>CAWFWC010000001.1:0-319194 GCA_963819465.1 uncultured Alphaproteobacteria bacterium
CCGGCCACACCGAGACATATTGCTTGCCCTTGAGCTGGATCAGAAAGGTCGAGGCCAGCGTGTTCTGTCCGGTGGTGTCGAACTTGACGCCCTTGTAGCCGATCATCAATTGCTCGGCCTTCAGGTCGGTCTCGTTGAGCGCCTCGCGGATCTTCTCGGCGTCGGTCGACCCGGCGCGATTGATGGCGTCCGCCAGCACGAACAGGCCCTGCATCCAGCGCGCGCTGGTGTCGTCGAGATCGCGGCCGTATTTGTCGTGGAACAGCTTGTTGACGATGAAGCTGTTGCTGCCGGGCTTGCCGATGTCGAAGGCGCTGCGGTTGAGCACGCCTTGCGCGAGATCGCCGACGCTCGGGATAAAGCTTGGATCGGAGAAATCCGAAATCGTCGCCGATGATGATCGGCGGCAGGTAGTCCAGGTTCTTCATCGTCCTGAAATAGAGAATGGTGTCGGCGGTGTAGCTGACGAAGATCACCGCGTCCGGATTGGCCGATTTGAGCTGCAGCACCTGGGCCGAGACGTCGGAACTGTTGGCGTTATAGGCGATATGCGCCGAGACATTGATATTGGCGTTCTTGGCTGCGTCCAGCAGGCTTGCCGCGACCGAAGTGCCGTAATCGGTGTTCTCGTTGACGATCGCGATCGAATCGATCTTGCGGCCGGATTTCTTCACGTCGTTGAGGAATTGGGAGTAGGCCTTGCCGAAATCGGGCGCGATCGGCGTGGTGCGGAAGGTGAACTTGAAGCCGCGGGTGGTGATATTGGCGGCGACCGAGTCGGCGACCAGGAAGGGCACGGCCTGCCGCTCGGCGACCGCGGTGGCGACCAGCGACACCGAGGACTGGTACGAGCCGAGCATGGCGGCGACATGGTCCTGGGTGATCAGGCGGATGGTCTGCTGCTGGCCGACCTGCGGATTGCCCTGGTGATCGGCCTCGTCGAGCTCGATCTTGGCGCCGCCCAGATTGGGCAGGCCGGAAGTGGCCGCGAGCGGCATCGCCTTGAGCTCGGGATGCGGCGTATTGATGATCTCGGCGCCAAGCTCGATGGCGTCCTTGGCCGATTGTCCGGCGCTCGCCGAATTGCCGGTCAACGGCAGAATGACGCCGATCTTCACCGGCTCGGCGGCGGAAGCCGGAGCGGAGACCGCTCCGCTGGCTAACGCGGCGGCTACGATACACCAAGCCTTGTTCATCGATCCCTCCCTGGCAACGCTTTTGCCCGATTCACGGGCATTGCCGCGATCAAGTCAACCTGGTCTGCGGCATTCGCATAGGAGCTCGGGCGAACCTTGGATCGGCCGCCGTGCAGGCGGTATGATGCCTTACATTCCGCGGCAGAACGCAAGCGCAGTCGTCTCACATTGTGAGAGGTTGAAGGCGGCGGATTTCTGCGGCGGCGCCCGATGAAGCACTGAAGGTCCAAGAAGAAAATAGGAAAACGAAGGTCGATCATGGATGCCCCCTTGCACACGTCTTCGCCGTCGCTCGAGTCGCGCCGCCGGATGCACAACAACAATAAGCTTCAGCTCGGTTTGTTCGGCGCCAATTGCTCGTCGGGCCGCGCGGTGACCTTGGTGCCGGAGCGCTGGACCGGAAACTGGCCGGACAACAAGAAGCTCGCGCAGCTTGCGGATGAAGTCGGCATCGACTTCATGCTGCCGATCGGCCGCTGGAAGGGCTATGGCGGCGACACCGACTATCAGGGCGAGACGCTCGAAACCATCACCTGGGCGACCGCGCTCCTTGCCGCCACCAAGCGCATCACCGTGTTCGGCACCGTGCATGCGCCGATCTTCAATCCGGTGGTGGCGGCCAAGCAGATGGTCACCGCCGATCAGGTCGGCGAAGGGCGCTTCGGGCTGAATATCGTGGTCGGCTGGAACGAGGGCGAGTTCGACATGTTCGGCGTGCAGCAGCGCGAGCACGACGCGCGCTACGACTACGCGCAGGAATGGATCGACGTCATCAAGCTCATTTGGTCCGACCGCGAGGATTTCGACTACAAGGGCAAGTTTCTCGACATGAAGGGCATCCGCGGCAAGCCTAAGCCCTATGGCGGTACGCGGCCGGTGATCATGAATGCCGGCGCCTCCGCGGTCGGCCAGGCTTTCGCGGTGAAGAACTGTGATGCGTTTTTCTTCCAGGCGTCGCGCACCTCGCTCGATGAGACCGCGCAGAGTGCGCAGAAGGCGAGGGACGCCGCCGACGCCCAGGGCCGGGAGATCGGCTGCTACACCGTCGGCGTCATCACCTGCCGGCCGACCAAGAAGGAAGCCGAGGAGTATTTCCATCACTGCATCGTCGAGCGCGCCGACTGGTCGGCCGTCGACGACATTCTGGCGCTGCGCAAGATGTCGCCGGAGACGGTGGGCATGGAAAAATATCTCACGCTCCGCAGCCAATATGCGCAGGGCAATGGCGGCCTGCCGATCGTCGGCGATCCGGACTACGTCGCGCAGCAGCTTGCCGACCTCTCTCGCGCCGGCCTGACCGGCATCGCGGTGTCGCTGGTGAACTATTACGACGAGCTGCCGTATTTCGCCGACGAGGTGATCGGGCGCCTGGAGCGCATGGGGATCAGGGAGAAGGTGAGGGCGTAGCTAACGCTTGCTCTCGATCGGCGTGCCGCGCTTCCTGTTGTAGACGTGGACGTTCACGCCGAACCAGACACCGTTGACGTGATAGGGATCGCTTCGGGTGAAAGCGTCCACCGCGGCGCGGTCCTTGGCATCGACGACGAAGACGCTGCCGATCGGCGTCTCGCCGTCATCGGCCACCAGAGTGCCGGCGGTCACCACGTCGACGGCGTAGTCGTTCGGCCTTGTCGAGATGCACGCGGTGGGCGCGGTAATGCTTGGCCCGCACCGGCAATACATCCTTCTTGTCGAGCGCATAGACGACATAGAGCATGACGCCATCCTACCGTTTCGCGCGGGTGGGGCATAGGCACCGTGCTTCCGCGCCAGTTTTGTGGATGGTCGGCCTGGTTCGGCTGCAGCGCGCCATGACGGAGGCTCCGCCTTATTCAACGCATCGTTGTCGCTGCGAGGTGCGAATCGCTGCGGCGCAGCCGCCGCGAGAGCGGCGCCATCCGGAAATTACTATTCGACAAATTCGACTTAGTTGCGGAGTGCATCTATCGGCGGTACGCGCCTACTCCGACCGCTTCACATAGCGCCGTATTTCGGCCGCTTCCGCATAAATAATAAATAAACTTACGATCTATCCGCGTAAATTCCGCGACAATTCCACGCATTGTGCGACTGGCGCGATTCGCAGAGCACATGACAGTACGGTTACGGGGGCGGAAGTCGCAATGCGGGGCTTGTCGCGGGGCCTGCAGGTCCTGGAATTCATTACGCGAAAACGGGGCGCCACTTTCACGGAAGTTCGTCTCGGTACCGGACTGTCGAAATCCGTCGTGCACCGCATCCTCGCGGAGCTGACGGATGGCGGCTACGTCTGGCGCGGCGTGGCCGAGGGCAAGTACTACGCGTCCGGCTTATTGGCCGTAAGCACCAAGGGCGCGCGCTCCCATGCCTTGATGTGCGCCGCGTATGATCCGCTGCGCAAACTGGCCGAGCAAGTGCAGTGGCCGTCGGATCTGTTCGTTTGCGACGGCACCGACATGGTGCTCATCGACACCACGCAATCGATGTCGCCCTACGTGCTGCGGACCAGCAAGATCGGCTCGCGCGCACCTATCCTGTTGTCGGCCGTCGGTCATGCGGCGCTGGCGCAAATGCCGGTCGAAGCACGTGAGGATGTGTACGAAGAGCTTCGGCGCAGCGGCGAATGGCGGCGGCAAATCCGCATGTGCGACAAACCGCCGGACGAACTCATTGCCGACGTGCAGAAGCGCGGTTTTGCCTGCCGTACGCCGTATTTCGGCAGCGACCAGCCGGAACGGCCCGGATTTCTCGCCATGGCGGCAGCGGTTGCGCTGCGTTCGAATGTCGTCGGCGCCGTCCAAATCTGGTGGCGCCAAGCGGCTGAGGGCGCGAACGTTCAGCCTGGTCAGCTCTCGGACGCCTTGAAGAGCGCGACGTCGGCGATTGCAGCCGGCCTCGAAGACGTCCTGTCGGTCGGACTGTCCACCGAATCCAAGCTTTGGAAATAGGACTCGGCTTGCGCGCAATGCCGGCGCTGGCCGGCAAGCATTGATTCGGCGCGCCGCCCGCCACGGTTTTCCACATCGATGAGGAGGCCGCGCGACGCGGCGAACACGCTCCGGCGCTGAATGGCGATGCTGCGCGGAAGCCGCACTTGTTGCGGCCAATTCGAGCAAAATCCTGCCCCATCGGGTCGCGGCCGGCGCCGATCGTCGGCCCGATTCCGGCTTGAGTTTCGCCAGGCGAAACCAAACGGCGCAATCGCGGTATTTGGCCGTGTGTGTCCTTTTTGTCTCACGGCATGATCCGTAATCTTGTTTGCATGCATCGTGAGAAGAACGAGCCCCGCGCAGTGACGTAGTACGCGATCGCAAGCGGCGCCGATCAACCGGTCACAACATTCATCTGCGCTCACGACCATCGCCAACGGCGATGCGAAGCATCCCGCTCCGCGAAAGTGTCGGTGCCAACGGCCCGCGGAGTTGAATTCGCCGCGCATGAGTCTCGGAGGTAGTCCCGCTGCGCGGAACTGCGGGCGAATTCGGTGGCACGAGACGGCGGAGAATGGTCGCTTGATGAGGTTAACGCTCGGGGAGGGGCAAATCAGCCCGCCGGGGAATTACGTCGAGGGGGTCAAAATGCAAATTAGAAACCTGCTTCTCAGTTCCGCCGCAGGTATTTTGTCGATCACAGCCGCACAAGCGGCTGATCTTCCCGTGAAGGCCAAGCCAGTCGAATACGTTAAGGTTTGCAGCCTCTATGGGGCGGGCTTCTACTACATGCCCGGCACCGATCTCTGCTTGAAGATCGGCGGCTGGGTTCGTGCTGAGGCGGGCTGGGGTTACAACGGCAGCCTGACCTGGGGTCCGTTCAACGGCAACAATAACAACCGGACCACGAACAACCTGGTCATGCGCGCCCGCGGTTATATCACCGCCGACGCTCGTGAGCAGACGGCCTACGGCACCGCTCGCGGTTACATCGCGGTCGGTATCAGCACCACTGACGTGGGTCTGAACACCTCGGCCAACCAGTTCAGCGCCAACCGCGCCTTCGTGCAGTTCGCCGGCATCACCGCCGGTCTGTCGCAGTCGTTCTACGACTACTACAGCGTGCCGGCGGCGTCGTATAACGGCGACTATGCCGCGTCTGACACCGGCGATCCAGGCTGGTGGGTGTTCGGCTACACCGCGCAGCTCGGCAATGGTCTGTCGGCGAGCTTGGCTTTGGAAGAGCGTCGCACAACTCAGATCATCGATGCCACGGCGACGCTTGGCGTTAATACCAGCGGCACCATCACGGCCGGTGGCTTCACGACCACGATCGCTGGCGTCAGCGCCAACAACGGTGCGTATGGCGGCCAGCAGGTCGGTGATATTGTCGGCAATCTCCGGCTCGACCAGGCTTGGGGCGGCGCGCAAATCATGGGCGCGTTGCACAACGACAATGGCACCTACTACAGCACGGCTCTGGGCGGTGCCCCGACAGCCGGCATCGGCGGCCTACTTGGCCACCCGGGCGACAAGTGGGGCTGGGCGGCTGGTGCCGGCCTGCGCCTGAACTTCCCGATGTTCGGTCAGGGCGACTACATGCAAGCCCAAGTCAACTACAGCGAAGGCGCGTCACGTTACGTCTTCTTCACCCCGAACTCGAACTGGGGCAAAGTTGATCAGGGCAATATCGCCTATGGCGTGCTGAGCGATTGCATCTATGGTGGCACCATTGCTACGGCAACCACCACGGGCTGCAACCTGACCACGGTGTGGGGCTTCAACGCTTCCTACGAGCATCACTGGAGCCCGGCTTGGCAGACCTCGCTGTACGGCGGTTGGGATGGCGTGAGCTATAACAGCCAGGCCAATGCGATGTTGTGCAGTGCAGCCGGCTTCGGTGCCGGTACCGGTAGCGCCGCTACCGCTATCGCAGGCTGCAACAACAACTGGTCGACTTGGTTCATCGGCTCTCGCACGCAGTGGAATGTCTCGAAGACCTTCTACATGGGCGTTGACGTCATGTACTCAGATCTCCAGAGCGCGACCACTGGCGGTGTGGGTGCGGGTGGTTATGCTTCTGCCGCCGCCGCAACCATTGGTACGGAAAGGTCCTCCAGCAACTGGCAGGCCCGCTTCCGTATGCACAAAGACTTCCTGCCGTAAGGCGGTACACAAGCTAGGCCTTGATCCGAGGCATCGGATCAAGGCCCAGCCCTTGCAGGAAAGTCTTTCACCATCTTCAACTTCCCTGCAGGGGCTCGCCCCCGGCGCTGTCCACGCCGGGGGCACCTATTTGTGAAGTCTGGACAACTGCGCAATGACCGTCACGGCCGGACTCGTTCCGGCCATTTGCGTTTTCAGGGCTGATGGAGCGTTAGTCGTTCGGAGCAATGACGCGAAAGCCGCCATTGGCTTCGAGCGCGATGCGGCCGTCGGCGACGGCGCGGGTCCAGCGCGCGGTGGCGCCCAAGCCGCCGAACGAGAAGAAATGCGCGCTGACATGGTGCAGGCTTTTCTGGTGCGTGCCTTTTTGCGCGGGCGCCGCATCCGCCAGCGTTCTGATCAGATCGTCGGCTACGGTCAGCGCAAAGACCTGGCGGATCAGTCCGGCGCGCTGCGCCAGTGCCTGCGCCGAGGCGCGCACGCCGCAGCGGCTGGCATAGCGCAGCAGCGAGGACAGGCTGGTCGGCCCGGCAAGCCCGATCCGGACCGGCTGCTCGAAACCATAAGCGCGCAATTGCGCCACGTAGTCGAGCATCCGCCGCGCGTCGAAGCAGAATTGGGTGACGATCTCGACGGCGAGCCCGGTCGCTTCCGCGGCGGCGATCTTTTCCGCGAGCTCCCGCCGCAGCGCATCCGCCCCGATCTTCGGATGACCGTCGGGATAGCCGGCGATGCCGATGCCGCGGATGCCGCGGCGGCGGAACACGCCGGAATCGATCGCATCATGAGCGCGGCGGAACGGCCCGCATTCGGCGCGATCGCCGGCGATCACCAGCACGCGCCGCACCTGCGCCTGATCCGCGAGCCGCGCCACGAAATCGTCGAGCGCCTGGACGCTCTCGAAATTGCGCACCGCCACATGCGGCACCGGCTCGAACCCCGCGGCGCGCAACCGTATTGCGGCGCCGACTGATTCCTCGGCCGGCCGTCCCGGCACCGCGCTGACATAGACCCGTGTGCCGCGCGGCAGCACCGCCATCGCCGCGATATCCGCGTCGCTCGGCCGTGTCGCCTCGACGGAAAAATCCGCCATGAACGAAGCGATCCGCGCCTGCCCTTCCGTGAGCGGCGTCGCGGGAACGGGAGCGAGCGCGGGCATGATCAATCGCGCCGGCGCGAGATCACGTAGGATTCGTCGAAGAACCACAGGCCGCCGCGCTCTTTGAGCACTTCGCGCGTGGCGTCGATATAGCGGCTGTCGGCGGCGGCCTCGGCGACGCGGTGATCTTCGACCTGCGCCACATAGATCGCCGCGTTCCAGGCCGCGAACAAGGTCGAGGTGCCGATCAATTCCGAGATTTCCGACGGCAGCGTGTGCATGTCGTAACGGAACAGCGCGCGGTTATCGGCGTAGGCGTTGAAGTTCAGATCGCGGCCTTCGGCGCCGAGCTCGTGCTTCACCGCTTTGAGTATCTGATGCCGGTCGTGGATGAACGGATTGTCCTCCGGCCACACCCGCTGGATGATTTCCATCCCAGGATCCTGGCCGTGGGAATGAATGCCGATCATCCGCCCGCCCGGTCCGAGCGCGCGCGCCAGCGGCGCCACCACGCGCTTGGCCTTGAAGTCGAGCGAGGCTCGCGCCCGATACGGCTGCGAGGCGATAACGAGATCGTAGTCGGCGAACGTGCCGCCGGGCTTCGGAATGATCGGATCGAGCAGGAAGCGGTGATCCTCGCGATAGACCACGAGCACCACGGGGCGCTCATAGACCGGATTGCCGGTGCGCGTGGACACGCCGGCCTTCCAGTTCTCGGCCAGGAACGGCTCGAGATCCATGATCTGCTCTTCGAAACGGTGCGCGGAGTTACCGGTCAGCGCCAGCTCCTTCCACACCAGCGACGAGGCGGCGTTGAGCGACTTCACCGCGAGCCACGGCGCGTCGGCATAAGCGAGATTGGTCAGCACCAGCACCGACGCCGGATGCTCGAAGAAGCGGTCCGACATTTTCTGCAGCGTCAGCCGCACGTCCTCGAGCGAGATTTCCTTGCCGACGATATAGAACGGCATATGGGCGAAGCGGTCGTGCATCGCCCGCATCACGCGGGTGAGCACCGAGCCGTCGCCGACGCCGGCATCGAACACGCGCACCGCCGGGGGCTTCGGATGAATATGCGCGAGCTCTTCGGAGACGCGGTGCGCCACCTCCCATTTCTCGCTGCAGGTATTCACGAACAGCAGATATTTCTGCCGGTTGTCGAAGAAGCGGAAGTTCTTCTGCGGATCGCCGGGCTTGCCGGGCGCCGCCGGTCCGCCGAGCGCGGGCTGTGGTGCACTTGCCTGCGATATGGCCGAAGCGGGCGAGGCCGCAGCAGCACCGTGCAGACTGATCTGGGACGCTGATGCCGCCATCGGGCGCGGCGCATGGACGCGCGTGATGATGGTCGGCCGCTCGCTTTGCGCCGGATGCGACGCCATGAAGCCGTGGATGCGTTCGAGCGTGTCGGTGGTGATGCGGCCGCCATTGCGCAGCCGCGCCGCGAGCTTGCCGTCATTCACCGCACGGCGGCCGAACGTGGATTCGGCGAGCCCTGCCTGGCGGCAATAATCGGAAATTTCCTGGAGGAGTTGTTGCGCATTCATGGTGCGACGCCACTGCCTGAGTTGGTTTCCCCTTGGCCGCAGCGCCTGGATTTTTGTCGTGAAGACGCGTGCCGACCGTTACTTGACTTGGGTCAAAGCGAACCAAGGGTGAGGGGCGGAATCAACCACAAATTCGCCCACTCCTGTAGTGGGCAAGATATTGGGTGTTTGCCCACATTCAAGTGAGCAGAGGTGGAGTTGTTGCGGTGCAGCAGGCTAAATCAGTGCGGCCAGCACCGCCTTGGCCACGGCCGCCGTTCCATCCCGCCCGCCGAATTCCCGTGGCCGGATGCCGTTTTGGAAGGCATTATCGACCGCCGTCTCGATCCGGTGGGCAGCCGCCCCAGCCGGCGCATGCTCGAATTTGTCACCCAGCCAGTCGAGCATCATCGCCGCCGACAGGATCATCGCCGACGGATTGGCGATGCCTTGTCCCATGATGTCGGGCGCGGTGCCGTGGCAGGGCTGAAACACCGCGTGGGTGTCGCCGATATCGGCCGAGGGCGCCATGCCCATGCCGCCCACTAGGCCGGCGGTGAGGTCGGAGAGAATGTCGCCGAACATGTTCTCCATCACCATCACGTCGAAGTCCCACGGCCGCCGCACCAGCATGGCTGAGCAGGCATCGACATAGAGCCGCTCGGTGGCGACGCCCGGATGGTGCGCGGCGGCCTCGTCGAACAACCCGCGGAAGAAGGCGAACGCCTTGAACACATTCGCCTTGTCGACGCAGCTGAGCTTGCCCGGTCTGCCGCGCTTCTTGCGCCGCTCGGCGAGGCGAAACGAGAACTCGAACAGCCGCTCGGAGGTCTTGCGCGTGATCACCAGCGTCTCGCGTGCATCCTCGTGCGTGACGACGCCCTTGCCCATCGAGGCGAACAGGCCTTCGGTCGACTCGCGGATCAGCACCAGGTCGATGCCGCGTTTGTCGGCGCCGACGATCGGGCTCGGCACGCCGGGCACGAGCCGGGCGGGGCGCACGCCGGCATAGAGATCGAAAATGAAGCGCAGTTCGACCTGCGGCATGATCTCGGTGCCGTCGGGATAGCGCACCTGCGGCAGCCCGCAGGCTCCGAGCAGGATCGCGTCCGCATCGCGGCAGAGCTTGATCGTCGATTCCGGCATCGACTTGCCGGTGTCGCGATAATGCCCGGCGCCGACTTGCGCTTCCGTGAACTTGAACTTCAGCCCCGGCGTCGTCGCCTCGACCTTGCGCAGCACTTCGAGCGCGGGCGCCATCACCTCCGGCCCAATGCCGTCGCCGGGCAGCACGGCGATGTGGAACGTGTCGTTGGCGAACATTTTTTTTTCCCCCAGGCGTTTCCCTGAAAGACTAATACCCGTCATTGCGAGCGAAGCGAAGCAATCCAGCGAGGCGGGAGAATCGCGGCGCGGTTCACGGCGATGGCCGCGGCCGCCTCGACGTCACGCGCCATGCCGCGGCGCCGGCAGCCGCAATCGCCAACGCGACAGGCAGCGAAATATAAATGGGCGCGTAGACCAGCGCGATGCAGATCGCGAATAGGGGAATCGCCACCACCACGAGAACCATGGCGGTTACGATGTTGAGAACGGCGTCCAGAAAACCATCCATCGTTGGCCACGCCGCGCTTTATCCGAGACCGAAAGAATCGCCGGCTTGTTGAAAGATCAAAAACGCCACGACCAGAAACAGCAGAATGCAGGAGAGCCAGAGCGCCCGGCGCGCGCGCCCAAGCGGCCGGCCGCGGGCGACGATCGCGCCGGCGACCAAAAAAAGCCCGACCGGCAGGCAGGTCAGCGTGGCCCAGAATGCCGGCACATAGGAGAAGCCGGCCTCGCGCGGATTGCCCCAGTTCTGGATCGGCGGTCCAAGGCTCAGCCCCCACAGCACCAGCATGGCGGCGGCGAGACCCGCAAAGGTCGCCCGCAGCAAGGGTGAAGCCGCGATATCTGTTTGCTCCATGCGCTGCCCCCGAAGAAGCAAAGATCAAACACCGGCGCGGCGCAAGACTACCACCGGGCGGGTCCGGGCGCAGCAAGGCGCCAGCCATGACGCGCGCATCCGCCCCCGCGAAAGCGGGGGAGGGGGACCGCGCGTAGCTCGCGCAGCGAGCGGAGCGTGGTGGAGGGGGCGTCTAACTCGTCATTTCGTCGTCATCGAAAGAGTTTCGCAGAGTCCGATGCCCCTTCCACCACCTTGCTCCGCAAGGTGGTCCCGCTTCCCCGCTTTCGCGGGGCAGGATGGTGCATGGCGCGGTCCGGAATTCCGTCGTACGCTCAATGAAATAAAAACGACCGGGAGGAAGCGCATGCGGCGGCGGGAATTTTTGGCCTCGATTGCGAGTGTTGCGGCGGCAAGCGTTTTGGAGATGTGGCCGCTGCGCGCTCTGGCGCAAACCGCGAACTGGCCGGAGCGGCCGGTGAAGCTCGAGGTCGGCTTCGCGCCCGGCGGTCCGACCGATCTGATCGCGCGCCTGATCTCGCAGGTGCTGAGCGACAAGACCGGCAAGAACTTTTTTGTCGAGAATGTCGCCGGCGCCGGCGGCAATGTCGGCGCGGCCCGCGTCGCGAAATCGGCGCCCGACGGCTACACCTTCCTGATCACGGGCGGCAATCTGACCAACAATCTGTTCCTGTTTTCGGAGCCGGGCTATGCGCTGAAGGATTTCGAGGGCGTCACGGTCGTCGCGCAGACGCCGGTGGTGCTCGCGATCAATCCGTCGGTGCCGGCGACGACGGTCAAGGAGCTGGTCGACTGGATCCGCGCCAATCCCGGCAAGGAGAGTTACGCTTCGCCCGGCACCGGCACGCCGCCGCAACTCACCGGCGCGCTGTTCCAGCTCGCCCTGAAGCTCGATCTGGTGCATGTGCCGTTCGACGGCGGCGGCCCCGCGGTGCAGGCGACCGTCGGCAACCACACGCCGATGTCGTTCGGCGCCTTGGCCCCCGCGGTGCCGCTGATCAAGGCCAACCAGTTGCGTGCGCTCGCGGTGACCGGAAAGGAGCGCTCGCCGGCGCTGCCGGACGTCCCGACCATGGCCGAGGCCGGCTTCCCCGAAGTCGAGGGCGCTACCTGGACCGCCGTTGCGGCGCCGGCCGGCACGCCCAAAGACATCATCGCCAAGTTTCAAGACATCGTCGTCGTCGGCCTGGCGCTGCCCGACGTGAAGCAGAAGCTCGCCGCCATGGCCTATGTGCCGATCGGCTCGTCGCCGCAGGCCTGCACGGAGTTCTTCGCCGCCGAAATGGCGAAGTGGGGCGAGGTGATCAAGGCGGCGGGGCTCAAGGCGCAATAGGAGTGATGCGCCCGGCAATCTTCAGCCGTCATGGCCGGGCTTGTCCCGGCCATCCACGTCTTTGGCCTCAACGCATCATGCAGCCTTCCCGCGCGCCAGTGCGTGCACGTCGGCAGTGGTCAAGGCTTTGCCACCGATCCCCCAGTCACCGCTTTCGACCTCTTCGACAACGCACCAGGTGACGCCGCGCATGTTTTCGCCTTCGATCGAAACCATCGCATCGGTGAGTTTGCTGATGATCTGGTGCTTCTGTTCCTTGCTGAACACGTCTTTAATCACTCGAACCTGAATGAGGGGCATTGAAATCCTCCTGTTGTGGCCGGGTTCGTTGCTTGACACGCGCGGCATTGTGCCGAACACTTGCCAGAACAGTAATAGACACTTTCACCGTCAGCAGACGCGACTGTATCGGTGCGGCGACCGGGCCACTTCAGTGACGGGTAAATCGCCATGCTTTCTCTCAGCATCAGTCGTAACAGTGGTCGACCCCTGGCGGACCAGATCGTTGACGCAATTCGGCGGCAAATCGAAGATCGCCATCTGCGACCGGGCACGAAACTGCCGTCGATCCGCAATTTTGCCGAGAGCTACAACGTCAGCCGCTTTACTGTAGTCGAGGCTTACGATCGTTTGGTTGCGATGGGCTATCTGCTGTCCCGCCGCGGCGCGGGCTTCTATGCAGCGGTTGCCTCCCATTTGGAGGTCGACCAACCGGCGCCATCGGACAATCACAAGCGTAACGAGCAACTCGTCTGGCTCATCCGCCGGCTGTTAGAGGCAGACGAGAACACGATTCTTGCTGGCGGCCCGTGGCTGCCCAATTCGTGGCTCGATGAAGCCGGCATTCGTCAAAGCCTCAACGTGTTGGCGCGTAAGAACGGACCTTATCTGCTCGAATACGGGCATCCCTTTGGCTATTTGCCGTTGCGCGAACATCTCGCGCTGATGCTGGGCGGACTCGGGATCCCCGCGCGGGCCGAGCAGATCCTTCTGACCCAGGGCACCAGCCAGGCGCTCGAACTCGTCATCCGTTATCTGCTAAAGCCTGGCGATACCGCGCTGGTCGACGATCCTGGCTACTACAACATGTTTGGCAATCTTCGGCTGCAGGGCATCGAAATGCTGGCGGTGCCGCGCAATCCTGATGGGCCAGACGTGGCCATTCTGGAGAAGTTCGCCGCCGCCCATAAGCCGAAGGTCTATTTCACCCAGTCGATCATGCAGAATCCGACTGGGACGGACATGAGTCCCCATGTCGCGTTCAAGGTGCTCCAGGCCGCCGAGCGGTACAACTTCACAATCGTCGAGGATGATATTTTCTGCGATTTGCAGACCACAGCGACGCCGAGGCTCGCGACCCTCGACCAGCTCAAACGCGTCATCTACGCGCGAAGCTTTTCCAAAACATTATCTGGCAGCTTGCGCGTAGGCTTCCTTGCTTGCGCGCAAGGCATCGCTAATGAACTTGCAGACATTAAGACGCTAACCAGCATCACGACGTCGCAATTCACCGAGCGGCTTGTCTACCTCATGCTCGTGGATGGTCATTACCGCAAGTATTTGTCACGACTGCACGATCGGCTCGGTGAGACGCGCCTGAATGTCGTGCGCGCTTTTGAGCGCATGGGACTTGAAATGTTCGTAGAGCCCACGAATGGCATGTTCGTCTGGGCGCGCTTCCCGCATATTGAAGATTCACTCACATTGGCGGAAACCTCGCAACGCGAGGGCATCATGCTTGCGCCCGGCGTGGTCTTTCGTCCGCATCTCGAGCGTTCACCCTGGATGCGCTTCAATGTCACCGCCTGCGAGGATGCGCGGCTGCAGCGATGGCTGCAACGGCAAGCGTCTGGCAGGACAGCGTAACAGTATTGTCGGACAATATTGGCAACGCCCGCTTCGGGTCACTAGGGGATGTCAAAGCCCCCCCCTATCGGGCGCTGGTCTTGGCTGCCAGCTTATCTCCGCAATGACCGAAACGTGACGTCTCCGTTTCATTGACTATTGTATCTGTTTTGGTTACATATCTCCGTGATTCTCGCTCACGAAGGACCATCCGCGGCGGCGTACCGGGGGTGGGAGCGAAGGCGGTGCCCGCGGGCGATCTCGCACATTGCTCCCGGGCGGCTTTGGGCATCAGCCGCTGGCAAGCATGGCCGGCCGTGCGGTGCGCACTGGACTGGGACAGGTAGGGGTGGGTAACGCCCATCTAGCAGAGTAATCGTGGCGGCCGCGTCCCAGGAAGCATGGCCTGAAGCTGGACGGAGGTGTTCCACATCTCCAGGAAAACACCGTGGTGGAACGCCGACAGGCGAAGCGCGTGCCGATGCACGCGCTGCCGCGCCAAAAGCGCGGACGGTTCGTCCCCACGTCTGTCGGCGTTCCGCTTCCTTTTTCTTGTTCCGTAGGGTGGGTTGAGCGGAGCGAAACCCACCAAGGCTTGTGAAGAAGACGATGGGTTTCACTGCGCTCAACCCATCCTACGCGAAGTCAAAAGCGCAAAACGAAACGAAGGCACCACCCCTTCTTTTCAGGCCGCGCCGCTCCCTTCGCGCTTCACACCGTAGCGTCGAGACAAAATTCGCGCGCATGAGGCGGCGCGAGAATGCGGGAGCGTGCATCCTCCCCCGTGAAAACGGGGGAGGGGGACCGCGCTCTTGCGCGGTGGAGGGGGCGTCTAACTCGTCGCTGTCTGTCGTCGAAAAAGTTTCGTCGGGTCTGACGCCCCTTCCACCACCTTGCTTCGCAAGGTGGTCCCCCTTCCCCGCTGGCGCGGGGCAGGATGCAGCGTCTTCCGTCGCATCCGTGAGTGCTCTACGCTTCCGCCGAAACGCAAAAGGAAACACCAAGGACCGCAAATGCCCCGCTTTGCCGCCAATCTCGGCCATCTGTTCACCGAACGCCCGCTGATCGAGCGCTTTGGCGCCGCGGCCGCCGCGGGTTTTCCCGCGGTCGAATTGCAATTTCCCTATGACGTGCCGACCTCGGCCGTCGTCGCCGAATTGAAAAAGCACAATCTCACGCAGCTCGCAGTGAACACGCCGCAGGGCCCGGAATCCGGGCTGGCTGCGATTCCGGGCCGCGAGCGCGATTTCGAGGCGGCGTTCAAGCGCGCGCTCGATTATGTCACCGCGATCGGCGGCACGGGAATTCACTGCATGACCGGCGTTGTGGACGTGAACGCGCGGCCGGCGGCGGACAAGGTCTTCATCGGCAACATTTCGCGCGCCGCCGAGCTTGCTGCGCCGAACAACATCACGATCCTGATCGAGCCAATCAACCAGCGCGACCGGCCCGGCTATTTCCTGAGCCATCTCGAACACGCCGCCGATCTCATCGGCAAGATCGGCGCGCCGAATGTGCGCATCCAGTTCGATTTTTATCATCTGCAGATCACCGGCGGCGACCTGCTCAAGCGCTTCGAGAAATATCAGCCGCTGATCGGCCATGTGCAGATCGCGGCCGTGCCCTCGCGCCACGAGCCCGACACCGGCGAGGTGAATTTCACGCAACGTGTTCGAGGCGATTGATAGCCTCGGCTACAAAGGCTGGATTGGCTGCGAATACAAGCCGAAGACGCGGACCGAAGACGGGCTTGGCTGGGCGAAGCCTTATGGCGTGGTGCCGAAGGCCGACTGAAAAACAGAAACGGGGAGCGGAACATGCGTCTCGAAGGCAAGACAGCTCTGGTGACCGGCGCCGGCTCGGGCATCGGCAAATGCATCGCCGAGACTTATGCGCGGGAAGGCTCGCGCGTCGCCGTTGTCGATGTCAATGAGGAAGCCGCGAAGACCGCCGCGCGCGGCATCGGCAACACAGCCATCGCGCTGCGCTGTGACGTCACCAAGAAGGGTGAATTCGTCGAAAGCACGGTCGAGGAGACACGTCGCCGCATTCGGCACGCTCGACATCCTGGTCAACAATGCCGGCGCCACCCACGTCAACAAGCCGATGCTCGAAATCGGCGAGGAGGAGTTCGATCGCATCTATGCGGTGAACGTCAAAGGCGTGTTTTTCGGCTGCCAGGCGGTGGTGCCGCATTTCCGCAGGCGCGGCGGCGGCGTCATCATCAATATCGGCTCGACCGCGGGCTCTGCGGCCGCGGCCCGGGCTCTCGGCCTATAACGCCACCAAGGGCGCGGTGCACATCCTGACCAAGACGCTCGCGGTCGAGCTCGCGCCCGACAAGATCCGCGTCTGCGCTATCGCGCCGGTCGCGACCGACACGCCGCTTTTGCCCTCGTTTCTCGGGCCGGCGCCGGGCCAGCGCGAGAAGTTCATCGCCACCGTGCCGCTCGGCCGGCTGGCGAAGCCGGAGGACATTGCCAATGCGGCGCTGTTTCTGGCCTCCGCCGACGCCCAATTCGTCACCGGCAATATCGTCGAGGTCGACGGCGGGCGGACGATTTAGAGTTGCAACTCTAGAACAGTAAGATGCGTGAAGCTTGTGACTCCCTCCGCCTTGCGGGGAGGGATGCGGGTGGGGGTCGGGACGTAGCCCTCGGCGAAGACATCTTCAGTGCAATCGTCTCAGCGCCGACGCGGCCACTCCCACCTCATCCCTGACCTCTCCCCACAAGCGGGGAGAAGGAGCGGCAGGCCCCAATTGGCAGCCTTTTTGCAGGCTGATTTTGGGGTATTGTTGGGTTCGAAGGGACGGACGGAAACGGAAGATGTGGGGACGTAAAGGCAGGTCCGAGCCGGCGGCCGATGCCGCCGCGACATCCGGAGCCGGTGTCGTCGCTGAAAGCGGCGATGCATCACGCGCGCGTGGAGGCGGCCGAGCGCACCAGTGTCGTCGTCGACCTGCGCGATGCCGAAGCCGCGCGGCTCGAGCTTCTCAACGAGGCGCTCGATCCGCTGTTTGCCGAAATTCCAGGCGAAGTCGACCTGTTCGATCGCGGCATCAGCCGGGGCGACACGCCGCGGCTGTGGATCGACGCCGTGGCGCATGTCGCCATGGGCCGCGACAAGCGCAGCTACCGTTTCCTGCACGACAGCAGTTTCGGCCGCCATGTGCTCGCCGAGTTGCACGATATTCCGGAGATCGTTAAGGCGGTGACGACCTATGTCGCCCGCCGTCTGGTCGAACGGCAGCGGGCGCTCGCCGAGGATCCCGATCTGCTGGCGCGGGCTCCGCTCGAGGAAGCGGCGCGTTATCACGCGCGGCGGCGCTGGCGCGCTCTCGGCTGGTTCGCACTCGGCGTCCTCGGCGGTGTCGTGGCGCTGATTGTTCTGGCCTTGGCGTTGTCCAGTCCGGGTTAATTTTTTCCGCTGATTGCCGCGAAAGCGGGAATCCAGCGGGCAATTTGCTGACGTTGAGTGCATGAACTGGGTCCCCCGGCTTTCGCGTCGGTCGAGGCGCGGTGCGTCGCACGCAGGATAAATAAAGCGTCGTCCGCTCGGCTTCCTTGATCGTCCCGTCCGCGTTGCGCTGCCGCGCGATCATCTCGCAGCGCCAGTTTCCCACCGTGCCGTCGATGTTGAAGAGATGATACCCGGCGCCGTCTTCGTCGCCGTGCGGCGCGCGCGCCGACGCCGACGGCACGCCGATCGCGGGGATTTTCTTGCCGGGTCCGTCGAGCCAGAGGAGGGCGCGCTGATGATCGTGACCGTGAATGAGAAGCTCGGCGCCTTTGGCGGCCAGCACGCCGCGCAGATCCGCGCCGTCGATCAGGCGGCGCAAACGCCGATGCGGCGGGCTCAGCGGCGGATGATGAATGAGCACGACGCGGAACGCGTCGCGGGTTTGGTCGAGCAATTCAGCGAGCCGATCGAGCTGCCGCGCGCCGAGCCGTCCCGTCGCCATGAACGGGCCGGTCGCCACACCGGAAGACAGCGCGATCAGCGCCACGCCGTTGCGCCGGCGCAGGAACGGGAAACGATGCACGCCGTCATCGCCGGTCATGTAGTCGCCCCAGTATGTCGCGGGCGCGTCCGTCACCTGCTGCACATAGACGTCATGATTGCCGGGAATGACGGTGACGTCTCTTGAGCTGCCGATCGTGTGCAGCCAGTCGCCGGCGCGCTCATATTCGACCGGCAGCGACAGATTGACGAGATCGCCGGTGACCGCGATATGGTCCTTGGCGTGCGCCTTCAGGTCGAGCGTGATGGCATCGAGAATGTCGCGGCGATGGATATGTTTGCGCTTGCGGTGCCAATTGATGTAGCCGAGCCCGCGCTTGCTCAGAAGCTGGGTCAGCTTCGGCTGCAGCGCCATGTGCAGATCGGAGATATGGGCGAGGACGAACATGGTGGCGCGCTTGATGGCGGTGACGGTGTAAGCCGGGAATTAACGCCTAGAGCATCGCAGAGAGCACATAACAAATCACGAACTGCCGCTTTACGAACTGCCGATCAGGATGCCGGCGGCGAATACGAGGACGCCACCGACCACGACCTGGAACGCCGCCTGCAGGAACGGCGTGTCCATATAGCGGGTGCGGATCCAGGAGATCACCGTCAGCTCGACCGCGACCACGGCGAAGGCGACCGAGGTCGCGACAGTGAAATTCGGAATGAGATAGGGCAGCGTATGGCCGAGCCCGCCGAGTGCGGTCATCGCGCCGCAGACCACGCCACGCACCAGCGGCGCGCCGCGCCCGGTCAGCGAGCCGTCGTCGGACAGCGCCTCGGCAAAGCCCATGGAAATGCCGGCGCCGATCGCCGCCGCAAGGCCGACCAGAAATGTCGACCAGGTATTATGCGTGGCGAACGCCGCGGCAAACAGCGGCGCCAGCGTGGAGACCGAGCCATCCATCAGGCCGGCGAGACCCGGCTGCACATATTGCAGCACGAACATGCGGCGCGCGGCATCGTTCTCGGCGTCACGCTTTTCCGGCGAGATCCGCCTGCCGAGCTGTTGCGCGAATTCTTCGTGCTTGTCCTCGGCGGCGGCGAGCTTTCGCAGCAGGTCGCGCACCGAATCGTCCTGTGGCGGTTTGCGCGGCGCGGCGATAGAAACGCGCGGTCTCGTATTCCATTTCCTCGGCGAATTTGCGCGTGGCGTCGATCGCCAGCGGCCGGTTGAGCCAGATCGCGCGCCGCGGCACAAAGCCCTTGACGTCCTGGCGGCGGATCAACGGCAAAAAGTCGCCAAATTTCTTGCGATGAAGGTCGAGCAGCATGTCGCGATGCCCGATCTCTTCTTCCGCCATTTTGTCGTACATTTCGGCAGTGTCGGGATAAGAGGCGCGCAACGCGTCGCCGAAGGAGCGATAGATGCGGTTATCCTCGTCTTCGTTGGAAATGGCGAGTGCGAGAATTTCCTGCTCGTTCAAGTCGGCGAAACGTTTCACAGAAGCCTCTTTCCGCGCGATCCGGCGCCGCCCGGCAGTTGGGTAAGTGCCGGTAAGAATTCTATATTAGAACTATTCTAAATAAGTGACCAGCCCGGGATTACCATGACTTTCGACCCCATCCGCCGCATTTTCGAACCGGTCGTGCGGTGGTGCCTGCACCGCTACTGGTATTTCACGCGCGGCATGACGCTCGGCGCCCGAGCGACTGATTTTCGACGGCGAGGGCCGGATATTCCTGGTCAAGCACTCTTACGTGCCGGGCTGGCACATGCCGGGCGGCGGCGTCGAAAAGGGCGAGACGCTGCTGGCGGCGCTCGAGCGCGAGCTACGTGAAGAGGGCAATATCGAAGTCAGCGCGCCGCCGGTGCTGCACGCGGTCTATTTCAACAAGCGTGTCTCGCGGCGCGATCACGTTGCCCTCTATATCGTGCGCGAGTTTCGCCAGATCGCGCCGCCGAAGCCCGATCACGAAATCATCGATCACGGCTTCTTCGCGCCGAACGAATTGCCGGCCGACACGTCGCGCGCGACGCGTGAGCGCATTGCCGAAGTGCTCTCGGGCCGCCCGCCGGCGGAATTGTGGTGATTTTGTTGTATTTGCTCAAGTCGTCGTGAGCGTCGCTGTGGCGCGGTGCCACGGCGATGTGTTTGAAACGCGCAAGCGCAACTCATCTGTGGCGTACGACGCTGGCTCAGCGAGGCGGTGCGGGCGAGCGTCGGTGACAACGGAGAAGAGTACAAATGCGTAGATGATATTATGGCGGCAGTTGCTGCCGTGGCGCTCGGACGGCAGCGTGGCATGGCGGCATCACGGCGGTGGAGGCGGCGGCCACATGGGTGGCGGCTTTGGCGGCGTCCCATCGGCGGCGGCCATATAGGTGGTGGCCAATTGGTGGCCACATGGGGCGGCGGCGTATCGGCGCCGGCGCAGCCTCGGTGGCGGGCAATCGGTGGCGTGCAGCCAACGGAGGCGCCAGGCTTTCGCACACATGTCGCCGGTAACTGCCGCAGCAATGGCGGAATAATCGGCGGTACGCGCCGCACACGTTTACGGCGTGCACGGCCAATCCCTCCGCCGGCCGCGCCGCACATTGGCGTGCCGTGACCACGGTCATGATCGGTTTCCACCATCGCCGCTTCGGCTTTGTTCCGGGCGGTCGATCTACGCTTACGGGCCGGCTTGCACCTACTCGCCGATACCGAATGGCCGTGGAATCACAACAACTGTGATCCGGAATATTACAGACCAGAATTACAATTGGGATGGCACCGATGCGAGATCACGCCGCGTCCAAGGCTTTTGACGCGGCGTGAGGCGTCGGCACGCCTTTCAGTTCAGCCGCGCGCGGTCGTGCGGCGCAGTAGAAATCGAGATCGGGCCGATCGGCACGATGCCGGTCGGGTTCACTTGCCGCTGGCTGCCGTAATAGTGCCGCTTGATCTGCTCGATGCTTACTGTCTCGGCCACGCTCGGCACCTGGTAGAGATCGCGCAGATAGTTCCAGAGATTGGGGTAGTCGGCGACGCGGCGCAGATTGCACTTGAAGTGGCTGTAATAGACGCTGTCGAAACGAATGAGCGTCGTGAACAGCCGCCAGTCCGCTTCAGTGAGCTGGTGACCGGCGAGATAGCGTTGCTTGGCAAGCCGCTCTTCCAGCATGTCGAAGGTTTTGAAAATGCCGCGGGCGGCGTCTTCGTAAGCTTCTTGCGAGGTGGCGAAGCCGGCGCGATAGACGCCGTTATTGACGGTCGGATAGACGATGTCGTTGATGCGGTCGATCTCCGAGCGCAAGTCGGCTGGATAATAATCGGCACGCACATTGGTGAATTCGTCGAACGCGGAATTGAGCATGCGGATGATTTCGGAGGATTCATTGTTGACGATCGTTTGCTGCTTCTTGTCCCACAGCACCGGCACCGAGACGCGGCCGGTATAATGCGGATCGGCCACCAGATAGATTTCGGCGAGCGTCTTCTTGTGATTGACCTCGTCCGCCATGCCGCCGCGTGCAGTGCCGAATTCCCAGCCGGTCTTGCCGTAGAGCGGCTCGGTATTGGTATAAGTGATGACGTTGCCGAGCTTCTTGAGCGCGCGGAAGATGAAGGTGCGATGCGCCCAGGGGCAGGCCAGCGAGATGTAGAGGTGATAACGGCCGGCCTCGGCTTTGAAGCCGCCTTTGCCGGTCGGCCCGGGCGAACCGTCGGGCGTGACGAAATTGCGGAACACCGATGACGGCCGGATAAAGTGACCGTCCTTGGTCCGTGTACCGTCCTCTTGCCACTTGCCTTCGACCAGCATGCCCATGGTGCTTTCTCCGATGTTTTTCGTTGCGTAATCTAATCATTCCCGGGCCTCGGCGACAGGGCCGAATTTTGCGGGCTCGCGGTGACTGAATGGAGTGGCTGGACTTCCGGCCATACTCAATGCTAGGCGGCGAGCACCATGAATGACGCGACGACCGATATTGCGCTGACGATCGTGACCGAAACGCCCGGCGACGCGACTGCGATCGAGCGGCTGCACGAGCGCACTTTCGGCCCCGGCCGCCACGCCAAGACCGCCTATCGCCTGCGCGAACAGGTGCCGCATGCGCTCGGCCTGTCGTTCACCGCGCGCACCGGCACGCTTCTGGTCGGCTCGGTGCGGCTGTCGCCGATCCGTATCGGCGACGCCAAGGCGCTGCTGCTCGGCCCGCTCACGGTCGAGCCGGCTTTCCGCGAGCGCGGCGTCGGCATGGCGCTGATCGAGCGCGCCTTGAAGGGTGCGGCCGCGGGCGGACACAAACTCGTGCTGCTGGTCGGCGATGAGCCCTATTACGGCAAGGCCGGGTTCAAGCCGGTGCCGCCCGGCCGCGTCACACTGCCGGGCCCGGTCGATCCGGTGCGGCTGCTGGTCGCCGAGTTGAGCGAAGGCGCTTTCGAAGGCGTGTCGGGCCCGGTACGTCCGGATATTCAATAAAGCTGTTGGCCACTTATCTGCCTTCGCGCGCCCACGTTCCGGCAAGGCTGCCGAGCAGGAGCAGAAGGCCGAGCAGCCCGGCGAAGACCGGCAGCACGCCGATGCCGCGCACCACGCTGGCATCGCGCATCTTCATGCCGATCCAGTCGTCGCCCTTGAACGTATCGCCCGAACGGACGGCAACAATGCGCGGGACGTCGACGCCCGAGCCCTGGTCGAGCCTGCGGGAATCGCCGCCGGTCGCCGAGGCGAGCGGCGCCAGCACGTCGGTGGTCGACGTGACTTCGGCATATTCGCGCGGATTGGCCGGACCGATATTGACCAGCGCATTGAGCTTGCCGTCAGTCGCCCGCCACAGGCCGAGTTCGTTCGCCGGCACCGAATATTCCCACACGCCCGGCTCCTTGGCGTCGAGCTTGAGCGTCTGCGTCTGGCCTGACGGCGAAGTCAGCGTCACATCGGCAACCTGATCGGCCATGGTCTGCCGCTGCACGATGAGATTATGCGCGCTCATGGTCAGCCGCAGCGATTCCTCGTCGAGATCCGGCTCTTTCATCAGCCAGTGGGACAGCCGCCGCAGCAGATCGAGATGCGGGCCGCCGCCCTGGAAGCCGCGCGCCCACAGCCAAATGTGATCGGACAACAGCAGCGCCACGCGGCCTTCGCCTTCGCGCGAGAGGACGAGGAGTGGCTTCGCATCCGGACCCTGCATCACCGTCGTGCCGCCGGCGTTTCTGGTATCGACGATGCGGAACCATTGGCTCCACTTCGGCGGATTTGAGTTGGAGCCGTCGAGCCCGCGCGTCACCGGATGGCGCTCGCCGAGATCGGTCAGCCGCGGGCGGAACGCGCGTTCGGTCACATCGCCGCTCGGTTCGGCCGGCAGGATCGCATCGAGCGGCGTGCGCCAGATGCTGGTCGGGCTCGCATAATCCGGGCCGGCCGCGACCAGGACCGCGCCGCCGTCGCGCACATAGCGGGCGATATTGTCGAAATAGATGATCGGCAGCACGCCTTGGCGCGCATAGCGGTCGAAGATGATGAGCTGGAATTCATCGATCTTCTGCTGGAACAGTTCGCGGGTCGGGAAGGCGATCAGCGACAATTCGTTGATCGGCGTGCCGTCTTGTTTTTCCGGCGGCCGCAGAATGGTGAAGTGCACCAGATCGACCGACGGGTCGGACTTCAAGAGATTGCGCCAGGTGCGCTCGCCGGCATGCGGCTCGCCGGAGACGAGCAGCACCCGCAGCTTGTCGCGGACGCCGTCGATCGTGACCACGGCGCGATTATTGACCTGCGTGAGCTCGCCGGCCGCCAGCGGCGCGGCTTCGATTTCGACGATATTCGGTCCGCCATGCGCGATCGGGATCGCGACATTTTGCGGCGTGCCGACCGGGACAATCTTCTGTTCGACGACGTCGCCGTCGCGCCGCACTGTGACTTGCGCGGTCGGCTCGTTGCCGCTCTGGTCTTCGACGCGATAGGTGACGGTCTGGGGCTGACCGACGATGCCGAAGCGCGGCGCCGCGATCAGCGCGACGCGGCGATCGCGCTCGTCCTTGGTGCCGGTGATGAGCGCATGAACCGGCGCGGCAAAGCCGAGGCCGGACGCGTCCGGCGGCACATCATGCACGCGGCCGTCGGTGATCATGACGACGCCGGCGACGCGGTCGGACGGCACATCGGCGAGCGCCGAGGTCAGGGCCGAAAAGAGCCTCGTGCCGTCGGTTTCGCCGTCGGCCTGGCCGGCCTCGACGACGCGCACATCAAGTCCCGGAATCCGGTTCAGCCGCGCAACCACCTCGGCGCGCGCTTTATCGGTCTGCGCCTGGCGGTCGCCGAAATTCTGGCTCGGGCTCTTGTCGACGATCACGACGGCGACCGAGCTTAGCGGATCGCGATCTTCCCGCGTCAGCGACGGATTGGCGAGTGCGAGCACGACCAAGGCCAGCGCCAGCGTGCGGATCAAAGCGCCGCGGCTGCGGCTGACGAAGAGCAGGCGCCGAGAACAGACACGCCACCAGGATCGCCGCCCAAAGCAGGGGGACGCTGATCAACGGAGCGAACGCGACACCGAGATTCAAATCAGTCTCCGCTTACTGGCCCAGCCGCTCGAGCAGCGCCGGCACATGGACCTGGTCGGCTTTGTAGTTGCCGGTGAGCGTGTACATGACGATGTTGACGCCGGCGCGGAAGGCAAGCTCGCGCTGGCGCGGCTGGCCGTCGACCATGGGCAGCATCGGCTGGCCGTCGCCGCGCGTCGCCCAGGCGCCGGCCAAATCGTTGGAGGTGATGATGATGGACGACACGCCGTCGCCGCCGCGCGCCGGCCGGCCGGTCCCTTCATCCTCGTTTTCCGTCGCCGGCAGCGCCTCGACCCAAAGCTGGCCGGTGTTGAAGCGGCCGGGGAAGTCGCGCAGCAGATAAAACGTCTTGGTCAGAACGTGATCGCGCGGCACCGGCTCGAGCTCCGGGAGGTCGAGCGAGGACAGGATCTTGCGCAATTCCAGCATGCCCGCGCTGCTGGTTTCGCCGCCCGGGCCGGGCGGGGCGGAGACGGCGTCGCGGGTATCGAACAGGACACGGTGCCGCCGTCCTTCATATAAGTGTCGATGCGCTTGAGGGCGGCGTCGGTCGGGCGCACCGCGCCCGGCACGATCGGCCAGTAGATCAGCGGATAGAACGCAAGCTCGTCGCGCGAAATATCGAGCCCGATCGGGTCGCCGGGCTCGAGCGCGGTGCGCTGCGCCAGAAACAGCGTCAGCCCTGCGAGACCCGCCTTGCTGATCGAGTCGACCTCGGCATTGCCGGTGACGACATAAGCGAGCTTGGTCTCGAGCGCCGATTGCGGAACGTCGGATTTGCTCACGCGCTGCGCGCTGGCATGGTTCGCGGTGAACGCGAGCACGGCAACCGCGATGATGATGCTTGCTGCGGTGGCGGGCCCGTTCGCTGGAAAGGCGCGGCAACAGCCGCCCGATGCCGCCGCCGAGGAACAGGACCACGAGCGAGTCGAGCAGCAGCAACAAAAGCGCCGCAAGGAAAATAGGTCCGCGCAAATCCTGGGGCTCGACGGTGCGGTAGATCTCGCGCGAGACATTGGCGAGCGGGGCGTAATCAAGCGGACTGAGCTTGTCGTTCGCGGCAAGCGTATTCACGGCAAGAAGACTGTCCGGTGGTCCATAGAAGCCCGGCGGGTGCTCCGCTGTGGCGCTGCCCGCATAATCGACCGGGACCGGACGCGCGGTCGGCGGCGGTGCGATGAAAGTGCCGAAGCCGTCGAGCACATGCGAGGCCGGAATGAGTTCATGCGCATTGCTGTCTGGCATTGCGTTCTGCGCGTTGGTCTTGTCGGTCGCAGGGGTGTGTGCCCGGCCAGCGCCACGATCCGATTGAGCATGTCGACGAAAGTGCCGGACAGCGGCAGATCGGACCACCGCGTATCGCCGGTGACGTGAAATAGCACGATCAGGCCCTTGCCACGCCGCGCCGCGGTCACAAGCGGCGTGCCGTCGGCGAGCGTCGCCCAGGTATTGTCGCTGAGCGTCGCATCCGGCTCGGCCAGCACTTGGCGGGTCACGGTGACGTCAGTCGGCACCGGCAGGCCGAAAAACGGTCCCTCGCGCGAAAAAGCCGCAAGCGGCTGCGGCTTGTCCCAGCTCAACGTGCCGCCGAGGATGCGTCCGCCGCGCCGCAGCCGCACCGGAACGAGGTCGTCGTCGGACGCTGCAAGCCGCGGTCCGGCGAAACGCACCAGGACGCCGCCGTCCTCGATCCATTGCGTCAGCGGGTCATGGGCGTCGCCGACATTGCCGACATCAGTCAGGATCAGCATCGGCAAGCGCTGATCGAGAAAATGCTGTACGGCTTCGGCGGGCGATTCACCCTGCGCCAGCCGCACATCGGCGAACGGCGTCAGCGCCCGCTCGACGTAATAGCTCGACGACAAAAGCGGCTGCGCCACGTCGGCGCTGGCGCCGGAGACGATGCCGACAGTGCGCCGCCGCCAGCGCTTGTCGAGCAATTGAACTGCGCCCGCGGACTGCTCGCCGGCGATCTCGACACGGGCGATATCGTTGCGGATCTCGACAGGTAGTTCGAAGCGCGCTTCGGCGTCTTGCGCTCCGGAATTGAACGTGAACGGCGCTTCGCCGAGGGGCAGCCCTTTGAGATCGAGCGCGCGCACGGTGCCGCTGCCGGCGGTATCACTGGCGGCGCGCAGAACCTTCACGCTGAGGGCGCCCGCGGCATTGTCGGCCGCGGTCAGCGCGCGCGGACCGGCAACGCCGCCGGTGATGACGGTGATCCGGCGTTGGCCGATGGCCTGGGCCAAGGCTTTCACGAAGTCAGCGCCGCGACCGAGATCGACGCCGTCCGACAGCCAGAGCAGTTCGGCATCCGGCACATTGGCGAGAAATCGCGTCAGCGACGGCAGCGCCTCGCTGCGATCGATCGTCTGCGGCGCAGGCTTGATCTGATTGAGCCGCACCCGCGCCGAACTCGCCGGTTCGAGCGAAATGTCGTGCGGAGCTTCCGACAAGGGAATGAGCGCCACGGCGCGCCGGTCGTCCTCGGCGCGCGAGATGATGTTGTCGGCGGTGCGCATGCGCGCGTTCCATGTCGCTGCCGCCGTCCAGCCGTCATCGATCATGATCGCGACCGGCCCATTCGACTTGGCGGTTTCGAGCGGCGGATTCCACAATGGGCCGGCCGCTGCGAAAATCACCAGCGCCGCGAGCGCGAGCCGCATCAGCGTGAGCCACCATGGCGTGCGCGCCGGCGTCTCCTCGCGGGGGGCGATTTCAAGGAGCAGCCTGGTCGGCGGGAAATCGACGCGGCGCGGCCGCGGCGGAATGAATCGCAACAGCCACCACAGCGCCGGCAAGGTCAGAAGCCCGATCAGAACCAGCGGCTGCGCAAATCCGAGCGTAAGCGATCCGATCATGCGTTCGCCTCGCTGCCCGCGTCGGATGCGGCGAGATGTGTCTCGGTCGACGTCGGCGCGTGCACGCCGAAATCATCGGCTCCCGTTCCGATGCGCGCGTGCAGCGCCAGCAGCAATTCGCTCGGCGGCCGGTCGGTGCGGTGGATGGTGAAGCTCCAGCCGAGCCGGTCGGTCTCGCTGCGGATTGCCGCGCGGTGACGGGCGACACGTTCGACATAGTCGTTGCGCCACGTCTCGGCGCGGCCGGCAGTGATGCGGCCAAGACCTTCCGGCTCGACGAATTCGATGCGGCCCCAGTAGGGAAATGTCTCTTCGGCCGGATCGACGATCTGCACCACATGGCCGCGCGTGCCGCGGCCGGCGAGCTGGGTGATCTTGCGCCGCACCTCGCCGATGTCGCTCCACAGGTCGGAGAGCAGCACCACCTCGGCAAGCGGGGAGGGCACGAAATTCGGCGGCAGGCTCGCGCGCTCGACTCGATCGTGCAGGATCGCCTGCGCGATCGAATCGATGACATTGCGGCTGCCGGTCGGGCGGGTGAGGCCGGGAATGCCGACCCGCTCGCCGCCTTGCACCAGCACCTCGGCGAGCGCCAGCGCCACGACCAGCGTTCGGTAGAGTTTGGTATCGCGCACGAGCGGCGAGGCAAAATTCATCGATGGCGAACGATCGGGCCAGATCCACACCGTATGCGCGGCCTCCCATTCACGTTCGCGCACATAGAGATGATCGTCGCGCGCCGAGCGCCGCCAATCGACGCGGGATGCCGGCTCACCCGATACGAAGCGGCGATATTGCCAGAAATTCTCACCCGGTCCGGCGCGGCGGCGGCCGTGCACGCCGTGGATCACGGTGGCCGCGACCCGGCGCGCTTCCAGCATCAGGCGCGGCATGCTGGCGGCAAGGCTGCGGCCGGGGCCGACCGCGCGCGAGACTGCCGGGCCGTCGTGATGGTGGTGTTGTTGTGTCGGTCTGGGCTCGGCCGCCATTCGCTGTTCCGATTTTAGAGCCCATTCCGGTTCTGTCGAACCGCAATGGATCTGAATTATTCATTTGGCGCATGTCCTTGTCGGAAAACCGGTCTCCACTTTTCCGGGACATGCGCTAACCGATCTTCGCCTTCAGCCGAGCGATCACGCCGTCGATGCTTTCGCCTTCGGCGCGTGCGGAGAAGGTCAGCGCCATGCGGTGCTTGAGCACAGGCTCGGCCAGCGCGATGACGTCGTCGATCGAAGGCGCAAGCCTTCCATCGAGGAGCGCGCGCGCACGCACCGCAAGCATCAGCGCCTGGCTGGCGCGCGGGCTTGGGCCCCAGGCGATCAGTTTCGAACTGTCGCCGCCTTCCGGTCCGGGGCGCGCCGAGCGCACCAGCGCGAGAATTGCGTCGACGACGGATTCGCCGACCGGCAACCGCCGTACCAGGCGTTGCGCCGCCATCAGCTCGTCGGCGGTCATCGCCGCTTTCGGCCGCGCTTCTTCGGAGCCGGTAGTCTCGAACAGGATCCTGCGCTCGGCAGCGCGATCCGGATAAGTGACGTCGATCTCCATCAGGAAGCGGTCGAGTTGCGCTTCGGGCAGGGGATAGGTGCCTTCCTGCTCCAACGGGTTCTGCGTTGCGAGCACATGAAACGGCTTGGGCAGATCGTAGCGCGTGCCGGCAACGGTGACGTGCTGCTCCTGCATGGCCTGCAGCAGCGCCGATTGCGTGCGCGGCGAGGCGCGGTTGATTTCGTCGGCCATCAGCAATTGGGCGAAGACCGGACCGGAGATGAAGCGGAAGCTGCGCTTGCCGCCTTGGCTTTCCTCGAGCACTTCGGTGCCGAGAATGTCGGAGGGCATCAGGTCGGGCGTGAACTGGATGCGCCGCGCGTCGAGACCGAGCACGGTGCCCATCGTGTCCACCAGTTTGGTCTTGGCGAGGCCCGGCACGCCAAGAAGGAGCGCATGGCCGCCTGACAATATCGTGATGAGCGCCTGTTCGACGACCTGGTCCTGGCCGAAGATGACGGTACCGATGGCCGCTTTGGCCGCACGGACATGTTCGGCCGTGGTTTCCGCCGCGCGCACGATCATGTCTTCGAGCTTTTCGAGCCCTTCTCCGGCAGCAACGGGCATGGCTAACTCCTTGTGGTCAGACAGCATTCGCTTCGGGTGAGGTTTGCGCCAACATTCGCGCCAGATGCCCGAATCGCTCGCAGCGCACTTGCACTGCAATTAGGCACATAAGATGCAATATATGCGCCAGCCGTACGAACACCGATTTTGCGCTGATTCTTCGCCGACTGGGAAACGCGGCTTGGGGGTGGGGACAACGCGATGCAAAGTAGCAAAGTCGAACTCGCGACTAACAGTTGCTGTTGCCCCCGGTCGGAAAAACGAGGCGTAGATTCAAGGCAAACCATGGCGAAGGAAGGGCAACTCGGCCTGGAGGCGATCACGGGGGCGCTAGGTCGCGCGGCAAAAGGGCCAAAGGGGCTGCCCCGGTCGAAGCGTGGAACCCGCCATTTTGCGGCGATCTCGACATGCGGATCGCCGGCGATGGCACCTGGTTCTACATGAAAACGCCGATCGGCCGGCCGGCACTCGTTAAACTTTTCGCTTCTGTGCTCAAGCGCGAGGCCGACAATTATTACCTTGTCACGCCTGTGGAGAAGTGCGGCATCACGCGTCGACGACGCGCCGTTTCTCGCCGTCGAGATGAAGGTCAAGGATCGGACCCAAGGCGGCGCGTCCGGACGCGTCTTGAATTTCAGAACCAATGTCGACGACTGGGTCGCCTGCGGACCGGAGCACCGCTTGCGCTTCGAGCCGGAGCCGGATACCGGCGGTCTGAAGCCTTATCTCCATGTCCGCCGCGACCTCTGGGCCAAGGTGACACGCGCGCTGTTCTTCGATCTCGTCGATCTCGGCGAGGAGCGTGACGTCGACGGCTTGGCGATGTTCGGCGTTTCCTCCATGGGCGTCTTCTTTCCCATGATCCCGGCCGATCAAATAAAGGACTTCATGTGAGCGAAAGCAGCGCCACTTTGCAGCGTCCGGCGGCGGAAAGTTTTTTCGATCGCGCGCGCGAGCGGCTGACACTCGACGTGCCGCCGGCGCTGACCGACCTGAATGCGCAAGGCGCGCGCGGCGATCTCGATCTCAATCCGGAGAGCTGGGTCAAAGCCGGCGTCACGCCGATTAAACCTGCGGCCGTGCTCGTGCCGGTGATCGATCGCGCCGAGCCGACCGTCTTGCTCACGCAGCGCACGCCGGATTTGACCACCCATGCCGGTCAGATCGCGTTTCCCGGCGGCAGGATCGAAGCTGACGACGCCAATCCGGTGGCGGCTGCGTTGCGCGAAGCGAAAGAGGAGACCGGTCTCGCGTCCATGCTGGTCGAGCCGATCGGCTATCTCGATCTCTATCTGACATTTTCCGGCTTTCGCATCCTGCCGACCGTGGCGCGGGTAAAGCCCGGCTTCACGCTGACGCTCAATCCGAGCGAAGTGACCGAGACATTCGAGGTCCCGCTGCGCTTCCTGATGACGCCGGACAATCATCGCCGCAAGACTCGCGACTGGAATGGCATCCCGCGCGACTATTACGAGATACCGTTCGAGAACCGCTACATTTGGGGCATTACCGCGGGTATCCTGAGAAACCTCTACGAGCGGGTCTGCACCGGATGATCAGGTCAATCTCGACCGAATTCGCGATTGCCGCCGCGCCCTTCGTGCTCTATGCGGCTTTTCTCTACTTGACCAGTGTCGGCGTTCTTCACCCGAAAGCCTGGACGATGCGCCGCGTGTCGGCGCTGTTCATCGTCTCGCTCATTCTGGTGATCGGCAGTTTCGTGGTGCTGGCGAATTTCTCCGGCGCGCCGCCCGAATTCGACCTACGTGCCGGCGCATCTGGACAACGGCAGATTTGTTCCGGGGACGACCAAGTGACGGCAAATGCGCATTTGTCCGATGCGGCTTGGCTCAAAAGCGGCGCGGTCAAGGATCTGCTGGCGCGGCTTGATCGCGACGGCGAGGAGGCACGCGTCGTCGGCGGCGCGGTGCGCAACGCCTTGCTCGATCTGGCCGTCAGCGAAGTCGACGTGGCGACGACGGCCGTGCCCGACGAAGTCATTCGCCGGGTCGAGGCGGCGGGCTGGAAGGCGGTCCCGACCGGCATCGAGCACGGCACCATCACTGTCGTCATCGGCGGCGCGCCGTTCGAAGTGACGACCTTGCGGCAGGACATCGAGACCTATGGCCGCAAGGCCAAGGTGGTGTTCGGCCGCGACTGGATCGCGGATGCGCAGCGGCGCGACTTCACCGTCAACGCCCTGTCGGCGGGCGCCGATGGCACCGTCTACGACTATGTCGGCGGACTTCCCGATATCGCCGCGCGCCGCGTGCGGTTCATTGGCGATCCGGCCAAGCGCATTGCCGAAGACTATTTGCGTATCCTGCGCTTCTTCCGTTTTCATGCCTGGTACGGCGCGGGTGCGCTCGATCCGGCCGGACTGCACGCCTGCATCGCCGCGCGGGAGGGGCTTGCGGCCCTGTCGCGCGAACGGGTGCGCATGGAGCTGCTCAAGCTGATGCTGGCGCCGCATGCGACGCCGGCGCTCGCGGTCATGGCGGAAGCGGGCCTGCTTGGAGCCGTGCTCGGCGGCGTGCCGCTGTCTCGCAAGCTACGAGAATACGGTCAAAGCTGAAGCGGCGGCGGGCCTACGCGCCGATGCGGTGCGCCGGCTCGGTGCGCTTGGCGTTCTTGTCGAGGAGGATGCGGCGCGGCTTGGCGAACGGCTGCGGCTCGCCAATGCCGAGGCGGATCGGCTCAGCGCGCTGGAGCACTGGTGGCGCGTGTCGCCCGCAAACGGCGATCATGTCGCCCGCGCGCTGCTCTATCTTCTGGGCCCAGAGTTTTTTGTCGATCGTGTTCTGATCGCCTGGTCGCGCTCGCCGGCGGGCGCCGCCGATCACGCCTGGCGCGAACTCGCAAGCCTGCCGCAGCGCTGGAGGGCGCCGGTCTTCCCGCTCAAGGCCGCCGATCTGATAAGTCGCGGCATTGCCGCGGGGCCTGAACTCGGCGCTGCGCTCCGTCTTGCCGAAGAATTTTGGATCGAGGCGGATTTTCCGTGGCGATCGCGCCGCGCTCGATGCGATTGCCGACCGCGCTGTGCGCGAGGCCAGTGTCCGTCTGAGACTTTAGCGTTCCGACAGCCGCTCGCGCAGCGAGCGCAATCGGCGCCGCCCACCGTCCGCCACTTTCCGCACTTGCGGCCGCACCCGCGCCAGCACGCGGCGGCGCTGCGCCTGCATGCGCTCGACCTGCATTTCGTTGCCGCGCCAGACGAAGTCGTCGCCCTTGAGCGCGGCGACAAACAGCACCGGCAGCAACAGATCGCGGGCCATGCCATAAAGCGGATAAAGCAGCGGCACATCCCAGTCCGCCGCCGCGGCCAGCAGCATTTCACTGCCATACCAGAATGCCGCGTAGGCGGCGGCCGACAACGCCACCGGCCATTCGAATTGATCGGCCAAGAAGGCGACTGCGAGCGTCGGCAGCACGCCGCCGGAAAAAATCTCCGGCGCGAAGTAAAAGAAAAAGCTGGCCCGGCGCAGCCGCGCCCAGCGCAATTGCCGATTCCACACTTCGGAAGCGGTGCGATGGCCGAGCGGCTGGGCCAATGGCCTGTTGATCAGCCGCACTCTATGGCCTGCGCTGCGCACGATCTTGGTGGCGGCGGCGTCTTCGGCGGCTTCCTTGGCCAGGGCTGCAATGCCGCCGGCCGCTTCCAGATCGGCGCGCCGCCACAACATGGTCTTGCCCTGGGCGAAGCCGCGGCCAAGCGTGTCGATCAGATACTGCCAGCGCGCCTGATAGGTGTTGAGGAAGGCGCATTCGATCTCGGCCCAAAATCCGTCCGGCCGCGCGCCGATCGGCGGCGAAGCGACGAGTCCGGTATCGTCGCGCCAGCTCGCGAACAGCCGCTGCACGTAATCGCGCGGCATCAGCACATTGCTGTCGGCAATGACGATCCAATCATGCGCCGCGGCGCGCCAGCCCTTGATGACATTGTTGAGCTTGGGATTGCTGCTGACGCGGTCGTCGCCGATCAGGAGTTTCGCGGTCACTTGCGGATGCTCGGCGATCAAGCTGCGCACCAGCGGCAGCACCGGGTCCGTGGACGAGGCGACGCAGAACAGAATCTCATGTTGCGGATAGTCGAGCTCGAACGTCGTACGCAGCGTCGCTTCGCCATAATTCTCGATGCCGCAGAGCGGGCGAACGATGCTGACGGCGGGTTGCTGCTGCGGCTCGCCAAAGGGTCGACGCAATGACCGTAAATGGGCCTGCGGAACCGGACGATCGCGATCGCGACGCTGGCGATATGAATGAAGCTGACAACGGCGCAGAAAGACCGCTGCCGCGAGGATTGTCCCGGTCATCGCGCGGACGTTTAGTTCTGCGCCATGACAGGGCTGTGACTAAACACGCGTCGTTAACTGTTCTGAATTGGCACGGCGCATACGGCATGAAGCCGCACTGCGTCGGCCCGGATCACAGCGTTAACTATCGGTGTCGCTCTTTGTCATGGTTCTGCAATGCAACGCATCTAGAAGCAAATTCGAACACAACAACGTCGCGCGAATCATGTCGGTGGCTGTCGAGCACGGTACGACCAAGTTCCGTACGCTCTTTATTTCCGATGTGCATCTCGGAGCGCGCGGCTGCCAGGCAGATCAGCTCATCAGCTTTCTGCGCTATCACGACGCCGATACCATTTATCTGGTCGGCGACATCGTCGACGGCTGGCAATTGCGCTCCGGCTGGTTCTGGCCGCAGGACCACAACGACGTCGTGCAGAAGCTCTTGCGTAAAGCCCGCAAGGGCTCACGCATTGTCTATCTGCCCGGCAATCACGACGAGTTCCTGCGCGACTATTACGGCACGCATTTCGGCGGCATCGAAGTGGTCGAGACCGCGATCCACGAGGCCGCCGACGGCCGCCGCTATCTGGTCGTGCACGGCGACGTGTTCGACATGGTGGTGAAGCACGCGCGCTGGCTCGCGCTGCTCGGCGACACCGCCTATGACTTCGCCATTTTCATCAACCGCTATTTCAACGCGCTCCGTCGCCGGCTCGGATTCCGCTACTGGTCGCTGTCGCAATGGGCCAAGCACAAGGTCAAGAACGCGGTGAATTATATCGGCGCCTTCGAGGAGACGCTCGCCGAGGAGGCGCAGCGCCATCAGGTCGACGGCGTCATCTGCGGCCATATCCACCATGCCGTGATCCACGACAATTTCGGCATCCGCTACATGAATTGCGGCGACTGGGTGGAGAGCTGCACCGCGCTTGCCGAACATCAGGACGGCACTTTCGAGATCATCCGCTGGTTCGACCGCGCCGAGTCGCTGCCGCCGCTGCCGGACGACGACGAAGAGACGCTGCTGCAGCCGGTCCGGGAACGCGCAGGAATTGCTGCCTGGAGCGTGACCGCTTCGGTCTTTCGCCGCAAAATCTTGTGCAATGACGGAAAAGGGCAGGCGGGCTTGAGTGCCGGCCGCCGCTCGTCATACTTAGCTGATGAACCTCTCGGTGCGCATCGAGCGCTGGCCGCTTGCGAGCGCTTTCACCATCAGCCGCGGCAGCAAGACCGAAGCTGTCGTGGTGACGGCCGAACTCGCCGACGGCACGCATAACGGCCGCGGCGAATGCGTGCCCTATGCGCGCTATGGCGAGACGCCGGAAGGCGTCGTCTCCGCCATCGAGGCGATGCGGCCCTTGCTCGAACAAGGTCTCGACCGCGCCGGACTGCAGAAGGCCATGCCGCCGGGGGCCGCGCGCAACGCGCTCGACTGCGCGTTCTGGGATCTCGAAGCCAAGCGCAGCGGACGCCGCGTTTTCGAACTCGCCGGTTTGCCTGCGCCGAAGCCGCTGATCACGGCCTATACGATCTCGCTCGGCCCGGCCGCCGCCATGGCCGAGGCGGCAGCGCGCGCGGCGAACCGGCCGCTGCTTGAAGGTGAAGCTTGGCTCGGCGACGACCGCGAGCGGATCGCGGCGGTGCGGCGCGCGGCGCCGAATGCCGAGCTCATCGTCGACGCCAACGAGGGCTGGACCGACGACAATCTCGTGCAAAACCTCGCCGCCTGCGCGGAAGTGGGCGTCACTTTGATCGAGCAGCCGCTGCCCGAAGGCCGTGACGGCGCGCTGGCGCGGATCAAACGGCCTATCCGGGTCTGTGCCGATGAGAGCGTGCACGACTGCGCCTCGTTGGCCGGGCTGCGCCGGCAAATACGATGCGATCAACGTCAAGCTCGACAAGACCGGCGGCCTGACCGAGGCTTTGGCACTGGCCGAGGCGGCGCAAGCGCAAGGTTTCGCGCTCATGGTCGGCTGCATGGTGGCGACCTCGCTCGCCATGGCGCCGGCGATGCTGGTGGCGCAGACGGCAAGCGTGGTCGATCTCGACGGACCGCTGCTGCTGGCCAAGGACCGGCCGCAGGGCCTGCGCTATGTCGGCAGTCGCGCCTCTCCGCCAGAGTCTGCGCTTTGGGGATAAAAGGGGTAAGTGGCCTCAAGGTCGCGGCACGGACTGGAACTTCCATGGTCCGACTGTGAAGAACCTGTGAATATCTCGGTCTGTTCGGGGGCTGACGCGATTGCGCCGCCCGGGCAGGTATGATGGTGATTCAGCGGGTCGTAAAAATGTCCAACGATTTGTTCGTGCAGTCGGGTCAAGGCGCCGCGCCGCCCAATGAGGCGGAGTACAATGCCGTTTACGCGGCCGTCACCGCGACCGAGCGGGGCCGCTGGTTCCTCGCCGAATTCGCCAATCGCAATCGCAAGGCCGACACCGACCTGATCCTGGGCGCGATCGCGCGGATCGACGAGGCGGTTCGGCGCCGGGACCGCGCCGCAGGCTGCTGTGGCACGCGAAGCTGCTCTGGCTGCGGCGCCTGCCGTCATCGCGCAAGTGCCGCCGACCGGTGGCGAGCGCGACGAGGACGACGTAGTGGCCGCCGTTATCGCAAGCTCGGCTTCGGCCGAGCCCCAGCAGGATGTCGCCAGGACGGAGATTGCGCGCACAGGAAGCGCGCCAGGACGTCCAACCGGACCTGCCGGCGATGGCGCAGGCCCAGAAGAATGCCGACGACGATTATTCGGACGCGGTCGCTGCCATCGCCGCTTCGTTGACGAGCCGTCTCGAGGAGCGGGCGAAGGATCCGGTCGAGGAGGCGGCCGAGCCGGCGCGCGAGGGGGAGCCACCGCCGCAGAGGCGAGCCTCGCAGGGGGTATCGCAAGACAATTCGCCGCGCTGGCACATCGAATCGCCCGATTTTGTGTTCGGTGCCGCCGACCTCGATGCCGGGATCATCATCGCCGAACCGCAGCGCGAGACTCCGCAATTGCAGTCGCAGCGTTTGGGTGCGGAGATCATGTCCCAGCCGATCGTGCCGCTCGCTGCCACGAGCCAGGAGACACACCAAGACTTGCGCCAAGACACGTGCGACGAGCCGCAATCGCGCCTGACCCCCGTCGAGGCGGCTGTCGTCGATACGATTGTCGAAGCCGCCATCGAAACGCCGACCCCGGCGGAGCCGGTCTCTCCGCCGGCCGTTTCGCCGTCAGCATTGGACGTCGTACCACTTGGTGAGATTTCGCGTCCGCAATTGCGGATCGCGCGCGAGGCGATAGCGGTCAATCAGCGCCCGCCGCGCTTCGGCTCGCTCACCGTGACCGACGCCTTGAGCGAGGACGAAGTGATCGCTTTGTTCGGGTAAGCCGGGCGAGGGGTCTAAGCCACCAGCTTCGAAAACATGTCGGCGTCGACATTGCCGCCCGAAAGCACGGCGACGGCAACCTTGCCTTTGACGTCGATCTTGCCGGTCATCACCGCGGCGAGCGCGACCGCGCCGCCGGGTTCGACGACGAGCTTCAATTCGGTAAAGGCGAAAGCGACCGCGGCAGCGACCTCGGCGTCACTGACCACGACGCCGGCGCCGATCAGCGAACGGTTGATCGCGAAAGTGAGCTTGCCCGGCGTGCGCGCCATCAGCGCGTCGCAAATGGTGCCGGTCAAAGCCGCATTCTCTTCACGCTGGCCGCTTTTGAACGAGCGGGCATGGTCATCGAAGCCCTGCGGCTCGGCGGTATACATCGCTGCCTTGGGAGCGCGCGACTTCACCGCAAGCGCAATGCCCGCGGCAAGTCCGCCACCCGACGCCGTGACCACCACCACGTCCGGGGCTAATCCGAGTGCGGCGAGATCGTCGACAATCTCGCGGCCGGCCGTGCCCTGGCCGGCGATGATCAGCGGCATCGTCGTAGGGGGGCACCAGGACCGAGCCGCGCTGTTCGGCGATGCCCTTGGCGATAGCCTCGCGGTCGTCGCGGGTGCGGTCGTAGAGCACGACTTCGGCGCCGTGCGCGATGGTGCGCTCGCGCTTGGCGCGCGGCGCATCGAGCGGCATGACGATGACGCAGGGCATGCCGAGAAGGCGGGCTGCGGCGGCGACGCCCTGGGCGTGATTGCCGGAAGAGTAGGCGACCACGCCGCCCGGACGGCGTTCCGGCGGCAATGAAGCAAGCTTGTTATAGGCGCCGCGAAACTTGAACGAGCCGGTGCGCTGCAAGGTCTCGGCTTTGAGAAAGATCCGCCCGCCGGTCAGGCCGTCGAGCGTGATCGAGGTCAAAAGCGGCGTATGGAGCGCAACGCCCGCGAGCCGGAGGGCGGCGGCGTCGACATCCGCGGCAGTGGGAAGCTCAACCGGGGCGTCCATAGGCTAACGGTAGCGCCGCGATTGCGTCACAAGCAAGGTCCTTTGCGGTGCGCTGCACAGCCGGGAGCAACGGTGCGCCGGCGCGGCCTGTAAGAGCCGCGCCGGTGATGGGGCACCTTAGTCGAACCGTCCCGCCGCATGCGCCAGCATGGTGTAGACCTTGCCGGTGTCGGAGGTGAGATAGTTTCGCGCCACTTGCGGGCCGCGATCGCCGCGCGAGACATCGTCGAGCAGCCGCTCGAATTCGTGGATGTAGTGCTCCACGGTCTGGCGGAATTCGGGATCGGTGCGGTACTTGCCGCGGATCTCGTCGAACGCCTTGGCGCCTTGCGCGGTATAGAGCCGCCGGCTGAACACGCCGCGTTCGCCGCGCTTGTAGCGATCCCACAATTCGGCTGCGGCATCGTGGTCGATCATCCGCGCGATATCGACCGAAAGCGAGTTCGATCGAATCGACGGGGTCGCGTTGCTGCTCGCGGGGAGGGGCTTCACGCGGGATCTCGCGTGCCGGCTCGCGAGACATGCCGGCCTGCGGGCTTTCCTCGCGCGAGGCGCGCGTCAACAGATCGGACAGCCAGCCGCCGCCGTTATTGTTGTTGTTGCGGCCATTATTGCTGTCGTCCTTGCCGCCCGGAACCGGGCTCAGATTCGGCGGACCGGACCGGCGCGGCATGCCGGTGATGTCGCGCGGCGGCGCGGGCTGATACTGCTGCCCCTGCGGAGCCGCCTGCTGTGGCATCACGTCGGGACGGATCGGCCGGGCTTGCGCGCCGCGTCCGCCGCCGGTGGCGTAGAGCGGCTCGGTTTCGCGCCGCGCCGGCTCGACCGCGTCGAGCGAGCGGCCGTGGCGGGCGACGATGCGGTTGAGCTCGGCCAGCGCTTCGATCTGATCGACGATGACGCGCCGCATCTGGGCCGCGCTCTCGGCGGTCTCCTGCGGCAGTTCGAGAATGCCGCGGCGCATCTCGTTGCGCGTGGTCTCGAGCTCGTGCTGCATGTCGGAGGCCATCTGCTTCATGCCATGCACGACTTCGGTGAAGCGCTCGGTGGACTGATTGAACACAGTCTGCACTTCGGTGAGGGCTTCGTCGTAGACGGTGTTGAGCGCCTCGCTGGTACGCTTGCGCTCGTCTTCCGAGCTCTTGCGGACCATGTCGTATTGCTGCTCGAGCGTCTGCAGGCTCTCGTTGCTGGTCTGGGCAATGATGCCGGCGATTTCGCGCGCCCGCGTCGTGGCGGCATCGAGCGATTCGTCGAGCAGGCCGGAGAAGCGCTCGAGCCGCTGGCCGAAATCCTCGGTGCGGGTGTCGAGCGTCGCGACCAGCGCATCGATGGTGGCCTGGCGCGCGCCGACCGTCTCCTCGGTCTTGCGGTTGCTGGAGTCGAGCAATTCGACCGCCTCGCTCAACGTGCGGCCATGCGTGGAGAACTGATCGGCAAGGTCGCCGAGATCGGTCAGGACGCGCGAGGTCACGGTGTTGAAGGAGCCGAGATGCTGTTCGATCTTGCCGGTGGTGGCGCCGCTCTTGGCGGTGAGTTCGTTCATTGCCGACACGAACTCGGAAATACGCGCCGCCATGGTGTGCTCGATCGAGCTCATGTTCTCCTGCGCGCCGCTCAGGACTTCCTGCAGCAGGATATTGGCTTCGCGCAGGCGCTCGAACAGGGCGGTGGAGTCGGAGCGCAGCATGGTGTGCGTCTCCATCATCTCCGAAATCGTCGCCGCCGCGGTCTGCTTGGACTGCTCGATCGCCGTCCTGGTCGCCTGATGCAGGTCGTCCAGCGTGCGCGTCAGCGTGAGCTTGGCGCCTTCGGTGACGCCGTGAGCGCCCTCCTGCAGCTGACCGAGCGTGCGGGTGACCGAAGCGGTCGCGTTGAGGCTCGCGTCGTTGATCAGGCGCGCGATCTCGTCGCTCTTGTCCATCATGGTCTGGGTGAAGACGAAGCCCTTGGCCTCGATCGCCTTGACGGTCTGATCGGTGATGCGTCCGACCTCGTTGGCGAAGCCCTGGCTCTTGGTACTGAGCGCGGTGATCAGGCTGTTCGACTTCTCGTCGAGCGTACGCGTCATGTCGTCGACGCGCTGGGTCAGGGCGGTATTGATCTCGTTGGCCTTGCCGACGACGTTGCGCGACACTTCGGCGCTCATGCCGACGAGCTTGCGCTCGGCCTCGGCGGCGCTGCGGGTGATCGAGTCGGTCGCGGTCTGCGTGCTCTTGGCAATGAGATCGGCAGAGCCCGCGGTCGACTTGCCGATCGCCTCGTTGGCGACGGCGGCGCTCTTGGTGATGACGTTGCTGAGCGTGCCGGCGCTGCGGTTGAGCGAGACGGTGGCTTCGGCGGCGCTGCGGTTGAGCGTTTCGGCGGCCATCGTCGACGCCGCCGCGGTCTTGCCGAGCGCGTCGGTGGTGTTGGCGGCAAGATCGGTCAGCGCCCGTTCGGCGCCGGCGGAATTGCTCTTGATGGTCTCGGCGATCTGCTCGAACCGCGCGCCGAGCTGTTCGGCTGCGCTGCGGCTGCGCGTCTCCAGTTGGCTCACCACCGCCTCGGCGCGGCTGCCAAGCAGTTGCTCGAGATGGGCGACGCGGGTGTCGAGCGTATGGGCGACTTCGAGCGCGCCCTTGCCGAGCGCCGTGTCGATACCGGCGATGCGGTCGCCGATCGTGTCGGCAAGCTTGACCGTGCGGGCATCGATGGTCGTCGTGATATCGCCGATGCGTTTGTCGAGCGTGGTAACGACCTCCTTGCCGCTCTCGTTGAGCGCCTTGGAGATTTCGACGATGCGGGCGGAGAGGGCGTCGGTCAGGCTCTGGGCCCGGCCGTCGACCGCTTCCTGGAAGCGGGTCAGGCGCTGGTCGAGCACGTTCGTGACTTCGTTCGCCTTCGAGGTGACGCGGTTGTCGAAATTATCGACATAGCTGCGCATCGACTCGGAAACATCCTGGGTGCGCGCGCCGAGGCGCTCGACCAGTTCGGCGCCGTAGGTTTTCACGGTGCGGTCGAACTCGGCGAGATGCCGGGTGATGAGATTGCCCAGCGTCGAGGAGTCGCGCGAGATCCGCTCGCCGAGCTCGGCGCCGGTGTGGTTGAACATGTCCTCGAACGCGGCGAGCCGGGTCGTGAGCATCTCCTTGACCGCGTCGCTGCGCGTCGTCAGTACGCCGGCGACATGCTCGGCGCTCTCGCGCATCGAATCGCTCATGTCGGTGCTGCGTGCGACCAGCAATTCGGCGATGCCGTCGGCGGCTTCCTTCATCCGCGCCGCGACTTCGCCGCCGCGCAGATCGAGATCGAGCAGCAGCGAATCGCCGGACGACTTCAGCGTCGAGTTGACCTCGTCGGCGCGGGTCGCGATCGTCTCGGCCAATTGGCTCGACGTGTCGATGATGGCGTCGGTCAATTCCTGGGAGCGCCCGATCATCAGATCGACCACCGCGAGCGACTTCTCGGAGAAGCCTTCGGTGACGCGATCGAGGCGTTCGATCATCATGTCTTCGATGCCGGTCGCGATCTCGGCGAATTCCTCGCCGATGTGATTGGTCTTGAAATTCAGGTTCGCGGCGAGACGTTCGCTCGCGGCCGCGATCGCGCGCGAGGTCTCGTCGCTTGCAATTTCCAGCCGGTCGAGCAGTTCGCCGCCGCGTTCGCCCAGCTGACCGATCATGTTGTCGCCGATCTGGCTGAGCTGCGTGGTGATGTTCTCGCCGCGCTCGGCCAGCGAATGGGTGATCCGCATCGCCGCTTCATTGACCTGCTGGCCGACGAGCTCGCTGATGGTGGACAAATCCTGGGTCAGATCGATTTGCACATTGTTGATCGCCGAGCGGACCTGCTCGGCCTGGCCGACCAGCGTGTCGCGCTGACTGGCGAGTTCCTGCAGCAGACCGCGGATGCGCACTTCGTTGTCGCTATAGGTGCGCTCGAGCGCCGCGACTTCGCTTTGCACCATGGCTTCGAGCTCGCTCGCCCGCGCCAGCGCCCGTTCGACGCCGTCGCCCATGGCTGAGACTTCGCGGCGGATGGCTTGGCCGACGGTGACGATCGAGTCGCGCGCCACGGACTCTCGGGCTCGGCAAGCCGCATGGCGACCCCCGCCATGGATTGCGCGATCAGGCGCAGCTCTTGGGCCCGCGAGGCCATATGCGCGACGCCGAAAAAGAAAATCATCGGAAGGAGCGCCGCGGCCACCAGGCCGATCATCAGCGCCGCGGGTGAGCGGCCCGGCCCCAAAGCGGCGGTGATGTCGGGCAGGAAGGCCCACGCCAGGAATCCGGCAGCCGACGAGCCAAGCGGCCGAAAATGCGGTGGCGACGAAATACGACGAGCGCACCGGGCGGCGCTGCAATGCCCGCAGCACTTGGCCGATCGATTGCTGGTCGTCGTTGGCGGCTTGGCCGGGCAGCGACAGATCGCGCGTGCCGATGGCGTCGGTGTCGTCGTATTCCTCATAGACCGGTTGCGGCGCGGCTTGCGCGGCAGCTTGGTTGGACTGGCGGCGCGGCCGCGCATCGCCGGTAAACAGGTCGGCCATGCCATCCGGCCTGCTTTCGGGTTGCGCCCGTCGCTCCTCTTGCGCCTCAGGCTGCGCCGTTTCGTCGTCGTCCCGGATATTGAGAGCTTCCTGGATCGCCGACAGCGCCGCTTCCGTCGGGTCCATGATCTTCTTCGGGTAATTGGCCATTTCGGTCGTCGCCTCGCGTGTTACGCCTGACTAGGTCGGCCCGAGTAACGCCTGGGATATCCGCCGCCGGACATCACCAAGCACTCAGGGCCGCGCCACGAGCGCGTCATCGTCACATTACTCCCCGGGTGAGGGCGTGCCCCAGACATGCCCTCAAGTCCCACTGCCACGGACCATCCTATCGCTCTGGCAGATCGAATAAAACTGGTCTGGTAACCGTCCTTTAATCATCGTTAACGTGTTGTTGACCATATTTTCGCGGTTTTCCGGCAAATATTACCGCCAATCTGTGGCCAACATTGCGGCCAGCGTGGGGCCAACGGTCGTTGTGGATACAGATGCGCCCCCTACCGCTCCGCCCGAAATCGTCAGCTTTTATGATCCAAGTTCACGCCTCATCCGGCCCCGGTGTAAGAATTTGCTTACCATTGCCGTGAAACATCGGGAGGGCTTCAAAAGCGCGAGCGGCGCGCTTTCTGGCGGTCGGCGGGAGGGTGTGCGTGAGCGGATCGAGTGCTGTGGCGTCTCCGGACCGCGAGCGAACCCCGACGGTCATTGATGAGACCCATCTCGAACGCATGACGCTCGGCGACCGCCGCCTCGAGCGCGAAGTTCTCGAACTTTTCGTCCGTCAAACCACCATCATGCTTGGCCGCATCGTCGGCGCTGACCCGGCTCTGGCGGCGGCATCAGCCCATACGCTCAAAGGCTCGGCGCGCGGGATCGGCGCGTGGCGGGTCGCGCGCGCAGCCGAACTGGTCGAGAGTGCGGTCGGCGAGGGCGGCGCCGCAGCGATGGACGAGGCGGTGACCGAACTCAAATCCGCAAGCCTTGAAGCCTCTGCGGCGATCGGCGCGCGGCTGAGCGGGCTTGCGGCCGAAACACCGCGCGCACGCTGATCTTTTCCCCCGCCTTGCGCCGACAGGTTCATTTCAGGACCGGCCGCGACGCCGGGAAAATCTTCTCCCGTATGTCCCGGAAATGTGGATACCGGTTTTCCGACAAGGACATGCGCAAGCCAAAATCTGCCCACAATACGGCGCACTGGCGCTGCCCGGCATGAGCGGATAGAACAGGCCCCGCCCAGGGAACTTCGCTCCCGCCTTCAAGATCAATCTCAAAACCTCACGCACTTAGTCATGGCCAAAATCACCTTTATTGATTCCGGCGGCACCGCCCGCACCGTGGACGGAGAGATCGGCTCCACTGTCATGGAGACCGCGATCAAGAACGGCGTGCCTGAGATCGAAGCCGAGTGCGGCGGCGCTTGCGCCTGCTCGACATGTCACCTTTACGTCGATGATGCTTGGTGGGAGAAGGTCGGCGAACCGTCGCCGATGGAGGCCGACATGCTGGATTTCGCCTTCGAGGTGAAGCCGCATTCGCGCCTGTCGTGCCAGATCAAGGTCGCCGAGGAACTCGATGGCCTCGTGGTCACGACGCCGAGCCGCCAGGCGTAAGCGGAACCCCCGGTAGCCGGTGGCGCCCTCTGGTTTTGACGCCTCTTTCATTGGCCGGGCGGTCGCGCTAGACAGTCGCCTTCCCCGACAATTTGCGAAAGCCGAACCGAGCTTGGATACGATATGAGCGAACCTATCAAAACCGATGTTGTGATTATTGGCGCCGGGCCGGTCGGCCTGTTCGCGGTGTTCGAGCTCGGCTTGCTCGATATGAAGTGCCACCTGATCGACATTCTCGACAAGATCGGCGGCCAATGCGCGGAACTCTATCCGGAGAAGCCGATCTACGACATTCCCGGCATTCCGATGACCAGCGCGCAGGGTCTCGTCGATTCCTTGATGGAGCAGATCAAGCCGTTCAATCCGCAATTCCATCTCAACGAGATGGTGGAGAGCGTCGAGAAGATCGGCGATCCGCTGTTTCGCGTGACGACCGACCAGGGCAAGGTGTTCGAGGCCAAGGTCGTCGTCATCGCCGCCGGCGGCGGCTCGTTTCAGCCCAAGCGCCCGCCGATCCCGGGCATCGAGGCCTATGAAGGCAAGTCGGTGTTCTATTCGGTGCGCAAGATGGAGGCGTTCCGCGACAAGCGCATTCTCATCGTCGGCGGCGGCGACTCTGCGCTCGACTGGACGCTCAATCTGGCGCCGATCGCCAAGCACCTGACGCTGTTGCATCGCCGCAGCGAATTTCGTGCCGCGCCCGACAGCGTCAACAAGATGATGGCGTTGGTCGGCGAGGGAAAAATCGATTTCGTGACTGGGCAGGTTACTTCGCTTGCCGGCGACGACGGGCAGATTCAGAAGGCGGTCGGTCAAGGGCGAACGATGGTTCGATATTCGATATCGCAGTGCGACGCGTATGCTGCCGTTCTTCGGCCTGACCATGAAACTCGGTCCGGTGGCGAATTGGGGCTTCGAGCTCAAGGACAACGAGTTCATTCCGGTGGAGACCGCGAGCTTCGAGACCAGCGTGCCCGGCATCTTCGCCATCGGCGACATCAACTGGTATCCCGGCAAGCTGAAACTCATCCTCTCCGGCTTCCACGAAGGCGCGCTGATGGCGCAGAAGGCGCATCACTACATCTATCCGGACAAGCGGCTGGTGTTTCAGTACACGACCTCGTCGACCAGCCTGCAGAAGAAGCTCGGCGTCGCGCCGCAGAAGCCGCAAGCCGCGCATGCAGCGGCCGCGTCCTAGCGATCCGGCTCAGCCGTCTTTCCTCGCGGGCTGTGAGACAAGATGAAGCCCGGCGTCAGTTGGGGCTCCACGTCACTCGCTCCTTGGGTGAGATTGCTGGCCATGTGACGGTGGCCATGTGACGGAGGCCACTCCGATGGAATCGATTTCGACGACGACCACCTATCATCGTGTGACGGTTGACGGCGTCGGGGTCTTCTATCGGGAGGCCGGTCCGAAGGACGCACCGACGATCGTCTTGCTGCACGGATTTCCGTCATCGTCGCGGGAGTTCGATACGCTCATTCCGCTGCTGGCCACGCATTATCATTTGGTGGCGCCGGACTTCCCGGGCTTTGGCCAGAGCGACGCCCCGCCGCCATCCTCGTACACATACACGTTCGACCACCTGGCCGAGACGACCGGCGGGCTTCTCGATTTGCTCGAGATCGAGCGATGCATCTTCTTCCTGCACGACTATGGCGGACCGGTCGGCTTCCGCATGCTTTTGGCGCATCCACAACGCGTGCAGGCGCTGATCATCCAGAATGCCAATGCCTATCGGGAAGGGCTGGGCGCCAAGTGGGCCGGTATCGCGCAGTATTGGGCCGATCCCAACGCCCATCCGGAAGTGTTCGATGCGTTCGTGTCGTTCGCTGCCACCGAACAGCGTCATACGCTCGGAACCTCGCGTCCCGAGCGTTACAATCCCGATACCTGGACCGACGAGTACGCTCACCTGTCGCGGCCCGGCCAACGCGAGATCCAGGCGGCGCTGCTCTACGACTATCGCACCAACGTCGGGTCATATCGGGCGTGGCAGGCCTGGTTGAACGAGCACAGGCCGCCGACTCTGGTGGTCTGGGGGCGCAACGATCCCTCCTTCATCGCGCCCGGCGGAGACGCATTCAAGCGCGACCTACCGGACGCCGAAATCCATCAGCTCGACGCCGGGCATTTCGCGCTCGACGAGAAGAACGACGAGATCGCCGGTCTCATTCTCGATTTCTTGGCCAGGCAGCGTCTGCGGTAGACAGTTTCCGCTCAGGGCGTCCGCGGCGGTGGCGCACCGGCGGCGGGCACGGGCAGGGGCGGAGCCGGAATTGTCGGCGGCGGCAGCGACTCGCTGCTGAAGCTCGGCGGCGGCGTCAGGCCGAGCACGCCGCGGACGGCCGGCAGCGCCGCGTCCGCCATGGCCGCGTAGCCTTCGGCGCTCGGGTGCACGGCGCCGCCATAGACGGCTGAGAGCACGCCCCAGAGCGCGTCGTGGATGTCGCTCGGTTTGAGCACCGCCGGCATGCCTTCGGGATAGGTCATGGCGACGAAATAGCTGTCGTTCGCCGTCCTGATCCAGCGGCCGCGCGGCATATAGGGCTGATAGTTGCTCGGCGGCTCGCCGCAGGCCATCGGATTGTCGGGCGCCGCGTTCGGATCCTCGGAAAAGCTGTTGCCGGTCTTCGAGAAGCAGTTGCGGTCGAATTCCGGATCGGTGTCGGCGCGCACGCACATGCCGTGCCGCGCGAACGCCGCCTGATGCTGTCGACGAAGACCATGCGTTCGGTATTGACGTCCTTGCACACTTTGCTGCCGTCGCAGGTCGCGAGCGCCCGCACCTTCGGCAGGAATTTGTTTTCGACGAATTGCGCCGCGGCGCGCAGCCGGTCCGCGTCCGCGCCGAAAGCCGGATGCACGTCGAGCCCGTCGCGGCCGCCGGGGCAGGGCTGGTTTTCGCCCTGCATCGCCGGATTGCCGTAGGAGACGTAAACGACGCGGTTGAGATTGCCGCCGAAATAAGGCTTCAGCGCCGTGCGCAATTTCGAAAATTCGCCCGGCAGATCTTCATCCAGCGCGGTTTGAGAGTCGGCGACGCTCGAAATCGAACCGCCCTGTTTGAGCAGGATCCGTTCGGTGAGCGAGTCGACGATGACATTGGCGACGAGGCCGGCGAAATTCACGTCATTGGCACCGACCGTCAGCAGGACCATATCGAGATTGCGGTTCGGCTGCTGCTTGTGCGCCGCCGCCATGATGTCCTTGAGCTCGGCGAATTGCGCCGGCGCGCTGCCGGAACAGCTTTCGATCCCGGTCACCCATGGACAATCGTCGGCGCGCTGGCCGGAAAACATCCCGTAGGCGATGGTGGCTCCGGTGCAGGCCAGCGGCACCAATGTCACCGCGATATGCGGCTGCTCGATCGCGAGCGCGAGTGTCGTGCGGACCTGATAGCTGTAGAGCGAACGATGACAGGCCGGGTTCATCCAGCGCGCGCCGTGCCGCGCCCACTCGCGCGCCGCGGTCGGACTCAGCGAACTGATTTCGCAAGAACGGTCGTCCGTATAGCCGGCCCGGCTCGGCCGGTAATATTGGCTCACGCCGCGGAAGAAGCGGCGGAAGCAGAAGCCGCCGTCGAGCTCGACGGCGGTGTCCGGATTGCCTTCGCCGGCGGCGATGGAATCGCCCAGCCCCGCGATCAGCACATCGCGCACCGCGATCTCGGTGGCGACGCGCTGCGCCGTGCCGTCACCGAGCGGAACGTCGACGGTGGCGACCGTGGTCTTGCCGGAGCGTACGCGCAGCCGGACTTCCTGATTGCACGGCGCGCTGTTTGTCCGCACCGGGCCTTCGCCGTCGTCGAAATTCCAGACGCAGGTCGCGTCCTGCGGCACCGGTCCGGCGAGGCTGACGCCGACCGGGTGGTCCTTGGGATCGAGATAGCTCTCCTTCTCGCCGTCGCGGGTGCAGGTGTCGACCAGCTCGCCATAGCCGTCGAGACAGAGATTGCCGACGACGTCCTTGGCCCAGCCGAGCCCGTCGCTCGCGGTCTCGAGCCGCCGCTCCTGCGCCAAAATGCCGTCGCCGCGGCTTTGCGCGGCCAATCGCTGGAAATCGGCTTCGTTGCGGAATAGCCGAAACCGGCTCTTCACCTCCCACTGGATGTGAAAATCGCCGGTGCCTGCGAGCTGGGCAAAAGCCCGGTCGCGCGGCGAGAGGCCGACGAGTCCGATAACGAAGGTGAGGAGGAGGAGGATGGTGCGCATGACCGGGGATGGTAACGTGGCTGAACCTTCTAGCATCCCGGTTGCGGCGGAAATGTGGGGGCCGGACGCTGCCCGAAGCGTTAATCTATGAGACACGTTACACTGTAAATATAGCCGGCCGAAACCCGCAGACTGGGACAGGGAGAGAGCCATGGCCACCACGTCGCTCAAGAAGCAATGCTGTGTCGTCGGCGGCGGCCCGGCCGGCATGATGCTCGGCTTTCTTTTGGCGCGCGCCGGCGTCGATGTCGCAGTGCTGGAAAAGCACCAGGATTTCTTCCGCGACTTCCGCGGCGACACGGTGCATCCCTCGACGCTGGAATTGATGCACGAGCTCGGCCTGCTCGACGAATTCCTCAAATTGCCGCATTCGACGGTGGCGCGGCTCACCATGCAGATCGGCGACGAACGCCTGCAGGTGATCGACATGACGCATCTGCCGACGCAGTGCAAATATATCGCGCTGATGCCGCAATGGGACTTTCTCAATTTCCTGGCCGGCAAGGGCAAGCGCTACAAGACGTTCGATCTGCACATGTGCGCGGACGCCACCGATCTGATCGAGGAGGGCGGCCGCGTCACCGGCATTCGCGCCAAGACACCCGACGGCGAATTGGACATTCGCGCCGATCTCGTCGTCGGCTGTGACGGCCGGCATTCGATGGTACGCGCCAAGGCCGGTTTGCAGAGCGACGATTTCGGCGCGCCGATGGACGTGCTGTGGTTTCGCATCACGCACAAGGGCGAGTGACGATCCCGAGACCTTCGGCCATATCGAATCCGGCGTGCTGCTGGTGATGCTCGACCGCGGCGATTACTGGCAATGCGCCTATGTGATCCCCAAGGGCGGCATCGAGAAAGTGCAGGCGGCCGGTATCGAGGCGTTCCGCAAGCGCGTGCTCGAACTGTCGCCGTTCCTTGCCGACCGCATCGGCGAGATCAAAAGCTTCGACGATGTGAAGCTTCTGACCGTGACGGTCGATCGGCTGCGGCAATGGTGGCGGCCGGGCCTGATCTGCATCGGCGACGCCGCACATGCGATGTCGCCGATCGGCGGCGTCGGGGTCAACATCGCCGTACAGGACGCGGTGGCTGCCGCCAATCGGCTGGCCGCGCCGTTGAAGGCCGGCAAATTGACCGATGCCGATCTGCAGGCGATCCAGGACCGCCGCACTTTCCCGGCGAAGATGACGCAGCGCATTCAGCTGACGATGCAGAACCGCATCATCGGCCCGGCGCTGCAGGGCAACAAGCCGAAGCCGCCGCTGCTGTTCAAGCTGATGGACGTCTTTCCGGTGTTGCGACGGATCCCTGCGCGCCTGCTCGGCCTCGGCGTTCGGCCTGAGCACATTCAGACGCCGGAAGCGCCGCCGACCGCGTAGGTCGTCATTGCGAGCGAAGCGAAGCAATCTAGGAGTCGATCTGGATTGCTTCGTCGCTTCGCTCCTCGCAATGACGGGGTATCAATTCTTCTGCTGCAGCTCAGCCGCGGTGCGGGCGAGGATCTCGGCCAGCCGCGCTTCAGCGTCGGCATCGCTTTCAAGACGCTTGGCGACCGTCTCGCGCAGATGCGTGATCGCGGCTTCGACCAGCGGCGGCAGTTCTGCCTCACGTTCGCTGCGGTTGGCGCGGCGCCAGCGGTTGACGCGTTCACCGATCGCCGCGAGCCGATCGAGCACCACCTTGATGATGTCGCGGTTGGCTTCGAGATAGGCTTTGCCTTCCTCGGTGATGGTGTAGAGCTTCTTCGAGCCCTCGGTCGAGCCGGTGACGTAGCCGGCCTCTTCCAGATAGGTCAGCGTCGGATAGACGATGCCCGGGCTCGGCGAATACCAGTCGCCGGTCTTTTCCTCGATCAGCTTGATGATCTCGTAACCGTGGCGCGGTGCTTGCGCGATCAAAGCGAGCGCCAGCAGACGCAGGTCGCCCTGCGCCAGCATGCGCCGTGCCCGCATCATCTCGTCGCCGCCCATGCCGTCGGGGCCGCCGTGACGGCCGCCGAACTCGCCGCGGCCAAAGCGGCGGCCAAAACCGCGACCGTGCCGGCCGGCGCCCCAGTGTTCCTCGCGGGGACCGCATTCGCCACGCTCGCCGCGACCACGATGTCCATGAAATCTATGCATTATTGGGTTTCTCCCATTGTTAAGATATATCTTTAGATAGATCATAGTACGCTATAGCTCAAGATATATCTTAGAAATATCTTCGATTTTTGAAAAAGTAAGTTGAAGCAATGACTTGGGTGCTCATTTGAGCAGTGCTGCTTACGGCCGCTGACCGGAAAATCACGGCCCGTTGGCCGGCTCGCGCATCCGCAAATCGAGGTAGAGTGCGGCGATGTTCACCGCCTTCTTCCATGAGCTCAAAGCCGCCGGCGTGCCGGTGACCTTGCGTGAATATCTCACGCTGATGGAAGCGATGGAGAAGGACCTCGCCGGCCGCCGCGTCGAGGACTTCTACTATCTGTCGCGCGCCGCTTTGGTGAAGGACGAGCGCAATCTCGACAAGTTCGACCGCGTCTTCGGCCACGTCTTCAAAGGTCTCGACCTGATCGAACAGGCGCTGACAGCGGAAATCCCCGCCGAATGGCTGAAGAAACTCACCGAGAAATATCTGACCGAGGAAGAGAAGAAGCAGATCGAGGCCATGGGCGGTCTCGACAAGCTTCTCGAGACTTTGCGCAAACGGCTCGCCGAGCAGAAAGGCCGCCATCAGGGCGGCAGCAAATGGATCGGCACCGGCGGCACGTCGCCCTTTGGTGCTTACGGCTACAATCCCGAAGGCGTGCGCATCGGCCAGGACACGAACCGCAATTTCCGCGCCGTTAAAGTCTGGGACAAGCGCGAATTCCGCGATCTCGACGGCGACGTCGAGATCGGCACCCGCAACATCAAGGTCGCGCTGCGCCGCCTGCGCAAATTCGCCCGCACCGGCGCGCCCGACGAGCTCGATCTCGACGGCACCATCAAGGGCACGGCGCACAAGGGCTATCTCGACATCCTGATGCGGCCGGAGCGGCACAATACCATCAAGGTGCTGCTGCTGCTCGATGTCGGCGGCTCGATGGATTGGCACGTCAAGACGACGGAGGAGTTGTTCTCAGCGGCCAAGACCGAGTTCAAGCATCTCGTCCATCTCTATTTCCACAACTGTCTGTACGAAAAGGTGTGGCGGCAGAACGCGCGGCGCTGGACCGAGACCACGCCGACCTGGGACGTGCTGCACACCTATCCGCACGACTACAAGGTGATCTTTGTCGGCGATGCCTCGATGTCGCCCTACGAGATCGTGGCGCCGGGCGGCTCGGTCGAGCATTTCAACGAAGAGCCCGGGCAGACCTGGATGCAGCGGGTGGTCGCGACCTATCCGTCCTGCGTCTGGCTCAATCCGATACCGGAACATGACTGGGAGTCGACAGGCTCGATCCGCCTGATGCGCCAGATCCTCGGCGGACGCATGTATCCGCTGACCATCGAAGGCCTCGACGCCGCGATGCGCGAGCTGAGCAGATAGAGCCTCAGCGTTCGCCTCGCGGCATGCCGACCAGCGACGTACCGCCGTCGAGCGTCAGCACCTGTCCGACCAGGGCATCGTTCTCGGCGATGAATACGGCAGCATGCGCGACCTCGTCGGCGCGCACGTAGCGGCCGATCGTGGTGGCGCGCGTGCAAGCCTCGACCACCTCGGCCGGCGCGCCGGCCCAGGCCGGGGTCTGCGTGTAGCCGGGCGCGATCGCATTGACGATGACGTTCGGCGCGTTCGATTTGTTCAGCGTCGCCGAGACGCTGCCGAGCGCCGCCTTGAAGGCCGAGTACTGCAGAAAATGCGGCTCGCCGGTGAACAGATTGCCGTAGAGCGACGTGATGTTGATGATCTTGCGCAGGCTCGATGACGGCAGCGCGAGAAATGCGCGGCTCACCTGCACGGCGGAGAGCAGGATGTTCTTGTATTCGTAGTCCCACACCTCGTCGTCGCCGATCTCGCCCGGCTTGGTTTCGCCGGCGTTGTTCACCAGGACGTCGACGGTCTTCGTCGTTGTCTTGATGTTCGCGAACAGTGCGTCGATCTGATCGCGATCCATGAGATCGGCCTGATGCAGGCTGCCGCTGGAAACCTTCTTAACCTCATCAAGCGTCGCCTGCGCGACGGCTTTGTTCTTGCCGTAATGCACCAGCACATGCGCGCGCTTTTGCGCGAACGCAATGGCTATCGCCAGGCCGATGCCGCTCGAAGCACCGGTGACGAGGACAGTCTTTCCCTGCAGGTCCATATGCGATCAGCCTATCGCGCCAGGATCGGCACGGCTTCATCGGCAAGCAGGCCGCCGGTGATCTTGACCGGATCCCACGGCGCCTTGGCGGCGATGTCGGCGCTCGTGATGTTGATCTGATTCATCTTCTCGGCGATCTGCGCGACGGAGGCGGCATAGACCATGCGGCCGACGCCGCACCAGATGATCGCGCCCATGCACATCACGCACGGCTCGCCGGACGTATAGAGCGTCGCGCCCCTGAGCGCGGCCGAGCCGTGGGCCGCGAGGCAGCGGCGGATCGCGACCATCTCGCCATGCGCGGTCGGATCGTCCTTGGTCTTGCCGAGATTGCGGCCGCGCGAAAGAATCTTGCCGTCCTTCACGATCACCGCGCCGAACGGATAATCGCCGCGGCGCGCTTCATTCAAGGCGAGCTTCATGAAGCGGACGTCTTCTGCGCTTGCAGAGGTTTGGGCGTTCGCGGTCGTTTGAGCGGGCGCGGCGTTTTCGGCGTGGGCGTCCGACGCCGGCAATTGCGCTGTGGCCAATACGGTCGTGGACGCGAGCGCAACGACAAGGTTACGGCGGTTCAGGAGAGAGGCCGTTGCATGCGAAGCGCAATGGTCGTCGTGACAAGCCATGGGGTTTCCTCAAAGTGTTGGCGCGGCGGATAGGCAAGGTCGAAAGCCATGATCGGGCGCATCGGTTTATTTTATAATATGTATCAGGCCGCTTAGCACTGAACATCCATTGTGCAAATATTGCACGGCATGAATGACAGGAGCCCGCCGATGCCGGCCGAACGCTTTGATTTCCCTAATCCGCAGGGCCAGACACTGGCCGCGCTGCTCGACCGGCCGGACGGGCCCACCCGCGCCGTGGCGCTGTTCGCGCATTGTTTCACCTGCGGCAAGGACAACAAGGCGGCGCGCTTCATTGCCGAGGGCCTGAAGCTCCGCGGCATCGCCGTGCTGCGCTTAGATTTCACTGGGCTTGGCGCCAGCGAAGGTGAGTTCGCCAATACGACGTTCTCCTCGAATGTCGACGATCTGGTCGCCGCCGCCGACCATCTGCGCAAGAATGTCGGCGTGCCCGCGATCCTGATCGGCCACAGCCTCGGCGGCGCCGCGGTGCTCGCGGCGGCGCACCGCATTCCCGATGCCCATGCGGTCGTGACGATCGCTGCGCCCTTCGACCCGGCCCACGTCAAGGGTCTGCTTGGCGATCACGTCGACGAGATCAAGGAAAAGGGTGAGGTGGAGGTGACGCTTGTCGGCCGGCCCTTCCGTATCCGCCGCGAATTGCTCGACGACGTCGCCGAGCAAAATCTTTCAGCCCGGATCGCCAGCCTGCACAAGGCGCTTCTGGTCTTCCATTCGCCGACCGACGATACCGTCGGCATCGACAATGCCAGCAAGATCTTCTTGGCGGCCAAACATCCCAAGAGCTTCATTTCGCTGTCCGGTGCCGATCATCTGCTGCGCCTGCCGCGCGATGCCCGTTATGTGGCGCATGTCATCGCCGCCTGGGCCGAGCGCTATCTCGAGTTGGAAGCCGAGAGCAGCCCCGAGGAAGGCTGAACCCGGCGAGATCGTCGTGCGCGAGACGCGGATGGGCAATCTGCAGCAGGAAGTTATTGCCGGCCGCCATCATTTTCTCGCCGACGAGCCGGAGAGCGTCGGCGGCATGAATACCGGGCCCGGCCCCTACGACCTTCTGCTCGCCGCGCTCGGTGCCTGCACCTCGATGACGGTGCGGCTCTATGCTGACCGCAAGCAGTGGCCGCTCAAGCGCACCACGGTGAAACTCAAGCACGGCCGCATTTACGCCAAGGACTGTGCCGAGTGCGAAACCAAGGAGGGCATGATCGACCACATCGATCGCGTCATCAGCTTCGAAGGCGAACTCGACGCCGAGCAGCACAAGCGGCTCCTTGAGATCGCCGACAAGTGCCCGGTGCACCACACGCTGACGTCGGAAGTAAAGATCAAGACAAGGGAGGAGACGCCTTCTTAGGCCGCGTCCTTCACCCGCGCCCTGACGAGCTTGATCACTTCCGGGATCGCAGCATCGTTGCCAGGCGCCATGATGTGGACGCCGGCGACTCCCGGGATCGTCGATAGCTCTTCGATCAGCTCGACGCAGATGGCGATGCCTTCGCGTGCCGGCTCGGCGGCTTTCTCAAGGCGTTCGATATAGGCGTCGGCGATGATCGTGCCGTAGAGGTGGCTCTTCATCCAGGCCGCCGATTTCGCCGAGCGCAGCGGATTGACGCCGATCAGGATCGCAAGCTGCTTGGTGATGCCGGCGGCTTCGAGCACGCTGACGTAACGGCGCACGATCGCGGCATCCATGCAGAACTGGGTCTGCGCGAATTGCGCGCCGGCTTCGACCTTGCCGAGGAGACTTTTCGGCTGCCAGCCGGCCGGCGGGTCGATCGGCATGTCGGCCGCGCCAATGAAGAAGTCGGCTTTGCCCTCGACCTTGCGTCCGGTGGGCAGCGTTCCATCGTCGCGCAGCCGCCGCGCCGTTTCCATCAGCGTCTTCGAATCGACGTCGAAGACCGGCTTGGTGTCGGGCTGGTCGCCGGCCTTCGGATCGTCGCCGGTGAGAATGAGGAGGTTCTTGATGCCGAGCGCGGCCGCGCCCATCAGCTCGCTTTGCAGCGCGATCCGGTTCTTGTCGCGGCAGGTGAGTTGGAGCACCGGCTCGACGCCGGCATCGAGGAGAAGGCGCGCCGCGGCGAGCGCCGCCATATGGGCGCGGGCGCCGGCGCCGTCGGTGACGTTCACCGCGTCGGCCAGGCCTTTGAGCGCCGCGGCCTTGCGCACGAGTTCCTGCCCGTCGAATGCCACCGGCGGCGCGATTTCCGCCGTCATGACGAAGCGTCGGTCGGGCCCGTTCTGGCGTAGCCGGTCTTGGAGTGTCGGGGGGCGGGGGCGACTGGAGGTCTGATCGTTCATTACTTGCTCAGTATCGCAGGCGTACATCCGGGCACGCCGCGCCAACAGCACTTATATAATTTACGGCTATACATCAAATCCGTCACTGATTCGGGGCTTTCCTGGACAGGTGGGCAGGGTGTGGCTAGAGAGAGGCCCACTTCCGGTTTCGAGACAAGAGAATGACAGGCGTCAACGATATCAGGTCGACATTCCTCAACTTCTTCGCGCGCGAGGGGCACGAAATCGTGCCGTCGTCGCCGCTCGTGCCGCGCAACGACCCGACGCTGATGTTCACCAATGCCGGCATGGTGCAGTTCAAGAACGTCTTCACCGGCCTCGAAAAGCGTCCCTATTCGCGCGCGGTGACGGCGCAGAAATGCGTTCGCGCCGGCGGCAAGCATAACGACCTCGACAATGTCGGCTACACCGCGCGGCATCACACCTTCTTCGAGATGCTCGGCAACTTCTCGTTCGGCGATTACTTCAAAGAGCGCGCGATCGAGCTCGCCTGGAATCTGATCACCAAGGAATACGGCGTTCCGGCCGATAAGCTTTTGGCGACCGTCTATATCGACGATGACGAAGCGTTCAATCTCTGGAAGAAGATTTCAGGGCTGCCTGAGCGGAAAATCATCCGCATCGCGGGCAGCGACAATTTCTGGTCGATGGGCGACACCGGCCCGTGCGGTCCGTGCGCTGAGATCTTCTACGATCACGGCGATCATATTCAGGGCGGCCCGCCCGGCAGTCCCGATGCCGACGGCGACCGCTTTGTCGAAATCTGGAATCTCGTCTTCATGCAGTACGAGCAGCTTGCCGACGGCAAGCGCATCGACCTGCCGCGGCCGTCGATCGATACCGGCTTGGGCATCGAGCGCATGGCCGCCGTGCTGCAGGGCACGCACGACAATTACAAGATCGATCTGTTCGGCGCGCTGATCGAAGCGGTGGCCGATCTCACCCATGTCGATCAGGACGGCGAACGCAAGGCGTCGCATCGCGTCATCGCCGATCATTTGCGCGCCAGCGCGTTTCTGATCGCGGACGGCGTGCTGCCGTCGAACGAAGGCCGCGGCTATGTACTTCGCCGCATCATGCGCCGCGCCATGCGTCACGCAGAGTTGCTCGGCGCCAAGGACCCGCTGATGTGGCGCCTCGTGCCGGTGCTGATCCGCGAGATGGGCCAGGCTTATCCCGAGCTGCACCGCGCGGACGCGCTGATCACCGAGACGCTGAAGCTCGAGGAAGTCCGCTTTCGCCGCACGCTCGACCGCGGGCTGACGATCCTCGACGAAGCCAGCAAGTCGCTCAAGAAGGGCGACATGTTCGACGGCGTCACCGCCTTCACGCTTTACGACACTTACGGCTTCCCGCTCGATCTGACGCAGGACGCGTTGCGTCCGCGCGGCATCGGCGTTGATCTCGCGGCCTTTACGGACGCGATGGAGCAGCAACGCGCCAAGGCGCGCGCATCATGGGCGGGGTCCGGCGAGGCCGCTGACGAAGCGGTGTGGTTCGGCTTGCGCGAAAAGACCGGCGCGACGGAATTCCTCGGCTACGAGACCGAGAGCGCCGAAGGCGAAGTCGAAGCGCTGGTGAAAGACGGCAAGGAAGTTGTGACGCTAAAGAAGGGCGAGAGCGGCGCAGTCGTTCTCAACCAGACGCCGTTCTATGGCGAGTCCGGCGGCCAGGTCGGCGATACCGGCGTGCTGACCGCCGACGGCGTACGTTTCAAGGTCACCGATACCCAGAAATATGCCGGCGACCTGTTCGCCCATATCGGCACGGTCGAGGAGGGCACGCTGAAGCCCGGCCTCGCGCTCGCGCTCGATGTCGATCCGGCGCGGCGGGGCGCCATCCGCAAGAACCATTCGGCGACGCATCTTTTGCACGAAGCGCTGCGGCAGGTGCTCGGCGATCATGTCGCGCAAAAGGGCTCGCTGGTCGCGCCCGACCGGCTGCGCTTCGACTTCTCGCATCCCAAGCCCATGAGCGGCGAGGAGATCGAGCGGGTCGAAGACATCGCCAACGACATCGTGCTGCAGAACTCGCCGGTGACGACGCGCGTGATGCCGATCGACGACGCGCGCGCGTCCGGCGCGCGCGCGCTGTTCGGCGAAAAGTACGGCGACGAGGTCCGCGTCGTCGCGATGGGCGACAGCCGGCAACACGATGGGCTGGTCGATCGAATTGTGCGGCGGCACGCATGTGAAGCGCACCGGCGACATCGGCATCATCTCGGTGGTCGGTGAATCGGCCGTCGGCGCCGGCGTCCGCCGCATCGAAGCGCTGACGGCGAAGGCGGCGCGCGCCAATGCCAATCATTTCGCCAAGCTCGCCAAGGCCACGGCCTCCGAATTGCGCGTGCCGGTCGATGACGTGCCGGCGCGCGTGTCGGCGCTGATGGAAGAGCGCAAGCAGCTCGAGCGCGACCTGACCGATGCCAAGAAGAAGCTCGCCATGGCCGGCGGCGGGAAGAGCGACGGCGGCGACGGCTTGCGCACCATCGGCGACTTCAAGCTGATGGCGCGTTCGGTCGAAGGCATCGAGCTCAAGGACCTGCGCAGCCTGGCCGACGAGGGCAAAAAGAAAGTCGGCTCCGGCGTCGTCGCGATCGTCGGCGTCACCGGCGACGGCAAAGCCGGCGTCGTGGTCGGCGTCACGCCCGATCTCACCGAACGCTTCAACGCTGTCGATCTGGTGAAGAAGGGTGCCGAAGTCCTGGGCGGCAAGGGCGGCGGCGGGCGGCCGGACATGGCGCAGGCCGGCGGTCCCGACGGATCGAAAGCCGCGGCTGCGCTGGCCGCGATCGAAGCCGCGCTCGGAGCTTAAAGCTCGACGAGCTTACCGTCGTCGGCGGTTTCGAACGGCACCTCGGCGCGGTGCGCCAGCATGTCAAGGCCCATATGGGTGAGGATGAGCCGTTTCGGCTTGATCTCGCCGAGATGCTTTTCCAGCGCGCTCAGCGCCATGTGCGTGTTGATCGGCTTGTCGCGCGTATAGGCCTCGCAGATGAACAGGTCGGCATTGCGCCCGATATCGATGACCGCATCGGTCCATTGCGTGTCGCCGGAATAGGCGACAGTTTTGCCTTCGACTTCGCAGCGATAACCCAGGCACGGCCCGGCACGCTCGTCGTGAACGACGCGAAACGGCGTCACCTTCATGCCGGAAATCTCGTTACGCTTGCCGATCTCGACTTCGTGCAATGTCAGCGGGAAGGAGAGCTGCAGGTTCGCCGTGCCAGGATAGGCGCTCTCCATCATTTCGGCGTAACGCGCTTTGAGGCCGGGTGGTCCGGCGATGGTCAGCGGGCTTTTGCGCTTGAGCACATAGTTGGCTTCGAGAATGAAGAACGGCACTCCGCCGATATGGTCGGCATGAAAATGGGTGATGATAATAGTGGAAACGGCATTGCGGTCGATCGCCAGCTTGTTCATGCCGACCAGCGAGGAGGCGCCGCAGTCGATCAGCGCATTGACGTTTTTGCCGACGAGATGAAAGCAGGTATTGAACCGCCCGCCGGTGCCGAATGCGTCGCCGCAGCCGACAATTTGCAAGTGCATAACAGACCCCCGACGGCTTAACGGCCCCCTGAGCCGTATTGGACGCTGGCGCCTTCGACCGAACAAATTGTCACGCCGGATCGGAAAAAAGTCCGTGATCTGCATCACATTGACACGGTTCGGCCGTTCTTGGGGAATTCCGTCAAGCTTCTGTCCTCCCGAGCTGATTTTAACCTTTACCGAAACGCCGCTTGGGGTTCTGATATAAATGTGACATTTGTGCAATGCCTGTGTTCAGGCCTGGAGCCTTGCGCCATGCTCGCAACACAAATTCCCGCAAGCTCGTCGCGAGGCTCGGGGTTTCAGGCCGGGTTTAGGGGATAGTCGGGTGCTGGCTCGATCGCATTGCTTGAGCGTTTTGGTCGTGGTCACCGCTGTGGCCGGCCTTGCCGGCTGCGGCGCCGATGTCACTCAGCCGTGGTTTGCTAAGCCGTTCGATGCCAGCGGACGCGGTTCGGGTTATTCCTTCTCTGAGCTTTCGGAGACCAAGAAGGAGCGCCGCGCGATCACGGCCAACGATTTTGTCAATGCCAATGGCTCTTGCCCGGCGCCCGTGGCCGCAGCGCCGGCCGCTCCGCCGCCGGCGGCGCAAGGCGCACCGGGAGCGCTCGCGGCGCCGGCAGCCGATGCCTCGTCGCTTCTGGGCGGCGGCTTGGCGCTCGGCATGAGCGAATGCGAGGTGGTGTTTCGCGCCGGTACGCCGTCCTCGGTCCAGATCGGCAGCCTGCCGAGCGGGGATCGCACCGCGGTTCTGACCTTCGAGAGCGGTCCGCGGCCCGGCATCTATCGCTTCGTGCGCGGCGAGTTGACGGAAATGGACGCGGTCGCTCTGCCGCCCGCGCCGCCGCCGGTCGCCAAGAAGAAACCGGCCAGCGCGAAAAAGTCGGCTCAGAACTGAGCAGCGGGCCGGGCGGCGGCGCACGCTTGCCCAAAGCCATGCCCGGAGGCTATAAGCCCGGCGCGGTTTCACGCCGCACTTGCAGATGTTCCCAAGGAAAATTTGGCCTGAAGGGTAATTTGATGCCGATCGAGCGTACATTCTCGATCATCAAGCCGGATGCGACCGCCCGCAATCTGACGGGCGCCATCAACGCGATGATCGAAAAAAAGGGTCTGCGGATCGTGGCGCAAAAGCGCGTCCGGATGTCGACCGCCGAAGCCGAGACATTTTACGGCGTGCATCGCGCGCGGCCGTTCTTTCGCGAGCTCGTCGATTTCATGACCTCCGGCCCCGTGGTCGTGCAGGTGCTGGAAGGCGAGAACGCGGTTGCCGCCTATCGCGATCTGATGGGCGCAACCGATCCGGCCAAGGCCGCGCCTGGAACCATCCGCAAGGAGCACGCCAAGTCGATCGGCGAGAATTCCGTGCACGGCTCCGACGCGGCCGAGACTGCGGCAAACGAAATCGCGCAGTTCTTTTCCGGCAACGAAATTGTCGGTTAGCGCGCATGTCCCGGAAAAGTGGGCACCGGTTTTCCGACAAGGACATGCGCAAACTCAGTAGAGCCTAGGCGGCGTGTCGTCGCTCGCGCCATATCTGCATGCCGCGCCATGGCGCGACTGGCTTCGCCGCCAGCGCCGCCGAATTCCACACCACGGCGTTCTGGTTCGCCGTTCTTCGAATCATCTTCGCCGACCTTCTCTTGTCCGGCGACAATGCCGTCATCATCGCGCTGGCTTGCCGGGGGTTGCCGGAGCATCAGCGGCGCTGGGGCATCGTGCTCGGCTTCGGGCGTTGCAGTGCTTTTGCGCGTCATCTTCGTCGGCGTCATCGCGCGGCTGATGCTGCTGCCTTATCTGCATCTGATCGGCGGCCTCGCCTTGCTGGTCATTGCCGCCAAATTGATCGTGCCGGACGAGCCTGACCGGAGCGGAGATCCAGGCCGTTTCGGACATTTGCTGCGCGCGGTGATGATCATCGCCGTTGCCGACATCGTCATGAGCCTCGACAATGTCATCGCCATTGCCGCGCTGGCGCAGGGCAATCTGCTGCTGCTGATCATCGGCCTTGCCGTCTCCATTCCGCTGATCATGGTCGGCGCCACCGCTGATCAGTGCGCTGCTCGACCGGTTCCCGATCCTGATCTGGGCCGGCGCGGCGCTGCTCGGCTGGGTCGCTGGCGGCGTGGTCGCGACGGATCCCGCGGTGGCGAAGTATCTGACTTCGGCGTTCGGTGACGCGATCGCGCATGAAGCAGAGCTTGCAGCGGCGAGCGCGGGAGCGTTCCTTGCCGTTTCGGCGGGCGGATTGTGGTCGCGCCTGCAGCGCGGCCGCAAAGATTCGCGCGAACGCGGCTCGCGCGGCAGCGGAAAGCGCCGGCTAGATCGGCTGCATCATCTCGTCAGATCGCGACCGCGATATCGAGCGGTGGAGTTGGAACCGCCAGCCACGCTTGCGCCGCATTTCTTTGGCTTGCTTGTTGTTGCAACGGATTTTGGTTCATCCGCTCGGTGCTGCCTTGCCGACTCGATCGCCTCGGACTTCCCCGCTTCGGACTCCCACCCAAAATCTATTTGTGGCGCGGGAACACGGCTCTCGCACGCGACATGCAAACGACTTGCTGGCAAACAACTGGCGGGGGTCGCGCCCGTGTCTTCACTGACATCTGGAATGAACTAGGAGACAGACGATGCAAAACGGCACCGTCAAGTGGTTCAACTCGACTAAAGGTTACGGCTTCATCAAGCCATCTAGCGGTGACAAGGACGTGTTCGTTCATATCTCCGCTGTGGAACGCGCCGGTTTGCGTTCACTCAACGAAGGCCAAAACTATAGAGTTCGAACTCGTCACCAATCGCGGCAGGACATCGGCGGAAAATCTGAAGGTTGCGTAAGGCAACCAAAACCGGGTCCGACCCCGCACCGCAATCGCTTGCTACCCCCCGGTCTAGACCGGGGGTTTTTATTTGTACCGTTACTTCTGTGGAACCGAATTAGGGAAGCCGGGCGCGGCCTTCGGCGACCATGCGCAGAGCCTGCGGATAGATCTCGTGCTCGACTTCGAGCACGCGCGCGGCAAGCGTTGCTTCACTATCGCTGCCGAGCACGGGAACCGATTTCTGCAGGATGACGGGCCCGTCATCCATTCCGGCGCTGACGAAGTGGACGGTGGCGCCATGTTGCGCGACGCCGGCTTCGAGCGCGCGGCGGTGGGTGTCGAGTCCCTTGAATTGCGGCAGCAGTGCCGGGTGGATGTTGATCATGCGGCCGCTCCAGCGGTCGACGAACCATGGCGTCAATAGCCGCATGAAGCCGGCAAGGCAGACGATGTCGATCCGCCGCGATTGCAGTTCCGTGTCGAGCGGCGCGCTCGAACGCCTCGCGGTCCTTGCCGAAGGCGGTGTGATCGATCAGCGCGGTCGCGATGCCGGCTTGCTGCGCGCGGGCAAGTCCCGCCGCATCGGGCCGGTTCGAGATGACGACAACGATTTCCGCCGGATAGTCTTTCGCCTTGGCCGCTTCGATCAGCGCCGTCATGTTCGAGCCGCGGCCCGAGATCAGCACCGCCACGCGCTTTTTCATGTCGCCGTCATCGCAAGCGGAGATCGAGATGCCCGCGAAAACTCACACGCTCGGCGCCTGAGGCCGTGACAACCTCGCCAAGCTTCACGACAGTTTCGCCGTTCTTGGCAAAGCAGGCGGATGCGGCGTCAGCGGTGGCGCGGTCGAGCACGGCCACCATGCCGACGCCGCAATTGAAGGTGCGCAGCATTTCGTGCTCGTTGATATGTCCCGCCGTGGCCAGCCATTTGAACACCGGCAGCACCGGCACCCGCGCGAGATCGAGCGAGACGCCAAGTCCTTGCGGCAGGACGCGCGGAATATTCTCGATGAAGCCGCCGCCGGTAATGTGCGACAGCGCCTTGACCGCCTTGGTCTCGCGCAGCGCGGCAAGGCATGAGCGCACATAAAGCCGCGTCGGCGTCAGCAGCGCCTCGCCGAGGCTCTGCGACGGCGCAAACGGCGCCGCGTCCTCCCACGTGAGCTTGGCCAGTTCCGCGACCCGGCGGACCAGCGAATAGCCGTTGGAATGCACGCCGGACGAGGCCAGGCCGATAACGACGTCACCGGCTGCGATATCGCTGCGGGGCAAAATAGTCTTACGGCCGACCGCGCCGACGGCAAAGCCGGCAAGGTCGTAGTCGGTGCCATGATAGACGCCGGGCATTTCGGCGGTCTCGCCGCCGATCAGGGCGCAGCCGACCTCGCGGCAGGCCGCCGCGACACCTTTGACCACCTCGGCGCCGGTCTTCGGATCGAGCTTGCCGCAGGCGAAATAGTCGAGAAAGAACAGCGGCTCGGCGCCTTGCACCACAAGATCGTTGACCGACATGGCGACCAGATCGATGCCGATCGTGTCGTGGCGCCCGGTCTCGATGGCGATCTTGACCTTGGTGCCGACCCCGTCGGTCGCGGCGACCAGGATCGGATCATCAAAGCCCGCGGCCTTGAGGTCGAACAGGCCGCCGAATCCGCCGATCTCGGCACCGGCGCCGGCGCGCGCGGTGGCACGCACCAAGGGCTTGATCAAATCCACCATGCGGTTTCCGGCGTCGATATCGACACCGGCGTCCGCGTAGCGAGCCTCATCCACGGCAATGCACCAAATCGGATCGAAAAGCCTCCCCGGCGGGAAGGCATAGCTCGCGCCTCCTACGTCGGAATCGCAGGGTGCGCAAGCGCGCGGCGCCCAGTATATTGTGGGTTGGTCATATCGTTGGATTCGTGGACTGCGCGCGAAACGTCGGATACCCGGCCTTTGCCCAGTTGAACACCGCCGACGTGCTAGCCGGGGCAGATCTTGAGTATCCCAAATCTCATTACTTTGGGCCGTATCCTGTTGGTTCCGGTCGTGGTCTGGGCGATCGTCTCCGGCGAGATGCGCGGCGCTTTTCTACTCTTCCTCCTGGCCGGGATCAGCGACGCCGTCGATGGCTTCCTCGCCAAGCGCTTCCAGATGAAGAGCGAGCTTGGCGCCTATCTCGATCCGCTCGCCGACAAGGCGCTCATTGTCTCGATCTATATTTCGCTCGGCATCGCCAAGGCGCTGCCGATCTTCCTGGTCATCCTCGTGGTGTCGCGCGACATCATGATCGTGTCGGCTTTCATGCTGACGCTCCTGATCGGCAAGCCGATGGCGGTGCGCCCGCTGATGGTGTCCAAGGCCAATACCGCGGCGCAGATTCTGCTCGCGGTGGTGGTCCTGGCCGAGAATGCCTTCAATATCGATGCGTCGCTGGCGACGCAGCTCCTGATGGCGCTGGTCGCCGTCTTGACCTTGCTCTCGATCGCCTTCTATCTCGCCGAGTGGGTTCGCCACATGAACTCGTTCGGCGCCGAATAGTGGTCCGCGAGGCGGGGCCTCCAATGCATCTTGAGCGCAATCTTGTGTTCTGGCTCGCGGCGCTCGCCGTCTTTGTCGCGCTGTTGTGGCTATTGAGCCCGATCCTCCTGCCTTTCGTGCTCGGCATGGCGATCGCCTATGTGCTCGATCCGCTGGCCGAGCGGCTGACCAGGCGTGGGATGAGCCGGTTGATCGCCGCGCTGATCATCCTCGGCGCCTTCGTGCTGTTCTTCGCTGTCCTGGCCGTTCTGATCGTGCCGGTTCTGACCCGCCAATTCGTCGGCCTGATCGAGGAAGCTCCGAGCTATGTGCAGCGCCTGGAGGCTTTCGTCAAAGATCCGAACAACCCCTGGCTCAAGCAGTTCATCGGCAACAATCTGGCCGGCACCGACAAACCGATCGACGATCTGCTCAATCAGGCGTCCGGCTATGTGACCGGCCTTGCCGCCTCGGTCTGGGAACGCGGCCGAGCGCTGCTTTCGATCCTGTCGCTGATCGTGATCACGCCGGTCGTCGCGTTTTATCTGATCTGCGACTGGGACGGCATGGTCGCGGCGATCGATCGCCTCATTCCGCTGCCGCAACGCGACACCGTGCGCGGCTTGTTCAAGGAAATCGATTACACCATTTCGGCCTATGTGCGCGGTCAGTCCGGCGTCTGCCTGATCCTCGGCCTTTATTATGTCGTGGGCCTGACCTTGGTTGGTTTGCGCTTCGGCCTCCTGATCGGCGTCGTCGCCGGGCTGATCAGCTTTATTCCTTACGTGGGCTCGCTCACCGCGATCGTGCTGTCGCTCGCTGTGGCGCTTGCGCAGTTCTTTCCGGAATGGAGCAGCATCCTGATCGTTCTCGCCGTTGTGCTGCTCGGCCAGTTCCTTGAAGGCAACGTGCTGTCGCCGTTTCTCGTCGGCCACAGCGTCGGGCTGCATCCGGTCTGGCTGATGTTCGCTCTGATCGCCTTTGGCTATCTGTTCGGCTTTGTCGGACTTCTGCTCGCCGTGCCGCTTGCGGCTGCGGCGGGTGTGCTCATCCGCTTTGCGGTGCGGCGCTACCTGGCGTCGCCGCTTTACACCGGGGCCGCGCCGTCATCGCAGATCGGTTTCTCGATCGGTCGGTCGGAGCCGCCAGCTTCATCTTGACACCCGGTTCAAGAACCATTGTCTGTGGCCGTTGCCATGTCCACGATGTCAGTCGCGCTCCCGATGTCAGATTACCCGCGTCAACTCGCGCTCGCGCTCGATCACGCCGAAAGCTACGCGCGCGACGATTTCCTGTCCGGTGCGTCGAACGAAGCGGCGCTGGCGCTGATCGAATCCTGGCCGGATTGGCCGGCGCGGGCGGTGGCGCTCGTCGGCCCTGAAGGCTCGGGCAAGACGCATCTGGCGACGATCTGGGCGGCCGCCGCCGGCGCGCGCGTCGTTTCCGGCCGTCATCTCGGCGAGACCGATCTTCCGGGAGCACTCGCGACCGGCGCGCTTGTCGTCGAGGACGCGGCCGCGGTCACCGACGAGCCGGCGCTGTTTCACCTGATCAATCTGGCGCGCGAAGAGGGTGCGTTCCTGCTGTTGATGGCGCGCAGCGCGCCGACGCTGTGGCCGGCGAGCCTGCCCGATCTGGTTTCGCGCTTGCGCGCGCTGCCGGTGGTCATGCTCGATGGGCCCGACGACGATCTGTTGCGCGGGGTTCTGCTCAAGGTCGCTGCCGACCGCCAGCTTTCGCTTGACGACAGCGTCGTCCGTTATCTGCTGACTCGCATCGAACGCTCGCCTGCCGCAGCGCGGGCTGCCGTTATCGCGCTCGACAAGGAGGCGCTGCGGCAAGTCCGTGCACCGAGCCGCGCCTTGGCCGCGGAAATGTTTCGCGACGGCCTCCGGCCGTAAATTTCTTCATCGCCCCGATTTCGACGTCTTGCCTGCGGAGTCTTCCTAGACGCTTCGCTAACCGACTTGACGGCGAGGGCTTGGAACCCCGTTATGCGGATAGGTTATCTTCATAGGATTGCTACATAAGTGGCCAACGTCGCCTTCGAGGAGCATGAGAAAGCCATGGCCGACCGCGGCCAAGCAACTGCCGTTGCGCGAGAATCCGCTTCGCTGCGGCGCGCCGAGGAGCGCTTGGCGGACCAGGCGGCGCGTCAGGTTGGCGCGGCGCTTTTGGACAGTCCGGACCGCTTCATCAACCGTGAGTTGTCTTGGTTGAATTTCAACCGGCGCGTGTTGGAGGAATCTGCCAACCGCCGCAATCCGCTGCTCGAGCGGCTCAAATTCCTGGCGATCTCGGCCAACAACCTCGATGAATTCTTCATGGTGCGCGTCGCCGGTCTCGGCGCCCAGGTGCGCGAAGGCATCACCACCAAGAGCCCGGAAGGGCTTGCTCCCGCCGAGCAGCTTGAGCGCATCGCCGAAGCCGTCTCGATCGTGGTGGAGGACCAGCAGGCGCAGTGGCGCGAATTGCGCAAGGAACTCGGCCAGGCCGGCATCGTCCTGATCGACGGGCCCGACGTGACGCGGGTCGAAAAAACGTGGCTGGAAGACTACTTCCTCGCTCATGTCTTCCCGTTGCTGACGCCGCTTGCGATCGATCCGGCGCATCCGTTCCCGTTCATTCCCAATCTCGGCGTCACCATCGCGCTGCAACTGTCGCGGGCGAAAGACGGCAAGGCGATGAACGCCTTGATCCGCATGCCCAACCGCCTCGATCGCTTCGTGCGTCTGCCGCAATCGGGTAACTCGACCGACGTGCGCCTGATCTCGATCGAAGGCGTCACCTCGCTCTTCATCGGCAAGCTGTTCCCCGGCTATGCCGTGAAAGGGCTCGGCGCCTTCCGCGTCATTCGCGATTCCGAAGTGGAAATCCTCGAAGAAGCCGAAGATCTCATGCGCGTGTTCGAGACGGCGCTGAAGCGGCGCCGCCGCGGATTCGTGATCCGCGTCGATATCGAAGCGACCATGCCGGATGAGTTGCGGCGCTTCGTGCAACATATTCTCGGCGTCACCGACGAAGGCGTGTTCAGCGTCGACGGTGTGCTGGCTCTCAACGAGATGGGGCAGATCGCCAATCTCAATCGGCCGGATCTCGAATTCGTGCCCTATACGCCGCGCTATCCGGACCGCGTCCGCGATCATGGCGGCGATTGCTTCGCCGCGATCCGGCAGAAGGATTTCGTCGTCCACCATCCTTACGAGTCCTTTGATGTGGTGGTGAACTTCCTGCAGCAGGCGGCGCGCGATCCTGACGTCGTTGCTGTCAAGCAGACGCTGTACCGCACCTCCGCCGATTCCCCGATCATCAAGGCGCTCGCCGAGGCGGCTGAAGCCGGCAAGTCGGTCACCGCGCTCGTGGAATTGAAGGCGCGCTTCGACGAAGAGGCCAATATCCGCTGGGCGCGCGACCTCGAGCGTGCCGGTGTGCAGGTCGTGTTCGGGTTCATCGAGCTGAAGACGCACGCCAAGCTCTCGCTGGTGGTGCGCCGCGAGGGCACGTCGCTCGCGTCCTACTGCCACGTCGGCACCGGCAATTATCACCCGGTCACCGCGCGCATCTATACCGACCTGTCGTTCTTTACCTGCGATCCGATCATCGCGCGTGACGTCGCCCGCATCTTCAATTTCGTCACCGGTTATGCCGAGCCGGCCGAGCTCGACCGCATGTCGGTGTCGCCGCTGTCGCTGCGCAACCGCATCCATCAGCATATCGATCAGGAGATCGCCAATGCCAAAGCCGGGCGCCCGGCGGCGATCTGGATGAAGATGAATGCGCTGGTCGATCCCGACATCATCGACGCGCTCTATCGCGCCTCGGGCGCAGGCGTACCGATTGATCTCGTGGTGCGCGGCATCTGCTGCCTGCGTCCGGGTATTCCGGGCCTGTCCGAGAATATCCGCGTCAAGTCGATCGTCGGCCGCTTCCTCGAACACGGCCGCATTTATTGCTTCGGCGCCGGCCACAGCCTGCCGCATCCCAAAGCCGCCGTGTACATCTCGTCCGCCGACATGATGCCGCGTAATCTCGACCGCCGCGTCGAAGCGCTATGCCCGATCCTCAATCCGACCGTGCATGAGCAGGTGCTCGAGCAGATCATGGTCGCCAATCTCAAGGACAACGAGCAGAGCTGGCAGCTTCTTGGCGACGGCTCATCGGAGCGCATCACGCCCGCAGCCGGCGAGGAAGTGTTCAACTGCACGACCTACTTCATGACCAATCCGAGCCTGTCGGGACGCGGCAAATCGACGAAGGATTCGGTGCCTCGGCTGCGGCACCGGCCGGAACCGATTGATTAGGCGGCGTGTGTGTGACGCCAATCCAAATCGCATAAAATAAAAGGCGTGCCGCCCAGCCGGGCCCTGGCGGCGATAGCCGAGTGGAAATTCGCTTACGACAAACGCTCCGTGGCCGTTGGGCGGACTGCTGTCACTGGCTGTGCCGATTGCGATCGATGACGCTTGATCCACCCGACGCTCAAGGACGGCTCGATCACGGCCCGCCGGTCGCCGTCGTCGACATCGGTTCGAACTCCGTTCGTCTTGTCGTCTATGAAGGACTGACCCGCAGCCCGACCGAGATTTTCAACGAGAAGGCTTTGTGCGGACTCGGCCGCGAAGTGCAGTCGACCAAGCTGCTCGCAGCCGATGCCGTTCAGCACGCGCTGGCAACGCTCAAGCGCTTTCGCGCGCTGTGCCAGACGATGGAGGTGAAGCGGACGCTCGCCATCGCGACGGCCGCCTGCCGTGACGCCAAGAACGGACCTGCCTTCATCAAGCTCGCGGAGGCGACCGTCGGCGCGCCGATCGAAGTCCTGTCCGGCACGCGCGAGGCCGATCTCACCGCGCTCGGCGTGATTTCCGGTGTGCACCGCGCCGACGGCATCGTCGGCGATCTCGGCGGCGGCTCGCTCGAACTGGTCGACGTGCGCGGCACGCAAATGCGGCACGGCGTGACGCGCCCGCTCGGCGGCCTGGCGCTCGCCGATATTTCCGCGAAGTCGGTGAAGAAGGCGGAGAAATTCGTCAGCAAGACGCTTCGCGACTTGCGCATGCTCAGAGCCTGCGAGGATCGCATCTTCTATGCTGTTGGGGGCACCTGGCGCTCGCTGGCGCGGCTGCACATGTGGCAGACCGGCTATCCGCTGCATGTGATGCACGGCTACGCCATCGCCGCCGACGAGGCGCTCGAATTCGCGCGGCTCCTGCACCGGGTCGATGTCGAGACGCTGTCGAATATCGAAGTCGTCAACAACGCGCGCCGGCCGCTTCTGCCTTACGCCGCGCTCGTCCTCGAACACGTGCTGCGCGTCGGCAAGCCGCGCCAGGTCGTGTTCTCAGCGCTCGGCATCCGCGAGGGCCTGTTGTTCTCGCTCCTCAAGAAGAAGGACAAGGAGAAAGACGCGCTCATCGAGGCTGCGCGGCATCTCAATCAATTGCGCTCGCGCTCGCCGCTGCACGGCGAGGAGCTCATTCCCTGGACCGACCGCTTCATGGCGACGTCGGGTCTCGACGAGACCGGCGAAGAGAAGCGGCTGCGGCACGCCGCTTGTCTGCTTGCCGATATCGGCTGGCGCGCGCACCCGGACTATCGCGGCGAACAGTCGCTCAACATCATTGCGCATGCCGGCTTCATGGCCATTGACCATCCCGGCCGCGCCTATCTTGCGCTGTCGGTCTTCTTCCGTCATGTCGGGCTGGTGATGGACGACGAACTCTCGCCGCGGCTGCGCGAACTGGTATCGACCCGCATGCTCGATCGCGCCCGCGTGCTCGGCGCGGCGCTTCGCCTGGCTTACGTGATCTCGGCCGCGATGCCGGGCGTGCTGCCCGAGACCTCGCTTGCCGTGGAGCGTCATCGATTGGCGCTGCGGCTTCCCGGCGAATTCGCCGCGCTGAACGGCGAGCGCATCACCAACCGGCTGCGCTCGCTCGCCCGCCTGATCGGCCGGGAGTCGGTGACGCTGTTGGGGTAGGGGACGTCCCGCGGCTGATTGCCTTTTGACCATCAGCACGTCGACTCGTCGGCAAATTCTGCGAGTGCCAATCGAACGCAGTGCGCGGTGTAAATAAAGCTCGCAGCAAAGAACCGATTGATCGCTTCGATCAATGGCGGGAGGACAATCACCGGCTCTCGCGATCCACTGGCGCGTTTGACGAAGCCGTCCACAGCCGCGTCATCGAGGATCTTGCGCACCTGGGCGCGCGCAACGCCAAACCGCGCTGCAAGCCCGCTGATGGACATTGGTGCGGCGCTCTCCGGCGCGGTCGCGGAAGCCAGTTCGACCAACTGCACCATGGCAATCAAGGCTGCGGTCCGTTCGAAATAAGACGCGAGCTCCGGCACGTAATGGCCGAAGCGGAATCCCTCGACGACGCCGCCGGCCATCTGCCGCAACAGGGCGGCCTCGAACGACGGCCGTCCGATCATGGCGAGACCGGCGCTCCCCTCCGGCATGATTGTCGCCAGAGCCGTAAGATGGCGTGACCACCGTCGGCGCTGCAGCGCGATGAGTTTTTGGGTCGGAACAAACACGCGCTGACGGCGGTCGCGGCGTCCTGGCGCCGCCGCCAAATATCCGGCGAGCCGCATCAAGCCCAGCATCGCCGTGGCACGCCCCGGACTGCAGGTGTCGGTCCGCACACATAATGCACGCAGCCGTCCCACCGTCAGTCCGGCGTCGGCCTCGCCGTCGAGCCGGACATGGTGGAGGTACTGCACGAACATGCCGATCAGGAATTGGCCGCGATCGTTGAAGACGCTGTTGAGCAGCCGGTTGCCGGCCTGATCCTCGATGATTTGCGATGCCGCGGAGCGGCGCGCTTCGAGAAAGCGTGGCGCCGCGCAAACCGCAGCCAATTGGGCGGTCGAGATGTCGGGCACGGCGTTCGCTGTGGGTGTCTTTGCGTCCATCTGCACTTCAGCGGCGAAAACGACGTCAGAAATAGAACCAATTTGTTCCATTTGCGAGGGGGAGAGTTCTGCCTATGAGTGGCGGCGAGTCATTTGGCCACGAAGAGGTTAACGAGGCCGCGCCGGCGCGTCAGTCTTTGCGATCGCCGGCTGCAATCGAGCCGATGCGGCTAGCCCGACTGTAGCTGCGCGATGTGCGCGAGCGCTTGGAGACCGCAGTGACGATAACAAGCTTTGATGTAAAGAGCGAGAACGGGACATCCAGTACCGATCTCAGCGGTCTCAACAATGTCATCCAATCGATCAATGTCGGCGGCGCCAATGCGGCGACCGGCACCAACTACGTCATCACGGTTACCGGCCCGATCGATCTGACCAGCGATCTGGCTGCGATCAATCTCGCAAGCGGCTCGACGCTCACCATTGTCGGCATCGATAGCTCGGGTCATCCCGCCGTGGCGACGATCGACGGTCTCGGCGATCAGCGCGGCTTCTTTGTCTATTCCGGCAGCGTCACGCTGGAGAACCTGCTGATCGAGAACACCGCGGCGCAAGGCGGCGCCGGCGGTGGTGGCGGCGATGGTGGTGGCGGCGGCGCCGGACTTGGCGGCGGCTTGTTTGTTGCCGCCGGCGCGAATGTCAGCCTCGACAATGTCAGCTTCCTCGACGATGCGGCCAAAGGCGGCGCCGGCGCCGTGCCCAATTATTTCGGCACCGGCGGCGGTGGCGGCGGTATGGGCGGCGACGGCGGTCAAGGCGCCGCCAATGGCGGTTCGCCCAGCAAAGGCATCACCCGAGGAAATGGCGGAGGCGGTGGCGGCGGGTTGGGTCTTGGCGCCGATGGCGGCGATGCCGGTGCCGCCGGGGATCCCGGCATCGTTCCGGATGTCGCTTCCGGCGGCGGCCATGGTGGCAGTCCCGGATCTTTGCCGTTTGTTTTCGGTGCCGGCGGCGGCATCGCTCCGACGCCCGGCAACACTGAGACCGCCGGCGGTGGCGGATTTGGCGGTGGTGGCGGCGGCGGCGCGGAAATCGGCGGCCAAGGCGGCTTTGGCGGCGGCGGTGGTGGCGGCTTGGAAGGCGGCGCCGGCGGCTTTGGCGGCGGTGGCGGAGGCGGGGATTTCTTCGGCGGTCACGGTGGTTTCGGCGGTGGCAGTGGCGCCGAAAGCGTCGGTGGTGGTGGGCTCGGCGCCGGCGGCGATATTTTTGTCGAGCAAGGCGGCACGCTCACGATCGAGGCCGGCAGTCTCTCCGGCGGCGCCGTAGCCGGTGGTGCAGGAGGCGCCATACCGGGCGTCGCGCCTGCGACGGCTCAAGCCGGTTCGGCTTTTGGCAGCGGCATCTTCATTCAGGGCAATCAGACCATCAGCTTCGCGCCGGCGTCCGGCGAAGTCCTGACGATCAGCGACGTGATCGCCGATCAAAGCGGATCGGGTGGTACTGGCGCCAATGCCGGCATAGGCAATGTGTTGATCGACGGAGCCGGGACGGTCGTCTACGCCGCCCATGACACGTATATCGGACTGACGACGATCGAACAGGGCAAGCTTGTGCTGGCCGCGGGCGGAGCGATTGCGGCGCGCAGCGGGCTCGATCTGTCGGGCGCGAGTGCGACATTCGACATGTCGGCCGCCGGCAACCAGACCGTCGGCGATTTCTCGGGCGTTGCCGGCAGCCAAGTCTTGCTCGGCGCCAATTCGCTGACTGTCGGCGGCACTGCTTCAACAAGCTTCGACGGCTCGATTGTCGGCAATGGTGCTCTGATCAAACAGGGCAGCGGTGTGCTCACGCTCGGCGGCGACAACGCCTTTTCCGGTGGAACGCTGCTTCAACAGGGAACGTTGGAGGTCAACTCGGCGGAGGCACTGGGCATCGGTCCCGTCGCCTTCGTCGCCAATACCACCGACACGCTCGCCGTCGATAATACGGCGCTGGTCGCCAATGTCTTCGGGACGACAGTCTCAGGCTTCGGTATGGGCGACAGTATCGACCTGACCAGCCTGCATTGGGATGCGCTCGATCATTCAGCCGCATTCAATGACGGAACGCTTCGCATCGAGAGCGGCGGCGTTACGGACACGCTGACGCTGTCGGGCAGCTATACGTCCGATCAATTTGTGCTGTCCGCGGACAGTAGCGGCGGCACGCTGGTCTCGGTGATCGATACCGCCGGCAACGAAGCGGCGCTCAACGCCGCCATTGCCGCGGCCGATGCCGCCGCGTCGGGCAATTACGTCATTCGGCTCACAGGCAATATCGCCTTGGGATCCGATCTCACCGCGATCAATCTGAAATCAGGCGTATCCCTGACCATCGAAGGCGAGGGCAACGCCATCGACGGCCAAGACAGCACGCGGGGATTCTTTGTCTATGCCGGAAACGTCACGATCGAGGATCTGACGATCGAAAACACCAGCGCCAAAGGCGGCGCCGGCATTTCCGGCGGTGGTGGCGGTGCCGGATTGGGCGGCGGTCTGTTTATCGCCGGCACCAGCAGCGGCGGTGGCGGCCATGTCACGCTCGACAATGTTTTGTTCGTCAACGATTCCGCGCAGGGCGGTGCGGGCGGCTCTGCCGGTGCGACCGGGCTCGGCGGCGGCGGCGGTTTGGGCGGCGCGGGCGGCGCCGGTGAGAACCAGCGCCTTCCGGCTGAAAACGGCGGCGGTGGCGGCGGTGGTATCGGCAGTATCGCAGCAGGCGGCAGTCTCGCGGGCTCGGGGCGGACCGGCATCGTTCCGGGTGCGACAGGCGGCGGCGCCGGTGGCGTCTATATCACCTCCGGTTCCGCGCATGCCGGTGCCGGCGGCGCGAGCGGCGGCGGTGGCGGCGCTGGCTTCAACGCCGGCGGGGGCGGCGGCGGCATCGGAGGTTTCGCCGGCTGGAATACGAGCGGCGGCGGTGGCGGTCCCGGCGGCTTTGGCGGTGGTGGCGGCGGCAGTCAATTCGTCCACGGCTCCGGCGGCAGCGGCGGTTTTGGCGGCGGTGGTGGCGCCGGATTCTACTTCGGCGGCTACGGCGGTTTCGGCGGTGGTGGCGGCGGCGGCGATGCCGCCGGCGGCTTCGGCGGTTTCGGCGCGGGCTACGGTTCGGGCGGCAGCACTTCGAAGTTGACGCATGGCGGTGGCGGCGGCGGCCTAGGCGCCGGCGGCGACATCTTTGTTCAGCAGGGCGGCTCGCTGACCATTGCTAATGGCGATCTTGGCAGCGGCACCGTGACCGGCGGCGCCGCGGGTGACAGCAACGCAGGTTCAGGTTCAGCCTATGGCTCCGGCATTTTCCTGCAAGGCAACGAGACCATCACGCTCGGCACCGGCCAGGGCGCGGCGGATGTGACGACCGTTTCCGGCGTGATCGCCGACCAAAACGGCTCGGGCGGCAGCGGCCGGAATGCTGGCGCCGGAAGCCTCGTCATCGACGGCGACGGCATCGTGCAGCTGAACGCCGTCAACACCTATACCGGCGGTACGATCATCAAAGGCGGCACGCTTGAGCTCGGCAACGCGAGCGCGGCCGGCGCCGGTGCGATCAAGTTCGCCAAGCCTTCGACGTTGCAGATCGACCACACGGCGATGCCGACCAATTCCATGAGCGGCTTCGTCGCCGGCGACGCCATCTTCCTGTCATCGATCGCCGATGTGGCCGGCAGCCATGCCGATATGGACTATGCGACCAATGTTCTGACGATCACCGAGGGCGGCAATCAGTATCAGCTGCATTTCGATCCGACCGAACATTTCAACGGCGACTATTTCCATCTCACCTCGGTGAATGGCGGCACGGAGATCAGCGAAAGCTCGGTCGCCTGTTATTGCCGGGGCACGCTGATCGGCACGAGGCACGGGGCGAAAACAATCGAGACGCTGAAGATCGGCGACGAGGTCACGACCGTGTCTGGCGCATTGCGGCCGATCAGGTGGATCGGACGGCGCAGTTATGGCGGCCGGTTCATCATGGGCCGAAGAGATATTCTGCCGATCTGCATCAAGGCCGGAGCGCTGGCCGACAATGTGCCGGCCCGTGATCTTTGGCTGTCACCGCGCCATGCGATGTATTTCCAGAGCAACACGTTGGGCGGTGTCTTGATCGAGGCCAGGGATCTGGTGAATGGCGTCTCGGTCGTGCAAGCGCGGCGTGCCGACAAGGTCGAATATTTCCACATCGAGCTTGATAGTCACGACGCGATCTTTGCCGAAGGGGCGCCGTCGGAAAGCTTTATCGACGACGACAGCCGCTCGATGTTCCACAACGCGCATGAATATCATGCGCTTTACCCGGACGCGGCTGCGTCGGCATATGCGCAATACTGTGCGCCGCGGCTTGAACAAGGCTGCGAAATCGAGGATGTGCGGCAGGCCATCGCGCAGCGCTCCAGGTTTGTACGTGGCGGTCGGAGTGGTCCGCGATCGAGCGCGGTCTGATGCCGGCGTAGGTGCGCGACGGGGCGCCTGTCACAGTTAAGACACGATCGGTTGCGCAGTGAGTGCGCAGTCAGGGCCGCTGCTGAGATCAAGGCGGATTTGGCGAGCGCAGACGTCTTGGTCCGCTCGTTGCCGATCCGCTCTTTGTCCGCCAAAGCGACAAATTGCCCCCACAAGTCGGCGGCCTTGGTCGCGACCTTTCAGGACGACGGCCGAGCCGGTTAGAATGCGCCCGCGCTGAAGGCTGCTGGCGGCGCCAACCAAAACGAATGACGCGGAAAATGGCCAAGAAAATCGACAAAATCGACCCGCTGAAACTGTCGTCGCCTCACGTGTTCCTGATCCGGATGCTGCTGTTCATCGTGGCGGTCGGGGTCATCGCGTTTTTTCTTTGGCGGCAGATCATGGCGGCCTTCATGGCCAACCCGTGGCTGAACGGCCTGATCATCGCGGTCGAAGTGATCGGGATCGTGCTGTCGCTGCGCCAGGTGTTGCGGCTTTATCCGGAAATCACCTGGGTCAATAGTTTCCGGCTCCGGCAGAATGGCACCCCCGTCAAACGCGCGCCGGTCCTGCTGGCGCCGATGGCGGCGATCCTGAGCTCGCGCTCAAGCCCCAGCAACGGCCGGATGACCCTGTCGGCGCAATTGATGCGTGGGATCCTCGACTCTATCGCCATGCGGCTCGACGAGGCGCGCGATATCTCCCGCTACATTACCGGCCTTCTGGTGTTTCTGGGCCTGCTCGGCACGTTCTGGGGGCTGATCGCGACGGTGAGTTCCGTGGGCAGCGTCATTCAGGGCCTCAAGGCGACCGGCGATGCCAGCGCCATGTTCGACTCGCTGCGCTCGGGGCTCGCCGCGCCGCTCTCCGGCATGGGCATCTCGTTCTCGTCCTCGCTGTTCGGACTGGCGGGCTCGCTGGTGCTCGGCTTCCTCGATCTGCAATCGAGCCAGGCGCAGAACCGGTTCTATACCGAGCTCGAGGACTGGCTCTCGACGACAGTCGATGACGCCGCAGCCGCGCCCGCAGTCGCCGGCAACATGGCAGGCGAGGTCAATACAGCGCTCGATCGCTTGCGCCTCGCGGTCGATCAGGCCGGCTCCGGCAAGCAGGCTGCTGCCGCAATGGCCGATCTCGCAGAATCCATCCAGCTTCTGGTACATCACATGCGTGTCGAGCAGGACACGATCCGGCAATGGGTCGACGGCCAGGCCGAGCAGCAGAGTGAGATCAGGAAGCTTCTGCAGGGGCTGCTGCACGACAGGGTCGATCGGGAGAAGGCGTGATGGCGATCGCCCGCACCCGCCGCGGCAGCGGCCTCAATTACTGGCCAGGCTTTGTCGATGCGCTGTCGACGCTGATCCTGAGCATCATCTTTCTGCTCACCGTCTTCGTCGTCATGCAGTTCTACCTGCAGCAGGACGTCGCCAGCAAAAACAGCGCCCTGTCGCATCTCAGTGCGCAGGTCGCCTATCTCGGCCAGCTCCTGTCGATGGAGAAGACCGACAATTCGAGCCTCAAGGATCAGATTGCGCAGCTGCGCATGAATCTGACCAATGCGGAAGGCGACCGCGACCGCGCCCAATCCGCGGCCGACGCCGCGCAAGCCACGATCACCGCCGACCAGACCAAATTCAACGACGTCACCGGACAGCTGTCGGGCCAGAAAAAGGTCTCGGACGATGCGCTGGCCCAGATCGAGACCCTGAATCAGCAGATCGCGGCGCTGCGCAGCCAGCTCACCGTGCTGGCGCAGTCGCTCGATACCGCGCAGAAAAAGAACACCGACTCCGAGGCTCGCATCAACGATCTCGGCCAGAAGCTCAATGTCGCGCTCGCCGAAAAGGTCAACGAGCTCAATCGCTATCGCTCGAATTTCTTCGGCAAGCTGCGCGAGATCCTCGGCGACCGCCCGGATATCCGCGTCGTCGGCGACCGCTTCGTGTTTCAGTCCGAGGTGTTCTTCGACAGCGGCCGCGCCGACTTGAAGCCGGAAGGCCGGGTCGAGCTGGACAAGCTCGCGGGCGTATTGCTGGACATCCAAAAGAACATACCAAGCGATTTGGGCTGGGTTCTCCGCGTCGACGGGCATACCGATATTCGGCCGACCACCGGCAGCTCGTTCAAATCCAACTGGGATCTCTCCGCCGCACGCGCGATCTCGGTGGTGCAATATCTGGTCAGCAAAGGATTGCCGCCGCAGCGCTTGGTCGCTGCCGGCTTCGGCGAATTCCAGCCGATTGACGCCGGAAATACCGAAGACGCCTATCGCCGCAATCGCCGCATCGAGTTCAAGTTGACGGAGCGCTAGCCCTTCTGCCGGCTGCTGATCTCGTTGAACTTCGCCAGCGCGTGCGCGAACTTGTCGTTGAACAGCCACATCGCATCGAGGATTTCGCGATAGCTGGCGGAAGTTCTGGCGCGGTCGGCCTTGCCGAACGTGAAGATGGCGTTGTTGCGCAGATAACCCATGATCCGCGGATCGGACACACGGTAGGCCGTGATATTGCCGGACGCGATTGCGGCCTTGGTCGGGCTCGGCACGATCTGGATCAGCTCGAACAGCTTCATCTGGTCGATCGGGTCGGGCAGGGCCCTGGCAATCCCCGGGATTTGCAGAAACAGATCGGCATGCGCGTTCATCAGGCCGTCGCGTACCGCGGTCCAATGATTGTAGCGATGGTCACTGCTGCCGGCGCGCGCCTCTTCCTTGGCGTCGCGCGCAATCAGCGCCGGATCGAAAGCGGCGATCTTGTCTTTGAACGCGGCCCACTTGTGCTGACCGCTGCGATCTTCGGACGGGCCGGTCTGAAAGCTGCCTTTGTAGGTGTTGGAGCGGGCATTGCCGATATTCTGCTTGCCGTTGGTCTCTGCGAAGAACATGCCGAGGCTGATGCGGCCGGCGGCGTCGGCATTGGCCGCATCGAGACCTTTGGCGCGCGCGATCGCCGTCCCAAGCCTGGCAACATCCTCGAACGGCGTGTCGGAGTTTTGCGCATTGGCCGGCGGCGCCTGCATGATCCCGAACAGCCGCAAATATTCCTCGATCAGCGGTTCGATCGCGGCGTCAAAATAAGCCGGCGGCACGCCGAATTTGTTCGGCCGTCCGATCCGCGAAGGAATGGCGTCGGTCAAATCCTTGTACGTGCTCATCACGTTGATACGGGCGAGGTAGAGCGCTTGTCCCGGAATATTCGGCAGCGGCTGCTTTGCATCGATCTGTGCGCGGCGTTCGGCCAAGACGGCTCTGAACTGGCTCACCGCATTGTCATAAGCCGCAACCGCATCGGCTTGTGCTTGCGTCGTCTGCGCCGGCTGGCTCTTCGCGGAACAGACAAAGCCCGCAGGACCGATAACGGCGACAAGCACAAGAGCAAGAAGGGCAATGCGCGCGCTGGGTGGCCTCCGCACGGCTACTCCCGCTCGATCGCCGCGACCCGGCCTTTTTCGATCGCGAGCGCGAGCTTGCCGTGCTTGAGCGCGAGCGCCTTCTCGCCGAACAATTCGCGCCGCCAGCCCATCAGCGCCGGGACTTCGGCGTCGTCATTGGCGGCGATGCGCTCGAGATCGTCGACGGTGGCGATCACCTTGGCAGCGACGTGATGGCGTTCCGAGATCATGCGCAGCAGCACTTTGAGGAGTTCGACCGTCGCGGCTCCGTTCGGCGCCGGCTGGTGGCGCGTCTGAAGCGGCAGGCTCTTCGGATCGCGGGCGAGTCCATGGTTGACGGCGGCGACAATCGCCTCGCCCCAGCGCGAACGCTCAAAACCTTTCGGCAGCGAGCGCAGCCCCTTGAGCTTCTCGATCGTGCTCGGCGCCTGCACGGCGATATCGGCGATGACTTCGTCTTTCAGAATGCGCGAGCGCGGCACGTCGCGGGACTGCGCCTCGCGTTCGCGCCAGGCGGCGACGTCGATGAGAACGGCAAGCTCCTTCGGCTTGCGCACGCGCGTCTTCAGGCGCTGCCAGGCGCTGTCCGGATCCATGCGGTAGGTGTCGGGCGAGGTCAGAACCCGCATCTCGTCCTCGACCCAACTCGCCCGGCCGCGTTTATCGAGATCGGCGACCAGCGCCTTGTAGACGTCGCGCAGATGCGTCACGTCCGACACGGCGTAGCGCAGCTGCGCATCCGACAGCGGGCGGTGCGTCCAGTCGGTGAAGCGATGCGATTTGTCGAGCGCGTCGCCGGTGATGCGCTGCACCAGCTGGTCGTAGGAGATGGAATCGCCATAGCCGAGCACCATGGCGGCCACTTGAGTATCGAAGATCGGATGCGGGATGAGCTTGGCCGCGTGCCAGACGATTTCGATGTCCTGCCGGGCGGCGTGAAAGACCTTGATGATCTTCTCATTCGCCATCAGCTCGTGGAACGGCGCGAGATCTATGCCCGGCGCCAGCGCATCGACCACCAAAGCCTCGTCGGCCGAGGCCATCTGCGCCACGCAGAGCAGCGGGTAATAGGTGGTCTCGCGCAGAAACTCGGTATCGACCGTGACAAATGGCTGCGCCGCCATCCGCTTGCAGGCGGCGGCGAGCTCGACGGTCGTCGTGATGGGCTGCATTGCGACAGGTGCTGGGGAATCGAGCGTCATTTCCATGGGATAGTGTCGTTCAGATAAGGCGGTGGTGGCAAGGCCGGTCAGCGCCCGGTATGTGGTGCCCGCGTGCGGCGCACGAGCGCAACCAGGGGCAATTAGGGGAGTGGGACCCCCGGCAAATGCCCGCGGATTCGCTCCATCATGATGAACCCCCAGGGGCTGGGGAATGGCCCTACCGGAACTTCGATCAAAGTAGGCCCGTCGCGATGGGCGAAGGCGCGGCGCAGCGCCTGACGCAGCTCTTCAGGGCTTTTCACCCGCGCGGCTTCGGCGCCAAAGCTCTTGGCAAAGGCGACGAAATCCGGATTGGCGAGATCGCTGCCGATCAGCCGGTTGCCGTAGCGCTCCTGCTGGATGCGCCGCACATTGCCGAAGGCGCCGTCGTTGAACACGATGGCCGTGAGCGGAATGCGGTGGCGCACCGCGGTCGCCATCTCGTTCGCGGTGAACAGAAAGCCGCCGTCGCCGGAAACCGCCACCACCGGCACATCGGGCCGCGCGTGCTGCACGCCGAGCGCGGTGGCAAAGCCCCAGCCGAGATTGTCCTGATAACCGGGCGAGATGAACGTGCGCGGCTGGTAAACCGGAAACAACAGCCGTGAGGCAAATCCGATCTGGGTGACCTCATCGACGAAAATGCCGTCGTCAGGCAATTCGGCGCGGATCGCATTGAGATAAGCGGCCTGCGGGCCGAGCGCCTCCAGGCGCTTGCGCCACACCGCCTGGCGCTCGCGCATTTCGCCGGCGCGCGAAGGGCGCTTGGCGTTGAAGGCCGGCACTTCGGCAAGGAGCCGCTGCAGGATCGGCTTGGCGTCGCCGGTGAGCGCCACGGCCGGCCGCTGCTGGCGACCATGCTCCATCGGGTCGGCGTCGACGCGGATCACCGCGAGTTCGCGATCGATGCCCCATTGGGTGAATTGAATGTAGAGCCGCGTGCCGACCGCGAGCACTACGTCGGCTTCGCCCCAAAGATCGCGCCCGAGCGGCAGCGTCACGCTCAGCGGATCGCGGCTGTCGAGCACGCCGCGGCCGCGGCGATAGCCGAGCACCGGCGCCTGCAGCATGGCCGAGAGCGCGGTGACTTCTTCGGAAGCGTCCTGAGCGCCGCCGCCGCAGATGATGAGCGGGCGCTTGGCGGCGCCGAGCCGCTTCGCCGCCCGGCGGACGGCGCTGTGATCGATCTTGGGCGCCGGAACCGGCAGTGGCGCTTCGAGCTTCACCGGCCCCGATTTGCCCCAGACATCCATGGCGCATTCGAGCGCGGCGGGACCGGGCCGGTCGAGCTTCATCGCGCGCAGCATTTGCGCCGTCAGGCGCGAGGCCTGTTCGGGCTTGCGGATCTGCGCCTGATGGTCGACCAGCCGGGAGATGATGCCGGCCTGGTCGCGGATCTCATGCAGGTGGCCGAGGCCCTTGCCGATGTCGCGCGCCGGGATTTGCCCGACCAGCGCCAGCACTGGCGCATTCATGGAATAGGCGGTCAGCAGCGCGGCCGAGGAATTGAGCAGGCCAGGTCCCGGAACGACCGCGTAAGTTTGCGGCTTGCCGGTCGCGAGCGCGGCCCCGAGCGCCATATAGGCCGCGCCCTGCTCGTGTCGGGTATGGATCGTGCGCAGCTGATCGGAGAACTTGAACAGGGCCTCGAACAACAGGTCGTTCTGCACGCCCGGCAGCGCGTAGATCGTATCGAGACCGTGGCCGATCAGGGTCGCGACAACGGCCTCGGCCGCTGTCATGCTCTGTGCCGTCCCGGCGGCCTTGGTCTTCCGTGGCATCAAGCTTCCCCGCGGCGTCACTTGTGCAGAAAGGCCGCGGTCTGTCGAGGCGGGGCCGGGGCCGGCTCCGGGGCGCGCGGACCGCCAAAGGGCGGGGCATTCCCGGCTTGACAAGTCGGCGCGACGCATGTGCTTGTGCGCCAAATTTCCCGGCCTAAATTTTCCTGACTAGTGGCGGAATTGAGCATGCATCGCTACCGCACCCATACCTGCGGCGCGCTCCGAGAGGGCGACATCGGCAAAGAGGTCCGGCTGTCCGGCTGGTGCCACCGTATCCGCGACCATGGCGGCGTGCTGTTTATCGACCTGCGCGACCATTATGGCCTGACCCAGGTGGTCGCCGACCCCGACAGTCCGGCCTTCAAAGTGGCCGAAACGCTGCGCTCGGAATGGGTGGTGCGGGTCGACGGCAAGGTGAGAAAGCGTCCGGACGGCACGGAAAATGCCGACCTGCCGACCGGGGCGGTCGAGCTTTTTATCAGCGAGATCGAGGTGCTGGGACCGGCCGCCGAATTGCCGATGCCGGTGTTCGGCGACCAGGAATATCCCGAGGAGACGCGGCTCAAATACCGCTTCCTCGATCTGCGCCGCGAGCATCTGCACAACAACATCATGACGCGCGGCAAGGTCATCGACTCGATCCGCCGCCGCATGAAGGAGCAGGGCTTCTTCGAATTCCAGACGCCGATCCTGACCGCATCGTCGCCGGAGGGTGCGCGCGATTACCTCGTGCCGTCGCGCATTCATCCCGGCAAGTTCTATGCGCTGCCGCAGGCGCCGCAGCAGTTCAAGCAGCTCATCATGGTGGCGGGCTTCGATCGCTATTTCCAGATCGCACCGTGCTTCCGCGACGAAGACGCCCGCGCCGACCGCTCGCCCGGCGAGTTCTATCAGCTCGACCTGGAAATGAGCTTCGTCACCCAGCAGGACGTGTTCGACGCCGTCGAGCCGGTGATGCGTGGCGTGTTCGAGGAATTTTCCGAAGGCAAGCCGGTGACGCCGAAATTTCCGCTCATTCCCTATGCGGAGGCGATCGCCAAATACGGCACCGACAAGCCGGATCTGCGCAACCCGATTATCATGCAAGACGTGTCGGAGATTTTCCGCGGCTCGGGCTTCAAGATTTTTGCGCGCATCCTTGAAACGAGTGCCAAGGGCGCGGTGTGGGCGATCCCGGCGCCGACCGGCGGTTCGCGCGCGTTCTGCGATCGCATGAACTCCTGGGCGCAAGGCGAGGGCCAGCCCGGCCTCGGCTACATCTTCTTTGCTTCCGAGAACGGCGCCGTCCTCGGTCGCGGTCCGGTCGCCAACAATCTCGGCCCGGAGCGGACCGAGAAGCTGCGCACGCAGCTCGGCCTCAAGGACGGCGATGCGGTGTTCTTCGTCGCCGGCGAGCCGCAGAATTTTTATAAGTTCGCCGGTTTGGCGCGCACCAAGGTCGGTGAAGATCTCAACCTGGTGCAGAAGGATCGCTTCGAACTGTGCTGGATCGTCGATTTCCCGATGTATGAATGGAACGAGGAAGAGAAGAAGATCGACTTCTCCCACAATCCATTCTCGATGCCGAACGCGTCGGTCGAGGAATTCCTGGCGCTCGATCCGAACGACAAGGACAAGATCCTTGCGCTCAAGGCGATCCAATACGACATCGTCTGCAACGGCATTGAGCTGTCGTCGGGCGCGATCCGAAATCATCGCCCGGAAGTGATGAAGAAGGCTTTCGCCATCGCCGGCTATCCCGAAAGCGTGCTCGAAGAGAAATTCGGCGGCATGCTGCATGCGCTGTCGCTCGGCGCGCCGCCGCACGGCGGCATCGCGCCCGGCATCGACCGCATCGTGATGCTTCTGTGCGGCGAGGAGAACCTGCGCGAGGTCGTGCTGTTCCCGATGAACCAGCGCGCCGAAGACCTGATGATGGGCGCGCCGTCGGAAGCAACACCGAAGCAATTGCGCGAGCTTCACATCCGGGTGGTGAAGCCTGAATAGCGCGTTATCGCTGCGCCCGCCGCTGCGCGAGTTTCGCGGCCACGCCGGACATCAGCAAGATTGCAGGGGCGGATCTGATGAAACCGATCACAGTGCGTGGTGTCCGCAGTGTTGATATCGAGATGGGCGAGCCCGAAAGAGCGGCTGAATTCTTCGCTAAAATCTGGAATTTGACGGAGGTTGAACGCGCAGGCGCATCGATCTGGTTTCGCGGTACGGCGCCGTATCATCACATCCTTGCGGTTCATGGCTCGTCGGGCGGAGCGGCTTTGAGGCGCATGACATTTGATGCCGCCGATCGCACCACTGTGGACGCCTTGCACAAGAAGGTGACAGACAGCGGTTGCACCGCCGAAGCGCCGCATAAGATCGAGGGACCGGGTGGAGGATACGGGTTCGGCTTTGCCGACGTCGAGAACCGCAATCTCGCAATCGTCTGCGACGTCCGCGACCACAAGGATGCAGCCGATGTCCGCGATCGCCCGCGCAAGATCGCCCATGTCAATATCAATGCTGCGCAGCTCGAGAACACCAACCGCTTTCTCGCGGAAGTATTAGGACTCCGCTTGGTCGACCAAAGCGGTCCGCTGCACTTCTTTCATTGCGCCTGTTCCGACCATTCTTCAATCGTGACCGGCGCCACCAAAACGCCCACGCTCAATCATGTCTCGTTCGAGATGCCCGATCTGGAATCCTGCATGCGTGGCGGCGGGCGGATGCGCGATGCCGGCTATCCGATCGAGTGGGGTCCGGGCCGCCACGGCGCCGGCAATAATGTGTTCTGCTACTTCGCCGGTCCGGAGGAATTTCCGATCGAATACACGGCCGAGGTGCTGCAGATCGACGACGCTTACGAATTTCACGGGCCCGACTATTGGAAGTGGCCGCCTGGACGGCTGGACCAGTGGGGCATCACTCCGCCCCACACCGCGCGCTGGAAGCGCATTCAAGATCTCGTGCTGTTTTCACCGGGGCACTATCGGCTCTGAGACGTTGAGCGCGCCGCTACTGCGCCGCGTCCTTCGATGCAGTTGCTCGAGCGCACTATCCGTGTCGTCACGCCGGAGTAGTGATAGCGCGGAGCCGTGGCTAAGCGATGCTAGTTGGATGTCGGCCGGGAGGTCCGCTTTGGGAAGAAAAGCGGACTTTATCTCTGAGCGTTCCGATGCCTGCTTATGACCCAAAGCGGACATTCCATGGGTTCGAGTTCGGACCTTCCTCAGCGGCGCGTAAGTGGGCTGGATAGTGAATTACTAGCGGGCCGTTTTGGCCCTCAGTTTTCTCGCCTTGTGCTTCATCCTCAGTTTTCGCTGCAGTCGATTGTGTTTTTGCCGGTAGCTCTTACCGCCCATGTGCTGTTTCCTATGTCAGGGGAGGCCGCCTCCGAATTTCGTAGGCTCGTCGCCGATACTTTCCCGGAGTGAAAAATTATCACAAGTACGGCCAATAGCGCTCGAAGGCCGCCAATCGAAGCGGCCTCCCGGCGTCGCTCAGGATCGCAATCTTTCGGTCCGCTGACAGCTAGCAGGTGACGCCCGTCGCGCAGCGCCGGTCCGCACGCCGATGGCGCCGATTGGCTCCCGCAACACTAACGGCACTGCCCGGATGACCAACGCGAGCTTGTGCTTGGTCAACAGACAACACAATACCCGAAGTTGCCGAGCTTTCTATTGATATCGGCATTGCGCTAAGCACTGCACCGGCGGCGGCCACGACACAGAAAAGGGCGGCCTTCACGACACAGAAAAGGGCGGCCTTCTTGTAGAGTCTCGACATGGTGCTCTCCCTTTGATGCAAGGTTTTTGAAACATTAGACGCTCTGAGGGCATCACCTACATCAAAGATAGCATGTGGGCTGGACGGGAGTTTCGAGCCAAATTGCTCACTCTGAAACGCGACCGTTGCAGTTGCGATTGGGCAGGAATTGAACTGGCTGGGATGTCTGCTTGTGGCACTTAGCAGACGCTCGTTCAGGGGACTTCAACATCCGCTAAGTGCATTAGCGGACGTTCAAGATGCCGCCGCCGATACTCCGCCTCGCCCGAGACGGAGTGCGCTACCACTAGATCCCGTTTGGCGTACAGGCCAACAGCAATTTGGCCGTATCGAGAAGGGCCGGGCCGGCGGGTGTAAGGGTCACTCGGTTTTGATCCGGCAGCACGAAGACGATCTCGCTGTCCGATTGCATGATGTAGTTGTTATCGTGCTCCACTTCCGTGATCACGACGGCACCCGTCAGGTTGGCAAAGCCCGCTTGTTGGACCCTGGCTAAGGCCGTTTGCTTGGCGAGTGTCGTCGGCAGTTTGTTGGCATCCCGCTGCGCCAGCGTAGTGCCGAGGGGCACGGTTATCGGGGTACCTCCTGGCGGCGTGAATGTGAATGGCACATTGTTCCACGCGTCGATGATCATGTTTGCGAGGTTTGTGGCGGAGGCATCATCGGTCGCGAAGGAAAATGCCGGCAACACCAAGTGTTTTTTTTCTGCCGGGTGGTTGAGGTCCGTAACCTTCTTCACTATGGCCATCGTAAAACCCTCCCTGATGAAACGGGTCCGACATTTTGCCATGCCGCGATGTTGCATATTCTAGTTGTAGAAATTTGTGATTACAAGCGGACTCGCGACGTCCCGAGTTGGTGTCATCGTCCCCAATCTATTTTGGTAAGCGCCGACAAAGTGATCGAATAGATTAGGACACACTTCGTCCGCTTCTCGCACTTCTCGGACATCGCGCAGCGAATAGCTAGCGAATAGCTAGCGAATAGCTAATGTCCGCTTTGGGAGGCAGCAGCTGTTGGCTTTAGACGGTCCGATATCGGCTGATTGCTGCGCTCTATTGTGCCGCGTCTTTCGCTTCCTCGGCGAGCGTCAACGCGGCGCGCAGATTGCCGCCCGCCTGTTTGAGCAAAGCGTGGGCCTGCGCCTTGTCGCAGCCTTGCAGCAGCAGCATCGCGACCTTGATGCTTTGATCGGCCTCCTGCAGCGCGTCGCGGACTTCCTCGCCGGTGCGGCCGCTGATCTGGCTCAAAATGGATTCGCTGCGCGACACCAGCTTGGCATTGATCGCCTGCATATCGACCATCAAGCCCTGATGGACGCGGCCGAGCCTGATCATCGTCGACGTCGAGAGCAGATTGAGCGCAACGCGCTGGGCAGTGCCGGCCTTCATCCGCGTCGATCCCGCGATCGGTTCGGCGCCGGTATCGAGAAAGATCGGATGATCCGCCTCTTTCAGGAGCGGCGCCGACTGATTATTGGCGATGCCGATCGTCAATGCGCCGTTGGCTTTGGCGCGCCGCTGGCATGACAGCGTGAACGGCGTCGTGCCGCTGGCGGCGACGGCGATCAGCGCATCGGTTGCGCCAATGCGGTGATGCTGCACGAGCTTGGCGGCGTGATCGGCCTCGTCCTCGGCGCCTTCGGTCGAGCGGAGCAGGGCTGCCTCGCCGCCGGCCATCAGCAGCAGAAGTTGCTCGGACGGCCAATTGAACGTCGGAATGAGTTCGGCGCCGTCTTGCACCGCGAGCCGCCCCGAGGTGCCGGCGCCGGCATAGATCAAGCGTCCGCCTTGGCGCAGGCGCGCTTCGATGGCCGCCGCCGCCGACTCGATAGCGCCAAGGACCGGCCGCACCGCGGCGACCGCGGCCAACTGGCTCTCGATCAAAGCGTCGAGAACGTCGCCGGGTTCCCACAGGTCGATGTCCGAATAACGTGGACTGGCGCGTTCGGTCTCCATCGGATTGGCACTTCGCAATCGGTTGGTATCAGATCTTTGAGATAAGACTGACCGCCCACCACTCAACCATATTGCTACCATTTTGTTCTTACAACGAAGCGACGCGATCGTCCTTTGGTCGATTTTGCTGCAGCCATGTTGATGTAGAATGGCAACATACAATAGCGACATGGATAAGGATCTCCTGCTTTTGGGAGTAGATGGCGGCGGAACGCGCTGCCGGGCGCGGCTGTCGAGCGATCACGGAATTGTGCTTGCGGAAGCCGTCAGCGGGCCCGCCAATCTTCGACTCGGGCTCGAGCGCAGCTTTGCCGCGGTGATCGACGCCGCCACGCAATGCCTCCGCGACGCGGCATTGAGCGAGAGCGAGATGTCACGCGTGGTGGCCTGCCTGGCCATGGCCGGCGCCAGCGAGCCGGACTATGCCGCGGCGGCGGAAGGGCGCGAGCATCCGTTTCGGCGCGTCATTATGACCACCGACGCCCATGCCGCCTGCATCGGCGCGCATGCCGGTCGCGACGGCGGCATTATCATTGCCGGCACCGGGACGATCGGCTGGGCCATGGTGCAGGGTAAGGTGCACCGCATTGGCGGCTGGGGCTTGCCGATCTCGGATGAAGGCAGCGGCGCCTGGCTCGGCAGCGAACTGCTGCGCCGCGTGTTGTGGGCGCGCGACGGACGCGTGCCATGGACGCCGTTGCTGCGCAGTGTGTTCGCCGATTTCCGCGAAGATCCTCACACGATTTTGGATTGGGTCGCCGGCGCCCAGCCGAGCGACCTCGGCTCATATGCGCCGCGCATTGTCGCCCATGCTGAGCGCGCTGCCGCCGAGCGCGATGCCGCCGCCGCCGAATTGATGTCGCTCGCGGCAGGGCATATCGACGCGCTCGCGGCGCGGCTGATCGCTGCCGGTGCAGATCGATTGGCGCTGATGGGCGGACTTGCGCCGTCGCTGCGGCCTTGGCTCACGCCGGCAACGCAAACGCATCTCGTCGAACCCGCCGGCGATGCCTTGACCGGCGCGCTGGCGCTCGCGCGACGCGTTGCCGGGGATCTGACACGTGCCGCTTGAGACACGCCCGCAATGACATCGGTTGCAGCCAATATGCGCGACGAAGTCAACGAGTCGCCCGTGGTGGTGCGGCGGCAGGAGGCATTACTCGCAGAGCCGATCGCCGCGCTCGTCAAACGCATCGAAGCATGCCGGCCACGGCTGGTGATGACCTGCGCGAGAGGCAGCTCGACCCATGCGACGAAATTCGCCAAGCACTTGTTCGAGCGTTATCTCGGAATCCCGGTCGCTGCGGCGGCGCCGAACATTGCTACGCAATATCATCGCTCGCTCGATCTGGACGGCCAGCTGTTCCTGAGCATTTCGCAGTCCGGTCGCAGCGACGATCTGGTCGAGACGGCGGCGATGGCGCGCCGTGCCGGCGCTTTGACCGTCAGCCTCGTCAACGAGCCGGAAAGTCCGCTCGCCCGCGCATCCGAACTGGTCTTGCCGCTTTGCGCCGGGCCGGAATTGAGCGTGGCCGCGACCAAAAGTTTTGTCGCTTCGCTCGCCGTGCTGATGCGGATTGTCGCCGCCTGGACCAACGACGCGCTGTTGCGCGACGCCTGTGCCGGATTGCCGGATCGTCTCGCCGCCGCAAGCCTGCTCGATTGGAGCGCAGCGCTCGCGCCGCTCGCCCAGGCCAACAGCGTCGTCACGATCGGGCGCGGCCCGACATTTGCCATTGCCTATGAGGCGGCGCTCAAGCTGAAGGAAACCTGCGAGCTCCATGCGGAAGCTTTCAGTGCGGCGGAGTTTCGTCACGGCCCGATCGCGCTGGTGTCGGCGGCCTATCCGGTATTGCTGTTTCATCCAAACGATGAAACAGGCAGCGGCTTTTCCGGTTTGGCGAGCGACTTGCAGCGCATCGGCGGCTGTGTCCTGGTCGCGGGAGACGTGGATGTGGGCACGGCGCGAGGGGCAAATCAATTGCCGGCGCTGACGCCGCAGCAGCCCGAAGCCGATGCCATCTGCCTCATTCAATCGTTCTATGGAATGCTGGCGACATTGGCGGCACGCCGCGGCACCGATGCCGATCAGCCGCGCCATCTTCAGAAAGTGACCCGCACCCGATGAGCGACATCACGCATGCCGTTGCCGCGCGAACGCTGTTTGATGGCGTGAATTTGCGTAACGACGCGGCGGTTCTTATTCGCGGCGAGCAGATCGTCGGCATCTCCGGTCGCCATGAGGTGTCTTCCTCGGTGCCGGTGCAGGAACTGCCCGACACCGTCTGGCTGGTGCCGGGCTTCATCGATATTCAGGTCAATGGCGGCGGCGACGTGCTGTTCAACGATGCGCCGACGCCCGAGACGATCCATGCGATCGCGAAGGCGCATCGCCGCTTCGGCACCACGGCTTTGCTGCCGACGCTGATCAGCGACGCCCGGACAAGATGCCAAAGGCGCTTGCCGCGGTGGAGCAGGCCGCAGCCGTAAACCCGTCGATCATCGGCATTCATCTCGAGGGGCCGTTTCTGTCACCGGAGAGAGCCGGCGTGCACGATCCGCGCGCGCTGCGGCGACCGACCGAGCAAGATCTCGCTCTGATCACGGCAAAGCGGAAGAGCGCGACGCTGGTGACGCTCGCGCCGGAACAAGTCGGCGAGGGCGTCATTGCCGCGCTTGTGAACGCCGGGATTCATGTTGCGCTCGGCCATTCCATGGCGACCTACGCCGAAACTGTCGCTGCCATGCGCCAAGGCCTGACGGGCTTCACGCATCTGTTCAACGCCATGCGGTCCGCTTCAATCGCGCGAGCCCGGGCCGATCGCCGCCGCATTGGAATCGCCGGATGCATGGTACGGCCTGATCGTCGACGGCATCCATGTTGCGCCGGCAACGCTGCGGCTGGCGCTTGCGCGGCGCCGGCCATCCGATCCTGGTCACGGACGCCATGCCGCCGGTCGGCGGCGCACGCCCGTCATTTCGGCTCAACGGTGAAGACATTGTTGTCCGCGACGGCCGTTGCGCGACCCGGGACGGCACGCTTGGCCGGGGCCGCGCTCGACATGGCGAGCGCCGTGCGCAATTGCGTGCAATTGCTCGACGTGCCGCTGACAAGTGCGCTGCGTTTTGCCTCGACGCATCCGGCGCAGTTTCTCGGCCTCGGTCACATATTGGGCCGGCTGCTGCCGGGATTCCGCGCCGACATGGTCGCTCTTGACGCCGCGGGCGTCAGCGTCGTGCAGACTTGGGTCGCCGGACGTTGCCGCGTAAGCCGCGCGCGCTGCGGAGCCGATGCGGACCAAGTCCCGGCTTATTGCGGACGGCGCGTAAGCCCTGCGGCTGCCATCGTTATTGAAGATATTCAGGCTGCCGTTCGGCCCGGGCGCACTATAGCCGACGCGATTGCCGCTGCTATCGAAGATGCCGTTGGTGCTGTTGAAGTTGTTGGCGCTGTTTTTCCAATTGTCCGGGCTGTTGTTCCAGTTCTGTGAATTGTTCTGCCAATTCTGTGAACTGTTCTGCCAATTGTTGGGATTGTTCTTCCAGTTTAGCGGACTATTTGCCCAGTTTTGCGAGCTCGGCGACTGGGCAAAGCAGACACTGCATGCGAAGGCCACTGGCACACCGTGCACAGATACAAGGTGGTCTTGAGCCGAGCTCTCCATGGTCGATCTCCTCGGACGAATGCGCGGACATACGCGTGCGTTTTGCGCATGCGTTTGGCCCATGACGACCGAGTAACAGCGCAAGCTTAGGATCGCGTAGAATTTTTCCGTTCATTTTACGATAATTCACGACGATCGGCCCGGCAGTGTAATCGCAAACTCACGCCGAGTTCCATCACCGTGGCGAACGGAACAAAGCCGCGACATTCGCATCTGGGTTGCGTTCGGCGCGCTCAGTCGTCGCAGCATGGCGAGCGCCTATTTTCGCGCAGGCCCTTGAATCTGCCCCCCGCTCCGTTTGCACTAGGCGGACGCGTTGAAGTCTCGTTTTTCCTCACTCGCATTCGAATTCATTCGCAGCTCTGCGATCGTTCGCCAACGGAGGTCATCATGAAAATCGTCGTCATCGGCGGCACCGGGCTGATCGGCTCGAAAACCGTAGCCATCCTGCGTCAGCGCGGCCATGAGGTTGTCCCTGCCTCGCCGAATACCGGCGTCAACACCATCACGGGTGAAGGGCTCAAGGCGGCGCTCGCCGGCGCGCAGGTCGTGGTCGACCTCGCCAATTCGCCCTCGTTCGAAGACAAGGCCGTGCTGGAATTCTTCGAGACTTCCGAGCGCAATCTCCTTCCGGCGGAGAAGTCCGCCGGCGTCGGTCACCATGTCGCGCTGTCCATCGTCGGCATCGACCGCAGCGACAATGGCTATTTCCGCGCCAAGGTCGCCCAGGAAAAGCTGATCAAGGCCTCCGGCGTCCCCTACACCATCATCCGCTCGACCCAGTTCATGGAATTTCTCCGCGGCATCGCGGATTCCGCCGCGGAAGGAAACAAGGTGAAGATTGCGGCCGGCCAGTTCCAGCCGATCGCGGCCGACGACGTTGCCGCCAATGTCGCCGAAGAGGCGCTGGCGCCGCCGCGCAACGGTATTGTCGAGATCGCGGGCCCCGATCGCGCGCCGTTCAACGAAATCGTCGCCCGCTATCTGAAAGCGGTCGGCGATCCGCGCGAGGTCGTGCGCGATCCGAAAGCGCTCTATTTCGGCGGCCTGGTCGAGGAGCACTCGCTGGTGCCGCTCGGTGAGGCGCGGCTCGGCCGCATCAGCCTTGACGAATGGCTCCGCCGCGCGAAGGCGGCGGCCTGATCCCACACCCGCAAAGCACAGGACTAGGCATTATGCGAGGTATGAAACGCATCTTCCTTTCGCTGCTTGTGCTCGCCCTGCCGTTCGGGGGCGCCGTTGCGGACGCGCCGAAATCAAAGAACGCCAAGGTGACGCTCGTCTTTCAGCACGAATTGCCGAACGTTCCCGGCAAAAGCATCAAGGGCGTGCTTGTCGAATACGGACCAGGCGGCTACTCGCCCGGTCACACGCATCCCAAATCCGCCTTCATCTATGCGACCGTGCTCGAAGGCGAGATCCGCAGTCAGGTCAACGATGGACCGGTGACGGTCTACAAGACCGGGCAGAACTTCTCCGAAATGCCCGGGGACCGCCACGTCGTCAGCGCCAATGCCAGCGCGACGAAACCGGCCAAGCTCCTCGCCGTGTTCGTGCTCGACACCAACGAGACGGAACTGACCATCCCGTTCGGCAACTGAGTTGAAGTGCCGTCCCGCGCCGGGCTATGGATTATGCCGCAAGCCTTCCGTCTTGCTTATCTGCCAAAGGAAAGGCGACAGCGTCATGGCGCGAACCTACCGTGACATTGCAATCGAGCAGGTGCTGGGAACGGTCGAAGAAGCGATGGCTCAGGCGGTCGGCTATTGGGCGGACCTGCCGCCGCCGATGAAAGACGCGATCAAGCAGTTTCGCGCCCAGTTGGGGACCGCGATCGATTCCGTGGAATTCGTCAAAAAGGCGCTCGACAGGGAAGTCCACGACACCGACCACGGCAAAGGTCCGGCCTGACGCATCTTACTCGGCCGCCTCGGCGATGAGATCGCCGCGCAATGCGGCGGCGAGCATGCGGAATTCCGCATGCATGCGCTTGACGCGCATCAGGCGCAGCACCAGCCGCGCTTCTCTCAAGACTTCGAGCGATAGCCGGCTGCCGGTGCCGAGTGCGCTGGCGATCTGAAATGCGCGCCGTTCCTCGCGCGACCAGCGATCCACTCTGGCCGCCGCCATTGCGAGATTGCATCCCGACAGCATTTGCGCGCGTGCCCGGAAGCGCGCCCGCACGGCGGGGTGATAGGCCCCGAGCCGCAACAGGCGCTCGACGCGCAGCTTGAAATCGTTCACCGCGGCGGCGTCGCCGAACGCCGCTTCGATCTGGGCCAGCGCGCAATCCATGGCGGAGGCGTTGGCTTGGCCTGTTGCCGCGGCGGCACGATGCAAGCGTTCAGCGTCACGCTCCGCGCGTGGCCGGTGTGTCATTGCCCGTGGCCTGAATTGAGACAATCAATCGCTTGTCGCACAAGTAACTATATCAGTGACAAATGTCAAGTGTTGTAACAAAATAAGGGACAATATCCGCGCCGCTCATTCCCGCGAAAGCGGGAATCCAGAAACGACTGGGTCCCTGCCTTCGCGGGACGAGCGTTTGATTGGGCCTGACCGGATCCGCCTAGAACAGCTTCAGGCAGCAGAGCACCTTGCCGACGATCTCGAGTTCCGCCAGTGGCACTTCTTCGGTCGCATGGTTCGAATTGTCGGAAATTATCTTCACCCGCGGCGGCTTGGCCGAGCGCAGCAATTGCAGGCGCTTGACGACAATGCCTTCGAAGGAATCGCGGATCGCATAAAGCCCGTCGGGCGAGGGGCTCTTGTGGGCGGTATCGACCACGACGCGCTCGCCGGACAAGACCGTCGGCGCCATGCTGTCGCCGTGGGTGTCGAGCACGACAAGGCCCGATGCCGAGGCGTGCAATTGGTCGCGGACGAAGCTCGGCGGAAACAGCCAGCCTTCCGATTTCACCGGGTCGGTGTGACGGCCTTGCTTGCGGACTTCGCGCGACGGCACACCGCCGCCGCCAAGGCCGGCGCGGGTGTCGAGCTCGGGGATCTGGCCGGGGGCAGGCCCGACCGGTTCGCGACGGCCTTTCTCCGGCAGCACGTCGCTCGATTCAATATGGTCGCCGGTGCCGGGATAGCGGCCCCACAGCAGGATCTGCTCGGGCGTGAAGCCGAGCGCAGAGGCGAACGGCTTCAAGTGATCGAGCCGCAGCCGGATCAGGCCATTCTCCAGCCGCGATAATTGCTGCTTGGAGACGCCGGCTTTGCGCACCAGCTCGCCGCGGCTCATGCCGCGCGCCTCGCGGGCGTGGAACAGGCCGGTATGTGTCTGCTTTGGGGCTTTGGTCCGCCGGGCCATTTGCTGGCTCCTCACGCCGGAAGTTGTCACGATTTGTGGCCCCATTGTCACGGATTCGGTGTAGCCCGCATAGCATCCAAAACGGTGACTTGACGTCGCCGATGTCACTGTTTATGTGACAAATCCGAAGCCGGAATCACACTTGGAATTATGGGGCCGACGCCGATGCGCACGGATTTTTGGACCAAGGAACGGATTGCAACGCTCGAGCGGCTGTGGGCACAAGGCCGATCGGCCGGCACGATCGCCAAGGCGCTTGGCGGCATTTCGCGCTCCGCCGTGCTCGGCAAGATTTTTCGGCTGCGGCTCGGCGATGCGCCAAAGCCCGCGCCGAAAACGGAACGAAGCGCCAAAGCGGCGGCGCCAGCGCCGCATAAGCCGCGGGCAAAGGTTCGTGGTCCGGCGCGCCGGCGAGGTGTCGCGACAACCGCGCCGCCGGCACGCGCGCCGAAGCACAAATCGCTGTTCGAATTGACCAACCGATGCTGCCGCTGGCCGCATGGCAGTCCGGGAGCCAAGAATTTCTTCTTTTGCGGCGCGCCCGGCGCCGATGTCGAAAGCGGCGTGCCTTACTGCGCCGCCCATATGAAACGCGCCTATATCGTTCCTCCGGACAATGCCGGGAAGACACGCACGAGTTTTACGCCATGGCGTACCGTCTCCAAGGCAACCAGCAGGGCGGCGTGAGGGCGCGGGGCGCCTCATGACTTCGCACCGCTCTCCCCACTCGCGCCCGGATCCTGACAAACCCACGCTCGCCGAACGGGCGGAGCAGGCGGTGCGCGCCGAATTGCGCGGCGACCGCCTCGGCATTCTCGGCGCGCTCGGCGAGAGCGGACCGGCGCCGTTGTCGCGCAACCGATCCGTCCCCGACCGCTGGTCGTTTCTTCACGTGATGGAGCGCATGGAGGAGGGCTTTCGCGTGTTGTCGCGGCTGCCGATGCCGACCCGGCCGCGCGGCTACATCAACTCCATGCCGGTCTATCTGTACGACCGCGGCGATCTCAATGCGCAACTCGAAACGCATGAGCTCGAGCGCATGGCAAGGATACGGAACTACGTTCGGATCCGCCCGTCACCGGCGGAAATCGACAGAATGGAGGAGGCCATGCATTGGCCCTCTGCTTATCTGGCCGGGCAAGAGTTCACGCATCTCGCGAGAGCCGTGAATCTCGCCGCACTGTGGGCCGCCTTCGACGTCGATGTCGACAAGGCGGTGAAGCGCGTCAAGATCACGCGGCGAACCTTCAATGCGCGCATGCTGCAAGGCTATCGCATCATTGCGCAGGAGCTGGTGCGCGCCCGCGTTCTGGTGCGCTAGCGCCTGCTGTCGGACGTCCTGGAGATCGCATCATGAATGCTCTGATCGCGGCTTACCGCGAAGGTCTGGCGCTTGCCGGCGTAGCAGTCGTCGTCTGTGCGGATGGCCCGCGCATCAAAACAATGACGCCGGAACAAACGCCGTCGTCCGACGAGAGCCTTGTCGCATGCTGGTGGTGCCGGCGCGCGGCAGAGGCGCAATGCGTCGCTGACAGCGCCGCCCGCTCGTTCCGCCGTTCCCGGCAAAAATCGCCCGACCGATCTGCGCTCGCTTGCGACGAGGTCATTCGCGCCGCGCAGCGGCTAGGCGTTGCGTTGTGCACCGACGCCGAGCTTAATCGGGAGGCGGCCCATGCGATCGCGCGGCTCGATGCGGAGATCGCGACACAGATGCGCGCCGGCGCGCTCAAATCCGTCAACCAGTCCTACCGGCAATATCGGCTCGAGGCCTCGAGCGGCGGCGAGCGCGTCCTGCCTTATGCGAAGTGGATGGACGGCTACAAGATCAAGATGATGCGCGAGATCGCCGCCAATCTGCGGCATCTGTGAGGCAATGATTGCTTGGTTGGACCTGCTGCGACGTACAACCGTAGTTTGCCGGGCTCGGTCTGATAAGCTATAGCCTGACGACTAGGGGCGGGCCCACGAGGCGACGCGAGTTCACCGCACATATCAGCGGTGCAGCGATCTTGCCGCTCGCAGCCCGAAAGGGACGAGGCCTTCACGGCTCGACCGGCGGCGGCGCGCAAACCGAAAAGAGCAAAGAGGGTGCTCGATGACGATCCTCAACAACGATCAGCCGGTTACCACTGAGGCCGAGCTCAATGCGGCCATCGCGGCAGCCGATGCGGCGGCGCCGGGCAGCTACACGATCGAGATCGGCGGCCAAATCGATCTGACGACGGCGCTCGCTGTGATCGACCTGCACTCGGGCGTTTCGCTGTCAATCACCGGCACGACGGCCGATGGCAGCGCGCCGCATCCTCAGACCATCGACGGCGAGAACGATCAGCGCGGTTTCTTTATTTATTCCGGCGACGTCACCATCGACGATCTCACGATCGCGAACGCGGTCACGGTTGGTAGCGCCGGCGCCTCGGGCGGCGGCGGTGGCGGTGCCGGCCTCGGCGGCGGCCTGTTCGTGGCCGGAAGCGTCGGCCAGGCGGTCGTGCCGGTCGTCACCCTCGACAATGTGAAGTTCAGCAATGACGCCGCGAAGGGCGGCAGCGGCGGCGCCGGTGGTGCGCAAGGCGGCCACGGTGGCCAAGGCGGCGAAGGCATCGCGGAAGGCATTGGGCTTGGTGGCGGCAGCGGCGCCGCCGGCGGCAGCGGTGGCGCCGGTGTCGGCGGCAGCACCGGCGTCGGCGGTCGCGCGGCCGGCGGCAGCGGCGGCACCGGCGGCGCCGGCGGTTTTCCCATCATCAGCAGCGGGGGTCTTGGCGGCTTCAACCCTCACAACGGCCATGCCCCCGCCGTCGGCGGTTTCGGGTACTCCGGCGGCTTCGGCGGTGGCGGCGGTGGCGGCGGTGGCAGCGGCGCTGGAGGTGGCGGTGGCGGCCGCACCCCCGGTGGCGGTGGCGGCGGCGCGGGGGGTAACGGCGCGGGCGGTGGCAGCGGTGGTCGCGGTGGCTTCGGTGGCTTCGGCGGCGGCGGCGGTGGCGGCGGTGGCGCAGGGGGAGGCGGTGGCGGAGGTACCGGGGGCGTTGGCGGCTCCGGCGCGCTTGGCGGCAGCGGCGGAACGCCTGGCACTGGCGGCTTTGGCGCGGGCGATGGCGGTTCAGGCGGCGACGGCAGCAGCGGGCAAAACGGAGGCGCCAGTATAGGCGGCACCGGTGGCAACGCCGGCGCGGGCGGTGGTGGCGGCGGCGGGCTGGGCGCCGGCGGCGATATTTTCGTGCAGCACGGCGCGACGCTGATCATCGCGGGCGGCAGTTTGTCCGGCGGCAGCGCCATCGGCGGCTCGGGCGGGGCGGCGGGCAGTAGCGGTGCGCAAGCAGGCGGCACCGGCCAGGGCTTCGGCAGCGGCATTTTTCTGCAAGGCGATCAGAGCGTCACGTTCGCGGCCGCGGTCGGCCAGACAACGCTCGTCGCCGATGTGATTGCCGACCAGGACGGCAGTGTCGGCGCGCAAAACTTCACCGCCGGCAAAGGCGGCGTGGTGATCGACGCCGCCTCCGGCGGCATGGTCGAGTTCTCGGCCCACAACACTTATACCGGCACGACAGAAGTAAAGGGCGGCACGCTGCTCGTTGACGGCTCGATCGCCAAGTCGGCGGTCACCGTCGACAGCGGCGGCACGATCGGTGGCACCGGCACGGCGGGCGCAGTGACCGTCGACAGCGGCGGCACATTCGCGCCGGGCGATCCGAGTACGTTCACGGTCGCAAGCCTGACGCTTGCCTCCGGCGCGACCTTCAAGGAACAGATCGGCGGTCCAAGTCCCGGCACCGGCGGCGCCGGCGGCTACGATCAGACCGTGGTCGAGAGCGGTGGCGCTGTCGCGCTTGGTGGCGCGACGCTCGATGTTTCCCTGGTCGATGGTTTTGCACCCGGCATCGGCGAAAGCTTCAGCATCATCACCGCCGCCGGCCAAAGCCAGATCGGTATCACGATCAGCGGCACGTTTGCCGGCTTGGCGCAGGGCGCGACGTTCGAAGCCGACGGTGTTTGGTTCCGGATCAGCTACGACAGCGGCGGCAACAGCGAAAGTGTGACGCTGACTGACGTCGCCTGTTATCGCCGCGGCACGCTGATCGCGGCCGCGCGGGGCGAAGTGCCGGTGGAGAATCTGAAAATCGGCGATGAGGTCATGACCGCTTCAGGCGCGTTACGGCCGATCAAGTGGCTTGGGCGAAGGAGCTATGGCGGACGCTTCATCATGGGCCGCAAGGACATCCTGCCGGTTTGCATCAAGGCGGGGGCGCTCGACATTGGCGTACCCAAGCGCGATCTTTGGATCTCGCCGCATCACGCCATGTATTTCGGCGATCGCGGCAGTGGCGTGCTGATCGAGGCCAAGGATCTCGTCAACGGCGTGTCGGTCGTACAGGCCGAGCGGCTGGACAAGGTCGAATATGTCCACGTCGAGCTCGAGAGCCACGACGTGATCATTGCCGAAGGCGCGCTGTCGGAGACTTTCCTCGACGACGACAATCGCCTGATGTTTCACAATGGGCACGAATATCGCGCGCTCTACGGCGGCGAACCGGCGGAGCCCGCTGCGCGTTATTGCGCCCCGAGGTTTGAGGACGGCTATGAGGTCGAGAAGGTGCGGCGCCGCCTGGCGTCGCGCGCCAAGCTCCACCGTCCCCCGGCACGTGACCCGCGGATCAAAGTTTATCGGCGTGCCACCGGTTCGTAGAGCCGGGTGGCACAGCCGATTGTCCGGTACTGACACGTCAGCGATATCGTGCCGTGTCCGGCTTTTATCTGAAATGCAGACTTAACGGCCCGCGGAATCAACAATAAGAGGCGAAAGTGCTTCGGGAAAATCGCCGGCTTGCGATTCATCGGTTACGAATCATCATTGAGTGCCGGATCTTTGCCGACCCGAGGGCGCAAAAACACCGCCGCCGCGAAATATTTTATTCCTCCATTCTGTCAATGCGTTAGTCACAAAGACGGTGACAACGCGCCAAACCGGATTTGACGATCGGCGGTTTGGGGCGCATTTCATCGCGCGCATGCGGGCTTTGCAGAATTGCGCCCGCGGCAATCCCAAGCCTCCCAGCCACTGCAAACGCCGGCCGTAGCGTCGCCTAAACAGCGACGCCGCGGCCGCGCATCTTTGCGCGCGTGCTCATGCGCAGCTTCGGCGAGGAGGCCTTCCTTCCGCAACGATCATGGCAGGTGAACACGTGAGCACCAAAGGCAAGGTGAAGTTTTTCAACGAGACCAAAGGGTGGGTCCTCGAGGCCGGCATCAAATGGGCCGTGACGGCAATGCTGTCGCATTTCCAATAGGCGGACAGATGCGAAGACGCAGGCGGATACGACGTGGCTTGGCGAGGCGACTTATTCCGGCGCGACGGCGCTTTTCCGAGGGCGTGCTAGCGGACGAAGATGAGCTGCTGTTCGATGAGCGCGATCTCAACATCGCTGCGGGTGCGGCTGAAAAGCCTTCCGACGCATCCGGTGTTGCGGCCCGATAAGGCTTCACAGACTGCACGAATTTGAGCCCCGCCGGTTTGCCCGGCGGGGCTCTTTTTTGCTGCAAACTGGCTTCCCAGATCCAGTTCCGGCGCACGCAGCCCGCACAACGTGCGCCGGGGTAGTCCTTCAGGCTAGTGAGCTCGCGGATGGGTCACGAGCGATCATCGCACTAGGTGTGGACGATCTTATCGGTGAACACCAGCTCCTGGACGTTGCTGACGCTCATGCGCTGGCCCGTGTCGTCGAAGTTGATCGTCGTCACGTCGCCATGATGGCTGATATCGGCGTTACCAAAACTATCGTTGAACGATGCGGTGTCATGACCGCCGCCGCCCTTGATAGTGTCATTACCGGACTGGCCGATAATGAACTTATCGTTGCCGGAGCCGCCAACAAGACTGTCGTTTCCGGTGCCGCTGTGGATGGTGTCGTTGCCACTGCCACCTTCGACGGTGTCTTTATTGCCGCCGCCGGCAAAGATCGTGTCGGACCCGCCACCAGCCTTGATCAGGTCATCGGCGCCATTGCCGCCGACGATGCTGTCATTGCCGCTACCGGCCGTAATCGTGTCATGGGAGCCGTCGCCGCCATGGATCGTGTCGTTGCCGTCTCCAACCCTGATGGAGTCGTGGGCACCGTTGCCGCCCTGGATCGTGTCGTTGCCGTCACCGGCAATCAGCGTGTCGTGTGCGCCGTTGCCGACGGTGAGCGAGTCGCTGCCGTCACCCACCTGAACCAGACTGTGGGCACCGCTGCTGCCGGTGATGGTGTCGTTACCATCTCCCGCACGGATGCTGTCGGCACCCGATCCGCCGGTGATAGTATCGTTGCCGTCACCGACGCGAACGCTATCGTTGCCGGTCGTCCCCGCCAGGTTGATACTGTCGCTGCCGTCGCCGGCGGCCACCATGACATTGTTGCCGCCCGTCACTGTCAATGACGCGTCGGCGATGTCGACAATGGCTTTGAGATTGGCATCGGTAGCGACGGTGGCAGACTGGGAATCAACGAGGAAGACGTTGGTATTTGGATCGAGGGCGCCGCCCTCTTGAACGACTGTTGTATCTCCGGGTCCGTTAAAGCCTCCATGATTCTCTAGGTAATTGATGATGTCGTGAGTGATTGACGGACTTATATTGTCCGACTGTAGTAGACCGCTTAGCTCTGATGCGGTCAGATCGTATGTTGCCATACTTGGTCTCCGCTTTTGAGCCCCACGCACACCCTCATTCGGCCCCAGCGCAGACGACGTTTGTGGCTAGTTCTCTTTGTGCGGGTTCTCCCTGGAACGACCACCTCAAAAATCCGAGGTGAACCGGTCGATTGGTCGACACCGGTAGCCAATCGACGCGCGTCAATAGATCGGCGGCTTATGTCAACAACCCGCACACGCGCGCGGCGTTCTTCGTGCATGATCGTGGAGAAACCATGTACGCGGAACAACTTCTAAAGTTTCGTGAAACTTCCGCGACGGTTCGTGCAGTTCGATGCGGCACGCTGCAAAAGTGTTGCGCTCGATCTGCATCAAGCTTGAGAAAGTCGAGACTCGCGCGCTGAGATTCTTATTCGAGCTTTGCCACACTCGACCCGGGCCACAGTTCCGTCGCGCGATATCCGCTTCTACGGCGGATAAACAGTGCGCGGTCGTATCGTTGAATACGATTGTGGCGAAGCGGAACAGGAACTTGGCGCGACGGAACGGAGATTGCGCGGTCGGGAATTGTTCGATCCCGATGCGCCGAGCGGTCGGCTCGAACGCGCTCGCGCGCTTCATGTTCCGGCGATGGATTGAAAAAGTAATCGCCCGCGCCGAATTTCACGCACGTGTTGCAATCAGGCGACATACGAAACCAACGAGGCACGCGACGAGGACGGCGCACACTGTGCTCGAACAACAAATCGCTATTGCGTGTGGCCGCGATGCGATCGGACAGATCGGTGAATGCCTGGGCGTCGCCGGAAAAGACCCCGGAAATCGCCCCGATGCCGCGGAGTCCGCACCTCCTTTAGGGTTAAAATTGCGGCCTTTGCCCCTGCTGTCGGCCCTGGCATAAGGTGTGGGCGAGCCAGATTTCCACTCCGAGGAAGCTTCCTGTGAACCAGTCGGGCCCATTGCTTTGCCCTTGCGGCAGCGGATTGCGCGCCGTGCGCTGCTGCCAAATGCCGCCTATCGGCGCGCTGTCGCCGCCGGAATCGACGCGGCACCTGGTGCCCCTGGTCGAGCGGGCCGTACAGGCCCACCGCCACGGTGCGACCGAAACCGCGGAGCGGCTATGCCTCGAGGTGCTGGAATTGGCGCCGGATCGCCCGGGCGCGCTGATGGTGCTGTACCAGATCCGTAACGCACAGGGGCGTCAGGCCGCGGCCGAGGCCCTGATCCGGCGCATCGTCGGTTTCGATCCGAATAATTTCTGGGCCACCAACGAGCTCACGCTGCTGCTGCTGGGCAAAGGCAATCTCGCCGAAGCCGAAACCCACGCCCGCAATGCGGTTCGCATCGCACCCACCAATCCGCAATCCCACAATCTGATGGGCATGGTGCTCACGGAAGGGCAGCGGCCCCAGGTCGCTGAATATCACTATCGCCGGGTACTGGAGCTGTCGCAGGGCCGCGATCCCATCGTGCTGGCCAATCTGGCCTGGTGCCTGAAGAACCAGGGCCGCATGGCCGAGGCGCGCGAGCTTTATAAGGAATCCGTCGCCGGCGCGCCGGAAGTCCGCCAGACCTTGCTGGGCTTCGCGCGCTTGGAAGAGGCCGACCGCAATTTCGAAACGTCGGGCAATATCCTCGATCGCATGGATACGCTGTGGCCGAACGACATGAGTGCGACGCTGTCGCGCGCGGTGCTGCTTGGCCGGATGAAGGAGCACGACAAGGCGATCGCGACACTCGACGCCATCGCGCAAAGCCGCGACGGCAAGCTTGGGCCAGCCGAGCTTCTCGAGAAGGGCCGGCTACTCGATCAGATGGGCCGCTACGACGAAGCCTTCGCGGCTTTCGAAGAGGGTAAGCGGCTGGGGCGGGAGCTCAGCGGTTATCACTACCTCGACCAAGAGGCGGCCAATCAGCTGCGGCGGCTGCAAAACTTCTTCACCACGCCGCGGTTGGCTGATCTGCCGCGCGCCGGTGTGCGCAGCGACGTCGCGCAGCCGATCTTCATACTCGGCTTTCCGCGCTCCGGCACGACGCTGGTGGAACAGACCCTGTCGGCGCATCCGCGCATTTCCGCCGGCGATGAGCTGCCGTTCGTGAACGACATCACCGGCATCATGCCGCGCATGCTCAACAGTCCGCTCGGCTATCCTGAGGCGCTTGCGGAATTGTGGATGGGCGATCAGCGCCAGGGTCTCGACAATCTGCGCGACTATTATCTGCAGAAGGTCGGCCAAATGCGGATCCTCGAAGGGGAGGCGGCCTGGTTCACCGACAAGATGCCGCTCAACGAAACGCATCTCGGCCTGATCGCCCTGATGTTCCCGCAGGCGCCGCTGATCCACGTGATCCGCCATCCGCTCGACGTCATGGTGTCGGCGATCTCGAATCTGTTCACGCACGGCTTTTACTGCTCGAGCGCGCTCGAGACGGCAGCCTTGCACTATGTCCGCGTCATGGATCTGGTGCAGCACTATCGCTCCGAAATGACCCTGCGCTATCTTGCGGTGCGTTACGAGGACATGGTGAGCGATCAGGAGACGACAGTGCGGTCGATGCTCGACTTCATCGGCGAGCCGTTCGATCCGCGCTGCCTGAAATTCGAGGAGAACCGCCGCTACGCGCGCACCGCAAGCTACGCGCAGGTGACGGAAAAGCTCTATAGCCGCTCGCTCAATCGCTACCAGCATTACCGCAAGCATCTCGAACCGGCCATCGCCATCCTCAAGCCGACGATTGAACGGCTCGGCTACACGATCGACTGATGGAGACGCCGGTCCTCAGCCCGCGCGGGCCGATACCTGCGGCGGTCCCGCTGCCGCTCGGCGAGGTGCTGCGCATCGCTCAGGAATACGAACGCAACGGGCGCTACGGCGAAGCCAAAGGGCTGCTCGATCACGTGCTGACCACTCTGCCGAACGAAGGCGGCGCGCTGCACCTGGCGGGTATTGTCGCGTTCCGGCTCGGCGATCCGGAAAAAGCGCTGGATCTGATGCAGCGCTCGCTGGAGCACGGCATCGATACGCCGCTCTATCTACGCAACATCTGCGAAATCTACCGGGTTCTCGGCCGTCTCGACGAGGCGCTGGAATGCAGCCGCCGCGCCGTGATGCTGGCGCCGAGCGAGCCGTTGTGCTTGCAGAACAAGGCCATCGTTCATACCCACCGTCTTGAGCTCGACGCCGCGCTCGACTGCGCCGGCGAGGCGCTGCGCATCGATCCGACGATGCCGGGTGCCCATTTCGCCCGCGCGGAGGCGCTATTGATGCGCGGCGAATGGGCCGAAGGTTTCGAGGAATACGAATGGCGCTTCAGCATCGCCGGCGCAACGCCGCTGATGCCGATGCAGCCGACGGGACCGCAATGGAACGGCAAGCCAATGCCGGGCCAGACATTACTGCTCATCGCCGATCAGGGCTTCGGCGACGTGGTGCAGTTCTGCCGCTACATTCCCTGGGCTGCCGGGCGCTGCGGCCATATCGCAATTGTGTGCAGCAAGGAAATGGCGCCGCTGGTGCGCCAAGTGTATCCGCGTGCCGATCTGATCGAGCATTGGCGAAATTGCCCGCCTTACGCGGCTTACTGCGCGCTGTCCGGTCTGCCGCGGTTACACGGCACGCGGCCCGACAATGTTCCGGCGGTGACGCCCTACCTGCAAGCAGATCCGAAGCGCATCGTGCTATGGCGCGAGCGGCTCGCGCGTCTTGTGCCGGCGGGGTATCGCCGCGTCGGCCTGGTCTGGGCGGGCCGGCCGGCTCACAACAACGACCGCAATCGCTCGGCGACGCTCGCGGCCTTCGCGCCGCTTGCGGCGCTGGGCGGAACGGCGCTGGTCTCGCTGCAAAAGGGGCCCGCGACCGCCCAGGCCGGAAACTATTTCGGCCGGGCGCCGCTGATCAATATCGGCGCCGAGATCGCGGACTACGATGACACGATGGCGGTTCTCGAAGCCCTCGACGTCGTGGTCACGGTCGATACGTCGGTCGGCCACCTGGCCGGCGCGATGAATCGTCCGGCCTGGATCATGCTGCCGCGCTCTCCCGACTGGCGCTGGCTGCTCGATCGCAGCGACAGCCCCTGGTACCGCTCGGTGCGGCTATTCCGGCAGATGCAGTCGCGGCGCTGGGATGAGCCGGTCGCGGCAATCGCAAAGGAATTGCAGCAGCGTTCCGCCAGCGCGTGACGCGCACGCGCCGGGGTTCTTAAACGCGGTTCTTAGGCGTCTCGTCAGCTCGCCAGCCGGCGCGATGTGTCGATGGTCCCAAGAAGGGCGCCATCGAGCGCGCGGCGCACTTCGACGGTCTGCGCTACCGCGAGCAGCGAGGGGGACGGCATGAACGAGAAGCTGTGCCGTCCGCTGCCCAGGCCGGAGTGCTGCAGGTCCTGGCGATAGCTGTTGGCCAGCGCCTGACCGATGCACTTGCCGTCGACAATGATGTCGAGACAGACCGGCGTCTCCGGATTGTCGATGTTCTGCGCCCAGCCGTGGATCCCGTGGGACGCGATCCCGTCGAGATGACCGCGCAGCGCGCCGATCTGCGACGCCTCGACCGTGAGGGCAAGGCCCGCCCGCTGTGCAATCCGCTGCCGTGTTGCGTCGACCTGATAGCCCTGGTCGAGGCGCGGCGCGCAATATTGCGCCGGACCGTTCGTGTCGGCGTAGAGCGCGTCGTAGTCGAGCGCGTTGTTGAACATGCCGCGGCTGTCGTCGTTGACATAACTCTCCGACAATGCGCCTTCGGCCACGAGCACGTCGTGGCTTTCGAGCTCGACGTGGAAATATTCGACCTTCTCGACGCGATCGGCCCGCACGATCGATACGCCGTTGACGAGATCCTTGGCCTCGATCAGCACGCCGCCGTTTTCGTCGGCGAAATACATCGCATGATTCGGCGAGATCCGCAGATCGCGGGCAGGCGTGTTTTCGGCCAGAGCGCCCGCCTTGATGCAGACCGGCAGGATGTCGGTCCGCCCGAGCGCGAAACGGCCGGCATAGCTGCGCCGTCCGATCCATTTGATCGCCCGCGCGGTGCCGGATTTCGTCATGACCTGGTCGCCGATCGCCAGATCCTCGACCGGCGTCTCGCCGTCCGGCGTGCGGATCAAGGTGCCCGGGCAGTAGCAGGGCGAGGTGTTCTCGGTGATGTCGAGGCCAGGACCGGAGCCGCCATTGTCCGCCGAGATATGGAAGAAGTCGCCGGCAAAGCTCTCGGTCGGGTCGAACTTGAACGTGTAGGTGTGGCTGCCCTGCGTCACGGTCAGGACGTTGGTCGAGTAGTTCATGTTGGCGTGAGCGCCGCTCGACGACACGGCGGTCAGGTCGATGATGTCACCGGCGGCGAAATCGTCGATGGTGCCAGAGAACGCGTTCGCCGTGCCGAGTGCGAGCGTGTCGTCGTCGTTGAGGAATGTCACGGTTTGGCCGCTGCTGACGGCATTGCTGACCGTGAGCTTGCTGCTGTCCTCGAGCGTGACGGTGCCCGTACCGGTGAGGCTCGACGCGCTCATCGTGCCCGGATCGAGAATGATCTTGCCGTTATTGACGACGCCGCCCGAGTCCGCGAGCGAACCCGACAGGGTCAGCGTGCCGTTGTTGGTCAGAGTCGAGCCCGAAGCGAGCGTGTTGGTGCCGCTGATCGTCCAGGTGGCGGTGCTGTCGACATTCACCGTGCCGAAATTGGTGAAGCTCGTGCCGAGGCCGCTGATCGCGCCCGTGCCGCCCGCCGCCAGTTCAAGCGTATTGGTGGCGCCGCTGGTGGTGCTGCCGGACACGATGCCGTTGAAGATGGCGCCGGGATCGTCGACCAGAAGATGATTGCCGGTGCCGGTGAACCCGACAGCGGTGCCGCCTGTACCGGTGATCGTCCCGGCATTCACGACCGTGCCGGCTCCGGACAAGCTGACACCCTTGACGCCTGTGATCAGTCCGGTCGCCGCGTTGGTGATGCTGCCGCCGAAGCTGAACAGGACGCCTTCGCTGTTGGCGGTCGCGGTCCCGGCGATAGTGCCGGAATTGTTCACAGTGGCGGCAACGAATAGGGCTTCGAAGCCAACCCCCGCACCCGTGATCGACGCGCTCGCCGCATTAGTGACGCTGCCGCCGTCGTTCAATTTAATGCCAATGGAACCGCCGGTGACAGTGCCCGAATTGTTGACGGTGGCGGGGCCGCTGCCAGCCAGAATGCCGGTATTCACGGCCGATATCAGAGCCGACGTCTTGTTGGTGACGGTGCCACCATCATTAAGATCGATGCCGTAATTGTTCGAACCGATGACGGAGCCGTAATTCACAACAGTGCCGGTGGCGCCGGTGACGTAAATGCCGGTGGCGCCGGAAATGTGCGCCGAAGCCTGGTTGGTGACGGAACCACCATCCTTGAATTCGACGGCGGCGAAAGGCGAGGTCGCGAGCAACTCCGAAATGCTGCCGGAATTGACCACCGTGCCGGCCGCGCCAGTGACGTAGATTCCGTAACGGCGGCCTGAAATCGAGCCGGTCGACGCATTGGTGACGAAGTTGCTGCCTTTCAGATAGATGCCGGTGCTTGCCACACCGCCCGCGCTGCCGCCAGCGCTGATGATGCCGGAGTTATTGACGGTGTTGCCAGCGGTCAGGATCTTGACGCCAAAATTTGTGGCGGTGATCGAGCCTGTGGAACTGTTGGTGATGGAGCTTTGCCCCCCTCCGGTAATATAGACACCGGAGACATTCGTAGCGCTGTTGTTCGTGTCGGTAATCGAGCCCGAATTAAGCAGGGTTCCGTTGACGTTAGAGAACTCTACGCCGGCTTGGTTGAAGCCGCTGATCGAAGCACTTGCCGCATTAGTGACAAAGGCGGACTGGGTGGTGACGCCGCCGCCGAAGCCAACGCCGTCGCTGTAACCGTAGATCGACCCCCCGGCGGCATTGGTGACGGAACCGCTGACCGATGCAAAATCGACCCCGACGCCGTGAGTGCCGGTGATCGAGCCGGAATTGGTGAGGGTGCCATTTCCGTTTGTAAACCGAATGCCGTCCGAGCCTTTGATCAGCGCACTGGCACCCGTATTGGAGACGGTCCCCCCGTCATCCAGGAGGATGCCATAATTGTTCGTGCCGGTGATGGTGCCGGTATTGCTGACGGTGCCGACGCCGTGCCCGGTGCCATGGTTGTCTTGGTAGCCGGTAATGACGCCGTCCTTGCCGCCGCCAATCGAACCGGAATTGTTGATCGAGCCGCCGAGTGACAGATCGACACCGACATTGGATGTGCCGATGATCGTGCCGGTATTGGTGACGGTCGCGACGCCGCCGGCGTACAGGCCGTCGGTGCTGCCCAAAATAGAGCCCGCCGTATTGGTCACCGTGCCGCCGTTCTTCAGATAGACGGCATATTTCACGCCGCGGATTGTCGCGCCGCTGGTGTTGGTGATGTGGCCGCTGGAGTTGAGATAGATACCAACGCCATGCGAGCCGGTGCCGCTGATGGAGCCGGAATTGGTGATCGTCCAATCCGTGCCGGCCTTGCCCAGTACAGCGTAGCCGCTGGTGATAATGGACCCGTGATTAGTGACCGTGAGCGGATTGTCGGAGGCGGTGTTCAGATAAACTTGGGAGAAAACGCCGGTGCTAACAGTCGTAGCCATCTCTCATCGCTCCGCATTATCACTTCGCCGCGTCTGCCGGGAATGCTCATCCCGGCAGGCAGCACTGTTTTTTGTCGTGCCCGGGCTGAAGCAGCCCCGGCGCGACATTATGATTCTGTGGCCCTCGGGAGGGCCTGTATGCGGGTGGTACCGCAGCCCCACGTGTCACCAAATTGTATCGATAGGGCAATTTCGATTGGTTTCCAAGTGCTTAACACGTATTTGGCGGGATAGTGGACCCATAGAAATTTCGACGCCTTTCTAATGGCTTAGCTGGAACCGCCGAATGGCTGTAACGGGCCCTTTGCCGCAACCGTTGCTTGCGGCGGAACTCATGATGCGTGTGCAGGCCGAACGATGCTCTTGGCCCGGCTCAGTGATGCGGCTTAGGTGAGGGGTCATTTCCGGATTGCGGCGCCGGATTGGGCGGCTGAGCCAGCGTCTTCACGCTAGCGGAAAAAGCCCTGAGCTCGTCCGCGCCGATCTCGTTGACAAGCCTGAGCGAGCCGAGCCGCGCCACGCGCAGGATCAGCGCCGCCTGTGCGGTTCCATCTCGTTCACGCCAAGAGCTTCCCGTGATCAGCGGGCGTTGTCGGCCATGTTTTCCACCAGCCGCACGATGGCCCGGCGCAAATGTCCCGATTTGATCTTGGTGAAAGCGCGAATGAGTACGAAGCTGTCGGCCGTGGCCAGGAACTCCGAGATGTAGCTTGGCGTCGGCGGCGGCCCTTTGGTGCCGCTCGCTCCGGGCGCGCCTTCAAAGAAAAACGGCACCGGAACCTGCAATATCCGCGACATTTCCTGCAGGCGGCTGGCGCTGATCCGGTTCACGCCCTTTTCGTATTTCTGCACCTGCTGGAAGGTCAGGCGCAATTGGCCGGCGAGCTTTTCCTGGCTCATTCCGAGCATCAGGCGCCGCATACGCAGCGCCGTCCGACATATTGGTCGACCTCGTTTGGCTGCTTTTCGCTGACACTACCCATGGCACCACCCGTTTTTTGATGACGTATTTGTTTCACGGTAAAGCGACCTGCCAAGGGCACAAACCGGCGCAAAAAGCCGCAAACCGCCCCTTAAAGAGATGTGCGGCCTTCGCCTATTCCCCGCCTTGCCGCCTAAACCATCCCCCCGCCCGGCGATTGCTTTTCCTGCCGCGCGCATCACACTGGTGGTCCAGAGTAGTGTTTGTTGCGGGAGGTGCGGCCATGAAGGTCATTATTGCGGGCGGGGGCGTCGGCGGACTGGTGACGGCGCTGATGCTGCATGCCCGTGGCATCGACTGCGAGGTCTTCGAACAGTCGGACGGCATCCGCGAACTGGGCGTCGGCATCAACACGCTGCCGCATGCGATCAAGGAACTGGCCGAACTCGGGCTGCTCGAGCGTCTCGATGCGGTCGCCATCCGCACTTTCGAGCTGTTCTACACCAATCGCCTCGGCCAGGAGATCTGGCGCGAGCCGCGCGGTCTCGATGCCGGCTATGACGTGCCGCAATTCTCTATTCATCGCGGTCGGCTGCAGGGCGTCATCTATCAGGCGGTGCGCGCGCGGCTTGGCGAGTCACGCATTCATCTCGGCTGCCGCCTGGCATCCTTCACGCAGGACGATGGCGGCGTGACGGCTTATTTCTTCGATCGGGCCGGCTCGCATCGTCACACCGTGCGCGGCGATGTCCTGATCGGCGCCGACGGCATCCACTCAATGGTGCGCGACCGGCTGTTTCCCAACGAAGGCGCGCCGAACTGGAACGGGCTGATGCTGTGGCGCGGCGCCGTCGATTGGCCGGCGTTTCTGACCGGACGCTCGATGGTCGTCGCCGGCGGGCTTGCGGCTAAGCTCGTCGTCTATCCGATCGCCGAAGGCTCGCGGCCGGACAAGAAGCTGACCAATTGGGCGGTGATCGGCCGGGTCGGCGACGCGTCGACGCCGGTGCCGCACAAGCAGGATTGGTCGCGGCCCGGCCGCTTCGAGGATCTGATGCCGCATGTCCGGCGCTTCCGCATTCCGTTCGTCGACGCCAATGCGCTGATCGAGGCGAGCAACGAATTCTGGGAATATCCGATGTGCGACCGCGATCCGTTGCCGCGCTGGAGCCATGGCCGGGTCACTTTGCTCGGCGACGCGGCGCATCCGATGTATCCGGTCGGCTCGAACGGCGCCTCGCAGGCGATCCTCGATGCGCGTTGCCTGGCGGATTGTCTGAAAACCGCCGAGCATCCCACGCACGCGCTCTGGCTCTACGAGCAGGCGCGGCTGCCGGTCACGGCCGATATCGTGCGCAGCAATCGCCGCGGCGGGCCCGAGGGCGTGATCGACGCCGTCGAAGCGCGCGCGCCGGACGGTTTCACCAATATCGACGACGTTCTGTCGTTCGAGGAGCGCAAAGCCATCGTGCGCGGCTATGCGTCGAAGGCCGGCTTTGCCCGCGAGCAGGTCAACAGGCGGCGTAAGAAAAATTACGCTGGCGGCGGCGGCAGGAACATCACTTCGTATTTCGCCGACAGCGCCACGACGTCCGGCGGCGACTGTTCCTTCATGCTGTGGATGGCCCAGAACAGATCGTAGAGCTTGCGCGTCGGCGCCACCCAGAAGAAGCATTTCACGGTCTGGTCGGACTTGTTGAAAATGCCGTGCGGGATCTGCATCGGCATCCGGATCAGATCGCCCGCGGTGGCGACGAATTCCTTGCCGTCGAGCACGAGGTCGAAGCGGCCTTCGAGCATGTAGATGAACTCGTCCTGGGTCGGATGAATGTGCGGCGGGACGAAAGTGCCGGGCGGGAAGGTGGCGTGCCAGGAGAAGGTGCTTTCCGATACCTGCTTGGGCACGTAGGTCTGGCCGAGAATATTCCAGCTGATGCCGTCGAGCCCGGTGCCGGCTTTGGTGATGCCCGCTGTCATCGCAGTCATGATACGCCTACTCCCCCGATCAAATACGTTGAGATGCGCATTCAAGCACGGCGGCGCCGCGCTGCCAAAGCCGGCAAGCGCGTCGTCCGTGCGCAGCGTTAATGCCGGCGCGTGGCAAAATTATCGCCGAGACCGCTTCCCAAAGCCAGTAATTTAAACTTAAAATATTCCCGTGCCAAGTTTTGATGCGCCCTTTTGTGTGGGTGGGGGTTTGTCGGGAGATCAACATGTGCATGCGTAAGCCGATTATTGCCGCTGCGGCGATCTTTGCACTTTGCGCGAGTGCGGCGCATGCCGAGGACAATTTGAAAGTCGGTCTGATTGGCACGCTGTCCGGACCGCCGGCGGTGCTCGGCCAGCAGATGCGCAATGGTTTCACGCTCGCGGTCAAGACGCTCGGCGGCAAGCTCGGCGGGCGCGCGGTCGATGTTGTCGGTGGCTGACGACGAGCTCAAGCCCGACCAAGCCGTCACCAAGGTCAAGGAATTCATCGATCGCGACAAGGTCGATTTCGTCGTCGGCCCGATCTTCTCCAACATCCTGCAGGCGATCGCGAAGCCGGTCACCGAGGCCAATGTCATCCTGATCAGCCCGAATGCCGGCACTTCGAATTTCGCCGGCAAGGATTGCAATCAGAATCTGTTCGTCGTGTCCTATCAGAACGACCAGGTGCATGAGGTCCTCGGCCAATATGCCCAGGACACCGGATACAAGAAGGTCGTGATCATCGTGCCGAACTATCAGGCCGGCAAAGATGCGGCGGCCGGTTTCAAGCACAAATTCTCCGGCGAGATCACCGACGAGATGTATGTGCCGCTCGGCCAGCTCGATTATTCCGCCGAACTGTCCAAGATCGCGGCCGAGAAGCCCGATGCGATCTTCGCCTTCCTGCCCGGCGGCATGGGCGTGAATTTCGTCAAGCAGTACCGGCAGGCCGGCCTTGCCGACAAGATCCCGTTCCTCTCGGCCTTCACCGTCGATGAATCGACGCTGCCCGCGCAACAGGATGCGGCGCTCGGCATGTATGGCGGCGCCAATTGGGCGCCGAACCTCGACAATCCGCAGAACAAGGCGTTCGTCGACGCCTATCTGAAAGAGTACAACGCCGTGCCCGCGACCTATGCCTTCCAGGCCTATGATGCGGCGCTGTTGATCGATCGGCCGTGCGCGATCTCAAGGGCAACCTGTCCGACAAGGATGCGTTGCGTGCCGCGCTGAAGAAGGCCGCGTTCCAGTCGCTGCGCGGCTCTTCAAGTTCAACAACAACCATTATCCGATCCAGGACTTCTATCTGGTCAAGGTCGCCAAGCGTCCGGACGGCAAATACCAGACCGAGATCGCCAAGAAGGTCTTTACCGGTTTCAGCGACAGCTACGCCAAAGACTGCGCGATGAAATAATCGCAGCTAAGCGCGTGCCGCCGGGCTTTCGTCCGGCGGCGGAAACGGGTTCGGCACCAATCGCAGGTCTTGACCGGAATCCATGTCAGGCGCGCTCGTATTATTCAGGTGCTGAACGGCTTGCAGTTCGGCGTGCTGCTGTTTTTGATCGCCGCCGGACTGACGCTCGTGTTCGGCGTCATGGACTTCATCAATCTCGCCCACGGCGTCCAATACATGCTCGGCGCCTATCTCGCCGTCATGTTCTACGGCGTGTTCGATAATTTCCTCGTCGCTTTGGCGATGGCGCTGGTGGCCGCGTTGCTGTTCGGGCTGGTGCTCGAATTCCTGGTGTTCCGCCATCTCTACGGCCGCGATCATCTCGATCAGGTGATGGCGACCTTCGGCATCATCCTGTTCCTCAATCACGGGGTGAGGGTGGTGTGGGGCGCGGCGCCTTTGACGCTGCCGGTGCCGGACGCCTTCTCCGGCTCGATCGTGCTGATGGACGGGCTGCTTTATCCGGTGTGGCGGATCGTGATCATCAGCGCCGGGCTCGCCGTCGCCGGCGGCCTTTATCTGCTCGTCGGCCATACCCGGCTCGGCATGCTGGTGCGCGCCGGCGCCACCAATGCCCGCATGGTGTCGGCGCTCGGCGTCAATATCGAGCGGCTGTTCATGATCGTGTTCGGCTTCGGCACCATGCTCGCCGGCTTCGCCGGGATCATGATCGCGCCGATCCTCTCGGTCGAGCCGGGCATGGGCGACAATATCCTCATCCTCGCCTTCGTCGTGATCGTGATCGGCGGCATCGGCTCGATCCGCGGCGCTTTCGTTGCGGCGCTCCTGATCGGCTCTGGTCGATACGCTCGGCCGCTCGTTCTCGGTCGATATCCTCCGCCTGATGATGGCGCCGTCGCCGGCGCGCACGGTCGGCCCGGCCATCGCCTCGATGTCGATCTATCTGCTGATGGCGATCGTGCTCTATTTCCGCCCCGCCGGTCTGTTTCCGGCAAGGGCGTAGAAGGGCCGCTGACCGTGACGGGCGCGAACTTGGCGACGGCAAAGGCGGCAGGGAAAGCTGCACCTGCGCCGCGACTTTGTGCTCCCCATTCTGATCTTTCTCGTCCTCGCGCTGGTGCCGATCTTCGCGACGTTCACCGCGCAAAAATATCTTCGTCGACATGGCGGCGCGGATCATGATCTTCGCCGTCGCCGCGGTCGCGCTCGATCTCGTCGTCGGTTACGGCGGCATGATCTCCTTCGGCCATGCTGCCTTCATCGGCATCGGCGCCTACGCGGTCGGCATCCTTTCTGCCGAAGGCATCGGCGACGCCTTGATCGCGCTGCCGGTCGCGATCCTGGCCGCGACGCTGTTCGCCTGGCTGACAGGCATCGTCTGCCTCGGCACCAAGGGCGCTTATTTCATCATGATCACGCTTGCCTTCGGGCAGATGGTCTATTTCGTCGCCACCTCGCTCTCGCCCTATGGCGGCGACAACGGCCTCACCATCGACGCGCGCAATACCGTCGCCGGCCTGCCGCTGCTCAAGAACGACCTGAATTTCTACTATGTGGTGCTGCTGGCGCTGATCGGGACTTACGCGTTCTGCCGCGCGCTGGTCGCCTCGCGCTTCGGCCGCGTGCTGCGCGGCGCCAAGGACAATCCGAGCCGGATGGCGACGATCGGCTTCGACACCCGCCGCTATCAGCTCATCGCCTATGTGATCTCGGGCGGCCTGACCGGCCTGTCCGGCTTTCTGCTGGCGAACTCGACCGAATTCGTCAGTCCCGCCTACATGTCCTGGCAGCGCTCCGGCGAACTGCTCGTCATGGTCATCTTCGGCGGCGTCGGCACCCTCGACGGCGCCATCATCGGCGCCGCCGCTTATCTGTTCTCGGAGCAGTGGCTGTCGCGGCTGACCGAGAACTGGAAGGTGATCTTCGGCCCGGTTCTGATCCTGGTCGTCCTGTTCGCCCGCGGCGGCCTGATCGGACTGTGCGGCGCGCTGTGGCAGCGGCGGCGCGGAAGCAGACTGGCTGAGCCGCCATGACTGAACCGATGCTGCGCCTCGACGGCCTGCGCAAGAGTTTCGGCGGCATCGTCGTGACCGACAATGTCACGCTCGACATCACGCCCGGCGAAATGCACGCCGTCATCGGCCCGAACGGCGCCGGCAAGTCGACCTTGATCAACCAAATCTCCGGCCTGCTGGCGCCCGATGCCGGCAGCATCCGCTTCGACGGGGCGGACATCACCGCGCTGCCGCCGCACGGCCGCGCCCATATCGGCATGGCGCGCAGCTTTCAGATCACCTCGATCCTGCCGAAATTCCCGGTGCTGGAGAATGTCGCGCTTGCGGTGCAGGCGCGCTCCGGCTCGAGCTTCCGTTTCTTCGGCCGCGTCGCCGAGGAGCCGGCGCTGAACCTGCCGGCCATGGCCGCGCTGGAGCAGGTCGGCATCGCCGACCGCGCCCAAACGCTCGCCGGCGATCTGTCTCACGGCGAAAAGCGCGCGCTCGAGCTGGCGATAGCACTCGCGATGAAGCCGAAACTGCTGCTGCTCGACGAGCCGATGGCCGGCATGGGGCGCGAGGATAGCGATCGCCAGGTGAGCCTGCTCAAGCGGCTCAAGGGCAAGCTCACCATGATCCTGGTCGAGCACGACATGGCGGCGGTGTTCGCGCTCGCCGACCGCATCTCGGTCCTGATCCGCGGCCGGCTTCTGACGACCGGTTTGCCCGAGCAGGTGCGCGCCGATCCGGCGGTCATCACCGCCTATCTCGGCGAGCAGATGGAGTAGAGCATGATCCGGAAAAGTGGTTGCCGGTTTTCCGAAAAGATCATGCTCAACTAAGATGCTGGAGCGACAAATGATTCAATCTAAAAGGACTCCGCTCTAGTCATGCTCGTCGTCGAAGCGCTCAAAGTGGCCTATGGCGCGGCGCAGGTCGTGTTCGACGTCAGCTTCTCGGTCGGCGAGGGCGAGGTCGTCACGCTGCTTGGACGGAACGGCGTCGGCAAGACGACGACGATCTCCTCGATCATGGGCCTGGTGCTGGCTTCAGGCGGCAGCATCCAATTCGACGGCGCGCCGCTCGCGGGCCAGCCGGCGTTTCGCGTGGCGCAGAAAGGCCTCGGCCTGGTGCCCGAAGGCCGCCAGATCTTTCCGACCCTCAGTGTCGAGGAGAACCTCATCGCCACGGCAGCGGCGCGCTTCGGCCCGCCGCGCTGGGCGCTCAAGGACATCTACGCGATGTTTCCGAGCCTTGCCGAGCGCCGCCGCAACATGGGCAATGAGCTCTCCGGCGGCGAGCAGCAGATGCTCGCGATCGGCCGCAGCCTGATGACCAATCCCAAACTCCTGATTCTCGACGAAGCGACCGAAGGTTTGGCGCCGCTGATCCGCAACGAAATCTGGTCGAGCCTCAAGCACCTCAAGGCCGAAGGCCAGGCCATCCTCCTCGTCGACAAGCACGTCGACGCGCTTCTCAAATTCGCCGACCGCCATGAGGTAATCGAGAAGGGGTGTACGGTGTGGTCCGGCACCTCGGCTGCGCTGGCCGCGGATGCCACGGTGCGGCGGCGGTATTTGCAGGTGTGACGGGTGTCGTTAGCCGGGTTCAGCCAAGATACTGTGCGTCAACCGCGCGGGCGGCTCCGACGCTATCAGCGGGGACTCCGATCCCGTCATTGGCTGGGCGCCTCGACCGTAGCATTCCTCCGAACTGAAGAACGGTCCAGAAGACAGGCTGCCGTCATTGTTCGACGTGTACCAGCCGCGTTTGATGCCTCGTATGTCGGATTGATTTTCGTTGATGTAGTGGGGACCGCTCATTGGGTTCACCGTTGTGCAGCATCGCGGTGCCAGGATTTTCCAGGTCCAAGCACCAGGCCCAAAAGTACAGAACCGCAGCGGTTAGGCGTTGAGGCCGGCTGCTTTTGCGAAGCCTGATTTCAGCGGCTCGGTGGAGGCGACAACAATCTTCTGAGCGAGCGCCTTGAGCTGTTCGGTCTGGCCGGTGAGCGCCTCGGTCTGCGCGCGCGCGTGTTCAGTTGAAAGCTCTATGAACTCGGAAGGGGACTTTATGTCGTACAGTTTCTGTACAAAATCGAATGCGACGATCGTGTTTGCCCGTGTAAATTCCACAAGTTTTTTGTTGTAAGCCTGTACGCCCTCAAAAGCGGTCGTGCAGCTCGATTGGAGGAGATTGGCTGCTTCCGCCGTGGCGGTGCTCATTTTCTCGAAGGTCTCTCTGCTCTGCGCAGTCGTTTTATTCATATCCATTGTCGCGCTCCTCCTCAGGGCGTTTTATGACGTGGGAGGCGACGCCCTGAGCGCAGCTCCAATGTGGCTGATTTGCTGACGGCGTTCCGATTTTCAGGAACGCACCGTCCAATAACCGCACATCGTCATTAAATCCGGCAATACAAGATGCGTTGGGAGAAAGATTATAAAAGTAATCGTGCTTCGTAGAGGTTCATTCGCCGATGTTGGAGACGCGGCTCGCTGGACGGTGAGAGCGCACTCGGTGTTTGATTTCCGTATCTCTATTGCGCTTCATGTCCCGCGCGCCCAAGCTAAATACAAAGGCAAGCTGTGACTTGTCCGAAAGCTGCCCGCAAAACGGGGACATACCGAAGTCTCCGTTGTCTATAGGTGGCAGCGCAGGTGCCGTCGGCAGGCACATTCACACATGCAGTAGAGTTGAGTTCGGCTGGATGCGTCAGCGCCCGCATCCGCTTCGGCTTGCTTTGTGCGGCGCCCACTCCTTTGATCGAAAGGCCAAAAGCCATGCAAGTTCCTTCAATTCTGCGGGGCGAGTTGCTGACTCGTCTTCTCCAAGGAATAGCCATCGGCGCCGTCGCGTCGATGGTCATCGGATTTTCCTGGGGCGGCTGGGTGACCGGCAGCACTGCCACCAAACTTGCCGACGAGCAGGCCAATACTTCCGTCGTGTCGGCCCTCACGCCGATCTGCGTGGCGAAATTCCTGCAGAACACCGACGCGAAAGCGAACCTCGCAGTCCTACAAAAAATATCGTCGAACTGGGAACAAGGCGATTATTTGCAGAAGGGCGGCTGGGCGACACGGCCAGGCGCTACGTCCTCCGACTACCAACTGGCGAGGGCGTGCGCGGAGCAGTTGGCCCACGTCAAAACTGCCGCCGAATGAACTGAAACGTAAAGCCTCGACTGCTGCCGCCCTCAGGCGGGCGGAGCGCACTTCAACGGCGCTTTGCTCGCCGCGGAGCCGCAGTTTCGCGCGGCGCAGTCCGGCTTCGGCCCGCCGCGCTGGGCGCTCAAGGATATCTACGCGATGTTCCCAAGCCTCGCCGAGCGCCACCGCAACATGGGCAGTGAGCTCTCCGGCGGCGAGCAGCAGATGCTCGCCATCGGCCGCAGCCTGATGACCAATCCCAAGCTCCCAGCTTCACCTGGTTTACGACGAGCCCGGAGGTGGGCAGCGCACTTTCGCAGCGTATTCGGACGGCGAAGACTTTCGTGACGAGATGGGACGGCTCATCGGCCGTATCATTGGCGGTAACAGGATTGTCATCGATGTGGTTTCCATATTGCCCGACCTAGTGAAAGACAACGAGCCTCGGCTATGTCCAGCGCCTGCTCCTGACGAGCCTGGCAGCGACCAGGGCAAACCGTACGAGGAAAATAGAGCTCGACAGTACGAGGACTTTGTCAAGAAGCTGATCAATCCTCCTCCGGAGGGACCGACGCCGAGCGGATTTGTCTACTATCTGCAGAAGCCAAATGGCGAACCCGTCAGCTACGATGATTGTCAATTCGCGACTGGCTTTCTATTTCCCATTAAGGGCAAGCGATACAGTGCGCTGCTACAGAATCCCGTGGTGACAGATTCGATTGTGGACCAGTTCTTACGGCAGTCTCGCCGTCAAATTGACGCGAGCGGCGGACGACCGATCATTTGGATTTTCGCCGAGCGACGAGCGGCAATTTTCACCCGACGACTCTTTAACGATGCGAAAGAAGGACGTGAACTCATCACGGTAGTGCATGTGCCTTGGACGGAAGGAGAATAATAATGAGCGCGCCAAGCTATGAGTACTTCATTCGTTCGCGGTGGTCGGGACGAGTGGAAACGGCGTCCGATGTCGGTATAAAATTTTTGAAGACGCTGGACGTATTGAGCAGCATCGATCCGATTTTTGCAGAGTGGACGATGACAGATATGCGTAATCTGTCATCGCTTTCGCTTCAGAAAGCGCGACCACGCATCACAGATGTGATCGAAGACAACATTGCGCGTGACGATTTCGATGAGCCTTCGCCCGACTATGGCTACTCGGCCTGTGCCCGGGCAGGTCGATTCAAGGATCCGCGGAGTGCTAATTTTCGTCTTGAGGCGGGCGGCAGTATCAGTAATGGGACGAAGCTTGAGTTCGCGGAATACAATGTCGCACCTGATCTGACCGTTGTGACCTACCCGATTTTCAAAGCGGTGTTGCTGGCCATCAACGAAATTTGGTGTGCGCCATGGGCATGTGCACAGGTATTCAGATCAGACTACGACGAGAGCTTAACTGATCTTGGCGGCGTGCAGGCCACGAGGATAGAAAGCGTCATGCAAGTTCCCACCGATCTGGCTTTTCCTGGATCGATTTTTCACATTCCCTGGATTGGGTATCTCTCGGCCGAGCTTGCCTCTGGTCTCAAGCTGGCGCCGGAAATTTTGATCGAGCACACCTCCGATGGTGGGCTGCTGATGAGCGCTACCACCGAACGTTTTGACCCCACCAACCCAGAGCACTTGCGGCGAGCACGTGTTATCGCCGAGGCGCTGATCGCGTGTACGGATCGCTCCTTGCGTTAGCAACGTGACGTGCCGGGTGGTGGAGTGATCTGAGAAGAAACTGGCTGGGGAACTAGGATTCGAACCTAGATTGACGGAGTCAGAGTCCGCAGTTCTACCGTTGAACTATTCCCCAATCTGCGTGCCCGGCCAGGCGCTTGGCCGGCGACATTGCCGTCATCCGCAAATCACTGGATGGCGGATCATTTAGGGCAATTTCATCCGGTTTCCAAGCCTGAAGTCGTCTGCCGGTGGAATGGCCCAATAGGGCTCAGTCAGCTCGTCATGCCCGCGCTTGTCGCGGGCATCCGCGTCTTTACCGCTACCAAATCAAAGACGTGGATGGCCGGAACAAGTCCGGCCATGACGGCTCGGTAGGTCTTAGCGCCGCTTCGGCCGCGATTTGGCGGGCTTGTTGCCGGGCTTTCCCGTCTTCTTGGCGACACGGGCCTTGGCGGCGACGGCCACTTCCGGCTTTTTCGCCGGCGCGTCGGTGTCGGTGTGCCCCGGATGGGTGCGGTTCGGGCTGTGCGACATCGGTCCCCACCAGTTCGACAGGGTGCCGTCGCCCCAGACCTTCGGCCGCTGCGGCCGGTCCTGGTGCCAGGGCCGCGGCTCGAAGAAGCCGAGTTCCTCGTCGTACATCTGGTCCATCTCGCAATAGAACTCGACCACCACGCCGTCCGGGTTCTTGTGATAGATCGCGATATTGTGGCCGAGGATGTGGCGCAGCGGGCCCCAGGTCAGGTGGATATTGCTCTGCGCCAGGAAGTCGGAGGCGCGCTTGATGTCGGTCCAGTCGCGCACTTCGAACGCGATGTGATGAATGCCGGTCTTGGCGTCGCGCAGGAAGTTCACGGTGTGGTGGTCGCGGGTGCAGCGCAGGAAGGCGAAGAAATCGCCGCGCCAGTCGGAGATGCGAAAGCCGAGCACGTCGCAATAGAATTTCACGATGCCTTGGATGTCGGGGCAGGTATAGGCGACGTGGCCGAGCTTGAGCGGCATGACGCCGTTGAAATTGTCGTCCTTGGGCGCGAATCCGAAATCGGAGAACAGCTCGATCACCGTGCCCTTGGGATCGGTGAAGGTGACGGCCTCCTTGATGCCGGGGGTGATGTCGCTGCGTTTCTCGCTCTTGACGCCGAGCTGCTTCAGCTTGGCGATGACTTCGCCCGGATCGCTGCCCGGCGTGGTCTGGAAAGACAGCCGCGGCGCCTCGCCGGCGTTGCCGTGCTCGAGCACGATCAACTCGAGGCCGGATTTGGTGGCGAGGATGGCGCGGTTCTTTTCCTTCGCCGCGACGCTCAGGCCGACGATGCGGGTGAAGTAATCGATCGTGCGTTCGAGGTCGGGCGTGGTGAGGGTCGAATGGCCCGCGCGTTTGATCTGCAACATGATACGTTTCCTGTTTTGCTTTTGTCCGCTCATCCCCGCGAAGGCGGGGACCCAGCTACTGGATTCCCGCTTTCGCGGGAATGAGCGGTGATTAAGCGCCGGGGCGAGATTGCATGAGCTTGAATCAGTGATTCAAAACTCAACTCTAGCGCATTGATCCAACTCGATTTTTCTACGCAACTTCGCCGGTCTTGTGCGCCCGCACGTCGATCTTGAGTTCGCCGAGCACCGGGTCCGAACGGCAAATAACGACATCGCCGGGCTTCAGCGGGCCGACGCCTTCGGGCGTGCCAGTATAGAGCAGATCGCCCGGATAGAGCGTGTAGAACTCGGAGGCGAATTCGATCAGCCGCCGGCAATTATAGATCAGGTCAGAGGTATTGCTCTTCTGCTTCACCTCGCCATTGACTGTAAGGGTAATTGGCAGCTTGTCGGGGTCGGCGATCTCGTCGGCGGTCACCATCCACGGACCGGCCACGGCATAGCCGTCGACCGATTTGCGGAAGCTCCGGTCCTCACGGCCGCGCACGGTGATGTCGAGGCCGAGGCAATAGCAGGCGACATGATCGAGCGCGTTCGCCTGCTTGATGTCGCTGCCGGCCTTGCCGATCACCATCACCAGCTCGATCTCGTGATCGTTGCGGCGGTCGGGGAAGCGCAGCGGAATGCCTTCCGACGGGCCGACCAGGGACGAGTTGGATTTCAGAAACATGCCGGCGTCGAGGATTTTCGACGACTGATGCGCCACGACCTGCGAGCCGGGCTTGGCGGCGGCCGCCTGCATCTCGTTGATATGCGCCTGGTAGTTGGTCGGCGCGCAGGTGAGCTTGGACGGGCGAGCGACCGGCGACAGGAGCTTCACCTGTGCGATCGGCTTCCCCGGCGCCTTGTCGGCCATGCGCTCGATCTTCTCGCGCCAGGCCGGCAGCGCCGCGACCACGGCGTCGCCGCGCATCGCATAGGGCGCGGCCTTGCGGATTTCGGTCTGCGCCTCGGTGACATCGTGCACGAGGTCGCCGCGCACCACGCCGAGCCGATCGTCGTCATAACGGCAAAGCTTCATAAAAATTACTCCTTGGTCGTCCCGACTGTGATTTTGTTGTCGACGAGATTAGCAGGCCAAACCGGCGAGAGTCATGCAATCGTGCTGGTCATGCTTTGCGGCCGCCAAATCCGAAGGTCACGGTGGTCACGCAGAGCAGGCTGATGGCGGCGGAGACGATGAAAATAGCGCGCGGCTCGCCGCGGTCCATCAGCATGCCGTACATGATCGGCGCAATGCTGCCGCCGATATTGTAGCCGGTCGAAACAAAGCCGAAGACCTTGCCGAAGGCGCCGGGCGGGGTGACCGCGCGCACCAGCATGTCGCGCGAGGGATAGGTGATGCCGGCGCAGAAGCCGGAGAATCCTATGATGATGACCAGCAGCACCGGGCCGAAATTGAAAAAGCCGACCAGCGCGGTGACGATGCCGCCGATGGTCAGGCCGGCTGCCGCCACCGTGGCATGACGCGACGTTCTCCCGGCAAGGATGCCTCCGGCCAAGGTGCCGGCGGCGCTCATGGCGAGCAACGAGGTCAACGCCATATTGGCGATCGCCGGCGGCGTCGCATGCAGCGCGCCGAGCGCCACGATGAGGAAGGTGTTGAGCCCACTGCCCATCAGCGAGATCATCGTGAAGAAGGCGAGGTTGAGCAGGATCGGCGGCGACAGCAGCAGCCGCCAGCCGGTATCGATCGCGCCGGTCTGCGGCCTGGGCGGGGTCCTGGCTTTGCTTTCATCGGCGGGCTCGGGCTGCGCCACGAGCACGATGAGCACGAGCAGGCCGAAGATTGCCGAGCCGATATAGGCGCCGCGCCAGCCGAACTGGCTCTGCATGAAGAGCAGCGTGGCCGGCGCGATGGCCGAGCCAACCATGCCGGCGAAGGTGTGGAACGAGAACACCTGTCCGATCTTTGCCGACGGCGTGTGCCGCGACAGCAGCGAATAATCGGCCGGGTGATAGACGGTGTTGGCGAGACCGGCGACGCCGTACATGACGACGAAGATCCAGAACGAGCCGACAATGCCGGCGATCGCATAGCTGGCGCTCGACAGAAACAGCCCGAACAGCAGCACCGGCCGCGCGCCGATGCGATCGACCAGGAAGCCGACCGGGGTCTGCAAAGTGCCGGAGACGACGTTGAAGACGGTGAGCGCCAGCGCGAGCTGCGTATAGCTGACGTCGAAATCGTCGCGGATGAAGGCGAGCAGCGGCGCCAGCATCAGCATATAATAATGGCTCATCATATGCGCGGCGCAGACGCCGGCGATGAGCCGCGACTCGGCCGGCTGGATCGTCCGGGCCGCCAGAGCTTCCGTGGCTTCCGTCATTGCCGCGCCGTGCCGCCCGTCTTCGCGTCGGCCGAGGTATTAGCATTTTGCAGCGCCTGCCAGATGATCGCTGGCGTCAGCGGCATGTCGATATGGCGGATGCCGTGTTCCGACAGCGCGTCGATGACGGCATTCATGATCGAGGTCAGCGCGCCGGCGCAGCCGGCTTCGCCGCAGCCTTTGACGCCGAGCGGATTGGTCTTGGCCGGCGAGGGGTGATCCTCGAGCACGAAGGAGGGCACGTCGGCCGCGCGCGGCATGGCGTAATCCATGAACGAGCCGGTGAGGAGCTGGCCGTCGCTGTCATAGACGGTCTTTTCCATCAGCGCCTGGCCGATGCCTTGCACGACGCCGCCATGCAGTTGGCCGGCAACGATCATCGGATTGACGACGACGCCGAAGTCGTTGACGCAATTGTAGCTGACGACTTCGACGGCGCCGGTTTCCGGATCGACCTCGACTTCGGCGATGTGGCAGCCGTTCGGATAGGTCGAGGCCGAAGGCCCGTCGCTGACGTGATCGATGTCGAGCGATTTCGGCGCGTCGGGCGGCAGGTTGCCGCCGTTGCGCAGCTTCTGCGCCAGATCCATGATCGAAATGCTGCGGTCGGTGCCGACCACGGTGAACTGGCCGCGCTCGAAGGTGATGTCGGCGACGGCAGTTTCGAGCACATGGCTGGCCGCGTCCTTGCCCCTCTCGATCACCTTGGCCGAGGCTTCGACAATGGCGGTGCCGGAATGCATCAGCGATTTCGAGCCGCCGGAGCCGCCGCCGAAAGTCAGCTTGTCGCTGTCGCCCTGCAGCAGCGAGATCTTCTCGAACGGAATGCCGAGCTGCGCGCTCAACACTTGCGCGAACGGCGTGGCGTGGCCCATGCCGAAATCGAGCGTGCCGGTGGCGAGCGTCACCGTGCCGTCGGCATTGAAGCTGATGTTGGCGAGCTCCTTCGAGGGCGGAGCGGTGACCTCAAGGAAGTTGCCGATGCCGAGTCCGCGCAGCTTGCCGCGCTTCTTGCTCTCGCGCTTGCGCTTGGCGAAGCCCTTGGCGTCGGCGAGATCGAAGGCCTGTTTGCTCAGCGCGGCGAAATCGCCGCTGTCATAGGTGGTCGCGGCTGCGGTCTTCTTCGGCAATTCGGCCGGCCGGATCTGATTGCGCTTGCGCAGCGCCATGCGGTCGACGCCAAGCTCCACCGCGGCGGCGTCGACAAGGCGTTCCATATAGTAATTGCCCTCGGGCCGGCCGGCGCCGCGATAGGCCGAGACATGCGACGTGTTGGTGAACACGACTTTGGTCGCGACCTCGATCAGCGGCGTGCGGTACATGCCTTGCACGTTCTTCACCGCATTGATCGTGCCCGGCATCGGCGCCACCGGCGACAGGAAGGCGCCGACATTGGCGAAGCTCGTCAGCCGCACGGCGAGGAAATTACCGTCCTTGTCGAGCGCAAGCTCGGCATCGACGTCGTGATTGCGGCCGTGGCTGTCGGAGACGAAGCTGCCGGAACGCTCGTCGGTCCACTTCACCGGACGGCCGAGCGTGCGCGCGGCGTGCAGAAAGACAAATGTATTCCGGAAACACCGCGGCCTTCATGCCGAACGAGCCGCCGACCTGGCCGGTCAGGATGTGCATTTCCTTCGCCGTCACGCCCATGGCCTCGGCGAGGTTGGCGCGCATGCCGAATACGCCCTGGGTGCCGACATGGATCGTGAAGCGGTTGCCCTCATAAGACGCGACAGCGGCCCGCGGCTCCATCGCGGCGACGACGAGCCGGCTGTTGACCAGGCGAAGCTTGGTGACATGGGCCGCTTGAAGCGAAGGCCGCTTTCACCGCGTCGGCGTCGCCATAGTGATAGTCGAGCGACACATTGTTCGGCACATCATCATAGAGCTGCGGCGCGCCGGGCTTTGCCGCTTCTTCAGCCGAAGTCACCGACGGCAGCGCCTCGATATCGACCGTCACGGCTTCCGCGGCATCCTTCGCCTGCAGCAGCGTTTCGGCGACCACATAGGCGACCGGGTCGCCGACATAGCGGACCTTCTCCTTGGCGAGCGCCTGCCGCAGCGGCTTCTTCATCGGCGAGCCGTCGCGGTTGTTGAACGGCACCACGCATTTCAGCGGGCCATAGGCCTGCAGGTCGGCCGCGGTATAGATGCCGAGCACGCCCGGCATTTTCGAAGCCGCCGCCACATCAATGCCGCGGATCACGCCGTGCGCTACTTGGCTGCGCACCATTACCGCATAGGCTTGGCCGGGCAGGCTGACGTCGTCGGTATAATGTCCGAGGCCCCGCAGCAGCATGGGATCTTCCTTGCGTGGTACCGACTGGCCCACCGCGTATTTCTCGACGGCCAATCGGTCAGCGACCAATTGATCCGCTGCGTCCGGCGCCGGTTTCACGGCGGGCTGCTGCAAATTCATGACGATTCAATCCCGGGAATAAGCTGGTCCACGTGAGATAATGGACTTGGCGACCCCCGGCAACAGGGTCGGGAACATGGCTCCTAAGCCTAAACCGAGCCAAAAAGTGCGGTTTCAGCCGCGTTTCGGGGTCAGCGGACCGGCCGTATTGCCCTTGCCTTGCCCTTGGCGCCGCCGCTGTTACAGTTCCTTTGATTTTGGCTCCATTCATAGACCGCGCAGTTGAAGCTGTCCACGAAACCGGCTCCGCGCGGCGGGAAGGCTTGGATGAACGACGAGGTTCCGCCGCCGGGCGGCCTCGACGCCCAGCCGGTTTCGGACCAGGCTTCGGCCAGGCCGCGCTGGGGTCGTCGCACGCCTTACGGCCTGCGTCGCGACGCCCATCGCAACGAGGGGCGCGCGCCGGCATCGCCTGGGCCGGCGACCTATGCCGCGCTCGATCTCGGCACCAATAATTGCCGGCTCCTGATCGCCCGACCGACCAGCCAAGGCTTCCGCGTGGTCGATGCGTTCTCCCGCATCATCCGCCTCGGCGAGGGCATCGCAGCGACCCGCCGCATCAGCGAAGCGGCGATCGAGCGCGCGGTCGAGGCGCTGAAAGTCTGCCGCGACAAGATGCAGGCGCGCGGCGTGATGCGGGCGCGGCTCATCGCCACCGAAGCTTGCCGCGCCGCCGAGAACGGTGAGGCGTTTCGCACCCGTGTTGCGAATGAAGCGGGCCTCGAGCTCGAGATCATCAATTCGGCGACCGAAGCGCGGCTCGCCGCGACCGGCTGCACCGAATTGTTCGATCCGCAAGCGCCCGGCGTGATCCTGTTCGATATCGGCGGCGGCTCTTCCGAACTGGTGCGGCTCAATCGCTCCCGGCAACGCTCGGATCAAGGCCCGGATCATGGCTCGGGTTATGGCCACCGCGGCCCGCCGGCGCCAGACATTGTCGGCTGGGCCTCGCTGCCGGTCGGCGTCGTCACGCTCGCCGAGCGTTATGGCGGCAGGGTGGTGTCGCGTCAGATCTATGACGCCATGGTCGATGAGGTCACGGGCTTCGTCCAGGATTTCGCCAACGGGCACCGCATCGATCTCGACGGCTTTCACATGCTCGGCACGTCGGGCACGGTGACGACCATCGCCGGCGTGTTCCTGCGGTTGCGCCGCTATGACCGCCGGCGCGTCGACGGTTGCTGGCTTTCGGATGCTGAAGTCTCCGGCGTGGTCGATGAACTGATGGCGATGAGCTTTGACGAACGCGCCGCTAATCCCTGTATCGGCGCCGAGCGGGCCGACCTCGTCCTTGCCGGTTGCGCCATTCTCGACGCCATCCGCCGCGCGTTTCCGTGTCCGCGGCTGCGCGTCGCCGATCGCGGCCTGCGCGAAGGCATGCTGGTCGAAATGATGCGCGAAGACGGCGTGTGGGGCGAGGCTTGATGGCGCGGCTCAAGGATCAAAAGAGCCGGAAGCTGTCGTCGCGTACCTGGCTCGAGCGCCAACTCGCCGATCCCTATGTCGCGCGCGCCAAGAAGGAAGGTTATCGCTCGCGCGCGGCGTTCAAGCTGATCGAGATCGACGACAAATACCGGCTGTTCAAGCCCGGCGGCAGAGTTGTCGACCTCGGCGCCGCGCCCGGCGGCTGGAGCGAGATCGCGGCCAAGCGCGTCGGTGAGTCCGGCCGCGTCATCGCGCTCGACATTCTCGACTTCAAGCCGATGACCGGCGTCGAATTCCTGAAGCTCGATTTTCTCGATGCCACCGCGCCGGATCGTTTGAAGGAGATGCTCGGCGGCAAGGCCGATGTGGTCTTATCCGACATGGCGGCGAATACCACTGGCCATCGCCAGACCGATCACCTGCGCATCATGGCGCTGGCCGAAGCCGCGATTTTGTTTGCCCGAGAAGTCTTGAGCAGAGGCGGCGCGTTTCTCTGCAAGGTGCTTCAAGGTGGCACGGAAGCCGCGCTTCTTGCCGAACTCAAGCGCGATTTCGAGACCGTCAAACACGTCAAGCCGCCGGCAAGCCGCGCCGATTCCGCCGAGCTTTATCTGTTGGCGAAAGCGTTTCGCGGTTAGAGCATGATCCCGAAAAGTGGAAGCCGGTTTTCGGAAAAGATCATGCTCAACTAAGATCTAGTTGGCCTGCGGCTCCGGTTCGGCCGTCTCGGTGACGTCCGCTTCCTTCGCTTTCCGTCCCGACAATTCCGCGCCCGCGTCCTGCGGCAGCTGCAGGAAGATCAGCATCGCGCTGGCCGAGAGCAGGCCGACGACGATGAAGGCCGCCGGAAAATCGGCCGCCGTCATCACGGTGCTCTGTTTGATCCATAGCGTCGTCTCGACCACCAGCGCGCCGACCGCGACGCCGGTCGATAGCGACAATTGCTGCGCGGCGGCGACCAGCGCGGTAGCGCGGCTTATTTTCGCAGGCTCGATCTCGGCATAGGCGATGGTGTTGATGCTGGTGAATTGCAGCGAACGGAAGAATCCGCCGGAGAGAAGAACAAGGATCATCGCCCAGAACGGCATTCCTGGCACGAAAGTCGCGCAGGCCAGCAGAAAGCAACTCGAGATCAACGCGTTAGTAGAGCAGCACTTTGCGATAGCCGAAGCGGCTCAAGACGCTGGCGACGGCGGCTTTCATGAAAAACGAGCCGAGCGCGCCGGTGAAAGTGATCAGCCGGATTGAAACGGCGACAGATGGAAGCCGATCTGCAGGAGCAGCGGCAACAGAAACGGCAGCGCGCCGATGCCAAGCCGGAACAGAAAGCCGCCGACAACGCTGGCGCGGAACGTCACCAGCCGTAAGCAGACTGAGATCGAGGATCGGCGCCGGCGTGCGTTTGGCGTGAGATGACATAAGCCGTCGCCGAGACTGCGCCGACGACGAGAAGCCCAGCGACCACGCTCACCGGCAGGGATTCGAGCCCCATGGCCGAGAGACCGAAAGCCAGGCCAGCAACGGCGAGGCCGGAGAGAATGAAACCGCGAAAGTCGAACGGGTCGCGGTGCTCGGCATGGACATTGGGGATGTAACGCGAGGCCAGCACGATGCCGACAAGGCCGATCGGCACATTGATGAGAAATATCCAGTGCCACGATGCATAAGTGGTGATGAAGCCGCCAAGCGGCGGTCCGGCGATCGGACCGATCAGCGCCGGCATGGTCACAAGCGACATGGCGTTGAGCAGGTTCGACTTGTCGACCGCCCGCACCATGATGAGGCGGCCGACCGGCGTCATCATCGCGCCGCCCATGCCTTGCACGATGCGCGCCAGCACGAATTCGTCGAGCGTCCGCGAGGCGGCGCAGCCGATCGAGCCGAGCACGAAGATGCCGATCGCGATGCGAAAGACATTGCGGGCGCCGAAGCGGTCTGCGGTCCAGCCGCTTGCCGGAATGCAGATGGCGAGCGAGAGCAGGTAGGAGGTGACCGCGAGCTTGAGCGTCAGCGGGCTCGTGAGCAGCGCCCGCGCGATGGCCGGCAGCGAGGTGGCGATGACGGTGGAGTCCAAATTCTCCATGAACAGTGCCGTGGCGATGATCAACGGCACGACCCGGTCGTAGGACTTTGACGGCGGCATCAGCAAGTGGGTACCCGCAGCGGAAGGATGCGGCAAGCCTGTCCGCCCATTTTATGTCAGCCGTTTGGCCGCCTCCTGGACCAAGCTCAGGTCGGAATATTTCGTCAACGTCGATATCGCCTTTGAGCAGGCCGACCGCCTTCTGCTCCTGCAGGTTGCTTTGCAGCGCCTTCATGTTCGGCATGCCGTTCGGGTCACGGAATTGGTCGCGGGGACCGAACGCCCAGCCGACGCGCTCCGGCGGCACTTTGATCAGCCGGGCAACGATAGCGGCCGCTTCGTCGTGGTTCTCCGGGTCGGTGTACCAGCGGATCGCGCGGATCGTGTCTTCGAGGAAATCGACCATGACGCGCGCGGTTCTGCGCAATGAAGCCGGTGCGCGCCGTCCATGCCGTCAATTGGGTGACGCCGAAAGCGTCCTTTTGCGTGAACAGATGTGCGCGCGATGTCGCGCAACTGCGGATCGAGCGAGAACGGCGGCACGGCGCTGACGAGGTCGGCCTTGCGCTCGGCCAGCATGGCGCGCATGGCGGGGAAGGGCGCCTCGACGATGGTGTAGTCCTTGTTTGCCTCCAAGTCCGCTCTTGCGCAGCATCGCGCGCATGGCGATGTCGACCGCGCTGCCCATGGCATTGGTCGCCAGCACTTTGCCCTTGAGATCGGCGACGGTTTTCACCGGACCGTCTTTGAGCACCATGAATTCATTGCTGCCGTGGCCCGGCACGCCGTCCTGGGTTTCGTCGCAGATCACGCGCAGGTCGTCCAAATGCGCGTTCTCGATGGCGAGGCCGAACGAGGAAAAGGCGAGCGGGCCGATATCGAGCTGGCCCGCGGCAAGCGCCGTGATCACCGGCGGGGTGCCCTCGAAGCGCGTCGCCTCGATGACATAAGACTTGCCGTAATGCGCCAGCACGTCCTTTTTCTCGAGCACCAGCGGCGCGGTCGAGGCCGGGACGACCACCCAGCCAACGCGGATTTTCAAAGGCTCGGCCTGTGCCGGACTTTGCCGGCTCCCAGCCGCGAGTGCCAATGCCGGCCGAGCCTGCAGCCATGCCGAATTGCCGGCGGTTCATGCCCCTCATTATTGCCTCCCTCCTGGTTTTGCCGCCTTGGCGTTTTGCCCTGTTATTTCGGGCTTTATCGGCCAAGGGGCCTATGAATTGTGATCAAGGCGTGCTATCGACCGCCGCCAACCCAAAAGCGGGCGTTGAACGCCGCTGGCGAGTCGGAAGCGGGACGTAAAACTCCTTCCGTCCGCAAGGCGTAATCCCCATATGCGGGCCCACGGACCGGGCCATGCGGAGTTGGCAATGGCGGCGATTTCAAACGGCTTGTTTCGCGAAGCTTACACCTTCGATGACGTATTGTTGAAGCCCGGCCTGTCCGAGGTCATGCCGTCGGAGGTCGATATCCGCTCGCGGATCACGCGCAATATCGTCCTCAATATCCCGATCGTTGCTTCAGCGATGGACACCGTGAGCGAGTCCGCGATGGCGATCGCCATGGCGCAGGCCGGCGGCATCGGCGTCATCCACCGCAATCTCGAGCCCGATGCGCAAGCCGCGCAGGTGCGGCAGGTCAAGAAATTCGAATCCGGCATGGTGGTGAATCCGGTCACCATCCATCCGGATGCGACGCTCGCCGAAGCGTTGGCCTCTGATGCAGGAAAATCGCATTTCCGGCATTCCCGTGGTCGAAGGCGGCGGCAACGGCCAGAGCAAGGGGCCCGGCAAGCTCGTCGGCATCCTCACCAATCGCGACGTCCGCTTTGCCACCGATACGCGGCAGAGAGTTTCCGAGCTGATGACCAAGGAGAAGCTGGTCACGGTGCGCGAGAGCGTCGGCCAGGACGAAGCCAAGAAGCTTCTGCATCAGCATCGGATCGAAAAGCTTCTGGTCGTCGACGCGCAATATCGCTGCGTCGGCCTCATCACCGTCAAGGATATCGAAAAGGCGGTGGCCAATCCCCATGCTTGCAAGGACGAGCAGGGCCGGCTGCGCGTCGCAGCGGCGACCTCGGTCGGGCGAAGCCGGCTATGTGCGCAGCGAAGCGCTGATCGAGGCCGGGGTCGACCTTGTCGTCGTCGATACCGCGCACGGCCATTCGCGCCGCGTGCTCGAAGCCGTGACCCGCATCAAGCGCATATCCAATGCGGTCGAAGTCGTCGCCGGCAATATCGCCACCGCCGAAGGTGCGAAGGCGCTGATCGATGCCGGCGCGGATTCGATCAAGGTCGGCATCGGCCCGGGCTCGATCTGCACCACCCGCATCGTCGCCGGCGTCGGCGTGCCGCAACTCACCGCGATCATGGACGCGGTCAGCGTGGCGCGCGACACCAAGACGCCGGTGATCGCCGATGGCGGCATCAAATATTCCGGCGATCTCGCCAAGGCGCTTGCCGCCGGCGGCGATTGCGCCATGGTCGGCTCGCTGCTTGCCGGCACCGACGAAACGCCGGGCGAAGTGTTCCTCTATCAGGGCCGCTCCTACAAATCCTATCGCGGCATGGGTTCGGTCAGCGCCATGGCGCGTGGCTCGGCCGATCGCTATTTCCAGCAGGAGATCAAGGACGCGCTCAAGCTCGTGCCGGAAGGCGTCGAAGGCCAGGTCGCCTATAAGGGCCCGGTCGCCAATGTGCTGCATCAGCTCGCCGGCGGCCTGCGCGCGGCGATGGGCTATGTCGGCGCCAAGGACATCGCCGAGTTTCACGACAAGGCCGAGTTTGTCCGCATCTCCGGCGCGGGCCTGCGCGAGAGTCACGTCCACGACGTCACCATCACGCGCGAGAGCCCGAACTATCCGGGCCAGACTTAAAGCGCGCCGATGCCGGGCCCGGCCGCCGATCCTTTCGCCAAGATCCGCAACGCGACCAACGCGCATCGGGCCAAGCACGGCTGCGGCGCTTATCCTTACAGCAACGGTCCGCTGCTTGCGGCGCTCGCCGGCGTGGCGAACGCGCGGCGCATCCTCGAGCTCGGCACGGCGCTCGGCTATACCGCGTTGTCGTTCGCGTCAGGCGCGCCGGACGCAACCGTCGATACTATCGAGGGCGATCCCGATCACGTCCAGCTGGCGCGCGACAACATTGCCGCCGCCGCCATGGATCATCGCATCACCGTCCATGAGGGCGATTTCATCAGCGTGCTGCCGACGCTCGATCCGGGCTATGACGTCGCCTTCTTCGACGGCGGCACGCCGGTGACCTCGCTGCACAAGGCGCTGCGCGGCTTGCTGCGCACCGGCGGCACTCTGATCACCGCCAATCTCAATCACGGCGGCACCGCCGACGCCGTGCGCAAGGCGCTGTTGGATGGCAAAGGCTGGCGCAGCGCGCTGGTCGACGATGATGGCGAAACCGCGATCAGCGTGAAGATTTAGAGCATGATCCCGAAAAGTGGAAACCGGTTTTCGGAAAAGATCATGCTCAATGGAAAATTCGCCGGGGGGAGCAATGACCGTTCAGATGATCCTGTTGCCGCTGTTCGTCGAGGTGATCCTCACCTTCGTCTTGCTGTTCACGATGGCGCCGCTGCGCACCCGCGATTTCGTCTCGGGCGCGGTGCGGCCGGAGGATATCGCGCTGCGCGAGCAGAAATGGCCGAAGACGCACAACGCAAGTCGCCAATGCGTTTTCCAATCAATTCGAATTGCCGGTCCTGTTCTATGTGCTGACCATCCTCGAATACGTCACGCATCTCGCCGGCATCGTGTTTGTGGTGCTGGCCTGGATCTTCGTGGTCTTCCGCATTCTCCAGGCCTATGTGCATGTGACCAGCAATATCGTGCGGCTGCGCGGCGCGTTTTTTGCGATCGGCGCCGTGGTGTTGGCGATCATGTGGTTGATCTACATCGTGCAAGTTCTGTCGCTGGCGTGAGGTCCTGATGCCGTCCGATCTCGCGCCATTCCGATGTTGCAAAGCTCATGACGCCAGCGGCCCGGCTTTCGGCGGCAATCGAGGTCTTTGCCGATATCGAGGCGCGGCGGCGTCCGGCGACGGATGCGCTCAAGGATTGGGGCTTGTCGCATCGCTTCGCCGGCTCCGGTGACCGCGCGGCATTGCCGGTCTCGTCTACGACGCGTTGCGCCGCAAGGCCTCGTCCGCCTGGCTGATGGGCGAGGCGAGTGCACGCGCGGTGCTGATCGGCATGCTGCGCCGGGAACGTGAGCTTGCCACGGCCGATATCGCGGCGCTGTGCAGCGGTGCGCGCTTTGCACCCACTCCGCTGACGGAGGCGGAGACGGCGGCGCTTGATGCCGGTACGCTCGACGCCGCGCCCGCGCATGTTCAGGGCGACTATCCGGATTGGCTCGATCCTTATCTGATGCGCACCTTCGGCGACGAACGCGCCGCCGAAGGTGAGGCGCTCGCGCGCCGCGCGCCGCTCGATCTGCGCGTCAATACGTTGGCGACCACACGCGATGCAATGCTGCCGCGGCTGTCTCATCTCGGCGCCGCGGCCGCACGCTGGTCGCCCGAGGGCCTGCGTATTCATCTTGCTGCTGATGCCAAGAGCCCGGCCATTCACGCCGAGCCGACGTTTACCTGAAAGGCCAGATCGAAATCCAGGACGAAGGCTCGCAGCTTGCCGCGCTGCTCTCGGGCGCCAAGCCCGGCGAGCAGGTGATCGATCTGTGCGCCGGCGCCGGCGGCAAGACTTTGGCGCTGGCCGCGGCGATGGAAAATCACGGCCAGATTTACGCGACCGACAGTGACAAGCGGCGGCTCGCCGCGATCCACGAGCGCATCTCGCGCTCCGACGCGCGCAACATCCAGGTGCGCACGCCAAAAGGCCCGCGGGTGACGACACCGAGCGTGCTTACCGATCTCGCCGGCCGCGCCGATCTCGTCCTGATCGACGCACCCTGCACCGGGACCGGCACCTGGCGGCGCAACCCGGACGCCAAATGGCGCATCCGCCCGGGCTCGCTTGCCAGCGGCTCAAGGAGCAGGCAGTGGTGCTTGAGCGCGCCGCGGGCCTCGTCAAACCCGGCGGCCGGATCGCCTACATCACCTGTTCCGTGCTCAATGAGGAGAACGGCGACCAGGTCCGGGCCTTCGCCGCCGGCCACCCGGATTTTTCCGTGGAAAAGCCTGGGGACGTGGCCAAGGCGCTGGGTGAGCGCGCCTATCTTTTCTCCCGCGCCGTGCTTATTTCAGACGAAGGTCTGCTGATGACGCCGCGCCGAACCGACACCGACGGGTTTTTCGTCAGCCTGCTTGCGGCGGTCGGCATAATCCGGTTGGCACAAAATCTGGTTGGGACAAATTCTGGCTTTAACATGGCTTCTTCTGCTCAGGCTCGACAGGGCGCAGCGCCTGCTTTAGAACCCGCTATGGCGCAAGATTCGCTTTCCCACGACAAAATTCTGATCGTCGATTTCGGCTCGCAGGTCACCCAGCTCATCGCGCGGCGGGTGCGCGAGGAAAAAGTCTATTGCGAGATCGTGCCGTTCCAGAAGGCTGAAGCCGCGCTTCCGCGAGATGAAGCCGAAGGGCGTCATCCTCTCCGGCGGCCCCGCCTCGGTGCTCGATGCCAGGACGCGCCGCTCGCGCCGAAGGCGATCTACGAGGCCGGCGTGCCGGTGCTCGGCATCTGCTACGGCGAGCAGGCCATGGCGCAGCAGCTCGGCGGCAAGGTCGAGGCCGGGCATCACCGCGAATTCGGCCGCGCCGAGGTTGAAGTCACCGACATGACGCCGCTGTTCGATGGCGTCTGGGAGGTCGGCCAGAAATATCCGGTCTGGATGAGCCACGGCGACCGCGTCACCGCGCCGCCGAAGGGCTTCAAGGTCGTCGGCACCTCATCCAATGCGCCGATCGCCATGATCGCCGACGAGGCGCGCCAATTCTACGCCACGCAATTCCATCTCGAAGTCATGCACACGCCGCACGGCGCCGCCATCCTGCGCAATTTCGTGCGCAAGATCGCGCGCTGCACCGGCGACTGGACCATGCGCGCCTTCAGGCAGGAGGCGATCGAGAAAATCCGCCGCCAGGTCGGCAAGGGCAAAGTGATCTGCGGCTTGTCAGGCGGCGTCGACTCGTCCGTCGCCGCGGTGCTCATTCACGAAGCCATCGGCGAGCAACTCACTTGCGTCTTCGTCGATCATGGGCTGCTTCGGCTCGGCGAAGCCGAGAATGTCGTCGCACTGTTCCGCGGCCACTACAATATTCCGCTGGTCCATGTCGACGCGTCCGAGACGTTCCTCAAGGCGCTCGACGGCGTCGAGGATCCGGAGGTCAAGCGCAAGACCATCGGCAAATTGTTCATCGACGTGTTCGAGGCCGAGGCCAAGAAGATCGGCGGCGCGGACTTCCTCGCGCAAGGCACGCTCTATCCCGACGTGATCGAGAGCGTGTCGTTCACCGGCGGGCCATCGGTGACGATCAAGTCGCATCACAATGTCGGCGGTCTGCCCGAGCGCATGAATATGCAGCTTGTCGAGCCGCTGCGCGAATTGTTCAAGGACGAGGTGAGGGCGCTCGGCCGCGAGCTCGGCCTGCCGGACGTGTTCGTCGGCCGTCATCCGTTTCCGGGCCCCGGCCTCGCCATCCGCTGCCCGGGCCCGATCACCCGCGAAAAACTCGAAATCCTGCGGCAGGCCGATGCCGTCTATATCGAAGAAATCCGCCGCGCCGGCCTCTACGACGACATCTGGCAGGCCTTCGCCGTGCTGCTTCCGGTGCGCACCGTCGGCGTCATGGGCGACTACCGCACCTATGATTATGTCGTCGGGCTGCGCGCCGTGACCTCGACCGACGGCATGACGGCCGACTTCTATCCCTTCGACATGGCCTTCATCGGCGGCGTGGCAACGCGCATCATCAACGAAGTGAAGGGCGTCAACCGCGTCGTCTATGACGTGACAAGCAAGCCGCCGGGGACGATCGAGTGGGAGTGAAGCGAGAGCCTCCCAGCTCGCAGTTCCCAGAGCGAATAAAGACTCTCAGGTAACTGTTGAGCCCACCAGCGCGCGCGAATCAATTCGCGCGCGCTTTTCATTTTCAAGACAGGAAAATGCTATGACACAGCCCCTAGCGCGTGGCGTGGTGCGTGTGTTTCGCTTGACCAACGAGCCCGGCGGATTGGGGCTCAGTTGCAGTCCAACAGGGGTGTCGCTTGCGGGCGTGCCGCTTCTTCGCAAGACCCCGACGGGATTTGTGCCGCGAAACCACAGGCGATCACGCAGCCAACACGCAAGTGTTCGCAATGGGGAATGATATCATGCGAGGTATTGTCAAAAATGCATGCATCGCTGAATGTTCGGAATCAAGTCTTCCAACCCATAATGACGGGTGGAGGTTCGTCAATTGCGTAAATAACTGCATGAGCAGACACGCATACGGCCCATTTGCCTTTGGCTCATGATTGAGCGTCGATTGTAACGTGGCTGAATAAAAGGCAAGGAAAATAGGATGTCACGGAACGCAGCTAAAATTATGATGGAAGTTGTCATAAGAAACGTCGCAGAGCAGGACGCTGCTCTGAAAGAGATGCAGCCGTTGTGTACCGAAGCTGAGTTTAGTGAATACCGACGTATGATCGGAAGATCGATGGGAGCCATGCTATTCGAGATCATAAATCCGATTGTTGCGAAATATCCTGAGTTGAAGCCCCCTGAGCTAGACTAGCCTCGACCGTCGGCGTGGTCCTCATACTGCCGCGCTTTTGGCAAATGCTGACTTCCACGAATGCGTAGAGAGAACAACCAGCAAAATAACAGCGTAAGACACGGGCAGTACGACGTAGACCATGCAGAATATTATCAATCGCACCCAGCCCTCCGCGCTGATCGAATGCAAATCGTAAGTCCCTATCGAAGCGATGATCTCGATGGCGAAGTAGGAAAGGACGGCCGAGACGATCAGCAATCCGGCGAACACAAGGCTCAAGTCGCGCGCCGATGGGCGAAGCGACAACATTCCAATACCGGCGATCAAGCCGACGATGCCCGTTGCCAAAATCAGAAATGCGAACGTCAACCGCATTGCAGGCAGTTCGAAGGCGCCCAATCGCAATAGCTCGTAGGTCAGCGTCAGGGCAAAGAGAAGCTGAAACAGCCCGGCGAGGATGATGATGATGCCTACGACAATGTTGAGGACAGCGATCGCGGTCATTCCGCCCGTGCGATGCTTTTCCACGCTTGCCTCCTGCTCCTGAACTCCCGCGGCAATGCGGTCGCCGAAGTAAAGCCGCTTACCACGTGTTGAAGGTAGCGGCGATTGCCGTATGCGTCTTTCCCTATTCGGCTACCGATCTTTCCAAAAAAAAATCGGGCCCGTTGCCGGCAGGCCCGATGTGTCTTCGTTTGTTCAGAATTGATTCTGCGTGTTCTGACCAAGCCTCAAACCAGATTGGTCGTCACCTCGATATTGCCATGGACCGCCTTGGAGTAGGGGCAGATGCCGTGCGCGGCGGTAATGAGATCCTGCGCCACTGCGCGATCGAGGCCGGGCAGGCTGACATTGAGGCGCGCGCGCAGGAAGAAGCCGCTGGCGCCGTTGTTCAGATCGATTTCGGCATCGACCGACGGATCGGCCGGCAGCTTGATCTTCTTTTGCGCGGCGGCGACGCCGAGCGCGCCCATGTAGCAGGCCGACCAGGCGACGCCGAACAGGTCCTCGGCGGCCGGATGCGGCTCCGGCAGCTTGATGTCGACCTTGCCGTCGGCGCTCTTGCCATAGCCTTCGCGGCCACTGGTGGTGTGGGTCTTGGCGCTGAAAAGAACCTTATCGGACATGGCGAAATCCTTCCTGCTGGAAAGCCATACCGTATCCGACCAAATCGGATACGGCCCTGCAAAAGACCGTGATAAAGCTTCGTGACAATCGCGCGACGGACCGGAGCCTGGGAAGAAGCAACAACCTTAGCGTTGTCTGCGGCGCGGCGTTGAAGCCGACCGGCGAAATCGCACGGAAGGCGAGGCGCGGCTTTTCACGCGATCAGTCACGTGATCAATAAAAGCGCGTAGCTTCGGTAGCACCTGTCGCCGGCCCGGGTGATAAAGAAAAACGCCCGGTATGGTGACAGCAAAGCGCGTCAGCAGCGATTGCAATCGGCCTTCGGCCACCGGCGCTCGCACCAGCGGGCTGGGCATTTGCGCAAGCCCAAGACCCTGCATCGCCGCTCCCAGCAATGTCGGATAGTCGTTCGCGATAAGCGGCCCGGCGACGATGGCTTCGATCGCCTTGTTGCCGTCGACAAATCGCCACGGCGCGATCGAGCCGTCCGAGCGGCGCATGCGCAGGCATGCGTGCTCGCGCAATCGTCGATGCGCTCCGGCGGCTTCCTCCGCCGCAGATAGTCCGGGCTTCCGACCACGGCGTAGGGGAACGGCGGCGTCAGCCGCACCGCGACCATGTCGGGCGCGATGAATTGTCCGAGACGGATGCCGGCGTCAAAGCCTTCGGCGGCGAGGTCGACTAATTCCGCGCTTGCGGCGATCTCCACCTCGATCTCGGGATAGGCTGCGCAGAAGGATGCGATCAGCGGCTCCAGGAGGATGGGCACCACCGCGCGCGGCGCTGAGAGCCGCAACAAGTCCGGACGGCCGCTGTCCCAAGTCGCGCGCGACCTGGCTCGCCGCGACCAGTTCTTCGAAAGCCGGTTTGGCGCGCGCAAGGAATCGTTCGCCGGCTTCGGTCAGGCCGACACTGCGCGTCGTGCGGATGAAAAGCGCCGCACCGATGCGCGCCTCAAGCGTGCGGACGGCCTGGCTGATGGCCGACGGCGTTACGCCGAGTTCCGCGGACGCTTGGCGAAAGCTCTTGTGCCGGGCGACGCTCAGAAATGCCTCGACGCCGTCGAGCGCACCGTGTCGGACTGTGAAGTTTTGCTTCATAACCTATCGACATTATCGCGAATAGTCGAACGCTGGAAGTGGTCGTATGTCCGGACGGCAAGGGAGCTTGCGCTTGAAAGGAATTCCCAATGTCGCCGGCAACCATTTTCCGGATCCATCTTGTTCTTGGTTATGTCCCATGGCTGCTGTTCCTCGGCGCCTATGGCTGGCCCTGGCTCAAATCGATGAACCATGTCGAGGCGCAGCGCGCCATCGCGACGCTGCACAGCTTCCGCTTCTTCGGGCTCGCCTTCATCCTTCCAGGATTTGTCGGGCCTGATCTGCCTTCGGGCTTCGCGACGTTCGCCGCCTATGGCGATTTCGCCACCGGGTTGCTCGCGATGCTGGCGCTGCTGACAATCCGGCTGCGTCCGGTGTTCTGGTCGTTCGTCATCGCCTTTAATGTCGCTGGTGCAGTCGATATCCTCGTCGATTACTACCACGGCAACGCGCTGGGCTTGCCGGACTTGGCGGGGCAATTGGGTGCGGGCTACGCGATTCCGATCATCTACGTGCCATTGCTGATGATCACGCACGCCGTGGCATTTTATCTGCTTGCGCGCCCGCAACGTGAGGCAGTTTTCGCGCCATCCTGAGGATGGTACGTCTTACAGATGCCGCGTCTCCGCCGGCGCGTTCCACCAGTTATTGTTCTTGCCGTCGCTGTAGCGCACCGGTGCCGCGATCAGTTCTTCCGGCGTCACGTCGTCGAGCGTCGGCAATTGAACCGCGACGAAGTCGCCGCCGATCTCAGGGACGTGGCCGCGGGCGAAGGTGCGCACGCCGCAATGCGTGCAGAACAGGTGATGCACGCTACCCGAGCCGAACTGATAGTCGCTGACGTCTTGCATGCCGGACACCAGCCGAAACGCCTCGGGCTTGATCATCACGCTCCACTTGCGCGTCTTGCCGCACAGCGAGCAATTGCACTTGCCAGTGCCCTGTTCGAGATCGATATCGGCCTCATAGCGCACCGCGCCACAATGGCAGCTGCCGTGATAGGTCTTCAGCATCACTCAGGCTCCAATTTGGCTCCGGCCAAGTCGTTCGTCGGCGTGCTAACTAGCTGACACCTGTTGCCACCATGCTGTCAGCATGCCAGCGTTAGCCTCAGCCCATGCGACGTGCCGACCGCCTATTCCAGATCATCCAGGTTTTGCGCCGTTCGACCCGGCCGGTGACCGCTGCCCACCTCGCCGAGGAGCTCGAAACCTCGAAGCGCTCGATCTATCGCGATATTTCGGCCCTGATCGGCCAGCGGGTGCCGATCCGCGGCGAGGCTGGGTTCGGCTATGTGCTGGAAGGCGGCTTCGATCTGCCGCCCTTGATGCTGACCACGGAGGAGGTCGAGGCAGCGGTGCTCGGCGCGCAATGGGTCGCCGGCCATGGCGACGCGGCGCTCGCACGCGCCGCGCATGACCTCATGGCCAAGATCGCCGTGACCATTCCGGAAAATCTGCGCCCGCTTGTGCTCGATGCCGGCGCGCGGGCGGCGCCGGCCTGGAAAATCCCGCCCGACGGCTTGGACGTGGCGCAGGCGCGCGCCTGGATACGCCTTGGCCGCAAGATCGCGCTGGTCTATCTCGACGCCGAGAGCCGCCAGACCGAGCGCGTGATCTGGCCGATCGTGGTCGGCTATCACGAAGCAGTGCGCATCCTGATCGGCTGGTGCGAGCTGCGCGACGATTTCCGCAACTTCCGTATCGATCGCATCGCCGACGCAACCTTCATGGAAGAGCGCTATCCGACGCGGCCGTCACAACTACGCGCAAAGTGGCTTGCAAGCCTGCCGAAGAATTTGCCGGAAAAAGCCGACTGATTGTCATAAGATGGCGCCCTGGCGGGGAGGCGCGGCGAAATGGCAAAGACGCTCACGATCTACGGCATCAAGAACTGCGACACGATGAAGAAGGCGCGCGCCTGGCTCGACAAGCACGGCGTCGCTTACGATTTCCATGACTATAAGAGCGCCGGTATCGAACGCGAGCGGCTCGAAGCCTGGAGCAAGAAGGTCGGCTGGGAGACCTTGCTCAATCAGGCCGGCACGACCTTCAAGAAGCTTCCCGACAAGGACAAAAGCGGCCTCGATGCGAAAAAGGCCATTACGCTGATGCTGGCGCAGCCGTCCATGATCAAGCGCCCGGTTCTCGATCTCGGCGGCGGCAAATTGCTGGTCGGATTCAAGCCCGAAACCTACGCGGCGCAGCTCGGATAGCCGCAAGCTCCGGCGGAACGCCGCCGTTGACAAGGCAAGCGCGCTCGCCATGATCCCGGCCGCGGTCGCAACCGGCCTGCGGTTTGGGGCTAACGATGGGACTTGCCGTCGAAATTTTAGGGCTCGTGATCTTTCTCGGCGCGCATGTCTTCGTCACCCGGCGCGGCGAGCGCGCGGCGCTGATCATGAGACTGGGCGAGTGGCCGTATCGCGGGCTGTTCTCGCTGGTGGCGATCGTCGGCATCGGCCTCATTGCCTACGGTTTCGCGCAGTATCGCGCCGCAGGCCTCATCCAGGTGTGGAATCCGCCGCTCTGGACCCGTCACATCGTGATCGCGCTGATGTGGCCGGCGAGCATTCTGATCGCGGCCGCCTACATTCCCGGAAATATCAAAAAGGCGGTCAAGCATCCGCTGCTGGTCGCGGTGAAGACCTGGGCCTTCGCGCATCTGTGCGCCAACGGCGATCTCGGCGGCATCATCCTGTTCGGCTCGGTGCTGGCCTGGGCGGTTTATGACCGCATTTCGCTGAAATACCGCAGCGATCCAGGCGGTCTGCAAATTCCCTATGGCGGAACGCGAAACGACATCATTGCCATCATTGTCGGCACCATTATCTATTTGGCGCTCGGCCTTGTGTTTCACCCGGTCGTCATCGGCCTGCCGGCGTTTGGAACGTCGGCGTTCGGGTCGTAGCGATCAAAGTCAATCAGTCACGTCAGTAGAGCGTCATGTCAGCACAGAACGAAAGCCGCAGGCTCACCGCGCCCGACATTCTCGCCCGCAAGGGTGGCGAGCCGATCGTGTGCCTGACCTCCTATCACGCCCACACCGCGCGCATCGTCGATGCGCATTGCGATGTCATCCTGGTCGGTGACTCGCTCGGCATGGTGATGCACGGGCTTGAGACCACCGTGCCGGTGACGCTGGACATGATGATCCTGCAGGGCCACGCGGTGATGCGCGGCTCCAAGCACGCGCTCGTTGTCGTCGATCTGCCGTTCGGCAGCTACGAGGCATCCAAGGAGCAAGCCTTTGCTTCGGCGGCCCGCGTGATGAAGGAAACCGGCTGCGGCGCCATCAAGATCGAAGGCGGTCGGCGCATGGCCGAGACCATTGCCTTCCTGGCGGAACGCGGCGTGCCGGTGATGGCGCATGTCGGCCTGACGCCGCAGGCGATCAACACGATCGGTTCGTTTCGCGCTCAGGGCCGCGAGGAGAGCGATTGGGCGCCGATCGAGGCGGACGCGCGCGCGGTGTCCGATGCCGGCGCATTCTCGGCGGTGCTGGAGGCGATCGCCGAGCCGCTCGGCCGCCGCATCACCGCGCAGATCCCGATCCCGACCATCGGCATCGGCGCCAGTGCTGCCTGCGACGGGCAGGTGCTGGTGCTCGAAGACATGCTCGGGCTGTCGCCGCGGGTGCCGAAATTCGTCAAGCGTTTCGGCGAGCTCGGTCCCTCGATCGAGCAGGCGGTGAAGAGCTATGCGCAGGAGGTGCGGGCGCGGACTTTTCCCGGCACGGAACACGTCTATCCGATGCGGCCCAAAGGCGCAGCCGGCAGCGTCACCAAGCTTGCCGAGCGCGGTAAAGGCCCTTCGCGCGGCTAACGCCCGCTTTTGGGCCTGCCAAAAGGCTCCACCGCGGCTTCAACCATATGCGCAGCGTCGAGGCGACGGGGGCGGTGCAAAGGCCTATTTTGCCTTGCTCGCGCCACATCATTAAACTAGTTGCTCACAAGGCTTTGCGGGCATTTTGGGGCCGGCAAACCGGGCGCAGAATCGAGGCGCAAGCGGTGCAGGTGAGGGTGCTGGCATCCCCCTGGCTGGGCGCAGGTATCGGGGCGAGTAGGGTTTGGGACGGAATCCGTGAGCGATATTTTCCAGGAAGTCGACGAGGAAGTTCGTCGCGAACGACTTACAAAATTGTGGGAGCGGTACGGGAATTATCTCGTCGCGCTCTGCGTTCTTGTTGTCGTCGGCGTCGGCGCGTGGCGCGGCTATCAATGGTGGCAAGAGAAGCAGGCGGTGATTTCGGGCGCGGCCTACGAGCAGGCCGCTCAGCTGGCCGAAGCCGGCAAAAGCAAAGAAGCCGAAGCCGCTTTCGCCAAGCTCGCCACTGACGGCACCAAAGGCTACCGCGTGCTCGCGGGGCTGCGCGAAGCCGCGCAACTGGCGCGCACCGACAGCAAGGCTGCGGTCGCCGCCTATGATCGGATTGCCGCCGACGGCAGCGCCGGTCCGGTCATGCAGAGACCTGGCCGCGGTCCGCGCCGGTTATCTCCTGGTGGACAGCGCGCCTTATGCCGACATCCGCGCGCGGCTCGAGCCGCTGACGGCCGCGGACCGCGTCTTCCGTCACAGCGCGCGCGAAATCCTGGCGCTCTCGGCCTACGAAGTCCGGCGATCTGGCCTCGGCGAAGCAATGGACCGATATGATCGTGACGGATCCGCAAACGCCGTCCGGCATGCGCAGCCGCGTCGAAGTTCTGAGCCAGCTCATCTCGGCTGCGAGCGCGAAGGGCTGATCCGATGCGAGCGCAAGGACAAGGGCAACGCCGTCCGTCCATCCTCCGTGCCGGTTCCGCGCTCGCTTTCGTGCTCGTGCTTCTGCCGCTTCTTGGCGCCTGCACCAAAGGCGGCCAATTCGATCCCACCGAAATCTTCAATTCCGACATCTTCGACAGCAAGAAGAAGCTGAGCGGCCAGCGCGAGCCGGTATTCCCCGGCGGCGTGCCCGGCGCGACAACCGGCGTTCCGGCCGATCTGGTCAAAGGCTATCAGCAGCCGCCCGACCCGGCCGACGCCGATGCCTCGCAGGCGCCGCAAGGCGCAGCGCCGAAGACAGCGGCGAGCGACCGCGGAAGCCAAGCCCAAGCCGAAGCCAAAGCCGCGGCCCAAGGTTGCGACCGCGCCGGCGCAAGCTCCCGCCCAGTCCGGCGACCCGATCTGGAACCAGAGCTCCGGCGCAGTCGCGCGCGCCGACCCGCATCAATGTCGGAGCGAAGCCCGTGGCGCCTGCACCCGCACAGGATCAGGGCGCGTCATCGCAGCCCAACTGGCCGGCGCCCTCGCAGCAGATGACGCCCGCCCAGCAAGTTCAGACCAATTGGCCGGCGCCGCCGCGCCGGCGCGAAAGACAATAAGCGCTGGCATCACCGCCTTCACCATATGCCGCGTCAGGATAGGGCTTTGCCGCGCGCTCGGCTAGAATGTCCTTGGAAAGCTCCGCGCCAGAGACCTCATGTCATTCACCATTGCCATTGTCGGCCGCCCCAATGTCGGCAAGTCGACCTTGTTCAACCGGCTGGTCGGCAGAAGGCTGGCGCTGGTCGACGACCTGCCGGGCGTGACGCGCGACCGCCGCGAAGGCGAGGCCAGGCTCGGCGATCTTGAATTCAAGGCGATCGATACCGCGGGCCTCGAAGACGCCGAGCGCGACAGTCTGTCGGCGCGCATGCAGGCGCAGACCGCGGCGGCGATCGGCCAGGCCGATGCTGTGCTGTTTGTCGTCGATGCGCGCGTCGGCGTGACGCCCGCCGACCGCGCCTTTGCCGAGCTCGTGCGAAAATCCGGCAAGCCCGCCATCGTCGTCGCCAACAAGGCCGAGGGCCGCGCCGGCACTGACGGCGCCTTCGATGCCTATACGCTTGGGCTCGGCGATCCGGTCGCGGTCAGCGCCGAACACGGCGAGGGCTTGGCCGATCTCTACGATGCGCTGCGCGCGGCGCTGCCCGAAGCCACCGCCGAGGACGACGACGAAGAGGACGAGGAAATTGCCGACGCACCGGAGGAAGCGCAGCCGATCCGCATCGCCATTGTCGGCCGGCCGAATACCGGCAAATCGACCCTGATCAATCGCCTGCTCGGCGAGGAGCGGCTGTTGACCGGGCCCGAAGCCGGCATCACGCGCGATGCCATCGCCGTCGATCTGACCTGGCAAGGCAAGAAATTCCGCATCCACGACACCGCGGGAATGCGCCGCCGCTCGCGGATCGAGGAGAAGCTCGAAAAGCTGTCGGTCGCCGACACCCTCAATGCCATCCGCTTCGCCGAGGTGGTGATCGTCCTGATCGACGCGCAGGCTCCGTTCGAGGAACAGGACACCCGCATCGCCGATCTGGTCGAGCGGGAAGGGCGCGCCATCGTGATCGCCGTCAACAAATGGGACACCGTCGAAGCCGAGCCCGGTGCGCTGTCGCGCTTGCGCGCCTCGGTCGACCGCATGTTGCCGCAGATCAGGGGGGTGCCGATCGCCGTGCTCTCGGCAAAGACCGGCAACGGCCTCGACAAGCTGATGGAAGCGGTCCTGAAGGCGTATGCGGTGTGGAATCGCCGCCTGCCGACCGCGGCGCTGAATCGCTTCCTCGGCGAGGCGGTTTCGGCCAACCCGCCGCCCGCGATCAGCGGCCGCAAATTCCGCCTCGACTACATCACACAGCCGAAGTCGCGGCCGCCGACATTTGTTCTGTTCTGCTCGCGTGCGGAAGCGCTGCCGGAAACCTATCGCCGCTATCTGATCAACGGGCTGCGCGAGAATTTTGCGCTGCCGGGCACGCCGATCCGGCTCGCCTTGCGGGCGAAAGCCAATCCGTTCGCGAAGAGGAAGCGGCGGCGCTGAGCCGCGCTCAAGCCGGCGGCTGAAACTGCAGCAGTTTGCGCGCCGGAAAATCATAGAGCTTGCCGGTTTCGGTGACAGCCCGGCAGGCACAGTTCGACGATCTTCTCCGCGACTTCCTCCGGCGTCGGCAAGGTCATCGGGTCTTCGCCCGGCATGACTGCGCGCGCATGCGGGTGCGGGTCGGGCCGGGATTGAACAGATTGACGCGGATCGCTGTCGAAGAGGTTTCGGCCGCATAGGTGCGCGCCAACGCGTCGAGCGCCGCCTTCGACGCCGAATAGGGCCCGCCATAGGCGCGCGCGTTGGTGGCGGCGCCGGACGTGATGAACACGGCGCGGCCGGCCTTGGCGCCTCGGACGAGGGGAGCCATCGAGCGGATCAGATGGAAGTTCGCAGTGACATTGATGGCAAACGACATCGTCCCAGGCCTTCGGCTCGATGTGATCGAGCGGCGAGCGCTGGCCGCCGATCGCGGCATTGCCGATCAGGATGTCGAGGCGCTGATAGCGCTCGTTGATCGCGGCGGCGAGGCGATAGAAGCCGTCATAGTCGCGCATGTCGAGCGGCACCAAGCGTCGCGGCGCTGCCGAGCTTCTTGACCTCGTCGTCGACTTCTTCGAGTCCGCCGACGGTGCGCGCCACAGCCACGATATGCGCGCCTGCGCGCGCCAAAGCGAGCGCGGTGGCCCGGCCGATGCCGCGCGAGGCGCCGGTGACGAGCGCAATCACGACCTTCAAGCTGTTGCGGCATTCGTCAGCTCGCCTCGGCGAGCAGCGACAGCTGGCGCGGCGGCGTCCTGCGCGGTGCGGTCGGTCAGCGGCGTCGGATATTCGCCGGTGAAGCAATGGTCGGTGAATTGCGGCCGCTCGGCATTGCGGCTCTTCTCGCCCATGGCGCGGTAGATGCCGTTCACCGACAGGAAGGCCAGCGAATCCGCGCCGATGAATTGGCGCATGTCTTCAAGGCTGTGAGTGGCGGCGAGCAGCTTGTCCTGCTCCGGCGTGTCGATGCCGTAATAATCGGGATGGGTGATCGGCGGCGAGGCGATGCGGAAATGCACTTCGCGCGCGCCGGCATCGCGCATCATCTTCACGATCTTCACCGAAGTCGTGCCGCGCACGATGGAGTCGTCGATCAGGACGATGCGCTTGCCCGCGACCACGGCGCGATTGGCGCTGTGCTTGAGGCGGACGCCGAGCTGGCGGATCTGCTGGGTCGGCTCGATGAAGGTGCGGCCGACATAGTGATTGCGGATGATGCCGAGTTCGTAGGGAATTCCGGATTCCTGGGCATAGCCGATCGCCGCCGGCACGCCGGAATCCGGCACCGGCACGACGACATCGGCGTCGGCCGGCGCTTCGCGCGCGAGTTCGGCGCCGCATCGCCTTGCGCACGTCATAGACGCTGCGGCCGCCGATGATCGAATCCGGCCGCGCGAAATAGATGTATTCGAAGATGCAGGGCCGCGCCGGCATCGCCGGGAACGGCTTGTAGGAATGCGCGCCGTCTTCGTCGAAAACCAGCACTTCGCCGTTGTCGACGTCGCGCACATATTGCGCGCCGATAATGTCGAGCGCGCAGGTCTCCGAGGTGAGGATCGGGCAGCCGTCGAGCTTGCCGAGCACCAGCGGGCGGATGCCGAGCGGATCGCGCGCGCCGACCAGCTTCTTGTTGGTGAGGCCGACGAAGGCATAGGAGCCTTCGAGCATGCGCAGGCCTTCGATCAGGCGATCGACGAAACGATTGCGGCTCGAACGCGCCACCAGATGCAGGATCACCTCGGTGTCGGTGGTCGACTGCATCATGGCGCCTTCGCGCACCAATTGCCGGCGCAGCGTCAGGCCGTTGGTCGAGATTGCCGTTATGTCCGACGGCGAAACCGCCGGCATTCAGCTCGGCAAACAGCGGCTGCACATTGCGCAGGATGGTCTCGCCGGTGGTCGAATAGCGCACATGGCCGACGGCGGTGGTGCCGGGCAGGCGATCGATCACTTCGCGGCGGGAGAAGGTGTCGCCGACCAGGCCCAGCCGGCGCTCGGAATGGAAGCGCTTGCCGTCATAGGAGACGATGCCGGCGGCCTCCTGGCCGCGGTGCTGGAGCGCGTGCAGGCCGAGCGCCGTGATCGCGGCCGCGTCGGGATGGCCGAAAATGCCGAATACGCCGCATTCTTCGCGCAACCGGTCCGCATCTGGATCGAAGACTGCAGCAGGGTCGGTCATGATCTTTCAGGCCCTCGTCGTGCTAGCCGCGCTGTCCAGGTGCCGCACCCGGATTGTCGGTATCTTCCGGTTTCGGCTTTTTCAGCTTGTTTAAGATGGTGCTCTCGGGGTCGTCCGGCAACATCGAGATCAGCCATTGCCCGGTACCGGACAGCACAACCCGTGATTTGGCGTTTCTGACCCAATCCGGCTGGCTGCGATCGGGCACCAGCCAGGTGAAGAACTGGAAGGCGATCACGACAATGATCAGCCCGCGGCCGAGCCCGAACAGGAAGCCGAGCGTGCGATCGAGCGCGCCGACCCGGCTATCGAGCACCATATCGGAAATGCGGATCGTGATCACGGAGACGACAAGCAGCGTCAGCAGGAAGACGCCGCCGACCACGGCGACCGCAGCGACGATATCGTTGTTGAAGTACTGTTTCGCCAGCGGCAGCAGCTTGGCATAGGCATACAGCGTGGTGCCGGCGGCGATCACCCAGGCGGTAATGGACAGGACCTCGCGCATGAAGCCACGCACCATCGCGAGCAGCCCGGAGATCAACATCACGGCCAGAAGGATGATATCGAGCAGCGAAATCGGCATCGGTTAAAAGCCCGCCCGCTCGTGCCCTGATTCCCGAATGCGCGGACTGCCGCGGCGCAGCCCCGTAGCTATCCCAGAATCGCCAAAGACACCAGCAACACTATGATTAAGGTGCGGTTTTCCAGCCTGACCTTGCTGCTTATGGTTGCCGCTCGGTTTCAGGAAACTCGTCTCCGCCGCGCCTGCCGTCGGTCCGCCCGTCCGGGGCGTGTATAGCCGGGCTCTGGCGCTCCGTCACCCGTCTTCTCGCATGCTCAACAGGGAGGTGGTTAAGCGTCCCGGCCGCCGATACGGCGCGGCGCGGAGGAGCCCTCGCGGGAGGTTTCGCGCGTGCCATCGCCGGCGATTTCGGCGACCAGGCTGCTCAACGAGCCGATCGCGGACAGCGACACGCCGTCCGGCGCGTCGTTGCGGGCGGCGTCGGGCACGACCGCCTTGGTGAAGCCGAGCTTTTGCGCCTCTTTCAGGCGCGACGCGGTCTGCGCCACCGGCCGCACCGCGCCCGACAGCGAAACCTCGCCGAAATAGACCGCGTCCGCAGGAAGCGGCGCATGCGCCAGCGAGGACACCAGTGCCGCGGCGGCGGCAAGATCGGCCGCCGGCTCCTGGATGCGCAGTCCTCCCGCGACATTAAGATACACGTCGTGGCCCGAGAGCCGCACGCCGCAATGCGCTTCGAGCACGGCAAGCACCATGGACAGCCGGCTCTGGTCCCAGCCGACTACGGCGCGGCGCGGCGTGCCGAGCGAAGTCGGGGCGACCAGCGCCTGGATCTCGACCAGAAGCGGCCGCGTGCCCTCGATGCCGGCGAAGACCGCGGTGCCGGGACTGCCGAGATCGCGTTCGGACAGAAACAGTTCGGACGGATTGGCGACTTCGCGCAGGCCCGAACCGGTCATTTCGAACACGCCGATTTCGTCGGTCGGGCCGAAGCGGTTCTTCATCGCGCGCAGGATGCGGAATTGTTGCGAGCCTTCGCCCTCGAACGACATGACCGCATCGACCATGTGCTCGACTACGCGCGGGCCCGCGATCTGGCCGTCCTTGGTGACATGGCCGACCAGGATCACCGCGGTGCCGGTGCGCTTGGCGAAGCGGATCAGTTCGCCGGCCGAGCCGCGCACTTGCGTCACCGTGCCGGGCGACGCTTCGACGGTTTGCGTCCACATGGTCTGGATGGAATCGATCACCATAAGCGCGGCGGCACGCCTTGCGACATGGTGGCGACGATGTCTTCCACCGAGGTTTCGGCGGCCACCTCCACCGCGGTGTCGGCAAGGCCGAGCCGTTCGGCGCGCAGCCGCACCTGCGCGACCGCCTCTTCGCCGGAGATATAGACGGCGCGATGGCGGTTGCGCGCAAACGCGGCCGCGACTTCGAGGAGCAAGGTCGATTTGCCGATGCCGGGATCGCCGCCGAGCAGCAGCACCGAGCCGCGCACGAGGCCGCCGCCGGTGACGCGGTCGAATTCGGCGATGCCGGACGGCAGCCGCGGCGCCTGATGGCTGTCGCTGTCCTTGAGCTGCTCGACGGCAAAGGCTCGTCCCTTGCGCGGCGAACGGCGCGGGCCTTCGGCGATCTCCTCGACGATCGAATTCCACTCGCCGCAGGATTCGCATTTGCCGGCCCAGCGCGCAGTGGCGGCGCCGCAATTCTGGCAGATGAAAGTTTGTCCGCGCGCGGCCATCTTATCCGCCGCGATAGACGAGATGGCAGCGCGGCCCGAGCCGGGTGAGGATCTCATAGCCGATCGTGCCGGCGGCCGCCGCGACCTCGTCGACGCCGATCTCGCCGCCGACAAGCGTCGCCGTATCGCCGCGATGAACCGCTCCGGCGCGGAAGGTCGGTGATGTCGATGCAGGTCAGGTCCATCGAAATGCGGCCGACAATCGGGCAGCGTTCTCCGGCGATGATGGCCGCCCCGCCCGGACGGTCGTCGGATCCGCCGCCCGCGCGAAGGAGCCCGTCGGCATAGCCGAGCGCGACCACCGCGATGCGGGTCGGGCGCCGGGCGGTCCAGGTGGCGCCATAGCCGACCGTCTCGTCCTTGCCGACATTGCGGATCTGCAGAATGCGGCCGGTCAATTCGACCACGCTCTGCATCGGATTGGGTTTGCCCGGCGTCGGGTTGACGCCATAGAGCGCCGCCCCGGGCCGCGCCAGATCGTAATGCGCGCTGTCGCCGAGGAATATGCCGGACGAATTGGCGAGCGAGGCCGGAATGCCGGTATAGAGCATGCGCAATTCGCGAAACAAATTGATCTGCGTCTCGTTCAGCGGATGAGCCGGCGTATCGGCGCAGGCGAGGTGGCTCATGACCAGCGCAATGCCGTGGTTTTCGGTTTGCGCGCGCGGCGCCAAGGCTACGGCTTCATCCGGCGTGATGCCAAGCCGGCGCATGCCGGTGTCGATATGCAAGGCGGCGCCGCCGCGCCAGGATTGCGCGCTGACGAAGGCGTCCCATTCGGCAAGCTCGGTGGTCGAGTTGATGACCGGGCGCGCATTGATCTCGACGAAGGCGTCGGCCCAGTCGACGGCGAAACCGTCGAGCACGTAGATCGTGGCATCGGCAGTGCGCGAGCGCACCGTGCGCGCTTCGGCGATATCGGCGACGAAGAATGTCTTGCAGCCGGCTTTGGCAAGTTGCGCGGTGACGGGCTCGAGTCCCACCCCATAGGCGTTGGCCTTGACCACGGCGGCGCATTCCACCGTGAGCAGTTCGCGCGACAGCGCACGCCAATTCGCTTCGATCGCGGCGAGATCGACGGTCATCGTGCCCCCGGTTTCCGCAGCGGCGGCGGGCGCTTCTATCGGGATCGGCAATGGGGACAGCGAGGGCCATGCGCAAGTTATGGACGAAAGCCGCAGGTGCGGTAAAGCCACCGGAAGCTGTTCACGGACCATGACTATATAGGGAGCGCGACGCCGGACGGCGATACGTTCGTCCAAACAGCGCCAGGCGCTAGAAATTCGGCCGATGCACGTTGTCGAGATTGGCGAAGCGGGTGACCGCGGCGTCGAATTGCAATTCGACTGTTCCGGTTGGGCCATGGCGCTGCTTGCCGATGATGACTTCGGCCTTGCCCTCGACGCGTTCGCCTTCAGCCAGCCATTCGGCGAACTTCTCGCGGTTCACTTCGGTGGGTTTGCGCATCTGGTGGTAATATTCTTCGCGAAACACGAACATGACGACGTCGGCGTCCTGTTCGATCGAGCCTGATTTCACGCAAGTCCGACAGCTGCGGCCGCTTGTCATCGCGGCTTTCGACTTGGCGCGACAATTGCGACAGCGCCAGGATCGGAATGGCGAGCTCCTTGGCGAGTGCTTTGAGCCGCGTCGTGATTTCCGTGATTTCCTGCACGCGGTTTTCGCTGGAGCGGCGCGTCGAGCCGCTGAGGAGCTGCACGTAGTCGATGACCAGAAGATCAAGCCCGCGCTGGCGCTTGAGCCGGCGCGCGCGCGCCGCCAATTGCCCGATCGACAGGCCGCCGGTCTCGTCGACATAGAACGGCAGGTTCTGCAAATCGATCGAGATGTCCTTGATCCTCTCGAAGTCGCCTTCATCGATGCCGCCGCGGCGGATCTTGGTTGAGGGAATGCCGGTCTGCTCGGCGATGATACGGGTCGCGAGTTGTTCGGCCGACATTTCCAGCGAGAAGAAGCCGACGATGCCGCCATTGACGGTGTGCCATATGCCCGTCGGCACGCATCTCGCCGGCCCAGGCCTTGGCGACGTTATAGGCGATATTGGTCGCGAGTGCGGTTTTGCCCATGCCGGGACGACCGGCCAGGATGATCAAGTCCGACGACTGCAGACCGCCCATCCGGGCATCCAGGTCGGTGAGGCCGGTGGCGAGACCGGACAGGTTGCCGTCGCGCTGATAGGCGCGCGCCGCCATGTCGACCGCGGTCGTCAGCGCCTGGGCGAAACGTTGGAAGCCGGAATCGTAGCGGCCGGTTTCGGCGATCTCATAAAGCTTGCGCTCGGCGTCCTCGATATGCTGCGACGGCGTCGAGTTGACCGGCGCGTCATAGGCGAGATTGACCATGTCCTCGCCGATGGCGATGAGATCGCGGCGCACCGAAAGATCGTAGATGGTGCGGCCGTAATCCTGCGCATTGATGATGGTCGTCGCTTCGGCGGCGAGCCGCGCCAGATATTGGTTGACCGACAGGCCGGCAATATCGATGTCGCCAGACAGGAACGTCTTCAGCGTCACCGGCGTCGCGATCTTGTTGGCGCGCACCAGCCCGCTGGCAAGCTCGTAGATCCGCTGATGGATCGGTTCGAAGAAGTGTTTGGCTTCGAGGAAATCCGAAACGCGATAGAACGCCTCGTTATTGACGAGGATCGCGCCCAGCAGCGCCTGCTCGGCTTCGATATTGTGCGGCGCCGAACGGAACGTCGGTTCCGGCGGAACTTGCTTGCGTGCGGTCGAATCGAAGGCTGGCATGGTCCCGGTCTAGGCAATAGTAAGCGTTGGCCGTTTTACGGCGTGTGGCGATTTTGTCGTGGCTACTCAACATAGCGAGTCGCTCAAGGAAGGCGGCACCGACAGGTGACGCTTCGGTGAGCGGCACCAAGTGCAACGCACGCAACAGGGACACCTTCGATAGTCCAGCGGGGGCGCAATTGGAAATGCTCGTTGCCGCTTTCCCCACTACGCACCGTCGCGCGATGAGCACGCAACAGATTGCGCTTTATGCTTGACGCAGGCGTTAGGCGACAACAAGGCGCGAGTGCCTGCAACACGCTGGATTTTCACTCGCCGGCAAGCCGCAGCGGCGCTGCGTGGCGAGCCTCGATGCCGCGCAACCGCGCTTCCTCCTGGGCGATGTAATCGCGGGTCTGCGGCGTCACGCCCTTGCGCTTGGCGATCTGGATCTGGAACACCACCATATCGGCTTCGCGAAACGCCATTTCCGAGCAGGCGAGGTAAAACTCCCACATCCGCACGAAACGCTGGTCGTACAGCTTCTTGACCTCGTCGCGGTGGGCAAGGAAGCGTTCGCGCCAGGCTTTCAGCGTCTCGGCATAGTGCCAGCTGCAGGACTTCGATATCGGTGACGATCAGACCGGCACGCTCGATGGCCGGCACGACCTCGGATAGGGCAGGGATATAGCCGCCCGGGAAAATGTATTTGGCGATCCACGGATTGGTGATGCCGGGCGGGCTCGAACGGCCGATCGAGTGCAGGACCATGAGGCCGTCATCGGCCAGGAGTTCCCGGCACTTGCCGAAGTACGTGTCGTAGAAACCGACTCCGACGTGCTCGAACATGCCGACCGACACGATACGGTCGAATGTTCCTCCGACGTCGCGGTAATCGATCAGGCGGAAATTCGCGTCCTGGGTCAGCCCGCGCTCGATCGCCCGGCTCTGCGCCACCTGGAACTGCTCCTGCGACAGCGTAATGCCGGTGACCTCGGCGCCGGCGATTTCGGCGAGGTAGAGCGCCAGCCCACCCCAGCCGCAGCCGATATCGAGCACCTTGCCCTCCGCCGGCGGACGCAGCTTCGCCGCCAGGTGACGCCGTTTCGCCAGTTGCGCGTCGTCGAGCGATTGGTCGGGGCTCTCGAAATAGGCGCAGCTATATTGCCGGTCGCCGTCGAGAAACAGCGAATAGAGCCGCCCGTCGAGGTCGTAGTGGTGAGCGACGTTCTGTCGCGATCGCGAACGGCGATTGTATTGCTGCAGCCGGCGGAACAGGTGGCGGAACAGCCGCGGCAGCCAGGCCCAATCCTGCGCCACCGGGCCGACGTGCCCCTGGCGCAGCAAAACCGCCAAAAGGTCGGCAATCGAGCCCCGTTCGACGACAAGGGTGCCGTCCATATAGGCTTCGCCCAGCTTCAATTCGGGATCGAGCAGCACGGCGCGCTGTGCCGCCGTCGTTGTAAAGCGCACGGCGATGGGCGGTCCGCTGCCATCGCCGAATGAGTGCGTGCGGCCGTTGGCCGTCGTGACCTTCAAAGACCCGCGGCGAATGAATTTTCGCAGAAAAATGAGCAGCAACCGTTCCACGGCCGCCTCCGCGCCTCGCAAAAACTCCCTTGCGCAATAGGCGGCAATCGCCGCACCGTCCCGCTTCGCGGCGATTTTTGCCGCTCAAACAGCCATCGACTCCAAGGTCTCGTAATTGACCCAAGGTCTCGTTAATCGCCGTGATTAAAACAAAATCCTCGTCGACCAGCAATGCCGCAAAGGTATGTCTGTCCGCCGCAAGGGTTAGCCCTCGCATTTGCCGGTTTGGGTCAAGTATGATCGGTCGTAACATTAAAAGGTCCAAGGAGCGCTGCGTGTTCCGCCGTCTGGTGCCGATCATCGGCCTTTTTGCCGCTGGGCTGTGGGCCGGCCTGGGGACGAGTCCGGCTTGGGCCCAGGTCAATATCGACCAGGGCAAATCGCCCGCGGAGATGTTCAACGGCGATTGCGGGACCTGCCATAAGAGCGCCAAGGGCCTCGCCAATGGCCGCAATAGTGGGGCGCTCGCGGGTTTTCTGCGCGAGCATTATACGTCCAGCGCGCAGCAGGCAGCTTCCCTTGCCGCTTATGTTCTTGGCGCAGGTGGTGGTCCTGCGCCTTCCGGCAATCTGAAGCCGGGGACGGCCGCTGCCGAGGCCAAGCCGGGCGAGGCAAAGCCGGGCGAGGCAAAGCCCGGCGAAAAGGGGCCGCCGCCCGGAGCCGGCGAGTACAGCCAAGCTGCAGCCATCCGCCGAACCGGACGCCAAGAACGAAACACCGCCGGCCAACGAGGCTGCGGTGCCGGGGCGCAAACCTCCGGCCGGAAAGCGCGAACGCTCGGTCACCGCCAGCCGGGGAGCCCGCCAGGAGCCGGAAACTCCCCCGCCTGCGCCTGAGCCGGCGCCGATGGGCAAGCCGGAGACCGCGGCGCCAGCGACGCGCGCAGCGCCAGCAGCTCCGCAGCCGGCTTTGCCGGCGACCGCCGCCGTTCCGGGCGCAGTGCCGGAATCGACTTCGCCGCCGAGTGCGGCAAGCGGCGTCGGCCCCAAGCACTTCAGCTCCGGAAGGCGGCAATGCCGCGACCGCGTCGGGCGAAGAGACGCAAGGCGACGGTACTCCGGCCGAGAACGCGCCGGTACCGCGCGACGACATTCCGGACTAAGAAGGGCCGCCGGACTAAAAGCCCGCGCCATAAACAGCTAGAGCGGCGATGGCTTCGATCGGAAGCTCTCGCCGCTCTGGTAAACTGTCGTGTGGAAAGGTCCGCTCTGGCGCGGCTACTTCGTCTCGGCGCTGGGCGTCGCTTCCGCCGCTTCTTCGCTCTCTTCCGGCTTGGCCGCCTCGCCGGCGCCCGGCTCGAAGAACGACTCGGCGGTGGCGAGCGCGGCCTCTTGCTCAGTCGGCTCGCGCAGCTGGGCCACGTCCTCGCCACGGGCGATCCGTTCGGCCTCGTCCGCGTTACGGGCAACGATGATGGCGATCGAGGTCTCGATCTCCGGATGCAGCGACAGTGGCACCTTGTGCTGGCCGATGGTCTTGATCGGCGAATTCAGCTCGATCTGATTGCGCGTAAGCTGGAAACCCGACGCCGCGACCAGGCTGACGATGTCGCGCGGCGTCACCGAGCCGAACAATTGGCCGGACTCGGACGCTTGGCGCAGCACGGTGAAGCTCTTGCCGTCGATCTTGTCGGCGACCTGGCCGGCTTCGACCTTCAGCGCGGCTGAGCGCGCCTGCAGGTCGGACTTCATGCCTTCGAAGCGAGTGCGGTTTTCGTCGGTGGCGCGCAATGCCTTGCCCCGTGGCAACAGGAAATTGCGGGCAAAACCGTCTTTGACGCGCACGACATCGCCCATCTGACCGAGGCGGGAGACACGTTCGAGGAGGATCACTTCCATCGCGGCCTCCCTTAGCGGATCACGTAGGGCAACAGGCCCAGGAAGCGTGCGCGCTTGATCGCTTGCGCCAGTTCACGCTGCTTCTTCGCCGAGACCGCGGTGATGCGGCTTGGCACGATCTTGCCGCGCTCCGAGACGAAGCGCTGCAACAACTTGACGTCCTTGTAGTCGATCTTCGGCGCGTTGGCGCCCGAGAACGGGCAGCTCTTGCGGCGGCGGAAGAACGGACGGCGGCCGCCGCCTTGCGGTGACATTGCCATGACTATTCCTCCGTCGCGGTGGTTTCAGGGGCTTCGGCGGGGCCGGGGCCGCGTCCGCGGCCACGGTCGCCATCGCCCCGGTCAAAGCGGTTGCCGCCCCGGTCGCCGCGATCGAAACGATCGCCGCCGCGATCACCGCCAAAACGGTCGCCGCGATCGCCGCCAAAACGATCGCCGCGGCGATCGTCGCGGTCGCGATCACGCTCTGCGCGCCGCATCATCGCGGACGGGCCTTCCTCGAGCGCTTCGACGCGGATGGTGAGATAGCGCAGGACGTCTTCGTTGAGGCGCTCGAGCCGTTCGATCTCGTTGATCGCGGCCGGCGGCGCTTCGATGTCCATGAACGTGTAATGGGCTTTGCGGTTCTTGCGCAGCCGATAGGAGAGGGATTTGACCCCCCAAGATTCGGTCTTCTTGATCGACCCGCCGAGGCCTTCGATGACGCCCTTCAATTGTGCGGTCAATTCGTCGACCTGCTGCGCGCTGGCGTCCTGGCGCGCAAGATAGACGTGTTCATAGAACGGCATGGCTGCCCTTTCCTCTGTCGTTGTGCTCGCCCAGGCGCGAAGCCCCTCGAACCCTTCGGGAAAGGCTCGAATGCTCTGAAGGCGGGGACACCGGACGCCGGATCCAAACTGGCTAAAAGCCCGTGATTTTGGGTCCTACCGCAGGGTCATGCGCACCGCTAGGGATCGGTTAACCAATCTCTACGGTTTTTGCGCTTGAAAAGCGGCCGTCCGTTCAGCCCCCGGCCGGGGTCGAGCGGAAGGCGGCCTTATACGCGGGTTTCCGGGAAAGGCAAGGTCGTCTGGCGTTCCTGGCTTCAGGAGCGGGTCTTTCCCGCGCGGGGCCGGGGCTCGCCGCCGGGGGAGTGGTGCCCATCGACATTCTGGATCAGTTCAGCGAGGCGGACCGCGAGTTCCACGCCCTCGCGCAGCTGGGTTTCGCCGCTGGACACCGCTGACGGGTCCGATTTGCGCAGCTTTTGCATTTTGGCCAGCAGCGTTTCCAGGCTTCCGGTGAGCAGCCTCTGGCGAAAGGCCGGGTCGGAACGCGCCCGCGCCAGGTCGCCATCGGTGACGCCGGGAAACGCGCTGGTCGCCTGCTTTCGCGAATTCGCCATGCCACGCGCCCCATGCGCCCGATACGAAATGCCCAGGGCGGTCTAAACGGCCCAGAGGGCAGCCCAAAATGCAGCTTCGGGGCCATCGCTATCAATGTCGGTGACTTTATCAGGACGCGGTTGTTGCTTTGTTACCGGGCTATGGTTCTAGGCATGGTCCTGAGCACGGGCTCTGGGCCCGGGCTTGCCGCCATCCCTTGACAACTGGGGCTTGCCGGTATCTTTCGCCGCTTCCAAAAGAAGGCGACATCGCGACCAGGGGCGGCATCATCTCGATGACTACGGCGTTTGTTTTTCCAGGACAGGGCAGCCAGACGGTCGGCATGGGCAAGGCGCTCGCCGACGCGTTTCTGAGCGCACGGCAAGTCTTCGACGAAGTCGACGCCGCGCTCGGCGAGCGGCTCAGCGACGTGATTTGGAACGGCCCCGGTGATGTGCTGACGCTCACCGAGAATGCGCAGCCGGCGCTGATGGCGGTGTCGCTCGCGACGCTGCGGGTGCTCGAGGCGGAGGCCGGCGTCGACCTCAAGCGCGACGCCGCTTTCGTTGCCGGGCATTCGCTCGGTGAATATTCGGCGCTTGCCGCGGCGCGGGCGCTATCGATCAGCGACGCGGCGCGGCTGTTGCGGATCCGCGGGCAGGCGATGCAAAAGGCGGTCCCGGTCGGCAGGGGCGCGATGGCGGCGCTGATCGGGCTTGAACTCGGCGACGTGAAAGCGATTGCCGCGGAGGCGCAGAGCGCGGGAATCTGCGCGGCCGCCAATGACAATGGCGGCGGTCAGGTCGTGCTGTCCGGCGACAAGGTTGCCGTCGAACGCGCGGTGGAAGTGGCCAAGACCCGCGGCGCCAAGCGCGCGATGTTGCTGCCGGTTTCCGCGCCGTTCCATTGCAGCCTGATGCAGCCGGCCGCCGATGCCATGGCGGAGGCGCTTGCCAAAGTGAAAGTGAATCCGCCGCTCGTTCCGCTCGTCGCCAATGTGCTGGCGCGGCCGATCACCGATCCGGCCGAGATCGTGAAGAGTCTTGTTGCGCAGGTCACCGGCACGGTGCGCTGGCGCGAGTGCATTCAGTTCATGGCGCAAGCCGGCGTGACAAACTTCTACGAGGTCGGGGCCGGCAAAGTGCTCACCGGACTGAACAAGCGCATTGCCGACGCGGCGACCGCATCCTCGATCGGTGCGCCCGACGATATCAGCCGCTATAAAGCCGAGCGTGGCGCCGCCTAGGCGTCGTCGACAGCAGGGACCAGAGAAGAGATGTTCGATCTCACCGGCAAGACCGCGCTCGTGACCGGCGCCACCGGCCCGATCGGCGGCAGCATCGCCCGCACGCTGCATGCCCAGGGCGCGACCGTCGCGCTTTCGGGAACCCGGCGTGAGGTTCTCGACAAGCTGGCCGCCGAGCTCGGCGCCCGCGTGCATGTCTTGCCGGCCAATCTTGCCGATCCGGCGGAAACCGAGACGCTCATCCCGCGCGCCGAGGAGGCCATGGGCCAGCTGGACATCCTGGTCCCCAATGCCGGGGTCACGCGCGACAATCTCCTGGTGCAATTGCGCGACGAGGACTGGGACCAGGTGATCGCCGTCAATCTCACAGCGACGTTCCGCCTGGCGCGCGCCGCCGTGAAAGGCATGATGCGGCGGCGCTTCGGCCGCGTCATCGCGATCACTTCGGTCGTGGGCGCGACTGGCAATCCGGGGCAGGGCAATTACGTCGCCGCCAAGGCCGGCATCACCGGGATGATCAAGGCGATCGCGCAGGAATATGCCAAGCGCGGCGTCACCGCCAATTGCGTCGCGCCGGGTTTCATCGTTACGCCGATGACCGACAAGCTCAATGAGAAGCAGCGCGACGTCATCCTCGCGAAGATTCCGGCGAGCAGGGCCGGGACCACCGATGAAGTCGCGGCCGCGGTCGCGTTCCTGGCGTCGAACGAAGCCGGCTACGTGACCGGGCAAACATTGCATGTAAATGGCGGGATGGCGATGCTCTGAGCGCTGTGCGAAAGCTCGCGCCGAACCGCGAATCAGGCCGCGATCTGAAGGCGATAGAACTGCTGGCGGCGGGACGCCGCTCACGCTGGTCAACGCGAATGAAGTATGGTAACCGAACGAAAATCGGGCTGGGGGAGCCGGAATGCCGGAGAGCGGGGCAACACCATCCGCCTCTGATCGGTGTCGACCCAATCGAGCTTGTCGACCCCCCGTCGGCAGGTTCATTGAAAAGCGTGTGTTCAAACGAGACTAGGTTGCGAGACCAGTTGATTGGGTCGCGTTGAAAGATGAGGTTGGAACGATGAGTGACATTGGCGAGCGGGTGAAGAAAATTGTCGTTGAGCACCTCGGCGTCGAGCCCGACAAAGTGACGGAAGGCGCCAGCTTCATCGACGATCTCGGCGCCGACAGCCTCGATACGGTCGAGCTCGTCATGGCGTTCGAGGAGGAATTCGGCTGCGAGATTCCCGACGATGCGGCCGAAACGATTTTAACGGTGGGCGACGCGATCAAGTTCCTCGAGAAGAACGCGAAAAGCTGACCGCCGGATCTTTGCTGCCATTGACGTTATGTATGTGGGCGCGACACCGCGGCCGCCGCCGGCAGTACCGCGCGAGCGGACGCGCCAACAAACTCGCCACCCGCAGCCTCGCGACCGCTTCCTCGGTGCGAAGTCCATAGTAACATCATGATCCTGGCGCGGTCTGAAGGTCCTGAGCGGATGTGCCGCTCGATTGCAGGCGCTTCAACGCCACCGCCCCGGCGGGAGTTCACGTCATGAGACGCGTTGTCGTCACAGGTCTCGGTCTGGTCACGCCGTTGGGCGGCAACGTCGACTCGACGTGGCGGCGCCTGACGGCGGCCGAGAGCGGCATCGCGCGAGTCGAGAAATTCGACGTCTCCGACATCACCTGCAAGATCGCGGGCCAAGTGCCGCGCGGCGACGGCTCGAACGGCACCTTCAATGCCGACGCTTGGATGGAGCCCAAGGAGCAACGCAAGGTCGACGACTTTATCATCTACGCGATGGGAGCCGCGACCCAGGCGCTCAACGATGCCGACTGGCATCCGAAGTCCTATGACGATCAGATCACGAGCGGCGTCCTGATCGGGTCCGGCATCGGCGGTGTCGAGGGCATCGCGGAGACGGCATTGCTACTGCGCGACCGCGGCCCGCGCCGCGTATCGCCGTTCTTCATTCCGGGCCGCTTGATCAATCTGGCCTCGGGTTATGTATCGATCGCCCATGGCCTCAAAGGCCCCAACCACGCCGTGGTCACCGCGTGTTCGACCGGCGCGCATGCCATCGGCGATGCCGGCCGGCTGATCGCGCTCGGCGATGCCGACGTGATGGTGGCCGGCGGCACCGAATCCCCGGTGAACCGCATTTCGCTCGCCGGCTTTGCCGCGTGCCGGGCATTGTCGACCGGGTTCAACGACACGCCGCAAAAGGCTTCCCGGCCCTACGACCGCGATCGTGACGGTTTCGTGATGGGCGAGGGCGCCGGCGCCGTGGTGCTCGAGGAATACGAGCATGCCAAGAAGCGCGGCGCGCGCATCTATGCCGAACTCGTCGGCTACGGATTGTCCGGCGACGCTTATCACATCACCTCGCCGTCGGAAGACGGCGACGGCGCCTTCCGCTGCATGACGGCCGCCCTCAAACGCGCCGGCATTTCGGCGGGCGATATCGACTATATCAACGCTCACGGCACTTCGACGCCGGTCGGCGACGAGATCGAGCTGAAAGCGGTCGAGCGCCTCGTCGGCAATGCCGCCGGCCGCATCTCGATGTCGTCGACCAAATCCTGCATCGGTCATTTGCTCGGCGCCGCGGGCGCGGTCGAGGCGATCTTCTGCCTGCTCGCGATGCGCGACGAAATCGTGCCGCCGACGATCAATCTGGACAATCCGTCGGTCACGACCGCGATCGATCTCGTGGCGCACAAGGCAAAGAAGCGGTCGATCAATATCGCGCTGTCCAATTCGTTCGGCTTCGGCGGCACCAATGCTTCGCTGGTATTCCGTCGCGCCGAGCAATAGTGGCGTCCGGTTTTCCCGAAGGACACGCGCACAATCGGCATCGCGAGCATTTGCCGATGCGATTGAATCGCCATGCGTTTCGCGTAACCGAGCACCGTTCCGCCATATTTGCTCCTCACTCGCTTGCGATTCACTGGGTTGATTTGCCACCGTCCCAGCACTGGGCAGACCGGGCAGAATTTGCGAACATCGCATTCCGTTGGGCGGGCTTCTTTTCAAAGTCGACGATGCAGCTTGTGAGAGTGGACACCCGGTGGTGACAGGATCCAATTCACCGCCCGACGGCAACGAGCGACCTGCGCCAACGTCACGGCCGGCGCCCGCGCGAGCTGCCGACAAGCCCGCCGCTTCGTCGCCGAGCGCGCCAGCGCCGACAGCAACATCGGCATCCGGCATGCCGTCCCGACCTGCATCACCGCGCGCGGCAATGCCGACGATCGGCGATCTCTTGACGCCGCAAGCCGCACCCGCAACGCCGCGTCCGGCGGCGGCGAATACCGCGGGGGGTGCGACGTCGAACAGTGCGCCGCGGCAACCGATAGTCGGCGATCTTTTGAAGCCGGCGACTGCACGGCCGCCGAATGCGTCCGCGGCGACCGGCGCCGGCACAACTGCGCGTCCGGCCACGACACCTGCCGCCACCACACCCGCTTCGACGGCGCGTCCGGCGACGGCTGCTGCTACTGGATCACCTTCCGCAGCATCCGCTAACGCCAAAGCGGCGCCCGCCAAACCTGCAACTGCCCAGCCCGCATCCGCCCAGCCCGCGTCGGCCTCTCCAACTCCATCCGCGCGCGGCATGGCAGCGCCGGCATCTGCCGCGGCGCGTCCGGCCGCGTCCACAGGTCCCGCTGCACCAGCCGCGCCGCAGCCCACCTCGGCGCCGAAGCCGCGCGAGCCGGGCAAAATGCCGCTCGGCGCCGGCGATCCGGTGCCGCCGATTTCAGATCGGCTGGTGCGCGGCATCGCCACGGCGCCGATCGACGGCAATGGCGGCAACCGTATCAATCCGCGCAGCCCGCGCACCGCGATCGAGCCGGACACTGTCGATCTGCCGTCGCGCCGCTCGACCGGCGCACGTCATCCGCTGGTGGTGATCGGCAATGCGGTGATCAGCATTTTCGTGCTGCTTGCGGTCGTGACCGCCACTGTTCTGTTCATCGGCAAACAACGGTTCGACCAGCCCGGCCCGCTGGCGAAGGATACCGTCGTCAATATCCCGAAGAGCTTGGGCATGCGCGATATCGCCGACTCGCTGCAGCGCCAAGGCGTGATCGATCAGCCTTATGTGTTCGTCGGCGGCGTGATCGTGCTGAAGGCGCGCGAGGATCTCAAAGCCGGCGAATATCAGTTCAAGGCGCATGCCAGTTTGCGCGACGTCGTCGCCACCATGGTCGAAGGCAAGGTCGTCGAGCACCATGTCAGCATTCCCGAGGGTTTGACCTCCGAGCAGATCGTGGCGCGGCTTGGCGACGACAATGTTCTGATCGGCGATGTGCGGCAAGTTCCGCGCGAGGGCACATTGCTGCCGGATACGTACGACTTCACCCGTGGCATCACTCGCGAGCAACTGCTGGCGCGCATGCAGCAGGCGCAGCAGCGACTGCTGAAGGACGTCTGGGATCACCGGTCCCGCGGATCTGCCGCTCAAATCGCCGGACCAGCTCGTCGTGCTGGCCTCGATCGTCGAGAAGGAGACCGGCAAGCCCGACGAGCGCACGCGCGTCGCCGCGGTCTTCGTCAACCGGCTCAAGCAGAATATGAAGCTGCAGTCCGATCCGACGATCATTTACGGCCTTGATCGGCGGCAAGGGCACGCTCGGCCGCCCGATCCAGAAGAATGAGATCGAGCAGCCGACGCCGTACAATACTTATGTCATCACCGGCCTGCCGCCCGGGCCGATCACCAATCCGGGCCGCGCCTCGCTGGAAGCCGCGGCCAATCCGGCCCGTACCCGGGAGCTGTTTTTCGTCGCCGACGGCACCGGCGGGCACGCCTTTGCCGAAACCTACGAGCAGCATCAGAGAAACGTAGCGCGGCTTCGTGCGATGGAATCCGATCAGAAGGACCAGGCGCCGCTCGATGCGCGCGGCGCCGGCGGCTACCTCAGCGGCGGCACCGGCTGCGTCTGTTGCGCCGCGCGCCCCGGCGGCAAAACCTCGTCCGCAAACTCCGGCCATTGCCGCTCCGCCGTCCATCGCCGCGCCAACCCGCTGATTGAAGCCGGACTGAATAGGGCCTGGCCAGACTTGTGACCGCGGGACGCCGCCGTTAAGTTCGGCCGCGAAATCGATTCACTTCCGTCTTGAGCATTTTCCGGAAAAGTGGGCACCGGTTTTCCGTGAGAAAATGCGACTGGACAGAAAGCTAGCTCGTTTTCCCAATGGATTGGAAAACGAGCTGGCCGTCGAACCGGGGGACCAGCTTTCATGGCGCCGAACACCGCGCAAACGACGGCGCTTTCGAGCATGACCGGATTTGCTCGCGTCCATGGCGTGTCCGGTCCCTATGCCTGGGCCTGGGAGATCAAATCGGTCAACGGCAAGGGGCTCGATCTGCGGCTGCGCATGCCGCCCGGCTGGGACGCGATCGAGGTGGCGGTGCGCACGCGCACCGCCGAGGCGCTGGCGCGCGGCTCGGTCCAGGCCAATCTGACGGTCGAGCGCAGCGGTGCGGCGCCGGTCGTGCGCGTCAATGCCGCCGTGCTCGATGCGGTGCTGGCGACGATGAAGGATCTCGCGCCGAAGATCGCGGCCGCGCCGCCGACGCTGGACGGCCTGCTCGCGCTCAAAGGCGTCATCGAGGTCAGCGATTCCGAGGAACGCGAGGACGAGCGGCGGGCCGCCGAGGCTGCGGTGATCGCCGGTTTCGGCACAGTGATCGACGCGCTCGGCGAGATGCGCCGGCATGAGGGCGCCGCGCTCGGCCGCGTGCTGTCCGCGCGGCTCGACGAGATCAAGAAGCTTGCCGATCGCGCCGACAAGTCGCCGGCGCGCCAGCCCGACGCGATCCGCGCGCGGCTTGCCGAACAGATCGCGACGCTTCTTGATCAATCCGAGCGCTTCGATCCCGACCGGCTGCATCAGGAAGCGATCATGCTCGCATCCAAGGCCGACGTGCGCGAGGAACTCGATCGGCTCGCGGCGCATGTCGCGCAGGCGCGGCATCTGATCGGGCAGGGCGGTGCGATCGGCCGCCGCCTCGACTTCCTCGCCCAGGAATTCAATCGCGAATCCAATACGCTGTGCGCCAAGGCCAACGATGTCGAACTGACCAATATCGGGCTTGAGCTCAAAGCCGCGGTCGAGCAATTCCGCGAGCAAGTGCAGAACGTCGAATAGGCCGGAGCGGGACGCATCATGGCCGGCGCCAAACAGCAAAAGCGAAATCAGAAGAAAGTTGCGCGCCGCGGCCTGATGTTCGTCTTGTCGTCGCCGTCGGGCGCCGGCAAGACCACGTTGTCGCGGCTGTTGCTGAAATCAGACCGCAAGATCGCGCTGTCGATCTCGGTGACGACGCGGCCGAAGCGGCCCGGCGAGGTCGACGGGCGCGACTACCATTTCATCGACCGCGCCCGTTTCGATGCGATGGTCAAGAAGAACGAACTGCTGGAATGGGCCGAAGTATTCGGCAATTTCTACGGCACCCCGCGCCGGCCGGTGCTCAAGGTGCTGGAGGACGGCCGTGACGTTTTGTTCGATATCGACTGGCAGGGCACGCAGCAGCTGCACGGCAAGGCGCGCGACGATCTGGTCAGCGTCTTCATCCTGCCGCCCACAGTGAAGGAGCTGGAGCGCCGGCTTGAGAGCCGGGCGCAGGACACCAAGGCCGTCATCCTATCGCGCATGGCCAAGGCCGGCGATGAAATGAGCCACTGGCCGGAATACGACTATATCATCGTCAACCGCGACAAGGACGAGGCCTTTGCCGAGGTGCGGGCGATCCTCGCGGCAGAGCGAGTGAAACGCGAGCGGCAGATCGGCCTGTCGGACTTTGTGCGTAAACTCCAATCAGACCTGGATACCGCTAGGCGCCCAATACGGTACGGCCGACAACCCGACCGGCGCGCAGGGCGTCGAGCGAAGCCTCCGCCTCCTTGAGCGGGCGGTCATGCGTCGGAATGGTCGCGAGCTTGCCGCTGCGGGCAAGATCGATGAGTTCGCGTGCTTCGGCAAGCGTGCCGGTGAGCGAGCCTTCGATAGTCATCGCCTTGATCGGGATCATGGCCGCGGGAATCGAGAAATTGCCGCCGAGGAGACCCGTCACCGCGACCTTGCCGCCGCGGGCAAGAACGCCGGTCGCGAATTGCAGCGACTTGTCGGAGCCGACGAAGTCACAGACCGCGAGCAGGCCGCCGGTCGCGGCCATGACGGCGCGGCGCGCTTCGCGATCGGACGGGTCGAAAGCCTGCGCCGCGCCGGCCGCGAGCGCGGCTTCGCGTTTTGCCACATCGATGTCGGCGACGAGCGGCGCTTGCCGGAACAGGATGCGCGCGATGGCAAGCCCCATCATGCCGACGCCGCCGAGCCCGATCAGAAGCACCGGGCCGTCCTTGTGGTGCGCCGCCAGCCGCTTGAGCGGCGCATAGGCGGTCAGGCCCGAGCACATCAGCGGTCCGGCGAAGAACGGCGACAGCGGCGCATAATCGAGCAGATAACGCTGGATGCGGAACCAGCACATGCGTGGCGTAGCCGCCATCGACGGCGACGCCGAGATGCCGATGATCGGAGCACAGATTCTCATTGCCGGCGCGGCAGGCCGCGCATTTGCCGCAACCGATCCAGGGATACACCGCGACACGGTGGCCGATCGCTGCATCGGCCCGTTCGCCGGCGGCTTCGATCACGCCGGCGATTTCGTGGCCAAGCGTGAACGGCAGCGCGCGGTCCTTGGTGATGTCGAGCTGCTTGCCGCCGCCGAGATCAAAATAGCCGTCCTGAATATGCAGGTCGGAATGGCAGACGCCGCAGCATTCGACGCGGACCAGCACTTCGCTGTCGCGCGGCTTGGGCAGATCGGCAACGGTCTCGCATAGCGGCTGGCCGTAAGCGACGAGGGATTGGCGGTGAAATTGGGTCATGGCGGCTTTGCCTTTTGCACACGCGGCTCCGCCATCATGACTCTCGCTAGTTGGGCGCGGCGAGGGGCCTGGTCAGAGCCTTGGCCAATGCGTTGGCCAGCGCAACAAATCCGGACACCGCAATATCCTCGGCGCGCGCCGTGGGCTCGAGCCCGGCGGCATCGAGCAGAGCCATGGCGTCGGTGCCGAGCGACCGCAGGCTCTGCCGCAGCATCTTGCGTCTTTGGCCGAACGCGGCCTGCGTCACCCGTTCCAGCAGCGCACGGTCGCATGGCAAAGGCGCGACGCGCGGCATCAGTCGCACGATCGAGGAGGTGATCTTCGGCGGCGGCACGAAGGCCGACAGCATTGACGTCGAACATGATGCGCGCCTCGCAGCGCCACTGCGTCAGGACCGAGAGGCGCCCGTAAGTTTTCGATCCGGGCGCCGCGACAATGCGCTCGGCGACTTCGCGCTGAAACATCAGCACCGCGCAGTCATACCACGGCGGCCACGGCTCGATGCTGAGCCAGGAAATGAGAAGCGGCGTCGCGACATTATAGGGAAGATTGGCGACGATGCGCGCCGGCATGCCGGCAATGTGCTCTCGCGGGTCGAAGGTCAGCGCGTCGGCGCTGACGATGTCGAGGCGGCCGGGATAGAGCGCCGCGATCTCGTCCAGCGCCGCGATGGCGCGATCGTCGCGTTCGACGGCGATGACGCGCGAGGCGCCGAGCGCGAGCAGCGCGCGGGTGAGGCCGCCCGGTCCGGGACCGACCTCGAACACGGTGACGCCTTCGAGCGGTCCTCCCGCACGCGCGATGCGCGCGGCGAGATTGAGGTCGAACAGAAAATTCTGCCCGAGCGATTTCTTGGCGGCGAGACCATGCCGGCGGATCACGTCCCGCAAGCGGCGGCAAACTGTCGAGCGCGCCGCTCACGATGCCGGCAGGCGTTCGGCGCTTGCCGCCGCGCTGAGCCGTTTCGCCAAGCGCAGCGCCGCGATCAGGCTCGCCGGATCGGCACGTCCGGTCCCGGCAATGTCGAAGGCGGTGCCGTGATCGGGCGAGGTGCGGACGAAGGGCAGGCCAAGCGTGACATTGACCGCATGGTCGAAGGCCAATGTCTTGATCGGGATCAGGGCCTGGTCGTGATACATGCACAAAGCCGCGTCGTAGCTTGCGCGCGCCGTGTCGTGAAACATTGAATCGGCCGGCAGCGGTCCCTTGGCGTCGATGCCTTCGGCGACGAGCCGCGCCACGGCGGGCGCCACGATCGCCCCGTCCTCTTCGCCGAGATTGCCGGCCTCGCCGGCATGCGGATTGAGTCCGGCAATGACAAGCCGCGGATGCCGCAGGCCGAAGCGCTGCGTCAGATCGCGCGCGACGATGCGGCCGGTCTCGACGATGAGATCGGCCGAGAGGTGTTTGAAGATGTCCTTGAGCGGCAGGTGGATGGTCACCGGCACCACGGCCAGTTCGGGCGACCACAGCATCATCACCGGCCGCAGCGCCTTGCCGGTCGCTTCCTGCGTGAGCGTGGCCAGGAATTCGGTATGGCCCGGTTCGGCGAAACCCCAATTGTAGAGGACGTTCTTGGCGATCGGATTGGTGACGACGGCGGACGCGGCGCCGCTCAGCACGTCGGCGACGGCGCGGCGGATCGAGGCAATGGCGGCCGGCGCGCTGGATCGGTCCGGATGTCCGGGCTCGGCGGTGACCGCGAGGTCGAGCGGCACGACCGGCAAAGCTCTGGCGAAATCTCGCCGCGGCCGCCGCCGGCGTTGCGATTTCGATCGGCACATCGAGGCCAAGCTTCCTCGCGCGCCGGCGCAGGAAGTCCGGGTCGGCGACCATGTAGAACGGCGCGAGATCAAGCTCGGCGCGGCGGCACCAGATCGCCAAAGCGAGGTCGGGGCCGATGCCGGCGGGTTCGCCGAGAGTTAGTGCGAGAGCTTTCACGATGTTTGTTCTAGAGCATGATCCAGGAAAAAGCATGCCCGCAACTGATCCGGGATACCTCGGTCGAAAAAGATCAGGCCTGAAAAACTCAGCGGCGGGCAGGGGGTTTTCCGGTTGCGCTCGCGGTCGAGTCTGCCGGCTGCTGCTTGTACTCGATCATCGCGTGGCGCCGTATGTCCGCGAGATAGCGCTTGGCCCTGGCGCCGAATTTCTGTTCGAACAACTGGTTGCGCGCTTTTTGCATGCCCGGCGAATCGCTCTTGGTTTCCCGCTTTGTGCAGACAGCGAACATCTGAATGCCTTCGCCGGTCTGCTCGGGCGGCGTCAGATGGCCGAGTTCGGTGCTGTCGAGAATCTTGCGCAGTTCGTCGGAAAAATCCGCGGAGGATTTGGAGATCGGATCGCGCACGGCGACCTCCCGCAGCGCGCGAGCGAAGGAAATTCCGGAAGTGCAATCGGAGAAGCGGGCGCGCAGCGCCTCGGCTTCCTTCTTGCGGCCTTCGAAGGCGGCATCTGGAGAGCCGCGCGGCACGACGAGCAGCACCGGACGCAAGATATATTCATAGCCGACCTGACTATTGCCGCCTGCGTCGGCCGTATCGTGCAGATGCATCTGCGCTTCGACGTCGCTGTCGGCGATTTCGAGGCTCGCTTTAAAGCGGCCGCGCACCAGGCTGCTCCACACCATCTGCGCTTTCAGCTTTTGCTTGAGCGTGGCGGGGCTGGCGCCGCCGCTGACAAGCATCTGCGTCAGCCGCGCCGCGTCGATATTCATATTGGACGCGACGTTGTTGAAAGCTTCGTTTACGTCGGTCTCGGTAGGATCGATAGTGTAGCGCTTGCCCTCACCGATCTCCAGCATCTCGTCGATGAGCCCGTCGATCACCTCCTGGCGGGACGGTGTCTGATGCGTGCTCATGGTGATGAATTTGCTACGCGTTTCGATGTCGCGCGCGGTGATCGGCTGGCCGTCGACCATGACCACCACTTCCTGCGCCCGCGCCGCGGTGCCTCCCAGCGTAGCGAACGCGATCGCGCTCAAGAGGACGAGCGCGGCTCTCATCAGAGCGCCACCACGGGCGCTGACCGGGATCTGCATCATCGCGACTTGCTCTCCCTCAACCGCCGGCGCGGCGCCGGCCGTTACTGCCATGCCCCCATTCCAAACCGCCCCTAATCGAATCATTGCTGCAATCCTGCGGCAAAATTTAGAAGCCGGAGGCGATCGGCGCCAGCACTTCTGGTCCGAGCGTCCGCAAGCTGAACTGGAACATGACCGTCGAGTTTCTGACCGGGGCCTGGGTCGGCGTATAAGTGAAGCCCTGCAGCCAGTTGACCGACAGCATGAAGCAATCGTCGACATAGCCGACGCCCAGACGCGTCTGATCGAATTGCTGGTTGACGAGATCGTAGCGCGCCGACCCGAGCACGATCCAGTTCGATGTCACCTTGAACGAGGCGCCGCCGAGAATGCCCTCGCGGCGGCTGAGGAGACCCAGAAGGGGCTGCGCCGCATAGTCGCCGTAGAGCAGTTGCAGCGTCCAGCGGTCGAACGTGGCCCGGCTCTCCAATTCGAGGCGTTCCGGCGTGAAGGTCTGCTGGTCGAAGCGCCCGCGTGCGCTGAACGAGTAAACCGAGTTCGGCTGATAGGTGACGCTGCCGACATAGTCGGAATAGGCCTTGTCGAGACCGCTCTCCAGGCCGGTATTGGTGATATCGCCGACCGCGAACGAATTCTGGCCAAACAGCGAGTAGGACTGGCCGAACAGCACATTGAGCGAGCCGGCGCGGTTGATTTGCGCGGTATATTGCAAGCCGACATTGGCGCGGCTGCCGCCTTCGACGCGATCATAGCCGGAATATTTGTCGATCGAGAACAGATTGGTGTCGCTGAAGACGAGGCTCTGCGCGTCTTCGTTGGGGAATTTGCCGATATCGGTTTCGTTCGGACGGATGATGACCTGCGCGATCGGTTCCACCGTCTGTGTGCCCCACGGCTGAACGTCGACGAAGGGATAGCGGTATTCGACGCCGACTGCCGGCATGGCGCGGACCAGTTGGCTGTCGCCGGTCGAAATATAGTTCGATACGCCGCCCTGATTGTCGACTTGGACCGATGCGACATCTCCGCGCAATTGTATGAACGGCGTGATCATCTGGCCGTTGTCGGTCACGATCGTGCGGCGCCAGTCGGTCTGCGCCGACAGGCGGGTATAGGTGCCGGGTATGGCGCGCAGCAGACAATTGCCCGGCACCGCGGTATCGGCGGTCGGGCTCGCGCAGGCGCTGCTGTTCGCCGAAGTTGAAATTGGTGGCGTCGAATTCGGCTTCGGTCCGGGTCAGGCTCGTCAGATTGATCTTGTAGCTCAATTCGCCGCCCAGCACTTGGTGCGCGAGCACGTTGGAATAATCAAGAACCGGGTGAATGATCGGGATCTGTCCCTGATTATCGAGCTCGGAGAAGCCGAGATAGTACATCGCGCGGACGTCGAAATAACTGCGATCGCCAGCGCCGGTCAGATAGAGTTGCGACACGCCGGCCGAAGCGAGCCCGGTCTGAAACGGATCGAATGAGCCCGCGATCTGACTGAGCTGATAGTCTTGCAGGAACTGGCTGTCGGTCATCAGCAGACCGGTCCAGCCCCAGGTCCATTTGTCGGTGATCGCGAATTGCCCCGCGGATTGAATGACGCCGCGGAAGTTCTGCGCGGTCGGGCTATTGGGTCCGTCGCGGCCGGCGAAATAACCCGGGTCGGTCTGATAGATGCCGGCGGCCCTGATCGAGTAGGAGCCGTTAAGCAGGCGCTGCCGCCATTCGCCATCGACCAGCACGCCTTGCTTGGTCGTGATCATCGTCCCGAGCGTCAGATCGTAGTTCGGCGCCAGCGCCCAGAAATACTTCGGCTCGATGGCATAGCCGTATTGCGTGGTGCCGAACGAGATGTTCGGGAACAGAAAGCCGCTCTTGCGCTTCACCGTCGGGTCCGGCGCCGACATGAACGGCACATAGGCGAGCGGGACGCCGAAGAACTCGATGCGGGCGTCCTCGAAATAGAGCATCTTCTCGCCTTCGTCATGGACGATGCGCGCGGCCTGCACCTGCCACAGCGGCGGCTTCTTCGGGATCGTCCTTGCACGGCTCGCAGGCGGTATAGACGCCGTTTTGCAGCACCGTGTAATTGCCCTTGGAGCGGTCGGCGCGCGCCGCGGCAAAGCGGGTGTCGTCGGGGGTTTCGAGCCGCAGCGAGTCGACGAAGCCGTCGCGGTAATCGTCGGTCAGATCGATCTTCTGCCCGTAGGTGATCTTGCCGTCAGGCTCGGTCAGCCGGACATTGCCTTCGGCGATGAGCCGCTTGGTCTTCTGGTCGTAGCTGACCTGATCGGCTTCGATGGTCGCGCCGCCGTAATAGATCTGCACGTTGCCGACGGCGGCGACGCTGTTGTTGGTGTAGTCGTAGCGAATCTCGGTCGCCTGCACGAGCATCGGCTGGTTCGACGGCGGCGGAGGTTTCTTCGGCGGCGGCGGCGGCCGCGGCGTGAAATGCAGCGGAGTGCCTGCAGGCGCCTCTAGCGTCTTGCACCGTTTGCGCCGAGGCGTGCTTGGGCGAAAGCACAAAGACCGTCAAGCATAGCGCAAGCGCAGCGAGAGCTGCCGCACTCACTCGAACGCCACGACGCAGACTCGGACAGAGATGGCTACGCCAACGCGCCACTACCCGTCCTCCTGGTACAACAACGCGACAAATCCAGTGAGGCCTCCGACGATTGCTGGAATCCATGCCGCCGCGACCGGCGACATGAGTTCGGATTTGCTCATGTCCTCGGTGATTTTCGACAGGACGAACAGCAGGAATCCAGCCGCTATGCCGCTCAACACCATCTTCTGCACGCCGCCCATCCGGAAGAAGCGCAGGCTGACAGAAGCCGCCAGCATGACCATGGCGGCGAGCAGGAACGGACGCGCCAGCAGCAGCTGATATTGCAGCCGATAGCCCGCCGCGCCGAGACCAGCGTGATCGGCCATCCGGATGTAGGTGGGAAGCTGCCAGAACGGCACTGTCTCCGGCGTGGCGAAGCTTTCGCGCACCTGTTCGAGCGTCAGGTTGGTGGGGAGCCGGTAGCTGTCCTCGATGTCGGGCGCCTCGCCGCTCGAATAGACGCGCGCGTCGTCGAGCTGCCAATAGCCATCCTGCAGCGTCGCGCTCTTGGCCTCGATGCGGTGCTGGAAATGTCCGTCACGGTCGAAGGTGAAGATGCTGACGCCGCCAAGCATCGCGCCTTGCTCGCGGCTCGAATTGGCATTGATGATGGCGGCGCCGTCGGCGCTCTTCTGGCGGACCCAGAAGCCGCTGGTGTTCGACTGCAGCGCCGACATGTTCTCGCCCAGCATGTCGGCTTCGAGGCGCTTGGAGCGCTCGTGCAGCACGGCCGAAACTGGGTTGTAGACCGTCGTGGCGACGGTGCCGAAAATGAAGGCGCCGATCATCGCCGGCGCCACGAATTGCCAGGCGGAGACGCCGGCTGCGCGCGCGACCACGAGCTCGAGCCGGCGCGACAGCGACAAGTAGCACGACATCGCGCCGACCAGCACCGAGAACGGCATGATGCGCTCGGTGAGCTGCGGCACACGGTACATCGAGATCTTGGCGAGCAGCCAGGCGGTCGCGTTCGGCCAATCGGCGCCGCGCCGCATCAGTTCGATATAGTCGATCATTGCCGCCAGCGCGACGACGCCGACAAACGAGCCGAGCACGGAGGTGAGAAACCTCATGCCGAAATAGCGCGAGAGCGTTCCGCCGATGATCATGCGCGCTCCTCTAGCTCGTTGCCTTGGCGATGCGATCGGTGATCGTGGTCGCCATCTTCGCTACCGCGGCTGCAGGCTCGACTGCGCGGCCGCGGTGGATCTGCCACAGGCCCGCGCCGATCGCGCCGAACAGCGCAACGTATTGCAGGGCGAGCACGGCCGGCACTTTCACGCCGACAATGACGCTGACGAAGCCGATCAGCCGCAGTACCGCGATCGAGGTGATCATGCCCATCAGCGCCAGCGAGCGGCTTTGCCGCGTGGTCTGCGGCGGTCCGAGAAACGCGAAGGCGACGATGACGAAGGCGATCGGGTAGAGCGGGGTCGACAGCCGGTCGTGCAGTTCGGAGAGGTATTGGTCGGCTTGCGTCGCGTACATCTGATCGTCAGGCCTTCGGCCAGATCAGATCCCAGATGTATTTTTCGCGCACGGTGTAGACGACGTTCTGATTGCCGCCGGTGAATTGCGACAGGTCGAACGCGTAGCGGTCGAACATCACGATGCGCGGGTCTTTCTGTCCGGCTTCCAGCCGCTGGATGCTGCCGCCCTGGAACACCAGGAACGAGCCGGAATCGTTCTTCACGATCTCGCCTTGCTCGGCGAGATAGGTCGAATGCTCCTTGGGATCGCGGCGGTCGTCGACGAAAATGCCGACCAGGAGTCCGTTCTGGCGACGGTCGGCGATGTGGAAGGTGAGATTGCCGCCGACCGTGGTGAAGCGTCCGGGCTGCACGATATTGGTGAGGATGTCGGCGCGCACCTGCGCGCTCCAGTCGCGCAGCGCGCGCAAGCAGCGCGGCGAAATATACGCGGCGAGCAACGCGAGAAACACCGAGACGACAACGGCGGCGACGAGGAACGGCCGCAGCAGCACCCAGGGCGAAATGCCGGCGGCATTCATCACGATGATTTCGGAATCCGAGCTGAGCTTGTTGATCACATGCGCCGAAGCCATGACCAGCGCGATCGGCGCGATCATCATGACCAGGAGCGGAATGATCAGCCCGGTGATGCCGACGAAGACGAGCAGGGTCTGGCGCTGACTCGTGATCAGATCGAATTCGCGCATGGCTTGCGTGAACCAGATCACGACCGTCAGGCTGACAAGGGTAATCAAGAACGCGCCCATGGTGGCGCGAAACATGTAGCGGCCGATCGACCCCATCGGACTCAATTTCCCCACTGCCGACGCGCCCGAAAGCGGCGCCGACCCCCCGGTGCCCAATCGTCCTGCGGCCGGACTCCCCACAGCGGTTATTTCATGCGGTGACAAAGTGGCCGGGCCAAGGCAAACCTATTGAATATGCACACTAAAGCGTTAATACGGCCGTTTGATAAAGGTGGGCGTGGAAAGCCCCCATTTTCCTCCCAAAAGGGGACGCTTTGCACGGCGCTGCAGCTCCGCGTCATAACGGGGTGCTTGGCCTCGTTTTGCGGCCCGGATTGCGTGTTCGCCGCCGCGACGCCCGGCCGGGCCTCGTCCAGGACGGCAAATGTTCGCGAACTGATCCCAAGCGTTCACCCTGTGGTCCATCCGAGTTCCAGCGGAATCGAACGGCATCCACATGGCACTGCACGGTTTTCCGTAAATCGATCAAACCAAAGGTTGTCTGATGCCCGCCGCTCTCAAATTCGGCTTCACGCCCCTCGCGCGCCCGCACGGCGTTCTTATTGTGTTCTGTGAGGAGAACCTCAAATTCGGTCCGGCGACCCAGCGGACCTTGGCGCCGCTGGGCGATCTCGTTCGGCGCGCGGCGACCGCCGACCGGTTTACCGGCAAGCAGGGTTCGAGCCTCGACATCATCGCGCCGACCGGGCTGAACGTACCTAGGGTGGTGGTGATCGGCACCGGCAAGGATAGCGAGTTGAAGTCCCGCGACATCGTCAAACTTGGCGGCATCGCGATGGGCAAGGTGCCAAGCTCGGCGCCGGCCGCGACGATCTTCGCCGAATCCGGCTCCGGCCCGCTGAAGGCCAATCAGGTCGCCGATCTGGCGCTGGGCGCGCGGCTTCGCGCCTATGCGTTCGACCTCTACAAGACCAAGCGCAAAGACGACGATGCGCGCGCCGACAAGGTCGAGGTCAATTTCGCCTGCGCCGGGCCGGCTGCGGTCGAAAAGGCCTGGGCCAAGGCGTCCGGGATCGCCGAAAGCGTCGTGGTCGCGCGCGATCTCGTCAACGAGCCGGCCAATGTGCTCTATCCGATCGAATTCGCCCGCCGCGTCAGCGGCCTGTCGAAGCTCGGCGTGACCGTCGAAGTGCTCGATGTTCCGGCCATGCGTAAGCTCGGCATGGGCGCGCTGCTTGGCGTCGGTCAAGGCTCCGTTCATGACTCGCGCCTCGTCGTGATGCGCTGGAACGGCGGCAAGCGCGGCAGCGAGCCGGTCGCCTTTATCGGCAAGGGCGTGTGCTTCGACACCGGCGGCATTTCGATCAAGCCGGCGGCGGGCATGGAGGACATGAAAGGCGACATGGCCGGCGCCGCTTGCGTCGTCGGCGTTATGCGCGCGCTCGCCGCCCGCAAGGCCAAGGTCAATGCGGTGGGCGCGATCGGTCTCGTCGAAAACATGCCGGACGGCAAGGCGCAGCGGCCGGGCGACATCGTCAAGACCATGTCGGGACAGACCATCGAGATCATCAATACCGATGCGGAAGGCCGCCTCGTGCTCGCCGACGTGCTGCATTACGTCAACAAGCGCTTCAAGCCGAAATTCATGGTCAATCTCGCGACGCTGACCGGCGCCATCATCGTCGCGCTCGGCCAGGAATATGCCGGCATGTTCAGTAACGACGACAAATTGTCGGAGCGGCTGACCAAATGCGGCGAGGCGATCGGCGAGCGGGTGTGGCGCATGCCGCTCGGTCCGGAATACGACAAGATGATCGATTCCAAATTCGCCGACATGAAGAATACCGGCGGCCGCTGGGGCGGCGCGATCACGGCGGCGCAATTACTGCAGCGGTTCGTCGGCAAGACGCCGTGGGCGCATCTCGACATCGCCGGCACCGCGATGGGATCGCCGCAGACCGAGATCAACAAGAGCTGGGCCTCGGGTTGGGGGGTGCGGCTGCTCGATCACCTGGTCGAGGAATATTACGAGCGGTGAGGGCGGCCCGAGGAACCTCGCATGACGCAGATGCTGTTCTATCAGCTCAAGGGTCAGACGCCGGAACAGGTGCTGCCGGCGCTGTTGCAAAAATCGCTCGAACGCGGCTGGCGTGTCGTCGTGCAAGCGTCCTCCGAAGAACGTGTTGAAGCCCTCGACGCGCATCTGTGGACCTGGCGCGACGACAGTTTTCTCCCTCACGGCACCTGGCGCGATCCCGAAGCGGCGGAGCAGCCGATCGTGCTCATCGCGAGCGAGGAAAATCCCAACCGGGCCGCGGTCCGTTTCCTGGTCGACGGCGCGGATCTGACGCAAAACACCGCCGGCTATGAGCGCATCGTGATGCTGTTCGACGGCGACGATCCGGACGCTCTCGAGGCCGCTCGGGCGCGCTGGAGCAAGGCCAAATCCGAGGGTACCGAGGTGACGTATTGGAAGGCCGACGAGGGTGGCCGCTGGCAGCGCCAAGGGTAACCGAAAAAAGGCTGCAAGCTAAAATCAAGAACCCCACCTAACACGTTGATTCTTATCAAATCCGCCGATCTTAATCATCCGCACGTTCGAGGGCTGCAAAGAGCGTTTTTAAGCACTATATTTTTTGCTCAGTTGTTAGTTCGAATGATATAGTCGGTTCCATGAACAAGCGTTTAGTCAAGAAGAAACGGCCAGTCAGGGCGGCTTCAAAGGCAAGTCCGAAAGCAAGTCCCAAGACGGGTCGGAGTCAAACAGTTCGCAAGGCGTCCACTCGCACTGCGGCTTCGCATAAGACTGCCTCCCGGCAGGCCGTGAAGCCATCGGCGCCGACGAGCGCGGCCAAAGCCGCGCCTGCCGCGAACAAGACCGCCGCCAGCGCGAAAAAGTCGACGACAAGGACGGTTTCGAGCGCCACCAAGATTGCCGCAGCGAAAATCGTGGCGGCCAGGGCTGCTAGCGCCAACAAAATGGCTGCCAGCGCCAAAATGGCGGCGGGCGCCAAGGTGGTGGCCAAGGGCAGCGCGATCTTGTCGCTGTCGCGGGTCGTACGGCTGCCCGAAACCGAAAAAATCGTTTCGTCGGAAGTTGCCTCGATCTCCGTCACCGACGTGACGGCGCTCAATCCGGTGCGCGCCCACAAATTCCGGGTCGGCCAGACCGTGTCCTACACGTCGAGCCCGATCAGCCGGCCGGGCGCCAGCGGCAGCTATCAGGTGGTGCGGTTGTTGCCGTCGGACGGCGATGACTATCAGTACCGGATCAAGAATCCCGGCGAAGCCTTCGAGCGCGTTGCCAAAGAAAGCCAGCTCGAGCTCGACCGTTAGGGCATGATCCTGAACCGAGGGAACCGGTTTCCGGCTCGGATGACGCGTGACTAGGCATTCGCCGCGCCGCGCCCGTGCCATAGTTTGCTGCGATAGGTTTGCTGCTGGGAAGTTGCCGCGACAGGGGGATGCGGTTGCTGGTCCGCGTAAAGGCGGCGGCATCGGGGGCGGGGGTTGATGTTCGGTCTTGATCCCGACGTCGGTAATTCTGCGCTTCGGCTGTGGGTCGCCGCCGGATCGGCGGCGCTTCTCGTTTTCGTCTGTGCTCTTGCGTTCGACTGGACGCGCACGCGCACCGTGGCGCGCGTCAGCGTGGTCGTGGTCGGCGCGATTCTCGGCGGCACGCTGGCTTGGGCGTTCCTCAACGCCGCCGGCGCGCGCGATCGCGCTGCCGAGCGGCGCGATCTCGAAACCCGGGCCGCGCAACTCAATATCCGGGCGCTTCAACCCGGTTCGCCGCTGGCCTGCCTCGACGGCTTGTCCGGCGACAATGTCGAAGCGGCCTGCGAGCGGGCGCTGTTCGCTTCTCCGGTGAGCGTGGCGACGGCGACCACCTACGTCGCGGCGCGGCTCGCGCTTCTTGCCGACATGACCACCTATGTGCAGCGCGGCGGCGGCAATATCGACACCGCTTTGGTGCCGCTGCGGCGCGGGCTCGAAACCGACCGCTTCGGCTTTGTCGCCCATACGCTGGCGAAGCGCGACGGCTGCAGCAGCGAGAAATGCAAGGCGCTGGTCGCTGCTCTCCGATCCGAGCAGGGTACGCGCCAATCTCAGCGGCCAGACGCTCGACCACTATCTCGATCATTATATCACCGCCTGGGCGCAGGCGCCCGGCACGCCGATCGCCGAAGCCGCGCCGTTCGCGCCGACGACGGTTGCGGCGCAAACCCCCGAGCCCAGCGCGCCGCGCAAGCCCGTCAATATCGATTTCCCGTCCGCGGATTCGATCCCCGCGGTCAGCATCATGAATCCGGAGCCGAAAGGCCCGGTCACGCCGCAAAGCGCGGTGGCCGCGGTCAATGCCGGCCAGCAGTCGAGCGCCAAAGTGGCTGGGCCGATGACCATGCCGCCGATGCCGGGGCAACCCGGCGCGGAAAAGGCGGGGTCCGCCAACAACTCGTCCAAGAACAAGCGCAAGCAGGCCGCTAATCCGCCGGCGCAAGCGCGCCGCAGACGACCGCTTCGGCTCCGCCGGCTGCGCCGGTCGATCCGGTCTGGAATCCCGGCGCCACGCTCGCTTCGCCGCAACCGGCGCAGAGCGCGCGGCCAGCGGTTGCGCCCGCGGCTCCGGCTGCCGCCGCGCCGGCAGCAAGCGCGGGAGGAGGCGGCGTGCCGCTCGCCGGCATGCCGGTTCAGCTCACGCCGTTCGCGCCGCAGGCGGCGCCGCGCAATAACCCGCTTTCGCGCTTTGGCTCGAATATCGCCGCAAGCCCTCTAGCGAGCGACAGCAGCGCCGCTAGGATGCGCGGGCCATGCCAACCACCCTGCAGCCTTGCCATGTTCAATTCCGTCCTGATCGCCAATCGCGGCGAGATCGCCTGCCGCATCGCGCGCACCGCGAAACGCCTCGGGCTGCGCACCATCGCGGTCTATTCGACCGCGGACGAGGGCGCGCTGCATATGCGCAGTTGCGACGAGGCCTATCTGATCGGCGGGGCCGAGCCGCGGCAGAGCTATCTGAACATCGATCGCCTGATCGCAGACCGCGAAGAAGGCCAATGCCCAGTGCATTCATCCCGGCTACGGCTTTTTGTCCGAGAACGCCGAATTCGCCGAGGCCTGCGCCAAGGCCAATATCGTCTTTGTCGGCCCGCCGCCGGCGGCGATCCGCGCCATGGGGCAGAAGGATCACGCCAAGGCGCTGATGGAAAAGGCGCGGGTGCCGGTCGTGCCCGGCTATCACGGCGAGCGGCAGGACGCGAAATTCCTCAAGGAGAAAGCCTACGAGCTCGGCTATCCGGTACTGATCAAGCCGGCGGCGGGCGGCGGCGGCCGCGGCATGCGCCGCGTCGACAAGCACGCCGATTTCGATGCCGCGCTCGAAGGTGCGGTGCGCGAGGCGCAATCGTCGTTCGGCTCGGGCCGCGTCTTGGTCGAAAAATACATCCTGTCGCCGCGCCACATCGAGGTGCAGGTCTTCGCCGACACCTTCGGCAATACGATCTATCTCGGCGAGCGCGACTGTTCGCTGCAGCGGCGGCATCAGAAGGTGATCGAGGAGGCGCCCGCGCCGGGCATGACGCCGGAGCTGCGCGCCAAGATCGGCGGCGCGGCGGTCGAGGCGGCGAAGGCGGTCGGCTATGCCGGCGCCGGCACCGTCGAGTTTGTCGCCGACGGATCGAAGGGACTGCGCGCGGATGGTTTCTGGTTCATCGAAATGAACACGCGGCTGCAGGTCGAGCATCCGGTGACGGAAGCCGTCACCGGCCTCGACCTGGTCGAATGGCAATTCCGCGTCGCCGCCAACCAGAAACTCGCGCTGACGCAGGACGAGGTGCGGCTCGACGGCCACGCCGTCGAGGCGCGGCTTTATGCCGAGGATCCCGAGCACGGCTTTCTGCCGTCGACCGGCAAGATCGTGGCGCTGGAATTTCCCAAAGACATCCGCGTCGATTCCGGCGTCGAGGCGGGCGGGGAGGTTTCGCCGTATTACGATGCGATGATCGCAAAGCTCATTGCGCATGCGGACACCCGCGAACAGGCGATCGACAAGCTCGAGGACGCGCTCGCGCACACGCTGATCGCGGGCCCGCGCAGCAATCTGGCGTTTCTCGGCAAGCTGTGCGGTGCAAGCGAATTCCGTGAGGGCAAAGTCGATACCGGCTTGATCGAGCGCAATCTCGCGGCGCTTGGCGCGGTGCCGCAGCCGCTCGACCAGGCCGCCGCGGCGCGCGGTGCCGCCTTTCTGCTCGCTCAGAAGCACGAAGCGGCGAGCTCCGACGAGCCGCAGCCGGATTTCGCTTCTCCTTGGGATGCGCGCGACGGCTTCCAGCTCGGCGGCACGCGCGCGGTCAGTTTGCCGATCGTGGCCGAAGGCGAGAGCGAGACCGCGACCATCAGCTATGGCGCCTGGGGTGCGACGGTCGAAGTCGGCGGCGTGCCGGCGGCGGGAGATGCCAGGGTGTTCGAGAGCCACGGCGAGGCTTATGTCCTGCGCAACGGCCGGCAGACCAAGGTGCACCTGAAGGATTTTTCGACGGCTGCGGGCGCCGAAGGCAGTCACGATGGCGCGATCAAGGCGCCGATGCACGGCAAGGTTTTGGAAATTTTGGCGGAGCCTGGGGATCGCGTGACCGCCGGCCAACGTCTTGCCGTGATTGAGGCGATGAAGATGGAGCACACGCTGCGCGCGCCGTTCGACGGCGCGGTCACGAAAGTGGCAGCAGCTGTCGGCGCACAAGTTGTGGAAGGCGCCGAAATCATGGTGCTCGAACCGGACAAGAAGGCGGTACAATAAAGCATGGCCTTGAACCTGATTAAGCTTTGCGTCGGCGCGGATTCGATCCAGGACCTCGAAGACTGGATCAAAGCAGAAGCTCAGAGAGAAGCGAAAGCGCCGCGAGAAGCCCGAGCACATCCATCGCACCCGCATGGTGCCCAAGCGCGCCGAGGAATTGACCGACGGCGGCTCGCTCTATTGGGTGATCCGCGGCGAGATCATGTGCCGCCAGGTGATCAAGGACGTGCGGCCCTTCGTCGACAAGGACGGCATCGGCCGCTGCGGCATCGTGCTCGAGCCGAAGCCCGTTTTGGTTGAGCCGCGGCCCTATCGCGCCTTCCAGGGCTGGCGCTATCTCGCCGTCAAGGACGCGCCGCCCGATCTCGGCAAGCGCGACAAGGGCACGGCCGCCATGCCGGACACGCTGCGGCGCGAATTGCGCGAATTGGGGCTGATGTAGTTCGGTCCGATATAAATCGGCCTGGCCGAAATATAAATCGGCCCGATCGAAGTGGGCCAAGACCCAATCAATGACCCAATTTGACGGCCTTCCGGCTGCCTCACTGGCGCATGGCCGTATGTTTCCTGCCGATTGGCGCTTTCCAAAGCGATGAATTAAACTGCCAGTTAACGGCGCAAGCTCGTGACCGGGCTCACAAAACGCCGCGGAGCAGGATGAATGATCATCGAAAGTGAGAAAGACGTCACCAAGGCCGTGCTGGCCGAATACGAGCGGATCAAAAATCCGCGGCTGCGCGAAATCATGGCCGCGCTCATTCGCCACCTGCACGAATTCGCCCGCGAGGTGAAGCTGACGGAAGAGGAATTTCATGCCGCCGCCGCCTTTATCAACGCGATCGGCCAAGAAGAGCAACGCGACGCATAACGAAGCGGTGCTGATGTCGGGCTCGCTCGGTCTGTCGCCTTTGGTCTGCCTGCTCAACAACGGCGATCGCGGCCAGACCGAGACCGACGCGAATATGCTCGGCCCGTTCTGGCGCATGGATTCGCCACCGACCAAGAATGGCGACAGCATCATCCGCTCGCCGACGCCGGGCGAAGAACTGTTCGTCGATGCCTGGTTCAAGGACACACAGGGCAAGCCGATCGAAGGCGCCAAGGTCGACATCTGGCACTCCTCGACCGAAGGCTTTTACGAGAACCAGGATCCGGTGCAGGCCGACATGAATCTGCGCGGCCAGTTCACCACTGACAAGGACGGCCACATTTCCTTCCGCTCGATAAAGCCCGCCGGTTATCCGATCCCGATCGACGGCCCGACCGGCGAACTCCTGCGCGCGGCGGGGCGGCACAATATGCGCCCGTCGCATCTGCACTTTCTGGTCTATAAGCCCGGCTTCAAGACCTTGATCTCGCAGGTCTACGATCCGAGCGATCCGAACATCGAGACCGACTCGCAGTTCGGCGTGACGCGTCATCTGATCGGCAATTACGTGCGTCACGATGGCGCGTGTCCAAGCGATCCCAAGGTCAAGGCGCCGTGGTATTCGCTGGAGCACAATTTCGTCATGGAGAAGGGCACCGCCAAACTGCCGCGGCCGCCGATCAGCGGAAAGGCGCGAGGTGAGCGGCCGGAGATTCCGCATCTGGAGCGCGAGCTGGTTTGACTTTTTCTCCCTCCCCCTTGTGGGGAGGGCCGGGGTGGGGGTCGCGAGGTAACGCGCAGCGAAGACGAGCTTGAAAGGACGTCTGCGTTTGTTTGTTGCCTCCCGACCCCCACCCCTTCCCCTCCCCACAAGGGGGAGGGGATAACGAACACGAGGGAGGGAATTATGTTGCGTCGTCGTAGCGTCGTGAAGGGCATCGCCGCGAGTGCCGCGGCCGGTGTCTTGACCAAAAGCTTTCCGCGGCCGGCGATCGCCGCCGATGCGCCGCTCAAGATGGGCGTCAGCATGCCGCTGACCGGCGCCGGCTTTGCCGCGGTCGGCAAGCTGCTCGGCGGCGCGTTCAAGGTCTATCTGGCGCAGAACGACGGCATGGTGGGCGGCCGCAAGATCGAGCTCTTGATCCGCGACGATTCCGGCAATCCCGACAATGCCCGCCGCATCGTCCAGGAGATGATCGTCAACGACAAGGTCGATGTCGTCGGCGTCGGCATCACGCCGTGCACGCTGGCGGTGGCGCAGCTCGTCACCGAAGCGAAGAAGGCGACGATCTGCCTGAGCTCGGGCGCCTCGATCACCACGACCAAGTCGCCGTATTTCGCGCGCGTCGGCTTCATCATCGCGCCGCAGGCCTGGATCTGCGCCGAATGGGCGATCAAGAACGGCAGCAAGCGCGTCGTCACTTTGGTCAACGAATGGGCGCCGGGCACCGAAGCGGAGCAGGCGTTCAAGACGCGCTTCACGCAGCTTGGCGGCGAGGTCATCGAAACGCTGCGCGTGCCGCTGTCGAGCCCGGATTTCGCGCCGCCCTTGCAGCGCATCGCCGATCTCAAGCCCGATTCCGCCTTCATCTATTTCCCGGGCCCGCTGGCGCCGGTCTTCACCCGGCAATTCGCCGAGAAGGGCCTCGGCCCAGACCGGCATCAAGATCTTCGGGCCGGGCGATCTGTGCGACGACGACAGCCTCGACAATGCCGGCGATCAGATGATCGGGCTGATCACGTCCGGCTATTACACGGCGGCGCACGATTCGCCGCTGAACAAGCAGTATCAGGCCGACTTCACCAAGCTCAACAATATGCGCGGCGACTTCACCTCGCTCGGCGCCTATGACGGCCTGCGTCTGCTCTCCAAGGCGCTGGAGAAGACCGGCGGCGACACCGACGGCGACAAGCTGATCGCAGCGATGAAGGGCATGGCGTTCGAAAGCCCGCGCGGCCCGATCTCGTGCGACGCCGCGACCCGCGACATCGTCTCCAACATCTACATGCGCAAGGTCGAGAAGATCGACGGGCACCTGTGGGCGAAGGAGTTCGAGACCTTTCCGAACGTGAAAGACCCGCTGAAGACCGCGTGATCTACGCCTCCCCCTGCAGGGGGAGGCAGCCGCGCCACGCGCGGCGGAAGGGGAGGTGCGCGCGGCGTATTTGTTCGTGCGCCGTTCACTTCCCCACCCCGCGTCCTTTCAGGACGCGACCCTCCCCCTGCAGGGGAGGGTGAAGTCCTTGTGGCGGCGGTTCGGGCTCGATCACATCGTACGGCATCAACTGCCGCACGGCACGTTCTGCGCCGCCGGCCTGCTTCGGCGTTGCGGCCAGCATCGCCTGCTGCGCCTGAAACTGCTCCATGCGCGGAATCTCGTCGATGCGGCGCTTGAGGCATTCGTTGCTGTCGCCGCAGCAGCGCCGCTGCCGCCGGCAGCGTTTGTCGCGGCAGTCGCTCCAGAACTTGAACAGGTTGCAATAGTGCAGCCGCAGCTTCGCGGCCTCGGCGGTAAAGCGTGCGTCCCAGTCTTTCGGCAATGGGCTGTGCGCGCTGGGCGAGGGGCTTGGCATCGTAATCCTTCTTTCTCGTTTCCTTTCTTGGGCAAGCGCACCCGTTCGCGCGACGCGATGCGCGCGCGAAAACTTCGACGCCAATGTGCGACGGTCACGCCTTCTCCGCGTCACCACCGGGCTTGACCCGGTGGTCCATGCTGACTCGCGGTTGGCGAGATGCGGTCCGAAAAGTTTGATCGCGTTTCGCTGCCGCATGGATTGCCGGGACGTAGGCGGAACGAAGTGACGCCGTTCTTCGAACGGCTATGCCCGGCAATGAAGATTGAAAGAACCAACGATCGGAAAAACGAAAGAAAGGGAAGCGGAACGCCGGCAGACGCGTAGTCCAACCGCACCGCGCTTTCGCGCGGCAGCGCGTGCTTTCACACGCGCTCGCCTGTCGGCGTTCCACCGCGGCTCTTGCTGGAGATGTCGGAACATCTCCGTCCAGCTTCAGGCCATGCTTCCTGGGACGCGGCCGCCACGATTAGTTCGCTAAGTGGGCGTTACCCACTCCTACCTGTCCCAGTCCAGTGAGCACCTCACAGCCGGCCACGCTTGCCGGCGGCTGATGCCCAAAGCCGCCCGGGAACGGACTGCAAATCCGTCCGCGGGACCGCACCCGCTCCGCCTTCAGGAATGCCTCCGGAAAGCGCCCTGACGTGAGCGGGATGGTGGGCATGTAACTGTTTAGTGACGAATGTCAAGCGCGTGGATGCCCAATTTGTGGTTGTTTTCAGATTTCTTCATATGGCGGACAAAGTAACGTAACCTTTTTATTGACGATTGTCCCTGATAATGAGACAACGTCAATATGATTCGCAAGCTCTGGCGAACTTCCATCCCAAGCATGGAAATGGGGATGGGCGAAACGAGGGCGGTGATTTTGAAGAAGAGTTAGGTCGCACTCTCCATCCGAATTTTCCTGTCATTGATAAATTCGTGAATGGAATTGTGACGAGCATAAAGTCCATCGATTTAGGGGCTGCTACCTACCAAAATGCGGCGCGCTTAGCTTATCGAATGAACAAATGCATCGATGACGTTGCGGGATTTGCGGGCGCTCAGTGGGGCGATGATGAAGTCGAGTTTTCGGCGATCAAGGGACGTGCAGTGAGTCTTGCTGTTCCAAAGGGCAGCATGACGGAATTGCAACGAGCTGCCATCGAGGCGGCGCGAAGAAGAGGCGCGGCTTTGGGTGTCGATCTTATTGTCACAGCGTTTTAGGAGCTATCATGGATTGGCATCTGTATCTGCGCAAAGGCGTCCTCTACTTGCCGACGACAGGGATCGTGGAGGCCGGTCTGTATCGCAACATTGAGCCGGTCGCTGTCGTGCCCATTTCGAATACTGAAGGCGTTCGCGCTGCGATTCGCGCTACCATTGCCCAGGGTAATCCGACAACCCCGCATTTCTCGGGTGGCAAATATCCGAAACCCATTCTGCTCAAATATGCGGGCGTCAAGAACTGGTCAGAGTTTGCGCGCGTTGCCGTGACTTGGACCATCGAAGAGAAGGACGGTAGCTATCGCATCATCGGCTATCGAAAACACGCGAAGGGTTATTGGGAACGGGATCCAGACAATCAGATTGCATTTCCGAATGGATCGGCCCTAGACGATGTCATCGATCGAATGATTGAGATCTTGCTGGAACCCGAACGATCTTGACGCAGTGCAGAATACAGCCGCTTGCGCGGTCGGCAAGTCAGCATGGACCACCGGGTCAAGCCCGGTGGTGACGCGGTGAGAGCGCGAAGGCCGCGAGAAATCCTACACCCCCACATTATCGATCAGCCGCGTCGTCCCAATCCGCGCCGCCACCAAGAGCCTGATCTTGCCCGAGCGTGAGGTGCCGACCGGCACCAGCGTCTCGGCGTCGCGGGCTTCGAGATAGTCGAGCACGAAGCCGACTTTGGTCAGCGCCTCGCGGCCGTGGCGCAGCACCGGGCCGATCGGCTTGCCGGCGGCGATCGCGGTGGCGCATTCCTTGAGCACGCGGTGGAGCGCGGGCGCCACGGCGCGCTCGGCGTCCGACAGGTAGGCGTTGCGCGAGGAGAGCGCGAGGCCGTCGACTTCGCGCACGGTCTGGACGCCGACGATTTTGGTGCGCAGCGACAGATCGCGCACCAGTTGCGTCACCACTTTGAGCTGCTGAAAATCCTTCTCGCCGAACATCGCGAAATCCGGCGTGCACTGGATCAGGAGCTTGCCGACCACGGTCGCCACGCCGGAAAAGAAGTGCGGGCGGAACTTGTCCTCGAGGCCGACACTGGCCGGGCCCTCGGGCACGATGCGGGTGGCAAAACCTTCCGGATACATGGTCTCGACGTCGGGCGCCCAGATCAGGTCGACGCCCATATTGGCCAGCGCATCGCGGTCGGCGGCGAAGGTACGGGGATAGGTGCCGAGGTCCTCGTGCGGGGCGAATTGCGTCGGGTTGACGAAGATCGAGACCGCGACGCGGCCGGCACGCGCCTGCGCCTGCTCGACCAGCGCGAAATGCCCGGCATGGAGCGCGCCCATGGTCGGCACCAGCGCCAGCGTCTCGCCGGCCGCGCGGATCTCGGCGACGGCGGCGGTCAATTTTGGCAGCGTCTTGACGACGCTCAGATGACCGGGCGCGTCATTTGACGCGTGACGGGACGGACGCGGCTTGGTTGGCGACTTGGTTATCTTGGACATGCGGACACGCGGATAGGGAAAGACCAATTCAATTGCAGCGACTTTCGTTGCCGGGCGAACACACTGTTTGGCGTTTTCGCAGTGCGGTGACGGTTTACGATTAACTTGTTGCAGACGATGCTGTATCTTGACCTTACGCCTTGCGCCAGACAACAAAACCAAATCGCAGGTCGCAGCGTAGTAAGTTCAAGGGAATGCGTCCCCCAGAGGGTTTCGTCTCCCATGTTGATGCAGGCGGATGTCGGCAGGCCGGTCTCGGCGCATGTCATCGTCCTCGGTAACGAAAAGGGCGGTTCGGGCAAGTCCACCACCGCCATGCATATCGCGGTCGCGCTGTTGCAGGCCGGACAGCGCGTCGCCACCATCGATCTGGATTCGCGGCAGAAAAGCTTCACCCATTACATCGAGAACCGCCGCGATTGGGCGGCGCGGAGCAAGCTGCCGCTGCATGTGCCGGAGCATTATTGCGTGGCGCGCGGCTTCGGCACCGATCTCGAGGCCGTCGAGCAGCAGGAATTCTCAGCCTTCGCCGACGCGGTGAGCAAGGTCGAGCAGAGCCACGATTTCGTGGTCATCGACACGCCGGGCTCGGATTCCTACCTGATGCGGCTGGCGCATTCGATGGCCGACACGCTGGTGACGCCGCTCAACGACAGCTTTGTCGATTTCGACGTGCTCGGCGTCATCGACGCGACCACGTTCGAGGTCTCGGGCGTGAGCCATTACGCCGAAATGGTGCGCGAGGCGCGCCGCCAGCGCCGCCTGGTCGACGGCGGGCTGACCGACTGGATCGTGGTGCGCAACCGGCTGTCGACTTTGGGCTCGCGCAACCGCCGGCTGGTCGGCGAGGGCGTCGAGGGGCTCGCCAAGCAGCTCGGCTTCCGCGGCATCGACGGTTTCGCGGAACGTGTGGTCTATCGCGAATTCTTCCCGCGCGGGCTGACTGCGCTCGACGATCTCAACGAGGATACGCTGGGGTTGCGGCCGACCACCTCGCATGTCACGGCCCGCGACGAAGTGAAGGCGCTGATCGATGCGCTGAAGCTGCCGATCGACGAGCGCGGCAAGCGGCGCGCGGCGGCGCGGGCCGAATGGACCGCACAGGCCGGCAAGCCGCTCGAGATCCACGATCTGCTGGCGGATATTTAGGGCAATGACGCCGAGCAGCGGCCGCAAGGCTGAAACCCCTCACCCCATCCCTCTCCCGCAAGGGGAGAGGGAGGAGTTTGCGGCCGCGCCATCACCTCCTCTTGGTCCAAATCATCCGCAGCGGAGAGACGGATAAGGCGCGCAAAACTGCGTCCCCTCTCCCCTTGCGGGAGAGGGACAGGGTGAGGGGGCTCCTGCCGCTCCTCGCAATGACGGCGGCGCTGAAGCTGCTATATAGGCGCCATGCCTCTTCTGCTTATCGGCGCGATCGTGCTCGCGTTCCTGTTCTGGGCGGGCCAAAAGACCGGCCGCATCAATGCCAATCGCCAGCGCTGGACGGCGACCTTGGCGCTGCTCGGCGCAGCGCTGCTGCTGTTCCGCGGCGATCTCGGCCTTGCGGTCGTCGCCGGCTCGTTCGGAATCTATCTGATGGCGCAGGTCTCGCCGGCCTGGCGGCGGCTATTTGCAGCTGATGCGGACAGCAGGGCGGCCGCCGGGCGTGAATACGCGCAGCGCGATGCGGGTCCGGGGCGCGGCTTTGCCGGGCCGCCGGGCAGCACCAAAATGACTGAACAGGAGGCCTATCAGGTCCTTGGCATTGAGCCCGGGGCGAACGCGCAGGCCATCGCCCACGCCCACCGCACCCTCATGAAGAAATTCCATCCCGACCAAGGGGGGACGACGTACCTCGCCGCCCGCGTCAATGAAGCCAAGGATATTCTGCTTCGCCGCCATCGCTGAGGTACCCCGAACTAACCCTCGCAAAGATGCAGGGATCATGACGGGGAATGGTTGCTTTAGCGTTTATGCGGGGGGCCGAAGACGTGGATGGCCGGGACATAGGCGAGCGAAGCGAGCCGTTCTTCGAACGGCTATGCCCGGGCCATGACGGATCACAGTTTGAAAAGCCTCAGTCCTTCAGCGCCATGCACTGGAAATCGCTGCGCTTGAGCTCCTTGCAGGCGCTCTCGGCGGTCGACTTGTCGAAGCCGGCGAAGCGGGCGCGGTAGAGCGCCTTGTCGCCCTTCTGGACCCGCTCGGTGAACGGGTCGGTGCCGGCGAGCGCCGTGCGCACCTTCACTTGCGCCGTGATCAGATGCTGCCGGGCCTGGTCCTCGTCGTCGAAGGCGCCGATCTGGATCAGCCAGCCGCCATGCGCGTGGATGGCGGCTGCCGTCGGAGCCGACACGGTCTGCACCTGCTGCTGGACCGGCGATTGAAACTGCGGCGCCGGCGCGGCGCTGGCGGTCTCGATCAGCGCGGGCGCGACCTGAGCCGGAGCGGCGACCGGGGCGGGCGCTGCGACCGCGGCGACTTTAGGCGCAACGGTCTGCGGCACAACGGTTTGCGGCGCGGCAACCTGCGGGACCGGTTCGGCGGAGGCGACCTCCACCGGGCGCTGCGGTGCCGCTGGATTCGGCAGCGGCATCGGCGCTGGAAGTTGAACGGCCTGTTGGACCGGAGCCGGCTGCGGCAGGGCCTGCGGCGCGGCGGGAGCAGGGGCGGGCGGAACGGGTGCTGCGAGAGGCTGCGGCGCGACCGGCTGCGGCAGCGCCTGCGCGACTTGCTGCGGCGCTTGTTGCTGCACTTGTACCAGCGCCGGCATCGGCGCCATTCCCGAAGTCTGCATCGGCGCGGTGCGGAAGGTCACGGTGCGCACCAGCATCGGCCGGATCGGATCGTTGGAGCCGACCGACGGGCGCATGTCATTGGTGCCCGCCGCCGAGGCGACGCGCGCATTGGCGTTGACCGTCGCGGTCGGCGTCGGATCGGCGGCACGTGCGATCGGAGCCGAGACCGGCGTCGCGACCATCGGCGCGGACACCATCGGAGCCCGGGTGAAGGCGACCTGCTGGGTCTCGCCGGATTCCGCGATCATCGGCGCGGTGCGGCGCAGCGAGGCTTCCTTGATGTGCGAGGAGATCAGATCGCGCATATGCGCGTCGCGCTCGAACGAAGAGTGGCCGCCCATCACCACGGCGACCAGGAAATGGCCGTCGCGATGCACCGAGGTCAAGAGGTTGAAGCCGGACGCGCGGGTGAAGCCGGTCTTGATGCCGTCCACGCCATCGACCGAACCGAGCAGGTGGTTGTGGCCGTGGATCGCCTCGCCGTGGAACACGAAGGATTCGGTGGAGAAGAATTTGTAGTAGCGCGGGAAGCGGTCCTGGATGGCGCGGCCGAGCAGCGCCTGATCGCGCGCGGTGGTGTTCTGCTCGTCATCCGGCAGGCCGGACGCATTGCGATAGACGGTGCGCGTCATGCCGAGCGCGCGCGCCTTCGCCGTCATCATCCGCGCGAAGCCGTCTTCGTCGCCGCCGATATTCTCGGCGATGGTGACGGCGGCGTCATTGGCGGAGCGGGTGACGATGCCCTTGATGGCGTCTTCGACGGTGATGGTCGAGCCGGGCTTGAGATTGAGCTTGGTCGGATCCTGGTCGGCGGCGTGCTCGGAGACTTTGAGCGGCGTGTCGAGCCGCATCTTGCCGGAGTCGAGCCGCTCGAACAGCAGATAGAGCGTCATCACCTTGGTCAGCGAGGCCGGGTGGCGCAGCGCGTCCGGGTTCGAGCCCTCGAGAACGGCGCCGCTATTGGCGTCGACCACGATCGAGGAGCCAGGCGGTGAATAATCTTCGGAATGCGAATGGCGGCGTCCGCGGGCCTCGGCATGGTGCGTGCGGCCGGCGTGCGAGACGTGGACATAGGTGACGTGGAGGCGATGGTGGCGCCGCGCGTCGGCGCCGTCGCTGGTGATGGTCAGCGCGACCGCCGCTGTGGCGAGACCCACGGTACCGCTACGAAGCCCCCGACGGGCTTCGGAACTTAGCCAGGCCATCTCGAAAACCCCATCCCCTGAACGTGCGCCCCAGCTTTACGTCTTGCCGGCAGCCGCCCCTTTTTATCTCTCCCGGCGCTGGTCTTTCCCCGCGAAAGACCAGTTCCGACAGAGAGTTACCGCAAATAACCCGTGCCATAAGCAAGACGGTCAGGAAGCTTAGGCGCGGCCCCTTGCGAAAGGGTAAATCAATCCTGCGCTCGAACCTGCTTATGGCCGAAAAACGGCCCCTTTCAGCAGACTCTGCGCCCAATCGTGTGGCACCCCTCAACTCCCGGGCCGCTGCTGTGTAGCTGCTTTATGCTGCACTGTGCTAAAACCCGTTGCATTTTTTGTGCACTGCACTATAGTTATTGTTACCGCTGCAAAAGGCCTTTTCATGGCAAAGCGTGCAGAAGGCCGGGGGCGCAGGCGCCCATTTCAGGGCGACCATTGCCCCATTTCCCCTCAGCAGCGCCCAAGGGGTTAAGTCATGGCACCGGAAGATCTTCAGAAGTTCGGCAAGGACGGCATGGATATGGCCATGTCATCGTTTGGCATGTGGTCGAAGAGCGCGCAGGCTATCGCGGCCGAGATCGTCGACTATTCCAAGAAGTCGGTCGAGGATTCCGCCGCGCATTGGGAGAAGCTGCTCGGCGCCAAGTCGCCGGAGAAGGCGATGGAAGTGCACAGCGCGTTCCTGAAATCCTCGTATGAGGATTTCGTCGCCGAGGCGACCAAGATCGGCGAGCTCTACGTCGATATGGCCAAGGAAGCCTACAAGCCGTTTGAAGGCGCCTTCGCGAAGAAATAAGCGGAAATATGAGCTCTGCGGACGCGGCGTATGCCGCGTCCAGTCGCGGTGCGATCGATCGCTTTTACGCTTTCGGTATCGCGGACTCGATCGCCGTGACCAGCCGGGCGAGAAGGCTTTCGATCCGCGAAACGCGAAACGCGATGTGCTCAAGCGCGTAGGCCGCGCGCTTGTCGGCAGACGGCATGCTCGCCGCGTCGTAGTCCGGCACGAACTCCTGCTCCATCTCGCGCAGGATTCTGGACCGCCGTGGGTCGACCACCATCAAGACCTCCCGTCGTACCCATTCAATGGCCGCGATATATCCGAGTCGGCCACAACCACCAATCATCTGCCGCGCGCTCGGTTATCAACTGGCAGCGATTTCCGGCGTGATTTTCCGCGAACCGTGCAGGTTGTCCGCGGATGCGGTTCGCCGCGGTGCGGCGACGCCACTTGCACCGGTAAGCCAGCGCACTATTTGACATTCTCACCCGCACTTAAAGTTGGCGCCGCTGGTGTGGTGAGTGGGCTATGTAACGTCAGTTTATGGCCGGCTTGGTCAGCCGCAAGCCCGGCAAAATCCGGGCAAAGCGCGGAATTGTGACACAAGCGGCGGCTGCCAACAGCCAATCCTCGGCAGCGTGCGCTTCACTCTCGATTTGGCACGCAAATCGCACTAGCTTTAAGCAGGTGAGCCGGGAACCCAGCCTAACGGGTAGGTGGGCATTCGGCGCCGGCGTTACCGAACTTGGTTGCCGAACTTGGTTGCCGAACTTGGCCGCCGGGATAGGCATTAACAGACTGGGTCACGAACGAACTTGGTGCGAACAAACTTGGCACGAACGAACTGGGACAGACTGAAGGTTTGGAAGTCAGGCCGATCCATGCCGCCGATTGAAGAGAAGCAAGCTTGGGCGCAAAGCCGGCTCATCGTCAGCGCGCCGCCGGCGCGGCTTGCCGGCGATGACGATCGCAAGAAAAACGGCAATACCGGTCCCAGCACCGCGGTCATCACGCGCACCAAGCCGCAGACCAAGCGGCCGAATCTTTATCGCGTGCTTCTGCTCAATGACGATTACACGCCGATGGAATTCGTCGTGCATGTGCTGGAGCGGTTTTTCAACAAGGATCAGGAAGCCGCGCACCAGATCATGATGCATGTACATCAGCACGGTATCGGCGAATGCGGCGTGTTCACCTATGAAGTCGCCGAAACCAAAGTGACGCAGGTCATGGACTTTGCCCGCAAACATCAGCATCCTTTGCAGTGCATCATGGAGAAGAAGTGATTCCGGGGTGAGGGAACACGTCCAATACAAATGATGGGAAATTGAAGAATGCCCACGTTCTCGCGCAGTCTTGAACAATCGTTGCATCGGGCCTTGGCGCTCGCCAATGAACGGCACCATGAATATGCGACGCTGGAACATCTGCTGCTCGCGCTGATCGAGGATCAGGACGCGGCCGCCGTCATGCGGGCCTGCAATGTCGATCTCGAAAAGCTGCGCCGCAGCCTGATCGCTTATCTGGAATCCGAGCTCGACAATCTGGTCACCGACGGCGCGGAAGAACTCCAAGCCGACCGCTGGCTTCCAGCGCGTGATCCAGCGCGCGGTCATTCACGTGCAATCGTCGGGCCGCGAAGAGGTGACGGGCGCCAACGTCCTCGTTGCGATCTTCGCCGAGCGCGAGAGCCACGCCGCCTATTTCCTGCAAGAGCAGGACATGACCCGCTACGACGCGGTCAATTACATCAGCCACGGTATCGCCAAGCGGCCCGGCCTTTCGGAATCGCGTCCGGCGCGCGGCTCCGACGAAGAAGGCAGCGACAGCAAATCCGGCGACGAGCAGAAGAAGAAGGGCGATGCGCTCGACGCCTATTGCGTCAACCTCAACAAGAAGGCGCGCGAGGGCAAGATCGATCCGCTGATCGGGCGCGAGGCCGAGATCAACCGCACCATCCAGGTGCTGTGCCGCCGCCAGAAGAACAATCCGCTGTTCGTCGGCGAGGCCGGCGTCGGCAAGACCGCGATCGCCGAAGGACTGGCGCGCCGCATCGTGCACGCCGAAGTGCCGGAGGTGCTGCGCAACTCGACGGTGTTCGCGCTCGACATGGGCACGCTGCTCGCCGGCACGCGCTATCGCGGCGACTTCGAAGAGCGGCTCAAGCAGGTGATCAAGGAGCTCGAAGCCTATCCGGGCGCGATCCTGTTCATCGACGAGATCCACACCGTGATCGGCGCCGGCGCGACGTCCGGCGGTGCGATGGACGCGTCGAACCTGCTCAAGCCGGCGCTCGCCTCGGGCACCGTGCGCTGCATGGGCTCGACTACCTACAAGGAATACCGCCAGTATTTCGAGAAGGACCGCGCGTTGGTGCGGCGCTTCCAGAAGATCGACGTCAACGAGCCGACGGTCGCCGACGCGATCGAGATCCTCAAAGGGCTCAAGCCTTACTTCGAGGATTATCACAAGCTCAAATACACCAACGAAGCCGTCAAGGCGGCGGTGGAATTGTCGGCGCGTTACATCCACGACCGCAAGCTCCCGGACAAGGCGATCGACGTGATCGACAAGTTGGGCGCGGCGCAGATGCTGCTGCCGGAAGGCCGCAGGAAGCGCACGATCGGGATCAAGGAGATCGAGACCACGATCGCGACCATGGCGCGCATTCCGCCGAAATCGGTGTCGAAGGACGATGCCGAGGTCTTGCAGAACCTGCAGGAGACGCTCAAGCGCGTCGTCTACGGCCAGGACAAGGCGATCGAGGCTTTGTCGGCCTCGATCAAGCTCGCGCGCGCGGGCTTGCGCGAGCCGGAAAAGCCGATCGGCTGCTATTTGTTCTCCGGCCCGACCGGCGTCGGCAAGACCGAGGTGGCGAAACAACTCGCCGCCACGCTCGGCGTCGAGCTGACCCGCTTCGACATGTCGGAATACATGGAACGGCACACGATCTCGCGTTTGATCGGCGCGCCGCCCGGCTATGTCGGCTTCGATCAGGGCGGGCTCCTCACCGACGCCGTCGACCAGCATCCGCATTGCGTGCTGCTGCTCGACGAAATCGAGAAGGCGCATCCGGATCTGTTCAACGTGCTGCTGCAGATCATGGATCACGGCAAGCTCACCGATCACAACGGCAAGCAGGTCGATTTCCGCAACGTCATCCTGATCATGACGACGAATGCCGGCGCCTCCGACATGGCCAAGGCCGCCTTCGGCTTCACCCGCAGCAAGCGGGAAGGCGAGGACCTGGAGGCGATCAATCGGCTGTTCGCGCCGGAATTCCGCAACCGAACTCGATGCGATCATCACCTTCGCGCATCTGTCGCCCGAGATCATCGCCATGGTGGTCGAGAAGTTCGTGCTTCAGCTCGAAGCGCAGCTTGCCGACCGCAACGTGACGATCGAGCTCACCGACGAAGCGACGCAGTGGCTGATCGCCAACGGCTATGACGAGCTGATGGGCGCACGCCCGATGGCGCGCGTGATCCAGGAGCACATCAAGAAGGCGCTGGCCGACGAAGTGCTGTTCGGCAAGCTCAAGGGCGGCGGCCATGTCCGCGTCATCGTCGTCACCGACGAGGCCGGCAATTCCAAGCTCAGCTTCGATTATCCGGAAGGCCCGGTGAAGCCGCGCGCGGAAAAGCTGCCGGTGCCGCGCCAGGCCAAGCCGAAGCGCCGCTCCCCGCCGCGCAAGAAGCCGCCGGGCGGCTCGGGCCCAAGCGGGCCGGGCGGCAACGACACCCCGCCGCGCCGCGGCACGGTGCCCAAGGTGCCGCTGGTCAAGGCGTAAGCCTAACTCGGTGAAAGTGATTGAACCGGCGGATCATGAACTGATCCGCCGGTTCTGTTTTGTAGTGCTGTCGGCTAGCGGTCTTGCGAAAGGGCGTCCTTCGTCCACCAGTCGAGTGACAGGATGTCTTTCGGCGGCTTCACGTCGTCCAGCGTCAGCGGGCGGCGTGTCAGGCTTACCGCTATCGCGAGCGTCTGGCTTGTCATCCCGTATGAACTCAATTTCAGCGGAATGCCGTCATCTGTTCGGCATTCGGCACTGCCGGCGTCTGCCGCGCCCGGCATTGTATCGAACCAATGGCATTGTTCGCCCAGGACCGTTTCGCTCCGGTCCATAGCTTTCCCATTCGGTCTGGGAGTTGTCTGTTGCGTCGAAGGGTATTGCGAGATCGACAGGAATCTTTCGGCGGCTCCATTCGGGCCGGCGAACCACAATCGCATCCGCCCGGAAGCATGTGAAATCGTCAATCGGCTCAGGACTCCACCAACTCTTTCTTCGTCATAGGTCCACGGATAGTGCCGCCGGATCGTGCGGACGGTCTGCTTGCCGCTCTCGGGGATAACGTCGCGGAAGCCATCGTGTACCTCGAAGACGGCTTCGAAATCTGGATGGAATAGTGAAGCCTTCTCCTCGTCCTTGTCCCACCACTCGACCGCCAGCAGCTTTTGTGGCGGCTGCACGTCGTCCACGGTTACCCGCCGGCGCTCAATGCTGGTCGCCTCGGTGGAAAAAAGAGTTTGATATGACCCAACGAAACGCCGCCAAAGCTCTACCCCATCGTCCGTGAGACAGCTGAGTTTCTCGGACTTCGCGCTTGAATAGGAAGGCTTCACGCGCCCAGCGCTCCATACAGTGCATGTTTCGCCTAGAACGCTGTCCCGCTCGTTGGTGTTGCGTGGCTCGGTGTCCCATCCAATTGGAATAGGGTGCAGTTCCACTTCGACGTACTTGCTATCGCCAACACCCTTGGCAAATTCATTGATCGCCAGCGAGGCGTTTCCGGCGAAGTAGGCCGTCGTCTTATAATCACCTTCTGTCGTATCGACGCGAGTCCAGTCGCCGTGATGCATCACCAAACGCGATTGCTGGTGGGTCCCATAAGTATGCTCGATCATCGAGGCGACGTAATCCGGGATGTCTCCCTTCATCGCGAACGGCGGATCCGCCTTGCCCGCCGCCGTGGCTGACGCTGTCGCGATGCAGAACATTGCAAAAATCACAAACCGCCACATCATCTGAAAGTCGACAGCTTGCCGCATGGTCATCGCGATTCAGATTGTGTCACGCGCAAGGTGAACGGCCGCGCTACGAAACCTTGGCGCCGCCGTTCGGAAATTTTTGGCAAATTCCGAGGCGCAATTTTGACGGGTGCTTGAAAATGGGCTGTCCTTGGATGGATGCGCCTTCGAGGTTTGGGGCACTGTTGGCGCGGTCTGCGCTGCCAGTGTGCGGCGACTGCGCTGCACGATTGTACGTCTTTTGACGCCACTACCTCGTCATTTCGAAAGCTTCGAACCGCTAGAACCCGGCATTAACTAAGGGCGCTTCTATATGACAGAATTAAACTGGGTTTAAGCGCGCACTCGGAGACTGCGGAGCAAACGACGAGACTGTTTGATGCGCCCCGCAGGACTGTCTTTCTTAGCCGCAGTGCGCGCGCTCAAGACGAATTTGCGTGCCGAATTTCTGATTTGGGCTTTTGCCATCGTCGGCAGCGTCGCCATCATCGCCGGCGCAACTTTCTCGATCCTGACAACGCGCGCCGCCGCCGTTTCGTCCGCAGAGCGCAATCTGCTACGGCTGGCCGACATCCTCGGCGATCAAGTCGAGCGATCCTTTCTGTCGGTCGAGGCATCGCAAAAGCTCATTGCCGATAAATTGGCCGAGCACGGCCTCAACACCCGAGAGCGCCTGCATTCCATTTCATCGAACCGGGTCTGGCATAAAAAGCTGGTCGCGCAGGTGGCAACAAATTTCAGTCTGGACGCCCTCGTCATTGCCGATGAGGATGGCAATATCGCCGCCGCATCGCGCATTTGGCCTGCTCCTACGATCAATATCGCCGACCGCGATTATTTCAGGGCCATCAAAGACAATCCGAATGTGTCGGAATTTGTTGGTGAGCCGACGCTGAGCCGGGCGAGCGGCTTGATGACCGTGTTCATCTCGCGCCGGCTGCAAACCGAGACTGGAAAATTTCTCGGCGTCGTCCTTGCGGCCATGAAGCTCTCCGACCTGGAAGAGTTTCAGCGAACCGCTACGCTCGACGCCGACATGAGCGTGGCGTTTTATCGCCAAGATGGAATGCTGATTGCCCGATATCCCAAAAATGACAGCCTTCTTGGCAAGAACTATTACGCGCAAAGCAGCGTCTTGCAGGGGCTGGGGCCAACCAGCCCGAAGCGCGTGTTCCATCAGACGAGCCTCTATGACGGCCTGCCGCGCATCATCGCCGGGAGATATCTCGAACGGTCGCCGTTGACCGTGAGCGTGACCGATACCGAGGCGGACGCCCTGGCTGTTTGGCGGCAGAGAAGCATTGAGGTCGCCGCTTTCGTTTTGGTTCTGATGCTTGCCATCGGCGTGACAACGTTCTTTGCAATCAGCCGCGTGAGAGCCACCGAGAGGTCGAGCAGCAAAGAGCGATACTTGGCGCGCCACGATCCGCTCACCGGCCTGGCCAATCGGACCCTTTTCCAAGAAGAGTTCGATCGCGCCATCGCGCGTGCGGCGCTTGAGCAAGACCGGGCCGGCGTTGTGATCGTCGATCTCGATCGATTTAAAGACGTCAACGACAGTTTGGGACATCAATTTGGCGATGTGCTGCTTGTCGAGGTCGCGAGCAGGCTTCGCGGCAGCTTCGGCGACTGTACGGTCGCCCGCCTTGGCGGGGACGAGTTCGCCATCATTCTCGGGCGAGTGGGTGCGGCCACCGAAATCGAAGCGAAAGCGACGAAGCTCATTCAAAGCCTCAGCGAGCCCTATGCGCTTGGGCCGCACCGGATGGCAGGCGGGGCGAGCATCGGCATTTCGATCTATCCCGAAGACGCCTCGGACCCAAGCAAGCTGCTGCGATGCGCCGATATTGCGCTCTACAGAGCAAAGGCCGAGGGCAGGGGCGCTTTCTGCTTCTATTCGCCGGAAATGGACGCCGAGGCGTCTGCGCGGTGGGCGACCGAGCGCAGCCAGGCGGATCATCCCGCGCCCAAGGGCATCGACTTTCCGTCGGCCGCATAGCAAGCGTGCAATCTAATCCTACTCGATCACTTCGTCGGCAGTCACGAGCAGCGGCTGCGGCACCTGTAGATCCGAGTGCCTTCGCGGTTTTCTGGTTGACGACCAGCTCGAATTTGGTCGGCCCCTGCACCGGCAGGTCGGCGGGCTTCTCGCCTTTGAGGACGCGATCGACATAGGCGGCGGCGCGGCGGAACATGTCGTCGGTATCGATGCCGTAGGACATCAGCCGCCGATATCGGCGAACCAGCGGAACGGATAGACCGCGGGCAGGCGGTAATGTGCCGCCAGTGCGACGATGCGGTCGCGATGAATGTTCGTGAATGCGTCCGGCATCACCACGAAGCCGCCGCCGCCCGGCTCGCGCGCCAGCGCGGCGAGGGCAGTCTCGATGTCGGCATCACTGTCGACAGGCGCTGCGCGCGTCTGAATTTTATGCGTGGCGCCGGCGGCCTCGAAGGGGCGCAGGAAATAATTGGCGAAAGGCGCGGTCGGCGGATTGTAGAGCATGATCTCGCGCCGAACCGCGGGCGCGATCTCGGTGACAAGCTCCAGCCATTTGCCGCCGATCGACGCTTCGATGTTGATGTCGGTGAAGCCGGTGACATTGCCGCCGGGATGCGCAACCGACGCGGCAAAGCCGGAGCCGACCGGGTCGGACACCTGGGCGAAGACGATCGGGATCGTATGGGTCTCGCGCAGCAGCGCCGCCACTGCGGGCGTCGTGACGGCGAAGATGATAGCGGGTTGCGCCGCCACCAGCTCCTTGGCGAAGGCGGCCAGCCGATCGGCATTGCCGGCGGCGCGGCGATAGTCGATCTGGATATTGCGGCCCTCGTGCCAGCCGAGCGCCTCAAGCCCGTTGCGAAACGCGGCCAGCCATTCTTCCGCCACCGCGTCGCTGCCACTGTAATTTGTCAGCACGCCGATGCGGCGCATTTCGCCTGATGGCTGCGCGCGCGCGAGAAACGGCCACGCGGCGGCCGCGCCGCCAATCATCGTGATGAACTGCCGCCGCTTCATAGGTATCCAGTACAAGATCGAGAGCCGACCGAGCTATTCAACGACCGTTCGACGGTCCGCAAGCCCGAGCAGCGGGAGCGGCAACGTTATACCCATCTTCGCTGCGGTTTTTCGGTTGAGGTTGAGGTCCACCTTGGTCACCTGTTGAACCGGAAGGTCGACCGGCTTCGCGCCCTTGAGGATGAGTCCCGTATAGCGGCCGGCTTGCCGGTGAGATTCGGTGACGCTGCCACCGTAGCTCATGAGCCCGCCGGCTTGGACGAATTCTCGAGATTGATGCACTGCGGGCATCGAATAACGCAGCGCCAAAGCGGCCAGCTGTTCGCTGCGATTGGCGAAGAAAGTTTCGTTCGCGATCACGAGTCCTCGGACATGCTGTTGCGTCAATTCGGTGAACGCCGCGTCCAGATCGGCGGCGGTGCTGGCGTTGACGACACGAAGCTCCACGCCGAGCGCCTTGGCCGCGTTTTGCAGATCCTTCGTTGTCAAGGAGGCGTTGGTGGGATTGGTCGGATTGACCAGGAGAGCAAAGACCTTGGCGTCGGGCATGAGCTCGTGCAGCAATTCGAGCCGTTTCGGCCCGACTTCCGCATTCAGCGAAGTGACTCCGGTCACGTTCCCGCCCGGCTGATTTAAGGCTCGCAACCAGGCCGGCCGCCACGGGATCGGCCCCGGTTTCGAACACGACCGGAATCGTCGAGGTCGCCTTTTTTGCCGCAAGCGCCGCCGCCAAGCTACCTGGCGCCGCAAGGACGGCCACTTTCAGCTTCACCAATTCCGCGGCGAGCGCCGGCAAAGCATCGTTGTGGCCTGCGGCCCATTTGAATTCGATCTTGACGTTGCGGCCTTCCTGAAAGCCCGCTGGCGGCAAGACCCTCGCGAAAAGCCTGCAATCGCGAGGCGAAGAGTTGCGGCGAATTCGCTGCCGAGATATCCAATGGTCGGGACGCTGCCGTCCTGTGCCCGTACCGCGACAGGCCATGCCGCCGCCGCCGAGACAAAGGCCATAAAGCTGCGCCGATGCATCTGTCGCCGCTTCATCGGCGTTCCCTCAATCGCTGCGCCCCAGTTGACCGACTTTAATGAGGAAAAGCGTGGGAGAAAATGCGCTGCCGATGTCGCAGTTGCATCAAACTCCGATCGCGCCATCGCGGCCTGACCGCCCCCTCAAATCTTGGGCGCGGGACGCTGGCACTACTGCTCCCGCTGCCGCCGTTTCAGCTGGCCGGCAAACCAGAGCGCCAGGACCGGGAAGGCGATGGCGGTGCCGAGATACATTGGAATGGCGCCGGCACGGTCGATGACGAGCGCGCCGAGCGCGACGCCCGCTGTCTGCCCGACATAGAGCGCGGAGGAGAACAGCGAGACCGCGGTGCCGCGCGCTTCCGGTGTCATCTGCGTGGCATTGGTCTGCAGCGTGTTGTGCAGCATGTAGAAGCCGAGCCCGATCGCGGTGGTGGCGACCGGCGCCAGCCACCAGACCGGCTCGCCGGCCAGGAGCACATAGGCCGCGGTGAGGATGAACGAGCCGCCGATGGCGAGACCGATCTGGCCGAGCCGGCGCACCAGGATTTTCACGAGGCCGGCATAGAGCAGGCCGCCGATACCGAAACAGCCGACGGTAACGCCGACAAGCGTATAGGTCACGCCGAAGCGAAGATGCAGGTCGGCGCCGATATAGGCGAAGGCGCCCCATGCCAGCGCGCCTTCGAAGAAGGCGGCGAGGATGACAATGCGGGCGAACTGGTTCGACAGCACGATGCCATAGTCGGCGATCATGCCGCGGCCGCCTTTCTTCTGACTGACGGCGCGGGTCCGCGGATTGACCGAGAGCTCGAAGATGAGGCCGGCGGCGGCGATCGCGAACATCGCGGCGAGCACGAAATAGACATTGCGCCAGCCGAACAGATCGCCGAGCACGCCGCCCGCGGCCTGGCCGAACAATTGCCCGAGTATCTGGCCCGACAAATAGCGCGCCAGGATCGGCTGCAGCCGGTCGGGCGGGGTGACGTCGCCGACATAGGCCATCGAGATCGGGATCACCCAGCCGGCGGCGGCGCCGGTTGCAAGCCGCGCCAGCGCGAGCTGCGGCAGGGTCGAGACCATGCCGCACACAGCCACCAGCACCGCGCCGACGATGCAGGCCGCGGCCACTGTCTTATATTTGCCGAAGCGGTCGCCGACCGGGCCGATGATGAGCTGGATCGTGCCGTGGGTCACCGCATAGGCGGTCACCACCATGCCCGCAGCGCCGACCGTGGTGTGCAGGTCGGCCGCGACCTGCGGCAACAGCGAATCCATCACCCGCACCTGGGCCTGGCTGGCAAAGCCCGCCATGGCAAGCAGGACGATCGAACGGGTCGGGACCGGTCGAGACGATTGGCCAGGTGAATACAGCACTTATTTTTCTTTTCTGACGGGCGCTTTTCTGACGGGCACGAAGGCCGCAAATGGTAACGAGATTTGGCGCCGAGATTGACACTGTGCGCGTGGCGGGCTTTCTACCCCGCAAATTTGTGAAGCGGCAATGATTGAAAACAGATACCAGCCCGGCGCCGTCGAGGCGCGGATTTACCAGGAATGGGAAGACTCCGGCGCCTTCCGCGCCGGCCGGCCCGAGCGCGCCAAGGCGGAACCCTATTGCATCGTGATCCCGCCGCCGAACGTGACCGGCTCATTGCATATGGGTCACGCGCTCAACAATACGCTCCAGGACATTCTCTGCCGGTTCGAGCGCATGCGCGGCAGGGACGTGCTGTGGCAGCCGGGAACGGACCATGCCGGCATCGCGACGCAGGCGGTGGTCGAGCGCCAGCTCATGGAACGGCAGGAATCGAGCCGCGCCATGGGCCGCGAGGCCTTCATCAAGCGCGTCTGGGAATGGAAGGCGGAATCCGGCGGCACCATCATCGCGCAGCTCAAGCGGCTCGGCGCGTCCTGCGACTGGTCGCGCGAGCGCTTCACCATGGACGAGGGGCTGTCGCGCGCGGTGCTGAAAGTCTTCGTGCAGCTTTATCGCGAAGGGCTGATCTACAAGGACAAGCGGCTGGTCAATTGGGACCCGAAGCTGAAGACCGCGATCTCCGATCTCGAAGTGCAGCAGGTCGAGAGCAAGGGTCAGCTCTGGTACATCAAATATCCGATCGAAGGCTCGGATGAATTCGTTGTCGTCGCGACGACGCGGCCGGAGACCATGCTCGGCGACGTCGCGGTCGCTGTGCATCCGGAGAACGAGAAGCTTAAAGCTCTGATCGGCAAGACCGCGGTGCTGCCTTTGGTCGGCCGGCGCATTCCGATCATCGGCGACGACTATGCCGATCCGGAAAAAGGCTCGGGCGCGGTCAAGATCACGCCGGCGCACGACTTCAATGACTTCGAGGTCGGCAAGCGGCACGGGCTGCCGCTGATCAATGTGTTCGACGACGAAGCGCATCTGGCGCTCAAGGGCAATGACGCGTTCCTGAAAGATGCGCATCCCGAGGCAGTCTTGTTGGACACGGTCGACGGCAAGAGCCGCGAAGCCGCGCGCAAGCTGATCGTCGAGCAGCTCGAAGTCGCGCGGGCTTTTGGAGAAGATCGAGCCGACCTCGCATGTGGTGCCGCACGGCGACCGCTCCGGCGCGGTGCTCGAGCCGTATCTGACCGACCAATGGTATGTCGACGCCAAGACGCTGGCGGAGCCGGCGATCGCGGCGGTGCGTTCAGGCAAGACCGTGTTCGTGCCGCAGCAATGGGACGCCACCTTCTTCAACTGGATGGACAATATCCAGCCATGGTGCATCTCGCGGCAGATCTGGTGGGGGCATCAGATCCCGGCGTGGTACGGGCCGGACGGCAAGGTCTTTGTCGCCGAGTCCGAAGACGATGCCGTTGCCGACGCGCTCGCGCATTACACCGAGAGCGGCGAGATTTCCGAGCAGCAAGGGCGCAGCATCGCCGGCGATCCGGCGCGGCGGACGCGCTTTGCCAGCGAATATCTCAAGCGCGACGACGACGTGCTCGACACCTGGTTCTCGTCGGCGCTGTGGCCGTTCTCGACGCTCGGCTGGCCGGACCTGACGCCGGAGCTCAAGCGCTTCTACCCGACCACGGCGCTGGTCACCGGCTTCGACATTATCTTCTTCTGGGTCGCGCGGATGATGATGATGGGACTGCACTTCATGCAAAAGGAGCGGCCTGACGCTCCGTCTGAACAATGGGTGCCGTTCCATGACGTTTACATTCATGCGCTGGTGCGCGACGCCACCGGCGCCAAGATGTCGAAGTCCAAGGGGAACGTCATCGATCCCCTGGAGCTGATCGACGAATACGGCGCCGATGCGCTGCGCTTCACGCTCGCCTCGATGGCGGCGCAGGGCCGCGACATCAAGCTCTCGACGCAGCGCGTCGAAGGCAACCGCAATTTCGCGAGCAAGGTCTGGAGCGCGGCGCGCTTCGCCGAGATCAATGGCTGCGCCCGCGATCCGGAATTCGATCCGCGCCGCGTCAAGGAAGTGCTCAACCGCTGGATCGTGCACGAGACCGCGAAAGCGGCGCGCGAGGTGACCGCCGGCATCGAGGCCTACAAGTTCAACGAGGCGGCTAACGCGGCCTATCGCTTTGTCTGGAACGTCTATTGCGACTGGTATCTCGAACTGATCAAGCCGCTGCTGCTTGGGCCGGACAGTCCGGCGAAGTCCGAAACGCGGGCGGCGGCGGCTTGGGCGCTCGACGAAATCCTCAAGGTCCTGCACCCGTTCATGCCCTTCATCACCGAGGAGCTGTGGCGGGTGACGGCCGAAGCAGGGCCCCAAGCGCCATCACATGCTGGCGCTGTCGGCCTGGCCGCAGCATGACGACCTCGACGATCCCGAGGCCGAGGGCGAGATCGGCTGGGTGATCGACCTGATCAATGCGATCCGCTCGGTGCGGGTTGAGATGAACATTCCGCCGGCCACGCAGTTGCCCCTGGTGCTGGCCGGCACATCGGCACAGACCGAGGCCCGCGCCCGCAATTGGTCGGAATTCGTGCAGCGGCTCGCCCGGGTTTCCGAGATTTCCTTTGCTGGCGCTTCCCCGCAGGGTGCAGTACAGCTTGTCGTGCGCGGCGAAGTTGCGGCGCTGCCGCTCAAGGGCGTCATCGACCTGGCAGCGGAGGCGGTGCGGCTGGCCAAGGAAATGGCCAAGGCCGATGCCGATATCGCCCGCGTCGACGCCAAGCTGAATAACGCTAATTTCGTCGCCCGCGCGCCTGAGGAAGTGGTAGAGGAAGAAAAAGAGAAACGTGACGAAGCACAGGCGCGTAAAGCCAAAATCGCCGAAGCGATGGAGAGGCTTAAGGGCGCGGCGTAGGGGGACGCTGTGAAGATCTTTCTGGCAGGTGCCACAGGCGTGATTGGACGCCGCCTGATTCCACTTTTGACTCAGGCGGGCCATTTCGTCTCCGGCACGACCCGCGATGCCGACAAGGTGCCCGCGCTCAAGCGCACCGGGGCCCAGGCGATCGTGCTCGACGTCTTCAATCAGCGCGCTCTGCATGATGCCGTGATGCGGGTGAAGCCCGACGTCATCATTCACCAGCTCACCAATCTGCCGAAGGTGTTCGATACGACGCAGCTTTCCGAAATGCTCGACGAGAACTCCCGCCTGCGCCTCGAGGGCACGCGCAATCTCACCTCGGCTGCCCGCGTGGCCGGGTGTCGCAGGGTCATCGCGCAAAGTCTGGCCTTTGCCTACGCCAGCGGACGCGAGCCGCATGCCGAGACCGATCCGATCGCGTCGGGTGAGGGCAATTCGCCGAGCTCCATCACGGCGCGCGGCGTGCGCGCGCTCGAAGAATTCGTGCTCGACTCGCCAGGCGATTTTGACGGCATTGTGCTGCGTTATGGCCGGCTCTATGGACCGGGCACCTGGAACGCGGCGCCGACCGGCCGGGCGCCGCTTCATGTCGACGCCGCAGCGCATGCCGCGCTGCTCGCCGTCTCCAAGGGCAAGCCCGGCGTCTACAACATCGCCGAAGACGACGGCGCGGTGACGATCGACAAGGCGCGCACCGAGCTGGGCTTCAGCCCTGCCTTCCGCATCCGCAGCGCCGCGTTTTAGGGCTTTTTGGTTTTTGTCCTGGTCGCCGTCTTCGGAAACGGCTTGCTGAGAAAGCGCGAGCCCTTCTCGCCATAGCGCCAGCGTTTTTCGACAGCCTTGGTCAGGCCGATTCGTATCCCGGACACGACCTCGACCGGTTCAGCGGCGGCGTAGAGCGCAAAAGGCGGCGCGTCGAGCGCCAGTCCGTTGTGCGCTGCGGTAATGGCCAGCGCCTCGCAGAGCCGGCCCGGTCCGGAGCAGAGCAGGCGAAGATCGTGAATGCCGCGCCGCCGCCGCATCAGCGCCACGCCCTCGACCGGCTCGATGGCCCGGATCAGCACGGCGGCGGCCGAGCCTACGCCCTCACAGACGAAATTCATGCACCAGTGGATGCCGTAGGAGCGGTAGACATAGAGATAGCCCGCCGGGCCGAACATCACGGCATTCCGCGGGGTGGGGCCGTTATAACTGTGTGCCGCCGGGTCGGTCTGGTGATAGGCCTCGACCTCGACGATCCGGCCGCCGACGCCATCGACGAGCACCGTCACCCCGATCAGGCTGGGCGCCACGTCATGGACGCTGCGGTCGAAGAAGCTTTTGGTCAGGCGTTTGCGGACGGGCTTCATGCTGAGCGCATCGTTGCAGCGCGGCAGAAGCCGAGCAAATGCAGGCCTCGCAAAGGCTGTGGTAAATCATCAGTTAAGACTTTCAGGAAGAAACCTGTGGCTCCCCGGCAACAGCGAGGGAACATTTCACAAGATCATATTCCGGAGCGCCCCGCGCCGCTTTTTAGCCATAGGGTTTTTTGAAACGATTAGCGCGGCTTGGACGAAACAACGCCGCGGCGTACTTCCGGTTCCTGAAAGCCCGCGAGCTTTTCTGCAGTGTGGCTTTTTGGTCCGGTCGAGAGGGGCGGGGGCCTGTGTTCGGCCCTGATGAATGTGATGGACGCAAAGACTGATCTGAAATCTCGGCTGCCGTCCCGGCATGCCACCGAGGGCGCCGACCGGGCTCCGCACCGCGCGTTCTATTACGCGATGGGGCTGACGCGCGATCAGATCCATCAGCCTTTTGTCGGCGTCGCCACCTGCTGGAACGAAGCCGCCCCCTGCAATATCGCGCTGATGCGCCAGGCCCGGGCAGTCAAGCTCGGCGTCGCCTCGGTTGGCGCCACCGCCCGCGAATTCTGCACCATCACGGTGACCGACGGCATCGCCATGGGCCATGCCGGCATGAAGGCCTCGCTGCCGTCGCGCGAGGTGATTGCCGACTCGGTCGAATTGACGGTGCGCGGCCATTCCTATGACGCGCTGATCGGCGTCGCCGGTTGTGACAAGTCGCAGCCCGGCATGATGATGGCGATGTGCCGCCTCAACGTGCCGTCGATTTACATTTATGGCGGCTCGATCCTGCCGGGCACCTTCAAAGGGCAGCCGGTTACCATTCAGGACGTCTACGAAGCCGTCGGCAAATATTCGGTCGGCGCCATGAGCGACGACGAGCTTCAAAACCTCGAGGAGAATGCCTGTCCGTCAGCCGGTGCGTGCGGCGCGCAATTTACCGCCAACACCATGGCGACGGTGTCGGAAGCGATCGGCCTCGCGCTGCCATACTCGGCCGGCGCGCCGGCGCCTTACGAGATTCGCGACAAATTCTGCGTGCTGGCCGGCGAGATGATCATGGACTTGATCGTCAAGAATATCCGCCCGCGCGACATCGTCACCCGCAAGGCTTTGGAGAACGCCGCCGCTGTCGTCGCCGCCACCGGCGGGTCGACCAATGCTGCGTTGCATCTGCCGGCGATCGCCAACGAATGCGGTATCAAATTCGATCTGTTTGATGTCGCCGAAGTCCTAAAAAGGACACCTTATATCGCGGATTTGAAACCCGGCGGCCGTTATGTCGCCAAAGACATGTTTGAAGCTGGCGGCGTTCCGTTGCTGATGAAGACGATGCTCGACCATGGCTTCCTTCATGGCGACTGCCTCACCGTCACCGGCCGCACGATTGCCGAAAATCTTAAGTCGGTGAAGTGGAACGAATTTCAGGACGTCGTCCGCCCGGCCGATAAACCACTCTTGCCGACGGGCGGCGTTGTCGGACTGAGAGGAAATCTCGCGCCGGAAGGCGCCATCGTTAAGGTTGCCGGGATGGAGCGCTTGCAATTTCGCGGCCCGGCGCGCTGCTTCGACGGTGAGGAAGCTTGCTTCGAGGCGGTTCAAAAAAAGACGTACAGGGAAGGCGAAGTGCTGGTCATCCGCTACGAAGGACCGAAAGGCGGTCCGGGCATGCGGGAAATGTTGTCGACCACGGCGGCACTCTACGGACAGGGCATGGGCACGAAGGTTGCGCTCATCACGGACGGCCGTTTCTCCGGCGCCACGCGCGGCTTCTGCGTCGGCCATGTCGGTCCCGAAGCCGCAATCGGCGGTCCGATCGGGCTTCTTCGCGACGGCGACATCATCACCATCGATGCGGTGAAGGGCACGCTCGACGTCGAATTGTCGGACGCCGAACTCGCCACGCGCAAAAAGGATTGGAAGCCGCGGCCGGAAGTCTACGGCTCCGGCTATCTGTGGAAATACACGCAGCAGGTCGGGTCGGCGCGCTATGGCGCGCTCACGCATCCGGGCGCGACCGCCGAGAAAGAGTGCTATGCGGATATCTGACGCCATAGCTCGCTTGGGCGCCGACGCGAAGTCGGCCGGCATCGCTGTCGGCGTCGCCGGTGGGCTGTGCCTGATGCTCGCGCTCGGCGTGAACGGACGCGGCGCGGTCAGCAATCTGGTCTCCAACCTGGTCAGCGAGCCAGCGCTCGCCTTCGACGGCACGGCTGCGCCGAGCACGGCGGCGCTGACCACGAGCGACGGCCTGCGTCGGCGGCCATCAGGACGGCAAGACCTCGGCTTTGACGGCGCTGCAATATGCCGCCGAGCAGGGCCAGCCGGTGGCGCAATGGAAGCTCGGCCGCATGTATGCCGAAGGCGACGGCGTGCCGCGCGATGACCTGCGCGCATTCAACTATTTCAGCCAGGTCGCCAATTCGCATCCCGATGAAGTGCCGGGCACGCCGCAGGCGCGCTTCGTCGCCAATGCCTTCGTCGCGCTCGGGCATTATTACCTGACCGGCATTCCCAATTCGAAAGTGACCGCCGATCCGCCGCGCGGCCGCAACATGCTGAGCTATGCCGCGACCTATTTCGGCGACGCCGACGCGCAATACGAGCTCGGCCGGCTCTATCTCGGCGACAAGCCAAGCGATCCGCACCAGGCGGCGCGCTGGTTCCAGCTCGCGGCCAGCAAGGGCCAGTGCCGCGCGGAAGCAGCGCTCGGCGACATGCTGTTCCAGGGCAAGACGGTGCCGCGCCAGGCGGCGCGCGGGCTGATGTGGCTGACGCTGAGCAAGGATTGCGCCGGCAGCGACGAGGCCTGGATCAAGCCGCTCTATGACAACGCCTTCCAGCGCGCCAACAACGACGAGCGCACCATGGCGCTGGTCTATCTCGAAGACTGGATGAAGGGCCGGCGCGACTAATCTTGCGCGCTCCGAAAGCTCAATCGCAATGGCTGACGTGACTTTCCGCGACGTGGGTGAGGCGGAGATCGGCGCCTGTTACGACCTGATGCGGCAATTGCGTCCGCATCTTACGTCGCAGGAAGAATTCATCGCACGCTGGCGCCGCCAGTCCGCCGACGGTTATCGCATTGTCGCGCTGTGGGAGCAGGGCGGCCCGGTCGCGCTTGCCGGCTATCGGCTCACCGAAAATCTGGTCCACGGCAAATTTCTCTATGTCGACGATCTGATCTCGGATCAGTCCGCGCGCAGCCGCGGCTACGGCGCGCGGCTTTTGGACAAGCTGAAGGAAGACGGCCGTGCGCTCGGCTGCAACAAGCTCGTGCTCGATACCGGGCTCGATAATTTTCTCGCGCACCGGTTCTACTTCCGCCAGGGCCTGCTGGCGCAGGCGCTGCGCTTCAACATTCCGCTGTAGGATGGGTTGAGCGTTAGCGAAACCCATCGATCAAGGCGCGCGCGCCGTGATAGGTTTCACTGCGTTCAACCCATCCTACAAGCTCAGAGCTTGTACGCGCTGCGGAAGCCGCCCCAATGCTTGCCGAAGACTCGGATCGGCGCGTCGACCTCGCGCATCATCACGGTGACGCCGTTGCCCATCTCGCGCGCATAGACCTGAATGATGTAGGGGCGCACATTGCGCGCGGCGGCAAGACCGGCGCGGTCGTCGAAGATCCGGCGGGTGCGGGCATTGGCGATATTCCACGCCGTTTCGCCCGGACGCTGCGGCAGCGAGTATTTGCGATTGTGCACCGGCAGGTAGCCGTTGCGATCGACGGCGGCGCAGAACACCATCCGCGGATCGGCGTCGAGCAGTGGCTCCTGGATCGGCGGCAGGACATGTTCAAGCGCGGCGAGGAATCGCGTGCGATATTGCGTCGGATCGGTTCCCTCGATGGCGACGTAATTGTTGTCGAACAGATCATCTTGCGTGAGTTTTTTTTCGCCGACCAGCTGCTCGAACTGGTGCGAGATCTCGCCGGCGATGTCGGCTGCGCGAGAGATGAATTCGCGGCATTCGTCGCGGATCGACGTCAGCTTCCGCTCCAAGGCAGCGCGGGCCGCGGCATCCATGTCGAGAAATTCGACATGCAGGCCCAGTGTGGAGATATTGGCCAGGCGAACGCGGATCGTTCCGATGCCGTCCAGACGCGCTTTCAGGATCGCGCTCGGTGCGATGGCTTTGGCGTCGGCGCAGCGCACCAGCATGCCGCCTTCGGAAAGGTCGCCGGTCTGCCCGTGCAGCGTGATGCCGCCGGCGTCAAGCTCGACGCCGATCTCGCACGGCAAGCGGTCATGGCGGCGGCGATCGCCGATCTGGCTTTGCCGCAGAAAGATCGTCATCCGCATCTTGAGCTTTTCGGCCAAGGCGGTGACGTGGCGTCCGTATTTTTCGACTGTCTTGCCGTGCCCGTCGGCTTCCAAAACCGCGCCGCCGATCTCGGCCGCCGTGTTCGACACTTCGCCGGTGAATTGCAGCGTCTCGTTGGCGTTGTGCGCGACCGACGACGTGGCGCTGTGCTGCTCGTCGACGGCCGCGGCGACCGAGCCGAACAGCGGCCGGATCACTTTGATGATGTCGGTGATCTCCTGCACCGCGGCAAAGCAGGCCGCGGCATTGCTCTGCAGGGCATCGATCTTCTGCGCGATGTCTTCGGTCGCCCGCTGCGTCTCCTGCGCCAGCATCTTCACTTCATTGGCGACCACGGCGAAGCCGCGTCCGGCTTCGCCGGCGCGCGCGGCCTCGATCGTGGCATTGAGCGCGAGCAGATTGGTTTGCCGCGTCACGTTCGAGATCAATTTCACGACGTGATGGATCTCGGACGACGATTGCTTCAGCCCGTCGAGCGTGGCGCCGGCGAGCGCGGCCGATTCATCGGCGCTGCCGGTCAGGCCGTCCGCTTTGCGGACCTGGCGGCCGATCTCGTCGGAGGCGACCGCCAGTCCGTCGATGGCTTGCGCGAGCTGCGAGATGTCGTGGTTCGCGGACGTGGCCTGCGCAACGAGGCTCTCGCTCTTTTGCGCGATGGTTTGCGTGGCCTTGGCGGATTCTTCCGCTTCGCTGCAGACCAGGTCGCAGGCGTGCTGCACTTCGCGGATCATCAGCCCGAGATCGGACTCGAACAGGCTGATCGCCTCGCGAACGCTCTCGGCTAAAGCGGAGGACGAGGCCGCAGCCTCAGCCGAAGACGCCGGCGCAGAATGTTCGGGCGGCGCAGGTTGAACGGCGGAGCGTGCCGGCTCGGCGGCGCTTCCCATTGATCTGGTGAAAAGGCGCAGCATCGAGCAGCCGAGCAGATGAAGGTGTCCGTCTGGCTTGCCAGGGAATGGTGAACAATAGATTAATTTACTACTTTGCCGCGATATCGAGGTCGATCCAGACCGGCACGTGGTCGGACGGCTTCTCCCAGCTGCGCACATGCTTGTCGATGCCGGCGTCTTCGAGCCGGTCGGCGGCGTTCGGCGACAGCAAGAGATGATCGATGCGGATGCCGTTGTTCTTCTGCCAGGCGCCGGCCTGGTAATCCCAGAACGTGTAGAGGCCGGCATCGTCGCTGGTGGCGCGGATCGCGTCGGTGAGGCCGAGATTGATCAGCGAGCGGAAATGCTCGTGCGTCTGCGGCAGGTATAAAGCGTCGCCGGTCCAGGCCTCGGGATTGCGGGCATCGGCGGCCGTCGGAATCACGTTGTAGTCGCCGGCGAGGATCAGCGGCTCTTCCAGGAGCAGCCGCTCGCGGGTGTACTTGGCGAGCCGCTTCATCCAGCCGAGCTTGTAGGCGTATTTGTCGGTCGTGACCGGATTGCCGTTGGGCAGATAGATGCTGGCGACGCGCAGCACCTTATTGTCCTTGATCGAGACCACGCCTTCGATGAAGCGCGCGTGATCGTCGTCCGGATCGCCGGGAAGGCCGCTGGTGACTTCGTCGAACGGCAGCTTCGACAACAGCGCCACGCCGTTGAAGGTCTTCTGGCCATGCACCGCGAGGTTATAACCGAGCGCCTCGAACGGCTCGCGCGGGAAGGTGTCATCGACGCATTTGGTTTCCTGCAGGCAGACGATGTCGGGCGCGCGCTCCTTCAGCCAGGCGACGGCGGAATCGACGCGCTGCTTGATCGAATTGACGTTCCAGGTGGCGATGCGCACGGGAATTCCAGATGCTCGTCATGCCCGGCCATGTGCCGGGCATCCACGTCTTAGTTTAAAAAGGCGGCGGCTCAAAGTCGTGGATGGCCGGGACAAGCCCGGCCATGACGGAGAGTGGTGGAAAAAGACCTACAGCGAAAAGCTGGTGCCGCAGCCGCAGGAGGCGGTGGCTTGCGGATTGTTGATCTTGAACGAGGAGCCGATCAGGTCGTCGACGAAATCGATCTCCGAGCCGGCCATGTGGTTGAGCGATACCGGATCGATCAGGACGGTAGCGCCGCTCTTCTCGATCACGATGTCGTCGTCGGCCCGGGTGCGCTCGGTGTCGAACTTGTATTGGAAGCCGGAGCAGCCGCCGCCCTCGACCGAGACGCGCAGCATGGTGCCGTTCGGCTCGCCCTTGAGGATCTCGCCAATTCGGAGCGCCGCCCGCTCAGTCACAGTAACGTTGCCAGTCATCCCTATCTCCGGGTGCTTCCGGGGGTGGAAATCGCAATTCTACCTGACGAATCCTGCCGAATTGCAACTCTACCCTAGGGATAGTTAAGTGCGGCACCAGCCGAGGTCAATCGGCAGGCCAGAAGTTAGAGGCGATGCAAACTGCAACCTCCCGCGCGCTTTATGCGTGCGACCCCGACTTGAGCCGCGGCCGGCTCCACGCCGAGCCGGCGAGCAGGAGCCGCAGCGCCTTCCGCCGCGATTGCGACCGCATCATCCATTCGACTGCGTTCCGCAGGCTGAAGCACAAGACGCAGGTCTTCGTGTTCGACGAGGGCGATCACTACCGCACACGGCTCACCCACACGCTCGAAGTGGCCCAGGTGGCGCGCGCCCTGGCGCGGCGGCTGCGGCTCGACGAGGACCTCGCCGAGGCCTTGGCGCTGGCGCATGATCTCGGCCATCCGCCGTTCGGCCATGCCGGCGAGCGCGCGCTCGATCAATGCCTCGCAGCCTTCGGCGGCTTTGACCACAATGCGCAGACGCTTGCGCATCGTCACAGCGCTGGAGCGGCGCTATCCGCGCTTCGACGGGCTGAACCTGACCTGGGAGACGCTCGAGGGCCTGGTCAAGCATAACGGGCCGCTGATCGGCCGCGACGGCGCGCCGGTCGAGCGTTACCGCAAGCATGGCGTTCCAACGACGATCCTCAATTATGCGAAGCTGCAGGACCTGCAACTCTGGAGCTTCGCCGGCGTCGAGGCGCAGATCGCGGCCTTTGCCGACGACATCGCCTATGACGCCCACGATATCGACGACGGCGTGCGCGCCGGCCTGTTCAGCATCGACGAGATCGCCGCCGTGCCGCTGCCCGGAAAGATCGCGGACACGGTTCGCAACGCCTATCCGGGGATCGGCGACTATCACCTGGTGCATGAACTGGTGCGCGAACTCATCGGCTTCCTCATCGACGACATCGTCGCCGAGACCGGGCACCGGCTCGAGGCGCTCAATCCTGAATCGGCCGACGATGTGCGGGGTGCGGCAGCTCCGGTCGCGGGCTTCTCGCCGGCGGTTGCGGAAGGCGACCGCGCCATCAAGGCGTTCCTGTTCACCCGGATGTATCGCAATCCGCGGGTGATGAAGGTGATGGGCGAGGCGGAGGGCGTCGTTGCCGATCTCTTTGCCCGCTACCAGGCCAATCTGGCCGACCTGCCGCCGGAGTGGCAGGAGGGTTTCAAGGGGCTCGACGAGGCCGGGCGGGCGCGGCGCATCGCCGATTTCATCGCCGGCATGACCGACCGCTATGCGCTCGCCGAGCATGCCCGGCTTTTTGACTCGACCCCGGAATTACGTTAGGCGCGCGGCCAATCAGACACAGTGATCATGACCACAGCGAACATCTTTGCCGAACTGCTCGGCCGCGTTCGGAACGCCAATGAGAAGCTGATCGCCGCGGGCGTCCTGCCGGCCGGCATCGATCTGTCGCGCGTCACCGTCGAGCCGCCACGCGACGCGACCCACGGCGACATGGCGACCAATGCCGCGATGATGCTCGCCAAGGAGGCCGGCAAGAAGCCGCGCGACCTCGCCGAAGCCATCGCCGAGAAGCTGCGGGCCGATCCGCTGGTCGACAGGGTCGATGTCGCCGGACCCGGCTTCATCAACATGACGCTCAAGCCGGCGGCCTGGATCGACGCGCTGCGAACCGCCATCAAGCTCGGCGCGGATTACGGCAAGAGCGACATCGGCGCTGCCGTGCCGGTCAATGTCGAATACGTCTCGGCCAATCCGACCGGCCCGATGCATGTCGGCCATTGCCGCGGCGCGGTGTTCGGCGATGCGCTGGCAAGCCTGCTCGCCTTCACCGGCTTCAAGGTGACGCGCGAGTATTACATCAACGATGCCGGTGCCCAGGTCGACGTGCTGGCACGCTCGGCGTTCCTGCGCTACCGCGAGGCGCTCGGCGAGAATATCGGCGACATTCCGGAAGGGCTTTACCCGGGCGATTATCTCAAGCCCGTGGGCGGCGCGCTCGCCGCCGAATTCGGTGACAAGCTGAAAACGCAGTCCGAGGCGCAATGGCTGCCGGTGGTGCGGGCCAAAGCCATCGACATGATGATGGCGGCGATCCGCGGCGATCTCGCCGCGCTGAACATCACGTTCGACATGTTCTTCTCCGAGCGCTCGCTGATCGCGGGCGACGTGGATCGCGTCGCCCAAACGATCGACTGGCTGCGCGCGCGTGGCGAAGTCTATGAGGGCCGTCTGCCGCCGCCGAAGGGCGGGGCGGTCGAGGACTGGGAAGATCGCGAACAGACTTTGTTTCGTTCTACGCAGTTCGGCGACGATGTTGATCGCGCCTTGAAGAAGTCGGACGACTCGTACACCTATTTCGCTTCGGACATCGCCTATCACCGCTCCAAGATCGAGCGCGGCTTCCGCCACTTGATCGACGTCTGGGGCGCCGACCACGGCGGCTACATCAAGCGCATGCAGGCGGCGGTCGCCGCGCTGAGCGATCGTAAGGTCGACCTTGATGTGAAGGTGATCCAGCTTGTGAAGCTGCTCCGCGGCGGCGAGCCCGTGAAAATGTCGAAGCGGGCGGGCGAGTTCGTCACCTTACGTGAAGTGGTGGACGAGGTCGGCACCGACGCCGTCCGCTTCATGATGCTGTATCGCAAGAACGACGCGCCGCTCGATTTCGACCTCGCCAAGGTCAAGGAGCAGTCGCGCGACAATCCGGTCTTTTATGTCCAGTACGGCCATGCGCGCGCCCAGTCGGTGTTCCGCAATGCCAGGGCGGCGTTCCCCGATCTGCCCGAGGGCGGAACCGCGTTTGTTGATGCCGCCGACCTGACACGCCTGAATGACCCCGCCGAACTGGCCTTGATGCGGCGTATTGCCCTCTATCCGAGAATCGTCGAGGCTGCCTCGTTAGCCCACGAACCGCACCGAATAGCCTTTTATCTGTTCGAGTTAGCGTCGGAGTTTCATGCGCTTTGGACGCAGGGCAATGCTACGCCTCATTTACGCTTCATTATCCTAGATGATCGACAAGTAACTGAGGCCCGGCTTGTGCTTGTACAAGGCGTGGCGACCGTTCTCGCCTCGGGGCTTGGGCTGCTTGGGGTCACAGCGCCCAACGAGATGCGATAGGTTGCCAACGCCATTCTCAAAGTAGCGCTGCGGTCGGGGGGCGACTTGTATCGCGTGAGCGCCTGAGGCGGGGCGACGACCATGACCGACAACACCTATCGTACGTCCCGCCGTGATGCCGGTGCACCCGGCGGTCAACAGTTTGAAGATCCGCTTGCCGAGCTGGCGCGTCTGATCGGGCAAACGGCGCCCGCGGGCAGTGCTGCCGATCGTGCGCCGCAGCCGCAGATGCCGCAGCAATATCCGCCGCAGCAATATGACGCGCCGCCGCTCGATGCGCGCGAAGCCGATGCGCAATGGGCGAACGATCCGCGTTACGCGCAGGACCCGCGTTACGCCCAGCAGTACGACGAGCAGCAGAGCCAGCACGGCGACAGCCAATATGACGACGGCCAGCGCCAGTACAGCGAGAGCCAGGATCAGTATAACGACAGGCAAATCAGCATCGCGACGGCCAATATCGCGACAGTCAGTACGGCGACAGTCAATATGCCGACGGCCAGTGCGGCAACAGCCAGTACAACGACGACAGCCAGTATAGCGACAGCCACGACGCGCCGCGTCTCGCCGATTCCTCTCCGCCGCCGTCCTATGATGAGCAGCCCGATCAATATGCTGCGCCGGCGGATCGTTACGACACGCGCGGCCAGACCGAACAGCCGCGCTATGTCGAGCCGCCGCGTTACGACGACGCGCACGATCCGATCCAGGAGCTGCCGGCATTCCTGCCGCGCATGCGCGACGGCCGCTATGCCGCCGCGCAAGATCAGGGACAAACTCGCGCGCCGGATCGCGGCCAGAACTATGCTCATGATTACGGCGAGCAGCGCGGTCAGGATTATCCGCAAGGCCACGACCAAGCCTATGCCCAGCCTTACGCGCAGGAAGCGGATGCCGACGATCAGTCCTATGCGCTGGAAGATTACGAAGATGACGGCGAAGACGAAGCGCCCGCGCCGCGGCGCAGGGGCTTTGCCCTGGTCGCGGGACTTCTCGGCTTGGCCGTGCTCTGTAGCGCCGGCTGGTTCGGCTATCGCGCCATGTTCGGCGGATCGATCGTGCCGTCCTTGCCGCCGATCATCAAAGCCGACGGCACGCCGAACAAGATCATTCCCGCGGGCAACACCGGCAACGCGTCGGGGCAGGCGAACGCCAGTGCTTCGCCCGACAAGCTTGTGTCGCGCGAAGAGAGGCCGGTCGATGTTCCGGCGCCGGCAAATGACGCCGCGCGTGGTCTCGACCATTCCGGTTTCCCCGGCTTCCAATCCCGGGCTGCTGCCGGGTGTGATGCCGGGCAGCCAAGGCATGGTTGGACAGAGCATGCCGGGGCAGAATATGGGCGCGCCGATGCCCGGTGCCGTGGCATCGGGCTTCCCGGTTGCCGGCGCGCCGATGCAGCTTGGCCCGGCGGGGGCCGCGCCGGTTTATGGCGGCTCCGCGGCGGCCCCGCAAAATTCACCGATCCAGTCGCCGCCGGTCGCCGGCGCGTCGAACGCCAAGAAGATCCACACGGTCGCGATCCACACCGGTCAAAGCGACAATGCCGATGCCGCCCAGGCTGCGCCCGCGCCGCAGGCCGCAGCGCCACAGGCCCCGGCGCGGTCGCAGTCCGTCGCGCGCCCGGTTGCGCCGGCCGCGCCAAGGCCGCAGGGCGGCAATGCGCCGCTGTCGATCGTACCCGGCGGCGGCACTGAAGCGCCGGCGCCGCGGACGCGAACCGCTGCAGTCCCGCGTCAGGCCGAACCGGTCGCGCCGCCGTCGGCAGCCGGCGGCGGGTATTACGTGCAGGTCTCGTCGCAGCGGAGCGAGGCCGACGCCCAATCCGCCTACCGCGACCTGCAGGCCAAATTCCCCTCGCAGCTCAGCGGACACGCGCCAGCGGTTCGCCAGGTCAATCTCGGCGACAAGGGCACGTTCTACCGCACGCTGGTCGGACCCTATGGATCCGCGGAGCAGGCGGCGCAGATGTGCTCGAGCCTCAAGGCCGCCGGCGGCAGCTGCCTCGTGCAGCGGAATTAAGGCGGGGACTGCGGGCTTTTTCGTGCGCTCTCGCGCTTGACCCTCCTGCGCGTCGCAAGCTACGGCGAGCCATGCGCGCTTTCATCACCGGTGTCGCGGGCGCTTCCCTGACAGCGGGAGAGCGCCAGTTCCTCAAGGATGCGGATCCTTGGGGGCTGATCATGTTCGCGCGCAATGTCGGCGACGGGTCCTCGCTGCGCCGCCTGGTCGAGGACTGCCGCGCGGCGCTTGGCCGCCATGCGCCGGTCCTGATCGATCAGGAGGGCGGCCGCGTGCAGCGGCTGCGGCCGCCGCTGGTCCCGAATTATCCGCCGGGCGCCGCTTATGGCGCGGTCTATGCGCGTGATCGCGATGCCGGGCTGCGTGCCGCGAAGCTCGGGGCGCGGCTGATTGCCGCCGATCTCACCGGGTTCGGCATCGATGTCGACTGCCTGCCGCTCGCCGACGTGCCGACGTCAGGGGCCGATCCGATTATCGGTGATCGCGCCTATGGCCTCGACCCGGCGCAAGTGGCGGCCGTTGCCGGCGCCATCGCCCAGGGACTGCTCGACGGCGGCGTGCTGCCGGTGCTCAAGCACATCCCAGGCCACGGCCGGGCCACCGCCGACAGCCACGAGCGGCTTCCGGTCGTCACTGCCGACCGCGCGACGCTGGAAGCCACCGATTTCGCCGCGTTCCGGCCGCTCGCCGGCTTGCCGCTGGGGATGACCGCGCATGTTGTGTTCACAGCCTTCGACCCGGTCGCGCCGGCCACCTCTTCCGCCACTATAGTGGGGGAGGTGATTCGTCAGTCGATCGGCTTCCAGGGGCTCCTGATGAGCGACGACGTCTCCATGGGGGCGCTGTCGGGGTCGCTGGGGGAGCGGACAACGGCTGCGATCACAGCGGGTTGCGACATGGTCTTGCATTGCAACGGCAAGATGGAGGAGATGACGGCGGTGGCGGGGCAGGCGCCAAAGCTTACGGGCGAGGCGCGCCGCCGGGCGGATGCCGCGCTGGCACAACGCAGGTCCGCAGCACCGATCGATCTCGCCGCAAGCCGGGCGGAGTTCTTAAGTCTGATGGCGGGCGCCTGGGTTCCCGAAGGGGAGCTTTGGGGGCAAAAACTCAACGTGAGCCGCCAAAATTCAGTGTGAGCAAAGTGGCATGAACGCCGACGAAGCCAGCATTCAGGAATTCGAAGCGCAGTTGCCGGAACGCGCGTCCGACGACCCGGCGCTGGTTGTCGATGTCGAGGGCTTCGAAGGCCCGCTCGATCTGTTACTGACGCTGGCGCGCCAGCAGAAGGTCGATCTGTCGAAGATATCGATCCTGGCGCTCGCAGATCAGTATCTCGCCTTCGTCGAGGCGGCGCGGAAGATGCGGCTCGAGCTGGCCGCCGACTATCTCGTGATGGCGGCGTGGCTGGCCTATCTGAAGTCGCGTTTGCTGCTGCCCGAACAGCACGCGCCCGACGGCGTCAGCGCCGAGGACATGGCCAACGCTCTGGCGCAACGCCTGCGGCGGCTCGAAGGCATTCGTCAGGTCGCCGAGCAATTGATGAACCGGCCGCAGCTCGGCCGCGACGTGTTCGGTCGCGGCGATCCCGAGCCGATCGCCGAGATCACCAAGCCGGAATGGACGGCGACGCTCTACGATCTGCTGTCCGCCTATTCGAGCCGGCGCCAGACCAAGGCGCGCTCCTTCGTGCGGGTGCGCAAGCGCACCGTCTGGTCGCTCGCCGAAGCGCGTGTGGCGCTGGAAAAGCTGATCGGGCAGTCGCTGGATTGGAGCCCGCTCGACCAGTATCTCATCGCCTATCTGGTCGAGCCGTCGATGGTTCCGACGGTGCTCGCCTCGACCTTCGCCGCGGCGCTGGAATTGATACGTGAGGGCCACATCGAAGCCCATCAGCAGGGCTCGTTCACGCCGCTCTATCTGCGCAAAAAGCAGGGCGGGGACGGCGACGGCTCGACGGGAGTTATGTCTGCGGAATCTGGGAATGCGTAAGAGGGAGAAAGATTTAATGGCGAATGTCGCGGAGATGCGTGTGATTGAAGGCGGTAAGCAGGAGCCGCAGGAGGTGAGCGCCGAGCAGTTGCGCATCCTCGAAGCTTTGCTGTTTGCCGCCGAAGCGCCTCTCGACGAAAAGACTCTTGCCGCGCGGCTCCCCGCTGGCATCGACGTCAAGGCGCTGCTGACGCAGCTCCAGCAGGACTATGCCTCCCGCGGCGTCAATCTGGTGAAGGTCGCCGGCAAATGGACGATGCGGACCGCGAGCGATCTCGCCTGGCTCTTGACCAAGGAATCGGTCGTCACCCGCAAGCTGTCGCGCGCCGCCATCGAGACGCTCGCGATCGTCGCTTATCACCAGCCGGTGACGCGCGCCGAGGTCGAAGAGATCCGCGGCGTTTCGACGTCGAAGGGGACGCTCGACGTGCTGCTGGAGACCGGCTGGATCAGGCTGCGCGGCCGCCGGAAGGCGCCGGGGCGGCCGGTGACCTATGGCACCAATGAGGCGTTCCTGGCGCATTTCGGGCTCGAAGCCCTGACCGATCTGCCGGGTCTCGACGAGCTCAAGGGCGCCGGCCTCGTCGATCCGTCGCTGCCGGCGGAATTCTCGGTGCCGGTTCCCTCCGACGACCCGGCGCTACGCGACGACGAGGATCCGCTGGAGCCCGGCGATCTCGACCTCGGTCTGGTGCCAAGGACAGAGGATGCCGGCGAGGAGTCCGCCGAGGAAACCGAGGACAAAAGCGGGGAATAAAACGCCGTTCCGGCAATCAATTGCCTGAAAGTGCGATGGCGTAGGGTTAACTTGAAGGGCTTTGTCCCGCCGCGTGGCGGACTATCCGCCGCGCTTGTTTTTGCCGGTCCCGACGCCTAGTTTCTGGCTCAAATGGGCGTTGAGCCGCCGCGCCGCGGCGGACGGAGGAAATTCATGGGTTCGTTCAGTATTTGGCATTGGCTGGTCGTCGGCGCGATCGTGCTGGTCGTGTTCGGCGGGCGGGGCAAGATCTCCGACATGATGGGCGACGTCGCCAAGGGCATCAAAGCCTTCAAGAAGGGCATGGCCGATGACGACACCGAGACAGCGTCCAAGGACGGTGTGAAGACCATCGACCATTCGGCCAGCGCCGAGCTCAAGAAGTCCGAGAGCAAGGTCTAAGACGTTTTCACGTCGACGCTCTCGCGCTGATGGCGACCGCCGCGGGGGGATGATCGGCGGGTGACGCCGCCGGAGTTCAATTCATGTTCGACATCAGTTGGACCGAGTTCCTGCTCATCGGGATCGTCGCCCTTGTCGTCATCGGTCCGAAGGAATTGCCCGGCGTCATGCGCACGCTCGGGCAATATACCCGCAAGATCCGCGGCATGGCCTCGGACTTTCAAAACCAGTTTCAAGAAGCGATGCGCGAAGCCGAGATGGCCGACCTGAAAAAGTCGGTCGACGATCTGGCGCATGACATCAAGAGCTACGATCCGCTCAAAGGCGCCCGCGAGGACGTCGAGGCGATGGGCAAGGATTTCAACAAGGATCTGTGCAAGGACTTCGAGAACAAGCCGCTCGACCTGATGACGGCCGCAAGAATCGAGCAATGCGCCGGGCGCTGAACCGGGCGTCGCTGCGCCTGCAATCGAGACGCAGAGCGTCGAGCCGGTCGTCGCCGAAGCGGCCGGCGTGGAGCCGGTGATTGCCGGGTCGAACGCCCACACGCCTGCGGTCGAGCCAGCGCCGCAACCGTCCGCGCCGGAGCCCGCCGTCGCCACGCCGGAGAGCACAGAGCGCACCGGATGAGCCGCGAAGAAGACGAAGAAAAGGCGATCGAGGCCACCAAGGCGCCGTTGATGGATCACCTGATCGAGCTGCGGTCGCGGCTGATCAAGGCGCTTGCCGCGTTCTTCCTGGCTGCCATCGTCTGCTTCTTCTTCGCCCGCCACATCTACAATGTCCTGACCTGGCCCTACATCTGGGTCGCCGGCGACAATTCGAAATTCATCTATACGGGCCTGCTTGAATATTTCGTCGTGCAGCTCAAACTGGCGCTGTTCGGCGCCGCCTTCATCTCGTTTCCGGTGGTGGCGACGCAGCTCTACATGTTCGTCGCGCCCGGCCTCTATCGCAACGAGAAGCAGGCCTTCCTGCCGTATCTGGTCGCCACGCCGGTGTTCTTCGTGCTCGGCTCCGCGGTGGTCTATTTCGTGGTCTGGCCGATGCTGGCGCGCTTTTCGCTGAGCATGCAGCAGATGGGCGGCCCGGGCGAAGCGACCATCGAGCTTTTGCCAAAGGTCGAAGATTACTTGTCGTTGATGATGAAGCTGATCCTGGCCTTCGGCATCGCCTTCCAGTTGCCGGTGATTCTCACGCTGCTCGGCCGGGTCGGCATCATCACCTCCGATATGCTGCGCTCGAAGCGGCGTTATTTCATCGTCATCGCCTTTGTCATCGCCGCGGTGCTCACCCCGCCTGACGTGCTCAGCCAAATGTCGCTTGCGCTGCCTTTGATCGCGCTCTACGAGGGCTCGATCTGGTCGGTGCGCATCGTCGAAAAACGCGCGGCGGCCGACCGCGCCGCTGCCGCGGCCAAGCCCGCGGAGTGAGTTCCGCGTATTGTTGACTATTGATATTCGTCATGGCCGGACTTGTCAAGCCGGCCATCCACGCTTTGAGCTTTCAAGCATGCACGACATCCGCGCCATTCGCGACAATCCTGACGAGTTCGACCGCGGCTTGCGCGGCGGGGGCTTGAGCCGGAATCAAAGCGCCTGATCGCGCTCGACGAGAAGCGCCGCACCATGATTCTCGGCCTCGAAACCGCGCAGGCGCGCCGCAACGCCGCCTCGAAGGAGATCGGCGAGGCGAAGAAGACCAAGAACGAGGAGAAGGCGGCGGCTTTGTTCGCCGAAGTGTCGGCGCTCAAGGAGACGATGCCGAAATTCGAGGCCGATGAGAAGAAGGCCTCCGAGGCGCTGAACGAAGCGCTGGCGCAAATCCCCAATCTTCCGCTTGCCGAAGTGCCCGACGGCAAGGACGAGCACGACAATGTCGAGCACCATCGTTTCGGCGCCAAGCGCGACTATTCATTCGCGCCGAAACAGCATTTCGAGCTCGGCGAAGCGCTTGGTCAGATGGATTTCGAGACCGCGGCGAAATTATCAGGCGCGCGGTTTGTGGTTTTGAAGAAAGGCCTCGCGCGGCTGGAACGTGCACTCGGGCAATTCTTTCTCGATGTGCATACCAGCGAGCCGCACAATTATACCGAAGTCTCGCCGCCGCTATTAGTGCGCGACGAAGTGATGTTCGGGACGGCACAGCTTCCGAAATTCCAAGATGATCAGTTCGTAGCCTCCCGCATTTCCATCCGCGGTGATTTGTTGTCTGAAGCTCTGAAAGACATTGACGTCGAGTACGAGAAAAAGGGCAAAAGTGGCACTGTTAAATCGTTGATAGACGAGTCGTTGGATGAAGGCTCCGACGAAGACGATTTTGGCTCATTCCTACCGCCGAGGTGCCGCTGACAAATCTCGTCCGCGAATCCATCGTCGACGAAGCGCAATTGCCGATGCGACTGACCGCCTGCACGCCGTGCTTCCGTGCCGAAGCGGGCGCGGCGGGCAAGGACACGCGCGGCATGATCCGCCAGCATCAGTTCACCAAGGTCGAACTGGTCTCCATCACCACGCCGGAGCAGAGCAAAGACGAACATGAGCGCATGCTCGCCTGCGCCGAGGAGGTCTTGCGCCGGCTCGATCTGCATTACCGCGTGATGACGCTGTGCACCGGCGACATGGGCTTTGCGTCGCAAAAGACCTACGACATCGAAGTCTGGCTGCCCGGGCAAAACATGTACCGGGAAATCTCGTCATGCTCGGTCTGCGGCGAATTCCAGGCGCGGCGCATGAATGCGCGCTACCGCACCAAGCAAGACCGTCAGGTGCGGCACGTCCACACGCTCAACGGCTCCGGCGTCGCCGTCGGCCGGGCGCTGATCGCGGTGATGGAGAATTATCAAGAGGCCGACGGCTCGATCGTGGTGCCGCAGGCATTGCTGCCCTATATGGGTGGTATCAAGAAGATCGAAGCCAACTGAAAAATAAGAAGCAGGCCGACATGCGCATTCTGGTCACCAACGACGACGGCATCCATTCCGAAGGCCTCGATATCTGCGCCGAAATCGCGCGCGCGTTGTCCGACGATGTCTGGATTGTCGCGCCGGAGCACGATCAGTCCGGCGTCGCGCATTCGCTGTCTCTGAACGATCCGCTGCGGCTGCGCCAGATCGGCGACCGCCGTTATGCGGTGCGCGGCACGCCGACCGATTGCGTCATCATGGGCGTGCGTCACGTGCTCGACGGCAAGCAGGTCGATCTCGTGCTGTCGGGCGTCAATCGCGGCCGCAATGTCGGCGAGGACGTGATCTATTCCGGCACCGTAGCCGGCGCCATGGAAGGCGCGCTGCTCGGCATTCCCTCGATCGCGCTGTCGCAGTCGTATAAATCGCGCAGCGGCAATCCGCCGTTCTGGGACACCAGTTTGCAGCTTTGCGCCCGACATCATCAAACAGGTGCTCGGCACCGGCATGCGCAAGGACGTGCTGGTCAATGTCAACTTTCCCGATTGCGCGCCGGACGATATCAAAGGCATCGCGGTCGCGCCGCTCGGGCGGCGGCGGCAGGAGCGGCTGCATATCGACAAGCGCTTCGACGGCCGCCACAACCCTTATTACTGGATCGCCTATTCGCTGCAGATGAAGATGGATCCCGAGCACGGCACCGATATCGCGGCCATCGAAGACCGCACTATCGCGGTGACGCCGCTGAAGATCGACATCACCGACGAGCCGACCATGACGCGGCTCGCGGCGTTATTCGAGAACAAAGAGCGGAAGGTTGGCTCGGGCTGATTACGCCCACTACGCCAGCGGCTAAGCCCTTGGCGACGCCGCCTCGATCGCTTCGCCAGCGCTTCGACCTGGAACGGCTTCTGCAAGGTGGGTGAGCCGCGATAGGGCTCCGGCACGCCGCCTTGGCCGTAGCCCGAGGCGAACACGAAGGGCAGGCCGCGCTTGATCAGGATCTCGACCACCGGCGTGATCGGCCGGCCGTTGAGATTGACGTCGAGCAGCGCGATGTCGAATTCGGCGTCCTTGGCGAGCGCGAGCGCCTCGTCGATGGCGCCGGCTTCGCCGGCGACGGTGTGGCCGAGATCGTCCAGCATGCCTTCGAGCAGCATGCGGATCATCATCTCGTCCTCGACCAACAAGACACGCTTTCCCGTTGCAGGCATTCGAACCCCGACGCTCACGGCGAGATTGTGATGGATTTCGCGCCTCGCCACGCCTATTTAATGCTAATTCCGCTGCTGCGGACAGTCCCCGTTGAACCCGAAGTAACGCCGGGCGCGTTCGTTGGTTCCAATCAGCCCCGCGGCAATTGCGCCCAAATACTTTGAGCGAGGTCATTGTGGCGGAGGTCCCTGCAGCCGATGTTGAGCGGATGGAGTTTCAGCTCGCGTCTGCGCCGGCGCGGCATCAGCAGCCAGGCGGTGCTGCGCGCCATGGACGAGGTGCCGCGCGAATATTTCGTCGATGCGGAATTCGCCGACAACGCCTATGCCGACCAGGCGCTGCCGATCGCCTGCGGCCAGACCATCAGCCAGCCTTACGTCGTCGCCTATATGACCGAGCAGCTCGAGGTCGAGCCGCGGCACCGCGTGCTCGAAATCGGCACCGGATCGGGCTATCAGGCCGCGATTCTGTCGCGGCTCGCGCGCGAAGTGGTCAGCATCGAGCGCTTTCGCACGCTGGCCGATGCTGCGCGCGACCGCATCCGCACGCTCGGTTACAGCAACATCACGATTCTGGTCGGCGACGGCGCTGCCGGCATGACGCATACCGCGCCGTTCGACCGCATCATGGTGACGGCGGCCGCGGAAGACGTGCCGCAGCCGCTCGTCGCGCTGCTGGCGGAAGGCGGCAAAATGGTGCTGCCGATCGGGCCGCATAACGGTGCGCAACGTCTCGTCAAGATGACCAAGGCAAACGGCGAGTTAACGCGCGAAGATCTCGTCGCCGTTCGTTTCGTTCCGCTGCTGCCGGGCAAAGCGCGCGAACTGTAGCTGCGAAGACACACACGCAAGATTTGCAACGAATCGTCGCGCTACTTAAACCCCTGTTTACCCCAACGATGTTTAGTCGCTCGTCTCAGTATTGCGTTCAAGTGAGTAACCATGTCCGCAACGCGTCGGTCGGCCAGTTGGCCGCAGCTGGTTGCCATTTCGTTAATCGGCATCGGGGTGGCGAGCTGTAGCGCCGATTCCGGCCGCTTCAACGAAGGCTTCGGCTCCAGCAATCCGCCGCACGGCGACGTCACCGGCTCGAGTCCAATCCGCACCCGCAAGCCACATCGAAAGCCGGCCGCTGCCGCATCTCGGCAGCGCCGATGACGGCACCTCGGGCGGCGGCCACGGGATGGGCTCCTAGGGTTCCTATCAGCCCAGGGGCGAAGTCACCGGGTCGATCGCCGCGCCGCCGCCCCGCCCAGCTGGACCTGGGAAGGCGGCACGCCGATCATCGTGGAACCCGGCGAGACGCTCGAGGACATCGCGCACCGGCATGGCGTGCCGGTTTCGGCCATCATGCAGGCCAACAACATCAACAGCCCGGCGATGGTCCGCCCGGGCATGCATCTGGTGATCCCGCGCTATCACTCGGCGCCGCGTCGCCGCGGTCGCCGCGCCGCCCGCGAGCGCCGAGCCGCGCTATACGCAAAGCGTTGCCGCGCCGGTCGGTCCGCCGCGCGCCGCGCTCACGGCACCGTCGAGCGTGCATGTCGTGCAGCCCGGTGAGACGCTCAACAGCATCGCGCGGCTCTACAACAAGCCGGTGATGGTGCTGGCCAAGGCCAACAATATCCCGCCGACCACCATGGTGCGGGTGGGCGACCGCATCGTCATTCCGGATGTGCGCCAGCAGCCGCGTCCGGCGCTTGCGACCGCGGCGCCCGTCGCGGCGCCGGCGCTGTCGTCAGCGCCGCCGCGCACGCAGCCCGCGGTCACGCAGTCGGGCGGGCCGAACCTCGCCGCGCAGGAATCGCAGCTGAGCGCGCGGGTCGCAGCGCCGACCGCGACCCAGCAGGTGTCGAGCCGAGGACAGCACCGGAAAGACCGCGAGCGCCGAAGGGCCGGGCTTCCGCTGGCCGGTGCGCGGCCGCGTCATCCAGGCCTTCGGTCCCAAGCCCAACGGCTTGCAGAACGACGGCATCAATCTCGCGGTGCCGGAAGGCACGCCGGTCAAGGCGGCCGAGGACGGCGTCGTCGCCTATGCCGGCAACGAGCTCAAGGGCTACGGCAATCTCGTCCTGGTGCGCCACGCCAATGGCTTCGTCACCGCCTACGCGCATGCCAGCGACATTCTGGTCAAGCGCGGCGATGCCGTGAAGCGCGGGCAGGTGATCGCGCATTCCGGCCAGACCGGCAATGTCACCTCGCCGCAATTGCACTTCGAGATCCGCAAGGGCGCGACGCCGGTCGATCCGGCGCAGTATCTGAACGGCGCGTAGCCACCGTCATCCGCGAGTCGCGTCAGCCGCCGATCTTCACGCCGAGGCGGCCGGCGAGATCCTGCACATATTGCCAGGCGACGCGGCCCGAGCGCGCACCGCGCGTGGTCGCCCATTCCAGCGCCTCGCGGCGCAGTTCGTCCGCGCCGATCGGAATGCGGTGGCGCTCGATATAGCCCTCGACCATGGCCAGATATTCGTCCTGGCTGCAGCGGTGGAAGCCGAGCCACAGGCCGAAGCGGTCAGACAGCGAAACTTTCTCCTCGACCGCTTCGCCGGGATTGATCGCGGTGGCGCGCTCGTTCTCCATCATGTCGCGCGCCAACAGATGGCGGCGGTTCGACGTGGCGTAGAAGATCACGTTTTCCGGCCGGCCTTCGATGCCGCCTTCGAGCATGGTCTTGAGCGACTTGTAGGACGTGTCGTCGGCGTCGAAGGACAGATCGTCGCAGAACACGATGAAGCGCTCGCGCGCATTGCGCATCAGCGCCATCAGCTCCGGCAGCAATTCGATGTCCTCGCGATGGATCTCGATGAGCTTCAAACCGGCCTGGGGATGGGCGGCGCCGATCGAGGCATGCGCGGCCTTGACCAGCGACGACTTGCCCATGCCGCGCGCGCCCCAGAGCAGCGCATTATTGGCCGGCAGGCCGCGGGCAAAGCGCTCGGTATTCTCGACCAGGAGGTCGCGCACCCGCTCGATGCCCTTGAGCAGCTCCATCTCGACCCGATTGACCCGCCGCACCGGCGTGAGCTCGTGGCGCTCCGGGTGCCAGACAAAGGCTTCCGCCGCTGAGAAGTCGAGGGCGGGCTTGGGCGCCGGCGCCAGCCGCTCCAGGGCGTCCGGCGATCCGCGCCAGCAGGTCGCCACTGCCGTCGGCGCCAAGTCCTGACTCAGGCCTGGGCTCGGGCTTCGGACGCGAGATTTTCGGCAGGCCGGCCTTCTTTGCCGCCTTTTTCCTGGTTTGTGGGGGAGATTTAGCCATTTTGACACCGCTTTGCGGCGCCTCCCTTAGCGAGGCCGGCGAATGGCCGCAAGCTTTGCGCCGGCGGTCTCAATTCTCGCCGCGGCGTTGCAATTGGAGGCGCGGCCGCTATAGTCCGCGCGATTTTGCGCGCAAAAGCGGCCCTTGGGGCGGCGCCCCGCGCTGCCCCGCCGCTTGGAGGAGCTATGTTCATTACGCCCGCGTTCGCGCAAGGCGCCAGTGCCAGCGTCAACGACTTCTTGTCCTTCCAGAGCCCGATCTGGATGGTGCTGATGGTCGTCGGCATTATGTATTTCCTGGTGTTCCGCCCGCAGCAGCAGAAGCGTGAAGGCGCACCAGGCCATGGTGAAGGCGCTGCGGCGCGGCGACACCGTCGTCACCAACGGCGGCCTGGTCGGCAAAGTGACCAAGGTCGTCGACGACGATCACATCGAGATCGAAATCTCGGACGGCGTCCGGGTGCGGCATTTGCGTACGAGCGTCAGCGAAGTGCGCGCCAAAGGCGAGCCGGCCAAGGACAACAGCGCCGCATAATCGCGCCATTTCCCTTCTACCGGAGCGAGGGGACGGCGACGCGGTCAAGCTTTGAGGACATTCACGGCCCATGTTGTTCTTCACGCGGTGGAAGGCTGCGGCAATCCTGGTCACGGCACTGGTCGTGTGCCTGTTCGCCGTGCCGAATTTCTTTTCCGAGCGGACCGTGAAGACCTGGCCGGACTGGGCGCAGCGCCGAATCGTGCTCGGCCTCGACCTGCAGGGCGGCTCGAGCATCCTGCTGCAGGTCGACACCAACGAAATCCGCAAGACGCAATTGCAGGGCATCTATGAAGACGTGCTGCGGGTGCTGCGCGAAGCGCGGATTCCGTTCACCGGCCGCGCCATCAAGGGCAACGGCGTCGAAGTCCACATCACCCGCGACACCGATCTCGACGCCGCGTTGACCAAATTGCGTGACCTGTCGCAGCCGATGCAAGGCGTCCTGGCCTCGACCGGCCAGCGCACGCTCAATATCAGCAACAACGGCAACACGGTTACGCTGTCGCCGAGCGATCCGGCGGTGATTGAACGGGTGCGCCAGGCGGTCGATCAGTCGATCGAGATCATCCAGCGCCGCGTCAACGGGCTTGGCCTCGTCGAGCCGACCATCCAGCGCGAAGGGACCGACCGCGTCCTGGTCCAGGTGCCCGGGCTAAAGGATCCGCAGGAGCTTATCGACATTTTGGGCAAGACCGCCAAGCTCGACTTCCGCATGGTCGATCTGAGTATGAGCGCGGAGCAGGCGAAGGAAGCGCATCCGAGCGATTCCGAAATTCTGCCGGGCGAGAACGGCGAGCCATATCTGGTCGAGAAGCGGGTCCTGGTCTCGGGCTCCGATCTGACCAACGCGCAGCCGACCTTCGACCCGCAGAGCGGCCAGCCAGTCGTCTCCTTCCAATTCAATTCGGCCGGTGCGCGCAAATTCTACGACGTGACAGCGCATAATATCGGCAAACCGTTCGCGATCGTGCTCGACAACAAGGTGATCTCGGCTCCGGTCATCCAGGCAGCGATCAATGGCACTGGACAGATCACCGGCAATTTCACAGTGAAGTCCGCCACAGATCTTGCCGTGCTGCTGCGCGCCGGCGCGCTGCCGGCACCGCTGACCGTCGTCGAACAGCGCACGGTTGGTCCGGGCCTCGGCCAGGACTCGATCAATGCCGGCGAACACGCGGCCTATGCCGGCGCGGCGCTGGTCATCATCTTCATGCTCGCGACCTATGGCCTGTTCGGCCTGTTCGCCAATATCGCGGTCGCGGTCAACGTCGCCATGATCTTCGGCGTGCTGTCGCTGCTCGGCGCGACGCTGACGCTGCCGGGCATCGCCGGCATCGTACTCACGGTCGGCATCGCCGTGGATTCCAACGTGCTCATCTACGAGCGCATCCGCGAAGAGGTGCGGGCGGGGCGCACCGCCATCAACGCCATCGATGCCGGGTTCTCGCGCGCGCTCGCCACCATTCTCAACTCCAACATCACCACATTCATCGCCGCGGCGGTGCTGTTCTATATCGGCACCGGGACGGTGAAGGGCTTTGCCGTGACGCTCGGCGTCGGCATTCTCACCACGCTGTTCACCGCCTTCACTTTGACCCGGCTGATCGTGGCCTATTGGGTGCGCCTGTTCCGCCCGCGCGTCGTGCCGATCTAGGGCATGATCCCGAAAAGTGGAAACCGGTTTTCGGCAATGATCATGCTCAAACGTAAAATCTTGATCTGAAAGAAGTCCCGTGCGCCTGCTTCGCATCGTTCCTGACAATACCAAATTCGATTTCATGCGCTTCCGGCGCATCAGCTTCCCGATTTCGGCGCTGCTGTCGATCGCCGCGATTCTGTTGTTCTTTTTTCACGGGCTGAATTTCGGCATCGACTTCATCGGCGGCACCTTGATCGAGGTGCAGAACAAGGCGGGCCCTGCCGATCTCGCCAAGATGCGCACGACCATGCAGGGGCTCAAGCTCGGCGAAGTGCAATTGCAGGAATTCGGCAGTCCGGACGTGGTGCTGATCCGGATTTCCGAGCAGCCCGGCGGCGACGCGGCGCAGCAGGTCGCGGTGCAGAAAGTGCGCGAGGCGCTCGGCGACACGGTCGACTATCGCCGCGTCGAGGTGGTGGGTCCGAGCGTCTCCACCGAGCTTCTGTCCTACGGCACGATCGGGCTTGTGCTCGCGATCTTCGCTATCCTGATCTATCTGTGGTTCCGATTCGAATGGCAGTTCGCGCTCGGCGCCATGATCGCCAACGTGCACGATATCGTGCTCACCGTCGGCTTCATGTCGCTGACCCATGTCGATTTCGATCTCACCAGCATCGCGGCGCTGCTGACCATTCTCGGCTATTCGCTCAACGATACGGTGGTGATCTACGACCGCATCCGCGAAATGCTGCGCCGCTATAAGCGCATGCCGATGCCGGATCTGCTCAATGCCTCGGTGAATGCGACGCTGTCGCGCTCGATCATCACCCACGTGACGGTAGCGATGTCGCTGCTCGCCTTGCTGCTGTTCGGCGGCCAGGCGATCCACAGCTTCACCGCGACCATGATGTTCGGCGTCGTGCTGGTCGGCACCTATACGTCGGTGTTCATCGCGTCGCCGATCCTGATCTATCTCGGCGTCGGCAGCCACCGCACCGGCGGCCAGGAGCTGGAAGAGGCCGAAGCGCCGGCCGCGCCTGCGTCGACGCAGCCGCAGCCTTCTCGACGCCGCTAGTGGACGAGCGCCACCTTCCGCGCCAGACACCAATTGATGCCCACGGCGGCGGCGGATTTCGCTTCGCCGGCCTGTCGCATCGCGGCTCCTTGTTGTGCTTGCCGGACGGGATGTGGGCGTGGCCGGTAACACAGCCGGCCGATATCACCGAAGCGACGCTGGCGCCGGTCTATGCGCGCCTTGAGCAGATGGACTTCTTCATTCTCGGCGCAGGCATGGCGCCGTGGCCAATGCCCGCGGCGCTGCGGGCAAAATTTCGCGACGCGCATGTCTCGATCGATGCGATGATGACGGGACCGGCGATGCGTACCTACAATGTGATGCAGATGGAAGGCCGCCGCGTCGGCGCAGGTCTTATCGCTATCCCGTGATTGCCATCCACTGAAGATAGACTGTCTTCATGCAGGACGCCTCCGCCTATTGCGCCGATCTGGTTCGCGGGGCCGATCGCGACCGTTATCTGGCCACGCTGTTCGCGCCGGCGGCGTTCCGCGGTGCGCTGTGCGCGCTCTATGCGTTCGACATCGAGATCAGGCGCGTGCGCGACGTCGCGCGCGAGCCGCTGCCCGGCGAAATCCGCCTGCAATGGTGGACCGAAGTGCTCGAGCGGCGAGCGCCGCGAGGAAGCGAGCGCCAATCCGGTCGCGGCGGCACTGGGCGCGACCGTCGAGCAGCACGAACTCGATGCGGCGCGCTTGCTCGATCTCATCGAAGCCCACCGTTTCGATCTCTATGACGAGCCGATGGCGAGCGTCGCCGACCTCGAGCTCTATGCAAAGCAGACGTCATCAGTGTGTTTCGCACTCGCGGCGCAAATTCTCGGCGGCAAAGCGGCGGCGGTGGAATTGGCCGCCGAGCCGGCCGGCATGGCCGACACCGTGACGCAGCTCATGGTGTCGTTTCCGCTGCACGCCGCGCGCGGGCAGCTTTACGTGCCGAGTGAAATTATCGGCCGGCACGAAGTGACGCCGCACCAAATATTCACCGGTCAATCGTCGGCGAGCCTCAATGCCGCGCTTGGCGAATTGCGCGATCTCGCGCGGCAAAAGCTTGCCGCGGCCGGCGAGCACATCTTGGCGCTGCCCGGCGTGGTATTGCCGGCTTTCCTTCCGCTGGCGCCGCTGCGCGCCACGCTGGATCGTCTTGAGCGACGCGATGCCTTCGCACCGGCGGAATTATCGGCCTGGCGCCGGCAATGGCTGATCTGGCGCGCTTCGCGCAAGCCGGCGAATATCGTTAAGTAAACGCGTGCTGATTGCGGATCGCAGATCCGACATGCGGGGCGCGGCGACTTTCCATCTTTTCGATGCGGCCGCGATGGATTAAGAGCGCACCCAAGCAAAGGCGTGTGGAGCGCCTGAACGGGGGGCGGAAGACTAATGTTCAGCCGATTAAGCGTAGCAATCGCATTTGGGTTTTTGAGCGCGTTCTGGTGCGGTCCGCTTCTGGCCCAAGATTATCCGACCCGGCCGGTGACAATCGTCGTGGCGCAGCCTCCAGGCGGCGGCACCGATATCATCGCCCGCATTATCGCCAACCAGCTCTCGATCCAGATGGGCCAGCCCGTCGTGGTCGAGAACCGCGCCGGCGCCGGCACCGTGGTCGGTACTATGGTTGTGGCGAATTCCGCCCCGGACGGCTACACGCTCATAACGGGGCTCACCGCGAACATGGCGGTCAATCCGAGCCTGTTCGCGAAACTGTCCTACGACCCGATCCGCGATTTCACCCCGGTCGGCATGCTGGCAGAGTTCCCCTTCGCGGTCGTCGTGAACAAGGATTTTCCGGCGCATTCGATCAAGGAACTGATCGACCTCGCCAAGGCCAAGCCCGGCGAGATCAATTTCGCTTCGGGCGGCAACGGCACCGGGCAGCATCTCTCGACCGAACTGTTCGAGCTCGAAGCCGGCATCAAGATGACCCACGTGCCGTATCGCGGCGCGACGCCGGCTTATTCCGACATCATGTCGGGCCAGACCCCGGTCTTCTTCGACAATCTCGCCAGCGCCTTGGGCCAGATCCAGGGCGGCACCGTGCGTGCGCTCGCGGTCACCGGCAAGGAGAGGTCGCCGCTCTTGCCCGACGTGCCGACGGTCACGGAATCGGGCCTCCCGGGATATGACTACGAAGTGTGGTTTGGGCTTTGGGCGCCGAAGAAAACGCCACAGCCGATCGTCGAGAAGCTCTATGCGGAAATTCAAAAGGCGCTCGACAATCCGGACGTGAGAAAGCGGATTGCCGAGGATGCCGGCAGGCCGATGAAAATGCCGCTTGCCGATATCGAGCCCTTCGTGAAATCCGAAATCGCCAAATGGGCCGACGTGATCAAGCGCGGCGGCGTCCCCATTCAGCAATGAACGCGGACCATGTTCTATGGATGCAGAATGAGTTTCTGTGCCCGCCAGTTCAACAGCTCTGCCGCCCAGATCACGTTCTCCGACGGGCAGGCGAGGGCGTGAACCCAGCCGAACTGCTTGGGCTGCTTGCCGCTCTGGCCGAGCATGCCGAGCACTTTGCCATCGAGCGATAATTTGTAGATGCGGCCCGGCCAGGCGTCGGCGCTGTAGAGCACCTGATGCGGGCCCGGCGTGATGCAGATCGCCCATGGCGAGCCCGGCGCGAAAGTGCCGGCGGAGATTTGCGCCTCGCTCGGAATGTTACCGATGGCCGGTTGCGCGCCGGCCGGTACCGGCACGTCGATCACCATCTGCCGTTTGAAATTGCCGTCGCCGTCGAACACCTGAATGCGGTGATTGCCGCGGTCGGCGACATAGACATTGCCGTCATTGTCGGTCGCGATCGAATGCGGCGTGTTGAACTGGCCGGGCCCGTTGCCGCGGTCGCCCCAGGACTTGAGCCACTTGCCGTCCTTGTCGGCTTTGGCGACGCGCGAATTGATGTAGCCGTCGCTGATATAGGTGTTGTCGGCGGCATCGAAGGCGACGTCGGTCACCTGCCGGAAGCGGCCGGGTTCGGCCGGCAGCGGCGGTTTCGGGTGCTTCAGCGGGCCGGTGTCCTCGTCGGAGGCCTCCTGCTTGCGGCCGAACACCATGGCGACGTAACCCTCGGGCGTGAACTTGATCACCATGTCCGAGCCCTTGTCGGTGACCCAGATATTGTCGTGATGATCGATTTTCACCGTATGGGCAAAGGACCAGGCGTAGAGATTGTGGCCGATCTCGCGCAGATATTTTCCGTCCGGGCCGAATTCGAGCAGCTCCGTGGCGGCGGCGGCATAAGCGGGACCGGTCGTGTTGCCGCGGGTGAGCACGAAGATGTGGCCCTTGGAATTGACCGCAATGCCGCTGACTTCGCCGAGATACATGTTGTCCGGCAGCTTTAGCGGTTCCGGCACGGAATTGAAATTGATGACCGGCGGCGTTTGCTGCTGCGCCAGGACCGGCAGGCAAATCGACCCGAAAAGACTGGCGGCGAGCAACGCGACTGATGAACTGCGCATTAATTCCTCCTTGGCGTGCCGCGTTATGATCGCGGTCAGCACACCAAGGATAGATCAAGTCTTGCCGCCGGAGAACGCCGTTAAAGCAGAGCTGGAATTCAGAATGCGAAACGGTCGCGCAGATTGCGCCGGTCCGAGACGATGCGGCTGACGATGGCACGCTCGGTGTCGTTCTTGATCAGCGGATCGATCAGATCGAGCTGGTTCATCGCCACGAGTTCGAGGATTTCGCTGCGCACTTCGCCCTGGGCATCGCGCGGTAGCGCGTCGACTACCTGCAGATGCTCGGGCTTGGTGTCGCCGAGAAACTGCATCAAATCGCCGTCGCCGGCGCTCGCTTCGACGAAGGCATAGAGGCCGGTGCCGGTGCGGCGGTCCGGAAACGGCACGATGGCGACGTCGCGCACTTGCGGATTGCTGCGCAGCCGCGCCGCGATCTCGGGCGCATCCCGCACGAAGCGCAGGCCACGGCCCTCGCGGTCGGTGAAATTCAGGCCGCGGGTGATGGCGTAATATACCTTCTTGCCGCTCGCCATCCAGACCCGGGTGATGACGCTCTTTCTCGCCAGCACCCGCCGCTCGGCGGCGGTGAGCGCATCCGGCGCGTAGCGGCGCTTGTGCTTGAGGAGATGGCGCAAATCCTCGTAGCAGGCGATGCGGAACAGATGAGAGCGGCGGCGAAAGCAGGCTGCAAGCTGGAAATCGGTGAGGTAAGCGCGGCCGTGGCCGCTGCTCTTGTCCTGCGCGTAGAGCCAGTTCTGCTCCTTGGCGAGGTCGTTGTGGGCGATGCCGGCGCGATGCAGTGCCCGCAGCGCCGCCTTGGCCGTGCGGAAATAGCCGGCATCGCCATGCGGCTTGGCGATGTGCAGCGGCACGCCGTCGATCCAGCCGCGGACCAGGGCGCGGCGGCCGGCGAACAATAGCAGCGGTGCCACGCCAAGCGGCTTGGCGCGGGCGAGCGCCTTGCGCTCGCGGCGAAACAGTTCATAGGCGAGCGGCCGGCTCCACCACGGCACTTCGTCGAGCCGGCGCAGCACGGCCTCGATGTCGCCCGCCTCGGTGCGGAAGCGGCCGCGTTCGATGGTCGAGAACACGTCGCGCTTGAGGATCGTGCCGCTGTGCCAGCGGGCGGCGAGTTCGGTGTCGTCCATGCGCAGGCTTTTAGAGCATGATCCGGAAAAGTGGAAACCGCGATTACTCGGCCGCTGCAGGGAGAGCGCCCGCGAGCCAAGTGTCGAGGTCATGCAGCGCCCGCGCGCAGAGCGCGCGCTTCTTGGCCGTGGCCTTCGCAGGTCCTCGCAACCGCTTGCCGTCGGGGTCTCGCTCGGGTGCCTGGGCGAGCGGTGGGAACAGGCCGAAATTGACATTCATCGGCTGAAACGAGGCCGGCCCGGCATCGATGGTCTCGATATGGCCGCCGGTGATGTGGGCGAGGAGCGCGCCATGCGCGGTGGTCGGCGGCGGCACGAAGGGCTGCTCGCCGAGCCGCTCGGCCGCGGCAAAGCGGCCGGCAAGAAGGCCGACGGCGGCAGATTCCACGTAACCCTCGCAGCCGGTGATCTGTCCGGCAAACCGCAAGCGCGGTTCTGCCTTCAGCCGCAGCGTCTCATCGAGCAGTTTTGGTGAATTCAGGAAGGTGTTGCGATGCAGCCCGCCGAGCCGCGCGAATTCGGCCCGCTCGAGGCCGGGAATGGTACGGAACACGCGGACCTGGTCGGCATGGCGCAGCTTGGTCTGGAAGCCGACCATGTTGAACAGCGAGCCGAGCTTATTGTCCTGGCGCAATTGCACGATCGCGTAGGGCTTGCGGTCGGGCGCGCGGGGATTGGTGAGGCCAAAAGGCTTCATCGGGCCGTGACGCAGGGTCTCGCGGCCGCGCTCGGCCATGATCTCGATCGGCAGGCAGCCGTCGAAATAGGGTGTCGCGGTCTCGAATTCGTGGAAAGCGATCTTCTCGCCGGCGATCAGCGCGTCGACGAAGGCTTCGTATTGCTCGCGTGACAGCGGGCAATTGATGTAGTCGGCGCCGGAGCCGCCGGGGCCGGGCTTGTCGTAGCGCGACTGGAACCAGGCGACGTCGAAATCGATCGTGTCGCGATGCACGATCGGCGCGATAGCATCGAAGAACGACAGCGCGTCTTCGCCGGTGAGCGCGCGAATGGATTGGGCGAGCGCGGGCGAGGTGAGGGGGCCGGTGGCGACGATGACACTGTCCCAGTCGGCCGGCGGCGCGCCGATCTCGGCGCGGTCGATCGTGATCAGCGGCTCGGCTTCGAGCGCCGCCGTGATCTCGGCGGCAAAGCCGTCGCGGTCGACAGCAAGCGCGCTGCCGGCCGGCAATTTGTGGGCATCGGCGGCGCGCATGATGAGCGAGCCGCAGCGCCGCATCTCGGCATGCAACAGCCCGATCGCGCTGCCTTCGGCGTCGTCGGAGCGGAACGAGTTCGAGCAGACAAGTTCCGCAAAATGTCCGGTTTTATGAACCGGCGTGGCGTGGACGGGCCGCATCTCGTGCAGCACCACCGGCACGCCGCGGCCCGCCAGTTGCCAAGCCGCCTCGGCGCCCGAAAGGCCGCCGCCAATGACATGAACCGGCCCGCGCTGTTGAGCGGGCGTAGGCGTAACACTGCGGGGCCGTAAATCCTGCGTCATGCCGCCCTAATTAGGCGTCTGGTAGGAGACAGACAACCGGGCGGGACGAACGGCAGTCCAGGCGGTGTTTATACCTCGGGGTGGCGCGTGGGGAGGCCTGCATGCTCGATGTGGTCAAGGCGGCGCCGCGGAACTCGGTCACATCCGGCTTCGACGTCGAGATCTTGTCGCTGGCGACGGCCAATCCGCCGCATCGGTTGACCCAGGCGGACGCAGCCGCCCGCGCCAAGGAACTCTATCCGCATCTGAAAAAGATGTGGCGACTGTTCGACAATACCCGCATCGAGACGCGCTACAATTGCGAGCCGATCGAATGGTATTTGCAGCCGCATAGCTGGGAAGACCGCACCGCCTCGTTCCAAAAGCATGCGCTCGGGCTGTTTGAGACGCTCACGCGTGAGACGACGGTAGCGGCCGGTATCGACCCAGGCGCCATCGACATGATCGTGACCAACACAGTGACCGGGCTTGCGGTGCCGAGCCTCGACTCCAGACTGATCAACCGGGTCGGGCTGTCGCCCACGATCGAACGGCTGCCGATGTTTGGGCTGGGTTGCGGCGCCGGCGTCGCCGGCCTGGCGCGCGCGACGCGGCTCGCGCATGCGATGGACGGCGCGCATGTGCTGTTCCTCACCGTGGATCTCTGCAGCCTGTGCATGCGTGTCAACGATCCGAGTGCTTCGATGTTCGTGTCGTCGTCGCTGTTCGGCGACGGCGCGGCCGGCGTGCTGTTGCGCAATACGCGCGCCGATCACGGCGCTCGGCCTGCTATCGATGCCCGCACGGGTCCGCGCATCCTTGCGGTCGGCGAGTGGTGCTGGCGCGGCACCGAGCACATCATGGGCTGGGACATCAAAAACGACGGCTTCGGCATCGTGCTCTCGCCGGACCTGCCGGCGCTGATGAGCGCAGAACTCAAGCCCGCCGTGCTGGACTTCCTCGATCGCAACGGCTTTCGCCTCTCCGACCTCGACGGATTTTTGTTCCATCCCGGTGGCCGCCGGCTGCTCGAGACCGCGGAGCAGGTGCTGGGGCTTGCGCCGGCGCAACTCGAACATTCCTGGGCGGTGCTGCGCGACTTCGGCAACATGTCGTCGGCGACGGTGCTGTTCGTGCTCGATCGCGCCATGAAAGCCGGCGCGCGCGGCAAGCATCTGCTCGCGGCATTCGGTCCGGGCTTTTCCGCTTATTTCGTCGTGGCCGAACTGTGATGCCGATCGCTTCCGGCGCGGTCCTGCTCGGTTACATCACGGTGCAGCGCATTGCGGAACTGTGGTGGGCCAAACAGAACGAAGCACGGCTTGTCGCGGCGGGCGGCGTCGAATTTGGTGGCTCGCATTTGCCGCTGATGCAGCTTCTGCATGCCGCCTGGCTGCTCGGCCTATGGGCGCTCGCCTACGATCGTTCCGTGCAGCCGGTGTTCCTCGCGCTATTCGTGCTGTTGCAGATCGGACGATTTTGGGTTCTGGCCACGCTCGGACGGCGCTGGACCATCCGGGTGATTGCCGTCCCCGGCGAAACTCTCGTCGCCGGCGGTCCGTATCGCGTATTTCGCCACCCGAATTACGCGATCGTGATCGGCGAGATTGCCGTGGTGCCGCTGGCGCTCGGACTGCCGCTCTATGCGGTTGTCTTCTCCGCCCTCAACGCGCTGGTGCTCGCGATTCGCATCCCGCAGGAAAACGCGGCGCTGGCGGAAAACGCGCAAGGGCCGCGCTAGGCCGATCCTGGCGCGGGAAGGGTGCTGTTGGCGGGGTATGGCGGCTCTGCTATAGGCTGCGCCGAAGAAACAAGGTCACGGCCAATCCAAGGTTTTTGCCGTCCATGTCTGTTGACGCCAATACCGTCCGCCGCGTTGCCCATCTCGCCCGCATTGCGGTTGCCGAGGAGGAGGTGGACAATCTCAAGGGCGAGCTCAATGCCATTTTGGCGTTTGTCGAACAGCTCTCGGAGGTCGATGTCACGGGCGTCGAGCCGATGACTTCAGTGACGCCCATGGCGATGAAGATGCGCGAGGACAAAGTGACCGACGGCGGCATTGCCGATCAGGTCATTGCCAACGCGCCCGCGCACGAGCATCATTTCTTCCTGGTGCCGAAGGTGGTCGAATAATGTGCCTCGCCTGTGAACAGGACGCGATCTGGCTCGCTTATCTCGACAGTCAGGATCTGCTGAAGCCCGACGATCCGGCCGCCGTTGACGAACTGTTCAGCGCCTTTCCGGTGCAGCCGCTGCCGGTGAAGCGCGAATGGGACGCGCCGACGCCGGAAGCGCCGGCCGACGCTTTGTCCAAATCAGCCGCGCCGAAGCCGGCTGAAAAAATCCATTCTCTTGCGACGATCCTACGGCTGAATGACCGACCTCACCGCGCTCACACTGGCGCAGGCGCGCGACGCTCTGCGCCAGAAGCAGCTTTCCGCGACCGAACTCGCCGATGCGCATCTCGCCGCGATCGAGAAGGCGCGTGCGCTCAATGCGTTCGTGCTGGAAACGCCGGAGCAGGCGCACAAGATGGCACGCGCGTCCGATGCGCGGCTCGCCAAAGGCGAGGGCGGTCCGCTCGAGGGCGTGCCGCTTGGCATCAAGGATCTGTTCTGCACTGCGGGCATTCGCACCACGGCCGGCTCCCACATTCTCGGCGAGTTCGTGCCGAGCTATAAATCGACAGTCACCGCCAATCTGTGGCGCGACGGCGCGGTGCTCCTCGGCAAGCTCAACAACGACGAATTCGCCATGGGTTCGTCGAATGAGACTTCGCATTTCGGTCCTGTCGTGTCGCCATGGCGGCGCCAGGGATCGGATGCGAAGCTGGTGCCGGGCGGCTCGTCCGGTGGCTCGGCTTCGGCGGTCGCAGCGCACTTGTGCCTCGGCGCGACCGGCACCGATACCGGCGGTTCGATCCGTCAGCCGGCGGCGTTCTGCGGCATCGTCGGCTTGAAGCCCACTTACGGCCGCTGCTCGCGGTGGGGCATCGTCGCCTTTGCGTCCTCGCTCGATCAGGCCGGGCCGTTTGCGCGCACCGTGCGCGATTGCGCGATCCTGCTGCGTTCGATGGCCGGTCCCGACCCGCGCGACACGACCTGCGCCGAGCTGCCGGTGCCTGACTATGAGAACGCGATCGGCACCTCGGTCAAAGGCATGCGCATCGGCATTCCGAAAGAATACCGCATGCCTGGCATGGCGCCGGAGATCGAGGCGCTATGGGCGAAGGGCGCGCAATGGCTGAAGGATGCGGGCGCGGAGCTGGTCGATATCTCGTTGCCGATGACCAAATACGCGCTGCCGGCCTATTACATCGTGGCGCCGGCGGAAGCGTCTTCCAATCTCGCACGCTATGACGGTGTGCGCTACGGGTTGCGCGTTCCGGGCCGCGACATCACCGACATGTACGAGCAGACCCGCGCCGCAGGTTTCGGCAAGGAAGTTCGCCGCCGCATCATGATCGGCACTTATGTTCTTTCGGCCGGGTATTACGATGCCTATTACCTGCAGGCACAGAAAGTGCGCACGCTGATCAAGCGCGACTTCGAGCAATGTTTCGCCCAAGGCATCACGGCGATCCTGACCCCGGCAACGCCGTCGGCTGCCTTCGCCATCGGTGAGAAGGGCAGTGCCGATCCGATCGAGATGTATCTCAACGACGTGTTCACGGTGACGGTGAACATGGCGGGCCTGCCGGGCATCGCCGTGCCGGGCGCGCTCGATGCGCAAGGCTTGCCGCTCGGCCTGCAACTGATCGGCCGTCCGTTCGAGGAAGAAACGCTGTTTGCGCTCGGCGAAGTGATCGAGCAGGCGGCCGGACGCTTCACGCCGCAGCCGTGGTGGAGCTAGTCCATTGTCATACAGTGCCGCGCGCCGGTGTCATTCCGCGCCAGCGAGACCGGCATCCTTGACCACTTGCGCCCAGCGTGCCCGCTCGGCCGCGATAAAGTCCGGCAGCCGGTCCGGCGGCGGGCTCGATTGCGGCACCATGCCGAGCGTGATCATTTTTGCGCGCACTGTGTCGTCGGCGAGCACGGTGCGGAAGGCCTCGTAGAGCTTGGCGATGACCGCTTCCGGCGTATGTGCCGGCGCCACGACCATGCCCCAGCCCGCGGCGTCGAAGCCGGGCACGCCCGCTTCGCGCAGCGGCGGAATATCGGGCGCTGAAGGCAGCGGCGCGGCCGACGTCTCGCCGAGCGCGCGTATTTTGCCGTCCGCGACAAGCGGCAGCGTCGGCGCGATGTCGGCGAACAGCAGCGAAATATGCCCGGCCATCAGATCGGTCAGCGCCGGCGCGGTGCCCTTATAGGGCACGTGCGTCATGTTCACGCCGGTCATGGTCTTGAACATTTCCGCAAACAGCTGGTGCGGCGAGCCGATGCCGCCCGAGCCATAGGTGAGGGGGTGGTCCTTGGCGTAGGCGATCAGCTCCGGCACCGAATGCACCGGGAGCGCCGGATTGATCACGAGCACGAACGGGTTCTTGGCGATCAGCGCGATCGGCGCGAAGTCTTTTTGCGGATCGTAGGGCAGCGTCTTGTAGAGCGTTGGGCTGATCGCCATGGAGCCGGTTCCGGCCATCAACAGCGTGTAGCCATCGGGCTTGGCCTTGGCGACGTCGGCGGTGCCGATGGTCGAGCCGGCGCCGGGGCGGTTCTCCACGATGATCGGCTGGCCGAGTCGTTCGCCGGCGCCGGGCGTGAGCTCGCGGCACAGCACGTCAATGGCGCCGGCAGGCGGCCAGGGCGCGACGAGCGTGATGCGGCGCGAGGGATACTCGTCGGCTTGGCTCAGGTGCTGCGCCGCCATCAGGCCGGCAACGCACAGCGCGATGCCGAGCGCCGCGTTGAACGCCGCGCGCCTCGTGCGGGTGCTCATGTTTCCCCCAAGCTGCCACCGCAGCTACTGGCGCGCAGCCTTCGGATTGGGCCGCCGCGTCGTTTTGTGACTTGAGCATAGTTGCGGCGACACCGCCGCCGCAAGGTCATAGCGTCGCGAGCGGCGGCTCGCCCGGTTTGCGGTTTTGCGGCTCGATGATCTCGTTGCGCTGGCGCGGCAGCGCGTTCGGGCATTCGCGCTGCAGGAAGCCGATCAGCTTCTCGCGCACCTCGGCGCAGAGGTCGGCGGTGTTCGAAGCGTTGTTGGCTTTGAGCAAAACGCGAACTTCGATGGCCTGCGCGCTGGTATTGGTCACCTGCACATTGACGACAGTGCCGGCGAGCTTCAATTCGGCAACGAACGCGATGGCCTTTTCGCGGATCCGCTCGATCGGCGCGGTATAGTCGACATACAGCAGCACGGATCCCAAATTGGCGGCGGCGTGCCGCGTCCAATTGTAGAACGGCTGCTGGATAAAGAAATTCAGCGGCACGATCAGCCGCCGCAGATCCCAGAGCCGGATCACGACATAGGTGGCGTTGATTTCCTCGATCCAGCCGTACTCATTTTGCACGGTGACTGCATCTTCGAGCCGGATCGGCTGCGTCACCGCGAGTTGCACGCCGGCGATAAGATTACTCAAGACCGGCTGCGCGGCGAGGCCGAAGACGATGCCCGCGACGCCTGCGGAGGCGAACAGGCTCACGCCGTATTGCCGCACCGAATCGAAGGTCATCAGCGCGAAGCCGACGGTGATCAGCACAATGACGGTATCGAGCGCGCGCACCAGGACGCGCACCTGGGTGATGTGTTTGCGCGCAAGCAGGTTGTCGGCGACGTCGAGCCGCCAGCGCAGCAGATAGAGGTTCGCCGCGATCTGCAGCACGGTCAGCGCGATCCAGCCGAGCAGACCGATCGTCGCGACGACGAGGAGCTTGCCCAGAACAGTTTGGGTGTCGGAATCGATCGGCACGGTGGGCAGTGCGATCGCCAATGCGGCAATCAGGAAGGCGACACGGGTCGGCTCCTTGGTAGCTTCGAGGATCGTGCGCAGATAGGGCCGCCCGCCCAAGAGCCGCCGCGCCACCGCGAGAATGACGGCATGCACGGCCAAGGCCACGACGAGCGCGACAATGACGATAATCAACGACACGACCCAGGCCGGCGCGTAGGAACGCAGGCCGTTCAGGACGGCCAATTTGGACTGCAGGTCGTGTGCCACGTCTTCCAACATCAAGGTCCTGTGCCAGCTCGGCTTCGCCGGGAAAGATACAGCCAAAACGGTCACAACGCGCGGCAAGCCGGGCTGGTTCAGCCAAGGGTCGGAGGGGTTCCCCGCTGGACACCGCGGCCTCAGGGTGGCATCAAGGCCGCCTCAAACAGGCGGCCACAGATGAAGACTTTCCTGCGGGGCGTGAAGACTTTTTTCGTGCGCACGTTCACCTGGTGGAACAGCCAAACGTTCGGCACGCAGTGGTGGACGTGGCTCTACGGTGAATTCGTCGGCACCGATGAACTCGGCAACCGCTATTACCGCACCAAAGGCGGCAAGATCGATCCAACGCTTGGCCTCGAGCGGCGCTGGGTGATCTATAACGGCGTCGCCGAGGCGACGATGGTACCGCCGACCTGGCATGGCTGGCTGCACCACACGACCAATGTGCCGCCGACCGAGGAGAAGGTGACCGTACGGCCCTGGGAAAAGCCGCATCGGCCCAATATGACCGGCACCCCCCAGGCCTATCGTCCGAGCGGCTCGATCCTAGGCGTTGGCCGCCGGCCCGAGGCCACCGGCGACTACAAGCCCTGGGTGCCGGGGAACTGAGCCAAAACCCCGCAGACCAGTGGTTTGCCGGAGCGTCGAGGCGGCCTCGGCTGATCCCTGGAAATGCCTCATTCGCCGTGTTAACCCGGCTTGCCGGCGGGACTAGGCTCGTGCAACGAGCGCAGATCGCAACGAACACATAGCGCAGCGGATTTATGGCCCGAATTGCCACAAGCTCGGTCGTGATCGGCGTGCTCCTCGCCGCGGTTCCGGCCGTTATTCTTGCCGTGTCGCCGGCGCGGGCGCAGTTCGGCAACTCTGGTAATGACTCGCCGCCGCGGCCTCCGGCCAACGTGCCTGGATTCCCCAGTCAGCCTCCGCCTGTGCAGTATCCGGGCCAGTCCTATCCCAGTCAGCAGCCGCAGCAGCAATACGCGCCGCCCCCGCCGCAGCAGGCCGCGCGCCCGCCCCAGAGCAATATCCAGTCGCGTCCGCTGGCTCCGCCGCCGGGCGCTGCCAGCGCTCCGCCGCAGCAGGCGAACGTGCCGCCACGGCCGCTGCCGGGACCGCCGACTGGGCCGGCGCCTGGTCAGCCGCCGGCCAATGCGCCGGTCGCCAGTGCGCCGCCGCAGCCGGCCGATGCCGCGCCGCAGTCCGACGACACGGTGGTCACCTACACGCCGACGCAGAAGATCGAGAACCAGCGGGCGGTGTTCTCCGGTCTCGACAAGATCACCGGCCGCATCATCTCGTTCGATGCCGCGATCGGCGAGACGGTGCAATTCGGCGCGCTACAAGTGACCGCGCGGGCCTGCAATACCCGGCCGCCGACCGAGCCGACCAATACCGACGCCTTTGTCGAGGTCGACGAGGTGACGCTGCAGGGCGAGATCAAACGCATCTTCACCGGGTGGATGTTCGCGGCGAGCCCTGGCCTGCACGCCGTCGAACACCCGATCTACGACGTGTGGCTGACCGACTGCGCCCAGCCGGTCGGCGGTGCGGTGGCGCAGAGCACACCGCAGCCCGCTCCAACACCGGCCGGTGCGGTGCAGAGAGCGAAGCCGGTCCAGCAGAAGCGTCCGGTCGCAGTGCCGCCGTCAGCGCCGGCGCCGAACACCGACGATTGAGCGTCTAGCGCTCGAGACGTTTGAGAATATCCCCGCCTGAAACCGGCCGGTCGGTCGGCAGCGCCGCGAAATCGGCTTCGCCAACGAGCGCGGCATCAAGAAGCTTGTGATAGGCCGGCCGCGGTACTTCGATGGCGCCGAACGTTTTCAGATGCGCGGTGACGAATTGCGTGTCGAGGAGCCGGTACTGGCCGGCCTTGAGTCGTGCCACGAGATGGACCAGCGCGACCTTCGACGCGTCACGCTCCGAGTGGAACATGCTCTCGCCGAAAAAGGCGCGCCCGAGGCTGACGCCGTAAAGGCCGCCGACCAATTCTCCGTCCTGATAGACTTCGACGGTGTGGCAGTCGCCGCGCTGATAGAGCTTGCGGTAGAGGGTGCGGATGCGAGTGTTGATCCAGGTCCGTGCGCGGCCGGGCGCCGGCTGGGCACAGCCGTCAATGACGGCATCGAAATCGCGGTCCACCGCCACCGTGAAACGATCCGACCGCACGGTGCGAGCCAGCCGGTCCGGCAGGTGAAAGCGGTCGAGCGGGATGACGCCGCGCCGCTCCGGCTCGATCCAATAGAGCGCCGGGTCTTCGGCGCTCTCGGCCATCGGGAAAATGCCGCAGGAATAGGCCTTGAGCAGCACTTCCGGCGTGATGTCGATGAGTGCGGACTCGCGGCTCGCCATAGCCTTGGTTTAACCGGCCGGAAGCGTCCGGTTCAAGACGGCCCCCACCGTGGACGTTCCACTTAACCAAGCGCAAACGATAAGTCCTTAGGATTTTCGTCGACGTTGAACGCTTTGCGGCGGGCGGCGTTTTTGCCCTGAGGGGACAGGCGTTTTCGCCAGTGCGAACAGGGGTGTGGGCATGAAATCGGACAGAGCTGAACCAATCCATGTGCTATTCGTCGAGGATGAATTCCTCATCAGCGAATGGGTGACGCAGGCGCTTTCGGCGCAGGGTTTCTGCGTGCAGGCGGTCGGTACGGCCGCCGAAGCGCTGAGGCTGCTGCGGTCGGACCCGGTGGATGTTCTGTTCACCGATATCAATCTGCCGGGCGATATGGACGGCGCGGCATTGGCGCGGCGGGCGCGGGAAATGCGGCCGCATCTGCCGGTCGTCTATGCCTCGGCGCAGACCATGATGCTCGATCCGGCGCAACGCGTGCCGGACTCAACCTTCGTGCCGAAACCCTATGAGCCGCTTGCGGTCGGCCGCTTGCTCAGGGCGGTGGCGTTGAAATCCGCTGAAGCCGAGAGCGTCCCGGCTTAAGCCGCTTCGCCGCTACTACGCGAGATCGCCGCGGGCCAGATACTGCTCGAGCCAGTGGATGTGATAGTCGCCGTCGATGATGTCCTTGTCGCGCACCAGCGCGCGGAACAAAGGCAGGGTGGTGTCGATGCCGTCGACGACGAATTCATCGAGCGCGCGCTTCAATCGCATCAGGCATTCGCCGCGGGTCTTGCCGTGGACGATCAGCTTGCCGACGAGTGAATCGTAGTAAGGCGGGATCGTGTAGCCGTGATAGACGGCGGAATCGATGCGGACGCCCAGCCCGCCCGGCGGATGATAGTGCACGATCTTGCCCGGCGACGGCCGGAACGACACCGGGTTCTCGGCATTGATGCGGCATTCGATGGCATGGCCGTGGAATTTCACGTCGCTCTGCGTCAGCATGAGATCATTGCCGGCGGCGACGCGGATCTGCTCGAGGATCAGGTCGATATCGGTGATCATTTCGGTCACCGGATGCTCGACCTGAATACGCGTATTCATTTCGATGAAATAGAACTGGCCGTTCTCGTAGAGGAACTCGACGGTGCCGACGCCGAGATATTCGATCTTGCGCATCGCGTCGGCGACGGACTTCGCCGATCCGATCGCGCATCTGCACGTTGAGCGCGGGCGAGGGGCTTTCCTCCCAGACTTTCTGATGCCGTCGCTGCAGCGAACAGTCGCGCTCGCCGAGATGGATGGCTTTGCCCTTGCCGTCGCCGAGCACCTGGATTTCGATATGGCGCGGCCGTTCCAGATACTTCTCGACATAGATCGTGTCGTCGCCGAAAGCGGCGCCGGCTTCAGCGCGAGCGGCGGCCAGCGCCGGGCCGGCCTCTTCCTCGTTGCGCACCACGCGCATGCCGCGGCCGCCGCCGCCGGCGGCCGCCTTGAAGATCACCGGATAGCCGATCTCGCGCGCCATTTCGCGGGCCTGCTGCGTCGGAAGTAAGCCCGCCGTCGGAGCCGGGCACGACGGGAATGCCGAGCTCCTTGGCGGCGCGCTTGGCGGCGATCTTGTCGCCCATCAGCCGGATATGTTCGGGGCGCGGCCCGATGAAATGCAGATTGTGCTCGCCGAGAATTTCGGCAAAGCGCGCATTTTCCGACAGGAAGCCGTAGCCCGGATGCACGGCATCGGCACCGGTGATCTCGCAGGCCGCAAGCAGCGCCGGGATGTTGAGATAGCTGTCCTTGGCGGGCGGCGGGCCGATGCAGACGCTCTCATCGGCAAGCCGCACATGCATCGCCGATTCATCGGCGGTGGAATGCACCGCGACAGTCGCAATGCCGAGCTCCTTGCAGGCGCGTAGCACCCGCAGTGCGATCTCTCCCCGATTGGCGATCAAAATCTTGTCGAACATCGCGACCGTTGCCGCACTATTCGATGATCATCAGCGGTTCGCCAAATTCGACCGGCTGGCCGTTCTCGACGAGGATTTGCGTCACCGTGCCGGAGCGCGGCGCCGGAATCTGATTCATCGTCTTCATGGCCTCGATGATGATCAGCGTGTCGCCGGCCTTCACCTGACTGCCGACATCGACGAAAGGTTTGGCGTCCGGCGCCGAGCGCAAGATAGACGGTGCCGACCATCGGCGAGGTGACAGCGCCCGGATGCTGCGCCGGATCGGCGCTGGCCGTCGCCGTGCTCGGCGGCGGTGCGGCATGCGCGTCGGCGATGAAGGTGCGGCCGGCGGGCGCCGCGGCATGGCGCGCGACGCGGATCGACGTGCCGTCGCGCTGATACTCGATCTCGGTGAGACCGGTCTCGTCGAGGAGCTTTGCCAGTTCGCGGATCACGTCGTGATCGACGGCGGGCGAATCCGATGCTGATGGGGTCCCGGGCTTGCGCGCCACGATCACTCCTTGATCATTTTTTCGCGTCGATCATGCGGGCGAGGCCATCGATCGCGAGCGCATAGCCTTCGACGCCGAAGCCGCAAATCACCGCGCGCGCGACTTTGGAGACGTAGGAATTGTGCCGGAATTCCTCGCGCTTGTGGATGTTGCTGATGATGGACCTCGATGACCGGGGCTTCCATGGTCATCAGCGCATCGAGGATCGCAATCGACGTGGTCGTGAAGCCTGCCGGATTGAGCAGCAGACCGGCGGCTTTTTCCGCGCGCGCCTCCTGAATCCAATCGACGATCTGGCCTTCATGATTGGATTGCCGGAACACGACGGCAAGCCCGTGCCGCTGCGCCGTCGCCTGGCACAGTTTCTCGACATCGGCGAGCGTCGCGTGGCCATAGATATGCGGCTCGCGCGTGCCGAGCAGATTGAGATTGGGTCCGTTGAGGACGTAAATGGTCTTCGACATGTGCGAGGGCAAAACCGGCTATCGGCGCGGACAGGTTGTCCGCGCCGGCTGCGTTTATAGGGAAGGCTCTCGCAAAGGGGAAGCCGGAAGGCCAAAGCCGGCGGGAATTACCCATGACCGGCTTGGCGTTTCCGGGCTTTTCGGCTTGGCCGCCGCCCTATTTCTTGTCGGCGGCCGCATCCGAAGCTTTGTCGGGGGTGAGCTTCTTCTTAAGCTCATCGAGACCGACCGCGCCGACCACGACTTCGTCGCCGATCACATAGGTCGGGCGTGCCGCTGACGCCGAGCAGGTCGGCAAGCTTCATGTCCTCGTCGATGGTGGTCTTCACCTCGGGACTGTCCATGTCCTTTTCGATGCGGGGCATGTCGAAGCCGACTTCCTTGGCCACCGCGAGTGCGCGCGCCTTGTCGGCGGCGCCGCGGCTGCCCAGGAGCTTCTGGTGGAACTCCATGTATTTCTTGCCGGTCGGATCCTGCATGCGGGCGGCGACCGCCACATGCGCCGCTTCGACCGAGCCGTCGCCAAGCACCGGGAATTCCTTGAGCACGAAGCGCAGATTGGGATTGGCGCCGAGCAGGCTCATCATGTCGGGAAGCGCCCGCTTACAGTAAGGCGCAATTGTAGTCGAAGAACTCGACCATGGTGACGTCGCCCTTCGGATTGCCGAGGACGACCTGGTGCGCCGAATTGAACAAAGTGGCGTTGTTGTCGCTTGATCGTCATGCGCGCCTTTTCGGCGTCGGCTTCTTTCTGCCGCTTGTCGAGTTCGTCGAGCGCGCCCTGAACGAGTCTCGGGATGCGCGCGATGTAGTTCTTGATCAGGACGCCGATCGCCTGCTGCTGCTCCGGCGTCAGGGTCTGCGGGGCGGGATCGATTGCGGTCGGTCAGCTGGCGCCGGCGTGGCTGCGCGGGAGTCGATGCGCCGGCACAGATGTGGACGCGGGTGTCGACCTGTTTCCGCAACCGCCGGCAGGGCCGCGAAGGCCATCGCGGCCAAGCTCGCGAAAAGCACCGAAGTGCGATGCGCCGAATTCAAATTTTTCATTGGGGCTGTCCTGTGTTTTGAGGCGGTTCCGATGACGTATTCACTTGAAACTTGAACAGCGGGTTGCTGCGCTGGTTCTTGTTGTAAGCGACGATGTCGTCGGCCCGCACCCAGCCGGGCGAGCCGACCGGGAAGCGCTGCTTGGCGCGATCGGCCAATTCGCGCGCGGTCTTGTTGTCGCCCCGTGCGAACGCGGCCTGGGCCGAGGCGAGATCGGCGTCGGCGAGATCGTTCTTGCGGCCATAGGCCATGGCCAGCGTCGTATAGGCGTCGGCGGCCTCCGGCTCCTTGATCAGGGCGTCGCGCAGGATCGGGATCGCTTGTTCGGCCATTTTCGGATCGTTGGTGGCGACCATCGCCTGCGACAGGAGCATCTGGATCAGCGCCGGGTCGGGCGCGAGCTGTACCGCACGGCGCAGCGGCGCAATCGCCTCGGCCGGCCGTGCCCCTTCAAGCAAAGCCTGGCCCTTGAGCTCATAGAAATACGGATTGTTCGGCATCGCCGCGATCAGGCCGTCGATCAGCGGCAGCGAGACCTGCAGGCCGGCATAGCGATAAGCCGAAATCGCCCGCGCGTAACGGGCGGGCAGGCCGGTGTCGGACATCGGATAGTGCGCGAGCACCACGTTCGGGCGCTCGGTGAAGCCCCACAACTTCGCCCGCATCATGTCGCAGCGGAACTGCAGTTCCGGCGGGTCCTTCTTGTCCCAATACTGATTGTGCACCAGCGTCTCCAGCGCATCGATGCGCTCCTGCGGCATCGGGTGGTTCTGCGCGTAGGGATTGGCGCCGTGCGCCGAGAACAGCGAATCATCCGCGAATTTCTTGAAGGTGTCGTACATGCCCCTTGCGGACTGGCCGGTCATGGAGAGGAAGCGGACGCCGGCGCGGTCGGCCGATTCCTCTTGCGCGCGCTGATAGGACAACAGCGTGCTCATCCCCAAAGCTTGCGGTGCGGTGAAGATAGCGCCGCCGACATTGCCCATGCCGGTATTGCCGTGGCCGCCCACCATCGCGGCCGCACCGAGCAACATGCCGATGATCATCGCGGTCTGCACATTGGCGAGTTCCTGGCGCATCTTCGACAGATGGCCGCCGACGATATGGCCGGTCTCGTGAGCGAACACGCCAATCATCTGGTTCGGCGTCGTCGCCTGTTTGAGCGCGCCGGTATTCACGAAGATGCGGTGCGCATCCATCACGAAGGCATTGAACGAATTGTCGGCGATAAGGACGACCTTGACGTTCTGGTTGCCCAAACCCGCGGCCTTGAGAACCGGCGCGGTATAGTCGCGCATCAGCTGCTCGATCTCGGCGTCGCGGATCAGCGGAATGCCGGCGTTGGAACCGGTCTGCGCACGCGCCGGCACGCTGGCCGGTCCGCTGGTCAGCACCAGCGCTGCGGCCGTGGCGGCCGTAATGACGCGCGAAGCTGGCCTCGCCGGCCGCACCTTGCTAGGAGTTCGAGCAGCAATCATGTCAGGCGTGTAAGTCCCTGCGCCGGGCTTGCAAGCTATGGATCGGTAAAGTCTCGGTCAACACGCCCAAGACCCTATCCCTGGCGCGCTGCGGGCCATCTGCCAGCGGGCAAGAAAACCGCTGAATGCGGCATCAGCGGGGCGGAATCACAGGCCGTAAGGTCACGGATGCGCGCGCATTTGTGATCGCGATTGTGACGAAAGTTCAAGGGCGGATCGATGCTCGAAAAGGCCAAAGGCCTGCTGCATAGAAGCTTGGTCGCGCCCTCCGGCCGCAGCGGCGTGCCGCCGTTCATGGTCATGGACGTCATGGCGGCTGCGGCGCGGCTCGAAGCGCAGGGCCGCCGGATCGTGCATATGGAGGTCGGCCAGCCCGCGGTCGGCGCGCCGGCGGCGGCGATCGCGGCGGTGCGCGCGGCGCTGGGCACTGGCCCGCATGGCTATACCGAGACGCTCGGCATCGCCTCGCTGCGGCGGCGCATTGCGCGCGCTTATGCGGAGTGGCACGGAATCGCGATCGAGGCCGAGCGTATCGTCGTCACGACCGGCTCGTCGGCGGGTTTCATGCTCGCTTTCCTGGCTGCCTTCGAGGCCGGCGACCGGGTGGCGGTGGCTCTGCCCGGCTATCCGCCATATCGGCATATTCTTTCGGCGCTCGGCTGCGAGGTCGTCGCGATTGAAACCAGTGCCGAGAACCGCTGGTCGATCACGGGCGAAAGCCTAGCTGGCACAGCATCGCATCAAGCCGCTCAAGGGCGTGATCGTCGCTTCGCCCGCCAATCCGACCGGGACGATGATGACAGGCGAGGCGCTGGCCGAACTGATCGGCTGCGCCGAGGAAGCCGGCATCACCGTGATCTCCGACGAGATCTATCACGGCCTCGACTATGCCTTCAGGGCGGAAAGCGCGGCGCGCTTTTCGCCGGACGCGATCATCATCAATTCGTTCTCGAAATATTTCTGCATGACCGGCTGGCGCATCGGCTGGATGGTCGTGCCGCCCGTTTTGGTACGCGCCATCGAGCGGCTGCAGCAGAATCTCGCGATCTCGGTGCCGACACTTGTCGCAGATCGCAGCGGAGGCGGCGTTCGCCGGCCGCGACGAGCTCGAAGCGATCAAGCACGGCTACGAGGACAATCGCCGCTTTCTGGTCGAGGCCTTGCCGGGCGCCGGACTGACGTCGTTTCTGCCGGTCGATGGCGCGTTCTATCTTTATGCCGATATTTCGCGCTTTGCCGACGACAGCTACGACTTCGCCAAGCGCATGCTGGAAGAGGCCGGCGTGGCGGTAACGCCCGGCGTCGATTTCGATCCGGTGCGCGGGCGGCAATTTCTGCGGCTGTGTTACGCCGGTTCGCGCGAGGACATGCACGAGGCCGTGGCACGGATCGGCGGCTGGCTGAAGGACGGCAAGCGGTGAGCAAGTCGTGAGTGAGGTCATGAGGCTTGGTGACGGCGCGCTCGTCCTGTTTTCCGGCGGGCAGGATTCAACCGTGTGCCTGGCCTGGGCGCTGGAACGTTTCCCGCGCGTTGAGACCATCGGCTTTGATTACGGCCAGCGCCATGCCGTCGAGCTTGAAGTGCGGCCGCGCATTCGCGATCGTCTCAAGTCGTTGTCGCCGCTGTGGCGTAAGCGGCTCGGCGACGATCACATCGTGCGTCTCGACGCGCTCGGAGCAATCTCTGAGACGGCGTTCACGCGCGATGTCGCCATCGAGATTGCGGAGTCAGGTCTGCCCACCACTTTCGTGCCGGGACGCAATCTGGTCTTTTTCAATTTCGCCGGCGCGCTGGCCTATCGCCGCGGCATCAAACATCTCGTCGCCGGCATGTGCGAGACCGACTATTCCGGCTATCCCGATTGCCGCGACGACACGATCAAGGCCATGCAGGTGGCGCTGGGGCTCGGCATGGATCGGCCTTTCGTCATCCACACGCCGCTGATGTGGATCGACAAGGCGGCGACCTTCGCCATGGCCGACGAGATCGGCGGCAAGCCGCTGGTCGATGTGCTTCTCGACGAGACCCACACCTGCTATTTCGGCGATCGGGAGCACCGCCACGCCTGGGGCTTCGGCTGCGGCACATGCCCGGCCTGCCGGCTGCGTGCCGATGGCTATGCCAAATGGAAAGGCCAATCGTGACGTCACATTTCGATCGCCAGCGCCGGCAGGAAGGAGCGCTGTTCCTTGTTTTGTTCACGCTGACCATTCCGGCGGCCAATTGGCTCATCGGCCATGTCGGCGCCTCATGCGTGACATCGCAGGGTCCTTGCGTCGTGCCGGTGGCCCCGGGCCTGATGGCGCCCTCGGGCGTGATGATGGTCGGCGTGGCGCTCGTGCTGCGCGATCTGGTGCAGCGGCGGCTCGGCACCGGCCTGTCCGCCTTGGCCATTCTGGTGCGGCAGCGCGCTGTCGGCGCTGCTGGCGCCGGCTTCGTTGGTCATCGCCTCGGCGACGGCGTTCCTGTTGTCCGAATTCGCCGACCTCGCCGTCTATACGCCGCTGGCGCGGCGCCGCCTGGTTGCCGCCGTTGTTGCGTCGAGCTTCGCCGGGCTCGTCGTCGACTCGCTCGTGTTTCTCTGGCTTGCTTTCGGCTCGCTCGATTTCCTGGCCGGGCAGGTGGTCGGTAAATCCTGGATGGTGCTGCTGTCTATTCCGTTCGTCGCGTGGCTGCGCCGCCGCGACGAACGGCTGGGCATCACGCCGGCGTAATTTCTTTCAGCGAGGCACGGGATGAGCGACGCTCTGTACGATGTTCTGCGCAAGGTGACGACCGCCACCATCACCACCATGCTCCTGAAGAAGGGCATCCGGCGCTGCTGGATGGGCGGCGCCAAGCCGCTTGTGCCCGGTGGCGAACGGCTGGTCGGACCGGCTTTCACGCTGCGCTTCGTGCCGGTGCGCGAGGATCTGGCGACGCCGGAAAGCTGGGCGAGCCCGATCTCGACCCGCGCCGCGATCGAGGCGATGCCGGAAGGTGTCATCGCGGTCGCTGACGCCATGGGCGTGCAGGGCGCCGGCATATTCGGCGATATCCTGTGCGCGCGCATGCACAAGCGCAATGTCACGGCGCTGGTCACTGACGGCGTGATGCGCGATCTCACCGGCGTGCTCGCAAGCAAGCTGCCGGTCTGGTGCTCGGGCGTTGCGGCGCCCGCCTCGGTGAACGGGCTGACCTTTGTCGGCTGGCAGGAGCCGATCGCCTGCGGCGGCTGCGCGATCTTCCCCAATGACGTGATCGTGGTCGACGACGATGGCGCCGTCGTCATTCCCCAGGCGCTGGTCGAATTCGTCGCGCATGAAGGCGCCGAGCACGAGCTTTACGAAAGCTGGGTGTTCACCGAAGTGGAGAAGGGCGTGAAGCTGCCCGGTCTCTATCCGCCGAACGAGGAGGCCAAGGCGCGTTACGCGGCATGGCGGAAGTCGCGCGGATGAGCGTTGCGCGCCGATCCGTCGTTTTGAACAGTCGCAGGCGCTGAGATGTTCTTCGTCCTCTCCAAGCTGCTCGGCGTCCTAGTCGTGCCGTCGAATCTCCTGGTCGAGATCGGCCTGGTCGGAATCGTGCTGCTGCTGACGCCGATGCGGCGGCTGGCGAGCTGGCTCATCGTCACCAGCGTGGTCTTGATCGCGGTTGCCGGGCTGTCGCCGCTCGGCAATCTCCTGATGCTGCCGCTTGAACAGCGTTTTCCGCCGTGGGACCCGGCGCGCGGCGCGCCCGACGGCATTGTCGTACTCGGCGGCTCGGAGATTCCGGAAATTGCGGCCGCGCGCGGCGACGATTCCGGCCTCAACGAATCCGCCGAGCGCATCACGGCCGCGGTCGAACTCGCGCGCAAATATCCCGATGCCCGCATCATCTTCACCGGCGGCAATTCTGCGCTGGTCGCCAGCGGGCCGTCGGAAGCCGCCGTCGCGTTTCGCCAGATGGTCGCGCTCGGCGTTGCGCCGGACCGCATCACGGCGGAAGACCAGGCGCGCAATACCGTCGAGAATGCCGTGTTCTCGCAACTGATCGCGCAGCCGAAGCCCGGCGAGCGCTGGCTATTGGTGACGTCGGCGTTCCACATGCCGCGTTCCATCGGTGTTTTCCGCGCCGCGGGCTTTGTGGTCGAAGCCTATCCGGTCGACTACCGCACCCGCGGTCCGGCCGACTCCACGCGGCTGTTTCCCTCGGTCGCCTATGGACTGCTGCAGACCGATCAGGCCATGCACGAGTGGGCCGGCCTTGTTGCCTACCGGCTGACCGGCAAGACCTTCGAGCTCTTCCCTGCGCCTTAACCAGCGCGCTTGATTGCGGCGCAGCAACGGTTTGTCCGCGCGGTTTCTTTACCGATCCTTCATTCCCCCCATGGAATTGTTAGCGGGTGTGCTGCGTCCCTTTGGGGAGACGTTCCGATGTCGACGACCGACGTGCCTGCCGATTTCGCCGATGACGCGGCAGAGGAAATGGTCGAAGCTCAGTCGCCGCCGAGCCAATGGGCCGAGACCGCGCTGACCGTGCTCTTCACCGCCACGGGCATCTTGTTCGTGTCGTTCATCGCCGCGATCAGCGGCATCTTCTGATTTTCAATTTCGGCGTCAGTCCGCCCGAATAGCGCGATATGACAACGAGGCGAATTGTCGTCGCCACATGACGACAAGGATTGCCGCGGTCGTCGCGATCAGCGGCAGCGGCCCCAGAAACCAGCCGAGATAACCGAGCGCGAAGAAGAACGCGCGCTGGCCGCGATTAAAATGGCGGCCGGCATCGGTGATCACCATTGCCGCGGCCTGTGCATAGGCCTTGGCCTCCGGCTCGTCGCGCGCGGCGGCATCCGGGGCGGCGCCGACCATGATCGCCACATAATTATAGATCCGATACGACCAGGCGAATTTGAAGAACGCGTAGACCAGGATGACCGACAGGCCGACGACCTTGAGCTCCCACTGCGTGTGTGTGACCGCCTCGCCGAACGGCAGCGCCGCGATGATGCTCAGCATGTCTTCGGTCGAATGAAACAGCGTAATTGCGCCGCCGAGCGCGATCAGCGACGTGGATGCGAAGAACGCGGTGCCGTTCTGCAGCCCGGCGATGACCTGGCCGTCGACCATGCGCGCGTCGCGCGCCAGCATGCGCTCCATCCACCGGCTGCGGTATTGATGCATCATTCCGTTCAGGCCGCTCTGGCCGTACGGCGTCATCTCGAGGACATAGGCATAGCCAAGCCATGCCGCGAGAAACCAGGCGAGCGCGATCAGGTCGAGTGTCGGGAATGAAGGCATGGTTTCGTCACAGGCTCGTTTAACCGGCGCGGGATGCCTCTAGCCTGGATTTCGCCTCGGAGAAATCCAGGCTAGAAAGTAGTGATCCTGCGCAAGAAAGAAATCATGGCTCTGCATCTCATCATCGGCAACAAGAACTATTCGTCTTGGTCGTTTCGGCCGTGGATTGCTATGAGGGCGGCCGGCATCGCCTTCGAGGAAACCGTGATCTCGCTCGAAGCCAAGGACTTCAAGGTGCGCGTTCTGGCCTTGAGCGGGGCGGGCAAAGTGCCGGTCCTGCTCGACGGCGACGTCCGGGTCTGGGAATCGCTTGCGATCCTCGAATATCTCGCGGAGAAATTTCCCGCAGCGCGGCTGTGGCCGGACAACGCCGCGGGACGTGCACAGGCCCGCGCGGTCGCGTCCGAAATGCATGCGGGCTTTGCGCCGCTGCGCCGGCAATTGCCGATGAACATGTGGCGGCCGGTCAAGGCGCGGGCGCTGGATGCAGAGGCTTCGGCGAACGTGGCGCGGATCGATGAGATCTTCGGTGCATGCCTGACGAAGTCCGGCGGACCGTTTCTCTTTGGCGGTTTCGGCGCCGCGGACGCGATGTTCGCGCCGGTGGTGTCGCGCTTTCACACCTATGCCGTCGACGTGAGCGCCGCGACGCGCTGCTACATGAATGCCGTGATAGCGCTGCCGGCCTGGCGCGAATGGCGCACGGCCGCCTTGCGCGAGCCGTGGGTCTTATCGCACGACGAAGTCGACTGGCCGGACGTGCTGAAAGAGAAGGCGTAACGCGTCGGACTTCTACCGCAGACGCTCCTCAAGCTCGGTCAAAAACGGCTGCTGATAGGAAATGATCTTTTTCGTCGCGAGCGGCAGCGCGAAATAGGCGAGGCGGTCGATTTCCGGAAAACTTTGCCGCCGGCCCGATTTCGGCGGCCATTCGATGTCGAACGTATTGCTGGCAAAGGTCGACAAATCTAGATCGGCCTCGATCGCAAAGGCGTGCACGACCTTTCCGTTTTTTTGCTTAACGGGCGCGAGTGCAAAGCAATCGTCCAAGCCGGCAAAATCGGCGGCCAAATTCGTCTCTTCGCTGAATTCGCGGCGCGCGGTGGCAAGAAGTTCGTCGCCGCGTTCGACCTGGCCTTTAGGAATGGACCAGGCGCCGTCGTCCTTTTTCGCCCAGAACGGTCCGCCGGGATGACCGAGCAGCACCTCCAACGCGTTAATGCGGCGGAATACCAGAAGGCCGGCGCTGATACCGGCACGGTTGGCGGACGGGCGAGGCGGGGTGGTGGGTGACATTAAGGATGCCGGGTCTGCAAAGGTCAGCTATAGAGTGCGGCGACCGACCGCAGGACATATCGTGCCGATCTTGCCAAATAGGCTTCTGTCTGCATGATTTTGTCACGATTACGCCCACAATGCCCGTCGCTTGCCGATGCTCGTGAGAGCAGCGTGTGAGCGGGGGCGAACCGATCCAATTGCTGCACGGGAGTTGTTGCCAATGCGATATGGATTTATCGCCGCGCTTGCCGCTTTCACGGTGCTTTTCGCGCCAGCCGCCACGTTCGCGCCGAAGGCCTTCGCCGGAGATGCGCCCAAGGACGTCAAAGGCCTCTTTTTGATGAGCGATTTTCCCGCGGTGACGGTACGCCCGGGCGAAACCTCGACAGTCAATCTTCGGTTACAGAATTACGACATGACGCCGGAACGCCTGGCGCTGTCGGTGAGCGGCGTGCCGACGGGCTGGACCGCGACCTTGATGGGCGGCGGTCAGCCGGTGGCGGCGGCGATGCCCGCGACCAATGCCAGCGTCGCGCTCGAATTGCGGCTCGATGTGCCAAAGAACGCGCCGACCGGCACGCAGACCATCACGGTCGCGGCCCAAGGCACGAGCTCGAATTTGTCGCTGCCGGTCGCGGTGACGCTGGCGAAGGATTTGCCGGCCAAGCTCACGCTCACGCCGCAACTGCCGGAATTGCGCGGCACCTCGAAGTCGAGCTTCGAATATCAGCTCGGCATCAAGAACGACAGCGGCAAGAAGCTGACGGTCAGCCTCTCGGCCGTCGCGCCACAGAATTTTGATGCGACCTTCACCGAGCAATACGGCTCGCAGGAGCTCAACGCGGTCCCGGTCGATGCCGGACAGACCAAGGATGTGAAGCTCAAAGTGACGCCGCCGAACACGGCCGCTGCCGGTAACTACAAGGTCACCGCGCGAGTGGGAGCCGAAGACGCGTCGGCGACCGCCGATCTCGGCATGACCATCACCGGCCAGCCCAGGCTCGATATTTCCGGCCGCGAGGGCCTGGTGTCGACCCGCGCATCGGCCGGCCGCGAGACCACGGTTCCAGTTGTCATCACCAATACCGGCACCGCGCCCGCCGAAGACATTCAGCTCTCCGGCTCGGCGCCGAGCGGCTGGAAGATCACCTTCGATCCCAAGACGGTCGAGCGGATCAATCCAAACGACAACAAGGAAGTGCAGGCGCAGATCACGCCGACCGAGAAGGCGATCGCCGGCGACTACGTGACGACGGTGCGGGCCGCCGCGCGCGGCGAGTCGGCTTCGAGCAATTTCCGCGTCACGGTGACGACCTCGACCATGTGGGGCATCGCCGGCGTCGGCATTATCGGCATCGCGCTGCTTGTCATGGTCGGCGCGGTTGCGATGTATGGCCGCCGCTAGCTCGAGCAACGGGCCAGCAAGCATGGACCAGGCACTGAACCCCGCCGTGCAGGGTAGGCGCACGGAAACATGCAAGGAAACTTGCAGGACAGCGTCATCGTCGCCAACGACCTGACCAAGGCCTATGGCAATGCGACGGCCGTCGATCACATCTCGTTCCAGGTCGGCCGCGGCGAAATATTCGGTCTTCTTGGGCCGAACGGCGCCGGCAAGACGACCACGATCCTGATGATGCTCGGGCTGACCGACATCACCTCGGGCGACGTGAGCGTGCTCGGCTTCAATCCGGCACGCCAGCCGCTGTCGGTGAAACGCCGCGTCGGCTATTTGCCCGACACGGTCGGCTTCTACGATGGGCTGAGCGCCAGCGACAATATGCGCTACACCGCGCGCCTGATCGGCTTTCGTCGCGCCGAGCGGGAAAAGCGCATCGCCGATGCGCTGGCGCGCGTCGGTCTCGCCGATGTTGCCGACAAGCGCGTCGGCACGTTCTCGCGCGGCATGCGGCAGCGGCTCGGTCTTGCCGAAATCCTGATGAAGGGCGCGCAGATCGCCATCCTCGACGAGCCGACCTCGGGTCTCGATCCGCAGGCGACCACCGAGCTGCTCGCCATCATCCGCAACTTCAAGACCGAAGGCGTGTCGGTGCTGCTGTCCTCGCATCTGCTCGAGCGGGTGCAGAGCGTCTGCGACCGTGTCGCGCTGTTCAGCGCCGGCAAGATCGCGCTGATGGGAACCGTGGCCGAACTCGGCCGCGAGGTCCTGGGCGGCGGCTACACCGTCGATATCGAAGCCGACGGCGCCGGCCTTGCCGAGCGGCTCGCGCTGATCCCGGGCGTGAGCGGCGTGGACAAGACCGGTATCGGCAAGCTTCGCTTGCATGCCGACCGCGACGTGCGGCCGGAAGCGGCTGCCGAAGTCGTCGCCATGCAAGGACGGTTGAAATTCCTCGGCGTGCAGGAGCCGAGCCTCGAAGCGATCTACACCCGCTATTTCGAGAGCAAGACGCCACCACCGGAACCGCCAGAAGGAGCGCGCCATGCAGCGTGAGGGTTCGGCCTTTTCCGGTCTCGGCGTGGTCATGCTCAAGGAGCTGTCCGACCACCTGACCAGCGTCCGCATGCGCGTGCTGGAATGGCTGGTCGTGCTGGTGGCGCTGGCGGCACTTTATGGCGCCATCCAGCAGATCAAGGACACGACGGCGGAGGATCCGTTCCTGTTCCTGCGCCTGTTCACGACGTCGCGCGATCCGTTGCCGTCGTTCGTGTCGTTCCTGTCGTTCCTGGTGCCGCTGATGGCAATCGGGCTCGGCTTCGATGCGGTCAACGGCGAATACAATCGCCGCACGCTGTCGCGCATCCTGTCGCAGCCGATCTATCGCGACGCTTTGCTGTTCGGCAAATTCCTTGCCGGCCTGATCACGCTGTCGATCAGCCTGATCGCGCTGTGGCTCCTGGTGATCGGCCTTGGGCTTCTTCTGATCGGCATTCCGCCGGGCGCCGAGGAGATCGCGCGAAGCTTCGTCTTCCTCCTGGTGACCATCGCTTATGCCGGGGTCTGGCTCGCGCTTGCTTTGCTGTTCTCGATCCTGACGCGCTCGGCGGCGACCGCGGCTTTGATTACGCTCGGCCTGTGGCTGTTCTTGACCTTCATCTGGCCGGTGCTGGCGGGTGCCGTGGCGCAAGCCATCGTGCCGCCGGATCCGCGCTATATGGCGCTTGGGCTGCAGACGCCGGGAACCGCCGAGCTCGAACAGATCCTGGCGCGGTTCTCGCCGTCGACGCTCTATGCCGAGATCGTGGTGGCGCTGCTTGACCCGACCACGCGCGCGCTTGGGCCGATCTATCTGAGCCAGCTCCAGGGCGCCGTTCTCGGCGCGCCGCTGCCGCTCGGCGAGAGCATCCTGATCGCCTGGCCGCAGATGGTGGCGATGATCGCGACCGCGATGCTGTTGTTCGTCGTCGGCTATGTGATCTTCCAGCGCCAGGAAGTCAGGGCTTAGCGATGCGTTAGGCCGCTCTTCCGAACTTCCTCACGAATCCGCCAATAGCGCCCCGCACCTCGTGCGGGGCGCATTGCACTTGCGGCCGGTCCAGTGTGGAATTGGGCTAGATTTTGCGTTGGAGCATGATTCTTTCCGAAAACCGGTTCCACTTTTCGGAATCATGCTCTGGGGGAGGGATTCGTGGCCGCCATCGCAACCAGCGTCGACACGGCATCAAAAGAATTCCGCGCCAATCAGACGGCGATGCGTGGGCTCGTCACCGAGCTCGAGAGCCGGCGCACCGAAGCCGCCGCGGGCGGGCCCGCGCGTGCCCGCGAGCGGCATCTGGCGCGCGGCAAGCTTCTGCCGCGCGAGCGGGTGATGACGCTGATCGATTCCGGCACGCCGTTTCTCGAGCTGTCGGCGCTCGCGGCCAATGGCATGTATGACGATGCCATTCATGCCGCCGGCATCATCACCGGCATCGGCCGCGTCGCGGGACGCGAATGCGTCATCGTCTGCAACAATTCCACCATCAAGGGCGGTACCTATTACCCGATGACGGTGAAGAAGCATCTGCGCGCGCAGGAGATCGCGCGCGAGAACCGCCTGCCGTGCATCTATCTCGTCAACTCGGGCGGCGCCAACCTGCCGCATCAGACCGAAGTGTTTCCCGACCGCGAGCATTTCGGCCGCATCTTCTACAATCAGGCGACCATGTCGGCGCAGGGGCTGGCGCAGATCGCGGTGGTGATGGGCTCGTGCACCGCGGGCGGCGCCTATGTGCCGGCGATGTCGGATGAGACCATCATCGTGCGCAACCAGGGTACCATCTTTCTCGGCGGCCCGCCGCTGGTGAAGGCCGCGACCGGCGAGGTGGTCAGCGCCGAAGAGCTCGGCGGTGCCGACGTGCATACGCGCAAATCCGGCGTCGCCGACTACATGGCGGAAAATGATCGCCACGCGCTTGAACTGTGCCGGCGTATTGTCGGCAATCTGAACACCAAGCCGTCGATTGACATCGCACTGATGAAGTCGCGCGAGCCGCAATACAACACCGCCGAGCTCGACGGCATCGTGCCGGCCGATCTGAAAAAGCAGTACGACGTGCGCGAGGTGATCGCGCGCCTGGTCGACGCCTCGGAATTCGATGAGTTCAAGGCGCTGTACGGCACGACGCTCGTCACCGGCTTCGCTCATATCCACGGCATGCCGGTCGGCATTCTCGGCAACAACGGCATCCTGTTCTCGGAGAGCGCGCTCAAGGCCGCGCATTTCATCGAATTGTGCTGTCAGCGCCGCATACCGCTTTTGTTTCTACAGAACATTTCCGGTTTCATGGTCGGCCGCGACTACGAGGCCGGCGGCATCGCCAAGGACGGCGCCAAGATGGTCACCGCGGTCGCCTGCGCGCAGGTGCCGAAGATCACCGTCATTGTCGGCGGCTCCTACGGCGCCGGCAATTACGGCATGTGCGGCCGCGCCTATGGCCCGCGCTTCCTGTTCACTTGGCCGAACGCGCGCATCTCGGTGATGGGCGGCGAGCAGGCGTCCTCCGTGCTGGCCACCGTGCGGCGCGACAATCTCGAAGCCGAAGGCAAGAAATGGTCACAGGTCGAGGAAGAAGAATTCAAGCAGCCGATCCGCGACCAATACGAAGCCGAAGGCAATCCGTATTACGCGACCGCGCGGCTGTGGGACGACGGCATCATCACGCCGGGAGAAACGCGCCGCGTGCTCGGCCTTTGCTTTGCCGCGGCGTTGAACGCGCCGATCCCGCAAACGCGGTTCGGCGTTTTTCGGATGTGACGCTACACTGAAATTGAATTGCGGGAGTTATGCCATGCCCAAAACCATCGAACACATGCACTGGCCCGACGCGCCAGACCTGTGGATGCCTTACGCGCCGGCGATCAAGGTCAAGGGCGGCACCACGGTCTATCTCGCCGGTGTCACCGCGGCGCCGGTGTACCATCATCATCCACACCGGCCGGAAGAGTTCGACAAGATGCCGCACGATATGGGCGGGCAGGCGCGGGCGGCTCTGGAGAATCTCAAGCGCGGGCTGGAGGCGGTCGGCGCGAACTTCGCCGATATCGTCACCGCTGATCGCTTCGTCACCGATTTGAGCGACCAGGACGCGCTCAACCGCGTCTGGGGCGAGTATTTCGGCGACAACAAGCCGACGACCACAACCGTGCAGGTGGTGCGGCTGGCCACCGATCCGCGCTGCCTGGTCGAGATCAACGCTATTGCGGTGATCGACTAGGCGACAGCGATTGAGGTCCGCGATTGAACATCGCACGGCGGGCCTCCACATTGATACGGCACGCCGGAGGATCCAATGACCGATTTGCCCTATCGCACCGCCCTCATTGTCGGGGTGGGTTCAGGCCTATCTGCTTCGCTCGCCCGCCTTTTCGCGAAAAACGGAATGAAAGTCGCGCTCGGCGCCCGCCGTGCCGACGGACTGGCCGCACTCGCCAAGGAGATCGGCGGCAAGGCCTTTGCCTGCAATTCCGCCAATCCGGATGACGTGGCAAAGCTGTTCACGGAAGTCGAGGCGGCTTTCGGCGCGCCCGACGTCGTTGTCTACAACGCGAGTTATCGTACCCGTGGCCCCTTAGCCGAACTCGTTCCGGAAGAGGTCGCCAAATCGATCGCGGTCAGCGCTTTCGGCGGCTTTCTGGTGGCGCAGCAAGCGGTCAAGCGCATGCTGCCGAAAAAGCACGGCGCGATCATTTTCACCGGCGCCTCGGCGAGCGTGAAGGGCTATGCCCAGTCTGCGCCGTTCGCCATGGGCAAATTTGCGCTGCGCGGGCTCGCACAAAGCATGGCGCGCGAATTGCAGCCGCAGGGCATTCATGTCGGTCACGTCGTTGTCGACGGCGGTATCGCCAGCGCGCAGCGGACCAACCCGCCGGACAAGCCCGACAGCTTCCTCGATCCGGACGCCATCGCGCAGAGCTATCTGGATCTCTTGAGGCAGCACCGCAGCGCCTGGGCCTGGGAAATCGAACTCCGCCCGTGGCTGGAAAAATTCTAGTCAGCCGAAAAGCTTTGGCATCCGGATCGCGTCCCGCCTATAAGGGCCAAATGTCGAAAATCCAACACGCGGTTGCTGATCACGATCGTTCTGCTGGGCGCCACGGTGCTTAGTGCGACGGTGAGCGCGCAGGCGCAATCGCGGCGGCACCGCGAGCGCGGACCGGGTCAGGAAGCCGACCGTCCGGCCCCCGCCGTCCCGGTCGACAGGCGCGACAGCGTTGTCGCCGCGCCGGGCGCTTATAGTGGCAAGCCTTATTGGCTGGTGCTGGCGCAATGCGGCGGCATCTATTTCAAGCTCAATGTCCTCTATACCGATGTCGCCGTGCATGCGCGGGTGACCAAGCCCGATCCGGTGCTCAACAATGAAGTCACCAGGAAGCTCAACGAGGCGATCCGGCTGACGACGATCTACTATACGGCAGCCGAACGCTTTCTGATGGCCGACCGCGGTATCGAGCGCACCGACGCGGTGCTCGTCTACTACGAGCAGGCCCGCGCGGCAGGCGATCGGATCAAGGGCAGCGACAGCGCGGCTGCCATCCTCGCGGGCCAGGCTGCGGAGAAAGCTTGCCCGGTGCTCTATCAGGCCTGCCAGGCGGCCTATCCCAAGGCGTGCAGCGATCAGATCACGCCGATCAGCTGAAATTTGGAAAGAACCGGCGCGCGCTGCGGAGGAGCACCACGATGAAGTCGATTGCCGTTGCCCTGATTGCCGCTGGCATAGTCGCCAACGCGGCGGTGCGCGCGGAAGACAAGCCGGCGATGCCCATGCCCGCTGCGAGCCGGCGGCGGAGGATCACGGGCCGGGTCTGGGCGAGATCATGTCGCTGCAGCAGATGCGCCATATCAAGCTGTGGTTTGCCGGCAACGCCGCCAATTGGCCGCTGGCCGACTATGAGATTGGCGAATTGGGCGAGGGTTTTGACGATGTGCGCAAGCTCGTCGGCAATGACATTGTCGACCAGCATGTCGGCAAGCCGATCGAGGCGCTGCAAAAGGCGATCGACGGCAAGGATCGCAAGGCTTTCATCGTGGCGTACGACACTCTCAGCGCCGGCTGCAATGCCTGCCACAAGTCGCTTGATCACGGCTTCATTTCGATCCAGCGCCCGGCCATGCTGCCTTATAGCGACCAGAACTTCGTGCCGCAAAAATAGCGAAGTGAAGAGTCAGGGCAGGGGCACGTAGACGCGTTCGTCGTAGAGCGCGCCTTGCATCGGCAGGAGCTGTCCGCGAAAGGCGCGGGTGTGAGGCGCCGCGGTGTGGTCCGCCTGCGCCCGCCGGTTGATCCAGGCTTCGACAACGGTGAAATGATTGGGTCTGTTCTTCTGCTGGAACACGTCGTAGCGCTGACTGCCGTTTTCCTTCCTGCTTTCGTCGCTCATCGACCGTAGCAGCGCCACCGCATCGCCCTTGTGGTCGCCGGTCACGTCGACATGGGTGATGACGTAGACCGTGCCCGCGCGATAGTCGCGCGGCTGAGGATCGGCGAACAGCGCGGCATTAGCACGCATATCAAGCGGCGCGCTTTGGACCTTGTCCATCGTTTGACGAAATTTCGCGGTGCTGTCGGCTTTGTCGTGGGCGTCAGAGCTTGTCGTATTGCGCCAGACTTCGAGGATCACAAAGCGATTGGGCCGCCCCAATTCGGTCAGCACGTCGAACCGCACATTGCCGGGCTCCTTGCGGCTTGCGTCACGGTAATGCTCGAGCTCCAAAGCGACGCCGGATTGCGGCGACATCACATCGAATGGCAACGCTTCGACATAGGTCACCCGGTAAACGCTATCGTCTTCCGCCTGTGCCTGAACCGTGAGCAGTGACGCGAAAAGCGTCAGGCCGAAAACAAACCCAAATAAGGGGCGCATGGAATCCTCCGCACTTCTCGCTACGTTAGGGATGAAGTTCCATTCGCGTCAACTTGCCGCGCCAAGACCAAAAACACACGGAGGGCACATTTGCTTCCGATATCGGAACTTGGAGTTGGGTGGGCTTCGCAAAACGGAGACCTGATCATGACCTACCGCGTCTATTCCGGACCGCGCGGCTCGGAAGCGATCTCGCCGCTTGAGAAAGACCGCTATCTCTACAAGGAATTCAGCATGCTCGACGAAGCGCTCGGCTGGGCGCGGCATCTCAATGCCGGCGGCCGTGTCGCGCTGTTGATCGAGGGCGACGACGGCACGCGGCTCAACAAGCAGCAGATCGCAGCGACGCTCACGCATCCTGAGGCTGGGAAGACCACGCATAGCCGCGGTCACGCCGCCTAAGACCTCGTGCTTTAGATTGTCACCACGACATTGCCGAGCACTTTGCCTTGCTCGACAGTCTCATGCGCGGCGACGCTCTCGGCCAGCGGAAAAGTCGCCGCGACATTGTTGATCAACGTTCCAGCTTCGAGACCGCGTGAGATCGCGCCGAGCGCAGCTTCGCGCTCGGCGGCAGTCAATTCATAGACATAAATAAATTTCAGCGTGATCGCGTTACGGAGGAAGAAGAACAGCGGCACCTGCGCCTCGGGCGCGCCAGTGCCGTAAATCACGATCGTGCCGCGCGGGCGCAGCACTTGGGTCATCAGATTTGCATTGGCGGCTATATCGAGCTCGATCACGGCGTCGACGCCTTTTTTGCCGGTCAGCGCCATGACCCGCTCGCCGACATTCTCGCGCTTGTAATCGACGGTGTGATCGGCGCCGGCGGCCTTGGCGAGCTTGGCCTTTTCCGGCGAACTGATCGTGGTGATCACGCTGGCGCCCGCGGCCTTGGCGAACTGAATGGCGTAGTGGCCGACCGCGCCGGCGCCGCCCGAGACCAAGAGCGTCATGCCGGGTTTGGCCTGCGCGACCGCGATGGCGTGATAGGCGGTCATCGCCGGGATGCCGAGACAGGCGCCGGCTTCGAAGCTCGTCTTGTCGGGAAGACGCACCGCCATGTCCGACGGCAGCGTCACATATTCGGCGCAGGTGCCGAACGGGCGCAGCCATTGCGCGTTCCAGGTCCAGACCCGCTCGCCGACTCGCGCCGCCGGTACGCCGTCTCCGACCTCGTCGATGACGCCGGCGCCGTCACTGTGCGGGATGACGCGAGGGTAGGCGATCTTGCGCGTCGATCCGATGCGCGCCTTGACGTCGGACGGATTGACCCCGGACGCCTTGAGTTTGACCCGCACCTCGCCCGCACCGGGGCGGGGCGTCTCGACCTCGCCGGTCTTGAGCACTTCTCGAGCCGGACCGTTGTTCTCGTAGAAAGCCGCGCGCATTTTCTCCCTCCGCATTCATCCCCAAGCCGCGGGGCTCGCCGATCGGACCGCGAAATTAGCGGACGTAAGGTCGCAGGTCAGCCTGTGGGCAACTCTTGGGCAGTATTTCTGGCATCGCAACCCCGCGGTACGCCGCGTCCGTAAAGCTATGTTCGCACGCCCATTTTCGGGTTCCTGCGGGAACCGGAGCGAACAGGCTTTCTCCTTGAATTATCGGGCAATTCAGCCATACTGCACGGCAGCATGCGGGTGGACCCAATCGACCTAGATTGGGGTCCAATAGCGGGGTCGAGGTTTCTTGGAACAGCAGCGTCAAGAGAGCGCCGGTAGCGGCGTGGTCAGCACGTTGAGGTCAAATTCCTGCAACGTGCTCATGATCTATCCGAAGTTCATGGCCGATTCCTTCTGGAATTTTTCGGAGGCCTGCGAACTCGTCGGCGCGAAATATCCGGCCATCCCGCTTGGCCTAATCACGGTCGCGGCTCTGCTGCCGAAATCCTGGAACATCCGGCTCGTCAATCGCAACACCGAAGAGCTGACCGAGGCCGATCTCGCCTGGGCCGAGATGGTGATGACGGGCGGCATGCTGTTCCAGCAATCGGACACGCTCGAACTCATCGACATGTGCCGTTCGCGCGGCCTGCCGGTCGTGGTCGGCGGCCCTGACGTGAGCTCGAGCGCGCATCGCTATGCCACGGCGAATTTCCGTGTCGTCGGCGAGGCCGAGGACATCATCAAGGACTTCATCGCTGCCTGGGAGCGGGGTGACCGCGAGGGCTTGTTCGAGGCGCAGAAATTCCAGGTCGACGTCACCAAGACACCGATCCCGCGTTTCGATCTGCTCAAGTTCGAGCAGTATCTCTATATCGGCGTGCAATTCTCGCGCGGTTGTCCGTTCACCTGCGAGTTCTGTGACATCATCGAGCTTTATGGCCGCTCGCCGCGCACCAAGACCCATGCGCAGATGCTGGCCGAGCTCGATGCGCTCTATAAGCTCGGTTACCGCGGCCACGTCGATTTCGTCGACGACAATCTGATCGGCAACAAGAAAGCGATCAAAGCCTTCCTGCCGGTGCTCGAGGACTGGATCAAAGAGCGCGACTTTCCGTTCGAATTCACCACGGAAGCCTCGCTTAATCTTGCCGATGACGGTGAATTGCTGGCGATGCTCAAGCGCTCGAATTTCTTCGCCATCTTCGTCGGTATCGAGAGCCCTGACGAGGAAACACTCGCGGCGATGCGCAAGAAGCAGAATACGCGGCGCAGCATCCCCGAGAGCGTGCACAAGATCTATCAGGCCGGCATGTCGGTGACGGCGGGCTTCATCGTCGGCTTCGACACCGAGAAGGGCTCGGTCGCAGGTCCGATGATCGATCTGATCGAGGAAACCAACATTCCGATCGCCATGGTCGGCCTGCTCTATGCGCTGCCGAATACTCAACTCACGCGCCGGCTGGCGCGCGAAGGGCGCCTGCATGTCGACCACGATGCGGCGCCGGCCAGCAAGGGCGATCAGTGCACCGCCGGCGTGAACTACGAGACCAAGCGTTCGCGGCTGGAAATATTGCGCGACTACCGCAAGATCCTCGAGCGTGTCTATGATCCGGAGGCGTTCTGCGGACGGCTGGAGCGGCTTGCCGCGATGCTCGACTGCTCGGGCCGGCGCAAGGAACTGCCGGAAGGCGATATCCGCGGCCGCGTCTCGACCATCAAGCTGGTGCACGACCTGATGACGCGCCTGCCGGAAGGCCGCGAGCGCTTCTGGAAGGCCTTCACCACTTGCATGTCGATCAATCCGAATTCAGTGCGCGGCATTGTCACGCTGATGGCCTTCTATCTGCATGTCGGGCCGTATTCGCGCTACGTGATGAAGCAGATCGATCGCCAGATCGAGGAGCTCGAAGCGGGCCGCTTCGTGCCGCCGAAGCTGCTGCCGCCGGTCAAGCCTGAACCAGTCGCGGTGAACGCCTAAAAGCCGCTGTCAGCCTGCAAGCGTCGTCAGCGCCGCGAGATCGGCGATGACGCGCAATGGCGGCGCGTCGGCATATTCGTCCGGCATTTTAGCGCGATTGACCCAGAACGGCCGGAAGCCGAAGGCGGCGGCGCCCATCACGTCCCAGCGGTTCGATGAGACGAAGACGGCGTCCTGCGGCGCGATGACGAAGGCTTGCGTGACCAGCTCGTAGACTTCCGGCCGCGGCTTGTAGGCCTGTACGCTGTCGACAGAGAATACCCCGTCGAACGATGCGGCCATGCCGGACGCCTTGACCGCGGCGTCGAGCATTTCGGGCGAGCCGTTGGAGAGGATCGCGACCTTGGCGCCACTTGATTTCAGCTTGGCGACCGTCGTACGCGCATCGGGAAACGCCTCAAGCTCGCGATAAGCGTCGAGCAGCTTTGATCGCAGCGCGCGGTCGACCGAGGGGAAGCGGGCGAAGGCATAATCCAGCGCCCGCTCGGTCAGTGTCCAGAAATCGACGTAGCGGCCGGCCAAGGTTAACGTCCAGCTGTATTCGAGCTGCTTGGTCCGCCAGATCTCGGAAAAGCGATCGGCGTCGGGACCGGCCGCAGCGCGATGGCGCGCAATCGCGGAATGCACGTCGAACAGCGTGCCATAGGCGTCGAAGACGAAAGCCCGCGGGGTAACCTCGTTCATAGCTCGCCCTCTGCTGAGGTGTTTATGGTGCTAACAGCTTGGTCACAAAGACCGTGGCATACCCATATTAAAGCGCACGGCCGAACCGGCTAGGAGGATGATGTGACGGACCGTTCCATCGCCAAGCCCAAAACAGTGACCTGGTCGAAGACCTGGACTTTTTTCAACGATGATTGGCACGAGGGCAATGTGCCTATCATGGGCCCGCGCACGCATGGCGCATGGCTCTGCACTTCGGTGTTCGACGGCGCGCGCGCCTTCGAAGGCGTGACGCCCGATCTCGATCTGCACATCGCGCGTGTCAATCGCTCCGCCAAGGCCATGTGCCTCAAGCCAATGGTGGCGGAAAGCGATTGGATGGCGCTGGTGCGCGAGGGCATCAAGCGCTTCGACGCCGGTGAGGCGCTCTATATCCGGCCGATGTATTGGGCCGAGGAGGGGGCGCCGGGCGGCGTGCGGCCCGATCCGGAATCGACCAATTGGTGTCTGACGATTTATGCGGCGCCGTTTCCCAATCCGTCGGGCACCGCGATTACGCTGTCGCCGTATCGGCGGCCGACGCGCGAGACCGCGGTGCTCGACGCCAAAGCCGGCTGTCTCTATCCCAATAATGCCCGCGCGCTGATCGAGGCCAAGGCCAGGGGCTTCGACAATTGCCTGATGTGCGATGTGCTCGGCAATGTCGCCGAGCTCGGCACCGCCAATGTGTTCATGGCCAAGGACGGCGCCGTGTTCACGCCGGAGGCGAACGGCACATTTCTGTCCGGCATCACCCGCGGCCGTGTGATCGGCCTGCTGCGTGACGCCGGCCACACCGTCGTCGAGACCTCGCTGCGCTATGCCGACTTTCAGAACGCCGACGAGATTTTCTCGACAGGCAATTACACCAAAGTCTCGCCGATCACCCGCATCGACGATCGCAATCTGCAGCCAGGGCCGTTCTACCGTAAGGCGCGTGCGCTGTACTGGGACTTTGCCCATGCGACCAAGGCAGCAGCCTGAGCCGATGCAGTTCAGTAATTGGTCTTGTCGATGCCCGGCACGGTCAGCAGTGAGGTGATCGTGCGCCCGCGCAAGTCATAGACGCGCGCATAAGTGACGCCCTCGCGGACCACGTTGAACAGCACCGGCGCATCGAGCTTGGCGCAGTAGAACTCGCCGACCACCATGGCGAAATCGGCGTCCTTCGGATCCCAGACGATGTTGTATTGATCGCTGCCGAGAGCCACCGCGACCGGCGGATGCGGGCCGCAGACAGCAACCTTCCACACTTTGCCGCGCCTCGACGAGCTTTGCGCCTGCGCGTAGGCGGCGAGCTTTTGCGATGCCTGTTTGAACGACAGGCCCCAGTAGTCGAGCATGAAGTCCTTGCGCGCGCCAGGCACGCCGCCGGCGAAGTGGTTGTAGTCGGTGTATTCGTAAGGATGCAGCCGCACCATATCGACGACCGGGGAGGCGAGCCCGGCCAGGAGAGCGAGGCCGCCGGCAATAACGGCAGCGCGGCCGTAGGCCTGCATCCGCTGCCAAATCCACGTTGCGGCAAGACCGCCCAGGACGGCGAATGGCGGCAGCACGAAAACGATATGCCGGATGCCGTTATAGACGACCGGCCGTGTCATCACCGCGATCAGGATCGGCAGTGTCGCGGCGAGCGCTACCGACAGAAGCGCGGCGCGGCGCCCGGCACCGGCGCTGCTGTTGTCGGCGCTGCGCACGATGAAGATCAGCACGCCGGCAAGGCCGCAGAGGCCGAGCAGCAGCATCAATTCCGGCACCTGCACCGCGAACAGCGTCGGCACGTAGCTGCGCGGCATGTCATCGACCGGGATCAATTGGCCGGCGAACAATTCGCGCCATGGCTTTTCGAAAACGGTCGAGAAATATTCGACGGCGCGGAACGGATTGAGCGGCGACACCACGCTCCACGGCCAGACCAGGCCCATCAGCAGATAGGCAAAGATCGCGGTCGGAATGAACGGCACCAGGAATGTGCCGCATTCGGCGAGCGCGGGCTTCAAGGCCGTTGCGCGCGCCCGGACGGCGACGATGAAAGGCAGCGGAAACAGCGCCTCCATCACCGCGAAGCCGCCGAGCACGCGCGCACCGATGGAGAGCCCGAAGCCGATGCCGCACAGCGCAAGCGTGGCCGGCGTCGGCTTCGGATATTCCTCGAAGGCGCGCACGAGGCCAAGGAGCGCGATCGCCATGACGGCGGCAAAGGGCCCGTCTTTGGCGTTGATGAACATGTGGCCGTAATAGAGCGGGCAGGTGGCGACGAGGACGAGCGCGATCAGGCCGGCGAAGGGACCACCGAGCCTCCGGCCCAGCCGCCAGGTTGCGAACAGGCCGATCAGGCCGATGCTGGCGCCGACCAGCCGCCGCGTCTCGAAAAGGCCGAACGGCAGCACTTTCGCGGCCAGCGTCGCGATCATGTCGAAGCCGCCGCCATACATGTAGAGATTGACGAAAGACAGCGCCCGCTGATCGCGGAAGCCCGATTTGTAGAGGTCAATCAGCAGCGCGCCGTATTGCGAATGGGTGTAATCGTCCCAGCCGAGCCCATAGTCGCGAAATGTCGCCAGCGCGATCACCGCGGTCACCGCCAGCACGCATAGCGCCAGCGCATCGAGCACCCGCGCCGCGGGGATCGATTTAGTATTTGTGGGAAGGGAAGTTACGGCAGTGTGTTGCACGAAGAGGCCGGGTTGAGAGGCGCGTCGCAAGGAACGAAAATTTTGCGGTTGAATTGCGCCAGGCACAATGCGTCAAATGGCCAACACGTTGATTTATTGCACTGCATTCTTTTGACGTCCGCCGGCAAAGACGCGAAAGCGAGGCGGTTGGCCTCGCTTTCCTTGTTGCGGCGCCACAATTGCGCCGTGCCGTCTCGTAGCCGCGATTACTTCGTCGCCGCTGCGTACATCTCCTCGACGTGCTCCCAATTGACCAAGTGATCGAGGAAGGCCTTGAGATAATCCGGACGGCGGTTGCGATAGTCGATGTAATAGGAATGCTCCCACACGTCGCAGCCGAGGATCGGCTTGGCGCCGTGCACCAGCGGATTCTCGCCGTTCGGCGTTTTCATGATGGTGAGCTTGCCGTCCTTGACCGCGAGCCAGGCCCAGCCCGAGCCGAACTGAGTGATGCCGGCCTGGGTGAAGTCTTCCTTGAACTTCGCGATCGGGCCGATATCGGCGGTGATCTGCTTTTCGAGCTTGCCGGGAAGCTTGTCGCCGCCGCCGCCCTTCTTCATCCATTTCCAGAAGTGGATGTGGTTGTAGTGCTGCGCCGCGTTGTTGAAGAGGCCCGGTACTTTGCCATAAGTCCCGACCACGACTTCCTCGACCGACTTGTTCTCCCATTCGGTGCCCTTGGCGAGATTGTTGCCGGCGGTCACATAGGCCTGGTGATGCTTGTCATGATGGAATTCGAGCGTCTCGCGCGACATGTTCGGGGCGAGGGCGTCATAGGGATAGGGAAGTTCGGGCAGCGTGAATGCCATTGGTCTACTCCTCAATGTGAACCTTAAGACGGGCGGGGGATGCGCCGGTGAAACCATTTGGGAAACAGAATGGTTCCTCTAAATAGGGCTAGTGCGGGGGGTTCGGCAACGGCCGCAGCGTTAACGAGGTTGCCAAATTCATGCGGGCTGGCAGGTCAACCGGGATAATAGTCCTTGCAGGCTCCGGGAAGCGTCGCCAGAATTAAAGCGAGGGCAGCCAGGCGTGGCGTATCTTCGCCGGTGAGCGGTTATGTATTTGTTTTTGTTGATTTTTGGTGCGGTGTTGAGTGTGGCGGGCGTGATCCTTGCCGCCTCCGGCCTGTCGGTCCACGACCACACATTCGACGCGGGCCTGGTCACGCCGGGCATTGTCGCCATTGTTGGCGGCTTGCTGCTCATCGGTCTCGGATTTGCGCTGCGGGTCTTGCAGCGGATCGAGCTTGCTCTCGAGGCGCGTCCGGCAATGCCGCGCACGGTGCGAACCGCTGCAGCGCCGGAGCCTGCCGCGGCGGCCACGGCGGAACCCAAGAGCGAGCCGTCCCGGATTTCATTCCCGACGCGGGTCGCGCGTCCGCCGCAAGCCCCGGCAACCCCGTCGCCGCTCGCCGAGAAGCGCGCCGACGAATTGCCGCTGAGATTTCCAAGTGTCGTGCGCGGCGCTCCCGCGCCGGCTTTCGAAGATGAACCCGCGCCGAAGCTGCCGCTCCCCGTCACGGATGAAGCCGAGGAACCGGCCGCCGATGAAAATGTCGGGCCGTTCGTGCCCCGGCCGCTCCCGGCGCGCAACGGGGCTGCGCCGCCGCCGCGCGTCTCGCCGCGGCTTGATGCCAGTGCGCGTGCGCCTTTGAACGTGCAACGGCCGGCCGGCCCGTCCTTCGATGCCTTGTGGCCGAAGGGTCCGCGCCGCGCCGCCGCACAGTCGGCGGCAGCGCCGGACACCGCCGAGCCCGTCGCACACCGGCAAATCGAAGACCAGATCCGCGAGCAGGTTCAAGCGCGGTTGCAAGATCAGCTTCAGGATCCGGCGCAAAAACCGGCGCACACGGCGGTTGCCGAAGACGATGCGGCGGAGTTGGCTGCGGATGAGCGCGGCGCTTCACCTGCGGTCGCGTCGGGGGCCGAGCCGGAGGAAAATCCGGAACCGGTCACCGTCCTCAAGTCGGGGATCGTCGATGGCATGGCTTATACGCTCTACTCGGACGGTTCGATCGAGGCGCAACTGCCGCAAGGCTTGCTCCGCTTCGGCTCGATCAGCGAGCTGCGCGCCCATATCGAGCAGGATACGCGAAGCGCTTAGCAGCCCGGACAGCGGGGCGATTGCGCGTTCCGCATCGACTGTAATTTATACAGTATGAATATTTGCGCGCTGTGGAGTGCCGCAGCGTTTTATTGCCTTCATTCCGAACTCGTAATATACCTCAAGTGTACAATGAGAGATTCACTTTGCACGCCATGAAGTGCAGCATGCGAATGCTTGAATCATTGCATTAGCGGAGGTGACTTGAGTGGAGGCTGGATGGCGTTCGGGGTGAGCGCGGTCCGGGAATGGAAGTGCCAGCGCAACGCCATTCGAGAGAGCAGACACAATGGCCGAGAATTCAGGGGACAGCGTCTATATCGAACTCACCGCCGACATCGTGTCCGCCTATGTCAGCAACAATTCGGTGCCGAGCGCCGAAATTGGAAATCTGATCGGCCAGGTCTATTCCGCCTTGAAGCGCGTCTCCGGCGGCCAGGCCGCGGCTCCCGCCGAGCCGCCGAAACCGGCGGTGCCGATCAAGCGCTCGATCACCGACGAGTATCTCATCTGTCTCGAAGACGGGCTGAAATTCAAATCGCTCAAGCGCCATCTGCGTACGCGTTACAACATGACGCCGGATCAATATCGCGAGAAATGGGGCTTGCCGCCCGACTATTCGATGGTGGCGCCGAAATATGCCGAGGCCCGCTCGCAGCTTGCCAAGCAGATGGGTCTCGGCCAGCAGCGCCGCCGCCGCCAGCGCGCTTGACGAGATCCCGCGCCAATTGTTGATCCTCATCGGTTGAACACGCCGACCGCGCGGTTGGCGAAGCTTAGGCGTTCCGACATCACCCCGACGATATAGCCGAGCAGTGCTTGGCTCAGCGCCGGCTCTTCCGTCTTGATGCGCGCATAGTCCTTCGCGGTGAGCTCGAACAGCACGCTTTCGGCCTCGGCGACGATGGTGGCGCTGCGCGGACGGCCGGTAATCAGGCCCATTTCCCCGATCGTGGTATGGCGGCCGAGGCTGCGCACCCGCATGGTGCGGCCGTCGCCGACATCGACGACGATGCCGATGCGGCCTTCGAGAAGAAAATGCATCGAGCTTGCGGCATCGCCTTCGCGCGCGATCACGTCGCCCTCGTTCACCTCCATGCGCTTGCAATAGTCGGTCAGCCGGTCGGCAAGCGCGGGATCGCCAAGCGCTTCCGAGAGCCAGCTGCGCAGCGAGCCGGCGTCGTCGCCGCCGCTGCGATGCGACTCGATGATCTGCTGCTCGCAGGATTCCAGCGCCCGGTCGAGATCGGGCGCGATGATGACCTCGTCGGAAATGAAATGGGCGGTGCGGAATGCGCGATGCAATTCCGGAGCAAGATTGACCAGCACGATCTGCGCATTGTAAGCGGCCGCCGCCTCCTTGATCTGCGCGAAACTATGCGTCGCCGAAGAATCGATGCCGGTCACCAGGCGAAAATCGAAGATCAGAAAACGGCAGCTCGGCTGGTGCATCAGCAGCACCTTGACGTGCTGATAGAGCCGGTTGGCGGAGCCGAAGAACAGGTAGCTCTGTAGCGCCATGCCCTGAAGCTCGCCGCCGTGGTCGGCGAGGAGCGAGAGCTCATACGGGCCGCGATCGAGCGACGAACGGAACTCGAGCCCGTCGAAGCTGAACTTAATGGCGCTGACGCGGCTGGCGCTGAGCGCGAAGGTCGCGCAGCCGATGACGATGCCGATCAGCACGCCGGCGATGAAGCCGGAATAGATGATCAGCGCCGCGATCGCGAGCAGCGACAGATATTCGAGCGGCAAAAGCCGACGCGCCGAGTGCAACAGCCACTGATAAATGAGATCGCCGCCGAGATAGAACAGCAGCCCGGCGAGCACGAACTTCGGCACATAGCCGAGGAACGAGCCGCCGGCGACCAGCACCAGCATCGAAATGATTGCAACGATCAATCCGGCGACCCGGCTGGTCGAGCCGATGGTGCGCACCAGGATCGAGCGACTCAGCGAGGTGCAGATGACATAACCGCCGAGCGCTGCGGTCGCCACATTGGCGAAGCCGAGAACTTTTAGATCGCGCTCGATATGGGCTTCGGACCGGGTCGAGATTTCAATGCCCGTCGTATTAAGAAGCAGCGTCGCGATGGTGATGAACATGACCGCGAGCACGTCGCCGGCGAGCGAAGGCAGCGATGACCATGGGAAGTCACTGAGCGCCTGCGGCGTCCACGGCAGGCTCAATCCGGCGGCCGGCTGCAGATGGAACATCCAGTTCAGCACCTGCGCCTGCTCGAGCGTCACGCCGGTCAGCAATCGGACGACATGGGCGGCGAGAAAAGCCGCGACCAGCACGCCGGGCAGGATGAACGGGTTCTTCGAGCGCCGCACCAAGACGAACAGTATGGCTGCGACTGCGAGCGCCGGCGCTATCCGCGCGGCGAAGGCCGGATCGAAAAACGCGCTCATGTTGGAGAGCGTCGGCCGCAGATTGGTGACGATCTGGATGGCGCCCGTGACCATCAGCCAGCCGGTGGCGCCGAGAAATCCGCCGATCACCGGGTAAGGCACAAAGCGGATCGCGCGTCCGGCATGGGTGAAGCCGAGCACGCACAGCAGCAGTCCGGTGAGCGCGGTCGCAAGCGCCATCGCGATCAGCGCCGGGCCGATGAGGTCGGTGGCGCCGGACGCCGCGATCCGCTGAATGACGGTCGCGACCAGAGCGGCGACGACGACCGAGATCGAACTGTCGGGTCCGGCGACCGCAAAGGGCAGCGAGCTCAGCAAGGCGACAATCGCACCGCCGACGGCCGCCGACAGGAAGGTCACGGCTATGCCGTAGGACAGATGCGGCTCAAGGGGGCCTGCGAAGATCAGCGCCGCATAGGACAGCGAATAGGCGATGGTCAGGACGCTGCACACCGCGCCTGCGAATATGTCGATCAATCCACCGCGCAGATTGAGAGTGCTCAACGGAATCCGCCCACCACTTGCCCCGGGACGAGACTACACCATCGCTGGCTGGGCTAGAATGACCGTGCTTACAGCGCGGGCGTCAACGCCGCGCGGGCGTCGGCCCGAATCCGTTCCACCATCGAGCGGAAGCCGTTCGAGCGCTGCGGCGTCAGATGCTCCTTCAGGCCCAGCCCCTCGAACAGTTTGACGGCGTCGGTCGCCAGAATGTGCTTGGCGGTGCGCCCCGAATAGGTCGCAAGCAGGATCGCGATCAGGCCGCGCACGATATGGGCGTCGCTGTCGCCTTCGAAGGTCAGGACCGGTCCATCCGCGCCGTTTGGACGCACGCTGGTATTGAGCCACACCTGGCTGGCGCAGCCCTGGACCTTGTTGGCGTCACTATGCGCGGCCTCCGACAGCGGCGGCAGTTCCCGCCCCAGTTCGATCAGGTAGCGATAGCGGTCGTCCCAATCCTCGAGGATCGAGAAATTGTCGGTGATTTCGTCGATATCGGTCAGTTTGGTGGTCATGCGCTCTATATAGAGCGTGCTGGCCGCCCGGTCGACGTGTTTGGGCTGCCGGGGCAGTCGCAAAATCGGGCGTCAGAAACCGCGTCAGATGGCGCGCTTCGTATCCTTGCGCGGCGCCGGACCCCGCCAAGCCGGGGCAAGATCGGTCGTGTTCAGCGTATTCTGCGAGGCGCGGTTGAACGTGGCCTGGTCCATCGCCGCCTTGTCGAGCCCGGCCTTGCCGAAACGCGGCGCACCCGCCGTGCCGGCGTCCTTCGATGCCAGCGTGCTGGTCAAGAATTCATACAGCATCTTGGCGCCGGCTTGAGCCTTGAAGCCGAGCTCCGTCGCAACGTGTGAGCCAACCGTACATGCCTCCGGCTGCCGCGTGCAGAACTGCCGCAGATCGCCGACGGTAGCCGACGCAGCCGAAATGGCATCGGTCGCCGCGACGGAGTTTTCCCGCTGCAGCTGTGACATGCCGGTCGGCAACAGGATCAGCACAATGCTGAGCCAAAACGCCATGCGCAAAAGGAAGAACATGACACCCACATCCCCGGCGACAAAGATTGTCGCTTGTGGAGGCACCGTAGCAGGCACCTTTGAAGGCTGGGTTTGATCGTCCGGTACGTTTTTGCGCATAATTGACGAGAATAAGCCGCAAATTTTCGATCAATTTGAAATAATTTCATTTACCTAAAATTTGAGCGAATGCCGGCCCGCGCCCACGTTGCTTGCTTGCCTTGGGTGCAAGGGAGCAGCTTGCGCGTGCAAATATTGGGGATTCCGCGGCGAGAATGTTCCTTGCCGCGCAATTGCGATGCCGGATTTGGCAACGAGCGATTCACCATGACGTCTGAAACCGCATCGGGCCGCCGCAAAGGCGCGCTGGCGCGACCCGGTTACCGGCTTCGGCTCCGCCGTCTTAGTGTTCGCTTAAGCGGCCTCTGACACGATCACGCACACATAGAAAAAACCGGGGACGCGTCTGCACAGCCGGGCGTGCTAATGGGAAATTGGGCCTGTTTGCGCCGATAGGTCATTATATTGACACGCTCGTCCACCCGACGGCGCAACAAGACGTGCTGAGCGCAGCGCGCCATCGCGCTTTCATCGCGCCCCGCCTTCTTGGCAGCGTCATCGCGCTGGCTTGTTTTCCGGCCTATCTGCTGGTCCGCGGCGCGCCAAGCGTGATCGAACTCGTGGCTTTCGCCTGGCTCATCGTGCCGATCCTGATCGCCTATTTCCTCTCGCGCACCGGCCGCTATGAAAGCGCGCACATCCTGTCGTCGCTGGCGTTGACCGGACTGGTGACGGCGATGGCGGCATCGACCGGCGGCATCGCCTCGTTTGCCGCGGTCTGGCTTATCGTCGTGCCGCTCGAGGCGGCGCTGTCAGCCTCACGCCGCGTCGTCGCGATCGCTTCGATCTTTGCCCTCGGCTCGGCTGGCCTATTGGTGTGGCTGAGCGAGTTGCACGTGCTGGCGCCGGCGCATGCGTCCGCCGCCCAGGCTGCGCTCGGCGTCGTCTCCGCCGCTTTGTTCGCAACCGGACTTGCGCTTGGCGCCGAGGCGCAGGCGCGGATGAATTTCTGGCTGCTTTATGCCGAGGAAGATCGCTATCGGCTCCTCGCGCGCAACATGACCGACGTGATCACGCGCCACGGCCGCGACGGCGCCGTGCTGTTCGCGTCGCCGGCGGCGGAAAGCCTGTTCGGCGTCCGCAGTGCGCAATTGCACGGCCACGGCCTGTTCGACCGCGTCCATGTCGCCGATCGCCCGGCTTATCTGACTGCGCTCGGCGATGCCGGAGCGCTGGGCGAGGCAGGCTCGGTCGAATTCCGGGTGCGCCGCGATACCGCCGATGCCGACGGGACGCCTGTCGCCGAATTTCTCTGGATCGAAATGCGATGCCGGCCGTTCGAGCGGACCGCGGCAACGGCGGCCCCGGCGGAGGGGCGCGATGTGGTCGCCGTATTACGCGACGTGACCGAACGCAAGCGGCTGCAGCAGGCGCAACTCGATGCTCATACCGAGGCCGCGCGCGCCAATGACGCCAAGAGCCGCTTCCTCGCCACCATGAGTCACGAATTGCGCACGCCGCTCAATGCCGTGATCGGATTTTCCGACATGCTGACGAAGGAAGACGAACTGCTGCTCGACGGCAAGCGTCGCAACGAATATGCCGGTCTCATCAACAATTCCGGCAAGCACCTGTTGGCGGTGGTCAACGGCATTCTCGATATGTCGAAGATCGAGACCGGCAATTTCACCATCACCCCTGAGCCGTTTGCGCCGGCGCATGTGGTTGCCGCGTGTTGCGATCTGCTGGCGCTGCGCGCAAGCAAATCCGGCGTTCGCCTGGAGCGGCGCGCCGGCGCCGATTTGCCGGATGTCGTTGCCGACAAGCGCGCCGTGCAGCAGATCCTGCTCAATCTGGTGTCGAACGCCATCCGCTTCACCGATCGCGGCGGTACCGTCACGGTTGCGGCGCGGGCGGAGGCGGCGGCGATCATCTTCGTCGTCGAGGACGACGGTGTCGGCATCAATGAAGCGGATCTGGCGCGCGTCGGCGAGCCCTATTTCCAGGCCGCCGCGTCCTATGAGCGCCGCCATGGCGGCACCGGATTGGGACTGTCCATCGTCAAGGGATTGGTGCAGCTGCATGGCGGCGATCTGTCGATCAAGAGCCGCATCGGCCACGGCACCCGCGTCACGGTGCGCCTGCCGCTCGACTGCGAACAGGCGCGGCCGGCGCAGAAGCTTGCCGTCCAGCACGCCGCCGGCGTGGTGAGCTATCTCGCCAGTGCCGCGGCCGGCGACGCGCCGTCCAATGTTTCGGGTGAGGCTGCGGCGTTGCCGCAGCGCGACGACATGCGAGTGAGGAAAAGTGCCTAGACGCCGCAAAGCCCGCGTCCCGCTGCATCGGCGCGCCGCCAGCGCCGGCGGCGTGCTGCTCGTCGGCTTGTGGGAAAGAGCCACAGCGCGACCGATCGACTTTGCCGCGATCCTGCTCGGGACCGCGATGAGCGCCGTCATCGTCATCAATGCGCTTTACCTGCAGACCGGTTCGCGCTCGGCGCCGTATTTCACCCCGCCGCTTGCCGCCGCGGTGCCGCCGGCCGGTTCGCTCAGTGCCGCGCAGACCACCGCCCAGGCGACGGGTACGTCAAAGCCGGCGGAACAGGTTATCGCGCCACGGCCGGTCGCCGGCGGTATCGCGCCGCAGCCCGTGTCCGTGCGCCGCGACGACCCGATCGCCGATCTGATTGCGCCGCAGCCGTCGCCGCGGGTCACGGCGGTGCAGCGGGCGCTGTCGGAATATGGCTACGGTCAGATCAAGCCGACCGGCGTCCTCGATGAGGCGACCAGCACGGCAATTCAAAAATTCGAGCGTGAGCACAAATTGCCGGTGACCGGCCGCATCAGCGAGCGGCTGGTCACCCAGCTCACCGCGCTGGTCGGGCATCCGCTCAACTAGTTCCCTTCGCAAAGCGTACATTCCGTGGTTATGAAGTCGGGTCCGGCGGCTTTCGCTCCGCATACCGGGATGTGACCATGCGCCTGAAATCCGCCTTGTGGGTCGCCGCCTACCTGCGCCGTTGCCAGGTCGAAGGCACATTCGGCGTGGTGCGGCGCCGCGGCGCTGAGGAGGCGGGGGCGATCTATGTCCGCATCGACCGGCTCAACGGCACCTCCGATCTGTTCGGTCCGGCGCCGCAGAGCGAGGTCGATAGCGGACGCGGCGATCGCTCTTTCGTGTCTTGTCTTGCCGAACGGCCGGCGCCCGATGCGGCTGTCGAGACCTATTTGGCGCGCGAAATCAAATTCGATCCCGACGTATGGATCGTCGAGGTCGAAGACGCCGGCGGACGGAATTTTCTGGACGTCATTTCGGGCTGACGCGCCCGGTCTCAGGACACGTCGCGCCGCTCGCCGGGCCGCCGTGGCGCGGGGGCGCGGCGCACCGTTGCGGTGGCGTTGCGCGCGCGGAGCCGCGCTTCCTCGTCGTGCGTCAGCGGGTGCTGCGGCGCGACCGGGCGCTCATGGCGCACCAGCGCCTGCCAGATCGCGACCAGGTGCTCGGCGGCCGGCAATGTCATTTCGTCGAACAGCGCGGCGAGTGCGTGCACGCGCGCGACCGAATGGCCGATGGTCGGATTGATGAACAGCAGAATCCGATAGAGCACGTCGCGCGGCATGGCGAGCGCCTTGGCCGCCGCCACGACTGGCTCGCCAAGATCGTCGGCGGCAATGCGGCGCGCCTGCATGCGCGAGATGCGCAGCGATTGCGAGAGATAGGCGGCGAAGTCTTCGCGGTTGTGCGCGAGCGCCGCGCTTTCCAGACGCTGGATGACAAGCGCCTCGCGGCTGACGTTGACGCGGCCGACCGGCATCGGCACCACGATGTGCAGATTGAGCAGAATAAGGCGGCGCTCCTCGGCGCTGGCGGCGAAGAACTGCTCGTTGAGTTCGCCCGCGATATCGGCGGAGATGGCGTCCGGTGCGGCGGTCCGTTCCGGCGCTTCGCGCTTGGGAGGCAAGGGCGGCGCGAGCGGGGCGGGAACTTCAGGCGGTCTGATTGGATCGGGACCTCTCGCCACGGCTGGCGCTGCCGCCGGCGCGGTCGGGCGAGGGGTCGCGCGCGCGTTCACGCTCGGTGCTGCGGCTGGCGCCGGGTTTGGTGCGGCGCTTCGGGCTTTGGACGGAACGGGCGCCGAAGCCGGGTGCGGGGTTTGGCTCTGATGTTCCTTGGGCAGCAAGACGGGATGCGAACGCACTTGCGCGGCGATGTCGGGCAGGTCGGAAGCGAGCTTCACCATCACCCGCACCGGCGGCGACATATGCCGCGCCAGCCGCGTGGCGACCGCCAGCCGCGTCGGCGCGTCGACTGAGTCGAGAAGCCGCAGCGCCAGTTCCGTGTAGTGGCGCTTTTCCTCGTAGCTGTGGGTCAGTTTCTGGACGTAGAGGTCGGTGAGGACGCGAATGAGGGTGGGGCGCATATCGACCCCATCCCGGGACCCGGGAAGGGTGAGATTATCGACACTCCAGAGGGTACCGCTTTCCATACGCGCCGCTCGACCGCAACAAAACACAGGTGATCTGGATCAGCACACTAAATGCTGCACGTTAGCGAGCCGTTAACCTTGGTGCCGCTTAATCCTCGTGATGCCGACGCCCGTGCATGGGGTGGAACGCAGTTTGCGGCAGAGGAAAACGGCTGGTGGGTAACGTCATCAAATTCCCGACTGAGGGGCGCATTGTGCGTTTTGGGCGTGACGCCGCGGAATCCGCGACGATCATTATCCTGCCGGTTATTCGGATCGAGCGTTACATGGATCCGAAAGCCGAGCAGGCCGAACCGCAAACGCATCCTCCGGCGCAGAACGGCGGCCGTCGGCGGCTTCGGCGTCGCTAAGCGGCGTGCTCCGATGTCGACGCGCAACTGTCGCCGATGCAATGTGAGACCGGCGGCGGTTGGGGCCGTGCTCTCGCTGCTCGCGCTGTGCGGCTGCTCCAGTATCGGCGATCTCGGCAAGTTGGACCCGCATCCGGTCGCGGACGGCATTCACGACTGGGTCGGCCAGGAAGCCGCTGTCAAAAATGGCGCGCCGATCTCGGCCTATAATCTCACCGACGATGAACACGCGCTGCGCGATCTGGCTTTTCCGCTGATCGAGCCGCCGTACGACCGCCAGCGCTGGGATGCCGTGGTCTATGAATGGGGCGACAGCCGCAAGTTCCAGCGCCAATTGGCGTTCGCCAACGATCCGACCGCCTACTATCGGCACCTGCAAAACGAGCTCTATCGATCGACCGCGGCCCGTTACAGCCAGATCATCGACGACATCCGCGACGACATCGTGCGCATGGATCCGTTCTTCACCGAAGCGCGTAAGGTGGCCGATCTTGACCGGCGCCGGCAGACGGCAATGAGCCAGGTCGCGAGTTTGAGCCCGAACGAACATTTCAACGCCGAGGCGCGCATAGCCGAGAACAGCCTGACCATCGCCTGGGTGCACGCCTCGCTCAATCAGCGCTGCGCCAATTATCGCTTTGCCATCGACCGCATGGCGGTGGCCGAGCCCGAGCTCGCGGCAGGCGAGGCGGACCGGCTGTTGACGGAGCTGACGCAGAAGATCGCGGCCAATGACGTGCAGGTCGTGGCGGCGCCGCGCTTTGCCTATACGTCGGCGCCGGCCGCGGTGCTCACGCAGCAGCCGCAGCTGCGCTAAGCCTTGTCACCGTAATTCGCGTACGAGGCGATCCGACTGGATCCGACATTGACTGGAACGGTGCAGAGACTGCGATCTCGGCCATTCGGCCGAATTGTTTGCGGTATTTTTTCCTGGATCTGTGCATTCCGCTGACGCTTGCGGGTCCCATCAATCGCCCCGTGCTGTCACTTTACCATTGACAATAGTCACCGATACAGTTACATAGCCGATCAGCTTGCTCATCGTGAAGGGCGCTTCTCGAGACGATCCCTGAAGTGGAGCAAGTGCGGTGCCCGCGGGCGGGGCTCGTAACTCCGCACCCGGGCGGTTCCGCTCGGCCGGCATTAGGACCGGTCTGCGAGGAGCTCGCTGAACTCAAAGCGTGGCCGATCGGGTAACGCCCGCAACGCCGGTTTTGGGGAAACGCGGCCTGGGGCTGAGCCAGAGGTGGTTGCGACTGCACTGGCGAGTGCCGCGGTGGAGCGCCGAGAGGCGAGCGCGCTGCGATCAGCGCGCTGCCGCAGCCGAAATGCTGCGGCCGGTAGGAAGACGCGCCTGTCGGCGCTCCGCCTCCCTTCGCTTTTCTTCGGAGCCTTTGTTTGTTCGTGACATCGTGGCGTGACGTCAGCGTGCGCCGTAACACCGCGCGCGAATGAGAGCGCGCGCCTTCGTCCTCCCTGCAGGGGGAGGACCGCGTCCTGCAAGGACGCAGGTGGGGGAGTCCAGCGTGCAAGCAAGGGCAACGCCGTCCCTGCAGGGGGGGCCAGGCTCGGCACAACGCGAGCAAGAGGAGAAGAATGCGACGCAAAGTCAGTGCCGCGAACTGGAAATATCCGCGCCGGATGACGTTCACGCAATGGCGCCGCCTGCCGTATCGGCGAAAGCATTGGCTGATCGCGCAGGCGCAATGCGATCTGCTCGGCTATTGGCGCGATTGCACGAACTTGCGATGCCGGCGCCACCGGCACTGCCAGTCGCCGCACCCGTGCTACTGGGATCGTAAATCGAAGCTCACGGCAGCCGCGCGCGCGACGCTGGACAATCTTTGCCAGCCGCTGCGCGATCTGATGAAGATCGGCTCGACCCAAGGCCGTGAAGGACTCTGGCTGTTTTGATAGGTGAGGAGCTCGACGCAATGAACCTGGCGAAATGACCGTGATAGTGCACTCGACTGCCATAGTCGCAGCGCCGGCGTTACTGCGGCGCCGACTGCAGCTCGCATTTCGCGGCAGCCAGCGCGCGGCGCGCCATCGGCATCAGGCCGGGTTCCGGCGCCAGCGCCCGCAATACGATGAGCCCGACGGTGCTCGGCGATTCGATGATCAGCCGGTCGGCCGCAGTGACGTCCTCTTCTTCCGGCATGTCGGCATGCTGCTCGGGCGTCATCAGATCGAGCTCGATGGTGCGGCGCCCGGCGGCGCGGTCGTTGATGGCGTAATAGGCGACGCTCTTTCGCGTATAGAACGTGACCGACGTATAGGCCTGGCTCACCGGCGCGGTCAGCTTGATCGTGCCGTTGCTCAGATCGTAACGGCACACCGCCGCGGCGAAGGCCGGATCCATATACGGCATGATGGTGGTGTCGGCGGTCGGCGCCGGCAGCGGCACCATTGCATTGACGGGCGTCAGCGGCGCGAGCCGCGAATAGGCGTCGAGCTTCGCGGCCCGCGGCATGGCGAGCACGGTCGACAGATGCACGATGCCGCCGAGCAGAAGGCCTGAGAAAATCCACAACAGGGCGCGGATCATGAGCAGCCCTTTCGCACGACCGACGGCATCGGTCCTTCTTTGGTCGTGCCGGTGGAAACGCCGATCGGCGTGTCGTAAAGGCGCAGGACCAGCACGAATTTGTCGACACCGCCGGTCGGCAGCCAGTTGCCGGGCCGTGCCAGCGGCGCCACCGTGATGGCGAAATTGCCGCTATTGTCGCGGACGATCTCGTCGCTGGTGAAGCTGTGGCGGTCGATCGCATTGGCGATGAGCTTGCCGTCCGGGTCGTAGAGCGTGAGCGTCCAATAGCGCGCCGGCGGCGTCATGCCGCCGACCAGGAAGGTACAGCGGCCATCGAAAGAATTCCTGGCATCGTCGCCACGCGCGTAGAAGGCGACGCCGTCGCCGATGCCGGTCGGCAGTTCGCCGGTGCGCGCGATCTTGGCGCGGGCATAGGGATCAATATCGACCGAGCCACTCTTCGGCCATGCGGTCCAGGCGCCGATGCTCAGCGAGCCGAACGCGACGCCCCGCGTCAGCGTCAGCCATGTCGCGCCAAGTCCGACCGCGGCGGCGATCAGGAAAGTAATCAATGAACCGAAGAGCAACCGCATGTGCGAACCGGATCGATGACCGAACTAATCGCCGCGCGCGCCGGCAGCGGTGGCGACGGCATTGGGTGGCGTCAGCGAACTCTGCTTGCCGGGCTCGATCGCGCTTGCGGCGCCGGCCGCGGCGTCCTGCGCCGCGATCGCGTGGCTCGCATCGTCGAACATGCGCTCGACCGCGATCAGCGCTTCGGTGCCTTTGCGCGTCAAGAGCGCCGGATGCGGCTCGACATTCGCAACAGAGGCATTTTCCGGCATCGGCGGCGCGTGTTCCGGCGACGGGTAGCCGGGCAGGGGCCGCAATTCGACGCCCTGATGGGCGTAGGCCATGATGTTGTGCCAAGTCTGGGCGGGCAGCGTGCCGCCGGTCATGCGCTTGGTCGGCGAGAAGTCGTCATTGCCCATCCACACCGCGCCGACGAAATTGCCCGTGTAGCCGACGAACCAGGCGTCGCGCCAGCTATTGGTGGTGCCGGTCTTGCCGGCGACCTTGATGCCGTCGAGCTGCGCGCGTTTGCCGGTGCCGTTCTCGACCACCGAATTCATCATCTTGATCATGTCGAGCGCGACTTGCGGCGAAATCACTTGGCGCGGTTTCGGCCCGTCACGGTCGAAGCGCCAGACCAATTGGCCGGTGCCGGTGCGCACTTCCAGCGCGGCGTGCGGCGCTACCGCGCGGCCGAGATTGGGGAAAGTCGCGTAAGCCACCGCGTGTTCGTAGACGTTGACTTCGTCGGCGCCGATCGGCAGCGACGGCGTATCCGGCAGCGGCGCATGAATGCCGAAATTGCGCGCGGTCTGCACGATCATGGCGCGGCCGAGCTTCGGATTGCCGTGGCCGAGCTCGATCGACAGCCGGACCGGAATGACGTTGATCGAATGGGTGATCGCCTCGATCAGCGTGATCGGCCCCGAAAAGCCGCCGGCATAATTGTGCGGACACCAATTGCCGATGCAGACCGGGCCGCCGTCGACCACCGAATTCGGCGTGAAGCCGTTGGCGAGCGCGGTCGCGTAGACATAGGGCTTGAACGACGAGCCCGGCTGTCGCAGGGCATCGACGGCGCGATTGAACTGGCTCGCGCCATAGTCGCGGCCGCCGATCATGGCGCGGATGCCGCCGTCGAGATCGGCGAACACGGCAGCCGATTGGCTGGCGCCGTAATCGCGGCCGTATTGGCGCAGCTCCGTCTCGATCTCGTGCTCGGCATAGCGCTGCAGATTGGAATCGAGCGCGGTGCGCACTACGAAATAGCGGTCGTTGACCGATTTCGGGAACGTCTCGACGAGCTTGCGCATCTCGTCGAACGCGTAATCGAGATAGTAGTTGGGCGCGTCCTCGACGGTGCGGTCGATCGGGGTCGCCGGATTGCGCCGCGCGCCGTAGACTTGGCCTTCGGTCATGAAGCTGTTGGCGACCAGATTATCGAGCACGACATTGGCGCGCGCACGCGCCGCCGGCAGATTGACCAGCGGCGAGAACTTGGTCGGCGCCTTGAACATGCCCGCGAGCATCGCCGCTTCGGACAAGTTCACGTCGCGCACCGACTTGCCGAAATAATATTCGGCCGCGGCATCGACGCCGAAGGCGCCGCCGCCGAGATAAGCGCGGTCGAGATAGAGCTTGAGGATCTCGTTCTTGGTCAAATGCGTTTCCAGCCACAGCGCCAGGAACGCCTCGTTGATCTTGCGCTCGATGGTGCGCTCGTTCGACAGAAACAGATTCTTGGCAAGCTGCTGCGTAAGCGTCGAGCCGCCTTGCACCACGCCGCCAGCTTGGGCGTTGGTCATCAGCGCGCGGAAGGTGCCCTGGAAGTCGATGCCGAAATGCTCGTAGAAGCGGCGGTCCTCGGTCGCGAGCACCGCCTTGATCAGATGATCGGGGAATTGGTCGAGCGGGACCAATTCGTTGTGCTTGATGCCGCGGTTGCCCACCTCGTTGCCGTAGCGGTCGAGAAAAGTGACGGCGAGGTCGGCTTTCTTGAGCCAGTCGTCGTCGGAGGTCTGACGAAACGAAGGGATGGCAAGCGCCAGCATGAGGCAAAGCCCGCCGGTGCCGAGCGTGGCCATTTCCGACAGCGGCTCGACCAGGATCCAGCGGCGCCAGCCGGCGACATGCCAGCCGTCCATGGCCGCCGTAAATCGCTCATAAAGCTCCCGCGCCCATTTGCCGGCCAGGAAGATCGTAAAATCGATGCGGGCGTCGACGTCGAGCAGAAACCGCCTGAGCCTGGGCAGCCACTCGTCACCCGGATCGGGGATCATGTCCGTCACTAGCGCGCGCTCCGGAAATCGGCTGGAACCACGGGTTCCACCTTCTTAGCTGACGAGGGTTATGCCGACCATAATTTAAAGCACGCTAACCTGCGCACCCGGCTGTGGCTAACGTTGCCATTATCACAGGGCCGATGAAATCGGGGGTAATTTGGGCATAGTTAGGGTTCGTTGGAGAATAGCATGGCAACGGCCGACAAAGCCCCTGAGGAAATTCCGTTCTGGCAGCGCAAGTCCCTGGACGAGATGACTGATTCGGAATGGGAAAGTCTCTGCGACGGCTGTGGCCGATGCTGCCTCAACAAGCTCGAAGAAGAGGGTAATGACGCCGATACCTACTACACCGATGTCGCCTGCCGGCTGCTGAACGGCGAGACCTGCCGCTGCCGCGATTACGCCAACCGGCTCGATCTGGTCGACGACTGCGTACAACTGACGCCCCGGAGCCTCAAAACCATCAATTGGCTGCCGCCGTCCTGTGCCTATGTGCTGATCGCCAAGGGCAGCGATCTCTATTGGTGGCATCCGCTGGTGTCGGGCGATCCCGAGACCGTCCATGCCGCGGGCGTGTCGGTCAGAGGCCGGATCAGCGCCACCGAGGAGACGGTGCCGGACGAGGACCTCGAGGACTACATCGTCAGCTGGCCGCAGAAACTGCCCAAAGGGGCAAGGCGGCGAAGGTAAGCCTCCTCCTGTTGGCGCGGCGGGAAGGGCCGCGCACCCCTGGTCTGCGATTTGGGCTGTTGCAACAACGCGCTGTGGCGGCCAATAGGTGCGCGGCGGCGACATTTTCGGCACGGATTGAGCTTATGCTGCCCGGTATCGCCCCAAGCGATCCGGCCCGAGCCATCTGAGCCCAACCCTGCAGTGTAATGACCAGCGAGATTGCCCCCGACGATAAGCCCCGTGTCGCCATGGCCGCTTCAGGCGAGGCGAGGGCAGCATCCGCCCGCGCGGAATCGCGGGTCCTGCCGGCAGCCGCGGAGCATCAGGAAACGCCCGCGCCGGTCGATCAGGCCGCGGCGCGCGCCATCATTTTCGGCATCATGCTGGCGATGTTCCTCTCCGCGCTGGAGCAGACCATTGTCGCGCCGGCGTTGCCGGCCATCGGCCGCAGCCTCGGCGGCATCGACGATCTGGCTTGGGTGGTGACCGCCTATCTTCTTGCCGCCACCGCGACGACGCCGCTATTTGGAAAACTCTCCGACATCTACGGCCGTCGCGCCGTGATGCTGACAGCGATCCTGGTCTTCATCGTCGGCTCTGTCGCCTGCGCGGTCGCGCCTTCAATCTGGGTTCTGATCTTTGCCCGCGCGTTGCAAGGGATCGGCGGCGGCGGCTTACTGCCGCTGGCGCAGACCGTGATCGGCGACCTGCTGAGCCCGCGCGAGCGCCCGGCCATGATGGGCTACACCGCGATCATGTTCGTTGTCGCCAGTTCGCTCGGACCGGTGCTTGGTGGCCTGCTCACCGATCATCTGCATTGGTCACTGATCTTTTGGATCAATCTGCCGCTTGGCCTGCTCGCGCTTGCCACCACCGACCGGGCGCTGCGCAAGCTGCCGCGGCACGATCGCAAACATCAGCTCGACATGCTGGGCGCCGTTACCATGGTTGCAGCATCGCTGTCGGTGATGCTCGCCCTGGCCTGGGGCGGTGTCCATTACCCGTGGGGCTCGTGGCAGATATTTTCGCTGTTCGTGGCATCCGCAGCATTGTGGTGCCTTTTCGCGTTGCGGCTTCTGAGCGCACGTGAGCCATTCATTCCGCTCGCCATCCTTAACGGCCGCGTCACCGGCGCTATCATCTGCGCGGCGTTTTTCGCTGTCGGCACGATCATCGGTGTGACCATCTACACGCCGCTTTATTGCCAGACCGTGCTCGGCATTTCGGCAAGTCAGTCGGGCCTGATCCTGATTGCGTTCATGGTGGGCACCACGATTGCTTCGCAGATCACCGTGCGGCTGATGGTCCGTCTGAAGCACTACATGCGCATTCCGATGCTGAGCCTGACGCTGTCTATCATTGTGCTCGGCCTGCTTGCCGCCAATCCGGCGGGATATTCATGGCCGGAATTCGCGTTGCTTCTGTTCGGGCTCGGCATGGGGCTCGGCCCGATGTATCCGATGAGCACGCTGGTGACGCAGAATTCCGTGAAGCCGCATCAAATGGGGACTGCGACGGGCACGCTTAATTTCTTTCGCACGCTCGGCGGTGCGCTCATCGTTGCCGTGTTCGGCGCGCTGGTGCTCGGCGGGGTGTCCGATAATTCCGGGGTAATGACGCTCGAGAAGGTCACCGCCATGCACAGCAATTTGGCGCCGGCCTTCCAGAATGTCTTCATCGCCGCGATCGTGTGCCTCGCCATTGCACTTGGCTGCCTCCTGGTGGTCGAGGAGCGGCCGATGCAGGGTCCGCGTCTGGCCGATGCCGGCCCCGAGTGATCAGGGCGGCAGCGGCGATCCGAACGATTTCGCGGTATCCACGATCCATCGCCGATAGGTGGCGAGCGGCGTGAGACCAGTCAGGCCGCCGCAGCCGCCGGTCAGGTTCGGACCGGTCGACCAGCTGACGACGCCGATGACGACCAAGCCGCCGTTCTCCGCGCGAAAGGCCGGTGCGCCGGAATCGCCGGTGCAGGCGCCGAGTCCCGCGGTCGCACCTTTGGTCGCCGGATCGAACAGGCGGATTTCGAACGAACTCGGATGACCGGTCACGGTCAGCGTCGCCGTATGCACGAGGCCATCGAGCCGGTTGGCGCCGTGCGCGGTCACACCAATGCCGGCGACGGTGAGCGTATCGCCGACCGCGACCAGTTCGCTGGCATCGCCGAGCCGCGCCGGCGTGACGCGCGCCGGCGCCGGCCCGGCGAGCTTGAGCAGCGCCACATCGGCAGTGGCGAGATGCGAGGACAGGCGCTTGATGTCGAATTGCGGATGGCGCGTGGTGCGCACCACATCTTTGAGCACCGGCACCTGGCCCGGCACCGTATCGGCGAGCTTATAGGCGCCATCAGGCTCGACGCAGTGCCCCGCCGTGAGCAGTAGGTCGCGCGTGATCGCAGTCGCGGTGCAGAACGTGCCGTAGGAGCTCAAGATCGTAACGACGGAACTCGCCGCGCTGCCGCTCGCCTGCGGCGCGCCCCCGACCATTGCCGTACCGGGAGCGATAGCGGCCACGCATAAAACCACCGCCACAACTGTGGGCAGGGCCAAGGCCGACCGGAGGCGAGGAGGGCATTTCATCGTGGATTTGGCTTGTGCTTTTGCGCGCAATGATGGGCTTTCAAGTTTTCGTGTTGGGAGGTGCCTCGGAACCACCGTTCAGGCGGGGTTCACTGCGGAACCGCTAGGAAAGGGCATGAGCCCCTCACTGCAATTCGCCATTGGTAGCCTGTTTTTGCTCGGGCTTCTCCCCGTTCTGGTGCCGGCGCGCGGCGACGACAATGTCCGCCCGGTGCGTGTGGAGGAGATGACCCGTCCGGCTGCCGCGGGTGGCACCGCACATGCCTGCCTCGACCAGCGCGAACGCCATGCCGAGGCCGGCAAGCTCATTCCGCTTGCCGCCGCCATGCGCGCGGCCCGCGCCCGCATGCCGGGCACCGTGGTGCGGGCCCGGCTTTGCCATGGTCCGGAAGGCCTGGTCTATGTGCTGACAGTTCTGCCCCGTGATGGCAAAGTGGCCCACCTGACCGTCGACGCCGTAAGAGGCACGCTTGTCGGCGGTCTCGAGCATGATCCGGAAAAGGGAGGACCGGTTTCCCGATAGGATCATGCGCCACTTGAGTCCATGCGGAGCTTTCCTTGCGGCTTCTTGTCGTCGAAGACGATCCCGATCTCAACCGCCAACTCGCCACGGCCCTGACCGATGCCGGCTATGTCGTCGACCGCGCCTTCGACGGCGAGGAGGGGCATTACCTCGGCGAGAGCGAGCCCTATGATGCGGTGATCCTCGACATCGGCTTGCCGAAGATGGACGGCATTTCGGTGCTCGAAGCGTGGCGGCGCACGGGGCGCGCCATGCCGGTTCTGATCCTGACCGCGCGCGACCGCTGGAGCGACAAGGTGCAGGGCTTCGATGCCGGCGCCGACGACTATGTCGCCAAGCCGTTTCATCTCGAGGAAGTGCTGGCGCGCGTGCGCGCGCTGCTGCGCCGCTCCGCCGGCCACGCCAAGAGCGAATTCACCTGCGGGCCGGTTCGCCTCGACACCCGCACCGGGCGCGTGGCCGTCGATGGCAATCCGGTGAAGCTCACCTCGCACGAATACCGGCTGTTGTCTTATCTGATGCACCATACCGGCCGCGTGGTGTCGCGCACCGAACTGGTCGAGCATCTTTACGACCAGGATTTTGATCGCGACTCCAACACGATCGAAGTCTTCGTCGGGCGCATCCGCAAGAAGCTCGGCGTCGACGTCATCCAAACCGTGCGCGGCCTCGGCTATCTCCTGACGCCGCCCGATGCGCGCTAATTCGCTCGCGGTCCGTCTGTTCCTCTGGGCCATGGTCTGGACCGTGGTCATTCTCATTGTCACCGGCGTCGCGTTGTCGACGCTCTATCGGCATGCGGTCGAACGTGCCTTCGACCGCCGTCTCGACGTTTATCTGCGCACGCTCGTCGCTGACGTCGCTTCGCCGGAGGAGGGTGGCGAGAAATTTCCGCAGTCGATCGGCGAGCCGCTGTTCGAATTGCCGCTGTCGGGCTGGTACTGGCAGGTGACGCGGCTCGACACCAAGACGCCGGAACTGCATTCCTCGCGCTCGCTCTGGGATTCCAATCTGCCGAAGCTCCCCGACGATCATTCGGCCGGCGCTGCCGAATATCGTCAAGGCTATGCGCAGGGTCCGGAGGATCAGAAACTGCGCATCGTCGAACGCAATATCGATCTCGGCAATGACGGGCGCTATCTGATCTCGGTCGCCGGCGATGCTTCGGAGATCGACGACGAGACTGGCAGCTTCGACCGCGCCATCGGCATGACGTTCGTCGCGCTGACCGTTGCGCTGCTATTGACCACGGCGCTGCAGGTGCGGTTCGGGCTCGCGCCGCTCAAGCGCATTACCGGCAGCCTTGCCGAGATCCGCTCCGGTCGCGCCGAGCGGTTGCAGGGCGATTTCCCGGTCGAAATCGCGCCGCTGGCGCGCGAGACCAATGCGCTGATCGAGGCCAATCGCGAGATCGTCGAGCGCGCCCGCACCCATGTCGGCAATCTTGCGCATGCGCTCAAGACGCCGCTCTCGGTCCTCGTCAATGAGGCAGGCGCTCGCGGCGACGACCCGCTCGCGCATAAAGTAATGGAACAGACCGACATCATGCGCGACCAGGTGGCGCGGCAATTGGAGCGCGCCCGGCTCGCGGCGCGGTCGAGCGTGCTCGGCACGCTGGTCGACATTCCGCCCGTGGTCACTGCGCTCGCGCGCACCATGGAGAAGCTTTATCGTGCGCGCGATATCGCCATCGACGTCGCCTTGCCGAAAAACGCGCGGTTTCGCGGCGAGCAGCAGGATCTCGAAGAGATGATCGGCAATCTCGTCGACAATAGCTGCAAATGGGCGCAGTCGCGCGTCGCCATCGAGGTGCTCGCCGATGAGCCGGCCGCCGCCGACGGCAAATCGCGGGTCCGTGTCATTGTCGATGATGACGGGCCGGGCCTATCGCCTGCCGAACGCGAGCAGGTGGCGCGTCGCGGTCAACGGCTCGACGAAACCAAGCCTGGGTCCGGTCTCGGCCTGTCGATCGTGGTCGAGCTGGCTAGTCTCTATGGCGGCGTTTTGACGCTCGGCACGGCGCCGATCGGCGGCCTGCGCGCGGAGCTGGCGCTGCCTGGCGGCTAGGTCTTTCGGCGAGGATGACGCAGCCGAAGCCGATATGTAGTCTTACCCGCAAGCGCCGTCGGAGAGAACGGCATCACTAGAGGGGAGGCTTTCATGCACCTGTCCCGCCGCCGGCTGCTTGCGACCGGCACTTCGATTCTGGCTGGCGCCGTGGCGGCGCCGCTGGTGGCGCGTGCTCAGCAGGCGCAGTGGACGTACAAATACGCCAACAATCTTCCTGACGGTCATCCAATGAATGTGCGCGCCCGCGAAATGGCGGCCGCGATCAAGGATCAGACCGGCGGCCGTTTCGAGATGCAGATCTTTCCGTCGAGCCAGCTCGGCTCCGACACCGATACGCTGAGCCAGCTCCGCTCAGGCGGCGTCGAGTTCTTCACGCTGTCGGGATTGATCCTTTCGACGCTCGTTCCGGCCGCCTCGATCAACGGTCTCGGCTTCGCCTTCCCGAGCTATGACGCGGTGTGGCGGGCGATGGACGGCGACCTCGGCGCCTATGTGCGCGGCCAGATCGCCAAGTCCGGCCTGATCGCCATGGAGAAGATCTGGGACAACGGCTTCCGCCAGACCACGACGTCGACCAAGCCGATCGTCACACCCGACGACTTCAAGGGCATGAAGCTGCGCGTGCCGGTGTCGCCGCTCTGGACCTCGATGTTCAAGGCGCTCGACGCGGCGCCGACCTCGATCAATTTCAACGAAGTGTACTCGGCGTTGCAGACCAAGATCGTCGACGGCCAGGAGAATCCGCTCGCGATCATCTCCACCGCTAAGCTCTACGAGGTGCAGAAATATTGCTCGCTCACCAATCATATGTGGGACGGCTTCTGGTTCCTGGCCAATCAGCGTGCCTGGGAGGCGCTGCCTGAGGATGTGCGCGGCATCGTCGCCAAAAACATCAATACGGCGGGCTTGAAGGAGCGCGAGGACGTCGCCGAGCTCAACGCGACCCTGCAGAAGAGCCTCGCCGCCAAAGGCCTCGTGTTCAACCAGCCCGATCCGGCGCCGTTCCGCGACAAGCTCCGCGCCGCCGGCTTCTACAGCGAGTGGCGGAGCAAATACGGCGACGAGGCCTGGGGCATCCTCGAGAAATCCACCGGGAAACTTGCGTGATCAGCCGGTGAGCACGCTGCAGACCGCGTCGTTTGTGAAGGACAGCGCGGCCGCGCCGCGCTCACTGGTCGTGGCAATCGAGGCTTCGGTCGGGGCTTTCGTCGAGATCGCGGCCGCGAGTTTGGTTGGTGCCGAAATATTGATCCTGTTTGCCGGCGTTGTGTCGCGCTATGTGTTCGACCGGCCGCTGGTCTGGTCGGATGAGCTGGCGTCGACCTTGTTCCTGTGGCTCGCCATGCTCGGCGCGGTCATTGCCTTCCGCCGCGACGAGCACATGCGTATGACCGCCTGCGTCGGGCTGCTGTCGCCGCCATGGCGGGCGGCGCTCGATACGTTCGCCGGCGGTGCGGCGCTGGCCTTTCTTCTCCTGATCGCGTGGCCGACTTATCAATACGCCGTCCATCAGCTGCCGATCACGACATCCGCGCTTGAGATCACTGACACTTGGCGCGCCGCGGCCATGCCGGCCGGCATCGCGCTGATGATCGTCTTTGCGCTGCTGCGGCTGTTGCGCAGCAGTTCGCCGCTGACCGTGCTTGCCTCGCTTGGTGCTGTGGCCGGGATCGTCGCGCTGTTCTTCGCCGCGGGGCCGGTCTTCCTCAAGCTCGGCAATCTCAATCTTCTGATCTTCTTTGTCGGCGTGGTCGCGGCGGCGGTTTTCGCCGGCGTGCCGATCGCCTTCGCCTTCGGGCTCGCGATCTTCGGCTATCTCGCGCTCGCGACCCATACCCCGCTCATGGTGCTGGTCGGCCGCATGGACGAGGGCATGAGCCACCTCATCCTTCTCGCCGTGCCGCTGTTCGTCTTCCTCGGTCTGCTCATCGAAATGACCGGCATGGCCGCAGCCATGGTGGCGTTCTTGGCGAGCCTCTTGGGCCACGTGCGCGGCGGCCTGCAATATGTGCTCGTTGCCGCGATGTATCTCGTCTCCGGCATTTCCGGCTCGAAAGCGGCCGACATGGCGGCCGTCGCGCCGGTGCTGTTTCCGGAAATGAAGATGCGTGGCGCCAAATCCGGCGATCTGGTCGCGCTGTTGTCGGCGACCGGCGCGCAGACCGAAACCATTCCGCCGAGCCTCGTCCTGATCACCATCGGATCGGTGACCGGGGTGTCGATCGCGGCACTGTTCACCGGAGGCTTGCTTCCTGCTGTCGTGCTCGCGGTGCTGCTGTGCGGTGTCGTGCGCTGGCGCTATCGCCATGTGGAGACCGGTCAAACGGTCCGCGCCGGGAAGGGCGAGATCGCGCGCGCATTTCTGGTAGCACTGCCGGCGCTGGTCCTGCCGTTTCTGATCCGCGCCGCCGTGGTTGAAGGCATTGCCACCGCCACCGAAGTCTCGACGCTCGGCATCGCCTATGCGGCCATCGCCGGCCTCCTGATCTATCGCCGTTTCGATTGGACGGCGCTGCGGCCGATGCTGGTATCGACCGCGGCACTGTCCGGCGCGATCCTGCTCATCATCGGCACCGCGACCGGCATGGCCTGGGGCCTGACCCAGTCCGGCTTTTCGCGCACGCTGGCTGCGGCGATGACCGGCTTGCCGGGAGGTGCCGTGACCTTCATGGCGGCATCGATCGCCGCCTTCATCGTGCTGGGCTCGGTGCTGGAAGGCATTCCCGCCATCGTGCTGTTCGGGCCGCTGTTGTTTCCGATCGCGAGAGCCGTCGGCATCCACGAAGTGCACTATGCGATGGTCGTGATCCTGGCGATGGGCATCGGCCTGTTCGCACCGCCGTTCGGCGTCGGCTACTACGCCGCCTGCGCTATCGGCCGCGTCGAGCCCGCCGAAGGCATGCGGCCGATCCTGGCCTATATGTTGGCGCTGATCCTGGGCACGATCATCGTCGCCGTGGTGCCTTGGATTTCGATCGGATTTTTGCGCTAGCGCGAGTGCCGCAGATGGACGCGAATATTCCCAAAGGCGGCGTTGCTCCCTCGACGAAGCGAGTGATGAACCTTGCGCATTTCCTGCGCCAGACCGCCAAACGTCACGCCAACGAGATTGGCCTGGTCTGGGGCGAGAAGACCTGGACCTGGGCGGAGCTTGACCGGCGCGTCGACGCCATGGCGCTGGCGCTTGCCGCGCGCGGCATCGGCAAGGGCGATCGGGTATTGGTGCAGTCCAAGAACTGCAACCAGATGTTCGAGTCGATGTTCGCTTGTTTCCGGCTCGGCGCAGTCTGGGTGCCGACCAATTTCCGTCTCACCGCCGATGAGGTCACCTATCTCGCCAAGGCGAGCGGCGCTACGGCCATGATCTGCGGCGCCGATTTTCCCGATCATGCGCAAGCGGCGAAACAGGCGGCGCCGAGCATCGGCGCGGTGATCGCGATCGGGCAGGCGGCCCTCGGCGAAGATTATGATGCGCTCGTGGCCATGCATCTCGGCCAAAGCGCGCCGGAAGCTGCGGTCGAACGCGACGATCCGTGCTGGTTCTTTTTCACCTCCGGCACTACCGGCCGGCCCAAGGCGGCCGTGCTCACGCACGGCCAGATGGGCTTCGTCATCACCAATCATCTGTGCGACCTGATGCCGGGAACGACGCAGCGTGACGCTTCGCTCGTGGTGGCGCCGCTGTCGCATGGCGCCGGCATTCATCAACTGACGCAAGTGGTGCGTGGCTCAAAGACGGTGCTGCTCGGCGGCGACAAATTCGATCCGGCGGAAGCTTTCCTGTTGATCGAGCGTTGGCGCGTCAGCAATATGTTCACCGTGCCGACCATACTGAAAATTCTCGCGGAGCATCCGGCCGCCGACGCGTACGATCATTCGTCGTTGCGCTACGTCATCTATGCCGGGGCGCCGATGTACCGCGAGGATCAGAAGCGCGCCTTAAACAAGCTCGGCAAGGTGCTGGTGCAATATTTTGGTCTCGGCGAAGTGACCGGCAACATCACCGTGCTGCCGGCCGATCTGCATGAGCTGGACGACAGGCCGGAGGTAAAGATCGGCACCTGCGGCTATGCGCGTACCGGAATGCAGATAGCGATCCAGGACGACAACGGCCGCGAATTGCCGACGGGGCAGACCGGCGAGATTTGCGTCTGCGGGCCCGCGGTCTTTGCCGGCTATTATGACAATCCCGACGCCAACGCGAAGGCGTTTCGCGACGGCTGGTTTCGCACCGGCGATCTCGGCCACGTCGACGAGCAGGGCTTTCTCTACATCACCGGCCGCGCCTCCGACATGTACATATCAGGCGGCTCGAACGTCTATCCGCGCGAGATCGAAGAAAAGGTACTGGCGCATCCGGCGGTGGCCGAGATCGCCATTGTCGGAGTGCCGGACGCGACCTGGGGCGAGGTCGGTATCGCGGTCGGCGTGCTGCGGCCGGACGCGGCGCTGAGCGAACAGGAGCTGCTGGCGTGGCTGGCACCGAAAGTCGCGCGCTACAAATTGCCCAAGCGCGTCTTCTTCTGGAACGAGTTGCCGCGCTCCGGCTACGGCAAGGTCACCAAGAAGCTGATCCGGGCTGAACTTGATGCTCGCGGCTGCCTGCCGCGAGATAACGCCACGTCGGTCCCGGCGGCATAACGCCAGAGTTTTGCTAACCGAGCTTCAGCCGCGCCGTGGGCAGATCGATCAGCCCGCGGATCATGACGTTGAAGGCGACAACGATGCGTTCCTGGGTCTCGTCGGCCGTGCCTTGTTCGACGGAATGCGGAATGTGGCTCGGCCAGAGCACCATGCGGCCCTTCTCGGCAGGCACGACGAACACGTCGGAATTGAATTCGTTCTTGCGCAGATAAGTCGGCTCGAGATTCTTCGACAGCAGCCGCGGCGAGGCAAAGGCCGTCGAGCCGCAATTCTTCGGCGTCTTGATATAGACAAGGCCGCTCAACAAGCAGTTCGGATGCATATGCATGAAGTGGCGGCGATTGGGATTGGCGATGTTCGCCCACATATTGGTGATGTAGTGCGAATCCCGTTTCACGGCCATGGCATCGAGGATGATCCCGGCCTCCTCCATGATGACGTCGACCAGTGGTTTCAACTCCGGAAGAGTTCTGGATGTCGTCCGGCGTCATATAGGCGAGGATGGCGCCTTCGGGCGAGAACGTTCCTTTTCCCGCCGTGCGCAACTCCTGCAGCTTGTTCTCGATGCGATCGCACAGGGCGATGTCGGGCAGCTTTCCCGTAAACATCGGCGTCGGGAATAGCATGTACATCTGCTTGGCGATGAGTTCTTTCGCGCTCGTTTTGTTTGGGACGTCAAGCATGTGGGTCGGGCCTTGGCATTCCTAAGGGCTGTTGCGGGCGTTGTTATCGGCAACGCAAGGCTGCCGGCGCGGCGCGATGTGCGGCAGCTTCAACACGACAGTCTGCGTTGTGAGTGACAGGAAATATATGTCTGCGGCCGTAAATCGGCGCCGCTCAGGTATAAAGTGCGAGTAAATTTTTTTGCATGCGATGAGAAGATGCGATTGCGATAAGGTCGATGCACAATTCGCGATGTTGAATTGCGAGATTTTGAGGCATCGCCGACGCAAGTCCGAACGGATGCAGCACACGATGAGCAGCGAGGTAGCGCGCGCCCTTGTCAAAATAGCGCAGTATCGACTTTAGTTGATGGCCTGGGCCGCTGCCGCGATCTGGTCATGGCCGAGCCTGGCGACACTATGGAAGGCACGGACCAGGTCCTGGTCGAGCTTCGGGCCCATGTCGACGAGGATCTTGTAGGCATCGGCGCTGGGCATAGGCGGCTTGTACGATCGGCGCTCGAGCAACGCGCCGAAGATGTCGGCGATAGTGACCATCCGAACCAGGTCGCAAATCTCATTGGCGCGCAAGCCGTGCGGGTACCCCGAGCCATCCAGGTATTCGTGGTGATGAATGACGATGTCGAGCATTTCCTCGTGCACGCCGGCAACTCCTTCCAGGGCCTGGAAGCCGTATCCGGGGTGCTTCTTCATCAGGTCCATCTCATGCGCGTCGAGACGGCCGGGCTTTTCGAGAATGGCGACCGGAATGCGCGCCTTGCCGATGTCGTGCAGCATGCCGGCGCAGGACAGGCGCTGCCGGTCGGCGCGCGATGCGCCGATCTGCTGGCCGAAAGCGACCGCCAAGCCGGTGACGAGCAGGGAATGCTGATAGGTCGCGCTGTGATGGGTGCGCACCGTTTCAACCCAGTTGTTGAGTCCTTGCGACTCGACGTGATTCACGATCGCCTGGTTGGCTGAATCGAGCGCCTCGGTATCGAGCGGCTCGCCGAGGCAGGCGGAAGAAAACACGTTCTGCAGGCTGTCGACCGCGCCCGCGACAGCCGGCGTTTCTTCGATCGCCGGGTTGTCCGGAGCGGCGGAAAGCGAAGCGATATCGCCCCATAGCACTTTCAGAAGCTCGCGTGCCCTGAACGGACGCGGGAGAATATCGCTCGCGCCAAGCGCGAAGGCTCTGGCATGCTGGAGATGCGACGCTTTGTCGACGATGAATACGGTTCCAGCCTTGGCCGGCTTGCGCAGCAGCCAAGCCTTGACGTCTTTCAGTTGCGATTCCTTGGTAAGATCGATGTCGAGGATGACCGAAGCTCCAGGCGGGGAGCGCAGCGCATCCTTGATCGCCCGGAATTCGATATCGACAACGCCATCAAGCTCGCGGCGCAGGTCTTTGTGACCGGCAAGCGAGTCGGCGATCAGAGTAATGTCGTGCGTGCGCACGTCGGGCTTCGATCAAAATCCGTTTATTTTCTGCATTGCAAATTGCTTGAACCGGCGCCTTCAAATTGCTCGTCCGGTACCCGGATAGGCTAATGGTTCGGGATTTAGAAAACCTTGCGCTTTATCCCAGTTTAATCAGAAATATGTTGGTTGCCGGCGGCGTGTTTTGCCTTCAATTTGGGCCCAGGCGTCCTGTTCGTTTGCGCGAATAAACCCGGAGAACGTCATGAAAAACCTGTTGATTGCATGCCTCTTGGGCGCGCTGGCCACAGCCATCCCGGCGACCGCGGACGCGCATTGGCGCCACTCGCGCCACGTCTGGCACCATGCTTGGCACCACGTCTGGCATCCAGGCGTCTCCTATTATCCGGGCTACGGATACTTCAACGACGACCCGTTCGGGCCGATCTGCGTCTGGCATCGCAACTGGGATGCCTACTGGCATCGCGACTGCTTCTGAACCTGACTTCTGAACCTGACCTGGACGCGGGTTGCTGCCGGCGCTGCGATCAGTCCAACGTGACGTGAGCTGAAACAATCACGTTCTTCCACAGCTCGGTCTCCTGCCGGAAATAGGCCGCGGTTGCCGCAGGCGTACCGCCGACCGGCTCGGCCTGCAGATTGGCGAGGCTTTTGAGGATCTGCGGATCGCGCAAGGCTTCGTTCACACCGGCATTGATCTTGTCGACGATTGGCTGCGGCGTGCCGTGCGGCGCAACGATCGCGTACCAGGCGGCCGCGGCGAAGCCGGGCAAGGTTTCGGCGATGGTCGGCACGTCCGGCAGGCTAGCCATGCGCGCCGGCGAGGCGACGGCGATCAGCTTGAGCTTGCCTGATTTCACGAGCTGCATCGAAACGCCGAGATTGTCGAACATGCAGTCGACGCTGCCGGCGATCAGATCGTTGAGTGCCGGCGCCGAGCCGCGATAAGGCACGTTCTGCAATTTCACCTTCGCCATCATCTGGAACAGTTCGGAGGTCAGATGCGAGGTGGTGCCATTGCCCTGTGTGGCATCGGTGACCTTGCCGGGATTGGCCTGCGCGTAGGCGATGAAATCTTTCACAGTGTTGGCGGCGATCCGGTCTGGATTGACGACCAGCGCATTGGGCACGCGGCCGATCACGACGATCGGAACGAATTGCGTCGGGTCGAAACCGAGCTTCGGATAGAGGTTCTGATTGATCACCAAGGGCGGCGGCGGCGACGACAGCAGCGTGTAGCCGTCGGGGTCCGATTTGGCGACGAATTCGGCGCCGATATTGCCGCCGGCGCCGGCGCGGTTCTCCAGCACGATAGGCTGTCCCCATTGCCGTGCGAGCCACTCGGCGACGATGCGCGGTACGACGTCGGCGGTGCCGCCGGCGGGGAAGGGCACGACGATCTTGACCGGGCGGGACGGATAATCCTCGGCGCGCGCTGAGACCGGTCCAAGGAGCGGCAGGAGAGCGGTCAGCGGGAGGACCAAAGCCGAACGCCTGGTCACGCCGCGTGGGAGGCCGGTCGGGATCGGCAGCATCGTTGTCGTTTCCTTGAGCGTTTTCAGAAGCGTTTCCAGGCCGCGGAACTTAGCCAAACCACTCTAGGGCCGCCAGCGCAGCATAGTCGCGGCGCCGCTTGGAACCGCCGTCGCCGGCCTTTGCCGGAGTTTTGCCCTAAAGAAACACTTTGGTGTCACGATCGGGTGTGGACGCGCCCGCTTTCTCGGTATTGCTTGGGGCATAGCCTCGGCGGCGCGTCATCGCAGGGGTCTCATGTCGGGAAAATTCTCACTCGTTGTTGCCTGCGTGGGCGCGATTTTCGCGCTGGCCGCCTGCACCAATACCGGACCGAAGGAAGCCGGCGGCACGGCGGCGGGCGCTATCACCGGCGGCGTCATCGGCAATCTCGTCGGCGGCAGCACCGGCAACCGCGCGGCCGGCACGGTGATCGGTGCCGCGGTCGGTGGCCTGATCGGCAATCGCATCGGCGCATCGCTTGACGATGAGGACCGGCGGCGCGCTTACGCGGCGCAGATGCAGGCGCTCGAGGCCGGACCTTCGGGCGCGCCGGTGGCCTGGCGCAATCCTGACGACGGACGTTACGGCAATGTGGTGCCGGGTCCTGCCTATCAGGCCCATGGCGCGACGTGCCGGCAATATACCGAAACTATCTTCATCGACGGCAACCCGCAGGTTGCGCGCGGCACTGCTTGTCGCAATCCTGACGGCACCTGGACGGCGGTTGACTAGACCGCCGCCGCCAGCCGGCGGAAAGCGAAACAAACGTGACACGCGTGATCGCGACAGCGACCAATTGCCGTTGTTAGCTTCGTCGCGATGTCCTTGCGCGGATTTGTTTGGTTTGATCTTCTGTTCGCCGGGGCTGTTGCGTTCCTTTCAAGACATTTTGGGAGAACCTGAAAATGCGTGCAGGGCATTTGGCGTTGACGGCCGTATTGCTGGCGGCAGCTTGCGGATTGGCGGCGTGTGGCAAGGGACCGCAAGGCGACACTGGTCCGGCCGGGCCGAAGGGCGATGTCGGCGCTGCGGGCCCCGCGGGCCCTGCCGGTCCGCCTGGCCCCGCGGGAGCGCAAGGTCCGGCCGGCCCGCAAGGACCGGTGGGGCCCGCCGGCGGCGTTCGGGTGGTCAAATCCGATTGCACCTCGGGCTGCACAATCCAGTGCAAGGATGACGAAGTCCTGGTCACGGCCTATTGCGGGCCCACGCGCAACGCCGCGCAGTTCCTCGGCGAACGCGGAGCGTCCTGCGGGCCAGAGGCGAGCCCTGCCAATAAGCCGCTGATCGCGGTCTGCGTAGCTGCGCCACAATAAGGCGGCGGGCCACACTTCATTGCTTTGGGTTACGTAAGCGGCGGCAAGGCAAGCCGCCGCTTTCACCTTCTCTAAACCCGTTTGGGCGACGCCCGGCTTATGGCCTGCAAAAGCCGCAGAACCGGCCATTTCCGCCGTGGTTGCAACTCTTGTGCGTAACCGCTTCTTAAGCCGGGGGCGCTTAGAACCTTAGGGGTCGGTTCAGCACGGTCATCCTCCCATGGCGAGCGATGGACAATCCATCGAACGGCTGCGTGATTATCTAAAGACCCTCTCGCCTGAGGCGCGGTCGATGCTCGTGCAGCAGCTCGAACGCAGCCTGCTGAGCGGCGAAGAGGGTGCCGGCAACGATCTGGTATTGCAGGAATTGCGGCGCGCGATCCGCGGCGATGTCCACGAAGTGCCGCGCATCGGCGACACCGCGCGGCTGTTCTTTGCTCCGCTCGAGCCGTTTCTGATCGACGGCCCCGCCGACCACAAGCGTATGGGCCGCATTGCCCGCGTCTCGCTCGAGCCGATCTGGGCCTGGGTCGGTCGCGATCTGATCCCCGCCGAGGTCAAGGCGCTCGGCGACGATATCAATCGGGCCTTGCTTGCCGACGATCGCAACCGCGCCAACCAATTGGTGCGCACGCTCCAGGACCGCTCGATCCGGCGCATCAGGGATGCTCTCGCCGAAGTCAGCGCGGACGAAAAATCGCGCCGACGGCTCGCCGTTCAAGTCGGCACGCCACGCGCTATCGAAGACCTCGACACGATCGTCTCTATCCTGTCGCTGCGCGAAATGCTGGCCGATTTCGGCAAACGCCTGCCGAGCCAGTTCAAGACCTTCGAGCGCGAGCAGATCGAGCCGCTCTGGGCGCTGCTTGATGCCGCGACCGCGCCGAGCGCGCTCGAGCGGACCGGCGCGCGCAAGGCCGACGCGTTCGCTTATTGCCTCATCCTGGTGATGAACCGGCTCGTTTCACCGTGGCAGCTCGTGCGCGTCGCCTCGCGCGCAGCCGACGGCGACGACACCGCCCGCATTGCCGACACGCCCTATGCCGCCGCGGTCGGCATCGTGCTCGGTGAGGCCGAGAACATGGTCACGGAGCTGCGCACGGAGGTGAAGGCCGGCCGGCCGGTCGTGTCCATGCTCAAGAACATTCACGATACCGCGCGCGAATTGCGTTCCGAAATCAACATGTCGTTCGACTCGCCCTGGAGCCGGCAATTGGCGGCGATCCGCAACGACGTGTCCGCACTGCTGAAGTCGGAAATCGAGACCACCCCGGGCAGCGTGCGGCGGCTATTGCGTCCGCGCCCGAACAAGGAGATCGCGCCCGGCTCGCAGCTCGATCCGCTCGATGTCGAGCAGACTGAAGCGCGCGTCGCATTCATCTGCGCCTGCCGCCACTACGCCGCCGAACTTGCGCTCAGCGAAGCGACCATGCGCGCGCATTCCGAACTGACGCATATTCTGGACACCGGCACCAAGATCCTGCTCGAGTCGCTACGCCAAGCCGGTAACGATGATCGGCCGTTCCGCCAGTCGCAGCTCGAGGCAGGCATCCGTTTCTGCCGTCCGGTGTTCGGCGCCGAATATGCCGGGACTCTGGCCAAGGCCGCCGAGGTCGCGGTCCAGGCAGCCGCCGCGCCGCCCGCCGAGCGCAAGCCGGCGCGGGCGTAAATAGCCATTTCTTGGGGTCTTTTGCGGAATCTCCATGCACGCTTGGCGTGCTAGTTCCACGACGGGTGCCCAATTGCCGCGCGGGCGCGGGCGCCATTGCGGCGGTGTTCGCGCCGTGATGTAAAAGCGGCCCGCGCGGGCACTTGCTCGTGATCGCCTCTGCGCGCTTTGGGCGGATGCGCCTTTGCCGTCTACGACATTCGAACCGATGATGCTGTGGTCCATTTTCGCCTTGATGACGGTTGCGGCGGTTTGCGCCGTGTGGTGGCCGCTTGGGCGCAAAGCCGACCCGCGCGGCGGCGGCAGCGACCGGCTCGTCTACCAGGATCAGCTTCTTGAGATCGAGCGCGACCGGGCGGCCGGACTGATCGGCGGGGCGGAAGCGGAATCGGCGCGGGTCGAGATTTCGCGCCGGCTCCTCGCTGCGGCGGACGCCGAGAAAGCGGGTCCGATGCCAGCGCCGGCCGGGCGATTGTTGTTCCGGCATCGTGCGGCGGCGGTGCTTTCAGCGATCCTTTTGCCGGTGGTCGGGCTCGGTTTTTATCTCACGCTGGGCTCGCCCGAGATTCCGAGCCAGTCGGCCTTCGCGCGCGTCGACACGCCGCTTGGCGCGCAGTCGATCACAAACTTGGTCAAGCAGGTCGAGGGGCATCTGGCCAGCAATCCGAACGACGGCGCCGGCTGGGAAGTGCTGGCGCCGGTCTATATGCGGCTCGGCCGCTTTGACGATGCCGCGGAGGCGTGGCGTAAGACGATCGCGTTCAAAGGCGACAGTGCGGAACGCGAGTCCGCGCTTGGCGAAGCGCTGGTCGCGGCCGCGAATGGCGTGGTTTCGGACGAGGCATCGACCGCATTCCAGAAGGCGGTCGCCGCCGATCCGCACGAACCCAAGGCGAACTATTTCCTCGGCCTTGCCGACGAACAGGCTGGCCGGCGCGAAGCCGCCGTGGCGAAGTGGCGCGCACTGCTCGACGGCGCGCCCCCGGACGCGCCCTGGACCGGCTTCGTGCGCGAGTCGCTCGCGCGTGTCGGCGCCGAAGCCAATCCAGCTACGGCCGACAGCGGTGATGCCGCTAAGGGTGGCAACGAGGCGCAGCGCACCGAAATGGTTCGCGGCATGGTGCAGCGGCTCGCCGACCGCCTGCATGCAGGCGGCGGCGATGTGGACGAATGGCTTCGCTTGGTGCAGGCCTATATCGTGCTTGGCGACCGCGACAAGGCCAAGGGCGCGGCGGCGGATGCCAAGCGGGCGCTGTCCGACCATCCCGACGAGATCAAGCGGATCGACGATCTCACCAAAGTCCTCGGTTTGAACGGCTGATAGAAGGCTGGAATTCGAAGAATGACACGCAAGCAGCGACGATTGGTTCTGATCGGCTCCGGGCTCGCGGTGCTCGCGATCGCCGTTGCGCTGATGCTCAATGCGCTGCGCGATTCCATCGTGTTCTTCAATTCGCCGAGCGACGTGGCCGAGCGGCATGTCGGGCCCGGCACCCGCATCAGGCTTGGTGGCCTGGTCAAGGACGGCAGCATTGTGCGCGGCAATAATCTCGCTGTGCGTTTCGAAGTCACCGATGGCAAGAGCGAGATCCCGGTCGCCTATCAAGGCGTGCTGCCGGATCTGTTCCGGGAAGGGCAGGGCGTTGTGGCGGAAGGCACGCTCAACAACGCCGGCGTCTTCACCGCTGACACGATCCTCGCCAAGCATGATGAGACCTACATGCCGAAGGAAGTCGCCGATGCGCTGAAGAAATCGGGACATTGGAAGGACGATTACGCCAAGCAGGCCGGCGGGGGCGCAAAGTGAAAGGGCGCGGTTCATGATTCCTGAACTCGGCCATTATGCCTTGATGCTGGCGCTCGGCTTGGCGCTCATTCAGGCCACGATGCCGATCGTAGGCACCCGCAGCAACGATCTGGCGCTAATGAACATGGCGGCGCCGGCGGCGCTGGCGCAATTCGTCTTCGTCGCGCTCGCTTTCGCCGCGCTCGCCTATTGCTACGTCACGTCGGATTTCTCGGTGGCGAATGTCTACGAGAACTCCAACTCGCACATGCCGCTGATCTATCGCTTCGCCAGCCTGTGGGGCAATCACGAAGGCTCCATGATGCTGTGGGTGGCGATCCTCACGTTCTTCGGGGCGCTGGTCGCGCTGTTCGGCACCAATCTGCCGCTCGTGCTGAAGGCCAATGCGCTCGCGGTGCAGGCCTGGGTCGCGGCCGCCTTTCACCTTTTCATCCTGATCACCTCGAACCCGTTCCTGCGCATCGCCGACGCGCCGCTCGAGGGCCAGGACCTCAATCCGATCCTGCAGGATCCGGGCTTGGCCTTCCATCCGCCGATGCTCTATCTCGGCTATGTCGGTTTCTCGATCGCGTTCTCGTTCGCCATCGCCGCTTTGATCGAGGGCCGCATCGATGCCGCCTGGGCGCGTTTCGTGCGGCCCTGGGTCCTGGGCGCCTGGATGTGCCTCACGGTCGGCATCGCCGGCGGCTCCTATTGGGCCTATTACGAACTCGGCTGGGGCGGTTTCTGGTTCTGGGATCCGGTCGAGAACGCGTCACTGATGCCATGGATCGCCGGCACCGCGCTGCTGCATTCGGCTGTGGTCATGGAAAAGCGCGGTGCGCTGAAAATCTGGACCATCCTGCTCGCGATTCTGGCCTTCTCGCTGTCGCTGATCGGCACGTTCCTGGTGCGCTCGGGTGTGCTCACCTCGGTTCATGCCTTCGCCACCGATCCGAGGCGCGGTGTGTTCATCCTCGCGATTCTGATTCTCTTCATCGGCGGCGCGCTGGCGCTCTATGCCTGGCGGGCCCCGCTGCTCAAGCAAGGCGGTTTGTTCGCGCCGATCTCGCGCGAAGGCGCGCTGGTCTTCAACAATCTGTTCCTGACCACGGCCTGCGCCACTGTCCTGGTCGGCACGCTCTATCCGTTGGCGCTGCAGGCGCTGACCGGCGACAAGATTTCGGTCGGCCCGCCGTTCTTTGACGCCACCTTTGGACCGCTGTTCATTCCGCTGATGCTGGCGATGCCGTTCGGGCCGCTGCTGGGCTGGAAGCGCGGCGATATTGCCGCCGCCGCGCAACGACTGATGGCGGCGGCGCTGCTGGCCGCGCTCGGGATCGCGGCGGCCTTCGCGCTCGAACGCGGCGGTCCGGTGCTGGCGCCGTTCGGCGTCGGCATTGCCGTCTTCGTGATGGTGGGCGCCGTCATCGACATTGCCGAACGGACTCTGATCCTGCGCGTGCCGTTCCGCGCCGCGCTGCAGCGCGGGATGGGCTTGCCGCGCTCCGCCTGGGGGACTGCCTTTGCGCATTTCGGCATCGGCGTGACGCTCCTTGGTATTGTCAGCGTCACCGCCTGGGGCGTGGAGCGTATTGTCGAAGTCAAGCCGGGCGGGGTGCTCGACATCTCGCATTATCGCGTGAGCTTCATTGGCTTGTTCGACCGGCCGGGGCCGAACTACCGTGATGTGGTTGGCCGTTTCACGATCCGCCGCGCGTCGGGCGAATACCTCGGCAATATGGAACCGAGCCGCCGCACCTTCACCGCGCGCAACGAAGTGATCACTGAAGCGGCGCTGATGACGCGCGGCTTCAGCCAGCTCTATCTGTCGCTCGGCGATCAGGGCAAGGACGGCTCGGCCGCGGTGCGGCTCTACTATAAACCGCTGGTGCTGATGATCTGGCTCGGTGCGGGCTTCATGTTTGTCGGCGGAGGATTGTCGCTGTCGGACCGGCGGTTGCGTGTCGGCGCGCCGCGTCCGGCCAAGAGCAAGCTCGCCGCCACAGTCCAGCCGGCGGAATAAACGCCGTGAAACAGCTCGTGAAAAAAAAATGCGCGCATGCAATGCTGGTAGCGACGGCTTTGTCCGCCGTGATTTGGCCGGCAGCGGTCTTTGCCGTTGAGCCCAACGAGATGCTGTCCGATCCGGCGCTCGAGGCGAGGGCGCGGGCGCTGTCGCGGGACTTGCGTTGTCTGGTTTGTCAGAACGAATCGATCGACGATTCCGGCGCGGCGCTCGCCCATGACATCCGCGTCCTGGTGCGTGAACGCATCAAGGCCGGCGACACCGACCAGCAGGTGGTCGATTTCCTGGTCGCGCGCTACGGCGAATTCGTTCTGCTCAAGCCGCCTTTGTCCTGGCACACCGCGGCCCTGTGGGGTCTGCCGCCCGGCCTTCTGCTCATCGGCATCCTCGTGATGATCGTGATGGCACGCCGCCGTGCCGAAGTTCCCGCAACGGGCACGCTCACGCCGGCCGAAGAGGCGCGCGTTGAGCAATTGCTGCGCGAAAAGGGCTTGTAAGTGGGGCTTTCGGGCCGCATTGACCCCAGCGGGAAGGAATTTTCCGGCGCTGCTGCGACTAATCACAGTCGCTTTAAGTAGTTGTTTCAATTCACTAATTCTTACGACTTTCAAACATTACGAACTTTTAATGCAGCCGACAGAGCGCGGTAAGGCTTGCCGTTTCATGGTTGGTGACAGCGGGGCCAAAGCGGCTGCCCTATATAGGGGCAGTCTTCGCCGTTAGGCGGATAAACCGGTTTTGGAGACGGATATGACGGGTACTTCGATGCAATCGCGCCGGATTCGTTCTGTGCGGCGCATTGCACTTCTGACGTCCGCAGTCGCCGGCATCGGCGGCGCGGCCGTAATCCTCGCGCCGCACATGCCGGCCCATAGCGGGTCGGCGTTGGCGCAGAATCTGACCGAAAAAGTACAGCAGCTGCCGCAACGCCCGGTGGGCTTCGCCGACATCGTCGAAAAGGTGAAGCCGGCGGTGATTTCGGTGCGCGTGAAAATCGACCGTCCGGGCGATTCCGGTCTCAACGGTGGCGATGACGATCTGCCGTTTCCGCCCGGCTCGCCGTTTGAGCGTTTCTTCAAGCGCTTCGGAATTCCGAACGGCGGCGGACAGCCCGGCGGCCATCAGGTCATCACCGGCCAAGGCTCAGGCTTCTTCATCACCGCCGACGGCTATGCGGTGACCAACAATCACGTCGTGCAGAACGCCGACAATGTGAAGGTCACGGCCGACGACGGCAAGACCTATAGCGCCAAGGTCATCGGCACCGATCCGAAAACCGACCTTGCTCTCATCAAGATCGAAGGCAGCAACTTCCCGTTCGTCAAACTCGCCGACACGCCGCCGCGCATCGGCGATTGGGTACTCGCGGTCGGCAATCCGTTCGGCCTCGGCGGCACCGTGACCGCGGGTATCGTGTCCGCGCGCGGCCGCGACATCGGCGCCGGCCCCTATGACGACTTCATTCAGATCGACGCACCCGTCAACAAAGGCAATTCCGGCGGTCCGACCTTCGACGTCGACGGCAATGTGATCGGCGTCAACACCGCGATCTTCTCGCCGTCGGGTGGTTCAGTCGGCATCGCTTTCGACATTCCGGCCGAAACGGTGAAGAGCGTTGTCGCGCAATTGCGCGACAAGGGCAGTGTCACCCGTGGGTGGATCGGCGTGCAGATCCAGACCATGACGTCCGATATCGCCGACAGCATGGGATTGAAACAGACCACCGGCGCGCTCGTCTCCGAGCCGCAGAAGAACAGCCCGGCGGCGGTAGCCGGCATCCAGAGCGGCGATGTCATCACCTCCGTCGACGGTACGCCGGTTCACGATGCCCGCGACTTGGCGCGCAAAATCGGCACCATGGCGCCCGGCACTTCGATCAAGCTCGGCACCATCCGGAATGGCACGGACAAGACCGTGACGCTGACGCTCGGCACGCTGCCGGCTGAAAAGACGGCGTCGAAGGATCAGGACAACCCGCACGACACGGCTGACGCTGAAGTGCCCAAGCTTGGCCTGACGCTCGCCCCCGCCGACAAGAATTCCGGCGGCTCCGGCGTTGTGGTGACCGCGGTGGCTGACGGCGGGGTCGCCGCCGAGCACGGTTTCCAGGTCGGTGACGTCATTCTCGATATCGGCGGCAAGTCGGTGTCGACGCCGGCCGACATCCGCAAGGGTCTCGCCGACGCCAAGAGCGACGGCAAGCATACGGTTTTGTTCCGCGTGAAGTCGCGCCAGGGCACGCGGTTTGTGGCGCTTCCGCTCGGCAATGCCTGAGCGGAGGTCCGGGCGAACGAATTAACGAAAGCCGGGTCGAGTTTGACGCGGCTTTGACGAGAAAGGGGCATCCGCTGGCATCCGTCGCCCCCGCTGGCGGGCGTTCCTGGGGGCGGACCGCAAGGTCCGTCCCCGCTGAATACCAACTCTGCCTCCGGCATCCGTCGCCCCCGCTGGCGGTGGAGTGGTAGGGAGGGGTGGCGGGCAACCGCCACCCCTTCACTGTTTTGTAAACGAGGCAGCGTGTATCATTTGCAGCGATTTGGCCCCGCTGGCCGGCTGTTCATTGCGGCGAAAAATCATGCGCATTCTGGTGATTGAAGACGACCGCGACGCAGCGGATTATCTCGTCAAGGCATTCCGTGAAGTTGGTCACATGGCCGATCAGGCCGGCGACGGCGACGAGGGGCTGCAGCTCGCGCTCGACGGCGAATATGACGTTCTCATTGTCGACCGCATGCTGCCCAAGCGTGACGGCCTCTCGATCATTTCGGCCCTGCGCGGCAAATCGATCGAAACGCCGGTGCTGATCCTCTCGGCGCTCGGGCAGGTCGACGACCGGGTCAAGGGCCTGCGCGCCGGCGGCGATGACTATCTCGCCAAGCCCTATGCATTTTCCGAGTTATTGGCGCGGGTCGAGGTCCTGGCCCGGCGCCGCGGCAGCCGCGGCGAGGAAACGGTCTATCGGGTCGCCGATCTCGAGCTCAACAGATTGTCGCACGAAGTGAGCCGCGCCGGGCAGGAAGTTCAGCTGCAGCCGCGCGAATTCCGGCTACTCGAATATCTGATGCGCCATGCCGGCCAGGTCGTGACCCGGACCATGCTTCTTGAAAATGTCTGGGATTATCATTTCGATCCGCAGACCAATGTGATCGACGTGCACATTTCGCGGTTGCGATCTAAGATCGACAAGGGTTTTGCCCAGCCGCTGCTGCATACGGTGCGCGGCGCGGGCTATATGATCCGCGACAGCGCGCGGCAGTAAGCCCGTCGCAGATGGCGCCTATTATGCCGAATACCACGACCAGCAGTGCGACTGATATTGCCAGATTCGGCTCAGGCCGCGCGGCGCCTTTCGTCGCTGCCCGCGAACTGCTGTTCAAGCATCGCGAGGACTACGCGCGCGCCTATCGCGAATTCCAGTGGCCGAAGCTCGACCGTTTCAATTGGGCGCTCGATTATTTCGATGTCATGGCGCGCGACAATGCGCATCCGGCGCTGTGGCTGGTCGACGAGGATGCCGGCGAGACCAAACTGTCCTTTGCCGAGCTCAGCGAGCGTTCGAACCGGATCGCCAACGCGCTGCGTGGGCTTGGCGTGCGGCGCGGCGACCGCATTCTGGTCATGCTCGGCAATGTCGTGCCGCTGTGGGAATGCATGCTGGCGGCGATGAAACTCGGCGCCGTGATCGTGCCGGCAACGACATTGCTGACCCGCAACGATCTCGCCGACCGCTTCGCGCGCGGCCGTGTGCGCCATGTCGTCGCCAACGCCGATGCCGCGGCGAAATTCGCCGACCTGCCGGGCGACTACACCCGCATCGTGGTCGGCAAGGAGGTTCCAGGCTGGATTCCCTTCGAGGCCGGCTATGCGTCGCCTGCCGCGTTTACGCCCGACGGCGAGACGCGCGCCGACGATCCGATGCTGCTTTATTTCACCTCGGGCACCACGGCGACGCCGAAGCTCGTTCTGCACAGCCATCAGAGCTATCCGGTCGGCCATCTGTCGACGATGTATTGGATCGGGCTGCGCCCCGGCGATCTGCATCTCAACATTTCTTCGCCGGGCTGGGCCAAGCATGCCTGGAGCTGCTTCTTCTCGCCGTGGAACGCGGAAGCCGCCGTCTTCATCGTCAATCAGAAGCGTTTCAACGCGCGCGGCCTGCTCGACACCATCGTACGCTGCGGCGTGACCACGTTCTGCGCGCCGCCGACGGTCTGGCGCATGTTGATCCAGGAGGATCTCGCGGCCTGGAAGGTGAGTATGAAGGAACTCATCGGCGCCGGCGAACCGCTCAATCCGGAGGTCATTGAGCGGGTGAAATCGGCCTGGGGCATCACTATTCGCGACGGCTACGGCCAGACCGAAACCACGGGGCTGGTCGGCAATACGCCGGGGCAAAACGTCAAAGCCGGCTCCATGGGCCGGCCACTGCCGGGCTACCGCGTCGAGTTGCTCGATGCCGATGGTGCAGCGGCGAGCGAAGGCGAGCTGTGCCTCAATCTCAATCCACGCCCGACCGGGCTGATGCAAGGCTACCAGGCCGACGACGGCGGCGTGCGTGCGCTCGACGAAAGGGTTTATCGCACCGGCGATGTCGCCACTGTCGACGAGGACGGCTATCTCACTTATGTCGGCCGTGCCGACGACGTGTTCAAAGCCTCCGATTACCGGATCAGTCCGTTCGAGCTTGAAAGCGCGCTGATCGAGCATCCGGCCATCGCCGAGGCCGCCGTCGTGCCGTCGCCCGATCCGATGCGGCTTGCGGTGCCCAAGGCCTATCTGGCGCTGGCGGTGGGTCACGCGCCGGATCGCGCCACGGCGCTGTCGATCTTCCGGCATTGCCGCACCGCGCTGGCGCCGTTCAAGCGGGTGCGGCGGATCGAATTCGCCGAACTGCCGAAGACCATTTCCGGCAAAATCCGGCGCGTCGAATTGCGCCGGGCCGAAGCCGTCAACCGCCGCGACAACACGCGGGCTCAGCTCGAATTCCGGGAAGAGGATTTTTCCGAGAGCGAGCTTGGCGCGTCATCCGAAAAAACCTGAAAGAAGAACGTGTCCGCGCTCGGCAAACTTCTCCGCACCACGGCGTTCCAGCTGACGCTCGTCTATCTGCTGATCTTCATCTTGTTCGCGGCGTCACTGCTCGGCTATTTCGCGCTCAATACGCGCCGCCTGATCACCGAGCAGATCACGACGACGGTGAATACCGAGATCACCGGCCTGTCCGAGCAATATGCCCAGGGCGGCATCCGGCGGCTGGTTATCGTCGTCGACCTGCGCTCGCGGCGGCCGGGATCAAGTCTCTATCTGGTCACGACGCCGACCGGCGAGGGGCTCGCCGGCAATGTCGGCTCGCTCGAGCCGGGCGTACTCGATCATCCGGGCTGGCTCGAAACCAGTTATCGCCGGCTCGATGCGCCCGAGGGCAGCGACCACCGTGCGCTGGTGCAGGTGGTGCAGCTTCCCGGCGGCTTTCATCTTCTTGTCGGGCGCGACCTCGAGGAGCGCGAGCGGCTGTTCGGCATCATCGCCAATGCCGGGAAATGGTCGATCGCGCTCGTCATCGTGCTCGGCCTGATCGGCGGCTTCTTTGTCAGCCGCCGCGTGCTCAAGCGCATCGACGCCATGACCGGCACCGCCCAGACCATCATGCACGGCGACTTGACCGGCCGGCTACCGATCGCCGGCACTGGCGACGAGCTCGACCGGCTGGCGGAGAACGTCAATGCCATGCTCGAGCGCATCGAGGCGCTGATGAAGGGGCTCAAGGAAGTCTCCGACAATATCGCCCACGATCTGAAAACGCCGCTGACGCGGCTGCGCAATCGCTGCGAACAGGCGCTGCGCCATCCGAGCGGCGAAAGCGATTACCGCGCCGCGCTCGAAGCGACGATCGCGGAGTCCGACGATCTGATCCGCACTTTCGACGCGCTGTTGATGATCGCGCGAGCCGAATCCGGCCAGGCACGCGACAACATGATGGAATTTGACGCCGCCCAGATCGCGCGCGACGTCGGCGAACTCTACGAGCCGCTGGCGGAGGAGAAGGGGCTCGAATTGAAAGTGGAAGCGCCGGCGGAGGCGCCGGTGCGCGGCAATCGCGAACTGGTCAGCCAGGCGCTGGCCAACCTTATCGACAATGCGATCAAATATGCCGCCCCGGCCGGTAAAGTGCTTGAGACAGTCAATGGGCCGGCGGAAGGCGAGATAAATGGCGAGCGTCCCGAAATCGTCGTCGCCGCCGGCAATGACGGCGAGCGCATCGCGCTGAGCGTCGCCGATCATGGTCCGGGCATTCCCGAAGCCGACCGCGGCCGCGTCGTCGAGCGTTTCGTTCGGCTCGAGCAAAGCCGGTCAGCCCCGGGTTCGGGCCTCGGCCTGAGTCTTGCCTCGGCGGTGGCGCGACTGCATGGCGGCGAGTTGAGGCTTGAGGACAATCATCCGGGCTTGCGCAGCGTCATCGCGTTGCCGCGGGCGGGACCCGTGGTGACGGGATGATCCAGCCTGCGCCCGGCGCGCCGAAGCGGGAACGCAGCGAGGCAGCGTTGACGCGGCGCCTGCGCGGCCCGTTGCCGGTTGCCTCGGCGGCATCCGCCGCGCGAGTTACATCCTGGCTCGACCATCTCAAGCCGGATACTGCCCACACTTTGACGGCACTGATCCGCGAATATCCGCCACTCGGGAAAGTGCTCGATGGCGTGGCCGAGGCCGCGCCTT
>CAWFWC010000002.1:0-387245 GCA_963819465.1 uncultured Alphaproteobacteria bacterium
GCTCCAATGAGTTAGCTGGCGCCTTGGCAACGCGGACCCGTTGCGATCTGCGCGCGATGGACTCTTCGCACTGCTGTCACGGCCAATCACTGATGGTCTCGAAGCGTATCGTCAGGTCGATCGTTTGGATAATGCTGATCGCCACAGCGCTGAGTCTGCCGTCGCAGTTCGTGGACATCTTCGCCGACATCATCAGCAAGCTCTGAGTCCACTACGGTCAAGCCAACGCGCGCCGAGTAGTGCCGCAATTAGACCCGGTGCTGTTTCCCGGCGACCTGATAAAATAGAATTTTGGCGACGATCGTAGCGGGCTATTCTCATGCACCGTGGCTTCATTGTTCTGGTCAGAAGCGCTGGCGGGTACAAGGGATCAACTCACGTGGTCGCGGTCGCCGAACGCGAGACGGCAATCGCAATGGTCAAAAGCAAGTATGCTGCTGGCGCCGAGTTCTTTGCCTCGCCGATATCTGGTGACGACTTGGAACAGATGGGTCTATCGAGCGGCGAAGTCCTTGAGTGGCACTAGCGCGTTGGCCCATCGGCAGCGCTAGACCGAGGCCGCGCATGTCAAAAGACATCGTGGAGAAGCGCACCGCTGCGGCCCCCAGCGCTTAGATTAACGCGCTGTTACAATCTTACCGGCAGTATCCGCCGGTCGAATTCTTGAGAAGCTACTCGCCAGGAGCAGCGCCGCCAGCTTTTCGCGCCGATTAAGTCATGGATTCAGAGAAACGGAAGCATCCGCGACAGGCGACGACAGACCACATCGCTCACGTCAAATTTCCCATCAAATTGCTGGACATTTCGCAATCCGGTGCGCGGATATCAGTCGGCGTGACCATCAGCTTGCCGGACGAATTTGTACTGATGATCAATGCAAACCTGGCGCGATGGTGCCGGGTGAAGTGGCGCAAAGGCGAGCAGGTCGGCGTGCAATTTTTTGGTCCCGGCGGACCGCTGCCAAAAGCGCTGAATGTGCAAGGCGCGGGGCAACCGCCTGCCCAGGACTGATCCACAAAGATCCCGACCGCAAATAACCTCATGAAAGTCCGGTCACTGTCGCGCAACGGCGGGACGGAACCGTAATAGACCTTCAGGCGCGGCAGGTCAGGTGTGGAACAGAAGATGGGCCGCCGGCAAAAAGGCGCAAAAAGCCCCTGCGGCACCGGCGGCAAGCAACCAAAGAAATGCCCTCAATTCAGGCCGGCTTTTGGACTGGGTTTCGAGGCGGGCGACGTTCGCCATGATGTACCCCCGGGGCGGATAGCGGCACTCTGTGCGGTGCCTCCCTCGCCGAAGCATCAATGCCGAGGGCGATACTTTGTTCCGACGAATTAGCGCGGTCCACCGCTTTATTCGCCGAGCGCGGCCTACGCCGGTCCATTCCGGGAACTTCCGAATCGCCAACGCGGCACCAATTCAATTAGCGCGGTCCACCGCTTTATTCGCCGAGCGCGGCCTACGCCGGTCCATTCCGGGAACTTCCGAATCGCCAACGCGGCACCGATTCATAATGAGCCGGACCGCAGATGCTTCATGAAACTCCGGTCGCCGTCGCGTAGCGGCGGAACGTAGCCGCAATAGACGTTCAACCACGGCAGCGGCGTCGCCAGCTTCAGCGCTGTAAGCGCGCCGGTTTTGAGCTCGGCGGCGACACTGCAATGCGGCAAACAGGCGAGCGCGCGGCCGCGCCGGACCATTTCCTTGGTGGCCGTCAACTCTTCGACTTCCATGGCGATGTCGTAAGCGGCAATGCCGATCGACTTCAGCGCGGCATCCGTCATCTTGTAGAAGCGCGAGTGGCGCAAGCCGGTGACGAAGGACCAGCTGCCGAGTTCAGCCGACGACAGATCGCGTCGCTTGGCGAGCGGATGCTGCGGCGCCGCCACCAATTGGAGGTCCTCGTGCCCGAGCAACTCGCAACGGATGCCCGGCATCGGCTTGAACGCCAGAAACAGAACGATCGTCGCGACCTGGGCGCGGACCTGTTTGACCATCTCCTCGATGGTGCCGACGCGTGTAATCACCCGCACCTTCGGATGGCGCGCCGCAAAGGCGGTCAGACGCTCAGGCAGGTAATAGGCCGCAACATCGCGATGCACGGCGAGCGTGATTTCCTGCGTCGACTGCGTGCGCAGATCGGCAAGCGTTCGCGTCGTGACCGCGGAGCGCGCCAGCACGTCGACGGCATAGGCATAGACCGCCTCGCCGGCTTTGGTCAGGCGTGGCTTGCTGCCGCGGCTGCGGTGAAACAGCGGCTGGCCGAGCTGCGCCTCCAGCGCTTTGACATGCGCACCGACCGAGGGCTGGGCGATGCCGAGCTGATTGGCCGCGACATTAAATCCGCCGCAATCGACGACACTCTTGAACACGCTCAGGCGGCGGGCGCTTGCGGAAATCATGCTTGCTTTCTTGGGGCGTCTACTCGGCCACTTATAGCCAACGGGCTACAAGTATTTAGCCGGAAATCCCGTTGCTTGGCTAGACTGGTCTCGGCCAGTGTCCCGACAACGAGAATTAGCCTTGCGGGAGTGGAAACGTGATCGCTGTTGCGATCGATATCGGCGGCACTTTTACCGATCTGGTCGGGTTCGACGACAAAGCCGGCCGCTTTGTCGACGCCAAGAGCCTGACCACGCCGCACAATCTCGTGCAGGGCATCGTCGACTGCCTCGACAAGAGCGGGCTTTCGGCGAGCGCGGTCGATGAGCTCATTCACGGCTCGACGATTGCCATCAATACGCTGATCGAGCGCACCGGCGCCAAGACCGCGCTCGTCGTCACGCGGGGCACGCGCGACGTCTATATCATCGGCCGCGGCAACCGCCCCGAAGCCTACAATCTGCTGTTTCACCGGCATCGCCCGCTGGTGCCGCGGCATCTGACGCGCGAAGTCGCCGAGCGCGTGGTCGCCTCGGGCGCGGTCGATACGCCGCTCGACCAGGCCGGCCTCGAACAGGTCGCGAAGACGCTTGCTGCCGACGGCGTCGAGGCCGTCGCCGTCTGCTTCCTGCACTCCTACATCAATCCGGATCATGAGCGCGCCGCCGGCGAAGTCATTCGCGCGGCACTGCCGGACGCTTATGTCTCGCTCTCGCACGAAATCCTGCGCGAATATCGCGAGTTCGAGCGCACCTCGACCACGGTGGTGAACGCCTATATCGGCCGCAAGGTCGGCGGTTATGTGCGCGTGCTGAAGTCCAAGCTCGAAGGCATCGGCTTTGCCGGCAATCTGTCGATCATGCGCTCGAACGGCGGCGTGATGACGCCAGAAGTGGCGCAGGAGCGGCCGGTGGCGATGATGGAATCCGGCCCGGTCGGCGGCATCATCGCCTCGGCCAAGATCGGCGAGAAGCTCGGCTATCGCAATGTCATCTCCTTCGACATGGGCGGCACCACCGCCAAAGCCAGCCTGATCCGCGATGCCGAGCCGACCATGGCGCCGGGCTATTATGTCGGCGGCTATGCCAGCGGCCATCCGGTCATGGTGCCCATGATCGACGTGGTCGAGATCGGCGCCGGTGGCGGCTCGATCGCCTGGCGCGACGAGATCGGCGCGCTCAAGGTCGGCCCGCAGAGCGCAGGCGCTGATCCCGGCCCGATCTGCTATCGCGGCGGCGGCACCGAGCCCACGATCACCGACGCCAATGTCGTCCTCGGCCGGCTCGATCCGAACAATTTCCTCGGCGGCACCATGAAGCTCGACGCCGATGGCGCACGGCGCGGCGTCGAGCACAAGATCGGCAAGCCGCTCGGCATGAAAGCTGCGCAAGCCGCGCAGGCGATCATCGACATCGCCGTGAACAAGATGTCGCTGTGCGTGCGCGAAGTATCGGTGGAGAAAGGCTACGACCCGCGCGACTTCGTCATGTTCGCCTCGGGCGGCGCGGGCCCGCTGCATGTGCTCGCCATTGCGCGCGAATTGCACATCCCGACTGTGATCGTGCCGCTGTTCCCTTCGCATTTCTCCGCACTCGGCATGCTGCTCGCCGACGAGCGCCATGACTTCATCCGCACTTATTTTTCGGATCTTGCCAGCGCGAATTTTGGCAAGCTGGTCGACGTCTACGAAGAGATGGTGAAGGAGGCGGAGACCGGATTGCGCCATGGCAAGGGCGCCGAACGGCAGATGCATCTCGACCTGCGCTATACCGGCCAGGAATTCACCCTCCCCGTTCCGATCACTTTGGCGCAGCTGAAGAAGGGCGATCACCGCGCCATCCGCAAAGCCTTCGACGCGCTCTACGAGCAGCGCTACGCGCATCACTCGCCCGACGAGCCGGTGGAGATGGTCAATGTCCGCCTCGCGCTGGTCGGCAAACGGCCGAAGCTGACCTTCCCAAAGAAGCGCGCCGGCAAGCGTCCGGCGCCGCGCCGGCGTCCGGTCTATCTCGGCAATGCCGACAAATCTGTCTCCTGCCCGGTGTACGCGCGCGACACGTTGCCGGCCGGCGCCCGCATTGCCGGTCCGGCTCTGATCGAAGAGCATGGCACCACGACCGTGCTCTATGCCGGCGACAATTGCCGCGTCGCGCCGTCAGGCGAATTGATCATCGCGGTCGGAGGAAGCCGATGAGCAAGGCGGCGAAGAAAAAGCCGGCAAAGGCCAAAGCCGCTCGGCGCGCAAACGCGCGCAAGCGTGGAACGGCACGCGGCAAGGTCACGCTCGATCCGGTCACACTCGAAGTCATCCGCAACGCGCTGCCCGCCGTCGCCAATGAAATGGCGGCCGACCTGCAGCGTACTTCCTACAATATGATGATCTACGAAGTGCGCGACTTCTGCACCGCGCTGGTCGATCCGAACGGCCAGCTCATTTCGCAGAACGTCGGCGGCGTCTCGCACTTCGTCGCCGATCTCGGCGTCATCATCACCGACGGCATGAAGCGCTACGGCGAAAGAGGTTTTGCGCCGGGCGACGTCATCATCACCAATCATCAGGCGGTCGCCGGCCAGCATCTCAACAACATCGTCATCTACATGCCCTATTTCTACCGAGGCGAGCTTTTGATGTTCGCCATGGTGCGGGCGCATTGGATCGATGTCGGCGGCACTTCGACCGGCTTCGGCGCCGGACCGCAGGTCGCCGATCCCTGGTTCGAAGGGCTGCAACTCGATCAGCTCAAGATCTATCGCGAAGGTGAGCTCGACGACACGCTCTTCCGCGTCATCAAGGACAATATCCGTTTTCCGGAATCGTCCTTGGGCGACATGAAATCGCAGATGGCAGCTTGCCGCCTCGCCGCACGCCGCATGGACGAGCTGTTCGACAAATACGGCCGCGAGACCATCCTCGCCGCGATCGCACGCATCTTCGACGAGACCGAGCAGAAGTGCCGCAATGTGGTGGCGCAGCTTCCTGACGGCATCTACGAGGCGTCGGCCTCGATCGACGACGACGGCGTGCGCAAGGACGAGCCGGTGCCGATCAAGGTGACGGTCACGATCAAAGGCTCGTCGATGACCATCGATCTGTCGGGCTGCTCGGCAGAGCGCAAGGCCGGCATCAACTCGCGCACGCTCGCCGGCGCCCGCGTCGCCTACAAGGCGCTGACCGGCCCGCTCGATCCGGTCAACGAAGGATCGTTCCGCGCGCTCGATATCGTCATCCCCGAAGGCAATATCATGATGGCGCGCTTTCCCGCGCCGATGGCCGGCTGGAGCGCGATCGTGCCGACCGTCGTCGATTGCATTGTCGCCGCGCTGGCCAAGGCCATGCCGGATCGGGTGCCGGCCGGTCATCACGGGCTGCTCGGCGGCGCGGTGGTGTTCTTCGGCCTGCATCCCAAAACCGGGCGACGCTTCGTCGTGCAAAGCTTGGAGGGTGGGGGCTGGGGCGGCCGGCCGTTCGAGGATGGCGAAGTCCGGCACGGTTTCTGTCTGTCAGGGCGATGTGCGCAACGGCTCCATCGAAGGCATCGAGCTCAAATGCCCGGTGCTGGTCGAGAGCCGCGCGCTGCGCCGGGATTCCTGCGGCGCCGGAAAATATCGCGGCGGACTCGGCATCGACATGCAGGTCCGCAATCTGATCGAAGGCCACTGGAATTTCGAACAGACGCGGCGGGTGAAATGTCCGCCCTGGGGGCTATGGGGGGGCACCGCGGGCGAATCCGGCGGCTATTTGCTGCGGCTGCCGCAGGAGAGCGAATTCCGGCAACTCGCCGGCGCGCGCCTGCCGGTACCGGTCGGCGCCTCGGCCATCGTGCGCACTGGCGGCGGCGGCGGCTGGGGCGATCCGTGCGACCGCGATCCCGCCCTTGTCGTCAATGACGTGCGCGAGGAGCTGATTTCCCGCAAGGCCGCCCGCGACCTCTATGGCGCGGTGGTGCGCGACGATTTCACCCTTGACGCGGCGGCGACCGCGGCCTTGCGTGTCGAGATGCGGACAAAATCGGTCCGCGCGCCGCCCGCACCCAACGTCACCGGCCGCGCATAACAAAAGGTCAAGGGAGGACGGCGTAGATGACGAAAGCGGATCCCGGCAATGCTGGCTTGCTGCTCGCTGTCATCGCGGTGATCGCGCTCACTCTGACCACGCCTGCCCTTGCCGACACGCTGCGGGTCGGTAAAGCCGGCCGGACCGCGTTCTCCTTCGTGCCGGCCGAAGTCGGCAGCCAGACCGGCATCTTCAAGAACAACGGCCTCGATCTTGACATTTCAAGCTTCGGTGGCGATGCCAAGGTGCAGCAGGCCATGGCCGCCGACAGCATCGATATCGGCCTGGGCTCGGGTCCGGGCCTTGCCTTCATCGCCAAGGGCTCGCCGGTCAAAGGCATCGCCGCCATGGCGGGGCCGCCGTTGATCTTCGCCTTGGTCGTGCGCAACGACGGCAGCGTGAATTCGGTCGACGATCTCAAGGGCAAGCAGATCGGCATATCGACCGTCGGCTCGATCACGAGCTGGCTTGCCCGAGAGGTGTCGCGCCAGCACGGCTGGGGCAATAACGGCATGACCGAAGTCGCGATCGGCGATGACGGCGCACGCGTCGCCGCGGTGAAGACCAAGTCGCTCGACGCCGCGATCGTCAACCTGGCAGCGGCGCTCACTTACGCCGATCACGGCGACGGCCGCATCCTGTTGCGCTTCGGCGACATCGCCAAGCACTTTCACGCTCACATCATCTTTGCCACCGACAAAGCCATCGCTGCACAACCAGATCAGCTGCGCCGTTTCCTGAAAGGCTGGTTCGAGACCATCGCCTTCATGCGCGCTCACAAGGACGAGACAGTGAAGATCGCGATGCCGGTGCTCGACACCGACGCACGGCTCACCTCCGAAATCTACGATGAACTGATGCCGATGTTCACCGACAACGGCCATTTCGACCCCGAGGCTCTTGCCGTCTTGAGCCGCTCCTTTGTCGAGATGAATGCATTGCCGGAAGCGCCCGACATGAGCAAACTGACCACCGAGGCGTTCTTGCCAAAATAGCGGATCAAGACAACCAATCGATCCGCGAGGGAAAGGAAACGGCCGCTATGAATAGACACGTCGCGATCAGACAAAGGCTTCGCCTGTCGCAGCGGATCGCAACCGCCGTATTCGCACTTACCGCAGCCGCCGCGTTCACCGCTCCTGTCCGAGCCGAGGAACCGCTGCGCGTGGCTAAGGCGGTGCCTGAAGCCTTTTCCTTTGTGCCGCTCGACATCGGCATCCAGGAAGGCATCTTCAAGAAGAACGGCATCGACGTGCAGGCGAGCGCCATGGCCGGCGACGCCAAGCTGCAACAGGCGATGGCGGCCGACAGTATCGACGCCGCGCTCGGCTCCGGTCCCGGCATGGCCTTCATCGCCAAAGGCTCGCCGGTCAAGGCGATCGCCGCCATGGCCGGACCGCCGCTCCTGCTCGCCATCGTGGTACGGCCCGACGGGCCGAAGACCGTCGCCGATCTCAAGGGCAAGAAGGTCAGCGTCTCGACGCTCGGCTCGCTGACAGCCTGGCTGGTCAGTCAGACGGCGCGCCGCCAGGGCTGGGGACCGCAGGGCATCGAGATCGAGCCGATGGGCATCATGCCGGGCCAGATCGCGGCGCTGAAGCGCGGCGACATCGACGGCATCATCATGGATATCGGCAACGCCTTCGATCTCGAAAAGAAAGGCGAAGGCCGCATCCTGGTGCGCTTCACCGACATCAAGGAATTCATCATCCACGTGATCTACGCGACCAACAAGGCCATCGCCAATCGGCCGAACGATCTGCGCAATTTCGTCAAGGGCTGGTTCGAGACCATCGCCTTCATGCGCGGCCACAAGGACGAGACGGTCAAGATCGCCGCTGCGGTGACCGGCAAGGATACCGAAATCACCGGCCGCACCTATGACGAATTGATGCCGATGTTCTCCGATACCGGCAAATTCGATCCTGCCGCGCTGAGCGTGCTGTCGAAGTCCTGGGTCGAGCTCGGTACTTTGCCGAGCGAGCCCGATGTTAAAACGCTCTACACTGAAGAATTCTTGCCGAAATAGCCGCGCCTTTCACACGCACGCGCCCGATGACCTCAGCCGAAGTCGCCATCCGTGTCCGCGACGTCTCGCATCAGTTCGGCGAGGCCGGACAGGCGCGCCATGTGCAGGCGCTGCAAAACACCTCGCTCGACGTCGCCCGCGGCGAACTGCATTGCTTGATCGGGCCGTCCGGCTGCGGCAAGTCGACTTTGCTGAGCGTCATCGGCGGCCTGACGACGCCGACCACCGGCACGGTCGCGGTTGGCGGCAAGCCGGTGCGCGGACCGATGCCACACGATCTTGCGTTCGTGTTCCAGGAGAACGCGCTGTTTCCCTGGAACACGGTGTTCGAGAACGTCGTTCTCGGCATGAAATTCCAGGGCGTGCCGAAAGCGGAGCGGCAGGCGCGCGCGCGGCGCGCCCTCGAGGCAGTCGGACTTGAGGACTTCGCCGAGCATTTTCCCGGCCAATTGTCCGGTGGCATGCGGCAGCGCGCAGCACTGGCGCGGGCGCTGAGCCTGGAGACCTGCATCCTGTTGATGGACGAGCCGTTCGGCGCGCTCGATGAGCAGACCCGCATGGTGCTCGGCGAGGACCTTTCGGTCTTGTTGTCGCGCTCGCGCAAGACCATCGTCTTCGTCACCCACAGCCTCGGCGAAGCAGTGTTCCTGGCGGACCGTGTCTCGGTGTTCTCGGCGCGGCCCGGCACGATCAAAGAGATCATCACCATCGACGAGCCGCATCCGCGCAAGCCCTCGTTCATGACGGCGCCAAAATTTCACGCGCTGCGCGACCAGCTCTATGACCTGCTGCACGACGAGATCCGCAAGTCGATGACGGAAACGGCGTCCGCGCGCCGCCGCTATGACGACACCGCCGAAAGCCCGGCCACCAGCGCCGCCAAGCGCAACGGAGGCGCCGCATGAGCGGGGACCTTGGCGACGCCCCGAGCCGCGAGCCGCTGGCCATCAGGCTCGCGAGCCACGGCGTTCAGGTCGCCTTCCTGTTTGGTCTGCTCGTTCTTTGGATCTTGGCGACCAATATCTGGCGTGTCAGCAGCATTCTGCTGCCGAATCCGTTCGACGTCTGGCGGCAATTGATCGAGGTGATCCGCACCGGCGAATTCATCCGCGATCTTCGCGTCACACTCGGCGAATTCGCCGCCGCTTTTGTCATAGCAACAGTGCTTGGCGTCGCGGTCGGCTATGCCATCAGCCGCTCGAGCTATCTGATCAAGGTGTTCGAGCCGTTGTTTGCCGCCATTTATGCCATTCCGATCATTTTATTCCTGCCGCTTTATGTGATGGTCTGGGGCCTCGGGCCGCCGTCGAAGATTGCACTCGGCGCCACGATCGCCTTCTTTCCCATCGTGCTCAATACCGTCGTCGGCTTCGGCAATGTCGACCGCATGCTGATCGCCGCGGCACGGTCGATGGGCGCGAGCAATATCCAGATGTTCCGGCATGTGCTGTTGCCGGGCGCTCTCCCCGTGGTGCTCGCGGGACTGCGTATGGGCTTTACGGTCGCGCTGCTCTCGGTGATCGGCAGCGAAACGATCGCCTCCCTTGCCGGGCTCGGCCACCGCATTGTCAACCTCGCCGAAAACATGGAAATGGCGCGCATGTTCGCCTACATCGTTTTCGTCATCGCCATCGTTGCCGTGCTCAACGTCGCCATATCGACCATTGAGGCCTACGCGCGATGGCAGTGATGGACACAGATGCCGGCATGGCCCGCGCCGCAAATCCCGAAGCGCCGTTCAAGCGCTGGCTGCTGGCGCATCCCGCCGCCACCCGGATCGTCGTGATCGCGATGCTCGTCGGCATTTGGGAGTTGGCCGCACGCTTCCTGCTTGATCGCGATTTCATCAGTCCACCATCGGCGGTGCTCACGTCGTTTGGCGCACTGTTCGCCACGCCGGGCGTGCCGAAGGCGCTCGCGCTCACGCTTTACGAAATCGCCGTCGGATTTGCGCTCGCCTCGCTGATCGGCGTCACCGTTGGGCTCGCCGTCGGCCTGGGCCGCTTCACGCATAAGAGCTTCATGCCGATCATTCTACTGCTTTACGGCTTACCGCAGATCACGATCCTGCCGCTGTTCGTGCTGGTTTTCGGTATCGGCGCAGCGTCGAAGATCGCATTCGGCGTCACCCACGGCATGTTCCCGATCATGATCGCCGTCGCCGCCGGCGTGCAAAAGATCAATCCGGTCCTGATGCGCAGCGCCCGCTCGATGGGGGCAAGCTCCGCCCAGATCCTCTATCACGTTATCTTCCCGCACATGGTGCCGTCGTTCTTCACCGGCCTGCGGCTTGGCATGACCGGCGTATTGCTTGGCGTGCTGCTGGCCGAGCTTTACGTCTCCACGGCGGGTATCGGCTATTTCACGAGCCTGTTCACCCAGAACCTTCAACCGACCAAGCTGATCGGCCTCGTCTCCATGCTGGCATTGATCGCCGTCGTCCTCAACACAATCGTCCGTCGCGCCGAAACACATTACGGCCGCTGGCGCGCCTGACATCTTTGAAAACAAGAGAGTGACAAGAGATTGAAATGAGCAAACTCAAATTGACGGTGGCTTGCGGCGACTACGACATCGTGCGTCCGCTCAAGGAAGGCGTCGTCGAGGCCGAAGGGCTCGATCTGATCTTCCTGTCCGACATAGGCCCGCGCGAGCGCCACTGGCGCATGGGTCGCAAGCACGAATTCGACGTCTGCGAGGAGAATGTCGGCGCCTATTTCATGATCCGCGACCAGGGCGAGCCGCTCACCGCCATTCCGGTGTTCCTGCATCGCCGCTTCCGCCACGGCTTCGTCTTCATCAATACCGCGGCCGGCATCAAGGAGGCCAAGGACCTCAACGGCAAAGTGGTCGGCGGCACCAACTTCCAGCCCGCCTCCAACATCTGGATGCGCGGCATTCTCGAGGAGCATCATGGCCTGCAGCACCGCTCCATCACCTGGCTGGTCGACCGCAGCGAGGACATCGCGTTCACGCCGCCGCCCGGGTTGCGCATCGAAATGAAAAAATCCGACAAGCCGCTGAGCAACATGCTCGCCGACGGCGACATTCCGGCGATGATCTCGCCGACGCTGCCGCGGCCCTTCGTCGAAGGCGACAAGCGCATCGCGCGTCTGTTTCCGAACCAGAAGGAAGTCGAACTCGCCTATTTCAAGCAGACCGGCATCTTCCCGATCATGCATGTCACCACGATCAAACGCGAGATCGCCGACAAATATCCCTGGGTGGCGACCAACCTGGTCAAAGCCTTCGAACAGTCGAAGCAGCTTGCCTATAAGCGGCTCGCCAATCCGCGCATGGTGCCGCTCGCCTTCGTGCGCACCGCCGTCGAGGAACAGGAGGCCACGCTCGGCAAGGATCCCTGGTCCTACGGCCTCACGCCCGCCAATCGCAAGAACCTCGACACCATGCAGCGCTATTGCCACCAACAGGGCCTGACCGACGCGGTCACGCCGCTCGAGCAATTGTTCGAAGATACCGACCTCGGCGACGCCGTCGGCAGCGGCGCCGACGAGTTCTGATCCGCGCGCACTCAAGAAACGGCATGCAATGACGTTCGCAGAGCGCCTGGCCGAAATCCGCGCCAAATTGACGGCGACGCCATTCGATTGCGTGGTCGCGCTGCACGACGGCGCGCATTTCATCGAGAAGCCCGATCCGGTCATGGTGCTCACCGGCTTCAAGGCGCTCGGCCCGGTGGCAGCGATCCTCGATCGGGACGGCAGCGTAACGCTCGTTGTCACGCCGTCGGCCGATGTGGAGCGCGCCAGGGAAATCTGCCCCGGCATTAAGATCGTGCCTGCGGATGACCTGATAACCGGGATCGAGACCGCATTTGGTTCTCAGCTCAGCCGCGCCGCGATCGGCACTGCCGGCCTTGGCGCACTACCGGCCGGGCTGGCGCGGCGCCTTGTCGAACTCGCGCCGCGATCGCAGCCAGCGGACGCCGTTGTCTTCGATCCTGCCCGGCGCAAAACCGATCGCGAGTTGGCAAACGCCCGCGAGGCGACACGCATCGCCGAGCTTGGCTACAAGCACCTCCTCGACATTGCCCGGCCGGGCATGAGCGAAGATGAGCTTGCCGCGGAACTGCGCTGGCACTCGAAGTCGCTTGGCGCGGAAGACAATTTCGTCCTGCTCTGCGCTGGACTGCACAACAAGGCGGTGGCGCCGTCGAACGGACGGCGCATGCAGGCCGGCGACACCATCGTCTGCGAGATCACGCCGAGCTATCGCGGCCAGCTCGCGCAAATCTGCCGCACAATCGTGCTCGGCAAGGCCCCTGCACTGCTCCGCAGCAAATACGATCTTGTGGTCAGCTCGATGCAGGCGGGCTTCGCCACGGCCAAGCCCGGCGCCACCATGGCGGATATCTGTCGCGCCATGAATGTCGTGCTGGAGGCGCAAGGCTATGGCGAATTCTGCCATCCGCCGCATATCCGCCGCCGCGGGCACGGGCTCGGCTTCGGCGCGATCGAGCCCGGCGATGTCGCGCTCGACAATGCCACGATGCTTGAACCCGACATGCTGTTCATGATCCATCCTAATCAGTATCTGCCTGAAGTCGGCTACCTCTTGTGCGGCGAGCCGGCGGTGCTGACCGCGCAAGGCGCGCAAGCTCTGACCCGTCAGCAGGCGACCCTCGCCGAAATCGCGCTGTAGCCTGGACGTACCGCCACCATGCACACCATGCACCCCACATTGCTGGTCGGACCGGGCGACTGGGATCCGCAGCGCATTCCGCGAAAAGACTACGACGAACGGCTCGCCAGGCTGTGGCGCGATCACCCGAATGCAGTCGGCGCGATTGTTTACGGCAACAGCCGCGATCACGCCGCGCTTGCCTATCTCACGCATTTCACGCCGAAGCTCGAGGCCGCCATTGCGCTCGTGCCCCGCAACGGCGAAGCGAAAATGCTGATCGGCGGCGGCGTCAACATGCTGCCGGCGGCCAAGCCCCTCACCTTCGTCTCCGCCCTGGCGCCGTTACGCGACGCGGCCAAGACCATCACCGATTGGGCAAACGGACCCGGCGCCGGCGGTAGTCTCGTGCTGCTTGGCGGCGATGCGGTGCCTTATGAGCTGCGCGTCGCGCTCGACCGCGCACTTGGCGGCGGGCAGACCGAAGACGGCGACGCGGCCTTGCAGGCGCGGATGCGGCGCAAAAGCCCTGGCGAGATCGAAGTCTTGCGCGGCGCTTGCGCCATTCTCGATCATACGGTCACGGCACTTCGCGAAGCCGTCCGCAAAGGCGAAGGCGTGACGGATTGCATCGTGGCGGCTGAGCACGCCGCGATGCGGCACGGCGCGCAGGATGTCCGCAGCCTGTTCAGCCTCGACGGCGGCTGCACCTTGCGGCCTTTCGATATTCCCATGGCCCAACGCTGCGATCCGCTGCAGGCCTATTTGGCCGTGCGCTATGACGGCTACTGGGCCGACGCTTTTGTGCGCGCGGGGACACAAGGCGATACACTTGGAAGTCATGCGGCCGAGATGCTGGAAGCAATGCTTGCGCAAGCGAAGCCTCATGTTACAGCCCGGACCCTATATCAACAGGTCGACAAAAGCCGTGGGACGCATGCGCTCCACCCGCTCGCCGACCCGGTGTTCGGCAGCTCCATCGGCCTGTCGCTCGACGAACCGCCGCTGCTCTCGCGTGACGGCGGCGCAGTGCTCGAAGCCGGTGCGGTCTATTCGCTCCGCAGCGGCGTCATCGGCGAAACGGGCGGCGCCGTCGTGTCCACCATGACGCTTGTGACAGAACGCGGTGCGGAATTGCTGTGGCCGGTGCTCTCATGAATGGTATCAACGAACTCGCCGCCATCGTGCAGCGGCCGGACTTGGCTGCCGACGAAGCGGTGCGTGAGAAGCTGAAGCTTCATGTCATCGACACTGTCGGCGCCTGGATCGCCGCCACCCGCACCGCCGAAGGCAAAAAGCTGATCGCGTTCCGCGGCCGCATGCCGTCGCCTGACCTTTCTGACGATCTGGCGACCCACTGCGCTTTGGTGCGGCTCAGCGAGATCGACGACATCCATCTGCCGTCGATGACGACGCCGGGCTCGGTTGCGATTCCCGCTGCGCTGACCATCGCGGCGGCATTGCCCGCTATTGCATCCGACGACGTGCCGGCTGCGATGCTTGCCGGCTACGAAGCCATGATCAGGCTCGGGCTCACGATCAAGGGTCCCGACGTGCTCTATCGCGGCATCTGGCCGACTTACTTCGGCGCGGGCTTCGCCAGTGCGGCGGTCGCGGCGCGCTTGCTGCGGCTTGACGCGGAACAGACAGCCCACGCGCTGGCGCTCGCGCTCACCGCCGCGGCACCCGCGGTCGGCCAGCATCACGCGGTGACGACGGCGCGCTGGCTCTCCGTCGGCAATGCCGCGCGTACCGGCCTCAACGCCGTTTTGGCCGCGCAGGCGGGATTTACCGCCGATCTCAATGTGCTGCAGTCGCGCCTGTTTCCGGATATCTATGGCATCATGCCGGATATCGCGATCCTAGCCGATGACGCGCTCGCCTTCGCGCAAGTCTCGTTCAAGCCGTGGTGCGCCGCACGGCAGACCATGGCTGCGACGCAGGCGCTCCGCGAACTTCTCGCCACCGGCATTGCCGCTGGCGATATCACGCAGATCACGGCCCACGTGCTGCCGCCGCATCTGAAAATGATCGATCACGGCGTAAAGCCCGGCGACCGCGCCTCCTTCCTCACCAGCCTCCCTTATCAGCTCGCGGTCGCGGCGCTGGCGCCTACCGAAATGGCCGGTCTCGACCTGACGGTCGCCGCGCCTCTTCCGGCGCTGCAATCTTTCATGGCGAAGATCACTGTTGTCGGCGACGACGCGCTTTTGTCGAACTATCCGGCCATTTGGCCGGCGCGAATTGTCGTGACGACCGCGGCGGGCCGGCATGAACACCGCATTGAAACCGTGCCCGGCGACCCGCCACGACCGTTTGTGGCGAATGACATCTCTCGCAAGTTCCAGCATTTCGTCGCGCCGATCTGCGGCGACGACACCGCACGGCTGCAGCAGGCAGGCGCGAACGCGCTGTCGTCGCAGGCCGCCGTCGCCGCGCTGATGCGCGACCTGTATGGCATCATGGCGCGCTCAGCCTCTTGAAGGCTAAGCCTTGCACACCCGCCTGACCAGGTACGGCTATTTCGGCTCCTCGCCCGTATAACGCAGGATGAAGAGCCCCCACTTGTCGTCGTTCATATAGATGTAGCCGCGGGCATCGACGGCGATCTCCTCGCTCCAGTCGACCTTGGAGGCATGCGCGCCTGCCTGGTCGGGCGCGTCCGGCCGCTCCGGCGGCATGAAATAGCCGACCTCCTTGGGCAGCCGAGGATTGCTGATGTCGAAGATGCGCACACCGGCATTGAACCAGGCGACCGTCATCAGATTGCCCTGGTGCTGGATCGCCGGATTGTGAATCTCCTGGCTGACATTGTGCGGCCCGAAACGGCCGCCCTTGTCGCAGAAGTCCTTGTAGGGCGCATCCTTCGGAGGCACCGGCGTCGGGAAGACCGAAATCAGCTTCGGATGCGCATTGTCGGAATCGTCGATCATCCCGGCGAAGTTCATGCCGTTGTCGGCGCAGTTTTCGTCATGTGCTTCCGAGCTGACATAAAGCAGCTTACGGTCCCACAGCGGCAGCACGGTGTGCACCGATTGAATGCCGACACTGGCGAATGGCTCGGTGATATGCAGCCGTCCGATCAGCTTCGGATTGGTCGGATCGCTGATGTCCAGATTGACCACGTCGGGCGTGTAAGGCAGCGACGCCCACTTGCCGTCGGGACTGACATTGACCGGCCCGTGAAAGCCTTCCGGATATTGCGCCTTCGGCTCGCCATCCTTCTGTCCGGGCTGCCACCATTTGCCGACATCCTTCGGATGCGCCGGGTCGCTGACATCAAGGATCACCATGATGTTGCTCTGAAAGCCAGGATAGCTGGTCGAGAGATAGGCGTATTTGCCGCCGGGATAGGAATTGCGGTGCGCCCCGGTATCGCCGCCCATCCAGGAGCCGACCTGTTTGGGATTCTCCGGATCGGAAATATCCCACAACAGCACCGCCGGTAGCGGATTTTTCTGCGGCGTGAAACTGTTCAGCGACGTGAGCATCAGATTGTCGTGCAGGGTCACCTGCGCGGTGATGATCTTCTTGTCGTCGGTGACGTAAGGAATGAATTTCACATAGCGCGGATTGGCGGGATCGGTGACGTCGACGATGCTCCAGCCCTGATTGAACGAATGCCCTGTGTAGAGATACCACTTGTCGTCCGCGGTATGCTTGATCGCGATCTTGAAACCGCCGAACCGGCCCCCGAGCGAAGAAAACCCAATCGGCTTGATATTCTCGGCCTGACCGCCTTGCGGAAACGGATCGGCGAATGCGGCAGTTGCCGCTAAAACAAACAGCGACGCCGCCGCAAGCGCGCCAAAGCGCAAAGTGGCTTTCAAGCTCATGAACGAGTTCCCTCCCGGTATTTCTGGCTTGCACAGATCGTATACGACGATACGAGAGGTGCGAAGGGGCACCTGCATCTAGAATTGCTGTAATCTATACCGAAGTCGCTTGCCCTTCGCGCCAACGGCGCTTATTTCACAGCTTCTCCAGCGGAAAGATTCAAGATGTCCGACGCGTTGAGGCTTCTGACCACCCGCCGCTCGTTCAAGCCGATCGAGCTGTCAGGCCCTCCGCCCTCGCCGGCTGAGATCGACACGCTTTTGACCGTGGCGTCGCGGGTGCCCGATCACGGCAAGCTTGCGCCCTGGCGTTTCATCGTCTTTGAAGGCGACGCGCGGCGAAAAGCTGGCGACGCCATCGTCGCCGCCTTCAAGACAAAATATCCGGAGTCGACGCCGGAGCAGACCGACGCCGAGCGCGGCCGGCTCGCGCGTGCGCCACTGGTCATCGCGGTGGTGAGCCGCGCCGGCCATCACGTGAAGATTCCGGAATGGGAGCAGGTGCTGTCGGCCGGCGCCGCGGCGATAAATCTCGTGCTCGCGGCCTACGCGCTCGGCTATGGCGCGAGCTGGATCACCGAATGGTACGCCTATGACCGCTCGGTGCTCGACGCGCTTGGGCTTGCACCGAATGAGCGCATTGCCGGCTTCGTCCATATCGGCCGGCCGCCCGGCGTGCCCGAGGACCGTCCGCGGCCGCCCTTGAGCGAAATCGCGACGCGCTTTTAGCGATTCAGCCCTATACGATTTGCTTTAGGTGCCCGGGATCTCGAAGCTCGCCCCGTCACAACAGCCGATAAGGATTTGCAATGATCATCGAGTGGCACACCCACGTTTATCCGCCGGAAGAGGCTGCAGCGGATGCGCTTGCCTGGGACGGTGCGAGCGGGCCGGCGTGGGCCGGGAAATGCCCAATGACCCTTGAAAACGTGCTCGATGCGCATCGCAAAGCGGGCGTCGCCATCAGCGTCATCACCAACGCGGCTCATTATCTGCGCGGCAAGTCCGAGAAAGACGAACTCAAGGCCGTCAAAAGATGGACGGACTATGCCGCCGAAATCCAGAACCAGCACAAAGGCACGCTCTACGGCTTTGCCACCATCCTGCCCTGCGGCGGCAAGGAGCAAATCAAGGAAGCTGAACGGGCGATCCGCGAACTCGGCCTCAAGGGCATCATGATCCACTCCAATCACAAGGGTCATTATCCGGACGACGACGAAGCGCGGCCGTTCTGGGAGCTGGTGCAGGACCTCGATGTGCCGGTCTTCATTCACCCGCCGCATGTCGGCTTCGGCGAGGAGCGCGTCAAGGAATACCGGCTCGCCTCCAGCGTCGGCCGGCCGGCCGATCTGTGCCTCGCGCTCGCGCGGCTGATCGTGCGCGGCATTCTCGAGGACTTTCCGCGCGTCAAGCTTGCCAGTTCGCACGGCGGCGGCGGCATCTGCGAGGTGATCGGCCGCATGAACTATGCCTATGAGCTGCAGGAGGAATGTTATTTCCTTGGCTCCTATGCGCCGATGAAAATCAAGCACGAGCCAGGCCATTACCTGAAGAAGCTCTATCTCGACACTGCGACCTATCACCTGCCGGCGACCAAAATGGTCGTCGAGACCGTCGGCGTGGATCACGTCCTCTACGGAAGCGATGCGCCACCGCTCACCTCGCTGAAGCCGCGCGCGATCAAGATGATCGAGGATCTGGGCCTTACGCCGCAGGACAAGGAAAAGGTTTTCTGGCGTAATGCCGCCAAGCTGCTGAAGCTGACGGAAGCCGATCTGCAGACGGCCGCCTGACGGAGATCGACGATGAGAACCGGCACGGCAATCTTTAGTGCCTGCGTCTTTGCTGTTCTCGGCGCGATTTCCGAAGCAAACGCTGAGAACTATCCCGACAAGCCGATCCGGGTGATCGTCGCCACCAGCCCGGGTGGCACCAGCGACATCTTTATTCGAGCTGCCGGCGAAGAATTCCAGAAGCGCACCGGGCAGCGCCTGGTGGTTGAAAATCGCTCCGGTGGCGCGATGAATATCGGCGCCGAAGCTTGCGCCAATGGTTCAAACGACGGCTACACAATTTGCATTCTCCCCAACGAGAGCTTGGCGCTCAATGAATATCTCTACAAGGAGCTGCCCTATAATCCCGAAACGGCTTTCGTGCCGATCACCAATCCGTTTTTCAATCCGCAGGTCATTGTCGCGAGCGCGGCGCTGAAGGTCCGCTCGATGGCCGAACTCGCCGCCGCTTCAAAGGCCACGCCGGGCAAACTCAGCTATTCGGCCCTCTCCGTCCCGATGCAGATGTTCATCGAGGAATGGAAGAAAAAGACCGGCGCCGATCTCGTCCAGGTACCCGCGCGCGGCGGCGGCGAGGTGGCGACCGGCGTCATGACCGGCACCGTGCCGGTAGCCATTGTCGGCGTGCCGAACTGGTTGCCTTATATCCGCAATGGCAGCGCGGTGCCGCTCGCAGTCAACACGACCGAACGATTGCCGCTGCTTCCCGATGTGCCGACCTTGAAAGAACTTGGCTATGCCGATGCGGCCCAGATGTATTTTGGCATCGTCGCCCCGGCCAAGACCCCTGCTTCCGCCGTGCAAAAGCTCTACGGAGAATTCAAAGCTATCGGCGACGAGCCCGATTTCCGCAAACAGCGTCTGATCGAACAGGGCCTGGTTCCGGTCTTCAATTCGCCGAAAGACTTTCAATCAAGCCTGATGGCGGAACGCGCAACGGCGAAACGGCTGTTCGAGGAATCCGGCATGGAGAAGCGCTGACGTTCTCTGCCGGCGGGCATAAAGAAAGGACGCCGCCTGAGCGGCGTCCTCATCGCGGCACCCCGCCGCCTACATGCCGGCATTTATCTCGGTCTGCAGCGTGGCGGCATTGGCGGCGTCGTTCTGCTGTTCCGCCGCCTGCATCGACGCATTCAAGGCGTTCTCGTCGTTCATCTGCTGGATGGCTTGCACCTCGGCATCGACCGAGGCTTGTGAATCGTCGCTGGGCGGCGGCGACGTGTCGTAGGTCGGCAAATCGTCGGGACCGACATATTGTCCTTGCTCGCTGCGCGATCCGCGACCCATCGTGGCGACCTGCGGGCCGCCGAACAGGCCTTGAAAGAATTGCGCGATGAAGTCGGGCTGTTGCTGCACCGGTGCAATATGTCGGCGCGCGACATGGGTGACCACATGCGCGGGTCGATGCGTTTTGGCGTGGACGTCTGCGGCATGAGCCTCGCTTGCGGTCACGCCGGATAGGACGAGCGAGGCGACAACGAGGCCATAGGGCATGATCGATCTTATCGCAGGCTTCGGATTGACGATTTTTTCCTTCGACACGATCTTCAGCGGCTTGATCGCGCTGGTCTTCAGCGAGCGGATCTTTCGCAGCCTGACGTCGAGATGCTTGGGAGTAAGAGACATCGTCTTCGGCGAAGTGGTTTTCAGCGTAGTCATGGCAAACACTCCCTCGTTGCTCGGCCCGAAGGCCAGGAGAATCCCCAAACGCCTGTTTGAAAAGCTATGGCGGCTCGCATTGAGGACGCGTGTCCGCGAAATTAATTCGCGTTCATTTGCGTGGCATAATTTGTCGGCTACGCTTGAACCGAACGCACGGTTCGGCGCGTTGCCCCTACCCTGGTAGGTCGCGCGCAAATGCGACGGCAAAAACTGCGATGGGAGGGACGGCACTCGCCATGGAAATGAAATCCGAAATTCGCGACGGCATGCAGATCGATTGGGATGCGCCGATTACAATGGACGACGGCGTGGTGATACGCGCCGACGTGTTCCGCCCCACCGGCGCCGGCAAATATCCGGTCGTCCTCAGCTACGGTCCCTACGCCAAGGGCCTGGCTTTTCAGGAGGGCTACAAGAGCAACTGGAAGCGGCTCACCGAAGCCGCACCGGAAGTGCTGCAAGGCTCGAGCAACACGTATCAGAACTGGGAGCTGGTCGATCCGGAGAAATGGGTGCCGGACGGCTATGTCTGCCTGCGCATCGACTCGCGTGGCGCCGGCCGCTCGCCGGGCGTGCTCGACGTGTGGTCGCCGCGCGAGACGGAGGACCTCTATCAATGCATCGAATGGGCCGGCGTGCAGCCCTGGAGCAACGGCAAGGTCGGCATCAGCGGCATCTCCTATTATGCGATGAACCAGTGGACGGTCGGCGCGCTCAAGCCGCCGCACCTTGCCGCTTTGTGCATCTGGGAAGGCTCGTCGGATTATTATCGCGAACTCTGCCGCCACGGCGGCATGCTGAGCGACTTCCTCAACAACTGGCATCCGCGCCAGGTCGGCAGCGTGCAGCACGGCGTCGGTGAACGCGGCGCCAAGAGCGCCGTCACCGGCGAACTGGTCGCCGGCCCCGACACGCTGCCGGAGGCGGCGCTCATCAAGCGCCGCGCCGATTCACCAGGCGAAGCCAAACGCCGCAAGCTGATCGATGACTACTACACAAGCCGCACCGCGGACTTCGCGCGGATCGAGGCGCCGCTTTTCTCCGCCGGCAATTGGGGCGGCATGGGGCTGCACACGCGCGGCAATTTCGAGGGCTATCTACGCGCCGGCTCCAAGCAGAAATGGCTCGAAGTCCATGGCGATACGCATTTCACGCATTTCTACAGCAACTACGGCGAGGCGCTGCAGAAGCAATTCTTCGGACACTTCCTCAAAGGCGAGGACACCGGCTGGGACAAGATGCCGAAGGTCTTGCTCAACGTCCGCCATCCGGACGAGACATTCGTGCTGCGCGCCGAGAACGAATGGCCGCTCAAGCGCACACAATGGACCAAATATTATCTGCAGCCTGACGGGCGTGGGCTCTCGCCGCAAAAGCCGGGTGTTGCCGCGACGCTCGACTACGACACGACCGGCGACGGGCTGACCTTCTCGACGCCGCCGATGGAAAAGCCAGTCGAAATCACCGGCCCGGTCGCGGCAAAGCTCTGGCTGTCGTCGCCGACCACGGACGCCGATGTCATTGCAGTGCTGCGCGCCTACGACCCCGCCGGGAAGGAAGTCACTTTCATCGGCTCGAATGACCCGCGCGTGCCGGTCGGGCTCGGCTGGTTGCGCGCCTCGCACCGCAAGCTCGATCCGCAAAAGTCACTGCCCTACCGGCCCTGGCACAGCCACGACGAAGAATGGCCGCTCAAGCCAGGCGAACCGGTCGAGCTCAATATCGAGATCTGGCCGACCTCGATCGTCGTGCCGCGAGGCTATCGGCTCGCGCTGACCGTGCGCGGCAAGGACTATGAGGTGGACGGCCGCGACATCGCGCTGCCGAACGCGCCTTACCCGATGAAAGGCGTCGGCCCGTTCCTGCACATCGATCCCGAAGATCGGCCGGCGAAGATTTTTGCCACCCGCAACACGCTGCATTTTGCCGCGGATCGCGCACCCTATCTCTTGTTGCCGATCATTCCGGACGTGTAAGCTTCCCCCGCTAGCAGGAACATGGCGGCAAGAAAAACAAAACTGCCGCGCGCATCAGGGAGAGACGTATGCCGAGGCACTGGCTCTGCCGGCTTCATATCATTTCGGCCGCCGCGATCGGTCTATTCTTCGCCACCGCACCTTTCGCGACGCCGGCTTTGGCGCAGACCTATCCAAGCCGCACCGTCTCCATCATCGTGCCCTACCCGGCCGGCGGCCCGGCGGACGAGAGCGCGCGCACGCTCGCGCAATTTCTCTCCACCAAGCTCAAGCAGAGCTTCATTGTCGAGAATGTCCCCGGCGGCAACACCATCGTCGGAATGGAAAAGGTCGCGCGCGCGACAGCGGACGGATCGACGCTGCTGTTCGCCAATCTGCAGATTTCGGCCAATGTCACGCTCTACAACAATCTGCCGTTCGACACGGTGAAGGATTTTGTCCCGGTGATGCTGGTCAATCGCAACCCGCTGATCCTGGCCGGCCGCACTACGCTTGCGCCCAAGACGCTGCCGGATCTCATCGCTTTGATGAAGACGCAGCGGCTGAAAGCCGCCATTCCCGGCTATGGCGCGACCGGACATCTCGCCACCGCCTTATTCGCGCAGGAGGCGGGCGCCAAGCTCGACCTGATCCCCTATCGCGGCGCGGCTCCCGCGATCACCGATTTGCTTGGCGGCCATGTCGATCTGTTTTTCGGCACGCCGCAATCTTTTGTGCAGCAGGTCGCGACCGGCGCGCTGCGCGACTACGGCATTACCGCCAAGGACAAGCTCCCGGATTTTCCCAATGCCGAAAGCTTGTCGAAAATGCTCGGGCCGAAGCTCGACGTGGTTTATTGGCAAGGGATTTTCGCACCGGCCGGAACTCCAGAGGCCGTCATCAAGACGCTCAATGACGCGCTGCAGCACGCAGTTTCCGATGCGGCGATCGTCAAAAATTGGGCGGCGCAGGATGTTTCGGCTTTCCCGTCCGAGCAACGTTCGCCGGCGGCCGCCGCAGCCTTCCTCAAGAGCGAGATTGCGCGCTGGGGCCAGGTGATCCGCGACAACGACATTCACGCCGAATAGTCACGCGGATTCAATGCCGCGCATCTGCCGCAGGTTGAATTGCCGCAGATTGAGTCAATTGTTGCGCCTGCATCTCGCTAGAACGAGATACCAGTAGAGTTATTTGGAAGTTTCGATGGAGCGCAGGTTTCGGCGCTAATATTCCAAGAACAATTCTCAAAAGAGCCGCGTGCGGTGCGGTATTTCACCGCAACGCAGCACAACATTTTCTGCACTGCTACGTACAAAAAACAATTTGCGCGTCACGTCCTTGCCACACATTAAGGCTAAGCATGAGGTCGGTGGAGGGGGTGGTACAGGGAGACACGTTAGGGAGAGTGTTCATGTCTCTGCACACCCAGACGGCAACACGGGCCAGCCTGGTCACCTTCAAGAAAAACAATTGCCCGCAATGCGGCGAATGGATCATGGCTCCGGATTGGTCGGAATATTTGGATTCCCGGTGCGTGCGGCACACTTGGTCATGCGAAGCCTGCGACTACGTATTCGAGACGGCAGTTTATTTTGCCCAGGTCGCCGAGGCCGCTTAGTCGAACATCAGTCGGCGAATTGACCGCACGGGGTTCAGCAGTTCCAAAAAGGTCTTAGCGTGGCGGATAGACGTGCCGCCGCCCGTGAAAGTCTTCGACCTCGGAACAGTCAGCGTTCAGATAGACCGGCCCGATCGGCGACTTGCCGTGACCGCCCGGAATATCAAGCACGTAAGCCGGCTGGCATAGCCCGGACGTGCGGCCGTGCAGCGTCCGCAGCAGCGCCTGCCCTTCCGCGATCGTGGTGCGGAAATGCGCCGTGCCGGGCGCCAGATCGGCGTGGTGCAGGTAATAGGGCTTGATCCGGCACTCGACCAAAGCCCGCATGAGTTGGCCGAGCGTATCGGCATCGTCGTTGACCCCCCGCAACAACACCGACTGCGACAGCATCGGGATGCCGACGTCGATCAGCCGCGCGCAGGCGGCACGTGTGGCCTCTGTCAGCTCGCGCGCGTGATTGGCGTGCAGCACGACGAATGTCGCCTTGCCGGTGCGCAGCGCCTTCACCAGCGCCGGCGTGATCTCTTCCGGCGCCACAGCCGGCAACCGGGTATGCACGCGAATCACTTTGACATGATCGATCGCGGCGAGCCGCGCCATCACCGCTTTGAGACGGCGCGGCGACAGCACCAGCGGATCACCGCCGGTCAGGATCACTTCCCAAATTTCCGGCGTCCCGGCGATGTACTCAATCGCTGCATCGAGCGCTGCCGGCGACAATCCGCCCCGCCCCGGTCCGACCATTTCGCGGCGGAAGCAGAAGCGGCAATAGACCGCGCAAGCGTTGACGAGTTTCAACAGCACGCGGTCGGGATAGCGGTGCACCACGCCTTTGACCGGGCTGTGCGCATCATCACCGATCGGATCGGCATTCTCTTCAGGCTGCTCTTCGAGCTCCCTGGTATCGGGCAGGAATTGTTTGGCGATCGGATCATGCGGATCGCTCGGGTCGATCATGTCGGTGACCGCAGGCGTGATCGCGACCGCATAGCGCGCGGCAACCTGCTGCAGCGCCGACAGCCGCTCCTGTCTGTTAAGTGAATTGCCGGCAAGGTCGCGCGCGGTGTCCCGCGAGAGCCGCAATGCTTTGGCCGCTGTCATTCGAACGTCTCCTTGATCGGGGCCCACAGCACCTGATCGATCCGCGTTGCTCCGGTCGCCAGCATCACCAGCCGGTCGAGCCCAAGCGCGACGCCGCTTGATTGCGGCATATGCGCCAGAGCCGCAATGAAATCCTCGTCGATCGGATAGCGCTCGCCATAGATGCGCGCCTTCTCCGCCATTTCCTGCTCGAGCCGGATCCGCTGCGCCACGGAATCGGTCAATTCGCCGAAGCCGTTGGCAAGCTCTACACCGCAGATATAGAGCTCGAACCGCTCGGCGACACGCGCGTCACGCCCCGGCCGCGCCAGCGCCGACAAGGCTGCCGGATATTCGTCGAGAATGGTGGCGCGGCCGATGCCGAGATGCGGTTCGATCCGTTCGACCAGAACCTTGCTGAATATATCGCCCCAGTGATCGGTCTCGTCCACACGCACGGCGGACGCGGTCGCAGCCGACGCCAAAGCGGCGCGATCCGGTTTGCCTTCGGGGAGCGTCGCCAGGAGATCGATGCCTGCGAAGCGCGAGAACGCCCCGGCGACCGTCAGCCGCTCCGGCGCGGCATGAGGATCGGCGGAGCGGCCACGGAAATTGAATTGCCGCGTGCCCGCGATCTGCGCCGCACTCCGCACCAGCGCCGCGCAATCCTCCATCAATGTCTCATACGGCTCGCCGGCGCGATACCATTCGATCATCGTGAATTCAGGATGATGCAGCGCGCCGCGCTCGCGATTGCGGAACACCTTGGCGAATTCGACGATGCGCGGCTCGCCGGCCGCCAAAAGCTTCTTGCAGGCGAATTCCGGCGAGGTGCGCAGATAGAGCTTTGTCGCCGCGCCGCCGGGCGCCAGGAGCGCGGTGGCGAAAGCATGGAGATGGGTTTCATTGCCGGGCGATACTTGCAGCGCCCCGGTCTCGACCTCGACAAAGCCGTGATCGGCAAACCAGGTCCGCAAGCCCGCCACGATCCGGGCCCGCGCCAGCAGGATCGGCCTGCGGTCGGCATAGACTTTCGGGGCCCAAAAGGGCGAGGAATCGGGCGATTTCTCCGGCATGGTCCTTGTCTTAACGCGTTTGCGAAAATAACTACCGGGTGCGGTAAATTCGCGCCCCGAAACCAGTATGTTGCGTCGCGAATCCGGCCTCATGGGCCAATCCGGGCTAATCCAGGCCCAGTCCAGCTACGGGCCGGCAGGTCCGGCCGGTAATACCCAGTTTCAACGCACCCGTCCAAAGCATCCACGCAAGGAATTCCTCTCGTGAAAGTCATCGCCAGCTCATTGCGCAAAGGCAATGTCGTCGAGATCGACGGCAAGCTCGGGGTCATTATGGCCGTCGAGAATATCCATCCCGGCAAAGGCACGCCGGTCACGCAAATGGATGTGCGCCGCATCGCCGACGACGTGAAGGTCTCGTTGCGCTACAAGACCACCGATCAGGTCGAGCGTGCCTTCGTCGAGGACCGCAAATTCCAATACATGTATCAGGACGGCGAAGGCTTCCATTTCATGAATATGGAAACCTACGACCAGGTTGCGGTGCCGGAAGATATCATCGGCGACCAGAAGCCCTATCTGCAGCCCGAGATGGAAGTGACCTTGAGCATGCACGAGGGCACGCCGGTTGCAGCGCAACTCCCGCCGAAAGCAATCCTCGAAGTGGTCGAGACCGAGCCGACGATGAAAGGCCAGACCGCCTCCTCGTCCTATAAGCCCGCGCTGCTCTCCAACGGCGTGCGCACCACGGTGCCGCCGTTTGTCACCACCGGCACCAAGATCGTGGTGATGACGGAAGACGGCAGCTACGTCGAACGCGCCAAAGAATAGCGTCGAATAACGTCCGAACAACGAAGCACTATGGCCGTTCGGCACGCGCCGGCCGAACGACGGTCACTGTGCATTGCGCTTCGGCGGCCACCTTGGCCGAGACGTTGCCAAGCAGGTCAGGCAAGAACGAATGGTGATGCGCGCCGATCAGAATATGATCGACGCGGTTGGCCTTGGCGAATTCAAGGATCGCCACTGCGGGATCGACGGCTTCGAGAACGTGGGCGGTGAGGCGTTCGCTTTCAAGCCTCAGCGGCTGCGCCCAATGGCGCAGCGCCACCAGCCGATCGATCTGTTTGTTGTGGCCGTCTTCGTCGAGCGTCTGGTCGGTGGCGATGCGGCTCTGCTTGAGCACATTGAGACAGGCAAGCCGCGCCGACGGCAGGGTCGCCAGAATTCGCCCGGCCGTATTGCGCAGCGCGTCGTTGATCGGCGCCGTGCCCTCGGCGACATCCACCGCGACCGCGACGATCGGAGCCGTCGCGACACTCGCCGCAATGGGCGCCATGATCGCGCGCCGCAGATCCTTGTTGAACCGCCGCCGCAGCGCCGTCGTGAACGGATCGCGTTCGCGCCGTTCCGAGCGCTGCGTCAGCTTGACCTCGCCCGGATGGCTCAAGTCGAAAGCGACCTGCGCCGCGGTCGGATAGCGCCGGGCGGGTTCGATCTCAAGGCAATGCAACACGATCTCCTGAAGCCACGGCGGATAGTCGGACTTGAGCCGACGCGGCGGATACGGATCGCGCCAGAGCCGCCCGCGCATGGCGCCCACACGCGCGCTCTCGCCGAACGGGCGCACGCCGGTCGAAAAGAAATAAAGCAGCACGCCCAGCGCAAACAGGTCGCTGCGCGGATCGCCGCGGATGCCGAGCAATTGTTCCGGCGACATATAGGGCGCGGTGCCGAACGGCACGCGAAACTCCTCCTGCATCAGATCGGGCAGACGACCGTGATGTGACAGGCCGAAATCGAGCAGCACTGCATCGCCTGACGGCCGGAACATGATGTTGCTGGGCTTGATGTCGAGATGAATGACATGCTGCCGATGCAGGTCATCGAGCGCGACCGCGATTTTCGCGCCGATCTCGGCGACCTCGGCATAGGGTAGCGGCAGATTGGGCAACCGCAGCAGCAGCGTCGGTCCGCCGACATGCTCCATCACGATATAGGGCTGCACGGCGAAATCGCCGACGGCGACGAATTTCGGCGCATGCGTGCCGGAGAGTCGCGGCACGATCATCTGCTCCATCTCGAAGCTGACGATCGCGGCCGGGTCTTCGCCCTCGGCAATGCGCGGCACCTTCATCAAAAGCGGAATGTCGACGCGAGGCGGGCTGTCCTCCCGCGTCACCTGCCAGAGCGTCGCCATGCCGCCTTGGTGGATGCGAGGCCCGATGCGGAAACCGTCGATCGTCGCGCCTTCATGCAGCGAGGGCCGGACCATACCTTACATCCCCGCCATGAGCCGGTCTGCGAGCCAGTCCGGCAGGCCCTTCTGTCTTATTCGCACCGCGGCTTGCGCGACATCATAGGCGGCGCGGCAAAAGGTGAGTTCGCGCCGCTCGGTGTCGAACAGCGCATAGGCGGCGGCGGGATTGCCGTCTCGCGGCTGTCCGACCGAACCGATCACCGCGAGCCAGCGCCGGCTTGGGAGAATTTGAATCGGGGAACCGGTCACCGGCGTGAACGCGGTCATCTTTCCGGTCGCCGACATCGTAAAGAGCGCCGGGCGATGGCAATGACCGCAAAAGGTCAGATGCGCTTTGGTTGCCATCATGCTGCGGCCGGCGCTGTCGGCGTCCATGACATATCGCCAGCCGATCGGATCGCTGGCATCGGCATGCACGTAGAGCCGATCGCTCTCCTCGCACGTGAGCGGCAGCTGTTCGAGAAACCTTCGCTCCGCAACGCCGAGCTGACGGCGCGTCCATTCGATGGCGATCTCGGCCTGGACATTCATCGTCTCGCTCGAATCGCCGACCGCGGCGTCGTGATTGCCGCGTACCGCAGGCGCACCGCGACTGACCAGCTCCATGACCGTCTGCATTGTCCATTCCGGATCGGCGCCGTAGCCGACGTAGTCGCCAAGCAGGACGAGCCGCTCGGCGCCGCCCTCGCGCGCCTTTGCCAAACATGCGGCGAAAGCCTGTCGGTTGGCGTGAATGTCAGCGAACAGCGCGATCAGCACGGCCAAATCCACAATGACGATAATTGCTCCAACCGCACATCCTGGCGTTGATCCCCGTCGAGTTCTTCGCCTCTTTTAATATGACTCGCACCGCCGTGCGCAGGACCCGTCTTCAATGTCCCGATTTCAAACACGGCTTTCTGAACATCCGTTCATGACTATTGCAATTTCGGCGCGCGTTGTGCGGCACCGCTTGGCAGAGTGTGCGTTGGTGGCGATAGTACACGCTCCTGATTTCGGGGTTTGTGCCTTGCGCGCTGCGCTTAGAGTTAGCAGGAACCGCTTTGCGGCTGGGCTGTCTGCCGGGGTCACCGTTGAACTCGCCGGCGCAGCGCTCGTTGGCTCGATCAGCATTGCACTGGCGCGATGCGAGCCGAGCCATCTGCGCGCCCCCTATTTCCTCAGGACCATGGGGCCGTGCGGGTTCAACTCCGAGACGTTGAGCTTTCGCGGCACTCCGGCGCAGCAGGCCATGTGTCTGATGCGCGGCATGGATGCGACCAGGAATCTCGGACCGACGCTCGAAGGCTTGCCCCCGGGACTCGCCAAACGGGTCGGAGAAACAACCGGCCTGCCCTCGCGCGAAGCGCTCAGCACTTATCTGTCAAAGCTCGATCTCGAATGGGATCTGGCGATGAACCTGTGGCAGCCCGTGTCGCGCGCACGCAACAATGATCCAGAACTCTCCGGCTCTGAAGTATTTCGTGATCCACGATACCAGCGGGCCGAACTACGGACACCGCGCCTTCCCCGACGACATCAACACCAATCCGAAGATCAACAACCTGAAAAGCTTCGTGTGCAATGACGAATGGGGTAAAGCGCATGTCGTCATCAATCGCATGGGCGACATTCTCGTCAATCACGACTTCTCTGTTCCGTGGCGGGAGACGAAATTCGAGCAGGCGGCGGAATTCGGCGGCGCGCTGAAAGGCCTCTTCGAGCATAACGAGATGATCCAGCCGCGCCGCGCGGGCGCGGGTGGCGGCGACGGTCATTCGCCGGACCCCGCCTTCACCCCAGCGCAATACGATCGCCTTGCGCTCGTCTATACCGTCGTCAGCGTCCGCGCCGGCTATTGGCTTATTCCGGCATTTCATGCGGCGCTCGATGCCGACATCCGCAACGGTCATGACGACCCGCTGAATTTCAAAGTCGACAGCTTCGCCGATAGCATCGATCGATTGATAGAAAAACTGGAGGGCACGGGACAGCCTCAGGCCTCCAATGCCGCGACTGTAAACGATGCACAGCCGGAAACTCCGGCAACCGCCAGCGACGGGTTCTGGGTCGACGCGCTGTGGGGAACGCCACACAAAGTGCCTGCCGCTCCGGCTGCGGTCGCATCATCTGGAGCCGCCGGCAGTGCGGACAGTGCTGCTGGCCCAAATGCTGTCGCCGCCGCTAACTCCCCGTCAACGCCGCCGGAGACTGCAGCCGCTCCGCCGGTCCTTCCCCCAACCGTCACGGCCGAGAAGCCGCCCACCGCACCCACTCCTCCGCCTGCAGCCGTGGCCGAGAAGCCACCTGCCGCGCATGAACCGGCGCCGCACGAAAAAGTGGCGGAGCGCGACAGCCATCCCTCGCATCCGGAAAAATCGGCCGAGATCTGCACGACGCATCGCGTCAAAGGTCACCTCCGCCGGGTCTGCGAGACCGAGCGGATAGCCGCGCAAGAGCCGGCCAAGCACAGCGCACGATCGGCCGATCACGACACCCCGGCACACAGCGAAAGCGCGCGGCATCACGGCGGCGAGTCGCACCAGCATCACGCCGGCGCTTCTCCGCGGCGCCGCCGCTCTTGAGTTGCATGTTCCGGCGGCCGTGCGCGAATTCGGCATGGACCAAATCGGCATGGATTTGGCCTTCCGCTATGCAGGCCTGAGACCCCTCGCCCGGTTGCCTCCCGCCTCATGATCCTGTTGGATGCGGCCCACCCGAATTCTCCCAAAGCCGCAAGTGAGGAACGTTCATGACGCCGCCCAAATCCGCGACCGCACAAGCCCACAACGCCGCCGATCCGGCGGTCGCCGCGGTCGAGCGCCCGACGCCGACCGGCGCCAATGCACCGGGCTTCGGTTCGGACGTGATCGCCGACGCGCTCAGCTCGCTCGACATCCCCTATATCGCGCTGACGCCCGGCGCGAGCTATCGCGGCCTGCACGACAGCATCGTCAATTATCTCGGCAATTCGAAGCCGCAGATGCTGCTCTGTCTGCACGAGGAAGCAGCCGTCGCCATCGCCCATGGCTATGCCAAGGTGACCGGCAAGGCGATGGTGAGCGCGGTACATTCCAACGTCGGGCTGATGCACGCCACCATGGCGATGTTCAACGCCTGGTGCGATCGCATGCCGATGGTGGTGCTCGGCGCCACCGGTCCGGTCGATGCCGTCAAACGCCGGCCCTGGATCGACTGGATCCACACCGCGCGCGATCAGGGCGCGCTGGTCCGTGAATATACCAAGTGGGACGATCAGCCGGCCTCGCCCGGCGCGGCACGCGAAGCCATCCTCCGTGGCACCTGGATCGCCAACACGGCTCCGCAGGGCCCGGTCTATATCAATTTCGATGCCGAGGTGCAGGAGGCCAAGGTCAATGAGCCGTTGCCGCCGATCGACGTCGCCCGCTACATGCCGCAGATCTCGACCGCGGCGCCTGCCGAGCAGGTGAAGCAGGCGGCGGCAATGCTCAAAGGCGCCAAGCAGGTGCTGATCCTGGCCGGCCGCGCCTCGCGCGATCCGGAAGCCTGGAAGGCGCGCGTGGCGCTCGCCGAAGCGCTCAATGCGCGGGTGCTGAGCGATCTCAAGATCGGCGCAAGCTTTCCGACCGACCATCCGCTCTATTTCGGCTCGCCGCGCGCGGTGACGCCGGAAGGCGTCGAGGGTCTGAAAGATGTCGATGTCGTGCTCAGCCTCGACTGGGTCGATCTCGCCGGCGCACTGCGCTGGTTCGGTCCCTCGCCGAGCGCCAAGGTGATCCAGATTTCGCTCGATCACCGCATCCACAATGGCTGGAGCATGGATCACCAAGCGCTGCCGCCGGTCGACCTTTTGCTCTCCGCCGATCCCGATCTGGTGGTGCCGGAACTGGTCAAGGAAATCGGCGCCAGCACCAAGCCACATGCCGTGCCGACACCGCGCAAGATCGTCGACAAGGAGCCGGCGGGCTTCACCAACGAAAACATCGCGCGCAGCTTGCGCAAAGTGCTGGGCGATCGGCCGGTCACATACACGCATCTGCCGCTGTCCTGGGACGACAGCTGGATGCCGTTCCGTCATCCGCTCGATTTCGTCGGCTCCGACGGCGGCGGCGGTGTCGGCGGCGGACCAGGCATTTCGGTCGGCGCGGCGCTGGCGCTGAAAGGCTCCGGCCGGCTGCCGATCGCGATCTGCGGCGACGGCGATTTCCTTATGGGCGTTACCGCGGTGTGGACCGCCGTGCACTACAAGATCCCGCTCCTCTTCGTCATCGCCAACAACCGCTCGTTCTATAACGACGAACTGCATCAGGAGCGCATGGCGCGGGCGCGCAACCGCCCGGTCGAAAACAAATGGATCGGTCAGCGCATGTCCGATCCCGATGTCGACATCGCCGCCATGGGCCGCGCCCAGGGTGCGGTCGGCTTCGGCCCGGTCACCAAGGCAGGCGACCTGCCGGGCGTGCTGGAAAAAGCGATTGCCGAAGTCGATGCCGGCCGCGTTGCCGTGGTCGATGTGCGCGTCGAGCCGGGCTACACTGCCGTGATGACAGCTGCAATGACTCGCGCCGGCAACTGACGTCGATGGCCGTCGCTGCGCCCAGCGATCGCGTCGTGCCGGCTCCGCAAACGGAGCCGGCGATCCTTGTCGTCGACGATCTGTTCATGCGCTTCGCCACCGATGACGGCGGCGTCACCGCGCTCGACCATATTTCGTTCGAGGTGAAGCCAGGCGAGTTCCTGGCGGTGATCGGGCCGTCGGGCTGCGGCAAGTCGACTTTGTTCAACGTGCTCGGCGGCCTCCTCAGCGGCTATCAGGGGGCGGTCACGGTTGCCGGCGAGCGGATTACCGGACCGCATGCGTCGATCGGCATGGTGTTCCAGGAGGAATCGACATTTCCCTGGCGCAATGTCGTCGACAATGTCGCCTTCCCGCTCGAAATTTCCGGCATGCCGAAGGCGGAGCGCGTCGAGCGGGCGCGACACTTCATCTCCATGGTCGGGCTGCACGGCTTCGAGAAGCGCTATCCCTCGGAGCTCTCCGGCGGCATGCGCCAGCGCGTCGCCATGGCGCGCACGCTCGCGTCCGAACCCAAAATCCTGCTGATGGACGAGCCGTTCGCCGCGCTCGACGAACAGACCAGGCTTCTGCTGGGCGACAAGGTGCTGCAGATTCAGCAGGAGCTGAAGCAGACGACCTTGCTCATCACCCACAACATCACCGAGGCCGTGCAACTCGCCGACCGTATCCTGGTGATGACCTATCGGCCCGGACGGCTGAAACGCATGGTCGAGATCAACCTGCCGCGCCCGCGCTCGTCCGAAATCGTATCCAGCGAGGCCTTCGGCCGCTATGTGGCGCAGATCTGGAGCGATCTGCGCGAAGAAGCGAGCCGCGGCATGGTCGAAGACGAAACCCGCAAGCTGCATGATACGCAGGAGCATCGGTCATGAGCACGATGCGGCTGAACGCGCCGCGCGCGCTGCCGGCCGTCGTCGGACTGGGCTCGGGTGTGCTGTTTCTTGTCGCGATCGAACTCCTGGTCCGCGTCGGCGCCATCAATCGCTTCATCGTGCCGCTGCCTTCGGAGGTCATCGGCAGTCTCGCCCGGGTCTTCACCGAAGAGGATATTCCACGCCGTCTTGCACAAACCGCCTGGGAATGCCTCGCCGCAAGCCTTCTCCTCACCTTCTTCGGCATCGCGCTGGGCGCACTGATGCATCGCGTGCCGCTGATCCGCCGCGCCTGCGAAACCTGGGTCGCGGCCTTTGCGTCGGCGCCGCTGGTGCTGGCCTATCCGCTATTTCTGGTCCTGTTCGGGCGCAGCACGCTGACCATCATCATGCTCGCCTTCCTGTCCGGCCTGCCGCCGGTGATTCTGAAAACCGTCGAGGGCCTCGCGGCCACGCGCCGGGTGCTGATCAATGTGGGGCGCAGTTTCAATCTGACGCCCGCGCAGCAATTCTGGAAGATTCTGTTTCCGTCGGCGCTGCCGTCGATTTTCGTCGGCATCCGGCTCGGCATGATCTTCGCGCTGATCAACGTAGTCGCGGTCGAGTTCCTGATCAATTTCGGCGGCCTCGGCCAGCTCATCAATGAGCTTGCCGAGCGCTACGACCTGCCTGGCACTTATGCCGCGATCTCCTTTGTCGTTCTGGTCAGCATCGTCTTCTTCATCGTCACTGAGCGAGCCGAGCGATGGCTGAGATCGTAACGCGCGCGCCTGCGGCGCGATCCTGGTTGTCGGGCGTCACGCTGCTGCGGCTCGCGATCGTCGTATTCGTGCTCGCGGCCTGGCAACTGATGGCGGTGTCCGGCCTGTTCTACCGCGGCGTCGTGCCGTCGGTGCCGGAGATCGGCGCCGCGCTCACCAAGCTCCTCTCCACAGGCGGCTTCTATTGGAATTTGGGCGTTACCGCGCAGGAGATCGCGATCGGCGTTGCCATCGGCGGCCTTTGCGGTGTCGTCGCCGGTCTTGTGGTCGGCGGCAACAGGTTCATCGCGCAGGCCTTCGAACCCTATCTCTATTATCTGAGCCCGACGCCGAAGATCGTGTTCTTCCCGGTGATGATCATGTGGTTCGGCGTCGGCGGCGGCTCCAAGATCGCCATGGGCGCGGTGTCGTGCTTTTTCCCGATTGCGCTCAGCGTCGCCGCCGGTATGCGTCAGATCGATCCGGTTCTGATCCGTGTCGGCACCAGCTTCCGCGCCAATCCCTGGCAGATGGCGACCAAGATCTATTTGCCGGCGATGCGCCATCCGATCGTCAACGGGCTGCGGCTTGGGCTCGGCGTCGCGCTGATCGGTACGCTGCTTGCGGAAACCAAACTGTCCAACCGGGGCCTCGGCTTCCTGGTGATCCAGGCCTACAACAGTTTCAATATGCCGTTGCTCTACGCCATTCTCGTCGTGCTGTTCGTACTGGCGATCGGCGTCAATACGCTGGTGGCGCGGTTTGCCCGCCTCGACGACATCAGGCGGACGTGACAAGCTGCCGCCTGAATTGAGAGCGCCGGAAAAAAGCGGCGCTCCGACATCGGGAGGGACGTCATGCGCACAACACGGCGCGGCTCCGGCGCGACTTCAAGCGAACAAAATGGGTTCGAACACGTCGCGGGCAACGGTCTCCTGCACCGCCGGGCGCTCCTGAGCGGCGGCGCTGTCTTTGCCGGCGCGCTGACCGCCGCTTCCGCCCTTACCGCGGCCGCGCCGCTCGAAGAACCGGAATGGAGCAGCGCGCCCGGCGACGTCACGCCAACCTTGCAAAAGCCGTCGCGGTTTGAAGCCAAAGTGACCCGCACCTTGAGCAATCCCAAGGGCGAGGCGCGCACCCAGCATGCGCGCGCGCCGCTGCACATGCTCGAAGGTACGATCACGCCGAATCCGGTGCACTTCACCATCCTGCATTCGGGGATTCCCGACATCGACCCCGACCAGCACGCGCTGGTCATCCATGGTCTCGTGAAGCAGCCGCTCGAATTCACCATGGAGGCGCTCAGCCGTTATCCGATGGTGACGCGCAAGCATTTCGTCGAATGCGGCGGCAACAGCGCGCCGATGTTCTCGCCGGAGCCGATCCAGGCCACGGTGCAGGCGTTGCATGGGTTGTCGTCCTGCGCCGAATGGACCGGCGTGCCGCTGTCGATCCTGCTCGATGAGGCCGGCGCCGATCGCAATGCCAAATGGCTGATCGCCGAAGGCGCGGACTCGCTGGCGGTGGCGCGCAGCGTGCCGATGAAGAAGGCCTATGACGACGCGATCGTCGCGCTCTATCAGAACGGCGAGCGGCTGATGCCGGGCAACGGCTATCCGATGCGGCTGCTCTTGCCCGGCTATGAAGGCAATATGAACATCAAGTTCCTGCGCCGGCTCAAAGTCGTCGAGCAGCCGCAGATGACCTATTACGAGTCGCGCAACTACTCGCCGCTATTGCCCGACGGCAAGGCCTACAAATTCTACTTCGTCAACGAGGTGAAATCCTTCATCACCCGCCCCTCGTTCGGATACAGCCTGAAAGGCGCCGGCTTCTACGAGATTTCCGGCATCGCCTATTCCGGCGCGGGGCGCATCGAGAAGGTCGAAGTCTCTGCCGACGGCGGCAAGAGCTGGGGCGAAGCGGTTGTCGACGGGCCCGTGAGCCCGAAGGCATTCACGCGCTTCCGCATGCCGTGGCGCTGGGACGGCCAGCCGGCAACGCTGACCAGCCGCGCCACTGATGAATCCGGCGCGGTCCAGCCGCTGCGCGCCGATTTCATCGCCGTGCGCGGCGAAGCCAAGAAAGTGCCGAACGTGCTCGGCTTTCCCAACCAGCATTACAACAGCCTCACCTGTTGGGCGATCGACGGCAGCGGAGGGATCAAGCATGTCTATGCCTAAGCTCGCCGCTGCCGCGCTTTTGATATTCGCCTCTGCCGCCGTCGCGCGCGCCGGCGATACGCCGGGATTGGGCAAGCCGATCACCGAAGCCGACATCAAGCCGTGGGACATCAGCGTGATGCCGGACGGCGGCAATCTCCCGCCCGGAAGCGGCACCGCCGCGCAAGGCGCCAAGCTTTATGCCGATAAGGGCTGCAACCTCTGTCACGGCGACAACGGCAAAGGCGGCCCCAATCCGGCACTGGTCGGCAATCCGCCGCTCACCGGCGATGTTGCGGCGCTCAAGACCATTGCCAATTTCTGGGCGTGGCCGACGACGCTGTTCGACTATATCCGCCGCGCCATGCCGTGGCCGACGCCGCACACGCTCTCCGACGACGAGGTCTACGCGCTCTGCGCTTACATTTTCGCCGCCAACAATCTGATCCCGCCGGATCAGGTGATGAACGCGCAGACCCTGCCCAAGGTGAAAATGCCGAACCACGACAATTTCATCATCCGCTTTCCAGGTCGGATCTGACGTCGTTACAGCTTGAACGTCTCGAAGGTCGCGGGGTGAAATAGCTCCTCGACCTTCACGCGGCGCGGCGACAGGCCTTCGGCGTGATGCTGGCCGAGGAAATAGTCGAGCACCTTGCGATTGGGTTCGACGCCGTAAGACCAGAAATCGTGACCCATCAGGTCGCGCGCTTCCTTCAAGCGCTCCTCGACGAAGGGTAGCGTCACTTTGGTCGCCGACGTGTCGGACAGTTTCCGCACGCCTGCTTCCTTGGCCTGCTCGAACGCCTTGTAGACCGCACCTGGCAGCCACGGATGCTTTTCGGCAAGCTCGCGGCGGATGCCGAGCACATGCATGATCGGGAAGAAGCCGGTGCGCTTGAAATAGTCTTTCGCCACCGCCACCGGATCGGGAAACAGCCAGCCGATATGCGGATGCCCCTTCTCGACCAGCGTCGGCGGCCGCGGCGCGATGAAGCCGTCGATCTCGCCTTCTTCCAGGAGTTTCGAAATCGTCTTGCCTTCCGGCGCATTCTCAAGCTTCACGCCGGCGGGCAGACTGACCGTGATCTTTTCCGGCCGCCCGGCCTCCTCGATACCGCCGCGGATCCAGTGAATGTCCGAGCGCTTGACGCCATAATCGTCCTCAAGGAACGAGCGCGCCCAGACATTGGCGGTGAGCTGATATTCCGGCACACCGACTTTACGGCCCTTGAGGTCTTGCGGCTTCTTGATGCGGTCGGTGCGCACATAGACAGAGGTGTGACGAAAGGCGCGCGAGACGAAGGCCGGTACCGCGATATAGGGGCAATTGCCTTGCGCGGTCTTGACTGTGTAGCTCGACAGCGACAATTCGCAGATGTCGAACTCGGCGGCGCGAAAGGCGCGGAAGAAAATCTCCTCGGGCACGAGCGTCATATAGACCGGATCGACGCCGTCGATCTGGACGCTGCCGTCGATCAGTGCGCGGGTGCGGTCATAATCGCCGACGGCGACGGAGAGATTGAGCTTGGCCATTTCGCTTCCCTGGATTGAACTCGCAAACCGAAATTGCGCCCTCAATAGCCGCCCGAGGTAGGTCATGCCAAGGCCGCGGTTACGCCGAGGGCGAAATGCAGCTTTGCGTCAGTGCCCAGTGAACGGCTCGGCCGGCGCGATATCAGTGATCCGAAACTGTACCCGTTCCTCGCCCTGCCAGCGGTCGAGCGCAAAGGAGCCGGCGGCATGGATTTGCCGGCCCCGGCTGCCTCGCAGCGCGGCGCCGAGCTTGCCCCCCGAGGCGCGGAACGCAATCGCATTGACGCTGGTCCCGTCGGCCGATTTGAGCCGCACCCGCATGTGGGCCTGACCGACCTCCTCGGCATAGGTCACGGTATGAGCCGGCAGTGCGATCACCGGCTCCGGATTGCCGGAGCCGAACGGCCCGGCGCGGCCGATCATATTGACCAGATCGGCATCGGCGGCGGCCGCGGTCACGGCGCCGTCGATCAGAAGCCCGCTCGCCCGCCGCGCAATCTCGACATCGGCGGCGAGCGCGGCCTCGAGAAAAGCGCGCCACTCGGCGAGCGCGCCTTTGCGCAAAGTGACGCCGGCCGCCATGGCGTGGCCGCCGCCTTTGAGCAAGATGCCTTCGGTCACACCGCGCCGCACGGCGCGGCCGATATCGACGCCGGGCATCGAGCGGCCGGATCCGGTGCCGATGCCGCCGGGCTCGAGCGCGATGGCAAATGCCGGGCGATTGAACTTTTCCCGCAGCCGCGCCGCCACCAGACCGACGACGCCGGGGTGCCAGCCGTCGGCGGCAGTGACCACGACGGCGCCCTTCTCCTCGATGCCGAGCGCAGCGATCGCTTCCGCCTCCGCCTGGGCCAGCGTGTCCTGCTCGATGGCCTGCCGCTCGCGGTTGAGGCGGTCGAGCTCGGCAGCGATCTTCGCCGCTTCGATCGGATCGTCTTCGATCAGAAGCTTGACGCCAAGATCGGCGCGGCCGATGCGGCCGCCGGCATTGATGCGCGGCCCGAGCAGAAAGCCCAAGTGCCAGGCTTCCGGCGGCGATGACAGCCGCGCCACATCCATCAGGCTCACCGGCCCCGGACGCTCGCGCCGGCGCAGCGAGATCAGGCCCTTGGCCACGAAGGCGCGGTTGAGGCCCACCAGCGGCACGACGTCGGCGACGGTGCCGAGCGCGACATCGTCGAGGAAGCCAAGCAGATCGGGCTCCGGTCTCTCGCGCCAGAAGCCGCGCTGCCGCAGAACGCGGTTGACGGCGACGACGGTCATGAAGGTCAGCCCGACGGCGGCGAGATGACCGAGCCCGGAGAGATCGTCGCGCCGGTTCGGATTGACGATGGCGAGCGCCGGCGGCAACACCTCGTCGGCCTGATGATGATCGACGACCACGACATCGACATTGAGCTTCTTGGCTTCCTCCAGCGGCTCGATGCTGGTGGTGCCGCAATCGACACAGACCAGAAGCCGCGTACCCCGCTCGGCCAGCGCGCGCACCGCTTCGACATTCGGACCGTACCCTTCGAACAGCCGGTCGGGGATGTGGATGATCGGATCCACGCCGCACAAGCGCAGATAACGCGCCAAGAGCGCCGCCGAGGTGGCGCCGTCGACATCGTAATCGCCGAAAATGGCGATGCGTTCGCCCTGCTCCACCGCGTCGGCGATCCGCGTGGCCGCCGCCTCCATCGCGGTGAGCACATAGGGATCGGGCATCGCTTGCTTGACGGTCGGATCGAGAAACGCCTCCACCGCATCGGCCTCGATATTACGGCCGGCGATGATACGCGCGAGCAGTTCAGGAAGATCGTGGCGCTGGGCGATGGCGAGCGCGCGCGCGGAGCCGCGTTCGTCGAGCCGATCGCGCCATGCGCGTCCGGTCGCCGAATTCTCGACGCCAAGGAAAAGGCGATTCTCAGCCATGTACGATTTTAGTGCGAATTCGGCCGTGCCGCCTGCGCCGTGCGCAGGTATCCGCAACAAATAAGGCGCTAGTCGAATTTATCAAGCTTGCGGTGCTCGGCACGGATCCAGCGCACCGTGCCGGTGGCCGAACGCATCACCACGGTCTCCGTCTCGATCACGCCCTTGCCGAAATGCACGCCCCGGAGCATGGGGCCGTCGGTGACACCGGTCGCCGCGAACAGGCAATCGCCGCTCACCATATCGTCGATGCCGTATTTCTTGCGCGGATCCTTGATGCCCATTTTGGCGATGCGCTCGCGCTTCTCATCAGTGTCGATGACAAGTCGCGTCTGCATCTGTCCGCCGATGCATTTGAGCGCCGCCGCCGCCAGCACGCCCTCCGGCGCGCCGCCGATGCCGAGATAGATGTCGATACCGGTCTTGTCCGGATCAGCGGTGTGGATGACGCCGGCCACGTCGCCGTCACTGATCAGGCTCACCGCGGCGCCGACCTTGCGCACCGCGGCGATGATGTCGGCATGGCGCGGGCGATCCAGGATCATTGCGGTGATGCCTTCCGGCTTCACGCCCTTGGCCTTGGCGAGATTAAGAATGTTGACATCGGCCGGCGCGTCGAGATCGACCACATTTTTGGGATAGCCCGGACCGATGCCGATCTTGTCCATGTAGATGTCAGGCGCGTGCAGCAGCGTGCCGGCTTCGGCCATGGCAAGCGTTGCGATCGCGCCCGGCATGTTCTTGGCGCACAGCGTCGTGCCTTCGAGCGGATCGACCGCGATATCGACTTTGGGTCCGGTTTTGTTGCCGACTTTCTCGCCGATATAGAGCATCGGCGCTTCGTCCATCTCGCCCTCGCCGATCACGACAGTGCCGTCGATCGAAAGGCCGCCGAGTTCCCGGCGCATGGCGTCGACGGCGGCGCCGTCGGATTTCTTCTCCAGCCCCCGCCCGCGCAGCCGCGCCGCTGCCACCGCCGCAAGCTCGGTCACCCGCGCGATCTCGATCGACATGATGCGTTCGATGCCGGCATAGGCGTGCGCGGATTTCGATGACGAGGCTGACATGGGACCAATCTCCATACAACGCGCTGACAAAAGACGCGCTAGTTCTTCTCGATACGGATGACTTGCGGCTTGCCGGACACCACGCGGTCGCGGCGGACCGCGTCCAGCGCTTTGTGGACGGCATCTTCACTGGTGGCATAGGTCGTCATGATGACCGGAACCGCCTCATTGGAACGCCCGGGCCGCGCGGCGCCGGCCGAGCCGACCGGGTGGCGCTGCACGATCGATTCCAGCGATATTTTCTGCTCCGCCAGCCGATGCGCAATTGTGGCCGCGGTGCCGGGCCGGTCGCGCGCGAGCAGGCGGATATAATAGCCGCCCTCGTGGTGCTGCATCGGCGCCTTGCGGTTGGGCAGCATGCGCGCCACCGGTCGGCCGAACGGCGCGGAGCGCACGCCGCGCGCAATATCGGCAAGATCGGCGATGATCGCCGATGCGGTCGCGGCGCCGCCGGCGCCAGGACCAACCAGCGTGATCGGCGCCAGGCCATCTGCATCCATTGTGACCGCATTGGTCACACCCATGACCTGCGCGATCGCGGATTCTTTCGGCACCATGGTCGGGTGCACGCGCTGCTCGATGCCTTCGTCGGTTTTCACCGCGACGCCGAGCAGCTTGACGCGATAGCCGAGATCGCTGGCGGCATCGAGATCGGCGAGCGTGATCGAGGAAATGCCTTCGACATAGATCGCCTTCGGGTCGATTTTGGTCCCAAAGGAAAGACTCGCCAGGATCGCAAGCTTCTGCGCGGTATCGTGGCCCTCGACGTCGAAGGTAGGATCGGCTTCGGCGTAGCCGAGCCGTTGCGCGTCACGCAGGATTTCGTCGAACGGCAACCGGTCCGACTCCATGCGCGACAAGATGTAATTGCAGGTGCCGTTGAGGATGCCGTAGATCCGCGTGAACGACGCGCCGTTCAATCCCTCACGCAAGGTCTTCACGATCGGAATGCCGCCGGCGACGGCGGCTTCGAAATTCAGCGCCACGCTGTTGCGCTCGGCAAGCGCCGCGAGTTTCTGGCCGTGCGCGGCTAGCAGCGCCTTGTTGGCGGTGACGACCGGCTTGCCGGCGGCCAGCGCCGCCTCGACCGCGCTCTTGGCCGGATCGCCCGCCCCGCCCATGACTTCGACAAAGGCGTCGATCTGCGGATCGCGCGCCAGCGCCACCGGGTCGGACACCCAGCGGAAGTCCTTCACGTCGAAGTCGCGCTTCTTGCCGCGGGTGCGCGCGTTGAGCGCCACGACCTCGATCGGCCGACCGCAGCGCGCGACCAGTTTGTCGCGGCCCTCTTCCAAGAGCCGCACCACGGCACTGCCGACGGTACCAAGCCCGGCAAGACCGACTTTCAGCGGCTGCGCCATAGCGTCGCTCAAAATTGCGCGGAAACGACGCCCGAACTAACGCCGCGTCGCAAGGGGAACGACGTTGTGCAGCATTTCCGGCCCTGTTTCAAGAAAGCGCCGGATATTGCGCGCCGCCTGGCGAATCCGCTGCTCGTTCTCGACCAGTGCGATGCGCACATGGCCCTCGCCATGCTCGCCGAAGCCCTCACCCGGCGAGACGGCGACCGATGCCTTCTCGACCAGAAGCGTGGCGAAATCGATGGTCGACAGCGTGCGGAACGGCTCGGGGATCTGCGCCCAGGCGAACATCGAGGCCTTGGGCGCGGGCACATGCCAGCCGGCGCGAGCGAAGGAATTGACCAGGACCTCGCGGCGGCGGCGGTAAATGGCGCGCATCTCGTTGATGCAGTCGTCAGGCCCGTTGAGCGCCGCGGTAGCCGCGACCTGAACCGGGGTGAATGCGCCGTAATCGAGATAGGATTTGACCCGGGCCAGAGCGGCGATGACCCGCTCATTGCCGACGGCAAAGCCGATGCGCCATCCCGGCATCGAATAGGTCTTCGACATCGAGGTGAATTCGACCGCGACATCCATCGCGCCCGGCACTTGCAGCACCGACGGCGGCGGATCGTTGTCGAAGTAGACCTCGGCGTAAGCGAGATCGGACAGCACGAGGAGTGAGTGCTTCTTCGCAAAAGCCACAAGCTCACGGTAGAAGTCCAGCGTGGCGACGCAGGCGGTCGGATTGGACGGGTAGCAGACCACGACCGCGATCGGCTTTGGGATCGAGTGCGACACGGCGCGCTCGAGCGCGCCAAAGAAGGCGTCGTTGGCTTCGACCGGCACCGAGCGGATGGCGCCGCCGGCCATCAGGAAGCCGAAGACGTGGATCGGATAGGTCGGGTTCGGCACAATGATGATGTCGCCAGGCGCGGTGATCGCCTGGGCGACATTGGCGAAGCCTTCCTTGGAGCCGAGCGTGGTGACGACTTGCGTGTCCGGATTGAGCTTCACGCCGAAACGGCGCGCGTAATAGGCGGCTTGCGCCTTGCGCAGGCCGGGAATGCCGCGCGACGCCGAATAGCGGTCGGTGCGCGACTTGCCGATCACCTCTTTGAGCTTGTCGACAACATGCGCCGGCGCCGGCAAATCCGGATTGCCCATGCCGAGATCGATGATGTCGGCACCGGCATTGCGCGCGGCCGCCTTGGCACGATTGACCGTCTCGAACACGTAAGGCGGCAGGCGGCGAATACGATAAAATTCCTCCATGGGGGTCCCCGCGGATCGTCCTAATCGATTAAGGGCCAATTCTAGGCCCGATTCAGAGGTTTAGGGCAGAATATCACGGCTTGGGATCAGCACCAGCCGCTTGCATGCCAGCACCCTGGGCGCTGGCGGTGGTAGCGGGCGGTGCGGCGGTCGCCTGGTGCGGAGCACCCTTCGGGATCGCGCCCTTGGCCGTGATGGAGCCGGTGACCTTGTCCTTTGTCGTATTGGTCGCGTTTTTGCCCGGCGCATTCTGCGGCGCCTGGGCATTGAGGCGATCGCGCTCGCTGATCAGGTCCTCGGTGGCCTTTTGCAGTTCAAGCGGAGTCATCGGCACCTCGGCGCGCGGCGGCGGCGTGTCGTGGACTGCCGGAAACAGCGAGGGAAACTCGGCTCCCGGCGAGCAGCCGGCGAGCAGCAGGCACGTCACGGTTGCGAGCGCCAAGCCCGGGATCAAGCCGGCGGGCGCCGCGCGCGGAAACGCCAAAGGCGCGAGCACAGAGCCCGCGCGCATGCGCGTCCTTCCGCTTGGCGACCGCTGCACTTTCAGTCTCCGATAGCCCCTTGCAGATCGCGTCTGAGCTTACCCTATTTGCTCTCGATTTGAGCGCCGGATCTGCTTTGCCCGCCTCGCCTTCATCCTAAAAAAGCTAAGCCTCAATAATTTAGGATAAACAACTGAGACATCACACAAATTACAAAGTTAAAGTGGTAATATGTCGAAAGAAAGGACCGTCTTCGCACCCGACCGCAGCGTGGAGGCGTCGGCGGTCACACACGTGACCCGAAGGCCGCGATAAGCGTTGTCTTTCGTGCATCGAAGTTGATAAGGCCAATAACGTCGGAGAGACGAAACTCTCTCGCCAGTGAGGAACGCGCTTTGCGATCACCATCGCAGCAGCCGGAAACGCCTCCCGTCATGGTGCCGGGAGAAACAGCGGCGCAGAACATTGCGACGGCGGACGTCGCCGTGAGCGCGCCGGCGCAGCAATCGGCTGCAAAAAATTCGGCTGTGGCGGCGTCGCCGGGGAAAGCCGGAGCGACAGACACCGGCGGCATGGCCGCGGGTCCTTTCAAATTCGGCGCTGCCGACATCGAACGATTCTCGCACAATCTGGCGCGGCTCGTGGAACAAAGCGGCCGCGCGCTCGCCGCTTATCTGCGGCCGCGCGAGCAAGGCCGCATCCACGACGACCTTGCCCCCGAGATCGGCGAGGTCGCCAAGACGCTGGGTCAAGTCGCCGAATATTGGCTGTCCGATCCGCAGCGCACCGCCGAATTGCAGAACCGGCTCGGCAAAACCTATCTCGAGCTCTGGGCCGCGTCGGCCAAACGACTCACCGGCGAGCCGACCGAAGACGTCATCACGCCGGCCCCGACCGACAAGCGCTTCAGCGATCCGGAATGGACGTCGAACCAGTTCTTCGATTTTCTCAAGCAGCTCTATCTCCTCACCTCGCAATGGGCCGATCGGCTGGTGGCCGATGCCGCCGGCCTCGATGCACACACGCGGCAGAAGGCCGAGTTCTACGTCCGCCAGATCGTCAATGCGATCGCGCCGAGCAATTTCGTGCTGACCAATCCTGAATTGCTGCGCGAGACGTTCGGCTCCAGTGCCGAGAACCTGGTCCGCGGCATGCGCATGCTGGCGGAGGATATCGAAGCCGGCGGCGGCGAGCTCAAGATCCGGCAATCCGACGCCTCGAAATTCGAGGTCGGCCGCGACCTCGCGGTAACGCCGGGCAAGGTCATTTTCCAGAACGAGCTGATGCAGCTCATTCAATACGAGCCGACCACGGAAACCGTGCTCAAGCGGCCGCTCCTGATCGTGCCGCCCTGGATCAACAAATTCTACGTGCTCGATCTGACGCCGGAGAAATCCTTCATCAAATGGTGCGTCGATCAGGGACTCACCGTCTTCGTCATCTCGTGGGTCAATCCCGACCAGCACCTGTCGCAAAAATCGTTCGAGGACTATGTGCGAGAAGGCCCGCTCGCCGCGCTCGACGCCATCAAGGATGCGATCGGCGAGGACAAGGTGCATGCGATCGGCTACTGCGTCGGCGGCACCCTGCTCACGGTCACACTCGCGGCGATGGCGGCGCGAAAAGACGACCGCATCGTCTCGGCGACCTTGTTCGCGGCGCAGGTCGATTTCACCCATGCCGGCGATCTCAAGATATTCGTCGACGAGGAGCAGGTCGCGGCCATCGAAAAGAAGATGGCCGAGCATGGCTATCTGGAAGGCAGCGCCATGGCGGGCGTGTTCAACATGCTGCGCTCCAACGACCTGATCTGGCCCTATGTCATCAACAATTATCTGAAAGGCAAGGCGCCCTTCCCGTTCGATCTGCTGTACTGGAATTCCGATGCCACTCGGATGCCGGCCGCCAATCATTCGTTCTATCTGCGCAATTGCTACCTCGACAACAAGCTGTCGAAGGGCAAGATGGTGCTCGGCAACAGCCTGATCGATCTCAAGGCGGTGAAGATCCCGATCTACAATCTCGCCACCCGCGAGGATCACATCGCACCGCCCCGCTCGGTGATGGTCGGCTCGAAATGCTTCGGCGGCGATGTGCGCTTTGTCGTCGCCGGCTCCGGCCATATCGCCGGCGTCATCAATCCGCCGGCCAAGCGCAAATACCAGTATTGGACCGGGCCGAAGCCGCGCAATGCCGACATTGCCGGCTGGCTCGCCAAGGCCAAGGAGCACGCCGGCTCGTGGTGGCCGGATTGGCTGCTTTGGATCACCCGGCAGAGCCCGACCGAGGTCCCGGCCCGCGTTCCGGGCGCCGGCGCCCTGAAGGCGATCGAAGACGCGCCGGGAAGTTACGTGAAGGTCAAGAGCTAAGCGCCGGTCGCAAAGCCGTCTTTTGACCTTCACGGAAACAGCGCGACCTGATCGAGGCCGGTGGCCTCCGGATAGCCGAGCATCGCATTCATGTTCTGCACCGCCTGGCCTGATGCGCCCTTGGTCAGGTTGTCGAGCGTCGAGCAGATGATGGCGCGGCCGGCAATGCGATCGGCCGCAACCCCGATGAAGGTCATGTTCGAGCCGCGCACATGCCGGGTCTGCGGCACCGCCCCGAACGGCAGGACATGCACGAACGGCTCGTTCGCGTAGGACTTTAAAAGTATCGCATGAAGATCCTGCGGCGATGCTTTCGCGTCGCGCACATAGATCGTCGAAAGGATGCCCCGGTTCATCGGCACGAGATGCGGCGTGAAGGTCACCACCACCTCGCGGCCCGTGGCCTTGGAGAATTCCTGGTCGAGCTCGGCCATGTGGCGATGATGACCGACGCCATAGGCGTGAAAGCCTTCGGACACTTCGGAGAACAGCATCTCTTCCTTGGCCGCCCTGCCCGCGCCGGTCATGCCGGATTTGGCGTCGATGACGATCTCGTCCGGGTTGATCGCCTTCGCCTTGAGCAGCGGGATCAGCGGCAGTTCGGAGCACGTCGTGTAGCAACCGGGATTGGCGACAAGTCGCGCCTTCTTCACGTCCGACCGATAGACCTCGGTGAGACCGTAGACCGCTTCCTTCTGCAGTTCCGGCGCGAAATGCTCATGGCCGTACCAGCGCGCGTAAGCCGCCGGATCGGACAGCCGGAAATCCGCCGAGAGATCGACGACTTTGGTTGCAGGCGCCTTGGCGAGCAGATCCTTGATCACCTTCTGCGTCGTGCCGTGCGGCAGCGCGCAGAAAGCGACATCGAGCCCGAGCGATTTGAAGTCCGCCGTCTCGATCGAGGTCAGTGTCGGCAGATCGAACGGCGCGAATTGCGGAAACACGTCCGACATCGGCTTGCCGGCACGACGATCGGCGGTGAGCAAAACGATTTCGGCATGAGGATGCCGAAGCAGGAGCCGCACCAATTCGGCGCCGGTATAACCGGAAGCGCCGAGCACGCCGATTTTCGCTTTCGCAGACATGATCGAATCCTCTTTGACTCATACGCAGTTTAAGAACGCGCTGTTTAAGAACGCGTCAGGCCGGAAACCGCGGGCAGATTATCAGGATTGAATGAACTTCAAGATGACGGCCGCGGAACCCGGCGGCACGAGAACTTACGCGCGAGCGCGCAGCCGTGCCGCCACACGACGGCGGCGGCGGCGAGACGTCAAAATGCTCGTAAACGGCAAGTTCATGGGCGCGGATATAAGGCTGCCGGTTCCACCCGTCAATCGGCCGGCGCTCGCTCCTGTCTGTGCTCATGCTTTTGCCGTCCCGGTGGCATAGTTGAAAATCTGGCCGGAAATGATTCGGCAGCCATTGCCGGCCGCAACCGGCACGCCATATCGATTAGATTTTAGGATAGGACACTCGGGACAAGCCGTGGGAAAGACAACGAAATCCTCCAAGCCTGCGAAGTCGGCGAAAGCGGTGGCCAAGACGGTGGCGAAGACGTCGGCCGCCAAGACCGGCGACCTGTTCGCGGGCGTGGCCGAAGGCCGGCGTAGCAGCGCGCGGCGCAGCGCCGCCCCCTCGCGCGGCTCCTCGGCCGAGCAAGGCTATACCGCGCGTCACATCGAGGTGCTGGAAGGGCTCGAGCCGGTGCGCCGCCGCCCCGGCATGTATATCGGCGGCACCGACGAGAAGGCGCTGCATCATCTGTTCGCCGAAGTCATCGACAATGCCATGGACGAGGCGCTCGCCGGGCATGCCGATTGGATCGAAGTCGAGCTCGAAGCCGACGGCTTCCTCACCGTCAACGACAATGGCCGCGGCATTCCGGTCGATCCGCATCCGAAATTCCCGAAAAAGTCCGCGCTCGAAGTGATCATGTGCACGCTGCATGCCGGCGGCAAATTCGATTCCGAAGTTTACGAAACATCGGGCGGTCTGCACGGCGTCGGCGTCTCCGTCGCCAATGCGCTGTCCGAACGGCTCGAAGTCGAAGTCGCGCGCGGCCAGAAGCTTCATCGCATGGTGTTCGAGCGCGGCACGCCAAAGGGCAAGTTGCAGGACGCCGGCAAGGCGCCCAACCGCCGCGGCACCAAGATCCGCTTCCGCCCGGATCCCGAGATCTTTGGACCCAAGGCGCATTTCAAGGCCGAGCGAGTGTTCAAGATGACGCGCTCGAAAGCCTATCTGTTCGGCGGCGTCGAAATCCGCTGGTCCTGCGCCAAGGAGTTGCTGCACGGCGTCGATGACGTGCCGGAGAAAGCGACCTTCCATTTCGCCGACGGCCTCAAGGACTATCTGTCGGAGACGCTCGCCAGCGCGACGCTGGTACATCCCGAGATTTTCTCCGGCACCGCGAAGAAGGCCGGCGCGCACGGCGCGGCGCAATGGGCGGTGGCCTGGACCGCGGACGCCGACGGCTTTCTCAATTCCTATTGCAACACCATTCCGACGCCGGACGGTGGCACCCATGAATCCGGCTTGCGCGCGGCACTGACGCGCGGCCTGAAAGATCACGCCGAACGCGTCGGCCAGGGCAAGCGCGCCGCCTCGATCACCTCGGACGATGTGATGGTGGGCGCCGGCGCCATGCTGTCGGTGTTCATCCGCGAGCCCGAATTCCAGGGCCAGACCAAGGACCGCCTCGCCACCGCCGAAGCGCAGAAGATCGTCGAGCAGGCAATCAAGGACCCGTTCGACCACTGGCTCGCCGGCAATCCGCTGCAGGCCAACAAGCTGTTCGACTTCGTCGCCGAGCGCGCCGAGGAGCGTATCCGCCGCCGCCAGGAAAAAGATGTCGCCCGCAAGAGCGCGGTGAAGAAGCTGCGCCTCCCGGGCAAGCTCGCCGATTGCACCAATAGCGCCACCGAGAACTCGGAACTGTTCGTCGTCGAAGGCGACAGCGCCGGCGGCTCCGCCAAACAGGCGCGCGATCGCGCCACACAGGCGATCCTGCCGTTGCGCGGCAAGATCCTCAACGTGGCGTCGGCCGGCAAGGACAAGCTGGCGCAGAACCAGCAGCTTGCCGATCTGGCGCAGGCGCTCGGCTGCGGCACCGGCGTGCATTACCGCGACGAGGACCTGCGCTACGGCCGCGTCATCATCATGACCGACGCCGATGTCGACGGCGCCCATATCGCTTCGCTGCTCATCACCTTCTTCTACCGGCAGATGCCGCAGCTCATCGACCACGGTCATCTTTATCTCGCGGTGCCGCCGCTCTATCGGCTGTCGCATGGCGGCAAGATTTTTTATGCCCGCAACGACAAGCACCGCGACGAAATCCTGAAAAAGGAATTTCACGCCAACGCGAAGGTCGAGATCGGCCGCTTCAAGGGGCTCGGCGAGATGATGGCGGCGCAGCTCAAGGAAACCACCATGGACCCGAAGAAGCGCACGCTGCTTCGCGTCACGCTGATCCCCGACGACCGCAAGGACACCGAAAAGGCCGTCGAGCGGCTGATGGGCACCAAGGCCGAAGCGCGTTTCGAATTCATCCAGGAACGCGCCGAATTCGCCGACGAGGCGTCGCTCGACGTCTAACCGCATCGGCGCTCCTTCTCCCTACCAAAACTATTGTCGCGACGCTGACCGCGCGCCCTCTCCCCCTGCGGGAGAGGGCATCGCAGGAGTTTCAACTGGCGCGGTTGAGCGCCCTCAAGCAGCAAACCCTAAGGCCGCCTCAGTTGGCGGCCTCTTTCATTTAGGCACAAAATCTAGCGGCTGGAATCTTTTTCCGAAACCGCCATCTGACTCGCCGATGAGCGGCGAACCCCCCTACCTTTCCCTCCGCGATCTTGCCTACTGGCAGAGCCGCCGCACGCACAAATCCCCGCCCGGTCCGCGTCCGACACTTGGGCAATTGCAGCGCGCTCATCCGTGGTGCTGGCTGCATTGCGAATGCTGCCAACATCAAGCGCCGTTTGCCTTTGCCGCGGCTGTGATCCTTTGGGGACCAGATGCGCCGAGCGACGTATTGCGCCAGTGTGCCCGCTGCACGAAATGCGGTCATAAGGGCGCGACGACACGGCATCCAAGCTGGTACGATTCAGCGGTCGGCTTTCAGCCGTTTCCCGCTTATCAATCGCACCAGCAAGGTCACAGTTGAGGATTACTGCCGCGGCAGATCAATCCGTTCTAGCGCGCGTCGGCACTGTAGCCGTCGAACAGCGCCAGCGTCCGCTCCAGCGCGCTTTGCGCGCTCACGGCATCGTAGCCGTGGCTGCGATCTGCGCAATTGAAGCCGTGATCGGCCGGATACACGAATGCCGGAATGGACGGGTGCCTGCGGCGAAATTCTTCGACCGTCGGCATCGGAATGAAATGGTCGCGCTCGGCGAAGTGCATGATGACCGGGCAGCGTGGTTCCTCGCCGAGTTGCTTGGCGATATCGGACGGATAGTAGCAAGAGGCCGCATCTATGCGCAGCCGGCACGCCGCGAGCCAGGCGGCCGAGCCGCCGACGCAGAAGCCGACGACATTGACCTTGCCGTCGTCACGCAGGCTCGCCGCGACCGCTTCGACATCCAATAGGACTTTTTCGTAATCGAGGCCGCGGCGTAGCGCCCTCGCCTGTTCGAGCCCTTCGGCATCGTAGCCGAAAGCGGCGTTGCGGCGCTGGCGGTCGTAGAGCGCCGGAGCGACTGCGTGATAGCCGCGCCTGGCGTAGTCGTCGCAGAGCGCGCGGATATGCGCGTTGACGCCGAACGCCTCCTGCAGCACGACCACGCTGCCTTTGACCGCGCCCGCAGCATCGGCGCGATAAGCATCGAACCGATGACCGTCCGCCGCCTGCAATTGCTTCAACTCGCCCATGGATCGTTCTTCAGGTTGGCCCGCTCTTCACTCGGATCGCTGTTCAAACCGCGCCGGTCTGCCGCAACTGCGCGATCTCGTCTTTGGAATAGCCGAATTCGGCAAGGACCGCGTCGGTGTGTTCGCCGTATTCCGGCGCGCCCGTGACCAGTTGGCTCGGCGTGCGGCTCAGCGTGAACGGCTGACCGACCAGCGTGATCTCGCCGAGAGCGGGCGACGCGACAGTTTGCGCAATGCCGAGATGGCGAACTTGCGGATCGGCGAAGGCCTGATCGATCGAATAAATCGGGCCGCACGGAATGCCGTCGGCATTGAGCTTGTCCACCACAGCTGCTGTCGTCATCGTCACGATGATTTCGCCGATCACGCCGTTGAGCGCATCGCGATTGCGGCGCCGGTCTTTCGGCGTGGCGTAGTCGGGATGATCGATGAGATCTTCGCGCCCGATCGATTTGCAGAACCGCTTCCACATCACCGGCGTCGGCGCGATGTTGACGTAGCCGTCCTTGGTCTTGAATACGCCGGTCGGCGCGCCGGTCGGATGATTGTTGCCCGCCTGGCCGGCGACTTCGCCCGACATCAGGTAGCGCGCCGCCTGGAAGTCCAGCATGAAAATCTGCGCCTGCAACAGCGAGGTCTGCACCCATTGGCCGCGGCCGGAGCGCTCGCGCTCATAAAGCGCGACCAGGATTCCCATCGCGGCAAAAGCCCCCGCCGACAAATCCGCAAGCGCGGTGCCGGCGCGCATCGGGCCGCGCCCGGGCTCGCCGGTGACCGACATCAATCCCGACATGCCTTGCGCGATCTGATCGACGCCGGGACGATCCTTGTAGGGTCCGTCCTCGCCGAAGCCGGAAATGCTCGCATAAATCAGCCGCGGATTGATCTTGCTCAAATTCTCGTAGTCGATGCCGAGCCGGTGCTTCACGTCGGGCCGGTAGTTCTCGACCACGATATCGGCTTGCGCGACCATCCGCCGCAGCACATCGCCTCCCTGCTCGCTCTTGAGATTGAGCGTCATGCCGCGCTTGTTGCGATGCAGATTTTGGAAGTCGGCTTCGTGGCGCGCGGAAAAATCCGTCTGCGTCGAGCCGCCGCCTTCTTCCGGCATTTCGATCTTGATGACTTTGGCGCCCCAATCGGCAAGCTGACGCACGCATGTGGGCCCGGCCCGCACGCGGGTGAGGTCAAGCACCGTGAGCGTTTCGAGCGCGGTGGATGCTGGCATCGGACTAACGCTCCATCTTCAGTTGCGATTTGCCGCGCCGGTTCAATATTGATTCGTCAATCAACGTGAGCATTGCAGCATTGACGATGTGCCGCCCCGCGCATTCGCCGGAACGATTGACGCGCGGCCCGCGATACCTCTAGGCTTTTTTGAACGCACAGATCAACACAACAAACGCGACGGCTTTTTCGCGCATCCAGGGAGCGCCGGCGGCAGGCACGACAGCGATGGATTTCGAATTGCCCTCCGAGCTGCGGATGCTGAAGGAGACCGTTCGGCGCTTCGTCGACAACGAATTGATTCCGATCGAAATGGAGGCGATGGACGGCCCCGACCTCAGGCCGGACATCCGCAAGCGGCTTGAAGCGAAGACCCGCGAGCTCGGCCTGTGGCTGCTCGAGGTTCCCGCCGAATACGGTGGCCAGGATTTGAGCCAGCTGGCGCTGACCGTGATCAACGAGGAGCTCGCGCGCACCGTCGCCCTGCCGGCCCGCGGTCCCGGCATTTTCGGTCCGGAGGTGCGCTCGATCCTGCTGGCGCTGTCGGACGAACAGAAAGAGCGCTACCTGCACCCCGTGCTGCGCGGCGAAAAGAGCACGGCCTTCGCGCAGACCGAGCCGGACGCTGGCGCCGATCCAGGCGGCATGCGGACCACCGCCGTGCGCAGCGGCGATCACTACGTGATCAACGGCTACAAGCGTTTCATCGCCCACGCCAAAGGCGCCGACTTCCTGCAGCTTGTCGCCGCCACCGATCGCAGCAAGGGCTCGCGCGGCGGCCTCACCGTGTTTCTTGTCGACATGAATACGCCCGGCGTCTCGATTGCCGGCCGGACCGTGCACATGATGGGCGACGTCACATACGAGATCGCCCTCGACGACGTGAAAGTGCCGGTCGAGAACCGCGTCGGCGCCGAAGGCGACGGCATGAAGGCCGCGCAAAAGTGGATCAACGCCAATCGCGTGATCCAGGCGGCGCGTGGATTGGGGGTCGCTGCGCGCTGCCTCGAGATGATCACGAGCTATGCCAAGCAGCGCTCGACCTTCGGCCGCACGCTCGACACGCGGCAGGCCGTGCAATTCATCGTCGCCGATCTCTATACCAAGCTCCAGGCCGGGCAGCTGCTGACCTATCGCACGGCCTGCAAATTCGATAACGGCACGCTCGAGCGCCACGACACGTTCATGATCAAGATTTTCTGCACCGAACTCGGCTACGAGGCGGCCGACCGCTGCATGCAGATTCACGGCGGGCTTGGCACCGCGACCGAAATGCCGATCGAGCGCATGTGGCGACAGTCGCGCAGCTTCATGATCACCGGCGGGCCGGTCGAGATCATGCGCGCCTCGCTCGCACGCGAAATATTCGCGCTGTACCAATGAAGAGAGAAACATGCGTATCGTAGCCGCGTTGTTTGGTGTCGCCGCCTCGCTCGCGCTGTTGAGCGACGGCGCTTGCGCACAAGATCGCTATCCAAGCCACACCGTCCGGATCATCGTTCCGACGTCGCCCGGCGCCGTCACTGACGTCCTTGCCCGCGCCATCGCGCAGGCACTGTCGGAAGCCTGGGGCCAGCCGGTGATCATCGACAATCGCCCCGGAGCGGACGAGATGCTCGGCGACGAGATCGTGGCCAAAGCGGACCCGGACGGCTACACGCTCGGCATCGTCAGCAACGGCGGCATCACGGCGGCGCCGCAGCTCCACCGCGAGGTGCATTACGATCCGCTGCAGGATTTTACGCCGATCTTCATGCTCGGCGAGGTCACGCCGGTCATGATCGTGCCGGGCAAGTCTCCCGTGCATACGGTGCAGGAGCTCATCGCGCTCGCCAAATCGAAACCTGGCGAGCTGAACTACGGCTCGTTCGGCGTCGGCTCCTATGCGCACGTCGCCATGGAGGACTTCAAGCGGCGCACCGGCGTCCAGCTCACGCATGTCCCCTATCGCGGCGCGACGCCGGCCTATAACGCGCTCATCCGCGACGAGGTTGCGGTCATGATCGCCAATCTGAGCGGCGCGATTGCGCAGGCCGACGCCGGCAATGTCAGGATCATCGCGGCAGCCGGTCCGCATCGTTCGAAAGCGCGGCCGGATCTTCCGACTGTCGCGGAGTCGGGCGTGCCGGGATTTTCGACCGGCGCATGGTGGGGCGTGTTGGGCCCCGCCAAACTTCCAGACGCCGTCGTTGCCAAGATCAGAACCGATCTGACGCGCGTGCTCGACACTCCGGCCATGAAGAAGATCTACGGCATTAATACGATGGAACGCGACGACATGACGACAGCCCAGTTCGCCCAGTTCATCCGCGACGACACCGAATATTGGACGCGGCAGATCAAAGCGGCCGGTATCCAGCCCGATTAGCCCTCACGCTGTCACCGTTCACTCGGCCGAATAACGGTCTCATCTCTTCAAAATCAGAAGGCGCATCCATGGAGCTCAATCTCAAGGGCCGTACTGTCCTGATCACCGGCGCGTCTCGCGGCATCGGCGAATCCATCGCCAAAGTCATGGCCGGTGAAGGCTGCAATCTCATTCTCACGGCGACTGATACCGCAAAGCTCGCGCAGCTCGCCACGGATTTGGGCAAGGCGCATGGCGTCAAGGTGGAAACCCACGGCTTCGATCTGTCGAAGCACGAGAACGTCAAGGCGCTGGCGGACGTCGCCGGGCATTGCGACATCCTGGTCAACAATGCCGGCGCCATCCCGCGCGGCTCGCTCCAGGAAGTGACACCCGAAGCCTGGCGCCAAGGCTGGGATCTCAAGGTGTTCGGCTATATCGATCTCACTCGCTTGATCCTGCCGCGCATGACCGAACGCAAGAGCGGCGTCATCATCAACATCGTCGGCATGGCCGGCGAACGGCCCGAACCGAAATACATCGCGACCTGCTGCGGCAACGCCGCGCTGGTCATGTTCACGCAATGCCTCGGCGGCGAGAGCATGCGCGACGGGGTGCGCATCGTCGCCATCAATCCGGGACCGATCATGTCCGACCGCCATCGGCGCGGCGCCGAACGGGTCGCCGAGCGCGAGCTTGGCAGCAAGGACAAATGGCCGGAACTGTACAAGCGCTTTCCGATCGGGCGCCCGGGCCGCGTCGACGAGGTGGCAGACATGGTCGCCTTCCTCGCCTCCGATCGAGCCTCTTATATCAGCGGCGAGATCATCCGCATCGACGCCGGCCTGAAAGTCCGCGATCCGGTTTATTAGCATTTCTCGACGGACGCATTGCTGAGCCGCCCCGCCAAGAGACATCCCAAGCCTGCAGCTCTTCGCCGCGATGATTTGAAATTCGAACCCTTGTCGCGCCCCGTCGCCGCCAGATCAGCAGCATCCGCTCGGCGCGGGCTAGCGCGCGTTTCAAATTGAGGTCATCGACCGTTGCACGATGCAAGACTTCCGCCCGCGAGCCCGCTCGGGCGCGGATCATCTCTATTGAGAATTTCACGAAGGCCCCTGGTCATCCCCGAGTCACAACTCCGACTTGGCGCCTTGGTTCCGTGTTCGGCGGCTTTTCCGGGACATTTGTTAGGCGCGGTAGTGAACTCAAAGCTCGCTCACGCGTTGACTCACGTCAAAAGACGTAACGGTTGTCGGGCGTTACGGTTGCCACCGTCCTGGTTCCTGTGGTTGGGTCCAACCGAATTCGGTGGGGCAATTTTTCCTCATAACGCGCTTCGGAGAGAACGATGGCAGCAAACGAAACCGGCACTGTCGCCGCTATGGTCGACAAGAGCGAAAAAGAAATTCTTCCGGAATGGGTCGAGCTGCAGAAGCGCGCCGGCACGTTGCAAACCGGCCGCATGACGGAATCCGAGCTGCTCACTCAGTCGAAGGAGTTTCTGCACCTGTTCCGCGACGGGCTCGCCAAGGGCGGCAACGATGCCGCCAATGCCGCCTACAATCCGGCCAGGGATTTTCTTAACACCGTGTCGCGGTCGCGCGCCCAACAAGGCTTCTCGCCGACCGAGACCGCGACTTTCGTGTTCTCGCTGAAGCAGCCGCTGTTCAATACGCTGAACCGCGACAAGAACCTATCGCCGGCCGAGATCGCCAGACTGACCTGGTCCGTCACCACACTCATCGACGATCTCGGGCTTTACACGTTCGAAATGTATCAAAAAGGCCGTGAGGAATTGATCTCTCGGCAGCAGCGCGAAATCACCGAATTGTCGACTCCGGTTGTCAAACTCTGGCAGGGCATCCTGGCGCTTCCGGTCATCGGCACGCTCGACAGCGAGCGGACGCAAGTCGTGATGGAGAACCTGCTCCAGCACATCGTCGCCGACAGCGCGGAAATCGCCATCATCGACATCACCGGCGTGCCGACCGTCGATACGCTGACGGCGCAGCATCTTATCAAGACAGTGGCGGCGGCGCGTCTCATGGGCGCCGATTGCATCATCAGCGGCATCCGCCCGCAGATTGCGCAAACCATGGTGCATCTCGGCGTCGAGTTGAATGTCGTGTCGAAGGCGACGCTCGCCGATGCGTTGGCGGTGGCACTGAAGCGGACGGGCCGGACCGTTGTGAAATTGAAGACGGCCGAGGCAGAGAAGAACAAAGATAAGACTTCGGCTGAAAAAAGCGAGTAACAATGGATCGAATTCCAATCCTGAAGCTCGGCGACGCATTGCTCGTCACGATTCAGGTCGACATGCACGATCGCCTGGCGACCGCGCTCGAAGAAGACCTCACCAGCAAGATCGTCGCCTACGCGGCGAAGGGCGTCCTCATCGACATTTCCGCACTGGAAATCGTCGATAGTTTCATCGGGCGCATGCTCGACAATATCGCCGCGGTGTCGCGCATCCTCGATGCCGAGACCGTCGTGGTCGGCATGCGGCCGGCGGTTGCGATCACGCTGGTCGAGCTTGGGCTCTCGCTCACCGGCGTGAAGACCGCCCTCAACGTCGAGCGCGGCATGGCGCTGATCAAGAGTCGGCTGGAGGAGACGCATGCCGACGAGGAGGAGTGAGCGCGTCGAGATAAAATCCTCCGATGACGTCGTGAAAGTACGCCAGCAAACCCGCATAGCAGCCATCGAGGTCGGCCTTAGTCTTGTCGATCAGACCAAGGTCATCACGGCGGCGAGCGAGCTTGCGCGCAACGCGCTCGACTACGGCGGCGGCGGCGAGATGCGCCTCGACATCGTGGAAGATGCCGCGCGCCGCGGGGTCCGGCTGGTGTTTGAAGACCGCGGCCCGGGCATCGCCGATATCGAACAAGCCTTGAAGGACGGATTTACGACGGGCAAAGGCCTTGGTCTGGGGCTGAGCGGCGCAAAGCGGCTCTCGAACGAATTCGCCATTGAGTTCGAAAGTCGGCATCGGCACCAAAATCACCATTGCGCGTTGGAAGCCTTGATGATTTCGATCGCGGTCAACGATTTAAGCCAAGTCTCCGAAGCACGCCGCGAGGCCGCCGCGATCGCCGAGCGGACCGGCTTCAATTCAGGCGATACCGGACGCGTCGCGCTGGTCGCGACGGAGCTTGCCAGCAATCTCATCAAGCACGGCGGCGGCGGCGAACTGCTCCTTGGTATCTATCAGGACGGCGATGGCAGCGGGGTCGAAGTCATCGCCCTCGATCGCGGTCCCGGCATGGCCAATGTCGAGGCCTGTTTGCAAGACGGCTATTCCAGCGCCGGCACGCAAGGCAACGGCCTTGGCGCCGTCATCCGGCAATCGAATCTCGTCGATATCGCCTCCTGGCCCGGGCTCGGGACCGGGGTCTTGGCGCGGGTCGAAAGCGGCGGGGCGAGCACGCAGCGCAGCCAATCGCATACCAGCTGGGGCGCGGTGTCGATCGCCATGCCGGGTGAGACGGTGTGTGGCGACTCATGGACTGTCTCCAGCAACGGCAGCGTTCGCACGCTCTTCGTTGCCGACGGCTTGGGCCACGGTCACGACGCCGCGGAGGCCGCCGTCGAGGCGGTACGGCTTTTTCACCGCTACAGCGGGCACCAGGTGCCGACTTTGCTCGATTATGTCCACGGCGGCCTGCGCTCCACCCGCGGCGCGGCCGTCTCGATTGCGCGGTTCGATCCGTCGGCGCCCCGCATGGTTTTCGCCGGTATCGGGAACGTTGCGGGCACGCTGGCCGTTGACGGAGAATTGAAACGGATGGTCTCCATGCCGGGAACGGCCGGCTACAACGCGCGAAAAATCCAGTCCTTCGAATATCCCTTCGCGAAAGGACTCATCATCCTCAATTCCGATGGCCTGGCCACGAGCTGGGCGCTCAGCAAATATCCAAATTTGGCGGCCGCCCACCCGACCCTGATCGCGGCGATCCTTTACCGGGACTTCAGCCGCAGGCGCGACGATGCCACGGTTCTGGTCGGCAAGTGGGTCGCATAGATGATGAGTCACGGATGACGAGCTATCGATGACCTGGCCCATCGTAACGCTGCCCATAGAAACCGAAGGCGACGTCGTCGTCGTCCGCCAGCGCGCCCGGCTGATCGCCGAACTGCTCGGGTTCGAACGCCAGGACCAGACCCGCATCGCCACCGCGGTTTCCGAGATCGTGCGCAACGCGTTCAGCTATGCCGGCGGCGGACGGGCCGAATTCATGATCGAGGCCGCCGAGACGCCGCAGCTGCTCCGCATCCGCGTCGCCGACAAAGGTCCCGGAATTGCCAATCTGCAAAGCATCCTCGACGGCCAGTATCGCTCGCAAAGCGGCATGGGCCTGGGTCTGATCGGCGCGCGCAGATTGATGGACCGTTTCAGGATTTATACCGGGAGTGACAAAGGCACCACCGTCGAGCTCGACCAGCATCTGCCGCAACGCAACCCGCCGATCACGCCGCCAAAGCTGAAGGAGATCGCCGCCTCGCTGAAACGCGACCGCAGCGCCGATCCTTTGACCGCGCTGCGCGAACAAAATCGCGAGCTGATGCAAAGCCTCGAAGAGATCCGCAAGCGCGACGAGGAGAGCAAACAGCTCAACCAGGAGCTTGGCGATACCAATCGCGGGGTCGTTGCGCTCTACGCGGAACTGGACGAGCGCGCGGAGCAACTGCGCAAAGCCAGCGAGCTCAAGTCGCGCTTCCTGTCCAACATGACCCACGAATTCCGCACCCCGCTCAATTCGGTGCTGGCCCTTTCGCGGCTGCTGCTGGATCGCATCGACGGCGCGCTCACCGCCGAGCAGGAGCGCCAGATCGGTTATATCCGCCGTTCCGCGGAGAGTTTGCTCGAACTCGTCAACGATCTGCTCGACCTGTCGAAAGTCGAGGCCGGCAAGATCGAAGTCAAATGCGCCCGGTTTACGGTGTCCAATTTGTTCGGCGCGCTCCGCGGTGCGCTACGGCCGCTGCTGACGTCGGGGTCCGTGGAGTTGAATTTCGATGCGGCGGACGACATGCCGGAGCTTCTGACCGACGAAGCCAAGGTCGCCCAGATCCTGCGCAACCTGATTTCGAACGCGCTCAAATTCACCGAACAGGGCGAAGTGCGCGTCGCCGCGAGTCACGACGCCGAAAAAAAAATCGCAACATTCAGAGTGCGCGACACCGGCATCGGCATCCCGCCCGAACATCATGAACGGATCTTCGAGGAATTCTCGCAGATCGATACGCGTTTGCAGAAAAACGTCAAAGGCACCGGCCTCGGACTGCCGCTGTCCCGCTCGCTCGCGCAGCTCATCGGCGGCAACATCACGATTGAAAGCGTAGTGGGCCAGGGCTCGGTTTTCACGCTCACCATCCCGGTGCAGTTCCGCGATTCCACGAACGCGGTCGTGCCGGCGGCGGACCTGACGCAAAAACGTGTCCTCGTCATCGATGACGACGAGACGTTCCGCTACGTCATGAAGCAGATCATCCGTAACGAGCCTCGTTATGAGGTGCTTGAAGCGGCCGACGGCAGCGATGGATTGCGCCTGGCGCGCGAGGGGCATCCGGACGTTATCGTGCTCGATCTGCAAATGCCCAATGTCGACGGCTTCACGGTATTGCAAGAGCTCAATGCCGATCAGCGCACCAGCGTCATTCCGATCATCGTGTCGACGTCGATGGCGGTTGACGCCGAACTGAAGGCGCGCTTGCCGGTCGGCACCCGTGTCATTTCCAAAAATCTGATCTCGCGCGAGAACGTATCCCTGTTCCTTCGTGATGCGACCAGCACCTCAGGTGTCGTGTCATGATTGCAGACAATCGTGTGACGGTCCTCAACGTCGACGATCAGGACCCCGAGCGTTATGTGAAAACGCGAGACCTTACGGCCGGTGGCTTCGATGTCGTCGAGGCAACAACCGGTGCGGAAGCATTGCGCCTGGTCGAGCAACAGAAGCCGCCCGTCGTGCTTCTCGACGTCCAGCTTCCGGATATCAGCGGTCATGATGTCTGCCGCTATATCAAGAAGAAATGGCCCGAAGTCATGGTGCTGATGACGTCGGCGACCTTTGTGACGTCCGAACACCGCACGATCGGCCTCGATGCCGGAGCTGATACTTATCTCGTTCAGCCGGCAGAGCCGCTCGAACTCCTCGCCGCCGTCAATGCGCTGCTGCGCATTCGCCGTTCGGAGGACGAGCTGCGCCGCGTCAACGAGGCGCTGCAGGGTCGGGTGGAGGTCCAGACCGGGGAGCTTTCTCGGGCCATCATCGCGCTCAAGGGCAGCGCGGAGCGCATGCGCGCCTTGTTGCAAACGACCTATACGTTTCAAGGATATCTCAGCGCGGATGGCACTCTCCTTGACGCAAATCGTGCCTCGCTGGACGCCATAGAGGGCGGGCTGGCCGATGTCGTCGGGCGTCCGTTCTGGGAAACGCCATGGTTCGCCGCGACGCCGGGAATGGCCGAGCTGGTGAAGCAGGCGGTGGCCGACGCCTCCACGGGAGAAAGCGTCCAGCATGCCATCGTGCTCAATCTGCCGGCGGGCGAGCGATCGTTCGACATGGCGCTGCGGCCGGTGCGCAACGATGCCGGCGCAGTTATCGGGATCGTGCCCGAAGCGGTCGAAACGACGCAGCGGCTGAAGGTCGAAGAGGCGCTCCGCCAGGCGCAGAAGATGGAAGCGATCGGGCAACTGACGGGAGGACTGGCGCACGATTTCAACAATCTTCTGACGGCCGTGGTCGGCAATCTCGATCTCATTCGCGCGCGCAGCGCCGAGGCGAATTCGCGGCGATGGGCCGATAATGCCCTTCAGGCCGCGCAGCGCGGCACCAAACTGACGTCTCAGCTCCTCGCGTTCTCGCGAACGCAAAAACTCAATACCGTTCCCATTGACGTCAACGTCCTGATCGAAGGGATGCGTTCGCTTCTCAACCAGTCGCTCGGCGCCAACGTCACGGTAGAGGTCGATCTCTCGCCCGGCCTTCCGGCGGCGGTTGCCGACATCAATCAGCTCGAGCTTGCGATCCTCAATCTGTCGATCAATTCGCGGGACGCCATGCCCGAAGGCGGCACGCTCAGGATAAGCACCTCGCTTGCGCCGGATGACTCGCGCTTTGTCATGGTGGCGGTGAGCGATACCGGTTCGGGCATGCCGCCGGATGTGGTGGCGCGGGCCTTCGATCCGTTTTTTACCACCAAGCCGATCGGCAAAGGCACCGGCCTTGGCCTGTCTCAGGTCTACGGCATCGTCCGCCAAGCCGGCGGCGAGGTCTTGATCGACAGCAAGGTTGGCAAAGGGACCACGATCATCCTGCGCTTACCCGTCTCCCTGGGCAAATCCGAGCACCAGCATCACGCCGATATGGCTTTGGTCAGATCGACAGCCGCCGAAAAGCTGCTGCTGGTCGATGACGACGATGACGTCCGCGACATCGTCAAACGGGTTTTGACCGAGCTTGGTTACGTGGTGCGGGAAGCGGCGAATGGCGAAGCCGCGCTCGGCGCCCTCCCCGAATTCAAGCCGGATCTTCTCATCGTCGATTTTGCGATGCCGGGACTCAATGGCGCGGAAGTCGTATTGGCGGCGCGCCAAAGCAATCCGGGAATCAGAATTCTATTCGTCAGCGGCTTTGCCGATTTCGAGGCCCTCGAAAACGCGATTGGCTCCGCGCCCTTGCTGCGCAAGCCGTTCCGGCCGAATGAACTGGCCGCGGCGGTCCGCTCCGCCATAGATGGTTGACCGAATACTGGCGCTGGCAGCGCCCGCCAGCGGACGCTATTCCTTCTGGAACAGCTTGTCGGTCGCGGTGATGAGGCCGATATCGGGATGGGCTGCGCAATATTCGCCGAGCTTTTTGGCGTTGTCGACGAATTTGGTGGTGTCGATCACCGGCGGATCGCCTTCGTCTTTGTAGAAGCCGTCGAGCCAGGCCAGGATCACGCCGATATCGTCCTTGCTCGCTGACTGGAATTGCTTGCAGCTCCACGTCGACAGATCGATATCGGCAGCGCGAGCGGGATTAGCCGCGACGAGCAACGTGGCCGCGACTGCGGCCGCAATCATTTTCATAATTTCCTCCAAGCCGGCGGGGCGAATTTGCGCCGCCGGAGGCCCGGAGTAAAGACGCCGCCCGCTATTCTTCGAAGTGCAGGTTCGCGACCTTGACCACTTCGGTATATTTCTTGATTTCGTCGGCGATCTGCTGCTTGAACGCATCGGGCGCCGGGCCGCCCGGATTGGCTGCCATGCCCTTGATCTTCTCGGCGACGCCGGGATCGGCGACCGCTTTGGCGAAAGCGCTTTCGAGCTTGGCGTTGACCGGCGCCGGCGCGCCGGCCGGCGCGAATACGCCGCTCCACAAATGAACATCGACGTCGGGGTAGCCGGCCTCGCTCATGCTCGGTGTGTCCGGCAGCTGCGGCGAACGCTCCGCGCCGGTCACGGCCAGCGCCTTCAGCTTGCCGGCTTTCACTTGCGGGATGGTCGGCGGACCGTCGGGGAATGCAAACAGACAATTGCCTTCGATCACGCTCAAGATCATTTCGTTCGAGCTCTTATACGGGATCATGACGCCCGGAATGCCCGATTTCAGCTTGAACAGTTCGGTCGTGATAATGAAAGCCGGCGACGTCGCCGGATAATTCGCTTTGTCGGGGTGCTGCTTGCCCCATTCGACCAGATCTTTGACGTTCTTGATCGGGCTGTCGCCGGCGACGATGAGGATCAGCGGAAAATTCGCGATCATCGCCAGCGGCTGGAACGACTTCACCGGATTGTATTTGAGGTTCGGATAGATCGCACCGGCCATCGACATCATGCCGCTCGCCGCGACCATCAGCGTGTAGCCGTCGGGCGTTTGCTGCGACACATATTCGGCGGCGAGGCGTCCGCCAGCCGCGGGCCGGTTCTCGACCACGACCGGCTGACCGAGCAGCGTTGAGGCCTTGTCGGCAATCAGGCGCGCGAAAATGTCGTTACCGCCGCCGGCGGCGAAACCGACGATCAGCCGGATCGGCCGGCTTGGAAAATTGTCTTCGGCGCGAGCCGGCAAGACTTTGAGCACGGCCGGCGCCCCCAGGAGCGACATCGCCGCGCGGCGCGTCAAGCGACCAGAACTCATTCCCTTCCTCCCTCAACTCTCTTGAACTCTCTTGCCCTGCCCGCAACGCTGCGGACGGGTTTGTCGCGGCGATGGTTGCCGCGCCGCCACATGGTGGCATAGGCGGCCCCGGTTTAGCCGCTAAAACAGGTGATGTCGAACAGCGGCGCGGTGTCGCGGCTTCGCGGCCGGATCTACCATTGCAGCCATTCGACGAGCGCCTTGTTGACGGCATCCGGCTTTTCCAGCGTCGACAAATGTCCGCTGCCGGGAATGAGCACAAGCCGCGCGCCCGGGATCGCTCCCGCAATCTCGCGCGCGAGTTCGGGCGGCGTCGCCTCGTCGCCCTCGCCGACCAGCATCAGCGTCTTGCACGAAATCGCCGGAAGGCCGGCCCGCGAATCCGGACGGCCGATGATCGCCTGCTGCTGGCGCAGATAAGCGTCGAGTCCGGTCTCCTCGACCATCTTCATCACGATGCTTTTGAGTGCCGCGTCGTTATGCCGGTCGCGATGCACGTAAAGCGGATAAGCGAGATCGGCAATTTCGGCGAGGCTTCCGGCCTTGGCCTTCGCCATCAGGACATGACGCCGCTCGGTCTGCTCGGTCGTGTCAGCGCGCGCGCCGGTATCGAGCAGCGCCAGCTTGACGACGCGCTCCGGCGACTGGCGCATGATCTCGAAGGCGAGATAGCCGCCCATCGACAGGCCGGCGAGCGCAAAGCGCGGCGGCGCCGCGTCGAGGACCCGGCGCGCGATCGCCGCCATGCTGTCGTCGCGCCGGTGATCGGCAATCGTCACCGGCCCGAACGGCCAGAGCGCCGGTATCTGCCCGGCATAGAGGCGCGCGGTACAGGTCAGGCCGGGATGAGGATGATCGGCAGGCTTGTGTCCGGCATTGGTCAGTCCTGAAACGTGTCATTCCTGTAACGGATGGGAACCGGGATTTCCGGAAAAAGTGAAGGTGTCCCTTTAACTTAGTGCGCGGCAAAAGGCCATTTCAGGTTGACTTTGCGCCAATCGATCTTATGTTGCGCGCAACGCAAGTTAGGGCAAATTCGACCGCCTGGCGCGTTTTTCCCTGCTTTAAGCCGCGTTTGAGCCAAATCACAAAGCTGCCGGCGGTCCTTATCGAGGGTTTATGTCGTTTTCTCATCTCGGCTTGTCCGAAAAGGTTATCGCCGCCGTTGCTGCGGCTGGTTACAAAGCACCCACCCCCATCCAAGATCAGGCCATTCCGCACGTGCTGGCGCGGCGCGATGTTTTAGGCATCGCCCAGACCGGAACCGGCAAGACGGCGGCGTTCACGCTGCCGATGCTCACGATGCTGGAAAAGGGCCGCGCCCGCGCCCGCATGCCGCGCACGCTGATCCTCGAGCCGACGCGCGAACTCGCGGCGCAGGTCGAGGAAAGCTTTGTCAGATACGGCGCCAAGCACAAGCTCAACGTCGCGCTGATCATCGGCGGCGTCTCGTTCGACGATCAAGACGCTAAGCTGATGCGCGGCGTCGATGTGCTGATCGCAACGCCCGGCCGCCTGCTCGATCATTTCGAGCGCGGCCGTTTGCTTTTGACCGGCGTCGAGCTCCTGGTCATCGACGAAGCCGATCGCATGCTCGACATGGGCTTCATCCCCGACATCGAGCGCATCTGCAAACTGGTCCCCTTCACGCGGCAGACGCTGTTCTTCACCGCGACGATGCCGAACGAAATCCGCCGCATCACCGAACAATTCCTGCACAATCCGGTGCGCGTCGAGGTCTCCAAGCCGGCGACCACGGTCGTCCACCATCACCCAGGCGCTGACCAAATCCGGACGCGAGCCGCATGACAAGCGTGAGTGCTGCGCCGCCTGATCCGCTCCGAGAACCTCAAGAACGCGATCATCTTCTGCAACCGCAAGCGCGACGTGGCGACGCTGCATCGCTCGCTGTTACGTCACGGCTTCTCGGTGCAGGCCTTGCACGGCGACATGGATCAGTCGGCACGAACGGCGGCACTTGAACAATTCCGTAAAGGCGACGTTAGCCTTCTTGTCGCATCGGACGTCGCGGCGCGCGGTCTCGATATTCCCGACGTCAGCCACATCTTCAATTTCGACGTGCCGATCCATGCCGACGATTACGTGCATCGCATCGGCCGTACCGGCCGCGCCGGAAAGAGCGGCACCGCAATCACCCTCGTCGCCGGCAGCAATGATGCGAAGGCCGTTGCCGCAATCGAGAAGCTGATCGGACAGTCGATTCCGTGGCTGGATAAGGCACTTAGCGAACCGGTGGAACCGCAGCCGGAATCGCAGCCGGCGCCGCGCTCGTCGCACCCATCTCGTGGACCGCGTGGGCGCGCGAATGGGCAGCGCCAGCAATCCCATCGTCCCACGCGCCGCGGAGCGAAGACACAAGGCCGCGGCGCGCACCGCAGCCGCAACCCCCGCGTTCAGACGAAGCCGAACTCCTCTCACCTGCCCGCCTTTTTGCTGCGCCCTTTCACGGTCAAGGCTTAAGCCGCCTCGATTTGACGGGGCTTTTCCCGGCCAAGCCGTTTACCGGTCCTTCACGGCTTATCTCCTAGTTTTGCGCTGAATTCGGCACCCCCACGGCCTTTTGCCGGACGCCGTTTGGAATCCCAGTGCGATTGGAGACAATCGATGAACGTGCCCATAGACGAGCACGAAAGGACGCTCGCCTTCGCGGAGACCGCGCTGGGGCAAATCAAGGCATTGGGCCAGTCGGCCGCGCCGCGCAATTTTGAAATCTGGTATCATTACGCGACCGGCTACAATCAGCCGCTCAATCAGCAGATCAACGAAACGCTGGCGCAAAATGGCACGCTGAGCGACGGAGATCTCGACCAGATCTACGAGACCTACATCTCCGACACCCGTTTCGGCGAGCGCATCGATACCGTCGGCACGCGCGTGCTCGACGAGATCAAGCAGGTCATGTCGACGATCGATGCCGCGACGGGATCGGCGAGCAGCTATTCGCAGCGCCTGAGGCCGCGAGCGAGAAGCTCGCGCAAGCCAACGACAGCGACGCGCTGCGCGCCGTGATCGAGCATCTGGTGCAGGGCGCCAATGAAATGGAAACCAGCAACCGCAAGCTCGAAGCGCGGCTCGCGACGACGCGCCAGGAGATGGAGCAGCTGCAGCACAATCTCGAGGCGGTTCGCAACGAAAGCCTCACCGATCCGCTGACGACCCTCTCCAACCGCAAATATTTCGATGCCGCGCTCGCCCAAAGCATCAGCGAAGCGGCGACCAGGAGCGAGCCGCTGTCGCTGTTGATGGCCGACATCGATCACTTCAAGACATTCAATGACAGATTTGGCCACCTCACCGGCGACCAGGTGCTGCGCCTGGTGGCGCTGTCGGTGAAGCAGAACGTCAAAAACAGCGATATCGCAGCGCGCTACGGCGGCGAGGAATTCGTCATTGCGCTGCCCAATACGCCGCTCGACGCCGCGCAGATCATCGCCGACCAGATCCGCCACTCGGTGATGACCAAGGAACTGATGAAGCGCTCGACCGGCGAGCGTCTCGGGCGCGTCACCATTTCCATCGGGGTCGCCGTGCTGCGGCCGGAGGACAACGCGCCGCTCCTGATCGAGCGCGCCGACAAATGCCTCTATGCGGCCAAGCGCAACGGCCGCAACAAGGTCATCTGCGAGAATGACGAAGAGGCCAAGGCCGAGACGATTACGCGCGTGCGGGTGGCGTAGCAGTATCATCTCGCTCGTCCCCGCGAAGGCAGGGACCCAGCGCAAAATTCGACGGTCTTTGCAAGCCGGCTGGATTCCCGCTTACGCGGGAATGATCGGAAAACCGGCAGCCGGTTTTAGGATTGGGCCTCGACGCCGGCTTCGCGCGCGGGCTCGATCTGCACCGATTCACCGCAGCCGCAGGCCGAGGTCTGGTTCGGATTGTTGAAGATGAATTGCGCCGACAGCTTGTCGACCTTGTAGTCCATCTCGGTGCCGAGCAGGAACAGCACGGCCTTGGGGTCGATGAGGATGCGCACGCCCTTGTCCTCGACGACCTCGTCGAGCGGATTGGCGGTCTCGGCATATTCCATCGTATAGGCCATGCCGGCGCAGCCGCCGTTCTTGACGCCGACCCGCACGGCCGTGATCGGCCGGTCAGCCTTGGCCATGACCGCCTTGATCCGGTCCGCGGCGGCATCGGTGAGCCGCATCACTTGGGGTCTCGGACGTGCAGTCGCCATTCTCAAGTCCCTCCCCGCTTCGCCTAAGCAAAGCGGCAGTTCCGAGTTAATTAACTCCAAAACGCTAACAACTTCACACACCTGATGTAATGCGCGCGCACCTGCGCCGCAACTCACCACATATTGAGCACCGCGCGGGCCTCGTCCGACATGCGGCTCGGATCCCACGGCGGGTCCCAGACGATATTCACCTTGGCCTCGCGCACGCCGGTAACGCCTGACACCGCGTTTTCGACTTGCATCGGCAATTCCGCCGCCGAGGGACAGTTCGGCGTCGTCAGCGTCATATCGATCGTGACGTCGCGTTCGTCGCTGATATCGACGCGATAGATCAGGCCGAGCTCGTAGATATCCGCCGGAATTTCGGGGTCGTAGACCGTCTTGATCGCGCCGACGATGTCGTCGGTCAGGCGGGACATTTCTTCGGACGGGATAGCCGACGGCGTTGCCGGCGTGGCTTGGTCAGGCTGCGCCGCGGCTGGTGTTTCGTTGATTTTCACATCTTCGGTCATGGCCGAAACCTCAACTAAAGAAAGCCTGCGCCTTGACCAGCGCCTGTGCAAGGGCGTCGATCTCCTCGCGCGTATTATACATCGCAAACGAGGCGCGGCAGGTCGCCGTCACGCCGAACCGTTTCAGGAGCGGCATCACGCAATGGGTGCCGGCACGCACGGCGACGCCGGAACGGTCGATGATGGTCGCGACATCGTGCGGATGCGCGCCTCTCATCTCGAACGACACGATCGGCCCCTTGTTCTTGGTCTGGCCGATGATGCGCAGCGAATTGATCTCGCGCAGCCGGTCATGGGCGTAATGCAGCAGACCCGCTTCATGGCCGCGGATGCGCGCCTTGCCGATTGAATTCACGTAGTCGATGGCGGCGCCGAGCCCGATGGCCTGGACGATCGAGGGCGTGCCGGCCTCGAATTTGTGCGGCGGGTCGCCGTAGGTGACGTTGTCCTCGAACACTTCGCGGATCATTTCGCCGCCGCCGTTGAACGGCGGCATGGCAGCGAGGTGTTCGTATTTGCCGTAAAGCGCGCCGATGCCGCTCGGCCCATAAAGCTTGTGGCCGGTGAAGGCGTAGAAGTCGCAATCGAGGTCCTGCACGTCGACATCGAGATGCACCGCGCCCTGCGCGCCGTCGACCAGGACCGGAATGCCGCGCGCATGCGCCAGCCGCACCACCTCTTTCACCGGCACCGCGGTGCCGAGCATGTTCGACATCTGGGTGATGGCGACCATCTTGGTGCGCGGGGTCAGCAGCTTCTCGAATTCGTCGATGAGGAAGTTGCCCTCGTCGTCGACCGGCGCCCATTTGATCACCGCGCCCTGGCGCTCGCGCAGAAAATGCCACGGCACGATGTTGGAATGGTGCTCCATGATCGAGAGCACGATTTCGTCGCCCGGCTTGATGCGCTCGCGGCCGAATGTATAGGCGACGAGATTGATCGCTTCCGTGGCGTTGCGGGTGAAGATGATCTCTTCCTTGCGCCGCGCATTGAGGAAGGCCGCCACCTTCTCGCGCGCGCCCTCATAGGCTTCCGTCGCCTCGTTGGCGAGGTAATGCAGGCCGCGATGCACGTTGGCATATTCGGACGTATAGGCCTTGTTCAGGCGATCGAGCACGGCCTGCGGCTTCTGCGCGGACGCGGCGTTGTCGAGATAGACCAGCGGCTTGCCATAGACCTGCATCGACAGGATCGGAAAATCCTTGCGGATGCTGTTCACGTCATAGACGCCTGTGGTCGACATGTCGTTCATGAGTTTGTCCCGCGTGCCTTGAGCCAAGCAACGACGGCTTCCATCAGGGATTCGCGCAGCCCGGCATCCTCGATGCCTTCGATCGCCTCGCCGAGAAACGCCTGAATGAGGAGCGACTCGGCCTCGGCCTCCGGAATGCCGCGTGCCATCAGATAGAACTTCAATTCGTCGTCGAGCGCCCCCACGGTCGCGCCGTGGCCGCATTGCACGTCGTCGGCGAAAATCTCGAGCTCCGGCTTGCTGTCGGCCTCGGCGCGCTCGGACAGGAGCAACGCCCGCGTCATCATCTTGGCGTCGGTCTTCTGCGCGCCCTGGCTGACGATGATGCGGCCCTGGAACACGCTGTGCGCCTCGTCATCGAGCACCGCCTTGAATACTTCGCGGCTCTGGCAGCGTTCGGCGATGTGATTGGCGACCAGCGTCGTGTCGGCGTGCTGATGGCCGCGGATCAGGGTCGCGCCGCGAATGTTGGCAACCGTGTCCTCGCCGTCGAAGCGCAGGAACAGCTGATTGCGCACCACCGCGCCGCCGGCAATGAAAGAGAAAGCGTTGAACCGTGCCTTGGCGCCGATCGCGGCCCCGAGCGTCGAGACATGAAGCGCATCGGCGCCGTCGGCGATCAGCTTGATGTAATCGACATGAGCGTCATCGCCGGCGAACAGTTCAAGCGCGGCATTGACCTGATAGTCGCTGTCGGCCGGGCCTTCGTGACTCTCGATCAGCATGGCGCGCGCGCTCGGCTCGACAATGAGCAGCGACCGCACGAACGACGCCGTCGATTTTGCCGACGACACAAAGACGAGATGCAGCGGCCGCTTGATCACCGAGCCCGCGGCGACGCGGATCACCGCGCCGTCGCCCATCAGCGCCGTATTGAGCGCAACGGCAACATCGTCGGCCGGCGCCAGCTTACCGAGGTGGCGCGTCAGCACCGGATCGCCGGCCGTGAGCGCGTCGGCGAGCGAGCCGATGCTCAGGCCTTCTTCCAGCTTCGCGGTGTCGGACAGTTCCGGGACGAAAGCGCCGTCAACAAAGACCAGCCGCCGGGCTTCGAGATCGCCGGCGAGCGCACCGGCCGATTTCGCCAGCGCCTTGGCGGCGGCATCCGGCGGGCCGGCAAGCGGCTTGGCGTCGCGCATCAGCGTGCGCAGGTCGGTATATTTCCATTCCTCGACGCGCCGGTGCGGCAGGCCGGATTTGGCGAACACGTCGAAAGCGGCCTGGCGCTGCGCCGTGACCGCCTTGTCGCCGGGCAGCTTGCCATGCGCGTGCGCGAAGGCTTGAGCGAGCTCTGCCTCGGCCGCAGTCTTCATGGTGGTGACGTCAGCGCTCACGCCGCAGCCTCTTCCTGATATTCGGCATAGCCGCGCGCTTCGAGCTCGTGCGCGAGCTCCTTGCCGCCGGTCTTGACGATGCGGCCGGCCGACAGCACGTGCACGATATCGGGCACAATGTAGTTGAGGAGCCGCTGGTAGTGCGTAATGACGACGAAAGCACGCTCCGGCCCGCGCAGCCGATTGACGCCGTCGGCGGCGATCTTCAGCGCATCGATGTCGAGCCCGGAATCGGTCTCGTCGAGGATGGCGAGCTTCGGCTCGAGCAGCGCCATCTGCAGCACTTCGTTGCGTTTCTTTTCACCGCCGGAGAAACCGACATTGACGCCGCGCCGCAACATGTCCTGATCGATCTCGAGCTTGGCGGCGGCGTCGCGCACGGTCTTCAAGAATTGCGGCGTCGACAATTCGGCTTCGCCGCGTTTCTTGCGCTGCGCATTCAACGCCGTGCGCAGAAACGTCATGGTGGCGACGCCGGGGATTTCCAGCGGATATTGGAAAGCAAGGAACAGACCGGCGGCCGCACGCTCGTCCGGCGACATGTCGAACAGGTTCTTGCCGTTGAACAGCACCTCGCCCTTGGTCGACTTGTAATCGGCTTTCCCTGCGAGCACATAGGACAGCGTCGATTTGCCGGAACCGTTCGGGCCCATGATCGCATGGACCTCGCCGGCATTCACGGTGAGGTCGACGCCTTTCAAAATTTCCTTGCCGTCGATTTCGACGTGCAGATTTTTGACTTCAAGCAGTGCCATAACAAACAAGCTCCAAAATTCTTGCCTTGCGGCCGTAATTACCGATCGCCCCAGCGCCACCGCCATTCGCCATCGGTCTTGCGGCGGCTGATCTCGACGAGCACGAAGATCGCGACAAAATCGATTGCGACCGCAAGCCAAAACACCGCCTCAAGCGCGGTGTGCCTCACCACGGCGAGTGTAGCCGCGACGATGACGGCCACGGTCGCCAGCGTCAGTGCCCAGCCCTGCCAAGTCACGGGCGTGGCGCCATAGCCATATCGTTTCGGTCTGAACCAATACGTGGACATGGCACATCCACCCGTTAGCCCACGCTGCCTTCGAGCGAGACCGAGATCAGCTTCTGCGCCTCGACCGCGAATTCCATCGGCAATTGCTGCAACACGTCCCGCACGAAACCGTTGACGACGAGCGCGGTCGCCTCCTCCGCCGACAGTCCGCGCTGCATGCAGTAGAACAGCATGTCTTCGGAGATCTTCGACGTCGTCGCTTCGTGCTCGAATACGGTCGAGGAGTTCTTGGCCTCGATGTAAGGCACCGTATGCGCGCCGCACTTGTCGCCGATGAGCAGTAAATCGCAATTGGTGAAGTTGCGTGCGCCGGTGGCGCGGCGATGCGCCGTGACCAGCCCGCGATAGGTGTTGTTCGACTTGCCGGCGGCGATGCCTTTGGAGATGATGCGGCTCGTCGTGTTCTTGCCGAGATGCAGCATCTTGGTGCCGGAATCGACCTGCTGATAGCCGTTCGAGATCGCGATCGAATAGAACTCGCCGCGTGAATCGTCGCCGCGCAGGATGCAGCTCGGATATTTCCAGGTGATGGCGGATCCGGTCTCCACCTGCGTCCAGGAGATCTTGGCTTTCTTGCCACGGCAATCGCCGCGCTTGGTGACGAAATTATAGATGCCGCCGCGCCCCGCAGCGTCGCCCGGATACCAGTTCTGGATGGTCGAATATTTGATTTCGGCGTCGTCAAGCGCGACGAGCTCGACCACAGCCGCATGAAGCTGATTTTCGTCGCGCATCGGCGCCGTGCAGCCTTCGAGATAGCTCACATAGGAGCCCTTGTCGGCGATGATCAGCGTGCGTTCGAACTGACCGGTATTCTTCTCGTTGATGCGGAAATAGGTCGACAGTTCCATCGGACAGCGCACGCCCGGCGGCACGTAGACGAACGAGCCGTCGGAAAACACCGCAGAATTGAGCGTGGCGAAAAAATTGTCGCTGACCGGTACCACCGAGCCGAGATACTTTTTCACGAGCTCAGGATGCTCGTGCACGGCCTCCGAAATCGGCATGAACAACACGCCGGCCTTGGCGAGTTCTTCCTTGAACGTGGTCGCGACCGAAACCGAATCGAACACCGCATCGACCGCCACGCGCCGCTCGACGCTGGCGCCTTCGCCGTCCGCAATCTCATCGCCGGCCGGCCTCTGGATGCCCAGCAGCGCTTCGCGCTCGCGCAATGGAATGCCGAGCTTCTCGTAGGTCCGCAGAATTTCCGGATCGATTTCGTCGAGCGACTTCGGTCCGTCCTTCTTCTTGGGCGCGGAATAGTAATAGAGGTCCTGATAATCGATCGGGCCATACTCGACCTTGGCCCATGTCGGCTCGCGCATGGTGAGCCAGCGTTTATAGGCGTCGAGCCGCCACTTCAGCATCCATTCCGGCTCGTTTTTCTTGGCCGAAATGAAACGCACCGTGTCCTCGGACAGACCCTTCGGGGCCTTTTCCGATTCGATCAGCGTCTCGAAGCCATACTTGTATTGGTCAACGTCAATGCGCCGGACCTGGTCGACGGTCTCTTGCACTGCCGGCATTCGTCCCTCCGCTCACGGGTTCAAGGCCCGCGGGTTGGATTAAGTCGGTTATGGTCGGGTGTGCCTGGTCTTGCTCACCACCATCTATGGTTGCAGCGCTTGAATCGTTCAAATCACCGCGAAATCGGCCGGTCATGCAGCGGCTTAGGCTGTACCTTACGCTGCAATCCCCGACCGCCCCTTAGATAATGCAGTTGCGAGCTTTCTCCAAGCGTTGAGCAGCCTTTCGATATCGGTTTCGGTGGTTTCCCAGCCCAGGCTCAACCGTACCGCTCCGCGCAGCAGCGCAGGTGAAACCCCCATGGCGCCAAGGACATGGGAGGGCTGTACCTTGCCCGAGGAGCAGGCGGAGCCCGACGAGACGGCAATCCCCTCGAGATCGAAGGCGATCACGGCGGTCTCGGCCTTCATGCCTTCAAGGGCGAAAAGCGTCGTATTGGGCAGTCTTGGCGCTCCTTCGCCGAAAATGACGGTTCCCGAGGCGATTGAGCGCAGCCCGGTCTCGAGCTTCAACCTTAACTCCGAAATCCGGTGCGCCTCGGCCTCACCGTCTCGCCGCGCCACCATCGCTGCCGCCCCGAAAGCGGCAATGCCCGGCACATTTTCGGTTCCCGCACGCAGTCCGCGCTCCTGGCCGCCGCCGCGGATGAGCGGGTCGTTGAGATGCAGGTCTTCGCTCGCCCAAATCAGCGCGCCGGTACCCTTCAGGCCACCGATCTTGTGCGCCGACAGCGTCAGAAGATCGGCGCCCAAGGCGCTGATATCGCAAGACACGCGGCCGGCGGCCTGAACCGCATCGACATGCAGCAGGCTGCCCGCGGCATGAATAATGGGTGCAGCTTCAGCAACCGGTTGAATAACGCCGGTCTCGTTATTGGCCAGCATCAAGGAGACCAGCGATCCCTTTGAGTTGGCGAGCGCCTTTTCCAAAGCATCGAGGCGCAACCGGCCCTCGCCGTCCACCGGCAGGTCTTCAGTCGCCTCAGGCGCAAACCGGCCGCCGGCCCGCACCGAGGCATGTTCGACGGCGGAGATGAACAGCCGGTCGAGCGGGCGCTTATCGGCGCCGGCCTGCCAGTGCGGCGACAGTGCCAGCATGTTGGCTTCCGTCCCGCTCGAGGTGAAGAACACGTCGGCGGCCTTGGCGCCGACCAGCGCTGCAACGTCATGGCGAGCGTTCTCGACAACGTGGCGCGCGGTGCGGCCTTCGGCATGAACTGACGAGGGGTTGCCGACAAGCGCGAGCGCAGCCTCGGCGGCGCGCCGCGCTTCGGCGCGCAGTGGCGCTGTCGCATTCCAGTCGAAGTAGCTGCGCTCGGCCATGTTCGTTTCGATAACGTCAGTTTCGCTAAAACGCTTCGCCACCATCTGGGGGCGCTGAACCGCTGGATGAAGCGGGCCTGTCACGTCGGCGCGCGATGGTTCCGCCGGTTTTCCAGCCCGAATTTCGAGCCGAATTTCGAACCCTGGCTCGCGGCAGGCCCATGTAATGCTTGCTTTTTGGCCCCTGCCTCGTGCTAGAAGTCCCGACCCTTAGCTTTTCACCGCCAAAACGCGCGCCGCCGGTACCAAAAAATCAAAGTGCTATTAGGTAGTTACGTGCGGCAGCTGATGTCGTCAAGCAAGCTGGAATCACCAGCATTAATGCGTCAGATCTGATCGAGGTCTCCAAAATGCCCGAGGTTATTTTCACAGGGCCGGCCGGCCGTATCGAAGGCCGCTATCATCCGGCTCGGCAGAAGAATGCGCCGATCGGGATCGTGCTGCATCCGCATCCGCAATTCGGCGGCACGATGAACCACCAGATCGTCTACCAGATCTATTACGCCTTCGTGCATCGCGGCTTCTCGGCGCTGCGCTTCAACTTCCGCGGCGTCGGCCGCAGCCAAGGCGGTTTTGATCACGGCATCGGCGAATTGTCGGACGCGGCCTCCGCGCTCGACTGGGTGCAATCGGTCAACAGCGAAGCGCGTGCCTGCTGGATCGCGGGCTTTTCCTTCGGCGCCTGGATCGGTATGCAGCTTCTGATGCGGCGGCCGGAAATCGAGGGCTTCATCTCGATCGCGCCGCCTGCGAACCTCTATGATTTCTCGTTCCTCGCGCCCTGCCCCTCGTCCGGCCTGATCATTCACGGCGACAAAGACGCCGTGGTGCCGCATCGCGATGTCACGACGCTGGTCGAGAAGCTCAAGACGCAAAAGGGCATCATCATCGAGCAGAAGGTCGTGCCCGGCGCCAACCATTTCTTCGACGGCAAAGTGGAGCCGCTGATGACGTCGATCGGCGGCTATCTCGACAAGCGGCTCGGCCGCACCGGAAAGGCGCCGACCGCGGCGTGAATGCGCTGATGTCCACGCGCCGACACCTCGCACGTCGTCACATGACACGTCGTCAGGTTTCGGCGAGCCTTGCCGCCGCCGCTTTTGCCGCGGGCCTTTTCCGGCCGAAAGCAGCCTCCGCTTTCGCTGCATCCTTGCAGAACGATCTGGCCGCCATTGAAGCCAAAGTCAGCGGACATCTGGGCGTCGCGGTCCTCGATACGGCCTCGCAGGCGCGCATCGATTATCGTGGCAATGAGCGCTTCCCGCTGTGCAGCACCTTCAAGGTGCTCGCCGTTTCGGCCGTGCTCAAGCGCGTCGAGGCCGGACGCGAGCGTCTCGACCGCCCCTTCGTCCTCAAGCGCACCGATCTGGTGGCTTATTCGCCGGTGCTCAAGGACCGCGTCGGCGATAGCATTACGCTCGCCGAGCTTTGCTCAGCGGCAATGACCGAGAGCGACAACACCGCGGCCGATTTCGTTCTCAAAAGCCTCGGCGGACCGTCCGCCGTGACCGCCTATGCCCGCAGCCTCGGCGATACGGTCACGCATCTCGACAACAACGAACCTCTGTTCAGCCGTAACAAGCCGGTTGGTCTCGCCAAGGCGGACATGACCACACCGGCAGTCATGGTCAACGACCTGCAGGCCCTGCTGTTCGGCGACGCGCTCGCCGCCAATTCACGCGAGCAGCTGAAGGGTTGGCTGCTCGGCTGCAAAACCGGCGATAGACGGCTGCGCGCCGGGCTTCCCCAAGGCTGGCAATGCGGCGAAAAAACCGGCTCCGACGAGAGCCATGGCAGCACTAACGATATCGGTGTGCTGTGGCCGCCGCAGCCGCGTGCACCCGTGATCGTTGCCGCCTATCTCACCCAGACCAAGGCGAAATACGAAGATCGCGAATCCGCGCTCGCTGACGTCGCGCGGGCGGTGGTGGGAGTTCTGGGCTGAAGGGCGCAGCGGCGCAGGACGAAGCAGATGGGCAAGGATCGTCTCGCCGCATTCAGCGACGGTGTCATCGCAATCATCGTCACCATTATGGTGCTGGAATTGAAAATTCCGCATGGCGCCGACTGGGTGACGCTTTTCGGGGTGGCGCCAAATTTCGCCGCTTATGTGATGAGCTTCGTCTATGTGGCGATCTACTGGAACAATCATCACCATCTTCTTCATACCGTCACCCGCGTGGACGGCATGGTGCTGTGGGCCAATTGCAATCTGCTGTTCTGGCTGTCGATCGTCCCGGCCGCGACCGCCTGGCTCGGCGAAAATTTCTTGGCGCCGGTGCCGACCGCGGTCTATGGCGTGACGCTCCTTATACCGGCCATCGCATATTATGGGCTGCAAAAGGCGATCATCCGGCTTCAGGGGGCGGATTTTGTGCTCGCCTCGGCGCTCGGCCGCGACCTGAAAGGCAAAGTGTCGCCGTTGTTCTATCTCGCCGGCATCGGCCTCGCTTTCGTCGAACCGATACTGTCGATCGCCCTGTATACCCTGGTCGCCGTGATGTGGCTTATTCCCGACCGCCGCATCGAAAAGGCCGTTCGCGAGCGGTAGAGATCCTGCTCTAGGGTCGCATTGCCGCAGCCCAACAGCGGCTGGTCAAGCTTGCAATCTGCGCGCACTGCCCGTTCAATAGGCCAAAATAAAGCCAAACGAGCCTATCAGAGGGGAAAACGTCATGCGCGTGACGCGTCGAGTTGCTGTGTGCCTGCCGATGGCCGCTGCCGGTTTGGGCCTGATCGGCTTGAGCCTGGCCGGGTGGAATGCCGCGGCGCAGACCGCCGAGACCATCAAGATCGGGGTGGTGATTCCGATGACCGGCGTGCAAGGCGCCGTCGGCCGCGAGATCGCGGACGCCACCAAGCTCTACATGGCGCAGCACGGCGACACCGTCGCCGGCAAGAAGATCGAGCTGATCATCAGGGACGACGGGACCATTCCCGACAACGCCAAGCGGCTGGCGCAGGAGCTGGTCGTCAACGACAAGGTCAATTTCCTCGGCGCCGGCCTGACGCCGAGCGCCATGGCCATGGCGCCGATCGCGACCGAAGCGAAGGTGCCGACCGTGATCATGGTGTCGGGTACGTCCATCGTCACCGAACGCTCGCCCTATTATGTGCGCACGAGTTTCACGCTCGGCCAACAGTCCGGGATCATCGCCGACTGGGCGGTCAAGAACGGCAGCAAGAAAGCGGTCGCGGTGCTGTCCGACTGGGCGCCCGGCGCCGAAGCCGGCAAGGTCTTCACCGACCATTTCACCAAAGGCGGCGGCCAGGTTCTCGAGACGCTGAAAGTGCCGCTCGCCAATCCGGATTTCTCGCCGTTCCTGCAGCGCGCGCGCGACCTGCAACCGGACACGCTGTTCGTGTTCGTGCCGGCGGGCCAAGCCGGCACTTTCGCGCGGCAATTCGCCGAGCGCGGCCTCGACAAATCCGGCATCAAGCTGATCGGGCCGGGCGACATCGTCGACGACGACGACCTGCCCTCGACCGGCGACGCGCTGGTCGGCGTCATCACCGCCGGCATCTATTCGGCCGCGCATCCCTCGCAGATCAACAAGGACTATGCCGCCGCCTATCAGAAGGCGAGTGGCCACCGCGCCAATTTCATTTCGGTCGGCGGCTATGACGGCATGAACCTGATCTATGAAGCGCTGAAAAAGACCAATGGCAATACCGACGCCGACGCCGTCATCAACGCCATGAAAGGCATGACCTGGGAGAGCCCACGCGGCACGATTTCGATCGATCCGCGCACCCGCGACATCGTGCAGAACGTCTATGTCCGCAAGATTCAGAAGGTCGACGGACAGCCCTGGGCGATCGAGTTCGAGACCTTCCCGGCGGTGAAGGACCCGTTGAAGGAGGCGTCGAACTAGGGTGACGTCCCCAGTTCGTCAACGCGGATATCGACTTCCCATCCGCCGGTGATATTGGCATCGGGCCTGTCGGTATTCTCACAGAAATGGAGAGTACCTACGTCCGGCACCGTGAACGGAGTGGCGGACTTGCCGCCTTGGAATTGTGGGCCATCGCTATTCATCCGCAGCACGAGCGAGTATTCCCGGAATCCGGGGAATAGGAACGGGCTTGCCGCCGACGATCCGGCCCTGCCGTCCGCATCGTAGATGCAGCCGTTGAAGGGGCAGCCGAAATTGACCAGCGGCGAAGCCGGCGACGTTATACGCACGGTGGAGTTTTTTGAAAGTTGAGGCATGCCCGGATATTCGACGCAGGTGCCTCGGTTGCCGTTCGGATCCCGCCTCCACGCAAGCGAAACGGTCTCAGGCTGGGTGGCGAACCGTGTTTGGGCGCTCCCCGTGCACTGGTACTGCGCCTTGACCGTGACGGTTTTTCCCCCCGGCCAACCGCTATAGGTGTGGGTGAGGTGCGCTCCGGCGCTCAGATCGAGATTATTATAAGTGTGACTGAGGCTGCCTTCGTCGCCCCAATTTACATCCAAGATCGTGCACATGCCCGATCCGCTGACGATGACGTCGACCGGCTGATCGAGCATCGGCGTCTGTCCGGGGGCCAGGGCGACGGATCGAATGACGCCTTCGGTATCGCACCCGCAAAGAACCAACGGCAGTGAAACCAACGGCAGGGCAAGGATCGATTGCCTGAGCATGTCATGCTCCTCGTTGCGCCGCGCGGCGGCTCATCTTCTTCCCTTGGCGCTGCCGCCGCAATGGCCGCGATTGCGGTGGTCCTCTAACTCGCCGCATGTCATGGTTGGTGCTAGAGGTATATTTGCTGTTCCCAAAACATCATCAACTCGCAGAGATTAAGAGGAAACATCCGATGGGCTTTGTGCGCATCCTCCGCATAATTTTTCTCGGCGCTTGCGTGGCCTTGCCGATCCTCACTGCCGGAGCGCGGGCGCAGGATTGGCCGACGCGGCCCGTCACGCTGATCGTGCCGTTCGCGCCCGGCGGCACCACCGACATTGTCGGCCGCATCATCGCCCAGCAATTGAGCGCAAAACTCGGCCAGACTTTCGTGGTCGAGAATCTCGGCGGCGCCGGCGGCACCCTCGGCGCCACCAATGCCGCGCGCGCGGTGCCCGACGGCTATACCGTGTTCATGGCGACCGTGGCGCACACTATGGCGCCGGGCATCTACAAATCGCTCGCCTATGATTTCGAGAAGGATTTCGATCCGATCACCATCGTCGCGACGGTGCCGAATATCCTGGTCGTCAATCCGCAGCTGCCGGTGAAGAATGTCGCCGAGCTGATCGCCTATCTCAAAGCCAATCCGGGCAAAGTCAGCTACGGCTCGGCCGGCGTCGGATCGACCGAGCACATGTCCGCGGAATTGTTCAAGGCGCTGTCGGGCACCGACATCGTGCACGTGCCCTATCGCGGCGGCGCGCCGATGCTGGCCGATCTCGTGGCCGGCAATATTCAGATGGCGATCGAGACCAGCGGCGCGGCGACGCCTCTGGTGAAAGCCGGCAGCATCCGCGCGCTCGCGGTATCGCCGGCCAAGCGTTCGGCGCTGTTTCCGGATCTGCCCACCCTCGCGGAATCCGGCCTCAAAGGCTACGACGTGTCGACCTGGTACGGCTTCCTGGTGCCCAAAGGCACGCCCGAGCCGATCCGCACCAAGCTCTACAATGCGACCGTCGAAATCCTGAAGCAGCCGGACATCATCAAGAAGCTCGCCGATTTCGGCGCCGAGCCGGGCGGCATGCCGCCCGCGGAATTCGCCGCTTTCATCCAGAATGAGACCGACAAATGGATCGGCCTCGCCAAGAGGGCCAATATCTCCGCGGAATAGCGCATGTCCCGGAAAAGTGGGCTTCCAGTTTTCCGATAAGGACATGCGCCAAATCAAAACGCGCCGCGCCCTGCCTCACCTGCTTCTCTCGGCCGCGGCGAACGTGTAGCCTTGCCGCGGACATACAGAACAGCGCGTGGGGCACTTATGAAAGTCACCCGTCGCAGGTTCCTTCATGTGGCGGCGGGCGCCGCCGGCTTGCAGGCTCTGGCGCCACAGGCGCGGGCTGACACTTATCCGACGCATCCGGTGCGGATCACGTCCGGCTTTCCGCCGGGCGGCATCAACGACACCTATGCCCGCCTGATCGCCCAATATCTGTCCGAACATCTCGGCCAGCAATTCATCGTCGAGAACCGCGCCGGCGCCGGCGGCACGCTCGCCGCCGAAATTGTCGCAAAGTCGTCGCCTGATGGCTACGCGCTGCTTCTGACCACGTCGGCCGACGCCTGGAACCAGACGCTCTACAAACAACTCAACTACGACTACGTCCGCGATTTCACGCCCGTCGCCACGCTGTCGCGCGGCGCCGGCATCCTGGTCGTGCATCCGTCGCTGGCGGACAAGACGCTGGCCGAGTTCATCGCCGATGCCAAAGCGCATCCCGGCAAGATTTCCATGGCTTCGGCCGGCATCGGCAGCGCGCCGCATATGTTCTGGGAATTGTTCCGCAGCCTGTCCGGGGTCGACATGGTGCACGTGCCGTATCACGGCGGCGGTCCGGCCGTGGTCGATCTGCTCGCCGGCCAGGTGCAGGCCTATATGGGGACCTTCGCATCCTCGATCGAACATGTCAGAGCCGGCCGGCTGCGCGCGCTCGGCGTCACCAGCGCCACCCGCGCCGCGGTGTTGCCGGACATTCCGGCGATCGCCGAGGTCCTACCCGGCTACGAAGCCAGCATCTATGTCGGCCTCAGCGCGCCGCGCGGTACGCCCGCCGACGTGGTCAACAGGCTCAACCAAGCCGTCAATCAGGGACTGACCGACGGCAATATCAAGAAGCGCGTCGCCGACCTGGGCGATGCGCTCCTGTCCACCTCGCCGTCCGAATTCGCCAGCCTGGTCGCCGACGAAAGCGCGAAATGGGGGAAGGTCATCCGCGTGGCGAACATCCAGGCGGAGTAAGAACGGCATCTACGGAGGCCAGATCAGTTTAAGCCAAATGCGCCGAACAATCGGCCGCGGATCGCGCAGAATGTCCGGTTGCACCCGCGCGCTGATGAGCCCGCGCCTTAAACAACCGCACCGTCGTGCGATGAAAAGGCGATCCGGCATGGCCGGTCCGAGCGATTGCTCCAGGCGTGATTGGTGCCGCGCTGGACCACCGTATCGCCGGCCTTGAGATGAACTTCCGCGGTGTCGAGCACCAGCGTGATCTCGCCTTCGAGCACCAGACAAAAATCGAGCGTCTGCGTCTTCTGCATGTAGGGATGCGGCGCTTTCGCCGAATAGGTCGAGGCCGCGGTGAGCCTATGGCGCGAAAAAAAGCTTCGACCTCGCTGGCGCCAACCTTGCCGCGAAACACGTCGTCGGGCGGAAAGGTCACGATCCGGCACACCGAGCCGCCGCGTCGGCGGCTCGAGTCGGCGCGGCTGATGCAGCACGGCGTCGCGATAGGCGCTGATCTGCGGCGGCGAAGCATCCGTCACCCAGATGCGCTCGGAGACAAATCCGGGCCGCGCCGGATCGGTCGTCCGCATCGGGCGAAGGACCATCCGCGATGGCGAGCGATTTTCCTTCGGCATCGTCGATGGTGACGATGCGGCGTACCGGTTTCATTGCACTGTCTGTCATCGCTAGGATTTTCTGCTCGTGCTCGAAGGTCGCGCCCATCATGACGAAAGCCATCAGGCTGCGTTGGTTGAGATTGGTCCAGCCGTGCCAATTGCCGAGTTGCACCACGACGTCGCCCGCTTTCATGGTGACGTTGCCGCGATCGAGCAGCAGCGTGCGCTCGCCGGCGAGCAAGATGCCGTAGTCGACGGTCGCCGATTTGTGCACCGGCGAGGAGAACCAATTCTGCCCGCCGCGATCCCAGACGCCGTCGGGACGAAGCCGCGTCGGCCCGAGCGGCTTGAATGCCGGATCCTTCGCCGGATCGTAATCGGCCGGTTTGACGTTCGATTGCACGATGCGCAGATGGCCGCCGGCCGCGGGCGGCTCGAAATGAAACGGCAGATTACCGTCGTCACGCGTCCCGGAAATGATCGCCGGCGCCGTCTGATAGACCCAGACGTCGGTCATGCAGGTGCCGCGGCTGATCGCGCCCGGATTGACGTTCGGCGCCGCGCTGTCGAACAGCACGCAGGAGCGGCCGTGCTCATCGTTGCCGGTCACCACCCGGCGGACCGGCACCGGCTCCTCCGTTATCTCGCGCGCCATTTCACGCTTCATGCGTTTCCTCCTTGCACTTTTGCCGCGTCCGATCGGAGCGGCGAAGCTTTGTAATCCCAAGCTTTGTAATCCATCGTGCACCGCATATCATCCACCAAGAACCGGAAAGGAGCCATGAGCTCCCCGGCGCGCAAGGGAGGGACGACATTGGGGCGAGTGCGAATGCGAACAGTGCTGCCGATCGGGGCGATCGCTTGCGCGCTGATGACTCCGATCCTTGGCCTCGCCGCCGATCCGGCGCAAAGCTTTCCCGAACGTCCGATCAAGATCATTGTCGGCCCGAGCCCCGACGTGTTTTCCCGCATTGTCGGCGAGCGGCTGCAGGAGGTCTTCGGCCAGCCCGTAGTCGTCGAGCCGCGGCCCGGCGCCGGCGGCAAGATCGCAGCCAGCGCGGTGCAGAATGCGGCGCCGGACGGCTATACGCTCCTGTTCGCCACGCCGACCTACACGATCAACACCGCGATGAAGCTTGCCTCCTACGATCTGCTCAAGGATTTCTCGCCGGTGGCGCTGTCGGGCCTGATCTCATACGCGCTAGTGGTGCATCCGAGCGTGCCGGCAAAGTCCGTGGCCGAGCTCGTCGCCTACGCCAAGGCCAATCCGGGCAAGCTCAATTGCGCCTCCGCCGGCATCGGCACGGTGCCCCAGATCGCCTGCGAGTATCTCAACAAGCTTGCCGGCATCAACATCATTCACGTGCCGTTCCGCGACGTGAATTCAGGAATGGTGGCGACCGTCAGCAATACCACGCAAATGTTCTTCGGCGTTGCGACCAATGCCAAGCCGCAGATCGACAGCGGCGCGCTGCGCGGGCTTGCGGTAAGCACACCGCAGCGCTCGCTGCTGCTGCCCGATCTGCCGACCATGATCGAAGCCGGCTTTCCGACTTTCGACATGCCCGGCTGGGGCGGATTTTTGGCGCCCGCCGGCACGCCGCCCGCCATCGTCGCCAAACTGAACCGGGAAATTCAATTCGCGCTGGCACGCCCCGACGTCGAGCAGCGCATGCTCGCCGCCGGCATGGAGCCGTCGCCGGCGGTCGATCCGGCGCATTTCCGCAATTTCATCGGCCGGGATCTGCGGCGCTGGGAGCAATTCGTCAACGCCGTCGGCCTCGACAAGTTGAGCGAGCCCGCAAAGCAGTGAACCCAGGGGTTTAAATGCTCACGGCTGTACCAGCACGCCGCCCGTCATTGCGCTCGGGGCGCCGGTGGTGCCGGGAAACGTGAGCGGCAGACCGCGCAGGCTGCGGATCGCGAGATAGGCGAAGGCCTGCGCCTCGAGCGAATCCACCGACCAGCCGGCGGCGTGTCCAGATTCGACCTGCGCCGGGGCAAGCCGCTCGGCGAGCATGCGCATCAAGGTCGGATTGCGCGCGCCGCCGCCGGCGACGATCCAGCTTTTCGGCGTGCGCGGCAACAGCGGCACGATGGCTGCCACCGACACTGCGGTGAGCGCGGTCAAAGTAGCGGCGCCGTCGTCGACGCCGGTGCCGTCGAATGCCACACCCACCCATGCGCGAAAATCATTGCGGTCGAGCGACTTCGGCGGCGGCAGCGCAAAGAACGGATGCTGCATCAGCCGCGCGATCATCGCTTCGTCGACCCGGCCGGCCGCGGCATGGCGGCCGTCGACATCGAGCGGCTGTCCGGTGCGCAGCCGCAGGAAATCGTCGAGCAGCGCATTGCCGGGCCCAGTATCGCAAGCGATCAATTGCTCGCCATCGATGAAGGTCACGTTGGCCACGCCGCCGACATTGAGGACCGCGACCGGCGCCTCGCGGCCGAGCTTGCGCACCAGAGCCTGATGAAACACCGGCGCCAGCGGCGCGCCCTGCCCGCCGGCCGCGACATCGGCGGCGCGAAAATCATAGACCACGGGAATGCCCAGGCGCTTGGCGAGAACCTGACCGTCGCCGATCTGAACCGTCAGCGCCCGCTCCGGCCGGTGCAGCAGCGTCTGGCCGTGAAAGCCGATGGCGGCGAGATCGCCCGGCCGCAGACCGTTGCCGCCGAGAAGCGATTCCACCGCCTCGGCATGCGCGTCGTTGACCAGCGCTTCGGCGGCGGCGATGACGCCGGGCCGTGCATTACGGTCGGTGAGGTTCACTGCGGCGGCGGTGGCGCTGCGCAGCAAGGTGCGCTCGTCCTTGGTGTAGGGCCGGCAGGCGGTAGCGCCGAAATGCGAAATCTTCTCGCCGTCGGTGTCGATCAGCGCGACATCGACGCCGTCCTGCGAGGTGCCGCTCATCAGCCCGATCGCCAGCACCGAGGCGGCCGCCGCCGATGGCATGTCGAATGCCATTTGTTCAGACATTCATGTTCCTTATGCGCACCGTCTAAATAAGTCCTTTAAGTGCAATCGGTCGGTTCGGCCTTTGCTTCGGCCCATTTGCTGGGGCCACTGGACCTGTTACACAACCGCCCCATAGATAAGTTAAGCCGGAAGTCGATGAGCGCCTACAAGTCCGATTTTCTCAACGTCCTCGCCCAGCGGGGGTTCATCCACCAGGTTTCGGAGCCCGAAGCCCTGGATACGCTCGCGCGCACGTCGACCATCACCGCCTATATCGGCTTCGACTGCACAGCGCCGTCGCTGCATGTCGGCTCGCTGTTGCCGATCATGCTGCTCTACTGGCTGCAGCAGACCGGGCACCGGCCGATCACGCTGATGGGCGGCGGCACTACGCGCGTCGGCGATCCGTCGGGCAAGGATGAGAGCCGCAAGCTCCTCACCGACGAGATCATCGGCGACAACCTCAAGAGCATCCGCGAGATCTTCGGGCGCTTTCTGAAGTTCGGCGCGGATGATTTTAAAGATTTGGGCAACGCCGCCCTCATGGCCAACAATGCCGACTGGCTGAATACGCTCAACTACATCGACTTCCTGCGCGACATCGGCCGCCACTTCTCGATCAACCGCATGCTCGCCTTCGACTCGGTGAAGATGCGGCTCGAGCGCGAACAGGAACTGTCGTTCCTCGAATTCAACTACATGATCCTGCAGGCCTATGATTTCGTCGAGCTGCACAAGCGCTACGGCTGTGTGCTGCAGATGGGCGGCTCCGACCAGTGGGGCAATATCATCAACGGCATCGATCTCGGCCGCCGTGTGCGCAACGCGCAGCTGTTCGCGCTGACTTCGCCGCTGATCACCACCTCCTCCGGCGCCAAGATGGGCAAGACCGCGGCCGGCGCGGTCTGGCTCAATGCCGACCAGGTGAGCCCCTACGAATACTGGCAGTATTGGCGCAACACCGAAGACGACGATGTCGGCCGCTTCCTCAAGCTGTTCACGATCCTGCCGCTCGGTGAGATCGAGCGCCTGTCAGTGCTGAAGGACGCCGAGATCAACGAGGCCAAGAAGGTGCTCGCGACGGAAGCGACCGCGCTGGTCCACGGCCGCGCCGCGGCCGATGAGGCCGCCGCCACGGCGCGCACGACCTTCGAGGAAGGCGGACTCGGCGCGAGCCTGCCGAGCGTCGACATACCACGCGCCGAGATCAAGGCCGGCATCGGCGTGCTCACGGCTTTTGTCAAAGCGGGCCTTGCGTCGTCGAATGGCGAAGCGCGCCGCGCCATCGCCAACAACGCCATCATGGTCAATGATGCGCGCGTGACCAGCGACAAGGCGACCATCGGCGAAGCCGACGTCACGCCTGAAGGCGTGGTCAAGCTGTCGCTCGGCAAGAAGCGCCACGTATTGCTCAAGCTGGTGTGAGATCGGCGGCCGCGCGGGTCAGCCCAAGTCCGGATCAGCGATTATAGTTATAATTATAGTTGTTGTAGTTGTTGGCGCTGCCGCCGGGACTGGCGTTCTCGAGCGAGTTGGTGGCGTTGTCGTCGGCATCCGCCGGCGGTGTCGGCGGCATATAGGGCGCGGTCGAGGGGAATTCGAACACTTTGCGCAACAGACCGGGCGCCAGCGCCGACAGCGGATTGACGTGCATGATCGGCGCGCCCGGCTTGCCGACCACTTCGTAGGTGACGCCGAGCAGGCCTTCCTTTTCGCCGCCGAGGAACAGGCCCACGACCGGAATCTGGCCGAGCAGATTGTTGGCGCCGTAGAGCGGCACCAGCGTACCGCGCAGATGCACCTCGTCGCGGCCGTAATCGATCATGCCGTCGATCGTGCCGCCGAGCACGGGCCCGCGCACCACGCCATCGCGCAGCGCCAGCCGCGACTGGCTGCGGGTGAAGTCGACCTTCATGCTGGTGAAGTCGATATTGTTGGTGTTGGCGCCGCGCGGCGGCTGCGGACCTGACTGCGCCTGCGGACCGGCCTGCACCTGCACCGCCTGTTCGAGCTGAGACTCGTCGTGGACCGAGAAATTCCGCACGTTCAGGCTGCCGAGCTGGGTCGGATTGCTCGCTGACGGCGCCTCGATCACGGTCACCATCTGACCGCCATTCATGCGCGAATAGATGTCGTCGAAGCGGAAGAAGGCGCCGGCATCGCTGGTCTGCAGCTCGACCACCTGCCGCGCCCCGGGCCGGCCGCGCAGATCGCCGGTCAGCGTGCCATTGCGGCCGATCTTGGCATTGACGCCCAGGCTTCTCACTTCGCCATTGCGGCGCGACATCTTCATTTCGACGCCGCGCAGCGCCTCGCCGTTGAAGCCGAGAATGGCGCCGAGCTTCATGTCGAGATCGACGTCGGGCACCTTTGGCTGCGCCTGCTGGCCGTTCGCCTGCGAGCCGATCAGCGACTTGATGAAGCCGCGCCCGTCATAGGCGTCGCCGCGCATCACGACGCGATAGGCGCCATCGGGCGCGCGATCCACCTTGAGACTGGCGCGATCGCCGTCGGAAAATCCATAGGAGGGGAAATTGGCCGCCACCAGATTTCCGGAACTGTCGAGATCGACGGTGCCTTTCACGCCGCTGCCGGCGCCTTCGATCAACAGATCGTCGACGCGGACCGATTGCGGCTTGGTGGTGAGCATGAACGTGGCGCGCGCAGGCTTGCCGGACTGTTTGACCCAGCCGGGCAGGAAGCCGTCGATCTGCGCCGGCGTCAGGTCCGCCGCCACGGCGAAGCGCCCGTCGCGTTCGCCGGCGGTGCCGACGCGCCCGGCAAGGTCGAACGGAATCGAACCCGAAATCGTATTGCCCGCATCGAGCGCGAGATTGGTGCGCATGGTCTCGTCGAGCATGCCTTGAATATGGACGTCGGCCAGATCGTCGCCGCGCATCTTCTTGTATTCGAGGTTTGCCGGCGTGCCGCCGATCTTTACGTCGCCCTTGATGGCGAAGCCCTGGTTGTTGGCGCTGACCTTGAGCGCCGCAGCCTCGACCTTCTGGCCCATGATCATTTTGTCGGCGGCGAAGTTCGTGGCGTCGACGCTGATATTGTAGGTGGTCGAGCCGGGCGGCAGATCGGGCCGCAGCGGCATGCCGAGCGCGACCAGCGCGCTCATATTGCCGCGCGTGGTCGCCGGATCGAACGGTACGCCGGACGCGTCGCGCAAGCGGTCCATGGCCAGAAGCTCGGCCGCGGCCGGCACCGGACCATCCATCTTGAAATGCACATTGGCCGGCGGCTGATGCGGCGCGGTGTCGGGGACTTCGAACAGGCCCGACGACAGCACCAGCTTGCGCCCGGACGGCATGTCGGCGATCGCGCGGTTCACGGCGATCTGGGCATCACGTCCGATAATATGCACCGTGAGATCGGCGTCATGCAGCGCCGGCAAGCCTTGCACCGGCGTCACCACGCAATTGGTGGCGAGCGCGTCGACGGTGAGGCCGTCATCGGGCAACGGCGGGCCGGAAGCCTTCAGCGTGTTAAGCGGCGCGTTCACCGCGATGACCAGCCGCTCGAGCGTGCCGGCGGAGAGATGCTCGTTGAACCAGTCGCGGACTTTCGGCGAGACGAAGACCGGCCAGATGCGTTTCAGGGATTCCGCCGGCATGCGTGTCGCGGCGACGCCCGCGGTCAGGCGCAGGTCGCCGCTCGAATAATCGCCGGTGCCGGATATCGCGATGCCGAGATCGTTATTGCCGAAGTCGCCGCCGTTGACGGTGATGCGCTTCTTGAGCGGATCGAATTGCCCGCTCAGCGCGACGCGATTGAGGGCCAGCGGTGTGCTTGAATCGGTCGATGAGCTCAACAGCACCGTGCCGCCATTGATGCGGAACGTCCACGGACCGGGCGACTGCGGCGGCGCCTGGACCTCGCCCATGAGCGTGATGCGATCGCCGCCCGACAGAATCTGAAACGGCACCGCGAGCACCCGCGTCGCGGCGTCCCAATTGATCTTGAATTCGGCATGGTCGATATCGACGCGGCCGTCGGAATCGTCGGAATCGGTGATGAAGCCGGCATCGGCCACGATCCGCCCGACCAGCGATTGCGGCACGCCATCGGGGCCGATCTCGCCGCGCAGGCTGGCCGAAACCGGCAAGCTCGTCTGCAGCGAGCCGTCGTCGATGCGGGTCGCCAGCAGCAGGTCGCTCGCCGCCACTTGGCGGGCTTCAAGAGCAATGCTGCGATAGCCGTCGCGTGTCGGCTTCATCGCCGCGGTCACGGCCCAGGGATGCTCGGCATTTTCCGAGCCGAGCGTCACCACGACGCCGCCGCCATGCGGCCGTTCGAGACTGAGCGTGATGTTGTGGAAGGTTTTTTTCTTGCCGGTGCGCCGGTCATCGACGGTGAGACTGCCGTCCTTCAACCCGAGTTCGCGCAGGTCATGGCCGTCGAGCCCGGTTTCGCCAATGCCGTCGATCCAGCTCAACAGCGCGGCGATGACATCGCTTGCCGGCCGCGTCGGAGCCGTCTGAGCCTGCGGCGTGGCCGCGCCCTGCTGCGGCCGAACGCCGGTCGTCTTGTCCGGCCGCGCGCCTGATGTGACGCTCGGCGGTGGCGCCGCCGGAACGGAGGCCGTCGCCAGCGGCCTGCTGTTGGCGCCGGAGGCGAAGACCGACACGTCGCCGTTCTGCTCGATGTGAACGGCGAGCGCGGCGCCGACCAGATTGAGGCTTTCGGCCCGCATGTGACCGCTGAGCAGGCTCAGGCCGGAGACCTTGATCTCCGCCTTGGGTGCACTCGCCACCACCGTGCCGTCGGGATCGCGCACGACGATGTCGCGGACGCGGACCGCCGCGCCGCCATTCTCGGTCCGCTCGATCTGGGTGCCGCCGACTTCGACGCGCTCGCGGCTGCCGAAATTGTCGGCAATGGCGGAAGCGAGCCAAGGGGTGAAGGCGTCGAGCTGGATCGGTCCGCTGGAAAGGCGCCACCACAAGCCGCCGAGGCCCAGGATCAGAATGCCGGCCAGGATGCCGGAGCCGATCCCGACTTGGCGGATCAGGCGGCGATGGCGGGCGAGCAAGCGGCGGTAGGCAGCGAAGTACCGCCAGTCGCCGCTGGAGCGCCCACCGCGATGGGCGGCGGTCACGCTACCGCGACGCCGCGGATGCATGAGCGGCTCCCACTTCGGGCCGGCCGCGCTTTGCCTATCTTGATTCGCCATGCCCGCTCGGGCGTCCCCTCGTCCGTGCCGTCACCCATGAACTGCGGCACGGTGAACAACTATTAGGCTCGCAAGCGGTCGACACCCCGGCTCGCGCGCGTATTCTGGCCCGAGACATTGCCTCTTGGAAAGCGTCGAAAGGAAGGCACATGGCCAAACCCCCGGCTAAACACCCGCTTGAAACTACGGCCGAATTTCCGAAAGCCGGTGATAAGGCGCCGACCTTCTCGCTACCCCGCGACGGCGGTGAAACGGTGTCGCTGAAGGATTATGCCGGAAAAAACCTTGTGCTTTATTTCTATCCGCGCGCCGACACTCCCGGCTGCACCACGGAAGCGATCGCGTTCTCCAAACTGAAGGCGGCATTCGCGCGCACCGGTACGGAAATCCTCGGCGTGTCTGCCGATCCGGTTCCCGCCCAGGACAAGTTCAAGGCCAAGCATAAGCTCTCGATCGCACTCGCCTCCGACGAGACCCACAAGATGCTCACCGCCTATGGCGTGTGGCAGGAGAAATCGATGTATGGGCGCAAATTCCTGGGCGTGGTGCGCGCGACCTTCCTGATCGGTCCCGACCAGCGCATCGCCGAAGTCTGGCCCAAGGTCTCAGTGACAGGCCACGCCGAGGAAGTCCTCGCCGCCGCAAAAGCGCTGTAAGGCGACGTTTCATGCGCCAAAGCGCATGCCGCGATGAGTCCGTTACCTAAACGTTTACTGCAGTTGGCAAAATGCCTCCCGGAATTTGCTGATTATTAACCATAAACGGCTGGAATCCGCTCCCGTACTGGGTGGGAGCGTCAATGTCGCAGTGGACCGCGTCTCGGCCGCAACAGGCCGTACGATCAAAGCATGCCTCGCAATATCCGACTGCACAGCAGCCAAGCCACCACCCGGTGCAGCATGCCGTGCATTACCAGCAACAGCCCGCGAAGCATCCCGCACCGCAGACGCCGCAACCGCACGGCTATCGCGCCGCTCCCAAGGAGCGCGCGGCGGCGCAGGCCGCCCGTTCGGCTTATACGTTTACCCATGGCGGCCGGCAGGTCCGGCTCGGACCGGTGGCTTTCTGGATCGGCGTCGGCACGCTGGTGATCATGGCCGGCTGGTCGGTTGCCGCTGCCACCTACCTCACCTTTCGCGACGACGTGCTGCGGACCCTGATCGCGCATCAGGCCGAGCAGCAATTCGCCTATGAGGACCGGATCGCCGAATTGCGGGCGCAGATCGACCGCACGACCAGCCGCCAATTGCTCGACCAGGAGCAGTTTCAGCAGAAACTCGACGACCTGATGCGCCGCCAGTCCATGCTCGAGCAGCGCGCCACCTCGCTCGGCGCCGCGTCCGATCCGGTCACCACCGGCTCGATCCGCACCACCACGCCGCCGCCGCGCGGCAATCGCCAATCCAGCATCGGCGACAGTCTCGGCAAGGTCGAAGCCTCGCTCGATCGGGTCGAGCAGCGCCAAGGGCTGGCTTTGAACCAGATGGAGAACCGCTACGAAGGCAGGGCCAATCTCGTACGCAGCGTGCTCAATGGCCTTGGGATCAAGCTCGGCGCAACGATCGGGGTCGGCGGACCGTTCGTGCCGGTGAAGCTTGCATCGAACGAAAGTTTCGAGCGCTCGCTGACACGCGTCAATCTCGCGCGCGCCGATGCCGACCGTCTGAGCGTCGCGCTCAACACAGTGCCGGTGCGCAAGCCTGTCACCGGCGAAATCGATATGTCATCGCCGTTCGGCGTTCGCATGGATCCTTTCATGCGCGAGGCGGCCATGCACACGGGGATCGACTTCCGCGGCGAATTCGGCGAGCCGATCCACGCCACCGCCGCGGGCACCGTCACCGTTGCCGGCTGGAGCGGCGGCTACGGCAAGATGGTCGAAATCGATCACGGCACTGGGCTTGCCACCCGCTACGGCCATCTGTCGGAGATCGATGTCGCAGTCGGCGACAAGATCCGGGTCGGCCAGGTGGTCGGCAAGCTCGGCTCGACCGGCCGCTCGACCGGCCCGCATGTGCACTATGAGACGCGGGTCAACGGCGAGGCGGTCAATCCGCAGAAATTCCTCGACGCCGGCAACAAGCTGTTCGGCGGCTGAGTTGCAAGCCGTTACTCCACATCCTCGACATGGGTCGGAGCGGTGCCGAAGGCCTTTTGCGCCAGCGCCGCTTCGGTGAACTGATCGATATCGCCGTTGAGCACGCCGCCGGTGTCCGAGGTCGACACGCCGGTGCGCAGATCCTTCACCATCTGATACGGCTGCAGCACGTAGGAACGGATCTGGTGGCCCCAGCCGATATCAGTCTTGGCCGCCTGATCGGCCGCCGCTTTCTCCTCGCGCCGCTTCAACTCGGCCTCGTAGAGCTTGGCGCGCAGCATCTGCCACGCCTGGGCCCGATTGCGATGCTGCGAGCGATCGCCCTGGGACACCACAGCGATATTGGTCGGAATGTGGGTGAGGCGGACCGCGGATTCGGTTTTGTTGACGTGCTGGCCGCCGGCGCCGCCCGACCGCATGGTGTCGACGCGGACGTCGGATTCATTGATGTCGATCTTGATGGTGTCGTCGACCACCGGATACACGTTGACGCTGGCGAATGACGTGTGCCGCCGCGCATTGGAATCGAACGGCGAGATACGGACCAGACGGTGCACGCCGTTTTCGGTCTTGAGCCAGCCATAGGCGTTGCGGCCCTTGATCTCGATGGTGGCCGACTTGATGCCGGCTTCTTCGCCCTGGGTCTCTTCGATGAAATCGACCTTGAAGCCGCGCTGTTCGGCCCAGCGCGTATACATACGCAGCAGCATCGAGGCCCAGTCCTGGCTCTCGGTGCCGCCGGCGCCGGCATGGACCTCGAGATAGGTGTTGTTGTTGTCAGCCTCTCCGGAGAGCAGAGCTTCGAGCTCGCGGCGCGAGACTTCGGTCTTGAGCCGCCGCAGTGCGTTTTCCGCCTCGCCGACAACTCCCTGATCGCCCTCGGCGTCGCCGAGCTCGATATAGCCGACCTGATCCTCGACCTCCTGCTCCATGCGAGCCAGCGCCGTGAGCTGCTCGTCGAGCGAGGTGCGCTCCTGCATCAGCCGGCTAGCGCGCTGGGGATCGTTCCAGAGATCGGAGTCTTCGGCCTGCTTATTCAGCTCGGCCAGCCGGGCACGCGCTTTGTCGACGTCAAAGATGCCTCCTCAGCAGCCCGAGAGACTGCTTGATGTCGTCGACGATAGCTGTGATTTCCGCGCGCATGATCCGGGGGTCTGATTTCAGTGACTGGTTGTCAGATAAGGCGAAACGCCCAATAGCACAATTCCCTCCGGCCACCGAAATCTGCCATCGGACTCCCGTTCTCAGTACAAACCGCCGGTGCCGGTGCGGACCACATTGCCGGCGTCCGGCACGGTGCCTGGCGGCACTGGCGCGCCGTTTGCGGTATCGGCGCCGATCACGGAATAGCTGTCAGGCGGCGCGGTGCCCGGCTTGAAGGCTTCGAGAATGGTCTTCGGATCGCCCGGGCCGGCGCGCATGCCGGTATGGGCATCGACGCGGATCAGCTTGATACCCGGCGGCACGGTGAAGGGGATCGGCGGCTTGTCGGCCAGCGCCACTTTGAAGAAGTCGCGCACGATCGGCGCGGCGAGACTGCCGCCGGTGGCGGTGCGGCCGATATTGCGCGGCTTGTCGTAACCCAGATAGACGCCGCAGACGATGTCGGGCGAGAAGCCGGTGAACCAGACGTCCCTGGAATCGTTGGTGGTGCCGGTCTTGCCGGCGATCGGCTTGCCGACATCCCGCAAGATCGTCGCGGTGCCGCGCTGCACCACGCCCTCCATCAGCGAGGTGATCTGATACGCCGTCATCGGATCGATCACCTGCTCGCGCTTGTCGACCAATGTCGGCTCGGTCTTCCAGTCCTTGGAGTCGCAGCCCTGGCACTCGCGCTGATCGTGCTTGTAAATGGTGTGGCCGTAGCGGTCCTGGATGCGGTCGATCAGGGTCGGGAACACGCGGCGGCCGCCATTGTCGAACGTCGCATAGGCGGTGACGATGCGCATCACCGTGGTTTCGCCGGCGCCGAGCGCGTAGGACAGATACGGCGGCAATTCGTCATAGACACCGAGGCGCTTGGCGTATTCCGCAATCAGCGGCATGCCGAGGTCCTGGGCCAGCCGGACCGTCATCACGTTGCGTGAATGTTCGAGACCGAAGCGTAAGGTCGAGGGACCGTAGAACTTGCCGCCGTAATTTTCCGGCCGCCAGATGCCACCGCCCTGCCCCATATCGATTTCGATCGGTGCATCCATGACGATGGTGGATGGCGTGTAGCCGTTGTCGAGCGCGGTGGCATAGACGATCGGCTTGAAATTGGAGCCCGGCTGGCGGAGCGCCTGCGTGGCGCGGTTGAATTGGCTCTGGTCGAAGGAGAAGCCGCCGACCATTGCCAGCACGCGGCCGGTATGCGGATCCATCACCACCATGCCGCCGGAAATTTCCGGCACCTGGCGCAGCTTGAATTGGCCCTGCTGCTCCATCGGCTCGACATAGATGACGTCGCCGGGCGCCAGCACCTGGCCGACCTTCTGGACCGGCCGGCCCGCGTCGCGGCCGCTCGTCGCCTTGGCCCATTTGACGCCTTCGAGCGGGATCAGGCCGAGCTCACGATCCTTGGCAATGTTGCCGCCCGGATCGCGCGGCGGCTGCAGTCCGATCCGCGCCGATTGATCGTCGACCTGAAGCACCACGGCCATCCGCCATGGCGCGATGTCGTCGAGCGATTTCTGTTCGGCGAGCTTGATGCCCCAGTCGCCGCCGACGTCGATGGTGGTGATGGCGCCGCGCCAGCCTCTGGCCTCGTCAAAACTGACGAGCTGATTGACCATGACCTGCCGCGCCACGAGTTGCAGCTTCGGATCAAGCGTGGTGCGGACCGACAGCCCGCCCTCGTAGAGCTTCTTCTCACCGTAATTGTCGTAGAGATAGCGCCGCACTTCCTCGGCGAAATATTCGGCGGCGAAGATATGCGCGCCGGTCGGCCGCACCGTCACGTCGAGCGGCGCTTTCTTGGCCTGATCGGCGGCGGCCTGCGTGATGTAGCCGTCCTCGGCCATGCGATCGATCACGTAATTGCGGCGCTCGATCGCGGCATCACGACGGCGGAACGGATTGTAGTTGTTCGGCCCCTTCGGCAAGGCGGCAAGATAGGCCGCTTGCGCGATCGTCAGTTCGTGCACCGACTTGTCGAAATAGAGCAGCGAGGCGGCGGCCACGCCATAGGCGCCGAAGCCGAGATAGATTTCGTTGAGATAGAGTTCGAGGATCTTCTGCTTCGAATAGGTGCGCTCGATGCGCAGCGCCAGCAGCGCTTCCTTGATCTTGCGCTCGAACGACACTTCGTTGGTCAGAAGGAAGTTCTTGGCGACCTGCTGGGTGATGGTCGAGGCGCCCTGCGGATGGCCGCCGCGGCCATAATTCTCGACATAGAGCACGCCGGCGCGGGCAATGCCTTGAATATCGACGCCGGGATGCTGGTAGAAATTCTTGTCCTCCGCGGCGACGAAGGCATTGGTGACGAGTTTCGGGATGGCCTGGATCGGCAGATAGAGCCGCCGCTCCTTGGCATATTCGGCGAGCAGCGAGCCATCGGCCGCATGCACCCGCGTCATCACCGGCGGCTCATAATCCTGAAGCTGCGAATAGTCCGGCAAGCTCTTGGAATAGTGCCACAATAGACCAGCAGCGCCGGCCACGCCGACGATGAACAGGACGGTTCCAGCCGCAAATAGAAAACCCAAAAAACGCAGCAGCAGTTTCACGGCAACCCCAATTTGCCAGTGGCTGGTCCGGTGGCGAGCGTCTTGCCAGATAAGGTCTTGCCAGAGACGAATGTCATCAAAAAGTGCCCCCGCCGGGCTCCAATTGGAGCGCCGCTTCAAACCTATCTGACCGGAACGATTCGGCGCGTGATCACGCCAGCCCACTTTGCCAGTATTGGCCGAAACTCGCCAGAGTCCCCTCTCTCCAGCCGTTGGTCGCGCGGTTTTTTGTTCAAACTGAGGCCGGGCGAACACAGCGGCGAGCACCGGGGTACCGCGAAAATCCCGTAGGCGGCAGCCGTCCCCCGCCCGATCTGACGGTGCCCCGGCAGCCTCAATTGCCCCCGCCGGTGCGGGTGCCGGCGACATGGGTGGAGAAATAGCTGTCGATGGCGCGCGCCATGCAATCGGCGGTGTGGTCGCGCCAGGCGTCGGAGAGGAGCAACTGTAAATCCTGCTTGTTCGAGACATAGCCCAGTTCGACCAGGACCGAGGGCACGTCCGGCGCGCGCAGGACGCGAAAGCCGGCTGATTTGACCGGATCTTTGTGCAGCCGCATCGAGTCCTTCATGTCGCTGACGAGCTTATGGGCAAATTGGACCGAGAAGGTCTTGGTCTCGCGCTGCGCCAGGTCGATCAGGATGCCGGCGACATCTTCGGGCTCCGACTTGAGATCGACGCCGGCGATGACGTCGGCGCGGTTCTCCTCCTCGGCGAGCCGCGCCGCGGCCGGATCGGTTGCGGTCTCCGACAGCGTGTAGACCGTGGCGCCCTGGGCATCGCCCTCCTTGCGCGGCAGGGCATCGGCGTGGATCGACACGAACAAAGCCGCGCCGGCGCCGCGGGCGATGCGCACCCGGTCCGCCAGCGGAATGAAGGTGTCGTCGTCGCGCGTCAGCAAGACGCGGTATTTGCCGGATTTCTCGATACGCTCGCGCAGGCGCTTGGCGACGTCGAGCACGATGTCCTTCTCGGCGTCGCCGCTCGGCGCCTTGGTTCCGGTGTCGATGCCGCCGTGTCCCGGATCGAGCACCACCAAAGGCCGGGGATCCTGGGAATCGGCCGCCGAATTGGGCTGCGGCGCGGCGGCGGGAGGAATTCGCGGCCCGTGCGATCTTCTCGTCCTGGGCCATCCTGCGCAGATAACTGTCGCGGTCGGTCGCCGCGAGTTCGAGCACCAGCCGCGCCGGCGCGCCGTCGGCGGCGTCCACGACGAAGGCCTTGTCGATGCGGACCGGCTTGGCAACGTCGAGCACCAACCGCGAGCCGCCGGCCATGACCAGGCCGTAGCGGAAGGTCTTGATCAAACCTCGTCCGCTGTCTCCGGTATTCGGCGGAAACTGAAACCGCACCTGCGGAATATCGACCACGACACGGTAGGGATCGGCGAGCGTAAAGACCTTCAGCTCGATCTTGCGATCGAGGTCCATGACAAAGCGCGTCTGCGACTCATCGCCGCCAACGCGCGCGTCCGTTGCGACCGGAAATGAGTCGGCGCCGGGAGCGAGGCCTGCCGCCCCGTCGGCCGCAGCGGCGGCGCCCGCGGCGAACAACAGACCGAGAAGCGCCCAGCCGGCGGCTCGAGCGGCCATCGCTTTCCACCTCATTGTGCCCCCTGAATTCCTTAGGCACGCATAGTTAACCCGAACTTAAGCCTTGGATCGCCCCAGATCGCACCATGACCGCAATCCGGCCCCGAAAACACCCGCAATTCACCACCCGGTGACGACCGGTTCGCGCCAATCTGGCCAAATCCTACAGATGACTTGCCAATTCACCTTCGACGGCCTTAGAAAGAAGGTGCTGACGGTGAAAGGTTCCGGTTGTGTCGCGTTAGGGCATCCGGTTACGTCCGCCAAGAATTGGCTCCTGGAGGAAGATGACCGGAGCGAGGCGGATGTCGGGTTTGGAACCGCTCCGGCGTGCTGTTGTGGCATCCATTGGCCAAACGACCATTGGTTGCGGCGGGCAGCGCCAGGAATGCGGAAACGAACAAGCGACGCCGATACCCTCGAATTTTTGAGGACAGCCGGAAACTTGAGCGTCACATCTAGGCCGGGAGCGCAAGCGCGTCACGGCCGTGGCGTGGCACCCGTGAGCATCTAGCGGAATTGCGGCGGCGTCCCACGCTGTCGCCTCATCGCGGTTTGGAGTTTTATGTCCGAGGCGCAAGTCCAGGTTCGATCAATGTGGCGCGGTAGCGTTGATACGCTTGCCGGCCCGTTCGACGTCATGTGGACCTCTCCACGGAATTTCCGATCCGTCCCATTCACTGACAATAGGGCTCGCGCCCTGCTCTCCCGCCAATGCACAGATCATGGCGTCGCGGAGCGTGCGGGCACGCCGGCCCTCGTGAGATTTGCCAATGGCCAACAAAATGCTCATCGACGCGACCCATCCCGAGGAGACCCGGGTGGTCGTTCAGCGCGGCAATCGCGTCGAAGAATTCGACTTTGAATCCGCGCAGCGCAAACAACTTCGAGGCAATATCTATCTGGCGAAAGTGACGCGCGTTGAGCCGTCGCTGCAGGCCGCCTTCGTCGACTACGGCGGCAACCGCCACGGATTTCTCGCCTTCGGCGAAATCCATCCCGACTATTATCAAATTCCGGTCGCCGACCGCGAAGCGCTGATCGCCGAGGAAGAGCGCGCCCAACGCGACGCCGATGACGAGGTCGACCGCCGCTCGCGCCGCCACCGCCAGCATCGCGCCGCGCGCCGCGACCAGACGGTGCGGGGCGAAGTCGCCGAAAGCCACGACGCGTCCGCCGAGGACGACACGGAGTTGGCGTCCGGCGAGGCCGACGATATCTCCGAGATTGAAGCGCTCGACGGCGCCGTTGCGGACGGCGCGGAAGACACCACGCACGACGATGACAGCGCCGAAATGACGCCGCTTGCCGCGCTGAGCCCCGCGGATGAAAGCGCCGAGCCGGAGCAAGACGAGGCCGAAGGGCCGCTCGAAAATCTGACCGAAGCCGAAACCGCAAGCGTGGCGGCTGAGGCGGAAAGCGACGAAGCCCCGCCGAGCGACGGGGAGACAACCGACGAGACGCCGCATGATCATCCGATCGATGCGGCAAGCGCGTCGGCTGCCGAGAACGGCGAAGGCAATAGCGAAGGTTCTGAGGTCCATGAGGACGGCGGCGAGGACCCCGCCGATGAAGTCGTCGAATCGGTCGGCGGCTCCGATGCGCTCGAGGAAGTGCCCGATCGCGCGCCGCGCTATCGCCGCCAATACAAGATCCAAGAGGTGGTCAAGCGCCGGCAGGTCATGCTGGTGCAGGTGGTCAAGGAAGAGCGCGGCAACAAAGGCGCGGCGCTGACCACTTACCTGTCGCTCGCCGGACGTTATTCGGTGCTGATGCCCAATACCGCGCGCGGCGGCGGCATCAGCCGCAAGATCACCAGTGCCGACGACCGCGCCCGCCTCAAGGAAGCCGCCGCCGAGCTCGAAGTGCCCGAGGGCATGGGCGTGATCCTGCGCACCGCGGGTGCGAGCCGCACCAAGATCGAGATCAAACGCGATTTCGAATATCTGCTGCGGCTGTGGGAGACGGTCCGCGATCTGACCCTGAAATCGACGGCGCCGAAGCTCGTCTATGAGGAAGGCTCGCTGGTCAAACGCTCGCTGCGCGACCTCTACAGCAAGGACATCGACGACGTCGTCGTCGCCGGACCCGAGGCCTATCAGGAGGCCAAGGACTTCATGCGCATGCTCATGCCGAGTCATGCCAAGAACGTGAAGCTGTACACCGATACGCAGCCGCTATTGTCGCGGTACGGCGTGGAAAGTCAGCTTGACGCCATGTTCTCGCCGGTGGTGCAGTTGCGCTCCGGCGGCTACATCGTGCTCAACCAGGCCGAGGCGCTGGTCGCCATCGACGTCAATTCCGGCCGGGCCACGCGCGAACATCACATCGAGGACACCGCGCTCAAGACCAACCTCGAAGCGGCCGACGAAATCTCGCGCCAGCTTCGTCTGCGCGACCTCGCCGGGCTGATCGTCATCGACTTCATCGACATGGACGAGAAGCGCAACAACCGTTCGGTCGAACGGCGGTTGAAGGAATGCCTCAAGCACGACCGCGCGCGTATTCAGGTCGGCCGCATTTCGCATTTCGGCCTTCTCGAAATGTCGCGGCAGCGCATCCGCACCAGCGTGCTGGAAAGCTCGACCGAGAAGTGCCCGTATTGCGGCGGCTCCGGTCATGTCCGCTCGGTATCCTCGCTGGCGCTGCAAGTGCTGCGCGCGCTCGAAGAGCAATTGATGAAGGGCGCGACGCACAATCTCATCGCCCGCACCCGCCCCGATGTCGCGCTCTACGTGCTCAATCAGAAGCGCGCGCATCTGCGCAGCCTCGAAGAGCGCTTTGCCATCACGATCACGATCTCGGCCGACGAAACTGTCGCCGCGCCGCAGGCTTTTGTGGTCGAGCGCGGCGAACAAGTGCACACCGCCGAGGCGGCCAAGGCGCTCGCCGAGCGCGCCCAGGCCGATGTCGCTCCGCTCGAGGACGAGGACGATCTCGAAGACCTGGCGCAAGGCGAGGAGGAAGCGGCCGATGAGGCGGCTTCTCCCACGACCGTGCCTGAGCAAGGTGAAGGCGGTCCGCGGCGCCGGAGGCGCCGGCGGCGGCGCGGCGGCCGCAATGGCGGCGAGCAGCCGCACGAGCATGAAGCGGGCTCCGACGACGAAGCGGATCACGCGCAGGATCAGGACCGCGAGCAGATCGCGATCACCGGGCCGGGGGACGAATCCGACGGCGATCGCGACGGTGCCGCAGACGATGAGGCCGGCGAACAGCAAGACCGCGGCGAAGGCGATGAGCCACGCCGTGAAGCCGGTGAACGGCGCCGCCGCCGCGGACGTCGCGGCGGCCGACGTAATCGCCATCGCAGCGGCAACGGCGAATATGATCGCGACCGCCAAGACGGCAGCCAAGAGGGCCAGCAGGACGGCCAGCAAGACGGCCACCACGAAGCCCAGTTCGAGGGCGAGCCGCGATCGGAAGGCACGTCCGCTTCGCCCGAGGAGCTGACCACGCCGCCGTCGACCGAGCCTGAACTCGGCAGTGCCGTTGCCAACCTCGATGCGCCAATACCGGCGCGCCGGCAGCCGGCGCATGCCGAAGAGTCACCGCCCGCATCGCCCGCCGAACCGACGCGCCGGCGCTCGACCGTGCGCGAGCGCGCTCCGACCGCCGGCAGCGACGAGGCGGCGCCGATCGCAGCGCCACCGAATCCGCCGCCGGCCGCGCCCGAGGCGAATACAGCGGCGAGCGAAGACAATGGCGGCGCGGACGACAGCGCGCAGCCGCGCCGCACCGGCTGGTGGTCCCGCCGCTTTGCCGGCGGCGGCTAGCACGATCCGAAAAAGGCGGCCGACCCGCGTCCGGTGATCCCATGCTGCAGGGGTGCGCGCCATGAAGAGCGGCTGGGTCGACGCTGACGCCGAAGCCGCGGTTGCGCGCGGCGAGAAGTCCGGCATCGATCGCGATCTGGCGCTGCGCGTCTACACCACGCGGCTGCTTGGCCGCGACCGCAAGCTCGTCCTGCACGGCGGCGGCAATACGTCGGTGAAGACCACCACGCGCGACGTCCTCGGCGAAGCGGCCGAAGTGCTGTGCGTCAAATCTTCCGGCTCCGACATGGCGACCATCGCGCCCGAACAGATGGTCGCAGTGCGGCTTGCTCCGATGCGCAAGCTTCGCGCGATGAAGACCATCGACGACGAAGATCTGGTCGGTCTCGAGCGCGCCAACCTGATCGATCCGGGGGCGGCCAATCCGTCGGTCGAGATGATGCTGCACGCGTTCCTGCCGCACAAGTTCGTCGACCACACCCACGCCACCGCGATGCTGAGCGTGATCGACCAGCCCGACGGCGAGAAGAAATGCGCCGAGATTTTCGGCGCACGGCTCGCTTTCGTGCCCTATCTGATGCCGGGCTTTGGGCTCGCCAAGACATCGATCGATGTCTTCGAGAAGAGCAAGCCGAGCGACGGCCTGATCCTGAGCAAGCACGGCATCGTCACATTCGGCGAGACCGCGCGCGAAGCCTACGAGCGCATGATCGAGATGGTCTCGCACGCGGAAGCGTTCATCGCGCGCAACCGTAAATCCGTCGTGGTCAGCAGCCCGTCGCGTGACATCGCCTCCGTTAGCACAGTGGCGCCGCTTGTACGCGGAGCCTGCAGCCTGAGAGATGAAAAGATCGAAGGGGCCTGGCGGCGGCTGGTCACCGAATTCCGCACCAGCGGCGCTATTTTGGACCTTCTCAACGACAAGGAGCTCGACCGCATCAGGTACGCTGGCGTGATCACACCCGACCACACGATTCGCACCAAGAATTGGCCATTGCTGACCTTGCCCCCGGAAGTCGGCAAGCTCGACAACTTTGTGCAAACAACGCACGGGCGCGCCGGTGCCTTCGCCGCTGCCTACCACCACTATTTTTTACGCCAAAACGAGCGCGTCGGCGACATCAAGCAAGAGCTCGATCCCCTGCCCCGCGTCGTCCTCGTGCCGGGTCTCGGCCTGTTCGGCCTCGGACCCACCAAGCAGGACGCGATCATCGCCGCCGATCTCGCCGAGACCTGGATCGAATGTGTCAGCGACGCCGAGGCGATCGGCAAATTCGAGTCGATCTCCGAAGCCGACATGTTCGATTGCGAATACTGGCCGCTGGAGCAGAAAAAGCTCGGCGCGCGCAAGGAACCGCCATTGCAGGGTCAGATTGCCGCGATCACCGGGGCGGCCGGTGCCATCGGCACGGCTACGGCAAGAGCTTTTGCGGCGGCCGGCGCCGAAGTGGCGCTGCTTGACGTCAATCTCGCAGCGGCGCGCGAGCAAGCTGCAAAGATCGGCGCGACGGCCTTGCCGGTCGAATGCGACGTGACCGATGCAGCCTCGGTGCATGCGGCCTTTGAAAAAATCGCCGCGCATTTCGGCGGCGTCGATATCGTCGTGTCGAATGTCGGCGCCGCCTGGCAGGGCCGCATCGGCGAAGTCGACGAAGCGATCTTGCGCAAGAGTTTTGAGCTGAATTTCTACGGCCATCAGCGCGTCGCGCAGGCCGCGGTCAGGCTCATGCTGATGCAAGGCACCGGCGGTTGCCTTCTGTTCAACGTATCGAAACAGGCGGTTAATCCCGGACCAAATTTCGGTCCCTATGGCCTGCCCAAAGCGGCGCTGCTCGCGCTCACCCGCCAATATGCGCTCGACTACGGCGCGCACGGCATCCGCGCCAATGCGGTCAATGCCGACCGCATCCGCTCCGGGCTATTGACGCCAGATATGATCGCGTCGCGCTCCAAGGCACGAGGCTTGAGCGAAAAAGACTACATGAGCGGCAACCTGCTCGGCCGCGAAGTTACCGCCGACGACGTCGCGCAGGCCTTCCTGCATCAGGCGCTGGCGCTGAAGACGACCGCGGACGTGACCACCGTCGACGGCGGCAATATCGCCGCCGCGATGCGCTAGGCACTCAGTTGCTCGACAAGATCACGTTCTTCAGGATCGGATAGATCTGGTTCTCCCAGCGCTTGCCGGAGAACACGCCGTAATGGCCGACTCCGACCTGCATGTGGTGGCGCTTCAGATAGGGCCGCAGCTTGCTGCACAGGTCGTGCGCGGCGACGGTCTGGCCGACGGCGCAGATGTCGTCGCGCTCGCCCTCGACCGTGAACAGCATGGTCTTTCGGATCGCGCTCGGATCGACTGTCTCGCCGTGCCATTTGAGCTCGCCGCGCGGCAGCGCGTGCTCCTGAAAGATCAGCTGCACCGTTTCCAGATAGAATTCCGCGGTGAGATCGAGCACGGCGAAATATTCGTCGTAGAACGCCTTGGTGGCGGCGGCCTTTTCCAGCTCGCCATTGGCGAGATGCTCGTAAAGCTCCTTGTGCGCCTTCACGTGACGCTCGAGATTCATGCTCATGAAGGCGACGAGCTGCACGAAGCCCGGATAGACGCGGCGGAAGGCCCCGGGATAGCGCAGCGGCACCGAGGCCGTGAGCGTGCGCTCGAACCAGTCGATGCGGTGTTTCTTGGCGAGCTCGTTGACGGTGGTCGGATTGACGCGGGTGTCGATCGGTCCCGCCATCAGCGTCATCGAGCGCGGCTGCGCCGGGTTGCCGACCTGCGCCATCACCGCCACAGCCGCGAGCACGGCGACGCAGGGCTGGCACACCGCGAGCACATGCGCGCCGGGCCCGAGCGTTTCCAGGAATTTGACGATGTGGTCGGTATATTCGTCGACGCCGAACCGGCCGGCGGTGAGCGGCACGTCGCGGGCATTGTGCCAGTCGGTGATGTAGACGTCGTGCTCGGGCAGCATGGTCTTCACCGTCGCCCGCAGCAGCGTGGCGAAGTGGCCCGACAGCGGCGCGACCAGCAGCACGCGCGGCTGCTCGATGGCGAGGTCTTTCTTGAAGTGCAAAAGCGTGCCGAACGGCGTGGTCAGCACCGCCTCCTCGCGCACTTCGACATCGCGATTGCCGACGGTGACCGAGCCGATGCCGAACGGCGGGCGCGTATGCGTCAGGCCCGCCCGCGAGATCAGGTCATAGACGGCGGTGAGATTGCGGACCGCGGCGTGATCGCCCAAGAGCGGCGGGCCGCCGGACGTTGCCGCCATGCTGGCCCAGGCGCGGACCGGCATCATAATGTCGGATTGCAGCTGATAAGCGAGATACAGCATCCCGAGATACGATCGCGATATCTACGGGCGTGCCGGCTCCCGACTTCCGGCTCGTCCCCCAACTTCTGGAAGGCTAGTGCATTTTTTGTTGCACTGCGACAAAAAACTGAACATCCTGCACACATGAGATAGCCGTTGACGTGCCGGGCTTCGGCGGCGCCTCACGTTGTATGAGGGCTGCATCGCTTAGACCTTTAAGCGATTGATTCATTGGTCAATTCTGACCAGATCAACGGGGCCGAAAGGAAATGTCAAAGGCTACTCTCACCATTGCCAGCAAGAACTATGGATCGTGGTCGCTGCGCGGCTGGTTGCTGTGCAAAATGGCCGGGCTTGATTTCGAGGAGCAAGCTGTCTCCACCGACGACCCCTCGACGCGCGCCGAATTGCTACTGTTGTCGCCATCCTTTCTGGTGCCGTGCCTGATCCATGACGGCTTGAAGATCTGGGACACGCTCGCCATCGTCGAATATCTGCATGAGATCGCGCCTGCCGCCGGTCTCCTGCCCGCCGACCGCGACCAGCGCGCCCATTGCCGCTCGATCTGCGGCGAGATGCATTCCGGGTTCAGCAATCTGCGCTCGGCGCTGCCGATGAACATCAAGGCGCATTTCCCCGGCTTCAAATCCTGGGCCGGCGCGCGCGGCGACATCGACCGCATCACCGCGATCTGGCGCGAAGCCTTAACCGAATATAACGGCCCGTATCTGTTCGGAACGGCGCCATGCGCCGCGGATGCGATGTATGCGCCGGTCTGCTCGCGCTTCCAGACCTATGACGTCTCCGTCGATCCACGCTCGATGGAATATTGCAGCACCATCATGGCGCATCCGTTCATGCAGGAATGGGTCGCGGCGGCGAAGGTCGAGCCGGACGAGCTTGAAGAGCTCGATGTGGAGTTTTGACCCGGCCCGGCGTCAATCCCAATCGATCGTGCCGGAATAGGCGAAGTTGACGACGCGGCCGTCGCGGCGCGCCAGCGCTTTGATCGCGCCCATCTCCATGTCGCTGAGCGAAAAGTCGAAGATCGAAGCATTCTCGGTCAGGCGCTCGTGCTTGCTGGTGCGCGGGATGACCACGATATTCTGCTGCACCAGATAACGCAGGCAGACTTGCGCCGCCGTCTTTTTATGCGCGGCGCCGATGCTGGTCAGCACTTTGTCGTTCCTGGCATTGCCGCGCGCGATCGGACTATAGGCGACCATCGCCATGCCGTGGCGGCGGCAGGCCGCGAGCACTTTGGACTGGTCGAGATAGGGATGGCATTCGACCTGGTCGCAGATCAGCGGCTCCGACGAAACCTTGTTCGCCTCTTCGATCATGGCCACGGTGAAATTCGAAATGCCGATATGCCGCGCCAGTCCGTCGCGCTTGACCTTGCACAGTCCGCCGAGCGTCTCCGCCAGCGGGATCTGCGGATTGGGCCAATGCAACAGCAACAGATCGACCTCGCTCTGGCGCAGCCGCACCAGCGAGTCGCGCACGGCGCGTTCGAGCGCGCGCGGGGCGAAATGCGACGGCCAGACTTTCGTCGTCAGGAAAACGTCGTGGCGCTTGACGCCCGAGGCATAGAGCCCCTCGCCCACCTCGCGCTCGTTGTCATAGATTTCCGCGGTATCGATGTGGCGATAGCCGAGCCGCAAAGCCTGTTCGACGACGCGGGCGCAGGAGCGGCCGCGCAATTCCCAAGTACCCAACCCGACCAGGGGGATTTTGGCGCCCTTGGCCTCGATGCTGGGTATGTGATCGATGGAATTCACGGTTGGAATTTGCGGTTAGATTCAAAGCTTTAAATTCAAAGCTTAAGGCATGGCTGCGCAAAGGAAAAGCGGCATCGCCGCAAAAGTCACCAGAATTCGAGCCGCAAGTTCATGGCCTCGTTCCATTGCCCACCCCCGCAATCTAGTCCCATTGCGGCGCATGCGGCGGGCTGACGATGCGCCCGTCCGGCCGCTGGAGCGTACCGATCTCGGCCATCTCGGCCTCGCTCAGGGTGAAATCGAGGCTGCCGAGGTTTTCCGCCAGCCGCTCGCGCTTCGAAGTGCGCGGAATCGGAATGATGCCGTGCTGTTCGAGAAAGCGCAGCGCCACCTGGGAGGCGGTCTTGCCGTGGGCGCGGCCGATCTTCCCCAGCGTCGCGTCGGCCGGCACCTTGCCGCGCGCCAGCGGGCAATAGCCGACCACCGCCATGCCGTGCTTGCGCGCCGCGGCGATCACCTTGCTCTGGTCGAGATAGGGATGGGTTTCGATCTGCAGCGCTGCAATCGGCTCGCTGGCCAGCGCGGCCGCTTCCTCGATCATCGCGGTGGTGAAATTGGCGACACCGATGTTCTTGGCGAGTCCCTCTTTCTTCACCTTGCACAGCGACGCAATCAACTCGGCGAGCGGGATTTGCGCATTGGGCCAGTGAATCATCAGAAGATCGACGAAGGGCAGACCGAGCTTCTCCAGGCTTTCGTCGACCGAACGCTCGAAATCGCCCAGCGCCAGACGATTGAACCAGACTTTGGTGGTGACAAAGACGTCCTCGCGCTTGAGACCTGAGCCGCGCAGGGAACTGCGCAGACCTTGGCCGACTTCGCGCTCATTGCCGTACATCTGCGCGGTGTCGAGATGCCGGTAGCCGAGCTGCAACGCCGCCTCGACCAGCTCGACGCAAAGGTCCTCCTTCAGCGTCATGGTGCCGAAGCCGAGCACCGGAATTCGCGCGCCGTGCGCTTCAATGACGTCCATCCCTAACTCCTCGCGATTTTCAATGCATTGATGCGGGTGTGTGCGCCGAAGCTTCCGCTACTGCGTGCGGCAATTCCAGCCCGTTGCGGCGGGCTTCGCCATCAACGTCCGAAGAGGGCTGGAAGTTGCGCCGGAGCGCTTCAGCGGCTCTTATCCGCGCGATTTGCCGAGAACGGCAAAAGCGGCTTCGGGCGCCTGTTCGATGACTTTGAGCAGCGCGCGGGCTGGACCGCGCGGCGAGCGTTTGCCCTGTTCCCAGTTGCGTACGGTCTCGACCGGAACGCCGATGCGGGCGGCGAACGCGGCCTGGGTCAGGCCGGTGCGGCCGCGCACATTGCGGGCGTAGCTGGCATCCTCTTGCCGGGTATCGATCGGCCGCGCACCGTTGCGTGCTGCGGTGCGGATCGCCTGCGGATCGGTCGGAATCGGACGTTCGCTACCGTCCGGCAAAATCTCGACCAATCGTCCGTCTGCTTTTAGACGCACGCGTAGCATGCGCTGGCTCCGGTAGTTGCCGCCCGGCGATTTGCGTGCGCGCACCATAGCTGATTCGTCAGCAATTCAATGAGTTAGTCAGCCAAAAGCGTGCTACGAACTGAGCCAATGAACGAAAATTCGTGCAGTGGCCGAGTAAGCCAATGAACCATTTCAGCTATAGGCAATGACGTCGGACCGGAGCTTGATCGATGCAGAACCGGCAAATCCAAAACCTGCAGATCAACCCGCAGCGGCTGTGGGACACGCTGATGGAAACCGCGCGGATCGGCGCGACGCCGAAAGGCGGCATCTGCCGCCTCACCCTCACCGATCTCGACCGGCAGGTGCGCGACTGGTTCAAGACGCAATGCGAAGCGTTGGGCTGTGCGGTCGGCATCGACGACGTCGGCAACATGTTCGCGCGCCGGCCGGGAAAGAATTCCACCCTGCCCCCGATCGCCATGGGCTCGCATCTCGACACCCAGCCGACCGGCGGCAAGTTCGACGGCGCGCTCGGCGTGCTGGCCGCGCTCGAAGCGATGCGCACGCTGCACGACCTCGGCTACGAGACCAACGCGCCGATCGAGATCGTCAACTGGACCAACGAAGAAGGCTCGCGCTTCGCGCCGGCCATGCTCGCCTCCGGCGTCTTCGCCGGCGTGTTCACCTCCGACTATGCGCATGCGCGCACCGACCGCGACGGCAAGATCTTCGGCGAGGAATTGCGGCGCATCGGCTACATGGGCAGCGAGCGCGCCGGCAGCCGCAAATTCTCCGGCCTGTTCGAATTGCACATCGAACAGGGCCCGATTCTCGAAGACGAAGGCCGTATGATCGGTGTCGTCCAGGGCGTACAAGGCATCCGCTGGTACGAAGTCACGATCACCGGCCAGGACGCCCATACCGGCGCGACCCCGATGCGGCTGCGCAAGAATGCGCTCCTTGGCGCCGCCCGCGTCATCGACCGGATCGACGCCATCGCTCGCGAACACTCCCCCAATGCGGTCGGCACCGTCGGCTTGATCGAGAACCGGCCGAACAGCCGCAATGTGATCCCGGGTGAAGTGTTCTTCGCCGTCGATTTCCGGCATCCCGACGAGGCGGTGCTCGAGGTGATGGAAGCGAAATTTCGCGTCGCGCTCAAAGGCATCCTCGAGCCGCTGAACCTGACCTATGCCGAAAGCCGGATCTGGTCGTCGCCGCCGGTCAAATTCGCGCCTGAGCTCATCGACTGCGTGCGCGTCGGCGCCGACAAAGCCGGCTTCAAGTCGCGCGACATGATTTCAGGCGCCGGCCACGACGCCGCCTATATCGCGCGCGTCGCGCCGACCACCATGATCTTCGTGCCGTGTGCCGGCGGCATCTCCCACAATGAGGCGGAATCCACGAGCTTCGACGAATGCGCCGCCGGCGCGCAGGTCCTGCTCAACGCTGTGCTGGAATTCGACCGACGATTAGGCTGAGCGCATGTCCCGGAAAAGCCGGTGACTGATCTGGCGCGTGTACTCTTTCGAGCAGCCATCTGAAGAATACCTCCATTGAGGCAATCGCCGATCGATTCGATCGTTGAACCTAAGTCGCCTTTCGCACGACCTATCAAAACTGCATTGTCACCATTTGGGGCGCCCTTAATGAAAATTCGTGTCGTGTGCGCGGTTTTCGCCGCCACGGCCTTGGTCTGCCAATTCACGGCGGCGCAAGCCACCTGTGTCATTTCGCCGGACCGTAAATCCATCAGCGTCGTGACCGATAACGGCGCTGGCGATGAGAAGACTTGTTCGGTAAGTTGCAAAGTCGACACCAAGGTCGGCGTGCTTCAGGTCGCCTGCGGCGGCACAACGCCCCCACTCGCCAAGGGGCATGCGCTGTGCGGCTTCGACAAGCCCGACGCGTTCTACAACAAGGTCGTTTCGTCGGAAGACAGTTGCAAAGGCGGGGCAGCGGAAGCCCCGGCCGTGGTTGCGCCCGTCGCCGCGGCAGCGCCCAAAGAAGGCTTCAGTTGCCGGGTTTCGCCGGACGGAAAATCCGTCGATGCGATGATCGCCAATCCCTACAAGGGCGAAACCAGTTGTCAGATGGACTGCCACATGTCGACGACAGACGCCGGCACCACCATGAATGTGTCGTGCTCAGGCCCCGTGGCGCCCGGCATCGGCCAGGTCGTCTTGTGCAGTCACGCCATCGATAAAGGTCGAGTCGTGAAGATGGTCAGCGGCCATGGCGATTGCACCCGGCCGTTGGCGGAACAGACCGATGCCGAGAAAGCCTTGGAAAAGAAAGCAGCCGACGACGAAGCGGCCGAGGTCGACAGGCTCATGAACCAACCGATGCCGGCACCCTCGGCTGCCAACAAGGCCGATCAGGAGGAACTCGAAAAAATCGGCAACGACCCGGTCAAGCTGCAAGAATATATGGACAAGAAAATGAACGATGCGATGCAGAATGCCATGAAGCAGATGAAGCAGTAGCGTACGCTAGACGCGCTAAGTGCCAAGCTCGGACATCTTCCGACGACGGGTTATTCATTCTGCCTTGATGTTGTCCGCTTTGATGAGCGGCCACCATTTCTCGATCTCCGCTTTCTGGAACACGCCGAGTGCCTGCGGGCTCTGCTGATCCAGTGCGGGAATCTCCTGACCTAATTCGGCCAGTCTTGCGCGAACACTTGAATCCGCCAGCGCATCGACAACGACTGCATTCAGTTTTGCGATGACATTCGCCGGCGTTCCCCTCGGCGCCCACAACCCGTGCCATACGGTCATGTAAAAGCCCGGAAGTCCGGCTGCATCCACTGTCGAAATATCAGGCGCCGCTGCCAAGGGATTCTTCGCGGTGACCGCATAAGCCTTGACGGTCTTCGCTCTGACCTGTGGGAGAGCGTTCGATACCTGATCGAAAAGAATGTCGATCTGCCCTGCCATTAATGCCTGCAGCGCGGGCGCAGCGCCACGATAGGACACCATCGTTGCCGAGATGCCGAGCGTTTTTCTCAGATAGAGCCCGCTCATGTGCGGTGAACTTCCGTTCCCAGTGGTGCCGATCAGAACCGGACCCGGCTGCGCTTTGATCCAGGCGATTAATTCCTGAAGCGTGTTGGCCGATATCTCGCGTTTGCCGAGAAGCAATTGCGGATTGCTGGCAACCATTGCGATCGGCTCGAAGTCCTTCTCCAGATCATACGGCAAAGGATAGATTGCGCCGTTGAAGACGTGTGTAGTGACGTTCCCGATGCTTAGCGTGTAGCCATCCGGCGAGGAGCGAGCGACACGCCCGACGCCGATACTTCCCGATGCACCCGACACATTCTCAATGACAATGCTCTGTCCAAGCTTAACCGTCATGCGCTGAGCCAGAATGCGGGCCAGCATATCGGTCGGCCCACCGGCGGCAAAAGGCACAATCACGGTGATAGGGTGTGCCGGATAACCCTGGGCCCACGCAATGCCGGTCGAGGTCAGCCCAACAATGCCCGCGACCATAAGTGCCAGAAATATGGCGATGCAGCCATTCCGCGGATTTTTGGCCATTCTATTCCCTCGTCGGCGACTGCAAGCAAATGAAAGTGCTGCGCTGTATTCTGACCCTCTAGACGCGGTGATGGGCGGGCGACAGCCGAACGTCATTCCTTAGTAGCGATAGTTGAAGCCGACGCGTGCAAGGTTGAAATTTGAGTTGCCGTAATTCACGTTGAAAGATGCCGGGCTTGGGACGGAAAGAATTGCTGTTTCACGCATGGATGTAGCGCCCAGGCTCACATACAGATATTCGGCTTTTACGGTCAGATTGTTCGACAGGGCATATTCAAATCCGGCGCCCAGTGTCCATCCGGTGGCCGTGCTGGCGGATGATCCGGCATAGCAAGGCGCGCCTGCGCTACACGTCACCGTGATCGGACCGCCGGTAAAAGGAAAAGTTGCGCCATTGTTGACGTAGCTTCCGGAATGATCGATCCGGCCATACGCAAATCCGCCCGTCGCGTAGGTCAACAGACGATCCGCCGGAAGATAGCCCAAGCGCGCTCTCGCCGTTCCAAACCATTTGAGCCGTTCGTCCTCCATGCTGGTCATCGGACCAAGACCGAAAGGTGCGTTGGTGCCGGAAACAGAGCCGTTGATGCCCGACCATTGGAAATCGGATTCGATGCCGACAAGCCAGTTGCGGTTGACTTGCCAGTTGTAACCGATCTGCGGACCGCCCAGCACGCCGGATGTCTTCAACGATCCGCCGAGCGGCAAACCGCCTGCGCTAAAGAGGGTCGCAGTGGCCGGATCGTTCGGCGTAAAGCCGATATTGGGAGCGCCCCAGCCGCCGCCGATATTGGCGCCCACATAAAATCCGGTCCAGCTAAAGACCGGCGCCGGTGACGCTGGCATCGGAGGCGCCTTCACCGGAAGGTCTGCAGCGAACGACGGCGCGCCATACAGCGCGGCCATGATGCCAGCCGCGACGAAGAATTTCCTCATCTGAATGCCCCCGAATGTACCTAAGATCGCCCGGCGGAAACCTAGCCGTTGTGATTTCCGATGGCTTGGATGAGGGCGAACAACACTGGGGCTGGGAGAGAAATCGCCTTGGTTTTTCTTCCGGTGTGTCTGGCGGGTACAGAGGTAGCGGATTAAGCGCGGGACGTTCCAAACGGCGCGAAGTGAGACTGGTCCCGCAACGAAATTGAGCATGTGGCGGCGTGCAGAAAAATATATAATGGCGCTCGGAAAGGACCGGAGTTCATGGAAGCCGCCGCCGACCACGGAATCCGGTTTTCGACCGACGTCTTACCGCAACGCGACCGGTTGCCTTATCTTCGTGAAGCATTCGGTCGTTCGATCGTCGGACTGGACTTGCAACCGTTGCAGAATTGTCCACTCGAGTGGACGGCGTCGTTGCACGCGTTCGAAGGCCTTCGCGCGGTTTCAGGACGGACGAGCGCCATTATCTCTCGGCGCACCCGACCGCTGCTCGCCGACGGCAAGGACGATTTTCTGCTCACGATCAATCTCTCTGGTGTCTGCCTCGCGTCTCAGGTCGGCCATGAGTGCCGGCTCGACGCCGGCGCGGCGGTGCTGATGTCGAGTTCCGATGTCGGCGATCTGGAGCGTCCGTGCCCGACGCGATATCTGACGCTGTTCATGCCGCGCCGCCGGCTCAACGCCATGGCCGTCAATCCGGAGGATGCGTTGGCGCGTCCGATATCGGCGAACATGGAAGCGCTTCGCCTCCTCGTCGATTACGTGGGGACAACGTTACAAAGGCATCAGCTAACCTCGCCGCAACTGCGTCAGCTGTTCACGAGTCACGTCCACGATCTCGTCGCGCTTGCCGTTGGCGCCACGCGCGACGCAACCGAGATCGCCTACCGCCGCGGCATGCGCGCGGCGCGGTTGCGCGCGGCCAAGGCCTTTATCGCGCAGAACATCGAACGCCAAGATTTGTCGCCAAGCCGCGTGGCGGCGCATTTCGGAATCACGCCGCGCTATCTCCACATGTTGTTCGAAACGGATGGCTTGTCGTTCACGAAGTTCGTCGTGGAGCGGCGGCTGACACGTTCCTATCAGATGCTTTTGGATCCGCGGATGGCGGAGCGCACGATCAGCACCATCGCCTTTGCCGCGGGCTTCAGCGACCTGTCGCACTTCAACCGCGCGTTCCGGCAACACTTCGGCAAGACCCCGACGGGCGCACGGCGCGCCGGCAGCGATGCAACCAACGTTTAGCGTGCACTGCGGGACGTCTGCTCTATTCCTAAGAGCGGATGGGCGCTACGCCCTAGAGCGTACTGAAAAACTGCAGCAGCCCGGCGCGGCGTGCCGTCTCGCGGGCCGTGCAGGCGCTGATCATCGTGTTCGCCATCGTGCCTTGGATCTTGTCCCAGTAGAAATGGCAGGTGGTGTCGCGATAGGCGATCCAGGCGCGCTGCATGGCGCGCCCCTTTTCGGTCTGATCGTCGTCCAGCGTCGCCACGAGCTTCTTGAAATTCTCGTTGAGCAGATTGTCCCAGATCGCCGTCTCGGCATCGTAACAATCGGCCGTGTCGTGATCGGACCCGCGCGATTTGTTGATGCAAGGCGTGGCGACCAGCTTGAACAGGCATTGCTGCTCGACCTTGTCCGGATCCTCCTTGTATTTATCGGCGCAAGCGCGGATCGCGGCGACTTGTTTGTCCGAAGGCTTGGGCGCCTGGGCCCGCGCATCGATCGCAACAACACACATGAGCGCCATGAGCGCCGCCCCGATCACAAGCCGCATCCCACTCACCGCGTCTTTTCGAAAATTTCGCGTCCGATCAGCATGCGGCGGATTTCGCTGGTGCCGGCGCCGATCTCGTAAAGTTTTGCGTCGCGCAGCAGGCGCCCCGCCGGATAATCGTTGATATAGCCATTCCCCCCTAAACACTGGATGGCTTCGAGCGCCATCCAGGTGGCGCGCTCGGCGGCGTAGAGGATGGCGCCAGCGGCGTCTTCGCGGGTGGTTTCACCGTGGTCGCAGGCTTTGGCGACGGCATAGACGTAGGACTTCGATGCGTTCAGCGTCACATACATGTCGGCAAGCTTGGCCTGCATCAGCTGGAAGCGGCCGATCGGCTGGCCGAATTGCGTGCGCTGATGCAGATAGGGAATGACGATGTCGAGACAGGCCTGCATCACGCCGAGCGGGCCCGCGGCCAGGACCGTTCGCTCATAGTCGAGGCCCGACATCAGCACGTTGACGCCGTTGCCGACGACCCCGAGCACGTTTTCGGCCGGCACCTCGCAATCCTGCAGCACGACCTCGCTGGTGTCGGAACCGCGCATGCCGAGCTTGTCGAGCTTCTTGCCGGTGCTAAAACCTTTAAAGTCCTTCTCGACGATGAAAGCGGTGATGCCGCGCGCGCCGGCGGTACGGTCGGTCTTGGCGTAGAGCACCAGCGTATCGGCGATCGGCCCGTTGGTGATCCACATTTTTGAGCCGTTGAGCACGTAGCGGTCGCCCTTCTTGTCGGCGCGCGTACGCATCGACACCACATCCGAGCCGGCGCCCGGTTCCGACATCGCCAGCGCGCCGACATGGTCGCCCGAGATCAGCTTCGGCAGATAGCGGCGCTTCTGCTCTTCGTTGCCGTTGCGCTGGATCTGGTTCACGCACAGGTTTGAATGCGCGCCATAGGACAGGCCGATCGCGGCCGAGCCGCGCGAAATCTCCTCCATCGCCACGCAATGGGCGAGATAGCCCATCCCCGCGCCGCCATATTCCTCCTCGACGGTGATGCCGAGCAGTCCGAGCGCGCCGAGCTGCGGCCACAGCTCGCGCGGAAACTTGTTGGAGCGGTCGATTTCATCCGCGATCGGCGCGATCTTGTCAGCGGTAAAATCGCGTACCGTCTCGCGCAGCATTTCGACGTCGCTGCCGAGACCGAAATCGAGGCCGGGTAGACTATTGGCGAGCATTGCGCGTTTCCTCCCGCGCGATGAATTTGCCGCTTATAGATAGCGGCTTGCCGCGGCCCTGTCAGGATGGCGGCAAGCCCGCCTCACGCCGCGCGCAAACGTGTGGACAAGACGGCGGCAAGCACTCCGGACAGGCCCAGAAGCGCAAGCACGCCGGAAAATCCCATGGCGGCGAACGCGATCCCACCCAGCGTGACGCCGACGGTGCCGCCAAGAAAGCTGCACGAATTCAACATCCCGGAGCCTTTGCCGGCGTCGGTCAGCGGCAGTGCGCCGAGACCAATACGCGGGGCGGAGGCATAGGGCAGCGCGATCCCGACGCCGACGACGAAAAGGCCGAGCATCAGCGGCACGAGACCCTTCTCACCCTGCGCCAGCCACAAGATCGCACAGCCGACCGCCAGCAAGAGCGAGGCGCCAATCAGCATCGGGCGCAGCCCCAGCTTTGCCCCGCACCATGGCGCCGCCCGCGCGAAACCGAACAGCGCGATCGAGAGCGGCGTCAGCGAGAACCCGGCGGCAATCGGCGACATGCCGAGTCCCATGCCTAGTCCCTTGCCGAGCCCCTGCGGCGCCTGGGCAAAGAGGTTGTAGTAGAGCAGAAACGTCATGATATCGAACATCAGCAGGAAGATCAGCGCGGACGCAAAAGTGAAATTGGCTTTTGCGAACAGGTTGAAATCGACCAGCGGCGCAGCCCGCTTCGTCTCCACCTTCACCAGCAGCCCGAGCGCGATCGCGGCAACGACAAGAAGCGCAATCGCACCAAGAGGCGCAGAACCGGCCTTGGGCAGCGCCTGAAGGCCTCGGATCAATGTCACCATGAACACGGCGAGAAGGCCGAGGCCGAGCCAATCCGGCGCGGGTCGGCGCGCGCCCTGCTCGCGAACGTGGCCGTCGCCATGCATCGCCAAGATCACGGCCGCCGGCACCATGATCACGACATTGAGCCAAAAATTGAAACGCCAGCCGAGGTAATGCGTGACCAGGCCGCCGACGAGCGGCCCGATGCTGAATCCCAGCATGAGAAATGCGGTCCAGCCGCCGATCGCGCCGGCGCGCTTGGACCGCTCGGACGCCTCGGTGACCGCAGCGAGCGTGCCGGCCACCGCCAAGGCCGCGCCGAGCCCCTGCAAGGCGCGGGCGCCGATCACGACAAGCCCGTCGGGAGCAACCGCGATCAGCAGCGAGGCAAGCGCAAACAGCGCAACGCCGATCGTCGATGATATGCGCGCGCCGAACCGGTCGGCCGCATCGCCGCCCAGGACGATAAAGACGGCGGCGGCGAGCAGATAGGCGTTGACCACCCACTCGACGGATGTCGGCCCCAATTGCAGATCGCTGCGCATTGTCGGCAGTGCGGCCATGATCGCCGTGCTGTTGTCGCCGACCGAAAGCATGGCGAGGTAGCAGGCGATGAATACGGACTTGGTGGCGAGAGGCCCGGTTGTCATGTGGCGTTCCGGCATCGCACGTCGGATACAAGACGGCGACTTGTACAAGACTGCGACACGCGCGGCAAAGCCGAGCGATCGCCACTTATTTCGAAGTGAGCAAGCGATACGTTACCGGATTGTCGGGGCAAGCGTCGAAGCCGCATTCCAACAGGGTTGAAACAACGTTGAGCGCGACAAGGGCAATCACGAGCCAGGCGGCGGCACGGCCGAACCAACCGACGGCGGCCGGTTCGCCGGAATCGGTGGCGGTAAACTGACCATCAAACAGCAACATGATAGCGCTGAGAACGATTGCAACGACAAAGCCGATGAAGGCCCAGCTATAATAATGATAGCCAAGGAGTGCCGTGCCGTAGCCCGGATCTCCCGGCGTGATGTGCAGCAGTATTTGCCGCATGGCGAAGCCGGCACCGGCGACAGCGGACAAGAGTGACACCGCATAATGACTCGGCCGCGGCCCAAAGCGGATATTGAGCAAAGGGCCTATCGCCAGCATCGCAAACTGGATGCGCTGGATCAGGCATAGCGGACAGGGTAGCTCGCCGAGAAAAAGCTGCGCCGCAAAGGCGGCTGCCAAAACCAGCGCAACGGCAAAGAGGCCCAGTACGTTGAAAGTCACTGCCGCGGATCGGGTCATGGGAACATCCGACAGCGAGCCTTAAAACGACAATCGGAGCGTATCAGTCGCGTGATGGAGATAGATTGCGACCGAAACGATGAAGGTGACCGCGAACAGTCCGAGCGCGAGACGTCGCGAGCCCAGCCACGCAACGAGGAGGACAACTGTCAGAGCCAGAAATTGCGCGGTGAATTCCATGTCCTCCGCCCTATTTCCCGTTCGGCTCAGGCAGAAACGCCCTCGGCCCGCCGCGCCGCGCGCGTCGCCGATGGCCGCGTCAGGATCTTGTCGATCGCTTCGGCGGGGCACGCTTTGGCGAACAGAAAGCCCTGCATCTCATCGCAGCCGGCGAGCCGCAACAGCACACGCTGCTCATTGGTCTCAACGCCTTCGGCGAGCACTTTCATGCCGAGCGCATGGCCGAGCGTGACGATCGATTGGATGATGGCGCCGGAATTGCCGGTCATGCCGAGCGAGGCGACGAAGCTCCGGTCGATCTTGAGCCGGTCGAACGGAAACTTCTGCAGATAGTTCAAGCTCGAATAGCCGGTGCCGAAATCGTCGAGCGCGGTCGAGACTCCGAGCGAGCGCAAAGCGTCGAGCTTCAGTTGCGTCTCTTCGGGATTGTCGATGAGCACGCCTTCGGTCACTTCCAGGACGACGCGCGATGCCGACATGCCGGTCTCGCCAAGCACGGCGGCAACGCGCGAGACCAGACCGCGGCTGCGCATCTGTACCGGCGACAAGTTCACGGAGACGAACAGATCGCCCCAGCGCGCGCCGTCGTTGAGCGCGCGCTTGAGCGCGATGTCGCCGAGCTCGACCATCAAGCCGCTCTCTTCGGCGAGCGGAATGAACATGCCCGGCGAAATCGCACCGCGCGTCGGATGGGTCCAGCGCAGCAATGCCTCGACGCCGACCATGCCGCCGCCCTCGGCGGCGACCACCGGCTGATAGTGCACCTCGAAGACATCGTTGCGGATCGCAAGCTCGAGCTCGCGCAGCAAGAAGCGGCGCTCGGAATGCTCCTGCTGAATTTGCGGTACGAAGCGGCGCACCGTGCCGCGCCCGGCGCGCTTGGCGGCACGCAACGCCAGCACCGCGCGGCGATTCAGCTCGTCGCCGGTCACACCGTCTTGCGGCGCCTGCGCGATACCGATGCCGGCCGAGATTTGCCACGTCTGATCCATGAAAATCGGATCGGCGAACGCGGCGGCGATCCGGTCGGCAAGCTCGGCGCCGCTCCGCGCATGGCCGTCGCCGAAGACGACGGCGAATTCGTCATCGTGAAAGCGCCCGAGCAATGCGCCGGGCGGCAGCGCGGCCTTCAGCCGCTCGACAATACTGACCAGCATCGTGTCGCCGCCGGCCCAGCCCAGCATGTCATTGACGTCGTGGAAGGCGTCGATGTCGAGCCGAGCGAACACCACGACGTCGCTGCTGCGCCGCGCCGCCATGATATCGTCGAGACGTTCGAGCAGGACGCGCCGATTGGCCAGGCCAGTCAGCGGATCTTCGGTGGCGAGCTTGTGCAGCGCCGCCGTGCTGCGCCGCAGCGCGCCGGTCAGCCATCTGGTCACGCCGAACACGGCCGCCGCGGCCAGCGCCAGCACCAGTCCGAACAAAGCCGCGATGCCCCACAGCCACGTCATGGCGGGGGTCAGCGCGTGGTCCGGCGCCCAGCTGAACCAGCCGATGATGCGGCCCTGAGCGTCGTGCAGCGACTGCACTTCGCGCCCGGGACCGGCCAGGAGGTCACCGTCAAATCGGAGGTCGTCGAGCCCGGTCCGCCGTGCGATCTCGCCAAGCCGGGTCTGGTCAAAGTGGCCGGCATCGGCGGGCGCGGGCCGAAGCTCGCCGAGCGCGCTTTCAAGCGCGTGGTGGCCTGCCGCCACCCGCAGCGCGTCATCGTGCCGCTCCGCGATCAGGCCGGCGGCAGCCAAGCCGATGATCGCCAAGCTGAGAATCAGGAGGAGCTGCGTCGAGATGCGGGCAACAGCTTGGCCGGGCATTGGCACGCCGGCACGCTGACCCTTCCGCCGCCACGCCCAACGGCCGCGGGCTTTGAGAGCGGCTGTCATTTCCACGTCCCCACGCACTTCCACACTTCGCCGGCGAGCTTAAACAGCTGTGATTAACGGCAAGGAAAGCCCGCAATCCGGTGGATTTTCGGGGGCCGTGGCGTTTTCGCACTAGTCACCAGCGGCGGATCACCGCACAACCAAAGCCGTTCACCGCTCGTTAACCAAGCTTAACGGTAATATTCCGGGGGTAGGTTGGCGGCACCGGCGGATTTGCCGAAATCCGAGGGTGGAATGCGAAGCGTGAGAGCGAGCTTTTTGACGGCGGCTCTGATCGCCGTGGCAGGTGTGCCGTTCGCCGCGGCACGCGGCGCGGCCGGCGCACCTTTGCCCGCGCCCCCGCAGGCGACCTTCCGCGTCGCCGTCGAGAACAACACTCCGGTCCCGACCGATCGCACGCCCGTCCCGCTGCAGACGACTGTACTTTCATCCGCGCAGGATCAGGGGCCAGCCACGACGGCTTCAACGGTCAAAGCAGAGACGCCGAAGTCCGAGACGCCCGCGGCGGAACCGGATACGACGAAGCAAGACACGACGAAGCAAGAGACGCCTAAGCCTGAGGCCCGCAAGCCCGACACCGCCGCCGCGCCAGCCACCGACGGCAAGCCGGATAGCAAAGACGCCAAGCCCGACACGAAGCCCGACACGGCCGCGCAGCCAACCGCACCGCCCGCGACGCCGGTGCAGACGGCGGTCTCGGATTGTCCCGGCAATCCGAATGCGCTCGGCACCAGCCGCGTGCTCGCCATCGATCCCGCCGACTTCAAACACATCGGCCACATGCAATATCACGACTCCTTGCCGCTGCAGGACAAGGAAGTCGTGATCACCTTCGACGACGGGCCGATACCGCCCTATTCTAACCAGATCCTCGATATCCTCGCGTCGCAATGCGTGAAGGTGACCTATTTCCTGGTCGGCGAAATGGCGCGCGCCTATCCGTCCATCGTGCGCCGCGAATATGAAGCGGGCCACACCATCGGCACCCACAGCGAGGACCACCCGCTGCATTTCGGCGAACTGCCGCTCGAACGCATGCGCTCGGAAATCGATGTCGGCATTTCCGATGTCGCGGCCGCGCTCGGCGATACCAAATACATGGCGCCGTTCTTCCGCATTCCGGGCCTCGACCGCTCCAATCTGCTGGAAGAAGAGCTCGCCGCACGCCATCTGATCGTATTCTCATCGGACACGGTCGCGGACGACTGGCGCCGGATCGGCCCGGAGCAGATCAGGTCGCTGGCGCTCAAGCGCCTGCAGGCCCTCGGCAAAGGCATTCTGCTTCTGCACGACATTCACGCGAAAACCGTGGCCGCACTGCCCGGCATTCTCAAGGACCTCAAGGACAACGGCTTCCGCATCGTGCAGGTGGTGCCGTCGGCATCCTACGAGATCGCGATGGCGAACAAGCCGCGGGCGCACGCGCCGATGCTGGCCTCGGCCATGCCCAACCAATTGCCAGAGCAGCTCAAGATCGGCACCGGCGTCGACAATACCGCAGCTAAGCCGACCTGGCCGCAGCCGACGCTGGAGAATGCCGCGCTTGATGTCGCCGCGCTTCCGGCGCCGGACGCCAGCGATTTCCAGCCGGACACCACCGTCGGTGAAGAAGCCGGCAACGTGCAATGGCCCGATCTGCCCAAGTCGGCGACAAGCAGGCGGGCGGGCGGCGACGAAGACAACAGCGAAAGAACGTCGCGTCACGCCCGGCACCGCAAGCACGACAGCGATTCCGCCGAACATCAAGGCCGGCGCCATCATCGTGAGCGCGCCCGCGGCGGGAATGACGGCCATCGCGCCGATCTCGTCACCAAGATCAAGGCGCTCGCCGGCCTGTTCACGCCGGCGCATTAGACCCCAAGCCTCCTCCGCGACAGTTCACGCGACCCGTGTGCCCGCTCCGCCTCATGGCGTCCGGGACCGGTAGCCGAAGACCTATTGGCCGCCTGACCGCCAAAAAATGTCTTGCGCCGGGCGGGCAAATCACGGCCATGAACCGCCGGATACGGTCGCGACAATGCCCAAATCCGGACGCGAGGCCGTCTCAAACGAGTGTTTGAATTTCAATCAAGCGTTTGAACAATGAGGATCTGTCATGTTCCTGCACCAGACGGTTCGCGCCCCGAAAGACCGGCTTCCGGCCGACGTTCCCTGCCCCAATTGCGGTCGCACCATGCAGTTGCGGCGCAGCACCGCCGACACTGCCGGCGTTTCCGAGATCCACAGCTATGGCTGCGGCGAATGTGGCCTGTGGACCACGGCGGACGAGACGCCCAAAGCCAGCTACTGGGCGGCCTGAAGGCCGCCCTTCGCCGTTCCGGCAGCCCTCGCCGCCATGCGACGCAGGCTCCGTTGCGCTTCGCCTATCCTATGGAAACAGTGGTGCGGCCGAGAGGACTCGAACCTCCACGGGTTGCCCCGCTAGCACCTCAAGCTAGTGCGTCTACCAATTCCGCCACGGCCGCATGTGGGGTGGACGCGCGTCAGACCGACGCGCGACGGCGCCGATGTAACAGTTAGGCAGGGGCTGAACAAGGGCCGCGACACCGTTCCTGGCAGGGCTTGTGGACCCGCCGCGGGCCGGCCGCGGTCTCTGTCAAAAGCCGGGCCTTATCAAGATGCTAGGCGCCCGCAGGGCTGCGCGGCAGGATGTAATTGATCTCGACCGCGATCCTGTTGCCGTTGACCACGACAGTGCCCTTGGCCACCGGGAGGTTGGCGGCAAGAATTTGCACCGCGTCGTCCTCCGTGGCGTCGAGTTCGATGATGGCGCCGCGGCCGAGCCGGAGCACCTGGTGGATGGGCATCGAGGTCGTGCCGAGCACTACCGCAATATCAACCTCTACATTATCGATTGTCGGCACTTTACCCCCTATGTAACGCCAACTACCCCAACCGGCCCCCGCCGCTGCCACCGCCCGGTTCTGCTCAGTTCCGGCCTTTTGGAATCGGCCTTTGCTGCAAACGGTGGCCGCGAAAGTTTCACCCCGCTATGGTTACAAGGTGGTTAATAGCCGCGACGAGCTGACAATCGGGCTTCTTCCGGCCGCCGCATCTGCGCCGGTCGAGTGGCGCGTGAGCGATGGCTTGGTCGATTACGACACCGCGCTTGCCGCCATGACCGCGCGCGCCGAAGCGATCGCGCGCGGCGAGGCGCCCGAACTGGTCTGGCTGCTCGAGCACCCTGCCCTCTACACCGCCGGCACCTCGGCACAACCTTCCGAGCTCCTCGACGCACGCTTTCCGGTCCACGAGACCGGGCGCGGCGGGCAGTTCACCTATCACGGGCCCGGCCAGCGGGTCGGTTATCTGATGCTCGATCTGAAGCGCCGCGCGCCGGACGTGCGCCGCTTCGTCGCCTCGATCGAAGAATGGCTGATCCGCACGCTGGCGTCCTTCAACGTGCGCGGCGAGCGCCGCAATGACCGCATCGGGGTCTGGGTGCGCCGCCCGGACAAGGGCGCCGACCACGAAGACAAGATCGCCGCGATCGGCATCCGCGTGCGGCACTGGGTGACGCTGCACGGCTTCGCGCTCAACGTCGAACCGGAGCTGTCGCATTTCTCCGGCATCGTGCCCTGCGGCGTCGCCGAGGCGCGCTATGGCGTCACGTCGCTGGCCGATCTCGGCGTGCCGGTGTCGATGCCGGAAGTCGACATGGCGCTGCGCGCGGCCTTCACGCCGCTGTTCGGCGCGCATGATCCGGAAAAGTGGGAACCGGTTTTCCGAAAAGATCATGCTCCAGCAAAATGATTACGCCGTCGGCAGCACCGAGAACAATTCGTCGGGGCGGCGCAGTCTGACCTCGCCGGGATTGGCGTCGCGCTGATCGACCGCCTCGACGAAGGCGCCGCCCGGTCCGCTCCGGCAGGCCTCGATCATGGCCGCGATCGCCGCTTCGTCGCCGATAAGAACGGCTTCCACACTGCCGTCACGGCGGTTGCGCACCCAGCCGGTCAGGCCACGCGACAACGCCGCGCGCTCGGTCCAGGCGCGATAGCCGACGCCCTGAACACGGCCGCGGACAACAACATGGCAATGCGTGCTCACCCGAAATCTCCGAAATGCATCATTTGCTGTCCGCGCCGGCCGGCAGCGATTTCAGTCTTGCCGCCCACACCGTGACCGCGAGCGCGACCACGATCGGCAGGAATGTCAGGGCGATCAGAATGGCCACCACGACGGGGATGAGATCATATTGGCTCGATCCGGCAAGGACGCTGACAACATAGACCACCAGGATCAGTAACTGCCCGCCGCCGGCATTGGCGTCGCCGAGCAGGTGGGTCGACGGCATGAAGGATCCGTTGGGAACGATCAGCAACTGAACGACCGAGAAGAGATAAAGCAGGCCGGCACCCACCGCCAAGCCGCTGGAGCGGCCGCCATCGTGCAGGCGCTTGCTGTGCAGACAAAACCAGACCCAGGGCATGACGAGCTGAATCGCCACGAGCGCCAGAACTTCCGCGCGCGGGACCACATTGATCGTCGTCAGCAGGAGGGAAATCGCGCCGACGAGATAGACCCCGATCGCGCCAGTGATGAAGGGCCGCGGCTCGAGCCGCCCCGCCGGCAAGAAGAGAACGCTTAAGGCGCGCATTTGCTCTTTTCCGTCACCCTGAGCTGCGAGCGACGATATAGCACGCTTACGCGAATTCCATGATTACCGCGTCCACCGCGACGCTGTCGCCCTTTTTGACGCGGATGGCCTTGATCGTGCCGTCGCGCTCGGCGCGCAGGACGTTTTCCATCTTCATGGCCTCGATCACCGCCAGCGTCTCGCCGGCTTTGACCTCCTGGCCCTCGGTGACGGCGAGCGAGACGACAAGGCCCGGCATCGGGCAGCGCACCGCCTTCTCGCTACCGGAGAGCTTTTTCAGCGGCATCAACCGCGCGTAGCGCGCCTCGCGCTCGGTATAGACGTAGGTCTTCACCTCGATGCCGCGATAGGCGAGTTCGGCGCCATTGGGGATGACGCGCACATGCATCGCGACCTGCGCGCCATCGATGGTGCCGGCCCAGACCGGCTGGCCCGGCACCCAGTCCGATTTGAGCACATGGCGCGCGCCGTCCTCGAAGGTGACGACGACCGCTTTGCCGTCATGCTCGACGTCGGCGTGAACCTCTTCGGCGCCAAGCCAGATCGCGCGCCGCCGCTCGCGGGTGAGCGCGGTATTGAGCTGGCCGGAAATCTTGCGCTTGCGCTCGCCGAGCACATGATCGATGGCGGCGGCGACCACGGCGATGCTGCGCGCCACCTCGCCGGCCGGCGCCACCCGCTCGAAGCCGCCGGGGAATTCGTCGGCGATGAAGGCCGTCGACAGCTTGCCGGAACGCCAGCGCGCGTTCTGCATGATCGCGGCCAGGAACGGAATGTTGTGGCGGATGCCTTCGATGGTGAAGGCGTCAAGCGCCACCGCCTGGGCATCGATCGCCTGCAGCCGCGTCGGCGCGTGCGTGACCAGCTTGGCGATCATCGGATCGTAATAGAGCGAAATCTCGCCGCCCTCGGTGACGCCGGTATCGTTGCGCACCGTCACGCCGTTATGCGTGCCTTCGGCCGGCGGCCGATAGCGCACCAGCCGCCCGATCGAGGGCGCGAAATTGCGGTAAGGGTCCTCGGCATAGATCGGCTCTCCACCGCCCAGCCGTTGAGCTTGATGTCGCTCTGTTTGGTCGACAGCGGCTCGCCGGCGGCAACGCGGATCATCTGCTCGACCAGATCGATGCCGGTGACGAGCTCGGTCACCGGATGCTCGACCTGAAGCCGCGTGTTCATCTCCAAAAAGAAGAAGCTGCGGTCCTGGCCGGCGACGAATTCGACCGTGCCGGCGGAATCGTAGCCGACGGCTTTCGCCAGCGCGACCGCCTGCTCGCCCATCTTCCGCCGCGTCGCCTCGTCGAGCAGCGGGCTCGGCAATTCCTCGATGACTTTCTGGTTGCGGCGCTGGATCGAGCATTCGCGCTCGCCGAGATAGATGACATGGCCATGCTTGTCGCCGAGCACCTGGATCTCGACATGGCGCGGATCGGTGATGAATTTCTCGATGAAGACGCGGTCGTCGCCGAAGCTCGACTTCGCTTCCGAACGGGCGCGCGCGAAGCCGTCGGCGACTTCCGCACGCGAATGCGCGATGCGCATGCCCTTGCCGCCGCCGCCGGCAGTGGCCTTGATCATCACTGGATAGCCGATCTCGTCAGCGATCTTGGCGGCCTGTTTCTCGTCCTCGATGACGCCGAGATAGCCCGGCACGGTCGAGACCTTGGCCGCGGCCGCAGCCTTCTTGCTCTCGATCTTGTCGCCCATCGCGGCGATCGCCTTGGCATTGGGGCCGATGAAGACGATGCCGGCTTTCGCGAGCGCGGTAGGAAAGGCTTCGCGCTCGGAAAGAAAGCCATAGCCCGGATGCACCGCTTGCGCGCCGGTCGCCTTGCAGGCTTCGACGATCTTGTCGATGAGCAGATAACTCTGCGCCGCCGGCGGCGGCCCGATCAGAACCGCCTCATCCGCCATCTCGACATGCAGCGCGTCGCGATCGGCTTCGGAATAAACGGCGACGGTCGAAATCCCCATGCGCCGGGCGGTCTTGATGATGCGGCAGGCAATCTCACCGCGATTGGCAATCAGGATTCGTTTGAACATCGCGACCCGTGAATCCCGTAGACCGGCTGAGCGACCTTTGCGGCGCGGCTGGCAAATGTCAATGCGGCGACAGCATGTCCCGGAAAAGCGGATAGCGATTTTCCGACAAGGACATGCGCAAACTCAAATTTCGAAGCAAACTAGTCGACGTGAACGTTGGCCTTCTCGATGACCACGCGATAGACCCCGAGCTCATGCTTGATCCGCTCGCTGAGTTCGGCGGGCGTGGACGGGATGGTCGACACGCCGCCGGCGGCGAACTTCTCCTTCACGTCGGGCATCTTCAGGATCTCGATCACTTTGGCATTGAGCTTGTCGATGATCGGCTGCGGCGTTCCCTTGGGCGCAAGCAGCGCGGTCCAGTTCGATGCATTGACGTCACCGGCACCCGCCTCCTTCAGCGTCGGCCAATCCGGATTGATCGGCGACCGCTGCGCCGTGGTGATCGCAAGCACCCGGACGCGGCCGGCCGCCACATGCGGCGCGACCGAGGAACTGGCCAAAACACCAAGCGGAATGTCACCGGCGACCAAAGCCTGCGCCGCCGGCGCGCCGCCCTTATACGGCACGTGCACGAATTTGGTGCCGGTATTGAGCGCGATCGATTCCAGAACGAGCTGATTGATGCTGCCATAGCCGGGCGACGCCACGCTGATCGTATCGGGCTTGGCCTTGGCGGCGGCAATCACATCGGCGACCGATTTGTACGGACTGTCGGCATTGGTCGCGAGCACCATCGGCGCATCGCTGACGGTGCCGATCGGCGCGAGATCGCGGTCGACGTCATAAGGAACCTGTTTGAACAGCGCCGGATTGATCGCGACATCGCCTGTCGTCACCATCACAAGCGTATAGCCATCGGGCGCGGATTTCGCGGCATCCGCGACCGCGATGAAGCCGTTGCCGCCCGGCCGGTTCTCGACGATGACCTGCTGGCCGAAAGCGTCCGTGAGCTTGGCGCCGACGAGCCGCGCGGCAATGTCGGAAATGCCGCCCGGCGCATAAGGCACGAGAATGCGGATCGGCCGCGTCGGATAGTCCTCCGCTCTGGCCTGCGGCGGGACTTGAGTGACGGCTAAAGCAACGAGCGCAACAGCAAAACCGGCAATCCGCATTGTCCCCACCCCATGATCACGTCAGGGGGTACATTCGACAGCTTCAGTGCTGCCGCCACAAGAGGAATATGACGACGAACGCGAGGATCGCGGCTACCCCTTGCCAGAACCGGACCGGCTGCCGCTCGTAAAGCGTCAGCGGTCGCCGCGCGCCCATCGGCTCGCGCGCCGGCCCGGCCTCCATCTCCACGGCGAATTCGCTGACATCGTGAAAGCGCTGCGCCGGGATCGAGCGCGATCGCGCGCTCGAGAGCTTCCTGCAGCCAGGCCGGCAGATCCGGGCGCAATTCAGCAAGCGGCGTCGGCCGGCTCTTGCGCGACGGGTTCACCGCATCGATATTGCCGTAGGGAAATTCGCCGGTGAAAGCGCGGAACATGGTGACGCCGAGCGCATAGATGTCGGTCTGCTCGTTGCCCTTCTCTTCCGCCGACAACATTTCCGGCGCCATATAAGCGAGCGTGCCCGGAATATCCTCGGCCGGGAAATCCTCGAGCCCCGGCACCCGCACGACGCCGAGATCGATCAGCTTGAGCGAGCCCTCGGCTTCCAGGATGATATTGTCTGGCTTGATGTCGCGATGAATGATGCCGGCGCGATGCAGCGCGCCAATGCCTCGCGCAAGCTTGATGGCGACGTTGCGCCCTTCCTCGAGCCCGACCAGCGGCCGCCGTGCCAGTCGCGTCGACAGCAGCTCGCCCTGATAAAGCGGCATGACAGTGTAGAGGCATGGTTTGCCGTCCCGGCGGCAGTTCGATGATGCGGCCGATAAAGGGACTGTTGATCCGCGCGCCGACCCAAGCCTCGCGCGCGAAGGCGGCGTGATACGTCGAGACTGCGGCGACTTGCGGCTTGGGAAATTTCATCGCCACCTCGCCGCCCTCGACTTCGTCGAAAGCGCCGAACAGGCGGGTATAGCGGCCGTCCGACATCAGCACCTTGAGCACGAAGCCGTCGACGGTCTGGCCGTCGATCGGAGTCGGGATCAACGGCAATTGCATAATGTCGGCGCCGACGTCGGCGGTTTCGCCGGTCGGCAGGTCGACCACGTCGGCAACAAGCGCGGTGCAATTGTCGGTCGAGCCCGATTGCAGCGCCGCCGTCACCAAGGCGCGCGCAGCGTCTTCCGACGCCGAGCGCTGGCGCAGAATGTCGGCGATGTGTTCGGCCGTCAGATAGGCATGAACGCCGTCGCTGCAGAGCAGAAAGCGGTCGTGCAACGCCACCGGCTGGGCGGCGTAATCGAGCCGCAGTTCGGCTTCGACGCCGAGCGCGCGATTGAGGATGTTCGATCGGCTGCCGCCGCTCGCCTCGCGCAGATGATCGGTGGTCAGGAGCGCGAGCCGATTGTCGCGCAGCCGATAGGCGCGCGAGTCGCCGACATGAACAATGTGGGCGATGCGGCCGCGCAGGATCAGCGCGGTGAAGGTGCAGCCCATGCCAGCGAGCTTGCTGTCGCGCTTGGCGAGCGCATAGATCCAGTTGTTCAGCGAATTGAGCACGGTCGCCGCCGCGCGGCGCACTTCCATGGTTTCGGGCAGGTCGCAAAAGCCATCAAGGAAGCCGCGCACCGCGGTTTCGGCAGCCACCCGTCCGCCTCTGGCGCCGCCGATGCCGTCGGCGATCGCGGCGACGATATCGCGGCGCGGCTTCGGCCAGTTCATAGCCGAACACGGCGCCGCCGAAATCCTCATTGCGCTCGACGCGGCCCGGTCTCGGAGGAAAAGCCGACGGTGGCCTTGACCGGAGACAAAAGCCGCTCAGCCATGCTCGGTTATCCGCCCAGACCCAGTTCTGGCACCGCTCCGCAGCCGGCGGGCGGTGAATGGCGCAATCTAGAATGTCTTGTTGGGCCGAGGCAAAGCCTGCTTAGGCTGAGGGCAAGGCCGCCGCGTCAGCGATCCAGCTTGCAGTGGTGATAGATAAAGAGCCGCCGGTGCTCGAGGCCAGCACGACCGCGAGATTCCCGGTTTTGCGATCGAGCCTGTAATGTTGGCCGTCGGCCGTATGCCAGGCGATCTGAGCGTCGCTGATTGTTGCAGGAACAGAATCGACCGTGCCGTGTTCGTAGTCGATATTGATCTGCCAGTTGTCACCGCTGCATTGTTGGTGCAGGTGACGAGTAATCGGTCCGTGCATGGCTGAGCCATAGAAGTGGCGCACGTCAGGGCCAATGCCCCAAGCACCGACCGCCAATGACCGACGTTTGTCGCAAATGCACTCGAACATATTCGATGCCTATTCTGTGATCACGTGCGAAGTTTCTAGTCACCGAATCGCCTGTTTCAGCCTCAGGCGACATGACCGATAGAAAATGTGGCCAGTTCATGTTTGCTTAACTGGCATAAGAATTGCGAACGTTCAATCGTTCGCCCGTGCGCCCCCGGCGCAGATCGGGCTTTTTGGGGGAAGGCACATGGCACTCGTTCCATCACCACAATGGCTGGATACCGGTGATAATGCGTGGCAGCTAGCGGCAGGTACATTCGTCGCACTGCAAAGCATTCCCGGCCTCACAGTTCTCTATGGCGGCATCGTCAAGAAAAAGTGGGCGATCAACTCCGCTTTCATGTCGATTTACGCTTTTGCATCGGTTCTCATCGTTTGGGTTCTGTTCGACTACAAAATGGCGTTCGGAGAACAGTGGCTGTCGTTTAGCGGCCAGGGTTTCCTCGGCATGCCGGGCATGGCGACGTCAGCGACATATACATTGGTCAAGCGACCATTCCGGCCGCCGCAGCCGGTATGCCGCCGATGGCGTTCCCGATGTCCACGCTGATTTACTTCCAGTTCGTGTTCGCCGCGATCACGGTCATCATTCTTGCGGGTTCGGTTCTGGGCCGCATGAGCTTTACGGCGTGGATGATCTTCTGTCCGGTCTGGATGACGCTGGTCTACACCGTGGGCGCGTTCAGCATCTGGGGCGGCGGCTGGCTCGCCGGCTTGGGTGTGGCTGACTTCTCCGGCGGCTACGTCATCCATCTTGCCGCCGCGTCGTCCGGCTTCGTGGCTGCCGCTCTCGTCGGTCCGCGTATCCAGGCCGACCGCGATCAGTTCCCGCCGAACAGCCTGCTGATCACCCTCGTCGGTGCCGGCATCCTGTGGCTGGGCTGGAACGGCTTCAACGGCGGCGACCCCTACTTCGCCAATGCTGATGCCGGCGCGGCCGTGCTCAACACCAACACCGCGACCGCGGTGGCGCTGATCGTCTGGTCGCTGATGGACAAGATGGCCTATGGCAAGCCGTCGGTTCTCGGCGCCGTCAACGGCATGATCGCCGGCCTCGTCGCCATCACGCCTGCCGCCGGTTATGTCGACGGCATCGGTGCGATCATCATCGGCATCTGCGCGGGCATCATCCCGTGGCTGTCGATGAACAAGTTCCAGAAGCTCGGCTTCATGAAGAAGGTCGACGACGTGCTCGGCGTGTTCTCGACGCACGGCGTGGCGGCCATCACCGGCGGTCTTGCTCACCGGTGTGCTCGCCAATCCGGACATGCTGGTCTATATCGGCACCGACAAGGAAGCGCCTGGCGTCAACATCACGGGCCTGCTTTACGGCAACCCGTCGCAGCTTCTGCTGCAGTTCTACGGCGCCGACCTTCATCATCGTGTACAACGTCATCGCAACTTTCATCATCCTCAAGGTGATCAGCTTCATCGTGCCGCTGCGCATGGATGATGCGACCCTGAAGGTCGGCGACGACGCGGTGCACGGCGAAACCGCCTACGCGATCGGCACGGAAGGCGAATAACGAACTGGGGCGAGCAATCGCCCCGGTTCTCTCCTTCGCTTGCGGGCTCTGATGGCCGCCCGCAAGCTCCGGGTCCGGGTTTCATCTCCTGTTGCACGGACCCAATCTGGCGTACTTAGGCGGCCCCTCCAGGGCCGCCTTTTTTATGCGCTAGGGCTGCAGCTAAATGTCCTTGGCTCAAGGCGTTCAGCCGGCAGGCCACAGCCTTGATCGTGCTGCAATGCATAAGTCACACAAGTGTCATGTGCCGCGGCCAAAAGACGATCTCCCCAATTACCCCTTGCCCCGGAGCTGTCCATGCGACCGTCACGCCTTCTCGGTACGGCATTCCTGCAATTTGCCTTGGCGACCCCTTTGGCGACCACCGTGGCCACCGCCGCCTTCGCCCAGGCGCCGGCCGGGACGCCGCATAATGTGGTCCTGTTCGTCGCCGACGGCTTGCGGTCGCGGATGGTGGATGACACGACGGCCCCGACCATGGCCGCGATCGCCCGCGACGGCGTCAGCCTGCGCAACAGCCATTCGCTGTTCCCGACCTTCACCACGGCGAATGCGTCTGGCATGGCCACCGGCCATCAGCTCGGTGACACCGGCGATTTCTCGAACACGATCTATGCCGGCTTTCCGGTGCCCGGCGCCGGCGGCACCTCGACGCCGTTTTTGGAAAACGATGTCGTGCTCGGCGACATCGACGAGCATTTCGGCGGCAATTATCTCGACGAGGCGACGATCCTGAAGCTTGCCCGCGACAAGGGCTACAGCACCGCCTCCATCGGCAAGATCGGCCCGGTGCTGATCTTCGACCCGACCGAACGTTCCGGCGACAAGACCATCATCGTCGACGATGCCACCGGCACGCCCAAGGGCATTCCGCTGTCGGCCGATCTGACGCAACGGCTGCAGGCGGCGAGCCTTCCGGTCGCGACCCCCGGCCGCGGCGCCAACGGCGTTGCCGGCAACATGACCACCCCCGGCACGACAGTCGCCAACGTGGTCCAGCAGGATTATTTCGCCGCCGTTGCGGCCAAGGCGGTGCTGCCGATGTTCAAGGAGCGCAACAAGCCGTTCGTCGTGGTGTTCTGGTCGCGCGATCCGGACGGCAGCCAGCATAATCAGGGCGACAGCCTCAATACGCTCGTGCCCGGCATCAACGGACCGACCTCGCTGGCGGGGATCAAGAACGCCGATAACGATCTCGCCCGCATCCGCCAGTCCCTGTCCGATCTCGGCCTCCTCGACACCACCGACATCATCACCACCGCCGACCACGGCTTCTCGACCATCTCGAAGGAGAGCCAGACGAGTTCGACGGTGAAGCAGAAATTCGCCGACACGCCGGAGGGCCGCTTGCCGCTCGGCTTTGTCGCGCTCGATCTCGCCCATGCGCTCGAACATGCCGCTCGATCGATCCCGACGACGGCTACAAGACCATCGCCGACGGGACGCATACCAGGGCCGGCAACGGCCTGATCGGCGGCGACAAGGACAAGCCGAAAGTGGTGGTGGCGCGCGAACGGCGGCTCGGATCTCGTCTACATCCCCGATGGCGATAAGGAGATGGCCAAGCGCGTCGTCGATTTCCTGCTGACGCAAGACTATGTCAGCGGCCTGTTCGTCGATTCCAAGCTCGGCAAATTCCCCGGCACGCTGACGCTCGACGACATTGCGCTCGAAGGCAGCGCGGTGACCCCGCATCCGGCGATCGCGGTCAATTTCCGGTCGTTCGACACGGTCTGCGGCGAACCGGTGCGCTGTCCCGTCGAGGTCGCCGACACCGTGCTGCAACAGGGCCAGGGCATGCACGGCTCATTCAGCCGCGGCGACACCTGGAATTTCATGGCCATGCAGGGCCCGGACTTCAAATCGAAATTCGTCGACCCGGCGCCGGCGAGCAATGCCGATCGTCGGCCGCACCATCGCGCAAGTGATGCAGCTCGACGTGCATGACAACGGCAAGCTGCTCGGCCGTGTTCTGTCGGAAACATTGCCCAACGGCACCGTTCCGCAGGTGACGAGCCGGGTCGTGAGCTTCTGAGCCGGCCGCGAATGGTCTCGTGACCGTGGTCGACGTGCAGACCATCGGAACCACCCGCTACTTTGATGCGGCGGGCTTTCCTGGCCGCACGGTCGGGTTGTCGGCAACGCCGCTGCCGAGCCCGACGCAATAATCTGATTGGGTTCGTTTTTTGGGGTTAGTTTCGGAAGAGGCCGCGGCCGGTGCGCCGCGCCTCTTCAGCGATCCAGCGCAAAATGGCGAGATCGGCGTCGTCAAAGCCCGCGGGCAACTGCGCGCGCATGGTTTCACGTGCCAGCCCGGCGCGAAGATGCCCGCGGCAAAGCGCGCGCGACAACGATCGGCGAATGCGCGATCGCCAAAGCGAGGGTTTCGATGTCGGGGCGCTGTTCGAAAACCATTTGCTTACGCCATTAATCCACTACGCAAAACCCGGACGGGTTGAACTGGTTCCACATTTGTCGCCGGGAAGGACAGGATAGTTCAGTGCAGTTGGAAGCTTCCTTGCGAGGGTGGCTCGCGAAGGGCGGAGTTGGGGCAATCTAACGGCATGCCGGTTAATGCCCTGCTATTCTTTGCCGCAGTGCTGCAACGGACCGGCTGAAATCGGCGAAGATGGTTGTGAAATGTTTGCCCTGGACATTTCAAAAGGCTCAGACGAATGTTTCGCCAAGACGCTTGGCCGGGCCAAAATGTTCTTTCAAATCAAGCCAATATTACCGGCCGGATTACCTGCCAGGCTCTGGCATTCCACACCGGCAGGCCGTACATAAACGAGTGCAGCATCAGAACCGCTGGCAGCCCGCGCGAAGTCGCGCCCTGCCCTTTTCTCGCGCATCAGTTGATGGAGATTTCCATGGCCTTGCAGATTGGCGATATCGCCCCGGATTTCGAAGCCGAGACCACCGAAGGCAAGATCCGCTTCCACGACTGGATCGGCGACGCCTGGGCTGTCCTGTTCTCGCATCCCAAGGATTTCACGCCGGTCTGCACCACCGAGCTCGGCACCATGGCGCGGCTGAAGCCGGAATTCGACAAGCGCAACATCAAGATCATCGGCCTGTCGGTCGACCCGGTGGACAACCACAAGAAATGGTCGGGCGACATCAAGGACGTGGTCGGCTTCGCGCCAAACTACCCGATGATCGGCGACACCGATCTGAAAGTATCCAAGGCCTACGGCATGCTGCCGGCCTCGACCGCGGGATCTCGGAAGGCCGCACGCCCGCCGACAACCAGACAGTGCGCAATGTCTTCGTCATCGGGCCGGACAAGAAGATCAAGCTCGTGCTGGTCTATCCGATGTCCACCGGCCGCAATTTCGATGAGGTGCTGCGCGTCATCGACTCGCTGCAGCTCACGGCCAAGCATCGCGTTTCGACGCCGGCCAACTGGAAACAGGGCGAAGACGTCATCCTGACCGCCGCCGTGACCGACGAAGAGGCCAAGAAGCTCTATCCGCAGGGCTGGAAGACGCCGAAGCCGTATATCCGGATCGTGCCGCAACCGAAGTAATGTTTGGATCGCCGGCGAAGAGCCCTTAGGATTGCCTGGACGATAGAGCGCGGCATCTGCCGCGCTCTTCTTTTGAGGGCATGCCTATGAATTCAAGTGCTGAATCGCAGCCGCCATTTGCCGCGTTCCTCGGCATCAAGATCACCCATGTCTCGCCGGACAAGGTCACCGCCGAGCTTGCCGTGCGCGGGGATCTCGATAACCGCAACGGCACCATGCACGGCGGCGCGGTCATGGCGCTCGCCGACAATCTCGGCGGCACCGCAACCACAGCGAACCTGCCGCCCGGCGGACGCACCGCGACGATCGAGAGCAAGACCAATTTCTTCGCCGTCATTCCGATCGGTGACACGGCCTATGCGGAATGCACGCCGCTGCACCGCGGCCGCACCACTATGGTCTGGCAGACCCGCGTCACCCGCGGCGACGGCAAGCTCTGCGCGCTGGTGACGCAAACTCAGATCGTGATCCTGCCGGACAAGAAATAGCGGCTCGTCAGCCTGTCCAAGGAATGGCAAGCTCGTCGCCGTCACTCAACGATATCGAAGGCTGTTCTGGGAGATTTTCCGCGGTGACTATTCTCAAGACGATTGCGCGCATTCTATTTCTGTCGCTTCTCTTCGTCGCGCCGGCCGCTGCGCAGACCTATCCCGACAAGCCGGTGCGCATCATCGTGCCCTATGCCGCGGGCGGCATCACCGACATCCTCGCCCGGGCGTTGGCCCAACAGCTCACCGAGCGTTGGGGCCAGCAGGTCATCGTCGAGAACCGGCCCGGCGGCAATTCGCAGATCGGCGCGGAATATGTGGCGCGGTCGGCGCCCGATGGTTACACGCTCCTGGTCAGCGCCGACACCACTTTCGTGATGGCGCCGCATCTCTATCGCGACCAGAAATTCGATGCGCTTACGGATTTTGCGCCGATCACCGGCCTCGGCATCAGCCCGCAGGCGCTGGTGGTGCATCCCAGCGTGCCGGTGAACAGCGTCGCCGATCTGATCGCCTATGGCCACGACCATCCGGGCGCCCTGAATTACGGCACGTTCGGCATCGGCTCCAGCGGCCATTTGAATATCGAGCTCATCCAAATAATGACCGGCGCGCATTTCACGCCGGTGCATTACGGCGGCGCAACGCCCGCGATCAACGATCTGCTCGGCGGCCATATCCAATTCATGATCGTCAGCGTCGGACTGGTCGCGCAACCCTGGAAAGCCGGCCTGCTGAAAGTGCTGGCGATCGGCAGCAAGGAGCGGACTCAAGGAATTTCCGGATACCCCGACCTTGGCGGAGAGCGGGCTAAAGGACTACGAGGCCGGCTCCTGGTACGGCCTGGTCGCGCCCAAAGGCACGCCGCCCGAAATCATCGCCAAGATCAATCAGGATACCGCGGCCGCCTTCAACAATCCGGCGTTTCAACAAAAGATGCTGGCGCCGAACTTCACCTATTCGATCGTCTCAAGCCCGCAGGATTTTGCCGCCATGATGCGGCGTGAATCCGACAAGTGGAAAAAGGTGATCGACGCCGCCAATATCAAGCTCGACTGATCTTGCGCGACTGCCAGCCCGTGTGATCGCGTCCAGTCTTGTTGATCGCGCCGCAAAGTTATGCAAGTTTTACGTGCATACCTGCGGGGCAATTCCACACATGAACAGGTTACTTGGACGCTATCTGTCGTTTTACGGCCGCCTGGCGCGGCTGCCGTTTTTCACTCGAAATATTTATCTCAACATCGCCGCAATGGCGCTCTTGGCGCTGAGCATCACGCTCTTCACTAATGGCGGCTTGTTTTGGTGGCTTGGCATCCTCGGCGTCACCACCTGCGTCACACTGCTCGGCGTCGGCAACGCATCGCTGATCGTACGTCGCCTGCACGATCTCGCCTGGTCCGGCTATCATATCATCTGGGTTGGCGCAGCCGAGATGGGCTCCGCTGCCCTTTCTTATGGATCGCCGAAAGCCGTGCTGCTCGCCTTGCCGCTATCCGCGGTTGGCCTTTGGCTCTTATTCTGGCCGGGCAATGCAGGCGCCAATCGTTTCGGCGCCGTGCCGGTGTAAGAACACAGTTCTGGACGCTTGGAGCGGACGCGCCACTACCCCTTCGCCTTCTCGGCCCCGATCATGGACTGCATGATCTGATCGGAGATGTCGTGCACCGCGCCCGGCGAATGCGACAGGAACAGGGTGTTGGTCTTGTCGCTCTCGCCGATTGATTTGATCGTGTCGAAATATTGCGTGATCAGAACCAGCTGCATCACCTCGGCTGGTGGAGGCGCCGCCGACCACGATGCTGGAACTGCTCGATCGAATCCTGCAGGCCCTCGATGATCGCCTTGCGCTGATTGGCGATGCCCTGGCCCTGCAGCGCCTTGCTTTCCGCTTCGGCCTCGGCCTTCTTCACCACCAGGATCTTCTCGGCCTCGCCGCGGGCATTGGCTGCCACCTGCTCGCGCTGTGCCGCGTTGATGTCGTTCATCGCCGACTTCACCTTGGCGTCGGGCACGATGTCGGTGACCAGCACATTGACGATCTCGTAGCCGAAGCCCGCCATGTCGGCGTCAAGCTCCTGCTTCACCGCCGACGCGATCGACGACTGGCTGGCAAAGACCTCGTCGAGCGTCATGCCCGGAACGTGGCCGAGGATGACCTGCTCGACATAGGACTGGATCTGCTCGACCGGATTGGCGAGCTTGTAAAAAGCGTCGAACACTTTGTCGGGGCGGACCCGGTTCTGCACCGAGATCGGAATGGTGACGAAGACGTTATCCTTGGTCTTGGTCTCCATGGTCAGGTTGATCTGATTGACGCGCAGGCTGACCCGGCCGGCGATGGCATCGATGATCGGCCACTTCCAGTTCAGGCCGGCATCGGCGACGCGCACGAATTTGCCGAAGCGCGCGATCACCGCGACCTGCGCGGTGCTGATGGTGAAGAAGCTCCCGAGCACGATCGACAGCACGAAGAAAATAACGATCGCGTAAAAGATCCAGATCAAGAAATCCATAGCCTATTTCCCTCTGCCCTAGCTTTCCTTCGCCCCTGCGCTTCTACCCGATAAAGTCACGAACCGAAATGACGACATGATGACCCGCTGCGCCTTAGTCGCGCGAATTCGCAAAACGGTTCAATCAGTTCGGTAGAATTCGACCTTTACCAGCGACGGCTCGCGGTGCCCGGTGCAGACGACGATGTGCCTGGCAAACCAAGCATAGCGTTGCGCGCCGGTCTCGAAAAATGTCGCCCCGCGAAAATAATAGCGTGTTGGATCGACCTGCCGTCCAGCGGCAAGCGCCGCCATCACCTCGGGCGGCCCGTGGCGGCGCGCCAGATTGCACACCTCGATCAGCGCGCCGTCCTCGCTTTGCAGCGTGTAACGCGCCTCGAGCTCGGCAACGCCGTCGCCGCGAATGATCTGCCAGTCGGCGCCGCCGGGAAGCACGATGCCACGGATGTCGGGCCCGGCGAACGTGCCGCCGGTGATCGGCACGATGCGCCGGCGGCCCTTGCCGATATCGCCAAGGTCGCGCGGTTCGCCCACCGTCACATGCGCGGCGAAAATGAATTCCAGCCGCGGCGCCGGCAATTCCGCCTTGAGCATTCGCGCCTCCCCTTCCCTTATCCAATCATGTATCGTCCGCGCGATTATTTCATCCCCGCATGACGACGGAAGGCCCATCATGGATGTTCGCGCCGCCGTGGCAACTGCGCCCGGCAAACCGCTCGAAGTGACCACCGTCCAGCTCGAGGGCCCGCGCGCCGGCGAGGTGCTGGTCGAGATCAAGGCCACCGGTATCTGCCACACCGACGAATTCACCCGCTCCGGCGCCGATCCAGAAGGCCTGTTTCCCGCGATCCTCGGTCATGAGGGCGCGGGCGTCATGGTCGATATTGGGCCGGGCGTGACGTCCGTGAAAAAAGGCGATCACGTCATCCCGCTCTATACGCCGGAATGCCGCACCTGCCCGTCGTGCCTGTCGCGCAAGACCAATCTGTGCACGGCGATCCGCGCCACCCAGGGCCAGGGCGTGATGCCGGACGGCAGCTCGCGCTTTTCGATCAGCGGGCAGAAGCTCCATCATTATATGGGCTGCTCGACCTTCGCCAATTTCACCGTGCTGCCGGAGATCGCGGTGGCGAAAATCCGCCCCGATGCGCCGTTCGACAAGGTTTGTTACATCGGCTGCGGCGTCACCACCGGCATCGGCGCGGTGATCAATACCGCCAAAGTCGAGCCCGGCTCCAAATGCATCGTGTTCGGGCTCGGCGGCATCGGGCTCAATGTCATTCAGGGCCTGAAACTCGTCGGCGCGGACATGATCATCGGCGTCGATCTCAATCCGGAAAAGAAGGCCTGGGGCGAACGCTTCGGCATGACGCATTTCGTCAATCCGGCCGAGGTCGGCTCCGATCTGGTGGCGCATCTGGTCAACATGACCAAGCGCGGCGACGACCAGATCGGCGGCGCCGACTACACGTTCGAATGCGTCGGTAACGTCAAGCTGATGCGCATCGCACTCGAATGCTGCCATCGCGGCTGGGGTGAGAGCATCATCATCGGCGTCGCCGGCTCCGGCCAGGAGATCGCGACGCGGCCGTTCCAACTCGTCACCGGACGGGTGTGGCGCGGGAGCGCCTTCGGCGGTGCCCGCGGCCGCACCGACGTGCCAAAAATCGTCGACTGGTACATGGACGGCAAGATTCAGATCGACCCGATGATTACTCACACGATGCCGCTCGCCGACATCAACAAGGGGTTCGACCTGATGCACGACGGCAAGAGCATCCGCAGCGTGGTGGTGTATTAGAGCGGCGCCCGATCACGCAGCGCCGCATTGACGCGTGCGATCACGCGGTCCCAGACGCGGCTTTCGTTCTGCCGGAACAGCCGCATGCTCGGGTACCAGGGGCTGTCGTCGCGATCGAGCAGCCAGCGCCAATCCGGCATGAACGGCAGCAGCACCCAGACCGGCTTGCCGAGCGCGCCGGCGAGATGGACCACGCTCGTGTCGACCGCAATGATCAGATCGAGATTTGCGATCAGCGCCGCGGTATCGGCGAAATCCTTCAAGTCCTCGCCGAAATGGATGACGTCGGAGTGCTCACGCAGCACAGCGGCGTCGGCGTCTCGCACCTCACGCTGCAGACTGACGATAGTGGCATTGATGTCGACGAAACTTTTCAAGAACTCGCCCAGCGCGATCGAGCGGTTATGGTCGTTCTTATGTGTCGGCCGCCCCGACCAGGCGATGCCGATCTTGCGGTGGCTGGCGGCGCCGAGCCGGGCCCTCCATTGCGACGCGGCATCCTTCGCCACGCGCAAATACGGCGCCGCGTTCGGCACGGAGCCAAGCTCGGTCCCAAAGGCCCGCGGCAGGCTTAGCAAGGGACAATGGAGATCGAAGTCCGGCAGCGCCTCCCCGCGCGAGAGAAGCTGCGCGACGCCTGAGAGCGAAGCCATCAGCGTACGCAACGGCTCCTGCACTTCAAGAACGACCCGCGCGCCGCGCTTCGCCAGGAGTGGCGCATAGCGGCAGAACTGGATCGTGTCGCCAAAGCCCTGTTCGGCGTGCAGTAGAACAGTCTTGCCGGCGATATCTTGCGCGCCGGTCCAGAGTGGCTGCGCAAAATCGCGCCTGAAGCCGCGATGCTGGTCGGCGTCCCAGCGCCGTTCGTAGACCTCGAAACCGCGCTTGAAGTCGCCGGTCAAGAGCCGGCACAGCGCCTCGTTGTAATAGGCATCGGCAAAATCGGGACGCACGGTGCGAGCGCTGATGTAAGCAGCGATCGCCTCGTCGAAACGCCTCAAGTCCTGCAGCGCCACGCCGCGATTGGCGTGCGCCTCCGCATATCCCTGCTGCAGCATCAGCGCGCGGTCGTAGCTAGCGATGGCGTCGTCAAAGCGCTTGAGCGTGTAGAGCACATTGCCGCGATTGTAATGGACTTCGGCGCGACCCGGCATCGTGGTCAGCGCCTGATCAAAATCGGCGAGCGCGTCGTCGAGCCGCTTCATGGCATGCAGCGTGGTCCCGCGATTGACCAGCACGTCGGCCAGATCGGGCCGTAGCACCAGCGCCCGGTCATAGCTCAACAGCGCGTCGACGAAGCGCTCGAGGCCGTGCAGCGCCATGGCGCGGTTGGCATGGGCCTCGGCAAAATTCGGCTGCAACGCGATCGCGCGATCGCAGCCTGCAAGCGCCCCATCGAAGTGCTTGAGCTTGCACAACACCACGGCGCGATTGGCGAGCGCTTCGGGATAATCCGGCAGCGCGGCGAGCGCCGCGTCGTAGCTCTGGAGCGCAGCCTCGAACCGCGCCAGCTCCTTGAGCACATTGCCCCGGTTCAGCAGCGCCTCGGGATAATTGGGCCGCGCCGCCAGCGCCCGGTCGCAGGCTGCGAGCGCCTCGTCATGCCGCCCGAGTGCGGTCAGGGCGCTGCCCCGGTTCGAATGGGCCTCGGCGTAATCCGGCCGCAGCGCGAGCGCGCGATCGTAGCTCGCGACGGCCTCGGCAAAGCGGCCGAGCCCAAGCAAGGCGTTGCCGCGATTGAGCCAGGCTTCGACGTAATCCGGCTGCAGCGTCAGCGCCCGCTCATAGCGCGAAAGCGCATCCGCGAACCGCCGCAGCGCGCCGAGCACAATGCCGAGGTTGTTGAGCGCGAAGACATTGTCCGGGCTTTGCGCCAGCGCGATGTCGATCTGCTGCGCCGCCTCGGCGTGGTGGCCGCACTGATGGAAGATCACGCCGAGCAGATGCAGTGCGTCGAAATCGTCGGGCTTGATCGCCAACGCCCGCCGATAGGTCGCCGCTGCCGCCGCAAACTGGCCGGCCTGATGCAACCTTAGCCCTTCGGACACAAGCGCCGCGGCAGCCGGCGCCCCGGCTGCGGGCATAGGCGCGACTTCGTCGAGCGAGGGGTCTGACGGGGCCGTTTGTTTCATGGAATCAGCGCAAAGAAGCCATCCATTAACAAGCGGCACGCGCTGATTCGTCAACGGGCAACGGCGGCTGCGGCGCATACCGCGACAGCGGGAACCGCGCCTCCGACAAAGCAGTTGGATCGACGGACAGCCTTGACGGACAGATTTGGCGGGGCGTACCGCCGCAGGCATTGCAATGTTTTCACGAACCCACGCGCGCTTGCGCAAAACCGCGGCGCGTTATCACGAGGCCAGAAGGTCGCTGCACACGCCGGCCTCGCCGCAGAGCCGGTACGGCCTCGATTGGATGAACTTCTTCCTCGCCGACGTGCAGACCGGCTTCGGCACGTTCGTCGCGTTCTATCTCGCCCGCCTCGGCTGGAGTGAGCGCAATGTCGGCATCGCGCTGACCATCGGCGGCATTGCCGGCGTGCTGAGTTAGTTACCCGGTGGCGCACTCGCCGATGCGGTGCGCTGGAAACGCGGACTGGCCGCGATCGGCATCGCAGCGATCGGCGTGGCGGCGCTGATCCTGGCGCTGGTCCCATCTTATTGGCTGGTGATGCTGGCCTGCCTGATACAGGGCGGCACGGCGGGCATCATCACGCCGTCGATCGGCGCCATCAGCCTCGGTCTGGTCGGCCGGAGCGGCATGTCGCTGCGCACAGGCCGCAACTATCGTTACGCCGCGGGCGGGCACGCCGCCACGGCGGCCCTCATGGGCGTGACCGGCGCCTATTTCTCCATGAGCTCGATCTTCATCGCCGCGGCAATCCTGTGCGTGCCAGCGCTTATCGCGCTCGCGTTCATCCGGCCCGAGGAGATCGACTATGCCCGCGCCCGCAATGCCGCGCCGGGCGAACGCGCCGCCAAGCTGCTTCGCGCGGTCGATCTGGTGAAGAACCATCCTCTGGTCCTGTTTACGGCAGCCTTGGTCCTGTTCCAGCTGGCCGACGCGTCGATGTTGCCGCTGATCGGGGAGAACGTCGCAGCGACTATACCGACCGCCTCATCGATCTGGATGTCGGGATTGATCATCGTCCCGCAGGTCGTGGTCGCGGCGTTCGCGCCGTGGGTCGGCTATCACTCCGAGAAACGCGGCCGCAAACCGCTGTTGCTGATCGGCTTTGCAGCGGAGCCGCTGCGCGCGGCGATCCTCGCATTCACCAGCAATTATGCGCTTCTGATCGTTGCCCAGATTCTCAACGGCGTCAGCGGCGCGGTCATCGGCGTGATGACTGTCCTCGTCATCACCGACCTCACCGCCGGCACCGGCCGCTTCAACCTGGCGCAAGGCGCGGTCGGCGCCATGATCGGCATTGCCGCCTCGGCGAGCACGCTCGCGACCGGCTTCTTGTTTCAAGGCGTCGGCAATTTCGGCGGATTCATCGCCATCGCCGTCGTCGCGGGCGCGGCAACCGCGCTGATTTGGGTTTTCGTCAACGAAACCAAACCGGCCGGTTACGACTAAACCTTCATTCGCCTCGGATATTCTCGGCCTTGATGATGGGCGCCCAGCGCGCGGCGTCGCCTTCGTTCATGGCGGCAAGTTCGGCCGGCGTCGAACTCGCCGCCGAAATGCCGAGCGTCGCATATTTGTCCTTGATCGCCGGCTCCTTGAGCATGGCGACGCAACTGGCGTTCATCTTGTTGATGATCTCGGGCGGCGTGTGCGTCGGGACGTAAAGCGCGTACCACGATTCCGCCGCGTAGTCGGGCACGCCGGACTCCGCCACGGTGGGAAATTCCGGCGCGATCGGAAAGCGCTTGCCCGATGTCACCGCAAGGCAGCGCACCTGCTTGCCCTGCACCTGCGGCAGCAGCGAACCGGTGGTGTTGACCATCATGTCGAGCCGGCCGGCGACGAGATCGGTCATGGCGCCTGCGGCGACGCCGCGATAGGGCACATGCGTGATGTCGATCTTGGCCATGCGCTTGAACAATTCGCCGGCCAGATGCGGCACCGAGCCGACGCCGGGCGACGCCCAGCTGATCTTGCCCGGATTGGCTTTGGCAAAGGCAATGAAATCCTCGAGCTTGGCGAACGGCGAGTTGTTCGGCACTACAATCAGATTGGGATAGGTGCCGACCAGCGAAACCGGGGCGAAGTCATGCACCGGATCGAAGCTCAGCGACTCGAACAATAGCCCGCTGACCGCCGGTGCTCCGGCCGTGATCAGCATCGTATAGCCGTCGGGCGGCGCATGCGCCAACGCATCGAGCGCGATCCGGCCGCCGGCGCCCGGGCGGTTCTCGACGATCATCTGCTGACCGACCAATTCGGACAACCGGTTGGCGACGATGCGGCCGGCCGCGTCCATGCCGCCGCCCGGCGGGAAGCCGACTTCAAGCTTGATGATGCGTGACGGCCAGTCGCCAGCGCCGGTATCGGCGCGCGCCGTGCATAACGAGGATGCCAGCGGCGCGAACAGCGCGGCTCCGCCGAGCTGCAACAAACGTCTACGTTCGAGCTTCACGATGACACTCCCCTCCCCGGCGCAAAATTCTGTTATCCGCCCTTGATATTGGCGGCCTTGATGATCGGCCACCACTTCTCGGCCTCGGCTTTCTGCAGCGCGCCAAGCGTCTCCGGCGTCTGCTGCTCAGGTGCCGACACCTGCTGCCCAAGCTTGGCAAGCTTCTCCTTCACGTTCGGATCAGCCAGCGCGGCGACGGTCGCGGCATTGAGCTTTGCCAGAATGTCTTTCGGCGTGCCCTTCGGCGCCCACAGCCCAAACCAGATCGTCACATAGAAGCCGGGCAACCCCGCTTCGTCCACGGTCGGAACGCCCGGCATACCGGGATGCCGCGCTTTCGACGTCACCGCGAGCGCATTGACGGTCTTGGCCTGTACCTGCGCCACGAAATTCGATGACGGCTCGATCATCATGTCGATCTGGCCCGCGACCAGATCCGTGACCGCCGGCCCGTCGCCGCGATAAGGCACGAATTGAAAACTGGTGCCGGTGACCTTCTGAAACGACAGATCGGCAAGATTTCCGGTCGACCCGGCGCCGGGGATACCGGCGGTGGCCTTGTCCGGATTGGCCTTTAGCCACGCGATCATGTCCTTGAGGTTCTTCACCGGCAGCGCGTTCTTCACCGCAATCAGGAGCGGCTCGTAGCCGAGTTCGGCGATCGGCGCGAGATCGTTGATGAGATCGAACTGCACCGGATAAAGCGCGCCGGACAGGACATGCGTGGTCAGCGTGCCGATGCTGACGGTGTAGCCGTCAGGCAGCGCATGCACGACGCGCCCGACACCGATCGTGCCGCCGGCGCCGGCGACGTTCTCGATGACGACGGTTTCCCCAAGCGGGCCGCGCATGCCCTCGGCGAGGATGCGCGCAAAAATATCGGTGCCGCCGCCAGCAGCGAACGGCACCACCATGGTGACCGGCCGCGACGGGTAGGTGTCGGCGCGCGCGAGCCGCGCCACCGCAGGCAAAGCGGCGCTGCCGGCCGCGGCGCGCAGGAAGGCGCGGCGATGAAACTTGCTCATCGTGGTCTCATTCCGGTTTGAGGTTCGCGGCCTTCACCACCTTGACCCATTTCTCGGTATCGGCGGCGATGAATTTGGCGAATTCGGCGGGCGTGTTCGGCGGCATGACAAGCGCGCCGAGATCGGTCATGCGGCCCTTGACCGCCGGATCGGCGATGGCGGCATTGATGTTCTTGTTGAGGAAATCCACGATCGGCGCCGGCGTGCCCTTCGGGGCGCCGAAGCCGATCCAGCCAAACGCTTCATAGCCGGGCAGAGAACTCGGCCATCGCCGGTACGCCCGGAAGGAAATCGACGCGCTCGGGCGTCGTCACGGCGAGCGGTTTGAGCTTGCCGTCGCGGATATGCGGCAGCGACGACGGCGTGACGTCGAACATCACCTGCACCTGCCCGGCCAACAGATCAACCAAAGCCGGCGTCGAGCCGTGATAAGGCACGTGCACGAGATTGACGCCGGCCATGTATTTGAACAATTCGCCGGCGACATGTTGTGGCCCGCCGATGCCGCCCGAAGCCATGTTGATCTTGCCGGGATTGGCCTTGGCATAGGCGATGAATTCCGGAACGGTCTTCGCCGGGAAGTTCGGCAGCACTTCCATGACCAAAGCGACGCGATTGGCGATCGCGATCGGCGCGATGTCCTGCATGAAGTTGAACGGCAGATCGGGAAACATCGCCTGATTGATGGTGTTCTGCGAATTGACCAGGAGCAGCGTGTAGCCATCGGGCGCCGAATGCACCGCCGCTTCGGTCGCGACATTGCCGGTGGCGCCAGGCCTGATATCGATGACGAATTGCTGGCCGAGATGGTCGCTCAGATACTGGCCGACGAGACGCGCGTTGATGTCGGACGAACTGCCCGCAGCCTGCCCGACCAAGAGGTGCACCGGCCGCGTCGGATAGTCGAGCGCGGCGTGCGCGGGCCGCGGCAAGATAGATGGCAGGATCGGCGCAGCCGCGCCGGCCAACGCAAATTTCAGAAGATCGCGGCGTTCCACGTTCTCCCCCACTGACGATTTGTCGGTCCGGTACGATCCGGCCTGCCGCCTGTTCCGGTGGCTTGGGCGCGAGCTTAGCCCGTCACGGTTGTGTTGCCGAGAGCCAAATGCCGCCCGCGAAAGCCCTGTGGCGACGTGACGCCGCCGGCAGCCGCGTTGCGGATCAGCACCTATTTGTGGATTATTTGGCGCGTGCGGCGCTGGACCGTGACTGCTGCAGCCGCGCTTCGCGCAGGAACAGGAAAAGGCCGGTGGCAACCACGATGCCCGAGCCGATCAGCAGGCTCAGGGTGGGAACGTCGCCCCAGAGCAGATAGCCGAACATCAGCGCCCAGACCAGCATCAGATAATAGAACGGCGTCACCGCCGGCGCCGGCGCGAGCTGCAGCGATTTGGTCCACAGCCATTGCCCGATCGCATTGACGAAACCGGTGCCGAACAAAAGAAAGCCGTCGAGCAGCGACGGCGTGCGCCAGCCGAACAGCAACAGGAAGCTGTGAAAGAAGGCGAGCACCGTCAGCATCCACATGACGAGCGTGTTCGGCGATTCCGTGCGCGTCATGCCGCGCACGGCGACCGTCACGGTGCCGTAAAGCACCGCATTGGTGAGCGCGAACAGCGCGCCGAGCGTCAATGTATTGGCGCCGGGATCGGTGACGATCAGAACGCCGAGGAAGCCGACGATCAGCGCGGTGCCGCGAACGAAGCCGGCCGGCTCCTTGAGCCAGATGATCGACACCACCGCGGCAAATAGCGGCGCGGAAAAGTTGATCGCGACCGCGCCCGCAAGCGGCATCAGGCTGAAGGCGAGGAGAAGCGCCAACTGCGAAATGGTTTGCGACAGACCGCGCAACAGATGATCGCGCGGCCGCTGCGTGGCATAGACTGAAAGTCCGCTCACCGGCAGGATCACCATCGCGCCGCCGATCAGCGAGGAGAACGAGCGCAGACACAAGACTTCGCCGACCGGATATTCGGCCACCAGCCATTTGCTCGCCGCCGATGCGCCGGCGAACACGATGGTGGCAAGCACCATCATGATAATGCCGCCCGGCACATTGTCGGAGCGGCCCGCCGCCGGTTGCGGCGGCGCGGCCTGATCAGCGATCGCCGAACCGGCAAGCTCTTCCCCGCCGGAGAGAGCGCCCTGCTTGGTGACGTCGTCCATCCCCGCCCGCGCTTGGTGTTACGCCACGTTTAAGGCGGTCTAGGCCTCCTACTCCGCTTTTGCAAACCGTGCGCCGGCATGGCGGCACGGCGTTGATGCATGAGGCGCCACATTCCCGACGTTTGCCCAATGCGCGGGCACCGGACGCCGCGCATCCTGCGCAACGGCAACGAGGAACATTTGGCCAATGCCCGGGTTCAGCACTTCAAAGGAGCTGTATCGACAGCTCTGCACAGGAGGGCTCTGCCATGTGCGACTATAGTCTGCATCTGATCGCGTCTCGGCCGGCGAAGGTCGCCGATAGACTGGTTTCGACCGATTTCGCGGCATCGATCACGCGCGGCTTCACCGAAAGCGGCAACCCCGATGTTGCCGTGTGTCTGCTTCCAGGCACCGAAATCGCCTTCGATGACACCGTCGTCTACGACCGCGCCTTCAGCATGTTCGGCAAAGCGCGGATCGAGCACCGCGTCGCGCGCTTCCGCCAGATCAACATGGACGATCCGCATGTTCATCACGACGCCCTGGAATTTCCGGGCGGCCATGTCGTCATGGTCACGCGGCTTTTGCCCGGGCAGAATGCAACCGTGCTGCAATTGCCGGCCGCGCCGCAGGATAATCACAAGGTGGGAGCGGAGACCGAACCCGCCGCACGCGACCGCGAAACCATCGGATAGCCGTCACGGATCTGACGGCATAAATCTCCGATGCCGCAAGTTGGGGCGGTGGTCTCGACCCGCCGCCCCTTGCGTTCGCCGCACCGGCCGCCCGGTGCCCGACCCTGCGCCGCGCCGGGTGACTTTTGCGCCGAAGCCACTATTGTGCGCCTCGTTCACGGCCGGATGCGCTCGTAGCTCAGCTGGATAGAGCATCAGACTTCGAATTTGAGGGTCGGGAGTTCGAATCTCTCCGAGCGCGCCAGCACTTTGAATATCGCCCGGAAGAGCCGAAGGGTTTGGGGACAATATGGTTTCAGTCGAGTGGCATGCGCGTTTGCGGCGGTCGGCGCTGTCGAACTGGGTCGTCACGCTCAAGGAGCGCGTCGATTATGTGCGCTGGAAGCGCGCCGGGGCCGAGGGCTCGGCTACGGGCTCGACCTGCCCGCTGCAGAAGCGCTATGCGCTCCTTGAACTGTTGCGCGCGCACGGCCTGAGTCTCGTGGTCGAGACCGGGACCTTTCTCGGCGACATGGCGGCGTTTTTGTCGGCGCGCGGTTTTGACGTGATCACCATCGAGCTCGATCCCAAGCTCGCGGCGCTGGCGCGGCAGCGCTTCGCCGCCAATCGCCGCGTCCAGCTGATCGAAGGCGACAGCGGCACGCGCCTCCCCGCCGTGGTCGGCCAGCTTACCCATCCGGCGCTGTTTTATCTCGATGCGCATTATTCCGGGCCGGGAACCGGCAAGGCCGAGATCGAAACGCCGATCTCGGCGGAAATCGATCTGATCCTGCAGCGCGCGCCGGCCGGCAGCGTCGTCGCCATCGACGATGCGCGCTGCTTCGGCACCGAGCCCGATTATCCGCCGCTGCAGGATCTTCTCGGCGCGCTCAAGGCGCGCGGCGTCGCCGATGTGCGTGTCGCCGACGATGCCATCGTGTTCTCGGTGCCCGCAGCGAAGCGCGCCGCGGCAGCCGCCGCAAGCTGATGCTTACGGCAGATTAAACATGATCAGCTCATCGGTGGTGCCGCTGCCGCCGGGGCTGAGTGAGCCGCCGACGAAATAGGCATTATCGCCGATCACCCCGCCGCCGAAGCCGTGCCGGCCGTGCGGCATCGGCGCGAGTGTGACCCAGCGATCGGTCTTGGGATCGTAAGCCTCGTTTTCGGGAAACGTATGGTCGGGCGGCAGCTCGCCGCCGAGCACCAGGATCATGCGGTGGTAATAGGCGCCGGCTAGCCCGCTGCGCGGCGTCGGCAAAGGCGCGGCCGAAGTCCAGGTGTCGGTTGCGGGATCATAAACATCGTGCTGCGCCACGCGCTGCTGCGGTCCGGCAGTGCGGCCGCCGATGGCATGAATCTTTCCATCGACGGCAACGACCACCATGTGGTCGCGCGGCAGCGGCAGGGGGGCCGCCTCGCTCCACGCGTTGCCGGCCGGATCGTAGACCTCGTGCATCGCGACGAGCTTGCCGTCGACATCGCGGCCGCCGATGACGTGGATCTTGCCGGCGACAACGGCTGCTCCCGCCGCGCCGCGCGCCATCTTCATCGGCGCGAGCAGGCGCCAGGCTTTGCCGGCAGGATCGTAGGCGAAGGCATCGGTGCCGGCGCCCTTGTGCACCGAAGCGACGAAGCCGCCGAACGCGTAGATCTTGCCATCCGCTACAGTCACCGCGAGATGGTCCCTGCCCTCCGGCAACGGCGTATCCGGCTGCCACGCATTGGTCGCGGGATCGTAGACGTCGTGATAAGGCCCTGCCGTTCCGCTGACCGAACCGCCGAGCGCGTGCAGCTTGCCGTCGAGCGCAGCGGCGGCGACCTCGGCGCGCGGCGCGGGCAATGGCGTCTTGGACGTCCAGGTTCCTGCTTCCGACGTTGCCGCCGATTGGCTCCGCGCCAGCTCGGGCACACACATCGCGGCAGCAGTAAAAATGCAAAGGAGCGCGACCCGCGACACCACGCCGACATTCAGATGAATTTTGATTTTCATTGTCCCGATCCCCGGCTCGGCGTGCTGGTTTACTGTGGAAGTCTCACCGCAAACGCCGGCGGGCGCAACGCGCAAGTTCCCGGACAAAGTTCCGGGACATGCCGTTCCGGCTGAGCCGGTATTCCCGACACGCGGGAACGTAGGTTTCCCGCTGCTGGTTATCCCGGTCGAGGATCAACAACCCCATGGAGACCCTCATGACCGACTTTCGGAATCTCGATAACGATCCTTTCGATCCGAACGACCCGTATCGGCGCGATGCGAAGCTCGATCCCAACTTGCGCCCCGCTAATGCCGTCACCGGTTGGGTCGTGGCCGCCGTCTTTGCGGTGGCCATCCTGGCGGTGATTTTCGGCTTGTCGCATCAGCCGGGACAGATTGGAACCAATACTGCGTCGAATGACATGGGCCCGAACACGCCTCCGGCCGCGACGCATATGGCGCCGCCGGTGACGCCGTCGCCGCAGATGGCACCGCAGGCGCCGATCAGCCCAACGCCGGCACCGGCGCAATCAGGCGATCAGCAATAAAGCCGCCAAATCATAACGACGAAAGCAAACAGCCCCGGTGACGGCCGGGGCTGTTTCATGTTTTGTCTGATGACGACCTCGGATTATGCGGCGTCGCGGCGCCTGCCCGCCGGCGCACCTCTGTCGAGCTTGAATGACGAGATCCGGGTCTGCATGTCGTGCGACTGCTGCTGCAGCGTCTTGGCGGTCGCGCTGTTCTCCTCGACCAGCGCCGAATTCTGCTGCGTCACCTCATCCATCTGCGCCAAGGCCTTGCTGATCTGCTCAAGACCGGTCGACTGCTCGGCGCTGGCGGTGGCGATATTGCCGACAATGCCGGCAACTTGCTTGATCGAGGTGACGATACCGCTCAGCGCCGTGCCGGCCCGGTTGACGAGGCCGACGCCCTCCTGCACGCGGTTCGAGCTCTTGGCGATGAGGTCGGTGATGTTCTTGGCCGCCTCCGAGGAGCGCTGCGCCAGGCTGCGCACCTCCGACGCAACCACCGCGAAGCCGCGCCCGGCATCGCCGGCGCGCGCCGCCTCGACGGCGGCATTGAGCGCGAGCAGATTGGTCTGCCGCGCGATCTCGTCGATGACGGTGATGATGTCTGAGATCTGCCGCGAAGATTCCTCGATGCGCGACATCGCGGTCACCGCTTCGGCCACGACCTTGCCGCCATTGTCCGCGGCACCCTGCGTCGAATGGGTCAGCTCGTTGGCCTGCTGAGCATTCTTGGCATTGGTTTGCACGGTGGCCGAAATCTCTTCCATCGAGGCAGACGTCTCCGCAAGGCTCGCGGCCTGCTCCTCGACGCGCTGCGACAGATCGGTGGTGGCGGTCGAGATCTCGCCCGCGGCATTGGCGACTTCGCGGGTCGATGCCGCAACTGCCTGAATGGTCTCGTGCAACCGTTCGATCGCGCGATTGAAGTCGTCGCGGACCTGCGCATAGGCCTCCGGAATATCGTCGTCGAGGCGGATCGTGAAGTCGCCGTCGGCGAGATGGCCGAGCGCATCGCCAAGCGCGTGGAAGGCATGGGCCTGCTCTTCCGACGTCTTGGCGCGTTCGGCGGCGGCCTTGGCTTGCACATCGGCTTCGGTGCGCGCGGCTTCCGCCTGGCGATCGGCCTCGGCCTTCTGCCGCGCCATGACCGCGTCGGCTTCGCCGCGCGCCTTGTCGACCGCGAGCACCTTGAAGCGCTCGACGGCGTTGGCGACGGCGCCGATCTCGTCCTTGCGCTCCAAGCCCGGCAGCACGACCTCGAAATCGCCGCCGGCGAGCTTGAGCATCGCGCCCTGGATCGCGCCCAATGGGCGGGTGACGTGCCGCGACACCAAAAACATCATGCCGCAGCCGAACACCAGGAAAGCCACGAGAAGTCCGAGCTGCACCATCAGATCATGCCGCGCGAGCACCGCTTGCTCGGCCGCATGCTCTTTGGCGATTGCGAGGGTCGTCGTGGCAACGCCGAGCAATGACTCGAGCTTGGCCACCGACTGCGGCGCCCAGGTGTCGGAATTGTAGCCCGTCGGTTGGCCGGCAACGAGCGCGTTCAACACCCGGGCCCGCTCTTCGACAAAGCCGCCGCCGAAATAATCCTTTTTCACCTTGTCGATCGCCGCGGCAAAGGACGGCGGCATCGGCATGCGCGAGGCGATATCGTTGAGCTCCGACCAAGCCAGATCCAGCTTGGCGACGTTGGCCGCATAAGTGGTCAGCGCATCCTTCGGCAAGGGCTGACCGGCAAGCGTGTTGGATATGACGACCGATGCCTCGCCGCCCATATTGCGCACGATCCAGGCCAATTGCTTGATCTCAAGGAGCTGATCGACATAGGGATCCTGCAGCGAGATCATGTCGATCAGCTTGGCGCCCCAGGAATTCAGCGCCTCCATGACCGCACCGGTCGCGCTGCCATAGTCCTGCACCAGGTTCGGCGGACGTTCGGCCTTCGGCTTCAGGAAAACCGGCTCGGTCTCCTTCTGCAGCTCGGCGAGCCGCTTCACTTTGGCGGCGAAATCGGCCGCGGCAGTGTCATGGCCGGGAAAGGTCGAATCCTGCAGCGCCTTCACCAGGTTGTTGAGCGCCGGCATGTCCGACGCCCGCATCGCGACCATCAGCGGGTCGAGCTTCGCCGGCGTCTTTTCCATCAACAGCCCGCGCAGCGACGCCGAGCGGTCCACGCGCAGGCTGTTCATCGCGGTGAACATGTATCCCGAAATGTTCGCCACCTCGGAGATCCGGGTCGCGGTCTGCAGCCGGTTCCAGGATTCGCGGGCGCTCTGCGCCAGCATGACCACAACGATCGCGCTGAAGATCGCGACGACGCATTTCAGCAATGTGCTGACTGAGAACCGACTGAGCATTGACCCCGACCCCAACAACAGAATGACTCGGCATCAATGCTGTATGGTCCGGTGGTAAATTTGCCTTAAAGTCCCCCTGCGCGTTTTGCCGCATCTGCCATGCGCGCCGCGGCGCCGGCGCGGCGGCAACGGCGCAAACCCAATCCGAGCCATGTCATGACAGCAAAACAGCCCCGGTCGCGGCGGGGCTGCTTCACATTTTTATGTCGTCTTTATTTGATGGCTAGGCGGCGTCGCGGCGCCTGCCCACCGCGCCGCTGTCGAGCTTGAACGAGGCGATCCGCGTCTGCATGTCGTGCGATTGCTGCTGCAGCGTCTTGGCGGTCGCGGTGTTCTCCTCGACCAGCGCCGAATTCTGCTGCGTGACGTCGTCCATCTGCGCCAAGGCCTTGCTGATCTGCCCAAGCCCGGTCGACTGCTCGGCGCTGGCGGTGGCGATGCTGGCGACGATCTCGGCCACCTGCTTGATCGAGGCGACGATCTCGGTCAACGCCGTGCCGGCGCGATTGACGAGGCCGACGCCCTCTTTGACGCGGTCCGAGCTCTTGGCGATGAGATCGGTGATGTTCTTCGCCGCTTCCGAAGAGCGCTGCGCCAGGCTGCGCACTTCCGATGCAACCACGGCGAAACCGCGTCCGGCATCGCCGGCGCGCGCCGCTTCGACCGCGGCATTGAGCGCCAGCAGATTGGTCTGCCGCGCTATCTCGTCGATCACGGTGATGATGTCGGAGATCTGCCGCGAGGATTCCTCGATACGCGACATCGCGGTCACCGCTTCGGCCACGACCTTGCCGCCACGGTCGGCCACGCCCTGCGTCGAACTGGTCAGCTCATTGGCTTGCTGGGCGTTCTTGGCATTGGTTTGCACGGTGGATGAGATTTCTTCCATCGAGGCGGAGGTTTCGGCAAGGCTCGCGGCCTGCTCTTCCACCCGCTGCGACAGATCGGTGGTGGCGGTCGAGATTTCGCCGGCCGCATTTGAGACTTCGCTGGTCGACGTGGCGACCGCCTGGATCGTCTCATGCAGCCGCTCGATGGCGCGATTGAAGTCGTCGCGGATCTCGGCATAGGCCTGCGGGATATCGTCGGCGAGCCGGATGGTGAAATCGCCGTCGGCAAGATTCCCAAGCGCCGCGCCCAAAGTGCGGAAGGCGTGGGCCTGTTCCTCCGACGCCTTGGCGCGTTCGGCGGCGACCTTGGCCTGCGCCTCGGCTTCGACGCGCGCAGCTTCGGCGTGGCGATCGGCCTCCACCTTCTGCCGCGCCATGGCGGCGTTGGCTTCACCATGCGCCTTCTCGACCGCGAGCACCTTGAAGCGCTCGACGGCATTGGCGACGGCGCCGATCTCGTCCTTGCGGTCCAAACCCGGCAGCACCACCTCGAAATCGCCGCCGGCGAGCTTGAGCATCGCGCCCTGGATCGCGCCGAGCGGCCCGGTGACGTGCCGCGACACGAAGAACATCATGCCGCCGGCGAGAAGACATGCCGCGGCCAGGAGCACGAGTTGCACGATCAGATCGTGCCACGCCGTCGCCGATTGCGCCGCGGCCTGCTCCTTGGCGGCGTCAAGCGCCGCATTGGCGACGCCGAGCGTCAGCGCCAGCTTGCTCACCGAATTCGGCGACCATTGCTCGACCGTGATGCCGGGCGGCTCGTTGGCCATCAGCTGCTTGAGGACTTTCAAGCGCTGCTCGGGATAGCCGCTGCCGATGAAGTCCTGCTTGAACTTGGCGATGGCCGCATCGAGGCCGGGCGTCGTCGGCAGGCGCGCGGCGATATCGGTGACCGCGCTCCAGGATATGTCGAACTTGCCGTTATTGAGGGTATAGGTCGTCAGCGCATCGGCCGGCGGCGCGATGCCGCCAAGGCCGTTTGACACGAGCAACGACATCTCGCCGGCCGCGTTGCGCATCGCCCAGGCGAGTTGCTTGATCTCGAGCAACTGGTCCACATAGGGATCCTGCAGCGAAATATATTTGACGAGCTTGGTGCCCCAGGCGTCGAGCGCGTCGGTCAGCGCGATGCCCTGCTTGTTGTAGTTTTCGCCGAGTCCGGCCGGGCGCTCCGCTTTCGGCTGCGAAAAGGCGACATCGGTCTGCTTCTGCAGCTCGGCAAATCTTTTGATCCTCGGCTCGAGATCGGCAACCGCCTTCTCACGATCCGGGAAATCCGACGCCGCCAGGACCTGCAGCGTGCTGTTCAAGGCCGGCATTTCCATGTCGCGCTGTTCTTTGATCATCTTGCCGATGCCCGCGGGCGGCTTGTCGGCCAGAAGATCGCGCGCGGTCGAGGCGCGGTCGACGCGCAAGCTGTTCAGCGCCGTGAACATATAGGCCGAGATATTCGCGACCTGGGAAATGCGATTGGCGGTCTGCAGCCGGGTCCAGGATTCGCGGGCGCTCAAGGCGAGCATCACCACAATCACCGCGCCCATGAGCGCGATGACGGATTTCAGCAAAATGCTGATCGATAGCCGATTGAACATGTGGTTTCCCGCCCCAACAGAGCAAATAAATCGTTACCGAAATGAATGTATTTGTTCCGGGTAAATTAGCCGTAAAACTCGGAACTTGACGCAACCGCCGGAATCCGCTGCGGAATTCCTGCAACCATTGCTTTTGGCACCGGGGGTCCTTTTCGGCGGCAGCGGCGCTACCATTGGCAAAACCACTCGGGGGGCGGCATGGCCAAGACGCCGGATTATTTCGCGGGAAAGACCATCGTCATCACCGGTGCGGGGAGCGGCATTGGCCGCGCCACGGCCGCGATCTTTGCCCGCGAGCACGCCAATGTGGTCTGCGCCGATATCAACGAGAGCACGGCACGCGATACCGCCGCCGCGGTCAATGCCGCGGGTAGCCAGGCGCTGGCGCTGAAGACCGACGTCACCTCGCGCACGCAGGTCAACGACATGGTGCAGCGCGCGGTCGATGCCTTCGGCAGCGTGCAATTCCTGTTCAATTCCGCCGGGGCGGCGATCCGCCGCTCCAAATTTCTCGACATCGACGATGAGCTGATGAAGAAGACCTTCGATCTCAATCTCAGCGGCACGTTCTACGCGATGCAGGCGGTGCTGCCGCATATGCTGAAAGATAGCTTCGGCGTCATCGTCAATATGGCGAGCATGGCGCATCGGCGCGGCGGCCCCGGCTCCTCGATCCATTATGCTGCGGCCAAGGGCGCGGTGATGACCATGACCCTGGGCGTGGCGCGCGAATTCGCCACCCAAGGCATTCGCGCGCTGTCGATCTCGCCGGGACCGATCGCGACGCCGTTCCAGGATGCCGCGCAATCCTCGCCGGAACTGGTGCAGCGCTTCCTGGAAGACGTGCCGATGAAGCGCTTCGGCACGCCGGAGGAGATCGGCGAACTGGTGCTGTTCATGTGCTCGGACGCCTGCCCGTTCATGACCGCGGACACGGTCTATGTGAACGGCGGCGGCGGCTGGCGCTAAGGCTAGGCGCCGCGCGGCTTGAAGTTCACCAGAAACACCCCAGCGACGCAGACCGCCATGCCGACCAGCGCCAGCGGCGCCAGCCGCTCGTCGAACAACAGCCACGCCATCAAAGCCGTCACCGGCGGTGTCAGATAGAACAGGCTGACCACGCGCGTCGCGGCGCTGCGGCGGATCAGATAAAACAGCAGCCACACCGCGCCGACCGAGAGGATCAAAACCAGCCAGGCGACGGCGAAAACGAATTGCGGCGTCCAGTGGATGACGCGGGTTTCGAACGCGAAGGCGCCGAGCGCGAACATCACCAAGGCCGTGCCGTATTGAATGCACAGTCCCGGCCGCCAATCGATGCCGCCGCCGAAGCGTTTCTGATAGAGCGTGCCGATGGTGATGCCGGAGAGCGCGACGACCCCGGCGGCCCAAGCGAACGGCGTCGCGCCGCCGGTCGTCGCCTTGTCGCGCACGATCAGATAGACGCCGGCAATGCCGAGCGCGAGGCCGAGCCATTGCAAGGCGCGCACGCGCTCGCCGAGCCAGCGATTGGCGAGCGTCGAGGTCAAGACCGGCTGCAGGCTGACAACCAGCGCGATCATGCCGGCGGAAAGCCCGTGCTCGATCGCGATAAAGACGCCGCCGAGATAACAGCCGTGGATCAGCGAGCCGGTGATCGCGGAATGCGCCATGCCGGAAGGGCTCGGCCATTTCGGCCGCGTCGACAGCGCGATCACCCCGATCAGCGCCACCGCGGCCGCCATGCGCACGGCGAGAAAGGTCAGCGGCTCGGCATAAGCCAGCCCAAGCTTGGCGCCGACAAAGCCCGAGGCCCACAGCACCACGAACACGCCGGGCGCCGCGAATACGGCAATATCTTCAAGCTTGCGCGGCATTGACGGAGGCCCGGCGGAAACAAACAAAAATGGGCGGCAGCTCTAGCCCGAGCCACAGCCACAGTCACCACGCTTGCGCGCGTATCAGCCCTGCAAATATTTTGCGGGCGCGGGAACTAGGCGGCGCGCTCTTCGACCATCGTCACCATGTCGCGTGTGCGCGTGACGCCCGCCGGCCAGGCCTGGTCGAAATCGGTGACCAGGCCCTTGAACCCTTGCGACTTCAGCGCCGCATCGAGCCACGCCATGTCGGCGAACTGATAGACCGCGTAATGCACGCCGGCATCCGCGGCGCTCCAGAACCGCCAGCACTTCTCCGCCTTGAACTCGTCGAGCGCCATCGGCAGGTGATGCTGCGAATACCAGTGGTCGAATTTCTCCCGCAGCGGCTCGCTCACCACCGAGCGCACCATGAAATAGGCTTTGGCCATCGGTGACTCCCGGTTTTTTTGTTGCGCATGATCTTATCCGAAAGCCGGTGCCCACTTTTCGGGATCATGCGCTAGCACTTGCCGGTCACGGTCTCGCGGCCGTCGTTCTCCACTTCGATCCGCAGCGCCTTGGTCAGAAGGCCGTTGGCGTAATAGCTGCCGACCGTATAGGTGATCTCGACGATTTCGCGCGGCGTGAAGAATTTCTGCAAACCCGCGAACGTCGGGTCGTCGATATCGCCGCCATGCGCCATCTGCTCGACATAAGCGAGCGTGGCGCGCTCCTTGTCGTCGAACAGGCTTGACGCTTGCCACTGCGGTAGCGCCGCGATCTGCGTTTCGCTGTAGCCGCACATTTTCATCAGTGGAATGTGCTGATTGATCTCGTAGTTGGAGCCGACGATCTGCGCCGTGCGCATGATGATCAATTCGCGCAAGCGGCGCGGCGTGTGCGCGTCGAAGCGGATGGTGAAAGCCATCGTGCTTGCGGCGCGGGCGAATTGCGGCGCGTGGCCGGTCGCGATCTGCAGATTGATGATGTCGCCGCCCTGCGCGCGGCGCTTGGCGAACATCTCTGCCAGGATCGGGTCGAGCGGCTGCGGCAGCGGCGGCAAGCGCGAAATCTGCCGCTCTTCGACCGGGGTCTTTTGCGCTTGCGATTCCTGTTTCTGGTCCTGTGCGCTTAATGCCCCGCTCGTCACCAGCGCAGCAAGAGCCGCGCCGCATACCTTCCACTTCCGCATGTCATTTCCCTTTCGTCACTCGCCCCTGATGCCGAACTCCTTGATGATCGGCCACCATTTGTCGATCTCGGCCTGAGTGAACGTGGCAAGCCCTTGCGGGGTCTGCTGCTCGCGCGAGGCGACATCGAGCCCGAGATCGGCAAAGCGCGCGCGCACCCCGGGATCGGCCAGCGCCTGCACCATGGCGGCATTGAGCTTGCCGATCACATCGGCCGGCGTGCCCTTGGGCGCATAGAGCCCGAACCAGCCCGAGACGTAGAGACCGGGCGCGCCGGCCTCGTCGGCGGAAGGAATATCGGCAATCGACGGTGAGCGTTGCGGCGACAAGTTCACAATCACCTTCAACGTGCCGGCGCGCACTTGCGGCAGCAGCACTGCGCTTTGCGCGATCATCATGTCGACCTGGCCCGCGATCATGTCGGTGATGCCGGGCGCCGCACCGCGATAAGGCACCAGCAGCAGTTTCGTGCCGGTCAGTTTCTCCAGCAGAAGCCCGCCGACCTGCCCGCCGGCATTCTGGTTGACCAGCTTGGCGTCGCCCGGATGCGCCTTCATATAGGCGACCAGCGATTTCAGGTCGTCGGCCGGAAACGCCTTGCGCGCCACCAAAAGCTGCGGATTGATCGAGACCATGCCGATCGGTGCAAAGTCCTTGGCGAGATCGTAATTGAGATTGTAGATGATGCCGCCGACATGGGTGTCCCATTGCCCGATGTCGATGGTGTAGCCGTCAGGCGCGCTGTGCGCGAGCCGCCCCACCCCGATCGATCCACCGGCGCCGCCGACATTCTCCACGATCACCGACTGGCCGAGCGCCGCGCCCATCTTGTCGGCGAGAATGCGACCGGCGACATCGGTCGATCCGCCGGGCGGATAAGGCACGATCAAGGTGATGGTGCGGGAGGGATAATTGTCGGCGCGGGCAGAAGTGACAAGCGCCAAGCAAACAAACGCAATCGCCGCGAACAGGCTTCGCATGTTTCCATCCCCGACCAATCATTTTCGTTGGCAGGGATGATAGTCGACAGGGCGCAGAGCTGTAAGGGGGGTGGCAAGGATCGTCATGCCCGCGGGGCAGAGCGCCTCAGTTCTTTGTCTGCGAGCAGGCGCGGTCGGGCAAGCGCGAGTCGCAGACCGCGACCGACCGCAGATATTTCATCCACTGCACAACCTGATCCTTTGACGGCACGAACTTGAACGCTTTTTGCACCACATAAAGGCTGTCGTTGCCCTGGACGATCTTCACCCAGGTCATCTCGGGCTTCCCGGTCACTGGATTTTTTGGGCAGTTCAGAAGCCAGACGCCGGCCGGGTAGCCGTTTTCCGGGCCGCTCACCACCGGAGCAGCGCCCGCGCCCGGACAGGCGCCGATCCAGCCCTTCGCCAATGTGTTCTCGAACCGGTCCGGCGTCGCCTTGAGGTTATAGAAAATCTGTACCGTGACCATTTCGGTCCAGTCGTTGACACTTTCGCCGACCGGCACCATCTCGTTCATCAGGCTGTCGGGCTTCTTGTTCTGATAATCGATCTTGTAGCCCGGTGGCACGGCGACGAGCAGATTTTCGTTGACGAGCTGGGCGAAAGTCGCGGGCGCGAGCATTACGACAAGAACGAGCAAAACTGCGGACGCGCATACACGTAGTTTGCTCACAACGCCAACCCCGTCACCAGCCCGAGCTTGAGCCAATCGTTATTGGTCAGCGTCGTCGCTTTGTGGGTCCTGCTGTCGCGCTCCATGATGCTGACGATCTGCGGATCGACGCCCATCTGCGACAGATAGAGCTCGACCTGCTCGTCGTAATAGGTGTGCAGGCCCCGATCGTGCTCCGACGAAACATTGGGCGCGAGCCGGTTGCGGATATCCATGCCGCCGATGACCACCTTGGCGTCCGCCGGCAGCGAGCGATGCACGCCGCCAGCCAGCACCAGCACGCAGACCAGGTCGCATTCGACGAAGGTGGTGTCGATCTTGGCGTCGAGCGGCTCTCCGCCACGCTTGAGCGCGAAGCAATCGGCGTCCGTCGCCTTGACGCAGCCCGCCACCACCGTGGTGCCGGCGCTGGTATCAAGCCCACGCTGGCGGATGATCTTGCCGAGCGCCGTCGCCACTTTGATGTCGCCGCCGCCCCAGACATTGAGCACTGCCGGCGCTTTGTGCGCGCCGAAGCGATCGAGGAACGCGAACAGCCGCTTGAAGGTGTCCCACTGCACCACGCCTTCAGCGGCGATCCAGTCCGAACAATGCGCACCGCAGGCTTCGTCGCCGCCATGCGCGGCATAAAAGATCATCGAACCTTGCGGCGAGGTCACGCCGCCAACCGGCGGCGGCGCCGGGTCCTGTTGCGTTTTCTCCTGCGCACGCGCGGAAGTAGCGAACACGGCGACAAGAATAGCGAGCGCTGCGAACAGTCGCATCATCACACCGGCAGATTATCGTGCTTGCGCCCGGGCAGTTCAACGGTCTTGCCGCGCAGCATCGCAAGCGCGCGGGCGATCCGCGAGCGCGTAGCATGCGGCATGATCACGTCGTCGATATAACCGCGCTCCGCCGCGATGAACGGCGACAGGAACCGCTCTTCGTATTCCTTGGTGCGGGCAGCGATTTTTTCCGGATCGTTCATGTCGGCGCGGAAGATGATCTCGACGGCGCCCTTCGCCCCCATCACCGCGATCTGCGCCGTCGGCCAGGCGTAATTGACGTCGCCGCCGATATGCTTCGACGCCATCACGTCATAGGCGCCGCCGAACGCCTTGCGCGTGATCACGGTGACCAGCGGCACCGTCGCCTGCGAATAGGCGAACAGCAGTTTGGCGCCGTGCTTGATCAGCCCGCCATATTCCTGCGCGGTGCCCGGCAAAAATCCCGGCACGTCGACGAAGGTCACGATCGGAATGTTGAAAGCGTCGCAGAAGCGCACGAAGCGCGCCGCCTTGCGGCTGGCATCCGAGTCGAGAACGCCGGCAAGCACCATCGGCTGGTTGGCGACAAAGCCCGCGGTGCGTCCGGCAATGCGGCCGAAGCCGATGACGATATTGCGGGCGAAGGCTTCCGACAGTTCGAAGAAATCGCCCTCGTCCACGACTTTGAGGATCAGCTCCTTGATGTCGTAAGGCTTGTTCGGATTTTCGGGCACCAGGCTATCGAGCGACGGCTCGATGCGCTCGGCCTCGTCGAACGACGGCCATTCCGGTACGCCGGACGCGCAACTCGCCGGCAGGAAGTCGATCAGCCGGCGCATCTGCAGCAGCGTCTCGACGTCGTTGTCGTAAGCGCCGTCGGCGATCGACGACTTGTTGGCGTGCACCGAGGCGCCGCCAAGCTCTTCGGCGGTGACGATCTCGTTGGTCACCGTCTTCACCACGTCCGGCCCGGTGACGAACATGTAGCTGGTGTCGCGGACCATGAAGATGAAATCGGTCATGGCCGGCGAATAGACGTCGCCGCCGGCGCACGGGCCCATGATCACGGAAATCTGCGGAATGACGCCCGAGGCGATCACATTGCGCTTGAACACTTCGCCGTAACCGCCTAGCGCCGCCACGCCTTCCTGGATGCGCGCGCCGCCGGCATCGAACAGGCCGACGATCGGCGCGCGCGCCCGCATCGCCATGTCCTGGATCTTGATGATCTTCTGCGCGTGCGTTTCCGACAGCGAGCCGCCGAACACCGTGAAATCCTTGGAGAAGACGAACACGGTGCGGCCGTTGACGGTGCCGAAGCCGGTGACCACGCCGTCGCCGGCGATATGGCTCTTCTCCATGCCGAAATCGGTCGAGCGGTGCTCGACGAACATGTCGAGCTCCTCGAACGAGCCGCGGTCCATGAGCAGTTCGATACGCTCGCTCGCGGTGAGCTTGCCGCGCTTGTGCTGCGCCTCGATGCGGGCATCGCCGCCGCCCTTGCGCGCGCTGCTGCGGCGCTCTTCCAGCTTGTCGAGAATGTCCTTCATGATCCGCTATTGGCCCGCCTGTCTGCGGCCCCCTCGCTGCAATTTGCCGGCCGGACGATGTCGGAGAAGTCATAGCAAGAGCCGCGCCAAGCGTCATCATCCTGCCCTTCCCGGCCGAAATCCCCCGCCGCGGGAAACGGGGCATAGGCGTCCTGACCCCCAAGGGGTCGCAATTCCGACGTGATCGAGCCGCTATATCGTTGCGGCGCCGTCGAGTGAGAGAGCGTTCACCCTGTGTCGCCAGGGGGGCGCTTTGGGGCGACGGCAGACATCCCGCCGAATCTTATTGCTGGCTGACAGCGGCCCATTCGTGGTCAATAGCGTCCGCCATTCCAGCGCGGGCGATCCTGCTCGGCAATCAATCCAGGGCGGGTCCATTCCGCAGTGAAGCCGGCGCGATCCCAATCTCGCTCTCACATCCAATAGCAGGTAGAGAAGAATACGATGGCTGATCCGCGGTTTTTTCGGCGTTTGGGTCCTTTTCGTCTTGGCGACATTGCCGAACAGGTCGACGCCGAGCTTCTCGATCAGTCAACCAAGGACGTCATGATCAGCGATATCGCCTCGCTGGAGGCGGCGGGTCCCGGCGAGCTCAGCTTCTTCAATCACTCACAGTACCGGAACGCTTTCAGTGCGACCCGCGCGTCCGCTGTCGTCACCACCCCAAACCTGGCCCCGAACGGACCCAGCGGCGTGTGTCTGATCAGCGTCGCCCAACCGCAACTGGCTTTTGCCCGGATCGGTCTTCTCTACTATCCGTCGCTTCAACCTGAGCCACAGATCTCGGCCGATGCGCGGATCGATCCGAGCGCCCTCATTGGCGAGGGATCGCGCATCGACGCCGGAGCCATTGTCGGCGCCGGTGCGGAAATCGGCTCCAGCTGCCACATCGCCAGCCATGCCGTCATCGGCGACGGCGTCGTGCTTGGCGACGGCAGCGCGGTCGGGGCCAACAGCTCCGTAAGCCACGCCATTATCGGCGCACGGGTGCAGATCGCGACCGGCGTCAGCATCGGCGGACAGGGTTTCGGCTTCGTGGCCACGGCGAATGGGCGATTGCGCATTCCGCAGCTTGGCCGCGTCATTATCGAGGACGATGTCGAGATTGGCGCGAACTGCGCCATCGATCGCGGCTCGACCGGCGATACCGTGATCGGAGCCGGCACTGTTCTCGATAATCTCGTGCACATTGCGCACAATGTCCGGCTCGGGCGACATTGCATTGTTTGCGGCCAGGTCGGCATCGCGGGCAGCACTGTCGTCGGGAACGGCGTCATGATCGGCGGCCAGGTCGGCATCAGCGACCATGTTCGCGTCGGCTCGGGCGCGCGTATCGCCAGCAAGAGCGGGGTCATCCGCGACATCAAAGACGGAGAATTGGTGGGCGGCTATCCGGCCATGCCGGTGCGTGAATGGCACCGGCAGACGGCCGCCGGCTTCCGGCTGTCCCGGAGCAGACCGGGCAACGGTGCCTTGAACGGTAAATGAACGGAGCGACGGTTGCGGCCCGGTTAGAGCCTGTGCGAAAATTTTTCCAAGGACGGGTGAGACACCCGTTTTCACGGAGGGATCCATGACCGCAATTATTTGTGCTCGCGCATCGGCTCTTTTTGGACTGTCGCTCGCGGCGATCGTTTGCTCGTCCGCACTGGCTGCTGACCGGGTCCCCGACATCAAAGGCAAATGGGCCGGCAAGACCTATTCGATCGTCGCCGGCAGCGGCGGCCATTGGCCAAGCAGCAAGGGCACGTTCGACAAGCCCGGCCTGTTCGAGAAGGACCTCGTCATCGAGGTGACCAACCAGGACGGCCGCCGCTTCTGGGGCAATCAGACCTTCACCGGCAACGGCGAGACCACGTCGGAGCCGATGATCGGCGAGCTCACGGGCAAGGACAACAAGACCGTGGTCCTCGTCGACTCTGACGGCTACCTGAACGGCCAGCTGGTCGGTAAGGATACGCTAACCTTCTGCTACACCCAGGCCGGCGGCCGGGGTCCGTCCAGCGTCGTGAGCTGCACCGAAGTCAAGCGGCAGCACTGAGGCTTTGCGTTGCGGCACAGGCCGCAATTCCCTTATCGGTCATCCGGGTGCAGATCGATAAAGCTTTAACGATCCCCCTAAGCCAAGATTGCAAAAGTTGCAGTATGCAAACACCCGCAATGGGAATTTGGGAATTGAAAATGCTTTTTGAGCGGGGGAATTGCAATGCGGAAGGGCGTGTCGATTGAAGGTGATGACATCTCGGAGAGCGGGGCTCAGCCAAACCCCGCTCTGGCGCTATCGCGCGACGAGATGCGCGCCTTTCTGACGTTTGGTTTGGCGGCCAGTCTGTTGCTGGTCTACACCTTTGCCTGGGCCACCGGCGTCTCCAGCTAAGAAATCCGGGCCGAGATACTTGCAGCGCATTCCTGTCGTCCTCCCCCTGTCCGGGGAAGGACGACAATTGCTTTACGCCTGCTTACGGCTTGGCTCCCTTCGCGGGATTTGCGTGTAATTGCCGACGACCTCTCCTTGCGCCGAGATTTTTCCTTTACCTCGTGTCCTGCGCCGGAGCTGCGTCGAAATCCTTGGGCAGATTGAGCGAGCTGACGCTGAGCGCCCCGCAGTACGAACCTAAGTCGAGCCGCTATTTCTTCGCGCGACGTGCGTATCCGGCAGGTTCAACTGCTCGGACCGGGTCTGCGAAATCGCGCAGATGAAATTCGCCGACGGTCGCTGCGGACACCGTCTCACGATTTTGGCCGAGCTGCGGAGACATCAACGCTCCCCGGATTTCCGACTACAAATATTGCTCGATCGGCGCGTCGCCAACGGTCACATAGATCAGCGCGCCGTCCTGCAGCCGCGTGATGATCGCGTTGTTTTCGACCGGATCCACGGTGATGCAGCCGTTGCTGCGCCCCAGCATGCCGCCGTTCTTGGCGCGATAGCCGGCCGTCGTGTACCAGTTCGGGTGGATGATCCATTTGAACGGCGGCGTGTGATTGATGTAGCTGTTGTAGGGCGTGACGCCCTGAAGCTCGGCGACGATCATGTTGCGATACACGGTGCCGTCGTAGCGATCGACGATGGTCTTGTAGTGATCCATCACTTCGGAGCGCGCGGTCTTGAGCGGGCCGAGCGGCACCATGTCGAGGTCTTTCTGGAAGCCCTTGAACTTGACCGCCTTGGCGTTCGGCCCGTTGGTTCGGCCGTGCGCCGCATAATGCGCCGTGGCCTGTCCCGATTTGAAGTCCAGAAGATAAAATCGCTTGTTCGCCGACGGTTGCGAAATGTCGAACACCGCGAGCACGTCTTTCTTCGAAAAGGGCGACTGATGCGAGACCGCAATGGCGCGCGCCACCGCGGCCATCGGCGCGTGCAGCGCCTCGGCTTGCTGCAAGACCGGATCCAAGACCGGACCGCTGTCACTCGCCGTTTGCTGTGCGAACGCAGCGCCGGGCCAAGTCGCCAGCGAGCCGCCTAACAACTTGATGAATTCCCGCCGCTTCACGGGGTATCCCCTCGCCCAAACGGCTTTCCGGTACGATCGAAACGAGGCAGTCTTATGTCGCCGGAGACGTCGCCGGGTTCGTAGCCGAATTCGTGGCCAAGTTCGCGGCCGTGTCCGTGACCAAATTCGCCGCCAGGTTCGCAACCGCGACCTCGCCATCCGTCAGGTAATGGTTGACGTGGGTCGCTGGCAGCCGCTCACACGCCTGATAGACCGTGACACCGGCGATCGCCGCATTGTTCTTCAGCTCATCCAGCACGTAGTCGCGTTCGAGATTGGTGTCCGCATCGGTCGCATGCGTGATCTGAAGTGTCAGCCGCGTCAGCGAGAAGCCGGTATCCTTGGTGGCCGCCCCGACCCAGAGCACCGGCACATCAAGCGGCGGACAATCGGTGTTGAGCCAGAAATCGGCGCTGCTCAGCGCGACCCCGGCATGATCGAGGCTCAGCGCCCAAAATCGCACGTGATGGCGCTTGCGCGGACTGTCCCCGATCGCCTTTTGAAATCCCCGGTCCTGACCGCGGCCGAACAGATAGAGCGTACTGAACGGCGCCGTCGGATAAGGCTTGTTGAACATGAAAGCTTCGGCCATGCGCAGGCTGCTCGCAACGCCGAGCTTGTCGGCAATCGACCAGCCGCACTTGGCGAAGGCTGCGTGCAGCTGCGCCACGGTGCCGATCAACACCAGATTGACCGGATCGCCCGGAAGTCCGTCGCCGGTCGTCGTATAGCGCGGCACCCGCTTGCGCTGCAGAACCTTCAGGCCCATGCGAACGGCCCATGGCAGGATCAAATAGGCGGCTATGCCGTAGGTCACCGCCACCGCCACGATCCAGGGCAGTCTGTTGTCGGCGGTGTCGAAGACGACGAAGACGATCAGCCAGACGCTGAGGACGCCCAGCGCCGCGACAACCGTCCTCTGAACCATGCGTTTGAGCCAACGGATCATCTGAGCGTACTGCCTGGTTCGCGCATTGCGTTAACGCACACCGCCTTTATTGACGACGGGACCGGTATAGACCTCGATCTTGCGCCGCAGCTCCGCGAGCCGTTCTTCGTCACTGACAAACTGGCGATAGCCCGCGGCGATATTGTAAGCTGAAAGCGGTTTGAGGCCCGGCGGCGGATCGACGTCGCTGCGCGCCGAAAAGGTGCCGAGCCGGCTCTGCTGCTCCTTGGCCATGTACCAGTTCAGAAACAGCCTGGCGGCATTGGGATGCGGCGCATCCTTGAAGATGCCGGCAGTGACAAAGAAGGTCGGCATCGCGTCGCTCTCCGGAAACGCGAAATCGATCGGCTGGCCTGATTTCTTCAGCGCGCCGGTCGTCGAGCTTGTAGAGTCAAAGGTCGCGGCATTGCTGCCGTCGGCAACGCTGCGCAGCTCGGGCAAATGACCCTGGATGAAGTTCGGCTTCTGCGCCATGTATTTGGCCATATAGCCCCAACCGTATTTGTCGACGATGGTGGCGAAGACATAGAGCGTGGCGTCGTCGTCGGCCGGATAGGCCGTGACCAGCTTGCCGGCAAATGGGGCTTTGAGAAAATCGAGCGCCGATTTCGGCACGTCGGCCGGCGCCACAAGCTTGGTGTTGTACGCATAGGTCAGAAGGACCACACTGGTTGGCGTGTACGCGCCGTCCTCGTCGCGAAAGCGCGGGTCGATCTTGTCGTAGCCTTCCGGCTTGAACGGCGCCAGCACGCCGGCGCGTTTCCAGGCGACGAAGTCCTGCACGGTCTGGAAAAACGCCATGTCGACGTCGAGCTTGTGCGCTGCAAGCTGCGCGTCGATCTTGCGGTCGAGCACATTGGAGAAGCCGCCGGTCACCGCGATGGTGATGCCGGGATAGCGCTCGCTGAATTCCTTGGCCATGCGCTCGTACGGCTCGGCCGGGCCGCCGGTGTAAAGGACCAGCGATTTTTCCTCTTTGGCCTTGTCGTAGATCTGGTCGGCGCTTTGCGCCTGTGCCGGCGCGCCTGCAAGCCACAGCGCGGCGGCGGTGACCGCGATCCCATACCCATGACCGGCGACACGACGCATGCCTGCCCTCCCCGTTATCGATCATTTGTGGCGGTCGAGGTTGGCACGACACCGCGTACCAACCAGCTTACAACCGGCGGCTCACTGCCGGCGCGTGACCGGCGGCGGTGCCGAACCCGACATCGCCTGCATGATGTAGTTCATGGTCTGCGCCTGCAGCGACGGCGTCGTGTCGATATTGAGATGATCGATGGCCGGATCGCCGCTGAGATCGATGTTCTGGATCGCGGCGCGCGACCCCGGCGCCGCCGCGATCATAAAATGCCGGGTGTAATTGATCGCAGTTGTGACATTGCCCGGGATCTGGTGTCCGTCGGTGCCGTCGAACAGGACCAGGAGCGCCACCGGGATATTGTAGCGCGCCAGCGTATTGGCGATGTCGGCGACGGCATCGGCGCCGAGCGAATGGCCGACCAGCACGATCGGACCATGATCGCCGGAATTGTAGTTCGAGACGATCCGGCTCGCGACAAAGTCGGAATCGGCATGGTTCGCGACTGTCGCCGCAATTCCGTTGGCCTGAAGCTTCCTGGCGAAGTCGTCCATGCCGAGCGAGAAGACATTCATCAGGCCGCGCAGGAAATAGACTTGCGGCGGGCCCTGCATCTGCGGTTGCGGATTTTTGCGCGCCGTCGCGGGCGGCCGCACCGCGTTTTGCGCATAGAGCTGCCCTGCCGCCTTCGCGCCGGAAGCAAGAAACTGCACGGGCAGTGCGGCCCCGATCAAGGCCGCAGCCACGAGCCCCGCGCCGGCGAGAGCAGAGATCAGTCTCGGCATTTCTTACTCCTTCGGCAGGGCGGTCCAGCGTCGCGACTTAACGGCATAATACCCCGGTGCGCGCAACAGCAGACAATCGCACGGAGAACAGGCTTCGGCAAAGCGGAAGATGTTACCAGCCGCCGCGCATGCTGCGCGGCAGCATCGGCCCTCAGGTCACGGGCGCCGGATTGAACAGGGTCAGCGCGTTATGCAGCTTCCACTTCTCGGTCCAGGTGCGGCGGCGTCCGCTCGCCACGTCGAGCATGGTGCGGAATAGCTCCCAGCCGAGCTCCTCGATGGTGGCGTCGCCGGTGGCGATACGGCCGGCATCGACATCCATCAGATCATGCCAGCGCCGCGCCAGTTCGCTTCGGGTCGCGACCTTGATCACCGGCACCGCCGCGAGGCCGTAAGGCGTGCCGCGCCCGGTGGTGAACACGTGCAGCGTCATGCCGGCCGCGAGCTGCAGCGTGCCGCAGATGAAATCGCTGGCCGGCGTCGCCGCATAAAGTAGGCCTTTGTCGCGCGCCCGCTCGCCGGGGGGGACGACGCCCGAAATCGGCGCACTGCCGGATTTGACGATTGAGCCCATTGCCTTCTCGACGATATTCGACAGACCGCCCTTCTTGTTGCCCGGCGTCGTATTGGCGCTGCGGTCGACGCTGCCGCGTTCGAGATAGCGGTCGTACCAGCCGAGCTCGGCGATCAACGCTTTCGCCACATCGGCATCGGCCGCACGTGCGGTGAGCTGCGCCACGCCGTCGCGGACCTCGGTATTCTCCGAGAACATCACGGTCGCCCCGGCGCGGACCAGAAGATCGCTGGCGAATCCGAGCGCCGGGTTCGCCGTGACGCCGGAAAACGCGTCGCTGCCGCCGCACTGCATGCCGACCACAAGCGCGGAGGCCGGACAGGTCTCGCGCTCGCGCCCGTCGAGGCGCTGCAGGTGCTGCTCCGCCGTGCGCATGATCGAGGCGATCATCGCATCGAAGCCGACATGCGAGGGATCCTGCAAGGTGACCAGATCGAAATCCTGGCCGCCGCTCTCAACAGCTTGGCCGCGGCCTCGCATCCCGGCGGGAAGCAAGCGTTCAGGCTGCAGCTTCTCACAGCCGAGACCGACCACCACGGTGCTGCCGCCGAAATTCGGATTGAAGCTGATATTGCGCAGCGTCCGGATCGGAATTTCGGCGTCCGGCGCATCGATGGCGACGCCGCAGCCGTAAGTGTGTTCGAGCCCCACCACGTCATCGACGTTTCGATATTTCGGCAACAGCTCGGCGCGAATGCGCGCCACCGCATGCTCGACAACGCCGGAGACACATTGCACGGTTGTGGTGATGCCGAGGATGTTGCGCGTTCCGACCGACCCGTCGGCATTGCGGTAGCCCTCGAATGTGTAGCCTTCGAGCGGCGGCGCGAGCGGCGCATTGCTGGTCGCAAGCGGCAGGCCATCGAGCGGCGGCGGGGTCGGCATGAGCAGCCGCTGCTCATTGACCCAGGCCCCCGCCGGCAGCGCCTGCCCGGCATAGCCGATGACGACATCGTAGCGGCGGACCGGCGCGCCCTCGGCGATATCGGTGAGCGCCACTTTATGGCCCTGCGGCACACGCTCGCGCAGTTTCAGCCCGGACGGCAGCGGCGTACCGGCAGCGAGCCCCAGATCGTTGACGACAATCGCCACATTATCGTTCGGGTGCATGCGGATGAGGCGCGGCGCGTCCGCATTTGCGGCCAAATGTGCATCCAAACCGACACCCAAATTTGCATTCTCTGCGGTCTTCATGCGATCAGCCCATTGGAGCATGATCCTGAAAAGCATGCTCAAACGAAAAATCTAGACCTTGATTTAATGGATCGAGGTCTAATGGCCTATCGTAACCGCTCGAACAGGCCCACGGAAAGTGGCCGGCGGCTCCACAAGGCTGGGTGGCGCGTGCCGAATAATCGCATTCGCGGCGGCGAAACGATAAGATAGAGCTGGATCGGCCATGTTGATGCTCAGGCTTGAGGGCGGCGACCGTGAATAAAGACTACCGAGTGTCCAACCCGATTTCGATCGATTGGCTGATCAAGATCTTCTGTCTTGCGGTACTCGTCTACTGGTCGGTGCTGCTGATCCAGCCGTTTCTGACCATCATCGTCTGGAGCATCATTCTCGCGGTCGCACTCTATCCGATTTTCGATTGGGCGGTGACGCGGCTGCATTTGCATCGCGCGCTGGCGGCGGCGCTGATCACGATCGCAAGCTTCGTGATCGTGCTCGGTCCGGTGACCTGGCTGGGCAGTAGCCTGGCCAAGACCGTGCCGTTGATCCTCGACCGGCTCAACAACGGCTCGATCTCGATACCGCCGCCGATCCAATCGGTGCGCGACTGGCCACTGGTCGGCGCAGGGCTTTATGAATTCTGGGCGCTCGCCTCGACCAATCTCGGCGCGGCGCTGAACGAACTGGGTCCGCAATTGAAGCCGCTGGCGACGGGCGTTGTCAGCGTTGCCGGCAGCGCCGGCATCAATGCGCTGGAATTCATCGTCGCAGTGCTGGTTTCGGGCTTCCTGTTCATTCCCGGCCCCGGCATGGTCAATTCCTTCAAAACGGCGTCACGGCACATCGCCACGCGGCGCGGCGCCGAATTCATCGATCTCGCCGGCGCCACGATCCGCAATCTGGCGCGTGGCGTCATCGGCGTCTCGCTGCTTCAGGCGCTGCTCGCCGGGCTCGGCTTGATCGTCGCCGGCGTTCCTGCCGCGGGCCTGTTCAGCTTTCTGGTGCTGCTCTTGGGCATTCTTCAGATCGGCGCCTCGCTCCTGATCGGTCTTCTGATCGTCTGGAGCTGGCTGACCATGGATACGACGTCGGCGTTGCTGTTCACCGTCTATATGGGCCCGGTCGGCGTGCTGGATAATTTCCTGCGCCCGATCGCCATGGCTCACGGGCTGAAGACGCCGATGATGGTCATCGTGATCGGCGTCCTCGGCGGCGTCATCGTCCACGGCATGATCGGACTGTTCATCGGCCCGATCGTGCTCGCCATTGCCTGGGAATTGCTGATTGTCTGGATGCGCGAGGAAATCCGCGAACCCGAGCCGATCGAAAGCAAGGAATACGAGCGCTTGGATTAAGCCATCTGGATGGCGTTGCTCACAAACTTGGCGCCGACATCGTTGTCCTTGCGCCAGGCCAGCCGATAGGTGCCGTCGCGCGCCGGCCCGCCATTGCCGTGAAACAACAGCACGAATTCGTCGATCATTTCGATGCCGTTGAGAAGAAGCCGGACACCGTCCTCGGAGACGTTGGTGACGAGCACGCAGCGCGGCGGCATGCCGGCGCCGAGCTTCAGGGTTGCCAAACGACCCAAGCGCTGACGGGGACTGCGGCGCAGCTCGGTAACGTCCTGCAGGCTCATGATGGTCGCTCCCAACCTCGAACAACAAATGCCGGGAGTAGCTAATAGGGCCCGCATTACAAAGGCGCTAAGTATCTCGGTCGAATAATCTTTAAAAATGCGGCGAATATTGAGGCGTCCGATATGCCCGCTTTATCCGGCCTTTATTTGCTTCCGCCGGGATTGCGGACCTGGGCGGCGAGCGCGATGAACAGCAGCGAGGCGATGACGGCCATCAGCGTCAGCGTGATCGTCTGGATGACGCCGCCGGCCACTATGCCGGTCATTGCCGTCACCGAGCCGGAGGCCTCGCTACCCGGCCTGATCAGGATCATGCCGATGAGGCCGCCGAGCGCAAACCATGGCACCAAGGCGAGCACGAAGATTGCGAAGATACGCAAACCGTAGCCCCTGGTATCGGCCAGCGCCTGCGCGACGCGAGCGCCCGGCGCGCCCACGGCGATCGCCGGCGGCAGAATCGCAAGCCGCAGCATCAGGACGAAAGCCGCGACCAGCGCAGCCGCAAAGGCGACGGTGCTGACACCCACGGAAACATTGAACGCCTGCATCCACCCGAGAAAATCCAGCGGAAAGCTGCCGATCAGTTCGAGCGCGAACAACCAAGCAAAAAAGCGCTGGAACGATGCGTCGCCGAGTGGCAGCGCATAGGCTTTGGTGATGTTGTCTCGGATGATGAAGCGGTGGATCGCAGCCACGACCGGCGCCAACAGCAGCGCGCGCAGGGCCGCTTCAATCAGCGTGATGATCGAAGCGGAAGGATCCTGCATCGACCATCGTGCGGGCACGAGCGCGTCGAGCGCGGAGATCGCGATCACGATGAGGACAGCATTGACCACGAGCGGGCGCAGGACCGGCAGCATGCGCCACCATTCGCGGTAGGCCGCGGCAATGGTCCGCCAGATCGGCAAAACATGTGAATGCATGACTGTCATAATGGCTTAGACGAGCCTGCGAGCGCCACGGTTCAAGTCGCTGCAAACCTTCAGCGGCGGCCTTTTACCGCGGAATGATGTCGGCCAATAGCTTCAGCCCGGTGGCAGCAAAGGCGCGCATATTGGCGATCCGGTCGGCGCTGCCGGTCTCGAGCGTCATGGCCCGCTCGGCCGCGCCGGCAACCGCAAGGCAAACATGGCCGGCCGCATCGCCATAGCGATTGCCGGTCGGCCCGGCCGCGCCGGTTTCGCCGAGCCCCCAGGTCGCGGCAAAGCGCGCCTGAATGCCGCGCGCGAGCACCAGCGCATGCGGCTCAGTCGCCGGCCGATATTGCGCGAGCGCCGCCTCGTCGAGACCGAGCAGCAGGAGCTTGGCCGCCCGCGTATAGGCCACCGCGCCGCCGAGGAAATAGGCCGAGGCGCCCGCCTGCGCGAGCAGCGCCGCCGCTATCAGGCCGCCGGTCGAGGACTCGGCAATGGCAATGGTCTCGCCCCGCGCCTTGAGGCGCATCGCGATCGTTTCGGCCAGTGGCATCAGATCATTCATGGCGACTTCGCTACCTCTTCCACCGCTTTGACGATGCCGGCATAGCCGGTGCAGCGGCAGATATGGCCGCTCAACACTTCGCGGATCTCGTCCGTGGTCGGATGCGGATTGCGCTTAAGATAATCGGTGAACGACATCAGGATGCCCGGCGTGCAGAAGCCGCATTGCAGCGCATGATTGTTGCGGAACGCCTGCTGCAGCGGATTGAGCGCGCCGTCGGCGTCCGCGAGCGCTTCCACCGTCGTCACCGCCCGGCCTTGCGCCTGCACTGCAAGCATCAGGCACGCGCGCTGCGCCACGCCGTCGATCAGCACGGTGCAGGCGCCGCAGATGCCGTGCTCGCAGCCGACATGGGTGCCGGTCGCGCCGAGCGCATGACGCAGAAAATCGGTGAGCAGCATGCGCGGCTCGGCATCCGCCGACAGCGTCTTGCCGTTGAGCGTGAGCTTCACGCGGGTCTTTTCGTTGCGGTTCACCCGGCGCATCAGGCTTTGCCTCCGGTGGCTTGCGCGATCACATGCGGGCCGAGCTTCTTGAACAGGTCACGCCGCAAGGCGGTCGAGGCGTGCAGGTCCTCATAGCCTTCGAGCTCCTCAGCCCATTTACTGATCGCATCGACCGCATTGCCGCTGACCACGCGCACCATCGGCCGGCCGGCCATGCCGCCGACGCCGACGCGGATGCTGTTGTCCTTCTCGACCATGGCCGCCACCGCGATGATGGCGAAGTCGCCGTGGCGGCGCGCCACTTCGTGAAAGCCGGCGCCGTGGCCGGCCATCACCGGAAACCGCACAGCGGCGACAAGCTCATCGGCCTCGCGTGCGGTGGTCAGCATGTCCTGCTGAAACTCGCCCGCCGGCAGCACACGTTCGCCGCGCGCCGAGCGCAGCACCACGTCGCCGTCACACACCGCCAGTGCCAGCGGCAGTTCGGAGCTTGGATCGGCATGCGCAATCGAGCCGCACACCGTCCCTCTGTTGCGGGTCTGGAAATGACCGACATAAGGCAGCGCGGCGGCGACCAAAGGCAATTTCTGTTTCAGCGTCGGCCAGGCCAACAGCTGGTTTTGCGTCACTGCGGCGCCGACTTCGATCACATCACCGCGATCACGGATCGTATCCAGCTCCTTGATCCGCGAAATATCGATCAGCACTTGCGGGTCGATCAGCCGCAGATTGAGCATGGGCACCAGCGATTGGCCGCCGGCCAGCACGCGCGCGTCGTCGCCATATTCGGCCAGAAGCGCCAGCGCCTCTTCCGCCGTGTCGGGCTGCACATAATCAAACGGACGCGGCTTCACGTTTGGCCTTTCACCGGTTTGGCTTGCATCATCTCGTGGATGCGCCGCGGCGTCGCCGGCAACGGCACATCGTCGACACCCAAGGCATCGGCGATGGCGTTGGCGATGCAGACCGGCGTACTCATGCAATTGCCTTCGGCGAGCCCCTTGGCGCCGAGCGGCGTCAACGGCGACGGCGATTCCATGTGCAGGATTTCGACCGGCGGGATTTCGCTCACCGTCGGCACGAGGTAATCGGCGAAAGTGCCTGACAGAAAAGCGCCTTCCTCGTTGTAGCAGAACTCCTCGTAGAGCGCCGTGGCAACGCCTTGCGCGAAGGCGCCGCGGATCTGGCCCTCCGCGATCATCGGATTCATGATGCGGCCGGCATCGTGCATCGACACATAGCGGTCGATCCTCACTTGGTAGCTCAGCGGGTCGATCTCGATGCCGCACATGTCGAAGATGAAGCCATAGGTGAGCGAGGTATTGATCTTGTCGTCATGGGTCGGCGCTTCGAGTTCGGGCGGCGTCCATATCCCGGTCTCGCTCAAAGCCGGCTGCATGCCCTCCGGTAATAATGTCGGCGCCCAGTTCGACGTGGCGGCAACGCGCGAGAACGGCAGCGCGTTATCCGGGTTGGAGCGGCTCCTGATCTTGCCGTCGCTTAGCTCGACGTCTTCAGGCAGCACATTAAGCTGCTTGGCGCCGATGGCCTTGAGCTTGTCGCGCATCTGGCCGGCCGCCATGTGAGCCGCAACCGCGGTGCCGCCGGCAAAGCGGCTCGAATAGGTGCCGGCCGCGATCGACCACTGATCCTTCGCGGTATCGAGCTCGAGCACGACTTCAACATCGTCGGCGGAAAGCCCAAGCTCGTCGGCGACGATCTGCGCCAGCACGGTTTCGTGGCTCTGGCCCTGCACCGTGACATCGGCGGTGACGGTGACCGCGCCGAGCGGATCGATATTCACCGTCGCCAAGGACACCGCGCCGTTCTTCGGTCCGGCCTTGTCGCGTACTTGCGGCGTCAGCAGCGTCGAGAGATAGCCCATATTTGACATCGCCGGCTCGACCACCACCGCAAAGCCGATGCCGTATTTGCGGCCCGCCGCGCGCGCTTCGTCGCGCCGCCGCTTGAGCGCGGTGAGCCGTCCCTGCCCGGTCGCGATCTCGACGGCGCGCGCATAATCGCCTAAATCGTAGAGCGCGCCGGCCGCGGCACGGTACGGAAACTTTTGCGTCGGGATCAGATTCTTGCGGATCACGTCGAGCGGATCGAGTTTCAGTTCCACCGCGATCCGCTGCATCAGCCGCTCGATGGCAAGATAGAGCTGCGGCCCGCCGAAGCCGCGAATGAGGCTCGCCGGCATCTTGTTGGTCAGCACGCAGCGATTGACCACGTCGACATTCTCGATGTCATAAGCGCCGGTCACCGCGCCGTGCATGCGATAGAGCGGCCCCGGCATCGGCGCGCGCAGGAACGCGCCATAGTCCTCGAGCTGATCGAGCTTGAGCCCGAGGATGCGGCCCTCCTTCGTCACCGCGGCCTCGATCGTGCTGACGCGGTTCGGGCCGGAGCTTGCCGCGACCAGATGCTCGATGCGGTCCTCGACCCATTTCACCGGCCGGCCGGCGACCTTCGCCGCCAGCCCCAGCAGCACGACATACGGAAACACCGAAAGTTTTATGCCGAAACTGCCGCCGGAATCCGGCGGGATGCGCAGCCGCAATTTCGGCCCAGACACCCGCAGCGCCCGCGCCATGACCGGGTGCATCGAGAACGGGCCCTGGAAATTGGCCAGCACATCGTAGCTGCCCCTGGCGGGATTGTGCTGGGCAACGACGACAAAGCACTCCATCGGCGTGAACGACTGGCGCGGAAAGGTCGCAGTCAGCACAACGCGATGATCGGCGCGCGCGAAAGCGGATTTGGTGTCGCCATAGACGAATTCGCGCACATGCACTTCGTTGGTCTTGGCCTCCGGGTGCAGCAGCACCGCATCCTTGGCGCAGGCCGCGACCGGATCGATCACCGCTTCGAGCGGCGCATATTCAATCTCGACCAGTTCGGCGGCATCCTCGGCGATATAGCGGCTGTCGGCGACAACGAGCGCCACCGGCTCGCCGACATAACGCACCCGCTCGACCGCCAGCGCCCATTGCTGCATCGGCGACTTGATCACCGACATGAACGGGTCGGACAGCTTGCGCACGTCGTCGCCGGTGATGACCGCCCACACGCCCTCATGCGCCAGCGCCGCCGCGGCATCGATCCGCACGATCTCGGCATGCGCATGCGGCGAGCGGACCACATGCGCTTCCAAAGTGCCGGCCGGCACCGGCAGGTCGTCGGCATAACGGCCGCGGCCCGACAGCAGCGCCGGATCCTCTTTGCGCAGGATGGATTTGCCGAGCTGTGTTGTCATTCTGCTTGAGCCGGCCTCCCTTTGCTCCTTGTCTACATCCCTACCGCAGAGATGTCAGCACAGGGGGCCTCAGGCGGCAATCTCGCCGGCCAGAACCTCGCGGATACGGCCCGCCACCGCGCCGCGCTCGGCCTCGCTCATGCCGGCGGGAAGCTTGGTCTCAAAGGCGATCCGCGCCGGCCGTTCGAAAACCATCAGCCTCTCGCCGAGCTGCAAGGCCTCGTCGATCGAATGGGTGATGAAGATCGAGGTGGCGCCGGTCTCGCACAGCAGGTCGCGAAACTCCCGGCGCAGCGCGTCGCCGGTATGCTCGTCGAGCGCGCTGAACGGCTCATCGCACAGCAGCAGGCTCGGCTTGCCGGCAAAGGCGCGCGCGATCGAGACGCGCTGACGCATGCCGCCCGACAGCGCATGCGGATAGTCGGTTTCGTGGCCGGCGAGTTCGAGGCGGGCCAACCAGGCCGCGGCGATGTCGCACCGCTCGCGCTCCGGCACTTTATTCAGCTCCATACCGAGCGCGACATTGTCGAGCGCGGTGCGCCACGGCATCAGCCGGTCGTTCTGGAACACGATGCCTATCTTGCCGCGGAACCAGTTGAACTCGCCGTAAGGATCGTGACCCTGGACCGAGACCCGGCCGCGCGACGGCCGGATCAGGCCCGAGATCAGGCCGAAGGTCGTCGACTTGCCGCAGCCGGTCTTGCCGAGGATGGCGACCAGCTCGCCGCGCGCAATGGTGAAGCTCAGATCGCGGATCGCCTCGAACGGCGCACCGCCGCTGCTGCGGACGAAAGTCTTGCCGACTTGGGCGAATTCGATTTCCGGAGCCGCGGTCACAGCGCGTGCTCCGCAAAAGCCCGGTAACGCAGCACATGCGCCTCGATCAGCGAAATCACGCTCTGCACGACCAGAACGAAAATCACGAGAACCAGCGTCCAGGCCACCGCGCCCGCCATGTCGAACAATTGCTGCTGCTGCAGCAACTCATAGCCGACGCCGCCGGTAGCGCCGACCAGTTCGGCGACCACGACCACGCGCGCCGCATTGCCGAGATTGACCTTCCACGCAGTGAGGATGCCGGGCAGCACCGTCGGCCAGATCAGGGTGCGGAACAGATCGCGCCTGCTCGGCCGGAACGACAGCGTCATCTCGAATAGGTCCTTCGACATGCCGCGATAGGCGTCGAGCACCTGGAACGTGAAGGCTGGTAGCGTGGTCATCACCATGATGAAGAAGATGCGGAATTCGATGCCGCGAAACCAGATGATGGCGATCACCACCCAGGACAAAGCCGGGACGCCCTGGTTGAAGTTGAGCAGCGGATAGGCATAGCGCTCGAAGGATGGCGAGCGCGCCATCGGCAGCGCCAGCACGGTGCCGAGCACGAAGGCGCCGCCGAGGCCGGCGAGGATGCGCGCGCTGGTCGCCAGCGCATCACCGATCAGCTTTGGCGACGAGAAAATGTCGATCAGGCGGCCGGCGATTTCCGGCACCGACGGGAACAGGAAGTGCGGCACGAACAGTGATACGATCTGCCACACCAGCGTCAGCCCGCACAGCGCGACGACCAACTCGTAGTGAAAGCCGAAAAACGTGCGCGGCAGTTTTCGGGTCTCGGGCTCCTCGCCAACCGGTCGAGAGTTCTTTGGCCGCCGCGCCGCCGCCAAGCGACATCAATTCATCTCGCCGCTATAGATCGAGCTGTCGGGCGGCATCTCCTTGAACAGGCCGACATCGAGCCCGGCTTTGTAGGTCGCCTGGATCTGCTTGGCGATCTTGCCGGCCGGCGCGATGTTGAGCGCGAGCCGCGAATTGTCCTTGATCAAAGCGGTGATGGCGTCACGCTCGGCGTCGTTCTTCAGCGACGCGATCATCGGCGCCGCCGCGGCCGGATTGGCCATGACCCAGTCGGCCGCCTGCTTGTAGGCGCGATAGAGCGGCGCCACCAGATCGCGGTGCGCGTCGATCCATTCCTGGTGCGCGGCGACACCGAGATAGGGCAGCGTGCCGCCGCCGGCGAAATCCTTCCACACTTTGGCGATGTTGAGATCGATGGTGTGGATCTGCGGCATCGCGGCTTTGACCAGGGTATAGGCCGGCTCCCAGAGCTGCACGGCGTCGGCGCGCTCGGCCACCGCATAGCCGACCAGGCCAGGCGTCGCGGTATTCACCACCTGGAACGAGTCCGGATCGACGCCCTGCTGTTTCGCGAGCCAGGCGAACATCGTGTAATTGGTCGTGCCCTTGGCGGCGGCGAGTTGCTTGCCCTTGAGGTCGGCGAGCGTCTTGATCTCGGGCCGGCTGGTCACCACCGTGCCCCAATAGTCGAACAGGTTGAACAGATAGCTGGTCTTGATACCGCGCGTTGCGCCGAGCCCTAAAATCAGCACCGAGGCGCTGCCGCCGACCTGGAACTCGCCGGAATTGAACTGCGCCGCATAGGCGTCCGGCGGCCGCTCGACAAAGGTAATGTCGAGCCCGTTCTGGATGTCGAATTTCTGCTGCTTGATGACATCGGGGAACACCGCGCCGAGCGACGGCGGATTGAACACGACGATGGTAATCGGCGCGGGACCGGCGGCGCGGGCGGCGCCGGCCGTCGCAAGCGCAACAATTGTCGCAATAGTTGCCGCCTTGGCGACAAGGAAACTCCGCATATCCCCCCCTTCAGGCAGCCGGCAGCCGTCTTTTCCACGCGGCGATTTCTGCGCCGGGCGGCGCTTGTGCTACAAGGCGCCGCGCATGGTGCTAGATAAGTGAGTGCCGTTCAAGCCGCGGGCTGCTTAACCTACGGACCGTGACGGTGGCGAATTGTCTCGCCGCACAGGAGCCGGGCGACATTGTCTTCCGACGATCTCAAGAGCCGCGATTTCGAGAGGATCCTGCTGATCAAGCTGTCGGCCGTGGGCGACGTCGTCCACACCATCCCGCTTCTGAACAAGTTGCGGCAGCGCTATCCGGGCGCGCGCATCGACTGGCTGGTGACGCCGGGCATCGCCGAGTTGCTCGCGCCCAATCCCGCCATCAATAATGTCGTCGAATTCGTCCGCGACGAATGGTCGGCGCCGTGGCGGCTCGCGCCCTATGCCAGCGCGGCGCGGCTGATCGCGCAGCTGCGCGCGACGCGATACGATCTCGTGCTCGACCTGCAGGGCCAGCTGCGCAGCGCCGTGTTCGCCTTCGCCTCCGGCGCCCCGGTGCGCATCGGCTTCGACCGGCCGCGCGCCGACCGCTGGCAAAAGCTGACGCGCAAGATCCCCGACGAGGCGCGCCGCCATGCCTGGCAAGGCGCGCGCGAGGGCAGCTTCCTCGCCTATACACATCACGTCGAGCTGCCGACGCTCGATATCCATCCCGTCGAGCGTTATCTGCGCTTCGGCGCCTCGCTCGGCCTCGACGCCAAGCCCGCCGACTTTTCGTTTCCGATTCCGGAGGAAGCAACCAACCGGATCGACGCGCTGCTCGACTATTACGAGATCGCCAAGTCGCGGCTTGTGGTCATGGCGCCCGGCACCAACTGGGAAACCAAACAGTGGCGCAGCGACGGCTTCGCCGAAGTGGCCCGGTATTTCATCTCAAAGAAGTTCGCCGTGGCGCTGATCGGCTCGGGCGGCGAACACGAGTTATGCGCCGAAGTCGCCAAGCTCGCACCGGGCGCGATCAATCTTGCCGGCGAGACCACGCTGACCGAGCTCGCCGCCCTACTTCGCCACGGCACGATCTGCGTCGCCAACGATTCCGGTCCGATGCATATGGCGGTCGCGCTCGACCGGCCGGTGGTCGCCGTATTCGGCCCGACCGATCCGATCTGGGCCGGACCCTACCGGCGCGACACCGCGGTGCTGCGCGCCGACCTGCCCTGCTCGCCGTGTTATCTGCGGCTGCTCGCGCGCTGCACGCACAATCACGACTGCATGAAGAATGTCTCGGCCTCAGCCGTGATCGAGCGCGCCGAGAAGATCATCGCCGCAATCCCGCCGGCCCGCCCGAAGCCCGCACCGGGACGGACCTAGGTCCGATCCGCGCGTCGCGCGTTAATGTCGCCTTTCAAGACTAACGTGGACTCCGAGGCGCAGACGCGCAAGCCACTAAGTCTCTATGAGCCTTTCCCGTATGGCGTAACGCACAAGGTCGGCAATCGAGTGCAGATTGAGCTTGTGCATCCCATTCGTTCGGTGCGTCTCGACCGTTCTGTGGCTGATGCCAAGCATCTGCGCGATCTCCTTGCCGCGATGGCCCTCCGCAATAAGCCTCAGGATTTCGCGCTCGCGATCGGTCAAGTGTTCGGCATCGGCTTTGCCGTTTGTCCGCGCGACAAAAGTGTGGAGCAGTTTTAGAGCCATCGAGGTCGATGAGTAGTTTTGGTGTAGGGCTAGCGCCTCGATCGCACCGATGATTTGTTCATCCGCCGCCGACTTCAACAGATAACCCCGAGCGCCGGCACGAAAGGCCTCGCGCATAAGATCCTCGTTGCTCTCCGCCGTGAAAATGAGGACTTCCGTTTGGGATGCCTCTTTGCGTATCTGCCGGGTCGCCTCTATGCCGTTAATCCCGGGCAAATTGATATTCATAATCACGACGTCGGGCTTGGCCTGGACGACTAGTTTGACGGCTTCGCGTCCGTTGCCTGCTTCTCCACAAATCGAGAAATCCCTGCGGGCACGAACGATTGTCCGTAGGCCGCCGCGAATAAGAACGTGTTGGTCCGCCAGAAATATGCGTACCATTCTTCCAAACCCATGAAGTGCCCCAGCCCCACAGGTTGAGCCCCACGCCAACTAAGCTACCTTTGCGAGCATTCTCAAGCTAAACCGACATCGGCGTTGATTTGGCAGTGGACAATCGTTGCCTGCAACAAACGGAACTTCACCAAGGCATCCACGCTCCCCGCTTAGCCTTGTGCGCGCAGCTATCGCAGTGCTTTGGGAACCGTTGGGAACTCGCCGTCGTCGCGCGGCGGATGGATCACAAGCCCGAAGCGGCGTCGGCAACGGGTTGAATACAGAGATTCGATTCCGGAACTCCCCTGCCGCACGTCCTGTAAATTCGGATCTTGTTTCGCAACGCTCGGATCGAAATGCCGAGCACGGTCGCGGCATGCGTCCGGTTTCCCCCGCGCCGAACCAGCGTTTCACGAATCAATTCGCGTTCGACAGTGGCAATGGAATGGCCCACAAGCCGCCGGACGGCTTCCATTTCATCCGCCGAAAATTCCAAGTCTCCGACAAGACGCCGCAGCGGCATGATCCATCCATCTCCCGTCAAGGGAACTTCGCGGATGCAATGTCAAACTCGGCAGTCGCGATGATGCCTCACAAGTCTTCGATAGAAACCAAAAAGAAGCTGAGTCGCATATCGGGTAAAACTCGGAGGCTCTCCGGCATACCCGCGGCTCCGCTCCGGCGCCTCCCGGATGCAAATTTGAACCGATACGATCACCTTCCTGAGTTCCTTTGGGTGCTCGGATGGGCACCCGCCGCATAACATGACAACGCCTAGACCCCGATTGGACAGCCCACGCTCGCCACTCTATCCATTCGGCCGACCTATCGAGCGACAAATGAGAGCCCCACATGACTGACACATCTCAATACACGCCGCCGGACGTCTGGGTCTGGGAGAAGAACGACAGTCCCGACTGGCGCTATGCCGCCACTAATCGCCCGATCGCGGGTGCGACGCATGACAAGGAGCTGCCGCGCGGAAAGCATCCGCTGCAGCTCTATTCACTGGCGACGCCCAATGGCGTCAAGGTGACGATCATGCTGGAGGAATTGCTGGCCGCCGGTCACAGCGGAGCGGAATATGACGCCTGGCTGATCCGGATCGGCGAAGGCAACCAGTTCGGCAGCGGATTTGTCGGGGTCAACCCGAACTCCAAAATCCCGGCGCTCATGGACTACAGTGAACCGACGCCGCAACGCGTGTTCGAGTCCGGCGCGATCCTGCTTTATCTGGCGGAAAAATTCGGCGCCTTCCTGCCGAAGGATCGCGGCAAGCGCACCGAGGCGTTGAATTGGCTGTTCTGGCAAATGGGCTCGACGCCCTATGTCGGCGGCGGCTTCGGGCATTTCTATGCCTATGCTCCGGTGAAGATCAAATACGCCATCGATCGTTTCGCGATGGAGGTGAAGCGCCAGCTCGACGTGCTCGACCGGCAGCTTGCGGACAACCGGTTCATCGCCGGCGACGAATATACGATCGCCGACATGGCGATCTGGCCGTGGTACGGCAACGGCATGTTGAACGGCGCCTCGTACAACGACCCGCGCAAATTCCTGCAGACGCAGGACTATAAAAACCTGACGCGCTGGAAGAACGAAATCGGCGAACGCCCGGCCGTCAAGCGCGGGCGAATGGTCAATCGCACCAGCGGCTCGCCTGAAGAACAATTGCACGAACGCCACGACGCCGGCGATTTCGCGACCAAGACGCAGGACAAGATCGGCACGCGCGGGTAATCCATTCTCCGCACCGACCCGCAACCACAAATAAAAAGGGAGCGCCCGCGAGCGCTCCCCAAGTCGACGGCCAGCCAAGTCGACAGCCAGGACGCTAAGAGCTACTTCAGCGTATACACGCGGAAGTTACTTCGCTGTTAAATCCTAGATTGCAAAATTATCGAGGTTCCCGCGAATGGAACCATGCGGAACTCGGCTTTTTGGGCAGGAAGACGGTCGCTGCGCCGCGAGTAAAGCGTTGGTTGTGCTGCGTTATGGCTTGACACCCAGCCTCGCGCTTTGGTTGAAATATCCGACAACCAGCAGCCAAAACCGTGCCGATCCTCCGCACATTGCTGATCGTGTTTGCCCTGTTTGGCTGCTGCGCCGCGTGGCCGGCGGTGGCCGAGGCGCCGTCATCGCCCGGAACCAGTCCCGCAGCCCCCACTCCGCAACAGTCGGCGATGCGGCCGATGGTGTTTTACCAGGCGCATGGTCCGGCAAATTCCTGCGGCGAGGGCTGCAGCGAATGGATAGCGGCCGACGGCAAGATCGACGCCGATACCGCCGACCGGCTCCGGCACCTGCTGAAGCAAATTCAGGGCGCCAAGCCGCCGATCTTTTTTCACTCGCCGGGGGGCTTGGTCCGGGGATCCATCGAGCTCGGCCGGCTGCTGCGCGCACAAAAAATGACGGTCAGCGTCGGGCATACCAGCCCGGCCAATTGTTTCGGCAGCCTCGCAGCCGGGCAATCGTGCGCCGAGCAGATGAGCGGTCGCCTTCAGGTCGACGCCCGCATGGATCCCCTCATCGCCATGTGCAATTCAGCCTGCGTCTACGCCTTCGCCGGCGGCGCGGTTCGTCTCATCCCGCCAGGCGTCACGCTCGGCATTCATGATGTCAGCATCGATCCGCGTTTTCCGCACAGCGCGAAAATCGAGCAGCTTGCGGAAAGGCAAGCCAGCATTTCGCTCCACGGCTATCTTCGGCAGATGGGCATCGATGCCGAGCTGTTGACGGAAGCCTTTGCCATTCCATACACCACGATCGGGCGGCTGTCGCGCGACGACGCGGCGAGCTTTGGATTGGATCGCCGGGATTTTGGCGAGACGCCATGGTTCTATGTCGACAAGCCCTCGCCGAGCATCAAGAAGGTCTTCTTTCTGCGGACCACGGCAGAGCAGCCGCATTACATCGATGCCGTGGTGAACCTCGCATGCGGCAAGGGACCAAACGTCAATCATTATGTATTGTCGTATGGCCGCGAACGCCTTCCCGCTGACAAGCCTGCGCAAACTTTCGTACCGCCGATCACCGTCGTTCTGAACGAACGGCAAATTCCCTTCGCCTGGGTCATCAACGAAAAATTGTACGTCCGCTCAGCCATGATATCGGCCGACGTCATGGACGGCGTTGCCGCCGCAACCATTGTGCTGCCAGGATCCGAATTCGGACGGGAGCAAGGACCCGCCGGCGACATAGCACTGACGACGACCGGGTTCTCGGCGCAGTACGCGACGCTGCACGACGCCTGCGTTCAGCCTCAGTCCGCCGCGCGACCTGCATCGCAAAATCCCGGTCTGTCCCCCGTCACGCTTCCTCAGCCTGCATTACCGCCGGCAATGTGGCCTGCCCCGCAGCCCGTTATTCCACCGCCTCAAGGCGGCCCGACGCAGCAAAGCTGCTCGGCGCGGGTTCCTGCCGCTCCCCAGCACGTCACAGGGCGTGTAACTGGGTTTGCCACCGAGCAGCAAGCGTTGGCGACCACACATATCGTGGAAGCCCAAGTAGGCGCCAAAGAGAGTCCTGCTTATCTTCCATTGAGGCGCGCGGTCGTCAAAGCCTCCTGGCAAAACCAAAATCTTCAGACAATGGCGGCAATCCCGGAACATATGAGCGTGAAAATAGGCGATACGGTCAAACTTGACTCCCGTCACCGCGATCCAAGCCTGCCGTGCAATTTCATCCCGTGGACGATCAGCCAGATATCCGAGCACACGAAGGAATAGCGCCACGACGCGCTAGAGGCCGCCAATTCCTTGGTGTAGGCTTGGCCGCAGAGCTGCCGGCGGAACGTGCCGACTTCCGCAAAGTCTAAAGGCAGCGACCGTGCCCACGGCGGGCAACCCATTTGACGACACATCGATCGCGGGTTCGCGGTGCCTTCCGCATCTGGCAAGGCACGAATAAGCGCGTGCAAAGAACGCGCGAGCAAACGCGCGCGGAAAGGCAAGAGAAGACAAGGAAAGACAAGGAAACGCATACAAACCGATGAGGTAAGGCGATGAAAGCTCCGCGCCGCAAATTCCTCCAGCTGGCTGCATGCGCTGCCGCCCTTCCGGTCGTCTGCCGCGGCGCCTTGCGCGCAGCCTGGGCGCTCGACTACCCGAACCGGCCGGTCAAGGTCCTGTCCGGCTTTCCGGCCGGCGGCGCCGTCGACGTGGTGGCGCGCCTGATCGGCGACTGGCTGTCGCAAAATGTCGGCGGACAGTTCTTTGTCGAGGACCGCGCGGGGGCCGGGAGCACGATCGCCACCGAAGACATGGTCCACTCGCCGCCCGACGGCTACATGCTCCTGCTCGCCAATGCCGCCAATGCCATCAACGCGACGTTCTACGCGCATCTGAATTACGATTTCCTGCGCGACAGCGATCCGGTCGCGGGCATCATGCGGGTGCCCAATGTCATGGCGGTCGGCAAGGACGTGCCGGCGCACACGGTTGCCGAATTCATCACCTATGCGAAGGCCAATCCCGGCAAGGTCTATTACGCCTCGCCCGGCAACGGCACATCGCCGCACATGTCGGCGGAATTGTTCAAGCTCATGGCCAATGTGCCGCTGTTGAACATCACTTACCGGGGCATGGGCGGCGGCGCCTATACCGACATGCTGAGCGGCCGCGTGCAGGTGGCGTTCGACAATCTGCCGGGTTCGATGGGTTATATCCGCGCCGGCCAATTCCGCGCGCTCGGCGTCACCACCGCGGTGCGCTCGGACGCGCTGCCGGATGTGCCGACCATTGCCGAATCTCTGCCCGGCTACGAAGTCAACGCGTTCTATGGACTCAGCGCCGCCAAAGGCACGCCGGCTCCGATCGTCGAACGGCTGAACAAATCGGTGAACGCGGCGCTTACTGATCCGGCGATGCGGAAAAAATTCGCCGATCTCGGTGGCATGATGCTTCCCGGATCGCCCGCGGATTTCGGCAAATTCCTCGCCGCCGAAACCGACAAATGGGCCAAGGTGATCCACGACGCCAATATCGCGCTGATGGAGTAAGCGTAGAGCGATAATTGTCAAAAGCTTGCGAAATGGGGGCAGCCATGAAATGCAGCAAAATGACGTTTGCCGTCATCACCATCTTCCTGTTGTCGCCGAGTATTGGAAAAGGCGATGCGCAGGACGCCGGTCTTGCCTTCCAAACATTTGCGGCGGCGCAGACGGCCAAGGCCAAGCGCCAGTGCGTCAGCTACTGTCGCGCGCGCTATCACGACTGCCTTCACGTCGACCAACTGCCGTCATTTGAGTGTCGGGGCATTTATCAGGATTGCACGCAATACAGCTGTACCGGTCTGGGACCGGGATGACCGGCTTACCCTTTGCCGGCGCGGCGTGCACTTGCCGCGTCGTCACCCGCAGACGCCCGCCTTGCGCATCGCGGCAATCAATCGCTGTCGGTCGGCTTCGCGGCGGAACGGGTAATACTCGCATAACTTGGCGATCGTGACCTGCGGATCGATTGTCAGATATGCGTTCAGCGCCAGCTTCGCCTGCCCGGCTTCGCCCCGCATGGCGTTTGACGCAACAGCCATCCGAAGAGCCGGCAGCCAGTTTGGCTTGACCCGCAGCGCCATCGCCGCCCAGCGCGCGGCTTCGTCGTCGCGTCCGGCGATGAAATGGGCGAACGCCATGGCGCTCTGGGTGAGGAAAACGCGAGTATCGAGTGGATTGAGGCGAATAGCCTTGTGCAGGCTTTCGATCGCGCCATCGGGATCGCCAATGTAGCCTCGTACCCAACCGCTGCGCTGCCAGGCGACCGCCAGGTTCACATCCAAGTCGAGGGCCCGGTCGATGAGCAGCAATGCCCGGTCGAGGTCGCGAAAGAAGTATGCGTGGACGTGCCCCGCCCAACACAGCGCGACCGCGTCGTCTGTGCCGATGTCGGCGGCGCGCTCGACCAGCCGGGCGATCTCGTCTTCGTCGAAGCTTGAGCTCCAGCGGTTGGCCTTGGCGAAATGATGACACGAAGCGGCCAGACCGTACGGCGTCGAGAAGTCGGGATCTTTCGCTATCGCCGCGTTGAACAGCTGCAACGCCTTGGCGTTTTCGTCGGCCGTCCAGCGATTCCAGCTGGCAAGCCCGCGAAGGTAGAAATCGTAAGCCGCCAGATCGCCGGTCATCGCCAGCTTGGCGCGGTCGATCTCGGCCTTCTCCAGTTGCGGCGCTATCGCTCCGACGACGCTGGTGACGAGCTGATCCTGAAGTTCGAAAATGTCGGCCATTTCACCGTCGAACCGATCCGCCCACAAGTGGCGGCCTGTCTCGGCTTCGATGAACTGCCCGGTCACCCGCACGCGGTTGCCCAGCGTGCGCGCGCTGCCTTCCAATACATAACGGACGCCGAGTTCGCGAGCGACCTGCTTGGTGTCGACCGGCTTTCCCTTGTAGGCGAAGGACGAGTTGCGGGCGATCACAAAAAACGCGCGGTTGCGCGACAGCGCCGTGATGATGTCCTCGACAACCCCATCGATGAAATAATCCTGCTCCGGATCGCCACCGAGGTTTGCGAACGGCAGAACCGCGATCGACGGCTTGTCGGCAATCCCGAGTGAAGACTTATGCGGGGCGGCCTCGGCAACGCCGCACTCCTCTTCTCGAACCGCACCGACAAAACGCAGGCCTCTGCGCGGCAGCGTCTTGATCAGCCTTTGCCGTTTGCCGCTGTCGCCGATTGCGCTTCGCGCCGCGTTGATGCGGTTGAATAGCGCCGACTCGGAAATAGCGCGCCCATGCCAGACCGCCGCCAGCAGGTCGTCCTTGCTGACCACACGATCACGGTTCCGGATCAGATGAAGAAGGAGATCGAACACCTGCGGCTCAACGGCCACAAGGCTCGATCCTCGCCTTAGCTCGTGAAGGTCCGTATCGAGCGCGCATTCCTCGAACAGATAACGCAAGATTTCATTCCGATCGTCGCGCCTCGCCCGCAGCGATCGTACCATAGGCGTCACAAAGGAGAAATGGAGGGAACGCTAAGCCAAAATTGAGAAGCGCTGAAGGACGCCACACGGCATTTCTGACATCACGACAGCAACTGTACAGCTCCAGGAGAACAACATGCGCTCGCTCCTATTTGCCGCTCGCCTCGCGATCCCGGTCATCTGTGGACTGTTGCTGCCGCCACTGTCTCGGGCAGAGGATGTGAAAGACGTAAAATACGTCGTCAAACCGATTGCCGAGATGAAGGTCAAGCAATTGCCGAAGGGGCCGCTGTACTGGCGGGTCGAAAACTTCCCGACGATGGATCAGGCGAAGGCCGCGGCGGGCGAGTACCGGTGGAATCCGGACACGGTGAGCTATGAAGGATCGCCGTCGCTCACAGCCGAAGCCGCCGGCAAAGTCTGGCTATTCACGCTCGGGCCGCAGGGCGCGGCGACGCCCGGCGGAACGAAAGTCGCGGAGATCGGACCCGTACCGCCCGTGACTGCGCCCGAATACCTTCTGCGCGTCAACTACGGCAGCGGACCGCCGGGGTCGAAGACGCCGGTCCATTCGCATTTCGGCTCCGAGGCCTTCTACGTCCTCGCCGGGAAATTAGGCCAGAAGACACCGCACGGCGTCAGCTCCGTCGAAGCCGGCCACACCATGAACGGGCACATGGCCGCGATGCCGATGCAAGTCTTCAATGATGGCACCGCCGATCTGACGGCGCTCATCATGTTCGTGGTCGACGCCACCAAGCCATTCTCCGTTCCGGCCACGTTGCCCTGACCAGTCGGGCATGTAGTACTTCACAAACCTAGCCCCGGCAGAGGCAAGAATAGGTGATGATCGCCACGGAAAGTCCGGCGAATACAGCGGCAGCCACTCCGACCGGAAACGTCATCACGAAATAATCGCCGCCTACGGCAAGCAGCAAAACCCAACCTGCGATAGTCAATACGCAGGCGATTAAGCCGAGTGCGATTGCGATTAGACCGCGCACCTATTTGGCCTTCCGGGGACTTTCGTGAAGCTGTCATTTCGCGGGTAATATGGCCACGGCCTCGACCTCGAACACAGCGCCGGGGCGCGCCAGTTCTGGCACACCGACCGTCGTGCTGGCCGGCGGCTGGCTTGTGTTCACGTATTTTGCCCGCACATCGCGGTAATGCGCGATATTGGCGCCGATATCGACGATGTAGTTGTTGAGTTTGACGACATGCTCGAAACCGGCGCCAACTGAAGCGAGCGCAGCCTTCACGTTCTCGAAAGCCATTTCCATCTGTTCGCGGGGGCTACCGCCCATTCGGCCGGACTTGTCGATACCGAGCTGACCGGCAAAATAAACGACGCGGCCCGGTCCAATCACTTCGACAACGTGACTGTAACCCGGCGGCTTCTGCATGGTGTCTGGACACGAGAACCGAATGTTGTCCGGCATTGTTTGGTCTCCCTCTCAATGGATGGCGAATTCCGATCCCGACGATATCAAGCCTGCAGCCATACCCTTGCGACCATGACGCGGCCGTACATTACACTCTTCCGATCGCATCCAAGCGAGCCGGTGAGCCGAAACGGTCATAGCCACCCCGACGCCTCTACGGCGTTCCAAAGCAGCTTCAACGCCATCGCCGTCAAAACGAGCTGGAAGATGAGGCGAAACTGCGCCTCCGGCGTATACGCCAGCGCCATCTTGCCCACCCAGTTTCCCGCGGCGCTGGCGAGCGTCATTGCGAACGCCAGAGCCATGAAGGGGCCGATGGCAAATCCGATCACGCCGAATGCCACCAGCTTTGCAACATGCGTCGTGAGCATCAACGCGCCAAGCGTCGCCGAATGATTGCGCCGATCCGGCGCGGCGCTGGCGACAAACGGAGCCAACAGCGTACCCGTTGCGCTGACGAAAATGCCTAGAAAGGTGGTGAAGAAACCGAGCACGACGAAGCGGCTCCGTTCCGCACCGAGCCTCCCGAGCGTCGGCATCCAGGTTACAAGAAGAATGAAGGCGCCCAGAATTCCCAGCGAAAGCGAAATGGGCAGAGCGACGAAGACCCTCGCTCCCAAGGCCGCGCCAAGCGCGGCACCGAGCAGATAAGGCAAGATGGTCTTTCGCATCACGAAGCGCCACATCAGCATGGTGCGTGTCGCGCCGGAGCCGAGCATGACGACGGTATGTACGGGAACGATGACAGCCGCCGGTATGACCAGCGCCATGACGGCAAGCAGGATCACGCCGCCGGCCGTTCCCGCCCAGACGCCGAAAAAAGCCGCGCCAAATGCCGCGAGTGATAATCCGAGGAACAACGCCGGCCCAATATCGGGCGCGCTCAAAAAATGCATTTTATCATTTTCTTGTAATGAAGATCTTTGTTGCGTCTGTCCCGGTAAGCGATCTGCTAGGGCTTGAGTCCCGCGCTGTGCACCACGCCCGACCAGCGATCCCATTCACTGCGAATGAAAGCGGCAAACTGATCCGGGTTGGTCGCAAGCGGTTCGTAGCCCTGCGTCCGCAGTGTTTCGATGGCTTGGGGATCCGCCATCGCCTTGTGCGCGGCGTCCGCGACTTTGTCGATCACGGCGCGCGGCGTGCCCACCGGGGCCGCAAGACCGAGCCACAGGCTGGTGTCGAAATCCGGGATGCCGGCTTCCGCCATGGTCGGCGTGTCAGGGAGCGCACTGGTGCGCTTGTCCGCCGCGGTCGCCAAAGCAAGGATTTGGCCGGCTTTGACCTGGCCGATGACCCCGGACGCGATGTTGAAGGACATGCCGATGCGGCCGGCGATGAGATCGCTGGTGATCTGCGGGCTGCCGGGATAGGGCACATGCGTCAGTTTGATCCCGGCGCGCTCGGCGAACAGCTCGGCGGCAAGCTGCGGAATGCTGCCGAGGCCGGTCGACCCATAGAGCACCTCGCCGGGCTTGGCTTTGGCAAGCGCAATGAGCTCGGCGACGCTGCGGACCTTAAGCTCCGGATTGACGACCAGCACCACGGCGCCGACTGCAAGCGGCGCGATCGGCGCCAGATCCTTGATCACGTCGAACGACGGCGTCGGATTGATGATCTCGTTGGTCAGTGTCGAGAGCGCAAACAGAAGCAGCGTATAGCCGTCGTTGGTGGAGTGAACGACATATTGACCGGCGATGCTGCCCGCCGCGCCCGGCTTGTTCTCGACCGCGACTTGCTGGCCCAGCACCGGCCCCGCGCCTTGCGCGAATAGCCGCGCCGTGATGTCGGACGCCGCTCCCGGAGAGAATCCGACGATGAGGCGGACCGGCCGCGACGGATAGGCGTCCTGCGCGCCTGCACTGCGCGTGAGCGACGCGAGGGCTGCGGTGCTGCCTGCCGACAGATGCAGAAATCTCCGGCGATGAAGTCTCATCTTGCCCTCCACATTTTATTGGCGCCCGGCCGGGCTTGATTTTATTTGGGGCGGCGCTGCGCCACCCAGGCTTTCATGTAACGGTAATAGCTGCCCTCGGCATTGGCGACCGCGAGCAGAAACCCTTCGGCGCCGTCGAGGAAGCCGAGCCGAAGCACGTAGGTCTTGAAGAACGCGAAAGAGCCATGCGCGATGCCGGTAAAGAACGATACGCGCCGCCCTGAGGCGAGCAGCGCCGCCGCGCCCGCGGTCGAATAGCGGTCCATCCGCGACAGCGCGTCTTCGAGCTTCAGCACCGGATGATGGATCAACGGCTTGTCGAGTTTTTTGACCGCGCCGTCGCAAATCACGCGCTCATGCACCAGCGCATCGTCGAAGCGGGCTTTGCCGCGGCGGAACAGGCGCAGCACATAATCCGGAAACCAGCCCGAATGTCCCATCGGCCGGCCGCAGAAGCTCGAAATGCGCGGCAGTTCATAGCCGTCAGCTTTCTCCTCCGCCATGGCCGCCCTGATCGCCTGCGCAAGCTCAGGCGTGACCCGCTCGTCGGCATCGATCGACAGCACCCAGTCGCCGGTCGCCAGCGACAACGCAAAGTTCTTCTGCGGCCCGAAGCCGCGAAATTCATGGGTCTCGACGCGGGCACCCTTGCCGTGCGCGATCGCAATCGTATCGTCGCTCGAGCCGCAATCGACCACGATACGCTCGTCGCAGAACGCGAGCGCGTCGAGACAGTCGCCGATATTCGCCGCTTCGTCGCGGGTGATGAGGATGGCTGAGAGAGGCATGGAGCGGTACTGAGCCTAAGTCGCGGCTCAATGCCAATAGGGCGGATAGCCGGAATGCTTCTGCTCGGCCGCCAAGAGCCGCAGCATCGCCGGCCATTCCAGCACGCCGTAAGGCCGCCGCGCGCCGGGCTGATAGAGATGCGCGGTGTGCGCCAAGACGTTTTCGCCGGGCATGGTGAGCTCGGTGCCGCCCGCAGAACTCGCAGCCATGGCATCGACCTGCGAGCGGCAGGACAGTTCAAGCTGATACATGGTGTTGAACGCCTGCTGGATGGTGGCGCCGCAGCTGAGCAGGCCGTGATTGCGCATGATCAGTGCATCGTGCGGGCCGAGATCTGTGACAATACGTTCGCGCTCGTCGAGATCGATCGCCGGTCCCTCATAATCGTGATAACCGATATGGCCGACAAAGCGGATCGACGTCTGCGACATTGGCAATAGCCCGCATTTCATCGCCGATACCGCCATGCCGGCGCGGGTGTGCGTGTGCAGCACGCAGGCGACGTCGGTACGCGCCTTGTGGATCGCGCCATGGATGACATAGCCCGAGACATTGATGCCGTAATCGGTGTCCGGCTTACTGACGATATTGCCCTCGACGTCGATCTTGACCAGGCTCGAAGCGGTGATCTCCTTGTAAAGCAGGCCGTAGAGATTGATCAGGAGATGGTCGGTATTGGGAATGCGCGCGGTGATGTGGTTATAGATCAGGTCGCTCATGCCATAGGCGTCGACCAGCCGGTAGCAGGCCGCGAGATCGAGCCGCATCTGCCATTCCTGCTCCGACACGTCGTTGCGGATCGACTTGAAATCTGTTGCGTAATTCACGGCGGTTTCTCCCCTATTTCGAGCATAGCCTGCCGGATGCGCTCTGTCAGGAGACATCTTCGCGTGAGATATTAGGCGAGGAATTTTCCTGCCCCGCGATAGCGGGGAAGGGGGACCACGCGTAGCGTGGTGGAAGGGGCGTCTAACTCGTCGCTTCACTGTCGTCGACAGAGTGTCGTCTAGTCCGAGGCCCCTTCCACCATCTCGCTTCGCAAGATGGTCCCCCTCCCCCGTTTTCACGGGGGAGGAAATAAATGAAGGCCGAGAACATGCCGGGCAAGATCGAAGACATTCTGCGCAACAATCTCAAGGACAAGCTCGCGCGCGGCGAGGTCGCCGCCTCGATGATCGTGCGCCTCACCCGCACCGCCGAGATCGCCCAGCTGGCCGCGACCGCCGGCTTCGACAGTCTTTATGTCGATATGGAGCACGGCCCGTTCTCGTTCGAAGCGACCGGCACGATCTGCGTGGCGGCGCTCGCGGCCGGCATCACGCCGCTGGTGCGCGTGCCAGGCCTGGCCGAAGTGCAGCGCGTGCTCGATGCCGGCGCCCTCGGCATCATCGCTCCGCATGTGCAGAGCGCGGCCGAGGCGCGCGACTACGTGCGCGCGGCAAAATTTCCGCCGCTCGGCGAGCGCTCCGCCGCTGGCGTCCTACCCCATCTGCACTACCGCAGCTTTCCGACCGCGGAGACCGACAAGGCGATGAACGCGGCGACCATGGTGGTGGTGCAATTCGAGAGCGACGCGGCGCTCAAGGACGCCGACGCGATCGTTCGCGTCGACGGAGTCGACATGGTGCTGATCGGATCGAATGATATGCTGGCAAGCTTCGGGCTGACCGGACAGTACGAGCATGCACGGTTGCGCGAAGCCTACGCACACACGATCGAGGTCTGCCGCCGTCACGGCAAGCATGTCGGCGTCGGCGGGCTGTCGTCGCGGCCGGACCTGGCGGCGCAATTCGTGAAAATGGGTGCGCGCTATGTCTCGACCGGCACCGATCTCGCCTTCCTGCTCGCTGCCTGCACGGCCAAGGCGAAGGAAGTGCATGCGATGGCCGCGATCTGAAAAAGCGCGAAAGTTCCAGCGCTTGTATGGTTAATCATCAGTTAAGACTTTTGCGCCAGCCTTGTCATGCGATTCGGCCCTGGTTTTGCGGATGACCGCATGCCTCCAGGGATTCGCTGATCAAATTTTGCGACCTGCACTGCCAAGTAACCGCTCGGACGCGGAGGCTGAAATCATGCGGCGCATTCTCCTCACATTGGCGGCGATGGCTTTTACGGCCGCGTCCGCGGCGACGGTCCTGGCGGCCGATCTGCCAAGGCCGGTCTACTACAAGGCGCCGCCCCCATCACCACCACCGGTGTACAGTTGGACCGGATTTTATCTCGGCGCGAATTTCGGCGGCGGTTGGGGCCACGAGTTGCACGAGCTATTCAATGGTTTTCCTGGCAACTCGGAGGGCACCTTCACGCACGATCCGCAGGGCGTGATCGGCGGCGGCCAGATCGGATACAATTGGCAATTCGCCCCTTGGTTCGCGTGGGGCACTGGAACGGTGCTCGGGATCGAGGCCGACTTCCAGGGCTCGGGCCAAACGTCGAAGCTCGACGGAGCCTTTACGGACCCGATATTCGGCCCCGTCACCTTTAGCGGCGGTGTCGAGGACAAGCTCGAATGGTTCGGGACAGTGCGCGGCCGTGCCGGCATCGCCTTCGACCGCGTGCTTTGGTACGGCACCGGTGGATGGGCGTTCGGCAAGGCCAAGCTCGACGACGGCACGCTCACATCTTCAAATGCCGGTGGCCCGATCGCCGGCACCACATTCAACACCTCGAACAGTATGGACGGCGGCTGGACGGTCGGCGGCGGAGTCGAATGGGCGTTCCTGGATCATTGGAGTGCGAAGGTCGAATATCTCTACATCGACTTCGGCACTCGAAGTAATGTCGCCATTCCCGGTGGGCCATTCATCATTACAAATGCTCACTTCACCGACAACGTCGCCCGTGGGGGCATTAACTACAAGTTCTGAAATTGGCAAATAGCTAGGCGCAAGGCTGCGCGGCGGCAACGTCCTCGACACGACGCCGCATCGCGCAAACGATGAACACGAGCCCGGCGACGATCATCGGCAGCGACAGCAGCATGCCCATGGTCAGCCAGGAGACGAGCTGTTGCGGCTGCGGATCGGGCTCGCGGAAGAACTCGCAGAAAATGCGCGCCACGCCGTAGCCGACAAGAAAAATCCCCGTCGTCAATCCCGGCCGCTTCAGCGTGCCGCCGCGCACGAACAACGCCAGCACGACGAACAGCAAAATCCCTTCGAGGCCGGCCTCATAGAGCTGGCTCGGATGCCGCGGCAAATCGTCGACGCTTGGAAACACCATCGCCCAAGGCACACGTGCGACATCTGCCGGCCTGCCCCATTCCTCGGGCCGGATGAAATTGGCGACGCGGCCGAGCAGGATGCCGACCGGCGCCGCGGCCGCGCAGATGTCGCCGATGGTCAGAATGGAAACCTTGGCCTGCCGCGCCACGAACCACATGGCAAAGCACGCCGCGATCAGCCCGCCGTGAAACGACATGCCGCCGTTCCACAGCTCCAGAATCTCCAGCGGGTGCGTGGAATAATACGGCCACTCGTAGAAGATCACCTGGCCGAGCCGGCCGCCGATGACGATGGCCAGCGCCGAATACAGAACCAGATCGTCGATCGCGCTCGCATCCGGCCGCGGCACATTGCCCCAGAGCTTCGCGTTGCGCACCAGGACCCGCGCATAGAGCCAGCCCAGCGCCAGCCCGCCGATATAGGACAGCGCATACCAGCGGATCGGAAACGGCCCGATATTGACCGCGACCGGATCGATCGCGGGATAGGGAATAATGGCAATCGTCCCGGCAAGGCTCATGAACTGCGCGCACCCCGAATGACCGGCATCAATAATGCCGCTACTATGACGGAAAGACGAAGCAGTCGAGAACACAATCGGGGGAAATGGAATGCCGCATAAAAATGTCCGCACGCGTTGGAGCATCATCACAAGATTTGCCTGCACGCTGCTGATCCCATTCGCGCTTCTCGCCGCGCCCCGCGCCGCGTCCGCCGACGACTACCCCACCCGTCCGATCCGCCTGATCATCCCGTTCCCGCCCGGCGGCTCAAACGACGTCGTCGGCCGCATCATCGCCAATCAGCTCGGCAAGAACCTCGGCCAGCAAATCTTCGTCGACAATCGCGCCGGCGCCGGCGGCGTGGTCGGCAGCGATCTCGCCGCCAAGGCAACGCCCGACGGCTACACGCTCCTGGTCATCTCGATCGCGCACGCGGTCGATCCGTGGCTCTACAAGGAGACGTTCGATCCGGTGAAGGATTTCGTGCCGGTCTCGATCTTCGCCACCGGCACCAATGTGCTCACCGTCAATCCGAAACTGCCGGTGCATTCGACGCAGGAACTGCTCGCCTATGCCAAGGCCAATCCCGGCAAGCTCAATTACGCCTCCGCCGGCATCGGCAGCTTCCAGCATCTGTCCGGCGAATTGTTCAAGCTGAAATCCGGCGCCGACATCGTGCACGTGCCGTACAAAGGCGGCGGCCCCGCCATGCTCGCGGTGATGGCGGGCGAAGCCGAAGTGATGTTCTCCTCGATCGTGCAGACCGTGCCGAGCATCCAGTCCGGAAGCTTGCGCGCGCTCGCGACCGGCGGCGAGACCAAGAGCCCGATCCTGCCGGATCTCCCCACCATCGCCGAGTCCGGCGTGCCCGGCTACGTCGCCACCAATTGGTGGGGCGTGGTCGCGCCCAAGGGCACGCCGCAACCGATCGTCAACAAGCTCCACGCCGCTGTCGCCGAAGTGCTCAAGTCGGCCGAGACCAAAAAATATCTCGACAACGAAGGCGCCGCGCCGGTCACCATGAGCGCGGCTGAATTCGGCACGTTCATCGAAGCTGAAATCGCCAAATGGGGCCCGGTGGTGCAGAAGGCCGGCATGAAGGCGGAGTAGCGCCGACTTTTCGCGATCGCCGACTATAACCGCGCGACTCTAATAGTTTCTGAAAGGGTTCTTCACAGCGCCGGTCGTCGCTGTGGTGAAAGATTCCGCGAGGCTGCGTGTCTGCTCGCCGAACTTCTCAAATTGGGTCTGCATGTATTCGGTTTGGATTTGCATCGCGTCCTGAAAATCCTTGGCCTGGCCGAGCTTCTGCACAAGGTTCTGAGCCGAGGCGATGTTCTCGGCGGTGAAGCTCCGCATTTTTTCAGTCAATTCACTGCCGCCGAAGGGAGACGACGAAAAGGCCTGCTGAATGAAATTGAAGTACTGGTCCATCGCTCCGCGCGTCTGAGCCATGGTCTGCTCTACAGCCTGCCCGGCTTGTTGTATGGCGCGATCGGCATTCTCGTTGAGATTTGCCATGGTCGGCTCCTGCTTTTGGGGTTTATCTCAGCCATCAATATACCCATGGCCTCGGGTTACCTAACGCCTCTGCCGGCATTCGCGAGCGCCTCGTCTTCAGACGGAACTTCCCCGCCCCGTTCCACGTTGATGGGGGCATGCTTGAAGCCATCGTCATCTGGCTGGTTCTGGCCATTGTCATCGGGGTCGCCGCCGCGCGCCGCGGCCGGTCCGGCCTCGGCTGGCTTGTGGCCTCTTTGGTCCTGTCCCCGCTGATCGCCGCGATCGTGCTGGCGCTATTGCCCGACCGCCGCTACGAAGAGGCGCTCAACCGCCTCGCCGCGCTCGATGCCGCGGCCGACCCCCAGGTCACGGCCCGGCGCAAATAACGGCAAATAACGGTCGGACACATCGAGCCGGCGGCGAAAGTGATGACGCTACCGGTCGCCGGGATCGCCATGTGGAGGAGAGATTCTGCGCATGAGGCCCTCGTATCCGAGCGCAACCTTGCGCCACTCCGTCGCCATCGACTCGAACAGGAGCCGCTGCTTCGCGTCGTTGGTACTCGCCGCCCGATCCTGGCAGAATTCCGCGAAGCCCCGATATCTGGCGATCGTGTCCCACATCAAACCGACCAAGCAGTTTCATGACAAAGGACCTACGTCATTTGAGGGGTGGGCCGATTTTCCCCAACAATGTCATCCGGGCGGCGCATCAAAGAAGGGCCGCCGTGGTCGCGGCAAGACGGGTGCAAGCGATGAGCGCCCAGCAGCACATCCGGGTGCAATGTTTGCGCTGCCGTCACGTCGGAGTGCGAGCGTGGAGCGTGCTCCGATCCTCCTCCCAACAGCAATTGCCTTCCCGCATAAGTTGAGGAATAATCTCCTGCGGGGTGACTAGGGGGCTACGAACAGATGCGTATCATCTGGGTGCTTGCGCTCGCCGCGACCTGCGGCGGTTGCGCGACGGTTCTTCGCGGGACCACGGACCAGGTCGGTTTCAACTCGACGCCGAGCGGCGCCGAAGTCCACACCAGCAACGGGCTGGCCTGCGTTACGCCCTGCACGCTGACGGTCAAGAAGAACGAAGAATTCGTCGCCACTTTTGAAAAGCCGGGCTACCAGCCGCAGCAGATACCGGTCGCGCGCGTCGTCGTTGGCGCCGGCGTCGCCTCCACCGCGGGCAATGTCATCGCCGGCGGCGTCATCGGCCTCGGCGTCGACGCCCTCACCGGCGCCGGCTTCGACCACGTCCCCAATCCGGTCAACGCGATCTTGGCGCCCGACAAGCCGTCGCCGCCCGTGGCGTCGCACGGAAAGCCATCAAAGAAACCGGCGACGGTTGCGCCGGCTGCACCGCCTGAGCCGGAGCCTTCGAACGGCTAGCGATTGCGTGCAAGCGACTGACGGAATGCCGAACTGACGCTGACAGTCGGCGCGACCGGCGTCCGTCTCAGCCAGAGACGAACGACGCCGGCGAAATGAAAGAGGGGCAATTGGAATTGCCATTTGGCTCATGAGCGGCGTCCAATCACGATAGCGCTTACGCCGCACGCGATCACAATCAAGATGAGGAAAAGATCGCGGGCTTGAGCTATTCGATAGTCACGTGCTTCCAATACTGCGCAGCGTTTAGCCATGGCGTCATCAGATCCATCAACATTGATCGAGTTGATCAACTGGTATCGCGGCGCGATGGACGTTGCGACAGCGCTCGTAGTTATTGGGCTGCCTGGTGAATACAGAACACCGCTCAAGAGACTCGGAAGATCACTCGTTTCCTTCAATTGGAAGGCATCGAGGCTACGATTTCTCGCGCTCATATTTCCGATAATGGTCGTTGTCGGCGTCGCGGGCGAATTGGCGGTTAATCTCCGCGTCTCGTTGATCGAAAATGCTTGGGAAATTTCGCAATTGCCGCGCGATCTTTCTGATACTCAGGCAATCGCAATCGCTGAAAAGTTAGTTCCGTTTAAAGGCATGCACTTTGATCTCGCGATGCACCAAGACCTGGAACCCATGCGGCTATTGGATAAGGTAGAAAACGCCCTAATACTTGCTGGCTGGCAAGAAGCGCCTCCTCCGCCCGGAATAACTCTTTTTGAGCGCGGTAATCGTCCGCACGTGGCCATAAGGACGATGGCGGGCATCTGGATCCAATAGCCCCAGAGGTCCGGTGAATCTTTCAAATTAGCGGCGACAACATTGGCGGAGGAATTGAGAGCTACCGGCCTAACCGTGTCACTCGTCACGATCACCGGGACTGACCCATACGATCTGGACAAAATCCATGTGTGGGTAGGAGCTAAGCCGTAGGCCATCGGCGCCGCCGGCCCAGCGACAAAAACAAAGAGGGACATTCCCTAATAGTCAACTGCCGGATAATCGCCTCAAAAGGGCCGCGTCACTTTTCCATTGACACAAGTCACCATTATGGTTACATAGCGGACACTCGCTCAGTACGGGACGTATCCGGATGCGATCCGACATACGGAGCGAGTGCGGCGCCTGCGCGCGGATTTGCACTCCGCTCCCGGGCGGCTTTGGGCATCGACCCGGCCGGCATTACGACCGGTCTGCCAGGTGTCTGGCTGTACTGACGGCGAAGAGGGCCTCAAGCCCGCCCGCATTCGCCGCCAGGAAGCGCGGCCCGAAGCTGAGTGGTGGCGTTCGGTCGCCTAAACGAGAGCCGCGGTGGAGCGCCGAAAGGCGAGCGTGCTCCGCCGAGCACGCGGCCGCATCCGTCCGGTGCGGCCATTGGTTGGATGCGCCTCTCGGCGCTCCGCTTCCCTTCTTTCGTTCGTGCGGTTTTTGATGTGGCGTGATGCGGCCTCGCGCGCAGATGCGCGTGCGGGAACGCTCCCTTATTTCGTCATTGCCGGGCTTGACCCGGCAATCCATGCTGACGAGCAGCATGAAAACCTACTGGGTTTATATCCTTGCCAGCCGACCACGCGGGACGCTTTACGTTGGCGTTACCAATAACCTGCTTCGCCGTCTCCACGAGCACCGTGAAGGATTGATCGATGGGTTCACCAAGGAGCACGACGTCAAAATGCTCGTCTATTACGAACAACATGCTACAGCGATGGCGGCAATTCAGAGGGAGAAGAATATCAAGCATTGGTCGCGGGCTTGGAAGATCGACCTGATCCGGTCGATAAATCCCGATTGGCGCGACTTGTGGGACGAAATCGTTCAGTGACCGCGACGTATTTGCGGTCGAAAGCTCAGCATGGACCACCGGGTCAAGCCCGGTGGTGACGAAAGTGGATTAGCAATGACAGACCAGTTCAATCAATTCACCTACCATTCCGATCCCGTGCGCGTGGTGTTCGGCCCAGGCTCCGTCGGCGCGCTCGCCGCCGAGGCCGATCGGCACAAGATGTCGCGGCTCCTCGTGTTGTGCTCGAAGACGCGCGGCGACATGGCCCGCCGGCTGGTGGCGCCGATCGCCGGGCGCGTCCTTGGCTATTGCGACACCGGCGGCCAGAGCATGCCGCGCGAGGCGTTCGAGCATATTCTCGCCGAGCTGAATCGGCTCGATGCCGACGGCTTCATCGTCATCGGCGGCGGCTCGCCGATCGGGCTTGCGAAAGCGGCGGCCGCGATGACCAAGCTGCCTTACATCGCCGTCGTCACCACCTATTCCGGCTCGGAAATGGCGGCGCGCTGGTATATCGGCGTCGCCGAGAACCGCATTTCCGGCGACGGGCCGGAGGCCCTGCCCTCAACCGCGATCTACGATCCCGAACTGACGCTCGACCTGCCGGCGCGGACATCGGCGGCGAGCGGCATGAACGCCGTGGCGCATGCGGTCGAGTCGCTCTACGGCGCGGACACCAATCCGGTGGTGCAGACGATGGCCGAAGAAGGCATCCGGCTGATCGGCGCCAGCCTGCCGCGCGTGGCCGACAATCCGCGCGACCTGAAAGCGCGCGGCGAACTGCAATACGGCGCCTGGCTCGCGGCGAATTTCCGCGCCGAGGTGGGGCTCGAGCACGCCATCGCCCAGCGTGTGCGGCAATGGTTCAATCTCGAACACGCGCAGACGCATGCGATCGCGACGCCCTACGCCATCGGCTTCAACGCCTCCGCCGCGCCGGAAGCGATGACGCGGATCAAGCGCGCGCTCGCCTCAAGCGATGCCGCGCGCGGGCTCTACGATCTCAATGTGCGGATCGGGCTGCCGACCGGGCTGAAGGATATCGGCATGCAGGAGCAGGATATCGGCAAGGCCGTCGAGGTGGTGATGAAGGCGAAGATCACCCATCCGCGGCCGGTGTCGAAAGAAGAGATGACCGACGTGATTACGCAAGCCTACTGGGGAAAGCCGCCGAAGTTTTGATGCGCTCACATATCTCCGCTCATTCCCGCGCAAGCGGGAATCCAGCCTTCATTTTGCACTGGGTCCCCGCTTCCGCGGGGACGAGCGGAAGTAAATTACGCCGGCCGTTCGTAGGCCGACTTGTAGGCGAGCCACAGATACATCGCGAGCAGCGTGAACTCGACGAGGATGATGAAGAGGTTGAAGCCATAGACCTGCGGGAAGAAGAACACGACGGCGGCCATCGACACCACCGAGGTGAGCCACACCACCGCGCCCCAGGCGGCCGCGAGCCACAGCCCGACCGCGGCGACGAGATCGAGCACCGCGAAGAACACGGTCGCGGTCTGCCAGGCGACGCCGCGGGTCTCGAACGCCGCACTGTGCGGGACGCCGATGCCGCAGACCTGGGACCAGTGGTAGAGGCCCTTGCACAGCGAGACCACCGCCATGATGCGCAGAAACAGGACGAGAAATTCGGTCCAAGTGCCTTGCAACTCGGTCTTTCCGACCCGCACCGGCTCCAGCATGTCGCTCGGCCGGGTCGGCTGGCGCTGGGATTGATCGCTCATGCGGCAGCGATAGAGGGCGGGCCACGGTCCGTCAACGGCACCGCCCGTGCGGCAATTTTGCCAGTCCACAGTAGAGGTTAGCCACAGTGGCGCACACGCGGTGGAAGGAGTAAAAGAAGCTTGGAAGGGTTCTGATCGGGAAAGCTGGAGCTGGAAATGGCCATCAAATTCGGCCGCCCCATTGAACGGACAAGCCTGGAACGCACGACCAGCCTGGCGCCGGTGAGAACCGCCGCGCCGACCGCCACGCTCGACCTGACGATCCGGCCGCGGCGCAATCGCCGCGCCGAGTGGTCGCGCCGCATGGTGTGCGAGAACGTGCTCACCGCCGCCGACCTGGTCTGGCCGCTGTTCCTGGTCGACGGCGCCAGGGTGCGCGCGCCGGTGGACTCGATGCCCGGCGTTGACCGGCTGTCGGTCGATGAAGCGGTGCGCGCGGCGGAACGCGCGGCCAGGCTCGATATTCCCTGCCTGGCGCTGTTTCCCTATACCGAGCCTGGCCGCCGCGACGACCACGGTTCCGAAGCGCTGAACCCGGACAACCTCGTCTGCCGCACCATCCGCGCCATCAAAAAAGAAGTGCCGGAGATCGGCCTGCTCTGCGATGTCGCGCTCGATCCCTATACCAGCCACGGCCATGACGGGCTGATGGAAGACGGCGTCATTCTCAACGACGAGACGGTCGCGGTGCTGGTCAAGCAGGCGCTGGTCGAGGCCGAATCGGGCTGCGATATCATCGCGCCGTCCGACATGATGGACGGCCGGGTCGGCGCCATCCGCTCAGGCCTCGATGCCGCGGGGTTCCGCGACGTCCAGATCATGGCCTATGCCGCCAAATATGCCTCAGCGTTCTACGGCCCGTTCCGCGACGCGGTCGGCTCGAACGCGACTTTGATCGGCGACAAGCGCACTTATCAGATGGATCCGGCCAATACCGACGAGGCTTTGCGCGAAGTGGAACTCGACATCGCCGAAGGCGCCGACATGATCATGGTCAAGCCCGGCATGCCTTATTTGGACATTCTGCAGCGCGTCAAAAACACCTTCGGCATGCCCACCTTCGCCTACCAAGTGTCCGGGGAATATGCGATGATCATGGCTGCCGCGGGGAACGGCTGGCTCGATGGGGACAAGGCCATGACCGAGAGCCTCATCGCGTTCAAGCGTGCCGGAGCCGACGGCGTGTTGACTTACTTTGCGCCTAGAATTGCGGAGCATCTGAAAGGCGGCAAGTCTTGAAGGCAGCAAGACGTAGCGGGGATGATCGTTAGGATCAAACAAAGCCAATGACGACCGCTGCCGCCTATGAACCGATCGAGGCGGATGTGATGCGTGAGTACGACGAACATATTCGGCTCTATTCGCCGATGTTGCAGCGGGTCATCATCCTGGTGGCGGTGATCATCGCCGTGCCGGTGGTGTTGTGGACCATCACCGCCTTCGTCCGCTCCTACGTCGCCCCGCCGCAAATCCAGACCTTCCGTCCGCTCGCCGCCAACCAGGCGCCGGCCCAAACCAATAGCCAAGCCAGCACTCAGTCCAACGTCCAGGTCGCGGCGCAGACCGCCCCGACGCAAACCACCAATGTCGCGACCGACGCGCGCACGCCGCTGATCCAGATCAAGAAGCCCGCCGATGCGCCGCAGGCCGCGCCGTTGATGCCGGCGCCATCGCAGATGCAACAAACCGCTGCCGTGCCGATGCCGCCCGCTCCGGCGGACGCCGCTTCAGCGCCGGGCGCTACGCTTGCCTCGCGCGCGGGCGTGCCGCCGCCGCCCTTTGCCGCGACGCGCTCGGCGCCGTCGACCGTCGCTGCACCCGCGATGGCTGCGCCAGCGATGGCTGCGCAAACAACAGCAGCACCCGCAGCGGCCAACGTCGCGCTCGCCAGCAATGCGGCGGGGCAAGCAACGCCCGCTGCTCCGAACGCCATGCCGATGCCGTCGGCGTCTGCCGCCGGCAACCTGCCTGCCGATCCGGCCTTTTCACAACAGCAAATGGCAGCGAACGACAGCAGCGCTGAGGATCTGCCCGCCGGCACGCCGCTCCGCGGCAAGGTCCCGCTGCCGGCGCGCCGGCCGCATATCGCCGGCCTGACCACTGTCGCGGCCAACGATGTGGCAGCGACCGAGGTAGCGCAGCATTCGGCCGGCGCAGCGGTGGCCATGCCCACACGCATCCCGCTGCCGCGGGCGCGTCCTGCTGCCGCGCCGGAAGCCGGTCCGGTCGAGACGTCGTATCCGGTCTACGATCCGTCGCAGATTCACTGAGCTTAAATCTGAGCGTTCTTCCGTTCGTCCGTCTCTCATCCGTCGCTTGAATTAGCCGAGCCCGGCGCCGCCTTCGACGCGGACCGGCTGGTAGCCGTCCGCCTCGAGCGCAGCGAAAATCTGGTCGGCATGCGCGCCGTCCCGCGTCTCGACGGTGACGTCGAGCTTGGTGCCTTTGGCCGGCACGTCGAGAAACATCCGGTGATGTTCGACGCCGAGAATATTGGCGCCGAGCTCGCCGAGCCGGCTTGCAATCTGGCCCAATACGCCGGGCCGGTCGGGAATGATCATGCGGAACGACACGATGCGGTTCTCACGTTCCAGTTCGCGGACCACGATCGAGGCCAGAATGCGCGGATCGATATTGCCGCCGCACAGGATCAGGCCGACCTTGCGGCCGGCGAAGCGCTCCGGCGCCGTCAGCATCGCGGCGAGGCCCGCGGCGCCCGCGCCTTCCGCCATGGTCTTTTGCAGCGTCAGGAACGCATTGACCGCGCGCTCGATCAGCACCTCCTCGACCAGGATGATGTCGCTGACGAGGTCGCGCACGATCGGCAAGGTCATGGCGCCGGCTTTGCTCACGGCGATGCCCTCGGCCAGCGTCGCGCCGCCGCACGGGCGCTCGCCGTCATGAAGCGCATTCCACATCGAGGGATAGAGCGTGGTCTCGACGCCGACGATCTCGATCTTGGGCTTGAGCGCGCGCGCCGCGATCGCGTTGCCCGCGATCAGCCCACCGCCGCCGATCGGGACGATCAGCACGTCGAGGTCAGGCTGGTCCTCCAGCATCTCGGCAGCGATCGTGCCCTGCCCGGCGATGATCGCCGGATCGTCGAACGGATGCACCCAGACCAGATTTTCCGCCTCGGCAATCGCCTTGGCGCGCGCCTGCGCTTCCATCACCGTCTCGCCGTCGAGAATGACGTGGGCGCCGAGCGCTTCGGTCGCTTTCACTTTCACAAAAGGCGTCGTCACCGGCATCACGATCGTGGCGTGGATGCCGAGCCGCCGCGCGTGATAGGCGACGGCCTGCGCATGATTGCCGGCGGACATTGCAATGACGCCGCGCTTGCGCTCCGCTTCCGACAGCGCCGCGAGCTTGACGCAGGCGCCGCGCTCCTTGAACGAATTGGTGACCTGCAAATTCTCGTATTTGACATAAATGTCGGCGCGCGTGAGCGCCGACAGCGGCGGCGCCGGCAACAGCGGCGTGCGCAGCACGTGACCGGCGATGATGCGCCGCGCGGCCTCGATATCGGCAAGCGTGACTTTCAAACAAGCTCTCCGGCCATCGTGTCAAAACGTCTTATAAATGCCGCGACCTCTTGCTGAAATGCTAACCGGTCGCCATTTGCCGAGCGCATTATACAGGCAGAGCGAGCATAAGCAGGCTCAAGATGACAGATCCTTATTCGGGCCCTTACGGAGCGAGCACCGGGCCGGCCGCCGGGCGGATCGGGCTGGGCGCCGACGTGAAGCCGCACGCCTATGACCCCGCCGCCAATCCGGAATTGTTCGAAGGCGTGCTGCCGCGCCGCTTCGTCGCCTGGGTCATCGATGTCGTCATTGTCGCGATCCCCCTGATCGTGGCCTGGGTGTTCATCTTCGCCTTCGGCATTTTGACGCTGGGTTTCGGCTTTGCACTGTTCCACCTGATGCCGCTGGTGTCGCTGCTGTGGGCGCTGTTCTACTACGGCTCAACGCTCGGCGGCCCGGCCTCGGCCACGATCGGCATGCGCGCCATGGATCTCGAGCTGCGCACCTGGTACGGCGCGCCGGGCTATTTCGTGCTCGGGGCGGTCCGCGCCGTGGTCTACTGGATCAGCGTCAGCGTGCTCACGCCGCTCGTTCTCCTGGTCGGCTTCTTCAATTCGCGCGGCCGCCTGCTGCACGACATCCTGGTCGGCACCGTCGTCATCAATAATCCGGCGCGCGCGTCGTTGCTGCGGGCCCGGCAGTTGCGCTGAGGGCCACAGCCGGATGCGGAACAGGTCACCGAATTTGGCCGCGAAATGGCCTTTGACGCGGGCTCCGGCTCTGGCAATCTTATGCGGTAGCCGGATTCGGTTGCCGCTTCGCCGTAACGCAGTAATTCAGCCGTCGTGACCCAGCACCCGCGCGACACTCCGCAATTCTACCTGACCGCGCCTTCGCCCTGTCCCTATCTCGGCGGCAAGGAAGAGCGGAAGGTGTTTACGCACCTGGTCGGCGAGCGCGCGCCCGAGCTCAACAATATCCTCACCCAAGGCGGCTTCCGGCGCAGCCAATCGATCGCCTACCGCCCGGCCTGCGAGGGCTGCCGCTCCTGCGTCTCGGTGCGCGTCGTCGCCAAGGATTTTGGTCCGACGCCGAGCATGCGCCGCGTCGCGCGCCGCAACGCCGATATCGCCAGCGACATGCGGATCGCGGTGCCGACCTCGGAACAATACGCGATCTTCCGCGCCTATCTCAATTCGCGCCATCGCGACGGCGGCATGGCCGACATGACGGTGCTCGACTACGCCATGATGGTCGAAGACAGCCATATCGAGACGCGGATCATCGAATACCGGACGCGCGGTAGCGGCGAGCTAGTCGCCATCGCGCTCACCGACGTGCTCGGCGACGGCCTGTCGATGGTCTATTCGTTCTTCGAGCCTGACCTGGCGGCGCGCTCGCTCGGCACTTTCATGGTGCTCGATCATATCGCGCGCGCGCAGCGCATGGGATTGTCTTACGTCTATCTCGGTTACTGGGTGCGAGGCTCGCGCAAGATGGACTATAAGAGCCGCTTCCTGCCGCAAGAGCGGCTGATGCCCGACGGCTGGGCGCGCGTCGAGTAGGAGAAAACAACATGCGGCAGATGAAACAAGCGTACCTCGTCGCCGGATTGCTGCTCGCCGGATTGCTGTTCGTTGGGTCTGGCGGAGCGCTGGCGCAAACCGCGCCCGCGGCCACCGCCGACACGGCGAAGGGCAAGGCGCTGGTCAACGGCGACGGCATGACGCTCTACATTTTCGACAATGACACGAAAGGCAAGTCGAACTGCAACGGCCAATGCGCCAATCTGTGGCTGCCGCTGATCGCCACCACCGACGCCAGCGACAGCGGCGACTTTACCCTGATCACGCGCAGCGACGGCCGCAAGCAATGGGCCTATAAGGGCAAGGCGCTCTATTCCTGGACCAAGGACACCAAGCCCGGCGAAACCACCGGCGACGGCGTCAACAGTGTCTGGCACATCGCCGCGCCGTGACGGCAAGGCTCGTTCGCGTTCACGGCAGCACGAAACGGATGTGGTCGTCGTCGACCGCGCGCTGCAGATGCGCGCGATATACCGCGTAGAGCGGATCCGCCGGCGCGATGCGGCCGAACTGCGCAGCGTGTCTGGCGATCTGCAACAGCACAAGCGGCGTCGACACCGGCTGCAGCTGTCCGCCGCGCTCGGCGCGCAGCGTGGTCAGGATGCCATACATCTCGCCGCCGATCTGCGGCCGGCTGAGAATAGCGAGGCGAAACTGCCCCTCGTCGCTGGTCAGCAGATAGACCCGTCCGGATTTGTTGGGGACCGCGACCAGTCCGTTCTGTGAGAACGGCGCATCAAGCCGCTCGGATTCCTCGAAGCAAAGAGAATTCTTGTCCGCGCTCCACGCGATCTTGGTGCGATAGGCGTAAAGCGCGTCTTTGACGTCGAACGAAGGCCGCACGGTGAGATAGTCGCCTTCGAGCCACCTCACCGCACCCGCGCTGTAACCGCCCAATTCCATCGGCGCCGAGCCCGCCGCCGGCGCATCGGCCGCTTTGTCTTTCGCCGCCGGCACGCGCAATTTGATCTTCAGCGCCTCCTCGAGGCGGATGATGGTCGCCAAAGTGAACGGGCGCGTGCCGCTCAGCGCCTTCTCCAAGGTCGAGATGCTGATCTTGGCGTCGTCGGCGAGCCGCTGCCGCGAGATGCGGCGGCGGGCCAATTCCTCGCGCACCTTGGCGGCGAGATCGCGGCTCAGCGCTTCCGATAATTCTGTCGTCTCTGATGGGTCCACGGCCAGCCCGGACAAAACCGCACACGCCCGTACATAGCTCGCTGTCCAGCGGAATTTCAAGCTAGATGCTGTGTGCCTTCGGGCCAATCAAGGCCGTTTCTTACGCTCACGCCAACATCGGCGGCCCACCACTATCGCCCCGCAAACAAGCTTTCGCAGGGGCATTTCCGTGATTACCAAAAAGACGACCTTCGCTGTATTGGCGCGGCTTTTCGTTTTTGCATTGACGCCGCATACGGCATGTGCCGCGGCTCCGCCTGCGAACGATATCGGAAGCCGAATCGACTATTATTTTTCCGAGCCGCGCAGTCCGGAGACTTTCCGCGCGCTTTCCGGCATGGGCCTTCCCGCGGGTGCGACGATACCGGATAGTTATCCGGAAGCACGATTGTGGAATGCCGGCACGGCAGACAGGGAGCTGCTGCAGCGCCTGTTTCCTTACCTCAATGCCGCTGCGCAATATTGGCATCCGGATTTCGGCGCCTGCCGGCCCGAAGCGCCGCTGCAGCAGTTCAAGGATCGTCTTGCGCAACTAGGCGCCGACCATCCCTATGTCGCGCAATGGCTGCTGACCGAGCGCGCCGTGCTCTCGGTCTGTCAGCTCAAGTCCAAGAAAGTCACCATCGCCCCTGTGCTGCCGCCGCCGATCGAGACGGCGGACCCGGCGATCGCGCTGTTACAGACGCAGGACCGCGCCTATCAGCACGCCGCCATGCTCTTCTATCGCGGCGACCGCGGCAAGGCGCTTGCGGAATTTGCCGCCATTGCCGCGGATCAGGCGTCGCCGAACCGCCCGCTGGCGGCCTATATGGTGCTCGCGATCCGTGCCGGCAGCGGCGCGGACACGTCTTCCGACATTCGGCCTGCCAGCAATGCCGTCGTGCAGAGCCCGGAGGAATCTCTCAAAGCGATCCAAGCCGTGCTCGCCGAGCCGTCGCTACAAAGCATCCACGCCATGGCAGCGGGACTGATCGGCTGGATCGCGGCCAACGGGACCGATCCTTCGGCTTTCGCTGCGCAACTGGATGAGGCGATCTCGGCGCTGACGATGCCAACCGACCGCATCGATCATTGTCCGCAATGTTTGAAGCGTTACGAAGCCGCGCTGTCCGACATCGACTTTCTTCAGCACAACATATTTTACCGCCGCGCCGATTTACCCGACTGGGTCCTGACCGGCAAACTGCCGCCGGAATATCGAACCAGCGCTGCCCTGGCTGCCCTGGCCAAGACAGAACCGATGGCCGCCTGGGTGGCTTTTCCGACCGATGCCTATCGCGATCATGCCTGGGCCTTGGCGGCAAAGACGCGGCAATCCGAAGCGGTCCGCGCCTATCTCGATCGCAAGAGCGCGAGCGGCGCCAGCGCCGATTGTCCCTGGCTGCACGAGAATCCCGCGACTGATGCAACAACCCTGCTCGGGCTGGTCGACAACGAGCTTGCCCGGTTGAAGACCGGCACCGATGTTGAAGAGCATGCCGCGGCTCTCAGCTTCGATTACTACAATCTGATCCGGCGTCTTCTGATGGATACAGACGACCGGCGCGATCACTTCAAGATCGCGCTGCGGCAGCTTGCGGATTTTCCCTACAAGGGAACGATGATGTACAGCCGCACAATCGACGACAGCCTGCAATACCTGATGACCGCCGGCCGGCTTACCGACGCCCGGCGCCTGCGGGATGCGCTTAAGCTGGATCGGCCGGACGGATGGCCACCTTACACGTCGTCCGCGGGCGCACTCATGGTTCTTGCCGAAGATGAAGATCACTTGCTGCGCGTGTTGGCGACGGCGCCGTCTTATCAGCGCGAATATCTCAATCATTTGCCGACCGCCAAGCTTTGGCATCTGGCTGCCCAGGACGAATTGAGCCGCGGCCAGCGCGCCCTCTTCGTCCGCGCCGCGTGGAGCCGCGATTACGCGATGGGCCGCGTCATCAGCCGCGAGCACGATAACTTGCTGCGCACGCTGGCGCCGGAGATCACCGACGCATGGCAGACGCCGGCTGGACGTGCCGTGAAGCCTGAAGACATCTCAGTCGTGAGCGACGTGCTCAAATCGCCGGGACTCTAACACCGTCATCGAGGACTTTTCGCGCATGCCCGACGACAAGGACTTGCAGGCGACCTCGACACTGACCGGCCTCGATCACTATAACCACAACGACAACAACTGGTGGTGCGCTTTCGACATTCCACGCCACGACGCTGCGCTCGACGAGGCCTTGGCCCAGAATTTCCGTCTCTATGACGACCGGCCCGGGCCGCATGAACATGTGCGCGCGACGCTGGCACCTGCGCTCCGCGACAGCTATCTCTTCCAGCGCATCAATCCGGCTGAACTTGCAAAACTGTCCAAAGTCGAATGCGCACCGCAGGTCTTGAGCGAACGCGTTATCGCCTGGGTTCGCAATAGCGGCGGGGCACACCCTGATGGACAGGCCGAGGCGCTTGCTGACGCCGTGCTCTCGACCCGGTGGGGATGCAATCGCGATGGTAGCCGTGCCGTCTATTCGCGCGAAGCGTTTCAGCTCCTGCACTCGCGGTTTCCAGATTTGCCGGAAGCGAAACGAACGCCCTACTGGTTCAATTGATGGCAGACGTGCCGCGGCTTCGGCTATTGCCGGAGCGTATTCTTGAAGACTTGTCCGCCCTTCATGATGAGCGCAAAACTCGTTTCGGGCCGCGCAAGCAGCGAGATGTCGGCGATCGGGTCGCCATTGACGACCAGAAGGTCCGCCAGCGCACCTTCTTCGACGACGCCGAGCTTTCCGGGATAGGGATTGCGCGGTCCGGACAGCGCCAGCAGTTCGCCGTTGGTTGCCGTCGCCATCTTCAATATGTCGGGATTGTCGTACCAACGCGCGAGATGCGTCAGCATCCGGCCCTGGCCCTCGGCCAGTTGGCGCGAGAAAAGCAGGTCCGAGCCGAACGCGGTCTTGATCTTGTACTCTTTGACCAGCGGATACAGCGTATTCGTCCCCGCGAATACCTGACCGGCATTGATCCGGCTCTGGCCGGCAAGCGGACCGGTGTCTTCCTCGCTGAGAAAAGGCTGCGTGCTGAGCCAGACACCCTTATCCGCTATCAGCTTCGCGGTGGCCACATCCATAAGGTGGCCGTGCTCGATGCACTGGGCGCCAGCCGCGAGCGCGCGCTGGATGGCCGTGGGCGGATAGGCATGCACCGCGACATAGGTGTTGCGGTCGCCGGCGGCTTCGATGCCAGCCCGCAACTCGGGTTCACTGAACGTCAGCATATCAAGCGTCGTGCGCGGCGACGACACGCCGCCACCGCCGACGAGCTTGATCTGCGACGCCCCCTGAACCAACTGCTCGCGTACGCGCAGGCGCACCTCGTCGGCGCTGTCGGCGATATTGGCCGCGCCGGTCCGCTCCATGGCGCTCAAAGGACCGCCCGGACTGCGCGGCAGATCGGAGAACGGCCGCAGGTCGCCGTGACCGCCGGTCGTTGTGATCATGGCGCCGCAGGGATAGATGCGCGGCCCGCGCGCCAGCCCTTCGTCGATCGCCTGCTTTAGCGCAAAGGAAGGACCGCCGAGATCACGGACGGTCGTGAAGCCGCGCATCAGCGTGCGCTCGGCCTCCTCGCTGGCGGCGAGAAAGATGTAGCCGATATCCGCGGAGATCAAACTCGAAATCGGGATCCCGGCAAAGATCGTATGCCAATGCGCGTCAATGAGGCCGGGCATCACGCAACGGCCGCCGCAGTCGATTATTTTTGCGCCGTCGGGAGCACCGGCATCGCCCGAAGCGACGGCTTTGATCTTGCCCGCTTCAACGAGCAAGCGCAGCCCACCGCGTAGCGTGCGAGACTTTCCATCGAAGAGCTGGAAATTCGTGAACACGACAAGCGCCGGCGGCGCGGTCTGCGCAACCACGCGGCGGGTGAACCCGACAGATGCCAGCGACGCTCCAACACCGGCCACGAAGCCGCGGCGCGAAAGATCGGCGCCGATCCGCCGGCTCAAGGATTGGATCTGCGGCCGGCAGCAAAGACAGCCGCCGTGGCCTTCCGAAACTTCTTCGTCGCCAGGCGTGCAGGAAAACATCGCAATCACCGCAAATTTGTTGAGATCGGCGCGCGCAAGATCGATGGGTCAGTGTACACGAAAAGCCGCAGCGCGATACGACCATCTCGGCCGGCGATCGTTAGAGCGCGACATCCGCAAGCGATTGCAGCGCATAGAACTGCACCGGCTCCTTGCGGCCTTTCACCGGCGCTTCGTGCAATTCTTGTCCGTCGAGTTGAAGCCCCGCGGCTTCAGCCGCCTGGCGCGAGAGAATGATGGTGCATTGATAATCCTTGCACAGGCTCTCAAGCCGGGCGCAGGTATTCACCGTGTCGCCGATCGCGGTGATGATCTGCGAATGCGGCGGCCCCATCGCGCCGACAATGGCCTCGCTGAAATGAATGCCGATGCCGACGCGCAGCGGCTCGCGCAGATCGGTGCGAAGCGTGTGATTGAGCGCATCGAGCCGCGCCAGCATGGCGCGAGCGCCGCGCACCGCGTCCGCCGCGCCGGTCTTCGGGTTTGTCGGCATGCAAGCCGTAAAGCGCCATCAGACCGTCGCCGGTGAATTGCGAATAATGCCCGTTGGTTTCGATCAATGCGCGCGTCATCTCGTAGAAAAACTGGTTGAGGATGAACAGGACGTCGTAGGGCAGCCGCGCCTCGCCCAGAGTTGTCGAGCCGCGCAGATCGACGAAGACGACGGTGACCAGCCGCTCGCTGCCCTCGAGCCCGCCGCGCGTTGCGCAGTCGGCGGCGCTGGCATCAGCGCCCAGGAGCGGCATCACCGCGATATCGGCGGTGGGCCTGATCTGACAGGCGAGCCGCATACCTTCCGATGCGCCGATCCGCGACAGCGCCTTGGCTTCCAGCGCCGAGGGCGGCGGCAGTTCGTCCAGTCCCTTGGTGACCATGATCCGGCAGGTGGTGCAGCGCGCGCGGCCGCCGCAGACCGAAGCATGCGGGACGCCGTTGGCGCGCAGCGTCTCGAGCACGGTGGCGCCGGGCAGCACTGTCATGCTCCGCCCGCCGGCATGCGCCAGGACCGGCGGACTCTGCTGCGATAATACCAGTGACGCAGCCCGCGCCCGGCGAAGGGCAACAGCGGCAGCACGACGCACAGCACCCAGCCGATATCCGCCATGCGGTCGATCGATGCGGCGGTCTCGTCGGTCATATTGGCGTCCGCCAGCGCCGACTCAATGAAATCGTGGTCCTTGGCCTGGCGCAGGACTTGATTGCCGCCGGTCACATAGCCGGCGAGCGCCAAGGTCGGCAGCAACAGCGCATAGGCAAAGAGAAACGGCCGCCACTTCGGATACCAGGATCGAACGCGCAGCCAGAAGTGGATGCCGATACAGGCGTGCAGCCACACCGTGACGATCGCCAGCATCTGGACAGCGGCAAGCCACGGCATGATCACCCACTGAGCGATGAAGATGCTGTTGTAGTAGGTCGTGGTGTCGAGGACGTAGACCGCGATGCGCGTTGACACCACGTGATCGGTCAAGAGCACGGGAATGCAGAGTCCGAGCGACAGCTGCGTCCATTCCCAAGGCTTGAGCCGCAGCGAGCGGCGCACATAGATCGACCACAGCGCATTGCTGTAATGGATCAGAAACGCCGTCGAAAGAACGATCGTGCCGGTCCAGCCGTTCCACGGGTACATCAGGATGCGGCGCGCTGCCTCCGCGGCGTCGAACGAGATCAAGAGGAAGCAATGCGCCGTCAGATGACAAATGACGAAAGTGAGCATGGTCAGCGCACTGGTGAGCCGCAACCACGTTCGCCAGCTTGAGCCAAGGCTCACGCCGAAGCGCGGGCTTGACGCACCCGCGCCGACGATCGGCGGATTTAATCGTGAGGCGTCCACATTCATGCGCGACGTGACCGGACCCTGATTATTCGTGCTGTCCCGTGATCGTATCGGACGGACAAAAATTCCCGGCGGGCTAGCCAGGCCCTTCCGGTAAAAAATACAAAATCACTATAGACGGGATTTGCCGGCCTACGAAGCCGTGGCACCGGCGACGGAACGCGGTTCGGCGCGAGGCTACGCCGCTACCACCGCAGCCGCTCCTTCGGCAAGCAGCCGTGTCAGCTCGCTCAACGGCACTGGCGGGCTATAGAAGAAGCCTTGGACATCCGTACAGCCGAGGTTGCGAACCCGCTCGAGCTGTTGTTCGGTTTCGACGCCCTCGGCCGTCGTCGTCATGCCGAGATTGTCGGCAAGGCCCGCGACCGCATGAACGATGGCATCGGACTCCGAATTGTCGCCGAGCCCCTTGATGAAACAGCGGTCGATCTTGATCTTGTCGAAGGGAAAGCTGCGCAGATAGCTCAAGGACGAATAGCCGGTGCCGAAATCGTCCATCGAGATGCGGATGCCGAGCTCGCGCAGCTTGTGCAGGGTCCGCAGATTGACCTCGCTGTTCTGCATCAGCACCGCTTCGGTGATCTCGATCTCGAGCCGGTGCGGCGGCAGGCGCGACGACGCCAGCGCCCCGAGCACTGCCGGCAGCAGGCCTTTGCTGCTCAATTGCGTCGGCGACAGGTTCACCGCGACACAGACGTCGCTCGGCCATTTCGCCGCGTCTTCGCAGGCCCGGCGGATGACCCATTCGCCGAGAGCGACGATCAGCCCGATCTCCTCGGCAATCGGAATGAATTCGACAGGCGACACCATGCCGCGTTCGGGATGATGCCAGCGCAGCAGCGCCTCGCAACAGCGCACCTTGCCTTCGTCGAGATTCACGACCGGCTGGTAGTACAGCTCGAACTCGCCGTGATCGAACGCCTTGCGCAGCGCCAATTCGAGCACGCGCCGGTCCTTCATGCGGGCATCCATATCCGCCTCGAAGAAGCGATAGATGCCGCGGCCGTCGGCCTTGGCGCCGTAAAGCGCCATATCGGCGTTCTTGAGAAGCACGTCGGCCTCGGTGCCGTCGGCCGGCGCCAAAGCGATGCCGATGCTGGCGTCGATCATGATCTGCTGGCCGCTGAGGTCATAAGGCGCCCTGATCGCATCGGCGATACGGCGGGCCAGATGCTCGGCGTCGGTGGCAGCGGTTATGCCGGTCTGGATGACCGAGAACTCGTCGCCGCCGACGCGGGAAATAGTGTCGTCCTCGCCGACGCAATCCCGCAGCCGGTCGGCCACCGCACACAGCAATTCGTCGCCGGTCGGATGGCCAAGTGAGTTGTTGACGTTCTTGAACAGATCGAGATCGAGATAGAGCACCGCGAGCTGCTCGCCTCGCTCGGCCTCGCCGAGCGCCTCGGTCAGCCGCTCGCGCAGCAATACCCGGTTTGGCAGATCGGTGAGCGGATCGTGACGCGCCATGTGCGCGATCTTCATCTCGGCCTGTCGCCGCTCGGTAATGTCCTCGTGCGTGGAAACCCAGCCACCTCCGGGCATGGGCTGGCGCACGACGGCAACGGTGCGGCCGTCATCCAGTGCGACAAATGCCTTGCTCGGCTGTCCGGCCTTGGCCGAAGCGCGGATATTGGCGATGAAGTGATCAGGATCGACATCGCCGCCGAACGTGCCGTTGGCTTTCCGTCGCTCGACAATATGGTGCAACGTGTCGCCCGGTTTGATGCCCTCGGCCTCGAGCCGATACATGGCAATGAATCGCGGACTGCAAATGACAAGCCGCGCCTGGGCGTCGAACATCACGAGGCCCTGCAACATATTCGAAATCGCGGCGTCGAAGCGCATGTTCTGCGCCCCAAGCTCGGCCTCGCGCTGCCGAAGTTCCTTGGTGCGCGTAATGACCGTCTGCTCGAGATTGCGTTGAACCTGGTCGAGCTCCTCGATCATGAGCGACATCGAGCGGTCGGTTCGCCGCCGGTCGCGGTCCGAGTCCTCGTAGGCCGCGGCGACCAGCGCGCACAGCTTTTCGAGATCGACCGATCCGGTCTCGTCGGTGGCTTTCGCGACCTGTTGCGCGAGAAGCTTGTTCACGGCGCGGTGTCCTCTGAAAAGCCGGTTCAGGCGACCTCGGCGAGCGTCGTGACCGTCATGGTCTGATTATGCAGCTCGCAGTCGCCGGATTTGGCATGCGGCGAAATCTCGCCGTAGGAGTAGAAGCCGAGCCGCAACGTATCGCGGCCGAGCTCGGCACCGGCGGCTTCGACTTCTTCGATGGTGCGCTGCCCCATCAGCAGACGGCGGCCGATGCAGCTGACCAGAATGGACAGACGCTCGGTATTCGCCGGCGCGCCTGAAGCCGCCGCAAGGCCGGTATGTGCCTGCCGCGCTGCGTCGGCGGCGCCTGCAGCGAGGCGATCGAGATTTCCGCGCATCAGCTGCGCCGTCCAGCCCTGCGGCACGTCGCCGGCAAAGGTCATCGAGCGCGCCTCACGGTCGATCGCCAGCACCGTGCGCACGACGGCGGAGTCCGGCGACTGCATGTCATAGACCTGGATCGGGAACAGCAGCGCCGAACTGGGCAGGCCTTTGGATTCCTCGGGGCCGAGATAGCGCTCATAGAGATCGAGCGCCGGCTCGCCGTCGAGCTCGAACAGCACATTGCCGGTCGATTTGGTGACCTGCCGGCGCGGCCCGAACAGATCCCAGCCGCCGGCGCTGCCATGGCCGACGCGCACCGCCGCTCCATAGAAGCCAAGTCCGGCGACGACGCGAGTGCGCGGCGCGCAATCGGCGCCGACCAATGTTTGCTGGAAAGCCGCGCCATCACCGGCGAGACCGCCGGTCAACGGAATCTCGCGGCCGATGACCTTGCTGATCCCGGCGACCAGACCGCTGCCGTTGACGTTCAAGCCGTCGGACAGCACGAACACGCCGGCCAGATCGTCGGCAAGAAGCGCGCGCCCGATCGCTTCACCGCATGCGCTCGAGCATGATGGATCGCGGATTTCCTGTCGGCATAGCCGCACCCGCGTGGTGTCGAAGCTGATCGCGGCGGCGACGATTTCATCGTCATTGACGTCGTCATTGTTGATCTGTCCACCGGTGCTGCAGCCGAGAAGATGCGCTTGCGGAAACTTCTCGCGCAGCTCGCCATAGCGAGCGCCGCAAGCAAGCGCTTCACGGGTTCCGAAATAGAGCACGAGCGTCGAGGCATCCGCATGAGCGGAGGTCCACCCCGACCGTTTGTTCCAGACGAGCTTCTGAGCGCGCATATCGCGTCAATCGCCTCGGCTTTTGTCGACACAAAAACGCCGTGGGAGGCTATGCGCCGCGACTGAAAATCTGGTTAGGTTGGGGCGTTCGCCCACATGAGGGCGCGAGTTTCCTAGGGCAAGCCTGACGGATTGCTAATCCGATCGCTAAATTTGTTCGGATCGGCCGATTACTCTTCGTCGGCGTCCTTGCTGTTCGACACCCGCCCGGCAAGCGCTTCGAATTTATTGCTCTTGGGAAAACCCTTGGGCGCGAGACGGCCGGCATCGGCGCGATTGCCGCGCCAGTCGGAGAGTTCCTTGAGCGTCAGCGAGAAGCCGCGGCCGGCGGTGTCGGTCCAGGTCAGGCCCTTCTCGACCTCGAAGGTCTTGAGGTCGGAGAGCCCGCCGTCCTTGTAACGCTGCAGCCGCACGCCGCGGCCGCGCGTCATCTCCGGCACCTGGTCGCGCGAGAACACCACCATCTTGCGGTTCTCGCCGATGGTGGCGACGAATTCGCCCTCGACGGGCGCCAGTGCGCGCGCCACATCCGGCGCCTTGACGTTGAGCACCTGCTTGCCCTTGCGCGTATTGCCGAGACATTCGTCCTCGGGAACGATGAAACCCGTGCCCTGCTTGCTGGCGACGATCAGCTTGCGGCCGCCCTGATAGCGGAACACGGTGACGATATCGGCGTCCTGCTCGATCTCGGCGAACAGCCGCACCGGCTCGCCGTGGCCGCGACCGCCGGGCAGCTTCGCCGCGTCTATCGTGTAGAAACGGCCGTTGGTGGCGAAGACCAGAAGCTTCGACGTGGTCTCGGCGAAAAAGGCGAGCTTCAGACTGTCATCGGCCTTGAACGCCAGGCTCGACAGATCCGAAACCTGACCGCGCAGCGCGCGGATCCAGCCTTTATCCGAGACCACGATGGTGACCGGCTCGCGCTCGACCAAGGCTTCCTCGATCGCCGCTTCGTCATGCGCCGGCGCCTTGGCAAAGCCGGTGCGGCGCTTGCCGAGCGGTGTCTTCGGCCCATAAGCGTCGCGCACCGCGCGCACCTGATCGGAAATCAGCTTCCACTGCTGCTTTTCCGAACGCAGCAATTCCTCGAGCGATTTCTTCTCCGCGCGCAGGTCCTTGTCTTCCTTGCGGATCTCCATCTCTTCGAGCTTGCGCAAGTTGCGCAGCCGCATATTGAGAATGGCCTCGGCCTGCACGTCGGTGAGTTTGAAAGTCTTCATCAGCACCGGCTTAGGCTCGTCCTCGGTGCGGATGATCTTGATGACCTTGTCGAGATTGAGATAGGCGATGAGGTAGCCGCCGAGCACTTCTAGGCGGTGTTCGATCTGCGCCAGGCGGTAACGCGAGCGGCGCAGCAGAACGTCGCGGCGATGCGCCAGCCATTCGCTGATCGCCTCGGCCAGCCCGATCACCTTCGGGATGCGGCCGCCGACCAGCACGTTCATGTTCAGCGGCACGCGGCTTTCGAGCTCGGTGAGCTTGAACAGGCTCTCCATCAGGATCGCCGGGTCGACCGAACGGGACCGCGGCTCGAAGACCAGCCGCACGTCTTCGGCGGACTTGTCGCGCATGTCGGCGAGAAGCGGCAGCTTCTTCTCGTTCATCAGCTCGGCAATGCGCTCGACCAGCCGCATCTTCTGTACCTGCCACGGGATCTCGGTGACCACGATGTTGTAAGTGCCGCGGCCGGTCTCCTCGACCTTCCAGCGCGCCCGCAGGCGGAACGAGCCGCGGCCGGTCGTGTAAGCCTCGGCAATCGCTTCGGGCGGATCGACGATGAGGCCGCCGGTCGGGAAATCCGGACCGGGCACATATTTCAGCAGCGTCTTGGTGCGCGCATTGGGCTGCTCGATGAGATAGAGCGCGGCGTCGCACAGTTCGGCGACATTGTGCGGCGGAATGGATGTCGCCATGCCGACTGCAATGCCTTGGGCGCCGTTGGCGAGCAGGTTCGGGAAAGCCGCCGGCAACACCACCGGCTCTTCCGACATGCCGTCATAGTTCGGGCGGAAGTCGACCGCATCTTCGTCGATGCCATCGAGCAGGAGCCGCGCCACGTCGGTCATCCGCGCTTCGGTGTAGCGGTAGGCGGCGGCGTTGTCGCCGTCGATATTGCCGAAATTGCCCTGGCCGTCGACCAACGGATAGCGCGATGAAAAATCCTGGGCGAGCCGCACCAGCGCGTCGTAGATCGCCTGATCGCCGTGCGGATGGAAATTACCCATCACGTCGCCGACGATCTTCGCCGATTTCTTGAACGCCGCGCCCGGATCGAGCCGAAGGAGCCGCATGCCGTAGAGGATGCGCCGATGCACCGGTTTCAACCCATCGCGCGCATCCGGCAGCGCCCGATGCATGATGGTGGAGAGCGCGTAAGCCAGATAGCGCTCCTCGAGCGCTTCGCGCAGCGCGATCTCTTGCACGCCATTCGACTCGGAGGGAGGAGGACTGGGTTTCTTGCTCATGACGGCTTGGTTCGTCTCTCAGGTTCGGAATGCGCGAGCGGGCACACGCCAACGGCGGTGCTCCGACGCGGATATGGGAATCACCAGTGATATTAGCAAAACCGCCCGCGCCATGCGGCTCCGGTACGCGGCGCATACGATGACACCTTGCCCTATCGGGCTACAGCGCCTGAACCGCCAATGAACAAAGCGGGCGCCAAGGTGAAACTTAATTAACTCCACAAGATCAACGGGTTCGCTAAGATCATTGCGAGCACCGACGCACGCTCCCTCGGTTCGCGCCGGAACATGACGGAGAACTAGCATGCGTAAGACACTGCTTGCGGCCGCAACCGTTGCGGCTGTTCTGTCGATCGGCGCGACCGCCAACCAAGCCGCGGCGATGCCGCTCGTCGCCCCAACCGAGCTTGGGCTCGCGACGCCGGCCGATACCGCCGCCAACTTAGGCCTCGTCCAGAAAGCCGCGCTTGTCTGCGGCTATTATGGATGCCGGCACGTGTGGGGCGGCCCCTATTGGCACCCTCACTATTGGGGCTGGCATCATCGCTATTGGGGCTGGCGCCGGTGGTAATCTGATCGCGGCCCAACCCGCGATCTAGGTCTAGATGCTGGAGCGTCAATCGCTTTGATTCGAGGCGATGGCGCTCCAGAATTTTTTTTAGCGCGCGACCAACGACATGTTCAAACTAGGCATGGACGAGCGGCGCCGGTCGGGTAAGATCAGTGGAACTCGTTCCGTTCATTGCGGCTTTCAGAGCTTGCAGAAAACTTCAGGAGTTCGTCGATGCGCAAAGCCCTGTTTGCGGTATCTGCCGCGGCGGCAATCCTCGTCCCTGCTTTGATGGCAGATCGTGCGGAGGCGACGCCGCGGCGGCATCACCACTATTACTATTATCCCCATCAGCGGCAGTTTATTTCGCACCGCTACGAGTGCTGCGGCTTCCCCGACGGTTACGGATATAACCCGGGGCCCTATTGGGGATTGGGCGGATATCTGAACTCCTGGTACATGTAAGTTCGATTGGCCGCTTTATTGTGTCACGCGCGACAGCGCGGTGACGAATTGCGCCCGCGCCTCGGGCAGTGCCAGCCCGCGCGGCGCGAAAGCGTGACGATCCAGAAAAAAGCCGGTGAGCGAATACGCGTCCGCGATATCGCTTGCCGATTCCGGCTCGGCGTCGGAGTGCAAAAAGGCCGGCAGCCGCAATAGCCGATCGCGATAGGCTTCGCCGGCATCCCGCGACACCGCGCGGCCTGATTTCGGCGACACGTAGATCAGATCGGCGGTTGCGCCCGTCGCCGCGCACGAGGCGAGATCGAGACCGAAGCCGAGTTCGGCGAGGAAATCCAGCTCAAAGCGCGCGATCATCGGCGCCACGGCGTGCGGGTCGCCGAGATGGTCGAGAATGATCTCGAGCGCGTCATAGATCGCGGCATGCGGCTCGCGTTCGGCGAGCAAGCGGCACAGAGCCGCGAGATGAGTGACGCCATGCACGGCATGCGCCGCCGACAGGAATGACGCCGCGCGCAGATTGAGGCCCTCGACGGTGTAATTGCCGAGATGCTCGTCGAGCCGCGCCCGCCAGGTCGCGCGCAGCGCATTGCCAGGCTGCAGCACGCCGCGCTGGCGTGAACTCGCACCGCCGCGGACGAGACCGAGATGCCGGCCGTGGCCATGCGTCATCAGTTCGAGAATGACGCTGCTCTCGCCGTGGCGCTTGACGCCGAGCACGATGCTGTCGTCGGTCCATTCCATGAGCGTTATATGGGCGTTCTTATTCCTTTGGGAATTCCAGTCCCATTTCGCGGTAGCGTTCCGGATCGTCGCCCCACCCTTCCCGCACCTTCACGTGCAGGAACAGATGCACCGGCTGTTCGGCCGCTTTGGCGATCTCGGCGCGCGCCGCGGCGCCGATTGCCCTGATGGCTTGACCGCCCTTGCCGAGTACGATCTTGCGCTGGCTCTCGCGCTCGACATAGATCGTCTGCTCGATACGCACCGAGCCGTCGCGCAATTCCTTCCAGGTTTCGGTCTCGACGGTCGATTGATATGGCAATTCCTGATGCAGCCGCAAATAAAGCTTCTCCCGCGTGATCTCGGCGGCAAGCTGCCGCATCGGCGCATCCGAAATCTGATCTTCGGGATAAAGCCAGGGCCCGGGCGGCACATGCCCGGCGAACCAGGCTTTCAGATCGCCGACGCCGTCACCCGACAGCGCCGAGACCATGAAGGTCGCGGCGAATGTCGCGCGCTCGTTGAGCGTGTGTGTCAGCGCCAGCAGCGCCGGCTTGCCGATCAGGTCGACCTTGTTGAGCACCAGCACTTTCGGCGCGCGAATATCGGGAAGCGGCCGCAGGATCGCCTCTTCGTCCTCGGTCAGGCCTTTCTTGGCATCGATCAACAGCGCCACCAGGTCGGCGTCCTGGGTCGAGCCCCAGGCAGTGCCGACCATGGCGCGGTCGAGCCGGCGCCGCGGCGCGAAGATGCCCGGCGTGTCGACGAAAATGAGCTGCGCCGCGCCCGCCATGGCGATGCCGCGAATGAGTGCGCGCGTGGTCTGCACTTTGGGCGTGACGATCGACACTTTGGTGCCGACGAGCGCGTTGATCAGTGTCGATTTGCCGGCATTGGGCGCGCCGATCAGCGCGACGAAGCCGCAGCGCGTTGCCTGCGGCGTGGAACCGGACGCGGCGTCGCCCGAAGACTCTGGGACCGGCTCAGCCATTCTGTTCAACCATGACGGCGCGTACGCTCGACGCCTTCGCGCACCAGCATGGCCGAGGCCGCCGCCTGTTCGGCGGCGCGCTTGGAGCGGCCGAGCCCTTCAGCCGGCGCGAAAGCCGGCAGCTGCACGGCAACGCGGAATTCGGGATCGTGGTCGGGGCCCGAGCGCGCGATCTCGCGATAGGCCGGTGTCGGCAGCCCGCGCGCCTGCGCCCATTCCTGCAACACGGTCTTCGGATCGCGCAGCGGCTGGACGGTCGCCTGCATACGCGCCTGCCAGAGACGCTCGACCAGTTCTTCCGCCGCCTTGTAGCTGCCGTCGAGATAGACCGCGCCGATCACCGCTTCGCAGACATCGGCGAGAATAGCGAGCCGCGACCGCGCGCCGGCATTGGCTTCGGACGCACCGACGCGGATGGCGGGGCCGAGATCGATGGTACGGGCGATTTCGGCGCAAGTCTCCTTGCGGACCAGATCTGCAAGGCGCCGCGACAGTTCGCCCTCATCGGCTTTGGGATAAGAGCGATACAGCATGTCGGAGATCACGAGACCGAGCACGTGATCGCCCAGGAATTCAAGCCGCTGATAACTGCCGGCACGATTGCGCGCGCCCTTGAGCCCCGAGATATGCGTGAGCGCGCAATCGAGCAGCGCGCCGTCCTTGAAACGATAGCCGATGCGCTCTTCGAGCTCTGTGGTGCTGCGTTTGCGGCGGCGCGACTCTTTGCCGGCAGAAGCACCATCTTTCGCGGCGCCATCCTTGGCCGCGCCATCGGCTGCCGTGGCGACAAGCCCGATGGCGGGCGCATCTTTGCGCGAGGCTACAGACTTGGCTTTCTTGCGGCCACTCATCTCACCAGCTTGAACAGCCGCTCCCACCGCACCGCCCAAGGCCAGCGCCAGACCTCCCAGGCGTGGGCATCGTCCCGGATGGAGAAAAAGATGATCTGTGCCCTGCCGACCAGGTTTTCGAACGGCACATAACCGACCTGGCTCAACACCCGGCTGTCAGTCGAATTGTCGCGATTGTCGCCCATCATGAAATAATGATCGGGCGGCACCGTATAGACCGGCGTATTGTCGTAGAACCCGCTGTCGGTGAGATCGAGCGTATTGTAGCTGACGCCATTCGGCAGCGTCTCGCGATACTGTTTGACGCGCTCGACGACGCCATCCTCGTCGGTGACAAAATCCTCGACGCGCTGACGCGGCACCGGTTGGCCGTTGATGTTGAGCACGCCGTCGATCATCTGGATCTTGTCGCCGGGCAGCCCGATCACGCGCTTGATGTAATCGATCAAGTCGTCCTTGGGCAGGCGGAACACCACGACATCGCCGCGCGCCGGGTCGCGCGCCAGAACGCGGCCGGAAAAGACCGGCGGCGAAAATGGAAATGAATAGTGCGTGTAGCCGTACGAGTATTTGGAGACGAACAGATAATCGCCGACCAGCAGCGTCGGGATCATTGAGCCTGAGGGAATATTGAACGGCTGAAACAGGAAGGTGCGGATCACCAGCGCGATAATAAGCGCCTGAACGACCACAATGACCGTTTCAACAAATCCGCCCTCTTTGCGCTTGGATTCTGGCCCTGGGCCAAGCCCTTCTTTCCGCTTGGGTTCTGTCCCCACGCTCATCGGCCTGTCATCTTTTTCCATCAAAAGCGCCCGCCAGCGATCTTGTAGCCCCTGGACCACCTACACGCAATTGCAGGCGGGATTTCGCCGCAGCATCGGCGAGCCCAGTTTTCCCCAAATATATCATTCGTTTACTACCTACTTCAAATGCACCCCCGACGGCCGGTTGGCGCCTTTGCCGCGCAAATTTATTGCGCCCAAGACTGGAACAAGACCGGCCTCTGTCGGGACAATGTCTGACCCGATCCCAGGCAGATATGCCTGACGAAATTCATCGCAACCGTTGGGAAAAACGAGCCGACGTTGGCAGGCTAGTCCCGGCCGCTGCCGATGGCGACGGCGGATATCACAACGAAGGCATGCGCCATCGGGCCTTCGTCGGTGATGGTGAGATCGATTCGCGCTTCGTAGCCCTCAGGCGTGATCGCCTGCAGTCGACGCTTGGCGCCACCGGTCAGTTCCATCGTCGGCCGCCCCGACGGCAGGTTCACGACACCCATGTCGCGCCACCAGACGCCCGAGCGAATCCCGGTGCCGAGCGCCTTGGCGCAAGCCTCTTTGGCGGCAAAGCGCTTGGCATAGGTTTCGACCCGGTTGCGCCGCTTCTCGGCCTTCGCCCGCTCGAGCGGCGTAAAGACGCGATCGATGAAGCGGTCGCCATGGCGCTCCAGCACTTTGGCAACACGGCGCGCGTCGGAAATGTCCGATCCAATGCCGAGGATCATGACGAACTCCGATGGAATTCTGTTCCGCTCAAGCTCGCCCTCCGATCCGGGCGCGGCCGCGGTCCATGCTGGCGCGCATCGTGCGCACGGCCGCGTCGAGGCCGGAATAGATCGCTTCGCCAATGAGAAAATGGCCGATATTGAGTTCGGCGATTTCGGGAAGCTCGGCGATACGTTCGGCGGTGATGAAATCGAGCCCGTGACCGGCATGAACTTCGAGCCCCAAATTCATCGCCATCGCGGCACCGCGCTGGATGCGCTCGAATTCGGCCTGCGCAGCCGCCGCCTGCCCTGCCGCCAGCGCGTCGCACCAAGCGCCGGTGTGAATTTCGATCACCGGCGCACGGATCACGACGGCGGCCTCAATCTGCTTGGGTTCAGCGGCAATGAACAGCGAAACCCGAATGCCGGCATCAGTGAGCTCGTCGACGGCGGCCTGCAAGGACTCTCGTTGGCCGGCGGCGTCGAGGCCGCCCTCGGTGGTGCGCTCCTGGCGGCGCTCGGGAACGATGCAGGCAGCGTGGGGCTCAAGGCGGCAAGCGATGGCGATCATTTCCGCCGTCGCCGCCATTTCGAGATTGAGCGGCTTTTTCAGCCGCTCCTTGAGCCGCCGCACATCGTCGTCAACGATATGGCGGCGATCTTCGCGCAGATGCGCGGTGATGCCATCGGCGCCTGCGGCAATGGCAAGCTCGGCGGCCTTCACCGGATCGGGATGCTTGCCGCCCCGCGCATTCCGCACGGTCGCGACATGGTCCACATTGACGCCGAGGCGGATGGGTTGAACCGGCATGCCTAACCGTTCACCCGTTCGGCATTGGCGACGACCTTCTTCGCCCGCAATTGCGAAATGATCGAGGTGAGATGCTTGAGGTTATAGACCTCGAGATCGATGGTCAGTTCGGTGAAATCCGGCGATTGGCGCATCATGCGGATATTGTCGATATTGCCGTCATGCTCGGCGATCACCTGAGTGATCTGCGCGAGCGTTCCCGGCTCGTTGACGGAGTGTACCGCAAGCCGCGCCGGAAACCGCTGCGGCGTCTGCTCATCGACATCCCAGCGCACGTCGAGCCAGCGTTCCGGCTCGTCCTCGAATTGCTTGAGCGATTCCGACTGGATCGGATAGATCGTGATCCCCTCGCCGGGCGTCATGATGCCGACAATGCGATCGCCGGGCACTGCCCCGCCTTGCGGCGCAAAGCGCACCGGCAGATCGGAGTTGATGCCGCGGATCGGGATCGCGACGCCGCCGTCGTCGGGAACCTTGAATTTCACCGCCCTGCCGAATTTGAGCCCGAACCAGCCGCTCTCAGCCTGCGGCGCGATCGGCGTCACCCGCTCTTCCTTGTAGTCGGGATACATCGCGCGCGCGACGTCCGATGCTTTCATCTCGCCGCGGCCGACAGCCGACATCACATCTTCGATCGAGGCCCGCGCCAGCCGCGGCAGAGCGCCTTCGAGCTTCTCGTCGGTATAGTCGATCTTGGCGCGGTGGAAGAGCTTCTCGACGATGCGGCGGCCGAGTCCGGCATATTGATTGCGCACCGCGTCCCGTGTCGCGCGGCGGATCGCGTCGCGCGCCTTGCCGGTCACGACAATGGATTCCCAGGCCGAGGGCGGCGCGGCCTGCGCCTTCGAAGTCAGGATCTGCACTTCGTCGCCGTTCTGCAGCGCCGACGACAGCGGGCCGATCTTGCCGTTGATCTTGGCGCCGATCGCCATGTTGCCGACATCGGTGTGCACGGCATAGGCGAAATCGATCGGCGTCGCGCCGCGAGGCAACGCGATCAGCTTGCCCTTCGGCGTGAAGCAAAACACCTGATCGTGAAACAGCTCGAGCTTGGTGTGCTCGAGGAACTCCTCGGGATTGGAGCCTTCCGCCAACAGCTCGATGGTCCGGCGCAGCCAGGCATAGGCGCTCGATTCCCGCGACAGCATCTCCGTCGGTGAGCCGGCACTGTCCTTGTAGAGCGCATGCGCGGCGATGCCGTATTCGGCGATCTGCTGCATTTCGCGGGTACGGATCTGCAGTTCGACGCGCTGGCGGCCGGGCCCGATCACCGTGGTATGGATCGAGCGGTAGTCGTTCTGCTTCGGCGTCGAAATATAGTCCTTGAAGCGCCCCGGCACGACCGGCCAGGTCGTGTGCACGATGCCGAGCGCCTGATAGCACTCGCCGACATCGCCGACGACGACGCGGAACCCGAAAATATCGGAAAGCTGCTCGAAGCCGACAGCCTTGCGCTCCATCTTGCGCCAGATCGAATAGGCGCGCTTGCGCCGGCCCGAGACTTCGGCGGTGATGCCGCGGTCGGCGAGCTTCCTGGCGAGCTGTTGCTCAATCTCGGTGATCCAGCCGCTCGATTTCGTCGCCAGCGTCTCCAGCCGTTCGGTCAGGATCTTATGGGCCTCGGGATTGAGCTCGCGGAAAGCCAGATCCTCGAGCTCCTCGCGCATCTCCTGCATGCCCATGCGGCCGGCAAGCGGCGCATAGATGTCGAGCGTCTCGTCGGCGGTGCGGCGCCGCGATGCCGGCGGCTGATATTCGAGCGTGCGCATATTGTGCAGCCGGTCGGCGAGCTTGATCAGCAGCACGCGCACGTCGTCGGCGATGGCGAGCAGGAGCTTGCGCAGATTCTCGGCCTGCTTGGCCTCCTTGGAGACCAGATCGAGCCGCTTCAATTTGGTCAGGCCTTCGACCAGACGCCCGATCCCGGGACCGAACAGCCGGTCGATCTCGGCGCGAGTGGCGTCGGTGTCTTCGATCGTGTCGTGCAGAAGAGCGGCCGCGATAGTGGCGTCGTCGAGCTTGAGCCCGGCGAGGATGGCGGCGACTTCGAGCGGGTGCGAGATATAGGGATCGCCCGATGCCCGCGTCTGCTCGCCATGCGCTCGCATGGCGTAGACATAGGCGCGGTTGAGCAGCTCTTCGTTGGCGGCCGGATTGTATTTCTTGACCTCGTCGATCAGGTCGTATTGCCGGATCCGCGGCTTGCGCGCCTTCACCGGCAGCGGCTCCGCGCCTACCGCCGGCACGAGACTCGGCGCGCGGGCCAAGGGCCCCCGCGAGCGGGGCTGATTCTGCATGCGCGGCAGATCGATCGGCGAGCGCGGCATCGTGGTCCTGTGGCTCACGCCTAGCCATACCAGGGCATGGGTTAAGCGCGCGGCCGCCCCGGCTCACCGCCAGATTCGGCCGTTCTGCTCATGAAGATATCATGGAGCAGCGCGCGCGCTACAAGAACACGGGATTGTGCCTAGCGCGTGCGATGCAGCACCGCGCTCCGCCCAACGACCCTGGTTAAGCTGAAATTAGGCTTGCCTGAGAGGCGCCGCCCCAGCGCGCCTACTCTTCGTCGTCGCCAACATCTGGCTCGGGCTGGCTTTCCGGAGGCGTCAGCCCCTCGAGGCCCTTGAGCAGCTCTTCCTCGGTCATCCGGTCGGTGATGACATCGGTATCGTCGACATCCACGCCAGTACCCGGAGCGCCGATAAGCGGCACGGCCTCGGGCTCGGGCTCATCGACCTCGACGTATTTCTGCAGGGAATGCACGAGTTCCTCCTTGAGGTCCTCGGGCGAAATGGCCTTTTCCGCGATCTCGCGCAGCGCCACGACCGGGTTCTTGTCGTTGTCCCGGTCGACGGCGATCTGGGTGCCCGACGAGATCATGCGCGCGCGGTGACCCGCGAGCAGGACCAACTCGAAACGGTTCTCGACCTTGTCGATGCAGTCTTCAACGGTGACGCGGGCCATATGGCGATGTTCCCATTCAGCGGTGTTTTGCAGCGGTATTTAGCTGGCTTTAAGCCTCAAAGCGGGCCGAAACGCCAGTCTTTTCCGGCACGGGCCTAGCACGTAGGACAATGTCCTTAATGTGGCGCTTAAGTAACGTCCGCGGGCCTCATGCGCAAGCCCGTTTTTGTTCCCCCTCCGGGCCGATTTTGGCCGGGACTTCGGCCCCAATCCGGCCTTGTGCGAGAGGCAGGATGCGCTTCAGGCTCACGTCGCGAGGCGACCGCGAATTGACTTGGAAATTGACTTGGGAATTGACTTGGCGGCCCCGCCTCGCCCTGTGACCGAAAATTTTTCCGGAACCGCTTCGCGGCGTCCCGAATAATACTTTCAGAGGACCGCGACGGCGTGCCGCAAGTTTTTGAAGCGGACACCCTTGCGACGGCACAATGTAGCGATAGGAACGAAGAGTCTTCGGACGGCGCTTGCGCAAGTACCGCCTGGACTGAAATAGCTTCAATTACCATCTCTGGAAACAACGGCTAAAAGCTACGGCGCAAACACCACTTGAGCAGCACGTTTGTTTGACCAGACGATTATTTGCGGCCCGCCGGCGTCATGCATTGCAGCCGGTCGGGGTTTAATCACGAGACGCAGCATTCATCACGAGTACGATCATGTCCGCACAAATTGAAAAAATCGCTCTGTTCATCGATGGCGCCAATCTTTACGCCACCGCCAAGTCGCTCGGCTTCGATATTGATTACAAGCGCTTACTGCGGGAGTTCCAATCGCGCGGCTATCTGGTGCGCGCGTTCTATTACACCGCCGTGATCGAGGATCAGGAGTATTCCTCGATCCGTCCGCTGATCGATTGGCTCGACTACAACGGCTACAGCGTCGTCACCAAGGCGACCAAGGAATTCGTCGACCAGACCGGCCGACGCAAGGTCAAAGGCAATATGGATATCGAGCTTGCGGTCGACGCCATGGAACTGGCGCCGCATATCGACCAGATGGTGCTATTTTCCGGCGACGGCGATTTCCGCTCGCTGGTCGAGGCGGTGCAGCGGCGCGGCGTGCGCGTCGTGGTAGTCTCCACCGTCTCGACGCAGCCGCCGATGGTCGCCGACGAGTTGCGCCGCCAGGCCGACCAGTTCGTCGACATCGTTGAGCTGCAATCGAAGATCGGCCGCGACCCCAACGAGCGCCCGCAGCGCGAGCCACGCGAAGTGCGCGGCGAGCCGCGGGAGCAGCGCGACGTGTCGCGGCACACTCCGCAATTCCTGCAGCGCACCCCACAGCGCGTTGACGCCGAAGACGACTTCGAAGACGATTGACGCCATGATGCGCGGCAGCGGGATGCCGGGGCGCGAATGTCCGCGCTGCCCTCGCCTTGTCAGTTTTCGTGAGCATTGGCGTGCGCTTGAGCCGGAATGGTTCAACGCGCCGGTGAACTCATTTGGCCCGGCCGACGCGCGTCTGCTCGTGCTCGGCCTGGCGCCCGGGCTGCGCGGCGCCAACCGCACCGGCCGGCCGTTCACCGGCGACTACGCCGGCGACCTGCTCTACGCGACGCTGCTCGATTTCGGCTTCGCCCGCGGCACCTATGCCGCACGCCCCGATGACGGCCTGGAGCTGATCGATTGCCGGATCAGCAATTCAGTGCGCTGTGTGCCGCCCGAGAACAAGCCGACGCCGGCCGAGATCACGACCTGCCGCGACTTCCTCGTCGGCACGCTTAAGGAAATGAGCAACGTCGCCATCGTGGTCGCACTGGGCCGCATCGCGCACGAGACTTTCGTCAGTGCCAATGGCGAAAGGCGCTCGCAGTTCCCGTTCGCCCACGGCCGCGCGCACAAGATCGGTGCGCTGACCCTGATCGATAGCTATCACTGCTCGCGCTACAACACGAATACTGGCGTGTTGACGCCGCAGATGTTCCGCGACGTCTTCGCGCAAGCACGCAAGATGCTCGAGCCTTCGCCAGATACGCGCTGAGCGTTAAGCGAAAATCGAGGTCTCGTACTTGCCGCTGCCCATTTCGCTGCGCGGGAAGATGCCGTGCTGCTCGATCCACTCGAAGGATTCCTCGAAGGTCTCTTTCGAATAGGGCTCGAACACGATCCGCTCGCCCGGTCCCCAGCGGCGCGTATCCATCTGATCGTGGAAGCGTGCCGGGAATTCCTTCTTGTAGTAATGCGTGAAGAGCTCCGGCCGCAGATCGATGTCGCGCTGCGCCCGGCGCAGGGCGCGGAAATATTTGCGGACGTCTTCCGGATCTGGCGTGCCGGTGATCATCGAGGCCATCATGAAGGTGGTATCGATGACTTTGCGGAAACCGAGCTGCTCAAGGAAATAATACGGCCCGCTGAACAGCGACGCCGCCGGCACCTTGCCGTCGATCAAAAGCTCCATGCGGCTGAACAACAGCCCGTCATTGTACGACAAGTTGATCTGGTCGAGCTTCATATACTGCTCGAGGCCCTGGATGGTGGCGTAGTGGCTGCCGGACTGGTAGCCGACCGAGATCGGCACGCCGGCAAGATCGGCCGGCGTCTTCACCGGCGAATTCGGCGGCACGAACACGCCGCTGGGCGAAACCGAATAGGCGTCGGCATAGAGCTTGCCGTGACCGTTCGAAGCGGCAACGTTCATGGTCCAGTGGCAGGCGCCGCTGACATTGCAAGTACGCCCTGCTTCCAGCGTCTGATAGGCGCCGACCTTGTTGCCGATGTGATGGCCCTTGCCGGAGCTTGAATCCATGGTCTCGCGGAATTCGTAATCGAGACCCTCGGCGTTGAAATAGCCCTTCTCCTCGGCGACCCATTCATGAAGCCGGAAGTGCGGGGCGACGACGAATTTGGACTCGCTGGACATGGCCTTCCTCCGTTCGGATGTTCGCTGGTTGTCGCCTTTGAGCGACAGCCTTGGCGAGGAGCTTAATCCGCAGAATTGATTTGATCATCGCGGGACCTGGAAATAGATTGTCAACGATATGTTGACAATCTGGCCCTGAATGGATCGTTTTGAGAACACCCGGGTTTTTGCCGCCGTGGTCGAGGCGGGAAACTTCACCGCCGCCGCGGAACGGCTTGGCATGTCGCGCGCGGCCGTGAGCAAGCACATCGTGGCGCTCGAAGAACGGCTGAGCGCACGCCTCCTGAACCGCACCACCCGCCGCGTCAGCGTGACCGAATCCGGCCGGACCTTCTACGAGCAGTGCCGCCGCATCCTCGCCGATCTCGAGGACGCCGAACGCGCCGCCGGAGAGCTTCACAACGAGCCGCGCGGCGAGTTGCGCATCATGGCGCCGACCAATTTCGGGCTTGCGGAGATCGGCGCCGCGATCACCGATCTCGCGCTGGCCTATCCGCGGCTTCGCATTAATCTGACCTTGAACGACCATGTCACCGATCCGATCGAGGAAGGCTATGACATCGCCATCAGCGTCGGCCGGCCGCGCGGCGCGTCATCGAGCCTGATTGCGCGCAAGCTCAACTCATCGCGCCGCATCCTGTGTGCAGCGCCGGATTATCTGGCGCGGCGCGGCACCCCGCGCCAGCCGGAGGACCTCGCGCAACACGCCTGCCTGACCTACAGCTACCTGGACGAGCCCGACGAATGGCATCTCATCGGTCATGACGGCGAGCGCGTGGTGAAAATCTCCGGGCCGATCGTGACCAGTCACCGCGAAGTGCTCAAGACCGCAGCGGTGCGCGGGCTCGGCATCGCTTACGGTCCGGTAATCTTCTTCCGCGATGATCTCCAAGCCGGCCGCGTCGTCGAGGTGCTGCCGAAATTCAAACTGCCCGAGGCGACGATCTACGCGGTCTATCCCGCCGGTCAGCAGCGCTCCGCCAAAGTGCTCGCCTTCAATGACTTCATGAGCCGCTATTTCTCCGCGACCGGCGTCGGCGCGTGAGCGTCTCTGATGAGCGTTATGAAGAGTAGGACATGAACTCCATCAGCGAGCCGTCGGGATCGCGGAAATAGACGCTGGTGCCCGATCCCCTGGCGCCGAAGCGCTGCATCGGCCCGCTTTCGATTTTGACGCCGTGGCGGTTGAGATGCGCGACCGCGTCCGCGATCGGCCCCGTCCATTCGAAGCAGAGATCGGAATTGCCCGGCGCGACCGGCAGCCGCGCCACTTCGGCGGGCTTCACGCCCGGACCGTGGACGTTGAGCTGCTTGTCGCCGAAGCGATAGGCAAAGCCGACCGGCCGCTCGACCAAAGTGGCGCCCATCACGTTCGTATAGAACGCGTTCGAGCGCTCCCAATCGGCGACGTGGATGACGCAATGATCGAGCTTGGTCGGCAACATTGTTTTCAGCCCTTCTGCCGCATCAGCCGGCCGCGCTCGCGGTCCCAGCTACGCTTCTTCTCGGTGTCGCGCTTGTCGTAAAGCTTCTTGCCGCGCGCCAGAGCCAGTTCGAGCTTGGCGCGGCCGCGTTCGTTGAAATAGAGCTTGAGCGGTATCAGCGTCATGCCTTCGCGCTCGACGGCGCCGACCAGTTTGTTGATTTGGTTCTTGTGCAGCAGCAATTTGCGCGGCCGCTTCGGCGTGTGGTTGAAGCGATTAGCCTGCAGATATTCCGGAATATTGGAATTGATCAGCCAGATCTCGCCGTCGCGGGCGTCGGCATAGGCTTCGGCGATCGTCGCCTTGCCCTGCCGCAGCGACTTGACCTCGGTGCCGGTCAGCGAGACGCCGGCCTCGAAAGTCTCGTCGATGAAATAGTTGAAGCGCGCTTTGCGATTGTCGGCGACAATCTTGGGCTTCTTCTCATCCTTGGCCGCCATTATCTGTGTCCGTAGCGCACGCTCAGCTCTTCTTGAGCGCGTCGCGGATTTCCGTCAGCAGCTGCACTTCAGGCGTGGGCCCGGCCGGCTTCGGCGGCGCTTCTGGCGCTTTGAGCTTGTTGATCGCCTTGATGCAGAGAAACAGCACCCAGGCGATGATCAGAAAGTTGATAGCAATGGTGATGAAACTACCCCAAGCCAGCACCGCACCTTGCTTTTTGGCGTCAGCCAGGGAGGCGCCTACCGCCACTTTTGACGACAGGGGCACATAATAGTTTGAGAAATCGAGTCCGCCTGTCACCGCGCCGACGATCGGCATGATGATGTCGTTGACCAGCGAATTGACGATGGCGCCGAAGGCTGCGCCGATAATCACGCCGACGGCGAGATCGACGACATTACCGCGCATCGCGAATTTCTTGAATTCTTCAAGCATCGGTACCCGTCCCCTGCTCCGATTGATCGGCGTCAATCCGCTCCCGCAACTCGCTCGGCCGCGCCGCGAACGAAAATCCGCAACGCCCCGTCAGTTGATCAGGCCGGCATGCACCATGGCCTCGCGCACTGCGGCCTGCGCCTTCTCGGACGCGGGCACCATGGGCAGGCGCACATTGGGCGCGCACTTTCCGATCAGCGACAGCGCATATTTGATCGGCGCCGGCGAGGTTTCGACAAAGAGATTGATGTGCAACGGCGCGAGCTTGTCCTGAAGCCTTAAAGCGGAAGCGTAATCGCCCTTGAGGCACGCCGCCTGGAACTCGGAGCACAGCCGCGGCGCCACGTTCGAGGTCACCGAAATGCAGCCATGGCCGCCATGCGCCATGAAGCCGAGCGCGGTGATGTCTTCGCCGGAGAGCTGGTTGAAGTCGTCGCCCAGCGCGGCCCGCTGCTGCGTCACCCGCGTCATGTTGGCGGTGGCGTCCTTGACGCCGGCGATGTTCTTCAGCTCGTAGAGCCGCTTCATCGTATCGACCGACATGTCGATCACCGAGCGCCCCGGAATATTGTAGATCAGGATCGGAATGCCGATCGCGTCGTTGATCGCCTTGTAGTGCTGATAGAGCCCTTCCTGGGTCGGCTTGTTGTAATAGGGCGTGACCACCAGCACGGCGTCGGCGCCGGCCTTCTCGGCGTGCTTGGCGAGATCGGTCGCCTCCTTGGTCGAATTGGAGCCGGCGCCCGCCACCACGGGAACCCGGCCGCGCGCCTGCGCGACGCACCATTCGACGACCTTGTTGTGCTCGTCGTGGGAGAGCGTCGGGCTTTCGCCGGTCGTACCCACCGGCACGAGACCGTTAGTGCCCTCGGCGATCTGCCAATCGACCAGGTCGCGGAACGCTTTCTCGTCCACCGACCCGTTCTTGAACGGGGTGACCAGCGCGGTGAATGAGCCTCGGAAGCGTGTCTTGGCAGTCATAATACGACACCCGAATACGATCCCGGCACGTCGTCCTCGCAACCCACAAGATGCGGCGATGGACGGGCCGATGGCGCATAAATATCGCCTTCGGCCCCGGGGTGAAAGCCCCTCCCCGCCGCCGGACGCGGGAACGGTGGACAGGATGCCGGTTTTGCGATGAATCTCCGCGGGCACGAAGCGCAACCGCCTAGGATCGCCACAGGGGCAGAGATTGGCCGTCGTCACCGACATTTTCCCGAATTTCGCATCGGCGCTCGCCGCCTGCGGCCAGGGCTATAACGACCGCGAGCTCGCCGAGGTGGTCGCTCATATGACCGCGGCGGTGCCGATCGACAGCCTGCAGGTCGCACCGGAACAGGCGGTCAATTCGATCCTGGCGGTCAGCATGGCGGCGGCCGAACTGGCCGAGCGGCCGCTGCACGTGCTCGACCTCGGCGGCGGCTGCGGCTTTCACTACTTGCGCGTCGCGGCCGCGATCCGCACGCCGCTGCGCTGGGCCATCGTCGAGACGCCGGCGATGGCCGAGCGCGCCGCCAAGCTGGCGCGGGAGCAATTCCAAGGCCGGTTCGAGGTCTTCAGCGATGTCGCCGCCGCTGTTGCCGCGCTCGGCCGCGTCGATCTCGTCCATGCCTCAAGCGTGATGCAATATGTGCCCGATCCGCTCGCTGTGCTGAAGACGATCGCGGCACTGCGCGCGCGGTTCTTTCTGCTGGCGCGCTTTCCCTCTTGGGGACGCGCGCAGATCGTCGCCATGCAGACGTCGCGGCTCGCCGCCAACGGCTATGGCCCGATGCCGCCGCATATTGCCGATCGCGAAGTCAAATATCCCATCACCTTCACGAACTTCCACGACGTCGTGCAGGTGTTGAATGAATATGAGGTTGCGCTCGCGACCAACTCGCCAAGCTCGGAATATGATTTCCGCGGCCAGAAGATCTCCGGCAAGAGCGTGATCTTCCGCCGTAAGTGAGCAGACGCTCTACGAAGCGGTTTCCTGGACCGCCGGTGAATATCTGACCTCGCTCTGCGCGCTTGCGAGCGCGGGGAAGCGATCGAGCAGCCGGCGGCGCTCCTTTTCCAGCATCAGCTCGTAAGGCCGGATGACCTGCTCCCGCAGCACCGCCTGGCTGCGGCCGCCGCGCGCGGAGACCGGCACGCGCACCGTCCCGTCCGGCGCGATCTGGGTCGAGGCGAAGTGATAGAAAATGAGCGGGTCGTCGTCGATCATGACGGCGCCGTTCTTCACGCGCATCATGTAATTGCCGACGTTCCAGATCGCGAGATTGAAGCCCTTGTGCTCGATGATCTTGAGCGCCGGATAGCGCCCCGGCCAGGCGTCGAGATATTTCTGGTCGCCGAACTTGCCGTCCTCGGCGCGATCATAGCACCAGGCGGTGCATTCGGCCTTGTAGGTATCGAGGCAGCCGAGCCCTTCGGCGTTACGGCGATAGGTGATCCAAGCCACATTGAAGCGGCCGTAGATCAGGTGATTGCGGTAGTCGAAGGAGAAGCGATGCGGCGTGATCGCGACCGACGCCTCGCCGAAACCATCGACCACCGGCCGCGGCGAGGAAAAGAAATAGAGGTCACCGTCGATATAGGTGATGCGCTCGGCGTCGGTATTGGCGAACAGGTAGTGCGGCAGAAACGGCGACAGCGTGAAATAATATTCGACAATCTTGCGCGACTGTTTGAGCGGAGCGAGTTCGGGATAAGCCGCTTCGAGCTGCGCCAGCGGTACGATCTCCACATTGGGCAATGCGAGCTCACGCAACACCGTCCCGCCCAGATCCGACAGCGCCAGCACATAGATCGGCGACTGATCGTAGCGGCGCAGCGACTCGATCATCAGCGTGGCGCGGCTGAGATAGTTGTGATCGAAATAGGTGCAGTAAATTTCCTTCACCGCCACCCCGATGCGTTGTTAACCGGCGAGCGTCTTGGCGCGCGCGACCACCGGACCGAACATCTGCTCCGCAACCTGCCGTGCCGCCGGGCTCAAAATCTTCTCCGACGATCCGCCGTGCATGCGGCCGACGAAACGGTGGCCCTGGGCATAGCCGCGCGACAGTTCAGGCCGGTAGAACACGCCGGAGACACCCGCCTTGATCTCCTCCGCCTCGAGCTTGCGCATATTTTCTGGCTTGCCGGCCTCGACTGCGGCGGCGACGCGCTCGTCGCTTGCCTCACGGCCGAGGAAGTTCAACACCCGCCGCAATTCCTCGAACGGCTTGGCCTTGAGTTGTTCGTAGCGCACCACCAGAAGCGGCAGGTCGCGCTGATCGAGCCATGAGCCGACATTGGCCTTCCAGCTTCCGGCCCAGGGATAGATCAGACCGCCGGTGCTCAGCCAGTGCTGGCAAAAGCGCTGGAAGATGGCTTCGCGCTGCGCCGGCGTGGCGTCGAGCAGACCATCCTCGCCGGTCAGGTGCTTGAAGTCCCACACCGACATCATGACGTCGACCGGGTCGCGCAGCAGATAGACCGCGCGCGCTGCGCGATCGCGGAGCGGGATTTGCGGGCCGTAGGAGAAGTGAGTCTTCACATAGCGCGGTTCGGCGCTGGTTGGGGGCACCCGTGCCAGGCTTTCATGCATGTCGAAGATGTAGTCGCGGTCGATCAGACGCGCGTCCTGCGGCCGGTCGAACAGGACATGGAACAGCATGAAGTTGAGATAGGTGATGCCCGACTTCGGAAATGCGGCGATGTAGGAAATATCTTTCACGTCTTACTCGCTGAACGGCTCAATATTCTCGTGCGGCAGCGCGCCTTCCCGGCGGTGCGGATTTATACGCGTTCGAAGCTTGCCTTGAAAGCCGGGCCGGCTGCGCGGCAAAGCCTGCCTCACGCGGAAACTTTGCCGGCATCGGCCTGCGCTCGGCCAGCTTGAGCGACTTCCAGCAACGCCTCGCCGACCGCCGCCACCGCGGCGGTCCAGTCGTTGAGCGCCGGCTGCCGAAACAGCCGCGCGGTCGGATACCAGGGGCTGTCAGAGCGATCGAGCAGCCAGCGCCATTCCGCGACATAGGGCACCAGGACCCAGGTCTTCGCTCCCAGCGCGCCGGCGAGATGTGCGACTGCGGTGTCGACGGAGATGATCACGTCCAGAAGAGAAACGATCGCCGCCGTATCGGCGAAGGACTCCATCGCCTCACCCAAATGCGCAACTTGTGGAGAGGCGCGCAACAGCGCAGCGTCCCCTTCCCTAAGCTCTTTTTGCAAACTGAAAAACCGCGCGCCGGGAGTACCGAACAACGCCGCCATGGATTGAAGATCGATCGAGCGGATGTGGTCGTTGGGCAGATTGGGATTACCCGCCCAGGCAATGCCGACCTTCAGGCCTGCGCCGCCCGCATCAATTTTGGGCCGCCATTTGTCGCGAAGCGCCGCGGAGGCGGACAGATAAGGAATATCGGCCGGGATCGTCTCGATCCGCGTGGCGAAGGCAAGCGGCAGGCTCGCCAGCGGGCACTGCACGTCGAAAGCGGGCAGGACAGCGCCTTTGGCGACCACTTGCGCCACGCCCGGAAGATTTTTCAGAAGCTCGACGAGCGAGGCTTGGACTTCGAGTAGGACGCGGCCGCCGCGCGCGGCAACCAGCGGCGCATAGCGGCAGAACTGAATGGTGTCGCCGAGGCCCTGTTCGCTGTGCAGCAAGATGGTCTTGCCGGCAAGCGGCTCGGCACCGAGCCATAGCGGCTGCGAGAATTGACGCAGATTGGGAATTGCGGGTCCGCTTTGCCAGCGCCATTCGTATTCCGGCTGGCCACCGGTGAAATCGCCGCGCAGCAGCCGCAGCTCGCCGAGATTGAAATGCGCGTCGGCGGAGCCGGGGTCGAGCCCGAGCGCCTTCTGGAAAGTCGCCATGGCGTCATCGAGCCGATTCATATGGCGCAGTGTTGTGCCGCGATTGCAATGCAATTGCGCAACGTTCGGATCGACGGCGGCGGCGCGATCGAAGCTTTCGAGCGCGTCGGCAAAACGGTTGAGCTTCGTCAAGACAACACCGCGATTGCAGTGCGCCGGCACCAAGTCCGGGCTGAGCGCAAGCGCACGATCGCAAGCCTCGATCGCTTCCGGATAGCGCCGAAGCCGCTCCAGGATGTAGGCCCGATTGGAATGAGCCTCCGCATGGTTCGGATCGAGCGTGAGCGCGCGCTCGCAGGCTTCCTGCGCCTCCTGATAGCGCGCGAACTTGGCGAGGACGACGGCACGATCGCAATGCGTCTGTGCGTTGTTGGGATCAAGCGCCAGCGCCCGGTCGCAGCTTTGCAGCGCCTCCGCGAAGCGTCCGGCCTTGATAAAAAGGGAAGCTTGGAAGCCGCGGCCTTGTGCGAAGCGCGGATCAAGCGCCACAGCGCGCGTGCAGCTTTGCAGCGCCTCCGCGCCCCGTCCGAGCCCGTCGAGCGCAATGGCGCGATTGCAATGCGCAGGCGCCAGATCGGGAGAAAGCGCCAGCGCGCGATCACAGGCGTTGAGCCCGTCCTGATACCGGCCGAGCCGCGCCAATACGCCGCCGCGATTGGTTTCGGCCTCGGCATAGTTCGGATGCAATGCCACGGCGCGCTCGTAGCTCGACAGCGCCTCAGCGTGACGGTTGAGCCGTTCGAGCACGATGCCGCGGTTGTAATAGGCCGGTGGGAAGCGCTGTTCGAGCGCCAGTGCCTGGTCATAGCTCGCGAGCGCGTCCTGCAGGCGGCCGGTCGCCATTTGCGCATTGCCGCGATCCAAATAGACCGGCACGTAGTTAGGAGCGAGCGCGAGCGCCTTGTTGAAGGCTGCGACCGCCTCATCGTGGCGTCCGACGCCGGACAACACCCTTCCATAATTGTGCAGGCACGGCGGTACGGCCTGGTCGACCGCGAGGGCCGCGCTCAGATGTTGTTCCGCCTCGGCGAGATTGCCGCGCTGGGCGCAGAGAACGCCGAGCATGTGCAACGCGTCGAAGTGGCGGCCATCGGCCTTCAAGACCGCGCGGTAAAGCATTTCGGCCCTGGCAATGTCGCCATTGCGATGGGCGGTCAGCGCATCGTCAATCACTGCCATGAATAGTTCCTACAGAGCGAACAATCCCCACCAAGGCGCCCTCGTCTGCGGCGATTTGGGCCCAAGCGCGGCTTTTGCGACCCAATTTCGACCCCTGCAGGTTTTAGCAGCCGAATGCGGCGCTGCGCCACCCCGCCGCACGTTGCCGGCGCTTTCCTTCGACGAACCTGTCGCAATCGGCCTACAATCGCCCTCTGGAGATTCGCTTTTCCGCACACATCTTCAGGTGTGAGGGCGCTGCCGGCTCGTGGCCCCGCTTTTGCCGTAAAACTGTAAATTGTCGCCGGTTAGGCTTTTCTCAATCTTACCGGGCGAAGAGCTGCGCATTCGCGGCAGGAGGCCACGTGCGGGAAACTCGGCTTACAGTCCTGCTTGCCGCTTGCGGCATCCTGGCATGTGGCGCATTGACCTGCGCCTCGGCACAGACATCGACGAGCACCAATGCGGTGCCGGTCCCGAGTTCACGGCCCACCGCCACGACGCCAGCCAAGACCGACGCCAAAGCCAGTACGAAGGCCGACACCAAGTCAAACAAGACTGCGGACAAAACAAAAAACAAGACGGCCGGAGCCAAGACCGAGAGCAAATCCGATACCAAGATCAGCTCGAAGCCGGCCGCCAAACCGACCGGTAAAGCCGCCGAGAAGACGAGCGGCAAGACGGGCTCTGCAGCCAAGCTCGCCACGCAGAAGTCGAGCGTCAACAGAACCGGCCCGGCCATGCGCGGCTCGCTCTCGACCGGCACAATGCCGATGGTCCCGGTCTCGGCTGGCCCCGGGACCGTCCCGCTGCGTCCCTCAGTTCCGCAGACGCCGGTGCTGCCCATGGCGACGACAACGACCTCGTCGACCGCGCCGATGGATATCACCGCCGTCAAGCAGGCGATCGAACTGGTCGCCAAAAATCGGACTGACGACGCCACCAATATCGAGGGCACGATTTCCGATCCGCTGGCGCGCAAGCTCGTGGAATGGGTGATCCTGCGCAGTGACAGCGGCTCAAGCGACCTGTCCCGCTACGTCAATTTCATTGCTGCCAATCCGAGCTGGCCGAACATCGCATTGTTGCGCCGTCGTGCCGAAGGCGTGCTCTGGGAAGAACGCGCCGACCCGCAGACGGTTATCGGTTTTTTCCGCTCCGAGCCGCCGCACACCGTCAAAGGACATTTTGCCCTGGTGCGCGCGCTGATGTCACAGGGCGACAACGCCGGCGCCGCGGCCGCGTTGCGCGAAACGTGGCGCAGCGACGGTTTCTCGGCGGATCTTGAAGCGCAGGCGCGCGCAGCCTTCGCCGGCCTGATCACGCCCGAGGACGACGCGGTGCGCATGGACGCACGGCTCTATGTCGATGACGACGACGCCGGCTTGCGCGCGGCGCAGCATCTCAACGCCACGGCGGTTACGCTTGCCAAGGCGCGCGCCGCGGTCATCAATCAGGCCGGCAACGCCAAGGCGCTGCTCGACGCCGTGCCCGAAGCAGCGCGTCAGGAGCCCGGTTATATGTTCAGCCGCATCCAAGTGCTGCGGCGTGACAACAAGATCAAGGAAGCCGCGCAGTGGCTGCTTGCGGCGCCGCGCGATCCGGCAAAGATCGCCAACCCCGATCCATGGTGGGTCGAGCGCCGGCTTATCTCGCGCAAGCTGCTCGATCTCGACGAGCCCAAGCTCGCCTATGACGTCGCCAACGGCGCCGCACCGCCGAACAGCGAGAATTTCCGCGCCGAGCAACATTTCACCGCCGGCTGGATCGCCTTCCGCTTCCTGCGCGAGCCGGGCATCGCCATGGCGCATTTTGCGCGCGTCGCCGATGGCGCCACAAACCCGATCACGCTCGGGCGCTCGTATTACTGGCAGGCCCGCGCCGCCGAGGCCTTGGGCCGCGATCATGATGCACGCTCGCTGTTCGAGGCGGCGTCGCGCTATCCGACCGCCTATTACGGTCAGCTCGCGCGCGCGCGGCTTGGCCTCGACGAAGTAACGCTGCGCGAATTGCCGGATCCGTCGGCCGAGCACCGCATGCTTGAACTCGCGCGCGTGTTCGACATTCTTTATGCCATCGATAATCGCGACCTGATCGCCTCGATGGCCGCCGATCTCGGCGACAAGGCGAGCGATCTCGGCGCCTTGGTGGCGCTTGCCGACGTCGCGGCGCGCCACAACGACGCGCGCGCGACGCTCTTGATCGGCAAGCTGGCGCTCGGCCGCGGCTATCCGATGGAACGTTACGCGTTTCCCAATTTCGGCGTGCCGGAATATCAGCCGATCGGGCCGCCGGTCGAGCGATGCGTGGTCTATTCGATCGCGCGGCAGGAAAGCGCCTTCAATCCGCGCGTGGTGTCGAGCGCCAATGCGATCGGCCTGATGCAGGTGACGCCGGCGGCCGGTCGCGACACCGCCAAGCGGTTTGGCGTCACTTTCGACCAGCGCCGCCTGAAGGACGATGTCATTTACAATGCGCAGATCGGCAGCGCCGAACTCGGCAACGATATCGCGTCGTGGCGCGGCTCCTATATCCTCGCGTTCTCCGCCTATAATGCCGGGCCGCGCCGGGCCAAGGAATGGATCGAACAATACGGCGACCCGCGCGATCCCAAGGTCGACCCGATCGACTGGATCGAGCGCATCCCGATCTCGGAAACGCGAAACTATGTCGAGCGCGTGATCGAGAACATGCAGGTCTATCGCGCCGTCATCGAGAACAATCCCAAGCTCCTGATCGAAGCCGACTTGCACCGCGGCGGCTAGCCGTCATCCCCGTCGACGGCAATTTGATGTCCGTAAACTATTGATAGTAAAACATAATCTAGAAACGACCCGCGTTCCTCAGCTGATTGCACTGCCCTGCCCGCGTCATTACATTGGGCGCGCTTTGCCGCGTTTTCGGGGTTCTCTCCTGCCGCGAAAACCGGCCGGCAAAGATGTCGAGCGCCGGCATGCAAAACAATTCGCAAGGCGATCCCGGTCCGCGCAGTGTCTTTGTCAGTGCGCAGGACGGACTGCGCCTGCATGTGCGCGAATGCGGTTCGCGGACTGCGCCGCTCCTGCCGGTCGTCTGTCTGCCAGGCTTGGCGCGCACGGTTAGCGACTTTGACGCGCTGGCGCCGGTCCTGGCAAATGCCGGCGCCGGAGGCGGCCCGAAGCGGCGCGTCATCGCCATCGATTCACGCGGCCGCGGCCAATCCGAATACGACAAGAACCCGGAAAACTACAATGTGGCGACCGAACTCGGCGATGTCGTCACGGTCCTTGCAACGCTCGGCATCAGCCAAGCGGTCTTTTTCGGTAGTTCGCGCGGCGGCATCCTCACCATGCTGCTCGCGGTAGCGCATCCGGCCTTCCTCGCCGGCGCGGTCCTGCACGACATTGGACCGGTGGTCGAACCGACTGGACTGGTCCGCATCAAGAGCTATGCCGGCAAGCTGCCGCAGCCGCGCAGCTTCGACGAGGGCGCCGAGATCCTTCGCAACCTGTTCAGCGCCCAATTCCCGAAGCTGACCGCAGCCGACTGGCTGGCCGCGGCCAAGCGTGGATGGAAGACTGCCGATGGCGCGCTGGTGCCAACCTATGATGAACGGATTGCGCAGACATTGGCCGATCTCGATTTCGACCACCCGCTGCCGACGATGTGGGCCCAATTTGACGCGCTCGCGGGCGTGCCGGTCTTGGTTATCCGCGGCGCGAACTCCGACCTCCTTTCGGTCGAGACACTAAGGCAGATGAAGGAGCACAATCCAGCGCTGGATGTCATTGAGATACCAGACCAAGGCCACGTTCCTCTGCTTGCCGGCGATGCGCTGCTCCAGAAAATCGCGGACTTCGCTTGCAAGTGCGATGCCGCTGTCGCGTCACTGCGCGCGGATGCCCTATAAGGGCTACGTCCGTGCCGTCAATGGCCTCATCGCAACAATGATTCCGTTGTCAGCGCGTCTCGCGGACAGCACGGCCTTCCAATGCGCCATGCCGCTGCAAACAGACGAAACACGTCACGTTGATTTTGAGCGAAATATCAAACTCGCGCCCGGCACGAGCTGCCCACGAAACTCATAGTTCGAACTGGGCGAGGCCATCGACAATACAACATCGTATTGCGACAATGTCCGTAACATTTCATCGAAATTGACGAAGGTTACGGGATACGCGACCTCACGGTCCGGCAGGCCCGGCGGCATTGGACCGATGCCATTTCCTGATAATCGCGATCTCTGCACGCCGACGAGCTGTCGCGCGTTCCATATGGGAAAGCGAATGAGAGCAAAGAAGCGAGCACGCAGGGACGCAAGAGACCTAAGCGTCTCCAGGGGATCGGGAACGTATTGGATCGCGCTCGACGCATGGACGAGGTCAATTTCGCCGAGAGCTTTGACCGCATCTTCTGTCGTCGAGAAGACGTCAAAGCGACCGTCGGCGAGCTTGGTCGCGCGTTGCGCCATGGTCGCGGTTTCGACGACGGCCCAGCGCAAGGGCGTACGGACCGCTTGACTCACTCTGAAATAGTGGAAGCCGCATCCGCCGCCGAAGTCCAAAACCCGCAAAGGCCGGGCAACAATTTCCGCGGCGCAGGTGCCGACGGCGACGATCGAATTGAGTGCCTGTTCCGGCGCGATCCGTCGGCTATCAAAAGCAAGCGACGTCTTGCACGCAATCACGTCGGCGATGTCGCCATTACTGTAGCCAACGCCGCAGGCCGCGAGCGCCGCCGCAAAGTTCGGGAACACCTCTGTCACGGAGCTCACGAATTCAACTCCGCGTGCCGTCCATTGCGCCGAATTGCCGAAATGATCGTGTTAGACAAAGTCACTGCGAACGACCTTCAACCAATACCTCGCGACCGTCGAGGGGTTCCAATACCGATTGTCTTCGTAGTATCAGTTTCAGTACATTCCAACACCCTTTTGCACCAATCGCAATTGCAGGCCAGCGACAGTGACTGCACAAGCCCATTATGAGCGCGGCGTATTCCTGCAGAGATCGGGCGACCCTGTTCAAGCGATGCAGGCATTCGACGCTGCCATCGCGGTCAATCCCGGCTTTGCCGAGGCTCATAATTCCCGCGGCATTGCGCTTGTGAGTCTCGGACGGCACGAAGAGGCGCTTGTCAGTTTCGATCGCGCGCTCGGCCTCAATCCGCATTACGCCGAATGCCACAACAACCGCGGCATCGTGCTGCAGGAACTCGGCCGTCTCGATGTTGCGCTTGCGAGCTTTGATCAGGCCATTGCGCTGAAACCGAACAATGCGCGCGCACACAATAACCGGGGCACCGTTCTCAACGACCTGCGGCGCTCCGGCGACGCGGTCGTAAGCTACGAAGCGGCCATCGCGCTCGATCCTCATTACGCCGGTGCCTTCTACAATTGCGGCATGGCGCTGCACGATTTGTACCGATTGGATGATGCGCTGGCGAGTTTTGATCGGGCAATTGCGCTACGCCACGACTATGCCGACGCCCACCATAACCGCGCTGCGGTGCTGCAAGATTTGCTGCGCCTCGATGAAGCGATCAGTGGGTATGCCACAGCAGTAAAGCTTCACCCTGAGCGCGCCGAGTCCTATGCCAATCAGGCCTATTGCCATCTGCAGATGGGCCACTTCGAGGAAGGTTGGCGCCTCCACGAATGGCGCAAGAGGCTTCCGGTCCCGGTCGGCAATCGCTCGTTCGCACAGCCTCTCTGGCTCGGACGAGAGGATATCTCAAACCGAACTCTGTTTGTTCATTGCGAACAGGGATTTGGCGACACAATACAGTTTTATCGCTACGGCGAGCTGCTCAAGGCGCGCGGAGCAAAAGCCGTCATGTCGGTGCAGGAGCCGCTGCGCCGTCTCCTCGCGCAGCAGGGTTCGGAGATCGAGTTTATCGAAGCAGCCGGAGTACCGCCGCATTTCGACTATCACTGCCCCATGATGAGTTTGCCGCTGGCTTTGGCGACGAGGCTTGAGAGCATTCCGGCCGAACCGCGCTATATCTTTGCCGATCGGCACTTGCGCCAGAGTTGGGATGCACGTCTGCCCGCAAATGCCGCGCCGCGAATTGGTATCGCCTGGAAAGGCAGCGCGGCGCACAAGAATGACCGCAACAGATCGATCGATCTCGATCTATTGGCGCCGCTGTTTTCCGCGGGCGCACATTGGGTTTCCCTGCAACACGAGCATGTACCGTCGCCGTCACATCCTCAGTTCATTTCCCTTGCGGGCCAATGGCAGGACTTCGCGGATACCGCAGCGATCATCGATTGCCTGGATCTGGTCATTGCCGTCGATACGGCGGTGGCACATCTGGCCGGTGCGATGGGCAAGCCCGTCTTCGTGTTGCTGCCATTCAATGCCGACTGGCGCTGGCTGTTGGATCGCCACGACAGCCCTTGGTATCCGAGCGCCCGCCTGTTCCGGCAGAATCACGGCGAATCATGGGGCGAGGTGATCGCCCGCGTCCATCTGGCATGCTCCGAATTTTTCGCGTCGCGGGCGTGATCCGGCCATACGGCCCCAATTTTCGGCAGCGACACGGGCGACATAAGATATTGAAATGCATATGTAAACTATCAAGTCGGCACCGCGTATAACAATTGCTTGGTCGTGGCGTGGCCGATACATTCGCGGACTGCAACGGCGGCGATGGCCGGTGCCGTTTGGGTCAAAGCAGCGATTCAGCCGAATCGCAAGCAGCCGCTTCGAAACGATGGGGCCAGCGTTGGCAGTAAATTTCGCCGGCAACGCGACATTCCAGCGCGCCATGGTTGCACTTCAAGCGAGCAATTTCGAGGATGCGGAACGTTTGTTCAAGGATGTCTTGCGCAGCGAACCCAAACACATCGCCGCGCTCAATATCCTCGCAGTCGTTCTGATACTGCGCGCCAGGTTTGCCGAAGCGGAAAGCTTTTTGCAGCGCGCGTTGAAGGAATATCCGGACTCCGACGCAACGCTAGTACAATTATGGGATTGCGCTGAAGGCGCTCCACCGACCCGCCGAAGCGTTCGATCGTTTCAGCCAAGCGCTGCGCATCAATCCGCAAGCCGTCGATAGCTGGAATAATCGCGGCACGGTGCTCAACGACCTTAACCGGCATGACGAAGCAATCGCCGATTTCGACAAGGCCATTGCACTCAATCCGGACTATGCCGAAGCTTATTACAACAAGGGGAACGCGCTGGCGAAAACCAAACGATTTGAAGAGGCGCTTTCTGCCTACGACCGGGCGCTCGGCCTAAAGCCGCAAGCGGTGGACGCTTGGATTGCCTACGGCAACCTTCATACCGACCTGGGACAGCCCGAAAAGGCATTTGCTGCATACGACCGGGCTTTGACTTTGAAGCCGGATCTTGCAGGAGCGTGGCTCGGCCGCGGCAATGTCCATGCCGATCTCAAACAATACGACGAGGCCTTGGCAGCCTATGATCGAGCATTGAGCTTGGCGCCTGATCTGGCACAAGCGTGGCTCGGTCGCGGCAACGTCCATACCGGTCTTAAGCGCTACAACGAAGCATTCGCTGCCTATGATCGGGCGCTGCACTTAAAGCCCGATCTGGCAGAAGCATGGCTCGGCCGGGGAAATGTCTTTGCCGATCTTGGCCGCTACGACGACGCCTTTGCCGCCTTTGATCGTGCGCTGGCGCTCAGACCCGATCTCGCCGAAGCCTGGTCGAACCGCGGCAACGCCTTCACGAAGCTCCAGCGTTATGACGATGCCTTCGCCGCTTACGACCATGCGTTCCGGCTCGACGGCGACCTTCCCTACGTGGCCGGCCTGCGCCTCAACGCTAAGCTCTATATGTCGGACTGGACCGGTCTGGACACCGACGTCGCAGAGCTTCTGGCCATGGTGCGCGACGGAAAACCGGCTAGCGTTCCCTTCGTGCTTGTCGCCATTCCATCGTCACCCGCCGACCAGTTACAATGCGCGAGGCGCTACGTGCAGGACCAGCCGGCCGTTCCGTCGATTTGGCGCGGCGAGGTCTATCGTCATGGTCGTATACGCCTAGCCTATCTCTCGAACAATTTCCACGAAAGCGCGATGGCCTATTTGCTGGCCGGCATGTTCGAACGGCACGACCGGTCGCGCTTCGAGGTCACGGCCATATCGTTCGGCGCCGAGCGCAATTCGCCGATGCGACGACGGCTAAAGGACGCGTTCGAGCATTTCGTCGATGTTGCCGGCAACAACGATCAGGAGATCGCCGAGCTCTTGCGCCGCAGCGAGATCGATATCGCCGTCGACCTGATGGGCTTCACGGCCGACAACCGGCTCAATGTCCTGGCGCGGCGGGCCGCTCCTGTTCAGGTCAACTATATGGGCTATCCCGGCACGATGGGCGCGCCCTTTATCGACTACATCATCGCCGACCGGACGGTGATCCCGGAGCACGACCTCGCCTTCTTCAGCGAACAGGTCGTTTTCATGCCGGACAGCTACTTCATTACCGATGACCGGCTGGTGATTTCCGATCGCACGCCGACCCGCGCCCAATGCGGATTGCCAGACTCCGGTTTCGTGTTCTGCTGCTTCAACAGCAATTATAAGATCACGCCCGAGATATTCGACATGTGGATGCGTCTCCTCGGGGCCGTCGACGGCAGTGTTTTATGGCTGCTGGAGGCGAGTCCGACCGCCACGGCAAATCTGCAACGCGAAGCGCGCCAGCGCGGCGTCGCGCCGGAACGATTGATCTTTGCCGGCAAAATGCCGGTCGCCGACCATTTGGCCCGCCACAGGCTGGCCGACCTGAGTCTCGATACGCTGCCCTGCAATGCGCACACGACAGCGACCGATGCGCTCTGGGCCGGGCTTCCGGTCGTCACCTGCCTCGGCTCGACCTTCGCGGCGCGAGTCGCCGCGAGCATACTCCGCGCGGCAGGCCTGTCCGAACTCGTCGCAGAAACGCTCGAAGGTTACGAGGGCCTGGCGCTCAGGCTGGCGCAGGACGCCGCGCTTCTTGCAACCGTCAAGGCCAAGCTCGGCAACAGTCGCAACATCTCCTTGTTCGACACCGGGCGCTCGACCCGCTCCATGGAGGCAGCTTATGTCGGGATGTGGGAACGGCATCAACGCGGCGAGCTACCGCAAGCTTTTGCCGTTGCCTCATCCGGCCTTGGGTTTGATGAACCAGGGGATTCACCGTGAATCCTCGAATAGGACGTATCCCACCGACGAAACCTGCCGGTGTTCAACCACTGAAGACCTTCTCTGGGCGAGTTCTTGCAAGCTCGCCCGGCGCGCCTTCGCAGTGCCCAAGCCAGTGATCTTCGACGCCGTTGGCGTCCAGACGGCCCTCACCGAGGCGAACGCCATCCGATCGAGCGTTCGGCTCAGCCTGCCTGCTGTCAGCTACCTAACCTGGGGGGCCGGACAAAACCAGTGATTCGGCAGCGACCGGCCTCCTATCCTTCCGGCTGATACTTTTGTCCGCCAAAAAAATAACCCCGGCAGAGTGGATCCCGCCGGGGTTACCGGAACTCAAACCTTGATCAGACGATCAAGGCAGGAAGTCTTTGTGCATGCGGAAGCGGACCTGCCAGTTGCTGGAGGACTTTTCCGTGGCCACGGCACCGGTGGTGGCGGCGGCATAACCGCCCGTACCCGTAGCAGCGCCAGTGGTCGCGCTCTGAAGATCCATGTACATGACGTCAACGCCCATGTAGAAGGTCTTTGAAACGTTCCACTGCGTACGCGAGCCGACGAACCAGGCCGACCAGTCGTTGTTGCAGCCTACACCAGCGATAGCACCAGTACCCGCACCGGTACCAAAGCCGGCCGCACTGCACAACAGCGCGTTGGCCTGGCTGTTATAGCTCACGGCATCCCAACCACCGTACACCGAGGTCTGCCAAGCCGGGCTCCAGTGATGCTCGTAGGACGCATTGAAGCCCCACGCCGTCGTCTGGTTGCAGCTCGTGGTGTTTAACGTGGAAGTGGCGCCGCCGTAGACGCAGTCGCTCAGCACGCCATAGGCCAGATTGCCCTGATCGATCTTGCCCCAGTTCGAGTTCGGCGTGAAAAAGACGTAACGCGCCGCGCCTTCACTGTAGTTGACCTGGGCTTGCATGTAGTCGCCCTCGCCAATCATCGGGAAGTTCAGGCGCAAGCCGGCACCAGCCGCCCAGCCCCATTTGTTACCTGGATAGCCGACATTGCCGAGGGCCTGGGCCGGGGCAGTGCCTGGAGTCAGGCTGAAGTTGGTGGCGTTGTCTTGGTGCAACGCGCCCATGATCTGCGCGCCGCCCCAAGCCTGGTCGAGCCGGAGATTGCCGACGATATCGCCGACCTGCTGGCCGCCATACGCACCATTGTTTGCGCTGACGCCAGCGATCGTGGTCGTGAAGCCACCGGCTGCGATGGAGCCGCTGGTATTACCGGGAAGCACGCCCGACGTATCGATGATCTGAGTCGTGCGACGCTCTTCCATAGACAGGCTCGCCGACAGACCATTGCCGAGTTGCGCGGTGTAGCCGAACACCCACCAGCCCGGATCGCCGGTGTCTGACGCAGCATAGTCGCCGTTATACGACGCCGCCGGCACGCTGTAGTAGTCGTAGAACGACTGCGACAGACCAGCGGTGATGCCGGCGAACTGCACGAAGGCGCGGTTGGCGCTGAACTGGTTGGCCGCGGTGTTCAAACCCACGTCAGTGGTGTTGATACCGACCGCGATGTAACCGCGAGCCGTGCCGTAGGCAGTCTGCTCACGAGCGTCAGCGGTGATGTAACCGCGGGCGCGCATGACCAGATTGCTGGTGGTCCGGTTGTTCACGTTGCCGTTGAACGGACCCCAGGTCAGGCTGCCGTTGTAGCCCCAGCCAATTTCAGCACGTACCCAGCCGCCGATCTTCAAGCAGAGATCGGTGCCGGGCATATAATAGAATCCTGCCCCGTAGAGACTGCAGACCTTCACGTATTCGACCGGCTTGGCCTTGACGGGAAGATCAGCTGCCTGACCTGCTGTCACCGCAACTAAACCCGCTGCGGATCCGAGGAGGAGGCTTTTCACCATCTTCATTTTGAACCTCCAGTTGTTGCCGTGGGAGGGTTCGCTCCGTCGGGTGGCATACACCCCTGGAAAGTCCCCTTTGGTCCCCAAACCACCCGGTCTTCTCACTGTCCCGAAAACACCGGACGGGTCGACTTGGGGTTCCCCCCTCCGTCGCACCATCACATTAACCAACGAGTTCCTCGGCGCAATGAAGAACTGCCCAAGTCACAGTCCGCTTGGACCGAATTCAGGGAGGTGTTGCGCAAAAAACACGCAGACGGTGCCGCCTGGCTGTGCGACGGGCGCATGACGCCCGCCTCGGAAGGCGACCATTTAATGGTTCACAATCAATTAGTTACATTGACGGCTGGAAGGCCCGATCTGAGCCAGTCCAAACGACGTCACATGATTGATCGGCGCTCCAAATACGTCGCGCCCTTGCGTCTCGGCAGCGCCGCCTTTGCGCCGCATGAGTTGACGAGGGCGGATTTCGCGCTGATTCCGAACCGCCGAATTGTCAGCAGCGTCAACGCGGATCGATCCAATGAATGGTGACCGCGAGGCCATAGATAAAAGGGACGGATGCCGGCGCAGAGGTATGCGTGTCGACCCCACGATGCCGCGCGCGACGGCGCGCCGGATCAATGCAAGATCAAGCGCGGCGCGCATTGCGACAAGAAGATTGGCGAGTATGCGCGGGGACTTGCCATGAAGCGCGCGCAGCCTAGAAAGCTCAGCCAGCCGTCACGGTTTCCGCGACCCCGGCCGGGCGCGGCCAGACATGGCGACGTTGAATTGCAATATCTGCGTTCCAATATGCCTGGTCGAAGTTCTTTGAATTGACGCATAAATGTTGAAACTATAAGCATTTCCGCGTCCGGAGAGGTGGCCGAGTGGCTGAAGGCGGCGGTTTGCTAAACCGTTATACGGTCTAAAGCCGTATCAAGGGTTCGAATCCCTTCCTCTCCGCCAGTTTGCACGGCGAAATTCCGGCCACGATCCACCAAAAGTCCGAATCGGAACCCAAAGCCGCGAAATGAGCGTGAGATGAGCCGCGACATGCCCCCTGGCCGACAGCGCGGCTCGCGACCACCCAAATCGCCATTCGCGGCCACCCCGGGCACAATCGCGGCTCAGTTCAATGCCGCGGTGGTACTGCACCAGAGCGGCGCGCTCGCCGAAGCAGAACGCCGTTATCGCACCATCCTGGCGCAGTCTCCCGACCACGCGGACAGCCTGCATAATCTGGGCCTGATCGTGCTCAATGCCGGCAACGCGGCGGCGGCTGCCGAACTGATGGAAGAAGCCATCGCCGCTGACAGTCGCAAGGCTGAATATCACTACAACATCGCGCTCGCGTATCGCGTGGTCGGCCGCACGGATGACGTGGCGTCACATCTCGAGTCCGCCGTCGCACTGCGCAGCGATTACGCGCTCGCGCATCTTAATCTCGGCAATGTGCGTCGCGAACAGGGCCGCCTTTCTGAAGCCATCGCTTGCTATGAGCGCGCGCTTACGTTGAGCCCGAATTCGCCGGAGGCGCGATTCAACCTCGCTAATATGCTCTCAGAGCAGCAGCGGTTCGATGCGGCAGCCGCGAATTATCGGCAGGTTTTGGTGCTCACGCCAAACCACCCGGAAGCGCTAGCAGGATTGGGAACCGCAATGCTGGCGCAAGGGCAATCGCGCGAAGCCATCAGCCATATTGAGCGGGCCCTGGCGCTGAAGCCGGATCTTCCTGGCGGCCTTGAAGGGCTTGCCACAGCCTACGTCTCATCCGGTGACGTGCAATCAGCACTATTGACCGCTGCCAGCGCCGTCAAATCGAGCGAAACGGAGACCGGCAAGGCCTTGTTCGCGCAATGTGCGGCCTTTGCCAATTTCACCGCGGACCGCAATGGGCGATTCAGAAAGCTCGTGGGGCGGGCACTTGCGGGAGCCTGGACCGCACCGCGCGAGCTGTCCCGAGCTGGCATCAGCCTCATCAAGCTTGATCCGCGCATCAGCGAAATGATCGGGCGCGCCGACCGCCTATGGCCCGAACGCCTCGCCGCAAAGGATATTCTCGACGCATCGCGAAATCGGGCTGCTGGCCGAGGACGAGTTGTTCCGCAGCATTCTGGAGTGCGATCCGATCACCGATCTCGGGCTCGAGCGCCTGATCGCCAATGTGCGTTATGCGCTGCTCCGTGCGGTGACCGCAGGGGATCCAAAACACGTCGAGCCAGACGGGCATCTGCTCAATTTTTGCGGCGCCATCGCGCGGCAGTGCTTTATCAATCAGTATGTTTTCTCGATAACGGACGACGAAAGCGCCCGAGCGAAGACTTTGCGCGATTCAGTCGACGCCGCGCTCGGCGCCGGTGGCTCCCTATCGCCGCTGCACCTTGCCGTGCTCGGCGCCTACCAGCCGCTGCATGAGCTCTACAACGCGGAACGTCTGCTCGGAAAATCTTGGCCGCACGCGGTCGGCGATCTGATCGTTCAGCAGATCGAGGAGCCCGCGGAAGAACGCCGGATCAAGGCCTCACTGCCTGCCCTGACCGCCATTGACGATGAGATTTCGCGGGTCGTCCGTTCGCAATACGAGGAAAATCCCTATCCGCGCTGGATTAAAAACGGCCCTGCGATGCAACCGACGATTCTCGCGCGCCGTCCTACACCGGTCGCCGATGTCCTGATCGCCGGCTGTGGCACCGGATTTTTTACGCTCGCCTTTGCGCGGAAGGCGCCCCAGGCTCGGTTTCTCGCAGTCGATCTCAGCCTTTCCAGTCTCGGCTACGCAAAGCGCATGGCGGATGGTCTCGGTTTGAAGAATATCGAGTTCGCGCAAGCCGACATCATGAAGCTCGGATCGCTCGGCCGCACATTCGACTTCATCGACTCCTCTGGCGTGCTGCACCACATGGCCGATCCCTGGGCCGGTTGGCGGATCCTGCTGTCGCTATTGCGCCCTGACGGCGCGATGCAAATCGGCCTTTACAGTGAATTGGCCCGACAGAACGTCGTCGCCGCGCGTGCCTTGATCGCCGAACACGGGTACCGGCCCATTCCCGACGATATCCGGCACGTCCGGGAAATCGTAGCTGCGGCTAAAGACGGCTCGTTATTGAAATCGATCAGCCAGTGGGGCGATTTCTTCTCAATGAGCGAATGCCGCGACCTGCTCTTCCATCCGCAGGAGCACCGGACCGCCCTGCCGGAAATCAAACAGTTTCTTGCCGCCAATGACCTGCGCTTTGCAGGATTCACGCTCGACGCACTGACATCAGATCGCTTCGCCCGGCGCTATCCGGACCTTGCGAATTTGACCGAGAAGGCTCGGTTCGACGCGTTCACCGATCTCGATCGTTGGCACACATTCGAGACCGAGTACCCCGAAACGTTTATCAGCATGTACCGGTTCTGCGTCCACAAACCCGGCGCGCGCTCTTAAGAAGCGCGCTCCGGGATTGGTGCACGCGCTGCATTCGGTATTACGCAGCGAGCGCGGGCGTCGCCGCCGCGGCCGCAGCCATCGCCGGCACGGCTGGCACTTCGTTGTTGCGCAGCCAATCACGCGCCGCGCGCTGTGCAGCGCCAATCTCGGCATCCGACATCTGGCCGGCGACTTCGCGCCGCAGCCGAACAGCGTCGGCATTGCCCTTCATCGCCGCGAGATTGAACCACTTGTGCGCGGCGACGAGGTCGACCGGCACATCGCGACCGATCGAATACATCATGCCGAGTTCAAAGAGCACGTCGCCGCCCGCCGGCCCTTCGCCGAGCGGCGCCATCGTGCTGTCGAGAATCTCAAACCGAGCCATAACCCCACTCCCCTGTTTACACCTCGAGCCCCAAACCCTCTCGTGTGTTCATCGGCTTGTTTGCCCCAGCCGATGCGTGGATCATCTTCGGAAGATTTGAATGGTGGTTTAAGCAATGCGATGAATCGAATCTGAACCAGAGCGCATAAACGCGGTGTTCCCGGCAACACGCCGTTAAGGAACGCGGCGCGGGCTGGCGTGTTGACGCGTGACATAGTTTCGGTTTTGCGCGGCTTTATTGGCCAACTTTGCAATCCCCAGCGCGTCGTTTATGGTCCGCCGCGCCTGATTGGAACCAGCGAGGCAGCAATGAAAAATTACCGTAAAGCGGCGTTAGCGCTTTCGCTTGCGCTGATCGCATCAAGCGCCGGGTCGTGGCTCGCCGGGCCTGCATTCGCGGCGGATGCCGCCGGGACTTGGTATACCGGCGACAAAGACAGCCAGGTGCGCATCACCAATTGCGGCGGTGCGTTGTGCGGTAACTTGGTATGGCTGAAGGAGCCGAACGATCCTGCGACCGGCCGGCCAAAAACCGACAAGAACAATGCCGACGCCAGCAAGCAGAGCCGCCCGCTGATCGGTGTCCCGATCGTGCTCGGCATGAAGCCTAGCGGCACGCCCAATCAATGGTCCGGCAGCGTCTATAACGCCTCGGACGGCAAGACCTATAGCGGCTCTTTCACCATGACCGACGCCAATAACGCCGAGCTCAAGGGCTGCGTGCTCAGCGTGTTGTGCAAGTCGCAGACATGGACACGGGTAAAATAGGCCAGTAGCGCGCAGCTAGACCAGCCGCGCGCGCGGCGCCTCAACGCGGATCGACAGTAAAGCCTTCCGGCGGTTCACCGCGCTGCGCACGCTGCCACATCGTCGCGTAGGCGTGCTCGATATTGCGGGTGAACCGCGCGGTATCGAACAGCGGTGTGCTGCCGCGGGTCTCGGCGAGCTTGGTCTTGGTCGCCGCGAGGAGTGCGGGCTCGTGCGCGAACTTGAGCGCCAGCGCCTCATAGTCGGCGAGCGTTTGCGTTACCAGTTCCGGCAGGCCCACCGCGCGAAGCAGGCTTGACGCGACGCGTCCGGCGAATGCACCGCCCAAACAGGTCACGACCGGAAGACCGGCCCAGAGCGCGTCGGCTGCGGTGGTATGGGCATTGTAGTGCAGCGTATCGATGAACAGGTCGGCCTGCCGCTGTCGCGCCAGATGATCGGCGACATCGGGCAGCGAAGGCGCGAAGACCAGGCGCTCCGACGCGACACCGCGGCGCTCGGCTTCACGGCGAAGATTGGCGGTGGCTACAGGATCGTTGTCCTTGAGCCACAACACGCTGCCCTCGACCGCCGTAAGGAGCCGCATCCAGACGTCGAACACGGTCGGCTCGATCTTGTAGGACTGGTTGAAGCTGCAGAAGACGAAGCCGTTCTCCGGCAATTGCAGTTCGGCGCGGCTTGGTACGCGCGCGGCGATCGCGCGCTTGTCGTCATTGGCCATGAACGAGCCGGGCAGCCGCACGACCTTCTCGCTATAGAATTCCGTGTGCTCTTTCGGAATCACGGTCTCGTCGGCAATGATGTAATCGTAGAAGCTGGCGCCCATGGTGCCGGCATAGCCGAGATAGTTGACCTGGATCGGCGCCGGCCGCCGCGCGAATACGCCGAGCCGCGCATTGCGCGTAAAGCCGTTGAGATCGACGACGACATCGATTTCGAGCTGCCGGATCAGGTCGGCGATCTCCTGATCGTTCTGGGTCGGCGCATCGATGAAGCGGTCGAACGCCGCCTTGACGCGGCGGCCGGTCGCCGAATCCCGTTCGGCGTCGAACGAAATCGCCGTCGTCTCGAAGCGGGACTTGTCGTGATGCTCGAACAGGCCCACGGTCAGATGGGCGACGGCATGCTCGCGCAGGTCGGAGGAGAGATACGCGACGCGGATGCGGTCGTGCGCATAGACCTCGCCGTTCCAGACCGGACGCACCGGCGGCAGTTCGGCGATGGCGGACTTGGCGCTGAACAACTGATCGGCCGGCGTCGACGGCACGCTCAAGGCCGGGAACGGATAGGTGACCGTCTTACCCTCGCGCAGCATCGACAACAGGTAGGCGATGTCGGCGTCGAGACCGTCCCAGTCGCAGATGCTGAGCTTGCTGAAGAGCCGGTGGCCGGCAACAAAACGCCACGCGAGTTCGGGATCAAGGCTCAGGGCCCTGTCATAGGCCGCGAATGCTTCGGCAAAGCGCTTGAACTCGACGAACACATTGGCGCGGCCGAGCAATGCGGCCGGCAAATCCGGCATCAGCGCCAGCGCCCGCTCGTAAGCGCCGAACGCCTCGTCATGGCGCCGCAGCGCGAGGAGGCTGTTGCCGCAATCGAGCCAGGCTTCCGCGGAATCTGGTTTCAGCTGCCGCGCCCGGTCGAAAGAAGCCAGCGCCTCGTTATGGCCGCCGAGCTCCGTCAGGAGTTCGCCGCGCGCCAGCCAGGCTTCGATAAGGTTGGGGTTCAGCGCAATGGCGCGCTCATAGGCCGCCAGCGCGTCATCGCGACGTTCGAGCCCCCAGAAGACGTTGCCACGGCCGAGATGGGCCGCGTCGTGATTGGGCGCAAGCGCCACAGCTTTGTTGTAGGCCGTCAGCGCTTCCTCGTAACGCTCCAGATCGGCCAGAACGTTGCCGCGATTGCTGTGGGCGTCGGGGTAATTGGGTAGGATCGCGAGCGCCGCGTCGCAATGGGTGAGCGCCTCTTCGCTTTGTCCTTCCCTGCGCAGGATAATGCTCAGATTGCTGTGCGCCAGCGCCGATTTGGGATCGGCGGCCAAGGCCTTTCTGTAAGTCGCAACCGCCGAGGCCGGATCGCCGAGTTCAATCTGGATGCGTCCGAGATTGATCAGCGCCTCGGACGCGTTGGGCCGCACCCGGAGCGCATCCTGGATGCGGGCGAGCCCGCCGGCGAAATTGCCGCGCTGGGCCTCGATGATGCCGAGCATATGCAGCGCGTCGAACTGCTTCTTATCGGCCTGCAGGACCATCTTATAAAGGAACTCGGCCTGCGCGATATTGCCGGCCTGGTGGGCCGCAAACGCGCGCGCAAGTATCTGTTGCGATTGGGAAATTGTGGTCTGCATGGCGATGAGCGCGGAGGTTACAGGACTCTGCCGCAAAGGGAAATCGGGGTTAGCGCGCCCGCTGGCCGAACAACACCCGGCGTACTTTTGGATCGGTCATGTCGACCTTCGACGCAGCTTCGATGCGAATGGCGAATGCACGCTTGACGGCAGGGCGGCCGCGGACGGTCTCGAACCAGCGCTGGAGATCGGGGAATTGCGCCAGATCCTGCCCCTGGCGCTCGGCGAGCCGCACCCAACCGACGCAAGCCATGTCGGCGATCGAATAGCGCCCGGCCAGGAATTCGTGGCGGGCGAGCCGCGCATTCATGACGCCGTAGAGCCGGTTCACTTCATCGGTGTAACGGGCGATCGCATAAGAGATTTGCTCCGGCGCGTAGCGGCGGAAATGGGTCGCCTGCCCCGCCATCGGGCCGAGTCCGCCCATCTGCCAAAACAGCCATTCGTCGACCGCCGTGCGCGCACGCTCGTCGCGCGGATAGAACTTGCCGGTCTTGCGTCCGAGATATTGCAGGATTGCGCCTGAACTCGAACACCGAGATGGGTCGCCCGCCGGGACCCGACGGATCAACAATGGCCGGCATGCGATTGTTGGGAGCGATGGCAAGGAATTGCGGCGTGAATTGCTCGCCCTTGGAGATGTCGACCGGACGCACGACATAGGGCAGCCCGCATTCTTCGAGCATGATCGAGATCTTCCAGCCGTTCGGCGTCGGCCAGTAGTAGAGCTCGATCGGCTTTTGGCGCCGTGACGCCAAGCGCGGCTGCGCGGCCTTGGTTTTGACTTTGGCTTTAGCGGTCCGCGCCATTCAGCGACATCCGGCGGCCAATAAAAAAGACGCCATGGAACGAACCATGGCGCCGAAAAGAAGTCTTAAGAGGATATCCGAGGGCGTCGGCGAGATGGTTGAAGGATTAAGTCTGCCGGCCAAGAACCGGAGCGAGATCGGCTTTGCCGTATCTCGTCTTCACCATCGCGTGGAGTGATGCGGGTGTGAAGCTTACGCCTCCGTCCCGCCGACGCCCCCTGCAGTTCACCGGAGCCGGCCAGCCTAGATGGATCGTTTGACCCTCTCGACATCGGCCGGTCCGTGTGACCCCAGTCTCCGACTCATGAAATCGAAGACCGAAGACGGCGCCCGACTACTTCTTCTTCCGGGCTACCTTCTTCTTCGACTTCGCCTTAGCTTTCGCTTTTCTCTTCTTCGCCATTGCTGCCCTCCTAGCTTGAGTGGGTGGCGATATCGGTGCAGTGCAGTCGCAAATCGATCCGCACTACCTTCCGATTACTACAGCGCAAAAAAAATAACAGTGACTCCACTTAATTTTGTGTGTAAGCCGCGCGCCCCGCCGTTGCACACGACACACGATGCGCGCAGCAACTCAGACAAACACGCACAGACGTTCTTTGCTCGCGCGATTGCGCGCGGAATTTTCGCGACGTGGAAGAAGTGCCGATAACATGCGGCTTTCTTTGTTTACTAATTTCTGAATCTCGGCATCCAAGGCGGCGCGGTGACGCTGCGCCGACGCGCCGATTCAAGTGGCGCGACACGCCGGCGCGGCTTCGCTTCGGCTACAAAAAATAATTATGCACCGGACGCTTTTCTTGGCGTGTTGAAGGGGCTCACAAGGCGCAAAACGAGCGAATCGGTGCGATTCGATTCGCCAATTCGCCGAATGGAGCGGCGCGCAAGGTGTCGGCACACGCCGTCATCACTTCCAATTCTTGTTCCATGAGAGGTGTTGCGGAGCACCGCGCATGGGTGCGGCGCGGCCGCTCAGATGCCGAGCTTCTTCTTCAGCAGATCGTTGACGGCCTGCGGATTGGCCTTGCCGCCGGACGCCTTCATCACCTGCCCGACGAACCAGCCGATCGCCTTGGGGTTGGTCTTGGCGTCGGCGACCTTGTCCGGGTTCTGACTGACGATCTCATCGACCACCTTTTCAATCGCACCGAGGTCGGTGACCTGCTTGAGGCCGCGCGCCTCGACGATCGTGCGGGGGTCGCCGCCTTCGGCCCAGGCGATCTCGAACACGTCCTTGGCGATCTTGCCGGAGATGGTACCGTCGCCGATCATGTCGAGAATAGCGCCGAGCTGCTCGGCGCCGACCGGCGCCGCCGCGATGTCCTTGCCCTCGCGGTTGAGCCGGCCGCCAAGCTCGTTGATCACCCAGTTGGCGGCGAGCTTCGGGTCGCGGCGCGGCGCGGTATTGAAACCGCCGATAACGCTTTCGAAATATTCGGCGGTGTCGCGCTCGGCCACGAGGACGTCGGCGTCATGCGCGGGCAGCGCGTAGTCGCGCACGAAGCGCGCCTTCTTGTCGTCCGGCAGTTCGGGCAGATGTTGGCGCAACTCCTCGATCAGCGACGGCGCCAATTCGAGCGGCAAGAGGTCGGGATCAGGGAAGTAACGATAGTCATGCGCCTCTTCCTTGGAGCGCATCGAGCGGGTCTCGTCCTTGTCCGGGTCGAACAGCCGCGTCTCCTGCTCGATCGTGCCGCCGTCTTCGATAATGTCGATCTGACGCCGCGCCTCATGGTCGATGGCTTGGCCGATGAAACGGATCGAATTGACGTTCTTGATCTCGCAGCGGGTGCCAAGCGGCTCGCCGGGCCTGCGCACCGAGACGTTGACGTCGGCGCGCAGATTGCCCTTTTCCATGTCGCCGTCGCAGGTGCCGAGATAGCGCAGCACGCTGCGTACCTTTGACACAAATGTCTTGGCCTCCTCGGACGAGCGCAGATCAGGCTTGCTGACGATCTCCATCAGCGCCACGCCGGCGCGGTTAAGATCGACCAGCGACATGGTCGGATTCTGGTCGTGCAGCGATTTGCCGGCATCCTGCTCGAGATGCAGCCGCTCAACGCCGACCCGCACCACCTCGCTGTCAGGAAGGTCGATCAGCACCTCGCCTTCGCCGACGACCGGCGATTTGTACTGGCTGATCTGGTAGCCCTGCGGTAGGTCCGGATAGAAGTAATTCTTGCGGTCGAAGACCGATTTCAGATTGATCTTGGCGTTGAGCCCGAGCCCGGTGCGCACCGCTTGGCGCACGCATTCGGCATTGATCACCGGCAGCATGCCGGGCATTGCCGCATCGACCAGCGATACATGCGAATTGGCCTCGCCGCCGAATGCGGTGGACGCGCCGGAGAACAGCTTGGCCTCGGAACTGACCTGGGCATGGATTTCCAAGCCGATAATGACTTCCCAGGCGCCGGTTGCGCCCTTGATCAACTTCGGTTTTTTCGCCGATGCGTCCATCACATTATCCGTTCAGCGGAGCGGTTACGCGCTCATGCGGCGTGGCGCAAGTGGCCTCGCAGACCCGCCCTCGGCCGATTGGACGGGCCCGATCTGCCTTGCCTCGGCGGCGACCGCTAGCCGCGCGTCAGCCGCCGCATTTGGCGGAGCAGAAGGTGCCGTAGCAGGAGACGACCTTGGTCAGCGTCCCGTTGGTGCACCATTGCTGCGAACACCAGCCCGACGCATCGCAGGCGAACGAGCAAAGCGCACCGTTGGCGACCGCACCCTTCTGGAGAGCGCAGGCTCCCGGCGGCAACTTGCTCTTGGCCGAGGCCGTCGAAAGGCTCATTGCAGCCACCGCGCCAACCAATAAGGCAATTTTCACAATAGACGTCGCTCGCATCTTAAGTCCCCTGTCTCAAAATCCATCGCCCCGCAGCGCCCGACACGCGGTAATATTTTACATCGCCATGCCGAGGACGCCAGCTCCTTAGCTAGGCAAAATCCGTTTCGCGCAGCAGAATGTTTCGGCAAAGCCGATGGCGATCGGCTTTGCCGCGACCTTGTCTGGACAGAAGTCTGGTGGACTTACTTGTCCTCGCGCCAGATGCCGAGCGCTTCCTGCGCCGGACGATCGGAAATCGAGAACAGCACCGACTGATCCTGCGCCTTGTGCGCATAGCGCTTCCACGACGGCACGACGAAGACGTCGTTCTTGCCCCATTCGAGCACGGTGCCGTCGACCTCGGTGGTGCCCTTGCCTTCAACGCAGACAAGCACGGTGCCGTCCGTCGCGCGGTACGGCTCGCCCTTAAACCCTTTCGGCAGCATGGCGAGGTAAGCGCCCATGGTCTGCAACACCGGCCCACCGGTGACCGGATTGGCATAGCGGACGCGGGCGCCATGGCGCTTGTCGATGTCGCCGGACTGCATCATGCGCTCGACGATCGGGCGGGTGCGGGCATAGGTGTAGTTGATCACCGGAGTCCGGTTCATGACCTGGGTGCCGTCGGGTAGCACGCCCGAGCCATAGAACGACAGCAAGTCGCCGTCCTTGCGGGTCGTCTCCTGCGTCGCATTGTCGAAATGTTCGGCAAAGGAAGCCTCGTAGAAATTCACCGCCGGGAAGTCGAGCACGTCGAGCCACAGCATCGGCTTGTCCCCCGGATTGCCATGGTCGTGCGGCGCCCAGTTTGCGGTAATCACGAAATCGCCGGGCGCCATGAACGCCTTCTCGCCCTCGACGGCGGTATAGGCACCTTCGCCGTCGAGAACGAAGCGGATCGCCGAGGAGGCGTGACGGTGGGCCGGGGCCACTTCGCCCGGCATGATCATCTGCACGCCGGCGAACAGCGTATTGGTGATGCGCGACTCGCCATGCATGCCCGGATTTTCCAGGATCAGAACGCGACGTTCGGCCTCTTCGGCGGAGATCAGGCCGCCGGATTCCATCACCAGCGATTTGACGTCGTCATAGTGCCAGACATGCGGCTTGGTCCGGGTGACCGGTTCCTTGGTGACGACGTTCTTCATCACCTTCCAGAGCGGCGCCATGTCCTTCTTGGCGATCCGCGCATAAAAGGCCTCGCGCATGGCCTCGATATTGTGTTTCGAGTTCGGGGGTTGCGTGGTGGCGGCGACCGCCATGGTTTCCTCCTCAGGAAATCGGAAAAATTGCTTGCCGCGACTATAGCCAGGGCGCGGAGCGGCGAAAATAGCGCCCAAACTCCGGCCATGGCGGGGCTGCCATGCGGGGGATGAGGCCAAAACGGGCCAAGGCCGCGCCAAGCCGCGGTTTCTATCACTTAAGTATTAACGTTGCCGCCGTCGACCGCGATGGTCTGACCGGTAACAAAGTCGCTGTCGGCACTGGCCAGGAAAACGAGCGCGCCGAGAAGGTCTTGCGGAGTCTCGTCGCGTTTGAGGGCGCGCGATGCGACTGCGCGGGCGCGCGCTGTTTCGACATGCCCCGGGTTCTCGGCCATCACCGTCTCGCTCATGGTGAAGCCGGGCGCGAGCGTATTGACCCGGATGCCGTGCTCGCCGAGCTCGCGCGACAGCGCGCGCGTCATGGCTAGGATGCCACCCTTGGAGGTGACGTAATGCAACATCCAGGGGATGCCGCGGAACGCCGTGCCCGAGCCGATATTGATGATCTTGCCGTAGCCTTGCGCCTTCATATGCGGCACGACGTGCTTCACCAGCAGAAACGGTCCGCGCAGATTGATCGCCATGACGCGATCCCACACCGCCGTGTCGATCTCGGTGCAGCTCTGCTCGGACAGCGGCGCGAACAGCGCGGCGTTGTTGATCAGAATGTCGACCTTGCCGAAGCGCTCCATCGTGTCGGCGACCAGCGCCTTCACCGCGCCCTCGTCGCTGACATCGGTGATCCGGCTGGCCACCGAATTCCCGCCATGCGCGCTCGCAAGCTCGGCGGCCAGATCCTTGCCGTCGGCAATGTCGGCGATCATCAGGCGCGCGCCTTCGGCGGCAAGCCGGTGGGCGTAATGCACGCCGATGCCCTTGGCGCCGCCGGTCAGGATCGCCACGCGGCCGTCAAGACGCGCCATTGCTCCCCCTTTTTGTTTCAGCTTATTGGTTTCACGCGTTGCCGTGAGCGGCGATGAATTTGGCGAGGGCTTCGAGCTGTTGCTTGATGAAGCCGATGGTCTGCTCGTCCTTGATCTGGCCGGTCTTGTCGTCGATGCGCGCCGAGGCATTGCCGATGAAGACTTCCGGCTTGTTCATGGTCAGGGCGTCGAGAAAGATCATGCAGCGGCGCATGTCGTATTGCATGCGGCCACCGCCCAGGAGACCTCCGGTCGCCGATATCAGCGCGACTGGTTTGCCGACAAACGGCTGGTTGGGCACGCGTGACACCCAATCGATCGCGTTCTTCAATCCACCAGGAATTGAATAATTGTATTCCGGCGAGACGAAGATCACGCCGTCGGCGGCGCGGATCGCTTCGGCGAGCTTCTGCACCAACTCCGGAAAGCCCGTCGTGTTCTGGATATCGGCGTTATAGATCGGGAAGTCGGCCCAGGGCGGCGCTTCGCTGACCTTCATGCCGGCCGGCGCGTAGCTCGGCAGCAAATTCATGACAATGCGATTGTAGGAGCCTTTGCGCAGGCTGCCGCAAATGGTGATGACATTGAGGTCGGCCATCTGATCTCTCTATTTGTTCAGCGCCCGCCGCGGGGAACCCAGCGGGCCGAAAAGATGGCTTATGGCTTGGATCGTCGCAAGCCATGTCCCAAAGCGTGTGACAAGGGCTTTCGCCGGAGCCGCGCCGACGGTTCAGTTGTTGAGGATCGCGATATCTTTTGCCGACCGCGGACCGGGCAGCGACCGCACGAAGGCGAAGATGTCGGCGATATCCTTGTCCGACAGATTGGCGTCGGAGAAGGCCGGCATATCGTTGACCGGATTGCGGATCTGTCCCTTGAAGCCGTCGAACGGCATGATCGTCTGCGCCAATCTCGGCGCGGGACCGTTATAGGCGCCGCCCTGCCCGACGCGGCCGTGGCAGGTGAAACAGCCGTCGGCAAGGTAGACGCGCTTGCCGTTTGCGGCATCGCCCGGCGGGGCGTCTTGCGCCTGGGCCGTTGATGCTGCCGCACCGAGCACAGCCACAGCGCAGGCGATCCGAGCGATTTGTCTGATCGTTTTCACAGCACTCTCCTCAGCGCGGATCAGTGACGACATCGACGACGGCCGGCTGACCGCTTTTGACGACTGCGATGGCCCGTGTCAGCGCCGGACCGAGATCTTTCGGATCGGTGATCGGACCTTCGCCGTGAACGCCCATGCCGCGCGCGACGGTGGCGTAATCGATATTCGGGTCCTTGAGCGTCGTGCCGATATCCATCTTGGTGACGTCGCGGCCATGCCGCGCCGCCATGGCGATCAGATACATATATTCCTGGTGATAGGCGCGATTGTTGTGGACGATATACAGGATCGGGATCTTGTGATGCGCCGCCGTCCACAGCGCGCCGGGATTGAACATGAAATCGCCGTCGCCGCCGAACGCAACGGTAAAGCGGCCGTGCTTTTTGTTGGCCAGCGCCGCCCCGAGCGAGGCCGGCAGATTGTAGCCGACGCCGGCGCCGCCTGAACCGCCGTTCCACTGATATGGCTTGGTGAAATCCCACAGGCGGTGCGGCCACGACAGCCTGATCGCGGTGCCGACCACCGACCAGTCCTCGTCTTTGATCTGGGCATAGACTTCAGCGCACATCCGCGCCGTGGTGATCGGGCTTGCGTCCCAGCCGACGGTCGCGTCGGTCTTGGATTGCTCGACCATGGCCAGATGCGCCGCCGCGAGCTTCTTGCCGCGCGCGTCAAACGCCGACCTCTTGCCGTCGTCCGTAAGCCGCTTCACAGCTTCGGTCAGCGCCGGCAGCGAAGCTTCCGCGTCACCGGCGATATCCAGGTCGATGTTCTGCCAGCGGCCGAAATCCTGATAGTTCGATTTCAGGAACAGGTCGCGGCTGCCCAGCGTGATGAGCTTGGCGCCGGACTTTGTCGCCGGCGCCGAGCGACGCACGATGCGGTCGCTGAAATGCGTCAGCGTGCCCCACAGGTCGTTCATCTCGAGCGCGAGGATGACGTCGGCCTGGCCGATCAGCGCGCGGCGGAAGCTCTGGTTGAGCGGGTGCCGCGACGGGAAATTCATGCGGCCGGCATTATCGATGACACCGCATTGCAGCGCCTCGGCCAGCGCCACGAGATTGGCCATGCCGGCGGGCGTACGCGCCACGCGGTCGCAGATGATGATCGGGTTCTGCGCCTCGACCAGCATTTTGGCGGCTTCCGCGATCGCGCCGGCGTCGCCTTGCGGCGGGATAACGGGCGCGAATTTCGGAATGCGCAGGTTTTCCGCATCGGGGATCGGATTCTCCTGCAGTTCGGCATCGAGCGCGATGAAGACCGGCCCCATGGGCGGCGTGGTTGCGATCTTGTAGGCGCGGACCGTGGACTCGCCGAAATGCGTCAGCGACGCCGGCTGATCGTCCCACTTGGTGAACTCCCGCACGATCTGGCCGATATCGACGCCGGAATGCAGCCATTCCGCGCCGGGCGCGCGCTTGTCGGCTTCCATGATATTGCCGCCGAAGACCAGAACCGGCACGCGATCGCACCAGGCGTTGTACATCGCCATGGTGGCATGCTGCAGGCCGACGACGCCGTGGCAGGCCATGGCCATCGGCTTGCCTTCGATCTTGGCGTAGCCCTGCGCCATATGGACCGCGATGTCCTCGTGAACGCAGGTGATGATTTCGGGCTTGTTGTTGGAATGATTGACCACGGCCTCATGCAGGCCGCGGTAGCTCGAGGCGCAATTGATCGCAAGATATTCGATGCCGAGTGAGTTGAGCACATCGGCCATGTAATCGCCGCCGCTCGACGTCTGGTTGGCCGGATCGTTCGACGGCGACAGCGTCTCGACGGCGGTCTGCGTCGGTCCGGGAAGCGCCGCCTTTAAGTCGGGCTGCGGCGCGGCCGGCGCGGCATTGGCTGCGACCGGCGGCACGACCGCGGCTGCGGCGCCGACAAGCCCGGCGCTTTTGAGAAAGCTGCGGCGGCTCGAAGCCGAAGACTGACGGCGTTTCGACACGGCGTTCCTCCTGTCGGCCGTAAACCGGCCAATGTGATGCTTGGTTGCCGCAACTTCGCTTTGCCGGCAGCGACCGTCAAGCGCGTTCCGGTCAAGGGCAGCTATGCATTACACCCAATGGCGGAACACCCCGCACGGCGCGCCGGGTGACGGGCCGGCTAGGGCGAGCTAGTTGCTCGCTGTATTCGCAAGCGCGGGCGCGACCACGTCCTTGAAGCTCTGCGGCACGGTCGTGATCTCGCCGTGCCGGCCCATGAAATCGGCGACCGCCTTGACGCCGTAGACAGCGCTGCCGAATTCATCCTTGATCTGCCGGATCACCGCCTCCATGGCGGCGCCATTCATCACATCCGAGGGCTCGTGGGTGAGATAGATCTGCGCGGCGCGGCGCGGATCGTCGTGGATAATGCGCGCAGCCTCGTCCATCGCCTTCGCGATCGCCTCGGGGACCTGCGGCTGCGCCTCGATATAGGCCTTGGTCGCGCCCAGGATCAGGAACGAGAATTTGCCGCCGCCGATCACGTCGGACGACGTGAGCACGGCGTGCACCTTGGTGTCGCGCAGCGCCAGCGCGGCATAGGGCGGCGACGCGAAATAGGCCCTCACCGGCCCATTGCCGCCGACGATGCCGTTGATCGCATCGGCATGCGACAGCGCGACGACCTGGCTCTTCAGCTGTTCGTAGTTTCTGAACGCCTTCTCCGATTGCAGCTCTAACAGATACATCTGCGGCGAAGTCAGGGTCGGCATCGCGATCTGATCGCCCGCTTTGATATCGCCAAGCGACGCCACGTCAGGCTGGTTGCTCAGCAGCGTCAGCGGCAATGACGTCATGCCGGAGACGGCGAAGACCTGTTGCGGCTTGCCTTTGCCCTTGGCCCAGGCCGCGAGCAACGGCGCCGTGCCGAACGGAGCCACGTTGATCTCGCCGGAGGTCAGCGCCGCCTGCATCTCGCCGGCGCCGACAAAGCGCTGGAAGTCGGCCTTGGCATCGAGATGCACCTCCTTGGCGTGCTTCTCGATGAGCTTCAACTCTTCGCAGATGTAGATCGGCAGGAACGCGAGCCCGTAGCCGTAGCCGATCTTGATCTGATCCTGCGCCCGCGCCGGCGCCGATGCCACGACGAGAAACATCGCGGCAACGAGAAACCGCAGCAGACCGCTGCGACGCATGCGCGACGCCGTCTTACTCATCGGCAATGGGATTGCGCAACGTGCCGACGCCTTGGATCTCGACTTCGACTGTGTCGCCGTTCTTCATCCAGACCGGATTGGGCTTGCGCGCGTGGCCGACCCCCGACGGCGTGCCGGTAAAGATCACATCGCCCGGCTCGAGCGTGATGCCTTGCGTGATGTAGACCAGCATCTCGACAATCGGGAACATCATGTTGTCGGTGTTGTCGGATTGCATGACTTGGCCATTGAGTCGGCTCTCGATTTTCAAGCCCTTGGCACCATCGGGCAATTCGTCGGCGGTGACCAGCCACGGGCCGAAACCGCCGGTGCGGTCGAAATTCTTGCCCATGTCCCATTGCGTGGTCTTGCGCTGATATTCGCGCACCGAGCCTTCATTGCCGCAGGAATAGCCGGCAATGCAGGAGGTCGCATTGCCAGGCGTCAGATGCTTGGCACGCTTGCCGACGACCAGGATCAGTTCGGCTTCGTAGTCGAGCGTCTCCGAGACCTTCGGCCGGATGATCGGCTGGCCGTTCGGCACCATGGAGGTGAGACCGCGAAAAAAGATCGTCGGAAATTTCGGGATGTTGTCGCGCTGCGAGCCTTCCTTGACGTGCTCGAGATAATTCAGGCCGAGGCAGATGATCTTGCCCGGCTTGCCGACCGGCAGCGCATATTTGAGACCGGCGAGTGGCCTGCGTGCGGAGGCCGGCGCGCCCTTCGCGGCGGCGCCGAGCGCTTTGATGTCGCCATTGTTCTTGGCGAGCCATTCGCCGAGATCGCCCGGGATCTTGCCGTCCACGGCCTGCAGGTCGACGACCTGATCGCCCTCGACAACGCCAAGATGCGGGCCTCCCTGCCCTTCGAACGCAACGATCTTCATGCTTTGATTCCTCGTAGCGAAAGAGAACGCCTCGCGGGCGGCGGGACTATATCGGGCTCGATTGCGGCAATCCACCGTGACGCAGATTGCTCCCGCTACGTCAGAAAATGTGCCTTGAGCCGCTCGCGCGCCGCGGACGCCGCATTGAGATCGAAGCCGTTGACGACGGCGAGGCGAAAGCCGCCAGGCGGCATGGCGTGCTGCTCCGGCGCGCGGTCCTCGTGGAAGGTGATCTGCACCGAGGTGACGCCCGGGATGCGCGCCACGTCTTTGACCAATTCGGGCGGCGGATGCCGATAGCGCCGTCCGATCGGGCCGAACAGCACAACGCTGTAGCCTTCGCTGCGGTCGTCGTCCTCGAACTCCCATTCCCGCCGCTCGTAGAGGCCGACCAGCGCGTCGACCCAGCCGGGGCCATAAAGATCGGGCCATTGGTCGGCAAAACGCAAATGCGCCTCGATGATCTTGCCGCCGATGGTTTCGAGATTGAGCATCCCGGTATAGCCGCGCAGATTTTGTTCGATCCAGGCGCCGCAATAGGCTTCGAGCGCGGGATCTGGCTCGGCGTGAATGAGCCAATAGTCGAACGTGCCCTCACCCGCCGGCTTGCCGGTCACATGCCGCCACCAGCGCGGTATGCCATCGACGACGGCGATGTCGGATGACACGTGCCGGCCTTCGAGATTTGTCATCCAGAAATGACCGGGCGCGTAATGCCGGTCGTAGTCGGCCTGCGATTGCAACAGGCGGCTGCCGACGCCCATGCCTTTGAGGTTGATGATGGGCTTGGAGAAGACCGGGAAATGCGGCGGCTGGATGCCGTGCGGACCGGCATCGAGCTTCTGGCTCAGCGCCACCGCAAGCCGATCGTAGATCCAGCGCTGCCGCGGAAACCACTGCCAGGCATCACAGTCTTCCGTCGGGATGCTGGCGTCCGTCTTGACGTGGGCGAAATATTGCAGCCGCCAAGGATCAGCTTCACAAATCGGCATGGCGTCACAGATCGGCGTGATCGCTCCCGTTCGTAGCTTACGCTTGCGCGCGATGGTCGGGCCGTGCACCGTCGAATTTCAGCGCCAGCACGCCGAACATGCCGTCGCTCCACGACTGCAGCACCGACCAGCCGGTGCCGCGCGCCAGCGCGGAGAATGACTCGACCGTATATTTGTAGCTGTTCTCGGTGTGTATCGTTTCACCGGCGCGGAACGTGACCGCCTTGCCGTTGACCCTCACCTTCTGCCGCTTGGTGCTGGCCAGATGCATCTCGATCCGCTTCTGCTCGCGATTGTAACAGGCATGATGCTCGAAGGCCGAGAGATCGAAATTGGCGCCGAGCTCGCGATTGATGCGCGCCAGGAGGTTGAGATTGAATTTCGCCGTCACGCCTTCGGCATCGTTGTAAGCCGGACACAGAATCTTAGTGTCCTTGATCAGATCGACGCCGATGACGAGGACCGCGCCCTCGCCCAGCGTGTCGGCGGCATGGCGCAGGAATTTCGCCGCTTCATGCGGCTCGAAATTGCCGATGGTCGAGCCTGGGAAGAAACCAACTCGCGGCAGGTTCGTAACCGGTGCCGGAATGTCAAAAGCCTGAGTGAAGTCGGCGACCACCGGATGCACGGCCAGCCGCGGAAAATCACGCCGCAACAGCACCGCCTCGTTTTGCAGAAAGTCGCCGGAAATATCGACCGGTACATAGGCCTCGATGGTCGCTGCGGCGCCAAGCAGAATGCGCACCTTGCGGCTCGAGCCGGCGCCGAACTCGACCAGCGCACAGTTCTGCGGAAACAGCGAGGCGACCGCGGGCGCATGCTGGCGCAACAGCGCGATCTCGCAGCGCGTCGGATAATATTCCGGCAGCTGCGTGATGCGCTCGAACAAGGCGGAGCCGGCGAGATCGTAGAAATATTTCGGCGACAGCCGCTTTGGCTTGGCGGTTAGTCCTTCGAGGACATCGGCAGCAAAGGAATCGGCGGTTTCGACGGTAGGCGCCGCGCGGAGCGCGGTTTGCACGGAAGGGGCCATTGTTCAGCTCTTCGGGAGGTTCTCAGCGTTGATATTCCGCAAGCCGTAATCCGGAGAATTGCCAGCGCGCCTGCGGGTAAAAGAAATTGCGATAGCTCGGCCGGGAATGGCCGGACGGCGTCGCGAGCGAAGAGCCGCGCAACACCAATTGATTGACCATGAACTTGCCATTGTACTCGCCGAGTGCGCCGGGCGCCGCGCGATAGCCGGGATATGGTGAATAGGCGCTGCGCGTCCACTGCCAGACAATGCCAAACGCGTCCGACAGCGAGCCGTTGTTGGCGGCGACTTCCCATTCCGCTTCGGTCGGCAGGTCGCGGCCGGCCCAGCGTGCGAACGCATCGGCTTCATAATAGCTGACGTGACACACCGGCAGTTCCGGCTCGACACAGCGCAGACCGCCGAGCGTCATGGCAAACCAGGCGCCGTCGACCTTGCGCCAATAGCCGGGCGCCTCCCACCCCTGCGCCTCGACGGTAGCCCAGCCGTCAGACAGCCACAGCGTCGGCGTGGTGTAGCCGCCGTCCGCCATGAATTCGAGCCACTCGCCATTGGTCACGAGCGCGGGCGCCAGCCGCACCGGCTGCAGCAGGATCCGGTGCGCCGGCAGCTCATTGTCGAATGAGAAGCCGCTACCGTCGTGACCGATCGTATGAACGCCGTCGAGCACGGCGCTCGACGCCGGCTTTTCCTCGCTTCGCGGCCATTGCCAATCCGGGTCATAAGCTGGATGCGTCGCATTGAGCGAAAAGGCGTGCAGAATATCGGTGAGCAGCAATTCCTGGTGCTGCTGTTCGTGCTGCAGGCCGATCTCGATGACCGGCGCCATGCTTTCGAAGTTCTCCGCACCCGCGATCAGTTGCGCGACTGCTTCATCGACATGCGCGCGATAGTCAGCGACTTCCGCCATCGACGGCCGCGTGATAAGCCCGCGCTGCGGACGCGCCTGCCGCGGACCCGCCGAGACATAATAAGAATTGTAGAGAAATCCGAAGCGCTCATCGAAGGCGCGATAGGACGCAAGATGCGGCCGCAGCAGAAACTGCTCGAAGAACCAGGTCACATGCGCGCGGTGCCATTTGGTCGGGCTGGCATCGGCCATCGATTGGATGACTTGATCCTCGGCTGACAACAATGCCGCGCGACGTTCGGTCTCGCCGCGCACTGCGCGAAAGGCGTTGAGCCAATCTTGGCGCGACCGGTTCCCGATGTCCGATCGCGCGGGACTAGGCGGACACGAGGGATCGCAAGCTTCGGCTGACGCAGAATCTGCCGTGTCGCTTTCCCGAACACGTGTGGAGGCGGCCGAATGTGCCATGAGGGAAGTCCGCAATGGACGGAATTAAGCCAGAAATCTCAAAGCTGCACGATAATCGGTCCCAGGCAGCTTGGTTCCATTGAAGAACCGCTGGCCAAAGACCGCAACGTATTTCGAGACACATTTAACGCGCTTGTGATCGTACCCCCCAAGCCGCCCCGAAATGGCAGCAAGCTTGGCGAAAGCCGGACCGCGGACGTATGGTCTTAGCCACGCTTTGACAAGGGGCTACCGGCGGGGTTGGCAAATCAATGCCTAAGCGCGTGAAGAAGAAGCAAAAATCCGGCTCGCGCATCATGCTGCCGCGCGAGCGGGCCGACTATTCGGCCATTGTCGACCGGCCGCCGCTGAAACTACCCGGCGGGGCACGCATCGTCTTCTGGTCGATCGTCAATCTCGAGGTCTGGGATATCGGCAAGCCCATGGCGCGCCAGGTCCTAGCCCCCCCGACAGGCGTCACGCAGCTTCCCGACGTGCCGAATTGGAGCTGGCATGAATACGGCATGCGCGTCGGGGTGTGGCGCTTCTTCGAATTGTTCAAGCGCGAGAAAATCCGCCCCACGCTCGCGCTGAATGCCCGCGTCTGCGAAGACTACGCGCGCGTGGCGCAGGAAGCCACGAGCGACGCCTGGGAATTCATGGGCCACTCCTATCAGCAAGGGCCCATCCATAACGAGCCGAACCAAAAGGCGATGATCAAGCGCTCGCTGGACATCCTCGAAGATTGCTGCGGCAAGCGCCCCGTCGGCTGGCTCGGCCCGGGCCTGACGCAGACACTCGAAACGCCGGACCTCCTCACCGCCGCCGGACTCAAATATATCGGCGACTGGGTCTATGACGACGAACCTTCGACCATCCGCACCAAAAATGGGCCGCTGGTCACGCTTCCTTACACACTGGATATCCACGACATCGCGATGATGGCCGTCCAGCACCACGAGTCGGATTATCTGCTCAAGCGATTTATCGATCAGTTCGACCGGCTCTACGCCGAAGGCGAGCAGCGCGCCAAGATCATCTCGCTCGCGATCCACCCTTATCTCAGCGGCCAACCGCACCGCATCAAATATCTGGAAGCGATCTACGAATACACGCGTCGTTTCGACGGCGTGCTATATTGGACCGGCGAAGAGATTCTGGATTGGTATCTGCGCGCTTCGCCGTCGCGCGGCTGACGCGAATGAACAAGCGCCGTTGTCATTGATCGGTCACGACACGACAATTGGAATGCAAAACGGTCTGACAATGGTTGGACGCGTGTGCTACGTTCAGCGCGCCCAATCCACAATTCTCCGAACAGCAGCTTCCAAAACAGCAAGAGTGCCGTAGTTGTCCGTCGCGCCTGATGCCAAGTCAGCAATTGTCGATGCGAGGGCGCGCGATACCGAGGCGCACGGTCATCAAGACGTGGCGGGACCGGCGCCGCTCTCCTTGATCATCTGCGGATTGGCGATCGGCGCTTTTCTTGGCGCTTTCGCGCCGGCAATCGACCAGCGCGGCATTGATGGCGCGCTGGTGCTGGCGGGCATTGTCAATTATCCGCCGCAGTCGCCGCTGGCCCCCTATTTCCTCGATAGCTGGACGAGCATCCACCAGATCGGAGCACTGCTGCTGCGCGCCGGGATCGCGCAGGATCATGTCAACACGCTGTTCATTCTGTTTCCGTGTGCGCTGCTGGTGTGCGGCTATGTGATGCTCATCTACGGCGTGAGCGGCCGGTTTCTGATCTCGCTGCTCGCCGGGCCGCTGTGTTATCTGGCAAACCCGCTGGCGCCGCTCTTTGCTTCGCCCGATTACACGACGCTCGGCCTGTTGTGGAGCCAGGTCACGGAAGGCACGTACGGCTTCTGGGCCCATGCCGGCGCGGTCTGGGTGATCGGTTGCGTCGCCGCGGGGCGCTACACGCTCGCCGGCTTTTCGGCCTTGGTCCTTTTCTGCGCGCATCCGGTCATGGGCGCCTACATGATTGCGCTGCTGGCCGCCACACTGGCCGCCGGCCGGATTTTTTTCGGGCTGCACATGCCCGGGCTCGCCAAGGGCGCAGCGCTCGGTGTCTGCGTCACACTGATAAGCCTCGGTGCTTATCTCAAGACGCGCTCCGGCTTCTCGGCCCCGATCGACCAGATGGCCTACGACGCCTATCTGCGCTTGTGGGATGTCCACCAAAGCCACGTGATGACGCTCAGCAACGCGATACGAATTGCCGTTGCGGCCGTCGTGGGCATGACTGCGCTGTCCGTCTTCCTCGCGCTGCGCGGCGCACGCCGGCAATCCACCGTTCTGGTGTGCGTCCTGTTGCTGCTCGCAGTGACGGCATCGACGATTGCCTATTATGCCGTCCATGTCGTCCCGCAAATCTTGCCGGCGCTGCTGCTGCGGGCGTTGCCGGCGCGATTGCTCAACGTGCAGGCGTTTGTCAGCACGCCGCTCGCGCTGGGTTTCGCAATCTGTATTGCCGATCGTGCGGTCAAGCATCGGAAGACCGGCACACTCCACTGGGCCGCACGCCTGCTGCCGGTCGCCATGGTGCTGCTCGTGATCGCCAGCGCAACGGTTTACGCGCTGCAACGCCGCCACGCAATTTCGGCTTACGCCCAAACCGTCATCGACACGCGGATACTCGGCAAGCTGTCACCGGCTCAGCAGCAAAGCGAAACGTTCTGGCGCGACGTTCGGGCGGCAGGCATAACGGGCCTCGTGCTGACCTCGTCGCCAGCTTCGATGACGAGCCTTGATCGGGGTCATCTAGCGATCGTGCTCTATAGCGAGGCCATGGATTTTTTGAATTACGTCCCCCAAACAGCCGGCGCCGTCGCCCGGATCGTTGCCGAGGGATATGGCTTCCCATTTTCCGACCCGCCACCTGAAATCCTCCACGCAGCACGGCTGCCACCGGATGCAGGAAAAATCTATTGGGCGGGCCTCAATGGCGATGACTGGTGCCGGATTTCCCGTGATCTCGGCATCGCAGCGCTGGTTGCTCCTAAAGATTGGCCCGTCAAACTACCTGCGCTCGTGCGCGGGCCCGAGCTCACACTCTATGCAGTGTCATGCCATTTAACGGGAGAACCGCGTTGACCGGCGAAAACGACAAGCCAGCTCGCGGTTTCGTGGTCAAGAGCCGGCGCCAAATCGGAGCGAACAGCGTATTCGATATTTTTTTTGATCACCTTATTGAAACGCCGCGTCGCGAAGTCCCGGATTTCCTGGTCGTGCAGCCAAATCATACGAATGCCCATGGAATAACGGGCGTCTGTGTCTTGCCGCTGATGGGCCCCAAAGTCGCGCTGGTGGATTGCTACCGTCATCCGCTCGGCCAGATGTCGCTTGAAGCACCCAAGGGGTTCGTGGAACGCGGCGAAACGCCGGCGCAAGCGGCGATCCGGGAACTTGCCGAAGAAACCGGTCTCTCTTGCACATCCGCCGATCTTGTCCGCCTAGGGACCGTAGCGCCGGAACCAGGCATTATTAATGGCAGAGTGGCCTTGTTCGCCGCCCTGAAATGCAGTGGAACGCTGCGGGTTGACCCAACCGAAATCGGCCTTTCCGCCGTTCGGCTCCTCGACCGCGCGGAGATCGACAGCGAGATCGGGACGGAACGCATCCAGGACGCGGTCACGCTGCTGGTCTTGTGCCGACACCGGATATTTCAAGCCACTTGAGCGCGCGACACAGGCTAATTTGCGCGCCCAATTTGGCGTGGCTCCAGCTGCACTTATGAGCTACAAGCGGCCGGGACTGGGGTTTAATAAGTTGAGCGTGGTGATGCCAAATCTCGTTAGTGTCGTTGTTACATTTCGCAATGAAGAAGAAGTGCTCCCCACACTGGTTGATCGCGTGTCCCGCGTTTTTGCGGGTCTTGATTGCGATTTCGAACTGTTGCTCGTTGACGATAGTTCTACGGATCGATCGGCTCAAGTCGTCGCTGAATTGCGAGCACGTGATCCGCGCGTGAAATGCGTAATAACGTCTCGAAGATTCGGCGTATATGCGTGCATGCTCGGTGGCTTGCGCTTGGCATCGGGCGATTGCGCGATCTATCTTGATTGCGACCTCCAAGATCCGCCCGAGCTTATTCCGAAGATGCTCGATGCGTGGAAACGCGGCGCGGACGTCGTGAATATGCGTCGTACCCAACGCTTAGGTGAGAGTTGGTTTCATCGTAGCGTTGTCAAACTTGCCTATCGCGTCATTCACTTGTCATCGACCATCGACATTCCGAGAGATGTCGGTGATTTCAAACTCTACAGCCGGCGCGCGCTCGACCATCTTTGCGCAATGCAGGAGAGCTACCCCTACATCAGAGGTCTGGCGGCCTGGATCGGGTTTAACCAATGTACGCTTGAATATGAGCGCTTATCTCGAGTGGCCGGCGAATTTAAACGTGCCGGAATCAGCAGGGCGGCGCTGCGTGTTTTCAGCAACGCGATCTTGAGTTTCTCGGGCCTGCCCATCTATGCTGTCGGCATTCTCGGATTGGCCATTCTTTTCCTCAGCATCAGCGGCGCCATCACGGCCCTCGCCGTTAGCGCCGACTGGCGCGTGATCGCACTTGCGCTGTCTGGGCTGTTCTTATCGGTCGTGTTGTGCAGCAACTTTGTGATCGGGCTTTACGTCTATCGCATTTGGCAGGAAACCCTGCGGCGTCCAAATTTCATTGTGAAAGACAAGTTCCTGTAGAGGTCTCGGCATTCCCGTCGACACCCATGACGGCCACACATCGCCGCGGCATTTAAGTAATGACGGCTCCCGACGTCCGCGCCTCGGCTCGCGCCGAATGCTCGGTTTTGCCCACAATGCCGGTTTTTGTGATAAACGTCTCGCCGAGGGACACGAGGGAGTGGGTCGTGGAGTTGGTTTCGGTCGTCTTTTCGTTCCGTAACGAAGAAGAGAACATTGCGGAACTCATCACTCGCACGGTCACAGCGCTGGAGAGAAGCAACGTCCACCGCGAGTTGATTTTTGTGAACGACTGTTCCGACGACAGGTCGGATGAAATCCTGAACCACCATGCCAAGCAGGACCAAACCATCAAAATAATCAACATGGCCCGCCGTTGCGGAATATCGCCATGCGCTCTGGCCGGCTTTGCCCATTCCAGCGGCGACGCCGTCATCTACATGGACGCCGACCTGCAGGATCCACCGGAACTCATTCCGCAATTGATCGAGGAATGGCGCAAGGGCTGCGACGTGGTAAATACAACACGGCTGGCGCGGCTTGGCGAAACCCGCACCAAGATGTTCATGACTAAGCTTGGCTATCGCCTCATCGGAATGCTGTCCGACACGGACATTCCTATGAACACCGGCGACTTTAAGCTGTTATCCCGCCGCGTCGTCAACGAATTGCTGAAACTCAACGAATATGATCCGTTTTTGCGCGGACTTGTGCGTTGGGTTGGATTCAAGCAGACGCAGATTTTCTACAATCGACAGCCGCGGCACGCCGGCTTGAGCCACTTTCAATGGAGTTCGAGAAATAGCGCCAAAGCGATGGTGGCGGGGATTACATCGTTCAGTTCCTACCCGCTTTATCTGTCCTTCATCGTCGGACTATTCGTGTCATTCGGCGCGTTCATCGCTTTGACTGCGATCATCATCACCCGGCTCGGCTGGAATATGCATTTGCCCGGTTGGTCATCCGAAATGGTCACAATGCTATTTCTTGGCGGACTGAACCTGCTGAGCACCGGCATCTTGAGTATTTACGTTGCGAGGATCAGCCGGGAAGTGAAGCGCAGACCGAATTGGATCGTGGAAAGTGTGGTCAATCTCGACACAATCAAGCGCCAAACGGAGAACATCGAGACGTTTGAGCACACGTGACCCGCTTGCGCAGGTCGGCCTTCGGCCCAGGCCAAGCTGCCTCCCATTCAGTGGCTTTGCCGTTCCAAACCGGTGCACTATCAATGGCGCCCAATCCCAGACAGAGCCTCTCGTGAAAAAGACACTTGCGCTGATCATCAAGCTTGGCGTCACGATCACGCTCCTTTATTTGACCGCGCGCAGCGTCAATTTGGGGCTCGTCGTCGATCGTCTGCAGCGTCTCGACATAGGTTGGTTCAGCGCTGCGATCCTGATGTTGGGCATTCAGGTGGTTGTCAGCGCAGTGCGGTGGCAGCTCATCCTCGACATATGTGGGGCCGAAATCTCAACGCTACAGGCTGTCAGATTCACGGTCGTTGCGCAGTTCTTTAATCAGGTACTGCCTTCGACCGTCGGCGGCGACGCAGCGCGAATTTGGTTCGTGGCGCAAGATGGCGCGGGCTGGTCGAAGGCGGTCTATTCGGTGGCCATCGATCGAATTGTCGGGGTGTTCGTTTTGGCAGTGATCGTGGTTCTCTGCATTCCGGCATCGTTCGGGCTGATTCGTGATCCCCTGGCACGAATGGGGTTGCTGCTCGTCGGCCTGTCTGGCGTCGCTGCGCCCGTGGCATTCATCGTGCTCGGCTCTCGTCAGTGGCAACTGCTGCATCGGTTTGCGATATTGCGCCACCTCAACGCCGCAGCCAACTCCGCCTACAGGATTTTCACCTCCGCGCGTAGCGCCGCCTGGATCGTCTGCCTTTCGGTGATCATTCATGGCTTGCTCATAGCCGCGGCGTGGCTTGTCGCGAAAAGTGTCGCTGCGCCGTTCGATGTGCTGCACGCCATCCTCGTGATACCACCGGTGATGCTGATTGCGGCGCTGCCGATATCGATCGCAGGCTGGGGCGTGCGCGAGAGCGCGATGGCGATGGCTTTCGCCTATTCCGGATTGCAGCAAGCCGACGGCCTCCTAGTATCGGCCTTGCTCGGCTTTGCTATTTTTGTGATCGGCATTCTCGGCGGCTGGGTGTGGGTGATCGGCCTGCCGGGGCTCAGGCTGCTGAAGCCGGCTGTTACCCCGCCGCGGCCGCTCTAGCACCTTGGGGGACTAATGGCGGATGGATCAGAACGCAGCGGCAAACGCGCCGTACTGGTCGTCACTGGAGCGAGCCGTGGTATCGGCGCCGCCATTGCGCGCCTCGGAGCGGCGCGCGGCTATGATGTCGCCATCAATTATCGCAGCGATGCTGTCGCGGCCGAAGCCGTGGCCGCCGCCATTCGCGCGGCCGGCGGCGTGGCGGAGACATTCCAGGGCGACGTCGGCGACGACCGTGCTGTCGAAGATATGTTCGCACTGATCGAGCGCCGGCTCGGCCGCCCGGGCGTCCTCGTCAATAATGCGGGAATTTCCGGGGGCGTGCGCGCCTTCACGACGATAGCTCCGGCGGCTTTGCGGGAGGTCATCGCCACCAATCTGCTCGGCGCTTTCTATTGCAGCCAGGCGGCGATCCGGCAGATGTCGCTGTCGCAAGGTGGCGCCGGCGGATCGATCGTCAACATATCGTCCCAGGCCGGCCAATATGGCGGCAATCTCATCAGCGCCTATGCGGCGAGCAAAGCCGGCTTGAACGCCTTCACGGTCGGGCTGGCCCGCGAACTTGCCGCCGAGGGAATCAGGGTCAATGCGGTCAGTCCCGGCGTGATCGACACCGGAATTCACGCCGACGCCGAACCGCAGCGGCGCGAGGCCGCTCTCGCCAGCATCCCCATGCGGCGCGCCGGCCTGCCTGAGGAGGTGGCCCGCGCTGCACTTTGGCTCGCCTCTGACGAGGCAAGCTATATAACCGGAACCGTGCTGGCGGTTGCCGGTGGACGGTGACGACTGTACGATGGTTGTGGGATTGGGTGAGATGCTGACAGTAGGGCGGCCTCGGCCGAACGCATCCGCCTTTTAGGAAATTCGTTTGACTGGGGAACGGCTTAGCGTGACGGAAATGTCTAAGCACGGGCAAGCTCCCTCGGCCGTTTCGGGTTGTGGCCCCGACCCCGCGGCGGTCGTGCAGAATCGCGACCGCGTTTCCATCGGTCTAGTCCAGATTAACAACAGCTTCTCCGGCCAAAACTACCTGCCCTATTCGGTCGGGGTACTGCAGGCCTATGTGCAGCGCCACAGCAAGAACCCGGAGCGGTTCCATTTTTTGCCGGCGCTCTATAAACGCGTCGCCATTTCCACCGCCGTGGAGGACTTGCTGGCAGCCGACGTCGTCGGCTTTAGCACCTATGTCTGGAATGCCCGGATTTCGTTGGAGATTGCCCGCCGGCTGAAGCTGCGCCGGCCAGACGTACTCATCATTTTTGGCGGCCCACACGTGCCTGACAATGCCGAACAACTGCTCCGCGATCATCCGTTCATAGATCTTGCCGTGCATAACGAAGGCGAGATTGCCTTTTTGCGCATTCTGGAAAGCCTTCCCTCCCGCGATTGGTCAAAGCTCAGCGGGGTGAGTTTCCTCGGGCCGAGCGGCTACGTGCGAACCGCTGGCATGGCGCGTATTCGCGACCTTGACGAAATACCATCGCCATTTCTCGAGGGCGTTTTCGATCCGCTCATCGTCAAAAATCCGGAAGAAACCTGGATTGGATTGTGGGAAACCAATCGTGGCTGTCCTTTTAAATGCACGTTTTGCGATTGGGGTTCAGCGACAGCCAACAAGGTCAATCAATTCGGGCTCGGACGGATCAAGGCCGAGGTCGAGTGGTTCGCCGAGCACAAGATCGATTTTGTATTTTGTTGTGACGCGAATTTCGGAATTCTAAAACGCGATTTGCAGATTGCTGAATACGTCGCCCAGGTGAAACGAGCGACGGGCTATCCTAAGGCGCTGTCGGTACAAAATACGAAAAATGCGACCGAACGGGCATATGCGACGCAAAAAACGCTTTCCGATTCCGGGCTCAACAAGGGCGTCACTTTGTCGATGCAAAGCATCGACACCGAAACGTTGCTGGCGGTCAAGCGCGACAACATTTCGCTGAAGACCTATTTCGAATTGCAGCGACGCTTCGCGAGCGACCGCGTCGAAACCTACAGCGACATGATCCTCGGTCTGCCCGGCGAAACCTATGACAGCTTCGTCAACGGCGTCGCGACCTTGATCGAGAACGGCCAACACAACCGCATCCAATTCAATAACCTTTCAATTCTGCCCAATGCGGAAATGGGCGATCCCGCTTATCAGCGGCGATACGGCATGGTCACCGTCCCTTCAGAAATCATCAACATTCACGGCCAGCGCGTCGCGCTCAGCGACGACGTCCCCGAAGTTCAGGATCTGGTGATCGCCACGGCCAGCATGCCGGCTGAAGATTGGGTCCGGACGCGCGCGATTTGCTGGATGGTGAATCTCCTGCACTTCGACAAACTTTTGCAAATTCCTGTAGTTCTCGCCCACAAGAAACTCGGCGTCGGATATCGCGAGATTTTCGAGGCGTTCATGAAGGTCGAGGCGGAGGCCTATCCGCTATTGGCCGAGATTCGCGATTTTTTCCTCCAGGAAGCGCGCGCCATCCAGCAAGGCGGCGCTGAATATGTGTATTCGGCGGAATGGCTCGGCATCTATTGGCCGCATGACGAATACATCTTCATCAAGATGACGACGGACGGACGGCTTGCTGATTTCTATCGCGAGGCGGGCAGCCTGTTGAACGCGATGGCGTGCGGCGCCGCAGAAGACGATATCGAGCTCTTGGCCGAAGCGGTGCGCGTCAATCATTTGCTCGTCAACCAGCCATTCGCCGACAGCGATCTCGTCGTTGAGATCGCCAGCAATTTGCTGGAATTCCATCAGGCGGCCCGCAACGGCGAGGACATTCCGCTGCGCCGCAAGCCGAGCAGCATCCGCATCAGTCGGCGCGGCCAAAGCCGCGACGATTTCCTGACTTGGTGCCGCGAGATCGTCTGGTGGGGAAACAAGAAAGGCGCCTACCTCTACGGACATGCGCCGGCACCGGTCAGTCTCGAACTAGCCGGGCATTACTGATCACGGGGCGTGTGGGGAACGGGATCCGCGACGGTGTGCTGACGATGATGCAGTACAGAAAACTCGGACGTACCGATATCGCCGTCTCCGAGATCGGCTTCGGCGCCTGGGGCATTGGCGGCCGGACCGCCGGTCAAACGTCCTATGGCGCCACCGACGACGCGATTTCGCGCAATGCTCTGGCGCGGGCTCTTGACATCGGCATCACCTTTTACGATACCGCCCCGCCCTACGGCGACGGCCATAGCGAGGAACTGATCGGCTCGGCGTTCCGCGGCTGCCGCAGCCGCATCGTGCTGGCGACCAAGGTCGGCGTCGAGCGGTTCGGCGAGACAGCGGATCTGTCGCCGCGGGCGTTGCGTCAATCGCTGGAAGGCAGCTTGCGCCGGCTCGGCTGCGATTATGTCGATCTGTTGCAGATCCACAGTCTCGAAATCGCCGCGCTTCGCCGCGACCCGGCCGTGCTCGAAACGCTCAACGCGCTGGTCGCCGAGGGCAAAACGCGGGCGCTCGCCATGTCGGCAAAATCCCCCGCCGACGCGGTCGCCGCCGTCACCGAGTTCGGCTTCAAGGTCGTTCAGATCAATCTCAACATGATGGATCTGCGCGCGCAGCAGAATGGCTTCCTTGCGCTCGCGGAGGAGCACGGCATAGGCATCATCGCCCGCACGCCGCTGTGTTTCGGCTTCCTGTCCGGTGCGATCGACGCCGACACGCGATTTCCGGAAGGCGATCACCGCAATGGCTGGTCGCGCGCCCAGACCATGCGCTGGATCGAAGGTGCCTCGGCCCTGCACGACGCCGTCGGGCAGCCCGAAGGACAAAGCCGCGCCCAGGTGGCGCTGCGCTTTTGCCTGTCTTATCCGGCGGTCGCGAGCGTCATTCCGGGCATCCTGACGGCGGCGGAAGCCGACGAGAACGCCGCCGCGTCTGCCGCCGGCCCGCTGCCGCTTCCAGCCCGTGCTCGCGTCGAAGAGATCAACCGTTCCATGGATTTTTTCGCGCCGCGCCCCGCCCCCACTCCAATGCAGGGGGTGCCGGCATGACCAAGCGCAACGTTCTTGTCTGCGGCGCCACGGGTTTCATCGGCCGCAACACAGCCGAGGCATTGGCGCGCCGTGACGATCTCGCTGTCACCGGCGTCTACAATCGGCGTCCGCCGTTTCAATGTCCCGGCCTGTCTTGGGTCAAGGCCGATTTGACACGCGCCGACGACGTGGCGCGGATCGTGGCGGGCGCTGAAGTGATCATTCAGGCTGCCGCCACGACATCGGGCATCCGCGACACCACGTTGCGGCCGCACATCCACATTGCCGACAACGCGGTGATGAATTCGCTGATTTTCCGCGCCGCGCACGACCGCAAGGTCGGACACGTCGTGTTCTTCAGCTGCTCAGTCATGCTCCAGAGCAGCGAGCAGGCGCTGACGGAGGACGACTTCGACGCCAATGCCGAAATCGCACCGCGCTATTTCGGCATCGGATGGACCAAGGTCTATATCGAGAAGATATGCGAGTTCTATGCGCGGCTCGGCACCACCAGATATACCGCGATCCGCCATTCCAATATCTATGGGCCGCACGACAAGTACGATCTGGAACGCAGCCACGTCTTCGGCGCCACCGTCACCAAGGCCATGGCCGCAACCGACGGGCGCGTCGTGATCTGGGGCTCCGGCGAAGAGGCGCGCGACCTGCTTTATGTCGACGATCTGGTCGCCTTTGTCATCGCCGCTATCGACCGTCAGGAGGCGCCGTTCGCGCTCTACAATTGCGGCGCCGGGTCGGCGGTCACCGTCAAGGAACTCGCGCGCATGATCGTTGCAGCGTCGGGACGCGATTTGCGCATCGAACACGACTTGACCAAGCCGACGATCAAGAACGCACTGGCGCTCGACTGCCGCAAGGCGGAACACGAGCTCGGCTGGCGGCCGAAGGTCGAATTGGACGAGGGCATTCGCCGCACCATCGCCTGGTGGCGCGACAATGTCGGAGTCGAAGCGAAAGTGAGCGTGTCGTAGTTGCTACAGAATTATCGAATCGGAACGAGGATCGGTCCAGATTGCGTATTCGCCACTACGCTGAGATCGGCGATCCGTTCGGCCGGCGTTCCATTCGGCCATGAAAACGTCCCGAACCCGCCGGCGCGGAGCTTGCAGTCCGGATCGGACGCCACAAGCTGACGGTTGGCAAAGACCATGCAGCCGTTGTCGTCAAACCGGATGAACAGATCGAGCGGCGCTGCGCATGTCGGGAATGAATCCGAGCGAGGTGATGCGCAGCTGCTCGCCCTCGAGACGTCCCAGCACAACCTGGTTCTCGAACAACAGCAGAGCCGTGGCGCCGGGCTGTCGATAGCCGAACACCAAGCCGAGATTGTACATGCGCGGAAACCTATCGTCGGACTTGACCGACATCCGGAAGTCGCAGGGGCAATTGCCGTCAAGGTTGGCAATGACCGACCCGCGCCACGGGGTATCGCGGCGCGTGCGGCCGTCCCATTCGATCGTGCCGTAGGGATGCGGATCGCGCGTTTGCCGGTAATCCTGGATATTGGGACCGAGTACCTCGAAAAGCGGTTCCGGAAAGACAATAGTGGGGCCGCTCACGGCCGCGGGAGGCGCCGGCGGGCCCGATTGCGAGAATTGCGCCGATGCCTTCATGGGCTGCACGTCGGGGGTCGCGCCGCTGCCGGAGACAGCGAAATATGTCGGCTCGCCGCCGCGTTCGGCACAGGTATGGAATTGCAGCACGGTGGTGATCGCCGCCACCGCAGCTGGATTGTCGAGCGTCAGGTCACGCGGCCGGGGACTGAAGTCTGGCCTTGCCGAAATGCCTCGCGGCCACACGCCGGCGAAGCACCAGCGCGGGTTCTGCGAGATCTGCTGGCGAATGGCGGTGACGACCGGCGCGATGTCGTTTAACTCATAAATCGCGCGGTTTCCTACATGGACGGTGTAGATCTGCCGCCCGAAGCCGTAAACCAGGTAGGCCGCCAGCACGAGACAAATCGTGCGCACCAGCGCAACCCGGCGCACCATGACTACGGTGCTTGCAGCCGCCAGAAGGATCGCCTCGTAAGCGCTGAGAAAGCGGTAATACCACGTCGGCGTGTAGCCGTCCGTCACAATCCTCCCGACGAACACCGCCACGACGATCGCGATGAGCGCGGACAAGGCGCCGAGGACCGCGGGATCGCGCATCCTCGCTAACACTTTTGCCGGCTCAACAGCGAGTGCTTTGACCGCAAACAGGATGGCAACGGCCACCGCCAACACGAGCGGAACGATGACGCGCGCTGCGTCGCCGATGTTTTGCGGCAGCAGCGGCATGAAAATGAGCGCGCTGAGCCGATACAAGCTGATCAGCATCGGCTGCAGCGCGTCCCAGCGCATCGGCTCGGTGAATTTAGATAGCATGAAATGGATGAGCGCGATCACGCACAAGATGGCGGATGCGCTCGCCACTACGGCGAAGGTCCGCCATAGCGCCGCCGAGGCGCTTCCCTTGCGGCGGTCATGCCAGATCCACACCCCGTGCAACACCGTCATAACGAGAAGCGCCGGAATGACGAACTCATAATTCAGCCCGGCGATCACAAAAGAGAACGCCGCAAGTAGCAAGACCGTAACGCTGCGCACCTGGTGCTCGGTGGGCAGCAGCAGCAAGCCGACATTGAATAGCAGCAGCGCCACCCCATAGGCGTTGAGTTGCGGCCAGCTCATGAAGAAATTGTAGGCATCGACACCCGGCGCGATCAGCAGAATGACCGCGAGAACCGTGGACAAAACAAACCCGACGTAACGGCGCAGCAGCAGATAGGTGGTCGCGGCCCAAGCGATGCCGGTCGCAACGCACAGTTGGTGAAACAGGCCGCGCAATTCGCGACCTACCATGTCTTCGACCCACCACTGAAAAAACATGAACGGCCGCAAGCCAGAAAAGCCGCCGACATTAGTGAAACGAGCTTGCGAAAAGTTGAGAAGATGGTAGAGCCAGTCCAAATCGCGGCGAATGAACCACAACCGCTCCGGCAACACGAAAAAATCGTCAGCCGTCATGTAGCTCGGGTTAGGCTCCAGGGTAATTAGTGCCAAAATGATAAAAATCGCCAACGCGGCAAGAAACTGGACGAGTTCTGACGGCGGATTCACTCTCAAAATCGACTGACGCGTCTCCTTCATTCAAACACTACCTGTTGTTCGCATGCTATGCGCGATTATAATAGGCAGCCCAAGGGAGATCGGCCAGTGCGGCCGATATTGCGCGCGACAGATCGGCTTGCGATAGACCACTCGATAGACTGAAGAGAACGGTAACTGATGTTCCAGGTCATCATAGCAGCAGTTCTGTCGTTTATGCTTTTTCTCGTCGTACATTTTCTTCACTTTCATTTTTATAAGCCTGTCGGAAAGACCAAGAGCTTGTTGCTGGTTGCACTGCTCGGATTTCCCTTTTTCGTGCTGATGCTCGTCGCGCTGCCCTCCGAGGACCATATTCTGCACGCATTGCATCTTGGCGACAGCGCCTCCGGGATTTTGCTTCGTGTTGCGGGAGCCGCGTTCTATGCAGTCTTGGTGCTGGCCTACTTCAATTTCTACCTGACTGCAGACCGCTCCATCTCGCTGCGGATGCTTAGGATGACCGACGCTCGGCCCGACCATGCCATCACCATGGAGCAGATGTTGGCGGCTTACGATACGAGGGCGATCATCACCGGGCGAATGGACGATCTGACCTATGGCGGCTCGCTCGAACACGACGGTGATCGTTATCGCGTCACCGCGCGCGGCAAGCGCGCGCTGATGCTGTTTCGTTTCCCGATCAGCTTTCTTCACCTCAAGAAATTTTAAGTAGCAGACAGGAACGCCTTAAGATGCCGGGAAGCGGTCTCGAGCAAAACAAAGCCGGGTCGGTGGAAAATTTCGTCATTCACCTGATCGGGAAAACAATGCCGATCGCGGTGCTCAAGCGCCTGCCGACATTGTACTACCGCATCAACCGGTATCGTTTTCGATTGTTCGCTCGTCCGGTCATGGTCAAGGAGACGAGCAAGGCCAAGGAGCGCCGTAAGGCGGAAGGCTTTTTTGATCGCTATTTTGCCGGCCAGGGCATCGATGTCGGCTACGGCGGTGATCTCGTGGTGCCAAACTGCCGCGGATGGGACGTGGAAGACGGCGATGCGCATGAACTTGCCGGGATTCCCGACGCGAGTTTCGACTTCGTCTATTCATCGCACATCCTGGAGCATCTGGAGGAGCCCGCACGCGCCGTGAAGAACTGGTGGCGGGTGCTCAAGCCGGGCGGCTACCTGATCCTTTATGTGCCGGAGCGCGATCTGTTCGAGCGCAAGAAGACCCTGCCCTCCGACATCAGCCTCGATCACAAGCATTTCTTGCTGCTTGATCGTGACGACCCTCCCGATACGATCGGGCTGATACCGCTTTTGAAAAGCAATCTGGATGGTGTCGAACTGATCTATCAGCGGATCTGCAGCGCGGGCTATGACGCCAATGTGCCGGTCAGCTTCATGTCGGATGCCGAATATTCGATCGAACTGGTCGCCAAGAAGGGCTGACGGCCGGTTGAGCCTCGGCTCTGGCTTCAAGGCGTTGGGCGCAATCTACTGCCTATTTTTCAGGAATTTCTCAAAAGCCTCATTATTCCGAAGGCTTGACTGCGACCAACGGCTTCCCTAGACAGCCCTGCCGCCTGCATGGGATACGGTAATTTCGTCGGCGTGGGGTGCGCTGAAATCCTTGGCCGCCGCTGACCGGTTGTGTTGCCCAGACGCGCGCCAAGGTAAAAGGGGTCCGCCCGGCATGATCATCAGTCGCACGCCGTTTCGTATCTCGTTGTTTGGCGGCGGGACCGATTATCCGGCATGGTTCCGCGAGCACGGCGGCGCGGTGCTCGGCTTGGCCATCGATAAATACTGCTACATCACGGTGCGCCGGCTGCCGCCTTTTTTCGAGCATCGCTCACGCATTGTCTATTCGCAGGTCGAGCTGGTCAACGAGCCTTCAGAAATCCGGCATCCGGCCGTGCGCGCCGTGCTGTCCGATCAAGGCGTGACCGAAGGTATCGAAATCCATCATGACGCCGATCTGCCGGCGCGATCCGGGCTCGGCTCAAGCAGTTCCTTCACCGTCGGTCTTCTTAACGCGCTTCACGCGCTCAACAGCAAGATGATCGCCAAGCGCGATCTTGCCTGCGAAGCGATCAGAATCGAGCAGGAGGTGCTCAAGGAGCAGGTCGGATCGCAGGATCAGATCTGGGCCGCCTATGGCGGCTTCAATCGCTTTGAGTTTTTTCGCGACGGCACTTTCGCGGTTTCCCCGATCATTCTGTCGCCGGACAGACGTGACGAGCTCAATCGCTCGCTGATGCTGTTCTTCACGGGCTTTTCGCGTTTCGCCAGCGATTTCGCCCAGGATCAGGTCAACAACATTCCCAACCGCAAGAGCCAGTTGATGGCGATCCGGCGCATGGTTGATAGCGCGATCGATATCCTCCAGGACGAAAGGGCGCCTTTGCGTGAACTTGGCGAGCTATTGCACAATTCCTGGCAGCTCAAGCGCGAGCTTGCGGACACCGTCTCCAACAGGCAGATCGACGAAATCTACAATGCGGCGCGCGAGGCCGGCGCCATCGGCGGCAAACTGCTCGGCGCCGGCGGCGGCGGATTCATGGTCCTCTTCGTCGAGGAAGGCGCGCGCGAGAAGGTCCGCGAGCGGCTGAAGAACCTGATCCACGTCTCGATCGGCATCGACAACGACGGCAGCAAGATCGTGCTGTATCAGCCGAACGGGCTCTAGCTCGGATCGCCGTCCTCAAATATTGCCGTAGATGCGGTTGCGGATCATGCGGAAGCCCTTGATCAACTCGCGAATGCCGTCGTCCAGGCTGTGCGCCGGTTGATAGCCCGTCGCCTCGATCCGAGAATTCGACACGATGTAATCGCGCTTGTCGGGGTCCTCGCCGACCGGCGCTTCGAGATAGACGAAGCTCGGCACCTGGAGCTTGATGCGCTCGCACAGCTCGGCCTTCGAGAAATTCGCGTCGGACAGGCCGACATTGAACGGCCGCCCTTTCATCTCCTCGAAATGGCCGACGGCATGGATGAAGGCCCGCGCCACGTCGCGGATGTGGATGTAATTGCGCTTGAAATGCGCCTCGAACAGCACCACGAAGCGGTCGTTGACGGCGCGATAGACGAAATCGTTGACCAGAAGATCGATCCGCATGCGCGGCGCCATGCCGAATACGGTCGCGAGCCGCAGGCTGATCGAATTGTCGCGCTCGAGCGCGATCTGTTCCGCCTCGACCTTGGTGGTGCCGTAGAGCGAAACCGGACGCAGCGGCAAATCCTCGGTGCAGAACTTGCCCTGCTCGCCGACGCCGTAGCCGCTATTGGTGATCGGCATGATGATGCGCTGCTGCGGCGACATCAGCTTGCACAGCGTCGTAATCGCATCGCGGTTGGTCGAGGTCGCCGCAATCGGGTCACGCTGGCACAGCGGCGCGCCGACGAGCGCGGCAAGCGGAAACACGAAATCCGCCTTGGCGACGAGAGGTTTCAGGATTTCAACCGAACGCGCGTCGCCGTTGACCACGTCGAAATTCGGATCGGCGCAGACATGCGCGAGGGGATTCTGGTTGTACATGAAATTGTCGAGCACGGTCACCTTGTGACCGTCCGCCAGCAATGCCGGCGCCAGGATCGAGCCGAGATAGCCCGCGCCGCCGGTGATCAGGATTGAATGTCCCATCGGGCCCTTCCCTCAACTCTTCCACTGTCTCGCCGCGCGCCGGATCAGCGCGCCGCGGAATCGAGAACCTCACGCAGCCGCGTGATCTGCGGCGTCAGGTCGAACGGATGATTGCCGACAAAGAAGCCGGCATCGTGCACCAGATTGGCGTTCGGCAGGCCGTCGACGCATTCATAGTCGTAATGCTTGATGACGTCGTGCCGGGTGATGCAGCCGCCGGTAATGATGCGATAGCCGATGTCGGCTTCTTTCAGAGCCTGCATGATTTTCGGCCGCGACAGGCCGGCATCCGGATTGAGCACGATGGTGAAGCTGAAGGCAGAGCTCTTGCCGTGGTCGCGCTGAATGATGAAGCGGTTGTCGCGCCCGAACAGCTTTTGAAACAGCGCCCAGTTCTTGCGGCGGGCCGCCGTCATCGCCGGCAGCTTCTTGAGCTGTTCGACGCCGATCGCGCCGCTCAGCTCCAGCGGCCGCACATTGTAGCCCGGCAGGATGAAGCGATAAGCCTCGTAGAAATCGTCGGTGCGCTTGTCGTAAATCACCAAATCATCCGGCAGATCGCGCACCCAGCCATGCGAGCGCATCGATTTCATCAGCTCGAAGAGCTCGCGATCCTGCGTGACCGCGAAACCGCCTTCCATGGTCGAAATGTGGTGTGAGAAGAACGTCGAGAACGTGCCGATATGGCCGAAGGTCCCGGCTTTGCGGCCGCCGAGCTCGGCGTCGAGCAACTCGCAATTGTCCTCGAGGAAATAGAGCCCTTTCTCGTCGGCGAAGCGCCGCATCACGTCGAGCGCTGCGGGATTGCCGAGGATGCTGACGCCGACGATAGCGCGGGTGCGCGGCCCGATCGCCGCTGCGAGCTGGCTGGTATCGAGATTGATGGTGTCGAGCTCGACATCGACGATCTTCAGCTTCAGGCCGTATTGTTGTAGCGGATGATATGTCGTTGCCCAGGATATGGCCGGAACGATCACCTCGTCGCCGCGCTGCAATGGGCGATCTTTCTTGTAGAACAGGGCTGCGACCGCGATCAGGTTCGCCGACGAGCCGGAATTCACCATCACCGCGTATGTGCTGCCGTGATAGGCTGCAAAGGCCTGCTCGAACGCCGCGACATTGGGACCGATGGTGAAGCGGTCCGAGTCGATCACACGCTGGATCGCCTGCAGCTCTTCCGCTCCCCAGGTGCTGGCGGCCAAATCATAGAACATGGTTGGTCCCGTGCTGGATCAGCCGGCCGGTCAGAATGGCCCGCGGAATTTCTTCTGATAGGCAAGCTCGGAGGCCTTGGCGTCGGGCTGCCAGGCCTTCGCGCCGGGCCGCGCCATGGCATAGGCGGTCTGCGCGATCTTTGACGGATCCGGGTAGAATTCCTTCTCCAGCACCGGCGTGGTCGGACAGGTCGTCGGCGCGTAGCCCATCCGCTGCACCTGGACCGGCTTGCCGTTGCCGACACGTTCGACCACGGCGGCGACGATTTCGGCGCTGGCGCCGCAGCTGGTCCAGGCATTGTCGACGACTAGAAGCCGCCCGGTGCGCCGCACCAATTCAACGATCGTGTCGATATCGAGCGGCACCAGCGAGATCGGGTCGATGACCTCGGCGTGGACGCCGATCTCGGCGAGGAGCTCGCTGGCGCGCAGCGCCTCGACCAGCATGTTGGAAATGCCGACAATGGTGATGTCGTCGCCCTGCGTGCACCGGCGCGCCTTGCCGAACGGCACCTCGAATTCTTCTTCGGGCACATAGGCGTCGGTGAAATAGAGCAAGCGGTGCTCGACGAAGATGACCGGATTGTCGTCGCGGATGGCGCGGATCAGACAGCCCTTGGCGTCGTAGGCGTTCGACGGCGCCACCACTTTGAGCCCCGGCACATGCATGAACATCGCGTGAAGGCCCTGCGAATGCTGCGCGCCCTGCCCCCACGACTTGCCGATCATACTGCGCACGACCAGCGGCAGCTTCACCTGCCCGTCGTACATGTAGCGGCTCTTGGCGGCGATATTCACGAGCTGGTTCATGCACAGCATGAGGAAGTCCATGCGGATATGGACATGGATCGGACGCATGCCGGCCATGGCCGCGCCGATGGCGACGCCGGTCATGGCGTCCTCTGAGAGCGGCGTGCCGAATACCCGGTCCGGACCGAACACGTCGACCAAGCCGCGAGTCGATCCCTGGATCGCCTTGTGATCGTCGACGTCGAGACCAAAGACGAAGACGCTCGGATCGCGCTGCATCTCCTGCGCCACCGCTTCGCGGAGCGCATCCACATAGGTCAAAAGGCGCTGGTTACTCTGCGGCGTAGACATTGGTGTACAACGCGCTGATGTCGGGGAACGGACTGGATTCGGCGAAGGCGATGGCATCTTTGATCTCGTCTTCGACCTCGTCGTCGATCGCGGAGCGTCGCGCAGCGGTGATGAGCGCGCCGATCTTGATCAACTGATCGCTCTGCACCCACGGCTCGCGTTCGGCGGAAGCGCGATAGCCGGCGTCGAAATCTTCGTTCGGGCCGACATGTTCGAGCCAGCGATAGGTGCGGCATTCGATGAAGGCCGGTCCCTCGCCGCGGCGAAGCGCGGCGACCGCGGCCGCGGTCTCCGCGCGCAACTTCAGCACATCGCCGTCGTCGATGCAGCGCGCCGGAATGCCATAGGTCTCGACACGCTCGCACAGGCGCTGCGTCGCCCAGCGCCGCGTCACCGGCGTGTGAATGGCGTAGAAATTGTTCTCGCAGACAAACAGGATCGGCAATTTGTGGAGAGCGGCGAAGTTCAGGCTTTCGGTGAATACGCCCTCCTCGGTGGCGCCATCGCCGAAAAAGGCGACGACCACGCGATTGGAGCGCTGCCGCTTGAACGCGAGCGCATAACCAACCGCGAGCGGGATCGTGGTCCCGACCACGGCGCTCGTGCCGAGCACGCCGTGCGGCATATCGATGAGATGCATCGAGCCGCCCTTGCCGTGGGCGACGCCGGTCGCCTTGCCGTAAAGCTCGGCGAACAAGCCGCGCACCGAAGCGCCCTTGGCGAGAAACGCGGCGTGACCGCGATAGGTCGGCGAAACAACGTCGCTTGGTTCGAGCACATCGCAGACGCCGACCGCGACAGCCTCTTGCCCGATCGACAAATGGACCGGGCTTTTGATCTTGTCGGACGGATAGATGCGGGCGATTTCCTCTTCGGCGCGCCGGATCTGGCGCAACGAACGATAGATCCGCTCGAGCTCGGCTTGTGTGGGCCGATTGTCAGCCACAGAACGCTGATTCATAAGGACTATTCACGGCCCGTCGCGGGAGGGATCGTCGACAGAGCGGTCTTAGCCAATGAAACGACCCCGGTCCAGCCCGGCCAAGTCCGTCAAGACCGCGCACTGGTCTATTCGACCGCCGCTGCTCATCTCGCGATCCGGGTCGCGGGCGCACCGCGGCAATCCACCGCCGCCGCGGTCTTTTGCCGATGTCAAAACCTTGCAAGACATGCTGGTCCATGCCGGGTACGACGTCGACGGCTTCTTCGGCTTGAAGTCGCGCCAAGCGGTCGAGGCGATGCAGGTCAAATACGGATGGCGGTCCCGGCACAATCGCCGACATGCTGACATAATGAGATTCGACACAGCCTTGTGCGGCGCACAGTTGTCGTGGACGAAACGCAACGCAGGATGTTACACGACAGCCCTTGGCGTTGGCCGCCTCGCGGGGCGATGGCATCCGGTCTTGGAGTGTAACTCGCCATGCTTTTCGGCCTTGCCTGCCGCAACTGCTTGACCAGCCTCGGCGCCGCGGCGCAAGGTCCTGAAAAGACATTGGATTTGTTTATTCCAAAGTAATACGGCGGCCGATGCGCATCTTTCGCTGGGAGCTGCTGGGCAAATGTTATAATGTTACATTGGGGACGTACTCCCCGACCGTGTGGGTGACTGCGGCAGCGTGGGGCGCGACGCCGCGACCGTAGAAAATGGGACGCGAATTGTGAAAGACGAGATGCAAAAAATCGGTCGTGCGCGGGCGTTCGGCCTGAGCACCGCCCCCTTGATCGCCTGCATGGCGGTGGCACTGCTGATCGCACCCGCCGGCGTTTCAGCCCAGACCGCCGGCCAGCCGCCCCAAGACAATGCCGCATCCGCGCCCGCCGCGACTGCGCCCGTATCGCCTGCCCCAGCCGCTCCGGCAATGAGCGCACCAACGACGAGCGCACCGGCCGCCGCGGAAACTGCTCCGGCGACAATCACCGGAGCGCAGATGGCAGAGGATCTGTCGCCCTGGGGCATGTTCCAGAACGCCGACATCGTCGTGAAAATCGTCATGATCGGGCTGCTCCTGGCATCGGTCATCACCTGGACGGTGTTCTTCGCCAAGACGCTGGAGCTGCGCACCGCCCGCAACCAGGTGCGCCGCGATCTCGGCATTCTCAACGACGCAGCAACGATCGCTCAGGCGCACGAGCAATTGCGCAATGGCAAGAGCGCGGTCGCGATGTTGATGCAGTCGGCGGCGCAGGAAATCCGGCTCTCGGCGAATTTGCGCGGCGAAGGCCTGAAAGAACGCATTGCGCTGCAGCTCGAGCGCATCGAGATGGCGATCAGCCGGCGCGTCTCGCGCGGCACCGGCATTCTCGCCACCATCGGATCGACCGCGCCCTTTGTCGGCCTGTTCGGCACGGTCTGGGGCATCATGAACAGTTTCATCGGCATATCGAATGCGCACACGACCAATCTCGCCGTGGTCGCGCCTGGCATTGCGCAAGCGCTGCTCGCCACCGCCTTCGGCCTCGTCGCCGCGATCCCGGCGGTCGTGGTCTATAACGTGCTGGCGCGCCAGACCCAGCATTATCGCGCTTACCTCGGCGACGCGTCGGCGCAGGTGATGCGGCTGGTCAGCCGCGATCTCGATCGCGCCAAGATGCCGCTGACGCAAGCCGCCGAGTAACGCGCGAACCGAGCTAGCCCAATGGCCATTCGTCTCGATCACGGCACCGACGAACTCACCGAAGTCCACGACATCAACGTCACGCCGTTCATCGACGTGATGCTCGTGCTGCTGATCATCTTCATGGTGGCGGCGCCGCTGGCCACAGTGGACGTACCTGTCAACCTGCCCTCCTCCACCGCGCAGCCGCAGCAGCGGCCGCCAAAACCGATCTACGTCTCCATAAGGGCGGATGGCAGCATCGCCATCGGCGACGACCCGGTGTCGACGACTTCCTTTATCGACGCGCTCGCCACCGCAACTCACGGCGATAAGGACCAGCGCATTTTCGTGCGCGGCGATAAGGCCGTGCCTTATCAATACGTCATGCAGGTCATGAACTTCTTGCGTGACGCGGGCTACTTGAAGCTCGGCCTAGTCGGCATGGAATCGCGATGAACGCCCCGGCGACGACGTGGTTTGGCGACGAAGAACCGACAGATATCCGGCGCTGGGCCATCATCGGGGCCGTCGTCGTTCTGCTGCACGTCCTCGTCCTCTGCCCCTACGCGTACTTCTATCATCCGGAGGAAATCGGCGACGACGCATCGCCGATTTCGCTCGACCTCTCGCCCTCCGACGACACGGTCGACCAAGCCGAGGTCCTGCCAACTCCCGAGCCGCCGCCGCAGGCCGAGGAGCCGCCGCCCGAGCAACCGCCGCCGCCGCCCGAGCCGCAGGCGATGATCGAGGCGACGCCGCCTCCCCCGCCCAAGGTCGAAGAGCAGCCGCCGGCACAAGCGGCAGTGGCGGCGCGCACCAAGGGCGGCGCGCCGCATGTGGCGCCGAACTGGATTACCGCGGTCACCCGCCGGCTGGAGCAGTACAAGCGCTATCCGGCGAAATCGCGCGATCGCAGTGAGGAAGGCACCGTCCTCTTGGGCTTCGCCGTCGATCGGACCGGCCACGTGCTGTCACATGAGATCGTGCAGAGCTCTGGGCATCCCGATCTCGATGCCGAAGCTTCGTCGATGATCGAGCGTGCGCAGCCATTGCCAGCGTTCCCGGCAAACATGACGCAGGATCAGCTCGATCTGACCGTGCCTGTACGCTTTTATTTGGAACACTGATCTATTATTGACAAGCTCCGCTCCCCGCGGAGGAAATCAAAAGGTCATTATCATGCGCACCAAGCCATGCCTGACGTCGGCCGACGTCAAGAAAATCCTTGTCGCCTGCGAGGCCGAAGCCGCCAAGAGCAAATGGTCGGTCTCGATTGCGGTGGTCGACGACGGCGGCTTCCTGCTCGGCCTCACCCGCATGGACGGCGCCTCCGCGATTACCGCCGAAGTCGCGACCGGCAAGGCGCGCACCGCGGCGCTGACCAAGCGGCCGAGCAAGTTCTTCGAGGACCGCGTCAAGGAGCGTCCGGCCTTTGCCAATTTCCCCGCCGGAATTCTGATTCAGGGCGGCCTGCCGATCGTCTACGAGAACGAATGTGTCGGCGCGATCGGCGTATCCGGCGTGCAATCGCACGAAGACGAACAGGTTGCGCAGGCCGGAGTGAACGTGTTCGGATAGGCGCATTCCGCAAGTTCGCGGCCAGCGCTCGGCAAGAACTCGACCTGAGTTCGACCTGTCCGGGACATCGGAACGCACGAGGGTATTATGCTGCTTCCGGGGGCGTCCGGCAGCGCGACGGCAAGCGGGCCGGCGAGATTTATCAGGGTCCTTGCGCTGAGCGTGGCCCTCGCGCTTGGCATCGCCGTCGCGACCGGTCTCCATCCAAGCCGGGCGGCCGCACAATCGCAACAGGACGCCCAATCGCTCGCCGAGCAGGCGATCCACCGGCTCGATCTGCAGACCGAGTTGCGCCGCGAAGATGAGCCGCAGCAACCGCCCTTCCACCTCAACCTGCCGCCCGAAACGGTGTGGATTGCGGTGATCGTGGGCGTCATCATCCTCGCCTATGCCTTTCGCGATCTGATCCCGGTATTGCGCGCCGGCCGCGGCGGCGCCTGGGATGAGGCCGAGGCCGCAAGCCTCGCAGCCGGCCCGCGTCCGGCTGAGATCGTTCTGGAAGCGGCGGATGATCTTGCCGGACAAGGCCGCTTCGTCGAGGCCATGCACGTGCTTCTGCTTCAGGCGCTGGCCGATATCAGGCGGCGCCTCGATGAGGAATTCGCCAACTCACTGACCAGCCGCGAGATCCTGCGCAGCCGGCAATTGTCCGACACGCTGCGCCGGCCTTTGCGCGAAGTGATCAGCCGCGTCGAGTGGACCTATTTCGGCGGACATTCTGCCGACCGTAACGATTATCTCGCCTGCCGCGCGAGCTTCAGCACGCTGGCGCAGGCTTTGTTGCGGGGCGCCATGGCATGAGCGGAGCTCTGTCGCAACGACTTTTGATCGGCTGGATCACCGCCGCGGCGCTGATATTCCTGCTGTCGCTGTATTTCATGGGCAGCACCGAGCAGAGCAATAGCAGTGTCGGCCCGAGCAGCTTGTCGCGCTCCGCCGTCGGCTATGCCGGCCTCGCCGATATGTTGCAGAAACGCGACTTCCCGGTCGTGAAGAGCCGCTTCGACTCGCTTGGCCAGGTCACGCCGGGCGGCGTGTTGGTGATCGCCGAACCGCTTCCCGGCACCAAGAACGAGCAGATCATGCGCACGCTGCTCAAGGCCGACAATATTCTTCTGATCTTGCCGAAATGGTTCGGCCGCGCGAGCGAGAGCAAGCCGACCTGGATCGGCGAGGCGACGCATATCGACCCGGAGGTCGCCGCGTGGGCACTGCATCTGGTCGCGCCGAAAGCCGACCTTACCGATGCCGGCAGCGCGACCTTCACGACCAACCCCTTCAATCTCGCGCCCAATATCGTGGCTCCCATCCGTCTTATGCACGGCGATCGCCTGCAGCCGATCGTCGGCACCGCTGACGGCATGCTGCTCGGCCTGTTGCGCGATCGCGATCGCAATATCTGGGTGCTGTCGGACCCCGACATCATGTCCAATCACGGATTGGCGAGAAGCGGCAATCCGGCGCTGGCGCTCGCAATCATCGACCGCTTGCGCTCCGGCGCCGGCAGTATCGTGTTCGACGAGACGATTCACGGCTTCCTCGCCGAGCGGCAAAATCCGTTCAAGCTCCTGTTCCGCTTCCCCTTCGTGATCGCGCTGATTCAGGGCGTGCTGGCACTTGCGCTCCTGCTTTGGGCGACGGTCGGCCGCTTCGGCACGCCGCAAGCGGCGCCCTCTTCGATCAGCGCCGGGCGGCAGCAGCTCCTCGAAAACATCGCCAAGCTCGTCGATACAAGCGGCCATCGCGACGTGATGATCAAACGCTACGTGCTCGAAACCCTGCGCGACGTCGGCCGCCAGCTGCATGCGCCGCGCGGGCTGTCGACCGCGGCGCTGATCGCATGGCTGCAGCGGGTGGCGTTGGCGCGGAACGTAACAGTCGACTGCAACCCGCTGATCACGGAAGCGGCCATGCTCGGCGAAAGCCGGGTTCGCAATCCGGCCGTTCTGGTGCGGCTCGCACGCGACATTCATCGTTGGAAGGGAGAGATCCTTGATGGACGTTCAGGACATACGCGCGATCGCTGAAGGGATCCGCGGGGAAATTCGCAAAGCGGTCGTCGGCCAAGACGAGGTGATCGACCTGATGCTGACGAGTCTCCTCGCCGGCGGCCATATTCTGCTCGAAGGCGTGCCGGGAACGGCCAAGACGCTGATCACCCGCGCCTTCGCCGCGAGCCTGGCGCTGCAGTTCGGCCGCATCCAATTCACACCCGATCTGATGCCGGGCGATGTGCTCGGCACCAACCTGTTCAATTTCCAGACCAACAGCTTCGTGCTGACCAAAGGGCCGATCTTCACGCAGCTGCTCTTGGCCGACGAAATCAACCGCACGCCGCCGAAGACCCAGGCCGCGCTGCTGCAGGCCATGAACGAGCGAACCGTCACGATCGACGGCAAGGACTACGAGCTCGGTGACGATTTCATGGTGGTGGCGACGCAAAATCCGATCGAACAGCAAGGCACCTATCCGCTTCCCGAAGCGCAACTCGACCGCTTCCTGTTCAAAATCAACATCGACCATCCAAGCCGCGACGAGGAGCGTGAAATCGTGCACCGGCACGGCCACCGTTCCGCCATGCCGAAGCTCGAGGATTTCGGCCTCGCGCCGATCGCCGACGGCAAGACGCTCGCGCTGGTCCGCGATGCGGTCACTTATGTGCGCCTGTCCGATCCGCTGGTCGATTACATCGTCGACGTGATCCGCGCCACGCGCGAACATGCGTCCCTCGAAGTCGGCGCTTCGACCCGCGCCGCCAACATGCTGGCGTCGGCCGTGCGCGCCTTTGCGGTCCTGCAGGGGCGGAATTTCGTCATTCCGGACGACGTCAAGGTGCTGGCGCTGCCGGTACTGCGGCATCGGGTCATGATGTCGCCGAGCGCGGAGATCGAGGGACTGAGTACCGATCGCATCCTGCGCGAAGTGCTCGACCAGACGCCGGCGCCGCGATGATCAAGCCGACGCTGCGCGCGGTGGTGATCTTTGCCGCCGGCATTCCGCTGGCGCTGATGATCGTCATCTATAACCCCGCGCTGTGGCCGCTGTCGTTCAACTACGGCCTCCTGGTGCTGATCGTCATCGCCACCGATGCGGCGCTGGCGTTCCCGCCGCGCCTGCTCCGCGCCAAAGCCGTCCCGCCCGACCGGCTCTATATCGGCGAGCGCGGCGCGACCGTCGTCACAATTCCCGCGAACGGCTTTCGCCGGTCCGCCCGCTTCGAGGCAATCGCCGAGCAGCGCGGCGATATCGATCCGGCGCAAATCGTCGCCGGCGCGCTTGCGCCGGGCGGCGAAGCACGGATCGCGCTGCCGCTGGTGCCGCGCCGCCGCGGCCGCGTCCACATCGATCAGATCTGGCTGCGCTGGCGCGGCCCGCTGTCGCTGGTCGCATTCAACCGCTGCGTTGCCGTCAATCGCACGGTCGACGTGCTCCCCAATGTGCGCGGTCTGCACGGCACGGCCCTGCAATTCTTCACCCAAGAGGCGATCCACGGCATCAAGACCCAGGTGCAGAAAGGCGAAGGCACCGAATTCGATGCGCTGCGCGAATATACGCCCGGCCTCGACAGCCGCTTCATCGACTGGAAGCATTCGGCACGGCACAACAAGCTGGTGTGCAAGGAATTCCGCACCGAGCGTAACCATCACGTCGTCATGGCTTTCGACACTGGCTATCTCATGCTCGAGCCGGTCGGCGGCTTGGCGCGCCTCGACCACGCCATCAATGCCGGTTTGCAGCTCGCATGGGTGTCGCTGCAGGGCGGCGATCTGGTCGGCACTTACGGCTTCGACGCGCGCGTGCGGCAATACATGACGCCGGTGCGCGGCATGTCGAGCTTTCCACGCCTGCAGCGCGCCGCCGCTGAACTCGATTATCATCACCAGGAGACCAATTTCACGCTCGGCCTCGCCGAGCTCAATGCGCGGCTGAAGCGGCGGGCGCTGGTGATCCTGTTCACCGATTTCGTCGACACCATCACCGCCGAGCTCCTGATCGAAAGCATGCAGCGGGTCGCCAACCGGCATCTGGTCGTCTTCGTCACCCAGCGCGGCTCCGTGCTGCAGAATGCGGTCGATGCATCGCCGCGGCAATTCACCGACGTGGCGCAGGCGGTGATCGCGCAGGATTTCCTGCGCGAGCGCAGCATCGTGTTCGAACGGCTGGAGCGGCTCGGCATCCAATGTCTCGACGTGCCGAGTACCGCGCTGTCGGTGGCGCTGGTCAACCGCTATCTCATGATCAAAGAGCGCGGGCTGATATGACGCAAGCCGAACTCATCGACGACACCAGGATCGCGAGCCGCGACGCGGCACTTGCCGCCCGCACGCTGGTACTCAAGAGCCGCGAATTCCGCAAAGGACGCGAGGACGGCTGGCGCGAGCTCGAAGGCCTGGTCGAGCGCGTCGAGCGGCGCGGCGTCTACGCGCTCACGCTCGACGAACTGGAACGCCTGCCGATCCTTTATCGGGCGGCGCTGTCCTCGCTATCGGTGGCGCGCACCATCGCGCTCGATCGCAATCTCCTGCTCTATCTCGAAAATCTGGCGCTGCGGGCCTATCTCGCGGTCTACGGGCCGCGCGCCGATCCGATCACCGGCCTGCGCAGTTTCTTCGTTCACGATCTGCCGGCCGCGGTCCGCGCCGCACGCTGGCATATTCTCATCGTCACCGTGGCGTTGCTGGCCGGCGTTGCCGCGGGCTTCGCGCTGACCGTGCAGGACGAATCCTGGTTCGCTGCGTTCATGCCGGCCGGCATGGCCGGCGGTCGCGGACCGGCGTCGACGGCGGCATCGCTGCGCGACAAGGAATTGTTCGCACCGTGGCCCGGAGCGGTCCAGGCGTTCGGCATCTTCGCCAATGTGCTGTTCAGTCATAATACCGCGGTCGGCTTGTTGTGCTTCGGCCTTGGGCTGGCCGCGGGAATCCCGACGCTGATGCTGATCGTCTATCAGGGCCTCTCGCTTGGCGCCTTCGTCGCGCTGCACTACGACCGCGGCCTGACCGTCGACTGCCTCGGCTGGCTCTCGATCCACGGCACGTCCGAACTGGGCGCGCTGATCCTCCTTTCCGCCGGCGGCCTTGTCATCGCCGACAAGCTGTTGTTTCCCGGCCGCTATTCCCGCGTCGAAAACCTGGCGCTGCACGGACGGCAGGCCGCGCTCATGGCGGTCGGCGGCGTGCTGATGCTGTTCGTCGCCGGCATTCTCGAAGGCGGCTTCCGTCAGCTCGTGCAAAGCACGCCATTGCGCTTCGCCATCGGGCTGACCATCGGCGCGCTCTGGCTCGCTTACTACTCGCTGTGTGGCAGGAGAACGCGTCCATGACTGCCGCACAGGACACCGACGCGCCGGTCCTAGCGCACGAGCGCACCACGCGATTTCTAGAAGGCACCAGCAAGCTCAGACGTGACATCGTTACGCCCGAAGGGGTGCCAGTGCCGATCGAGATCGCCAATTACGGCGAGCGCTTCGCCGCCTTCGTCATCGATCTGACCATCTGGTTCCTGCTGACGCTTGCCATCTATATCCCCATTCTCACACTGGTCAGCAGGACCGGCGGCACGCTGATCGCCATGTCGATCGCGCTGTTCATCGGCTTTCTCATCCGCAATCTCTATTTCATCTATTTCGAGCTGGCCTGGCGCGGCGCGACGCCCGGCAAGCGCATCGTCGGCCTGCGCGTGATCGACCGCAACGGCGGACCGCTGGTCGCCTCCGCGGTGATCGCGCGCAATCTGACCCGCGAGGTCGAGATGTTCATTCCGCTCGGCGTCCTGCTGCAAGGACATTCCGGCGGTGTCGACTGGGAGCAGGTTGCGATCGCCGCCTGGGTCATGTTCTGCCTCGCCGTTCCCGCCTTCACCAAGGACCGCATGCGCGGCGGCGACCTGATCGCCGGAACCATCGTCATTTCGCTGCCCAAAGTGGCGCTGCTCAGCGACCTGGTCGAGCAAACCCTGCGATTCACGTTCACCCCGGCGCAATTGCAGGCCTATGGCGCGTTCGAACTGCAGGTACTCGAGGAATTGCTGCGGCGCCCGCCAAGCCGCGACGGCACGCAAGTGCTTGACGAAGTCTGCGACAAGATCTGCCGCAAGATCGGCTGGACCGCGCCGCTGCCGCGCAAGGACGTCGTCGCTTTCCTGCGCGACTTCTACACCGCCGAGCGCGCCTTCCTCGAGCGCGAGCAGCTCTACGGCAAGGCGCGGGCCGACAAATACGCGCAACAGCAGCCACGCGCCTGACCGAACCCAAGCAGCCTGTTTAATCAAACACCGACGCGATCTGATCGGTGTCGACACCTTCCTTGGCGACACGCAGATCGTGATAGGTCACCACCGCGAACACCGCGCTGAACGCGCCATAGACCGCGCCCCAGAGCAGCGTCACCAGCACCGAAATCACCGGGCCGCCGATCCCGGCCGCGGCGCCTTGCAGCATGGATTGCGCAATGCCGCCGACCATCAGGATCGCAAACCAGATGCCAAAGATCTTCCAGCGGTGTCCCTTGGTCAATCTCGCGCTGCGTCCCATGGCCTTGATCGGTCCGAGCTGTTCGACGACGCAAGCCGGCATGGCGACGAACAGCATCGTCGCCACCATGAAGCCTGGAAAGATCAGGGCAATGCCGGCAAGTCCCGTCAGCACCGGCACAAAGATCGCCACGCCCAGAACGGCAAAGATGCGCCGCAATCCGACCTTGATCAATTCGGCGAGATTGACCGGACGGCCCCGCATGTCGTCGAACGCGCCATAGAGCATGACAGCCTGGCTGAGCGCGCCCAGAACCAACATCAGGATCACGCCAACCACCGCAATGATACCGCCCGCGACGTCCGCGGGGACGAGATCGACGCCGGGCGTCAGCAGCAGCGCGCTGGGCACCGCCGCGATTGCAGCTATCAAGCCGAACGGCAGCATATTACGCGACAATATCGATACGGTCCGGTTGAAGACCTGCCCGATGTTGAAATCACGCTCGGCGTAGCTGGCCGCCGGAAGCAATTGGTCCGTCATCTTCTCTTTCCTCAGTCGAACACAGCGGCGATCTGATCGGTATCGACGCCTTCCTTGGCGACACGCAGGTCGTGATAGGTGACGACCGTGAGAATCGCCTGAAAGGCGTTCCACACGGTATTCCAAAGCAACAAGACGATCAGCGCGATTGTCGGGCCGCCGAACGTTTTGCCCAGGCCGGCCAGAGTGAATTTGAAGACGAGCGCGATAATAATCGTCGAAAACAACAGCCCGAAAATCTTCCAGCGATTCCCCTTCGTCAGCCGGGCGCTACGGCCCATGCTCTTGATCGGGCCGAGCCGCTCGACGACGCAAGCCGGTACGGAGACGTACAGCATCGTCATGACGATGAATGCCGGGAACACGAAGGCAAGGGCGGACAACGCGGCAAAGATGATGACGAGGAATACGACTCCGATGAGGGGAAAAAGCCGGCGCAAACCGATTCTCAGCGAGTACAAAAGATCGATCGGCCGGCTGCGCATGTCATCGAAGGCGGCGTAGAGAATTGCCGCCTGACTGATGCCGCCAAGAACCATCGCTCCCAAACCGCCGAACGCCAAACTGAGCGCGGCCTGGGTGCTGCCCGGAGTCACGGCGCCCATTCTCGGCGCATCCATCAGGACCTGAGGCAGACTGGCGATCAGAGTCACCAGGCAGAACGGAAGCACGTTGCGCGTGAGGATCGAAAACGTCTGATTGAAGACATGGCCGACGCTGAAGCTGCGTTCGGCAAAACGGCCCGCTGGCAGAGCTGCATCAGTCATGTTTTGCTTCCAAATAAACTTTTGCGCTTGCCGCAAAATGCCTGCTGGCGCGCGACATTCAAGCTAAAAGCTCAACATCACGCAATCCATGATTAATGACATGCTACGCGCAACAGTGTGTGACAGTGGATACCGGCCGCCGCACTACTCCCGCGGCCGGTAACGCTTTGCCGACTAGCCCTACTCCGCTGCCACCGCCATTTCCTGCTCGGCGTTCTGCCTCGCCGGATTGGGGATCTTCAGCCAGAACGCCGCGACGAGGGCGGAGACCAGCGAGAAGCCGGCAAGCGCATAGAGCCCGCCGGAGAAGCCGCCGGTATAATCCTTGGCCCAGCCCACCGCGGTCGGCCCGAAGAAACCACCGAGATTGCCGATGGCATTGATCCAGGCGATGCCCGACGCGGCCGCGGTTCCGGTCAGCACCATCGACGGCATGGTCCAGAACGGTCCCTTGGAGCCGTAGAAGCCGATCGCGGCAATCGACATGCCGGCCAGCGCCCAAACCGTGCCGATCGTCTTTGCGGCAATGATCAAGCCTACGGTCGCCACCACGCAGGCCCAGAACAAATTCCAGCGCCGCTCGCCGACGCGGTCGGAGAACCAGCCCCAGGCGAGCATGGAGATCGCGCCGCAGATATAAGGAATCATGCTGACCCAGCCGACTTGCATCGTGGTCAGTCCGAGCTGCTTGACGATCTGCGGCAGGAACAACAGCATGCCGAGGCTCGCGCCGACGATGCCGAAATAATTCAGCGTCAGCAGCAGCACTTTCGGATTCCAGAACGATTCCCAAAACCCGACCTTGCGGCTGGCTTCGATCAGATTGCGTTCGGTCTCGAGCGCTCCGATCAGCCAGCCGCGCTCGTCGTCATCGAGCCAGTGCGCGAGATTGGGCCGGTCGGTGATGAAGAACAGAACGACGAAACCGACCACGACGGTCGGCACCGCTTCGAGGATGAACATCCATTGCCAGCCGGCGAGCCCCAGCACGCCGTGGAAGCCGGACAGGATGGCGGTCGAAATCGGCGCGCCTGCAGCCACCGCGATCGGCAACGCCATGGTGAAGCCGGACACGATGCGGGCGCGATGCCAATCCGGGAACCAATAAGTGAAGAACAGGATCATGCCCGGAAACAGTCCGGCCTCGGCGAGCCCGAGCAGGAAGCGCATGGTGAAGAAGCTCCACGGCCCGGTGCAGAACGCGGTGGCGGCCGACAACAGGCCCCAGCTCACCATGATGCGGGCGATCCAGATCCGCGCGCCGACCTTTTCAAGGATGATGTTGCTCGGGACTTCGAACAGAAAATAGCCCCAGAAGAACGCACCCGCTGCCATGCCATAGGTCGCGGCGTCGAGACCGAGATCTTTATTCATGGTCAGCGCCGCGAAGCCGACATTGATCCGGTCGAGGTAGCAAAGGAAATAGGCGAGAACCGCCAGCGGCAAGAGCCGCCAATAGACTTTGCGCATCGTCGATTGCTCGACGGCTTTGGTCTGCATCGCCATCGCGTCCTCCCAACGTGTTTTGTCTTTTCACTTCCCCTTTTTTGTTTGACGATCAGCATACGCTCGCCGCGGCCACTGGCAACGGAATAAGGCGGCACACCGGCATGTGCCGCATCGCAGCAATTTCAGAAACGAACTGAAGCCGAGCTAATCGAACACCGGCGCGACCTGATCGGGGTCGACGCCTTCCGTGGCGACGCGCAGATCGCGATAGGTGACGGCTGTCGCGACCGCCGCGAAGGCGCCGACGACCATGTCCCAGAGCACCTGCGAAGCCAACACCAAGCTGAAATAGCCGAACGGCCGGATCGCCTGGTCGAGCTCCATCTGCACAAAGATTTCCGCGATCAGGATCGCAAACCAAAGCGCGAAAATACGCCAGCGGTAGCCACTGGTGAGCTCGGAGCTCCGCCGCATGCTTTGCGACGGGCCAAGCCCCTCAACCACGCAAGCCGGCACCACGACAAAGAGCCGCGAAATGACCACGGCTGCCGGGACGATCAACAAGGCGAACCAGAGCACGGCGAGACCGACCATAGCGAGAGTCGCGCCCAGCGCCGGAAAGAACCAGCGCAACCCGACACGCAAGGCCTTGCGCAAATCGGCCGGCCGGCCGCGCATATCGTCAACCACGATATTGACCACCGCGGCGCCGGCGAAAACGTTGAACACGATGTACAAGCCCTGCGAGATGACCATGGCCGCGAAGACGGCGGCAGCAGGAGAGTCATCGTTCGTGAACGTCACCGGGAGATTGAGCAGCAGGCTCGCAGGCCCATAGAGCAGCAGAAAAGGCAGCGGGTGGCTCAGCAAATCGAAAACGTGCGCGCCAGAACGTGACCGAGACGAAAGTCGCGAACTTGAGCTTCCCGTTGCGTCCCCCGCTCCGCACCTGACAGAAATCCGGGAAGCGCCGCAGCTTCGGCCGGCTGAGGTGTTCCCTCACCCGTGGGGGCCGCCTCCGATCTCGATAGCGACGCGTCTGTCATGCTCTTCTCCAACGCGATGGAAAGCGCACGAAGAACCCCTCAGGCGCGCCGGTATTCGTCGGCCCGACGGCTTTTTTGGTTCAGCCCGCATCTACTGGTAAAAGCCGCGCCTGATATTCAGCAGTGCGCTACGTCACGCCAATCCGCTCGCGCGCGCCTGGTCCTTGGCCATCACCGCCCAATCATGCTCGGCTTCGCCATGGGCGACAGCCCCGACCAGGCGATCGCGCCACACGTTACCGCTCGGAAGCGGCACCCCAACTGCGCCACCGGCTTCGAGCGCGAGATTGGCGTCCTTCAATCCCAGAATGGCGCGCTGGCCGGCGGGCTGATAGCGCTCGTCGGCAATCAGCTTGCCGTAAATCTTGTAGGCCGAGCAGGCGAACAGGCCGTCGGTCATCACGTCGTAGAATACGTCGGGCACGACGTCGTATTTGCGGACGAGCGAAAACCCCTCGCCCATCGCTTCGATGGCGCAGCCGAGCACGAAATTGTTGGCGATCTTCAACGCGGCGGACGCGACCGGATCGGCGCCGGCCTCGAAAGTGCGCCGCGCGATCGCCGCGAACAGCGGCCGGCAGCGATCGACGCTTGCCTTGTCGCCGCCGAGCACCATGCCGGCCTGTCCGGAATTGACGACTTCCGGCCGGCCGAGCATCGGCGTGGCGATGAGAATTTGCCCGGCATCGGCGTGCAGTTTCTTCAGCGCCTGGATGCAGACGACGCTGTGCGGACCGGCGCAAATGTGGATGCCGCCTTTGGGCAACGACGCCAGCAGGCCACCGGCCCGGGTCACGACCTCGGTCACTGCGGCATCGTCGGCGAGCATGGTGAAGACGGCTTCGCCATAAGTCGCAGCGGCCTTGATCGAGTCGACCGGCTTGGCGCCGAGCGCGATCAGGTCCTTGAGCTTCTCCGGCGTACGGTTGTAGACGCCGACCTCGTGGCCGCCCTCGATCAGACGGCGCGCCATGGCCGAGCCCATGCGGCCCAGCCCGATAAATCCGACTTTCATGCGTATCTCCTGTCAGAAGCAGCCGGTGTCAAGTCAGCTGCCCCTTCACCCATTCGATCTCGCGGCAGCACGTAATCGACGATGTCGCCCTTCTTGAGATTGTCTGGCAGCACGTCCCAGGTATAGGTCTCGACTTCGAGATGCCGCGACAGCGGCTTTGGCCTTGTGGAATCGCAGGCCGTCCTCGATGCGCAAAGCGCGTGGTGCGGAAGCCCGAGATCGTCGAGGAAGATCGGCACGTGGATATGGGTGCGCCATTCGCGCGGCCCCGGCTCCTTCTCGAACGCGGCGAAGGCGTCGTCGAGGTTGAGGAATTTCGTCAGCTTGCCGTCCTTCTTCTGAATGGTCTGCGTCAGATAGATGGTCTTGGCATAGCGCGCCATCGTATCGACGATGCCTGAGTCACCTCCGGGATGTGCATCGCCGCGGCTTCCTGAAACTTGAAGATCGGAATGCCGCGCGTCGACGAGCTTCTGCAGTGATTTCGGAATATTTTCGTATTCGACCGCCTGATGGCAGATGTCGTAGACGATGCCGACATGGCGGCGGAGCGCTGCGTTGGCGTCGGCGATCGGCACACGCGCGAGCTTCGCCAGCTTCTCGACCGACGCGCCTGAATAGAGATGATCGCGGAAATAAGCGACGGTCTCGTCCGTGGTCTCGAGAAAACAGAACGGTTCCGGCTCGAGCGCGAGCTGCACGCTGCATCCGGTCTTGTCTTCGAGCGCAATGAGGTGCGCGACCACGCGCAACACATGATCGGTATAGCTCGCGATCACGTCGTTGCCGGTCACGCGTGGCTTGAAACCGAGCGGCGCGCTCTGGATCGACGGCGCGATGCCTTTCGGGCAGACATCGGCGAGCACGTTGGCGACATTGATAGTGTATTGCGTGCGCTCCTCGCCGCGCCAATCCGGCTCGTAGACCTGCTCCTTGACCTTGTCACCCTTGAAGTGCCCGTAGACGAAGGCGTTGGCGGTGTAGGCGTACATATCGTTGTCATCGAGAAATTTTTTCAGCTTGGTGCGCTCCGCCCCGCTGTTGGCGAGCGTTTCCGCCGTGGCTGCCGACAGCCGCAGGCATACGCCGAACGACTTGTTGCCGGCGATCCGCTCCTTCACCTTTGGCAGGTAGGTGACGAGCGAATGGTAAAGCTGTTCCCAGTTATCGGCGGGATGCACCAGCGTCGAATAGGTCAAATGGCCGAGGCCGTTACCGAGATCCATATCGCGTTTCCTGCTTGACGATTTTATTGCGCACAGTGTCCAGACCTGGATAGCCAAGTTTAGCGGGCGGCGAAAGGGTCGAGCGCATTCGCAGGGTGGGCAAAAGCGCGTCAACGTTGCGCCCACGCCGTGCTCCGCAACTCGCTTCAAACATCGATAACGTAGGGTGGGTTAGCCGAAGGCGTAACCCACCATTCGGCGGCCGTGGTGGGTTACGCCGCTTCGCGGCTAACCCACCCTACGAAGCAAGGAAGAACAAAAAAGGAAGGAAGCGGAACGCCGACAGACGCAGATGAAACTGTCCGCACCAGCGGGTGCGGGGCGCGCCACGAAAGTGCCGGCTTGCGCCGACCCTCCGCTGCGGGCGCGCTCGCCTCTCGGCGTTCCACCACGGTTCTGCCCTGAAGAGTATTCCATCCCCAGGTGCGACTTCAGGCCATGCTTCCTGGGACTTGGGATTAGCGCCGGTCCTGTCACGTCCCTTTGCCAGGGCAGAGCCGGCGCAGTTTTTGCGGGCGTTACCCGCCTTCACCTGTCCCAGTCCAGCGAGCACCTCGCGGCCCGGTCCGTAGTGCCGGGAGACTGATGCCCGAAACCGCCCGGGTGCGGGTCGTAACGCCGCCCGCGGGCACCGCCCCCGCTCCGGCCTCCAGGTCTACCTCCCAAAGGCGTCCTTCATGAGCGAGATGATTTGCACCGTAGTTGTACCCGAAATAGTGACAATTGTCAATAGCGCGGTGACAAGAAAACTCTGTGGAAGGTACCCTCGCATTACGATTGGGGCTGATCCATTGGATGCAGGAGATGGTGGAGCACGGCTCAATCCAGCTGCAGAGCGACCTCGTGCGCGACGTCGTGTTACCCAACATCGCGATATTCGGGCCGCTGGTCTACGCGATCGAGGTCGCGATCGCCGTTTCGCTGATCCTTGGATTGCTCACGCGTGTGGGCGCATTGCTCGGCGCCCTGATGGCGGTCAACTTGTGGCTTGGTCTTTACAATGCGCCCGGCGAATGGCCCTGGACCTACATGTTCCTGGTCGTCATCCAGCTTCGATGCACTTCTCTGGCGGCGCAGAGAAATCCGCTCCGGAGCATCAATTCCGCTCAACCTCGTCACCTGAGTGGCACGCTCCGGTCACTTCAGATTGCGGGCGAGGACTTCCAGCACGCGTAACGCCTCATCTGCGCCCTGGGCTTCGCCCTTCTCGAAATCCTGACCGGAAAGGCCCATTGTGTTGGTGACATGGGCAAGGCAAAGCACTCTGCGGCCCCGTTCGCGGGCAAACGTGTAGAGCGCGGCAGCTTCCATTTCGACTGCGAGAATACCCTTGGCGCGCGCCGCTGCGATTGCCTCAGCGGTTTCGCGGAACGGCGCGTCGGTCGTCCAGCTGGCACCGACATGGGCAGAAACACCGGCCTCATGCAACGCCCGCTTCGCCGCGTCTATCAGGCCGGGATTGGCCTCGGCGAAAACGCCAGGGGCGGCGTAATGATAACTCGTCCCTTCGTCGCGCAGCGCCCGATCGATAATCACGAAATAGGGCGGCGGCCCGGCGGACACGATCTGACCAGCGGACGTCACGCTGATCAGCAACTCGCATCCGCAAGCAAAAAGCTCTTCCGCGACCAACACTGCAAAAGGCGCGCCGACGGCGCAGCCGACGATTTCGACGCCTCGCCCGGCCATGCCGAATTCATAAAGAACGGTATGATAGCAGGGCCATGTCTCGACGGTTCGTGCCGCGCCGCAGTCCTTGAGGTACCGCACGATGTCTCCGTCGGGATCGAGCACGCAGACGGCTGGTACATCCGTGGCGGACAGCCCCTTCTGCCGCCGCGCTTCGCGCAGGAGCGCAGCCGGCTCGAACACCGACGGTGCATCCGGGTCCTTATTGTCGAGAATGGGGGCCGATGACATATAGAGTAAACTCCTGACAGCAGTGGACGGTGGCCATGAGCACGCTTGAAAGGCAAACCCACTGGCAGAACGTTTACCAGACCAAGGGCGAGCGTGACGTCAGTTGGTTCCAGGAAATCCCAACAATTTCGCTCGACCTCATTCGAGCAAGCGGCGTCGCCCCTGACGCGTCAATCATCGATATCGGAGGCGGCGCATCTCGCCTGGCCGATGCTTTGATCGCCGAGGGCTTTCACTCTCTTAGTGTGCTTGATGTCTCCGAAAAGGCGTTGGCTACGTCGCGGGAAAGGCTTGGTCCGGAAGCCGCGAACGTCGCTTGGATTGTTGCGGATATAGCCGGATGGCAACCCGATAAACGCTACGATCTTTGGCATGATCGGGCAGCGTTCCATTTCCTGACTGCGCCAGCCGACCGTGCTGCTTACGCCGCATGCGTACGAACCGCGGTGGGGCCCGGCGGGCACGTTATTATCGGAACATTCGCACCGGATGGGCCGGAGCGATGCAGCGGCCTACCTGTCATCCGCCATGATGCGGGTTCGATCGGAGACGTGCTCGGTCCCTCATTCAAGCTTGTTGAAAGCCGACGGCATGACCATCTGACGCCCGGCGGCACCGTACAGCGGTTCCAGTTCAGCCGATTTCAAAGGCAAGCGGCGCGGTGACGTCGGGGCTGTAGCTCGTCAAACTCGCGCCCCGGGCATCCTCCCATCGCGCGCGGGCGGCAAACCGGCTGAACGGGCGGCGATCGATCAAACACGCTCAGCGGTCAGCCTGAGCGCTCGCGTCCTTAGCCGCGCGCCGCCAGGGCCAGCAGCCCTCGATCTCCGTTTCCAGCGAGAAGCTGAGAAAGGTGCGGATGGCCACGATGGCCGCCAGCAGCCCGACGCTGTCGAACGTCAGCGGCGCGGTGATCGTCGAGATGATGTCGGCGCCGACAAGCAATTCAAGCCCGAGCAGGATGCCGCGCCCGACGTCGGAACGATAACGCGGGTAGGCAGATCGCCAATCGCCGGTGCGCGAAACGTCGCGGAGAAAAGCCACACTGGCGAGGACGATTCCGCCAAGGATGATCGCGACACCGACCAGTTCGAGCAGCTTGGCCAGCTGATCGACGACGATGTGGGCTTGTTCGGTCAGCACGGCGACATCTCCAGGCGCGCGAGAAGATTGCGAGAAGGTGGATTTATCGCATGCCGAAGCGGCGCCGCTCAAATGATTTTCAGGTCGCGAACAAGCTGCAGGCTATTTGTGCACGAAGAAGAAGTCTTCGTTGCCCGGCAGCGAGCCATAGGTGTACGGCTCCTGGCGGCCGGCGGTGGCTTCGAGCACGTCGTCGCGCACCAGGCGAAATACCTTGTCGATCTCGACATTGGGCGTGGCGAGCCGCTGCACCAGGGCGACCGCGAACGGACTGTCGCCGCCCTGCCCGTCGAGCGCGCTTTGGCCGTGCTTGGCGGCGTAGACGACGAGCGTTCCGGTCGGCACTTTGATCTCGCCGAGCCCGTGATTGACGGTGCGCATCACGGCGGCGCTTTGGGCGGCATTTTGTGGCGCCGCCGCGTAGGAGGCCTGGGTGAGACCGATATCGAGCGATGACGTGCGGTGCATCAGGGCCAGGAACGGATTGGTGCGGCAGGCATCGAGCAGGACCATTTTCAGCTTCTTGGCGCCGTCGATCGACGCCATCACCTGGTCGAGCGACACGGTCTCGCCCGAGACGTCGCGGTCGACCGCGAGCTTGGCGTCGACCGGGATCAGATAATTGGTGCCGAACACTTCCATGCCGTGGCCGGAATAATAGACCAGGGCCCAGTCGGCCTGCGCCGCCTGGGCGGAGAAAGCGCGCAGCGACGCGATCATCTTGTCGCGCGTGCCGTCTTCAAGCAGCGTGACGGTGTCGAAGCCGATGGCGCGGAGCGAGGCGGCGACGACCTCGGCGTCATGTTCCGGATTGGTCAGAACATTGGCGTTGCGATAGGCGGCATTGCCGATGACGAGCGCCACGCGACGGCCCTGCCCGGCGGCCGGCGCGACCGGCGCCGGAGCCGCGACGGTCGGCGTCGGGATGGAATCCGGCGACGCGGCGCGTGCCGGCGCCGGCGGGATCACCGGTTGCGGCGCGCCGGACGCGAAAGCGGCCAGCCGCGCGCGCGCGGTCTCAAGGCCTTGAGCCGCGATGTCGCCCTTGAACGTGCTCGGCGAGTTCAGCGCATTCTCATATTCGGCACGCGCGCGGGCGATATCGCCCTGCTTCTCGAAAGTGAGCCCGCGGCCGACCAGCGCCGGGATATAGCCTTGCGACACTCTCAGGGCGTGGTCGTAGTCGGCGAAAGCGCGCGCGAACTCGCCGCGATAGCGATAAAGGTCGCCGCGGGTGAGGTATGGCAGCGGGCTTTGCGGATCGAGTTGCACCGCTTCGTTCTGATCGGCGAGCGAACGATCGAGGTCGCCCCTCATCCGCCAGATTTCGCCGCGGGTGGAATAGACCACGGGGTTTTTCGGCTCAAGGCGGAGCGCCGCGTTGGCGTCGTCGAGGGCGCGGTCGAAATCGCCTTTGGACCGGAACGCAATGGCGCGGTTGTTGTAGGGCGCGGCCAAAGTCGGCGCGAGGCGGATCACTTCGCTGAAGTCGGCGATGGCTTTGTCGAAGTCGCCCTTATCCACGTAAGCCGAGGCGCGGCCGTTATAGGGAAAGGCGAAATTCGGATCGAGCCGGATCGCCTCGTTGAAATCGGCGATGGCGAAGTCGACCTCGCCCTTGGCGCGCCAGGCATTGCCGCGGCTGTTGTAGGATCGGGCATAGGTCGGATCGAGGCGCAGCGCGGTGTTGAACTCGACAATGGCGTCGTCGTATTTGCCCTGCAGCAGCAGCGCGACGCCGCGATGGTGATGGGCGAAGACCTGCAGGTCCACCGGCAATTTGGCAGTGCTCAAGATGCGCGTGCAGGTGGCCAGCTTCAGATTGGGAGCCGTCATCTGCTCGCAATCGCTCTTGTCCTTGTCGGTGAGCGCGGCCGCGGGCGTGACCGCGAGTGCCAGAACAAGGACTGCCGCGGATCTGCGCAAGCTACCCAAGAAGAAGCCCCCTACTCTTAGGACCGGCGATTATTGCACGCTTGACGAGACGCTTGACGACACCTGCGGATCGATCTTTCGCGCCGCCGCGATGTCGACCTCGCCGCCCTGCGCATCCCCGGCTTTTTGCCGCACGAGGCCGCGCAGGTAAAGCGCCAGCGCGTCATCCGGGGCGAGCTCGGTCGCCTTGTTGAGATCGGCGAGCGCCTTGGCATGGTCGCCGGTGTTGTAATAGAGCGCGCCGCGATGCGAATAGGCGCGCTCGAGGCCGGGATCCTTCGCGATGGCGGCGTTCAGATCGGCGAAGGCCGGCGCGGCCTTGTGCTGGCTGACATAGGCGTCGGCACGGCTGACATAGGCGTCCACATTGGCGGGATCGATCTTGATCGTCGCCGAGAAATCTTCGATCGCCTTGCCGAGCTGGTTCTTGTCGTCGGCTTCGATCGTACCGCGGTTGAAATAGGCGTCGGCAAAGCTGTGATCGAGCTTGATCGCCTGGGTGAAATCGGCGATGGCGCGGTCCGGCTGGTGGAGATCGGCGAAAATATTGCCGCGGCTGTTGAAGGCGGTCGCGCTTTTCGGATCGAGCTTGATGGCCTCGTCGAAGTCGGCCATCGCCTTCGCGCTGTTGCCGAGCTGCCGGTAGGTGATGCCGCGCGCATTGTACAGATCGGAATCGTTGGGCTTGAGCGAAACCGCGCGGTCGAGATCGGCCAGCGACAGATCGTATTTCTGCGCATAGCGATAGGCGATGCCGCGGCCGTTGAGCGCCGGAACGAGCGCCGGCACCAGCGTCAACGCCTGACTGTAATCGGCGATCGCCGCCGTCATGTCGCCGCCGGCGCGCGCGGCATCGGCGCGGAAATTATAGGACACCGCGCGATCGAGCGTGCTCGAATCCGAAGCTTCGATGATCCGCGTGCAGGCGGCGACCACATCAGCATTGGCCGGCACGGCCGCGCACGCCTTCTGGTCGGCGGTCGGCGTGAAGGCTTGGGCTCCGCCGGCAAAGGCGATAGCCAAGGCACCGCCAAGGGTGAAAACGAGCACAGCGCGACGCACGACAAACCCTCCCGCGAGGTGGTGGGATTATGCAGTGTTAGTCGCGGGGTAACCGGCGCGGGTTCAGCGCGCCGGTGGCGAACCGGAAAACAGCGGCACTAGTGGATCGCCCTCGACACGACGAGCACTCTCAGCTGCCGCTCGAAATCGCCGCCGCGCCACGCCTTCCAGCGCCGCGCCGGCGTATCCAAGGGAACCAACTCCCGGCGCTCGACGAGCCGATTGCCGTGGAAGATGTCCCAGGCTTCCAGCTTCTCCTCACGGACATATTCACGTGCTCCCGCGAGGCTGGCGAACCCCCCATAAGATTGTCCCGTCGTCCTGCAGATCAAGTGATATTCACGTACGCGACGCTTCGACATGACAAAGGTCCCAATGCTGACACTCCAGAGCGACATTGCTTCAGATGTCTCGGTGACCGCTCCGGATTTTTGTTTGAACGCGATCTAAGTCACCCCCGTGCATTTTGTGCCTAGTGTCAGTAACCGCGGGCACGGATGCAAAGGTCCGTTGAGTTCCATCGTGTGGATTACGGGGATACCGCCGGCGCCGGATTGAATCGGACACAATGATCCGGGCCGGACCCCGAAATGGAACTCGGAAGCCGGACAATCTCGCCGCAGCCTGCCGCGATCGAGGCTACTTCACGTGCTCGATCTTCTGGGAGGCCGCCGAGCGGATGATGGCTTCGGTGACGGCGACGCCGTGGATCGCCTGATCGTAGGGAATGGGAAAAGGCGGCCCGCCCTCAGCCGCCTGGGCGAAGACCTCGAGTGCGGCACGCGAAATATCCATGGTCTCGGCCTGCCAGGTCTTGGCCTCGCCCTTGACCGGCTGAAATTTGCAGGCGCCGAACAGGCGGGTGCGCCGCTCCTCCGACGACGCGCCGGCGACATGGGTGACACCTTCGAGCCGCAGCCAGCCCTTGGAGCCGAACACCTGGAACGAGAAGCCCGGTCCGGTCGTGGTCATGGTGCCGAGATAGCCGGACATGCCTTCCTTCATGCGAAACAAAATCGCGGTGGTGTCGTCGGCGGCAATCGGCGCGGCGCGGCGGATGCTCTGCGTGAACACGTGGTCGATCGGCCCGCACAGATCGATCATGGCGTCGACCGCATGCACGCCCATCGGCATCAGTCCCCCGCAGGGCGTCTCATGCGGGTCGGCGCGCCAATGGCCCGGATTGATGAACAGCACATTGGGGAACGTCATCGTCGCTTCGACATGCAGGACGGTGCCCAGCTCGCCGGACTGGATCATCTGGCGCAGCTTGATCATCTCGGGATGGATGCGCCGGTTGTAGCCGAGCGCCAGCGTCACGCCGGCCTGCTTCACCGCGGCGACCGCGTCTTCGGCTTCCTTCTTGGTCAGCGTGAACGGCTTCTCGCAATAGATGTGCTTCTTCGCCTTGGCCGCCGCGACCACCTGCGCGCCGTGCATCGAATGCGGCGTCGCCAGCACCACCGCGTCAATGTCGCGATCGGCGAGCACGGCTTCGTAATTCGGGTGCAGCTTGAAACCCTGCTTCTTGGCGAAGGCCTCGGTGTCAGGCGTCACCGTGCGCGTCGTGCCGCAGATGAAGCGGATCGCGCCGCTTCCCTCGGCCGCCTCGACCAGCGTCTTGCCCCACCAGCCGAGACCGACAATGGCTGCATTGATCATGCGCTAACTCCCTGATTTCCGTAGGGCGGGTTAGCCGAAGCGTAACCCGCCATTGAGCGACGTCGGCGGATTACGCTTCGCTCATCCGCTCTACCAAATCACGATCTCGGCGCGATAATGCATGGCGACGATCAGGCAGCAGATCGCCCAGAACAGGCAATATTCGTAACCGCCGATATTCCACAGCCACTTGCCCCCGGTCACTTTGTGCACCTGATAGCCGGCAAAGAGCAGATGAAAGCAACCAATGGCGCCGGCATAGAACGGCAGGATCGCGAAGATCAGCCCGATCGCGAGAAAGCTCTCGATCACGCAAGCCGTATACATCCATACCGCCGGGGGATCGAGTTTGGCCGCTTTGAAAAAGCCGAGCGCCTCGGGCACGAAGAACTTGGCGTAGATATGCGGAATGAAGAACAGCCCGCAGATCAGCCGCAGGATGTTGAATTCATTGGTCAGGTCGAAGCTTTGCGCGAGACTGTGCATTTCTCCCCAAAATCCCCTTTTGAGCGATCTTGCTTAAGCTTAGCCCGTGCCGATGCGGCGGAGTAGTCTTTATCCCCCGGTTCATATGTTTGAACCGGCGTCCCGCCGCGGACCTAACTGTCGAGCGCCTTGAAGTAGCGATAGATGCCCCATTGGCTGAAGGGGATGCGGCGTTCCGAGGCGAGATAGGCCTTGATGCGCGGGCGCCTGGCGACGCGGTCATGCAGCGCGACGAGCAGCGGGATCTTCTTCTCGAAGCGCTTCATGCGCTTGGGAAAGGCGTAGCGCAGGCCTTCGACGATTTGGAATAGCGACAGGTCGACATAGCTCAGCCGCCAGCCGACGCTATATTGGCCGCCGTTCTTCTTGAGCACGCGCTCGAAATAGCCGAGCATTTTCGGCACCTGATAGCGCCAGAAATCCTTGGTCCGCCGCGCCGCCGCGGGCTTCTGCTCCTCGTAATAGAGCCAGCCGGACACCGGATGATGGGTGTCGTGGATGCGCACGACGAGGTCGGTGATGGTCAGCTGCAATTGATGCGCCCACAGCCGCCCCGCCTCGTCGCGCGGCGACAGACCGAGACGCGGGCCGAGATAGAACAGGATCTCGCCGACATGGGCGATGACGAGCTTGCCGTCTTTGAGGAACGGTGGCGCATAAGGCGGATGCGCTGTGCCCTTGCCGTCGAGGAGCCGCTGCATCTTGGCCATGCCGGCTTTGCCGCGGCGCGCAACATCGACATAGTCGGCGCCGCCCTCTTCCAGCGCCAGGCGGATGAATTCGCCGCGGCCCTGGATCGACGGCCAGTAATAAAGTTCGTAGCGCATGAATTTCTCCTCCTCCGCTCATTCCCGCGAAGGCGGGAATCCAGATGGCAAGCTCGGTGCCCGGCTGGGTCCCCGCTTTCGCGGGGACGAGCGGCAGCAGTAAGCTGCCCTACCCGATCGCGGCCTTGTATTGCTCGTCGCTGACATGTTCCAGCCACTCGACGTGCTTGCCGTCGAGCGCTTCCTGCATGGCGACATGCTCCATGGTCGTGTCGGGCGTGGCGCCATGCCAATGCTTTTCGTTCGGTGGGATCCAGACCACATCGCCGGCGCGGATCTCGCGCACCTTGCCGCCCCAGGTCTGCACCCGGCCCTTGCCGGTCAGCACGAATAATGTCTGGCCAAGAGGATGCGTATGCCAGGCGGTGCGGGCGCCCGGCTCAAAGCGCACCAGCCCCGACCGCAGCAGCGCCGGCGCCGGCGTTTCGACAATCGGCTCCTGCCAGACGGTGCCGGTGAAACTGTCAGCCGGACCGCGGCGCGACGGGCGCGAGCCAACGGGATAAATGTCCATGGTCGTCTCCTCCTTGATTATGGGCTGGTGCCGGTGGGGGACCGGTAAGATAGTGGAAATTCCGCCGCGATATTCTGACATTAAATGACGCCGCCGCGCGATGGGGTCTCGCGGCCGGCGCCAGGGGGCGGTAGTATTGGCTCCGGGTAGGTAGCCGATGATGCCGGAATTGATCTGCGAAATGTCCAAAGAACTGTCACGCTGGCGCATGCCGGGTGCTTGTCGCGCCGTGGCCGCGCTTTGCCTCGTGACAACGCTAGGTCTCGCGCTCGGCGCCTGCACCAAATGCGACGTGCCGAACTGGTCGGCGCCGCGCTCGTGTCACGGCACGCCGGCGCAGCAATAGCGCGCCCGCACGACGATGATGCGCCGACGCTGCAACGGCGCGCGCTGATCTAGTCTTTTTTGTCGAAAGTGCTGTTGGCTTCGGCGAATTCGGGCTCGCTCAAGCCATCGGCTTCGGGCAGCGCCTCGTTGCGCAAGCGGCCATAAGCATCGGCCAATTCGCGCGGCGACATATCGGCGAAGCCCGCGCTCCTGTCGACGCGCCACCAGCTCCAGAACAGCCGCGCCAGCATCAGGATCAGCGTGAGTTGAAAGATCAGGCCGAAGACCGACGCGGCGCCGGTGAGTTCGCTGGTCATGCCGTGACCGAAGATCACTCCGAGCACGCCCGCACCAAGGAAGCCCGCGGAGAAGCCGCCGACCAGGCCGGGCCGGTTGAACAGGCCGCCGAGCGAGCCGCCGGTCGGCGCGGCCGACTGCGGCAGCATCGCGGAATTGCCGCGCGCCGTGTCGGTGAAATCACGGCCCGCAAAAACGTTGTCCGGGGCGCCGAAGAAGTCCTCGTTGCCGAGAATTGCCGAACTGATCGGCACATAGATCAGCCGCGCCAAGCTGCCGCCGAATTTCCATTCGCTCTTGAGCTCGGCATCGGCGCCCTCGGCGGAAATGAACAGGCTCATGATCAGCGCCGCCGCCACGGCCAACGACCGCACACCCGGCGGCCGCAACCAAGACGCGCGCAGGCACGACGCCTGCAACAGCACGATTTGAAGCCGAAAGGCTTGTGCCCAACCGACTCGCGGCCGCGACATGGGCGAAGCTGGCGCACGAAACAGCGGCAGCCGGAGCGCCGCCGACAAGAAATCCGCCGCGATTTGGTTACAAACGAAACCGTTCACTTGTGTCGCCCACTATTAGTGCGTCGTCTCGCCTGCCGGTCGATAGCAAATGCGCCGCTCGCAAGCACCTGACATAAATCGCAGCGCGGCCGGCACGACAAAGTCACGCCCAAGAAGTTATGCCGAATCACGCCCAGGACCTCGCCTCACGGTCTGTCGCAAAGCGTCGCACGCATTCATGTCGCACCGAAGGCAGCTTACGACCACGGAGACATATACGAACGAGGGACAAAACCGGTTTGGCGCCCGCAGACGCGCACAGCGTGACGCAATGACGCGCCCGCTCCGCGTTCGCTGCATCGCCGGCGGCCGCTCATTTCAGCATGATCCTGTCCGATCATGCTTTAGGCCGCGAGCGTCTCTTTCACCGCATTGACGAGCTGCTTGAGCGTGAAGGGCTTGGCCAGGAACGCCGGAACCGGACCGTCGGTCGGCATGTGCTTTTGGAACGCATCCTCGGCATAGCCCGAGACGAAAATGATCTTGAGATTTGGATTGCGCGTGCGCAGTTCGCGCAACAGCGTAGGCCCGTCCATTTCCGGCATCACCACATCGGACACGACGAGATCGACCCCGCCCGGCGATTTTTCCAGCACGTCGATGGCTTCGACGCCATTGCCGGCTTCGAGCACGGTATAGCCGCGCGAGGCGAGCCCCCTGGCATTGAGCCGGCGCAGCCCTTCTTCGTCCTCGACCAGGAGGATGGTTCCCTCCCCGGTCAGATCGGCGCTGGCGGCGCGCTTGCCGGGCTCCGCGGCGGCGAGCCCCGACGCAGCAGCAGCGGAACCCTGCGATTCGGCGGCACGCTCGGCAGCGATTTCCTGGGCAGTCGCGACATGGCGCGGCAGGAAAATGCGGAACGTCGCGCCCTGATTCTCGACCGAGTCGACATAGATGAAGCCGCCGGTCTGCTTGATGATGCCGTAGACGGTCGAGAGCCCGAGCCCGGTGCCCTTGCCGACTTCTTTGGTCGAGAAGAACGGCTCGAAAATCTTGTCGATGATCTTCGGCGGAATGCCGGTGCCGCTGTCGGCAACTTCAATCAGCACATAGTCCGCCGCCGGCATGCCCTTGGCGCGATAGCGCTCGCATTCCTGCTTGGTGACATTGCTGGTGCGCACCTGCAGGCGGCCGCCGCCGGGCATGGCGTCGCGCGCATTGACCGCGAGATTGACGATCACCTGCTCGAACTGGGAAATGTCGACTTTGACCGGCCACAGATCGCGGCCGTGCACCACCGTCAGCGACACTTTCTCGCCGATCAGCCGGCGCAACAGCACGGTGAGATCGGACAGCACCTCGCCGAGATCGAGCACCTGCGGGCGCAGCGTCTGCTTGCGCGAGAAGGCGAGCAGATGGCGCACCAGGCTCGCGGCCCGGTTGGCGTTCTGCTTGATCTGCATGATGTCCGAGAACGACGGATCGGTCGGCTTGTGCGCGTTGAGCAGGAAATCGGTCGCCATCATGATGGCGCCGAGCACATTATTGAAATCGTGCGCCATGCCGCCGGCCAGCTGGCCGATGGATTCCATCTTCTGCTGCTGGGTGACCTTGTTCTCGAGCTCGCGCTGCGCGGTGGTCTCGAGCGCATAGACGATGGCGGCTTCCTGGTCGCGCTCCTCTTCCTCGACCGCGGTGACGTAGAAGCGGCCGAACCGTTCGCTGTCGCCCGAAAGCGTCGCGTCGACCGGCGCTATATCGCTTCTGCCCTGCGCGGCGAACGCCACGGCCGAGGCGAGCGCCTCGCGATCGCGCTCGACCACCGTTGCCAGGATCGAGCGGTCGCCGTCCCCGCCGCGCGAATTCTGGAACAGCCGCGCGAACAGCGGATTGGTGCGCACCACGCCGCCGTGCTTGTCGATGGTGGCGATCGCCATCGGCGTGTGGTGGAAGAAGCGCATGAAGCGGATCTCGGCGGCGCGCTCGCGGTCGGTGCCGTCCTCGCGGCCCCGGTTGAGCACGAGCGTGCGCGAGGCGCCGGGCTTGCCGTCGGCACCGAAGGCGAGCTTGTGGAACACCCGCACCGGCAGCGTGCGGCCGGTGCGGGTGCGCAGATCGAGATCGAGCACCTCGGTTTTGACCTCGCCGGGCGGCGCCTGGAGCGTCGTCAACAGCGCAGCGCCGTCGCCGGCGACAAGATCGGCGATCTTGAGGCCGCCCGAGCCGACCTGGGCCAGATCCTGATCGAGCCAGCTGGCGAGCGTGGCATTGAGATAGACAATGTCGCCCTTGTCATCGACCGAGAAGAAACCGGCGGGCGCGTGATCGAGATAGTCGATGGCGTGCTGCAGCTCCTGGAAGACATTTTCCTGGTGCGCGCGCTCGCGGGTGACGTCGGACAACGACCAGACGGTGAGCCCGCCGTCGCGGCGGCGATCGCCGAGCGAGCGGATGCGAAACCGAAGCCAGCGCGCCGCGCGGCCCTGGGCCCCGGCGACGCGGACTTCTTCCTGCAGGCGCTTGCCGTCCCGGGCCGCTTTCAACAGTCGGTAGATCGCCTCGGACGCTTCGGCATCGCCGATGAAGGCGCGCTCGACCGGCCGCATGTCGTTGGCATCCGACGCGTCGGTGAGATCGAGATAGGCGGCATTGGCATAGAGGACCTGGCCATCGCTGCCGGTGACGACGATGCCGTCAAAGGCGTTGTCGACCACCGATTTCAGCAACGGCGGGCCGGCACTGCCCGCCGTCATCCGCAAGATGCCGCAGGCCAGCGCGAACAGGGAGAACACGCCGACCGCCGCCAGCACGGCCAAGAAGCCAAGAATATACGGCTCGGCATGGTTGCGGCCGATCACCACGATGCCGGTCGCAGCGCCGACCAGAAGAATCGCGACCAGGACCACGAGAAGGATGCTGCCGCCGCGGGCGACATTGCTCGAACTGCGATCGACCGCCCGGCGCACCGCAGCCTCGGCCGGAGCCTGCGCCTCGGCCAGGGAACCAGCCGTCCTCGAATTGGCACTGCCGCCGGACGCCGTCATTGCCTGCCGTCCACCGCGTATTGCCCCGCTGTTTGCCCCGCTTTCAGCGCCACAGCGCATTCAGTGCCCTGGGCTGCTGAATCGCGCAAGAGAGACGGCCGGAGATTCAAGAGATTTTGGCGACATCGCGCAAGGCTCGAGCGCCTCGGCCCCGCCGCCCGCCGCGCGGTCCTCGGACCCGGTTCAAGCCTCATCGGCGCAGCGCTCCGCGCAGCCGCATCAGGTAGCCGATAATCTCGGCCACGGCGCGGTAGTGCTCCTGCGGAATTTCCTGGTCGATCTCGACGGTCGCGTGCAGCGCGCGGGCGAGCGGCGGATTTTCCATGATCGGGATGTTATGCGCCTCGGCGACCTCGCGGATCTTGAGCGCGATCAGGTCGGCGCCCTTGGCGACACAGACCGGCGCGTTCATGCCGCGCTCGTACTGCAGCGCCACGGCGAAGTGGGTCGGGTTGGTGATGACCACCGCCGCTTTGGGCACATTGGCCATCATGCGCCTGCGGGCCCGCTGCGCGCGCATTTGCCGGATCTTGCCCTTGATGGCGGGATCGCCGTCGGTCTGGCGGAATTCCTCCTTCATTTCCCGCACCGACATTTTATGACGATTGAACCATTGCCGGTATTGGAACAGGTAATCCGCGACCGCGACCACGGCGAGGATCGCGACCACTGTGCCGAGCAGTTTTATACAGAGCGAACGGGTGATCGGCAGGATCAGCGCCGGATCGATATCGACCAAGGCGCCCAGCTGATGGCGCTGCGGCCACAGCAGCGCGGCGACCACGGCGCCGAACAACCCCAGCTTGACCAAGCCCTTGGCGAAATTCGCGAGCGCCGTCATCGAGAACAACCGCTTGAACCCCGCGATCGGCGAGATCCGCGACAGATCCGGTGTGATCGGCTCGAACGAGAAGACGACGCGGTGCTGAATAATGGTGCCGGCAAAGGCTGCCACCAGCAGCAGCAGAATCGGCAAGGCGAGCGCGAACAGCAACGATTCGACCAGTGCGCGCGCGAGGTGCAGTAGCGCCGGGCCGTCGGTCGGTATGCGCCACGAATGCGCCAGTAGCCCCTGCATCGCCGCCTGCAGGTCGATCGCTGTCGGCCCGGAAAAGATCATCACCGCCAGCGTCGCACCGCCGAGCATGAACCAGGTCGAGACCTCGGTGCTTTTGACGACGTCGCCGCGGTCGACGGCCTGTTGCAGCCGCCGCGGTGTCGGGTCTTCTGTTCGTTCGGCGTCGTCTTGGTCTTCAGCCATCGGTTATTTGTTTGGCGCGCGATCTCTACGCGTGTGGAGCGATCTGGTGCAGCACACCGGCGGTGTAATCGAGAAACATTCCCATCATCGCCCCGAGCACCAGGATCAGGAACAAGAACCCGCCCAGGATCGAGGCCGGCATGGCCAGGAAATAGACTTGCATTGCCGGCATCAGCCGCGACAGCACGCCGAGCCCGATATTGAAGAGCAGCCCATAGACCATGAACGGCGCCGACAATTGGATGCCGATGCGGAAGGCTCCGGCGGTGACCTTGGTCACCAACGCCGCCACGTCGCCGGTCGACGGCACCTCGCCGGGGGCAAACAGCGTGTAACTGTCGTTGAGCGCGGCGATCACGAGATGATGCATGTCGGTGGCGAAGAACAAGGTGATCGCGAGCATGGTCAGAAAATTGCCGATGATCATGTTCTGCTCGCCCTGGCTCGGATCGACGGTGGTCACAAAGCCCAGGCCCAGTGCCTGGGAGATGACCGCGCCGGCGATGTCCAGCGCCGAAATGGCGAGCCGAGCCGAAATCCCAAGCACCGCGCCGATGATGATCTCCTCGACCACCATCACGATGGCGGGGCCGAGCGAGCCGGCGACGATGTGATAATCCTGGCGGTGCAGCGGCACGATCACCGCTGCGAGAATGATCGCGACCGTGAGCCGCATGCGCGGCGAGATGCCCTGCTCGCCGATGCCCGGCAGCAGCATGATCATCGTGCCGGTGCGAGCAAAGACCAGAAGGAAGGTCGCCGCGAGCGCCGGGAGGAACGACACATCGATTTGCACGGTCTTGTCCCGCTTAATTTTTTTACTTGGTCGCATTTTCTTACGGAAAATCAGCACCCGCTTTTCCGGAAAATGCTCCTCCCGGCTCAGGCTCAGCCACCGACGATGTGCGCCGTGAGGCGGATAAATTCGGCATGCAGCTTGTCGGCCATGAACGGCAGCGCCAGCAGCAAGGCGACGAAGACGGCGATGATCTTCGGCACGAACACCAAGGTTGCTTCCTGGATCTGAGTAAGCGCCTGCACCAGCGAGATGATCACGCCGACCACGAGGCCAACGAGCATCAGCGGCAGCGAAACGAGCAGGAGCGTGACGATCGCCTCTCGCGCCACATCCAAGACTTCAGGCCCCGTCATCATTGTTGTGTTCTCCCCTACCCCGTGACGCGAGCGCATGATCCGGAAAAGCATGCCCTTGGACTTGATCCGAGGGTGGATAGCGTTTTCCGAAATGATCATGCGCAATGAAGAAGGTCCCCCGACACCCACGCGCCCAATCAGATCTGCATCTTCAAGATGTCCTCATAGGCCGCGATCACCTTGTCGCGCACCGAGACCATCGTCTGCACCGCGGTTTCGGTTTCGGCGACCGCGGTGACGACATCGACCATATTGGCCTTGCCGTTGGCGACCGTCTGCGCCTGCGCGTCCGAGTGCGCCGCGGCCTGCGACACGTTGTCGATGACGGTCTTGAGCATCGCGCTGAAATTCGGTCCCGAGCTGGGCGCGCTGCTGCCGAGGCCGCTGGCGATACTGGCGGTGTCGGTGCCCAGGCGCGACAGCGCGGCATAGGCATTGGCGGCGGCGGCTGTTGGTATCGGCATGACGGGCTCTCAGGTTTTGGTTGGAGCTAGCTCTTGATGATGTCGAGGGTCTTCTGAACCATTCTGCGCGTGGCGGTGATCACGTTCAGATTGGCTTCGTAGGAACGCTGCGCGTCGCGCAAGTCGGTCATTTCAACGAGCGCGTTGACGTTCGGATATTTGACATCGCCGGCGGCATTGGCAGCCGGATTGCCCGGCTCATGCCTGATCGAGAAATCCGTACTGTCGGCCTGGATCGATCCAAGCTCGGGCACGTGGGCACCGAGCTCGCGGTCGAGCACGGAGTTGAAAGTGACGATGCGGCGCCGATACGGATCGCCGCCGGCGCTCTGCGCCACCGAATCGGCATTGGCGATATTCTCGGAGACGACCCGCATGCGGCCCATTTGCGCACGCAGGCCGGCCGCGGCGACCGAAAGCGATTTGATGAAGTCCATCACCCTTCTCCGAAATTCCGCTCAGCTACGGTCGAGCGCCATTTTGATGAGACCGAGACTGTGGGTGTACATCGCCGTCACCGCCTCGTAGTCCTGCTGGTTGTTGCCCAATTTCAGCATTTCATCTTCGTGGCTGACGGCATTGCCGCGCGGGCGGATTTCGTAACGCTCCTTGATGCTGGCGGCGAAACCGGATTCGCCTCCGCCCGCCGCGCCGCCGATGTGATTCGGATCGGTGCGCGCCAGTCCGACCGAAGCGACCTGCGACACTTGCCGGCTGAAATCCGGCTGCGCCAGATCGCGCGCCTGAAAGTTCGGCGTATCGGCGTTGGCGATGTTCTCGGACAAGACCTCCTGGCGCACCTGGTGCCATTGCATGCGCGTGCGCAGCATCGAGAGAATCGGAATGTCGGTGATTGCCATCGGCCAAGTCCTCAAGCAGTTGCCCAAATTGCCAGACCGAGGCGATCTGGCGCTGGGCAGACTTTGCCGGGCGTATGGTTAATGGCCGGTTAAAGACGCATTTGCGGCGGTTTTGCCATTAATCCGCCGTTTACCATGCAAAAGCTTCATCCATCGGCTTTGCCGCGAAATTCAGCTATGATTTTTAAGTGTTTGTTAGTAATCACGGCGGCAAGTATTTCCGGCGCTGTTAACCTTTGGGGACCGGTCGCAGCGCCCAGATCAGTGCCTTGGTCAACGCCGTCGATCCGATAGACGCTTTGGCGAAACGGGGAGTAGGTGCGGATGGAAAGTTTGTTCGGAGCGGAAATGCCGCTCGCCGTACGCTTCTTCCTGGCATTTCTGATCGTGCTGGGACTGATCGGCGCAATCGCTTGGGCGTTACGGCGCTTCGGTGCCGGCCGCTTCCGCGACACCGCGCGCGGGCGTCAGCCGCGGCTGGCCGTGATCGATCACGCCAGCGTCGACGGCCGCCGCCGACTCATTCTGGTCCGCCGCGACAATGTCGAACATCTCCTGATGATCGGCGGCCCGACCGACATTGTCGTCGAACCCAATATCGTGCGCGCGATGGCGGCGCCTGGCGCGCGACCGCCGGCCGGCATCGAAGCGCTGCCGCGCGCGATTCCGCTTCCGGAAAACGGCGGCTCGTGGCCGCTGCAGCCGGAGCCGACCACCGCACTGCGTCCGACGCCGCGGCTCGAGCCCCTGCCCGATGAATTGCCGCAGCGTTCGGAATTGCCGCGCGCGCCGCAACCGGTCGAACCGCCGCGGCCGCAGCGTGAGACGCTCGCCGCGCTTGCCGACGAACTTGGTACACGTCCGGCACCGCCGCGCCGTTCCACTTTCGCACGGCCGGAGCCGCGCGCCGAGGCCAAGACCGAGATCAGGGCCGAACCGCAACTCGATATGCCGGCGGAACCGCCGCAGGCAGCGCCCGCGATCGTTCCACCGCCGGCGCCGCCTCCTGCCGCCGCGGCCGAGGCCGATCAAAGCCTCGCCGACATGGCCAGCCGGCTCGAAGCCGCCCTGCGCAAGCCTGGCGGATCGCAACCTGCCGAGCCGCCCGCGCCGCGCCGGCCCGCTGCGCCGCCGCGCTCTTCCGCGCCGCAAGCCGACGCTGCGATTCCCGCCGACACGCTGCCGCCTTTGCCCTCGCGCACGTCGCGCCCGCCGGCCGAGCCGAAGCGTGCCGAGCCGAAGCCGGGCCAGAACGCTAACCAAGCCAGCAATCAGGGCAACAAGACCGCCCTTTACGACAGCCTCGAACAGGAGATGGCGAGTTTGTTGGGCCGACCAAACAAGACTTGACGCTCGCATCAGGAGGCCGCCGCGTCTGGTTGATCACCGGAGCGGCCTCTGTAGCGGCACTTTTGTTCATGGCGACGCCGCTCGCCGCGCAGGACATCAGCATCAATTTCGGTCAGGGCGGCGCCGCCGGTGGCGGCGGGCTCAACGAGCGCGTCATCCAGTTGATCGCGCTGTTGACAGTGCTGTCGCTGGCGCCCTCGATCCTGATCATGATGACGTCGTTCACGCGGATCGTCGTCGTATTGTCGCTGCTGCGCACCGCGCTCGGCACCGCGACCGCGCCGCCGAATTCGGTCGTCATCTCACTGGCGCTGTTCCTCACCGCCTTCGTGATGGGGCCGGTGCTGACACAGGTCTACGACGTCGGCGTCAAGCCGCTGGTCAACAACGAGATCAGCGTCAACGTGGCGTTCGACCGCGCGAGCGTGCCGCTGCGCGGCTTCATGGAGAAGAACGTCCGCGAAAAGGATCTGCAGCTGTTCATGGACATGTCGGGCGAGAAGCCGCCGGACAAGCCGGAGAACCTGTCCATGCGCATCCTCGTTCCGGCCTTCATGATTTCGGAATTGCGGCGCGCCTTCGAGATCGGCTTTCTGTTGTTCCTGCCGTTCCTCATCATCGACCTGGTCGTTGCCTCGGTCCTGATGTCGATGGGCATGATGATGCTGCCGCCGGCCGTGGTATCGCTGCCGTTCAAGCTGATCTTTTTCGTGCTGGTCGACGGCTGGACGCTGGTCGCCGGCTCGCTGATCCAGAGCTACGGGACGTGATCGTCCAGGGCCGCGGTGGCAACGCCATGACCGTACGAGACCTGCCCTGACCCGACCGCGGGCTTCGTCATGATTTTGGGCGGCGCGGCGGCAAGCTTTTTCATTGCGGGAGCAGCCGGCATTTTGATGGCCGCCGTCGTCTGCGGTGCGGTGTTCTGCGCGCTGCGGCCGGTGGGCCGCGCCGGCGGGGCATTCGGCGGCGTGGTGGCCTGCGGACGCCCGGCCGCCGGTGTCGGCGCGGGCTGCGACGCCACCGGTGCCGCAGGAAGCGGCCCGCTCCCTGCGGCTTCCGGATAGCGCGCTTTCATGTCGCGCAAGAAGCCTTCGAGCGTGTCGATCGAGGTCGCGGCATGCGCAATGGCGCCGAACTGGTCGCCGTTCGTGCCGAGCGGCGCCGACACGATGTCGAAGATATGCGCATCCGGCGTCGCCGCCATCTTCGCCGCGTATTTCTCGCGAAAGCGGCCGAGCCCGACCGTGTCGCTCGACAGCGCATAGCCGATTTCGGCGCGCAGAATATCCTGTTGCTCGACGTCGGACAGCGGCGTGAAATCCTTGTAGCGGTCGCCATACATCAGTTCGATCTGCTCGGCCGACTCGTCCCAGCGCTTGGCCGACCACAGAATGTCGGAACGCAGCCGCGTCACTTCGCGGCCGTCGAGATTGGCGATCACTTCGAGCGCGAGGTCCGGCCGGCCGGTATCCGACAGCGCACGGCCCTCGAGCAGGAGGCGCTGATTGCGCAATTCGTCGGACACGTTGGCGGAGCGCGTGCCGCGCAGCACCGCGAGCGCCCGATCGGGTTTCCGGTTCATCAGATAGACCACCGCAAGCCGGGAGGCGATCTGCGCGCGCGCGGCGCCTTGCAGACGGTGATCGACCTGATACTGCAGCAGATCCGAGGCCTGTTCGAGCAGATCGACGGCGACCAGGCGATCGGCAAGCCTGCGGATCATTTCGTCGCCGCGGCTGCCGACCGGGGTCAATTCGCGAAAGTCGTAGAACAGCGCCAGCGCATCGACCGGCGGCAGCGCGTCGCCCTTGGCGGTGAGGAACAGCGCGTCGAACGTCGCGGCCGCCTCGTCCTGGATCTGATGCGTCATCGCCGAGCTCGGATGCGACGCCATGGCGCTACGCATGACATAGAAGGCGTCGCGATAGCGGCCGTCCTCGGTGTAGAGATGCGCCAGGACCTTCAGCGCCTCGATCTCGGTATCGTCGCCGCGCCACACCGTGGTCAGCGATTCGAGCTGCGTGATGACGTCGTCGCGCTTGGCGTCGCCTTGGGTGAACTCGAGCAGCGTCTCGCGCAAGCGGCCCTGCGCTGCCGAGGGGCGATCCCACGAATCCGCCGCCGTCCGATAGGCGGTGAGCGCGTCCTCGTTGCGGCCGAGGCCCTCGTCGAGGCGGCCCATCATGACCGCGAGCTCGGGCTGCATGCTGCGCGGCACGCCGATGGTCTGAAAGTCGTTCAGCGCCGCGGACGCGCCGTCGTAATCGCCAGTCTCGATCGCGGAACGCGTCTCGTCCATCAATGCGACGCGCTGCAATTCGATCGGCAAGGTGGCGACCGCCGCCTCCACGGTCTTGAAGCCCTGCCGCGCCCTCGCCCACTGGCCTTCGAGCGAATAGGCGAGCGAGCGCCACAGCGGCGCGTCGTGCTGGTCGCCCACCGCGGGATCGGCGAGATCCTTGAGCGCGTCTTCCGGACGATTTATCATGACTTCGGCGATGGCGCGCAGCACGATCGCCGAGGCGTTGTCCGACGCCTGCTGCTTGTCCGCGGAAATCGCGACATCGAGCACGCCCTTGGCTTCCGGATACATGTCACGTGCCAGATAGAAGCGCGCCAGGTTGAGCCGCGGATTCATCCGCTTGGTTTCCGGCGCCTGCGCGGCGACATTGATCAGATGCGCCTGCCGGTCGGTGAAGGAGCCTTCGCGATCGGAGCCCCAGATCTGGGAATCGAACGTCACCGTGCGCGAGTTGCGGCCACGCAGCAAAGTCTGCGACGCCGGCGACAAGGTCAGGCCGTTCGGCCGGTCGATCACGACCTTGTCGGCGGCCAGATTGACGGCGACGTCGTCGGCCAGCGGCACGACCACGATGCCCTGGGTCGAGGCCAGCACGCGCAATTCGATATAGTCCTGGCTGTTGATGAAGCCGCGCTCGGGCCCAAAGGCGGTCACTACCAGGAGCTTGTCGCCGACATCCGGATCGGAAAACCGATGCACATGCCGCGGCTCGTCGAAGGCGATCGAGATGCTGGCGCGGTTGGCGCCGATGATGTTGCGGGTGGCTTCGAGCGGATGCGGCGGCTCAAGAACGGAATCGCCGATCTCGAGCGACCAAACCATGCCGTCGGCGGTGATACTGGCCAGATGCGGACGGTCGAGCCGCAACCGCAGCACGCCGGCATCGTCGCTGTGACTGAACGTATAGCCGCGGATGGTGCGCGTCGGCTCGTTGTCGAGCGCGGTCAGATCCAGATTGGCAGTGGAATCAAATACGACCCACAGCGTGTCGGCGCGATGAAACACTGCGACCGGAACCGCGCTCTTGAACGGAAACGACAGTTTCAGATTGCCGCCGTCGCGTCCGAGTTCAACGCCGATCGCGCCGGGGGCAATGGCGCGCGCCGGCTCCTGCGGACGCCGCTGGCTCGTGGCGTCGGCGGATTGCGGCGCCGCGGAGCGCGGCGAATTAGCCGCTTAAGTCGTTGCTTCCGCCGGCGTGGTCGCGATCTCCGCCGGCGCGGATTGCGCTGTCGCCGGCTGTTGTGGCGGCGCGGCAATCGGCGAGGCAATCGGCGAGGCCTGGGCAGCGGCTTTGGGTGCGGCCTGCGCTGCGGCCACGATCTGCGCCAGCGGCGGCAACGGCGGCTGCGGCAGCAACATCAGCTGCGGCGCGCCGGACAATAGCGATGACCGCGGCTGCGCCGGTTGCATCATCGTTTGCGGCGATACGGGCTGCGGCGCCGCAGGCGGCGCAGCAGGCGGCGGCGCCATCGCGGCGGCCGGCGGCATCGGCGCTGCCGCGGGAGTCATCGGCGCAGAGACCATCGGCGCAGAAACTGTAGGCGCAGAAACTGTGGGCGCAGGCGCCGTTGCGGCAGGAGCCGTTGCCGCGGGCGCCATTGCCGCGGGAGTCATTGTCGCGGGAGGCGTGGCGGGCGGCGGCGCGGAATTCGGTAATGCGCTCGCCTGAGCGCCACGCCGCGGCGACTGCGGTTCCACCGGCGGCATTTGCGGCGCGGCCGCCTGTGCCGGCGTGCCGATCGCGGCGGCATGAACCGCCGCAGCGGCGGCTTCCGGTGACGGCGTGCCCTCATTTCCCGACTTGGCGGGCGGCGCCTGCGCCGCGCTGGCTGCCGGCCCGTCGGGCTTGACGACATCGACGACATAGCCGCTCTCGTCGCGGAAGGTGCGCAGATCGACACTGGTGCCGAAGACAAAGCGCACCAGCGAGGAGTCGGTCTCGAGCTCGCTGTTGATCGCCTGCACGCCCGGCACCAGCGCGGCCTGCGCGTCGGCCAGATCGAATGTCAGCGGCGCCGAGAAATTCAGCACCAGCCGGTCCTTGGAGCGGTCGGCTGCGACCGCGGTTCCGCCGGTGACGTCGAACACGTAGCGGGTGAAGGTCGGCATGCTGGCGACATGGACCCGGATCGGCGCCACATATTTCGCCTGCGTCAGCTGCCGCTCGCGCTGCAATTGCCGCTCGGCATCGCGGGCGCGCTTGGCCAGGTCATTGACCACGTCCATCGGCAGCGGCGGCGGCGGCCCGGTCCAGGATCGCGGCAAGAGATCGATGAACAGCTTTTCGCCGGCGCCCATCGTGTTGACGGTGATGTCCTGCGCCAGCGCCAGCCGTATCGCCGAGCCGTCCGGATCGCGGCGCGCCGCCCCGACATAATCGAGGGCAAGTTCAGGCAGGCGGTCGACGGAAACGTCGATCGGCTGCTTGAAACTGATGATCAGCACATGGCCCGAAGTCTTGGTGGTGGCTTCGATATATTCGTTGGAGCTGAACACGAGCCGGGCATAGCCGTCGCTGGTCGTGACACTGAGCGTGGCCCTGATCGCTTTGGCCGGCGCGGTCACGGCGGGCAGAACCGGCAGCGCCATCAGCGCCATCAGGATCAGGACCAAAAAACCCGTGCAGCCCTTGGCCGGTCGGACGCGGCGCCAGACATGACGCGAGAGGCCGACACGCGAAAGGCCAAGAGCGACAAAGCTCCGGATGGTGCGAGCGCACGCCATGCAGGATTCAAAACTCACTCAACGCGACACGCGGCGGAGGGAGTAAGTCGCCCTGACGCCAACCCACCGTCACCTTAGGCAGCGCGTGTTTAATGGTCGCTTAGCAGGTGTGCTTAACAGCGCCTTAATCCAATTAATTCAAAAGCTTAGGCATTCATCGGAAGATCGAAGCTTAACCGCCCATCGGATGCGGCTGCGGGGCACGGAGACAAGCATTGGCGGCGCTTGGGACGGGCTCCTCGCCTTCCCAAGCGCGGTTTCCGAGGCGGTATTTGCGCCGTGCCGTGCTATTGCGGGACATCGAAATTGCAGCGCCCCGCACCGCACCGAGGTCCCATGCTCCGCACCTTTCCCGTTCATCACGCCCAGAGCGCGATGTCGAAATGCAGCTGGATCGATCTCGTCGACCCGAGCGAGGAGGAGCGCTCGCGCGTGGAAAAGACTTTTGGGCTGCGAGTGCCGACGCGCGACGAGCTCGGCGAGATCGAGACCTCGAGCCGGCTGCAGGTCGAGGACGGCACACTTTATATGACGGCGCCGCTGATCCTCGCCCAGGGCGTCGAGCCATGGACCCCTACTCCGGCGGGTTTTGTGCTCGCCAAGCATGTTCTGCTGACCGTGCGCTACGCGCCGTCACCGTTCTTCGACACCGTGGTCAAGGAAATCAGCGGACACGACTCCTTCGAGCCGGCGCTTGCCTTTGTGCGCGTGCTTGAAGAGCTGGTCGATCACGCCGCCGATCTGCTTGAAACGAGCGGCGTCGACCTCGATGACGCCTCACACGTTATTTTCCGGCCGGGCAAACGCTCCAAGCTTTCGCATGAGGCCGTGATGCTGCGCCAGCTGATGATCCGCACCGGCCGCACCAGCGAGCGCATGGCCCGCATCCACTATACCCTCGTCTGCCTCGACCGCATGGCCAAGTTCACGCAGGAGCGCGGCCGCGATTGGATCGAGCATAATCTTTGCGCCGATCTGCAGGGGGTCTCCTCCGACATCGGTTCGCTGGCGCAGTTCGCCGAAGGCCTGGTCAGCCGGGTGCAGCTGTTGCAGGACGCCGCGACCGGCATCATCAATATCGACCAGAACGAGGTGATGAAGGTTTTGACCATCGCCTCGGTGGTCGGCATCCCGCCGGTCCTAGTCGCGGGCATCTACGGCATGAATTTCAAGGCCATGCCGGAATATGACTGGACCTACGGCTATCCCTATGCGCTGGCGCTGATCGTGATCACCGCGCTGATCCCGCTGATCTGGTTCAAGTGGAAGGATTGGATCTAGCGCGCGCCGCGCACCACAGCGCTGACGTACATCGGGCAAATTTGGTCTGCCTCGCTCCCGACTTAATTCAAAAATGTCACATTTCTTTTTCGTTCAAGTCGCGGCCGCCATCTGATAGTCTCGCGTTATAAGAAACGTGTGCTCCAGGGCGACGGACATGCGGCATCTTCACTGGCGCTTTCGCGAACGCGCGCGGCCTGCGTCTCCTTCCGGCAAAGCTGGAAGCAGCGCGCCCTTCGGCAACAAATCCACACATCTAACAAGACCGCAACTAACAAGACCGCGATCAGCAAGCCCGCGAGCAAATCCAGTCTCGTGAGTAAAGGATTTTCTGCGTCACCATTGTCACACGCTGAACCCTGCAGTGGAGTCGATCATGTGCGCACGTCAATTATTACGCCGTGGTAGTCTGCTCCTGATAATTCTTCTCCTCGTCGACATATTGATCGCAGGTCCAAGCCGGTCAGGCCCTAAATTCATCGCGCATTTTTGGCCGGTCATCCCGGGCTCGCTTTCTCTGTTTTTCGGCGGTCCCGGCAACGGCACCGTGACGATGCTCCTTCAGCCGGTGGGCGTGCCGACGACTTGCTCTGTCGATTGCACGAAGACCATGGGTGCGCTGGGCCGGACCGTCGGTTTAACCGCAACACCTGCACCGGACTCCGTATTCGCCGGATGGGGCGGAGTGTGCAGCGGAACCAGCCCCACCTGCACGGTGGCACTTGGAAAGTCCACGGGCGTGACCGCCTATTTTCGCTCGGCCTTCAGAACGATCGCCGCCGGTCAATCCCATACGTGTTCGCTACGGCCGGATGGTGCGGTGTTCTGTTGGGGACGGAACAGCGAGCTAGAACTGGGAAGTGGGAGCCCCGCTCCCGTCACGGCTCCGGTCCTCGCGGGAGTTAGCAACGTTGTCGCAATAGCTACCGGTGGCTTTCACACTTGTGCGCTTATCGTCAGCGGGACGGTTATGTGCTGGGGCAACAATAACTGGGGCCAAGTCGGTCTTCCAACTTCGGGCGTCCTTGCCAGCCCGCCGGCGACAGTTCCCGGCATCACCGACGCCGTAGCGCTGACGTCAGGCGGCTTCCACACTTGTGTCGTTCACGCCGGCGGAGCCAGGGCCTCGTGCTGGGGATCAGATTCCCATGGCCAGCTTGGCGACGGCGTGTGGAACAACAATCCCCACCCCACGCCGGTCGCCGTCAATCTCGCCGTGGTCGGTCCTTTGACGAACCGGATTTCGGCTGGCGGATACCATACCTGCGCCATTGTCGCGGCTGATTCCAGCGTGGCGTGCTGGGGCGCAAACAATGTCGGCCAGTTGGGACAGGGAACGCATTTCAACACCGGTCCACTTCCTGGGCCGAAGGTCATGACAGGAGGAGATCCTGGTTGCCCTGGTTCCCCGTTCGGCTGTACGAGCGTTACGGTCAGCTCAGGCCCACCACCCCCTCCAACGACTTTCGTTGCCGCAAAGATCGCGGCGTCCATCGGCGGGAACCAGGGCGGCTTCCACACCATCGCAATCAATATCCCGGGAGTTGTTTTTGGATGGGGCAATAACAATGAAGGCGAGATCAATCCACATAGCGGTGGCGAACAGGACTTTGCGACGCTCGCCGGCATTTCGTCGTCGAGTGCTGTTCCGGTGGCGATAGCGGCCGGCGCGTATCATACATGCATCGCGTCAATGGCCGGCGTTTTCTGCAACGGACAGAACAGCAATGGGCAATCCGGTCCCGTTCCGGGCACGACGGTGCCGCTGACGGGTCAGGGAGCAGTCGGCGTCGCCGCGGGGAACACCCATAGCTGCGCCGTGGTGAAAGGATTTCCCGATCCTCTCGGTTCGGTGCTGTGCTGGGGCGACAACAACGACGGGCAAGTCCTTGGCGTGGCTACTCCGGGAACGAATATACCGTCTCCGACCATTGTGGCGGTTCCCTGAACAATCGCTTCTTTGATGCTTTCGCGCGGCAACGCCTGCGCGGGAATGAGCGAAAGGTGCGGCGCACTCAAGCGCCCGCAAACCATTCCCTCAAGATCGGCTGATGCTGCACCGGATTAAATTCCACGATCTTGCTAAAGCGCATCACGCCCGCCTTGCAGAAGGGTTCATCGGCCAGGAACGCATTCAGTTCGTCGCGCGATTGCGCGCGCGCGATCAGGACTCCGCCGGTCGGAGGAATGGAAGGCCCGGACAGCAGGAAACGGCCGTTGTCATAGCCTTGCTGCAAAAACTGGCGATGCGCGGCGATGAGCTCCGGTGCCCGCTGTTCGAACGGCACCAAATGCTCCCCTTCCAGAAAGAAATGCTTCATGACGCCCCTGCTCCAGCCGCTTTGGCCGTTGACTTGATTTGTGCACCCGTCTCGTGTCGTCAAGGCCCTCGTCGAGTCGCGCGCGGCAAACTAAACTCCGCCGTCGTTTTCCGGCAGATAGGCACCTCCGGCCGAGCGGCCGCGGAAAGCAAATCGAGAGGAATGGCATGAGCGCAGATCCCGTTGCAGAACTGCTGAGCGACCCCCGCTTCAAGGGCAAGCCGATCACCTGGGGCGTAACGCCGGAGAGCTACGACGACATCCGCCGCGCGTGGCTCACGCATGTGCATGCCGAAGAGGTGCTGTTCAAGCCTTACACCGAGGATCAGTTCAAGACGCAGATGCGGATCATGCTCAGCGTCTTCACCGAGGATTGCGTGATGGAGCTCGCGTCCACCGGCGAGCGCTGGCAAGGCTATGACCAGGCGACGGCGTTCTACCGCGTGTTCCTGACCTCGTTGCAGGACATGCAGTGGGTGCCGCAGGCCCTCGTCATCGGCCCGCAGGGCGTGCTCGACGTGGTGAACATGACCGGCACGGTGGTCAAGCCGTTTGCCGGCCTCAAAGAGGTCGGCGCGCAGGTACGCCTGCAATGGGTGATCTATTTTCCGTGGGTGCCGGACGCCGGAAAGTTCAAGGGCGAGATCATCTATTCGATTCGGCCGATTTAGGACGCATCGTCACGTCCAAATCGGCCGACAGTTGATTCATCGCCCAATTCTTTGCCTCATTTGAAGGCATGCGGCTGCATCAGCCCTGTTTCCCGGAACCCTGTCTCCCGAAACCATGCTGCGTAAAGGGAGTTGACCATCGGGCCGCTTTTCGCGGAACACATATCATGGCTATGGCTGCTATCGATTACAAAAACCTTCCGGCTTTTCATTCATCGGAAGAAATTCGCGCCCATCCGCGCTTCCGGCTCGCGCGTGACGAATTCGTGACGGCGATACTGGCGCTCTACGAGCACAAGCCGTTCCTCAACCGGCTGCTGCTCGAAGCGAGCCGCACCGTTCTGATGTCCATTATCATGTGCCTGCATGCGCGCTACGACGAGTTCGATCGCGCGACCTGGCCGACGCTACGGCTCGTTGCGCACTCGATGGCCGAGCACGAGCTCGCGAGCCCGAGCCGCGTGCAGGACCTAGTGTCGCGGCTGATCAAGACCGGCTATCTCGAACAACGCCCGGCGCCGCGCGACCGCCGCCTGCGCATCCTCACCCCGACCAAAAAGATGATTGCGCAGGACCAGGATTTTCTGGTCTCGCATCACGTACCGCTGCAGATCATGTTTCCAGATCCCGGCTACGCCCTGATCATGACGCGGGATCCGGCCTTCCAATTGAAGCAGCGCCTGGTGTCGCGCGACCTGTTTGCGCTCGGCGCAAAGATCCTGGCCTCAAATCCGGTGATGATGCTGTTCCAGGGCCGCGACGCCGGCATCATGATCCTGATCAAGATGATCCATATGGCCAAGGCGAACGGCGGCACCGAGCCGCTCAAGATTTCTTATGCCGACCTTGGCGCCCGCTTCGGCGTATCGCGCACCCATGTGCGAAAGCTTCTCGAAACGGCGGAAGAGATGGATCTTGTGCGCTTGAGCAAGGACGGCGGCCAGTTTGTCGAGCTGTTGCCGCCCGTCCTCGCGGCTTTCGACCGTCTCGTCGGCGACGCCATGAGCGGATTCGATCTCTGCTATCAGCTGGCGCTGCGCCTACCGGGATAAATTCGTCATTGCGAGCCAACGGTTCCGGCCCGAAGTGGCCGGCCCGATGACAGGCTCCGCGAAGCAATCAGTGCTGAGGCGCGGCCCTGGATGCTTCGTCGCTTCGCTCCTCGCAATGACGACGCGCTCCCGTAGATCGTTGGCAAGTGTTCCGCACCCGTCCCGCAGCATTGTGTCATCCGTCACATCTCGCCGGCGTGAAGAGCCGCATGACGGCGGCGCACATCAATGCAGTTCAAAGGAAGCACAATGCCGAACCGAGAAAGACTTCGCGTCCCTTCAACACACGCCCTTCGCGGCACCTCGGCCGCTGAGCAATGGGTGTTTGTCATGTTCTGTGCGGCGGGCTTTGCCGCAACGGTCTTTTTCGTTTCGATGTCGTCGCAGATCGGCCAAGCCGCCGTCGTTCTCACCGGACAATGGTAAATGATCGAACGGCTGCACGTCTTTTGACATGACCAGCCGACCACATCGGACCTAGATTTCAGCGTGTCGCATCTCACATTCGCGATCTGTGAAAGACTTTAAGGATGTGACTCACTTGGCGACGATCGTTGGCAAAAGTTCCGTTGCTGTTCCATTAACGCCCGCTTAAGGCTTTTGGTGAGGTGCGCACGCGCGGCCTTTGCGCCGAAAGCCGTGAAGCAAAAAGCCTGAATGACGACGCCAGCAGCATCGCCGCTGGCGACGTGTGTTCGAAGTGCGGCCTCGCGGTAGCGACTGGTGGGTATGCGGAATGGCAGATTTGCAGACCGTCGCCGCGGATAGCGCAAGCCGCCGCAATGGACAGCCGGCAGATTTTCTCGCGTCTTTGAAAGTCGCGATCGAGAAGCTCAAGCACGGTGACGCGCGCGGTGCACTGCACGCCGCGAGTGACGCATGCCACGCCGCGCCGGATGAGCCGCGGGTACATTATATGTATGGCGAGTGCTGGGCGGCGCTCAACGCGCCGGCACGGGCCGAACGGGCTTTTGCGCAAGCCCTGCAACTCAATCCCGCGTGGGCGGACGCCTGGATCAATTATGGCGTCGCCCGCTACCGGCAAGGTCATATCGACGACGCCAAGGCGGCCATGCGCCAGGCGCTCATCCGCGCGCCGGGTCATCCGGCTGCCACCGCCAATCTCAGCGCCTTCATGCGCCTCACCGGCGAGTCGGAAGACTCCGAGGCGCTGCTGCGAGCGACCGTCGCGCGCGAGCCAAGCAATGCCGGCGCGCGCCTCAACCTCGTCGCCGATCTGCTGCAGAGCGAACGCACCGCTGAAGCGCTGGCGCTGCTCGACGCTGCCGCGCCGTCCGCTAACGATCTGCGCACGCAGCGGCATTGGCAGTTGCAACGCTCGCTCGCGCTGATTCAGCTGAAACGCCCGGCAGAAGCGCGCGCCGCGATCGACGCGTTCGCGGCGCTCGGCCCCTGTCCGCTGGAATTCGCGCCGCTGCTGTTGTGGCGGCTGGTCCTGCTCGCGCTTGCCGACAATGATCCGCAAGGCGCCGCGGCGCAGGCGGAACACATGGAACAGGCGCTCACGACCGCCGGCGCGAAGGTCATGCCGGAACACCGGATCATGGCGCATTTCGATCTGGCGAAATTCTGGTCGGGACGCAACGACCACGCGCGCGCCTTCCGGCATTGGACCGATGGTCATGCGCTGCTCAAGCCGAGCCAGCCGTTCTCTCGCGAAAATCACGCGGCGTTCATCGACGCAAATATTGCGGCGTTTAAGAAAGCAAGGTTCAAAACCGGTCAGCGCGCCCGCAACACGGATGCCGCGCCAGTTTTCATCGTCGGCATGCCGCGCTCGGGCACCACTTTGTGTGAACAGATTCTCGCCGCGCATCGCAACGTGCACGGCGCGGGCGAGCGCATGGCGCTACCGCGCGCATTCGCGGCGCTGGGCGGCGGGCATGATGACGCCGCCTCGGTCGCGCGCGTCGCAGGCCTCGATACCGAGGCTCTCGACGCCGCCGCAGCCCAATATCTCGCCGAGTTGCACACGCTCGCGCCCGACAAGGCGCGCATCGTCGACAAGCTGCCGGGCAATTATTCGTATCTGGGTCTGGCCGGCCTGATGCTGCCTGGGGCCAAGATCATCTATTGCGCGCGCGATCCGCGCGATATCGGGCTGTCTATCTTCACCTTCCGCTTTCACGGCCATCATCCCTACGCGCATGATCTTGCCGATCTCGGCTGGACGATCGCGCAGCACACCCGCCTGATGGATCATTGGCGCGCGGTGCTGCCCAACGCCATCCTGACGGTGAAGCTGTCCGACTGGGTGGAGAACTTCGACGCCACCCTCGCTCGCGTGCTCGCCCATCTCGACCTGCCGCCCGATCCGAACTGCGCCCGCTTCTATGAAAGCGATAACCGGGTGCGCACCGTCAGCTATGCGCAAGTGCGCCAGCCGGTGAATGCCCGCGGACTTGGCCGCTGGAAAAATTACCAGACGGAGCTCGCGCCGCTGATCGCCGAGATCGAACAATCCGGCGCCCTCGCTGGCTGGAAGGAGACGGCGCGGAACGCACCGTCCGAGGTCCATCCCAAGAAGCTCATCAGAAAACTTTCGCGGAAAATTTCGCGCCCGAAAGCCAAAATTAAAAAGGCCGCCCGATGACGACCGTCGTTCTCAACAATGGCCAGCCGGTAACGACCGAGGCTCAACTCAACGCCGCCATCGTACAGGCGGACAGCACGAGTGCAGCTTCGGGCACGACCTTCGAGATCGACCTCGCGGCCAATGCCGATATCGAACTGTCGACGGCGCTCGAGGCGATCAACCTGGCATCCGGCGTGACGCTCGATATCGTCGGCAACGGCGCGACGCTGGACGGCAAGAACGAAAGCACCGGCGCGTCCTACAATCAGCGCGGCCTGTTCGTCTACTCGGGCGTAGTCAACGTCACCGATCTGACGATCGCCAATACCAAGGCGATCGGCGGCGCCGGTGGTAGCGGTACCGGTGGCGCCGGCGGCGGCGGCGCCGGACTCGGCGGCGGCTTGTTCGTCGCTGGCGCGACCAACGCCGCGGGCTCGGCCGCAGCCAATGATCCGCTCCAAGCCGTTGTCCCGGTCGTTACGCTCGATGACGTCAATTTTTCCGGCGACAGCGCCACCGGCGGTTCTGGCGGTCCTGCTGGATTCAGCGCGGTAAGCTCGGGAGTGGGCGGCGGCGGCGGTATGGGCGGTGCCGGCCGAGGCGTCGCTGCGAGTTTCGGTGAGTTTCAGACAACCGGCGGCGGCGGAGGCGGCATCGGGTCCGGCGCCTCGGGCGGGACGGCCCCGGGTGTACCATCCAACGGCGGCGCTGGCGGCGCCGGCATTGTGCCTGGTGGTGGCGCCGGAGCCGGCGGCGGTCACGGTGAGACGACCACTGTCGGCGGAAGCGGCGGCGCAAGCGGCGGCGGCGGCGGATCCGGCGGCCCCGGCGCTCACGCTGCCGGCGGCGGCGGCGGGATCGGCGCCGCCGCCGGCGCCGGCGGCTTTGGGGGTGGTGGTGGCGGATCTTTTCTTGACGCTGGTAGCGGCGGATTCGGGGGTGGCGGCGGCGGTAGCTCGGAAATCGGCGGTAACGGCGGCTTCGGCGGCGGCGGCGGTGCCGGCCCTGGCACCCAACCGGGCGTCCCCGGCAACGGACAGGGCGGTTTCGGTGCTGGCGCCGGGAACGCGGACTCCGGCGGCGGCGGTCTAGGCGCCGGCGGCGACATCTTCGTCCAAGCCGGAGCCTCGCTGACGATCGAAGACAGCGGCATCTCGGCGGGCACTGTTAATGGTGGTGCTGGGGGAGTTTTTGCCAACAACGCTGGAAGCGGTTCGGCCGCCAGCGGGTCTGCTTTTGGTGGCGGCCTGTTCATCCAGGGCAATCAGGCCATCAGGCTGGCGGTCACCAGCGGACAGACCGAAACCATCACGGGTGAGATCGCCGATCAGGGCGGCTCAGGTGGTAGCGGCGCTGGCAGCATCATCATCGCGGGATCGGGCACCGTCGATCTCAATCCAACAGCCGCTAACGGCAGTCCCGAAAACAACACTTATAGCGGCGGCACCACTATTCAGAGTGGCACGCTCGAACTCGCCCATGTCGGAGCTGCCGGTTCAGGCGACATCATATTCTCCGCAGGCTCGACCGGCATTCTGGAATTCCGCGCGGCCGCCGCGCCGACCAACGCTATCTCCGGTTTCGCGGTGGGTCAGGGAACGCTGGATATCCAGGGCATCGGCACGGCAACGAGCGCCGTCCTCAACGCGAACGACGTTCTGACGATCGGAGGCGGTACAGTCGGCGGCGTCGCCTTCGCACCGGTTACGGTTCAGCTCGATCCCAGCCAAAGCTATGCCGGTGACATTTTCACGCTCGCTTCGGACGGCGCGGCGAACGGCACCCTTGTCACGGTCACACAGAGTTCGACCTTCGTTGTCAGGAATGAGGCCGACCTCAATACAGCGATCCGGGACATCAACAGCGGAACGTCGCCGGCGGGCACGGCCTATACGATCGATTTCGATCTCGCGCCGGGAAGTCATACGCTGATGCTGACGTCGGCGCTCGAAGCCATCAATCTCGGCAGCGGCAGCCTGACCATCGACGGCATGGATATTGGCAGCGGAGCCGATGATGCCATCGACGGGGCCGGCACCTATCGCGGCCTGACGATCTATTCCGGCGATGTCACGATCGAGAACCTGACGATTCAGAATGCAAGGGCGCTCGGCGGCGCGGGCGCTCCGGGCGGCGGCGGCGGTGCGGGCCTCGGTGGTGGACTGTTTGTCGCGGGAGCGACCACGGCCGGCGGCGCCGGCGCGAGCAGCGATCCCGGTCAATCGGTCATCCCCGTCGTCACGCTGAGCAATGTCTCCTTCATCAACGATAGCGCGACCGGCGGTGCCGGCGGCCCGGCCGGAACCGGCGGCGGCGGCGGCGGACTCAGCGGTGATGGCAGCCCGGTAAATGGAGCCGGCACCTTCGGCGCCGGCGGCTCGGGCCTGGCTGTCGCCAGCTTCGGCGCCGGCGGCACCGGCGGTCTCGGCACCTTTGGCGCCGGTGGTTTCGGCGGCGGTGGCGGCGGCACGGAGAACGGCCTCGGCGGCCAGGGTGGCTTCGGCGGCGGCGGCGGCAGCGGGTTTGTTGAAACGTTTATTCCGAGCGGCGGGAGCGGTGGTTCCGGCGGCAGCGGTGGCGGTGGCGGCACATTCGTCGGCGGTCCGGGCGGCGGCGCGGGCGGCTTCGGCGCCGGATCCGGTGCCACGCGAACCCATGGCGGCGGCGGTGGTGGCTTGGGCGCCGGCGGCGACATTTTCATCCAAGGCGGCGCGACGCTGATCATCGAAGACGGGTCGTCACTCGGCAATGGCACAGTCAATCCAGGCTCGGCCTCGGATGGCGGCGGCTCCGGTCAGAATCTCGGCGGCGGCATATTCATTCAGGGCGGCACATCGGCCGCGCCGGCGATCGTCACGCTGGGCACCGGACAGACCGCGGGCCAGATCACGACCGTGTCGGGCGTCATTGCCGACCAAGGCGGCAATGGGGGTGTCGGCGCGCTGGCCATTCAAGGCGCCGGAACCGTCAAGCTCGCCGCCGTCAACACTTACGGTGGCGGCACCACGATCAATTCCGGCACGCTCGAAATCGGCGCCAACGGCTCGGCAGGATTGGGCGGCATCACCTTTGCCGGCGCGTCGGCAACATTACAGCTCGATGCGACGCCCGCGAAAGGATCGACCTACGCCGACAGTCTGACCAACATCGCGATCGGTGATCAGCTCGATCTCAAGGGCCTTGTCTTTGCGTCTGGCGCGAGCGCGAAACTATTGGGCTCAACGCTGACGATCACCAGCGGCAATTCGGACGAAAATTTCACGCTTGTCGATCCAGGCACCTCGTTCTTTGCCGTGACCAATGACGGCACGAACGGCACCATGGTGACGGCGATCGGCACTTTGGCGATCGACGGCACGATGGCCGGACAGACCACGACCGCGCAAGCGCAAATCTCGCCATTTGCCGATGTGCTCATCACCGACGAGACCGCCGGCGCGACCGAAACGCTGACCATCACGGTGGGCGGCACGGGCGGAACGCTGAGCGGCACCGGCCTGAGCGGCGGCACCAACGGTGTCTATACGTTGTCAGGCTCGGCGAAGACCGTGACCAACGAGGTCGAAGCGTTGAAATTCACGCCGACCGCAGGCCCCGGCCCCAATACCAGCGTGACGACGACCTTCGCGCTGAGCGACGTGAGCAGCGCCGGCGCCACCGTCAGCAATAACGCAACCACGGTGATCAACCAGGATCCGGCGGTAGCGCCGACGATCACGGTGACGGCCGCCAACCAGCCCACGACCGCGGAGGCGCCGGTCCATCCGTTCGCCGGCGTGACGGTCGGCGACAGCAATGCCAATGCGACCGACACGCTCACCATCACGCTTTCGGGCAATGGCGGCACGTTGACCGGCGCCGGGCTGAGCGGCGGCGCCCACGGCACTTACACACTCACCGCGGACACGCCCGCCGGCATCACGACGGCGCTGCAAGCGCTGGAGTTCACGCCGTTCGCTGGAATGCCTAATGCGCCATCGGTCACCACCTTCGCGCTGAGCGACATCAGCAGCGCTTTCGGCACGGCCGCGACCGCATCCACCACCGTGACGGACACGCCGCAAGCGTCCGGCACGCTGCTCAATGCAGGCGGGGCACCGATCACGACGGTCGATGCATTGAACGCCGCCATCGCCGCCGCCAATAACGAGGCCGCCAATAGCGGGGCCTATGAGATCGTTCTGGGCGCCAATGCCGATTTCGAACTGACCAGCGCGCTCACCACGATCAACTTGAGGTCCGGGGTCTCGCTGGACATCGAGGGGGACGGCGCAACGCTCGACGGGACGAATGAAGGCGCCGGTGCCAATGAGGGCGGCCTTGCTGTCCTTTCGGGCGTGGTCGACATCGCGAATTTGACCGTCGCCAACATCGCGGCCGCCGGCGCCAGCACCACCCGCGGCGCCGGGGGCACGGCGGGTTTCGGCAGCGGCCTGTTCGTCTTCGATAATACTGCCGGGCTCACGCTCAGCAATGTCGCGTTCACTGCGGACTCGGTGTACCTGCAAGGCAATCAGCACGTCGTCACCTTCACCCCGGGTGCGGGAGTGACCGATACGATCAGTGCCGTCATCGACGACGCATCCGGCTCCAACGCCGGCTCCGAAAGAGGCGGACTGACGCTGGACGGCCCCGGTACGCTGGTGCTCGCCGCCGACAATGACGTCGTCGTCGACGGCACCCCGACAAAGGGCTTTGCCGGTGGCATCACGATCGAAAGCGGCACGCTGGAACTTGCAGTGGCCGGCGCCGCCGGCTCCGGGGCGATCACATTTGATGACGCACCTGGATTGCAAACGCAGCGGCAAGTGCAATTCGACACGGCACCGGACGCCACGCTTTCCGGCTTGGGCGCCGGCGACGCGATCGATCTGCGCAGCTTCGCCTTTTATTCCGGCGCCACCGCCGCGCTCACGGGGACCACGCTTACGGTCGAGAGCGGCGGAGAAAGCGAGAGCCTTACGCTGCAAAATTCGCAGGTGGCGAACTTTTTAGTCAGCAGCGACGGTGCCGGCGGCACACTCGTGACGGGCGTAGCCCTTCCGACGATCGGTGGGCTGGGGACCGGAGTGATTGTGGCCCAGGGCGCAAGCTTTACACCGTTCTCCCACATAACGGTCGGCGACCTCAATCGTGGCGCCACCGACACGCTGACAATTACGCTTTCCAACCCTGCAGCCGGCACGCTGACCGACGGCGCCGGATTCACTGGCCTCTCAACCACCGCGCCCGGCGTCTATACACTTGCAGCCGGCACGCCTCAGGCGGTGACGGCGGAGCTCGAGGCCCTCTCATTTTCCGCAAACGGGCCGAACGCCGAACCGACCACCGTCACGCTGAGCGATCAGAACAACTTCGGGCTCTCCGTCAGCTCCAGTCTGACCGTGTTGCTTTACGCCAGCGACGGCCATGGCGGCACGACGATTACCGCTTATGCCAGCCTCTCCGATGCGATCACGGCGGTGAATGCCGAAACGTCGGGCAGCTATACGATCCAGCTCACGGCTAATGACAGCGAGAGCGCCGCCTTTACCGAAATCAAACTGGCTGCGGGCGTTTCGCTCACGATCAGCGGGTCTAACGGCAGCGGCGGCAGCTATGCAATTGATGGCGGCGCCGTCAACGGCGTCGGCGGGCACCGCGGATTGTTCGTCGCCGCCGGCGCGGTGACGCTCGAGAACCTCATCATCGAGGATGCCACGGCAACCGGGCCGAACGGCACTACAGGCGGAGCCAGCGGGATTCCTTTCGGCGCCGGCGGTGGCGGTGGCGGCGGCGCCGGTCTCGGCGGCGGCCTGTTCATTGCGGCCGCGGGCAGTGTGAGCCTGCTCGACGTCGGATTCGCCCAAGACAGCGCGATCGGCGGCTCAGGCGGTGCCGGCGGCGCTGTACTCGGCAACTACACCAACCGTCCCGGCGGTCCCGGCGGTGCGGGCGGCGCCCAAACGGCTGGGTTTTTGGGCGGGGGCGGCCATGGCGGTGGGGGTACCCTCAGCGCCTACCGCGTCATCGGCAACAGCGGCGGTGGTAGCGGCAGCTTCGGTGGCGGCGGCGGTGGCGGCGGCGGCGGCGGCGACTTTTCTATCAATGGTCAATCTTTTCCCAACGGCGCCGGCGGCGGTGCCGGCGGGTTCGGCGGCGGCGGCGGAAGCGCCGGAGGGAACGCCTACCTCAACCAATTCCAAAACAACGCCGGTAAAGGCGGTGCTGGCGGCGGCGGCCTCGGCGCCGGTGGCGACATCTTCGTTCAGCAGGGCGCGACGCTGACCCTGGACGGATCGACGCTCGAATTCGGGGACGGTCAAAGGCGGCAGTGGCGGCGGCAATGGCGCCTCCCCCGGCATGGGTCTCGGCAATGGCATCTTCTTGCAGGGCAATGAGAACGTCACCTTCGCCCCGGGGGCAGGACTCACTGACACGGTCTCCGGCGTCATCGCCGACGAATTCGGCTCCGGCGGCGGTGGCGTCGGCGCCACCGTAAAGGGCAGTCTGACCCTCGACGGCCCCGGCACGCTGGTGCTTGCAGCCGACAATGACGTCGTCACCAACGGCGTCCAGACCACGGGCTTCGCCGGCGGCATCACCATCGAGAACGGCACCCTCGATCTGACCGCAGCAGGCGCCGCCGGCTCCGGCGCGATCACGTTCAGCAACGCGTCGGCGATCGATCCGATGCTGGAATTCACGGTCGCCACGGCGCCGACCAACGCGATCGACGGCTTCGGCGCCGGCGATGTTCTCCAGATCGATGATTTTCTGGCGACGTCGCCCGCGACTTATGCGAACGGCGCTCTGACGCTGCACGGCACCGATCACACCGGAAAAGTGTCTGAAACCGTCACGCTTAATGTTCCCGGTCTGACGCTAGGGCATTTCCAGGTCAATGTCGGCAGCAGCGACACGGTGATCGACTACGTCGCCTGCTATGGCCGCGGCACCTTGATCGAAACCACGCGCGGACGACAGCAGAAAGTCGAAGACCTCAAGATCGGCGACAAGGTCCGCACCGCGTCGGGCGCGCTGCGGCCCATCAAATGGATCGGACGGCGCAGCTATGCCGGGCGCTTCGTGATGGGGCGGAAAGACATTCTGCCGATCTGCTTCAAGGGCGGTTCGCTCGCCGACAACGTGCCGGAGCGCGACCTGTGGATCTCGCCGCAGCATGCGATGTATTTCGCCAGTGCAAACCATGGCGGCGTGCTGATCGAGGCCAAGGACCTGATCAACGGCACGTCCATCGTGCAGCCGGCGGACACCGAGCGCGTCGACTATTTTCATATCGAGCTCGACACGCACGACGTGATCGTCGCCGAAGGCGCGCTGTCGGAAACCTTCATCGACGACGACAGCCGCGGCATCTTCCACAACGCGCATCAGTTCGACACGCTCTACGCGGACGAGCCCCCTGCCCCCGCGCATTACTGCGCGCCGCGGTTGAGCGAAGGCTACGAGGTCGAAGCGGTGCGGCAACGCCTCGCGCAACGCGCCGGGCTTCTTAACTCAAGCGACACGTCACAGCTTGGAGTGCTGCGCGGCTATATCGACTGCATCCGCGCGAGCCTCATTGCCGGCTGGGCGCAGAACACCGACGCCCCCGAAGCCTCGGTTTGTCTCGACATTTTCGCCGACGGCAAGCTCCTCGGCCGCGTGCTGGCGAACACCTATCGCGAAGACCTGAAAGCCGCGGGCCTCGGCAGCGGCCGTCACAGCTTCCTGTTCACGCCGCCGGCGGGCCTCGACTTCACCTCCGCCACGATCGAAATCCGCCGCTCGCTCGACGGCGCGCGTCTCGATGGCGCCAGCGCGTCACCTGATGTGAGATTGCACCGGCGTGCGGCGGGCGCGTAGCCACGCCGCATGTCTTTTTGACATCACCTGACGACGGTTTTGCCCTTGATGACACGGGCCTGTCGCAAATCCCGCGCCCACACCAGGAACGATCTCAAGAAGACCGGTTCCATCAAAGATCGTAGGCAAATGTTCCGTTGCCTTCTGTTTACACAAGCTTAAGGCTTTCGCGGGGGCGCGAGCAAAGTGAGGCGTTGCGCGGAAAGGGTGTGTGGGGATGCGCTCTTTCGCAAGCACGACAGAGAGGCAGAACGTCCCCCATGGGTGAGGCGCGTAGTGACGACGCGAGCTTTGGCGCTCTCGCCAAAGCCGATGACATTACCAATGTCGAAGGAGCCGTAACGAGCGGCGCTGGCGAAGCGAAAGACGCTACAGCGGCCGAAGCCGCGGCCGTCTCCGAGCCTTCTGCGGACACGGGCGCCGTGCTGTCCGCCGACGGATCGGCGGCGAACGGCTCCGCGTCGGACACCTGGTTTCCGCCGCCGCCGGCCGCTCCCACGCAGCTCGACGCGTCCGGGCTGCGCTTCGATTTCAACGACGGCTGCCGCGTGCAGGCGCCGCAGGGGCCGGATGTCTGGCGCATCCGGCTGTCCGACCTCGATACCGGAAACATATTGTTTCAGACGACGCCTGATTTCCGCGGCGGCTCGGTCCGCAGCGCCAAGAAATATTACGTCCGCTTCCGCATCGAGGCGTGGAAGGCCGACGAACTCGTCCTCACGCATGATTACGACGGCGCCGGCCGCGACGTGCTGATCGCGTTTCCGGTCGGCACGCTGGGCGACACCATCGCGTGGCTGTCCTATGCGGTCCGCTTTGCGGATGCGCACCCGTGCAAGCTGACCATCGGCATGGCGGCGCACCTGATCCCGCTGTTCGCCGGCGCCTATCCCGACATCCGCTTCATCGAAACGAAAACCGCCAAGCCCGAGGACTATTACGCCACCTATCGCGTCGGGCTGTTCTACAACGATGTCGAGCGCCTGCATCAGCCGGTCGATTTCCGCCATGTCGGATTGCATCGCACCGCCGCGCATATCCTCGGCCTTGATCCGGCCGAAGCGCCGCCGCGGCTGGCGGTGCCGGACGAAGGCCGGCCGATCGCGGAGAAATATGTCGTCATCGCCACCCAGGCGACGACGCAATGCAAATACTGGAACAACCCTTACGGTTGGCGCGAGATCGTGGCCTTCCTCAAGGAGGCGGGCTATCGCGTCATCTGCATCGACCAGAAGCCGGTGAACGGCGTTGGCATCGTCTGGAACCACATGCCCGCCGGCTCCGAGGACATGACCGGCGACTTGCCGCTCGCGGAACGCGTGCGCTGGATCCGCCATGCCGAATTCTTCGTCGGCCTGGCCAGCGGCCTGTCGTGGCTCGCCTGGGCCGCCGGCGCGCGCATCGTCATGATCTCTGGCTTCAGCCTGCCGAACACGGAATTCGACACGCCCTACCGGGTCATCAATTACCACGCCTGCGTCGGCTGCTGGAACGACCCGGCGCTGCGTTTCAATCACCGCGACTTTCTCTGGTGCCCGCGCCACGCCGGCACACAGCGCCAGTTCGAATGCACCCGCCTGATCACCGCCGAACAGGTGAAGCAGGCGATCCGGCGCATCCCGGGATTCGCCGGGACGGAGATGCCGGCGAAGGATGAAGCAAAAGCCCCGGAGAAAGCCTCGAAGTCGCGGCGGGGCAACGCGGCAACGATGAGCAATGGCCGATCCTCTGAGGAAAGAGTGGAACGATGAGCGGAACTCTGCACACGACCCAATATGTCGGATCGGGCTCCGGTCACTCGGGAACCGACAGCGGCACCACCATCGCCTCGGGCGGCATCCAGTTCGTCGGCTTCGACTTTGGCACCGGGACGGCGACGAGCACGACGATCGACAATGGCGGCGGTCAGGAGGTCGGCGATAGCGGCGGCACCGGGACGGCGACCAGCACGACGATCAGCGGTGGCGCTCAGATTGTCGGCGATAACAACGGAACCGGGACAGCGACGAGCACGACGATCCTGAGCGGCGGCACGCAGTACGTCGGCTATGATGATATTAATCCCGGGAGCGGGACGGCGATCGGCACGACGATCGGCAGCGGCGGCGTTCAGGATGTCGGCGACGGCGGTGGCGGCATCGGGACGGCGACAGACACCACGATCAGCGGCGGCGGCATACAGTATGTCGGCGGTACCCCAGCGTTGGGTGCTGGCACCGGAACGGCGATCAGCACGACGATCTTGAGCGGCGGCACTCAATACGTCGGCAACGCCCCGTTTGCGACCGCGACGGCGATCGACACGACGATCGGCAACGGCGGCGCTCAGCACGTCGGCCTTGGCACCACCGGAACGGCGACCAGCACGACGATCTTGAGCGGCGGCACTCAGTATGTGGGCGAAGACCTAGGAGGGACCGGGACGGCAACGAGCACCACGATCTTCTCTGGCGGCTTTCAGGAGGTCGGCTATCAACAATTTGGGGCCGGGACGGCGACGAACACGATCCTGAGCGGCGGCGGACAGCAAATCGGGGTTAACAGTGGCAGCGGGACGGCGACCAGCACCACGATCTTGAGCGGCGGCGAGCAGGATGTGGGCGTCGCCGGCACCGGGGCGGCGACGAGCACGACGATCGACAACGGCGGCTTTCAGGAGGTCGGCTTCGGCGGCGGCGGGGTCGGGACGGCGACGAGCACCACGATCAACAGCGGCGGCATTCAGCGCGTCGGCGTGAACTTCGGGACCGGAACGGCGACGGACACAACGATCAGCGGCGGCGGCACGCAGTATGTCGGCTATGCCGATGATACCTTCAATTCGGGTGAGGCGACGAGCACGACGATCCTGAGCGGCGGCACGCAATACATCGGCGGCGATGCCCGCGCGACCGGGATTGCGACCAGCACGACGCTCAGCGGCGGCACCCAATATGTCGAGGCCGGAGGCACGGCGACGGACACGACGATCTACGCCGGCGGCCTGGAAGAGGTTCTCAACGGCGGCATCGCCGATGCCCCGGTGATCGACGGCGGCGCGCTGCGGCTGGACTCCGGCGCCTCGATCGCAACCGGACCGATCGACTTTTCCGCAGTCTCGGGCACCAGCGGCGGCACGCTCGATCTCACCGGCGAAGGCTCAGGCTCGGCGTTCACCAGCAGTTTCACCGCCGCGATTTCGGGTTTTACCGGCGACGGCGGCACGGCGGCGCTGAGCGACATCATCGACGTCACCGGCACGGGCAATGCCGGGGATCATGTCAAGTGGACCCAGACCGGCACTTCCGGAACGCTGCAGGTCGAGAACGCGAGCAACACTGTGCTCGAGAGCCTGACGCTCGACGGCAGCTTCGGCCAGCAACGCTTCGTGCTGACCGAAACCGGAAGCACCGATCAGATCACCTACAACAACTCCGCACCCTGCTATCGCCGCGGCACCTTGATCGAAGCCGCGCGCGGTCAGAAGAAAGTCGAGGCGCTGAAGATCGGCGACAAAGTCCGCACTGCCTCCGGCGCGCTCCGCCCGATCAAATGGATCGGACAGCGCAGCTATGCCGGGCGCTTCGTCATGGGGCGCAAGGACATTCTGCCGGTCTGCATCAAGGCCGGCGCGCTCGGCGAGAATGTGCCGGCACGCGATCTTTGGGTCTCGCCCAATCATGCCATGTACTTCCAAGGCGACCATCTCAATGGCGTGCTGATCGAGGCCAAGGACCTCGTCAACGGCGTCTCCATCGTGCAGGCGAAAGCTGTCGAGAGCATCGACTATGTCCACATCGAGCTCGACAGCCACGACGTGATCATCGCCGAGGGCGCGCCGGCGGAGACGTTCATCGACGACGACAGCCGCGCCATGTTCCTCAATGCGCATGACTACGCGACGCTGTTCGACGACGAGTCCCCTGCCCCCGCGCATTATTGCGCGCCGCGCCTCGACGAGGGCTACGAGGTTGAAGCCGTACGCCAGCGCCTGGCGCAGCGCGCCGGGCTTCTTGACGCCGCCGAAGCTGCACAGCTCGGCGCCCTGCGCGGTTATATCGACCGCGTCCGTACCGGCAGTATCGCCGGCTGGGCGCAGAACACCGACGCGCCCGAAGCGCCGGTGTGCCTCGACATCTTCGCCGACGGCAAGCTGATCGGCCGGGTGCTGGCGAACATCTATCGCGAAGACCTCAAGCGCGCCGGGCTCGGCAACGGCCGGCATGCTTTCAACTTTATGCCGCCCGCCGGCCTCGTCTTTGCTCCCGATACGATCGAAGTGCGCCGCTCGCTTGACGACGCGCAACTCGAACGTTCGGGCGCCGCGTCGCAAATGCGCAGGGTGGCCAGCGCTTAAACCATGATCTGAAGCCATGAGCTGGATCGATCTTCTCGGCTATGCGGCCTCCGTCAGCGTCCTGCTGACATTCTGCATGAGCACGATGCTGCCGCTGCGCATGGTCGCGATCGGCAGCAATATCCTGTTCGCCGCGTTCGGCGCGGCGGCGCATGTCTATCCGGTTCTCATCCTGCACGTGATCCTGCTGCCGGTGAATGTCGTGCGCCTTGTCCAGATTTTGCGCCTGATCAGGAGCATCAAGGGGGCGCAGCTGTCGGGCCTGTCGATCGAAAGCCTGCTGCCTTTGATGTCGCACCGCTTCGTCAAAGCCGGCCAGGTTCTCATGGCCAAGGGCGAGAAGGCCGACCACATGTATTATCTGTGCCGCGGCACCATGCGAGTTGCCGAGTTCGGCAGAACGATCGAGGCCGGCGCCCTCCTCGGCGAGATCGGCATTTTCGCCCGCCACCGCAGGCGCACCGCCACCGTCGTGTGCGTCAGCGATTGCGAGATTTACGAGATCAGCGAAAGCAAGGCCAAGCAGATCTATTTTCAAGACCCGTCGTTCGGCTTTGCCCTTATCGAACTAGTGATCGACCGGCTGTCGGACAACGGCGAGTTCATCCAAATCGCGCCGACGGCGACCTGAGATGGCAACGGCCCGCCGGCGTCATCCGAACTGTGCGAATTCTACTTATCTTTAAGCATCTCTAGGTGTTCGTCGCGGGCGAAGGGTTCCAACGCGCAGAACTGTGTCAGGCGTCACATCGCGGCGACGCAAAGAGCGCATAACGCGATAGTAGAGCTATGTAGGCGAGAGGTGGCACCATGCCGAACCGGGAGAGACTTCCCGCTCTTTCAACATCCGCCCGTCGCCGCGACGAAACGGAGGCCGAGAGCTGGGTCTTCGTTGCGTTTTGCGTGGGCAGCTACGTCGCGATCGTCGTCCTGGTCTTTCTGTCATCGCACGCCGGGCACGTTATTGCGGGTTAGCGCCGCCGGAACTGATCGCGCTCCGCCAGAACACCTTGATCTTGGCTCACCCTTCACATCGAAGCGCCGCTATCTCGCCCGATAGGTTATGAGATTCATGACCTGAGGGCTGAAGCGAGCTGCCGTTGTGGGGCGCGGCCGAGAGGTTCTCGTGAGCGTAACCGCACACTGGCCCGCGGCGGCCTCTGTTTGCTTCTTGCTGTTGGCCGCCACGTCAGGCCGGGCGCAAATCGCGCATTCCGTCGGCACGGGAACTTCCTCCACGATTGCCGTCTCGCAGCGCGGATGGCTGACGCTGCCAAGTCTGATACCGCCGCGGCCGATACCGCATGCCGCTCAGCCGCGAAGTGCATTCTCCGCCCCACTGCCGCGGCCTCGTCCCCCGGAACTTGCGCCGGCCAAACCCGCAGAAGATGTCCCGCGCGGTGAAATTTCGACGACGCGTTCCGGCGAGAGTTCTCCTTCACCGTCGTCCAATTCTTCGCCGCCCAATCCTTTGCCAGCCAAGTCGGACACCAGTTTTGTTCCACCGCCCGCCGCGCCGGCTCGCAAGGTGCCGCCGCCTCCGCCGATAAATTACTGATCCTTTTCCATTTGTTGGCGTCCGAAGCAGCGTCGCACGCGGATGCACGCAGCCGTTCCTTGGCCCATGCGGTGGCGCGAAGGCGGCTGCATCAAGTTCTTCGGAACCAAAACGCGGGATCCGAGTTTGCAATCCTAATGCTCTCGGGCAAGGGGGATCCTGCAATGACGAGCAAGGATGATTTAGGGGCCAGCCACGTTCCTCCGATCGACTGGATGGAACTTTCGGTTTGGGCGCTGTTTATTGCGTCGGCCTCGGCTTTAGCGCTGGTATTCGTCCGCTGAACATCGCACTGGCGTCGCGGAAGAGCGCGAAGCTCGCCCCGGCAAACGGAGACGAGTTCCTGTTCCGCTACCTCGCCGCTGCCGTCGGCTGGCCGTTGATCTTCGGCAGATCGGCAGGTCCGGCGCCCGGTTGCGCAGCGGGCTGCGCCTTGGCCGCCAGTTCCACAGTGAGGCGCTGAGCGACGTCGGCCTGCATCTGCGCCATGATTTCAGCCATGGTGCGCGGATTGATCTTGGAAGCGACCTCGACCAGCACGCTGTCCTCGAGCCCATTGAAGATCTTAGCGGCGTCGCGCGGCTTCATGCTCTCGTACATCGTGATCAGCGCCTTGAGCCGTGCATCGGCTCCCTGGTTCTTCTGCTCGGTCTCGACCTTGATCTGAGTCTCGATGTCCTTGAGTTCGCCGAGATGCGTGTCGATGCGCTTCTCGGCGCTCTGAATGAGGCTCTCGCGCATTTCCAGCTCGCGGGCGCGGCTGTCGAGCTCTTCGCGGCGCTGCTGCAGCCGTTGGAGGATGGCGCGCTCGGCGCCGGTCGGAATCGGCCCTTCGGTCGGAACGATGGTCTGCCCTGCCGGCGGCGGATTGGCAGGGGCCGCGGCGGGTTTGGCATTGGCGTCCGTCTTCGCGTCAGTCTTCGCGTCAGTCTTCCCGTCAGTCTTGGCGCCGGCCTTCGGATCCGCTTTGGCCTGAGCCGCGGGCGGCGGCTCGGGGACCGAGCCGGTGACGTCGTTGCCGCGCCCGGTCCGACCCGGTTGTCGCGAGGCGATCTTCGGCAGGCTTTGCTGGCTGGGATTCTGCCCTTGCGTCTTACTGCCGTCGGGGAAATTGAACATCTGCTTGGCCCAGGAATCGGGCTTGCCCTCGGCGAGCATGTCGCCCTGCCCGCGCCGGATCAACGAGACGTCGCTGTCATCGGTCCGGCCGCCGGTTCTGTTGGCGGCAAAGAGATAGGGGCTGTCGAGAACGATATCCGCGGTCTTGAGCGCAAGCAGACAGGCACTGGCGATCAGCGCAATCGGAATGAGCCGCAGATCGCGAACGAACTTCATCATGCCGCGAGACCATGCACCTTCATGCGCAGCCGCTCGGCGAACGCTTCGGCGGCGGCGGCAACCGACTTGGCGTCGCTCTTGAGCGCCGACTTGACCGCCGCCACGCTATCGAACTTGGACTCAGGCTTGGGCTCGGGCTTGCTCTCGACTTTGCCCTCGATCTTGTGCTGGATTTTCGGCGCCGCCGCAGCGATGGCGTCATCGGCTTGGCGCCCGGCGCTGATGATCTGCGACAACCGGCTGATCAGATCCTTGCCGGAGACGACGGCGCGGTCGATGTCGCCGGCGAGCCGCTCCGCCTTCCGCAGCCGTTCGCCGAGCCCCATGTCGCATTCGTGCACGGTGATCTTCAAGCCGCCGATGGCGCGCTCGGCGATTTCGGTCGCGGTGATCAGTTCGGAAATAGTCGCGCGCAGCGATTGCTCGTCGGCCTTGAGCAGCTTGAGCCTGCGGTTGAGCATCATGCAGTAACCGATTGTCAGCACGAGCAGGATCGCCACCACGCAATCGATCAACATACCAAGACCTTGGCTCATGGAGTCTCCATCCCTTTGGCTCCTCCGCCCGCCATCTCGAACAGGGCGTAGGTCATATTGGGCGTGCGTAACGGCTTCGACACGCGCACGGCGACGCGTTCGCCGACGCGGCCCATCCGCCCTTCCGTCAGCGTGACGTCGCCGCAGCGCACGACCACCGGCGTGTCCGGTTTCAGCTCGAGCATCAGCGTATCGCCGACGTCGAGCTTCATAATCTGGTGGAGCGGCAGCTTCGCTTCGTAAAGCACTGCAGCCACTGAAATTTCGGCCTGAGACAATTCGGTCGCGAGATGTCCTTCCCAGGTCGAGTCGCGGCCGAACTTTTCGCCCATGAACATCTGCAACAGAACGTCGCGGATGGGCTCGATGGTCGCGTAAGGCAGCAGCAGCTCGATGGTGCCCCCGCGATCCTCCATGTCGATGCGCAGGCGCACCAGGATCGCGGCATTGGCCGGGCGTGAAATCGCGGCGAACCGCGGATTGGTCTCGAGCCGGTCGATATTGAATTTCACCGGCGACAGCGGCCGGAACGCCAGCTCGGCATCGGCCAGCACCACTTCGATCATGCGCTTGACCAGATTGGTCTCGATCGTGGTGTAGGGGCGGCCTTCGATGCGGATCGTGGTCTGGCCGCGGCGGCCGCCGAGCAGCACGTCGATGATCGAATAGATCAGGCTCGAATTGACGGTGGCGAGGCCGAAATTCTCCCACTCCTCGGCCTTGAACACCGCGAGGATCGCCGGCAGCGGAATCGAATTGAGATAGTCGCCGAACCGCACCGAAGTGATGCGGTCGAGCGAGACTTCGACGTTGTCGGAGGTGAAATTCCGCAGGCTGGTCGTCATCAACCGGACCAGCCGGTCGAACACGATTTCCAGCATCGGCAAGCGCTCGTAGGAAACCATCGCCGAGTCGATGATCGCGCGGATGCCGGAATTATCATTCAGCGAAATGTCGGCGAGGGAAAAGCCGAGCAGCGAGTCGATTTCTTCTTGGGTCAGAACGCGTTCGGCGCCGCCTTTGCTGGCCTGCATGAAGGTGGCGTCGTCCGCGGCCATGGCCGCGCCCCATTGCAATTCCACCGAGTCGGTAGCTGAGGCCGCGGCCTGGGCACGCGCTTCCGCGGCGTTGGCGGGGCCCTGCTCGGCCTCGAGAGCCACGCCCCACTCGGCGGCGAGCGCATCGTGGTCGATTTGGTCCTTGTCAGCCATTGCAGCGGAGTCTCAAAATTGGATCGTCACTGAACGACGATTTCCTTGAACAGAACGGCACTGATGCGGCTCGGCGCGATCGCGGCATTGACGCGGCGGGTCAGCTCCTCCTTGAGCCGGTAGAGGCCGGCGGAGCCGTCGAGATCGGTCGGGCGCAATTCACGCAAGTAGGTCTGGAACGTATCCATCAGCCGCGGCATCACCGGCTGGATCTGCGCCGCCATTTCTGGATCCGGCAATTCGAGCACCACCTTCACCTTCAGATATTGGGTGCGCTCGCTGCCGCCGGCGGTCGAGAGATTGACCAGCACTTCGGGCATGTCGAGGAATGCCGGCGGCTTGACCTGTGCCGGCGCGGCCGCGACTTCCTCGCTCTTGCCGGCGAACAGGAAATGATAGGCGCCAAAGCCGACGCCGCTAAGGACGACCAGCCCGCCGACGGCCATCAGGATGAGCTTGAGCGGAAGCTTGCGCTTTCCGGATGCGCCCTCGCCTTCTTCGTCGGCGACGTCTGTATCTGTCTGTGCTTCGTTCGTTGCCATTACCGCTCCCGCTCGCGTGGAGAGCGCACGCAGCCGGCCGGATCAACGCAATACAAAGTTGCGGGCGCAGACGACGCCAGAGAAAGCGGCGCCGTCTGCGATCAAAGCTAGGGCAGGAATGGTTAACGGATACTTGCCAGGCACCCCAAAGCAGGAATTTTTTGCCGGGTACGCCGCCCCAAGCGGCCGTTTCTGCCGCCTCGAGCCGCCGCGGCGTTAACCCTAATGCATTGATAACGCTGGTCTTTACGTCACCGCGCAAGCTGGCACGGCTTCTGCAATTAACCCTCTGCCCTGCCTGGCTTGGGAGAGCCAACAGGGTGCAACGGACGCTCCGGTACCCGGTCCGTCCTCGCAAAAGGGGAAAATCTTCCGATGGAGAATGCTCTTCTCATCGGCTTGTCGCGGCAGGTGGCGCTCGGGCACGAGCTCGACATGATCGCCAACAATATCGCGAATATCGACACCAACGGCTTCAAGGCCGACAAGACGGTGTTCAGCGACTTCCTGGCACCGCGCGCCAGCGATCAGAACTTCAACGGCCGCGACCGGCAGGTCAACTTCGTCGAGGACCGCGCCACCTATATCGACATGGCGCCGGGCTCGCTCCAGCGCACCGGCAGCCCGCTCGACGTCACCATCGACGGCAACGCCTATTTCGTGGTGCAGACTCAGCGCGGCCAGCGCTATACCCGCAACGGCGCGTTTCAGGTCAACGGCGCCGGCCAGCTTGTCACGTCGAACGGCGACCAGGTGCTCGGCACCGGCGGCCCGATCACGTTTCAGAATCTCGACCACGACGTCGTCATCAGCAGTTCCGGCATCATCACGGTGCGTGAAGGCAACTCCACGGCCGACACGCAGCGCGGCACGCTGCAACTGGCGAGCTTCGCCAATCCGCAGGTGCTGCAGAAGGACGGCGGCTCCACGTTCATGGCGCCGCCCGGTGTCGCTTCCAATACGCCGTCCCCCAACACCCGCGTGGTGCAGGGCGCGATCGAGAAATCGAACGTCAACGGCGTCGCCGAAATGGCGCGGATGATCCAGATCACGCGCAGCTATTCCGACGTCGCCAACATCCTGTCGCAGGAAGGCGACCTGCGAAAGAACGCGCTGACGCAATTGTCGCAGATACCGACAACCTGACGCGCCGCGCGTGAGTTGAGTCTTGCATTTGGTTTTGGGGCTTTGAGTCTGGGGGACTGTAAAAAATGCGTGCGCTCGATACTGCAGCAACCGGCATGCAGGCCATGGACCTGCAGGTCCAGGTCATCGCGGGCAACCTTGCCAATATGACGACGACTGGCTTCAAGAGCCAGCGCGCCGAATTTCAGGATCTGGTCTACGAGCATGTGCAGCGCATCGGCGCGCAGGCTTCCGACCAGGGCAACATCCTGCCGGTCGGCATCGAGCTCGGCTCCGGCGTCAAGACCGTCGGCACGCCGCGGCTGATGACGCAGGGACCGCTGTCGCAGACCGGCGGCCGGCTCGACGTCGCCATCCAGGGCGACGGCTGGTTCAAGATCCAGATGCCGGATGGCACCTTCACCTATACGCGCGACGGCTCGTTCCAAGAGGATTCGCAGGGCCGCATCGTCACCGCGCAAGGCAATGTGGTGCAGCCGACCATCACCATTCCGCAGAATGCCACCGGCCTCACCATCAACTCCCAGGGCCAGGTCTCGATCGTCGTGCCGGGCAACACCAATTCGCAGATCCTCGGCCAGTTCACCATCACCCGCTTCACCAATAATGCTGGTCTGGCGGCGATGGGCAGCAATTTGTTCGTGGCGACGCCGGCCTCGGGAACGCCGCAGGACGGGCTCGCGGCGACCGACGGCTCGGGCTCGCTGCTGCAAGGCTTCCTCGAACAGTCCAACGTCGAAGCGGTGACCGAGATTTCCAATCTGATCCAGGCCCAACGCGCCTACGAGATGAATTCCAAGGTCATCACCGCGGCCGACGAAATGCTGCAGACCACCGCACAATTGATGCGCTGAGAAGGATGAGCGCCATGATCGGCAACATCATCGGAAACGCGATCGGCCAGACGATCCGGCGCGCGAGCGCGACGCTCGCTCTGCTGATCGCGGCAAGCGGCGCGGTGCTGGCGCAAAGCGCGCCGCTGCCGGCGCTGCGGTCCAGCGTCATGGTGACGAGCGACGTGGTGCGCATCGGCGACCTGGTCGAGAATGCCGGTCCGGTCGCCAATATTGCGATCTTCCGTTCGCCCGATCTCGGCACCACTGGCGCGGTCGCGACCGACCGCATTGTCGCGGCAATCGCGCCGCACCAGCTCATCGGCATCAACACCCGCGGCCTGAGCGAAGTCGTCGTCACCCGCGCCAGCCGCGCCATCCCGGCGCAGGAAATTTCCCATCGCGTGGCGCAGGCGCTGTCGGGCCAATACGGCTTCGGCGACCCCCACGACATTCTCGTCACCTTCGACCACGACGTGCGCACGCTGCAGGTGGAGCCGAACGCCACCGGCGACCTCCAAGTGGAGAGCCTGTCCTACGACCCGCGCAGCTCGCATTTCGACGTGACTTTCTCTCTGCCCTCGAGTGTGGAAATGCGCCGGCAGTCGGCGGTCCACTATATTGGCACCGCGACGGCGACCGTCGATGCGCTCACCGTCGACCATCCGGTCGAGCGCGGCCAAATCGTCAAGGCCTCCGATGTCACCGTGGTGCAGCGGCCCAAAACCAACACTGCGGCGCTGACCGACATGAAGGCGGTGGTCGGCATGGCCGCGCGGCACCCGCTGCAGCCGAACCAGCCGCTGACCTCGGGCGATCTGATGAAGCCGGAAATCGTCCAGCGCAACGGCAGCGTCACCATCGTCTATCAGGCGCCGGGCATCACGCTGACCTTGCGCGGGCAGGCCCAGGAAGCCGGCGCGCTCGGCGACACGATCAACGTGCTCAATATGGAATCCAAACGCGTCGTCCAGGCGGTGGTGTCTGGACCGGAGCGTGTCAGCGTCGGCGCCATCACGACGCGGGTCGTCGACAACATGATTGTGCAGCCGCAGTAAGCCGGCCGCGGCGGGGACGGAGACTGTGTTGCGTTCAGTCGCGAAGTGTCAGTTGCGAAGGTGAAAGGTAGTACAATGTCCGAGAGTACAAAGTCGAAGAGCGTTTTGCTGCGTTGTGCTTTGTTGTCATCGGTCGCCGTCCTCGTCGCGAACTGCTCCGCTATCGACAAATTGGCGCTGATCGGCAAGGAGCCGCCGCTGTCGCCGATCGAAAATCCGACAACGCAGCCTGCCTACAAGCCGGTGCAGATGCCGATGCCGACGCCGCAGCCCGTCACCTTCAATCCCAATTCGCTGTGGCGCAACGGCTCACGCGCCTTCTTCAAGGATCAGCGCGCGCACCAGGTCGGCGACATTCTCACGGTGAAGGTCAACATCAACGACACCGCGCAATTCCAGGACCAGACCCAGGTCCAGCGGACGGCGACGGAAGACAACGAAATCACCAACTTCATCGGCGCCAACCGCATCAACAATCCGGCCAAGGCGGTTCTGCCGGGCGCGCTGATCACCGCCGACAGCAATACCCAAAGCAACGCCTTGGGTTCGATCAACCGCACCGACCAATTGCTGACCAATGTCGCCGCTGTCGTCACGCAGCTTCTGCCCAACGGCAACATGGTCATCGAAGGCAAACAGGAAGTGCGCCTGAATACGGAAATGCGTGTCCTGATCGTCGCCGGCGTGGTGCGGCCGGAGGATGTCGACAGCGACAACAGTATCGATCTGCCCAAAATCGCCGAGGCGCGCGTCGCCTATGGCGGCAAGGGCACACTGTCGACAATTCAGCCGCCGCCATGGGGCAACCAGGCGCTCAGTGTTCTGCTGCCGTTCTAGCGTAACGAGATCAGGGCTCCCCGGGGTCAGCGCACTGTCCAATCATAGCGCCGATCCTGATCCCCGCGGCCTCCGGCAGCTCCCGCCGGAGGCCGCAACTTTTTTGCAGACGCCCCAGCCGATCTTTATCGCGTGACGCGGCCGGCCAAGCCGAGCAGCGATAGCTGCTGCCACACGCAGTCCAGAATGCTTAGGCCGTGAGCTTTTGCGCCTGCGGCGCGAATCTCGCACGCAGATCCTGCGCCGCGCTTTCGATGACGCTTTGCCAATCGCCGAAGCGCGGCTGCCGGAACAATCGCGCGGTCGGATACCACGGGCTGTCCGCCCGCTCGCGCAGCCAGCGGAAATCGGCGCCGAACGGCAGCAGAAGGAAGAGCGGCTTGCCCATGGCGCCGGTGAGATGCGCCACCGCGCTGTCGATCGAGACCACCGCGTCGAGATTTGCGACCACCGCCGCGGTGTCGGCGAAATCGCCGAAGCTCTCTTCGAGGCGGAACAGGTTCGGGACATCCGCCAGGGCCGTTTTGTCGTCATCGCGGATTCGATATTGCAGGCTGACGAAATCGACACCCGGCACCGCGAACAAGGGCGCGAGCGCAGCGAGGCGCAGTGAGCGGTTGACATCGTTGTCGTGCGAGGGATCGCCGGACCAGACCACGCCGATGCGGGGCCTGCCGCACGGCAAGCGCGCGTTCCAGAGCGCCGCATCCTCGTCCGCCGCCGCGAGATAGGGCACCGGCGCCGGGATGTTCGCGAGCTCGGTGCGGCAGGCAAACGGCAGGCTCAACAGCGGACAATGCAGATCGAAGGCCGGCAAAGCCTCGCCGCGTCCGATCACGGTGTCGATGCCTTCAAGGCGCGAGACGAGCCGCACCAATTCGCGCTGCACTTCAAGCACGACCTTGGCGCCGCGCGCGGCGATCAGCGGCGCATAGCGCACGAATTGCATGGTGTCGCCGAAGCCCTGCTCGGCAGGCAGGAGAATGGTCTTGCCGGCAAGCGCGCCCTCGCCGAGCCATAGCGGCGCCGTAAAAGCGCGGCGCTGCGACGACAGGTTCCTGCCCTGCCAGCGCGACTCGTAAGCGCGCCAGCCGGCATGGAAATCGCCCAGCGTCAAGCGCACCAGGCTGTCGACGAAGCGCGCTTGCGCGAAATCGGGCTTGGCCGCGAGCGCGCGGCGCACGCTCATCAGCGCTTCCTGCGGCCGGTCGAGCTTGCGCAACGCGATGGCGCGATTGGTCAGGAGCCCGGCATTGTGCGGCGCAAGCGCCAGCGCCCGATCGTAAACGGCGATGGCGTCGGCGGGCCGATTGAGCTTGAGCAGCGCATTGCCGCAATTGCCGAGCGCATCGAGCAAGGCCGGATTTGCGGCAAGCGCCTGCTCGAAGCTCGCCAGCGCTTCGCCGGTGCGTCCGAGTTCGAGCAGCACCACGCCGCGCTGATTGAGCAGTTGCGCATCGGCCGGCGCGAGCCGCAAGCCTGTTTCGAAGCTGGTGAGCGCGTGATCGAGCCGGCGCAACTCGTAGAACACGAGGCCGAGACTCGAAAACCCGTCGGGACGCTGCGCATCGATCCGCAGCGCCGTCTGAATAAGCGAGAGCGCGCTGTCATAGCGGCGGCAGTCGTGATGCAGGCGGCCGCGGCCGTGCAGCGCGTCGAAATTCGTCGGCTCGGTTTCGAGAAGTTCGGCGTAGAGCCGGTCGGCCTTCACCGTGTCGCCCGCATCATGCGCGGCGCAAGCGCGGCGCAGCAGCTTCGAGGCGTTGCGCGGCGAATTTCCTGACGCGTGTGCTGGAAGGCTGCCTGGCATGACCGTCCAAAGCCTGCCGATGCGGCAAAGCGGCCGCTCCGTTGCTTAACGGTCGGTAAAGAGGTTTGGTAAACAAAAGCTTAAGGGGTGCCAAAACGGGCTATAGACGACAGCCGGGCTGGCGTCCGAAATGCATCCGCAACGACAATGATGAGTTCTCCAGGACGAGGCTTATGAAGAAAATACTGATCGCGCTCGCGGCCTTCGCGGCATTGGCCGCCTCCTCTGCCGCGGCGGACGCCGCCGGATATCCCGATCGCATCGTGCGCATCGTCGTGCCGTTCACTCCCGGGGGAGCGGTGGACCTCGTCGCCCGAACCATGGCGCGATATCTGTCGGAGCAATTCCACCAGGAAGTGTATGTCGAGAACCGGCCGGGCGCGTCGGGAAATCTCGGCGCACAAACGGTGGAGCAAGCCAACCCCGACGGCTACACGCTCCTGGTCAGCGCCTCGACGCTGATCGTCAATCCGGTGGTGGCAGCCGAAGCGCCGCCGTTCGATCCACTGAAGGACTTTTCGCCGCTTGGCCTCATCGCCAAAGGACCGCTGCTGTTCATCGTGCATGCCGGCGTCGCAACGAATGTTCAGGACTTTGTCACTAAAGCCACGGCGCATCCCGACGCGTTCAATTTCGCCACCGGCGGTTACGGATCGGCCGGCCACTTGGCCGCGGAATCGTTCAAGCTGCGCGCCGGCCTCAACGTGCCGGTTGTGCTCTACAAAGGCACCGGACCGGCCTTCACCGACCTGCTCGGCGGCACGATCTCCGGCATGCTCGATCCGCTGGTGACATCGCTGCCGCTGGCGCAAGGCAAGCAGGCGACCGCGCTCGCGATCGCAAGCCCAAAGCGCAGCCCGCTCGCGCCCGACGTGCCGACATTCGGTGAGGCGGGCTATCCCGGATTTGAGTTCTACACCTGGTATGGATTGTGGGGGCCGGCGCATCTGCCGCCGGACGTCGTCGCGACGATCTCGCACGCGCTGGGCGCCATCGGTTCGTCGGCCGACGCGCAGAAATGGTTCGCGAGCCAGGGGCTCGAATATTCGGGAATGGGCGGCGCGGCGTTTGTCGATTTTTCCCGCAGCGAGCAGAATCTCTACGCCGACATCATGAAGCGCGGCAACATCGCGCGGCAGTGATCCTGCCCGCGCGCCATCAGGCGCCGGTCTTGCTGCGATAGAACGCAATGGCCGCGTCGCGCACCCTGCCGCGCTGGATCTTGCCGTAGTGCGACTTCGGCAATTCGGCGACAAGCTGGATGAGCTTCGGCCGCTTGTGTGGCGACAGCATTGCCGCGCAATGCTCCTTCAGTGCGCTCTCGGCAATCGCTGCACCCGGGGCGGATACGACAAGGGCGGTGACAAGCTCGCCCCATTCCGCGTCCGGGATGCCGACGACACTCGCCTCCTCAACTCCGGGAAATTGCCGCAGCGCCTGCTCGACCTCGCTCGGCTGCACCGATTTGCCGCCGGTGCGGATCACTTCCTTGATGCGGCCGAGGATCGAAACCACGCCATCCTCGGCGACGGCGCCGAGATCGCCGGTGTGGAACCAATCATTGTCCAGCACCTGCGCGGTGAGATCGGGGCGCTTCCAGTAGCCCTGCATGACATGCGCGCCGCGGATCAAAATCTCTCCCGGCTCGCCTGGCGACGCCGGTCCGGCTTCGCCTGCAATCATGAGATCGCAACCGAATACCGGGCGGCCGACGGACGTCATGCGCGATTTGCGAATTTCGGGCGGCACGTCGAGTGCTGACGGCGGCTGATAGCAGCTCCAGGATGCTTCGGTGAGGCCATAGAGCACGCCGATCTTCGGGCCGAAGGCATCGAGCGCTTGCTCGAAAGTCTCCAGAGGCACTGCGGCCGCGCCCATATCGATGGCGCGCAGCGCCGTCAGCGCGCGCAAGGCCGAAGGCTCGCACTCGCGCAGCAGCCGCACGAGATGCGTCGGCACCATGGACGTCGCCGCGGCCCGATGCTGCTCGAGCAGAGCCACCATACGGGCCGGATCGAACCGGCCGCCGAGCACGACTGCGCCGCCGGCAGCAAGATGCGCGAGAACAATCACGGCCGCGATCGGCCACAGCGGCCGCATATTGACCATGACAGCGCCGGGTCCGATCGCGGAGCCGGCCACGCGCGCCATCACGATGTTCTGCACGATGGCGCGCAAATTGCCGTGGCTCAGCATCACAGCCTTGGGCTCGCCGGACGTGCCGCCGGTGTAATTGAGCGAGGCGAGCGATCGGAAAACCAGCGCCTCGTCGCCCGGCGGCGCGGCGAGACCGCGGATCGACGGCCGATCGTGCGCAGCCGCGTCGATCGCAAGTAATTCGACACCGACAGCGGTGCCCTCGCCAACCCGGCTTGCGAGCACAGCGCGCGGCGCGTCATGGAGCAGAATGCGCGCCTCGGCGTCGCGCACCTGATTGACCAACTCGTCGGCAGCGAGACTTCGGATCGAGCGGCACCCGCACGAGACCCGCGGACATCGCGCCGTAATCGGCGATCAGATAGGCCGTGCTGGCATCGGCCAGGAGCGCCACGCGGTCCCCGATGTTCAAGCCGCGCTGTCGCAACGTCTGACCAAACTGGAAACAGGCCGTCGCCAATTCTGAAAATGACAATGAATGCCCGCTGACGGCATCGATCAGTGCCGGCCGGTCGCCCCACAGCTCGGCGCTTCGCAGCAGCAGGCGTGCAATCGTCATTGTTCGCCAGCCCTCGCGCTCACCAGTCCGCTCACCAGCCAGCTCACCAACCTTGCATCACGACGCGCCCTTCGACGGATCGCGCCTCGAGCATGGCATGCGCAGCCGCGGCCTCCGAAAACTTCACCGTCGCGGAGATGACCGGCTTGACCATGCCGGCCGCCAGCATGGCGAGCGATTGCCGCACATCTTCGAGCGTTCCCATGCCCGATCCGGTGACGCGCAACCGCCGTCCGATCAACAGACCGGGCGCCACCAGCACCGCCTCGCCGCCGACATTGCCGAGCACCACCGCAATGCCGCCGGTCGCCATGCAGCGCAGCGTTTCCGGCAGCGCGGCGCCGACATTGTCGATCGCGATATCGACGCCGCGTTTGCCGGTGAGCGTCCAAACCGCAGCCGAATAAGCAAGATCGGGCGCGACGACGACATCGGCGGCGCCGAGCGACCGAAGGAAATCGGTCTTCGCCGGGCTGCTCGTCACAGCAATGGGCCGCCCGCCGAGCGCCCGGGCGATCTGGATCTGATGCACGCCCAGGCCGCCGCTGGCGCCGGTGATCAGAACCGCGTCGCCAGGATTGATCGCGGCGACGGTCTTGAGCGCGCGCACGCTGGTGCCGATCGGACAGCAGGCCAAGGCCGCGGCGGGCCAATCGACACCATCGGGAATCTTGATTCCCATATTGGCCGGTACGCTGATGAATTCGGCATAGCCGCCTTCGGTATCGACCGCGGGCGCGCCGAGCGCACGGCACATATCCTGCCGCCCGCGCAGACAATTCTGACACTGCCCGCAAAACCGGCGCTGATAGAGCACGACGCGGTCGCCGACCGCATGCGTCGTCACCTCGGCGCCGACAGCCACGATCTCGCCGGCCGTCTCATGCCCAGGAACCACGCCGGATTTGGCGCCCGGCAGCTTGCCGGCGCGATGCAGTACGTCATGATGACAGACGCCGGCGATCGCGACCTTGACGAGAATATCCCCCGGACCCGGCTTCGGGGTCGGGAAATCGCGGACCTTCAGAGTCTGCGGCGGACCGAACGCTTCGATAACGACTGCTTTCATGGAGATTTCATCGCGCCTTCTGCGGTCCCGTATAAAGCTCTGCCGGCAGCGGCTGCCTTGCGGAGAGCGTCAGAAGGTTCTTAAGGTCATGGCCACGGCAATACAACGCGGCAGAGTTGCTGCCATGAGAGCTGCGGCTATGAATATTCTGCATGACGTCAATTCCGACGGAATCCTGGTGGTCACGCTCAACCGTCCCGAGCGGTTGAATGCTCTGGATGTGCCGAGCAAGGAACGGCTCGGCACGCTGTGGCGGGAGGCGGCGGCCGATCAGCGGGTACGCGCGATCGTGCTGCGCGGCGCCGGCGCCAAGGCGTTCTGCGCCGGCTCCGACATCAAGGAAATTCAGCGCACCGGAACGATGGTGTCGACCGCGACATTGATGCAAGCGATCCCGAGTGTCGGCGTCACGCTCAACAAGCCGGTGATCGCCGCGCTGCATGGCTTCACGATCGGCTTCGGACTGACGCTCGCCATCCACTGCGACTTCCGGATCGCTGCGCCGGGATCGCGCTTCGCATTCCCCGAAGTCCAGCACGGCATGCTGTCCGGCATCAGCGCCATCACCCTGCCCGGCCTTGTCGGCGAGCCGATGGCGCTCGACCTCATGTTGTCAGGCCGCATGCTGGACGACAGCGAAGCACTGGCCTGCGGCCTGATCAGCCGCGTCGCGCCCGACTCCTACGAAGCCGCCTTGTCGCTGGCGAAAACGCTTGCGAGCAATTCGCCGCGCGCGGTCAGCTTGACCAAACAACTGGTGCTCGCCGAACGGCGGCGCCGCATCGCCCAATTCGCGGCCGAAGTCGACGAGGCGCGCACCGGCGTAACCGATTCAGCCGAATATCACGATGTCGTCGATAAAAAGCCGGGCACGGGGCGCGCCCGCACCAATGCCGGCTAGGTCATGATCAAGAACAGATCTTGATCCCTGTTCGATGGGATCGATGTCGCCTGCCAGCCGGCAGATTATTCGTCGCGATACACGCGCTCGCGCCGTTCGTGGCGTTCCTGCGCTTCGATCGACAGCGTCGCGATCGGCCTGGCTTCGAGCCGCTTCAAGGTGATCGGCTCGCCGGTCTCCTCGCAATAGCCGTAGGTACCGTCGTCGATCCGCTGCAACGCGGCGTCGATCTTGGAGATCAATTTCCGTTGGCGGTCGCGGGCGCGAAGTTCGATGGCCCGATCGGTTTCCGAGGATGCGCGGTCGGCAAGGTCGGGATGGTTCTGGTTCTCGTCCTGAAGATGCTGGAGGGTCTCCTTGGCCTCTTTCAGGATGTCCTCGCGCCAGTCCAGCAGCTTCTGCCGGAAATAGTCGCGCTGGCGATCGTTCATGAACGGTTCTTTGTCGGTCGGCCGGTAAGACTTGTCGTCGGTCAGGATCGCCAACACTTCGGCTTTGCCGTTCTTATGTGGCGTATCGGCAGTCCGACCGTTCTTGCCCTTAAGCAATTGCATCTGCGTCTACTCCCACCCCACGCTACGAGGTCGCCCTCGCTGGGCGGGCTTATATCCAAGGTCCATGACAGAGACAACAACGATCATTCGGCCCCGAAAAACCGAATTTCTGCACTGATAATAGGCGGTTAGGAATAAGGCGGCCGCTGGGGCAGCGCCTCGAAATGGTGTCGTTTGACATGCCCTGCCGCTTGCCGGAGCGGGTCGTAGCTTGTGATTCTCGGGCTAGTGCGCCGCCCTAGGTCAGGCCGGCCTTGGCCAGTTCGACCGATACCCGCAGGTCGATCTCGGCCATGACCTGATCGAGCCCCACATCGCCGGTCGGCTCGCGGAGGTCGCCGGCTACCGACTTCAGCCGCAACATGGCGGCCTGATCGAGGCTGCCGGCGAGAAGGCCAAGCTTGAGTTCATCAAGCGCATCGAGCGCCCGGCGGCCGAATTTCACCGCGCGCCGCCGCTTCTCGGTCGGATCTTCGACCCCCTGCAGCGCGATCAGGGCATCGATGCCGCCCAAAGTCCGCAGCGCCATGGCCCCGGTCTGCGCCTTCGGTGCCTCCGTCCCGCCAAGCGAGAAGCCGCCGCCCGACGACTGGCGCGCCGCGGTCGTGCCGGGGGCGAGCGAGGTGCGGTTCGTTGCGGAGACGCGCATACATATAAAGTGTGCCCGGTATGGTTAATGCCGGGTAAAGGGCGGCAAGAATTGCCGGAGACCGGCAAGGGATGCTGACCTGGCCGGCCGCCGCCCCCTCTCCTTCCGAGAAAATACATAGCATATTCAACGCCTTGGCTGCGCCATCTCGGGTGGCACGCCACTCGCATTGATATCGCAGTCCAAGCCTCTTGGGGAGCAAGAGGCCGTGGACCTCTTGGGGGAGCAAGAGAGATGAGAAGGACGTTGAGTACAGCGCTTGCCGCGCTGCTGGCATTTGGCTGCGCCGCTTCGCCGGCGGCGGCCACGTCGCGTATTAAAGACTTGGCCAGTATCGAGGGCGTGCGGCAGAACCAGTTGATCGGCTATGGGCTCGTCGTCGGCCTCAACGGCACCGGCGACACGCTCAACAATACGCCTTTCACCAAGCAGTCCCTGCAGGCCATGCTGGAACGGCTCGGCGTCAATATTCGCGGCCAGACCATCCGCACCGGCAACGTCGCCGCCGTGATGGTGACCGCCAACCTGCCGCCCTTCGCCACTCAAGGCACGCGCATCGACGTCACCGCCTCCGCCATGGGCAACTCCAAGAGCCTTGAGGGCGGCACGCTGCTTGTCACCCCGCTTCTTGGCGCCGACGGCAATGTCTATGCGGTCGCGCAAGGCTCGCTGTCGATCGGTGGCTTCACCGCGCAGGGCGCGGCGGCCAGCATCACCCGCGGCGTACCGACGGTCGGGCGAATGCCCAACGGCGCCATCGTCGAGCGCGAGATCGAGTTCGCGCTCAACAGCATCGGACAATTGCGGCTCGCACTGCGCAATCCGGATTTCACCACGGCCAAGCGCATCGCCATTGCCGTCAATGATTATATCGGAGCGCCGGTAGCCGAGCCGCTCGATCCGTCGACAGTGCAGCTCACTTTGCCGAAAAAGTTTCCGCAGAACGTCGTCGCCATGCTGACCGAGATCGAGCAATTGCAGGTCGAGCCCGACGAAGGCGCCAAGATCGTGATCGATGAGCGCTCCGGCGTCATCGTCATCGGCCGCGACGTGCGCGTGTCGACAGTTGCGGTGGCGCAAGGCAATCTCACAGTGACGATCTCGGAGACGCCACAAGTCAGCCAGCCGGCGCCGTTCTCGCGCGGCCGCACCGTGGTCGTGCCGCGCACCTCGGTCGGCGTGCAGGAGGAAGGCAAAGGGCTCGCGCTGGTGCACGAAGGCGTATCGCTGCAGCAGGTGGTCGACGGGCTCAACGCGCTCGGCATCGGTCCGCGCGACCTGATCACGATCTTGCAGGCGATCAAGGCCGCAGGCGCCATCCAAGCCGATATCGAGGTGATGTGATGTCGAACCTGAATCCCGTCGACTTTTCCGCTTCGCTCAACTCGATCGCCAACGCCAGCAGCATGAGCGCACAATCGCAGCTGCAAGCCAAAACCACGACCGGCGGCGGCATGACCGGGCAATCGGTGGAGCAGGTCAAAGCCAAGGCCAAGGTGGCATCGGAGAACTTCGAATCGATGTTTCTCAGCAGCATGTTCCAGCAGATGTATGCCGGTCTCGACGGCGACGGACCGTTCGGCGGCAAGGGCTCCTTGAAGATCTGGCGCTCGTTCATGACCGATCAGATCTCCAAGTCGTTCGCCAAAACCGGCGGCATCGGACTGGCGCCGCAGGTCTACGCGGCACTGCTCAGACATCAGGGGATTTCCGCATCATGAAGGCGATCACGACGCAATCGGAAGCCGAGCAGGCGCTCGCCGAATTGACGCTCCTGGTCGAGAAGCTCAGCGCGATCGTCGAGCAGGAAACGGCCCTGGTGCGCGCCGGCAAACTGCGCAACGCGATGGCGCTCGAACCCGCGAAGTCGCAGCTTGCCGGGCAGCTCTTTGTCGCCGGCGAACGGCTCAAGTCCGGAACCAAGGCCCTCGGCGGCGCTCCCGCGCAGTGCAAGGACCTCGCCAAGGTACAGGAACATTTCCAGTCCTTGCTGCAGAAAAACATGGTGGTGCTGGCGACCGCTCACGCCGTCTCGGAAGGCATCGTGCGACGGCTATCCGGCGACCTCGCCCGCAAGGCCTCGCCGCAGGTCTATGGCGCCAGCGGACGCACGGCTGCGCCCAATCCGCGGAACGGCCGGCCGCTCGCCGTCAGCCGATCGCTCTAAAAGGGTCGCCACTTCGTGCGCGAAAGCGCGAACACGGAGAATGGCTAGCCCTGCGCCAGAAGCGCCAGCTCCTTGTGAAGCCGCGCGAGCGGCGTGTCCCAGTCACCGGCCGAAGTCTGCCGGAACAGCCGCATGGTCGGATACCACGGACTGTCGGCGCGATCCGTGAGCCATCGCCATTCCGCCGGATAAGGCAGCAGCAGCGCCACCGGCCTGCCAATGGCGCCGGCGAGATGGGCGACGGCGGTGTCGACCGAAATCAAGAGATCGAGCTGCGCGAGTACCGCCGCGGTGTCAGAGAAGCTCTCGAAGTCCTGGCCGAGTTCGACGACGCCGTGGCGATGCAGGATGGCCTGCGCCTCCGCATCGAGCTCTCTCTGTACGCTGATGAAATGAAGATCCGGCAGCGAAAAAATCTCGGCAAAGCGTGACAGCGCGATCGAGCGATTGTGGTCGTTCAGATGCGCGCTGCTGCCGGCCCAGCACAGGCCGACCCGCGGGCGGCCGGTTTGCGGCAGCCGGTCGAGCCAATCGTCGAGACCGTCGGGTGACGGCTGGATATAGGGCGCGTTCGCCGGGATCGTGCCGAGTTCGGTCGCAAACGCGAGCGGGAGGCTCATGAACGGGCATTGATAATCGACGCGGGGCGCAGGCGCGTCCGTCCTCAGCACACCCGCCGCGCCGTCCATGCGTAGCGCGATCTCTTGCAGCGGCGGCGGCACGTCGAGAAGGACCTTGGCGCCGAGCGCGGCGACAATCGGCACGTAGCGGATAAATTGGATCGTGTCGCCATAGCCCTGCTCGGCCAGGAGCAAAATAGTCTTGCCCGCGATGGGCTCGCCGCGCCAGAGCGGCGCGTTGACCCGCCGCACCTGCGGCGTCCACTGCGTCCGCCAGCGCCATTCGTAGTCGCGCCAGCCGTTCTTGAAATCGCCGGAGCGCAACAGGATGAGGCTTGCGCGGTGATGCGCTTCGGCGCATTGCGAGTCGATGGCGATCGCGGCATTGAAGGTTTCCAGAGCGTCCGCGAACCGGCTCGCGGCAGCCAGTGCGCTGCCCTTATTGACATGAAGCTCCGCGGCTTGCGGCGTAAGCGCGAGCGCACGGTCGTAGCACGCAAGCGCCGCTTCGATTTGGCCGAGCCGCACCAAGAGCCCGCCGCATTCGTTCAACACATCGATGTCGTCGGGTCGCGCTGCATGGACGGTGGCGAAAGCGGCGAGCGCCTCGTCATGGCGTCCGAGCGACTTCAGCGAGGCGGCGCGATTCCTGAGCGCGAGCAGATAGCCGGCATCGCTGGCGAGCGCGTCTTCGAAGCAGGCAAGCGCCTCCTCGTGACGTTTGAGCGCAGCGAGGATTAGGCCGTAATTGCTGAGCACTTCCGCGGATCGCGGCGCGCGGCGAAGCACCGTGGCGACGAGCCGCAGCGCTTCGGCATTGCGTCCTTGCCGATGCCGCAACAGGCCGAGCAGATGCAGGCTGTCGAAATCTTCAGGCCGCGCGGTCAGGATCGCGTTGCAGATGGTTTCGGCGTCGGCGAGCCGCCCTTCTTGAAAACGCGCGAAGGCCTCGGCGACGCTTGGCTCTGTCGCCAACTCCGCTCCCGGAATGTGTTCTGCCGCTGCCAGTTCCGATGTCACGGGCGCTTCCCAGCACGACTAGCGACGTCAGTGAGTTCTTGCCGTAACAGTTGCAGCGGCGTGTCCCAATCGCCGAATGCCGGCTGACGGTATAGCCGCATGCTCGGATACCAGGGGCTGTCGCTGCGGTGCATGAGCCAGCGCCAATCCGGCGAGAATGGCAGCAACAGCGCCACCGCTTTGCCCATCGCGCCGGCAAGATGGGCTACTGACGTATCGACGGCGACCAGAAGATCGAGCATGGCTACAACCGCTGCGGTATCGGCAAAATCGGTGAAGTGCTGGCCGAGTTGAAGGACGCCGTGCGCGTCGAGGATCGCCGCCTGCGCTTCGCTGACGTCCTTTTGCACGCTGATGAAGTCGATCTCCGGTGCCGACAGGACGGCGGCGAAGCGTTCCAGCGCGATCGAGCGCTTGCGGTCATTGGCGTGTCCGCTATTGCCGGACCAAACGATGCCGACGCGCATGCGGCCGGTTTGTGGCATGCGCGAGCGCCATGCATCGAGCCGCCCGTGATAGGGCTGCAGATAAGGAACGTTCGCCGGGATGCTCGCAAGATCGGTCCTGAATGCGATCGGCAGGCCGAGCATCGGGCAATGCAGATCGAAATCGGGCAGCTGTTGGCCGTCGACCAGCACGCCGGAAATTCCAGGCACAGTACAGGCGAGGTCCTTCAGCGGCTTCTGCACGCCGAGGATCACCTTGGCGCCGCGCGCCGCAAGCAAAGGCGCGTAACGGACAAAATTGATGGTGTCGCCCAGCCCCTGTTCGGCGAGCAGGAATATGGTCTTGCCGCTCACATCCTCATCGCCGCGCCATATCGGCTGGGTGAACTCCCACGGCTGCCAGGCAATGCCTTTGCGCTTCCATCGGTATTCATATTGCTTCCAGCCCTTCTCGAAGTCGCCGAGACAGAGCCGGGTGACTGCGGAATTGAAATTAGCGTCAACATGCTCGGGCTCGAGCGCGAGTGCGTTGCCGTAGCTGACCACCGCCTCGCCATGGCGCGCCATGCACACGAGCGTGTTGCCGCGATTGACATGGGCGGGGATCAGATCCGGCTCGATGCACAGCGCCTCGTCGTGGCGGGCAAGCGCTTCATCAAGGCGATCCAAAACGGTCAGCGCAACGCCGCCTCCGGAGATCGCGCCGGAATTTCCCGGATTGAGCTCAAGCGCCCTGTCGTATTTGGCGAGCGCTTCGGCGGCCCGGTTGATCCTGACCAGTGCGTTGGCGCAATTGATCAGGGCAATGACATGATCGGGATTGCTGGCAAAGACGGTTTCGAAGCTTGCGACCGCATCTTCGAGGCGGTCGAGTTCGATGAGCGTGGTGCCGCGATTGGCCTCGATGTCGATCCGATCAGGCGCCAATGCCAAAGCGCGATCGTAGCTGTCGAGCGCCTCCTGATGACGCTTGAGCTTGCCGAGAACAATGCCGCGCGTGTTGAGAGTATCGACATGATCCGGCGCCAGCGAAAGAACTTTGTCGCAGGCTGTCAGCGCCTCGTCGTAGGATTCAAGTCCCGCCAAGGCGCTGGCGCGATTATGCAAGGCTTGCAGATGAGCCGGATCGAGCGCCAGAGCGCGGTCGTAAGTCGCGATCGCCTCGGGGTATTTTTGCTGAACGAAAAGCGCAAGTCCGAGATTGTTCCAGGCATCGACCAGCCGCGGCTCAAGCCTGAGCGCTGCTTCGAAGCTTGCGACCGCCTCTTCGGGTCGCACCAGCGCGAACAGCACATTGCCGCGATTGTAGAGCGCGTCGGCATAATCCGGCCGCGCCACAAGCGCGCGCTCGCAGCTTTCGAGCGCTTCACCGAGGCGACCGAGCTTCGACAGCGTGACACTGCGGTTGCTGAGCATTTCGGCATTGGCCGGCTCGACCGCGAGGCCGGCGTCATAGGCCGCCACCGCTTCTTCGTTCCGCTCCAGCGCCCGAAGCGTATTGCCACGGCGGTTCTGCGCCCGCACATGCCGCGGCGACAGCGCCAGAAGCTTATCGTATCCGGCGAGCGCCTCCTCATGACGATTGAGCGCGGACAGCGTGTTGGCGTGATTATAGAGCGCGTCGACATGACCCGGTGCGAAGGCAAGCGCCCGTTCATAACTGGCGAGCGCCTCGGCCTGGCGGCCAAGCTTCCTCAGCGCATTGCCGCGATTGAAATTGGCGGTCGCATCCTCGCCGCGCAGCGCCATAAGCTTGTCGAATGCGGCCAGCGCCTCCTCGTAACGCTGGAGGGCGTGCAGGATGAGACCGTAATTGGTCAGCGCATCGGCCGATCCGGGTCGTACGTTGAGCGCGGCTCCGACCGCGCGCAGGGCTTCGGCGGAATGGCCAAATTGATGGAGCAGCACGCCGGAGAGATGCAGCGCGTCGAAATTGCCTGGATCGTCGGCAAGGACCAGCTGATAGAGACGGGCCGCATCTTCCGCGCGGCCCTGCTGGTGCAAGGCCAGGGCCTGTTGAATGGATTCCGCCGCTTGCGGGCGTTGCATCTCGGCGGGAAGGCTCATGATTTGCCCTGGCGGAACGCCGGCGCAATTGCCAGCGGCGCGATCCACATTGCCGCGGCGGTCACCACCGCATGGTCGCGCCGGACCAGCGTCGGCCAAGATGGTTAATCAAAGGTAATCGTCTGGGACGAAACGAGAAATTAACCGAACCGGGCGCATGAAGCGCAGGCCTGGAATCGGTTTGGCAACGTCAGTCCCGGAAGCGCGTCGGCAATGGGTACCAGCAGTATCGGCCTGTTCTTGCAGTCGGCGGCGAACTCCTTCGGCTCCGTTCAGGGGTCTTGGAACGCGTCCGTCGGCGCGACGGATTCGCTGATGAGTTCGATGAGCCAAGCCATGGTCACCGAGGCCAAAGGCAAGGCTTCGATCGCCAACGGCCAGGCGCTGACCCGCACCAACAATTCGATTTCGCAGATCATCCAGAACATTCTCAACGGCACGACTGGCGCGTCGGGCCCGACCAGCAGCTCCACAGGAAATTATAAGCCGGCCCAAGCGGCCACCGGAACGGGCAACAAGGCAGTGTCGGTCACGACGCCGCTATCGACGCTCGGCGTCCTCCAGAACGGCTCGGTCTATGTCAGCGCCAACGGCAATACGACGACTTACACGTCGACCGGCAGCGACACCGTCGGCGATCTCCTGGCCGCGATCAACCTCAACCAGCCGGATTCCGCTCAGGTGAAGGCCTCGCTCAACAGCCGGGGCGACATCGTCCTCACCAGCAAGAATACCAAGGACCAGATCAACGTCAGCGGCGTCTATGCCAGCAATATCGGCTTCGCCGTCAACAACCGGACGTTCAAGCCGACCGCGGCCAGCGGCACCAAGCCCAGCCCGACGACATCCAGCACGTCGAGCACGACCACGGCGGCCCCCAAGGCCAATACCAGCCTGCAGAAGTCGCTCGCAACGAATAACAGCAGCGCGGCTTCGTTCCTGGCGGCTTCCGGCGCCAGCGGCAGCCTGGTCAATATGCTCACCTGATCCCTTTCTGCGACGTCCGCTATCACGCAAATCTGCGCGTTTCCCCGCGCGGTCTAACGGCTGACTTCGGGATCAAGCTCCGACGAATTGCGACGACAGATCGCCGGCGAAGGTCTGCGGGCCGACATGCTGGAGCTTGCTGTCGAGATCGGCCCAGATCTCGCCGCCCATATCGGTCCAGCGCTTGCAGAACGCGAAATCCTCGCTGAGATAGGTTCCGCCCGCGTCGATCATGGTGTCGAACAGTGCGTAGCGGTTGTCGCTTGCGGTCGAAGCGTCGACCGAATGGTCGCGCTTGAACTTCAGCTGCGGATAATGCGCGCACATGCGCTCCAACGCCTCGCGCCGGATCATCAGGAAGCCGGTGCCGGCATAGCGGACCTTGACGAAACCGCCCTGCTGCGTGACGGCATTGGGATCGTCGACCTCAAAAACATAGTCGTAGGCCGCCGTCGGACACGGGCGATCGGCCGTAATCATCTCCTTGACCTTGCCCCAGTCGATCCGCTTGATCGGATAGACCGCCGCACACATGTCGGCGCCACATTCGATCAGGCGCAGAACCTGCTGCGGTTCGAAGCCGATATCGGCGTCGATGAACAGAAGATGCGTCGCGCTCGGATCGTCGAGAAATTGCGCGACCAGGCTTGCCCGCGCCCGCGGGATCAGCGCATCGCCGTCCTTGAACTGGATCTTGAGGTTGAAGTCGCGGTAGGTGCGCACGATCTTCTGCAGCCGCAGCAGCGAGGCCGCATAGAGCACCGAAATCTGCCCGCCGAAGCACGGCGTGGTGACAACCAAATTGACCTGCGTCGGCGCCGGCTGCAGCGGCACCGCTCCACCGACCACCGGCGACTGCGCTGCGCCGAAATCCGATCTCGCCGACATCGCCGATCCCCCTGCCCCGCTCCGGTCGGATTGCCGGCCGGATTGAGCCACCGGCGCGGCGCTTTGAATTTATGGTTAATGGATTTCACACGTTTATGGATAACGGCAGGTTAACGCGAACGGCCTTCGAAGCCTGACGCGCGAAAACCCCAACAGATTGGGCCACTCGCAAAACGCATCCGTAATCTGGATTAAGTCCATTGGTTGCGCTGCACAATTTGCCTTCGGCAAAAACTGCCCGGCTTTACCCGTCCTTAAATGGAATGCGGCAAACCTGTGCCCGCCGATCAGTCCGATCGGACAACGCACTCGTGCCTACAGAAAGTAGCCGGAGTGCGCCGCCAGTACGGCCTGTAACCAGAAGGGTATGATTATGAGTGACGTCACCTTAACCTCGGGCATTCGTTCGAACCTGCTTGCCCTTACGCAAACCTCGAACGACCTGACCACCACCCAGCAAGCTCTCGCGACCGGCAAGAAGGTCAACTCCGCTGCCGACAATCCGAGCTCGTTCTTCACCTCGCAGAACCTGACGCAGAGCGCCAACAACCTGAGCAACCTGCTCAACTCGATCGGCCAGGGCTCTCAGACCATTAACGCGGCAACCGACGGCCTCACCGGCCTGACCAGCCTGCTCCAGCAGGCGCTGTCGACCGTGCAACAGGCGCAGTCCTCGAACTGGACCACCGCCGCCTCGACGACCTCCACGACCAGCGTGGCCACGCTCGGCACCGCCGGCACGCTCACCATCGACGTCGGTTCGTCAACCTACAGCGTCGCGCTCGCGACTGGAACGCTGGCTCAGGTCGAAACGCAGATCAACAACACGACCGGCCTCGGCGCCAACGGCTCGGTGACCGCGACCGACGACGGTTCGGGTCACTTGATCCTGACCTCCAACAACGCTCCGATCGGCTTCACCGTCGTCGGGAACGCCACCTCGTTGGCGATTGGCGCGACGGCCACGTCGACTGCCAACAACGTCGCCATCGGCCAGAGCTCGACGCGCTCGACCCTGCAGAGCAACTTCTCGACCCTGCTCACGCAGATCAACCAGCTCGCCTCTAACTCCGGCTATAACGGCGTCAACCTGCTCAACGGCGACAGCCTGACCATCAACTTCAACCCGACTGGCACCAGCTCGCTGTCCATCACCGGCGTGACTTACAATTCCGCAGGTCTCGGCCTGTCGGCAGCCTCCGGCTCGGGTGCGACGTCGTTCAACTCCGACAGCGTGCTCTCGGGCCTGGTGTCGAACATCAACACGGCGCTCTCGACCGTGCAGACCCAGACCGAAACGTTCGGTACCAACGCGTCGACGATCACGACCCGCTCGAGCTTCGAGACGGCGCTGATCAACACGCTGCAGACCGGCGCCGCCAACCTAGTCGTCGCCGACCAGAACGTGGAAAGCGCCAACCTGCTCACCGAGCAGACCCAGCAGCAGCTGGAAATCTCGGCGCTGTCGATCGCCAACCAGGCGAACCAGTCGGTGCTCAAGCTGTTCGGCTAAGCGTCTCTGGTACAGGCCTTCACGTAACGGCGGCGGGGCGAAAGCCCCGCCGCTTTCTTTTTGTTTGCGCGATTTCGGGCCGTCGACGGTCCGGTATGGTTACCGCGACAGCTTTTTGGCAGGGCGAAAGCTCTGCTTTTTTCTTTTTAAAAACAATGGCTTGTGGTCGACGCCGGAACCGTCTTTGAGGTTTTTGGCCGGGATTAGTTCTCCATTAACTATGATGAGTAACCATGTTCCGCGCGGCAAGGATTCGCCCCGTGCTCTCTCGAGCGTTCGAACTCAAGCCGAATGAACGTTTCGTGCTCGGAAGTCGGCACAGGCTGTAAGCGGAAGGTAAAACGATGTCTGATATCACTCTCACTACTGGCATTCGGCAGAACCTGCTGTCGCTGCAGCAAACGTCGAACGACCTGACCACCACCCAGGAAGCTCTGGCGACCGGCAAGAAGGTCAACTCCGCCGCCGACAATCCGAGCTCCTATTTCACATCACAGAATTTGAACCAGACCGCCAACTCGTTGAGCTCTTTGCTCGACCAGATCGGCCAGGGCTCGCAGACCATCAACGCGGCCACCGACGGTCTCACCGGCCTCACCAGCCTGCTTCAGCAGGCGCTGTCGACCGCGCAACAGGCACAGTCCGCCAGCTGGACAGTGGCGGCAACCACAACCGGCTCGGTCAGCGTGGCCACGGTGGCCTCCGCCGGCACGATCACCATAGACGTCGGCACCTCGACCTACAGCGTCACCGTCGCCGCCAGCGCCACGCTTGCTCAAGTCGAAGCCGACATCAACAACACCGCAGGGCTTGGTAGCAACGGCACCGTCACCGCGACCGACGACGGCTCGGGCCACCTGGTTCTGAACTCCAACGAGCCGCCGATCGGCTTCACCGTGTCGGCGAACGCGATCTCGGCGGCGCTGGGGATCACGACCTCATCGACCACCAACAACGTCGCCATCGGTTCGAGCTCGACGCGGGGCACGCTACAGACCAACTTCAACAACCTGCTCACGCAGATCAATCAGCTGGCGGCGGACTCCGGCTATAACGGCATCAACTTGCTGGCCGGCGACAGCCTGACCATCGACTTCAACCCGACCGGCACCAGCACGCTGAACATCACCGGCGTGACCTTCAATTCGGCCGGTCTCGGCCTGTCGGCGGTCTCCGGCAGCGCCGCGACGTCATTCCAGTCGGACAACCAGCTCGCCACCACGGTGGCGCAGATCAACGCCGCGCTGGCGACGGTGCAGACCCAGACCGAGACCTTCGGCACCAACGCGTCGACGATCACGACCCGCCAGACCTTCGAAACGGCGCTGATCAACACGCTGCAGACCGGCGCCACCAACCTGGTCGTCGCCGACCAGAACGAGGAAAGCGCCAATCTGCTCACCGAGCAGACCCAGCAGCAGCTCGAAATCTCGGCGCTGTCGATCGCCAACCAGGCGAACCAGTCGGTGCTCAAGCTGTTCGGCTAAGTCGCCCGGTAAAAGGCCACACTGGCAAAAGCGGCGGGGCAAAACCTCGCCGCTTTTCCTTTGTACGGTATGGGCACAGGCGCTCAGGCAAGCGTACGACGCCGGCGCCGATCTGGTCAGACACCGTTAACCATGTCGCGCAACGATGCACCTGCATTGCCGGGACTAGCAAAGAGCCGCCTATGGCCCTGAAGATCGAACTCAAGCCCAAAGAGAGAATCCTGCTCGGCGATTGCGTCATCACCAATGCCGGCCCGCGCACACGCCTGCAGGTCGAGGGACACGTCCGGATCCTGCGCGAGAAGGACATCATGACGCTGCCCCAGGCCGACAGCCTGGCGAAACTGATTTACCTCGCCATCCAGTTCATCTACACGGCCAACAACCCGAAAGAGCATCACGAACTCTATTTCCGGTTGTCGGAGCAATTCCTCAAGCTCGCGCCGCGGACCAAGCCGACGGTCGAGAACATAAACAACCTAATCTTAACAGGCGAACTCTATAAAGCGCTGAAGGAAGCGCGCAAGCTGATAGCCTACGAAAAGGAACATCTTAAGATGCGTCACGCCGTCAACGCCTATGCCAAGACCACGATCGAGACGGCGTCGCCGCGCGCGCTTGAGGCCAACCTGTTGCTGCAGGCTGCGGCGAAATTGCAGGCTGTCGCCGATACCTGGTCCGACGAGGCGCCCGGCCTCGACGAGGCGCTGCTCTATAACCGCCGGCTTTGGACAGTGTTTCTCGACGCGGTGACGAACGAAGGCAATCAGTTGCCGCAGCAAACCCGCGAGAATATCCGGCGGCTCGGCGTCTACGTGATGGCCGAAACATTCTCGATGATGACCAAGCCGAAGCCCGAGCATCTCAAGTCGATCATCAAGATCAATCGTGGTTTGGCTGCGGGCCTGCGCGAGAAGAACTGAGAGCCCGCACTGCGGGCCGGTTTTCCTCGCTTTCAAAAATATAGGTTGTCCGCACCCGCATGCGGCTGTGCGCCTGAAAGCGCCGCTCAGGCGGCGCGCGGCATATCGAGACGGAGCCGGCCGCGCAGATGCGGAATGCGGCTCACGTCCATGCTGGCGGCAAGGCAGCGCATATAGAACAGCTCTTCCTTGGAGGCGATGCCGAACGCCGCGAACTGGCGCTGGCCGTCACGGAAGTCCTTATCCGATATAGCCTGTTCGAACAGATCGAGCCAGCCCGATCGCTCGACGGCGCCATCGGCGCCCTCGTTGAACAGCATCTTTTCGCGGTCGCGGATCGCGATCGGCAGCTGCGACGGATAAAGGTCATAGAGCGCCCGCAGCGGGGCCTTGCCGACCGGCGCTGCGCTCCCCGACCGCCGCACCAGGTCCGACCGGTCGAGCGCCGCGGCGTAGTTGACCAGGGACTGGTCCAGGAACGGCTCGCGGATCTCGAGCTGGAAATGCATGGAGCAGCGATCGACCCGCTGCAGATTGGCGCGGTGCATCATGCCCAGGCACTGGCGCTGCAGATTGCGGCCAAGACCGTTCTGTTGCGCGAAGGCGTGCTCGAGCGGCGAATAGCCGGCGAACAGCTCGTCGGCGCCCTCGCCGCAAAGCGCGACGCGGAAACCGTCCTGATGGATGCGTTGCGACAGCAGATAGGTATGCAGGCTCGAGCGGATCACCGCCGGTTCGAACGTCTCCACGGTCTCGACGACCTTGACGATGAGCGGCAGCGTGCCCGCCCCGTGCGGCTCGATCTCCACCTCGCGCAGGTCGAGACCGGTCTCCTGCGCATAGTGCTTGGCGAAGAGATAGTCGGGCGAACCCGAGCCGACGGCGATGTAACCCGGGATATCCGGACGCACGCGGCGCGCATAATGCATCACCAGCGTCGAGTCGATGCCGCCGCTGAACAGCGCCGCGACGGGCAGATCGAACGGCACGCGGATGCGCACGGCTTCCGCCAGCACGCGGTCGAGCTCTTGCGGCGATGCAGGACCGGCCTCGGCCGGCGCCGGCAGGCTGTAGTAAGGGCCGCAGAAAGTCGGCTCAGCGCATAGCCCGGCGGCAGCAGCATCACTTCGCCGGCTTCGGTCGCCGCGAGCAGCGGCTTTATCTCCGAGCAGAACAGGAAGCTTTGGCCCGAGGGGCCGCCCTGGATCACATAAAGCGGTTTGACGCCGAAAGGGTCGCGTGCCGCCAGGAATTCGCCGGTTTCGACGTCGAGCGCAACGAAGGCGTACATGCCGGCGAAGCGCTTGATCGCAGCCGGTCCGAATACCCGCAGCATATTGGCGACCACTTCGGTGTCGCAGCCGCTCTCGAATTTGATGCCGCGCGCCTCGAGCTCACGGCGCAATTCGGCGTGGTTGTAGATTTCGCCGTTGAAGGCGACCAGGAAGCGCCTGTCGAACGAGGCCTTGGGCTGTGCGCCGCCCTCGGCATCGACGATGCGCAGGCGCCGCGTGCAGAGCGCGGTGGTGGGGCTGACCCGGACCAGCGGATCGGTGATGTCGCCACGGTGCAGCAGACCCGCGATCAGACGCTGGACCGTCGTTTCTGCGCCATCCCAATCGATGGCTACCGCTATTCCGCACATCTGGCTCGCCCCCTGCCGTCAAGAATTTGGTAACCAAGCTAGATCGCGATGGTTAACGGTTCGTTGCAAAAGGGCGCGTCAAGGTTTTGTTTACCATGACTTTCTAGGGTCGGGACGTCGCGAGGAGCGCCTCATGACCGACATCATGGCCAAGGCAACCGGGAAGGCAGCAGAGAAGCCGACGGATCTGGTCGCGGGCGACGACCTCAAAGCCGCCGCGCTGCGATATAGCGGTGAAATGCGTGCCAGGATCGAGGGCGAGCAGCATGGCCTGCCCAGCGTCTTCGACAGCTGGTGCACCCGCGTGCTGACCCAGCTTGTCAGTCTCGACCCGGCGCGCGCCTGGGAGGACAGCGTCAGCGAAAACGCACTGCGCGAGCCCGCACGCTTCGGAGCCTGCTCTGGGACCTGCAACGGCTGCGCCAGTTCCTCGACCGCTACCGGCAAGGCCGCTTCGTCGAATACGCAACGCGGGAGCGTTCCGGCGCGCATTATCATCCGCGCTTCGGCACCGAATTCGGGCCCGACGTGCTTCTGACCTGTCAGGGCGCGCCGGCGCTGATGCGCTGGCGCGGCGTGCCGCTGATGAAGAACGTCTTCAATTTGGCCATGTATCCGGCCCTGATCGCTGAATTGCGGCCGCGCACGATCTTCGAAATCGGCTCGGGTCTCGGCGCCAGCGCCGCTTGGCTCGCCGACCATCTGGCGATGAGCGGGATCGACGGCCGCGTGCATTCGGTCGACCGGGTCAAGGTCGAAACGCAATATCCGCACGTGATCTTTCATCACGGCGATTGCGCGGTGCCGGAGACGCTGTTTGCCGCCGAGTTGCTGTGCACCGCGCCGCATCCTGGCTCGTGGTCGAGGACGCGCATCACAATGGGGCGGCGGTCATCGGCCACATGCACCGCTATCTGGCGCCTGGCATTATCTGATCGTCGAGGACAGCGACATCAAGCGCGACGCGTTGCGCGCTTTCCTTGCCGCCCATTCCGGCGTTATCTGGTCGATACGCGCTTTACCGACAATTTCGGGCGCAATGCGACCTGCGCCGCCAACTCGATCTTCGTTCGGACCGAGGATGGCGTGGCCGGCTAAGCGGCCGCTAGCCCGAAAACGTACCGAGATAATTGACCAGGCTGATCTGCGCGAGCCGCGCCGAGACCGACATCGAGGCGAGGCTGTTCTGCAAGGTCGGATCTGCTCGCCGATGTCGGTCTGATTATGCCGTCGATATTGGTCAGGATGTTATTCACCGCGGTCTTCGTCTGCGTATTCAGGCTGGTGGCGTTGGCCCCGTCGTCTGGGCATTGGCGAGATCGGATTCGATGTCCTGGATCGATTGCGAACCCGACACGTTGTTGAGATTGATTTCGGCCCGTGCGATAGCGTCTGATAGTTCGCGTTGGCATCGGGATTGCTCGCCGAGAAGGTCGTGGCCGCCAGCACCGCGACATTCTTCAGGATGTTCACGATGCCCTGCTCGTTGGCGCGCATGCCGTAGTCGACGGTCGTCGAGGGGCCAACCAGGGCAGTCGCGGCTGCCGCGCCGGCGTTGCGCCGTTCTCGCCCATCTGCCAGATCGCGGTGTTGGCCGAGGTGCCGTTGGTCATCGACGTGGCGGTGGAATAGTTGTTGCCGGCGCCTGGAACCACGATCTGCGGCGGATCGGCGAAGAAGTTGTTGCCGGCCTCCATTGCCGAAGCCGGCGGCAGCGCGGTCTGCGCCAGAGTGGTGATCGAGCTGTTCAGCGCCATCTGCATATTCGCCGCCGTGGCCGCCGGCATTGCCCGATCTGAATTCGCCGGTAGCCGGGTGGCCGACGACGTTGCCTGCAACGAAATTGTCTGCGTCGAGCCGTCGGGCAAGGTGACCTGAAACGAGACGGTGTCGCCGTCATTCGGATTGGAGGCGAGCGCGACCGAGATCGTCGGCGGCGAGCCGGTTGGGCCGGTCGCGGTGGCGCCGGTCAAGCTCGACGATACGCCGGTGAGCTGAAAGCCGAACGGCGAACCGTCCTGGCTCAGCGACACGGTGCTGCCCGCAAGGGCCGTGGAAAGCCGGCCGGTGCCGCTGCCGAGATCGGCCTGCTGGCGCTCGGAGATGATCTGGGTCAGTCCCTGCTGCGCGCCGGGGCCGTCAGGATTTCGTCGGTGGTCGCCACCGCCGGCTGGTTCACCGCAGTC
>CAWFWC010000003.1:0-705982 GCA_963819465.1 uncultured Alphaproteobacteria bacterium
TAATTTTCACGCCAAAATTTCGTATCAATATTGTTTCTAAAATTCGTCATCGGCCCGCTGGTGACGGGATACCGGTTGCATGGTGCCCTCGTGGTCGGGCATTCTGTGCGTCTTCTTTCTGTGTCGCGTCCTGTTCGCATTTTCTGACGGCAGGCATTCATGAAACGAAAGATCGCGGCCATCTTCGCGGCGGATATCGCCGGCTACAGCAAGCTCGTCGCCGAAGACGAAGAGGAAACGCTGCGGCGGCTCGCCTCCTATCGCTCGGTGATGGATGATTTCATCGCGCGCGCCGGCGGACGGATCTTCAACACCGCGGGCGACGCCGTACTCGCCGAATTTTCCAGCGCGGTCGAGGCGGTGCGCTGCGCCATCGATATCCAGGAAAGCCTGCGCACCCGCAACATGGCCTATCCGGCGAGCCGGCAGATGTGCTTCCGCATCGGCATCACCGTCGGCGACGTGGTCGAGCGCGACGGTGATCTGCTCGGCGACGGTGTCAATATCGCGGCGCGGCTGGAAGGCATCGCGCCGGTCGGCGGCATCTGCATTTCGCGCACCGTGCACGAGCAGGTGTTCAACAAGTTGTCGGTGCAGTTCGCCGATATCGGCGAGCAGCAGGTCAAAAATATTCCGACGCCGGTTCACGCCTATCACATTTCGATGCGGCCGGACGATGCGCTCGCCGAAGCGCGCGCCAAGGCGCCGGTAAAGCCGCCGGCCAAGACAAATTCACTAACTGTCCCGATCGCCATTGCGACGGCCTGCGTCGTGCTGCTGATTGCCGGAGGGCTCGTCTACAAGTTCGTGTTAGCGCCAAGCTCGCCGCAGGCCACGTATCAGACGGCGAGCCAGCCGGCGACGCAAACCGCGTCAGCGACCAGTTCTGGAACGCGTAGGGCCGAGACATCAGCGAGCGCATTGGCAAATCCGCCGCCGCGCGCGGCCGAAACGCTGTTGCCGGACACAATCCCCTTCATCACCGATCGCGGTCGCGCTGCGGTACGCGACGAATACATGACCGCCGCCGATCACAAGGCGCTGGCGATCTCGACCGGCCCGATCGGGCTGAGCTCCGGGCAAGCCGACGACGAGGCAGCGAAGGCGGCAGCGCTTGAAATGTGCCAGAAGCGCGCCGATGCGCTGCCGCAGCAGTTGCGCAAATGCGAGCTTTATGCCGTCGGCACTACGATCGTTGACGCCCGCGCCCATCCGCCGATGCCGCCGGTGCCCTGGGTGGCGCACGATTCATCGATCGAACGGCCGCTGGTCGCAGGCGAGATTCCGTTGATACGCGATGCCAGCAAGGCCAATGTCGAGCGGGCCTATCTGGCGGGCCGGTCGTCGAAAGCCATCGCGCTCGGGCCGCTGGGCGGTTTACATTTCCTGCTCAATCAGCAGTCGGAAGACGAAGCAGTGCGCCGCGCGCTCGAGATCTGCGGCAGCAATGCCGGCGTGCCCTGCCTGATCGTCGCGGTCGGTGATAATTTCGTTGTGCCGGTGCCGACCACGATGAAGCCAACCGGCTTCTTCCGTCCGGCGAGCGCCGAGGCCGTCGCGCCCGGCTTGCGCGAGGACGTGGCGCGCCGCCTCGGCAATGGCTCGGGCTGGACCGCGGTTGCGGCCGGTGCGAACGGCAAAGCCGGACTTGCGCTGCACGCCGCCAACGAACAGGCCGCGATCGACGCCGCCATGGCGGATTGCGCGAAGCAAGACAGTTCATGCCGCGTCATCGGCATCGGGCCGTTCGCCGTTGCGCCGAAGTGACGCCGGCAAATTTGATTAATTCGTCAGCGGCAGGAACTCGCGCACCACGCGGTCATAGACGGTGCGTTTGAACGGCACCACGAGATCGGGAACGTTCTGCAGCGGTTCCCAACGCCAGGCGGCGAACTCTGGGCTGTGGGCGCCGCCGTCTGGACGCTCGACGTCGATTTCGCTTTCCGTGCCGGTGAAGCGCAGCGCAAACCATTTCTGCTTCTGCCCGCGATATCTGCCCTTCCAGGCCTGGCCGACGAGATCGCGCGGAATGTCATAGGTCAGCCAGTCGCCGATCTCGCCCAGGCGCTCGACCGAGCGGATATTGGTCTCCTCGCGCAATTCGCGCAGAGCCGCCGGCCACGGCTCTTCGCCCGCATCGATGCCGCCCTGCGGCATCTGCCAGGAATGCGTCAGGTCGAGATGTTCGGGTCCGCCCATGCGCCGGCCGATGAAGGCGCGGCCTTGGGCATTGAGCACCATCACGCCGACGCAGGGCCGATAAGGGAGATCTTCAAAGCGCATGCGAAACGGTGAACAGCAAATGGCGGGAAGCGGCGTGCCGCTGATGTGCTCAGTCTATGCGCTATTTCGCGATTTCACCATTCGCGCGCTTCAGGCCTGCTTTCTCAGGTCTGCTTTCCTTTGGCCGCGATCGCGGTGATCGGGACGAGGAGGATGCCGCGACCCTCGGCGGCTTTGGCCCAGGCGGCGAGGCGGTCGATCGATACTGGAAGCGCCGATGCCGCGCCGACCGCGAAACCGCGGTCACGCGCCGTCATTTCCAGCCGGTCGAGCGCGCGATCGATCTCCTTCGGCGTCGGTACGGTGTCGAGCACCACGTCGGTGCGGACGAAGGACAGGTTTCCGGCGCCGGCAATCCGGCCGGCGGAACTGCGCGGATTGGCTCCGTCGTCGACATAGATCAGGCCGCGCTTGGCGGTCTCGCGCAGGATCGGCGAGAGCGCGTCCTCGGACGCGGTGAAGCGCGCCCCCATCGTATTGGTCAGGCCGACATAGCCCTAAATCTTGCTCAGCACGGTATGGAGCCGATCGATGTTCTGCTGCGGCGTCAGTGCCGTGAGCAGCGTCTGCGGGCCGGGATCGTTGTCGGGATAGTCAAACGGCTCCATCGGCACCTGCAGCACGATCTCGTGTCCGGCGGTGCGGGCGCGTGTGGCGAGCGCGGCAATTTCGGCGCCATAGGGCACGAAGCCGAGCGTCACCGCTTCGGGGAGCTTGGCGATCGCGTCCGCGGTGGTCGTGGCGCTGACGCCGAGGCCGTCGACGAGGAGCGCGATCCGCGGGGCGTCCGGTTTACCGGGCAGCGGCTGCACCGGGCGGGCAAAGGCGTCGGCCGGCCGGGTGCCGTCGGAGGCGATCCGTGGGACCGGGCCGCGCGAGGTCATTTCGACGAATTTCGGGTCGACCGCCGGCACTTCGGCCGGCACCGCTTGGTTTGCCGGTCCCGGGACCATGACCTCGTGCCGTTCGCCGGTCTTGCCGTCGATGATGGTGATTGTGGTTCCCTGAGGGATCGCTGGAACCGCCGCAGCGTCCTTCTTCGGCGGCGTCGGCTGTTGCGCCGGAGCAGGCGAGACCACGCCCGGCGTGGGTCCGGCCTTCGCCACGGCATGCAAATCGGCGCGGACCACGGCAACCGGCTCGCCACCGAACGGATCGTCAGCGACGATCGCCCACAGCACGAAAACCGCCAGGAACAGCGCCAGCGCGCCGATAATGATCGGCGTTATCGGAATTTTGAGCCCGCTTTGCGATTTCAGCCGCCGCCGGAGCGGGGCGGTCAGATCGTCCACCGTCATCCGCCGATCCCGCACCAAATCCTGCTGGGGCCTTCGCTGTTCGTCACCTGGCGAATCATCCGGGGCAGTCTAGCACGGCGGCTCAAGCCGCGATTCGGCCGGCGGATCATGAGCGTGTCAGGCAGCGCACCCGCCGGCCACGCGCAGCAAAAAGGGCGGCCTTTTGGGCCGCCCTTGAGCTCTTGGATCTGAATTCCTTTTAGTTGGGAACCGCGGCCTTCGGATTGGGCGGGAAGGCGGCGTTGTTGGCCTGACCGCGCAAAAGGTCGATGGCCATCTTGAGCGCCTTGTCGTCCTTCTCATCCGGCGGCACGTAGGACTGCGAGCCGGTTTCCTCAGCGCCCTCGGCCTTGAGGTGGCCGCGCAGCGAGGCTTCGCCCTTGGAGTCGGTCTGCGACTTCAGCTCGTCCGGTACGCTCTGCAGGACTTCGATATCCGGCACGATGCCCTTGGCCTGGATCGAGCGGCCCGACGGCGTGAAGTACCGCGCCGTGGTCAGCCGCAGCGCGCCATTGCCGGCGCCGAGCGGGATGATCGTCTGCACCGAGCCCTTGCCGAACGAGCGCGTGCCGACGAGCGTCGCGCGCTTGTGGTCCTGCAGTGCGCCGGCGACGATTTCAGACGCCGAGGCCGAGCCGCCATTGATCAGCACGATCACCGGCTTGTTCTTGGCCATATCGCCCGGCCGCGCATTGAAGCGCTGGGTCTCTTCCGGATTGCGTCCGCGCGTCGACACGATCTCGCCCTTGTCGAGGAATGTGTCGGACACCGAGATCGCCTGATCGAGCAGGCCGCCCGGATTGTTGCGCAGGTCGACGATGTAGCCCTTGATCTTGTCGCCGCCGAGCGAGTTGCTCAGGTCGTTGATCGCCTGCTTCAAACCATCGGTGGTCTGCTCGTTGAACTGCGTAATGCGGATGTAACCGACATCCTCGCCTTCCGGATGCGAACGCACCGACTTGACGCGGATGATGTCGCGCATGATCGAGACTTCGATCGGCTTGTCGGCGCCCTTGCGCATGATGGTGAGCTTGATCTTGGTGTTGACCGGCCCGCGCATTTTGTCGACGGCCTGGTTCAGCGTGAGGCCCTGAACGTTATCGTCGTCGAGCTTGGTAATGACGTCGTTGGCCATGACGCCGGCCTTGGCGGCGGGCGTGTCGTCGATCGGCGCAACCACTTTCACCAGGCCGTCTTCCATGGTGACTTCGATGCCGAGACCGCCGAACTCGCCGCGGGTCTGCACCTGCATGTCGCGGAAGCTTTTCGGATCCATGTAGCTCGAATGCGGATCGAGCCCGGCCAGCATGCCGTTGATCGCCAATTCGACCAGCTGGCTGTCATCGGGCTTCTCGACGTAGTCGGCGCGGACCCGTTCGAAGACGTCGCCGAACAGATTGAGCTGCCGGTAGGTATCCGACGCTGCCGCGCGCGCCGACGAGCCGACCGACATCGCGTAAGGCTGTGTGAGAGCCAGCGTGGCCAAGGCGCCAGCCGCAGCACCCAGGATAACCAGTGAAGTTTTGCGCATCATCCGCGAACCTTTTCGCCTTCGTTTGTCGCCCACCAAGGGCTGGGATCGATAGGAGTTCCGTCCTTGCGGAACTCCACGTAAAGAACCGGTTGCTTGGGCACTCCAGGGGCGACGGAAGCGGACGCCTGAGCCGCGTCACCCATCACCGCCACGGGCTCACCCGTTAGCACGAATTGGCCGAGATCGACGGAAATTCGTTCCATGCCCGCTAACAAGACATGATACCCGCCGCCGGCATTCAGGATCAAGAGTTGCCCGTAACTGCGAAACGCCCCGGCATAGACCACCCAACCATCACAAGGTGCAGTAATTTGGGCACCGGGCCGGGCCACGATAGAAAGTCCTTTTTGGGTTCCACCGGAACCGTCCGAACCGCCAAAGTCGCGGACCCGCGTACCATTAACCGGCAAACGCATGCGTCCGCGCATGTCGGCGAAGGCCACGGCCGGCGACAGCCGTCCGGGATCGCCCAGCGCCGCGAGATGGGGCTTGCTGGCGTCGTTTTCGATGGCGTGCCCGAATCGCGTTTGGCGCGCGCAGCCGGGTCGAGGTCCTGCTCGAGCTTCGAGATCAGATCCTTGATCGTGTCGGCCTGGCGGGCGAGGTCGGTCGCATGCGCCCGCTCGCCGTCGAGCGTCTGTTCGACGATCGCCTGTTTCTTCTGCCGCTGATCGATGAGCAGTGACATGCGCAATTGCTCGCGGCCGAGCAATTCCATATCGGAGGCGAGCTTGTCGCGCTCGGCGAAGATCTGTTTGCGGACCGCGGCGAGGTCGGCAAGGTCGCCGGCCAGGGCGTCGGCCTGTGCGCGCATTTCCGGAACCACCGCGCCGAGCGTGATCGCGGTGCGCACCGCCTGCAGCGCGTCTTCCGGTTTCACCATCAGCGCCGGCGGCGGCTGACGGCCGACGCGCTGCAGCGCCGCCAGGATTTCGATGATGGTTTCGCGGCGCTCGGCGAGCGATTTCTCGAACAGTGCCTGCTTCTCGTCGAGCGGCTTCAGCCGTGCCTGCGTCTTGTCGACATTGGCTTCGGTGTCGCGGATCTTCGTCGCGGTATCGATCAGTTGCTGATTGAATTTTCTGCGGTCGGCGCTCAGCGCTTCGATCTCGACCTTGAGCTTGGCCTGGCTCTCGACCGAGCTGCGTTGCTTGGCGAGCGTCGCGCTGAGTTCCTGGTCGCGCTGGCGCAGCGTGTCGGCCGCGCTCGGCGGCGATGCCGGTGTGGCTTGCGTGGCAGGCGGCGGAGGTGAGGTCTTTGCCGGAGCCGACTGGGCATGCGCAGCCGTGGAGCCGAATGCCAGCGGCTCAAGCGCGAGGCCAAAGAAAATCGCCGACCCGATCAGAAGCCGGGATTGGGTAACGGGCGGCCGGCGAAGAATCATCGGCGTCAAGCTAGACGAGGCCTTCGGCAAGGCAAGACAAAGCGTCCTGTGATCGCATTGCAAAAGCATGACCAATCGACCGGAATTAAGGCCTCGACGCCAGTCCCCTTCGGATGCCTTTAGGATCGCCGGGGGCTCGGCTAAATGCCCGTAATTGGCGGGTAATAGGCGTCACAATCCGGTGATGCCGCATTAATACGCGGAAAGCTTCAGGCCCGATGATAGGGGTGGCCGGCGAGAATCGTGCCGGCACGGTAAATCTGTTCCAGCATCATCACCCGCACCAGTTGATGCGGCCAGGTCGCGGCGCCGAAGGCGAGCTTCAGCTTGGCCCGCTCGCGCAGGCTTGCCGACAGCCCGTCGGCGCCGCCGATGACGAAGCAGGCGGCCGGCCGGTCTTCGCCGCGCCATTGCTGCAGCAGGCCGGCGAGCGCGGCGCTGTCCAAATTCTCGCCTCGCTCGTCGAGGATCGCGACCACCGCGCGCTCGGGAATGATATTGGCGATGGCGATCAATTCTTCGGTGCGCCGCCGCTCGACATCCTGGGCGCGGCTTTCGCGGATTTCGACGATTTCGATGTCACGGAAGCCGGAACTGCGTCCGACGGCTTCGGCGCGCTTGCGGTACTCGGCAGCGAGTTCGCGCTCGGGCCCCTGTTTCAGACGGCCGACCGCGGCAATGACAATGCGCATGACAGTCACATGCAAAGACAGTTGGCCAAACAGCTGGCGGAGACGGCGGACGAAAATGAAAGATCAGCGGCGTGCCGATGACAAATTGGCGACAATCACAACTGAAGACAAAACCACCGCAAGGGCGAAAGGGCCCTCAATATACATCCAATCGGTCCGGCGCGCGGCCGGAGCCGAGGCGATCAGCTCGCGCGCTTGGCCGGTTTGCCGGACGCCCACATCTTTTCGAGATTGTAGAATTCCCGAACTTCCGGACGGAAGACGTGGACGACAACGTCGCTCGCGTCGATCAGCACCCAATCGCAATGGGGCATGCCTTCGACACGCGCGCGAACGCCAACTTTGCGCAAATCCTCGACGATCCTATCGGCCACCGATCCGACATGACGCTGCGACCGGCCGGAGGACACGACCATGTAGTCGCCGATTGAAGATTTGTCTCGAAGATCGATGGTGAGGGTCTCCTCCGCCTTCATATCGTCGAGGCGGGCGAGGACCAGTTTGAGGATCTCCTCGGCGTTAACACGCATTCTGGAGACCGCTTCGGGCTCGCGACGATCGGCCCGGGAGATTACAACTGTGGACAGGGCTGGTTATCCTTTCGCTCCAAGTTTTCCTGCGTGCCGTCCGAAGCGGACTTTTGCGCAGAGTTTCGTCACACAACTTACACAACACTTCACACCGCTTTCGGTGTCGCTCCAAGATCCCCTTGTCGCGCGTGTCTGTCACTTCGTGTAATTCTTGGCCGCTGCAAGGGTTCCCAGTCTAACTCCGTAAATGCGCCCCGGCCACCGAATCCAGGGCACCTTTAAGATAGTCACGGCGAGTTAATAGTTTCAACCTTTTTGCTTCAACCAAATGTCACAGCCGGATGCCGTTGCGCCCGGATTATGTGTCAAAGTTTATTCACGGGGGCCCTTGAGCGCGTGCTTGGCGCGTGCGGCGCGCAGCGCCGTCGACGACAGCGGCGATTTGAGCCCGTGCAGAAACAGCCAAACAGGAGGCTTGCGCCCGACCAGACTGGTAGCGGCGGTTTCCGGAATCCGCGCCCAGGCCAGCGCATTGCCGGCGACGCCGGCGGCTGAATAGAGGCTCGGGCCGAGCCGGTCGATCACCGCGATTGGAACCAGGCCGGCGATATCGCGCCAGCGCTGCCAGCGATGGAAGTGGCGCAGATTGTCGGCGCCCATGATCCAGACGAAGTGCACGCCCGGACAGCGCCGGACCAGGTACTCGATGGTCTCATATGTGTAAGGGGTGCCGAGATCGGCCTCGAGATCGGTGACGTCGATGCGCGGATGATGCGCGAGTATGCGCGCCGCCCGTATGCGATCGGCGAGCGGCGTCAGCCCCGCGGTGTTCTTGAGCGGATTGCCGGGTGTCACCAGCCACCACACGCGATCGAGCCCGAGCCGGCGCATCGCCAGCAGACAGGCGGCGCGATGGGCCGCATGCGGCGGATCGAAGGTGCCGCCGAACAGACCGATGCGCATGCCGGGCGCATGCGGCGGCAGAACCACGCGGCCGGGGGCTCGATTGCCTGCGCGATCATTCGCTCGTGCTTGTGCCGCGCGCACAGGAGGGAACTCACAATTCATGGGCTTTGAAAAACGATCCCTCCCAACGCATCGGCGGCATTTTCTGCGCGATCATGATCGCGTCGCGTCATGCTCTGTTATGGCCGCGTCTGTCCCGTGCCGCGGATGCGATAGTTGAAACTGGTGAGCTGTTCGACGCCGACCGGGCCGCGTGCATGCATGCGGCCGGTGGCGATGCCGATCTCGGCGCCGAAGCCGAATTCGCCGCCGTCGGCAAATTGCGTCGAGGCATTGTGCAGCACGATCGCCGAATCGACTTCGCGCAGGAATTTGTCGGCGGCCTTTTTGTCCTCGGTCACGATCGCGTCGGTATGATGCGAGCCATAGCGCTCGATATGGGTAATCGCATCGTCGACGCCATCGACCACGCCCGCGGTCAAGATCGCATCGAGATATTCGGTGCTCCAGTCGGCCTCGCTCGCCGGCTTGACGCGGCGGTCGGCGGCCTGCACCGCGGCATCGCCGCGGATCTCGCAGCCGGCATCGAGCAGCATGGCGACGAGCGGCTTGAGAAATTTATCGGCGCCGGCGCGGTCGACCAGGAGCGTCTCCGCAGCACCGCAGACGCCGGTGCGCCGCATCTTGGCATTGAGCACGATCTTCTTCGCCATCGGCAACTTGGCTTTCTTGTCGACATAGACGTGGCAGACGCCCTCGAGATGCGCGAACACCGGAACGCGTGCTTCTTTCTGCACGCGTTCGATCAGGCCCTTGCCGCCGCGCGGCACGATCACGTCGAGCACGCCGCCGAGCCCGGCCAGCATCATGCCCACGGCCTCGCGGTCGCGCGTCGGCACCAGCGTGATGGCGGCCCGCGGCAGACCGGCTTCGGCGAGGCCTTCGACCAGGGCGGCATGGATGGCGCGGCAAGAGCGGAAGCTCTCCGAGCCGCCGCGCAGGATCGCGGCATTGCCGGCCTTGAGGCAGAGCGCGCCGGCGTCGGCGGTGACATTGGGCCGGCTCTCATAGATCACGCCGATGACGCCAAGCGGCACCCGCACGCGCTCGATGCGCATGCCGTTCGGCCGCCGCCACGATCCCATCACCGTGCCGACCGGATCCTTGAGCTTGCGGATCACGTCGAGGCCTTCGGCCATGGCTTCGACGCGCGCGGCATTGAGCGAGAGCCGGTCGAGGAAGGCGGCCGTGGCGCCGCCGGATTTTGCCTCGGCGAGGTCCTCGGCATTGGCGGCAAGGATGGCCTCGCGCGAACGGCGCACCGCCTTGGCCATGGCCGCCAGCGCCCGGTTCTTCTGTGCCGCCGGAGCCAACGCGAGCACGCGTGCGGACTCGCGTGCCTGGTGCGCGATTTCGCGCATCAGCACGTCAAGCTTGGCATCGCCGGCAAGCACCTTCAGCGGGGCATTCATCGCCTTGATCCGTCATGCATTCGGGGAACTTTGTAACACGTCCGCCTCGCCCCGGCGAGGCGGCTTCCTGACGCCCGAGACGGTAGCTCTCGCTCGCTTCAGGCCGTCCTTTTGGCTGGAGTTACCCACACTGATTCACAGCATTTCGCCGAGCCGTCACAGAGTTCAGGGAACCTCCCAAAAATGATCGACGTTTGGAAATGGGTTCCCATCCCGAATTAGCTTTCGACATTCGGTTTCCAAGGACGAGAGGGTGCTATGCATTTATCGTTAGGCCGCAACGTCAGTAAGCTCCCCAAGCAGTTCCCCGTCGGCACAACCTACGTGGTCGAGGGACGTGGTGGAGAAGACGGTAATTTACGCGTGTTCTCGCGCTATGTGTTGCTCCCGGATGGAACGCGCATCAATCTCGGCGCCGATCCTGAGAATGTTCCGGAAAAACATGCGCTTGGACTGGAGCCACGGGTTGTTCCGGGCCCGGTTCCTTCGCGCGCCCGGCGTCCGCGCAGCCGCCAAGCGCCCGTTGCCCGGAAGAGCGGAAAAGGTCGCTCCACGCGCGTGAAGAAAATTTCTGCAAATGCCGGAACCACCCGGCAACCCCGCCGTTGATGGGTAGGCGCCGGGCGAAGCCCCCCAGCCCCTCACCCTCAATCACCCGGCGTCGAACCCCGGCCGCTTTCAGCGGCCGGGGTTCCCCTTTTTGGGGGCACCAGGTTCTAGTCGCGGACGACCAGGTCGTCGCGGTGGATCATCTCGGCCCGGCCGCGAAAGCCCAGGATTAAATCGATATCCGCCGAGGAACGGCCCCGGATCTTCTGCGCGTCCTCGGCATCAAAGGCGCTCAAGCCGCGGCCGACCTCGGCTCCATCAGGCCCGCGAATGACGACAGCGTCGCCGCGGGCGAATTCGCCCTCGACCTTGACCACCCCGACCGGCAGCAGGCTGTTGCCGCGGCGGAGCGCCGCTACGGCGCCGGCATCGATGCCGAACGTGCCTTTGGGCTCGAGCGAGCCGGCGATCCATTTTTTGCGTGCGGTCACCGGATTGGCGCCGGTGAGGAACCAGGTGCAGCGCCCGGCGCCGCCGGCCTTGTCCGCGGTCCTGTCTGCAGCCTTGGCGATGGCCTCGAGCGGATGGTCAACCAGGCCGGAGGCGATGACCATGTGCGTGCCGGCCCCGGTCGCGATCTTGCCGGCCTCGATCTTGGTCTGCATGCCGCCGCGCGACAGGTCGGAGCCCGCCGCGCCCGCCATGGCCTCGATCTCCGGCGTGATGCGCTCGACCAGCGGAATATGCCGCGCCGTGGGCACGCTCGCCGGCGGCGCGTCATAGAGGCCGTCGATATCGGACAACAACACCAGGAGATCGGCGCTCGCCATGGTGGCGACGCGCGCCGCGAGCCGGTCGTTGTCGCCGTAGCGGATCTCGGTGGTCGCCACCGTGTCGTTCTCGTTGATCACTGGCACGGCGCGCCATTGCAGGAGCTGGTCGATGGTGGCGCGCGCATTGAGATAGCGCCGCCGCTCCTCGGTGTCCGTCAGCGTGACCAGGATTTGACCGGCGGTCAGCCCGCGTCGCGATAGCGCCTCGGTCCAGGTGCGCGCGAGCGCGATCTGGCCGACCGCGGCGGCGGCCTGGCTCTCCTCGAGTTCGAGCCGGCGCGGCGGCAGTTTGAGCACGGTGCGGCCGAGCGCGATGGCGCCCGAGGACACGACCAGCACGTCACGCTTGCCCTCGTGGAGCGCCGCGATGTCGGCAACGAGCAATTCCAGCCACGCTTCCTTGAGCCGGCCGGCCTTGCTGTCCACCAGCAATGAGGAGCCGACTTTCACAACGATACGGCGAAAGTCGGCGAGGTGCGGGGTTTTCATGACCGGACGTTTAAGCGGGACGGGCGGCCAGGAAAAGAGGGAAGCGCGCGCGGGCCGGCCACGCGGTTAAAGCTCGGCCTCGTTCTGAAGCTCCGCCTTGTTTTCGAGGCAATAATAGCCCGACAACCGGCTCACCAGATTACGGCGTTTCCAGTCATTGAGAATGCGGCTGACGTTTTCGCGCGCGATCCCGGCCATGGCGGCCAGATCGCTCTGGCCGATCTTCTGGCGGATGACGATGCGGCCTGCGCCGACATCCTGGCCAAAGTCATTGGCCAGTTCGAGCAGCGTACAGGCGACCCGGCCGCGCAGCGGCAGGAAGCTTCCGGCGGCAATGACGGCGTCGGTTTCGCGCAAGCGCGTGGCCAACAGCGTCACCAGCGATTTGTAGATGTCGGGGTTCTTTTTGGTGAACTCATCGAAGGCGGCGCGGCTGAGAAAGACCAGCGACGAGCTGCGCACCGCTACGACCGACGCCGAGCGCGGCAGGCCGTCGATGATCGAGAGCTCGCCGACAATCGCGCCGGGTCCGAGGAAGGCGAGGATCCGCTCGGTGCCGGATCGCGACATCATCGTGACTTTGAGAAGTCCGTCCTCGATGCGATAGCAGCCGTCGCCGGCATCGCCGGCGAGGAATAGAACCTCTTCGGCGCCGAGCTGTTTTGGGGAGGCGCTGCTGAACAGGCTTGCCGAAAGATGTTCGGGCAAGCCCGAGAGCAGGCTCGGATTGGCACGCGTAGACGGCATCTTTTTGCTAGGACGCGCCTGTAAGCGCGCAATGTTTGCTGTGAGACCGGTCCCGGGTCCCTGCGCGCAACAATGCGGCAGAAACGGATGCAGCGCAATTGCTGGGGCTGCATCTTGCTTTCGCGTTTCTTGCATCGCTCGAATTCTCCGGGTTGCCGGGCTTTAAGCTTTTGAACAGGTGTAAGCTTTCAAAAAATCTTTGCTGGTTCATGCGGTTGCAGGGGCTGCCGAGTTGGCGTTCCAGCGCATCCGATGAGCGTGAAAAAAAACCCGCCCAGCGGGGACTGGGCGGGCTGTTCTGACCCGGGGGAGGGTCAATTGGGGGTGTATGGGGACCGATATCCACCCCTCGGACGTCACAAGTCATCGGGGGCTTGGGGGGACCGACCTGATGACGTCCAATCACGATGCCTTTGTAGGACGGCAGGCCGGGTGGCGAAGTGACAGGGATCACAGAAAACCACTTTACCGTAAGTATTTGAAATAACAACATTATCTATGATGTGCGAGGGTGGAAAAGACAGAATTCGGGACCTGTCCCAGCACAGGGCGAAAAGGCCTTATTGCTGGGCGGCACTAACCGTTCGGCGCCTTGATCTCGACGCCGGCGCGTTTTTCCAGCGGCTGGACGATCTGGGTGATGTCTTTGTCCGGGCCGAGCTCGTCGCAAGTGAGCTTGAAGATCGCGGCTACCGCTTCGATGACGCTGCTCGACAGGCCGAGCGCCTTGGCCTCGGAGAGAAACAAATTCACGTCCTTGAGCATCAGCCCCGCGGTGAAGCCTTGATTGAATTTGCGCGGCACGACGACGTGCGGAAATTTCTGCTCGGTTGCGGTGCTGCGGCCCGATGAGACGTTGATCACGTCGAGCATCACGCGCGGATCGAGACCCGCTTTCACGCCCATGATTATCGATTCCGACGTCGCCGCCATTCCGGCGGCCGAAAGCACGTTGTTGCAGAGCTTCATCGTTTGCCCGAGGCCAGATTTTTCGCCGATGAAAAAGAACTTGCCGATCACCTTGAGCGCGGGTTCCACCGCATCGACATCGGCGCGCGGGCCGGACGCCATCACCGCGACCGTGCCCTTCTCCGCGCCGCTCACGCCGCCCGACACCGGCGCGTCGATCTGCACGATGCCGCGCTCGCCGAGCGTCTTGAAGATGCGCTGCGCCATCACCGAGCCGGTGGTCGACAGGTCGACGAAGCGCCGCACTTTCTTGCCTTCGATCACGCCATCCGGCCCGGTCGCGACTTTGAGCACGATGTCGGGCGTCGGCAGGCTCACCATCACGGTCTCGACCATGTCGGCGACTTCCTTCGGCGAGCGCGCCGCCACTCCGCCCTTGGCCGCGAGATCGCCGATCGCCTCCTGCCGCGTGTCGTAGACGATGACCTTGTGCCCGGCCTCAAGCAGCCGACGCGCCATGTGCGCGCCCATATTGCCGAGACCGATGAAGCCGATGTCCATGGCGCTGTTTCCTTCCCAAACTCTCTCAGGCGTCATGCCCGGCTTCATGCCGGGCATCCACGTCTTTGAGCTCGCAAGATTAAAGGCGTGGATGGCCGGGACAAGCCCGGCCATGACGTCTTACGCGTGACGGCTCGGGCTTAATACGACCGCGGCAGGCCGAGTACATGCTCGGCAATGTAAGACAGCACCAGATTGGTCGATATCGGCGCCACCGTATAAAGCCGCGTCTCGCGGAACTTGCGCTCGATGTCGAATTCCTCGGCGAAGCCGAAACCGCCATGGGTCTGCACGCACATGTCGGCGGCGGCCCAGGACGCTTCGGCGGCGAGGTGCTTGGCCATATTGGCCTCGGCGCCGCAATCCTTGCCGGCTTCGTAGAGGCTTGCCGCCTCGCGCACCATCAATTCGGCGGCGCGCATATTGATGTAGCTTCGCGCGATCGGAAACTGCACGCCCTGGTTCTGGCCGATCGGCCGGCCGAACAGCACGCGTTCGTTGGCGTAATGGGCGGCCTTCTCGATGAACCACTTCGCGTCGCCGATGCATTCCGCGGCGATGAGAATGCGCTCGGCATTCATGCCGGAGAGGATGTAGCGAAAGCCCATGCCCTCGTCGCCGATCAGATTTTCCGCCGGCACCCGCATGTTCTCGAAGAACACTTCGGTGGTGGCGTGATTCATCATGGTGCGGATCGGCCGGATGGTCAGGCCTTTGCCCTTCACCTCGCGCATGTCGACCAGGAATACGGACAGCCCGCCGATGCGCGAGGTGGCCTGGTCGCGCGGCGTGGTGCGGGCGAGGAGCAGCATCAGGTCCGAATGCTCCGCACGCGACGTCCAGATCTTCTGACCGTTGATGGCGTAATGATCGCCGTCACGCACCGCCGTGGTGCGCAGGCTGAGCGTGTCGGTTCCCGATGTCGGCTCGGTGACGCCGAAGGCCTGCAGCCGCAATTCGCCGCGCGCGATCCCGGGCAAGTAACGCGCTTTCTGCGCCGGGCTGCCGTGCCGCAGTACGGTGCCCATCGTATACATCTGGGCATGACAGGGTGCGCCGTTGCAGCCCGCGGCCTGGATCTCTTCCATGATCGCGGCGGCCGCCGTCATGGTCAGGCCGCTGCCGCCGTACTCCTCCGGGATCAAGGCGGCGAGGAAGCCGGCTTGCGTCAGCGCGGCGACGAATTTGTCCGGGTAGGCGCGTTCGCGATCGAGCGCGCGCCAATATTCGCCGGGAAAATCCTTGCACAGCGCGCGGACAGACTCGCGGATCGCGGCAAGCTCGGCGGCGTCGGTCATGGCGCTTGGTCTATCACACCGGGTCCCACGAGAATACGTCGCTTGAGCGCTCCAGCGGCGTGAACGAGGTCGTGAAAGCGCCCTTGAGCTGCTTGTCGATCTTGTCCGGCGTCCAGCCGTCGGAGCGCTGCAAGGTGCGGATCGGGCGCGTCTGATTGAACAGATAGATCTCATTGTTGCGCACCGAAAAGATCTGCCCGCTGATACCCGACGCTTTTTCGGAGGCGAGATAGACCACGAGCGGCGCGATCTTCTCCGGCGTCATTTCTCGGAATGCTGCGAGATGCGCCTTCTCTTCCTCGGTCTCGGCCGGAATCGAATCGATCATCCGCGTCCAGGCGAACGGCGCCACGCAGTTCGAGCGTATGTTGAAGCGCGCCATGTCGAGCGCGATGCCGCGCGACAAGCCGACAATGCCGAGCTTGGCCGCCATGTAATTGGCCTGGCCGAAATTTCCGACCAGGCCCGAGGTCGAGGTCATGTGCACATAGCTGCCGGAATTCTGCTCGCGGAAGGCCGTGGCGCAGGCGCGGCTCATCAGGAAGCTGCCGTTGAGATGCACATTGGTGACGTCGGACCAGTCCGACCAGCTCATGCGGTGAAAAATGCGGTCGCGCAGGATGCCGGCATTGTTGACCAGGATGTCGACGCGGCCGAACGCGTCGAGCGCGGCGGCAACGATCTTGTCGGCATTGCCCGGCTCGCTGATCGACAGCGTCGAGGCTATGGCCTTGGCGCCGGCCTTTTTGATCTCGTCGACCACCGCCTGCGCCGGGCCGGCATCGTTGCCCGCGCCTTCGAGGCTTGCGCCGATATCGCAGACGACGACGCTTGCGCCCTCCTGCGCCATGAGGAGCGCAATGCCGCGGCCGATGCCGCGCCCCGCGCCGGTGACGATGGCGACCTTGCCGCCAACTATGTCAGGCATTCCCCCAGACCTCGCGCGCGATCTCTCCGATCATGCGCAGCTTGGCCCATTCTTGTTCCTCGGCCAAGACGTTGCCTTCCTCGGTCGAGGCGAAACCGCATTGCGGCGACAGGCAGAGCTGGTCGAGGCTGGTGAATTTGGCGGCTTCCTCGATGCGCCGTTTGATGGCGTCTTTGCCTTCGAGCGTGCCGGTCTTGGTGGTGACGAGGCCGAGCACGGCGGAGCGGCCTTTCTGCAGGCGCTTGAGCGGCTCGAAGCCGCCGGCGCGGTCGGTATCGTATTCCATGAAATAGCCGTTCACCTTGATGCGGTCGAACAGCACTTCTTGCATCGCGTCGTAGCCGCCCGAGCCCATGAAGGTCGATTTATAATTGCCGCGGCACAGATGCATGGTCACCGTCATGTCGGACGGAATGTCCGAGATCGCGACATTGATCAGATCGCCGTACAGCGGACCGAGCGCATCCGGATCGTCGCCGCGGTCCTTCATCTGCTGGCGGTATTTCGGATCGCACAGCATGGCGATGAAGACTTCATCGAGCTGCAGATAGCGGCAGCCGGCATCGGCGAAGGCGCGGACGGCTTTTTTGTAAGCCTGGCCGAGATCGTCGAACATCTTCTCGGTCGACGGATACACCGCCTTGTTGATCGGCGTCATTGAAGGCCGGCCGTAAAGCGCCGACGGCGCCGGGATCGTCATTTTCGGCGTGCGCGTCGTGTTGGCCTTGAGGAACTTGAAATGCTCGATCATCGGGTGGCCGGAGAAGCCGATCTTTCCGGTGACCTGGACGCCTTCGTTGCGCGTTGTCACCGCGGCGAAGGCGATGCCGGTGTCCATGACATGGCGTTCGACGCCGTCGAGCCCCCACAGGAAGTCGAGATGCCACCACGAGCGGCGGAATTCGCCGTCGGTGATCGACTGCAGGCCGGCGGCTTCCTGTTTCGCAATGACGGATTTGACCTCGCGGTCCTCGACCGCCTTCAGCGCTGCGGCATCGATCTGCCCCTTGGCATGCTGCTCGCGCGCCTGTCGCAGCGCGGCCGGACGCAACAGCGAACCGACATGGTCGGCGCGGAACGGCGGTTTGGTACGTTGACTCATGGTCTCACTCCGGTTTCTCAGCGGCCCCACACTTCATCGGCCAGTTCGACAATCATGCGCAGCTTCGCCCATTGCTCCTCTTCGGCGAGCACATTGCCCTCTTCGGTCGAGGCGAAGCCGCATTGCGGCGACAGGCAGAGCTGATCGAGTGACACATATTTCGCCGCCTCGTCGATCCGCCGCTTGATGGAGTCCTTGTTTTCCAGCGTGCCGGTTTTAGAGGTGACGAGCCCGAGCACCACGGTCTTGCCCTTCGGCAGAAAGCGCAGCGGCTCGAAGCCGCCGGCGCGCTCGCTGTCGTATTCCATGAAATAGCCGTGCACATTGATCGCGTTGAACAGGATTTCGGCGACCGGCTCGTAGCCGCCGGAGGCGACGAAGTTCGAGCGGAAATTGCCGCGGCACAGATGCATGGTGATGGTCATGTCGTCGGGAAGGCCGGCAATCGAGGCATTGATCATCCTGGCATAGGCGGCCGGCAGCGTTGCCGGATCCTCGCCGCGATCGGTGATCAGTTTGCGTAGCGACGGATCGCACAGATAGGTGAGATTGACCTCGTCGAGCTGCAGATAGCGGCAGCCGGCTTCCGCAAAAGCCTGCACCGCCTTGCTGTAGGTCTGGCCGAGATCGCGATAGAAGTCGTCCATCTTCGGATAAAGCGTCTCCGGCACCGCGTCGCGGCCGTAGCGGAAATGCAGCGATGACGGCGACGGGATCGTCATCTTCGGCATCACCTTGGTGTGCGCCTTGAGAAACTTGAAATGCTCGATCATCGGATGCGGCTTGTAACCGCCGAGCTTGCCGATCACCCGCAGCAGCACCTGCCGCGGTTGCGCGCCGGTGGTCGAGAACTTGACCTTCCGCTCCCCGGCATAGGACTCGACATTGTCGAGCTGTTCGAGGAAGTCGATGTTCCAGGAGATGCGGCGATATTCACCGTCGGTTGCCGCTTTCAGCCCGACCGCCTCCTGCTTCTTGATCATGCCTTCGATTTCGCGATCTTCGATCTCCTTGAACGCCTCCGCGTTGAGCGCGCCGCCGGCGCGCTTTTCGCGCGCCTCTTTCAGCGCGGCGGAGCGCAACAGTGAGCCGACATGGTCGGCGCGGAACGGCGGCTTAGTTCGCTGCATACTCAACCCCACACTTCATCTGCGATTTCAACGATCATGCGCAGCTTCGCCCATTGCTCATCCTCGGCGAGCACATTGCCCTCCTCGGTCGAGGCGAAGCCGCATTGCGGCGACAGGCAGAGCTGATCGAGCGGCACATATCTGCTCGCCTCCTCGATGCGCTTCTTGATGTCGTCCTTCTTCTCGAGCCTGCCGCTCTTGGACGTGACAAGGCCGAGCACGAGTTCCTTCTGGCCTTTGGGGAAGAACCGCAGCGGCTCGAAGCCGCCGGCGCGCTCACTGTCGTATTCGAGGAAATAGCCGTCGAGATTGGTCTTCCCGAGCAGTTGTTCGGCGACGAATTCGTAGCCGCCGGACGCGATGAAGGTCGAGCGAAAATTGCCGCGGCAGGAATGCATGGTGATCGCCATGTCGGCCGGCTTGCCGTCGAGCGCAAGCTGCGTCAGCCGCGCATAGCGCTGCGGCAGCGCGTCGGGATCGTCGCCGCGGTCGCGCGATTTGGTCCGCTCGCTCGGGTCGCAGATCATCGCCCAGGCGGTGTCGTCGAGCTGCAGATAGCGGCAGCCGGCGTCGTAGAAGGCGCGGATTGCCGCGCGCCAGGCCTTGGCGACATCGTCGAAGAACGCCTCGAGATCCGGATAGACCTCTTTGCTGACCGAGGCGCGGCCCTGGCGGAAGTGAAAGGTCGACGGCGCCGGAATGGTCATTTTCGGCGTCACTCGCGTGTGGGCTTTCAGGAACTTGAAATGTTCCAGCATCGGATGGCCGGAAAAGCCGACCTTGCCGGTGATCTTGACGCCTTCGGCCTTGGTCTGCACGCCGGCAAACTGGATGCCGTGATCTGTCGAATAGAACGTGACGCCGTCGAGCCCGCGGAAGAAATCGAAATGCCACCACGAGCGGCGGAATTCGCCGTCGGTGGCGAGCTTCAGCCCGACGCCTTCCTGCTTCTTGATCACGGCCTCGATCTCGCGGTCCTCGATCGCCTTGAGATCGGCTTCCGAGATCGCGCCCTGCGCCCGCTTGGCGCGCGCCTCTTTCAGCGCCGCGGTACGCAGGAGCGAGCCGACATGGTCGGCGCGGAATGGCGGAGTGGCACGCTGCATGGCTTCCTCCCGTTGCGCGCTCGTTGCGGCCGGTGCGCTTATCGTCGTGTCGGATGGACGTCTCGGGGCGATTTAGCAACGCATGCGCGCGGGTGTAAATGCCATTGCGCGCGCGGCGCGGACCGCAGACACTCGCCCAACGCATAATGGAGAAGGAGTGGGATGGTGCCCCCGATATTGCGGTTGACTGAAGACATATTGTCGAACGGAAGCGAGGCATTGCTGCCGGCTGCGCCGCGCATGATCTTTGTCGCGCATGGTTCGGTGGCGATCGGCGACCGCAGCTTGAAAACCGACGAGGCGTTCAGCGGCGAGGGTGCAACCGTACTGAAAGCGGGCGGCGAGGGCGCAACCTTATGGCGCTGGGAGTTTTTGCCCGGCGGCAACGCGGCTCCGGTGCCCGGTCTGGTGACGCGTGAAAAACTGACTGCGTCACTCGCAACGCTGCCGAAAGGCGAACTGCTGTTGCGCGGCGACAGCGTCGCCTTTCCGCCCGGCGGCTGCGCCTATCTGCACCGGCATCAAGGCCCCGGCACGCGCTGCGTTTTCGACGGCGCGATCCGCATCGACACCCACGGCAAGTCGACGTCTTATGGGCCGGGCGGCGCCTGGTACGAGACCGGGCCCGATCCGGTGTTCGCCCAAGCCGCGCTCGATCGCCCGACGCGCTTCGTCCGCGTCATGATCCTGCCGCGCGCGCTGATCGGCAAAAGCTCGATCGAATATCTCAACGAAGAGGACAAGGCGAAGCCGAAGTCGCAGAGCTACAAGCTCTACGCGGATATGCCGATCGCTTCGCCTTCAGCCTAGAGCGGCTTGTAGCCGCGCTCCATGTCGACATCGATCAGCATGGCGGTGTTGCTCGACAGCGCCTTGCCGATCAGGTCGGTTGCATCCTGCACCGTCTTGGCGCGATGGGCGTCGATGCCGAGCGCGTGCGCGAGCCCGACGAAATCGATCGCCGGATCGTTGAGCTCCATGCCGACGAACGTGTCGGCCTGTTCGGCAAGTCCGCGCAGCATCACCAGACGCTGCTTGAGGATGCGATAGCTGGTATTGTTGAAGATCACCCAGACGACCGGCAGCCGATAGCGCGCCGCGGTCCACAGCCCCTGGATCGTGTACATGGCGCTGCCGTCGCCGACCAGCGCTACTACCGGCCGCTCAGGGAGCGCCAGCTTGACGCCGATCGCGGCCGGCAGGCCCCAGCCGATGCCGCCGCCGCGCAGGCCGAAGAAGCTTTGCGCGTCGTCGCTGTTGATCAGCGAGCGCGCGCCCGGCGCGGAGGAAAGAATCTCCTCGATCACCACCGCATCCTTCGGCAGCATCGAGCCGATCGCTTCAAGCAGCGCCAGCGGCGCGACCGGCGTCTTACCGGCAAGCGCGCGCGCCTTGGCGCGAAACGCCTCGCGGTCTTTCTTGATGGTCTCGGTGAGAGATGCGAGCCGCGCTGCCGCGGCGCTCTTGGCGCCGGCGCTCATGCGCGACGTAACAGCCGAAGTGATATCCGGCAGCGTCGCCTTGGGATCGCCGAGGATCGCAACTTGGGCCGGATAATTCTTGCCGATCTGCCACGGGTCCGTATCCAGATGAATCAGCGGCAGTCCCTTCGGCCACGGATCGATCGGCGACGTCAGCGACCAGGTGAACAGATCGCCGCCGACGGAGAACACCAGATCGTGCTTGTCGAGCACTTCGCGCACACCGGCCTGCGAGCGTGTCATTGAGCCGCGATACAGCGGATGCGACGCCGGAAACGACGCGGTGTTGGGAATGAACTCGACATAGACCGGCGCGCCGAGTGCTTCGGCGAGCGCGGCAAGCTCTTTGTGAGCGCGGCTCTGGGCCACCGCGTCGCCGGCGATGATCACCGGCCGCTCGGCCTTTGCCAGCATCTCGGCCGCTTTCGTGATCGCCTCGGCATCGCCGCGCACCCGCGTAGCGACGCGGGTCGGCTCGAGCAGATCGATCTCGGCATCGGTTTTCAGAATGTCGCCCGGCAGCGACAGGAACACCGGCCCGCACGGTGGCGCCAGCGCCGTCTTCACCGCGCGATGCACATAAAGCGGCAGATCCTCGGCGCGCTGCACTTCGGCGGCCCATTTGACGAACGGCCGCGCCAAGGTCGGCAGGTCCGCGGTCAGCACCGGCTCGGTCGCGACATAGCTGAGGTCCTGTTGGCCCGCGGTGACCAGCACCGGCGCATTCGCCTTGGCGGCGTCGTAGAGCATGCCCATGGCATTGCCGAGACCCGGCGCGACATGAAGGTTCAACACTGCGACATTGCCGGACGCCTGCGCATAGCCGTCCGCCATCGCCATCAGCGCCGCTTCCTGCAAACCCAGGATGTAACGGATGTCGTGCTCGACCGCGAAAGCGTCCATCAGCGGCAATTCGGTGGTGCCCGGATTGCCGAACATCACCGTGACGCCCTCCTGCTTGAGCAGATCGAGAAAGGCGCGTTTTCCGGACATCACAGGCAAGGCTTCCTCCTGGGCACGCTTTTGCTGCGCGATCATAGCAAGGGATTCCGGCGCAAAGTCATGCGCCATCGCCGGGTTCGACCCGCCACTCTGCCGATGAAGGAAGGAAGAAACGCTGGTGCCGCGGAAGGGATTCGAACCCCCGACCCCCGCATTACGAATGCGGTGCTCTACCAGCTGAGCTACCGCGGCCCATTTGCGATGCGCCCTGGTAATACCCTGAAACTGTAAACGCAAGAAGTACGGCGTTTTGTGACGCTTCCCCCACTCAAATATCGGTTTTTTGCCGCCAATTAGCCGGGTCCGAAACGGCGGAGTGCCGTAGCCGTTCATGACCCGAGGGGGTAGGCTCGGGCTGCGACGGTGCGCCCGCGCGCGGAAGACGAGGAGGCTGTCGGAACATGTCCACCGAGACGACCGACCCCAATCCTTCTGACCCCGTTCCTTCCCAGTCCAAGCCTTCCGACCCCGGACCTCCCGCCCCTCAGCCTGCCGCGCGGCGGCGAAAGCTCCTGATCGGAGCCGTGGGCGCTGCGGTCCTGCTGATCGCTCTCGTGTTCGGCATCCCGTGGATCCGGCAAAGTCTCGACACCGTTTCGACCGACGACGCCTACGTGAACGGTCACGTGACGTTCGTCGCCGCGCGCGTCCACGGCCAGGTGTCGCGGGTTCTGGTGGACGACAACAATCGCGTCCGCAAGGGCGACATTCTCGTCGCGCTGGACAAGGAGCCTTTCGAGGACGCAGTCGCCGTGAAGAAGGCGGCCGTCGACACCGCGCAGGCCGACCTTGCGGCCGCCAAAGCTGCGGTGCGCGGTGTTGAAGCACAAGCCAGGAGCCAATTCTGGCAATTGAAGAATGCCATGGATGACGTCGACAACCGCGTGGCCTCTTTGCATGCTCGCGGTGCCGCGCTCGATAAAAGCAAGGCCACGCTGAAGTTGGCACAAGTTGAGTTTGCCCGGGCAGAGAAATTGCTGCCGCAGGCGGCCGTAAGTCAGGAGCAGTATGATCAACGGCAAGCCGCGCTTTCAGTCGCGCAGGCGGAAGTCGTCCAGGCCGAGGCGGACGTCCATCAGCTCCGCGTCTCCTTGGGATTGCCGGCCCAGCCTGAAAGCGGAGATCTCAATGAGGTGCCGCCCGATCTCGATCAGACTTTCTCTTCCGTCCGAGAGGCGCAAGCGGCTCTCATCCAGACGGCGGCGCAGCTTGGCGTTTCTCATTCCTATGAGCAGCTGCCGAAGGCGATGCTCAAACAGTTCGAAAGCCTGGATCAAGGCGATGTCAACCGTACACTCGCCGGATTTACGGATGATGCGCCGGCCGTCAAGCAGGCGGAAGCCAAGCTCGAAGCCGCCAAGCGCGATCTCGTCCAGGCGCAACTCGACCTTCGTTACTGCGATGTCGTCGCCGACATCGATGGCGTTGTGACACGCCGCAACGTCAATGCGGGCAACAACGTGCAGGTCGGGCAGAACCTGATGGCGCTCCGGTCGCTCGACGAGATCTGGGTCGATGCCAATTTCAAGGAGACGCAGCTGCGCGATTTGCGCATCGGCCAGTCGGTCGATCTGTATGTCGACATGTACGGCGGCCGCCACGTCTTCAAGGGACGCGTCTCCGGCTTCACGATGGGGACCGGATCGACGCTGGCGCTGCTGCCGCCGCAGAATGCCACCGGCAATTTCGTCAAAGTGGTGCAGCGGCTGCCGGTCCGCATCGATTTGACCGACTACGACCCAAATAAAAATCCGCTCTTCATTGGGACGTCGGTCGTTCCCTATGTCGACCTCAAGACGCCGCCGACCGGGCCCGATGCTGGAAAGTTTCTGCAAAGTCCCGTGCCGCAATCGGCAGTACCCGGCGCGGCGAGCGCCCAGAAATGACGGACGCGGTCCTTGCGGCCCCGAGATCGCGCGCAGGGACCAACCCCTGGGCGGTAGCCGCAATCGTCGTGGTGCCGACTTTCATGGAGGTGCTCGACACCACCATCGCGCTCGTGGCGCTGCGTTACATCGCCGGTGGTCTGTCGGCGACGGTCGATGACGGCGAATGGGTCATCACCAGTTACCTTGCCGCCAACGCCATCATCCTGCCGATCACTGGCTGGCTGTCGGCGCATCTCGGCCGCCGCAACTATTTCCTGATGTCGATTGCCGTGTTCACGCTCGCTTCGGCACTGTGCGGAATGGCCACCAGTCTCGGCCAACTCATCCTGTTCCGCGTGATCCAGGGCCTTGCCGGCGGCGGTCTGCAGCCTTCCAGTCAGGCCGTGCTGCTCGACGCCTTCCCGCGGGAGAAGCAGGGCACGGCGATGACGCTGTTCGGTCTGGCGGCGCTGCTCGCGCCGGTCATCGGCCCGACGCTCGGCGGCTGGCTGACGGACCAGTATCAGTGGCGATGGGTGTTTCTGATCAACGTGCCGATCGGTGTCATCGCGTTTGCCGGATGCTACTTCCTTCTCCGTGACCCGGATTACCTTGTTCAAGAGCGTGCGGAATTAAAGCGGCAGCCGTTCTATTTCGACTCGCTCGGTCTGTTGCTGCTCGTTGTCGTCATGGTCTGCTGGGAAGTGATGCTCAGCAAAGGTCAGGAGTGGGACTGGCTCGGCGATCCATTCTGGCGCGTGCAGACACTGGCCACGCTTTTCGTGGTCGGTCTCGTCGGGCTGGTGTTCTGGGAGTTGCGCAATCCCAATCCCGTGGTCAATTTCCGGCCGTTGGCCGAGCGCAACTTCGCCGCCTCCTGCGTCATCATTTTTTGCGCCTATGCGGTGCTGTTCGGCGCCAGCACGTCGTTGCCCGGCCTACTTCAATCTCTGTTCGGTTACGACGCCCTGCACGCCGGACTGGTGATGTCGCCGTCCGGCTTCTTCGCGCTCCTTGCCATGCCGATCATCGGTCTCATGCTGGGCCGCAAGGTCGACGCCCGCTGGTTGATCGGCATGGGACTGATGCTGATGGCGGTCAGCAATTATTGGATGTCGCAGATGAACCTCGACATCAGTCCGGACCAGGTCGTCTGGCCGCGGGTCGTCCTGGTGCTGGGATTGTCGATATGTTTTGCGCCGGCAAATGTCGCGGCCTATCTCTATACGCCGATGGCGTTGCGCGGCGCGGCTGTAGGTCTGTTGAGTCTGTTGCGCAACGAGGGCGGCAGCGTCGGCACGTCGTTGGCGCAGACGGTGCAGGAACGCCGCAATCAATTCCACAGCTTGCGGCTTGGCAAATCGCTCGATCCTTTCAGCCCGGCGACGCAGTCCTTTCTCGATCAGGCTCAGGCAACGTTCCTGCAGCAGACCGGCGATCCGGTTGCCGCGCAGCAACTGGCCGTGCAGGCGCTCGAGAATCTGCGCGATCAGCAATCGTCCGCACTGGCCTATTTCGATATCTTTTGGCTGCTGGCCGTGGTGGCGCTGGTGCTCGTGCCCGTGGTGCTGGTGATGAAACGCTCGGTGGCCGAGAAAGGCGCCCATATCGGTGGGGAGTGAGAGCATTGCCGGGGCAGCGCGTGCCGAGCATCACCGAGCCTGCGCGTGAGACGCCGATCTTCGGCGCCTACGAGGTTGTCGTCCTCGGCGGCGGTCCCGCCGGAATCGCAGCCGCTGCGGCCGCTGGCGCGCTTGGGCGGAAAACGCTTCTCATCGAACGCTACGGTTTTCTGGGCGGCATGGGCACCGCCGCCGGCGTCACCAATTTCTGCGGGCTTCATGCCAACGTGCACGGCGATATCCGTCAGGTCGTGCACGGTGTCGCCGACGATCTGCTGGCGCGCATCGACAGGCTCGGCGGTCTCAACGAACCGCATCTGATCTTCGGCAAGACCAAGGCGCAGGCTTACGACACCGCCGCCTACAAATGTGCGGCCGACGATCTGCTTGCCGCGCGCAAGGTCGGCGTCTTGTTTCATGCGCTCGCGGTCCGCACGGCGATGAACGGCAAGCGGATCGACGCGCTTCTCGTCGAAACCAAATCCGGCCGCAGCGCGGTCCGCGGCGATATCTTCATCGACTGCTCGGGCGACGGCGATCTCGCGCATTTTGCCGGTGCGCCGTTCGAGATCGGCGATGCGAATGGTCATCTGCTCTATCCGACCATGATGTTTCGCTTGAACGGCGTCGATCCGGCCGCCGCAGGCGAAGCCTGGAAGACTATTCCGGCGCTGATGGACGAAGCCGAAAAGCGCGGCATGCGATTCCCCCGCAAGGGCGCCATCGTGCGGCCGATGAAGCACGAGACCGAATGGCGGGTGAACGTCACACAGCTGAAAACCGGCAACGGCCGCGCCATCGACGGCACCGATGCGCGCGAATTGAGTGCCGGCGAGAGCGAAGGCCGCCGCCAGGCGCTCGCCTTCTTTGAATTCCTCAAGGCCAATGCGCCCGGCTTTGCTGACGCTTACGTGGTCGATATCCCGCCGCAGCTCGGCATCCGCGAAACCCGCCGCATCACCGGCCGCTATGCGCTCACCCGCGACGACGTGCTCGGCTGCGCCAGCTTCGACGACACGATCGGCGTCAACGGCTGGCCGATCGAAGCCCATGTCGCCGGCGACGTGATCTGGGGTTGGCCGGATATTCCGGGCTCGCGCGGATTTAACCATCTGCCCTATCGGATGCTGCTGCCGCGCAACGCCGAGAATCTCCTGGTCGCCGGCCGCTGCGCCTCGATGACCCATGAAGGGCAGTCGGCCGCGCGCGTCTCCGGGGCTTGCTTCGTCATGGGCGAGGCGGCGGCGACGGCGGCGCATCTGGCGCTTGCCAGCAACGCCGATCCGGCGGATATCGATGTGCCGCGCCTGCAGCAAGCACTCGAGCGCAACGGCGTCTTTCTCGGGAAACAAACATGAAGAAGCTTTTTGTTGCTCTGTTTGGCCTCGTTTTGGCGGCGCTGGCCGCCCCCGCGCCTGCTTCGGCGCAAGAAAAGGGACCAGACTGGCCGGCCAAGACCATGCGCATCATCGTGCCGTTCGGCCCGGGCTCGACGCCCGACATCGTGGCGCGGCTTGTCGCTGAGAGCCTGCAGCAGAAATATCCGGCGTCCGCCTTCGTCGTCGAGAACAAGCCCGGCGCCAGCGGCAATATCGGCACCGATGCCGTCGCCAAGGCCGACCCGGATGGCACGACGCTCGGCGTCAGCATCGGCGGGCCGCTCGCCATCAATGCGCTGCTGTTTCCATCGCTGCCCTACGATCCAAAGAAGGATATCGCCGCGGTGACGCAGCTCGTCACCATGCCGAGCGTGCTCGCGGTCAATCCCGGTCTCGGCGCCAACAGCGTCGCCGAGCTCATTGCGTTGTTGAAGCGCGAGCCCGGCAAATACGATTTCGGCTCGATCGGCAACGGCTCGCTGTCGCATCTCGCCATGGAGGCGATCGCGTTGAAAAGCGGCACGCAGATCGTGCATGTGCCGTTCACCGGCTCGCCGCAGGCGATGACCGCGGTGATACGCGGCGATGTGCAGATGGCCTGCCTGCCGGCGGCGTCCGTGGTGCCGCTCGGAAAAGATGGCAAGGTGAAGATGCTCGCGGTGTCGCTCGCCCGCCGCTCGCCGTTCCTGCCGGATCTGCCGACCTTGAAGGAGAGCGGCATCGATGTCGAAGCCGATACCTGGATGGGCTTCATCGCGCCGGGCAAGACGCCGCCCGCGCTGGTCGCCAAGATCAACAAGGACGTCGCCGAGGCGATCCGCTCGCCAGCGGTCCGCGACAAGCTCGCGCTGCAGTTCATGGAGCCGGTCGGCAATTCACCGGAGCAATTCCGCGCCGTGATCGATGCCGAAACCGCGCGCTGGGCGCCGGTGATCAAGGCGGCCGACGTGAAGCTCAACTGAATCGCTTCGGCAAACTGTTGTCAGGTTTGTCCTGACATCCGCCGGTGCTTCGCGGCGCATTAGGGTTACTACGTAGACGCTCGATTATTTGTTTGTTCGCGGCAGGCGTCCACGTGGAAGAACCGTAACAAACAAAGCGGCAAACGAGCCGGCCAACAAAAATATGCAGCCGATTTTTCAACACGCGTTTGCGATGAGTTGCGTCGGGTGTGATCTCCATTTTTAGGATGACGTAACTAATTTCGGCGACGTTTTAGGCGGTTGCCGCTTTGTTGTTCATTGCGGCGTCGATGCGGGGGGGCTTCGCATGACGCGTGCCGCAGATTCATCAGTCGCAGATCCCAATCGGCCAGACGCGCAGAGCGACGCCGCGAGCGGTCTTGCCGATTTCATCAGTTTCGCCATCGGCGACGACCAGTACGGCGTCGACATCATGTCGGTGCGCGAGATCAAGGAATGGTCGAAGGTGACGCGGCTGCCGGAGCAGCCGGAATATGTTTCCGGCGTGCTCAACCTGCGCGGCGTCATGGTGCCGGTCGTCGACCTGCGCTGCCGTTTCGGCGCCGGGCCGACCGAATGCAGTCCGACCCACATCGTCATCGTCGTGCAGATCAACGGGCGTCAGGTCGGTCTTCTGGCCGACCGGGTGCTCGACATCGTGTCGTTTGACGCGGCCAAAGTGCAGCCGGTGCCGCGCACTGCCCAGTCCACCGCCAAATTCCTGTCCGGCCTGGTTACACACGAGGACACCATGATCGCGCTGATCGATCTGCGCCATCTGCTCGAACACGAGGGCGAAAACATCTCGGCGGGGCTCGCGGCCTGATCGCAGCTCTGGTTTGCCTCTGATTTTTGTTTCCTGGAGAAATTCATGTCCTTCCTCGGCAAATTCCGCGTCCTGACCAAGGTTCTCGGCGTCGTATTTGTGCTGTCGTGCGTCGCGATCGGCATCGCGGTTCTCGGCATCACATCCCTGAACCAGATCGGCGAGCAAAGCAGTCTGGTGGAAAGGACCGGGAACGAAGCGCTGCTGCTGTCCCGCATGAACACGAATATTCTGGCGATCAACCGCGCCCAGTTCCTGCTGGCCAGCGATCCTCGGCCGGATACCAAACGCGATTCCCGAGCGGCGATTGATGCCGAGATCAAGCTGTTCAGGGAGCGCATTGGGGCGCTGCAAAAAGAGGTAACCACCCCGGAGTCCAAGCAGCGTCTTGCCGAGATCGAGAAGGCCGTTTCCGATTACACCCGGCAGCTCGAAGCGGTCTACCAGGCCGCGGACGGCGTGAAGGATTTTCAGATGACGCAGGAGCTCGGCAAGCTCCACGATGCGGCGCTGGTCAGCGATAAGCAGGCGGAGGGCATCCGCAACCACATCAGAAACTTCATCAGCGTCTATGACAAGCGCATCAGTGCGGTGAGCCAGGAAGCCGAGGCCGAGCGCAGCCACGTCTCGATGTTGATGATTGCGGTCGCCGGCATCGGCATCCTTACCGGCCTGGTCCTCGGCTTCGTCATCGGCCAGTTCGGCATCGCCAAGCCGCTCGGCAAGGTTTCGCAAGTGCTCACCGAGCTCGCCAACGGCAACAAGGCCGTGGATATTCCCTTCGCCGATTATCGCGACGAGGTCGGCGACAACGCCCGCGCCGCCCAGACCTTCAAGGAAAATCTGATCCGCATCGAGAAGATGGAAGCGGAGCAGAAGGAAAGCGAGCTGCGCGCGGCGGCAGACCGCGAAGCGGCAATGGCGAAAATGACGAGCGACTTCGAAGCCGCCGTCGGTGGCATCGTGCAGGCCGCCGTCGCCGGCGACTTCTCGCAGCGCGTCGATCTCGACGGCAAGACGGGGCTCGTGCTCAATGTCGGCACCGCGATCAATTCGCTGTGCGAGAACGTGGCGTCTGCGCTCGAGGATCTGATCCGCGTGCTCAACGCGCTTGCCGACGGTAACCTCACCGAGCGCATCACCGCCCAATATCAGGGCAACTTCGCGCGGTTGAAGGACAATGCCAACAAGACCGCGGAGCGGATGGGCTCGACCATCGCCGAGATCAGGGCGTCGGCGCGCGAGGTCACCAATGCGTCGGCGGAAATCTCGACGAGCACCACCGACCTGTCGCAGCGTACCGAGGAGCAGGCCGCCAGCCTCGAACAGACCTCGGCGTCGATGGAGGAAATTTCCGCCACCGTGAAGCGCAACGCCGAGAACGCGCAAATGGCCAATCAATCGGCCGCGGATACCCGCCAGGTCGCCGAAAAGGGTGGCGAGGTCGTGGCGCGGGCGGTCGAGGCCATGGCGCGGATCGAGGAATCCTCGCGCAAGATTTCCGACATTATCGGGGTCATCGACGAGATCGCACGCCAGACCAACCTGCTCGCGCTCAATGCGGCCGTCGAAGCCGCGCGCGCCGGCGAGGCCGGCCGCGGCTTCGCCGTGGTGGCGTCGGAAGTGCGCACGCTCGCCCAACGCTCCTCGCAGGCCGCCAAGGACATCAAGGATCTGATCACCAACTCCAACGGCCAGGTCAAAGAGGGCGTGGATCTCGTCAACAAGACCGGCGAACTCGCTCACCGGCATCGTCGATTCGATCAAGAAGGTCGCCGAGATCGTTGCCGATATCGCCAGCGCCAGCGCCGAACAGTCCGGCGGCATCGAGCAAGTCGGCAAGGCGCTCGCGCAGATGGACGAGGTGACGCAGCAGAACTCGGCCCTGGTCGAGGAAAACGCGGCGACCGCCAAGGCGCTGGAAGATCAGGCGAGCGCCATGGATCAGCGCATCTCCGCCTTCAAACTCGACGAGGCCGTCGAGCAGTCCGCGGCCAAGTCGTCGGCCCGGCGCGCTGCGCCTGCCAAAACCGCCCCGCAGCCGAAACCGGCCGCCAATGGCAAAGCGCCAGAGAAGACACACGACACCAAGGCGCACGACGGCAAGCCGGACGGTGCGGCCGCTCACGCGCCGGTCGCGCAGATGCGGACGACGTCTCAGACTGCGCTCAAGCAGGATCCGGCCTGGCAGGAGTTCTGATCTGTCGGGTGCGTTGCTTTAAGTTGGTTGGCTGTCGAGAAAAACGTAGAGCGCCGCGATCTTGTCATCGCGGACGATGATCACATCAAGGCCGGTATAGTCGGGCTTTTCGCCGCGCGGGGGCCCGACCCCCAGGCGAGCCTTCCAGGGTTATGGAGTGCCTGCGGAGCACCGTGAGGCTCTCTGACATTAGTCCGTCTCCTTGAAACCCATCCGCTCCCGTAGCGTTAGTGGTTGGGGAACAACCGACGGGACCCATCCATGGAGGGCGCTCGACAGGATCGCGTATGCGCTAGGAGTGATTCTCTTCAGCGCGGCCGTTGTATCGGGCGCGTTCGCCGGCGCAGGGCTCGTCGCGGCTGTGGTTCTCTGGGTGATGGGCAATATCACCGTGGCTTCGCGATAAGCGTTTCGCTCTCGATCGCCCCCTTAACCCGCGCTCGCGGATAGGCTCGATCATGAAGGAGCTGATCCACCAATACGGCGCTTGGATCGTGTTCGCGCTTGTGTTCCTGGAATCGATTGGTCTGCCGTTGCCGGGAGAGACGATCCTGGTGAGCGCCGCGATTTTCGCCGGGACGACGCAGGAGCTTGGCATCGCCCTCGTCCTTTTCGCCGCCATCTCAGGAGCGATACTGGGTAGCGCCATCAGCTTCTGGATCGGCGATCGATACGGATATCTGCTGCTGCTTCGCTATGGCTCCTACATCGGACTGACCGAAACAAGAATAAAGATCGCCCAGTATCTGTTCCGGCGTCAGGGAATGATAGTTGTCCTCTTTGCTCGTTTTCTCGCTGTGGTGCGATCGGTCATCGGATTCATTGCGGGCGCAAACCGGATGCCGTTCCGCAACTTCATGATTGCCAACAGCGCCGGTGCGGTGGTCTGGGCATTGTTTTACGGGCTTGGCGCATATTATCTCGGAAAGGGTGTCGAGAAATTTGCACGACCATTCGCGGTCGGGCTGGCAGCGGTCGGGGTTATCGTGGTGGCCTCGATGATCGTCTATTGGCGGCGCAAGGAACAGGAGCTTGCGGCTGCGGCCGAGCGGGACTTTCCCAGGCCTTTGCAGGCGGAACAGCCGGATAGGTAGTGCGACCACATAAGTTTCGAAATGAAAGCTTGATGAACCGGCTTACCCGGCACTCGCGCCGCGATAAAGCCAGGACAGGCAGTCGAACATGTGCGCCTCGTCCCAATCGGCCACCGTCGCGTCGCGCACGTCTCGGGCAACGCCTTCGGCGTGTAGCAGCCAATGCCACATGGCGCGGGATTCGAGCTGTACGCGCGCGGTTCGCGCCAGCCGGAGCGTCTCGAAGCGGCGGAACGCCGTGACGAAATCGCCGTCAGTGGCGTGGATCGCTTCGGCAAGACAAAGTCCATCCTCGATCGCCATGCCGGCGCCTTGCGCTAGCGATTGCAGCGGCGCGTGCGCGGCGTCGCCAAGCAGCACGACGCGGCCTTTGTGCCAATGCCGTACCGGGTCGCGATCGGCGACCGATCGGCGCCAGCGCAAGTCCATCATCGCGTTCAGCGCGCGCACAGAAGGATGGGCATCGCGGTAGATCTGTTCGAGTTCGGCCCGGGTGGTTGCGGCATCGGCCTTCTCGGCATGCGTCGAAGTGCGAAATACCGCGACGATGTTGAATTGCGTGCCGTGCCGCAGCGGGTAATGGATGACGTGATAACCCGGTCCGCTCCACAATACGACGCTGTCGCGCGGGATATCGATGTCGAGCTTTTCGATCGGCACGATGGTGCGCAGCGCCGCATAGCCGACCGGACGCGGTTCGCTGTCGCCGACGAGTTTTGGCCGGAACAGCGAGCGAATGCCATCGGCCGCCAACAATGCCGCGCCGGGGAATGTGCGGCCATCCGCCGTTGTCGCGGTAACGCGGTCGCCGTGATCCTCGAAGCCGGTCACCATGGCTTCCGCCACAAGCTCGATCGCGTCGCAGCGCCGGCAGGCATCAAGCAGCACGTTATGCAGATCGATGCGGTGAACGATGATGTAGGGATATTTGAACCGTGCGCGCAGCGACGCTCCCGTCGGAATTCTGACCAGCTCTCGGCCGTTGAGCGCATCCAGCATCACTACGGCCGTGGGCGAATCCGCGATGGCAAGGACCGCGTCCATGAGACCGAGACTTTCGAACACGTGAAACACGTTCGGGCCGAATTGTATGCCGTAGCCGATGGCGCCGAATTCCGGCGCCCCCTCCAGCACACGGGTCGCGTGGCCGCGGCGCGCCAAAGCCAGCGCCGTCGTGAGCCCGCCGAGTCCGCCGCCGACGATCAGGATGGGATCACGCATCATAATACGGGCTACTTGATACGGGCTACTTGGCGTCCGCTTCCGCCCGCAGCTTAAATCTCTGGATCTTCCCGGTCGCCGTCTTGGGCAACTCGGCGCGGAACTCGATCCAGCGCGGATATTTGTAGACCGCGAGTTTTTGCCGGCATTCGTCCTGGAGTTTTTGGGCAAAGTCGGCGCAAGCCAAGCTCGGGGTTTTCAATACCACGAACGCCTTGGGCTTGATCAGGGCGTCGACGTCGGGCCAGCCGACCACCGCGGCTTCGAGCACGTCGGGATGGCTCTGCAGCACGCCTTCCACCTCGAACGGCGACACGTACATGCCTGAGACTTTCAGCATGTCGTCGCGCCGGCCGCAGTAAACGAAATAGCCGTCGTCGTCCTCGACATATTTGTCGCCGGAGCGCGTCCATTCGCCGAGGAACGTGGCGCGCGACTGCTCGCGATTGTTCCAGTACATCATCGCGCTGGTCGGACCGCGCACCTGCAATTCGCCCATCTCGCCGCGGCTTTTGACGACCGCGCCGTCGTCGTCGATCAGGCGGATGTCGTAGCCCGGCACCGGCTTGCCGGAGGTGCCGTGTCTCACCTCGCCCGGCCGGTTGCTGAGGAAGATGTGCAGCATCTCGGTCGAGCCGAGGCCGTCGAGAATGTCGGTGCCGTAGCGCTCGCTCCAGCGCCGGCCGATCTCCGGCGGCAGCGCTTCGCCGGCCGAGACGCAGCGCCGCAGCTTGACTTCGCTCTGCTGCGGCGCCGCCGGGCTCGCCAGGAAGCCGGCATAGAAAGTCGGCACGGCGTAGAACACGCTGACCTGATGCTTCTTGAGAACATCGGCGACCAGGTCCGGCGTCGGCCGGTCCCGCAGCAGCACCGTGGTGGCGCCGGCCGACATCGGAAAAGTCAGTGCATTGCCGAGCCCATAGGCGAAGAACAATTTCGCCACCGAATAGCAGATGTCGCTCTCGGTGATGCCGAGTAGCGGTCCGGCATAGAGGTCGTCGGTGAGCTTGAGATCGGCATGCGTGTGCACCGCGCCCTTCGGCCGGCCGGTCGAGCCTGACGTGTAGAGCCAGAAGCACATGTCGTCGCGGGTGGTCGGCGCCGTCGCCGGCTTGGTCGAGGCCTGCGCCAACAGATCGTCGAAGCGCGGCGGACCGCCCTGCGACGCGGCGCCGGAGACGATGATGTGTTCGAGATCTTCCGACTCGCGGATCGCCTTGTTGAATTTCGGCAGCAGATCCTCGGAGACGACCAGCAGCCGGGCGCGGCTGTCGCGCAGCATGAAACAGTAATCGTCCTCGGTCATCAGCGTGTTGACCGGCACCGCCACCACGCCGGCCTTGATGGCGCCGAGAAACGCGGTCGGCCAGTCGATGGTGTCGAAGAGGCACATCAGCATGCGCTCTTCGCGGCGGATGCGCAGCGAGCGCAGCACGTGGCCGAAGCGCTCGGCGCGCTCGGCGAGATCGGCATAGCTGTATTTGCCGCGATGATCGATGAAGGCGATTTTCTCGGCCCTGCCGGCATCGAGATTGCGCTTGAGGATGTCGGCGGCGAAATTGTAGTCGCGCGGTATGGCGCTCGCAGCTTGCGCGGCATTCATCGTGGCGTTCCCCTGAGGTGGCTCTGCGGGTCTTTTTGCCCACTCGTTGCCCATTGACCGACATTATGCCGAGCTAAAAAATCTGCGGCAATGCCGCATGCAAAGTGTCGCGGAAAACGGCCTGTCATCGGCGCGAAATTGCGCTATGACAACGGCCCAGCATAACCTTTCGCCGGAGCCTACCGTATGATCTTGAGCCGCGACCGCATTCTCACCACTCATGTCGGCAGCCTGCCGCGCAACGAGACCTTGAGCGACCTTCTGATCGTGCAGGAGGAAGGCAAGACCTATGACGCAAAGCTGATGGCGAGCGAGATGGACAAGGCGGTCCGCCATGTCGTGCAGAAGCAAGTCGCGGCCGGCATCGATATCGGCAATGACGGCGAGCAGCGCCGCATCGGTTTCCAGACCTACGTGCCGCAGCGCATGACCGGCTTCGCCGGCGTGTCGAAGCGCCGCCGCGGCAAGGAGTTCGAGGAATTTCCCGAGCTGCTCGCTTATCTGATGCGGCGCTTTCCCAATCCGCCGAAGAGCCAGCAGGGCGCGCCCGAGGCGCAAGGCGAGATTAAATACAAGGACCTCAAGCCGATCCAGGACGAAACCTCAGGCTTCAACAAGATCGCCGACGAATTGCATGCCTTCTCCGAGCGCTTCATGACCGCGCCGTCGCCCGGCATCATTTCGACGACGATGCTCAACGCGCACTACGACAGTCACGACGCCTATCTCGATGCGCTGGCGCGCGAGATGAAGAACGAATACCAGACCATCCACAAAGCCGGCATCGTGCTGCAGATCGACGCGCCCGATCTCGCCATGGACCGCACCATGATGTACCGCGATCTGTCGGATGCGGATTTCATCAAGCGCTGCGAGCGCCATGTCGAGGCGATCAACAAAGGCATCGAGGGCATTCCGAAAGATCGCGTGCGGCTGCATATTTGTTACGGCAATTGGGAAGGCCCGCATATCCACGACATCGCGCTCGACAAGATTCTGCCGGCGCTCTACCAGGCCAAGGTCGGCGCGCTGTCGATCGAGTTCTCCAATCCGCGCCACGCCCATGAATATGCCGCGCTCAAGCGCGTGCCGTTTCCCAAGGACATGATCCTCATTCCTGGCGTGGTCGAGACCACCTCGAATTTCGTCGAGCATCCGGAAGTAGTGGCGAGGCGGATCGAGGAGGCGGTTGCGACCGTCGGCGACCGCGAGCGCGTCGTCGCCTCGAGCGATTGCGGCTTCGGCACCTTCACCCGCCGCGAATGGGTCATCGAGCCCGCGGTCTGGCTCAAGCTCAAGGCGATCCGCGACGGGGCGGATATCGCTTCCGCCCGGCTTTGGGGCAAAAAGACCGCCGCCTAGAGCCCTCCGCCGCTCGTCCCCGCGGAGGCGGGGACCCAGCCCTTTTCCCTGCGCAGGCAGGCTGGATTCCCGCTTGCGCGGGAATGAGCGGCAAGCCACAAGACCTGTATTCAAACACCCGCCTTCAAAACAAAGCTAGGAAACGTATCCGTGATTGATCTTTACACCTGGACCACGCCGAACGGCCGCAAGGCGTCCATCGCGCTCGAGGAAATGGGCCTGCCTTACACCGTGCATCCGGTCGACATTTCCAAGGACGAGCAGTTCAAGCCGGATTTCCTCAAAATCAGCCCGAACAACCGCATCCCGGCCATTGTCGACCGCGACAACGGCATGAGCCTGATGGAATCCGGCGCGATCCTGATCTATCTCGCCGACAAGACCGGCAAGTTCCTGCCGAAATCCGGCGACGCGCGCTACCACACCATCGAATGGCTGATGTGGCAGATGGGCGGTCCGGGCCCCATGCTCGGTCAGGTGCATCACTTCGTGAAATACAATCCCGGCAAGGCGCCCTATGCCGAGGAGCGGTATCTGAAGGAAGCGCACCGGCTCTACGGTGTGCTCGACAAGCAGCTGGCGCAGCACGAATACGTCGCCGGCGATTATTCGATCGCCGACATGGCGCTGTGGCCGTGGATCTCGCGCTTCGAATGGCAGACCGTCGACATGAGCAAATATGCCAACGTCAAGCGGTGGTATGTGGCGGTTGCCAATCGCCCGGCGGTGCAGAAGGGCTACAAGGTGCCCAAGGATATGGGGCCGATTCCGATGCCGGCGTGAGCCGCGGCCCGCGCTTCAAACACGCCGGTTCAAGCTTCTGAACCCGCAGCGGTCCGTCAGCTGCCGTGCATCGTATGCTAGGCTACGTGCTACACTGGGCCCGGGAAACGGATATAGTGAGTTAGGACGCCAAGGAGCCTGCTATGGACGACATCACCAAGCGTGATCCGATCAAGATCACCGCAGAAGACATCAACCCGCGCTACAATTGGGGCCGCCATCTGCCGGTGCTCGGCACCATGGGCGTCGACTTCGAGGAGCGCGTCGATTACCGGCGCATGCACCGCTACCGGCTCGCCCGCGCCCAGGCGGCGCTGGAGGCGTCCGATCTCGGCGCGCTTTTGTTGTTCGACGATAACAATATCCGCTACGTCACCTCGACTAAGATCGGTGAATGGGCCCGTGACAAGCTCTCGCGCTTTGCGCTGTTGACGCGCGGCGGCGATCCGATCCTGTGGGACTTCGGCTCTGCGGCCGTGCACCACAAGCTCTATTCGCCGTGGCTCAAGCCCGAGAACTGCAAGGCCGGTCTGGTGGGCTTGCGCGGCACCGTCGATCCCGCCTTCGGCCTGATGAAGCGGCACGCCGAGGAAATGGCCTCGATTCTGAAAGCGGCCGGCGTCGCCAAGATGCCGATCGGCGTCGACATCATCGAGCCGCCGATGCTGTTCGAACTGGAAAAGGCCGGGCTCAAGATCAAGGACGGCCAGCAGGTGATGCTCTCGGCCCGCGAGGTGAAATCCTCCGACGAGATCGCGCTCTTGAACCGCGCCGCCGCGATGGTCGACGGCGCCTATGACGTCGTCAACGAAATGCTGCGGCCGGGCGTGCGCGAAAACGACATCGTCGCCGAGGTCAACAAGTTCCTCTACACCCACGGCTCCGACGACGTCGAAGCGGTCAATGCCGTGTCCGGCGAGCGCTGCTCGCCGCATCCGCACAATTTCACCGACCGCATGATCCGCCCCGGCGACCAGGCCTTTTTCGACATCCTGCAGTCGTTCATGGGCTATCGCACCTGCTATTACCGCACCTTCAATGTCGTGCGCGCCACCGACGATCAGCGCGACGCCTACAAGATGGCGCGCGAATGGCTCGACAATGCCATCGCCCGCATCAAGCCCGGCGCCTCGACCGCGCATATCTGCGAGGTGTTCCCGAAGGCGAACGAGTTCGGCTTCCCCGATGAAATGGCGGCCTTCGGCCTGCAATTCGCTCACGGGCTCGGGCTCAATCTGCACGAGCGGCCGATCATCTCGCGCGTGGTGTCGATGGATCATCCGACCGAGATCAAGGAAGGCATGGTGTTCGCGATCGAGACCTATTGCCCGGCGAAAGACGGCTACTCGGCCGCACGCATCGAGGAAGAGGTCGTCGTCACCGACAAGGGCTGCACGCTGATCTCGCTGTTCCCGGCGGAGGAGCTGCCGATCTCGGCGAAATACTGATCGCGTTCCCCGGACGCGGTGCAGCGCGAAGCGGTGCACCGAAGATCCGGGGTCTTCGCAAGCTCGGCACTGAGTTTGTGACGATCCCGGGTCTGCAGCGCATCACTCCGCTTCGCTTCGTGCTGCACTGCGCCCGGGAAACGTTGAACCACGAATCAAAACGGCCGGGCGGGTGCCCGGCCGTTTTACGTTTCGTCGTTATCGCGGCGCTGATTACCAGCTGAACTTGTAGTGGACGCCCGACATCACCGTCTGCTGTGACGGCTGGAGTTTCAGGCTCGTCGGGGCGCCAAAGTTGCCGACGGCAGTCGCGCCTGAGATCGGCAGGGTGGCGTTGCCATAGCTGGTGAAACGATATTCGGTGTTGAAGTACAGTCCGGGAATCGACTGGATCTTGGTCTCGATGCCGGCGCCGGTGAACCAGCCGCTGTAATTGTGCGAGCCCACCGACATTGGCGCAGCAAACGGCTGCAGCGTGATGCCGTTGAAATGCGCCGAGCTATAGCCGCCGCTGAAATACGACAGAATGTCCGGCGTGATCAGCCAGCCGATGCGGCCACCGGCATCCCAGAACGACTTCTCTTTCTCGACGCCGGTCAGCGTCGTGAAGCCGGCGCCGGGCGCCGCGGTGAAATTCCAGGTGCCGGTCATATTGCCGAAGTTGTAATCGGCAAGCACGCCAGCCACGAGATTCCAGCCGCCGACGTTGAACTGATAGTCGTAGCCGACATCGGCCATGCCGAGCCAACCCCTGGCGCCGTTATTGGTCGTGCCCTGGATGACGCCAGTGCTCGGCACCACGCTCGAATTCGTGTCCGACACGCCGTAGCCCCAGCCCGCGCCGACATAAAAGCCGGTCCAGGACGGCGGCACTGCCACCGGCATCATGGGCGGCGGCGCCTGAACGCGCGCCGGCAGGTCGGCGGCTTTCGCGACACCGATGAAAGCAAGCAGCGCTGCGCTGGCAAGAAGAATTCGTTTCATAGCCCGTCTCCCCGTATGTGTGGCGGAAGGTATAACGCCGTTTGGCGGAAAACGTGCCTACTGATTAATGAATTTGGCCTTCCCCTGCCGCATTTCGTCCCGCTGTGGATTTGCGGCAACACTTAGCGTGGTACCAAGCTACTGATTTTAATCACATTTTCACCATAATGCGGCGGCCGCCTCGGGCGGCGTCGCAGAGCGCACTTTGGGCAGCCCGTCGGCGGGCTTGGCCGGCGCGAAACGGCTTGGTCCGGCCCGGACAAAAATCAGGACAAAAATCCGCGCTCGATTCGGCCGAGAGAAGCCTTAGCGCGACAGGTTGGCGCTGGTGTCGCGCAGCGCGTCGAGACGCGCGTCCATCTCGTGCTTGAGATTGTAGCGCGGATTGCCGAACGACTTGTTGCGCGCGGCGATGAAGTCGCGCTGCTGGTCGCGCAGTTTCGCGCCGGCCTTGCTGTCGCGGCTGGCAAGCGCCGCCTTGTAGGCGGAATTGATCTCGCGATCGAGCCGCGCCAATTCCGGATCCGAGCAGATCGCCTTCTCGACGCCGAGCTTCGCCGCTGCCGCAATCGAAGGTCGGCAGCACGGTCGCCGAACTGTCGCCGCCGGCGGCGAGACGCCGGTCGCGCTTCTGCCGCGCATCGGCGAGATTCTCGGCGGTGAGATCGGAATGCGGATCGATGCGCAACACCGCCTGATAGTCGGCGATGGCGCGGTCGAGATCGCCTTTCTTGTCATAGGCGGCGCCGCGATTGTTGTAGGCAAGGATAAAGCCCGGATCGAGCGCGATGGCGCGATCGTAATCGGCGATGGCGCGGTCGACATCGCCCTTGTGATAATAGGAATCGCCGCGATTGGTCAGGAAATTCGCCTGCGGCTTGAGCCGGATCGCCTCGTTATAATCGCTGATGGCGCGGTCGTAATCGCCATTGGCGGCGTAATCCAGGCCGCGATTGTCGAAGAATTCCGGGTGTGACGGATCGAGCTTGATCGCGGCAGAGTCGTCGGCGAGCGACTGCTCGGAGCGGCCGAGCTTCTTGTAGGCGGCGCCGCGATTGGTATAGGCGCGCGCATTCTTCGGATCGAGCCGGATGGCCTCGCTCAGATCGGCGATCGCCGCCTGATAATCGCCTTTGGAATAATTGGCGGCGCCGCGATCCATGTAGGCCAGCGAGTTCGTTCGGCGCGAGCCGCAGCGCTTCGTTGTAGTCGGCGATGGCGCGATCGTATTGCTTGTTGTCGAAGAACACGTCGCCGCGCTTCTCGAAGGCCTGCGCGTCGTTGGGATTGAGCCGCACCGCTTCATTGGCGTCGGGCAGCGCCTTGTCGAGCCGGCCCATGGTCCGGTAGGTGTTCGAGCGTTCGCGGAACGCCGCCTCGTTCTTCGGATCGAGCGCGATGGCGCGATCGAAGTCGGCAAGCGCCAGCTGCACCCGGTCGATATACCAATAGACCGTGCCGCGATTGACCAAAGCCGCGGCGAGCGGTGCCGGCTGATCCTGCAGCGTCGCGATCAGCGCGCCACAGGCCTCGATGCGCCGCTGCGGCGGGAACGCATCATCGTCGGTCGAGGCGCAAATGTCGGCATTGCCGGCATCGGCCCGCGCCGCGGAGATCGCGAACGGCGCAAGAATCGGAGCAAGACCGGTGATGAGACAGGCGGTGACAAGGAGGGAGATACGGCGCATGAGGGCCTCCCGACGGCATGGCAATGGACAGCAAGAGAATAGACCGGCCCCGACAAGGACCGGCAAATCGTTAGTCGCGCCGGGGCTCGAAAAGGTTTCTCCGGCGCGGTAAGTCATTGCCGGGTCGACACATCCAATAAGGGCCGTTCCGGCCCATTTCCTCGAAAGCGAGACTGTATATGGCTTCGGAAGCGCTGCCCAAAATCGCCATTGCCGAGCAACTCGCGCGCAAGATTTGCGCGCTCGACGCGGCGAAACTGCCGCCGGCCGTGCGGGCGAAGTGCGAAGAGCTTGTCATCGATGTCACCGGGCTTGCCGTCACCGCGCGCAACGAGGACTATGTGCAGGCGGCGCTTTCGGCCTGCGACGATGACGGGCCCTGCACCGCGATCGGCCATGGCCGCACTTTAAGCGCGGCTGCCGCCGCGATCGTGAACGGAACGGCGATCCACGGCGAGGATTTCGACGACACGTTCGAAGGCGGACCGATCCATACCGGCGCGGTCATCGTGCCGGCGGTGCTCGCGGCCTGCGAGCGGCACAAGCTGTCGGGCGAAGCAGCGCTGCTCGGCATTGCCGTCGGCGTAGAGACCATGTGCCGGCTCTCCACGGTCGCGCCGACCCTCACCCACAAAGCCGGATTTCATCCGACCGCCGTGTTCGGCGCGGTCGGCGCCGCGGCCGGCGTCGGCGCGGCGCTGAAATTGAACGAGCGCCAACTGGTCGATGCGCTGGGCACCGTCGGCTCGATGGCGTCGGGCATCATCGAATATCTCGCCGAAGGCGCGTGGACCAAGCGGCTGCATGCCGGCTGGGCGGCGCAATCGGGGCTGCGCGCCGGGCTGCTCGGCCGCGCCGGTTTCCTGGGTCCGCGCACGGTGTTCGAAGGCGTGCACGGTTTCTTTCACGGCTTCGCCAATACCACCACCAGGGGCGACTACACGCTGATCGCCGACACGTTCGGCACCGAGTGGGTCACCGAGACGCTCGCCTTCAAGCCCTATCCGTGCGGGACCATGACGCATCCCTATATCGATTGCGCGCGGCGGCTCGCCAAGCGCGTCAAGGCCGACGACATCAAGGACATGGTCTGCGAAGTCGGCGAGGGCACCGTGCACCGGCTGTGGGAGCCGCTCGCCGCCAAGCAGAAGCCGGCCAACGGCTACGCCGGAAAATTCTCGACGCCCTATTGCATCGCCGCGGGCTTCGTTCGCGGCAATGTCGGCTTGGGCGATTTCACGGAAGAAGCGGTGAAGGATCCCGCCGTGCTGGCGGTCGCCGGCAAGGTGCGTTTTCAGATCGATCCCAACAACCCTTATCCGAAGAACTTCACCGGCCACATCCGCGCCACCTTGCGCGACGGGACGGTGATCGAAGAGCGCCAGCCCTATATGCGCGGCGGCGCCCACGAGCCACTCACCCGCGCCGACATCGAGCAGAAATTCGTGCTGAGCTGCAAACACGGCGGGTGGAGTGAGGCGCACGCCGCGGACGCACTGAAGCTGATCGGCGGCCTGTTCAAGGGGCCGGTGGATTTGGCGACACTGCGGGGGTAGGTCTGCGCTTGCTCATCGTCATGGCCGGGCTTGTCCCGGCCATCCACGTCTTTGGTCCCGAGGCGGCCGCTGTGGCCGCCTACTGAATCACCTCATCAGCACTCGCCAGCAGCCACGGCGGCACGTCGAGGCCGAGCGCGTGCGCGGTCTTGAGATTGATGACGAATTCAAACTTGCTCGGCTGCTGCACCGGGAGATCCGCCGGCTTTTCTCCGCGCAGGATGCGCGCGACATAAGCGGCCGCCATGCGCCATTCATCGACCTGGTCGACGCCATAGGACATCAGGCCGCCGCTCGTCGCGAAGTAGCGCAGCGGGAAACAGGCCGGCAGCCGTCGTGCGGCCGTCAAGGCCAGGATCGCTTCGCGGTGCATGATCGCGATCGGGCTCGGCAGCAGGATCAGTCCCTTGGTCGCGGTGCCGATCTCGCGTCCGACATTGCTGTCCCTGTCTAATTCCACTCTGGTCAGGCTGACGCCGAGCGCCGGCGCGGCGCTTTCGATGACGCGAAAGATGCCGGCGTTGCCGGCATGCCCGGCCATGGCCACGACGGTGACGCTCGAAATCTTCGGCGCAATCTCCTTGAGCAGCTCCATCCATTTCCCGCCGATGCCGTATTCGAAATCGCTGAAGCCGGTAATCCGGCCGCCCGGCCGCGCTAGGCTCTCGACGAAGCCGCCGCCGACAGGATCGGTGACCTGCGCGAAGACGATCGGGATTGTCTTGCTCTCCTGCCGGACCGCCGCCAGCACTGGCGTACTCTGGCAAATGATCACATCCGGCCGCATCGCCACCAGATGTGCGGCGTGCATCTGCAGCGCCTTCGGATCGCTGCTGCCCACCCAACGATAATTGATCTTCAGATTGTCTCCGCTCCTCCAGCCGAGCTCATGCAGCCGCCGCTCCAGCACCCCGACGCGTTGCCGGGCTTCCGGATCGTCCGCGGCATAGCTCATGAGCACGCCGATCTGTCGCGCGGATTCCACAGATTGTTGTTGTGCGAAGGCATTCCGCGCCGCCGCGACCGTAGCCGCAACGCCGGCGAACAGCGTGATGAAGTCGCGTCTTTGCATGTGGCCCCGAAGATGCTGATGCTCCCGGATGAGCGAAGCAACGTCCGGAAACCAAGCCGAGTCCAAATGGGGGCGCATGGCGGCCACCGCATGGACTCATGACGTAAATGTGAAGTCTCTTTTTCATTGACATTAGTCACTGTTTTAATTACATGTCGAAATACTCGCTCATTGCGGGACGTATCCGGATGCGATCCGACATACGGAGCGAGTGCGATGCCCGCGGGCGGTTTCGCAGACTTCCCCCGGGCGGCTTTGGGCATCAGCCGCCGGCAAACATGGCCGGCTGTGCGGTGCGCACTGGACTGGGACAGGTAGGGGTGGGTAACGCCCATCTAGCGGACTAATCGTGGCGGCCGCGTCCCAGGAAGCATGGCCTGAAGCTGGACGGGAGCGTTCCGACGCTCCCAGGAAGACATCGCGGTGGAACGCCGACAGGCGAGCGCGTGCGAAAGCACGCGCTGCCGCGCCCGAAGGCGCGGAGATTGACTGCAACACGTCTGTCGGCGTTCCGCTTCCCTTTGTTTAGTTCTTGCCTCTCCCGTCCGTCATTGCGAGCGAGGCGAAGCAATCCAGTGTGGCGGCGCAGAAGCTTTCAGCCGCTGAGATCGGCGCATCGGCTGTGCTGGATTGCTTCGTCGCTTCGCTCCTCGCAATGACGGGTATGACTTTGCGCGCGTGAGCGCTTTTGCTTCCGCCCCCGCGATAGCGGGGAGGGGGACCGCGCTCTTGCGCGGTGGAAGGGGCGTCAGACTTGCCGCCTCGCTTTCGCCGAAGGAGATTTGTCTAGTCCGACGCCCCTTCCACCACCCTTCGGTACAGCCGACGCTTCGCGTCGGCGTCACTTTGCTAACGGCGGCCGGAGGCCGCCTATGCCCCCTTCCCCGCTATCGCGGGGCAGGAAGCGAGGGACTTCCCGTTGGCGCCGGACCGCGATAAACGCTTGAAATCTAGATGGTTAATCGGGTCTTAACCTCGCCGCTCCTATGGTATTGCGTGCCAGAAGCGGCGGGGGGCACCCCTGCTGTTTGCGATGGGAAGAATGAGTAATAGTTCCACGCCGTTTCGTGCACCGAATACGCGCTCGCCCTTTGTGCGGCTGCGCGAGCTGCTTGGCGACACGCCGCCGGGCAAGCCCGCGATCAGTCTCGCGGTCGGTGAGCCGCAACACGCTGTCCCGTCGTTCGTGGGCCCGGTGATTGCCGCGCATGTCAACGAGTTCGGCCGCTATCCGATGAACAAAGGCCTCGATGAATTCGCGCAAGCCGTGGCCAATTGGCTCAACAAGCGCTTTGTGCTCGAGCGCCCGATCGATCCGGTGCACGAAGTGCTGGTGCTCAACGGCACGCGCGAAGGGCTGTTTCTCGCTGCGCTCGCGGCGAAGAACTACGTGCCGCAGCGCGCCGTTGGTAAAGAGTTCCGCAAGCCCGCGGTGCTGATCCCCAATCCGTTCTACGCCGCCTACTCGGCAGGCGCGATCGCGGCCGATTGCGAGCCGGTCTATTTGCCGACGACCAAGGAGACGGGCTTTCTGCCCGATCTCGATGCGCTCACTGACGATCTTCTGTCGCGCACGGTCGCCGTCTATCTCGCTTCGCCGTCCAATCCGCAAGGCGCGGTCGCCGATCTCGCTTATCTGGAAAAGCTCGCCGGCCTGGCGCGCCGCCACGGCTTCATCATTCTTGCCGACGAATGCTATTGCGAGATCTACACCAAGGACGCGCCGCACGGCATGCTCGAAGCCGCCGGCCGCGATTTCCAGAACGTCGTCGTCTTCCACTCGCTGTCGAAGCGCTCGAACCTGCCGGGATTGCGCATCGGCTTCGCCGCCGGCGACCGAAAATTCCTCGCCAGTTATCTCGAATTGCGCAATGTCGCGGCGCCGCAGGTGCCCACCCCGATGCAGCATGTCGCCATCGCCGCCTATAACGACGAGAAGCACGTCGAGGAGAACCGGCGGCTCTATCGCGAGAAATTCGATCTCGCCGATCAGATCATCGGCGACCGTTACGGTTATCGCCGCCCGGCCGGCGGATTTTTCCTCTGGCTCGACGTCTCCGCCCATGGCGGCAGCGAGAAGGCGACGGAGCTGTTGTGGCGCGAAGCCGGACTGCGCGTCGTGCCCGGCCGCTATCTCGCGCGCGAGCAGACGGACGGCAGCAATCCCGGCGCGGACTATATCCGCGTCGCCATGGTGCAGAACAACGAGATCACCGCCGAGGCGATGCATCGTCTCGTCGCGGTCTTAGGGTGAAGTGCAGCGATGTCGATGATCGACCGCAGCCTTGACGGCATGGCCGCTCTTTCCGGCCAGCTCGGCGTCGCGTTGCGCCGGCGGTTGCGCGAAGTCATTGGCATTGCGCTGATCTCGATCGCGATGATGGCCGGGCTGTCACTGGCGACGTGGTCGGTGCAGGACCCGTCGCTGAGCCATGCCACCGATGCGTCGGTGCATAATCTTCTCGGCGTGCCGGGCGCCATCGCCGCCGATCTGATGATGCAGCTTTTGGGCTTGGGCTCGCTGGCGCTGCTGTTGCCGGTCGCGATCTGGGGCTATCGGCTGCTCAGTCATCGCCGGCTCAATCACGAACGGCTGCGGGTGATGGTCTGGCTGTTCGGCGCGGTCTTGAGCGCGGCTTTCGCCTCGTGCCTGCCGCGCAGCGCGCATTGGCCGCTGCCCTCGGGACTCGGCGGCGTCGTCGGCGACGCGATATTGCGGGTGCCGGTCGTGCTGTTTCACACGCCGCTTGCCGGCACGCCGCGCCTCGTCGCCGCAATCGTGCTCGGCTTTGCTGCGCTGATGACGTTCGGCGTTGCCGCCGGCATCATCTTTGCCGGCGAAGTGCAGCACTATGACGACGGCTACGCCGACGAAGAAGAGGACGAAGACGAGGATGAGGAAGACGCCGAGAAAGAGGAGGGCGACCATGCCTGGATATCGCTCGGCTTTATCGAGCATCATCTGCTGAGCTTCCGCGCCTGGCTCGGCCGGGCGTTGTTCCGCCGCGAGCGCACGCCGCTGCCGTCACGCGATGCCGCCGCACGGCGCCGGATCGAGCCGCGCTTCGAGGGCGGACGTGCCGACGCCGACGAAGGCGACGATGACGGCGACGACGATGAGGAGAGCGCGCCGCGGGCGCGCAAGCCGCGCGCTCCGGCCAAGCCCGCGCGGCGCTCCGGCTCGGGCTTCCAGTCGCCGTCGCTCAATCTTCTCGCCGCGCCGCGCGCCAGCGAGCGCTCGACCTTGAGCACGGCCGAGATCCAGGAAAATGCCGGGCGCCTCGAAGGCGTGCTCGGCGATTTCGGCGTGCGCGGTGAGATCATCAATGCGCGGCCGGGTCCTGTCGTCACGCTCTACGAATTGGAGCCGGCGCCCGGCATCAAATCGTCGCGCGTCATCAGCCTTGCCGACGATATCGCGCGCTCGATGAGCGCATTGTCGGCACGCGTCGCCGTCGTCTCCGGCCGCAACGCCATCGGCATCGAACTGCCCAATCCGGTGCGCGAGAAGGTTTATCTGCGCGAGCTTCTGGCGGCGCGCGACTATGCGGAGACAAACTTCCGTCTGCCGCTCTGTCTTGGCAAGGCGATCGGCGGCGAAGCCGTCATGGTCGATCTCGCCCGCATGCCGCATCTGCTCATCGCCGGCACCACCGGTTCGGGCAAGTCGGTCGCCATCAACACCATGATCCTGAGCCTGCTCTATCGGCTGCATCCCGATCAGTGCCGGCTCATCATGGTCGATCCGAAAATGCTCGAACTGTCCGTCTATGACGGCATTCCGCATCTGCTCACGCCGGTCGTCACCGATCCGAAGAAAGCGGTGGTGGCGCTGAAATGGGCGGTGCGCGAAATGGAAGAGCGCTACAAGAAAATGTCGAAGCTCGGCGTGCGCAATATCGACGGCTACAATGCGCGCGTGGCGGAGGCGAACAAGAAGGGCGAGAAGCTCAACCGCACCATCCATACCGGCTACAATCGCGATACCGGCGAAGCCATCTACGAGAACGAGGAACTCGATCTCGAGCCGCTGCCCTATATCGTCGTCATCGTCGACGAGATGGCCGACCTGATGATGGTCGCCGGCAAGGACATCGAAGGCGCGGTGCAGCGCCTCGCGCAGATGGCGCGAGCCGCCGGCCTCCATGTCGTCCTCGCCACGCAGCGGCCCTCGGTCGACGTCATCACTGGCACGATCAAGGCGAATTTTCCGACCCGCATTTCCTTCCAGGTCACGTCCAAGATCGACAGCCGCACCATTCTGGGCGAGCAGGGCGCCGAGCAACTGCTCGGCCAGGGCGACATGCTCTACATGGCCGGCGGCGGCCGCATCAGCCGCGTCCACGGCCCGTTCGTCTCCGACGAGGAAGTCGAGAAGGTGGTGCGGCATCTGAAGTCGCAAGGGCAGCCGGAATATCTCGAAGCCGTCACCGCCGAAGAGCCGACCGATGCCGACGGCAATCCGGTCTTCGATTCCACCGCCATGGGCAGCGGCGAGGGCGGTGACCTTTATTCGCAGGCGGTCGCCATCGTCACCCGCGACCGCAAGGCTTCGACCAGCTATATTCAGCGCCGGCTGCAGATCGGTTACAACCGTGCCGCATCGCTGATGGAACGCATGGAACAGGAAGGTGTCGTCGGCCAGCCCAATCACGCCGGCAAGCGCGAGATCCTGGTCGAAGGTCCGGAAGATAATCCGTTCTGAGCCGAACAGAACCGCGCTAAAACAGGACCTATTGAGAATCGCGAATTTGGCGTCTAATCGTAGCCGCGAATTCGCCATACCGCTCCCTTAGCGGATTGGATCGTCGTCGCGGGCGTTACGCGTCGTACCAGGGGCTTTTTTGCGGGAGAGGGCTATGGTGGCCATGCGCGCTGCGAACATTCACTCGGCCATTGTCGGCGCGGCGCTCCTGTGCGGCAGCTTTGCCATCGCGCCGGCTTTTGCCGAGAACGTCCCGCTGCCGACGCCGGCCCCGCAGCAGAAGAGCGGTCCCGCGAGCGGCGCGACGCCGGCAGCGGCCACCGACCCGCAGCAGAAGCCGGGCTTTTTCCCGTTCAGCCTGCCGTTCGGCAAGGATTCCGGCGGCGGTTCGTCGAGCCAGCAGGCCACCGCTTTCGACGCCAAGCAGCGCGCGCTCCTCGACAAGGTCTCGGCCTATCTGACCAGCGTGCAGACCATGGTCGGAAACTTCGTGCAGATCGGCCCGGACGGCGGCCGCACCGAAGGCTCGTTCTATATCCAGAAGCCGGGCAAGGTGCGCTTCACCTATAATCCGCCGAGCCCGATCGACATTATCGCTGACGGCTCCTCGGTCGTCGTACGCGACCGCAAGCTTGCGACCCAGGATCTCTATCCGCTGTCGCAGACGCCGCTGCGCTATCTGCTGGCCGACCACATCGACCTGTTGAAGGACATCGACGTCGTCAGCGTCACCTCCGACGACACCTTCACCACGGTCGTCATCGAGCAGAAGCAGGTGATGATCGGCACCAGCCGGCTGATGATGATGTTCGACGCCAAGGATCTCGGCCTCAAGCAGTGGACCGTCACCGATCCGCAGGGCTTCGACACCACGGTCGCGGTCTACAATCTCGACACCGCCAAGAAGCCCGATCCGAACCTGTTCGTGATCAATTACGCGCGCGACGGCGGCGGCATCAGCAATCAGTAATCTGTGGTCAGCGGCAGATGAAGGTTGGCGGAAACGCTAACTGATATCTATATTCTGCACGCGATGATGACCGATTGCTGCAAGTGAAACTCACCGTCACAACCTGGAACATCAATTCGGTGCGGCTGCGCATCGACCTGGTCGCCAAATTCATCAAATCGGCGCGGCCCGATGTGCTGTGCCTGCAAGAAACAAAATGTCCGGACGACGCCTTTCCGCTGAAGCGTCTCAAGCGGCTCGGCTATGAGAACGTCGCGCTCAACGGCCAGAAGGGCTATCACGGCGTCAGCGTGATCTCGCGGTTGCCGTTCGAACGTTTCAGCGTCCAGAATTTCTGCGGCAAGAAGGATTGCCGGCATGTCTCGGTCACGCTCGGCGAGCGGGCCGGCCTGCGCGATCCGATCACCGTGCATAATTTCTACGTGCCCGCCGGCGGCGATCTTCCGGATCCGCAGGCCAACCCTAAATTCGCGCACAAGCTCGGCTTTCTCGACGAGATGCGCGACGCCATCTCGATCCGGCCGGAAAAAACCGAACGCGCGATATTGGTGGGCGATCTCAATGTCGCCCCGCTCGAGCACGACGTCTGGAGCCACAAGCAGATGGTCCGCGTCGTGTCGCATACGCCGGTCGAGTGCGAGAAGTTCAATGCGGCGCGCAAGGCCGGCGGCTGGATCGACACCATGCGGGAACTGACGCCGGAGCCGGCCAAGCTCTATACGTGGTGGAGCTATCGCTCGCCGGATTGGCTGACCGCCGACAAGGGCCGCCGGCTCGATCACATCTGGACCTCGCCGGAACTCGCCGATCGCGTCTCGGGGATCGCCATTTCGAAAAATTATCGCGGCGCCGAGCGCCCGTCCGACCACGTTCCGGTAACGGCGACGATCGAGGTCTAGGCCGTGAGCACGCCGGAAATTTCAGCCGAACTCGAGCGGAAAGAGTGGTCGGGCCGCCTCAAGGAATGGCACGAGGGGGCCAAAGAGCCGGGCCTGACCGCGCTTTTGTTGATCGAATCTTTGCTGATCTTTCTGATCATCCCGCTCACCGCGATGGGCGCGGTGCCGCAGATCACGCTGGAGGCGACCTTCGCGGTGCTCGTGCTCGCGATCCTGGTGGTGACATGGCACAGCCACGCCGCCACTGTCGCGGTGTTGATTGCAGTCGTCTTGAGCGCGGTCGGCTCGTATCTTTGGCATCACGACCCGACGCCGCTGACGGAATGGCTCAGCGCCATCGGACGCCTTTTGGCGCTCCTCGCCATGAGCCTGGTGATCGCGCGTGTCGTGTTCGGGCGCGGTCGCGTCACCTTTCATCGGGTGCAGGGCGCGATCCTGCTCTATCTGAATTTCGCGCTGATGTTCTTCATCTTTTACCGGCTGATGTCGATCACGGTGCCGAACTCTTTTGCCAATCTCCCGGATAGCGGCAACGAATTCGGCTCGGGAGCGGCGCTGCTCTATTACAGCTTCACGACGCTGACCACGCTCGGCTATGGCGACATTCTCGCCGTGCATCCTTTGGCGCGTAGCCTGTCCAATCTGGAAGCCGTGATCGGCCAGCTCTATCCGGCGACGCTGTTGGCGCGGCTCGTCAGCCTCGAACTGCAGCACCGCCGCGACTAGCCAAGCCGTCTTGCTTATTGCGGCCCGGTGCCGCGGGCGAGCGCGGCGCGGACATTTTCCATCTCGCGCGCCCATTGATCGGCGCGCGCGGCGATCAGTTCGCGAAGCCGCACCGCTGCGTCCGGAAAGCTCTCGAGCATTTTGAGAAACATCGCGCGCGAGATGCGCAGCACCAGCGAGGGCTCGCGGGCAATGGCGGTCGCCGGCCGTGTGGTTTCGGCGAGCAGCGCCGCTTCGCCCAGCAGCGTCGCCGCACCCGCGATCATTTCCGGGTCGTTGGGCCGTCCCGAATTGAGGCTGAACGAGCCGTCCTGCACGACATAAGCGCAGTCGGCGGCTTCGCCGGCACTGAACAGAACCTGGCCTTCCTCGACGGTATAGCTCTCCGCGCCGATGGCAAGAATGCGCAGTGCTCCGGCGCCGAGGCGGCGAAGGATGGGAACGCGTTCAAGGAACGCGATGTCGTCCTCGATCGTCATACGGCTCCGCGATTAATGCATGATCCGGAAACGTGAAAACCGGTTTTCCGAACAGATCATGCTCACGCTAAGGGACCAGTTTGTAACCGCCGGCCTCGGTGACCAGGATGGCCGGCGCTGCTGCATCCTTCTCGATCTTCTGCCGTAGCCGGTAGATATGCGTTTCCAGCGTGTGCGTGGTGACGCCGGAATTGTAGCCCCAGACCTCCTGCAGCAAGGTCTCGCGCGACACCGGCTTCTGACCGGCGCGATAGAGATAGCGCAGGATCGAGGTTTCCTTTTCGGTCAGCCGGACTTTGCTGCCCTTGGGATTGAGAAGAAGCTTCGAGCTCGGCCGGAACGTGTAAGGCCCAATGGTGAAAACGGCGTCCTCGCTCGCCTCGTGCTGACGCAATTGCGCGCGGATGCGGGCGAGCAACACGGCAAAGCGGAACGGCTTGGTGACGTAATCATTGGCGCCCGATTCCAGGCCGAGAATGGTGTCGGAATCGGTATCGTGGCCGGTCAGCATGATGATCGGCGCCTTGAAGCCGTTCTTGCGCAGGATGCGCACCGCCTCGCGGCCGTCGATGTCGGGCAGGCCGACATCCATGATGACAAGGTCGATCTGTCCGGTCTTGGCCGCCTGAACGCCTTTGGTGCCGTTTTCGGCGGCGATCGCATCGAATTCCTCGTGCAGCGACAGCTGCTCGGTCAGCGCCTCGCGCAGTTCGGTGTCGTCGTCGACGATCAGAATGGTACGCGTATTCGGCATTACTCCGGCCCCTGCCGCTTTGCCGCCCGGTCGGGCGCGAAGTAGAACATCTGAGGATACAAGAGCAAGCGGCGGTTGGGAAACGGGCCGCTAAATGATGGGCAAAACTCGGTCATACAAACCTCGTAATGGCGCTTCGCTGAGCCTCCTGCGCGTCCGGCCGCGGCCCGGTTCGCGTATGCAGGGTTTTCTCAGCGCCGGCGGCAAGACCATTCGCGTGGCGCTGGGCCGCGCCGGCGTCCGGGCGCTCAAGCGCGAGGGCGACGGCGGCACGCCAATCGGAACTTTCCGCCCGATCCGCCTGTGGTGGCGCGCCGATCGCCTGCCCAGGCCGCGCACCTTGCTGCCGGTGCGCCGGATCGGCCCCGACGACGCCTGGTGCGAAGACCCAGGCGACCGGCGCTACAACAGGGCCTTTAGGCGCTCGGCCAATGAACCAGGCGACCGGCTGCGGCGCGAGGACGGTCTCTATGACCTGATTATCGAGATCGACCACAATGCCCGTCCGCGGGTCGCTCGGCTTGGCAGTGCGGTCTTTGTTCACGTCGCCCGTCCTGGCTTTGGGCCCACGGCCGGCTGTGTCGCACTAGGCCGGAACGAGCTGTTGCAGGTGCTGTCGCGAATCGGTCCAAAGACACGAATCAGGATTCATACTTAGGCTTTCGGCATCGGCCGCGCCCCGAAAATCGCGCTGCCGACGCGGACATGAGTGGCGCCGAAGGCGATCGCGGTCTTGAAATCGGCACTCATGCCCATCGACAGCAGTTTCAGGCCGTTCCGCTGAGCAATTTTGGCGGTGAGCGCGAAATGCGGCGCGGGCGGTTCGTCGTGCGGCGGAATACACATCAGGCCCGCGATTTCGAGCCCGTAAGTGTCCCGGCAGGCCGCAACGAACGCATCGGTGTCCTGCGGCAGGATGCCGGCCTTTTGCGGCTCGGCGCCGGAATTGATCTCGACAAACAGCGCAGGACGCCGCCCTTGCTTGCCGATTTCCTTGGCTAGCGCCCCGGCGAGGCTCGCCCGGTCGAGCGAATGGATCGCGTCGAACAGTGCCACCGCCTCGCGCGCTTTGTTGGATTGCAACGGCCCGATCAGGTGCAGTTCGAGGCCGGGATTTTGGCCGATCAGCGGCGGCCATTTGGCCTTGGCTTCCTGCACCCGATTCTCGCCGAAAATGCGCTGGCCCGAGTCGATCACCGGCACGATTGCCTCGGCGCCGAAAGTCTTGGACACCGCGACCAGCGTAACGGTCGCGGGGTCGCGACCGGCATCACGACAGGCCGCCGCGATCTCCTCGCGCACCGTCACAATTCCGGCTCGCCGAGTTATGGTTTGCATCTCCTCAACGTCTCCAGTGTCCGCGCCGGATCGATTCAAATTTTAGCTTCGCCCCCAAATGCATTTTTACGGGTCTCCTGTAGCTTTTGGAACCGGGGCAAGGGGACTTCGGGATGCCTGACGGCGAAGCCAAATCCAGGAAGCCGCGGTGCCGAGCAAACCGATGCTCAGCATTCGCGCGCGCCTCATCGTGCTCGCGCTGATCGCCGTCACGCCGCTGATGATCGAGCGCGTTCACGGCCTCGAAGAGGCACGCTCCATCCGCACCGAGCGCGCCAATAACGAGGTGGTCGATCTCGCCCGCCGCGGCGCCGAATCGCAGCGGCAGATCATCTATTCGGTGCGCTCGCTGCTGCAGATCGTCTCGCGCGTCTACGCCAAAGAGCCGTTCGACTCGGCCAATTGCAACCAATACCTCGCCGATTTCGCGACCAATATTCCCTGGATCCGCGATCTGTCGATTGCGAGCAGCGACGGGCGGATCAAATGCTCGACGCAAACCTCCGCGCTCGGCTTGAACGTTGCGGATCGCTCGCATTTTCAGACAGCGATGACGGCGCACGATTTCGCGCTCAGCGATTACATGATCAGCCGCGCCACCGACGTGCCGAGCGTGGTCGCGACCTATCCGATCACCAAGGACGATGGCGCTCTCGCCGGCGTCGTGATGGCGGTCATCAATCTGCAATGGATAGGCGATCTTGCCGCCGCCGCCGCGCAGCATCCGGGCGCCGCGGTGCTGCTGATCGACAGTGCCGGCACGCTCGTTGCCGGCTCGCCCGATCAGCAGGCCAATATCGGCAAGCATTTCGCCGGCAGCGATTTGGCCAAGCAAATGCTGACCAACGATTCCGGCACTCTGACCGTCGCGGGTCTCGACGGCGTGCAGCGGATATTCGCCTATGTCCGCGTGCCCTGGACGCAGGCCCGCCTCGCCGTCGGCCTCGACGAGAGCGCGGTGCATGCCGGCATCGATCGCGAGATCGATGTCGCCTATCTGCAGCTTGTCGTGTTCGGCCTGTTCGTTCTTCTCATCGCCTGGTTCGGCGGCGAACAACTGGTGGTGCGGCCGATCCGCTCGCTGGTGCGCACGGCGACCCGTTTCGGCCGCGGCGATCTTCATGTGCGCGCCACCCAGGAGCCCTGGGTCGCCGAGTTCGCTCCGCTGGCCGAGGCGCTGGACGACATGGCGGCCAAGCTTGCCGCGCGCGAGGAGGAATTGCAGATCGCCAACCGGCATCTCGATGAACTCGCAAGCCTCGATGGATTCAGCGGGCTCGCCAACCGGCGCGGTTTCGACCGCGAGATCGAGCGCGAATGGCAAAAGGCCGCCGCGAGCGGAACGTCGCTGGCGCTGATGATGGTCGATATCGATTATTTCAAGCTGTTCAATGATCGTTATGGCCACGTCTCGGGCGACACTTGCCTGCGCGCGGTCGGCGAAACGCTGTCGCTGGTGACGCTGGAGGAGGCGGTACTGGTCGCCCGCTATGGCGGCGAGGAATTCGCGTTGCTTCTGCCGGGCCTTGATATCCGCCGTGCCGCGGGATTGGCCGAGGAGGCGCGTCAGGCGATCGAAGATCTCGCGATCAACCACTCCCAATCGCCGATCGGTCACGTCACTATCAGCGTCGGCGTCGAAGCCGTGGTTCCGGAAAAATACCAGAGCTATGCTAATCTGATCGAAGCGGCGGATCGCGCGCTCTATGACGCGAAGCGCCGCGGGCGCAACACCGTCGTGGCGCACCGGTTGTTGCCGTTGCGCGCGGCTTCCTGATCGACGGGCTAACGCGTTCTCGCCCTCTTGGTCTTCTCTTGCTCTTCTGCTTGTCTTGGTAGCCTTTCCGAGGATGCCTGCTTGCGCTTGGCGGGCCGCGGCGGCGGCGCCCAGATCATGCCTTCGAGCTTCATGCCGTCGGGATCGGTGAAATAGACCGCGTAATAATTGCGGCCATAATATTCTCCCGGCGGATCGACAACGTTCATGTCGTTGTCTTTCAGGAATGCGCCGAGCGCATCGACGTCGTTGCGGCTCGATAGCTCGAAGGCGTAGTGATGAAAGCCGATATCGCCTTTGCGATATTTATGCTTCCTGCCGTTTTCATCAGCGGCCGCGATCCAGAACAGCGTCTTGCCGTTGCTCCAGCCGGCCATGTCGGCATAGTCGTGTTTGAGCTTGAAGCGGAGAAATCCGAGGAGCTTGCCGTAATATTCCTTGGAGCGTTCGAAATCGTCGACGCTGAGAACCAAGTGATCAATGCCGACGACGCGGGGCATGATGACGCGGGGCATGGCCAACTCCAATCCTGAAGTTTGTTTTGCTGCTCTGGTTTGCGCGTTATGCGCTCTTTGCTATGCATTTCGCGCCTTGCGACCGCGCATGTGCGCAGCTTGCTTTGGCGGGGGCTGCCGCCCAAAATAGCTGTAAAGACAAACGGCAGGACGTGCCTATGCGCCTCTCTGCGGGTAGGAACATCCTGGTAGGAACGCAATGCCGCGCACACTGTTCGACAAAATCTGGGATTCGCATCGCGTCGGGCAGCGTGCCGACGGCCGCGATCTGCTCTATATCGATCGCCACGTCCTGCATGAATTGCATGCGCATCACGCCTTTGCGCAGCTTGAAAAGCAAGGACGGCCGGTGCGCCGCGCGGATCTGACTTTTGCCGTCCAGGATCACACCGTCGCCACCAAGCCCGGCCGCGACGAGACCACCAATCCGGGAGGCACGGCCTTCATCAAGGCGATGCGCGAGGGCTGCAGGAAGAATGGCATCAGGCTGTTCGATGTCGGATGATCGCGAGCAGGGCATCTGTCACGTCGTCGCGCCGGAACTCGGCATTGTTTTGCCGGGGGCGACGCACGCGGTTCCCGACAGCCATGCCGCACGGTCGGCGGGCTCGGCGCGCTCGCCTTCGGCTGCGGCACGACCGAACTCGGGCATATTCTCGCCACGCAGGTCATCGCCATGAAGCGGCCGAAGCGCATGCGCGTGCGGCTCGATGGTACACTCGGCGCCCATGTCAGCGCCAAGGATATCGCGTTGCGGCTCATCGCCGACCTCGGTGTTGCGGGCGCCCGTGGCTTTGCCGTCGAATATACCGGCTCCGCCATTGCCGCGATGCCGATCGAGCAGCGCATGACGCTGTGCAATCTCAATATCGAGATGGGCGGCCGCTCCGGCTTTGTCGCGCCGGACGACAGCACTTTCGCCTGGCTCGAAGGCCGGCCCTATGTGCCGCAGGGCGACATGTGGGATCGTGCGCTCGCCCACTGGCGTACGCTCACGACCGACGACGGCGCAGAGTTTGATCGCGAGGTCACGCTCGATTGCGGCGCGCTCGAACCGCAGATCACCTGGGGCACCGATCCAAGCCAGGTCGTCGGTATTAGCGGCAAGGTCCCGCGACTGAGACGATTGACGCGAGCCGGCGTGCGGCTGCCACGAGCGCCTTTAGCTATATGGGGCTTGCGCCGGGTACGCCGCTTGCGGGCCTTCCGGTGCATCGCGTCTTTATCGGCTCCTGCACCAATAGCCGGTTGCCCGATCTCGAAGTTGCCGCGACGATCGTGAAGGGACGCCGCGTCGCCGACGGCGTCTTCGCCATGGTGGTGCCGGGTTCGTCCAGCGTGAAGCGCGAGGCCGAGGCGGCAGGCCTCGACCGGATTTTCCTCGACGCGGGTTTCCTCTGGGGCGAGTCGGGTTGCTCGATGTGCGCCGGCGGCAACGGCGACCGTGGCGAGCCCGGCGAGCGCATCGTTTCGACCACCAACCGTAATTTCGAGAACCGCCAGGGTCCGAAAGTGCGAACGCATCTGGCGAGCCCGGCCACGGCTGCAGCGAGCGCGATCGTCGGACGCATCGCCGACGTGCGGCAACTGGTCGGCGGCAATTAGTGCATGTCCCGGAAAAGTGGACACCGGTTTTCCGACAAGGATATGCGCAAAGAAAAAATCTAGGGGCGATCGACCAAATGCAACCGTTCAAAAGCCATACCGGTATCGCTGCGCCGCTCCTGGTCGACGACATGAACACCGATCAGATCGCGCCGTTCCTGCCGTCGCGCAATCTGAAGGACGACTACAAGGTGATGCTGTTTCATCGCCAGAGGTTCAAGCGAGGATGGCAGCGAAATTGCGGAGTTCGTTCTCAACAAGCCGCAATTCCGCAATGCCGGAATCCTCGTGACCGGAAATAATTTCGGCGCCGGTTCGTCGCGCGAATCCGCGGTCTGGAGCATGCTCGGCAACAATATCCGCGTCATCGTCGCCAAGAGCTTCGCCGATATCTATCGCGAGAATTGTCTGCAGAACGGGCTATTGCCGGTCGTGCTCGACGCGGTCAGTGCCGATGCCTTTATTGCCCGCGTCGTCGCCGCCGATGGCGCGGCGCCGTTCACCGTCGATCTGGTTACGCAGCGCATCAGCTGGACCTGGCGGCTCCGACGATCGCCTTTGAAATCCCTGCCGCGGACCGCACGCGTCTGCTCGAAGGCCTCGACGATATCGGCATGACGATGAAGCACATCGACGAGATCGTGCGCTTCGAACAGCAAGCTGCTACTGCGCAGCCATGGCTGCAACGCGCATCGGACCGCAGGCGTTGAGGCCAGGATCTAAATTAGGTCTTGCATTTTTGGAAAAATTCGTAGGTCTCGGGCGCCTGCATCCACATGACCTGATAGGTCAGGCCACCGCGCTTGGCGATCCAAGCCTTGATGTAGTCCGGATAGACTTCCATCAACTGCCGGGTGGCGAATTCCATCGTCGCCAGAGTGGAAACCGAGAACGCCTTTGTCGGTCATGCAAATGTTCTTGCGCGGTACATAGCCGAGCAGGATGGTGCAGGCCGACAAGCAGACGCCGCTGATCCGCACGTTCGGATGCTGCAGCGCCAGCTTCTGCCACTTCATCAGATAGAGAAAGACGAAGCCGCCGCGATCGTCGGAGATATCGATCGTCTCCGCCCTTACAGCGGAGGTGATCAGAGAGAGAATGATGACCAGAAGGAAACGCCAGCCTCTCATGGTGATCTCGTTGTCAGTCTCGCTTCGCCGTACGGCACATGCGCAAGCTTCACGGCCGAGTGTTCAATCGGCAGCCGCTCGCATAGAATGGACCGTGGAAACTAAGCCCCAGAAACTTCGCCCCAGAAACCAAGCCTCATGAGCCATCGAGAACGATCGCCCGGCAATAATTTAACATGTTGTTTGCCGCTGACCAGAGCGGCCACGGCGCGGCGAAAGCGTCGCCAGGAAGGAGACCCGTCGATGAACGTGCGCAAAAAACTGAGAGCCATCATGTCCGGCAAACAACTGGTTCTGATGCCCGGCGCCTATGACGGCCTGTCGGCGCGGATCATCGAAGCCGAAGGGTTCGAGGCGGTCTGCGCCGGCGGCAATGCCGGCATCGGCTCGATGCTGGCGCAACCGGATACCGGCCAATCGAATATGCGCGATTATGCCGATCATTACGCCCGCATCTGCGGCGCCGTGAACGTGCCGGTCTATGTCGATGCGGATACCGGTTTCGGCGGCGTCAATAATGTGCGGCAGATGATCCGCGCTTTCGAGGCCGCGGGCGCGGCCGGCGTGTTCATCAGCGATCAGGTTTTCCCCAATCGTTGCGGCTATCTGCCGGGCAAGCAGATCATCCCGATCGAACAGGCGCTGGCCAAGCTCAAAGCCGCGCTCGACGCGCGCACCGATCCCGATTTCTTCATCTGCGGCCGTACCGATGCCATGGGCGTCGAGGGGTTGAGCGCCGCGATCGAGCGCAGCCAGCTGTTCATGGAGGCTGGCGTCGATATGGCCAAGCCCATCGGCGTCGACACGATTGCCGACATCAAGCGGGTGATCCGCGAAGTGCCGGGGCCGCATATGGCGACGCTATCGCAGGCCGCCGGCCGTAAGGAGCGCAGCCTCAAGGAATCTGGCGGAGGCCGGCGTCGTCGCGGCGACCTTTCCCTCGCTGCCGATCTTCGCGGCCGCGCATGCGGTGCGCAATGCGCATTGCGTATTCTCAAGCGCGAAAACTCGATGACGCCGACCTTCGATCAGCTTCTGACGCTCGACGAATATTACGATCTGGTTGGGCTGAAACAGCAGCTGGCGAAGGAGGAGAGCTACGATAAAGCGGCGGAAGCGTTGGTGCGCAAAGCGCGCAGCCGAATAGGCGGCCGCCCTATCCACAGAGCTTCACAGGTTCTCACAGGACGGCGGTTTGCGACGGCGAAACCATGCGCCGGAGTGCGGCTCCGGTCCCCGAGGCATCGCCAAGCCGGAAGGGGACCCCAAAAAGAACCGGAAGGAGGACCCCAAAAAGAAAGGGGCCGGCGCTAGGCCGGCCCTTCCCCCATACAATTGCTGTACAGCAACTTACCCCTTGGTAACGACCGGCGGCGGGGCCTTACCCTTGCCGACTTGAGCGCAGCCAGCGATGCTCAGGAGAGCCAACACCGCGGCCGTTGCTAGAGCGAGCTTTTTCATGAAGAGAACTCCCCCTTGTCATGACACGCTTAACCATATACTCGCCCCGGCCCGCGTCCTCTAGTGCTGAAAAGACACAGTCTCGATCTGTTTGCACGAAGAGGCGGTTCCGCGAGCGCCTTTTCGTGACGGCCCAGGTCGGATTACAGGCCGAAGTCGGCCTTTGGCCTAGGTAATCCCCAGGGATTGTCCGCGAAATTGCGGGCAGCCTCTCCATCAGCGCGATTCCTCATTATTCGGCACACCAGGCTGCAGGCGTTGCATATTTGACGCAGTGCGGAAATCTCTCGATACCGCCGAACATTTGCCATGGGGCCAAGGCCAATTAGCGTTACCATTGAGACAATGGACGCGATGGACCCTGTCCAGTCCGCGCTTATGCAGCGGACATTCGGGTCAGGCACCAATCCGTGACGTCATTGTCTCGTCGGGGTCACGCGGAGGGGATCATGCGGCACAAGCAATTCGACCGATACCGTCTTGTCCTGCTGGCAGGCGTTGCCACGTCGGCTATGGCGGGCTTCAGCTTCCAGCCGGCCAACGCACAAGCCCCCGGCGCCAAGCCGCCGCAGATCGTGCGGCAGGGCGCGGGCGCGCCGGTCTATACCAGCGGCTCGGGTCCGTATTACATCGAATTCCGTTCGCGCTTCTCTTGGGACTATGGCCACACCTATATCGTGCACGGCCGTGTCGGCGAGGCGCCGACGCATGCGAGCGTTGCCGGGCTTTCGCCGGTTGGCGACGATTCCACCGCTTGGGTGATCGGCCACTACGTCCCGGTGCCGGCCGAAACCGGTTGGACCGACGGCGACCTCGAGGACAAATACGTCACCTCGCGCTACCGCGTGCTGATGAGCAAAGAAAAATACGATCAAGTGATGACTTACGTCCGCGGTCTGCAGGCCCGTTCGCACACCTGGAGCGCCGAGCTTTACAATTGCAACGCCTTCGTCGCCGATATCGCTCATGAGATGGGCCTCAAGGCGCCGGCCTCGACGCTGATCTATCCGAAGATCTTCATCAATCACCTGCGGATGATGAACACCAACAATCCGAATGCGGACGAGTCGCTGGTCAGCGACAACGTCAAGGAAATGGGCAGCCCGACCCGCGACGGCCGGGCCATGATCGCAAGCGGCGTTCGCGCCATTCATCCGGATGGCACGCCGGCCACAGATGTGGCCACTGCGGCGCCGGCCAAACCGACCGTGACGCCGAAGGTCAGCATCGGTGCAGTCCGGGTATCAAGCAAGACGACAACCAGCCCGGATGCGGCCGCCGCGCCTGCGCGCTAGAGACGGAACACTCGTGAAAGCTTCAAGAGTTACGGGAATTGCCGCGTTAGCGGCCGGTCTTCTTCTTTCTGCATGCGCCACAGGTCCGGCTACGCCGGCGGCGACGCGTGTTTCTGCCTCCACGCCCGACAATCCAATGTCGGGCCAGTTTCCGGAGGCAAGATCGCCGCTCGGCGGGGCGCAGCGCGATCTGACGCCGCAGGAAAAGAAGGCGATCATGGACGCGGTTGCGCCGTCACTGCGCAATCCGGCCGCGGCGAAATACAAGTGGGCCAAGTTCCCAGCCGTCGTCACCGAGACTTCGGTGAATTATTGCGCGATGGTCGACGCGCAAAGTCCTTTCCCCGCCTATAGCGGCCAGCAGGCCTATATCGTCGAGGCCAATATGTCGGGCGGTCATGTCACCGGCGCGGTGATGGGCCTCATCGCCGGCGGCAAGGACTTCTCGATCGTCGGCACGATGTGCGCGAAGTACGGTCTCGATCCGCGAAAGGCGAGCTGAGCCAAGCGCGATCGGCTTTTTCGTCCACTACGCCGGGCTCCATTCCTCAGCGCTCGCGCCGGCGAGCGATTGCACGCGCGCTTCGTCGGCGGCGAGTTCGCGCGCCGGGCCTGAATAGACGACATGCCCGTCGTCGAGCACATAGGCATGGTCGGCGACTTCGAGGCTCATGCGGACATTCTGCTCGACCAGGAGCACGGTGATGCCTTCGGCGCGCATCTTGGCGACGATGCGGAACACTTCGCGCACGATCAGCGGCGCCAGACCCTGCGACGGCTCATCGAGGATGAGGAGCTTCGGGTTGAGCAGCAGCGCGCGCGCGATCGACAGCATTTCCTGCTCGCCGCCCGAGAGCTGCCGGCCCTTATTGGACCGCCGCTCCTGGAGCCGCGGGAACAGCTGATAGATGCTGGCCAGCGTCCAAGGTCCCGAGCGCTCCATCGGCACCAGCAGATTTTCCTCGACCGTGAGGTTCGGAAAGATCTTGCGGCCCTCGGGGACATAGCCGACGCCAAGCGCGGCGACGCGAAACGGCGGCCAACCCGTGGTTTCGTTCCCGAAAATCTTGATGTGGCCTTCACGCGGCGGGGTCAGCCCCATCAGGCTGCGCAAGGTCGTGGTCTTGCCGGCGCCGTTGCGGCCGAGCAGCGCCGTCACCTGGCCTTCGGCGGCTTCGAGGCTGACGCCGTGCAGAATGTGGCTCTTGCCGTAGTAAGTGTGGAGCCCTTCGGCGGTCAAAGCTGCAGTCATGCCGTGATCCTCATGCCGCGATCCTTCATGCAGCCTGTCCGAGATAGGCCGTCTGTACCGCTTTGTTGGCGGCGATCTCCGCCGGCGTGCCTTCGGCAAGGAACTTGCCCTGGTCGAGCACCATGATGCGGTCGGCAAGATGGAACACCACGCGCATGTCGTGCTCGATCAGCACGATCGTGAGCTTGGAATCCTTGTGCAGGCGGCGGATGAGCTGCGTGATGTCGTAGGTTTCCTGGTCGCCCATTCCGGCGGTCGGCTCGTCGAGCAGCAGCAGGCGCGGCTTGAGCGCGAGCGCCATCATGATCTCGGTGGCGCGTTGATCGCCGTGCGACAGTTCGCCGACCGGCCGGTGGGCCTTGTCGGTGAGGTTGCCCATGCCGAGGAGCTCGGCGACGCGTTCCTGGATCTTCGCGTCGTCGGCCTGCGACAGCCAGGCGCGCAGCCGCAGGCCGGCCGCGACCTCGACCGGGATGCGCAGGTTTTCCCGCACCGTCAGTTCCGGAAACACTTCGGTGACCTGGAAGGTGCGGGCCATGCCGCACCAGACCCGGCGGGCGGGCAGGAGGTGAGTGACGTCCTGGCCGTCGAACACGATGCTGCCCGATGTCGGCGTGAAGAACCCGGTGATCAGGTTGAAGAAGGTGGTCTTGCCGGCGCCGTTCGGGCCGATGATCGCGCGCAATTCGCCGGGCTCGACCGTCATCGAAATATCGTTGACGGCGATCAGGCTGCCGAAATGCTTCGAGACGTTTTTGACTTGGAGCAGGCTCATCACGCCACCTTACGCCTGATTGCGCCAAGAATGCCGCGCGGGAAAAACAGCACCACCAGCACGAAGAACAAGCCGACAAACGACATCCAGTTCTGCGTCTGGCTCGACAGATAATCCTGGAGCAGCACGAAGATCGCCGCGCCGAGCAGCGGGCCCCAGAACGAACGCATGCCGCCGAGCACCGCCATGATGACGAAATCGCCGGACTGCGTCCAATAGAGTGCGCGGGGGTCGACGAAATTGTTGAGGAGCGCATAGAGCGCGCCGGCGACGCTGACGAAGCAGCAGGAAATCACCCAGGACATCCAGATGTGGCGGTCCACCGGAATGCCGAGGAAGCGGGCGCGCCGCTCGTTCTCGCGGATGGCGATCAGGGTGCGGCCGAACGGCGAGCGCAGCACCCAGGCCATGATCCCGACCGAGATCGCGAACACCACCAGGATGAAATAATAGAAGGCCTGCGAATTGTGCAGGATGTCGATGGTTGTGAAGCCGAAATTGAGCGGCATGCGCGTCCAGCCCAGCAGGCCGTCATCGCCGCCCGTCACGTTATTCCAGCGGAAGGCAATGAAGTAGAACACCTGGCCGAAGGCGATCGTCACCATGGCGAAATAGACGCCGCGCAGGCGAATGATCAGCGGGCCGATAATGGCGCCGGCGAGGGTTCCGACCAGCGCGCCGATCAGAAGGCCCAAGCTCGTGCTCGGCACCAGATAGCGGATGGTCAGGCCGGCGCCATAGGCGCCGAGCCCGAAATAGGCGGCGTGGCCGAACGACAGAACGCCGGTATAGCCGAGGAGAAAATTCAGCGACATCGCGGCAAGGCCGAGCACCACGATGCGCTCGCCGAGCTCGATATAGCCGCCGACGAACGGCAGCCAGAGCGGCGCCGCCAATAGCAGCGCCCACACCAGCAAATTCGCCGCGCTTTTGTTGAGTGAGATCGCGTTCACTAGAACCGGCCCTCCTCGCCCAAGAGTCCGCGCGGACGCACCAGCAAGATTGCAGCCATCATCACATACATCACCGCTTCGGTGGCCGAGGGCCAGAACACGGTGGTGAGGCCGGAGGCGACGCCGATCAGAAGGCCGCCGAGCAGCGTGCCGGGCAGCGAGCCGAGCCCGCCGACAATGATGGCGACGAAGCTCGGCATGATCAGCGACGAGCCGATGGTCGGCTGCAGCCCGAGTTGTCCGACCGCAAGCACGCCGGCGAGGCCGGCGAGATAGATGCCCAGGCCGAAATTCATGCTGCGCAGGATGCGGACATTGACGCCCAGCACCGACACGGTTTCGAGATCGAGCGTGCCGGCACGGATGCGGATGCCAAGCCGCGTATAGCTGAGGATCAGGAACAGCGAGCCGACCGCAAGCGCGACGATGAGCACCATGAACAGCCGGTAGCCGGTGAGGAAGAAATAATCGCTGCTCAGCGGCGTCACCAGCCAGCTCGGGACCTGAAACGGCAGGCTCTGCGCGCCCCAGATGAAACGCGTGCCATCCTCGAAGATGAAGGCCAAGCCGAAAGTCAGGAGCAGGCTGTAGAGCGGATCGCGGCCGTAGAGACGGCGGATCAAAAACCGCTCGACGATGATGCCGAGAACGGCGGTCAGGATCGGCGACAGGATCAACGCGCCCCAGAAACCGACATAGGGCAGAAGTGTGAAGGCGATATAGCCGCCGATGGCGAGAAAGCCGCCATGGGCGAAATTGATGACGCCCGACAAATTGAGGATCAGCGACAGGCCGAGCGCCATCAGCGCATAGAACGCACCGACGATGAGGCCGTTGAAGATGTTGAAGAGGATCAGCTGTGTCATGGACGCGCCATTGGACGCGGTAACGCCATTACGCGACGCCACACGCGACAACGACCCGCGCACGCGCGATCACATTCCTTGAACGCCAAGTGTAACCCCCCACTTGCTCTGGAATTCCAGGCGCTGGTTCCCGGCAGCGCCTGGATATTTCTTAAATCGGCTATCCGTGAGCGGCGAAGCTTAGGCCGGCCACGTCATCTTGCAGCCGGTGTCTTCGAGACTGCCGGCGGCGTCGGCGCCTTTTGCGATTTGCGTGACCTTGAAAAGATCTTCCGGATCGCTGCCTTTGGCCTGCGCCTGCCCAACGTAGAGATTGGGAATGAGCTGGTTTTGGCCGGCGCGGAAGAAAGCACCGTCCGGCATCAGGGCGACTTCCGGCGGCAGTTTGAAGCCTTGCATGGCCTTGGCCATTTTCACCGCATCAAGCGACTTCGCCTGAGCGGCCGCCAAGGCGCAGGTCCACACCGCCGCATAGCCGAACCAGGTACGTGCGGTCGGAACATGACCGCCACTGGCCTTGCGGATATCGGCGACGAATTGATCGACATGCGGGACGCCCGGCTGATTCCAGTACCATTCGAACACCCAGGTGCCGATGCGCGCTTCCGGCGGCAAGCCGAGCAGCACTTCAAGCTCCTGCTGTGCGCCGGCAATGTGGACTTTCTTATCGAGGCCGAACTGCACCGCTTGCTTGAGCGCGTTCACGGCGTCGTCACCGGCGACCAGGAAGATGATCACGTCCGGATTTGAGGCCTGCGCCTTGATCAAATAGGACGAGAAATCAGTGGTGCCGAGCGGGGTGAGGTCGCCGCCCACTTTGGTGCCGCCGAGACCGGCAGCGGCTTTTTCCAAGCCGGCCTGGAGCGTGTGACCGAACGCATAATCCGGCGTGATGTAGTACCACTTCTTGCCGGCGTCCTTGATAAGCGACGCGGCAACGGCATTAGCTTCCATCTGCGTGGTGTTGCAGATGCGGAAGACGTTCCAATGGCAGTTGGCGCCCGTAATCGGATCGGTATGGCCGCCGGGCACGACGTGGAAAACGCTCTTCTCGTAGGCCACATTGGCAATCGCCGCGGCCAGTGCAGAATTGATATTGCCGACAATGAAGTCGACCTTGTCGCGATCGATCAGCTTGCGCGCTTTTTCGACCGCGGTGCCGGCGTCGCCGCTGGTCGAATCCTCGATCAGGAGCTGTGCTTGGCGGCCAAGAATGCCGCCCTTGAGGTTGATCTGCGCCAGCGCCAGCTGCGCGCCGATCAGCTCGTTCTTGCCGAGTGCCGCATAGGTGCCGGTCACTGGATTATCGAGGCCGATCTTGATCGGCTCGTCGGCGAGCGATTTCACGACGAACGGGCTTGCCACCTGCAGCGCGCCGATCGCGAGACCGGCCTTCAGCACCGTGCGGCGCGGAATCCGGCCGCCGATAATCTCCTTGGACATAACTCTACTCCCCTCTGGAAACTTGTTGGTCGTCTTCTGTCGCCGGTCATCTATCCTTAAATGACCGCCAATTATCAATCAAACTAATGGAGCATGACGGCGTCCAAGGCAATGCGTCGGGCCATGCGCCAAGCGATGCGGCACGGCCCGGGGCCCGGCCGCGAGTGGGCAGCGTCGGCGTCTGCGTTCCGCCTATTTTCTATGCATGGTGGTGAGCCCTTACGGGCTCGATTTTTGCGGCTCGGCGACCTGCTTGCGTGTGAAAAAGCCGTTCCAGACTTCGTGCAGTTGGGCGATAGCCGGCTCGAGCGGTGGGACAAAGAGCCGCTCCCCCTCGCGGCGCAGCAGGCCGAAGCGGCCGAGCGTGTCGAGCGCATCGGCAACGTCGAAGTCAAGGTTAACCCCGAAATGCCTGGCAAGCCACGCCTCGACGCGGGCGGCGAGGTCTTCCGCCGTCGGTGCGGCCGGCGCGGTGCGTATGAAATGATAAGCGAGTAGCGCTTCTTTGGATTCCTGATCCTCGGCGGTGCCGATCAGATAGTCGAAGATGCCGGCATTGTTGTTGATGTTGCGGTAGTAGATATTGTCCGACAGCTCCATGTGGTACTTCAGCGACTGGTGCTGATATTTGAACCACTGGCGCATGGCGAAGCCGCCGAGCGCCACGATTCCCATCAGCGCGGCCAACGCGCCCTTCATGTCGGCATCGGCGACCTTGCCGGATCCGCCGAGATAAATTCCGGCGACGAGAAACAGAACTGAAATCGTGGCGTAGAGCTTGATCATTATGGGAATGCTGCCGGCGATCGCCGGCAAGCTGAGAAACGCCTTGTCGAATTTGCTCATGACCACGCGCGCATTGGGAAACAGCGCATAGAGATCGCCGCAGGCGATATTGCGGAAATATTTGAGCAGCACCGAGCCCGGAACGATCTTGCGGCGCTTCAAAAAGCGCAGCTCGCCGCGCGAGCCGATCTCAGCCTGCGTCTTCATTGCGATCAGCAGTACGACGTCGTCGAACACTTCGATGGCGGACTTGCGCTTGCGCAGCCCGAACCATTCGCTGACCTCGAATTCCTCGACGTGGCGGCCGCGCCGATAAAAACGTACTTCACGGAAATCGTCGTGCTCGGCCTTGACCTCGACCCGCACCGTGCGCCTGCGATGCGCATCGGTGACGTCCTCGTGCGGCAACTCCTCGAAATTCGCGTCCTTGAGAACTCCGTCGAGGGAGCGAACGAGATCGTCGTAAGCGCAATCGCTCTTGGCGCGGTCGGTGGTGGGAAGACCCGCCACTTCGGGGCTGAAATAGTAGTAGTCGTCGCGCAGACGATCGAGCGTCTCGGAATAGACGTAGTGGCAGAGGGTCCGGAATGTCCTTGCGAAACGGCGAAACAGTTCGCATTCCGCACGATCGGCGAACGCGCCCTGATCGACCAGGGCGCTGAGAAGATCTTCCTTGCGAACCGGGATGAATTTACCGGATCCCGCGTTCGCGTCCGGTTGTGAGATCTCCGCGATTGCGTCCAATTGTCGGCCTCAGTGACGCGCTTGATACATCAAGGCGAAGCATAGACGGCCCGGGCATCGGTGGTGAAGGCCTTGCGCGAGGCCGGGTCGAGATAAAACATGTGCCCGCCGCGGTAGAGTTTCAATTCTGCGCGCTCTTGAATACCCTGGCCCTCTTGGCCGTCCGCCTGCGGCAGATGCTGCAGCACGTAGCGGGAATCCGAATAGGGCGTCACCATGTCGCTGTAGCCGTGCGCGACCAGGAGCCGGAACGACGGCGTCAGCGCCAGCAGGACGCGAAGATCGTCGGCAACGCTCGGCGGGCTGCGGCCGTTGCCGTCCCAGTCCCAGTGAGCGGTGACTTCCGAGGCGAGCAGATTGTAGGTCATGTCGGTCTTGAAGCCGAGATCGTCGCGGGCATAGCCGACGAAGGCGCCCCCATAGCCGCGGATGACCCCGTCGAGGATCGGGTCGGGTCCGCGCGGTGCCGGCGTTTCCGGATAAGGATCGTCGGAGGCGAAGGTCGCGTCATAGCGGCTGACGATCTTGCGGCTGCCGGGATAGAGATTCTTGATGTAATCGTCGCGGACGTAGCCGCGCGTCCGCGCGATCGCATCGACCGACACGCCGGTCATGGCGGCGACGCGCGCATAGAAAGCCTTGGCGGCGTCGCCTTGCAGCGGCGGCCCGGCCAGAGTCGACAGATAGTCGGTGAACGCGAAGTGCTCCGCTTGCGCCAGCGCCTCGGTGCTGAACTTGCCGTCGCGCTCGAGCTTGGCGGCGGCGAGCGAAGGAAGCTGCAGCGCCGCGCCAAGCGCGAAGCGCTCGCCGCCGAACTGAAATGCGCCTTCGAGGAGCGGCGACAGCATCAGAATGCCCGACGTCACAATGCCCTGATCGTTCTGCAAGTCGCGGGCGACCTTGGCTGCACGAAAGCCGCCATAGCTCTCGCCGAGAATGAATTTCGGCGATGCGGCGCGGCCGTTCTTGGCGGTGTAGAGCGCAATGACCTTGGCCATCGACTGTGCGTCTGCGTCGACGCCCCAAAACGCCTTGGCGCCGTCGGGCTTGGCGGCGCGGCTCCAGCCGGTGCCGACCGGATCGATCAGAACAAGATCGGTGAAGGCAAGCCAGGTGTCCGGATTGTCGATCAGCTTCACGTTCGAGCCGTCGCGCCCGTCCATGCCGAATTCGGCGACGCGCGGTCCGACCAGACCGAGATTGAGAAAGGCCGACGCCGCTCCCGGCCCGCCGTTGAAGACGAAAGTGACAGGCCGCGCCGCCGCTTTGTCGGATTTGGCGACGAACGCCGTGTAGAAGATCGCCGCCGAACGCTCGCCGGATTGATCGAACAGCGAGAAGGTTCCCGCGGTCGCGGTATAGGCGAGCTTGCCGGACGGCAGATCAATCGTGTGCTCGGTGACCGAATCCGCGGGCAACAGCGACAGCACGCCGGCCGCGCCTTGCGAAGCACCATTCGGTCGGCCGGAGTGCTCGCTCGGGTGATCCTGCGCGAGCCCGCTATTGGCACTCGCTAGGAGGACGGTCAGAGCAAGCACGGCGAGAGGACGGCGTAATTCAATCATATACTTTTCCCGGATTTTGGCGGGCGCGCGCCGGCGTTCATTCCAACTCGATCGCGCCGTCGATCTCGACGGCAAGACCGAGACCTTCGATGGTCAACACCATCTTGGCGGGCAGTACCTCGCTGCCTTTCAGGCGGCTCCCCGAGACGGCGCTCCGCACCGCCTGTTCGATCTCGCGCTGCGAGGTGATGCCGACCTTTTTGAGAAATTTGCGCACGCTCACATTGAGTACATCTTCGTTCATGATCGCCTCGCGAAAGTGCCGGAAAGATGACCATTTCCGCCGTGAGTTTACCGGATTAACGCGGTCCGAACGATGGGGCGAACCGGTCCGGCAACCGGTGGACAACGGCGACAAGATCGGGGAAGTTCGATCCCCCTCCCAGCGCGCAGAACAAAAACCGGAGACGCCCGCAATGCCCTTTCCCCGCGCATCCAAAGCTCTCGACCGCTTCACGGTCCTCGATCTCACGCGCGTCCGTTCGGGCCCGACTTGCGTGCGCCAGCTTGCCGATTGGGGCGCCAATGTCATCAAAATCGAGACGCCGCCCGGGATGGAAGACCAGATGGGCGGCCCGCGGGAAGGGCCGGATTTTCAGAACCTGCATCGCAACAAGCGCAGCATGACGCTGAACCTGAAATCTCCGGAAGGACTCGCGGCGCTCAAGTGCATGGTGAAGAAGGCCGATGTGGTGGTGGAGAATTTCCGCCCCGATGTGAAGAAGCGTCTTGGCATCGATTACAAGGCGCTGTCGAAGATCAATCCCAAAGTCGTCTATGCCAGCATTTCCGGCTTCGGCCAGGACGGCCCTTATGCCAACCGTCCCGGCTTCGATCAGATCGCCCAGGGCATGGGCGGGCTGATGTCGATCACCGGCTTGCCGGGACAGGGTCCGGTGCGCGTCGGTATCCCGGTCGCCGACCTCACCGCCGGATTGTTTGCCGCGCTCGGCATTCTCGTCGCGCTGCTCGAACGCGAGAAGTCCAAGAAAGGTCAGCACATCACGACGTCGTTGCTGCAGGCGCAGATTTTCATGCTCGACTTCCAGGCCGCGCGCTATCTGGTGTCCGGTGAAGTGGCCAAGCAGGCCGGCAACAATCACCCGACCAGCATTCCGACCGGCGTGTTCAAGACCAAGGACGGCTACATCAATATCGCCACCACCGGGCAGCGCATCTGGCAACGCTTTTGCGAAGCGGCCGACGCCACGCAGCTCTTGAAGAACCCGAATTATGAAACCAGCACCCTGCGTTCGAAGAACCGCGATGCGCTCAATGCGGAAATCGATGAATTGCTGGTCGGGCGCAGCAACGCCGAATGGGTCGAGTGTTTCAACGAAGCAGGCGTGCCGTGCGGACCGATCTATGCCATCGACCAAATGTTCGCCGATCCGCAGGTCAAGCATCTCGGCATCGCACAGACCGTGACCAAGAAGGACAAGAGCAAGATGGCGCTGGTCGGGCAGCCGGTGAACTTGTCGCGGACGCCATCGCGTCTGGTGGCGCGGCCGCCGGAGCTCGGCGAACATACCGACGCCGTCCTCAAGGAGTTCGGATTCAGCAAGCGCGACATCGCGGCGCTGCACAAGGCCAAAGCCGTTTAGTCGGCGGTTTAGTCAAGAGTTACTGCAGGAGCTATTGAATGTCCCAGACCGACAAGATGCTGTCGCGCAAGGAAGGCGGCGTCGGATACGTCATCTTCAATAATCCGGAGCGGCACAATGCGGTGTCGCTCGACATGTGGGAAGCGGCCAAGCGCATGCTCGACGAATTTGCCGCGGACAACGACGTCCGCGTCGTCGTGGTTACCGGCGCTGGCGGCAAGGCCTTCGTCTCCGGCGCCGACATTTCGAAATTCGACAGCGAGCGTGCCACGGTCGAAGCGCAGCGCAAGTACAACGCTCAGACCGACGCGACTTATTCGAGCGTCGCCGAATTTCCCAAGCCGACTATCGCCATGATCCGTGGCTATTGCATCGGCGGCGGGCTCGGGCTCGCAACCTGCTGCGATCTGCGCATCTGCACCGACAATTCGCGCTTTGCGGTGCCGGCGGCGAAGCTTGGCATCGGTTACGGCTATAACGGGCTCAAGCGCCTGGTCGACATTGTCGGGCCGGCTTTCGCCAAGGAGATCTTCTACACCGCGCGGCAATTCGATGCGCAGGAAGCCGCCGTCATGGGTCTGGTCAATCGCGTCGTGCCGCAAACCGAGCTCGAGACTTACGTCAAAGGCGTCACCGACATGATCTGCGCCAACGCGCCGCTGACCATCAAGGCGGTGAAAGCGACGGTTGCCGAAGTGCTGCGCGAGGATTCCAAGCGCGATATCGCGCGGTCGGCGGCCATGGTCGAGGCCTGTTTCGGCAGCCGCGATTACACCGAAGGCCGGACCGCCTTCATGGAGAAGCGCAAGCCGGTCTTCACCGGCACGTAAGACGCGATTTCAACGCGCGATTCGACGCTGGATCGTTGCCCACTCCTGCCCACCTCGCATTGGGCGGGGTGAGGCGGCCTGCGAATTCGCGACAACACGTCTTATCAACCTCACGCGCGGCTTGCTAAGCTGTCTCCCTCAGCGGCGGGCGGATCAACGACTCGCGGCACTTTGCGGGAGACGAGGGACCATGTATCGGGCGACCAAAGACATCAAATTGCCGACGACGATCACCGGCTCATTGCCGCGGCCGAGCTGGTACACCGAGAATCTCGGCACACGCCATTTCCTCGAAGCCATGGTGAGCCGCCGCTTCCGTGAGCAATACGAAGACGCGGTCGGCTGCTATCTGCGCGATCAGCAGATCGCCGGCCTCGATATCGTCACCGACGGCGATGCGCATTTCGACGACGATGTCGGCGGCCAGAGCTGGACGGCGTACCCGCCGAATCACATGTCCGGCCTCGATATCGCGCATCCGGTGGCCACGCCGGCCGGCCGCGGCGGCATCTGGTTTCCGCGCGGCCACATCCTGCACGATTATCTCGAATCCCGCGTCATGCCGGTGATCACCGGCCCGATCGGACGCGGCAACCTGCAATACACCGCGATGTGGAAGGCGGCACAGCGGTTCACCGACAAGCCGGTCAAGTTCGGCGCGGTGTCGGCGGAGATCGTCGCCTTTGCGCTGCAGGACCGCTACTACAAGAGCGTGCCGGAGCGCATGTTCGCCATCGCCGACGCGTTCAACGAGGAATATCACGAACTCGCCGACGCCGGCTGTCCGGTGATCCAGATCGAGGAGCCGCAGATCCATCTGATCGCGGTGCGCAAGATCGTCGACAAGGTGATCAATCCGGAATTGATGGTCGAAGTCTTCAATCGCACGGTGAAGGGACTGCGCGCCAAGACCGAAGTCTGGGCGCATTCGTGCTGGGGCAATCCTTCCCAGCAAAGAATGTTCGCGCAGGTGCAGAGCTACAAGCCCGCGCTCGAGACCTACAACACCGTCGATGCCGACGTCATCACTTTCGAGTCGTCGAGCTCCGGCGGCATCGATCTCGAAGCCATCGGCAAGACCATCACCGAGAAGAAGATCGCGATCGGCGTCATCGATCATCACGGTCTGCAGGTGGAAAGCCCGGACGAAGTCGCCGAGAAAATCCGCGCCGCGCTCAAATTCATTCCGCCGGAGCGGCTGGTCATCTCTACCGATTGCGGCATGGGGCGCGAAGGCATGAGCCGGCGGCATGCGTTCTACAAGATCGTATCGCTTGTGCTCGGCACCAATATCGTGCGCAAGGAGCTTGGCTTCCCGCTTGCCGAATGCCGGGCCGCTGACGAGCGCTACTCGCTGGTCGTGCCGACTAAATAAAGAATAATCGGCTGAGCCGGTTGTTCTTAACGTGTCAACGCGCGAAGGCGCGTGCTGGGGGAGGATGTCATGGCAGAAGCGAAGACCGAACCGAAACTGCTCATTCCTGCGCTGCAAGGGTTCTACGACCAAGCCATACCGTTATCGTGGCTGGTCATCCGTGTTGCGGTGGGCTGGAATCTCCTGGTCCACGGCTGGGGCAAGATCATGATCGGCCCGACCGACGCTTTCCTCAAAGCCTTCGCCGATATGGGCTTCACGCCACCCGCTATCTGGTTCTGGGGGTCCACGGCCATCGAGTTCCTGAGCGGGATCGCGCTCATCCTCGGGCTGTTCACCCGCGTCTTTGCCGCCGCCGCGGCGATCGAGATGCTGTTCATCTTCGTGACCTATTGGGAGGCCGGAAACGGCTTCGCCTGGCTCAAGCGCGGCTATGAATACGTACTGCTGTGGGGCCTGATCTGCTTTGCCATCGCGCTGCGCGGCGGCGGGCCGTATTCGCTCGACCGCAAAATCGGCCGGGAACTGTAGGCGAAACCACCCCGCAAATCGCAGCTTGTCTCGGCAACCCGCGGCCGTTACATATCGCGCCGCGTCGCTCAGGCTTTGGCCTTCCGGAGAGGTGGCTGAGTGGTTGAAAGCACCGCACTCGAAATGCGGCATACGGGCAACCGTATCGGGGGTTCGAATCCCTCCCTCTCCGCCAGTCGCTACGGCAAGTCGCGCGCTTAACCGCCGTTAAATCCCAAGTATTTCGCGGATCCCAGCCGAAGGGATCGCATGGGCCGTTTGTGCGTTATGCCCTTGGCATAAAGGGGTTCCCGTAACGGAAATGGCGGTAGCCACGGGGTCAGAGACCGTCCGACATGGTGTGGGCCGCGGCGCAGCCGTTCGGCGTTCGCAGACAGCCTCTTCTTGCCGGCCTGCTGAGGGAAAGTGCAACACGGAACGGCGGTGTCATGTCGATCATCCCACTTCTTGAGCAGTCGGCTTTCGAGCCGGAAACGATCGAGATGCTGGTTTCGGTATTCGAAGACGCGTGGCGCAAGGTCGAAGAGTCGGGAAGCAAGCTCGCTTCGCCGGGCTACAAGCGCGCAGCGCAAGAGATCATCGCCAAGCGGATCATCGAGACGGCGCAGCAGGGCGAGTCTAATCCGCGGCGGCTTGCCGACGATGCGGTTGAGTTTTTGCAGAAGTCCTACGCTTGAAGAGCGGCCGCGTCTGATCTGAAAATTTCAGCTCTAGTCCGCGTAGCCGAGGAAGCGCAATTCGAAATCCGCGCCCTGCTGATAAGCGAGACGCTTGCTGCGCTCCTGCTGAACAATCTGCCGCCATTGCGCCCGGGTGATCTTGCCCTTGGAGCGGGCTTCGGCCACGACCGGCTTCTGCGTCGCCGCGAGCGTCGCGGGCGCGGCTTTCGCCGCAGCTGCCGGCTGCGGCGCGGCTTCACGTTTTTGTGTAGTGGCCGCGACGTGGTTAACAGGGGGATTATCAGCAGCCGTTTTCACGACCGGCCTTGTAGCGTCGATAGCCGGCCGGAGATCAGCGGCCACTGCCTTGGGCGCGGTCGCACTGACGATCGCCGCGCTATGTTGTTCGATTGTCGGCTGTTTCGGCGCGGAAACAACAACAGAAAACGCTACGGCAAACGCGCCGACGATGCCGGCGACGGCTGTGAGGTAAGCAAATACGGGCGCCAAGAGATCCATTTTGACAAACCAACCCTGACCACCCGCCCGCTTTACAATGTTTGTTTCTGGATTCCGTTCCGAAAAAGGCTTGAAACGAGTGGCGTTTGTTTGTCGCTTGGTCACCATAAGCGGGTTCAAAGCCTTTTCCGGCGAGGGCTCAATCAAGGCTTCAAAAAGCAAATGCCCGGCGTGAAGCCGGGCATTGCATCAAACAAAAAACGCGACGGGTCTGGCCGTGCGCTTCACATCTGCGAGATGAATTTTGTATTCAGATAGGCCTGCAGTCCCTCCAGCCCGCCTTCGCTGCCGTAGCCGGATTCCTTGATGCCGCCGAACGGCGTCTCGGGCGTCGAGATCGCAATCGAATTGACGCCGACCATGCCCGATTGCAGCGCGTCGCCGATCAGCGTCGCGGTCTGCGCCGAACTGGTGAAGGCATAAGCGGCCAAGCCGAACGGCAGCGAATTGGCGCGTTCGACCACTTCATCGAAACTCTTGAACCGCACCACCGGCGCCACCGGACCGAACGGTTCTTCGGTCATGATCTTGGAGTTGTCGGGCACGTCGGTGATGACGGTCGGCTCGAAGAAATAGCCTTGGTTGCCGCGGCGATTGCCGCCGGCGGCGATCTTGCCGCCGCGGTCTTTGGCATCGCGCACGAAGCCCTCCATCGCGTCGATGCGCCGCGCATTGGCCATCGGGCCCATGGCGATGCCCTTTTCCATTCCGTCGCCGACTTTGACCGACTTGGCATATTCGGTGAAGCGCGCGAGGAAGCGGTCATAGACCGGCTCCTGCACATAGAAGCGCGTCGGCGAAATGCAGACCTGGCCGGCGTTGCGATATTTGAATGCGGCGATGGTCTCGGCGGACTTTTCCGGATCGGCGTCGGCGAAGACCACGACCGGCGAATGGCCGCCGAGCTCCATGGTCGCGCGCTTCATGCCCTTGGCTGCGAGCTGCGCCAGATGCTTGCCGACCGGGATCGAGCCGGTGAACGAGATCTTGCGCACGTCGTCCTTGGCGACGAGGTGCTCGGAAATTTCCGCCGGCACGCCGAACACGAGATTGAGCACGCCAGGCGGCACGCCGGCATCGGCGAAGCAGCGCACCATTTCGACGCAGGCGCCGGGCGTCTCCTCCGACGCTTTCAAGATGAGCGAGCAACCGGCCGCAAGCGCGCCGCCGATCTTGCGCGCCGGCGTCAGCGTCGGGAAATTCCACGGCGTGAAAGCGGCAACGACGCCGACCGGCTCTTGCAGCACGATCTGCCGCAGTCCCTTGCCGCGGCCCGGCACGACGCGGCCATAAGCGCGGCGGCCTTCCTCGGCATACCAATCGATGATGTCAGCGGAGGTGATAACTTCGCCGCGCGCCTCCGGATAGACCTTGCCCTGTTCCTGGACCAAAACCTTGGCGATCGTGTCATGGCGTTCGCGCATGAGGTCGGCGGCCTTGCGCATGATCTTGGCGCGGTCATAGGCGGATGTGGCGCGCCAAACCTGGAAGCCTTTCTTGGCCGCTTCGAGCGCCTGATCGAGCTCGGCCTTGCTGGCATGCGGCAGCCGCGCCAACGGCTTTTCCGTTGCCGGATTGATCACGTCCTCGCCGCGGCCGTTGCCGGGCGTCCACTTGCCGTCGATGTAAAGCTCGAGATTGGCGTAGCTGGTACTCATGGTGGCGCGTCCTCGCTGGCATTTACGCTTGGGGGTGGGGTTCTTGGCGAGTGGCTTAGCAGGTTTTGTCCGGGTGTTCATCCCCGGTGGCCGTGCCAACAAAAAGGCCCTGGCTTGCGCCAGGGCCTTTTCTCGAAACCTGCGTCTCGCAGAAAGCGCAGTTACTGGATCGTCTCGCCGTGCAGCGCCAGATCGAGGCCGTCGCGTTCGACCTCTTCCGACACGCGCAGTCCGATCGCGAGATCGACTACCTTCAGGATGATCAGCGTCACGACGATGTCATAAGCAAGCACGATGCCGACGCCGATGCACTGATTGAGGACCTGGCCCCAATTGCCTTCGATGGCGCCGCCGGTGCCGCCATATTCGCTCACGGCGAATACGCCGGTGAGGATCGCACCCGCCATGCCGCCGACGGCGTGCACGCCGAAAGTGTCGAGCGCGTCGTCATAGCCGAACATGTGCTTGAGCCCGGTGCAGCCCCAATAGCAGATGATGCCGGCGGCGATGCCGATGGCAAACGAGCCCATCGGACCGACAAAGCCCGACGCCGGTGTGATCGCGACAAGACCGGCAACCGCGCCCGAGCAGATGCCGAGCACCGTCGGCTTGCCGCGCAGGATCCATTCCAGGATCATCCAGGTGAAGCCCGCGGTCGCCGTTGCGGTATGCGTCACCAGCATCGCCATGCCGGCCTGCATTCCGGCCGACACCGCCGAGCCGGCATTGAAGCCGAACCAGCCGACCCACAGCAGTGAGGCGCCGATCATGGTCAGCACCACGTTGTGGGGCGGGCCGCCCTCCTTGCGCCTGCCGAGCATCAGCGCCGCCATCAATCCGGCGGTGCCGGAATTGACATGCACCACGGTGCCGCCGGCGAAATCGAGCACCTTGACCCAGGCATTGCTGTTGCCCGAGTTGAGGAAGCCGTCGGGTCCCCAGACCCAATGCGCGACCGGCGAATAGACGAAGATCGCCCACAGGCCGATGAACCACAGCATCGCCGAGAACTTCATGCGCTCGGCGAACGAGCCCGCGATCAGCGCCGCGGTGATGATCGCGAAGGTCAGTTGGAACATCGAGTAAACGGATTCGGGGATTGTTGGCGCCAAGCGGATTCGGATTGCCGATGCCGTTGGCGATATCGCTCAAGATGCCTTGCAACCCGGCACGATCGAGGTAGCCGATGAACGGCGAGCCCGCGCGGAAGGCGATGCTGTAGGTGAACAGCAGCCACAGAATGCTGATCAGACAGGTGATGGCGAAGCTCGTCATCACCGTGTCGCCGACATTCTTCTTGCGCACCATGCCGCCGTAAAACAAAGCCAGGCCCGGAATGGTCATCATCAGCACGATGGCCATCGAGGTCAGCATCCAGGCGGTGTCGCCGGAATTCGGCGTGCATTTTTCGAGCACCGTGGCGCTGCAGGCCGGCGGCGCCGCGGCCGCCGCTGCGTCAGCGGGCGCGCTCGCGGCTTGCGCAAAGGCTGAGTGATAGGTCGGCAGGCTGAGCATGATCCCAAGCAGGATGACGCTTAAGGATCCGATCAGTCCCGCACGGGAGAAACTCTTCAACGACATGGCCTCACTCCTGTCCCTGGTGCTGTTCTTTGTGTTGCGTTTCTCAAAGCGCCGCGGCGTCGGTTTCGCCGGTGCGGATACGCACTGCGTGATCGAGACCGAACACGAAAATCTTGCCATCGCCGATCTGTCCGGTTTTCGCGGCGGCGCTGATCGTTTCGATGACCTGCACTCCACCTGATCGGACGGCACCGCGATTTCGATCTTGATCTTGGGCAGGAAGCTCACCGCGTATTCGGCCCCGCGATAGATCTCGGTATGCCCCTTCTGACGGCCGTAGCCCTTCACCTCGGTGACGGTCAGCCCCTGGACGCCGATCTTGGTCAGCGCGTCGCGGACCTCATCGAGCTTGAACGGCTTGATGATCGCCATGATGATTTTCATTGACCTGTTCTCCCCGTACCCGATCGGGGCGCCGACCGGGCCGACACGACAAAGGCGATCGCCCACGGTGGATACAGCCCCCGTCGCAGGTCGCCGGGGCTCAGGTAATCAAAGGCCGTGCCAACTCCGGGAAACGTCAGGAATTGCCGGTGCGCCGGCGAAATTGGCAGGGTTGCTGCATCCAGAGGCGACAGCGGCCTCGATGGATGCGGGGTGCAGCCCAATTACCGGGCGCGCTGCCCAATATTTAGGCCGAGCATCGGTGGATCAAAAATCAGTGCATCGGGGGAGGACGAAGGAGAAGGGAAAATTTGCCGTCAGCGGCCCTCAAAGGGCGTCGGCATCGGTCTCGCCGGTCCGGATCCGCACCGCCTGATCGATCGGGGTGATAAAGATCTTGCCGTCGCCGATCTTGCCGGTCCTTGCCGCGCCGCTCATGACCGAGATCACCTGATCGACCTGGTCGGACGCCACCGCGACCTCGATGCGCATCTTGGGCAGAAAGTTCACCGCGTATTCGGCGCCGCGATAGATCTCGGTATGCCCCTTCTGCCGGCCGTAGCCTTTGACCTCGGTGACGGTCATGCCATGGACGCCGATCTTCAACAGCGCGTCGCGGACTTCGTCGATCTTGAACGGCTTGATGATGGCAGTGACGAGCTTCATGGGCGTCCCGGTTCGTGCAGCCAAAGTCAGGTGGCCAAGGTGGCAGTGCAGTTTAGCGGTATTGCCGCCGCGATTTAAGCCCGTTCATGATCGTTGCGGTGTCGGCCCGGACGATGCGCGCCGCTCTATTCCGGCTTCTTGGCGCGCAGGCGCAGCAGCCCCTCCTGCGCGACCGAAGCCACCAGCGTGCCGTCCTCGGCGAAAATGAGCCCGCGGGCAAAGCCGCGCGAGCCGCCGAGATTGGGGCTGTCTTGAGTGTAGAGCAGCCACTCGTCGGCGCGGAACGGCCGATGGATCCACAAAGCGTGATCGAGGCTTGCTCCCATGATGTCGTCGCTGAAGACGCTGCGCTGATGCGGGATCAGCGCCGAATCCAGCAGCGTCATGTCGGAGGCATAGGCCAGCACGCACTGATGGATCGCCGGCTCGTCGGGAAGCCGGCCGGTAGCGCGGATCCAGACATTGAAGCGGCCGTCCTTGGATGCCTCGCCAAGATAGCGGCTGTATTCGACCAGGCGCAATTCGATCGGCCGTTCGCGCTCGTAATAGCGCCGCACCGGCTCCGGCATCAGCGGCAGCACCTTCTTGCGCATCTCCGCGTCGGTCGGCAGCGAGCTCGGGCTTGGGCACATCCGGCATTTCGAACTGGTGGGAGAGGCCATGCTCGAGGGTCTGGAACGAGGCCGACATCGAAAAGATCGCGTGTCCGTGCTGGATCGCGACCACACGGCGGGTGGTGAAGCTTCGCCCGTCGCGGATGCGGTCGACCTCGTAGATGATCGGGACTTTGGGATCGCCGCCGAGCAGGAAATAGGCGTGCAGCGAATGCGGCGGCCGCGTCGCGATGTCATCGACGGTGCGGCAGGCGGCGACCAGCGCCTGGCCGATCACCTGGCCGCCGAATACGCGCTGCCAGCTCGATTGCGGCGAGCGGCCACGAAACAAATTCAGTTCAAGCGTCTCGAGATTGAGAATGTCGAGAAGCTCTTGGACTGCGGAGACCATGTCGCGTTCACCAAGTCTTGTTTCGCGTTCACCAAGTCTCGTTCGCCGCCGGTCTTGATCCGGTGTCCCGGCTATTGTGCCTCGCAGCGGCGCCAGCGGCGGCCCACATCTTTGCATACGGGATCGCTGGCCGGGTCAAGTCTGGGCCTTCTTCCGGGCGGGTCACAGCGCCGGCGCCCGTGCTAGGATAGCGGTGTCATGACCAGGAACAGAGTGGATGTGCTGATCGGGGGCGGCGGCTTTGCCGGGCTGACCCTCGCCATAGCTTTACGTGAGGCGCTTGGGCCGTCATTCGCGGTGACGGTGGCCGATCCGGCATTGGTCGCCAATTACGCCAAGGACGAGCGCGCCTCCGCGATCGTCGCCGGCGCCCGGCGGCTCTATGGCGCCATCGGCGTTTGGGACGCCGTCGCCGCGCAGGCGCAGCCGATCCTCGACATGGTGGTGACCGACAGCAAGCTCGGCGACGCGGTGCGGCCGGTTTTCCTCGCGTTCTCCGGCGATGTCGAACCGGGCGAGCCGTTCGCCCACATGATTGAGAACCGCTACCTGGTCGAGGTGCTTGCCGCGAAGGCGAAAGCTTGCGGTGTCGATCTGCGTTCGTCCGCCGTGCGCAAAGTCACTTCGGACGGCGATGCTGCCGACGTGGAATTGGCCGACGGCACGGCATTGAAGGCGCGGCTCGTCGTTGCCGCCGATGGCGCGCGTTCGGCGATCCGCGAAGGTGCCGGCATTGCCGTCCATGGCTGGGACTACGGCCAATCCGCGATCGTCATCAATGTCGGCCATGAGCGCGATCATGAAGGCCGCGCCGAAGAGCATTTCCTGCCGGCGGGGCCGTTCGCGATGCTGCCGCTGAAAGGACGGCGCTGCTCGATCGTATGGACGGAATCCAAACGCGACGCCGAGCGCATCGTCGCGCTTCCCGACGACGCGTTTCATGAAGAACTCGAACAGCGTTTCAAGCTCAAGCTCGGCGAGATCAAGGTGCTCGGCGCACGCCGCGTGCATCCGCTCGGCTTCTTTGTCGCGCGCGCCTTCATCGCCAAGCGGATCGCGCTCATCGGCGACGCCGCCCATGTCATTCACCCGATCGCGGGGCAGGGCCTCAATATGGGGCTCAAGGACGTGGCTGCGCTTGCCGAGGTGATCGTCGATGCCGCGCGGCTTGGTCTCGATCCGGGTACCGCGAATGTGCTGGAGCGCTATCAGCGCTGGCGGCGGTTCGACACCATGACCATGGGCATCGCCACCGACGGCCTCAACCGGCTGTTCTCCAATCGCTCCGATATGCTGCGCGCCGTCCGCGATGTCGGGCTTGGCCTGGTCGAGCGCATTCCCAATCTCAAGCGGCTCATGATCCGCGAAGCAGCGGGACTGGTCGGGGAAACCCCGAAATTGCTGCGCGGTGAAGTGCTATAGTCTCCCTCAATTGTTTCTCTGCGTGCATCACATATGGCGTTCAATCACATTGCGGTCATCGGTGCCGGGGCCTGGGGCACCGCGCTGGCGCTAACTTGCGCGCGGGCCGGCCGCAAGGTCTCGCTCTGGGAGCATGACACGGCCAATGCCGCGCAACTCACACAAAAGCGCGAAAGCCTGTATCTGCCCGGCGTGCGTCTGGACGACGGCATAGCGGTCGTTGGTGAACTTGCCGAGGCGGCGCGGGCCGATGCGCTGCTTCTGGTGGTGCCGGCGCAGCATGTGCGCTCGGTTGCAACCGCGTTGCGCCCGCTGATTGCCAAGGGCACGCCGCTGATCGTCTGCGCCAAGGGCTTCGAGCGCGGCACCAGGAAATTCATGAGCGACGTGATCGCCGAATGCGCGCCCGAGGCGGTGCCGGCCATCCTGTCGGGGCCAAGTTTCGCGCGCGACGTGGCCATGGGCATGCCGACCGCGGTGACTTTGGCGGCGAGCGACGGCAAGCTCGCCGCAGAACTCGCACAGGCGGTGAACTCGCCGACGCTTCGCCCTTATCATTCGAGCGACCTGCGCGGCGTCGAAGTCGGTGGCGCCGTCAAGAACGTGCTCGCCGTCGCCGCCGGCATCGTCTCCGGCCGCGGCCTCGGCTACAGCGCGACGGCAGCCTTGACCACGCGCGGCTTCGCCGAACTGGTCCGCTTCGGCCGCGCCTGCGGCGGCAAGACGGAAACCATGATGGGGCTGTCTGGGCTCGGCGATCTGATCCTGACCTGCACCAGTCCGCAGTCGCGCAATTTCAGCTTCGGTCTCAATCTCGGGCAGGGCAAGAGGCCGGGCGATATCCATCGCACCACCGGCCTCGCCGAAGGCACGTTCACCGCGCCGGTGCTTCTGGAAATGGCGCGCGAGCGCTCAGTCGACATGCCGATCTCGTCGGCGGTCGCGGCCGTGATCGCCGAGAAGCTGAGCGTCGATGCGGCGATCGAGTTGCTTCTGGCGCGGCCGCTGAAAGCAGAAGAGTGAGTGGAGGAGTGCAGATGGCGCACTGGCTATTGAAGACAGAACCCGAGGAATTTTCGTGGGACGCCCAGGTCAAGCGCGGCGCGAAGGGTGAGACCTGGAGCGGCGTGCGCAATTTCACTGCACGGCGTCATCTCAACGAGATGAAGAACGGCGACACGTTTTTCTTCTATCATACCGGCGACGAGAAGCAGGTCATCGGCATCGGTGAGGTGATCAAGGAAGCCTATGCCGACCCGACGGCGAAAGCCGGCGAGCCGTGGGTCGCCGTCACGACCAAGTCGGTCGAGCCGTTCGCCAAGCCGGTGACGCTCGCGGCGATCAAGGCGGAAGCCAAGCTCAAAGATATGGCTCTGGTGAAATACGCCCGCTTGTCGGTGCAGCCGGTGACCGCCGAGCAATGGAAGATCGTCTGCAAGATGGGCGGAGTGAAGGGCTGAGGGCACGCTCAAGTCCAATATCCAAGTCGGGCACGACCGTTTTCCCCGTCGTCACGATTGGCATGTGAGGCCGATGCGACAAACGGATAAGGCTCCCGACCTTGTCGCCGTCGGCGTCACCGGCGCATAATAGGGGCGCAGGAAACGCCAAAAAAGCTCATCGGCCAGGCTGATTGGCAATGTGCGCGTGGAGGACGAGATGTCGGAAAAGATTTACGAAGTGCCGGCCGAGTGGTCGAAGCGCGCCTATATCAACGATGCCGAATATAAGAAGGTCTATGCGCAGTCACTCGCCGATCCCAATGGCTTCTGGGGCGAGCAGGCCAAGCGCCTGCATTGGATGAAGCCCTTTACCAAGGTCAAGAACACGTCTTTCGCGCGCGACAATGTCTCGATCAAATGGTTCGAGGATGGCGCGCTCAACGTCGCCTACAATTGCATTGACCGCCACCTGCACAGCCGCGGCAATCAGACCGCGATCATCTGGGAAGGCGACGATCCGAAAGATTTCAAAGCACATCACCTTCAAGGAACTGCACGACGAGGTCTGCCGCTTCGCCAACATTCTGCGCACCCGCAACGTCAAGAAGGGCGACCGCGTCACCATCTATATGCCGATGATTCCGGAAGCGGCTTACGCGATGCTCGCCTGCGCGCGTATCGGCGCCATTCATTCCGTGGTGTTCGGCGGCTTCTCGCCGGATTCGCTGGCCGGCCGTATCGAAGACTGCAAGTCGAATATCGTCATCACCGCCGACGAAGGCCTGCGCGGCGGCCGCACTGTGCCGCTGAAGGCCAATACCGACGCGGCGATCGCGAAAGTCGGCGGCGTCGATTTCGTCATCGTGGTGAAGCGTACGGGTGCGCCGGTCGACATGGATCCGGTGCGTGACGTCTGGTACCACGAAGCCAAAGAGGTGGTGACGGCCGATTGTCCCTGCGCGGAAATGAACGCCGAGGATCCGCTGTTCATCCTCTACACGTCGGGCTCGACCGGCAAGCCGAAGGGCGTGCTGCACACGACCGCGGGTTATCTGCTCTACACCGCGATGACGCATCAATACGTCTTCGACTATCACGACGGTGATATCTATTGGTGCACGGCTGACGTCGGCTGGGTCACCGGCCATAGCTACATCGTCTATGGCCCGCTCGCCAACGGTGCGACGACTTTGATGTTCGAGGGCGTGCCGAACTATCCGACCAATTCGCGCTTCTGGGAAGTAATCGACAAGCACAAGGTCAACATCTTCTACACCGCGCCGACCGCGATCCGCGCCTTGATGCAAGCCGGCGACGCGCCGGTAAAGAAAACCTCCCGCGCGTCGCTGCGGCTCCTCGGCTCGGTCGGCGAGCCGATCAATCCCGAAGCCTGGGAATGGTATTACCGCGTCGTCGGGGACAACCGCTGCCCGATCGTCGACACCTGGTGGCAGACCGAAACCGGCGGCATTCTGATCACGCCGTTGCCCGGCGCGACGCGGCTCAAGCCGGGTTCGGCGACGCGGCCGTTTTTCGGCATCGTTCCCGAGATTGTTGACGCCGAAGGCAAGGTGCTGCAAGGCGCGGCGAGCGGCAATTTGTGTATTGCCGACTCGTGGCCGGGACAGATGCGCACTGTGTACGGCGATCATCAGCGTTTCGTCGAAACCTATTTCAGCGCCTATCCTGGAAAATATTTCACCGGTGACGGCTGCCGCCGCGACGACGACGGCTTCTACTGGATCACCGGCCGCGTCGATGACGTCATCAATGTCGCCGGCCACCGGCTCGGCACCGCCGAAGTGGAATCGGCGCTGGTCGCGCATCCCAAAGTGTCGGAGGCCGCGGTCGTCGGCTATCCGCACAACATCAAGGGCCAGGGCATCTATGCCTATGTCACGTTGATGGCGGGGGAATCGCCGACCGACGCTCTGCGCAAGGAACTGGTGCAGTGGGTGCGCACGGAAATCTCGCCGATCGCGGCGCCCGATCTGCTCCAATTCGCGCCGGGCCTGCCGAAGACGCGGTCCGGCAAGATCATGCGCCGCATCCTGCGTAAGATCGCCGAGGACGAGTTCGGCAATCTCGGCGATATCTCGACCCTGGCCGATCCCGCCGTGGTCAACGACCTTGTCGACAATCGGCAGAACAAACGGACCGCCTAGATTTTGAAAAGGCGCGTCATGGCGTCACGGTATTGACCGACCGCCAGGTCGGCGCGCCGCAGCGCGCGTAAATTCTACGTCAAAATGGCGAGGCGGCGCAGCGAGTTCCGCTTCTGTCTCCGGTAGACCACACTTGTCGAAAAATTTGCGAAAAGTTCACCTTAACCGTCCCATAATACTCAAGGTTAGCGGCCGGTTTCGCTAACATCGAATCCGGCTGATAGTCCGTTGGGGGCGGGCAAATGGCGTTAGTTGGGGCGCATCCGCAGTAAGGAAATTGAACATGCGAGGGAAAGCTTTGTTCGCGGCCGCACTGGCGGCGATCTCGTTATTCGCTTTGGCGCCAAGGGCGGCAGAGGCTCACGGCGATCTCGTCTCGGTGCGAGAAAGCTACATGCCGGGAACGATCGTCATCCGCACCGGTGAGCGGGCGCTCTACTATTTCGTCGGCACCGGTCAGGCGCTGCGCTATCCGGTTGGCGTCGGCCGCATCGGCATGCAATGGGCCGGCACGGCTTTTATCGACGGCAAATATATCCGGCCGGCTTGGTCGCCGCCGGATTCGATCAGGTCCGATTATCGCAGGCTGCCGCCGGTCATTCCGGGCGGCTCGCCGCAAAATCCGATGGGTGTCGCCGCGATGACGCTGTCCGGCGGCGGCCAATATGCCATCCACGGCACCAATAACGAAGGTTCGATTGGCCATTTCGTCTCGCATGGCTGCATCCGCATGCATAATGCGGATATCCAAGACCTTTACAGCCGCGTTTCGGTCGGCACGCGGGTCGTGGTCACACGCTGAATATTGATCAGTGTCCTCAGAATTGAAGGCGCGGAGCGGATCGCTCCGCGCCTTTCTACTTGTGGAACGACCGTGCTGGCGACCCGCTACCAGCACCAGGAGCCGCGGCGGCCGCCGTCATAGCGGCGGGCATAGCCGCCGCGCAGCAGCGCTGCAGAGACGTCCGGAATGCGGCGGGTGGCGACGCTGGCATCGATGCGGCCGCCATATTTGTCGGTGCCGATACGCGAGATCGTCACGCTTCCATCGGCCAGCATGGTTTGCAGCGCCGCGCGCGCGGCGATCGCTTTGGCAAATTCGCGGGCGCAGCGGGCATGCAATTCCGCAGCATCGATGTCGCGCAGCCGAACATGGGTGTCAACGGAAACCCCCTGCCAAAGCTGGACGCGCGCCGCGAATGTGTCGCCGTCGATGACGCGCAGCACCTGCGCCGCATAGACACGGCCCGGGTCGAGCCGCTGCATCAGCAGCGCATTCGTCGGAGCCGATTCAAAGCCGCGCGAGATGATGGGAAGGCCGCAACAAAGGCGCGCTGCGGCGCCGCAACCGATCTGGCGAACGGCCGCCATACGTGTTGGACCTTCGGATGGAGCAGCGCTCCAGCCGTCAGCCCGAGCGCGAACAGGACGCCGGCACCGATCAAGAGGTTGCCGCGGCGCGGATGGGCCAGTGCCGAGAAGGTGACGAGGCGCATCACACGTCAACCTGTTCGAAAGCTGGATGGCAGGGCCGGGACTTAGCCTAAAGGATGATATTCCATATATGTATGAAAAAGAGATATGGTTGCGTTTGATCAACCGCCAGATGTGCCCGCTTTTCTTGGGACCGGCGCTAGAAATCCGAGATCAGGCCGTTGATCTCCCAGTCGCCATAGCGCGTCGGATCGAGGCCGCCACGACCGGCGACTTCCTTCGGTGGTTCGGTCCTTTCACGCTCGGCCTGGGCGCGGCGTGCGGCAGCCTCGGCGAGCGCGCGCTCGGCGGCGGGCGGCAAAGGGTGCCCGCCGGGTGACTTGCCGGCGTCTTCGGGCTTATCTGCGGCTGCTGCCGGCGTCGTCGGTGTCTGGTCAGTTGGCATTGCATCTGACTTGGCGTAGCCCAGCGCAGGATTCAAGAAGGAATTCGCAATGGTTCTTCGTAATGAAAAGTGCGCGCCGGCCGAAATCTCCGACCAGCCCATCAGCGCCCGCCGGCGAAGTGGCGGGCTTGGCGGCCCGCCGGATCGCGGCGGACATTCTCGACGGCGTGCTGCGCCGCCGTCGTGCGCTCGACGAACTCATCGAAGGGTCCAGCGACCTCGCGCGTCTCGAGGATCGCGATCGCGCGCTGACCCGGGCGCTGGTTGCCGTCGTGTTGCGCCGGCTCGGCACGCTCCGCCATCTGCTTGGGCGCCTTCTCGAACGCGGCGTACCGCCGCAAGCGCCGCGCGTGGAAAGCGCGCTGCTGGTCGGCGCCGCGCAAATACTCTTTCTCGACGTGCCGGATCATGCCGCGGTCGATCTTTCCGTCCGGCTGGCGCAAGCGGACCGGCACGCGGCGCGATTCGCGGGCTTGGTCAACGCCGTGCTGCGGCGAGTAACGCGCGAAGGCGCGGGCATTCTTGCGACGCTCGACATGCCTGTTCTGGACACGCCGCCATGGCTGTTCGCGCGCTGGACGCAGCATTATGGCGCGGCGACCGCACATGCCATTGCCACAGCCCACAGCCATGAGCCGGCGCTCGATCTGACGATGAAAGGCGAGGCGGACGATTGGGCGGCAAAACTCGGCGGCCGCGTCTTGCCGACCGGAACGGTGCGCATGCTGGCGCACGGCCCGGTCACGGCGCTTGCCGGATTCGACGAAGGCGCCTGGTGGGTTCAGGACGCCGCCGCGGCGCTGCCGGTGCGTCTGTTCGGCGATATTCGCGGACGCCGCGTCGCCGATCTATGCGCCGCGCCGGGCGGCAAGACCGCGCAGCTTGTCGCCGCGGGCGCTCATGTCACCGCGATCGATCGCGCGCCGGCGCGGCTCAAGCGCTTGCAGGAAAATCTCGCGCGGCTTTCGCTCAACGCCGAATTGGTCTGCGCCGATGTCGCGGAGTGGAGCGGCGGAGCCGTTCGATGCGGTGCTTCTCGATGCGCCATGCTCGGCGACCGGAACCATCCGCCGCCATCCCGACGTGCCCTGGCTCAAGCGCGAGGAGGACGTCACCGCGCTCGCGGTCGCTCAGCGCCGCTTGATCGAGCGCGCCGCGGCGCTGACCAAGCCCGGCGGCACGCTGGTCTATTGCACCTGTTCGCTCGAACCCGAGGAGAACGAGGCCGTCGTTGCCGGCGCTCCTGGCGCGAGAACTCGGATCTGCGGCGCAGTCCGATCGCGCCCGCCGAATTGTTCGGTCAGGCGGAACTCATCTCGGCGGACGGCGATCTGCGCACGTTGCCCTGCCAGTTTCCCGACCCCGATCCGCGATTCGCCGGACTTGATGGCTTCTATGCGGCACGGCTGGTAAAACAGTAGGGAAATCAAAACGATTCGGCGGTTGGCCGTCGCGTGCGCATTTCGTTATGGTCCGGCGCGCGGGACGTGCAGCGGCGCCCGCAAAAGGGGCAAACGAGTCGATGTCGCGCGTTGCAGTCGCGAACCATGCGAAGCTGTCCTGGCTCCTGATTCGCGGCGCGGTGCGCCGGCTGACCGGCCGTGCCAACGGCCATCCCTTCGTGCGCTGGCCGCTTCTGCCGCTGCGCACCGATCGTCTTCTGATCGCGCCGCCGGATCTGCGCACCGCCGATGCCACGCGCGCGAGCGAAATCTATTCCGGCCGTTTCGCTTTTGCCGGCAAGGTCGTGATCTGCGACGGCCGCTCGGTCTTCGAAATGGAGCCGCCGTCGGATGACTGGGCCGCCGTGCTGTTGGGCTTCGGCTGGCTGCGCCATCTGCGCGCCGCCGATTCCGCCATCACGCGCGCCAATGCGCGGGCGCTGGTCGACGAATGGATCGCGCTTCACGGTGCATGGCATCCGATCGCCTGGCGTCCCGACGTGTTGTCGCGCCGGATCATTTCCTGGCTCAGCCAGTCGACGCTGATCCTGCAGGACGCCGACGCGCGATTCTATCGCCGCTTCCTGCGCAGTCTCATCCGCCAAGTGCGTTATTTGCGCCACACCGCGGGCGATGCGCGCCGCGGCGTCGATCGCATGCAGGCGATGATCGCGCTGTGCTACGCCGCGCTATGCATCGCCGGCCAGTCGCGTCACATCAAGGCCGCGACCGAACGGCTCGCTTACGAGATCGCGCGGCAGATTCTGCCCGATGGCGGCCATGTCAGCCGCGATCCGGGCGCGATCATCGAGATCCTGATCGAATTCCTGCCGCTGCGTCAGACTTTCACCGCGCGCAACATCGCGCCGCCGCAGGCGCTGCTCAATGCCATCGATCGCATGATGCCGATGCTGCGCTTCTTCCGCCATTCCGATGGCAGCTTCGCGCATTTCAACGGCATGGGCGCGACGCCGGCCGGTCTGCTCTCGACCTTGCTCGCCTATGACGAGACCCACGGCACGCCGTTCTCGAATGCGCCGCATTCGGCCTATCAGCGGCTCGAAGCCCACGGCGGGGTGCTGATCATGGATACCGGTCGGCCGCCGCCGATCGAAATGAGCCTCGATGCCCATGCCGGCTGCCTCGCATTTGAATTTTCTTCGCCGAAGCAAAGCCTGATCATCGTCAATTGCGGGATGCCGGCAACTGGACGCGAGAACTGGCGGCAGTTTGCGCGCTCGACCGTGGCGCATTCCGCAGTCGTGCTCAACGACGTTTCTTCGGCCCGTTTCGTCGAAATGGCGACGTTCAAGCGCATGCTCGGCGGCTCGCCCATGCTCGGCGGGCCGCGTCATGTCGCGGTGACGCGCGAGGAGAGGCCTGACGCCATCGTGTTGCGGGCGGCGCACGACGGCTATGCCGACCGCTTCGATATCGTGCATGAACGGGTCCTGATGCTGGCGCCTGACGGCACGCGGCTCGACGGCGAGGATGTCTTTCTCGATGCCGACGGCGGTTCGCAGGTGCGCACGGCGCAGGATGCCTTCGCGGTGCGCTTCCATCTGCATCCGACGGTGAAGGCGACACGGCTCTCCGACGGCCACGGCGTCATGCTGATGCTGCCGAACAAGGAGGTCTGGACATTCAGCGGCCACGAGGACCAAGTGGAACTTGAGGACAGCGTCTATCTCGCCGGCAGCGAAGGTCCGCGCCGAACCGCGCAGATCGTGATCCGCGGCCATGCCCGCACCGCCTCGCGGGTGCAATGGAGCCTGCAGCAGGCGCCGGCGGGGACGCCGACCAGCACCGGCTCCTCGCGGCGGGCGCGCGACGATGAGCCGAGATTGCCTTTATGACGCGCCTGTCGTTATGAGAGGACTGCGTTCTGACGTTGTTTGGGAGCATCATGACCGACCATCTCCGCCGCGCGACGCGCGCCCTCATTTCCGTCTCCGACAAGACCGGCCTGGTCGAATTCGCGCGCGCTCTGTCGGGCTTCGGCATCGACCTGGTCTCGACCGGCGGCACCCGCAAGGCGCTCGCCGATGCCGGTCTCAAAGTGCTCGATGTCAGCGACCTCACCGGCTTTCCGGAAATGATGGACGGCCGGGTCAAGACGCTGCATCCGGCGGTGCATGGCGGCCTGCTCGCGATCCGCGATAATCCGCTGCATGTCGAGGCGATGCAGGCGCATTTGATCAAGCCGATCGATATTCTCGTCGTGAATCTCTATCCGTTCGAGGAGACCGTCGCGCGCAAAGCCGATTTCGCGACCTGCGTCGAGAATATCGATATCGGCGGTCCGGCGATGATCCGTGCCGCCGCCAAGAACCACGACGACGTCGCCGTCGTCGTCGATGTAAACGATTACGCGACGCTGCTCGATGAACTCACCGGGCACAAGGGCATGACGACGCTCGACCTGCGGCGCAAGCTCGCCGCCAAGGCCTATGCGCGCACGGCTGCTTACGATTCGGCGATCTCGAACTGGTTCGCCAACGAGCTGGGTAACATCGCGCCCGACTATCGCGCCTTCGGCGGCCATCTGATCGAGAAATTGCGTTACGGCGAAAATCCGCATCAGGCGGCGGCGTTCTATCGCACGCCCGAGGCGCGCTTCGGTGTTTCCACTGCGCGCCAGGTCCAGGGCAAGCAGCTCTCCTACAACAATATCAACGACACTGACGCGGCCTACGAATGCGTCACCGAGTTCGATCCGGCGCGCACGGCGGCTTGCGCCATCATCAAGCACGCCAATCCGTGCGGCGTTGCCGAGGGCGAGACGCTGCTCGATGCCTATCGCAAGGCGCTGGCCTGCGACACGACCTCGGCCTTCGGCGGCATTGTCGCGCTCAATCGCAAGCTCGATGCGGATGCCGCGCGCGCGATCACGGAAATCTTCACGGAAGTGATCATCGCGCCGGATGCGACCGAAGAGGCCATCGCCATTGTCGGAGCCAAGAAGAATTTGCGGTTGCTGCTGGCCGGCGGTCTGCCCGATCCGCGCGCCCTAGGGCTCACCGCGAAAACCGTGGCCGGAGGTCTTCTGGTGCAGACCCGCGACAATGCCGTGGTCGACGACATGGATCTGCGTGCGGTGACCAAGCGCGCGCCGACCAATGCCGAATTGCGCGATCTGCGGTTTGCGTTCCGCGTCGCCAAACACATCAAGTCGAACACCATCGTCTATGCCAAGGATCTCGCCACCGTCGGCATCGGCGCCGGGCAGATGAGCCGTGTCGATTCCGCGCGCATCGCCGCGCGCAAGGCGCAGGATGCCGCGAAGGAGCTCGGCCTCAAGGAGCCGGCGACCAAGGGCTCGGTGGTCGCTTCGGATGCGTTCTTCCCGTTCGCCGACGGCCTTCTCGTCGCGATCGAGGCGGGCGCCACGGCGGTGATCCAGCCTGGCGGCTCGATGCGCGACAACGAGGTGATCGAGGCGGCCGACGCCCACGGCATTGCCATGGTGCTGACCGGAACGCGGCATTTCAGGCATTAAAAACGCAATGGCCGGGACAGACCCGGCCATGACGACTTCCAAAATCTCGATTCGAGCCGAATCACACCGAAGCGGTGATCCACTGCTCGAGCTTCTGCTTCGGCGCGGCGCCGACCTGGCGCGAGGCGAGCTGGCCGTCCTTGAACAGCATCAGCGTCGGAATCGACATGATGCCGTATTTCGACGCGACGCCGGGATTCTCGTCGACATTGAGCTTGACGATCTTGACCTTGCCGTTGAGCGAATTGGAAATCTCTTCCAAAGCCGGCGCGATCATGCGGCAGGGGCCGCACCATTCCGCCCAGAAATCGACGACGACCGGGCCGCTCGCTTTGAGCACATCCTGTTCGAACGTGGCATCCGTTGTTTTCTCGACCATGAAAAACCTCGTCTTTTTCGGGAGAATCGGCAACCCGGAGGCGGTAAACGTAGGAACGGGTCATCGCAGCGTCAAGGCACCTTCACCCGGCCGTGACACGCCCCGTTCTCGCACGGCTAGGTTACGACTTTGCCAAGCTCGGCCGTCAGCACGGCATCCATGATTGCGCCGGGAATCTCCATCAGAACCGGCCCATTGGTGAAGACAAGCGCCGCGCGCACGATCTTGTCCGGATAGAGCCTCGCGAGCACCGCGCGATAGAGCGCCAGCTGGGTCACGTAGCGCGGCACGTCGTCGAGCTTTTGCGGGACCACGCCGTCGGTCTTGTAATCAGCGATCAGTACGCTGTCGTGAGCCGACAGATAAGCGGTCCACCTGTCCGGCGATGCCGAGCGGCTCTGCCTCCGAACGCGAGATCCGGCCGACAATCGGCACCTCGGCGCGGCTGTTGGGCAGAAAGATTTCGGCGAATCGCTGATCGTCGAGAATGGCGGCGACTTGTTTTGCGATTTCTTCCTGCTCGGCGGCGGAAAAAGTCCTGGCTGCGGCGCGCGCGAGGAAATGCGCGCACGCCTCGGCGCGCCGCTCGGGGGCAATATCGGGCAAAGACTGCATCAGCCGATGCACGATGCGGCCGCGTTCCAAGCGCTTTGCGGCGCGCCGCGGCGCTTGGGCCACGCTGCGCGACAGGCACGAATTCTTCGTCGAAGGCCGAAGACGGCGCGATCGGCCCGCGCTGCGTGGTCCGATGCGGCACCCGATCGCGAAGCCATGTTGGGAAGTGTCGGACGCTCCGGCTGCTCTGGCTGTGGCGCGCGCGCGGGCGGCTTTGCCTGTTCAGTACCGGGCTCTCCGCGGTCCGGTAGCGAAAGACCTTATCCTCGCCGTCGGTCTCCTCGACCAGAAACGGCTTGAGCGGCTCGCAGATCAGATCGTACCAGCAGCCGTCCGGCCGCCGCCTCTCGCCTTCGGCGCCGCAGACGATCAGGCGATCGGCGGCGCGTGTCATCGCCACATAGAGCAGCCGCCGGTATTCGTCGGTGGCCTCGCGCTGGAAATCCTGCCGGGCGGCGGCCACTGGCGGCGGATCATCGGCCTTGCGGCCGGCCCAGATCACGGCCTTGTCGGCAAGTTCAAGAAGCCGCGGCGGCCGCGGTCCTGCCGGCGGCGTCATCGTGTCGGCGAGGAACACGATGGGCGCCTCGAGACCTTTGGCGCCGTGCACGGTCATCACCCGCACCTCGTCGCGGGCGATTTCCATGTCGCGCTTCACCTCGGCGCGGGCCTCGCGCAGCCAGGCCATGAAACCTTGAAGCGACGGTGTCTCGCGCCGCTCATAGTCGAGAGCGAGATTGAGGAATTCGTCGAGCGCGTCATTGGCTTCGAAGCCAAGCCGGCGAGAGGAAATGATGCCGCGCGCCATCCGCGCCGAGGATTTTCGCATAAAACGCAAAAGGCGTTTCGCGCCGCGCCGCTTGGCTCCACTCTTCGAGCCGCGCATGCGCTGCAGCCGCAAGCAATTCGCCGTCGCTCGCCCGGCGCGCCAGCGCGTCGCGCAGCGGGATGCGGCCGCGGTCATAGGCGACCGTGAACAGGTCCTCGTCGGAGAAGCCGAACAGCGGACTGCGCAGCACCGTGGCGAGGGCCAGATCGTCCTGCGGCAACAGCAAAGCGTCGGCGAGCGCCATCAGGTCCATCACCGCGATATGTTCGGTGAGGATGAGGCGGTCGGCGCCGGCGACCTCGACCTGCTCGGCCTTCAGCGCGCGGATGATCGCCTCGAACAATTCGCCGCGCTGGCGCACCAGGACGAGAATGTCGCCATAGCGCGCAGGACGGCGATCGATGCCGACCGACGCGCCGGTCTCGACCAGGCGGCGCACCGTGCGCGCGATGCGCTTGGCAAGTTTGACGCGCGGGCTCGTCTCGCTGACGGTATCGAAGGGCGCATCCCAGCCTTCGATCTCCTTGCGCGCGTCGGGCTCGGCCGGCTCCCAGATCTCGACCAGGCTCGGCGGCGCATCGGGCAGCGCGATATGCGGCGGGAAGCCATCGGTGTCGGAGGAGACGCTCGCAGCGATGAGTGTGTCCTTGAACACTTCGTCGACCGCCGCCAGCACGCTCGCGCCGGAGCGGAACGAATGCTTGAATTCCCTGGCCACGAATTCGATGCCGGCATGGGAATGCGCGCGCTGGAAATGGCTCCGCATCTGCGCGAATTCGCGAGGCGCGGCATTCTGAAACGAATAGATCGATTGCTTCTCGTCGCCGACGGCGAAGATCGTGCGGGTGCCGACATGCACGCCGGCGCCGGCGGTGAATTCGGCGACCAGTCGCGTCACGATCTGCCACTGCTTGTGGCTCGTGTCCTGCGCCTCGTCGATCAGAAGATGATCGATGCCGAGATCGAGCTTGTAATGCACCCAGGCGGCGTCGACATCGGCCAGCAGCGTCAGCGCCTTGTCGATGAGGTCGTCGTAATCGAGGAGCCCGCGCCGTTCTTTCTCGTCGTGATAACGCGTCAGCACGGCGTGCGCCACGGTCAGAAGTGCGGCCGAACGGTCGCGGCAGATGACAGCACGCAGGCGTTCGAGCTGCGTGCAGACGCGCCCTTGCTCCGCGATCAGGCGTTCGATGAGGTCTTCGTCTTTGACGGCCTTGGTGGCGATGGTCTTGCGCGGCGCCCGATCGTCCGTTCGGCAGAAGATATCGAGATAAGTCTCGACACGGTCGCTGCGCGGCAGTGAGTTCAAGAGGCTGAAACGGCGCGCCTGCTCGATGTCATTCTTGCTGCCGCGGGCGATGGCGGCGGCGATCCCGCTCCACTCCGGTGGCGGAATGAGCGAATTGGTAAAGAACTCTTCCTCGACGTCCTCGCGGCGCGTCGACGGATCAAGCCCAAGTCCGCGCGACAGCGCGGCGATTGCGGCAGGCACGCCGCCGTCCCTCACCACCCATTGCGTAACGGCATCGCGGCGGCCGATCGCCGAGCGGATGACGTCGCGAAACGTCTGATCGGCGGCGGTCGTCATCGCTATCGCGAGCGCACGGCCGAGATCGCTGTCCGGCTCCCGCGCGCCGTCGAGCAGGACGTGCAGCGTCAGTTGCTCGAGAAGTTGGCGCTGCTGCGTCTCATCGAGCACGGTGAAGCGCGCGGCCACATTGGCCTCGAATGGAAACTGGTGCAGGAGCTGCGTGCAGAAAGCGTGGATGGTCTGGACCTTCAGCCCGCCAGGCGTCTCCAGAGCGCGGGCGAACAGCCGCCGCGCCACGGTACGCCGCCGTGCATCGCTGGGCCCGCCCGAACCCTCACGGATCGCCTTGTCGAGCGCGGCATCGTCCAAAGTCGTCCAGGCGGCCAACGTATCGAAGACGCGCTTTGCCATATTCGCCGCGGCGGCCTTGGTGAAGGTGATGCAGAGGATCTTCTCCGGCGCGACGCCGTCGAGCAGGAGATTGATCACGCGCTGCGCCAGCACATGGGTCTTGCCCGAGCCGGCATTGGCGGCGACCCAGGCCGACACGTCGGGGGCCGCGACGGCGCGCTGTAATTCGCGCACTTGCGGCGGAATGTCGTCCGCCGTTCTCATTCGCTGCCTCCGAACTCGTCATCGCGGCCGCTCGACCATTCCTTGACCCGGGCGAGATGGTCGTAGTCGCCGTAATAGGTCGACCACATCGGATGGACGAGCGAGCGATACGGTTCCTTGTCGCTGTCGAAGCGCCGCGCGATCTCAGTGAGTTTTTGCAGCGCGTGGTCGGCATGAACGTCCGGCGAGCCTTCCTTGAAATTCACCGACTCATAGCGGCCCGCCGGCTCGCCGCCCTTGAGCAGCACATAAGCGATCTCGGCAACCGAAGCGTCGGCTGCAATTTCCTTGAAGCCGCCTCGGCGCAGCATGGCGGCTTCGAGCGTGAGCTGCGGCGCGAGCCCGGTTCGCACCTGCTTTTCGCTCCGCGCCGAGCCGGTCTTGTAGTCGAGAATGACATAGCGGCCGTCTGGCAACTGCTCGATGCGGTCGGCGACGCCGCTCAGCTTGAATGTGCCGTCGTCGAGCGGAATGGAAATTTCGCCGCGGATCTCGGCGTCGATGCCCGCGATCGCGCCGCGGCGCTCGGCGTCCCAGCGCGTGAACCAATGCGCGATGCGCAGGAAGCGCGGCCACCAGAAGGCGCGCGCTTCGGGAAAATCCTCGAGCGCCGCGAATTGCGGCTCACCGAGCGCGATAAGCTCGCGCACCGGTTCGGCCGGAAGGCTCTTGGCGTAGAGCTTGGTGAAGTCGCCGACGGCGGCATGAATGATTGTGCCGCGTTCGGCCGCGCCGGGCGCGGTATCCACCGCATCGAGCGGCCGCAGGCGCAAAATGTGCTTGGCATAGATCGTATAGGGGTCGCGCAGCCAATGTTCGATTTCGGTGACCGAAAGGCCCTTTGGGCGCGCCACCCGCGGCGGTGAAGGCGCGGGCTGCGGCGCCGGTATGACGCGGGCCGGCCGATCCAGTTCGCGCGCGAATGCGAGATAGGCTTCACCGCGTGTGGTCGCTGCTTCCCAGCGTGCGCCGGCGACCGCGGCGAGCCGCTGGACGAAGCGCGACGGCACTGTCGGCGTACCGGCGATCTTGGCGGCGTGGCTCAGGATCACCTCACGGGCGCCAAGCAGTTGCGCGAAATCATGCGCTGACAGGCCGATGCGGCGTTCCGGCAGATCGAGCCCGAGCGCAAGCCGCATCGGCCGGCTCAGCCAGGCGTCGGTATTGCTCTCCGGCGGCCAGGTGCCTTCGGCCAGGCCGCCGAGCACGACGCGGTCGCTGGTGGTGAGGCGCGATTCGAGCGGACCGAGAATGCGCACGGGCACGCCGGCTTGCGGCGGCTTGCGCACCACGCGGCCGGCCAGCGCGGCGGTGAACAATTCGACATAGTCTCCTTTAGCAATCGCTAGTCCCGCCGCGGCTTGGCTCGTCGCCATCTCGTCGAGCGCGTCGGCAAGCCTCGCGCCGTCAGCGCCAGTCAGCGCCAGCTCATTGCCGTCTTCCGACGACAGTGTGGCCAGCACGTCGCGATGGCGCGCGGCGAATTCGCTGACCGGCTCCCGGTCACTGCCGATGTTTTCGAGCCGCTTCAGCGCCGTGGCGAGCCAAGCGACGAGATCCTCGGCTGCGTTCAATTCGGCGTCGGTCAGTTCGGTGCGGGGATCCGAGCGATGCAGGTCCTGTTTGGTCTTGCGCAATGTCGCCAGCGCACCTTTGAGCCCGGCGCTGCCGGCGCGCGGACGCGGGCCGCGCAAGATGGCGCGCTCGAGCGCGGCGATAGCCTGGTCTTTGTTCCGCAGCGGCGGCTTGGTGAGCGGGTGTTTCAGCAAAGCGAGCAGGGGCACCGGCTCGAGTCCGCCCAGCGCGGTATCGGCGGACAGTCTTGCGAATATGCCCGCGGGCGTGCCGGCCAGCGCATTGCCGCCGGAATCTTCGGCCGCGATGTTCCAGCGCGTGAGCGCGGTCAAAACGCGGCGGCCAAGCGCGCGATCCGGCGTCACCAGTGCGGCGGTCTTGCCGTCGTGCACCGCCTCGCGCAAGGCGATCGCGATGGCGAGCGCTTCTTCTTCAGGGTTTGCGGCTTCGATTACCGTGAGCGTCTGCATCGCGGCATCGGCATGGGCGGCGAAGCTCACGTCTGCGGAGACTTGCTGCCAGCGGTCGGTTGCCGCCGCGGGGCGTAAAGCTTCGGAGACGATGCGCTCGCGGCCGCGAGGCGCGACAAGCGTCGCGACATCGGCGCGTGCGATGCCGATGCGGGTCAGCAACGCCTGCATCGAGAATTGTGGATGCGCCGGCGCCGGCGCGATTTTCTTCTTATCGTCGCCGGCGATCAGCTGCCACGATTCCTCATCGAGATCGGTGTCGAGGCCGGGCAGCACTACGGCGCCGTGCGGCAGATGGGCGATGGTCGCGATCAATTCCGCTGTCGCCGGGATCGATCCGGTCGAGCCGGCGGCGACGACAAGGCCGTCGGTTTTGTGCGCAAGCCGCGCCGCCTCGGCCTTGATGAGGCGGTCGCGGCGCTCGGCCGGTTCTTTGCGATTGTGTTCTTCGAGGATCGGCGGCCAGAGGTCGCGCGCGATCTTCAAGAATTCGAGCGTCTTTTGCCAAAAATATTCGAACTGATCGGGCACGAGCTTATCGAGCTTGCTCCACTCGACTTGGCGCATGGTCATATCGTCCATGAGGCGCGCAAGATCATCGGCGAGGGCGCAGGCGGCTGCCGGGGTTTGAGCAACCAAAGGTGATCCGCTCGATCCGAGAAGTTGGCGAGATTGCGCCCACTTGCTGATCAGGTGCGTGAGCAGAAGCCGCCGCTCGAGCCCGCCCAGCGCTTCGGGCAATGCGAGGGCTTCGGCCGCGATGCCGCCGGCGGCCGCCTCGGCGAAGGCGATCTCATCTTCGTCAATATCGCCGATGGCAACGATGCGCGGCAGGATCGCGGCGTCAAACGCCTGGAGAAAGGCATCGCGCATCAGCCGGCAGGCGCGGCGTGTCGGCAGGTAGAGTGTGGCCGAGGCGAGCGCGAGCGGATCGTCGCCGACGGCGCCGAATTTGCCGTTCCTCAATGCCTCGATCAGCGTCGGCAGAAACGGCACCGACGCCGGAATGGTGAAAACGCGCGGGCTCATGTCGGAATCGCGAAGAGAGGATCGCCGCGAAAGCTTTGTCAGTTATTTGGGGCGGATTTCAGCGTGTTCTAGCTCGCCGCCGCCAGCGCGGCGTCGGCGGCGGCGACCGCTTCGGGCGTACCGACATGCATCCAGACGCCTTCGAGCCGCAGGCCGAACAAGCGGCCTTTTTCGACAGCGCGGTCGAACAGCGCGGTGAGCGAAAACGCGCCGTTGGGCGCGCCGGCAAACAGCGCCGGCGCGAGAACCGCCGAGCCGGCATAGATGAAGGGCGCCACTTCGCGCTCGGCGCGGCGCTGCAATCTTCCGTCCGGCAGCATCATGAAGTCGCCGCGGCCGGAATAGCCGATGCTGCCGGCGGTCGGCGACAGCAGCAGCAGAGCATCCATGATGTTCGGATCGAACGCTTCGCCGAGCCGGATGAAATTCGGCCGCACGCCGTCGAGCCACAGCGTGTCGGAATTCGCCAGGAAGAACGGCGCGTCGCCAAGCTGCGGTAGCGCCTTGGCGATGCCGCCGCCGGTGCCAAGCAGTTCCGCGCGTTCGTCGGAAATGATGATGTGCGGGCGCTTGCGCGCGGCGAGGTGCTTCTCCAGGACATCGGCGAGATGGTGCACGTTCACCACGGCGCGCTCGACGCCGGCTTCAGCGAGGCGGTCGAGACCGTAATCGATCAGCGACTTGCCGCCGACCGCGACCAGGGGCTTGGGGATATGGCCGTTATAGGGACGCATCCGCGTGCCCAGCCCCGCCGCCAAAACCATCGCGCTTTTCGGCATCATCGTTTCGTCAGCCCGGCCCTGAACGTGCGATTCGCGATATCATAACCCATCCGGAGCGGGGACATTGACGGCATACCAGTCTTTCAGGGGGGCGAGCGCCGGGTGGGCCAGCGAACGCTGGAGATAGTTCCATAGGCGGGGCATGTGACGCAGATATTGCGGCTTGCCGTCGCGCCGCTCCAGCCGGGCGAAGATGCCGAGGATCTTGGTGGTGCGCTGCGCCGCGAGCGTCGCATAGAGCAGCATGAAATTCGCGGTATCGAACTGCTGTCCCTGTTCGGCGGTTTGGCTCATGCGGGTGCGGACATATTGGCCGAGCAGCGTCATTTCCAGAGATTCCGGGACGTCGACGCGCGCGTCCTGCAGCAGCGAGGCGACGTCATAGGCGGCGGGGCCGAGAAGGGCGTCCTGAAAGTCGAGCACGCCGATCCGCGCGATGTCGCCGCGGTTTTCGAGCCACAGCAGATTGGGCGAATGATAGTCGCGCAGCACCCAAGTCGCCGGCGCGTCGAGCGCGGGCTTGAGGGCCTCGCTCCACAACGCGACGAATTCCTTTCGCATCGCTTCGTTGCCTTCGCCGCCGGCTTTGGCCAGATACCAGTCGATCAACAATTCGGCTTCGATCAGAAAGGTCGTCAACTCGTAGCGCGGCAGTCGATAGTCGAGATGCGGCGCGACCGACAGCGTCTCCGGCAATGACCGCCCATGCAGGGCGGCGAGCAGATCGACGGCGGCCGCGTAACGCGCCGCGATCGGCGCCGGCGGATCGCCGGTGACGACGCGGTCCACGCCCAGATCTTCCATGACCAGGAGGCCGTGGTCGAGATCGGCATGCATGATGGCCGGCGCGGAAAAGCCTTGCGCGCGCAACCCCGCGGCAAGCGCGACATAGGGCACGATGTCTTCGGCGAGATGGGCGATGGCGCTGTAGGGCCTGCCGTCGCGCACCGGCGGGCCGTCGGGACGGCGCGGCGCGTTCATCAGGATCGCCGGCGCACCGTCGAGGTTCAGGCGCTCGAAAATCCGTGTCGAGGCGTCGCCTTGCATGCGCAGGCGCTCCGCCGTGCCGAAGCCGGCTTCATCCAGGAACGAGCGCACCATAGCGATGCGCTCGGCGCGTTGTGCGAAATTGCCGTAACCGACATAGCGCACATTGCGCACGTCCTGGCCGAGTTGCGGCGCCAGCGTAAACGTGATGTCGAGCCGATCCGGCGGCAGGAAGCCGGCGGCGCGATCCGGCCATTCCATCAGTACGACGGAGCCTTCGGGCAGATCGTCGAAGCCGAGTTCGGCGAGCTCGGCCGCGCCCGAGATCCGATAGAGATCGGCATGGACCAGCGGGAAACGCGGCAGATCGTAATTCTGGATCAGGGTGAAGGTCGGGCTCGGCACTTCGATGGTCTCGTCGCCGGCGAGATGCCGGATCAGCGCCCGCGCGAATGTGGTCTTGCCGGCGCCAAGATCGCCGGACAGCGTTACCAGATCGCCGGGCTCCAGCGCCCCCGCGATGTCGGCCACGAAACGCCTGGTCGCTTCTTCGTTGGGCAATGTCGCGTTGAAGCTTGCGCCGGCGGGGGCGGTCAGCAGCATGCGGCGCTCCGCTCATAAATCTCTGGCCCGAGCATGAACGTTTTTGCGGGCAACGGCTACTCGGCTGCCGTAAGCGAAGCGGTTGTGTTCAGCGGGAAGGTGCTAGTCACCGTGGTGCCGCGGCCGACCTCGGACGCGATGGTGACGGTGCCGCCGTGCAATTCGACGAAGGAGCGCACTAGCGAGAGGCCAATGCCGGGCCCGCGATGGGTCGAGCCGAGCGGGTGGCTTTCGAACCAGTCGAACACCTTGCCGAGCACGTCCGGCGGAATTCCCGGTCCCTGATCGGTGACGGAAAAGACGATGCTGTCGGGGCGCCGCTCGGCACGCAACACGATCTTGCCGCCGCCCGGCGAAAAGTTCGCGGCATTGGCCAGAAGATTGAACAGGACCTGCCGCACCCGCAGCTTGTCGGCGATGAAGCCGCCGATGTTCTCGGCTGTGACGATGTCGAGTGAGAGTCCGGAACTGACCAGCCGGTCCTGCACTCCCTCGGCCGATGCCGTCATGGTCTCGCGGATATCGACCGGGCCGAGATTGAGCTGCATGCGGCCGGCATCGATGGTGGCGAGGTCGAGGATGTTGTTGATCAGCGCCAGCAAGGAATTGGTCGAGACGGTGATGTAGTCGAGATATTCGCGTTGCTTTCTCGCCAGCGGACCGGTCGCCGGGTCGCCGAGCAGATGCACGAAACCGATGATGTTGGTGAGCGGAGAGCGCAGCTCGTAGGACACATGGTGGACGAAATCGATCTTGATCTTGTCGGCGTCTTCGAGCGCCTCGTTGCGCTCGCGCAGCGCGCGCTCGACATTGACCGAGGCCGTGACGTCGTGAAACGTCACCAATGTGGCGCCGTCGGGAAGCGGGACGCTCGTGGAATCGACGGCGCTGCCGTCGCGCAGCTCGATCCGTCCTTTGGTCGCTTCGCGATTGTCGATCGCAGTGACCGCAAGCCGCAACGCCTGCCAGGCCGGCGCGCCGGCATGAAGCGGCAGGCATAGAGCCGTGATCCGTTCGATATGCGGCCGCTCGGCGAGATCGGGCGGGTTGAGCTTCCACATGCCGACAAAGGCGGCATTGTGCAGCCGCAGCCGGCCGTCGCTGCCGAACACGGCGACGCCTTCGGCCAGATTGTCGAGCGTCTCGCCCTGGACGCGGATCAGTTCCTGGAAGCGGCGTTCGAGCTCGAGGCGCGCGGTGACGTCGTGGAACAGATAGGTGAGGCCGCCGTCGGGGTTGGGCGTGGTGACGACGCGGAGCGTCCGTCCGCCCGGCAGATGCCAGGTATGTTCGGTCGGCTCGACCGCGCGATAGAGACTCGTGAAGCTGCGCCTTCCACTGCCGGAAGTCCTGCTGCTCCGGCAATTTGCGGGCGGCGCGCAGCATTTCGATCACGGCCGAGTCGGTCGGACCCTGGTCGAGGAAGGCGGCATCGAGATCCCAGAGCGCGCGATAGGCGGCGTTGTAGAATGTCAGCTGCTGGTCGGGACCGAACATGGCGACGCCGATCGGCAGCTGGTCGAGCGTGCGGCGGTGCGCGTCGATGAGATGATCGCGCGCCGCCCGCATGGCTTCGGCTTCGGTCACGTCGACAGCGATGCCGGTCGAGCCGCTCTCCGTCGTGATATCGAGCACGTCGAATGAACGCCTGGTGCCGGCAGCGACCGCGCGCATCCGGCCGGAATAGGCCACCCCGTTCATGTGCGCTTGCGCGATGCCGGCGCGCGCCGCGCTGTCGAGGAATTCGGTGCGCTGGCGGATCGCTCCTGAGACATCGCCGGCATCGACGGCGCGCGCATAGGCCGAATTGACGAAGATCAGCTGTCCGTCGACATCGCGCGCCCAGACCGGTGACGGCAGGGCTTCGATCAGCGCCCGCAGCGGCGCCACTTCGGCGGACAATTTGTCATGCCGCGTCGCCAGTTCCACCAGCTCACGATTGGTGCCGCTGGCATTCTTCAGGCGCAGCACGGCACGGCCGGCAATGGCGCGGCCGAGCGCTTCGATCGGATCGCCGGAGCGGGTGGTCAGCGCCATTGTGAAAGCTTCGCCGCGGTTGCGCAGCGCGTCGACCGCGCGTTCCATCGCGGTGGCCTTGCCGGCATCGAGCCAGCTGCCGAAAGCGAGCACTTGGTGCGGCATGGCGACGCCGACGGCACCGGGATCGCCGTCGATCTTCGGCTCGTGGGCGCCGACGGGCCAAACCACCACGACTTGCGGCTCGGCGCGCATCAGCGCATCGGCGCGATCGACCTCCTCGCGCAGCCGCGCATTCTCCTTGCGCAGCCGCCGTTCAAGCCGCGCTGCGCGCGCCCAGGCGTGCACCAGCATCATCGCGGAAACGACGGCGAACAGCACTACGCCGCACACCAAGGTAATGGACGCGATCTGATGCTGGTCGATGCTCGATTGCGCGGTGAGAATGAGTTGGCGAATGGTCGTCGATGGCGGCTCGTCGGCCATTGCCGCAAGCGGGGCCATGGCGGCTGCGAACGGGATTGTGACCGGCGCAAAGGCGCGCAGGGCCGCAATGAAATCGGGCCCTTCCTTGCGTGCGCCGCCGATGCCGCGTGCCGCGGCTCCCCCGGATCGTGTCCGGCATGCCCCTTCGCCTTTACTGGCTCGCACCGCCCTAACGCCAGCTACCTCTCGTCCCTACCCCGTAGGCGCGAGAAGGCAGCGGGAAGCGAGCCCCGCGAATCGGATGACTTTACTCTCAACGGGAATCGCGCCGTAAGAGTCCAGATCGTGAACGTGGGGGCGGCGCCGGCGCCGTCAGCCTCGCGCTGCGGCGTTGCCGTTGGCTTTCAGCGCCTGAGCCTCGATCGCCAGGTCTTCGAGACTGATGCGCGCCAGCGCGACGCCGAATTCCTGTTCGGCATTGGCCATGGCCGGGAGCACGATCTTGATTAGGAGTTCGGAACCGGCGTGCTTCACGTCGGCTTCCTCGACCGTGCCGGCCGCACGCAGAATGTCGTTTGCGGTGACGCGCCGGCGGTCGCGCGCCAATTCGTAGCCGCCGCGAGGGCCCCGGATCCCTTTCAAGATTCCATAGCGGACCAGCGCCTGCAGCACGGGTTCCAGATGGCGCGGCGGCAAGCCGTGACGTGCGGCAAGCGCTTTGGCGGAGACCGGCTGTCCTTGCTCTTGAGTTGCTACGTCGATAACGGCAGCAATTGCGAGGACGCCTTTGCGGGGGAGCAGAGGCATTGCGGGGAAAACGTCGCGTAACGGAAATCAGTTCACGCGATGGTACTATATTACAAGACGCCTCCGGTCTAGATGATCCTTTGTCTTAGTCGCGCTTTTTGACAATATTCGTTACCGTTCCAGTCGAGCCAAACCCACCAACGCTTCGCTCTGTCGAATCTAGACTTGTAGATTCAACAAGTTTTACATGTGATATGGGCGCGATTACTAGCTGCGCGATCCTCATTCCCCTTTCGACGACAAAGGGCTCGGTCCCGAGATTTACAAGAATGATCTGTATTTCTCCGCGATAGTCCGCGTCGATCGTGCCCGGCGTGTTCAGCACCGTGACGCCGTGGCGCAGCGCCAGTCCCGAGCGCGGCCGCACTTGAGCCTCGTGGCCTGCGGGCAGCGCGATCGCGATACCGGTGGGAATGAGCGCGCGATGTCCCGGTGTGATCATGGCCGGCGCATCGGCCGGTACCGCGGCGAGGAGATCAAGGCCGGCCGCAAGCGCGCTTTGATAGGCCGGCAACGGCAAGTCGGCGCCATGCGGCAAGCGCAGGATCTGAACCTCGATGCTCACCGTTGGCCGCCCTCGGACGGTGTGTCGCCGACCTGTTCAGCGATACGCTGCACCAGCATGCGCGCTACCTCGACTTTGGATTGCGGCGGCCAGTCTTCGACACCGCGCGATGAGATCAGATGAATCGTATTGGCATCACCGCCCATGATGCCGGTTTCCGGCGATACGTCATTGGCAAGAATCCAGTCGCAGCCCTTCTTGGCGAGCTTGGCCTTGGCATTGGCGATGACGTCGTCGGTTTCGGCGGCGAAGCCGATCACCAGCCGCGGCCGGCCGGCTTTCAAATGTGCGATCGTCGACAGAATATCGGGATTCTCGACCAGTTTGAGCACCGGCGTTTGGCCCTGCTGTTTCTTGATCTTGCTGTTGCTGGCCCGCTCGCTGCGCCAGTCGGCGACCGCGGCGGCGAAAATCGCGACATCGGCCGGCAGTGATTTTTCCACCGCGTCGAGCATTTGCCGCGCGGTCTCGATCTTGATTACATGCACGCTTGGCGGATCGGGCAGGTTGACCGGGCCGCTGATCAGCACCACGTCGGCGCCGGCTGCCGCCGCTGCGGTCGCGATGGCATGACCCTGCTTGCCGGACGAGCGATTGGCGATGAAACGCACCGGGTCGATCGGCTCGCTGGTCGGGCCGGAAGTGATCAGCACGCGTGTCCCCGTGAGCGGTCCCGGCCCGCGCAACAGCGGTTCGACGGCGGCGACAATTTCGAGCGGCGCAGCCATGCGGCCAATGCCGGCTTCGCCGTGCTCGGCCATCTCACCGGCATTGGGACCGACAATGCGGACGCCGTCGGCGATCAGTTGCGCCAGATTGCGCTTGGTTGCGGGCGCCGCCCACATCTGCGGATTCATCGCCGGCGCGATCAGGATCGGCCGGTTGGTCGCGAGCAGCACGGCGCTTGCCAGATCGTCGGCATGGCCGCCCGCCATTTTCGCCATCAGATCCGCCGTGGCCGGCGCGACGACGATGAGATCGGTATCGCGGGCGAGACGAATATGGCCGACATCGAACTCGCTCTTTGGATCGAACAGATCGGTGTGGACGTGTTCGCCGCACAGCGCGCCGGCGGCGAGCGGCGTGATGAAGTGCTGCGCGGCCGCGGTGAGGATGCAGCGCACGTGAATGGCGTGATCCTGCAGCCGGCGGATGAGATCGAGCGATTTATAGGCGGCGATGCCGCCGCCGATGATGAGCAGAACGTGCGGATGTCCGACGGCGGTGATGCGCGACTTCTGTGGCGCCGATTGCACGCCGACGTGTTGCCGGCGCGGCGGCGCAGCGGCCGGCGGCGCCGCTTCGGACTGCTCCGGCGGATTGGGCGGATTGAGGAGGTTCAGCGCCTCGCGCGCGGTCTCCATCGCCGCCTGCCGCAGGATGACGCGGATCTCGTCCTCCATCGAGCGGCCGGCCCGCGCCGCGCGCAGCCGCAGCAACCGTTTCAGCTTGTCGTCGAGCTGGCGGACGGTGAGGCTTGCCATAGCCCGTTTCCTGGCTCTTTCCCGGCGCTTCCCACTATACGGCGAGTAGCCTAGCAGGAGAGTGATTGCAATGCAATCAATGCAATCAAAAGTGTTTTATGGCGATCGCGGCCAATAGTGCCGCGATCACCCAGAGCGCGACCGTGGTCCAATGGGTCCGGCGGCGTTCGCTCTTGCCGATCTCGGCGATGGTCTGCGGCGACAGGATCAGCCCGTCGCGGGTCATTTCGTCGAGCTGATCGAGCACGCGGGCGCCGCGGGTGAGCAGACCCGGCGCGCTGCCGATGAAGCGGCCGACATCGCTCGCCCCTTGGGCCGCGCTTTCCAGCCGCCCGGCCGGACCGAGATTGCGTGTCATCCATTCGCGCACCACCGGCTCCGCCGTGCTCCACATGTCGAGCTTGGGATCGAGCGAGCGCGCCACGCCTTCGACCACCACCATGGTCTTCTGCAGCAGCAGCAGTTCCGGCCGCGTGCGCATGTCGAACAGGCCGGTGACTTCGAACAGCAGCGTCAGCAGCTTCGCCATCGAAATGTTTTCGGCGGTGCGATTGTGGATCGGCTCGCCGATAGCGCGAATGGCTTGCGCGAAGTCCTCGATCGAATGCTGGGGCGGCACGTAGCCGGCCTCGAAATGCACTTCCGCGGTCCGATAATAATCGCGGGTGATGAAGCCGTGCAGGATCTCGGCGAGGAACAGCCGCTCCTTGGCGCCGAGCCGGCCCATGATGCCGAAGTCGACGGCGACCAGCCGACCATCGTCGGCAACGAACAGATTGCCGGGATGCATGTCGGCATGGAAGAAACCGTCGCGCAGCGCGTGGCGCAGAAAGTTCTGGATCACGCTGCGGCCGAGCTTGGGCAGATCGATGCCCTTCGCTTCGAGCCTGGCGCGATCGTTCAGCGGAATGCCGTCGATCCATTCGAGCGTCAGCACTTCCTTGGTGGTGCGGTCCCAGTCGATCTTGGGCACGCGAAAATCCGGATCGTCCTTGGTGTTCTCCGCCATTTCCGACAGCGCGGCGGCTTCGAGGCGAAAATCCATTTCCACCAGGACCGAACGGCGCAGCGTCTCGACGACTTCCATGAGCCGCAGCCGCCGCGCCTCGGGCGACATGTCCTCCGCGCGCTGCGCCGCGTAGGCAAAGGCAGTCAGATCAGCGTGGAAGCGCTGCTCGATGCCGGGCCGCAGCACCTTTACCGCGACCGCGCGCGGACCGTCAGCCGTGGCCACCGTCGCTTTGTGAACTTGCGCGATCGAGGCCGCCGCGATCGGCGGACCGAAGCTCGCATAGACTGCCGCGACCGGCCGCTCGAACGATGCCGCGACCGCGGCCTCGGCTTTCGCCTGCGGGAATGGCGGCATCTTGTCCTGCAGCCGCCCGAGATCGGCGGCGAGCGCTTCGCCAACCACGTCCTGGCGCGTTGCCAGAAACTGGCCGAGTTTCACATAGCTCGGCCCGAGCTTCGCCAGCGCCGTCGATAGCCGTGCCTCGGAGGGATCGCTCGACGGCCGCTCGAACAGCCGCGCCATGCGGTAGAGCGGCCGCGCCGGCACCGGCACCATGGCCGGGTCGATGACGCCGAGCACGCCCTCGCGGGCGAACACGAAACCGGCGCGAGTCAGACGGAACAGATGCGCGAGACCGGAGATCACAAACGCCAGCCGGAATGAAGCGTGACGATACCGCCGGTCATCGGCTGGACCGCAACGCGGGCAAAGCCGGCCTTGCGCATCATCGCGGCGAAGACTTGCGGTTTCGGGAAACGGCGGATCGATTCGACAAGATAGCGATAGGAATCCGCGTCGCCGGTGACCGCGCGTCCCAGTCGCGGAATGACATTGAAGGAATAAAGGTCGTAGATCTTGTCCAAGCCGGGCACGTCGACCGCGGAGAATTCGAGACAGCAGAAGCGGCCGCCGATCCTGAGCACGCGGAAGGCTTCGGCAAGCGCGCTGTCGATGCGCGGCACATTGCGGATGCCGAATGCGATGGTCGCGGCATCGAAGCTCTTATCGGCGAACGGCAGGGCTTCGGCATTGGCTTCGGCGAAGGTGACGCGCTCGTCGAGCCCCCGCGCTTGCACCCGGGTACGGCCGACGTCGAGCATATCGACATTGATGTCGCTGATCACGGCGCGGGTATCAGGGCCGCCGGCGGCGATGACGCGCAAAGCCACGTCGCCGGTACCGCCGGCAATATCGAGCAGCGCGAACGGCCGATTCTTCGGCGGATTGATCGCGGTGACCAGCGCGTCCTTCCAGGCCCGATGCAGCCCGAGCGACATCAGGTCGTTCATCAGGTCGTAGCGGCTGGCGACGCTGTGAAACACGCCGTCGACGAGATCCTGCTTGTCGCCGAGCGGTACCTGGCGATAGCCGAAATCGGTCTGCGATTGGTCTTGGTCAGCCATTTCAATTCCTTGCCGCCCGACGATAGCGCGGCGGGCGCTTGGGCGCTACAAAGCCCATCCGGCATGGTTTAGGGGGCGCATATCCGAGCCGTGAAGGGGTCACAATGACAATTCAGTTTCAGCGTGCAGTCCCCATATTCCGAATTTTCTCGCTGGAAAAGGCGCGCGAATTCTATCTCGATTTTCTGGGCTTCACGGTCGATTGGGAGGGCAGTTTTGGGCCCGACGCTCCGATCTACATGCAGATTTCGCGCGACGGGCTGATTTTTCATCTCAGCGAACATTTCGGTGACGCCACGCCGGGCTCGACGGCCTATGTCTACATGACCGGAGTTGCGCAATTGCATCAGGAATTGAATGCCAAGAACTACCGGCATATGCGGCCCGGCCTGCAGCGGCAGGATTGGGGCATGACCGAGGTCTGGGTCACCGATCCGTTCGGCAATCACATTCGATTTGGCGAGCAAACCGAAGCGGCCGCCGCATGAGAGCGCGATCCTTAGATGCCTGAGCTTCCCGAAGTCGAAACCGTACGCCGCGGGCTCGAGCCCGCCATGGAAGGCAAGAGCTTCGTGAAGGTCGACGTGCATCGGCCCGATCTGCGCTGGCCGCTGCCGAAGAATTTCGCCGCGCGACTGCAAGGCAAGACCGTGACCGGACTTGGCCGCCGCGCCAAATATCTGCTTGCGGATCTGTCCTCAGGCGACGTGCTTCTGATGCATCTCGGCATGTCCGGCTCGTTCCGTGTTTTCGAGAAGAACGGCAAGGACCTCGGCCGCTATTATCACGAGCGCGACAAACACATTGCCCACGACCACGTCGTGTTTCACATGTCGTCCGGCGCCAGCGTCACCTACAACGATCCACGCCGCTTCGGCTCGATGAAGCTCATCGCCCGCGACAGGCTCGAGAATGAGCCGCTGCTCAAGGCGCTTGGTCCCGAGCCGCTCGGCAATGAATTCGATGCCGCCATGCTGGCGCGCGCCTGCTGCGGCAAGAAGACAAGCCTCAAGGCGGCGCTCCTCGACCAGCGTATCGTCGCAGGGCTTGGCAATATCTATGTCTGCGAGGCGCTGTTCCGCGCGCGGCTGTCGCCCAAGCGCAAGGCGTCGACGATTGCCGATCGGCATGGCGCACCAAACGAGCGGGCGGAGCGCCTGGTCGAGGCCGTCAAGGCCGTGTTGCAAGCTGCGATCAAGGCCGGTGGTTCCTCGTTGCGCGATCACCGCCGGACCGATGGCGATCTCGGCATGTTTCAGCACGATTTCCAGGTCTACGATCGTGAAGGCGAGCCGTGCCGGACCAAAGGCTGCAGCGGCACGGTCAAGCGTATCGTGCAGAACGGCCGCTCGACGTTCTATTGCCCGACATGCCAGAAATGATCAGCCAAAAGCGGGCGGGAGAGATGAAGTCATGAGCTCGGAAAAAACTCATCAGAGCATCGTTGTTGAGAGGCACGGTAGGGTTGGCCTGGTCCGGCTCAATCGGCCGCAGGCGCTCAACGCACTCAATGCCGCATTGATGGAGGAACTGGCGTGCGCCGTCGATGCGTTCGAGATCGATGACGCGATTGCCTGCATGGTCATCACCGGCTCGGAGAAGGCTTTTGCCGCCGGCGCCGACATTAAGGAAATGGCGGACAAGGGATTCATCGACGTCTTCTTCGACGATTTCTGCGCCGACTGGCATCGTGTGGCGCAGGCGCGCAAGCCGGTGGTCGCGGCGGTGGCCGGGTTTGCGCTCGGGGGTGGCTGCGAGCTCGCGATGCAATGCGATCTCATTATTGCCGCCGACAATGCCAAATTCGGCCAGCCGGAAATCAAGCTCGGCATCATTCCCGGTATCGGCGGCACCCAGCGCCTGACGCATGCGGTCGGCAAGGCCAAGGCGATGGACCTGATCCTGACCGGCCGCATGATGGATGCCGCGGAGGCGGAGCGCGCCGGCCTCGTCGCCCGCGTCGTGCCGGCGCAAAATCTGATCGAAGAGGCGCTCAAGGTTGCCGCCACCATCGCCGGAATGTCGCTGCCGTCGGTGATGGCGGCGAAAGAGGCGGTCAATTGCGCGCTGGAAACGTCCTTGGCCGAGGGTATTCGCTTCGAGCGGCGGATCTTCCACTCGCTGTTCGCCACGCACGACCAGAAAGAAGGCATGAACGCTTTCGTCGAAAAGCGCGCGCCGAAGTTTCAGAACAAATAGGCTATCGGCGCACGCAGATCACGCGCAGCACCGATTGCGCGGTGGTCCAACGGCTCGTTTCATGGCCGGCGCTGACATCAACGCCCTGGCTTTGGAGGAATGTCCGCACCGTTGCCGTGGGCACCAGTGTGGCGAGTGGCGCCGCGCCGGCACCCGCGATCATCGGCGCCTTCAGGGCCACCATGCCGGCGAACCGCCCCTGCGCATCGATCGCCGCCGCGCCGGAATAGCCGAGCTTTGGCGCCGGACTGAGCCCCTGATCGGTGCGTTGCGCGATCGATCCGGTGACGTCCTTGTCGCCGCCTTGGCCGAGCGGATCGGCAATGCCCAATAATGTCAGCCCGGTCGTCGCGGCCGCGTCTTGCGCAAGCGGTATCGGCGCCAGCCCGCGGGCGCCGTAGAGCCGCAACAGTGCAAGGTCATTGCTCTCGTCGGCGGCGACGCGAACGGCGTGGCCATAGCCTGAAATGGTGATCGAGCGGCATTCGTCCGTCACCTGCGCACTGGTGAGCAGATCGCCGGCGCTGCTCACAACGATGGCGCTGCCATATTCGACGCCGCGCTTTCGTCCGGCGGCCTGCAGCGCCGCCGCATCGGGGAAGCCGTCGAACGTGTCGGCGACCGCGAGCGCGACCGGCGCCATGGTGCCTTCGGTGGCCTGATCATAGAGGATGGTGACACCACGCACTTCACCGCCGCTCGACTGTACCCGCTCGACGAATTTCTTCAGACCCTGCTGGCCGGTGATGACAAAGGAATTAGGTCCGAGGCTGCTTGAACCGATCTCACGCCGCGCCACGCGTTTGTTCTGGTCGAACAAAGCCGGCAGCGAGGCCTCGCGCAGGCGGAATGTCTCGATGACGACCTGACCGCCGGTCGACGACCAGCGGCTGCCCGTGCGCATGGTGCTCGTCTTCGGCACGAGCTTTTCCGGCACGCCGAGCCGCGCCCCGGTCGCGGTATCGTCGATCGATCGCCAGCCGGCGGCCATTTGCTTCGGCTTTGCGGCCTCGGCGAGCGCGGCGCGCTCCTGGTCGCTGAGAATGCCGGTGTCCTTGCCGTTATTGCGGCGTTGGAAGGCTTTGATCTGGTCGACGAGGTGGGCGTTGATCTCCTCGGCGCCCATTTCGCCGTAGCTGTGGAGCCACATCAGATCGGCCTGGATGGCAAGGCGCTGCGCCTCCGGCACGCTGGTCTCGGCGCCCGGCGGGGCGGCATTGCGGGTGTTGAGGCTGGCGTCGGTCTTGGCCGAAGTTTTGGCGGCAGATTTGGCAGCAGGCTTGGCATGCGCTGTTTTAGCCGCGCTGGGCTTGGCGTTAGCGCGCGGCACAAAGGCCAGCGCGCCCGCCAACATCAAGGCGACAGTTATGGTGAATATTTTCGCCGTCATCGCAACACTACCAAGGCCTTCGAGCCTAGCCGAACGGCGAGGGGAGTCCAACTCGCGGAGCCGGGGGCCATGTTCTGAAAGACGCACCGGTCGCCTCAACGCCTTTGGCGACCTATATTGCTGACATGCTGACTGCCGTCGAGCTTGAACGTTATGCGCGCCACATCGTGCTGCGCGAGGTGGGCGGACCGGGACAGGCCGCGCTCGGCCGCGCCCGTGTGCTGGTGGTGGGGGCCGGCGGCTTGGGCGCGCCGGCGCTGCTGTATCTCGCCGCCGCCGGCGTGGGCACGCTTGGCATCGTCGACGACGATGTGGTGGCGCTGTCCAATCTGCAGCGGCAGGTCATCCACGGCACGCCCGAGATCGGCGCGCCCAAGACGGACAGCGCCGCAGCCGCCATCCGCCGCCTCAATCCGCATGTCACGGTTGAGCCGTATTCCTTCCGGCTGACGGCGCAAAATGCGCTGGATCTCATTTCCGGCTACGACATCGTCGCCGACGGTTCCGACAATTTCGCCACCCGTTATCTGGTCGCCGACGCTTGCTACTTCGCGAAGAAGCCTTTGGTGACCGCGGCGCTCGGCGCCTTCGACGGCACGTTGACTACGATCCGCGCGCATGAGTACAGCGCCGATGGCAAGCCCAACCCGACCTATCGCTGCCTGTTTCCGGAGCCGCCGCCGCCCGGCACCGTGCCGGCCTGCGCCGAAGCCGGCATTCTCGGCGCGCTGGCCGGCATTGTCGGCTCGATGATGGCGCTGGAAGTGATCCGCGAGATTGTCGGATTTGGCGAAAGCCGGGTCGGACGGCTCTTGATGTTCGATGCGCGCGCGATGCGTTTCGAAACGCTGTGCTACGGTTGGGATCCGGACAATCCGCTGTCAGGCGACAAGCCGACGATCAAAGATTTGTCGGCGCATACGTGAGAAAATCTATTTGCCCCAGGCTCGGACAGAAAAGCGCGTCAGCGCGCCTGCTGGTGATAGACGCTGTTGGGCCGCATGTCGGTCGCCGACGCCACGCGGTTTGACATGTTAAAAAAGCCGGCGACGGCAGCGATGTCCCAGATATCGCGGTCGCTGAAGCCGGTGTGGCGCAGGGCCTCTCGGTCTTCTTCGCCGATCAGCCAAGGCTCGGCCGTCAGTTTTACAGCAAAGTCGAGCATGGCTTGTTCGCGTTTGGAGAGGCGCGCGGCGCGGTAATTCATCGCCATCAGTTCGCCGAGCGGCGGATCGCCGGACAATTGCCGCACCGCGGCACCATGCGCGACCAGGCAATAGTAGCAACGATTATGGGCCGAGACCGCGACAGCGATCATCTCGCGTTCGAGCTTGCTCAGGCCCGATGGCGCCAGCATCAGGTCGTTGTACATGGCGACGAAGGCTTCGAGCTTTGCCATGTCGAACGCATAGGCTTTGAGCACGTTGGGTACGAAACCGAGCTTTTCTTCGCATTTGAGGAAGTAAGCCGCCATGTGCGGCGTCAGCGGTGCGGCGGGCAGGTCGAGCGCCGTCACTTCGGTATCGTCGCCGGCTATCGCACTCGGCCGTGCGGCTTTGGCCGGCATGACCTTAGCGCGCTTATTGGCGGTCTTTGTGCTGCTTTTGGCCATCGCTGCTCTCTCGGTTCCGTGATGTCACGCCGTTCTGCCGGATGATTATATCAAATGGCTGCGCGAAGGTTGGGTGGCGGCGCGCAAGCGGATAGTATCGTTTCGAATCGAGGAGGGGGACCATGAACGTCCAAGATGTGCCCCGAGGCGATACACCGCGTGACGGCCGCCGCGACGGCGATTATGCGAGCGTTGCGCTGATCGGCGAAGCCGGCGCGCTGTTGGCTCAACGCCGGCGCGATATCCCCGACGATTTCCTCGCCAAGCTGTTCGGGCTTGCGGTGCCGCAGGATCTCGAGCGTTACACCGCGGCCGAACTCGCCGGCATCGCCGAGCGCTCCTGGTCATTCCTGCAGGAGCGGCCAGCCGGCGCCACCAAGATCAGCTTCGAGCCGATTCCCGGCAAGACCAGCGGCGCGGTGCTTCAGATCATCAACGATGACATGCCGTTTCTGGTCGATTCCGTGCTCGGCGAGATCAATCAGCGCGGCCTCGATATCCGCCTGTTCGTGCACCCGGTCTTCGTCGTCGAGCGCGATGCCGCGGGCCGGCTGGTCAATTTCAAGGCCGACCGCAATGTCGGCGGCGAGCGCGAGAGTTTCATCCATATTCATCTCGACGGCGCCGACGATGCGGAGCAGCGCGCCGAACTCGTGCGGGAGGTCGAAGGCATCCTCGCCGACGTGCGCTTCGCGGTGCAGGACTGGAAGCCGATGCTGTCGCGCATTTCCGGCGTCATTGCCGATCTGCGCAGCAATCCGCCGCCGTTGCCGGTCGATGAGATTGCAGAGGCGATCCAGTTCCTGGACTGGCTCGCAGACGACAATTTCACGCTGCTCGGCGCGCGCGATTATTCCTTCACCGCGAGCGGCGCGGCGCTCGAACCTGCTTTCGACACAGGGCTTGGCCTGCTGCGCTCGCACGGCGTGCGGCTGTTGCAGCGTTGGAACGAGCCGTTGGCCATCACGCCGGAAATCCGCGCCTTCCTGGAGCAGCCGAAGCTCCTCATCGTCACCAAGGCGACGATCCGCTCGCGCGTGCATCGGCGCGTCTATCTCGACTATATCGGCATCAAGCGCTTCGATCGCTCCGGCAAGCTCGTCGGCGAGCGGCGCTTCTGCGGCCTGTTCACCTCGACCGCCTATACGCGTCCGCCGCGCAGCATTCCCTACCTGCGGCGCAAGATCGACGGCGTCATCCGCCGTGCCGGCTTCGATCCGGCGAGCCATTCCGGCAAGGCGCTGGTCAATGTGCTCGAGACTTATCCGCGCGACGAGCTGTTCCAAATCGAAGAGGATATGCTCTATCAGTTCGCGCTTGCGATCCTGCAGCTCGACGAGCGCCCGCGCGCGCGTGTGCTGCCGCGGCGCGACCGTTTCGACCGTTTCATCTCGGTTTTGGTCTATGTGCCGCGCGACCGCTATGACAGCAAGGTGCGGGCCGCGATCGGCAACTATCTGGGCACGGCTTTCAACGGCCATGTCAGCGCCTATCACCCGTTCTTCACCGAAGGCCCGCTGGTGCGGGTGCATTTCATCATCGGCCGCAACCGCGGCGAGGCGCTCAATCCGGATCGCGCAACGCTCGATCGCGATGTCGCGGCGATCGTGCGGAGCTGGACCGACGATCTGTGCGAGGCGCTCTCGGCCGGCACCGATCCGGCGCGCGCGAGCGTCTTGTTCGCGCGTTATCGCGATGCCTTCCCGATCGACTATCGCGAGATCTATCCGCCGCCCGTTGCACTCACCGATATCGGCCTCATCGAGGCGCTGACGCCGGAGCGGCCGCTCGGCGTGGCGTTCTATCGGGAAGAGCGTGGCGGCCCGCAAAGTGCTGGACTGAGAGTCTTCAGCCATGACCGGCCGATTCCACTGTCAGAGCGCGTGCCGGTTCTGGAAAACATGGGCTTCCGCGTCGTCGACGAGCGCACCTATCACATCCAGCCGAAGGGTGGCGCGTCGGTCTGGTTCCACGACATGGCGCTCGAAAGCGCGCTCGGGAGCGATTTCGATCTTGCCGAGCTCAGGGATCGCCTCGAGGCCTGCTTCTTCGTCGTCATGGGCAAGAAGGCAGAGAGCGACGGCTATAACGCGCTGGTTCTCGCCAGCGGGCTGGGCTGGCGCGATGTCGCGTTGATCCGCACCTTCTCGCGCTTCCTGCGCCAGATCCGCGTGCCCTATTCGCAGGATTACATGTGGGGGACGTTCCGCAAATTCGCGCCGATCGCCGCGCAGATCGTGGCGCTGTTCAAGGCGCGCTTCGATCCGGATCCGGCGATTTCGCAGGAGGAGCGCACCAAGCGCGAGACGGAGATCACGGCTGCGATCGAAACCGCCTTGCAGGCGGTCGAAAGCCTCGACGAGGACCGCATCCTGCGCCAGTTCGTCAACGCGGTCGGCGCCGCGATCCGCACCAATTTCTATCAGATCGGCGACGACGGCTTCAGCAAGGGCCTGATCGCCGTCAAATTCTCAAGTCGCAAGGTCGACGGCATGCCGTTGCCGCGGCCGCTCTACGAGATCTTCGTCTATTCGCCGCGGCTCGAAGCGGTGCATTTGCGTTTCGGCAAGGTGGCGCGGGGCGGCATCCGCTGGTCCGACCGGCCGCAGGATTTCCGTACCGAAATTCTGGGCCTGGTCAAAGCGCAGAACGTCAAGAACGCCGTGATCGTGCCGGTCGGCGCCAAGGGCGGATTCATTCCGAAATACCTGCCGGTGGGCGGCCCGCGCGAAGCCATCCAGGCCGAGGGCGTCGCGGCCTACAAGCTCTTCATTTCGACGATGCTCGACATCACCGACAATATTGTCGGAGGAACACAATCTGGCACGCGAGGCGTGATCCCACCGGCCCGCGTCGTGCGCCATGACGGCGACGATCCCTATCTCGTCGTTGCCGCCGACAAGGGCACGGCGACGTTCTCCGATATCGCTAACGAGCTCGCGATCGCGCACGACTTCTGGCTTGGCGACGCCTTCGCGTCCGGCGGCTCGGCCGGCTATGACCACAAGAAGATGGGCATCACCGCGCGCGGCGCCTGGGAATCGGTGAAGCGCCATTTCCGCGAAATGGATGTCGACATCGCCGTGACGCCGTTCACGGTGGTCGGCGTCGGCGACATGTCCGGCGACGTGTTCGGCAATGGCCTGTTGCGGGAAACGACGACTAAACTGATCGCAGCCTTCGATCACCGCGACATTTTCATCGATCCGAACCCCGACCCGCAACGCAGCTTCGCCGAGCGTCAGCGCCTGTTCGATCTGCCGCGCTCGAGCTGGCAGGATTTCGACAAATCGATCATCTCCAAGGGCGGCGGTGTCTTTTCGCGCCGCGCCAAGGAAATCAGCGTCTCGGCGGAGGCGCAGAAGCTGTTCGGCGTCGGCGCGCATGTGACGCCGCAGGATATGATCCGCGCGATCTTGAAGGCGCAGGTGGATCTGATCTTCTTCGGCGGCATCGGCACCTATGTGCGCGCCGCGGACGAAACCGACGACGCCGTCGGCGACCGTGCCAACGATTCCATCCGCGTCACCGGCAAAGACCTGCACTGCAAGGTGATCGGCGAGGGCGCCAATCTCGGCATGACCCAGCGCGGCCGCATCGAGGCGGCGTTGCACGGCATCAGGCTCAATACCGATGCGATCGACAATTCCGCCGGCGTCAACACCTCGGACATGGAGGTCAATATCAAGATCGCGCTGAGCATTCCGCTGCGCGACGGCCGTCTCACGCTCGACGCCCGCAACAGGTTTCTCGCCGGAATGACCGACGAGGTCGCGGCGCTCGTGCTGCGCAACAACTATCTGCAGCCCTTGGCGCTGTCGCTGTCGCAGCGGCGCGGCATGGAGGATTTCGGTTTTCTGCAGCGGCTGATTCAGACGTTGGAAGCACGCGGCCTGCTCGATCGCGGCGTTGAATTTCTGCCCGACGACATAACGCTCACCGAGCGCCGCCGCCGTGCACAGCCGTTCACCCGGCCCGAGCTTTCGGTGCTGCTCGCCTATGCCAAGCTCACGCTCTATGACGATCTGCTGGAGTCCGCGGTGCCCGATGATCCTTATCTGGCGCGCGAGCTTGGCCGCTATTTCCCCAAGGAGGTCGCCGAGCATTATCCCGAAGCGCTCGAGCATCACCGGCTGCGGCGCGAGATCATCGCCACTCAGCTGTCGAATTCGATGATCAATCGCGGCGGCCCGTCGCTGATCGTGCGCATCGCCGACCAGACCGGCGCGGCGCCTGCAGCCATCGCCCAGGCTTTTGCCGCGGTGCGCGACAGCTATGAGATGACCGCGCTCAATACCGCGATCGACCGGCTCGACAACAAGATTTCCGGCAAGCTGCAGCTCGATCTTTATGCCGCGGTGCAGGACATCTTGCTCGATCGCATTGTCTGGTTCCTGCGCAACATCGATCTCAACAAAGGCCTGGCCGAACTGGTGACGCATTATCGCGATGGCATTGTCGCTGTGGTCGCAGCGTTGGACCAGGCGCTCTCCCGCGAGCTGTCGGAGGCGCGCGCGGCGCGGCGGCAGGCGCTGGTCGACGGCGGAGTGCCGGCCGAGCTTGCCGGCCGCATCGCGAATCTGCGCGTGCTGACCTCGGCTCCCGACATCGTGCTGGTCGCTGATCGCACCGGCAAGCCCGTCAGCGAAGTGGCGGCGACTTATTTCGCCGCGGGCGCCTTCTTCGGCCTCGACCGGATTGCGGCGGCTGCCGAAGGCATTCCCATCGCCGACTATTTCGACCGGCTGGCGCTGGACCGCGCCCGGGACTCGATCGGCGACGCCGAACGGCGGCTTACCGCGGCAATGGCGGGCGCTGGCGCGGCAGGTGTTGGCGCCGTCGAAGCTTGGATTGCTCCGCGCAAATCAGAAGTCGAGCGCATCCGGCTCGCCGTCCATGAGATCGCCAGTTCCGGTCTGACCTTGTCCAAGCTTTCGGTCGCAGCCAGTCTGCTCGGCGATCTGGTGAAGAATTGAGCGTCGCCCGGAAGGCGGCCGCTGGTAGCACCGACCAAATAACCTTAACGGACGCGCCCCGTCGGATAGAGAGCCTTTCAAATAGAAAAGAGCCCCAAGCAGTGTACGCGCTTGGGGCCCTTCAGTTGTTGCCTCAACTCAGGCTTATCTGACCGGACGGCGGGGTGTCGGGGGATGGGGAACCGCCCAGTCGGCCTTGATGTAAGACAAATAGGTACACACCTCGCCGGTGCAACGCAGTTCACGGTTTAGTGTTTTTGCTGTTTTCGGCTGCGGCAAAATGCGCGCCTAGAAGAAAGTCGTAGATGCAGTGCAGAACGCCGTGTCTGCACTGCAGCGCAGATCAGCCAGGCGGCCCGTAACGATGCAGGTCGGCGCCGTGTGCGTCGAGCCAGGCCCTGGCGGTTTGATGATGCGGGCAGATCCGCTGCACCAGGCGCCAGAACCGCGGCGAGTGGTTCATCTCGAGAAGATGCGCCACCTCGTGCGCGGCGAGATAATCGAGCACCTGACTTGGCGCCAGGATCAGCCGCCAGGAGAACGACAGCAGGCCGTTGGTGGAGCAGGAGCCCCAGCGGCTTGATTGATCGCGCACGGTGATCCGTTTGAAGCTCAGACCGAGCGCTTCGGCATAGCGGCTGGTCGCGGCCTCGAGATCGCGCTTGGCCTCGCGGCGCAGGAAATCGCTGATGCGCCGGCCGAGATGCGGCGCCTGACCGGCAACGCACAGCAGCGGGTCGCCGTCACCACCGACTTCGGTCCACACCGTGCCGCGCGCGCCGCCGCGATGGGCGATGCGATGCGGCACGCCACGCAGCGGCAGCAGCGCGCCGTCGGTGAAGGGGGCCGCTTCCGGCAGCCGCCCGAGCCGCGCCGCGACCCAACCGCCGTGCTTTTGTGCGAAAGCGCTCGCCTCTTTCACCGTGCCGCGCGGCGGGATCGTCAGGACCACCTCGCGCGTCGTTGCTTGAATGCGCAGCGTATAGCGGCGCGCCTGGCGGTGCCGACGCAACTGCACGGGATAGACCGATCCGTCGAATGCGATCTCGATCGTCTGCGGCTCGCTCAGACGGCGATAGAGCAGCGCGCGCTGCGCTCTCTGTAGCGGCATAGCGAGGTCACTCCCGGGCAATAGTCGTGACGGCAAGATGGACGGCGAGAAAGCGGCTCAGAAACGCGAGACAGCCGAACGCGACATGAATTGCACGCCAGTGTGCCACATCGCCGATCCTACGGGGAGAGTGCGGGAAGATTGCGGCAGCGGCAATCCGCCTAGACCTGGTGCAAAGCCGCGCCGTTGCCGGCATACCGCTTCCGGGGGACCGAAGCGGGGCGCGTCTCGCTCATCGACAGGATGAAATCCGAAATGCGCGGTGCGATTTCGGAGCGGAAGCGCGAGCCGTTGAACACGCCGTAATGGCCGACGCCATGCTGCAGCCAATGCGCCTTGCGGTCGGCCGGGATGTTCGCGCACAGACGATGCGCGGCCTCGGTCTGGCCGACGCCTGAAATATCGTCGAACTCGCCCTCGACCGTCAGCAGCGCAGTGCGCTTGATCTGGCTCGGATCGACAGGCTGGCCGCGATGCGTCATCTCGCCTTTAGGCAGCGCGTGTTTGACGAAGACGGTGTCGACCGTCTGCAGATAGAATTCGGCGGCCAGATCCATGACGGCGAGATATTCGTCATAGAAATCCTTGTGCTTGAGTGCGGAATCGCCGTCGCCCTTCACCAGGTTCAGGAACAATTGCTTGTGCGCCTCGATATGGCGATCGAGATTCATGCTGACGAAGCCGTTGAGCTGCAGGAAGCCCGGATAGACGTCGCGCATGAAGCCCGGATTGGGAAACGGCACTTTGGTGATGACGTGGGTGCGGAACCAGTCGATGCCGCGTCTTTGAGCGAGATCGTTCACGGCGGTCGGATTGACGCGGGTGTCGATCGGTCCGCCCATCAGGATCATGGATGTCGGCGCGTAGGGATCCTCATCCGCTTCCATCAGCGCGACCGCCGCCAGCACCGGCACCGAAGGCTGACACACCGCAATCACATGCGTGTCCCCGCCAAGCGCATGCAGGATCGAGATCACGTATTCGATATAGTCGTCGAGGTCGAACGGTCCTTCCGAAGCCGGCACCATGCGCGCGTCCGACCAATCGGTGATGTAGACATCGTGATTGGGCAGGAAGGTTTCGACCGTGCCGCGCAGCAGCGTCGCATAGTGGCCCGACATCGGCGCCACGATCAGAAGCTTCGGCTGCGGACGCTTCGGCGTATGCTGAAAGACGCGCTCGAAATGCAGGACGCGGCAGAACGGCCGTTCCCAGACCTGCGTGACGTTGACCGGCACACGCTCGCCGCCGACCAGCGTCGAGGATATCCGCCATTCCGGCTTGCCGTAACGGCGGGTCGAACGTTCGAACATCTCGCAGGCCGCGGCGATGGTCTTGCCGTAGGTGGTGAAAGACAGCGGATTGATGGGGTTCTTGAAGAACAGCCGCGTCGCGTCCGCCATGGCGCGCGACGGATTGAGCGCCGCGTGGCTCATCTCATAGAACCAGTAGAGCGGCGTCGATAGGAGCGCGCCGCCTTCGCTGCCTGGAACGGCAGGCGCGCCGCCAAACTCGCCGATCGCCATTGATGTACCCTGTCCCGACTGCTGCAGTGCAGCATTGTGACGGCTCTGTGTCATCGGGTCAATATACGAGGAAAACTTTCCATAAGCGTTACGTATGAGAGTCAACCGTTCCCTGCCATTCGCAACGCACATAGGCGCCCATACGTAGGAGTCCTTATCAAGTCGGAATCGGCGTTCATTCGCCGGTCTGCATCAGCGCGCCGTGCCGGCGCGCGCTCTGCAGGAGCTTAAGAAAGCCAAACACGCCGATCGCAAACAGCACGGCGTTGAGCGCCAGCGCATCGACCATCAGGTCGGCGCGGAACACCTTGTCGATCAGAAGCGCGCGCATCCCTTCAAACACATAGGTCGGCGGCAGCGCCCAGGCCACCGGCTGCAGCCAGACCGGCAGCGTCGACACCGGGTAATAGACGCAGGCCAAGGGCATCAACAGAAACATGATCGACCAGGCGAGATTTTCCGCGCCCATGCCGTTGCGTAGAATGAGGCCGGACACAAAGATGCCGATGGCCCAGCTGGTCAGCATCAAGTTGAAAAAGAACGCGACCAGCGCCAGGCCCAGGCTGTAGAGATTGAAGCCGAAGAAAGCGATGGCGAGAAACGTCACCGGCACCGCGCCGATCGACAGCCGCACCACGCTCATCACCATCAGCGCGATGATGAATTCTGCCGGCCGCAGCGGGCTCATCATCAGGTTGCCGATATTGCGCGACCACATCTCTTCGAGAAACGAGATCGAAAAGCCGAGCTGGCCGCGGAACAGGATATCCCAGAGCAGCACGGCGCCGATGAAGGTACCGCCGGCGCGCGCGAAGAAGCCGGCATTATTGGCGATGTAATATTGCAGGAAACCCCAGGTGACCATCTGCACGGTCGGCCAATAGACAAGGTCGATCAGCCGGGGCCACGACGAGCGCAGCAAATACCAGTAGCGCAGCATCATCGCCGCGATGCGCCGCGGCGAAATGGCATAGGCGCTTTCGATATGGCGCGCGACATGGGTCGTAATTTGCCCGCTCATTGCGCCGCCTCGCCGGGAATGCCTTCTTGCATGCCTTCGCTGAGGCCTTCGCGCACACCCTCACGAACGCCTTCGTGGATCCCTTGGCCGCGTGCGACATCGAGGAAGACTTCTTCCAGCGTGCGCCGGCCGTAGCGGGCGAGCAGCTTTCCGGGTGCATCGTCGTCCTCGATGCGGCCGCGCTTCATGATGATGACGCGCTCGCACAACCGCTCGACCTCGTTCATGTTGTGCGAAGCGAGCAACACGGTGGCATGGCGATCGCGGCAATAGTTTTCGAGATGGCCGCGCACCCAGTCGGCGGTGTCGGGATCGAGCGAGGCGGTCGGCTCGTCGAGCAACAGCACGTCGGGATTGTTGATCAGCGATTTGGCGAGCGCGACGCGGGTCTTCTGTCCCGCGGACAGGCGGCCGGTCGGACGGTCAAGCAGATCGACGAGGTCGAGCTCGTCGGCGAGTTTTGCGATGCGTTCGCGGATGTCGTCGACGCCGTAGAGCATGCCGAACACTTTGAGGTTCTGCCGCACCGTCAGCCGCATCGGCACCTCGATATAGGGGCTTTCGAAATTCATCCGGTGCAGGACGCGGTAGCGGTCCTTCGGCATTCCCGCCCCGAGCACCGCGACGCGCCCCGAGGTGGGCAGCACCAGGCCCATGATGGTGGCGATGGTCGTCGTCTTGCCGGCGCCGTTGCCGCCGAGGAGACCGGTGACAGAGCCCGGTTTCAGCGTGAAAGAGATGCCGTCGACGGCGGTGACCGTCTTATAGATTTTGACCAGGCGATCGACTTCGATCGGGGCAGGCGGTGGCGCAGGTACCGGCATCGCGCAGATGTGGCGCGGCTGGCCGGCGGAAGCAAGAGGAGCAGCGCGAATGGTGCATGGCGGGAGGCGGACGCACGCCGTCCGTGCTCTGGCTCGACGCCGCCGGAACTGGCAAAACCTTGCCTGGGAGGATCACATCACATGAGAACCATCGCATGAGTATTGTCACGATGGCGCAAGCCGACATCATCATGAACGCCGTCATCGCGCGGGGCGTCGAACTGGATTGCCGCCCGATCAGCGTGATCGTCGTCGAGCCCGGCTGCAAGGTGAAGGCCTTCAAGAAAGAAGACGGCGCCTCGATGATCCGTTTTGAAATGGCCTATGGCAAAGCCTATGCGGCCTTGGCGCTTGGGCGCAGCTCGAAACTCGTGCGCGAGCGCGCGGTCGAGCGCCCGATCTTCATGCGCTATGTCATCGCGGCGAGCGAGGAGCAAGTGTTTCCCGAAGGCGGCGGCATGCTGATCCGCGACGACAACGGCGAGGTCATCGGCGCGGTCGGCGTCACCGGCGACACCGAGGACCGCGACGAAGAGCTCGCTATTCACGGCATTCATGCCGCGGGGTTGAAGACCGACGAGGATTGCCGCGGCATGGGTCGGCGCATCGGCCTGCTCCCGAAGAACCCGTCCGCACCGCGGTAACAATCGTCAACCTCATCTCAGTGACAGTGACATCATGAAAATCGGACTTTTCGATCACGTCGAATACGGCGAACGGCCGATGGCCACTTTGTTCGACGAGCGGCTGCGTTTTGCGCAAGCCGCGGACGCCGCCGGCTTCTACTGTCTGCACGTCGCCGAGCATCATGCGACGCCGCTCAATATGGTGCCGGTGCCGGGGGTTTATCTCGGCGCGCTCGCGCGGGCCACGAAGCAGATGCGCATGGGGCCGCTCGTATATCTCTTGCCGCTCTATTCGCCGCTGCGGCTGATCGAGGAAATCTGCATGCTCGATCACCTGAGCTATGGCCGCCTCGATGTCGGCGTCGGCCGCGGCGTGTCGCCCTATGAGCTGAAATTCCACAAGGTCGAGCACGACCAGTCGCGTGAGATATTCATCGATGCGTTCAAATGCCTCAGCGCCGGGCTTGTCACCGACAAGCTCAGCTATACCGGCGAGCACTTCGTTTATGAGAATGTGCCGATCGCGTTGCGGCCCTTGCAGCAGCCGCATCCGCCGTTCTGGTACGGCTCATCCAACGAAATCGGTTCGACCTTTGCCGGCGAAGAGGGCCTGCACTTTGTGACGCTCGGGCCGATGGCGACCGCCAAGGCCAATATCGACGCCTACAAGGCGGCGCTGAAAAAGCGCGGCGGCGCGGCGCAGCCGAAGGCGGCATTTCCGGGCGGTGCGGCGATCGGGGTGCAGCGGCATATCTTTGTTGCCGACACCGATGCCGAGGCCATCCGCTTCGGCAAGCCGGCCATGGACCTGCATCTCGCGCACCTGAACTGGCTGCGCACCATGCATGGCCAGACCGGCCTGACCTCGCGGCTCAACGTGCCGCGCGGCGCCAATTTCGAAGCCTGCGTCGCCGACGGCACTGTGATTGCCGGTTCGCCGGCGACCGTGCGCGCGGAACTCGAGCGGCAGGCCAAGGAGCTCGGCATCAATTATCTGCTGACCTATCTCTTTCTCGGCAACATGGCGCTGCCGGACGCGCTGCGCTCATTGCAGCTGTTCAGCACCGAAGTGATGCCGCATCTCGAGAAGCTGTGAGAAACGCGTCATGGCCGGGTTTGTCCGGCCATCGATGACGAGCACGGTTACGTCCCTGCGTCGTCCGCCGCCTGTTTGTGATCCGCGCGCAGGGCGTCCGGATGCGGCATGGCGATGACGTTGTAGCCGGAATCGACGAAATGGATCTCGCCGGTGACGCCGGTGGAGAGGTCCGACAACAGATAGAGCCCGGCGCCGCCGAGTTCTTCGAGTGTGACGCCGCGATGCAACGGCGAATGCCGTTGCTGGAACGCGAACATCGCGCGCGCGTCGCCGATGCCGGCGCCCGCGAGCGTGCGGATCGGGCCTGAGGAGATGGCGTTGACGCGGATGCCGCGCTCGCCGAAATCCACGGCCAGATAACGCACCGAGGCTTCGAGCGCCGCCTTGGCGACGCCCATGGCATTGTAATTCGGCATCGCGCGTTCGCCGCCGTTGTAGGTCAGCGTCACCATGGCGCCGCCGTTGCGCATCAGCGCCCCCGCGCGCTTGGCGGCTTCCGTGAACGCGAAGCACGAGATCAGCATGGTGCGGGAGAAGTTCTCGCGCGTCGTGTCGGCGTAGTGGCCGGTCAGCTGCGTCTTGTCGGAAAAAGCGATGGCGTGCACCAGAAAATCGAGCGAGCCCCAGACGCGGCCGATCTCGGAAAACACCGCGTCGACCGTGGCGATATCTTCGACGTCGCACGGCATCACGAGGTCGGCGCCGACCGAAGTTGCGAGCGGCTTGACCCGCTTGCCGAGCGCCTCGCCCTGATAGGTGAAAGCGAGCTTGGCGCCATGCGCCGCCAGCGTCTTGGCGATCCCCCAGGCGATCGAGTGATCGTTGGCGACCCCCATGACCAGGCCGCGCTTGCCTTGCATCAGCCCCGACACTTCCCCGGTCATGCGTCAGGCATCCACATGCTTGAACACGACGGAGGCATTGGTGCCGCCGAAGCCGAACGAATTGGACAGGACGCAGCCGAGCTTCGCATTGTCCTGCCGCACGCGCACGATCGGCATGTCCTCGAAGGCCGGATCGAGCTTCTCGATATTGGCGCTCTCGCAGATGAAGCCCGAACCCATCATGAGGAGCGAGTAGATCGCTTCCTGCACGCCCGCCGCGCCGAGCGAATGGCCGGTCAGCGATTTGGTCGCCGAAATCGGCGGGCACTTGGCGCCGAACACTTCGCGGATCGCCTCGATCTCCCTAAGGTCGCCGATCGGCGTCGAAGTGGCGTGCGGATTGATGTAGTCGACCGGCGGCTTGACGGTCGCGAGCGCCATTTTCATGCAGCGCACCGCGCCTTCGCCCGACGGGGCCACCATGTCGGCGCCGTCGGAGGTCGCGCCGTAGCCGGTCACTTCGGCATAGATCTTGGCGCCGCGCGCCTTGGCATGTTCGAGCTCTTCGAGCACCAGCACACCGGCGCCGCCGGCGATGACAAATCCGTCGCGGTCGGCGTCATAGGCGCGCGATGCCTTGTCCGGCGTTTGGTTGAAGCTCGACGACATCGCGCCCATGGCGTCGAACAGGACCGAGAGCGTCCAGTCGAGCTCCTCACAGCCGCCGGCGAAGATCATGTCCTGCTTGCCGACCTGAATGGTCTCATAGGCATTGCCGATGCAGTGGTTTGACGTCGCGCAAGCCGACGAGATCGAGTAATTGACGCCCTTGATCTTGAACCAGGTTGCGAGCGTCGCGGAAGCGGTCGAGGACATCGCTTTCGGCACCGCGAACGGGCCGACGCGTTTCGGTCCCTTGGTGCGCGCGATATCGGCGCTTTCGACGACGGCGCGCGTCGACGGCCCGCCCGAGCCCATGATGATGCCGGTGCGCTCGTTGGAGACATCGGTCTCTTCGAGGCCGGCATCGCGGATCGCCTGCTCCATGGCGACGTGATTCCAGGCGGCGCCGCCACCCAGGAAGCGCATGGCGCGGCGATCGACCGCTTCGTTCGGATCGAGCGTCGGCGCGCCGTGCACCTGGCAGCGGAAGCCAAGCTCGGCATATTTGTCGGCGCGCACGATGCCGGATTTCGCTTCGCGCAGCGATGCCACGACTTCCTGCGTATTGTTGCCGATGGACGAGACGATGCCCATTCCGGTGACAACGACGCGTTTCATTGGTCCCTCGTTCGGATTTTTGCCGGTTGAGTTTTCGTTATGAGTGCGATCTTACCCGAAAATAAGTCCCCGCGTTCCGGGATCAAGCTTCGCATTCCATCGCAACGCGACTCCGTCCGAAAGCCGTCTCCGTCTGTCGGGGACTTTTCGAGCGGTGATGTGCTTTACGCTCCGGTGGTTTGCGGTTCGGGGTCGCGGAACAGACCGACTTTCAGATCGAGCGCGCGATAGATCACCGAACCGTCGGCCGAAAGCCAGCCGTCGGCAATGCCGAGCACGAGCTTCGAGCGCATCACGCGCTTGATGTCGATGCCGTAAACGATGTTCTTCATGTTCGGTAGTACCTGGCCGGAAAATTTAAGCTCGCCCATGCCGAGCGCGCGGCCGCGGCCCGGCGAACCTAGCCAGCCGAGGAAGAAGCCAAGCATCTGCCAGAGCGCATCGATCCCGAGGCAGCCGGGCATCACCGGGTCGCCCTTGAAATGGCAGGGGAAGAACCAGAGGTCGGGCTTGAGCTCCAGCACCGCGCGGACCAAGCCCTTGCCGTATTCGCCGCCCACCTCCGCGATTTCGGAAATGCGGTCAAACATCAGCATCGGCGGCAGCGGCAATTGCGGGCCCTCGGCGAAAAGCTCGCCGCGGCCGCAGGCCAGGAGATCCTCATATTCGAAATTTGAACGCCGTTCCGGCATGCCGATCCACTCCGCCGCCAGTGTTTGTGATGTGGCAGCCAGCTAATTACCTAACATATAGGGTGAAAGCGGCAAAGCCACACCAGCCCTGCGCGCCATGCGGACGCGGTGTTCGGCTCAATTGGCTCCCTTGCCGGCCATGTGAAACGGGCGATGTGCGCTGGAGTGACGCTGCAGCGGAAAAGGCCGGGGAGTTGCAGCGAATGCAAGGTGGCGTATAATAAAACCGAATTTAACGGGTGTGGTCCGGGGTTCGGGCCACACTTTTGCTATGAAAATACTGGTTTTGCTATGACAGAAACGCGTCGAGTACCCGGCTCCACCTTTGGCTATGGGCCGAACATGCCGAAAGCCGCGATCCCGGCTTCGAGCATCACCATGGTCACGCAGGACGGGCAGCCGGAGCATGCCAATCTCACCGGTTGCCCGTGGCACGACGTCAAGTCGAAGCTGCGGGACGTGGGATTGCGGCCGACCCGGCAGCGCATGGCGCTCGGCTGGATCCTGTTCGCCAAGGGCGACCGCCACGTGACCGCGGAAATGCTCTACGAGGAGGCGACCCGCGCCAAGGTGCCGGTGTCGCTGGCGACGGTCTACAACACGCTGCACCAGTTCACCGAAGTCGGCTTGCTGCGGCAGGTCGCCGTGGACGGATCGAAGGCCTATTTCGACACCAACAATACCGAGCACCACCACTTCTACGTCGAAGACCGCAACGATCTGATGGACATTCCGGCGACCGATGTCGTGGTCGGCAAGCCGCCGGTAGCGCCCGAAGGCTATGAGATCGCCCGCATCGACGTCGTGGTCCGCCTGCGCCGCAAGCAGGGCTAGAGAACTCCAGCCTGAATGATGACTGCGGCGCGACGGCGAGGTCGCGCTTGGCGTCATCTTTTTCAAATATCCACAGGCGCAGGGATCGGCAGTCCGCCGATCTTGCCACCGATCTTGGCGCGCGCGGCTGCCATTGCCTCATCGAGATTGGCGGCGAAGCAGACATCCGGCGACCGCACGCCGTGATTTTGCAAATTGCGGCGGACTGCCGGCAGAGCGCCGGCGACATAGACGAGGGCATGATGCCGCTGCGCCTTGCGTGCGAAACCTTCGATGGTCGCGACCGCTGTCGAATCGATCACCGAGACGGCTGAGAAGTCGATCACATAAGCCTTCGGCTGCTCGCCGATGCGGTCGAGCGCGGCGGCCACAGTCGCGGCGGCACCGAAGAAGAACGCTCCGGATATGCGATAGACGACGATGTCCGGATCGGTCGCGAGTGCAACGTCATAAGGCGTGCGCCGATTGCCGTTCTGCGCGTCCGCCACGTCCTCTTCCGCTGCCGGTATCCTCTGTTCCACCTCGACCGCTCGCGCCATGCGATGCAGGAACAAAAGTGTGCTCAGCGCGAAGCCGACAAGGATGCCGGTGGTAAGATCGCGGAACACCACCAGCAAAAACGTCGCGAGCAGCACAACGGCATCGCCGCGTGATGCTCGGAGAAGCGTAGCGAACTGATGTTTCTCGGCCATATTCCAGGCAACGACCGCCAGGACGGCGGAAAGCGCGGCAAGCGGGACGTAGGCCGCGAGCGGCGCGGCGACGACCACGAACAGCAGCAAAAACAGCGAATGCGACATGCCGGCGAGCGGGCCGCGCGCGCCGGCGCGTACATTGGTGGCGGTGCGGGCGATCGTGCCGGTGACGCAAATGCCGCCGAACAGGCCTGAGGCGATATTGGCGAAGCCTTGCGCCACGAGTTCGGCATTCGAGCGATGCCGCCGGCCGGTCATGCTGTCGGCGACGACGGCGGAGAGCAGGCTCTCGATACTCCCGAGCAGCGTGAACGACACCGCGGCCGGAAGCATTTCGACAATTTTGCCGGTCGACAGGATCGGCAGATGCGGCAACGGCGGGGTATTCGGAATTCCGCCAAAGCGGGTACCGATGGTCTCGATATGAAATCCGAACAGCCATGCCACCACGCTGCCGAGCGCCACGGCGATCAGGTAGGACGGCCAGTGCGGCCGGAAGCGGCGCACCGCGACGATGGTCCCAATCGACAGAACAGCCAGCGTGACGGCAGCCGGATTAATGGTCGGCGCGGCGTCGAACAATGCAATGAGTTTGGGGATCAGTGGTCCCGGTTCTTTGCCCGTGAGCTTGAGGCCGAACAGATCGACCAGTTCGCCGGAGAAAATAATGACGGCAATGCCGGCGGTGAAGCCGACCGTCACCGGATAGGGAATGTATTTGATGAAGGTGCCGAGCCGGAGGAAGCCGAGAGCGAGCATCATGAAACCGGCCATGATGGTCGCCAGGATCAAGCCGTCGACGCCGTGCGCATCTACCGTCGCCGCGACCAGCACGATGAAGGCGCCGGCCGGGCCGCCGATCTGAAAGCGGCTGCCGCCAAGCGCCGAAACCAGAAAGCCGCCGACGATCGACGTGTAGAGCCCGCGCTCGGGCGACACGCCCGACGCGATGGCGATCGCCATGGAAAGCGGCAAGGCGACGATCGCGACGGTCAGGCCGGCCAGGATGTCGGCACGAAATTCCGCGAAACCGTAACGCTCGCGCAGAACGGTATGCAGCTTGGGTGTGTAGAGTTCGAGAAAGGTCGGTGTCGGTGAACTGTTCGGGGCCAGCATCGCGGTGCATCCATCGGCGGATCAAACAACAGCCTGAGGGTCACATGCCCTCATGCCTTGACCTTGATCAAGACGAAATGTGGTCACGCCAAATATGTTTACGCTACGGCAAGCGGCGCGACACGCGCCGAACGCGGACTACTCGAACTTCTCGTTGGGGTAGACGCCCCACAACTCGTTCTGCGCGATCCAGCCGTCGAAGCCCTGGCCGGAGATTTCGCACCAGGCGCCGGTGCAGCGCTTGACGGTGCCGAGAACCCCGACCTGCAATTGCGCAGTGACCGGGCTCTGGTCGTTCGGGTCGGCATGAAGCGTCGCGAGATCGGTCTTCGATTTCATCTGCACCGCGCCGGTGCGCTTGCCCGACAGCAGCGAGTGATAGACCCAGCCCTCCGAGCCGTCGGCATCGCGGATGCGGCGCCAGTTCTCGAATTCGGCGGTGATTTCGACCGGCCAGCCGACGCGGGTATAGATCCAGGATACGTCGTGATCCTTGTCGGGGCCGCCGCGGACGGTCACGCGGTCGGCCTTGAGGCTGACAAATCGCGGCACCGGAAGCCCGCTGGTCGGGTCACTGCCGGCCCATGCGCCTTGCGCAGCGCCCGCCAGCATGCCGGCCAGTGCCAGCATGAGCGGTATCGCCGTCCGCACCACGGCGGCAGCCAGCTTTTGTCGCCGCAAATTCATCGCGACAGGTCCCAACCCCGTTATCAACGCCCTTATCAACGCTTGGCGCCGGAAGTTCCGGCGCGCTTTGTCGGCAGCGCAGCCATCTGCTAGAGAGATTTTAAGGAACCGGCTCCCCGATGCAGTTTCGGCGAGGGCGGTTAAGGAGAATTGAACGGGTGGAAGCGGACTGGGTGACTGTTGCAGGCGGCTGAATTTTCTAGCTGAATCGCAACGGTTCATGGCGAAGCCTCATCGCTCGCGGGGCGGCGCGAGAGGGAAAAGCCAAAGTATCCACGAAGGCATCCGACAGGCAGTCAAGCGAGAGCGCGAGAGGCAGGGATGGCACCGCCCAAAAAGCCGCTGGTTGTGGTCACCCGCCGCCTGCCGGACAGCGTCGAAATGCGCATGCGCGAACTGTTCGACGCGCGGCTCAACAGCGACGACAAGCCGATGAGCCAGGCCGAGCTGATCCAGGCGGTCAAGACCGCCGATGTCATCGTGCCGACGGTCACCGACCACATCGACAAATCGGTGCTCAGCCAGTCCGGCGACAAGCTCAAGCTGATCGCCAATTTCGGCAACGGCGTCGACAATATCGACGTCGCCACCGCCGTGCAGCGCGGCATCACCGTGACCAATACGCCGGGCGTGCTCACCGAGGACACCGCCGACATGACCATGGCGCTGATCCTTGCCGTGCCGCGGCGGCTCGCCGAAGGCGCGCAGGTGCTGACCAGTGATCGCGAATGGACCGGCTGGTCTCCGACCTGGATGCTCGGCCACCGCATCTGGGGCAAGCGTCTGGGTATCGTCGGGCTTGGCCGTATCGGCCAGGCGGTGGCGCGCCGCGCGCAGGCGTTCGGCCTGAAAATTCACTATCACGACCGCCGCCGCGTCGCCTCCGAGATCGAGGAGGAATTGCACGCCACCTATTGGGAGAGCCTCGATCAGATGCTCGCCCGCATGGACATCATTTCCGTCAACTGCCCGCATACGCCGGCGACTTATCATCTGCTGTCGGCGCGACGGCTCAAGCTGATCCGGCCCGAGGCCTATATCGTCAACACCGCGCGCGGCGAGGTGATCGACGAGAACGCGCTGGCGCGGCTGATCGAAGGCGAGGAAATCGCCGGCGCCGGTCTCGACGTGTTCGAGCATGAGCCGGCGGTCAGCCCGAAGCTCGTCAAGCTGGCGCGCGCCGGCAAAGTCGTGCTGCTGCCGCATCTGGCTTCGGCCACGCTCGAAGGCCGCGTCGACATGGGCGAGAAAGTGATCGTGAATATCAAGACATTCCTCGACGGCCACCGGCCGCCGGACCGCGTCTTGCCAAGCATGCTGTAAGCACCCAGTTTTCCTCTCAACACCGCGATCGGAGCGATGCTTAATTTGACGATCTTGCCGCGTCGCGTTTCGTTTTCCCTCTTTGCCTGCGCCTTGCTTCTGCCTGCCGCCGGTCTGGCGCAGGACAGCCAGATGGCGCCCGCGCAAGGTCTGGCGGCACAAGGCGTGGTGGCGCCGAATGGCATGGTGGTGGCGCAGGAGGCGCGTGCCGCCCGCATCGGCAATGACATTCTGCAACGCGGCGGCAATGCCGTGGATGCCGCGGTCGCGGTCGGCTTCGCGCTCGCCGTGACCTATCCGCGCGCCGGCAATCTCGGCGGCGGCGGCTTCATGGTGATCCACCTCGCCAATGGCACCGACACCACGATCGATTATCGCGAGACCGCGCCACGCGGCATCAATGCGCAGAGCTTCCTCGACGCGCAGGGCAATGCCGATCCGCAAAAGTCGCGCAACTCCGCGCTTGCCATCGGCGTGCCCGGCACGGTCGCGGGCCTTGCACTCGCGCTCGACAAATACGGCTCCGGTAAATTCAAGCTGGCCGATCTGATCGCGCCCGCGGCCAAGATGGCGCGCCAGGGCATCAGCTTCGAGGACGACAGGGCGGAATCGCTGCCCAACGAGCGCGCGCGGCTGGTGCGCTGGCCCGCGACGGTGAAGATCTTCTTCAAGAAGGATGGCACTCCGATCACCACCGGCGATCGTCTGGTGCAAACCGATCTCGCCGACACGCTCGAGGCGATCGGGCGCGAAGGCCCGACCGCTTTCTACGAAGGCCCGACCGCCGACGAGATCGCCGAGGCCGTGCAGAACGCGGGCGGGGTGATGACCGCCGACGATCTGCGCGACTACAGCCCGACCGAACGCCCGCCGGTGCGCGGCACCTATCGCGGCTACGACATCGTCGCGATGGCGCCGCCGTCGTCCGGCGGCGTCGGGGTGATCGAGATGCTCAATATCCTCGAGGGCTACGATCTCGCCCATGCCGAAAAAGCGCAGCTGCTGCATCTCGAGGTCGAGGCGATGAAACGCGCCTATGCCGACCGCACGCTGTTTCTCGGCGATCCCGAGAAGGTGCAAAATCCGGTCGAGCGCCTGACCGCGAAGGACTATGCCGCGGCCTGGCGCGCCACCATCGATCCGGCGCACGCGACGCCGGCCAGCGCTGTGCATGCCGGCGGCACGGTCGACCGCGAAGGCCGCAACACCACGCATTTCTCGGTGATCGACCGCTTCGGCAATGCGGTCTCCAACACCTATACGCTGAATTTCAGCTTCGGCGTCGGACTTGTCGCCGAAGGCACCGGCGTGCTGCTCAACAACGAGCTCGACGATTTCGCCGCCAAGCCGGATTCGCCGAACGCTTACGGTCTCCTCGGCGCCCAAGCCAACGAACCGGGGCCGGGCAAGCGGCCGCTGTCGTCGATGACGCCGACCATTCTGCTCAAGGACGGCAAGCCGGTTCTGATCACCGGTTCGCCGGGCGGCAGCCGCATCATCACCACGGTGCTGCAGGTCATCGTCAATGCGATCGACCGCCACATGGATATTGCCGCCGCGGTGTCCGAGCCGCGGATCCACAATCAATGGATGCCGGATCAGGTGAATGTCGAGCCCACGCTTGCGCTCGAGCTCGCCGACGCGCTGCGCAACTTCGGCGACAAGGTCGTGACGCAGCGGCCGTTCGGTTCGGCCAATTCGATCATGGTCACGCCGAAAGGCATCATGGGCGCCCCCGATCCGCGCACCCGCGGCGCATTCGCGATCGGCAATTAGGCTTCCGCTCTCGGCTGGTAGGAGCCGCGCACCGTCGAGGCGAGCAGCACGACCACGAGCCCGCAGAGCACGGCCGGCGCCAAGCCGGCGAGCGGCAGATGCGTCAAGTCCCACAGCCAGCCGCCGACCACCGAGAGCACCATCGCGATGGTGTAGCTGATCGTGAACATGCCGGCCGAGGTGCGGTGCACGTCGTCGGGCGCGCCGAGCACCGACGGCAAGGCGAGCACGAGAATGAGCGTGATGGAGCTGACAAAACCGAGAACGCCCGACCAGACCACGATCCAGTAACCGGTCGTCGTCATCATGCCGACGATGGAGAGCGCCGCGAGACCGCCGGTGATGCGATAGGCCCAGGGCTCTTTCACCAGGCGGCCGGCAAAGCCAAGCATGATGAAGGATGCCGGCAGCTGACAGAGATTCAACGCCGTCAGCGACTGGCTGATCAGATCGGTGCGGCCCATCGCGGTGACATAATCCGGCAGGAACGCGTTGGCGACGTAATACATCGCGTTGATGCTGCCGAGGATGATGCCGAGCCGCCAGATCAGCGGTTGCCGCCAATCCGGCCACCATCGGCGATTGGTCGAAACGGCCCCCTGATCGGCGCCGCCGAATGCAAAGATGCAGACGACGACCAGGATCGCGGTCACAAAAACCGGCACCGACCAGACAACGAAGCTCAGCCGCCAGCTGTCGCCGACCAGCGGCAGCACCAGCGGCACGGTAAGGGCGACCGCAAGCGTTTCGCCGACAAGAAGGCCGTTGGTATAAGTCGCCGTGGCAAAGCCGATGGCTTTTGGAAACCAGGCGCGCACCAGAGGTGGCAGCGCCGGCTGCATGACCGAGACGCCCGCCGCCATGACAATGGTCGCGATGTAAAGCGAGAGCGCGTCGGGATAGGCGGCACGCGCGGCCGAGCCGACGGCGTTGACCAATAATCCCATCACCAGCGCCGGCAGAATGCCGAAGCGGGCGATCAGCAGCGCGCCGGGGATCGCGGCGATGGCGAACAGTAACGGCGGCAGGCCCATCAGCGCGCCGATCGCGGTTTCGGACAGGTGCAGGTCGGCATGCAGCAGCGGCACGACCGGCGGAATCGCCAGCACGGTCGTGCGCAAGGCCGCGCCGCACAGCCAAAGCTGAGTTAGTCGGATAGCATCGAGACGAATGATGGCTCTCTCTCGCGCCGCTCGGAGAATTATGATCTTGGCTGTCCGGCGGCGTCTGCTTGTGGTTGTCCCGCAACCTAGCCCATTCGCCGCGAGATACGAAAGGCGCGGGAGATGCGCTAGGCGTCACGCGCGGTCCGGCCGTGCAAACTGCGCATAGGCGGCGCCCAGCGCCATGAGAATTGCGGTGCCGAGAAACACCGCGCGCATGCCGATATGGCCGCCGACAAAGCCGCCGACCAGCGGGCCGGCGACCTGGCCGACGAAATTCGACGAGGTCGCGTAACCGAGCACGCGGCCGACCACGGCATCGGGCACGCTGTGGCGGATGATGCTGGTGACGCCGGGCATCAGGCCGCCGAGCGCGAGTCCCATCAGAAAGCGCAACACCACGAGCTGCCAGCCCGCGGTGACGAAGGCCTGCGGGATCAACAGCGCGGCCGCGATCGCCGTGGTGACGATCACGACCCGCCAGTGGCCGATACGGTCGGCGAGCTTGCCGAGCCGCGAGGCCGAGAGGATGGCGCCCAAAGCCGCGGCCGACATGATCAGTCCCGAGATGAAAGTGACGCGCGACGCCTCGACGAACTGGCCGACATAGAGCGTGATGATCGGCTCGATCGACATATTGGCGAAGGTGAGCAGCATGCCGACCACCAGCACGGCGATGACCGGCCGCTTGTCGGGAATCTGCGACCAGCTCGCTTCGACCGCGGCTTTTTTGGTCAGCGCCGAACGCTTCTCTTCCTTGATGAGGAAGGTGGTGGCGAGGAAGGCTACAAAAATGGCGCCGCCGGCGATCCAGAACGTGCCGCGAATGCCGATCAAGGGCGGCAGCGTGCCGCCGATCAGCGGCCCGACCAGGCTGCCGGCCATGATGCCGGAACTGAGCATGCCAAGCGCCCAGCCGGTGCGCCATTTCGGCGTCTGCGTCGCGACCAGGATCGTCGCGCCGGACGAATAGCCGCCGGCGAAACCCGCGAACAGCCGCAGGCCGACAAGCTCGTAGACATTATGCGCCATGCCCATCAGCGACATCGCGATCGCCATGCCAAGGCTGGCGCGCACCAGCATGACTTTTCTGCCGTAGCGATCGGCCATCCGTCCCCAGAACGGCGCGATGAGAGCGGCGGCAAAGAAGGTGGCGCTGAAGGCGATACCGGACCATTGCGCGATCGCCGCCGGATCGCGCACGCCAAGCTCGGCGACATAGAGCGGCAAAAACGGCACCAGCAGCGTCATCGCCACGATCGTGGTGAACGAGCCGATCAGGCTGACAACGAGATTGCGCCGCCAATATTGTTGGTCTTCGTCCATGGTGATGGCTGTAGGCCCGGCGATATCGCAAGACAACATGTTCTCGCGGCGGAGCTGCCACGCGCGAGGCATGATCTCGTCATTGCGAGGAGCGAAGCGACGAAGCAATCCAGTGCGGCCGTTGGGCCGATCTCAGCGGCCCGGGTACTGCGTCGCCGCACTGGATTGCTTCGCTTCGCTCGCAATGACGGACGGGAGAGGCAAGAACTAAACAAAGGGAAGCGGAACGCCGACAGACGTGTTGCAGTCAACCTCCGCGCCTTCGGGCGCGGCAGCGCGTGCTTTCGCACGCGCTCGCCTGTCGGCGTTCCACCGCGATGTCTTCCTGGAGATGTCGGAACATCTCCGTCCAGCTTCAGGCCATGCTTCCTGGGACGCGGCCGCCACGATTAGTCCGCTAGATGGGCGTTACCCACCCCTACCTGTCCCAGTCCAGTGCGCACCGCACAGCCGGCCATGTTTGCCGGCGGCTGATGCCCAAAGCCGCCCGGGGGAAGTCTGCGAAACCGCCCGCGGGCACCGCACTCGCTCCGTATGTCGGATCGCATCCGGATACGTCCCTGACGTGAGCGAGCCTTCGGCATGTAATCGAAATAGTGACACTTGTCAATAAAAAAGAGACATTAGGCAGAATTCTCTTTCTTTGGAACAGAAATAATGATATATTTTCTGTAGAAAGGAAAAGCGCCATGGCGACGGCGGTCCCGGCCCCCAAAATCAATGTTGAATCGGTAGCGCTCACCAAAGCGACGTTGCGTGCGGCGGAAAAGCTGGGTTTGAAAAACCGGGTCCTGGCCAGCGTCATCGGCATTTCCGAACCGACGGTGTCGCGGATGAGCCGGGGCGCGTATTTCCTGCAGCCCGACGACAAGTCCTTCGAGCTGAGCGCGCTCTTCGTTCGGCTTTATCGCTCGCTCGACGCGATCGTCGGCGGCGATGAGAAAGTTGCGCGGAGCTGGTTCGGGAACACGAATTCCGCGCTCGGCGACATACCCATAAACCTTGTCCAGAAAGTCAGCGGCCTCATTCATGTCATCCAATATTTGGACAGCCGCCGCGCTCGCATCTAATGCCGTTCCGCTGAAGCTCCGATGCTGGCGCGTCGTCGAGGCGCAATCGAAAATCTCGACCATGAAACTGACCGACACGCTCGCGGAACAAGAAGCGCTCGAGCGGATCATCGACGACACCAAGAGCAAGGTGCCAGACGAATGCCGGCATCTCGGATTTCTTCTGTTCACGCCGTTTCGCTACACGCCCTATCCGTTCAACTCGCGTTTCCGCCATGCGGGTTCGCTCGAAGGCGTGTTCTACGCCGCCGAGGCGACCGAAACCGCCATCGTTGAAGCTGCGTTCTATCGGCTGCTGTTTTATGCCGAGAGCGCCGATACGCCTTGGCCGGCCAATCCGAACGAGCACACGGCTTTCGCGGCCAATGTCGCTACGCCTCTCGCGCTCGATCTGACAAAGAAGCCGTTTGCCGCACAGCGCGACGCCTGGACGCATCCGACCGACTATGAATCATGCCTTCACTTGGCCGACGCCGCGCGAAGCGCGAAAATCGAGGCGATCCGCTACGAGTCGATTCGCGATCCCGCGCATCGTGCAAATATCGCATTGCTGACCTGCCATGCCTTTGCCGGAAGCGACGTGGTGGACCGGCAGACCTGGCATTTTCATCTCAGCGCCACCGGAATCCGGGCGGCGTGCGAATTCCCCAAGCAGACCCTTTCGTTCGACCGAAAAGCCTTCGCCCGCGATCCGCGGATTTTGGGAATGCAATGGGAACGCTGAAGAGCGGCGTTACTTCTTCACCAGATTGATATCGCTCTCCAGATACGCCGGGTGCTTCCAGCCGTCCTCGTCGTAATCGGCCATGCATTTATCGACGAAGCCTTCCATGGCTTTGAGCGTGCCGTTGGCCTGCGCTTGCTGGAGCTGGAAGACGCGGATCAGTTCGTGGCTGCCGGAGTAATTCATTTCATAAAGTTCGTGGCGGGCGCCGAATTCGGTGCCGATGGCGTCCCACAGGAGCTTCATGATCTTGATGCGCTCCTTGTAGTCGATGCCGTTCGAGCCGCGGACATATTTGGCGAGATATTTGTCGACATCGGGATTTTTGAAATCGGCGGCGTGCGAGGGCAGGTAGATCAGACCCGAGGCGACGACCTTTTCCACGATGTTGCGCACCGCCGGATAGGCCTCGGTCATGAACAGGCGATAGGTGGCGGAGCCGCGTGAATTCGGCAGCACCGCGCCGTTGACCCAGGGCTCGGGATTGCAGGCCATGGCATCGGTGAGCGACCAGAACAAATTGCGCCAGCCGATCACTTCGCCGATCTGCGCCTGCACGCCGCGGAAGCCTTCGACGCCGGTGGTGCGCGCCGCCTTGTAGAGAAGCCCGGCGATGAAATCGAGCTTCACCGAAAGCCGCGTGCAGCCTTGCATGGTGAAGCCATTGAAGAAACCCGAGCGCGGATAGAAATCCTTCAGCCGCTGGATGTCGCGGTGGATGATGACGTTCTCCCAGGGGATGAACGCATTGTCGAACACGAAGATCGCATCGTTCTCGTCGTAGCGCGAGGTCAGCGGATAATCCCAGGGCGAGCCGGTCGCGGCGGCGGCATATTCGTAGGACGGACGGCAGATCAGCTTGATGCCCGGCGTGTCCATCGGCGCGATGAACATCACCGCCATGCTCGGATCGGTGATCTCCTGGCCCATGTTCTGGCCGAGGAAATTGTAATTGGTCAGCGCCGAATTGGTGGCGACGACCTTGGCGCCCGACACATAGATGCCGGCGTCGGTCTCCTTCTGGATGTTGATATAGACGTCCTTGACCTGATCGATCGGCTTGTTGCGGTCGATCGGCGGATTGACCAGCGCGTGGTTGAGGAACAGCACGGCTTCCTGGGCGCGCTTGTACCAGGCCCGCGCGTTATCGGCGAACTTGCCGTAGAACTCGGCATTGGCGCCGAGAGTGTTGAGGAACGACGCCTTGTAGTCGGGGCTGCGGCCGAGCCAGCCGTAGGTGACGCGGGCCCATGCGGCGATGGCGTCGCGCTGCGCGATCACATCCTCGCGCGAATGCGCCACCTTGAAGAATTTGTGGGTGTAGCCGCCGGAGCCGGTGTCGGTTGGCGCGGTGAGCACGTCCTTGGTCGCCTTGTCGTGCAGCGCGTCATAGAGCAGCGCGATCGAGCGGGCGGAATTGCGGAAGGCCGGATGCTCGGTGACGTCCTTGACGCGCTCGCCATAGATATAGACCTCGCGGTCGTCGCGCAGCGATTGCAGGAACTCGGCGCCGGTGAACGGACGCTTCTTGCCGGCGATGATCGCTTCGGGGTGGTCGGCCATGGTGTTCTCCGCTTGCTCTCGCGCGATTTCAGCACAGATGCGCGGTTGTGACGTCTGCGCTGGCTCAGCGCCAAGCCTTCAATGATTGCATGGCTCGTATTTTGCCTCAGCCGAATTCGAACTCAAGCAGACGCTGGTACCTGCCGTTCGCGCAGCAAGGCCCAGATCGCCAGCAGGACGACGATGACAACGGCCAGCACCGCGCCGCGCAAGCCGGTGGTCGCGAACGCGATGGCGCCGGAGGCGGCGCCGACCAGAAATCCGATCGCGATCGAGAACACGATCAGAAGCTGGCTGCGGACATATTCGAATTCCCGCACGTCATCCGGACTGTGCCGGCTGTGTGCGAGCTTGCGCCAGGCCACGGCGAGCTCGGTCATGGCGATGCCGAGCTGGGTCATGTTGCCGGTCATCACATTGGTCTGCGGAATGCCCTTCATCAGAAGGCGCACCAGGACGCTTTGCGTACCCATGGCGGCCGCGGCGAACAGGCCGGCGGTGATGCCATGCCAGTCGCGCGCGTCCTTGATCGGAGGCCCGAACAGGATCAGGGCGGCGAAGATCGCCAGCAGTACGGCTTCGAGCGCGAGCATATGCGCCAGCGTCGCGCGGCCGGTTTGGCGCGCCAGGATCACCAGCGCCGTCGCGACGGCCGCGGCAAAGATAAAAGTGACAATGGCGAGCAGCTTTCCAGCAATGCCGTAGTCGTGGGTGATGAATTCGGCGCCGGCGATGACAAAACTGCCGGTCACCTGCGCCGCGAACAGGCCGAACAGGCCGAGATAGGTGAAGCTGTCGACATAGCCGGCCACGAAGCTGAGCAGCATCGGCGCGCCCAGCGGCAGCGGACTTTCCTCGGACGACGCGGGATTGGCCATGACGTTCCCTTGGTGGTCTCAGCTTGCTTGTCGTGGTCTTGCCGCTACCGGCGAAATGCATCATCTAGTGAAATCACGGGACGCGAAAGCTCGGAGTTTTGCCGGTCCACCGCGGCCGGCCGCCGCGAGAGGATCGTATGCTCGGTAACCTGCATTTCGGCTCGGCGATCACAGCGGCCTTCCTGGCTTCGCTGGTCGAGGCGGTCGAAGCGCTGACCATTGTTCTTGCCGTCGCCACCGTGCGCGGCTGGCGGCCGGCAGGACTTGGCGCGCTGTCGGGCCTTGTCGTCCTGGCGCTGATCGTCGCGGCATTCGGTCCGCTGCTGAGCCTGGTCCCGCTGCATGTGCTGCAGCTCGCCATCGGCGTCTTGTTGCTGCTGTTCGGCATGCGCTGGCTGCGCAAGGCGATCTTGCGCGCGGCGGGCTATATTCCGCTGCACGACGAAACGGCGGCTTTTGCCAGCGAGACCGCCGAATTGCAGGACCAGGCGCGCCGGCACGAAGCGCGGCTCGATTGGCTTGCCGGTCTCGCAAGCTTCAAGGCGGTGCTGCTCGAAGGCCTCGAAGTGGTGTTCATTGTCATCGCGGTCAGTGCCGGGCGCGGGGCACTCGTTGCGGTAAGCGCGGCGGCTTTTGCCGCATGCGCGCTGGTGGCGCTCGCCGGCCTGGTTGTGCATCGGCCGTTGGCGCGGGTGCCGGAGAATAAGCTGAAATTCGCGGTCGGCGTCTTGCTATCGGCGTTCGGCCTGTTCTGGACCGGCGAGGGTCTTGGCGTGAATTGGCCGGGCGAGGACCTCGCCATTCTCGGCTTCATCGCGCTGTTCCTGGTGACCGGACTTGCAGCGGTGGCTGTGCTCGGCCGCCGCGCTAGTGTCGTCGCCGCGTCATGAACGCGTTGTCGGCGATTATCCGCGAGCTGATCGGCCTGTTTGTCGATGACGGCGCGCTGGCGCTCGCCATCATCGCGGTCGTTGTCGCGGCCGGCCTGGTCGCGGCTTTCGCTCCCGCGGCCGCATGGGCGAGCGGCGGCATTCTGCTGCTCGGCTGTCTCGGCGTACTTGTCGTCAATGTGATGACGGCAAAGCGGCGTTTAGCCCTTCGCGCGCTGGCAGGCGGCCCAGATGCGCTGCGCCGAGACCGGCATTTCCAGATGCGTTCCGGCGCCGTTCGGGATGGCATCAGCCACCGCGTTCATCACTGCCGCGATTCCCGCCGTGGTGCCGGCTTCGCCGACCCCTTTGACACCGAGCGGATTGGTCGTTGCCGGCACATTGTGCATGGCGTCGCGCAACGGCGGCGCGTCGTCGGCACGTGGCATCGCATAGTCCATGAACGAGCCGGTGACGAGCTGGCCTGAATCGCGATCGTAGATCGTATTTTCCATCAGCGCCTGGCCGAGTCCCTGCATCAGCGAGCCGTGCAACTGGCCCTCGACGATCATGTGGTTGAGCGGCCGGCCGCAATCATCGACCGCCGCATAAGCCACCACGGCCAGATGTCCGGTCTCCGGATCGATCTCGATCTCGGCGATGTGGCAGCCATTGGGAAACGACAGCGGCGTTTCGGTCTTGGTCCTGGTGTCGAGGTCTTCGGCTAGCTCCCCGCGCTTCTTGAGCGCGGCAGCGTGAGATGCAACCTCGAACAGCGTGACGCGGCGGTCGGTGCCGACGACTTCGAAAGCCCCGTCCGTGTAGGCGATGTCGGTCTCGCCGGCTTCGAGCATCGCGGCGGCGATCGGCTTGCCTTTTTCCAGGATGGTCTCCATCGCCTTGACCAGCGAATGGCCGACCGTCATGGCCGAGCGCGAACCGACCGAAGCATAGCCGGGCAATTCATGAGAAGAATCGCCGTTGGTGTGCGAGATGGTTTCGAACGGAATGCCGAGCCGCTCGGCGATCACCGCCGGAAACACCGTGGCATGGCCTTGGCCGGTGTTCTGCACATTGAGCGTGAGCAGCAGATGCTCGCCGCCGGGAAAGCTCAGCATGGCGCTTTCGAGCGGCGCGCCGCCGGCATGTTCGAGCATGCAGGAAATGCCAAGCCCGCGATATTTGCCGCGCTTGGCCGCCTCGCGCTTGCGCTTCTTGAAGTTGTCGTAGTCGGCAAGTTCGAGCGCCTTGTCGAGGATTGGCTCGAAATCGCCTGAAGTCATAAGTGGTGCCGACCGCGGTCTTGTACGGCATCTGTGACTTTTTGATCAGGTTGCGCCGCCGCAGCTTCACCGGATCGATGCCCGACAAGCGCGACGCCTCGTCCATCAGGCGCTCCAGCACGTAATTGGCTTCCGGCCGGCCGGCGCCGCGATAGGGCGCGGTCGGGATCGTGTTGGTGAAGACGCATTTGGTCGACATGTCGATGCGCTTGATGTCGTACATGCCGGGCAGGCAGCGGGTGAAATTGAAGCACGGAATATTGGCGCCGACCGCGCCGATATAGGCGCCCATATTGCCGGTATTGCGGATGCGCAGCGCGAGGATCTTGCCCTTCTCGTCGAGCGCAAGCTCGGCCTCGGAATAAATGTCGCGGCCCTGATTGTCGGTGAGGAAGGCTTCGGAGCGGCCGGACATCCAATGGATCGGCCGGCCGGTCTTCTTGGCGCCGACGAGCAGCGCGAGATATTCGGGATAGGCTGAGGTCTTCAGCCCGAAGGCGCCGCCGACATCTTCGGTGATGACGCGGATCTTTTCCTTCGGCCAGCTCATGATGGCCATCACGTTCTCGCGCATGGCGCCGGCGCCCTGCGAGCAGGTGCGCAACAGATAACTGTCGGTCCCGGCATCGTAGCTCGCGGTGGCGCCGCGCGGCTCCATCGAGGCGACGACGAGACGCTGATTCATCTCCGCCATGCGGGCGACGTATTTGGCGGACGCGAACAGCCGCTCGACCTCGGCGGCATTGGCGTCGGGCTCGGCGTGCGGCCCGGCCCAATCGACGGCGATATTTCCCGGCGCTTCCGGCCAGATCTGCGGCGCGCCGGACTTGAGCGCGTCGCGCGCGTCGACCACCGGCGTCAGCTCTTCATATTCGACATGGACGGATTCGCTGGCATCGAGGGCGATCTGCGCGGAGCTGGCGACCACCATGGCGACCGCCTCGCCGATATGCATGACGCGCTCGCCGGCCAGCGCCGGCCGGTGCGACATGATGAGCTTGCTGCCATTGCGGCCGGCGAGCGGCGGATGCCGCGACACATTGCCGACGCCTTCCATGTCCTTTGCCGTCAGCACGGCGATCACGCCCGGCGTGTTGGTCGCGCCTGACGTGTCGATGCTGACGATGCGCGCGAAGGCGTGCGGCGAGCGCACGAAATACGCAAAGGCCTGGTTCGGCAGCGGCGCGTCCGCGACATAACGCCCAAGGCCCTGCACCAGCGGCGCGTCCTCGACGCGGCCGCGGTCGTTGTGGCGGTCGGCAAGCGTCTTGGCATCGGTCGTCGCGTCCATCGGAAATTCCGTGATTTTGGGCTGATTTATGAGGAGTTTCGGCGTCCCTTTATAGCCGAAACCGCGGCGTGAGAAGAGGCCGCGACCCCCTTGCTTGCTTATGCCCGTTATGCGCAGAAATGCCGCGCCAAAGAAGAATGACGCGGGGAGGCTCAATGTCGCGGACTATCGATACCCATACCCATGTGCTGGCCGACGAAGCGATCAAGCGGCTGCAGAAGGAGATTCCGAGCCTCGGGCTGAAGCTCACGCCGCTCGACACCGACAATTCCGTGCTCGAAGTCGCCGGCGTGCCGTACAAGCCGTTTCCCAAAGGCGGGCATGATATCGCGCGGCGGCTCGCCGACATGGACCAGGCGCTGGTCGACATGCATGTGCTGTCGGGCACGCCGCAGACCTGGCTCTACGGCCAGGAAGCTTCCGTCGGCGTCGCGCTGTCGGTGATCCAGAACGACGACATGGCGCGGCTGGTCAAGGAACGCCCGGACCGCTTCTCCGCCATCGCCACTCTGCCGATGCAGGCGCCGGAAAAGGCCGCCGACGAATTGCGCCGCGCCATGACCAAGCTCGGCATGCATGGCGCCATGATCGGCTCCAATATCAACGGCAAGAATCTCGACGATCCGAGTTTCGAGCCGCTGTGGGCGACCGCCGCCGAGCTCGACGCCTTCATGGTGATCCATCCCGGCAATGTCGCCGGCGCCGACCGGCTACGCGCCTATTATCTCGGCAACCTGATCGGCAATCCGCTCGACACCACGATTGCGGCCGCCTGTCTGATCTTCTGCGGCGTGCTCGAGCGTCATCCCAAGCTCAATTTCGTCATGGTCCATGGCGGCGGCTTCATTCCCTATCAGGGCATGCGCTGGGTCCACGGCTGGGACGTGCGGCCGGAGCCGAAAGTGCATCTGAAGCATTCGCCGGAGAAATATCTCGACCGCTTCCTTTACGACACCATCCTGCATTCCAAAAAGACGCTGGAAATGCTGATCAAAATGGTCGGCGCCGATCGCATCTTTCTCGGCAGCGATTATCCGTACGACATGGGCATGCTCGATTGCGTGCGGCATGTGAAGTCGCTGGAAATCTCGGAAGGCGATCGCGCCAAGATTTTGCATGACCACGCCGCGAAAATTCTCGCCAAGAAGCGCGTGATGGCGTAACGCACGAAGTCCGTCATTGCGAGGAGCGAAGCGACGAAGCAATCCAGAGCGGCGCCTCCGGACTGGATTGCTTCGCTTCGCTCGCAATGACGATCAACATAGATCAATTGAATCGCAAGCCACCCGCCATGAGCAATGCCGATCTGACCAATGTGCCCGCAAGCGCCACGCGCGCGCTGATCGAGGATGCTTTCGTCGCCGCGGGTCTGCCGAAGACCGACGCGGAAAAATGCGCCGAGCTGATGACGGAAGCCGACCTCACCGGCGCCGACGGCCACGGCATTTTCCGGCTACCGCAATATATCCGGCGCCTGAAGGCCGGCGGCTTCAACAAACATCCCAACATCACGGTGACACGCACCGCGCCGGCGACTGCTCTGGTCGACGGTGACAACGGCATGGGCCATCTGGTGATGTCGCGCGCGACGCACGAAGCGATTGCGATGGCGAAGGAGAACGGCGTCGCCTGGGTCGGCGTGCGCCGCTCGAACCATGCCGGGCCTGCGGGCCTCTATGCCGAGATGCCGGCGCAGCACGGCATGGTCGGGCTCTATTCGGCCGTCGCCAATGCCAATCACATGGGGACCTGGGGCGGCACCGATCTGCTGCTCGGCACCAACCCGCTCGCCATCGGCGTGCCGTCGGGCAAAGGCCCGCTCATTCTCGACATCGCGACTTCGATCGTCGCCTACGGTACGGTGAAGAAATACGCGCAGCGCAACCTGCCGATGCCGGAAGGGTGGTTCGTCAACGCCGAGACCGGCGCGCCGATCACCGACGCCAATCGGTCGCATGACGGCGTACTGCTGCCGATGGGCGAATATAAAGGCGCGGGACTGGCGCTGATGCTCGGCCTGCTCGGCGGCGTGCTCAACGGCGCCGCCTTCGGCCGCGACGTCGTCGACTTCAATGCCGACGACAAGAGCGCGACCAATACCGGTCACTTCATCATCGCAGTCGATATCCCGCGCTTTATTCCGCTGGAGACTTTCAAGTCCGAGGTCGACCGTCACATCGTCGATCTTCGCGCGTCGAAGCGGCTGCCCGGCGTCGACGAGATCCGTCTACCGGGCGATCGCCGCGGCGAATGCCGGGCCGAACGCTCCCGCGACGGCGTGCCGCTGCCGAAGCCGCTGCTGGCGTTGCTCGACAAGTTGGCCGCAGAGCTTGCGATCAAGCCGCTCGCTCAGCGGTCGACTTGAGTGTCACAGCGCCGGGCGTGACGCGGGAAGCTTGCCGACTAGAAACACGCAAAGCGCGCCGATCAATTCCGGCACGGCGATGACCAGAAGAATCTGATCGGCGCGCCATTGCCAGCCCAGCAGGATGCCGCCGAGGATCGGCCCGACGACGGCGCCGAGCCGCCCGATCGCCATCGCCCAGCCGACGCCGGTCGAGCGGATGGCGACCGGATAGACCACGGCGGCGAGCGCGATGACGCCGGCCTGGCTCGCGCCGGCGAAAAAGCCGCTCAACGCGATCACGGCCAGCGCCGCCGAGCCGAGATTGGTCAGCGAGAAGCCGAGGAGTCCGGCCGCAATCGAGGCCAGGATAAAGGTCGGTATCAGGACTCTGTAGGCGCCAAAGCGATCCATCAGCCGGCCGACGGCGCCGGAGCCGATGAAGCTGCCGAAACTGTTGAGCGCGATGGCGAAGCCGGCCTGCGCCACTGAGAGGCCGTTGGCGCGCAACAAGGTCGGAATCCACGAGGTGATGAAGATCAGAATCATGAAGCTCGTGAAGAACGGCACCCATAGCAACAGCGTCACGCCGGCGCGGCCCTCCGTGAACAGATGCTTCATCGGCGCGCCGGGAAGCTTTTCGGTGTTGACCGCGTAGCGCGTGTCACCATCCAGCGGCAGTTCGGGGGCGAGCTTGCTGACGGTCTTGCACACGTTCCTGGTGTCGAGGCCGCGCGCGAGCAAAAACGACACCGATTCCGGCAGGATGAAAACGAGCGCGGCGGCAAGAAACAGCGGTACGACCGAGCCGATATAGAACAGCGACTGCCATCCCCATTGCGTGATCAGCACCGAACTCATCAGGCCGACGGCGACGCCGCCGAGCGGCAGCGCCGCCCATTGCAGCGACACGAAGGCTGCGCGCAAGCGTTTCGGCGCGAACTCCGAGGTCAGGGCGACGGCATTGGGCGCGGCGCCGCCAAGACCCAATCCGGTCAGAAAGCGCACGACCATCAGCTCGTTGAATGATGTAGTCCAGATCGTCAACAACGTGAACGTCGCGAACAGGAGCATCGATGCGATCACCAGCCGCTTGCGGCCGAAGCGGTCGCCGAGCGGACCGAACGTCAGAACGCCGACTAGGACGCCTGCCTGGCCGATGCCAAAGACGGGACCGAACGAGGTGACGTTCACGCCGATCGCCGCCGCCAGCGAGGGCGCGACGAGACCGATGACGATGACGTCGATGCCGTCGAGAAAGATCGTCAGCGCGCACAGCAGCGCGACGCGAACCTGCAATTCGGTGACGGGCCGCAGATCGATCAGTTCGGTGACATTGACGGTCGAAGCCCGCTCACTCATGACGTTCCCCCTCACGGTATCTGGCAGCGATCGCGCAGGTGCGCGGCCGTCACGCGTTGATCGGCGCGCGGCTTTCGGTCGCGACGTCGTAATTGTAGAACCAGCCGAGCTGGATGCCGGTCTTATCGGCGCCGAGGCGATGCTTCAGCGCCATCGTGACGTTGCGCTTGAGCTGCGCCCACGGCGAGGTCAGATGCATTTCCTCGCCGCGCGCGCGGGCGCCCAACACTGCGCGTCGTGCGCGCGGCACGCGAAGGCGCTCATAGTGCTGCAGTGCCGCGCCGAGATCGTCCGGCATTTGCGCAATGGCGGCTGCAAGCGTGTAGCCATCTTCGATCGCCATGCAGGCGCCCTGGCCGATATAGGGCAGCATCGCGTGGGCCGAGTCGCCCAGCAGTGTTGCGCGCCCCTTGGTCCAGCGCTCGAGCGGGTCGCGGTCGTAGAGCGCCCATTTGTAATAGCGCTCCGACGAACCGAGCAGCTGAAGCAGCGGCTCATGCCAGCCGGCATAGGTGTCCATGACCTCGGAGCGGTCGCATTCCTGCGTCCAGGATTCGCCGGTCCAGGAATGGCCCTCCATATGCGCGACGAAATTGACCATCTGGCCGCGGCGGACCAGGTAATAAATGACGTGGCTGTTCGGCCCCATATACATGGTGCCGTCGCGGCTCACGGTGCCGGGCGGGAAGGCGTCGAACGGCACCAGGCCGCGCCAGCAGATGCAGCCGGCGAAACGCGGCGATTGCGGTCCGAACAGGCTCTTGCGCACGGCCGAGTGAATGCCGTCGGCGCCGACAATGACATCGGCCTCGATGTCCTTGCCGTCGGCAAAGCGGGCGCGAGCGGAGCTGTCATCAGTATCGACCTCGGTGCAGCGCGCGCCGAGATGGATGACGTGGTCCGGCAGTTGCCGGCGCAGCACGTCGATCAGGTCGGCACGGTGCATCGTCAGATAGGCGGCGCCGAATTCCTTGGTGTAGGCGCCCTTGCGCGGCACGCGGGAGAACACCGCGCCGGTGTTCCAGTTGCGCAGTTCCTGATAGTCCAATTCATAGCCGATATCGGTGACTTCGGCTTCGAGGCCGAGCGCCCGATAGGCTTTCATGGCGTTCGGCGTCAGCGCGACGCCGGCGCCGATTTCGCCGATCTTGCCCGATTGCTCGAAGACCTCGACTTCAATTCCGCGCCGCCGCAGCGCCGTGGCCGCCGTGAGGCCGCCGATGCCGCCGCCGATGATGGCAACTTTTGGTGTTCTCGACATTCGTTTCCGTGATCACTCTTTGGGTAGAAATTGCTCGGTGACGTATTGCGACAGGTCGACCTCGTGGTCGACGAGCTTCATGTCGACAAAGCCCCGGCTCATGCTCTCGAGCGCCGCGCGATCGAAATGTCCGTCGCTCGAGAAGAATCCGGCCGGCATCAATTTGTCGTAGACGCGCCCGGCGACGCTCGCGGTGACGCTGAGATCCTGCTCGGCGAAGGCCACGGTCTCGCTCCTGTGCGCGCGGGCATAGTCCAAGGTCTCGAACCAGCCGCGATTGAAGCTGCGCACGGCGTTCGGATTGGTTTTGATCAGGTTGTCGGAGGCGTAGATGATCTGATTCTGAAACTTCGTGATCAGGTCGCCGAAGTCCACCAGGATCCTGGCCTGGCCGCGCTCCTCGAGTTCGAGCGCGGTGGCGATGTCGATGACCGCGGCGCCGACATTCTTCACCTTCAGCGCCGCCACCCGCGCTCCGGTATCGCCGACCGAAACGCGCGGGATATCCGACGGCGTCCAGCCTTCATGCAGCGCGATCTGGGATACCGCCCAGTCGGTGAGCGAGCCCTGATTGCTGATGGCGACGATATGGCCGCGCAACTGATCCAGCGCCGTGACCGAACCGTCGGCGCGAACGATGAGAACCAGGATCGACGGCGGACCGGACAAAGCGGCCACGCCGGTCAGGGGCGCGCCTTTCGGCCTGAAAGCCAGCACGGCGCCCGAGCCGAGCGCCATGTCGATCGATCCCGCGACCACGGCCTGGATCATTTTCGCTTGCGTGATCTGCGTCACCTCGACGTCGAGGCCGTTTTTCTGGAACATGCCGAGCTTGTTGCCGTAGTCGACCATCATCAGCGCGAAGTCGTTCGCGACTTTGGCGACGGCGAGCTTGGTATCGGCCTGCGCGGCTGATAGCGCGCCGGCCCCCATCAAGGCGACGCAGGCGCAAAGCAACCGCGCGCAAAGCGAGCGCGACATGCGATCCTCCCATTTTGCATCGTGCGCGCCTTGAGTGGCGCTGTCGTTTTAAGCGGCCGCGTGTTCAGCGCGCTTGAGCAGCGGGTGCTCGGCGCCGGCATTGTGTTTGGCCGCAGCGAGATCGGCCAGCATCGGCAGCGTAATGACGAAGAAGGTCGCGCCTTGTTCCGAGCGCAAGTCCTTCACCGCGGTGCCGTTCGGCAAGAACATGTAAGTGCCTGCGCCCCAGGTCTTGCCGTCATAGGAACACGAGCCGTCGAGCATGTAGCGGAGCTCGGCGTCTTCCTGCGTGCCGCCCTTGATCTCTGCGCCCGGCGTCAAGCGAAGGAAGCCGATGCCTGTGCGCGCTTCACTGAACGTCCCGAGATGTTTGACCTCGACGCCGGGCCGGCGGCGATCCGGCCAGAACCGGTAATTCTTCGCCAGCATCATCACCGGCTGGCGATAGCGCGGCTCCGGGAACACCAGATCGCGGCCTTCGTGCTCTTCCCAGATCGCCTCGTAGGAATCCTTGTTCTTCGGCGAGCCGTCCGGCTTGAATCCCTTGTAGACGCCGTTCTCGAACTTGCCGCCGGACTTCAGCAGCCTCTCGTAGGTGGCGTTCATCTCTTCGTTGGACAGAAGATGCTCGCCGCTGGCGCCCTGGAACTGCAGCACCAGGCATTCGCACTCGCCTTTCTGCTGCTGCGGGCCGTAATGCGAGCCTTCGGGGAAATAGCCGCATTCGCCGGCGGCCAAATCGCCGAGCCCGGTGCTTTGCAGGCCGGAGAGCGTGTAGCGGATCTGATCGAAATTGTGCCGGTGGCGCGGGGTGAAATAGCCGTCGGGCACGACCGACAGCGAATATTCCATGGTCACGCCGTCGATGCCGGTTTCGAGCGGCAAGCGCTTCCTGCGGATCATGTGCACGCGGCCGCGGCGCACCTCCTCGAAATCCATGGCTTTGGTGTCGTGGACGATGACCTCTGGCACGGCGCGGCCTCCCTGCTTATTGGCTTATTGCCCGGAAAGCGTAGCCGCCGGCTGGATAGTCGTCTAAGATATAATAATCATCCTTATTATGCCTCTACGGCATGGAAGCCCGATGGATCTCCGCACGCTGCGCTACTTCATCTATGTCGCCGAGGCGCGAAGCTTTTCCAAAGCCGCGGTGCAGTTGCGCATTGCGCAGCCGGCGCTCAGCCGACAAATCCGCAAGCTCGAAGACGAAGTCGGCATTGCGCTGATCCTGCGCACGCGGCGTCAGCTCGAACTCACCGATGCCGGCCTGCTCATGCTGCAACGGGCGCATTCACTGCTGCGCCAGGCGGCGCAGACCGCGGATGATGTCCGCGCCCACGGCTTGCGCGTGCAGGGCACGCTCACGCTCGGGATCAGTCCGACGATTTGCGAAGCGCTGGCGCCGCGCATCGTGCGCGAATGTGCCGCCCTGCATCCGGAGCTGCGACTGAGCTTTGTCGAAGGTGTCTCCGGCTTCATCTTCCAGCGCCTGACCAACCAGGAACTCACGCTGTGCCTGATGCACAATCCGCCGCGACATCGCGGCATCGAGATCGAGCCGCTGCTCACCGAGCCGATGTATTTGATCGGGCCCGGCGCGGCATTCAAAGCGCCCGCGCCGGCGAAGACTTTGCCGCCGGTCAAGGCCGGCATGGCGCTCAGCGGCGTGCCGCTGATCCTGCCCAACCGAACCCATGGATTGCGGATGCTGGTCGAGCGCGCCGTCGCCGAGGCGGGAGGTCATGTCGATGTCGTTTTTCAGGTGGAAGGCTACGCAACGACCAAGGCGCTTGTTGCTGCCGGCCTTGGTTACACCGTCTTGCCCTATAGCGCGGCACGCCGGGAGATCGGCACCGGCGAGCTTTCCGCGGTGCGCCTGCACAAGCCGGCACTCGGGCCGTGGACACTGAGCGCCGCCTACCACAAGGACCAGGGACCGGCCCGCGCGGTGGCCGCGCTGCGCAATGTCATTGCGGCCGCGGTCAATGAATTGGCGGCCGACGGCTTCTGGAGCAAGGCTTCTGGAGTGCGCTTGCCGGCAAGCGCAGCAAAAGAAGCGCGTGCGGCACGCCGGTGATATCACCCGACACCAGACGATCAACAGCCGTAAGTAACCTTACCTTTCCGGCGGCGCTGGGCGCCCCGCGTCAAAATGAACGCCGACTTGACTCGGTGTGAGGCGGCGACCAGTTTGCGGCTTAAGCAGAACAGCTCAAGTTCAGTGGATTGAACCGCGGCTCGCAGAGGACAACGAGGGGGAATTCAAGATGTTGGCAGATCGAATGTCATTCCGCCGCCGAACGTTTGTTGCAGCCGCGACTTTTGCCGCGGCGGCCTTGTTCGGCGTGCTCGGCGGCCCGGCTCGCGCCGCCGACAAGCTCTCGGTCGCCGTGATCCCGATCGGCGATTGCGCGCCGATCTATCTCGGCATCAAGCAGGGCTTCTTCGCCAAGCAGAATCTCGAGATCGAACTGTCCACCGCCGGCGGCGGCGCGGCCATCATTCCGGGCGTGCTGTCGGGGCAGATGCAGTTCGGTTTCAGCAACGTGCCTTCGATGCTGATCGCCCAGACCAAGGGCCTGCAATTCATCGGCGTCGCGCCCGGCGCTTCGTCGACGGGCGAGCGCGGACATGATTTCTCCGCCATCGTCGCGCCCGGCGACAGCCCGATCCAGAACGCCAAGGATCTGGTCGGCAAGACCGTGGCGGTCAACAATCTCAACAATATCGGCGACACATCGGTGCGCGCCGGCGTGCGCGCGGCCGGCGGCGATCCCAAGCAGGTCAAGTTCATCGAGGTGCCGTTCCCCGATATGCCGGCAGCGCTCGCCGAGCATCGCATCGAGGCCGGCTGGGTGGTCGAGCCGTTCCTGACCATCGCGCTGCAGCGCGGCGCCAAAGTGGTGGATTGGAATCTGGTCGACGTCGCGCCGAAAATGATGATCGCGGTCTATTTCACCTCGGCGAAATACGCCAAGGAGAATCCGGACATCGTCAAGCGCTTCCAGGCCGCGATCACGGAGTCGCTGGCTTATGCGGATTCGCATACCGACGAGGTCCGCCAGATCATCCCGACCTATACGCGCATCACGCCGGAAATCGCCGCCAAGATCACGCTGCCGCGCTGGCCGACCGAGATGAACCGGCAGTCGACCCAGGCGCTCGCCGATGATGCGTTCGAAGACGGGCTGATCACCAAGAAGGCGGACGTCGCGGCGATTTTGCCCTGACGTCAAAGATGACGGCAGATACAACCACTGCGCCGGCGAACGCCGGCGCGTTCAATGCGCCGTCTTGGCTGCGCGGCCTTGCCGGGTTGATCGGCTTTGCGCTGTTGCTCGAAATCGCGCCGCGGATCGGGCTGGTGTCGCCGCATTATCTGCCGCCGTTTTCCGCGATCATGGCGGCGCTGGTGCACGAACTGGCGACCGTGAATTTCTGGCATGCTTTCGGCGACACCATGCGCGCCTGGGCGCTCGGGCTGGTGATTTCGCTCGTGACCGGCACGGTGCTCGGCATTGTCATCGGCAGTTCGAGCTTGTTGCGGACGCTGACCTATTCGACGATTGAATTTTTGCGGCCGATTCCGTCCGTGGCGCTGATCCCGCTGGCCGTGCTGTTGTTCGGCACCCGGCTCGAGTCGACGCTGATCCTCGTCGTCTATGCCGCGTTCTGGCAGGTGCTGATCCAGGTGCTCTACGGCGTCCACGACGTCGATCCGGTGGCGCGCGAAACCGCGCGCTCTTACGGCCTCGGCGCCTGGGCGCAGGTTCGTTATCTGATCTGGCCGACTATGCTGCCCTATCTGATGACCGGCGTGCGGCTCGCGGCGGCGGTGGCGCTGATCCTCGCCATCACCAGCGAAATCGCGATCGATACCGAAGGCCTCGGCCGCGAGATTTCGCAGACCGAAGCCGGCGGCGCCGTCGCCATCATGTATGCCTATGTCATCGTCACCGGCATTGTCGGCGTCATTGTCAATCTCGGCGCGCGGGCGCTGGAGCGGCGGGTGCTGTTCTGGCATCCGTCGATGCGGCTCGACACGGCGGGAGCTTCGCGATGAGCGGCGCGCTCTCGATCACGCGCCGCGGCGCCGTCATGTTCGGCTTGCCCGTGGTGCTGATCGCGGCGTGGTGGATCGCGAGCGCCGGCAGCGAGAGCTTTTATTTTCCTCCGCTGGCGACGATCCTGCAGACCTTCGTCACGCTCTGGCTGTCGCCGCAGGCTATACCCAATGTGGTGCCGAGCCTGTTGCGCTTTGCCGTCGGCTTCTTTGCCGCCGCCGTGCTCGGCATCGCCATCGGCATTCCGGTCGGCGCGTCGCGCAATCTGCGCGCGACCATCGAGCCGGTGCTCGAATTCCTGCGCGCCATTCCGCCGCCGGTCCTGATTCCGGTGCTGATCCTGTTCGCCGGCATCGGCGACGAGATGAAAATCCTGGTCATCGTGTTCGGCTGCGTCTGGCCGGTACTGCTCAATACCGTCGCCGGGGTGCGGGCGCTCGACGAGGTGCTCGAAAACGTGGTGCGGAGCTATCGCATCGGCCCCGCGGCACGGCTCTGGCATTTCGTGCTGCCGGGCGCGAGCCCGCAGATCTTCACGGGCTTGCGCCAATCGCTCTCGCTCGGCGTCATCCTGATGGTGGTCTCCGAAATGTTCGCGGCTTCAAACGGCATCGGCTTTGCGCTGGTGCAATATCAGCGCACCTTTGCGATCCCGGAAATGTGGAGCGGCATCATTCTGCTCGGCCTGATCGGCATCGCGCTGTCGCTGATCTTCCGCGCGGTGGAAGCGTGGCTGCTCGCCTGGTATCACGGATTGCGGCGAACGCAGCGGGCCGGTTGATCATGAGCGAGAGTGCGATGGATCAGGCGCCCAATCGAGTGCCCATGCTCGAAGTGAAAAAGCTGCGCAAGGTCTATGACGGTGGCAGCCGCACCGTCGAGGCGATCCGCGACGTCAATTTCAAGGTCGGGGAGGGCGAGCTGGTCTGCATTGTCGGCCCTTCGGGCGCCGGCAAGACCACGCTGCTCAAATGCATCGCCGGCTTGCTGGCGCCGACGTCGGGCGGCGTGATCCTCGAAGGCCATGCCGTGAACGGGCCGCCGCCGGCCATGGCGGTGGTGTTCCAGGAATATGGCCGCAGCCTGTTTCCGTGGATGACGGTGCACGACAATGTGGCGCTGCCGCTCAAGCAGAAGAAGATGCCGGCGGCGCGGCGCGAGGAACTGGTGCGCGATGCGCTCGCGGCGGTCGATCTCGCCAATGTCCACGGCGCCTATCCGTGGCAACTCTCCGGCGGCATGCAGCAGCGCGTCGCCATCGCCCGCGCCGTTGCCTATGAGCCGCATGTGCTGTTGATGGACGAGCCGTTCGCCGCGGTCGACGCGCAGACCCGCGCCGATCTCGAAGATCTGATTCGCGTGCTGTGGCGCAAGCTCAAGGTGACGGTGCTGTTCGTCACCCACGATATCGACAAGTCGGTCTATCTCGGGGAGCGCGTCCTGGTCATGTCGCATGCTCCGACCGTGATCATGGAAGACGTGACCATCGATCTGCCGGGCGAGCGCACCCAGCTCGAGACCCGGTCGCTGCCGCGCTTCGGCGAACTGCGCAAGCACATCTACGCGCAGATCCAGCTCGCCAAGCAGGGCTGGCGGCCGCCGGGCGGTTAGACCAAAGCCATTTAAACCTGGCCATAAAGCATAGCTCGCATGTGAACGCGCGCTTGCGTCCGGCCGCGGGCTGATCCAAACAGAACCGCGTGAACCGGGTGGCAAGCTCCGGGCGCATTACCTTTAAAATCGCCATTGCCAAGCGCGCGAAGTGATGGCCTTCGCTCGCGCGCAACGGCGTAACGATCAAGAATTCATCGGATGCTCGCACCAGGCTCGTTTGCGCTGACACTGCTATTGTCGTTTCTGACGGCGCTTGGACCGCTGTCGATGGACATGTATCTGCCGTCGCTGCCCGACATCGCGCATTCCTTGTCGGGGAGCGTGGTGCAGGCGCAGCTCACCATCGCGAGCTATCTGTTCGGCTTCGCTGTCGGCCAGATCATCTACGGGCCGACATCCGACCGTTTCGGGCGGCGGCCGGTGCTGCTGACCGCGATCGCGCTCTACGGCGCCGCCACGATCGCCTGCGCTCTGGCGCAATCCATTGATGCACTGATCGCGGCGCGCTTTGTGCAGGCGCTCGGCGGCGCCGGCTCGGTCGTGCTGGCGCGCGCCGTGGTGCGCGACATCTATTCCGGCGTGCGCGCCGGGCGCGAATTGTCATTGATGGGCTCGATCACCGCGTTTGCTCCGATCGTGGCGCCGATGATCGGCGGCTTGCTGCAGACCACTTTCGGCTGGCGCGCCACTTTCATTTTGCTGATCGCTCTTGCCGCGGTGGCGAGCGCGACCGCGGCGCTGCTGCTGCCGGAGACATTGAAGAAGCGCGCGGCCGGTCCGGTCTCGCTTCGCGCCATGGCGGCGCTCTACAAGTCGGTGCTGGTGCATCGCGGCTTTCTTGCCAATCTCGGCATCATCACCACGGTGTTCGTTGGCCTGTTCGCCTGGATCGGCGGCGCGCCGATCGTGATGCAGGGCGCGGCCTACGGACTCTCGCCGCTGGCCTTCGGCATCACCTTTGCGTCTGGCGCGGCCGGCTACATGGTTGGAACCTTCATCGCGTCGCGCATCGTCATGCGGCTCGGGCTCGATCGCATGATGGGAATCGGCGTCGTGATGATGGCCTTTGGCGGCCTCGCCATGGTCGCGGTGTTGGAACTCGGGCTGCCTCATGTCCTGTGGTTCGCCGGCACGATGGTGATCTATCTCGCCGGATTGGGCTTCACGCTGCCGGCGGCGATGGCGGCGGCGCTGACGCCGTTTCCCGATCATGCCGGCACGGCATCGTCGGTGATGGGCTTCTGCCAGCAGTCCGGCGCGGCGCTCGCCGCCGCCGGCATCGGTCTTTTTCTTGGCGCCTCAGCCTGGCCGGTGGCGCTCCTCGTCGCCGCCGCCGGCGTGATCGGCTATCTGCTCTGGGCGCTGACGCGCAAAGCGCGCGTCGCCGATCTGAGCGGTTTCTCTTGACCTTGCCGGCGTTTCTCCAGCACGTCTTCACCTCTTGCGAGGAAGCTCCACATGCCAGTCCGCATCCGCTCGGCTCTCGCGCTTCGCCATGTTGCGCATGAGGATCTCGGACTGTTGGCGCAGGTTCTGCCGGACGTGGGATTTGCCGTGTCCTATCGCGACACCCAGCGGGACGATCTCAATGATCCGACGATCGCGGCGGCCGATCTCCTGATCGTGCTCGGCGGTCCGTTCGGCGCTTACGAGACCGAGACGCATCCGTTTCTTGCGCGCGAGATCGGCATTCTCGAACGGCGGCTGGCGCTCGGCCGCCCGACGCTCGGCATTTGCCTCGGCGCGCAGCTGATGGCCAAGGCGCTTGGCGCGCGCGTGTTTCCGGGGTCGGTCAAGGAAGTCGGCTGGGGCCGGATCGATCTGACCGCTGAAGGGCGCGCCTCGGCGCTCAGACCGCTGTCCGATGATGGCGCCGTGGTGTTGCATTGGCATGGCGACACGTTCGACCTGCCCGAAGGCGCGACGCGGCTTGCGTCCAATGCGAATTATCAGAACCAGGCTTTTTCCTATGACGACCGTGCGCTGGCGCTGCAATTCCATCTGGAGGCCGACGGCGCTGTCCTGGAAAAGTGGTACACGGGCAATGCCGGCGATCTCGAGGCCGTGCAGATGCCGGCCGAGGCCTTGCGGGCGCAGACGATGAGGATCTCGCAAGCGGTGCGGATGCGCGGCGCAAAGATCTTCGCCGCCTGGCTGCGGCAGATCAGCTAGCGCTGATGTTTCGTGCCGAGGCGCCCTTGCACTGAACCGCTTACGCTATATACGATTGGATATAGTCTCGTCGCGCGAGGGCGCGTCACGTGGCTGTCGCAAACACTTCTGATTTGCCATTATTGTACGGACGCTTGAACCGCCCTACATCATTTCAGCTACACGGCCAACACACGCGCATAGTCAGCGGCAGGATCGATATCGCCATGAGCAAAAGCCTTCCCAAACGCAAACTTGGTTCCTCCGGCATCGAAGCCTCCGCCATCGGGCTCGGCTGCATGTCGCTGTCCGGCATCTACGGCAAGGTCAGCGACGACGACGGCATCGCCCTCATTCGCGACGCGCTCGATCAGGGCATCACGTTTCTCGACAGTTCCGACGCCTATGGCGCCGGCCACAATGAGGAACTCGTCGGCAAGGCGATCAAGGGCCGCCGCTCGGGCGTGGTTCTGGCGACCAAGTTCGGCAATCTCGGCGGCAAGGACGGCAAATTCGCCGACGGCCGGCCGGAATTCGTGATCGAGTTCCTGCGAGAAGAGTCTGAAGCGCCTCGGCGTCGATGTGATCGACCTCTATTACCAGCACCGCATCGATCCGGGAGTGCCGATCGAGGATACGGTCGGCGCCATGGGCAAGCTGGTGCAGCAGGGCAAGGTGCGCGCGCTCGGCATCAGCGAGGCGAGCCCGGCCACCGTCCGCCGCGCGCATGCCACGCACCCGCTCGCCGCGGTGCAGAACGAGATGTCGCTGATTTATCGCGCCGATGCCGAAGAAACGCTGGCGGTGACGCGCAAGCTCGGCATCACTTTCGTCGCCTATTCGCCGCTCGGGCGGGGTCTTCTGACCGGCGGCATTGAACTCGCCGAGACCGATGCGCGCAGGCGCCATCCGCGCTTTGCCGAGGGCAATCTCGACACCAATATCTCGCTCGCGCAGCGTCTCGGCGCACTGGCGAAAGAGAAGAACTGCACCAGCGGCCAGCTCGTGCTCGCCTGGCTCTTGGCGCAGGGCGACGACATCATCCCGATCCCCGGCACTAAGCACAAAGCGCGGCTGCTGGAGAATATCGGCGCGCTGTCGGTCAAGCTCAGCGCGGCGGAGCTGAAGCAGATGGCGGATGCGATCCCGATCGGGGCGGCGGCTGGCCTGCGCTATCCGGAGCCGCAGATGAAGAGCGTTTACGTCTAGTACGCTCCCACCGGCAATTGCGCGAACAATAGAAGTCGGCACATGCAAACAGTGAACCTGGGCCGCAACGGCCCGGACGTTTCCGTTCTCGGCCTCGGCTGCATGGGCATGTCGCCCGGCACCTATGGCGTCTCCGATGAAGCCGAGAGCGTCGCCACGCTGCGCGCCGCGGTCGAAGCCGGTGTCAGCTTGATCGACACCGGCGATTTCTACGGCATGGGCCACAACGAAATGCTGATCCGCCGCGCGCTCGACGGCGTGCCGCGCCAGCGTCTGGTCTATTCGGTGAAGTTCGGCGCGCTGCGCGGGCCGGACGGGAGCTGGGGCGGCAACGATGGCCGCCCGCCGGCAGTGAAGAATTTCCTGGCCTATTCGCTGCGGCGGCTCGGTACCGACTATATCGATATCTATCGTCCGGCGCGGCTTGATCCCGCGGTGCCGATCGAGGACACGATCGGCGCCATCGCCGACATGGTGCGCGCCGGCTATGTCCGCCATATCGGACTTTCGGAAGTGGGCGCGGCGACGATCCGCCGCGCGCACAAGGTGCATCCGATTTCGGATCTGCAGATCGAATATTCGCTGATGAGCCGCAGCATCGAGACATCGATTCTGCCGGCGACGCGCGAGCTCGGTATCGCGATCACGGCCTATGGCGTGCTGTCGCGCGGAATTTTGAGCGGGCGCGTTCCGGATGCATCGGTGAAAGGCGACCTTCGCGTCATCCGCATGCCGCGCTATGCGCAAGGCAATCTGGAAAAGAATCTGGCGCTGGTCGAAGCGCTGGCGGCGATCGGCAAGGAGAAGGGCGCAACACCGGCCCAGCTCGCGATCGCCTGGGCGCGCTCGCGCGGTTCCGACGTCGTGCCGGTGATCGGCGCGCGCCGCCGCGCGCAGCTTGATGAATCGCTCGGCGCGCTTGCTTTGACGCTCACCGCCGGAGATATCGCGCGCATCGATGCCGCGGTGTCGCCGGAGCTCACTTCGGGCGAACGCTATGACCCGACGCAGATGGCGCATCTCGACAGCGAAGCGCAGCACTGAGCCGGCGGCGGCCGAATAAACGCCATCCTTCGGGGTTACATCTGCCGGAACGGACCTGTCATGCCAGGAGAGACGGTGATGATACGACACCGCGCTTTGTGGCTGATCGTGACTGGCAGCCTTGCCGCGTCATTGGCCGCAAGCGCCAACGCGGCCACCAAGAGCAAACGGACGAAACCGACCAGACCGGCGGCCGGCACAGCGTCAACCTGCCGCGGCTCCAATCTGTTTCATTGCGGGCCGCTCTATAATTCGACCGATTATCTCGGCAACGATCCCGACCCGTTCATCCGCCTCATGATCCAGCGCGACCTCGGCGCCAAATACGGCGGCGAGAGCTGAGACCTCAGCGACCGGGCCGCCGTCGAACCGCCCTTTTCTCCCCATGCTCGGCCGCGCTAGAGTCGCGGCGGCGAATATGTTTTCGCTGCGGCAAATGGGAAGATGCGGGGATATGGCGTTCCGTCATCGCTGGCAGCTCATCGGTATGGTTGCCGCCGCCGTGATGACGTCGGCAATGCCGGCACACGCGGGCGGCGTGAATTTCGGCGAAGACAGCGACACCAATGACGGCCCGTCCTATTTCGGCTTCGTGCGCGACGATGGCGGCTCGCCGGTGCCCGGCGCCCGCGTCACGGCGGCGCCGCAAGCCGGCGGCTCGCTGGTGACGCGTTCCAACAGTATGGGCGTCTACAAGATCCCGGGCTTCGCCAAGGAGATCGATCCCAAAACCGTCGACGTTACCTGCGCCAAGGAAGGCTACACGCAAGCCGACGTGGTGCGGCGCGGTCAGGCGGATGCCAAAGACCCGGTCGAAGTTGATTGCACCTTGCGGAAGCAGTGACGCATGAAGCCGGTGTATCGCTTCATCGCGGCCGCATGGCTCCTTGTCCTTCTTGCTGTCCCTTGCCGCGCGCAGGTGCTGACCGGCTCGGTCACCTCCGCCGCCGAGGGCGCCATGGAAGGCGTGCTGGTGACGGTGCAAAAGGACAATTCACCGATCAGCACCACCGTCGTCAGCGACGCCAGCGGGCATTTCCGTTTTCCCGACGGACGGCTGACGAGCGGACACTACATCCTGCGCATCCGCGCCACGGGCTATGAGATCGACGAGCCGCGGATCGTCGATCTCGGGTCCGCGACAACCAATGTCGCGATCAAACTCGCCAAAACGTCCGATCTCGCCGCCCAGCTCACCAATACCGAATGGTTCATGAGCATGCCCGGCACGGCCGAACAGAAGCGGCCGCTGATCGAATGCATGAGCTGCCACACCTTCGAGCGCATCGCGCGCTCGACCTATGGCGCCGAGAGCTTCGTTCCGGTGCTCGATCGCATGGCGCAATATGCCAACAACACGACGCAGGCGCACGTGCAGTCGCGCGTCGCCAAGCGCGACGTCAGCGACGAACTCGGTGCGCAAGCTCGCCGCCTATCTGGCGACGATCAATCTGTCGCACGGCCCGAAATGGAATTACAAATTGCAGACGCTGCCGCGCCCGAAGGGCCGCGCCACCCGCGTCGTCGTCACCGAATACGACATGCCGGAAAAGACCATCGCGCCGCACGATGTGCGCGTCGTTCACGACGGCCAAAGCGGCGACTACGTCTGGTTTTCGGATTTCGTCGAGAATTTTCTCGGCCGGCTCGAGCCGCATACCGGCGCGGTCACCGTATATCCGATTCCCGTGTCCAAGCCGGGCTTCCCGACTGGCGCGCTCGACCTCGAAGCCGATCCCGACGGCAATCTCTGGCTCGCTTTGATGTTTCAGACCGGGCTCGCCCGCTTCGATGTGAAGACCGAAAAATTCACGATCTTTCCGCTGCCGTCTGACCTCAATGACGACGCCATGCAGCAATCCATGGTGATGCCCACCGGCATGAATGTGGACGGCAAGGTCTGGACCAACGACGTCGCGCGGCAATCGATCATGCGGCTCGATGTGAAGACCGGCGCCTATGAGCGTGTCGACCCGTTCGCCTTTCTCGGCAAGAGCCGCCTGCATGCGCCCTATGGCATGGCCGCCGACACTGGCAACAATCTCTATTTCATGGATTTCGGCGGCGAGGCGGTCGGCCGCGTCGACGCCAAAACCCTCACGCCGACATTGTTTCCGACGCCGACCGGGAAGTCGCGGCCGCGCCGGACCATGCTCGATGGCGAGGGGCATCTGTGGTTCACCGAATTCGCCGCCAACAAGCTCGCGATGTTCGACATCAAAGGCGAAGCCTTCAAGGAATGGGACGCGCCGACGCCGCATACCTATCCCTACGACGTCTATCGCGACAGGAGCGGTGAGTTGTGGAGCGGCGGGATGGCGAGCGATCGCGTGTTGCGCTTCGATCCGCAAAGCGGCAAATCAATCGAGTATCTTCTGCCGCGGCCCACCAATATCCGGCGGGTCTTTGTCGATGATTCAACCAATCCGGTGACGTTCTGGGCTGGCAATAATCACGGCGCGGCGATTATCCGGCTTGAACCGTTGGATTGAGCGCGAGGCGCACATGAGAAGCACAATCGTTTTGATCAGCGTGATTTTGGCGGCTCTGGTCGCCGTGGCGCAGGCGCAGCAGCCGGCGCCGTCAACGCCGTCCGCGCCGGTGCCCTACGTGCTCACCATGGGTGACATGATGAACACGCTCATTCAGCCGCGCCATGCCAAGCTCGGCCTTGCCGAGGCCGCCGGCAATTGGCCGCTGGCGGCCTATGCGCTGGTTGAAATCCGCCAGGCCTTTGCCGGCATCATCAAGGCGCAGCCGAAATTTCACGGTTATCCCGTCGCCGATCTTGTCGATGCGGCCTTGAAGCAGCCGCTCGCCGACGTGGACGACGCCATCAAGCAGCAAAACCCCAAACAATTCGCCACGGCCTACGAACATCTCACGCAAGGCTGCAACGCCTGCCACGCTTCGCTCGATCACCCCTTTGTCGTGATCAAGGTGCCCGACGCGTCGGCGTTCCCGAACCAGGATTTCGGCAAGCATTAATGGGCGTTCGGCGCTAGCCGACAAACGTCCGGTCGATGAGGACGCCGATGCCGACGCCCGCCAAGGCCGCGGCAATGCCAATGGCAACGGTTTCCGTCACTATTCGCGCCGTATTGCCCTTGGCGATCCGAGCGCGCCCGAGGCCAAGCAGGATCAACAAAGCCGTGGTGACCGCAACTGATGTCACGCGCGCGGTGGTGATAGGAAGAAAGACGAAGGGCAGAATAGGGACCGCCGCCGCGAGAAAATCGGCGATCAGCATCCATAGCGCCTGTTCCCAGGGATTGGTCGCGCTCTTGCCGCCGCCGTCGAGCGCGGTGAGCAGGCCGCCGAGCGCAGTGTGGTTCTGTGCGACCGCGCCGGTCAGTGCGGCCGATTGCTCCTGCGTGAGACCCGCCGCGGCCAATCGCTGCAGAAGTTCGGCCGATCCGCCGTCGCGCGCTACCCCCAATTCGAGCATGGCGCGCCGCCTCGCCTGTTCATCGCGCGTCGTCTCGGCGTCGAGATAGGCGCCTGCCATCATCGACACCGCTGCCGCGATCGCGCCCGAAGCGCCGGCGATCAGAACGGTCTTGGCATCTGATGTGGTGGCGGCGACGCCGAACACCAGGCCGAAGATGGAAACCGTGCCGTCCTCCATGCCGAACACAATGGTGCCGGCAGAGTCGACGAACGAGCGACGCAGCCGCGCAAAGGCCGAAGTCGATGTCATGCGTTCCCCCGAATTTTCCGGTCACGCCGCAAAAGTGCCGAGCGCGCCGCGCAAAATCTCCCGTGAAGGTTCCGATCCGTCGACCAGCCGCAAGGTGCGCCGCTTGATCTTCCAGCCTGTCGGCGTGCGCTGAAGCTCCCAGCGGTTGGTGACCACGCGATGGATATGATAGCCGCGCGAAGAGCCATGATTGGGCACTTCGATTTCCGCGCCCGATTTGTTCGGCGTGAGGATCTGCAGGTAGGAGATGACCACGGCCTCGTCGCCACTGATAGTGACGTGGGGCAGGCCGGTGAAATGGGCGAGCCCGCCGGCGATCGCGGCCTGATGCGCCGGGCTCGCTAGCAACGCGCCCATTGCCTTGTTTCCGGTGGTGCTGGTCAGGCCCGGCCCGCGGTCGAACACGCCGTTCTCGGTATAGACCGCTTCCGCGTAGGCCTGGGCGCCGGTATCGGCGCTCGGCGGGTGGCTTGCAATCAGATTGTAGATTTCGAGGCGGTCCTCGATGGCACGCAGGCGGTGTTCGAGTGTGGATGAATTGTGAACCGAATCGGGCGCAGTGGAGACGGCCATTGGAGGATTCCCCGCATTGTGATTTTCGCGAAAAACCATCGTAGTTTATTGTCCGGCTGTTGTTACCGGGGTGTGCGTCCGGCCGGAATCTGCCATTGTTCCGCCGGGGATTCAGGGGGTTAGGATGGGGCTCGGCGGCGGTCTCAATCGCCGTTCTTTCCTTATTGCGGCCAGCGCCACCGGCGGTGGGCTGGCTTTGGGCTTTGCCGTCCCGCTTGGGCCGCAGCATGCCGCGGGTTCTGCCCCGGCCGCCGAAGCTCCGGAAATCACCTGCTGGCTGACCATCGCCCGGGACGACACGGTAACGATTCGCGTGGCGCATTCCGAAATGGGGCAGGGCGCGCTGACCGGGCTCGCCATGCTGGTCGCCGAAGAGCTCGAATGCGACTGGGCGAAGGTACGCACGCAATTCGTGTCGCCGGGCGAAAACGAGCGGCGTCAGAACGCCTGGGGCGATACGTCGACCGGCGCCAGCCGTTCGATCTCCTCCTCGCAGCTTTACCTGCGGCAGGCCGGCGCCACCGCCCGCGATATGCTGGTCACCGCCGCCGCGGCGCGCTGGAATGTGCCGGCCGGGCAATGCCGCGCGCGCGACAGCATCATCACCCATGAGGCGACTGGGCGGACCTTGAGCTATGGCGCCATCGCCGAAGATGCCGCCAAGGTCGAGCCCTCGACCGATATCCGGCTGAAGCCTCCGGAACAGTGGCGGCTCGCCGGCACGCCGAAGAAGCGGCTCGACGTCCACGACAAGGTCACCGGCCAGCCGGTCTATGCCATCGATGTGCGGCTCCCCGGCATGCTCTACGCCGCCATCGTGCACTCCCCGGTCTTCAAGGGCACGCCGAAATCGATCGACGAGAGCTCGATCGCCGGCATGAAGGGCGTGCGCAAGGTCGTGCGCATGGACGACGCCGTGGCGGTGATCGCGGATTCGTGGTGGCGGGCGAAACGCGCCGCCGATGTGCTGAAAGTGACATGGGACGATCGCGGCAATGGCGCGCTGGCGAGCCCTGCGATCGAAAAGCTGGTGCGCGGTGGGCTCGAGACGCAGTCGGCGCAGGTCGGCCACAAGCGCGGCGACGTTGCAGCGGCGCTCGGCGGCGCGGCCAAGCGTCTCACCGCCGACTACGAAGTGCCGTTCCTGGCGCATGCGACCATGGAGCCGCAGAACTGCACCGCGCATGTGAAGGCCGACGGCGTCGAGATCTGGGCGCCGTCGCAGGATCCGGCGACCGCGGTCGCGACCGCGGCGCTCGCCGCTGGCGTGCCGCATGACAAGGTCACCATGCATCGCATGATGCTCGGCGGCGGTTTTGGCCGGCGCGCGCCGATCCAGGAATATGTCCGCCAATCGGTGCTGATCGCCAAGGAGGTCAGCGAACCGGTCAAGCTGGTCTGGACGCGCGAACAAGATATCCAGCACGATCTCTACCGGCCGTTTTCCATGGCGCGGGTGTCGGCGGGACTTGATGCGGACGGCATGCCGACGGCCTTGACCATCCGCCTCGCCGGGCCGTCCTTCGTCGCCTCGCTGGTGCCGGCCTTCATCCCGAACGTGGTCGACTGGACCTATATCAGCGGGCTCGGCGATGAGATGGGCTATGGCGTGCCGAATTATCTGGTCGACTACGCGATCCGCTCGACGGCGGTGCCGCTCGGCGTCTGGCGCGCCATCAACTACACGCAGAACGCGTTCTACAAGGAAAGCTTCATCGACGAGATGGCGCATGAAGCCGGCATCGATCCCTATCTCTATCGGCGCAAGCTGCTCGCCAATTCGCCGCTCGACCTTGCCGTGCTCGATGCCGCGGCGAACCGGGCCGGCTGGAATTCACCGCCGCCGGCCGGCGTATCCCGCGGCATTGCCTTGAGCCATGCCTGCGGCAGTTATTGCGCGCAGGTGGTCGAGGTGTCCTGCGATCATGGCCGATTGCGCGTCCGCCGCGTGGTTTCGGCGATCGATCCGGGCCATGCGGTCAATCCGCTGTCGATCGAGATGCAGACCCAGGGCGCGATCGTCTATGCGCTGACGGCCGCGCTTTACGGCGAGATCACCATTGCCGGCGGCGGCGTCGAGCAATCGAATTTCGATACCTACGAAATGCTGCGCATCGCCGACGCGCCGCGTGTCGAGACCGTGGTCGTGCCGTCCGGCGGCTTCTGGGGCGGCGTCGGCGAGCCGCCGGTGCCGCCTCTGGCGCCGGCGCTATGCAACGCCATCTTCGCCGCGACCGGCAAGCGCGTGCGCACGCTGCCGCTGAAGAACCACGATTTCCTGTCGATCTGAAAATGTCGCCGTCATTGCGAGCGAAGCGAAGCAATCCAGTCCGCGCCGCCGCTCTAGATTGCTTCGTCGCTTTGCTCCTCGCAACGATGGATGTCTATTGCCCGAACAATTTTTTCAGAAAATCGAGCGGGCCGTCGTCGCTCTGCCGGTTGTTCTGCGCGTTCTGCTGATAACCCGGCGGGTAGCTCGGCTGACCATAGCGGTTAGTCGCCATCGGCGCGCCGACCGGAGCGGGCGGCTGCGGGCCGGGCTGCGGAAATGAACTGAACCAGCCGCCGTTTTCCATGCCCGGCAGCGCCGTCGGCGCCACGCCCTGATGCGCGCCCCGCATGAAGCGGCTCCAGACCTCGACCGGCAGTCCGCCGCCGACCGCGCGCTTGGTCGGTGAATTGTCGTCATTGCCGAGCCACACGCCGGTGACGAGATGCGAGGTGTAGCCGATGAACCAGGCGTCGCGATAATCCTGGCTGGTGCCGGTCTTGCCCGCAGCCTGCCAGCCCGGAAGATTGGCACTGCGCGCGGTGCCCGAGAGCAGCACCTGCTGCAGCATCGTGTTCATCATGCCGACGTAGCGCGCATCGACGATGCGGCCGAGCGGCTGGTCGGCGCGATCGTACAGCGCCTTGCCGTCGGATGTGCGAATGCGGGTGACGACATGCGGCGTCACCGCGAGCCCGCCATTGGCAAAGGTCGAATACGCCGTCACCATTTCGATCGGCGCCACTTCCGATGTGCCGAGCGCGATCGAAGCATTCGGCGCGAGCATCGAGGTGATGCCGAGCCGGTACGCGGTGCGCACCACCGCCTCCGGCGTGACTTCGAGCATGAGCCGCACCGAAACCGTATTGAGCGAATTGGCCAGCGCCTGGGTGAGCGTCACCGGCCCGGCATATTGCCGCTCGAAATTCTCCGGCCGCCAGCCTTTGACCTGGATCGGCGCGTCGTCGCGCACGCTGTCGGGCGTGAGCCCGTGTTCGAGCGCGGTGAGATAGACGAAGGGTTTGAACGAGGAGCCGGGCTGGCGCTTGGCGTCGATGGCGCGGTTGAACTGGCTTTCGCCGTAATTGCGTCCGCCGACCAAAGCGCGCACCACGCCGCTCGGCGTCATCGCCACCACCGCGCCTTGCGAGATGTTGAGCTTCTCGCCCTTCTGCGCGAGCACATCATCGAGCGCCTGTTCGGCCGCGCTCTGCAACGCCGGATCGATCGTGGTTTGCACCACGATGTCCTGATCGAACTTGCCGATCAGATCGTCGACCGCGTCCATCACCCAGTCGGCGACATAATTGGCCGAGCCGCCGCCGGCGGGCTGCACGGTGCGCGCCGGATGATCGATCGCCGTCTTGTAGGCCTCAGGCGCGATCATCTTCTGCTCGAGCATGTCGGCAAGCACGATGGCGGCACGGCGCTGCGCGCCTTCGAGATTGTGATTGGGCGCAAGCCGCGACGGCGATTGCACGAGGCCCGCCAGCATCGCCGCTTCGGCAAGCGTCAGCTTGCGCGCCGACTTGCCGAAATAGCGCTGCGACGCGCCTTCGACGCCGTAGGCGCCGGCGCCGAAATAGACGCGATTGAGATAGAGATCGAGGATCTGCTTCTTGGAATATTTGTGCTCGAGCCAGAGTGCGAGCACGGCCTCCTGGGCCTTGCGCGACAGCGTACGTTCCTGCGTCAGGAACAGATTCTTGGCGAGCTGTTGCGTGAGCGTCGAGCCGCCTTGCGAGGCGCCGCGGCGCAGCACGTCGCGGACGATGGCGCGGAAAATGCCGAGCGGATCGATGCCGTAATGCGAATAGAAGCGGCGATCCTCGATGGCGACGAAGGCGTTCGGCACATAGGCCGGCAGTTCGGCGAGCGGCACCGCGGCGCCGCCCATGTCGCCACGCGTCGCCAGCGTCGCGCCGTTGGCGCCGAGAATGAGGACCGAGGGCGGGCGCTTCGGGATTTCCAGCGATTCGATAGGCGGCAGATGCATGCCGATCCAGATCAAGCCGCCGATGCCGGCGATCACGCCCCACAGCGCCAGCACGAAGCCCCAATAGAACAGACGGCCGAAACCGGAACGGCCTTTGCCGCGGCTCTTGCCGTTGCGCCTTCGTGATTCGCGCGGCGGTGGCGATTCGGAGCGGCGACGGCTGGTATCGGCGCGGCCTTTTGCAGAGCCGCCGGCCCGATCGGACGGCGTCAGCCGCAGATCAAAGCCGGCATTGCCTGCCCGCTTGCGTCCTTCTCGCCCCGCCATCAGTTTGGAACCCGCTCCCAGCGCCCGCAGACGCTGGAAATCACGGTAAAGCGCGGCATTTAAGGGGCGGTTACTGGGCCGGTGCTTGGCCAGTCCTGGGCCGTGAGCGGACGTGGATTTGGCGGGGATTCGGCCTTAATCGGGTGAAGATAAGGCGCGGGTCGGCGCTGATGTTCCGGTAGCGCGATCATGCACATGTATGGCTGGCGTACCACTGGGCATGGGTGATAGTAACGACCAATGCCATGTAGGGGTGCCATAGGGCGCCGAGGACCCGAAACATGCCATCGCCCTCTGAGGGTGCCGTTGCGGCACGTGAACATTCGTCGCCGCTGCGCTGGCTGGCGCACCGCGCCTGGTCGTCGGCCTGGACGCTGTTGTTTCTCACCAATCTGTTCTGGGCCGGCAATATCGTGATCGCGCGCGCCGTCGCCGGTCATGTGCCGCCGGTGGCGCTGGCCTATTGGCGCTGGACCGGCGCGTTCCTGGTCGCTTTCGGTGTCGCCTTTCCGCTGTTGAAGCGCGACTGGCCGGTGCTGCTGCGGCAATGGCCGATGATGCTTCTGCTCGCCGCGACCGGCATCGCCACCTACAACACCATGACCTATGTCGGCCTGAAATATACCAGCGCGCTGAATGCGCTGTTGCTGCAATCGGCGATGCCGCTGATCGTTCTGATCTGGGACTTCGGTCTGTTCGGCGCGCGGCCGAGCCTCTGGCAGATTCTCGGCGTGCTGTTGTCGCTGTTCGGCGTTGCCGCCATCGTCAGCAAGCTGTCGCTCGCCGCGCTGGCGCAAACGTCGCTCGACATCGGCGATATCTGGATCCTCGGCGCGGTCGTGGTCTATGCGCTCTATACGCCGCTGTTGCGGCGGCGGCCTGCGGTGCATCCACTGAGCCTGTTGGTGACGATGATGGGCATCGGCTCGTTCATGATCCTGCCGTTCTATCTTGCCGAGCATGCCGGCGGCGCGCGCATCGAAGGCGGGCTGCCGTCGTACGCGGCGATCGCCTATACCGCGGTGCTGCCGTCGTTCATCGCCTACATGTTCTTCAATCGCGGCGTCGAACTGATCGGTCCCGCCCGCGCCGGACAATCCGCGCATCTGATGCCGGTTCTGGGCGCGATCCTCGCCGTGCTGTTCCTCGGCGAGCGGTTCCACCTTTATCACGTCGTCGGCATCTTGCTGATCGGTGCGGGTATTCTGCTCGCCAGCAAGCGCGCGGGCACGAAACCGCAGGACTGAGCCGCTACGCCGCGTTGCCTTCTTCCGGCGTGGTGAACAGCGCCAGCAGCGGCCGTTTGATCGCGGCCTGCCGCGTCGCCGCGGTGATCTGCGCGCCGAGAAGATCGGTGACATAGAACACGTCGACCACGCGCTCGCCGAAGGTCGCGACATGCGCCGAGGCGATGTTCAGATTGAGCTTGGATAGCGTCGTGGTCAGTTCATAGAGCAGGCCGGGCCGGTCGAGGCCGGTGACTTCGACCACGGTGTAACGGCTCGACCACTGGTTATTGATGGTGACCTCGGGCTCGATGGCGAAGGCCTTGAGCCGGCCCTTGGGCGGCGCGCGCTTGGCGACCACGTCGGGCAGCTTGAGCTCGCCGCGCAGCGCCTTCTCGATGGCGTCGCCGATCCGTGCGGCACGCCGGCCTTCGTCCTCGTCGTGCTCGAATTCGCGCGACACCGAGATGGTGTCGAGCGCAAGCCCATCGGTCGTCGTGTAGATCTGGGCGTCGACGATATTGGCGCCGGCGAGCGCGCAGGCGCCGGCAATGATCGACAGCAGCCAGGGATGATCGGGCGCAAATACCGTGAGCTCGGTGACGCCGCGCGCGGCGTCGAAGCCGACGGAGGTGGCGAGCGATTTTCCGGCCGCTTCGGTCTCGCGCACGAAGCGTGCATGCGCGAGCTTGTGCGGCAGATCGACCTTGAGCCAATAGGCCGGATAAAGGCGCTCGATATAGGCATCGAGCGCGCGCTCGGGCAGATCCTTGAACTTCGCCGCGAGCTCGGCGCGGAATTCGGCCTGCGCCATGGCGACGCGCTGGGCGCGGTTGACCTCGGAGAAACCGCCGGTGAGCACCGGCTCGGTCTCGTAATAGAGCGAGCGCAAAAGCTGCGCCTTCCAGCCGTTCCAGACGCCGGGGCCGACGGCGCGGATATCGGCGTGGTGAGAATGGTCAGAAGCTTCAGGCGCTCCAGGGACTGCACCACCGCGGCGAAATTCTCGATGGTTTTGCGGTCAGAGAGGTCGCGCGACTGCGCCACCGTCGACATCACCAGATGCACTTCGACCAGCCAGGCGACGAGCTCGGTATCGGCGGCATTGAGCCCGAACCGCGGCGCCAGCCGCCGCGCCAGCCGCGCGCCCGCGATCGAGTGGTCCTCGATGCGGCCCTTGGCGATATCATGCAGGAACAGCGTGACCGCGAGCACGGTATAGTGCTGCGGCTGGATCGTCTTGATCAGCTCGTTGGCGAGCGCGAATTCCGGATTTTCCCCGCGCGCGATCTCGTTGAGCACGCCGATGCAGCGGAGCAGATGCTCGTCCACCGTATAGTGGTGATACATGTTGAACTGCATCATCGCCACGATCTTGCCGAAGGAGTGAACGAAGGCGCCGAGCACGCCGACTTCGTTCATCCGCCGCAGCACGATCTCGGTGGCGTTCTTCGAGGTCAGGATTTCCAGAAACAGCTTGTTGGCTTCCGGATCCTCGCGCACCTCCTTGTCGATGAGCTTCAGCGAATGGGTGGCGATCCGCATCGCCTCGGGATGGAAGGCGAGATTGTGCTTCTGCGCCAGATGGAAGATCCGGATCAGGTTGACCGGGTCGCGGCGGAACACATCGGCGCGCGCCACATTGATGCGGTTGTTGTCGATGACGAAATCGTCGGATTCCGAGATCTTCTTGCGCGCCGGCGCCGAGCGCCAGATGCGCGATCAGCCGGCTCAACATCGCGGCGGGCTTGGCCTGCCGGTCTTCGAGGCCGGCGCAGAGAATGGCGGTGAGGTCGCCGACATCCTTGGCGATCAGGAAATAGTGCTTCATGAAGCGTTCGACGTCGCGCAGGCCGGGATGGCTGGTGTAGTTGAGCCGCACCGCGATATCGCGCTGGATGTCGAACGATAGCCGCTCCTCGGCGCGGCCGGCAACGAAATGCATGTTGCAGCGGACCGACCACAAGAAGTCCTCGCAGCGGCGGAACAGCCGGAATTCGTCGCGGTCGAACACGCCGCGCTGCGATCAGACCTTCCGGCTCGCGCACGCGATAGACGTATTTGGCGATCCAGAACAGCGTGTGCAGGTCGCGCAAGCCGCCCTTGCCGTCCTTCACATTGGGTTCGACCAGATAGCGCGACTGGCCGGCGCGGCGGTGGCGCTCTTCGCGCTCGGCGAGTTTGGCGGCGACGAATTCGGGCGCTGTGCCCTGCACGACTTCCTTGTCGAAGCGCGCGGTCATTTCGTCGTAGAGCTTCTTGTCGCCGAGCAGATAGCGCGACTCCAGAAGGCTGGTGCGGATGGTCATGTCCGCCTTGGCCTGGCGGATGCATTCATTGACGGAGCGCGAGGCGTGGCCGACTTTGAGCCCCATGTCCCACAGGCAATAGAGCAGGGCCTCGGCGATCGACTCGCTCCAGGCGGTCTGTTTGTAGGGCAGCAGAAACAGCAGATCGATGTCGGAGCCCGGCGCCAGCAGGCCGCGGCCATAGCCGCCGGTCGCGACGACGGCGATGCGCTCGGCCTCCGAGCGCACCTGCGGCGGATAGAGCACCGTGGTGGTGAATTCGAACAGCAGGCGGATGATATCGTCCTGCATCTGGCAAAGCCGCTCGGCGCAGCGGCGGCCGTGGCGGTCCTTCAGCAGCAAGGCCTCGGCCCGCGCCCGGCCTTCGTTCAGCGTCGACCTTCAGCCGCTGCGCGACGCGGTGCGCAATTCGCGGTCGCGGCCTTCATGGGTCGCGGCCAGCGCTTTGAGGTCCTCGGCGATCGCCGCCGGATCGATCAGCACTCCAGCTTCGGACTCGAGGCGCGATGCGAGCCTTTTGCGTATCGAGCATCATCGGTTACGAGATAGCGGAGGAGGGGCGAACTGTCATCGTTGGTGCCGTCCGGTTCCGGCGAAAATGCCGCGGACAGAAGCGCTGGGACCGATATCGGCTTCTTGATAAAATTGTTCTATGGGATGACAAAAACAAGGTATTTATTTCCAATTGACGGCCTTTGCGTCGTTTCCTTAAAGAAAAAACGTATCGTAGGGAGGGTTCTCATGCTGTCTCGTCGTGGATTTCTTGCTGGTGCCGCTGGTGGCGGGTCGTCGTCCCGCTTGGCGTGCCGCGGCTCGCCCGCGCCGCCGACAAGCCTTCGGAAATCCGCATCGACTGGGCGACCTACAATCCGGTCTCCATGGTGCTCAAGCAGAACGGGCTTCTGGAAAAGGAATTCGCCAAGGACGGCATCGGCGTGCGCTGGGTGCAGACGCTCGGCTCCAACAAGGCGCTGGAATTTCTGAACGCCGGCTCGATCGATTTCGGCTCGACCGCGGGCTCGGCGGCGCTGCTCAGCAAGATCAACGGCAACCCGATCAAGTCGATCTACGTTTATTCGCGCCCGGAATGGACCGCGCTGGTGACGCGCAAGGACACGCCGATCAACAAGATCGAGGATCTCAAGGGCAAGCGCGTCGCGGTGACGCGCGGCACCGATCCGCACATCTTCCTGGTGCGCGCGCTGCAATCGGTCGGCATGAGCGAGAAGGATATCGTGCCGGTACTGTTGCAGCATCCCGACGGCAAGATCGCGCTCGATTCGCGGCGACGTCGATGCCTGGGCCGGCCTCGATCCGATGATGGCGCAGGCGCAGGTCGAAGACGGTGCGCGGCTGTTCTACCGCAACAAGGCGGCCAACACTTACGGCATCCTCAATGCCAGCGAGGATTTCCTCGGCAAATATCCGGACCTGACCAAGCGCGTGCTCGGCGTCTATGAAGACGCGCGCAAATATTGCCTGTCGCACTACGACGAAGAGAAGAAGGTGTTCATCGACGTGACCAAGCTTCCTGATGCGGTGGTCGACATCCAGCTCAAGGAACGCACCGAGCTCACCTACAATCGCATCGGACCCGAGCAGCGTGACACCATCCTGCAGGCGGGCCTCGCCTTGCAGCAGGCCGGCGTCATTCCGGCGAATGTCGATGTGAAGAAGACCCTCGACGATCTGATCGACGACCGGTTCGTCACGGCGGCGTAGTTCGTCTCGCTCACTCGACCTCTCTCCGCACGCGGGGAGAGTGAATCAGGCCGCATTGCATTTCCTGGCGCCGCCATGTCTCTTGAGGCCATGACCGTCGTTGCCGAAAGCCCGCAAAGCTCCGCTGCGCCTGAACAGGCGGCGGGAGCATCCTGGGCGCGCAACCGGGCCAGATTTGTCGCGGCCGGTGCTGGGGCTGATCCTGCCGGTGACGGCGGCGGTGGCCTGGGAATTCGTCGTCCGCATGGGCTGGTCGAGCGGGCGGCTGGTGCCGCCGCCCTCGATCGTGTTCCAGACTTTCGTCGATCTCGTGCGAACCGGCGATCTGCAGCGCGACACGATCGTAACGCTCGGCCGCGTCGCCGCCGGCTTCGGCGTCGGCGTCGCCGCGGCCACGATTGTCGGCGCGGCGGCCGGCTATTCGCCGCTGATCCGGCGGCTCCTCGATCCGACCTTGCAGGCGCTGCGCGCCATTCCCTCGATCGCCTGGATCCCGCTCTTCATCCTGTGGCTCGGCATTTTCGAGACTTCGAAAATCACGTTGATCGCGGTCGGCGTGTTCTTTCCGGTCTATCTCGGCCTGATGGGTGCGATCCAATCGGTCGACCGCAAACTCGTCGAAGTCGGCCGCGCCTTCCGGCTTACCGATGTCGAGATGGTCTATCGCATCCTGTTGCCGGCGGTGCTGCCCGCTTATGTGCTCTCGCTGCGCTCGGGGCTTGGGCTCGGCTGGATGTTCGTGGTCGCCGCCGAATTCATGGGCGCCTCCGAAGGGCTCGGCTATTTGCTGATCGACGGCCAGCAGCTCGGCAAGCCGGCCGAGATCGTCGCCGCCATCGTCGCTTTCGCCATCATCGGCAAGGCCACCGACTGGATGATCGCGCTTGCCGCCGCGCCGTTCCTGCGCTGGGAAGATGTCGTGAGGCAGGATTAGATTTTCATGCTCGCTCTCGAACGTGTCGGCAAAACCTATCCCAACGGCGTGCATGCGCTCGGCGGCGTCTCGCTCAATGTCGATCCGGGCGAGATCGTCGCCGTGATCGGCGGCTCGGGCTGCGGAAAATCGACGCTGCTGCGCGCCATCGCCGGTCTCGATCCGGCGTCGGAGGGCGCGGTCATGCTCGACGGCGAGCGCATCACCGCGCCGCATGAGAAAATCGGCATCATCTTTCAGGAGCCGCGGCTTCTGCCGTGGCTGAAAGTCGCGGACAATGTCGGCTTTGGCCTGCGCAAGCGGCCGCGATCCGAGCGAACGCGGCGCGTCACCGCGGCGCTCGCGCGCGTGTCGGGCTGTCCGAGAAGGCCACGATGTGGCCGCGTGAATTATCCGGCGGCCAGGCGCAGCGCGTTGCCATCGCGCGCGCGCTGGTGCCGCGGCCGGAAGTTCTGCTGCTCGACGAGCCGTTCTCGGCGCTCGATGCCTTCACCCGCACCGATCTTCAGGATCATCTGCTCGATCTTTGGGCCGACGCCACGCCGACCTTGATTCTGGTCACCCACGACGTCGACGAGGCGATCGTGCTCGCCAACCGCATCATGGTCATGTGCCCGCGTCCCGGGCCGCATGTTCGACGAGATCGCCGTCGATCTGCCGCGGCCGCGCGACCGCCAATCCGCCGCTTTCGATTTCGTCAAGCGGCGGGTCCTCACCGCGCTTGATCGCTCGCTAGATCGGGCTGCGGGCGACGCCGCGCCGGAGCCCAAAGCCGAAGCCGGCGCCGCGATGTGGTGGTAATACTCGGCCAAAGTTGAATCTGTCATGCCCGGCTGGCCGGGTAGCCACGAACTATATACACGTCGCCAAAGATGTGGATGGCCGGGACAAGCCCGGCCATGACGCTGACAGGGAGTAATCCATGGACGCCGCCGGGCTGCGGGCGCTGCAAGCGCCGATCAAGGAGCGCTACAAGGCCGATGCCAAAGCTGGGATGATCACGCTCAAGGCCAAGGGCACGCTCGACGACCAAAATATCGCCTGCAAGGTCGAGACCGGCCGCGCGCTCGCGGTCGCCGGCCTGCATCCGGCGACCGGCGGTTCCGGCATGGAATTGTGCTCGGGCGATATGCTGCTCGAGGCTTTGGTCGCCTGCGCCGGCGTGACGCTGAAAGCGGTTGCGACCGCAATCGAAATTCCGCTGAAATCCGGCACGGTGTCGGCCGAAGGCGATCTCGATTTCCGCGGCACGCTCGGCGTCGCCAAGGAGGCGCCGGTGGGATTTGCGCAAATCCGCCTGCGCTTCGACGTCGACACCGACGCGCCGCAGGAAAAGCTCGATCAGCTCCTCAAGCTCACCGAGCGCTATTGCGTCGTCTACCAGACCATCAAGAGCGGACCGCCAGTCGCTGTCTCCCTACAACGGGCGTGACCGCAATGAATGCCGGCGTCGTCGGCCTCGATCATCTGCTTTTGGCCATGCCGGCGGGCAGGGAAGCGCAGGCGCGCGCCTTCTACGGTGATCTGCTCGGTCTGCCGGAACTGAAAAAGCCGCCGAATTTGGAAGTGCGCGGCGGCGTCTGGTTCGCGCTTGGTGGCCAGCAACTGCATTTCGGTGTCGAGAAGGATTTCCGCCCGGCGCAAAAGGCGCATCCGGCCTTTCTGGTGAAAGATATCGGCGGATTGCGGACACGGCTCGCCCAGCACGGCTACGCGCCTTACGAAGACGAGCCGCTTGCGGGCTTTCAGCGCTTCTATGTCGCGGATCCATTCGGCAATCGGCTCGAACTCCTGGAGCCAGTGCCGCAATAATGTCGCCTGAACTCATATTCCTGGTCCGAACTGACGCTGAAAATGGTGTTGACGGCGATCGTCGTCGTCATCACTTCGGTCGCGGTCGAGCGCGCCGGCGCGTTCATTGGTGCGCTGATCGCGGCGCTGCCGACAGCGGCCGGCGCAGCCTATGTGATCCTCGCGATCGAGCACCCGCCGAGCTTCATCGCCGTGAGCGCCATCGGCAGCGTCGCGGTCAGCGCCGCGGTCTCGATCTTTTCGGCCGTATATATCGTGCTGGCGCAGCGCCATGGTCTGCTGCGGAGTCTGAGCGTCTCGCTTGCGGTCTGGTTTGCGACCACCGCGGTGTTTCGTCTGGTCGAGTGGACGCCGCTGACGGCGGTGCTGCTCAATGTTGTTGTATTCGGCACCACCGTTCCGCTGAGCTGGCGCTATCGTGAAAGTCGGGCCGCCGAAAAAATTTCTGCGCACGCGCTACGACATCCCGTTGCGCGCGATCGCGGCCGCGATCGTCGTCGCCGTCGTCACTACGGCGAGCTACCGCATCGGCTCGTTCGCCTCCGGCATGTTTGCGCTGTTCCCGATCATCCTGTGCAGCTCGATCGTCATCCTGCATCCGCGCGTCGGCGGCAAGGCGACGGCCAGCATGCTGGCGCATGCGCAGATCGCCTTTGTCGGGCTCTCGCTCGGCTTTGTGGCCGTGCATTACACGGCCGTGCCGCTCGGCTCGTGGTGGGCCTTTGTCGTCGGCGTTGCCGTCTGCGTCGCTTGGAGCGGCATGCTGATGGTGCTGCGGCTGCGCAACACGAAGCGCGAAGCGAAAATTACTTCGCCGCAAACTTCGCCTTGAGCGCATAGAGCGCGTCAAGCGCGTCGCGCGGCGACATCTCGTCGGGATTGAGCGCTTTGAGACCCTCGACCACGGCGGCGAACGCGGCATCCGGCTGCGGCGCCGCTTCCGATGCGGGACGCGCCGCGGCAAACAGCGGCAGATCGTCGATCAGCGCCCGCGTCGGCGAGGTGCGGTCCTCGGCCTCGATCTGGGCAAGAACCACTTTGGCGCGCTCGATCACGCTCGGCGGCAGGCCGGCGAGCTTGGCCACTTGGATGCCGTAGGAACGGTCGGCGGCGCCGGCGACGACCTCGTGCAGGAACACGACGTCGCCCTGCCATTCCTTCACCCGCATCGTGGCATTGTGCAGCCGCGGCAGCTTCGCCGCGAGCGCGGTCATTTCGTGGAAATGCGTGGCGAACAAAGCGCGGCAGCGATTGTTCTCGTGCAGATGCTCGATGGTCGCCCAGGCGATGGAAAGACCGTCGAAGGTCGCGGTGCCACGTCCGATTTCATCTAGGATGACCAGCGCGCGCTCGCCGGCCTGATTGAGGATGGCCGCGGTCTCGACCATTTCCACCATGAAGGTCGAATGGCCGCGGGCGAGATCGTCGGCGGCGCCGACGCGCGAAAACAGCCGGTCGACCACGCCGATATGCGCGGCCTTCGCCGGCACGAAACTTCCCATCTGCGCCAAGACCGCAATCAGCGCGTTCTGGCGCAGGAAGGTCGATTTGCCCGCCATGTTCGGACCGGTGATCAGCCAGATGCGGCCGGCCGTCTTGACTGCTGCCTGGTCTACCGCGACCGGCGGCGACAGATCGCAATCATTGGCGACGAAAGGTCCGCCGTCGACGGCCAGCGCCTGCTCCACGACCGGATGCCGGCCGCCACTGATGGCGAAGGCGAGACTATCGTCGACTTGCGGCCGCACATAGTCGCGCTCGACGGCGAGCGCGGCGAGCGCGGTCGCAACGTCGAGCAGCGCCAGCGCGCCGGCGGCTTCCTTGATCGTAACGCTCGCGGCCGTGATTGATGCGGCAAGCCTGTCGAAGACCTCGAGCTCGAGCGCCAGTGCCCGGTCGGCCGCACTCGCGATTTTGGATTCAAGCTCGCCAAGCGCGATGGTGGTGAAGCGCACCTGACCGGCGGTGGTCTGGCGGTGGATGAAGGTGGCATTGAGCGGCGCCGACATCAGCTTCTCGCCGTGCTGGGCGGAGACGTCGACGAAATAGCCGAGCACATTGTTGTGCTTGATCTTGAGCGAGCGGATGCCGGTCGTGTCGGCATATTGCATCTGCAGCGCGGCGATGACGCGGCGGGATTCGTCGCGCAGCGCGCGCGCTTCGTCGAGCGCCGGCAGGTAGCCCGGGCGCACGAAGCCGCCGTCGCGGCGGAACGCCGGCAATTCGTCGCCGAGCGCCTGCGCCAGCTCGGCGGCGAGCGCTTCGTCAGGCCGGCGCAGCGATTGCATCGCTTGCGCAAGCTCCGACGGAATGTCCGCCATCGCCGCAAGGCGTTTGGCGAATTCCGACGCGGCAAAAATCCCGTCGCGGATCGCGGCGAGATCGCGCGGGCCGCCGCGGGTGACGACGATGCGCGCCAGCGCACGGGCGAGATCGGGCACGGCTTTCAGGAGTGTGCGCAGATCGGCGCGCGCGGCGCTGTCGCTGACGAAGGCGCCGACGCTGTCGAGGCGGTGTGCGATCTCGGCCGGATCGGTCAGCGGCGCGGCGAGCCGTTGCGCCAGAAGCCGCGCGCCGGCCGAGGTCAGTGTGCGGTCGATGGCGGCGAGCAGCGAGCCGCGGCGCTCGCCGGAAATGGTGCGGATCAGTTCGAGATTACCACGTGTCGCCTGGTCGATCGCGAGCGTCGCGCCGGCGTTCTCGCGCGCGGGCGGCGACAGCGGTGGGCGTTTGCCGAGCTGGGTTCGCTCGATATAGGTCACAGTGGCCGCAGCGGCGGTGAGCTCGAGGCGGGAGAAGGCGCCGAACGCGGCCGTGGTGGCGACGCCGAAGAACGCGGCGAGCCGCCGTTCGGCGGTAGCGCCATCGAACACGTCGCGGGTGAGCGGCATTACCGCGGGAAACGTGCGCAGCAGCGGCGCCAGATCGGCATAGAGCGCATCGGAGACGATGATCTCGCCAGGCTCGACGCGCGCGATCTCGGCGCTGACGCTGGCGCGGCCGCATTCGGCGACACGGAACTCGCCGGTCGAAATGTCGATCCAGGCCAGCGCGAAACGGTCGTCGCCGGACGAGGCGCGGCTGCGGGCGAGCGCGAGCAGATAATTGTTGCGTGAGGCGTCGAGGAGCGAGTCCTCTGTGAGCGTGCCGGACGTCACCAGCCGCACCACAGCGCGGCGTACTACGCTTTTGCCGCCGCGCTTGCGCGCTTCGGCCGGGTCTTCGATCTGTTCGCAGACGGCGACCCGGTGACCCTGCGCGATCAGGCGATGCAGATATTCATCGGCGCGCTCGACCGGCACGCCGCACATCGGAATGTCCGCCCCGAGATGCTTGCCGCGCTTGGTCAGGACGATGTTGAGCGCGCGCGAGGCGATTTCGGCGTCGCCGAAGAACAGTTCGTAAAAGTCGCCCATCCGGTAGAACAACAGGCAATCCGGATTGGCGGCTTTGATCTCGATATATTGCTCCATCATGGGGCTGACGCGAGCGGCGTCGTTCGCCGCGGGCGGCGGTGAAAGCGGCGCGTCGTCCGGATTTGCGGCCGCGTCGTCAGGATCCGTCATGATGGTGCGAGCTGCTTCCATGCGGCGACACGCTAGCAAAGGTCAGCCCACTCTGTCCGGTCTCGCGCCCGGACATCCACGACTATTCGTGCTGGAAAGGCCGAATTACGCCGTTGTTCCGAGCTTGTCTGCGAACGGCAACAGCCCGGTCTGCGGGTGGCAGTTGAAATATTCGAACGGCGGGTTGCCGCCTTCGAGAATGAAGATCTCGTTGTAGGTGTGGAGCTGAAGCTTCTCCTGGAATTTCTTCCGGGCCGCCAAGGCGCTGGTATAGATCGCCAGATGGCTCGGGTGATCTTTGCTCCAGGTTTCCAAATGCTGCATCGAGGCGAAGGCGCCGAGCGAATAGGCTTCCGCGAGTTTCTTGCCGTCGGCTGAAATGGATTCAACCTGGCGCAACGAGAAGCAGCCGGTCGCGCCCGGATTCTCCCGCAGATATGTCATGCCGGCATCGAGCTTCGGCTTGATGCGCTCGCGCCAGTCCTTGAGCTGCTCGCCGTCGCATTTTTCCCAGGACACGCCGGAGCGGATCACGCACATATTCTTTGGCGGCTGAATCTTGCGATAGGTGGCGCCGGTGATTGGACAGCGTTCGCTCGTTGCGACCGTTGCTTCGAACAGATCGTCGCCGGCGCCCGGAATGCGGTCGCGCGCCGCGCCCCAATAGCCGGTGTGATCGGTTGAGTTCAGCCCCATCGCCGGACAGCCGGAAAAGCCGCGGCGGAACGCGCTAAACGTGATCGTCTCCATGCGCTGCGCATCGACGACGACCGGCTCCCACCACAGGCCGACGGAGGTGTCGGCGCGCATGCGGGCGCGCCATTCTTTGACGGCGGGAGATTTAAGCCAGGTCTGAAACTGCGCGATGTCGAGCCAATAGAGCGCGGCGACCCGGTTCAGATAGCCTTTCAGATCGGTATAGGCCGCCTGATCGACATAGACCGGCGCGGCGGCGTCCTTGCCGATGCGCGCCAGAAATTCGCTCAGGCCCGCGTCCGGCAATGTGTCGGCCTTGGTCTGCAGGCCGAGAAAAAGCACAGCGACCTTGGCTTTGACCGCAGCGGAATAGCGCGGCACCGGCGCCTTGTGGCCTTCCGGTTGATTGAGCGGAAAGCGGCGGACCGGGCACTGCGCCGTGCCCGCCGCCGTTTCTGTTCGTTCCTTCACGTCGGTCAAAGCTGACCTCCGTTGGGTTTTGTCTGGGCGCCTGTGGCGCCCGCCGGCTCCTACTTCACCAGCTTTTTGCCGGTGACCGCTTCGAGGTTCTTATAGAACACCTTGTCGTGGGTGGTCTTGTCCATTTTCAGCGATTCGAGGATTTCCAAAGTCACCCGCGGATACATGGTGCCGCCTTCCGGATCGAACGGGCAATCGGAGGCGAACACGATCTTGTCGATGGGGAAGAATTCCATGCCGGCCTTGGTCGCCGGCACCGCGGTGAAGGTCGCGGTATCGGCCCAGAAATCCTGCTTGAAATAATCGAGTGGGCGTTTCTTCAAGCTCTTGCGCACCGAAACATAATCCTGGTCGGACGTGCGCGCGCCCATCACGTCATTGCCGGGGCCGATGCGGCCTTCCAGCATCGGCACGATGCCGCCAAAATGATGGGTGATGATCTTCAGGTTCGGGTGATTGTCCATGATCTTGGAATAGACCAGCCGCATCATCGCGGCGGCGGTTTCGTACGACCAGCCGAAGGTCCACCAGATCTCGTAGAGCGACTTTTTCTCGTCGATATAATCCGGCATTTCGGCGCCGCGCGCCGGATGCAGCCAGATCGGCGCGCCGAGCTCGTTCATTTTCTTGAAGAACGGCAGAAATTCCGGGCGGTCGAGCGGCTTGCCGCCGACATTGGTGTAGATCTGCACGCCGAGCGCGCCGTTCTTCAGCGCCCGCTCGGCCTCGGCAGCGCCGCAGTCCTTTGCCGCGAGCGAGACCTGCGCCACCCAGCCCGGGAAGTGATCTTTTTCCTTGGCGCAGAGATCGGCGAAGCCGTCATTGATGATCTTGCAGAACTCGTCGATGTCGGCCGGCGACTTGGCGAATTGCTCGATCGGCGGCTGCGGATAGGACAGGACCTGCTGATAGTCCTTGTGGCCGTCGACAATCTTCTTGCGGACATTGAGATCGAACAAAGCCGGTAGCGAGCGGATGCGCTTGCCGATGTCCTTGTAGTCACCGGCCATTTCATTGAGCTTGGTGAAAAAGCGCTCCGGAAAATAATGGGTATACGCGTCTACTCGCATCGGCGTTCATCTCCCTTTGGGTGGCCAGCTTCTACCATAAGTGCCGCGCGAGACGACAAGGGAGCTACGCCTCAGGCGCGGTTCTTGCGCTATTTGCTATGCGTCAGCCGCGCGACAAATTCGGCCGGAATGGGCTGGCCCTTGATGCGCTCGGGATCGGCCGGATCGGGAGCGACAAAAACGCGCGTCTCGAAGCCCTCGACCGAGAGGTCGTCGCCCTTCATCAGGCGGTGTTCGATCTTGATGCTGGATTTGCCCAGGGCCGCGACCGAGGTCGTGATCGACACTTTGTCGCCGAAGCGGTTAGGGATGCGGAAAATGGCGCGGGTCTCGACGATCGGATGGCCGATGAATTTGAAAGCCTTCAGATATTCGAATTTGCTCATGCCGATCGCGGCTTCCATCATCTCCGTGGTCGAGGTGTCGAACATCGCGAAATAGCGCGGATAGAACACGATGCCCGCAGGATCGCAGTCGCCCCATTCGATGCGCAGATGCCGGGTATTGCTGAACATTATTGTCGTGGTCCTGGGGAGCGGAAGAAATATTACTTCGGCGCCATGCGCAGCGCGCCGTCAAGCCGGACGACTTCGCCGTTGAGATAGCGGTTCTCGACCATATGCCGCACCAGCGCGGCATATTGGGGCGGCTGCCCAAGGAGCTTGGGAAATGGGACGGCGGCGGCAAGGCTTTGTTGGGCGGCTTCCGGCAGCGCGTGCAGCATCGGCGTGGTGAAAATCCCGGGCGCCACACCGGTGACGCGGATGCCGAACTGGGCAAACTCCCGCGCCGCCGGCAAAACGAGACTGACCACGCCGCCTTTGGAAGCCGCATAAGCGGCCTGGCCGATCTGGCCGTCATAGGCGGCGACCGATGCGGTGCAGACAATGATGCCGCGTTCGCCGTCCTGCATCGGCTCGAGGTGCTGCATCTTGGCGGCGGCGAGCCGCATCACATTGAAGGTGCCGATCAGGTTGATGGCAACGACGCGCGAGAATTCGTCGAGCGGCATCGGTCCGTCGCGGCCGACTATGCGCTTGGCCGGCCCGACGCCGGCGCAATTGACGACGATGCGCGCCGTGCCGTGATCAGCGGCGGCCTTGGCGATGGCCTGTTCCGTAGCATCGGCATTGGTCACGTCGCATGCGATGGCGATGCCATTGATATCGACCGCGACCTCGGCGGCGGCCTTCTGGTTGACGTCGAGAAGTGCGACCTTGGCACCGGCTTCCGCCAGCACGCGCGCAGTTGCCGCGCCCAAGCCGGACGCGCCGCCGGTGACAATCGCGGCATGACCCTTGATATCCATCCGTCACTTGTTCCTGTTTTCGATCAGGAGGGCAATACCCTGACCACCGCCGATGCAGGCGGAGGCAATGCCGTAGCGCCCGCCGCTTTGGCGCAACTCGCGCGCCAGCGTGACGGCGAGGCGCACGCCGGTGGCGCCGAGCGGATGACCGATGGCGATCGCGCCGCCGTTGACATTAAGTCTTTCCTCGTCGAGGCCGAGCTCGCGGGCGCAGGCCATCACCTGCGCGCCGAACGCCTCGTTGATCTCGAAGCGGTCGATATCGGAAAGTTTCAGCCCGGCGCGATCGAGCACCGCCTTGATCGCCGGCACCGGGCCGATGCCCATGATCTCCGGCGGCACGCCGACGGCGGTGGTGGCGAGGAGCCGTGCGAGTGGCTCGCGCCCGTGCTTCTTGGCGTACGCAGAAGATGACACGAGCGCGGCAGCGGCGCCGTCGACAATGGCCGAGGAATTGCCGCCGGTCTGCACGCCGCCGAAGGCCGGGCGGATCGCGGCCAAAGCTTCGACGGGCGAGGAGCGCACGTGAGTATCGGCTGCAAGCTCGCCTTTGATTTTAATGCGGCGCGGCTTGAACTCATCGCGGACAAAGCTTTCCGATTTCACCGGCGCGATTTCGCCGGCAAAGAATCCGCGCTGTTGCGCCGCGAGCGCACGCGCAAAGCTGCGCGCGGCGAATTCGTCGACTTGCGGCCGCGTGATCTGGTATTGCCGCGCCAGATTCTCCGCGGTGTCGCCCATGCTGGCGTCGGGTGCGGGATCGAGCAGGGCTTCCCAGAGAAAATCCTTGAACTCGACCTGGCCCATGCGGAAGCCGCCGCGATGGGTGTAAGCGGCGACCGGATTGCGGCTCATCGATTCGGTACCGACGCACAGCGCAAGTTCGGCGCGGCCGAGCGAAATCGCATCGGCCGCCTGGCTCAGGACCTCGATGCCGGTGCCGCAGACGCGCTGCACCATATGTGCCGGTGTCTCGACCGGCACGCCGGCATAGAGCCCGACGTGGCGCGGCAGCATGTAGGCGTCGAAGCTCGCCTGCGCCATGGAGCCGGCGATGACGGTGCCGACATCCTGCGCCGGAACGCCAGCCTTTGCGATCACGTCGCGCGCCACTTTGATGCCGAGATCGATCGGCGACACCGTCGCAAGCGCGCCGTTGTAATCGGCGAACGGTGTGCGCACGCCGTCGAGCAGAACGGCGTCCTTGAATGTCGATCCGATGCCGGCCGGCATCACGCACGCACCGGCTTCGCGGCAATGACGCGCGGCGAAGGCGCCTCCGCATAAAGCTCTGCGACCAAAGCGGCGCGATTGGTGAGCACGGCGCGCTGATTGATCGAGCCTTTGTCGGTCATCTCGCCGATATCGAGCGAGGGCGGATCGGCCAGCAGCATGATGCGGGGAATGCGGTTCGAGGTACCGGTGCTGGCGGCAGCAAAGCTGTCGAGCAAGCGCGAGAATGCGCCCATGACGCCGCCATCGGTCACAACCGATTGCGGCGGCGCATCCGGTGCGAGCGTGGCCGCGAGCTTCTTGCAGGCGTCGAGATCGGGAAAGATCAGCGCCGTGACATTGTTGCGATCAGCGCCGGCAAAAACCACATCGCGCACCAGCGGCGCAAAATGCGCAATGAAAGCCGCGCGCAGCGGACCGACGCTGACCCAGGTGCCGGTCGCGAGCTTGAAATCCTCGGCAATGCGGCCGTCGAACAACAGGCCTTGCGAGGGATCGTCGGCATCCTGGAATTTCAGCGCGTCGCCGATCTTGTAATAGCCTTCGTCGTCGAACGCCGCGGCAGTGAGCTCCGGCGCGCGCCAGTAGCCCGGCGTAATGTTCGGCCCCTTCAATCGCGCTTCGAGCTTGCCGCCGCTCGGCACCAGCTTGAGATCCACGCCGGGCGCCGGCAGGCCGATATTGCCGGCATGCGCGCATTCCCGAGTCAGCGCGATCGCGAGCGGCGCGGTCTCGGTCGAGCCGAGGCTCGCCAAAAAGATGATCCGCTCGCCGGTCGTGGCGATGGCGAGCTGTTCCAGTTCGTTGCGCACGTGCTGGGCGAGGCTGGCGCCGGCGTAGAACAGCACCTTCAGCCGGCTGAAGAACCGCTCCCGCAATTGCGCGTCGCTGCGCAGATAGGGCAGCAGCATCTCGTAGCCCTTCGGCACGTTGAGATAGATCGTCGGCGCGATGTCGCGCAGATTGCGCACGGTGGCCTCGATGGCGCCAGGGAGCGGCTTGCCCTCGTCGATGTAGAACGAGCCGCCATTGTCGAGCACCATGCCGAAGTCGTGGTTGCCGCCGAAGGTGTGGCTCCACGGTGGCCAATCGACCAGGACCGGCGGCTCGTCGGCGAGGAACGGAAAGCCGCAGCGGATCATCGACTGGTTGGCGCACAGCATCAGCTGGGTGTTGATCACGCCTTTGGGCTGGCCGGTCGAGCCGGAGGTGAACAGGATTTTGGCGATAGTGTTCTCAGAAACACGCGCATGCGCGGCTTCGACCTCCGGCGTCGACTGCATTCGCAGAAGCGTGTCGAACAGCGTGGTCGGCCGGTCGGTGAGCGGATTGGCGCCAACCACGATTTCGACATTCGCCGGCACGGTTGCGGCAATCGCGCGTGCGAAGGGAGTGCCGTTGGTGGCAAAGACCATGCCCGGCGTGAGAATGCTGATGATCGCTTTGAGCTTGCCGAAATCCTGCGACAGCAGCGAATAGGGCACCGAGACCGGCGCATAGGGGATGCCGACATGCATCGCGGCGAGGGCGATGAGCGCGTGCTCGATATCGTTGCCGGACAGGATTGCGATCGGCCGTTCCGGCGACAGATCGCGTTGCAGCAGCGCCGCGGCGATGGATCGTACGGCCGTCAGCGTTTGCGCGTATGTCAGTGTGCGCCAGCCGCCACTTGCATCGCGCTGCGCGATGAAGACGCGCTCCGGCGCGGCGCTCGCCCAATAGACTAGCCGTTCGGTGAGTTTTTGCGGATACGGCGGCAGTGAACGCGGCGAGCGCAGCAGCATCGCGCCGTCGGTACGTTGTTCGACCGCGACTTCCGGCGCGCCGAGCTTGACCTGCCGCAGCGGCGGCAGGGTTTCTTTCACCTCTCCCCTTGCGGGAGAGGTCGGCCGCGTAGCGGCCGGGTGAGGGGAGGGCGTGCTCATAGTCATGTGGTGGCGGACCCCTCACCCCATCCCTCTCCCACAAGGGGAGAGGGAGCGCGCATCAGCGAACGGACGCATCCTGCCCTCATCTTTAAGTCCTAGCTCCGCGCCACTTTCGGCCCGCGCTTTTCCAGAAACGCCTTCAGTCGCGCCTTGGCTTCCTCGTCGCCTTGGGCAATGGCGGCGGCGAGCGACTCCGCGATGAAACCCGCCGCCGGATCGCTGTTCGCGATGCGCGGCAGAATGTGCATGACGGCGAAATTGGTGAACGGCGCATTGCCGGCCATGCGGTGCGCGAGCTCGATGCCTTTGGCGAGGCCCTGGCCTTCGTCGACCAGATATTGCGTGAGCCCGATGGTCTGGCCCTCTTCGGCCGACAGCGTGCGCCCGGTCAGCATCATGTCCATGACGCGGGCGGTGCCGATCAAGGGCGGCAGCCGCACCGAGCCGCCGCCGCCGACATAGATGCCGCGGCTTGCTTCAGGCAGCGCGTAAAACGCCGACCGCTCGGCAACGCGGATATGCGCGGCAGCGGCAAGCTCAAGTCCGCCGCCGACGACGGCGCCGTGCAGCACCGCAACCACCGGCACCTTGCCGAATTCGATTTGCTCGAACGCGCGGTGCCAAGAGCGCGAATGATCGATGCCCTCGAACGTGTTGCGCTCCGACAGTTCGCTCAGGTCCAGGCCGGCGGAAAAGTGCTCGCCCTCGCCGGCAATGACGACGGCGCGGATATCGTCGGGCAGGCCTGAGAAGAACGCCTCGATGCCGAGCACGGTCGGATCGTCCAGCGCGTTGCGCTTTTGCGCGCGCGCGAGTTTCAGCACGGCAATCGCGCCGTGCTGCTCGGCTTTCAATGACGACGGAAGATCGGACCACTGCGCAGACATTTTGGCCTCGGCGAGCAGGCCGTCAGGGTCCGCTCGGGTTACGGGTTCCGGGATGTGCAACAAACCGGTCATTGCCGACCTGGTCAACTGCCTCTTGGCGCACCAAAAGGCCGGCGGATTCCGTCAGGTTTATTTGCTCACAAGTGCACAGCCGCCGTCCGCGAGCGGCCGGAAGGCCTGCTCGGCCGGAATGGTCGCGACCAGCTTGAACACGTCCCACGGCCCTTTCGATTCTTCCGGCGTCTTGACCTGCAGCAGATACATCGCATGCACGGCGCGGCCGTCGGGGCGGATGGTGACATGGCCGAACAGCAGATCGTCGACGGGCGTCGCCTTCATCGCCTCGACCACGGTGCGGCCGTCGGCCGGTGAGCCGACTTTGTCGACCGCTTTCAGATAATCCATCGCTGCCGAATAGACGCCGGCCTGCATGTGGTTCGGCATTTCCTTCTTGGGATGCCGCTCCTGATAGCGCTTCGACCAGGAGCGGGTCTGATCATTGAGATCCCAATAGAAAGCGTTCAGCGCCACGATGCCTTCGGCAGTCTTCAATCCCAGGGCCGGAACGCTCTGCAGATCGAAAATCAGCGCCACGATCTGCTGCTTGGCGCCGAGATTGAATTCGCCGGCCTGCTTGATGGCGTTGACGGTGTCGCCGCCGGCATTGGCGAGCGCGATCACCTGCGCGCCGGAGGCTTGCGCCTGCAGCAGGAACGAGGAGAAGTCATTGGTGCCGAGCGGATGGCGGACATTGCCGAGCACTTGCCCGCCTCCGGCCAGAACCTCGTCGCTTGCCTGCTTCTGCAGATCGGCGCCGAAGGCGTAATCGGCGCTGACGAAGAACCACGTCTTGTTGCCTTGTTGCAGGAGGCCGCGGGCGACGCCGTGCCCCATCGCCCAGGTGTCGTAAGTCCAGTGCACGGTATTGGGCGAGCATTTAGCGCCGGTCAGCGCGGCGGTGCCGGCGCCGGAGCCGATGAACACCTTGTTCTTGTCGCGGGCGATGTCGGCGACCGCGAGCGCGACCGCCGAATTCGGCACGTCGATGATCATGTCGACGCCCTCGACGTCGAACCAGCGCCGCGCGATCTCGGCGCCGACATCCGGCTTGTTCTGATGATCGGCGGAAAGGATCTCGACCTTGCGCTTGGACTGTTTGGCGAAGTCCTCGGCGGCGAGCTGCGCCGCGGTCACCGAGCCGGGACCCTGAAAGTCGGAGTAAACGCTCGACATGTCGTTGAGCACGCCGATGCGCAGCACGCCGTTGTTCTCGGCGCTGGCGGTGCCGCACAGGGCGGCGAAGAGAGTGGCCGAAAGCGTTGCAAGCTTGAGCATGCGTTCCTCCCGATGATCGTGGTGCGCGTTGCCGCCTTTCGCGCGCCCTATCGGCCTTGGCCGGGCGCGCACTGGCTGTTTCTGACTGCGCGGCAAATATGTTGTCATTGACAACAATCTCCGTCAAGGGGTCCTTTAAACCTGAAAGAATCTGCTACAGAGGGCCGTGGAGCGTCGAAACGTGGCAGTCCCCAAAACCGCTAACAGTCAAAGGCCGACCGGCAGACAGCGCCGTCCGGTCCGCCCGCGAGGGCGCGACGCTTCGTCGAGCGCAGGCCCAGATCAAAAGCTCGACTTTGCCGAACTCAACGATCACATCGGCTATTTCCTGCGCCGCCTGCAGGTTGCGGTGTTCTCGAACTTCATCCGCACGCTGGCGCCGCTCGACGTGCGGCCGGCGCAATATTCGGTGCTGGTTTTGATCGGCGCCAATCCCGGCCGCTCGCAATCGGCGATCGGGCAAGCGCTCAATATCGAGCGCGCGCGCCTCGCCCGGATGCTGCACGAGCTCGAAGGCCGCAAATGGGTCGAACGGCGGGCGGCGCCGGACGATCGCCGTTCGCATTCCCTGCACCTCACCGAGACCGGCGCCAAGGCGCTGGCGCGGGTCAGAAGTCTCGCCGCGCGTCACGAGGACCGGATGGTGGAACTGATCGGCCGCGACCGCCGGCTCCACCTGCTCGACCTGTTGCGGGACTTCGGGTGAGCCTATCTCTTCGGCCCGCGGCGAGCTTGAAATGCCAAGCGTTTGACGCTGCTTTCCGCGCCCCCTAAATAGCCACTGAGAGAAGGAGCGGCCGATGCGAGACGTGTTCATTTGCGATGCCGCGCGGACCCCGATCGGCCGTTACGGCGGCAGGCTCGCCAAAGTGCGCGCCGACGACCTCGCCGCGGTGCCGATCAAGGCGCTGATCGCCCGCAATGCCAAGGCCGACTGGTCGCGGCTCGACGAAGTGTTCCTTGGCTGCGCCAACCAGTCCGGCGAGGACAATCGCAATGTCGCGCGCATGGCGCTCTTGCTCGCGGGCCTGCCGGACAAGATCCCGGGCGTGACGGTGAACCGGCTCTGCGCTTCGGGGCTGAATGCGTTGGGCGATGCCGCGCGCGCGATCCGCACCGGCGAAATGGATTTCGCCATAGCCGGCGGCGTCGAATCCATGACGCGTGCGCCGTTCGTGATGGGCAAAGCCGGCGAAGCATTTTCGCGCTCGGCGGAAGTCTTCGACACCACGCTCGGCTGGCGCTTCATCAATCCGCTGATGAAGGCGCAATACGGCGTCAACTCCATGGCCGAGACGGCCGAAAACGTCGCCGAGGAATTCCAGGTCACGCGTGCCGATCAGGACGCCTTTGCGCTGCGCTCGCAGCAGCGTGCCGCCAAGGCCATCGCCACCGGCTTCTTCGCCAAGGAGATCGTTCCGGTCGAAGTGCAAAACGGCAAAGCCGGGCCGACGGCTTACTGCGAGGACGAGCATCCGCGTCCCGACACGACCATTGAAAATCTGCAAAAGCTCAAGCCGATTGCACGCAATCCCGGCACCGTCACGGCGGGCAATGCGTCGGGCATCAATGACGGCGCCGCCGCCCTCATTCTGGCGAGCGAAGAGGCGGCGAAGGCCCATGGGCTCACGCCGCGCGCGCGCATTCTCGGGATGGCCTCGGCCGGAGTGCCGCCGCGCATTATGGGAATCGGCCCGGTGCCCTCGACCAGGAAGCTGATGGAGAAGCTCAATCTCAAGATCGGCGATTTCGATCTGATCGAGATCAACGAAGCTTTCGCCGCGCAAGGGCTCGCCTGCCTGCGCCAACTCGGCGTCGCCGACGATGCCGAGCACGTCAACCCGCATGGCGGCGCTATTGCGCTCGGCCATCCGCTCGGCATGTCGGGCGCGCGGCTCGCGCTCACGGCGGTGCATGGTCTCGAACGACGCCACGGCAAGCGCGCGCTTGCCACCATGTGCGTCGGCGTCGGCCAGGGCGTGTCGATGGCGCTGGAGTTGGTCTGAATATATTACTGCTCGTCCCTCTCAGCCCTGCTTTCGCGGGGCCTCTCACTTGAATACGGAGACCCACCGCGTGCCGATGTCGCCTGGTTACATTCCTTTTCATCCCAATCCTTCGAAGCCGAAATACAAGCCGCCGGCGGGTGCAGTCGATGCGCATTGCCATGTGTTCGGACCGGAAGCGAAATTTCCCTATGCGCCGGAGCGCAAATACACGCCCTGCGACGCGCCGAAGGAGAAGCTGTTCGCGCTCCGGGATTTCCTGGGCTTCGACAAGAACGTGATCGTCCAGGCCTCGTGCCATTCCAAGGACAATCGCGCCATGGTCGACGCGCTCGACGCCTCGAACGGCCGCGCCAAGGGCGTCGCCTTTGTCGGCGAGGAGGTCACTGACGAGCAACTGAAGTGGATGGACAAAGCCGGCGTGCGCGGCGTGCGCTTCAATTTCCTCAAGCGGCTGGTCGATTTCACCCCGCGCGATGTGCTGCAGCGGATCGCTGCCCGCGTCGACAAGCTGGGCTGGCACATCGTTGTCTATTTCGAAATGCCGGATCTGCCCGAGCTTGAGAGCTTCTTCACCGCGCTGCCCACTACCGTCGTGGTCGACCACATGGGCACGCCCACGGTGAAGAAGGGCGTCAACGATCCGGAGAACCAGCGCTTCCATGATCTGATGGACAAGCACAAGAATTTCTGGGTGAAGGTGACCTGCCCGGAGCGCATGAGCATTGCCGGCCCGCCCTATGACGACGTCGTGCCGTTCGGCAAGGCGCTGGTCGACCATTTCCCCGATCGCGTCATCTGGGGCACCGATTGGCCGCATCCCAATATGAAGAAGGAAGCCCCCGACGACGGCGTCCTGGTCGACTATATTCCAAAGATCGCGACCAGCGCCGGCGCGCAGCAAAAGCTGTTAGTCGACAATCCGATGCGGCTTTATTGGAGCTAGCCGGCGGGGTTCCGTTCATGACTGCGTGAGCGGCAATCCCGGCCAGCTTGCAGACATTCTAAATTATTTCTTTCGCGGACCCGCTGCTTTCGCATGCCGCGCTGCAGAAGGAAGGCTTACGTTGCCGGGCTTTCCCGCGCTATATATGTCAGACCAGTTGGGAGAAGGCCGATGGCCCGCGAACAAAACGACTACGACGACATCCCAGGCACCTTTGTGTTCGATGCCGAACGGTCCCGGCAAGGGTTCGGCATCAACATGTTCTGCATGTCGCTGATGAAGGATGAGAACCGCAAGGCCTTCAAGGCGAACGAGGCGGAATATCTGAAGAAGTTCAAGCTGACGCCGGAGCAGGCCGACGCCGTTCTCAAGCGCGACTACAACCGCATGCTGCAACTCGGCGGCAATATCTATTTCACCGCCAAGCTCGGCGCCACCGACGGCCATTCGTTCCAGCACTTGGCCGCGGTGATGACCGGCTCGACGCAGCAAGACTATGCCGAGATGATGCTCAAGGGCGGCCGCAACGTCGAAGGCAACCGCTCGCGCACCGGCAAGAACACGCCATCGAAATACATGAGCTCGGCGCCGGCCAAGAAGGCCGCCGCCAAGCCGAAGCTCAAAGCCAAAGCAGCCGCAAAGACCAAGGCGAAAGCCAAGGTCGGCAAATCCAAACCCAAATCGAAGAAACGGAAGTGACGCCGTGGCCAAGATCATCGCAGGAATAGGTTCGTCGCACGTGCCGGCTATCGGCGCGGCGCTCGACAACGGCAAGACCGAAGAGCCCTATTGGAAGCGCGTCTTCACGGGCTTCGAGAAGTCGCAGGAATGGATGCGGGAGACCAAGCCCGATGTGGCGATCGTCGTTTATAACGATCACGCCTCGGCGTTCTCGGTCGAAATGATCCCGACTTTCGCGCTCGGCTGCGCGGCGGAATTTCCGCCGGCCGACGAAGGCTGGGGTCCGCGGCCGGTACCGGTCGCCAAGGGCCATCCGGCGCTGGCCTCGCATATCGCGCAGTCCTGCATCCTCGACGAGTTCGATCTCACCATCTGCAACAAGATGGAGATCGATCACGGCATGACGGTGCCGATGAACCTTCTGTTCGGCAAGATCGACAAGAACGGCCATTGGCCGTGCCCGGTCATCCCGCTGGCGGTGAACGTGGTGATGTATCCGCCGCCGACCGGCCATCGCTGCTACATGCTTGGCAAAGCGATCCGCAAGGCGGTGGAATCCTTCCCCGACGATCTGCGCGTTGTGATCTTCGGCACCGGCGGCCTGTCGCATCAGATTTCGGGCCCGCGCGCCGGATTGATCAACAGCAAGTGGGACAAAGCTTTCCTCGACAATCTGTCGAAGGATCCGCAGAAGCTGGTCAAGATTCCGCATCTCGAATACATGCGCGAGGCCGGCGCCGAAGGCATCGAGATGGTGATGTGGCTGATCATGCGCGGCGCGCTCGACGACAAGGTGGACGAGGTCTATCGCTTCTACACCGTGCCGGCGTCGAACACCGCGGTCGGCCATATCATCCTGGAGAACAAGGCGAAGAAGAGCGCGGGGAAGAGCGCGACAAAGCGCAAGCCGGCGGCCAAGCATAAGCGCGCCGCGGCGCGCGCCAAGGTGGATCGCATCCGCAGCTAACGTTCACAATGCGTCATGCCCGGCCTTGTGCCGGGCAACCACGTCTTAAGACCTACAATCTCAAAGACGTGGATGGCCGGGACAAGCCCGGCCATGACGGTAGAGAGATGCCAGGCATTTCAGAAAATCCAAGAGGTCAGTGATGAAAATCTGCGTAGCGGGGCAGGGCGCCTTCGGCCAAAAACATCTTGATGCACTCAAGCGCATTCAGGGCGTCGAGGTGACGTCGCTGGTCGGCGGCAATCAGGACTCCACCGCCGAGGTCGCCAAGAAATACGGCATCCCGCATTACACCGGCGACCTCTCCGAGGGCATCAAGCGCGCCGACGCGGTGATCCTGACCACGCCGACCAAGATGCATTTCCGCCAGGGCGAGCAGGTGATGCGCGCCGGCAAGCATGTGCTGGTCGAGATTCCGGTGACCGACAGCGTCGAGGACGCCGAGAACCTGGTGAAGATCGCCAAGGAGACCGGCGTCACTGCGATGGGCGGCCACGTGCGGCGCTTCAACCCGAGCCACCAATACATCCACAAGAAGATCGTCAAGGGCGAGCTGAAAATCCAGCAGATGGACGTGCAGACCTATTTCTTCCGGCGCAAGAACATCAATGCCGCCGGTAATGCGCGCAGCTGGACCGACCATCTGCTCTGGCATCACGCCGCGCATACGATCGACTTGTTTCAATATCAGGCCGGCGAGAACATTTCCGATTGCTACGCAGTGCAGGGCCCGATCCATCCGCAGCTCAACATCGCGATGGATATGGGCATTGTTGCCAAGACGCCGTCCGGCGCGATCCTGACGCTGTCGCTGTCGTTCAACAATGACGGTCCGCTCGGCTCGTTCTTCCGCTACATCGGCGACACCGGCACCTACAAGGCGTTCTACGACGACCTATCCGACGGCAAGGACAACAAGATCGACGTCTCCAAGGTCGACGTGTCGATGGACGGCATTGAGCTCGAGGATCGCGAATTCATCGCCGCCATCAAGGAAAAGCGCGAGCCGAACGGCAGCCTGGCGCAGCTTCTGCCGTGCATGCATGTGCTCGGCAAGCTCGAGAAGATCATCGATCCGCAGCGCAAGGCGCACGCTTAGGGATTGCCGGTTTCTCCGCTATAGTCCTCCCCAAGAAAAGCCGTCAAAGGCAATCTCGGGGAGGATTTTTTATGGCCGCGTTTGTTCGTGGTGTTGTGGCCGCGTTGCTGCTGGCGGCATTTGGCACGATCGCCTGCGCAGAAGACGCCTATCCGACCAAGCCCGTCCATCTCTATGTGCCTTATCCGCCCGGCGGAGCGGTCGACATCGTCGCGCGCACTTTGGGCGATGCGCTCGGCAAAGCGTGGAATCAATCCGTCGTGGTCGAGAACCGGCCGGGAGCGGCCGGCATCATCGCCGAGCAGGCTTTGGTGCAGGCGCAACCCGACGGCTACACGCTGATCCTGGTCGCTTCGGGACATGCGCTGTTGCCGCATTTCTACGACAAGTTGCCCTACGACACGTTCAAGGATTTCACGCCGATCTCGCAGATCGGCTCTTCGCCCAACATGCTTCTGGTGCGCGTGGACTCGCCGTTCAAGTCGATCGGCGATGTGATTTCCGCGGCGCGCGCCAAACCCGGTGCCTTGTCGTACGGCCATGCCGGCAACGGCACTTCACCGTATCTCTCCGGCGAACTGTTCAAATACATGGCCAAGATCCAGATCACGCCGGTGCCTTATAAAGGCGGGGCGCCGGTTCTGGCCGATCTCGTCGGCGGGCAAATCCCGCTGTCCTTCAACAATATTCCCGAATCGCTTGGCCAGGTTCAGGCTGGCACGGTGCGGCCGCTCGGCGTGACGACGGCGGAGCGCTCGCCAATCCTGCCCAACGTGCCGACGATCGCCGAGGAAGGCGTGCCCGGCTACGACACCGGCGTCTGGTGGGGCGTGTTTGCGCCTGCCGGCTTGCCACCGGCGATACAACAAAAGCTCGCGCAAGCCTGTGCCGAAGCGGTCAAGACGCCGGCCATGGAGGCGAGGCTCAAGCAGCTTGGCGCGACGCCGATCGGCTCGACCTCGGATGCGCTCGCCAAGGCGACGCGCGACGAATACGAGAAGTGGGGACCGGTCATCAAAGCCGCCGGACTCAAGATCGAGTAACGTCCAGAAACACGGACTGGCGTCCGCGGCGGGCGCGTCACGCCGCGTGGAGAAGGTCATCCTCATCTGGCATGCCAGGATAGAATGACGCAGCCTCCGATCGCTTTGCTCCAAGTCTGTTGTTTCCCAGAGGGACCTTTAACCGCAGTGCTGATATGAGACAAAGCTATAGCTGGACATTGTCGACCTCAAATGTTGGTATGCGCGCCAATCGCATAATCGCATTCACCTTCCGGGAGGAAAACCTATGAAATTCAGGCACTTTTTGCTGGCGGCCGCTGCGGCCTCGGCGCTCGCCGCCGCGGCCGGTGCGGCGCGGGCAGATGACATCAAGATCGGTCTCATTCTGCCGATGACCGGCCAGCAGCAATCGACCGGCAAACAGGAAGCCGCCGGCGCCAAGCTCTACATGCAGCAGCACGGCGACACGGTCGCCGGCAAGAAGATCCAGCTCATCATCAAGGATGACGGCGCTGTTCCCGACAACTCCAAGCGCATCGCGCAGGATCTGATCGTCAACGACAAGGTCAACTTCCTGATGGGCTTCGGCGTTACGCCGGCGGCGCTCGCCGTCGCGCCGCTCGCCACCGAAGCCAAGGTGCCGGAAATCGTCACCGCGGCCGGCACCTCGATCATCACCGAGAAGTCGCCCTATATCGCGCGCACGAGCTTCACGCTTCCGCAATCGTCGGTGCCGATGGCCGACTGGGCCGCGCAGAACGGCATCAAGAAAGTCGTCACCATGGTCTCGGACTATGCGCCGGGCGCCGATGCCGCAAAATCCTTCGCCGCCGAATTCACGGCGAAGGGCGGCCAGGTGATCGACGCCATCACGTTCCCGCTCGCCAATCCGGATTTCGCGCCGTTCTTGCAGAAAGCCGCCGACCAGAAGCCGGATGCGGTCTTCGTCTTTGTGCCGTCGGGCCAAGGCGGCATCTTCGTCAAGCAGTTCGCCGAGCGCGGCATGGACAAGGCCGGCATCAAGATCATCGGCCCGGGCGACGTGACCGATGACGATCTGCTCAACGGCATGGGCGATCCGGTGATCGGCGCCATCACCGCTCACATCTATTCGGCGGATCACAATTCGGCCGCCAACAAGGCCTTCGTCGACGCCTTCAAGAAAGCCAATAACGGCATGCGGCCGAATTTTATGGCGGTCGGCGCCTATGACGGCATGAACCTGATCTACGAGGCGCTCAAGAAGACCAACGGCAATACCGACGGCGACACGCTCATGGCCGCCATCAAGGGCATGTCCTGGGAGAGCCCCCGCGGCCCGATCTCGATCGATCCGGAGACGCGCGACATCGTCCAGAACGTCTATATCCGCAAGGTCGAAAAGAAGAACGGCGAACTCTACAATGTCGAATTCGCCACCTTCCCGTCGGTCAAGGATCCGGGCAAGGCCGCGCGAAGAAGTAAGATTGCTCGACGCCATCGGCCTCTTCTCGCGATGCGGGGAGAGGCCGAGCGAGCAGACATCCGAAAGTTGGTGGCTTGGGGGCCACTAGGCGCTTGCTTGCGATGACTGCCGATCCAGGGGTGGGTTGACGAGATCATGCTGACAATTCTGTTCGACGGTGTCGCCTATGGCATGCTGCTGTTCGTCCTGGCATGCGGGCTCTCCGTCACGCTCGGCCTGATGAATTTCATCAATCTCGCCCACGGCGCCTTCGCCATGGCGGGCGGCTATTGCACCGTAATCCTGGTCAACCGCTACGGCGTGCCGTTCGCGCTCGGCCTGCCGCTCGCCTTCCTGGTGACGGCGCTGCTCGGCGGCCTGTTCGAGCGCACGCTCTATGTTCACGTCTATGCGCGCCCGCATCTCGACCAGGTGCTGTTCACCATCGGGCTCGTCTTCATGTCGGTGGCCGCGGTCGACTATACGATGGGCTCGTCGCAGCAATTCGTGCAGATTCCCAACGCCTTGCAGGGCCAGATCAACGTGCTCGGCATCGGCATGGGCAAGTATCGCCTGCTCATCATCGCGATCTGCGGGCTCCTCACCGTCGCGCTGCAGCTGATCTTGACCAAGACGCGGTTCGGCAGCCGGCTGCGCGCCGCGGTCGACGACCAGCGTGTCGCACGCGGGCTCGGCATCAATGTCGGCGCCGTGTTCGGGCTGACATTCGCGTTCGGATCGGGCCTCGCCGGGCTTGGCGGCGCATTGGGCGCGGAAATCCTCGGCCTCGATCCGACCTTTCCGCTCAAATACATGATCTACTTCTTGATCGTGGTGACGGTCGGCGGCACGTCCAGCATCACCGGTCCGTTCTTCGCCTCGATCCTGCTCGGCATCGGTGACGTCGCCGGCAAATATTATGTGCCCAAGCTCGGCGCCTTCGTGATCTATGCGATCATGATCGTGGTGTCTGATCTGGCGGCCGCAGGGCCTGTTCGCCCGCGCCACGGCGAAGTGACGCTCATGACGGTCTAATCCCGCGCTTACCAGCCACGTTTCCGATTATCTCAAGCGCCGCGCCCGCTGGTCGCCGCTCGAGATCGCGTTCTGGATCTTTGCCTTCGCCACCATCTGGCTGTTTCCCAGCAAATATCTGATCCTCAAGGACACCGCGATCCTGGCGCTGTTCGCGATGTCGCTCGATCTCATCCTCGGCTATGCCGGCATCCTCTCGCTCGGCCATGCGGCTTTCTTCGGCTTTGCCGGCTATTTCGCCGGACTGGTCGCGAAATATGGCTACATCACCGAGCCGGTGGTAGCGCTGGTCGCGGCCGGGCTCGTCGCCGCCGCGCTGGGCTTTGTCACCAGCTTTCTGGTGCTGCGCGGCTCCGATCTGACGCGCTTGATGGTGACGCTCGGCGTTTCGCTGATGCTCGGCGAAGTCGCCAACCGCTATTCCAATATCACCGGCGGCGCCGACGGCCTCCAGGGTATCGATATCGAGCCGGTCCTCGGCCGCTTCCGCTTCGATCTCTACGGCCACAACGGCTATGTCTATTGTCTGATCGTTCTTTTCGTCTGCTTTGTGATCGCACGCCGCGTCGTCTATTCGCCATTCGGGCTGTCGTTGCGCTCGGTGAAAGGCAATTCGCTGCGCGCCTCCGCCATCGGCATTCCGGTGAAATGGCGGCTGGTCGGGATCTATACGTTCGCAGCCGGGATTGCCGGCATTGCCGGCGCTCTGCTGACGCAGACCACGGCGTTCTGCTCGCTCGACGTGTTCTCGCTCGATCGTTCGGCCGATCTTCTTCTGGTTTTGATCATCGGCGGCACCGGCTATCTCTATGGCGGGCTGATCGGCGCGGTCATCTACAAGTTCCTGCAGGACTACATTTCCAATCTCACCCCGCAATACTGGCAATTCTGGATCGGCCTGGTTCTGGTCATCATCGTGCTGATCGGCCGCGAGCGCATGCAGGGCTGGATCGCGACCGCACGCGGCGCTCTCGAAAATCTCGGGCCGCGAGCTTTCGCGCGCCCGGCCAAGCTCGCCGCTCCGGACGGGAAGTAGACGATGCCGATCCTGCAGACCACCGGCCTCGAAAAGCGCTTCGGTGGCATCGTCGCGACCAACAACGTCAATCTGAGCGTCGAGAAAGGCGCGCGCCACGCGCTGATCGGGCCGAACGGGGCCGGCAAGACCACCTTCATTAATCTTCTCACCGGCGTGCTCAAGCCGAGCTCGGGCCGTATCGTGCTCGAAGGCAAGGACATCACCGATACGTCGCCGCACCAGCGGGTGCGGCTCGGCATGGCGCGCACCTTCCAGATCAATCAATTATTCCTCGATCTCACGCCGCTGGAATCGGTCGGTCTCGTCGTCTCGGAACGGCTCGGCGCCGGCTCCGACTGGTGGCGGGTGGTCGGCACCAAATCCGCGGTGACCGAAGAGATCGTCGAGATTATCGAGCGCTTTCATCTTACCGATGTCATGCTCGACCGCGTCGCGGTGCTGCCCTATGGCAAGCAGCGGCTGCTCGAAATCGCATTGGCCTTCGCCTGCAGGCCGCAGGTGCTGTTGCTCGACGAGCCGGCGGCGGGCGTTCCGGAAGCCGAGCGCCACGAGCTTACTCGCCACCATCGAGGCGCTGCCGCAGGACGTCACCGTGCTTCTGATCGAGCACGACATGGATATCGTGTTTTCCTTCGCCGATCGCATCTCGGTCCTGGTCAATGGCGCGCTGTTTGTCGACGGTGCGCCCGAAGAGGTCGCCAAGGATCCGCGCGTCAAGGCGGTCTATCTCGGCGAGGATCTCGATGCCTGATCTTCTCGCCATCGATGAAACTATGCGCCGGCTATGGCGAAGCCGTCGTGCTCACGGACGTCGTCGTTGTCGCTGCGCGAGGGCGAGGCGGTCGCGCTGCTCGGCCGCAACGGCATGGGCAAGACGACGCTGATCAATACCATCGTCGGCGTCACCAAATATCTCAGCGGCACAGATCGCGCTCGACGGCTCCGACATTACCAAGCTCCGCCCCGACCAGCGCGCCCATATCGGCGTCGGCTGGGTGCCGCAGGAGCGCAATATATTCAAATCGCTCACGGTGCAGGAAAACCTCACCGCGGTGGCGCGGCCCGGACCGTGGAGCGTCGACAAGGTCTATACGATGTTTCCGCGGCTCTCGGAGCGGCGGCAGAATCTGGGCAACCAGCTCTCCGGCGGCGAGCAGCAGATGCTGGCGGTCGGCCGCGCGCTGGTGCTCAATCCGCGCGTCATGCTGCTCGACGAGCCGCTCGAAGGGTTGGCGCCGATCATCGTCGATGAGCTGCTCGCGGCGCTGCGCCGCATCATCCGCGACGAAGGCATGTCGGCGATCCTGGTCGAGCAGAACGCCAAGAAGATTTTGCCGGTGACCGATCACGCCATCATCCTCGATCGCGGCTGCGTCGTGCATGCCGCCGACAGTGCAACGCTCGCCACCGACCGCGCCGCCCTGGAGACGCATCTCGGCGTCACCGATCACGGCCCGCGCCGCATCGGCCGGGCGAAGAACGCGTCTTAAAACCTGGACTGCGGCGACCGTTCCACGTGCTACTTTAGCGCGAGGGAATCGGCTGTCGGTCATGATCAGAACAATCGCCGTCTCCGGCTATCGCTCCTTGCGCGATATCAGGCTCAGCCTTGGCGCGCTCAACGTCGTCACCGGCGCGAACGGCGTCGGCAAATCGAGCCTGTATCGCGCGATCAGGCTGCTCGCCGACATCGCCCAAGGCCACATCATCCAGTCGCTCGCGGCCGAAGGCGGGCTGCACTCGACGCTCTGGGCCGGTCCGGAGCAATTCTCGCGCGCGATGAAAAAGGGCGACCAGCCGGTCCAGGGCTCGGTGCGCAAAGGGCCGATCAGCCTAAAGCTCGGATTTGCCGGCGACGACTATGGCTATGCCATCGATCTCGGGCTGCCGACGCCATCGAGTTCGCAGTTCTCGCGCGATCCCGCGATCAAGACGGAAAATCAGTGGAACAGCGCGGCGCTGACGCGCACCAACGTCTTTGCCGCACGTAGCGGCCCAAGCGTGCGCATCCGTGACCGAGGCGGTGCGTGGCGGCAGGTGGCGACGCAGCTGCAATCGTTTGACAGCATGATGACCCATTGCAGCGATCCGCACGAAGCGCCTGAGCTGTTGCTGCTGCGCGATCGCATGCGCGACTGGCGGTTCTACGATCATTTGAGCACCGACCGCGATGCGCCGGCGCGCCGGCCGCAGATCGGCACCTATACGCCGGTGCTCGGCAGCGACGGCGCCGACCTGGCGGCAGCCGTGCAGACCGTCCGCGAGATCGGCGAAGCGGGGGCGCTCGACGGCGCGATTGCCGACGCCTTTCCCGGCAGCACGGTGGAGATGGTCAACACGGATGGCTATTTCGAGTTGCAGATGCGGCAGCATGGCTTGCTGCGTCCGTTGAAGGCAGCGGAATTATCCGATGGGACACTGCGCTATCTCCTTCTGGTCGCGGCGCTGTTGTCGCCGCGGCCGCCGACCTTGATGGTGCTCAACGAACCGGAAACGAGCCTGCATCCCGATCTTCTGCCGCCGCTCGGGCGGTTGATCGCCCAGGCTTCGCGGCATTCGCAGATCATCGTCGTATCACATGCCGCGCCGCTGGTGGCGGCGCTCGAAAAGGCCGCCGACGTGAAAAGGATCGTGCTGGAAAAACAGCTGGGCGAGACCGTCGTTGCCGATGATGACGCACGGCCGAGCTGGACCTGGCCGTCCCGATAGGAAGGCTCGGCCGCGACGCATATCTGTCGCCGAAATTGTACTATGGTCCGCCGGGGCGATTTCCTTGAGACGCGGGGAGAAGACGATGAGGCTGCGCAACCGCGTTGTGGTCACGGCCATCATTGCGGTGGCAGCCGCACTGCTCGCGCTTCCGCAGGCCCAGGCAAAGGTCCTCGCGCAATGGGTTCAGCTTGGCCCGGATGGCGCAGCGAGTGTTCGCGCCGTCGTCGACGATGCCTGTCCGTCGGTGAGCTTCGACGGCACGGCGATGCCGATGAATGTGCGCGCGGCGCCGAACCAAAGCTTCGGCGGTGTCGCGCCTGGCAAATTTCCGGTCACTGCCTGTGAGCTTGCGGTGCCGTCCGGCGCGATCTCCGCGATTCTCGACGGCAAGCCGTTGCCACTGCCGCGGCCCAATCCACAGCGCATTGTCGTGTTCGGCGACACCGGCTGCCGGCTCAAGGTCGGCGATCCGTGGCAGGCCTGCAACGATCCGCAGGCCTGGCCCTATCAGAAGGTCACCGTGCTTTCGGCCGCGGCGCGGCCCGATCTCGTGATCCATGTCGGCGACTACGAATATCGCGAAGATGCCTGTCCGGTCGGCAATGCCGGCTGCGCCAACAGCCCGGCGGGTTACGGCTGGGCGCCCTGGAACGCGGATTTCTTCGCGCCCGCGGCGCCGCTGTTCGCCGCCGCGCCCTGGATCATGGTGCGCGGCAATCACGAGGATTGCAGCCGCGCCGGCGAAGGCTGGTTCCGCTTTCTCGATCCCATGCCGATGGAAAAGAACTGCCGCGATCTGACCGGCGATTATGTGGTGCGGCTCGGCGATTTCGCGGCTCTGGTCGTTGACAGCGCCAAGGTCGACGATTTGGCTGGCGAGGACAGCAACCAAATACCGGTATTGCGGCGGCAGTTGATTGACGTGCTGGCCAAGGTGCCCGGCTACGCCTGGCTGGTGACACACAAACCAGTCAACGGCATGCTCGCCAGACCCGGTGATCGCAACATGAATGTCGTCTCCAACCGTGTGCTGCAGGCGGCATTCGGCGCCGACATCCCGGCGAGCGTGCGGATGTATGTCGCGGGACATATCCACTTCTTTCAGGCCATCGACTTCGGCGGTGCGCGGCCGCCGCAGCTGGTGGTCGGCACCGGCGGCGACAATCTCGAAGGCAAGCCACTGGCGAGCGTGACCGGCGCCGACGTCAACGGCCGTACCGCGCTCAACGCCGTCACCTATTCCGGCTTCGGCTACATGGTCTGGGATCGCGTGGATGCGACGACCTGGACCGGCGTGTTGTTCGACATCGCCGGCAAGCCGATCAATCATTGCCGGCTTGGCGACCGGACTTTGAGCTGCGGCTCCTGACCGGCTCGCGCCTCTGTTTGCCGCCACGGCGCCACGCTGCGACCACTTTGTGCTCATTACCTTTGCGGCGATCACTAAATGATTTTGGAGGTCACCATGCCGGTGTGGCGCTTTGCAAATTTGCGTATTGCTATTCTTATCGTTGGCTTTGCGGTCACAGCTGCGGCGCCCGGTTCGCGCGCAGCAGCAGCAAGTGTCGCGAGCCGTCCGGAGCGCAGGGCCATATTGTCGTGATCGGCGAGGGCAGCGTCAGCGCGGTGCCGGACTACGCGCAGATCATCGGTGGCGTGACTGACCCAGGGCAAGTCGGTAAAGGAAGCAACCGCTGCCAATTCCAAGATCATGGCCGCGATCACCGCCGCACTTCTCGATGCGGGCATCGCCCAGAAGGAAATTCAGACGTCGCGCTTTTGGGTTCGGCCCGACTACAACTCGTCCAGCCCGGCGAAAATATCCGGTTATGAGGTCAGCAATCAGGTCACGGTGAAGATCCGCGATCTCAACAAGGCCGGCGATGTCATCGAGCGGATGGTCGGCGCCGGCGCTACCGATGTCGGCAATATCCAATTCCAGCACAGCGATCCGTCGAAATTGCTCGACGAGGCGCGTGAAGCCGCGGTTGCCGATGCCAAGCGCAGGGCGGCGGTTTATGCGAAGGCCTCCGGCATCACGCTCGGCCGCGTTGCGTGGCTGACGGAAGATGCCGGTTATACGCCGCCAATGCCGATGCTGGGAGCACGCGCGGCAGCCGGGGCGCCGTCGCAGGTCCCGGTTTCCACCGGCGAAGATGCGCTGCGTGTGCGAATTACGGTTGGCTTTGACATCGCCAATTGATGTAATCCGGGTCTTGCTGAGCTTTCCGCTTCTCAGGACCTGATCATGTATGGCTCAACGATCGGGACGCGCCGCTATAGCTTCCCCGATCTCAAGACGCTGCTGGCCAAGGCGTCGCCGCCGCGCAGCGGCGATCGGCTTGCCGGCGTCGCGGCCGAGAGCGGGGAGGAGCGCGTCGCCGCGAAATTCGCGCTCGCCGATCTGCCGCTCACGAGGTTTCTCAACGAAGCGATCGTTCCTTATGAGAGCGATGAGGTCACCCGGCTCATTATTGATGGCCATGATCGGGCGGCCTTTGCCCCGGTCGCGCATCTGACGGTCGGCGGGTTTCGCGATTGGCTTTTGGCGGATGAGACCACCGCGCCGATCCTAAAGGCGCTTGCGCCCGGCCTGACGCCGGAGATGACCGCGGCCGTCAGCAAGATCTGCCGGTTGCAGGATTTGATCGCGATCGCAGCGAAATGTTCGGTGGTGACGGCGTTTCGCAATACGCTGGGCTCGCCCGGCCGATTGTCGGTGCGGCTGCAGCCGAACCATCCAATGGACGACCCGCGCGGCATCGCCGCCAGTATTCTCGACGGCCTGTTGCTCGGCGCCGGCGACGCCGTGATCGGCATCAATCCGGCAACCGACAGTCCGGCGAGCACGCACGCGCTGTTGTCGATGCTCGATGAGATCATCGCCAAACTCGAGATTCCAACTCAGTCCTGTGTGCTCGCGCATGTGACGACGACGCTCGATCTCATCAACAAAGGCGCGCCGGTCGATCTCGTCTTCCAATCCATCGCGGGCACGGAAGCCGCCAACAAGAGCTTTGGCATCGATCTCGCACTGCTGCGTGAGGCACGCGCCGCCGCGCTGCCGCTTGGCCGCGGCAGCGTGGGCGACAACGTCATGTATTTTGAGACCGGGCAGGGCAGCGCATTGTCGGCCAATGCCCATCACGGCGCCGACCAGCAGACACTCGAGGCGCGTGCCTATGCCGTGGCTCGCGCCTTCAGGCCGCTTCTGGTCAATACCGTCGTCGGCTTCATCGGCCCGGAATATCTCTACAACGGCAAGGAGATCATGCGCGCCGGCCTCGAAGATCATTTCTGCGCCAAGCTTCTTGGCGTGCCGATGGGCGTCGATGTCTGCTACACCAATCACGCCGAGGCCGATCAGGACGATATGGACGCGCTGCTCGCCCTCCTGGTCTCGGCCGGCGTCAATTTCGTCATGGGCGTGCCCGGCGCCGACGACATCATGCTCGGTTATCAGAGCACGTCGTTCCACGATACGCTCGCCATGCGCGACCTCTATGGCCGCCGTCCGGCGCCGGAATTCGAAGCTTGGCTCAAACGCCAGGGCTTTCTCGACAAAGTTGATCGCATCCGGCCGCGTGAACTGCCGAAGAATTTTCGAGCGCTGTTGACGCATGACCTCTGAAATTGACATCTGGTCAGATCTGCGCCGGCTGACCGCGGCGCGCATCGGCCTGCGCCGCACCGGTGCTTCGTTGGCGACAAGCGATATGCTCGACTTCCAGCTCGCTCATGCCCGCGCCCGCGATGCCGTGCATACCGTGCTCGACGAGGCCGCATTGGCCGCCGATCTTGCCGGGCTTGGCCTGCCGGTCATTGCGGTCGCGAGCGCCGCGGCGGACCGGCAGACCTATCTGATGCGGCCCGATCTCGGCCGCCGCCTCGTCGCGGGTGCAGAGGCGACACTAGCGGCGTATCGCGGCGATTATGACCTAGCCTTGGTCATCGCCGATGGCTTGTCGGCGCTCGCCGTGCAGCGTCACGCCGCGCCGCTGCTAGCGCGCGCGCTTCCGGTGCTCCGCGCGGAAGGTTTCAAGATCGCGCCACTTGTCATCGCTCATCACGGCCGGGTCGCGATCGGCGATGCCATTGCGCTCGCGCTTGGCGCCGCAAGCGTCGCGGTCCTGATCGGCGAGCGGCCGGGACTGTCAGCGCCCGATAGTTTGGGCGCCTATCTGACCTGGCAGCCGCACCCGCAAACTACTGACGCCGAACGCAATTGCATTTCCAATATCCGCCCAGCCGGCGTCGATTATGAGACCGCGGCCTTCCGGCTGACGCATCTCGTGTGCGCCATGCGCGCGCGCCGCATCTCCGGCGTCGCGCTGAAAGACGATTCCGGCCAGTTGCTGCTCGGCGGCAAATCGTAAATCATTGCGGGCGTCAAAAGATCGCAGAGACCTTTCTATGCGCATCGATTTCGTCACTGTCGACGTATTCACCGAGATCAAATTCGGCGGCAATCCGCTCGCCGTCGTGCCCGACGCGCGCGGGCTCTGCCCTGCGCAGATGCAGGCCATCGCCGCCGAGTTCAATTACGCGGAAACGACCTTCGTGTTGCCTGCGCAGGATGCCGCGCACACCGCCCATGTGCGCATTTTCACCCCGCGCGCCGAAATGCCGTTTGCCGGCCATCCCAATGTCGGCACCGCCTTCGTGCTCGCCACGGAATGGAAGGGCGCCATCAAGGAGCCGTTCCTGTTCGAGGAGAAAGCCGGCCTGGTGCGGCTTGATCTGATCAAGGACGGCGGCGTGGTCATCGGCGCGCGGCTCAATCCGCCGCAGCCGTTGCGGCGCGGTCCGGGCATCGCGCCCGATCTCGTCGCCACCGCCTGCTCGCTCGACGCCGCCGATATCGAGACTGCCAATCATGCGTCGTGCCTCGCTTCTTGCGGCGTCGGCTTCGTCTTTGCCGAAGTGAAGACACGGGCCGCGCTCGCCAAAGCGCAGCCGCGTCCGGAGATTTTTGCCGCCCATGTGAAAGCCGATACCGCGACCGGCATTTTGCTCTATGTGCGAGAAGCAGGCGGCGGCGCCGACATCCAGGCACGGATGTTCGCGCCGCTTTATGGCGTGCCGGAAGATCCGGCGACCGGCAGCGCCAATGTCGCGCTTGTCGGTCTGTTGGCGAGCTTGCGGGCGGAGCGCGATCTCACGCTGCAGCTCCGCATTGCGCAGGGCGTCGATATGGGCCGTCCGAGCTTGCTTCAGGCTGCCGCGGAGAAACGCAATGGCGAAGTCACGGTCATGTCGATCGGCGGGCGCTGCGTGCCGATGATGCGCGGGGTATTGGAATTATGACGGCAAACACGATGGATCATCACGGCGGCTGCCATTGCGGCAATATCCATGTGCGGCTTCGGCTATCGAAATCGCCGCAGGACAGCGCGCTGCGCGCCTGCGCCTGCTCGTTCTGCCGCGCGCATCAGACCCGCACCGTCGCCGATGCCGGCGGGCTGTTCGAAATGTGGGCCGATGACTGGTCGCTGGTCGAACCCTATCGCTTCGGCTCGCGCACCGCCGATTATTACATCTGCCGCCGCTGCGGCAATTATATCGCTGCAGTGTGCGACACCGCGGCCGGCACACGCGCAGTCGTCAATGTGAATTGTCTCACCGACCGCGCCGCGTTCACGCAAACTCCGGCATTGCCGAATTACGATGGCGAGACGCCGGACGCGCGGCTGTCGCGCCGCGCCGTGAACTGGATGCCGGCTGATGGTGCAGCGCTGACGAGCGAGCCTAGTTCGTCGCCGCCGCGGCTTTCGCCTTGGCGATGATACCGGCCGGCGTCGCATAGACTTCCTTGACGAGCTTCTCGACGTCTTCGCCTGAGACCGGATTGATTTCGAGCTGGGTCTTGTCGGCCTCGGTCAGAAATTCCTTGTCGGTCATCGTGTCCATGAAGGCCTTGCGCAGCGTCGCCAGCCGATCCGCGGGCAGATTGGGCGGCGCCAGATAGGGCCGGCCCATGACGTTGCGCGCAAACATGAGCTTGAGGATCGCGCGCTGCTCGTCGGTCTTGGCGAAGTCGGTGATCAGCGGCACATCGGGCATTTCCGGATGCTTGGTCAGCGACAGCTGCACCAGCACGATCATGCGCTTGTCCTCGAGCCATTCCTTGCGCGTCGTTTTCACGCTCGACCACGACCAGCCGCAACGGCCTTTGACCTCGCCGCGTTCCATCGCCAACAGCACGTCATTGCCGCCGGGATAGCCCTCGACGATCTTGAAATGGGTGCCGAGCACGCCGTTGAGCACGCGCGGGAACTGATCGGTATCGGCGCTCGTGCCGGTGCCGCCGACGGTGAGGTCCTTGGTGAAGAGGTCTTCGAACTTGGTGATGCCGGAATCCTTCATCGCCACGCAGACGCTGACTTCGTTATTGGCGCTGCCGATCCAGGAGAATTTCTGAGCGTCGAACGCGTCGCCCTGGCCGATCAGCAAGGGATCGAAGGGAATGCCGCGCCCGATCGTGCCGAGCGTGGAGCCGTCATGCGGCGCGACGCGATAGAGGAAATTGGCGAGCCGCAGACTCCCGGCGCCTTCCATATTTTTCGGAACCAGCGTCGGATTGCCGGCAATGTGATGACCCAGATAGCGGCCAATGCTGCGGGCATAGAGATCGTAAGCGCCGCCGGTCGAATAGCCGATATAGAGGTCCATCGCCCGGCCCTTGTAGAAATCCTCGATGCTATCGCCGAGCACGATGGCGGCGGGGGCAACAACGGCGATCAGAGCGGCTGCAATGGTGCAAAGCCATCGGCGCGTGCTGTCGCGTCCGGCGTCATGCCGCGTTTTCTGCTTTTTCTCCCTGGTCACGCCTTGTCCTTCCCTGTGTTTGCCTTTTGGCGGTTTATGCGGCCGCAGGGCCATTATCGCCGCCATAATCGCAAGCTTGGCAAGCTTCTGCCCTGCGGCAAAAGGTTCGTAAAGGCCCCACCAGTCGTGCCCGCGGTGGGCTTTGACGGCATGGGCTTGACGGCATGACCGGTTTCAGGCGCGATGCAGCCGGGGAGCAAGGGGAGTAACCGCCTAATGCAGCCGGATATGTTGGCCAGCGCGCTGCACGCGCTGCAACTCCTGCTCGAGCCGTCGCGTCTTCTGATCTTGTTTCTCGGCGTTCTGATCGGGCTCGCTATCGGCGTACTGCCGGGGCTGAGCGGCATCGTCGGTTTGGCGATGCTGATCCCGTTCACCTATAACCTCGACGAATATACCGCCTTTGCGCTGCTGCTTGGCATGGCGGCGGTGATCACGTCGTCGGATTTCATCACTGCGGTCTTGTTCGGCGTGCCCGGTCATGTCGGCGCCGCGGCGACCGTGATCGACGGTCACGCGATGGCGCGCAACGGCGAGGCCGGCCGTGCTTTCGGCGCCGGTTTTGCGTCTTCGCTCGCCGGCGGCATTGTCGGCGCCGTGGTGCTGGCGATCAGCATTCCGGTGCTGCGGCCGATCATGCTGTCGATCGGCTCGCCGGAACTGCTCGCCTTCACGCTGTTCGGCATGTCGATGGTGGCGACGCTGTCCGGCCGCGCGCCGCTGAAAGGCCTTACCGCCGCCGGTCTCGGCCTCATGATCTCGATGGTCGGCTCGCGCGCGCAAAGCGGCACGCTGCGCTGGACCTTCGACTGGCTTTATCTGTGGGACGGCGTGCCGTTGATTCCGGCGACGCTCGGCATTTTCGCGATGCCGGAACTCGCCGAGCTTGCGGTGTCGCGCAAGCGCATCGCCGGCGACAATGCGCCGAAGATCAGTCTGTCGAGCCAGTGGGAAGGCGTGCGTGATGTGGCGCGTAACTGGTGGCTGGTGGTGCGCTGTGGCCTGCTCGGCACCGGGCTCGGCGCCATTCCCGGTATCGGCTCCGCGGTGATCGACTGGATCGCCTACGGCTATGCCCAGCGCACCGAGAAGAACTCGGAGACCTTCGGCACTGGCGACGTGCGTGGCGTGATCGCGCCGGAGAGCTCGAACAACGCCAAAGAGGGCGGCCACTTGGTGCCGACCATTGCGTTCGGCGTGCCGGCCGGCGCTTCGATGGCGATCCTGCTCGGCGCCTTCCTGATGCACGGACTGACGCCCGGGCCGGACATGCTGACCAAGCATCTCGATCTTACTTACATGATCGTCTGGAGCCTGACGCTCGCCCATGTCATCGGCGCGGTGATCTGCATCCTGTGCAGCGGCTGGCTGGCGCAGATCTCCCGCGTGCGGCCGGAAATCCTCTACCGATCATCATCGCGCTGGTCTTTGTCGCCGCCTTCGACGGCGAGCACGATTGGGGCGACCTTTATTCGCTGCTGTTTTTCGGCGTGGTCGGCTGGATCATGAAGCGGCTGGGCTGGCCGCGGCCGCCAATGGTGCTCGGCATCGTAGTCGGCGGAATTTTCGAACGCTATCTATTCATCTCGACCCAGCTTTACGGCTGGGGCTGGCTGTATCGGCCGGCGGTGTTGGCGATTCTCGCTTGCGTGGTCTGGGCGTTGTACCGGCCGCTGGCGCAGATCGTGACCACGCTTGTCACCGAGTTCCGCCATATCGGTGCCCGCAAGGCGCAGTTCAGCGCGGCGTCGGCGTTTTCACTCGCGGTCATCGTGCTGATTGTCGCGGCGATCATCTCTTCGGCGGAATGGCCGCACGACGCCAAGCTGGTGCCGCTCACCGCCTGCGGCATGGCGTTGGTCGCCGCCGTGCTCAACCTGGTCTACGAACTGTTCGGTCCGCAACAGGCCGTGGTGGCGCATGCCAATTCAGGGCTGGCCGTCAGCGAGCAAAAGGTCAGCGCGCATGTCAGCGATCTCGGCGTCACCGATGACGTGGTGCGGCGGCGCGCCGTCTCTTTCTTTCTGTGGCTTGCCGGCTTCATCGCGCTGGTGGCGCTGATCGGCTTCATTCCCGCGATCGCGGTGTTTGTCTTCGCCTATATGAGCTTCGGCTTCGGCGAGCCGAAACTGCATGCGCTTGCTTATGCGCTGGGGACGACATTGTTCTGCTGGGTCGTGTTCCAGTGGGGTCTGCAAGTCGCCTGGCCGCAATCGCTGCTCGGCGACATGTTCCCGGCGTTGCGTGAGGCGACCGGGTTGATTTAGGCAGAGGCGCCTTATCTCAACGCTGCGGAGGCCTTCTTCACCACGTCGGGCGGCGTCTCGTAGCCTTCCCTGATCATGGCCTGGATCTGGGTGCCGGACACCGGATCGATCTCGAATCTTATTTTGCGCCGCGTCGGCGAGGAATTCCTTGTCCGTCATGGTGTCGTCGAAGGCTTTGCGCAGTGCGGCGAGCCGGTCCGGCGGCAGGCCGGGCGGGGCGAGAAACGGCCGGCCCATGATCTGGCGCGAAAAGATCAGCTTGAAAATCTGCCGCTCTTCGTCGGTCTTGGCAAAATCCATGATCAGCGGCACGTCTGGCAGATCGGGATGTTTGGCCAGCGACATCTGCACCAGCACGACAACGATTTCTTCTTTGACCCAGTTCGGCCGGGTCGTCATCACGCTCGACCATGACCAGCCGCAGCGGCCTTGGACTTCGCCGCGCTCGAGCGCAAGGCTCACATCGTTGCCGCCGGGATAGCCGGTGACGATCTTGAACTTGGTCCCCAGCACCGCATTGACCACGGCGGGGAACTGGTAGGTATCGTCGGCGATCTCCGTTGGCGCCGATCGTCAGCGATCGGTTGTAAAGACGTCGATTGAAACTCGCAACGCCTGAGCTTTTCAGCGCGACGCAGACGGCGACCTCGTTATTGGCGCTGCCAAGCCAGGAAAATTTGGTCGCGTCATATCCCGCGCCGCCTTCGCTGAGCAGGGGATCGAAGGCAATGCCGCGGGCGAGCGTGCCGATCACCGTGCCGTCGTGCGGGGCGGCCATGTAGAGATAGTTGGCTAGGCGCAGACTGCCGGCACCTTCCATGTTCTTCGGCAAGATCGTCGGACTGCCGGGAATGTGCTTGCCGAGATGCCGCGCCAGCAGTCGGCCATAGAGATCATAGCCGCCGCCGACGCTGTAGCCGATATCGAGCTCGACCGTCTTGCCGGCATAGAAGGCGGCGGGGCCCTGCGCGCGGGCGGCTTGCGGCATGAAGGCTGCCATCGCTCCAGCGACGGCCATCAAGACCCCGACCAAGCATCGCGCTGCTTCGGCTGCCGCCTCCACTCGCATTCCGCATCCTCCCGATCTCAACGATTTTTTATTCTAGCCCGGTGTGGCCAATCCGCCAGCGCGGCGGCTATTGCGGGTTGTCGCGGCGGTGCTCGCCGCTCGATTGCGCAGCCCGCGGAAATCCCGTAAGGACCACGGCGAAGCGCCACGCGAGGCGGTTTCCGGGACCTTGTTCTTAAGTCGTTCTGAGCGAAAACCGCCTGCGCCGCAGCACCGCGAGAATACGGAGCGCGCATGACAGGAATGCTCGAACACGAGACCCCAGGCCTGGGCCATAACAAGCCGTCCCAGGAAGACGCCGACGAGATCAAGCACGGCAAATGGGACCGCTGGGCCAAGAAGCGCACTTTCGTGCGCGCGTTGGAAGGCACCTATAGTCACATCTACAAGCAGCTGCTCGAAGAGCCGCGGGTCTATTCATCGAAGGACCATCCCTGGAAAGGGGGGCCGGCGATGTACGGCAAGCACGTCATCTCGCCGAGTGCGGTCAATATCGTGCAGTCGATCAAGTCCCACATCGAATGCTATGCCCCGCTCAATGCCGGCCAGAAGCACGGCCATCTCAACAGCGCGGTGTTCTACGTGCTCAAGGGCCACGGCCATGACGTGCATGACGGCCGCTACATGAAGTGGGAGGCCGGCGACGTCATGATCGTCGAAAACGGCTGCGTGCATCAGCACTTCAACGACGACGACAAGGAATCATCGATCCTGTTCGTGTTCAAGGCGAAGCCGCTGTTCCTGTTCATGCACCTTCTGTTTCAGAAAATGGTGGAGTGGCCGACCGACAAGCTGCCGCCCGGCATCACGGAATTCCATCCGCCGACCGATATCTGAGTCTTTACGAAGCCAGCAGGACAAACATGCAGTCGTCGTTCCAAGATAAAGCAGCCGCGCTGTCGGGCTCCGAGAGCAGCAACTTCCTCGCCGAGGCGATGGTCGAGTCGGAAAAATTTCGCGCCGACTACGCGACACGGCCGAACATAATCAAGGGCAAGGACATGCCGTGGGAGCGCTCGCCCGACGGCCTGATCAAGCATCTCGTCAACAAGAAGATGCATACGCGCGAGTGCTGCGTCGAAGCCTTTATGCAATTCCTCAAGGACGGCGAGCGCTCCGGCAAACATCGCCACATGTGGGAAGAATTGTTCTTCGTGGTCGAAGGCTCAGGCTACGATCTGCACTGGGACCTGAAATGGGATTGCCTCGAAGCGTTCGACTGGCAATGGGCCGAGACGCCGAAGAAGTTCGAATGGACGGTCGGTGACTACGTCTACATCCCGCCCTTCACCATGCATCAGCACTTCGCCAAGCCCGGCGAGGAGTGCCGTCTCATCGTGATGAGCAACGGCATCGTCAAGGACATGGGCTTCGACTGGTACGAGCAGGTCGAGCACGCTCCGGGGTTTTAGCTCCAGTTATCTCGTCATTGCGAGGAGCGATAGCAACGAAGCAATGCAGCCTCGGCGCGAGCGGCTCTGGATTGCTTCGCTTCGCTCGCAATGAGGCCTAATCAGCGCGTGACGCTGCGCCTCACTTCTTCTCGATGCCGGCGTGCTCGATGACCGCGGCCCACTGCTTAGTGTCGTCCTGTAATTGCTGCGCCATTTCCTGCGGCGTCGACGCGCGCGAATCGATGCCGAGCGCGAGCAGCTTCTGCTTGACCTCAGGATCGGCCAGCACTTCGTGCAGCGCCTTGTTCAGCGTATCGATGACCGGTTGCGGTGTTCCGGCCTTGGCATAGAACGAATTCCAGGATGCCGCGTGGAAATCCTTCACGCCTTGCGCCGTCGCGGTCGGCACGTTCGGCAGCGCCGGCGACGGCTTGGGCCCGGTCCAGGCGATGGCGCGCAACTGGCCGCTGTCCAACCCGGACTTCAGCGCGGCGTAAAAATCGACCACCATCTGCACGTCGTCGCGCATCAGCGCCACGACCGTGTCGGGCGTGGTGCGGAACGGCACGATGACGAAATTGGCGCCGCTCGCCTGCTTGAAATAATTGGCGGTGAGGTTCTGCACGCCGCCGGCCGAGATCGTGCCGACGTTGAACTGGCCCGGCTTGGCATTTGCGGCCTTGAGGAAGTCGCCGAGATTCTGAAAATCGGATTTGGCGTTGACGACCATCAGGCAGTCGAAATAGCCCATCGAGGAAATCGGCACGAGCGATTTCATGTCGAGCGGGAATTCCTTGTATTGCGGGATCGAGCTGGCGATGCCGCCGGTCAGCAGCAGCAGCGTATAACCATCGGGCGCGGCGTTGAGCACGGTGCGGCCGGCAATGAGGCCGTCGGGACTCGGCTGGTTCTCGATGAAGAAGCGCTGGCCGAGCTTGTCCGACAGTTTGTCGGCGACGATGCGCGCCGAGATGTCGCCGACGCCGCCGGGACCGAGCGGCAGCACGATGCGGACCGGCCGGCTCGGATAAGTGTCGGCAAAAGCGGTACGGCTGAGCGTGGAGGCGCCGAGCGCCGCCGCCGAAATCATGAATGCGCGCCGGGTGGCCGATAAGTGCAGCATGAACCTGTTGTCCGTCCTGAGTGACCCAGAGGTGGTGTGAAAATGGGTGGGGAAGGGGCGGCACAATAGGGCCTTGCCGCAGCGCTATCAATTGAGAGCTTTCTTATTGATTTTACGTGAGAATTCGTGGAAAATCGCCGCCGGAAGGTGCGCTCCGCGTCACTATGCCTTGCGCCGGTCTCGCCAACGCTTCCGTCGCCAAGGCAGCAGCCTGCGGCTAAACTCACGGTGGAAGCCGGCGCCGGTCGAGTGAGCCAATTCTTAGCCGTGTCCCGAAAACCGGTTTCCAGGTTTCGCGATCATGCACTAAGCGGATGTCCGACAGAGGAACGGCGCGCGCGCCGTAAAGCCAGGTCCACACCATGTCCATTTCGTTGATGTCGTCGCGGCGTTTCGCGCCGCTGTTCTGGTGCCAGTTCTTCGCGGCGTTCGGCGACAGCTTTCTCAAGACCGCGTTGCTTTTCATCATCGTCTATCGAAATGTAGGGCGCCGATGCCGCGTCATTGATCCAGCTCGCCGGCGCGACATTGATTGCGCCGTTTTTCTTTCTGTCGGGCCTTGGCGGTGAATTGGCCGATCGTTTCGACAAATCTTTCGTCGCCCAGCGCGTCAAGTTCGTCGAGATCGGCGCCGCTCTGATCGGCGTTGCGGGCTTTGCGTTCCACTCGCTGACGCGTATTATTTTTCGCGGTCGTCCTGTTCGGCATGCCTCGCCTCGCTGTTCGGTCCGGTCAAATACGGCATCCTGCCGGACCTGCTTGCCGCGTGAGGAATTGCCGTCGGGCAATGCGCTGGTCGAAGGCGGCACCTTCCTCGCCATTCTGATCGGCACGATTCTTGCTGGCCTGGCCGCCAACGGCCATAGCGATCCGATCCATTTCGCCTGGCTGATGATCCTGACCGCGCTTGTGAGCTTCGGGTCGAGTCTGTTGATTCCAAAGGTTCCTGCCGGCGCGCCCAATCTTCCCATCAATTATAATGTTCTTGTTTCGACCGGCTCGCTGCTCAAGCAGGTGTGGAGCGACAAGCGGCTGTGGTGGGGCGCGGTCGTCGCAAGCTGGTTCTGGCTGGTCGGTGCGCTGGTTCTGTCGTTTCTAACGCCGCTTGTCGCAGACAACATCGGCGGCACAGAACAGGTCGGTACGCTGTTCCTTACCATCTTTTCCGTCTCGGTCGCGATCGGTTCGGGTCTTGCGGCTTGGCTTGCCGCCGGGCCGCATCGTGCTGTTGCCGACTTTGGTCGGTGCGGTGCTGATCGGGCTGTTCGCGATCGATCTCGGTTGGACCGCATCGGCGCTAACGCCGGCGGCAAGTCCGATGGATATCGGCACGTATTTCGCTTCGCGACACAGCATGCATATTTTGCCGTCGATCTTGCTGGCCTCGCCATTGCCGGCGGCCTGTTCATCGTGCCGGTCTTCACCGCCATTCAGGTCTGGGCCGGAACCGATCGCCGCGCCCGCGTGATCGCCGCCGTTAATGTGCTCAATGCCGCTTTCATGGTGGTCGGCGCAGGTTGTCTTCGCCGGGCTCGCCAAGTTCGGCTTGGGCATGCCGGCTCTGTTCGCTCTGATCGGCGCCGCCACGCTTCTGGTCGCCGTCGCCATCGGCTTCACCATGCCGGCGAGCTGGCTCAACGACTTCCTCTCGATCGTGTTCCGCGCCTTTTTCCGGCTCGAGGTCAAAGGGCTGGAGAATATCGACAAGGCCGGCTCCAACGCGATCATTGCGCTCAATCACATCAGCTTCCTCGACGCTCCGCTGGCGGTCTCGATCCTGCCCAAGCGTCCGGTCTTCGCCATCGATGTCGGCATGTCGCAGCGCTGGTGGATTCAGCCGTTCCTCAAATTCGTGCGCACGATGGCGCTCGATCCGCTGAAGCCGTTCTCGATGCGCGCCATCATCAACGCGGTGAAGGACGGCAATATGCTGGTCATCTTCCCGGAAGGCCGCATCACCGTCACCGGCGGCTTGATGAAGGTCTATGACGGCGCCGGCATGATCGCCGACAAGGCCGATGCGATGGTGGTGCCGGTGCGCCTCGAAGGGCCGGAGACGACCATTTTCAGCCGGCTCACCGACCAGCAGGTGCGCCGCCGCTGGTTCCCCAAAATCACCGTCACGATCCTCGAACCGGTGAAGCTCAGGGTCGACCCGGAAATCAAAGGCCGCAAACGCCGCCAAGCCGCGGGCGCCGCGCTCTACACCATCATGTCGAACATGATGTACCGCACGACGCAGACCGACCGCACCTTGGTCGAAGCCCTGATCGAAGCGGCGAAGGTCCACGGGCCGGATTGGCTCGCCACCGAGGATCCGGTCTCCGGCCAGCTCACCTACAAGAAGCTTCTGATCGGCGTCTCGGTTCTCGGCCGCAAGCTGATGCCGCTCGGGCGTGAGGGCAACGCGCTCGGCGTCATGCTGCCGACGTCGAACGGCGCCGTCGTCACCACGTTTGCGGTGCTGTCGGCGGGCCGCGTCCCGGCGATGATCAATTTCAGCGCCGGCGCGACCAATATTCTTGGCGCCTGCCGCGCCGCCGAAGTCGATACCATCCTGACCTCACGCGCCTTCGTCGAGAGGGGCCGGCTGGATCACGTTGTCGCCGAGCTGCAGAAGCAGGTGCGCATCGTTTATCTGGAAGACATCCGCAAGACGATCGGCTCTCTCGACAAGTTGCGCGGACTACTGAGCTGGAAGAAGCCCTTGGTTGCGCGCAAGCCTGACGATTGGGCGGTGATCCTGTTCACTTCCGGCACCGAGGGCCTGCCCAAGGGCGTCGTACTGTCGCATCGCAATATGTTGACCAATGTCGCGCAGGTCGCAGCCCGCGTCGATTTCGGCCGCGAGGATCGGCTGTTCAACGTGCTGCCGGTGTTCCACTCGTTCGGCTTCACCGGCGGTACAGTGCTGCCGCTGATCTCCGGCGTGCCGCTTTATCTTTATCCGTCGCCGCTGCATTACCGCACCGTGCCGGAATTGATTTACGGCTGGTGCGCTACCGCGATTTTCGGCACCGACACCTTCCTCAACGGCTATGCGCGCATGGCCAATCCCTACGATTTCCGGTCGCTGCGCTATGTGTTCGCCGGTGCCGAGCCGGTGAAGGCGTCGACGCGTCATATCTATCTGGAAAAATTCGGCCTGCGCATTCTCGAAGGTTACGGCCTCACCGAGACGTCGCCGGTGCTCGCGCTCAACACGCCGATGTTCAACAAGTTCGGCACGTGTCGGGCGGCTTCTGCCCAGCATGGAGGCGCGACTTGGAAAAGGTCGAAGGCGTCGAGGAGGGCGGCCGGCTGTTCGTGCGCGGGCCGAACGTGATGCTCGGCTATCTGCGCGCCGACAAACCGGGCGTGCTCGAGCCGCCGCCCGAAGGCTGGCACGATTCCGGCGACATCGTCATTATCGACAGCCGAGGGCTTTATTGCGATCAAGGGTCGCGCCAAGCGCTTTGCCAAGGTCGGCGGCGAAATGGTGTCGCTCGCGGCCGTGGAAATGCTGGCGGCTGAGCTGTGGCCAAACAGCGTGACGGCGGTCTCGGCGGTGCCCGATCCGCGCAAGGGCGAACGGCTGATCATGGTGACCGACAAGCATGGCGCGACGCGGGCCGATTTCATGGCCTATGCCCGCAGCAAGCATGCTGCTGAACTGATGTTCCCGGCCGAGGTCGTGATGCTCGACAAATTGCCGCTGCTCGGCTCCGGCAAGGTCGATCAATTGGCGATCGACAAATTCGTGCGCGAACAGGCAGCGGCGAAAGCAGCGGCAGCGGAGTAATTCAGCAAGCCCACCGTCATCCTGAGGTGGCCGCGAAGCGGCCCTCGAAGGATGGTTCTCAACCGCCGGGGCCGTCGCCCTTCGAGGCTCGCTTCGCTCGCGCCTCAGGGTGACGGAACGTGCACTACGATTGCGACTTACGCATCGCCAAGACACGATCGACCATGGCGCCGGCTTCGCCGAGATAATTCGCCGGGATCGCAGAGCTTGGCCAAAGCCGCGCGATCGAGGTGCTTGGTGATCTCGGCATTCTCGGCGAGCAGGTCGACCAGCGGCCGGCCGGTCGCCACCACTTTGCGGCAGATGTCATAGACCAGATCGTGCGCGTATTGGCGGCCGAGATAGGGGCCGAGCCCCATCATCACTGCCTCCGAAACGATCAGTCCCTTGGTGATGTCGAGATTGGCGCGCATCCGCTTCTCGTCGACCTGAAGCCCGGTGAGCACGAATTCGGTCTGGCCGAGCGCGCCCGCGGCGAACGAGAAAATTTCCGGCAGCACGATCCACTCGATCTCCCACGGGCCGGTGGCGCGCTCGTGATCCTCGACCATGGCATCGAGCAAGGCGGCCGATTGCTGGCGCACCACCGAGGTCAGCGCGGTGATATAGACCGAGGAGATCGGATTGCGCTTCTGCGGCATGGTCGAGGACGAGCCGCGGCCTTCGTGGAACGGCTCATAGACTTCCTCCACTTCGGTCTGCATCAGCAGCTTCACGTCGAAGGCGATCTTGCCGCAACTGCCGGTGACCAGGCCGAGGAAGCAGCCGACTTCGGCAATGGTGTCCCGCACCGTGTGCCAGGCGATCGCCGGCTGGCCGAGGTCCAATTCCTTCATCAGTTCGGCTTGCGTTGCGAGACCCTGGCCGCTCAGCGAAGAGAGCGTTCCGGCGGCGCCGCCGAATTCGCCGACCAGAACGCGCGGGCGCAACTCCTTCAGGCGCTGCCGGTGGCGCTCGAAGCCGGCAAGGAGGGTCGCCATCTTGTAGCCGAAGGTGATCGGCACCGCCTGCTGCAGATTGCTGCGGCCGGCCATGGGCGTGTCGCGATATTTCTTGGCGAGGTTAGCCAGCGCATCGCAGATGCGTGTCAGGCTGCCTTCGATCAGGATCAACCCTTCGCGAATCTGCATCACGGTGGCGCTGTCGGTGATGTCCTGCGTGGTCGCGCCCCAATGGCACCATTCGCCGAGCCCGTCGCGGCACAGGGCCACGAGCTGCTGCACCACCGGCAGCACCGGATAGCCGATCTTCTCGGTCTGGGTCTTCAGCTTGCCGAAATCGATCTCGCCGACATGGCAATGCTTGCACGATCTCTTCTTCGGCCTCTTTCGGGATGATGCCGAGCCGTCGCCTGCGCCCGCGCCAGGCCCGCCTCGAAATCGAGATATTTCTGCACCCGGTTCTCGTCGGAAAAAACCCGCCGCATGGCCTCGGTGGTGAAGATGTCGCGAAAGACTGAGGAATCGATCAGTGACGTGGGCATCAGCATTGTCTCCAGGCAAAGTCCGCTAGGCTTGTTCCAATATTGCGGGGGCCTTTTCATAGTGCACCGTGCGTCGGCCTGACTACCCGGTGGTGCGGCCCTCCCATCTCGGCTAGCATCCCTGCCAATTCGGCGAATAAGCCGAGACTTGGGGCAAGACTTTGGTGGGAGGGGATTATGGCCACCATGGCGACTATGGCCGTCAATGCCGGCGCGCGTCTCGACCGGCTTCCGATTTCGTCGTTCCACTATCGGATCTTCTGGCTCGTCGGCGCCGGAATGTTCTTCGACGGCTATGATCTCTATGTCGCCAGTGGTGTGCTGTTCGCGACGATTCAAACTCACTTCTCGACGCCGGCCGGAAATTCGCAATTTATCTCGCTGACCTTTCTCGGCATGACTATCGGTTCGCTGATTACCGGCTTTGTCGGCGACAAATTCGGGCGGCGTTTCACCTATCAGGTCAATCTCCTGATCTTCGGGCTCGCGTCTTTGGCGGCGGCCTTTGCGCAGGACATGACGCAGCTCAACATCTGCCGCTTCATCCAGGGCCTCGGGCTGGGCGCTGAGATTGTGGTCGGCTACTCGACTTTGACCGAATTCGTGCCGCCAGCGACGCGCGGACGCTGGCTGGCCTTCATGGCTTTTCTGACTGTGTGCGGATTTCCGGTCACCGCGATCCTCAGCCGGCTGATCATCCCAACATGGGGCTGGCGCCCGCTATTCGTTATTGCCGGACTGGGTTCGTTGGTCGTCTGGTATCTGCGCAAGAATCTTCCGGAATCGCCGCGCTGGCTCGAGGCGCAAGGCCGCACCGTGGAGGCAGAAGCGCTGATGCAGACGATCGAGAAGGAAGTCGCGGGTTCCGGCACATTACCGGCGCCGGCGTCGTCCGCTGCCAATTCCGCAGCTCACTGCGGCCGCGATGTTTCGCCCGCCGATCCTGCAGCGCCTTCTGGTCGGCAGTTGGTTGCTGATCACCATCAACACGCTGATCTTCGGCTTTGTGATCTTCCTGCCGCAATTCTTCAAGCGGCAAGGGCTCACCGTTACCGATTCGCTCACCTACACCGCAGTGCTGGCGGGCGCTTCACTGGTCGGTTGCGCCTTGGGCGCGTATCTTTCGGACGCGGTGGGCCGGCGCTGGAGCATCATCGGTGCTTCGCTCGCGACCATCATTGCCGGTTGGTTCTATGCTTATTCCAACGCGGCATCCAATCCGGAGATCGTGCTGGCGATCGGCGCCGTGCTGATTGTTGCGATCTACGTGCAGACCGCGATCCTGTTCGGCGTCTACACGCCGGAACTGTTCCCGACCGAGATCCGCCTTCGCGCCAACGGCATCTGCAATACGCTCGGTCGCGGCGCTACGGTGATCTCGCCGTTTGTGGTTACCGCGCTCATCGCCAATTACGGCCTGCCCGGCGTGGTCTGGCTGATGATCGGGCTCGTTGCGGTGCAGATCGTCGCCATTTATTTCTGGGGCGTGGAGCCGGCGCGCCGCTCGCTGGAAGGGCTCGATCCGCAAGCGTCCGGCGCGGACGCCAAGCCGCAGGCACGCGTCATCAGCGCGTAGCTTTATTTGAGCATGATCTTTTCCGAAAACCGGTTTCCACTTTTCGGGATCATGCTCTAGGACTCGAACGGCATGCCGGCATATTGCTCGGCCAGCGAGGCTTGTGCGAATTCCGAAGCCTGCAGATAGTCGAACTGGTTGAAGCGCATCTGCCGCTCGAACGGCGTCTCGTCGGGAAAGCGGTGCAGCAACAGCGTCAGCCACCACGACACCCGCGCCGACGCCCAGACGCGGCGCAGCGCCATGTCGGAATAGCAATCGAGGTAATGGGTCTTGTCGCTGCGATAGGCTTCCGTCAGCGCCCGCGACAGATAGAACACGTCCGAGACCGCGAGATTGAGACCCTTGGCGCCGGTCGGCGGTACGATATGAGCAGCATCGCCGGCCAGGAACAATCTGCCATAGCGCATCGGCTCGGCGACGAAGCTGCGCAGCGGCGCGATTGATTTTTCGATCGACGGACCGGTGACGATGGCATCGGCCATGTCTTTGGGGCAGCGTGCCTTGAACTCTTCCCAGAAGCGGTCGTCGGGCCATTCGTCGAGCTTGGCGTCGAGGTCGCACTGGATGTAATAGCGGCTCAGCATCGGATTGCGCATCGAGGCGAGCGCGAAGCCGCGATCGTGATAGCAATAGACCATGTCCTTGTAGGGCGGCGTCTCCGACATGATGCCGAGCCAGCCGAACGGATAGCCCTTCTCGTAGGTCTTGAGCAGATCGGCAGGGATCGAGGCGCGGCTGACGCCGTGATAGCCGTCGCAGCCGGCGACATAGTCGCAATCGACGCGATGCTGCACGCCGCCCTTCTCATAGGTGAGATAAGGCCGGCCCGAGGTCAGATCGTGCGGCCGGACATTGGCGGCCTCGTCGACGATCTGTCCGCCGGCGGCATCGCGCGCTGCATAAAGATCTTCGGTGATCGCGGTCTGGCCATAGGTCATCATCCGCTTGCCGGTATATTTGAACGTGTCGATGAAGAACCGCGGCCGGCCCTCCCAGCCGATCGCCGAGCCGTCATGAGGATGGCCGTCGCGATCCATGCGCGCGCCGAGCCCGACCTCCCGCAACAGCGCGACCGAGCCCGCTTCGAGCACGCCGGCGCGAATGCGCTTGAGCACATATTGCCGGGTCTGGCGCTCCAGAACGATGCTGTCGATGCCGTTTTTGTGCAGGATATGGGACAACAGCAGGCCGGCCGGGCCGCCGCCGATGATTGCCACTTGTGTTCGTGTCGTCGCGGTCATCTCGGCCGAAGGTTGAGCGGTCCGGGGGGCGGGTCGAATGGAAAGGGCCTTTAACAAAGGCGCATTCGCGGATTTAAGCAAGCGGCGGACTTATCGGCATCGCGTTGCCACTGCAGGCTTGAACCCGTCGGCTAATGCCGCGATATAAGGCCGGTCGCAGCAGGATGGCGCAACGGAATTTTGGCATGTTCGAAGCTTTCAAGACTTTCATCTCCGATTTTGTCGATGGCGGGAAACATCCGAGCCAGTTCGCCGACGACGATTACAGGCTCGCCGCCGCCGCGCTTCTGGTCCATGCCGCCGCGATCGACGGCGAGGTATCACAGAGCGAAGGCGAGAAGCTGCGCGCCATTCTGAAAAAGAACTTCTCGCTCGACGACGCGGCCACCGCGGAGCTGATCGAGAAGGCCACCGCGGTCGAACGCGAATCCGTCGACCTCTACCATTTCACCCATGCGCTCAATCGCTCGCTCAACGAAGCCGGCCGCTTGCGCATCATCGAGATGATGTGGGAGATCGTCTATGCCGACGGCAAGCGTGACGAGCTCGAAGACAATCTGGTGTGGCGCGCCGCCGATCTTCTCGGCGTGTCGCCGCGCGAGCGCATCGAATTGCGGCGGCATATCAGCGGTGAGGACGGCGACGACGCCGAGACCGAGAGGAGCGATGCATGAAGCCGGTCACGCTGCTCACCGGCGCTTCGTCCGGCATCGGCACCGAGCTGGCGCGGGTCTTTGCCACCAACGGTCATGAACTGGTTCTGGTGGCGCGGCGCGAGGATCGCCTGAATGCGCTGGCCGACGAGATCGCCAAAGCCGGGCGGCCGCGGCCGGTAGTGCTGGTTTCGGATCTCGAACAACGCGATGCAGCAGCGAAGATCGCAGCCGAATTGGCGTCGCGCGGGCTCGAGCCGAATTTCGTCGTGAATAATGCCGGCTTCGGCCTGACCGGTGAGGCGTCAAAGCTCGACCGTAACGAGCAGCTCGCCATGATCGATCTCAATGTGCGCGCGCTCACCGAACTGTCGCTCAGCTATGTCGACAGCCTGGCGCGCCATCGCGGCGGCCTGCTCAATGTCTCATCCATCGCGGCCTTCCTGCCGGGTCCCGGCATGGCGGTCTATTACGCGACCAAGGCCTACGTACTCTCCTTCACGGAGGCCTTGCATCAGGAATGGGCCGGCCGCGGCATCAGAGTGAGCGCGCTCTGTCCGGGCCCGGTACCGACAGAATTCCAGGCGCGCGCCAGCATGGAATTGCCGGCCGCGGCGTCGATCATCGAATTGCCTGCCGACCGCGTGGCGCAAATCGGCTACGACGGACTGATGCGCGGCGAGCGTGTCGTGGTCGCGGGGATCGGCAACAAGCTCGCGGTGTCGTTCATGCATTTCACTCCGCATGCTCTGCTGCTGCCGATCATCGATCAGCGCACCGGCAGACGCTGATACGCGACCGCGGTGAGACGCCGCAAGCCAGCCTTGTAGCGGCGACATTGATTTCGCTGGCGAACACGTGTTCGCTCAAGGCTGATGCAACAGCAGATTCTCGTCGTCCTGCACCAGGAGCACTCGACCCCCGGCCGCGTCGGCTATGCGCTCGAACAGCTCGGCTACAGGCTCGATATCCGCCGTCCGCGCTTCGGCGATGCGTTGCCGGGCAGCATGGCCGAACACGCCGCCGCCGTCATTTTCGGCGGTCCCATGAGCGCCAATGACACCGACGACTACATCCGTACAGAGATTGACTGGATCGCGGTGCCGCTGAAGGAGGACAAGCCGTTTCTTGGCATCTGCCTCGGCGCGCAGATGTGCGCGCGCCAGCTCGGCGGCACAGTCTTCAAGCACCCGACCGGCCATGCCGAGATCGGCTATTACCCGATCCGGCCGACGACGGCCGGTCTCTCCCTGGTCGAGACTTGGCCGGAGCGCGTCTATCAATGGCATCGCGAAGGCTTCGACGTGCCGCCCGGCGCCGAACTTCTCGCCGAAGGCGATACGTTCGAGGTGCAGGCAATCCGCGCCGGGCGCGCTTACGCGCTGCAATTTCACCCCGACGTCACTCACGCCATGATGCACAAATGGACGACGCGCGGGCATGACCGCATGGAATTGCCCGGCGCGCGGCCGCGCCACACTCATTTCGCTGATCGCGCCGTGTACGACTATTCGGCGCGGGCCTGGCTCAGCGTCTTTCTCGAGCGCTGGCTCGCCACGTAGGCGCTAGTGCCACGAGGCCTCGAGCTGCTGCGCGAAATAGGCCACCGTCTTGGTATAGACCTGCGACGCGTTCCACTGCAGCAGCACCTGGAAATTGGGAGTGCCTTCGCCCCATGGCTGGCCGCGCTGCCAGCCATAGCCTTTCAGATAATTGGCGGTCGAGGCGAGCACGTCGGGCACGCTGTGAATGAGATCGCGGCGGCCGTTGCCGTCATAATCGACGGCATATTTCAGATAGGACGACGGCAGGAACTGGGTCTGGCCGATCTCGCCGGCCCAGGCGCCGCGCATGTCGGATGCCGCCATGTCGCCCCGGTCGATGATCTGCAGCGCCGCGATCGCTTCGCCGCGGAATTTGTCAGGCCGTCGGCAATCGTAGGCCAGGCTCACCAGCGAACGGACGGTAGGGAATTTCCCGGTATTGACGCCGTAGTCGGTTTCCAGGCCCCAGATCGCCACGATCACCGGGCCCGGCACGCCGAATTGCTGTTCGATGCGCACGAAGACCGAGCCGTATTGCTGCAGCATCAGCTTCCCGCGTGACAGCCGCGGCGGCACCATGCGGCCGGAGAATTGCTCGAAGCTCTGTTTGAATACGCCCTGAGCGTGGTCGCGGGCGATGATGCTCGGATCATAGGTGACATTGGCGAGCGCCGACGCAATCGTGCGCTGGGACACGCCGCTGGCGGCGGCGTCCTGCTTGAGCCCTTGCAGCCAGGTGCTGAAATCGCCGCCGCAGGCGGCTGCGGCATGCGCGGGTAACGGGATAATCCCGAGCGCAAGCACGAGCCCTAAAATACGGATAATCAGCAATCGCATGCCTTATCCTTCCAGTTTCTGATCTATGCCGCCCGGAGATGCCTTCCCCTAAGCCTATGATGCCGTAGGTGCAAGCGCGCTTCCAGCCATGTCAGTTGCAGTATGATCTTGTCCGAAAAACCGGTACCCACCCTCGGATCAAGTCCAAGGGCAAGCTTTTCGGGATCAAGCTCGCGGGTCAGGATTTGGCCAGGTCATAGCGGTCGGCCGCGTAGAGCTCGACGAAAATCAGCCGCGAAATCGCCACCACGACGAGAATGCAGAGGCCGCCGATCAGCACCGAGGGGATCGTGCCGAAAAAGGCCGCCGCGGCGCCGGCGCGAAAGTCGCCGAGCTGGTTCGAGGTGATGACGGCCATGGAATTCACCGCATAGACCCGGCCGCGCATGTCGTCCGGCGTGCGCAGTTGCACCATGGTCTGACGAATGACGACGCTGATCGTGTCGGAGGCGCCGATGACGGCCATCGCGGCGATGGCGAAAATGAAATTTGGTGCCAGCCCCAGCAGGATCGTGCCGATGCCGAAAATCGTCACGGTGATGAACATCACCCGTCCGACGCGATTGGAAACCGGCCAGCGCGCCAGCAGCAGTCCGGTGACGATGGCGCCGACCGCGGGCGCCGCGCGCAAGATGCCGAAGCCGAGCGGGCCTATGACAAATATGTCGCGGGCGAAGATCGGCAGCAGCGCCATGACGCTGCCGAGCAGCACTGCCAGCATGTCGAGCAGAATGGCGCCGAGCACGACCTTGTGGCGTGCGATGAAGGTGAGGCCGCTGAACAGCGTCGTCACGTCGAGCGGCGGCCGCGTCGCCGCCGTCCGTCGCATTTTCACCGTGATCATGGCGACGCCCGCGGTCACCCAGATCACGGCGCAGACAGTGAAGACGATAGTCGGGCTGAGCGCGACCAGAATGCCGCCGAGCGCGGGGCCGGCAACGACCGCGGTCTGCGAGCCCGAGGTCGATGCGGCCACCGCATTGGGCAGCACTTTCGCCGACACGATATTGGGCAGCACCGTCTGCACGCTCGGCTGTTCGAAGGCACGGCCGATGCCGATGACAAAGGCCATGGCGAGCAGAAGATTCGGCGTCAGATGGCCGGCGAGGCTCGCAATCGCCAGCACGGCGACCGCCGCGGCTTCGGCGACCTCGGCGATGAATGTGACCCAGCGCCGATCGAAGCGGTCGGCGACATGGCCGGTGAACGGGAACAGGCAGATCGCCGGGATGAATTGCACGAGCCCGATCAAGCCGAGCCGGAACGGACTGCCGGTCAGGGCATACATTTGCCAGCCGACGGCGACGACCTGGATTTGCAGCGCGACCGACGCGGCCACCCGCACATAGAGGTAACGGATAAAGGCGGGGTGGCGCCAAAGCGATATTTCGGGCGTGGAATCACTCGGCGTCATTGCTGCCGTTGTTTATCGGTCACAGCGCAGCTTGTCCCGGCCGTTTCAGCAAAAATGCCATGCTTTTCGGGATGCCCGGGACGAAACTGGGCATGACGGAGGGCCATCGAGGAAGGAATTCCGATTTCAGGCTGGCTTGCCGGGCCGTAAGCTCGCGCAGCGAGCGAAGGCTGGTGGAGCCGAGGGGAGTCGAACCCCTGACCTCCTCATTGCGAACGAGGCGCTCTCCCAACTGAGCTACGGCCCCCGCCTAAGGCTGTGACCGGCGGAAAGGGCCGGTCCGGCGAGTGCGGGCCATTTAGGGCGGCGTTTCCCGGGTGTCAAGGATAGTTGCCGAAGCCGGTGGGCTCGCGCCCTTTGCGGCTTGTCCGGGAACCGGCAAATGGCTAGTTTCCGCCATTCTTAAAGCCGAAGCAGGACCATGCGCGCTCTTTTCGAAGTCATCGACATCGCTCTCTCGCTCTACATGTGGATCGTGGTTGCGATGGCGATCTTTTCCTGGCTGGTCGCCTTCAACGTGGTCAATACACGCAACCAGGTCGTCGCGATGATCGGCGATTTTCTCTATCGTATCACCGAGCCGGCGCTGCGGCCGATCCGCAATTTCATGCCCAATCTCGGCGGTATCGATATTTCGCCGGTGATTCTGTTTCCTGATCATCATCTTCATTCAGCGCGTGATCGAGCTTTACATCATCCCCAACGTCTTTTGAGCGCGATGGCTTGGCGCCGTCTGCGAACTACTGCGGCGAAGCTGCACGGAGCGGCTGTCACGCTCGACATGCGCGCGCAGGGCTGCGTAAAGAGGGGCTGCGCGAACGGCAATGACGCAAGGTATCAGCACCGCAAGAGGGACAGCATGAGCGCGAAAATCATCGACGGCAAAGCTATCGCCGCCGATCTGCGCGCCAAGCTCGCCACCGAGACCCGCCGCTTGACCGCGGCGCATGGCCTGGTGCCGGGCCTCGCGGTGATTCTGGTCGGCGACAATGCCGCGAGCAGGACCTATGTCGCGAGCAAGGCGCGCGCGCTGGTCGAAACCGGCATGAAGCCGTTCGATCATTACCTTCCCGCCGATACCAGCGAAACGGCGCTGCTCGGTCGCTGATCGAAAGACTCAACGCCGATCCGGCGGTGAACGGGATACTGGTGCAGCTGCCGTTGCCGCCACAGATCAATACCACCCGCGTTGATCCGCAGTGTCGCGCCGGAAAAGGATGTCGACGGCTTTCACCCGATCAATTTCGGCCGCTTGGCGGCGAAAATACCGACGCTTATTCCGTGCACGCCGATCGCCTGCATCAAACTCGCCAATTCGGTTCGTCCGTCGCTCGACGGGCTCGATGCGCTCGTGGTCGGCCGCTCCAATATCGTCGGCAATCCGCTCGGGCAATTGTTGATGGCTGCAAACGCAACGGTGACCATCGCACATACGCATACCCGCAATCTGCCGGATCTCTGCCGCCGCGCCGAATTGCTGTTCGTCGCCATCGGCCACGCCGAATATATTCGCGGCGATTGGATCAAACCGGGCGCCACCGTCGTCGACGTCGGCATCAACCGGGTGCCAGGCCCGGACGGCAAATCGAAGATCGTCGGCGACGTCTGCTTTGCCGAAGCCGTGAAGGTCGCCGGCGCGATCACGCCGGTGCCGGGCGGTGTCGGGCCGATGACGATCGTGTGCCTGTTGATGAATACGCTGCACGCCGCCTGTCTTCAGGCGCACCTGCCGCCGCCGGAAGTGTGAACTGGGTTCAGCTGTTCCAGCCGAACGCGACCTTGTCGAGCACGCGGGTGCCGAATTTCTCCGACGAGCGTGCTACCGCCTTGCCGCCGAGCGCGCGATAGAATTCCGTCGCGTTCTCGTTTTCCGACAGCGCCCACACGATCAAAGATTTCATCGAGCTCTGCAGCAGGTCGCGCCGCGCCGCGGTGAACAGGCGGCGGCCGAAGCCGAGCCCCTGGAATTCCGGCCGCAGATAAAGCTCGTAGATCTCGCCGTCATAATAGAGGCTGCGCGCGCGGTTGCGGCCGTAATTGGCGTAGCCCGCGATCTTGTCGCCGAATTGCAAAAGCGCGATGCGGCTGCCTTTGCGGATCGCCAATTCCCACCAGACCGGACCGCGGCGATTGATCAGCTTTTCGAGTTCGGTGCCCGGAATAATGCCCTGATAGGCCGCGCGCCAAGCCTCGTCATGGGCTTCGGCGACGTCGCCAGCGTCGCGCGACCCGGCGCGGCGAATTTCAATAAGGACTGTGCTCATGATGCGATGCTCGTGCCTCGATCAAAGCAAGCAATTCCGGGCAACTCAAGGGCCAAGATTCACGTTCAGTTAACGATCCGGATTATTAGCCAAAAGATCGGCCTTGGCCAGAATTGCGAAGAAAAAAATACAGGCGCTAGCGGGCGATCCCCACACCCTGTTGCAATAGCGTCACGCTTTCCGGGTTTTTGCGCCGGAGACGTTCCGAAGGTGTCGCAATTTGTGACAGGATGGGCGTGCGGTCAGCCTCCGCCGCCGCGCGCAAGGCGCGACGACGGATTTGGTTACACGCGCTCGGCTTCTTTGCGCCGCTCGTCGCGCTTGCGATCGTTCGGGTCGAGCAGCTTTTTGCGCAGGCGGATCGATTTCGGCGTCACTTCGACAAGTTCGTCGTCCTCGATATAGGCCAGCGCCTTTTCCAAGGTCATGCGGATCGGCGGCGTGAGCCGGATCGCCTCGTCCTTGGAGTGGGTGCGGATATTGGTGAGCTTCTTGCCCTTGAGCACGTTGACTTCGAGATCGTTGCCGCGCGTGTGCTCGCCGACAATCATGCCGCGATAGACCTTCCAGCCCGGCTCGATCATCATCGGGCCGCGATCTTCCAGGTTCCACATCGCGTAAGCGACTGCGTCGCCCATGGTCGGTCGAGATCAGGACGCCGTTCCTGCGGCCGACGATCTCGCCGCGATGCGGACCGTAAGCATGGAACAGCCGGTTCATCACCGCAGTGCCGCGCGTGTCGGTGAGGAGCTCGCCCTGATAGCCGATCAGGCCGCGGGTCGGGGCGTAGAAGATCAGCCGCACGCGGCCGCCGCCGGACGGGCGCATCTCGATCATCTCGCCTTTGCGCTCGGCCATCTTCTGCACGACCACGCCGGAATGTTCCTCGTCGACGTCGATGACGACTTCCTCGATCGGCTCGAGCAGATCGCCCGACGCGCCGTGTTGGAACAGGACCTTCGGCCGCGACACCGCGAGCTCGAAGCCTTCGCGGCGCATGGTCTCGATCAGGATGCCGAGTTGCAATTCGCCGCGGCCGGCGACTTCCATCGAGTCTTTTTCGTTCAATTCGGTGATGCGCAGCGTGACATTGCCTTCGGCTTCGCGCAGCAGCCGGTCGCGGATGACGCGGCTCTGCACCTTGTCGCCTTCGGTTCCGGCAAGCGGCGAATCGTTGATGCGGAACGTCATAGTCAAAGTCGGCGGATCGATCGGCTGCGCCGGCAGCGGCTCGGTGACTTCCGGCGCGCACAGCGTGTGCGAGACGAACGCCTCGGGCAATCCGGCAATGGCGACGATGTCGCCGGCAAAGCCTTCCTCGATCGGCGCGCGCTCGAGGCCGCGGAAGGCGAGCACCTTGGTGACGCGGCCTTCTTCGATCAGTTCGCCGTTGCGGTCGATGACCTTGACCTGCTGGTTCGGTTTCACCGAGCCGGACGTAATGCGGCCGGTGACGATACGGCCGAGATAGGGATTGGATTCGAGAATCGTTCCGAGCATGCGGAACGGACCGTCCTCGACCGTGGGCGGCGCCACATGGCGCAGCACCAGATCGAATAACGGCGCCATGCCCTGGTCTTTGGGGCCGTCCTCGGACGTGGCCATCCAGCCCTGCTTGGCGGAACCGTAGAGAATCGGGAAATCGAGCTGCTCGTCGCTGGCGTCGAGCGCCGCGAACAGATCGAACACCGCATTGACGACTTCGGTTGGACGGGCGTCGCTGCGGTCCACCTTGTTGATGACGACGATGGGCTTCAGGCCCATCTTCAGCGCCTTGGAGACGACGAATTTGGTCTGCGGCAGCGGCCCCTCGGCGGCGTCGACCAAAACCAGCGCGCCATCAACCATGTTGAGGATGCGTTCGACCTCGCCGCCGAAATCGGCGTGGCCGGGGGTGTCGACGATGTTGATCCGGGTGTCCTTCCAGACCAGCGAGGTCGCCTTGGCGAGGATGGTGATGCCGCGCTCGCGTTCGAGGTCGTTGGAATCCATGGCGCGCTCGACAACGCGCTGGTTGTCGCGAAACGAGCCCGACTGCTGCAGCAGGCGGTCGACCAGGGTGGTTTTGCCATGGTCGACGTGGGCAATGATGGCGATATTGCGCAGGTTCATATGTCGGTTCCAGGAATCAAAGGCGGGCCCCTCGAGGGCGCCGAAAAGGGCGCCATGGGGCCCGCGTTTGTGCGCTGTATATAGGGCTTTTTGCGCCGGAAGCAATCGAAGTTTGTGCAGGGCACAATGACGCCCGCGCATTAAGGATGACGGTGCCCGTAACGGGGTTCCGGCGGCTCCGGCCGCGACCCGTGACTATTCTGCGGCGATCTCGGATTCGGCCGCTGCACTCGGTCGGCGCAATCGCCGTCGGCGCGACTCCCGCCACCCCAGCATGGTCAGGATGGCGGTGCGCCGCGCAGCGATCGCGAAACGCAGCTGGTCGAGCGCGAAGCCAAACGACATGCGTACGGCGTCATCGAGTTCCTCGTGCTCGCTCAGATGAATGATGGCGATCACCAGATTATCGGCATCGATCTGAAGTTGGTCCAGCGTTTCGAGGCTCTGCGCCGTGTGCGCCCTGCGCACCATATCCAGCACCCGCTGCAATAGCCGCAGCCGCTTGGTGCGGGTATCGCGGCGCATATAGCTTGCGACGCCGGCGATGGCCGAGCCGAAAATCGGGAAGATCAAGAGGCCGTAGAAAATATCGTCGCCGTATTTGTCGAAGAACGTCTGCGTGCTGTCGGTCAGATAAGCAAGCGCGCCGGGATGGGTGACGATGTCGGCGTCCTTGTCGGTCTTGGGCGCCTCGATCTTGATCTCCCGCGGCATGGCGGTCGCGATCGCCTGTCGCGACGTATAGATCGTCTTGGCCAAAATCGCGATCACGGACGAACTTACCGATCGGCGCGCCACCAGATATTCACCAAAGCTCAGCGTCTTCAGATCGGCGCTCGGCGTTGGCGGATGGCCGCCGAACGTGCCGGCATCGATGCTGACCGAATCGAAAGCCGGCCGGCGCTTGGCGATGCCGTCGGCCTGGTCGATAGCGATGAAATTCGGCGCAACGCCGTCCTGCGTTGCCGCGGTGATCACCTCGGAAATGGCGTTGCCGGTGGCGGGGCCGGCGACCAACAGCGCGTCGACCATATTGTTCTTGACGGCATCCGCGACATCTTTCGGTGCGATCTCGGAGATTTTCACCTTATCGAGCGCTACACCGTAATGGCTCAGCACCATCTCAAGCAGTCCACGCGTCGCTTCGTTGCCGGTGATGATGCCGATGCGCTTGCCGGCAAGATCGGTGACCTTGCCGAATTTGGCGTCGCTGGTCGCTGTCGTCGCCGGAGTCGTCGCTGTCGTCGCTCTTCGCGGCTTTGGCGCTCTTGCCGGACTGGGCGCCTTTGCCGGCTTTGCTGGCTTTCGCGCCTTTGCCAGCCTTACCCGGCTTTGCAGCGCTCTCTTCGGGTTTGGCTTTGACGGGCGGCGGAACGATCAGCGCCACCACGTTCTGCCGCAGAATGGCGACGACCGGCCAATTCAACGTATCATCGAGATCGCTCGGCAGGATGGCGAGATCGGCCTCGCCTTTGGCCATGGCTTGCGCAACGCCTTGGACGCTGTCGATCGGGACCAGTTGCAGATGCAGGTTGCGGTGCTCGTTGACGATCTGATCGGACAGGACGCCGACGAAGCGCGCGTCGAGCGGGCCCGCGGCGATGCGCAGATGCTCGCGCTCCTGGGTGTAGTAGACGCCGGCAGCAACCAGCCCGCCGAGCGCAAGCGTGCCGACAATGGCGACGAGCCAGGTGTGCCGCAGGAACATGCGCACACGGTTACGCACCCTATGCTCGAGCGACTCCATGCTCATCATCCGACCCAATGCGCGTCCCGAAGGGGAATCCCCCGCCGACTTACGGGCGCTTTCGGCCCGCTGGAACAGCCATAACTTTTCAGCCAGGGGTAGGCGGCGCGGTCCGGGCGGCATGCTGAATCCTAATATGCCTCTGAGCTTCTAACAAACGCTTCCAACAAGCTTCCAACTTGGCCTTCGCCGACAGACGTCGCTGCGGCGATGTCGCGACCGGGTATGAGCCGCGCAAGACCTATCTCCCCCAAGCTTTGTGGCCCGACTTTGGCCAAGCGTTCACGCCTGCGTGCATTAACTTATCACAACCCGGCCGGCAGGACGGCCGTATGACGGGGATCACGTTTTGCACGAGAATTGCGAGGCTCGGCGGACCGAACGGAACCTCGCGCGGCCATGGCTGTTTGCTCCATGGGCTGTTTGCTAAATGGGCTGTTTGCTAAATTATACCATTCGCAAGGTGTTTCAGGCCGACGGCCTTTGCCGCGGCACATAACGCGCGGGAGTTACGGATGAGCCAGAAGCTTTCAGGAGAGGCGCGCAAGTCCGCGCTCGGCCGGCTCAAGGGCTGGAGCGAGGCGAGCGGCCGTGACGCCATCAGCAAAAAGTTCGTGTTTGCCGATTTCAGTCAAGCCTTCGGCTTCATGACGCGGGCAGCTTTGGTCGCCGAAAAAATGGACCACCACCCGGAATGGTTCAATGTCTACAAGACCGTCGAGGTCACACTGTCGACGCATGACGCCGGCGGGCTGACCGAGCGCGATATCAAGCTCGCCGAGGCGATGGACAAGATTGCGGGATGAAATGCGGCCTTGCGGCCGTCGCCTTTCGGGGCCAATTTTCATATCGGCAATGTCGATGCAGGAGGGGCCGATGTGGTTCCGCGAGCAAGCCGCCGCATGGCAGGGATTTTCCTGGCAGGACTCACTGCGGGGATCTTGGCGCGAATGCTTGGCAAAATAACTGGCAGCATTTTGCGGAGCGCACCCGCCAGCTCGCTGCCGACGAGAGCGGTCTGCGGCAGCGGATCTGGAACAAGCTCAAGCGCGAAGCAGCCAATATTCCCTTTGTCGAAGATGCGCTCACCGCGCATTACTGCGCGTTCGATCGCAACACGCCGCTCTATGTGAAGCTCGCGCTCGTTGGCGCGGTGGCCTATTTCCTGGTGCCGGACGATCTGATTCCGGATTCCATTCCGGTGCTTGGCGTTGCCGACGATGCCGCGGTGCTCGCAGGCGCCATGAAAGATATTTGCCGCACATATCAAGCCGGAACATCGGCAGGCCGCGAAGCTGATGCTGGAGCGAATGCGGCGCGCGTAACGCACGGATTTTAGGGGCATGACTGCGGGCCATTTTGGGCAGCTAAGGGTGCAGCACGATCTTTCCCATCACCTTGCGGTCGGCGATGGCCTTGAGCGCCGACGCGATGTCGGGCAGCGGATAGGTTGCGTGGACATGTGCGCTGAGCTTGCCCTGCGCCGCCCACATCACGATGTCGCGCATCAGTTCGCGCTGCTTATGCGGCGCACGCGTCACCCAGGCGCCCCAGGCGACGCCGCGGATGTCGCAGTTCTTCAGCAGCACGAGATTGAGCGGCAGCTCTGGGGATCTCGCCGGCGGCAAACCCGATGACCAGATAACGGCCGTCCCAGGCCATTGAGCGCACCGCCGGCTCGGCATAGGGCCCGCCGACCGGATCATAGACGACGTCGATGCCGTGCTCGCCGCCGAGCCGCTTGAGCGCGGCGCGCAGATCCTCGCTGGCATAGTTCACGGTGTCCGCGGCGCCGTGCTTGCGGGCGAATTCCAGTTTCTCGTCGGAGGAGGCGCAGGCGATGACGCGGGCACCCATGACCTTGCCGATCTCGACGGTGGCAAGGCCGGTGCCGCCGGAGGCGCCGAGCACGACCAGCGTTTCGCCGGGCTTGAGCCCGCGCGAATCCGCAACGCATAGAGCGTCGTGCCATAGGTGACGGTGAGCCCCGCGGCGCGATCGAAATCCAGCGCATCGGGCACCTTGACCAAAATGTTCGCCGGCACTGCAACCGCTTCGCGCGCGGCGCCCCAGCCGGTATTCGCCATCACCCGGTCGCCGGGCGCGACATCGGTCACGCCCGCGCCGACGCTTTCGACAATTCCGGAAAATTCCGCCGCGGGCGAAAACGGAAACGGCGGCTTGTGCTGATATTTGCCGGCGATGATCAGCGTGTCGAAGAAATTCAACGCCGCGGCTTTGATGCGCACCACGGCCTCGCCGGGTCCGGCCTGCGGCTCGGGCAGATCCACCAGTTCGAGTTCGTCGGGCGAACAGAACTTGCGGCAGAGAACGGCTTTCATGCCGAACTCATATCAGGCTTCTCAGGCTTCGGTCACGCCCGCCTCAAGGAGCGCGCGGCGCAGCCGGCAGAACGCAAGCCGCAGCCGCGACTTCACCGTACCGAGCGGCACGTTTCGTGCGCGCGGCAATCTCCGTATGTGACAAGGCCGTCGAAAAAGGCAAGCTTGACCAGCGCAAATTGGTCAGGCCGGCAACTCGCGCAAAGCTTCGCGCAGACATGCCTCGCGCCTGGTGGAATCGACACAGTCGTCGCTGCCGGCGGCGGGATCGGGGATGTCGAAAAAATCCTCGAGAGCGCAGATCGTCTCGCGGCTGCGCCGTTTGACATCGATCCGGCGATTGCGGGCGATGTGGAAAACCCAAGTGGTCGCGGCGGCCTTGCGTGGATCGAACAGATGCGCTTTGCGCCAGATCGTCTCCATCACGTCCTGGGTGACATCGGCTGCGGCAAAGGGCGCCAGGCCAAGCCGCAGCATCTGCGCCTGCACCCGCGGCACGAAGTGGTCGAACAGGACCGAGAACGCCTTGCTGTCGCGATCGGCGCCGACGGCCGTCAACAGCGCATCGAAATTGGCTCCCGGCCTCGCCACCGTCCGCGCGGACGGCGAGGGAATCTCGTTGTGCGTCCACTCTGTCAGACTCACGGCAGTTCTACCCCTCACCTTGCTCTCGCGGTGGCCCGCCGTAATGCGGATGCCGCCACCCCAGGTCGCATATCGTTCAGTGTTCCGGATTATTCGGCGAGGAGAGGTAATTTGGCTGTGTTGCGCATCACACATTTGGCGGTGCACCGAATCAGTCCTGAGCGGCCGCGCCCCATTGCTTCAAAACGGCACAGCACAGGCCCGCGACTTTCGCCGCTTTTCGCAGCAATTGGATTAAATGTGACAGGTTTGCTATCAATTGCCCGGGGACGTTTCCGCGAGGGCCGATGCACATCCGTCACCGGGGGCTCTTTGTCCGTTCGCCGTTGGTATCGCTGACGCTGCTGTTCGCAGCGACTTACGGCAATGTTGGCGGCCACCTTCACGGCTGCCTTGCTGTCAAGCGCCCCCGCCGCCGCACAGCAGACCGCGGCGCCGGCAGCCAAGCCGAAGACCAAACCTGCAGCAAAGCCGGCCGCTCCCGCGGCTGAGGCGCCGTCCAAACCCGCGGTGCCGCCGCCCATGGGCGGTGTGCAGCCGAAGCTCCTCGGCCAATATGCCGACTGGGGCGCCTATACCGCGTCTCCGGGCGGCAAGAAGGTCTGCTTCGCCATCGCCAAACCGTCGTCGTCCGACACGGTCCCGCCCAACCGGCCGCGCAATCCGATTTTCATGTTCATTTCGACGCGCCCGGCCGAGAAGGTGACCAACGAGGTCTCGATTGTCATCGGCTATCCGTTCAAGCCCGGCGCGGAAGCCACTGCGTCGGTCGGTTCGACCAGTTTCCAGCTCTACACCCAGCAGGACGGGGCCTGGATCAAGAATGCCGCCGATGAGGCGAATATGGTCAACGCCATGCGGTCGGGCCAAACCGCGGTGATCAAGGGCGTTTCCGCCAAGGGCACGCAATCGAGCGACACCTTCACCCTCAAGGGCTTGGCCCAGGCCCTCGACCGGGCCGCCCAGGAATGCAAATAGAAGCCGCTGAGCCTGCGCCCTACCCGAAATGAGGGGCAGCCCAGCCCGGCTTCGCTTTCCGGCTCGCCCCGCGAGGGGAGGACAAAAGCGATCGACAACCCCATCTAGGTTTTGCGCGCTCGCTACCGGCTCTAGATCGACATGACTGTTTCAATGACCGCCAATACCAAGAAGAACTCGGCGCTGTTCGTCGAGAAACTTCCGCTCGAGCACTATCGCGCGCCCGACAAGCCGTCGCTGGTCGGGCTGTCGCGCGAGGCGCTGGCGCAGGCGCTCGGCAGCGCCGGCGTGCCGGAGCGGCAGCAGCGCATGCGGGCGCAGCAGATCTGGCACTGGCTCTATGTCCGCGGCGTGCAGGATTTCGACGCGATGACGACGCTGTCGAAGGAGCTGCGCGCGGTGTTGCAGGAGCGCTTCACGCTCGATCGTCTCGAAGTCGCCGCCGAGCAGATTTCCGTCGACGGCACGCGCAAATGGCTGCTGCGCCTGCCGGGCGAGCATGGCGGCGCCCCGCATGAGGTCGAATGCGTCTATATCCCCGAGACCGATCGCGGCACTTTGTGCGTTTCGAGCCAGGTCGGCTGCACGCTCACTTGCACGTTCTGCCATACCGGCACCCAGCGGCTGGTGCGCAACCTGACGGCGGCGGAGATCGCCGGTCAGGTGGTGCTGGCGCGCGACCGGCTCGATGACTGGCAGCGCGCCGCCGCACCCGCGGGGACTGAGCCGGAAAAGCGCCTGGTCTCGAACATCGTGATGATGGGCATGGGCGAGCCGCTCTATAATTTCGAGGCGGTGCGCGACGGGCTCGGCGTCGTCGCCGACGGCGAGGGTTTAAGCATTTCCAAGCGCCGCATCACGCTGTCGACCTCGGGCGTGGTGCCGGAGATCGCGCGCGCCGGCGCCGAGATCGGCTCCATGCTGGCGATCTCGCTGCATGCGGTGACCGATGAATTGCGCGACCAATTGGTGCCGCTCAATCGCAAATATCCGATCCGCGAACTGCTTGATGCCTGCCGCGATTATCCCGGCCTCTCCAATGCGCGGCGCATCACTTTCGAATATGTAATGCTCAAGGGCATCAACGATTCGCTGGTCGACGCCAAAGCCCTGGTGCGGCTGCTCAAGGGCATTCCGGCGAAGATCAACCTGATCCCGTTCAATCCGTGGCCGGGCTCGGCCTACGAATGCTCCGACTGGGAGCAGATCGAGAAGTTTTCCGAGATCGTGTTCGATGCCGGCTATGCCTCGCCGGTGCGCACGCCGCGCGGCCGCGACATTCTCGCCGCCTGCGGGCAATTGAAAAGCGCGACCGAAAAGCTCTCCGCCCGCGAGCGCCTGGCGCTGCGCGCCATGGCTATCACAGACTGACGGCGATCACGGATTGATATGACCGCGCTCTTCCGTCTCGTCATGATGCTGGTCGGCTATATCTGCGCCTGCATCGCGGCTTCTGCCGTGCTCACGCTCGGCACGCTGGCGCCGAACTGGAACGATCTGCAGGTGCTTGGCCAATCGCTCGGCCAATCCGGCGACGTGCCGACGGTGGCCTTGTGGGTGACGATCGGGATCGGCGCCGTGATCATTTTCGCGATCGGATTCTTCCCCACCTTGCTCGCCATCATCCTTGCCGAAGGCTTCAGGCTGCGCTCGATCGTCATCTATGGCGTGATCGGCGCTGCGCTGGCGCTCGCCGCCGTCTACGGGCTCGATTTCGGCGGCTATGTCACGTCGCCCAACGCCGACATGATGCATGAGCGCGAAGTCTTCGCTGCCGCCGGTATCGCCGGCGGACTGGTCTATTGGCTGTTCGCCGGCCGCCGCGCCGGCGCCTGGAGCTGACCGGCATGAATCGCACCGGGCTTGCGATCGCGCTCACCGTCGCCGTCGTGGTCGGCGTGCTCTGCGCCGTCGATCCGCAGCTCGATCTCGATCTCGCCGGTATCAGTTTCAATTCGAGCCGCAAATTGTTCGGCATCAATGGCCAGCCGTGGGTCCAGCACGCCCGCGAGGCAGCGCGGCTGATCGTGACGGTGCTCGTGCTGCCGGCGGGCATTGCCATCGTCGGCAAGCTGATCTGGCCGCACCGGCGCATGCTGATCGAAGGCCGCGCCGCTATATTCCTGATCGCGACGCTCGCGCTCGGGCCGGGCATCATCACCAATGTCATTCTCAAGGATCATTGGGGCCGGTCGCGTCCGATCGACGTGCAGCAATTCGGCGGCACCGACAAGTTCACGCCGTGGTGGGACCCGCGCGGCGAATGCCCGAACAATTGCTCTTTCGTCGCCGGCGAACCGTCCGGTGCGTTCTGGACCATGGCTCCTGCCGCTTTGGCGCCGCTCGAATTGCAGCCGCTCGCCTTCGGCGCGGCGCTGCTGTTCGGCACCGCCGTCGGCATCCTGCGCATCGGTGGCGGCGGGCACTTCTTCAGCGACGTCGTCTTTGGCGGCGTTTTCGTCTATCTCGAAATCTGGCTGATCTACGGCCTGATCTATCGCTGGCCCGCGACCGCTCTCAGTGAGGACGCCATCGAGGCGTTCCTGGTGCGGGTCGCTGACGGAATCCGCGAAGGTCTGCGCAGGCTGATGAATTACGCGCGGCCCTCCAAAGCTCCCTAACCTTATTCCGACGGCTGGCCGAGCACCTGGAAGATTTCCGCAAGCTGCGGGCTCATCGGCAGATTGAGCGTCTCGCCAGTCGGCAGGCGGCGGATGAACCACTTGTTGTAAAGCTCGGTCAGACGCCGCTCCTCCGCCATCCGCGCAAAGGCGCGCTCCACCACGGCGGCAAAGCCTTTATCGTCGCGGCGGAAGACCAGCCCATAAGGATCGTAGGACAGATACTCGCCGACGACCTTCATGTCGTGCGCGGCCGGCTCGGTGGCGATGATGCCGTAAAGCAGCACGTCGTCGGTGGCGAAGGCGTCCGCCTTGCCGGCGGCGAGCATGGCGAAGGATTCGGCGTGATCGCGCGCGGTGACGATATTGATGCCGAGCTTTTGCTTGTCGGACAGTGTGCGCAGCGCGCCCTCATTGGTGGTGCCGGCGGTCACCACCGCGGTCTTGCCGGCGAGATCGCGATACGAGGCGATGCTCGAGTTCCTTGGGCACCATGAGCTTGGTGCCGGCGACGAAGAAAACTGGCGAAAACGCCACGTCTTTCTGCCGCTGCAGGTTGCTTGTGGTCGAGCCGCATTCGAGATCGACGGCGCCCGATTTCACCTTGTCGAAGCGGTCGGCTGACGTCACCGGCGCGAGCGTGATCTTGATACCCATGCCGTCGAGCTCGGTTGCGGCTTCTTCGACCACTTCGCGGCACAGGTCGAGGGAGTAGCCGATCGGCTGCTGGCGGTGATTGAGATAGGAGAACGGCAGCGAGCTCTCGCGATAGCCGAGCGTGATCGTGCCGGTGTCCTTGATCTTCTTCAGCGTCCCCGATAGGACGCCCACATCTTGCGCCGCGGCGGGCAGGATGAAAGCCACCGCGAATACCAAGCCGAGAAGAAGCCGGCGCGCGCGCATGACACGGCTCACGCAGCTTGTTGCAGCGGTGCGGACTCGGCCGGGTGGTGCAGCTTCTCGCCCTCCCACTTCGCCACCACCGCGGTGGCGAGCGAATTGCCGATCACATTGGTGGCGGAGCGGCCCATGTCCAGGAACTGGTCGATGCCGATGATCAGGAGGAGACCTGCCTCCGGCAGGTTGAAGCTCGCCAGGGTCGCGGCGATCACGACAAGGGAGGCGCGCGGCACGCCGGCCATGCCTTTGCTGGTGAGCATCAGCAGGAGCAGCATGGTGATCTGCTGGCCGATGCCGAGCTGAATATTGTAGGCCTGCGCGATGAAGATGACCGCGAAGGTGCAATACATCATCGAGCCGTCGAGATTGAACGAATAGCCCATCGGCAGCACGAAGCTGATGATCTTCTTGCTGACCGGGAACTTCTCGAGCTGCTCCATCATTTTCGGATAGGCCGCCTCGCTGCTCGCGGTCGAAAATGCGAGCAGGAACGGTTCGCGCACCAGCTGCACGAGCCGGATCGCGTGACCGCCGAAGAACAGATAGCCGACCGCGACCAGCAGTCCCCACAGCACCACGAGCCCGATATAGAACTCGAGCCACGAACTTGCCGTAGGTGACCAGGATGCCGAGGCCCTGCGTGGTGACGATCGCGGCCATGGACGCGAAGACCGCGAGCGGCGCGAGCTTCATGATGTAGCCGGTGATGGTGAGGATGGCGTGCGAGAGTTCTTCGATGCCTTCGACCAGCTTCTGGGCGCGTTCGCCGAGCGCGGCGCAGGCGACGCCGAAGAACAGCGAGAACACGACGATCTGCAGGATCTCGTTATTGGCCATCGCCTCGACGATCGAGCGCGGCACGAGGTGCGCGACGAAACTCCTTCGCCGACAGCGAGGCGACCTTCAGATTGGTCGCGGACTGCGCGTCCGGCAGCGGCAGATTGAGATTGTCGCCCGGCCGCAGGATGTTGACCAGGACGAGGCCGAGCAGCAGCGACACCAGCGAGGCCGAAACGAACCAGAGCATCGCCTTGGCGCCGATGCGCCCGACGATCTTGGGATCGCCCATATGCGCGACGCCGACCACCAGCGTCGAGAACACCAGGGCGCGATGATCATCTTGATCAGGCGCAGGAAGATGTCGGTCATCAGCGAGATGTAATCGGAGATCGACTTGGCGACGCCGGGATCGGGCCACAGCGTGTGGCAGGCATAGCCGACCGCGATGCCGAGCAGCATGGCGATGACGATAATCGTGGTGAGCGTCGCCCGCATAAGCCCCTCCATACGATCCGGCGGAGGATTAGCTTAGTGCGTTTTTTGCCGGGCAGGGAAGAGGCCGGGGCGATCTTTGATCTTAGTCTTTAGGCGTGTTCAGGTCTACGCGTGTTCAAGACTTGGTGGCATTGGTTGCGCCGCGAGAACAGCTTGCAGCCTCTGCTTGACCGCGGCCGGCTGATCGGTGGCGAGAAACTCGGTCACCGTCATGCGCTTGACCAGCCGCATATAGGGACGGCCCGAGAGAACCTCGTCCAGCTTGACGTGCTCCTGCACCACATAGTCCTCGGTGTCGTCGACATGGCGCACCAGGCTCCATTGCTCGCATTCGTTTTTGTCGTCCGGCCGGCCTCGGAATATCAGGCTTTCCATGCTTATTCCCGGCTTGCGTCGCGCCCGTACCCCCCTATAGTCCGCGAAAATTGGATAGTCCGGTCAAAGAATTTCAAAGAGGGTTCGGTGTTCAAAGAGGTTTGTTTCAATGCCAAAAGGCGATGTCAAAAAGGTGGTGCTGGCCTATTCCGGGGGGCTCGATACCTCGATCATCCTGAAATGGCTGCAGACCACCTATGGCTGCGAGGTGGTCACGTTCACCGCCGATCTCGGCCAGGGCGAGGAGCTTGAGCCGGCCCGCGCCAAGGCGCTGACGCTCGGCATCAAGCCGGAAAACATCTTCATCGAGGATCTGCGCGAGGAGTTCGTCCGCGATTACGTGTTTCCGATGTTCCGGGCCAACGCGGTCTATGAGGGGCAATACCTGCTCGGCACCTCGATCGCCCGCCCGCTGATCGCCAAGAAGCAGATCGAGATCGCCGAGAAGGTCGGCGCCGACGCCGTCGCCCATGGCGCGACCGGCAAGGGCAACGACCAGGTTCGCTTCGAACTGTCCTATTACGCGCTCAAGCCCGACGTGAAAGTGATCGCGCCGTGGCGCGAATGGGACTTCAAGTCGCGCGAGGCGCTGATCGCCTTTGCCGAGCAGAACCAGATCCCGATCGCCAAAGACAAGCGCGGCGAGGCGCCGTTCTCGACCGACGCGAATCTTCTACACACCTCGTCCGAAGGCAAGGTGCTGGAAGACCCATCCGGCGAGGTGCCGGATTACGTGCATTCGCGCACCGAGGATCCGGCGAAAGCGCCGGACACGCCGGAATATATCTCAATCGAATTCGAGCGCGGCGATGCGGTCGCGGTCGACGGCAAGAAGCTGTCGCCGGCAGCGCTGCTCACAGCGCTCAACACGTTCGGCAAGAGGCACGGCATCGGCCGGCTCGATCTGGTCGAGAACCGGTTCGTCGGCATGAAATCGCGCGGCATGTACGAGACGCCGGGCGGCACCATCCTGCTCGCCGCCCATCGCGGCATCGAATCGATCACGCTCGACCGCGGCGCGGCGCATCTCAAGGACGAGCTGATGCCCAAATATGCAGAGCTGATCTATAACGGCTTCTGGTTCGCGCCCGAGCGCGAGATGCTGCAGGCGGCGATCGACAAGAGCCAGGAATTCGTCTCCGGCAGCGTGCGGCTGAAACTTTACAAAGGCCATGCCAGCGTGGCCGGGCGCGAGAGCAAATATTCGCTCTACGATCAGGACCTCGTCACCTTCGAGGACGGCAAGGTCGCTTACGACCAGCGCGACGCCGAGGGCTTCATCCGCCTCAATGCGCTGCGCCTGCGCACGCTCGGACAGCGGAAACGGAAGCTGAAACTTTAGCTCTCCGATCGGCTCAGGCGGCGTCGTGGAAGATCACGCCGACGGTATGCCGCTTGCCCGAGTAGAGTTTGCTGACGCCGTGGTTCAGCTTCACCTGATAATCGCCGCGCGCGCCTTTCATCGGGCGGCTGTTGACGGCGAAGATGGCCGCGTCGCCCTTCTTGAGCGGTAGCACCATGGCGCGGCTCTGCATGCGGGGGCGTTGTTCGGTCATCACGAATTCGCCGCCCTCGAAATCTTCGCCGGGCTGGTCCAGCAGAATCGCGATCTGGATCGGGAAAACGTGCTCGCCGTAGAGGTCGCGGTGCAGGCAATTGTAGTCCTCCGGCGCGTATTCCAGGAGCAGCGGCGTCGGACGGACCTGACCGGCCTGATGGCAGCGTTCGAGGAACGCGGCGTGGTCGTCCGGGAACCGTACCGGCTGTCGCATGCGTTCGCCCCATTGGTTGGCAATCGGCGCGAGCTTGGAATAGGCCGCGGTCCGCAGCGACTGGATCAAGGGCGGCAGCGGATAGCTGAAATACTTGTACTCGCCCCGGCCGAAGCCGTGCCGGCTCATGATGACGTGGCTGCGGAAGCCGTGCTCCTGGCGATAGAGACCCGAGACGGAGTCCGCCTCCGCATCAGTGAGGAGCTTGGGCACGACGGCCCAACCCTGGGCATCAAGGTCGGCATGGACCTTGGTCCAGTCGATGGCGTCCACGCGGGCCTCGATCGTCGTCGCCTTTGTGGCTGCTGCTCCCGGCTTCGCGATCGGCTCGGCGGTGTGCGCTTTCATCAGGCCACTCCTTCGATATTGATCAGCCGGCGCTTGCGCTGCACGCCCCAACGGTAGCCGGAGATCGAGCCGTCGGCCTTCACCACGCGATGGCAGGGCACGGCGACCGCGATCCGGTTTGCCGCACAGGCTGCGCCGACATCTTGCGCTGTCGCCGTCATCGGCAGAGTTTTGGCGATGACGCCATAGCTGCGCGTCTCGCCCGGAGGGATCGCCTGCAGCGCTTTCCAGACGGCCAGCTCCATGGGCGAACCGCGCAGATCGAGTGCCATGTCGGTTGCGACATGGGGTGTGTCGATCAAGGCGGCAGCCTTGGCGATGGTCGCCTCCAAACCGGTCTGATCGGGGATCAGCTCGGCTTTCGGGTAAGCCTGTTTCAGGTCGCGGGATAGTTTGGCGCGATCGTCGCCGATGAAGAGCGCGGCAACGACCGCGGGCGCTTTCCGCGACCACGATGATCCCGAGCGAGGTGACGCCAAAACCGAACCGCAGGGTTTCGGTCGTGGTGTCGGGGATCAGGTCGGTCATGGTCGGGCTCCTTTTCTAAGTATCGCCTGAAGATCGGCTTTCGCGGCGATCTCGACACTCCGGCCCTTGCTTTCAAATTGGCTTTCGCGGAGGAGCCGGATTTGACGACAAGAAACGGAGTGCGCTCCGCCCTACCGGAAGATACGGCCCGTCAGAATGGCCTCTCTGTATCTGCGGGAAGATTGCGACGAGCTGGAGAATCCGGCGATGGCCAGCGTCGTCGCCGAACTCGTCCACCTTGTTGGAGAAAGCCGCGGATCGATGAAGCGGCTGGATTCAGGCACGATGGAACTCCGACTCGAGACCGGCGAGGTTTTCCATCTGGGCAAGGAGACGATCACGCGTGTCGCATGACCGGATACGCCGGCAAGCGAGAACCGGGTCGACGCCCCATCTTCAATTTGAAAGCAAGACCCGGAGTGATGGCGATAGTCTCGCTCGGCATAATCGCGGCAATTGATCCGCGAGGTTTTAGAGATGACCAAGGCCACAAAAACGGCGAGCAAAACGATCCTGACGGCAGCCGACCCGCGATGGGCACGCGTCGTGGCGCGCGACCATGCGGCTGACGGGCAGTTCTGGTATTCGGTGGCGACCACGGGGGTTTATTGCCGGCCGTCCTGCCCTTCGCGGACCGCGAACCCGAAGAACGTGACGCTGCACGCCACTTTGGCCGCGGCCAAGGCGAGCGGCTTTCGGCCGTGCAAGCGGTGTAATCCGGATGGCGCCTCTTTGGATGCGCAGAACGCCGCGCTGGTGGCCAAGGCCTGCCGCCTGATCGAGCAAAGCGAAGAGCCCTTGTCGCTCGCCGACCTGGCCGACGCGGTCGAGCTGAGTACCAGCTACTTCCACCGCATGTTCAAGGCGGCGACCGGCCTGACGCCGAAAGACTACATGGAAGCGCATCGGGCCAAACGGGTCCGCGAGCGCCTGGCTCAGGGCCAATCCGTCACCGCGACGATCTACGATGCCGGGTTCAATTCTTCCGGCCGTTTTTATGAGAAGACCGCGGACATGCTGGGAATGACGCCGAGCAAGTACCGCGATGGCGGGACCGATGAGGACATCCGTTTCGCGGTCGGTCAATCATCGCTCGGTGCGATCCTGGTGGCATCGAGCGTCAAGGGCGTGGCCGCGATCCTGATGGGCGACGATCCCGAGGCCCTGCTGCGAAGCCTGCAAGACCGCTTTCCCAAGGCCCGCCTGATCGGCGGCGATGCCGATTACGAACACCTCGTCGCCCGCGTTGTCGGCATGATCGAAGCTCCGAACATCGGTTTGGACCTGCCGCTCGATGTCCGCGGGACCGCGTTTCAGCAGCGTGTGTGGCAAGCGCTGCGGGAGATCCCGCCCGGCAAGACCGTGACCTATACCGAGATTGCGCGCGCTATCGGCGCGCCCAAGGCGGTGCGAGCGGTTGCCGGCGCTTGCGCCTCCAATAACCTCGCCGTCGCCATTCCCTGCCACCGTGTGGTGCGCAACGATGGGGCGTTGTCAGGCTACGCTTGGGGCGTCGAGCGCAAGCGCGCGCTGATCGAACGCGAAGCTGCAGGATGAATATCGGAGCGGCCCTAGACCTGAGCGGCTAGACTTGAGCGGTTAGACCTGCCGCTCCACCATCATCTTCTTGATCTCGGCGATCGCCTGCGCCGGATTGAGATGTTTGGGGCACGCTTTCGTGCAATTCATGATGGTGTGGCAGCGATAGAGCCGGAACGGGTCCTCCAGCGCGTCGAGCCGGTCGCCGGTAGCCTCATCGCGTGAATCGACCAGCCAGCGCCGCGCTTGCAACAGCGCCGCGGGGCCGAGATAGCGGTCGGAGTTCCACCAATAGCTCGGGCACGAGGTCGAGCAGCAGGCGCAGAGAATGCACTCGTAGAGCCCGTCGAGCTTCGCCCGATCCTCGTGGCTTTGCCGCCATTCGGTGCGCGGCGTCGGCGACACCGTCTGCAGCCACGGCTCGATCGAGGCGTGCTGGGCATAGAAGTTCGTCAGATCCGGCACGAGATCCTTCACCACCGCCATATGCGGCAGCGGATAGAGCCGCACCGTGTTTTTGATGTCGCTCATCGCCTTAGTGCAGGCGAGCGTATTGGTGCCGTCGATATTCATGGCGCAGGAGCCGCAAATGCCTTCGCGGCAGGAGCGGCGGAAGGTCAGCGTCGCGTCGACGTTGTTCTTGAGCCACATGAGGCCGTCGAGCACCATCGGCCCGCAATCGCCGCAGTCGACGTAATAGGTGTCGATGCGCGGATTGAGTCCGTCATCCGGATTCCAGCGGTAGATGCGATATTCGCGCTCGTCCTTGCTGTTCGCGGGACGCGGCCAGGACTTGCCTTCGCCGACCTTGGAATTTTTGGGGAGCGTGAATTCAACCATTTTCAATACACCCGCTTTTTGGGCTCGATATAGGAGACGTCGTTGGTCAGCGTGTAAGTGTGCACCGGCCGGTAATCGATCGTGACTTTGCCGGTCGAGGGATCGAGCCAGGACAGCGAGTGCTTCATCCAGTGCTGGTCGTCGCGGTCCGGGTAATCCTCGCGGGCATGCGCGCCGCGGCTTTCGGTGCGGTTCACCGCGGAATCCATGGTGACCACGGCCTGCTCGATCAGATTGACGAATTCGAGCGTCTCGACCAGGTCGGAATTCCAGATCAGCGAACGGTCGGAGACGCGGACGTCGCCGACGGCGTTAAAGACATCGTGAATAAGCTTGGAGCCTTCTTCCAGCACTTCGCCGGTGCGGAACACCGCGCAATTGGTCTGCATCACGTGCTGCATCTTGCCGCGCAGTTGCGCGGTCGGCGTCGAACCCGAGGCGTTGCGGTACTTGTCGAGCCGCGACAGCGCCATATCGGCGGCAGTCTTCGGCAGTTCGGGCTGCTTGTCGCCGGGCGTGAGCAGCTCGGCGCAGCGGTGCGCCGCGGCGCGGCCGAACACGACGAGGTCGATCAGCGAATTCGAGCCAAGCCGATTGGCGCCGTGCACCGAGACGCAGGCCGCTTCGCCGAGCGACATCAGGCCCGGCACGATGTGATCGGGATTGCCGTCCTTCTTGATCAGCGCTTCGCCGTGATAGTTCGTGGCGATGCCGCCCATGTTGTAATGCACCGTCGGCACGATCGGCACCGGCTGGTGGTGCGAGGTCGACAGCCGGCGAAGATCTTCGCCAACTCGGTGATGCCCGGCAGGCGCTCGGCCAGGATTTTCGGATCGAGATGGTCGAGATGCAGGAAGATATGGTCCTTCTTCGGACCGACGCCGCGGCCCTCGCGGATCTCGATGGTCATGGCGCGGGAAACGACGTCTCGCGAGGCGAGGTCCTTCGCCGACGGTGCGTAGCGCTCCATGAAGCGCTCGCCCGCTGAGTTGACGAGATAGGCGCCTTCGCCGCGCGCGCCCTCGGTGATCAGCACGCCCGCGCCGTAGATGCCGGTCGGGTGAAACTGGACGAACTCCATGTCCTGCAGCGGCAGGCCTGAGCGCAGCACCATGGCATTGCCGTCGCCGGTCTGGGTATGCGCGCCGGTGCACGAAGCATAGGCGCGGCCATAGCCGCCGGTGGCAAGGATCGTCATCTGCGCCATGAAGCGGTGGACGGTGCCGTCGTCGAGGTTGAGCGCAACGACGCCGCGGCAGCGGCCTTCTTCATCCATCATCAGGTCGATGGCGAAATATTCGATGAAGAATTCGGTCTGATGGCGCAGCGCCTGGCCGTACATCGTATGCAGCATGGCGTGGCCGGTGCGGTCGGCGGCGGCGCAGGTGCGCTGCGCGGTGCCTTTGCCGTAATGGGTGGTCATGCCGCCGAACGGGCGCTGATAGATCTTGCCGTCTTCGCGGCGCGAGAACGGCAGGCCCCAATGTTCGAGCTCGTAGACCGCTTCCGGCGCGTTGCGGCACATATACTCGATGGCGTCCTGATCGCCGAGCCAGTCCGACCCCTTCACGGTGTCGTACATGTGCCAGCGCCAATCGTCCTCGCCCATATTGCCGAGCGCCGCGGCAATGCCGCCTTGCGCCGCGACCGTATGCGAGCGGGTGGGAAATACCTTGGAAATGCACGCCGTGCGCAGGCCCGCTTCGCTGCAGCCGACCGTGGCGCGCAGACCCGAGCCGCCGGCGCCGATGACGATGACGTCGTAGATGTGGTCTTCGATTTTGTAGGCGCGGCCGTTGACGCCGGGCGCCGCGGCTCCGTGGGTTCCGTTCTCAGCCATGCTTACAATCCGAAAGACGTTTTGAGTAACGCGTAGACGGCGACCGCGCCGACGCTCCAGCAGAAGAACGTGTTGGCCATCAGCAGCGTGAGCTTCGAGGAATCCTCGTGCACATAGTCTTCGATGATGACCTGCATGCCGATCTTCATGTGCACGACAGTTGGAAATAATGAACAGCATCAGGATGATCGCCACCGTCGGCGAGCCCAGGATCTGCGCCGTTGCCGCCTGATTGCGGCCCATCAGCATGATCAGGATGACCACGGCAGCGATGGTGAGCGGAATATTGGCGACGGCGGTGAGCCGCTGGCGCCAGAAATGCTCGGTGCCGGATTTGGCGGAGCCGTAACCGCGGACGCGGGCCAGCGGCGTGCGGATATGCGCGGGTCCGCTCATCACGACACTCCCATGGTGAGAAGGACGAAAATCCACAGCAGGACCGTGAGCGCGATCGAGCCGATCAGGTTCGCCGCGACCAGCCATTCGCGTTCGCTCGGGCCGAAGCCGCGGCCGGTATCCCAGATCAGATGGCGGATGCCGCCGAGCATGTGGTGGATCAGCGCCCAGGTATAGCCGAACAGGATCAGCCGGCCGATCCAGGAACCGGCGAACCATTGGAACCGCGCATAGGCATTCGGACTCGAGGCGGCGATCAGCCACCAGGCCACAAGGAGCATTCCGAAATAGAGCGCCGCGCCGGTAATGCGATGCACGATCGACATCATCATCGTCAGCATCGGCTTGTAGATCTGCAGGTGTGGCGAGATAGGCCGCTCGGTGGGGCGCCGGTCTTCGAGCGTGCGGGTGTCGGCCATCTATGTCGTCCGATCGCGTGTCATTTCGAAATTCGCCGCTGCGCATGCACGCGCGAGCTTGGAGCCGTTCCTACTCAATCCGCCGGCCTCTCGCAATGCACCACTGTGCATTGACCGGGACAGAGGTGGCGCACAACGATTTCGCATTCCACGAAAGAATAGGCTTGAATTACTGCAATACAATGGGCAAAATCGAAAGCCTGACTTCGTAGAATGCGAAGGCAGCATCATTGCCATGCGATTCGATCTCGCCGATCTCAGCCTGTTTCGTCACGTCGTCGAAGCCGGCTCCATCACGCACGGTGCCGAGCGCGCGCATCTCGCTTTGGCCGCGGCCTCGACACGCATTCGCAACATGGAAGACGTGCTCGGTGTCGCGCTGCTCACGCGCGGCCGCCAGGGCGTGACGCCGACACAGGCCGGCCGCACGCTGTTGCAGCATGCGCGCACCATTCTGCGGCAAGCCGAGCGGCTTCATGAGGATCTCGGTGCCTATAGCGGCGGGCTCGCCGGCCAGATCCGCGTGCTGTCGAACACCAATGCCCTGACTGAATTCCTACCCGAAGCGCTGTCATCGTTTCTCGCCGCGCATCCCAATGTCAGCGTCGATCTCGAGGAACGCCTGAGCGACGAGATCGTCGGACTGATCGCCGAAGGTGTCGCCGATATCGGCGTGGTTGCCGGCACCGTCGACGCCGGCGCGCTCGAAACCTATCCGTTCCGCCGCGACCGCTTCGTGCTGGTGGTGGCGCAGGATCATCCGCTCGCCAAGCGCAGCAAGATCGCCTTCGAGGAGGTGCTCGATCAGGACTTCGTCGGGCTCGACCGCTCCAGCGCCATCCAGCGCTTCCTTGCCGCCAAGGCGGTGCGCATCGGCCGGCCGCTGCGGCTGCGCGTGCAATTGCGCAGCTTCGACGCCGTCTGCCGCCTGGTCGAATGCCGGGTCGGCATCGGCATCGTGCCGGAAACCACGGCGCGGCGGGTATCGAAGACCATGACCATCAAGCTTGTCGCGCTGACCGATCCCTGGGCGGCGCGCGATCTGACCATCTGCGTGCGCAGCCACGAGGAATTGCCGGCCTATGCGCGGCAGCTGGTCGAGCATTTGCGTGCGGCGGCTTAAGATTGTCGTCATTGCGAGCGAAGCGAAGCAATCCAGCACGAATGTGCCGCGCTGGATTGCTTCGTTGCTACGCTCCTCGCAATGACGGGTTTTCTTTCGCCGCCGCAATCGCGTCGCCCAGTGCCGAGATTCGGATCGGCAGTTTCGCGACCGAAATGCCGAGCGGGGCGAGCGCATCATTGATGGCGCTCGAAATCGCCGCCGGCGCGCCGAGATAACCGGATTCGCCGGAGCCTTTCTGGCCGAGCACGGTGAACGGCGAGGGCGTGCAGTGATGCACGATCTCGACCTGCGGCACTTCGAGCGACGACGGCAACAGATAATCCATGAAGGTCTGGGTGATCATCTGGCCATGCTCGTCATAGACGAATTCCTCGAACAGCGCGGCGCCGATGCCATGCGCGATGCCGCCGAGCGTCATGCCTTTGACGATGTGCGGATTGATCACGGTGCCGCAGTCATGGCCGATGACATAGCGTTTGATCTTCGGCGTGCCGAGGTCGGGATCGATCGCGAGCAGCACCAGATGAAATTCGAACGAGTGGCACGGATACATCTGCACCCGGCCGTCGGGCGTCGGCAGCGTGCCGCCGGTCGGCACTTGATAGACGTGATTGGTCTCGAGCCCCGGCTCGAAGCCCGGCGGCAAGCAGATGCCAGTTGCGGTGGGCGATATTGACCAGATCGAGCCAGGACAGGCGGCGGTCGCCGGCCGCCGTCGCCACGCCGCCATTGGCGTAGACCACGGCGTCCTCGCCGACGCCGAATTGATGCGCGGCGATGGCGATCAGCTTCTGCCTGAGCTTCTGCGCGGCATGAAACGCCGCGCCGCCGAGCATGATCGCCATGCGGCTGCCGACCGGCGAATTGCCCGGCATGCTTTCGAGCGAATCCGGCCGCACCACGCGGATCTTGTCCGGATCGATTTCGAGGACTTCGCCGACCACGGTCGACACCAGCGTCTCGTGGCCTTGCCCGGACGAGGTGGTGTTCACGGTGGTAACGATGTCGCCGAGGCCATCGACATGGATGCGGCAGGATTCCATCCAAGTGCTGGTCGTGTTCTTCGGATTGAGCAGCGGCTCGAAGGATGAATTGCCGCCGCTCGGCTCGAGGCACGCGGCAACGCCGATGCCGGCCAATAGCCCGCTCTGGCGCAATCTGTCGCGCTCGGCCTGCAGATTTTTGAAGTCCGCATGGTCGAGAACTTTTCCGACCACGGTGTGATAGTCGCCGCTGTCGTAACGCGTGCCGCTCGGGATCAGATAGGGAAATTCCTCCTTGCGGATGAAATTGCGCCGCCGCACTTCAATGCGGTCGAGGTCAGCGCCGCCGCCACTTTGTCGATCGCGGTTTCGATGGCGTAATTGGTCGGCGCCTGGCCGAAGCCGCGCACCGCTTCCTGCACCGCCTTGTTGGTGGTCACGGATTGCGCGCGATACTCGACACTTTGGATCTTGTACGGCCCGACAATGGCGCCGATCGGCTTGCCGAGCTGAAACGGCGCACGGCCGGCATAGGCGCCGACATTGTCGAGCGCATGCATTTTCATCGATCTGATAATGCCGTCATTGTTGAAGGCGAGCGACACGTCGAAGATGCGGTCCGGGCCGTGAGCGTCGCCGGCGCGCATATTTTCGAGCCGGTCCTCGATCAGCCGCACTGGGCGGCCCAGGCGGCGCGAGAGATAGGCGCACAGCACGGTGTGCTTGATGCCGCGCTTGACGCCATAGCTGCCGCCGACATCGACATCATGATGCACGCGCACGGCATTGGCGGGAATCCGCAGCGCGCGCGCGATCTGGTCGGCATATTTGGGCATCTGGATCGAGGCCCAGACGTCGAGCAGTTCGCGCCACGGATCCCAACAGCCGTGATGCCGAACGTCTCGACCGGCACGGTCGAACTGCGGCCCCAGACCACGCGGAACGACAGATGTCTGGGCGATTGCGCAAAATCGCCTTCGACATCGCCCCAGACGAAGGTGCGGTCGAGCAGCACATTCGAGCCGTGCGGCGGATGCACTTTAGGCGCGTCCGGCTTGAGCGCTTCCTCCGGATCGATCACAAAGGGCAGCGGCTCGTAAGTCACCTCGACCAGTTCGGCGGCGTCTTCGGCGATCGCGCGCGTGTCGGCAACGACGGCAGCGACCCATTCGCCGACATAGCGCGCTTGCTTCACCGCGAGCGGATAGCGCCGCACTTCGGGCGTTTCGAGGCCGTTCATGAGCTGATCGACGGCGCCGGCCAGCTCCTCGCCGCTCAGCACATAATGCACGCCGGGCAGCGCCAAAGCCGCCTTGGCGTCGATCGAAACAATGCGCGCGGCCGGATGCGGCGAGGGCACCAGCGCCACATGCAGCATGTTCGCCGCTTTCACATCGGCCGCGAATTGGCCCATGCCGGCGACAAAGCGCCGGTCCTCGCGCACGCGGCGATTGCTCGAGACGTAACGCAGATGCCGCGGCGCCGTGCTCATCGCTTCTCCGCTTTCGGCACATTGGCGAGCGCCAGCCGCTCGCGCGGCGAGCGCAATCGCTTCGATGATCTGGCCGTAGCCGGTGCAGCGGCAGATATTGCCGGAAATCGCTTCGGCGATCTGCTCGCGCGTCGGCTGCGGATTGTCGCGCAACAGCGCGGTCGCGGTCAGCACCATGCCCGGCGTGCAATAGCCGCATTGCATGCCGTGCATCTCGCAGAACGCGTCCTGGATGACGCTCAATTCGCCCGGCGCCGGCGCGATGCCTTCGATCGTGGTGATCTCGTAGCCGTCGGCCTGCACCGCGAATATCAGGCAGGAGCGCGCCGGCTCGCCGTCGAGCAGCACGGTGCAGGCGCCGCAGACGCCGTGCTCGCAGCCGGTATGCGAGCCGGTGAGGCCAAAATCTTCGCGCAGGCAATCGAGCAGGGTCTTGCGCGGCTCGACATCGGCCGTGCGCGTCTCGCCGTTGATCGACAGCGCGACTTTCATTGCCGCCTCGCGCTCGCCGCTTGGCGCGCATCGCTCAGGGCGCGCCGCGCCAAGACACCGCCGGTGCGGCGCCGATAATCGGCCGAGGCGTGCAGATCGCCCCAGATGTCGAGCTTATCCATCGCCGCCTCGACGGCGTCCGCAGATTGCCTTGTCGCCGAGATCGCTGCCGACGAGCGCCTGCGCCGCATCGTCAAGCCGCACCGGATATTCGCCAAGCCCGCCGATGCCGACGGCGCAAGCGGTGCAGCGCCCGGCGTCATCGAGCGCGATCTGCGCCGCGGCGCAGACGAAAGCGAAATCGCTGTGCCGCGCATTCACTTCGTGAAAGCCGGTGCCGATACGCGCTTGCGGCCAGACCGGAAAACGGATCGCGGTGAGAAGGGCGCCGTGCGGAATCGCCGTCACCATCGGACCCAAGAAAAACTCGCTCGCCTTGATGGTCGTCTCGCCTTTCACGTCGCGCAGCACGATGTCGGCGCCGAGCGTCAGCGCGACCAGCGGGATTTCCGCCGACGGATCGGCATGCGCGACCGAGCCGCCGATCGTGCCGCGCCGCCGCGTCGCCGGATGCCCGACCCAGGGAAACACTTTTGCGAGCAGCGGCAATTTCGCCGCGATCAGCGCATCGCGCTCCGCCGCGGCCTGCCGCGTGGTGGCGCCGATGACGATGCTGTCGCCGTCTTGTCTTTGATCCCCGCCAATTCCGGTAGCGCAGGATATCGATGAGCCGCGTCGGCCGAGCCAGCCGCATCGACAGCATCGGCACCAGCGACTGCCCGCCGGCAATGACGCGCGCCTCGGCATCCTGCGCCAGCAAGGCGCAGGTCTCCTCGATCGATTTTGGCCGGATGTAATCGAACGGAACAGGCTTCACTCAAGGCTCCGATCAGGCGCGGCGGCAAGCCGCGATCATAGCCGAATATTTCGCGCGGAAGCCTATTCTTCGATCTTGCTATTGATCGACGCCTCATCGCAACCGCCCTGCGCGGTGTCGATGACGGCGTGGACCTATGTACGCCGAAGCAATTGCTTAATGCTGAACCTGCAATTTGGCTGGACATCGCGGGATCCGATTTCGCTTGTTGCATCCAATCCGAGGCTGGATCCACGTTTCGAGGCCAACCGGCTGAGCAGAGGCGGCATAAATCAAGCGATGGCGCGACCATATGTCTTTCTTGACGCCGAGGCCGTTCAGATACATCGATCCAAGGTCGAACTGCGCCATCGGTATTGCCATAAGCCGCGGCCGGACGGAGCCAATCCAAGCGGCGGCCCATAGTCAGCGGGCACGCCGTTGCCGTGCAACAGCAGATCGCCAAGCGCGGCTTCCGCGGGAGGATATCCGTGCATGGCGGCTCGGTAGAACCACATCGCGGCGTTCGAAGCACTCGCGTCTGTGCCCAAGCCATCGCGATATAATTTGCCGAGATGATATTGCGCCCGCGGCGCACCCCGATTTGCGGCCGACAAATACAAGTCAAACGCGTCTCTGTAGTATTTTTGTTCCTTGTCTCGAGGTACTTGTTCGAGTTTCAAGAAAGCAAGGTTGCACGCCGACTGTAGGTTGCCGCTTTGCGCCGCCTCCTCCAGGCGCTTTTGTAGGAATGTACCATCACGCAAACCAGGGTCGTCGGTATTAAACGACCCTGCGATCACCATGACCACGGCGAGTGTGCCGAACCCTCCCTGGCCGTCGTTCCGTGCTTCCTCAATGTCCAAGGTCAGGGCGGCGCGACGAAATTGCTCAGTAATTTTGGCCGTCTTGAGCTCAGGTGTCCCATAGTCCCGGAAGAATTTCCCGCTCTCGGCGGCAAGCCTCGTTTTTGGATAGGCCTTTTCCGCAGCAAAAATATATTGTTCACCTCGTTGACGCTCGTTCGGATCGTCGCTGACGACTAGCATCGGCCCGAGCAGCGACATGGCTTTCAGGTCGCCTTGCGCGACAGCGTGGCCGAGCCATTCGATTTCAATTTTTTTCCCTTCGGGTGAGTTGCGGGTGCTGTGGAATTTGGCTTCCGCCACTTGCGCGTCGGCGAGTCCAGCCTGCGCCGCACGGAGCAACCACGGCTCGGGCTTTTCGTCGGCTGCCCGAGAAAGGCTTTGGTCCTCCAATAAGAGACCCAAAGCCAGCATTCCCTGCGGGCTGCCGGCGTCAGCAGCTTCCCTGTACCAATCAACAGCTCTCCCAAGATCCTGCTCGACCCCGAGTGCCTTCTCGTAGTCGCGGCCGACGTGGACTTGCGCCGCGACATCGCCGTGTTCGGCGGCGCGCAGCGTTGCCTCGAATGGATGCTGGTAGGGCGGGTGGCTGTAGTTAGGAGCGTCTTCGCAACACGCCGGTGCTGCGAAAGCCGCAGCCGCAATCACCGCCGCCAATGTGCGCATCATTTCCCCCTGCCCGTGAAAGGCAGGGGACAACCGGAATTTGTCGAGACTAAGGAACTCGCGCTAGCGCGGCATCAGCACCCAGTAATCCAGGTCGAGCAGCACGGCCGGATCGTAGTCGTCACCGTTCTTCAGCGGGAAATCGTTGCACGGCCGGTCGCGCGTCGCGATGGTGCGCAGACGTAATGCGCCTACATCGGTGCGTGCGGGCAAATCGGCCTTGGCCAGCACTTCCGACCAGGCGAAGATCGTGCCTCCAGCAAAAAGAGGAGCAACGTGCCGGCCGCCATTGATGGCGGCGATGTGGAAGGCGTTGGCAAGGCCGTTGAACGAGATCGCGCGCGCCAGCGAGATCACGTGCCCGCCATAGATCAGGCGGCGGCCGAAGCGGCCCTTGCCTTCGATATATTGGTTGAAGTGGATGCGCGCGGTGTTCTGATAGAGCCGCGTCGCGATCATGTGCTCGGCTTCTTCCACCGTATAGCCGTTGACGTGATCGATCCTCTCGCCGACGGCATAGTCGCCGTATTTGGCGGTGCTGCCCGCGAGCGCGAAATCGTAATCGGCGATGTCGAGCGGCGGCACGGCTTCGCCCAGCACTTTCGGGTCGAGCACGGTCGGCAGTCGCGGCACGTGATCGCCGGGCGCCGGCGCGGCCTCGTCGCGCTTGTTGACCATGACCCAGCGCACATATTCGATCACCGGCTTGCGCTCCTGGTTGTAGCCGGTGGTGCGCACATAGACGATGCCGGTCTTGCGGCTGGAATTTTCCTTGAGCCCGATGACTTCGGATTGCGCGGTCAGCGTGTCGCCGGGATAGACCGGCGTGCGGAAGAACAGGCCGGCATAACCGAGATTGGCGACCGCGTTGAATGACACGTCCGGCACGGTCTTGCCGAAGATGATGTGGAAGACGAGGAGGTCGTCGATCGGGGAGCGCGGATAGCCGATGGCCGCGGCAAAGACGTCGGAGGATTGCACGGCAAAGCGGGCGCCAAACAGACCGTTATAGAGGGCGACGTCGCCGACCGTCACGGTGCGCGGGGTGGCGTGCTGGATTACCTCGCCGATACGGAAGTCTTCAAAAAAATTGCCGGGACTGTTCTTCGACATAACTTGTGAAACCTCGGAAATAAGGACCCCCGGCGAACGGCGGCGCTTCATACCCCACGATGGCGGGTTGGGAAAGCGGCGTGTTCACGCATCCGTGACAGCCGCGCTGAAACCCCGCGAAACGGCCTCCGTATCTGCATCCGAAGGCGCGGACAGAGCTTTGCGCCTCCGGCGGCTTCCCCGCCGCAAATCCAACAACCGCAATCGGAGACTTCTCATGTCCAAGCGTTTCGCTCTCTTTGCCAGCGCGGCCATCTTTGCCTTTGCCGCGGCCGTGGCGCCGGCGCCGGTGCTGGCGCAGATGTCGGAAAAGACCGTCACCGTCGGCGGCGCGCCGATGTATCCCTCGAAGAACATCATCCAGAACGCGGTGAATTCGAAGGATCACACGACGCTGGTCGCGGCGGTGAAGGCCGCCGGCCTCGTCGATACGCTCGAAGGCGCCGGGCCGTTCACCGTGTTCGCGCCGACCAATGCCGCCTTCGCCAAGCTGCCGGCGGGCACGGTCGACACCCTGCTCAAGCCGGAGAACAAGGCGACCCTGACCAAGGTGCTGACCTATCACGTCGTGCCCGGCCGCATGACCGCGGTCAGCCTGATGAAGGCGATCAAGGACGGCGAGGGCGAGGCGCGCCTGAAGACCGTCGCCGGTGAGACCATCACTCTGAAGCAGGCCGGCCCCGGTAAGCTCACCATCACCGACGCCAAGGGCGACGTCGCCAATGTCACGATCGCCGACGTCATGCAGTCGAACGGCGTTATCCACGTCATCGACACCGTGCTGCTGCCGTGAAGCGTCAACTCGCTCCTCCCTCTCCCCGCGGGCGGGGAGAGGGTTGGGGTGAGGGGCGTCGCCGCTTCGCTCAGACCTCGCGGAGAGGCCCCCTCACCCGGATTGCTTCGCAATCCGACCTCTCCCCGCCCGCGGGGAGAGGTTAATTAGGAGAGGGCGTCTACTGACAGGCAAATTTCTGACGTGCAGATTTCTGACGTGAATGTGACATCTACGTGCTTGGGTATTTTGCTAGAGGTCTCGTCAGTTCGACGGACGCCATATGACCCTTGAAGCGACCAGCAATCTTCCTGTTACGACCGGCCGTGCCGCGAAGCCGCTGATCCATCCGCGCTGGGTGCGCATCACGCATTGGATCAATGCGCTGGCGATTTTCATGATGATCGGCTCGGGCTGGCAGATCTACGACGCCTCGCCGCTGTTCCGCTTCCTTTATTTCCCGAGCCAGATCGCGCTCGGCGAATGGCTCGCCGGCGCGCTGTTGTGGCATTTCGCCGCGATGTGGCTGTTCGTCATCAATTTCATCGTCTATGTCACGCTCGGCATTGCCACCGGCCGCTTCCGGCAAAAGCTGTTTCCGATCCGCCCGCGTGACGTCTGGGCGGACGTCACCTCGGCGCTTCGGGGCAAGCTCTCGCATGACGATCTCACGGTTTATAATGCCGTGCAGCGGCTGCTTTATCTCGGCGTGATCTTGGCCGCCATCGTGCTTGTGTTGTCGGGACTGTCTCGATCTGGAAGCCGGTGCAGCTCCAATATCTCACGGCGTTTTTCGGCGGTTACGATACCGCGCGTTACGTGCACTTCTTCGCCATGGCGTCGATCGTTGCGTTCCTCATGGTCCACATCACGCTTGCGTTGCTGGTGCCGAAGAGCCTGCGCGCGATGATCATTGGACGCTGACGGAAGAACAATCATGGCCCGCACCAGAAAAACACCTCCCGGCGTCGATCCGAAACTTTTGATCAAGGACGCGGCGAAGCTTCTGCCGGAATCGTCGCGCCGCCTGTTCCTGCGCGGCGCGGTAAGCCTCGGCGCGCTGTCGATGCTGACCGGCTGCGATATCATCGATGGGCCGACTTCTGAGAGCGCGCTGCGCGTGATCTCGCGCTTCAACGACAAGGTCCAGGCGCTGCTGTTTTCGGAAACGACCCTGGCGCCGGAATATCCGGAAAGCGCGATCACGAGGCCGTTTCCGTTCAACGCCTATTACAGCGTCGACGAGGCGCCGGATGTCGACGGCGACACCTACAAGCTCGAGATCGGCGGCCTCGTCGAGAACAAGAAGTCGTGGACGCTGCCCGAGCTCAATCAGTTGCCGGAGGTGTCGCAGATCACCCGTCACGTCTGCGTCGAGGGCTGGAGCGCGATCGGCTCCTGGCAGGGCGTGCGGCTCTCCGATTTTCTCAAGATGATCGGCGCCGATCTCACCGCCAAATATGTCTGGTTTCAGTGCGCCGAGGGTTATTCCAACACCATCGACATGCCGACCGCGCTGCATCCGCAGACGCAGCTGACCTTGAAGTTCGACAACAAGACGCTGCCGACCGCCTACGGCTTCCCGATCAAGATCCGCATCCCGACCAAGCTTGGCTTCAAGAACCCGAAATACGTCACCGCCATGTGGGTGCAGAACAACGATGCCGGCGGGTACTGGGAAAACCAGGGCTACAACTGGTTCAGCGGGCAGTAGCAAAGGGGCCGTTGCTGCTCATCTTGCCAAGCGAAGCCGCGCCCTTTAGCACTCGTCGCCTCATTTGTGCGAGGCGTCAGCATGCCCACCTACAAGCTCCTTCTTCTCGCCGGCGACGGCATCGGCCCGGAAGTCATGGCCGAGGTGAAACGGCTTCTCGGATTCTACGCCAAGAAGGGCATCGCCGATTTCAAGACCGAGGACGGACTGGTCGGCGGCGCGGCTTATGACGCGCACAAGGTCTCGATTACCGACGAGACCATGGCCAAGGCGCATGCCGCGGACGCCGTGATCTTCGGCGCGGTCGGCGGGCCGAAATGGGACAAGGTGCCTTATGAGGCGCGGCCGGAAGCGGGCCTGCTTCGCCTGCGCAAGGATCTCGGCCTGTTCGCCAATATCCGCCCGGCGATCTGCTATCCGGCGTTGGCCGCGTCCTCGAGCCTCAAGCCCGAGGCGGTCGAAGGGCTCGACATCATCATCCTGCGCGAGCTCACCGGCGGCGTCTATTTCGGCGAGCCGAAGACCATCACCGATCTCGGCAACGGCCAGAAACGCGCCGTCGATACCCAGGTCTATGACACCTATGAGATCGATCGCATCGCCCGTGTCGCCTTCGAGCTGGCGCGCAAGCGGCGCAACAAGGTCACCTCGATGGAAAAGCGCAATGTGATGAAGACCGGCGTGCTGTGGCACGAAGTGGTCGATGAGGTGCACAAGCGCGACTACAAGGACGTGCAGCTCGAGCACATGCTCGCCGATTCCGGCGGCATGCAGCTGGTGCGCTGGCCCAAACAGTTCGACGTCATCGTCACCGATAATCTGTTCGGAGACATGCTCTCCGATATCGCGGCGATGCTGACCGGCTCGCTCGGCATGCTGCCGTCGGCCTCGCTCGGCGAAGTCGACGCCAAGACCAAGCGGCGCAAGGCGATGTACGAGCCGGTGCACGGCTCGGCGCCCGACATCGCCGGCAAGGGCATGGCAAATCCGCTTGCCATGATCGCCTCATTCGGCATGGCGCTGCGCTATTCGTTCAACATGGGCAAGGAAGCCGATCTGCTCGACGCCGCGATCGCCGCCACTTTGGCCAAGGGACTACGCACCGCCGATATCAAGTCCGAAGGGGCGAAGATCGTCTCGACGTCGGAAATGGGCGAGGCTGTGGTCAGCGAATTGGAGAAGCTGTCGTAGGGCCTTTAGGCCTTGCGAAACACCAGGTTCGAACCGAACTCGTCTGTGAGCTTGAAACCCGCCGCCACCATCAGGCCGACGGTCTCCTCGCGTCCTTCGAGCACTTCGATCTGCGCTAGGCCGCGATTCTCGGCGAGCGTGCGCGCCATGCCGGCGAGCGCTTTGCGCTCATAGCGCTCGATATCGATCTTGATCGCGAGCGTTTTGCCGGAGAGTGACACGAGATCGTCGAAGCGCACGATCTCGACCTCATAACCTTCGCCCGCTGGCGCATTCTCCATGATCTGCGACAGGCCGATATCGCGTTCGGGACCCGGCACCAGACGAAATTTTCCGGGCGCCGCGCCAAGCGCGACTTCGTTGATGGTGATGTCAGCGTCGAGCAGATCGTTGATCAACAGATTGGCGCGCAGATGCACGCGATTGCGCCGATCCGGCTCGAACAGGATCGCGCGCGGCGCAAGCCGGTTCTTCATCATGATGCAGGTGTAAAGCCCGAGATTGGCGCCGATATCGATGAACACATCGGGCTTGATTGCGGCGCAACTCATGGTGAAGTTCTGCAACTCGCGATATTCGCCGATCTTGGCCGAAATCTCGAGGCCGCCGACATTGACCGAGCGCACCAGAAAGTCGGCACCGAAATAGCGGCAGACGAAATAACGCCCGCGATGGCGAAGCTTGTTGTACGGCTTGTAGAAGCGGCGCCGCCATTTTTGGCGCCACCAGAATGCCAGACTCATCGCGCCCCCACCGACGGCCCGCTGCGTGACAGCGGATCGTCGGAAACTACAATCAAATTATCAAAGCTAAAACGGCGAGCCCGAACCGACTCCGCCATCGAACGGACCGGGCAACGGATAGTGGCCTTTTCCCTGCACGTCGGGACCGAAGAACCAGTTCTGATGGCCCGGGTCGCCGGCGGGAAACGCAACGTAGTCGTGAAAGCTGCGGTCGCCGACCGACACTTCGGTGCCGGTATCGAGATAGGACCGCCGCGGAATGACAATGACCCGGACACGGCCGCGCCCGTCGGGAAGGATGGTCGTGGTCGGCTGGATTATGGTGCCGCTGGCGGAGCGCTCCACCGGGACTGGTTGCTGCTGGGCAAGTTGTTTCTTGGTCGCCGCCGCTGCGGGAGCGGCGACAGCAGCCGAAAGCACGGCAAGTCCCGCGGCAGCACTAACTATCACGCGCATGGTCGCTCCCGATATTGCTCTGCAATGTAACCTGCTTCGGCGGATCGCAATAGCGCGTTTAGGCAACAGTGGGCGTCAGTCGCAAGTTCCCTATGCTACGCCGCAGAACAATATTCTCCCATCCAGAGGTTTACATAACGTCTTTTCTATCGAAGGCGTGTGGCCTAACATAAATTCGCAAGAACTCGACTGCGGTTGGGTGCGGCCGGTGATGACCGGCGAGCGCTTACCGCCGCCATAAAATCGGCAGGCGTGCCGATATCGGGAGGTAATGCCATGAGGTCCACCGCGCGACCGCTGACGCGGCGTCGTCTTCTCCATCACGGCGCCGTTGCGGGGTTAGCCGCTTTTGCCTGGTCCACGACCGGGCAGGCTGTTGCCGAACCCATCGTCAATCTGCCGCTGCCGGGCGGTCCCGACGAGCGCGACATCACCAAGGCCTTTCCGCAAAAAGGCGCGATGGTTCTTCAGCGCACGCGCCCGCCGATGCTGGAAACGCCGTTCGAGGTTTTCGACCAGGGCGTGTTCACGCCGAACAACCGCTTTTATGTGCGCTGGCATTGGTCGGTGATCCCGACCAGCGTCGACGTCGATAAATTCCGGGTCAATGTGCACGGCAGCGTCAATCGGACGCTGTCGCTGAGCATGAAGGACATCATGGCGCTGCCGCAGATCGAATACGCGGCCGTGAACGAATGCTCCGGCAATTCGCGCGGCCTGTTTCAGCCGCGTGTCGCCGGCGGACAATGGGCCAACGGCGCCATGGGTAATGCGCGCTGGACCGGCGTGCGGCTCAAGGACGTGCTCGACCGCGCCGGCGTCAAAGCAGGCGCTGTGCAGGTTCGCTTCAACGGCCTCGACGACCCGGTCGTGCCTGACGGCCCGGACTTCATCAAGTCGCTGTCGGTCGATCACGCCCGCGATGGCGAAGTGATGCTCGCCTATGCGATGAACGGCGAGCAATTGCCGCTGCTCAACGGCTTCCCGCTGCGGCTCGTCGTGCCGGGCTGGTTCGCGACTTATTGGATCAAGATGCTCAACGACATCGAGGTGCTCGACTCGCCTGACACCAATTTCTGGATGAAGACGGCTTACTTGATCCCGGATACGCCACATGCCGACATGAAGCCGGGACAAGCCAATGTGCCGATGGTGCCGATCAATAAGCTCGTGCCGCGCTCCTTCATCACCAATCTCAAGTCGGGCGCGACGGTGAAAGCGGGCGCCGCCGTCGAGGTCCGCGGCATCGCCTTCGGCGGCGATACCGGCGTCAAGCAGGTCGATTTCTCCGCCGACGGCGGCAAGACATGGAAGCCGGCTCAACTCGGCAAGGACGAAGGCAAATACAGCTTCCGGCAATGGCACACGACTTTCACGCCGGCCGCGAAAGGCGATGCAACGCTGATGGTCCGCTGCACCAACAGCAACGGCGACGCGCAGCCCGCGGAGGCGAACTGGAATCCGTCGGGCTTCATGCGCAATGTCGTCGAATCAACCGTCGTCTCGGTGGCGTGAGGGAGGCGAACATGAACAGCAAGATATCGCGCGGCAAAATCCTCGCTCTGGTGTTGGCCTCGACGCTGGCCTCCGTTGGCGTGGGGTGGCGAAGGCGCTCACGCTCAAATCAGTGAGCGTCGATTTTCCCGACGGTGACCGTAATTTGCCCGACGGTCCTGGGCTCGCGGCGATGCAGAGCAACTGCATTTCCTGCCACACGCCCGGCATGATCCTCACCCAGCCAACCATGCCGAAGGCATTCTGGGAGGCTGAGGTCACCAAGATGAAGAATGTTTACAAGGCGCCGATCGTCGAAAAAGACGTACCGGACATCGTCGCCTATCTGACGGCGGTGAAAGGCCCGAAATAGGTTGGGCGCCCGAGATAGCTCTAGCGTATCGGCAACGAACCGCGCAGCTTCAAGACGCTGAATTTGATGGCGGCCCACCGGGCCGTACGCGGCACTGGAGCGGGCTCGATATGCTCGGGCGTTGCCGCCAGAATGGGGCTGCGCTGGCCGCAGAACGTGCGTTTCACCTCGGCATTCGCGAACAGCATGGCGAGAGCGGGATCGCCGCCGGCGGTCAACAAAGTGAGCCGGTCGAGCGCGCAGGCGAGCACCGCGCGATCGACCACCTCTTCTCCGGCGTTGCAATACCATCCGGAGAGTTGCATGAACGGCGCCTCGAACGGCCGGACGAAGCCGAGACAGCGGCGCGACGGTGAGTGTCCGGTCACTTCGCCCCTGGCCATGACTTCAGCCCGGCGCCCCAAAGGGCTGCCGGACGAGATGGCGAAATCGACGAGCGACATGGTGCCGAATTTGCTGTCGAGTTGGCCTGCCGGTTTAACGTCATCAGTGATCGGGAGGGCGACGATGCGGGCCGCGATCTCGCTTTGCGCATCAAGGAGGTGCTCACCGGCGGTTCCGGGCCGATAGATCTCGAACACCACATAGGGACCGTTGGCGGCCGGGTCGCCGAAAGTCAGTACGTCCTTGCGGCTGCCGTCTCGGGCACGGCGCAGGATGAAGTAATTGACGTTGGTCGAGGCCCATTCGGGCATTTGCAGCTCGAAGGCCGGGCGCGGGCGGTCGATATTGACCCAATCCGTATGCGGGGCGGATTCCACGGCCGCCACGACCGGCTCGGTGCGGAAAAAGCTCGCCGTCAGGATGGCAACGAGGCCGAGCCCGCCCATATAGGCAAGGATGCGCACGATCGTGGCGCGAATATCGTCCGGCAATGAATACGGGACTGGCCGCACGGCTCCCCCCAGAGCGTGGCAACAGCGTTGTGATCAACGTTGTGTTCTGGCCGGTTCTCGCCTAGAAGCGCTTCCGCTTCGGTTCCCTGGGGGTTCCCGGAACCGCGAAGTTTCGGTGGAGAGTTAACGATGGGTTATAACGTCGCCGTCGTCGGGGCGACCGGCAATGTCGGGCGCGAAATGCTCAACATTCTGGCCGAGCGGTCGTTTCCGGCCGACGAGGTGGTCGTGCTCGCCTCGCGCAAGAGTCAAGGCGTGGAAGTGTCCTATGGCGATCGTACGCTCAAGGTCAAAGCGCTTGAGCACTACGATTTCTCGACGACCGACATCTGCCTGATGTCGGCGGGCTCGGCGGTGTCCAAAGAATGGTCGCCGAAGATCGCCGCCCAGGGCGCTGTCGTGATCGATAACTCGTCAGCCTGGCGCTACGACAGCGACGTGCCCTTGATCGTGCCGGAAGTGAATGCCGATGCGCTCGTGGGCTTTCGCAAGCGTGGCATCATCGCCAATCCGAACTGCTCGACGGCGCAGCTCGTCGTCGCGCTCAAGCCGCTGCACGACAAGGCCAAGATCAAGCGTGTCGTGGTCGCGACCTATCAATCGGTTTCGGGCGCCGGCAAGGATGCGATGGACGAATTGTTCTCGCAGACCAAGGCGGTGTTTCAGCTCAATGAGGTCGAGGCGAAGAAGTTTCCCAAGCGCATCGCCTTCAATATCATTCCGCAGATCGACACGTTCATGGAGGACGGTTACACCCGCGAAGAATGGAAGATGGTGGTCGAGACCAAGAAAATTCTCGATCCCAAGATCAAGCTCACCGCGACCTGCGTGCGGGTGCCGGTCTTCATCAGCCATTCCGAAGCGGTGAATATCGAGTTCGAGGAGCCGATCACGCCGGACGAGGCGCGCGACATTCTGCGCAATGCGCCGGGCTGCCTGGTGATCGATTCGCACGAGCCGGGCGGCTATGTGACGCCTTACGAGGCGGCCGGTGAGGACGCGACCTATATCAGCCGCATCCGCGAGGACGCGACCGTCGAGAACGGTCTCGCGATGTGGGTCGTGTCCGATAACTTGCGTAAAGGCGCGGCGCTCAACGCCATCCAGATCGCCGAGAGCCTGATCAACCGCAAGCTGATCACCGCCAAGCAGAAGGCGGCGTAACCGCTACTTCCGTCATTGCGAGCGAAGCGAAGCAATCCAGCCGGCGTTGCGGCCTGGATCGCTTCGTCGCCTTGCGATGGCGCGCTTGGCACGAAGCCTACAAAGCCGCTAGCCTGACGGCGCCGGGTTAATTGGGGGATTTGCGATGACCGTCCGTCCGCGCCGCAGCGTCTTGTATATGCCCGGATCAAATGCGCGGGCGATGGAAAAAGCGCGCGAATTGCCGGCCGATGGCCTTGTCCTCGATCTCGAAGATGCAGTGGCGCCGGAGGCCAAGGCCGAGGCGCGCCATGCCATCGTCAAGGCGCTCGAGACCGGTTTCGGCGACCGCGAGGTCATGGTTCGGATCAACGGGCTCGACACCCGCTGGTGGGTCGAGGACCTCAACACCGTGCTCGGTGGCAAGCGCAAGCCCGATGCGATCCTGGTGCCGAAAATCTCTGATCCCAGTCAGCTCGAAGATCTCGCGGCGCGTTTCGTCGATCTGCACACCGATCCGCATGTGCGGGTCTGGGCGATGATGGAGACGCCGCTCGCGATGCTTAACGCACAGCAGATCGCGGCTGCGGCGCTCGACACCGAGACGCGCCTTGCCGGCTTCGTCATGGGCACCAACGATCTCGCCAAGGACACCCGCGCCCGGCTCGTGCCCGGCCGCGCGCCGATGCTGCCCTGGCTGATGACCTGCGTCGCCGCCGCGCGCGCTTACGGCCTGAGCATTCTCGACGGCGTCTATAACGATCTCGGCAATGCCGAGGGCTTCGTCGAGGAGTGCAAGCAGGCGCGCGATCTCGGCTTCGACGGCAAGACCCTCATTCACCCGCGCCAGATCGAGCCGTGCAACGAGGTATTTTCGCCGAGCGCCGACGAAGTCGCATTGGCGCGCAAGATGATCGCGGCGTTCGAACTGCCGGAAAACGCCAACAAGGGCGTGGTCCAGATCGACGGCAAGATGGTCGAGCGCCTGCATGCCGACATGGCCAAGCAGACCGTGGCGATCGCCGACGCGATCGAGAAGCGCAAATCGGCGTAGAGCACGATCGAAAGGCGGTTATTGCCGCTCGATCTTGTTGTCGTCGACGACCTTGTTCCAGCGCACGATTTCCGACTTCATCCGTGCCGACAATTCTGCGGCTGAGCCAGGCCAGGGCTCGACCCCGAGGTCGAGGAATTTCTGCTTGAGGTCTGGTTCCCAAGCGCCTCGTGGAACGCCTGCGCCAGCCGTTCGATCAGCCGGTGCGGGCGTCTGCGCCGGCGCGAAAATGCCGTTCCAGGAAGCGACTTCGAAATTGGCGATGCCGGCTTCCGCGGTCGTCGGCACGTCCGGCAGGAACACGGTGCGGCTCGCCGTGGTCGCCGCCAGCGCGCGGAGCTTTTTATCGATGAAGGCTTCGCGATAGCCGCCATAGGCATTGATCGCGACGTCGATGTCGTTACGCAGCAGTGCCACAGTGAGATCGGGCGCGCCCTTATAGGGCACGATAGTGAAGTCGATGCCGGCCGCCTTCTTGAACAACAGTGCCGTCAAATAGGGCGTCGTGCCGGCCGCCGAAGTGCCGACATTCAGTTTGCCCGGCTGCTCTTTGGCGGCGGCGAGGAAGTCCTGCATCGTGTGCAGGCTCGAACTCATAATTGGTCAGGAACAGATAGGCGAAGTCGCTCATGCCCGAGATCGCCGTGAAATCGGTCACCGGATCGAACGGCATATGCTGATAGGTGGCGGCGCTCACCGCAGTTGCGTTCGACAGCATCGCAAGCGTATAGCCGTCGGCAGGGGCTGCGAGCGCTTCGCGGGCGGCGGTGACGCCGGCCGCGCTTGGCTGGTTCTGCACGATGATCTGCACGCCAAGCCGCGCGCCGGCGCGATCGGCGAGGATGCGCAGCGAAATGTCGGAGACGGCGCCCGGCGGGAATTGCGTCAGGATGCGGATCGGACGGTTCGGAAACGCCGATTGCGCCGACGCCGGCGCGGCGGCGAAAGCAATAATCGCCGCAACGAGGGTTGCCAGAATTGACTCAAAGGAAAGCGACTCGGTCGCGCATTGCGATGACTCATGACGCGTCCGCGACGACGCGATTGCGCAGCGTGCCGATGCCGGTGATCTCGATCTCGATCAGATCGCCAGGCTTCACGGCTTCCGGCACTTCGTCGGTGCCGAGCCAGACCACGTCGCCCGGCGACAGCGTGTTATAGCGCGACACGTCACTGATCACTTCGCCCGGGCTGAACAGCATATTGGCGGTCGGAAACGAATGCGCGAGCCGGCCATTGATGCGCACATTGGTGGTCATGTCGCGGATGTCGATGCCGGTGACGATCCACGGTCCCATTGGCTTGAAGGTGTCGGCGTTCTTGCCGCGCAGATTGGTCGGATCCTTGGCCTGCCAATCGCGCTCGGTAAGATCGTTGCCGATGGTCCAGCCGAAAATGCAGTCGGCGGCCTCGCTCGCGCTGACCTTGCGCGCGGACTTGGTGAGCGCGGATTTGCCGATGACGGCGACAAGCTCGGCCTCGTATTCGAAGCGCGGGCCGGCATCGGCCGGTTTGACGATATCGGCTTCGTGCGCCAGGAGCGCGCTATTGGCGCGATAGCCGACCCGCGGCGTCTTGTAGAAGATCGGATCGCGGCCCTTCACCTTGGCGCGGCCGACCACGTGGTTGTGATAGTTCGAACCGATCGCATAGAACGTGCCGGGGATCACCGGCACCAGCAGTTCGACCTCGCGCAGCGGAAAACGCTCGGCGGCAAGCTTGTAATCCGTGAACGGGTCGCCATCGATGACGCGCACGATGTCGCCCTCGACGATGCCGAAGGATACCCGATTGGATTTTTTGAAGCGGCAGAAGATCATTGGCGGGCCTCGCCCATTTGCGGACGGCGGGACTTAGCCCGCGCCAAGCCGGGACGCAACCTCGGACAAGTTGCAGCGGTGCAGGCGGCGGCGCGTCAGTGCCGCGCGTCGCCCTTGGCGAAAATATCGTCGTAATAGGCTTGAGAGACAGTGCTGATCTCCCACCAGGTATTGTTGAGGTCGAGCAGCCTGAAGGCGCGCTGGCCGCCTTTCTCCTCGACATCGAACACGCGCTTGATGCCGTACTCGTCCTTGTGCTTGAGCGCCGCCGCATGCGCGGAATCGACATCGGCATTCGACGGCACCGAAAGCTTGAAGTGGTTCTGCGGGCCTTGTTCCTTCGGGTCGCCGTCCTGCACGCAGACGCAGACGACGGACCACGGGCCGCCCTTCCACATATATTGCGCTTCCTTCAGCGGCCGGACGATATCGAGGCCGAGGAAGTCGACGAGAAAGCGCCGGGTGGCCGGCATGTCGTTGCACTCGTAAGTGCCGTGCGAGAAGAACTCGTTCTGGACCAGCGGCTCCGCCATGGTCGTCTCCCTCGATACGTGTTTGTCCGAAGCGGTCGAGACTTGAAAATCAGTCTTGCTTCAATCAGTCTTGGAACTGGTCGCCCTTTTCGCGCAGCGCCGTATAGATCAGGTCCGGCGTGCGGTATTCGACCTCCCACCAGTTGGAATCCTTGTCGGTCATGTAGATCGCATAGGAGCCGTTGCGGAAGAACGGCTTCTGTACCCGGGTGATGCCGAAGTCCGCCTTGTTGGCGCTGACCTTGGCATAGGCCTCGTCGACGGCGGCCTGGCTCGGCGCTTCGAAGCCCCAGTGATTGAGCATTTCCTGCGGCACGGCGACTTCAGCGGTCTCGCGCACTTCAAGGACCCAATAGGGTTCGCCGTGCTTGGCTTGGCCCTGCCGGTGGCCCTTCTCGCGCACATACATCAGGCCCTTTTCCGGCTCGACGCATTCCATGTCGAGCACGTTTTCGTACATGCGGCGCGCGCGCTTGAGATCGGTGGTGACCAGCGTGCCGCAGACCAGCGATTGGGTTTTCACATGCGGTGACGTCGCGCCCGGTTTGACTTGGACATTCATGGCGAGCCTCTCCGATCTGATAATCGCGAAACTTACAGGTCGAGAACCAATGTCTCGCCCGGCATGGCGCGCGAGACGCAAACTTGCAGAAATTCCTGTCGCTCGTCGTCGTCGAGAATGTCGTCGCGATGATCGACCTTACCCGACAGATAGCCGACGCGGCAGGTGCCGCAGCGGCCGGCGGTGCACAGCGTCTTGACCCGAAAGCCCTCGGCCTTGAGCACTTCGAGTATGCTCTTGTCAGGGGGAACGGTGAATGTCTTGCCGGCTTTCTTGAGCACGACGTCGAACGGTTGATTGGTATTGACCGGGGCGAGATCGGCGGCGCTGCCCTTGAACAGTTCGTAATGCACGGTGCCTTTGGGCCAGTCGACGGCGGCCGTGACGACAGCGCGAATGAGGCCCATCGGGCCGCAGACATAGACATGCATGCCGGGCAATCGCGTGCCGAGCAGTGTCTTGACGTCGAGCGCACGCGCCGGATCGCCGCCGTCGAAATGAGTGAGGAGCCGCTCGCCATGGCGCGCGCGCAATTCGGGCAGGAATGCCGCTACGTCGGCAGAGCGCGCGCAGTAATAGAGCGTGTAGCCGCGGCGGATCTCGGCCAGCCGCGCCGCCATCGCCATCATCGGCGTGACGCCGATGCCGCCCGCGATCAGGACATTGACCTCGCCGGCCTCGTAGAGCGCGAAATCGTTGCTCGGCGGCGACGCTTCGAGCACGTCACCGACGGCGAGCTTGTCGTGGATATAGGCCGAGCCGCCGGTGCCTTCGCTCTCGCGCAGCACGCCGATGACGTAGCGGTCCGGGGCGCCGCTCTGGTCGTTGAGAAGCGAATAGGAGCGGGTCTCGCCGATCGGCAAAGTGACATCGATATGCGCGCCGGCGGTGAAGGCCGGAAGCGCCTTGCGGTCGGCCGGCGACAATTCGATGCGGCGGATTTGGGGCGTTGCCGCGTCGATACGGTCAACCTTGAGCAGCAAGGGCAACCTTGCCTCCCGATGTGTCCGCGCCGGTTTTTCGGCGGCGTGTTGGTAAACATCGATACTATCGCACGAAGGCTATGGTCGCGCCACGGTCCTGTCCAGCGTTCCGGCAGCTTGGGCTGTGGTTGTGCGGCATGACAGATCGTCCGTGCGATTACCGCGCGGCGGTCGCTTGATCAGTTGCCTGATGCCGGATGTGGCTCGAGCCAGGCGATAAAACGCTAGTTCTTCAGCCGATAACCGGTCTTGAAGAACCACCACACGATGGCGAGGCAGACCGCCAGAAACACCAATGTCATCGCAACACTGATCTCGACATTGACATCGGCGATGCCGAAGAAGCTCCAGCGGAAGCCGGAGATCAGATAGACCAGCGGATTGAACAGCGTCACCGTGCGCCAGAACGGCGGCAGCACGCTGGTCGAATAGAAGGTGCCGCCAAGGAACGTCAGCGGTGTGATGATCAGCAGCGGCACGATCTGCAATTGCTCGAAACCGCCCGCCCACAGCCCGAGAATGAAGCCGAGGAGGCTGAAGCTCAGCGCGGTGAGAAACAGGAAGGCCAGCATCCAGAACGGATGCTCGATATGGATCGGCACGAAAAGAAAGGATGTGGCGAGGATGATGAGGCCGAGAATGATCGACTTAGTCGCCGCCGCTCCGACATAACCGAGGACGATTTCGAGCGGCGAGATCGGCGCCGAGAGAATTTCATAAATGGTGCCGACGAAGCGCGGGAAATAGATGCCGAACGAGGCATTGGTCACGCTCTGCGTCAGCAGCATCAGCATGATCAGCCCGGGCACGATGAAGGCGCCGTAGTTCACGCCTTCGATCTGGGTGATGCGCGAGCCGATCGCAGCGCCGAACACGATGAAATAGAGTGAAGTCGAGATCACCGGCGAGACGATGCTCTGGAACAGCGTCCGTCCCGTGCGGGCCATTTCGTAGTTATAGATCGCGCGCACGCCGTAGATGTTCATTGTGCGCCTCCGGGATTTTGGTGCACCAGGCCGACGAAAATGTCCTCGAGCGAGCTCTGCGTTGTCTGCAGGTCGGCAAACTTGATGCCGGCATGGCCCAGATCGTCAAGGAGCGAGGTGATGCCGGTATGCTCGCTCTTGGTGTCGTAGGTGTAGACGAGCTTCTTGTTGTCGCCGGCGAGCGCGAGATTGTAGCTCGCAAGCGAAGGCGGTACGGCGGCGAGCGGTTCGCGCAGGTCGAGCGTCAACTGCTTCTTGCCGAGCTTGCGCATCAATTCGGCCTTGTCCTCAACCAGGATGATTTCGCCGTGATTGATGACGCCGACGCGGTCAGCCATGTCCTCGGCTTCCTCGATGTAATGCGTGGTGAGGATGATGGTGACGCCGGCGGCGCGCAGTTCGCGCACCAATTGCCACATGTCCTTGCGCAGCTCGACGTCGACGCCGGCGGTCGGCTCGTCGAGGAACAGGATTTGCGGCTCGTGCGCCAAGGCCTTGGCGATCATCAGCCGGCGTTTCATGCCGCCGGAAAGCATGCGGATCTTGTCGTCGCGTTTGTCCCACAGAGACAATTGCTTGAGCACTTTCTCGATCAGCGCCGGGTTCGGCGGCTTGCCGAACAGGCCGCGCGAAAAGCGCATGGTGGCCGGCGGCGTCTCGAACGCGTCCGTGGTCAATTCCTGCGGCACGAGTCCGATCAGCGAGCGCGCCAGGCGATAATCGGTCTGGATGTCATGGCCGTCGACCAGCACCTTGCCGCTGGTCGGCTGCACGATGCCGCAAATCGTCGAGATCAGCGTCGTCTTGCCGGCGCCGTTCGGTCCGAGCAGCGCGAAGATCTCGCCGTGGCGGATCTCCAGATTGATGTCCTTGAGCGCCTTGAAGCCCGAGGCGTAGGTCTTGTTGAGATGCGAAATCGAGATTGCTGACGTCATGCTGCCAAGCTTGCGCGGGAGACGGATGGGGAGGGCGGAAACCGCGCAAAGCCCAACACCCCGTCGGGACTAGCCGGCCGCAATATCGCATTAGCGATCTAGGTGCGAATCTGCAGCGATCAAGTGTGGCCGGACATCAACCGGCGCTCACATCCAAGGGCGCGCCGCCTTGGCCTTGGCCTCGAAGCTGTCGATCTTGGGGCCCTTCTGCATGGTGCGGCCGATATCGTCGAGGCCTTCGAGCAGCGCCTTCTTGCGGTGCGGCTCGATCTCGAATTTCAGCACGCCGCCGTCGGGTCCGCGGATCTCCTGCTTCTCGAGATCGACGGTCAGCGTCGCATTGGCGCCGCGATCGGCGTCGTCGAACAGCTTTTCCAGATCTTCCGGCGACACTTTGATCGGCAGCACGCCGTTCTGGAAGCAGTTGTTGTAGAAGATGTCGCCGAACGAGGTCGAGATCACGCATTTGATGCCGTAGTCGAGCAGCGCCCACGGCGCATGTTCGCGCGACGAGCCGCAGCCGAAATTATCGCCGGCGACGATGATCTTCGCCTTGCGATAGGCGGGCTTGTTGAGGATGAAGTCCTTGTTTTCCGAGCCATCGTCGTTGAAGCGCTTCTCGGCGAACAGGCCGGTGCCGAGACCGGTGCGCTTGATGGTCTTCAGATATTGCTTGGGGATGATCATGTCGGTGTCGATATTGATCATGCGCAAGGGCGCCGCGACGCCTTCGAGAGTGGTGAATTTTTCCATTTTCGGCCTGCTGCAGTTCGATTTCCCGCCCATTTGGGGCGTATTTGCCGCGTTAATGGCGGTTTCGGGCGAGCCGGTCAAGACCGGACCTGTAGGCCCGATAGGCCGGTGCGGCAGCATCAAGATGGATATGATTAATGGCGGTTATGAAACCCACGATGTTGATTGGCGGTGTCCTCGCTCTCGCCGCGGCAGGCGTTCCGGTGCGGGCGGATTCGTGGTGCGTGCACGATGCCGCCGGCGTCACCTCTCCGATCTGCGCCTTCTCGTCGGCGCAGGATTGCATCCAGGCCGCCATCGTCGGCCCATCCGGAACGGTCTGCACGCGCGAGGAAGCGATCTCGCGGGCCGCGGCTCCGAAGGAGCAAGTCCGCAAAGGCCGCGCTCATCGTTCGCAGCAGCAGGCGAGCCGCTAGACAGGAACCGCCCTCAGGTCTGCTTCTCGAATTGCGGTACGCTGCCGATCTGCGTCACCCAGTTGCGCGCCGAGCGCCACCAGATCTGCCGGCGCGGCACGAATTGATCGCGCTGACGCAGAATGCCAACGCGCAGCATGTACATCGGCTGCACGCCTTCGCCGGGCGAGGTCGAATAGATCGGCGTTCCACAGGTGCCGCAAAAGCCTTGCAGGCGCGGATTGCCGCTGTCGGCGGTGGTCTTCAGATAGGTGGCCGGCTTGCCGGTGACTTTCAGATCCGCGCCGGTGACCGGGACCGATACGCGGAACGCCGTGCCGGTCGCGACCTGGCAATCGGTGCAATGGCACATATTGGTCTTTTCCGGATCGGCTTCGGCTTCAATCTTGATCGCGCCGCAGGCGCAACTGCCGTCGACTTTCATCGTTCCACTCCCGTTTGATCCTTGGCTTAATCTTTGGCGCCTTCGATCGCCGTCATGTCGTCGTCCGATAGACCGAAATGGTGGCCGATCTCGTGCACCAGCACATGCTTGATAATAGCGCCTAGCGTCTCGTCGTGCTCGGCCCAATAATCGAGGATCGGGCGGCGATAGAGCCAGATCATGTTCGGCATCTGCACCGGCGCGCTTTCGGAGCGGAACGGCAGGCCGGTGCCCTGGAACAAGCCAAGCAGGTCGAATTCACTTTCGGCCTGCATCTCTTCAAGCACCTCGTCTGAAGGAAAATCGTCGACCTGGATGACGACGCCTTCGCACAGATCGCGAAATTTGCGCGGCAGATGCGCGAACACTTCGCTCGCCAGGATTTCGAGCTCGGCGAGCGACGGCGCCTTGACCGGCCGCCAATTCAGCGGATCGGATGCGAGATCGGCCATAATTCCATTATAGCGTCATTGCGAGGAGCGAAGCGACGAAGCAATCTAGAACGGTAACGCTTCGCTTCGCTCGCAATGACGGGTGAGGTACGATAGGCCGATGACAAAGATCAAACCGCTGACGCTGATCGTGCCTGCCGCGCTTTTGCTCCTGGCATTGACGCCGCCTGCTGTGGCGCAGCCCGTGTCTTCGCCGGTCGCGGGCCCGGAACTCAGCACGCCGCCACCACCACAGCCGCCGCGGCAGCGCTACGCACGGCACCGCATTGAAATCTATCCGGGCCGGCTGCTCTATCGCCGCTGTGTCGACTGGTATGAATTGCAGCATCGGCCGAGCGGCACGGTGCTCTTTCCGGGAATGCACTGCTGGTGGGTACGGGGCTAGCGCCAGTCCCGCACGTCGACGAAGTGGCCGGTGATCGCGGCCGCCGCCGCCATGGCCGGCGACACCAGATGGGTGCGGCCCTTGTAGCCCTGGCGGCCCTCGAAATTGCGGTTCGAGGTCGAGGCGCAGCGCTCGCCCGGCTTGAGCTTGTCCGGGTTCATGGCGAGGCACATCGAACAGCCCGGCTCGCGCCATTCGAAGCCGGCCTTGACGAAAATCTTGTCGAGACCTTCGGACTCGGCCTGCTCTTTGACGAGGCCCGAGCCCGGCACGATCATGGCATTGACCTTGCCGTTGACGGTCTTGCCGTCGACGACCTTCGCAACCTCGCGCAGATCCTCGATTCGTCCATTGGTGCAGGAACCGATGAAGACGCGGTCGATGGCGATGTCGGAAATTTTCTCGCCGCCCTTGAGCCCCATATAGCCGAGCGCGCGCTCGACAGCTTCGCGCTTGTGCGGATCGGCCACGCCGTCGAGCGTCGGCACGCGGCCGGTGATCGATACCACTTGTTCGGGGCTCGTGCCCCAGGTCACCAGCGGCGGCAGCTTCGCTGCGTCTAGTCTGATCTCGCGGTCGAAATGAGCGCCGTCCTCGGAGCGCAGCGTCTCCCAGTAACGCATCGCCTCGTCCCAATCCTTGCCCTTGGGCGCCTTGGGGCGGCCGTTGAGATAGGCGTAGATCTTTTCGTCGGGCGCGATGAATCCGGCCTTGGCGCCGGCTTCGACCGACATGTTGCAGACCGTCATGCGGCCTTCGATCGACAGCGCCGAGATCGCCTCGCCGGCATATTCCAGCGCATAGCCGGTGCCGCCCGCGGTGCCGATCTCGCCGATGATGGCGAGGATAATGTCTTTCGCGGTCACGCCCGGCGGCAATTTGCCGTCGACCACCGCGCGCATGTTCTTCGACTTCTTCTGCACCAGCGTCTGCGTCGCCAGCACGTGCTCCACTTCCGAGGTGCCGATGCCGTAGGCGAGCGCGCCGAAGGCGCCGTTGGTCGCGGTATGGCTGTCGCCGCAGACCAGTGTGACGCCAGGCAGCGTGAAGCCCTGCTCAGGGCTGATGATGTGAACGATGCCCTGCCGCTTATCGAATTCGTTGTAATATTCGAGATTAAAGAACTTGGCGTTGTCGGCGAGATAGGCGATCTGCGCCGCGCTTTCCGGATCGGGATTAGGCAGATTGCGATCCGTAGTCGGCACGTTGTGATCGACCACGAGCAGAGTCTTGTCCGGCGCGCGCACCTTGCGGCCGGAAAGGCGTAGGCCCTCGAAGGCCTGCGGGCTCGTCACCTCATGCACGACGTGACGATCGATATAGATGAGCGACGCGCCGTCGGGCGTCTCCTCGATCAGATGATCGTCCCAGATTTTGTCGTAGAGAGTGCGCGCCTTGCTCATCGTTACCCAACTCCAGCCCCAACGCCTGCGCGCAATATAAGCGAGACGCGGCGAATTGTTATGCCTTCGGTTTTGCCTTCGGCTTGGCGGCGGCTTTGGCCTTCGGCTTGGCGCCAGCCTCACCCTCGGCCTTGGCGGCTTTCTTGGTGGCGGCCTTGGCCGAGGCCCTGGCGGCGCCCTCGGAGCCCAGCGCTGCCTCGCCGGCATGATCCTGCCGCTCGGCGATACGGGCCGACTTGCCGCGCAAGCCACGCAGGTAATAGAGCTTGGCGCGGCGCACCTTGCCGCGGCGGACCACGGTGATCGAATCGATCATCGGCGCATAGAGCGGGAAGACGCGCTCGACACCCTCGCCATACGAGATCTTGCGCACGGTGAAGTTCTCATTGATGCCGCCGCCGGCGCGGCCGATGCAGACGCCTTCATAGGCCTGCACGCGGGTGCGCTCGCCCTCGACGATCTTGACGTTGACGATAAGCGTATCGCCCGGGTGGAAATCCGGAATTTCCTTGCCGGCGCCGAGCTTTGCGATCTGCTCGGCTTCGATTTCTTTGAGGACGTTCATGGCAAGTTCTCCATCCGCTGCGCCCCTTGGCGCGCGCTATTTTGGGCCGGTTATACTCGGGTTGGGCGTGCTTCTACGCTACCCCGCAGGCTTTGTCACCCTGCCGTCACCCCGTTTTTGAGCCGGGTTTCGGGGCCTTGCGTAAACGGCCCGTGAGGGCTTCCCAGAGGTCCGGCCGGCGCTCCCGGGTGAGCCTTTCGGCCTCGGCGCGGCGCCAGGCGGCGACCTTGGCATGGTCGCCGGACGTCAGGATTTCCGGGATCGGCCGGCCCTCCCAGACCTGGGGCCGCGTGTAGTGCGGGTATTCCAAGAGGCCGTCGGTGAAGCTCTCCTCGGCGCTGGAGGCCTCCGCCCCCATGACGCCGGGCAGGAGCCGCACGCAGGCATCGATCACTGCCATGGCTGCGATTTCGCCGCCCGAGAGCACGTAATCGCCGATCGAGACTTCCTCCAGGCTCCGGCCCGCGATCAGGCGTTCGTCGACCCCCTCGAAGCGGCCGCAGACCAGGACGGCGCCGGGGCCTTGGCTCAGGGCTTCGATCCGCTCCTGCTTAAGCGGCGTTCCGCGCGGGGACAGAAGCCAGCGCGGTCTCCCGTCGGCGGCAACAGCGTCGATGGCGCGGCCGAGCACATCGGCCTTCATCACCATGCCCGGGCCGCCGCCGGCCGGGGTGTCGTCGACGCTGCGGTGCTTGTCGGTGGCGAAGTCGCGGATGTCGGCGACGTCGAGCGACCACGCGCCCGCTGCCAGCGCCTTGCCGGCAAGGCTGACGCCGAGCGGTCCCGGAAACATGTCGGGAAAGATGGTGAGCACGCTGGCGCGCCACATAGCGGTTACCCAGTTTTGGCAGTCACTCTGTCTGGTCGTCCTGTTGCGGCTTCACCGCCACGAGCTTGCCCGCAGCAATGTCCACGACCGGCACATGGATTTCGTCGAACGGCAGCAATTCAGTCTTGCCGCCGCCTTCCGGATTCATCTCGATCAGGTCGCCGGCGCCGAAATTGTGGACCGCGACGACAGTGCCGAGTTTCTGTCCGTCGCGATCGATCACACTCAGCCCAACAAGATCGGCGTGATAGAATTCGTCGGGCTCGTCCGGCTCCGGCAGCCGCTCGCGCGGCACGTAGAGCTTGACGTTCTTGAGGAGCTCGGCGGCATTGCGATCGGCGACGCCGGAAATTCTGGCGACGAAGTGATCCTTGGCCGGCCGCATCGCCTCGATGTCAAAGACGCGGCCGTCGTCACTCTCAAGAGGCCCGTAGCTAACGATCGCCGATGGATCGGCGGTGAACGAGTACAAGCGGACTTCGCCGCGCACGCCGTGGGCGGCGCCGAATTGTCCGAGACAGACTCGCTCGCCGCCCGCCATTGCGAATGCCTAGAGCGATCAGCTCGCCGGCGCGGCTTCGGGGGCCGGCGCTGCGGCCGGAGCCGGGGCCGGTGCCGCACCCGCGGCAGCCTTGGCCGCTTCGGCTTGTGCCTTGCGCTCTTTGCGCGGGACAGCCTTTTCGGGATTGTTGCGCGGCGTGCGCTTCATGACGCCGGCGGCGTCGAGGAAACGCATGACGCGATCGGACGGCTGCGCGCCCTTGGCGATCCAGGCCTTGGCCTTTTCGATATCCCATTTCAGCCGGTCCGCCTTGTCCTTCGGCAGCAGCGGATTGAAATAGCCGAGACGCTCAATGAAACGGCCGTCGCGGGGACTGCGGCTGTCGGCGACCACGATGTGATAGATCGGCCGCTTCTTGGTGCCGGCGCGGGCCATGCGGATGACAAGCATTCAGTTTCCTTTCGTTGCTTTAATCGTGTTGAACTTCAAAAACGTCACTTCTTCTTTCCCATTCCGGGCAGGCCGCCCGGAAATTTCTGACCGAGCCCTGGAAGTCCCGGAAAATTCGGCGGCAGGCCCGGCATGTTCGGCGGCAGTCCCGGCATGCCAGGAGGCAGACCAGGTGCGCCCGGCATTCCCGGCGGCAGGCCGCCCGGCAATTTCCCGGCCAATTTCGCCATCTCTTCGGCGCTCGGCATGCCGCCCCCGAAGCCGAGCATATTGGCCAGCCCCGCCATCGGGCCGCGCTTGGCGCCGCCCATCGCCTTCATCATGTCGGCCATGGTGCGATGCATTTTCAGAAGCTTGTTGATGTCTTCCGGCTTGGTGCCGGAGCCGGCGGCGATGCGGCGCTTGCGGCTCGCTTTGAGGACGTCGGGATTGCGCCGCTCGCCGGGCGTCATCGAATCGATGATCGCCATCTGCCGCTTGATCACGGTCTCGTCGAGATTGCGCTCGGCCAATTGATTTTTCATTTTCGCGATGCCGGGCATCATCGCCATCAGGCCGGACATGCCGCCGAGATTCTTCATCTGCGTCAGCTGCTCGCGCAGATCGGACAGGTCGAAGGCGCCTTTGCGCATCTTCTCGGCGACGCGCGCTGCCTTCTCGGCATCGATCGTGGTCGCCGCCTTCTCGACCAGCGAGATGATATCGCCCATGCCGAGAATGCGGTCGGCGATGCGTTGCGGATAAAAGTCCTCGATGGCGTCGAGCTTTTCGCCGGTGCCGATCAGCTTGATCGGCTTGCCAGTGACGGCGCGCATCGACAGAGCGGCGCCGCCGCGGCCGTCGCCGTCGACGCGGGTCAGCACGATGCCGGTAATGTCGAGCCGCTCGTTGAAGGCGCGGGCGAGATTGACGGCGTCCTGGCCGGTGAGCGAATCGGCGACCAGCAGCACTTCGTGCGGGGCGGCGGCGCTGCGCACGTCGGCGGCCTCCCGCATCAATTCTTCGTCGAGCGTGAGACGGCCCGCGGTGTCGAGCATCACGACGTCGTAGCCGCCGAGCCGCCCGGCTTCCTTGGCGCGCGCCGCGATCTGCACCGGCGTCTGCCCGGCGACGACCGGCAGCGTCGCCACGCCGGTCTGGGTGCCGAGCACGGCGAGTTGCTCCATGGCGGCCGGCCGCCGCGTGTCGAGCGAGGCCATCAGTACCTTGCGCTTGCCGAGATCGGTGAGGCGCTTGGCGATTTTCGCCGTGGTCGTGGTTTTGCCGGAGCCCTGCAGGCCGACCATCATGATGACGACCGGCGCCGGCGCATTGAGATCGATCGGCTGCGCGGTCGCACCGAGCGTCTCGATCAGCGCGTCATGCACGATCTTGACGACCATCTGGCCGGGCGTGACCGACTTGAGCACTTCGGCGCCGACCGCGCGCGTCTTCACCTGCTCGGTGAATGCGCGCGCCACGTCGAGCGCGACATCGGCCTCGAGCAGCGCGCGCCGCACCTCGCGCATCGCCTCTTCGACGTCAGCCTCGGACAACGCGCCGCGCCGTGTCAGGCGGTCGAGAATTCCATTCAGGCGTTCCGACAGATTGTCGAACATGCTGCTTTCCTTCGCCTCTCCCGGTCCGGGAGAGGGAGCGTACAAACGATTTTGCGCCCGAGGGCGCATCGCGCTGTCGGGCGGGGGCCTCCGGCCTCAAAGGACCGGTCGGCGGGTCAAAGTTCCACTATCTCTTGCGAGAGTGGCGGGAACCTAGTGAGCTGGCTTCTCACTGTCAACGGGCCTAAAATGGCCGAAAACGGCCGGTTTTAGCCCCGTTCGGTGGGCGTTTTGATCAGGACATAGACGTTGATGACGAGTTTGCCCGGCTCGGCTTTTACCGGGTCGGTGACATATTCCTCGATGAACATGTCCTTGGCCTCTAGCTTCTTGTCGTCGAGGAAATTGGTGATGGCCTCATAGGTATTGTCGAGATCGTCATACGAGCCGCGATGGACGAATTTGAGCGCGGTGCCTTCCGGCGACTGGCCGACGGCCATGTCGCCGCGCGGCGGGTTTTTGGGCGCGTCGGCGATCGGAACCGCGGCCTGGAAGTCGAAGCCGGTGTCGTCGGTCGCCGTGAAGATCGTCATCGGCAAGCCGTTCGCCTTGATGCCTTCCTTGTCGAGATAGGCGTCGATCTTCTTGAACGCCCCGGTGATGGTCTCGAAGGCCTTGTCCCAGGTGCCGGTGCCCTTGACGTAGACGACGGTCTTGCCCGCCAGCGTCAAGTTCTGGCCGAACGGGTCGCCGTTCGGGTTGGTGCTGTCGGTGCCCTGTACCGGCGCGGCCGGCGGACTGGGCGTCGGCGATTGCGATGACTGCGCGAAGGATGTCCCGGCGGATAGGATCGCGATCAGAGCGATCGCCGCTAGGGTGAGGGCGACTTGGGTCAAGGCGCGAACGTACAAGCGGACCGGCATCAGGTTCTCCTTGCATGCGCGCGCGGTGCTCTACATCAGCCCGCCGCGCAAATTCCATTCGTCGCCCAAATGTCTCCGGAACGGCCCAATCTAGCACGGCCGACCGCATCCTGCTTTGCCCAATTTGTTGACGCCGCGCAATCGGGAGATCGGCAACCGGGACACTGGCGCAGTCGAGGGGACTCCTCATATAACTCGCCAGTATAGCCGCGGCATTTGTCGCGGCCGATTGGGCACTATCTCCGGACTTTGTGATGGGCACGCTGGCGGACAAGGACTTCGTCAAGATGAACGGTCTCGGCAACGAGATCGTCATCGTCGACCTGCGCGCGTCGCCGGGCGCCACAGCGAAGCCAGTCGCGGCCGCCGAAGCGGAGGCGGCTGCACGCCAGGAGCCCTATGACCAGCTCATGGTACTTTATCCGCCGCGCGCCGCGACGGAAGGCTTCATCCGCATCTACAACAATGACGGCTCCGAAGCCGGCGCCTGCGGCAACGGCATGCGCTGTGTCGCCGCTCTGGTCAGCGAACAGACCGGCCGCGGCGCGCTCACCTTCGAGACGCAGGCCGGCCTCATTCCGTGCTGGCGCGGCGAGGGCGGCCTGTTCACCGTCGACATGGGCAAGCCGCGCTTTCGCTGGGACGAGATTCCGCTTTCGGAAGCCTTCGCCGACACGCGCGCCATCGAACTCGAGGTCGGTCCACCCGGCGCTCCGATCCTGCACACGCCGTCGGCCGTCAGCATGGGCAATCCGCACGCAATCTTCTGGGTCGACGATCCGCAAGCCTACGACCTCGGCAAAATAGGACCGCTGCTCGAACATCATCCGCTGTTTCCGGAGCGCGCCAATATCACGCTCGCGGCGCTGCCGGAGCGCGATCACATCGTGATGCGCACTTGGGAGCGCGGTGCCGGCCTCACCAAGGCCTGCGGCTCGGCGGCCTGCGCCACCGCGGTCGCCGCAGCGCGGCTGCGCCGCACCGGCCGCAAGGTGCGCGTATCATTGCCGGGCGGCGATCTCACCATCGAATGGCGCGAGAGCGACGATCATGTGCTGATGACCGGGCCGGTCGAATACGAGCACAAAGGTCGCTTTGACGCCGCGCTTACTGCCGCCGGAGCGGCGTGAACGATGACTGTCGAAGTTGTCACTTTCGGCTGCCGGCTCAACGCCGCGGAATCTGAAGTCATCCGCCGCGAGGCGGAAGCGGCCGGCTTCAACGACACCGTCGTGGTCAACACCTGCGCGGTAACTGCCGAGGCGGTGCGGCAGGCGCGGCAAACCATCCGGGCGCTGCGCCGCGAGCGGCCGCAGGCCAAGATCGTCGTCACCGGCTGTGCGGCGCAGACCGAGCCGCAGACCTTCGCCGCCATGCCCGAGGCCGATCGCGTGATCGGCAATGCCGAAAAGCTTTCCGCCCAAGGCTGGGCGCAGACCCGCGCCGCGTTCGATCTCAGTGACGCGCCGAAGACCATCGTCAACGACATCATGGCGGCGAAAGAGACCGCGCCGCATCTGATCGAGCATTTCTCCGGCCGCACACGCGCCTTCGTTCAGGTGCAGAACGGCTGCGATCACCGTTGCACCTTCTGCATCATCCCCTATGGCCGGGGCAATTCACGCTCGGTGCCGATGGGCGCCGTGATCGACGATGTGCGGGCGCTGGTCGCCAATGATTATCGCGAGGTGGTGCTGACCGGCGTCGACATCACGAGCTATGGCGCCGATCTTCCCGGCGCGCCGAAGCTCGGCACGCTGGTCAAGCAGATCCTCAAGCACGTGCCCGAGCTCAGGCGGCTGCGGCTATCCTCGATCGACTCGGTCGAGGCCGATCGCGATCTGCTCGATGCGCTCGCTGCCGACGAACGGCTGATGCCGCATCTGCATCTGTCGTTGCAGTCCGGCGACGATCTCATCCTCAAGCGCATGAAACGGCGGCATCTGCGCGCCGATGCGATCGCGTTCTGTGAGACGGTGCGCCGGCTGCGGCCCGATACGGTGTTCGGCGCCGACCTGATCGCGGGCTTTCCGACCGAGACCGAGGACATGTTCCAGAATTCGCTCGATCTGGTCGAGGCGTGCGGCCTGACCTACCTGCATGTGTTTCCGTTCTCGCCGCGCCCGGGCACGCCGGCCGCCCGCATGCCGCAAGTCGCGCGGCAAGTGGCGAAGGCGCGCGCGGCGCAGCTGCGCGAGCGAGGCGCGGCGGCGCTCACGCGCTATCTCGACGGCGAGGTCGGCGCCATCCGCCGCGTTCTGGCTGAGTCCCACGACACCGGCCGCACCGAGCATTTCGCGCCGGTGAAGCTTGCGGCGCCGGTCCAGGCCGGCGCCATCGTCGACCTGAAAATCACCGCGCATGACGGCAGACAATTGCTGGCCGCTTGAGTAAGCTTGCCGAGGCTGCTGACTCGGAGGCGTGGTGATGGACGTGAATCAGGATTTTGTGATCGCGACGACCGCGGAACTGGAAAAGCTTTATAGCGACGCGCCCTATGGTCCCGCGGTCTTCAAGGAAACCGACCACATCACGCCGCAATACCGCAAGCTGATCGAGGCCGCGCCGTTCGCGGTGCTCGCGACCAGCGCGCCGGAGGGGCTCGATTGCTCGCCGCGCGGCGATCCGCCGGGCTTCGTGCGCGTGGTCGACGCGCATACGCTGCTCGTCCCCGACCGCCGCGGCAATAACCGCATCGACAGCCTGCGCAATCTGGTGCGCGATCCGCGCATCTCGCTGTTGTTTCTGATCCCTGGTGTCGGCGAGACCATGCGCGTCAACGGCCGTGCCGTGATTTCGACAGATCCGAAACTGACCGAGACGTTCGCTATCAACGGCAAGTCACCGAAATGCGTGCTCGTCGTCACAGTCGAGCGCGCCTATTTCCAATGCACCAAGGCGATTATCCGCTCGAAATTGTGGGATCCCTCGACGCAGGTCGATCGCAAGACCTTGCCGACCCCCGGCTCGATCCTGGCCGAAGTGACGGACGGCAAATTGGGTGGACCTGAGCACGATCGTCTCGCGCCCGCGCGCATCAAAGAGACGATTTACTGATCGCGGGTTCGCGCGCTGCGGCGTTGGCAGCAGGCGGCGTCTGTTTTGAAGGTTCGTGCGCGTCATCCCGCCAGCCGCATCGCGCCAGCATCTCGCGCATGTGCTCCGGCACCGGCGCGGTCACCTTGATCGGATCGCGGTTCTTGTAGAGCGGCACCACGACTTCGCGCGCATGCAGGTGCAGCACTGGGCCACCGTGGCGTGGCGCTTTGCCGTAGACGTTGTCGCCCAGGATCGGCCAGCCCATTTCGGCGCAATGGACGCGAAGCTGATGCGTGCGGCCGGTCTGCGGCTCGAGCGTGAGCCAAGCGAGCGCGCCGCCAGGGTCGCGCCCCATTACTTTCCACTTGCTGACAGACGGCTGGCCGTTCGGATCGTGCTTCATCCACCAGCCGCGCGTGACGTCGAGCCGGCCGAGCGGCAGGTCGATGACGCCTTCATCGGTCGCGGGTGAGCCCTCGACCACCGCCCAATAGGTCTTACCGACCTCGCCGTTCTTGAACCGCTTGCCGAGCGCGGCCAGCGCCTTGCGGTGGCGGCCGAGCACCAGGCAGCCCGAGGTATCGCGGTCGAGCCGATGCGCCAGGGACGGCGAGCGCGGCAGGCCGAAGCGGAGTGCGTCGAAATGGTCCTCAAGGCTGACCCCGCCTTTCGGGCCGTTATGCACGGCAAAACCGGCCGGTTTATCGATCACCAGCATCAGCCCGTCGCGATAAAGCAGCCGCGACACCATCTCTTCCGGGGTCATCTCTTTCGAGTTCATGCCGAAACCGCTATCACGGGCCCCGCATGCAGGACAGTACGACCGACAATGCGACCGCCGGGACCGGCGAAGGTGCTGAGAGCGCTGCTGAAACCAAGGGCAATTGGTGGCAGCGGCTCAGCGGCGGGCTCAAGCGCAGTTCCACGGCGCTGAGCGCGATCTCCGACCTCGTCACCAAGCGCAAGCTCGATATTGCGACGCTGGACGAGATCGACGACGCGCTTATTCGCGCCGATCTCGGGCTCGAGACCTCGAATCGCATCGTCGCGGCGCTGAGCGAAGGCCGTCACAATGCCGAGATCACACCGGACGAGGTCAAGGCCGTGGTCGCGGCGGAAGTGGAAAAGGCGCTCGCGCCGGTCGCGCAGCCGCTCGCCATCGACCGGGTGAAAAAGCCGTTCGTCGTTCTGGTCGCAGGCGTCAACGGCTCCGGCAAGACCACGACCATCGGCAAGCTCGCGGCGAAGTTTCGCGCCGACGGCCATTCGGTCATGCTCGCCGCCGGCGATACGTTTCGCGCCGCGGCCATCGAGCAATTGAAAATCTGGTCGGAGCGCACCGGCGCGGCTTTCATCGCGCGCGAAGCGGGCGCCGATGCCGCGGGGCTCGCCTTCGATGCCGTCGCCACGGCCAAGCAGCGCGGCACCGATATTCTTTTCATCGACACCGCCGGGCGCTTGCAGAACCGCACCGAACTGATGGACGAATTGCACAAGATCGTGCGCGTCATCAAAAAGGTCGATGCGGACGCGCCGCATGCCGTCCTGCTTGTGCTCGACGCCACCGTCGGCCAGAACGCGCTGTCGCAGGTCGAGATTTTCCAGAAAGCCGTCGGTGTCACAGGACTCATCATGACCAAGCTCGACGGCACTGCGCGCGGCGGCATTCTTGTCGCCATCGCGGCGAAATTCGCGCTGCCGGTGCATTTCATCGGCGTCGGCGAGGGCGTCGACGACCTGTCGCCGTTTTCGGCGCGCGAATTCGGCCGCGCCATTGCCGGGCTCGCATCATGACGCCGACAGCAAAGCCGCAGCTCCATCCGCTATTGAAGCTCGCGCTCGATCTCGGGCCGCTATTGCTGTTCTTCTTCGCCAATACGCGCTACGGCATTTTCGTCGCGACCGGCACGTTCATGGTGGCGATCCTGGCCGCCATGGCGGTGTCCTATGCGCTTACCCGCCACTTCCCGATCATGACGATCGTCACCGCGATCATCGTCGTCGTGTTCGGCGGGCTGACGCTGATCCTGCACGACGCGACCTTCATCAAGGTCAAGCCGACGATCATCTACGCATTGTTCGGAGCGATCCTGAGCGGCGGGCTGATGTTCAACAAGCCGCTGCTCGGCGTCCTGTTCGATTCGATGTTCCATCTGACCGAGGAAGGCTGGCGCAAACTGACCTTGCGCTGGGCGCTGTTCTTCTTTGTGCTGGCGATCCTCAATGAAATCGTCTGGCGCAACACCTCGACCGATCTCTGGGTCGATTTCAAAGTCTTCGTCGTAACGCCGCTGACGCTGATCTTCGGCGCGCTGCAAGTGCCGCTGTTGAAGAAATATGCGGTCGAAGGGGCGGAGTGATTACGACCCCGCCGTCAGCGCCTTCTCGATCTGCGGTTTGAGCACGGTATCGAGATTGTCCGCGGTGATCGGCCCGACGAGCTTATAGGCGATCTTGCCGTCGCGGTCGATGACGAAGGTCTCCGGCACGCCATAGACGCCCCATTCGATGCCGGCGCGGCCGTTCGCGTCGGCGCCCGCGGCGGCAAACGGATTGCCGAAGCGGCCGACAAAGCGCCGGGCGTTCGCGGCCTCGTCCTTGTAATTGATGCCGACCAGGCGGAAGCGCTGATCCTTCGACAATTCCATGAGCAGCGGCGCCTCGTCGCGGCAGGGCACGCACCACGACGCCCAGACATTCACCACCGTCACCGCGCCCTTGAACTGCGCCGGATCGAGGCCGGGAAGCGGAGCGCCGTCGCGCGCGAGGCCTTCGACCGGCGGCAGCGCCGTCTGCGGCGCCGGATGGCCGATCAGCGGCGACGGCAGGAGCGAGGGATCGCCGGCGAACAGGCGGATCAGAAACAGCGCAGCGAGTCCGGCAAACAGCGTCAGCGGCAGCAGGACCAAAACCCGCCGTCGAGCGATGTTGCGATTATCATCGTCCCGATCTTCGGGGCTTTTTTGGCCGTTTTCTTGCGCCGTCACGCTCACGCCTGCTCTTTCGCGGCTTCTTTGGCCGTATCCGCCGCCTGCGCGCTGCGCGCCGATCCGGCGCCGCGGGTCAGGCCCTGCAATTCGAGCTCCGCGAGCGTGCGCCGTTGCGCGCGATAATCAAGCGTCACCCAGGCGATCAGCACGCCGATGATGATGGCGGCGGCGCTATAGGACGCGGCGATGAAATTGATATGCGCTGTCGTTTCCATCGTCAGCTTGCGTCCATCTTCAGCTCGCGGCGCTCGCCTGCAGCAGATGCAGCGTGCGCACGCGGCGGCGCAGAATTTCGTTGCGCATCGCCGCGAGCAACAGCGTCGCGAACAACAGCGTGAATGCGCCGGTCATGACCAGGAGAGGAATGAGAATGGTCGAATAGATCGTCGAGCCGCCGAGGCGGAACACCGACGCGCCTTGATGCAGCGTGTTCCACCAGTCGACCGAGAATTTTATGATCGGCAGATCGATGGCGCCGACCAGCGTGAGAATGGCGGCCGCGCGCGCCGCCCGGGACGGATCGTCGACCGTGTGCCACAGCGCGATGACGCCGAGATAGAGCAGCAGCAGAATCAGTTCGGATGTCAGCCGCGCGTCCCACACCCAATACGTGCCCCATTCCGGGCGTCCCCACAGCGAGCCGGTGACGAGGCATAACAGCGTGAAAGCAGCGCCGATGGGCGCCGCCGCTTTCGCGGTGACGTCGGCGAGCGGATGTCGCCATACCAGGGTACCAAGCGCCGCCAACGTCATCACGCCCCAGCCCAGCATGCCAAGCCAAGCCGACGGCACATGCAGGAACATGATCTTGACCGTGGCGCCTTGCTGGTAATCGTCCGGCGCTATCATGGCCTGGTCGATGCCGAAGGCGAACGCGAGCACGGTCACGCCGCTCAGCCACGGAATGGTGGCGTTGGCGAGCCTGAGAAAGCGCGACGGATTGGCGAGGTCGATAAGGGCCATTAGCCAATTTCCTATAGGCGCTGGCTACGTCAGTGCAATGGCAGCCACGTCTATGGCTCTCACTTTTGCATGAGTTTCGTGGCTATTTGATTGACGCATTACTCGATTTCCTGACGCAACGCCGCCGCCGCGGCAAATGGACCGACCACAAGGCTCGCCAGCGTCAGCGCGCAGAGAACCGTGAACGGCGTGCCGAACGGCACCGGCCCGATCACCGCGGCATTGGCGGCGGCGACGCCGAAGATCAGAATCGGCACCGTCAGCGGCAGCACGATGATGGCGAGCAACAACCCGCCGCGGCGCAGCGTCACCGCAATGGCAGCGCCGATCAGGCCGACAGAGGTCAGCGCCGGCGTGCCGACGAGAAGCGTCAGTACCAGCGCGCCTTCGGCTTCGGCATCGATGTTGAGAAAGAATCCGACGAGCGGCGCCGCAATGACCAGTGGCAGGCCGGTGGTGAGCCAATGCGCGAGCCCTTTCATGGCGACGACGAGTTCGAGCGGCGCGCGGCCCATCAGAATGAGATCGAGCGAGCCGTCGTCGTGATCGGCCGAGAACAGCCGGTCGAGCGCGAGCAGGCTCGCCAACAGCGCGGCGAGCCACAGGATCGCCGGCCCGATGCGCTTGAGCAGCGCGAGATCGGGACCGACCGCAAACGGCGTGAGCGTCACGACGACGAGGAAGAACAGCACGCCCATCAGCGCGCCGCCGCCGACGCGCACGGCGATCCGCATGTCGCGGACCAGGATGGCGGTCAGCGCGCTCATCCTGTTTCTCCGAGCCGCAACTCAATCGTCTGGTCGAGCCCGATCGGCCCGTGAGTCGCCGCCATGATCAGGCCGCCTTCGGCAAGATGCGTGCGCATCATTTCGCCGAGCCGGCTCTGTGCCGCGGCATCGAGCGCGCTGGTCGGCTCGTCGAGGAGCCAGATCGGCCGCTTGGCGGCGATCAGGCGCGCGAGCGACAGCCGCCGTCGTTGCCCGGCCGAGAGATAAGCGGCAGGCAGGCCCGCCAGCGTCTCGAGTCCAACGGCGGCGAGGGGGCTTTCGAGATCGGTCGCGGGTGAGCCGAAAAAGTCGGCCCAGAAACGCAGGTTTTCGGCGACCGAGAGCGAAGGTTTTATCGCGTCCTGGTGGCCGAGATAGTGAGCCTGTTCGCCGATGCTGAGCTCCGGATCGCCGCCCTCGAGCGAAAGCCTGCCCTGCGCGCTATGCACAAGTCCGGCGATGGTGCGTAACAGCGAGGATTTCCCGGCGCCGTTGCGGCCGGTCACGGTCAAGGCCTCGCCGGCCGACAGCGCAAAGCTCAAGCCGGTAAAGACCTCGCGCCCGCCGCGGTGACAGGAGAGTTCGACAGCGGAGAGCCGCATCAGCCAGACCTTGCCAGACCATCCATAAACCCGGCCGAATTGCCCGAAAATCGGGCCGATCCGGCTACGCCACGCATGTTATCGGACAATTCGTTGCCGAACTGGCACTAGTTTAGAAAAGCCCTTATAAGCCCCTGGGTCGGATCGCGGCGCGCCGGCGACGTCTGCCAGATCCGGCTTTTGGCCCTTCGGCAAACCAAGTTCTTGGTTTCTGCCCTCTGGTTTTTGCACCGGCGCCCGGCCGGCAGCTTGGGAAAAAAGTCATGACTTCGCTCGACAGCTTTAAGTGTCTCCGCCCGCTCAAAGTCGGTTCCAAGACCTATGCCTATTACAGCCTTCCGGTTGCAGAGAAGAACGGACTCAAGGGAATTTCGCGGCTTCCTTTCTCCCTGAAAGTGCTGCTCGAAAATCTGCTGCGCAACGAGGACGGCCGCACCGTCACCAAGGAAGACATCCAGGCCGTCGCGCAATGGCTCAAGAACAAGACGTCCGACCGTGAGATCGCCTTCCGGCCGGCGCGCGTCTTGATGCAGGATTTCACCGGCGTGCCCGCCGTCGTCGATCTCGCCGCCATGCGCGATGCGATGGATCATCTCGGCGGCGATCCCAAGAAGATCAATCCGCTGGTCCCGGTCGATCTCGTCATCGACCATTCGGTGGCGGTGAACTTCTTCGGCCACAAGGACTCGTTCAAGAAGAACGTCGAAGAGGAATACAAGCAGAACCAGGAGCGCTATCGCTTCCTGAAATGGGCCCAAGGCTCGTTCAAGGATTTCCGCGTCGTGCCGCCGGGCACCGGCATCTGCCACCAGGTCAATCTCGAATATCTGTCGCAGACGGTGTGGACGTCCAAGACCAAGACGGTCTTCCCGGACAAGACCGTCGCTTCCGAGCTCGCTTATCCGGACACGCTGGTCGGCACCAATTCGCACACCACCATGGTCAATGGCCTTTCCGTGCTCGGCTGGGGCGTCGGCGGCATCGAGGCCGAGGCCGCGATGCTCGGCCAGCCCTACTCGATGCTGCTGCCGGAAGTGATCGGCGTGCGGCTGAACGGCAAGCTCAAGGAAGGCATCACCGCCACCGATCTCGTGCTCACCGTGACGCAGATGCTGCGCAAGCGCGGCGTGGTCGGCAAATTCGTTGAATATTTCGGCCCCGGTCTCGCCGACCTTTCCATCGCCGACCGCGCTACGCTCGGCAACATGTCGCCGGAATACGGCGCCACCTGCGGCTTCTTTCCGATCGACGACGATACCATCCGCTATTTGCGCGAGACCGCCCGTTCGGCCGATCGCGTTGCGCTCGTGCTCGCCTATGCCAAGGCGCAGGGCATGTACCGCACCAAGTCGAGCCAGGATCCGGTCTTCACCGAAGTGCTCAAGCTTGAACTCGGCTCGATCGAGCCGTCGCTCGCCGGACCGAAGCGGCCGCAAGATCGCGTGGCGCTAAAAGAGGTCAAGAACGGCTTTGCCCAATCCATGGACAAGGAGTTCGGCAAAGCTTCGGAAATGGACAAGCGCGTGCCGGTCGAGGGCAAGAAGTTCACGCTCGGCCACGGCGACGTGGTGATCGCGGCGATCACCTCATGCACCAATACGTCGAATCCGAGCGTGATGGTCGCGGCCGGCCTGGTCGCGCGCAAGGCGGCGGCGAAAGGGCTCACGGTGAAGCCGTGGGTCAAGACCTCGCTTGCGCCCGGCTCGCAGGTGGTCGCCGAATATCTCGACAAATCCGGCCTGCAGAAGGACCTCGACACGCTCGGCTTCAATCTGGTCGGCTTCGGCTGCACGACCTGCATCGGCAATTCCGGCCCGCTGCCGGAAGAGATTTCCGAAGCGATCAACAAGAACGACCTGGTCGCGGCCGCGGTGCTCTCCGGCAATCGCAACTTCGAAGGCCGTGTCAACGCCGACGTGCGCGCCAATTATCTTGCCTCGCCGCCGCTCGTGGTCGCATACGCGATTGCCGGCTCGATGCAGATCGACGTCGCCAAGCAGCCGCTCGGCACCGATCAGAAAGGCCGCAAGGTCTATCTGCGCGACATCTGGCCGACCACGCGCGAAATCGCCGACGTCATGCGCAAGAACATCAACAAGGCGATGTTCGCCAGGAAGTACGGCAACGTGTTCAAGGGCGAAGCCAATTGGCGCAAGATCGCGGTCAAGGGCGGTCTCACCTACAAGTGGGACGATCGCTCCACCTATGTGCAGAACCCGCCCTATTTCGAAGGCATGCAGAAGCGCAGCGTGCCGATCGAAGACATCGTCGATGCACGGGTGCTCGGCCTGTTCCTCGATTCGATCACGACCGACCACATCTCGCCGGCGGGATCGATCAAGGAAGAGAGCCCGGCCGGCGAATATCTGCGCGACCATCAGGTGCGTCCGAAGGACTTCAACCAATACGGCACGCGCCGCGGCAATCATCAGGTGATGATGCGCGGCACCTTCGCCAATATCCGCATCAAGAACCAGATGCTGCCCGGCGTCGAAGGCGGCTTCACCACTCACTATCCGTCGAAGCAGCGCATGCCGATCTATGACGCGGCGATGCGCTACAAGTCCGAGCACGTGCCGCTCGTCGTCTTCGCCGGCAAGGAATACGGCACCGGCTCCTCGCGCGACTGGGCGGCCAAGGGCACGGTGCTGCTTGGCGTGCGCGCCGTGATCGCGCAGAGCTTCGAGCGCATTCACCGCTCGAATCTGGTCGGCATGGGCGTCATTCCGCTGGTGTTCGAGGAAGGCACGTCCTGGCAGACGCTGGGCCTGAAGGGCGACGAACAGGTCACGATCCGCGGCCTGCACGGCGACCTCAAGCCGCATCAGAAAATGCAGGCCGAGATCATAGCGTCGGATGGCGGGCTCAAGCGCGTGCCGCTGATCTGCCGCATCGATACGCTCGAGGAACTGGACTATTTCAAGAACGGCGGCATCCTGCAGTACGTTCTGCGCCATCTTGCGGCGTAATTTTCACGTCACCGCACCGAATCCCGAAGCTTGGAGCACGATTGGGAAACCATTTGTGCTCTAGGTTCACGCCTGCCTGCATGCCTGCCACGACGCCGCCGTCTTGATGCCTCACTGCGATGTGAGTGGTAGGTGACTGCCGCTGACTTTTAAGTAGGGGAGTCGTTACGGCAGGTGCCGTTGCGGGGACGAGTTTTCCGGCCAGATTGTTCAGCCTGGCGGGCAAGCCAAGGCTTACGGACGAGTGAGGTTCACGGACACGTCGGCAATCGAGTCCGCACTCACGTTTGCACCGAGGCTAGTCTTTGTTGAGAGTAGAAATCCGAGGATGGATCCTCGCTCGGGGACTGATGTGGTGGAGGTTGTTGCAATGGTAAGTCGCCGTCTCGCATCGGCTCCGCTCGTCGCTGGTCTTATTGATGGCCACTCTCGTCAGCGCGCGGGCCGGCGAGCCGCGCGCGGTGCTCGAACTGTTCACCAGCCAGGGCTGTTCGTCGTGCCCGCCTGCCGACAAGCTGCTGGGCGAGCTTTCGGCCGATCCCTCTGTCGTCGCGATCAGCGTTCCGATCGATTACTGGGACTATCTCGGCTGGAAGGACACGCTTGCGAGTTCCGCCCATTCGGCGCGGCAGCGCGCCTATGCGCATCAGCGCGGCGACCGCCAGGTCTATACGCCCCAGATCGTGGTCAACGGCGCGGCGCATGCACTCGGCAGCGACCGTACCGCAATCGAACGCGCGATCACGCAGACCGGCCAGAAACCGGGCGTAATGTCGCTGCCGGTTCTCGTTTCGATGGGCGGCAGCGGCCTCAACGTGCAGGTCGATGCGGCGAAGACCGATCATGCCTCCGGCGAAGTGTGGATGTGCCCGCTGATGAAGGCGGTCCAGGTTGCCATCGAGCGCGGCGAGAATCACGGCCGCAGCATCACCTATCACAACGTCGTGCGTAACTGGATCAAGCTTGGCGACTGGAACGGAACCAATGCCAGCTGGAACGTGCCGCTGTCGGAGATCGAGGCGAGCGAAGGCGATGCCGCCGCCATCATGGTGCAGGAAGGCACGCACGATAAACCCGGCATCATTCTGGGCGCCGCTTATTATTCGCTCGGTCAGCAGGCGACCGTCGACGGCCGGGTCGGCTCGACGGCGCATTAGCGCTGGCAGTTCTCTCGTCGCGTGCTGCCTTTTCCGCGATCGCAGACTTGCTGCCTCCTGAAGCTTTGGCGCGCGCAAGTTGACGAGGCGCACATTGTGCGTGAGGCGTGCGCGCAAGAAAAGGCCGGCGAACCAGCCGGCCTTTAGCACTTAACAGCACTCAACTTGGGGGTCTAACTTGCAGGCCCGGTCCGGCAGCGCCCCGGGGGGCTGGGGGGCTGAGGAATCCGGAGCACTAACCGAACCGGGCCCTGAGGCAACAGAATCTTCAATTTGGCAATCCAGCTTGGCGCGTGCTTGGCCGAATTTGGGCTGCTTTATGATTCGCCTAACGAATGCGTGATTTTAACGGTGTCCAAAACGCCGCAGCCACAAGGCCTTGGGCGCTTCCTTGGCGATTCTCGGGCGGTCTAACGACGCATTGTCGCAACGGCTATTGCGGCTTCGCGCGCCTAATCTTGCGGCACCTCGGGCGCAGAAGAGGGGCTTGTCGTCGGTCGCATCTGGCGCGATCATGAAGCTTCAATGACGCCAGCGCGTCGACGCAGACGCCCCGTGCGTTACACCGATCCGTCAAGGATCAGAAACCAGTTTAAGGATGGAGGCGCCGTATGGATCTCGGCGAGACTGAACCAAGCGCGTGGCGCGGGGGCGAGACGTTCACCCGTCCCCGCAGCCAAGGTTACCTTCAATCGCCGCGAACTTGATCGCATTCTTGGTCTCTATGGTCGCAAAGTCGCCGCCGGCGAATGGCGTGATTACGCGATCGACTTCCTCAAAGATCGCGCCGTATTTTCGGTGTTTCGCCGCGCCTCCGAGATCCCGATCTACCGCATCGAGAAGAATCCCAAGCTCGAGCGCCGCCAGGGCGCCTATAGCGTGATTTCAGCGACCGGCCACATCCTGCGCCGCGGCCACGAACTCGACCGCGTGCTCTCCGCGCTCGATCGCTCGCTGCGCGTGGTGGCGGGCTGATCACGTTTTTATTTGCCCTAAGGCGGCGCCCTATCGCTCTTGCCGAGCGCGATCTGCATCAGCGGCGTGTCGAGCCACTTGCCGTGCTTGTAGCCGATCGAGCGGAACGTGCCGACCGGTTCGAAGCCGGCGGCTTTATGCAGCGCAATTGACGGCGTCTGCGCCAAATCGCCGATCACCGCGATCATTTGCCGGTAGCCGCGCCGCTCGCTCTCCACGATCAGGTGCTTGAGCAGGACAAGCCCGATGCCGCGGCGATGAAATTGCGGCGCGACATAGATCGAAATCTTCCACGGTCCAATTGTAGGCCGGTCGCGTGCGATACGGCCCGGCATAGGCATAGCCCGCGATCGCGCCGGACAGCTCAGCGACGAAATAGGGATAGCCGTTATCGATCAGGGCCGTGTAGCGCCGCGTCATTTCCGCTTCGTCCGGCGGCGTCAGCTCGAACGAAGCCGTGCCGTTGGTCACGGCCTCGGCGTAGATCCGCGTGATTGCCGGAATGTCCTCGGACTTTGCGGAACGCAGTAAAGCGCCGCCTGCCGGATCGATCTCAGCCATGTTTTATTTTCCTTGCACTGCGCTCTACCGTGCGGGTGCGAAATTCCTCGGCGTGATTGCGCATGGCGCTGATGGCCTCGCGCAAGCCGCGATGCAGTGGCTTGTCGCGCCGCATCACGATCGCAAGTTTGCGGATGAGCTTGGGCGCAAGCGAGCGGACAACAAGCTGCCGGCGCGCATTGGTTGGCGGTAACGCCATGCGTGGAACCACGCCGCAGCCGAGCCCGGCGCCGACGATCTCCTTGATCGCTTCGACGCTGTCGAGCTCCATCACCGGCTTGAGCGTGACGCCGGCGCGCATCGCCCATTGATCGATCAGCGCCCGCGTATTGGCGCCCGACTGCGACAAGACCAGGTGCCGCTTGGCGAGATCGGCTGGCGCCACGCGTTCCGGAAGCGCATCTGCGTCGGGCGCGGCGATGGCGACGAACTCGTCCTCGAGCAGCGCTTGCACATCGAACACGCGTCCCTCGGCCGGCAAGGTAACGAGACCAAAATCGAGGGAATTCTCCTCGATCATCTTCATGACATCCGAGGTATTGCCGGTCGAGACGACGATATCGAGCGCGGGAAACCGGCCGCGCAGCGCACGCAGCACCGGCGGCAAAAAATAGATGCAGGCGGTGGCGCCGGCGCCGATGCGGATGCGGCCGATCGTGCCCTTGGCGTGGCGCACCATGGCATCGAGCGCCGCGCCGACATTCGCCTCGATACGGCGCGCATGGCCGAGCAGCTCTTCGCCTGCCGCGGTCGGCGTCGCGCGGCGGCCGACCCGCTCGATCAAGCGGACCCCGATATTCCTTTCGAGCTCGCGGACCTGCTGGCTGACCGCGGGCTGCGAAAGCTCGAGCCGTTCCGCAGCGGCTGAGAAACTGCCGAGCTCGACGACGTAGCTGAAGGCGCGCAGCCGATCGAGGCTCAGTCCGCGCATACCAAAGTATTCCTTATGAAAGTTATCACCAATACAATTACTGCTTATACTACTGCGGCCGCAAAATTTCTGCAAAACTTGTTGACCGGGAGGACGACAGTTTTGAGCACCGGGTGCAGATGAGCGTGGAAACGCCAGGTGAGCCGCCGCAACGGTCGCGCCGCGTGGTCGTCGCCGCGCTCGGCATTTCGCAGACGCTGGCCTGGGCGTCGAGCTATTACCTGCCGGCGATTCTCGCCGACCCGATCGGCGCGAGCCTTCATGTGCCGCGCGCCTTGATCTTCGGCGCCTTCTCCATGGCGCTGCTGATCGCGGCCTTTGCCGGACCGATGGTCGGGCGCTTCATCGACCGTTACGGCGGACGCGGTGTTCTGGCGCTGTCCAACATCGTCCTCGCCGCCGGTCTGCTGTTGCTCGCCGCGACCAACGGCATTGTGTTGCTGTTCATCGCCTGGGCGGTCCTCGGAATCGGCATGGCGCTTGGGCTCTACGATGCCGGCTTTGCCGCGCTCACCGCGCTCTATGGCGGGACGGCGCGCGGCCCGATCACCGGCGTCACTTTGTTCGCGGGCTTCGCCTCGACCGTGAGCTGGCCGGTCTCAACCGTCCTCAACGATGCCTTCGGCTGGCGCGAGACGGTGCTCGTCTGGGCCGCGGCCAATATCGTGCTCGGCCTGCCGCTCAACCGGCTGGTTCTGCCGCTGCCGGCGCAGAAGCTCGATCTGCCGCGCGCCGGCGCGAGCAAGATCGGCTGGGAGCCGCGTCGCGAAATGCTGCTCCTGGCCTTCGTCTTCGCCGCCGCGTGGTTTGTGACCGGCGCCATGGCGTCGCAGCTGCCGGCGCTGCTCGAGCGTGCCGGCTCTACTCCCGTCGAAGCCGTTGCCGCGGCGTCTCTGGTCGGGCCGGCCCAGGTCGTGGCGCGGCTCGCCGAGTTCATTGTTCTGCGCCGCATTCATCCGCTTGGTCTCGGCGCGGATCGCGGCCATGCTGCATCCGCTCGGCGCGCTGTTGTTCGCGATCATCGGCGCGCCGGCCGCGGCTTTGTTTGCCGTGCTCTACGGCGCCGGCAACGGGCTTCTCACCATCGCACGCGGCACCGTGCCGCTCGCGGTGTTCGGGCCTGAGGGTTACGGCGAGCGCACCGGCCTTCTTGGCGCGCCCGCCCGCGCGTCGCAGGCTTTCGCGCCATTGCTGTTCGGGCTGCTGCTCGACGCTATGGGGGTGTGGGCGATCGCGGTCTCGGCAGCTTTGTGCCTGGCTGCGCTTGCGGCGTTATTGTGCTTGTCGGCAAAGAAGAGCTGACCGACCTCAAAACAAAACGCCCCGGGTTTTGGCCCGGGGCGTCGAACGCGAGTTGCTTGTTCCGGCTTAGCGGCGGTCGCCCATCAGGCGCAGCAGCATCAGGAACAGGTTGATGAAGTCGAGATAGAGCGACAGCGCACCCATCACCGCCTTGCGGCCGGTGATAGTGCCGTCGTCCTGCGCGCTATACATCTCCTTGATGCGTTGCGTATCGTAGCCGGTGAGACCGGCGAACACGATGACGCCGATGATCGAGATCGCCCAATCGAGCCCGCTCGATTTCAGGAAGATATTGACCACGCTGGCGATGATGATGCCGATCAGGCCCATGAACATGAACGAGCCCATGCCGGAGAGATCGCGCTTCGTGGTGTAGCCCCACAAGCTCAGCGCGCCGAACGTGGCGGCCGAGATGAAGAACACCCGCGTGATCGAAGCGCCGGTATAGATCAGGAAGATCGACGCCAGCGACAGGCCGAGCAGGCCGGCATAGACGAAGAACAGCGTCAGCGCCGTGCCCGGCTGCATCCGGTTGATGCCGAACGAGATGGCGAAGACCAGGCCGAGCGGCGCCAGCACCAGCACCCACATCAGCGGGCTCTGGAAGATCAGATGGCCGAACGACGTCAGCTGCAGGCCGGCGCCGGTATTGACCACGGCTGCCGAGAAGGTGAACCACGCCACCAATCCGGTCAGCGCGACGCCCGCGGCCATATAATTGTAGACGCGGAGCATGTAGGCGCGCAGCCCTGCGTCGATCGTGACCTGGTCCGAGCCGTAGCCGGTCCTGGCGGTCGCGAAATTCCGATCAAAGTCGGACATGGAAGTAACCCCTGGGTTGTCCCGGTAACTTACCGGTCTAGGCGCTCGACGAGCGCCACGTAGGGGAGAATCTCAGTGCGAAAGCCGCCGCTCGCGCCAGATGGGTGCGACCGCAGGGAAGGTGGTTGTTACAAACATTTCACGGTGCTTAACGGGGAGTTGAAATCTGACCAATCCGCATGCATTTTCATAGGCTTCGCAGCACCGGAGCGCCGGCTTGCGGCCCAATGCCGAAAAAGTCCCGGCAAGTCCGACCACAACCGTAACCATAAGCGCGCCAAGGCCGCGGCTGCCGCCGCGCCGGGCACGAAGACGAAGGGAAAATCCATCACCTTGGTGACGATGAGGTCGGCGGCGATCGAGCCCGCGGCGACGCCGAACACGGCCGTGGCCAGGCCGATCAGGAGATATTCGAGCGCATAGGCCGCCGTGAGCCGCGGCCGCGTCGCCCCGAAGGTCTTCAGGATCACCGCATCATAGATGCGAAAGCGCTGGCTCGCGGCGAGCGCGCCGCCGAGAACCAGCGCCGCGGCGATCAGCGTGATCGAGCTCGCGCCACGCAGCGCCAGCACCAGATTGCCGATCAGGCCGCCGATCGCGTCGAGCGCATCCTTGACCCGCACCGCGGTCACGGTCGGAAACGCGTCGGCGAGCGCCTTGATGATCTTGGTTTCCTCCGCGGGCGTGCCGCCGTCGGCGAAGGTCAGCGTCGCGATGTCGGTATGCGGGGCGTGTTCGAACAGGCCGGGCGAGAATACCAGGACGAAATTGATGCCGAGATTTTCCCATTCCACCTCGCGCAGATTGGCGATCCGCGCGGTGAAATTGCGGCCGAGCACATTCACCGTGATGGTGTCGCCGATTTTCAGATCAAGGTCATGCGCGGTGCGGCTCTCGAGCGACACTAAGGGCTCGCCGGAATAATTCGCGTCCCACCATTGGCCTTCGACGATACGCGAGCCTTGCGGCACCTGCGTCGCATAGGTGATGCCGCGATCGCCGCGCAGCACCCAGCGCGAGCCTTCGGCGGCTTTCAATTCGTCGGCCTTGATGCCCTTGGCCGCGACGATGCGCCCGCGCAGCATCGGCACCTGTTCGAGCTTGGCGCCGGGCGCCTGATCGCGGACGAAGGTGTCGAAGCGCGCGGCATCCGCGGACGGCACGTCGAGGAAGAAGAATGTGGGCGCATGTTCGGGGAGTGCGGCGGCGAATTCGCGGTGCAGATTGCCGTCGATCTCGATCACGGTGACGAGGAGAGCGAGCCCCAGGCCGAGCGACAGAACCACGCTCGGCGTCAGCGCGCCGGGGCGATGAATGTTGCCGATGGCGAGCCGCAGCACTGTCGAGCGCAGACGCGGCGCGCGGCGCGCCAGCGCCATGGTCAATTGCGCGATCAGCCGCAGCAGCAGAAACACCAGCGCTGCGGCGATGACGAAATAGATGGCGACGCGCGGGTCATAGCTGGTGATGACAGCGAGCGCGGCGAGGAGGGCTGCGATCGCTGCGGTCGCGATCACATAGCGCCGTCGCGGCCAGTTGCGTTCGGCCGCGATCTGGTCGCGAAACAGCATGGTGACGGAAATGTCATGGGCGCGGCCGAGCGGCCACAGCGCAAAGGCAAGCGCGGTGAGCAGGCCATAGACGATGGCCAGCGCCAGCACGGCCGGATGCAGCGACGGCACAACCGGCAGCGGAATGATACTGCCGAAACCCCACACGATCGCGAATGGCAGCGCGCGCACCGAGCAGCGCGCCGATCAGCGTGGCGAACAGCGCCACCAGCAGCGTCTCGGTGCAATAGACCGCGAACACGTCGCCGCTGGTCGCGCCGAGCGCCTTCATCGTTCCGATCACGTCGCGCTTGCGGGCGAGGTGGCTCGCCACCGCATTGGCGACGCCAACGCCGCCGACTAGGAGCGTGGTCAGGCCGACCAGCGTCAGGAACTGGGTGAAACGGTCGACGCTGCGCTCGAGTTGCGGCGAGGCCTTGCTGCGGCTGCGGATCTCCCAGCCGGCGTCGGGAAAGTCCTGCTGCGCCTGTTTGGTCAAGGCGGTGACCGCGGTGTCGCTGGCGTTGCCGTCCGGCAAACGCAGCCGGTACTGCCGGCGCACCGAGACTTCCGGGCTGCAGGAGCCCGGTCGCGCGCAGCGCCTGTTCGCTCATCAGGACGCGCGGGCCGAGCCCGATCGCGCCGCCGATCTTGTCCGGCTCGCTTTTGAGGATTGCGCGCAGTTCGACGGCGATATTGCCGATGGCGATGCGGTCGCCGATTTTCAGATCGAGCCGCGTCAACAGCGTCGGATCGACCGCCGCGCCATAAGCGCCGCCCTTTTGCGCAAACAGCGCTGGAAGCGGCAGGGCGGGATCAGTGACGACCGCGCCGACCAAGCGGATAATTGCCGTCGACCGCCTTGGCCTCGATGAGATTGGAGCGGCCGTCGCCGGTGCGCGCCATCGCCCGCAGCGTGCCGACGACGGAAATCGTGCCATGCGCGTCGAGAAATTCCGTTCCGCCGCGACTTGCCTCGCGCTGGATCAGCGAGAAATCGAGATCGCCGCCAAGAATGGTGCGTCCGGCACTGGCCAAACCGTCATTGAGGCTCGCCGCCACCGAGCCGACGCCGGCGATCGCGGTCACGCCCAGCGCGATGCAGGCGATGAACACGCCGAAGCCGCGCAAGCCGCCGCGCAATTCACGCCATGCAAAGCGCAGCGCAATGTTGAAGCCGTACGTGACGAATAGGCTTGGCTGAAGGCGCGAGCATCAGGCGATTCCTGTCGCGGCTTGCGCGCTTCCCGAGGCGGCTTCGACGCATGCGCACTCGGGACGACCCGCGCCAGAACGGCATGGGTTGGGAGAAAGATCAGAAGCGGCAGCCCGATCAGCATACCCGCGAACCAGACATAAGCGGGCACCAAGAGTCTGCGGCGAGAAATCGCTGGTGCCGAACACGTAGTTGATATTGACGGGGATCAGCCCGGGATGCGCCGTCGGCCCCGGCATCAGGAAGAAGCAGATCGGCAGCACGATCCAGGCCAGCACTGTCCATGACCGCAGCGCGCGCCGGTCATAGCCGGTCTTGAAGACGAGATAGATCAGCAGCAGCGGCAGCCAGCCGTGAAACAGAGACAATAGCCGCAGGAACAGCGAATGGCTGGAATTGAACATGTAGTCGGTCATGCCGGTGAGCTTGATGCCGGCGAGATTGCTGCCGAAATCGGCGAGCCAGACGAATTGCGGCACCAGGATGCCGACACAGCACTTGGAAATGAAAAGCGCGTTCTCCGGCCAGATGCCGAGCAGCGTGATGATCAGTGCCAGATCGCAGAAATACAAAAAGTTGGTCGGTCCGTAATAGTGCCAATAGACCGGGATCAGCACGGCGAGATAGGCGGTATAGGCGAGCTTGAGCGCCAGCGGCACGCGGGGGTCGGTCGGTGTGATGCGTTTGAGCATGTGAGTCGCTCAATTTTGCTCACGCCGACGCCGCGGCGCCGGCGCGGCTTTCGATCTGGCCGGAGCGCAGCCGGATCACGCGATCGCAACGCGCCGCCAGCGTATTGTCGTGAGTCACCAGAACCAAGGTCGTGCCGCGCTCGGCATGGCCGCGGAACAGCAGCTCGACAATGTCGCGGCCGGTTTGTTCGTCGAGATTGCCGGTCGGCTCGTCGGCGACCAGGATGGCGGGATTGGGCGCCAGCGCCCGCGCCAGCGCCACGCGCTGCTGCTCGCCGCCCGACAGTTCGGCGGGATAATGCGAGAGCCGCTCCGACAGTCCGACGGCGGCAAGCTCGCTCGCGGCGCGCTCGAAAGCATCCGCAATGCCGGCGAGTTCGAGCGGCACCGCGACATTTTCCAGCGCGGTCATGGTCGGGATCAGATGGAAAGCCTGAAACACGATGCCGACATTCTTGCCGCGAAAGCGCGCCAGCGCGTCTTCGTTGAGCCGCTGCAGTTCTTCGCCGCCGATCCGCACCGATCCGCTATCCGGCCGCTCCAGCCCGGTCATCACCATCAGAAGCGTCGATTTTCCGGAGCCCGACGGGCCGAGCAAGCCAACCGCCTCGCCGCGCCTTATATGTAGGTCGATATCGCGCAGGATATTGACGCGGGCGGCGCCGCGCCCGAGTGACAGATTGACCCCGTTGAGCACAATCGCGTCGCCGGCAAAAGGAAATCCCGAAATGTCGTTCATGCGTGTGATCGGTCCAGAACCTGCGAAAGCACGTGCAAAATGCCTGGGTTCATATGGGTGGCTGCTCCCGATGCGCCAACTCGCGGCTGCGGCACTTTGTACCTGTTTGATCGGTCTTTGGACAACGACTCACCCGGCGTCGGCACAGGCCGCGGCGCAAACCTTGGCACAGAATCAAACCCCAGCGGCGCCAATCCAAATCGTCGCATTGGGCGATTCTTTGACCGCGGGTTACGGGCTTGCCGACAAGGATGGCTTTGTGCCGCGCCTGCAAGCGGCGCTCGACGCCAAAGGCATCAAAGCAACCATCGCCAATGCCGGCGTGTCGGGCGATACCGCCTCGGACGGTCTGGCGCGGCTCGACTGGTCGGTGCCCGAGGGCACGCAGGCGGTGATCCTCGAACTCGGCGCCAACGACATGTTGCGCGGGACAAAGCCCGAGGTGACGCGCGAGGCGCTCGACAAGATCGTGCAGCGTCTGACCGCGCGTCACATCATCGTCATGTTGAGCGGCATGCGCGCGGCGCCCAATTTGGACCCGAATATGGCGCGGCCTTCGAGCGCATTTATCCGGAGCTCGCGGCCAAATATGACACGGCGTTGTATCCGTTTTTTCTCGACGGGGTTGCCGGCAACCTGAAACTCACCCAGGCCGACGGCATGCATCCCAATGCGGCGGGCGTCGGCGTCATTGTCGAGCGCATTTTACCCAGTGTTTTGCGGCTCATTGACCAAATCCACACCCAACACCCCTCATAATGGGTTGCGTAGCCGGGCCGTTCACCCCATTCTGAGGGTGCGGCAAATCGCTAACACGAGCTGGAGTTTGTCATGCCCCGCTTGTTCACTGGCCTCGAAATTCCGCCGCTTGTCGCCCAAACACTTGCCATGATGCGCGGCGGTCTGCCGGGCGCCCGCTGGATCGATCCAGAGAATTATCATCTGACATTGCGCTTCATCGGCGATGTCGATGACGCGCTGGCCAACGAAATTGCCGGCCTCCTGGCGCGCGTGCATCGCCGGCCGTTCGAACTGCGGCTCGACGGTCTGTCGTCATTCGGCGGGCGCAAGCCGCGCGCGCTGGTGGCGCAGGCCTCGCAGATCGCGCCGCTGATGGAACTTCAGGCCGAGCAAGACCGCATGCTGCAGCGGCTCGGCCTCGATCCCGAAGGCCGCAAATACACGCCGCATGTCACGCTCGCGCGGTTGCGCGATTCATCGAGCCATCAAGTCGCGGACTATCTCGCCGGCCGCGGTCATTTCCGCTCGATGCCGTTCGAGGTGTCGCGCTTCGTGCTGTTCTCCTCGCGCGCGTCTATCGGCGGCGGCCCTTATATCGTCGAGGAAGCCTATCCGCTTGCCGCCCGCGAAATGCAAAGCGAGCAGCGCGCGAGCCATAGAACTTTCTCCTGACGAAAACCCTCCCCTGCAGGGGGTGAAGACTAAGCCCGCAAGAATTCGCGTTTGCAGGTCGAGCATGGCGGTCGCGAAGCCGTGGCTGTCCGACATGAATTCGCGCATCAGCGACATTGGCGTCGGCCGCGACGATTCCACTTCGCCGATCACGCTTTCGAAGTCGAAAGTCAGTTCGGCGTCGAATTTGCGCGCGAGCTGCTGCATGCGCTGGTTCTCGGCCATGCAGGCCATGTGCATGATGCCGATAGCCGCGATTGCGCGCGGTCAGCAGGATCCGCGACAACAGCGCCGAACCGACGCCGTGCGATTGCCAGCGCTTCTCGACGCTGATCGCGGCTTCCGCTTCGCCTGCAAAGCGCATTCCGAGCGGACGCAGTTCGGCGGCGGCCCGCATCACATTGTCGAGGAAGAAGGCATAGACGACGCTGTCGAGCGAATTGGCGAGCTCGACATATTTGCCGATGAAGTCATCGGATACGCCGCCGGCGAATTTGTTTCGCCGGCTTTCGGGGTCGAGGCGGAGGATATGATCGCGATATTTCGCCGTCTCGCCGACCCACAATTTGCGGATCACGCCGCCTTCGGGAAGAACTTCCTGCATTCCAGCTCCTGACTTTTCGTCGTCAAAAGCCCTCGCTCGAGCCTTCCTCCCAGAAGACAACGATGGGCGGCAAGCGTTCGCGGCCCATCGAATCGTAAGTATCATGTTGTGTGGCAGAGAATTTTGGCAAGGCGAAGGATTGAGCAGCATGCCTACATTCCGCATGCGCATGGCTGGTTAGCGCATGCACCGGAAAAGTGGCCACCGTTTTTCCGATAAGGGCATGCGCCAAGGAAGAATTTGCGACCATTTGACGACAACAAAAATTATTGCGCATAGATAACGGGCAACCCGGCACACGCAATCCGACACACAATGTGCACGCCTTCTCGCCAATCCTCGCCACAGTTCGTCCGCAAGCCTTAATTCGTCTTAACTCACTGCAGCGCTTCATGCCGAACTCGGTCACAGCACAATATGCGCAAGCGGTCGCTGCCGGCCGCATCGAGGAAGATCAGGCGCAATTGTCCGTCGTCGGCAAGATGGCGCAGCTCGAAGCGCGCATCGTCGAACATCGCCTGGCGCGCAAATCCTCGGCGCTCGGCTGGTTGTTCGCGAGCCGCGCCAGCGCGCAGCCCGCGATCAAGGGCCTTTACATCTATGGCTCGGTCGGCCGTGGCAAGACCATGCTGATGGACTTCTTCTTCGAAGCAAGTCCGGTGGTGCGCAAGCGCCGCGCGCATTTTCACGAATTCATGCTCGACGTTCATGAGCGCGTGCACGTCGTCCGCCAGAAAATGAAGCTCGGCGAATATCACGGCGAGGACCCGATCCAGATTGTCGCCGCAGCGCTCGCCGAAGAAGCCTGGCTGCTCTGCTTTGACGAATTCCATGTCACCGATATCGCCGATGCCATGATCCTCGGCCGGCTGTTCGCGCAATTGTTCGAGCGCGGCATCGTCATGGTCGCGACTTCGAACGTTGCGCCGGAGGATCTTTACAAGGACGGTCTCAACCGCGCGCTGTTCGTGCCGTTCATCCAGATGCTGGAACAGCGCATGGACGTGATGCGGCTCGACGCTCGCACCGACTTTCGCCTGGAAAAGCTCGGCGGCAAGCCGGTCTGGTACGTGCCGGCGGATGCCGCAGCCGACAAGGCGGTGGACGAGGCCTGGCGGCGGCTGACCGGCGGCAATCACGGCACGCCGCAAGATCTGTCGTTGCCGCTGCACGGCCGCAGCGTGCATGTGCCGTGCGCTTTCATGGGCGTGGCGCGGTTTGGCTTTCACGATCTGTGCGAAGAGCCGCTCGCCGCCGCCGATTATCTGGGCATCGCGCGCGAATACCACACGATCGTTCTCGATCATGTGCCGGTCATGACTTATGACAACCGTAACGCCGCCAAGCGCTTCATCATTCTGATCGACACGCTCTACGATATGAATGTGAAGCTGATCGCCTCGGCGGCGGCCGAGCCGGACGCGCTCTACAAGGCGGACCAGGGCTACGAGGCGCTCGAGTTCAACCGCACCGCCTCGCGCCTGATCGAGATGCGCTCGGACGCCTATCTGGCGCGGCCGCACGGCGACCGCGCATGGCCGCACCAGCGGCTCGTCGGAAGGCATCGTCGAAACCTAGCCTGTCGCGCTCGTTGTCAGCCATCGCCGCCACGACGACAAGCATCAATGCGGTCGCACCCCAGCCGAAAATCATCAGCGCGCGCGACGCGGCGAATTTGCCCATGATCTTGCGGCTGCCGACCACGAGCATCATCACGATCATCAGCGGCACGGCGACGATGCCGTTGACCACCGCGCTCCAGAACAGCATGCGGATCGGGTCGAGCGGGGTCAGCGCCGTGCCGAGGCCGCCGAGCGTCGCCGCGGCGACGACCAGATAAAAGCCGGGCGCGCGGCGCGCCGGCATTTCGAGGCTGCTGGGCCAGCCGAGACTTTCGGCCACGGCGTAGCCCGCGGAGCCGGCCAGCACCGGTACCGCGAGCAGGCCGGTACCGATAATGCCGAGCGAGAACAGAAAGAAGGCCAGCGGTCCGGCAAGCGGCCGCAGCACTTCGGCCGCCTGTTGCGCGGTCTCGATCTGGGTGTGGCCGTGCGCGTGCAATGTTGCCGCCGTGGTCACGATGATGAAGAAGCCGATGATATTCGACAGCAGCATGCCCGTTGTCGTGTCGAGGCCGATGCGCGTGGCGTCATGCGGCTCCATGTGCTTGGGCGTCGGGTTCTTGCCGCTGCGCGCGGCTTTGTCGCGCAGCTTGCGTTCTTCGGCCTCGAGCGACGCCTGCCAGAAGAACATGTAGGGGCTGATCGTGGTGCCGAAGATCGCCACCAGCACCAAAGTGAAGTCGCGCGTGAACGATATCTGCGGAATGAGGGTGGCACTGAGAACTTCGCCCCAGGGAATCTTGACGCTGAACGCCGTGGCCACATAGGCGAACAGGACGAGCGTCAGTGCTTTCAGGTAGCGCGAATAGGAATGATAGGGGATCAGGATCTCGGCGACGAGGCAGCCGATGCCGAACAGCGCGACATAGAGCAGAGCCGGTCCGCCGATCACCAGGCGCAAGGCGTCGCCCATCGCCGCGATGTCGGCCGCGATATTGAGCGTATTGGCGATCAGCAGCAGGCCGACAATGAAATGCAGCAGCAGGGAAGGCAGCGCCTTGCCGAGATTGGCCGCGAGCCCCTGGCCGGTGACGCAACCGATTCGCGCGCTGACCATCTGGATCGCGATCATGAACGGCGAGGTCAGAAACATCGTCCAGCCGAGCGCATAGCCGAACTGGGCGCCGGCTTGCGAATAAGTGGCGATGCCGCTCGGATCGTCATCGGCGGCGCCGGTGACGAGACCTGGACCGAGCAATCCGAAAAGTTCGCGTAAGCGGCCTTTTGACGGTCCGGTTTTGCTGCGCGCTTTCTTGCGCTTTGTCTCGGCGTTCATTGCCATTTTTGTGCTCGATCTGCGCCGATCTTCAGGCCGGGCGTTCGGACAAGCGCCGTCGGACTGTTTTCGTTCCTGCCCTCGCGAGTGAGCGATTCTGCCGACTTGAACGCGCGCGCCGAAAGAGTTAATGACCGCCATCTGCTGGGCCTTTCCTCGTCAATCAAGGATTTTTCTTCATGGCGCGAAACAAGATTGCGTTGATCGGCTCGGGTCAAATCGGCGGCACGCTCGCGCTTCTGATCGGGCTCAAAGAGCTCGGCGATGTCGTCATGTTCGACGTCGCCGAAGGCGTCCCCCAGGGCAAGTCGCTCGATCTGGTGCAGGCCTCCCCGGTCGAGGGCTTCGACGCCAAGTTTGCCGGCACCAATTCCTACGAAGCCATCGAAGGCGCCTCGGTCTGCATCGTCACCGCCGGTGTGCCGCGCAAGCCCGGCATGAGCCGCGACGATCTTTTGAGCATCAATCTCAAAGTGATGGAGCAGGTCGGCGCGGGCCTGAAGAAATACGCGCCGAACGCCTTCGTCATCTGCATCACCAATCCGCTCGACGCCATGGTCTGGGCGCTGCAGAAATGCTGCGGCCTGCCGAAAAACATGGTGGTCGGCATGGCCGGCGTGCTCGATTCCGCGCGCTTCCGTTATTTCCTCGCCGACGAGTTCAACGTGTCGGTCGAGGACGTCACCGCCTTCGTGCTCGGCGGCCATGGTGACACCATGGTGCCTTTGGTGCGCTATTCGACGGTTGCCGGCATTCCGCTGCCGGATCTGGTGAAAATGGGCTGGACCACACAAGCCCGCCTCGACCAGATCGTCGACCGCACCCGCAACGGCGGCGGCGAAATCGTGAGCCTGTTGAAGACCGGCTCGGCCTTCTATGCGCCGGCTTCTTCGGCGGTCGTCGATGGCGGAAAGCTATCTGCGCGACAAGAAGCGCGTGGTGCCGTGTGCCGCTTGGCTCAACGGCGAATATGGCGTCAAGGATCTTTATGTCGGGCGTGCCGGTGGTGATCGGCGCCAAGGGCGTCGAGCGCGTTGTCGAGGTCGAGTTCAACGGCGCCGAGCGTGGCATGTTCGAAAAGTCGGTCCAGTCGGTCGAGGGGCTGGTCGAGGCCTGCAAGAAAATCGCGCCGGATCTGGGGAAGTAACATTGATCCTGTCACCGTGACGTGGGGCGACGGCTTCTGCGCTCGGCCGCATCTTCGAGGTCGCTTGCTCGTACCTCGGGATGACGGGATTGGTTCTCAGCTAGATCGGACAATTTCATGAATATCCACGAATATCAGGCCAAAGCGGTCCTGCGCGATTTCGGCGTGCCGGTGCCGCGCGGCATCCCGGCCTTGTCTGTCGTCGAAGCCGAAACCGCCGCCAACACGCTCGGCGGGCCGGTTTGGGTGGTGAAGGCGCAGATCCATGCCGGCGGCCGCGGCAAGGCCGGCGGCGTCAAAGTGGTCAAGGAAGTCGCCGACGTGAAGCGCGAGGCGACGCGGCTCCTCGGCTCGACGCTGGTGACGCATCAGACCGGGCCGCACGGCAAGGAAGTCCGCCGCCTCTATATCGAGGAAGGCTCGGCCATCGACCGCGAATATTATCTCTCGGCGCTGGTCGATCGCGCCACGTCGCGCGTCGCCTTCGTCGTCTCGACCGAAGGCGGCATGGACATCGAGGAGGTCGCGCACAAGACGCCGGAGAAGATCACGACCTTCTCGATCGATCCGGCGACCGGCTTCATGCCGCATCACGCGCGCTATGTCTCGCAGGTGCTCGGCTTCAACCGCGACGTCGCCAAGCAGGCCGAGAACATCTTGCCGAAGATCTATCAGGCCTTCGTCGCCAAGGACATGAGCCTGCTCGAGATCAATCCGCTGGTCGTCACCAAGTCGGGCGATCTGATCTGCCTCGACGCCAAGATCGGCTTTGACGACAACGCGCTCTATCGCCATCCGGATATCGTGGCGTTGCGCGACCTCACCGAAGAAGATCCGAAGGAGATCGAAGCGTCGCGTTACGATCTCAATTATGTCGCGCTCGACGGCACCATCGGCTGCATGGTCAATGGCGCCGGGCCTCGCCATGGCGACCATGGACATCATCAAGCTCTATGGCGAAACGCCGGCGAACTTCCTCGATGTCGGCGGCAGCGCCACCAAGGAGAAGGTCGCCGCCGCGTTCAAGATCATCACCTCGGATCCGAACGTCAAAGGCATCCTGGTCAACATCTTCGGCGGCATCATGAAATGCGATGTGATCGCCGAGGGCGTGGTCGCCGCGGTGAAAGAAGTCGGCCTGCGCGTGCCGCTGGTGGTGCGGCTCGAAGGCACCAATGTCGCGCTCGGCAAGGAAATCATCGCCAAGTCCAATCTCAACGTCACCTCCGGCGACGATCTCGACGACGCCGCGCAGAAGATCGTCAAAGCGGTGCGGGGCGCGTAATGTCCATTCTCATCGACAAGAACACCAAGGTCATCTGCCAGGGCTTCACCGGCAAGAACGGCACCTTTCATTCCGAACAGGCGATCGCCTACGGCACCAAGATGGTCGGGGGCACCTCGCCGGGCAAAGGCGGCTCGACCCATCTGGGCCTGCCGGTCTTCGACACCGTCGCCAGGCGCGGGCGAAAACCGGCTGTGACGCAAGCGTCATCTATGTGCCGCCGCCGGGCGCTGCCGACGCGATCTGCGAGGCGATCCAGGTCGAAATCCCATTGATCGTCTGCATCACCGAAGGCATTCCGGTTGCCGACATGGTCAAGGTCAAGCGCGCACTGTCGGGCTCGAAGTCGCGCCTGATCGGCCCGAATTGTCCGGGCGTGATGACGGCGGGCGAATGCAAGATCGGCATCATGCCGGCGAGCATCTTCAAGCCCGGCAAGGTCGGCATCGTGTCGCGCTCGGGCACGCTGACTTACGAAGCCGTGTTCCAGACCACCCAGGTCGGGCTCGGCCAGACCACCGCGGTCGGCATCGGCGGCGATCCGGTCAAGGGCACCGACTTCATCGAGGTCCTGGAAATGCTGCTCGCCGACAAGGCGACCGAGTCGATCATCATGATCGGCGAGATCGGCGGCTCGTCGGAAGAGGATGCCGCGCAATTCATCAAGGACGAGGCCAAGCGCGGCCGTAAAAAGCCGATGGTGGGCTTCATTGCCGGCCGCACTGCACCACCGGGCCGGCGGATGGGACATGCCGGGGCGATCATCGCCGGCGGCAAAGGCGACGCCGAATCCAAGATTGCCGCCATGGAAGCCGCCGGAATCAAGGTTTCGCCCTCTCCGGCGCGCCTCGGCAGGACGCTCGCGGAAGTATTGAAATCATGATTCGCTGCTTGCGTCTTTTCCGTGCCGCATCTGCTCACTAAATAAGGTAAAAGAGAGTTCCCCGAGCGCCGGGCCGGGCCGATTCGCTGCCGCTAGAGCATGATCCCGAAAAGTGGAAACCGGTTTTCGGAAAAGATCATGCTCAAACGCGAAATCTAGCCCTGATCCGATCCAACTGGATGGGATCAGGGCTAGCAGCCGGTCGGTATTTACCTTTTGCGCTTCGCTCAAAATCCGCTTGTTCGGGATTCGCTCAAGGATCGAACCATGTCTCGCCAAGACGCGAACGCCGCTTTCGCCCTCACGTCGTTTCTCTACGGCGGCAACGCCGACTACATCGACAATCTCTACGCCCGCTACGAGACCGACCCCAAATCCGTCGACGCCGAGTGGCAATATTTTTTCCAGAGCCTGAAAGACGACGCCCGCGACGTCGCCAAGAACGCCAGCGGCCCGTCCTGGGCGCGGCCGGGCTGGCCGCAACCTGAGCGCAACGAGCTGATTTCGGCGCTCGACGGCCAATTGGATCGAAGTCGGCAAAGGGCTGGGCGCCAAAGTGAAGGGCGAGGCGCAGGCCCGCGGCGTCGATCTGTCTTCGGCCGATGTCGAGCGCGCGACCCGCGAATTCAATCCGTGCGCTGATGCTGATCCGCGCCTATCGCGCGCGCGGGCATTTCTACGCCAATCTCGATCCGCTCGCGCTCGAACCGCCCAAGCCCGAGGACGAGCTCGATCCGCGAACTTACGGCTTCACGGACGCCGATCTCGATCGGCCGATCTTCCTCGACAAGGTGCTCGGCCTCGAATTCGGCACCATCCGGGAAATCGTCGCCATTCTGCGCCGCACCTATTGCCAGACGCTCGGCGTCGAGTTCCTGCACATCTCGAATGGTGCGCAGAAGGGCTGGATCCAGGAGCGCATCGAAGGGACCGGACAAGGAGATTTCCTTCACGCCGGAAGGCAAGCGCGCCATCCTCAACAAGCTCATCGAGGCCGAAGGCTTCGAGAAATTCTGCGACGTCAAGTTCACCGGCACCAAGCGCTTCGGGCTCGACGGCGGCGAGTCGATGATCCCGGCGCTGGAGCAGATCATCAAGCGCGGCGGCGCGCTCGGCGTACGCGAGATCGTCGTCGGCATGGCGCATCGCGGAAGGCTCAACGTGCTGGCGCAGGTGATGGCCAAGCCGCAGCGCGCCATCTTCCACGAATTCAAGGGCGGCTCATCGACGCCGGACGCAGTCGAAGGCTCCGGCGACGTCAAATATCACCTCGGCGCCTCGTCGGATCGCGAGTTCGACAACAACAAAGTGCATCTGTCGCTCACCGCCAATCCGTCGCATCTCGAAATCGTCGACCCTGTCGTGCTCGGCAAAGTGCGCGCCAAGCAGGATCATCTCGGCGCTACGCCCGAAGATCGCACCATGGTGATGCCGCTTCTGATCCACGGCGATGCATCGTTTGCCGGCCAGGGCGTGATCGCCGAGTGCTTCGGGCTGTCCGGATTGCGCGGCCATCGCACCGGCGGCTCGGTGCATTTCATCGTCAACAACCAGATCGGCTTCACCACCAATCCGCGCTTCTCGCGCTCGTCGCCCTATCCGTCCGACGTCGCCAAGATGATCGATGCGCCGATTTTCCACGTCAACGGCGACGATCCGGAAGCGGTGGTGTACGCCGCCAAGATCGCCACCGAGTTCCGGCAGAAATTCCAGAAGCCGGTCGTCATCGACATGTTCTGCTATCGCCGCCACGGCCATAACGAAGGCGACGAGCCGGGCTTCACCCAGCCCTTGATGTACAGGACGATCGCCAATCATCCGACGACCTTGCAGATCTATGGCGATAAGCTGGTCGCCGAAGGCGTCGTCAGCGCGGCCGACGTCGACAAGATGAAAGCGGACTGGCGCGACAAGCTCGATACCGAGCTCGAAGCGGCGCAGGGCTACCGCGCCAACAAGGCCGATTGGCTCGACGGCCGCTGGTCCGGATTCAAGGCATCGCGCGACGCCGACGATCCGCGCCGCGGCAAAACCGGCGTCGATCTCGCGGAGCTGAAAGAAATCGGCGATAAGATCACGACGCTGCCGCAAGGCTTCCATCTGCACAAGACGCTCACCCGCTTCCTCGACAGCCGCAAGAAGGCGATCGAGACCGGGCAGGGCATCGATTGGGCGACGGCCGAAGCGCTGGCGTTCTGCTCGCTGCTCCTTGAAGGCCATCGCGTGCGGCTATCAGGCCAGGATTCCGAGCGCGGCACGTTCTCGCAGCGCCATTCGGTGCTGATCGATCAGGAGAACGAGCAGCGCTATACGCCGTTCAACGAGCTCGCGCCGAACCAGGCGCGCTACGAAGTCATCAACTCGATGCTGTCGGAAGAGGCCGTGCTCGGCTTCGAATACGGCTATTCGCTCGCCGAGCCGAATGCGCTGACCATGTGGGAGGCGCAATTCGGCGACTTCGCCAATGGTGCGCAGGTCGTGTTCGACCAGTTCATCTCGTCGGGCGAGCGCAAATGGCTGCGCATGTCCGGCCTCGTGTGCCTGCTGCCGCACGGCTATGAAGGGCAGGGCCCGGAGCACTCCTCGGCGCGGCTCGAGCGCTATCTGCAGATGTGCGCCGAAGACAATATGCAGGTCGCCAATTGCACGACGCCGGCGAACTATTTCCACATCCTGCGCCGCCAGATCCAGCGCGACTTCCGCAAGCCTCTGATCCTGATGACGCCGAAATCGCTGTTGCGCCACAAGCGCGCGGTGTCGAAGCTCGAAGAACTCGGGCCGGGATCGACCTTCCATCGGTTGCTGTGGGACGACGCGCAGACGCTGTCCGGCGAGAAGATCAAGCTCGTCCCCGACGCCAAGATCCGCCGCGTCGTGATCTGTTCCGGCAAGGTCTATTACGACCTCTATGAGGAGCGCGAGAAGCGCGGCATCGACGACATCTATCTTCTCCGCATCGAGCAGCTCTATCCGTTCCCGACCAAGGCGCTGATGACCGAACTGTCGCGCTTCAAGGAAGCCGAGATCGTCTGGTGCCAGGAAGAGCCGCGCAATATGGGCGGCTGGGTGTTCGTCGACATCTTCCTGGAATGGGTGCTCAACCAGATCGGCGCCAAGCATCGCCGCGCCCGCTATGCCGGAAGGCCGGCTTCTGCCTCGACCGCGGTCGGGCAGATGTCGCTGCATCAGGCGCAGCTCAAGCAGTTTTTGGAAGACGCATTGGGGTAATTTTCTTGCGTCGTCATGCCCGGCCTTGTGCCGGGCATCCACGCCTTGACGGCGCAATCGAAGAAAGACGTGGATGGCCGGGACAAGCCCGGCCATGACGCGAAGAGTTCAGAGGACATCATGGCTGAGATACGCGTGCCGACACTCGGTAAATCGGTCACCGAGGCGACGATCGGCAAATGGTTCAAGAAGGCGGGCGACGCCGTCGCGGTCGACGAGCCCTTGGTCGAGCTCGAGACCGACAAGGTGACGATCGAAGTGCCGGCGCCGGCTGCCGGCGTCTTGAGCGAGATCGCGGTAAAGGACGGCGAGACGGTCGCCGTCGGCGCCATGCTCGGCCAGATCAAGGAAGGCGCCGGTGCTCCCGCGGCAAAAGCCGCGCCGGCTGCGGCTGCGGCGCCGGCCGCCAAGCCCGCTGCTCCCGCGCCGGCCGCCGCACCCGCACCTGCCGCAGCGAAGGCCCCTGATGGCCCGCTGGCGCCGTCGGTGCGAAAACTCTCCGCCGAAAGCGGCGTCGATGCTGGGACCGTGCCCGGCTGCGGCAAGGACGGCCGCGTGACCAAGGGCGACATGCTCGCCGCCATCGAGCGTGCCGCGGCGCAGCCGACTCCGGTCGCAGCGTCCGCCGCCGCGGTTCAGGTTCGCGCGCCGTCGCCGGCCGACGATGCGGCGCGCGAAGAGCGCGTGCGCATGACGCGGCTGCGCGCCACCATCGCCAAGCGCCTGAAGGATGCGCAGAACACCGCCGCCATGCTCACGACCTTCAACGAGGTCGACATGGGCCACGTCATGGCGCTGCGCACGCAATATCGCGATTTGTTCGAGAAGAAGCACGGCGTCAAGCTCGGCTTCATGGGCTTCTTCGTGCGCGCCTGCGTGCAGGCACTGAAAGAAATCCCCGCCGTCAATGCCGAGATCGACGGGCCGGACATCATCTACAAGAACTACTATCACCTCGGCATCGCGGTCGGCACCGAAAAGGGCCTGGTCGTGCCGGTGGTGCGCGATTGCGATCAGAAATCACTTGCCGAGATCGAGAAGAGCATCACCGATTTCGGCCGCCGCGCCCGCGACGGCTCGCTCAAGATCGACGAGATGCAGGGCGGCACGTTCACGATCACCAATGGCGGCATCTACGGCTCGCTGATGTCGACGCCGATCCTCAACGCGCCGCAATCCGGCATTCTCGGCATGCACAAGATCCAGGAGCGCCCGATGGTGGTCGGCGGCAAGGTCGAGGTGCGGCCGATGATGTATCTGGCTTTGTCCTACGATCACCGCCTCGTCGACGGCCGCGAAGCCGTGACCTTCCTGGTGCGGGTGAAGGAATGCCTCGAAGAGCCGGCGCGGCTGGTGCTGGATCTGTAATCAGGTTTTGTAGTTCGGGTTTATAGCTTATGGCTTACGATCTCATCGTCATCGGTTCCGGTCCCGGCGGCTATGTCTGCGCCATTCGCGCGGCGCAGCTCGGCATGAAGACCGCCGTCATCGAAAAGATGCCGACCTTCGGCGGCACCTGTCTCAATATCGGCTGCATCCCGTCGAAGGCGATGCTGAATGCGTCCGAGCTTTACGAGGAAGCCGAGGCACAAATTCGCCGAGATGGGCATCAAGGTCGGCAAGCCGTCGGTCGATCTCGCCGCCATGCTCAAATACAAGCAGCAAGGCGTCGACGGTAACGTCAAAGGCGTCGACTATCTGTTCAAGAAGAACAAGATCGACACCTTCGCCGGCACCGGCAAGATCGTTGCGCCGGGCAAGATCGAGGTGAAGGCCGCGACGGCAAGACGCAGGTCGTCGAGACCAAGAACATCGTCATCGCCACCGGCTCCGATGTGACGCGGCTCAACGGCATCGAGATCGACGAGAAGCGCATCGTGTCGTCGACCGGCGCGCTGGATCTGCCGAAGGTGCCCGGCAAGCTGCTCATTGTCGGCGCCGGCATTATCGGGCTCGAGCTCGGCTCGGTGTGGCGGCGCCTCGGCGCCGAAGTGACCATCGTCGAATTCCTCGATCACATCCTGCCCGGCATCGACGGCGAAGTCGGCAAGCAGATGCACCGGCTGCTGCAGAAGCAGGGGCTCACGTTCAAGCTGTCGTCGAAAGTCACCGGCGTCGACACGTCGGGCAAGACGCTCAAGGTCAAGGTCGAACCGTCGGCCGGCGGCGCGGCCGAGATGCTCGACGCCGATGTGGTTCTGGTTGCCATCGGCCGCGTGCCCTACACCGAAGGCCTCGGTCTCGAAGCCGCCGGCGTGAAGAAGGACAATCGCGGCCGCGTCGTCGTCGACGCGCACTACCAGAGCAACGTGCCGGGCATCTATGCCATCGGCGACGTGATCGCGGGCCCGATGCTGGCGCACAAGGCGGAAGAAGAGGGCGTCGCGGTTGCCGAAATTCTCGCCGGCCAGGCCGGGCATGTGAACTACGACGTCATTCCGAACGTGGTCTACACCTATCCGGAAATCGCGTCCGTCGGCAAAACCGAGGAAGAGCTGAAATCAGCCGGCGTCGCCTACAATGTCGGCAAATTCCCGTTCACGGCGAACGGCCGCGCCAAGGTCAATCTCACCACCGAAGGCTTTGTCAAAATCCTCGCCGACGCCAAGACCGATCGCGTGCTCGGCATCCACATTCTCGGCGCCGACGCCGGCAACATGATCGGCGAAGCCGCCATCGCCATGGAATTCGGCGCGTCGTCCGAAGACATCGCCCGCACCTGCCACGCCCATCCGACGCTGACCGAGGCGGTCAAGGAAGCGGCGTTCGCCGTCAACAAGCGCGCAATTAATTTTTAGATTCCTGCCCCGTGATAGCGGGGAAGGGGGACCACCCGAAGGGTGGTGGAAGGGGCGTCGGACTCAACGGCGCTCTTTCGACGACAGCGGGGCGACGAGTCAGACGCCCCCTCCACCATGCTTCGCTCGCTACGCGAGCTTCGCATGGTCCCCCTCCCCCGTTTGCACGGGGGAGGATCATCACAGCGTCGCGATAAACGGCACTGCATGCGGGGCGAACAGCCCGAGCGCCCCAAGCGCGAGTCCCGACCGCGCCGAACAGGCCCGCCATCCAGACCAGCCCCACCATGCCGGTGATCACGGCGGCGGAGGCGAGCACGATGCCGACCTGGAACGCCGCCGACGACAATTCATAGTGATGGTATTTCGCGGTCGCCAGGTCGCGTTCTTCCTCGGCGGCTTTGGCCTGTTCCTCGATCTCCTTGCGGCCGGTCTTGGCTTCGGTGTCGATCCGCACGACGTTCTTCTTCCAGGCGTCGATCTGCTTTTGCATCGCGTCTTTCGTGGCGGGGTCGGTGGTGCCGGCCGCCACCACGGCCATTCCCTCGGCCGCGGTCGTGATCGTCGTCATGCGGACATTCTTGGCCTGGAAGAAGCCCCACAGGTCGGAAGCTTCGATGTTCTTGGTCGTGACCTCCGTCTGCGCGCCCTTGCCGAGCGTTTCCGCAAACGCCAGGAACAGCGCCAGGATGGCGATAATCAGCGCGACTTTCCTATTAAAGCCCTCGCCGCCTTCGATGAGCCCGCCTTCTTTCGCCTTTTCGATGGCTTCGCTGATTTCCGACATGGTGGCCCCTTCCTTAATCCGGGGCCGAGCGAAGCGATGGAGCCTGGCATCGCTGACGGAGCGCAAGCGGCGAAGCAATTCGGAGCTTACCGCTGCGCGGCGCCCGGAATGACGAATTGCGAAATTTCGGCTAGGCCCGCGGATGCGCCGAGCGATACGCCTCGATCAGGCGCTCGGCGTCCACTTCCGTATAGATCTGCGTGGTCGACAGCGAGGCGTGGCCGAGCAGTTCCTGGATCGAGCGCAGGTCGCCGCCGCGCGCCAAGAGATGCGTGGCGAAGGAATGGCGGAGCGCATGCGGCGTCGCGGTTTCGGCAAGTCCCAAAGCGCCGCGCAGCCGCGCCATGGCTAGTTGCACGATGCGCGGCGACAACTGCCCGCCTTTGGCGCCGATGAACAGCGGGCCGTCTTCCGGCAGCTCATAGGGGCAGAGCGCGAGATAATCGTCGATCAGCTTCCTCACCTGCGGAAGGAGCGGCACCATGCGCTGCTTGCGGCCTTTGCCGGTCACGGTGAGCACGTCGCGCGTGCCGAATTCGCCGCGCTTCAATCCGAGCGCTTCGGAAATGCGCAAGCCGCAGCCATAGAGCAGGCCGAGCACGGCCGCGTCGCGCGCATGGATCCACGGCTCCCGGCCGTCGCCCGCCGCGATATCCGGGTCGGCGACCGCGCGGGCGCCGGAAACCGCGAGCGGCCGCGGCAGGGTCTTGCCGATCTTTGGCGCCCGTACGGCAGACAATGCGCCGACCCGGCCCTTGCCGTTGCGCTCGAGAAAGCGCGCGAACGCGCGCGTGCCGGCGAGGCTTCGCATCAGCGAGCGGCTGCCGATACCGTCGGCGCGCCGCGCCGCCATGAAGGCGCGCACATCGGCCGGCGTCAGCGCGGCGAGGTCCTTCAGCGACGGCGCGCCGCCGAGATGCGTGGCGAGAAAGCGCAGGAACTGCAGTACGTCGCGCTGATAGGCCTCGACCGTCTTCGGCGACATGCGCCGCTCGGCGCCAAGATGCTTGCGCCAGTTCGCGATCTCGGCCGCGACCTGCGGTGCAACGGCTGTAAGTTCGGATGTCATTCTCACCCGCTCATCCCCGCGAAAGCGGGGACCCAGTCTTTTTTGCCGCGATTTCAGCACTAGATTCCCGCTTTCGCGGGAATGAGCGGGAATGTAGGCCGTCCCCCTTTATCCTTCCTAAACCCCCGAAGAATTCCGCCCGGCAAAATCCGCTTCATGGCCAAACGTGTCGTCGATGTCCTGGTCCCGGTCGCGCTCGACCGGGCCTATTCGTACCGGGTGCCGGACGGGCTCGCCGTCGCTCCGGGCGACATCGTCAGCGTGCCGCTCGGCGCCCGCGAGGCGACCGGCGTGGTCTGGGCGGAAAACCCCACGCCCGATATCCGGCTCGACAATCGGCTCAAGGACATCGAGAGCAAGCTCGACTATCCGCCGCTGCGCCCCGAGCTACGCAACTTCGTCGAATGGCTGGCGAATTACACCGTGTCGTCGCGCGGCATGGTGCTGCGCATGTGTCTGCGCATGGGCGAACATCTCGGCGAAGAGCGCGAGCGCATCGGCGTTCGCCTCGCCGGGCCGCCGCCCGCGCGCATGACGCCGGCACGGGCGCGTATGCTGGCGGTGCTTACCGACGGCATGATGCGCGGAAAAGGCGAAGCCGCGCGCGAAGCGGGCGTCTCCTCAGGCGTCATCGAGGGGCTGATCGACGAAGGTACGTTGCAAACGGTGGTGCTGCCACCGGAGCCGGTCGCCGAAAATCCCGATCCGGACTTCGCGCAATCGGAATTCTCGTCCGACCAGCGCGCCGCCGCCGATACGCTGAAAGCCACGATCAAGAAAGGCGGCTATTCGGTCACGCTGCTCGACGGCGTCACCGGCTCGGGCAAGACCGAAGTCTATTTCGAAGCGGTGGCGGACGCGATCCGCGCCGGCAAACAGAGCCTGATCCTGATGCCGGAGATCGCGCTCACCGCGCAGTTTCTGGATCGCTTCGCCGCGCGCTTCGGCGTGCGGCCCGCGGAATGGCATTCCGAGATCACCCCGCGCAAACGCGCGCGCACCTGGGCCGCGGTCGCCAAGGGCGAGGTGCCGGTCGTGGTCGGCGCGCGCTCGGCTTTGTTCCTGCCCTATGCCGATCTCGGGCTTGATTATTGTGGATGAGGAGCACGATTCCGCCTACAAGCAGGAAGACGGCGTACATTATCACGCGCGCGACATGGCCGTGGTGCGCGGGCATATCGCCAAAATCCCCATCGTGCTGTCGTCGGCGACGCCGTCGGTCGAGACCGAGACCAATGCGCGGCGCGGACGTTATGCGCGCATCGCGCTGCCCGAGCGCTTCGGCGGGCAGCGTCTGCCGTCTGTCGAGCCGATCGACCTGCGCGCCGCGCCGCCGCCGCGCGGACGCTTCATTTCGCCGATGCTTGCCGGCGAAGTGAAGATCGCGCTCGAGCGCAAGGAGCAGGCGCTGCTGTTTCTCAATCGCCGCGGCTATGCGCCACTGACCTTGTGCCGCGCCTGCGGCTTCCGCTTCGCCTGTCCGAATTGCGATGCCTGGCTGGTCGATCACCGCTTCAAGAAACAGCTCGTCTGCCATCATTGCGGCTTCGGCATGCCGCATCCGCATCAATGCCCGAAATGCGCCGCGGCCGATTCCTTCGTCGCCTGCGGGCCGGGCGTGGAGCGGCTCGAAGAAGAAGTGCACGAGCTATTCCCGGACGCTCGCGTTCTGGTGCTGTCGAGCGATCTCGTCGCCAGCATCGAGCGCATGCGCGAGGAATTCGCCGAGATCGCGCAAGGCCTGTACGACATCGTCATCGGCACGCAATTGGTGGCCAAGGGCCACAATTTCCCGATGCTCAATCTGGTCGGCGTGGTGGATGCCGATCTGGGCCTGTCCAACGGCGATCCGCGCGCCGCCGAGCGCACCTTTCAGCTCCTGCATCAGGTCGTCGGCCGCGCCGGCCGCGACACCGGCATCGGCCGCGGCTTCCTGCAGACCCATCAGCCCGATCATCCCGTGATGCGCGCGCTGATCGCGCAAGACCGCGAAGCCTTCTACGACGCCGAGATCGAGCTGCGCGAAAAAACCCATTACCCACCGTTCGGCCGGCTTGCTTCCATCGTCGTCTCCGGCGGCGACAAGCACGAGACCGCGTCCTATGCGCGCGAATTGGCGCGCTGGGCGCCGCTCAACGAGAACATGAAAGAAGCCGTGCGTGTGCTCGGCCCTGCCGAAGCGCCGCTCGCTTTGATCCGCGGCCGCCACCGCATGCGGCTTCTCCTGAAAGCGCCGCGCAGCTACGATCTCTCGGCCTATATCCGCCGCTGGCTCGCCAAGGCCCCCAAGCGCCGCGGCTCGATCAAGCTCGACATCGACATCGATCCGCAGAGTTTTTTATAAGAACACCGCATGACTGAAACCCTAGAAACAATGCTGCTGTTGCTCGGCGTGCTGGTGGTCGTCGCCGTTGCGGCGCGGCGGCTGGACACGGCGCCTTCGATCCTTCTGGTGATTGCCGGTATCGCGCTGGCGCTCGTGCCGGGGCTGCCGCGCATCGAGCTTGCGCCGGAACTCGTGCTGCTCGGCATTCTGCCGCCACTGATCTATTCGGCCGGCGTCGCCATGAGCTGGCGCGAGTTCAAGTTCAATCTCCGCCCGATTACGCTATTCGCTTTCGGCGGCGTGGTGTTCACCACTTGCGCGGTGGCCGCCGCCGCCCATTGGCTTCTCGGCATGCCGCTCGCGGTCGGCTTCGTGCTCGGCGCCATCGTGTCGCCGCCCGATGCGGTGGCGCCGCTTGCCATCGTCAAGCGGCTCGGTCTGCCGCGCCGGCTCGTCGTCGTGCTCGAGGGCGAAGGTCTCGCCAACGATGCCACCGCCTTGCTGTTCTATCGCTTCGCAGTTGCCGCCGTCAGCACCGGGTTGTTTTCCTTCGGCACCGCCGCCGGCGAATTCGCGCTCATCGTCGTCGGCGAGATTGCGTACGGCATCGCCATCGGCTGGGCGAGCTTGCGGCTGCGGCGCTGGGCGCGCGATCCTCGCGTCGAGATCACGCTGTCGCTGATGACGCCTTACGCGGCCTTCCTGCTTCCCCATCAATTCGGCGGCTCCGGCGTTCTGGCGACGGTGGCCTGCGGGCTCTATGTGAGCTGGAATGGGCCGCTGCTCATTCCGGCGGCGACGCGGCTGCAGGGCATCTTCTTCTGGGACTTGCTGATCTATCTGCTCGAAGGTCTCGTCTTCCTGGTCACCGGCATGCAGACGCGAACCGTGTTTATTCGCCTGCACAGCGTGCCCTGGCAGCATTTCGCACTGGCTATTGCATTAACCGTCGCTGTGGTGATCGTCGCGCGTTTCGTCTGGGTCTTTCCTGCGGTTTATGTGCCGCGCTGGCTCAGCGCCTCATTGCGGCGGCGCGATCCGACGCCGCCCTGGCAATGGGGCGTTCTGTTGAGCTTTGTCGGCGTGCGCGGCGTGGTCTCGCTCGCCGCTGCATTGGCGCTGCCCTTTACGACGGCGGACGGTACTGCGTTTCCCGAACGCGATCTGATTCTTCTGGTCACGTTCGGCATTATCGTCGCCACGCTGATCGGCCAGGGCCTGGCATTGCCGAGCGTCGTGCGCTGGCTCGGGCTTGCCGACCACGCGGCCGACGAACGCGAGCGCGAGCACAAGGCCGAGCTTGCGGCGCGCGCCGAAGCGCTGAACGTATCGCTGGCCCGGCTGCAGCGCTTCGTCGACGAAGGCCGGATTTCGCCCGAGGCGCTCGCCGATCCTCCGCGCGCGCCACCAGTCTCGCGCCGGCAGGCTGCCGCAGACGACGGCCGGCGGCATGGACGCGACGATGAACGCAATGCAGCTGCGGATCGAACTGATCGCCGCCGAGCGCGAATTCATTTATCAGCTCCTCCAGCGCGGCGAGATCACCGACGAAGGCCGCCGCCGCATCGAGCGCGAGCTCGATCTCGAAGAGGCAAGCATCGCCTGCAAACAGGAAGGCGGCGAGGAGCCGCCGTTATAGCAACGCAAGTCAGGCGCGCCGCTTCAGCGGTTTTCGTTTTCCCCGGCTCCGCGGCGTCAGCTTTTTGCGTTCCGCGATCGCAAAGGCCCGTCGCGCCCATTCGGCGAGCTCATCCGGATCGTCATACAGCCGTTCCGGCAGCCGCCAATAAGAGAGCGAAGCACGGCCAACGCGGCCTTTGCTTTTGGCCCGGGTGTAAACGAACGGCCGGCTGCCTTCGCGTTCGAAGTCCGGGATGCTGGCATCGTCGACTTTGAGATAGATCGCACCGTCGAAGACAAGCGCGAAGGTCAGGCCCTCGGATGAAATGCCAGCGCCGCCGAACAGGCGTTTCACCGTGACGGGGCCAAACGGCGCGAACAGGTCGCGGATGAACTCTGGGTCCATTTTCAGGTCTTTGCGCTTCCCACTTCGTCATCGCCGGGCATAGCCGTTCGAAAGAACGGCGTCGCTTCGCTCGCCTATGACCCGGCAATCCATGGTCAATCTTCACATCAATCTACCGGCGGCAAAACACACTGCAGCGCGCCATGGACCGCCGGGTCAAGCCCGGCGGTGACGTGGGGTAGGATCGCTGAGCGGATGCGACAATAGAGAATCGGCGACAAGCACTCCTGCCGCTCCTAAAATCGCGCGCGGGGAGAGCGATTCGCCATGCCGTTTCGCACCATCATGTTGGGTGTTCTGGTTGTCGCCGGCGCTGCGCTTGGCGCGTTTCTGCTCATGAACGTGCTGTGGCCGTCGGCGCCGCAACAGCCGGCGCAACCCAAGCTCGCCGCGATGCCGCCGTTGCAGCCGCTGACCGGCAGTTCGGTAGTGCTGGCGCCGGCCGCGATCGCGCTGTCGGCGATCTCCGCCGCGCTCGATGCGCAGGCGCCGCGCAATCTCTCCGGCAAGCCGCAAAATCCGCTGGGAAAGCTTCTCGCCAATGCGCAGCTCACCTTCACCATCAATCGCGGGCCCTTTGCAGTCAGCGGTCAGCCCGGCGTGCTGACGGTGAATACGCCCTTGAGCGGCCAATTCCAGGCCATCGGCACGCTGACCGGCGGCGTCGGCTCCGGTGTTTCCGCTGTCGGCAACGCGGTCGGCAATCTCGTCGGCGGTAATCTCGGCCAGCAGGTGCAGGATTTCGCCGGCAAGGCCTTCGATCAGAAGACCGACATTCATGGCACGGTGACGACGACGGCGCGGCCGCAGATCGCGCCGAACTGGCGGCTCACGCCCAATCTGGCCGGGCAGGTCAATGTCGTCGATGTCGTGCTCCCGATCGGCGGGCTCAAGCTCAGCGTTGCCAGCGCAGTGAAGCCGGCGCTCGACGCCGCGGTGCGCGAGCAGGTCGGCGCGCTGGAAACGCAGCTGCGCAATAACCCCTTCATTGAAACCGCCGCGCGCAGCGAGTGGGCCAAGCTCTGCCGTGCAATTTCGCTTGGCGCGGCGGGGCAGGGCATGCCCAATCTCTGGCTCGAAGTCCGTCCGCGCCGCGCCATCGCCGCGCAGCCGCAGATCGACGGCAGGGCGGTGACGTTGCTGGTCGGCGTGCAGGCCGACACCCGCATCGTGCCCAACGAAACCCGGCCGGATTGTCCGTTCCCGGCGCAGCTCGATCTGGTGCCGCAGGCCAATCAGGGCCATGTCGATATCGCCGTGCCGATCGACATTCCGTTCACCGAAGTGAGCCGGCTCATGCAGGCGCAAGTCGCCGGCAAGACATTTCCCGAGGACGGCTCGGGATCGTTTGCGGTGACCATCAAACAGGCGAGCGTCGCCGCCGCCGGCGATAAGCTGCTGATCTCGCTTCTGGTGCGCATGAAAAAGAGCGGCTTCTTCGCGGTCGGCGCCGATGCCACGGTCTATGTCTATGGGCGGCCGGTGCTCGATCAGGCCCGGCAGATCCTGCGCTTCACCGACGTGACGCTCGACGTGCAATCGCAGGCCGCGTTCGGTCTGCTCGGCGCCGCGGCGCAGGCGGCGGCGCCTTATCTGCAGAAGACGCTCGCGGATCAGGCCGTGATCGATCTCAAGCCGTTTGCCGCCGACGCCAAGAAACGCATCGCCGCAGCCGTCGGCGATCTTGCCGCGCAGGCGCCGGGGCTTCGCGCCACCGCGACTGTCGACGATCTGCGGCTGACCGGCATCGCCTATGACAGTAAGACGTTGCGCATCATCGCCAATGCCGCGGGCAGCGTGAACGTCGCGATTTCGTCGCTGTCGATGCAGTGATTTTTGTCATTGCGAGGAGCGAAGCGACGAAGCAATCCAAGCGGCGGTGCCGTTCTGGATTGCTTCGCTCCGCTCGCAATGACGAAGCTAACTGCTCACAGCCTAACTAGGCGATCTTGATCGGAATCTGCCCGACGAAGTCCTGCTTGCCGATCTCGACGCCGCAATGCCGCAAAATGTCGTAGGCGGTGGCGCAGTGGAAATAGAAATTCGGCAGCACGAAGTGGTTGAGATAATCGTCGCCCTTCATGTGGCCTTTCTTTTCCGGCCCGAGCGGAAAGGTGATCTCGCGCTCGGCTGAGGCATCGACGGCCTTGCGGTCGAGGCCCTTCACGAAGGCGACGGTCTTGGCGATGCGGTCCTTGAGCTCGGCGATCGAAGTTTCGTTGTCCGGCGCGCTCGGCGGCTCGACGCCGGCCAGCCGCGCGGCGCCGCGCCGGGCTTGGTCGGTCGCGATCTGCACCTGCCGCGTAAGATCGAACATGTCGGGTGCGAGCCGCGTGCGCAGCAGGACCGCGGAATCGATTTTCTTGGCTTTGGCGAAGGCCTCCGCCTTGTCGAGTACGGCGGACAGGGCGTTGAGCGTGATCTCGAAGGTCGGCAGCGAGCTTTGCGACATGGTCTGCGGCATGGCGTATCCCTGGCAAATGCTATGGAAATGAGGTGCGGATGAAGATGCGCGGCCGGAGGCGGGATCGGAATGGCCGCAAAAGCCGATATGGTTCTCCCGCCGCCGCCCCGCAAGGCTCGCAGCTTGTCGTTTTTTACGTGCGCACCTTGGATTCCCGGATCGAATAGCGCAGCAGCGCATAGAGCGAGCCGCCGGTGATGGCGCCGAGCACGTAGACAACAGCCACCAGCAAAGCCAACGGCGCGCTGATGCGCAGGCCGAGAAACGACACCGTGACCCAATCGAAATTCTGCAAGACGAAAATCAATGTTGCCAACGCAAAGACGACGACAATCGTAAGATAAAACCAGCGCATCATTGCCTCCCATTCGGAGCATGATCCGGAAAAGTGGAAACCGGTTTTCCGATAAGGTCATGCTCCATTGAAATACTACCGCTGCGGCAGCATCCGATCTTCAACCTTGAAATATTTGCGGGCATGCGCGACCAACTCGCCGTCGCTTGGATGATCGACGGTCTCGATGCCGTCGATGGCCTTCATCAGTTGCGGCTCATGCGCGCTGATATGTTTGACCAGCTCGGTCTTGGCATTGGCCGGCCCGGTTATCAGGATCGCGCCGGCGTCGGCGATCGACTTGGCGACGGCATCGAGGAATTTGTGATCCTCCGCCGCATGGCCCGCGCCGATCGAATTGGCCTTGTGATGGATATGCACGTGTGGATTGTCGGGATGCAGCGTGAGCTTGTCGACATCGTCCGGGCTGAAGCGAAAAATGCGCGCCTCGTGATGGTCGATCCAGACGACGGCGTGGAAATGATGGTGGTCCATGAAATACTCCCTGACGCAGCAACGGACGGGTCGCTGCGCATTGCTGCCCTGACGATTGCCCGCTTCGCCAGCGACGAGTGGCATACTATAACGGATCGGCGCGGGCGTCGTCCCGCTGCAAAGTCGTGCATGCAAATACCGCATGCAAATAGTTGCGTGATGGAGGCGTGGGTGCCGGTTGCGTCGAAAAAAGCCTATTCGTTTCCGGCCCCCATTAAAGCTCGCAACATCAAGGCCAACGGCGCCACCATCCATGTCCGGGCCGGCGGCAAGGGCCCCGCCGTCACCTTGCTGCACGGCTTTGGCGACACCGGCGACATGTGGGCGCCGGTCGCTCAAATTCTCGTCAAAGACCACACGGTAGTCGTACCCGATTTGCGCGGCATCGGGCTCTCCTCGCATGCGCCTGGCGGTTACGACAAGAAGAACCAGGCCGTCGATATCGCGCAGGTGCTCGACCGGCTGAACGTCGAAAGTACTGCGCTCGTCACCCACGATATCGGCAATATGGTCGGCTACGCCTTCGCCGCGCAATTCCCGGCGCGCGTCAGCCGCTGGGTCGTCATCGACGCGCCGCTGCCGGGAATCGGTCCCTGGGACGACCAGCTGCGCAATCCGAAAGTCTGGCATTTCAATTTCCGCGGGCCTGATGTCGAGCGCCTGGTCAAGGGCCGCGAGCGCATCTATCTCGACCGCTTCTGGAACGAACTGTCGGCGAACCCGAAGAAGATCGACGAGGCGACGCGGCGGCATTATGCACGGCTCTATGCCCGGCCCGGCGCGATGCATTGCGCCTTCGAACAATTCGCCGCCTTCACGCAGGATGCGCAGGACAATCAGATCCTGGCGGCGAAAGGCAAGCTCACGATGCCGGTCCTGGCGCTCGGCGGCGACCATTCCTACAAGACGCTGATGGCGGATATCATGCGGTTCGTCGCCACCGACGTCACCGGCGGCATGATCAAGGATTCAGGTCACTGGGTCATGGAAGAGCAGCCGCGGCAGACCACGGCGGCCATTGTCGAGTTCATCGCCAAGACATAAATCAAAGCGTCATAATCAAAGCGACATAATCAAAAGCCATGACTCTGATGAAGAGCTATTTTGGTGCAAATTAATTTGCAGTCGAGGAGGTGGCAGTGTCTTTGCTCGCTATTCACGTCATCCTGAGCCTGATCGGGATCGTATTCGGCCTGATCGTGCTAGGCGGATTGCTCTCGGGTCGGGCGCTTGGCGGCTTCACTGCGCTGTTTCTTGCCGTCACGATTCTGACCAGCATCACCGGCTTTCCGCTGGCGCCGTTCGGCTTCGATCCGCCGCGCGCCGTTGGCGTCTTGTCGCTGATCCTTCTGGCCATTGCGGTCGGGGCTTATTATCTGTTTCATCTCGCGGGAATGTGGCGTTGGGTCTATGTGGTCGCCGCGATGGCAGCGCTCTATTTCAACTGTTTTGTCCTGGTCTTTCAGGGCTTCCTGAAAGTCCAGGTACTGCACGATTTGGCGCCGACCCAGTCCGAGCCGCCATTCCTGGTCAGCCAGGGGGCCGTTCTCATCCTCTTTGTCATACTTGGATTTCTCGCCGTCCGTAAATTTCACCCCGGGGCTGCATGACCTAATCGAGGGGTTGTGCGTTATGCCCCCGGCAATGACCTCATTTTTGTCAGCCACGAAAGGATAAGCCCATGAATGCCAAGGTTACTCCCGCGCTCGGCACCCCGACCGATCTCAAGAGCAATGCCGTCGGCGATATTGCCGGCGCGCTGCGCATCCTGCTCGCCGACGTGTTCGCGCTTTATATCAAGACCAAGAATTTCCACTGGCACATGTCGGGCCCGCACTTCCGCGATTATCACCTGATGCTCGACGAGCAGTCCGACCAGATATTCGCCATGACCGACGACATCGCCGAACGCGCCCGCAAGATCGGCGGCACCACGCTCCGCTCCATCGGCCAGATCAACAAACTCAAGCGCGTGCTCGACAACGATGCCGAATTCGTCACGCCGCTCGACATGCTGGCCGAGCTGCGCGACGACAACAAGCAGCTCACCGCGCATATGCGTGAGACTCACGATCTGACCGACGAGCACGGCGACGTCGCGACCACGAGCCTGCTCGAGAACTGGATCGACGAGACCGAGCGGCGCACCTGGTTCCTGTTCGAGGCCTGCCGCGCCGAACAGGAGCCGCGCTGAGACCAGCACGGGTCGCGGACGGCCGGATTTGTCCGGCCGTCCCCGCCTCCGGCCCAATCATTGAATTAAGCTCTAGGCGACGGTCTTCACGGAAGCTGCGATCGCTCTGATCTCGGCGCTGATCGCCGGATATTTTGCGGCCATCGCGTCGACGTCGCCGATCTCGACATCGGCCGGGATGACGCCCGGCCATTCGGTGCTGGCGCCGAGAAACCAGCGCGGCGCGTCGATCGCTCGGCCGAGCAGCCGCGCGGTGTGAAATGTGCCGCCCGGGATGAGAAGCTGCAGGTGCTGTCCGGCGGCGATATCCGGCCCGACAATGATGCGCTCGCTCCGGCCGCCGGCATGCAGCAGGAACAGCTCCAACGGATCGCCGAGATAATAGTGATAGAGCTGGTCGTTCATGATGCGATGCAGCCGCACCGGCGCCTCGGGCGTCACCATGAAATAAAGCGCCGACCCCAGCGGCCGCTTTGCGCGAACGGTTCCGGCAGTGCGCCGGCGGCGAGCGTCTGTTGCGTGACGAAGGTCAACTTGACGAAGCCGCAGGTGGCATTGGGCTCCAATGCCAAAAGCTTGCGGACGTCGTCGGCGCTGAGCGGGCCGCTCATCAGGCGAAGCGGGCGCGCGAGCGTTCGCGCGCCTTTTCCGCCTCGACCTCGCGGTTCTTCGCCGGGCTTGTCGTCTCGAGCGCGCCGATCAGCTTTCGCGCCGCCTCGGCGACTTCATCGACCGCACGGTCGAAGGCCGCCGCATTGGCCTGCGACGGCCTGGCGAAGCCCGACAGCTTGCGCACGAATTGCACTGCGGAGGCGCGGATTTCGTCTTCCGTCGCCGGCGGCTCGAAATTGAACAGCGTGCGGATATTGCGGCACATATACGGTGCTCCGCTCGTTACATGAACGCCTGGATGCCGGTCTGCGCACGACCGAGAATGAGCGCGTGGATGTCGTGCGTGCCCTCGTAGGTGTTCACCGTCTCCAGGTTACAGAGCACGCGCATCACGTGATATTCCTCGGAAATGCCGTTGCCGCCGTGCATATCACGCGCCACGCGCGCGATGTCGAGCGCCTTGCCGCAATTGTTGCGCTTGAGCAGCGAGATCGAAGGCGGCGACGCCTTGCCCTGATCGATCATCCGAGCGAGCCGCAGCGCGGCGTGCAGGCCGAGCGTGATCTCGGTCTGCATGTCGGCGAGCTTCTTCTGGACCAGCTGATTGGCGGCGAGCGGCCGGCCGAATTGCTTGCGGTTGAGCACATAATCGCGCGCCCGGTGCCAGCAGAATTCCGCCGCGCCCATCGCGCCCCAGGCGATGCCGCTGCGCGCCATATTGAGGCAGCCGAACGGGCCGGCGAGGCCCGACACATTCGGCAGCAGATTCTCTTCCGGCACCACCGCGTCTTCGAGCACGACCTCGCCGGTGATCGAGGCGCGCAACGAGAGCTTGCCTTCGATCTTCGGCGTGGAGAATCCCTTGGTGCCGCGCTCGACGATGAAGCCGCGGATCTTGCCGTCGAGCTTGGCCCAGACCACGGCAATGTCGGCGACCGGCGCATTGCTGATCCAGGTCTTGGCGCCGGTAAGGCTGAAGCCACCCGGAACCTTCACGGCGCGCGTGATCATGGAGCCCGGATCGGAGCCGTGATCGGGCTCGGTCAGGCCGAAGCAGCCGACGATCTCGCCTTTCGCCAGCTTGGGCAGATATTTCTTGCGCTGCGCCTCGCTGCCATAGGCATAGATCGGGTGCATCACCAGCGAAGAGATCACCGACATCAGCGAGCGATAACCGGAATCGGCGCGCTCGACCTCGCGCGCGATCAGGCCGGAGCAGACATAATTGAGTCCGGCGCCGCCATATTCCTCCGGGATCGTCGGGCCGAGGAGGCCAAGCTCGCCCATCTCCTTGACGATCGCCGGATCGTATTTCTCGTCGCGATAGGCGGCGATCACGCGCGGGAACAGTTTCTCTTGTGCATAGTCGCGCGCGGTATCGCGCACCATGCGCTCGTCCTCGGACAGTTCGCCCTCGAGGTCGAGCGGGTCCTCCCAATTGAAGGCGGCGTCCTTGATCTGCGTCGCTTTGGATTCGTGCTTTTCCGCCTTTTGGCCGGTCTTCTCGGCGACTTGCGACATTGGCGTCTCCTGGGGGTCTCCCCGATAGGGCTTTCCGGTGCGGTTTCCGCGCTGGGCCGAATTATTTCAATCTTAAAGCATTTTTTCAAGCGCGTCGGGGTCGATGCCGTCAGCCGATAATGTACTCCAGATAGGTCCCGATGACCTCAATTCGAAGCTGTGCAGTGCTTTTATATCCCGCAGCGAGCCCCGCGACGGTTGCCGCCACATCGGGATTTGGCTATTTACGCGCGTACCGAACCGGCTTCATGCGCCCGTAGCTCAGCTGGATAGAGCGTTGCCCTCCGAAGGCAAAGGTCAGAGGTTCGAATCCTCTCGGGCGCGCCAATAAAAATTGAAATAGCGGATTTCCCGTAGAGTTCATGCCTTGGGCACTAGCGTGCAGCTAGCAAGTTGCTAACCCAAAATCGGTATCAACGGACGCTGCCGTTTCTGACCGGGTAAGATCGCCTTGTCACTTAGGGGTTCGTGATGATGAGGTTGGCCTTCGGCTGTTTTTGCGCTGTCGTTGCTGTCGTGCCCGCGATGGGCGCCGACCGCTATCAAATCTTGCCAATAGCGCAGGCGGGCTCGCCCATCAGGGGCGTTGAGTATAATTCCGCCTTGGTCATCGACCTGGAGGGCAACGGGGTTTTTGCATGCGTGTCGAGCATTCAAAACAGATCGAGTGGCGTCGTTTTAGGGGGGACGTGCACCAAGCAGACCATTGACAAGGGCTCGGTACCTCCAGGCCCCGCAGCAGTACCGCCCGCGATCGTCCCGTGGAACGACCAGATATCTTTTTGGAAGATAAATGCCACGAGTGGCGATGTTACATTTTGTGGCTCCGTCGAGCAGGCCAAGATCCCACAACACCTGGAATGCGCCACGTTTCCTCTGCCGAAATGAGAATGGGCGCGACGCCTCGCTTTCGCGAATGGCCGATACAGGGATACGGGCGAGCAGACGCGCGCTGTCACACGGCCGCGCATATCGGAATTGCACCCGCGCTGGGCTCGCATAACGTTCCGCACATTTAGAGGCGGCGTCGCGCATAGAGCGCGTGCGGCGGCATCTTCCATCGCGGCGTGATGGGCCTGCTAGCCGTCACGGCTCCGCGCCGGTCTAGCCGGCGCGGGTTCCGTCGGTTCAACGCAGCCGCGAAAAATTGCGTCATAGACGTGAACCGTGTCGCGGTCAGCGGCGTACATTCACTGGCGCATTCAGTGGCGCGTTTAGCCGGCCATTTTGCCGGCGCCGGAATCTATTAAACGTCTCGTTGCATCCCGCGAATGTCTCCAACATGCCGGCCTGGCGTCTCGCGCTAGGTGGTTCGATGAGGAGCGTCCCATGAAACAATCCAAAGCTAAACGTCAGGCGTCGCGTGCTCATGCTTCGCCTGCGCAGGCGTCACGATCGCGTCCTGCAAATCCGAGTTCCGTGCAGACCGATGCGGCGACGACCAGCCGGCGTGTGCTGCGGCCGGGCGCAGTGCGGCCGCGGCCGCCGGCCAAAAATTCCCAGGCCCATGGCGGCATCAGCCCGTTGAATCCCGTCACCCATCGCAATGTCAGCTTCCAGCCGCTGCCGCGGCCGCTCGGTCTGGCGCCCTATCACTACGACATCGCCCAGTATTTTCCGGACATCGCTACCAAGATCCAGAGCCAAATGGTCTTTCATGTCGTCGGCGATTCCGGCGGCGTGCAGGACGGCGAATACCAGAGCAATGTCGCCGAGCACATGATCAATGATCTGACCGGCGGCAAGGGCGGCACGCCGCAGTTCTGCTATCACGTCGGCGACGTCGTTTATTTCACCGGCATGCACGACGACTATTACGCACAGTTCTACGAGCCTTACGCTCATTATGAAGTGCCGATCTTTTCCATTCCCGGCAATCATGACGGCGAGGTCGACGACCCGACGGCGCAGACGTCGCTCGACGGCTGGGTCGATTATTTCATGCAGGCCCAGCCCGACGTCGATCCGGTCTCCAAGGACGCGCCGCGGGTGCAGATGAGTCTGCCCAATGTCTATTGGACCTTCGTCACCCCGCTCGCCACCATCATCGGCATGTACACCAATGTGCCGGAAGGCGGCTCGGTGGACTCGATACAGCAGCAATGGCTCACCAACGAATTCGCCACGGCGCCGAACGATCGCGCCCTCATTCTGGCGCTGCATCATCCGATCTATTCGTTCGACGTGTTTCACTCAGGCAGCTCGAAAATGGCGGACGTGCTGGAAAATGCGATCCGCGACACCGGCCGCGTGCCAAATCTGGTGCTGTCGGGCCATGTGCACGACTATCAGCGCATCGAGCAGACCATCATGAAGGGCAGCGCGACGCCGTTCATCGTTTGCGGCAATGGCGGCTATCACAATCTGCACAAGGTCCACAGCAATGTGGGCGCCAAGGCGCCGGATTCCGGCGCGGTGCTGAAATATGCCTGCGACAGCGCCTGGGGCTTCATGAAGCTGAGCATCGACAAGTCGAAAATCTCCGGGGTCAGTTTCGAGGTCGACAAGAGCGGCAGGTTCAAGCAGGGCGACGCCTTCAGCTATTCGGCCGCGCCGATGCGCCTGAGCGATCCCAAATCGGTGCCGACGCTTTAGCTGCAGTCTGCGTCGCTGCGAATTGCGGGCCGTGCCGGGCGCGGCCCGAATGCTTTGCGGCCTCGCCAAAACACTGCGATCCGCCCCGCCTTGACTTTGCCATTGTCAGATGCTTTGTATTGCAAAGTGAACGCGGGATGAGGACCGGGCATGCCCGATCTCGACAAGGCGCTGGCTGATATCTTAGCGATCCGCAATCAGATCGCGGCCGGCACGGCGTTTCAGGGCTATGGGCCGAGCGCGGTCGCGGCGACCGCAATGGTAGCGCTGGTCACTGCGGTTCTGCAATTTCTGCTGCTCGACGATCCGACCGCACATTCTTTGAGTTTTTTGTCCGGCTGGACGGCCGCCGCCGTCGTGTCGGCGGCGCTGATCTTCGGCGAGATGCGGGCACGCTCGCGGCGGCATCATTCCGGCCTTGCCGACGCCATGGTGCAGCAGGCGGTCGAACAGTTTCTGCCCGCTGCCGTCGCCGGCGCGCTGCTCGCGGTCATGCTGTGGAAGTTCGCGCCGGAAACGCTGTGGCTGCTGCCCGGCCTGTGGCAGATCCTGGTCAGCGTCGGCATCTTCGCTTCGGTGCGCACCTTGCCGCGCAACGTCGCGCTGGTCGGTGCCTGGTATTTCGTCGCCGGATTCACCGTGCTGCTGATCGGCAGCCTGCATCACACGCTGTCGCCATGGACCATGGGCCTGCCGTTTGTGATCGGCCAATTGCTGATGGCGGCGCTGCTCTATATCGCTTCCGAGGATTCCGATGTCGGGCACTGACAACAATAACGACGCGCCGTTTTCCTATGACGGCCTCGATCGCGTCATTCATGAAAAGGCGCGGCTCGGTCTGCTCACTTCGCTGATGACGCATGCGAAGGGCTTGTCGTTCGCCGATCTGAAACAGCTCTGCGCGCTGACTGACGGCAATCTCAGCCGCCATCTGCAAGTGCTGCAGGAGGCCGGACTGGTCGAAGTCATCAAGGGCTACGAAGGCAACCGGCCGCACACGACGTGCCGGCTGACCAAGAACGGCCGCAAGCGCTTTATCGAATATCTCGGCGTGCTCGAACAACTCGTGCGTGACGCCGCGAAGGCTGCCGGCAAACGGACACCAAGCAAGACGCGCCGGTATCGCGCGTCCGCATCCTTCCCGCCTAAAAATTTTTAACCGGAGACTTTGCAATGCAAAGTAATCTGCTTCCGAAACTTGCTGCCGGTCACGCCGCCGATCTCACGGCCAGGCTTCACGTCGGCATCATCATGGACGGCAACGGCCGCTGGGCGAAACGTCGGCGCCTGCCGCGCCTGCGCGGCCACGAAGCCGGCATCGAGGCGATCCGCCGCGTCGTCGAAGCGGCGCCGGAGCAGGGGGTCGGCACGCTCACGCTGTACGCCTTCTCCGCCGACAATTGGCGGCGGCCGCCGGCCGAGGTCACCGCGCTCATGGGACTGCTGCGCTTCTATCTCGCTAACGAAATCGAAAGCCTCGCCCGCAATGGCGTTCGCCTCAAAGTGATTGGCCGCCGCGACCGGCTCCCCGACGGTATCGCGGCGGCAATCGGCGACGCGGAAGCGGCGACGGCAGATGGCGATGCGCTCAATCTGCGCATCGCCATCGACTATTCGGCGCGCGACGCCATCCTCAACGCCGCGATCGAAGCCGCGAACGTGCATGCGCGCGGTGCGCGCGCTCTCACCCGCGAGGCCTTCGCGCAGTTGATCACCGGCGAAGCGCAATGCCGCGACGTCGATCTGATCATCCGCACCAGCGGCGAGAAGCGGCTGTCCGATTTCCTGCTCTGGGAAAGCGCCTATGCCGAATTCCATTTCACCGAGACGATGTGGCCGGATTTTGCCGGCGAACATCTGGCCGATGCGTTGAATGCATTTCATCGCCGCGAGCGCCGCTTCGGCGGCTTGCAGGCGCGAGCATGCGAGCCCGTGGCCGGGCAATACGCCAAACAAACAACCGGACTGCGGACGGTGCCTGTCACCGTCGCAGATCTTCTGTCGTAAACGCGGGACGAGGCAACATGAAGGTACGCATCATTGTCTGTTACGCCCCGCGCTATCGTCGTGGCCATCTCATGGATTTTGTGCCGCCGGTTACCGGCATCCATCTGGCGGCGCTCACCCCGGGAGAGCATCAAATTGAGGTGTTTCATGAGCAGGTCCGATCTGTCCCAGTAGACGATACGCCCGATCTTGTTGCCCTGTCGTTCTTTTCGGGCTTCGCGCGCGGCGCCTATGCCTTGGCCGATCGATATCGCGCGCTCGGTGTGCCGGTCGTGGCCGGCGGCCCACATGTTTCCTACTGGGTCGAAGAAGCTTTGGAGCATGTCGACGCGGTCGTGGTCGGTGAAGCCGAAACCGTGTGGCTGAAGGTTCTCGATGACGCAAGACGCGGTGTCATGGACAAGGTCTATCGGGGCAAAGCGGCGCCGCTCGTCGGTCTGCCGACGCCCAGATACGATCTGCTTGAAAAGCGCTTTGTTGTTCCACGCGTACTTCAGGCAACACGCGGGTGTCCATTCTCGTGCAGTTTTTGCAGCGTTCCCGACTTGAATCCTGGCTTCCGCGTGCGGCCAGTCGATGATGTCATCCGCGACATAGAGGAAAGCCATTTCTCGCTTCCATGGCAGCAGAAAGTCGTTTGGTTTTGGGACGACAATCTGCTGGTGAAGCGCCGCTGGGCGAAAGACCTGCTCGGCGCGATGTCCGGCTTGGACAAATGGTGGCTCACCCAGGCATCCATCGACATCGTCAAAGATCTCGAATTGCTCGATCTCATGGAAAAGTCGGGATGCATTGGCATCTTCTTGGGGATCGAGAGTCTCGATGATGCCGACCTGAAAAGCGTAGGCAAGCGGCAGAACAAAGCCGCCGAGTACAAAGACGCAATCGCGCGCTTGCACGATCGGGGCATCTGCGTGATGGCGGGCTTCATCTCCGGTTTTGACGATCAGAGGCCGGAGACGATCGTGGCTACGGCTGACCGCTTGAATGCCGTCGGCGTCGATGTCCCGTTCCTCAGCATTCTGACGCCGTTCCGCGGCACGCCTCTCTATGACGAACATCTGTCGAGAGGGCGTATTCTCGTCGAGCGGGATTGGCCGCATTACAATGGGTACAACGTCGCATTCAGGCCGGCGCAGATGTCCCCCGACGAGCTTCTCCAAGCGCATCGCGCCCTGTGGATGCGGGCCTTTGGCCCGAAGGCAGTATTGCAACGGCTCGCGGGTGCCGCGGGACGCCTCAATCCTGGAGGAATGATGTTGGCGGCCGCAATGAACGGCTTTTACGGACTAAAACGTCTGACCGGCAATTTGCCCGTTGAAGCCCCCATCATCGGTGCGGGCCGGATCCGTCACCCGTTTCCTGACGAGCGCCCCGCCCGGGCTAAAGCAGCGTGATGTGATGCCCTGGGAGACAAACAGCCATGGCCTTCAAGTTTCCTGATCTTCTGATCACCGCCACATTCGGCGCGCTGTCCGCACAATTGTCGATGCGCACCGAGACACATGAGCGCAACGTCGACGAACCTGTTGTCGGAACGCCCGCCCCACAAGTCGAACAGGAAATCGTGCGCGAGGCATTTATGGGATTGGCGGTTACCGTTCGCCGGGGCCGTAATACGCCTCGATCCGATACCCGTCCGGATCAATGACAAAGGCGGCGTAGTAATCCGGGCCATAGGCCGGCCGCAGACCGGGCGCGCCGTTGTCGCGGCCGCCGGCCTGCAGCGCGGCTGCGTAAAACGCATCGACGGCGGCAGGCGTGGACGCCGCGAAACAGATATGCAGTCCCGACCTTTCGTCCGCCGGGACCGGGCGCTCGGCCGACATGACCCAGAAGGAGATGTCATCAGTGCCATAGCCGTAACCGGTCATGGACCGCGCCGGCCTTACGCACCGATATCCCAAGGGCGCCATCGACGCGTCATAGAAGCGTTTGCTCCTCTCGACGTCCTTCACCCCGATTGAAATGTGTGCGAGCACCTTTTCGAACCTCCGTCATACGCGATTACGATAGCGCATGCCGTCCGAAGAGTTCCAGATAGTGCCGCCGGGTTATGAAGCAAAGCCCGGTGCCTATCGGACTGCCGCGCGCGATTAGCTGTTTGTGATTGGTCGGCCAAACCGCGTGTTGTTAGTATCGGCGTTCTAGACGCTCGCCATCGCGGGCGCGGCTCGGGGCACGTCATGAAACAGTCGAGGAACATTGTCCTTCTTGTCGCGCGTATCTTGATGTGCAGCTTGTTCATCTGGGACGGCGTGTTGCAGCTGCGCCATCCGGATGCTGCGGCCGCGTATTTCAACAGCGTTCACGTGCCGCTGTACACGATCGCGGTCTGGCCGTCGGTCGCGTTGCATCTGCTTGCCGGCGCGGCGATCCTGATCGGCTTTCTGACACGCTGGGCCGCGGCGCTGCTGGCGCTGTTCTGCCTCGCCACCGCCTTCGGCGTGCATCTGCCGGCGGGCGATCTCGAGAACATGACGAATTTCTACAAGAACCTGGTGATGGCCGGCGGCTTCCTTTACGTGGTGAGCTTCGGCGCCGGTGTGTGGAGCGTGGATAGAGAAGTGGCAATGTATCGTCTGCAGCGGAGGAGCGTTCAGGGGCGTGGATCGGGAGAGTCGCTCGCTCGCAATGACGAGCTAAAACTCCTCCACCGCCGCGATCAGCCGGGCGATATCTTCCGGCCGCGACAGGCGGTGATCGCCGTCCTTGATCAGGGTCAGCACCACGTCGTCGCAGGCGAGCCGCGCCACCAGCGCCTTGGCGTGTTGCCACGGCACGTCCGGATCCTCGACGCCTTGCAGGATGCGCACCGGGCAACCGGTCTCGATCATGCCGCCGAGCAGGAGATTGTGGCGCCCGTCCTCGATCAATTGCCGGGTGACGAGATAAGGCTCGTCGAATATTGCGACGGCCGTTTCCAGACGCCGGTGTCTTCCAGCTCGCGCTTGATCTCCGGCGTGAACCGCTTCCACATCAGTTCTTCGGTGAAATCCACCGCCGGCGCGATCAGCACCAGGCCGGCGACGTTCGCCGCGCCGGCGGTGCTGCGGCGGCGCAGTTCGCGAATGAGCAGAAGCGCGAGCCAGCCGCCCATCGAGGAGCCGATCAGGATCTGCGGGCCTGTGCAGCAGGTGTCGAACACCATCAGGCTCTCGGTGAGCCAGCGCGAGATCGTGCCGTCGGTGAAGGCGCCGCCCAATTCGCCGTGCCCCGAATAGTCGAAGCGCAGGCAGGCGCGGCCCTTGCTCTTGGCCCAATCGGCGAGCGCGGCCGCTTTGGTGCCCTTCATGTCGGACTTGTAGCCGCCGAGCCAGACCAGACCTGGTGCGGCCCCTTCGGCTGCGCGGACGGCAATGTCGCGGCCGGCCGGGCCTTCGCCAATATGCAGGAATTTCAGGCTGTTATCGTTCATTGCGGAAGGCGCTGGTGGGTCGGGCGTCAGGCCGGGCGGCCAGGGGCCCGACATGTTGGGCTGATCATGTGGCAGGTTGCGGTCAGGGAACATAAATCATGTGGCGATACTTATTGATACCGCCCGAGAGGGCCGCCAAAGCCGCATTAGCGTTGACTTAAGGGCAAAAACGCCCGATTCTCTGGGGCTACCGTCCGGCATCGCCGAATATTGTCCATCGTATTGTGCGATGAGGACGTGTAATGCGTAAATGCAGTCAGTCGCAACAGCACAGGAGAGACGACCCATTCGCCGCCCCATAAAACTGCCGCAGCCCGCCGCCAAGGATGGGCCGCGCGTCAACGAGGAGATCCGCGTTCGCGAGGTTCAACTCATCGACAAAGACGGCGCCAATCACGGCGTCACCGAAATCAACGCCGCCATTGCGATGGCGCAGGAAGCCGGACTCGATCTGGTCGAGATTGCACCCAACTCGGTGCCTCCGGTTTGCAAAATCCTGGACTTCGGCAAATACAAATATCAGGCGCAGAAGAAAGCCGCCGAGGCGCGCAAGAAACAGAAGGTCGTCGAGATCAAGGAGATCAAGCTCCGGCCGATGATCGACGATCACGATTACGACGTGAAAATGCGCTCGATGCAGCGGTTCTTCGAGGAAGGCGACAAGGTCAAAGTGACGTTGCGCTTCCGCGGCCGCGAAATGGCGCACCAGGAGCTCGGCTACAAGCTCCTCGACCGCGTCAAGGGCGACGTCGGCAAGATCGCCAAGATCGAGCAGGAGCCCCGCTTCGAGGGCCGGCAAGTCGTGATGGTTTTGGCGCCGCGTTAGCGGCGCCGGACTTCCTTCTCGTATCCCTACGACGATGTCGCCGCGTGAGCCGCCTCGGCCGCGCGGCGTTTTAACAGATCATATTCCCGCTTATTGCCGGTGAGCGCCGCGGCACTTTCGAAAGCGGCGTGCGCTTCCTGGTAGCGGCCGAGCTTGTGCAGCAAGTCGCCGCGAACCGTCGGCAACAGGTGATAGTTTTTCAGCGCCGGCTCTGCGGCAAGACGATCCACGATGACGAGCGCAGGTCCCGGACCTTCCGCCATGCCGACCGCGACTGCGCGGTTGAGTTCGACGATGGGCGAGGGCGTGAGCGCCGCCAGTTCCGCATAGAGAGCAGCGATCCGCGCCCAGTCGGTTTCGGCCGCGGCCGCGGCGCGGGCGTGACAGGCGACGATTGCTGCCTGCAGTGCGTAATTGCCGCCGGCGCCGCCGAGTTCGCGCGCGCGGGCAAGCGCCAGCATGCCGCGCCGGATATGAAGCTGATCCCAGAGCGCGCGGTTCTGGTCCAGCAGCAGGATAGGCTCGCCATCGGCATCGGTGCGGGCCGCCGCCCGCGAGGCATTCAGCTCCATCAAGGCGAGCAAACCAAAGGACTCTGGCTCATGCGGCGCGATGGCGGTGAGCACGCGACCGAGCCGCAGTGCTTCGCTGCAAAGCTGCGGACGCAGCCAATCCTCGCCGCGCGCGGCCGTATAGCCTTCGTTGAAGATGAGATAGACCACCTCCAGCACCGAAGCGAGGCGCTGCGACAGCGCCTCGCCGCGCGGGGTTTCGTAAGCCAGCCCTGAGTCCGACAGTGTGCGCTTGGCGCGCACGATGCGTTGCGCGATGGTCGGTGCCGGTTGCAGGAAGGCGCGCGCGATCTCCTCGGTCGTCAGGCCGCAGACCATGCGCAGCGCCAGCGCGGCGCGAGCGTCGCGCGACAACAGCGGATGACAAGCGGTGAAGATGAGCCGGAGCATCTCGTCGCCGATATCGTCGTCGAGCGCGGAGTCGAAGTCGGGCATGGCCTGCTGCTCCTCCGCCATGTCGGCGGCGATGGCATCGTGCCTGCGTGCAAGCATCCGGCCGCGGCGCAAGTGATCCAAGGCGCGGTTCTTGGCGCTCGCCATCAGCCAGGCGCCGGGTTTTTCCGGAACGCCGGTCACCGGCCAATGCTCGAGCGCGGCGACCAGCGCTTCCTGCGTCAGGTCCTCGGCCAGCGGCACGTCGCGCAGCATCCGCGCCAAGCTCGTGATCAGCCGGGGCTGTTCGATCCGCCAAACCGCAAGGATCGCGCGATGCAAATTCTCGCAATGAGGGTCGGCGGCCGTCATGACCGCCGACCATACCTTGCCGGATTCGGCCTCAAGACATTCTCGAACCGAAAGCGCGCAACTCGCAGGTGCCTTCCCAGCCCGGCATCAGGTCCTTGTGGAGCTGCATGAATTCCTTGGCCGAGGCGAGCGCCTCTTCCTTGCCGGGCAATTCGAAAATCGCGTAGCCGCCGATCACTTCTTTGGCTTCGACGAACGGGCCATCGATAACGCTGAGCTTGCCGTCGGCGATGCGCACCTGCGCGCCGGTGGCGAGCGGCATCAGTCCGCCATTGTCGAGCATGCGGCCGGCCTTGATCTCGCGGTCGGCGAGCTTGTGCATGGCCTCGAGGAGTTCCGGCGTCGGCGGGCTCGAATGGGCGGATTTAACGATGAACATGAACCGCATGAGAAAACTCCTCCTTGAGGCGAGCCGCGTGCGCCATCGCCGCTGGACTGTCGCTCGAGAGAGACGACGAACCAGCCGGGTGCGGATCGACATTCAGGCTCTATAAAATCGCAACTCTCCTGCCAAGGCGATCCGGCCCGGATAGGAGCGCCGATGCTGCAGCTAAGATATTGAAATAACGAGGATAAATTCGAAAAATTCGGGGCCGGGGCACTCCGCCGGCACGCCCGCCTGCGGATTGCGTTTCGCGCTGCTCTCTGCCATAACCGCGCCCTTCCTGCCGCCCGGCCGATTAAGGGCTGCCGTGGCGGCGGTGAAGTGCTCATCAGCACGCGATCGTTAGCGATCGCCGGCGTCCGGGCCGGATTTCGGATGCTATTTTCATGAGGAGAGCCAAATGCCCAAGATCAAGACCAAGTCGGGCGCGAAAAAGCGCTTCAAGGTCACGGGGTCCGGAAAGGTCCTCTACGCGCAGTCGGGCAAACGCCACGGCATGATCAAGCGCACCAAGAAGCAGATCCGCCAATTGCGCGGCACCAACGTGCTGTTCAAGACCGACGGCGACAACATCAAAAAGTATTTTCTGCCGAACGGCTAGGGCGAAAGCCCACGGCATTTCGTTCCGGCACTGCAATCTTCTAAAGGAGATCGACCATGGCTCGCGTCAAACGCGGCGTCACCTCTCATGCCAAGCACAAGAAAGTGCTCAAAGCCGCCAAGGGCTATTACGGCCGGCGCAAGAACACCATCCGCATTGCCAAGCAGGCGGTGGAGAAGGCCAATCAATATGCCTTCCGCGATCGCAAGCGCCGCAAGCGCACCTTCCGTGCGCTGTGGATCCAGCGCCTCAACGCCGCGGTGCGTCCCTTCGGCCTCAACTACAGCCGTTTCATCGCGGGCCTCGACAAGGCCAACATCACCGTCGACCGCAAAGTGCTTTCGGATCTCGCGATCCACGAGCCGGCGGCGTTCGAGGCGATCGTCGGTCAGGTCAAGACGGCGCTGGCGTAAATACGTTTTCGAGGCCGTCATGGCCGGACTTGTTCCGGCCATCCACGTCTTAACTTGTCGCGAAAAAGACGTGGATGCCCGCGCATAGGCGAGCGAAGTGACGCCGTTCTTCGAACGGCTATTTCGCGGGCATGACGCTAACGGGAATCGCGCACATGATTGACCGTGCTTATGTGCAGCGCATGGCGCGCTACAATCGCTGGCAGAACGAAAACCTGTACGGCGCGGCCGACCGGCTGTCCGACGACGATCGCCGCCATGAGCGCGGCGCCTTCTTCGGCTCGATCCACAAGACGCTGAACCATCTGCTCTGGGGCGACCGCACTTGGATGTCGCGCTTCACAGATCTGCCGAAGCCGCAGGTCGGCATCCCCGGTTCGGTCGCGGTGCATGAGGGCTGGGACGAACTGAAGACCGAACGCGCGGCTTTCGATCAGAAAATCCTCGACTGGGCGGGTCAGAATCGACGACGATTGGCTTGCTGCTGACCAGACCTATTTCTCCCGCGCCACCGGCCGCGACTGGACCCGGCCGCGCTGGATGCTGGTCACGCATCTGTTCAATCACCAGACCCATCATCGCGGCCAGGTGCACTGCATGCTGACACAAGCAGGTGCCAAACCGTCCGATACCGATCTGCCGTTCCTGCCGGATTGAAAACCGGGATGAAAACCATGTCCGATATCGCACAGCTCGAACAAAAGATTCTCGGCGAAGTCGCCGCCGCCAAGGATGAGCCGGGGCTCGAAGCCGCGCGCGTCGCGGCGCTCGGCAAGAGCGGCTCGATCACCGCTTTATTGAAGACGCTCGGCGCGCTGACGCCGGAGGAGCGCAAGACCCAGGGCCCGCTGATCAACGGCCTCAAGGATCGAGTCAATGCCGCGCTCGGCGAGCGCCGCGAAGCCTTCAAGGACTTAGCGCTCCAGGCCCGCCTCAACACCGAGAGCATCGACGTCACGCTGCCGGTGCGCGAGGCGCCGTTCGAGATCGGCCGCGTCCATCCGATCACCCAGGTGACCGATGAACTGACCGCGATTTTCGCCGATATGGGCTTTGCCGTCGCCGAAGGGCCCGATATCGAGACCGACGATTACAACTTCACCAGGCTGAATTTCCCGGAAGACCATCCGGCGCGCGACGATGCACGACACGTTCTTCTTCAATCCGAAGGAGGATGGTTCGCGGCTGTTGCTGCGCACCCACACTTCGCCGGTGCAGGTGCGCACCATGCTGACGCAGAAGCCGCCGATCCGCGTCATTATTCCTGGCCGGACCTATCGCTGCGATTCACGATCAGACCCACACGCCGATGTTCCATCAGGTCGAAGGCCTGGTGATCGACAAGAAATCGCATCTCGGCCACCTGAAATGGATCCTCGCCGAATTCTGCAAGGCCTTCTTCGAGGTCGACAAGGTCGGCATGCGCTTTCGTCCGTCATACTTCCCGTTCACCGAGCCGTCGCTCGAAGTCGACATCCAGTGCCGCCGCGACAAGGGCGAGATCCGTTTCGGCGAAGGCGAGGACTGGCTCGAAGTTCTCGGCTGCGGCATGGTGCATCCGAATGTGCTGCGCAATTGCGGGCTCGATCCCGACGAATATCAGGGCTTCGCCTGGGGCATGGGAATCGACCGCATCGCCATGCTGAAATACGGCATGTCGGACCTGCGCGACTTCTTCGAGGCCGACGTGCGCTGGCTCAATCATTACGGCTTCCGGCCGCTCGATTTCCCGACCTTGGCCGGCGGACTGAGCGCGTGACATGCATCACGACACGATCATCGACAAGACGCGCCGTGCGATGGATGGTTATCTCTACCGGACGATGACACGCGGCTGGTCGAAGGAGCACATCCAGAACTATACCGAACACTTGGCTGTGGACGGCGACGGCTCGCTCGGCCCCAATCCGATCAGCCGCAGCTTTCCAGATTCTCGATGCCAAGGCCGGCGGTCTTCTCACCCACACCTCGATGATGATCGCGGCGCTCGGCATCTCGGCGCCGGTCGTCGCCGACAATCATTTCGAACAGGGCGTGATCGTCATCGAGATCATGCTGTATCTCTGGTCGCGCTGGGCTGCCTGCGCTGCCTGTCCATGTTCCACCGCGATGCCGGACCGCTGCACGAGCTTGCGCTCACCGAGCTCATCATCCGGCGCGAATTGTTCAAGTGGTGCAATTTCGGCGCCATCATGCTCACGATGCTGGTCTTCATCAGCCTGCCGCTGCTCTATCTCTACGTGCCCGACAAGGTGGGCCTCTGATGAAATTCACCTCCGAAGGCACAAAGAGCAGGCAGTACGTGTTCCCTCCCCCCTGTGGGGGAGGGCTAGGGAGGGGGGTCGGGCCGTGCCGCATGCACCCGTAGACGGACGTCGGCGCAGGCTCGCGAAGCATTTTCGGCGCGCAATGACGCGCGCCGAGACGTTGCTTTGGCGATATCTCAAAGCCCATCGCCTCGCTGGACTGGGCTTTCGTCGTCAAGTTCCGATGGGAAGATTTATTGCGGATTTTGCTAGTCATGCGGCGCGTCTCATTGTCGAGGTTGATGGCGAAAGTCATGATTTCGAAACGCGCCAGATGCACGACAAAAGTCGCGATACGTGGTTCGCATCGCAGAAATATCTGGTGCTTCGCTTTAGCAACGAAGACGCTTTGACGACCCTGGAAGGCGTGCTTGAGGTCATTCATCAGACTGCGACGCCTCGGCACCCAGTACCCCCCTCCCTAACCCTCCCCCACAAGGGGGGAGGGAACAGGCCGACACGAGCGGCGAGAACCCGTCCATGAAACTCACTCTCGCCTGGCTCAAAGAACATCTCGAGACCGACCGGCCGCTCGGCGAAATCGCCGACCGGCTCACCATGATCGGGCTTGAAGTCGAACGCATCGAGGACAAGGCCAAGCTCCTTGCGCCCTTCGTCATCGCCAAGGTGATCGACGCCCGGCAGCATCCCAATGCCGACCGGCTGCGCGTCTGCATGGTCGATACCGGCGACGGCAAGCCGATCCAGGTCGTCTGCGGCGCGCCCAATGCGCGAAGCGGCATGACCGGGGTGTTCGCGCCGCCCGGCGCCTTCATCCCCGGCAAGAACATCACGCTCGGCGTCGGCAAGATCCGCGACGTCGAGAGCCACGGCATGCTGGTGTCGGAAGCCGAATTGCAGATCTCCGACGATCACGACGGCATCATCGAACTGCCGGCCGATGCGCCGGTGGGCACGGGCTTTGCCCAATATGCCAAGCTCGACGATCCGGTGATCGAGATCAATCTGACGCCCAATCGTCCCGACTGCACCGGCGTGCACGGCATCGCCCGCGATTTGGCCGCGGCCGACATGGGCAAGTTCAAGGACCCGGCGATCAAGCAGGTCGCAGGCGAGTTTCCCTGTCCGGTAAAAGTGTCGCTCGATTTCGGCGCGACGCCCTCGCTGTGTCCGGCCTTTGCGCTGCGTCTGGTGCGCGGCGTCAAGAACGTCCCGTCGCCGGATTGGCTGCAGAAGCGGCTGATCGCGATCGGGCTGCGGCCGATCAATGCGCTGGTCGACATCACCAATTTCATCACCTTCGACCGCGGCCGGCCGCTGCATGTGTTCGACGCCAAGACGGTCAAAGGCCAGCTCACGGTGCGCCGCGGCCGCACCGGCGAAGAACTGCTCGCGCTCGACGGCAAGACCTACAAGCTCGATGACGCGATGTGCGTCATTGCCGATGACGAGGGCGTGGAATCGCTCGCCGGCATCATGGGCGGCGAAAAGACCGGCTGCGACGAGAGCACCACCGACGTGCTGATCGAATTCGGCGCTGTGGGTGCCCGCCAATATCGCCCAGACCGGCCGCAAGCTCTCGATTAATTCGGATGCGCGCTATCGCTTCGAGCGCGGCGTCGATCCGGCTTTCACGCTGCCCGGCCTCGAACTTGCCACCCGCATGGTGCTCGACCTCTGCGGCGGCACGGCTTCGGAAATCACCGTCGCCGGCAATGCCGAGCCGCCGGAAAAGATCATCGACTTTCCATTGTCCGAACTCGAGCGCCTTGCCGGCCTCGACGCGTCGTTCTCCGACACGCGCCGCGTGCTCGCTCATCTCGGCTTCTTCGTTGCCGGGCAAGGCGAGCGGGTGAAAGTCGCGGTGCCGAGCTGGCGGCCCGACATCGAGGGCAAGGCCGACATCGTCGAAGAGGTCGTGCGCATCCTCGGCGTCGACAAAGTGCCGCTGACGCCGTTTCCGCGCGGCGAAAATCAGCGCAAGCCGGTGCTGACGCCGATCCAGTTGCGCACCCGCAAGGCCAAGCGCGCGCTCGCCGCGCGCAATCTGGTCGAGGCGGTGACTTGGTCGTTCATCTCAAAGCCGCAGGCCGAACTGTTCGGCGGCGGTAAGCCCGAACTCGCGCTCGCCAATCCGATCGCCGCGGAACTCTCCGATATGCGGCCAAGCCTCATCCCGGGGCTGATCGCGGCGGCGCGGCGCAATACCGACCGCGGCTTTCCGGATGTCGGCTTGTTCGAAGTCGGACAGATTTTCCGCGGCGACCGCCCCGAGGATCAGTTCACCGCCGCTTCCGGCGTCCGCCGCGCTCTGGCGAAGCCGTCCGGCCTCGGCCGCCAATGGGCCAAGCGCGAGCTTGATGACGCAGTCGACGCCTTCGACGTCAAAGCCGACGCGCTCAGCGCGCTTGTTGCGGCGGGCGCGCCCGCGTCCGCGCTGCAGGTGGTGCCCGGCGGCCCGGGTTGGCTGCATCCCGGCCGCTCCGGCACCATCCAGATCGGGCCGCAGAACGTGCTCGGTTATTTCGGCGAATTGCATCCGAGCGCGCTGGAAAAGCTCGATGCCGAAGGTCCGCTGGTCGCCTTCGAAGTGATCCTGGAGAAAATCCCGGAGCCGAAGGCGAAGCCGACGCGCGCCAAGCCGGCGCTGGATCTGTCGGCGTTCCAGCCGGTGGAGCGTGATTTCGCCTTTGTCGTCGACCACAACGTGAAGGCCGCCGATCTCGTTCGCGCCGCACTCGGCGCTGACCGCAAGCTGATCTCGGGCGTCAGCGTGTTCGACGTCTACGAGGGCACCGGTATCGAGCCCGGCAAGAAGTCGATCGCCATCGCCGTCACGCTACAGCCACGCGACAAGACCATGACCGATGCCGAGATCGATGCGCTCGCGGCAAAAATCGTCGCCGAAGTCGGCAAGCGCACCGGCGGCGTGCTGCGCGGGTAAAGCCCGCGCTACGCGCGCGCCCTGCGATCCACCTTGATGCAAGACTGTTCGCCGCCGGCATTCTGCGGCAGTCCGGCACGGCCGGCGATGCGTTGCCGCACCGCTTCGAGCTCGAAGCCCTCTTCCAGCCGCGGTGCGCAGTAGTATCCCGGCGCGACTCCTGCTTCGCGATTGCGCGCGTCGTAATCCTGCGCATTGTGGAACATCAGGCGGTTGTCCTCATCGAGATAAGTCTCCGACGGCGCGCCCTCGGCGATGATGACGTCGTGGCTGTCGAGCTCGACGTGATAATAGTCGACCTTCTCAACGCGCTCGGCCTGCACGATCGACACGCCATTGACGAGGTCCTTGGCTTCGATCAGCACCCCGCCGCTCGCATCCTCGAAATACATCGCATGATGCGGCGAGATCCACAGATCGCGGCGCGGCACATTCTCATCGAGCGCGCCGGCTTTGATGCAGACCGGCAAAATGTCCTTGCGTCCCATGACGAAGCGTCCGCCATAGCTGCGCCGCCCGATCCATTTAATCGGCCGCGCTTCGCCCGAGGCGGTCATCACCTCGTCGCCGATCTCGAGCGTCTCGACCGGCGTCTCGCCGAGCGCCGTTGTGATCAGCGTGCCGGGGCAATAGCACGGCACCGGACCGTTGATCGATCCCAGGCCGCCGACGATGAAGGCCTGACCACCACCGCCGCCGCCACCGGGGCCCACGCCACCGGGGCCTACCGTGCCCGTGTTTCCGTCCTGGCCCGGCGCGCCGCCTGTGCCCGCGTTGGCGTAACTGCTGCCGGGCGCGCCATAGAAGCCGAGGCCGCCGTCGTTCCCGGTGACGCCGCCGGCGCCTCCCGCGCCGCCAGCGTGGTAGCCTTTGGGTGTGGACCCGGAGCCGCCCTGGCCGCCTTTGCCGCCGTGGGCGGAATCGGCAATGAAGGAGTCACTCGACGCAAGACTGAGGCTGCCTGTCACGCCGACATAGATCGCGGCCGCTCCGACTCCGCCGGCGCCACCGCCGTGAAATTTGCCGCCGCGGCCGCCGTCACCCCCGGTCGCAGTGTCATTCTGGAATATTGAATTCGTGACCGTCAGCGTACCGGCATCATAGATGCCGCCGACGGCGTAGTTTCCAGGGCCGCCCACAGTGTAGGGGATGTAGGAGCCGGTCCCGCCGGTCGCGTTACCGTTGGCAATGACCAAGCCGTCGAATGTCGCGCTGACCCCGCGACTGATGGTGAAATCAGAGAAGTTGCTGCCGCTGCCACCGCCATTGATGGTGACGCCGGGCGCTGTGGAGCCCGGCTGCGCGCCTTCGATCGTGACATTCGTTGCGATGACCAGCGTCGAAGCGAGATCGATCGCCGTGACCGAAGGATCGAACACGATCGTGTCGCCGGGGCGCGCGATCGCAAGCTCGTAGCGCAGCGAGCCGGCCGTGTTGATATCATCGCTGGCGTTGGTGACGACGAGAGACGCGGAGCCGGTGATGGTTCCCGCGCCGCCGACAGCGGCGAAGGCGGTCCCGCCACCGCCGCCACCGCCCGGGCCGTTATTATAAGTCTGGTTGGCGATCGGACTCCCTGGCTGTCCAGGTTGGCCCGGCGCGCCCCCGAGGCCGCCATAGGCACCGTAGCCGGCTTGCCCGGGCGCACCGAGGCCGCCATTGATGAGTGGAATGCCACCCGCGCCCCCGTTGCCGCCGTCGTTATTGGGACGGTCAGGCCCGCCGCCGCCGGCCCCGCCGATGGCGTAGTCATTTATGAAGCGATCGCTCGCCGCCAGACTGAGATTACCGCCAGCCGCGACATAAATGCCGCCCGCCGCAGAGCCGCCGGCACCACCCGCGAAATAAGCGGCGCTGCCGTTGGCCCCATGCCCGCCCGTCGCCGTGTCGTTGCTCAGCACCGAGTTGGTGAGTGACAGTATCCCCGCATCGTAAATGCCGCCCGCGGCCCCGCCTCCCGGGCCGCCGACTTGGTAGGAATAAATGGTGGGACCGGCCCCGCCGGTGGCGCCAATGGCGTTGCCGTTGGCGATGATCAACCCATCGAAACTCGCGGCGACGCCGGCGTGGATGGTGAAGTCGGAAAAGTTGCCGCCGCTGCCGCCGCCATTGATGGTCACGCCCGGCATCGTCGAACCCGGCTGCGCGCCTTCGATCGTGACGTTCTGAGAAATCACCAGCGACGAAGAAAGTTTGATCGTGTTCACCCACGACGCGAAGGTGATCGTGTCGCCGGCACTGGCGTGCGCGAGTTCATAGCGCAGCGAGCCGACGACATTGATGTCGTCGTTCTGATTGGTGACCACGTCGGGGCCGGCGCTGATCGTGCCGGCGCCGCCGACGACGAAGGCAGTGCCGCCGCCTCCGCCCCCTCCGCCTGCTCCACCCGTGCCCGCCTGTCCGGGCTGGCTGGGTGCGCCGCCCGCACCTGCATATCTGCTGACGCCGCCGACCGCGCCATACGCGCCGACGCCGCCGTTGACTCCGGTTACGCCGCCGGCGCCGCCAGCGCCGCCAGCGTAGCTGCCCTTGTAGAACCCGTTGCCGCCGCGGCCGCCAGTGCCACCGGCCGCGGAATCCGTGGTGAAGGAATCGCTCGAGTTGACATAAAGGCTGCCTGTCGCACTGACATAGATCGCGCCGGCTGCGGACCCGCCGGCGCCGCCGCCTTGATATTTGCCGCCGACGCCGCCGCTTCCGCCAGTCGCGGTGTCGTTTTGCAGAACGGAATTCGTAAGCGTCAGCGCGCCGGCATCATAGATGCCGCCGGCGGCGGCACCTCCGGTCCCACCTGTACTGCCGGGCGCATAGATGGCGGTGGTGCCCGCGGCATTGCCGTTGGCGATGACCAGGCCATCGAAACTCGCACTGGCGCCGGCATTGATCGTGAAATCCGAGAAGGAGCTGGAATTGCCACCGCCATTGATGGTAACGCCAGGCGTCGTGGAGCCTGGCTGCGCGCCTTCGATCGTGATGTCCTTTTTTGAAATGATCAGCGACGAAGACAGATCGATTGTCGTGACACCGGCCGCGAAATTGATGACGTCGCCTGCAAATGCGGAGGCAAGTGCGTCGCGCAATGAGCCGGCGCCGCTGTCATTGCCGTTCGTCACCGTGATGGTTGTCATGGTCGCCCCTCGCAACGCCTGGAGACGGCGACGATTTCCGTCCCACCAAGGCCACGCGCCCCTCTGCGATCGCAGCACGCAAAAAATAGCAGCGGCTAGTTTTGTAAACAACGCCTGCGGGTCTTTATTTCAACTTCCCGCGTACGGAAATTTCGCTGTAAAAACAGTTATTTGAAGTGCCGCGCGAGAAAAATCGCAGACGGAAAATGATACCGGAGCCGCCGCTCGGCTGCGCATGCGTGCCGTGAGGCTCAGTTCAAAGTTAAGTGCGCTGCGCGCGCCGGTGCACTTTCATGAACGCGCCGGCATTCGGCCCACGCGCCAGGACGGCGCCGTCGAGCGAGCGGCGCACTTCGACAGCGCCGCGCGCAATGCCTTGCGGTGGAACGAAAGTGAAAGCGTGATGCCCGCTGCCGATGCCGGCGCGCGACAGGTCGGCGCGATAAGCATTGGCAAGTACCTGTCCGATCATCTGCCCGCCGGCGAAGACGTCGAGACAGACCGGTACGTCCGGGCGGTCCGGGTTCTGCGCCCAGCCGGCGATGCGTTTCGGAGTCACCTCGTCGATGTAACCCCGCAGCGCGCTGGCGCGCTCGCCGCCGGAGGCATCAAGAATGCCGGCGCGCGACGCGATGTGGTGGCGGATGCGCTCGACCTCGTAGCCGTCGTCGAGCCGCGGCGCGCAATAATGCTTCGGTGCGGAGACTGCTTCGCGATAGCGCGTAACGTAGTCCTGCGCATTGTGAAACATCATGCGGTTGTCGTCGTCGATATAGCTTTCCGCCAGCGCGCCTTCGGCGATGATGACGTCGTGGTTGTCGAGCTCGACGTGAAAATATTCTACGGTCTCGACCCGCTCGGCCTGCACGATCGAAACGCCGTTGACGAGATCCTTGGCCTCGACCAGCACGCCGGCCAGATACATCGCATGGTGCGGCGAGACCCAAAGATCGCGCCGCGGCACGTTATCGTCGAGCGCGCCGGCTTTGACGCAGATCGGCAAGATGTCTTTATCGCCGCGGATGAAGCGTCCGCCATAGCTGCGCCGGCCGATCCACTTGATAGGCCGTAGCGTGCCCGAAGCGGTCATCACCTTGTCGCCGATCTTTAGGTTCTCTACTCGCGTCTCGCTGCGTGCGGTGCAAATGAGCGTACCGGGGCAATAACAGGGCACGGGACCGTTGATGAAGCCCGCGCCGCCGGCATCGGCGAAGGCTTTGCCGCCGCCGCCGCCGCCGCCGGGCCCGGTGTAACCGCCGCCGCCTTGTCCGGCCGACCCGGCTTGGCCTGGGGGCGATACGGCTGTGCCGCCGGCACCGCCCGCGCCGCCATGTCCGCCGGGACCGGTCGCGCCATGTGAGCCGTTGCCGCCATTGACGCCGGAAACCCCACCTGCACCGCCGCTGCCGCCGGCGACAAATCCGCCGCCGTAACCGGACGGCGCGTTATAACCGCTGCCGCCTGATCCGCCGCGGCCGCCGGTCGCGGAATCGTTGCTGAAGGAATCGCTCGCATACAGATAGAGCAGGCCTTTGGTTGCAACGTAAATTCCGCCGGCCGCGGCACCGCCGCCGCCGCCCGCGCCATAAAAAGTGGTGCCGCCGCCAGCGCCGCCGGTCGCGCTGTCGTTTTGCAGAACCGAGTTGGTCAGTTTCAGCTCGCCGAGACTGGAAACAAAAACACCGCCTGCGGCGGCGCCGCCCGTGCCGCCGATGCCGTATTGCGAGCCGCTCGTGCTGCCGGCGGTGCCGGTAGCGTGACCGTTGGCAATAATCAGGCCATCGAGCGTGACATTGGCGCGGTCGTCGATGGTGAAGTCGGAGAAATTGCTGCCGGCGCCGCCGCCATTGATGGTGACGCCCGGCGTCGTCGCGCCGGGCTGCAGGCCCTCGATGGTGATGCTCTTTGAGATCTCCAGCGTCGAGCCGAGATCGATTGTGGTCACCGATGCGTCGAAGACGATCGTGTCACCTGCGCTCGCATGCGCGATCTCATAGCGCAGCGAACCAACAGTATTGATGTCGTCGCTGTCATTAGTGACGATATGAAGCGTACTGTTGATAGTGCCTTTGCCGCCGACATCGGCGAAAGCTGTGCCGCCGCCGCCGCCGCCGGAGGGCGGCAAATAGATGACGTTCCTGTTGCCTACATATGCGTATCCCCCGGATGATCCGGGTTGACCAGGCGCGCCGCCGGCGCCGCCGCCCAAGCCGCTCCTGCCGGGGAAGCCCGAGCCGCCGTTGATGCCCGAAATCCCGCCGCCGCCGCCGGCTCCGCCACTCCGATAGGTACCGTAAGGAATATTGGCGGAGCCGCCGCCTTGACCGCCATTGCCGCCGTGAGCGGAATCGTTGCTGAAGGTATCGCTCGCCGAAAGATTGAGTGTCGCGTTATGCGCGACATAGATACCACCCGCTGCGTTTCCTCCGGCGCCGCCGCCGCTCCCGAGGTCGAGAAGGTAAGGGCCATGGCTCCCATGCACGACGCCGGTATATCCCGCACCACCGGTCCCGCCGGTGGCGGTGTCGTTTTGCAGAACCGAATTGGTCAACGTCAGTGAGCCGGCATCGTAGATGCCGCCGGCCGCCGCAGCGCCGGTGCCGCCGGCGCCGAGCGTGGTGCCGACTTCGCCGAACGTGCCTGCGCTGCCGGTAGCGCCGGTGGCATTGCCGTCCGCAATGATCAGGCCGTCGAGTGTCGCGGTGACGCCGGCATTGATGGTGAAGTCGACGAAATTGCTCGAACTGCCGCCGCCATTGATGGTCACGCCCGGCGTCGTCGCGCCGGGCTGCAGGCCTTCGATGGTGACGTTCTTCGTGATCACCAGCGACGATGTGAAATCGATCGTGGTGACCGAGGGGGCGAAGGTGATCGTGCCGCCGGCAACGATGTGAGCGAGGTCATAGCGCAACGAACCGATCGTGTTGACGTCGTCGCTGTTGTTGGTGACGACGGCGGAGGTAAGGTTGACGGTGCCTTTGCCGCCGACATCGGCGAAAGCCGTGCCGCCGCCGCCGCCGCCGGAGGGCGGCAAATAGATGACGTTCCTGTTGCCTACATATGCGTATCCCCCGGATGATCCGGGTTGACCAGGCGCGCCGCCGGCGCCGCCGCCCAAGCCGCTTCTGCCGGGGAAGCCCGAGCCGCCGTTGATGCCCGAAATCCCGCCGCCGCCGCCGGCTCCGCCACTCCGATAGGTACCGTAAGGAATATCGGCGGAGCCGCCGCCTTGACCGCCATTGCCGCCGTGAGCGGAATCGTTGCTGAAGGTATCGCTCGCCGAAAGATTGAGTGTCGCGTTATGCGCGACATAGATACCACCCGCTGCGTTTCCTCCGGCGCCGCCGCCGCTCCCGAGGTCGAGAAGATAAGGGCCATGGCTCCCATGCACGACGCCGGTATATCCCGCACCACCGGTCCCGCCGGTGGCGGTGTCGTTTTGCAGAACCGAATTGGTCAACGTCAGTGAGCCGGCATCGTAGATGCCGCCGGCCGCCGCAGCGCCGGTGCCGCCGGCGCCGAGCGTGGTGCCGACCTCGCCGAACGTGCCTGCGCTGCCGGTAGCGCCGGTGGCATTGCCGTCCGCAATGATCAGGCCGTCGAGTGTCGCGGTGACGCCGGCATTGATGACGAAGTCGGAGAAGCTGCTGCTGCCGCCGCCGCCGTTGATGGTCACGCCGGGCGTGCCGATCTTGCCGGGCGCCGATCCTTCGATGGTGACATTCTTCGCGATCACCAGCGATGAGGTGAGATCGATCGTGGTGACGCCGGGAGAGAAATTGATGACGTCGCCGTTGGAGGCAGCCGCCAGCGCGGCGCGCAATGAACCCGCGCCGCTATCGTTGCCGTTGGTGACGTTGATGAACGCCATTGCGCTTCCTGCTCCTAGGCGCGCCTTGGGCGCCGATGCGCTCTCACGAACGCGCCGACATTCGGCCCGCGCCTGAGAACGTCGCTGTCAAGCGAACGGCGCACCTCGACACGCGCAAGCGCAATGTCTTGCGGCGGAACGAATGTGAAAGCGTGATGCCCGCTGCCGATGCCGGCGCGCCAGAGATCGGCGCGATAGGTATTGGCGAGCACCTGTCCGATCATCCGGCCGTCGGCGAAGATGTCGAGACAGACCGGCGCGTCGGGATGACCCGGATTCTGCGCCCAGCCGGCGATGCGTGTCGCACTCGCTTCATCGACACAGCCGCGCAACGGCCCAGGTTGCTCGCCGCCGGCAATGTTCAAGAGGCCTGCGCGCACAGCGATGCGGCACCGCGCTTCCTCGACCTGATAACCTTCTTCGAGCCGCGGCGCGCAGTAGTGCGCAGCGGCCGGCGCAGCGTCGTAGAGCGTTTCGTATTCGCGCGCGTTGTGGAACATGCCGCGGCTGTCGTCGTCGATGAAAAACTCCGCCAACGCGCCTTCGGCAATGATTACGTCGTGGCTGTCGAGCTCGATGCTGAAGGAAGGTTCGTCGGCGCCCGCGCCGCCGTGTGCGGTATCGCCTTGCAGCACGGAATTGGTCAGCGTCAACGCGCCGGAATCGTAGATGCCGCCGGCTGCTGCGCCACCATTGCCGGCCTGAATGGCGTAATGGACAGTACCTGCCGCGCCGGCCGCATGACCATCGGCGATGATCAGGCCGTCGAATGCCGCAGTGACGCCCGCATCGATGGTGAAGTCGGAGAAATTGCTGCCGGGACCGCCGCCATTGATGGTGACGCCCGGCGTGCCGGTTTCGCCCGGTTGCGAGCCCTCGATGGTGATGTTCTTCGCGATCACCAGCGACGAAGCGAGATCGATCGTCGTGACGCTCGGCGCGAAGTTGATGGTGTCACCGGCTGACGCACTGGCGAGGGCGGCGCGCAATGAGCCCGCGCCGCTGTCATTACTATTCGTGACGGTGATGGTAGCCATCGTCCTCGTCCTCCCAGTCGGCGTCAGCGCGCCGTTGTCATTCCGACCCCTGCGCGGCGGTCTTCACAGCCTCCGGCCGCGACACGATCAGATTGGCCTCACTTGGCGTCGCCTCGGTCCAAAAACTCTGCGCCTTGAAGCGCTCGTAGAGATCGTGCGGCAGAACCGATTTTCGCGGCTCGAACTTCACCTGCGCGCGCACTTTGTGCAGCCCGGGCATGCGCAGCTCTTCGTCGAAGTCGGGCTCGTCGAAAATCAGATTGTCGAAGTCGTGGGCGTACGGTTCTTCGCCGAGGAACTGGTAGATCAGGGACGTCACCTTGGCCGGCGCTTGCGCCAGATAGTCGTAGTCGACGACGAGAAGAGAATCCGCATCCGGGCCGTAGAACGCCTCCTTGAGGCAGGTCCAGGAACCGCCGACCAGGCGGTTGCGCTGCGACAACGCCTCGGTGCGGGTATAGACATTGGCGCGCTCGTCGTCGCTGAACAGCCGCGACGGCAACAGCGGATTGCCGCGGAGCAGCCGCTCGATCGAATCCATGATCGCGGCGACGCTGCGCACGGTGCAGATGATTTTTGCGTCCGGCATGACGGCGTGCAGCGCCGCAAGCCGCGCCGTCCACATCCGGTTGGTGTCGAACACCACGGCGTCGTCCGGCAGGCCCGCCGCCCACGAGGTGAACAGGCCGCGCAGCACATTCTCGCGCCGCTCCTGGCCGATCAGCGCGTGGCCTTCGCCGGCCATCACGTTCATGGCGCTGGTGAACAGCGGGCAGAGCGAGCTTGAAATGCCGGCGCGGAATTGCGGGTTTTGCCGCAGGATGGCGCTCAGCAGCGTCGAGCCGGAGCGGGGCAGGCCGGAGATGAAATGAAATCGCGGCACGTCACTACTCTTTCGGAACTTCAGGGTCGTTCAAACACCGCCGGCATAGCCATTATTGCGGTGCACTGCCTTTGCGAGGCTGACCGTTCGTCAGTTGGGAATTTCGGTCCTGAAATTTCCCGCCCTCAGGGGGCGCCGAGCGATCCCGCGTCGGACCGCGTCCTATCACCGCCCATGCCTATAAGTAGCAGGGCACGGCGTTGCCGCTCAACAGTTTGTTTGAGGGGGCTCGCGCGAAATTTCTATTTATTATCAGGTAGGTGCGTTGCTGCCCCGGACCTGAAAACACGACGCACTTATGTATTTTGACATGGTCGCCGCGAATGGACGGCCCGTTATGCGAGCCGTCCGAACTTCACTTAGCCCGCGGCGCGCTGATGTGTGCGCGACACTCCGGCACGCAACGCGAGCCGTTGCCGCACGCGTTCGACCTCGTCGCCGTCTTCCAGCCGCGGCGCGCAATACGGCGCAACGGCCGCCGCCGCCGGATACAGCGTCTCATAGCCCTGCGCGTTGTGGAACATCGCGCGATTGTCGTCCTCGAGATAAGTTTCGGACAATGCGCCTTCGGCGACGATCACGTCGTGCGTCTCGAGTTCGACGTGAAAATATTCAACCGTCTCGGCGCGCTCCGCCTGCACGATCGACATGGCGTTGACGAGATCCTTGGCCTCGATCAGCACGCCGTCGACATACATGGCATGATGCGGCGAGATCCACAGATCGCGTTGAGGCACATTTTCATCGAGCGCGCCGGCTTTGATGCAGACCGGCAGGATGTCTTTGTTGTCTTGGATGAAGCGCCCGCCGAAGCTCCGGCGTCCCATCCATTTGATCGGCCGCAACGCGCCCGACAAGGTGACAACCTCGTCGCCGATGGCCAAATCCTCGACGCGCTTATCGCCGTCTTTGGTCGCGATCAGCGTGCCGCGGCAATAGCAAGGAATGTCGCCGGTGATCGTGCCCTGGCCGCCGACATCGCCAAAGGCGTTGCCGCCGCCGCCGCCACCGCCTGGGCCGAATACAAAAAAACCGAACCCGCCGTGTCGTCCATTGTGGCCAGCTGCGCCGCCGGCGCCGCCATACAGACCAAAGCCATCCGCGCCCGGTGAGCCTGCACCGCCGTTGACGCCCGAAACTCCGCCGGCGCCGCCGGCGCCGCCGTCATGCGTGCTGAAAAATGCCTGGCCGGAACCGCCGCTTCCGCCGTGACCGCCTGTGGCGGAATCGTTGCTGAAGGAATCGCCGGCCAAAAGATTGAGGCTGCCTGTCGCGCTGACATAGATGCCGCCGGCCGCGGAGCCGCCGGCGCCGCCGCCTTGATATTTGCCGCCGTTGCCGCCGGCACCGCCGGTCGCGGTGTCGTCCTTCAGAATGGAGTCGCTGAGCGTCAGTGAGCCGGCATCGAAGATACCGCCGGCGGTGTTGCTTCCCGCCTTGCCCGCGCCACCGGCCGTGCCCACGGCATTGCCGTCGGCAATGATCAAGCCGTCGATCTTTGTCACGACGCCGGCATTGATGATGAAGTCGGAGAAGTTGCTGCTGGTGCCGCCGCCATTAATGGTCACGCCGGGCGTCGTGGAGCCGGGCTGAGACCCCTCGATCGTGACGCTTTTGGAGATCACCAGCGACGAATTGATATTGATCGTCGTGACGCTGGGCGCGAAATTAATGGTGTCGCCCGCGTGGGCCGCCGCAAGTGCCGCGCGCAGCGAGCCGGCACCGCTGTCATTACCGTTCGTAACCGTGATGATTGCCATGATGCCCCTGCTGGAATGCGTACGCGCGATTGCGCTGCGTTTGTTGACGAAAGGCGATTGCCTGTCGGTTGAAGAATCTGAGAACTGAAATGTCGCGGTCCCCGGTGCTGCCGCGAAAGCCCCTATCGATTGCGTGTGAAGACGCGTTGCCACGCCCTCCCGGCGCCAAAGTAGCAGCCGCAACTTTTCGCGACAACTAGGCATATGGTGGGGCCTTGCGCGAAATTTCGCCGCAGAAACAAACGGTAAGCGGATGCCGCCGAGGGTGCCCCCAAGTCTGAAAAGGGCGGATTTAGCGCTCGCGCATGATATTTGGCGTGCCGGTATAGCTCGGTCCGCCATAGCTCCCGCCATAGCGCGGCGTGCTGCGCTCGGTTTTCGCCCGCTTGGCCTTGCTTTGCCTTGCGTACTCGGTGTCGCTCTGACGCCTCCGGCGCCAGCGGCTTCAGGCCGCCGATCTGGCGCAACGCGGCGTCCGCCGCGCGTTCGCCGGATTCCCAGGCGCCGCCGAGCGTGCCCCACAGCGTTTCATGCGCGGCCTCGCCGGCATACCAGACATTATAGGTGAGCGGGCCGAGCAATTGCTTGCGCGTGAACTGGCCGCCGGGCCCTGAGGCCGACCAGGCGCCGAGCGCATAAGGCTCATTGTTCCAGCGGGTCGCGTGTTTCCTGCCGATCGCGTTCTTGATTTCGGCGCCGTAGAGATTGACGAGCCAGTCGGTGGCGAAAGCGAACATGTCGGCTTCGCCCTTCGCCGACAGATCGCGGCCGAACGTGCCGGCGACATCGACCACGCAGAGCGGCGTGCCGGAGATATTGGCGAGCAGCGCCGCGGTGCGCGTGTCGCTCGATTTCTCGAACACCAGATCGTCGCTGTCGAGCCCGAGCGGATTGCCTTTGAGCTCGAGCGCGATGTGATCGAAGCTGCCGAGCGACAGGCGGCCGAACGTATCGAACTGATGATGTTCGAGCTCGGGCAAAAATTTCAGGCCGCCCGACGAAATCACATTGGTGGGTACGGTGACGATCGCGGTGCGGGCGTTGATCGTGCCTTGCGCGGTGACGACCGAGACGCCGCCGCGGATGTCGATCGTGTTCGCCGGCGTCGACAGCTGCACGTTAAGGCCTTGCGCCAGCGACGCGAGCACGGTGCCGAGACCCTGCTTGCCGAACGCCGCAGTCTTGCGCTCGGCGGATTTGGCGAAATCGAACGACGAGACCTGCGACAGATCCTTGGCGCAATTCCACGGCCCGAGCACGAATTCGACCGTCGGCTTCCAGTCGCCGAGATCAGCGGGCATCGCCTGTTCGCAGGGCGCATCGGTCTTGCGGGCGAGATCGTTGATGGCGCGCGTGGCGCGCACCTGCGCCGACAGAAAATCCTCGAGCTCGCCTTCGCGCGCGAAGCGGCGGCCGATGCGCACTTTCTGGCTGCGCGGCGCGGGATAGATGTCGCCGCGGTTCGGCGCGAGCTTGGTCAGCGGATTGGTGTCGGGGAGATAAAGCCAATGCGCGCCGCGGTCATAAGGCACGCCGAACGTCTCGGTGTCGGTGATACAGCGGCCGCCGACATGGTCGGTCGCTTCGATCAGCACGTAGCGGCGCCCGGCGGCGGCAATCTTGCGCGCCGCGGCGATCCCGGCGGCGCCGGCGCCGACAATGACGACATCGACCGTGGTCGAGGCCGGCGTGGTCGCGCCGAGTGCGGGCCCGGGAAACAGGGCCCGCGCCGCGAGCGCCGCCGAAGCGGCAATAGAGCCGGAAAGCACCGAACGCCTGGTGAAGCGGGTTTTCCGCGGCATGGTTTCCAAAGCGCTTAAGAGTGCACTGCACATTGCCCGAACCGGGCCATTCGCGCAATTGCGCCCGGCAAATGCGCGGCGCTTCCGTGAACGGAATTGCAACGCAGTTCGCGTAAATTACCACCGACAAGATGCGGCCAAACCGCACTGTTTGCTGTGCTTGCTACGCATGATCCGGAAGCCGCTTTCCGGAAAAGATCATGTGCAAAGGTGGCTGGGAGGCCACGGACATGAGCCCGATGCTCGATGGCGTCGTGCAGTTGATTGCCCGCTATCTGCAAAAGCCGATTCCGGGCTACGAGCCGTTCACGCCGAGCGATCCCGAGGCGCTGCGCCAGTCGCTGCAGCCCGGCGACGTGCTGCTCGTCGAGGGCAACAACAAAGTTTCCGGCGTCATCAAATATCTCACGCAATCGACCTGGTCGCATGCCGCGCTCTATGTCGGGCCGCTGCCCGGATGCGTCGCCGAAGACGGCGAGCCGCATGTGCTGATCGAGGCCAATCTCGGCGAAGGCGTGGTCTCGGCGCCGCTGTCGAAATACACGCCGTTTCACACCCGCATCTGCCGGCCGGTCGGCTTGGTCGACGGACGACTGCGCTCAGATCTGCACCTACGCGATCTCCCGTATCGGCTACGACTACGATCTGAAAAACATCATCGACTTGTTGCGCTATCTGTTGCCGCTGCCGGTGCCGCGGCGCTGGCGCCGGCGCTTGATCGCGCTCGGCTCCGGCGATCCGACGCGGCTGATCTGCTCGGCGCTGATCGCTGATGCCTTCACCTCGGTGCGCTATCCGATCCTGCCGAAGACCAAGCTCGCCGAGCGGCATGGCCCGCGAGGAGATTCTGAGATCCGCCACTCCTCGCTCTATTGCCCGCGCGACTTCGACATTTCGCCCTATTTCAACGTGGTCAAGCCGACCATCGTCCGCGGCTTCGACTACAAGAGCCTGCAATGGGCCGATCAGTCCAAAGGCGCCAACGATTTGGGCGGCGACGAGCTCGCTCATTCCGCTGGTGCCGGAAGCCGCGGAAGACGAGGTCGAGGTGATGGTGGCGTGAGCGGCCGCCGGGATGCGCCTGCGGCATTTTTTGAGGTCGTCGGCCGTCTTGTTTTTTCAATCGCCATCGCTACCTCTGCCGCACGGCAGAGGGTTCCAGACAGCAACAAGCCACCAACATGATCGACGACGTCGTCAATTCGATTACGCAGATGTTTTCACCGCCGCTGCGCGCGATCCTGTGGCGGTCGATCCTGTTGGCGCTGGCGCTGATCGTCCTCGGCGGCATCGGGCTCGAGCGCGTGATCGTCTGGCTCTTGGGCGCCGGCGGCGAGCACGTCGAAACCACGTTCGGCCCGCATGCGCACACGCCGGTCACCGTGCTGGCGTGGCTTTTGTCCTTCGCCGCGGGCTTCGGCATCATTGTCGGCAGCGTCATGCTGATGCCGGTGGTGACCGCGGTGGTCGGCAGCTTCTTTTCCGACCGCATCGGCGAGGAGGTCGAGCGCGAATATTATCCGGCCGATCCGCCGGGTCGGGCGGTGCCGCTGATGCTGGCGTTGTGGGAAGGGCTCAAGACCGCGCTGCTGGCCTTGGTGATCTATCTGGTTGCCGCGCCGCTTATTCTTTTCGCCGGTTTCGGCGCCGTGATCTTCTTCCTCGCCACCGCCTATATTCTTGGCCGCCAGAATTTCGAGCTCGCCGCCATGCGGTTTCGCCCGCCGGCCGAGGCCAAGCTTCTGCGCAAGCGTAATGCCGATGCTGGTTTATGTCGGCGGCCTCCTCATCACCGCCTTCGTCTCGATCCCGATCGTCAATCTGGCGACGCCGATCTTCGCCATGGCGCTGATGGTGCATCTGCACAAGCGGGTGAGCGCCAAACAGCTGGCGCGCAGCACGGCTTAGCTGCCGTTCGGTTTTCTCGGAAGTGATTTCAAATTTGAGACGGATAGCGCTCGCGCCGAACCTGCGGCTGTGACGCAAGACGCGCTTAAGATTTGGTACAAACGTTTGGCCTAACCTGCGGCCCAAATCCTTCATAGGAGGCTGCCATGTTCGGCACCACATCTCGCTCTTTGTTGGTCGGCATTCTGGTCGCGGCCTTGAGCTTCGTGCCGACGGCGCAAGCCTGCACCGGCATTCGCCTCATCGCCAAGGACGGCGGCGTCGTCGCGGCGCGTACTTTGGAGTTCGGCGTCGATTTGCATTCCAATGTGCTGGTGGTTCCGGCCGGCACCGCGCTCACCGGCTCGCTGCCGGGCGGCGGCAAGGGCATCAGCTATACGACCAAGCACGGCTTCCTCGGCGCCAATGCCGAAGGCCTCACCGCGATCGTCGACGGCCTCAACGATCAGGGCCTTTATGTCGGCCTGTTCTATTTCCCGGATTATGCAAGCTACGCCGACGCCACCAAAGAGAATGCGTCGCGCGCCATGGCGCCGTATGAATACGCCAACTGGCTCCTTGGCAATTTCGCTTCGGTCGACGAGGTGAAGGCCAATTTCGACAAGGTCGTGCTGGTGCCGGTGGTTCTGGATGCGATCAAGCAAGTGCCGCCCGTTCATTTCGTCGTGCAGGACCGCAGCGGCAATGCGGTCGTGATCGAGCCGGTGAACAAGGCGCTCAAGATCTACGACAATCCGCTCGGCGTCGTGACCAATTCGCCGACCTTCGATTGGCACATGACCAATCTGCGCAATTACGTCAATCTCACCGCCACCAATCTGCCGCCGCTCAATCTCGGCGGCCTCACGCTGGCGCAGTTCGGCCAGGGCTCGGGCCTGCGCGGCCTGCCGGGAGATTTCACGCCGCCGTCGCGCTTCGTGCGCGCGGTCGCTTTCTCGCAATCGGCGATCCAGTCGGATACGGCGTCGCAGGCCGTGTTGCAGGCCTTTCACATCCTCAACAATTTCGACATTCCCTACGGCGCGGTTCGCGACACCGCGGGCGGCCAGGTGCATGCCGAATTCACCACCTGGACCGGCGCATCCGACCTGAAGAATTTGCGCTGGTATTTCCGGACCTTTGGCAATCAGTCGATCCGCAGCGTCGATCTGACCAAGGCGCTGGCCGCCGCCAAGGGCCAGATCAAGCAGATCAAGATGGATTCGAAGCAGCCGATCGACGACGTGTCGACCAATTTCTGATGTGCTAAAGCGCGACCCAATCTCCGCTCATTCCCGCGAAAGCGGGAATCCAGCAACTGGGTCCCCGCTTTCGCGGGGACGAGCGGAACTGTCTGCTAGCCCCACACTTCGTTCGCCAAGTCCACCACCATGCGCAGCTTTGCCCATTGCTCTTCTTCGGCGAGCACGTTGCCTTCTTCGGTCGAGGCGAAGCCGCATTGCGGCGACAAAGCGAGTTGATCGAGCGAGGCGAATTTGGTCGCCTCCTCGATCCGGCGCTTGATGTCGTCCTTCTTTTCCAGCGAGCCAGACTTGGTGGTGATCAGGCCGAGCACCACGATCTTGTTGCCTTTCGGCAGGAAGCGCAGTGGCTCGAAGCCGCCGGCGCGCGCGCTGTCGTATTCGAGGAAATAGCCGTCATAGTTCAGCTTGCCGAGCATGACCTCGGCGACCGGCTCGTACCCGCCTTCCGAAATCCAGGTCGAGCGGAAATTGCCGCGGCAAACATGCGTCGTGACCACCATGTCGGCCGGCTTGCCCTCGAGCGCCATGTTGATCACGCGGGCATAGTCGCGCTGCAAGTTGTCGGCATCGAGCCCGCGGTCCTTCGCCTTTTTCAGCTCGGCCTGCGAGCACAGATAGGCCCAGGCGGTGTCGTCGAACTGCAGATAGCGGCAGCCGGCGTCGTAGAAGCCTTTGATCGCCTGCTGATAGGTCTTGGCCAGATCGTCGAAGATGGCGCTGCGATCGGCATAGTCCTTGGTGACGATGGCGCTCGGCTCGAGCCGGAAATGCAGCGTCGCCGGACTCGGGATGCACATTTTCGGCACCACGCGCGTATGCGCTTTCAGAAACTTGAAGTGCTCGAGCATCGGATGCGTCGTGAAGCCGAGCTTGCCGACAATGCGCGGTGTCAGATGCCGGGTCTGCACGCCCTGGAACTGGATGCCGTGATCGGTCTCCTTGATCTCGACGCCGTCGAGCATGCCGTAGAAATCGAAATGCCACCACGAGCGGCGGAATTCGCCGTCGGTCGCGCATTTGAGCCCGACCTCTTCCTGCTTCTTGATGATCTTCTCGACCTCGCGGTCTTCGACCTCCTTGAGCTGCGCCGCATTGATCTCGCCTTTCTCGCGCTTGGCGCGCGCTTCCTTGAGCGGCGCGGTGCGCAACAGGCTGCCGACGACGTCGGCGCGGAACGGTGCTTTGGTTCTGGCAGTCATCGGGCGATCCTCCGCGAAAATTTATTGGGGCCTAGCAAGCCGCAGCCGCGCGGCCTTCGTCAACTGGCAATTCGTTGGCCGGCGGGTTGGGCACCGGCCCAATCGTCATTGCGAGGAGCGAAAGCGACGAAGCAATCCAGCACGCTGGTACTGCGCTGGATTGCTTCGCTGCGCTCGCAATGACGATTTAAACCTCGATCGTCACCCGATCGTCGACCACCGATACCGGATAGGTCTTGATCGGGATCATGCAGGGCGGCGACACGACCTCGCCGGTTTTGATGTTGAACTGGCCGTTGTGGAAGTTGCACTCGACGACGTCGTCTTCGATATAGCCTTCCGACAGCGAGCCCGGCCCGTGGGTGCAGGTGTCGTCGATGACATAGAACTCGCCGTCGACGTTGAAGACCGCCAGCACCAGATCCCCGGTCTCGACCTTGAGCGCCGAGCCCGGCGCGACGTCGGAAGTGCTGCAAAGATCGAGGCGTTCGGGCATGGATTCAGGCATGGCAGGCAGTCTCGTTCGGTGGGTTTGCGGTGGGAAAGGGGGCCGTTATACAGGACGGATGGGATAATGGAATGCCTTGAGCGCGCCCCCGAATGCGGCCCGCGCGTGGGCCGGCTGAGGTTTAGGAGCTTTCGATCATGGAGAGTGAATTGGCCCGGATGGCCTCGGCGGCGCAGGCCAAATTCCGCATCGACCGGCCGAATTCCAAGGCGCGCGCCGTCAAGGTGATCGCGCTCGATCGGCCGAGCGAAAAGGTGGTCAAGGAACTCGCCCAGTCGCAGTGGCAGGGCGCCACCTTCCTGACCGCGACCGCCTTTGCCGGCGCGCCGGCGCCGAAAAAGGGCGAGCGGTTCTCCATGAACGGCTGGCTCAACGATCTCGCCGGCCGCACCAAGGACCTGATCGACGAGGTCAACAGCGCCGATCTCGTGGTCATGGTGGCGACCGCGGGCGAGAATGCCGCCGCCGCGGCGATCATCTCGGAGGCCTGCAGCCACAATCACGTCATGACCACCGCGCTGATCCTCGGCAGCGCGACATCGAGCGACGACACGCTGTCGAAAATGCTGGGCCAGTTGCGGCCCTACGCCATGATGCTCGTGATCGCCGGCGCCGACGAATACATCAAGGACATGCTGACGGCGTTGCGCGCGTGAGAGAAATTCACCTCTCCCCGTATACGGGGAGAGGTCGAGCGAAGCGAGGGTGAGGGGACCTCTCCGCGAGTTTGAGCGTGTCGGCCACGCCCCTCATCCCAACCTTCTCCCCGCAGGCGGGGAGAAGGAGCGCACGGAGCAAACGGAGACGAGATGAAATTTACCGGTGAAGTCACGGTGAAAGTGCCGCGCGCGGAAGTCTACAAGGCGATGCGCGACGCGCGCATGCTCGCCTCCTGCGTCGAGGGCGTGAAGGACTTGCAGGAGACGTCGCCCGATCATTACGCGGCGGTGTTCGAGACCAAAGTCGCCTACATGAAATTCAGCTTCAAGGTCGCGGTCGAGGTCACCCGCGCCGAGGAGCCGAGCCTGATCGAGGCCAAGGTCGAGGGCACGCCGATGGGCATTGTCGGCCGCCTCACCGCCACGTCGGCGACGCGGCTGAGCGACGCAGGCCAAGGTAATGAGCAAGGCACCAGGATCGACTACGAGGTCGAGGCCGCGCTGACCGGCAAGCTCGGCAGCCTCGGCCAGCCGGTGCTCAAGTCGAAGGCCAAGGACATGGAAAAGCAGTTCGCGGCGCGGCTCGAAGCCGCGTTCGCGACGCCGGCGTCGTCCTAGGCGAACCGCGCAACAATGGCGCTGCTGCAGCACCGCCCCCGCGACATGACCGCTTCGTGACCTTGCGGATTGTTTCCGCTAGACTCCGCTACGAGGGTAAGGCGAGGGCGGCGCGGCAACGCGAATCTGCACTTGCTGGAAAAAGACCGGGGGAGGTTGTGATGGCCCAGACGACGGATATGGCCGGCAGCGGCGCGAGCGAACTGCCGTGGTACAAGTCGCTCACCAAGAACCAATGGCGCATGCTGATCGCCGCCAATCTCGGCTGGCTGTTCGACGGCTATGAGACCTATGCACTCATTCTCACCGTCGGCCCGGCGATGCGCTCGCTGCTCGAGCCGTCGCAATATCCGCAAATCTCATCCTTTGCCGGCATCGTGATCTCGATCACGCTGCTCGGCTGGGGCGTCGGCGGCATCATCGGCGGCGTCCTCGCCGACTATTTCGGCCGCCGCCGCACCATGATCTTCGCCATTCTCGCCTATTCGATCATGACCGGGCTCACGGCGCTGTCGTTCAACTGGATATCGTTTGCGATCCTGCGCTTCCTGGTCGGCATCGCCATCGGCTCGGAATGGGCCACCGGCACCTCGATGCTCGCCGAACTGTGGCCGCAGAACGCGCGCGGCAAGGGCGCCGGCATCATGCAATGCGGGCTCGGCATCGGCTTCTTCCTAGCCTCGCTGATCTGGCTGTTCGTCGCGCCGTTCGGGCCGGATGCCTGGCGCTACATGTTCCTGATCGGCATCCTGCCGGCGCTGCTCGTGGTCTGGATCAGGACCTCGATCGATAAATCGCACGTCTGGCAATCGGTCGACGCGCAGCGCAAGGACGCGCAGGCCCGCAAGGAGCAGGGCGCCGCGCTCTCCGCGCACGAGCATGCGCTGACCCGCTTCACCGTCGCCGACCTGTTCGTCGATCCGGTGTCGCGCAAGCACACCATCATCGTGTTCCTGATGTCGCTGACGACGACGCTGGCCTGGTGGGGCATCTCGTCCTGGGTGCCGCCCTATATCGCTTCCGTCGCCGGGAAAGCCGGCCAAAACGGTGCGCAATGGGCGAGCTATGCCGGCATGGCCTATAATTTCGGCGCCATCATCGGCTACGCGTCGCTCGGCTTCCTCGCCGATCGTTTCGGCCGGAAGCCCGTGGTGATGATCTTCTTCGCCATGGCCTTCGTCATGACGCCGGTCCTGTTCCTGTGGACGCAGGATCTCACGCTGCTCTTGGTCGCCTGCGCGGTGAATGCGTTCTTCACGCTCGGGCAATATTCCTGGATGCCGGTCTGGCTGCCGGAATTGTTCCCGACCCGCTCGCGCGCGACCGGCGTCGCCTTCGCCTTCAACGCGCCGCGCTTCATCGCGTTCTTGGGGCCGCTCTATGCCGGCTTCCTGATCACGCAATTCGGCGGCTTCAGCCACGCCGCGATGACGATCGCCTGCATCTATGCGCTCGGCTTCATCGTCACGCCGTTCCTGCCGGAGACCAACGGCAAGCCGCTGCCGGAATAACACCTGCTCCCTCTCCCCGCATGCGGGGAGAGGGTTGGGGTGAGGGGGCCTCGCCGCGATTCTGAGCCTTCAAGTCTGAGCCAAGCGGCGAGGCCCCCTCACCCTCGCTTCGCTCGACCTCTCCCCGCATGCGGGGAGAGGTGAATTTTCCGCCTCAGAAATTCGAGCACACCGACACCAGCCCGGTGCGGGTGCAGTTGAGACCTTCGTCGTTGGTGTAGTTCACCGTGCCGTTCGGCGGCGTGCAGATGCCGACGATACCGTAGCTGTGGCAGACGTTTCCGGTGTCGGAACTGATATAGGTGTCGTCGTTCTGCCGGGCGGTGCGCGATGTGCGCGGCGAGTTCCGGCACGTCCTTGGTCCATTTCCACTGATAGCCGCGGCCGCTCATGCACGCCTTGAAGGCGTCGGTATCGGCGGCGGCGCGCGACAGACCGGTCTGGCCGTAACAATAATCCAGCGCGGCGTCATAGACCTTCTGGCTGCGCGGTTGCCCGTGCGGCCGGATGGTGTCCCGATACATCGTCTCGTAGTGCGAGGACGCGAACGCCGGCGCCAGTGTGGTCAGAACGAGCGCGCAGGCGGTGATGCTGCGCTTGGCAAACAATGTCCGGCTCATGAAAGTTACCTCCGGGGCGTGTGTTTCCCCCGTCGTCCTTCATGGGTCGCCCGCCGGCGCGCCGCGGTTCTCGCCTTACCGGAGTTTCATCTTTGGCTATTTCCCCGCTCGGGTATGACGTGGCGACCTAAAAAGGCCTGCAGACAGCGAATGGCCAAGCCGGCGCGCAATCGAGCCCGCGCGTATATACGGGCGGCGGCACGCAGACCGCGGCCCATCCGGTGTTCCGGCAATACATGCCGCTGATCGGATCGATATAGCGGTCGAAATCGATGCGGCCTGGATGAATCGTGATGCGCACCGGCGCATGCCCATACGGGTAAGCCGTTCGGTGATGCGGCGCGGCGAGGGCCGGCGACAGCGATGTCGCCAGCGGCGCGACGAAGAACGCAGCAATCGTGATGAAGCGTCTTGCGGTCTTCATGGAGCAGTCTCCTGCCGCCGGTTCCACGGGCATCCTGCAGTCTTGCACACAGTCTGTGGATTTTACGCGATTTCGTTTTGACTCCGTCTTCCCACGCGCGGAGCATCGCCGCATGGAGCGAGTCGATCATACCCGCACTGTGGCCGCGGCGCTTGTGCAGTTGCAGGCCACGGGCCTCGATCGCGCCGGCCTGTCGGGCAAGGTCGACAAGCTGGTCGACGGCTATCTGGTGAGCTTCAACGTCAGCGCCATGCAGACTATGGCGATGCGCAAGATTCTCGCCGACGAGTTCCTTGCCACCGCGCCGTTCACCGAGCTCAGCTATCGCATCTGGCGCCGCATCATGCGCGAGGACGCCGAGACGCCCGAGCCGGTGCTGCACGTCGCCAGCGATCAGCTGTTGCCGGATCTGGATTTTTCCGCGCGGCCGGTTTTCGTCCCGCAACGCCCCGCGCCGCCGAAACCGTCGACGCTGGCCCAAAAGAAGCCGCGCTCGTTCTTCGGCTTGCGGCGGTAAAGCCTCGCCCGTCGCGCAGGCGATTGAACGGCAACCGCGCTTGCGCATACCAACCGGAACGCGGACAAAGCGGATCGCGCGCCGCACTCCCTTCGCATCGCCCTTAAGGACACCATGAAACCCGCCGGCATCGCACTTATGGTCCTGATCGGCGGCACGGTGCTCGGCTGTCTCGCCATCGCCTTCGGCTACATCGCCTATGCGGACAGCACGAATTATTTCGACCGCGAAGGCGCGACCGGGATGGGGGTGGTGTTCTTCTACGCGCCGCTCGGCGGCCTCATCATCGGCATCACCGCCGCCGTCGTGACGTTCAAGATTTTGGACCGGCGTTCGCGTTAGGGCTCGCGCTATCTGGTTTGCACAGCCGCATATCACACGGCCGCAGCGTGGATGGAGATTTCGTAGCCGATGCAGGCAATGCGCGTCAGGCTTAAAAAGGTTCTGATCTGGCGCGTTGGTTATTTGTCAAAAAAATTTATGCTTTCGTCGGCTAAGATATGAAGAAGACTCGAGAGAAACGTCTCTCGAAAATCGTCGGCTGCTTGCGGAGTTTGTGCCGCGGCCCAGAACCAAATCCATAGCGATGATGTTAAATCAGAAAAACCATCAAGCTTAAAGTCCACAAACGAAGGTGCGAAGCACAGTGTCCAATCATAATCGTCTGCTTGATCGTCAAGTCTGGCAGCGATGATTTGTCCCATGGACGCGTAATCATCGTGGCACCGGTCGGCATAGATACCGCGTCATCAGTGAACTGCGTTTGGTCAGAATCTGAAATGTATGCCAATCAGCCGCTTCCATTGTATCGAAGACGGAATCGATAAAGGATTTCGGCACCTCCTTGTGAAAGAGGTCGCTCATAGAATTGACGAAGATACGTCGCGGCTTCCTCCAGCTTAGCGGTTGGTCTAGCCGATTCGGCCTGAGTGTTAGATCGAAGCCATTTTCGAATGGGTGTCCTGCCACCCCTCGAAATCGCTCCGAAAATCGCTCCGCGTAGCAAAGATCACAGCCCCTCGTGATTTTCGAGCAACCCGTGACTGGGTTCCACGTTGCGTCCGTCCACTCGATTTCCGTTGCGGCTGACATGAGTACTTTCTAGAACAAAACAAGAACAAATGCAATACATGGTTACCTCTCTTATCCTACATGGACGTTAACGTGCGCCGAAAATGCCCGAATGAGAGCTTTATCGCTAAATCGGAGACTTGACCTTGACATTTGTCACTAATTCAGTTACATATATTGCGAATCTCGCTCTGTAAGGGACGCCATCGCGAGGGTGCTCTCGATGTGCGGAGCGAGTGCGGTGCCCGCGGGCGGAACGACACATTCCGCACTCGGGCGGTTCCGGGCATCATGCGGTCCGCCACTACGAGCGGTCCGTGGGGTGCTACCACTGGACTGGGACAGGTCGGGGCGGGTAACGCCCGCTCACAACTGCGTCCGATGCTGCCTCCGGAAGGAGGAACGTCACAGCTCGGCGCTCCGGCCACGTCCCAGGAAGCCTGGCCTGGAGCCGCGCGCCACGGGCGAAAGCCCGTGCGTCAGAACCGTGGTGGAACGCCGACAGGCGAGCGCATCCGCAAGATGCGCGGCCGTGCCAGCTGCACGGCAGGTTGGAAGCAAGCGTCTGTCGGCGTTCCGCTTCCCTTTCTTTCTTCGGTCAGTCGGTTCGTTCGGTTCCTCTCTGTTCGTCATTGCCGGGCTTGACCCGGCAATCCATGCGGAAGTGAAACTCGGACAAACCTTCGGCCGCTTTCGCAAACCGCACGTCTCCATGGACCACCGGGTCAAGCCCGGTGGTGACGGGGGTGGGTTATTGCGCGCATAAAGCTGAGCAAACAAACAGCCGAAGCCTTGGCGCCGAGCGCGACAAAGCGCGCTTCCGCGACGAGCAGGCAAAGTTGCGGTGCCATTACTGCACCGTGTTCAGGTTCTGGCGCAGTTGCCGCTACAAGCCCTGCAAGAACGCGCGCGCCTGCCTGGGCGATGCTCTCGCCTGTCTCAAGCGCAACGAGCCAACCGTCCCGCGCGATGAGCAATGGAAGGCGCGGCAGGAGATTCTCGAAACGACGCGTGAAAAAGACGGCCCCGAGCGCGCGGCGCGTGAATGCATGCCGAGCGAGCTTTATCGCAAATGAAAGCGTCAGCGCACGGCCTTGGCGCGCGCGACATCGGCCAGTTGCAGCGAGTCCGCCCGCTTCTGGCTGGCGATCATTGCTGTGCGCAACAGAAACTGCCGCGCGCGCTCCGGATCGGCGGCCATGGCGCGCAATTCGTCGAGGTTTTGCTTGCGCGCTTCCGGATCGCGCGTCTCGAGCCGCTTCTTGTTGGCGATCGATTGTTCCTGCACGAATTCGACGGCGACGGTGCGGCGTTGCAGATCGTAGAGATCGAGCAGCGTGTCGGGCTCGCCGCCGACGACAACGCGCGCCAGCTTGTCGGCGAGGTTAACCCCGTCCTGGATGCCGCCGTTGAGCCCCATGCCGCCGATCGGATTGTTGACATGCGCAGAGTCGCCCGCGAGCAGCACGCGGCCTTTGCGCAAGGTCTCGGCGACACGCTGATGCGTGACGTAGATATTGCGATGCACGATCTCGTAAGCGCGGTCGGACGGAAAGAACGACTGGATGCGCGCCTGCACGCCGTTGTCGCTCAATATGTCGTCCTCGCTCAGCGACGGATTGGCCGGATAGACGGTGCGCCACAGGCCGGGCGGGCCGTCGGCGGAGACCTTGAAGCAATTGCACCATTCGCCGGGGTCGGCGAAGTAGCTGCGATAGGCATAGCCGTAATGCGCCGCGAAATCGAACGGTGTGGTCAGGACGATGAAGCGCTCCGGCCAGGTGAAGCCGTCGAATTTGATGTCGGCCTGCTTGCGCACGGTGCTGCGGCCGCCGTCGGCGCCGATCACATAGCCGCCGCGATGTGCTTTCGTGCCGTCGGGCCCGCGCACCTCCACGCTGACGCTGCCGGCGTCTTGCGTGACGCCTGTCACCTCGTGGCCGTACAGCACCTCGACATTGGACATTTTGCGCAAGCGCTCGAGCAACAGATTGCAGGTCTTGAACTGCTCGCATTGCACGACGAAGGGATGCCGCGTGTCGTTCTTGAGCACGGCGTGGTCGAATTCGGCGATCAGCGAGGCGCTCGGCCGGTCCCAGAAATGAAAGATCGGCGCCACCAGACCGACGCGCGCCATGTCCTGGTCAAGTCCGTCCTCGGTCAGCAGATCGAGCGTCGCCGGATGCGTGGTCGCTGCGCGCGGATCGTTCTGCGGGCCGTCATTGAGGTCGAACACCCGCACCGGCACGCCGCGCCGGCCAAGCAGCCACGCGCACAACAGCCCGACCGGCCCGCCGCCGGAAACCAATACGCGCTTGTCGTCACTTGCCACGCCGAAACTCCGCTTCCTTGCGGCGGCCGGATGGCCGCTACGCCTGCCCGCATATCGCATGCGGCATATCGCATGCATGCGGCGGGCCGCAATGCTTGCGGCGCACGGCGCGGCAAAGAGCCATGCATCCATGTGCCGGAGCGCAGCCGCGGCGCTGCGCCCGGCGCCGGTTCCTTGACAGGCCCGGCCGCGACGGCGCAAAACGCCCCACCCACCACGACGATCAAATCAACCGAGAAAAGCCCATAAATCATGAGCTCTGAACGAAAGCCGGTCGCGTTCGGCGACATCCGCGGTTGGATCAAAGCGCTCGATGCCGCGGGCGAATTGCAGCGCGTCGAAGCCGAGGTCGATTGGGATATCGAGCTCGGCACCGTCGCTCGGCTGGCGCAGGGCGCCGGCACCGGACCCGCGGTGCTGTTCAACAACGTCAAGGACTACGGCGCCAATGCGCGCTGCCGCCAGGTCTTCACCGGCGGCCTGTCGAGCGCACGCCGCGTCGCCATGATGTTCGGCATGTCGCCCGACACGCATCCGCGCGAGCTGGTCAAGCTCGGCCGCACCGTGCTCTCCAACTCCGTGCCGCCGAAAGTCGTCGCGACCGGTCCGGTCAAGGAGAACATCATCAAAGGTGATGACGTCGATCTCTACGAATTGCCGGTGCCGCAATGGAACCGACTCGACGGCGGCCGCTACATCATGACCTACGGCGGCGTCGTCACCAAGGATCCCGACACCAATGTGATGAATGTCGGCATCTATCGCGGCATGATCGGTGACAAGAACCACATCCCGATCCTGATGTGGCGCGCCCAGCATATCGGCCATCACGTCACTGCGTGGCAGCAGAAGGGCCACAAGGAAATGCCGATTGCGGTCGCGATCGGCTGGGAGCCGTCGCTCGGCTTCGTCGCCGGTTCGCCGGTGCCGAAAGGCCTGTGCGAATACGACGTCATCGGCGCCGTGCGCGGCGCGCCGGTCGAACTCGTCAAATGCGAGACCGTCGATCTGCACGTGCCGGCCTCGGCCGAGATCGTGATCGAAGGCTATCTCGGCCTCGATCCCGAGACCTACATGATGGAAGGCCCGTTCGCCGAAGTGACCGGCTATGTCGCCGGCGACAAATCGCCGAAGCCGGCGATCCGCGTCACCGCGATCACCCACCGCAAGGATCCGATCTTCCGCGGCACCATCGAAGGTTCGATGCCGGGCTGTTTCTCGGAAAACGGCATGTGCTCATCGATCATGCGCGCGGCGACGGCGTGGAACGTGCTCGATCGCGCCGGCGTGCCCGGCATCACCGATGTGTGGTGCCCGCCGGTACAGGCCGGCGTGAACGTCTACGTGCAGATCAATCAGAGCTATCGCGGCCAGGCCAAGCAGGTCGCCAACGCGCTGTGGGGCTCGTCGGCGGGGCACGTGCGCTACAAGCATGTCATCGTGGTCGATACCGATATCGATATTCACGACTATGCCGCCGTCGATTGGGCCATCGCTTACCGCGTCAATGCCGGCGAAGACGATATCGTCGTCATGCCGGCGACGTTTGGCCTCGGTCTCGATCCGTCGACCCGCAAGCGCGACCGCAACACCTCACTCTACGGTACCGGCAAGTGGAACCGCATGCTGATCGACGCCACCATCAATCTCGACCACGATCCCGATCCCGATCTCGGCGGCGCGCGTTTCCCGCCGACGGTGTGGCCGGAGAAGAAAGACATCGACGCGGTCAAAGCGCGCTGGAACGAGCTGGGGTTTGAGAAGAAGAAGTGATTTTTCACCCTCCCCTGCAGGGGGAGGGTTGCCGCTGAACGAACGAAGTGAGTGAAGCGGCGGGTGGGGCAGTGATCGCGATTTCCCCATCCCGACGTCGCTTCGCTCGTCGACCCTCCCCCTGCAGGGGAGGGTGAAGCTACGCGACCGGCAGCTGCGGCTTGCCCTCCGGCACCTGCATGTCGAACGTGGCCAGCAGGATCGCGGTCGAAGCGTAAGCGCCCATCAGCAGCACGAGCTGCACCAGCTTGGTCGGCTCGAACAAAGCTTTGACGCGGGCAAAGGTCGCCGAACTGACCTTGTGCTTGCCGGCCGCCTCGCGGCCGAGCTCGATGATCGCGGCGTAAGTCTCGTCGAGACCTTGCGTGCTCTTTCTGTGCTTGATGATGTCGATGATGTCGGCCGGCACGCCGACCTGCAAAGCTTCCGGCTCGTGCGCCGCCCATTCGAAGCGGCTGTCCATTTCGCGGGCGACGGCGAGGATCGCGACTTCGCGTACTTTCGGATCGAAGCCCGCCTGGTAGCGCAAGTACCCGTTCAGCGCATTGTGCGCGTCGACCGTGCCTGTGCTGTAGAGATGAATGCCGCCCGGCCCGCGCAGGCCGACAATGGTTTTGCCGGGTGTCGAGGCGCGGTCATAGGCGCGCTTGCCGGCCTCGTCGAGATCCTCGCGCTTGAGGAGCGGCAGGCGGAAACCGGATTGCGGGTCGATATCTGACGGCGGCATGTTCTTCCCTTTTTACGTTCGTTTATGCACACGGCTAAAGCGTCACGCGACGGTTGCGAGACCGCGCAATTTACTCGATCATTCGCGCAAACACGGCCGAGCATGATCCCGAAAAGTGGGACCGGTTTCGGACAGATATAACAACACGAGTGGAGAAGACGCCCGATGTTCTTTCGAAGGCTTTACGAAAAGCGAGATCAAAACCTCAGGCGCGCGCATCGTCACGCTCAAGGGCGGCAAAGGGCCGCCGCTGCTTCTTATCCATGGCAATCCGTTCAGCCATCTCTCGTGGCAGAAATTCGCGCCGCGCCTGGCGGAAGAATTCACCGTGGTTGCGACCGACCTGCGCGGCTACGGCGATTCCGAAAAGGTGCCGGGCGGCGACAAGCACGAGAACTATTCGTTCCGCGCCATGGGCCAGGATCAGTTCGAGGTGATGCAGGCGCTCGGCTTCGACAAGTTCTATTGCGCCGGCCACGATCGCGGCGCCCGCGTGCTGCACCGCATGTGCATGGATCATCCGGAGAAGATCGCGCGTGCGGCGATCCTCGACATCATCCCGCAGCACCATCTCTACAACAATATGAACAAGGCCTGGGCGACGTTTTCCTGGCACTGGCTGTTCATGATCCAGCCTTATGATTTCCCCGAGCGGTTGATGAGCGCGGAGCCGGATTTCTTCATCGAGAAGAAATTGTCGAAGACCAAGCAGGGCTTGAGCTTCTTCGACCCGGCGGCGATTGCCGAATACAAGCGCTATTTCCGCAATCCGGCGACGGTCCATGCCATGTGCGAGGATTACCGCGCCTGCGCCGGCATCGACTTCGACATGGACACCAAGGATTTCGAGGCCGGGCGCAAGAATAATGTGCCGCTATTGTTGCTGTGGGGCGCGACCGGCGGCGTCGGCCGCAATTCGAAGCCGGCGCCGGGCGAGATCTGGCAGCGCTACGCCACCGACATTCGCGGCGCCAAGGCGCTGCCCTGCGGACATTATCTCTCCGAGGAAGCGCCTGAGGAGACCTACAAGGAACTGCGCGAGTTCTTTATCGACGGAGAATTGAAATAGGACTCGAGCGCGAAGCCTCAGCTCGCCACCGGCGCCGGCTCCGACAGGAAGTTCTTCATCGCGTACCAGAGCAGTTGCCGGTTCTTGCCGAAGGCTTCGCTATGCGAGGTGTTCGGCAGGATCACATATTGCCGGTCGCCGTTGGGCAGTTGTGTGAAGAAGTCGAGCAGGTCCTGGTTGGTCGAATTGCCGTCCCATTCGCCGCGCGTCATCAGCACCGGACACGTCACCTTGGTCGGATCGACCAGCGGCAGGTTCGCCGCCATGTCGATATAGGTGCCGGCCGGCACGCTGTCGCCGTATTTCATTTCGGACGCCACCAGTGCTTCGCCGACGGCGGGGTCGTAAGCGGTAGGATGGCCGTCGCGGGTGAAGATCGAACGGATCATCGCGGCGTCGCGCTTGCGCCGCGGGCTCGCGCGCAATTCGGCGAGCCGGTCCTGCCGGCGTTTGATTTCGGCGGCGCCGTCGCCCTTGTAGGTGAAAGCCGCGAGCATCAGCTTGTCGATGCGGTCGGGCTTGGCCTGGGCAAAGGCGCCGGCGCGGATCGCGCCCGAGGATTCACCGAACACGTGATATTTGCTGCGCCCGGTTTCGCGCGCCAGCACGTCGAGCCCGGCGGTAAGGTCGGCAACGCCGCTGGCGATATCGGAATTGTTCGAGGTCACGGTCGAGCGGCCATAGCCCTCGTGATCCATGGTCCAGACGTCGAAGCCGGCGCGGGCGAACACGTCCATCATCGAATATTCGCCTTTGCCCGGCACGGTGAGGTCGTAGCTCGATACCGACGACAGCGAGGAGCCGTGTACCAGGAACAGCACCGGCAGCGGTTCGGCGCCTTTGCGCGGCGCGCTCAGGCGCTTGCGATACATGAACAGCTTCACGTCGCCCTTGTTGGCCCAGTACTCGCCGCTCCAGATCTTCTCGGTGCCGATTCGCTCCGCGTTGGATTTCGCGGTCTCGGCATGCGCCGGCGCCACGCCGGCGATCGCCCCAAGGCCCGTACCAAGCGCGGTACCAAGACCCGCACTCACGATCAGGGTGCGCCGCGCGATTGTGGGATTGTCCATCATGCCCTCGCCATGTTTGTCCGCCCGTTGACCGGGATTGGAGCGTTTCCTCAACGATTTGTGCCGACCATAGCAGGCGCGGCGCGAGCTTGGCAGATGGGGGTGTGGCCAAAGATCGCGGCGTTGCGGCGACCGTCCGGACCCGTGTTTAAGTACCTATACGGACCTCGATCGGGCGTGTGGATTCCGCAAGCTTGCCGCCCTCGCGCTGGCGCCGAACATCTGCTACTTGGGACTGGTTCCCGCCGGCTTCGGAAGCCGAACTTCGCATGGATTTGCGCCGCAATTCGAAGCGAATTCGGTGATCAGGTCAGTGACTTGGATGGCCAAGACTTGCTTGGATGGTCAAGACTTGATGGCCAAGACTTGGATGGCGATGCCAGCAAATTTGAGCCGTCTTTGCGATTTTCTAAGCAGACCTGTGGCCTATGGTGATGGCCCCGAAGCCTGCGCAATAACGCGGAGCGAGAATTCTTGATGGATGCCCAAGCCGCCGGCTCCGAAAGCGGTCTTTTGAAGTCGCTGCGCGGTCACGCGCGCTTCTTCGACCGCAAGATCGGGCTGCGCAAGATCGGCGTCGCCATCAGCCTGACCATGATCACGATCGCGGTGATCGTGCTCTATCGCATCCTCCGCGATATCGATCCCGAAGCCCTGATCGACGCCATCGATTCGACCGACTGGAAGACGCTGATCATCGCCGGCCTGTTCGTCGCCGCCGGCTATCTGACGCTGACCTTCTACGATCTGTTTGCGCTGCGTACGATCGGCCGTTCCGAAATTCCGTATCGGGTGGCCGCGCTCTCCGGCTTCACCAGCTATTCGGTGGGTCACAACGTGGGCGCCAGCGTGTTCTCCGGCGGCGCGGTTCGTTATCGCATCTATTCGAGTTGGGGCCTCTCCGTCATCGAGGTCACCAAGATCTGCTTCGTCTCCGGCCTGACGTTCTGGCTCGGCAACGCCACCGTGCTCGGGCTCGGCGTGCTGTGGTCGCCGCAGGCGGCCCGCGCCATCGATCAATTGCCGCTGTGGTGCAATCGCGTCATGGCGCTCGTCATCCTCACTCTCTTGGTCGCCTATGTCGCGTGGGTCTGGGTCAAACCGCGCGTCATCGGCCGCGACGGCTGGCAGGTGACGCTGCCCGGCGGCCCGTTGACGCTCTTGCAGATCGCGATCGGCATCATCGATCTCGGCTGCTGCGCGGCGGCGATGTATATGCTCGTGCCCGACGAGCCCAATATCGGCTTCGTCACGGTCGCCGTGATTTTCGTCGCCGCGACGCTGTTGGGCTTTGCCAGCCACGCGCCCGGCGGGCTCGGCGTGTTCGACGCCGCAATGATGGTGGCGCTCTGGCAGTTCGACAAGGAAGACCTGCTCGCCGGACTGCTGTTGTTCCGTCTGCTCTATTACATAATTCCTTTCGTGATCTCGCTTGCTGTGCTTGGAATTCGCGAAGCCTTGCTCAGCCGTGCCGCGCGTCGCATAAATCAGACGTCACCGCCGACGTAAGCTTTGCGCGTTGCCGCGAGGAATTTCATGAGCTTGGCCGAACACCGAGCATCGTTGGCCAATAGGCGCTGGCGCGGCGGCCGGCTGGTGATCGCGGCGGCCGCGATCGTCTTCGCCGCTTTGGCCTTTGCCGGCGGGCTGCCCTACGCCTATGCGCTGGCCGGTTTCGTCTTTGTCACGGCGGCGGCCGTGCTCGCGGTCCGTACCGGCGAAGAGGAAGAGCGCCGCCGGCAGCCGATCGCGATTTCCGAACGCGGCGACGATCTGTTGCGCGCCGTCGTTGCCGGCCTGCCCGATCCCGTTGTCGCGCTCGACCGCGACGGCCGGGTACTGGCGCTCAACGAGCGGGCGCGGGCGCTGGCGCCGGCGCTGCGCCAGGGCGAACCGGTTTCTTTTGCACTGCGGATGCCGGAACTGATCGAGGCCATCGGCCGCGCCGCAACGCAGGGCGAAGAGCAACGCGTCGTCTATTTCGAGCGCGTGCCGCTCGACCGCTGGTTCGAGACCATCGTCATGCCGGTCAGGCGCGCCGCCGACGCGGTGCGGCCCGATCTGGTGCTGATGACGTTCCACGACCTGACGCCGCTGCGGCGGGTCGAGGAAATGCGCGCCGACTTCGTCGCCAATGCCAGCCATGAATTGCGAACGCCGCTCGCCGCGTTGCTCGGCTTCATCGAGACGCTGCAAGGCTCCGCGCGCGAGGATACCAAGGCGCGCGAGCGCTTCCTGTCGATCATGCAGGAGCAGGCCCGGCGCATGGCGCGCCTGATCGACGATCTGCTGTCGCTGTCGCGCATCGAGCTCAACGCGCATCGCCGGCCCGATACGCCGGTCGATCTGGTGCCGATCGTGCGCCAGGTGGCCGACGGCCTGGAGACCTTGGCGCGCGATCGCGGCGTCACGCTGCATATCGATGCCGGCCAGCCGCTGACGGTGCACGGCGACCACGACGAACTGGTCCGCCTGTTCGAAAATCTGGTCGAGAACGCGCTCAAATACGGCGCCGCCGGCCGCCGTGTCGACGTCAAGCTCGGCACCGGCGCCTCGGCCGACGGCGATCCCGAGGCGCTGGTCAGCGTGCGCGATTACGGGCCGGGCATCGCGCCGGAACATTTGCCGCGGCTGACCGAGCGCTTCTATCGGGTCGATGTCGGCGAAAGCCGGGCGCAAGGCGGGACCGGACTTGGACTTGCGCTGGTCAAGCACATCCTTAACCGCCATCGCGGCCGTCTGACCATTGAAAGCGCGCCGGGCGCAGGAGCGACCTTCACCGTCCATCTGCCCACCGGTCGTTCCTGCCCATCCGCGCTAAACCGTAGCTCTGTCAGATACTTACGCTGTCATCTGACTGTCATGTAGGGCTCATAGAACGGTGATGTGCCGAACATACTCATGGCCACGCTGCGGATCGGCTCTGCCTCGGGCAGTGCCTTGTACAGCGTGCTTCTGAAAAAACCGCGAGCTTGATCAAAGGCTCCACCGGGACGTCGAGCCGACTTCAGCTCGTGACTTTGAACAGGATTCAGGTCGGCGACTCCGCGCCGTCCGGATTTCCACTCACAGGAGATGAATGTGAAACTTCACCTGACCACACTCGCCGCCGCCGGCCTGCTCGCCGCGTCGGTGCTGCCCGCCGCCGCCGAGGACATCACCGGCGCCGGCTCGACCTTCGTCTATCCGGTCCTCGCCAAGTGGGCGGACACCTATAAGAAGGACACCAATGTCGGCTTGAACTATCAGTCGATCGGCTCCGGCGGCGGCATCAAGCAGATCACCGCCAAGACCGTCACCTTCGGCGCCACCGATATGCCGCTGATGCCTGCCGACATCGCCAAGAACAATTTCGTGCAGTTCCCGGTAATCAACGGCTCGGTTGTTCCGATCCTGAATCTGCCGGGCATCAAGCCGGGTGAAGTCACCCTCGACGGTCCGACCATCGCCAAGATATTCCTCGGCGACATCACCAAGTGGAACGATCCGGCGATTGCGAAGCTCAATCCGGACGTCAAGCTCCCTGACACCGCGATCGCGGTCGTGCATCGCTCCGACGGATCGGGCACCACCTTCATCTGGACGAACTTCCTGTCCAAGGTCAGCCCGGATTGGAAGAGCAAGGTCGGCGAGAACACCGCGGTCGAATGGCCGGTCGGTATCGGCGCCAAGGGTTCTGAAGGCGTCTCCAACAACGCCGCGCAGACCGTCGGCTCGCTCGGCTATGTCGAATATGCCTATGCCAAGCAGAACAATCTGACCTACGCCAAGATGGTCAACCACGCCGGCAAAGTCGTTTCTCCGACTGCGGAAGCGTTCCAAGCCGCCGCAGCAGGCGCCGACTGGACCAGCGCGCCGGACTTCCGTGTCATCATGACGGATGCAGCCGGCGACAAGTCCTGGCCGGTTGCCGGTTCGACGTTCATTCTGATGCAGCAGACTCCGGTCAACGCGGCGGACTCCGCCGCAGCCCTGAAGTTCTTCGACTGGGGCTACAAGAACGGCAAGCAGGCCGCGACCGATCTCGATTACGTGCCGATGCCTGACAGCGTCGTCGCGCTGATCGAGAAGACCTGGAAAGAGAAGATCAAGAGCGCCGACGGCAAGTCGTTGTTCTGAGATCGACAAGCGCGGGAAAAGGCGCCACCGGGCGCCTTTTCCTTTTCGCTTTTGTCCACAAGGGACGTTTTTAGGCGCCAAGGGCGCCCCTACATTAACTCTTCATCGCACAAGTCCGGGAGAGTTGATGCAGACGACGACGGGGAGACAGCACGTGGTTGACGTCGCGTTGTCAGATCGATCGGCAATTTCCGTCGGGGCCGCCGCGCGCAACAAGGTCCTCGATCGGTTGCGGCTCGGCGATTCGGTGTTCCGCCAATTGACGCGCGGCGCCGCCATTCTCGTGCTGCTGCTGTTGAGCGGCGTCATTGGTTCGCTCATCCAAGGCTCGATTCCGGCGCTGCAGACCTTCGGGCTCGGCTTTCTGATCAGCCAGAGCTGGAACCCGGTCACCGACAAATTCGGCGCGCTGCCCGCCATCTATGGCACCATCATCACCTCGTTCATCGCCATGCTGATCGCGGTTCCGGTCGGCTTGATGATCGCCTTCTTTCTCACCGAGCTTTGTCCGCAATGGCTGCGCCGTCCGATCGGCATCGCCGTCGAACTGCTCGCCGGCATTCCGAGCATCATCTACGGCATCTGGGGCCTGTTCATTTTCGCCCCGTTCCTGCAGGCGACGCTGCAACCCGCCCTGATCGATACGCTCGGCAACGTCCCTGGAATCGGCTCGCTGTTCGCCGGGCCGCCTTATGGCATCGGCTTGCTGACCTCGGGCCTGATCCTCGCCATCATGGTGCTGCCGTTCATCACCTCGATCAGCCGTGACGTGTTCGAGGCGGTGCCGGTGGTGCTCAAAGAGGCCGCCTATGGGCTCGGCTGCACCACCTGGGAAGTGATGCGCAATGTGGTGCTGCCTTACTGCCGGGTCGGCGTCATCGGCGGCGTCATGCTGGCGCTGGGCCGGGCGCTCGGCGAGACCATGGCGGTGACCTTCGTCATCGGCAATGCGCACCGCATCTCCGCGTCGATCCTGGCGCCGGGCACCACGATCTCGGCGACCATCGCCAATGAATTCACCGAGGCCGTCGGCGATCTCTACACGTCGGCTTTGATCACGCTCGGCCTCCTCCTATTCGTGATCACTTTCATCGTGCTCGCGATCGCGCGCTACATGTTGATGCGCATTGAACGCCGGGTCGGGTGACGCCATGCAGCAAAATATCTTAGCCGGGCGTTATGCAGGCCGCCGCCGCAGCAATTACGTGGCGACGGCGTTGTCACTCGGCGCAACCCTGTTCGGCGTCGGCTGGCTGGTGCTGATCCTCGGCGCGCTGTTGTGGCACGGCCTCTCCGGGCTTTCGCTTCGCGTGTTCACAGAAATGACGCCGCCACCGGGATCGAGCGGCGGACTGCTCAATCCGATCTTCGGCAGTCTCATGCTGACCAGCCTTGCCGTGATCATCGGCACGCCGATCGGCATCCTCGCCGGCACCTACATGGCCGAATACGGCCGCTACGATAAGCTCTCCAGTGTCGTTCGCTTCATCAACGACATCTTGCTGAGCGCGCCGTCGATCGTCGTCGGCCTGTTCATCTATCAGGTCATGGTTGCGCCAATGGGGCACTTCTCCGGCTATGCCGGCGGCGTCGCGCTCGCGGTGCTCGTCATTCCGGTGGTGGTGCGCACCACCGAAGACATGCTGACGCTGGTACCCAATGCGCTGCGCGAGGCGGCGACCTCGATCGGCCTGCCGCGGTCGCTGGCGATCCGCCACATCTGCTATCGGGCCGCACGCGCCGGCATGGTGACCGGCGTGCTGCTTGCTGTCGCGCGCATCAGCGGCGAAACCGCGCCGCTTCTGTTTACTTCGCTGAACAACCAGTTCTGGAGCAACAATCTGAACGGACCGATCTCGAGCCTGCCGGTCATCATCTTCCAGTTCGCGCTCAGCCCATACAAGGACTGGCAGGCGCTGGCCTGGACCGGCGCCCTTATCATTACTCTCACCGTCCTCGCCTTGAGTATCACCGCGCGCACTCTGGTCGCATCGGGAAAACAGTCATGAGCATGAGCAGCGTTGCTACAGTATCCGTACCTGCCGTCAGTCACACGCCGACTGATCAAGGCGCGCTGACGGACAAGATATCGATCCGCGATCTCAACTTCTTCTATGGCGAGAGCCGGGCGCTCAAATCGATCTCGCTGTCGCTCTACGAGAACAGGGTCACGGCCTTCATCGGTCCTTCAGGCTGCGGCAAGTCGACTTTGCTGCGCGTGCTCAACCGCATGTACGATCTCTACCCGCATCAGCGCGCCACCGGCGACGTCATGTTCGATGGCGAGAACATTCTGTCGCCGAGGCAAGATCTCAACCTGCTGCGTGCCCGCATCGGAATGGTGTTCCAGAAGCCGACGCCGTTTCCGATGTCGATTTACGAGAACATCGCCTTCGGCATCCGACTCTACGAGCGGCTGCCGAAGTCGGAGATGGACGGCCGCGTTGAGACGTCGCTGCGCCGCGCCGCGCTCTGGGACGAAGTCAAAGACAAGCTCCACGCCAATGGCCAGAGCCTCTCGGGCGGCCAGCAACAGCGGCTTTGCATCGCGCGCACCGTCGCGGTACGGCCGGAAGTGATCCTGTTCGACGAGCCGTGCTCGGCGCTCGACCCGATCTCGACCGCCAAGATCGAGGAACTGATCGATGAATTGACCGACGATTACACGATCGTCATCGTCACCCACAACATGCAGCAGGCCGCCCGCGTATCTGAGTTCACCGCGTTCATGTACCTCGGTGAACTGATCGAATTCGACGCCACGAACAAGATGTTTACCGCGCCGAAAGATCAGCGTACCCAGGACTACATCACCGGCCGTTTCGGATAACATCATGACCGATCAAATCACGACCACGACTACCCGCGTCGACCACACCGCCAAGGCCTTCGATACCGACCTGCAGGAGATCACCCGCAAGGTCGCCGAGATGGGCGGCCTTGCCGAGCGGCAGATCTCCAATTCGGTGCAGGCGCTTGTCGACCGCGATCTCGAACTCGGCGAGCGCGTGATCGCCGCCGATCCGCTGATCGACGCCATGCAGCGCGAAGTCGAGGAGAAAGCCATTCTCACCATCGCGCGGCGGCAGCCGATGGCGGTGGATTTGCGCGAATGCGTCGGCGCCATGCGCGTCTGCAACGACCTTGAGCGCATCGGCGATCACGCCAAGCACATCGGCAAGCGCGTCGTGGCGCTCGACGGCGATTTCTATCCGCAGAAGCTGATCCGCGGTGTCGAGCACATGTCTTCGCTCGTGCTCGGCCAGCTCAAGCAGGTGCTCGACGCCTATGCCAGCCGCGACCTGCAGGGCGCGCTCGCGGTGTGGAACGGCGACGAGGAAATCGAACTCGATGTGCACCTCGCTGTTTCGCGAGCTGTTGACCTATATGATGGAAGATCCGCGCAACATCACCTTCTGCATGCACCTGATGTTCTGCGCCAAGGACATCGAGCGCATGGGCGACCATGCCACCAATATTGCCGAAACCGTCTATTACATGATCGAGGGCCGTGCGATCACCGACCAGCGTCCAAAGGGAGACACCACGAGTTTTCCGACTGCCCTGATTCAGAAATAGGAGACCGCGATGGGTGCCAACATCCTCATCGTTGAAGACGAGGAGCCGCTGACGACCCTGTTGCGTTATAATCTCGAGGCAGAGGGCTACGAGGTCGATGCCGTCACGCGCGGCGACGACGCCGATACGCGGCTGAAGGAGACGGCGCCCGATCTCGTCGTGCTCGACTGGATGTTGCCGGGCCTGTCGGGCATCGAATTGTGCCGCCGGCTGCGGGCAAGGCCGCAGACGCAAAGCCTGCCGATCATCATGCTCACCGCGCGCGGCGAGGAAAGCGAACGCGTGCGCGGGCTCGCCACCGGCGCCGACGACTATATCGTCAAGCCGTTCTCGGTGCCGGAGCTGTTGGCGCGGGTGCGCGCCCTGTTGCGCCGGGCGAGCCCCGAACGCGTCGCCATGATCCTCAATATCGGCGACCTCGAGCTCGACCGCGAAAAGAAGCGCGTGTCGCGTTCCAGCCGCCCCGTCGATCTTGGGCCGACCGAATTCCGCCTGCTCGAATATCTGATGGAACGTCCGGGCCGGGTGTTTTCACGCGAGCAATTGCTCGACGGCGTCTGGGGCAGCGACGTTTATATCGACGAGCGCACCGTCGACGTCCATGTCGGCCGCCTGCGCAAGGCGCTCAACCGCGGCCACGCGACCGATCCGATCCGCACCGTGCGCGGCGCCGGCTACTCGCTGGACGATCGTTACGGCAAAGCGAGCTGACGGCGTTTCCTGAACTGCCCCGTTCGCCGCGCGTCACCCTGTTGCACAAACAAAAATGCTCCGCTGTGGCGGGGCATGTCGCATGAGCTCGATCTTGCGCCGGTTTCAGCGCGGCGGCCGCTTGTCGCGGCGCCGGTCGCTGGCCGGCTGATAGGCGACGCGGGAGTGGTAGGCGCAATAGGGCAGGCTCTCGAGCGTGTTGCCGCCGCAGAAGAAGAAGTCGCCGCTGCTGGGATCGCCGACCGGCCAACGGCAGGTCTGCTCGTTCAATTCGAGGATGGTGCGGCGCTGTCCGATCGGAATGACGTTGTCGAGCAGCTCCGGCTCGGCCTCGGTTTCGATGTCATAAGCGTGCGCAAGCGCGGTATTGCCGCGGATCGCGGGCCGGCCGATGCGCATCATATGCGACGGCGCGCGCGCCTTGCGCTGCCGCGGGGCGGCGCTCGAGGTGCTCTTGGCGCGACCCGAAAGTCCCAGCCGATGCACCTTGCCGATCACCGCATTGCGCGTAATGCCGCCGAGCTCGGCCGCGATCTGGCTGGCCGAGAGGCCGTCAGACCACAGCTTCTTCAAGAGCTCAACTCGCTCGTCCGTCCACGACATGAGCAAATTCTCCTCACCGGTGCGCATTGGGCCTCGGTCGCGGGTTTGATGACGCGGCCTTGGCCGATCCGTGGGCGGAATCCATCGCCTAGCCAGGCGGCATCAGAGCCGCCCAACACGCACTCAACCGATAACGCTTCAGATGACTGTCCGCCGCACGATATGTCGTACTTGACGGGAAAAAACCTACAATATGCCGGAACTCGCGCCGCAAGAGTCGCTCACGCCACTTCCACACATTCGTGCGTATGTGTGGATGACATGGGTACAAAACGAGTCCGGAACACCGAATTATCCTGTGTTGACAGTGGGGCGGGTCGACATAAAATAATGCGCCGGTGCCGCCCGCAGAGGCGGCACATTGCATTTTAGCTGCGCCAAACCGTACGTAAAAACCTGGACAGCCTGCGCGGATAGAGCCCGTGACAACGAACCTATTGCCCACCTACGCGCGCGTTCACCTCGCTTTTGAGCGGGGCGAAGGCGTATGGCTGACCTCGACGGACGGCGAGCGCTATCTCGACTTCACCTCCGGCGTGTCGGTGAACTCGCTCGGCCATGCCCACCCGCACCTGGTCGCGGCGCTCACCGCGCAGGCGCAGAAGCTGTGGCACGTCTCCAATCACTACGAGATTCCGGAAGCCGAGCGTGTCGCGCAGCGGCTGTGCGACGCCTGCTTTGCCGACTTAGTGTTCTTCTGCAATTCCGGCGCCGAGGCGATGGAAGGCTGCATCAAGATGGCGCGCAAGTACCACGCCGCCAACGGCGCGCCGGAACGCTATCGCATCATCACCTTCGAAGGCGCATTCCACGGCCGGACGCTGGGGACGCTCGCCGCCGGCGGCCAGAAGAAATATCTCGAAGGCTTCGGGCCGGTGGTCGAGGGCTTCGATCAGGTTCCGTTCGGCGACCTCGAGGCCGTCAAGCGCGCCATCGGCCCGCAGACGGCCGCGATCCTGATCGAGCCGGTCATGGGCGAGGGCGGCGTCCGCGTGGTCGCGCCGTCGTTCCTGCGGGCGCTACGCGAGTTCTGCGACCAGCACGGGCTGCTTCTGGTGTTCGACGAAGTGCAAAGCGGCATGGGCCGCACCGGCCATCTGTTCGCGTATCAAGGCGTCGGCGTCACACCCGATATCATGGGCCTGGCCAAGGCGCTGGGCTCTGGTTTCCCGGTCGGTGCCTTCCTCGGCACCGCCGAGGCGGCCAAGGGCATGACCGCGGGAACCCACGGTTCCACGTTCGGCGGCAATCCGCTGGCGATGAGCGTCGCCAATGCCACGCTCGACGTCATGCTGGAGCCGGGCTTTCTCGATCGGGTGCGGCGCACCGGGCTGGTGCTCAAGCAGAAGCTCGCCGAGATCAAGGACCGCTATCCCTCGATCATCGCCGAAGTGCGTGGCGAAGGCCTGCTCATGGGGCTCAAGGCCGTGGTTCCGCTCATGGAACTCATCGATGCCTGCCGCGCCGAGAAGATGATCACGCTTCCGGCCGGCGACAATGTCATGCGCCTCGTACCGCCGCTCATCGTCAGCGAGCAGGAAATTGCCGAAGGCGTGACGCGGCTCGACCGCGCTTGCGCCAAGCTCGCGCGCGCGCATGCCGACAAGCACAAGGCGCAGGCGGCGGGATGAGCGGCGTGCGGCACTTCCTGGATCTCATCGACGTACCGGCCGCCGATCTGCGCCGGATGATCGAGGACGCGCGCCTCATGAAGTCGAAGCCGGCGCGCACCGACCGGCCGCTCGCCGGCAAGACGCTGGCGATGATCTTCGAGAAGCCCTCGACCCGAACGCGGGTGTCGTTCGAGGTGGCGATGCGCCAGCTCGGTGGCGACGTGCTCCTGCTCACCGCCGAGGAAATGCAGCTTGGCCGCGGCGAGACGCTGGCCGATACCGCCCGCGTCCTGTCGCGCTATATCGACGCCATCATGATCCGCACGCTCAATCCCGACGATGTCGCCGAGCTGGCGCAGCACGCCACCGTGCCGGTGATCAACGGGCTCACCCGCCGCTCGCATCCCTGCCAAGTCATGGCCGATGTCATGACCTACGAGGAAAAGCGCGGACCGATCCGCGGCCGCACCGTGGCCTGGACCGGCGACGCCAACAACGTGCTGACGTCGTGGGCGCATGCCGCCGAACGTTTCGATTTTCGCCTGCGCGTGGCGTCGCCGCCGGAATTGGCGCCGAAAAAACCGTTGCTGCAATGGATCAAGTCGTCCGGCGCCGACATCACCATCGGCGCCGATCCGGATGAGGCGGTCAAGGACGCCGATTGCGTCGTGACCGACACGTGGGTGTCGATGGGCGACCGCAACGGCGCGCGCCGGCACAATTTGCTCAAACGCTATCAGGTCAATGGCCGCCTCATGGCGCGAGCCAAGTCGGATGCGGTCTTCATGCACTGCCTGCCGGCGCATCGCGGCGAAGAAGTCACCGACGAGGTCATGGACGGGCCGCAATCGGTGGTGTTCGACGAGGCGGAGAACCGCCTGCACGCGCAAAAAGGCATATTGACCTGGTGCCTGCACGCCGGCATCCGCTAACGCGGGTGGCCGGTCGCCCGGTGCCGGGCAGCTCTATCCAGGGCTCACAAAACGGCCGCGGGCGCCTATATAGGTCGCGATGAGCAATCCCGATATCGCCATTCCTGCTCGCGAGCCCGCCCTGACCGGTCTCGACGACACGATCCTTCCATTCGCCGTCAAGGCGCTGGATGTGCGCGGCCGCATCGTGCGGCTGGGACCGGCTGTTGATACCATTCTGAGCAGTCATGAATATCCGCCGCCGGTCGCCAAGCTTCTCGGCGAGGCGATCGTGCTCACCGTCATGCTCGGCTCGAGCCTGAAATTCGAAGGCCGTTTCATCCTGCAGACGCAAGGCGACGGCCCGGTGCGGATGCTGGTCGTCGATTTCACGTCGCCCGGCAAGGTGCGGGCCTGCGCTCGTTTCGATGCCAAGCGTGTCGCCGCGGCGATCGCCGCCGGCGAAGCGGACCCGGGCAAGCTTCTCGGCCGCGGTCATCTCGCCATGACCATCGATCAGGGCGGGGACATGAGCCGCTATCAGGGGCTGGTGGCGCTCGAAGGCGGCGGCCTCGAACAGGCGGCGCACGAATATTTCCTGCGCTCGGAGCAGATACCGACGCGGGTGCGGCTCGCCGTCGCCGAGGAATTTCGCGCCAGCGAAAACGGCGCCCGCCATCACTGGCGCGCCGGCGGCATCATGCTGCAGTTTCTGCCCAATTCCACCGAGCGCACGCGCCAGGCCGATCTCGATCCCGGCGATGCGCCGCCCGGTACCGCGGCGCATGTCGTCGCCGAGGACGATGCCTGGGTCGAGGGCCGATCGCTGGTCGAGACCGTGGACGATATCGAACTGCTCGATCCCGATCTGTCGAGCGAGCGGCTCGCCTACCGGCTGTTCCATGAGCGGGGCGTGCGCGTCTTCCGCGCCGCGCCGGTCAGCGCGCAATGCTCCTGCTCGCGCGACAGCGTCGAGAACATGCTCAAGAGCTTCTCGCAGGAAGATCGCGACGACATGGTCGAGAACGGCAGGATCACCGTCACCTGCGAGTTCTGCAGCTCGACCTATGTGTTTGCGCCGGATGAAGTGACGCCACCGCCGGCGTCCTAGGCACGATCCCGAAAAGTGGAAACCGGTGTTCGGGAAAAGATCATGCTCTGGCGGAATTTGCCTTACTGGATGGCGTCGAGCGGATGCACGCGGTCGTAGCGGCCGCGGGCGCGTTCCAGGAGCTTGTGCTGAAATGCCGGGTCGAGTTCCGCCGGACCAACTGACGACACAGCATTGATCGAGCCGGTAATCTCCGCGCCAAAGGCGTGCGACGCTGCGCGCACATATTCGCCTCCGACCATCATCGCCAAACCTGCCAAAACCACCGCAATAGCCTGCGAACGCATTGAAATCCTTCTTCGAATCATAGCCCCTCCAATCAAGTTCCGGTCTTTACCGGACGATTTAGTCGAATTTGTGCACTGCAATATGACAATGAAATAAAATAGATCGAGTTTAAATTAACACATTGTAATAACTAGAAATTGTCTAGTCACCGCAGTGCGGTAAAAATGACCTCCGAAGGGCTGGATTGGCGGTTCCCATCCAACGTCGGCTCCATGGCTGGCGCTGGGAACCAGAGGCGGCCCGCGAAATTGGTTTGGTGGGATGAAGCCGCAGCTAAGCGGTACCTACCGCCGCCCCGGAGGCGTTCATGGGCAGCACTGCCGACAGCATTGTGGTCAAGATTTTGATTGGCGTTGCCACCGCCGCGGTGTGGTTCATGCTCTCGCGCGCCGCCAGCGCCGACCAGCAATACGCCGGAGCATTTGCGAGCGAGCGCACGGTCGCGCAGGCCTCGGCTCAGATCGGCCACTGATAGCAACGAGCTCCGTGCAAGTGAGCGCGCAAGCCGGCGCACGGGTCCGGCGATCAGTACGGCTTCCGCAACAGATGTCAGTTCAAGGTGCGCTTGGTCGCGACGCTGTCCAGCGAGAAGGCCGGCACTTCGATGTCGAAATGCTCGCCGGCCGCGCTCACCATCCCGTAGCTTCCGACCATGAAACCCGAGGGCGTCTGCAGCGGCACTCCGCTGGTATACTCGAACACCTCGCCGGCTTTGAGTGTCGGTTCTTCGCCGACGACGCCGGCGCCGCGGACTTCCTGTTTCCGGCCGTGCGCGTCGGTGATCCGCCAATGGCGAGTCTTCAGCTGCACCGTCTCGGTGCCGTTATTGGTGATCGAGATCGTATAGGCCCAAAAGAAATAATTATTCTCTGGCGACGACCGGTCGGCGACGAAGCGCGGAGTCACCACCACCTCGATGTCGCGCGTCACTGCCCGATACATGCCAGAGCTCCAAGGGTGGCTCCATGCGCGGCCGCACGCGCGGGGCGCGCCGCGCCGCCGCTCGCCGTCCACCCCGGCATTTCGGGTGTTGTCGAAGTTCCGCATCCGCTCCCGCCCGCCCCATCGGTTTTGCCGTGACATCGGCGCTTGCCGCACTATCGGCGCAAAGCTCGACCAGCCATATTAGCCAATGATTCCACGGAAAAGTGAATAACACCGCCGCCGTCGGTGCAATAACCATTGCAATACCCACGCAGACCAGCTTTCTCAAGCTTGGCGTGCCGGATCGAATTCAAACGCTGCGGGGACGGACCGTGCTGCCGGATGCGGGCGGGCGGACATGAGCGCAACGCCTATGCTGGTCACGCCTATAGCGAAGGCTCCGGCGCCTCCCGTGGTCGCGACCGAGCGCGATCTGCGGCTCGATCTGTTCCGCGGCGTCGCGCTGTGGCTGATCTTTCTCGATCATATTCCCGGCAACATTCTCAACTGGTTCACGATCCGCAATTACGGCTTCTCGGACGCCACCGAGATATTCATTTTCATTTCCGGCTATACCGCCGCCTTCGTCTATGGCCGCGCCATGCACGAGCGCGGCCTCGTGATCGCGAGCGCGCGCATTCTGCGGCGTGCTTGGCAGATCTACGTCGCGCATATTTTTCTGTTCACGATCTTCATGGCCGAGATCGCTTACGTCGCGGCGACCTTCGACAATCCGCTCTACGCCGAGGAAATGAACATCCTCGATTTCCTCAAGCAGCCGGATATCACGATCTTTCAGGCGCTGCTGTTGAAATTCAAGCCGGTCAATATGGACGTGCTGCCGCTCTACATCGTGCTGCTGATGCTTGTTTCCGCCGATGCTGTGGCTGCTGTTGCGGCAGCCGGGTTTTGCGCTCGCGGGCTCGGCGGCGGTCTATGTGCTGGCGTGGAATTTCGACTGGAATTTGCCGGCCTATCCGAACGGCGTCTGGTTCTTCAATCCGTTCTCGTGGCAATTGCTGTTCGTGTTCGGCGCCTGGTGCGCGCTCGGCGGCGCACAACGGCTGTCTTATCTGTTGCGCTCGCGCTACGTGATCGCGCTCGCGATTGCCTATCTGATCTTCGCCTTCGCCATCACGTTAACCTGGTATATCGAGCCGCTGGCGCGCTTCGTGCCGCAGTGGTTAAGCGATTGGATGTATCCGATCGACAAGACCAATCTGGACGTGCTGCGCTTCGCGCATTTTCTCGCCTTGGCCGCGGTGACGGTGCGCTTCATTCCGCGCGATTGGCCGGGGCTGAAATCGCCGTTCCTGCAGCCGGCGATTCTGTGCGGCCAGCATTCATTGGAAATTTTCTGTCTTGGCGTATTCTTGGCCTTCGCCGGGCAGTTCATCATCAGTGAATGGTCCGGCGGGCCGGTCATCCAAAGTCTGATCAGCCTTGCCGGCATAGTCATCATGATTGCGACAGCGAGACTGATATCGTGGTACAAATATATAGAAGGGCGAAGCCCCACATCGCGCGTCAAGACACCGGACGCCGACCTCGCGGGAGGCGGGGCATGAAGTTTGCTCGTTACAATTTTCGCCGCGAGCGCGCTCGCCGGCATGGCCTTGGCCGCCGCGTCCGGCGGCACCGCGCGTGCGGACCCGCCGCCGGAGGAATGCGACGTGCCGCAGTCCTTGCTCGAAAGCGATATCGAACTGCCGCGCGTCACCGAAGAAGTAAAGACCAAGCATCGTCTCGACATCAGCGTGATCGGCACCGGCTCATCGTCGATCGCCGGGCCGGATGGTGCGCGTTTCGCTTATCCGGCGCAGTTGCAGGACAGGCTGACGCACGATTTGCCGGGCGTCGAAGTCAAGGTCACCGCGCATGTTCAGCCGCGCGCAACGACGGCGGCAATGGCCGGCTGGTTTGGCGAAGATTCTCGCCGACGACAAGCCGTCGCTCGTGATCTGGCAGGCCGGCACTTCGGATGCGCTGAGCGGCGTCGAGCCCGAGGATTTTCGCAACAGCCTCGATCAGGGCGTCACGCAAATCCAGGCCGCCAATGCCGACGTGATCTTGATGAACATGCAATACAGCCCGCGCACCGAATCAATGCTCGACGTTTCCACCTACGCCGATGTCATGCGCTGGGTCGCGCAGCAGCGCGGTGCGCTTTTGTTCGATCGCCTCGCGATCATGCATTACTGGAATGATGCGGGGACCTTCGACCTCTATACCGCTACTAAGAAGTATGATATGGCCCGACGTGTTCACGAATGCATTGCCCGGGCCCTGGCGTCGCAGATCGTTAATGCTGCTCATCTCGACGCCGTGAGAATGCAAACAACGCGCTGATGTTTCCCAACAAACAAACAAACTCTCCTGCATGAAGCAGGCTGCAGCGGCGCTGACTATTTTTTGCACTGCAATCTGCTGCACTGCACACATCGGCGCATGCGCAAGCAGGCACAGGTTCAGCCTCCTGCGCATTTTGTCGCACCTGATGCTGCGCGCGCCGTGCCGGCCGCTGCGCCGGCGGCCGCCGACTCGATCAGCCGCCGCGGTTGCGTCCGTTGCGACAGCGACGCCGCCGGCTTGCGGCGCGCCGGTCTCCATGACCCGTTTGGATCGCCCGCTTCTGCATGTGATGCGCCATCTCGTCAGCGGCGCGCCGATCACCATCGTTGCCATCGGCTCGTCCTCGACCGCGGGCGCCGGTGCGAGTTCGGTCACGCCAATTATCCGAGCCAGCTTGCTGCCGATCTGCGCCAGCGTTTTCCCGGTCACGACATCACGGTGCTCAATCGCGGCATCAACGGCGAAGAAACCGACAATATGATGGCGCGCTTCGCATCCGATGTGATTGCCGCGCATCCGACGCTCGTGATCTGGCAGGTCGGCACCAATTCGGTGCTGCGCGATCGGTCGCTCGACCGGCATGCGGAATTGCTGCGCGACGGCATCGAGCAGCTCAAGGCCATCAATGCCGACGTGATACTGATGGATATGCAATACACGCCGGCCGTGCTCGCCAAGCCCGAGGTCGGCGGCATGGAGGATCAGATCTCGAGCTCGCCGCCAAGTCGGAGAATGTCGATCTGTTCGGCCGCTTCGCCGTCATGCGCAACTGGAGCGAAGCGCAGCACATCTCCTTCGAGACGTTCACGGCGCCCGATCGTCTGCACATGAACGACTGGGGCTATGGCTGCGTGGCCAAGCTCCTCACCGGCGCCATCGCCGAAGCCGCGACGCGTCCGATCACCTCGGCCGCGGCGCCGGCGCGCTGACGGATCACACCGCTTCGAGCGCTGCGAGCACGTCCTCCACGATATCGTCGGGATGTTCGAGGCCGACGGAGACGCGCACCAGCCCGTCGCTGATGCCGAGCTCGGCGCGTTGCTCGGGCTTGAGCCGCTGATGCGTGGTCGTCGCCGGATGCGTGATCAGGCTCTTGGCGTCGCCGAGATTGTTGCTGATGCGGATCAGCTTCAGCGCATCCTGAAAGCGGAATGCGCCCGACTTGCCGCCGTCGATCTCGAACGCGACCAGCGTCGAGCCGCCCTTCATCTGCTTTCGCGCGACCGCCGCCTGCGGATGGTCGGGCCGGCCCGGATAGATCAGCCGGGAAATCTTCGGATGCTCGGCGAGCGCGACGGCAAGCGTCGCTGCGCTGTCGGTCTGCCGCCGCACCCGCACCGCGAGCGTCTCGAGCCCCTTCAGCAGCACCCAGGCATTGAACGGCGACATCGACGGGCCGGTCTGCCGCAACAGCGTATGCACATTGTCGAGGATGAATTTCTCCGAGCCGAGCACGATGCCGCCGAGGCAGCGGCCCTGGCCGTCGATATGTTTGGTCGCCGAATAGACCACGCAGTCGGCGCCGAGTGCGAGCGGCGACTGAAACAAGCGGCGTCGCGAACACATTGTCGACGACGAGCGTCGCGCCGGCCGCATGCGCGATCTTAGCCACTTCGGCGATGTCGATGATTTCCAGCGCCGGATTGGTCGGGCTTTCCAGAAAGAACGTCTTGGTGTTCGGCTTGACAGCCGCGCGCCAAGCGTCGAGATTGCAGCCGTCGACCAGCGTCGAAGTGACGCCGAAGCGCGGCAGATAATCCTCGACGATATAGCGGCAGGAGCCGAACATCGCCTTCGAGGCGACGACGTGATCGCCCGCCTTCACCTGGCCGACCACGGCCAGCGTGACCGCGGCCATACCGGTTGCCGTCGCGCGCGCGGCTTCGGCGCCTTCAAAGGCCGCCATGCGGCGCTCGAACATGTCGACGGTCGGATTGGCGAAACGCGAATATTGATAGCCCGGGTCTTCGTTCTTGAAGCGCTTCTCCGCCTGGGCGGAGCTGTCGTAGACGTAACCCTGGGTGAGGAACAGCGCTTCCGAGGTTTCGCCGAACGGCGAGCGCAGCGTTCCCGATTGAACCAGGCGGGTTTCCGGGCGGTAGATTTTTGGTGCAGACGCGGACATGTGTGTTGCTCCCTGCCGAATGCGAAATCGGCCTAAAAACAAAAACCCGGCCAGGAGGAAAATCCTCGGCCGGGCACACGTGTCCCCGGCCTTTTAGCAACTTATTTTACGTGGCGTGCAAGCCAGCCGGCTCAAATGACCACGGGATAACGGCTGTATAGACCTCCACCGTCTTTGCGTCAAACCGGTCATCAGGTTAGATCGCGGCCGTGGCGCCCGCAGCGAACCAATCCGCCGAAGGCATCCTCCCCGACCGCATGATCGCGGCGCTGGCGGAGGCGGGCGGGATTCGTCCGCTTTATCCGTTCGCGCCCGATCAGATCCAGCCGGCGAGCCTCGACCTGCGGCTCGGCGCCATCGCCTACCGCGTGCGCGCGAGCTTCCTGCCCGGTCCCGGCATCACGGTCGCGCAACGCATCGCCGAATTGAGGCTGCACGAATTCTCGCTCGCGTCCGGCGCCGTGCTGGAGACCGGCTGCGTCTATATCGTGCCGCTGATCGAGAGCCTGGCTTTGCCGGCCGACATTGCCGCCGCGGCCAATCCGAAGAGCTCGACTGGCCGGCTCGACGTCTTCACCCGCGTCATCGCCGACGAGACGCGTGGCTTCGACCGGATCGCCGCCGGCTATCATGGCCCGCTCTATGCCGAGATCAGCCCGAAGACGTTTCCCGGTGCTGGTGCGCGAGGGCTCGCGGCTGTCGCAATTGCGGTTGCGCCGCGGCGCGGCGTCGCTCGGCGCCGATGCGCTTGCGCGCGCTGCACGCCAGCGAACGGCTGGTCGATCGCACCGAAGCGGTGATGGGCGACGGCGTCGCCGTCAGCATCGACCTGTCGGGCACGCCGCATCAGCGCGGCAACGGCCACGGTAATGGACATGCCAATGGCATTGTCGGCTATCGCGCCAAGCGCCACACCGCGGTCATCGAAGTCGAGCGCCGCGGCGCCTACGAGGTCGCCGATTTCTGGGAGCCGATCGCTGCGCGCGCCGACAAGAGCCTGATCCTCGATCCCGACGAATTTTATATCCTGGCCTCGAACGAAGCCGTGCAGGTGCCGCCGGATTACGCGGCCGAAATGGTGCCGTTCGATCCGCTGGTCGGCGAATTCCGCGTCCATTACGCCGGCTTCTTCGATCCGGGTTTTGGTTATGCCGGTGCCGGCGGCACCGGCGCGCGCGCCGTTCTTGAAGTGCGTTCGCGCGAAGTGCCGTTCATCCTCGAGCACGGCCAGATCGTCGGCCGGCTGGTCTACGAGAAGATGCTGGCGCGGCCCGATCAGCTTTACGGCCAGGGCATCGGCTCGAACTATCAGGCCCAAGGCCTCAAATTGTCGAAGCATTTTCGCAGTTAGCGCATGTGCCGGAAAAGGATGCCCTTGGACTCGATCCGAGGGTGGGCACCGGTTTTCCGACAAGGACATGTGCAAGATATTGCGCAAGATCAGATGAGTTCGCGCGAGGCGCGAAAATAGCAGTGGCCTTTTGCGCAAGGACGCGTTCTTCTGCGTAGGGGACGGCTGAGGATACGAGCGTGGCGCGATGACGCGGACGCTGATCGTGGGCTTTGCCGCGCTGCTTGCGGCCGTCGCGGGCAGTGTCTGGCCGGCTTTGCCGCAGGTCGGCTACGATCGGCCGGGCGGCGACTATGCCAATGCTTCGGTTATGGGCGGCGATCCTACTGTCTGCGCGGCACGCTGCGAGCGCGACAAGAACTGCAAGTCCTGGAGCTTCTCCTATCCCGCCTCCGGCGCGCCCGCGACGTGCTATCTCAAGCGCGAAGTGGTCGCGCCGGTGGCGTCGGGCTGCTGCGTGTCGGGCGTGCGCGGCGCCGGCGTGATCGAGCCGCAAGCGGCTGCGACCGAATATGCGATCGATCGTTACGGCGGCGATTATCGCTCGTTCGAGACGCCGGCGGATGCCAGCGGCAAAGCCTGCGCCGACGCGTGCCAGGGCGAGAACAAATGCCGCGCCTGGACCTATCGCCGGCCCGGCTACGGCACGCCAACGGCGCGCTGCTATCTGAAAGACACGATCAAGCCGCCGCGGCGGCGGCCCTGCTGCGTTTCCGGCGTGGTGCGGTAAGTTCGCCGATTTAAATCGAGATTGATCGTTACTTCACCGTGGTGAAGAAGCGCGACAGCCGCAGCGCCGCCGGCCATTCCCAGACCGGCTGGTGCTTCGCCGCGAGATCCCACGATCCGACCAGCGCGTCGACGCGGCCGACGAGGTCGGATACCGGCAGCAGCCCGACGCCGCCCATGTCGAGCGGGATACGGCTGTCGGCGGAATTGTCGCGATTGTCGCCCATGACGAAGAGATGCCCCTTCGGCACCGTGAGCTCGGGCACATTGTCGAATTGGCCGATCGTCGCGTGCTTGAAGATCGTGTGCGCGCGGCCGCCGGGCAGGGTCTCGATGTAACGCTCGACCGGCTCGCGCGTGAACCGTCCTCGGATTCGTTCTGCCCGATGCCGTCTGCCGTCAGTTCGACCTCCGCGCCGTTGATCCACAGGCGGCCGTCCCTCATCTCGATGCGGTCGCCCGGCAGGCCGACGACGCGCTTGACCCAGATCTGCGACCGGTCGCCCGGCCAGCGGAACACCACGACATCGCCGCGGTGCGGCAGCGCGCCGAGGATGCGCTCGGATTCCGGCAGCGTGACGAAAACCGGCAAGGACGCCGAGCTGTAGCCGTACGGAAATTTAGTCGCCAGCAGTTCGTCGCCGATCTGCAGGGTCGGCTCCATGGAGCCCGACGGCACATAATAAGGCTCGGCGATGGCCGTTTTGGCCGCGACCACGAGCGCGACGATCACCGCGATATCGGCGACACTTCTGATCCAGCGATGCATGGCACAAATTCTCCTGCGCGGTCCCTTGCGCGCTCAGCGCAATCGTCTGATGGCGGTCGATTGGTTCGGAAATCCGGTTCCCGCTGTTCGGACGGTCGCTAATCCGCCTTGCGATCATGTCGCAAACAAGGCTGGGCGGTGAATGATCTAGCCCCCGGTTCCGCCGACCGTGATGCGGTCGATCCGCAAGGTCGGCTGCCCGACGCCGACCGGCACGCCTTGGCCGTTCTTGCCGCAGGTGCCGATGCCGTTATCGAGCTTGAGGTCGTTGCCCACCATGGAGACGCGGTGCAGGTCGGTCGGCCCATTGCCGATCAGCATCGCACCCTTGATCGGCGCGCCGACCTTGCCGTTCTCGATGCGATAGGCCTCGGTGCATTGGAACACGTATTTGCCCGACGTGATGTCGACCTGGCCGCCGCCGAAATAAGTGGCGTAGATGCCGTTCTTCACCGAGCCGATGATCTCTTCCGGATCGTGCGCGCCGGCCAGCATGTAAGTGTTGGTCATGCGCGGCATCGGCACGCAGGCGAAACTTTCGCGCCGGCCATTGCCGGTCGGCTTCATGCCCATGAGCCGCGCATTCTGGCGATCTTGCATATAACCGACGAGAATGCCGTCCTCGATCAGCATGGTGCGGTTGGTCGGCGTACCTTCATCGTCGATCGACAGCGAGCCGCGGCGCAGCGCCATGGTGCCGTCGTCGAGCACGGTCACTCCCTTGGAGGCCACGCGCTGTCCCAGCAAGCCGGCGAAGGCCGATGTTTTCTTGCGATTGAAATCGCCTTCAAGTCCGTGGCCGACGGCTTCGTGCAGCATGACGCCGGGCCAGCCCGGACCGAGCACGACATCCATTTCGCCCGCAGGCGCGGGGACTGCTTCGAGATTGACCAGCGCCTGACGCACGGCGTTGTCGACCGCGCCTTGCCACGCATCGGTGGCGATGAAGCGCTCATAGCCTTCGCGGCCGCCATAACCGTCGCTGCCGGTCTCCTGGCGCGTGCCATCGCCGACGACCACCGAGACACTCAACCGCACCAGCGGCCGGATGTCGCGATAGGTCTCGCCGTCGGTGCGCAAGATCTCCACCGCCTGCCAGGTGGCGGCGAGTGTCGCGGAAACCTGACGCACCCGTGGGTCCTTGGCGCGGGCATAGGCGTCGATGCTTTCGAGAAGCCGCGCCTTGGCGTCGAAGGCCGGGCTTCCGAGCGGCGACTTCTTCGCCATAGAGCTTCACATTGGTGCGCGCCGGAGGCTCGGCATATTGTCCGGAATAGCCGCCCTTGACCGCGCGCACCGCGTCGGCGGCGCGTTCGATAGCCGCCTCGGACACATCGGACGCATGCGCATAGCCGACCGCCTCGTCCTTGACTGCGCGCAGCCCAAAACCCTGCGACGTGTCGTAGGTGGCCTGTTTCAGCCGGCCATTGTCGAAGACCAGCGCTTCGGACTGCCGGTATTCGAGAAAGAGCTCGCCGTCATCGGCGCCTTCAAGGCCGCGCGAAATGATCTTGCCGAGCTGCGGGCGGTCGAGGCCGGCGCGGTCGACAAGCGAAATGGTGGAATTGGTCATGGAATGGTCCCTTAGGGCATCCTGGGAGAGTTGGCCTTTAGCCATTGGTCTTGGCCATCGGTCTTGGCCATCGGTCTTAGCCATTGGTCTTGGCCCATAGATAGGCGCTTCGCGGCCGTCCGGCGAGGGGCCTCAATCCGGCGGTTCAGTCATGCTTGGGGATGCCGGCCTTTTCGATCACCGCGCCCCATTTGGCGACGTCGGCCTTCAGGCGCGCGGTCATGTCCTCGGGCGTGCTCCAGCGCATCGCCATGCCCATCTGTTTCGCTCTGTCCTGAACCATGGGTGTGGGAATGACCTCTTTCATGGCGGCGTTCAGGGTGGCGACAACGCTTGCCGGCGTTGCCGCCGGGACCGACAGCCCGTTCCAGCTCTGCACTTCGAAGTCTTTCAACCCGCTTTCGATCGCGGTCGGCACTTCAGGCAGGTAAGCGGTCCGTTCCCGACCGGTCGAAGCCAGCGCGACGATTTTCTTTTCGATGAGGAGACCGTTGATCGCGGCATAGAATTCGAAGGCGACATCGACATCGCCGCGCAACACGGCGCTCGCCATGTCGGGCGACGCGCGGAACGGCACGATCGCCGCATCGATGCCGGCCGTGTTGACGAACAGATCCGCGGCGAGGTTCTGCGTACTTCCAGGATTGATGGTGCCGATATTGAGCTTGCCCGGGTTCTTCCGCGCGGCGTCGATAACGTCCTGCACCGATTTCAACGGCGAGCCGGCGCGCGTGACGATCAGAAGATCGAAGAAGGCGGCGGTCGATACCGAGTGGAAATCGGTGAGCGCGTTATAGGGCAGCGACTTGAACAACGACTCGGCGATCGCGGTGTTGTTGCCGGTCATCAACAGCGTATAGCCGTCGGGCGCGGCGCTGGCTCCGGCCTGGGCGGCAACGACGCCGCCGGCGCCGGGCCGGTTCTCGACGATGAATTGCTGACCCAGCCGGTCCGAGAGCCGGTCGCAGATGATGCGCATGCCGACATCGGCGACGCCGCCCGCGGCATAGGGCACGATCAGTGTCACCGGCCGCGTCGGGTAGCTGCTGTCGCTGTGCGCTGGCGGCGGAAGGACGACGGCAAGAACAGAAAGCGCGGCCACAACAGCCGCGATTGTGCACACAGCCCGCATGAACGTTTCCCCGCAGCGATGATTTTCGGCAAGGCTACGCCACCGGGCGCCCGGCAGGCAATCAACGCTGACTTGTCGCCGCGGCCTGCGACACTAGAGCATGATCCGGAAAAGTGGAAACCGGTTTTCCGAAAAGATCATGCTCCATCAAAATGCTAGAGCGACAACCGATTCAATCTAAAACAACTCCGCTCTAGCGCACGATGCTCAAGCGAAGCGTCTACGGCAGCTGATCGTAGCCTTCGCCGAAGCCCTTGAGGCTCATCGGGAAGCCGATGCCTTCCTCGGGCGTCTGGAAAATGATGAAGGTCGAGGTTTGGCCGGTGCGTAACTGGCCGATCAGCTTGTCGTCCATGGTCACTTCGGCGATGCAGCCATTGGGCAGGCAGCGCACGAAGCCGGCACGGCCGACATCGACATTGTCGATCTTGAGTTCGAGGCCGGAGGGCAACAGCACGCCGAGCGGCGCCACCACGCGCATCAGCCGGCTCTTCTGATCCGATGTCTTGAGCACGATGACGGTGAGCCCGACATTGGGCCGATCTTCGGCCGTCACGCTCTGCATCAGCGCGCATTGCTCGCTTTGGGCGCCGGGTGGAGTGTCGCAGCGGATCTGCCAGTCCCCGTGAACTGATTTCACGGCGCCCTGGGCATTGGCCGTCCCTGTCCAGACCATACTCAAGCCCGCGACAAGAGCCGCGGCAACGAGGACGGCGGCACCGGCGCGTGCGGAGGCCAAGGTTCGCAGCCAAAGCCGCAACCGCGATCCGCAGTCGACTATCGCCATGGTCACGTCTCTCCTTGGGAGTGTCTTAAGCGAGCCGGCAGTTTCGGGGAGCCCCCACAGCCTCAAAACAACCGGCCTCAAAACGACAGGCCTTGGACCGGCCGTTCCGAACAGTCGGCTTCGGCGGCCGCCGAATCCGCTTCCCGGCAGCCCCGGCAGGCGCACCGATGACGCGAATCAGTCGGCCCTTGCGGGCCCCTCGTACGCAGGTCTGCGTACATCGTGAACCCGCCGTGTCAAGGTCGATCGAGACCAGCCCATTGTGGCCGCCCGAAGGTCGCTGCGACATGCCGTAGCCCGGCAGATCGGCGAGGTCAGATGCGGCAATGCACCGCTGCGAAAATGCGGCCGAGGAGTGCATTGCGGCAAGGCCGGATTTGTGGTTTGGAGAACTCGGGATTCCCCTATCCCGTCGCTACCTGCGAAGGACCAAGGCGCGCGGCCAAGCCGGGCCGAGGCCTAACTGCCGTCCGAAGCGGCGACGTCACACTGCTGCGGTCTGCGCCGACGTAATGTCTCCGCGCTCGCTGCCGGTGGTCGTGACCAAAAACAGAAGCAGGGAGAAGAACGACAGATGAAGGTGCGTGCACATTTGACCGCCATCGCCCTCGCCACGGTCGCGACCGCCATGGCGGTGGGTTCGGGTGCCGCTTTGGCGCAGCTCGGGCAACCGGAGCCATGGCAGATGGATCTGCAGCAAGCTGCGACTCCGATCATGGAGAAGATCGCCTCGTTTCATTACATGCTGCTCTGGATCACCGGCGTTATTACCGCCTTCGTTCTCGCGCTCCTGCTGATCGTCATCGTGCGCTTCAACGCCCGCGCCAATCCGACGCCGTCACGCACCACTCACAACACGCCGATCGAAGTGCTCTGGACCATCGTCCCGGTCATCATCCTTGCCACCATCGCGGTGCCGTCGTTCCGGCTCCTGTTCACCGAATTCGACATGCCGCAAGCCCGACCTCACCATCAAGGCGACCGGCAAGCAGTGGTTCTGGAGCTACAACTATCCGGACAACGGATTTCGAATTCGACTTGCTGATGGTCCAGGAGAAGGACCTCAAGCCCGGGCAGCCCCGCCTGCTCACCGTCGACAACGAGATGGTCGTGCCGGTGAACAAGGTCGTGCACGTGCTGGTGACCGGCGCCGACGTCATCCACTCCTTCACCGTGCCGTCGTTCGGCTCACGCATCGACGCCATTCCCGGGCCGCATGAACGAGACCTGGTTCAAGGCCGACCGTCGCGGCATGTTCTACGGCCAGTGCTCCGAACTGTGCGGCAAGGATCATTCGTTCATGCCGATCGCGGTGCGCGTGGTGAACCCTGCATTCCGCCGCCTGGGTCGCCCAGGCGAAGCAGAAATACGCGACCGACGACAAGGCTCCAGCAAACACCTGGCCGGCAGCGCGCCGCAGGCGCCGACGCGAGTGGCGGAAAGCCGAGGACTGCGAACTCGAGACTAGAAGCGGCGTGAAAGTCGCTAACGAAGGGACTGGCAATGGATACGATGGCACACGCAGCGCATGTGACGAAGGCGGACACGCGATCCCGCACGGCTGGCGCCGCTATGTCTATTCGACCAACCACAAGGACATCGGCACGCTGTACCTGATCTTCGCGATCATCGCCGGCCTCATCGGCGGCGCGCTGTCGATCCTGATCCGCGCCGAGTTGATGGATCCCGGCATCCAGATCTTCCACGAAACTCATACGTTCAACGTCGTCGTCACCGCCCACGGCCTGATCATGATCTTCTTCATGGTCATGCCGGCGATGATCGGCGGCTTCGGCAACTGGTTCGTGCCGCTGATGATCGGCGCGCCGGACATGGCCTTCCCGCGCATGAACAACATCTCGTTCTGGCTGCTGCCGGCCTCGTTCGCGCTGCTGCTGATCTCGATGTTCGTCGAGGGCGCGCCCGGCACCAACGGCGGCGGGGCGGCTGGGCGATCTATCCGCCGCTGTCGACCACCGGCCATCCCGGCCCGGCGATGGATTTCGCCATCCTGTCGCTCCATCTCGCCGGCGCCTCGTCGATCCTCGGCGCGATCAACTTCATCACCACGATCTTCAACATGCGCGCGCCGGGCATGACCCTGCACAAGATGCCGCTGTTCGTCTGGTCGGTGCTGGTGACGGCGTTCCTGCTGCTGCTGTCGCTGCCGGTGCTCGCCGGCGCCATCACCATGCTGCTGACCGACCGCAATTTCGGCACCACCTTCTTCGACCCGGCCGGCGGCGGCGACCCGATGCTGTTCCAGCATCTGTTCTGGTTCTTCGGCCACCCGGAAGTCTACATCCTGATCCTGCCGGGCTTCGGCATCGTCAGCCACATCGTCTCGACCTTCTCGCGCAAGCCGGTGTTCGGCTATCTCGGCATGGCCTACGCGATGGTGGCGATCGGCTTCGTCGGCTTCATCGTCTGGGCGCACCACATGTACACCGTCGGCCTGTCGCTCGACACGCAGGGCTATTTCGTCTTCGCCACGATGGTCATCGCCGTGCCGACCGGCGTGAAGATCTTCTCCTGGATCGCGACCATGTGGGGCGGCTCGATCGAGTTCAAGACGCCGATGCTGTGGGCGATCGGCTTCATCTTCCTGTTCACCGTCGGCGGCGTCACCGGCGTCGTGCTGGCCAACGCCGGCGTCGACCGCGCGCTGCACGACACCTATTACGTCGTCGCGCACTTCCACTACGTGCTGTCGCTCGGCGCCGTCTTCGCCATCTTCGCCGGCTTCTACTACTGGTTCCCGAAGATGACCGGCTACATGTACAACGAGACCCTCGGCAAGCTGCACTTCTGGGTCATGTTCATCGGCGTCAACATCGTGTTCTTCCCGCAGCACTTCCTCGGCCTCGCGGGCATGCCGCGCCGCTACGTCGACTATCCCGACGCCTTCGCCTGCTGGAACTACGTCTCCTCGATCGGCTCCTACATCTCCGGCTTCGGCGTGCTGATCTTCCTCTACGGCATCTACGTGGCCTTCGCGAAGAAGAGCGCGCCGGCACAATCCGTGGGGCCGGGCGCGACGACGCTCGAATGGACGCTGTCCTCGCCGCCGCCCTTCCACCAGTTCGAGACGCTGCCGCCTGATCCGAGAGCACTGACCTTCGTCCCAGCGAGGCGCAGACTGTCCAGCGAGCACAGGCGTCGATACCGAGCATCGCGCCGTGCCGCTCGCCGGCGCTCGCGACTATCTCGTGCTGCTGAAGCCGCGCGTGATGTCGCTGGTGGTGTTCACGGCGCTGGCCGGGCTGGTGCTGGCGCCGGGCCATGTCCATCCGGTGATCGGCTTCGCCTCGCTGTCTGCATCGCGGTCGGCGCCGGCGCCTCGGGCGCGCTCAACATGTGGTACGACGCCGACATCGACGCGCGCATGGCGCGCACCGCGCGCGCGCCCGATTCCGGCCGGCCGCGTGCGGCCCGGCGAGGCGCTGGCCTTCGGCCTGGCGCTGGCCGTTTTTCCGTCGCTGTGCTGGGCTTCTGGCCAACTGGCTGGCCGCGGCGCTGCTGGCGCTTCACCATCTTCTTCTACGCCGTCGTCTACACCATGTGGCTGAAGCGCTCGACGCCGCAGAACATCGTCATCGGCGGCGCCGCCGGCGCGCTGCCGCCGATGGTCGGCTGGGCCGCGGCGACCGGCGTCGATGCCGCTCGAGCCTGGTGCTGTTCCGATCATCTTCATCTGGACGCCGCCGCATTTCTGGGCGCTGGCGCTTTACCCCGGACGACTACGCGCGCGCCGGCGTGCCGATGATGCCGATCGTCGACGGCGCAGCGCACGCGCCGCCAATCCTGCTCTACACGCTCATTCTCGCGCCGCTCGGCCTCGCGCCCTGGCTCATGGGCTTTGCCGGCCTGCCTATGGCTCCCGCGGTGGCCGGCGGCGCCGGCATGCTCGTGCTGGCGCTGCGCAGTTCTCGCGAGACGGAAGGCAACAAGCGCGCCAGCAAGCTGTTCGGCTTTTCGATCCTCTATCTGTTCCTGCTGTTCGCCGTGCTGCTGGCCGACCGGATGTCGGGGGGCTCGATCTGCCACCTTGCGGTATGAGCACGAGTGTCTGTGATGACAGCGCCCGCACGCCGAACGCGCAGAAACCGGGAGCCGGCATCGAGCTGACGGAGGCGAAGAAGCGCGCCCGCCGGCGCGATCATCGCCATCGGCTTGCGTCGGCGCTCTCGTGCTCCTGTTCTACGTCGTCACGATCGTCAAAGGCCCGGCGTTCTGGGATGACGGCCGCAGTGAGCGACGCCGAGGACAAACGCGCCGTCGCGATCGCGATCGTCGCCTTGGCTCGTCGCCTTCGTCGCGCGCGATGGTCGGCGCGGCCTTTGCCGCGGTGCCGCTCTATCCTTTTCTGCCGCGCCACCGGCTTTGGCGGCACGACGCAGGTCGCGACACGGCGCCGGCGCGGAATTCCGGGCGCACCCTCACGGTGCGCTTCGACGCCAATGTCGCGCCGGCCTCCCCTGGAGCTTCGAGCCGGAGCGCCGCACCATCGTCGTCAGGCCCGGCGCGGCGGTGACCGTCTACAATTCGGTGATCAACAAATCGGCCGCACGACGACGGCGCAGGCGGCCTACAATGTCACGCCCGACAGGTCGGCCCTATTTCGACAAGATCTACTGCTTCTGCTTCACCGAGCAGACCATGAAGCCCGGCGAGAAGCGCGACATGGCGGTGGTGTTCTTCCTCGATCCGAAGCTCGACAAGGATTCCGACAGACCGCTGAAGAACATCACGCTGTCCTACACCTTCTATCCGGCTACGCGAACCGGAGCGGCCGGTGGCGGAGAGCGCTAACCGGAACAAGCCGGGCGCACTGAACGGGGCAAAACGGGCGCGGGCGCGCCGAGACTGGACAAGGGTGGAGAAGAGAATGGCTGACGCGCACGCCGAACCGCAACACGACTATCATCTGGTCAATCCGAGCCCGTGGCCGCTCATCGGCTCGGTCTCCGCCTTCGTCACCGCCGTCGGCCTCATCCTGTGGATGCACGAGTCGGTCACTTACGCGCCGCTCTCATGGGCGCCGGCTTGATCGGCATCGCCTACACCATGTTCGGCTGGTGGCGCGACGTCATCCACGAGGCCGAGACCGGCGACCATACCCGCGTCGTGCAGATCTCGCACCGCTACGGCATGATCCTGTTCATCGCCTCGGAAGTGATGTTCTTCGTCGCCTGGTTCTGGGTCTTTTTCGACATCGCCCTGTTCCCTGACGAGCTGCGCGAAGTGGCGCGCATCGCCTCACCGGCGGCATCTGGCCGCCCAAGGGCGTCGCAGACTTTCGATCCCTGGCACCTGCCGCTGCTCAACACGCTGATCCTGCTGACCTCGGGCACGACGGTCACCTGGGCGCACCACGCGCTGCTAGAACGACCGCAAGGGCCTGGTCTGGGCCTGGTCCTGACCATCGTGCTCGGCCTGACCTTCACCTCGTCCAGGCCTAGGAATATATCCCACGCGCCGTTCCCTTTCTCTGGCGGTATCTACGGCGCGACCTTCTTCATGGCGACCGGCTTCCACGGCTTCCATGTCATCATCGGCACGATCTTCCTGATCGTCTGCCTGTTCCGCGCCCTGGCCGGCCGGTTCAAGCCGAAGCAGCATCTCGGCTTCGAATTCGCCGCCTGGTACTGGCACTTCGTCGACGTGGTGTGGCTGTTCCTGTTCGCCTGCATCTATGTCTGGGGCCAGGGCCCGCCGGGCGCCGGGCTAGCGCTCTGAGCGAAGACGACGACCAGGACGCCCTTGTCCGGAAGCGCCATCCGTCGCCGGCCTGACGATGCGCCTGTCCGCGTTGCGGCCGGGGCAAGCTGTTCCAGGGCTTCCTGTCGCTGCGGCCGCGCTGCGACGTCTGCGGGCTCGACTATGATTTCGTCGATTCCGGCGAGGGCCGGCGGTTTTCGTCGTGCTCCTCGGCGGCGCCATTGTCGTCGCCGCGGCGCTGATCACCGAGATCGAGTTTCAACCGCCTTATTGGCTGCACCGGTGCTGTGGCTGCCGCTCATTCTGATCGTGACCCTCGGTCCGTTGCGGCCGATGAAGGGCCTGATGATCGCGCTGCAGTTCCATCACAAGGCCGCGGAAGGCCGCTGCTCACACCGACGCTCGACGGAGCCAATGACCGGCGAAAAGTGGGAAGATATTGCGGCTTCCGCCAGCCGAAATTAACTGAAGCTGATGCTGATGAAATCAGAGCCTTCCGGGCACGGTCGCCGCGGCCGTAGCGGCCGCGGCGGTCGAACTTGGCTCGGCCTGATGCTGCCGACGGTCGTCGCCTTTGCGATCCTCATCGGCCTTGGCGTCTGGCAGATCGAGCGCAAGACCTGGAAGGAAGGCCTGATCGCCGATCTGACCGAGCGGTCGCCGCGCCGCCGCAGGCGCTGCCGCCGCCGCACGACTGGCCGGCACTCGACGCCGCCCACGACGAATATCGCCGCGTCAGCTTCACCGCACAATTCGAGAATGACAAGGAAGCCTTGGTCTTCGCCTCGGCATCCGGTTTTCGCCCCGACGTCGCCGATCCGGGCTGGCTATTGGGTCTTCACGCCGGCGCGGCTCGCCGACGGCGGCATCGTCATGGTCAATCGCGGCTTCGTTCCCGATGCGCGCAAGAATCCGCGAACGCGGGCGCAGGTGAAGTGTCCGGGACGGTCGCGATGGCCGGCGTGATGCGTTGGCCCGACGGCCGCCATTGGTTCACGCCGAACGACGATGCCGCGCATAATCTCTGGTTCGCCCGCGACCCGGCCGCGATCGCGCGGCAAAAGGCTGGGACCAAGGAACTGCGCAAGTCGCGCCATTCTCTGTCGAGCAGGAATCACCGGTGCCGCCGGGCGGCCTGCCGCAGCCCGGCAAGCTCGTCGTCAGCCTTCCCGACAATCATCTGCAATATGCGCTGACCTGGTTCGGCCTCGCCGCCGTTCTGGCTGGGTCCTTCATCGCCTGGGCGTTGGTCTGCCGGCGCAAAGGACGAGGACTAGGTTCCCGGGAGAGGCGGGGAGCGGGGTTCCATGACTAAATCCCGCGCCTGCTTGGGACCCGGCCGGGCGCTTCGCAGTTCCTTGTGGAGGCCGCGGTTTTCCGCTTAGTGTTGAGCCGGTTCTGGCCATATCAGCCTGGGCGGGCGCTGTTGGCTTCTGGCGAATATAGTTCAGAATCAATACGTTAACCGTCCGGCCAGGGACCATCCGGCCATCTGGGATCGCCACAAGGTGCACTACGTTTCGACCAGGGGTGCGGCCGCCGCATCCGGCTTCGCCGATGCGATGCTCGCGGGTCTGGCCCGCGACGGCGGCCTCTATGTGCCGACATGGCACCGGAAACTGGCCGCAGCTCGACCCCAAAGCGATCGCCGGTTTCGCCGGCCGGCCCTATGCCGAGGTCGCAGTCGAGGTGATCCGCCCGTTCGTCGGCGATGCGATGAGCGCCGCGGATCTCCGCGCATGGCGCGGGAGGCCTATGGCACCTTCCGCCATCCCGCCGTCGCGCCGCTCAGCCAGCTCGACGTCAATACGTTCGTGCTCGAACTGTTTCACGGCCCGACGCTCGCCTTCAAGGACGTGGCGATGCAAATGCTGTCGCGGCTGATGGATCATGTGCTCGCCGTGCGCGGCGAACGCGCGCACCATCGTTGTCGCGACTTCGGGCGACACCGGCGGCGCCGCCGTCGAAGCCTTCCGCGGCCGCGGCCAGGTCGACCTCGTCTGCTGTTCCCGCAAGGCCGCGTCTCCGACGTGCAGCGGCGCATGATGACGACGGCGGATGCCGCCAACGTCGGCGCGCTGGCCATCGAAGGCACGTTCGACGACTGCCAGGCGATCGTGAAAGGCATGTTCAAGCATCACGCCTTCAGCGACCGGGTGCGGCTGTCCGGCGTCAATTCGATCAACTGGGCGCGCATCGTCGCGCAGGTCGTCTATTACTTCACCGCCGCGGTCGCGCTCGGCGCGCCGGCGCGCAAGGTCGCCTTCACCGTGCCGACCGGCAATTTCGGCGACATCTATGCCGGCTACGTCGCCTCGCGCATGGGCCTGCCGATCGACCGGCTGGTCATCGCCACCAATGTCAACGACATCCTGGCCCGCACGCTGGCGACCGGCAGCTATGAGCACGCGACGTCATCGCGACCACGTCGCCCTCGATGGACATCCAGGTGTCGTCGAATTTCGAGCGGCTGTTGTTCGACGCCTATGGCCGCGATGCCGGCGCGGTGCGGGCGGTGATGGGATCGCTGACGCAGTCGCGCCGCTTCAGCCTGTCGGCGCCGGCGCTCGCTTATATCCGCGGCCTGTTCGCCGCCGGCCGCGCCGGCGAGGACGAGGTCGCCGCGACCATACGCACGGTCAAGCGCGAAACCGGCAATTTCGTCGATCCGCATACCGCGGTCGGCATCGCGGTCGCCGAAAAGGAGCCGCGCGATCCCGCCGTGCCGATGGTGGTGCTTTCGACGGCGCATCGCGGCGAAGTTTCCCGATGCAGTCGAGGCGGCCACCGGCCTGCGGCCGGCATTGCCCGACTGGCTATCCGACATCAATCAGCGGCCGGAGCGCGTCACCGCGCTGCCGGCTGATCAAGCTGCGGTCGAGCGTTTCGTCCTCCAGACGAGCCGTGCGGCGCAGGAAGGAGCGGCAGCATGAGTGTTGAAGTGACGACCCTGAAATCCGGCATCAGCGTGGTGACCGATGCCATGCCGCATCTGGAGACGGCATCGCTCGGCGTATGGGTCGCTTCCGGCAGCCGCGACGAGTTTCATGACGAGCACGGCATTTCGCATTTTCTCGAGCACATGGCGTTCAAGGGCACGCGGCGGCGTACGGCCCGCCAGATCGCCGAGGAGATCGAGGCGGTCGGCGGCGATCTCAATGCCGCGACCGGCGCCGAAAGCACCGCTTACTATGCGCGAGTGCTCAAGGACGACGTGCCGCTCGCGCTCGACGTCCTGGCCGACATTCTGTCCGAGCCCGCTTTCGACAGCGTGGAATTGATGCGCGAACAGAACGTCATCGTCCAGGAAATCGGCGCGGTCGCCGATACGCCGGACGATGTCATCTTCGAGCATCTCAACGTGATGGCGTTTCCCGATCAGCCGCTCGGCCGCTCGATCCTCGGCACGCCCAAGACGGTGCGCTCGTTCGACGATGCCAAGCTGCGCAAGTATCTCACACGCAATTATAAAGCGCCGGACATCGTCGTCGCCGCGGCCGGCGCCGTCGATCATCAATCCGTGCTCGCCGAGGTGGAAAAGAAATTCGCCTCGTTCGACGGTCCGGGCGGTCCGGCGCCCGAGCCGGCGCGGTTCGGCGGCGGCACCCATGTCGAGAAGCGCGATCTCGAGCAGGTTCATATCGCGCTCGGCGCTCGCCGGCGTGTCGATCAACGATCCGGCGCTCTACAGCCTCCAGGTCTTCACCAATGTGCTCGGCGGCGGCATGTCGTCCCGGCTGTTCCAGGAAGCGCGCGAAAAGCGCGGCCTGTGCTACTCGATCTACTCGTTCCACGTGCCTTATTCGGACGTCGGCATGTTCGGCCTCTATGCCGGCACCGATGCCGCCGACACCTCGGAACTGATGCGGGTCATCGTCGACGAAATCGCGAGCACGGCCGAAACCATCTCTGAAGCCGAAGTCGCCCGCGCCAAGGCGCAGATGAAGGCTGGCCTGCTGATGGCGCTGGAAAGCTCGGGCGCGCGCATCGAGCAATTGGCGCGGCAGATGATCACGCGCGGCCGGCCGATTCCGCTCGATGAACTGGTGGCGAAGCGTCGAGGCCGTCACCGTCGAAAGCGCGCGCGCGGCTGGCCGCGGCGCTGATCTACCGCGGCAAGCTTGCAACCGCGGTGCTCGGGCTCGGCTCCGGACTTGAAAGTGCCGCAGCGATTGCCGAAAGTCTGACGCGGCGGGCAGCATGACGAACCGCCGCCTCCGTCGTGCCGGGTCACGCGTTCGTCTTAGCCAGCCGCAAACTCTTCCATGGCGTTTTTCCGCACCATCAACTTCGCCGAACCCTTGCCGACCATCGAGGGCGATGGCCTCACGCTGCGCACGCCGCAAATGACGGATTACGAGGAATGGGCGGCGCTGCGCGAAGCCAGCCGCGATTTTCTGGCGCCGTGGGAGCCGACTTGGCCGGACGACGATCTGACCCGCAGCGCTTTCCGCCGGCGCATCAAGCGCTACTCCGAGGATCTGCGCAGCGACCAGGGCTACGCGTTCCTGATCGTGCGCAATTCCGACAGCGCGCTGGTCGGCGGGCTGACGTGGCCAATATCCGTCGCGGCGTCGCCCAGGCCTGCAGTCTCGGGTACTGGATGGGCCTGCCTTTCGTGCGCCAGGGCTATATGACGGCGGCGGTCCGCGCCGTCATTCCGTTTGCCTTCGCAACGCTGCGGTTGCACCGGATCGAGGCGGCCTGCATCCCGATCAATGCCGGCTCGATCGGCTTCTCGAGAAAAACCGGCTTCGTCCGCGAGGGCTATGCCCGCGGAATATCTCTGCATCAACGGCATCTGGCAGGACCATCTGCTTTTGGCCGGCTAAAGGACGCCGGCAAGGGGCCGGCAACGGAAGTGGCTGTGGGTTGAGGGCGGTCTTAACCAAACGCGGTTTTGGCGAAAATGCCGCCTTGGGATGGCCATGGTTGGTTTGGTATAAAACCCTGGGCATCGCGGTGGCGCGGGGTCTCGGTTGCCGGGGTCTTGGTTGCCCGGTCTTGGGGATCAGATCACGCTCAGGCAGATGGCGATGGGTTGGGGATGCCGCGCGACTTTCGACCGAAAAGTACAGCGAACATCTGCCGATCGCGGCTGCGCTTGCGGCCTCGCTGCTGGCAGCGGGATGCTCGGGCAGCAGTAGCATCGGCTCGCCGGTGACGACCGGTTCCGTGCCTGCGAGTTCCGAGACCGCGGCCGCGCCGCCGCCCGCTGCGCCCTCAGCCCCCGCAAGCTCGCCTTCGTTCAAGGACCGGGTCTCGAATTTCTTCTCTTCGAAGTCCGACAAGGCGCCCCAGACGGTCGCCAATGCGCAGCCCGACGTCGAATGCCCGTTCATCGATATCCGTCAGGGCGCCTCGACGCTGATTCTGCCGCCGCCGCCGCCGGATGGCAGCAACGAAGCCATGACCCTGAAATACCAGGGCTCCTTCGTGCGCGCCGCGCGCGAATGCTCGGTCGTCAATGGCCAGATGGTGATGAGGGTCGACATCAGGGCCGCGTCATCGTCGGACCGGCCGGTGGCCCGGGCCATGTCGATGTGCCGCTGCGCATCGCTGTGGTCGACGCGCCGCTTCCGGCACCAAAGTCGATCGCCACCAAGTTCATCAGATTCCGGTCGACATCGCCGACAACGACGGCGCGATTTCAGGCATATCGAGGAAGGCTTCAGCTTTCCCCTGCCGTCGGCGGCCGCAGATCGACAACTACATCGTCTATATCGGGTTCGACCAAGTCTCAGCGCAGAATGCGCCGAAAGCTCGCTCGCCAGGATAGGGGCAAGCCGAAACGCGAAGTCCAATACCCAACGCGCCGACGGGATAATCTCCCCCCTCGTCGTTTCGCTCACCAGCCGCGCAGATCGGTGATCGCGCTCTTCAGCGCCCGCATATCGGCGACGACAGTGCGGGCGCCGCGCGCGGAGATTTCAGCGGCCAAGCTGCCAGGCGCATCGCTGCCGCCGACAAAGCCGATCGGCGTCATGCCGGCCGCCACGGCGGCGGCGATGCCCGGCACGAAATTCTCGACCACGATGCAATCCTACGGTGCCACCTCGCCGCGCGCGGCGGTCTGCAGAAACAAATCCGGCGCCGGCTTGCCGAGACGCATGCTCGAGGCCGAAAAAAGTCGTTCCTCGAAAAAGCGGATCAGGCCGGTGACTTCGAGGCTGAGCCGGACGCGCTCCGGCGACGACGATGACGCCACCGCTTTGGGACCGCGGATCCAGGTGAGCGCATGCGCGGCATGTGCCACCGGGCGCAACTCGGCGCGCAGGCGGCGCAGCGTCGTCGTTGCGACTTCGCCCGGAAAATCCGGCGGAAATCACGATATTGGTGGCCGCCGCCACGGCTACGAAAACGTCTGCCGGCCGGCGCCCTCGGAAACGGCGCAGGATCGCCTCCGCCGTCACGGCAATGCCGATGCGTTTGAACGCGTCGGCGAGCACCGCCGATGCGATCGGTTCGCTATCAACAAGTACGCCGTTACAATCGAAGATGACCAAAGGTCCCCCCGATCCGCGACCGCATCGCGCGCCGCTGCTGAATTTTCCCGGGAATGATACGGAAGAGAACATATCGCCGGTTGCGCTGATGCAAAGATGCGCCTGCGATCTCACGCGAGTATTATGCACAGAAATCGGTTGCGACTGTGGACGGCGCGCGCGTGAACAGCGTCACGATCTGAAAGAACAAACACAATCTGTAAATCACGGCGATCTGAAAAACCTGACGATCTGAAAAAGCCTATTGAGTTCCGAAGGGGCAGGGCGACGGATTGGTCGGCGTTGCGGCGTGCCCTGGCGGAAATAATAGCTGCTCGCCGCCGGTGGGATGGGCTGGTTCAGCGGTCCGCATCCGCCGGCCGCGAGCGGAAAGATTTCGGCAGGTCGCTGATAACGCATAATTGCTCTGTGGTTCATGGCGATCACTTTCGCTGTTTCGGCCGCTTCGCAACACGTGTGCAGAGCGCCTGCCAATATAAGGCCGACGTTCCCCGACGCGCGGCAAATGCCAGCGGCAAAGACCGCGCCATTTAAAATCAAAATGGAGTTTGCGCGCGGAAGCGGCGAAGCGGCCTCCGCGAGAGCGGTGTCAGTTGAACTTGCTTTTGACGTCTTCGATGCCGCGCGCCAGCAGATCTTCGGCGGTCTTGCCCTTGGCCGACATCGGAGAGAATCCGCTCGGCGGCGGCGACCGCGGCGTCGGCTGCGGCGGATTTTACGTCGGCCAGCGCCTGCGCTTCGGCCTGAGCGATCTTCGTCTCGGCCATCTTGGTGCGGCGGGCGACGAATTCTTCCATCCGGGCCTTGGCCTCGACGGCGAGCCGTTCGGCTTCGGTCTTGGCGCTGGCGATGATGGCTTCGGCTTCCTTTTCGGCCTCGCGGCCCTTGCGCTCGAATTCGGCCAGCAGGGCCTGGGCTTCATCGCGCAGCTTCTTGGCCTCATCGAGCTCGGACTTGATGCGGGCCTGACGCGCGTCGAGCGAGTCGGTTATTCTGCGGTGCGCGCCGAGATAGACCAGCAGGCAGATAAACAGCAGAAAGCCGAGCGCCACCCAGTTTTCCGTTTCGGTGAGGAATTCGGGCATCGCAGATCCTCAATGCTTCCCGGCGTCGAGCGCCGCGGCGATTTCGGGATCGGCGGGCGTCGTGCCGATCAGGCGTTGGACAATCGCCGAGGCCGCGTCCGCGGCGATGCTGCGGACATTGCCCATTGCAGCGCTGCGAGTCGCAGCGATCGATTGCTCCGCCGCTGCGAGCCGCTCGTGCAATTGTGCCTCGAGCTTCTTCGACGTCGCTTCTGCTTCAGCCATGTGCTTTTGATGCGTCTCGTTGGCGATGCCCTGCGCCCGTGCACGGGCATCGCCAAGCGACTTTTCATAAGCCGCATGCGCCGCATTCGACTGTTCCTTGAGCCGTTCCGCCGCTGTCAGATCGTCACTGATCCGCTTGCTGCGATCGGCCAGGATTGCGCCGATCCGTGGCAAGGCGATCCGCGACATCAGCACATAAAGCAGCACAAAGCTGATCGTCAGCCAGACGAGCTGCGACGGAAAGTTTTCCGCCTGCAGCGGCGGAAACGGCTTCTGTCCGGCAGGTGCTTCGGTATGGGCGGTCGGTTCGGCCATGATCAGAAGCGCTTACAGCGCGTAAAGAAGAAGCAGCGCGATGGCGAACGAGAAAATGCCGAGCGCTTCGGTAATGGCAAAGCCGAAGATCAGGTTGCCGAACTGGCCCTGGGCGGCCGACGGATTGCGGATGGCAGCGGCCAGATAGTTGCCGAAGATGATGCCCACGCCGACGCCGGCGCCGCCCATGCCGATGCAGGCGATGCCAGCCCCGATATATTTCGCGGCAACAGGATCCATAACCAAACTCCTTCTTTGAGGTTGTAGCGATTGAGCCCCTAGTGGCTCGGGTGAATCGCATCGTTGAGATAGATGCAAGTGAGAATGGCGAACACGTAAGCTTGCAGAACGGCCACCAGCAGTTCGAGCGCGCAGAGCGCGATGACCATGGCCAGCGGTAATATCGCGCCGAACCAGCCGAGTACCCCGGCGCTCGCCAGCATGATGGCGAAGCCGGCGAAGACCTGGAGTGCGATATGTCCGGCCAACATGTTGGCGAACAGACGGATGCTGTGGGAGACGGGCCGCGTCAGGAACGACAGCAATTCGATCGGTACGATGACGGGCAGCACCAATTTCGGCACGCCCTTCGGGACAAACAGGCCGAGGAAATGCAGGCCGTGCTTCCAGAAGCCGTAGCCGACGACGATGAAGAAGACCAGCAGCGCCAGCGTCACCGTGACGATCAGCTGGCTCGTCACCGTGAATGAAAACGGAATGAGTCCAATCAGGTTCGCGAACAAGACGAACATGAACAGCGTGAACACGAAGGGGAAGAACTTCATGCCCTCGGTGCCGGCAGAGGTGCGCACCGTATTGGCGACGAACTCGTAGAACACCTCGGCCATCGACTGCAGCCGCCCGGGAACGACCGCGCGACGCGCGGTCCCGCCAATCAAGAAAACCGAGACCAGAGCGACAATGACGAACATGTAGAGCGCCGAATTGGTGAGCGCGATGTCGTGTCCGCCGAGGCTCATAACCGGCAGCAGCTTCTTGATCTCAAATTGCTGGATCGGATCGATCTGCATGATTCTGTGTGCCGCCCTGTGCGCCGGATGTGCCGGCCTGTATTGCGTTGGCGCCATTGCGCCTTGAATTCAGTCTTTCCGGTTGCTCGGCCCGCCGAGCGGATTGCTCGCGACAACTCCCGCGGAGCGCATAACATTGAGCACGCCCGCCGCAAAGCCGAGCATAAGGAAAATCAGCAGCCCCCACGGCGAAATGCCGAACCAGCGATCAATCAGCCAGCCGAGGCCGCCGCCGACCGCAACACCTGCAACGAGCTCGCTGGAGAGCCGAATGCCATTGGCGTAGCCTGATGCAGTTGCTGCCCGATCCGCCTCATCTTCGGAGGACTGGCCTGACTTGCGCCTTTGGCCGAGACCTTCGTTGAGCCGCTGAAGCCTCGCGGAGAGAGCTTCGTCGGTTTGCTCTTTGCCCCGGTCGCCGTTTTCGCGTGCGTCGCTCATGGTCCCGACATTCGGTCCCGCGGTCCCGACACTCGCGGCGTACAGCAACGGCAGCGCGTGCGCCCCTTGAAGCCGCGCGGACCATACTGATTGGATTCCGCCAAGTCAAGAAAAGCGGACCCAAGCTAAGATCTTGAAAAAACAACGAAACTCGGCTGTGTCCAAGACTTTTTCCGAAGGCCAAATTGCCGCCTGCGATGTCGGCTACCAAGTTTCCAAGGACGTCCTAAGATCGCACCCAATCCAGACCGCCTCGGAGGCCGAGATGACCATCTTGAAAAGCACCGCCCTCGTTCACGCCACAGCCGTTGCGGCGATCGGTGCCGCATTGGCTGCTGCGGCGCCGGCCCGCGCCGACGATGCGATGCCTGATACTGCCGGCGGACGCTACATTTTCAACAAGACCGCGGACGGTATGCTGCGGCTCGACACCAAGAGCGGCGAGGTGGCGCTGTGCAGCCAGCGGACGGTGGGCTGGGCCTGCACCGCGGCGCCCGAGGATCGGGTGGTTCTGGAAGACGAGATCGCGCGGTTGCGGGCCGAAAACGCCGCTCTGAAGAAGGATATTCTCGCCCGCGGCCTGCCGCTGCCGCCGGGCGCCAACCCGGTGCCGTCGCCGGAACAGCCCTCGGCGCAGAACAAGACCTCGCAAAACAGCATTACCGTGCCGCTGCCGAGCGATGCCGATATCGACCGCGTGACCGACTTTGCCAACCGGGTGTGGCATCGTTTCAAGGACATGGTCGACAAGGCGCAGCAGCAGATTTTCAGCAAGAGCTGACACGGGAGCTTGCGGCGTGAGCAAACTGTCGCCCGTCAAGACCACGCCGGTCGAAACCGTCGCGACGGCGGCTCTGACCGTGGACACGTCGGGCGAAGGATTTTTTGAAATCACGCGCGACGTTGAAGCTTTTCTCAGGTCCGCGAAGGCGCGCGATGGCACGCTCCTGCTCTATCTCAAGCACACCTCGGCATCGCTGGTGATCCAGGAAAACGCCGACGCCGATGTGCGCACCGATCTGGTGACGGCGCTCAAACGGCTGGCGCCCGCTCATGCCGGTTATGTGCACGAGGTGGAAGGGCCGGACGACATGCCGGCGCATATCAAATCCATGCTCAATGGCGTGTCGCTGCAGGTGCCGGTCATCGACGGCGCCATGGCGCTCGGCACTTGGCAAGGCATCTATGTCGCCGAGCACCGCGCCCATCCGCACCGGCGCGAGGTGATTTTGCAGTTCCTCGGCCGCTGCACCTAGACCCGTTTCGGCGCTATGGTGTTCATGCGGTTTGCACATTGCTGGCCTGAGCAGAGCGGCTGTAGCGCGCTGGTCGGGCCGGCATAGATGCCTTTGATCTGCCTACGGTTCCTTGGTTCCTTGGATTTTGAGGGCCGTCGGCCCAGCACAAGGATCGCGGCTTTGGATCGCTTTGTCGGAATGGCAGTGTTCGCCAAGGTCGTTAACTCCGCGAGCTTCGCCGCGGCGGCGCGGCACTTCGGCATGTCGCCCGCCATGGTCAGCAAGCACGTGCAAACGCTGGAAGACCGGCTCGGCGTGCGCCTTCTCAATCGCACCACGCGCAAGGTGAGCCCGACCGAAGCAGGTCAGGACTATTACGAGCGCGCCGTGCGCATCCTTGCCGAAATGGAGGATGCGGAAACAGCCGCCGGCGACATGCAAACCTCGCCGCGCGGTCAATTGCGCGTCACCGCGCCAGTCTCATTCGGCACGCATCTGCTCGCGTCGGCGGTCGCCGATTATCTTGTCAAATACCCGGACGTGTCGATCGATCTCAGCCTCGACGATCCCTATGTCGATCTGGTCGAGAAGCGCTTTGACCTCGGAATTCGTTTCGGACATCTGGAAAGCTCAAGCCTGATCGCGCGCAAGCTCTACACGCTCGAAATCATTCTTTGCGCTGCGCCCGCTTATCTGGAGAGGAAGGGGGCGCCGCATAAACCGGCCGATCTCGTCGCGCACAAATGCTTGATCTACAACGGGACCGTGGCGCAGAGATTGAAGCTCTGGAGCTTTATCGATCGCGACGGCAAGGAAGAGGTGGCGCAAGTGACCGGCCGTTTCCAGGCCAGCAGCGGCGACGTATTGCTGCCGCCGGCGCTGAGCGGCTGTGGCTTGCTGCTGGCGCCGGACTATCTGGTTGAGGATCATCTCAAGGCTGGCCGCCTGGTCCGGATCATGCCCGGCTACCGGACCCACGAGACGCCGGTCTATGCCGTCTATCCGAGCCGCAATCCGTCCGCCAAGACCAGGACCTTCATCGATTTTCTCGCCGCCCGCTTCGGTCGTCCGGGCGAGGCCGGCCGCGGCGACATGAACGGCGACGGCAAAGTGGTGAGGCCGGCCGATGTAATGGTCGCGCAGGCGTCGGCGCCGAAGGAAACGCTGGCAAGCTGACGCCGGATCGGCCTCCCGCTTTGTAAAATCTTGGCGTGCCCCATTCGTGGGCAATGCGAAAATATTGTGAAACATGATCATGCGAAGCGGTTTGCGCGTGGCGCGCATGCGCCGCGTCCCGGCGACAGACCACAAAAATTAGTGCAGATTTGCGCACAGCGGCAGGAACAGCCGATGCGCGGGTTGAGCATGAGACCAAGGTTCAGTGCGTTCATAGTCCCGGTAGTGGTGCTTATCCTTTGTGGGGCAGCCTTGTGTGGGGCAGCTTTGGCCCAGGAGGCGGCCCCTCCGCCGGCGGTTTCGGTCATTCCCGTGACGAAACGCCAAGTCACGGAAACCGGCGATTTCATCGGCCGCGTCGTGCCCATCGACAAGGTCGACATCGTCGCGCGCGTGACCGGCTTCATCGGGCAGCGCAATTTCACCGAAGGCCAGATGGTCAAGGCCGGCGATCTTCTGTTTCGGATCGAGCCGGACACCTACAAAGCGGCGGTCGACCAGCAGGAGGCCAATGTCGCCAAGGCCAAGGCCAATGAGGTCAACGCCAATCTGCAATTGAAGCGTTCCCAGGAATTGGTGAAAAACCAGAACGTCCCGCAATCGACGGTCGATCAGAACTTGGCCGCGGAACAGTCGGCACAGGCCGATATATTGCAGGCGCAAGCTTTGCTGGAACAGGCCAAGATCAGTCTCGGCTACACCGAGATCCGCGCGCCGATCGACGGCCGCATCGGCATCGCCAATTTCACCGTCGGCAATCTGGTCAGCCCTTCGACCGGGGTGCTGGCGACCATCGTCAGCCAGGATCCGATCTATGTCTCGTTCCAGGCGAGCGAGGCCGATGTCGTCGAATATCGCAAGCGAGTTGCAGCATCGACCGATCAAGATCCGCATGTGACGGTTCACATCAGGCTGCCCGACGGCAGCATTTATGCGCAGCCGGGGCTGACGAATTTTCTCGACGTTCAGGTTCACCCCGATACCGACACGATCACCGCCCGCGCGCAATTGCCGAACCCGAACGGCGAGCTCATCCCCGGCGGCGTCGTCGGCGTCATCGTCGAGCGCGGCAAGCCGCGCTACGCGCTGCTCGTGCCGCAGGCCGCCGTGCTGCTCGATCAGGCCGGCCATTATGTGCTGGTCGTCGGCGACGACAAGAAGGTGGAGCAGCGGCGTGTCACCACCGGCTCCGATCACGGCAAGGACATTGAGATCGCGAACGGGCTCAAGGAGGGCGAACGCGTCATCATCGACGGCATCCAGAAGGTGCACCCCGGCCAGGTCGTGGCGGCAAACGTATTGCCGGACACACCGAGCAAATAGTCCCGCGCAATGTTTTCAAACATTTTCATCGACCGGCCACGCTTTGCCATCGTCATCGCCATCGTCATTACGCTGGCCGGCCTGATCGCAATTTCAGCGATACCGATCGCGCAATTTCCCGACATCGTGCCGCCGCAGGTCACGCTGACGGCAAATTATCCCGGCGCCGATTCCGAAGTGGTCGAGACCACGGTGGCGCAGCCGATCGAGGAGCAGATCAACGGCGTCGACAACGCACTGTATTATCAGTCGGCGAGCGGCTCCGACGGCAGTTACACCCTTAATGTCACCTTCGCGCTCGGCACCGATCCCGACATCAACACCGTCAATGTGCAGAACCGCGCGAGCCTCGCCATTCCGCAATTGCCCGACGAGGTGCAGCGTTCGGGCCTGAGCGTGCGCAAGAAGTCGGCAGCGCTGCTGCAGGTCATCAATCTCTATTCTCCCAAGAACACCTACGACGCGGTCTATCTGAGCAATTACGCGGTCATCAACGTCATTGATCCGCTGGCCCGCATCAAGGGCGTCGGCCAGGTCGTCCTGTTCGGTCCGCTCGAATTATTCGCTGCGCATCTGGCTCGACCCGCAGCGGCTGACCGAGCTCAATCTGACGCCCAACGACGTCATTACTGCCGTGCAGAGCCAGAACGTTCAGGCCGCGCTCGGCCGCATCGGCGCCGCGCCGTCCTCGCCGGACCAGCAGTTTCAGATCAATATCAAGACCACCGGCCGGCTCAGCCGGCCCGAGGAATTCGCCAATATCATCCTGCGCTCCAATCCCGATGGTTCGCTGGTGCACGTGAGCGACGTCGCCCGCGTCGAGATGGGCGCCAATCGGAAGATCGCTACAGCCGTTTCAACGGCGCGCCGGCAGCGGCGATCGGCATCTATCAGTCGCCAGGCTCGAACGCGGTCGACGTCGCCAAGCAGGTGCGCGACACCATGACGACGCTGGCGGGGCGATTTCCCTCCGATCTCACTTATAACGTCTTCTTCGACACCACCGTCTTCGTGAACGCGACCATCGTCGAGGTCGTCAAGACGCTGGTGATGGCCATCATCCTCGTCGCCATCGTGGTGTTTCTCTTCCTCGGCAAGCTGCGCACGACGCTGATCCCGCTGGTTGCGGTGCCGGTGTCGATCATCGGCACCTTCGCGGTCCTGCTGATGATCGGTTATTCCGCCAATACGGTGTCGCTGTTGGCGCTGGTCCTCGCCATCGGCATTGTCGTCGATGACGCTATCGTCGTCGTCGAGAAGATCGAGCGGGTGATCGAGGAAGAGCCTGAACTGTCGATCCCCGAAGCCTGCAAGCCGGCGATGGCCGAGATCACCGGCCCGATCCTCGCCATCACCCTCGTACTGCTGTCGGTGTTCGTGCCGGTCGCATTCATCCCCGGCATCACCGGCCAACTGTTCCGCCAATTCGCCGTCGCGGTCTCGGTCTCGATGCTGATCTCGGCGCTCAACGCGCTGACGCTGAGTCCGGCTTTATGCGCGGTGTTGCTAAGCGCGGCCAGCGGCCGAGCGGCCCGATGCGTTATGTGCTCGGCGGCATCGACAAGCGCGCGCGACGGTTACGTGGGGGTGGTGCGCCGGCTGGTGCGGTCGCCATCGTCGGCATTGTCGTCCCCGCCGGGGTGCTCGCGGTCGCGGTCTCATCTTCAAAGGACACCGCAGGCTTCCTGCCCGCCGAGGACCAGGGCGCGATTTTCGCCGCTATGCGGCTGCCGGAAGGCGCTTCGGTCAAGCGCACCGAAGCGGTCGTCAAGCAGGTCGAGGAAATCGTGCGCCCGATCCCGGGCGTCGAAGGCGTGCTGTCGGTGGTCGGGCTGAATTTCCTCGACTGCCTGGCCGCCTCCAACAGGCCTTCTTTGTCATCCGGCTCAAGCCTTACGAGCAGCGCACCGATCGGGCGCAAAGCGCCAATGCGATCATCGCAAAACTGCGGCCGCAATTGGCCGCGATCCAGGGCGCCATCGCCTTTCCTTCAACCTGCCGCCTATTATGGGCCTGGGAAGTACCGGCGGATTCCAATATGTGCTCGAAGCGCTGCAGGGCCAGTCGGCGACCGACGTCGCCGCGGTGATGCGCGCACTGACCGTCGCCGCCAACCAGCAACCCCAGCTCGCCGGCGTATTCACCACCTATGCCGCCAACACGCCGCAGATCTATCTCGACATCGACCGCGACAAGGCGCAGATGCTGGGCGTCAAGATCGGCGACATGTTCAACGCGCTGCAGTCGATGCTCGGCAGCTTCTACGTCAACGACTTCAACGTGTTCGGCCGCACCTGGCAGGTCAACATGCAGGCCGATGCGCCATTTCGCGATCAGATCGAGCGACATCGATCAGCATCAACGTGCGCAACGCCAAGGGCAACGATGGTGCCGATGCGAGCGTTCGCCGACGCGCAAGTGGTGCTGGGGCCACAGACGGTGATGCGCTACAACGGCTTCCGTGGCGTCACCATCATCGGTGCGCCGAAGCCGCCGGCTAAAGCTCGGGCGCAGCGCTCGCGGCGATGGAGCGCTCTCGGCCGCGACGCTGCCGCCCGGCTACGGCTACGAGTGGACCGGCGACGGCGTTGCAGGAAAAGGCCGCGGGCGGCCAGACGCGGCATCATCTCGCTCTCGCGGTGTTGTTCGCTTATCTGTTCCTGGTCGGGCTCTACGAGAGCTGGAACATCCCGATCCCGGCGTTGCTCTCGGTAGCGTCGGCGTCGTCGGCGCATCGTCGCGGTGGCATCGGCCGGACTACAGCATCGACGTCTATGCGCAGATCGGATTGGTGGTGCTGATCGCGCTCGCCGCCAAGAATGGCATCCTGATCGTCGAGTTTGCGATCGAGCGGCGCGAGCTGGGCAAGGACATCGACGGCGGCGGCCGTCGAGGCTGCGGGCGTGCGGTTCCGTGCTGTGATGATGACGAGCTTCGCCTTCATCTCGGGCCTCATCCCGTTGGTGGTCGCGACCGGCGCCGGCATGATTGAGCCGGCACGCGGTCGGCACGGCGGTATTCGGCGGCATGATCGCGGCGCGCCATGTTCGGCATTTTCATCATTCCGCTCCTGTTCATCACCGCGGAACGGGTGCGTAATTTCGGCAAACGGGGAAGTGAAGGCGGTGCGGCGCACGACGCTGCACCGCGGGTCGAATCGTGATCTGTTCGATTACCCGTTCGGCCGGCAGCGCTTGCGATTGGCGCTCATGCCGATTGGCGGTAACATGATTCCTCGCATGCTGGATTGAGGCGTGACTGTGAGCGAGGCCGAGTTTCATCATTTGCTGATTGCCGATGATCATCCGCTGTTCCGCGGCGCGTTGCGCGAAGCGGTCAACGGCCTGTTCGATCGCGCCGACATTGCCGAGGCCGGCACGTTCGAGGAGGTGACCGACGTCCTCGAGCGCGGCGGCGACGTCGATCTCATTCTGCTCGATCTGCACATGCCCGGCGTGCGCGGCTTTTCCGGCCTGATGTATCTGCGCGCGCAATATCCGAGCCTGCCCATCGTCGTAGTCTCGGCCAATGACGATCCAGCCGTAATTCGGCGCTGCATGGAATTCGGCGCGTCCGGCTTCATCCCCAAGACGCTCGGAGTCGATGCGCTGCGTCAGGCCGTGGGGCAGGTGCTGCAAGGCGAAGTATGGACGCCGCCCGACGTCGATCTGCAGCGCGACGCCGATGCCGAGAGCGCCGCCGTCATCGCCAGGCTGTCGACGCTGACGCCGCAGCAGGTGCGCGTCCTGATGATGCTCTCGGCGGTCTCCTCAACAAACAGATCGCCTATGAGCTCGGCGTGTCGGAAGCCACCGTGAAGGCGCATGTCTCGGCGATCCTGCAGAAGCTCGGCGTCGAAAGCCGGACCCAAGCCGTGATCGCCGCCGGCAAGATCGAAGCCGGTCAATGGCCGCAAGTTCCGGTGAAGGAGAGCTAGGCCTTATTCGGCAGCGATGCGTTGGACCCGCCACTGCGTGATCAGCGCGCGCAACGACGCCGGCTTCATCGGCTTGTTGAGCACCTGCACGCCCTCGATGCGCGCCTCCTCGCGCACGTGGCGCGTGCGGTCGGCGGTGATCAGGATCGCCGGAATATGGCGCCGAGGCGCCGGCGCAGCTCGGCAATGGCGCCGATGCCGTTGCCGTCATCGAGGTGATAGTCGACCAGAAGCCCGTCGGGCTCGGCCTCGCCCGGCATTGATCGCGGCCAGCGCTTCGGTGAGATCCGTGCCGTGAGTGACGCGGCAGTCCCAGCCGCTCAACAGCGTTTCCATGCCGTCGAGAATCGACGCGCTCGTTGTCGATGCACAGCACCACCATGCCGTCGAGCCGGCCGATCAGTCGGGGCGCGGCGCGGCGCGCGGTTTTCGCGGCGACGAGCCCGCCGCGGCGCAGCGGCACTTCGATGGAGAAGCGCGAGCCGTGACCCGCGCCCTCGCCTGCATTCGAGCGCAGCCTCGACCTCGCGGTCGAGCACGCGCGCGATGCGCTCGACGATCGAGAGACCGAGGCCGACCCGCGCGCCACCCGCGCGCCCTGATCGAGCCGATGGAATTCCTTGAAGACGGCGCGGCGCTTGGCCTGCGGAATGCCGATGCCGGTGTCGTGCACCTCGATGCGCAGCTTGTCGCCGCGGCGGCGGCAGCCGACCAGCACGTGACCCTCGGGCGTGTATTTGATCGCGTTCGAGATCAGGTTCTGCAACAGCCGCCGCAGCAGGCGGCGATCGGAGCGGATAGTGCGACTGGACGGCACGAAGACGAGATTCAGGCCTTTGGCGCGGGCGATCGGCGCGAATTCGACTTCGAGCCGGTGCAACAGATCATCGATGCGGAAATTGGCGAATTCGGGCTTCATGGCGCCGGTGTCGAGCCGCGAAATATCGAGTAGCGCGGTGAAAATCTCCTCGACGGCTTCGAGCGACGCGTCGATGTTCGCCACCAGATCGGACTCTTCGCCGGCGCGCTGGCGCTCGATCAGGCTCGTCACATAAAGCCGTGCCGCATTGAGCGGCTGCAGGATGTCGTGGCTCGCCGCGGCAACGAAGCGCGTCTTCGACACATTGGCTTCATCGGCCTCGGCTTTGGCGCGCTCGAGCTCGGCATTGAGCCGAGTCAATTCGCCGGTGCGCTCGCGCACGCGGCCCTCCAGCGTCGCATTGGCGCGTTCCAGTGCTTCGGCGGCCTTCACGCTCGGCGTGATATCGGTGAAGGTCGTGACCAGGCCACCATCGCGGCATGCGATTGGTGCGCACTTCGACGACCAGGCCGCGATCGGTGAAGCGTTCCAGGAACGGCTCGTCTTCCGACGTGTAATGGGCGACGCGCTCGGCGATGAACGCGTCGGTATCCCTGCCGTTGCGCTCGGCATGCTGGGCGATGTGAACGCAGGATCTCGGCGAGCGCCGTGCCGACGCGGGTGAGGCCGTGCGGCAGGTCGAAAATCTCGCCGAACTGGCGATTCCAGCACACCAGGTGCCTGTTCCTTGTTGAAGACCGCGATGCCCTGGCGCACGTGGTCGAGCGCCGTCTGCAGGATCTCGCGGTTGTAATGGATGGCGGCATTGGCATCGTCGAGCAGTTTCAGCGCCGCCTGGGTCGAGACATTGCCTTTGCGCAGCAGCGAGCGACAGGACCAGCCGCGACGATGCCGCGCCGATCGCGGAGGCGAGCAGATATTCGCCATATTGCAGCAACTGGAAATCGGCTTCGGCCTGCGGATCGAGATCGATGCGGCGCGTGACGGCAAAGCTCGCGAACGAATTCGCGGGTGCGCTCTTGGCCGAGATAGCGCGCGACCGTCGTGATCAGCTCATCGACGGTGACCGAGGCACGGCGCAGCCGGAAGCTCGGCGCCATCGGCTTGAGCGAGGAGGGCACGAACAGATCGGACTGCATCTGCTCGATGGCGGTCGGGCGGCGCAGCAACGAGCAGCAGATATAAAGCGCGACATTGAAGGCGAGGCTCATCAATACGCCGTTCACGAGCGGCGGCAGGCTGGCGCCGAACAGCGCCTGCGGCCGCAACAAAGCGAAGCCCCACGGCCCCTCGCGCAGGATGCTCGCCCCGACGATGCCGGCGTCGGAAATGCTCGGCAGCAGGAGCGTATAGGCCCAGATCAGAATGCCGGCGCTCATGCCGGCAATGGCGCCGAGCGCGGTGCCGCGCCGCCAGACGAGCCCGCCGAACATCGCCGGGGCGAATTGCGCCACCGCGGCAAAGGACAGAAGCCCGATCGAGGCGAGCTGTGCCGGGCCGGCCGAGCGGTAATAGATATAGGCCAGCAGCATGATGACGAAGATGGCGATGCGCCGCGTCGTCAGGAGTTGCGCGCCGGCATCGCCGGCCTGTTGAGATCTGCCGCCATTGAGCGCGGCGCGGCGCTTGAGCACCAGCGGCACGACAATATCGTTCGACACCATGATCGCGAGCGCGACCGTCTCCACGATCACCATCGCGGTCGCCGCCGACAGCCCGCCGATAAAGGCGATCAGCGTGATCAGTTCGGAATGCGCGGCGAGCGGCAGCGCCACGACGAACATGTCGCTGTCGACGTGTCCGGCTGGGAAAGCTCAAAAGCCCCGCCATCGCGATCGGCAGCACGAACAGATTGATCAGCACCAGATAGACCGGAAACATCCAGGCGGCGCGGCGGATCTCGGCCTCACCGTGGTTTTCCACTACCGAGACGTGGAATTGCCGCGGCAACAGAACGATGGCGAAGAACGACAGCGCCGTCATCGCGGCGAACGGCGCGAATTGCGGCGCGCTGGTCAGCATGGCGGCGACCTGCGGCTTTTGCATCGCGCGCGCCAACAAATCGAACGGGCCGTGGAACATCACGAAGGTGACGAAAATGCCGACCGCCGTGAAGGCCAGAAGCTTGACGATCGATTCAGTCGCGATCGCCAGCATCAGCCCATCTTGGTGCTCGGTGGCGTCGGTGTGGCGGGTGCCGAACAGCACCGCGAACGTGGCCATCGCGAGCGCGACAAACAACGTGACGTCGCCCAGGATCGGCGTGTGATCCGGCGTCGCGGCAAGAATGGTCGAGACCGAGGCCGACACTGCTTTGAGCTGCAGGGCGATGTAAGGGATCATGCCGATAATGGCGATCAGCGCGACCGTCGCCGCCACCGCGGGGCTCTTGCCGTAACGCGCCGCGACGAAATCGGCGATCGAGGTGATGTTTTGCGCCTTGGCGAGCCGCACGATCCGGATGAGCAGCGGATAGCCCAGGCCGATCATCAACAACGGGCCGATATAGATGGTGAGAAAGTCGAAGCCGGTGCGCGAGGCAATGCCGACCGAGCCAAAGAACGTCCACGACGTGCAGTAGACGGCGAGCGACAGCGGATAGATCAGGAGACGGGACGAGGTGCCGCGCGTGAGCCCGCGCATGCGGTCGCCATAGCTCGCGACCAGAAACAACAGGCCGATATAGGCCAGCGCAATGGCGACGACGATCCACCCTTGCAGCATGAGCCGACCTTGAAACCTCCCGCCAGTGTCCGCGCGTACGTGACCCGCGTATTCGGCCCTTGTTTTGGCTCGATTTTTGTTAGGTCACCACAGTTTAGCGGGACTGTCCATGAGCGGGCTATGCGGCCGTGGAGTCTCAGTAAATAGGCGCGTTCCCGTCATTGCGCGGAGCGAAGCGACGAAGCAATCCAGCCTCGGAGCGAGCGGCCCTGGATTGCTTCGCTCTGCTCGCAATGACGACCTTTTATTCTGACATGGTGCGTTGACGGCCCCGGCCGCAGCGGGCATTCATGGCGCGTCAATGCGATCCATCCTTCCGCAACAGCGCGTGCTGATTGAGACGGCTGAAACGCTGGCAATCGCGCTCGTCGGCGGCGTGAGCTTCCTCCTGTTCAATCTTCCGGCAGCTCTGGTTTCCGGTTCGGTGGTCTTCGTCGCGGCGGCGGCGTTGCTCGGCCGCCCGATGCGGGTGCCCTTGCCGCTGGCTCGTGTCTGTTACGTGATCGTCGGCATCCTCCTGGGCACGGTCGTGACGCCGGAGACGTTGCACGGCGTCACCGCCTGGCCAGGCAGCGTCCTTCTCCTCATGGTCTGCTCGCTCGCCATGATGTGCGCCACGATGGCTTATCTGCGGATCGTGCACGGCTGGGATATGTTCTCGGCCTTGTTGGGTGCGAGCCCGGGCGCCATGGCGCAGGTGATCTCGCTGTCGACCGAACTCGGCGGCGACCTGCGCGCGATCGCCATCGTGCAGACCGTGCGCGTTCTGCTTCTCGTCCTCGGCCTGCCGAACGGTTTGGCGTTGTTCGGATTTGTCGTGCCGGCGCTGCCGGCGGCGCGCGGTGAGGCTGATCTCGCCGTGCTCGGCCAGATGATCTTGCTGGTCACGGTCGCGACGGTTTTCGCGCTGATCTTCGTGCGATTGCGATTTCCCGGCGGACTCATGTTCGGCGCCATGGCAGGCTCCGGCCTTCTGCATGGCACCGAACTCGTGCAAGCGGCATTGCCGTTGTGGCTCGGCTCGGCGTCGGTGATCGCGCTCGGCGCACTGGTCGGCTCGCGCTTCGCCAATACTTCGGTGCGTATGCTGGCCGGCTACCTTGGCGCCGCGCTTGGATCATTCACGGTAGCGATGAGTGTTGCGACCGCGTTCATTCTCATCGTCGCGCATTATTTTCCGTTCTCGATCGCCAATATCGTGATCGCGTTCTCGCCCGGCGCGCAGGATACGATGATGGTGCTGGCGCTCGCGCTGCATCTCGACCCCGTCTATGTCGGGGCGCATCATCTGGCGCGCTTTCTGGTGGTGACGATTTCGGTCGGCCTTGCCGCGCCGCGGCTGGCGGGGAAGGCGTCACCGCAAAAATAAGCCGAAAGGCGAGCGTTATTCCGCCGCGAGTGCGCGTTCTTTCAGCGGCAAACCGAGCCGCTGCCACACATCGACCAAAGCTTCGGCGAGCGCGTCGATCAGCCGATCGTCGTGATAGGGGCTCGGCGTGATGCGCAGCCGCTCGGTGCCTTTCGGCACGGTCGGGTAATTGATCGGCTGGATATAGATGCCGTGGTGCGTGAGCAGCAGATCGCTCGCCTGCTTGCACAATTCCGGATCGCCGACAAAGACCGGCACGATATGGGTGTCGTTCATCATCACCGGCAGCGCCGCCGCCGCGAGCACCGCCTTGGTGCGCGCGGCGCGGTCCTGTTGCCGCTCGCGCTCGAAGCTCGATGTCTTCAGGTGGCGGATGGCGGCGGTCGCCGCGGCGCAGACCGGCGGCGGCAGAGCGGTGGTGAAGATGAATCCCGGCGCGTAGGAGCGCACCGCGTCGATCAACGCGGCGGAGCCGGCGATATAGCCGCCGAGACAGCCGAAGGCCTTGGCGAGCGTGCCCTCGATGACATCGACGCGGTGCGCAGCGCCGTCGCGCTCGCTGATGCCGCCGCCGCGCGGGCCATACATGCCGACCGCGTGCACTTCGTCGATATAGGTCATGGCGCCGTAGCGCTCGGCGAGCTCGCAGATGCGCTCGACCGGCGAGACGTCGCCGTCCATGGAATAGAGGCTCTCGAACACGACGAGCTTCGGCCGCGCCGGATCGGCCGCGGCGAGCAGCTCTTCGAGATGCGCCATGTCGTTGTGACGGAAGATCTGCTTCTCGCAATAGCGCCTGGCGCACGCCCTCGATCATGGAATTGTGGTTCCAGCGCGTCAGAGAGGATGAGACAGTTCGGCATCAGCTTGGCGAGTGTCGAAATGCCGGTCTCGTTGGAGACATAGCCGGAGGTGAAGACCAGCGCCGCTTCCTTGCCGTGCAGATCGGCCAGCTCGCGCTCGAGCTCGACCAGCGGATGATTGTTGCCGGCGATATTGCGCGTGCCGCCGGCGCCGGTGCCCATGCGCGAGGCGGTCTCGATCATGGCGCCGATCACTTTGGGATGCTGGCCCATGCCGAGATAGTCGTTCGAGCACCAGACCACGATGTCCTTCGGACCGTCGGGAGTGTGCCAGACCGCATGCGGGAAACGCCCGGCGATGCGCTCGAGATCGGCGAATACCCGATAGCGGCGCTCGCCATGCAGGCGCTCCAGCGCGTCGGTAAAAAAGCCCCTGTAATCCATGATTTCTGGTCTTTTCGAATGTGGTCTTCTTGCCCGGCAAAGGCACAGGAACAAGCCTTTTTAGAGCGGTTCCAGGGAGTTTGTCGAGGTGCTTTGGGGAGAAAAAATGCCGCGCCGTTATGCATTGAATTAAATGCCGATATGCGCGGCGTTGAGCCTCGAGAAATTCCGCCGGGACGGGTTTGACAAAAAGATGTATTTGAAATACATCTTTTAGCGAACCTGGCCTATGCGCCGCCGCACGGGTCGGAACGATGCGGCTTACTCTTCACACCGATTACGCGTTGCGTGTCTTGATCCAGGTCGGCCTCCATGCCGGCCGGCTCACGACAATCGACGAGATTGCGGCGAAGCTTCGGCATTTCGCGGCATCATCTGACCAAGGTCGTGCACGATCTCGGCCAAAACGGCTATCTCGATACCGTGCGCGGCCGCGGCGGCGGCCTGCAACTCAAGCGCGAGCCGGACGAGATCAATCTCGGCCAGGTGGTCCGCGATACCGAGGACAATCTCAGTATTGTCGGCTGCCTTGAGCAACGCGGCTATTGCCGGATCGAACGCGCCTGCGTGCTGCGCGGCGCGCTGCGCGAAGCCACCGAGGCGTTCCTGGCGGTGCTCGATACCTACACGCTCGCCGACCTGATCAAGCCGCATAAATCCCTGGCGTCCCTGCTGCAGCTCGACCCTGCAATGGTGCGTCCTAACTAGCTGGTGTGCGTATGAGTGAAACACGCGAAGACGGCGAAGCCCGCCGCAATCTCCTGATCGCCGACATCGTCGAGCGCACCGGGATCAACGACGCGATGATCGACCGGCTGGTGCGCAGCTTCTATGCCCGCGCGCAACAGGATCCGCTGATCGGCCCGGTCTTCGCCCGCCATGTCGAAGATTGGGAGGGTCATTACGCTCGGCTTTCCAACTTCTGGTCGTCAGTGGTGCTGATGAGCGGGCGCTATCACGGCCAGCCGATGGTGAAGCATCTGCCGCTTGGCATCGACACCGAGCATTTCAATCGCTGGCTGGAACTGTTCGTCATGACGGCGCAAGAGGTCTGCCCGCCGGCCGCAGCGGCGTTGTTCATCGATCGCGCCCATCGCATCGCCGACAGCCTGGAAATGGGCATCGCCACGGCCCGCGGCGAGATCAAGTCGCCGCCGCCGCGACCGACCCGCGCGCTTGTGCAGGGCTGATCGCCGCACCTGAATTAGCCGAGTAGTTTCGCCGGGGCCGGGGCCTGCGGCGGATTCCGCCATCGTTTCGCTTGCAGATTCCTCTCGCTATACTGCGCCGACCCCATGAACCGTCGGCGCAAAAAAAGATGTCAGACCCCGTCACTGGCCTGAACCACGGCCTCACCGATTACGGCGACAAGGATTTCTCGCGCTATTTGCGCCGCTCCTTCGCCCAGTCGATGGGCTATTCCCGCACGTTTCTCGACAAGCCGGTGGTCGGCATCGCCTTTACCGGCTCCGACTTCAACAATTGCCACCGGCACTTTCCCGAACTCCTGACGGCGGTGAAGCGCGGCGTCCTGGCCGCGGGCGCGTTGCCGCTGGAATTCCCGACGATCTCGCTCGGCGAAGTCTTTCTCACGCCAACCAGCCTCAAATTCCGCAATCTGATGGCGATCGACACCGAGGAAATGATCCGCGCCCAGCCGATGGACGCCGTCGTCCTGATGGGCGGCTGCGACAAGACCGTGCCGGCGCAGCTCATGGGTGCGGTGTCGGCGGATCGTCCGGCGATCTCGCTGATCGGCGGCCCGATGATGACGGGACGGTATCGCGGCGAGCGGCTCGGCGCCTGCACCGATTGCCGCCGCTTCTGGGCGCGCTTTCGCGCCGGCGACATCGACGCCGAAGAAATCTCGCAGGTCGAAGGCCAGCTCGCGGTGACGGCGGGCACCTGCGCAGTGATGGGCACCGCCTCGACCATGGCCTGTCTCACTGAGGCGCTCGGCCTGTGCCTGCCGGGCACTGCCGCGATCCCTGCGGTGCATGCCGACCGCTTGCGTGCGGCGGAAGCGACCGGGCTTGCCGCGGTGAAGCTGATCGGCTCGAAGCGCAGGCCGACCGCGATCGTGAATGAAAAATCCGTCGAGAATGCGCTACGCGTCCTGCTCGCGCTCGGCGGCTCGACCAATGCGGTCATCCACCTCACCGCGATCGCCGGCCGCGCCGGCGTGAAAGTGTCGCTCGAGCGGCTCAACAAGCTCTCCGACGAGACGCCGGTTCTGGTCAATCTCAAGCCGGTCGGCAACGGCTACATGGAAGATTTTTGCGCCGCCGGCGGCATGGGCGCGCTGCTGCGCGAATTGAAGCCGATGCTCCATCTCGACTGCATGACGGTGACCGGCGAGACGCTCGGCGAGCGCCTCGAAGACGACGACACGGGCTATGTCGATCGCACCATCATCGCCGAGCGCGGCAAGCCGCTCGAAGCCGAAGGCGGCCTGGTCGCGCTGTTCGGCAATCTGGCGCCGCAGGGCGCGATCCTCAAGCGCTCTGCCGCCGACGCTAAATTGTTTGAGCACGAGGGCAGGGCGGTCGTGTTCTCCTCGCTGGAAGATCTCGCCGCGCGGATCGACGATCCGGCGCTCGAGGTCGAGGCCAAGGATATTCTGGTGCTGCAGAATGCCGGGCCGCATGCGCCGGCCTGCATGCCGGAAGCCGGCTATCTGCCGATCCCGAAGAAGCTCGCGCAGAAGGGCGTCAAGGACATGATCCGCATTTCCGACGCGCGCATGAGCGGCACCGCCTTCGGCACCATCGTGCTACACGTGACGCCGGATGCCGCCTCCGGCGGCCCGCTCGGCCTCGTGCGCACCGGCGACCGCATCAAACTGTCGGTGAAGCAGCGCAGGATCGAATTGCTGGTCGATGACGCCGAGCTGAAGAAACGCGCCGCGGCGGCCAAAGTCGTTATGGAAAAGCCGAAGCGCGGCTACGCCAAGCTGTTCGCCGAGCAGATCCTCGGCGCCGACGAAGGCTGCGACTTCAAGTTTCTGATGCCGGGATAGTCACCTCTCCCCGCATGGCGGAGAGACGCAGTTCTCACCCCTTCGCCACGGCGATCTCGAGCGGGAAATTGTCGACCACTTCGTGGCCTTTGTCGGTCACGATGAATGTGTGGCCGAGGAAAATACCAAAGAGCCCATCCATCGTAATCGGATTAGGCTCGGCCATGATCACCATGCCGGGCTTGAGCACTTCCTCGAATTTTTCCGCCGAGACGTGCTCGGCGACGACATGCGGCTTGTCGGTGACGAGATCGATGCCGTGGCATTGCGTCGGCCGCGATTGGTAGCCGTTGTTGCGGAAGAATTTGCTCGCCTCGCGCATCGCCTCGACGTGCTTGCCCGGCATGATCTCGGCGACGATCTTGTGGTAGCCGGGCAGCGTCACGTCGTGCCAGAACTTCTTCACCATCTCGTTCGGTTCGCCGACGCAGATCGGTGAGCCGATCTGCGCGCTATAACCGCGATAGCCGGCGGCCAATTCCATATTGATGATGTCGCCCTTCTTCAGCACCCGCGACGACGGCGCGCGGATTGCCGAAGACCTGCGCCGGATTGTCCATCGGCGTCGAGCCGATGATGAGAAAGTCGATGTCGCCGCCGCCCTCGAGAATGGCGGCGCCGGCCGCGGCGCGCAGCTCATATTCCTTCACGCCCGGCTTGGCCCGCGCGACCATGGCATTCATCGCGTCCTCGCACAGCTTGCCGGCCTTGCGCACGCAATCGAGCTCTTCGGCGCTGTGGATCGAGAGCAGCTCGTGCAGGAAGCCGACCGTGAAGACGAGCTCGGCGTCGGGCAGGTTATCGTGCAGCACATTGATATTGGTTTACCGGCATGTAATCGCCGTGGCGCGGATCGATCTCCATCAGATCCGATGCGGCCGCGCTCGAGCTTCAATTCGCGCAAGCGCTCCACCATGACGTCCGCATAACGTCCGCTGCGGCTGTGGCGCACATCCTTGACCGCGATTTCGACCTGGCGCCGCACCGCTTCGGCATGGGTGCCACCCATCGAATAGATCATGGTCGGCTCGCCTTCGAGCGGCACCAGCACATAGCTCGACAGCGCGTGCCATTCCCAATGGCCGGTCAGCCACAGCATGCCGCCGCCGAAGCTCCAATGGCTCGGCCCGCCCGGGACGATGACGACGTCGAGCTTCTCCTCGCGCATCTTCGCCCGCAGCGCCTTGTAGCGGCGTTCGTACTCGGCCTTGGAGAACTGCTCCCAGACGCAATCGCGGTAATAGGGCGTGTCGCGCATATTGGCGAAGGGCAGCGACAGGTCGAGCTTGGTGCGGACGACGTCCCACGGCTGCGGGCCGATGCGCGGCGGACGGATCTGGGTATTCATGGGTGTTTCCTTGAGACTTTCACATTGCAGGAGAGGTCGCAGTGTTGGTCAGTTCTTACCACGCACGCCTTGACGCGCAAGGCGCGGCAGCACTTCGTCGCAGAAATACGGCACCTCGTCGAGATAATTGACGAAGGAGAGTCCGATGCCGCGGACGCCGGCCTGGCTGATGATGGTCAGCTCCTCGGCAATGCGGTCCGGCGTGCCGACGAACGGATAGCCGCCGATCGCGTTGGCGGCGAAGTAACGCCGCTTGGCCTCGTATTCCTCGGTCGGCATGGTCTGCGGCGTCATGCTTTTGTTCGCCAGCATGCCGTCGACCGCGCCCCAATCGGCATTGTCGATGATGGCGTGCTGGTAATAGTCGTCGGCTTCCTTCTGCGTCGGGCGGCAGATCACCTGGCCGACGGTGAAGACTTCGATGTCGCGGCCGAGCGCGGCGGCGGCGGTCTTGACCTCATTGACCTTGACCGCGCTGCCTTCCAGCGATTTGCGCGAACCCGCGGTCGCGACGAAAAACGCGTCGCAGTTGCGCAGCGCGAAAGCCTGCCCGACGTCGGACGAGCCGGCATTCATCAGCAGCGGCCGCGCGTCGCCGTAAGGCTTCGGATAGGCGCGGCCGCCTTTGAGCTGGAAGAATTTGCCGTCGAAATCGAACGTGCCGTCACGCGTCCAGGCGGCTTTGACGATATCGATCCATTCCTGCGCATAGTCGTAGCGCACGTCATGCTCGCGCTGCTTGACGCCGAACATGTCGAATTCGCCTTCGTTCCAGCCGACCACGATATTGACGCCGATGCGGCCTTCGCCGATGTGGTCGGCGGTGACGAATTCCTTGGCGGCGATCAGCGGATGAAACAGCGGCGCATGCACGGTGCCGAACACCGTCATGCGCTTGGTGGCGCAGAGCAGCCCGACGGCCCAGGTGATGGTCTCCAGCGACCGGCCGTGAAAATCGGTATCGCCGCCATAGCCTTTCCAGCGCGCGATCGGCAGCATGAAATCGAGGCCGGCCTCGTCGGCGAGCCGCGCCAGTTTGAGGCAATCCGGCCAGCTTGCCGACCAGCGCTCCGGCACCTTCGTTGCCGAGCGGCCGGACGAGCAGTTGGCGCCGAACAGCCCGATCTTCAGCGCATTGCCATTATGCATGGCAATTCTGTTCTTTACCGAGGCGCCGGGCGCCAGCATCGTGTTTCTCCCTGTTTATCGGCTGCTTTGACCGCTTTTATCGGCTTCAGGTGGCGTCAAGCCTAGCACCCGATGTCGCCTTGATGGGAGAATCTTAACCGAATTCATACCTCCACCATGGCAATAAGCCGTTGAGGAAGCGGCCAAATGTCTGCCCAGCGCTTATTGCAATGGCTCCGTGCTTTGTTGCGGCCCGCCCCGCTATTCGGCGTGGCGATGATTGCTGTGTTCTGGCTCGGCCTGTTCTACCTGTTGGCCGATCATCACGGATCCTTGGCGACGCCGGAGCAGCGGCGCGCGCTGTTCCTTCCGGTCGTGATCGTGCTCACGTTGCTCGAACTCGTCGTCATCACCGCCAGCATCCGTCGGCAGGTGTCGATCGAGGAGATCAATCTGCGCTTCAACACCGCGCTGGAAAATCTCACCCACGGCATCTGCATGTTCGACGACGACAAGCGGCTCGTGGTGTGGAACGAGCGTTATGCCAATCTCTATCGGCTGCCGCGCGGAACTGCTGAAGGTCGGCGCGCGACACGAGGACATTATCGGCCATCGCGTCACCCACGGCATCCTCAAGGGCGAGACCAGCACCGGTGCGGTCGACAAGAAGCTCGGCGCGCTCGAAAAATTGTCCTCGAACAAGATATCAAGCCGGGTCGATGAGCTTGCCGACGGCCGGCTCATTCGCGTCACCCGGCAGCCGATGGCGGGCGGCGGCTGGGTCGCGACCCACGAGGACATCACCGAAAAGCAGCGGCTCGAAACCCAGCGCGAGTCGATGCTGGCGCAGGAGAACCGCCGGCTGCTCACCGAAAGCGCGATCGGTTCCTTCCGCGACCGCGTCGAGGAAATGCTCGGCACCGTCAGCACCTCGACCGATGCGATGAAGTCGACCGCCAATGCGCTGATCGTGTCGTCCAACGAAACCACGCAGCACGCCGAAGGCGCGCTCAAGGAATCCGGCGAGGCCTCGGCCAATGTCACGCTGGTCGCGGGTGCGGCCGAGCAATTGTCGGCTTCGATCGCGGAGATCAATGGCCAGCTCGCTCGGACCACGCAGCTGGTCGCGGGCGCCGTGGAGAAGGCCCGAGCCTCGAACAGCGAGTATGCCGGTCTCACCACGGCGGTCGAGAAGATCGGCGACGTGGTCAAGCTCATCCGCAACATTGCCGGACAGACCAACCTGCTGGCGCTCAACGCCACGATCGAAGCGGCGCGCGCGGGCGAAGCCGGTCGCGGCTTTGCCGTCGTCGCCGCAGAGGTGAAATCGCTCGCCGTGGAGACCGCGAAGGCGACCGAAGAGATCGCGCGGCACATTCTCGCGGTGCAGGAATCGACCGGCGGCGCCGTCGATGCGGTGCACAGCATCGAGCAGGGCATGCACGAGATCAATACGCATGCGTCGAGCACCGCCGCTTCGGTACAGCAGCAGAGCGCATCGACCACCGAGATCAGCCGCAATGCGGCCAACGCCGCGCGCGGCACGAGTTCCTCGTGGTCTCGGCGCTCGGCAAAGTATCGGGCGCCGCTTCGCAGACCCGCAGCGCCGCCGAGACCGTGCTCGATGCCTCGACCTCGGTCGATACCTCGGTCGGCAAATTGCGCGCCGAGATCGAAGGCTTCTTGAAAAAGGTCGCGGTCTAACGCCGCAAGCGTTCGCCGCTATTTCAGCCCGGACAGATTGGCGCTCCACGATAGCGTGCCGATGATCGCGGGCGTGCAGCCGTTCGATCCGGCGCCCACAGGCGCGGTGCCGGTGATCAGATTGCAGTTCTGCTTCGACAGCGTGGTGTCGAAATAGCGCAAGTCGAACGTCAGGACTTTGTACGTGTAAGCAAATCCGAAATTCCAATAGGTGTAGTCGGGCAGCTTGAGCGCGGCGGCAAGCGCCGTCGGTTTGGTGGTGCCGAAACTCTGATGCCCGAGTTCGCCCGAGACCGACAGGCCAGAATCTGAATGTGTATTTGGCGGTGACCGAGGCGTAGTTCTCCCAGGCGCCGGTGCGGCTATAGTCGGGCGCGTAATAGATGTTCACGCCGACATTGACCTTCGGCGTCAGCGCGTAGCTCGGCGCGATGTAATATTCCGGATAGGAGATATCGATCGGGCTTCCGGGATAACTGAAATAGCCGATACCGGTCTCGACCGTGAGATTGCCGAACACTGGACGAATGCCGCCATAGCTGGTGGTCTGGATCTGCGACAGCATCGGCATCTGCACCGATGCTGCATTTATTCCGGCGAAGAAGATGTTGTAGGTCGCCTCCCAATTGGTCGAGGCGCTGGGCCGATGATCCGACAAAGTATAGCCGCGATAATTGTAGTCGCTGGTGACCGATGCGCTGGCATTGATGTCGAATGTCGATCCGGAATTGGTCGTCGGTTCGACCTTGGCCGCTGTCGATGGTGCAGGCGGCGTCGCACTGTCGATTTTCTGGGCATTTGCCGCCGCCGGCCAAACGGCCAAAATCGCGAGGATGGTGAGGACAAGCCCGCGCGGCATCGGCCGCCATTTCGGCGCCGTGCCGGCGCGATAACCGTTGGAGGTATCCTGCGCCGTCAGCTTATTCATCGCACTGCCGCCGACCCGCCTTGAGAAGCCGTGCAGGCAACCACTTCACAATGCACACCGCGCGCCTGGAATCGTGACTTAGCTTATCGGGTCGTTCGGCGCGGTGTAACCGTTTTGGCTGCGCCCTGTTGAGAAACCACAGCGCCGCGGCTTTTTCCGTTTTCGCATCAAGGACAAGCCGCGTTGCCTGTGGTGGAAGGGCTGCGGATCTTTTTATGCGTGCCGCTAACCAAATCTAAGGCCGGCGCGTCCAATCTCCCGCCGCATACGATGATCGCCGGCCGATTCATTCTGATGTTTTTCCACGCTGATTTATTCTGGAGAACGGCTATGCGCGTTTCCAACCGGCTGTTGTTCGTCTGCACGGCGCTCGCTTTGTTGCCGCTGAGTCTGGCGCACGCCGAGGACATCAAGGCGCCGATCCGCGGGCTCGTGTCCATGGGCGCCTACCGCTTCGTTGGCGCCGGCGGAGACCCGGTTAATACGCTCGAGCCGCTCAATGCCAAGCCCGGCATCTTCGGCGGACTGGTCGTGATCGCCAGTTGGAAGCAATTGCAGCCGACACCACAATCCGCGATCGGCGACAACAATGTCATCGACCAGGCGCTGGCGCAGGTGCGCGCCTATAACGAAAAGAATCCGGACAAGCCGCTCGGCGTCAAACTTCGGGTCTGGGGCGGCTTCGAGGCGCCGGACTGGGCGAAAGCGCTCGGCGGTGCGCCGATCGCGACGATGTATAATGGCAAACCGCGCAGTGTCGGCCTGTTCTGGAGCCCGGCCTATCGGCAAGCCTGGGCCCGTCTCCAGCAGCAAGTGGCCGCGCGCTTCGATCGGGAGCCGCTGATCCGGGAGGTCGCGGTCACATCCTGCATGTCATATACGGCCGAGCCGTTTTTCGTTCCCACCGATGACGGCGTGACGGCGCCGCTGCGTGCCGCCGGCTTTACCGACGCCGCGTACCGGGATTGCCTCACCGGCGCACTCGCGGACTACGCGCCGTGGACGTCGTCGCGGCTGGTGCTCTCGGTCAATCCGCTGCGGACCGGTGCCGGACAGGGCAATGGCAACCCGGTTTTCACCGAAGGCGTCATGCGCAATTGCCGCCAGAAAATCGGCGTGCGCTGCGTGTTCGACAACCACGACCTCGACACCGAGCTGCCGGGACCGCTGCACAGAATCTATGCGACCATGCAGCGGATGGGTCCGGAAATCGAATTTCAGACCTGGCGGAAAACGCCGAAAGACTTTGACGGCACCATCCAGATGGGCGTGTCCTACGGCGCAAGTTCGATCGAGTTGTATCAGGATTACGGCGGATTTCCGCTGGTCGCGGACGACAAGCTCAAGCAATGGGCGGCGATGATCGAAGCGAATAGCGGCGTGGCCAGGCGCTGAGACAAGTCAGGCGAGCAAGTCGCGGCGAACCACAAGGCAGGTAATATCGTCGGCCTGCACGGTGCCCGCCGAGAAGCGCTCGACATTGTCGATCACCGACAGCATCAGTTCCTGCGGCGACCGGCGACCGAATTGCCGCGCAATGTCGAGCAGGCGTTCGGTCTTGAACAGTTCGCCGTCGTGATTGTGCGCTTCCGTCACGCCATCGGTATAGAGAAACAGCATTTCGCCGGGCGCCAGCACGAAATTGCGTTCGGCGAAGGCGCGTTTCGGCATCACGCCGAGCGGCGGATTGCCCGAGCGTTTGATCAGGCGGGTGTTGCCGTTGCCGTCGAGCACGATCGGCTCGCAATGACCGGCATTGACGAAATTCACCGCGCCCGAACCGGCGTCGAGCTCCGCATAGATCGCAGTGACGAACATGTCGACGGGGTTTTCGCAACACAGCGTCTGATTGACATGGGCCACGCACTCCGCCGGTGCGCGTCCGGTCAGCGCTTCGCTCCGCAGCATCGTCCTGGTGACCGCCATGAAGAAGGCCGCCGCCACGCCTTTGCCGGAGACGTCCGCGATCGCGAGTCCCAGCCGCCCGCCGTCGAGCGGAAAGACATCGTAGAAATCGCCGCTGACCTCGAGCGCCGGACGCATGGAGGCCGCGATCGCGGTCCCGGCATAGGCGGAGAAATCGGTCGGCAGGATGGAGGCCTGCAGAATCTGCGCGGTCTTCAGATCGTCGTCGATGCGCGCCTGCTTCTCTTCCAACAAGCGGTTCTTTTCGGCGACTTCGGCCGTGCGCTCCGCCACGCGTTGTTCGAGCATCAGGTTATGCGCGATCAGCGCCGCATCCGCCGCCAATTGCTGGCCGCGAACGGCGGCGAGCAATAGCCCGGTGAACGTGATCACGCCCATGAAGTGCTGCAGCAACAGAAGCAATTCATTAGTGCTGTTGCCGACGAAGGGGCCGACGCCACTCACCGTCGCGCGAATGACGGCGACGGTGATCGCCGCCGCGGCGAGCGTCACGCCGCGGGGACCGGCGCGGAAGCCAGCGAACAGCAGCAGCACCAAATACAAATAGTCGATCGGATAGCGCAGCCACTCCTCGAGCCCGGCGATGACCAGCACGATCGCAACGATCAGCGCCGCGCAGACCGCGATGGACCCGTCGATATGCGGTTCGCGGTACCAGGCGAGGATCAGCGCGCCGAACACCGCAATACCGGCGGCATCGGCAAAAACAAATGTCAGGAATGTCGTCTCTAGTTCGCCGGCCGGCACGAAGCCGGTCGCCCAGAGTGACAACGTTCCGATCGTGCCGCCCACTGCGGCGGCGACAAGGCAGGAGCCAAGCAGAAAGACGACGACGTGAAGCGGCCGGTCGAATGGATGCCAGGTGCCGGTAAAGCCGCGCAGGATGGCAACCGCGGTGATCGCCTCGGCCACGGAGCCGATGCCGGTGCCGCTATTGGTGAGCGCATAGATCGGCAGCGTGGTTTGCGGCAGTTCGAGCATCGGGAAGCCGTTGCAGAACTGCCCGATGAAAATCGCCGGCAGGATGCGCGGCCCGAGGATCAGCGCGGCCGCGATCGCGACGCCGGACGGCGGATAGATCGGGCTGACCTTGGCCGGCCCAATGCCGAACGGAATGATGACAAGCCCGGCGAGGCTGTAAACCGCCAGAACGACGACATTGAGCAGGATCCAGGCCGCAAGGCTGCGTGGCGCGTCATCGGGCGCGGCGAACAGCGATGCGATTGCCTTTTGCGAGGACACGGCGCGGCGCTAGCGCGGCAGGCCGACGATGGCGGCTTCGACGGTGTCGTGAATGGTGAACAGTTCGAGCAATCCGCTGATCTCGAATATTTCAGCGACCTCCTCGCGCATGGCGCAGAGCGAGATCGTCCGGTTCTTGGCACGGGCGTGCTTGGCCAGCATGATGAAAGAGCGCAGGCCTGCGCTCGATACGTAATTCATCTCGCGCAGATCGACGACGATGGCGCCGTCGCGGGACGCGACATCGGCGACCTTGGACTCGAAGAGCTTTGCGACCGAGCTGTCGACACGTCCGACCACGCGCAGCATGGTGGCGTTGCCCAGGCGGTCCTCGATGACTTCCATGTGACGATTTCCCCAACAAGTCACTTGGCGGCGCCGGTCCGCGTTTACGGTGTCTTAATCACGTCCGCCGCCAGTATTGTGCGTTGAGAAACTTGAAAACTTCCTACTGCACTAGAGAAGATTGTGCCCCCGGGAGGGCCCGAGCGTGTCTCCGATATCGCGGTTGCTTGAGCTCTGGCAGGACCTTCCCGAAGACGGGAAGTTCAGGAAGCCGCGGCCGCCAACCAAGCCGAACGATATCGTCTATGGGGTCGAAGACCGCCCGCCGCCGCTGGTCGAAGGTATCGCGGCACTCCAGCATGTGCTGATCGCGACCACCGTCGGGCTTTTTGTTCCGACGCTGGTGCTCGATGCCGCCCATGCCAGCCATGAAGCGACGCTGCACATGACCTCGGTGTGCATGCTGGCGCTGGGCGTCGGCACGATCCTGTCCTGCCTGAAGGCGCGCGGGTTCGGCTCCGGCTATCTGATGCCGCTGTCGTTCTCCGGCGTATATTTTTCCGTCAGCATTCTGGCCGCGCATCAAGGCGGTCTGCCGCTGGTCGCCGGCATGACGATCTTCGCCGGCGTCGTTCAATTCGTCCTCAGCGGTCTGGTGCGGCGGCTGCGCGCCTATTTGCCGACCGAGATCGCCGGCTTTGCCATGCTGATGAGCGGCCTCACGCTTGCCGTCGTCGGCTTCAACCTTCTCACCGGCGTGACCAACCCATTAGAGTCCATGGAACACGGCATGGGCATGCCCGCGGCGCTCGGCGTTGGCTGCATCCTGGTGATGGTCGTCGTCCATGTCTGGGGCTCGCCGGGCTGGCGGGTCTATACCGTCTTGATCGGCCTCGGCGGCGGCTATGTCGCGGCGTTGCTGCTCGGCGAGGTGCATTGGCATGACATTGAACACCGGGCGGATCACCTTGTGCATTTTCCGGTCTCCGATTTCGGCTGGCCGACCATGGCCAGCAATCTGATGCTGCCGTTCGCCATCGCGGCGGTGGCGTCGTCCTTGCGCGCCATCGGTGACTTCACCACCGCGCAGCGCATCAATGACGCGAAGTGGCTGCGGCCCGACATGAACTCGATCCGCGGCGGGCTCGCCGCAAACGGCGTAGCGACGATGCTGTCTGGACTGCTCGGCGCTCCGGCGGTGGGCACGACGTCAGGTTCGATCGGCCTGTCGGCCGCGGCAGGGCTGACGTCGCGCATTGTCGGCCATGTCACCGGTGGGCTGTTCATTGTCTTTGCGTTCTTTCCGCCAATTCATGATCTGCTCATCGGCATTCCGCACGCCGTGATGGGCGCGGCACTGCTGTTCTCCTCCTGCTTCATCAATGTCAGCGCCTTCCAGGTGATGACGAGCCGCTTGATGGACGTGCGCCGCACGCTGGTGATCGGCATCGCGCTGCTGTTGGCATTCAGCCGCTTCATATTCCCGGGCTTCTATCTGGCCGCGCCGCACTACATACAGCCGGCGATCAGTTCGCCGCTGGTGATCGGGCTGATCGGCGCGTTGTTCCTCAATCTCGTGTTCCGCATCGGCGTCAAAAGGTCGGCGTCGATCGACTACACGCCGGGCGTCGATCCGCTGTCGAAGCTCGAGGATTTCGTCGAGCGCCAGGGCGGCATCTGGGGCGCGCGGCGTGACGTCATCGAACGGGTGGTGCCGGCGCTGATCGAAACCGCCGAGTGCCTGGACCTGCTGATCACGCCCGGCACGTCGGCGCATGTGACCATGACATTCGACGAATATTGGCTCGACGTCACGGCGAAATATGATGGCAAGCCGCTGGTCACCAACGCGACCGCCCCGAGCCATGAGGAACTGCTCGCCGACGAGACCCAGCTCACCCGGCTGGGCGTCATCATGATCCGGCGTCAGGCGACGCGGATCGCCACCAAGACAAGTGGCGTTACCCAGTGCATCGATCTCGGTTTCGAACATTGATGAGCGATCAATAGCCGTGAGCAAGGACGCCTTATCTTTCACCGTGTCCAACGCGCTGTCGGAAGTGCCGCGCGCGGCCGAGCAGGTGGAGGCGTTTTGCCGCGACCGCAGCGTTCCGGCACCGGTCGCCTACAAATTCGGCCTGGCGCTCGATGAAATCCTGACCAATGTCATTTCCTACGCCTTTGCCGACGGCAAGCATCACGCGATCGAAATACGCCTCGAACATAGCGGCGGCTATCTCACGGCCGTTGTGCGCGACGACGGCGCGCCGTTCGATCCGCTGTCGCAGCCGGCGCCCGATGTCCATGCTCCGGTCGAACAGCGCAAGATCGGCGGATTGGGCATTCATCTGCTGCGCAAGCTTATGGACAGAGCCGACTATCAGCGGCGCGACGGCCGCAACATCCTGACGTTTGGCATCAGCACGGACAAGCCGTTATGAGAAAAATCGCGGGACCTGCGGTGCGGTGGTGCGGCTTTGCAGTTTGTGCTTTTGCCGCCGCGCTGATGATGGCGAAAGCCCTCGCGGGTACGGCCTGGGCCATGCAGGCCCCGCAACATTCTTCGCCGCCGGTCACTGCTATCGGCCCAGCGATTGAGACTCTTGATCCGAAGCGCGGCGCCGGCATGTATCCGCTGTTCACATCCGTGGACCTTCACGCGGGGTCCACAGCGGCCCGTGAGGCGATCATCATCATCCACGGCCGATTGCGCAACGCGGCGGACTATTACGCGACCGGACTTGCGCTCGCGAATGCCGCAGGCCCGGCGGGCCAAGCAACAATTGTCGTGGCGCCGCAATTCTTGAACGCGAGCGACGTGACAGCAGATCATTTGCCCCAAGGGTATCTGCGCTGGAACGACGACTGGGGCGAGGGCGCGCCGGCGCAGAGCGTGGCATCATCCAGCGGCCCTTCGGCCAGTTCTTACGATGTGCTCGATGATGTCGTGGCGAAGCTGTCGAATGCCCAGGCCTTTCCGGCGCTGAAAAGGATCGTCTTTGTCGGCCATGGCGGCGGCGCCCAGATGCTCGCGCGTTACGCCGTCGTGATGCACCCGCAGTCGGGCCCGCTCATTAACTTCGTCATCGCCAATGCGGGAACGTATCTCTATCCGATAGCAGCGCGGCCGATGGCGCTCGACTGTCCGCAGATCAATCTCTGGAAATACGGCTTGGATCAGCCGCCGCCCTATGTGGGTGATGCCGGCTCGGTTCTCAAAAATTTCGCGGCGCGCGACGTCACGCTTCTCCTCGGCGCCAAGGACAGAAAAGCCAACGGCATCCTCGACCAATCCTGCGCGGCCCAGGCTCAAGGACCCAACCGGCTCGAACGTGGGCGATATTTCGCGCAAGAGATGAACGCGAGCGGGGTCGCTCCGCGTCTGAGACACGTCATCGTGCACGACACCGGTCACGATGAGAAAGGCATGCTCCTCTCGGTCGAAGCCATGACGGCGATTTTTCCGGATGGCATTATCTCGCGCTGAACGGCACGAGTGACGGATACAGCCCGTCAACGGGCCAGTGATGGAGCGCCGGCGCCCTACGCGCTGCGTTGACGTTGTGCCCGGCGCTCGAGCTTCACCGGGGAGTAGACCGGATCGAGCCTGAACAGCCGCTGCGCGTTGCCGCCGAGAATGTTGCGCTTGGCCTCCTCCTTGAGGAACGGCAGGTCGTAGATGGTTGCCGGCAGGTCCATGTCCCAATGCGGATAATCGGACGAATACAGGAGCTGCGTATCCGCATTGATCATCTCGAATGTCAGTTCGAGCGCCTTGCGGTTGTCGACCATCTCCATCGGCTGTGACGTGTAGAACATCTCGCGCATGTAGTCGCTCGGCTTGCGCTTGAGCAGCGCGCAATCCGACGTCCGCATCATGAACTCGTTGTCGAGACGCTGCATCAGGAACGGAATCCAGGCGAGCCCGCTCTCGATCCACACCGTCTTCAGCTTTGGAAACCGCTCCGGCATGCCGTTGGTGACCCAGTTGGTCATGTGCAGCATGTTGCACCAGGAAAATCCCAAGGCGTGCACGCCGATAAAGCGGTTACACAGCTGCAGGCTCTGGTCGGTCCAGGTGAATGCGGCGTGAAAGCCGAGCGGCAGGTCGCGCTCCTGCAGTGCGTGATAGCTCTTCATGTAGGCGTTGTCGTAGTTCGCCCGGTAATGCGTCGAGGTGACCATGAAGCCGCACACGCCCTTGCGGTCGGCAAACTCGTTGATGATGTCGTAGGTCGCCTCCGGATCGTGGAACGGCAGATACAACATCGATTTGATGCGCGGATCGGCGTCGAGAATCTTGTCGCACAGCCAGCGGTTATAGGCCTTGGCCATGGCGACCTCGACCTGAAGACGCGGACAGTTCGACAGATTGAGCATCGGGGTCGGAAACATCACCGCCATGTCGACGCCCATGGCGTCCATCCAGCGCTCCATCAAAGTGAGATCGCGATGCCTGGTCGTCGGCACCTTCTCGTTCTTGCGTTGCGGATAGCGCGTGATGCGACCGGTGAGTTCCTGATACGAGCCGGTCTCGGAGGTGAAGCCACCGCGCGAATGCCCCTGAAATTTGGCTTCGTAACGCATCACCGGATCGTCGATATATTCGGCGATCTCCTTGAACGCCTCGGTCTCGTAATGATGGGAATCGGTGTCGACGATCAGAAAATCTTCGTATTTGCGCGCGATCGCCTGTTCAGCGGCGTTACGCAACAGCGTGCGCGTGTCGAATTCCTCGCTGGCAAGGTCGCGAAAATCGCGGTTTGCCAAGTCTTGCATGCGGTTCGGGTCGGTCAACATCGAAGGGACCTCGTCGTTTCCGGTTATGATTTGCCGCCGCCTTGCGGCGTGAGACGTCCGATGCCCGACATTGTCTGCCATGCACCGAGTTCGAAGACTTCAAGGCCGGCGCTTTCCAGGAGCGCCGTGCAGCCGATGGCGACATCGGTGACGGTGACTCCGGCATTGCGTCCGTAGGGCCGCGGCGCCTCGCCGAGCTGGGCCTTGGCGGCGTAGAGCCGCACGATCGCGCCGAAGGCCTGGCCGAGGGATTCGTTTGGAATGTCGTCGAGACGTTGAGTCTCGATCGCTTCGGCGCAGGCGGCGGCAAGATCGCTCGCCAGATCCGCGAAGGCCGCAATGCGCTCAGATTGAGACATAAATCTCGTCGCCGCGTTCGACCACGGGGTACTTTTTCAAGCGCTGCCGCTTGTCGATGACATGGACGCCGTCCTTGAGATGAAATTCCCAGCCATGCCAGGGGCAGACGATATGCATGTCAGCTTCATCGAAACTCTGGCCGAGATGAATGCCCTTGTCGCCGATATTCTCCACCACTTGAGGAATCTTGACGCCTTCGCAAGCGGGGCCGCCCTGGTGCGGGCACAAGTTCCGATAAGCGTAATAAGAGCCGTTGTGGAAGATCACGCCGATCTCGACCGGGCCGCTTTTGACCAGGCGCGTGCCGCTCTCGGCAATGTCGCCTTTCTTGCAAACATAGATCTCGGGCATGCCCACTCCATTGACTATAAGAGACCTGATTATATGATACCTTGCGATTTCGTTCAATCTGATCCGGCGTCTTTCAAGGCAACGATTTTCAAGGCAACCTTTCAAAGGATGGCTGTGACCGCCACCGTTCGCAAACTGGAAAAGCCGGAGAGGGCCGTCAGCCAGGTCCCGGCTATCGGGCTTGGCATGAAGCTGCGCGAAGGCAATGCGGTGTTCAACAAAGCGTTGCGGGAAGAACTGGCGCAACACGACATTACCTTCAGCCAGTACCAGCATTTGCGTCAGCTCTGGCAGGAGGACGGGCTCGCCCAAGTCGACCTGTCGCGGCGCATCGGAATCGAGACGGCGTCGTCGACCGCTGTGATCGATCAGCTGGAAAAGCTTGGACTCATTCGCCGCAAGCGCGACGCCGGCGACCGGCGCCGCATCATCGTGAATCTGACCCGATCGGGCCGTGCGCTGCAGAAGCCGCTCGACGGCTGCGCGGTCGCGGTCAATCGGCGTGCGCGCCATGGGCTGACCAATGCGCAGATGGTCGCGTTGTTCGAAACGATCGGAAAAATCGTCGACAATCTGGGTCGAGAAACTTGAGATGAGGGACATGATGCGAAAGCGTGTTGCGATATTGCTTTCGGTTTTGACGGCGCTTTCCGTCTCGCTGGCCTATGCGGAGACTTATCCCAGCCGCACCGTGAAGCTCGTCGTCGCTTATCCGCCGGGTGGACCGACCGACACGATCGGCCGCGTCGCAACGCGAGGATTGGGCGAGGCGCTCGGGCAAAGTGTGATCATCGAAAATGTTTCCGGCGCTGGCGGCCGTATCGGCGGCCGCGATGTGGCGCGCGCGACGCCCGATGGCTACACGCTGCTGATCGGCGGCACCAATGACAACGCCATTACGCCGCTGATCTACAGCAATCTCGATTACGATCCGGCGAAGGATCTGACGGCCGTCGCCGCGCTCGCCGAAGATTCAAATGCGATAGTCGTCAATCCCGCGGTTCCCGTCCACACGCTGGCCGAGCTCGCCGCCTATGCCAAAGCCAATCCACATAAGGTGACGGCGGGCTCGACGGTCGGCATCGCGCCGCATCTCCTGCTGGCCTATTTCCTGGCCAAGAGCGGCGCCGACATCGTGTTCGTTCCCTACAAAGGCGCGGCGCCCGCGATGGCGGATGTGCTTGGCAATCAGATCCAGCTGTTCGCCAGCGCGAAGTCGGTGCTGTTGCCGCTCGCCAAGGCCGGTGCGCTGCGTGTTCTTGCAGTGACCAGTGCGCAGCGCTGGCCCGAGCTTCCCGACGTCCCGACCATGCGGGAAAGCGGCTACGACGCTTTTCCGACGCAGGTCTGGTTCAACTTGATGGCGCCGGCCGCAACGCCGCCCGACGTGATCGCCAAGCTCAATGCCGCGGTGAATTCGCGGCTGAAATTGCCGGAGACCCAAAACGCAATCGCCAAATTGGGCCTCGAGAGCCGTTTCTTTACGCCGAAGGAGCTGTCCGACCTGCTCGCCAAGGAGCAGGTGCTCTGGCAGGACGTCGTCCGAATTTCCGGCGTTCATCTGGATTGATGTGCCGCGACGGCCATGTGGCACTGAACATGTGGCACTGGATATGTGGCGCTGAATATGGTGCTGCCGGAAAGGATTGAACTTTCGACCTCTCCCTTACCAAGGGAGTGCTCTACCACTGAGCTACGGCAGCGATCTGTAGCGGGCGTTACCGGCATTGCAGCCGGTCCCGCCGCGGACGCAACTTTGCGTGAAAACGCCGCGGTTATTGCCACAGGGCAGGGGGAAAGCGCAAGCGCGGCAACCTCCGTCCCCGGCGAGGTCCGGTCATAGCTACGTCAGCCATGGCAAGGACCGGTTGCGGCGTGGCGAGCCGCGTGATTTGACCTATCCATGACCAGGGATTCCGAGCCCAAAGGCGGCAAAGCCGACAAATGGGCGGCGCGCAGCGTCCGGCTGTCGGCGGCTTTGCGCGAAAACCTCAAGCGCCGCAAGGAACAGGCCCGCGCCAGGGTCGGCGACAGGGCGCGTGGGGAGGCGCAGGGCGGGGAACCGGGACAAGAGCGAACCCCTCAGGAAACCGGTCACGAAGGAGCTTCTGATTCGCCGCGGTCCGAGCCCAAAGCCTGAGCCCGACCCGAGTTCCGCCGCAATCAGGTACGCGAGTAGCGCTGGATGATGGGACCCGGTTCTGATCCAATCGGATGCAAGGACGGGGACGCGGATCGGCCCGGATATTAAGCCGGGCCCGGGGGTGAACGATGCTTGATCGAATTCGCATTGTCGGCGGCCGGCCGCTCAACGGCGCGATCCCGATCTCCGGCGCGAAGAACGCCACGCTGCCTTTAATGATCGCGGGCCTTCTCACCGACGAGACGCTGGTTCTCGACAATGTGCCGCGGCTTGCCGACGTCGCCGCGTTGCAGCGCATCCTCGGCAATCACGGCGTCGATATCACGGTCGGCGGCAAGCGGCCGGGCGAGACGGCCGATACCGGCCAGACGCTGCATATTTCGGCGGCCAATATCGTTGACACCACCGCGCCCTACGAACTCGTCTCGAAGATGCGCGCGAGCTTCTGGGTGTTGGCGCCTTTGGTCGCGCGCATGGGCGAAGCGCGGGTGTCGATGCCGGGCGGTTGCGCCATCGGCACGCGGCCGGTCGATCTATTGATCATGGCGATCGAACAACTCGGCGCCAAAGTCGACATCGACGGCGGCTATGTCGTCGCAAGCGCGCCGAAGGGCTTGCGCGGCGGCGAGATCGTTTTCCCGAAAGTCACCGTCGGCGGCACGCATACCGCGATCATGGCGGCGACGCTGGCGAACGGCACGACCGTGATCGAGAACGCGGCGCAGGAGCCGGAGATCAAGGACCTTGCCGATTGCCTCAATAAGATGGGCGCGCGCATTACCGGCGCCGGCACCTCGCGCATCGTCATCGAAGGCGTCGCCAAATTGAGCGGCGCGCGCCACGCGGTGCTGCCTGACCGGATCGAGACCGGCACCTATGCCATGGCCGTGGCGATGGCCGGCGGCGACATCCTCTTGCAGAACGCGCGGCCCGAACTGCTCCAGGCCGCGCTCGACGTGCTCACCCAGGCGGGCGCTACGGTCACCTCGACCAACCAAGGCATTCGCGTCAAAAGGAACGGCGCCGGCATCGCGCCGGTCGACGTCACGACGGCCCCGTTTCCGCACTTCCCCACCGATCTGCAGGCGCAATTGATGGCGCTGATGACGCGCGCGGGCGGCACCTCGCAAATCACCGAGACGATCTTCGAGAACCGCTTCATGCATGTGCAGGAACTGGCGCGGCTCGGCGCCCGCATCCAGCTCGACGGCGAACGCGCCACCATCGAAGGCGTGCCGGAGCTCAAGGGTGCGCCGGTAATGGCGACCGACCTGCGCGCCTCGGTGTCGCTGGTGATCGCGGGTTTGGCCGCAGAAGGCGAGACCATCGTCAATCGCGTCTATCATCTCGACCGCGGCTTCGAGCGGCTCGAAGAGAAGCTCGGCCGTTGCGGCGCCGCCATCGAGCGGCTGTCGGGATAGCGACATTGGCCTCACGCGTGTCCCCGCGACCCGCCTACGCTCGTTGGCGAGCTACGGCGGGTTTGAGTCCGCCGAAGCGCGAAGCGTGAAGGCGGAAGCGGGGACCCGGTTCTTTCCGCGATGTTTGTGCTAAGTCTGGTTTCCCGCAGCCGCGGGAAAGAGCGGAATAATCAATCCATCTCCTGCCCATGCGTGTCATGCTTTCCAGAATAATTGTGTTGTGCGTCAGCGTACTCTGCGCGCCCGCCTTCGCTCACGCCGACGATTACCCCTCGCGCCCGGTGCGTCTCATCGTCGCCTTCACCCCCGGCGGCTCGGCGGATCTCACTGCGCGGCTGATCGCCGACAAGATGCGCACCACGCTCGGCCAGACGGTCGCGGTCGAGAACAAGCCCGGCGCCAATGGCGCGATCGCCGCGCAATATGTCGCCCAGGCCGATCCCGACGGCTATACGCTCTACTTCACCACGGTGGGCGCGGTCGCCCTCAATCCGGCTTTCCGCAGCGACCTGTCCTACGATCCGCTGAAGGACTTCGCGCCGGTCGGCAAGACCGCCATCAATTCGCCGGTGCTCGTCGTGTCCTCGGCAATGAAGCTCAACTCGACGCGTGAGTTTGTCGCGCTGGCCAAGAAGAAGCCGGGCGCGATCACCATCGGCGTCACCGGCCGCGGCGCCATGTCCGATCTCGGCCGGCAATTGTTCGAGACGACGGCCGGCATCCAATTGCAGGGAGTGCCCTATCGCGGTGCGTCGCAGGCGATCACCGATATTCTCGCCGCCCATCTTGATGGCGTGTTCGGCGATGTGCCGACCGTGATGGCGCAGGTACGCGCCGGTTCCATGAAGGCGCTGGCGACGACCTCGAAAATACGTTCCGACATCATGCCGGATGTACCGACCTTCGTCGAAGAGGGGTTTCCCGGCGTGGTCGGCGACAATTGGAATGGTATCCTGGCGCCCGCCGGGACGCCGGCGCCGGTGATCGCGAAATTCAACACGGCGCTGGTCGCGGCCCTCAACGATCCGGGCCTGCGGGCGCGGCTGCACGAATCCGGCATCACGCCGTCGCCGAGCTCGCCCGGCGAATTCGGCGACTATCTGAGCGAGGAGATTTCGCGGTGGTCGGCCGTCGTCAAGGAAAAAGGCTTGACGGGCGAATAGCAGCCGTTTTTGGAACCGGGCATCAAGTCTGTTTTTTACCCGCAAAGGCGGTTACGCGGCTCCGCAGTCTTGCTACAATCGTCTGGAACAGTTCGGGGCGACACGCGGTTCAGGCAGAGAGCGTTCGATATGAAAAGCCAAATCTTGAAGAAGGCCATGTTGCAGAATCTGGCCATCTCGGCGGCCATGCTGCTTGCGCTCGCCGGCGCGGCGCGTGCGCAGGATAGTGGGATCCAGGCGACTGGCCCCAATGGCATGCTGCAAGCCAAGGACGCCGCAGACCAGAAATCCATAAAGGATTATATCAACCGTCGGGAAAATGACGAGAAATACCAAGAAACTATTCATGGCCAGCAATCGGTTAAGACGTCGAACGATCCCTGGGGCAGTGTGCGCCCGACAACCACGCCGACGACGTCAGCGAGCAAATCCGCCGCGAAGCCTGCCACGAAATCCGCGAGCAGCGCGGCCAAGCCGGCAAAGCCCGCTGCCGGCGCCGCGCCGAGCGGCCAGTGACGGCGATTACGCCGCAAGCTCCTTCATGATCCGGTACAGCCGGGCCTGGCCCTCAAAGCCGATGCCCGGCCGGTCCGACAGCGTCAGATAGCCGCCCGCGAGCCGCGCATCGTCGGCGAAGCCGCCGAAATCGCCGAACACGCCCGGATAGGATTCCGCGCCGCCAAGCCCGAAGCCCGCGGCAATCGCGAGCGACATCTGATTGCCGCCGTGCGGGAACATCAGGGTGCGCGGCCAGCCGTGCTCCGCCAGCATGTCGAGCGTGCGCGCATATTGCACGATGCCATAGGCTTGCGGCGGATCGATCTGGATGACGTCATGACGCTGCGGCCGCAAACCGCCGAAGCGCACCAGGTTCTCGACATCCTGCGTCGAGAACAGGTTCTCTCCCGTCGATAGCGGCGCGTCGTAGACGTTGGCGATCTCGACCAGAAGTGCAAAGTCGAGCGGATCGCACGGCTCCTCGAACCAGCGCAGCCCGAATGGCTGCAGGCCTTTCGCATAAGCCAGCGCCTCGTTGCGAAAAAATTTCGAATTGGCGTCGACCGCGAGCTGGCCGCCTCGCGGCAGGATCGACTTGACCGCTTCGACGCGGACCAGATCGTCCTTCAGCGGCATGCCGCCGACTTTCATCTTCACCATCGTATAGCCGGCATCGAGATGACCCTTCATCTCGTCCTGCAGGTCCTTGGTGGTCTTGCCCGGCGCGTACCAGCCGCCGCCGACATAGCAAAACACTTTGTCCGCGACTTTGCCGTTGTTGTAGCGCTCGGCAAGGAGCCGATGCAGCGGCTTTCCAGCGATCTTGGCGACGGCGTCCCAGACCGCGACCTCGATCGTGCCGATGCCGACCGAGCGCTCGCTGTGGCCGCCGGACTTCTCGTTGCGCAGCATGACCGCGAGGATCTTGTCCGGCGCGAAATTATCGCCCGCCTCGTTGAGCAGCGAAGAGGGCTCGGCTTTGAGAATGCGCGGAATGAAGCGCGCTCGCATCTGCGCGCCGCAGGCGTAGCGTCCGGTCGAATTGAACGCGAAGCCGCACACCGGCTTGCCGTCGCGTTTGACGTCGGTGATGACGGCGACCACCGAGGTGGTCATTTCCGAAAAATCGATGCTCGAATTGGCGAGCGTCGAATTGAGCCGGACTGAAGTCTCGCGGATATCGGTGATACGCATGCAGGAAACTTACCGGTTCACTGAACCTGCGGAATCTTGGCGTCGACGATCACCTTATGCCACTTGTCGACCTCTTTCTTGATGTAGGCGGCGAAATCGGCCCGGCTGCTGGCGACGACGTCGAAGCCGATCGACGCGCATTTCTCCTTCACGTCGGGCGATTGCATGGCCTTGACGATCTCGTTGTGAAGCAGCTCGACGATGTCTTTCGGCGTTCCGGCCGGCACGAAAACACCTTGCATGGTCTCGGATTCCTGATCCGGAATGCCGGCTTCCGCCATGGTTGGCACGTCGGGCAGCGCGCCGGAGCGCTTGGCGGACGTCACCGCGAGGCCGCGGATCGTGCCGGCAATAATGTGCGCCGCTGCCGGCGGGACGGTGGTAAACGCGATCGGCGTGTGATTGGCCACCACGGACTGAACCGCGGGCTCGCCGCCGTTATACGGCACGCTCGCGGCATCGAGCTTGTAGGTCAGCTTGAACAATTCGGACGCCAGCATCGGCGTGGTGCCAAGGCCTGAATGGGCGATCGAATATTTGCCGGGATTGGCCTGGACGAGCGCGATCATCTCTTTCACGGTCTTGCCCGGAAACGATGAGTGCGCCTCGAGAATGTTCGGCGAGGCGGCTGCTTCGGTTATCGGGATGAAGTCCTTGTACGGGTCGTAAGGCGAGTTGGCGTACAGGCTCGGATTGACGACAAAGCTCGAACTGCCCACCAGGATCGTGTAGCCGTCGGCGGCAGAGCGCGCCGCGAGCGACATGCCGATATTGCCGCCAGCGCCGACGTGATCTTCGACATAAAATTGCTGTTTCAGCGCGTCGCTGAGTTTTTGCGCGAGAATGCGCGCGATCACATCGCTCGGCCCGCCGGCGGCGAACGGCGCGATGATCTTGACCGGATGATCGGGATAGGCCGCGGCCGCGGGCCCTGTTCCGGCGATGAGGGCGATCGCCGCCGCGCCTACCGCGGCAGGGAACACCATGGCTTTCGCGCTCACGCGCATGAATTTCTCCCTGTTAGGATCGTCTTTCGATTTGCGGTGAGCCGCCGCGTCCCGTCAGTGCATTTTCTCGATCTTGGCGTCTTCGATGACCTTCGCCCATTTGTTGATGTCGCTCTTGATATAGGCGGCGAAGTCGGACGGCAAATCCGCCACCACATCGAAGCCGAGTTCCAGGCATTTCGCCTTCACGTCGGGAAGCTGCATCACCTTGACGATCTCGCGGTTGAGCAGATCGACGATCGCTTGCGGCGTGCCGGCCGGCACGAGAATGCCCTGCATGGTTTCGGATTCCTGGCCCTGGATGCCGGATTCCGCCATGGTCGGCACATTGGGCAATGCGGCCGTGCGCTTGGCTGCGGTGATCACCATTCCGTGCAGGTTTCCGACGAGCACTTGTGTCGTCGTCGGCGGCAAGGTGCTGAACGCGATCGGCGTCTGCGCGCCGAGCGCCGATTGGATCTCCGGTCCGGAACCGCCGAACGGGATCGACGTCGCGTCGAGATGATAGGTCAGCTTGAGCAATTCGGTGGCGAGCTGCGGCGTCGTGCCGATGCCGGGATTGGCGATGCTGTATTTTCCCGGATTGGCCTTAATCAGATCGACCAGTTCCTTGATCGTCTCGGCGGGGATCGACGGATGCACCACGATGATGTTCGGCGTCGCCGCCGCCCGCGTCACCGGTGCAAAATCCTTGTACGGATCGTAAGGCGGCGTCGCGTAGAGGCTCGGATTGACCATGAAGCTCGAGCTCGCCACCAGCACGGTGTAGCCGTCCGGCGCCGAGCGCGCCGCCATGGTCATGCCGATATTGCCGCCGGCGCCGGCATGATCCTCGACATAAAATTGCTGCTTCAGATTTTCGCTGAGCTTTTGCGCGATCAGCCGCGCCATCACGTCGGTCGGACCGCCGGCCGCGAACGGCACGATCACCTTCACCGCATGGTCGGGATAATCGGCCGCCAAGGCCGGTCCCGCGGCCGCGCTTGCGACAGCCGCGAACGCCAATGCAGCACATGACACCAGGTATTTCATACGCATGAAGCTTCCCCCTGAAATTCTTGTTTTTTGGCGTGGCGACGCGACGTCGTCCGCCGGTTTTTTTCGCTTGCTGCCCCTCGATCCGGCTAGTCTACATGGATCCCCGCCGCCTTCACCACCGCGTCCCAGCGCGCCGCTTCGCTTTTGATCCGGGCCGAGAATTCCGCGGGCGAACCGGCCACGGCGATGAAGCCGAGCGTATCGAGCTTCTTCTTGACCTCGGGATCGGCGACCATTTTCACGATGGCGTCGTGCCATTTGTTGATGATCGCCGGCGGCGTGCCGGCGGGCATGACGATGCCGGTGAGGGTATCGCTCTCGAGCCCGGCCACGCCTTCTTCGTCGCTGGTCTGCAGATCCGGTAGCGACGGGACGCGTTGCTTGGCGAGCAGCGCGATGCCGCGCACCGAGCCGTCCTTGATATTGCCGATCGCCGGCGGCAGCGCGGTGAACGCGATCGGGGTGTGATTGCCCATGGTCGAATTGACCGCGAGCGGCGCGCCGTTGAACGGCACCATCACCATGTCGAGATTGAATTTCTGCTTGAACAGTTCGCCGGCGAGATGCGGCGTCGAGCCGGTCGCGGGCTGCGCGAAACTGAATGTGCCGGGATTGGCTTTGACCAGCGCGATCAGGTCCTTGAGATTCTTCGCCGGCACCGACGGATGCACCATCACCACGTTCGGCGAGGCCGCGACCAGCGAGATCGGCGCAAAATCCTTGATCGGGTCGTAGCCGATCTTGGAATACATGCTCGGATTGATGATGAAGCCGGTCGAGACGACCAGCACGGTATAGCCGTCCGGATCGGCGCGCATGGCGGTTTCGACGCCGAGATTGCCGCCGGCTCCCGGCAGGTCCTCGGCATAGATCTGCTGGCCGAACACCTCTGACAACCGTTCCGCCACCATGCGGCCGATGACATCGGTCGGACCGCCCGCGGCGAACGGCACGATCATGCGGACCTTGTGATCCGGATAGGTCCCGGCGGCCAAAGCCGGCGATCTTGCCGGCGCCGCGCCAACAAGGATCGCGACCACGAAAACCGCGCGCAAAACGGCCGCGCGGGCGCAAGCAGAAGCCGCCCTCATTGCCTCCTCCCATTATCTTTGGCGGCAATGCTATCATCGCCCAACCGCTCCGGGGAGCGTGCGACAAAATGTTTTTTGTCGGGACAGAGGTTGAGGGAAGGCAAAGGAAGGGAAGCGCGCAATGGGTAAAAAGATCACGCGGGACGATCTGAGTGCGGCCGCGGAGAAGTACAAAAACTGGGGCAAATGGGGGCGGGACGACGAGATCGGCACGCTCAATTACACGAGCCCGGAGGATATCGTCGCCGCCGCCCAACTCGTCAAAAAGGGCAAAGTGATCTCGCTCGCGCTCAATTTCGACAATCACGGGCCGCAGGGCGGCAAGACCAATTATCCGGTGCTCGGCCGCATCAATCCGCTGCATTCCATGCTGCGCACTGGCACCGACGCCTATTCCGGCGTGCTCGACAAGCGCGGCATCCGCGCCGCCGACGACATGGTGGTGATGCCGCTGCAATGCGGCACGCAATGGGACGGGCTCGGCCACGTGTTCTACGAAGACAATATGTGGAACGGCTACGACTGCCGCGAAGTGTCGTCGTTCGGCGCGGCGAAATGCGGCATCGAGAAAACCAAGAGCAAGATGGTCGGCCGCGGCGTCTTCCTCGATGTCGCCCGCGCGCTCGGCAAGGACTATCTCGACGACGGCTACGGCATCACCAATGAAGATCTCGATCTCACCGCCAAAAAGCAGAAGGTCGAATTCAAGCGCGGCGACTACATCGTCGTGCGCACCGGCCAGATGGAGCGCTGCCTGAAAGCCGGGTCCTGGGACGGCTATCCGGGCGGCGACGCGCCGGGCTTTGCCTTCGAGACACTGGAATTCGTCGCCAAGACCGAGCTTGCCGCGCTCGCCAGCGACACCTGGGGCTGCGAAGTGCGGCCGAACAATACCGAAGGCGGCATCAACCAGCCCTGGCACTGGATCACCATCCCGATCATGGGCATGACCATGGGCGAGATCTTTTATGTGAAAGACCTTGCCGAGGACTGCGCCAAGGACGGTGTCTACGAATTCATGTTCGTGGCGCCGGCCATTCCGATCACCGGCGGCGTCGGCTCGCCGACCAATCCGCTGGCGATCAAGTGAAATATTGCGGGCAACGCAAAAGCGGGCTCGCCGTCGGGGAGGAAACAATGAAAAAGCTGATGCGGGCATTGGCAGCATTATGCTGCCTGGCCGCAACCATGCGGATCGGAATGGCGCAGCCGGCGCCGGCTTGGCCGCAACAGCCGATCCACATCATCGTCTCGTTCGGCGCCGGCGGCGGCGCCGACATTATTGGGCGCATTCTCGCCGACGCGATGCAGGACCGGCTCGGCAAGCCGGTCATTGTCGAGAACAAGCCGGGCGCCGGCGGCATTCTCGGCAACGAGCTGGTGGCGAAGGCCACGCCCGACGGCTATACGCTCGGCATCATGACCGCGGGCCAGATCATCGCAGCGGTCACGCGCAAGGACATGCCTTACGACACCGCGGCGCTGACGCCGGTCGCGCAAGTGGCAAGCGCGAGCCTCTTGATCGCGACACGTCCGGATTTTCCGGCCGACAACGTCAAGGAACTCGTCGCCGCCGCCAAGGCCGATCCGGGCAAGATCGTTTTCGCCAGCCCCGGCTTTGCCGCCACCCAGCATTTCGCCGGCGAATTGTTCAAGCAGACCGCCGGCATCAATCTATTGCATGTGCCGTTCCGCTCGTCGCCGGAGGCGATCAATGCCGTGCTCGGCCACCATGCCGACGTGATGTTCGACACCGTCTCGGCGCTGATCGGCCAGGTGCAGTCCGGCGCGCTGAAAGCGCTCGCCGTCACCGGCAAGGATCGCTTCCCTGCGGTGCCGGATATTCCCGCCGCATCGGAATCCGGCGTGCTGCCGGGTTACGATGTCACCACCTGGTACGGCGTATTCGGTCCGTCCGGCCTGCCGGCTCCGGTCGTTGCAACTTTGAACAAGACGCTGATGGATATCCTGGCCGACGACAAGACGCGGCAGCGTTTGGTCATGGTCGGCGTCATCGTCAAAGGCTCGACGGCGGCCGAGTTCGGCGCTTTCATGAACAGCGAGAGCAAAAAGTGGAACGCGGTGCGCGAATTTGCCGGTATCGCGCAGCAGTAATTTTGAACGGAGTATGGTTGATGAACGAGACACACCAGCACGACCGCGGCCTCAAGCTGCGCACTGAAATGTTCGGCCGCGAGGCGGTGGACCAGCGCATGAATGCGTTCGGCGAATTCGGCAAGCCGCTGCAGCACATCATCAATGCCTACGCTTACGGCGACGTCTGGAGCCGCACCGCCTTGCCGCTACCGACCAAGTCGCTGGTCATGGTGGCGATGATGGCGGCAGCGGGCCACCAGAAGGAACTGGGCGTGCATATCCGCGGCGCCCTGAAGAACGGCTGCAGCGCCGAAGAGCTGCAGGAGGTGCTGCTCCTCTTGGCGCTCTATTGCGGCATCCCGGCCGCCAACGAAGCGCACCGGATCGCCGCCGAAATCCTGCGCGAGCACAAGCAGAAGTGATGGCGCAGATGTGATGATGGACGCGGGTTGCGCTTTGCGCGCCGCGGCTTACTTTTAGGCCAGTTCTTTCCATCCAGCGCAGCGGGACCCAGAGCGGGACATCCAGTCATGAGCACCAGCATCGACACCAAGCACTATCCCGTCACCCATACCGACGCCGAGTGGCGCAAGATCCTTTCGCCCGAGCAATTCCACATCATGCGCGAGCACGGCACCGAGCGGCCCGGAAGCTGCGCCTTGAATTTCGAGAAGCGCGCCGGCACATTTTATTGCGCCGGATGCGATCAGAAGCTGTTCGTCTCGAAGACCAAGTTCGAAAGCGGCACCGGCTGGCCGAGCTTCAACGATCCGGAGACCGGCGCGGTCGAGACGTCGTCCGACAATGCCTACGGCATGGTCCGCACCGAGGTGCATTGCAGCCGCTGCGGCAGCCATCTCGGCCATGTCTTCGACGACGGCCCGCCGCCGACCCATCTGCGCTATTGCATCAATGGCGTGGCAATGAATTTCAAGGCGGTTTGATTAACCTAGACGTCATGCCTGCAACAAGTGCGGGCATGACGATTTGTCATTGCGACGGTGCCGAACCTGCCGCCGTCGCCAGCACGATGACCTTCGTGCCCAGAGCCACGCGATCGTAAAGATCGGCAACGTCATCGTTGGTGAGGCGGATGCAACCGGACGACACGTTGTGGCCGATGGTCCACGGCTCGTTAGAGCCGTGGATCCGGTACAGCGTGTCCTTGTTGCCTTGCCACAGATAAAGCGCGCGCGCCCCGATCGGATTGTCGGGGCCGCCGGGCATGCCGGTGCCGCTCTGCAATCGCGACATATGTTGAAGCAGCTCGGGCTTGCGCGCCAGCATTTCCGCGGGCGGATACCAGTCCGGCCATTCCTGCTTGCTGTGCACCATCGCGAGGCCCGACCAGCCGAAGCCCTCGCTGCCGACGCCGACGCCATAACGGATCGCCTGGCCGCCGCGTTGCACCAGATAAAGGAAGTGACTGCCCGGATCGACGACGATGGTGCCCGGCTTCTCGCGTGAAGGGTATGCGACGGTCGTCCGCGCGAAAGCCGGATCGGCCTCGCGTGACACCGGCTTTGTCGTCGCACAGGCGGCCAGCCCGAATAGAGCTATCGCAACAATGCCGCCCGTCGCGATCCTGCAACGGAGTGGAACTTTCCCCGCTGTGTCTGTCGCTGTCATGGCCCACACCCAGCCTGCGACTGGCCACAGTCTAGCGCGCAAAAGCGGGCGGCAATAAGCCGGAACCTACCGCTGCAAAAGTTCCCGCACCGCGCGGCCAGCCTGGTCGATCGCAAGATGCGCATAGGCGTCGCCGCCGGCGTCGGAATTGGCGATGGCGACGCGGCCGACGGTGCGCCGCGCCACTTTCAGCACGCGCTCCTCATAGTCGTCGGGATCGAACAGCGAATTCGCCACATAGCCATAACCATGCGCCCAGCGGTTGACAGTGATCGCGGCGATGTCGCGCTCGGCCGAAAAGCCGCCGGGGCCGAGCATGCGATCGAGCTGATCGCGGATGCGCGTCTCGAAGTCCGCGAACGTCATGGTGAGAAGCTGCTGCCGGCCGGCGCGGAACTGCGCGCGCGCGTCGAGGCCCGAGTTCGGCGCGCCGGGCACATATTCGAGATGCAGCACCATCGGCTCCGACGGATCGCGCGGATGGCGATAGCCGCCGAGATCGACCGGGAAATCGAGCGCGACGTCGGTGAAGAAAGCCGTCGGCGCCGCGATCTGCGAGACTTTCAGCTTCATCCAGGGCTGCCAGTTGCGCACGACGACATTGGTGTAGACGAGCGGCGTCTTGACGTTCTGCGCCAGCGCGGTGCGCTGCGCCGCCGGCAGTTCCGGCATCAGATTAGGGATCATCATGTGAAAGCAGGCGAGCACGGCATGTTTGGCTGTGACCCGGTGCGGGCTGCCTTCTCGGACATAGCCGATGCTGACTTGATCGCCGTCCTGCCGCACGTCGATGACGGTCGAGTAGAGGCGGATGCGCACCTTGTTGTCGTCGCGATCGAGCCGGTCGTAGTCGAAACCCGCGAGCACGATGTCGCTCATCGTGGTGCCGCTGGCGATTCCAGGAATGAGGCTGCGCACCAACAGCCGCGCCAGCGACGCGTTGCCGTCGGGAAAATGATAGATGTAGGGCTCGCGCAATTCGTCGGCCTCGGCGGTCCTAAGTCCAAGCCCGGCAAAGCCCGGATAACCGAATTCGCGCAAGTCTGCCGCCGCCACCGCGTCCGCACCAAGCCCGAAGAAGCCGAGCGGGCGGCCCTGAAAGCAATTTGCGACTTCCGCGCTGGTGCCGCAGATATTGATCAGGTAATCGCGATAGCTCGTGGTTTTGAGAATGTTGCGCTTCTCCAGGACCGACTTGCCGGCGAGCGGATCGCGCTTGGCATCGTAGAGCGCGAGCAGTTGCGCCTTGCTGGCATCGGCGATCGGCATGGCGGCGATGAAGCGTTCAAGCTCCGGCCGCGCGGCTTTGTCGCGCGATCGGAGCACGTCGCCTGGCAGCAGCGCATCGCGGCCGAAGGTCTCGCGATCGAAGAACAGGCCGCGGGTGAGGCCCTTCGAAGAATAAAAATCGCGATCGAAGGCGGTGTTAAATCGCGCTACGTCGACGCCGAGGTCGCGCAACAACCCCTTGGCGGTATCGCTCCATAATGTCTTCGGCGACTGGATCGACTGGCTGCCGCCATAGCCGATCAAGAAGCGTCCGCCAGGCGAGAACTCATTGCGCTTGGCATGGCCGCCGAAGTCGTCGCAATTGTCGAGAATGAGGATGCGCGCCTCTTCGCCGACGGCGCGGCGATAGAAATAGGCGGCGGCGAGCCCGCTGATACCGCCGCCGACCACGACGAGATCGTAGCTCGAATTCGGCATCGGCCTCGTCGATGCCGAATCGCTGGCCTTGACGCGCAAACGCATGCGCCGTTTCGAACGAGCCCGCATGCTGGCCGCGCAGGCCGGTGAGCGCGGGGGGATAACGCGCGGGCTCTGCGGCAAGCTGCGCCGCGGGTGTCAGGCCACTCGCAATCGCAAGCGCGGTGCCATTAAGAAAATCGCGGCGCGTGATCGGAGGCATGGTGAGGCCGATTATATCGCCAGTTCGCTAAGGCCTGGGCACCGGCGGCACCGGCGGCACATGCGCCGCAGCCGTCTCGCCGCGATTGAGCCAGGTCATCGACACATAGGCACCGACCCAGGAGCCGGCCGCCGCGAACACCACATAGACCGCATTCGACGTGTAGCTGATAACAGAGATCGCGGCGAGCAGGTACCAGACCGCGCTCCAGTTCGCGGCGCGGAAGCGGTGGCGCGCGGCGACCGCCGCCGTGAACATCACGAATACCGCATCGGTGACGATGGTCGCGCCGAACACCGCGAGCGCGATCAGCGGATTGAAGCTGATATATCCAATGGAAATGGTCGATGTCATATCGGTCATCGTTACGGTGATCATGGCAACAATCCTGTAAATCTCGTGTGTCTATCGCGCCGCGGCTCCCGCCCATTGCGGGGTTCAGCTTTCCACCGCGGCTCGCTATCATTCCTCGCCGGGCGCAGCCGCCTGTAGCTTACACCGAAGGGAGGAGATCATGGCACAGCGCCAAGATACCAGGCGCCAAGACGCCAGACGCATCGGCCTGCTGCTGCCGTCGTCCAATTCGGTGCAAGAGCCCGAGTTCTGCCGTGTCCTGCCCGAAGGCGTCACCCTGCATGTCGCGCGCATGCGGCTGAGCAATGTCGAAGCGGAATCGACACTGCGGATCGTCCTGGAAATCGAGACCGAGAGCCGCAAGCTCGCCGATGTCGATGTCGACGTGATCGTGCTTGCCGCCACTGCACCCTCGTCGCGCAATGGCATCGGCTACGATCGGGAGCTTATCGAGCGCATAACCGCGGCGAGCGGCAAGCCGGCGACCACGGCATCGACCGCGCTTCTCGAGGCTCTGCAGTTGCTGTCGGTCAAACGCATCGTCCTCGGCGCGCCATGGAGCGAAGCCGTCAACGCGACGACCACGGCCTTTATCGCCGCGAATGGATACGACGTCATCGCCCAGGAGGCGCTGGGACACGTCCGCAATCTCGACATCGGGCAGCTCGATCCGCAAACGGCCTACGATGTCGGCCGCCGCCTTGACCGGCCGGAGGCGCAGGCCGTGATGCTCGCCTGCGGCAACTGGAACACCTTCCCGATCATCGCGCCGCTCGAGCGCGACCTGGGCAAACCGGTGCTGACGACCAATCAAGTCAGCCTGTGGCATGCATTGCGAATGACGGGCAGCGGACCGCTCGAAGGGCTCGGCGTTCTGTTGCGCGAGCATCTCGGCAATGATGGCGTGCGGCAGAGTGCCCGCGCGGCCACGGCGACGTAAGACCTCGGCCGATCACCCGGCCGCGTCGACGATCGCTTGCGCGAAAGCCTGCGGTGCTTCCTGCGGCAAGTTGTGGCCGATGCCGCCGGTGATATTCCGGTGCTCGTATTTGCCGGAGAATTTCTTGGCGTAGGTCTTGGGATCCGGATGCGGCGCGCCATTGGCGTCGCCTTCCATTGTGATGGTCGGCACGGCGATCACCGGAGCGTCGGCAAGCTTCTTTTCCAGGTCGTCGTATTTGGCTTCGCCCTGCGCCAGACCTAGCCGCCAGCGGTAATTATGGATGGCGATGGCGACGTGGTCGGGATTGTCGAAGGCCGCGGCGCTGCGGTCGAAAGTGGCGTCGTCGAAATTCCATTTCGGCGAGGCGAGCTTCCAGATCAGCTTGGAAAAGTCGTGCCGGTATTTGTCATAGCCGTCGCGGCCGCGGTCGGTGGCGAAGTAAAATTGATACCACCATTGCAGCTCGGCTGCCGGCGGCAGCGGCGCCTTGCCGGACGCCTGGTTGCCGATCAGATAGCCGCTGACCGAGACCATGGCCTTGCAGCGCTCGGGCCACAGCGCCGCAATGATATTCGCGGACCGCGCGCCCCAATCGAAGCCGCCGATGATCGCTTTGTCGATCGTGAGCGCGTCCATCAGGTTGATGACGTCGACAGCGACCACCGACTGCTGGCCGTTGCGCGGCGTGTCGCTCGCCAGGAAACGCGTCGTGCCGTAGCCGCGCACATAAGGCACGATGACGCGATAGCCGGCCGCGGCCAGCGTCGGCGCGACATCGACAAAGCTGTGAATGTCGTACGGCCAGCCGTGCAGCAAAATGACCGGGGCGCCGGTGGCGGGACCAGCTTCGGCGTAGCCTATATTCAAGGTGCCGGCATTGATCTGCTTGAGCGGGCCGAACGAGGTGTTGGCGCCGGGCTTCACCGCCGGCAAATTCGCGGCCTTGGATTGCGCCAGGCCGATCAGGCCGAACTGCGCTGCGGCCAGCGCCGTGACGCCCATGCCGAAAAAGCGGCGACGGTCGTGATTGAATTGGTCATCAGTCTTACTCATGGCGCAATCTCCACCGTTCAAACGAGTTACGTCGAGCGAAGTGCTCGGCTTGGTCACTGAACCAGCGTGGCGAGCGGCTTACCCTTTTCGACAACATAAGTTCCAAGTTCGGCAGCATTGACGGTGCCGCTGTTCTTGGCCGCATGCACCGTTCCGGCCGGAATGAACAACACGCCGCCGGCGTTGACCGTTACCGGCGGTTTGCCCTCGATGTCGTATTCGATCGAACCTTCGATGACATAGATGATCTCTTCGCCGGGATGCGTGTGCTTGGGAAACGCCGCGCCCGGCGCGAAGTCGACGCGGGTCTGAACGGCCTCGTATCCGGGGACGCTGATATCGTGCCGCTGCAGATCGGTGCGTTTGATTCCCGGCTGCTGCGCTGCCGCCGTGTGCAGCGCCAATACGCTTCCGAAAAGGAGCACGGCGGTCGCCGCAATGGAAGTCGCCTTCATGTAAGCCTCCTTTACGCTTGCCACGGCAAAAAATCGGCCGATATCGATGGCGCCTGTCTACGCCGCTTTGGCGCCCCACAGGCGCTTGCTCGCGAGCGCGGCGCCTTCGCTGAGTGCCTTGAGCTTGGCCCAGACGATGCTGTCGGCGATCATCGGGTCGTTCTTCACCGAAGTGCCGAAACCGCAATCGACGCCGGCGATGACCCGCTCGCGCCCGACCAGATCGGCATAGCGGCCGATGCGCTGCGCGACGAGTTTCGGATGTTCGACGAAATTGGTCGTCGAGTCGATGACGCCGGGAATGAGGATCTTGTCGGAGGGAATCTTGATCGTCTTCAGGTCTTCCCATTCGTGGTCGTGGCGCGGATTGGCGGCCTCGATGCTGATCGCCTGCAGCTTGGCCTTGAAGGCGATGTCGATGATCTTGGTCACCGGCAAATCGTGGGTGTGCGGCCCTTCGTAATTGCCCCAGCAGATATGCAGCCGGATGCGGTCGGCGGGCAGGCCGTCGATGGCCGCGTTCAATGCCGCGATGTTGCGCTCGGCGATCCGGGTGCGGAATTCGTCGTCGGTGAGGTCGCGATACTGGTTGTTGCGCGCCGAGCCGAGATCGGGGGCGTCGATCTGCAGCACGAAGCCCGCCTCGACGATGGAGCGGTACTCGATCTTGAGCACGTCGGCGAGCGCGGCGACATAGGCGTCCTCGTTCGGATAGTGCAGATTGATGATGAAGCGGGTCAGGATGCCAGGCGAGGGCGCGGTCATGAACACGTCGGCCGGCTTCGATTTCTCGGCGGCGTGCTTGAGATGCGCAAGGTCGCGTTCGACCGCGGAACGGTCCTTGTAGCGCAACTCGCCGACACAGCCCGGAAACGGCACATTGCCGAAGCCGCTGGTCCGGTTGAAATCCGGGTGCGCCAGCATATCGCGGCCGATCATGATGTCGCGGCCTTTCTCGGCGGCGCGCGGGTCCATCTCGATGCCGCTGACGCGGTGGCGGATATAGGTCGTGTAGGACGGCTTGCTCATTTCGCCGTCATTGACCACGTCGATGCCGGCCGCGACCTGTTGCGCCACGATATCGTCGACCGCCTTGGCGGTCGCGGCCTCGAAATCCGCCGGTGGAATAGTCTTGCCGCCTTCGCGCTCGAGGATCAGCGCGATCAGCGATTTCGGCCGCGGCAGGCTGCCGGTATGGGTGGTTAGGATGCGGTCGGTCGAGGTCTTCATGTGGCGCTCCCAGGGCGGCTTGTTTTTTGCGCGCGGATGGCGTTGTCGAAGGTCGGCGAGCATGATCCCGAAAAGTAGAAACCGGTTTTTCGGAAAAGATCATGCGCCAATGAGAAATCTAGACCCTGACCCAATCCAATTGAATGGGTCAGGGTCTGGCGATACTGTGCGGCCCGCGCCTTCGCCGCAAGGCGGCAGGGCGCAGAGTAGAGGGTGGAAAACAGCATGCGTATCGTCGATCTGAGCCGCGACCTTTATCACCGCACACCGTCCTATCCGGGCCAGCCGCCGATCATTCACGGCATCTGGAAGACGCATGAGGAGGCGCTCGCGGAATCCGGCGGCGTTCAAGGCAACAGTGTGATGTTCATCTCGATGCCCGATCACGGCGGCACCCATATCGACGCGCCGCGCCATTTCGGCAAGACCGGCGTGCCGATCGACAAATATCCGCTGGAGAACTGTATCGTCCAAGGCATTTGCATCGACCTGCGCCATATCGCGCCGCGCGCCGAGATCACGCCGGCGGATCTTGAAGCCGCGGTTAAGAAGGCCGGCGTATCGGTCCCGAACAAGGGCACGGTGCTGCTGTGCACCGGCCATCACGAGCGCACCTTTCCGAAGGCTGCTTATGCGACCGACAATCCGGGCGTGAATGTCGCGGCGACGGAATGGCTCGCCAAGCAAGGCATCGTGCATTTCGGCATCGACTCGATGCGGCCGGGGCCGGAAGGCAAGGTGAACTCGCTCGTGCACAAAGCCTGCCTCGAGCTCGACATCACGCATATGGAAAGCCTCTGCAACCTGGAAAGCCTGCTCGGCCAGGGCGAATTCCAGTTCATCGGCCTGCCGCTGAAATGGCGCGAAGGCACCGGCTCGCCGATCCGCGCGGTCGCGGTGTTCAACGACTGACAGTCTGAAGAAAATCACAAACAAAAATCGTAAGGGGAAGGACGCCGGCTCATGATGCTCGGGCACAATCGCCGAATGACCGGGGCGCAATGCCTCGCCGACATGTTCAAGGGCTATGGCGTCACGCATGTGTTTCATGTGCCTGCCGTGCTGCGCACCACCTTCGCCGAGATGGAGCACCGCACCGACATCAAGCGGCTGCATGTGCATGGCGAGAAGGCCGCCGCCTACATGGCCGACGGCTATGCGCGCGCCTCGGGCAAGCCAGGCATCTGCATGGCGCAGGTGATCGGCGCGCTCAATCTCGCCGCCGGCCTGCGCGACGCGTGGCTCGCGCATTCTCCGGTCATCGCTATGACCGGCGGCCGCGAGCCGAAGACAAAATTTCGCAAGGTCTATCAGGAGATCGACGACATGCCGGCGTTCGAGCCGGTGACCAAGTTCAACGCCACCGTGGATGATGTCGCGCGCTTTCCCGATATGGTGCGGCAAGCCTTCCGTACGGCCGTCACCGGCTGTCCGGGTCCGGTGCATCTGCAATTTCGCGGCAATGAAGGGCAGATCGATATCGACGAGGCGGAGATGGAGCCGCTGGTCGAGCCGCTGTTCGCGCGCGCGCCGGCGTTCCGGCCGGAGCCGGATGAGGCCAGCGTTCGCGCGGCGCTGAAGATCTTGCAGGATGCGCAGCAGCCGGTGATCGTCGCCGGCGGCGGCGTGCGCGCCTCGGGCGCGGCGGCGGAACTCGTGGCGCTCGCCGAGGCGCTGCAAATTCCGGTCGCGACCTCGCTCAACGGCAAGGATTCGATCCCGGGCAATCATCCGCTTTCGGTCGGCGTCGTCGGCACCTATTCGCGCGAGAGCGCCAACCGTGTCGTCAATGCGGCCGATCTGGTCTGCTTCATCGGCACCGAGACCGGCGGCATGACCACGCATTTCTGGGCGGTGCCGAAGATCGGCGCGCACGCGATCCAGATCGACATCGAGCCGGAAGCGCTCGGCCGCAATTATCCGCTGGCCGCCGCCGTCAACGGCGACGCCAAGGTCACGCTGGCGAAAATGCTCGCGGCCTGCGACCGCGGCAGCGCGGCCAAGCGCAAAGCCTGGGTGGCGCAAGCGCAGAAAACCTGCGGCGAGTGGCAGGCGAAATACAAATCGGCGCTGAATTCCGACGCGGTGCCGATCCGCCCCGAGCGGCTTTGCCACGAATTGACGCAGCACGTTCCCGACAACGGCATCGTCGTGGTCGATACCGGCCATGCCGGCATGTGGATGGGCGGCATGTACGATCTCACTTCGCCGCACCAGAATTATATGCGGAGCGCCGGCCATCTCGGCTGGGCCTTCCCGGCAGGGCTCGGCGCTAAATGCGCCTGCCCGGACCGGCCGGTGGTGACGTTCACCGGCGATGCCGGCTTCTGGTATCACATCGGCGAAGTCGAGACGGCGGTGCGCTGGGGCATCAATGCCGTGACCGTGGTCAACAATAACGGCGGCGGCAATCAGAGTAAGCGCGGCTTCGATCGCGTCTATGGCGGCGAACAGACCCAGAAGGCGCGCGAATTGTGGACCTTCAGCAAAATGAATTTCGCCCGCTTGGCCGAGGACATGGGCGCGGTCGGCATCCGCGTCGAGAAGGCTTCGGAATTTCCGGCAGCGCTTGCCACGGCGCTGAAGGCAAACCGGCCCGCGATCATCGATGTGGTCACCGACATCGAGGTGCTGGCGCCGACCGCGGTGAGCTAGATCACGTCAGCGCCGCAGTTCGGTTCAAGCCGCTTTTCCCACATTATCGGCCATAACGGCTCCCCGGCCGCCAAGCGGCCTGTCGCCTGCCACGGTGCTGTCTCGCGCCGTTTGATGCTCGATTTCAGAGTTTAACTGCGCGCCCAAGAGGACCACGATTGCTGAGAGCCACATCCACATCATCAAACCGATGCCCGTTCCCAATGAGCCATAGGTCACATCGTAGTGGGCGTAACCGGAAAGATACCAGGACAGAAGTGCTGAACTTATCATCCAGGCGGCGGTGGCGAGGAGGGTTCCAACAGATAACCACTGCCAACGCGCGCCGCGGCGGCTCGGACCAAAGCGGTATATCGTTGCCAATCCAGCGATGACGGCGGCGAGCAAAATCGGCCAGCGGGTATATCGAAATAATCTATCGGTGACGTCTGCCAAACCGAGATGAGTGAGGATAAGCGGCAAAATGACCACGGCGCCCAGCCCGAGCAAAACGAGGACAATCATTCCCAATGTGAACGTGAGCGATATTAGATTGAGCGTGAAGAAGCCGCGCTTCTCTTTTTCTCCATACACGACATTGAGAGCGTCGATGAGCGATTTCATGCCAGCATTGGCGCTCCACAATGCGATGACAATTCCGGAGATGAAGGCAAAACCCAATTTGGTGCTGCTGTTGGAAGTGAGCCGCACGATTTGCTCGTGGATTATGTCGATAGCGGCAGCGGGCAAAACCACTGGGGCCGAGGAAAGGTGATCGTTGATTGTCGCAGCATTGGCGAAAAGACCGTAGAGCGAGACGACGGCGGTAATGGCGGGAATTAGGGCGAGAAGGCCATAGAAAACCATGCCGGCCGCAACCGCGAGTAACCTGTTTTCACTGATCTGTTTAAAGGCGCGCCATAAAATGTCCTTCCATCCGCGGGCGGGTATTTGCCAGGGAGCCGTAGCGTCTCGGCCCCGACCACGCTCCCGGGTACTCGCCTCTGGGCGGCTTTGTCGCTCATCCCGATTGCGAGATTTGCCAAAGCGACGCGACGGGCTTTCGGCGCGTTGATCCACTCGCAATTGGCGCAACTGATAGATGTAATATGCCGCAACCACTGAAGCGGCGGCCAAGTAAGTCCAGTATTCGGCCGGCGACACCGGTGGAGGTGACTGGCCGCTTGCGGGTCGATTAAGCGGCGCCTGCTCGCCAGCCGTTTTCCTGCGTTGCAATAAATCAAACAATCGGCAGCTCGCGGTGGCTGGAAAGCGGAGTCCTTTCGCAGGTTGCGGTCTTCTGGTCGTCCGCTTTGATGAACTTCCCCCACGCGACGTTCGTTCCCTTGTGCTTGTGGACGCGCGGCACACCGGTATCAACGCTTTGCACCAGAGTCGCGACGACAAACTTCTCACGAATCGCCTGCTCGGAACGCCCTGCCCATGGAATGGTTGAGATAGAGAGCAATGAGGACAATCATGAGCGACGAACCAAAAAAGCCGGAACCGGAAATCAGGCCTCCGTTGCCGAACCAGGCTCCACAGCCAAGTCAGCCTGAGATTCCGCCGGATAAGGATGCCCCGCAAAAGGACAGCCCAATCCGTGCCGGTGGCTAGAAGGCGCTGAAAGCTTGGACGGGTTGCTTTCCGCGTCCCTTCAGGTTGCCGCTCCTTCAGGCTGCATTGGACAGCGCATACTGCCGACAGTGATCCAGATAGGCGGCCTCGTGCAAGGCGATCAGCTCGACGACGCTGGTCCACAGCCAAGATGGGGCTTCGAGCGACGCCTTGTGTTTTTTTGCCAAGTCGGACCGCCACGCCCGGCGCTGACTCTGATCCATTTGGCGGCCGTGGGCGCGTCCGACGACTCCGGCGAGATAGCGCGCCAGGTTCATGGCCTCCTCGGGGCTTAGCCGGTTGATTTCAATTTTCAGGTCTTGCGGCATAAGCTCACGGACGACGACCGCCTTATCAAGAAGCCTTGCCGCCATCATTCGCTGTCCGAGGTTTGGAGAAAGGGCTTTCGCGCCCGTCACGACCCGAACGGCATTATCCCGTGGCATCTCGACATTCGAGGCCCGAGGGGCCGCGGCGGTTACTCCCTCCTTCACATCCACCAAACAAATGCTCGGGCTCTTGCCGCTTCCGATCCCAAGCAACGCAGCATAGCGAAGTCGTCCGAGCGAACTGCAACCTTTCATCCAATAGGCAGCATCGAGCAGCTCGATCGGCTCGTCCTTCCCGCGGCCCCGAAGCGAGGCAAGGGTAGGCCTGAGTAAATCGCTTGCGAACATTTAACTCAAGGATTTGCGCTCCTCGGGCGTGAGGGCCCAGAATCTCCTGCCCAGGGGAATCGTGGGCTTCACGGTAGCGAGACGTTCTTCCGCCAGATGACGCCATCTGCGCCGCGTGGCTCGTGCCAGTAGCGACTGAATGGATTTGGGCCGATGGGATCTGTCCTTGTCCGGCTCGAAATTGGTCGAGAGTCCTGCTTGATAGCCGGCAACAAGTTCTTCCATGATCTCTCGCCGTCGTCACGCCGGGCAGGTCCGATCCGCGCGAAGCGGACGCGAGAGAGAGGCCGAGTCTAATCAAATCGTGCGCGGGATTGCCGATCACGGTTTGATCGAGGTCCCTGATCTGTATCAAAACATGACCCTTCGCATCGGCGAGCGGACCAAGATTGCCGACGTGACAGTCGCCGCAAATCCAGACCGGCGGCCCTTCCGGCAGTTTGCCCCGGCTGCGGTCCTCAAGCCATTCATAAAATTTCACCGTACTGCCGCGCACGTAGCCGTGCGCGGATCGTGCCATCTTGAGATTCCGGGTCTGGATCAGGACTTGTTCGCGGTTTTCCGGCTTTGCCATTTCTTGAGCCATAGACTTGTTGCCCAAGGAGCGGAGCGCGAACCCTCGCCCTCGGCTAAATCCTGCCGAGTAAAACCAAAATCAAGAGAATGACGATGACAACGCCGAGTCCGCCGCCGCCGTAATACCCGGTGCCGTAGAAAGGCCCGCCGCCAAATCCGCTGAGACCTCCCAGCAAGATGACGACGAGGATAATCAAAAGTATCGTGCCGATCGACATGGAATGATCTCCAAATTTCCGTTGCTAACTTTATGCAAAACGAGAGCGGCGCCGGCGGCGCCGCTCTTATTCAATGTGAAAATAGCGCAAGCAGAATAATGATCGGAATTGGAACGCCAAGCAGCCAAAGAAGAATGCCTCTACCCATGATGTGCTCCTATAATGTCCGGGGGGTGAGAACGCGATCGCTCCAAGTGCCGTCGCGCAGGGATCCGCCTTCAACCGCGGCGAGCCCGGCGGCGAACGCGCCGAACAGCATGGCGGCGGTCAGCCACAAGGAAAGCTTTGCCGTGCCTTTACGCGCGGCGTCGGCGTCGGCCTTCGCTTCGATGATGACATCGTTGACGCGCTTTTCCGCATCCTCTCGACTGAGGCCGGTGCGCGCAGCGACGACCTGCACGACGTAGGCTTTATCCGCGGCGGCGAGATCCTGCTTGCCGCTGAAATCGGCGGTCCAAAGTCTCAGTATCTCCGACCGCGATTGTCGGGGAGAGGCACCGGCCGGTGCAGCGGCGTTTGTGTTGCCGGTGTCGGCGGAAGAGGGTGATGCAGGTGCGGCAGACGTAGACGCGGTTTGTGATGCGCTGGGTCGGAACAGCTTATCGACGTAGATGTCCGCGGGATTGACAGATCGTGTCGCCTGCGATCCTGCGCTGCCCATTGCCGCCGCGGTGCCGTTTGCCAGATACGCGACAGCCGAACTCAGGACGCTCGCACTCAGCAGCGTGGCAAAGGCCCAGGCAAGGAAACCATGCGCGGTATCGCGAAAGAACACTTCATTGGTGTGGACGTTCACCCACTTCGTTCGCAATCGAGCAGCGAGATAGCCGCCGACGGCGGACGACATCACCGCGACGATCACCAAATATATGCCGGCGCCGGTTTGAAAAGTCGCCGCCGAAACACCGCTGTTGCTCCATGGTGATACGGCCGAAAGGCCTAGTCCTGCACCGAACGCGATTAAAACCAGCGCCAAGGCCGCTGCGGCGACGGCGCCTGCCGCTATCGCAGCCCAAGACACGCCAGATTGCGCGTCCACTATCGTGGACGCCGGACGTAGATCAGATTCCATTGGTAACTCCCGGACTTCATTCGCCACGACAATGCGGAGGGAGTGCGAATAGTTCCCCGCGCCGCATAAAGGCCGCCGGTCGACCGGCTTGCCGCCACGCTATTTCGCAGCGCCGACATTGGGAACGTCCACGCCCAGCGCGGTTGCCAGGTCAATTTGATGATCCTGCTCTTCCACGAGGATCTGACGAATCTGTTCCGCCAAGGCAAACTCGCCGAGAGCTTCGCACTGTCGCACTCTTTCGCGATAGTTGCGGATCGTCTCGTTTTCATTTTCCAGATCGAAGCGAAGCATGTCCTTGGGCTTGTCGGAAGTGCGCACCGGCTTTGGCGTTACAGACGGCATCTTTCCGAGATAGTCGATCTGTCGGGAAACGATAAGCGCGTGCTTGAGCTCCTGCTGGGCGTGGATCTCAAGCTGGTCGGCAATGCTCATGTATTCCGCGCCCTTCAACACCTGGGAATACACGACATAGGAAATGATGGCCTGGTACTCGCGTGAGAGGTCTTCGTTCAATAGTTCGGCAAGACGGTCGCGCGAAATGGACTTCGGCTCATCCCTCTTTGAGTTCTTGGACATCGATTCGGCCTCTTAGTTGGCTGTTACAATGGACGGTGGGTCCGTCCGATAAGCCATCCGAGACCGAGCGCGATCGCCACTGCGGTGTAAGGCCTGTCCTCGATCGTATTGCGAAGGGTGTCCTCAAATGACAGCGCGGTTTTTCGCAATCCCGCGGCCGCGTCGCCCGCCGCGTCTTTCGCCTGGCCGTAGAGATTTTCCGCGGTGCCTTGAGCCCGATTCATGGCGCCTCTGACTTGGGTTTTTGTATCGCCAGTGACGTCCCCTGCGGCCTCCTCTATGCTCCCGCCGATCTTCCTTGCAGCGCCCGTTGCTCGATGTTCGTCCATATAACTCTCCACTAGATGCCCTTCGCTTCAGCGAAGGGCTCGATTTCAATTTGGAAGCAGCGGCCTTTAGCCGTTACTTTTTATCGGGCACCCAGGACGTTGAACCCTTGTCGTAGGTGAAGCCGGGCGCCTCTTTCATCTGGTCCTTGGTCGCGTTCATGACCAAGTACCATTTGTTGTTATTTTTATTGGTGACGTGAATGGCATCGAAGGGAACGGAAACGTCCTTCTCGCCGGCGCCCAAAAATCCGCCGACCGAAACAATCAAAGTGTCTATTCGGCCGGACTTGTCGACAAGAACGTCCGCGATTTCGCCGATCTTGCTGTCTTTCGGATCATAGACGCTTTGTTTGTACCAGTTGGTCACGGTGGTGGAGTCGCGCGCGATGGAGTGGTTCATTCGTGCCGCTGTTTCAGCAACCGCAGCGGTCGAAATCGCCAAACCAATAACGGCGATGGATGCGAGCTTGATCATGGAAGTCTCCTTAGAGGGCGAGCGCGGCCCGCCAACTCAAAAACATTGAAGCATGGTCGGGAATGCAGCCGGCCATTGCCGGCTCCTGCAAGGACCAAGCACGCTGACGGCAATATGTTCCGGCCGGGAGGAACGATTGTTTGATGGCACGCTTGGTCCAACACCGGTCCGCGCTTAGCCAAATCACCGATCTCAGGGCAAGCGGGCCCAATCCTAATCCCTAAAGGAGTCATCATGGCCAAAGAGCCCAAGACGCTAGATGAATTGTTCCACGATACATTGAAAGACATCTTTTTCGCCGAGAAGAAAATTCTCGCGACGCTGCCTAAGATGGCGAAGGCGGCGCAATCGCCCGAATTGAAGAAGGCTTTCGAAAAACATCGGGGCGAGACCGAAGGACATGTCGCCCGGCTCGAAAAGGTCTTCGCCGCGATCGACAAGAAGCCGCAGGCCAAGACCTGTGACGCCATTGTCGGCATCACCGACGAGGGTGCCGAGATCATGACGGAATACAAAGGCTCGCCGGCTCTCGATGCCGGTTTGCTGGCGGCGGCGCAGGCGGTCGAGCATTATGAGATGTCGCGCTACGGCACGCTCAGGACATGGGCGCAGGAGCTGGGCCTCAACGACGCAGTGCGGCTTCTCGAACAAACACTCGAGGAAGAAAAGAAGACCGACGCGGCGCTGACAAAGATCGCGGAGTCTGTGGTTAATCAGCAAGCGGAAGCGGCATAAAGCACGAGACGGTTCACGGTCATTTGTGCGCCGTTCTTTGAATGACCGTCGCAATCAAAAAAACCCGGCGTAAGCCGGGTTTTTCCGTATCCAGGCAGGATGCCCAGAATTACTTCTGAGTTTGCTGGCCCGGCTTGTTGTTGTCGCCCTGCTGGCCACCCTGACCGGGCTTGTTCTCTTGGCCGCCGTGTTGGCCGCCCTGACCCGGATTCTGCGTCTGCTGTCCGGGCTTCTGATCGCCCTGGTGTTGGCCGCCCTGGTTTTGCTGGCCGCCCTGGTTTGGATTATTCATTTTGTGCCTTTGGGTTTGAGTAGAGTATTACGGCAACTCCCGGTGACGACGGGCGTTCCTCCGAGTTGACGCGGCAGCTAATCATCCTGGATACCACAGACGTGCGATGAACTGGCGCACCCTAAGTTGGACCGGATTTCGGCCCGACGCTCGCTGCCCGATCTTCCTCCGCCAATTCGGAGCATGCGCGCTCGAATCAAATCGGGCGAAATCCGGGCGGATCCAGACAATTCGCTGGTTCTGCTTCATTTTCCGGTGACAAAATGCGCAGTGCGCCGCGCAATTCGCTGCCTCGCGCAGGCTCGGCAAATGTGACAGAGTATGTTCGGGGCAGATGAGATTGTTTCCTAGCGCGATCGATGAACACAGCACGGGAATCGGCGGTTCGGCTCCTCAAGCTGATGATGGTTGCGTCGCTGGTGCTGCCGGCGGCGGTGTTCGGCTATGCCTCATGGGTCACTTACAGCGACATCCACGCCGCCGCTGACGAACGCATCGAGCGTTCGATTGACGTCATGCAGCAGCAGGCGCTGCGCGTGTTCGAGACCGTCAACCGCACCTTTGCCGAGGTCGGCGAAGTGGTGCGCGGCATGTCGAACCAGGACATCCACGCCGCACAGATCAGCCTGCATGCCCGGCTCGAGCGCATCCAAGGCGTCATGCCGCAGGTGCAGACGATCATGATCATCGGCCGCGACGGCCGTCCGCTTGCCTCGAGCCGGATGGAAACCGTCCTGGAAAACGCCGACTTCTCCCAGCGCGATTATTTCATCGCCGAGAAAGATCAGGACGTCGGGACCTATGTCAGCGATCTGCGATCGCCGCGCCTGCCCGGCAACGGCAACGATTTCTTTGTGCTCTCGCACCGGCTCGATGCCGCCGACGGCTCATTCAATGGCATCATCGCGGTCTCGATCCGGCCGAACTATTTCGAAAATTTCTACGGGATGGTGGTCCAGACGCCCGGCAGTTTCTATTCGATGGCGCGGTCCGACGGCGCGCTGCTGGCGCGCTATCCGTCCGATCCCGGCAATGCGCGGCAATTGAGCCCGAACAGCATGTTCGCGATCTCGATCGGCAAAGGCGAGGAAACCGGTCTCTATACCGTCAGCTCCGAAATCGACGGCGTGTCCCGCCGCATGGGCTTTCGCAAGCTGGAGGGCTTTCCGGTCTATGCGATCGCCGGCATCGAGACCAGCGAGATCCAGGGCGAATGGCTGTCCGCGATCGGCTCCTATCTGATGTTCGGGTTGCCGGCCTCGCTGTTGCTGTTCGGCGTGCTGTGGATCGCGCTCAAGCGCACCGAGCGTCTGCATGACGAGGCGGAGCGCCGCGAAGTGGCTGAGGATGCGTTGCGCCAGGCGCAGCGCCTCGAAGCGATCGGCCAATTGACCGGCGGCGTCGCCCACGACTTCAACAATCTCCTGATGATCGTCAGCGGCACCGTGCAGCGGTTGCGCCGGTTCGTCACCGGCGACAAGGAGACCCAGCTGCTCGACACCATCGCCAATGCCACCGAGCGCGGCGGCAGCCTGACCCGCCAATTGCTCGCCTTCTCGCGGCGGCAGATGCTGCAGCCGAGCGTGATCGACCTGTCGGCGCAGCTGCCGGAGGTCAAGGACATGCTGAGCCGCTCGCTGCGCGGCGATATCGCCATTCGCGTGGTGGTGCCGGAGCGGCCCTGCTACGTGAAGGTCGATCCGAGCGAGTTCGAATTGGCGCTGCTCAATCTGGCCTTCAATGCCCGCGACGCCATGCCGTCGGGCGGCACGCTCACCATCACGGTGAAGCCGGTGCTGATGCGCGGCATGGCCTCGGAAGAGGGGCTCAACGGCGAATTCGTCGCCATCCGCATTGCCGATACCGGCACCGGCATTCCCCCCGACGTTCTGCCGCGGGTGTTCGAGCCGTTCTTCACCACCAAGGAAGTCGGCAAGGGCACCGGACTAGGCCTGAGCCAGGTCTATGGCTTCGCCCGCCAATCCGGCGGCGCCGCCAGCGTCTCATCGTCATCGCGGCGCGGCACTGCCGTGACGCTGTTCCTGCCGCGGACCTGGGAGACGCCGGCGGCACCGCGCGAGCCGAGCGAGGCGGCGGCTTCGTTGCGCGCGGTCGGCATGGTGCTTCTGGTCGAGGACAATGCCGAGGTCGCCGAAGTCGCTAGGTCCTATCTCGAGCAGCTCGGCTATCAGGTGCGCCATGTCGACAGCGCCTGGGCCGGCCTCGATCTCTTGGAGGCCGAAGATGGCATCGATCTGGTGTTTTCGGACATTCTGATGCCGGGCGGCATGAACGGTCTCGAACTCGCCGAGGCGGTGCGCGGCAAATACCCGAAGCTCCCGGTGCTCCTGACCACGGGCTACAGTTCGAGCGCACAGGATGCGCTGCGCCGCGGCTTCGAGGTGCTGCAGAAGCCTTATGATCTCGCCGCGCTCGAGCGCGCTTTGCACGAGGCGCAAGGCATCGCGCGCGAAGAGCCGCCGCGCCAGGAAGCGGTCGGCTGACGTCCGGCCTCTCGGCCGAAGACTAACCCCAGGGGAATTTCAGCAGTGATCCCGAGCCGAGCAGCGACGCGGCCATGCTGATCGTCATCAGCCAGCCGATGGCGCAGAAAGAGATCACCATCCACGCGTCCTTGGCGCCGAAATCGGCCGGCCGGACGGGAATTGCTAGTTCGCCGCGATTGGGCATGTCGTGCTCCAGAAGTCACGTCATGTGCTGGCTTGGCGCGGCGTTGCAAAGCAAATCCCGCGCCGCAGGCCCCGGCATGCCCGGCAAATTGGCCCGGGACGAAGTGTGACAGGGCAGGGTAAAGGATTCGTAAGACGGCCCCGCTCTTCAGACCGGCCGCGGCCTAGGCCGCGGATGGCTGGGCCAGCCCGCTCTTGAGCATTGTCTGATCCACCGCGCCTTCCCACTGGGCGATGACGATGGTGGCGAGCGCGTTGCCGAGAATATTGACCGCGACGAAGGCCGACGACAGCAGCCGGTGCACGCCGAGGATCAGGCCCACCGCGGCGACCGGAACGGTGCCGGTTGCGGCCAAGGTTGATACCAGGACGACAATGGCCGACCCGGCGACGCCGGCACCGCCCTTGGACGTGACCAGTAGAATTCCGAGCAGCCCAAGCTGCTGCATCAGCGTCAGGTCGACGCCGGTCGCCTGCGCGAGAAAGATCGACACCGCGGCGAAGTAGAGACAAGTGCCGTCATGGTTGAAGGCATAGCCGGTCGGCAGCACCAGGCCGACGATGGATTCGTCGCAGCCGAGCGCGGTGAGCTTCTGCACCAGCTGCGGAAACACCAATTCCGACGAGCTGGTGCCGATCACCAGCAGCAGTTCGGCGCCGATATAGCGGATCAGCGAAAGGAGATTGATGCCGTTCCACCACGCGATCGGCCACAGCACGAGCACGATGAAGAGGAGACACGTCAGATAGAATTCGCCGACCAAGGCACCCAGCGTCGCCAGCGAGGCGATGCCGAATTTGCCGACGGTCGCGGCGATCGCGCCCATGGCGCCGATCGGCGCCAGCCACATGATGTAGCCGATGATCTTGAACACCGTGAGCTTGGTGATCTCGATCATGTCGACCATCGGCTTGCCGCGCTCGCCGACCGCAAGCAGGCCGAACGCGAACAGCACCGAGAGAAACACCACCTGCAGCACATTGCCCTCGGTGAAGGCCGACAGTGCCGTGTGCGGCACGATGTTGAGAAAAAAGCCGGTCGCCGAGATCGTCTGCGCCGTATGCTGGAAGTTATCGAGCCCATGCGCCGGCAGCGCCGACAGATCGAAATGGTGGCCTTTGCCGGGCGCCAGCACGTTGATGGTGACAAGCCCGATGATCAGCGCGAACGTCGTCACCACTTCGAAATAGATCAGCGCGCGGATGGCGACGCGGCCGACCCGCTTGGCTTCCCGCACCGTGGCGATGCCGTGCACCACCGCGCAGAAGATGATCAGGCCGACGAACATGGCGATCAGCTTGATGAAAAGCTCGCCGAGCGCGGCCATGAACTCGGCGCTGCCGGGCCAGTATGGGATAACGTAATGGCCGATGGCGACGCCCAAAATCATGCCGGCGAAGACCTGCACCGACATGTCCTTGTAGAAGGGCTTGCGGGGACGGGTCGCTGCGGCGGGCGCCGTTACACTCTGAGTTGTGGTCGCCATATCTGCCGGTTTCCCCCCGCGTCGTAAGCGCTCCTCATGCCGTGCCGGCTCGGCACTGGCAAGCGCTGCCGCTGTCGCGGGTGCAACATGCGCCGGTTTATTGAGGTTTTATGTTGACGCCCGGCCCCAGGAATTGGATATCCCAGCGCGAGCTTTGTCAGATACGCGTGAGGTGAAATGCCAGCCATCATCGATATCCATCCGCACATTATCTCGCCCGACCTCAAGCGCTATCCGCGCGCGCCGCTCGGCGGCAAGCAGTCGGACTGGTCGGCGACCCGGCCGGTCTCGCTCGAGCAGCTGATCGCGGCGATGGATGCGACCGGCATTGCCAAGGCCGCCATCGTCCAGGCGTCGACCTGCTACGGCCACGACAATTCCTATGTCGCCGACGCGGTCGCAGCTTATCCGAAGCGCTTCACCGGCGTGTTCTCGGCCGATGTGCTGGCGCCCGACGCCACCACGAAGATGCGCCATTGGATGGAGCGCGGCCTGACCGGCATGCGGCTCTTCACCTTCGGCTCGACCATGAGCGAGCAGGCGTCCTTCGACGATCCGAAATCCTATCCGGCCTGGACCTATGCCGCCGATCACGGTCTTTCCATCTGCATGCAGATGTCGGCGTCGGGCATTCCGCAGCTCCTCAAGATGATCGAGCGTTTCCCGAAGGTGAAAGTCCTGCTCGATCATATGGCGCGGCCGACGCTCGACGACGGTCCGCCCTATGCGGCCGCGGCGAGCCTGTTCGGGCTGGCGCGTTATCCGAGCGTCTATCTGAAACTCACCAAGCGCAATTTCGAGCAGGCCAAGAGCGGCAAGGCGACGCCGGAGACGTTCTTCCCCAAACTCGTCGCCGAGTTCGGCGCGCAGCGCCTGTCCTGGGGCTCGAATTATCCGTCCTCCGAAGGCACGCTGCCGGATATTCTCGACGTCGCGCGCAAGGCGCTCGCCGTTCTGCCGCAACAGGACCAGGATTGGATTTTCGCCAAGACCGCGCAGGTGCTCTATCCGGCGCTGAAGGATTAGAAGTTTCGCGTCATTGCGAGCGAAGCGAAGCAATCCAGAGCGACGGAGCAGGGCTGGATTGCTTCGTCGCTTACGCTCCTCGCAATGACGGCGTGTTGGAAGATTGAAAAGGGACCAAAAACAATGGCGTCAGAAACACCGAAGCTCACCACGATGCTCGGCAATTATCCCGACACCGCCGCGCTGAAAAAGGGCGAGCTCAAGCCGAAACTGTTCGACTTTGATTTCGCCGAAGTGAAAGTCGCCAACCAGCTGTTCAAGTCGATCGTGCGCGACGCCAAATACGATATCGGCGAGCTCGCCATCGTCACGTTTCTGCAGGCCAAGGCCTTCAACAAGCCTTACGTGCTGCTGCCGTCCGTCATTGTCGGCCGCGGCCAGCACCACACCATCGCCTATAATCCGGAGCGCGGGCATCTCAGCCCGGCCGACCTCGAGGGCAAGCGGGTCGGCGTGCGCGCCTATACCGTGACCACCGGCGTCTGGATGCGCGGCATCCTGCGCGAGACTTACGGCATCGACGAGAAGAAGGTGAAATGGGTCACCTTCGAGGATCCGCATCTCGCCGAGTTCAAGGATCCGTCCTATGTCGAGCGCGCCGCGCCCGGCAAGACGCTGCCGCAGATGCTGCTCGACGGCGAGCTCGATGCCGGCATTGTCGGCGACCACATGCCCGATCCGCGGCTGAAATACCTCATTCCGAATCCGGAAGAGGAGGCCAAGAAGTGGGCGCTGAGCCACGGCGGCGTGCCGATCAATCATCTCGTCGTGGTGCGCAAGTCGGTGGCCAAGGTCCGGCCCGACATCGTCAAGGAGCTGTTCGGCCTGCTGCACCAGAGCAAGCTCGCGGCCAAACTTCCCGAGACCGGCACCGCGCTCGATCCGCTGCGCTACGGCATCGAGGCCAACCGCAAGGCGCTCGACGTCATCATCGACTTCGCCTTCGCCCAGGGCATGATCCCGCGCCGTTTCACCGTCGAAGAATTGTTCGACGACACCACGCGGTATCTGACGGCTTGATCTTCACCTCTCCCCGCACGCGGGGAGAGGTCGCAGCGCGTCAGCGCGACGGGTGAGGGGGCCTCTCCGCGGGTCTGAGCGCTGCTAGTCTGTGTCGGCTACGCCCCCTCATCCCAACCTTCTCCCCGTATGCGGGGAGAAGGAGCGCGCCGAGCAATTGTGATGCAGATCACAAACCCGCGCGATTATTCACCGCGCGGCAAGAACTCTTTCCGGCGCGCTCAATAGTCGAAAACCCGATCCGCGCACATTTCCTAAAAACCCCACGGCCAAAGCCCGTGTGGGGTGAAGTTAGGGAGATGTGCCATGAAGACGTTGTTTTCGAGCAAAGTTCTTTCAGCTGCCCTTATTGCCACGGCGTTTGCCGCGGTCGGCACCGTGCCGGCATCGGCGCAGGCGCTCAGCCATGACGGCAGCCTGATGCCGCATTATTTCGACAAGGACGGCGAGCTGAAATGGGGCGGTTGGGCTCCGGCAGCTCCGGAGCATCAGGCCGCGGCTCCGTCCCGTACTCTTTATCTCTATGCCAAGCCGCATGCGCATCGCGCGCATGTTCGCTGATCACAGACGCTGACAATGATCGTTTGAGCATGATCTTGTCGGAAAGCCGGTATCCACTTTTCCGGATCATGCTCTGATCGCTACGGCATCCATCCGGATGTCGCCTCCCGAAGGGCGCAGCAGTGCACGGCTGCGCCTTTTGGATTCTGAGAGTGTCTTAAGCCCGTCTTCCGTAAGCCTGCCATAATTGGCAAGGCGAAAAGACGCGTTGCCGCCGGGAGCGAATGCGTGCACACTCGTCGATGGGGCGAGCACTGGCCAGGGGGAAGACCCATGTTGCGAGCGGCGCAGCTTCAATTCGTGACGCAATTCGGGGCGATTATATTGTTTGCAGTGGCCGCGGCCTCGCTGACCAGTGTTCCCGCACGGGCATTCAGTCAGGGGAACGGTGGTACCGCCGGTGGCGGCAATGCCGCGTTTGGCGATCCGGACGAACAGATCAACAAAATGTTTGGTCTCGACCAGGGTGGGGAGCCATCCAGGTTAGGCAGTCCGGGGCAGCTTGATCCCCAACCGGGCCAATCAAATCCATACAAGAACTTTTACAAAAACTATCATGTCGACAGTATTACTTCGCCTCCCGATCCTCGTTCCCGCCCGAGCAACTGAACTCCCTTTCTGATTACTCTCAGCGCTCCGAGTGCTCTCGTCCCTTGAACACATGGCGGGTGATGTCGAAAGACATAGCCCCGGCACAGCCTGTACAATTTAAAGTTTGCACTGTGTCTCCGGCGCAACGGACGGCGGTGGAATCGCCTGCTACAACTTGGCAAATCATCGGCGGAGGTCGGTCGTGAGGCTGGGAACGATTGGTGTTGCAGCGTGCGCCGCGTTGATTGGATGCCCAGCGTTCGCGGCGGACATGGCCGTGAAGGCGCCACCACCGCCACCACCAGCCTTTAATTGGACCGGATTCTATATCGGAGGCACCGCCGGCTGGGCATGGGGCAGTTTTGATCCGAAGAGTTCGACAGGGGCGGTTGCGGCAGGCGAAATAAACGCCGACGTGCCGACCATTAATGCCGCCGGAGTGCAAAGCATCAAGCCGAGCGGATTCACCGGAGGTTTCGAGGCCGGCTACAACTGGCAGCCCAGCAATTTTCTGTTCGGCCTGGAAGGCGATATCGAATCCTTCCACTTGCACGGCAGCGCCAACTTCGGTCCCGTCGTGTACCACGGTGGCGCGGGCACCTTCACACTGATCTCGAATGCCAGCACGGACTGGCTGGCCACCGCCCGCGGCCGTCTCGGTTATGCGGCCGGGACCTGGTTGTTTTATGCGACCGGCGGTTTTGCCTTCACCGACCTCCACGGCAATTTCTCATTCGCCGAAACGGCTTTCGGCGGATCGGAGGCGGCGTCGCTTTCCAGTTCGAAGACCGGCTATACGGTAGGCGGCGGCGTCGAAGCGAGCCTGTCGCGCCAATGGAGCGTCAAGGCCGAATATCTCTTCGTCGATTTTGGCAAGGTATCGGCATTCGGCATTGCCGCCGGCGGCGTTCTTATTCCGCCTTACCCGTTCAGCCACACCATGGACCTGCGGGCCAATATCGCGCGGGTCGGCGTCAACTATCACTTCTGAGTATCGCAACCGGCATCCATTCGGATGCCTCATCCCGACGGCGCAGCAGTGCACGGCTGCGCCATTTGGATTCGGGTGCTCTGAGCGGGGAATAATTTATAGCTTTTTGTTGTTAGCGGTCTCTTGGGGGGTATCTGGAGGCGAGCATGAAACGATTTTGGTTAGCAGTCGGTGTTGGCCTCGTCGCAATCGGGCTCATGACCACCCAAGCGGCGGCGCAGAATTATCCCTGGTGCTCGATCTATAGCGGCGATATGGGCGGCGCCAAGAATTGCGGCTTCGTCACCTTCGACCAATGCATGGAGAATGTGCGCGGCATCGGTGGCTTCTGCCAACGCAACGATTGGTACCGCCCGCCGGCCGGAGCCACAGGGCGCGTCCCGGCGCGAACTCATTATTGAGCCAGGCCACCGTCCCCCAGAGCATGCCCACCATGGCTCGATTGAGCCGTGTCGCGGGATCGCGCGAGAGCAGTTGGCAACGTGATCCCGCCGCCGTGCTCGGGATGGTCCTTGTTGCTTTTTCGGAACCCGCCTGCGCCCGAAGTTTCTAGGACACTACGAAGCGCAGCACGCGACGGTCGTTGACGGAAAGCCGCCGAAGGTCATGCGGCAAACGTTAAGGCTCTCTGCCGCGGCTTCCACGATCTCGTCGGGAATTTCGTGGGCGAGGACATCCTGGTCGGCCTGATCGAGGTTGGCGGAAGTGACGCTGGCTTCGTCCATGGCGAATGCTCCATCTGGGTGCAGCGGTGCAACGTCCGGCGAGAATACCCGAAACCTTGGATCAGTTCAGCACCAATGGCGAGCACTCGCCGATAGCCGCGATTGCGGGAATAGCCAAGGCAAGGACGGATGTCGAAGACAGTTCATGATCCGGAGCGGACATTGACCTGACGTCTGCCTTACAGTTCAACTGTGAAACGGATCCGAGTGAGATAACCGTCACAAGCGCCACCACATCTCAAGGCAGCAATATGAGCAAGACGACGACAGGCGTCATCGGCCTTGGCGCCATGGGATTTCAGATGGCGCGTCATATGGTCAACAAGGGCTTCGACGTCCACGGTTTCGATGTGCAGGAGGCATGCAACGCCCGCGCCAAGGCGGCCGGCGTCCATATCGTCGGCACGCCGGCGGAGGTCGGCGCGCACGCGCAAATCGTGGTCGTGATGGTTGCGACCGACGCGCAGGTTGAGGACGTGATCGTTCAATCCGGTCTGCTTGATCGCCTCGCCAAGGGATCGGTGATCTGTGTTGCGAGTTCTTGCTCGGTCAATACGGCCAAGGAGCTTGAGAAGATCGCTGCGGCAAAGGGGGTAGGTATTCTGGATACGCCCGTCGTGCTTGGTCAGCAGGCGGCCGATGACGGCACATTGACGGTGTTCTGCGGCGGCTCCGCCGCGGCCTTTGCCAAGGCCAAGCCCGCGATGGAAGCATTCGGCAGGAACGTCATGCATGTCGGCGAAGCCGGCATGGGCCAGCTCACCAAGACGATCAACAATATGCTGCTGTGGGCCTGCATGTCGGCGAATCACGAGTCGCTCCGTTTCGCCAAAGCCATGGGAGCGGACATTCGCAAGATGATCGAGGCGCTGAAACATTCCAGCGGCGCCAATTGGTCGTTGTCGCGCTGGGGCCAGGCCACCGGAAAATGGGCCGAGAAGGACATGGATGTCGCTCTCGACCTCGCGCAGGGCGCAAAAGTTCCGGTACCGCTCGCGGCCCTCGTCGATCAGCTCATGAAAGGAATGAATCAGGAGAAGATGAGATCGCTCTTGAGATAAGGTCCGCACGGAGGGACGGCAGGGATTTCGCCGTCACCAAAAAAGGAAAATCAGGACGGGAGGAAGGTGCATGAAGTTGCGCGTATCGACCGCGATTGCGGTAGCCGTCGCCTTCACAGTCAGCGTGTCCGCAGCGAACAGCGCGGATACGACGACATTCCGCGTGGGCCAATCCTCGCCGGCCAATACTTTTCTCGCGATCTGGATGGCGGATGACGCCGGCTTCTACCAAGCCAATGGGCTGAAACTCGAGATCGTGCCGATGGCCGGCGGCCGCGACATGACTGCCGCATTCGCCGACGGCCGGATTGATGCCATGCATATCGGGCTGTCGTCGGTCGTCCGCGCCAATGCCGCCAATGCAGACCTCCGCGCCTTTGGCTCGCTCAGCAACGTCATTCGCTTCGCTTTGTTCGCCAAGCCGGGCGTCAAGTCGGCCGACGATCTGCGGGGCGGAACGGTCGCTATCAGCAGCGCCGGTTCGGAAAGCGACGCCACGCTCCCCTTGATGCTCGGCAAGCTCGGCCTCACCCGCGCCGATGTGCAGATCAAGGAGCTCGGCCTCCCGCGTCTCGCCGCCGTTCAGTCAGGCGCCGTCACGGCGACTGCGGTCAACGAGCCCGATCGCAGCCGGGCGTATGCCGCGGGTCTCACGGCTTTGGTCGATCTTGCGCAACAACGCGTGCCCTGGCTATTCACCGGGCTGGTCGCAAAACGCAGCTTCATCGCGGACCATCGCGAGACCCTGCTCCGGTTTCTGAAGGCAACAATCGAAGGCAACCATCTGGCGATATCCGATGAGCAACGCGCCAAGGCGGTCTTGAAAAAGCAGTTCGGCATCGACGATCAAAACATCATCGATATCAGCTATGCCGATTTCAAAGAACAAACGCCGCGGAATGCCGAGATCGACATCGACGCCGCCCGCGCCGTGATCGAGCAGATCGCCAAGCCCGATGCGAGCCGCGACCCCAACGACTATCTCGACGGGAGTTTGCTCGGCACGCTCAAGGCGGAGGGCGATTTCAAGTAGCCACACAGCCGCATGCGCATCGCGGCTGTACGGACTAAGCTCGGGGCTCACAAACCAATCGCGATGGCGTCTGTTCGGATGTCGCCTCAGTGCGCCTAATTCTGAAATAGCCCAATCACCAGCGCGATCAGAGAAATGTTGGCTGTGAGATTGTAAATCGCGTGCGCGTAAATTGTTGCTCGAACGCTTTTGCCGACTTGTCTGATAAGGGTGATTATCAATGCCGGAAAAATCAGGAGAACGACATATCCAATGCCTCTTTCGAGATGTAGTGCAAGCCACATCACCGCTGTCAGTAGTGCGGTCGGCAGCGCATGCCATTTCTTATTTAGTCCCGTCCACAGCCACCCGCGGAAAAACAGTTCTTCGGCCACCGGCGCAAAGACGATTGCCACTAGGCTGCCAAAGACGATTAGCCATGGACTGGTGGCGGAAGATTGGACAAACAGATCGTGACGATAAACATAGACCGAAAGTACGATTGAGCCGGCGTATGCCGCGAGCACCACACAAAGAATGATAACGACTGGAAGCTTGGCAATTGGTGTGAGTCCCAAACCAATGCGGACATCGCCGCCGCCGACGATACGGCCTCTGACTGAGCTGGCGTATAAAATTACGAGAGCGAAACCCAGTGTGCCGAGCATCGTCAGCAACTGACTCCATGTGGGCGGAATCTGAAGTTCGGAAGCTCCCTTTGTCAGACCGCGGATAAAGCCGCTTGCAAACCCTTTGGCAATTCCAACGAGCACTGAGGGAATCGTTGCCAACAAAAACCAGCCGAACGCCACCACGATCAGGCGCACGGCGGATTCCGGAGCGGCGACAGTGGGTACTGGAGGGGCGGTGGATTCTGCTGGCAACTCGCCGTGAGCAATAGTCATCGAGACGCTCCCGAGCCCGTCGACGAAGAATCGGACTACATCTTCTGATTGAAGCATGACGTCATCCGCAAATAAACGGTTCTGTGCCTTAGTGGTTTTTGTCACCTTATTATTGACATTTGTCACTTATTGGGTTACATACCGCCTAGTGATTCTCGCTCAGTAAAGGACCGGCCGCGAAGGCATATGGCGGTTCGGGGGCGAGGGCGGTGCCCGCGGGCGGAGTTGCAAGCCGCTCCCGGGCGGCTTTGGGCATCAGCCGCCGGCAAGCATGGCCGGCTGTGCGGTGCGCACTGGACTGGGACAGGTAGGGGTGGGTAACGCCCACTTAGCAGACTAATCGTGGCGGCCGCGTCCCAGGAAGCATGGCCTGAAGCTGGACGGGAGCGTTCCGACGCTCCCAGGAAAACGCCGCTGGTGGAACGCCGACAGATGAGCGTGCTCCGCTGAGCACGCTGCCGCGCCAAGAGCGCGGAGCGGTTGAATACGCGCGTTCCGCTTTCCTTTTTTCGTGAAGTGAGACGGCGCAGAACGAAACGAAGGCACCACCCCTTCTTTTTCTGATGCAGGGCTCGCTTCGCGGTTCAAATCGTAGCGCCGAATCAAACAGCTCGCGTGCCGATGCGGCGCGAGAACGGGAGTATGCATCCGCCCCCACGATAGCGGGGGAGGGGGACCGCGCGTAGCTCGCGGAGCGAGCGGAGCGTGGTGGAGGGGGCGTCTGACTCGTCGTTTCGCCGTCGTCGAAAGAGCGTTGTCGAGTCCGACGCCCCTTCCACCGCGCAAGTGCGCGGTCCCCCTTCCCCGCTATCGCGGGGCAGGATGACTATTCGCCGATTTCGCGGAGGATTTCGGCGGTGTGTTCGCCGAGCCGCGGGGCGGGGCGCTCGGACGCCATCGGCGTCTTGTCGAGCATGATCGGCGTGCGGATACCGGGAATGGTGCCGCCTTTCGCGGCGTCGCTCTTCAATGCGAGTTGCATGCCGCGATGAACGACCTGCGGATCGGCGAAGACCTGTTCGAGATTGTTGATCGGCCCCGCTGGAATGCCGGCGCTTTCGAGCTTCTCGAGCAGCGCGTCGCGCTTCAGTTTCGACGTCAGTTCGGAAATCCTGCCGACCAGTTCGGCGCGATGCGCCAGCCGGCCCTTGTTGTCCTTATAGGCTTCGACCTCGGCGATTTGCGGCGCGCCGAGAATGCCGCACAGCTTGATGAACTGCCCGTCATTGCCGGTGGCGATGATCACCTCGCCATCGGCGACCGGAAACACCTGATAGGGAACGAGATTGGGATGGGTATTGCCGATGCGCTTGGGAAGGTCGCCGGAGACCAGATAATTCAGCGCCTGGAACGACAGCACGCCGACCGTGGAGTCCACCAAAGCCGTATCGACATAGCCGCCCTTGCCGGTCTCCTGCCGGCGGTGCAAGGCTGCAAGCACGCCGACCGCGGTATAGACGCCGGAGAAAATATCGGAGACCGCAACGCCGCAGCGCATCGGCTCGCCGTCTGCCGTGCCGGTCAGTCCCATCAGGCCGCCGATGCCTTGCGCCATCAGATCATAGCCGGCGCGCGGCGCGGCCGGGCCGTCCTGGCCGAAGCCGGTCACCGAGCAATAAATCAGGCGCGGATTGAGAGGCGCGAGGCTCGCATAATCGAGGCCGAATTTCTTCAACCCGCCGACTTTGAAATTCTCGATCAGCACGTCCGAGCGCGCGGCGAGCTTCTTGACGATGCGCTGGCCTTCGGCGCTGGCGAAGTCGACCTCGATCGAGCGCTTGCCGCGATTGGCGCTGTGGAAATAGGCGGCGCTGAGATGGCTGCCGTCGGCGGCCGGCACGAAGGGCGGGCCCCAGGCGCGGGTGTCATCGCCGGCGCCGGCGCGCTCGACCTTGATCACGTCGGCGCCGAGATCGGCCAGGATTTGCCCGGCCCACGGACCGGCCAGGATCCGGGCCAGTTCCAGGACGCGTATTCCGGCGAGAGGACCTTGTTTCGAGGGACCCGGCATTGCCTACTCCTGAAGCACCGCGGCGGACGACCGCGCGGCCTAACTGACAAAGGCAACGGGCTTTGTCCAGAAGGGGCTTAGTCCGGAAGTCGCGGCCGCGGACGGCCGCGTCAGGCGCGGTCCAAATGCGTCTTTTCGGTGCGGGAATGCCTGTTTTGTCTACAGTTCTTTAGCCTTCTTGTGCTTGTCATAGCGTGCTTGTCATGGCCGTATCCGATCATTAGCTAACCCCTGTGTCGGATGGGATGAAGCGGTGAATACGACATTCTTCAGCGAGATGCTCCAGAGCATCGCCGACCGGAGCCGCGCCTTGATCAAGCGCGAGCGCCGGGAACCGTCGCATGAGCGCTCGGCCAGCCTGGTCGAGCTCTGCGACGAGCTGCTGTCGGGCCGCGGCGAGGCCTCGGGCGTCGCGCTCGCCCAGGAAATCCTGGCGCACTATGCCGAGCTGACGATCGGGCCGCGCATCGCGTTTTTCGAAACGCTGGCCACCACATTCGGCCACGATCCGGCGCGGCTCGACCGCGCCATCGCCGCCTATCGGGCTTCGCCAACTCCCGAAAATGCCTCCGAGTTGCACCGCGCCAGCGAGCCGCGCCGGCTCGAACTGTTCCGCCGGCTCAATCTCGCTCCCGGCGGCACCGCGGCGCTCGTCCATATGCGCGAGCAATTGCTCGACGCCATGGACCATCGCGACGACCTGAAAATCATGGACAACGATTTCGTCCATCTGTTCTCGTCCTGGTTCAACCGCGGCTTCCTGGTGCTGCGCCGGATCGACTGGTCGACCTCGGCGGCGATCCTCGACAAGATCATCCGCTACGAAGCGGTGCACGAGATTCAGGATTGGGACGATCTGCGCCGGCGCATCGATCCGCCTGACCGCCGCTGCTACGCGTTCTTCCATCCGGCGCTGGTCGACGAGCCTTTGATCTTCGTCGAAGTGGCGCTGACCCGGGAAATCCCCGGCGCGATCGCGCCGATCCTGTCCGACAAGCGCGAGCCGGTTCCGCCGCAGCGCGCGACCACGGCCGTGTTCTATTCGATCACCAATTGCCAGCGCGGTCTGGCCGGCGTGACCTTCGGCCACTTCCTCATCAAGCAGGTGGTCGAGGAAGTCTCGCGCGAAGTCTCGCGCGTCGGCACCTTCGTCACGCTGTCGCCGGCGCCGAATTTCGCCTCCTGGCTCAAGCGCGAGCGCGCCAATGCGGCTTCCGAGGTGCTCGACGACGATGATCGCGAGGCGCTCGCCGATCTCGACCGCGACGATTGGTGGCGCCTGCCCGACATCGCCGAGCGGATCCGCGAGCCGCTGTTGCGCGCCGCGGCCTGGTACTATGTGCGCGCGCGCAACGGCCGCGGCCTGCCGGTCGACGCGGTGGCGCGCTTCCATCTCGGCAACGGCGCGCGGCTCGAACGGCTCGATTGGCTCGGCGACTTGTCGGAGCGCTCGCTCAAGCAGTCGCACGGCCTGATGGTGAACTACCTCTACGATGTCGATTACATCGAGCGTAATCACGAGGCCTATGCGCAGCAGCGCGTGATCGTGGCGTCCAATGCCGTGACCCGGCTGGTGACGACGCCGGCGCGGGAAATCGTCCCGGTTTCGGGGTAATTGCGTTTCCCGGACGCGGTGCAGCGCGAAGCGGTGCACTGCAAATCCGGGAACTTCGCAAGCTTGGTATTTGTCACGATCCCGGGTCAGCAGCGCATCACTCCACTGTGTTGCGTGCTGCGCTGCGCCCGGGAAACGCGATCAGAGGAGTTCTGATGCCCTCACTGCGCGGCATTCTTGAAACCGTTCTTTATGTCGAGGATTTCTCCCGCGCCTGTCATTTCTACGAACAGGTGCTCGGGCTGAATTCGATCTACCGCGATCAGCGGCTGTGCTCCTATGACGTCGACGGTCGCGGCGTGCTGCTGTTGTTCCTGCGCGGGCATTCGCTCGAAACCGTGCATCTGCCCGGCGGCACCATTCCGCCGCATGACGGCCACGGCCCGGTACATATCGCATTCTCGATTGCCGCCGGCGAGCTCGCCGCCTGGGAAGAGACGCTCAAGGCGGCCGATGTCGAGATCGAGGGCCGCACCAAATGGCCGCGCGGCGGCGTGAGCATTTATTTCCGCGATCCCGACGGTCATCTGCTCGAACTGGCGACGCCGGGTCTATGGCCGGGATATTGAGAGGATCGTCATTGCGAGGAGCGAAGCGACGAAGCAATCCAGAGCGGCGCCTCAGAACTTGATTGCTTCGCTTCGCTCGCAATGACGGCGAGGAATTAGGATTTCCCATATACTGGCACGATGCCGCCGCGCGTAACGCGATTGTCCGGCGAGGCGAGGAAGACGATCGTGGCGGCGACCTCTTCGACCTTCGGCCACAGCGAATAGTCGGCCTTCGGCATGGAGGTGCGATTGGCCTGCGTATCCATGATCGAGGGCGCCACCGCATTGACCAGGATGCCGTCCTTTGCGACCTCTTCGGCCAGCGCCGCGGTAAAGGCCGCAACACCCGCTTTGGCGACCGTGTAAGCCGTCATCCCGGCGCCGCTGCGCCACTCAAGGCCGGCGCGGGCCGAGACATTGACGATGCGGCCGCCGCCGCCGCCGCCACCGCGCATCGCGGCGACCGCGGCGCGGCTGCACAGCATGCAGCTGATCAGGTTCATGTCGATCTGCTGATGCATCGTGGCGGCGCTGGTGTCGGTCAAGGCGCCCGCCGCAAAGCCGCCGGCAATATGGATCGAGGCCCAGAGCGGGCTGATGCCCTTGTAGAGACCGGCAATGTTGGCCTCGTCCGCCAGATTGCCGGCGACAGTCGTTTTGACCTGCTTGTGGTCGCGCAGCCGGAAGCGCTGCGCCTCCGCTTCGTTGAAGCACGGCACGTGGCAGATCGCGCCGGCTTCGATCAGCGTGGTGACGACGGCGGTACCGAGCGCACCGGCGCCGCCAGTGACGACAATATGACGATCGCGAAAATCCATTTGGGGAGACTCCATGGGGGCATGATCATCGCCGATCCAGAAATTGAGGCAAGGCGCTTCAGGCACGCGCCCGAAAAGTTGATAGTCTGGGATTAGGGGAGAATCAGTGGCTGACTTCGACCTCGCAGTCATCGGCGGCGGTATCAACGGCACCGGCATCGCTCGCGACGCCGCCGGCCGCGGCTTGCGCGTCGTTCTGATCGAGCAGAACGATCTCGCCTCCGGCACGTCGTCGGCGTCGTCGAAACTGATCCACGGCGGATTGCGCTATCTCGAACATTACGAGTTCCGCCTGGTGCGCGAGGCGCTGCATGAGCGCGAAGTACTGCTGCGCGCTGCGCCGCATCTGATCCGCCCGCTGCGCTTCGTCCTGCCGATCAACGAGGCGCGGCGCTCGGCGTGGCTCCTTCGCATCGGCCTGTTCATCTACGACTGGATCGGCTGGCGCAAGATCCTGCCCGGCACGCGCGAGGTTGATCTGGTGACCGACCAAGTCGGCCAGGCGCTGAAGCCGCGCTTCCACAATGCGTTCGAATATTCCGACTGCTTTGCCGACGACTCCCGGCTGGTCGTGCTCAACGCCGTCGATGCCACAGAGCGCGGCGCGGTGATCCGCACCCGGACCCGCTGCGTGCGCGCCGAGCGTCATGATACCTGGCGGCTCGTGCTCAACTCGCGCGGCGAGCGCGATGAGATGACGGCGCGGATCCTGGTCAACGCCACCGGCGCCTGGAGCGAGATATTCGCAGAGTCGGCCATGCGCACCGAGCCGCAGCATCGGGTCCGCCTCGACAAGGGCACGCATATCGTCGTGAAAAAGCTCTACGACCACGACCGCGCCTATATCCTGCAGGCGGCCGACGGGCGCGTCGTCTTCGCCATCCCGTTCCAGCGCGACTTCACCTTGATCGGCACCACCGATCGCGCCTTCGCCGGCGATCCCGCAACCGTGATCCCGAGCGGCGAGGAGATCGAATATCTCTGCGGCGTCATCAGCGATTATTTCCGCACCGCGATCAGCAGCGCCGATGTGGTCTGGGCCTATGCCGGCGTGCGCTCGCTCTATGACGACGGCGCCGGCAAGCCGGAAGATATCGGCCGCGACTATACGCTGATGCTCGACGAGCGTTACGGTGAGGCGCCGCTGTTGACCGTCTATGGCGGCAAGATCACGACCTATCGGCGGCTCGCCGAGGACGCAATGGCCAAGCTCGCGCATTTCTTTCCGCGCTCGAAGCCCTGGACGGCGCAAAGCTCGTTGCCCGGCGGCGACTTTCTCTACGACGGCCTCGCGACCTTGATCGAGCGGACGCAGCAGCGCTGGAAATTTCTCACCGGCGATCATGCCCGCCGGCTGGTCTCCGCCTATGGCACGCGTGTCGAGCGCGTGCTCGGCAACGCGAAGTCGCTCGACGATCTCGGCATGCGGCTTGGCGCCGATCTGACGGCGTCCGAAGTCCGCTATCTGATGAATCAGGAATGGGCGCAGTCCGCCGACGATGTGCTGTGGCGGCGCTCCAAGATGGGCTTGCGTTTTTCCGATGGGCAGCGGGCCAATCTCGACCGCTTCATGGCGCGAGCAAAGGTTACTGCGGGCGCCTGAGTGCGCTGTTTGTTAACGGAGCGCTCACCACATTGAGCCGCGGTTTTGCAAGTGATTCAGTCCTTGCCGTACCGATCGATAAAATTATGGGCTTTAACTTTATGCAGCGGCAATCGCGACGTGGTCTGATGGAAGACGCCCGCAGTGGGTGCGTTGGGTCGTTGCGTAATCATGCCTCCCAAACTGTCGAAGAAAGAGATCGAAAGCGTCATCCAGTCGCTGTGCATCCTGGTCGTCGACGACAACCAGTACATGCGCAAGATGGTGCGCACGCTGCTGGTCAATTGCGGCGTCAAGGACATCTTCGAGGCGAGCGACGGCATCGCAGCGCTCGACGCGATCCGCACCGTTGCGCCCGACGTCGTCATCCTCGACTGGGAAATGCCGCTTCTGTCCGGTCCCGAACTGGTTCGCATTGTGCGCTCGCCCGGGGTGTTTCCGATGCCGGACGTGCCGATCATCATGCTCACCGCTCATGGCGAACGCTGGCGCGTCGTCGAGGCGGTGAAGCTCGGCGTCAACGAATATCTGACCAAGCCGGTTTCGGCGAAATCGCTGTACGACCGCCTCGTCGCCATTACGCTGGTGCCGCGCGCCAATGTGCAACTCGGCGACTATTACGGGCCGCAGCCGCGCAAGCTCATAAGCGAAGGGCTCGACGACGCCTCGACGACGCCGCCGATCGAATTCGTCAGCTGAGCGGCGCCGTTCCGCCCGCCGCAGTTTCGCTTCCGATTTTCGTGATCATGCTCTAGCGTAGCGTCCGTTGGCGCGGCGCGGGCAGACGCACAATCCGTCGGCCGCCGCTGTTTGGGACAGGGATGCAGACGGCCGAACCGGTACAGGACACCGCTAATCCGGGGCTTTCGAACACTGGGATGACCAGGCGCGGCCTTGCGAAGCGCGGTTTCGCGCCATGGACCGATCCGACGGCGCAGCCGCTCTTGCGCATCGAAGGCGTGCACAAGAGCTTCGGCGGCTTCATTGCGGTCGATCATCTCTCCCTCGACATCTATCCCGGCGAGTTCTTCGCGCTGCTCGGACCCTCCGGCTGCGGCAAGACGACGTTGCTGCGCATGATTGCCGGATTTGGCGAACCTGACTCCGGCCGCATCGTGCTCGACGGCGTCGATCTCGCGCAGGTGCCGCCCTATCGGCGGCCGGTCAACATGATGTTCCAGAGCTATGCGCTGTTTCCGCATCTCACCGTAGAGGCCAATGTGGCCTTCGGCCTCAAGCAGGAAGGCCTGCACCGGCGCGAGATCGGCGAACGCGTCGCCGACATGTTGGCACTGGTGAAGCTCGAAAATCTCGGCCGGCGCAAGCCGCATGAGCTGTCCGGCGGACAGCGCCAGCGCGTCGCCCTGGCGCGCGCACTGGTCAAGCGCCCGCGCGTGCTGCTGCTCGACGAGCCGATGGCGGCGCTCGACAAGAAGCTGCGCGGCGAGACCCAGTTCGAACTGATGGAGCTGCAGCGGCGGCTGTCGCTGACGTTTATCATCGTCACGCACGACCAGAGCGAAGCGATGACGGTGGCGAGCCGGATCGCGGTGATGGATCGCGGCCGGCTGATGCAAGTGGCGCCGCCCGCCGAGATTTACGAACGGCCGAATTCGCGCTGGGTCGCCGACTTCATCGGCGAGATCAATCTGTTCGAAGGCCGCGTCGGCGCCGACGGCATGAGCGTCGAAGGCACCGCTTTGGGGCGGCTGCAGGTCGGCGAGAAGATCGCCGCCGCGCCCGATACCACGGTCTGGGTCGCGGTGCGGCCGGAGAAAATGCAGATCGTCCGCGCCGAACCGGCACCGGCTCAAGAAGGGGCCGATAACCGCGTCGCCGCGACAGTGGTCGATGTCGGCTATCTCGGCGACCTGACGATTTACAAGCTGCGCAGTGATGTCGGCGTGCAGATCAAGGCCGCGGTCGCCAATACCGGCCGTTCCGGCGAGGATGCGATCGGCTGGGACGACAAAGTGTGGCTGCGTGTTCCGCCGCAGGCCGCGATCGTGCTGATGCGATGAAGAAAACGGCCGCCGATAATTCGATCTGGCAAAAGCTTGTCGTGCGCATTCCTTATGTGTGGCTGGTCGCGTTTTTCCTCGCGCCCTTCCTGATCGTGCTCAAGATCAGCCTGTCGCAGACCGCGATCGCGCAGCCGCCCTATACGCCGACCTTCGATCTCGCCGCCGGCTGGCATGGCATTGCGAATTTCTTTTCCGGCCTGTCGCTCGACAATTACCGGTTTCTCGGCACCGATCCGCTCTACATCGTGTCGTATGTCACGAGCCTGCAGATCGCGGCATTTTCGACGCTGTTTCTCCTGCTGATCGGCTATCCGATCGCCTATGCCATGACGCGCGCGCCGAAGCGGGCGCAGGCGATCCTGGTCGTGCTCGTCATTCTGCCGTTCTGGACCTCGTTTCTCATCCGCATCTATGCCTGGATGAACATCCTGCAGCACGACGGGCCGCTCAATCAGCTGCTGATGGCGCTGCACATCGTGAGCACGCCGCCGACTTGGCTGTCGACCACCACCGCGGTCTATATCGGCATCGTTTATTCTTATCTGCCGTTCATGGTGCTGCCGCTCTATGCGACGCTGGAGAAACTCGACGAGCAGCTCCTCGAAGCCGCCGCCGATCTCGGCTGCCCGCGCTGGAAGACATTTTGGCTCGTCACGCTGCCGCTGTCGGCGCCGGGCGTCGTCGCGGGCTCGCTGCTCTGCTTCATCCCGATCGTAGGCGAGTTCGTCATTCCCGACCTGCTCGGCGGCTCGCGCACCGCCATGATCGGCCAGACCATCTGGATGGAGTTCTTCGCCAACAAGGATTGGCCGACCGCGGCCGCGGTCGCTGTCGTCCTGGTGTGCCTCCTGGTGACGCCGATCGTCATTTTCCAGAACCATGCGATGCGCAGCGCGGAGCGACAGTGATGCGCAAGCTGTCATCTTTCAATATCGCGGCGCTGGTGCTCGGCCTGGCCTTTCTCTATCTGCCGATCGCCATTCTCATCATTTATTCGTTCAACGATTTGCGCCTGGTCGCGGTCTGGGGCGGCTGGTCGATGCGTTGGTACACCGAACTCGCCGGTGATGGGCCGCTTCTTGACGCGGCCTTCACCAGCCTGCGCGTGGCGCTGATCTCGGCCAGTGCGGCGACGCTGCTCGGCACGTTCGCCGCGCTCGCGCTGGTGCGGGCGCGCCGCTTCCGCGGCAAGCTTCTGTTCGCCGCGATGATCTATGCGCCGCTGGTCATGCCGGAAGTCATCACCGGCCTGTCGATGCTGCTGCTGTTCGTGGCTGTCGCCGCTGACCGCGGCTTCTGGACCGTAATTATCGCTCACACCACCATGGCGATGTGCTTCGTCACCGTGGTGGTGCAGTCGCGGCTGGTCGATTTCGACATGAGCCTTGAAGAGGCGGCGATGGATCTCGGCGCGTCGCCGGCGCACACGTTCTTCGCCGTGACCCTGCCGCTGATCCTGCCGGCGATCGTTGCGGCCTGGATGCTCGCGTTCGCGCTGTCGCTCGACGATCTGGTGATCGCGAGCTTCACCACCGGACCGGGCGCGACGACGCTGCCGATCCGCATCTATTCGGAGGTGCGGCTCGGAGTGAAGCCGGAAATGAACGCGGTGTGCACCATCATGGTCGCGGTGGTCGGCTTGGCCGTGGTCGCAGCGTCGCTGCTGACCAAGCTCAATGCGGCGCGCGGCACGCCGGCGCAGCCTTGATCGGCCGGGCTTACTGCGTCGATTTGGCGGGCGCCGTGGTCGAAGCCGGCGACGCGCTTTGGCCCGCCGGCGCGCCGGATGGCTGCATCAGGAGCTGATCGATCACCGCGCGCACGGCATCGCTCGCATTATGCGTCTTGGCGGCGTCAAGCAATGGCGCGGCGGCGCCCGAGCGCCGGATCAAAGCCTGCGCGTCCGGCAGCATGATCGGATCGTCCCAGGGGCCCTGAACGACGAAAGGCAGATCGAATTCGTCGGTATTGGCGGCCGCAATCAGCGTCGCGACGCCCTTGAGATCGAGGTCGCGCGTCGGCACCGAGGCCTGCCCGCTGACCGCAAGCTTCACCGACGGTCCGTCGACATGCAGATCCTCGATCAGGACATTGCCCTGGTCGATTTTGAGATTGACGACGAGATCGTCGAACGGAGTCGAGCCGGAGCGGAAGTCGCCGCTGCCCGAAAGCGGCCGGCGCTGCAGCCGCCGCAGCAATTGCTCGACATTGATCCCGGCAATCGCGCCGGAACGGGCGTTGAGGTTGGCCGTGCCATTGAGCCCCCGGGTCACGCCCATGACGGACATGCCGGAGCCATCGACATTCATCGCGATATTGCCGCGGCCGGCGAGCTTGCGCACGCCGAACAGCTGGCTGAGACATTCATTGAGATCGACATCGGTGAATTGCATATGCGAAGCCACGCCGACGCCGGCTTCGGCGACATTGAAACCGAGCGTACCCCTGACCGTGCCGCCGAAAGCCTGCGCTTCGCCGACGGTGAGATCGAGCTTGCCGTTGCGCATGTTCGCCGCGACCGCCGTGCGTCCGAGTTTCGCATTGCCGAGCTTGATGCTGGCCGCGGACAGCCGCAGATCGAGATTAAGCTCGCCGAACCCGTCGAGCGCGATCGGCAGGCCGTCCCAATTGCGCTGATTTCTCGCCAACAGCCGTACGCCGGACAGATAAGGCGTGAGATCCAAGGCGTCGGCGGCGAGCGTGCCTTGCACCAGACGATGACCCTCGGTCGACAAGGTCAGCGCGCCCTCGGCGGCATTGCCGTCGACTTCGACATTGACGTTGGACAGCGCCACCACGCCGCCGCCGATGTCGCTTTGCGCGCGCAACGTGAACCGTCCGAAGCCGCCGAACGGGGTTTTCTTGCTGCCGGTCCAGCGCAGCGCGTCGCGCAGCGACGGCGCGTCGACGCCGAGCGCGCCTTGGATCTTGAGCGTGGGCAGCGCGCTCGCCGAGCCGTCGAAGGCGAGCTGGAGCGGCGCGCCGGAAATGCGCAATTTCATGCCGGAACGGTCGCCGGTCAGCGCCGCGTAAAAGTCGCTGAGCGTGAGGCTCGCCTCGACCGGCTGCTCGTTCCAGACGAAGCGGCCATTGGCGCCGAAGCTTCGCGAGATCGACGGCCAGGCGACTTGGAATTCGACATTCTCGAGCCGCTCGGTGACGTTCTTGCCGGCGTCATGCACGACGACAGTGCCGTCCTGAATGCCAATCTCCGAGAACGAAGCCGTGCGGTGGTCGGCATTGGGGGCGAGCGCGCGTGACAGCGAGTTGATGAGGCCCGACCAGTTCGATTCTCCGTTCGCCGCGAACGTGACGTCGATGACCGGACGCGTCAGCGTCACGTCGGCAATCTCGATGCGCCCTGCAAGCAGCGGAAAATAACGCAGCCGCGCCGTCAATTCGTCGGCCGTCACCGTGGGGCGCGTGCTGTGATTATCGCCGAACATGACCTTGTGGAAAGTCACGGCGCCGGACGGAAACAGCGACAGCGAAATATCATTGCCCAGCATCGGATCCAGCCCGGTGACCGCGTGGATCTCCGATTGCACCGCCTCGCGGACCGCCGCCGCCGGAATGAGAATGGAAAGCGCCACCAGGGTGACGAAGGCTGCTGCAAGGATGGCGGCAACAGCAATCGCAAGGCGCTTGAGGCCGATGGCCGCGGTCAAGGAGGCTTTTCCGATGTTGATTTGGGCCGGGGTGAATATTACCGGGCGGCTGATGCGCTGCAAACTGGCGGGACTCTGTGTCGCTTTCGTGGCCGGCAGGTCGCCGAAGCGTGCCAAATATCTGCTGTTTATCGGCAAATTCGGCCTGCCGGCTGCGCCCAAACGGGCTCAGCGAGCCGAATAGCGCACCGGCTTTGGCAGCCGATATTCCGCGACTTCGGCGATCAGCTTGCCGATCATGGCTTGACCGAAGGAATTGAAATCCTTGGCCACCATGACAAACGCGCCGGGCCCGCCGATCACGTTGCTCTTGTAGTAGTTGTCGAGGCCCCCCGGCGGATTGGTGTGATCGGGATTCCACGACATCGGGTTTTCGCTCAGAATGACGAGCCCGTTGATGGTGACGCCTTGGGCAAGCGCGTCGTCGCGCGCCAGCGTCACGTCGCGTCCGGCATTGTTGGTGCCGTCCCCGGAAATATCGATGATGCGCCGTGCCGCCTTGAACGGCGCATGGGTGAACTGATCCATGGAAAATTCGATCGCGCCCGAGATCGAGGTGCGATCGGCAAACGAGCGCGGCGCTTCGAGCAGGCGATCGCCGAAATCCTTGGCGCCGGCGCCGTCGCCGATCGTCGTCCAGTCGATCACCACATGTTGCGCGCCGATCCCCGACCATTCGACAAAGGTCAGGCCGATGCGGCCCAGGCGTCCGGATTTGATGGTTTCGATCACGCGCGGATCGGAAATGGCGGCGGCATAACCGTCGCGCTGCAATTGAAATTTCGCGGCATCGATGCTGCGGGAGACATCGGCGGCAAGGACCAGGAGCAGATCGACATCGTCGTCGGCGCGCGCCGGTACGGCAGCGAAAGCGCCGAGCGTCAGCAACAGTGCCAGTACGGCCTTGACCATGCGCATTGCCGCACCTTCGCTAGCAATGTTGACCCGGCAAGGGTAACGCGCAAACGCGGCGAAAACGGGTTCGCCGGATTCGCAAAATCATATGTAGCAGATTCTGCGCCGGACCGATCAGGCGGGATTACCTAGCTGTCCCGCGTTATTCGGCGACGACCTGGTTCGGCGGAAACGCGATCTCGACCAGCGTGCCGGCATTGGGCGCGCTGGAAATGCTGAAATGCGCGCGATTGGCCTCGGCAATGGCCTTGGTCAGCGGTAGGCCGAAGCCGGTGCCGCCGGAACCTAAGCTGTCCGGCGTAACGGTATCGCGGAACGGTTCCAGCGCCGCCTGAATATCCTTTTCGCTCATGCCGGCGCCGGTATCGCGCACGCGCAGCACCGCTTCGCGGCTGTCGGAATAGGCGGTCGACACAATCACCTGTCCGCCGGGACCGGTCAGCCGGATCGAGTTCGACAGCAGATTGAGCACGATCTGGCGTACCGATCTTTCGTCGGCGACGACATGGGGCAGAGCGGGCGTCAGCGCGGTACGGATGATAATGCGCGCCTTGTTGGCCTGCGGCTGCATGATGCCGACGCATTGCTGGGTCAGCGCGTTGAGGCTGATATTGGCGAAATTGAGCTCGGCCGCGCCGGTCTCGATCCGCGACAGGTCGACGAGATCGTTGAGTACGGCGACGAGATGGGTGCCCGCGGCGTGGATGTCTTTGACATATTCGCGATAACGCTCGTTGCCGACCGGGCCGAAGCGCTCGGCCATGATGACCTCGGCGAAGCCGGTGATGGCGTTGAGCGGCGTGCGGATATCGTGGCTGACTTTGGCGAGGAATTCGGTCTTGGCGGCAATCGCCTTCGCCGCTTCGCGCTTGGCATTGCGCAGTTCTTCATCGATTTGGCGGCTCGCGGTGATGTCGTGAAACATCGCGGCGAAGCGCTCCGGTCCGATCCGCGTCAGCGTCAAGGCCAGCGGGATCAGCCGGGCTTCGCCGGCGCGTGCCGCAACGTGGATGCGGTTGCCGTCGCCATTCTCGTTGCCGTGACCGCCATTTGCGACCCGCTCGAAATATTCACGCGCCACGCGTTCGCTTTCGGGCGCCAGGAATACGCCGAGCGAATGCCCGGTCATGTCGCCATGGGCTTGGCCGAACAGCGCGGCCGCCTGCGCATTGGCGTTTTCGATGAGCCCGTGCCGGTCGAGTGTGACGATGCCTTCGGGAATCCGATCGAGAAAGGACTTGATCTCGCGATTTTCGCTTTCGGCCGCGGCCAGCGCCCGCCTGAACTTCTCGAGCGCCAGCTCGGCCTCGCTGCCGGTCAGAACCAGCGCCAGCGCCGACGAGCCCTGCCAGGGCACGGTGAACATGCGGCCCTCGGACGGCAGTTCGCGGCCACTCTGGGCGCGGATCGAGAATTCTCTGCAGGCCGTTATTTTCGGCCGGACGGGCGGCGGCCGGGCCGGCGAACAGCGTAGTCAGGCCGCCCGACTTCGCGATCGCGTCGAGGTTGCCGTAGCCGCTCCATTCCAAAAAGTGCCGGTTGGCGAACAGCAGCGAGTTGTGACGGTAGAGCAGGATGCCGACCGGAATGCGATCGAGCAGCGTCTGCTCGAGAGCCGCAGCCGGCGGCGGAGCACTTTGCGGGTTCGCGGCGGCAGCTTCGTGCGCTTCGGAGCCGGCGCCGTCCTCGACGACGGTTTCGGGGCTTCCGCGCAGGCGCGCGGTGAGCTCTTGCGCCAATTCGCGGAATGCCCGCCGCTCGATCGGGCTGAGCGCCGGCGGCGTCTTCGGCTCGGACGGCTGGTTCTGGCGGAAAGGGACCACATTGGCCGCGCCTGACACAGCGCTGATCGTGGGACGTTCCGCTTCGGATTTATCAGGCGCATTGACGGAAGCCGTCTGCGCCGCCTTCTCAGGTGGGGCGGCTGTCGGCGCCGGTGCCGGCGTGACAGCTTCGGAGGGCTGCGGTGGCGCCGGTGGCGCGGGCGCGACGTCGGCGGGCCGCTCGCGGCGTTCGCGCGCCAGCGCATTGATGCGCTCGAGGTCGCGGCACACGCCGAAGCCGCGATAGCCGCGAAACTCCCGATCGCGGTCGAACACGGGCAGCCCGGAGAGTTCGACCGGTAACGGATCCGCGGATTCGTCTACCGGCCATGAAACGACGACGCCGCTCCAGGTCTCATGCGTCGCTACGGCGCGCGTGACCTGGTTGTCCGGATCGAGCTTGAGCTCGTTGGCGATGTCGCTCCACAGCCGGCCAATTCGGGCCATGGTGCGCGCTCCGACCAATTCGATGAACTCGTCCGAACCGACGACAAAACGGCCTTCGGCATCCATCTGCCAAACGAAGCGCAACGGATGGCGCCGCTCTGCGAGCGGCTGGTCGCTTTCGGAGGATCCGATGTCGGGAGCGGAAGGCGAAGCGGCCGGCGCCTCGGATGACGCGGCCGGTTCGATGGCTGGTTGCGCCGGTGTTTCCGGCGTGGCGGCGATCGGCGCGGCCTCCGGCTCGATCGGCGGCGCGGCGACAACGGGCTCGATCGCAGGGGTTGAAGGCGGCGAGGTGGTGATCTCTGATGGCACTTCGGCAGGCCGCGATGACTGAGGCGCGAAGGTCAGTAGCAGTGCGCGCGCGTTGTCTTTGCCGAGCCGCTCGGCGGTCACGCCGGCAGCCGTTTCTTCGATGCGAGCGCTCGCTTGAACGGCGCCGGCCTCCGGCACGACCAGGCCGGCGAGATCGAGCGCCGATAAAGTCGCGGCGCCATGAAGCCGCGCGCCGGCCGCTGCATTGGCATAGAGGAGCGTGCCATCGGGCCCGAAGGCGGCGATAGCATCTTTATCGCCCGGAAACAGGCGCCGCAGCCGTTCGCTGAGCGTGAGCGTGGGTCCCGCCGCTTCGACGGCAACGATGAGGACGGCGGCGCGGCCGTCATCGAGAATGACGCGCGAGCAGAGGCAGGTGAGCGCGCGGCCGAAGCCCGCGCCGAAACCGCGCAGCCGCTCCAGCCGTTCCTGTGAACGCGAGGGCAGCGTCGCGCCGAGCCGGATGACCTGTGCAGCCGCGGCGTCGTTGGCTTTGAAGCTCCGCCGGCCCAGAGCGCCGATATCGGCCGCGCCGAAGATCGCCGCGCCGACGGCATTGGCCCAAAGAACACGCGCTCCGTCGGCGCTCCACAGCCAAGCCGGCCAGGCGCTGGTCGCAAGCGCCGCGAGCCGCGGGTCGCGCAACGGAGCGAGTTCGGAATCGACAAGAGGCATGCGGCGGAACTCGTTACCCTAAACGAATTCTTAATAAAGCCGGGTGCGTACCGCGTGTCCATGCCGCGGCGCCGTCCGTGGCCGGACTTGGCAGGATAACCTTAATCGGGGGGGTCCGTGGCTTTGCCCTCATCGGGCGGCATTTCCGGGCACGGAACTTGATTTGCAGGCGTCCATCGGCGGTCGGCTTTTCACCGCCGAATTTTGCGTCCAGGACGGGCCGAAATCGCTTGCGGATATTCAGACCGGACCACTAGGATTGTGGCGCAGGGAACGTCGCGGAAAAACCCGGCAGGTCCGGAGCGGAGGAGTTGGGTTATGGCCAAAGATCCCTTTGAGCAATTTGCCATTCCAAACGAGATGCGCGCCTTCGCCGAGCAGAGCGTGACGCAGGCCAGGAAGGCGTTCGAGAGCTTCATCGACGCGGCGAACCAGGCGATGGGTCAGTTCCAAGGCCGCGCCCAGGCCGCCCATACCAGCGCCTCCGAAATCGCGCATAAGTCGCTCAGTTATGCCGAGAAGAATTTCGAGTCGACGTTCGATTTTGCGCAGCGGCTGATGCAGGCCAAGGACGCCTCCGAAATCATGGCCCTGCAATCGGAATATCTGAGCAAGCAGATGCAGACGCTGTCGACGCAGGTCCAGGACCTTGGACAAAGTGCGGCCAAGATTGTGATGGATGCTGCCAAGCCTAAGTCCTGAGGATGCAGCCAGGACACAAACCCGGCACAGGTACGGCAAATTTGCCGCAGGTCCGGTAAAACGTCTGAAATTCTAATAGTTACAGCAAGTTGCAATATTGTTGCATTGCAATAATTTCTGTTGCAACGCACCAAAAAAGCTGCTATTTACCACTCAGAAGTCCCCGGGCCAGGAAAAGTACGGCGTACGGCAGCGGGTCGAAATTGAGGCAACGCGCAACGGGCGGCGATGCCGGCAAACAAGAAAAAATCTCTGTTGTGAGACAGCCCAAGAGCAGTGAGCAAAAATCAAGGACACAAGTGTCATGACCGACCTGGCCACCAGCACCAAAAAGTCGACCGGTGCATTCGAAATGCCGAAATTTGAAATGCCGAAATTCGAAATCCCGAAGATCGAAATGCCGGCCGCTTTCCGCGAATTCGCCGAGCGCGGCGTCGCGCAATGCAAGGACAACTACGAGAAGATGAAGGCCGCCGCCGAAGAGGCGACCGACGTCATGGAGACCACCTATTCGACGGCCGCCAAGGGCGCCTCGGACTACGGCCTCAAGGTGATCGACGCGGCCCGCATCAACACCAATGCGGCGTTCGATTTCTACGGTGAATTGCTCACCGCCAAGACGCTGTCGGAAGTGATCGAGCTGTCGAGCAGCCATGCCCGCAAGTCGTTCGAGACCATGACCGAGCAGGGCAAGGAACTCGGCGCGCTGGCCCAGAAGGTCGCGACCGAGACCGCCGAGCCGATCAAGACCGGCATGAACAAGGCGTTCAGCAAGGTCAGCTAAGCCTTCACGCTCGCGCCATTAACTTGGCGAGGGGAAAGCCCGGGCTTCTGCCCGGGCTTTTGCTTTTGTGGTACCGGCCAGACGGCTAAATCTTCAGTGCTCCGAAGCCGCTACCCCCAAAGCCTTGCCAAAACCGCGTGGTACTCATAGTTTCCGGCCGCTTGGCGGTCCGCCGCGAGCGCGTGCAGCTGTAGCTCAGTTGGTTAGAGCGCCTGTCTGTGGAACAGGAGGTCGGTGGTTCGAGCCCACCCAGCTGTACCAGCCTCATTCTCACTTCCCAGATGTGTCTTTGAAATTCCGGAACGTGATCGAGTAGCGCAGCGCCGCGACCGCCGGGATGCTGTGCTCCCACTCGGTGCGCGCCACGCCCTTCATAAGATAAGCCGACCGCGGCGCGACAATGAGCGAGGCGCGCTGCCACTTGCTGCCGTCTCTCCGGCGTAGCCGAAACGTACAGGGCGACAGCAGCGAGATGCCAACCACCGCATCGAAAACCGGCCGGTCCTTGTGCCACCCGATCTGGGCGCCCGGCGGGTATTCAATCAGAAGCGCTTGCTGAAGGTCGGCGGGGTTCAAGCCCGCAAATCGCGCGGCGACTTCGCGCACCGGCAGCAGAAATGCCGGAATGTCATTGCCGCGTTCAAGCCTGCCGCCATTGAAATCGTAGCGCCAGCCGTAAGACACCGTGCGGCGCTTGCCGAGGAAGCCCTGAAACTCGAATTCCTTGAAAGGCAATGTGGCGAATTGTTCGACCAACCGCCGCTCTTGTTCAGGCAAGATCATCTCCGGCTGGTAATGAAAGCCAGGCGGCAGCGTCGGCGTCGCGCCGAAAAAATCAGCCTGGCTTGCTTGATAGGTCATGGCTCTTGCCTGAAATCCTTATCGCGTCATGTAGGATTTCAGATCGCATTTGCCAGATTTCCGGCACGGCCACCCGGTGCGATCAGAGTGCGAGCTTCACATTGCAGAGCGAGGGGTCGTTTCGATCGGTTTCAATCTCGAAACCCAGTTCGACGCACATGTCGAGCATCGGTTCGTTGTCGTGCATGACCTGCCCCTGGACGGAGCGCAGTCCGCGCTTGCGCGCATAGTCGATCAGCGTCTGCATCAGGTGCCAGCCAAGCCCGTGGCTCTTCAGATCCGATCGCACGATGACGGCAAACTCGCCGGTTTCATTGGGCACAGTCTGGTGCAGCCGCGCCACGCCGAGCATGTCGCCGGTTGCCTCGTCGAGTGCGATGAAGGCCATGGCGCGGTCGTAGTCGATGTGGGTGAGCCGCGTAATGAGCGCGGGATCGAGTTCTTTCACCGGCGCGAAGAAGCGCCAGCGCAGATCCTCGAGCGACTCCACGGCCATAAATCGTTCGTAGAGCTGCTCGTCCTCGGGCCGGATCGGGCGGATGAAGACCGCCGCGCCGTCCGACAGCACGAAGCGATGCTCCCATTCCGCGGGATAGGGCGCCATCGGAACACTTTATGCGTTTCCGCGATCAGTGTCGCTGTGCAAGCGCGCCGCGGATGAGCCAGGCATAAAGGCGATCGGCGATGCCGTGCGGCTGCGCCAGTCCCATCCGCTCCATGCAATCGGCATGATCGGCCGGGCTCGAGAATCCGCGCAGCGCAAGCGAGACGATCGTGCCAGGCGAAGCCGACTTCAGCGTCTCCAGCGCCGGGATCAGGCGCTGCTCGACATCGGTGAAATCCGTGCCGAAGGGAAACGCCGGCAGCAGGCCGGCATCGGCCGCGGGCTTGAGCAAGCGCGCGATCGCATCCGGCGTGTTGTCGCGGGCCGATTTCGGCAGTTCGTAGCCGCGCTCGAGCTTGCCGGCATCCTTGGCCTGCCGCAGCAAATCGTCCTGGAAGCGTGAGTCGGTGATCGCGAGCATCGCCGCGATCACGTCGCGGTCGGTCTTGCCGCGAATATCGGCAATCCCGTATTCGGTAATGATGATGTCGCGCAGGTGGCGCGGAATCGTGACGTGGCCGTAGCGCCAGCGGATATTGGACTGCGTCTTGCCCCTGGCCGTGCGCGTCGCATGCAGAAGGATTGCCGAGCGCGCGCCGTCGAGCGCAAAGCCTTGCGCGATGAAATTGTATTGACCGCCGACGCCGCTGACGATCCGGCCATCTTCAAGACCGTCGGAGACCACGTCGCCGAGCAAGGTCGCCATCATCGCGTCGTTGATGAAACGGGCATTGACCCGGGCGCGGCGCTTTCTGTCTTCGTCGTGATAGATCTCGTTCACGAACGCAATCGACGTCATGCAGAATTTCGTCGCGGTCTCGGCCGGCATGTCGCGCAGCGCGCGGTAGAAAGCGCGCGAGCCGACGAAAAATCCGCCATGCAGCACGATGCCGTCGACTTCGCGCTTGAGGATGCCGGCGCGGTAGAGGTCGAGCAGGCCTTCGACGAACATTTCCGTGCAGCTGTAGAGGCCGGTATCGAAGGGCTCAGTGTGGACGGCGGCGCTGCCGGTGTCGTGGCCAAGCGTCGCCAATAATCGGCAGAAATCCGCATTACGCTTCTGTCGCAGCACCAGGCCCTGCGCGACGGCATCGCCGAGCGAGCCGATGCCGATCTGCAAGGTGCCGCCGTCGGGCACCGTGCTCGCCGCGTGCAGTCCGGCCGCATAGTCGGCGAGCTCGACCGGTTCGCGCGGCGGCGCAAACAGCGGAAAGTCGGTGGCCAGGCTGTCGAGCACGAGATCGAATTCATCAGCCGCGATCGCGGCGTCGTTCTTCAGGAACGGCAACTCGGAATTGACCTGGCCGCAGAACAGAAAATCGGCCTTGCCGTCGCGGCGCAGCTTGAGCAGATCGATCGTCAGATCGGGATTGCAGCTCAGGCTGAACGGATGCGGCGCTTCGCCGGCGCGATGCGCCACCAATTGGCCGACGACATTGACGCCGCGGTCGAGCACGTAACGCAACGCATGCGTATAGTTCGCGGAGATGTAATGCTGCTGGGCGTAGGGCGAGCCGAGCCACTGGCCGGCTTCGAAGAAGAACTCGTTGATTGTGATGTTCGGCGGGACCTGGCCCTCATGTATGGCGGCGGCGTAGTGCAGCGCCGGATAGCCCGCGAACAAGCGTTTTGCGATCGGATCGAGGAAACGGTGCTCCAGCTCGTTCTTCGCGCGTGGCGGCTCGAGCGTGAGTGCGGTGAAGATCGTGAGCTTCAGCGAGGGATCGGCGACGGCCTTGTCGTAAAGCGCGTTGGCGATGTGGTTCGCCTTGCCGAGCCCGAGCGGCATGGCGAGCACGATCGTCTTGCCGACTCTCTCGATAATGGCATTGGCCAGCCGCGCCGGATCGTCGAACGCCGCCGGCGCCGAAGACGTGTAAATCATTTCAGAGTGTCCCAGCCCGGATCGGGCTGGAAGCGCGGTCCGTATTTCTCGGCCAGCCGCTTGAGCGTATCGCGCACGTCGGCAATGCCGCGGGTGCGCGCATAATGCATCGGGCCGCCACGGAACGGCGCAAAGCCGGTGGCGAAGATCATGGAGCCGTCGACGATCTTCTCGTCAGCAACGACGCCTTCGCGCAGGCAGGTGACGCAGACGTCGAGCATCGGCAGCACCATGCGGTCGATGGCGTCGGCCGGCGCGGGAGCCGCGTCACGGCCTTTCACCGCATGGCCGTCCTTCCAGACATAAAGTCCCTTGCCGGTTTTCTTGCCGAGTTCGCCCTTGCGGACCTTGTCCTGCAGCCATTGCGGCGGTTCGGGCATTTCGCGATTGAGGCTGGTCTTGAGCATCTCGGCGACATGCAGGCAGATGTCGAGCCCGACCTCGTCGGCAAGCTCGATCGGCCCCATTGGCATGCCGAAATCCTCGGCCGCCTTGTCGATGCTCTCCTTGCTGACGCCGGAATCGAGCAGGACCAAAGCTTCGAGCAGATAAGGCGTGAGCGCGCGATTGACCAGGAAGCCCGGCGCGCTCTTGACCGGCGCCGGCAGCCGGTCGATGCGGCCGAGAAAGGCGCGCGCATCGGCGAGCACTTGCGGCGCGACCTGATCGTGGCTGACGACCTCGACCAGTTGCATGCGCGAGACCGGATTGAAGAAGTGGATGCCGACAAGGCGTTCCGGCCTCGGCAATCCTTCGCGCAATTGTTCGAGCGGAATGCTCGACGTATTGGTGGCGAGGATGGCATCGGGTTTCATCTTCGGCTCGATGCCGGCAAAGATCTTGCGCTTGAGATCGAGGATTTCCGGCACCGCTTCGATGATGAGATCGGCGGAGGCAACGCCTTCGCTTTTCAGATCCGGAATCAGCCGGTCGAGCGCGTCGCGCTGTCGGCGGCGGTCGTCGCGGCCGATCTTGCCGTAGAGATCGGCGGCGCGCTTGATCGCGCCAGCGATCGGCTCCGGCTTGGTGTCGCCGAGGCTGACGACAAAGCCATGCCACGCGCACCAGGCGGCGATATCGCCGCCCATGGCGCCGGCGCCGATGACGTGCACGCGCTTGCCGCCCCATTTGCCGTCGGCGAGGCTTTTGAGATTCTCGCGCAGGAAGAACACGCGCACCAGATTCTGCGCGGTCGTGGTGACAAGAAGCCTGGCGAAGGATGAAATCTCCGCCTTCTGCATCGCGTCGCGATCGCCGCCGTGCTTCTCCCATAGATCGATCAAGGCCGAGGGCGCCGGATAATTCTTGCGCGGCGCCTTCTTCTCCGCCTCGCTGCGCATGCGCGAGCCGAGGAAGTTGCGGACCGGGCCGAAATTCATCAGCTTGCCGATGAAATCCTGTTTCGCCGCCTTCCAGTCGCCGGCGACGGCCGAGCGCACGGCGGCGCGCACATGGCGCTCCTGCGTCACCGCGTCGACCAGGCCCAGCCGCTTGGCCGAACGCGCGCGCTCGGTCTTGCCGGTCAGCATCATGGTCATGGCTTTGACCGGGTTGATCAGCTCGGTGAGGCGGAATGTGCCGCCAAGCCCGGGATGCAGCCCGAGCAGGACTTCGGGAAAGCCGAAGCTTGCGCTGTCGATGGCGAGACGATGATCGCAGGCCAGCGCGACTTCGAGGCCGCCGCCGAGGCAATAACCGTGAATGACCGCGATGGTCGGCAGCGGCAGCCGGTCGAGCCGGTCCAGCACTTCGTGCCCGCCGCGCAGCAATGTTTCGATCTGCGCAGGCTCGGTGACACCCTCGAATTGCGTGATGTCGGCGCCGGCAATGAAGCCGCTCGGCTTGCCCGAACGGATGACAAGGCCGCGCGGACGCTCGCGTTCGAGCTTGTCCAGCACGGCGTTGAGCTCGGTAAGAACGGGCTCAGAAAGCGTATTGGCGCTGGAATCCTTCTTGTCAAACAACAGCCAGGCGATGCCGTCTTCGTCGGTGCGCAGGCGCCAATTGGCCCACGGTCCGGGCTCCTGCTGCTCGCCGAGCGCGAACGGTCCGAGTTCGAGGTCGCGCTTGCCGAGAATGGCCATGGCCGGCTTGGGGGCGGGTAAAGTCTTCATGGTTGCCCCCTAGATCGCTTCGATCAGCATCGCGCCGCCTTGGCCGCCGCCGATACATTCGGTGGCGATGCCGCGCTTATAGCCGAGCCGCTTCATGGCGTTGACGAGATGCAGGACGATGCGATTGCCGCTGGCGCCGACCGGATGGCCGACACCGATAGCGCCGCCGTCGACATTGATGCGGTCGCGCGGTATTTTTCCGGCGGCGGCGTCAAGGCCGAGCGCATCGCGGCAGAACTCGTCATCCTCCCAGGCGGCGAGGCAACCGAGCACTTGTGCGGCGAAAGCCTCGTTCAATTCCCAGAGCTCGACATCGCTCAGCGCGAGCCGGTGCCGCTTCATGAGTGCGGTCGAGCAATAGACCGGACCGAGCCCCATCACGGACGGATCGAGCGCCGACCATTCGCTATCGACGATCACCGCTTTCGGCGCGAGGTTGTATTTCTTCACCGCGTCTTCGGAGGCGAGGATGACCCAGGACGCGCCGTCGGTGATCTGCGAAGAATTGCCCGGCGTGACTTTGCCCCAGGGCCGCTCGAAGGCGGGCTTGAGCTTGGCCAGCGCGTCGGCGGTGCTGTCGGGCCGCACGCCGTCGTCGTGGTCGTAGAGCGTGCCGTCGCGAGCGAAAGCCGGCTCGACTTCGTTGGCGAAATAGCCATTCTTTTGCCCGGCCGCCGCGCGCTGCTGGCTCTCGGCCGCATATTCGTCGGCCTGCCGCCGGCTGATGTGGAACAGATGCCCGACCAGCTCGGCGGTCTGACCCATATTCAGGTCAGTGATCGGATCGGTCAGGCCGCGCTCGAGCCCGATCACCGGCGTCAGCATCGACGGCCGGAAACCGAGAAAGGCCGAGAGTTTCGCGCCGATGCCGCGCGCGGCGAACATCTGCGCGTACCATTTCACGGCGCTGCGATTGAAGATGAGCGGTGCATGGCTCAGCGCCTCGGCGCCGCCGGCAAGAATGAGATCGCTGACGCCTTCCTGGATATAGCGATAGGCGGTGTCGATTGATTGCATGCCTGAGCCGCAATTGATCTGCACCGTGAACGCCGTCATCGCTTCGCCCATGCCGAGCCGCAGCGCGGCAACCCGCGCCGGATTCATCTCGTCGGCGATGACATTGACGCAGCCGAGAATGACCTGGTCGAACGCGTCCGGCGCGAACGGCTGGCGCAGCAAGAGCGGCCGCCCGCATTGCACGGCGAGATCGACCGGCGTGAACGGCCCCGGCGCGCCGCGCGCCTTGATGAAAGGCGTACGGCTGCCGTCGACGATATAGACCGGACGGCGGGCTACTCCGCCGCCACCGGCGGGGCTTGCGATGTCGCTGGCGATGACACGTCTCCTTTGGCTTGCGCATGCGCCGCACCGCGGCCGGTGAGTTCCTCAGGCGCAAAATCGTTGACGGCGATCGCGGCGCTGACCGCTTCCGCCGTGGCTCTCAGTTTCGCCGCTTCATCGGCATTGATGGTGCCTTGTTTCACCGCCTGATCGATATCGCGCACCCGCGCCGCATGCATGCGGTCGCGGATCGGCTGCACGTCGGCGGTCATGGTGAAGGCGCGCTCGACCAGCGCGATCCCGTTGGAGCCGTCCAGCTCGGTCGGGTGGTAGATATCGACGGTGAGGCGGTCGCGTGCCGCCGACGGCGTCGTAATCAGGTCGGCGCATTTATCGGTGATGCGGTCGGACGGCCCGCGCTGGCGCGGGCCGAACGGCTGAATGAAGAAGCGCAGGAGCCAGGCGACCGGCCGGATCGGAAAATTGCTGAGAAGTTCGTCGAAGCGCGCTTCGATCGTGGCGAAGCTCAATTCCAGGCAATAGTCCAGAAGCGGGAAATCCTCGGCCTGACGGCCTTCGTCGTTCCAGCGCTTGAGCGCGGCGCTGGCGAGATAAAGCTCGGAAAGAATATCGCCGAAGCGGGCCGAGATCATTTCCTTACGCTTGAGCGCGCCGCCGAGCGTCAACAGCGACAAGTCCACCGCAAGCGCGAAGGCCGCGGCATGACGACTGAGCTGCCGGTAGAACCGCGTCGCATCGCCTGCGTCCGGAGCCGGCGCAAACACGCCGCCGGTCCAGGCGCGGCCGATGGCGCGGCAGGCATTGGCGAGACTGTGGCCGACATGGCCCCAGAAGGCTTGGTCGAAGGCGTCCAGTCCGCGGACGCGATCGGTGTCTTCCAGCGCCTTGATCTCCTTGAGCAGATAAGGATGGCAGCGGATTGCGCCCTGGCCGAACTGGATCAGCGCGCGGGTGACGATATTGGCGCCTTCCACCGTGATCGCTATCGGCACGCCGCGATAGAGGCTGCCGAGATAGTTCAGCGGGCCTTCGATGATTGCTTTGCCGCCATGCACGTCCATGGCGTCATTGACGGCGACGCGCATGCGGTCGGTGGCCTGCGATTTCATGATCGCGGTGACGACGGCCGGATGATGCCCGTCGTCGAGCGCGGCGCAGGTCATGCGGCGCGCCGCGTCGAGCTGATAGGCGGTCGCGGCGATGCGGCCGAGCCGCTCCTGGATCGCCTCGAACTTTGCGATCGCGACGTGGAATTGTTCGCGGATGCGCGCATAGGCGCCGGTGATACTGGCGCAGAACGCGGCGCCTGCCGCCGACAGCGACGGCAGCGAAATGCCGCGTCCGGCGGCCAGCGCGCTCATCAGCATTTTCCAGCCCTTGCCGACCTGGTCGACGCCGCCGATGACATTGTCCATCGGGATGAAGACGTCGTGACCCCAGTTCGGTCCGTTCTGAAACACGTGCATGGCCGGCAGATGACGCCGGCCGATGCTGATGCCGGGAAGATGCGTCGGCACCAAAGCGAGCGTAATGCCGATCTCGTCGCGATCGCCGATCAGGTGATCGGGATCGCGCAATTTGAAGGCAAGCCCGAGCACGGTCGCGATCGGCCCGAGCGTGATGTAGCGCTTGTGCCAGTTCAGGCGGATGCCGAGCACCTCTTTGCCGTCATAGGTCCCGCGGCAGACCACGCCGGTATCGAGCATCGCGGCGGCGTCGGAGCCGGCTTCCGGACTGGTCAGACCGAAGCAGGGAATTTCCTCGCCGCGCGCGAGCCGCGGCAACCAATAATTCCGTTGCGCCTCGGTGCCAAATTGCATGAGCAATTCGCCCGGCCCGAGCGAGTTCGGCACCATGGCCGTACAGGCGGCGCAGATCGAGCGCGTCGACAGCTTGCGGATGACTTCCGAATGCGCATAGGCGGAGAAACCGAGCCCGCCATATTGCTTCGGAATGATCATCGCGAAGAATTTGCGCGACTTCAGAAACTCCCAGACCTCGGGCGGCAGGTCGTGCCATTCCCAATTGATCTTCCAGTCATTGAGCATGCGGCACAGCTCGTCGACCGGGCCATCGAGGAATTGCTGCTCCTCCTCGGATAATTTCGCAGGTGCGAAGGCGAGCAGCTTGTTCCAGTCCGGATTGCCGGTGAACAGGTCGGCATCCCACCAGACATCGCCGGCTTCGATCGCTTCGCGCTCGGTGTCGGAGAGGCGCGGCAGCGCATGCGCAGCCATCCGAAAGATCGGTTTGGTGATCCAATCCCGCCGAAAGGTAGAGGGCATGGTGTATTCCCCCAGATCTGTGGGCCTTGGCTATGCGCTTTGGCCACACGTAGAGAGACTATAGAGCCTCGCGCGGAGATGTTACATTTTCGGTCACAATTTCGCGGCCGGTCGGCGTTGCCGAAACATAGTGATTAAACGGTTAGGCCGCCAAGTCGATCGAGAAATCACCTAGGATTCGGCCCATGTTCACTCAACCGATGTTCGCCTGGCTCGAAAATTACCTCAGCGACAAAATTGTAGCCTACATATCGCAGCCGACGGGGCGTTATGCACCGTTTTATGCGCCCGATCCCGAGCTGGTCCGCAAGGCGCTCAAGCCCGGCGACATCCTTCTGGTCGAGGGTAATAGCCGGCTGTCCGCGACCATCAAATATCTGACCCAATCGACCTGGTCGCATGCCGCCCTCTATGTCGGCGAGCGGCCAGGCGATGTGGGGGCAAACGGCGAGCCCAATGTGCTGTTGGAGGCAGAGGCCGATGCCGGCGTCACCACTGTGCCGCTGTCGAAATACCTGAGCTTTCACACCCGCATTTGCCGGCCGGCCGGGCTCGACGAGGCGAGCACCCAAAAAGTGATCGACTATGCTTTGGCCCGCCTCGGCACACTCTATGACTCGCGGCGTATCGTCGACTTGGCGCGCTATCTGTTTCCTTATCCTCCGGTGCCGGTCTGGTTTCGACGCCGCATGTTGTCGATCGGCGCCGGCGATCCGACCCGCGCCATCTGCTCGACCTTGATCGCGCAGGCCTTCGCCTCGATCCACTATCCGATCCTGCCGGAGCGGGCCACGATCAACGGCAAGACCTATATCCTGGCGCCCTTCGTGAAGGACGAGCTCGATCACGTCCGCACCTGCGGCCTCTATACGCCGCGCGATTTCGACGTATCGCCGTATTTCGCGATCATCAAGCCGACGCTGGCCGCCGGCTTCGACTATCACACGCTGGAATGGGATCCGCCCGGCCTGACGGATGGCGAGATAGCCGAAGCGAAGGTCCCGCCGTTCAACTGACGGCAGGACGCGCAATCATGCCGGCGATATCGGCTGCGCCTTGCCGCCGGCGTCGACCCTGACATAGGTGAAGAGGCCTTCGGTCACTTTGATCGGCACTGTGTCGGAGCCACGCGCGCGGCGCGCCCAGCTCTCGATCTTGATCGTGATCGACGTGTTGCCGGTTTTGGTGACAGTCGCGTAGCACGACACTTCGTCGCCGACGCAGACCGGGCGGTGAAAGACCATCGCGGTGATGGCGATGGTGACGACGCGGCCGCCGGCGCTTCGGGTCGCGACCGTGGCGCCGGCGAGGTCCATCTGACAAAGCAGCCAGCCGCCGAAAATGTCGCCATGCGGATTGGTGTCCGCCGGCATGGCGATGGTGCGGATGGCGGGTTCAAATGTCGGCGGCGTTTCCGGTGCGGCCGCGGCTTGATCTGACATATTGCAAACCCCTTCGCTCAATCCTCAATAGCGCCATCATCCAACACATGGCGCTGCGAATAAAGCAATCATCGCCTGTGGATTCAAAAACACATGTGGAGAGCCGCTGCCAGCGAATTCATCTCAAAACGGCGCGGCGGCCCACTTGGGCATTTTGCGGCGATGTGGTGTGAAGGAACTCTGCGCGCGCACAGGCGTTATTCTTTTTTGATCTCGCATTTTCATCAAGACAGCTTTTCCACAAAACAGGATTTTCCAAATGCCGGTTATCGCTCTCTCGACCAAAAACTCTGTTGTCGGTACTCGCAAAGCTGGTGCGCAACGTTCACTGCGCGAGCGGCTGTGCCAGGCGACAGCATACATGCGTACCCGGGTCGAGGTGCAATTCGCGCAGCTCGATCTGCGGCGTCGTGACGACTATCGTCACTTTCTGGAAATGCAGGCTGCCGCGCTACTTCCGCTCGAGGCGGCGCTGGTGGCTTCCGATGTCGCACGCCTTTTCCCGGATTGGGAGCAGCGATCGCGCAGCGGTCCCCTTGCCGACGATGTCACTGCACTGGGCGGCGTGATCCAACATCCTGCCGCGCCGTGGCGGCTCGCTCCCGCCGGAGTCCTCGGCGCCATGTATGTCCTCGAATGCTCGCGCTTCGGCGCCGAAGCGCTTTTGGCCGAAGTCGCGCAATCGCGGAATCCGCTGGTCGTGCGGACCACCGCCTTTTTGCGCCACGGCGCCGGATTACCGCTGTGGCGGAGCTTTGTGTCGCAACTCGAGGGCCACGCTACCGCGCTCGGCGATCCTGAGCGCGCCACGCGCGCCGCATGCGCCGGGTTCGAACTGTTCTCGCGAGCAGCCTCTGTGCCAGCGGCCGCATGAACGAACCCGATTGATGTCCGCGATTTCTCAGATCAGGTTCCGTGGCCGCGAAGCGGCCACAATGATCTCGGGCGCAACGATACGCGCCGGCGCCGCCTGGGCCTGATTCACACCAACATTGCGTGGATATAACGCACTTGTGTCATTTCGAGACGTAAGGTTACTGACGGTTTGGTCGGTTGCCGACTATGCAGCCCCGCGAATTCCTGGTTAATATATCGTGAACTTCGCGCCTGCGTTGTTGGAAATCTGTAATGGCGTTGTTACCAGCAAATATCCCGCGCATCGGACCAGCGACGCAGCGGCACATTGTTTCGCCAGAGCGCGATCAAACCAAGTTCCATCTGCTCAGCGCCGAAACCATCGACAGCAACGATGTCGATGCCTATTGCCGCGCGGCTGAAACTTTCGAGGCTGGCCGCTCGCGCACGCCGGGATCGGCCGGCAAATCGGTGGCGCTCTTATTCTTTCAGCCTTCGACGCGCACGCGCATCGGATTCGAGGCGGCGGTGGCCGCGCTCGGAGCCACCGCGATCGGCGTCGACGACATGTCGGCGGCCTCGCGCTCGAACGCCAGGAGCGGCGAGACGCTTGAAGACTGCGCTGCGGTCGTCTCCCGCTTCAGCGATGCCATCGTCGTGCGCCATCACGAGGTCGGCGCCGCGGCGCGAATGGCGGCGCGATCGCTCAAGCCTGTCATCAATGCCGGCGACGGCTGGAACGAGCATCCCACCCAGGCGCTGGTCGACATCTTTGCGCTGCGGCGCGGCCTCGGCAGCCTGCGCGACAAGAGCATCGCCTTCGGCGGCGATCCGCGCGGACGCACGGTGCGCTCGCTCGCGCTGCTCCTGCGTTACGAAGCGCCGCGCGAGGTCGTGTTTTGTCCGCCGTCCTATTACGACATCCCGCGCGACGTATTGGCGCTGTTCGGCGAACGCGGCATCCGCTGCCGGCTGGTGACGGATATCGGCCACGCGCTCGCCGAATGCGACGCGATCATGATGGCTCCCTACGACATGTCGGACATCGGCGAGGCCGCCGGCTCGGATTATGTGTCGCCGAAGACGACGCCGGACAGTCACAAGGTCACGCCGGAAAAGATCGAGCGCGTCGGCTCGAAAGCGCTGCTCTATCACCCGATGCCGCGGCAGGACGAGATCGACGCGGCCTGCGATGACCTGCCGAATGCGATGTATTTCGAACAGGTGCGGCTGTCGAAATTCATGCGCATGGCGGTGCTCGACCGCTTTCTCTCCGTCAGCTGAACAGTTTTCAACCGGCGGTCAGGACGCGGCTTTGCGCTGCCGCGGCAGGGCCGGCCGCCCCTGCAACGCGTGACTTTTCGCCGTCTCGGTGAGGATCGGGTTGACGATCACTTTGCGGATCTCGCTCGCCGGCAGCGGCCGGCAGAACAGATAGCCCTGCATCGCATTGATGCCGAAGCGATACATCCGTTCGAGCTGAGTCTCGGTCTCCACGCCTTCCGCCACCAATTCGATATGCAGATCGCGTGTCGTCTTGGCGATGCCGCCGATAATGGCGGCGGTGCGCGGCGAGGTGTCGACGCCCTGCGAGAATTTGCGATCGATCTTGATCTTGGAAAACGGAAAATCGTTGAGATAAGCGAGCGAGGCAAAGCCGGTGCCGAAGTCGTCGAGCGAAATGCCGACGCCGCATTCGCGCATGCGTTCGAGAATGGTGAGCGCCAGCGCCGAATCCTCGATGAGCACGGATTCGGTGATTTCAAGCACCAGCCGCCGCGCCGGCAGCCCGGTGGCGGCGAGCGCGCCGGTGACGACGGTGACGAGATCGGTGCTGCGGCGGAATTGCACCGCCGACAGATTGACCGCAACGCTGATATCCACCGGCCAATGCATGGCTTCGGCGCAGGCCGTGGTCAGCACCCAGGCGCCGATCGGCACGATCAGGCCGGTGGTCTCGGCGAGCGGGATGAATTCCATCGGGCTGATCTGGCCGAGGCGCGGATGGTTCCAGCGCAGCAGCGCCTCGCAGCAGATGGCGCGGCCGGAGCGCGGATCGACGATCGGCTGATAGTGGAGCGCCATCTCGCCGTTCTCGAGCGCGAACTGCAGGTCGTGCTCGAGTTGCACCCGCCGATCGTAGCGCTCGGTGATCAGGAGCGTATGGCGGACGATTTGGCGGCGGCCGGCCTGCTTGGCCTCGTACAGCGCAAGGTCGGCGTTACGGAATAATTCCTCCAACGTCGCGCCATAACGCGGCGCGATCGCGTAGCCGATGCTGGCGCCGCACAGATGCTGGTTGATGCCGACCATGAATGGATGATTGAACGTCGCGAAAATGCGTTCGGCGGTGAAACGCGGCCGGTCTTCGTCGGTGCCGACCACGATCACTACGAATTCGTCGCCGCCGATCCGCGCGACCTCGTCGCCCGGATCGATCACGGATTTGATGCGCTCGCCGACCTCCTTGAGCACGGCATCGCCGGTCTGATGTCCGAACGTGTCGTTGATGTCCTTGAAGCGGTCCAGATCGATCAGGATCAGCGCGACGATCTCGCCCGAACCGGCGACGCCTCTGAGCTGCTTCTCCAGCAGTTCGATCAGGGCGTTTCGGTTCCACAGATCGGTGAGCGCATCGCGGCGCGCGATCAGTTCGATCCTGTTGAAGGCGGTGTGGCGCGAAATGATGTTCTCGAACACCGCCCGGCAGATGACGATGATGCTGAGCAGGAGCACGCCGATGAATACGGCGAGAACCGTATGCACCACATCGAAGCGCGCGCTAAGTGCGATGAGGAAGGGCACGGCGGTGAGCGTGACCTGGCCGATCGAGATGATCGGCCGGCTGGCGTTGCGCGAGGAGATGCCGGCGATGTAGCCCATCACGCAGCTATTGACGAGCAACTCGACCTGACTGTTGGGATGAACGGTGACGGTATAGGCGCCGGTGAATCCGACGAGGCAGGCAAAGGCCCAGGCGCCGATCAGCGCGCGCCGTTCCCACATCGCGGTGGCCGCGGCGTCGTCGCTGTCGTGCGGCGACATCCGGTAGAGCAAGAGCGACATCGCGCGGCCGATGCCGACCGCCAGGAATCCGAGGAAGATCCAGGCATAGGTGCTATCGCCGCTCAGGATCAGGGTTGTCGCCACGACAAACAGCGCGGCGATCGAGGCGGCGTAGATCGATTTCGGCGTGGCGTAGAGCGCGTCGACCAGCTCGAAACGCAATTTCTGTTCTGGAGTTGAGACAAGCCAGCTGAAGATAGCTGCTTTGGATCGATGAGGACGCATGTCTCGCACTCGGTGCGTCCCGTGCCGAGAGGGACGCCGCTCTCTAAAAAACCACTAAATTGCCGCCTGCCAGTGTGGCGGACGTTTGCTAACAAACGGCCGTACGCAAATGGTAAAATAAACGGCTAAGCAGTCGCTAAAGGCTTAACAGGTCGGAACTTTTGCCGTTTGAAATACAGGGGCGAGATGTGGAACTCGCCTCACAGCCGCAGCCGGCGCTCCGCCGCGAGCGCGGCGAGGCTGATTGCCGCGGCGAGCATGAGATAGAAGCTCGGCGCTGCATGGATGCCGGTCGCCGCAATCAGCCAGGCATTGATGAAGGGCGCAAAGCCGCCGAAAATCGCGACACAGAACGAATAACTGATGGCGAGGCCGGTGGTGCGCATCCGCGTCGGAAAGATGTCGGACATCAGCGCCGCGAGCGGACCCATATAGGCGGCGCCGAGCACGCCCATGATGGCTTGCACGATCAGAAGCGTCTCGAGCGTCGGCTTTGTCACTAGAAACGCGAACATCGGATAACTTACAACCAAAGCGATAGAGGCCGCGGCGATCATGATCGGCAGCCGGCCGCGACGGTCGGACATGGCGCCGAAGACCGGCACCAGAACGATCTGGATCGCGCCCGTCAGCACCGTGGCGAGGAAGCTGCCGGCCTGCGGCAGACCGAGCTGGCGAATGGCGAAGCCCGGCATGAACAGCGTCGTATAGGTGAGCACGGTGCAGAGCACGACGGCGCCGAGCGCGATCAGCATGCGCATTTTGGCGCCGGCGAGCGCAGTGACAAGCGGACTCTCGCTCTGCGTCATTGACTTGAACTCGCTGGTCTCCTCGGCGTGCCGCCCGAGATAATAGGCGACCGGCCCGATCAGCAGCCCGAAGATGAAGGGAACGCGCCAACCCCAGGCATCGATCTGCTCGGTGGAGAGCACGCTCATGAGAATGGCGCCGCAGGCGGCGGCGATCACCGTGGTCAGGCCCTGACTGGCGAACTGCCAGCTCGCGAAGAAGCCGCGGCGCGCCGGATCCTGCTCCGCCAGAAATGCCGTGGCACTGCCGAAACCGCCGCCGGCGGAAATACCTTGAATCAAGCGGGCGACGACGATGCCGATCGGAGCGAGCGGCCCGATCATCGCAAATGTCGGCATGGCGGCGATCATCGCGGTGCCAAGCATCATCAGGCCGATCGTCAGTAGGAACGCCGACTTGCGGCCGTGACGGTCGGCAAAGGAGCCGAGCAAGATCGCGCCGAGCGGGCGAATGAAGAAAGTGATGCCGAACGTGGCCAAGGCGATGAGCAGCGATTCCAGATCGCTGTTCGAAGGAAAAAACAGTCTGGCGATGGTGGCGGCGAAATAGCCGTAGATGACGAAGTCGAACCATTCGAGCGCATTGCCGAGCGACGCGGCCGCGACCGCGCGCCAGCGCTGCGACTGCATCGCGTCGGAAGCCCGCCAGAACGAAAACACGTGCTGGATTTGCGGCGGGGTTTTGCTGAGCTCAAAATGCGCCATGGCCGGACCGTTTGAAACGTTCGGGAGCCTGCGCGCACGTTAGCGGGAAGGGGTGAATAGGATATTTATCCGGCTGGCTAGGCCGACTGGGTTAAGGCCGGGGGCGGGGGAACTTAGGGCGCATTCCGTCCCGCCAAGCGAGCGACTATGATGATTTCAATAAATCTGGAGGAAATCCATGATGGCCGGCCTTGAGCAGAGTTACGTCCATGGTGCGAGCAATCAGCCGCTGATTGGCGAAACCGTCGGCCAATTCTTCGATGCCATCTGCGCCAAATACCCGTCCCGCCCGGCGCTGGTCGTGCGCCATCAAAAGGTGCGACTGACTTATGCGCAATTGCAACGCGAAGTTGATTGCCTCGCCGCGGCGCTACTCACGCTTGATCTCGAGCCCGGCGATCGTATCGGCATCTGGTCGCCGAACAATTCCGAATGGGTGCTGACCCAATTCGCCACCGCCAAGGCCGGCCTGATCCTGGTCAATATCAATCCGGCCTATCGCATCGCCGAGCTCGAATACGCGCTCAACAAAGTCGGCTGCAAGGCGCTCATTCTCGCCGAACGGTTCAAGACCTCGGACTATATCGGCATGTTGCGCGAGCTCGCGCCCGAGCTCGGTCATGCGACGCCGGGAAAGCTGGAATCGGCGCGGCTGCCGGCGCTGCGCTCGGTCGTGCTCCTTGGCGACAGCTGGCATCCCGGCACATTGCGGTTCGCTGAAATCATGGCGCGCGGCGGCTCGGCGGAAGCGGAGCGCATCGCCGCGCTGAAACCGCAGCTGCAATTCGACGAGCCGATCAACATCCAGTTCACCTCCGGCACCACCGGCTTTCCCAAAGGCGCAACGCTGTCGCATCACAACATTCTCAACAACGGCTACTTCATCGGCGAGGCGATGAAGCTGACGCCGGAGGATCGGCTGTGCATTCCGGTGCCGCTCTATCATTGTTTCGGCATGGTGCTCGGCAATCTTGCCGCCGTCACCCACGGCGCCTGCATGGTGTTTCCCGGCGAGGGTTTCGATCCGCTGGTCACGCTCGAAACTGTCGCCGAGGAGCGCTGCACTGCCTTGCACGGCGTGCCGACTATGTTCATCGCGCAGCTCGATCATCCGGAATTCGCCCGCTTCGATCTCACGTCGCTGCGCACCGGCATCATGGCTGGCTCGCCATGCCCGATCGAGGTGATGAAGCGCGCGGTCGCCAAGATGAATCTGTCCGAGATCACCATCGCCTATGGCATGACCGAAACGAGCCCGGTCAGCTTCCAGAGTTCCACCACAGATCCGCTGGAGCGCCGGGTGTCGACGGTCGGGCGCATCCAGCCGCATCTCGAAGTCAAGATCGTCGACATGAACGGCCGCATCGTGCCGCCGGGCGCGCCCGGCGAACTGCTGACACGCGGCTATTCGGTGATGCTCGGCTATTGGGCCGACGAGGAACGCACCCGCGAGGCGATCGATCCGGCGCGCTGGATGCATACCGGCGACCTCGCCACCATCGACGCCGAGGGTTATTGCAACATCGTCGGCCGCATCAAGGACATGGTGATCCGCGGCGGCGAGAACGTCTATCCGCGCGAGATCGAGGAATTCCTGTACCGGCATCCGAAGATCCAGGACGTGCAGGTGATCGGCGTGCCCGACGATCGCTACGGCGAGGAGATTTGCGCCTGGGTCAAGCTGCGGCCCGGCCAGAGCGCGACCGAAGACGAGATCAAGGGCTTCTGCCGCGAGCAGATCGCCCATTACAAAGTGCCGCGCTACGTCAAATTCGTCGATGAATTCCCGATGACGGTCACCGGGAAGATTCAGAAGTTCATCATGCGCGAGCGCACGATCAACGAGCTCGGCCTGAAAGTGCAGAAGACGGCGTGAGCCTTATGCGCAACGGCAAAAGGGCGGAATAGGCCAATTCAGCCATATTCCGCCAAGTTACTTCGCACAACCGACGTCGCGCAGGTTCAGTCGCAAGTTCCACTAACCCGGCGACGCCGTTTCACCGAACCGCTCAACGGTCCGGATTCGGAAGCGCCACGACGCCGCCGTCCCTGCCGTAGCCGGGGATCGCGTCCGAGGATGTGCTTTGATTGACTTGAGCCATCTGGCTGCGGGGGGCAGCCGCGGCCGAAAATGTTGCGCCGAGCACGAGCGCGGCCGCAATCGCGAATTTTGCCGTTGTCAGCATGATTACGTCTCCTGATGAAGCGGCCGCGCGGACTTTGGTGTCCGTTCGACCGACATCCAGGAGACTAGGGATCGCCGAAGTCTATTCCCGGCTCGTAACGGCCAGAGGCGACGATCCCGATAACATTTAAATCAGCGCAGGGTAAACCAAGGCGAGGAATAAGCCGCGCGCTTACACCTTTACCTTCTCGTTCTCGACGACACGCTTGACCGCATCGCGCTTGAGCATGCGGTCCTTGTGCGCGGAATAGTTCTTCAATTCCGCCATCGGCAGTTCGCGGCGCACGCCCCAGGTGTAGAAGACGAAGCCATAGGGATCGAGAACGGAATATTCGCTGCCGAACCAGTCGCGGCCGGCGAGCATGCCGTCGATCTGCTTCAAGTAGGTCTGGAACGTCTTCAGCCCCATATCCTTGATGCCGGGGTAGGCCGATTGGTCGGCGGTGTAGCGCTCGGGCCGTCCGACATGGGCATGCGCCGGATGCACGCTTGAGGCAAAGTAGCCGATCAGCGACATCGCCTTGGCTTCGCCTTCCGCATCCTTCGGCCACAGACCGAACCGCTTGCCGAGATAGGGCAGGATTGCGGTGTTCTCGGTGACCGCGGTGCCGTCATCGAGGCCGAGCACCGGCACACGGCCGAGCGGATTGAGCTTGAGATAGGCTTCCGTGCGCTGCTCGCCGCCGGCGAGATCGACTTTGCGCGGCTCATATTTTTCGCCGCTCTCCTCGAGCACAATGTGCGAAGCCATCGAGCACGCGCCAGGTGCGTAATACAGCGTCAACAAAGAAAGCCTCCCTTACAAAACTCGCTTGCCTAAGCTTTTTTCCCAACCCGAAGCCGGTTGCTATTTCACGTTTACCTTGTCCAGGATCGGCAGCCAAGTCTTCCTGCTGCTGTTTGACGAAGGCGAGCGTCTGCTCCGGATTCATGGTCTGCGTATAATTGGCGATCTGGCCCAGCTTTTTCTTCAGCTCCGGATCGCCCATCACTTTGATGAGATCGACGCTGACCTTGTCGATGATCGGCTGCGGCGTGCCGAGCGGCGCCACCACGACTTGCCAGCCAGTGGCGTAGAAGTCCGGCAGCGTTTCGGCGACGGCGGGCACGTCGGGAAAGTCCGGCAGTCGCTTGTGCGACGCTTCCGCGATGATCTTGAGCTGTCCGGCCTTCACCGCGCCCTGAATTCCAGAATAGCCCTCGATGATCATCGAGACGCGATTGGTGCCGACATCGGCCATCGCCGCCGCCGGTCCGCCGTTATACGGCACCGGCAACAATTGGATGTCGGCACGCTGTTGCAGCAGCAGGCCGGTGAGATGGGTGAGACGGCCCACACCGGTCACCGCGATCGAGATCGTGCCTGGCTCTTTCTTGGCCGCCGCGATCAATTCCGCCAGGGTATTGATGCCGAGCGACGGGTTGACGGCGATGAACATCGGGTTCTCGATGGTGAAGCCGATGGGTAGGAAATCGCGCGGCAGACGCAGCGGCAGATTGGGCGCGACCGATGGCAGCGAGGCGAACGTCGAAAGCGCCGGCATGAACAGCGTATAGCCGTCGGGCACGGCCTGCGACGCGAAGTGCGCCGCGATGCTGCCATTGGCCCCCGGATGGTTGGCGACGATCACCTGGACGCCCCAGATCTTGCTCAGGCCCTCGGCGGTGAAGCGTGCGTCGATATCGGGAGCGGAGCCGGGCGCCGAGTTCGGAAATCATCGTGACCGGCTTGTTGGGATAGTCTCCGGATTGAGCGAACGCGGCGCGTAATGTCGGTAGACCCATCACACTGAGACCGGCGATACGCAACACGTCGCGACGCCCTATCATGCTACCCTCCCTGTTCCCGCTGGAACCGTAGATGTGTCGTGCCGCCCATTGCGGCAGGCGGCGGCTTAATGAGCCAAAATAGGGCTGTCAAATTGCCGGTTCCACCGTCAAAGCGGCACGGCACCGCAGTGCGCCTGCGCCAAAGCGCCACGGCTAAGCGAGAGTGCAGGTTGCGGCCCGATGATCCGCGCAGTTGGACGGCGATTCCGGACGGTTCTCGCCGCCGATGTCTTTACCTTAACGCGACGTGAGGGGCTGTCCCCCCACGCAGATTTAAGGAATCTGACCTATGAAGGTGGGACTATTTTCGCGCGTGTCCCGGCAAGGTGGGGCGGTGGTCTGCCGACAAAGACGTGCGCTGACATTCGCTTGGTATATGCAGTGACGCGTGCGACACCAGTGACGGCGTTTCGAGATGCAGGCGCGCGGGTGAATACGATCCCGTTCGATGCAACGCGCGCGTATCCGCTTCAGGGCGACCTAGCTTCGGGCGTCGCGCCGGAGATCAGTTTTCGCATCCATACCAGTCTTGCCGCTGCCGAAGACGAGTGGCGGCGTTTCGAACAGACCGCCGTGGCGACGCCGTTCCAGAGCTATGAGTGGCTCGCGACGTGGCATCGGCATATCGGCATCCGCGCCGGCGTGGTGCCCGTCATCGTTATCGGCCGCTTCCCGATGGGCGAGACCGCTTTCATCCTGCCGCTCGCCATCGACAAAGGATCGGCGCTCAAGTGCCTGCGCTGGCTCGGTCAGGATCTTTGCGACTATAACGCGCCGCTGCTCGCGCGCGACTTCTCACGGCGTGTCACGCCGGAATACTTTCGTACCGTGTGGCGCAAGCTGCAGGCGCAGATGCAGTCGGATGTGCACACGCGGCACGACTGGATTGAATTCGAAAAGATGCCGGAAACGATCGGCGCCGAGACCAATCCTTTTGTCGGGCTCGAACTGACGCCTAATGCCAACAGCGCCCATATCATGCGGCTCGGCAGTGACTGGGAGACGTTCTACTACGCCAAGCGCTCATCGGCGACGCGCCGGCACGATCGCGCCAAGCGCCGGCGGATCGCGGAGTTCGGCGACATCTGTTTCATCACCACGACGGATGCTGCCGATGCCCGGGCCACGCTCGAGACCTTGATGCGGCAGAAGAGCCTGGCTTTCGCGCGCAAGGGCATCCCCGACATGTTCGCGCGGCCCGGCTATCGCGAGTTCTTCCTCGATTTCGCTTCCAATCCGGCGACCCAGCATCTGGTTCATGTCAGCCGCATCGAAGTGGGTGCGGCCGGCGCGGCGGCCAATTTCGCCATCGTCCACGGCGACTGCTACTATCACATCCTTTCCAGTTATTGCGACGGCCGGCTGACGCGGCTCGGACCGGGGGCGCTGCATCTTCGCGAATTGATGGGCCATGCCATCAAGCTCGGCTTGCGCGCATTCGATTTCACCATCGGCGACGAGCGCTACAAGAGCGAATGGTGCGACGAGCGGCTGCGGCTGTTCGATTACTGTGCCGCCACGACCTGGCGCGGACTGCCAGCGAGCGCGCTGTCCGCGGCGCGGCGGCGGCTCAAGCGCTACATCAAGCAGACGCCGATGGTCTGGCGTGTGGTCTCGCGGCTCCGTGCCTTGTTCGGCACGATACAGCACCAACACGGCGCATAGCGATCAGGACGATTGCCATTGAGCGGGCCGGGATGCGACAAATGTGGCGCATGCCCGGAGGTCGCTCATGCCATCGCCTTCAGCCGATCCGTCTCGTCCCGCACGCATCTGGTATCAAAGCTTCGTCCATCCGGTCGAACAAAAGCCCTATATCGAACGGCTGCAGGCGGCGCTCGATGCCGCCGCGAGTCCCGGCGTCAAATTCGAGGTCCACGGCCTCGATCCGCCCGATCATCTTTTCCACCCGCTGACCGAATTCCGCTGTGCCACGCAAGTGATCCGCATTGCGGTTGAAGCGGAGCGGGCAGGCTATGACGCCTTTATCATCGGTCACTTTCAAGAGCCGGGATTGCTCGAAATCCGCGGCGCGCTCGACATTCCGGTGATCGGTTTCGGCGAGGCCAATGTGCTCGCCGCCCTCAGCATGGGCTCTAGCGTCGGCCTGGTGACGATCGACCCGACCTTCATCACCTGGCATGAGCGGCAGGTGCGGGCGCATGGCTTCAATGAGCGCGTCGTCGGCGTGCGCGCCATTCATGTCGATCTTCCAGGTTTCATGAAGGCCTTCACCGACGAGGCAGCTTACAAGCAGGTCCGCGCCGACTTCGTCACGCAGGTGCGCCCGATGGTTGCCGAGGGCGCCGAAGTCATATTGCCCGCCGGCGGCTTGCCGATGCTGCTGTTCGCACGGGAATGTCCGTTTGTCATCGATGGCGCGCTGGTGCTCAACGGTATCGCGGTCGTGGCCAAGGCCGCCGAAATGGCGCTCGCGTTGTATCGCCTGACCGGCGCCGCGGTGAGCCGGCGCGGCACTTATGCCAAGGCTTCCGACGCCTGTATTGCGGAATACATGAACACGCGCTGGTGAGCTGGTTCTACGCCCGAGCGTGAAACACCGCGTAGCTCACGCCGCGGACCGCGTCGAGGAACAGCGGCATCGGCGGCGCCGGAATTTCCTTGAAGTGTCCGCTTCCGAGAATGGCCGGCTTGGCCCAGCCGATCGCATTGTGTGAGGAACTGCCATAGATGATGAAGCAGTCCCGCTTGTGCGTCTCGAGCGACTTGATGATGTTGCCGAGCACCACGTCGAACACGTTCTGCGTAAAGGGATTGTAGAAGAACAGCACGAGCGGCGTATGTGGAAATTCGAATTGCGCCGCATCGGCTTCGACGACGCTGAGATCGCGGCAACGCTGCCGGTCGCAGCGGAAGCCGGAGATGTTGCGCCGCGCACAGGCGACCAGCTCTTTGGCGAATTCGACGCCCGTGATTGTCGCGAAATTGTAGCGCGAGGCCAGCAGCAGCGTCCGTGACTTGCCGCAGCCGATATCGATGAAGGCGTAAGACGAAAGATCGCGCGGCAGGCTTTGCATCATGAAATCGAACGATTTCGGCGAGGTGCAGACGGCTTCGTTGCCGAAGTCCCGGTTCGGTCCGCTGATCGTCAAGGACTGCAGCTGAATCGAGCCCGCGGTGTCGACGCCATGATCGCGATCCCAGCGCAGCGCCGCGCGATGGGCGATGATGTGGCGGACGTTGTGCGCGGCAAATGCGAGGCTTTTGCGCAGGCCGTATTGCCGGATCAGCGCGAGCAGCGGCAAGAACCCCGTCTTGCGCACGGCGAGGATTGCGCGGCGGACGCGGCCGGAAGAGAGGTCCTGCATGTGACCGGCTGCGTCTGGCAGCGACATAGAGCGATCTTTCAGAAAATGGGGCGATCGATTTTCGGCACCGCGCGAAAAGGTTAGGGCGCGCCGCAATGGCCCGCCAATGTTCTGCCTGAAAACGGTTAATGAAGTTCCCTTTTAGCCGGTGTCGCCCTGCGTGCTAGAGTAACGGCATCAATTCCAAGGTCGCGCATAACTCGCTGAGAACAAAACAATGGGACCGAGTCAGCAATGGCCGGATTTGCCGCTCGCGGCCTGGAGCGAGACGTGTGACACGCTGCAGCTTTGGACACAGGTCGTCGGCAAGGTCCGTATCGCACTCACCCCGCTCGTCAATCATTGGTGGAACGCGACGCTGCATGTGACCGCGCAAGGGCTCGCAGCGCCCGCCATGCCTTATCGCGGGCGCAGCCTCGATATCGTTTTCGATTTTCTGACGCACCGGCTTGTCATTGAAACTGGCGACGGCGGCGTCGAGACCGTTGCGCTCAAACCGATGGCGGTCGCGGATTTCTATACCGCCTTCGTGGCAGCGCTGCGGCGGCTCGATATCGACGTGCACATCTGGACCATGCCGAGCGAGATCGAGAACGCGATCCCCTTCGACAAGGACCGCACGCATGCGCAATACGATCACGTTTATGTCGAGCGTTTTCATCAAGCCCTGCTGCAAGCCAGCCGCGTGATGGCGGAATTCCGCGCGCGCTTTCTGGGTAAAGCGAGCCCGGTGCATTTCTTCTGGGGCAGCTTCGATCTCGTCGTGACGCGTTTTTCCGGCCGGACCGCGACGCCGCCGGCCGGCGCGACGCCGAATGTCGCGGCCTGGGTCATGGCGGAAGCTTATTCTCACGAATGTTCGAGCTGCGGCTTCTGGCCCGGCAATGGCGGCTACGGCCGCGCGGCGTTTTATGTTTATGCCTATCCGGAGCCGCAAGGCTACGGCGATGCGCGCCTCACCACGGCAGGCGCCTTTTACGACAAGAATGTCGGACAGTTCATTCTGCCTTACGACGTGGTGCGAGAGGCGCGCGATCCCGACGCGCTGCTGCTCGGGTTCCTTGAGGAAACCTACGCGGCCGCCGCCGATCTCGCGAAATGGGATCGCAAGGCGCTGGAACGAAGCGCCGGTCCACCGCGCTAGTGCTTTGCGAGAAAGTCCAGAACGAGCTTGTTGAAGACGTCCGGCTGCTCCCAGGCCATGGCGTGGCCGGCATCCTGCATCACCGCCCATTGGTAGTTTTTCATGTGCGGAGCCCACAGCCGCATCATCGCCGGCGGCGCCAGCAGGTCGGCATCACCGGCGATGATGAGTGTCGGCGCGGTGATGGTCGCGATCTTCTCGTAAGTGTTCGGCGTGTGCGTCGGTTGCGCCGGTGCGTTGCCCTGGCGCGAGCGGGCGTTGATCTCGTTCCAGCGCGCGGTGCCGTCCGGATTGCCGCCGCGATAAGACGGCGCGACTTCGAGATAGGCGGCCGGCTGCTTTCTGATGTCCGGGATCTCGATGCGGATGATGAAATCGGCGATCTCCTTGTCCTTGATGTCACCGGTCGAGCCGCCGATGACGAGGCTGCGAATATGCTCGGGATGCCACGCCGCATAATCGAGCGCGGCGAAGCCGCCGCCGGCGACGCCGACCAGATGGAATTTTTCGAGCTTGAGATGATCGACCAGTCCGTCGAGATCGCCGGCGATGCTGCCCGGCTGCGGCCCGGACGGATCGGGCGTGCTCCGGCCCCAGCCGCGCCGGTCAAAGGCGATGACGCGATAGCCGGCTTTTGAGAATGCCGCGATCTGCGGCGTCCAGATGTCGCTGTTGCCGGTGTTGGAATGCAACAGCACGATTGGCGTGCCCGAGCCGCCGGAGTCGGTGAAGTAGAGCTTCACGCCGGGAAGGTCGACATACATGCTCTTGGTGACCTCCTCGGCGCGGACGGACGAGACATGTGCAAGTGAGATCAACGCCAAGACCGCGCCGAGCAAGATGCCGCGCCGCCGGCAATACAATTCCAACATGTTTTACTCCGATTCTCGAACGGTCATTCCGGCAGCGCCGCGCCGCTGCCAAGCCATTGCTTGATCAAGCCGGGGATGGTGCCGTCCGCCATCAACGCCGCTTGCGCCTTGCCGATGGCGTCGGCGAGCGCGCCGTCGCCCTTGCGCACGCAGATGCCGAGCCGTTCGCGGGTGATGCCGGTTTGGACGACTTTGAGCTTCGGCCGGTCGCGCACGAACCAGGCGGTGACCGGCGCAAGCTTCATGAACGCGTCGCAGCCGCCGTTCGATAGATCATCGAGCGCGGTTTCGATCTCGTCATAGGCATAGACGCGCACGCGCGCCGCGAGATGCTCGGCGACGAGCTTTTCCGCGACCGGCTCGCTGGTATTGCCCTTCTGCACGCCGATGATGATGCCACCGAGATCGGCGGTGCTGCGCACGTTGGGATGGCGGGTCGCGTCGACCACGAGCGATTGGCCGGAGACCACATAGGGTGCGCAGAAGTCGGCGAGCGTCTGCCGTCCGGGCGTTATGGTCGCGCCCGAGGCGATGCAATCGTAGCTGCCGTCATCGAGGCCGGCGAAGATGCCGTTGAAGTCCCTGCCCTTGTAGGGCACGAGCTGCCAGTCGCGGCCGAGTTTCTCGGCAATGCGCTGCATCAGCGTGATGTCGAAGCCGATCGGGCCGTCCTTGGTCATCAGCTCGAATGGCGGATCGGGCAGGGCCGCGCCGACTTTCAAAAGCATGCGCTCTCCGGATCCGCTTCAGCCGCCGCTCAATTCGCGCCGCACCTGCGCGGCGCCTTCGGCCAGGGCCTGCATCTTGCCGAAGGCGACTGCCCGCGGCAAATATTTCATGCCGCAATCGGGCGCCACGACAATGCGGTCCGCCGGAACGTAGGTGAAGGCGCGGCGGATGCGGTCGGCGACGATCGCCGGCGTCTCGATCGTCATGTCGGAAAGATCGATGACACCGAGGATGATGGTCTTTGACGGCAATTGCTGCAGCACGGCGAGGTCGAGCTTGGGCTGCGCGGCTTCGATGGAGATTTGCTGCGCCTTGGAACCTTCGAGCTCGGCCAGAAACGAGTAGCCGGATGGCTTGTCGTGCACCACCGCGGCATAGCCGAAGCACAGATGCACGGCGACGGTGCCATTGACGCCATCGAGCGCGCGATTGAGCGCTTTGAGACCGAATTGCCGCGCCTTGTCGGGATGCTGCTGCATCCACGGCTCGTCGATTTGCACGACGTCGGCGCCGGCGGCGAACAGATCCTTGATCTCGGCGTTGACCGCGGCGGCGTAGTCCATCGCCACCGCTTCCTCGTCCCTGTAGTAGTCGTCCTGCGCCTGGCGGCCCATGGTGAAGGGCCCGGGCACCGTCGCCTTGATGCGTCGGCTGGTATTGGCGCGCAGCACTTTGAGGTCACGCAGCTCGACCGGATGCTTGCGCCGGATCGGGCCAGCGATGCGCGGCACTGGAATCGCCCGGCCGGTGCGGTTGATCACGGTGCCGGGATTTTCGATGTCGATGCCTTCGAGCGCGGTGGCGAAACGGTTGGAATAGCTTTCGCGGCGCTGTTCGCCGTCGCTGATGATGTCGAGCCCGGCACGCTCCTGGTCGCGGACAGCGAGAATCGTGGCGTCATCTTGCGCCGCCTCGAGCTTGTCGGCCGCCACCAGCCACAGGTCGTCTACGCGTACCCGCGGCACTTGCTTGGAAAGCTTCACGCGGTCGATCAGCCATTCCGGCTGCGGATAGGAGCCGACGAGGCAGGTGGGCAGGAGCATGGCGGTGTTGTCCCAGCTAACGATGGCGTTGGCCGTTGTGCCTTAGCGGCATCCTATAAAAGAAAATGCCCCCCGCCGAGGGTCTCGGCGGGGGGCCACGAAAGCGTGTGCTACTTCAGCGCCTTCTCATACGGATAGATGACGCTGCCGGTCTTTTCGTTGTCCGGCGTCACCACCGTCTGGTAGCTCATGCCACGCCAGGTATCGAGGTTCGCGGCATCGGTCAGGTCGTGATACTGCACCTGCAGCATGCCCGACTGGGTCCATTCGCCTTCCTTGCCGAATTTCACGTCGGCCATGATGGTCTTGAACTCGTGGCTGTGCAGGTAATCGGCGAGCTTGGCGTCGTCGGTGCTCTTGGCGCCTTCGACCGCCTGTTGCAGAACCTGGAAATAGGCATAGCCCCAGCCGCCGAGATAATAGCCGAGCGGATCGACGCCTTCGGACGCCGCGCGCGCCTGGTACTTCTTGAAGAAGTCAGCGGCCGGCGCCATCAGCTTGGGCGAGGGCACCCAGGTCTCGTAATTGACGACGCCGTTGAGCTTGCCCTTCAACTTGTCCTTGAACGCAGTCGCTTGCAGGCCGACCATGGCGCCGCCGAGCATTTTCGGCTTGTAGCCGATCTCGGTGACGGTCTGCAGCAAGCCGACGGAGCTCAGCGGATAGGAGCAGAACACGACGAGGTCAGGATTGGACGCCTGGATGGCGCGGACGATCGGGGAGAAGTCTGTCGTGTTCGGTGGATAGCTCTTGTCGTAGACGATATTGAAGCCGAACTTTTTCGCGTTGTTACGCGCACCCTCGCAGGCATTGCGCGAGAATTCGGCGTCCTCGGCCGCGAGCGCGATGGTCGTCGGCTTGGGATTCTGCGCCGCTGCCACCTGGAAGAAGCCCTCGGTGAACAACTCCTTCGGAGTCGGCCCGGACGGCAGCATCGAGAAGTAGCGCGGATAGTGGAACTCGCTGTTCACACTGAGCGCGAACAAGCTGATGAAGGTCTTGTTCTTCTGCATCACGACCGGGATAGCCGGCGCGTTCATGTTGGTGGCATAGCCGCCCACCACGAGATCGACTTTGTCGACGTCGAGAAGCTTGGTATAGATGCCCGGGATCGTCGAGGGATTGGACTGGTCGTCGTAATTGACGAGCTCGACCTTACGCCCGAGCAATCCGCCCTTGGCGTTGACTTCTTCAGCCCAGATTCTGGCGCCGAGCAGCGCCTGCTTGCCGTTGGCGGCGAGCGGGCCGGTCAGCGACATGCTGAAGCCGATCTTGATCGGTTCGGTGCTCTGCGCGGCCGCCGGCAAATATCCAGCGGCCAGACCGGCTGCGAGCACAACAGCGCCGGCAGTGACAACGGCGCTGCGGCGCGAGAAGCTAAAACTCATGTTTTCCTCCAAAGGCGGCGTTTCTCGTTGACTTTACCCTGACGTGCCGCCCGGTAGCGGGTCTGACGCGGCAGTATCGGGGGCGGAGAATGCCCTGGTTTTGGGCCCCTGAAAAGGGATTAGGAGCGTGGCAAAACTGCCCAGGGAGACGGCGATAGTTAACACTCTCCCGCCCCGGATATCGCGCCCGGTGGGCCGCTGCCCGGCCTAGGCGTTCTCGTAGAGCGCGGCCGCACGGACATCGTCCTCGATCAGTCGCCAGATGTGGTCGACCAGTGCGACAAATTCGGCGGTCCGTTTGATTTCGAGCGTTCGCGGCCGTGGCAGCGCGATCTTGACCTCTTCCTGCAGGCGGCCGGGGCGGCGGGCGAAGACCAGCACCCGATCCGACAGAAACACCGCCTCGTCGATCTGATGCGTGACGAACAGCACGGTTTTTTGGCCGCGCTCCCAGATGCGCAGCAATTCGGCCTGCATGATCTCGCGGGTCTGCGCATCGAGCGCCGCGAACGGCTCGTCCATCAGCAGGATTTCCGGATCGATCGCTAGCGCCCGCGCCAGATTGACGCGCTGGCGCATGCCGCCGGAGAGCTGACGCGGATAGTAATTCTCAAAACCTTCGAGTCCGACCAGCTTCAACAGCTCCGCCGTGTGCTTGCGTTCGGCGGTGCCGACACGGCTTCTCACTTCGCGCCCGATAATTGTGTTGTCGAATACGGTGCGCCACGGCAGCAGGCTGTCGTTCTGAAAGACAAAGCCGCGATCGCCCGCCGGCTCATGCACGGTGCGGCCGTCCAACAGCACTTCGCCCGAGGTCGCCGGCTCGAGACCTGCGATGATGCGCAGGAACGTCGTCTTGCCGCAGCCGCTCGGTCCGACGACGGAAATGAATTCGCCGCGCTCGATCGTCAGGTCGATGCCGCGTAGCGCGTCGAGGTCACCGAAGCGCTTGCCGAGATGCGAGACCTTGAGTTTCGGCGTTGGCATATTCACTCTCGGGTCCAGTTCAGTCTCGGGTCCAGTTCAGTCTCGGGTCCAGTTCAGTCTCGGGTCCATGGCACGAGCCTGCCTTCGAGCTTGCTGAAGCCTGCAGTCATGACGATGCCGGCCACCGCCAGGATGACGACGCCGGCGAACAGCTCCGGCATGTTGAAAGCGTCGGCGGACTGGCTGATCAGGCGGCCGAGGCCGGCGCGCGAGCCGAACAGTTCCGCCACCACGACGGCGATCAGGCCGCGGCCGATGCCGAGCTTCAGCCCGGTGAGAATGAAAGGTACCGCGGACGGCAGCGAGACTTTGAGGAAGATCTGCCGTTTCGTCGCGCCGAAGCTGCGCAACATTTCGATTAGGCGTTCGCTGGTGGTGCGCAGTCCTGCCTCGGTATTGATCGTCACCGGAAACAGCACGAGCGAAATGACGACGATGACCTTTGACCAGATGCCGATGCCGAACCAGAGAATGAACAGCGGCGCCAGCGCAATGGTCGGCGTCGCATAGAGGCCCGACACCCAGGGCTGCAGCGCCTGTTTGGTCGTCGCGCTCGATGCCATGGCGAGCCCGAGCGCGATGCCGAGCACGCTGGCGATGACATAGCCGAGCGCGAACTCGGCGGCGCTGACGCCGATATGGTGCCAAAGCTCGCCGGTCACGGCGAGATGATAGATCGCGACCGCGATCTGCGAAGGCCCGGCGAGGAACAAGGCGTTGGCAACGATGTAGCGGCTGACGATTTCCCAAAGCGCAAGTCCGCCGATAAGCGACAACGTGGCGGCGAGATAGTTGCGGCGCAGCGAAACCATTGCCTCGCTCAGGCGCGACGGATCGGGCCGCTCCGCCTGCGGGGCGGGGACGCTCACCGATTTTACGCTCTCTACGCTCATACGCGGCTGCGGATCATTGAGAGACTTGCGTCACGCCGGGTAACAGAAAGCGGTCGACCGACGGGTCGCCGGATATGTCGCCGAGCTGGCGCAGTGCGTCGATCGCGGTAGCGATCTTCTTTATCGATACGGCGCCGGTGGGCTCGAACAGATTCTTGTCGTGCAGAAACGCATAGGCCTTTTCCACGTCGTCTTTCGCGATATGGCTGACGTCGGTCTGGATCTTCACGGCCGCTTCATGGTTCTGCGGATCGTAGAACCAGGCGACCCCTTTGGTATAGGCGGCAAGGAAGCGCTTGAGCACGTCGGTATTGGCCTCGGCCCATGGCCGGTTCACCGCCATTCCGGCGAACGGCATGTCGGGCAGCACATCGAACGTGAAGCCGAGATTGTTGTAGCCCGCGCCCTCGGCATAGAAGTTGAACGGCGTCGTCAGCAACGCGGCGTCGACCGCACCGGATTTGAGCGCCGAGAACCGCGCACTGGTGGCGCCGGCAAAGACGTAATCGTAGTCGCCGCTCTTGAGGCCGTGCTGCTGCATCATGCGGTCGGTGAACAGCCGCGTGACGTCGGCGGCCCCGCCGACCATGATGGTCTTGCCCTTGAGGCCTTCCACGGTCTTGATCTCGGGCTTGGCGAGAAGCGCATAAGGCGGCGCCTGGATGACGATGCGCACCAGGGCGACCGGCGCGCCTTTGTCGATGGCGCGGATCGGATCGACGATGCCGGCGCTCGGCGCGACGTCATACGAGCCGGCGGCAAGCTGCTGGATCACCGAGGCGTTGGATTGCGCGAAGACGAGATCGATCTTGATACCGGCGGAGTCAAAATAGCCGTTGTTGAGCGCGATATGCAGCGGCCAGAGATTGGCCGACGTGGAATCGACCGAACCGACCGAGACCGTGTCGGCGGCGCGCGCGGCTGGCGCGAAGGCAAGCAGAACGCCGGCGAATAATGCGGCCGTGACTGCGATCGTGCCTGTCCGCATCGCGCGGCCTCAATCCGCCATCTGGGTTATTCCCGGCAATACCGCCTTATCGACATCGAGCGCGCCCGGCAAGTCGCCGAGGCTCTCCATCGCTTTCGCCAGATTGGCGAGTTTGCTGCGCGAGACCTTGCCGGTCGGCTCGAAGAAATTGCCGTTGCGGAAAAACGTGTAGGCCTTCTCGCAGTCGTCGTCTGAGAGGGAGCTTGCGGTCTTGAGAATACGCACGGCGTCGGCGTGGTTCTTGGCATCCATGAACCAGGCGATGCTCTTGGTTTCGACTCCCAGCAATTTGTCCAGCACCGGCTTGTTGGCGCTGGCCCAGGCATTGTTCACCGTCACGCCGGAGAACGGCAGGTCTTTGACATAATCTGCTGTGAGTCCGAGGCTCCTGAAGCCCTTCGCCACTGCCTGAAAATTGAACGCCGGGAGCAGAATTGCGGCATCGACGGCGCCGGCGGTGAGCGCCGAGGCGCGCGCGGCGGTGGCGCCGGCGAACACCATGTCGAACTCGCCGTCCTTGACGCCGCTCGGCGCCAGCATGCGATCGACATAGATGCGGGTGATGTCCTTCGGGCCGCCGAGCGAGATCAGCTTGCCCTTGAGATCGGCGAGGCTCTTGATGCCCGGCTTGGCGACGAGGTCGTAAGGCGGCAGCTGCACTTCGATGCGGGCGATGGAAACCGGGGCGCCCATGCCGACGGCGCGCAGCGGATCGGCGAGCCCGGTCGAGATGCTGACCGGCACCGAGCCGGCCGTGACCTGCTGCACCAGCGCCGCGCTCGATTGCACATAGACGATATCGACCTTCAAATCCTCGGCTTTGTAAAAGCCTTGGTCGAGAGCGATCAGCACCGGCCAGACATTCGCCGAGGCCTGGCCGACGGTGCCGAGCGTGATTTGCTCGGCGGCTCCGGCCGGAGCTGCGGAGAGGCCGAAGAGCGCGACAGACAACGCCGCCGCCCGAAGCTTCCAAATCGCGTTGCGTCCCATCACTGCCCCCATCTTCGCTGGTCGACCAATCTGTATTTCATTGTATACAAGGTCAGAATGCTGGCAAGGAGCCACCGATGCCTGCGCTGTTTTGCGCAGGCGAAGCTCCGGAACTGCCTCTATTCGCGCGAAACGTTTACCGCTTCGCGGTTTGCGCCCGATAATGCCGTGCAATATCCGCGCCAGTCGTCTTCCAGACTTTGCCGTGCCGGCTGATATAGCCGAGCGCCGCATCGAAGGCGTCGATCCGGTGCGGCACGCCGGTCAGATAGGGGTGGATCGCGATCGCCATCACCCGCCCCGACTGCGCGCCCTCGCGATAGAGCACGTCGAATTGCCGGCAGATCATGTCGTGGAATTGATCCGCGGTACGGTGGAATTTCTCGAAGGCCGGCTTGTCGTTGATCTCGTGGCTATAGGGCACGCTGACCAGCGTTTTGTTGCCTTCGGGGTTCATGATGTAGGGCTGGTCGTCATTGGTCCAATCGCAGACGTAATCGAGGCCGTTATCGGCGAGCAGATCGAGCGTGTCCCAGGTCTCTTGTAGCCCCGAGCCGAGCCAGCCGCGCGGCCGCGCGCCGGTCGCCTTCTCGATCACGGCGAGCGAGTTCTTTGATGATACGCGGCTCCTCGCCGGGCGCTGCGGCATTGAGGCGGCGGGTATTGCTCTCGCAATGGCCCATCCATTCCCATTTCAGCTTGTTGCCTTCCTTGATGATGGCGGGGTGCTCGGTGCACAGCTCGCTGTTGAGCGCCACACTGGCGCGGATGCCATGCTTTTCCAGAACCTCCATCAGCCGAAACACGCCGACGCGATTGCCGTAATCGCGCGCCGACCAGGTCGGAACGTCGGGCACCGGCACGCCGGTGCCGCCGGAGCCGGGCGGCACTTTCTCGTCGAGCGCAAAGAACTCGATATTCGGGATGATCCATAGCGCCACATGTGCGCCGTCCGGCCATTTCAGCGCCGGACGATGGATGATCGGCGAATAAGGGAACGGGCCGTAACGCGAAGGCTTCATTTCAGCTGGCTTTCTTGACGGAAGGATTTTGCTGCAGATGCGCGGTGACTTCGTCGACGTGCATCACGTCGGCATATTTGTGATGCAGGTCGAACAGGTTGACCTTGTGCGACAGCTGGCTGCGGTCGAAGCAGCATTCCTCGACCAGGACGACGTGATAGCCGTGCGAATAGGCGTCGACCGCGCTCGCGCGCACGCAGCCCGACGTGCTCTCGCCGCAAATGATCAGCGTCTGGATGCCAAGCTGCGTCAGATGTGCGGGCAGCGGCGTGCCGTAGAAGGCGCTGGCGCGCTGCTTGGTGATGACAACGTCGCCCGGCTGCGGCTTGAACTCCGGCCGGATCGCATAATCGGTCGGGTCGAGCGACACCTTGTTGCGCTTGGTGGCATTGATGAGCTTCGGGCTGCTCTCGGCGCGGGTGTCGCCGGTTGTATAGAATACCGGTAGCCCCGCGGCGCGGGCGGCGGCGAACAGGCGCTTGGTCGGCTCGATCGCTTCATAAGCGTAAGTGCCGCATGCGCTGGGATATTGCTTGGCGAGCTTGGTGGGCGGCTCAGCGCCGCCGCGATAGACCAGCTCATAGAGATCGATGGCCAGCAGTGCAGGCGACGGCCCGACGAAGGTCTTGCGTTTGTAGTGGGAGTAGATGTCCAGAATCTCCGGGGGGACGAGGTCTTTCCAGCAATGGTCTTCGAAATCGTCGCTCATCTTTATCTCCCGCTGCCGTGCGCTTCATCCTTCGTCCGTTGCAGCGGCAATGCAAGGTGCAAAAAAACATCGCCGGGGCGCGCAACAGGGAGGTCTGGACGCGCGGCGACTTTTGCGCCGAGCCGCTTTCGCTTTGAGCGCGAATTAGGTTATCTTGCACGTGTGCTTCGGACGGTGGGCTGAGGCCATTCAGGCCGGAGACCGGTGTGCATCGGTCTCCGCTGCATGTGGGCGCGGACGGTCATGATCGCACTCTCGATCAACGGCAAGACTTATGACGTCGATGTCGAGGCGGACACGCCGCTGCTCTGGGTGTTGCGCGACACGATCGGGCTCACCGGCACCAAATACGGCTGCGGCATCGCCCAGTGCGGCGCCTGCACAGTGCATGTCGACGGCGTCGCCACCCGTTCCTGTCAGGTCTTGGCCGGCACGCTTGCGGGCAAGAAGGTCACGACCATCGAATCGCTGGCGCAGGACGGCAGGTTGCATCCGGTGCAACAGGCCTGGATCGATCACGACGTGCCGCAATGCGGCTATTGCCAGAGCGGCATGATGATGGCGGTGGTGGCGCTGCTGACGGAAAATCCGAAACCGACCGATGCCGATATCGACGCGGCGCTGACCAATATCTGCCGCTGCGGCACCTATCAGCGCATTCGCGCCGCGGTGCACGCTGCCGCGGCGCGCATCCGCACCGGCCGCGAGCAGGCTGCGTCGGCGGGGTAACTACTCTTTGACGTCTTTCACCGGCGTCTCCGGCCGCAAGCCGCCGCGGCGGTGGGCGAAGGTTTCCTTGCCGCTCTCTTCCCATTTGCCGGCGACGGCGCGGCTCGCATAGGTGTCCCACACCAAATCCCATTCGCCGAGCGAATAGCCGTGCCACGGCGATTGCGGGGTCAGCGCGGGCAGGCCGAGTTCTTCCCAGATCTTCTTCGCGCCTTCCATGTATTCACGCTTGGGCAGCGCCAGCGGCGGCGCCGGCTCTTTCAGCGTGGCGTCGATCAGCATGGTCGAATCGAGTCCATGCCCGCCCGATTTCGGACCATGGCCGGGCGAGCGATAGGGCGCGATCTGCACGTCCTGGACCGGACTGGCGCGATAGGCCAGCGACCAGAACACCGCGTCGGTGTTCTCAGGGTCGATGTCTTCGCTGACCGCGATGACATATTTGCCGATATCGGCTTGCAGGCTCGCAGCGCCATGCAGCGCTCGCCAGATCTCGGTGCGCGGCACGCCGGGCGCGAATTGCACGAACATCACCTTGCGCAGATTGGTCAGGGGCTCGTGCAGCACGACGCGGCGCACGCCTTTGATGGCGAGTGTGTCGCGCAGATGCGACAGGTAGCGCGGCTCGTAGGCGACGCGCTTCATCACGCTGGATTCGCTCGGCGTCACTTCGCTCAGGATCGAGACCCAGACCGCCTTGCGCTTATGGGTGATCGCCGTGACCTGCATCGACATGTTGAAGTCTTCGAGCGCGACATGGCCATGGCTTTCGCCAAACGGGCCTTCCGGCTCGAGCAGTTCCGGATCGATCAGGCCCTCGACCACGCATTCGGCATCGGCCGGAATATCGAGATCGACGGTGACGCCCTTGACGGTGCGGATCGACTCGCCGGCAAGCGCGCCCGCGATCGCCATCTCGTCGCAGTCGATCGGCAGCTTCTGCGGTCCGGTGAACAGCACCACCGGCGCGCAGCCGACCACGATGGCGATTGGCATCGGCGTTTTCAGCTTGCGGTGCTTCTGCCAGTGCAGATAGCCGCCGGCGCCGCCCGGCCGCGCCGCCATGCGCACGCCGAGCCGGTCGGTCGCTTTCAGCTGCGCCCGATAGGTGCCCATATTGCGGACGCCGGTTTCGGGATCCTTGGTGATGCACAGAGTGGCGGTGAGATAAGGCGCGGCGTCATAGCCCGGAGTGGAGATCGGCACCGGCAGGAGCTTCAGCCCGCCGTCGGGTTTGCGGAGATCGTCGCCTTTGATTACGACGTCCTGGCATGGCGCCGATTTCACCACGACCGGCGCGATCGGATGGTTGATCGCCTGCATCCAGGCATCGCCGATCTCGCTCTCGGGCCGGCCCATGCCGACCGCATAGATTTCGGCCGAGGCCGCGAGCGCGCCGATGGCGACCGGCATGTCGTAACGCTTGCCGGCGCTGTCGGTCACGTTGGTGAACAGGAAGGCGCGGCGCTGGTCTTCTTTCAGTCCGCCCTGGAACTGCCAGCGCGCCAAAGGATGCAGCTCGGTGTCCTTGTTGATCGGCCGCTCGATCCGCACCAGGAGGCCGTCGGCCTCGAGCCGCGCCAGATGCTCTTGGAAATCGAGCGGCGGGCCGGAGACGTTTTTCTTCTTCTTATCCGTTGCGGACTGATCGAGCATGGGCGACTCTCACTTTCACTTCTTGTTCTTCATATGCTCCGCGATGATCGGCTTGGCGACGCGGAAGCAGTCGACGCCGACCGGCGCACCGCAATAGATCATGACTTGGGTGATCGCGGCGCGGATTTCGTCCGGCGTCAGCCCGTTATTGAGCGCGCCGCGCACGTGTGTCGCGAATTCTTCCATCTTGCCGAGGGCGCCGATCATGCCGAGATTGAGCAGCGAGCGCTCGCGCGGCTTGAGCGTCTCGTCGCCCCAGGTCTCGCCCCAGCAATATTCGGTGAGGATGCGCTGAAAGTCGCGGTTGAAATCGTCGACATTCGCCAGCGCGCGATCGACATAGGCGTCGCCGAGAACCTGGCGCCGCTTGGCAAGCCCGATATCGTAGCGTTTCTGGTCCATGGTGTTTCCTCGCTGCCCTGTTTGTCGCGGCTTATTCCTCTTCCGCGGCCTTTGCCTTAGCGGCCCCGCCTTTCCAGCGCTTGACCATGCCGGTGTCGATGCCGAACAGATCGAGCAGCCGGCCGCAGGTGTGATTGACGATGTCGTCGACCGATTGCGGGCGATTATAGAATGCCGGCACGATCGGCGCGATCACCGCGCCGATATCGGCGAGCGTGGTCATGGTGCGCAGATGGCCGCCATGCAGCGGCGTCTCGCGCACTGCGAGCACCAGGCGGCGCTTTTCCTTGAGCACCACGTCGGCGGCGCGCGACAGCAGCGACGACGTCACGCCGGTGGCGATCTCGCTCATGGTGCGGATCGAGCAGGGCGCGACGATCATGCCCAGCGTCGGAAACGAGCCGGACGAGATCGCGGCGCCGATATCGCTGACCGGATAATGCACATCGGCCAGCGCGCGCACGTCCTTGGGCTTTATATCGGTCTCGTAGGCCATGGTCATTTCCGCGGACTTGCTCATCACCAGATGAGTTTCGATCTCCGCCTTGCGCAGGATTTGCAGCAGCCGCACGCCATAGATCGTGCCCGAGGCGCCGGAAATGCCGATGATCAGCCGCTTTCCCTTAGAAGCCATATCTCTCAGATCGCGCTAGATGAGGCGCCCTTTCGGGCGTTCTTGTGCCACGCGGCGCCGCCCAAGCGCAATCGTGCCTAATGCGTCCGCCCGAACCGGTTAACGGCCCTCAGCCGCGGAGCGGCTCGTGCCCGATGACGGCGGCAAAAGCGCTGGCAAGCGCGGCGATCGAATGTTTCGGGAAGTCCACCCGCAACACGCTTTCATAGGCGGTGATGTTGGCCAAGGCCGCGACCGGAGGCAAAGCCTCGGTGCCGAGCGGGCCGGATTTGGCGAAGGCGTAAAGCGCCTCCTGCTGCAGCCGCTCGGCCTCGAGCTCAATCGTCTTGACCTTGTTGCGAAAAGCTTCCTGCACGCCGGGATCGACCAGCGTCGCGGCGCCTTTCAATTTCCGCCGTGCGTTGCGGATCGGTACGATGGTGAGGTTGCGCCAATCGCGCACATTATCGTCCAGCATCCGGACTTCCTCGGCCGACAATTGCCGATCGTCGGAAGCAAGCCACAGCAGATACAGCAGCAGATTGACGTCGACGCCGTACTCGTCCTGCAAGGCGATGCAGGCCTCGGACACCGAGGGCTGGCGGTAGAATTTCAGCGAAAACCGCCAGAACGGTGTTTCAGCTTCATCCGTCATCGCTGTCCGCCCTGGTGGTTACGCCGACTTGATGCCGAGGTCCGCCATCTCTTTCGCGTAGGCCCCTTCCATGCGCGAGGTGAGGCCGTGCTTGGCGAGTTCGGCGGCGAAGACGCGGCGGATTTCCGGCTTCTCGTCGATATAGTCGATCTGGTCGCCGCCGGCGCGCTTGCTGATCCACGCCTTCGGCACGCCTTGCGCGTTGCGGATGGCAACGCCTTCGTGCTTGAAGGCGAGATAGCGCGACGGCGTGGTGCCGCTATTGAAGTGCTGGTGGAACCACATGTTCGGCGGCACGATGCAGGTGCCGATTTCCCAGTCGAAGCGCTGCGGCTCTTCGCCTTCCGGCCACATCATCGAGAAGCCTTCGCCGGACAGCACGATGACATGCGCGCCCGGCCCGTGGGCGTGGCCCTTTTTGTAGGTGCCGATCGGGAATTGCGAGATGTGGCTGTTCATCGAGCCCTTGGCCATGTTGAAGCGGATATGGCCGCCGCCGGCGCCGCGCTCGGTCGCGGTGATCAGCGGAATGTTCACCGCGTCGGGCACGAAATTCGTCGTCAGCAGGAAGCCCTTCTGCTCGCCCTTGGACGAGAAATAATCCGGCTCACCGGCGAAGCGGTCCTTGAAGTCGTATTTGGTGTTGAAGATGAAATCGAGGTCTTCGTAGAGATTGACGATCGGCGGCGCGTTGGTGACGGCGACATAGCGCGCCGGCTCCTTGCCGGAGCCGTTGAAATGCTGGTGATGGCAGTTGAGCGGAATGGCGAACAGCGCGCCTTCCTTCCACTCGAAGGTGATGCGGGCGCCGGCATCGTTCCACACCGTGGTCGAGCCGCGGCCGGACAGCACCATGATCATCTCTTCGTAGAGCTGCCGGTGCGGGGCAAGGCTCTTGCCCGGCGGGATCTCCATCACATAGCAATCGTTCGAGGTGCGCGAGGCGTCGTGATTGAGAAACACCGCATTGCCGCCGCGCCGCGCCCAGGGCTTCAGCTCGACGTGCTTGAGGTTCCGCACATAGAACGACGGGATGATGTCGAGGCCTTCCGCCTTCACCCAGCGGGTATAGGGCGTTTCCTTCTCGGTCTTGAATTTTGCGGCGAGGTCCTCGGAAACCTTGGCGTCCTTTTTGGTCGTATCGGCCATTTCTCTTCCTTACAATTCACGGCGCGTGGCGCCGATATTAGCGAACAAAATAGGCGTTGAGCTAGTGGTGCTCCGGCTCGTGCTTATGTACGTGGTGATGGTCGTGGCTGTGATCGTGGCCGTGGTGATGGTCATGATCGTGGTGATGCCCATGATGATGGTCGTCACCATGTGCGTGGGCATGGTCATGGTCGTGATCATCATCGTGGTGGTGCAGGCGCTGGCGCGGCCGCGGGCCGCGGGGGTCTTCGTTGAAAACCAGCGATTTGATGGTCACCGGCACGGTATAGGACGGCATGCGGATACGGCCGAGATCGATATAATCGAAATCCCATAAGACGACGCCGTCGATGACCAGAAGCTCGCTTTCGACATGCAGCTCGTCGCGCAAAATGTGGCCGAGCGTCTGCGCCACGTCGCCGTCCAGCATAATGTAAATCGGCACCTTCTTGGCGATGCGGTCGGCAAGCCCGCGCTTGATGCCTTCGGCGAAGGCGGCAAGGCGCTCATAGGACGGCATCCCGGTCCAGCGTAGCGCCAGCGCGATCTCGTGCTCGGCATCGGCAATGTCGAATGCGGTCAGGTGATTGCGGATCGCCTTGGCGAGCGCCTCGGCATCGATGGTCTCGCCGCAGCTGAACGGCGGTAGCAGAACCTGCAGATTGCGCCGCGGCAGGAGTGTGGCCGGCGCCGAGATGTAGCTGGTATTGCCGGAGAGCTGCACGCTGTATTCGGAGGCGCCGAGCGCGGTGGCGCGGATGCACTCGCCGGCCGGTAGCACCGGCCAGGGGAACGCGCCCTTGTCGATGCGCGCGCGGATGGCGCGGCCGAGTTTTGGCCCCATATCACCGAAATCACGCGCCTCGCGCTGATAGATGTATTCGGCGACGCCGCCGGAGAACATCGCGCCGTCGATGCGGCCGAAATTATCGATCGCATCGGTGAGATAGAGATGTGCGATGTCGTGCGGCATCGGCCGCGCGGTCAGCGCGGTGACGAGCGTATCGGCCATGACGTCGGCGACGTGCTGCGTATCTTGCGCGGTCACGGCATCGCCGCGGTTCCAGGCAAAGCTGGCGCGCTTGGCGTGATGTTTTCCCGCCGGATCGAGGCGGGTGATCTTGCCGTTCTCGACCACTTGTAATCGGCCGCCGATATGGATCGCGGCGGTGGCGATCACCTTGCCGTTCTCGACCAGGCCGAGCTTGGTCGTGCCGCCGCCGATGTCGATATTGAGGATGCGCTTGTGCTCGTCGCTCGATACCCGCGCTGCGCCCGAACCATAGGCTGCGAGCATCGCCTCCATGTGGTGGCCGGCGGTCGCGGTGACGAACTCGCCGCCCTGCTCGGACAGGATTTTTGCAATGCCCTGCGCGTTCTCACGCCGCAGCGCTTCGCCGGTGAGAATGACGACGCCGGTGTCGATATTGTCAGGCGACAATTGCGCCGCCACATAGGCATCGTCGATGATCTCGCCGAGCTTCTCATCGTCGATGCGCTCTTCGCTCTGGTAAGGCGTCAGCGCCACCGGCGATTGGAACAGCGTCTCGCGCGCCACCACGTAATAGCGGCTGGTGAGATCTTCGGCGAGGCGGCGCAGATGCACGCGCGAGAAGATGACCTGCGTGCCCGACGAGCCGATATCGATGCCGACCGTGGTCAGGGAGACATTATCCTGGCGCCAGAGCGGATTGTCCTCGATCGGCCCGTCGTCGGCATCGATATCGTGGTCGTGATCGTGGTCGGTGTCGTCGTCGTGAGCGTGCACGACGTCGCGGCCGTAGAGGTGGTCGACGAGCGTGTGGCCGGGTTTCTTATTTTCGTCGTCGGCCATTCCTGCTTTCTTTCCTCGCGTTTGCCGGTGTTATTCTCGCGCCTGTCGCTGCGGGTCAATAGCTGGGCTAAAATCCGTGCTCTTAGCGCCTTTCCGCGCGTAAATTTCCTGGAAATGGAGCGCCAGCCATGTCCGAAAACGGCCTGACCACGCTGCCGAGCGTCCACGGCGCCAAGGAGACCATGGACCGTCTCGAAGCCGAGGTGAAAGCCAAGGGCCTCACCGTGTTCGCCCGCGTCGATCATGCCGCCGGCGCCAAAGAGGTCGGAATGGCGCTGCGCCCGACCGAACTGCTGATTTTCGGCAATGCCAGGGGCGGCACGCCCCTGATCCAGGCGCTCCAGACCACCGGCATCGACCTGCCGTTGAAGGCGCTGGTCTTCGAGGATGCCAACGGCAAGGTCTGGCTGTCCTATAACGAGCCGGCCTGGATCGCGCAGCGCCATGCCAGTCTCCCTGGCGATGCGACCAAAGTCAGCGAGGCGACGGGGCGCCTGGCCGGAGTGCTTGCGGCGTTGGCGAAAGCGGCAACGAGCTAGCAAAGACGGCATCGGGGAACCACAATCCGACATGGGGCGCGGCCGTTCTTAACCGGCCACTTACCAGCCGATGACACAATTTCGCTGCTCTGGGGTCGGATAGTGATATCCGGCGTGGGAACGGGTGGGGACTCAATGCGCGACGCAAATAGGCGGGAACTGCCGCCCAAATTGCCGCCGATGTGTGCGCGATGCGGTTTCTTGATGCGGGTCAGTCGGCTGCCGCACGCTTTTTGTGGGACGCTTTCAGAGACTTTTGAGTGTGCGCTCTGTGACGTTACACAGCCGCTGGTCCGTGATGTCGTCCCGGAGCGGCCGGCAGCCGCTTTAGCCGCCGCATCGCTCTAGTCACTGCGAGTAACCCAAGGGCTCCAGGTACGGAGCGAACAGGCGTGTCAGCTCGCGCGGGACATCGCCGGGCAGTTCACGCCATTTGCCGCTGCGGGCATCGCCGATATGGCCACGATGAATCTGGGTGACCTCATCCATCTCTGAAGCGTCGTCGCTCAGCCTTTGCGCGAGGTTGCGCACGGCGCCAGTGGCATAGCGATTGAAGATCGCTTCCGTCACGGTTGAATTCAGTTCAAGGTCCAGCGCCTTGGCGATCTGATTGATCGTCGCGCGATGTTCAAAGAACCGCTCCTCGTATTTCAGCAATGGATATCGCTTGCAGAGCGTGACCATGCGGCGGCAATCATTGACCAGCCAGCCCGCGGCAGTCTCGAGCGGTGCATTGAAACGATGCGACATCGAGACCGATGCATCGCGCGGATCGCGCACGCTGAGAAACATGGCCGCCGACACCGATTCGAGCCACGCATCGAAACCCGCACTGCCGTGATGAGACTTGAGCACGATGTGCTGGTTCGTCCGCGACAGCCGCTCGGGTAAATTGCCAGGCTCTTCCGTGTAGAGCGACAAGACGTCCTGCGTCCCGAACGCCGCCACCATCAGTTCGCGGACGACGTTGAAGACCCAGGTGGATGCGCTGGCGTGCAATCCAACTGTCGCGACCAAGCGATTATGAGCTGCATTCATCACGGGCCGGACGTGCTCGCGCCAATCAGTTCACCGGGATCACATTGACCGACACGGCGATCCGCTGGCCGCCGGAGCCGAGGATAACGCCGTCCATCGGCGCCACATCGGTATAGTCGCGGCCGAAGGCGAGCATCACATGCGCGTCGGAGGCGAGCACCGCATTGGTCGGATCGAGACCGATCCAGCCGAATTTGTCGCCGCACCACAGCATCACCCAGGCATGCATGGCGTCGGCGCCTTGCAGCCGCGGCTGATCGCTCAGCGACACGGTGCGCAGATAGCCGCTGACATAAGCCGCCGGCAGACCGATGCCGCGCAGCCCGGAAATCATGACATGGGCGAAATCCTGGCACACGCCGCGGCGCTGCGCGAAGCACATGGTCGGTGTCGTGGTCGGCGTGGTGCTGCCGATCTCGTAAGCCAGATCGGCCTTGATGCGTTCGATCACTTCGATCGCGGCGTCGAGGATCGGCCGCCCCGGCGGAAAACTCTGGCGGATATAGTCGCGGATATTGGGATCGAGCGAGACGAGACGGCTTGGAAACAGGAAATGCGCCGGCGACAGCGGGCCGATATCGCTGGTCGCGAAGGCTTCGTCGCGCACTTGTTCCCATGGCGGCGTCGTCTCGGGCGCGATCACGTCCGCAGCGTCGACGGCGACGCGCGCGGAGAGTTTGACCGTCACTTCGCTGTGCGGCTCCTCGATCTCGATCCAGGTCAGCCGGTTGCCGAAGAAGTCCTGGCCTTCGCGCCGACTCACCGGCTCCGGCATGATCTGCAGCGCCGCGACCTGGACCCGTTCACTGTCGCGCGAGACCGGTGTCAGTCGCAGCACGTGATGGGCGTGCGAGACCGGCGTTGCATAGCCGCAGACCGTGGTCTGGCGCACGTCGTAGATCATGCCCAAGCTTCCTTCACGCCAATGCCTCCCACATCGAGTCGGTCCGTTCGGTATTGGTGAGGAAGGCGGCGCTGATCGCGTCCGACAGTTTCATCAGCGAATTCTCGATCTCGACGATCAGATTGTCGTTCACCTCGTCGGCGTTGATGGTGCGCAATCGCGTCGTGATGGCGGCCGCGATTTGCTGTGCCGGCGACAGGCGGCCTTCGGCGCTTTGTTTCGGCAAGGCGTCGAGATGCGTCTCGATGCGCTGGAGCTGAAATTCGGCCGAGCGCGGATTATTTGGGTCGAGCAGCACCAGATCGATCACCGGCTTGAGCGCGGCGATCATGACATAGCGCTGCCGATAGCTGATCTGGCTGTCGGCGAGCTCGAGCAGCAGATCGAGGCTGCCGTCAGGCGCGCCCGGTTCGGCGAAGGCGCGGGTGAGCCGGCAAGTGAGGACGGCGCGTTCGATGCGGCGGCCGAGTTCGAGAAACCGCCAGCCGGCAAGCTGTGTCATGTTCTCCTGCGCCAGCCCGGAGAACGCCGAGATCAGGCGCAGCGCCGCCTCGACGCGCTCGGCGATGGCGGTTTCGGCGGGGTCGGCGACGAGCGGCGCAGCGATCATGTCGGCGAGGTCGCGGATCGCGCGCCAGGCATCCGGCGAGAAACGGTCGCGAATGACGGAGGCCGCCGCACGCGCGGCATCGCAGATGCGCGGCAGCGAGCCATCGAGATCGGCGCGGGTGAGCACCGCGCGCGCGGTGAAAGTCGCGGGCGCCTGAAACGTGTCGCTCGGCGCCGCGTTCCAGGCGACCAGCAGCGAGGTGATGCGGCCCAGGACCGGCGTTGCCGCGCTGTCAGCGATGCGATTGACGATGGCGCGCACCAGCCGCAGCGTCGCTTCGGCGCGCTCCACGTAGCGGCCGACCCAGAACAGATTGTCGGCGGCGCGGCTCGGCAGCAGCCCGGACGCGCGCTGCACCGGCATCGCTTCCGGCGTCGGCAACAGCGTGGTCTGAGCCACCGGGCCGCGCGCCAGCACCCAGGCATCCGCGGTCGCCGCGCCTTGTTGCAGGCTCACCGCGCGAGCATCGACATTGCCGGCGATGCGGACGAAGCCGCCGGGCATCACCCGCCAGCCGTCGCCGGGCCGGTCGCCGGACCTGTCGCCGGTTTTGGCGATGAAGAGGCGAAGCGTGAACGGGTGCGGCTGCAGTCTGCCGTCGCGCCAGACCGGCATGCTCGACAGCGTCACCGCTTCCTGCGCGACATAATCGATGCCGCGGTCGCGGATCGACTGCATCAATGCTCCGCGCTTGGCGGCGTCGAGCTTCGCGCCCAATGTCTCGCCACCCCAATCCGGGTCGTCGAAATGCTCGGTGAAGGCCGGCGCGATGACCATCGTGTCGAGCTTGCCGAGCATCGCCTCGCGCGTCGCCGCGCTGCCGAGCCACCAGGTCGCGACATTGGGCATTTTCAATTCGGCACCGAGCACGACCGGCGCCAGCGCCGGCAGGAAGGCCAGCATCGCGCGCGCTTCCATGAGGCCGGCGCCGAGCGAGTTGATGATGGTGATCTTGCCGTCGCGCACCGCCTGCAGCAGTCCCGGCACGCCAAGCCGCGAGGCGGCATTGAGTTCGAGCGGGTCGGCGAAATCGGCGTCGATGCGACGGAGCAGCACTTCGGTGCGGCGCAGTCCGGACACGGTGCGGATGAAGACACCGTCGTCCTCGACGCTCAGATCCTCGCCCTCGACCAGAAGCAGGCCGAGATAGCGCGCGAGAAAGGCGTGCTCGAAATAGGTCTCGTTCATCGGTCCGGGCGTCAACAGGCAGGCCCGCGCGTCGTCGCGGCGGTTGAGCGAAAAAATCTCAGCTTGCAGCGCCTGGAAGAAAGGGGCGACACGCTCGACTTGGGTGGTGCGATAAATGTCGGGAATGGCGCGCGACAGCGCCAGCCGGTTCTCGATCGCATAGCCGGCGCCCGACGGCGCCTGCGTGCGATCGTTGAGCACCCACCAGCGCCCGTCGGCGCCGCGCCCGACATCCACGGCATAGAAACGAAGATGCGAACCACCCGGCGGCGTCACACCGACCAACGGCCGCAGGAATTCCGGATTCCCGGCGATCACCGCCGCCGGCAGGCGTCCGTCGCGGGTCAGCGTGCCCGGGCCGTAACAATCCGCCAGCACCGCCTCGAGCAATTGCGCGCGCTGGGTCAGCCCGGCGACCAGTTGCCGCCATTCGCCGGGCTCGATGACGAGCGGGACATGGCTCAGCGGCCACGGCCGCTCGATGCCGGCGGCATCTTCATAGACGCGATAGAATACGCCGGACTCGCGCAGATAGCGGTCGGCGCCGACGAAGCGGCGATTGATCTCCTCGGCGCCAAGCGCGCCGAGCATGGCGAGGAACGGCTGCCAATGCGCGCGCACCCGCCCATCGGCATCCATCATCTCGTCGAATACGCCGGGCAGCGGCCGATAGCCGGAAACCAAGGTTTCCAGCCCGGCATTGTTAGCTCCAGCAGAGCTCTGGATTTGGGTCTCGACTTGCATAGCCATAGCGCAAGAAAGCGTAAAGTTCGTCAGAATCGGCCGAAGTGTTTCAGCTTCAGCGCCGCAGGTCGAGAGTCAGCGGATATTCGAGCGAGGTTTCCGGAGGCGGCACCTCGATGACGCCGCCGGTAAAGCCGTGATCCTGAAAGCGGGCGCGGCGGCGGCCCTCGGCTTCATAGGCATTGACCGGGAAGGTGTCGTGGGCGCGGCCGCCCGGGTGAGACACGTGATAGACGCAACCGCCCAACGAGCGCTTGGCCCAGGTGTCGACGATGTCGAACGTCAGCGGCGCCTGCACCGGAACGGTTGGTTGCAGCGACTGCGCCAGCTCCCACGCCTTGAAACGCACGCCGGCGACATATTCGCCGGTGCGGCTGGTCGACGTCAGCGGCACGCGGCGGCCGTTGCAGAGAACAGCATGGCGGTCGGCGTTCAGATTGGACACCTTGACCTGCAGGCGGTCGACGGAGGAATCGACATAGCGCGTCGTGCCGCCGGGCGTGCCTTCCTCGCCGAGCACATACCAGGGCTCGATCGCCTGCCGCAGTTCGAGATCGACGCCGGAGCGGTTCACGCTGCCGCAGAGCGGAAAGCGGAATTGGCGTTGCGCCTCGAACCAGCCGGGATCGAATTCGTAGCCGGCATGTTTCAGATCGTCCAAGACCTCCTTGAAATCCTGCCAGACGAAATGCTCGAGCATGAAGCGGTCGTGCAACGCCGTGCCCCAGCGCGTCGGCTTGCCGTCGAGCGGCGTCTTCCAGAACGAGGAGATCAGCGCGCGGATCAGCAATTGCTGGGCGAGCGACATGCGCGCGTCCGGCGGCATTTCAAACGAGCGGAATTCGACCAGGCCCAGGCGGCCGGTCGGCCCGTCCGGCGAGAACAATTTGTCGATGCAGATCTCGGTGCGGTGGGTATTGCCGGTGACGTCGGCCAGGATATTGCGGAACAGCCGGTCCACGAGCCACGGCGGAATCCAATGCGCGTCGCCGGGCCGCGGCACTTTGCTGCCGGCAATTTCGAGCTCGTAGAGCAGGTCCTGACGCGCCTCGTCGATGCGCGGCGCCTGGCTGGTCGGACCGACGAAGAGCCCCGAGAACAGATACGACAGCGACGGCCGCCGCACCGCGTAGAGCACGAGACTCTTAAGCAGATCAGGCCGGCGCAAGAACGGGCTGTCGGCGGGGTTCATGCCGCCGAGCACGACGTGATTGCCGCCGCCGGTGCCGGTATGCCGGCCGTCGAGCAGATATTTGTCGGTGCCGAGCCGCGACTGGCGCGCGTCATCGTAGACGGCCGTGGTGATATCCACGGCCTCGCGCCAGGAATCGGCCGGTTGGATATTGACCTCGATGACGCCGGGATCAGGCGTGACTTTAAGGACATTGAGCCGCGGATCGGGTGGCGGCGGATAACCCTCGATATGGATCGGCAGATCGAGATCGGCGGCGGTGGTCTCGACGGTGGCGACGACTTCGAGATAATCGTTGAGCGTCTCGGTCGGCGGCATGAACACGCACAGATGTCCGTCACGCACTTCCACCGACAGCGCGGTGCGCACCGCATAGTCTGAAAAGTCTGAAGCCGTCGTCGCCAACGGCAGCCGCTGCTGCACCAGCGCTTCGGACGCAAGTGGTGGCGAGTCAGCGTGGCCGCTGCCGCCATGGAAGACGCGCGGCGGCAGTGGATGGGTGACGCGCGGATCAGACAGCGGCGCGCGCGGCGCAAACGGATCAGCCGGTCCGAGATGGGGGTAACTCAACTCGGGGATATGGGGGAGAGACTGCAGCGGCAGGCGGAAGCCGGCCGCTAAATCGCCTGGCACGAGGAATAGCCGGCCGCGCCGCGTTCGCCAGATCTCGCTCAGCCAGCCGGGTTTGGCCTGCGCGGTCCAGCGCTGCATCGGCAGCACGAAGCCGCGCGGTGTGCCGATCTGGCCGTCGAACAATTTCAGGATGCGCGCGCGTTCGTGCGGATCATCGATCTTCGGATCGCTGGGATCGAAATTCTCCGGGATCAGGCCTTGTTGGAGCATCCGGTCGACCGGATCCTCATAGAGCGGCTGTACATATTCGGCGGCGAGACCGGAGCGCGTGGCGATGCCTTCGGCGAAGCGCTGCGCATCCTCGGTGGTGATCTTGCGCGCCGGCTGCTCGCGCATGATCAGATCGTCGTTGCGCCACACCGGCACGCCGTCGCGGCGCCAGTACAGCGCAAAGGCCCAGCGCGGGACCGGCTCGCCGGGATACCACTTGCCCTGGCCGTAATGCAGAAGGCCGCCCGGCGCAAAGCGATCGCGCAAACGGCGGATCAATTCGTCGGCGCGAATGCGCTTGGTCGGGCCGAGCGCGTCGGTCGACCATTCGGCGCTCTGATAATCGTCGATCGAGACAAAAGTCGGTTCGCCGCCCATGGTCAGCCGCACATCGTTGGCTTTCAGATCGGCGTCGACCTTCTCGCCGAGCGCGTCGAGCGCCTGCCAGGCTTCATCGGAGAACGGCGCGGTGACACGCGGCCGCTCGCCGATGCGCCTGACGGTCATATCAAAACCGAACGTGACCTCGGCCGGCTCGACCGCGCCGCTGATCGGCGCCGCGGAACGGTAGTGCGGCGTTGCGGCGAGCGGAATGTGACCCTCGCCGCAGAACAGTCCCGATGTCGGATCAAGCCCGACCCAACCGGCGCCGGGCAGATAGATTTCGGTCCATGCGTGCAGATCGGTGAAATCGACATCGGTGCCGGATGGGCCGTCGAGCGATTTGATGTCGGGGCGCAGCTGGATCAGATAACCGGAGACAAAGCGCGCCGGCAGGCCGAGATGGCGCAGGATCTGAACGAGCAGCCAACCGGTGTCGCGGCAGGAACCCGAGCCCAAGGTCAGTGTTTCCTCGGGCGTCTGCACGCCGGGCTCCATGCGCACCACATATTTGATCATCTGCTGCAGGCGCTGATTGAGCTCGACCAGAAAATCCACGGTGTTGCGGGTGTCGCTCGAAATCGAGCAGACGAATTCCTTCAGCCGCGGTCCGGCCGGCTCCGGCCCGATGAAGGCCAGCAGATCCTCGTAAAGATCCGGCTCGAATTTGAACGGCCATTTCTCCGCATAAGGCTCGATGAAGAAATCGAACGGATTGACGACCTCCAGGTCCGCCGTGAGGTCGACAGTGACGGAGAATTCGGTGACCTTTTCCGGAAATACGAAACGCGCCAGCCAATTGCCGTGCGGATCCTGCTGCCAATTCACGAAATGCTGCGGTGGTGTGACGGTCAGTGAATAGGACGGGACGCGGGTGCGGCTGTGCGGCGCCGGCCGCAGACGCACAACCTGGGGGCCAAGACCAATCGGCCGGCTATAGCTGTAGCGGGTGGCGTGATGAAGCCCGACCAGGATGGACATGTTTACGCGTTACGCCCCGGAAAGTTGGCCAAGAAATGCATAAATTCCATGCAATTTCCGGGCCGTCGTTGAAGGGTTTGTCGCGAGGCCGCCCTTACGGCGCAGGCATTATGCCGCAATTGCGCGGCCCGGCGACGCCGATCTCGATGCAGCCTTAACCTTCGCCCACCAAATCCCCTTCAGGCCCGCTTGGAGCAGGAATTTTGCGTCCCAATTGGGCCTGGAAAGGCGCATAATAAGAGCCGGAAGTGTCAGGAGCATTCTCGCCAAGCGGGCACCGCGTCGGTTGGGGTGAATTCCGATGAACCGCCAGGGTTCCAAGACTATTCCAAAGTCCAGACGGAAGAAGGTCGAACTCAAGCGAGCAGTCGCCAAGACTGTCCTGAGAACGACTGTTGCGACAACGACTGCCCCGACTGCTCCGGCAACGATCGTTTCCGTGGCGCTCGGCCTCGACGCATTCACGGCCATTGCCCAAAGCTCGCTCGACGCCATTCCGACCGGCTTTTGCGTCTGCACGGCCGATTGCAGTCTCGTCCGCTACAACAAGCGCGCGGTCGAATTGTGGGGCCACGAATTGCCGCTTGGCGAACCTGCCGTACGCTATAGCGGCAACCTCCGGCGTTACCGGCCCGACGGCGCGCCGCTAGACTTCGCTTCCACGCCCGTCGCCCAAGCCATACGCAGCGGCGCGCCCGTGATGGCGGCCGAACTCGTCATCGAGCGGCCGGACGGGACGCGCGTTCCGGTGCTGATAAATGTGCAGCCGATCAAGGACCATACCGGCCGCGTCGAAGGCGCGGTCTGCAGCTTCCAGGAATTGACCGAACGCAAGCGCGCCGAGGAAGCGCTGCGCGAAAGCGAAGCCGAGCTGCAATCGGTCATCAACCGCACGCCGTTCATGCTGGTGCGCATGAGCCGCGACCTGCGCTATCGTTTCGTCAGCGACGCCTATGCGCATCTGCTCGGACGGGAGCGCAGCGCCATTGTCGGCAAGACCAATACCGAGCTTATCGGCGAGAAGGGCGTCGCCACGCTGCGTCCCTATATCGACCGCGTGCTGCACGGCGAGGCCGTCAATTTCGAGTGCAATCTCGATTTTCCCAGTGTCGGCACGCGCCGGCTTCTGATCGCCTATCGGCCCGAACTCGGTCCCAAAGGCAAGGCGGTCGGCTGGATCGCCTCGCTGCTCGACGTCACCGAGCAGCGGCGCATAGAGGCCGCGATGAGCAAGCGTGCCGACGAACAGTCGGCGCTCTATCGCTTCACCGACCGGCTTTATCGTGCTGCGTCGTTGAACGACGTCTACGAGGCGACGCTCGACACCATCGCCGCCGCGCTGCACTGCCGCCGCGCCTCGATTCAGCGGTTCGACACTGACGGCGTCATGCGTTTCGCCGCCTGGCGCGGCCTGTCCGACACTTATCGCGCGGCCATCGAGGGCCATTCGCCGTGGAAGGCCGACGAAGCCAATCCCGAGCCGGTCTGCGTCTCCGACGTCGAGCGCGCCCGCTTCGGCGCAGTGATCAGGCTCGCCGCCAAGCAGGAAGGCATCGGCGCCATCGCCTTCATTCCGCTGATGGTGGCCAACAAGTTGATCGGCAAATTCGTGACCTATTACGACGCGCCGCGCGAATTCGCCCGCGAGGACATCGAGCTCACATTGACGCTCGCGCGCCAGCTCGGCTTCGCTGTCGAGCGCATGCGCGCCGATCACGCCCGCACCCGGATCGAAGCCGAGCTGCGCAAGCTCAGCGAGCGGCTCGAAGCCGAGGTCCACAAGCGCACGCTGGAGCGCGATCGCATCTGGAACGTGTCGGAAGATCTGCTCGCGGTCTCGAATTTCGACGGCTTCTTCCTCAGCATCAATCCGGCCTGGACGCGGCTCCTCGGCTGGACCGAGCCCGAGATCAAGTCGATGAATGTCAGCGAGCTGCGGCATCCCGACGACATGGCGCATTCGATCGCCGGCCGCGAGCAGCTGGCGCGGGGCGTGCCCACGGTGCGCATGGAGAACCGCTTCCGCCACAAGGACGGCTCGTACCGCTGGCTGCACTGGGCCATGACCGAGAGCAACGGCCTGATCTATCTGGCCGGCCGGCACGTCACCGCGGAAAAGGAGGCGGCCGCGGCGCTCGAGCGCGCGCAGCGGCAGACCGCGCATCTGCAGAAGATGGACGCCATCGGCCAGCTGACCGGCGGCATCGCTCACGACTTCAACAATCTGCTCATGATCGTGAGCGGCCACGCCCAGCGGCTGAAGAACCATATGAAGGAGCCGCGCGATCAGCGCGCCGTCACCGCCATCGAAATGGCGGCGACGCGCGGCGAAAACCTGACGCGGCAGCTATTGTCCTTTGCCCGCACGCTGCCTCTGAGTCCGACCGTGATCAGCCCGGCCGAGACGGTGAACGCCATCCGCGACGTGCTGGCGGGCTCGATGTATGTGAACATCGATTTTCAGATCGCGATACCCGACGGTATCTGGCCGGTGCGGGTGGACAAGTCGGAGCTGGAATTTGCGCTGGTCAATCTCAGCGTCAATGCCCGCGATGCGATCCCCTTCAGCGGCGGACGCATCATGATCTCGGCCGAGAATGTCGAGCTCAAGCCCGGCGACTTGCTCGAGCCGATCAGCGGCGAATTCGTTGCCTTGAGCGTCGCCGACAACGGCAGCGGCATTCCGCATGATCTGCTGCCGCGGGTGGTGGAGCCGTTCTTCACCACCAAGGGTCCCGACAAGGGCACCGGCCTCGGCCTGTCGCAGGTCTACGGCTTCGCCCGCCGCTCCGGCGGCACGGTCACGATCGACAGCGAAATTGGCCGCGGCACCACGGTCACCATCTATGTGCCGCGCAGCCATGCCGCGATCGCGATGCCGCTGCCGCAGGACGAGGGAAAATACATCGCCTCCGAGCGGCAGACCGTGCTGGTCGTCGAGGACAATGCCGACGTGCGCAATGTCGCGGTGTCGCTGTTGAAGGAACTCGGCTACCGGACCGTCGAAGCCGACACCGCGCCGGCTGCGCTCGCGCTGCTCGCCAACGGCAAGAATGTGCGGCTTGTCTTCAGCGACGTGGTTCTGCCGGGAGAGATCGACGGTCTGGCGCTGGCGCGAACCGTCTGCAACAAATATCCGCATATCCCGGTGGTGCTGACGACGGGCTATACTAACGCGTTCGAAACCGATCCGGAATTTCCCCTGTTGCGCAAGCCCTATCAGATCGCGGCGCTCGGACGCGTCATTCACGACGCGCTCGATGCGGCGCGCGGGCGGTTCTGATAAGCGGCCTGCGGCGCTGATCTGCCGACATGAACCGGCCTCATCGCCGGTTTAGTATTTTTCGTTTTTGTCTTCCGGGATTGCCCTTTATTGTTGCTGCCCTCGAGCAACTTTCAACCTGGGCGACTATGACCAACAGCACTTCATCGGTGAATTTGACCGGTTGGCGCACGCCAGCGCTGATCATCGGCTTCGGCTGCTTGATCTCGCTGCTGTCGTTCGGTCCGCGCTCGGCGATGGGCTTCTATCTGACGCCGATGTCGAGCGCCAATCATTGGGGCCGCGACGTTTTCGCCTTCGCGCTGGCGCTGCAGAACCTGCTCTGGGGCATCGGCCAGCCGATCGCCGGCATCATCGCCGACCGTTATGGTGCGGCGCGCGTGTTCTGCGTCGGCGGACTGATGTACGCCGCGGGTCTGGCGCTGATGGCGCACGCGACTAGCCCGCTGGCGCTCGATATGGCGGCAGGCGCCTTGATCGGCTTCGGCCTTGCCGGCACCTCGTTCATGGTGATCCTGTCAGCCTTCGCCAAGCTGTTGCCGTTGCAATACCGCTCGATCGCCTTCGGCCTCGGTACCGCCGCCGGGTCGTTCGGCCAGTTCCTGTTCTCGCCGCTCAGTGTCGTGCTGATGGATGCGCTCGGCTGGCAGCAGGCGCTGCTCATCTTTGCGGTGACCACACTGATGGTGCTGCCACTGTCGCTGGCTTTCGTGACGCCGGATGCGCCCGTCGGCCGCGAGACGGCGTCGCAATCGCTGCGTCAGGCTCTTGCCGAGGCATTCGCCCATCCGTCCTATGTCATGCTGGTGCTCGGATTTTTCACCTGCGGCTTCCAGCTCGCCTTCATCACCGTGCATCTGCCGTCCTATCTGATCGATCGCGGCCTGTCCGCGACGGTCGGCGGCTGGACGCTGGCGACGATCGGGCTGTTCAACATCATCGGCTCGGTCGGCTGCGGCTGGCTCTGCGACTATCTGCCGAAGCGCTACCTGTTGTCGTTCATCTACTTCGTGCGCGCGCTCGCGATCTTGGCTTTCATCATCTTTCCGATCTCGCCGCTGTCCTGCATCCTGTTCGGCGCCACGATGGGCCTGATGTGGCTCTCCACCGTGCCGCCGACCAACGCCATTATTGCCGTGATGTTCGGCACGCGCTGGCTCGCCACGCTCGGCGGCTTCGCCTTCTTCAGCCATCAGATCGGTGGCTTCCTCGGCGCTTGGCTCGGCGGCCTCGTGTTCGACCGCACCGGCTCCTACGGCCCGGTCTGGTGGCTGGCGATTCTGTTCGGTGTGCTGTCGGCGCTGATCAATCTGCCGATCGTCGAAAAGCCGGTCGAGCGTGCGGCCACCGCAGCGGCGTGAGTTCTACCAGCTCTGATCGACCCTGAACGCGATCTCCACCGCTTCGCCGTGCGCCTCGCGGAACACGCAGCCGACTTTCATCGCAAGCCGCAGCATCGGAGTATTGTCGCGCAGCACGGAGGCGTGCAGGGTTTTCATGCCTTGGCGCGCCGCGTGGTTCAGCACGGCGCGCAGCAGGAATTCGCCGATGCCAAAGCCCTTCAAGTCGGAGCGCACGATGAGCGCGATCTCGGCTTCCTGCGGCGAGGTCAACACGCGGTCGCAGATCCCGGCGATGGCGCCGTTCTCATCGAGCGACCACAGCATCTCGCCGCCGGATTTGATGCCGAACGCCCGCCGCAGCGTGAACTCGTCGTCGAAGGCAAGCGGATGACCGAAGCGCCGGCGCAGGTCCTCGCGGTCGGTCCGCCGCACGAAGCTGCCGACCTTGTCCGATTGCGTTTCGCTCAGGGACCCCGAAACGACCTGGATACGGGCATAGCGGAACGGAATTCGGTATGGCGCGGGGACGGAGCGCTGTTCGCGCTGTAATTCCGTGAGAGCGGCTTCAATCTGCATGGCACAGATAAGATGTTGAAGCCGCCGTCCTATTGCACGCGGAACTTTTTCACCGGCGCATGAATTCGGCTCAGTTGCTGCCACGCCTGTTGGGTGGCTTCGCGGCAGCGCCTTTCCCTTGTTTGCCAGTCTTCTCAATGCCAAGTTCGGCGAGCAGCCAGTCACGGAACAGCTTTACTTCGGGCCTTTGGAATTCGGCTTCCGGCGTGATCAGCCAGTAGGCATCGCCGCTTGTGATCGTCTTGGCGCCGAGCGTGACCAGCCTGCCGCTGGCGATCTCGTCGTCGAGCAGCGGCGAGCGACCCAACATGACGCCGAGGCCGCGGGCGGCGGCGTCGGCGCCCATCTGAAAGGTGTCGACGCGAAGGCCGGCATCGAACGAGGGTGGAATTGCGATGCCGTTGGCGGCGAACCAGTGCTCCCAATCGGTCGTGGACGAAGTGACGTGAATGAGCGGCACCCGCGACAACACATCGGCATCGAGGGGCCGGTCGAGTTTCTTCTTGAAGGCCGGGCTGCATGCCGGCATCAGCGTCTCGGCCGCGAGCAAGGTCCAATCCGGGCCAGGTTTATTGGCCGGTGCGAAGCGGATAGCGATATCGAAATTGTCGAGCGTGAGATCGACCCGGCGGCGTGACGTGTCGACGGTGACGCGGATTTCGGAATTCTCGGCAATGAATTTATCGAGGAGCGGCAGCAGGACCTTGTGCGCGAAGGTCGGCGCGCTCGAGATCGCCAGCGTCCCCGACGCCTTGCGCCCAGGCAGGCGGTCGGTCGCGCGCGCAAGAATGGTCAGCGCCTGATTGACCATGGGCGCATAAGCCTCGCCGGCGGCGGTGAGCTTGAGGCCGCGCGATCCGCGATGAAATAGCGCGACGCCGAGCCAGTTCTCGAGCGTCTGAATGGCATGGCTGACGGCGCTCGCGGTGAGGTTCAATTCGCTCGCTGCCTTTTGAAAGCTGTTGTGGCGGGCGGCGGCCTCGAACACGCGCAACGCGCTCAATGGTGGCAGGCGGAACGCCATGGTTTCTGCTCAACCCTCTGCGCGCTTGCCCGGCGGCAGACCGAGCTCGCGGCGCAGGTCCTCGGTGTGTTCGCCGATCTTCGGCGCCTGCCGCCGGAACGGCTCCGGCATCGCCGAAAAGCGCGGAATGACATTATGCATGGGCACGCTGCCCATGTCGCGGTCCTCGACTTCGACGATTGCCTCGCGGCCGTTGACGTACGCATCGTCCATGAGGTCCGCGACCGAACAGACCGGCCCGACAGTGACGCCCGCCGCCTCGAACAGCGCCAGGTTCTCCGCTTGGCCGCGCTGCGCGATGAAGCCGCCGATGATCTCGTCAAGCGCGTTGCGGTTGGCGACACGGGCCGTGTTGTCGATAAAGCGCGGATCGGTTTTCAGCTCGGGCCGCCCGATCGTCTCCATGATCCGTTCCGCCATCGACTGCATCGAGCCCGACATCGCCACATAGCGATCGTCTTTGCAGCGGTACACATTGCGGGGCGCGGTGTGCGAGGACTGATTGCCCGAGCGCATGGTCGGCGCGCCGGTGAGCCGGACATGAGCGGCTTCCGCGCCGACCATGGCGTGGATCGGCTCGAACAAAGAGAGGTCGATGACCTGTCCCTTGCCGTCGCCCTGTTCGACGCCGCGCAGCGCTGCGAGCACGGCGGAGGCGCCATAAAGGCCTGAGATCATGTCGGCGAGCGCGAGCGGCGGCAGCGTCGGCGGCTTGTCCGCGTGTCCGTTCAGGAAAGCCCAGCCGGACATCGCCTCGACCAGCGTGCCGAAGCCCGGCTTCTTGCGCCACGGCCCGGTCTGACCCCAGCCGGAGACGCGCAACACGATCAGTTTCGGATTTCGCCGCAGCAGATCGTCCGGCCCCATGCCCCAGCGCTCCAGCGTGCCCGGCACGAAATTCTCGACCAGCACCTGCGCCGTCTCGATCAGCCGCCACAGGAAGTCGCGGCCGTCATCGCTCTGCAGGTCGATGGCGACGCTGCGCTTGTTGCGCGAATAGACCTTCCAGAACACCTCGAAGCCTTTGACGCGCCAGCTGCGCAGATCGTCGCCTTTGCCGGGGCGCTCGACCTTGATGACGTCGGCACCGTAATCGGCCAGCACATGCGTTGCCATATTGCCGGCGACCAGCCGCGACAGATCGACGACGCGCACGCCGTCGAGCAGACCCTTGCGTTCGGCGTTGAATTTTTTGATCTCGGTCATGACGACCTCGGTAGCCGGATGCATCACTCGCCCAGCGCGGCACGCGGCCGGCGGTTCGGCCATCGTTATATGACCGGATCGTGGAGGAGGCGAATCCGGTTTTAGCTTGGGAGACTGACATCGTTGGCGCTGCTACCATGTCGGCCCGCCCTCGTCCGAGGCGCGCTCACGCGGAAGTGGCTCATGCGGAAAAAGATCGGCAAGGCGATAAAGTGGCTGTCGATCCTGCTCGTCGTCGTCGCGGTCGGCTTCTTCGGCATTCGCGTCTATGTCGCGCAGCAGGGGCCGCCGCTGTCGCGCTGGCACACTTATGTCCCGCACGAGATGAAGGCGACCGAGCTCGATGCGGCCGACTGGGATCGCTATCTCGCCGAGGAAGCCAGGATCTTTGCCGCGGTTCGCACCGAGGTGACGGACAAGCTCGAGCCGCGAGAGCGTCTGCCGCTGAACCGGTTTTTCAGCGGCAGTCCGGTTTATCCGGGACACTTCGCCCAGGATTTCAATCGGTCCTTTGTGCTCGAGCCGAACGGTCCGCCGATTGGCGCCGTGGTCTTGCTGCACGGCCTCACCGACGCGCCCTATAGCCAGCGCCATATCGCGCAGGCCTATCGCGATCACGGCTTTGTCGCCATCGTCCCGCGAATTCCCGGTCACGGCACGGTGCCGGCCGGATTGACCGACATCACCTGGGAAGATTGGTCGGCGGCGACGCGGCTGGCGGTGCGCGAGGCCCGCCGCCGCATTCCGCCCGGGGCGCCCGTGCATCTGGTCGGCTTTTCCAATGGCGGCGCGCTGGCGCTGAAATACGCGCTCGATGCGATCGCCGATCCGCAGGCGATCCAGCCGGACCGCATCGTTCTGGTCTCGCCGATGATCGGCATCACCCGGTTCGCGCAGTTCGCCGGCCTGGCGAGCCTGCCGGCCGTGCTGCCGGCCTTCGCCAAGGCGGCCTGGCTTGGCATCGTGCCGGAATTCAATCCGTTCAAATACAACTCATTCCCGGTCAATGGCGCGGTTCAGTCCTATCGGCTGACCCAGGCGCTGCAGCAGGAGATCGCGCAATACAGCCGCAGCGGACAGCTCGCGGACCTGCCGCCCATTATTACTTTTCAGTCGGTCATGGATTTCACTGTCAGCACCAGCGCTATCGTCTCAGCGTTATATGACCGCCTGCCCGAGAACGGCAGCGAGCTCGTGCTGTTCGACGTGAACCGCACCGTCAAATTCGGCGCACTGTTGCGGCCGAGCGCCGATACCAAGCTGGCGCAATTGCTGCCGCGACGGCCGCGCAATTATCGGACGACGATCATCACCAATGCCGACGTGCCGAGTGGGGAAGAGGTCGAGCGTGTCATCGAGGCCGGGGGCACGGCCGAACATGAGCGCGCTTTGGGCATTTATTACCCCGCGGGACTGTATTCGCTGTCGCACGTCGCTTTGCCGTTTCCGATGACGGATTCGCTCTACGGCTTGACGCCCGACCCGAACGAAGACTTCGGCCTCAATCTCGGCGCGCTGGCGCCGCGCGGCGAGCGGAATGTCCTGATTGCGAGCCTGGATTCGCTGCTGCGGGCGTCGTCCAATCCGTTCTTCCCCTACATGATCGAACGGATCGATGAAGGCGTCGACGGCAAGAAGCGCGTCAAGACTCAAAATGCGGCGGCGACACTGCCTCCGCCCGTCGACGAGGCGCAAGCGCAGCCGCCGTCAGGCTGGCATGTCCGCGAGTTTCTGTCGCTGATCTTGGGCACTGAGCAGGCCGGCTCGGATCCGTCGTCCGAAGAGCCGTAGCCGTCACGATGGCGCGATAATCGCCCGGCTTCCGTTGCGGCCGCCTGTGACGCTACAATGTTCTCCAAAGGGCGGGACCGGAAGCAAAGCCGGTCCCCGAAAAACCCGAGGAGAGCAGCCCGTGTCGAGCGTCCTTCCCGTTGACGATCCGTCCGCCGCCGCGATCGACCCGAACAATATGGTCGAGCTCGATCCGGGCAGCGCCGAGTTCAAGGCCCATGCGCATCGCCACATGGCCGAATGGGCGCGGCGGCCTCCGTTCTATGCCGTGGCTCCGGGACAGCGGCCGCAAGTGATCGTCGGCCGCTACGAAGACGCGCGCCGGGTGTTTTCCGACACCGAAACCTTCGCTTCGCAAATGCCGCGCGGTCCCGGCTGGGAGGCGTTCAACAAGGCGATGGACGCCCAGTTCGTGACGCAGATGGACGGCGCGCAGCATGCCCGCGTGCGCCGGCTGCTCATTTCAGGCTTTTCGTCGCGCCGGGTCACCCAGCTCGAAGAATCGATCGGCAAGATCGTCGACCGCATGCTCGACAAGATCGAAGCCAAGGCACCCGAATTCGACGCCATGGGCGATTTCGGCGCTCATCTCGTCGTCGACGCCTTGCTCGAAGCCATGATCGACATGGACGAGCGCCGCAAGGCCGTGTTCGTCGCCTTCCACGATCTCATTCCCGGAACGACTTACGTGAAGCCGGGCGAGACCTGGCCGCCGCAGCTGCGGGCGGCCTTCGATCGCGCCATGGAGGAGATCAAGGTCATCATCGAGGAGCGCCGCGCCGCGCCGCGCTCGGATTTCATCAGCGACCTCGTCAATGCGCGCGACCAGGGCGACACGCTCAGCGACCGCGAACTGTTCGATCAGATTTTCGGCATTTGCGGCGCGTCGCTGTCGGCGACGAGCCGCGCCGCGGGCGGCGCGCTCTATCTGCTCTATACGCATGACGACCAGCGCCGCCAATTGATCGTCGATCCGAGCCTGATTCCCGAGGCCATCGAGGAGTGCCTGCGGCTCGGCAGCAACGGCTATTTCACCTTCCCGCGGATCGCGACCCGCGACACCGAGGTCGGCGGCACGCGCATCCCGAAAGGCACGGTAGTGCGCCCGTCACCGCTGTCGCCGAATTACGATCCCGATTTCTTTCCCGATCCGTTGCGCTTCGATATTCATCGCAAGCCCAAGCGGATCATGTCGTTCGGCGCCGGACCGCATCACTGCATCGGCAATATTCTCGGCCGCTCGACCATCACGATCGCCATCACGCGGCTGCTGGCGCGGTTTCCGGAGGCCTGCCTGCGCGATCGCGATTTCAAGCCGGTCTATGGCGGCGCGGTCGGCGAATTGCGGCTGCAAAGCCTGCCGATGCTGACGCAGCCGCGGTCATAGAGCATGATCCGGAAATGTGGAAACCGGTTTTCCGATAAGATCATGCTCCAACGAAAAAACTAGACCATGATCCGATTAATTGAATTGGATCATGGTCTAGACGGCAGAGCGATCAATTGGTGGAGGCGGCGTCCGAATAGCGGGTGTAGAGTCCGTCAATCCGCAATTCCCACATGCGCACGAATGCGCCTGATGTCAGATTGTCGACCGACTTCCAGGTCTGTTTGATCTCAGGGAGCGTGTTGGCCCAGATCGCGCGTTTGCACCACTTCTCGCCTTTGCCTCGGCCTTCATCGGTGGCGCACATCGACTTCCAGGCGATCCGTTCCGGATGCGTGACATGTTCCTCGGCGCCTTGGGTGCCTTGCTGATGGATCAGATAGAGATCGGCGATCGTCGGCTTCTTGTGGGTCGTCAGCTCGAAGGTGATGGCGGACACGGCGAACTTGAACGCGGCCGCGATGGCGTTGTCGCGCGGATTGACAATGTCGCCGTTCCCGTATCTGGAAAACTCGGATTTGCTGAGCTGAAAGAGCCCGATATACGAGCCGGTGCGCTGCTTGGGATCGAAGTCCAATTCGACTTTCGCCACCGCCTTCATGAAATTGAAGTTCAAGCTGAACGCTTCAGAGGCGCGCTTGATCTCGTCGATCGGCGCGCCGACTGGAACGTCTTGCAGCGCGGCGAGCGCGACATCGGCCGGCCTCACGTCGGGCGGAGTTTCCGAATAAACGTAGAAGTGGACCAGATCGGAAATCTGCCTGCGCACGTCCACAGGCACGTCGGCGTGCGCGTTCACGTCGGGCGAAAGGCTGGACGAAGGATTGCGCGGCGCGAAATATCGTTCGATCCGAACGACCTTGTCGGCGAGCAGGTTTGCGATGCTGAGCCGATCCGATTTGGCCGCGACGATGATTTCGGGAACAACAGTCTCGGTCGTCGTAACAATTTCGGTCGTCGCCGGCTCGTCGCCAATGTCGGCCGGAATCTCGGCGTTGTTCCTGACAAACAGGAACGCGACCGAGACGCCCGCAATAGCGACGCAGATTGACGACGAAGCTCGCATTCCCCCGGCCCGCGCTTGCCCCAAAAGACGATATCCCGGGAACGATTAACTATTGCTGAGTGTGTCGAAATTGAGAAACAAGCGGGCCGAGTATTAAGGCTGTGCCGAAGCTGCTGAAATTGAGGGTCTTTTTGGACGCGGCGATCTTTCAGTGCTGGCGTATCGGGATTGAAGCTGGTGCCTGGGACGACGAATTTCTCCCCGGATAGCTCCGTCGGTCCAAGTGCGGGAAAGGTCGTCGAGGCGATGTTTCAAGCCTCATTTCGGCATGTCACGTTCGCATCCGCCATCGAGCGCGCTTGAGGAATTTCACCTGCCGGAATCAAGCAAGACGTAATATGAGAAGACATGGCGAAACACATCGACGGACCTCTCTATTACGAGACGATGGGCAAGAGCGGCCCGGTCTTGGCGTTCGTCCATCCCAATCCGATGGATCAGTCGTGCTGGATCTTCCAGATGGCGCAGTTGTCCACCTGGTATCGTTGCATCGCTATCGATCTTCCCGGCTATGGCAGGTCGCCCAAGGCACACGCGGGATTGACGATGCAGGATGTCGCGCAGGCGTGCTGGGAGGCGGTCGACGACGCCTATCCCGGCGAGCGCGCCATCCTGGTCGGCTGCTCGATCGGCTCGTGTCTATTGATCTGGATGCACAATCATCGGCCGCAGCACACGGCCGCAATCATCATGTGCGGCACCGGCTATAACCCGAACAAGGAATTCATCCCGGGCCGGATCGCTTCTTATAAGGAGTTGGGCATTGCCTACCGGTGGGGCTACACGTTCGAGGACTTCAGCCCGGCTTTTCGCGCAACACCGATGGCGCATTTTTTCGCCGACATGTTCACCGAGCGCAACGCGCTCGGCGACGTCGATACCATCATCACGCAATTTCAGGCCTATCAGCAGCCCGAGCCGGAAGGCCATTACGCTCGGGTCGCGTGTCCAGCCATTATCATCAGCGGCAGTGAGGACAAAACCCACGGGACTGCCGCGGCGCTGCAAAAGCAAATCGCGGGCTGCGAACTGAAAATCCTCTACGGCGCCGGCCACGCCTGCCAGATCGAGCAGCCCGCGGCCTTCAACCGCCACATGATCGAGTTTCTGGACGCCCACAGGCTGTTCCCGGGAGCGGCACGTCGAGGCTGAGCTTTTGTGGTGGCGAGGCTTCCGATGCCGCCCAGGTCTTCGAAGGGATTGGTGGGCGCACAAGGACTCGAACCTTGGACCCGCTGATTAAGAGTCAGCTGCTCTACCAACTGAGCTATGCGCCCTAACCGAAAAATGCAGGCGGGTTAGGAACTTCCACCATCTGCCGGAAAAGAAAGCCGCCCTAGGGCGGCGATCTGGCGTCGATATAGCGGGCTCGGGCGGTGAGGGCAAGGCTCAGGCCGGGCTCAGGCCGGCCTTGCCCCGTTTTGTGGACAGAGCCGCGATTAGCCCACGTCCGTCGAGTGGATGCGGCGTTCGCCGGCGGCCCCGTCGTCGAGCTTGCCGCGCAGCCGCCGCGCCACGAGCTTGTTGAGCGCCGAGAGATAGGCCTTGGCCGAGGCGACGAGCGTGTCCGGATCGGCACCCTTGGCCGTCACCGCGCGGCCGTTCTCCGACAGCCGCACCGAGACTTCGGCTTGCGCGTCGGTGCCCTCGGTCACGGCGTGCACCTGGTAGAGCTCCAGCACCGCCTCATGCGGCACCATGGCCTTGATGCAGTTGAACACCGCATCGACCGGGCCGTTGCCTTCGCGCTCCTCGATCATCGCCTTGCCGTCAACATCCACTTTCATCGTGGCGCGCTGCGGCCCGCGCGTGCCGGCGATCACGGTGAGCGAGACGAGCTTGATGTGGTCTTGCGCGGTCGCGATCTCCTCGTCGACCAGCGCCTCGAGGTCTTCGTCGTAGACGTGCTTCTTCCTGTCAGCCAGCGCCTTGAAGCGCACGAAGGCGTCTTCGAGCTGATTGTCGGAGAGGTGGTAGCCGAGCTCTTCGAGCTTGTGCACGAAAGCGTGGCGGCCGGAATGCTTGCCCATGACCAGCGAGGTCTGTTTCACGCCGACGCTCTCCGGCACCATGATCTCGTAGGTCTGGGTGTGCTTGAGCATGCCGTCCTGGTGGATGCCGCTCTCATGCGCAAAGGCGTTCCGCCCGACGATCGCCTTGTTGTATTGCACCGGGAACGAGGTCGCCGCGGCGACCAGCTTCGAAGCGCGCGTCAGCATGGTGGCGTCGATGCCGGTCCAGAACGGCAACACGTCGTTGCGCACCTTCATCGCCATCACGACTTCTTCGAGCGCCGCATTGCCGGCGCGCTCGCCGATGCCGTTGATGGTGCATTCGATCTGCCGCGCGCCGGCCGACACGCCGGCGAGCGAATTCGCCACCGCCATGCCGAGATCGTTATGGCAATGCACCGAGAAGCGGGCGAGATCGGAATTCGGCACCGCCTCGCGCACGCGCTTGAACAGGTCGAAATATTCCTCGGGTATCGTGTAGCCGACGGTATCGGGAATATTGATCGTGGTGGCGCCGGCCTTGATCGCGGCCTCGACGCAGCGGCACAGGAAATCGAACTCGGTGCGGGTGCCGTCCTCGCTCGACCACTCGACGTCGTCGGTGTAATTGCGCGCCCGCGTCACCTGCGCGATCACCATCTCGAAGACCTCGTGCGGCTCCTTCTGGAGCTTGTATTTCATGTGCACGGGCGAGGTGGAGAGGAAGGTGTGGATGCGCTTGCGCTCCGCCGGCTTGATAGCTTCGGCGCAGCGGTCGATGTCCTTGAAGGCGGCGCGGGAGAGGCCGCAGATCACGGCGCGCTTGGTGCGCTTGGCGATCTCATGCACGGCGGCGAAATCGCCCTCCGAGGCGATCGGGAAGCCGGCCTCGATGATGTCGACGCCCATCGTGTCGAGAAGCTCGGCAACTTCGAGCTTCTCCTCATGGGTCATGGTGGCGCCGGGGCATTGTTCGCCGTCGCGCAAAGTGGTGTCGAAAATGACGACGCGGTCCTTCTCGGACTGTGCTGGCGAGGTCATGGGTCTTGGGTCCTTTTTCCTTGGCGCCCGCCGGTCTCGTCCTGGCTTCGCGGCGCTCTTGGGTTTCTCTTGGGTGCTCTTCTGCGAACCCCTGAGTGCCCAGGCGCATGCGCCCAGCCGGCCCTCAGGGGGTGCTAAGAAGCAGGAGCCCTTCAAGAATCGTGGCGCCAATCGTGCGGGCAGCACCGGACGGGGCCTGGTAGGCCTCCCGGGTCATCGCGCGGATATCGCTGCGATTTGACATTGCTTCTGCCTTGTTCACGTCGCCAGTTCAGGTCCCGAAAGCGTGGCGGATCAAGGTGAATTCCGCGTTAAGCGCCGGCCGGACCGAGGCTCTTTTAGCGGAATAAGGCGCGGGTCTGCAAGGTTCTTGCCGCGGGGTTCTTGCTCAGGGTCAGAGCGCGGGTCAGGCGTGAACCCCGCGACTGCGGCAGCCGACAGATAGGAGCAATGTCGATGCGAAGGCTGATTATGACGTCGACCGGCTATGCCATGTTGCTGAGTGCCGCGATGGCGGTCGGCCTGACCGCGCGGCCGGCCGGCGCCGAGAGCCCCACCAAGAAGGCCGAGCGTGACGAACTGGCCTTCGTCGCCAAGAGCGATCCGGTGATGGCCAAGGCGATGAGCAAGGCGCGGGCGACCTTGCCGGATTTCCTGAGCATTGCGGCCGCGCCGAAAGCCGGCATGGACGGCTTCGCAGTGAAAGTCGCGATCCGCGAAGGCGAGCAAGCCGAATATTTCTGGATCACGCCCTTCACGACCAAGGACGGCGCCTTCTCGGGCGAGATCAACAACACGCCGCGTCTGGTCCATTCCGTGAAGCTCGGCCGGACCATCACCTTCGACAAGTCCGAGATCGTCGACTGGATGTATCTGGACGGCGACAAGATGAAGGGCAATTACACCGCCTGCGCGCTGCTCAAGTCGGCGAGCAAACGGGAAGTCGAAGAATTCAAGAAACGCTTCGGGCTCGACTGTGACTTCTAGCGCCGACCGTGCTTCGTCCACCGCTCGTCCCCGCGAAGCCGGGGACCCAGTGCTGGACTCCCGCTTTCGCGGGAATGAGCGGAAAGTGTCACAGCAGGCGCCTTGGATCGAAGACGCCGGCGTCCCGCTCTGGCGCAAGCTTGCCGGCAAAGCGCTGGTCGCGCTCGCGTGGATGCTCGGCACCGCGGTGCTTGCGGTCTACGTCTACGTCATCTGGTCCCATCCGCCGGATTTCTCCCACCTGTCCGCGTCCCGGGAATTCAAGGACGGCGAGCTTCTCTACTTGACCCTGCCGCTCCTTTTCGCGTTCGGCCCGGTCTGGGCGGCGAGCTGGCTCGCCAAGCGCATCGATCCGAGCCGGCCGAATGATGTGTCGGACGATTAAGCCCGATCGGCACGTTATTTTCGGCGGCTAGTCTTTTTCGGCTTCGGGCCTTGCGCTTCCAGTTCGCGCGCGCAGGCTTTCAGCTCATCGAGCGCCTTGCCGGTCACTTTCGGAAATTCCAGTTTCAAATTCTGCAGCGTCTCGATGATCGTTGCCGATACGACCAGCCAGGTGACGTGTTTGTGGTCGGCGGGCACGACGTACCACGGCGCATAATCCGTCGAGGTTTCACGGATCATGTCCTGATAGGCGGCCATGTAGTCGTCCCAGCGGCCGCGCTCCATGATGTCGTTCTTGGAGAACTTCCAGCGCTTGAACGGCTCGTCAAGCCGCGCCAGGAAGCGCTGGCGCTGCTCTTCCTTGGACAGGCGCAAGTGGAATTTCAGCACCAGCGTGCCGTTGCGCACCAGCCGGTGTTCGAAGGCGCGGATATCCTTGAACCGATTGTCCCAGATGTTCTTGCCGATCAGATCCGGCGGCAGCTTCTGCTTTTGCAGCATGTCGGGGTGCACGCGCACCACCAGCACTTCCTCGTAGTGCGAGCGGTTGAATATGCCGATATGGCCGCGCGCCGGCACGCGCCGCTCCACGCGCCACAGAAAATCGTGATCGAGCTCCTCGCTGCTTGGCGCTTTGAAGGCATGCACCTCGCAGCCCTGCGGATTGACGCCGGACATCACGTGCTTGACCACGCTGTCCTTGCCGGCGGCGTCCATGCCCTGGAACACGAGCAGCACCGCCCAGCGGCCGTCGGCGAACAGCCGCTGCTGCGCGTCGGCCAGCTTTTTGATCCCCTCGGCCAGGATCGGCTCCACTTCCTTGATGTCGGTGGAGAGGCCGAAGCGCTCGGCGGGATCGTGGTCGGCGAGCTTGAAATGCCGCGGCTTGTCGATCCGGCATTGCTTGACGATCTTGGCGAAGTTCATGGCGTCTCCTGCGACCAGCAACGGGTCAGAAAGGCCGTGATGTAGCGCGGCATGGCGGGCTCGAAATCCGCAGCCGAGCGCAGGATGCGGATATCGACCAGTTCGGGACGTTCCTCGCTTTCGATGTGTTTCATGATGCGCTCGCGCAGTTCTTGCGCGTTTTGCCGGGCGTGCAGCGTCTTGACAAGCGCCAGGGAGCTACCGTCACGCACATAACTAAAGCCCGGCCGGGGCAGGAGTTCCCCGGCGTCGACGCCGGTCTCTTCCAGAAGCTCGCGCCGCACATTGGTTTCGAGGTCGAGCAGGCCCGATGCGTCGAGATCGTCCGGCTCCGGCGTGCCGCTCGGAAAATAGATCTTTCCGGCGGCCGCGGTGTAGCGGGCCATTTCGCCGGCGAGATAGGCGCCGTCCGCGGTCAGGATCGCGGCGTCGGCGAATACATTGACGATACCCTCCTGGTCGTGCCCGAAGGCGCGCCAGGCGCAAAAGCTCGCATAGTCGGTTTCGAAACAGGTGCCGCGCAGAACGCGCGCCTCGATCGCAAAACTCTTGAGCAGCAGCACGCGGCCGTTCCATACGCCGGCGCGCGCACGTTTGAGCTCGCGGAAATGGCTGTCGATCTCGCCGCGCCGATCGGCGGCGAAAGGCCAGAGCCAGGGGTCGAATTTTATTTCTGCACGGTCGAGCGTGCCGATCTCAATGCCGGGCACGCTCGACTGCTGCAAAGGTTACTCGCGTTGATAGGCTCACGCGGTGAATATTACTCGTGCCACGGATTGACGAACATGCCGACAATGCCGGCGACGCCCTTGGTGTGTGCGGGCGGCGCGCCGGGCGCGGCAAGCTTGTCCAGCACCTCTTGGCGGGTCAGGCCCGGCGCCATTTCGTGCGGATCGAAATCGGTGGCGACCAGCACGAATGTATAATGGTGCGGAATCTGGCCGGGCGGCGTGCACGGGCCGGAATAGAAGCCGACGCCCTGCGTGCTTTTGCCGCCGACATATTTGTCGGAAGTCTTGCTGGTCTCGCCTTCGGCAAAGCCGGTGACGCTCGCCGGAATCCCGTAAGCGACCCAATGATCGACGCCGGCGCCGCCGCGGCCTTCGGGATCAGTCATCAGCAGGACGAAGCTCTTGGTGCCATCGGGCACGTTCGACCAGGACAGTTGCGGCGACACGTTCTCGCCGACGCAATTCGGATTGCCCTTCCCATTCTCTTTGGTGTTGGACACCTTCTTCGGCATGATCTTGCCGTCGGCGAACGTCGTCGATTTGATCGAGAAGGGATCCGCCGCCTGCGCCGCAGTCGCGGCAAAGCCGATTGAAAGCGCCGCAGCCGTCGCGGCAAGCAGGCAGTGTCGTTTCGTGGTCATGACGTGTCCTCCAGACTGTGTTTTATGCGCTTTATGCTCTGCGCGCGGCAGTGTAGCGGGCGCGAACGCGAGAACAACCCCATCGCGGCGGGAAAAGTCCGGGGCAGGGGTGAGGGTCGTGTGGCGGCATACGGCCCGGATGCAGGCGAGCGATCATGGGAAGATGTGCGGCAGAACGCCGCCCTTTTTAATCGACCGAGAAAAGGAAAAGGGCCCGCCGTGAGGCGAGCCCTTTGAAGCAGAAAATCCTTCGGCGTAATGCGCCGCCGGTTAGTTCTTGCTCTTGTCGACCAGCGCGCGCTCTTTGATCCAAAAGGGCTCGCCCCGGCGAGCCCGTCTTGACGCAAAATCCGTGGATCAGTTCTTGCTCTTGTCGACGAGAGCGCGTTCCTTGATCCACGGCATCATCTCACGCAGCTTGGCGCCGACCTGTTCGATCGGATGTTCGGCGAGCTTGGCGCGGGTCGCTTTGAACGAAGTCTGGTTGACTTTGTTCTCCAGCATCCAGTCGCGGGTGAAGCGGCCGGATTGAATGTCGGCCAGCACCTTCTTCATTTCGGCCTTGGTCTCCGGGGTCACGATGCGCGGGCCGGTAACGTATTCGCCGTATTCGGCCGTGTTCGAGACCGAGTAGTTCATGTTGGCGATGCCGCCTTCATAGATCAGGTCGACGATCAGCTTCACTTCGTGCACGCACTCGAAATAGGCCATTTCGGGCGCGTAGCCGGCTTCGACCAGCGTCTCGTATCCGGCCTTCATCAGTTCGACGAGGCCGCCGCACAGCACGCTCTGCTCGCCGAACAGATCGGTCTCGCATTCTTCCTTGAAGGTGGTCTCGATGATGCCGGCGCGGCCGCCGCCAATCGCCGACGCATAGGACAGTCCGAGATCGTGCGCATTGCCGGAAGCGTCCTTGTGGATCGCGACCAGGCATGGCACGCCGGCGCCGCGCTGATATTCCGAGCGCACGGTGTGGCCCGGACCCTTCGGCGCGATCATCAGCACGTCGAGATCGGCGCGCGGCTCGATCAGGTTGAAATGCACGTTGAGGCCGTGCGCGAACATCAAAGCCGCGCCGTTTTTCATGTTGGCGTGCAGGTGGTCGCGATAGATGTCGCCCTGCAATTCGTCGGGCGTGAGCATCATCATGACGTCGGCCCATTTGGCGGCTTCGGCCACTTCCATCACCTTGAACTTCTCGCCTTCCGCCTTCTTCACGCCGGCCGAGGACTTGCGCAGCGCCACCGCGACGTCCTTGACGCCGGAATCGCGCAGATTGAGCGCATGGGCATGGCCCTGGCTGCCATAGCCGACAATGGCGACCTTCTTGCCCTTGATCAGGTTCAGGTCGGCGTCGCGATCGTAATAAACACGCATGGTTCTCACCCTTAGGAAGAGGCCAAAATCCCCCGAAGGGTGGTGGCCGGCTGGTTTAGAGCATGATCCCGAAAAGTGGTCACCGGTTTTCGGAAAAGATCATGCTCCATGAACTGGTTTCGGTTGCTGCTTCTAGTTTCTGCGGGCGGCTTGGACAAGCCCGGTCGGACGTGGCGCCGTTCGCGGCGCAGGACGCGCCGTGATCGACGGTTTTTTCGCCTGGCTGTCGAACTGCTCGCGGGCCCGGGCGATTTTCGGCTGGTTGCGGATGGCCCAGTCGCCGAGCGAGGACACCGGCTCGAGCAGATCGCGGCCGAGCGCTGTGAGCTCGTAATCGACCCGCGGCGGAATCGTCGGAAACACGGTGCGCGTGACCAGGCCGTCGCGCTCGAGCCCGCGCAAGGTCAGCGTCAGCATGCGCTGGGAAATGCCGCCAATCGAGCGCCGCAACTCGTTAAAGCGGAGCGCGCCGGCCCCGAGCCGGGTCACCACCAGGACCGACCATTTGTCGCCGACCCGCGCCAGCACGTCGCTCACAGCGACGCATTCGCCGGTCAAATGCGTGTTTCTAGGTTTCATGGATGTGCCTTCTTGTGCGCCGCGCGAGCAGTCACCTATGTAGCCCCAGTTACGATTTCTCACCGAGGTATTCAACCATGCCTATGCCCCAAATCGCCGTGATCGTCGGTTCCAACCGCAAGGATTCGCTCAATCGCCAGCTCGCGCAGGCGCTGGCCAAGCTCGCCGCCGGTAAGTTCGAGCCGAAATTCGTCCGCATCGACGACCTGCCGATGTTCAACCAGGACCACGAAAGCAACCTCGCGCCCGAAGTGGTGCGGTTCAAGGACGAGCTCGCCAAGGCCGACGGCGTCCTGGTCGTCACCCCGGAGCACAATCGCTCGATCCCGACCGTGCTGAAGAACGCGGTCGATTGGGGCACGCGGCCGTGGGGCAAGAACAACTGGGCCGGCAAGCCGATCGCAATCGCCGGCACGTCGCCCGGCGCGCTCGGCGCGGCGCTGGCGCAGTCGCATCTGCGTCAGGTGCTCAGCGGCAGCCTCGGCGCCTTTCTGTTCGGCGGCGAAGTCTACGTCACGTTCAAGCAGGGTCTGATCGACGATCAAGGCAATGTTACCGACGACGGTACCAAGAAATTCTTGCAGGGCTTTATCGACGGCTTCACCGCTTTCGTCGGGCGTCACGCCCCGGCCGCACAGCGCTCGGCGGCGTAGGTTTTTCAATCGCTCGTCCCCGCGAAGGCGGGGACCCAGCTCTCATGGCAGCCCGTTCTGGATTCCCGCTTTCGCGGGAATGAGCGGAATGGGCTGCTATCACATCCCGTCCGGCCCGCGCGCGATGGCGACCACGCCGGTGCGCGACACTTCGACCAAGCCGACCGGCAGCATCAGGCTGATGAAGCTTTCGATCTTCTCGCTCGCGCCGGTAATCTCGAACACGAAGCTCTCGGTAGTGGCGTCGATGACGCGGGCGCGGAAGGCGTCGGCGAGCCGCAGCGCCTCCATGCGCGTATCGCCGGCGCCGCGCACCTTCACCATGGCGAGTTCGCGCGCGATCGACGGCCCCGACGTGGTCACGTCGATGACCCGGTGCACCGGCACGAGGCGATCGAGCTGGTTCTTGATCTGCTCGAGCACCATCGGCGTGCCGCGCGTCACGATGGTGATGCGGGAGAGATGCTTCTGGTGCTCGGTTTCTGAAACAGTCAGCGAGTCGATGTTGTAGCCGCGGCCGGAGAACAGCCCGACCACGCGCGCGAGGACGCCCGGTTCGTTGTCGACCAGCACACACAATGTGCGCGTCTCGACCTTCTCCGCGCTGGTCTGAGCGGGATAGTGGCTTGTCGTCGTTGTCGTGCTCACGCGGTGGTCTCCACTTTTCGCTGTCGCCGGATCACACCAGCATCTTGCCTTCTTCGGTGATGGCATCCTCGATGCTGGTCGCCGCGTCGCCGAGCAGCATTTCGTTATGCGCCCGGCCCGACGGGATCATCGGGAAGCAGTTCTCCGACGGATCGACCACGCAGTCGAAAATCACCGGCTTTTGCACCTCGATCATTTCGCGGATCTTGGCGTCGAGATCGTCGGGATTTTCGCAGCGGATGCCGTGGGCGTGATAGGCCTCGGCAAGCTTGACGAAATCCGGCAGCGCTTCGGTATAGGAATGCGAATAGCGCCCGCCATGCAGCAGTTCCTGCCACTGCCGCACCATGCCCATGTACTGATTGTTCAGGATGAAGACCTTGACCGGCAGGCCGAACTGCACGGCGGTCGACATTTCCTGCATGTTCATCAGGATGGACGCTTCGCCGGCGATGTCGATCACCAGCGAATTCTGATGCGCCATCTGCACGCCGATCGCGGCGGGCAGGCCATAGCCCATGGTGCCGAGCCCGCCTGACGTCATCCAGCGCTTCGGCTCCTGGAAGTGATAGAATTGCGCCGCCCACATCTGGTGCTGGCCGACCTCGGTCGTGATGTAGGTATCGCGGTCCTTGGTCAGCTCGTAGAGGCGCTCGATCGCGTATTGCGGTTTGATCACCTGGCGCGACTGGCTGTAGGACAGCGACTTCTTCGTGCGCCATTTGGCGATCTGCGCCCACCAGGCCTCGTGCGCCTTCTTGTCGGGTTTCGGCGCCATCGCGCGCCAGACGCGCAGCATGTCGTCGAGCACGCTGGCGCAATCGCCGACGACCGGCAGGTCGACCTTGACGTTCTTGTTGATCGAGGACGGGTCGATGTCGATGTGGATCTTCTTCGATCCCGGCGAGAAGGCGTCGATCCGGCCGGTAATTCGGTCGTCGAAGCGCGAGCCGACCGCGATCATCAGATCGCAATCGTGCATCGTCCAGTTCGCTTCCCAGGTGCCGTGCATGCCGAGCATGCCGAGCCATTGCGGATCGGCGGCGGGGAAGGCGCCGAGCCCCATCAGGGTCGAGGTGATCGGAAAGCCGGTGAGCTTGACCAGTTCGCGCAGCTTCGCGCTCGCCGCCGGTCCGGAATTGATGACGCCGCCGCCGGTGTAGAACACCGGCCGCTTGGCCGCCGCCATCATCGCCACCGCCTGGCGGATCTTGTCGTCGTCGGCCTTGATCTTCGGCCGATAGCCCTTGTGCTGGAATTCGGCCGGTTTGGCGTAAAGCCCCTTGGCGAATTGAACGTCTTTGGGGATATCGACCACGACCGGCCCCGGCCGTCCGCTCGAGGCGATATGAAACGCCTCGTGCAGCACGCGCGGCAGGTCGTCGACGTTCTTGACCAGATAATTGTATTTCGTGCACGGCCGCGTGATGCCGACCGTGTCGCATTCCTGGAACGCGTCATTGCCGATCAGATGCGTCGGCACCTGCCCGGTGATGACGACGAGCGGGATCGAATCGCACAGCGCATCGGTCAATCCGGTGACGGCGTTCGTCGCGCCGGGCCCTGACGTGACCAGCACGGTGCCGACCTTGCCGGTCGAGCGCGCATAGCCTTCGGCGGCATGCACCGCGCCCTGTTCGTGGCGCACCAGAATGTGCTGCACCATGTTCTGTTGAAACAGCGCGTCATAGATCGGCAGCACCGCGCCGCCGGGATAGCCGAACAGGTGCTCGACGCCCTGATCGGCAAGCGCCTTGATCACCATCTCCGCGCCGGTCATCTCGATGCCGGCTTCGGCGTCAGCCTTTTTGGTAGCAGCGCCCGTGTCACTCATGGTCGGCTCCTCGTCCCGCACATTTCCGTTCTTGCCCATTCTGGTCCGTCTGATCTCGTTTGCGTCGCAAAACTCGCATTCGGGTAATAAAAAAGGGGCCTCGAAGAGCCCCTGGTCGCGCACCGCCACGTCTCGCAGGTGGAATTATCCACCCCCGGCGGTGCGCCTCACTACGAGAATAAGCGACATTGCAGAAACAGTTCGCACGTCTGTGCCCTTTATGTGCAGCGCGAGATTTATAAGCATTGTGTCTGATTTGGTCAAGCCGAATGCGGCCGCATTGCGGCTTTCTATGCTGAACAAATCTCAAACATGTGTTTGAAATCGATTTGGCGGGCAAAACTGCAATCGTTAACCAATGTTAAGTGTCACAGCCGCGCCGCGATTCCGCGCCGCCGCGGCCTTTAATTTTCCGCGGCGTGTTGCTGAATTATCTCAACACCGGCGCGTTGGGGATCGCGCGCCGGCCTGGAGCTGAAATCGCGCACTGCCGATTTTATCGTCCGAGGGGATCGAACTGGGGATATGAGTTCGGGACCAAGCCCAGCATCGAATATTGCGCCGCGGCTGCGCCGCGCGGCGGCTATTGCCGTGCTGCTCCTCGCGGCGCTGTCGGCAGTGCCCGATCGCGCGGTTTCGCAGCCGACCATGTTGAACTCGACCGAGTTGGTCCTGAAATGGATCAATGCCTATCGGCACCGGCCGACGCCGGATGATCTGCCCGGCGTGGTGCGCGCGCTCAGCGCCATGCAGGCCTTCAAGGATGCCGAAAGCTCCGGCCCCTATATCGGCTTCATCGCCGGCGTGCTGAGCGACAATCCCGATCGCGCCGAAATGCTGATCGCCAAGATGATCGCCATCGACCCGTCGGATCATTGGGTGCTGGTGCGCGCCATCGCTTATTCGGGCCTGCCGAATTGGCGCGAACTGCTCGCGACCTTCGTCGATCGCATGGTGACGCGCCGCGCCATGATCGACCAGTATCTCGACGGCAAGCTGCCGACGCTGGATCAGATCGACTACAAGCCGGTAAAACCCGGCATGATCGACAAGCTCAAAGTGTCGATGCATCTGGAACAGGAACCGAAGAAGGCGGTCGTGCTCGAGCCGACGCCGGAACTGATCGACGTGTTGTGGGGCTATTATCTCGCGACCGGCGGCTATCCGGCGATCCAGAAGGTGATCAAGCTTCTGCCGCTCTCCGACGACAAGGACAATGTCGAAAATCTCACCGCCGGCAGTGCCGCGAAATTCACGCTGGCCAGCAATGCCGTGCGCGACACCGAATTGCTGCAGATGCTGAAATGGGCCAACCGGAGCCAGCCCAAAGAGGTGAAGGTCGTGCTCGACGATGTCATCCAGACCGCCGACACGGTCGACACCGTGCATATGCGCAAGGAGTTGCTCGCCGCGATCCAGGAGCTCAAGGAAAAGGGTCCGAATTCCAAGCGCGAACTGTCGGGCTGGGGCCAGATCGGCCAGGGCGCTCTGTCGATGGGCTGCGTCGTCGCCGCCGCCACCGGCCAGATCGAGCTCGGCATTCCCTGCGTCATCGGCGGCGCCGCCTATACCGGCGCCCTGCAATACATGACGCATTAGCGTCGATTTCATGTACTGCTGGGTCAGCCGCCGCAGCTGACGGGAATAATGTGAACCTCTGGAAGGACCTTCACGGTTGGATCCGCGCCAACGCCGCGGCGCTGCGGCTGTGCTTGCGCATGACCGTTGCCGGGCTTCTCGCCTATGCGCTGACGGAGATGTCCGGATTGCCGCAGGGCTATTGGTCGGTATTTTCGGCAATCATCATCATGCAGTCCAGCGTTGGCGGCTCCGTCAAAGCCACCATCGACCGCGTCGTCGGCACAATCGGCGGTGCGGTCACGGGCGGCGTCGTGGCGTATTTGCTGCCGCACGATAGCGCGTTCGCCGCAGGCGTCGCCCTCGCCATCGCTCTGGTGCCGCTGACGCTGGTGGCGGCCCTGTGGCCGCACTACCGGGTGGCGCCGATCACGGCTGCGATCGTGCTGTTGACGCCGGGCGCGCAGCAGCTCGGGCCGCTGGGGTCGGCGTTCGATCGCATTATCGAGATTGCGCTTGGCAGCTTCGTCGGCCTCGGCGTCTCTGCTGCGCTGTTGCCGGCGCGCGCGCATGGGCTGGTGATGGGCGCCACTGCCGGGATACTGCTCAAGCTCGCCGATCTGCTCGGGGATTGGCTCGCCGTGCTCACCAGCGGCGGTGATCGCACGCGGATCACGCCGTTACAGGATGATATCCGCGCCGGAATGACACGCCTGCATGTTGTCGCGGCCGACGCACGCCAGGAGCGGCGAACCTACCTGACCCAGGAATTGGATCCGGATCCATTGGTTCGCACCACGCTTCGGTTACGCAATGACGTCATCATGATCGGGCGCGCCGCGGCCGAACCCTTGCCGGAGCCGATCGTTGCACATTTGCGCGAGCCGCTCGACCAAGTGTCCCAGTCCGCGCAAAGCTTCTTGCGCGCGTGCGCCGACGCGCTGCGCGAGCGCAAGAATCCGCCCATGCTCGATGCAGTCGAGCAAGCGCTCGCAAATTTCAACGCGGCTCTCGACGCGTTGCGGCGGGAGGGTGCGACGCGCGCATTGCCGGCGGAAACCATCGGCCGTCTCTACGCCTTGGTGTTTGCTCTTGAGCAGTTGCACGTCAATTTCGAGGATTTCCGTAACCGCATCCTCGAAACCGCGCGCGCCGAGGCTTGAAAAGGCTCGCGTGCGCGGTGCTGGCACTTCGCACGCCCATCGGCCGCCGCAGGAAGCGGCAGGGTGGGAGCGCCGGGAGTTATTGTTCTGATTACGGGCCACCATCCTAATAGAAAGGTTACGAATGGAGGACGACAGTGCTTGGTGAAACGAGCCGTGGGCCAGTCCGGACAGCCGTCCATCGGCGGTTTCCGTAGCCTGGGGTCAGCCACCCCGGCGAAAGGATCATCTCGTGAAAAAGATTTTGCCGGACACGATGTTCAGCGATCCCGAACGAAGCCGTCTGACCATGCTGCGAGGCTGGGTTCTCGACCATGAAGTGAGCGAAATCGAGATGACCGAGCGGCAGTTTTGGAACTTCGCTCAGCTTCAACCGGTCGCCGAGAAGCCGTGGACCACATTCATGGGCCGCGTCATCCACGTCCCCGACATGCCTGTCGAGGCGCAAAAGCAGCTCGGCATTTTCGACAAGCGCAATCCCGGCGCCATATGACGCGCCGCGCAAGCCGTTTTTGCGCGTAACGTATACGTCAATTTCCCGTAATTTTGCGACCCAACAGCGGGGCTTACGCCGCGCGTTTCGATCACGGTTTCTTTGTTGGATTATTGATTTCAACTCGATGAAGATACCCGCCTGTGCTTACCGATATTGCCGGAGGCCGGTGGATGAATTCGTGCTCGGGCTCGAGAAGTTCCTCGCGCCGTAAATTCATGGGGTGGTCAGCAGGAGTTGCGGTGCTGACCGTTCTGAGCGGCGCGAAGCCGGCCGTCGGCCAAGCCGATTCCTCCATCGCGACGCGAGCGATCCCGCACTCGAACGAACGGCTCCCGGTCATCGGGCTCGGCACGGCAAACGAGTTCTCGGCGCAGCCGCAAGGGGCGGAACGGGCCGTGCTCAAGACGGTGGTCAGCGATCTCCTGGCACAAGGCTGCAAGCTGATCGATACCGCTTCTTCCTACGGTGCGGCCGAGAGCGTGCTGGGCGATCTGCTGTCCGACCAAGATCGCTCGAAGGTGTTTCTCGCCACCAAGATCGAGGACGGCAGCAGAAAGGGAGGCGCGGCCGAATTCCAAAGATCGCGCGAGCGATTGCGTTATCGGCAGGTTGACCTGCTGCAGCAGCACAATGTCGTGGATCCGCGCCAGGATCTGGCGCCGTTTCGCGATTGGAAGGCGCAGGGTCTTTGCCGCTACATCGGCGTTACCACCACTTTTAAAAATAACTACGATGCCGCCGAAGCGATTCTGCTTCGGGAGAAACCCGATTTCTTTCAGGTGGATTATTCGCTTGCCGACCGTGCGGCCGAAATGCGTTTGTTGCCTGCGGCGCGGGATGTCGGTGCGGCGGTTTTGACGGCGTTGCCGTTCGGCCGCAGTTCCGTTTTCACGGCGGTGCGCGGCAAGAGCGTGCCGGAATGGGCGCACGAATTCGGCGCAACCACGTGGGCGCAATTCTTTCTTAAATTCCTGCTTGGTCACGAAGCCGTGACCGCGGTTATTCCCGGCACAACGAATCCCATGCACCTCGCCGACAACATCAGCGCGGGTCGCGGTCCGTTCCCGGATGCGAAGCAGCGCAAGGCCCAGATCGATTTCTTCAATGGGCTATGATCCGAGCGCATGCGATGGTCTTGAGCGGATGGCCATGCGCACAACTCCCTGCCGGGTCCGAGCGCGCGCATCGAATAATTTCGGAGTTCAATTGTTCGTACGCTTGTTCCTTCCGTAGATCCCTTGGGAGATAAAGATGTTCGATACCGATCACGCCCGTCTTGATCGCCGTTCCATTCTCGGCGCTGCGGCAGTTGCCGGCATTGCGCTGGCCACATCAGCGGTTTCGCGAATTGTTCTGGCCCAGGGGGCGCCCCTGAAGATCGGAATCATCGGGGCGGGTCATATCGGCAGCACGATCGGAACGCTCTGGATGAAGTCAGGTCATCCCGTGATGTTCTCGTCCCGTCACCCGGAGGAATTGAAGCCGCTGGTCGATGGGCTGGGCAGCCTTGCGCACGCCGGCACGGTTGCCGAGGCCATCGACTTCGGTGATGTCGTCCTCATTGCCGTGCCCTATGGGGCCTACCCGGGGATCGGCAAGGATTACGGCAGCAAGCTCTCGGGCAAGGTCGTGCTCGACGCGGGAAACGCTGTCGCGGCACGTGACGGCAGCGACCTGACCGCGGAAACCAAGGATGCAGGCATCGGCATGACCTCGGCGAAATATCTGCCGGGCGCGCGCATCGTGCGGGCCTTCAACAGCATGGGTTATAAGTACTTCGAATCGGAGGCAAACCGCACTGGCGACCGCATGGCGGTTCCAATTGCAGGTGACGACAAGGATGCGCTGAACACCGCCTCGACGCTCGTTCACGACGCCGGTTTTGATCCCGTCGTCATCGGACCGCTGGCGAGGGCCAAGGATTTCTCGCAAGGCAACCCACTCTATGGCCTGCAGCTTACTGCCGCTGAAATGCGCCAAAAGGCCAATACACTGAAATAAATAACCGGGGCTTCCTTGAATGGCACTTGCTGATGCGGATCGACTTCCCCATTCCGCCTTCCATCGCTTTCTGAGCAAGATCATCGACGTCAAACCCAGCGAAGCCACCGCGCTTGCCTGGGCTTGGCTCTATATTTTTTCGCTGCTGTCGGCTTACTACATCCTGCGTCCGATCCGCGACCAAATGGGTGTCGCGGGCGGCGTCAATAACCTGCAATGGCTGTTCACCGGCACGCTGGTCGGTATGCTCGTGCTGAATTTGCCATTCTCTTATCTCGTCAAGACATTTCGTCGCGAGAAATTCATCGCGATTTCCTACAGGTTCTTCATCGTGAACATCCTGCTGTTCGCCGTGGCGCTTTACGTCACCACGCCCGAACAGACGATCTGGGTAGGGCGCGTCTTCTTCATCTGGACCTCCATATTCAACTTGTTTGTGGTCTCGATCTTTTGGCAGATGATCGTCGACGTCTTCACGGCAGAGCAAGGAAAGCGGTTGTTCGGTTTCATCGCGGCTGGCGCTACGTTGGGCGCCATCGCGGGATCCGCTTTCACTGTTTCAACCGTGGAGCACGCGGCTCCCGGCTATCTGATGATCGGCTCGGCGATCATGATCGAGGTCGCGGTGTACTGTGTTCGCCGGCTCTCCGCTCTTTCGGGCTCCTTATCGGGGCGGCCCCAGTCGGAGCAAGACAATGACAAGCCGGTCGGAGGAACGCTGCTCGCCGGCTTTCGCGATGCATTGGCGTCGAGCTATCTGCTGAACGTCAGCCTTTTTCTCCTGCTCTACGCGATAACGTCGACGTTTTTGTATTTTCAGCAGGCGTCCGTCGTGAGTCATGCTTTTTCAAGCCGCGCCGCTCAGACACAGTTCTTCGCTTCCGTCGATCTCGGCGTGAATGTACTTACGCTCGCAATTCAGCTTTTTCTGACCGGCCGCATTCTCAGGTGGTTTGGAGTCGAGTACGACGCTTTCGATGCTGCCGGCCGCCAGCGTCATCGGCTTCAGCGCGATCGCCTTATTGCCGTCGGTCACTTCGGTTGTGGCATTCCAGTTGATACGGCGCGCCGGCAATTTCGCGATCGCGCGGCCGACCCGTGAAATCCTGTTCACCGTCCTGCCGCGCGAGGATCGGTACAAGGCCAAGAGCTTTATCGATACCGTGATCTATCGGCTTGGCGATCAGATCGGCGCCTGGTCGTTTGCGCTTCTTTCCTTTATCAAACTCGAGGCGGCCGAGATTTCGATTGTCGCCGCCGCAACTTCGGCGATCTGGTTGGTCAATTGCTGGTGGCTCGGGCGCAGGCAGGAGGTGCTGGCGCGGCAACAAGATGCATCTTCGTCGTCTCAACCGCGTTGATCAACATAGGCGTTAACGCGACAAAGCACGCAACTGCGCCTCGACCGCCGCCATCGCACCGCTTGGCGCCGCCCATTCGAAGTCCGGCAGCTGATTGCGGAACCAGGTCACCTGCCGCTTGGTGTATTGCCTTGTATCGCGCTTGCCGCCTTCGACCGCTTCATCGCGCGCGATCTCGTTTTTGAGATAGCGGATCAGCCACGGCACGCCATGCGCCTTCATCGCCGGGAGATTCGGATTGAGGCCGCGCGCGGCGAGCGCACGCACTTCGTCAAGCGCGCCGGCCGCCATCATGGCGTCGAAGCGCGCATCGATGCGCTTGAGCAGTTCGGCGCGGTCGGGCATCAGGAATACTTTGGCGGCGCGCGCGAGATCGACGATCGCCGGCTTGTTGTCGTCATGCCAGGCGTAGAGCGAGCGCCCGGTCGCCAGCACCACTTCGAGCGCGCGTGCCACCCGTGAGCGGTCGCCCGGCTGCAGCCGCGCCGCGCCTTCCGGATCGCGCGCGGCGAGTTCGGCATGCAGCGCCGGCGCGCCGTCGCTCGCGAGCCGGGCGCGGACGTCCTTGCGGATGTCGTCCGGAATCGGCGGCACGGCGGCGATCCCGCGCGTGAGCGCATTGAAATAAAGCCCGGTGCCGCCGATGACGATGGCACGGCGACCGGCGGCCTGCGCGGCCGCGATTGCGGCTGCAGCATCGCTGCACCAGCGGCCGGTGGAATAGTTTTCCGCGGCGTCGACATGGCCATAGAGCCGGTGCGGTGCGCGCCGTTCCTCGTCCGGGCTCGGCCGCGCGGTGATGACGCGCAGATCGCGGTAGACCTGCATGGAATTGGCGTTAATCACCTCGCCGTTAAGCTTTTCGGCGAGGCCGAGCGCCAAAGCCGACTTGCCGCTCGCCGTCGGGCCTGCAATGAGGATGACCGTCGACACGTCTCGAACCGCTCCGTTTCCCAGTCCCGGATCGCACGGCATGTTTTACGTGGCAACGCTGATCTCGTCTCCGGCCCGTCCGGCGGTGACCGACGACTTGGCGCAGAAGGTGGCGCGCTATCTGCCGCATGGCCGCCCGGTCGATTGGCTGGCGCCGGGCGTGGCCACGGATATCGCGTTTCTCGGCGAGGAGTTCGAGGGCGCCAGCGCCGGCGAAGCCGACAGGCTGCGCAAGGACCTCGCGCAGGATATCCGCGACATCGTCGGCGGCGAGCCAGTCGACGTCGTCATCCAGCCGCAGGAGGGCCGGCGCAAGAAGCTGTTCCTCGCCGACATGGATTCCACCATGATCGGTCAGGAATGCATCGACGAACTGGCCGACTATGCCGGCTTCAAGGACCGGGTCGCGACGATCACCGAGCGCGCCATGCGCGGCGAGATTGCGTTCGAGCCGGCGTTGCGCGAGCGGGTCGCCCTGCTCAAAGGCCTGCCCCAACGCGTGATCGACACGGTCATCGCCGAGCGCATTCGGCTGACGCCCGGCGGGCCCACTCTGGTCGCCACCATGCGGGCGCATGGCGCTTACACGTGTCTGGTGTCCGGCGGCTTCACCGCGTTCACGTCGAAGATCTCCGCCAAGATCGGCTTCGACGAGAACCGCGCCAACACGCTACTGGCCGGCACCGACGGCAAGCTCACGGGCGAAGTGGCAAACCCCATCCTCGGCCGCGAAGCCAAGCTCGAGACGCTGCACGAATTGCGCGCGCGTCTCGGTGTTGCCGCGGAGGACACGCTCGCCGTGGGCGATGGCGCCAATGACATTCCGATGATCACGGCCGCCGGGCTTGGCGTCGCCTATCATGGCAAGCCCGCGGTCAAGGACGCCGCCGCGGCGCGGATCGATCATGGCGATCTCACCGCGCTGCTCTATGCGCAGGGCTATCGGCGCGAAGAATTCGTCGAGCGCGGCTAGCCGCGCGCTGTCTACTGCAGGTTCAGCGCCACAAAGCGCGTTTCGCCGTCGGGATTGGACACCAGCAGCACGGCGATCTTCTTGCCTTGGGTCTTCAGATCGCTGACGCGCTTCTGCAGATCGTCCGGCGTGCCGACCGCCTGATACTGCACCTCGACGATCACGTCGCCCGGCGTGAGCCGCTTGTCCGGATCGGACGTCGCGATCGAGGAATCGACGCCGGTGACGGCCACGCCTTTGACGCTGTCGCCGATCTTGAATTTGCGGCGCACGTCGTCGGAGAGGCTCGACAGTTCGAGCCCGAGCGCCTTCTGCACCACCGATTTCTGCGGCGGCGCCGCGTTTTTGCCGGCATCGGCAACGGCGACCTTCTCGCCGTCTTCGAGGCGGCCGATCGTCACTTTGTGGGTTTCTTCCTTGCCCTTGCGGATGACGACGACGTCGACCGTCTTGCCGACAGCGGTATCTGCGACGATGCGCGGCAGATCGTGCATCTCCTTGACGTCATGGCCGTCGAATTTCACGACCACGTCGCCGGGTTCGATGCCGGCCGGCTTGGCCGGGCCCTTGTCGTCGATGCCCGCCACCAGCGCGCCGCGCGGCGGCTTGATGCTGAGGCTGTCGGCGATGTCGTCGGTGACCTGCTGGATGCGCACGCCGAGCCAGCCGCGCCGGGTCTCGCCGTATTGGCGCAACTGATCGAGCACCGGCACCGCGGTGTCGGACGGCACGGCAAAGCCGATGCCGATCGAGCCGCCCGACGGCGAGATGATCGCGGTATTGATGCCGATGACTTCGCCGTCGAGATTGAACAGCGGGCCGCCGGAATTGCCGCGATTGATGGCGGCGTCGGTCTGAATGTAATTGTCGTAGGGACCGGAATTGATGTCGCGATTGCGCGCCGAGACGATTCCCGCGGTGACCGTGCCGCCGAGGCTGAACGGATTGCCGATCGCGATCACCCATTCGCCGAGCCGCAGCTTGTCGGAATCGCCGAACTTCACCGCCTTGAGCGGATGATCGGTCTTGACGCGCAGCAGCGCCAGATCGGCCTTGGAATCCTTGCCGATCAGCGTCGCCGGAAGCTTGGTGCCGTCATTGAGGATGACGTTGATCTCGTCGGCGTCGGCGATGACGTGATTGTTGGTCACGACGACGCCCGAAGTGTCGATGATGAAGCCCGAGCCGAGCGACGTCACCCGGTGCGGCATCTGATCCTGATCGCCGCCCTGTCCGCGATGGTTCTTGAAGAACTGATCGAAGAATTCCTCCATCGGCGAGCCGGGCGGCACGTCGGGCAAAGTCTCGACATGCGGATCGACCTTCTGCGAGGTCGAGACATTGACGACGGCGTCGATCACCTGCTCGGCGACATCGGCGATATTGTCGGGACCGCGCGCGGCGGCCGCGGGCGATGCAAATGTAACCGTGGCGGCGATGGCGGCGGCTACAGTTGCAATGGCCACGGCGCACTGCAGGCGGAATTTGTCGCGAGACTTGTCGAGAGACGTCATGGACGTCGGCGCTCCTGGCGTTCAACTCGTTGGGAAAAGCGTGCCGGAAAAATGCCCTCGTCGCGCTCCGGACGCAAGACCATAGCCGGACAGGCGGCAATTAGCGGCTGGATTGGGGCGGAAAAGCGGCTCCGGACGGCGTCGCCGCCTTCAGCCGCGGATCAACCAAACGAGGACCAGGCCGACGGCGGCCGCAATGACGCCGGACGCGCGCAACACGCCGTCGGGCAGTTCCATAACGTTCGCCATCGTACGTTTGGCGCCGCCCGGGAACGCGGCGAGAAGGATGCCTTCGATCACAAAGACCAGGCCGAGCGCGACAAGGAAATCGGTCATCAACCCGGCCTGTCGCTCTCTCGCGTCGTTGTCGCAGCTTTTGGCTGCGGCGCTATTTGTTGGCGTTGCTGGCGCCGGCCGCACCGCTTGATCGCGGCGGAGCCGTCAGCACCGCAGCGCCATCCGCCGGCAGCTTACCCAAAGGATCGCCGAAATAGCGGAAGAAATCCAAATCCGGCCGCAGCACCAGGCGGGTGTCGCCGCGCGTCATGCTGGTTTTGTAAGCCTGCATGGAGCGATAGAACGCAAAGAAGCCCGGATCCTTGCCGTAGGCTTCGGCAAAGATGCGGTTGCGCTCGGCGTCGCCTTGGCCGCGGATCTGCTCGGACTGCGAATTGGCTTCGGCGATCAGCACGGTCACGTCACGGTCGGCCTTGGCGCGGATCTCCTGGCTCTTCTGCGAGCCGAGCGCGCGGAACTCGGCAGCTTCGCGCTGCCGCTCGGTCTGCATGCGCGCGTAGACGGCGTCTCTGTTCTGTTCCGGCAGGTCGGCGCGGCGGATGCGCACGTCGACGATTTCAATGCCGAACGGCTTGGCGTCGACCGTGAGCAGCTCGCGCATCTGCTTCATCAGCTCATCGCGCTTGTTGCGGATGACGTCGGCCAGCGTTGCTCGGCCGAGCACGCGCCGTGCCGCCGACGTAAGGAAGATCGCGAGCTGCGTGTCGGCGCCCTCCTGGCCGACGGTCTGATAATATTTCAGCGGATCGGTGATCCGATAACGCGCGAAGGTGTCGACATCGATCTGCTGGCCGACCACCTGAGCCGCATTCGCATTGTCCTGGCTCTGCAGGTTCAGATCGTGCGCCTGCAACTCGACCGCAAGAATGCGCTTGTCGATATAGATGACGTTATCGATGAACGGGATTTTGAAATTGAGGCCCGGCTCGGTGATGACGCGTACCGGCTCGCCCAGGCGGACAACCAGAGCCTGTCGCGTCTGATAGACCGTGAAGAGTGTGCTGTAGCCGACGATCGCGGCAATCAGCAGCAGGATGGCAATGACGATGCCGACATAGCCCGTCCTCATTGGCTGCCTCCCGATGGCGGCTGGGCCGGCCGTTGTGCCGGTTGCGCGCTGCCGAGCGGCAGGAAAGGCAGCACACCGGAACTGCCCTGCGGGCCGGTATCGATGATGGTCTTGTCGGTGGCGCCGAGGACTTGCTCCATGGTCTCGAGATAGATGCGCTGCCGGGTCAAATCCGGCGCGAGCTTGTATTGCTGCAGGATCTGCGTGAAGCGCGAGGCCTGGCCGGTTGCCTCGGCGACAGTCTGCGAACGGTAGGCCTCGGCATCCTGGATGACTTTGGAGGCGCGGCCGCGGGCTTCCGGAACGACGCGGTTGGCATAGGTTTGCGCTTCGTTTTGCGCGCGCACGAGATCCGAGTTGGCGGCCTGAACGTCGCGGAAGAAATCGATGACTTTCGCGGGCACCTGGATCGTTTGCAGCTGAACGCTTTGAACAAGAATGCCGGCATTGTAGGAATCGAGCGTCTTCTGCATCAAATCCCGGACCTGCGCTCCGGTCTCGCTGATGTCCACAGGCTGGGCGCCTTGTACAACCGGCGCGGCGGTTTGTTGAAATCCGGCGAGCAGCGGCTGCGCATCGGAGTGTCCGATCACCTGGCGCATGGCGCTTTCGGCGACGGCCTTCACGGTTCCCGGCGGATTGGCGACGTTGAACAGATAGTCGCCGACCGCTTTCGGCTTCACGCGCCAGAACACAGAAAACTCGACATCCACGATGTTCTGGTCGCCGGTAAGCATCAGGCTCTCTTCCTCGACATCGCGCAGGCTGCCGCTGCGGCGCGTATCGAAACCGACATCGATCTTGTTGACGCGCAGCGCCGGCGGCGTGAGCGCGCTCTCGATCGGGTAGGGCAGGTGATAGTTCAGGCCGGGCTGCACTTCGCGCACGAATTTGCCGAAGCGCAGGACGACGCCGATCTCATCGGGCTCGACGCGGAAGAAGCCGGACAGGCCCCACAGCACGATGGCGCCCAGAACGAGGATCGCGATGCCGCGGCCGCCGAGATTGCCCGGCACCCAGTCGCGCAACCGGTCCTGGCTGCGGCGCAGGAATTCCTCGAGATCGGGCGGTTTCGGGCCGCCGCCGGGCTGCTGCGGACCCGAACCCCAGGGTCCACGCGACCCCGAGCCCCACGGACCGCCGCCGCCGCCGGATTGGTTGCTCCACGGCATACTTGCACTCCTGACTGCCGACTAGCCCGGCTCGCCTCAAGCTTTGCCCGGGGGTTATAGGTTAGGGCAGGGCCCCTTACAACGCGCAGTTATGGCGACTTCGGTGGCTTCGTCGCCGCGGCGTTAACGCGCTCATAGGCGACAAAGGCGAACGGGCACTCGTCGTCCGCCGCCGGTTTGTGCTCGCTTCGCGCGGTTTCACGCCACGATTGTGGATCGATCGCGGGAAACCGCGCGTCGCCGTCCACGCTTTTGCCGACCTCGGTGATCGAGAGGTGGGTCGCGAGCGGCATGGCCTGTTTATATATGTCGCCGCCGCCGGCAACGACGATAGCGCTCGCGCCGCGCCGCAGCGCGTCGCCGCGAGCCGCCTCGAGAGCCGCCGCGAGATTGGACGCCACCACGATGCCCGGCGCGGTGAAAGCCGGATCGCGGCTGACCACGATGGTGGTGCGGCCGCCAAGCGGCTTGCCGATCGACTGATAAGTCTTGCGTCCCATCACCACCGGCTTGCCCATGGTGACAGTGCGGAAATGCTGCATGTCGGACTTGAGCCGCCACGGCAGCGTGTTGTCGCGGCCGATGACGCCGTTCTGCGCGACCGCGGCAAGAAGGACAATGTCCACGCGCGCGATCCGGGCCTACACCGCGACCGCGGCTTTGATGTGCGGGTGCGGGTCGTAGCCTTCGAGCGCAAAGTCCTCGTAGCGCAGCGCGAACAGATCCTTGGCGTCGGGATTCATCGTCAGCTTCGGCAGCGGCCGCGGCTGCCGCGACAGCTGCAGCCGCGCCTGCTCGATGTGATTGAGATAAAGATGCGTGTCGCCGAAACTGTGGATGAAGGTGCCGGGTTTCAGTCCCGTCACTTGCGCCACCGCGACGGTCAGCAGCGCGTAAGAGGCGATGTTGAACGGCACGCCGAGGAACACATCGGCCGAGCGCTGATAGAGCTGGCACGACAAGGCGCCGTCGGCGACGTTGAACTGGAACAGGCAATGGCACGGCGGCAGCGCCATGCCTTCGATCTCGGCCGGGTTCCAGGCGGTGACGATCAGCCGTCGCGAATTGGGATTGCGGCGGATATCGTTGAGCACATTGGCGATCTGATCGATCGTGCCGCCGTTGCCGTCCGGCCAGGAGCGCCATTGTTTGCCATAGACCGGGCCGAGATCGCCGTTCTCATCGGCCCAATCGTTCCAGATCGAGACGCCGTGGTCGTTGAGATATTTGACGTTGGTGTCGCCGCGCAGGAACCAGAGCAATTCATAGATGATGGATTTGACGTGCAGCTTTTTGGTCGTCACCAGCGGAAAGCCGTGCTGCAGATCGAAGCGCAACTGATGGCCGAAGATCGATTTGGTGCCCACCCCGGTGCGGTCGCGCTTCTCCACGCCCTCGGAGAGCACCCGTTCCATCAGGTCGAGATATTGGCGCATCGGCAGTCCGCTAGAATCGGCTTGAAGGGATGACCTTAGCGCTAAATGAGGGGCCGACGAAGCGCGGACAAGTCCAAAACGCGCCTCAAAGCGAGGCGTTGTGGAGGATCACACCATCCCGGCGAAGCCGAGCGCCGCGGCGGCGGCAAAGGCCCAGAGCGGGTGCACGCGCATGAAAAACGCCAGGATCGCGGTGCCGGCCGTGATCGCCAGCGCGAGCCAGCTGTAATCGCTGGTGGTCGCGATCACGGTCGCGCTCGAAGCGAGGAGGCCGAGGGTGACGGGAACCAGACCGCGGCTCAGCGCCGAATGCCACGCCGCGCCCTTGAAGCGGTCGGAGGTGCGGCCGACGAAATAGGCGAATACGCAGGTCGGTCCGCACATCGCCAAGGTCGTGACCAGCCCGCCGATGACGCCGGCGACGTGATAGCCGATCAAAGTGACGATGATGAGGTTCGGCCCCGGCGTCAGTTGCGCCAGCGCGAAGGTTTCGCTGAATTCCGGATCGGTCAGCCAATGCTGCACGCTGACCGCATAGCGATGGATTTCCGGCACCGCGGAATTGGCGCCGCCGATCGCGAACAGCGACATCAATGCGAAGAAGCCGGCCAGCGTCAGAAGGGTGCCGCTACCGTCCTTCATATGTGTCTCCAGGCATAGGCGACGCTGACCGGCACGATCACCAGAAGCACGTAGGGCAGCGGCCAATGCATGATGGAGATGGCGACGAAGGTCGCGAGCGCGATCAGCGGCCCGACCACGGCACGGTCGCGAAACAAAGGCCGTATCATTTTCGCGACTGTCGCCATCATCAGCCCGGCCGCGGCCGAGGCGACGCCCATCAGCGCCCGGCGCAGTCCCGGCAGATCGCCGTAATGCGCATAGATGGCGCCGATGATCAGGATCAGCACGAAGGGCGGGCCGAGCAGTCCGGCGATCGAGGCCAAGGCGCCGAGCGGGCCGCGCAGGCGGCCGCCGAAAATGATCGAGAAATTGACGATATTGCCGCCCGGCAGGAACGAGCAGAGCGCATAGACTTCATTGAACTGCTCGGGCGTCATCCATTTGCGCTCTTCCACCATCATGCGCCGCGCCCAGGCCAGCACGCCGCCAAAGCCGGACAGCGAGATCTTGGCGAAGGCGAGAAAAATCTCGCCGATGCCCGGCGGCGGATTGGCCGTCTCGGGTCGTGGATCGGGGATGAGGGTGGCTGGCGCGGAGTTCGGATCGGCGGCTGCGGGAATCGGCGCTGAGGACGTCATGGCGGCTTCTTAGCGCCCGCCTGCCGCTCCAACCAGACGCTTTTGTGCAGCCGGGGCAAGCCGCTGGAGAGGGCGCAAGCCGCTCTTTTTTCGGCAACTTTTTGCGCTTATATTGTTCAATGCCGGCTTACGCCGGCTATGGCGATAAATGGCCGTCGTAATAAACCTTTCGGACCCGGGGGCAGTACCCGGCGACTCCACCATCACGGGGTCGAAATAGGATCGACGAGGGCGTAAAGGGCGTGCTTTTGCTCGGCATGGTTCCACCGTTATCGGGCCTATCTCATAGTTGCCAATGACAACTATGCTCCGGTTGCTCAGGCCGCGTAACGCGGTTTGAAATACCGACTTAAAGTCCTAACGGGTTAAGCTCCGTTAGGCGGGGTTCGGAGGCACCTGGCAACAGAAGCCTCCACTTTCCTCAAAGCCAGTCGCCATATTCGGATTTCGCGTTTTCCGGCGCCGCCTTCGCCAGCAATCGGTGAGCAGCGGCCACAAGCCGTTTGTGCGCCCCTGATTTTGCGCTTATCTATTGAGCGAATGTCGAGCATCGAGCGCTGATTCCGGGCTGATTACGAACAATGGCCACCGACCATATCCGCTACGATCTTCTGGCGCAGAATGCCCTGCGCGGGGTGGTACGCACGGTGTTGGCCGATGTCGCCAAAAAGGGCCTGCCCGGCGAGCATCACTTCAAGATCACCTTCAATACGACCGCTCCGGGCGTGCGGCTGTCCGATCGCATGCGCGCGCAATATCCGGAAGCGATGACCATTATCCTGCAGCACCAGTTCTGGGACATGCAGGTCGACGAGACGAGCTTCGAGGTCGGGCTTTCCTTCGGCGGAGTTCCGGAGCGGCTTGGGGTGCCGTTCGAGGCCGTGACGGCATTCTTCGACCCGGCAGTGCAATTCGGCTTTCAATTCGAAACGCTCGATGCCGCGGCGGCCGGCGGTCAATCCGCGCCGCAGACAGGGCCCGTCGTTGACAAGCGGGTGCTGCCCGCCGGAACCGGCAAAGCCGAGCTGAAGCAAGACACGCCGCCGGCGACTTCGGATGCCAAACCGGCTGACAGGTCCGGCGATGAGCCGCCACCCGAGGGCGGCGGAGCTGAAGTCGTCCGGCTCGATCGCTTCCGCAAGAAATAGGCCTTTGTTTCCGTTTTGGCGGTGAGGAGCCGTCCTGAGGCAGCCGTGCGCTGCTGATTTCTATCCTTGATTGCATATCCACTATTTAAACTTTTTTGTATTTAGCTAAGAATTTCTGCGGAATGCCGTGATCCATTACCGCCGCTGCAGCGTATTGCATGGCGTTGGCCCCAACCGGGGCTGCTTGCGGACGGGTGTGGCCTTTTGCCTTACCCAGTTACCGTCGAAGTGCTTTGGGTACCAAATGGGGCCTGTCGTAAATCTTCGGACCGAGCGTAAGCGGGCCAAAAAGCGCGCGGCCGAACAGGAATCCGCGACCAAACGTGCTGCCTTCGGCCGCTCCAAGGCGGAAGCGAACCTGGAGCGCGCCCGCAGCGACAAAGCGCAGACACGCCTCGACCAACACCGGATTAAAACGGGAGACCTGGAATGAAATCCCCTGTCGTCAAGCGCTCGATTGTTATCGCTGGTCACAAGACCAGCATCAGTCTCGAGGATGCTTTCTGGAAGGCGCTCAAGGACATTGCCATCTTGAGGCGGGCGACACTGTCGGATCTCGTGGCCTCCATCGATTCGGAGCGCCAGCATGGCAATCTGTCCTCGGCGATCCGTCTCTTTGTCCTCGACCATTATCAGTCGAAGTGCATGGGCCATGTGGCTTCGGTCGGCACCTCGGTCGGTGCCGGGGCATCGGTCGGCGGCGCGCCCGCCAATCCGGCGCCGCGGGAAATGATGATGGTGCCGCAAGGCTCGCCAGCGGTGCTGCGGCCGGAATAGGCAGCCGCAGTAACCGACGTCCGATTTTTTCAATCGGCGTAACAACAGCGCGTCATGGCCGGACTTGTTCCGGCCATCTACGTTTTTCAGAGCTGAACAATCTTCCCGGGATTTAAAATATTGAGCGGATCGAGCGCCCGCTTGATCGCGCGCATGGTGTCGAGCGCCGTCTCGCCGTGCTCGGCCAAAAGATATCTCATCTTGCCCTGGCCGACGCCGTGCTCGCCGGTGCAGGTGCCGTCCATGGCGAGCGCGCGGTCGACCAGCCGCTCCAGGAACGCCTTGGCGCGCTTCCACTGATCGGCATCGTCGAGATCGATCAACAGCGACATGTGGAAATTGCCGTCGCCGACATGGCCGACGATCGGCGCCACGAGTCCGCTGTCCGCGAGATCGCGCTGCGATTCCGTCACGCATTCGGCAAGCCGCGAGATCGGCACGCAGACATCGGTCGCCAGCGCGGTGGCGCCGGGCCGCAGCGCCTTCACCGCCCAATAGCCGTCGTGCCGCGCCTGCCACAGCCGCGTGCGGTCTTCCGCCTTGGTGGCCCAATCGAACGGGCCGCCGCCGAGTTCGGCGGCTATGTCGCCGAAGCGCGCCGACTGCTCGGCGACACCGGCTTCGGTGCCGTGAAATTCCAGCAGCAGCAGCGGCGTTTCCGGGAGGCCGAGCTTGGAATAAGCGTTGCACGCCTTCACCTGCATCTCGTCGAGCAGTTCGATCCGCGCCACCGGGATGCCGGACTGGATGGTGAGAATGGTCGCATTGCACGCCGCCTCGACCGAGGGAAACGGACAGATGCCGGCCGCGATCGCTTCCGGAATGCCGGACAGCCGCAGCGTCAATTCGGTGATGATGCCGAGCGTGCCTTCGGAGCCGACCATCAGCCGGGTGAGATCGTAGCCGGCGGCGGATTTCTTGGCCCGGCTCGCCGTCGTGATCACCTCGCCACTCGCCAGCACGACTTTGAGCGACAGCACATTGTCCTTCATGGTGCCGTAGCGCACCGCATTGGTGCCGGACGCGCGCGTCGCCGCCATGCCGCCGAGCGAGGCATCGGCGCCGGGATCGATCGGAAAGAACAGGCCCTTGTCGCGCAGAAATTCGTTGAGCTGCTTGCGCGTGACGCCGGGCTCGATGACGCAGTCGAGATCCTCGGCATGCACTGCGAGCACGCGGTTCATCTCGCGGAAATCCAGGCAGAGGCCGCCGCGCGGCGCGTTGACCTGGCCTTCCAGCGAGGTGCCGGTGCCGAAGGCGATCACGGGCACGCGCTCGGCCGCGCACAGCCGCACCACTTCCTGCACCTCGTCGGTCGTATGCGGCAGGAACACCGCGTCCGGCGGCTGGTTCGCGATCCAGGTCGTGGTGTGGCCGTGCTGCTCGCGCACCGACGGCGCGGTCGAGAGCCGGTTGCCATATCGCGCGCCGAGCGCCGCGATCACCTTGCCGGCCGCCTTGCGGTCTTGTTGTTGGGTGGCCTCGACGACTGCCATTGCCGGAGCGTTTCCTCTTATGCGCCGCATCTGAAGGCGATGCTGTTTCTGGAGCCAAACTGGCGGCCCGGACCTGATAAATCAAGCGCATTAACGCTCTTTCGCTCTTGCGCCGAACGCGCCGAATCCGCCACTCTGTCGAAATGCTGGACCGTCTCGATCTCGAGCCCGCGTTCTTCGCGCCCTTCGTCTCCTCGCCGATGCGGATCGAGGACGGCTGGATCGACTATAACGGCCATCTCAACATGGCCTATTACAACGTGCTGTTCGACCGCGCCGTCGACGAGGCCTATGAGCTGCTCGGCTGCGGGCTCGATTACGTCGGGCGCAGCCGCCACTCCTGCTACACCGCCGAAGTCCATGTCCGCTATCTGCGCGAGCTGCATGCCGGCGACCGGGTGCGGGCAACGTTCCAGCTGCTCGGCTACGACACCAAGCGGCTGCATTATTTCGAGCAGCTGTTTCATGCCGAGGAAGGCTGGCTGTCGGCGACGTCCGAAAACATGGCGCTGCATGTCGACATGGACAAGCAGAAGACCGCGCCGTTTCCCGCCGCCGTCGCCAAGCAACTGGCGCGCATGCGCGCCGCGCACGCCGCGCTGCCGATCCCGGAAGCCGCCGGCCGGCGCATCGCCATGCCGGAGAAGAGTTAAGACCTCAGCGTCCGGCCGCCGGACCGTCAGTCGCCATACCGTCTCATTGACATAGCGGCGCTTTTTTCTGACCGTGACCGCGGTCAGCGTGAAAACAAATAGCCCCAAAGCGGGTGGCGAAAAATTCGGGAGCGAGAAACGCCGTGACGAGATTGATGACACGCGCAGTGTGTTTGCTGCTTGGCTTGACGGCGCTGCCGCTCACGGCGCGCGCCGACACGTATCCGAGCCGGCCGGTCAAGATGATCGTGTCGATCGCCGCGGGCTCCGTCACCGATGTCATCATGCGCACCGCCGCCGGGCATCTGCAGCAGGAGCTCGGCCAGCCTGTCGTCGTCGAAAATCTCGGCGGCGCCTCCGGCATCGTCGCCGGCCAGAACTGCGCGCAGGCCACCCCCGACGGCTATACGATCTGCGTCATCTATCACTCGACCATGTCCTACAATCCGCTGCTGTTCAGCAATCTGCCCTACGATCCGGACCGGGACTTCGTGCCGGTGACGCGGCTGTTCTGGCTGATCGAAGGCGTCTTCGTGCCGGCGAGCCTCGGCGTCAATTCGGTCGCCGAGCTGAAAGCGCTGGCGCAATCCAAGCCTAGCGGGCTGAATTATGCCACGCTCGGCGAAGGCTCCTTTCCCGATCTCTTCCTGCGCTGGCTGAACAATCAGTGGCAGACACAGATCGTCGGCATTCCGTATAAAGGCGGCGGTCCGGCCGCGCAGGCCATCGCCGCGCACGAAGTGCAGATGACGCGCTTCGGCGTCGGCAATTTCATGGGGCTGATCCAGGCCGGCCAGGCCAAGGCGCTGGCGGTGACCTCGGCGCAGCGCTCGCCGCTGTTGCCCGACGTGCCGACCTTCGCCGAAGTCGGCTTCGGCGGTTATCCCGGCCAGGGCTGGTGGGGCCTCGCTGTGCCCAAGGGCACGCCGCCCGAGATCGTCGCCAAGCTCAACGCCGCTTTCGTCAAGCAATTCACCGATCCGCAATTCAAGGCGTTCCTCGACAAGAACGCCGTGGTCCCGGCGACCACGACGCCGGAAGGCTTCGCCGCGTTCCTCAAGCAGGATCGCGAGGCCGCGCGCGCGCTGATCGAGATCGCCAATGCCAAGCGCGAGGCTTACGACCCGTCGAAACCCTGAGAAATAAACCCGCCCCTGCAGGGGGAGGGTCGCGCGCACAGCGCGCGGGGTGGGAAAGTGCAGAAGTCGCGAACGACGGCCCCACCTGACGGACCTGCGGTCCGTCGGTCCTCCCCCTGCAGGGGAGGACAATCGGCAAGCCTCGTAAAAGCCCGATCCAAATGCCATCTTACTCCCGTGAGAATCAGTAGGTTTTGGGCGCGAAAGAGCTTTGGCTGACCCCTTAAAGCGCAACCTCGAATCGGTGGAACCCGCGCCGCAACCGGCGCGCGGCGGCATTGCCGCGCGCGCACAACAAGCCGCCGCGGGCATGGGCGCCGCCGGCGCGCCTTATCTGGCCGGCCTCAATCCGGAGCAGCGCGAGGCGGTCGAGACGCTCGAGGGCCCGGTCCTGGTTCTGGCGGGCGCCGGCACCGGCAAGACCCGCGTGCTCACCGTGCGCATCGGCCACATTCTCAGCCTCGGCCGCGCCCGGCCGGGCGAGATCCTCGCCGTCACCTTCACCAACAAGGCGGCGCGCGAGATGAAGCATCGCGTCGGCGAGATCGTCGGCGGCGTGGTCGAGGGCATGCCCTGGCTCGGCACTTTCCACTCGATCGGCGTGAAGATCCTGCGCCGCCATGCCGAGCTGGTCGGGCTCAAGAGCGACTTCACCATTCTCGACACCGACGACCAGGTCCGGCTGCTCAAGCAATTGCTCGACGCCGAAGGCATCGACGAGAAGCGCTGGCCCGGCCGCGTGCTCGCCGCCCTGATCGACGGCTGGAAGAACCGCGGGCTGACGCCGGACCAGGTGCCATCGGGCGAGGCCGCCGTCTTCGCCAACGGCAAGGGGCTGAAACTCTACAAGGCGTTTCAGGAGCGGCTGAAGATTCTCAACGCCGCCGATTTCGGCGACCTGCTGCTGGAGAACATCCGCCTGTTCCGCGAGCACCCCGATGTGCTCCGCCAATATCAGGGCCGCTTCAAATACATTCTGGTCGACGAATATCAGGACACCAACGTCGCGCAGTATCTGTGGCTGCGCTTGCTGGCGCAAAGAAGCAGTCACCCTCCCCTGCAGGGGGAGGGTGGGACTGCCGAAGGCAGTCCCGGGTGGGGAGGTCAAGCATCTCCTGCACCGCCGCCAGCCCCTTCCGGCTCGCTGACGCGAGCCGACCTCCCCCCTGCAGGGGGAGGTGCTCAACCCAAAAACATCTGCTGCGTCGGCGACGACGATCAGTCGATCTACGGCTGGCGCGGCGCCGAGGTCGACAACATCCTGCGCTTCGAGCACGATTTCCCCGGCGCCAAGGTCATCCGCCTGGAACGCAATTACCGCTCCACCGGCCACATCCTCGCCGCCGCTTCGCACCTGATCACGCATAACGAAGGCCGCCTCGGCAAGACGCTGCGCACCGACGACGTGCCCGGCGAGAAAGTCTCCGTCACCGGCTCGTGGGATTCGGAAGAGGAAGCCCGCGCCGTCGGCGAGGAGATCGAGCAGCTCCAGCGTCAAGACCATTCGCTCAATCAGATCGCCATCCTGGTCCGCGCCTCGTTCCAGATGCGCGAGTTCGAAGACCGCTTTGTCACGCTGGGGATGCCTTATCGCGTCATCGGCGGCCCGCGCTTCTACGAGCGCGCCGAAATCCGCGACGCGCTCGCCTATCTGCGCGTGGTCAATTCACCGGCCGACGATCTGGCCTTCGAGCGCATCGTCAACGTGCCCAAGCGCGGGCTCGGCGACGCCACCGTGCAGCTGCTGCACGATCATGCCCGCAAGCGCCGCGTGCCGCTCACCGAGGCCGCGCGCGCCGTCATCGAGACCGACGAACTCAAGCCCAAGCCGCGCGGCGCACTGCGCGGCGTGCTCGACGCCTTCGACCGCTGGCGCAAGCAGCGCGATGCGCTGCCGCACAACGAGCTCGCCGAGATCATCCTCGACGAGTCCGGTTACACCGAGATGTGGCAGAAGGATCGCTCCGCCGACGCCGCCGGCCGGCTCGAGAACCTCAAGGAGTTGGTCCGCTCCATGGAGGACTTCGAGAACCTGCAAGGCTTTCTCGAACACATCTCGCTGGTCATGGACAACGAGCGCGGCGCCGAGGCCGACGCCGTCAACATCATGACGCTGCATTCGGCCAAGGGACTCGAATTCGACACCGTGTTCCTGCCCGGCTGGGAAGAGGGCGTGTTTCCGAGCAAGCGCACGCTCGACGACCAGGGCCGCGCCGGCCTCGAAGAGGAGCGCCGCCTGGGGCATGTCGGGCTGACCCGCGCCCGCAAGCGGGCCAAGATCTATTTCGCCACCAACCGCCGCATGCACGGCCTGTGGCAAACCAACATCCCCTCGCGCTTCCTCGACGAATTGCCGGAAGCCGATGTCGAGGTCACGGAATTGCAGGGCGGGTTCGGCGGCTATGGCGGCTACGGCGCCTCACGCTTCGACAGCGCCACCTCGTTCGGCTCGAGCTACAAGACGCCCGGCTGGCAGCGCGCGCAAGCGGCCAAGGCGTACAACGCCGGCTTCTCGGACGCCGAAGCCGATTACGACGCGGACGATTTCTCAAACCCGCCGCGCCCGCGTACCCGTGAAGGCAACAAGCCGCGCGTGCCGCTCACCATCGAAGGCGAACTCGTCGCCAAATCCACCGGCACCGTCTCCGCCTTCAATGTCGGCGATCGCGTCTTCCACCAGAAATTCGGCAACGGCAACGTCAGCGCCGTCGACGGCAACAAGCTGACGATTCAGTTCGACCGGGCCGGCGAGAAGCGCGTGGTGGATAGTTTTGTGGAGCGGGTGTGATGGCTAAAAAGCACTCTCTATAGAGAACATCACCCTTGTTCGTCGTCCTCAGGTATCACATCCCAAGCCGAGGATGCAGAACGATCCAGCAGCTGGATGCGAAACTTTTCGTAGATATTCAAAATAACGCGCGCACGCAGGAAGCGGTCTTTGTCTGGCTGCTCGTTAAGCCATCTTGGATTTTCGCGAATTAAAGTCTCGCGTCTCGCATCATCAGCATTTAGGTCTGTGACCTTGATATATAGGAAATCCGAAATGTATTGCTGCTCTTCCTCTGCCTCCATGGGGACGTAGTGGTCCCACTTTGCGAAACGGGGAAGATCGAGAAGAAGGGCTTTGTTTTGGAGATTTTGTTCTTGGATAAAAAGTCTGAATACCGGAACGTGTTTGTCTCGCCACCTAAATACACCTGCGAACCCCGGCGAGCCGTGAAATGCAGTTTTCGGGCAATCAAGTCGGTAACTTGAAATAAAACGAGCGTCGTTCGTAATTCCTTCGAACGGCGCAAAGAAAGATAGGGTGTGCAACAGAATGGGATTTAACCAGTCCTTAGATGCTAGGGCTTCGTCGATCTCAGCAAATAATCTCGTCGACGGCGTATTCGATCTATTGGGCGCGTATCCGTTAAGCGTCGAGAATCCCATCTGATCCTCTGCGTGCGCCAAACTACGTCCGTATCCTTCACCCCATGCCGGATAGCTCACGCGACTTTGCGCAACGTACGGTCCTTTCTCGTCGAGTTGGTTAATCGTCGCTCGATTACGTCCGCTAACGAATGCAATTCATTGAAGTTCACATCAGAAATCCAGCCGCTACGCGAAGAATCAATAAATACGTAGTCTCGCTGCCGTCCTCCTATCCACGAACGTGATGGCGTGTATTTGAGCTTGATTTCTCGGTCGGGCCCAATCTTTCGGAGGAGAATATTGTTACCGACACGTTCCCTGACAGACTGCATGATCAAGTCACGAACGCGGTCTTTCAGAAGACGTTTCTTGCTTTCCTCCTGCAAATCCGCATCGAGAAGATTTCGAATAACCCGACCGAATTGCCAAATCGCCCAAAGCGTAACCAGGATGATCAGAATCGCGATCCATCCAGTTAGCTTTCCAAAGAGATACCCAACGGGGAAAAGTGTGACAGCTAGAGTTAGAGGCCAAAGGCTGCTGATCCGCAGAAGAACTCGCTTTTGCTCGGCGTTTCTTGAGTTGCGAATTGATTCTGCTACGAACACAATCAACGCTACCGCGACGACGATCAATCCCTCAAAAACCTTCCTCGGGCTTTCCTCATCTGCAAGTTCTCGGGACAAATCTTTTAGCGATGCAGATGGCATTACCAGCGAAACTGAATGCATGTGAGGAACAGCAAAAAATACCAAGAGAAGAGCACTTACGAGGAAAAACGAAGCAAAGGAAGGAAAAGAGAATGCGAGAATTCCTAACCAGGCATCTCTTCGCAGATATCGATCAACTGCGTCGATAGAGCGATATAAACCTGCGCGGCAGCCACGATAGATGCCGACCAAGGTGATTCGTTTGAAGGCTTCGATGATCGATCTTAGTTTTCGGCGCTGCAATCGCCGTATTTCTCTATCGATCTCGCCTGAGAGCCATCCAGACTTCCAAGAATGGTATCGCCAGTATATTGCGACGGCGATGCCGGCTACGATCACGTACGGCAGCGGTGGCCAGTCACGAAGCCGATTTACGGAATCGAGCGCCAGATGAAATGCGTGCCCACCTCGAACAAAAAGCCAGTGAGCAGAAACTTGCAAGAGATGCTTGATTTGTTCCATGAAAAGCTACGGTCAATCTGTCTGCAGACGCCCGTGACTTTGCAAGATCGCGATCGACGCAGCGCGATTGATTGTAAGATTATTAGGTGCAACTCGCAATGGTGTCCGCCGATCCGACCCGACGGCCTATAGGGAGAGACGGCACGGGCGCTGGACCGAGCGCGGCAATGATGAAGACGGGCGTCACGCTCATTCCCAACGAGCGGAAATCCAGAAATTCTCGCTAGGTCTCGCCTTTGCGGTGAGCCGCGCTCGCTAAGTTCCACCAGCCGCGGGCTGGTAGTAGCGGCACTGCGGTGTGCGCACGCCCCCCGTCAATGTTGCGACGGCATGATCGGAACGGTGCTGATCGCGTTCGCCGGCGAACCGTTGACGATCTTGGTGCTGATCGCCAGGTAGACGAGCGTGTTATGCGGCTTGTCCAGCAAGCGATAAATCCGGGTGGTCTTGAAAAAGATGCTGGTCTTTTCGCTGAACACCTCTTCCTTGTCGCTCAGCTTGGAGAGGTCGGCATCGATCGGGCCGATTTGCCGGCATGCGATCGAAAAATTGGACGGGTCCTCATTCAACCCCAAGGCCTGACCCCAGCCGCCTTTGCGCGCCTGCGAGATATGGCAGGCCACGCCGGGCACGTGCGGATCCTCGAAGACGCTGACGCACACTTTGTCGTTGGGAGACAGCAGATTGAATGTCGTGCTGATGCAGTCCAGGTCCGTGGCGCGCGCGGGATGAGCGGACGAAACAAGCAGCGCGATCCCGATAAGAAGCCATTTCATTCCAAGCTCTCCGCATGACGACGCGCGCTCCGGCTGCGTCCAGGGTCTTGGACAGTCAGGTATTGAATTTCCGCGCCACATCAAGAGCAGACCAAAAGACCTTCGCTTTCGGCAACCTCACGCGCGGGCTCTTTGCAAGCGCAGCGTGAGGAATTTGGCGAGGCGCTTCCCCAGTGTCTCCCTCCCCACAAGGGGGAGGGGAACGCCAGCTAATTCCACCAACCCCGCGGCTGGTAATAGGACCGGCTGCTGGTCGGCCGGCTATAGCCGTATGACGGGGCCGCCCATTCGCGCTGGCGGCCGAAGCCCCAGCCGGATCCGTAATCGTCGCGTGCGATCATCTCCGGCGAGCGCGCGCGGTTGGCGAAGCCGCCCTGCGGCTGGTTGCTCAGCACCGCCACGAACTCGGTGCGATAGTTGGTTTCGCTGCTCAGCGGCTCGTCCGAGATGATGATCGAGGACAGCGGCACCGCGGTCGGCGCGATGCGGTCGAGCACTTCCTGCGGGAAGGTGATGCGGTCGAGCGCGTCCTTGGCGCTGTCGCTGTTGTCGATCGAGACTTCGGTCCAGCGCAGGCTACTCCCAGTGCCTTGGCCGTCGCGCGCCACGGCCGTGAAGATGTGCGTGCCGATCGGCTTGTCGGGATCCTTGATCGTGACCGGGAATTCCTGGCTGAAGTCGTACATCTCGCCGCCGTCCGGAACCCGCTTATGGGTGTCGCGCCGCACGTAAAGCTTCTGCGTCGCGCGGCTGATGTAGATCGACACCGGCGCGCCGGCGAGCTTGGCGTCGGTGGCGGCCTGGACGGCTGCGGTCCGCTTGGCCTCGGCCGTCTTGACCGCGTCTTCGGCGGCCGCGGCGGCATCCTGCTTGGCCTTGGCGTCGGCCTTGGCGGCGTCGAGCTGCGCCGGCATCGCCGCGATTTTGTCAGCGTTCTTTTGCTTGAAGTCCTGGGCCATGGCCCTGGTTCGGTCCGATTTGGCGCTCGCAATGTCCCTCTCGGCGTAAGCGAGTTCGGCATCGGCGCGCTTCTTGGCCGACTTCGAGATTGCGCGCCGCCGCCGTCGCTGCGGCAGCCTCACGCTTTGCCGCTACGGCGGCGGGTTTCGCGGCGGCCGCCGCCTTGGTGGCCTCGTCCGCGTCGCGGGCAAGCGCTTGCGCACGCTCCGGGATGGCACCGATCGCATCCGGCTTGGGCACGAACAGCTTCGGATCGGAAAACGCGACCGGCTCGGCGTCGCCCGGCGCGATGATCACCCGCATTCCCATCGGCGCCTTGTCGAACACGCCCGCGGCGAAATCGTAAGGCATGCGCACGCAGCCATGCGAGGCGGCGTAGCCGGGCAGGGGGCCGCCGTGCAGCGCGATGCCGTTCCAGGTGATGCGCAGCATGTTCGGCATCCAGGCATCGTCATAGAGGCTCGAATGATGATCCTTGTTCTTCTCGACGACGGCAAAGACGCCGGCCGGGGTCTCGCGTCCGGTGGTGCCGGTCGAAACCGGCGCGTGCAGGATCCAGCCGTCGGCGTCGTAGAAGGTCACCTGCTGGTTCTTGATCGATACGATGGCCATGATCGGTTCCGCGGCCGGCCGCGGCGCCTTCGCTGCCACGGCCTGGGCGCGCCCCGCATGCTGCGCGGCGCCGGCGGGAGGCGCGGCCATCAAGGGCATCAGCGCGACCGTGAGAGTCACAGCGGCGGCAGGGATTAATCGATTTTTCATGCATTCCTCGGGGAAAGCGAGATTCGCGATACGGAGCCCAAAGATCGACGGCGAAACCGTGGCGTATGGTAGCGATTCTTAGGTTAGCGGAACAGGATGATCACCTTCTTAACCAACGCCGACGCATGAACGCCTCACATATCTCTGGCGTTCCGCATTCCGCTGCACCATATTGAGCGCTCCCCCCACAAAGGAGTTCCGGATGGCTTCGCGCCAAATGAAAATGCCTGCAAAGAAAGATTCCGCGGGCGAAGACGACGTCGTGGAAGTTTTCTCGCAAAGCAAGCGGCCGGAGCGCGGCCGGTATCTGCTGCAAGTCGACCGGCAAACCAAGGGCTCGTATGCCGAGATGGAAGTCGCGCAGGCGGCGGCGCTGGCCATCAAGAAGAGCTACCCGGTCGTTCAGGTCTCCGTCTATGACAGCGTCGAGCACACCTACACGATGACGGAAGCGCCCGCCGCGGCCTCCTGACCGGCGTCCTCGATACTTTCTTTCGCGTCTTCGGCATCACCTCCGCCTTGCAGAAGCGCCCATCGGCACCAGAAGCCTGCTCGAAGTGACTCAGATCTCGATCTACATCGACGCAGACGCCTGCCCGGTAAAGAACGAAATCTACCGCGTCGCCGAACGCCACCTGCTCAAGGGCACGGCGCTCAAAGTCTTCGTCGTCAGCAACTCACCGATCGCGGTGCCGCGCGATGAGATGATCGAGCGCGTCGTCGTCGCCGCCGGCATGGACGAAGCCGACAACTGGATCGCCGAGCGCGCGCGGCGCGGCGACATTGTCGTCACCGCCGACGTGCCGCTGGCGAGCCGCTGCGTGAAGACGGGCGCCAGCGTGATCGCGCCGAACGGCAAGCCGTTCACCGAGGATTCGGTCGGCGCGGCGCTGGCGACGCGCAACCTGATTGATTCGCTGCGCAGTTCGGGCGAGATCACCGGCGGTCCAAAACCGTTCGCGCCGCGCGACCGTTCGGCGTTCCTCTCCGCGCTCGACCAGGCCATCGTGCGGTGGAAGCGCGAAGGGTTTGGCGCATAGCATCCTCCCCCGTGAAAACGGGGGAGGGGGACCGCACGAAGTGCGGTGGAAGGGGCGTCTAACTCGTCGCTTCCCTGTCGTCGAAAGAGTTTCGTCGAGACCGACGCCCCTTCCACCACCCTTCGGTGGTCCCCCTTCCCCGCTATCGTGGGGCAGGATTATCGTCACGTCTCCATTGACAAATGTCACTGAAATAGTTACATCATGTGAATCTCGCTCACGTAAGGGACGCTTTCCGGAAGGCATTCCTGAATGCGGAGCGAGTGCGGCGCCTGCGCGCGGATTTGCACTCCGCTCCCGGGCGGCTTTGGGCATCGACCCGGCCGGCATGACGACCGGTCTGCCAGGTGTCTGGCTGTACTGACGGCGAAGAGGGCCTCAAGCCCGCTCGCATTCGCCGCCAGGAAGCGCGGCCCGAAGCTGAGTGGTGGCGTTCGGTCGCCTAAACGAGAGCCGCGGTGGAGCGCCGAAAGGCGAGCGCATCCCGCTGGATGCGCGCGGCATCCGTAAGATGCCGCCATGGTTGGATGCGCCTCTCGGCGCTCCGCTTCCCTTATTCGTTTGTGCAATTTGACCGTGGCGTCACGAACGCTCGCGCGCAGATGCGCTTGCGAGAACGGGAGCGCTCATCGCAGTGCCCTCTCCTCTTGGGGGAGAGGCTGCTCGGCGCGTCAACACCAAGAACAGGGTGAGGGGTTGCGCCGCCCCCTCACCCGTTCGTGCCAGTCGAAACGCCCGCGATGCCCTCTCCCGCGAGGGGAGAGGGCGCGCCGAGCGACGCCGCGAGAACAGATTGCGCGGTCTAATGCAGGAACAAATGCGGGCAGGAGGTTTTGCTATGAAAAGGCAAATGTGCGTCGGGAGCGCATGCCATGATCCGCAAACTCGCCACCGGCCAGTACCGGCTCTATTCACGCAAGAAGAATCCCAAGACCGGCCGGCGCCGCAATCTCGGCACCTTCAAGTCGCGCGCGGCGGCGGAGAAGCACGAGCGCGCCGTGCAATATTTCAAACGGCATTGAGCGCGGCAGATGGCGTCGTGCGAAGGGTCACAAGGCGGTCACCGGAGGATGACGGAAAGCGCGGTCTTTCTTTGCTTTGCCGCCGCATTCCATTCACTATTTCGCCGAAACGTGATTGCGGCGGGCCGAGACGGGTCTTGATTTGAACCAAAAGCAAGCGCCAGAATTCTCATTACGGGGCGACCTGACAATAGGTAAATCCATGCGTTCCGGCACAGCCGTTTGCTCTTCGCGGATTCTCTGTTCGCGCCATTACTTTTGGCATTTTTCGACGGCCGTTTTCGCCGCGGTGTTGACCATCCCCTTCGCCTCGGCGGCGCGCGCCGACATCCAGATCAATATCGACAAATCTACCCAGCACATGACGGTCGCGGTCGACGGCAGCCAGCGCTACGACTGGCCGGTGTCGACCGGACGGCCCGGCTACGACACGCCGACCGGCGAATTCAAGCCGAACCGCATGGACGCCGATCACTTCTCGCAGGAATGGGACAATGCGCCCATGCCGCATGCGATCTTCATCGACCTGAAGGGCCATGCCATCCATGGCTTCTTCGACGTCAAGCATCTCGGCCTGCCGGTCTCGCACGGCTGTATCCGCCTCTCACCCGATCATGCCGCCACGCTGTTCGACCTGGTGAAGAAGGAGGGCATGGCCAATACCAAAGTGGCCATCGCCGGTCGCACGCCCCACGGCGATAACATGCCGGTGGCGCGTTCGCGTCTGCCGGTCAACGAGACGGCCTATTCGGGGCAGCCGCAGCAGATCGCGCCCGACGACAGCCAGCGAGGCTACGGCCAGCAAGGTTACAGCCAGCCGCAAGGTTACGGCCAACAGCCCCAACAGCAGCAATACGGCCAGCAGGACCAATACGGTCGGCAGGGTTACGGCACGCAGCAGATGTATGGCCAGCAAGTCTATGCGCCGCCGCGCCCGGCCTATGTGCAGCCCGGTGGTTTCCCGCCGCAGCCGCCGCCCCCCGGCTATTCCGGCAACCAGGGCTATTACCAGCAGCAGCAGCCCTATAACGGCCAGGGCTATTACCGGCAGTGGTGATCACGCGCTGTTGAGCGCAGGCCGTTCGGCCGACGCAGTGTTGTCTTTGAAAATGGAATAGGTTGACGCGTCCGTTGTTCGCCACGACAGCGGACGCGTTTATTTCAGGGAGAGAAACATGTCGGTTGTTCGTCGTGTCGGTCGTTTTGTCGGATTTTCGGTTATTGCCTGCGCGCTTGGCGCCGTCGTTCTGCCGGCGCAAGCGGCGGTGATCATGCACAAGGATATTCCGCTCAGCGTCGCGGTGAAGCTTGCCCAAGAGGCCGTCGCCGCCTGTGCGGCCAAGACTTATATGGTTTCCGCCGTCGTGGTCGATCGCGACGGCATGACGATCGTCGAGATGCGCAACGACAACGCCTCTCCGCACACGACGGAGAATGCCCGGCGCAAGGCTTACACCGCGATGACCTTCAAACAGCCGACGGCGGAATACGCAAAAAAGCTGGAAGATCCCAAATCGGTCGCCCACCAGCAGGTCACGCTGCCGAATGTGATCGCGATTCCGGGCGGTCAGCCGATCAAGGTCGGCGACGAGGTCATCGGCGGTATCGGCGTCTCCGGCTCGCCGGGCGTCGACGACGATTGCGTCAATGCCGGCCTCGCGGCGGTGAAGGATCAGTTGCAGTAATTGTGCGCGGTTTACTCCGGCTCGATGCCGGCGGCTTTGATCAGCGTCGTCCATTTCACCAGTTCGGTCGCGACGTAGTCGGGAAATCCCGCGGGACCGATCCAGGAGACTTCGACGCCGGAATTGCGGAAGCGTTTGCGCACGTCCGGCTCCGACAGCGCCGTCTCGATTGGTCTCGCCAGCGTCTCGACGACGGTCTGCGACAGGCCCGCCGGTCCGAACATGCCGGTCCAGGCCAGCAGGTCGTAGCCGGGCATGACGGTCTCGTCCAAGGTCGGCACGTCCGGCAGCGTCGCATCGCGTTCTTTGGTCAGGACGGCGAGGGCGCGGATCTTTTCGGCCTTCAGCAGTGGCAGTCCGGTCGAGAAATCCGGCACGCCCATCTGGACATGGCCGGCCATCAGGTCGGTCACCGCGGCCGGATTGCTGCGATAGGCGACCGGGGTGATGTCGAGATTGAGCCGGCGCTTGAAGATTTCGGTGGTGATGCGGCCGGTCGAATTGCCGTAGCTGGCATTGATCTTGCCGGGATTTGCCTTGGCGTAAGCGACCAGCTCCTGCATCGACTTGACCGGCAGATCGTTGGTCACCGCGATGAAGGAGGGGAAGCTGCCGATGCGCGCTATCGGCGTGAAATCCATGATCGGATCGTAGGGCACTTTCTTGAACAGGCCGGGAGCCGCCGAATGCGTGCTGTTCGAGGTGAGCAGAAGCGTATAGCCGTCCGGCGCGGCGCGAGCGGTGGCTTCGGCGGCGATCATGCCGATGGCGCCCTCGCGGTTCTCGATGATGAACGGCTGACGCAGCGCGTCCTGCAGGTATTTGCCGATCAGGCGCGCCGCCGTGTCGGTGGCGCTGCCGGCGGCATAAGGCGTGAGGATCGTGACCGGCCGCGACGGATAGTCGTCGGCGAAGGATGTTTCGGTCGCGCCTTGCATCGCGCCTACCGCGGCCAACAGTTTGAGCGCCGAGCGCCGGTTCATTCTTGCCATGGTTACCCCTTTTCCGGTTCTTGTTCTTGCACCAATGCCGTCATGAGAAAGGGCATGAGCGGATGCGTCAAGCCAAGCCTTGCGTGAGACGCATGAAGAAGCGGTTTTCGGCTGCGTTAGGGCCAACTCTAACCCATGCGCAGGATCGGCTTTATGGTCGTGCCGCTTTCGCTGTCGGCGGCGGCCTGATTGATCTCGTCGAGCGTGTAGAACTTGATCAGGCGATCGAACGGAAAGCGGCCCTGGCGATGCAGTTCGATCAGCTGCGGGATGAACAACTCCGGCACGCTGTCGCCCTGGATGATGCCGCGGATCGCTTTGCCAGGCGACATCAAGCCGCCCATGTCGAAGCTGGCCTCCGTGCCGATCGGCGCCGCGCCGACAATGCCGCAAGTGCCGCGGGTGCCGAGCGCGTCGACCGCCTGGCGAACCACTTCCGGCCGGCCGGTCGTTTCGAGCACGAAGTCGGCGCCACTTGCCGTGATCTTTTGAATCGCAGCGACCGGATCTTCGTTCTTGGCGTTCACCACATGCGTCGCGCCGAGCTCCTTGGCGAGTTCAAGCCGCGAGGCGATCACGTCGACCGCGATGATGATCGCGGCGCCGACGATCCGCGCCGCCATCACTGCGCTCAGCCCGACGCTGCCGGCACCGAAAGTGACGAAGCTGTCGCCGGGTCCGACTTTGAGCGCATTCATCACCGCGCCGGCGCCGGTCTGGATGCCGCAGCCGAGTGGTCCAAGCCGTTCCAGCGGCATGTCCTTGGGTACTTTGACCGCCGTGCGTTCATGGGCGAGCGCATAAGTGCCGAACGACGATTGGCCGAAGAAATGATCGTGCACCTTGGCCGCCGCGCTGTCGCGCATCGCCGTCGTGCCATCTTCGCGGGCGCCGCCGAAGCACAGCGGATGGCCCTTGGCGCAATAAGCCGGTTCGCCGGCGACGCAGCGCGCACAATGGCCGCAGGACATGAAGCTCAAGACGACATGATCGCCCGGCGAGACCTTGCGGACGTTGGCACCGACGCTCTCGACCACGCCCGCGCCCTCATGCCCGAGCACGATCGGCAGCGGCACCGGATAGACCTGATCGCGAATGACGATATCGGTGTGGCACATGCCGGAGGCGACGATGCGCACCAGCACTTCATCGGGACGCGGCGTCTCGACACTCAGCGTTTCGATGCGAAACGGTCCGCCTTTGTTGCGGACCACCGCGGCTTTGATCGTGCGGGCTTGCGCAGCAGATGTATCGGTCATTTCCGCCCATATATCTTGTCACGATGGACAAAGCCCGCGTCGTTGGTGACGCGGGCTCCGAAACTATTCCAAGCTTGCTCCCTTGCGGGCGTTCTAGTTCGGCTTCTGGAATTTCAGCACGAAATTGTCGATCGGTACATCCTTCTTGTAGCTCGGATAGTCCTTGGTGTCGGCGCTGTTGCGCCAGAAATTGCCTTCGCCGACCAGCTTGAAGCCGGCGGCTTCGACCTCCTGCTTGAGCGTGTCTTCGTCGATCCGGTGCAGGGTCTTGCCGACCGTTGTACCTTGGCCCGGCTGTGCGGCGTGATCGGCGATGATCAGCAGGCCGCCCGGCTTGAGCGCTGCAAACATCGCCTTATCCATCGCAACGCGGTCGACGGGCATGTAGGTGGTGTCGTGGTAGAAGAAGAGAAATGTGATCAGATCAAGATCGTTGACGCCGGACGGCGCCGGATTATCGAACGGCTGTGCGTCGGCCACGGCGTCTTTCATGCCCGGCGATTCCAGCCGCGCCGCGAACGCGGCTTTCATCTTGTCGCTCGCGTCCGGCGGGTTCTGGCCATAGACCTTGCCGTTCGGGGCTACTGCGCGCGCCATCAGTTCGGTCGAATAACCGCCGCCGGCGCCCATATCGAGCACTTTCATGCCCGGACGAGGGCCGGCGAATTGCAGCAACGGCAGCGGATCGCGCCGCTGGTCGGCCTGCTTGTCGCTATCGCTGCGGTCCGGCGCCGCGAGCAGCGCGGCGTAATCGGGCGCGGCTTGCGCCTGCGCGTACGGCGCGAAGCCGCAGATGTAGGCCAGTGCCATAGCGGCAGCGAATTGGATTCGAATAACGGATACGATCATTCCAACCTCCCGGCGATTTCCTACCGATTATCGGCGCCTATTATGAACACCGTGCGGCGCGCCGAATGCGCATAAGCGGTGCAAATATTTGCGGAAAGCTCTGTGGAAAAGCCATGAACAAAGTGGTGATGACATTGTGAACAAGTTTGTTACAGAAGATTGCGGCCGGACGACAGGAACCCTTGTGAATTACGTGTAAACTTTGCCAAATGCCAGGATAGCAATGAATTTGCCAGACGTGATTGCGGACGAAACCCGAGCGGCGGTGTTGGAAACCGATGAACTATCGGCGCGGCGGGTCGGCGATTTTCTGGCCGAGACCTTTGCGCCCGATGAAGTCGCCGTGAGCCTTGTGGATACCGGGCAGGGTGCGCCAACGGAGCGGGGCCGGTGGCGCGTCACGATATTTTTCCGGGACGATCCCGATGAAGCGGCCCTGCGCGAATTGACCGCAATTGCCGCCGGTTCCGACGCGGCGAAAGCGCTGCGGTTTGAGACCGTCGCCGCCAAAGACTGGGTGCGGGAGAGCCTTGCCGGACTGAAGCCGGTCACTGCCGGCCGGTTCGTTATCCACGGCGCCCACGATCGCGACGCGGTGCCGCCAAATCATATCGGCATCGAGATCGAGGCGGCGCTTGCTTTCGGCACCGGCCATCATGGCACGACGCGCGGCTGTCTGATCGCGCTCGATGACATTTGCCGGTCCGGCACGCCGCAGCGCATTCTGGATGTCGGCACCGGCACCGGCGTTCTGGCGATCGCCGCGGCGCGCGCGCTACGGCGCGTCGTCGTCGCCACCGATATCGATGCCGCTTCCGTGCAGGTCGCGCGCGGCAATGCCCGTCTCAATCGCGCCACGGGCATCACGTTCATGCATGCGAACGGCGTCACGGCACGGACGGTCCTTGCCTGCACTCCGTTCGATCTCGTCTTCGCCAATATCCTGCTCGGCCCTCTGAAGCGGTTGGCGGCGCCGATCCGGGGCATTCTCGCGCCAGGCGGGCGCATCGTGCTCTCCGGCATCTTGAACGCGCAGGCCAATGCCGTGCTCGCCGCCTATCGGCCGCTCAAGCTCGAGCGCCGCACCACGCTCGACGGCTGGACCACGCTGGTGCTTCGACGCGGCACACGAAGCGCCGACATTGCCCATCGTCACACACATCCATAGATTACGCCGATGTTTGAAGCCCATTTTCAGACCTTCGAAGATCGCGGCGAAAAAGGCGCCACTGCGCCGCGGCTGAAGGCGTTGCGCGCCGAGCTCGCGCGCCGCGGCCTCGATGGTTTCGTCGTGCCGCGCGCCGATCGCTATCAGAACGAATATGTGCCGCCGTGTGCCGAGCGGCTCGCCTGGCTCACCGGCTTCACCGGCTCGGCCGGGCTCGCCATCGTGCTCGCCGATCGCGCGGTGGTTTTCGTCGACGGCCGCTATCTGATCCAGGTGCGCGACGAGGTCGATGCGTCGGCTTTCACCGTGGAGCATCTGGTCGATCATCCGCCGACGCAATGGATCGAGGAAAATCTGCCGTCCGGATCGAAGCTCGGCTATTCGCCCTGGCTGCACACGGTCGACGGCGCCGAGCGGCTCGCCAAAGCCTGCGAAGCGGCCAAGGCGACGCTGGTCGCTGTCGCCGACAATCCGCTCGATACCGGCTGGACCAACCGGCCGGCGGCGCCTCAGGGCGCTGTCGTGCTGCACGACCTGCGTTACGCCGGCGAAACGGCGGCGGACAAGCTCGCGCGCGTGCGTGCCGATATCGACAAAGCGAAGGCCGATGCGCTGATCGTGTCCGATCCGCAATCGATATCGTGGCTGTTCAACATCCGCGGCCATGATGTGCCGCATACGCCGGTCGTGCTCGCCTCCGCCATTGTGCCGAGAGACGGCCGTCCCTCGCTTTATGTCGACGGCCGCAAGCTCGATAACGAAGTGCGGCATCGTCTCGAAGAATTGGCGGATGTGCACGGCGATGACGAATTCGCGCGCGATCTTTCGGCGCTTGGCAAGGCGCAGCGCGCGGTGCGCCTCGATCCCGGCATTTGCCCGGAAGCCATCGCCAAGCTCATTGCCGACAACGGCGGCAAGGTGCTACGTGGCGGCGATCCGGCCGTGCCGATGAAGGCGATCAAGAACGCTGCCGAGATCGCCGGCGCCAAGGCCGCGCAATTGCGCGACGGCGCCGCGGTGACGCGCTTTCTCGCCTGGTTCGATGGCGAAGCGCCGCAGGGACGTCTGACCGAGATCGATGCGGTCGAGGCCTTGGAAAGCTTCCGCCGCGACACCGGCGTGCTGAAGGACGTCTCGTTCCCGACCATCGCCGGCGCCGGGCCGGATGGCGCCATCGTGCATTACCGCGTCAGCCGCAGCAGCAACCGGCGCATTGCATCGGGTGAGCTGTTCCTCGTGGATTCCGGCGGCCAATACGAAGACGGCACGACCGACATCACCCGCACGCTCGCGGTCGGCACGCCGACTGCCGACATGCGCAGGAATTTCACGCTCGTGCTCAAGGGCCATATCGCCATTGCACGCGCGGTGTTTCCCGACGGCACGTCGGGCGCGCAGCTCGATCCGCTGGCGCGGCAATTTCTCTGGCGCGAGGGGCTCGATTTCGATCACGGCACCGGCCACGGCGTCGGCAGCTATCTGTCGGTGCACGAGGGTCCGGCGCGCATTTCCAAGCTCGGCAATGTCGCGCTCAAGCGCGGCATGATCTTGTCCAACGAGCCGGGCTATTACCGTACCGATGCCTATGGGATCCGCATCGAGAATCTGATCCTTGTCACCGAGGCCAAGCCGGTCGCCGGCGCTGAGAAGCCGCTGAATGCGTTCAAGACGCTGACGCTCGCACCGATCGATGCGCGCCTGATCGAGCCTGCGCTGATGACGGTCGAAGAGATCGCGTGGCTCGACGCCTATCACGCGCGCGTGCGCGAGCAGATCGCACCGCTTCTCGACGCCAAGGCGCGCGAATGGCTGATCGCGGCCACGACGCCGCTTGCGGCTTAGGTCGCGGAAGTTTTAGTTGCAGTGCAACGCGTCTCTCGTTGCGTCTGAGATGCAAGCGGAACTTTCCTAGTCGCGACACGTTGCTTTCCCGACTTTGGTTTTGATCGTGCACGGCCACTCGCAACACCGCGAGTTTGCGTCACGGCCCGCCCGAAAAGCGAGGAAACGCGCATGCTTTCGACAATTCTGATTATTGTTCTGATTCTGATTTTGATCGGCGCGCTGCCGACTTGGCCGTATAGCTCCGGCTGGGGCTATTATCCCGGCGGCGGGCTTGGCCTGATCCTGATCATCGTGATCGTGCTGGCGCTCATGGGACGAATTTAATCAAGCACAGCGCCCGAACGGACCTGTAAGGGCGAAGCTCAGCGAATGAGCTTCGCCCATTCGTCTTCAGTCAGCACCTCGACGCCGAGCTTCTTGGCCTCGGCAAGCTTCGAGCCGGCGCCGGGACCGGCGACGACATAGTCCGTCTTCTTCGAGACCGAGCCCGATACTTTCGCGCCGAGCCGCTCGGCCGAAGCCTTGGCCTCGTCGCGCGTCATCTTTTCCAGCGTGCCGGTGAACACGACGGTCCTGCCGGCGATTTTCGAATCGCTGCGCGGCTTTTCGGCCTCGAGGATTTTGACTTGCTGCGCGAGCCGCTCGATGCGGCGGCGGTTATGGGACTCGCCAAAATAGTCGTGCAGGCTTTCGATCACGGTGTCGCCGATCTGATCGAGCGCGTCCATTTCCTCCTTGGTCTCTTCGTCGTCCTTGGCGAGGCGGAGACAAGCGTCATGGAAAGCGTTCCAGGAGCCGTAGCCGCGCGCCAGCGCGACCGCCGTTGTTTCGCCGACGTGGCGGATGCCGAGCGCGTAGATGAGGCGCTCGAGCGAAATCTCGCGCCGCGCCGCGATCGCCGCGAATAGATTACGCACGGACGTCTCGCCGAAACCTTCGACCTCTTCGAGCTTGATCTTCTTGTTGCGGGCTTCGAGCGTGAAGATATCGGCCGGCTCCCTGACCCATTCGTTCTCGTAAAACAGTTCGATCTGCTTCTCGCCAAGCCCGTCGATGTCGAAGGCGCGGCGCGAGACGAAATGCTTGAGGTGCTCGATGGCCTGATGCGGACAGGCGAATTCGCCGGTGCAGTGATAGCGTGCGCCTTCGGCGCCGCCCGCGATGATCTCGCGCACCACATCGGTGTGCAGGGGGCAGGGGCACTTTTTCGGGAATTCGTAGGGCTTGGCGCCACGCGGGCGCTTGTCTTCGACGACGCCCAGCACCTGGGGAATGACATCGCCGGCGCGCTGGATGGTCACGGTGTCGCCGATGCGCACGTCGAGCCGCGCGATCTCCTCGGCATTGTGCAGCGTCGCGTTCTGCACCACGACGCCGCCGACGGTGACCGGTTCGAGCTTGGCGACCGGGGTCAGAAAGCCAGTACGGCCGACTTGGATCTCGATGTCCTTGATGACGGTGACCGCCTTCTCGGCGGGGAATTTGTGCGCGATCGCCCAGCGCGGCGTGCGCGAGACGAAGCCGAGGCGCTCCTGCCAATCGATGCGATTGACCTTATAGACGACGCCGTCGATGTCGTAGTCGAGACTGGCGCGCTGCGCCTCGATCTCGGCGTGGAATTTCAACAGCGCGTCAAGCGAGTGGCACATTTTGGCCAGCGGATTGGTCTTGAAGCCGCAAGTCTCGAACCATTTGATCATGCCGGATTGTGTGTCCGCCGGCATGTCGCTCATTTCGCCCCAGGCATAGGCGAAGAAGCCGAGCGGGCGCGACGCCGTGATCGAAGCGTCGAGCTGGCGCAACGAGCCGGCGGCGGTGTTGCGAGGATTGACGTAGAGCTGCTTGCCAGCTTCCGCCTGCTTTCGATTGAGTTCGAGGAATGCGTGCTTGGTCATGTAGACTTCGCCGCGCACCTCGGTCACGGCTGGAACCTTCCGTCCCGAAAGCCTGTGCGGAATGTCCGCCATTGTCTTCACGTTGGCGGTGACGTCTTCGCCTTCGGCACCGTCGCCGCGCGTCGCGCCGGTGATGAGCACGCCATCCTCGTAGCGCAGCGACATCGACAGGCCGTCGATCTTCGGCTCGGCGGAAAACGCGATCTCCTCGTCATCGGGCAGCCGCAAAAATCGCCGGATGCGGCCGACAAAGTCGGCGACGTCTTCTTCGCTGAACGCGTTATCCAGCGACAGCATCGGCACTGCGTGGCGCACTTTGGCGAAGCGCGCCGACGGCGCCGCGCCGACACGCCGGCTCAAACTTTCGAGCGTCTTCAGGTCGGGAAACCGCGCCTCGATCGCGTTGTAGCGCTGACGCAGCGCATCATAGGCCGCGTCGGATACGCTTGGCGCGTCGTCCTGGTAGTAGCGCCGGTCGTGCTCGGCAATTTCGGCTTCGAGCTTGGCGTGCTCGGCCTTGGCCTGCTTCTCGGACAGATCGTCAACGGCGGTCTCGGACTTCTGGCGGCGGGCCATCGCAACTCTCGGCTAACTTGCCGCCCGCATCAGCCGCTCGGCGGCGGCGCGCGCCTCGGCGGTGATTTCGGCGCCGGCCAGCATGCGCGCGATCTCCTCGCGGCGATGCTCGCCTTCGAGCTCGGCGACGCGGGTGGTGACGCGCTTGCCTTTGGCCAGCGCGTCCTTGCTGATGAGATAATGCCGGTCGGCGCGCGCGGCGACTTGCGGCGCATGGGTCACGGCGAGCACCTGAACGCCGGAGCCGAGGCGCGCAAGCCGCACCCCGATCGAATCGGCGACCGCGCCGCCGACGCCGGTGTCGATCTCGTCGAAGATCAAAGTCGGCGCCGAGCCGCGGTCGGCCAGCACCACTTTGAGCGCGAGCAGAAAACGCGCGAGCTCGCCGCCCGAGGCGATCTTCATCAACGGCCCCGGCCGCGTGCCGGGATTGGTGCGCACCCAGAATTCGATGCGGTCGAGGCCATCAGGGCCTTCGTTCTCGCTTTCGATCGCGGTGGAGAATTGCGCACGTTCGAGCTTGAGCGGCTTCAATTCGCCATTGACTGCCTTGTCGAGCTTCTGCGCAGTGCGCTGCCGCGCAGCCGACAGCGCCTGCGCGGCGGCGAGATAGCGCGCGGCCGCTTCCTGTGCTTCGCGTTCGAGCTTTGCCAGTTGCTCGGCGCCGGCATGGATCAGAGCGAGCTCGGAGTCGTAGCGCTGCGCCAGCGCCGCGAGATTGTCGACCGGCACGTTATATTTGCGGCCGGCGGCGCGCAGTGCGAACAGCCGCTCCTCGATGCGCTCGAGCTCGGCCGGATCGTAGTCGGCGACCCGCAAGGCATGTTCGAGATGCTGGCGCGCGTCTTCGAGCGCATTGAGCGCGACATCGATCGCCTTCACGATCGGTTCGATCAGCGCCGGCACCTGCGTGGCGCGGCGTTCCAGCCGGCGCGCCGCGGTGGCGAGCGGCGGCACCGGCGAATTCGGGCCAGTGACGCTGTCATGGGTCGCGCGCAAATCCTCGCTGACCTTTTCCGCCTGCATCATGGTGGCGCGACGTTCGGCGAGCGCGGTTTCCTCACCCGCCTGCGCCGCGAGCTTGCCGAGCTCGTCGACGGCGTGACGCAGCCATTCGGCTTCCCGCGCCGCGCGTTCGACGGCGGCGCGATGTTCGGCGACCGCTTCCTCGCGCGTCCGCCGCTCGGTCCACAGCCGCGAAACCTCGGCGGCGTCGGCTTCGAGCCCGCCATAGGCGTCGAGCAGCGCGCGATGGGTCGCGGCATCGGTGAAAGCGCGGTCGTCGTGCTGGCCGTGGATCTCGACCAGAGCGGCGCCGAGCGCGCGCAGCACCTGCACGCTGACCGGCTGATCGTTGATGAAAGCGCGGGTGCGGCCGTCGGCGAATTGCACGCGCCGCACGATCAATTCGTCCTCGCCGTCGAGATCGTTCTCGGTGAGCACGCGCCGGGCCGGATGTTTCTTGGCGAGATCGAAGGCGGCGATCACCTGGCCCTGTTCGGCGCCTTCGCGCACCAATCCGGCGTCGCCGCGGGCGCCGAGCGCGAGCGCGAAGGCGTCGAGCAGGATCGATTTGCCGGCGCCGGTCTCACCGGTCAGCGCGGCAAGGCCGGAGCCGAAATCGATGTCCAGCCGTTCGATCAGGACGATGTCGCGGATGGAAAGACGCGCCAGCATGGCTGCCAAGGAGATTGGAACAATACGGAACTAAGCATTGGGCGCGAGTTTCGCAATCGCGCCCTCAGATCCCGATTATTACCGATTCCTGGTGGTCGCGTCAGATATCCTTTGATCCACAGGCGGTGGGGCGACCGGAGGCGGTGCGGGCGGGGGCTGCGGCGAAGCCGGCGGCCGCGGCGTCGCGTTCGGACTGAAGGCCCGGCTGATCCAGGATTGCTTGTTTTCGTTCGGCTCCTGTCCGGCCTTCCTCACAAGGGTATAGGCGTCCTTGTACCAGGGGCTGTCCGGGAAATTATGCCCGAGCACGGCGGCGGCGGTTTGCGCTTCGTCGGTGATGCCGAGCGCGACATAGGATTCGCTGAGCCGCTCCAGCGCCTCTTCGACATGGCGCGTCGTCTGATACTGCGTCACCACCACCTTGAAGCGGTTGATGGCGCCGATGAAATCGCGGTGGTCCATGTAATAGCGGCCGACCTGCATTTCCTTGCCGGCCAACTGGTCGCGCGCCATCTCGATCTTCTTCTTGGCCTGGATGGCGTATTCGCTGTTGGGATATTTGCGCACCACTTCCTGCAGCGCGTCGATCGCCTTGTCGGCGCGGGCCTGATCGCGCGATACGTCGAGGATCTGGTCGTAATAGGACGCCCCGATCAGGTATTGCGCGTAAGCCGCGTCCGGACTGCCGGGATGCAGCGTCACGTAGCGCTTCGCCGAGTTGACGCAGGATTCGTAATCTTCGGCCTGGTAGTAGGCATAGGCCGACATCAGCAGCGCCTTGCGCGCCCAGTCGGAATAGGGGTTTTCGCGGTCGACCGCGTCGAATTTCTTCGCCGCTTCCTTGTAGTCCTGCTTGTTGTTGAGGAGATAGAGGCCCTCGTTATAGAGCAGATCGGCGGGGCTGTCGGGGACGTAGTCGTCCTTCGCGGCGCAGCCCGCAAGCGCAAGCGGCGCAACAAGCAAAGCGAGCACGAGCCACAGCCCCGGCGCAAAGCGTGCCAGCGCGCAGAAGCTTAAAGCGGATCGCAGCGATCCTTCTGGAAGCGTCATGCGTGTAATTTGCGTCCCCTCGGCACGCAGTCCTTCGGCAAGGTTCCCCTTGGTGCGTCGCTCTCGTGCCAAAGCCCCGGTTTGCCCTCAAACCACCCCGTAAAGGCAAGAGCCGCGCGAGCACACTCTACGTCAGGACGTCCATTATCACGGACTTTCGGCCCGGATTAAGGCGCAAAGTGGCGGAAAAGTTAAGGGTATCCGAGGCCTAGCTGGGGTTTATCCGGGCGCGGCCCGGAGCCCGTAATCGCGCAATACCTAGGAAATCTCGGGGGCGTAGGCCGCAGCGGGGATACCCGCAGTGAGATCGGCATGGCCGCGCGAGCGGCGGGTCTCGGGCATTTCGACATAGGCCCAGGCGCTGCGATCGGCCATCAAGGCACTGAGCACGGCGTGATTGAGCTTGTGGCCGCCGCGCACGGAGCGGTAGGCGCCGATCAGCGGGGCGCCGGCCAGGGCCAGATCGCCGATGGCGTCGACAGCCTTGTGGCGTACGAATTCGTCGGCGAAGCGGATGCCCTCGGCGTTCAGCACGCGGTCTTCAGCGATCACCACGGTATTGTCCAAGGAAGCGCCGAGCGCATAACCCGCATTCCATAGCTTCGACACGTCGCGCATGAAGCCGAAGGTGCGCGCCCGCGCCAGATCGCGGCGGAACAGATCCGGCTCGATATCCATCGCCAGCGTCTGGCGGCCGATCAGTGGATGGTCGAACTCGATTTCAGTCTCGAGCCGAAGGCCGCGCAGATGCGGCCGCAACTCGCCAAGGCTTTCGCCCTTGCTGACGCGGACGGTCTTGAGAATTTGGATGTAACGGCGCTGCTCGGGCAGCACGGCGATGCCGGCTTGGTCGATCGCGGCGACGAAAGGCGCGGCGCTGCCGTCCATGATCGGTACTTCGGGGCCATCGACTTCGACGACCGCATTGTCGACGCCGCAGCCGGCGAGCGCCGCCAGCACGTGTTCGGTGGTGGAAACCGCCGGCCCATTATGATCGCCAAGAACGGTGGCGAATTCGGTCGCGGTCACGGAGCGGTAAGTGGCTTTGAGCTCGCGGTCGGGCTGGTCGCCGCTGCGGCTGCGCTGGAATACGATGCCGGTATTGGCTTCGGCGGGATGCAGTGTGAGATTGGCGGGCGCGCCGGAATGGACGCCAATGCCGGATACGGTCACATGATCTTTCAGCGTCGTCTGCCTGCCGGCTTGCGCGCTCCGCATCATGATTCGGTCCCACACCTTACGGCCAAACCCCGCGGGCGACATCGCCCGAACAATTTTGGCCACCCCACCTTGAGGGACCGCCAGCTGCTCATGGATAGCTTGACCACGGACAAGCTGACTTACAATTTGGAGGTTGGTCAGTGCGGACGGCAAACGTTCAGCCCCGTAAACGGCCTTGCCCCGCCAAAACCCCAATCCCCAAAACTCCCCCTACGACGTGGTAAACTTACTTGCGCTGCAGCATCAGGCCAACTCACGGTTTCTTACCGACTGTTACCTTTTTCTGGCCGCAGTCCCGTCAGCTCGCTGCCCCAAAATTGGACGGCTGAAACCTGCGAAGGCTCCGCCACATAAAAAATCCGCCCCGGCGCGGTATCGGCGGCGGGGCGGACTTTTATGAAAATCGACGAAAAACTTAAATTTACCAGCGTCTTAAGGTTAAGCCGGCGAGCCCGGTTGGCCGGCGGGCGGGCGCTTCGGTGCGCCCGCCGCGGCCCCGGAACTAGTTCGCCTGCCGGCGCAGGAAGGCCGGAATGTCGAGCTGGTCCTCTTCACCAGAGTTATGCACAGGGGCCTGCATCGGCGCTTGGCGGCCGTGCTGATCGAGGCCCGAAGGCGCCGGACGCTGCTTGGCATATTCCGATACCGGCTGCTCGTGGCGCGGTTCATAGCGCGGTTCTTGGCGCGATTCTTGGCGCGGCTCGTGGCGTTCATGACGCGGATCGGCCGGACGCGGGATCGGCGGCCGGGCGGCGGCGGGCCGTTCCGGCATCGGCGCTGGCGCGCGCGGCGCCGGCTCATCCGATTCGCGGCGGCCGAGGCCGACCGAGGCGAGCCGCTGCAACAGCGACATGCGCTGCTTTTCGGGGTGATGGTCCTCCGGCATTTCGCCGCGGCGGGCCCGGATCTCGTTCTGCGCCGGGACCGGCAATTCGTCAATTCGCGGCATCCGCGGCGCCCGCGTCGGCATCCGCTCCGCCTGCGGCGGAATGAATGTGCGCGGCTCCTCGGCCTGCGGCGGCTCGGCTTCGCGCGCCGCCGGATCGATGAACAAAGACGGCTTCGGCGGCGCGATCGGGCGGATGGTGATGTCCTCGACCGCGGCCGCGATCGCAGCCTTAGCGGCCAATTCGATCGAGGCGTTCAGGCTTGCCGGCACGGCAATGCCGCCCATCGGCTGAGCCGACGGAGCCGTCATCTGCGCCGGCGCGGTGGGCGGTGCCGCGATTGGCGGCGGAGCCCGCGTGGTCGCCTCAGCACGTTCGATACGCTCGGCGATGCGCTGATTGTCGGCGCGGATGCGCTGCGCCAGGTCGGCCAGCCGCGAATCGGAGGCGGCCGGTTGCGGCGCCGGCGCCGCATGCGCCGCGTGGCTCACCGCCGGTGCGGTATGCGCCACATGCGACGTATGCGCCGTGTGGGCGGCATGGCTTGCCGCCGGGCGGTGATGCTGGTGCTGCGCCAGGGCCTGATCGATGCCGGTGGCCACCACCGAGACGCGGATCATGCCGTCGAGGCTTTCGTCGAAGGTGGCGCCGACGATGATATTGGCGTCCTGATCGACTTCCTCGCGGATGCGGGTCGCGGCTTCGTCGACTTCGTAGAGCGTCAGGTCGCGGCCGCCGGTGATCGAGATCAAGAGGCCGCGGGCGCCCTTCATCGAGGCGTCGTCGATCAGCGGATTGGCGATCGCCGCTTCGGCAGCCGTCATCGCGCGCTTTTCGCCTTGCGCTTCGCCGGTGCCCATCATCGCCTTGCCCATCTCGCGCATCACGGCGCGGACATCGGCGAAGTCGAGATTGATGAGGCCTTCCTTCACCATCAGGTCGGTGATGCAGGCGACGCCGGAATAGAGCACTTGGTCGGCCAGCGCGAAGGCGTCGGCGAAGGTGGTCTTCTCATTGGCGACCCGGAACAGGTTCTGGTTCGGGATGATCAGCAGCGTATCGACGCATTTCTGCAATTCGGTGATGCCGCTGTCGGCGATGCGCATGCGGCGCTGGCCCTCGAAGTGGAACGGCTTGGTGACGACGCCGACCGTGAGGATGCCGAGTTCGCGCGCGGTCTTGGCGATCACCGGCGCAGCGCCCGTTCCCGTGCCGCCGCCCATGCCTGCCGTGACGAACACCATATGCGCGCCGGAGAGGTGATCGCGGATCTCGTCGAGGACCTCTTCGGCGGCGGCGCGTCCGACTTCGGGCTGCGAGCCGGCGCCGAGCCCCTCGGTCGCCTGCACGCCCATCTGCACGACCCGCTCGGCCTTCGACATCGTGAGCGCCTGGGCATCGGTATTGGCGACCACGAAATCGACCCCTTGCAGGCCGGCGGTGATCATGTTGTTGACGGCATTTCCGCCAGCACCGCCGACACCGAATACGGTGATGCGCGGCTTCAGCTCACGGATGTCGGGGATATTCAGATTGATCGTCATGATTGCCTCTTTCTAATAGCGCGGGCGCTATCCGCGCCAAACCCAATGCGGTCCGCCACTGACCGCTGTGATTTCCGGCTTCGCATCTGTGGGCCATCAGAAGCTCTCGCGAAGCCACAGTCCGACGCGGGCGAGGTAGCCACCCGAACCGGTCATCAGTTGCCGCCGCCGCCGCAACTCGAAATGCTCGAGATGCGCCGATTGCGGATAAACGAGGAGGCCGGCCGCGACGGCGAAAGCCGCGCTTTTGGCCACGTCCGGCGCGCCGGCAATGCCGAGCGGGCGTCCGATACGGACCTGACGGCCGAGAATGCGCGAGGCCAGATCCGGCAATCCGGTGAGCTGGCTCGCGCCTCCGGTAAGAATGACATGGCCGCGCTGGTCGGCGGCGAGCGGCGAATACGCCAGCCGGTCGCGGACCATTTCCAGTATTTCTTCGACGCGCGGCTTGATGATGCTTACCAGCGTGGCACGGGATATCAGCTGCGCCTGCTCGCGCTCTTCGTCGCTCAGCGGCGGCACCGTGATCATGTCACGCTCGTCCGACCCCCCGGTCAGCACACTGCCATAAAGCGTCTTGATTCGCTCGGCGTCCGACACCCGGGCATTAAGTCCGCGGGCGATATCCATGGTCACGTGATGACCGCCGAGCGCGAACCCGTCGATGTGAACCAGCCGGCCGCCGAGGAAGGCCGCCATGCTGGTGGTTCCAGCGCCCATATCGACGACGATCGAGCCGAGATCGGCCTCGTCGTCGGCGAGCACCGCCAGGCCCGAGACATAGGGGCTTGCGACCATCGCCTCGATATCGAGATGGCAGCGCTCGACCGCGAGCATCAGATTGCGCGCCGCGGCGATATCGAGGGTGGCGACGTGCATGTCGACGCCGAAGCGCGCCGCCAGCATGCCGCGCGGATCGCGCACGCCCGCAACGCCATCGATCGAATAGCCGACCGGCAGCGAGTGCAGGATGGCGCGGCCCTCACGCAAGGAGTGTCGGCCGCCGGCGGCGAGCACGCGGGCGATGTCATGGTCCGATATGGTGGAACCGACGATGTCGATCTCGGCGGCGAACAATTCGCTGGAAAGCCGCCCCGCCGACAGCGACAAGACGACCAATTCAATCTCGACGCCGGCCATGCGCTCGGCGGCGTCGACGGCCTGGCGGATGGCTTCCTCGGCGCGGCCGAGATTGACGACGCTGCCGGCCTTCATGCCGCGGGCGACGGTATGGCCGAAGCCGATGATCTCGATGCCGTGGCTGCGCCGCGTCAGCACCTGCTGCGGCGCGCGCGGGCGCAGCCGCGCGATCATGCAGACGACCTTGCTCGAGCCGACGTCGAGCGCCGCCACCAGCGCGCTCTTGCGCGGCGAGATCGGCTTCATCTTCGGGGTGAGGCCATAGCGGAGCGCGTTCATGCGTTGCCGCCTTTTTTGGGCTTGGCATTGGCCTTGAGCGCTTCGTCGCGCGCGGCCGCCGCGGTATCCGACAGGCGCACGGTGACGCGGTCCGGCAGGCGCAGATCGATCATGGTGATGTCGCGGGACAAGAGCTTCTTGTCGCGATCAAGCGCTACCAGCCGGTCGAGCGCGCTGCGGACATCGGATTCCGGCAGCCGCACGTCGATGCCGTTGGTCAGGCGCAGATTCCAGCGCCGCTCGGCCACCATGACGGAGGCGCGCAGCAGGCCGCGAATGTCGGGGTAACGGTCGAGAAAGGTGAGGAAATCCTTGGCCTGGCGCGCGGCGCCGTGGCCGACCACCAGCGGCAGGCCGAGATAACGGTCCTCGACATAGGGCTCGAGCACCGTGCCGTCGGCGGCGATGACATTGACGTGGCCGTCCTTCTGCCAGAGCGCGAAGGCCTGGCGCTCGGTGATCGAGATCTGCAGACGGTCCGGATAGAGCTTCAGCACCGCCGCATCCGCGATCCAGGGATTGGCCATCAGCCGGCCGCGCGCGGCATCGGCATCGAGGAACAACAGCGAGGCATTGCCGGTGACGCCGGCGGTGGCGAGGATTTCGTTGCGGCTCACTTCCTTCTCGCCGGACAGCGAAATGGCGGCGATCCGGAAGCCGACCGAATTGGCGGCGACGTCGCGGGCATCCTTGAGCCAGTCGATGACGGCGGGAACATGCTGGCCCCGCACCGCGCCATAGGCCAGCGATCCGCCGATGATCACGATCGTGGCGGCAACGCCGAAGCCGCGCGGCAGGCGGTCGGCAAAGCGCGCAGCCTTGCGGCCATAGGCGGAAAACCGGATGAAACGGCCGGGGGCACTGTCGTCAGGATCGGTGTGGGCATGCGTCAGGGTCGGCTCGTCAAACCGCGCGCCAACCCCACCCCCATCTTTAAGCCCCGACCGCCTCAGCGATTGATCGAGGCGTCCTCCACCATCCATTGCACCAGCTCATCGAAGGTGATGCCTGCGTAAGCGGCAAGCTCCGGCACGAGCGAGGTCTCGGTCATCCCCGGTTGCGTGTTGACCTCAAGACAGATCAGCTGCCCACTTCCCCGATCGTCGTAGCGAAAGTCCGCACGGCTTACGCCGCGGCAGCCAAGCGCGTTATGGGCAGCCAGAGCCAGTCTTCGGACCTCCTGGTAAACATTTGGTAAAATGGGCGCCGGGAGCAGGTGTTTAGAGCCGCCGGCGGCGTATTTGGCCTCGTAGTCGTAGAACCGCGTGGTCGGCACAATCTCGATGACGTCGAGCGCCCGGTCGCCCATCACCGCGCAGGTCAGTTCTTTGCCGGCCACGTAGCGCTCGACCATGACCTTGTCGCCGAACGCCCAGTCGTCGCGGAACAGCTCCTGCGGCGGGTGCGGATGGTTTTCGGTGACGATGAAGACGCCGACGCTCGAGCCCTCGGCGACCGGCTTGATCACATAGGGCGGCGGCAAGAGGTGCGCCTTGGCGGCCTCAAGCCGCGACACGACGCGATCCTCCGCGACCGGAACGCCGTAGGCGCGGAACATCGCCTTGGCGTAGTCCTTCTGCATGGCGACGGCGGACGACATGACGCCGGAATGCGAATAGGGGATGCCGAGGATCTCAAGAAGTCCTTGCAGGGTGCCGTCTTCGCCGGGCCGGCCGTGCAACACGTTGAGCGCCACGTCGGGCTTTGCGGCGGTGAGGACGGCGGCGATATCGCGGCCGACATCGATCGGCGTGACTTTGTAGCCGCGCCGCGTCAGCGCCGCGGCGCAGGCATTGCCCGAGCGCAGCGACACCTCACGCTCCGCCGACCAGCCCCCCATCAAAACGGCGACGTGCTTGGCCATTTTCTAAAGCCACATCAACGACATTGCAGCCGATCGCTGCCCCATTCCCAACGTGCTGATTCGCAGGAAAGACCAATAGAATCGACAATTTTATAAAGGTCGAGAGTCCAGACCGCGAACTTGAAGACGGATCACCGATTTATTCGGCGACCCCGAGCCGCTTGATCTCCCATTCGAGATCGATCCCGGAACTTTCTTTGACGCGGCGGCGGACGGTTTCGCCCAGCGTTTCGATATCGGCGGCTTTGGCGCCGCCGAGATTGATCAGAAAATTGCAGTGCATTTCCGACACCTGTGCGTCGCCGACGCGGAACCCGCGGCAGCCCGCGGCATCGATGAGCTGCCAGGCTTTTTGCCCCGGCGGATTCTTGAAGGTCGAGCCGCCGGTGCGGCTCTTGATCGGCTGCGTCGCCTCGCGTAACTCGGTGATCTTGCCCATCTCGGCGGCGATCGTTGCCGGATCGCCGCGTTCGCCTTGGAACAGCGCTTGCGTGAAAATGTAATCCTCGGGCGCGCCGCAATGCCGATAGCTGTGGTGCATGTCGGCATTGCTCAGCACGTGGACGCGGCCCTGCCGGTCGACCGCTCGCGCTTCAACGAGTGCATCCTTGGTCTCGCGCCCGTAAGCGCCGCCGTTCATGCGCAGCGCGCCGCCGATGCCGCCGGGAATGCCGCGCAGGAACGACAGTCCGGCAATGCCGGCCTCCTGCGCCGCGCGCGCGACTCTCACATCGGGCAGTGCGGTGCCGGCGCGGATCTGCAGCCCTTCGACGGCGAGTTCGCTGAAGCCGCGGCCGAGCCGGATAACGACGCCTGAAATGCCGCCATCGCGCACGATCAGATTGGAGCCAAGTCCGACGACGGTGACCGGAATCTCGGCCGGGAGATTTTTCAGGAAATAGGCGAGGTCGGCCTCGTCCTCCGGCATGAACAGAAGCTGTGCCGGTCCGCCGACGCGAAACCAGGTCAGCTCGGCCAAGGATTGATTGGCGAGCAGCCGGCCGCGCAGTTCCGGCATCGTCTTCTTCAGCGCCGGCGTGAGATCGGGAAAGGCCATCACTGCGCCTGTAATCGCATTAATCAGCTTTGGGCGGGCCGGCCAATTCTCCCGGCAGCGCATAAGCCCATTGCGTGATCGAGCCGGCGCCGAGGCAGACGACATAATCGCCGGCCTTGGCCATGCCCGCGATCAGCGGCGCGAGCTGCTCCGGACTGTCGAGCGGCACCACCTGGCGATGGCCATGCGTGCGCAGGCCCTGCACCAGGCCGTCGCGATCGGCGCCTTTGATCGGAGATTCGCCGGCCGGATAGACATTGGCGACGATGACGATGTCGGCGTCGTTGAAACAGGTGCAGAACTGCTCGAACAAAGCGGCGAGCCGCGTGTAGCGATGCGGCTGCACCACGGCGATGACCTGGCCCTTGGTGGATTCGCGCGCCGCCTTCAGCACCGCGGCGATCTCGACCGGATGATGGCCGTAGTCGTCGATGATGGTGACGCCGTTCCAGGTGCCGGTTTTGGTGAAGCGCCGCCGCACGCCGCCGAATTTGGCGAGTGCGCCGCGGATCACATCGTCGGCGACGCCGAGCTCGTGCGCGACAGTGATCGCGGCGGTGGCGTTGAGCGCATTGTGCCGGCCCGGCATCGGCAGCGCGAGATTCTTGATCTCGTAGGGAGCGCCGCCTGCGCGCTCGTTGAACAGGACCGTGAACAGCGACGTGCCGCCGGCATGCGAGACATCGACCAGCCGCACATCGGCCTGCGGGTTCTCGCCGTAAGTGATGATGCGGTGGTCCTGGATGTGGCCGACCAGCTTCTGCACGGTCGGATGATCGGTGCACATCACCGAGAAGCCGTAGAACGGCACATTCTCGACAAAGGCGCGGAACGCGTCCTGCACCGCTTCGAACGTCTTGAAGTGATCGAGATGCTCGGGATCGACATTGGTGACGATGGCGATGTCGGCCGGCAGTTTCAGGAACGTGCCGTCGGATTCGTCGGCTTCCACCACCATCCATTCGCCGGCGCCGAGCCGTGCATTGGTGCCATAGGCGTTGATGATGCCGCCGTTGATTACGGTCGGATCGAAGCCCGCGGCGTCGAGCAGCGTCGCCACCATGGAGGTCGTCGTGGTCTTGCCATGGGTGCCGGCAATGGCAACGCAGCTTTTCAGCCGCATCAGCTCGGCGAGCATTTCGGCGCGCCGCACCACCGGCAGCCGCCGCGCGCGCGCCGCCATCAGTTCCGGATTGTCGGACTTGATCGCCGAAGAGACGACGACGACGCGGGCGTCGTCGAGATTGTCGGCGGTATGACCGACCATGACCTTCACGCCCTTGTCGCGCAGGCGTTTGACATTGGCGCTATCGGCCTGGTCGGAGCCACGCACGACATAGCCGAGATTGACCAGCACCTCGGCGATGCCGCTCATGCCGATGCCGCCGATGCCGATGAAATGCACCGGCCCGATGTCACGCGGCAGTTTCATTCAGGCTCCCCGATCACGCGGTATCCCGGCACTGCGCCCGGCACCTGCCCCAAACTTGTCCATCAGCCTATCAATGTAAGACAGTTGTGGCTGGGACAAGCCCAGCCATAACATATTGAAATTATTATAATTATGGTCTTGCGGCGATTCCGGCCACTTTGACGACAAGGTCGGCGAGCCGTTCGGCGGCGTCGAGACGGCCGACCGACCTGGCCGCCGCCGCCATGGCGGTGAGCCGCTGCGGCTTGCCGGCGAGGACCGCAATCTCATTCGCAAGCCGCTGCGGCGTGAATTCGTCCTGCCGCAGCCGCAATGCGCCGCCTGCAATTTCAAGCACGCCGGCATTGGCGAACTGGTCCTGATCGAGCGCGCCGGGCAGCGGCACGAGGACCGAAGGCCGCCCGATGGCCGCGAGTTCGGCGACAGTGCCGGCGCCAGAGCGTGAGACCACCAGATGCGAGGCCGCGATGCGCGCCGGCAGATCGGAAAAGAACGGCGCGATCTCAGCGGCGACGGAAAGGCGCGCGTAAGTCTGACTGACACGGCTCAAATCTTCCTCACGCGCCTGCTGCACGATGGCGACGCGCGCCTGCAGATTGGGATCGAGCCGGCCGATCGCGGCGGGTACCACGTCGGCCATGATGCGCGCGCCCTGGCTGCCGCCGGTGACAAGGATGCGCAGCGGATCGGCGGGCGCGGGGTAGGGGACAGCCGCCGCCGCGAGCACCGCGGGACGCAGCGGATTGCCGGTGACCGTCGCTTTCGCCGCGAGCTGCGGCGCATTGGCGAACATGTCGGGAAAGGTCGTAGCGATGGCGGTGACGCGCGGCGCCAACAGCCGGTTGGCACGGCCGATCACGGCGTTGGAGTCGTGAATGAGGCTCGGCACCTTGCACCACACCGCCGCCATCACCGGCGGAATGGTCGGATAGCCGCCGAAGCCGATCGCGGCCGCGGGCTTGATCTGTCCGATCAGCCTGCGCGCCTCCATGAAGCCGCGCGCCAGCGCGGCGAGCGTCTTGGCGACCCCGATCGGATTGCGCGACGCAAACGTCGCGCTCGAAACGATGTGGACGCTGTCCTCGGCGAAAGCGCCCCCAAAACGCGCGGCGCGCTTGTCGGTGACGAGATGCGTTGTGATGCCGCGCTTGGAGAGTGCCGCAGTCAGCGCCTCGGCGGGAAACAGATGCCCGCCCGTGCCGCCGGCGGCGACCAGCACCGGGGCCGGGCGCGCCGCGTCCATTACGCCGCGCCCGCCGATGCGGGAGCTGCGGATGCGGCGGTCATGGCAAGTGGCGCCTTGCCGAGCTTGGCGCGCGGCCGTTCGCGCGTCAGCGCCACCAGCATGCCCATGCCATAGGCGAGCGAGATCAGCGACGAGCCGCCATAGGAGACGAACGGCAATGTCATTCCCTTGGCCGGCATCAGATGCAGGTTGACCGCCATATTGATGGTCGATTGCAGCCCGAACAGTATCGCAAGTCCAGCGGCGGCAAAGCGCACGAACGGATCGTCGGTGCGCATCGCCTTGATGAGCGCCCGGATGACAATGAAAGCGAACAGCGCGACCAGAATAAGACAGAGCACGACGCCGAATTCCTCGCCCGCTACCGCGAACACAAAATCGGTGTGGCCTTCGGGCAGGATGCGCTTGATCGTGCCTTCGCCCGGGCCGCGGCCGAACCAGCCGCCGCGCAGGAACGACTCAGTCGCGATATCGATATTGAACGTGTCGCCGGAAGCCGGATCGAGGAAGCGGTTGATACGCTGCGCAACGTGCGGGACGGTGAAGAAGGCGACGGTGAGGCCGACGCCGGCAGTTGCCGCCAGCCCGATCACCCAGATCAGCCGCATGCCGGCCATGTAGAACAGCGCGCCCCAGACCAGTGATATCAGCATGGTCTGGCCGAAGTCAGGCTGTGCGACGAGCAAAGCGACGACGATGACGAGCAGCGCGAGTGCGATCGAATTGGCCGGCATTTCCGGTCGCGACGAGGTCTCGCCGAACAGCCAGGCGATCAGCACCACGAAAGCCGGCTTCATGAATTCCGACGGCTGGATATTGACGCCGAAAATCACCAGCCAGCGCCGCGCGCCTTTGATCTCGGCACCGAAATGGGGCGTGGCCGCCATCAGCACTATGCTGACGACGAACACCAGCAGCGCCACCTTGCGGATGTCATGCGGCGACAGGAACGAGGTCGCAAGCATCACCGCGCATGCCGGAATGAGGAAGAAAATCTGCCGGTTGACGAAATGGAACGGGTCGAGCCCGATGCGGGCCGCGACCGGCGGACTTGCGGCGAGGCACAAGATAATGCCGGCCAGCATCAGCGCGCCGAGCGCTGCCAAAGTCGGCCGGTCGACGGTGCACCACCATTCGGAAAACGGCGTCGGTTGCGCGCGCGAAGCCATCACGTCCCCGGGCCAAACCGGCCATGTCGTCCCGGATTAGTGGTGACATTGCGATGGTTTACGGGCGATTAAGATTTGGGTTTTTGGCGTCTTTCGGGGGCTACGAGACCGTTCCGCCGCACCTGGATAGTGGGCGCCAAGAGGTGGGCGTTCGCCCGCTGCGATGTTGCGTCAACTCGGACTGTTGCGCGGCCCTGATGCGCCGGTGCTAAATGTTCCCCGCCACGCGTCGTCGAAAACCAAAACGCGGGCCGGGGGAACGCCATGCGAAGGATCAATCGTCGAAAGCTGTTGAAGACTGCCGGCGCCACCGCCGCAGCGCTCACTTTGCCGCTGCCGGCGATCGCTCAGAATGCGCCGCTCAAGGTCGGGCTGCTGACGGTCAAGACCGGTCCGCTGGCGGCGGGCGGTGTGCATGCCGAAGAGGGCATTACGGCATTCCTCAAGGACAAGGATTACACCGTCGGCGGTCGCAAGGTCGAACTCATCGTCGCCGATACCGGCGGCAATCCGGCCGGCGCCAAGACCAAGGCGCAGGAACTGGTCGAGCGCGATCATGTCGACATCGTGCTCGGGCCGTTCGCCGCTTTCGAACTGCTGGCCACCGTCGACTACCTGGCGCAGCAGAAAATGCCGACGCTCGCGTTCGCCGGCGCCGAGGACGTCACCCAGCGCAAGGGCAACGAGTATCTCACCCGCACGTCCTACACGTCGGCGCAATGTCTTTATCCGCTGGCCGATTACGTAGCCAACGAGATGAAGCTCAAGCGCGCCGTCACAATGGGCGACGATTTCGCCTTCGGCTATGAGCAGGTCGGCGGTTTCCAGCGCGTGCTCGAGGCCAATGGCGGCCAAGTCGTGCAGAAGCTCTGGGCGCCGCTGAACACGCCCGATTACGCGACCTATGTCGCGCAGATTTCCAACGCCGACGTGGTGTGCGAAGTGCTGGCCGGGTCGAACCCGATCAAATTCACCAAGCAGGCGCGCTCGCTCGGCTTGGCGCAGCCGCTGGTCGGCGGCTCCACGGTGGCCGACGACACGATCGTCGGCGTGCTCGGCGACGAGGGCGAGGGGCTGATCAACACCAACCCCTATTCGCTCGATCAGAACACCGATGCCAATCATCGCTTCATCGCCGCGATGAAAAAGGTCGGCGGCGAAGACGTGCATATCGGCCACTATGCGGCGTGCTTCTATTGCGACGGCCTCATCATCGAGGCGGCGCTCGCCAAGACCGGCGGCAAGACAGACGATCCGGCGCAATTCAGCAAGGCGGTGCGCACGGTGTCGCTGACCGATACGCCGCGCGGGCCGCTCAGCTTCGACGATCACGGCAATGTGGTGATCAACGTCTTTCTCCGCCGCGTCGAAAAGCAGGGCGGCAAAATGGTCAACAAGACGCTGAAGGTTTATCCCAAGGTCAGCCAGTTCGGACCGTCCGATCCGAAATGGTTCCTGGAGCAGCCGGTGTTCTCGCGCGACTACCCGCCGCTCAAGAGCTGAAGTTATTTCGAGATCACTCCCGGCAGCGCCTTCACCAGCGTCCGGAACGCATCGCCGCGGATTTCGAAATTGCGGTACTGATCGAACGAGGCGCAGGCCGGGGAGAGCAGCACCACCGGCTCGCGGCTCGGCGAGGCTTCGGCGTCGCGTGTCGCCGCCGCCACCGCTTTGTCGAGCGTGCCGTCGATCTCGTGTGGCACGTCATTGCCGAGTGTCTTGGCGAAATCTTCGGCGGCTTCGCCGATCAGATAGGCCTTGCGGATGCGCGGGAAAAACGAGCGCAAGGATTCGATGCCGCCGGTCTTGGGCTTGCCGCCGGCGATCCAATAGATGTCGGTGAAACAGGCCAGCGCCTGCGCCGCCGAATCCGCATTGGTCGCCTTGGAATCGTTGACGAACAGCACGAAGCCGCGGCGGCCGACTTCTTCCATGCGATGCGCGAGGCCCGGGAAGGATTTCAGGCCGGCCTGGATCGCCGCCGGCTCGAAGCCGAGCGCGAGTGCTGCCGCCGCCGCGCAGGCCGCATTCTGCGCATTGTGCACGCCGCGCAGCGAGCCGATGCCGGCAATGTCGGCGATCTCCTGTGAGCCCGACGCCTCGGCGCGGATGATGCGCGACCCGTCAGCGTAGATGCCGCCCGGAAGCTTGCGCCGCACCGAGATGCGCACCAGCCGCTTGCCGGCTTTCTCCAGCCGGTCGGCGACGGCGCCGCACCAATTGTCGTCGACACCGACGATCGCGGTGCCGGTACCCGGCACGCCGGCGACCAGGCGCTCTTTCACCTCGGCGTAATGCTCCATCGTGCCATGGCGGTCGAGATGGTCTTCGGAAAGATTGATCAGGATGCCGACCGACGGATCGAGCGAGGGTGCGAGATCGATCTGATAGGACGAACATTCGACCACATGCACACGCAGCGGCTTGGCGTGAGTGTCCGGCCGCTGCAGCGACAGCACCGCGGTGCCGATATTGCCGCCGAGTTGCGCATCCATGCCGGCGGATTTGACCAGATGCGCGATCAAGGCCGTGGTCGTCGATTTGCCGTTGGTGCCGGTAATGGCGACGAATGGCGAGCCCGGCGCATGGCGCGCGCGCTCGCGGCAGAACAATTCGATGTCGCCGATGATCTCGGCGCCGGCGGCTTGCGCGAGCTTCACCACCCAATGCGGCTCGGGATGGGTGAGCGGCACGCCCGGCGCGAGCACGAGCGCTGTGATTTTGCTCCAGTCGGTCTTGCGCAAATCGCTGATCGGAATGCCGGCCGCGCGCGCCTTAGTGACGCTCGCCTCGCTGTCATCCCAGCCGACAACGTTGGCGCCGCCGGCGAGAAGCGCGCTGGCGCTGACCAGGCCCGAGCCCCCGAGCCCGAACACGGCGACCTTTTTCCCCGCAAAGGTCGTAACCGGGATCATGGTGCTCTCTGTTCCCCTCCCCCTTGTGGGGAGGGGTTAGGGGTGGGGGTCGGGAGGCTGGGCGCAAGCGTCGACGTACCAACCGCGCCGCGCGACCCCCCTCTCCATCTCTCCCCCACAAGGGGGGAGAGAGCAGTGAGCGGCCCGCGCGAAGCACTGCTCCTTCGCATCGCAATTACCTCAGCTTCAAGGTCGAGAGCCCGGCCAGCGCGAGCATGACCGAGACGATCCAGAAACGAATGACGATCTGCGGCTCGGTCCAACCGAGCTGTTCGAAATGATGGTGGATCGGCGCCATCTTGAACACGCGCTTGCCGGTCAGCTTGAACGACACGACCTGTACGATGACGGACACCGCTTCGAGCACGAACAGCCCGCCGATCACCGCCAGCACGATCTCATGCTTGGTCGCGACGGCAACAGTGCCGATCATGCCGCCGAGCGCGAGCGAGCCGGTGTCGCCCATGAAGATCGAAGCCGGCGGCGCGTTGAACCAGAGAAAGCCCAAGCCCGCTCCGACCACGGCGCCGCAGAGCACGGCGAGTTCGCCGGTGCCGGCGACGTAATGGATCTGCAGATAGTCGGCGAACACGGCATTGCCCGACAGATACGAAATCATGCCGAAGCTCGCGGCCGCGATCATCACCGGCACGATGGCGAGCCCATCGAGACCGTCGGTGAGGTTCACCGCATTGCCGGCGCCGACAATGATGAACATCGCGAACAGGACGAAGAACCAGCCGAGATGGAGCACAAATTCCTTGAAGAACGGAAACACCAAGGTCATCGATATCTGCACCTGGCCGAGCTTGACCAGTACGAAACAGGCGATGGCGGCGACGATGAATTCCAGCACGAGGCGGGCGCGCCCGGCAAATCCGTCGTGCGATTGCTTGGTGACTTTTAGATAGTCGTCATAAAGGCCGATCAGCCCGAAGGCGATGGTGACGCCGAGCACGATCCAGACATAGGGATTGGACGGATTGGCCCAGAGCAGGGTCGACACCAGCATGCCGGAGAGAATGAGCAGCCCGCCCATGGTCGGCGTGCCGGCTTTGGCGATGATGTGCGACTTCGGGCCGTCACTGCGGATCGGCTGGCCCTTGCCCTGCAGCAGGCGCAGGCGGTCGATCATGATCTGGCCGAACAGAAACACGAACAGCAAGGCGGTGATGATCGCGCCGCCGGTGCGAAACGTGATGTAGCGGAAGACGTTGAGAACGGAGAGCTTGTCCGAGAGTTCGACCAGCCAATACAGCATCGTGCCAACCTTGCCGAATCAACGTTTCATTTTGAGCATGATCTTATCCGAAAACCGGTTTCCACTTTTCGGGATCATGCTCGAGCGTTCTGCAGCGAAGCCTCGCCGTTGTCGTGGCGCGGATAAGCGCGCTGCAGCGCCTTGACGATGGGCGCCATGCGCGAGCCGAGTGAGCCTTTGATCATGACGACATCGCCAGCATGGATCGCGGGCAGCACCTGCGACTCGAGCAGGCTGGAGTCCTCTGCATAGCCGCCGCGGCGGCTCGCGGGAAGAGCCTGCCACAGCGCCTGCATCAGAGGTCCGCAACAGAATACCAGATCAATCGTATTGGCGACGACCGCTTCGGCGAGGTCGCGATGGAGCGTGCGGCCCTTGGGCCCGAGTTCCAGCATGTCGCCAAGGACAGCGATGCGGCGGCCGCGCGGGCCGACCTTGGCCTGACCGAGCACGGCCAGCGCCGCGGCGACGGAAGCGGGATTGGCGTTATAGCTGTCGTCGATGACGAGCGCGGAACCGCCGGGCGGCTCGATCTCGATCGGCGCGCCGCGGCCGGTCACCGGATTGAGTTCGCCGAGCGCGAGTGCGCCGAGCGCGAGATCGGCGCCGGCAAGCTCGACCGCGGCGAGAACGGCCAGCGAATTTTGCACGAGATGCTTGCCCGGCGCGCCGATCTTGTAGGTGATTTCGTGGCCGAGAATATTGGCTTCGACGGTCGAGGACCGTGGCTGCAGCATACATTTGACGAGCCGCGCATCGGCTCTCTTGTCCTCGCCGAAGGCGACGATGCGCGCGACGCCGACGTCTTTGGCGCGGCGCTTGAGCTGATTGAACTGGGCGATGTCGGCATTGAGCACGGCGGCGCCGGCGGGTTCTATGCCGTAGAAGATCTCGGCCTTGGCGTCGGCGATCTTCTGAAGTGTGCCGAGGAATTCCAGATGCACCGGCGCGATTGTGGTGATGATGGCGACATGCGGCCGGACGAGACGCGTCAGCGGCTCGATCTCGCCCTCGTGGTTCATGCCCATTTCGAAGACGGCATAACGCGCGGTCTCGGGACAGCGCGCGAGCGACAGCGGCACGCCCCAATGATTGTTGTAGGAGGCGACCGAGGCGTGGGTCTCGCCGTCCTTCGCCAGCGCCAGCCGCAATGCCTCCTTGGTGCTGGTCTTGCCGACCGAGCCGGTGACGCCGATCACCTTGCCCTTGAAGCGTGTGCGCGCCGCGACGGCGAGATCGCGCAGGCCGGCGAGCACATCGGGCGCGATCAGAAGCGGCGCGTCGGCGGGAAATTCCGCGCGGCGCTCGGTGGACACGACTGCTAGCGCGGCCTTGGCGTTGAGCGCTGAGGTCACGAATTCATGGCCGTCGCGATTGTCGCCGGTGATGGCAAAGAACGCTTCGCCCGGCCCGATCGAGCGGCTGTCGATGGAAATGCCTGAGATCGCTTGTGGCAGCGCGCCTTGGCGCTGCGCATCCATCGCGCGGGCCATATCGTCGATTGTCCAGAGCACAGTACCGGCGCTCATGCGGTGAGTTCCTTCAAGGCCAATTCTTAAGAGCTGTGGCGACGGCCTCATGATCGCTGAATTCAATGACGCGGTCGCCGATAATCTGGCCGGTTTCATGGCCCTTGCCGGCGATCAGCAGCACGTCGCCCGGTTGTAGATCGGCAATGGCCCGGTGGATCGCCTCGCGGCGGTCGCCGATCTCGGTCGCGCCCTTGGCTGCGGCGACGATCGCGGAGCGGATCGCGGCCGGATCTTCGCTGCGCGGATTGTCGTCGGTGATGATAACGCGGTCGGCCTTCTCCGCGGCGATCGCGCCCATCAGCGGTCGCTTGCCGCGGTCGCGGTCGCCACCGGCGCCAAACACGACAATGAGCTTGCCGCTCACATAGGGCCGCAATGCCTCGAGCGCTTTGGCGAGCGCGTCCGGCTTGTGCGCGTAGTCGACAAAGATCGGCGCGCCGCGATTGTTGCCGACGCGCTCCAGCCGGCCCTTGGCGCCTTTGAGATGTTCGAGCGCCTTGAACACGGCAGCCGGTTCGCTGCCGGTGGCGATGGCAAGACCTGACGCCACCAGTGCGTTCTCGATCTGAAACTCGCCGACCAGCGGCAGGCGGACCTGGTAGGTCTTCTTGTCATGCTCGACCCGCATCGTTTGGGCAAAGCCGTCGATAGCGGTGTCGACGAGGCGAATGCCGCTGCCCTTGTGGCCGACGGTCATGATCGAAAGTCCGCGCGCCTTGGCCGTGGCCACGACGCGATCGGCATGATCGTGGTCGGCATAGATCACCGCGGGCGCGCCCGGCGCGAGCAGAACCGCGAACAGCCGCAGCTTCGCTTCCAGATAGGCGTCAAAGCTCGGATGATAATCAAGATGGTCGCGGGTGATATTGGTGAAACCGCCGGCGCTGATGCGCAAACCGTCGAGGCGCGACTGATCGAGCCCGTGCGAGGATGCTTCGATGGCAAGATGCGTGACGCCTTCACCCGCGAGTTCGTCGATGGAACGGTGCAGCGCCACCGGATCGGGTGTCGTCAGCGAGCCATACGTCTCGCCGCGCGGGGCAACGATGCCGACCGTGCCGATGCTGGCGGCTTGACGGCCGAGCGCGGTCCAGATCTGTCGCGTGAAGGCGGCAACCGAAGTCTTGCCGCTGGTGCCGGTGACGGCAGCGATGATTCCGGGCTGACGCGGAAAGAATTTCGCCGCGATCAGCGCCAGCGCGCGGCGCGCATTCGGCACCTTTACGAAGGCGACGTTGCTCGGCAGCGGCGCTTGCGGGTGTTGCTCGGCGACGATCACAGCCGCGCCCGCGGCGACCGCCGCGGCTACGAAGCCGAGTCCGTCGGCCTTGGTTCCGGGAATGGCGACAAAGAGGCTGCCGCGTTTGACGGTGCGGCTGTCCGCCGTCACCGCGCCGATGTCGCGATCGGCGTGACGTGCGTCGAATTCCGCATCGGACGGCAAAATCTCGCGAAGCTTCATCAGCGCCCAGTCGACGGCTTGTCGATTGGGGGCTGCCTTACCTGTTTTCCTTCTGCGAGGCCAGTATCAGTTGGTCGGCCGGCGGTAGGTCCATGCGCGGCTGAATTCCGAGCAGCGGCGCGATGCGCGCCACCACGGCGCCGCCGGTCGGCACCGCGTTCCAGCCCGACGTTTTGAAGCCATGCGTTTCCGGCAGTGGCTGCGGCTCATCCAACATGATCAGGAGCAGATAACGCGGCTGATCGGCCGGCAGCACCGCCATGAAATCGGTCAGCACTTTGGTCTTCGAGTAGCGGCCGAACACCACTTTATCGGCGGTTCCGGTCTTGCCGCCGATATAATAGCCCGGCACATCGGCCTTCGACGCGGTGCCTTTCTCGACATTGAGCCGCATCAGGTAGCGCATCATCATGCTGGTTTCCGGCTTGATGACGCGGGTGCCGAGCGCCTGCGCTTCGGCCTCGCTGCGCTTGAGGAAGGTCGGCGGAATGAGCACGCCGCCGTTCATCAGCGCGGCAACCCCCATCACCGCCTGCAGCGGTGCGACAGCCATGCCGTGGCCGAAGGCGATCGTCATCGTGTTCAGCTCGCTCCAGTGCTTCGGCACGATCGGCCGCGCGCTCTCCGGCAATTCGGTGCGCAGCCGATCGATCTGGCCCATTTTCTTCAGGAACGCCTTGTGCGCGTCGATGCCCATGGCCATGGCGATATGGGCGGCGCCGATATTCGATGAATAGGTGAAGATCTCCGGCACGGTGAGCGCGCGCTGCATCGGCTCGAAATCGTGAATCTCGAACTTGCCGTAGTGCAGGGGATTGTGCGCGTCGAACGTCGACTTCAGCGTCGCCTTGCCGGAATCGAGCGCCATTGCCACCGTGAATGCCTTGAACGTCGAGCCCATTTCGAACACGCCGGTGGTCAGCCGGTTGATCAGCTTCTGATCGTGCGGATCGAGCGAGGCATTGGGATCGAAATCGGGCTCCGACACCATGGCGACGATCTCGCCGGTGCGGACGTTGAGTACGACGCCGGCGGCGGCGATGGTGTGGAATTTCACTTGCGCCGCGACAAGCTCTTCGCGCAACGCATGCTGCACGCGCAGATCGAGCGCGAGCTGCACCGGCGTCTGCAACCGGTCACTGGCGAGTCCCGCCATGTGCAGCGCCATCAGCCCTTGGCCGTCGAGCCATTTCTCGATGCCGGCGATGCCCTGATTGTCGATGTCGACGCGGCCGAGCAGATGCGACACTTCGGAACCGTTGGGATAGTCGCGTTTGTTTTCGGGAAGGAAGCCGATGCCGGGCAGGCCCTGGCGGTAGATTTCGCGCTGCTGTTCCGCCGAGATGTCGCGCTTGAGCCAGACAAAGCCGCGCTTGGAGGACAGTCGTTCGCGCAATTCGTTGGCGTTGACGTCGGGCAGGTCGGCGGTGAGGAGCTCGACGGCCTCGTCGACGTCGATCAAGCGGCGCGGTTCGGCATAAAGCGAGGGCACGCGCACGTCAGTCGCGAGCACCTCGCCGTTTCGATCAAGAATGTCGGGACGCGCGGTGGCGATGGCATCGTCGGATACGACGCGGTGCACGGCATGGCTGTTCGAGGAAATGCCGAACATGACGAGCCGCGCGCCGATCACGGCATAGACCACGGTGAACGCCATGATCGCCAGCACGATGCGCGCGCGCGCCTTGGCGCCGCGATCGACATTGCTGCCATAGAGCATCTTGCGGATGAAACGCCGCCGCCACGGCTCTACGGGCTTTGATCGCTCGGCGGGTTTCGTCGGCAGGGTGTCAGCGGTTGCGCTCATCGCTGCGGCGCTCCGCTGATCGGATACGGTGCGCCGCCCGCCGGCGGCAAGCTGCCGCTCGGCGGTGCGGATGCTGGAATGCTCCCCGTCGTCGTCGGCTCTTCCAGGCCGTCGATCATGCCGCCGATTGGATCGCGGGCATCGACATGCTCTTGTTCCGGCGGGGGCGGCGGGCGGTCCGGCAAATGATCGAGCGAGTCGAACTGCGTCGGCACCACCGGCTTGAGCTTCAGATAGCGCTTGGCCAGTGTCTCGACGCGATCGGGATTGTCGAGCTGTCCCCATTCGGCGCGCAGCGCCGCGATCGCGTCTCGCTCGTGGCGGACTTCGCCGCGCAATCTGGCGAGCCGTTCCGCCTGAGCCGCGGAATCGAACTTGATGCGATAGACATAAGCCGCCGCCAGCACCAGCGCGCCGATCACGATCAGGTTGAGGAGGCGGAGAATCATGCGCCCCCCCGCATCACATCGGCGATCGAGGGCAGGCGCGGCAATAGATCTTCGGTCGCGGCGGAGCGCGCGGCCGCGTCGGTGCGCTCGGCGGCGCGCAGCTTGGCCGAGCGGGCGCGCGGATTTTCAGCGATCTCGGCCTCGTCCGCGATCTCGGGCTTGCGCGTGAGCACGCGGAAGCTCAACGGCGCCGACGCAATTTCCGGCTGATGCCGGGATGTTGCCGGCGCGCGGCTGCGCTCGGCGAGGAAGGTCTTGACGATGCGGTCTTCCAGCGAATGAAACGACACCACGGCGAGCCGGCCGCCCGGTTTCAGGATACGCTCGGCGCCGGCGAGCGCTTGCGCCAGTTCGGCAAGCTCGTCATTGACGAAAATGCGCAGCGCCTGGAACGTCCGGGTCGCCGGATGGATCTGACCTTCGCGCGCATGGACCACGCGGGCGACGATCGCGGCGAGTGCGCCGGTCGTAACGATGGGGGCTTCGCCGCGCGCTTTGACGATGGCGTGCGCGACCGCGCGGGCGCGATGCTCTTCGCCGAGCGTTGCAATGATGGCCGCGAGATCGCGTTCGCCGGCGCGGCCCACGATGTCGGCCGCGCTCGGCCCGTCGCGTCCCATGCGCATGTCGAGTGGACCGTCGAAGCGAAATGAAAAGCCGCGCTCGGCGTCGTCGAGCTGCATCGACGAAACACCGACATCGAGCACGATGCCGTCCACCGGATCGTGAACAAGCTCTTCAAGATTGGAAAAACGGTTCTCGAACAGTTCGAGCCGGCCTTGGGCTTCTTCGACCAGGCCCGTGCCCCGCGCGATGGCGCTCTGGTCGCGATCGATGCCGATGACGCGCGCGCCGGCAGTCTCCAAGATCAGACGGCTATAGCCGCCGGCGCCGAACGTGCCGTCGATATAAAGGCCGCCGCTCTTGACGTTGAGCCAGCCGACCGCCTGGCGGCCGAGCACGGGAATGTGACGCGTCGCGCCGTTCGCGCTCATTCCTGCGCTCCTTTGAGGGCGCGCCTCTGTTCGGTTGCCGACGCAAGCTCGGCGCGGAAGCGCGTGGGCTCCCAAATCTGAAACTTGTGGCCCAGCCCGACGAACGTCACCGCGTCGACGATGCCGGCATGCGCCTTGAGCGTCTCGGTCAGGCTCACCCGGCCTTCGCGGTCGATCTTGAGCGTCTCGCTGGTGCCATAGAGCGACAGTGAGAACCGGTCGCGCTCCGGCGAAGCAGGCGACAGGCTCGTGATCAGCGCTTCGTTCTCCGCCATCAGCGCCTTGCCGCCGGCATCGAGCGCCGGCCGATTCAGCGCCGGATAGCAATAAAGCCCATCGAAACCGTCGCGTTTGAGCACCGCGCGGAAGGGAGCGGGCACCGAGACCCGGCCCTTGGCGTCCAGGCGCAAGGTGTAATGCGACACGAAGCGGTCCATTCCGTCCCTCAACCCTATGAAGCGCCGCCAATCTCTTTGGGATCAATTGGGCCATTATGGGACAATATGGGCGTCAACGAAACCGCGCACCGATTGCACGAATTCGCTCAATCCCGATTAGCGAGCCGTAAGCTTAAGGAATCGTTGAGATTCGACTCTGACCCGGGCAGCGGCGAGAGCAGGCCGCCGGTCGTTGTCTCCGGTGCGCGCCGCCCGCGATTTTCAATGTGCGGCATTCGACAAAAAACCCAAGGAGAGAACAGACCGCGCCGTTGCGCCAGCGCAACGCGCTTTGCAAATCGTGAAGGCTTGCCTGTGCAGAACTCTCAAACCGGTTTGTCGGCGAGACTCGCTCTCATAATGTGTCGTCATGTCGCGTAGTGTGTTTGCACCGGACTCGTGCGTTGTCGCCGAAGTCGATCCGTCGCCGAATTTCGGCGATCGCAAGGACGACCGGCGTCCCGATATGATTCTGCTGCACTACACCGGCATGCGATATGCCGACGCCGCGCTCGAACTGCTTAAAGCGCCCGGCAGCGAGGTCTCCTGCCACTATTTCGTGCATGAGGACGGGCGCATCGTGCAGCTCGTGCAGGAGAGCCGGCGCGCATGGCATGCCGGCAAATCGTCCTGGGCCGGCGAGACCGACATCAATTCCCGTTCGATCGGCATCGAGATCGTCAATCCTGGCCACGATCACGGCTATCCGCCGTTTCCGAAGCGGCAGATCGCAGCCGTCACCGCGCTGTGTCGCAGCATTTTGACCCGTCATCCTATCCAGCCGACCCGCGTCCTCGCGCATTCCGATGTCGCGCCGGCGCGCAAGCAGGATCCCGGTGAAAAATTTCCCTGGCGCACGCTCTACAATTCCGGCGTCGGCCATTGGGTGAAATCCGCGCCGATCATGGATTTCGGCCAGACATTGCGGCCGGGCGATCGCAGCAACGCAGTCGCCACGATGCAGAAACTGCTGGCCGAATATGGCTACGGCATCGAGGTCAACAGCGAATATGACGTGGCGACACGCGACGTGGTGGCGGCGTTCCAGCGTCACTTCCGCCCCGAACGGGTCGACGGCACTTTCGATGCTTCGTCGCGCTCGACCCTGCAGGAGCTCTTGGCCGGCCGCGGCCGCGGCCGCACCATCGCCGCGCGCGCCCGCACCACGATGACGCTCTCCGCGCCCGATCTTGTGTCCTGATTCAGCTTGATGGGCGTTCACCCTTGACGGAGACGCCCGGCACCCTCATGCCTGCGTGTGTCAGTCGGCTGGACGGCCGCTCCGGCGAAACCGAAAGGTTGCCGGGGAGGAAAGTCCGGGCTCCGTGGACAAGCGGTGCCGGATAACATCCGGCGGGTGCGAACCCAGGGACAGTGCCACAGAGAACAGACCGCCGTTTGGCTTTCGGGCCGGACGGTAAGGGTGAAACGGTGCGGTAAGAGCGCACCGCGCCGGCGGCAACGCCGGCGGCACGGCAAACCCCACCGGGAGCAAGACCGAATAGGGGCGGCGCGAGGTCTCGCGTAAGCGAGGCTTCGGGATCTGTGTCCAGATCCGGCCGTCCGGGTAGGTTGCTTGAGGCGCCGGGCAACCGGCGTCCCAGAGGAATGGCCGTCACGTATGCGGGCTCTGCTCGCATGCCATACAGAACCCGGCTTACAGGCCGGCTGACGTGAAACTAAGGGCGCCCGGCGGAACCCCGTCGGGCGCCCACCAATTTTCTGCCCTCCAAATTTGGGGCGGGGCGGCTGGCACGCTGTTTGAATGCTAAAGTGGCCATATGCGCGGGGAGGCAGAGCCGCGCGCCAGGAGCCGGTTTCGATACAAATGTTCTATCTGGGCGGCAGTGACGAAACTCTTGTTCCAAACGGCTCGCTGATGATTGCCATCAGGAGCAGGAAAATCTATCTCCCAAGGCAGGTTTGGATCGCCGCATGAGCCGGACACCGTCTGAAATCAAAGCCACCCGTATGGCGCCGCTGGCGCGGCTTCCGGCATTTTTCGCGCTGGAAGGAAAACGCGCCGTGGTTTCGGGCGGCAGCGCGGCCGCGATCTGGAAGGCCGAATTGCTCTCGGCCGCCGGCGCCCGCGTCGAGGTTTTTACTGCTTTCGCCGATGAGGAATTGCGCGAGCTCGCCGCCGCGCCGCCGCGTGGCGAAGTATTGATTCACGAGCGGACGTGGAAAGCCCCGGACCTTTCCGGCGGCGCCATTGCGGTCGCCGATTGCGCGAATGACGACGAAGCGGCCGCCTTTGCCGCGGCCGCACGCGCCGCCGGCGTGCCGGTCAATGTCATCGACCGTCCGGCGTTTTGCGACTTTGCCTTCGGCGCCATCGTCAATCGCTCGCCGCTGGTGATCGGCATTTCGACCGACGGCGCGGCGCCGGTGTTCGGCCAGGCGATCCGCGCCAAGATCGAAGCGCTGATCCCGCGCGGCTTCAGCCGCTGGGCCGACGCGGCACGCGCCTGGCGTCCGCGCGTGCAGGCGCTGGCGCTGCCGTTCCGCGGCCGCCGCGGCTTCTGGGAGAAATTCGCCGCGCGCGCGGTCGCCGCTCCCGAGCGCGAGCCGACCGATGCCGATCTCGCTGCGCTGCTGGCGCCGGTGGCCGCGCAGCAAGCGGGCTCTGTCGTCCTGGTCGGCGCAGGTCCCGGCGATCCGGAATTGCTGACGCTGCGCGCCGTGCGCGCGCTGCAATCCGCCGACGTGATCCTGTTCGATGCGCTCGTCGCGCCGGATATTCTGGACTTCGCCCGCCGCGAAGCGAAGAAAATGCTGGTCGGCAAGACCGGGCACAAAGTCTCGTGCCGGCAGGACGACATCAATGCGCTGATGATCTCGCTCGCCAAGGCCGGCCGCCGCGTGGTGCAACTCAAGGGCGGCGATCCGATGATCTTCGGCCGCGCCGACGAGGAACTCGCCGCTTGCCGCGCCGCCGGCATTCCGGCCGAAGTGGTGCCGGGCATCACCACCGCGCAAGGCGCGGCGAGCCGGCTTTTGGTGTCGCTCACCCGCCGCGGTCAGGCGCGGCGCGTGCAGTACATTACCGGCCACGCCACGATCGATGGCCGCGACGCCAAGCTGCCGAGCGATATCGAGTGGTCAAGTGTCGCCGATCCGGCGGTGACTACCGTGATCTATATGCCGGTCAAACTCTGCCTGAGCTGGTCGCGACCGCGATCACCTCTGGCCTCAATCCGGCAACGCCCGCGATCGCAGTCGAGCGCGCCACCCGCGCCGACGAGCGCGTCATCGCGGGCACGATCGCCGATCTGCCGGAAAAGCTTGCCGCCGAACCGCCGTCGGGCCCGGTCGTGGTCATGATCGGGCGCGTCTTCGGCGACTATGTCGCGGCGGCAGCGCAGGAGCTGCCGGCTGACCTCCTCGCGCGGTCTGGGCCGGCATAGCAATGATCGGCGGTTTCTGGGTCGAGCTCGCACGCTCTGGCGAGGAATATTTCATCCCCGAAGGCAAGAAGGTCCTCGAAGTGCTGTACGAGGCCGGCGTCGATGTCGATTATTCCTGCGAACTCGGCATCTGCGGCGCTTGCAAGACGCGCGTGATTTCCGGCATTCCCGAGCACCACGATTCCGTGCTCAGCGAAGAAGAGCAGGCCGCCAATGATGTGGTCATGATCTGCTGCTGCGGTTGCAAGAGCGAGCGGCTGGTGTTGGATTTGTAGCCCGGTCTTAGCGAGGCGAAAGCCGGGTAGTAAGTGTACAGCGACGAAGTGCCCTTATCGATGTAGCAAAGATGAGGTTGGTCATGCGGCGGCTGTTTTTCTCATTTCCCGAAAGTGTTCCAACTTATGCTGCTGTCATCGCTGTGATCTTTATCTTTTTTGGCGTTGTCGTTGAGCCGCACGTCAGCTCGCCTTCAGTTATCGAAATGCTTAGTGTCATCGGTTTGTTATACTTGGTCGCGGTGCTTTTGTTGTTGATTGGAAGTTTGGTCTTCTTGATCAGAAGAAAATGGTTGTCTGCAACACTGTTGCTCTCTGCCGCATTTATTTTGTCGGCTGCACTCACGGTTGAGGATACTATAGTTTTGTATAATGAATATGGGTTCACTGGGCCGGCGCATGCGGAAATCGCCGAAATATTCAACAGGAACAGCTCGGAATTTGATCTCGCGACCACAGTGCCGCGACTGATAGACCTCGATCAACGGTGTCACCCTCCGGGCGGCGAGGGCGGCGGCTGTGGGTGCTGGCTTCTACTAGACCCGGCTCACACCAGTGGCGCCGACAACGAGAAAGCCGGCTGGCACCGACCAGTGGCTTCGATATTTCACCAGAAGGCGCTTCCAATACAGCTTGTAAGTGTTCGGCCGATCGATGCTGGCTCTTATTCTGTATTGGGCTGCGATGAAGACTGGCGGACTTGGCTACAACGAATTCGTTGATTTGAGAACTCTACGGATTTCGCTGCGGTCAGTCCGCATACAAACTCAGCGCCGCAAGCGCCGCTTTTGCCACCTCGACATCCTGTTCGATCTTGGCGCCCCCGGCGGCGACGGCGCCGATCACTTCGCCATTCACTTCAATCGGCAAGCCGCCGGGCACATTGGTGAAGTCGCCCATGCGCACGGACATCGAGAGCGCATTTTCTTCCGGCGCATAGCCTGTCGGCAGGCGCTGCGAGGCCGCGGTGATGGCTTTGCGCTGTGTGGTGATGATTGAAAAGTGCCGAGCGCCATCCATCATCAGGAAGCCGATCAGCCGGCAGCTCTGATCGACCACGGCGATGCTCACCTTGCAGCCGAGCTCATTGGCCTTGGTCACGGCGGCGTACATCATTTTCATGCTCGCTTCGTGGGTGAGCCGATGGGTGGGGACGACTTCCGGCATGACCAGTCTCCAAACCGCGACTAAGCATGATCCCGAAAAGTGGAAGGCGGTTTTCGGAAAAGATCATGCGCAAACAAATCCGCCCGCAACCACATGACACAAAATCGGCTGCCCTGTTAGTCTCTGCCGGTCAGTGGGTGAGGGGAGTTTGCGAGTGGGTCAGGCAGAGACGAAATGGCACCGCGAAGCCGATGTGGTGGTGATCGGGTCCGGCGCGACCGGAATGCCGGCGGCGATCGTGGCGCGCGAAGCCGGCGCGTCGGTTCTCGTGGTCGAGGCGCAGCCACGGATCGGCGGCCATGCCATCACATCCGGCGGCAACCTGCCGCTCGGCGGCGGCACCAGCTACCAGAAGAAATACGGCATCGAGGATTCGGCCGATCTGTTCTTCCGCGATCTCACCGACTGGTCGGTGGTCGAGACCAACGGCTTTCCGCCCTATCGTTACAACGACCGGGAAATCATCCGCGCCTTCGCCGACAACAGCGTCGCCGCCTTCGAATTCCTGCTCGCGCATGGCGTCAAGGTGATCGACAGGAAGCCCAACAGCATCGGGCACGAGATCGGCGTCTCGGCGCTGCGCACCATGCAGATCGATGTCGGCGACTTCGCGATGGTGCATACCGGCCAGCCGGCCGATCCGGACGATCCGGAATTGCGCGCCGGCGCCGGCTTGATGCGGCCGCTGCATGCTGCGGCGCTCAAAGCCGGCGTTGAAATCCTGCTCGAGCACCGGATGAGCGCGATCCATCGCGAGGACGGCAATTCCGGCCGCGCGATTGGCATCACCGCCGATCGCAATGGCGAGTCCGTCAATATCCGCGCCAACAAGGCCGTCATCATCGCCACCGGCGGCTCGACGGGCAATGTCAATTTCCGCCGCATGTTCGACCCGCGGCTGACCGAAGAATATTGCGGGCTCGCCGGCATGCCGTGGTCCGACCAGGATGCCAGCGGCGAGATCGCCGCCGTGGCAGTCGGCGCGGCGCTGTGGGGAACAGCCAACTATACCGGCGAGTTCGGCTCCGGCATCACCAAGCCAGGCGCCATCGGCTGCCAGTATGGCTATGTCAATGTGCGCTGGCGTCCGGGCAGCGAAGTGTTCGACAAAGCGCGCGCGATCGGATTGCCGGTCAAGGATTGGCAGGACGTGATCCTGGTCAACATGCTCGGCAATCGTTTCTATGACGAGACCGGCGGCCACTTTAACTACAACACCTATCAGAGCACGAACCCCTATGAGCCCTATAGCTATCTCAACGCCAAGAACGCCAGCTACGACCCGAGCAATTTCATCAATGCGGCGCTCGCCGGCATCGGCGACGGCCATAACGGTGGTGGTCCGATCTGGGCGATCTTCGATGCGGCTGCGGTCGCACGCGAAAAATGGAATCCGCATCCGCCCGACGTCGATATCGACGCCGGCTTGTTCTTCAGCGCCGCAAGCATCGAAGACCTCGCTGCCAAGATCAGAATGAAGTATCAGCGCGTGCCGATGCCGCCGCAAAATCTCGCGGCGACGGTTGAGCGCTACAATTCCTTCGTCGATGCCGGCAAGGATGCAGATTTCGGCAAGCCGAAGCCGCTCTACAAGATCGCGCAGCCGCCGTTCTATGCCGCCTGGGCGACGCCGGTGATCCACGACACTCGCGCCGGCCTGCGGATCAATGCGCGCTGTCAGGTCGTCGACATGACCGGCGAAGTGATCCCCGGCCTTTATTGCGGCGGCGAAGTCAGCCGGCGGCTTTTCCATGCACGGCTTGCCGCGCGCCATCTGTCAGGGCTTCATCGCCGGCAAGAATGCGGTGACGGAGAACGCTTAGTTCTTAAGGCATGACGCTTTCAGTAACCTCCGCTCATTCCCGCGCAAGCGGGAATCCAGCTCTCGCATATGCGCTGGGTCCCCGCCTTCGCGGGGACGAGCGGAAGTGAAGTCTAGACCGTCGTCTGCGCCACGCCGCGCTTGGCGTTGAGCGCTTCCTTGGCGCCGTCCTTGAACGCGACGTCGGGCGCCAACACCAGCGCGCAGGAGCGCACGTGGTGGTGCGCCGGGTCGACGCCCGGAGGCGTGATGCTCTTTTCGGTGAGCGCCTTGACGGCGCGCATCAGGCGGTGACGCGCCATGATGATGCCGTTGTCGGTCGAGACCAGGTTCTCCTTGGTACGGTCGCAGATCGGTCCCATGCTTTCTTGTAGCGAGGAATCCTGGATGGCGATGCCGGAAACGCCGCTGAAGGTGCGGCCGGCTTTCTGCGCGGCGCGGTCGATCAGATAGTCGTTGTCCTTGTTGGCCAGCGGACGGTAGGTACCGGGCACGTATTTACAGTGCACGCCGGCGCCGTCTTCCATGGCGGCGACTTCGGTCTTGGTCAGCGCCCGCACCGGATGGAAATCATACGACCAGGCCCAGCAATTCTCGTCGTCGATCGGCACCCAGAAATGGCCGTGCATCGGATGGTCGGCCCGCGGCGGGATCATCGTGAAGCACGGCATCACCCAGGGCGTGACGCGCCAGTAGTAATTGCCATTCTCGGCATTGCGCCGCGCGCCGATGAACAGGCCGCCGGGTTGCTCGACGACCTCGAAATGCGGCTGCATGTCGTTGAGATTGTACTGGTTGCCCTTGGCGCCCTTGAACAGCGGATCGTTGGCGAGATCGCCGCGATGCAGGAACGAGACGTGGCTTGAATCGATACCGCCTTCCATCGCCTGCAGCCAGTTGCATTCCTGCACCCGCTTGGAGGTGAAGGTCTGCTCCGGCGGCACCAGCGCGAATTCCCATTCCGGCAGCGGCGGCTTCTTGTCGGCCGGGCCCATATAGGTCCACAGAATGTCGCCGACTTTGACCAGCGGATAGGAGGCGAGCTTGACCTTCTTGCAGAAGCCGCTTTCGACCGGCTCGGACGGCACTTCGATGCACTGGCCGTTCACGTCGTATTTCCAGCCGTGATAGGGGCAGCGCAGGCCGCCCTGCTCATTGCGGCCGAACCACAGCGAGACGCCGCGATGGGCGCAGAACTCGTCCATCAGGCCGTAACGGCCTTCCGAATCGCGGAACGCGACCAGCCGCTCCGACAGGAGCTTCACCCGGACCGGCGGGCAGTCGTTCTCCGGCAATTCCGAGGCGAGCAGCGCCGGCATCCAATAGGAGCGGAACATCTGCCCCATCGGGGTGCCGGGACCGGTCTGGGTGAGAAGCTCGTTCTGTTCCTTGCGCAGCATGGCACTGGATCCACTTGAAATTGTTTTGGTGACACTAGGGATTCGACCTCATTCGGGCAAGCCTCGGCGCACCGCTTTGGCGCATGGGCGACAGCCAAAACGTCATGTCCGCCGGGTTAAATGCGGCCGTGCGTGCCGGTTGCCCGATATCCGCAATTGAGCTAAGTCCCGCGGGAATTCGCGCACGAAGCCATGAGTGTACATGGGTGTATAAGTCCGGCGCCGCTCGAAGTTTCGCCTGGCGTCTGTTAAGGTCACGTTTCCCAAGGTTGTAAGGCTTCGCGCGCGGATATTCGGGATTGAGTTGCAAGTTGCGTCGCAGCTGGCGACAGGCGGAGGGAATGAGATGGCCGATCACGGCGAAGTGGAATACGCGATGGCGGACGGCAATGATTACGCCGCGCATGAAGCGACCTATGTGGGTTTCATCAAGTTTGTGAAAGTGTCCGTGATCTCGCTCGTCGTGCTCCTTGTTCTCATGGCGTATTTTCTGGTCTGATCCGAACTCTCCATCACCGATATCGGTCTGACTGCCGGCGATGCCGCCGTCGGAGGCTTTATGAAAATTGCGGTTGCTGCCGAATCCGATCCGGGTGAGCCGCGCGTCGCCGCGACCCCCGAGACGGTCAAGAAAATGACGGGGCTTGGCGCGCAAGTCGCGGTCGAGCCGGGCGCCGGCATCAAATCCGGCATTCTCGATGCGGACTACACGGCTGCCGGCGCGGCGGTTGCGGCCGACGCGCTGAGCGGCGCCGACGTCGTGTTGCGGGTGCGGCGGCCGAATGCGGCCGAGCTTGGCAAATACAAGCGGGGCGCGCTGGTCATTGCCATCATGGATCCTTACGGCAATGACGCAGCCCTCAAGCAGATGGCCGATGCCGGGGTTGTCGCTTTCGCCATGGAATTGATGCCGCGCATCACGCGCGCGCAGTCGATGGACGTGCTGTCGAGCCAGGCCAATCTCGCCGGCTATCGCGCCGTGATCGACGCCGCCGAGGAATACGGCCGCGCCTTGCCGATGATGATGACGGCGGCCGGCACCGTGCCAGCGGCGAAAGTCTTCATCATGGGCGTCGGCGTCGCCGGCCTGCAGGCGATCGCCACCGCGCGCCGGCTCGGCGCCATTGTCACCGCGACCGATGTGCGGCCGGCGACCAAGGAGCAGGTCGAGAGCCTCGGCGCGAAATTTCTTGCGGTCGAGGACGAGGAATTCAAGAACGCGCAGACCGCCGGCGGCTATGCCAAGGAAATGTCCAAAGAGTATCAGGCCAAGCAGGCCGCTTTGGTCGCCGAGCACATCAAGAAACAGGACATCGTCATCACCACCGCTTTGATCCCCGGTCGTCCGGCGCCCAAGCTGGTGTCGAAGGACATGGTGGCGTCGATGCGCCCGGGTTCGGTGCTGGTCGATCTCGCGGTCGAGCGCGGCGGCAATGTCGAGGGCGCCAAGCCCGGGGAAGTGGCGCGAGCCGGCGAGGTCAAGATCGTCGGCTATCTCAACGTGCCGGGCCGCCTGGCCGCTTCCGCCTCAGCGCTTTACGCCAAAAACCTGATCACGTTCCTCGAAACCTTGATCGACAAGAAAGACAAGAAGCTCGCGGTCAACTGGGACGACGAGATCGTGAAGGGCACCGCGCTCACGCGCGACGGCGCCGTGGTCCACCCGAATTTCCAGCCCAAGAGTGCAGCTTAACAGCGCGGTCGTCCCGAGGAGCCTTCAATGATCACCCTCTCCATCCTCGGCCAGCTCGACTTGGCGGCCGTGGCCCACAGCGCGCCCGCGGCGGGCGAGGCCGTCAATCCCTTCATCTTCCGACTGTCGATCTTCGTGCTGGCGGTCTTTGTTGGTTACTACGTGGTGTGGTCGGTGACCCCGGCGCTGCATACGCCTTTGATGTCGGTGACCAACGCGATCTCCTCGGTGATCGTGGTCGGCGCATTGCTTGCGGTCGGCGTCGCGCTGGTCGGAAACGATGCCGGTCCGGTCTGGGCCCGCGCGCTCGGCTTTGTCGCGCTCACCTTTGCATCAGTGAACATCTTCGGTGGCTTCCTGGTCACCAAGCGCATGCTGGCTATGTTCCAGCGCAAGCAGCGGTGACGGGAGCCAGCTCATGAGCGCCGATCTCGCCGCACTCTGTTATCTGATCGCCGGCGCCCTGTTCATCATGGCGTTGCGCGGGCTGTCGAGCCCGGAGACCAGCCGCCGCGGCAATATGCTCGGCATGACCGGCATGGCGATCGCGATCTTGACGACGCTCGCCGCGCATCCGCCGGCAAGCACGATCGCCTGGGGTTTGGTGGTCGCCGGTATGGCGCTCGGCGGCGGCATCGGCGCGGTGATCGCGCGCCGCGTGCCGATGACCTCGATGCCGGAACTGGTCGCCGCCTTCCATTCGCTGGTCGGCATGGCTGCGGTGCTGGTCGCCGCCGGTGCGCTTTACGCGCCCGCGGCCTTCGGCATCGGCGCAGAAGGCGCGATCCATGGCCAGAGCCTGATTGAAATGTCGCTCGGCGTCGCCATCGGCGCCGTCACCTTCACCGGTTCGGTGATTGCGTTTCTCAAATTGTCCGGCCGCATGAGCGGCGCGCCAATCCTCTTGCCGGCGCGGCATGTCATAAATATCGCGCTCGCGGTGGCGCTGGTCGCGCTGATCGTCTGGTTCTTCGAGGCGCAGCAGCATCTCACGTTTTGGCTGATTGCGGCGGTCTCGTTCCTGCTCGGCGTCCTCATCATCGTCCCGATCGGCGGCGCCGATATGCCGGTCGTGATCTCGATGCTCAATTCCTATTCCGGCTGGGCCGCGGCCGGCATCGGCTTCACTTTGGAGAACACCGCGCTGATCATCACCGGCGCGCTGGTCGGCTCCTCGGGCGCGATCCTGTCCTACATCATGTGCAAGGGCATGAACCGCTCGTTCATCTCGGTGATCCTCGGCGGCTTCGGCGGCGAAGTCGCGGGCCCCGCCGCCGCCGCCGGTGAGCGGCCGGTGAAGATCGGCTCGGCCGAGGATGCGGCGTTCCTCCTCAAGAATGCCGGCAAGGTGATCATCGTGCCCGGCTACGGCATGGCGGTGGCGCAGGCGCAGCATGCGCTGCGTGAAATGGGCGACAAGCTCAAGGCCGAGGGCGTCGATGTCCGCTACGCCATTCATCCGGTCGCGGGCCGCATGCCGGGGCATATGAACGTGCTGCTCGCCGAAGCCAATGTGCCTTACGACGAAGTGTTCGAGTTGGAAAACATCAATTCGGAATTTGCGCAGGCCGATGTCGCTTACGTGATCGGCGCCAATGACGTGACCAATCCTGCCGCGGAAGAAGATCCAAAATCGCCGATCTACGGCATGCCGGTGCTGCAGGTATGGAAGGCCGGCACGGTGATGTTCAACAAGCGCTCGCTCGCTTCGGGCTATGCCGGCATCGACAATCCGCTGTTCTACCGCGACAACACCATGATGCTGCTTGGCGATGCCAAGAAAATGACCGAAGAGATCGTCAAGTCGGTATAACATTGCTCGAATGAGCGATGAATCTTCGAACGAGTTTTCGAAGCCTTCGGCGCCCGTTCGCGCGCGGCCATGGAAGCGGCCGCCCTCAGAACCGGTACGACGGCGGCCTTATCGCTTTGCGCTGCGGCTGATCGGCATTCCCGCTGTCGCGGTTGCGGGTGTCTACCTCTATCAGGGCCTGCGCGCGCATCTGTTCCTGCCGGAATGCGATTCCGAGACCGCCAAGCATACGTTGGCCGATGTGCTCAAACAGTACCGGTTCGAGCCTACGCGCTACGAGCCGATCAAGACGGTTTCGACCGGCAAGGACGAGATCGTCTGCAACGCCGTCCTGCCGCTCTCTGACGGCAGCAATGTCGGTATCGACTATACTTTCTATTGGAAGGGCTCGACCGCCAGCATGAAATATTCGGTGACGCCGCCCGCATTGCCGGCCACGCCGGTGCCGCCGACACGTTAAAAAGCCGGGCCCGAAGGCCCGGCTCTGCCATCATGACGGAAAAATCGGAGCGCTAGGCAAATGCGTGGCGATTACCGCGCAAAAGCAATACCGGCGCGCGTTTCGCCGATGGCCTGGTCCACCAGAGCGATCGCCTTCTCGCGATGGCCGCCCTTGTTCGGCTCGGATTGATTGAGTTCGGCGCGCGCGTTCTGCAAAAGCGCCAGCGCCGCATCCATATGCGGCTGCGCGCCGAGCGCGTAGCCGATCCCCAGGCTCGAAACGATAGCGACGCCGACCAACAATTTCTGCGGTGAAATAAAACGAGACATCCGTCTCTCCTTGCATCTGACTTTGCGCCGACTTAAATTGCCGGCACGTCATATATGGCGATTTACTGCAGCTGGACCACAGCTTGACGTTGTTGCGGCGGCGAAAGTTTACGGCTTGCCGTAACCGCCCGCGGTAGGTGTCTGGATAATGATCGCCTCGCCGGCATCGATCACCGTGGCGTCGGCGCCTTTGAGTTTCTCCATGACGCCGCCGTGACGCCGCACCGCGTTCTCGCCCACTTGGCCATCGCCGCCGCCTTGAAGTCCGAACGGCGGTACGCGGCGGTGGCCGGACAGGACGGTGCATTCCATCTTTTCCAGAAAGCGGATGGTGCGGCGGATGCCGTCGCCGGCGTTCCATTTGCCGCGTCCGCCCGAGCCTTTGCGGATGTGAAAATCTTCCAGCAGCACCGGATAGCGGAATTCGAGAATCTCCGGGTCGGTCAGCCGCGTATTGGTCATGTGCGTATGCACGGCGTCGGTGCCGGGAAAACCGGGGCCGGCCGGCGAGCCGGAGCAGATCGTCTCGTAATACTGGTAACGTGCATTGCCGAAATTGAGATTGTTCATGGTGCCCTGCGCCGCCGCCATCGCGCCGAGCGCCCCGAACAGGCAGTTGGTCACTTCCTGCGAAGTCTCGACATTGCCGGCGACGACGGCGGCCGGATATTCGGGGGTCAGCATCGAGCGTTTCGGAATGATGATGTTGATCGGCCGCAGGCAGCCGGCATTCATCGGGATGTCGTCGTCGACCATGACGCGGAACACGTAAAGCACCGCGGCACGCGTCACCGGCTCGGGCGCGTTGAAATTGGTCGGCTGCTGCGGGCTCGTGCCGGTGAAGTCCACCGTCGCCTCGCGCTTCTTCTTGTCGACGGCGATGCGCACCTTGATGACGGTGCCGAGATCGGTCTCGATGCCGAAGGAGCTGTCGTGCAGGCGGTCGATGACGCGGCGCACGCTTTCGGCGGCATTGTCCTGCACATGCCGCATATAGGCGCGCACCACCGGCAGCGTGAAATAGCGTACCATCTTGCGTAGCTCGTGGATGCCCATTTCGTTGGCGGCGATCTGCGCCTTGACGTCGTTGACGTTCTGCAGCGGATTGCGCGCCGGATATTTGTTGTCCTTCAGCGCCGCATAGAGCTCCTTCTCGCGGAAGCGGCCGCGATCGACGACCTTGAAATTGTCGAACAGGATGCCTTCCTCTTCGATATTGGTCGCATTCGGCGACATCGAGCCCGGCGAAATGCCGCCGACATCGGCGTGGTGGCCGCGCGAGGCGACCCAGAATAGGATCTTCTTGCCGTCGAAGACCGGCGTGCAGATGGTGATGTCGGGCAGATGGGTGCCGCCGTTATAAGGCGCGTTGATGGCATAGGCATCGCCCGGGCGGATCTTGCCCTCGTTCTCGCGGATGATGGTCTCGACGGCGCGGTCCATCGAGCCGAGATGCACCGGCATGTGCGGCGCATTGGCGACCAGCGAGCCGCTGCCGTCGAACACCGCGCAGGAGAAGTCGAGCCGCTCCTTGATGTTGACCGAATAGGCGGTGTTCTGCAGAGCCACGCCCATCTGCTCGGCGATCGACATGAAGAGGTTATTGAACACTTCGAGCATGACCGGATCGGCATGGGTGCCGATCGCGCGCTTGCGCGCGAGCTTCTGCACGCGCTTGAGCACGAGATGGTTCTTTGCCGTGAGCTCGGCCTGCCAGCCGTGTTCGGCGACGACGGTTTGGTGCGGCTCGATGATGATGGCTGGACCCTTGACCTTGTGGCCTGGCGACAGCGTGTCTCGTGTGTAAACCAGCGCGCGATGCCATTTGCCGCCGGAGTAGAAGCGGGTACGCCGCGCCGGCGCGGGCAGTTTGGCGCGCGTGGTCTTGCGCGGCTTCTCCGAGAAGGTCGCGCCGCCGCCGACGGCTTCTACCGACACCGCTTCGATCACCAGCTCTTTGCGGCGGTCGATGAAGCCGAACTGCGCTTTGTGCGCGCGCTCGAAGGCCGCTTTCATTTTTTCGAGCGAGGCGAATTTGATCTTGCCGCGTCCGGCGGCCGTGCCGGCCTCGACAATAAGCGCGGTGTCGGTGCCGGCGTAGCGGATATGGGCACGCACATGCACCTTGATCTTGTCGGCGGCAACGCCCTGGCCGGTGACTTCGTCGCGGGTGTCGGCGGCGAGCCGTGTCGCGATGGTTTCGAGCGACTTGCGCGCTTTGGGACCGAACGTCTCTTCGATCGCCTGCTGGCGGACGCTGCGGATATCGGCGAGGCCCATGCCATAGGCCGAGAGCAGCGAAGACAACGGGTGAATGAGTACGCTGGTCATGCCGAGCGCATCGGCGACCAGACAGGCATGCTGGCCGCCGGCGCCGCCGAAGCAATTGAGCGCATAACGGGTCACGTCATAGCCGCGCTGCACCGAAATCTTCTTGATCGCGTTGGCCATGTTCTCGACCGCAATCTTGATGAAGCCATCGGCGACGTCTTCCGATGCGCGGCCGTCACCGATCTCCTTGGCCATGGCGGCGAAGGCTGCTTTCACGGCGTCGGCATCGAGCGGCTGGTTCTGTTGCGGTCCAAAAATCTTCGGAAAGAAATCGGGGATGAGCTTGCCGACCATGACATTGGCGTCGGTCACCGCCAGCGGCCCGCCGCGGCGATAGCATTTCGGTCCGGGATTGGCGCCGGCGGAATCCGGCCCGACACGAAACCGCGCGCCGTCGAAATGCAGAATCGATCCGCCGCCGGCAGCGACGGTATGAATCAGCATCATCGGCGCGCGCATGCGCACGCCGGCGACCTCGGTCTCGAAGGCGCGCTCGTATTCGCCGGCATAATGCGACACGTCGGTGGAGGTGCCACCCATGTCGAAGCCGATCAGCCGGGTGAAGCCCGCCGAACGTCCGGTCTCGGCCATGCCGACCACGCCGCCCGCGGGACCCGAGAGGATGGCGTCCTTGCCGCGAAACAGTTCGGCGGCGGTGAGTCCGCCGGACGACATCATGAACATGAGGCGGGTCGCCTGTGACGGCTCGCCCTCTGCTTCGTCCAGTTCGCCGGCCACTTGCGCCACATAACGGCGCAGGATCGGCGACAGGTAGCTGTCGACCACGGTCGTGTCGCCGCGTCCGACCAGCTTGATCAATGGCGACACTTCGTGGCTCGCCGAGACTTGCGTGAAGCCAAGCTCGCGCGCCAGAGCCGCAATGCGCTTTTCGTGGTCGTCGTAGCGGTAAGCGTGCATCAGGACGACGGCGACCGCATCGATCCCGTCGGCCTTGGCGCGCTCGAGCTCGGCGCGTACCGCGCCAAGATCCAGCGCGCGTTCCACCGTGCCGTCGGCGCGCACCCGCTCGTCGACCTCGGCGACGCGCTCATAGAGCATGTCCGGCTTGATGATGTGCTTGGCGAAGATCTTTGGCCGCGCCTGGTATCCGATGCGGAGCGCATCGCGAAAGCCCTTGGTGATGAGCAGCAGTGTGCGGTCGCCCTTGCGCTCGAGCAGTGCATTGGTGGCGACCGTGGTGCCCATTTTCACTGCGGCGACCTGGTCGCTTGGGATCGCGGCGCTGGGCTTGAGCCCGAGCAGATGGCGGATGCCGTGCACCGCGGCGTCGCGATAGCCTTCGGGATTTTCTGACAGCAGCTTGTGCGTCACCAGCGAACCATCGGGCCGGCGTCCGATCACGTCGGTAAAGGTGCCGCCGCGGTCGATCCAGAATTCCCAGCTTTTAGAGGACGACTCGGACGATTGCGGCGACAATTTCGTTGCGGCACGCGGCGCGGCTGGCACAGGCTGGCTCCCCTAAACGGTATCGGCGCCAGCAAGCATATCTTGTGCCGCCTCGCAAATTCGGCGTTCGCGCAAAAGACGTGAGCCGACCGCGTCGCCTATTTCGCGTCGCGCAAAATGCCCGCGATGGTCTTGATCTCGTTGCGGGCATAGACCGGCAGGCCGGCGGAGATCGAGTTGCCGGAATTGAAAGAGGATTGCCCCATCAGCACCTGCGCCGGAACGAGATTGCGCAGGACCGGCATGTTCTCGTAGCCGCGCTTTTCGTCGAGCACGCTCGCCTTGACGGCAATCGCCATGAAGGCGGTGACGACGGTCTTGTTGGCGTCGTTGGGATCGGCCTGGAACACGCCGAGGAATTTCGCGAATTTGAGGATCTGGTTGACGTAGAAAAGGTTCTGCTCGAGCACGCCGCTGACCGGCGTGTTCAGCGTGGTCAATTCCTGCAAGCCTGGCTGATCGATATCGTCCGGTCCAAGCACCGACAATTCGCTCTCGAAGTCGATATGATCGGCGACCTTCTTGGAGCCTTCGCGGATTTTGTTGACCAGCATGATCCCCATCGGGATCTTGCCCTCGAGCTTGTAGCTCGATTGGATGCAGATCAGCGTGGCGCGGCCGGTGCACCAGGTGCGGTCCGGGTTGACGTTGCCGGTGCCAGCTTCGTCGTTGAACGGGCCGATATCGGCTGGCGCCAGCGCCTTATGGGTGATGGCCGGATCGATCTTCTGTAAGAACGGCAGGGTCACGTAACGCGACAGATCGATGGCGCTCGGCGGCCTGTCGATCACGAATCGCGCCTGCGCGATATACATGTAAAGCTTTTCGAACACCTGCGAAGTCGTGCCGCTCACCAGTTTCGGCACGGTCGGCTCGGTGTAGCTTGGGAACAGCGCGAGAAACTTCTTCTCGGTCGGGTGCTTCTCGGCCCACTCGTCGAAATGAAACAGCGCCGCCTCGCTGTTGACTGCACTGACGCCGGTGTGATCGGAGAATGCGATCGTACCGGGCTTGATCTGCGTCGCGTCGGTTTTGCGCGCGTCGGTGACGTCCTGGATGGTGAAGTCCGTCGCCGCCAGTGCCGCAGCAGAGCCGAACAGCGCGAGAAGCACGATGGCGTGCCGCATCCCCATACGAGAATCTTTCATGGAATGATCTTAGACGACGGAATCAATAATTGTTGCGGCCGTAATAATTATTCTGACTGCGCTGCGCCGGTTGCTGTTGCTGCTGCGGTTGCTGGTTATTGCCCCAACTCCACGGCTGGAAGAAGCCGCGCGGCTGCGCTTGTTGCGGTGCTTGCTGCCGTTGGTTCGCGTAACCTTGCTGGTTCGCGTAGCCTTGGTTCGGGTAGTAAGAGCGCGCGCCCCAGCCCCCTTGGCTGTTGCCGCCGAACAGATTGCCGAAGAACCAGTTGCCGCCATTATTGTCGTCCGGCTGCTGTCCTTGGTACGCATAAGCGTCCTCGCGGGTCATCAGCTGATATTGCGTGTCGGCCACTTGGCCGTCAGCTCCGCGCCTGAAATGCTCGATGAACGCATTGCCGCGATTGGCGGGCTGATTGGCGGCGGTGTTGCCGAACGAGCCCCAGAAGCCGTTGCCGGAATTGGTGTTGTCGGCGGCCCCGATGCGATTGCCGCTGTAATAATCGATCGGAATATCGACCAGTTCGCGCTTCGCCTCGGGCGATGGGCCGGCGAGCGGGGCCTTCGGGGCGATATGTTGCGCCCAGATGTCCTGGATGATCGGCTCCCAGATCGGCAGCGCCACGCGCGCGCCGGTTTCACTCGCACCGAGCGAACGCCGCTTGCCGTCGCCATTGTCGTAGCCGACCCAGACCGCGATCGTGACGTCATTGGTGAAGCCGATGAACCAGCCGTCGACGGCGTCTTCGGTCGTTCCGGTCTTGCCGGCGACATAGGGCGACAGCCCGCCGATCGCGCGCGCGGTGCCGCGTGCGACCACGCCCTGCATGATGGTCTTGAGCTGATAGAACGAGGCGGGATCGGCGGCGCCGATCCGCGGCAGCGGGGTCGAGGGATATTGATAAACGGTCTTGCCGTGCTGCTCGATGGAATCGATGCCGTGCGGCGTCGGCAGCAGACCTTCATTGGCGATTGCGGCATAGAAGGCCGCGATGTCGATCATGCGCACAGGCTGGGCGCCGAGAATGAAGGGATAATAGCGCACGCACTGGGTATAGATTTTCGCCGCCATGGCGGTGGCGCAAACCTCGTCGAGGCTTCGCGCCGGATCGGCGTCGATGCCGCCGTCCAAGAGATGCGCGGTGATGATATTGACGGAGTTCTCGAGCCCGCGGCGCAGCGTCAATGCGCCGCTCTCCTCGTGTCCGTAATTGCGGGGCGTCCAGAAATCCTCGGGACGCGCGGTGCCGCCGTATTCGCGCGCAATCACTTCGCGGCCGCTATTGTTGCTGCCGATCGGCGGGAAGGTGATGGCGTAGCCGGGCACCAGCGTGTTCGGCTGCAAGCCGCGCTGCAGCGCCGTGAGATAGGTGAGCGGCTTCATCGCCGAGCCGGGCTGGCGCGCGGTTTGCGCCGCACGATTGAGCTGGCTCATCGGGTAGGAGAAGCCGCCGGCCATCGCCAGAATCCGGCCGGTCTTGTTTTCCAGGACAAGCGCCGCCCCTTCGACCGTCGGCCGCACGCGCAATTGCGCGGTGAAGCCGCCGGTCAGAGGCTTGGGGGGCTCCACGGGCTTGACCGCGGTCTTGGCGGAATTCTTTGTGGCCCGAGTGTCGGTGCGCCTGGCTTCGCTGACCTTGCTCTCGACGACATTGGCATAGACCACGTCATAGGTGTTGAGGCCGCGCCGGATCTGTGAGCTCACACCTGTGAGCGGCCCGGTGCGGCCGTCGGGTAGCCCGACGCGGATCGCGTCGCCGCCGTTCTGACCGCCATTGCCCTTCTGCAGCACGATGACCGGCGTCCAGTGCACGTCGTAGAGCGGCAGCTGCGCCGCCTGCAGCGCCTGCTGCCAGGCCGGCATGCCGTTCGTGTCGTTCGTAGACTTTTTCTGGATACCATCGGCGAGATTGGCCTCGGGGCCGCGGAACTGCACGCGTCCCATCGAGCTTTCGTAACGCCAAAGGCCTTCCTGCAACGCCGTCTCGGTCTCGCGCTGCAATTGCGTATTGATGGTCGAGTGCACGGTGTAGGAGTCCGACGTCAGATCGTTGACGCCGTCGGTCTTGGCCTCGCGGCCGACAAAGTCGACAAAGTTGAAGCCGGAATTGCGGTGCGGCAGTTTGAAGACGACGGGCTTGGGCGGAGCTGCCAGCGCCTGATCTTTCTGCGCGGCGGTGATGACGCCGTCCTCCTGCATGCGGGCGAGCACATAAGCGAGGCGGTCCTTGGCGCGGTCGGCATGACGATCGGGATTGTAGAAATTCGGTCCCTTGAGCATGCCGGCGAGCAGTGCGCCTTCGGCGGGCGTCAGATCCTTCGCCGCTTTGCCGAAGTAACTGTGCGCCGCCATCTCGACGCCCCAGGAGCCGCGGCCGAGATAGGCGGAGTTCATATAGAGTTCGAGGATTTCGTTTTTGCTCAGCGTGTTTTCGAGGCGCGACGCCACGATCATCTCGCGGATCTTGCGGTCGTAGGAAACTTCCTGGCCGACCAGAAAATTCTTCACCACCTGCTGGGTGATGGTCGAGCCGCCTTGCGGCCGGCCCTTCGAACCCATGTCGCCGATGAAGGCGCGGATGATGCCGCGCTCGTCGACGCCGTGATGGTCGTAGAAGCGGCGGTCCTCGGCCGCGATGAACGCCTTCTGCACATAATCGGGAATGTCGGACAGTGAAACCCAGATGCGCCGGTTGCCGGGCTGGAACACGTCGGCGAAATTCTGCCCGGAGCCATCCAGCACAGCGGTGAGGCTCGGCAGTTTCTTGCCCTTGAGCACTTTGGGATCCGGCAGGTCGCCCGCCGCGGTGTTGTAGAAGTCGATCACTTCGCCGATGTCGACCACCGGGCTGACGATCGGCTCGTTCTTGCAGAACTGATGATAGGCGGTGTTGAGGTCGGAGAAATTGACGCCGTGGAAGGCCTGGATGTCGCCGGCCGCTTTCGGATCGTCCATCGCGGTCGTGATCAGGTCGTCGAGATTGATGGATTCGATATCGAAGGCCTGCTTCATATGGGCGCAGCCGTCGCGCAACAGCTGCACCACCTGCGCCTGATCCGTCGCCGGATCGAAATGCGTCTTCACCGCCTGCGGCTGTGTCGTCACCTCGCTCAATGCCAGCGCGGTTGCGAAGATTTTAACGAGGATTGTGTCCATTGGGGCTGCGATGGGGACTGCTATCTATGGCCGGCAGCCTGGTTCGGGGTACGGTTTGAGCATGATCTTTCCCGAAAACCGGTCTCCGCTTTTCGGGATCACGCTGCTCAGGACAACAGGGATTATAGCGATCTGATCCTTACAAAAAGACTTTTTTGCGCCTGCGAAGGGCCCGCCAAAGCCAAGGATCTGACGACCGTTGCGTTTGCGCCACAATCGTGCAGCCACAATTGCAAAGTCGTAATTTGCCGCCACATTCCGCGCTTTTGACCGTCGGTTACCGCCGCTCCTTTTGCGCCGGTATTAGCCGGTCGAAGTGACCGCGATGTTGCAGGAAGGCGAGCAGCAGCAGCGCCGGTACACCGGCCACCGCGCAAATCGCAAAGAACCATGCCCAGCCGACGCCGGGAAATCCGGCGAAGCCGCTGACGATATAACCCGCGCCCGCCGACAGATAGGTACGGCCGACGGCCGCGAGCGCGGTCAGGAGCGCGTATTGGGTCGCGGTGTGCAGCGGATTGCGGCACAGCGCCGAAAGGTAGGCGACAAAAACGACCGTCGCGACCGCGCTGGTGAAGTTCTCGAGCACGATGGCGACGGTCAGCCATTCGATGTTGTGACCAAGCACGGCCTGCCAGGAAAAGCCGAGATTGGCGAGCCCTTGCACCACGGCGCCGATAAGCAGGCTTACCGGAAGCGTCAGCGCGCGCGCCAGAAAGCCGCCGGCAAAGCCGCCAAGCAATGTCGCCGCGAAGCCGACGCCTTTGATGATGGCGGCATATTCGTTGCGCGAGAAACCGAGATCGATCACGAACGGCGCCGTCATCACGCCGGACAGCGCGTCGGTGAGCTTGAACAGAACGACAAAGAGCAGCGCCACAACAGCCAAGTCGTAAGAAAAGAATTCCGTGAACGCGCCGACGGCGGCGTCGTAGAGACGGCGCAGCACGTTCTCGCGTCCGAGCGTCACTTCCGCCTTGGCCGATTGCGGCGGCTCGGCAGCTACAAACGTCGTCACGACGCCGATCAGCACCAGAGACGCCATGGCGAAATAGCCCGCGCGCCAGGCGCCATGGTGATCGAAGCCGAGCGTCTGGAAATAGCTCACCAGAAACAGCGCGCCCGCGGTCGAAACCAGCGCGCCGATCCGATAGCCGGCGACATAGGCGGCCATGCCGGCGGCCTGCTCGCTCTCGTCTAGGCTCTCGACACGGAACGCATCGACGATGATGTCCTGCGTCGCCGAAGCGGTCGCGATCCCCAGCACGCCGAGCGCGACAACGAAAGGCGAAGCAGCGGGATCGGACAGGCCGACAAACACGATTACCGCGATCAGCAGAATTTGCAGCAGCAGCAGCCAGCCCCGCCGCCGGCCGAGAAGGCGCGACAAGAACGGCACGTTGAGCGCGTCGATCAGTGGCGCCCACAAAAACTTGATCGTGTAGGGCGTGCCGACCAGCGCGAACAGGCCGATAGTTTTCAGATTGACGCCGACCTCGGTCATCCAGATCGCGAGCGTCGAGCCCGATAAAGCGAGCGGCAGGCCGGAGGAGAAGCCAAGAAACATGACGATCAGAACGCGCCGCTTGAGATAAACAGCGAGCGCGTCGCGGAGCGGCGGGCGTGGCGGAATGGTGCTGCCGGTGGCTTCGGGCGCGGCCGCCATGCGCGGCTACTCGCCGGCTTCGAGCTTGCGCAGGATCGGCGCCGGGACGACGTTGGACTCCAGCGCTTCGCCGCCGCTGAATTCGACCTGCGCAATGCGTTCGCCGCGGCTTTCGATCTTCTCGATCGAGATCAGCGACTGCCGGATGTCTTCGTTGGACTGGTTGAAATGGGTTTGCAGCTTGCGGACCCGGTCGCCAAGGAGGCCGACATCCTTCATCAGCCGGCCGACCTCGTCGCGAATGAGATCGGCGGCCTCGCGCATGCGCACGTCGCGATGGCTCTGCTGCACCAGCGCGATCGCCAGCATCAGGAGCGACGGCGACACCACCACGACGCGGGCGCGGAACGCTTTCTGCACCAGGTCGTCGAAGCCGTCATAGATTTCGGCATAGACCGATTCCGAAGGCACGAACATCAGCGCCATTTCCTGCGTCTCCCCGGGAATCGAATATTTCTCGGCGATGTCGACAATATGTTTGCTGACATCGGCGCGCAGGCGCTGCGCGGCGAATTTGCGCTCGTCGTCGCTTTTGGCGTCGCGATAGGCGGTGATGGCTTCAAGCGGGAACTTGGCGTCGATGACGAGGTATCTGTCATCGGGCATCGACACACAGCAATCGGGCCGGGTGCGATTCGATAGCGTGTGCTGAAAGAAGTAAGTGCCTTTGGGCAGGCCGTCCTGAACGATGACTTCCATGCGCGCCTGGCCGAAGGCGCCGCGCGACTGCTTGTTGGCAAGCACGCTTTGCAGCGACGTCACCTGGGTGGCGAGCGCGGTGATGTTCTTTTGCGCATGGTCGATCACCGCGAGCCGTTCGTTGAGCTTCTGCAGGTTTTCGGCGGTGGTCAGCTTGGTCTTCTCGAGCGAATCGCCCAGCCGGTGCGACACTGAATTGAGCCGGTCATTGACGGCGAGCTGCAGCTGCGATTGCCGGTCGCCGACCATGCGGATCATGGTTTCGAGCCGTGCTGCGGCATCGGCCTGGGCCCGCGTCAGCTCCGCCATCAGCACGGCTTGCGGATCGGGCCGCTGTCGCGTCCGCCACAACAGCACCGCGAGCGCGAGCAGCGCCAGGCCGCCGAGCGCGCCGCCCGCGATTAGGGCCGCGGTCACCGCGTCCGGGGTGGTCAGAGCCGGGGGCAGCCAGTGCTCCGTCATTGCGGCCTTCCGTTGCGAATCGCGCCTGGAACGAAGAGCGAACGGTCATACCCGCTCACGGCCGAAGGCGCAATGGAATAGGCCCGAAAATGCCCTACATTGACCCTGCTTTGGTCACCCCTTACATCGCCGGTCATGGCAATCCGCGAAATCATCAAAATCCCCGACAAACGGCTGCGGTTGAAGTCCGAACGGGTCGAGAAGATCGACTCCGGCGTCAAGAAGCTGGTCGAGGACATGTTCGAGACCATGTACGAGGCGCCCGGCATCGGGCTCGCTGCGATTCAACTCGGCATCGCCAAGCGCATCGTCACCATGGACCTGTCGAAGAAAGAGGATGAGGCCAAGCCTCTGGTCTTCATCAATCCGGAGATCACCTGGTCCTCGGAAGACAAGAACACTTACGAGGAAGGCTGTCTTTCGATCCCGGAATATTACGAGGAGGTCGAGCGGCCGGCCGAAGTGAAGGTCAAATATCTCGATCTCGACGGCAAGACTCACGAGATCACGGCCAAGGGCCTGTTCGCGACCTGCCTGCAGCACGAGGTCGATCACACCAACGGCGTGCTGTTCATCGATCATCTGTCGAAGCTCAAGCGCGACCGCGTCATCAAGAAGTTCACCAAGGCCGCCAAAGAAGCCTCCAAGAAGAAGGAGGAGGCGTGATTGGCCTTGCGCCTCGTGTTCATGGGCACGCCAGATTTCGCCGTGCCCACGCTTTTGGAGATCGTCGGCGCCGGGCATGACGTCGTTGCCGTCTATACGCGCGCGCCGCAGCCGGCCGGGCGTCGCGGCCTCGAATTGCTGCCGAGCCCGGTGGCGCGTGAGGCCGAGCGCTTCAAGCTGCCGATCTTCACGCCGAAGTCGCTGAAAGGACCCGAAGCCGCCGAGGCGATGCGCGCGCACGGCGCCGATGCCGCGGTCGTCGTCGCCTATGGCCTGATCCTGCCGAAAGCCATCCTCGGTGTTTTCCGGCTCGGCTGCTTCAACCTGCACGCTTCGCTGCTGCCGCGCTGGCGCGGAGCAGCGCCGATCCATCGCGCCATCATGGCCGGCGATCACGAGACCGGCGTGATGGCGATGAAGATGGAGGAGGGGCTCGATACCGGCCCCATTGCCATGGCTGAGCGTGTGATGGCCGAGCGCGTGCCGATCGGTGCGGACACGACCACCGGCGATTTGCACGACATGCTGGCGCCGCGCGGCGCCAAGCTGATGCTGGTCGCCTTGAGCGCGCTCGAGCGCGGCACCCTGCAATTGACGCCGCAGCCGGACGACGGCGCGACTTACGCCGCCAAGATCGACAAGGGCGAGACTCGTATCGATTGGCGCAAGCCGTGGAGCGAAGTGCACGATCATTGCCGCGGCCTGTCGCCGTTTCCCGGCGCCTGGTTTGAACTGGCGGGAGGGCGCGTGAAAGTTCTGCGCACGACCAAGGGCGAGGGCAAAGGTGCGCCCGGCACGGCGCTCGACGACAAGCTCACGATAGCTTGCGGCGAGGGCGCGGTGCGGCTCGTCGAATTGCAGCGCGCCGGCAAGCAGCCGATGCAGGCGGATGAGTTCCTGCGCGGGGCGCCGGTTGCCCGCGGCACTGTCCTGAGCTGAACCCGCATGCCGCGCTACAAGCTCACCATCGAATATGACGGCACGCCGTTCATCGGCTGGCAGCAGCAGGACAGCGGCCCCACGGTGCAAGGCGTGCTGACCGAAGCGATTGCGGCCTTTGCCGGCGAGCGTGTGACGGTGTCGGGCGCGGGCCGCACCGATACCGGCGTGCACGCGCTCGGCCAAGTGGCGCATATCGATCTCGCCAAGGAGTGGGAAGTCGATCGCGTCCGCGACGCCATCAATTTCCACCTGCGTCCGCAATTGGTCGCCGTGCTGAAGGCCGAGCTTGCAGCGCCGGATTTCGATGCGCGGTTCTCGGCGCGCAAGCGGCACTATGTCTATCGCATCGTCAATCGTCGCGCCGATCTGACGCTCGATCAGAACCGCGCCTGGCGCGTGCCGCGCCCGCTCGATGATGCGGCGATGCATGCGGCGGCGCAAAAACTGATCGGCAAGCACGATTTCACCACGTTCCGCTCCACCGAATGCCAGGCCAAGTCGCCGGAAAAGACGCTCGACCGGCTCGATGTGACGCGCGACGGCGACGAGGTGCGTGTCGAGGCGTCGGCGCGCTCGTTCCTGCAGCATCAGGTGCGCTCGATGGTCGGCTCGCTGGTTCATGTCGGCGAAGGCAAATGGAGCGTGCGCGATCTTGCCGACGTGCTCGCCGCGCGCGACCGCAGCCGTTGCGGCCAGGTCGCACCGCCGCACGGACTTTATCTGGTGCGGGTGGATTACTAGCTTGTGAGCGCGGGGATGCGGAGCAGTGATGTCGAAGTCGTCGTAATCGGCGGTGGAGCGGCCGGAGTTGCGGCAGCGAAACATCTGCACCGGGCGTCGGTGAATTGCCTTCTGATCGAAGCGCGGCCGCGCCTTGGCGGGCGGGCCTACACCGTCGTCGATCCGTCCGGCTTCACGCTCGATCTCGGCTGCGGCTGGCTGCATTCCGCCGATCGCAATCCCTGGGTGGGCGTTGCCGAAGCCGAAGGCGTCGCGCTCGACAAGACGCTGCCGCCCTGGCAGCGGCGCACGCTCGAGACCGGCTTTTCGCGCGCCGAGCAGGCCGACTTCCAAAACGCCATGGCGGAATTCTTCGCGCGGCTGAAGCAGGCGGCGCAGGACGACAAAGATGTCGCCGCGGCAACGCTGCTCGAACCCGGCAATCGCTGGAACGGGCTGATCAATTCGGTCGGCACATATATCAGCGGCGGCGATCTCGATCGGCTGTCGGTGAAGGACTTCGATCGCTACGAAGACACCGGGGTCAATTACCGGGTCTTCAAAGGTTATGGCGCGCTGATCGCCGATTACGGCGCCGACATTCCGCAAGTGCGCGATTGCCCGGTGCGCAAAATCGATCATCGCGGGCCGAGGCTGCGCATCGAAACCGACAAGGGCGCGATCACCGCCGATCGCGTGATCGTAACGGTGCCGAGCGCGGTGCTGGCCGCGGAAGCGATCACCTTCACGCCGGCGCTTCCGGACAAGATCGCCGCGGCGCGCGGCCTGCCGCTCGGGCTTGCCGACAAGCTGTTCCTGTCACTCGATGGCGCCGAGGAATTCGAGAAGGAGACACGGCTGTTCGGACGCACCGATCGCAACGGCACCGGCGGCTATCATTTGCGCCCCTTCGGCCGGCCGCTGATCGAGGCCTATTTCGCCGGCGGCCTGGCCGCCGAGCTTGAGGCCGGTGGCGACGACGCCTTCTTCGACTATGCCGTGTCCGAGCTTGTCGGCCTGTTCGGAAGTGGATTTTCTCGCCGCCTCAAGCCGATCCAGACGCACCGCTGGGCCAACGATCCCTATGCGCTCGGCTCTTACTCGTTCGCGCTACCCGGCTTTGCCGATTGCCGGCAAACGCTGGCCGCTCCCGTCGACAACCGCTTGTTCTTTGCCGGCGAGGCCTGCTCCGCGCATGACTTCTCGACTGCGCATGGCGGCTGTTTCACCGGCGTTGCCGCGGCGGAGCAGGTCATCGCGTTGCGTGGAAAACCCTGACCGCTCCCAGGCCGACACCGCGCCGCGCAGGCGTCCTATCGGTGCCGGAACGACTTTCGAATCTCGCTCGCTTTTTCCTGGTTCACCAGCGATTTCCAGGCGACCGAATTTTGCGCAGATGCGTCCTTGCAATCGACCAAGCCATCATCCTCGATCCGGCCGGTCGCGTTGTCGATCGCGCGCAGGCGACAGAGACCCTTGTTGGGATTGTACGGAATCAGGATCGAACCGTAAGGGACGCCGCGTCCGGCCGATTGCGAACCGGCCGGCGACATTTTCCACGTCGGCAAATCGTCTTGAAAATAGACGAGACCGGTCAAAACGGCAGCCATCGCACAGGCTACCGCACTGAGGCGTTTGATGGAGAACCGGACGGTCTTGCGCTGTGCCCCGGAAGTCTTGGCTTTCGGCATTCGCTTTCCCCAGGGAGGGACTGCCGCAGCGCGACATGCGTTGCGTCCCTGATTTCGCTGCGATCTTTACCGGTGCAGGATGAAACGCTTTACGCAGCGAATGCGGATAGTTTTATCGAATTACTTAGCCGAAATATTTTTCGATGATCCGCTGATAGACCGCGGTCAGCGTGACCAGATCTTTCACCGGCGCGCGCTCGTCGACCGCATGCATGGTCTGCCCGACCAGGCCGAATTCGAGCACCGGGCAATAGTCCTTGATGAAGCGCGCATCCGAAGTGCCGCCGCTGGTCGAGAGTTTCGGCGTGCGGCCGGTGACTTCGGCAATGGCCGCGACCGCCATATCGGTGAAGGCGCCGGGCTTGGTGACGAAGACGTCGGCATTCGAGGGCTGCCATTCAAAGGCATGATTGATGCGTCCGCCAGCCGCCGCCTTGGCGCGTTGCTCGAGCAGCGCCTTCAGCGAGCTTAGGCTGTGGGTGTCGTTGTAGCGGATGTTGAACCGCGCCCGCGCTTCGCCCGGAATGAGATTGACCGTAGTGTTGCCGATATCGATCGAGGTGAATTCAAGATTTGACGGGGTGAACTGCGCGCTGCCCTGGTCGAGCGGCGCCTGCAATGCCGTGATCAGGGTCACGAGACCGCGCACCGGATTGTCGGCGCGCTCCGGATAGGCGACGTGGCCCTGCTTGCCGGTGACGATCAGCGTGCCGTTGAGCGAGCCACGCCGGCCGGACTTGATGGTGTCGCCCAGCGCCTCGACATTGCTCGGCTCGCCGAGGATGCAGTGATCGAAGGTCTCGCCGCGCTCCGCCGCCCATTTCAGGAGCTTGATCGTGCCGTTGACCGCGATGCTCTCCTCGTCGCCGGTGATCAGGAACGAGATCGAGCCTTTGATCTTGCCGTTGTTAGCGGCGATATAATCCAGCGCCGCCGCGGCAAAGCAGGCGATGCCGCCCTTCATGTCGACGGCGCCGCGGCCGTAGAGCGTGTCATCCGCCACTTCGCCGGCGAACGGCGGATGCGACCAGGTCGTCTCGTTGCCCGGCGGCACGACATCGGTATGTCCGGCAAACAGCAGGTTCGGCTCGGCGAGGCCGAAGCGCGCATAGAGATTCCCGATCGGCGCGGTACCGGGCTCGGTGAAGGTTGTGCGCTGCACGGTGAAGCCGGCTTGTTCCAGCAATCCCTGCAGGAAGCCGAGCGCGCCGCCGTCTTCGGGCGTGACGGAGCGGCAGCGGATCAGATCGCGGGCAATGGCGACGGGGTCTGCGGTCATCGGGCTCACACCGTGCCGAGCGGATCGGGCCCGTACCGATTAGGCCCATCGACGCCTTTACGGAAGCCGAGCTCGACCAGCAGGAACAGCGTCAGGATCGTGAACGGCACCGCGATCAGCGTCGCGACGATCGTCGGCTGATCCTCGATGGTGGCCATTTCCGTGACAGCCAGCAGATCGAGTACGGCGCTGCCGGCGAAGAAAACTATCAGGAATACAAGCGGCATGTTGCGATCATGCGCGCGCTTCGCCGAGACCGCGAATTCCGGATAGACGAAGGCGAGATCGACGATGGCGCTCAGCCGGTCGCCCTGCATCTGCACGGCGGCAAAATGCGCGGCGAACTCGATGACGGCCAAGACCACGACCGCGATCCAGAACGACTGGCGACCGATACGGCCTTCGAAGCTGGTGTAGAGAAAAGCCCAATCCATGAAAGTCCCATCACCTGGCGCGACGCAGCGCGGCGGCGTCAGTCGCGCAGCAATTCATTGATGCTGGTCTTGGCGCGGGTCTTCTCATCGACGCGCTTGACGATGACGGCGCAGTAGAGGCTGGGCGACGGCGCGCCGTTCTTGTTCGGCTTGCCGGGAAGCGTGCCGGGCACCAGGACGGAATAGGGCGGCACTTCGCCCTGCAGCACTTCGCCCGTTTCGCGATCGACGATCTTGGTCGAGGCGCCGAGAAAGACGCCCATCGACAGCACCGAACCTTCGCGCACGATGACGCCTTCGGCGACTTCCGAGCGCGCGCCGACAAAGCAATTGTCCTCGATGATCACCGGGCCCGCCTGCAGCGGCTCGAGCACGCCGCCGATGCCGGCGCCGCCGGAAATGTGGCAGTGCTTGCCGATCTGCGCGCAGGAGCCGACGGTGGCCCAGGTGTCGATCATAGTGCCCTGGTCGACATAGGCGCCGAGATTGACAAACGACGGCATCAATACGACGCCCGGCGCGACATAGGCGGAGCGCCGCACGATCGAGCCCGGCACGGCGCGGAAGCCGGCGTCGCGAAAGCTGTTGTCGCCCCAGCCGTCGAATTTGGACGGCACCTTGTCCCACCACGCGGCCTGGCCCGGCCCGCCGCCGATGACGGTCATGTCGTTGAGCCGGAACGACAGCAGCACGGCCTTTTTCAGCCATTGATTGACGCGCCAGGCGCCATCGGCGCCTTTCTCGGCGACGCGCGCCGCGCCGCGATCGAGCAGGTCGAGGGCCTGTTCGACCGCTTCGCGCACTTCGCCTTTGGTGGTCGGGCCGATCTGGTCACGCCGCTCAAAAGCAGCGTCGATAGTTTCGGCGAGCTGGTTCGCGGTGCCGGCTGACATGAAAATAACCCAAGAAGTTGCCCCTATGCGCGGTTTGTCGGGGCAGGGACCGACGATGTCAAGTTGCCGACACGGCGCTCGCGACGGCGCGCAAAAATCCGGCGAGATCGTCGGTCACATGGTCGACATGCGGCGCGTCGCGGCCGCTCAATTCCCAGTCCTCGCGCAGCACGACGCCTGCGCCGTGCGGCACCACCAGTACGGTGGCCATGCCGAGGGCATGCGGCACTTCGAGGTTGCGGGCGAGATCCTCAAACAGGACGGCTTGATGCGGATCGACATCGTGGCGCGCGAGGAAGCGCTCGTAGACCACGGCATTCGGCTTCGGCTCGAGCTCGGCCGCCTTGATGTCGAATATGTCCTCGAAATGCTTGTCGATGCCGAGCCGCCGCAGCACCTCGTCGGCGTGATTGCGCGTGCCGTTGGTGAGAATGAGCTTGCGCCCCGGCAATCGCTCGATCGCAAGCCCCAGCGCCGGATTGGGCATGAGCGGCGCATAATCGATCTGATGCACCATGTCGAGGAATTCGTCGGGCGCTAGGCCGTGCTCCTTCATCAGGCCGCGCAGCGTCGTGCCGTAGCGCTTGTAGTAATCCTTCTGCAGGCGGAAGGCCTCGTCATGCGTGATCTTGAGGAAGTCCACGATGTAATCGCGAATGCGCACATCGACCTGCTGCCACAGATTGAGGTGATGCGGATAAAGCGTGTTGTCGAGATCGAACACCCAGGTCGCCACGCGCTTGAAATCGGCAATGGTTTTGGAGCCGGCACGATCGCGGGCGGGTTGTTCACGCATCATCGGCAAATATGAATGCTAGCCCGCTTCGCGCCATGCGGTTTTGGGCACCAGATATTCCAGGGCGCCGTCGTGAAGCGCCACCGGATCGCGCTCGCCTTCCATTGCCAGCCGCAGCACGCTGCGCGCCAGCTCATCCGGTTTCACCGTCGTATTGCCGATGGCCTTCAGCGTCAGCCAAGCCTCGTCGAAGGCCGCTTCCAAGACGACAAGCGTCTGGGGGTCGAACGAGCTGTTGTGGAACCCGCGCATGGCCCCAGCCTCACCGCTTACGTAGCTGCATCTTCAGTAGATACCGGGCCGAATCGTGGGCGCGAAAGTCGCCCAGTTTGTGACATGGCGCCGCGATTGAGATCAACAGCAATTGAACTCGGCATGATGAAGCGCACCCCAAGGTCCACGCCACGCAGCCGTCATTGGCAACAAAAGTGTCATATCTTGTGGTTGCTCAAGTCTTAATCGACATAAGTCAGGGCACCGCCCGCGGAATGCGGCAACGGGGCGCTAGTCATAAAATGCCATAATTATCAATATGATATATGTATCTCAAGTACTGAGGCGCGGCACCAGTTTCGATGCGTTGCCCGACGCAATCGCGGCGAGATTGTCAGCGCCGAGGTTGAGCTGCTTCAGACTTTCGATCTGGTCCAGCGGGAAATACGGATAGTCGGTTCCATAGGTGATCTGCGAAAACGGCACCAGCTTGGTGAGCGCCGCCATTGCCGCCGGATGTGTGGCATTGGCCGTGTCGTAATAGAGCCGACGCAATTCGGCTTCGATCCCGTCCGGCGCAAAGCCGCCCGGCGCCTTCGCCTTCTGGTCGTAGAACGCCTCGACGCGGCCGGCGAGGAACGGAATCGTGCCGCCGGCATGCGAGAACAGCCATTTGATGTCGCGCAGGCGCGCGAAGGTCCCGCTTAACAGCAGGCTGACGATGGTGCGCGTCGTGTCATGCGGCACTTCGATCACGGCGGGGAAAGTGCCGACGCTCAGCCGCCCGCAGCAACTCGCGACCAAGGGATGCACATAGACCACCGCTTTGCGCCGGTTGAGCTCTTCGAGGATCGGCTTGTAGGCGGGATCACCGAGCCATTTGTCGCCGTAGTTGCTCTGCAGATTGACGCCGTCGGCCTTCAAAGTGTCGAAGGCATATTCGATCTCCTTGAGCGTCAGATCGGCATCGAGCATCGACAGCGGCGCGAACAGGCCGTAACGGTCCGGCTTGCCGTGCACCATTTCAGCGGCGAAATCACAGCATAGCCGCGCCATGTCGTGCGCCGCCTTGGCATCGGTGTCGAACCACACGCCGGGCGTGGACGCCAGCGACAGGATGCTGGTGGTCACGCCGCTGCTTGTCCATCTCCTCGATGTCTTTGTCGCGCGTCCAGGCCAGCTGCACGCCGAAATGCGGAATCTTGCGCTGGTCCTCCCAGTCCGCCCAGGCCTTTTGATAGGTGGGAGGATAGAAGTGATGATGCGTGTCGATGAGCTTTTGCGTCGCGGCGCGCGCCGGCGTCTTGGCGGCCGGCAGGACCGCTGTGGCGCTGAACGCCGCGGCGCCCGCCAGGAACTGCCGGCGCGAGGCGCTGGGGCTCGACGAATGGCAGGCGCAGCCGAATGACCATTTACCGGATTGACCGGCCGGCTCGACGCACGAATGCGCGGCCGCGCTGCCTTGCTCGCTCATGGGATTCCCTCCGACGCTCTGTTGGGTGCGATTACAGAACGTCGCGGCGTCGCTGTAAAGCGGCGTTTGCGCTCAGCGCAGCAATTGGAAGGCGACCAGGGCGCCGAGCATGATCGCGCTGCCCAAACCCTGCAGCGGCGTCATGGCGTCGCCAAGAACGAGCGCGCTGAGGATGGTCGCGGTCAGCGGCTCGAGATTGAGGATGAGCGCGGTGCGGAATGGCCCGATCCGCATTGTCGAGATGAAGATCAGCAGGATCCCGGCCGTGGTCGCCAAACTCATTACGACCAAAGCCGCCCAGCCGAGATTGCTATGCGGCAAATTCCAATCGCGCACCACAAGCGAAGCCGCGAGAAACAGCGCGGTCGACGAGATCATCGAATACCAGGTCGTCAGCCGCGCGTCGGCGCCGACCAGATAGACGCGGGTGGTAAGCAATACGGCGACGCGCCAGCAGCCGGCGCCGATGCCGTAGGCGACGCCGGCCAGCGCCAATCCCGCCGGATGCGCGCCGATCATGATGGCAAGACCGACAAAGGCGGCGAGCGCGCAGATCGCGCCCTGCCAGCGCAGCGGCTCGATGCGCAGGGCCGATGCCGCGAGACCGGTCAGCACCGGATAAGTGAAATAGGACAGGATCGCGGTCGAGACATCGACCGCCTCGATGGCTTTGAACAGGCAATAGATCAGGCCGGTGAACATCACGCCCACCGCCATCGAGACGAAGCGGACGCGCGTATCGGCGTAGGGCTTCTTGCCAAAGCGCAGCCAGGTCGCGACGAAGACGAGGCCGATCACGCTGCGAAACGACAGCATCGGCAGAACGTGACCGCCGTCACCCAGCACGATCTTTGACAGCACGTCGGAAACGCCAAGCGCGAGGCCTGCGGCGATGCCGGGCGCGAGCGGGAGCAGAACGTGTTCCGAAGGAGTCTGTAGAGATCCTGAGTCGTTTCCGCTCATGTCGTTTTCTTATTGTGCTTTCGCAGTTGGCGATCCGCTTGCGGACCACGGATCAGTTGTGGATCAGCGTGCCGGCGCCGAGCTCGGTGAACAATTCGAGCAGCACCGCGTGCGGCACCTTGCCGTCGAGGATGACGACGCCTTCGACGCCGCGCTCCAGTGCATCGATGCAGGTTTCGACCTTGGGGATCATGCCGCCCGAAATGGTGCCGTCGGCGATCAGCCGCCGCGCATCGTCGACCGACAGTTCCTTGATCAGCTTCTTGGATTTGTCGAGCACGCCCGGGACGTCGGTCAACAGCAGGAAGCGCTTGGCCTTCAGCGCGCCGGCAATGGCGCCGGCAAAAGTGTCGGCATTGACGTTGAACGTGCCGCCGTCCGCGGCGGCGGCGACCGGGGCCAAGACCGGAATGAGCTCGCGGCCGAGGATCTGGTCAAGCACCATGGTGTTGACCTTGTCCGGCTCGCCGACGAAGCCGAGATCGACTACGCGCTCGATGGCGGAGTCCGGATCGATCACGGTGCGCGTCAGCTTGCGCGCGACCACCATATTGCCGTCCTTGCCGCTCAAGCCCACGGCCTTGCCGCCGGCCTCGTTGATGTAGCCGACCATCTGTTTGTTGATCGAGCCGGCCAGCACCATTTCGACGATTTCGAGCGTCTCCGCGTCGGTGATGCGCAAGCCCGCGGTGAAATGCGACTGCACGCCGACGCGCTTGAGCATGGCCTCGATCTGCGGGCCGCCGCCGTGGACGACGACCGGATTGATGGCGGTCTGTTCGAGCAGCACGATGTCGCGGGCGAACTCGCGTGCGGTATCCTCTTTGCCCATGGCGTGGCCGCCGTATTTGATGACGACGATCTCGTCGTCATAACGCTGCATATAGGGCAACGCCTCGGACAGGATGCGGGCCTGCACTTCGGGGCTGGTCGGTTCGTCCTTGCTCATCACAGTCTCTTTCCCGGCGTTCGGGGCCGTCTGATCTAGAGCATGATCCGAAAAAGGGAAATTGGCCTTTCGGAACGATCGGGCTTGATAGAGACGGCTTGGTAACAGGCTCACGACAATAACGGACGGAGCGCCGGCCGGCCTAGCGAACCCGTTCGGCAAGAAGCCGCGCGATCGCGGCGCGCAACTGGTCGATCCCGGCTCCCGTCTGTGACGACGTCGCGATCAGATCGGGAAACGCGGCCGGCCGTTTGCGGATGGCTGCTTTGGTCGCCTCGATGCGCTTGGCGAGTTCGGCGTCGCCGACCTGGTCGCATTTGGTCAGGACGATCTCGTGACTGACCGCCGCCTGGCCGAGCGTGTCGAGGATACTGTCATCGGTGTCTTTGAGGCCGTGACGCGCATCGACCAGCACGTAGACGCGGGCCAAGGTCGCCCGCCCGCGCAGATAGTCGTGAATGAGGTTGGTCCAGGACGCGATCTTCTTCTTGGCGGTCGCGGCATAGCCGTAGCCCGGCATATCGACGAGGATGAGCCGGTCCGGACCATGAAAGAAGATCAATTCCTGCGTCCGTCCGGGCGTATTGGAGGTGCGCGCCAGCGCCTTGCGTCCGGTCAGCGCATTGATCAGCGAGGATTTGCCGACATTGGAGCGGCCGGCGAAGGCGATTTCGGGTCCCGCCATCGGCGGCAGCGAAGCGAGCGACGATGCCGCCGACACAAAGTCGAATTCGCCGGCGAAAAGGCGGCGCCCGGTCTCGATCTCGGCCTTGGAAAATTCGTCCGTCAAACAAGCGCCCCGCGTGCCCGGCCTGAACTGGTCCCGGATTTGGCCTAGACGCGCCCGCCGGCTGCGGCAAGGCGAAATCGGGCCAACAAAAAAGGGGACGCTGGCGTCCCCTCTTTGCCGAGCGGCCGGAAGCCGGCCGCAAATCAGTTGCAAGTGCAACTCAGGCGGCGTCGCCGGCGCGGTCCTGCCAATGGGCGGCCGACGGCGCATAGGCCGGGTTCTTGGCCGTGCCGTGATAGCGCGCGGCCGCAGCCACCGCCGGTATCCCGATCTGGCGATAACGCTGGTCGAGCACCTCACCCGTCATTTTACGTGCGCTGGTCTTTTGTCCACCCTTTTTGGCCAATTCGGCAGCGATACTTGTCATGCGAAACCCCATTCCCTTTATTTGCCCGTCGCTTAAAGCGATGCCCGGTTTGTGAGCGAGGAGTGCGGCGGAAATGGGCGACAATTCGTGCCCTGTCGTGACATTTCCGACTCAGTGCAGCCTCGAGGCCCATCAAGGCCGGGCGTGGTAAACCCTCGCTTAATGTCTGCGGCCCATACTGACGCCGTCTGGCTGCCTTCTCGGTTGTTTGGTCGGGAATTGGGACGGCTTTTCCACTTCTGTCCAAGGTAACTGCGGCATTCCTGCAACAGGTCTCAGAGACCTGACGGCCGAGACAAACTAACGGCTGGCAAGGCCAAAGGGGTTCGAGTATCTGGGTTCTTGAATTCTGGTATCGCGGCCGGGGCGGCCTCACGGACGGATTGGTTGGCGAGTGATGGCAATGCGTTCAATTGCTTTCGTACTCATCGGGCTTGCAAGCCTCGCGCTCGGCGGCTGCATGCAAGAGACCATCGAGCCGTCCAGCCAGGCGAGCTGGAACGCGCGCGACAAGCAGCTGATGTCGAACCTGCCGTATGCGCAGGCCTCTATCCCCGAGCAGTTCAGGCGCCACATCGTCGAATATTCGCGCAAGGAAGCGCCGGGCTCGATCGTCGTCGATAGCGACAACAAGTTCCTCTATTACGTGCTGCCGAAGGGCCAGGCGATCCGCTACGGCATCGCGGTCGGCGAAGAGGCGCAGGCCTGGAGCGGCGTCGCCAAGGTCGGTCGCATGGAAGAATGGCCGGCTTGGGTGCCGACGCCGGGCGAACAGCAGCGGCTTGGCCCGTTGCCGTCTTACGTCACGGGCGGCCCGCATAATCCGCTGGGCGCGCGCGGCATGTATCTGTATTCCGGCAACAAGGACACGCTGTACCGGATTCACGGCACCAATCAGCCCGAATATATCGGGCAGGCGATTTCGTCGGGCTGCATCCGCATGACCAACGAAGACGCGATCGATCTCTATAACAAGGTCAAGGTTGGCACCGTCGTCGTGGTGCTGGCGCCGAAGAATGGCGATGTGCCGTTCAGCGGCCAGGTCGCGGCTGCGAATGCCGCGCACGATCCGGCGGCTTCGAAGCCGTACTGAGTTCACGGAAACTACGGGGGTGGGGTGCGGCGCTGGCCTGAGGGCTGGCGCCGTTTCCGTTCAGGCGCCGAGCGTCACGTGCAGGATTTCCGGCGGCACGCCGAAGCGCGCCGGAATAGTGCTGGTGCCAAGTCCGCCGGACACGATCATGTGCCGGTTGTCTTCGACGATGTGACCGTAGGCAAAGCGCGCGCCGTAGCGCGACGGCACGAATTGCGGCCAGATGAACGGTATGCGGATCTGCCCGCCATGGGTGTGGCCCGCGAGCGTCAGCGCAACGCGTTCGGGCACGCGCGGGAAAATGTCCGGCTCGTGGACCAGCAGCAAGATCGGATCGTCGGTCCGGATTTGGTCGAGCGTGCCGGGCAGATTGTCGACGCCGCGAAACCTTCCGGGCCCAACCCAATGCGCGAGTTGATCGCCTAATCCGGCCAGCCAGAATTTCCGGCCGGATGCGCCGAGCAGCACCGCATCGTTTTCAAGAAGCGGGATGTGCGCATCGGCCAGCGCCTTGCGAACGCCGTGGGCGTCAAACCACCAATCGTGATTGCCAAGGATCGCCCAAACGCCGAGCGGCGCACGCAGCCGCCCGAGCTCAGCGCCCCAAAGCGCGTCCTCGATCGGTTCGAGCGGAAGCTTGTAATGGGCCTTGTAGTCGCCGAGCAGGACGATGAGGTCGGAATGAAGCGCATTCGCAGTGTCGACGATGCGCGCGATCTGCGGCAGCGTGATATGCGGTCCACCGGCATGCAGGTCGGCAATCACCGTGACCGTGAGCTTCTGCCCCATCGGCCAGTTCGGCGGAGTCACAGTGTAGGGCGTCACCAACAGATCGGTCGGCTCGACGACGCCGGCATAGGCGCCGGTCGCGCTCGCCGAAAGGCCGACGAGCCCGATACCGCCCGCGATCAGTTGTCGCCGGCTCAAGCCCGGTTTGGCCGCGAGCGCCGCGGTTTGCGCGGACGTCGCCGGCACGATCGAACGGGGCCGCATATCGTCCTTCATGAACTTCCTTTAATGCCGGCTGCCGAACGGTATATCCCGTTAAAGCACACGCACTTTGCCAAGCAAAGCTATGTAGTCATCGTGGAAAATTAAGACGCTTTGGAGACGAATTTGCCGCGCTTCAGCGCGTCTTCATTTCTTGGTTCACGATTGGGCAATCTGATCGCGTGTGACCCAATCGAGCGTTTTGTCGAGCGCGCGCGTGAGCCGGTCGAACAATTCGTCGACTTCCGGCGCGTTTATGACGAGCGGCGGGGATAAGGTTAATACGTCGCCCAGAACGGCGCGCACGATCAGCCCTTCGGCTTCCGCCAGTTGCACGGCGCGCGCGGCGACGCCGTGCTGCGGCGAAAAGGCGCGTTTGGTCTTTTTGTCGGCGACCAGTTCGATGCCGCCGATCAGGCCAAGGCCGCGCGCTTCGCCGACCAAGGGATGCTCGCCGATCTTTTTCATCCGCGCCTGAAACTGCACGCCGCGCTCGGCGGCCTTCTCGACGACGCGGTCGCGCGCGTAGATTTCCAGCGCCTTGAGCGCGACCGCCGCCGAAACCGGGTGACCGCCATAGGTGAAGCCGTGGCCGAACACGCCGATCTTTTTGCTCTCGCTGATCAGCGCCTGATACATCTCCTCCTGAATCATCACGCCGGCGATCGGCAGATAGGCCGACGACAGCATCTTGGCGATCGAGATCGACTGCGGACGGAAACCGAGCTTCTCGCAGCCGAACGTGGTGCCGAGCCGGCCGAAGCCGCAGATCACTTCGTCGGAGATCATGAACACGTCGTGCTTGCCGCAGACCTTCATGATCTTTTCGAAATAGGTCTTGGGCGGCACGATCACGCCGCCGGCGCCCATCACCGGCTCGGCGATGAAGGCGGCGACGGTGTCGGGGCCTTCCTTGACGATCATGTCGTCGAGCTCGGCGGCAAGCCGCGTGGCGAAATCCTCTTCGCTCTCGCCGGCCTGCGCGAAGCGGTAATGATGCGGGCAGGCAGTGTGCAAGAAGCCCGGCAGCGGCAGATCGAAATCGCGATGATTGGCCGGCAGTCCAGTCATCGAGGCGGCGACGATGGTGACGCCGTGATAGGCCTTTAGGCGACTGATGATCTTCTTTTTGTTCGGCCGGCCGAGCGCATTGTTGAGATACCAGATCAGCTTGACCTGGGTATCGTTGGCTTCCGACCCTGAATTGCAGAAGAACGTCTTGGAGATCGGTACCGGCGCGATCTCCTTGAGCTTCTCGGCGAGCTCGATCGCCGGATCGTGGCTCTTTCCGGTGAACAGATGGGCGAACGAAAGTTTGCGCATCTGCGCCGCGGCGGCTTCGACCAGTTCCTCGTTGCCGTAGCCGAGCGCCGTGCACCACAGGCCGGCCATGCCTTCGATATAGCCCTTGCCTTCGGTGTCATAGACATAGACGCCTTGGCCGCGCTCGATGATCACCGGGCCGGTCTCGCGAAAGCGCGCGAGATTGACGTAAGGGTGCAACACCGTTTCGACATCGCGGGTCGCGAGATTGCTGAGCGGCGGCATATTTTAATCTCTACCGTTCGGTCGATTTAACGCGAATTTCGGGCGCGGGCGCGGCAGCGGCACTTCTTCAATCGGGATCGCCGCCTCGTTATCGCCTTCCGCATTGTCTTGGGCCGGTTCTTGCTTCAATTCTTGCGCCGGTTTCGCCTTGGCTTCGGCGGGCGGCGGCTCGCGCACATCCCACTGGCAAACTTTGTAGTTATTACGGCGTTCGGCCAGGTCGAGGTGAATATGTTCCTCGTGATAGCCGTCGGAACCCGGGCCGAGCACGGTCATGAAGCGTGCGCAGACGCTGGCCTTGATGGTCTCGCGCCAAGCCTTGTCGACGCGCATGTCGGTCAAGTGGAATTCGCGGCCGTCGGCAAGACCGAAATCGCGGACATCGATAGCGTTGGCCTTGCCGTGCTCGCTCAATTGCGCGGCGCGGATATTGTTGCGGCCGCGGCACGAATAGGAATCGAAATTGTCGAGCGCGCGCAGCGGCGGCCCGAATTTCTTCATCGACGGCCCGACGTCCTCGCGCACCCAGTCGGCGACCGCCTGTGCCATCGGGCAGCGCATCGTTGCCGGCGGCGATACCGCGACCCGGCTCTGATCGGGCATGATGATGGAGGCCATCAACACCGCGTCGGTCGCGCCGCATTCGCCGGCGCCGACCAGAACCGGCAGCGGCTTGAACTCGGCGACTTTGGTCAGCGCGCTCTGGCAGGCCGACGGCTTCGCCGCGGCCTCGGCGGCGGCGGCGTCAGGAAACGAGGCGTATTCCTCCTGCGGCGGCGCGAATTGTTGCGGGATCACGACAGGCAAAGGCCGGGGCGTGGCGCGCGTTGCCGCTTTGCCATGCTTGGGCTCCAGCACTGCCGGCGTCGGCGGCGTCTCAGGCGGCTCCGGCGCCACGATCGTCGGCGTGCCTTTCGGCATGACGCGCTGCGCAACCGCAGTCGAATTCTGCGAAATCTGGTTTTGCGCCGCCGCGGCATAGGTTGTGCTCAACAGCACGGCGACAACGGCGGCACATTTCACGCGGAAATCCCCAGCACTCTCGCTATCCCTGTTTAGGCCGGTCGCGGGCCGATATTCAAGCCGTGCAAACGCGTAAACCCACGCAACGAAAGTCGCACCCCAAGAAGGTCCGGGAGCATTTGCCTTACCGCACGAGATGGGTAACCTCACAGCAAATAATGCGTGATCCCGGCAGCCGGAAACCGGCGTTCAGGGGACACCCGTGCAAAAAGGGGAGAAACGCCATGCTCGGCCTGATGCAGGATTGGCCGCTTCTGTGCCATCGCATCATCGACCACGCCGCTCTCAATCACGGCGAGCGGCAGGTGATTTCGCGTTCGGTTGAAGGACCGATCCACGACCACCAATTACAAGACGGTGCGCAGCCGCGCGCTGCGCGTCGCGCAGCGGCTCGAGCGCGAGGGCATCCGCCGGGGCGAGCGCGTGGCGACGCTGGCCTGGAACACCTGGCGGCACCTCGAAGCCTGGTACGGCATCATGGGTGCCGGCGGCGTCTATCACACCATCAATCCGCGGCTGTTCGCCGACCAGATCACCTGGATCGTCAATCACGCCGAAGACCGGATGATGATGGTCGATCTCACCTTCGTGCCGCTCCTGGAGAAGCTCGCCGACAAGCTCAAACCGATCGAGAAATATGTCGTGCTCACCGACGCGGCGCACATGCCGGCAACCACGCTGAAAAACGCCGTACCTTACGAGGAATGGATCGCCGAAGCCGACGGCGATTATGCCTGGAAGCGAGTTCGACGAGAACACCGCGGCCGGCATGTGCTACACGTCGGGCACCACCGGCCATCCGAAGGGCGTGCTCTATTCGCACCGCTCCAATGTGCTGCATTCGATGATGGCGGCGCAGCCGGACGCCATGGGCGTGTGTTCGCGCGACGTGGTCCTGCCGGTGGTGCCGATGTTCCACGCCAATTGCTGGGGCCTGGCGCTGACCTCGCCGATGGTCGGCGCGGCCATGGTGATGCCGGGCGGCAAGCTCGACGGCGCCTCGATCTACGAATTGCTCGACACCTATCGCGTCACCTTTACCGCGGCGGTGCCCACCGTCTGGCTGATGCTGCTGACGCATCTGGAGACCAACAATTTCAAGCTGCCTTATCTGAAGAAAGTGGTGATCGGCGGGTCGGCCTGTCCGCGCGCCATGACGCAGAAATTCCAGGACAATTACGACGTCGAAGTGTGCCATGCCTGGGGCATGACCGAACTGTCGCCGCTCGGCACGCTTCGGCACGCTCAAGCCGGAATATGCCGGGCTGACCGGAGAAGAGCGGCTCGACATCCAGATGAAACAGGGCCATCGCGCCGTTCGGCGTCGAGATGAAGATCACCGACGATGCCGGCAAGACTCTTGCCGAACGACGGCAGCCCGTTCGGGCGGCTCAAAGTGCGCGGGCCCTCGATCGCGCGCGCCTATTTCAAGGAAGGCAGCGAGGCGCTCGACGACGAAGGCTTTTTCGACACCGGCGATGTCGGCACGCTCGACGCCTGCGGCTATCTCAACATCACCGACCGCTCCAAGGACGTCATCAAGTCCGGCGGCGAATGGATCTCCTCGATCGAGCTGGAAAATATCGCGGTCGGCCATCCCCAGGTGGCCGAGGCCGCGGTGATCGGCGTGCGCCATCCGAAATGGGACGAGCGGCCGCTGCTCGTCATCGTGCGCAAAGCCGGGCAGGACGCCGCCGCAAGGAGATGCTCGCTTATCTCGACGGCAAGGTCGCCAAATGGTGGATGCCGGACGACGTCGTGTTCGTCGACCGAGATCCCGCATACCGCGACCGGAAAAATCCAGAAAACGGTGTTGCGCGAGCAGTTCAAGAATCACGTATTGCCGAGCGCCGCCGCGTAGTTGTTCTGGCCCGCTGGAGGGCCCGGCAAACGATCTGCGCGCAAAATAGTTCGCCCGCTCAGCGCATAGGTCGGGCCTGTTGCATTGCATCAAACGCAAGGCTTTTGCCAATTCGGCGGGCACTTCTCACATAGTTACCGCGAAAACCGGCCATTTCACAGTGATTTAGGACAATTGTTCCGGTATCCCGTTCAGGACGCATAGATTTCACGGTCCTGCCCAAGTCTATCCAGCCGCCCCAGGACGTATTCTGACCACATTCGGCTGGTGTTAGGCGACCCTGGCTCGCGGGACCGAGCCATTCACCCATCGTTCTAACAACGTAATAGGTAAGTAATGGCTTGGCACATGCCGGGGAAACTATTCATCGCTTCCGTTCTTCTTGCTTCAACTGTCGGCTTTACAGTCAGTGCTTCGGCGCAATCTGGTATCGCCTCGACCTATTCTGGCGGACGCACCGCCAATGGCGAGCGCATGAATTCCAGCGCCATGACGGCGGCACACAAGACTTTGCCGTTCGGCACCATGGTGCGGGTCACCAATAACCACTCCGGCCGTTCGGTCGTGGTGCGCATCAACGATCGCGGCCCGTTCGTTCGCGGCCGGGTGATCGACCTGTCGCCGGCCGCCGCGCGCGCGCTGGGTATGGATGGCCTCGCCAACGTGTCGCTGGACGTCGTCGGCAGAAGCTGAGGCTTCGCCAGCGTTCATCGGGGGACCAAAGAGCGGGAGGCTTCGGCCTCCCGTTTTTCTTTGCGCGTGGTGCGCCGGATCACGGCGGTCTCGCAACCGCCGGACCCCATGCTATGGTGCGGGCCTGAGCGGCTTGGGGAGTGCGCCATGAACGAGACCGATCGCGACGGCAACGACGAGCAGATCCTGACCACCGAGGTCTCCGACGCCGCGCTCGAACGCGCCGCCGAAGCGCTGCCCGGCGCGGCGATGACGTTTCCCAATTCGCCGACCGTCAGCATCGTATTCGCCTGCTGCGGCAACGACTGATTCATTCCGCATCCGCGGTTTCAAACAGCAACGCACGGCACGCGGCATCGGCGGCCTGTCGCGGGAAAATCAGAACTTCTTTGCGGCGTTTCTGCTCGAAGGCGAGGTCTATAACGGGGGCTTCGAGCAATATTTCGCCAACAGCTCAGGCAATTTCTACGCCTATGCCATGCGCGGGCTGGACGATATCGGCGCCGCGGAATGCCGCGACATTCTGATCGCCGCCAAGGCTGTTCTGTTCGGCGCGGGCGACGTGCCGGAGACGCAGGCCGCACGCTTTCCCGAAGTCGAGAAGCTGGGGCCGGCGCGGACGGAGGCGCTCAACGCGCTCGACCGGCGCTTCGGCGCACAGGTGGCAGTGTTACGCGAACTCGGTCGCGATTACGCGGCCAAGCATGGTCTGTGGCAGGGCTTTTAGGAAGTTTACTCCGCCGGTGGCGTAGGTATCGACAGCAAAAACTCAGTGCCGCGCTTGTGGCGGCGCACCTGCAAGTCCGCATGCACCTGGGACGACAGCGCGCTGACGAGCCGCATGCCCAGCCGTTTGCCGGAATTTGGATCAAACGCCGGCGGCAATCCTATTCCGCGATCGCGGACCGAAATCGAGATTGTGCCGCCGGAGCGCGAGACGTCGAGCCACACTTCGCAGCCGCCATCGGGATAAGCATATTTGGCGCTGTTGGTGATCAGCTCATTGACCACAAGCGCGACCGGGATTGCCGTATCGGTGGCGCAATGAATGTCGGGAGCGGCGGCGACGTAAATCTTGCAGTTCGGCATCGCCTTACCGAGATCGTTGCAAATGTCGCTCAGATAAGCCCCGAGATCGACCCTGCCGATCTGGTCGCTGCCATAGAGCCGCTGATGCGCGCGGGCGATCGCGGCGATGCGGCTCGACGCATCCTGCAAAGCGTGACGCACTTCGTCGCTTTGGGTGGTTGTCGTCTGCAGATGCAGCATGCCGGCGACGATCTGCAGGCTGTTGTTGATGCGGTGATTGACCTCTTTGGTCATCAGCTGATGACGTTCAAGCGCGTCCGTGAGCTTCCGCTCGGAGCGCTGCCGATAAATGGCCATGCCCAGAATGTTCGCCGCGCCTTGTAGAAAAGCGATGTCGTTGGTGGAAAACTCACCCTGGGAGCGGCTGTCGGCCTCAAGGACGCCAAAGGGCGCGCCTTCGCCCTCGAGGATCACGTTCATCGCGCGACGAATGCCGTGTTCGAGAAGCAATTCGGGCGTGCGAAATCGCTCTTCGTTTTCGAGATGATTTGAAATGACCGCTTTGCCGGTCCGTAAAGCATAGCCGGCGGGCGAGGCCACGTCGGCGCCGACCGTTGCCGATCCGATGACACCCGGTTCCCAACCGACGCCGGCGCGCACCAGGAACCGGCCCTCGGAGGGCATATATTCCAAAACCTTCGCGAATTCCGCATTCAGCCCTTCGGCCACCAGGCGGGCGGTCAGATCGAGCAACTCGGTAAAATGCGTGCCTTGGAGCGCCAGAACGCCAAGTTCCGCCAGTATCTCCTGCTGCCGGACCCGCAGCCGAAGCGCTTCCGCGGTCAGGTCCTGGTTCGGGTTACGGTGTTCCGGCAATTCAGCGAGGAATTCCGAAGTTTCCGAGTGAAAGGTGACAACGCGGGACATGATTTAGGTTCTGACTCCGCTTTCCGGCATGATGGAACTCGTCGCAACCAAAACCTGCCGCGACCGGAGCGCACGAGAGCAATTGGCGCTCGAAGCAGCACTTAGTGCGCCCGAGAGCTCGGCGCCACCTATGGCGGAAAGGCCCGCCCGGCATAGCGGAGAAACTAAGGGCAAACACGGCGCTGACGGCGGCGTGAAAGCGCCGCAGGCAAACGGATCTAAAGGGCCCACGCCCGCAATGTGTCTTTTATCTCGTCCGGATCGTAAGGCTTGGCAAAGAAGCGGCCGCCGTCCGGCAGGTCTTGCGGCCCGATCTTTTCATGTCCCGAGGTCACGATGATCCGGATCGGAGGCCAGCGATGGCGGACCGCATGTGCGAGTTTGAGACCGTCCATCGAGCCTGGCATGTGAATGTCGGTAAAGATCACACGGATGTCTCGGCGGCTCTCCAATATCGCGATGGCTTCATCGGCGTTTGCGGCCTCGACGACCTGATAGCCCGCGTCCTCGAGCACTTCGGCCGCGCATAGCCGCACCAAAGGTTCGTCTTCGACAATGAGGATGGTCGGCGCTTTCGTGCCGCTGCCTTGGATCATTCCTGCCTCTGACGATTTTTTAGACACCCCAGCAGAGGCTGTCCTTGTCTAACGCAACGTGCGGGCAACGACGCTCGTTCCAAAAATCGTCCGACGCCGCCCGCGCGACCGGCGGTGCCGAGCGACCGCAGGCCCGGTGACGACACGTCGGGAGGTCGGGTGGTAAAGGAGAACCAAAAGGCCGCGGGATCTGCTCGCTCTGCGGAGTTTCTACTCCGCCGGCGGCGCTTTGGGTTTCGTCCGAATGAAGGTGTTCTTCAGATTATCCCATAGCTCGATCTTGGCGCCGTTCCGGTGCATGATCACGCTTTGCTGCGCCACCGAGAGCGAGTTGTTCCAGGCCCAATAGATCACGAGGCCGGCCGGGAATTTCGCCAGCATGAAGGTGAAGATCAGCGGCATCCAGTTGAAGATCACCTGCTGGGTCGGATCCGGCGGCGCCGGATTGAGCTTCATCTGCACCCACATGGTCACGCCCATGATGGCGGGCCAGAAGCCCAGATGCAGGAACGAGCCGACCATCGGCAGCACCGTCGGGTCGAACGGGATCAGGCCACCCAGCGTGAAGATGTTGGTCGGGTCCGGCGCCGACAGATCGTGGATCCAGCCGTAGAACGGCGCGTGCCGCATTTCGATGGTGATGAACAGCACCTTGTAGAGCGAGAAGAAGACCGGGATCTGGATCGCGATCGGCAGGCAGCCGGCGATCGGATTGATCTGCTCCTTCTTGTAGAGCTCCATCATGGCCTGCTGCTGCTTGCTCTTGTCGTCGGGATAGCGCTCCTTGATCATCTTCATTTGCGGCTGCACCGCCTTCATCTTCGCCATCGAGGCGTAAGACTTGTTGGCGAGCGGGAAGAACAACAGCTTGACCAGGACGGTGACGATCAGGATGGCGATGCCGAAATTGCCGACCACGTGGAAGAAGTAATCGATCGCGAGGAACATCGGCTTGGTGATGAAATAGAACCAGCCCCAGTCGATCAGCAGGTCGAATTTGTTGAGATTCAGCGCCGCGTTATAGCCGCCCGGCCCGAACGGGAAATTGATGCCGACGACGGAGACTTCCTTGGCGCCGGCGAACAGCCGGGTGTCGGCCGCTCCCGAACTGCCGGGCTGCACCGTCACCGGATCGAGCAGATAATCGGTCTGGTAAGTCTCCAGGCCGTCTTTGTCGGCCGCGGAGAATCGCGCGTGCACCTTGGCGTCGGTGTCGGGAACGAGCGTGGCGGCGAAGTATTTGTCGGTGAAGCCGAGCCAGGCATTGGTGACCTCCCAGCTCAGGGACTTCTCTTTCTGCATGTCCTTGTAGGTTTTCGACTGTTCGCCCTTGTCGCCCATCACGCCGATCAGGCCTTCATGCAGGATGTAATAGCCGAGCGTTTCCGGCGTGCCGTGGCGCGAGATCAGGCCGTAGGGGAACAGCGTCACCGGGCTGCCGCCGGTATTGTTCACGCTGTCCTTGAGCGAGAACATATAATGTTCGTCGATCGAGATGACGCGGGTGAAGAGGAGGCCCTGGCCGTTGTCGTAGGTAAGTGTCACCGGATGATCTATCGACAGCGCGCCGGTGCCTTGCTGCTTCCAAACCGTGTCGGCGCCGGGCACTGCGGCGATGCTGGCGTTCGAGGTGCCCGAGGCGGCGACCCAGCCGAATTCGGCGTAATAGGCGTCGGGCGCGCCCGACGGCGAGAACAGCGTGATCGGCGGCGAATTGGCGTCGATGGTTTCGCGATATTGCGTCAGCGTCAGATCGTCGATGCGGCCGCCTTTGAGGTCGATCGAACCGCCGAGCTTCGGCGTGTTGATGGCGATGCGCGGTGAAGCGGCGATGACGGTCTCGCGCGAGGCGGCCTGCGAAGGCGCGGCTGCGCTCGGCACGCCCGGTGCCTGCGGCGCGGCGCCGCCGGGTGCGGCGGGTTGAGCGGATGGCGCTTGCCCTGCCTGACCGGGCTTGGTCTGGCCCGGCATGGTCTGCGACTGCTCCTGCTGCTTGAGCTGCGCCTGTTCCTGCTCCTTCTTCATCTGCGGATAGCCGATGAGGAGCTGCCAGCCGACCATCACGGCGAGCGACAACACGATGGCGATGATGGTGTTCTTATGCTCAAGCATTGAGTGCTCTTAGTGCTCTTTCGCAGGTTCAGTTGTCGGCGTTTTTGTTCGACCGTGGCGCCCTTTACCGCGGCGCCCACCGCGGACCTCAATACCCTTGGCCGGCCCGGCTCTATTTAAGGGCGGCTTGCCTGCCGCACCAGTTGCAACACGCCGCAGTGCGCCATCAAGTTCCTTGGTCATGTCACCGAACGGACATGTCAGCGCGGTGCGCCGCCCGATCAGCACATAATCATAGCCGGGCGTGAAGGCTTCCTTAGGCTTGAGCCGCACCATTTCACGAAGCCTACGGCGGACCCGATTGCGTTCGACCGAATTGCCGACCTGGCGCGACACGGTGAACCCGACCCGAATTGATGCCTGCTCCTCTCGCCGCAGCGCCTGGAGCACAAAAGCCTTGGCCGGCGCGCGGACGCCGGCCTCCGTAAGGGCCCGAAAGTCCGTCCGGCGTTTCAGGCGCTCCATGGTGACTTGCTCCATGGATGGGGCTTCAGCGGGTTCGGTTTTGCATCGGATCGGCAGCAAAAGCCCGCTTGCGCAGGCTGATGCTAGGCGCTCAGCCGCTTGCGGCCGCGGGAGCGCCGCGATGCCAAAACCTTGCGGCCGCCTTTGGTCGCCATCCGGGTACGAAAGCCGTGGCGGCGCTTGCGCACCAGTTTGCTCGGCTGATAGGTCCGTTTCACGGGGTTGATCTCCGCTGCGCACGCTGAATTTTAGAGAAGTTAACGGCCGCAGGCGCTCCGGCCCACCGGCCAAACGGCGCGATTGGCGCGGCTTATACGGGAGCGTTCCCGCCGCGTCAACGTGACTTGAACATCACTTGAGGCGGTTTGGCCGCCATTTTCCGGCGATTTCCGGCCGGTCCGGCAAGGCTTACGCAGCGCGTGCCGAGGGTTGCCTTGCAGGCGCCTTGGCCGGCGCGAAAGCCGCCGAAAACCATCGCAAACGATGATTGCCGGCCTGAATAGTGAGGCCTCGGCTGGTGTTATCGTGCCGTACCGGTTCCGAGGTGGGAAAACGGGGTGCGGCGCCCTATCTGAACCGGGGGTTTGACCTCGCCATGAGCGCGGCGCATCATCATCTGGCTGCGTCGCTTTGGTTGACGGTTTGTCCCAAAAGGGTTGATCCCAAAGCTCTGGCCCGAATGGGCCGGCATAGCGGGCTGGCAGCGAGGCTCGGCGAATGAGTGAAGAGACAGCGGCGCGGCCGGCTCCGGTCCGGCCGCCACGCTTCGGGCTTTCGGGGAAGCTCCTCGTCCTCACGATCCTGTTCGTGATGATCGCGGAAGTGCTGATCTATGTGCCGTCGGTGGCGAATTATCGCGCCATGTGGCTCGCCGACCGGCTGGCCTCGGGCTATACGGCGGCGCTCGTGCTCGACGCCGCGCCGAACGGCGTGGTCTCCGACGCGCTGGCCAAGCAGATCCTGGATTCGATCGGCGCCCGCGCCGTTGCCATGAAGATGGGCGCGCAACGCCAGCTTCTGGCCGTCGACGACATGCCGCCGCCGATCAGCGACGATTTCGACATGCGCGACGTCAAGACGTTCAATTCGATCATCGATACGTTCAAGCTGCTGCTCGAGAATCACGCCAGTGGCAAGGTGATGCGCGTGGTCGGGCCGGCGCCGATGGGCGGCGATTACATCGAGCTGATCATGGACGAGCCGCCGCTGCGTCGCGCGGTGCTGCGCTACTCGGCCGACATTCTTCTGATTTCGCTATTGATCTCCTGCATCACCGCGGCGCTGGTTTATCTGGCGCTGCATTATCTGTTCGTGCGGCCGATGCGGCGCGTCACCGCGAATATGATGGCGTTCCGCGCCGGGCCGGAAGATCCCGACCGCATCATGGTGCCGACGGAACGGCGCGACGAGATCGGCACCGCCGAGCGCGAGCTCTCGGCGATGCAGAGCGAGCTTGCCTCGATGCTGCATCAGAAGAGCCGGCTTGCCGCGCTCGGGCTCGCGGTGTCGAAGATCAATCACGATCTGCGCAATATGCTGTCGTCGGCGCAGCTGTTCTCCGACCGGCTCGCCAAGATTCCCGATCCCGGCGTGCAGCAATTCGCGCCGAAGCTGATGCATGCGCTCGAGCGCGCCATCGCGTTCTGCCAGTCGACGCTGTCTTACGGCCGGCTGCAGGAGCCGCCGCCGGATCGGAAGTCGCTTGCGCTCGAGCCGCTGGTCGAGGAAGTGCACGAGACGCTGGGACTTTCTCCCGACGGCCCGGTGCGCTGGATCAGCGCGGTCGAACGCGGGCTGATGGTCGACGCCGATCCCGATCAGCTGTTCCGCGTGCTGCTCAATCTGTCGCGCAATGCGTTGCAGGCGATGGAAAGCCAAGCGACCGAAAGACGCGCGGCCGATCCCGGCCGCGATCAAATTCGCATCACCGGCCGCCGTGAAGGCGCGGTGGTGGTGGTCGAAGTATCCGACACCGGGCCGGGCTTTTCGGAGAAGGCGAACGCGCATCTGTTCGAGGCGTTCCAGGGCTCGACCCGAACCGGCGGCACCGGGCTCGGCCTTGCCATCGCCGCCGAGATCGTGCGCGCCCATGGCGGTGATATCCGCCTGGTCGAAGGCACGATCGGCGCGACGCTGCGGCTGACCATTCCCGATCGCGCCGTGGATCTTGCGGTCCATCGCGGGGCGAGGGCGCACGGCTGATTGGAGAGCGGCAATGCATCCGATCCTCGGCCTGTTGATGCTGCTCGTGATCGGCGCCGTGATCGCCTTTGCGTTCCGAGCCGGCCAGCGGGTGCGGCCTGACGCCCGGCCGGACAGCAGCTTTACGACGGCCTCCTCGCACTGGCCCGATCACGACGGCGGTTCCAGCCACGGTTAGCGGGGATGGGCCCCGCGATTGAAGGAAAAGCCCGTCATCCGGTGCGTTGAACGCATTAGGATAAGCTTAAGGCCGGTGCCGTTGCCGCCTTGCCATTGACCGTCGAAGGCTATAGCTATGGCGCCCGCCGCGGAGCCGTTTTGGTGGTCTTTATTCCGTACGGCAATTCGCGCCCGTAGCTCAGCTGGATAGAGCACCAGACTACAAATCTGGGGGTCAGGAGTTCGAAATCTCTTCGGGCGCGCCATTTTCTTCAATCACTTGGCAACTGCCATTCCCGCTTATTGCCCGCTTGTTGCCGTCGAAGGTGAGAAGAAGGAAGCGTCTAGATCGGCTTCGCGTCGATCAGCACGAAGGCCACCTGGGCCGGTGTTTCGGTGCGGTTGCTCCAGGCATGGTTTGTGCCCCTTTGAATAAGGACATCGCCGGCTCTCAGCAGAACCTCGCCTTCCTCCATGAGAGCATAAATCTCCCCCGATAGAACGATGGCGTAGTCGACCGTCGCGGTCTTGTGAAATCCAGGATGCCGCGCGGCTGTATCGCGGACATAACCTTCGCGCGCGGCGGCTTCCGCTTCTCGGGACTTGCGCAATGCTTCCACGCGCAGGCTGTCAGGCGGATACTCGACGACACGAAACACCGTGCCGTTCTTGGGAGGCGGAAGCCGGCTTTCACGGCGCGTGAGGTCCTCGTTATCGGTGTTGTCCGCAGGAGTGGTGCGTGTCTCCCAGAGTTCGGTGACCGCGGTAAATCCTGGGCCGCGATTGAAAACTGTCGTGGCCGGTCCGTCCGCGATGAAGACGGATTTGCCGTTGGCATCGCAGCCTGTGACAATTCGCCGGATCGGTCTCATCGAACTTCCTCTTGTCTGTAATGAGCTTTGGTTCGTACGGATGCCTTCAATTTCCTGGCGATGGATTGTTGCTAGGGAATGTGCTCGCAGGCAAGCGGTGCGTCCGCGCAAGGCGTGATGAAATGGCGCGAGGCGTCTTTCCGCGGCCCTCGTAAGCCGGTCTAATAGGCAGAACGCCACGCACGTTCGCGGGCGTGACGGAAGCCAAGGACCACCGACCAGGACCACCGACCATGCCTCTTTTCATCTGCACCGCCTGCGGCACGCAATTTCCGGAGAGCGCGGCGGCGCCGGCGCAGTGCGTGATCTGCGAGGAGGAGCGGCAATACGTGCCGCCGCGCGGCCAGACCTGGACCACGCTCGCAGGCTTGCGCGGCAGCCACACCAACACTTTCCGCGAATACGACGACGGCATCATCGGCATCGGTTCGACGCCGGCTTTCGCCATCGGCCAGCGCGCGCTGCTGCTGCGCACCGGCAAAGGCAATATCCTGTGGGACTGCATCGCCACGCTCGACGAGGCGACCGTCACCATGATCAAGGGTCTGGGCGGCATCGATGCGATCGCGATCTCGCATCCGCATTTCTACACGACCATGGTGGAATGGGCGCATGCGTTCGGCGCGCGCATTCATCTGCACGCGGCGGACAAAGAATGGATCATGCGCAACGATCCCGCGATCGAGCTGTGGGACGGTGAAACCAAAGCACTCGGGGACGGCGTGACGCTGGTGCGCTGCGGCGGTCATTTCCCCGGCGGCACGGTGCTGCATTGGGCCAAGGGCGCGGGCGGACGCGGCGTGGTTTGTGCCGGCGATATTCTGACAGTGACGACCGATCGCAAATGGCTGTCATTCATGCGCAGCTATCCGAATTTCATACCGCTGTCGGCACGCACGGTCAGGCATATCGGAGCGGCGCTGGAGCCGTTCGCCTTCGAGACCATCTACGGCCACTATTTCGATCGCGTCATCGCCAAGAACGCCAAGGGCGTGCTGCAAGCGTCCATCGCGCGCTACATCGCGGCCGTTGAAGGCACGCGCGGCTATGAATGAGCCGTGATTTAGCCGGGTGGGAACATGGACAAATTGGCGCCGGCTTTGACATAGCCGTCGCCGATCGCGCTCAACAGTCCTTGAATGCGGCCGATGGCGCTGTCGATCAAGCCGACCGGCTCGCCGGCATAGAGTTCGCCACGAAGCTCGAGCAAGGCGCGATTGGCGGCATCGACGCGCCGCGCTAGGATCATCGCGACATAAAGCAGGGCGGCCGCATCCTTGGTCAGCAGGGTGACGGCGTCGGCGACATGAAACTGCGACGGTTCGAGCGTGCGCACGTCCGCGGTGTGCGGCTGATCGAGCAGCGCGGAGAGTTCGCCGAAGATCGCGCCTTGGTCCGCCACCTTGGCGATCTCGGTGCCGCTCTTGACCACGCTGACCGCGCCGCTCTTGAGAATAAAGAGTTGTCCGGTCTTGCTGCCTTCGGCGAACACGGTCTCGTCGGCGCCGAAGCTTTTAAGCGGAAGCGCGGCAAGCTTGTTTCGCCAAATGCTTTGCCAAGCGTCGGCATCCTCGATCAGCGGCACCGTCAGCCCTCTTTGCCCTATTTCCTCGGCGTCTGACATACAGGAACAGGGGCGAAGATACAAAAGCCGGGGTTGGCTCGCCGCCACTGCGCGATAACATATACACCAGGGCTTCGGCCCAGGCTGCGCGTAAGGGGAATTCGGATGGCAAGTGAAAATGTGGTCGTGATCGGCGCGGGGCAGGCGGCGGCGCAGCTTGCGATCAGCCTGCGCTCGGGCGGCTTTGCCGGGCCGATCACCGTCATCGGCGACGAGCCGTTTCTGCCGTATCAGCGTCCGCCTCTGTCGAAGAAATTTCTGGCGGAACGGCCGGCGCCGGATTCGCTCTATCTGCGGCCGGCGCCGTTCTGGACCGAGCGCAACGTCGACTATCTGCTCGGCGTAGCGGTGGCGAAAGCCGATCTGCGCGGGCGTACCATCACGTTGGCTGATGGCCGCGACTTGCCATTTCGCACACTTGTCTTCGCCACCGGCACCTGCGCCCGCCGCCTGCCGCTGCCGGGGCTTGATCGCGACGGCGTGTTCACGCTGCGCGCGATCGGCGACGTCCAGCGCCTGCGCCCGGCCTTCGATACGGCGCGCCGCATTGCCATTCTCGGCGGCGGCTATATCGGGCTCGAGACCGCGGCGGTGATGCGCGGCGAAGAGCGCGAGGTCGTCGTGCTCGAAGCCGAGGACCGCGTGCTCAAGCGCGTGACCGCGCCCGCCATTGCGAAATTCTTCGACCGCATTCACCGCGAGCGCGGTGTCGAAATCCGCACCAATGCGCGCGTCGCGGCGATCGACGGCGAGGGGGCTGCGTTGCTGCTGCGCATGACCGACGGGACCGAAGTCGAAGCCGACGCGGTTCTCCTTGCCGCCGGCGCGAAAGCTAACGACGAATTGGCGCAGACTGCGGGGCTCGCTTGCCGCGACGGCATTCTCACCGATGCGGTCGGCCGCACCGGCGTTGCGAATGTCTTCGCCATCGGCGACTGCGCCCGGTTTCCGAGCGCGCGTTACGGCCGCGAGCTCCGGCTTGAATGCGTGCAGAACGCGATCGATCAGGCCAAGGCCGCCGCGGCCGCGATCCTCGGCGCGGAGATGAGCTACGATCCGGTGCCCTGGTTCTGGTCCGATCAATACGAGTTCAAGCTGCAGATCGCCGGCCTGTTCGATGGCCACGACGCGACGGCCGAAACCGCCGATCCGGCGAGCGGGCACTTTTCCGTCGAATACCGCAAAGCCGGCCGCTTGATCGCGGTCAATTCCGTCAATGACGCCCGCGCCCACATGCTGGCGCGGCGACGGATCGCCGAGGAGACCAAGGCTGTTGCCGAAGCCGGCGTGTCCTGAGCCTCGATCCTGCTTTCGGATCAGGTTGGCACGAAAAATGCGAGCCGAACGACGCGTAACAAAAGCGCAATTTTCGGCCGTAAGAACAGGGAGACCGCACATGAAACGTTCCGATCTGACCGAGAAGCTTCTCGATATCAAGCGGGCCAAGGGCTGGACCTGGAAATATATCTGCGAGGAGATCGGCGGCATGTCGCCGGTTCTGATCACCGGCGCCGTGCTCGGCCAGATGAAGATGACCAAGCCGCAGGCCGCCAAGGCCGCCGAATTGTTCGGCCTGACCAAGAGCGAAGAGGCGCTGCTCAACGAAGTGCCGAGCCGCGGTTCGCCGATGCCGCCGACCGATCCCTTGATCTACCGCTTCTTCGAACTGGTCATGGTCAACGGCCCGGCGCTGAAAGTGCTGATCGAGGAAGAATTCGGCGACGGTATCATGTCGGCGATCGATTTCGATATGACCATGGAGCGGCAGCCCGATCCCAAGGGCGATCGCGTGCGGCTGTCGATGTCCGGCAAATTCCTGCCCTACAAATATTACGGCGCGACCGGCAACGCCCAGGCCTACGGTTACAGGGAAGAGTAGGCCCGCGCGCTCCGCATATCGGCGCTTTGTCATGATGCTTTGTCTCGGCGCTGGCCGCGTGGAATAATCACCGCGCGCAGCGTCGGGATATTGCGCGCCGGGACATTGGAAAATGGCAGGAAATCTCGAGCGGACTTACGACGGCATCATCATCGGTGCCGGCCATCACGGCATGATCCTGGGATCGTATCTGGCGAAGTGCGGCCTCGATGTGCTGCTGGTCGACCGGCGGCTCGAATACGGCGGCGGGCTGAGCACCAAGGAAGTCACCAAGCCGGGCTTCTATCACAACCTGCATTCGATCAATCATTTCCACATCAGCCACACGCCGTGGTTCGCCGATCTCGGGCTCGGCGACAAAGTCACCTACATCACGCCGCGCTATGAGTTCGGCCAAGCGCATCGCGACGGCTCAGCGCTGGTGTTCGGCCGCGACCTGGAAGAGACGGTCGCCAATGTGGCGCGTTTCTCGAAGAAGGATGCCGCCACCTTTCGCGAGTGGAATCGCAAGGCCGAGGAAATCACCCGGCGCGTGCTGCTGCCGGAGCGTTACGCCGAGCCGCTGCCGCAGGCGGAGCGCGAGCGGCTGCTGGCGCGCACGGCCGTCGGCCGCGACTTCCTCGAGGTGACGCATCGCCAGCCGCTCGACGTGGTCGACGAACTGTTCGAGAACGAGCACGTCAAGCTGCTGTTCCTGTTCAAGGTCTCGCTGTTCGGCACCTGGCTCACCGACACTTTGTCGAAGACGAGCCCGATGGGATCGGTGATCCGCGCCTTCGATCTCAACTCTGGCTATCAGCTCTGCCAGGGCGGCTCGTTCAATCTGGCGCGCGGGCTGATGGAGACTTTCATTGCCTCGGGCGGCACCTTCCAGCCGCAGGTCGATATCGAACGCATCGTCATCGAAGGCGGCCGCGCCACCGGCATCGCGTTGCGCGACGGCCGCACCGTGCGCGCCAAGCAATTCGTCGCCAGCGCCATCGACGTGCATCAGACCTTCGAGGGCCTGATCGGGCGCGCGCAAATGCCCAATGCGCTGCTCGAGAAGCTCGACAAATTCCAATACACCGGCTGGACCCTGTTCGGCCTGCATCTCGCCCTGCATGAGAGCCCGCGCTTCGCCGCGGAAAAATTCGATCCCAATATCAGCCGCACGCTGAAATGGAGCATCGGCGCCGAGACGATGCAGGATCTGTCCGCGGCCTTCGAGGATGTGAAAGCCGGCCGCGTGCCGCGGATCGTGCAGTTCGGCTCCGGCCCGTTGAGTGCGATCGATCCGACGCAGGCGCCCTCCGGCAAGCATACGACCTATGCCTGGCACGTGATGCCGCGGCATCCCGATCTCGGCGGACGCACGGCGGAGACATTCAAGGAAGAGTTCGCCGACGCGATCCTGGACACCTGGGCGCGCTATTGCCCGAACATGACCAGGAAGAATGTCATTGGCAAATACGTCTACACCGCTGACGAATACGCGGTCGAATTCCCGAACATGCGCAACGGCGACATCTTCATGGGTGCGTTCAACGCCGAGCAGGTGATGTACAACCACTTCGGCTACCGCACGCCGGTGCCGAATCTCTATCTCGCCGGCTCGTCCGGCCATCCCGGCGGCGCGATCTCGGGCGGCGCCGGCTATATCAGCGCCGGTCTGATCGCGCGCGATCTCGGCCTGAAGCTGTGGTGGAAGCCGTGGGACGCGGGGCAGGCGCTGTCGGAATTGTCGGAGGCGGCTTAGCGCCAAGCCGCCGCTCGCAGATTGAACAGGTGCAGGGCCGTTTGGCCACGGCCTACGCGATTTTCAGTGTGCGGTGTTCGGTGGCGCGGACGACGCGGTTGCGTCCGCCGCTTTTCGCCTCGTAAAGCGCTTGATCGGCCTCGTGCACGAGCGTCTCGCCCATATTGTCACTGTCGATAGTTGCCCAGCTGACGCCGGCGCTGATCGTGACGCAGCCGCCATGGGAGCCAGCATGCGAGCCGGCATGCGGGATCGCCAGCGCCTCGGTGGCCTGGCGGAGATTTTCCGCGACCAGCCCGGCACCGAATTTGTCGGTTTCCGGCAGGATGACGGCGAACTCCTCGCCTCCGTACCTGGCGAGCAGATCGCTGGGACGCTGAAGCGCCGCGGACATCGCCTGTGCCACGCGGCGAAGACAATCGTCGCCGGCCTGGTGGCCGTAGCAGTCGTTGTAAGCCTTGAAATGGTCGATATCGATGACGATCACCGCGACAGATTTTCGCGCGCGTTTGGCGCGGCGGCACTCGCGATCGAGCGATATGTCGAAGCTTCGGCGATTCGGAATTCCGGTCAACGCGTCGGTCGTGGCGAGTTCTTGCAAGGTTTTATTGAGAGCCTGCAATTCATCTTCGGCCGCCTTGCGCTCGGAGATGTCCCGCATGAGGGCAACGATTTCGCTGGGCGCGCCGGCTGCATCACGCACCAGTCTGAAAATCGTCTCGACCCAAACATAGTCGCCGTTCTTGTGGCGGCTCAGGTTCACCAAAGTTGCTGTCTCCTGGCCGTGACTTAGCGCATCCAAGATATTTCTTATCTCTGCGACATGATCCGGGTGGATAATCTCGACAGCACGGCCGCCGACAAGCTCGTTCGGTTCATAGCCGAGCACTTGTTTAACCGCAGGAGACACGTAGCGTCGCGCGCCGTCAAAGCCGAGCCGTATCACGACATCGCCGGAATTTTCGGCGAGCAGCCGGTAGTCGGCCTCGCTCTTTTTCAATGCATCTTCAGCGCGCGATCGCAAACGAAGCTGAGTCACGATCAGCAGGCCCATCGCCACAAGCAGCAGCGATACGATTTCCGCGGTGGCGACGTCGCCGTTCAGCCGCTCGCGCCACGACGCAAGCATTTCGTCTTCCGACAGCGACACAGTGACGAGGAGCGGAAGGCCGGCGGCTTTCTCGTAGGCCACCCATTTCTGGGCACCGTCGAATGGCGAAGCGGTGCGATAATAATCGGCGGGTTGGGTTCGTTGCGCGTCGAACATGGGGAGCGACGCGTAGTTGCGGCCGACATTCGCCGCGTCGAACGGCCGCCGGACGACAAGCGTGCCGTCGGTCCGGAAAAGGCCGATGCTGCCACGCTTGCCGATCGTGAAGGTGTCGAAGAAGGCCTGAAAGAATCCAAGATCGATCGCCGCGGCGGCAACGCCGGCAAAGCTGCCGTCCGGACGGCTGATCCGCCGAGTCAACAGAAGCGTCCACCGCCCCGTGGCGCGCGACATGAGGGGAGGGTTGACGCGTAAATCGCCGTCGGTATGCGTCTTGTGGAATTGAAAATAGTCGCGATCGCTGTTGTTGTAGCTTGGGGATCTCGGGCTCGACGCGAACGCCCACTTGCCGTTTTCGTCGAGGATAACGACTTCGCGAAGCTGCGGCAGCTGGCGCGTATATGAAGACAGCAGACCGTCGATGCCTTCTCCTTGCGGAGGATCGCCCTCAGCGTAGCGATCGACGACGTTCGCCAGGATGATAGCTGCAGTTTCGATGCTGCGCTCGGCGTGCTGTGACAGCGAGTGAGTCAGATTTCGAATGTCGATGGCGCCGCGCGCCAGCGTGTCCTGCCGCTCTTCCCAGGCCTTCCAGGCGACCAGGCCCCAGAGGCTGAGCAGCATCGTGCACAACAGCAGCGCTGCGAGCACCGTGTTCGAGCGCGTCGCACGATTTAGCTGCCGCAGGCCCATGGCATATTGTTCTCCGCCGCGATCCGTCGTGTGGACCACGCTCCCCAGCTGCGGACGTTAACAGCGAAGATTTGCGATCGGGTGCCGTATCCCCAAACAAGTTGAGCGAATTCGGTTATTGTTCGTTAACCCTCAGGGCGGCAATCGCGGGCGCTATGCCGCTAGTCGCCGAACGCCTT
>CAWFWC010000004.1:0-190020 GCA_963819465.1 uncultured Alphaproteobacteria bacterium
CGGCTCCCATCGATCAAAGGCCGCCACCCTCGACCGGCGGATGATTAGAGTTCGTATCCACGCCCGCAGCCAAACCACACGCCTGAAGCCGCCGACTTCTGCAACAAAATCTGCCAACATCAGGCACTCACGACTGGCCCGAGCCGGTGTCAATGAACGCCGCCGGCCTTCGATGGACAGCTCGACAAGGCTGGCTTTCTTCCCACCGGGATCACGCGCCGCGCCGCCGTGGCTATCCAAGTACGATCGGTGCAGCAAGGCCTCGCCGAACCGATGAGAGAGGCCACATGTGCGCGCTACGGTTGCCGAACGCGCGAGCGCGGCTGACTGTGAGAGTTCAAGGAATAAGAGGCAAGCTGCTGGCGATATCGAGGGGCGAAGCAAGCCTCCGTCCGTATAACCGCCGCGACGAAGATCATCAACGAAATCGGAAGGATAGATTGCGCGCCCATCCAATCAGCGATAGCACATCTTCCGGTCGTAAATTCCTGAAATTGCCCGCGGTTACGATTCGTTAACCGGCACGCCGACATTATGGCCCGGCGACGCAAGCAGGTCGGAGTCTGTGCTCCTTCAATATTTTTGCCGCGGAGTGGGCGTATTGCAACTTCCGTACAAGCCGAAGCTGTTTCTCTTCCGGCCCGGGTGATTGGCGATGAGCATTCCGAGCACTGACGCCAAGCCGTCGCCAGCACCGCAGATGGTTTCGCCATCCTCTGGCTTGCGGCCGTTACGGCAGCACGAAGCCGAGATGATCGCCACTTTTGTCAGCGAGGCCATCAAGCTGCACGAGAATGGCTGCCTCTCTGAGGCGGAGACCGTCTACCGGCAGATTCTCTTGATCGTCCCCGGACATGTTGAGTGCTTGCGGTTACTCGGAGTGATCTTTCTGCAGCGCGGCAACCACGCGACAGCGATTGAATATTTCGATGCCGCCCTCAAAAGTGATCCGGACAACACCGTTGCCCTGAACGGTCGCGGTCTTGTCCTCATGGCGACCAACCGTCTCGACGAAGCGCTGGCCAGCTACGATCGTGCAGTGACCTTGAGGCCGGATTTTGCGGAAGCATTGGCAAATCGTGGCGACGCCCTGCATTTGCAGGGACGGCTCGAGGATGCATTGAGCAGCTACGACCAGGCAGTCGCATCCCACCCTGACAATGTTGTGGTGTTAGTCAACCGAGGCAACGTACTCAAGGCTCTGCAGCGGCGGGAGGATGCCCTGCAGAGCTACGAAACGGCGCTGCTTGCCGATCCTAACTCGGCGCAGGCGCATGCCAATCGTGCGAACGTTCTGTGCGAACTCGGCCGTTTCGTCGAAGCGCTGGCAGCATGCGAAGAGGCGCTGGGGATTCGTGCCGAAATTGCCGAAGTACACGCTATCCGCGGCAACGCTTTGTTCGCTCTCCGGCGTCACCAGGAAGCGCTTGCGAGCTATGACGCGGCTCTGACGCTGCGGCCGGATTTGGCAGACGCTCACTATAACCGTGGCAGCGTCTTGTACGAGCTGCGGCAGCTGGATGAGGCCGTCGCGAGTTACGATCAGGCGATTAAGTTTTGCCCGAGTCATGTCGGGGCGCACTTTAACCGCGGTAATGCCATGCATCTTCTGCAGCGCTTTGAGGAAGCGTTGGACAGCTATGATCGCGCGCTAGCGGTGCAGCCTGCTCGTGCCGAAGTCGTCAATAATCGCGGTCTGACTTTGCATGAAATGAATCGACATGATGAAGCCCTGCTCGACTATGAGCGCGCGGCAGCGCTGCGGCCAGATTTTGCCGACGCCCATTACAACGGCGCATCGTGCAGATTAGCCCTCGGCGACTATTATCACGGATGGCAAGAACACGAGTGGCGTTGGGAGACCATGGCGCTCAAGCATGCCAAGCGCAGCTTTCAGCAACCGTTGTGGCTTGGAGCCGAGCGGATCGAAGGAAAAACACTTCTCCTTCACTACGAACAGGGTCTTGGCGATACGATTCAATTCTGCCGCTATGTCCCATTGGTCAGCGAACGCGGCGCGCGCGTGGTTCTGCAGGCGCAGAAGCCGCTGCTCGAACTGATGAGATCGCTGCGCGGCAATATCACTGTGGCCAGTCGCGACGATCCGTTGCCTGATATTGATCTCCATTGTCCGCTGCTCAGCCTGCCGCTTGCGTTTGCGACGCAGGTCGAGACGATACCGTCGTCGATGCCCTACCTTTCAGCCAAGCCGGCAAAGGTGCGCTTCTGGCAGGAGCGTCTGGGCACGCAATCGAAGCCGCGCATCGGTATTGCGTGGGCGGGTAATCCGCGTAAGGAATTGCCCGGAGCTAACCACATCGACGGGCAGCGCAGCCTTCCTTTTGCACAGCTGGCACCGTTGCTGAGCCTGAATGGATGCCAGTTCTACAGCCTGCAAAAGGGCCACGATGCGGTGCAGCAGATGCGGACGCACCCACTTCATCAGGCGATGACCGACTGGACGGACGAGCTTTATGATTTTGCTGACACTGCTGCCTTCATTAAAAATCTTGACTTGGTTATTTCCGTCGACACGTCTGTCGCCCATCTTGCCGGAGCGCTAGGCAAGCCGGTGTGGCTGTTGAATCGGTACAATACCTGCTGGCGATGGCTCCTCGACCGCGAAGATTCGCCCTGGTATCCGACGCTCCGTCAATTCCGTCAGGACGCAAGCAGAGAGTGGGGGCCTGTCATCAGGAGAGTTGCCGGAGCGCTCAGAGATTACCGCCGCGAAATTGATCTTGAGTCCATAGCTTAGGTTTCTGATCGCTCTTGCGGGCATACCCTGCTCGTGAAGAGGCCTTCGCTGTTATTGCGTGGAGAATTCCCTGTTTCTTGAAATAGGGAATCTCGCAGCAAAGGGCCCAATTTCTAACGGCTGTTGACCGCCGATTGCTGACCAGAGTCCGGGTTTCGGAGATTTCCCTGTATTTTTCCCTGTTAGCAGGGAATTCGGTGTGGAGACTGGTTCGATACGCACTGCCGCCTCAGCCAGGGGGTACCAAACACAGGTGCCTCCTCCGGCCACTAATAAAATGTACGTTCTTTCCGTGTCTTAGCCGGGGCCGATAATCTGTGCAGACTGTTGTATAGCGCAGACGTGGGCTTTGGCGAGTGGTTACGCGTCAAATCTCCGCCCCACGTTGGTCGATATCCCATTTTGTAGGTGCAGACCAACTTCGCGGGCTCTGAGACTGGTTCGAAAACGGACGCACGGCCGACCCCGCACATAGAGCGGTCATTTGACCGCGAATCTCAGTCATAATTTTTGACATCATAATTCGGACGCTTGGGACGCGGTTCGACGATTCTGAGCCTGATTAAGAAAGTCGCATTTCGTTGGTTCGTAAGCCTCTTGGTCAGCCGTTAGCTCTTTCTCGCTCGGAAGTCGGCGATCTGCTTGGGGACGTTGTACATAACGGTCATGAGAAAGGTCAGAAACTCGACAACGTCTTTCGCATCCTTTTCGTTCGTGCCCGTCGAGCCTAGTTTTGGGTGCGTACCTTCATTGCCAAGCTCCCTAACTTCGTGCGCCCATTCTTGCATGACTGGAAGAATTAGACCCTTGGCAGCAAGGTCATCTATTTCTTCTTTGAGGTTCTTTCCTTTTGCTTCGTGTTTGCGAGCTACGAGCTGAATGGCAGACCTCGCCATTAAAGCAGCGGCCGTCCAGTTTTTTCCCTCAATGCTTCTGCGTGCCTCAACCCAATATTGGCCGACGTCTGAAGGCCAATGTTTTGGATAATTAGTCGTGCTTCGATGCCAAGGTAGCACTTGATAGTCATGTACGGCGTAGGCGCCGTATCCAGAACTGTTTGCTGACCAGAAGGCAAACATGTAATTGCCACAGTGACCACACTTCAGCGTGTCATAGTTCAGTTTCTTTGAGCCGCCTCCCGGCTTCTTACGCTCCAAATGCTGGACGGTCTCAAAATTTCCCTTCTCTCCGCAAAAGGCGCATGCGATTTGGTATGCTGCGAGCGTGTCGCCTTGATAGCCGGTCCACTCTCCCAAATCCCACCAGGTCACGATCTATCTCCGGCGTTGCCTCAAAACTGATATACTATTAGGCGAATTGTTTACGGAGACAACCGATGTCCGACTTCAGCGCCAAAGCTGGTGTCTATAGAGCAGTAATGAAAGCACCAACGGGTCATCCCTTCATGCCCCCTGCAGGGCCCATCCACTCGGGCACGATTGCCGAGTGCATTAGCTGGGTGATGACAAAACACGACGGTTATCCTGACACCTACTCAATGCGCGTCCCATTGGAAGCTGGCTTCCAAACAAACGAGCTTCACTATCGAGACATTGAAGTGATCTCGAAGCGGCCGGATTTTCCTCGGGTTTAGCGCCGGTGCCGGATTTTGGACCTCGTGGATCGCCAAATCAGTTGTTGCCCGTCGCTCGGAGGCGGTCGTCGTATCGCTTCGTAAGGTTGGGATTCCCCAGCCGAAGTTCTGTCACGACAACGTAGCGATCTGGGTTGCCAGAAGCCCGCAGCATAAGCACGTCCGCGGCTACCTCATTTTTGATTTGAGATTTTATTCGGGGTTTGGCGGGTGCAGTCCCACTAGGTCGTCGAATTGGAAGACGGCACCTTAATTGATATCACACCAAAGCATCTCTCGCTTCAATCGATCTTCGTTTGTCGGTGCGAAACGTCCCATAGCGTCCGCGTGCGTTTCACTTAATTATACCGCGAATAGCCCAGGAACGAGTATCGTTGATCTGAGTTTCAATCGCAGTTCTTGGAAGACGACCCGCTTCGTAGGCGACTGGCCGTATCCCTCACTCAGGTTGGGATCAACCCACGAGGAGGGAAGATGCGAAGGCGTTGATAAAGATCGCGCTTCTGCCGGTTCCGTTGCCTTTTGAGCCCACATTCGGATGGGGCATTCCCGGAGCGGTTGGAGGGGGTCTGGCCTGCAAGGTTGCGGAACATACACTGGCTCCGGCGGTCCAGAGGCTTCCGAAGAGCGTAATAGATGTGGCTGGGCTCTATTTGAGTGCTGTGATGCCCGCAATCCTACTGGAGCGAGATAACGGGGTATCGTCCCAAGGATATGAAGCGGCGGTCAGAACCGACCTGTAAGAAGAAGGTGCGGGTGCCGCCCTGTGATACCCGGATTCCGAACCCGCGCAGGGTGTCGTCGCAGACTTTTATTTGGCCCTTGGCGGGCGCCGGGATTGCGCGGACCGTAACGTCAGTGAGTTGCATCTTAGCCTCGCTATAGCCTCAGAGAGCCCCGGTGTTGGGGCGCGAAGCCATGAGCGAGGATGAGGAAGAAGTGCCCGGATTTAAAGGAGAAGTTCACGGTCGATGAGAAACGACGAAGCACCACGAAACAGGTGCGGCACTATGTCAGAGTCCGCTGTTCTACCGTTTACTATTCCCCAATTTGCGTGCCGGGCCAGGATATTGACGTCATTCGTCGATCCCACAAATCGCTCTGAGGCAGGGATCAACTAAAACTGATGAAGAAAGCGCAATTTCTTTATCAGTTGTGCTCCCATCCCGCGGGACCGAAAGTGAGCCAGTATCGCTGCAGATGTTTTTGCCGAGCGGCGCTCTGTCAGGGTGGCGACGTCGTTTAATTCGAGAGGAGCGCAATAAGTGTTTGTCTGCGGTCGCAATTGATCGCGGCCATTCGAGTGTTACATGTGGGTGCGTTTGTGGGTACACAGACACAGTCTTTGCAAGAAATTGATATATAAGCTATTTTTGAAATAGTTGGCGGACACTCCCTCCGCCAGCCCTTTTCCCGAACCCATTCTCCGGCTGTCGGCGACGTTGATTGGAAGCGCTGGTTTTGGCTTCTTTGGCCTTGAACCTATGGACTACGACAAACCGTGAGCGAACAAGAACGTTCTCTCTCGACCTGTTTTTCTCTGAGGCTCTGTACTTTTGTATCGAGTTACGGTTCTGCGGGTCTCAACGAAAACAGCTGTCCCTGCGCCGCTCAATTTGGCCAACTTCCGAAACACACTCCCTTGAGCGATTTCACGGCGCGCACCTCAGGCACACTGATGAGCAAAGCGTCAGCTGCCGGATGGCGGGATCAAGATCGTTGCGACGGGAGAGAAACAGGACCAGGCCGCCTGACGGGCGGGACGTCGAAATGTCCGTGACTTACTATGGCCCTTGCCGATCGTACGAACGGAAGAAGGCTTTGCCCCAACCAAGGCGCGGGAAATGCCAAACGACAGCTCTGTGTGTCCGCGCCGAAGCAAAAATCAAGTGGCAGGCTTGCTACTCGGCACTTGATTGAATGTCAGAGCGTTTTGATATTACTAGGCAATTGCGATTTGGTGAGGGCCTCCCAGCCGTATTTGCTCGTCCAAACTCCATTCGCTCCAGCAGCTTTAGCGTCCTCCAAAAACCATAGGCGCGGGCCCCTTTTCGCGTTACAACTTGAGAGGGTGGTCTGGAGGGTGTGGATGCCTTTTGTCCGCGTTGCGCATTTTCAATTGAGCGCAAAGCTCGTTGTTTTTCCAAAAATATCTTTGGATTTGGAACGTCGCGGGTGCAACGCTTGTGCGCGGCCCGCTTACTACGGAATTCTGCCATGATCCGGCCGGGTCAAAGCGGCGCTATACGTCTCGTCGGCCAAGAGCTTTCCGACCGGAGCGAAAACGACACAACTATCGAAGAGATGGTACGCGACGGGATTAAGCGCGCGCAGGATAAACTTATCGACCTAAGCATGCGGAACAGCATGCTCAATTTCAAACACTCCGAAACCTCGGCACGGCATGTAAGAATTGCGGATGAGCAGATCAGCATCTTGGTCGATGCCCTAAACACCGGTCGCTCGTTTGACGTCGTTCCCGTTCCACCGGTCGAGGAGGTTCCTCGCGATGAAGATACCGACGAATTCCGCGCCGCATTGAAAGAGGCAAAGGAGATTGATCCGGATTGGCTGGCGGCAGAGGACGCGAGACGTGCGGCTGGAAATCGCCGACGTGCTCGTGACAAAGCGGCCGAGCGTGCTCTCCGCGATCGTGTGCGCGCCCAGCGTGGAATGCCGGAGTGGCGCGTTGCCAGCGATCCAAAGGCACGCGCAAAAGCATTAGGGATAGAGCCTTCATATGACTTGCCAGCGCCCGGAATTCAGCCACGCGCCCATCATTTGGATGATGCGTTGCAGACGCTTCACTTCCCTGACCGGCTGGAGCCAAAGCTCTCAACTATCTATAGCTCCGCTCGCGCATTACAGGAGGATGCTGGTCTAAGCGCCCTGTATTGTGCCGTGGGATTTTTGGAGTGGTATGACCCGCCAGACGCGCCCGACCCTGCGTTCGCGCCGCTACTTCTTCTCCCTATCAACATGGAAAAACGAATTTCTCAGGGTGACTATGTCTATTCGATCAGCGGGCGCGACGATGACGAAGCTACAAATGCCGCGCTCCGAGAAAAACTTAAGCAGCTCAGCTTAGAATTGCCGGAATATGATCCCGAACCCTCGGCGCGTTGACTTACCACATATGCCTCACAGGATTCCCTTTGGGCATCGAGGCTGTTGAATTCCTGTTCGAGACCTTCCTCGCTGGATTTGCGCGTATAGACCGCGCAGCGTAGTTTGCGAGTGGATGGAGGCGCTCTCGCATGATCTCTTGCGCGGCATCGAACTGAGATCGAGTTACAATGGCCTGAAAGACGCCTTCAGCACGCACCCATTTCTCGGGCGCATTCTTTACGACCTTGCTCTTCAATTTCAACGAATGTCTGTTCCAGACATTGTTCCCGATGTACTTCTCACTAGCCAGAATGCGACGTACGCAAATGGCGGTCCAAATGCGGTCGTTCATGCTCTTTATGTTTCGCTGATTAAGAATTTTGGCGATCTCTCCTTCACTTTTCCGTCTACTGACAAATGAGTTGAATATCCATCGTACAATCTGACCTCTTTTGGCGGTCCTGGGACTAGCACAATGCGATCAGTGAAAATATTTTTGATCTCGCCGCACTTAAGCTCGCCTTTAGGTTCCCCAGTCGCGCTGATAAGTAGACGTCGCAGTCCGTATCCAGACCGACCGCCCTGTCGAAATCCTAGCTCCACTAGTCGGCGTTGAGCTGCAAATACCTTCACCGATAAGTCGCGGCTGTATTCGGCAGCGGAAAGGCGCTTAATGCCTTTGAAAATTGCCGACAGCGGGCTTCCGTCGTTTTCGAATGGTTCGGCACAATAGCAAAAAGCAACACCAGATCGCCGGCAGATGTACTCGTAATAAGCGCTTTCATCGATGTCTTGGAACCGTCCCCACCGGCTTACGTCATACACGAGAATAACGTCAAAGGACCTGCTCTTGGACTGAACATCTTCGATGAGCTGCTTCAGGGCGTCTCGACCATCGATATGGAGACCGCTGATGCCCGGATCATAATACGTACGAACAATCTCCATACCCCGCGCTGTGGCGTAGGCTTCGTTGGCATCGTTTTGATTAGCTGGCGAAAATCTCTGATGATCCGTCGACATGCGCACATATTGCGCCGCCCGCACAGAACGGATCACAGGACTAGATTGCCCAATCGTGCCAGAGATCGCTTCCCGGTCAGGCATCCCGGCGTTTCCCCAAGATCTCGAAATCTAAAGATAGTGATCTTTTCTACCGCCTGGAAGCGGGTGCCTGTTCGTACGGCTTGAGCTAGCTCGTTGACGTTCTCATTTCGTTCAGTCGTCTTTTGGAATACTCTTGGATAGGCCGTTGTTGAGACGTAATGCGCGGGTCCGCGATAATGTGATCATGGTTCCCGCATTTCATCCGCGCTTAAGTCCGCCGCCGCACCGACCGGGTTTCGGCTGGCTCATAAAATGAATGCGCAAAAGCTCGTACAACAGGTCGGCGTCATGGATACCGTGAAGGAGTGGCGCGACCACGCGACGAGTGCGTGACTTGGGCCATGACCGCCGTCACCGACGAGGAGCGCGACATCTTCTTGAAGATGGCCAATGACTGGCTACGCGCCGCTGCAATAGTGGAGCTGCTAGCCCCTCGGTGAACAAGCGTTCGTCGAAGAAGGCCCAAGAAATCGGGCGAGAAAGTAGGCAAGGCATCCGACCAATCATCGAGCAGGTGCTTTGCGACAGCGCGGCCTATCTTTTGGCGTTGAACGCCTGCAGCGTCATCTCGGTCAATCGTGCCTTGTCGCGCACGCCGCGTTGCGCGTATTCGATGATGCGTTCGGCGACCGTCTCCGTGATCATGTCCTTCTTGACATTGAGCTCCAGCGCTTCGCACACGGCTTCATAAGCCTCCGACATGCACTCGAGCGTTTCGGGTTCGAAGGCTTGATCGGCAAATAACGGATAAATGGTCATCATCGCAGCGCATCCTGTCCGCGTCGGCGCCGCGACGATGGTGCGTCGCCGGAAGCTTAAGTTTCGCCGTATTTGGGCACCGAAACCGGCCGGTCACAATCCAACAAAGTCTAACTTGTCTAGCAATGACTATTTGTCGGCGGCCCGAGCCTTGCCGTCGCCGGCGAGATCTTTCGGCGCCTTCAGCACGCCGTAGTCGCGCGACTTGACGCCCAGATTGTCGGCGACCGCGCCGCTTGCCGCGATGCCGTGCCGCAGCAGCTCGCGAACCGCCGCCGCGCGGCTCGGCATGCGATGCGCGAATCTGAATGTATCGACCGCTTTCAATTCTTCGGGAGCCAGCATGATCTGGAGCCGCTCTTCCCGGACCAGACCGCGGCCGCCATTGCCGTTTTTCATGACACCCTCGCCAAAAGCTAGACAAGGCAGACTAGGTAGACCAATTAGGTTAGTACTACACTTACTCATTTGTAGACCCCTTTGGCAAGCCCCGGATTAGAAAAAAATGTGGACGGCGGCTTTCGCCGCCCGCTGGCCCGATCTTGAAATCAACAGTGAGCGGCTGTGAAAAGAGGAACGGATTCCGGCCTTCGGCGTTTCGGCGAGAGAGGCGTGTGCGTGAGGGGGAAGACCTGCCGTGACCGAGCCTGTCGCCTATTACCGGATGTATGCCGCCAATTGCGCCGAGCTGGCTGCCGAGATGTCCGATCCCAGCCGCCGCGCTTCGCTCCTTGAAATGGCGCAGGCCTGGCGAGCTCTTGCCGAGCGGGCGGAGAAAACCAGGCGCGCGACGCAGCAACAACAACAGCCGCAGGAATAGCCGGCGTCTTTCCGCTGGCGGCTTGAAATGCCGTCATGCCGGCTCAACCGCCGGCGAATGCCGCCGCCGGTTCGGACATTATGAGATGCAGAGAACGGGAAACTTTGGCCGCACCTGTTTGACCGCACCTGGCGCAAGACACGTCCGCTGGCGCCGATCAGTGGTGCTGGAAGCCGCCGGCAATCGCGCCAAAACGCCCCACGGCGGCGGCGCTCGACAAGGGCGAATCGACCCTGTCGCACGGGGTCGGGCCGTCGTCCGAAATCGTGCCGGTCGCATTGTTGAATTTCATGCGGCGGCAGCCGTCGCCGTTGGTGGCGCGCGAGATGATCGCGCCGGTATATTGCGGCGGCGTGGCCGCCGCCTCCGGCGCCGGAGAGCCGGCCTGGGTGACGAGATACGCGCCAATGGCGCCAGCCAGCAAAGTGCCGCCGCCGAACACGATACTCATCTGCTGAGCGAGTGTGAAGTCCTCGCCGGCGGTTCGGCGCTTTTTGCGCCGGCACCACCTGTCCAGTTCGCGTTCCCATCGCCGTTGTCCCGCCCCTTAAATGTCATGACTCAAGTGTCACGACCCCGACGGCGATCTTAAACGGGCGACATTAAGAAAGGCCGAAACGAGCGGCCGCGCTGCCTGCCGCGGTTTCGCTGCTCAGCGGCGGAAGCGTTGGCGATGGCGCCGTAACGCTCGGAATTGGCGCCGCCCGAAGACGCCGCCGGCGGCGGCGAGGTCGCGTCGGCTTCGTCGCACGAGGCCGGGCCGTCGTCCGAGATCGTGCCGGTCGCGTTGTTGAATTTCATGCGGCGGCAGCCTTTGCCGTCGGCGGCGCGCGCGATGATGGCGCCGGAATTATCCCGCGGCGCGGCGGCGCTGGCCACGTTCGGCATCGGCGCCGGCGAATTGACGTGGGTGACGACCAGGTAAGTGCCGATGGCGGCCGCCACCAAGGCGCCGCTGCCGAACACGAGGCCGATCTGCTGGGTGAGCGTGAGCCCTTTCGGGCGGCTCGATGGCTTCTTGGCCGGGGTGACCTTTCCAATGCCCATGGCGGTCGTCTCGTCGCTTAAGTGAATTCTCCCGGGCGCCGACCATAGGCAAAGAAAATTAACAAAGGCCGAAAACGGGGCGCACTTGTAGGCCCCCCAGCCTTGTTATTTGTTTGATGTTTGTTTGCTGCGGAATTCCGGCCGCTCTAATGCGATGATACCGCGGCCGGCCACCGCGCGGCCGGTCTGCTCGCCGTGACCGGCGATGTCAGGAGCGAGCGAATGGCGGAAAGCTCCAGCCCTTCGTTCAATTCGGTGTTGTTGATCTCGTCGATGATCTTGCCGTCTTTCAGGACGAAGCGCGCGAAGTGGAGCAGGCGGTCTGCCTTGAAATAGCCGGCCATGACCTTGCGCTCGTTGGACGTCGATGTGTAGCTGTAGAGCGACACGCTGCCGATCGTTTGGGTTGGCGCGCCGAGCTTCGCGTCGACCTGGGCTCGCGTCGCGCCGGGCTCCGAGCGCTCCGGCTTGCAGCGATTGCAGCGGCATTGGCATCGTCAGCGCCGCAAGTGCGATGCCTGTGGTCCGCACTGCAATTGCCGTCGAGGGATGTAGGCAGGCGTCTTGCAGCTTGGCGCGCGCCTGCGAGAAGCCGAGCATGTTGAGCGTGATGTTGCCGGTGCTTTGTTGGCCGGATCCTTGTTGGCCGGCTGCTCCTTGTTGGCGGCCGAGCTCGGAACCCGGCACGACCAGCGTCACCGTGTCCACCATGGTGTCGACGGCGGTCATCGGCAATGTCGCCTGGCGCATAAACAGCTTGTCGTTGAGCACGCGCGCCAGCGAAATATCCCGTCCGTTCACGCTCAGGCTCAGCGGCGGTTGCCCGGCAATATCGGCCGGGTCGGTGCTGATGTGATCGCGGCCAAAGGTGAGGACACTGTGGTTGTCACTGCCGCGGCCGCAGAACACGCTGACGACGCCGTTGACGTAGCGGGCCTTGCTGTCGTCGGTGCGAACAAAGAAGCCCTTGCGGATCGCCAGCACCGGCTTGTCAAAGAATTGCCAGGGCGTTTTGGCGAATTCGCGGCGGTCGAGCCCGAAGCGCACGGCGTCCTCGCGCGACAGGCGGGCGACCGAACTGAAGGGCACCGCGAATGCTTCGGTCAGCAGCCGCTGATCTATCCCCATTTCGCGGATGTAGGCGCGCAGATGATCGTCGGCGATCTGCTTTCCCACCATAATGGCAAGCTTTGTCGGCTCGGGCCGTCCTGCTGTCGGGATATAGCCGACCTCGTGGATGCCGAGCGAGGTCCACGGCGGAATGAGGCGGGTGCTGCCGCCGGCCAGAACGTAGACGCAGCCCGAATTGCACATCGTCGTCGTCGGATCGGGGCGCGCTTCGATTGTCTGTCCGGCGCTGATTTGGGCCGCGCACGATTTCGCGCTCAGCGGATCGCGATCGCAGTCAAGCGGGACCGTGTGACCGACAGTCACCGTCAGTCTGCGCGCACGGACCAGCCGTCCGAGGTCGATCGAGCCGTTCGCCTGGCCGCCGGGCGAATTCATGAATGGCGGCGGCAGCGGCTTGCTCAGTCGCGCGAGCAGATGCTGCAAGCGGCCGACGGCGCCGCCCTCGATCTTGCGGCGGCGGAACGCTGTCCTATACCGCCCGCTCAAACAGAACATCATCCACACCGGCTTCAATTATAAATTCTAGGCGTCGGTGCGGCTGATTTCGATTGCTTGAGGCGCGCGCTGTGCGCCCAACTCTCTTCAAAATTTGAATCCGCTTCGACCGGCGTGCTCAGCGCGCCGGTCGAGCCTTTTTATGCATCTGCTGCAACAAGGAGTCCGCGATGGACGGCATGAATTTGTTCGTGCCGATTCAAGATCGATGCGCGTAACCCCTGGTCCATTCCAACATGCCGGCGGCCGTGCTGCTGATGATCTCGCGCACCGTCATGGGACCTTAAACTTCGTGCATTGCGGCCATTACTTCGTCGGTCGCTGATTGGTGCGCCATGTGGCCCACCCCCGCTAACCGGTGCATTGTGCTTTGGAGAATGTCCCGATGAAGCCGGCCGGACTGTGTTTCAGTGTCGACCACCTTGTCTTCCTGGCCGGCGACGATCGCTATAGGCATTTTTAACGCCGCATAGTCCTTACGCTTCGCGAAGGCGCCAGGGACCATAAGCGCCGACTCGGCGGCGCTGGCACGCAGCTGTGAGGGACGAAAAGCCATCTCTTTAGGAAAACCGGAGAATTTCTGGGGGACCACCGAGGGTCCAAAGATTTTGTTCAGCAATACCGGCCACATCGCCCGTGCCAAAATTGGCCAGACCGTGTGACTCATAATGTCACCGATTATTGGAGTCGCCTGCCAACTCAGAAGAACATCGCTTCGAGCGGTCGGATAATAGTATCCCGAGACGAGCACCAAGCGGCTCACCAGCTGGGGGGCTTTCAGCGCGAGAGCAATTGCCACCGACGCGCCCCAAGAATGTCCGAGCACTATCGCGCGCGAAACCCCAATCATTTCGAGGGCAGCACGGATGAGGTCGGCTTGCCTGTCGGGCGTCCAGACGGTGAGACGAGGACGCTCACTGTACCCAAAGCCAGGTCGATCAAATACGATGACCCTATGCCGCTCGGACGCTTTGTCTAAAAGACCGCTGGAAGCGAAATCCTGAATCATGCTGCCGTTACCATGCAGCAAAACCAGGGGTTCGCCGTGGCCTCGCTCGACGTAATGAAGGCGGACGCCGCCAACTTCGACGAATTTCCCCTGAGGCGGGTTGTCACGCTCCGCTTTCTTCGTATTCAGGCGATTGACAAGTGCGCAGATCGCAAGCGCTGAAATTGCTGCCGCGGCACCGATCAAGGCGGGACGCGTTGACACGCCCGCTCGCGAATAGCGCGCCGGTGACCGACGTGTGTCAAATGAGGTAGAAAGCATTCGCAAAATCCTGATCTGCCCGGGCGGTTTCGATGCCAAAGCAGCGTGGGCTGCGGCACGGGGACAAGCGACGTGCGCCATAGTTCGTTCCAGACTGATTGGACATCGACCGACGCGGCCGCCTGGTTTCGGAGCTCGGCCCCTCCTCAAAGCTGTACCCGCAGCCGGCCGCGTGATGCGGCGACTCTAACGACCGGATGTAAATATTTCTTCGCCGTTACGATTGAGAACGCGGGCGACGGTTGCGCCACGTTTCGTCCATGCAGACAGCAACCGCTCGGCTGCTACCTGGGCTCTGAGGGGTGTTATCTCATCAACGACAGCGCGATGTATCACGCCTCTGTTGCGCAAAATCTCGATAGTAAATTTCAAAGGCGTCGCCCGATCTTCCTATCCATCCAAAAGGAACCACAGATAAATTCAAAAGGGGCCGCCTTGGTTTCACGCGAGCCGCCACTACGTGGAGCACTCGCGTCACCGCTCATCCGATATGAGTTCGGTCGCGCGACCGAGTCACTTATAGCTTTTTCAGGTCGTCAGGCGAGAATTTGAAAATTCGGTAGCGTGCGAGAACTGCGATCACCGCCCGGTCGCGCGCTTTGGCTGGCGCCGATCTGGTTCTTGTACCGGAATGAGGTCCGGTCCAGGTGGCTCGACGACCGGATCAGGGACTGGCCCGATATCGGGAGCTCTGTCGTCCTTCTTTTGGGGATCGGGAATTTCTGGCGGTGAATGATTGGGGATATCGCTCATGAGTTTTCCATGCGAGCGGCGTCGGCAAGCGCCGACGCCACCTCTGCCGTTCGTTCTAGCTTACTTCTTGAGTGCTTCCCGCGCGGCGTCTTTTATCCCGCCCACAGCGTTCTGCACTTTACCGGCGCTCTTTTCGGCTGCGCCTTCGGTCTCGAGCTTCGAGTCGCCGCTCGCTTTTCCGACGCCCTGCTTCACAGCGCCTTTCGCTTCATGAGCGGCGCCTTTGATTCTATCTTTATCCATGAGTTGCTCCATAATCGGACTGTACTAACAACGATTTCTGAACCGGTGAGTTCCTTCTGAATTCCCAAATCTACGCATCGGGCAGGCTCGCGTATGAAAATCGCGACTTTCAATATCAACAACGTCAATCGGCGTCTCCCGAATCTGCTCAACTGGCTCAAGAGCGCGAAGCCGGAAATCGTGTGCTTGCAGGAACTCAAATGTACCGACGCCGAGTTTCCGGTGGCGGCGCTTGCGAAGGCCGGTTATCGCTCGGTGTGGCGGGGCCAGAAGACATGGAATGGCGTGGCGATTCTCGGACGAGGTATTGAGCCGGTCCTTACTCGTACGCGACTGCCGGGCGACACGTCCGATAGTCAGGCGCGCTACATTGAAGCTGCCCTAGACGGCATCCTTGTCGGTTGCCTTTATCTTCCGAATGGTAACCCGCAGCCCGGACCAAAATTCGACTACAAACTTGCCTGGTTCAAGCGTTTATCGGTCCACGCGCGTAAGCTTCTAAAGTCTGGCGCGCCCGTGGTGCTTGCCGGCGATTACAATGTTGCCCCGACGGGAATCGATATCTATCCGACGAGTTCTTGGAACAACGACGCGCTCATTCAACCCGAGGGTCGCGCAGCCTATGCGCGGCTAGTTAAACAGGGATGGACCGACGGGTTGCGTGAATTGAATGGCGGAAAACGAATTTATACGTTCTGGCATTACATGCGGCACCGGTTTGAAAGAGACGCTGGACTGCGACTTGACCATCTCTTGCTCAGTCCTAAAGTGGCGAAACGGTTGCGTTCGGCGGGTGTCGACCGGGACGTACGGGGTAAGCCAAACGCGAGCGATCATGCGCCTGCCTGGATTGTACTGAAATAATGTGAGCGGCCATGACCAATCATTGGCGCAGCGCGTTCCGTACGTGAAATGACGCGCTCCGCCGCGAAAGAAAAAAATGGCCCCGGCGGGACTCTACCGGGGCCAAGGAGCCCGCGCTAATCCCCTGGGAGCACCGAACTTGGATGATGACCAAAGGGGCGACCCACATGATGAGGTCGTGCGCCTCGAGGAGCACATCGAAGACCTCGCTGTGAAGATTGAAAGCTGTCGCAAATTGATCTCAGCCTCGCGGATTGCCGTGGTGGGCGGCGTTCTTGGGCTTACTGCGATGCTCTTCGCTTTCATCAGGTTCGATCCCGCGATAATGGCTGCGGCCGTTGCGGCATTGCTCGGGGGCATTGCTGTATGGGGCTCAAACAACAGCACCGCACAGCAAGCAGCAAAGGAATTGGCCTCGGTTGAAGCAGGTCGATCAGCGCTAATCGAAGAGATGGACCTCAGTAACGTCACACCGCTGAGAGAATTGTCTGCTCGATCACAAGACGGCACGACCGCCTGAGCGCCCCCTTTCGTTGGCTGCTTTGTTCAAGTCCGCTATTGGTCCACTTCCGGACTTAATCGCGATATCGCCCGAGGTCGCTGATGTGCCATCTGCTGACATCGTCTCGCGTGATCCGGAGCGCCTTCGACAAGGCGTGGGGTGCGTCCAGCTCTTCAGATCGACCTTAACCGGGCCTTAAGGTCTGCAGGTTCTGCTTCGATGCGCTATGGGCAGGAATGCCAGAGGTGCGCCTTGGTCGAATTTGGCAAGCGCGGACGCGGGATCCCACATGACCTGCCGCCGCAGAAAATAACGACATCGAACTGGGGTCCCTCTGCGGCGCCCGTGATGGCGCCGACGGACGCCGACGGCATCTCGCGCATGTTTCCGCTGGAGGTGTTCGAAGGCAAGACCGGGGAATTCCTGCGCAGCTTCGGGCTGTCGCCAGATATGCCTCGCAATATCGCGCAGACGGAGGACACCTTCGCGACGCTGGATGCCCGCCACGGGAGCAACCTGGAGCGTTTCGTCGACACGATAAACCGCCCTTTGGAGAAAGGCTTTTGCGTCAAGCCGTTTTTCCTTCTGCCGGAAACGGTTTGGCGCAGCGAATATCGCAACTTCCTGTGCGCGACATGCCGGTTCTATCCGGCGGACCCCGCGAACGTGTTCTTCCTTGCCGGCACGCCACAAACCGCCGCCGCCATGCGATTGCCGCTGCAAGCCAACCTGTCTGCCAAAGAGGCGCACGAGCTTGGTCTCCACTTTGTCGGTCTGTTGGGAGACATCTATAAAAAGACGATCGCTGACGGAGCCCCCGAGCAGCAGCTCGCGTGCGTCATTCCCGACAACGCGCGAGAGCTCACCATTTATATGGGCGTCAAGCTCTTCGATCAGCCTCACATCGAGCAGGAGCACAACCTGTTCGGCCCGCGGTTCGGCCGCGACTTCGGGAAGGTCCTCTGAAGCCTGATCCGCGCGTAGGAAGCCAGGCCTCACTCTTTCGCAACCCTTGCTCCCGGCCTGCGCAGCGTCGCTGTATTGGTCGAGACTGAGGAAAATGTCCGCCTTGGGTCATGTGTGGACGGCTCCATGTTGGCAAGGAGAATCCTCACGTTGCAGGCTTGGTCGGTGCGGCCATGTGTTCGGCCTTTGAGTGCGGTTCACATGACCGCTGGCCATAATGCCCTCCGCGGATCAGGTCCCGATCATTAGCTCGCATTCGACGATGCTCTGACCCAATGTGGGTTGTCCTGATCGCCGGATCGACCGGCTCTGCATTACCTGCTGTTCGCCCTCCCAACCGTCACATCACACCGGACATTCGGCGCGATCTCGTTCAGGCCGCGAGTGCGGCCGGTTCCTGGTAGCGTTCACCCTTGGCCATGATCGCCCACGCCATCCGTGCGATCTTGTTGGCGAGCGCGATGGCCGCCACCTTCGTTGGTCGCCGCGCCAATAAGGCAGTGAGCCAAGGCCGACGCCCGGTGCCATTGATTTTGGCGTAGCGGATGACGGCAAGCGCGCCGGTCGTGAACAGGCTGCGCAGATAGCGATCGCCTCGTTTACTGATATTGCCGAGCCTGTCCTTGCCGCCGCTCGAGTTCTGCTTCGGCACCAACCCGATCCATGCCGAGAAGTCCCTGCCTGATCGGAACACCTTCGGGTCAGCGACGCTGGCAATCAGAGCTGTCGCCAGTGCGGGACCGACGCCGGGTATATCGTCGAGCCGCCGGCTTGCCTCACTGGATCTGTGCCAAGCCATGATCATCCGATCGAACTCTAGGATCTGAGCCTTCAGCATCTGCAGTTGGGCGCCCAGAGCGACGACACAAGCACGCGCAACCTTGGGCAGCCGCTGATCATTGCATCGGCGGCGACCGCAAGCAGTTGTTCGACACCATTTCGTCCGACCGGCGCGACGATGCCGAACTCCGCCAGAAGAGCGCGGATGACGTTGATCATCGAGGTCTGCTGGCGGATGAACAAGTGCCGTGTACGGTGCAGCGTCAGGCAGCTCTGTTGCTCTGTCTGTCTTGGTCGCGACGAACCGCATATTGGGCCTGGTGACGGCCTCACAGATCGCCTCGGCGTCAGCCGCATCGTTCTTATGCCGCTTCACATAGGGCCTCACGTAGGCCGGCGGCATCAGCCGCACGGTATGGCCGAGAGCCTGCAGTTCGCGCGACCAATGGTGTGCCGACGCGCAAGCCTCGATGCCAACTAGACATGGCGGTAGCTTCTGGAAGAACGCCAAAACATAGCGCCGCTTAATCTGCCGCGCGCATGACAATCTGGCCGGCAGCATCAACGCCGTGGACCTGAAAAACTGACTTCGCGATATCCAGACCGATCGTGGTGATCGTTTGCATAGGTAGCTCCTCCGAATCGTGGGAGCTTCAGCAACTCCCACATCCATGGCACTCACGTGCCGGGTGGAGGAGCCGTCCACAGCATCATTAGCGGACGCCGGGCCGCGACAAAGAAACTCTCGGCTTAGGATCGGGGAAGTTATTCCGCGGCTGCTTGACCGCGGTCTCGGCGGGTTGCCGCCAGACCACGACGCGATTGCGGCCCGCGCGCTTGGCTTCGTAAAGCGCCTGGTCGGCCTGGTCCAGGAGCGGCTGAAATCCCGCCGTTGTCATTGAGGCGCCGGCGATGCCGATGCTGACGGTGATCGGCAGCTTTTCGCCCTCGACGATCGGAGCGCAGTCACGGATCTGCTGACGCAGCCGTTCGGCGAATTGCGTCGCCGCGATATCGGTGGTCTCCGGCAACAGCAAGGCGAATTCTTCGCCGCCGAGCCGCGCCGCCACGTCGGCGTCACGCTTGGTGGCAAGGCATACCGTGGCGAGCGCCTGCAGCACGCGGTCGCCGGTGGCGTGGCCATACGTGTCGTTGACAATCTTGAAGTGGTCGATGTCGAACATCATCACGGTCATCGGCCGCATATAGCGCTGGCTGCGGGCGAGCTCCGCGTGCGCCTGTGTCTCAAAGTGCCGGCGATTATAGAGGCCGGTCAGCCAGTCGACGGCGGCGAGCGTTTCCAGATCGCTGGCGCGCTGATCGGCACGGCCGCGCTCCTTGACGGCGAGCGGCAGCCAGCGCAGCAGCAAGACGCCGAGCACGAAGCAGCCGGCGATCACGTTGACGATCTTCGGCAGCACCAGCAAAAGCGGCTGGCCGAGGAGCTGCGCTATCGAAGCCGGAAACAGCCCGTATTGGCTGCCGAAATAGGCGCCGAAATAGCTGTTCTCGAGGATGTTGCGCACGGTGTCGATCGCAACCACGGCCAACAGCAGCCGCGTCGTGCCGTAGGCTTTCGGATTGCGGATAAAAAAGACAATGACCGTTGCCAGGACCGTGAGCCACAGGGCGACGATGACCCAGTAAATCAGCGCTGCGAACAGTTGCATGGCGCGATGCCCCGTGCCGTCGGAAGCCAACCCTCTACGGCAGCGACGTTAAAGCGCATCTAAGGCTTGTAGTTTTGAGTTCCCGTGGTTGACGCGCGGTAACACTGATCTGAGCGGCTGAAGGGACGATGACGGTAATAAGCTCGCTGCTCCTCGGGACGGGGGACCGCCAGATTTCGTACGGCCAGGGTGCCGACGCCCCTAAACCTCGCCCCATTGACTTTCGTTCTCTTTTTGTTCTTAAGAAGATGAACACGGTCTTCGTGATCAATCTCGATTTTCCCTACCAGGTGCCGCTGTCGTTCGACGAAGCGGCGATGGAGGTGCTCGACTGGCTGGAGAACAGCGGCTTGCCTTGGGACATGTACGTCGATCTGCCGGCAAACACGGTGAGGTACTGCTTTCGCACCTTGGAGGATGCAGTGGCGTTCAGGCGGCGGTTTGGTCATGCGCCGGAAGGACGAGTTGTCGCCGGCGGAAATTGATCGGACGTAGCCGCACCAAGTGGTGCTGCCGGCTCGCATTTGCGACGGTGGCCAATGGTACCACGTTTACTGCTTTTCAGATTAGACCGATGCCGAGAAATTCAAGCAACGATTCGGCGGTGAGAAGTTCAACCCGAGTGAGCGAGGGAAGGGACGTAAGTGGGCACATTGGACGAAACCCCGCGCGGCCCGCTAACCGAGGAGAAGGCGGATAGCGCACGGTTGATCGCCCACGAGTTGATGCTGCGCATGCTCGTCAGCAGTGAAAAGAGTAGAAATCCGACTTTCGCTCCAGAGGCGCAAAAGAGTGTGGACGAGTTCTTGGGGCATTTGTCGCTTGATCGGACTACTGAATGCTTCGTTCAAGCACGCGCAGGCTTCGCGGCCATCCTCAACACCAGGACTGATCTCTTTATGGGTCCCAGACCGCAAAGGCCGACGTCGTTGAGGCGTCGTTTTTTGCTGTGGCTGCTGCGGGATTGAGCGAGCCGACAGCCGATAATCGCGATCCCTCGTGCAGGCAATCCGTGATCTGCGCCAACGATTGATACGCCGCACCGTCGAGCGAGCGGTGAACGATGGCGCGACGGAACGCACGCCACCCTGGCGCGTTATCGCAGACCTTCACGCGAATTGAGGAACACATGATTCGACAAATTATATTGGTTGGCGCCACGGCATTGGCAATGTCAGCCGGAGCACATGCTCAAGGCGTTCCAGATGGCGCTGCTCATGGCGCTCGCGTCGGTGAGCACGATGCTGGACCCGTGGGAGCGGTTGTTGGTGGCGTTGTAGGTGGCGTTATCGGCGGTGTGAACGGCGTACTAGGTATCGATGATCGTCCTCGGTTCCATAGTTATGTCGTTGAGCGTCATTACCCTTCTTACGAATATCGCGATGAGCTTCGTGTTGGTGCCGTGCTCCCGGATGGAGGCGTGACTTATTACGAAGTGCCCCCTGAATATTCGAGGGCCCGGGAATACCGATACACGATCGTCAACGGCCACACGGTGCTGGTTGACCCGCGGACGCGTACAATCGTCCAAATTGTAGATTAAGGTTAGGCACTATTCAGCAAAAGCCGCCCTCTGAGGGCGGCTTTTTTCATCGCTCAGCGAAACGTACTCGCGCGGTGTCAATTGCGCTCTTCCCGAATTCCACCGAGGTGAGGACCTTTGAGCCCGGAGCCAGCATTGGCCGCGAGGTGCGCGGCGATTGGTCCGCCCTCGCGTACGGCCTTTCTTGTTTGAGGCTGGCAAGAACGACGTCCGAGTTCTGGCACTTAGCGGACATGGCCCGACGACAATTTGATGTCCGCCTTTGACGGAGAATCGGACTTGTTTCCCGCCTAGGCCGATGTCGGCGAATGATGCTGTGGACGGCTCCTCCACCCGGCACGTGAGTGCCATAGATGTGGGCGCTGCTGAGGCTCCCACGACTCGGAGGAGCTAGCCATGCAAACGGTCACGACAATCGGTCTTGATATTGCGAAATCTGTCTTTCAGGTCCACGGCGTTGATGCTGCTGGCCAAGTCGTCATCCGCCGTCAGTTAAAGCGTCGCTACGTCATGGCTTTTTTCCAGAAGCTGCCACCATGTCTGGTCGGCATCGAGGCCTGCGCCTCGGCGCATTATTGGTCACGCGAACTGCAGGCGCTTGGTCACACTGTGCGCATGATGCCGCCGGCTTACGTGAAGCCCTATGTGAAGCGGCATAAGAACGATGCCACCGACGCCGAGGCGATCTGTGAGGCGGTCACCAGGCCGAACATGCGCTTCGTCGCGACCAAGACGCCGGAGCAACAGAGCTGCCTGGCGCTGCATCGGACTCGTCACTTATTCATCCGCCAGCAAACCTCGGTGATCAACATCATCCGCGCTCTTCTGGCGGAGTTCGGGATCGTCGCGCCGGTCGGCCGCAATGGTGTCGAGCAGTTGCTCGGGGTCGCCGCCGATGCAAGTGATCAGCGGCTGCCCGAGGTTGCGCGTAGCTGCGTGATCGCTCTTGGCGCCCAACTACAGATGCTGAAGGCTCAGATCCTGCAGTTCGATCGGATGATCATGACTTGGCACAAATCCAGTGAAGCGAGCCGGCGGCTCGACGATATCCCGGGCGTCGGTCCAGCGCTCGCGACCGCCCTGGTTGCCAGCGTCGCTGACCCGAAGGTGTTTCGATCAGGAAGGGACTTCTCGGCCTGGATTGGGCTCGTGCCAAAGCAGAACTCGAGCGGAGGCAAGGACAGGCTCGGCAACATCAGCAAACGAGGCGATCGCTATCTGCGCAGCCTGTTCACGACCGGTGCGCTTGCCGTCATCCGCTACGCCAAAATCCATGGCACCAGGCATCGGCCCTGGCTCACTGCATTGTTGGCGCGGCGACCGACGAAGGTTGCGGCCATTGCCCTCGCCAATAAGATCGCACGAATGGCGTGGGCGATCATGGCCAGGGGTGAACGCTACAAGGAACCGGCCGCGCTGGCGGCTTGAACGAGATCGCGCCGGGTGTCCGGCGTGATGTGACGGTTGGGAGGGCGAACAGCACGTAATGCAGAGCCGGTCGATCCGGCGATCAGGACAACCCACTTGGGTCAGAGCATCATCGAATGCGTGCTAATGATCGGGACCTGATCCGCGGAGGGCATTATGGCCAGCGGTCATGTGAGCCGCGCTCAAAAGGCCGAACACATGGCTGCACCGACCAAGCCTGCAACGTGAAGATTCTCCTTGCCAACCCGGAGCCGTCCACACATGACCCACAGCGGACGTCAGTGTCCGCAACGAAACGCGGCTGCACATGATCCAATGTCAGCTTTTCCGGCGCGCTAACTCTCGCTCGCCTGATGCATATGGGCGACAAACGGAAAAGAGGTTAGTCTCCCGTGAGACGCGAAGTCTGAGCGGGAGACAAGCGATGTCACATAGCTGGATGAGCGGGAACGGCGACTGGAATACGGCTTCAAATTGGACGAACGGCTTGCCGGCTTCCGACAGCACGGCGCTGATCACTGCGAGCGGAAGCTACACGGTCACATCTTCGCGGGAAAATACGGTAGCGATATTGGAGATGGCGAATGGCGCCACTCTCGCCATTAATGCACACGAAGTTAATGTGCTACAAGGGACAGGAAGCGGGGCACTGGCCGGCACAATCGAGATAGGAAACGCGACGTCGCTGGTGCTCGGCTCCTTCAATCAGCAGCAGGGTGCTACCAAACAAAACCCAGCTGGTGATGGTGGCAACGCGGCGTACAAAAATACTGGCACGATCATCATCCAAAGCGGCGGCTTTCTTAAAGTGAAGGACGCCGTGCAGATCAACGGCGGCGGTAAGATAGTCTTAACCGGCCACGGTCGGATTGCGGCCTACGAGCTCCCCACAAGCGGCAGCCTCGGCCAGCTCACCAACGAAAGCACGATCTCCGGGTCGGGGATAATCGCTTCCGGTTCAACTGATCCCTATTTGATTTTCATCAACGGAGCCAACGGTGTTATCGACGGCAACGGGAACGGCACCAACGAGCCGCTGGCAATCACTGTGGCCGACGCCGGTTTTAGCAATGAAGGCTTGCTGCAGGCGTCCGGACCTTCGGGAGTCCTGTCGCTTGGAGAAAAAATCAAGAATAGTGGGCGGATCGTCTCCGCTTCTGCGGGCGCCATGGTTCAGCTCGGGGGCGCCGAGATCGACGGCGGCACGATCTCCACAGTCGCAGGCGCCGTCCTGCAAGCCCAAGAGGACAATAATGTCATCAACACAACCACGCCGATCGCCAATGCCGGCTCCATCGAATGCAGTGGCGGCAATCTTACCGTTACCGGTTCGGTCAATAATTCCGGCGCATTAACGGTCGGTCCCGGTAGTGTCTTGCGCATAGAAGGCGAAGTAACCGGGGGCACCGCGACGATCTATGGATCGGGCAAGCTCGAACTCGGAGGTCCGTCGTCGGTCAACGTGTCCTTCGATCCAGCCTCGAACGGCATCCTCCTTCTCAACTCCGCTGAGAAATACACCGGCACGATCGCCGGCATGGACGTCAACGCGGCGGCGTCGATCAATCTGATCCACATTTTCTACACGGACCAACCCACTCTCAATTTTGACCCGGCAAACGAGATATTGACGATAACCGACACCCACGTCGGAAGAATGCGGACAATCAATCTCAGCGTCATCGGAGCCATCGGCGGATCCGCCGGATTTACGACCAAAAAGGCAGCTGACGGCAGTTTATTGATTTATGCCGCCTGATTGGCGCCATCACTTAGAACAGGAATTGACCCGTGGTAGAGATGCGGAGGGACGCAGACATACCTGACTGCGCTGTGTCCGCTTATGGCACATCGCGGACATGCTGCGATGTCCGTTAAATGTCCGCTCTTGAGGCTGAAACGGACGTTAAGGCGCCCGGCGTCGATGTCGCCGAATGACCCGTTTCGGACATCGTCGATTTCGGGAGGCGCTAACATTCGATGTCCACTCCCGCTCGATGCAGAACAGTCAGCGCCCTCGGTCAGGTTGCCGCCATACTTTGCTTGTAGGGGCAACCGATCCCCCTTTTTTGGCTCACAAGAAGGCTGGCCAGCAATGAGTGCGGCGATCATCAAATACCTCTTGATCTTCGCCGCAAGCCTAGGTTCCTGCATTGTTATCGTGATATGGCTCCACGACAATAGTGGCCGATCGATTGATTCTTTGAATTCGCCTGACGGGACCGCAATTGTCGAGAAGATAAATTGCGACGAGCCTTATGATGATGACTGGCGGATTTCGATTAGAGGCGCTTTCGAGAATTGCCAGAACGAAAATCACAATGCCATACGAATACGAGACGCTGATTCGGTTGGCTTTGTGTGGCTCGACAACGGCCATCTGCTAGTTGCAGCCCCGAGCCTCGGTGACATAAAGGGGCGGCCCGCCAGGATCAATAATATCGCGATAAGCTATTCCGTCTATTCACTAACAGAGCCCACCGAAGTTCGCGACACAAACGAAGTATCAGCTAGCACTGTGTCGATTATTCCAAATTACAAGTTCCGCCCAATGGATATCGGCCTTTACGTTGGCTGCGATCTCTTTGTATCGGCAAATTTGCCTAGTGATCGCAAGCTCGGTCTCCGGGTTTTTGTTCAAAAGGCTCTCAAAACTAAAGCTTGGGCTGGAGGTCAGATTGTTGACATACCAGAAGGCGCAAGCGCCTATTTGCAATTTAGCTCCGTCGGTGATTTCGAGTTTCCAAACGACTGGGCCACGTCAGCAATGATGCGTGATGTCGGAATTGAGCGTGGGGGTCCGGATGCGGGCCAATTTACAGAATTTTGGTCACGTGATCGCTTTGCGGCATCGTTGCCAAGTGGCAGCAGTACGCCTCCAACGCAGGACATTATTTTTGCCGTAAGTGAGTTGTCGCTCCAAATGGTCCTTGATAAACTTCGATCTGGTCATTTTGAGATCGATTTTGGCTATTGGTTTTCCAACAAAAAGGCAACATATGTCAGTTCGAAAGGGAGTGACACTAAGTCGATTGATGAATTCGTTGGTTGTCTCAGAACCAATGAAGTCGACGCCTCGGTTCATTGACGGCTTTCAAATTGGTGCTCGTGGTGCAGACTCCCGGAGGTATAGGCACGCCAAATCGCCAAGTGTCCTAACTATGCACGATTGTCGGCTTCTTGATAGGGAAGCCGATGTGCCGTTGGCCTCGGACCCTCAGAGACGCCACGTCTTCTTCTGGCACATTGCGGACATGGCCAGATGACAGCTCGATGTCCGCTTTCGATGGAGAAGCGGACTTGTATCCCGCCTAGGCCGATGTCGGCGTTTGACCCAAGGCAGACACCGAGACTTTGGCGATGGCTAGAAGGTAGCCGCTACCGTCAGACGCACGGCTAAAGGCTCAATGGGGTGAAGTGCATAGTCCATCACGCCGTTCTGGCACACGGCTTTCGGTGGTGGCGTGGCGGAGTTGCACATAGCGAACAGGCTGTCCGACTTGATCAAAGAGCCATAAGCATATTCTGCTTGCGGGGCGTGCGAATTGAAAAGATTGAGGCCGTCGAGCTGGATGCGCCAACCGTTGTCGAAACGATAACCGATCTGACCGTTGAAGATGCTCAATGGCGGTGACCGGAAGGTGCCGTCCTCGGTGAGCGGCCGCGAGCTGATATAGCGCCAGCGCATATTGCCGAACCAGCCGGTTTCATTGCCGAGTGTTACGCCCGCTCCAGCCACCATCCACGGAGCGTTGTAGACGAAGTTGCCCGGCGCGCTGCCGATCTGCGCTTGCGGAAACCCGGCCAGCGACTGATAGGTGGCCTCCTGTGCATAATCGAATCCGATGAACCGGGCGCGCGTGAGCGCGACGTCGGCGTCGACGTGCATCCAGGGGAACGGACGGTAATCGTTAGTGAACTCGATGCCAGTGCGCTGGCTCGGCAGACCGGCGACCGTTTCTCCGGTATCGCCGTCGAAAAACAGCTCGGAATCCTGATGCAGCGTGAACAAGCTGACCGAACTGTCGAGACCTGGCACGATCTTGGTACGAAGGCCGATCTCGGCCCCGCGCGAGCGCACCAGGAACGGCGAAGCACCTTCCGGTGTCATGGGATCGCCTGGCACTTCCGTGATCACCGTGCTGCGTGCGTCATTGCTGTGATAGCCCATGCCCGCGCCAATGAAGAACTCGGTCTCGTAGAATGGACCGATCACCATCCGGAATTTCGGGCTGCCGATTGCCATCTCGTCCTTGCCGGAATTGGCCGGTTGCAGCATCGAGTTGACTGATGCCGCAAAATAATCGCCGCGCCAACCGAGCGTGGTGCGCAGCCAATTGGTCCAATGCACCGTGTTCTCGGCGTAGATGCCGGCATTAGCCTCGTTGACGTGATCCGCGAGCGTCGCCGAAAGGAATTGCTGCGCAACGGTATTGTTCAGGGCGAGATTGATATTGTCGTAGCGGGTCTGGAACCCGAACACCGTCTCCGTCGGACGGCCAAACAACGTGCCCTGGAAAGTGCGGGAAGCGCCTGCGCCTCCATAAACGCGATCATCATGCTGTTGGAATTGATCGCCGTTGATTGGATCGTTGAGGAACCAGGTGAAGTCGTTGAATAGATCGAGTTCGTATTTCACCAGATAGGCGTTCGCTTTCCACGAGCCGTCGTCGGTAGTCTGCGCCATGCGCATCGACAGCGAGTAGCGGCTGGTATTGCCGCCGTCGGTCGGATCGATTTCGCCATAGAGTCCGATCTGTCCCGACTGGATCGCCCGCAGCGGCTCTTGCTCAGTGGTGGTCCATTTGTTCGAGTAGGCCATTGCGGTAGCGGAAAAGCCATCAGTCGCGGTGCCCTGGCTGTAGCGCATCAGCCCGGAATACTTGCGCATGTGATCGGGCGTGTCCCAAGGGCCGTTATAAAAATTCAACTCGCCGGCATAAAACAGCGAGCCGCTGCCGACCTTGGTCGAGCCCATGCCGAAATATCGTTCGTAGCCAAAACTGCCGACTGTCGCCGATACGATATTTTTGTCGACGCTGTCCCGCAGATTAAGGAAGAGCGAACCGGCGGTGGCGAAGTCGCCGACATCGGCAAAGTACGGACCCTTGCGCACGTCGAGGCTGTTGACCGTCTCCGGCATCAGCCAATTGAGGTCGGCATAGCCCTGGCCGTGCGCATGCGTCGGCAGGTTGATCGGCATATCGTCGACGAAGACGGCGAAATCCGTGCCGTGATCGAGATTGTAGCCGCGCAGGTAATACTGATTGGCCTTGCCGCCGTCGGCGTGCGCGATAACCGCGAGGCCGGGCGCTGCTTCGAGAATTTGCGCCGGCTGCGTAACCGCCCGGGCATTGAGGTCCCGGCCGGACACCGTCATCTGGCTGGCCATTGTCGGCGGCACCGCCGGACCGGCCGCGACAGTCGGCGCGCCGTTTGCACCGGCAGGCGGTGGTGACGAAGGCGACGGCGATGCTGCTGGCGATGCCTGTTTCGCCTTGGGGCTTGGCCGCTTGGCGCGCTTTGCGGCGGTGATCCGGATGGTCGGCAGAACCGTAGCGGAGCGCGGTAGCGGTTGCTCTGGCGTTTGCTGCCGTGATTGTTCTGGCGCGGTTTGGCCGAGTGCCTTCTGGCCGATCAATGATAACAAAATCACTGTCGCCGCGATTGCGCGCGGCGTCATGTACCGCCCCTTACTGTTGCAGCACGCAGAATCCAGCCTGCGGTCGACACCTTGCAACGCGAGTATGATGAAGTCAATAAAAGTGCATACTGCATTGCGCATGCCTCGGCTGCGCGTATTCGATGCTAGAGTATTCGCGACAACCTTTGAGGAGAGGCGGATGCAGCGCGTAACCATCACCATCGACGACGAGCTGGATGCCGAGCTGGATCGGTACATGCGCGCTCGCGGTTACGACAACCGATCCGAGGCGCTTCGCGACCTGGCCCGCTCGGGTCTCCAGCAGGCCACGCTCGAAGTCGCCGGAACGCGGCCTTGCGTCGCCGCCCTGATCTATGTCTACGATCATGAGGCGCGCGATCTGCCCAAGCGCCTAACGCGGGACTTCCACGACCGCCACGATCTCGCGCAAGCAACGCTGCACATGCACCTCGACCACGACAATTGCATGGAGGTCACCGTGCTCAAGGGCCGCGGCGCTGACGTACAGGAATTCGCCAATCGCATCATCGCCGAGCGCGGCGTCCGCCACGGTCACGTCGTCTATCTGCCCGCCGACGGCATTCACGACCATGGTCATGGGGCTTCGCACAGCCACGCTCGATCCCATCGGCATAGCGCCTCCAATTCCAAGCGATGATCACAGCGCCCGGCTGAATGCACGAAATGTCCGCGTTTGGCACATCGCGGACATGGCCCGATGACAGCTCGATGTCCGCTTTTGATAGAGAAGCGGACTTGTTTCCGCCCAGGCCGATGTCGGCGAATGACCCAGGTCAGACATCGAGGACGCTTGGTGCCATCGTGGCGAGTGATGGTCGTGTAGTCACCTGTCGGGATCGACATCACCGCCGTGAGTGGTGGCCCATTGCCGACACACGGGCCGTTGTCCCCCGATTTGGCTCCCAGCGGGATCATGCTATGCTTGCAGTGATGCAAAGCATGCGCAAACTCATCCGGGCACGACAGGGCGGCTTCCTCGCCGTTATGGTCGCTTACGCGCTTGCAATCCAAGCTTTGATGAGCAGCGTCGGCTTGGGCATGTCGGCGTTCGCTGCGGCGCCACAGAATGGCTCCGTCATCTGCAGTCATGCTCTTACCCAGCCGCAGGCGCCCAGCGGTGAAGGCCAAAAGCCAAGCTCGCCGGCGCAATGTCCGTTTTGCTTCGTCGCAGCTCACAGCGCGGAAAATCTCGCGTTGACGGGTGAAACACCCGCACTTCCCGCATATACCGCACTGCCCTTCGTGCTCGCGGGGGGCCATTTCAACGAAGTTCCGTTCGTCGCTCAGCGTCGCCGCACGGTGGGCGCTCCGCGCGCACCTCCCGCTTTCTCCGTCTGACGCCCGAACCCGCTCCGCTTCCGCGCGGAGCCGTTATCCATGCGTTTTCGGAGAACCATCATGCGCACCCTCTTGAAGCTTGCTTTCGCAGCACTGCTGATCACGGCCGCGTCGCCCGCTCTCGCCCAAGGGACGGGATCTTCAATTACCGTTGACCAGCCTTATGCGCGGGCGACACCCTCCGGCGCCACCACCGGCGCTGTCTATTTGACACTAGCCAACAAGAACTCAGACGGCTGACCGCTTGACTGCTGTTTCGTCGGATGTCGCCGATAAGCTGCAGATCCATGAAATGGCGGTCACAAACGGCGTCATGCAGATGCGCCAGCTCGCGAACGGCTTGCCGATCCCCGCTGGGGGATCGGTCGCCCTAAAGCCGGGCGGCTATCATGTCATGCTGATCGGGTTGAAGAAGCCGCTCAAGGCCGGCGACACGTTTCCGTTGATGCTCACCTTCGAAAAGGCTGGGAATATTTCGATCACCGTTTCGGTACAGGCCATGGATGCATCAAAGGACAAAGGCAACGGCATGGGCGGAATGGGCTCCGGTGGCAGCATGGGTCATATGGAGATGAAGTGATGCATGGGCGCCAGATCATCATAACAGCGCTGGCGGCCGTCGCCGGTTTTGCCGCGGTCGTCCTCATCACTGCTTACTTCGTATCCAAGCATCAGGCCGGGTCGGGCGTGGGTGTGGCGTCAATCGGAGGTCCGTTCGAGCTGGTTGACGACACTGGCGCTCCGGTGACCGAGCGAACGCTGGGGGGTAAACCCTCGGTTATGTATTTCGGATACACGTTCTGTCCCGACGTGTGTCCGACTACACTGTTGGATATGTCGCGCTGGATCAAGAAGCTCGGCGCCGACGCCGACAAACTGAACTACATCTTTGTGACAGTCGATCCGCAGCGCGACACGCCGAAACTTATGCACGCGTATCTGTCGTCATTCGACAAACATATCCGCGGCTTCACAGGCACGCCGGAACAGGTCGCCAAAATGGCACAGGCATATCGGGTCTACTACAAAAAGGTCCCAACGGATGACGGCGGGTATGTGATGGATCACTCCACCATCGTCTATTTGATGGGAACAAACGAAAAGCTTGTGAGCGTCGTCGCATATCAAGAAGATGACTCCTCCGCGCTTACGAAGCTGAGAAACTTGGCTTCGCTAACACCTTCCTCCTAGTTTCAGGAGCACGGGGCAAGGCAGTCTTGTTGCGACCGTGCCGCCTTAGCCGAGCGGTAAATCAGCATGATGGTTCGATTTTACGTAGTCGTATTGGCTGTTCTAGCCGCCTTTCCCGCTCGTGCCGAAACCCCCGAAGAATGGATTGCACTTGGCAGTCGCGTTCATGGCGGATTCGGCTCATTCATCCCGCTCGGCATCAAAATCGGAATGGACGCAGTGGAGCGGCTGAACGCCAAGCCACGCGAACTGACCGTCGTCTATTACGACGGCGACGGTTCGCCGTGCGCCTGTTTTGCTGATGGGATCGCTATCGCCACTTACGCCTCAGTCGGGCAGCGCACGTTGACGGTTGCGCCGGAGAAAGCACCAGTGGGTGATGCCGCTGTGATCATCATCCGGCCGCGACAAGGGGGTCCCGGTTTTAAGTCTACGATTCCGATAACGGCACTCGCCAAGCTCGGCCCGATGAACAAGAATCTGGATGAGCGCGGACGCTACGACGCCGTGATGGCCGCTGATGATCTGTTTCGGGTAGAGCGTGTGCCCTAGCTGGCTTAGTCGTCGGTCCCTTTCACGTCCGAGATTGGCACTTAGCTGACGTGGCGGTCGTTCCAAAAGACGTCCGCTCTTGGGACTGTAGTAGACATCATCCCAACGCGGACCGCGATGGCGCCCTCTGGGTTCGAATTCTACAATAGAGTCGAACGCAGCTAAGTAGCGGAGAAGGGACGAATGGATAGAAATCAATTGGTATTTCAATAGCTAAGCGAATAGTGGGCTTAGGCCTGGACTGGAGAGAGTTGTTTTGCAGTATCACTCCCTCCGCCACCTCTCCCGGCAACTTCTTCTCCAGCGCCCTCGACGGTCCTTGCTTTTGAGCTACCCGCCCCAACTCCGGGAGATCAAAGCGCCGCCGGCGCCTACCGCGAGTAGTCCCGCGACGATTTGGTTGATGCGCACTTTGCCGAACACGATGTCAGGAGATTCACGGAGCGGCTCCAGAAAGAACCTGCCAACTCCATACCAGGCCAGGACAGCCAAAGCGTAGCTGCCAAGCAGCATCGCACCAGGCCCAATCATCAACAACGCGACCAGGCCAGCGAGCCACCACGCCATTTCCAGAAACTGCACCGGCAAGCGCCGCTTTGTAACGCCATGCGTGTCGTGAAGGCATATGCTGAGAGGCGCATTTGACGCCCGCCCGACACAACAGCCGTTGAATACGCATCCAAGTCTGACCCAAAATCCGCCGACGAGAACGCCAATTGCCATTTGATCCCACAGAACGGCTACCGGAATGCCCAACCAGGCTGCTGCAACAAAGGACGCTGGAACAAACGTGAAAAACGCGCCGAAGACGCTGAAGCCTCCCGCCTTGGTATCCCACAGCGCGCTGACTGAGCGCTGTCGTATATAGATCGGAGCATAAACCATCAGGTGATAGAGGCGCGCCCCGACCATTCCAACAAGCGCGCAGGCCATTGCGGCCAGTCCGACGCGCAATGGAGAGAGGCCGGAGGCGCTTGCCCATGCCGCCGTAGCCAGCGTTCCCGCATAGATGCCGACGCAGAGAAAGAATTTGTATGCGCTGACCGAACACCCAAAGAAAGTGAAGTAACGGGGAAAGCGCGCGTTTGCGATGAAGACGGCGGAGCCAACGTGCATCTCAAAACACCGTTGCGCATGTGGCGATCAGGAGCGTCCCCACGGTTCCAATAGCGCCGGCGGTCATCGCCACATCCGCGAGATCGAACGCTGGCCAGAATTTCAGGCAGATATAGTCGGCTATGCCGCCGCTCAACGAACTCTCGACAGCATGGCTGAGCGAGCCGCCGAGCAGCAGACCCGCGAATGCCCCGGACGAGGGAACCCACAAGCTGCCGATCACCAAAGCAATGGCGGCCGCAAGCCACACGCACCAAATCGCCGCGCCGCTGCAGCGGGGCCCAAGGCGCCGCATCCATAGTCGCCCGGTGACCGTCCGCACGTTCCCGAACGCGCCGAGTGCAATCGCACGATTACCCAGGCGGCGGCGAAGCAGCAGTTTGATGGCTTGATCGCTCAGAAACACGGCCAGCAATGTTGCGGACAACGCGGTCATGCCGGCCAAGTCATTGATTCAAGCGGATCGAGGCGGCGTCGTTTCATGACCGGTGCCGAATTGGACATGCTGGGCACGTCCGTCGGCGCCGATCCGGATCGTGGTCGGCCAGCATTGAACACCGTATTGCCTCGCTACCCGCTGCTGTAAATCTTGGACCAGCGCAAATGTCAGTCCCAGGCGCCGCTGGATTTCGGCGATGGCATCGCGACTGTTGCCGCCATGGAACGCGACGATGAATGGTGTTTCTTTCCCGGCTTCGTACAGCCGTTGCAAGCGGCTGAGCTCGCTGAGGCACGGCGCCGACCAGGACTGCCAGAAATTCAACATGAACTCGCGCCCGCGAAGACGATGCAGGGCATATTGGTCTCGATCGACGGTCTCGAACGAGGCGTCCGGTGTCAGATCGCCTTGTGCGACAGCCGATTGCAGCGGGCGGAACTGCGGCTCAGAGGTAGGCACAAGGTGTTGATCGATGGCGGCCGCCAGCTGCTTCGGATCGAGTGTGCCTTCATGCTTCCAGACAAACTCCCGTCTGGCATTGATGAGGTAGACTGACGGACGCTTGCTGACGGCGAACATGCGGGTCCAGCCGCCTTCGTCGTCCTCGGCGAATTGCATGAGCACGCGGCGCTCGCCGCTTAGGCCGAGTCTGCTCTCGAAGTCGCGGCGGGTTACGTCGAATGCCCCGGCCTGGAGGACGACAATCACCCTCAGGGAGGTGGTGCTCTTCAGCAGTGCAAGCGCGGCATTCAACGCGTGCAACGGATCTTTCGTCTCCCCATCGACGAAATAGACCAGCACGTTTTGAGAAAGCGGCTCCTTGCGTGGAACGTTTTCTTGAGCGTTGACGTGCGCCGCGATCGCCTGCCTCAGCACCGTGGTATCCGACAGGTTCGGCTGCCAGACAGGCAACGTGACCGGTCCCCACCACGACGGAGCGTTGATCGCGGGCTCAAGTCCCCACACGTTGAGACCACAGGTGGTTCCACCGGTAACAATGGTTTGCTGTCCCGTCGGCGACGTCTGCGTGCCTTCGATCAACAGGCAAATCTGGCTCAGTTGAGTGGCGGCGGCGGGCTTCGGGAAAATAAAGCGATGCTCGTCGACAAAGGATTTTTCGACGCCGCTCCATATATTGTTATTTGAGTACTCCACCCACGACCAGACAAAGCGATCGATATTCCCCGCCGGAATCCAGCTCTCGAACGCGGTGAACGCTTGAACTCGTCTGGCCAACGTTCACCACGGGGGCGTTGCGCGGCAGACTTCGTGATATTGCCGCGAACGATGACGCCGTCGACCGTGATTTGGACGCTCGTGTAGAACACCCCGCCGTTCTGATCGAAGGTGTCTATGCCTTTGACCAGCGTGGCTCTTGCATTGTCGAAAGTGTTCTTTATTGCCTGCTTGTTGGCGTCCAGCGCGTTCTGGATTTGCGTACTGACGACGTTCACCGCCAGGTCCTGCGGTATGAACCACGACGCGTTGACACTGGGACTCCCCACAGTGGCCGGAGTGATCGCCTGTGTGGAAGTGTCGAGGACCAAAGTCACCAATTGCGTGAACGAGACCGACCCGTTTGGCGACCACCATTTGTTGCCCGACGCCTCAACCGTGCCGGAAATCGCGATCCCGCCATTCTCGAACGTCAGCGTGGGGCCCGAGGTGAAGCTGAAATGGTAGGTCACCGAGGCAGAGATCCCAAATGGACCGCTGATTGTGACCGTAAAACTGTAGTTGTTGATCTGCTGGCGCACGGAGTTGAGATCGATGAGGCTGCTCGCATATTCCTTGCTGACCGCAACCGCGAAACCGCTCGATCCGACAAACGCCTGGCTGAGGGGTTGAACGCCGCTCGCAGGCGCTGCCGCGCCCGACAGCTGAAACGGCATTGCAATCACCTGGCTTGAACCGGATCCGAGTCCTTTGAAATGCGTGAATGGAAAACCCCGGGGCAAGTCGACGGGAACCAACGTCAAGCCTTGGCGCAGCGCGCTGCGGACCTGCACAGAAAGCGCGTTCTGGTCGCTCACGCTCAACCCGCTTCCGGGCGCCGCGATAAACTGAATCTCTGGAGTTGTCGGTCGAGGGCGTGATCACCAGCCTGATCCCGAAGCGCCTCCGGTATACTGTGCTGACCTCGAAGGCGGCTTGCACGGTGCCATGGATGGGTGCCGGCAAATCTATGGTGCCTGAATTAGGGTAATAGACCGCGCGTATCTGGACGTTTATGTCGACTTCGGAAGACGAGCCATTAGGTACTGTGACCGTGACGTTTGAGGCCTGGAGATTGAAGCTCCCACTCACCGTGCCGAAAATAGGCGGGATGTTGCCCCAGCCGGCCCGGAGTTCCGCGAATGCGTCAGTCAGCATCTGAGCTGCGCCCGGGGGCGCCGCGGCGGTGAGTTCATTCTGAATATCACGCACGCCAAGACCGGGGCCCGCTCGCTGGATCCCGGTCACCCAATCCTCGAACACGCCTGAAACGGGCAGTGTGATGACTCGGTCATTCAGCGACCCTGTCTCGCTGTGCGGCGTCACCAGAGTGGCGCCCTGTATGCCTCCATTCTGGTGCAGCGTGCCAAGCAGCCCGTTGAGCTGCGGGATGGCAATCTCAAAAACCGCTTCGTAGTCGCCAGTCAGAGCGTTCGTCATGACCTACCCAACGAAGACATAGATGTTTGCGATGAGGCTGACACGGCTGTGGGAGGAATCACCCTGTAAAGCCAGGGTGTAGCCCGCTGATCGAGTTTGGAGCGCGGCTTCGGCGCCCTGAATGAAATATTCGGCAGTCTGCGTAAACGGCAGTGGACCGCTGAACGTAAAGCCAGATGCCGGCGAGACGCTGTAATCGATAGCTACGAGCAGCGCTTTGGTTTTATCGAGGGCGTAGGCGACAGGCGGGAGAGCAACAACGGATCCCCCAGGGGGCATAATGAATGGCTGTGCGGGAAGCGGCACTTGTGTTAGGTCGTTCGAGGGTTGCCACGGCTGCGTTGGCTGGTTCGGATCCGCCTGCGAGATAAAGATTGCGTCTATCGACGCACCGATCGAGGCGGAGGCTTGCAGGAGAAGCTGGACTGCAGCTGCAGTGCTGCTCTTGGTCAGCGGATAAGCGGACTCGATCCGCTGCACCACGGTAACTCCCTGCGCCACGCTGCCAGAATCGTTCTGCGGAGCAAGCATCCCATCGAACGTCAATTCGAAGGTTTTGCCGGATACTGGTGTGGACGAATATGGGGGACTGACGTCGTCGTCGCGGGCCTGATACTGGTACACGAGCGGGGGAGTCTGGTCACTCTCGGTCGGTGTGGGGACGGTATCGGTGAACAGGTTTGCAGGCTGTACACCTAAGTCTGTCACGCTGTTGTCGAGATTGGTTCGTTGGAACTCGACTGGGTCGCTCCCGGTGTATCCCCAAGCCACACGGATGGTATTGAAGCTGGTGCCAGTTGTTGAATCGATGGTGGGCTCCGGAAGCAGCACCGATCCGCCATGAAAAGAGCAGCCGGCAAAACCCAGTACGAGAACGACCGGTGCGACGATCACCGGAACGAGCAGCAACAGGATCAACCACTCGGCCATAAGCTCAAGCGTACTCCGCTTCATCTCATAAGTCATCGAGCATTTATGATTGTTACTATCAGCAACTAAACAGACACTGCGAATGATGCGAAAAACAAACAAACTACTCGACGGAACTTTTCTGCTGCCAAGCGGCCCGTTGAGCTGCGGGATGGCAATCTCAAAAACCGCTTCGTAGTCGCCGGTGAGAGCGTTCGTCATGAACTACCCAACGAAGACATAGATGTTTGCGATGAGGCTGACACGGCTGTGGGAGGAATCACCCTGTAAAGCCAGGGTGTAGCCCGCCGATCGAGTTTGGAGCGCGGCTTCGGCGCCCTGAATGAAATATTCGGCGGTCTGCGTAAACGGCAGTGGACCGCTGAACGTGAAGCCAGATGGCGGCGAGACGCTGTAATTGATAGCCACGAGCAGCGGTTTGCTCTGATCGAGGGCGTAGGCAACCGGCGGGAGAGCAACAACGGATCCCCCAGGGGCCATAATGAATGGCTGTGCGGGAAGCGGCACTTGAGTTCAAGTCGTTCGCGGGTTGCCACGGCTGCATTGGCTGGTTCGGATCCGCCTGCGAGATAAAGATTGCGTCTATCGACGCACCGAGCGAAGCGGAGGCTTGCAGGAGAAGCTGGACTGCGGTGCCGCTCTTGGTCAGCGGATAAGCGGACTCGATCCGCTGTACCACGGTAACTCCCTGCGCCACGCTGCCAGAATCGTTCTGCGGAGCAAGCATCCCATCGAACGTCAATTCGAATGTTTTGCCGGATACCGCAGCGGACCAAACCGGGGGACTGTCGGCGGCGTTGTCAGCTTGATACTGGTACACGAGCGGCGGATTCTGGTCGCTCTGGGTCGGTGTGGGGACGGTATCGGTGAACGGGGATGTAGGCTGTACGCCTAAGTCCGTCACGCTGTTGTCGAGATTAGTTCGCTGGAACGTGACCGAGGCGCTCCCGTTGATCCCCCAAGCCACACTGATGGTATTGAAGCTGGTGCCGGTTGTTGCATCGATGGTGGGCTCGGACTCCTGCCTGGGATTAAAACGGCAGCCGGCAAAACCCAGTACGAGAACGACCGGTGCGACGATCACCGGAACGAGCAGCAACAGGATCAACCACTCGGCCATAAGCTCAAGCGTACTCCGCTTCATCTGATAAGTCATCGAGCATTTACGATTGTCACTATCAGCAACTAATCAGACGCTGCGAATGATACAAAACACAAAACGGATTATTTTATTCGATGGAACTTTTCCGCCGCTGCGTGTTCTAGCCGGTGTTCCGAAAATCAGTCGCGTTGACTGTGCGTTGTTTTGCCGGATCGGGATACCGAGCGCACATGAGAAAGATTTCACCGGCTGCTGTTGTCTAGCGCGCTTCACATGAATGAGGATGTAGTTTCTTTTCTGTATTGAGAGTTCCGTCCTCGGATGCGGACGAAAATTCAGCGCCTTGGCTCAAATCGTGTCATTGTGCCAGTTCGTTGATTGACGACCTCGCTCTGAAAACCAGGACGTAATCCGTGACCCAAGCGGCGCCCTACAGAGCTTATTCACCCCGGCCATTCCTCAGGGCCGAACGGTCCGATGTCGAGATCCTGTTCGGTGGACTGCACTGGCGCGCGGAACGCGTGATCGCCGCCGTATTCGAAAACCTCGGCTATAAAGCCCGCCCTCTGCCACCAGCCAGCAAAGCTGATCTCCTCACCGGCCGCGAACTCGCCGACGTCGGGCAGTGTTGTCCCACGAGTTTTACCGCCGGCAATCTCGCCAATTATTTGCAGATGGAAAAGCAACGGATTGGCACTGAAGCCGTCGCACAGCGCTATGTGCACGTCACGGCCGGCGCCTGCGGTGCATGCCGTTTTGGCCAATATCATCAGAGCTATGAGCTGGCGCTTCGCAATCTGGGTCTCGAGGCGGTGCGCATGTTCCTGCTCTCGCAAACCGACTTGGATCAAGGCGCAGTGGCGGGAGGCGGCCTTGAACTCAACATGCCGCTGACCATCGGCGTGCTCTGGGCCATATTATGTACCGACGTCCTGCAAAGCCTCGAATACCGGACGCGGCCCTACGAGGTAACGAAAGGCCAGACCGACACGGTCGTGCGCGAGAGCGTCGACTACCTCTGTGAAGTTTTCCGCCGCCGGCCGGCGCAAGGACGAAAATGGAGCGTCCTGGTCTGGCATCTGTGGACGGACTATTTCACCAAGGCGTTGCGTGATGTCTTTCGGCGGTTCGAGGCCATCGAGGTCGATCGGTTGCAGCCTAAGCCGGTGGTCAAGATCACGGGCGAGTTCTATCTGCAGACCGTTGAAGGCGACCCGAACTACAACATTCACCGCTGGCTAGAATCGGAAGGTGCGGAGGTTTACCCCGCCGGCATCGCGGTATGGTTCGACTACCTCCTGCGCGTTCGCGCACAGCAGATTGAAGATTATGTCGGCATCGATCGGGGCGCACGTGTCCGGCTGTTACTGCTGCGGGGGCTGCAACTGACCTATGCCCATGCCTATCGCCGTCTCAGGCGGGCCTTGGGCGACATTCCACACGAACTGCCGTCGCAGGCCGAATTGCGCCGCCTGGCATCGCCATATTACCACCATCGCCTCAAGGGCGGCGAAGGGGACATGCTGATCGGCAAGGCGCTTTGGGCGCACTTGAACAAGAAAGCGCACATGATCTGTGAGCTATCGCCCTACGGATGCTTGCCGAACACCATGAGTATCGGCGCCATGGCGGCCGTGCTCGGCAAACATCCCGATCTTCTGTACGCTCCGCTCGAAATCAAAGGCGATGCCGAAGTCCACGCACTTTCCCGGTGCCAGATGATCCTGACCGATGCAAAGAAGCGTGCGCAGGTGGAGTTCCAGGCGGCGCTTGAGGCGTCGGGTCTGACGCTCGCTCAAGCACGCGAGCGCCAGAACGCGCTGCCACGCGCGAAGCGCGCCACTTATCAGGTCCCATCGTATGGCTGGGTCGGTGCTGGCGCCAACCTGCTGGCGCAATTCGCTCACGAGGCACGCGCGTGATCACCACAGGCATCGACGTCGGGTCGACAACCGTCAAAGCCGTCGTCACCAACGGAGATCACATCGTTTGGCAGGACTATCGTCGCCACAACACGCGGCAACCCGAGACGGTGCTGGAATTTCTCAGACAGATGGAAATGGAATGCGGCATGCGGCCCGGCCATGACCGCATCCTTTTGACCGGCTCCGGCGCCGGATTGATAGCGCCCTTGGTAGGAGGCAAGCTTATCCAGGAGGTTGTCGCGGTCGCCGCGGCCGTCGAGAAGCTTCACCGCCACGTGAGCTTCGTTTCCGAGATCGGTGGCGAGGACATGAAAACCATCTTCCTCACACGCTCCGGGCAGGCCGCAAGCAAGCAGGTCTACATGCAGTCGGCGTGCAGCGGCGGCACGGGAACGTTCATTGAGAAGACCGCACGAAAAATGCAGATCCCATCGGAGCAACTCGCCCACATGCGGCACGCGGGCATGACCCTGCACAAAATCAGCTCAAAATGCGGAATCTTCGCGGAGGCCGACGCCAACACTCTCCTCAAATCTGGCGTCACAAGTGAGGAGATCATCGCCAGTCTCTTTGATGCAGTCGTTTGCCAGAACCTGGCAACCCTGACCAAGGGGAATACACCGGCGCCCGAGGTGCTGCTGCTGGGAGGGCCAAATCTGTTCTTCAAGGGCCTGCAGGAAGCGTGGCGTCACCACCTCAAGAAATTGTGGGCGGAGCGTAATGTGGCTCTGCCGGACGATCATGATCCCGATGACCTCATCCAAATTCCCGAGCAGGCTCTTTATTACGCCAGCCTCGGCTGTGTCGCCATCGGCGATAGCGACCAGACCGCGGCCGGCACCTATGCAGGGACCGAACGGCTGGAATGGTGGATCGCTCGCGGTCAGCATGAACTCAAGGCAAAGGAAGGGGCGCGGGGGCTCGTCTCGAGCGCAGAAGAACTTGACCGCTTTCTCGATCAATATGGAAAGCCCGACCGTCATGTTCGATCTGGAAACCGTTCCTGCGTGACCGGCGAACATTCGCGTGATGCGGCCGGCGGCGTTGTGCTGGGCTGCGATTTCGGCAGCACCACCGCCAAAGCGGCGGTCATGACGAAGGACGGCGAACTGCTGTTCACTTGCTACGGCGCGTCACACGGCAACCCGATCGAGGATGCGAAGGCGTTGATGCGGCAAATTCACGGCGCCGGCTACGATCGCATCAGTGCACTGGCGGTGACCGGTTACGGCAAGGACCTGCTCACGGATATTCTCGGCGCCGATCTTGCAGTGGTCGAGACCGTCGCTCATGCGCAGGCGGCGATATATTTCTTTCCGGATGCGGACGTGATCTGCGACGTCGGCGGCTGCGACGTCAAGGTCATGATCCTGCGGCAAGGCACGGTGGCCGACTTCCGGCTTAACTCGCAATGCTCGTCGGGCAATGGCGCGTTTTTGCAGGGCGTCGCCGAGCGCTATGACGTGCCGCTCGAGCGCTACGCGGAAAGAGCGTTTTCGGCCAAGGCCATGCCAACGCTCGCCATGGGATGTGGCGTTTTTCTTCAGTCCGATATCGTCAATCAACAGCGCAAGGGCTGGTCGGCGGACGAAATAATGGCTTCGTTGGCGGCAGTCCTGCCTGTCAACGTGTGGGTCTATGCCGGCCAATTGCAAAACCTGCGCGCGATCGGGAGAAAATTCGTGTTGCAGGGCGGTACCCATCGCAATTTGGCTGTGGTCAAGGCGCAGGTCGACTTCATCAAGAGCAAGGTGCCCGACGCGGAGATTGTGATCCATCCGTATTCAGGTGAGGCTGGCGCCGTTGGTGCTGCACTGTGCGCGCGTGAAACATTGCGATCTGGAGTGTCGAGCCGGTTCCGCGGATTTGAGGACATCGAGTCACTTGTCTACCGCAGCACGACAAGTGAAGACACGATTTGCCGGTGGTGCAGCTGCAATTGCAAGCGCACCTTCATTGACGTGCAATTGCCGAGCGCCGCGGGCCGTTCCTGGAGCAAGGTTCCGCTGCAAGAAGGGTGGCAACGTGTGATCAGCGGAAACGCCTGCCCCAAGGGGCTGGTGGAAGACGTCGCCGAGATGCGGCTGGTCAAAGCGCAATTAGAGGAGGGCAGAAGTGCGCATCCCAATGTGGGAGAGCTGGTACGCCAGCAAGCCTTCCATCGCTGTAAAGCGCCGGTCTGATCTGCGCATCGGCATCCCGCGCGTTCTCAATATCTGGTCCACGCATCAGTTCTGGATCGGATTCTTCGAGGCGCTCGGTATTGAACGCATTGTGTTCTCGTCCGAGACGACGGAAGAGCAAGGCCGCACCTTCGGCCGGGGGCGCGGGACGGTCGACTGCTGCTATCCCGTCAAGTGCATGTCGGGACACTATGGCGAGCTGGTGTTCGGGCAGAAGCGCAAGATCGACATCTTGTTCTCGCCGATGATCTACTCGCTGCCATCATTTCTGGCCGGTCAAGTGGTTGACACGCTGTCATGCCCACGGGTCATGGCGGCTCCCGAGAACATCAAGGCCGGATTTCTCAAAGAGCGCGACGTATTCGCTGAACACGGCATCAAATATGTCGCGCCTTTGACCTGTCTCGCCGAGCCTCGCCTGGTGCCAAAACAGCTGCACCAGGCACTCGCTGAAGCCATTCCAGATCTGACCGTCGCTGAGACCAGCAAGGCCGTTGCTGCGGGATATGCGGCACTCGAGCGTTTCAACGCCACGGCACGTGACGCAAGTAGCGATATTCTGAGGCAGTGCGCCTCCCGTTCGCAGCCCTGCATTCTGATCTTGGCCAGGCCCTACCACTTGGATCCCGGCATCGGTCATGAGATCGAGGTGGATCTGCAAGCCCACGGCTACCCGATCTTGTGGGCACAATATCTACCCACAGATAGCAAACTTTTGCAGTGGCTGTTTAGTGAGGACCTGGGCTCCGGAGCAACTAGCTCTCCGTTCGATATCAGCGACGTGTGGCCCTCGTCCTACAGCGGCAACACAAATGAAATCGTGTGGGCGGCCAAAGTCGGAGCGCGGCTGCCCTGGGTCACTTGTGTTATCCGCTTGACAAGCTACGAGTGCGGAATGGATCAGCCGACATTTACTCCGGTTCAACAGATCGTAGAAAGCTCGGGCACCCTGTTTTTCTCGTTCCAGGATCTCGACTCCACCAAGCCCGCAGGGTCCGTGAAGATCCGCACCGAAACCATCGCACATTATCTAGAACGCCACTCGCGGCGCATTATGCAGCAGAAGCTGGCGCGGCTATCAGCGGCGTGTCCGTTGATGCCAAGCGAGAGCGGGTCCAATTGCGGACCGGCTTACCCTTAGAGCCATCCACCGACATAGGCCGTTGGCCGGCTTTACTCGAAATCTCCAGTTTGAACCGTTTCGTCCGACGTGGTTTAGGCAAAGCTCGAATCCTGTCGAAAGGGTGCCGATATAGTGAAGCGGCGCTTGAGCGGCCAAAAACCTCGGGACTGCGGGCACTCTAGTTCGAGCCGCGGGATCGGTGATGTGGTGAGGCAGCTGTATTTTTTGATAGGACGCTCGCGAGCGCTGAATGATGTCATCCGCTAAGCAATGACTTACCGTTGTAACAAACCAATTTGTCTTGCTCTTTCAATTCAGCTGCTGTCGAAAACTTGATCTTCGCGGCCCGCAGCTGGAAACCGCCGAACGCCACACCGGCGCCTCTAAATTCCCGCAACACCACGACGCTGCCGGTAACCGTTGCGCCGGGAGCCGTCAGCGCGGACACCTTCAGCAACGGCGCGGCGCCTCTCGATGAAACTGAAACCGGACAGCCCGGCGCGAGCCCCCTGATTACGGTGCCAGCTCCGGGCTCATCGACCGCATGCGTCGGCAGCGTTCCTCCAGAGTTTTCTGTTCCGCCAGTGCTCTTTGACAGCGCAGATGCGATCGGGGCTTCGTCTATTTCGCCTTGCTGATGCTTATTTGTTTCCCCACGGCGCATGCCATTGGGCCGACGAAATCATCGTGACCCCGCCATGCAGCGCACCGCGTAGGCCGCATCGCGCGATCGGCACTAGATCGAACTGCGCCGAAGCGCAGCGACTTTTCCCCAGCCTGCGGCCATCGCCCAAACTCTAATCCATTGCCTATTGCTTAGGCATCATTTCTTGGGCAAAGCTTCCGCAAATTCGGCATTTCAAGAGAAGCGGGAATGAAGCTCATCACGGCGATCATCAAACCATCCAAGCTTGACGAAGTTCGGGAAGCCCTCGGCGCTATCGGGGTGCAGGGCATGACCGTGACCGAGGTCAAGGGGTATGGCCGGCAAAAGGGGCATACCGAGATTTATCGCGGCGCCGAATACAGAGTGGATTTTTTGCCCAAGATCCGGATTGAGGTCGCCGTCGGAGATCGTCCCGACGCCGAAAAGGTGATCGATACCATCCGCGCGGTCGCCAATACCGGTCAAATCGGCGACGGCAAAATCTTCATGACGCCTCTCGAATACGCCGTGCGCATTCGGACCGGGGAAACCGACGACCAGGCGCTCTGAGCACACATTCGCGAAAATTGGACGCAAGAATCCTTGCGCCGAGTTCGGCCGTGCCAATTGGGGCAAGCGGGGGGTTGCAATGGAAGTCAGGTCAGCGTGGGCGCCCGTTTTGGGCGTGGTGACAGCGGCCATGCTGCTCGGCCCGACGGCCGCAGCCGCCGCGACCTCGCAATCGACCATCGATCCGGCCGATACCGCCTGGATGATCTCGGCGACCGCGCTGGTCCTGATGATGAGCCTCCCCGGTCTCGCGCTGTTCTATTGCGGCATGGTGCGCAAGAAGAACGTTCTGTCCACGATGGCGCAGACGCTGCTGTGCGTGTGCGTTGGCTCGATCCTCTGGATCGTGGCCTGCTACAGCCTGAGCTTCTCAGGTGACGGGGCGTTCATCGGCACGCTCGATCGCGCCTTCTTTCGTAATATCGGCATGCAGACGACGTCACCCTTCGCCGTGACGATTCCGGAGTTGCTGTTTGCCGCTTATCAGATGACATTTGCCGTGATCACCGTCGCACTGGTGGCGGGCTCGATTGTCGACCGCATCAGATTCTCGGCTTTCGTCTGCTTCGCCGTGCTGTGGATGCCGATCGTCTATGTCCCCATTGCGCATTGGGTCTGGGGAAATGGCTTTCTCATGAAAGCCGGCGTGCTCGATTTTGCCGGCGGCACCGTGGTTCATCTCAACGCCGGCGTCGCCGGACTCGTCGCGGCCTGCGTCGTCGGCAAACGATCCGGCTACGGCAGCGAGAATCTGTCGCCTCATGATCTGTCGCTGGCCGTGATCGGCACCGGGCTTCTGTGGGTCGGCTGGTTTGGCTTCAACGGAGGTTCGGCGCTCGCCGCCGGGCCGCGCGCGGTCTTCGCGATCGTGGCGACGCATTTGGCGGCGTCAGCGGGCGCCGTCACGTGGATGCTGTTGGAATGGTGGACACGCAATAAGCCGTCCGTATTGGGCATGATTTCCGGCGCTGTCGCCGGCCTCGGCACGATTACGCCGGCGTCCGGCTTCGTGTTGCCCTGGCACGGCCTGGTGATTGGTGTGATCGCGGGCGCTGTCTGTTTCTGGGCCTGCACCAGCCTCAAGCAATTTTTCAAATACGACGATTCGCTGGACGTCTTCGGCGTGCATGGCATGGGCGGGGCGATCGGCACATTGCTGGCTGGCGTATTCGCGACGGCGTCCGTGTCCATGAGCGCCGATGCGCCTTCGGGATATGCCGGCCTGATCGATGGCAACGCCAAGCAAGTTCTGGTCCAGCTCTACGGAATTGCGGTGACGATCGCTTGGTCGGGCCTCGCCACTTTTGCCCTGCTTAAGATCATCGGGTTCGTGGTGCCGCTTCGCGTGAGCAAGGAGAGCGAATTCGAAGGTCTCGACCTGAGCCAGCACGGCGAAGCTTTGCAGTGATCGAGGCGGTGCGGACTAGCTTCGCCTGCTGAAGAAGCTGTGCTATAGAGCGGCTTCCCTTCGAGTGTTTCGTCGAGAGCCGTGTTGCTGCATCGCCGAAAATTCATGCGGACTGCAATCGCTGCGTGTCTCGCGCCAATGGGTGCACGCCGCGTAATTGCAGATACGAGTCCCGCCGAGTTCTATCGCGGCAAGACGCTCCGTATCCTCGTCGGTTCGCCGCCCGGCGGTGGTTATGACGTGTATGCGCGCTTGGTGACGCAGCCGCTCGCGGCCAAGCTCGGCGCTTCCGTCGTGATCGAGAACAACGAGGGCAATGGCGGCCTTTCCGCGCTCGCCAAGCTCGTGCAGCGGCCGGCCGACGGCCTGACCATCATGAACGGCAGTGCTGAAGCGGCGATCATCAGTCAGATGCTGGGGCGGCCCGGCGTGACCTGGGATGTCACCAGACTGAATTGGCTCGCCAGGATGGCAAGCGCGCCGAAGCTGTGGTTCGTCAGCAAGGACAACCCGCGCGTCGCCTCGATTGCCGCCGCCATGCAGGCCGATCCTCTGACCTGGCCGGCGACCGGACCTGCCGACGACATCAGCGATGTCGAAGCGGTGATCTCCTACGTGCTGGGCCTGAAATCGAAAATCGTGACCGGGTTCAGCGGCTCCGGCAACATGTCGCTTGCCGTCATCCGCAACGAGGTCAATTGCGGCCTGCTGTCGGCGGATTCGGCGTTGTCGCATCTGGATTCGATCAAGCCGCTCGCGCTGTTCGGCGCCAAGCGCTGGTCGCATTTGCCGGACGTGCCGATTCTAACCGAAGCCGTGGCGATACCGGCCGACAAGATGTGGGTTGTCACCTTGCGCGAGCAGATCGGCGAGGCGCAGCGCGCGCTGGTCGCCGCGCCGGGCGTGCCGCCGGAGCGTGTCGCCTATCTGCGCAGCGTGCTCGGCGAGGTCCTCTCCGATCCGGCGGTGATCGAGGAGGGCGCCAAGACCAATCGCGAGATCGACTACATGCCGGGAGCCGATCTGCAGAAGCTGGTCGACGATCTCATGGCCGCCGCGGGGCCGCGTCTGCCCGAGTTTCACAAGATCGTGCTCGACAGCTATTTCTAAATTTCAAATCCGATACCCAAAAATGTCGGCGCCGGTCAGGCTCTCGATGTGCCGGCCGAAGCGGTATTTCAGCTCGGGACCGTCGAACGGCGGCTGCTCCAGTTTCTGCTCCTGATCCGAAAACGGCTCGACGTCCAGAATGACGAATGTATGCCCGGGCGCATTGGCGGTTTTCAATGCCGGAAACTCGCGCTCCAGAGAGTCCAGTGACGAGAACCGGAATACGCGCTCGAGCCCGATCGCGCGCGCCATCGCGGCATAATCGGTCTGGCCGACATTGGGCAGATCGGCATTGGACGTCGCCCCGTAGGCCCGGTTCGACACCAGGAAATGCGTGAGGTTCGGCAGGTCCATCTGCCGTTCGACCATCAGCATTCCCGGATTCATGGCAAAGGCGCCGTCGCCCATGAAGGCCCAGAACGTCAGCTCCGGTTGTGCCAGGGCCAGGCCGGAGGCGAACATGGTCGACAACGACATCGACGCGTCGAGATAAAAGCTCGCATCGGCATCGCGCGTCGCCGCCCACCAGGCCTGACTCGAATTGCCCGCCGAGGTGATGACGATCTCGCTGGTGCGATGCCGCGCCAGCGCGCGGAAGCATTCGACATAGCGCATCAGCGGGCCCCCCGCAGCAAATCGCGCGTGAACAGCACCACCATCGGGCGCGAAAAGGTGCGCGTATGCGTATAGCAACGCGAAATCAGCCCGATATCCTCGGGCTTGTCGACGATCTGGTACGGCATGCTGATCGCGTTCAGCACCGGCAGCAGATAAAGCCCGTTGGACACGTGGTGCTTGTGATGATCGCCGGGGTGGCCGCGCAAAGTGGCCATCAGGAACAGCGGGATCTCGTAGCTGTAATTGATCTTGGTCAGGGCGTAGATCACCGTCATGAATCCGGATGCACCCATCAGCGCGGCCGATCCCATCGCGCCCATATAGGCGCCAGAGCATAAGCCGATCGCGGATTCCTCGCGATTTACCGGGACGTGGACGAAGCGCTCGTCGCCGTCGATGGTCTTGATCAGGTCCATGACCCAATTATCGGGCAGGCTGGCGATCAGCCTGACGCCGCACGCCGCCAATTGATCGGCGATGCGTGCCGCCGTCGTTGCACTTTTGTCAGACACTTCAGCTTTTCTCCCTCGCCGGTACGTTATTGTTTTTCGCTTGCGACAGCGCGCGCCATACCGTTTCCGGCGTGATCGGCAGCGCGATGTCACGCACGCCGAGATGCCAGAGCGCATCGATCACGGCGTTGCCGATGGCCGCGGGCGCGCCGATCGTCCCGCTCTCGCTGCCGCCCTTGACGCCAAGCGGATTGCTCGGCGCCGGTGTTTCGATGAAGCCGGTGACGAAGTCGGGCAGGTCGCTGGCGCGCGGCATGGCATAGTCCATGAAGCTCGCGGTCAGGAGCTGGCCGTCGCGATCGTAGACAATGTGCTCCATCAGCGCCTGACCGATGCCTTGCGCCATGCCGCCGTGGACCTGGCCTTCCACGATCATGGGATTGACGATCATGCCACAGTCGTCGGCACCGTAAAGATCGCGCAGGCGGACTGCACCGGTTTCGGCGTCGACGATCACGACCGCAAGATGCATGGCTTGCGGGTCGTTGGTGTCGGGCGGATCGTAGAACTCGGTCACTTCAAGTCCAGGCTCGATCGCCCCGTCCGTGCCCAGCCTGGCGCCGTGATAGGCGACGTCGGCAATCGCGGCGAAGCTGATGGTGCGATCGGTGCCACGCACTCGGAAACGGCCGTGCTCGTGAACCACATCGTCGACCGCGCATTCGAGCGCCTCGGCTGCGATCTGGCGCGCCTTGACGACGATACGGTCGCAGCCGCGCAGGATAGCTGTGCCGGCGACGGATGTGGAGCGGGCGCCCCAGGTGCCGTTGCCGAACGGAATCCGGTCGGTATCGCCCTCGACCACATGAATGTCATCGATATCGATGCCGAGCCGATCGGCGGCGATCTGCGCGAAGGTGATGTCGTGCCCCTGGCCGTGGGAATGGCTGCCCGCGAACACGGTCGCCTTGCCGTCGCTATGAATGCGCACGATCGCGCTCTCCCAGCCGCCATGCAGGCCGCCGCGCTTGGCGAGATTGGCGCTGGGTCCGGTGCCGGCCTTGTCGATGAAGCAGGCAAGCCCGATCCCCATCAGCACGCCTTGCCGGCGCAACGCCGCTTGCTCGCGGCGCAGCGCTGGATAATCCGTGAGCGAGAGCAGCTTTTCCAGGAGCGCCGGCGGATCGCCGGAATCGTAGACGCGGCCGCCCAGCGCCGGATAGGGAAAGTCGGCGCGCGCGATCAGATTACGGCGGCGGATCTCGACCACGTCGATGCCGAGCTCGTGCGCGCCGCGCTCGATCAGCCGCTCGTTGATCCAGGTCGCTTCCGGCCGTCCCGAGCCGCGATAGGCGTCGACCGGCACGGTGTTCGTGTACACGCCACGCACCCGCATGTGCAGGTTCGGCGTGCGGTAAAGCCCGGTGATCGTCTGCGGATAGGAGTTGCCGGGAATGCTCGGCGCGAAATTGCTCAGATAGCCGCCGAGCGCCGCGAGCGTATCGACCTGCATGGCGACGATGCGGCCGTCCTTGTCAAAGCCCATGCGGACTTGGCTATCGTGGTCGCGCGCCTGCGCGTCGGACAGAAAAGTGTCGCTCCGCGTCGCCGTCCAGCGCACAGGGCGTTTGAGCAATTGCGCGGCCCATACAATGGTCGAGACTTCGATGGCGAAATTGCCTTTGACGCCGAAGCCGCCGCCGACATCGGGTGAAATGACCCGGACCTTATGTTCGGGAATATGCAGCGTGTAGACCGACAGCCAGCGGCGCAGATAATGCGGCTGCTGCGACGTCGCATAGAGCGTATAGCGGTCCGTTACCGCATCGTATTGGCAAAGATAGGCGCGCGGCTCCATCGGATTGGCGGAAAGCCGGCTGTTGCGCAGACGAAGCTCGACGATTTTGGCGGCGCCGGCCATGGCGGCCTCGGTTGCTTCGCGATTGCCGCGCTCGATGTCGAAAACGAGATTGCTGCCGAAACGCTCGTGGATGAGTTGCGCGCCGGGCGCGATCGCCGCGCGCAGGTCCCCGGCACAAGGCAATGGTTCGTAATCGACGGTAACGGCTTCAGCGGCATCTTCCGCGGCGAAGCGGCTCTCGGCGACGACAGCGGCGACGATATCGCCGACATGGCAGACCTTGCCGCTGGCGAAGGCCGGGCGCGGTGCGCCGTTCATCGGCCGCCCGTCGGAAAACGGCATCGGATGGACGACGGTCAATTCGCCAAGACCGGCCCGCTTCCAGTCCTCGGCCGTCAGCACCGCGAGCACGCCCGGCATGGCCGCCCCCGCGCCGGTCGAGAGCTGGCGGATGCGGGCATGCGCATGCGGGCTGCGCACGAAGGCGCACCACGCTGTGTCAGGCGACGCAATGTCATCGACGAACTGGCCGCGCCCGCGCACGAAACGCGCATCCTCGCGCCGCCGCAGCGGCTTGCCGATATAGCGTCTGTCGATCCCGCTTGGTTCGATATTCATGTGGGACGCTTCGGTCAGTCGAACACGGCTTCCACGCCTTGAGCTTTGGCGCGCGCCTCGAGCTTGCGGCAGAAATAGCGCCAGGAATGGTCGTAGTGGACGATGGTCGCAATCTGGCTGTGACGCTTGCTGCGGGCGGCGCGATCGGGAAAGCTTGCCTGGAGCTCTGCCGCGCGCCCGGCGAGATGCGCCTTGCAGGCCTTTTCCAGGAAAATGCCGACGCAAACCGCGTGCGCGACGCTGCTGCCGCAGAACAGGACGCCATGATTGGCGAGCAGCACGGCGAAGTTAGCGCCGAGCACCCGCGCAATGTCCTGGCCTTCTTCCTTGGTGACGACAAGCGCGGTGCCCCCTTCGTAGCGCGGCAATTCGGCGAAATAGTCGGCGTCGAGCGTGTAGGGCAGGAGCGGCTCAAGCGCCGCGGAGAACACGCTGGCGTGGAACGGATGCGAATGCACGACCACTTTGATATCGGCGCGCGCGCGGAAAATCTCGGAATGGAGCGGCCATTCGGAATGACGTCCGCCGCCGCCGGCGATTTTCTGGCCGTCCCAATCGACCAGCACGAAATCGTCCGCGCCCAAAACCTCGCCGAGGCCGATTTGGTTGCGCTTCATCCAGAAGCCGCGGCCTGTCGTCTCGCGCAATGAAAGATGGCCGAGCGTCATGTCGCCATGGCCTTCCATATCGAGAACGCGGCAGGCGCGCGCTGCCTCAGTCAGGCTTTCGCGCGTCGCGGTATCGATGTCGGTCGAGAGCATTGCGAACTTCCCATCAAAGAGCTGTCGTTTCGTCACGCTGCCAATAGATGCTCCTGTCGCGAAGCAATAGAAGCGCACGGTCCAGTATGAAGCCGCAGGTCCCGATCACCAGGATGGCGGCATAGACATTGGCATATTCGAAGCGAGTGCCGGACACGGCGATGTAATAGCCAAGCCCTTTGGAATCGCCGATCATTTCGGTGAGCACGATGACGATGATCGAGACCGGCAGCGCGATGCGCAGCCCGTTGAATATTCCAGGCAGCGCCGCCGGCAGAACGACGCGCCGGATAATGGTCGAGCCCGGAGCGCCCATATTCTCCGCTGCCCAGATCATCGATTGCGGGATGGCGCGAAAGCCGAGATAGGCGGTCACAACGATCGGATAAACGCATTCGAGGAAGGCAAAGGCGATTTTCGAAGGCGAGCCGATGCCGAAAATGTAGGTGAATACCGGAAAGAACGCGATCTTCGGCACCGGGTAGCCGAACAAGAAAATCGGCTCGAACAGATTGCGGACGGTGGCCGAGCGCGCCATCGCCGCAGCGAACGGCACACCGGCGATGGCTGCAAGCACGAAGCCGATCGCCGCACGGCCGAGCGTGATGGCAGTGTGGTAGGGCAATACGCCGTTCGCGGTATCGTTGACCAGCACGGACCAGACGCGAGCGAGACTTGGTAATAAGCGCGATTCGACAAGGCCGCTGCCGACCGCGGCCTGCCACACCAGCAGCAGGAGCGGGATCGAATACCAGCGTTCAATCGTATCGATGATCTGGCTGCGCAAAGCCCGTGCCATCATCGCACCATCTGCTCGACTGTGCCGATGATCTGGCCGCGCAGAACATGGCGGCGGACCGCCATCAGGATGCGATCGGCCGTAAAGCCGAGCATCGCGAAGGCCGCGATGCCCGCGAACATAAGGTCGAAGCGCGCGGCGTCCTCGCCATCGCTGATCAGGACGCCGAGCCCGCCGCGTGCGCCGATCAATTCGGCGGCAAAGAGAACGACGAAGGCATTGGCAAGCCCGATGCGCGCCCCGGAAAACAATTGCGGCGCCGCAGCCGGAATGAAGACGCGAAAGAAGATCGTCGAGCGCGACGCGCCCATATTGCGCGCGGCCCAGACCAGATGCTTGCCGACCGACAGCGCGGCATGGCGCGAGGCAATGAACACCGGGAAAAAGCACGAGAACGCCGTGATCGCGATCTTGGATTCCTGGCCGAGCCCGAACAGGAGCAGGAAAATCGGCAGGAAGGCTATTTTCGGCACAGCATAGAGGAAGGACACCAGCGGGTCGAAGAAGTCGCGGACCGAAGGTGCGAGGCCCGCCGCCAGTCCGACCAGCGTGCCGGCGCCGGTGCCGAGCGCAAAGCCGAGCGTGACGCGATAAAAGCTGATCGCAGTCGCCTGTGCGAGTTCGCCATCAGCGGCGACTTCATAAAGTGCGGCGAGGATCTGCGATGGCGGCGGCAGATAGCGCGGCAGCCAAGCCATGTCGCCGCCAACCTCCCAGGCCACCAGCAGTGCGACCGGGACAATCCAATGCTGCACGGCCGGGGAGATCTTCACGCGTCCTCCAGGCTGCGCGCTTTGAGCACTTCGTCGCGCAGTAGATCCCAGATATGGCCGCGCATGCGCAGATATTCGTCCGATTTGCGAAAATCGCCGGAGCGGTCTGTCTCCGGCATCCTGATATCGGCCTTGATGCGGCCTGGTCGCGCCGTGAAGACCAGCACGCGGGTGCCGAGATAGATCGCTTCGTCGATATCATGGGTGACGAACAGAGCTGTCTTGCGGTCACGGCGCCAGATCGCCTGCAATTCTTCCTGCAGCAATTCGCGCGTCTGCGAATCCAGCGCGCCGAACGGTTCGTCCATCAACAGAACCTCCGGGTCGAGCGCGAGCAGCCGGGCCAGCGCCACGCGCTGCTTCATGCCGCCGGACAGTTCGGCAGGATAGAGGTCGGCATAGCGCGACAGATGCACCCGATCGAGATGGCCGCGGGCCTTGGCGAGGCGATCGCGCTTGGCGAGGCCTTTCATCTCGAGCGGCCAAGAGACGTTCTGCAAGGCGGTGAGCCAGGGAAACAGCGAGGAGTCCTGAAACATCATGCCGCGATCCGGCGCCGGCCGGCCGATCGGCTGGTCGCGCAGGGTGATCGCGCCGCTGGTCGTAAGCTCGAATCCGCCGACGATGTGAAGAAATGTGCTCTTACCGCAACCGGAGGGACCGACCAGCGAAACGAACTCGTGCTCTTCGATGCTCAGATTGAGTTTGTCCAAAGCAGAGATCGTCCTGTCGCCTGTGGTGAAGGTCTTGACGAGGTCCTTCACCTCCAAAAGCGCCATGACGTCACTCCAAGAACTTCAGTTTAACAACTTCAGTTTGGCAGATAGCTCAGATCGACAAGCTTGTTGATGTCGGCTTTTTTCTTCTGAAAGCCGGCATTGAATTGCGATTCCTGCATTGCTTCGAGCGTCTTGACTTCGGCGTGCAAAGCCGGATCGCGGTAATAGTCCTGCATCGCGAGAAACACATCCGCCGGCACGCGCACCATCTTGGTGTCGATCAGGATCTGCCGCGCCTCCGTCGGATGCTCCAGATAGAACTTGGTCGCCGCGTGCAGATCGTCGAGAAAGGCTTTGACTGCGGCGGCATTGGCCTTGAGAAAATCATCCTTGGCGACCAGCACGATCAGTTCTTCGTCGCTCGGGATGGCATCCTTGGCCGAAAAGATCTTGGTGACCTGCATTTCCTTGTGCAGGAGCGCGTCGAACGGTTGCGGGAATTCGCCGGCATCGATCTTTCCCGAACGCAGCGATTCCGCCATGGCCGGAAACGGGATGGGCACGATGGTGACGTCGCTTTCCTTGAGCCCGGCTTTGGCGAGCGCGGTCTTCAGCCACAGATGGCCGGAGGTCTCAAAGCCGTTCACCGCAATGGTTTTGCCCTTCAGGTCGGCGACGGTTTTGATTGGCGCGCTGGCGAGCGCATAGAACGAGGTGCTGTAGCCGCGCTGGCTCTCGCGGGAGATCGAGGCGATGATTTTCCCGGTCACGCCTTCGGCCGCTGCGAAGATGACGCCATTGGCACTCGATGAGGCGACATCGATCGCGCCGGCCTCGAAGGCCTGCGCGCGCTTGTCGGATCCGGAGAACCGGGTGCCGTCGATGACATAGTCCTTGCCGTAATGCGTGCCGATGTCGGGCTTGGCGATCAGGAGCCAGAGCTGCTCCTCGGCGGCGACGCCATAACCGATCCTGATCTTGAGCGGTTCGGCCCGAGCCGGCGCGGCCCAAGTCAGAATTTCAAGCGCAACGATGACGCAAGCTACGCCCACCCTCTTCAACATCAACTCGGCCCTTCGTGACATTCGGTGATTGCGGTGATGAGGAAAGTAAGCGCCGCGTGCAGACCCCGCATTGGTATCTAACGCAACAATATGCCGGTTTGGGCGAGTTTTACAAATGCGCGGCTGGGCCGCCGGAAAGCAGCCATTCACAGGGTGAAATGGAGATTGCGCGCGAGAACGAGTGGGACTCAGCGCGAGCCGGTCCTGTGATCTATGACGACGCGGCGGCGCTTGTCTCGAACGAACGCGACGTCACCGATCACGCCGCAATGGCGGTCGCCCTGTCGACTTGGAAGGTGGCGACACGTTCGTTCATCGCCTGGGCCTGGTGCTCGAGCGTCTTGGCGGTCGCCGCGTTTTCTTCGACCAGGGCCGAGTTTTGCTGGACGACCTCGTCCATCTGGTTCAGCGCCTTGTTGATCTGCTCGATGCCGCCGGCCTGCTCGGCGCTGGCATTGGCGATCTCGGCGACGATCGTCGCGACCTTCTTGATCGATTCGACGATCTCGGTGAGCGACGTGCCGGCGCGGTTGACCAGGTCGACGCCGTCTTTGACCTGGCCGCTGGAGCTTGTGATCAGGTCCTTGATGTCCTTGGCCGCCTGTGACGAGCGCTGCGCCAAGGTGCGCACTTCGGCGGCGACCACGGCGAAGCCGCGGCCGGCTTCACCCGCGCGTGCGGCCTCGACCGCGGCATTGAGCGCGAGAAGGTTGGTCTGCCGTGCGATCTCGTCGATGACGCCGATGATGTCGGCGATCTTGCCCGAGGATTCCTCGATCCGTGCCATCGCCTGGACCGCCTTGGCGACCACCTCGCCGCCGCGCTCGGCTACCGTCTGGGTACCGCCGGCGGAGGTGTTGGCTTGCTGGGCGTTCTCGGCATTCTTCCGCACCGTGTCCGCGATCTCCGCCATGGAGGCCGAGGTCTGCTCGAGGCTGGCGGCTTGCTCCTCGGTGCGCTGCGACAGGTCGGTCGTGCTGGCCGAGATTTCGCCGGAGGCGCTGCTTACTTCGCGCGCCGACTCGGTCAGCGAGCTGATGGTGTCTTGGAGCTGCGCCATAGTGCCGTTGAAGTTTTCTTTGAGTCTTTGATAGGCGTGGGGAAACGCCTCGGTCAGCCGGAAGGTGAGATCACCTGCGGAAAGCTTCTGCAGGCCGACGCCGAGCGCGGTAACGGCGCGTGTTTGTTCTTCGGCCATTCGCGCCCGCTCTGCGGCGACTTTCGCTTGGGCCGCGGCTTCGGTCTCGGCAAGCTGCGCCTGACGATCGGCTTCAGTCTTCTGGCGTTGCAAGGCTTCGGCGGCCTCCGCACGCGCCTTTTCGTCGACCAGGACCTTGAACCGCTCGATCGCATTGGCCACGTCGCCGATCTCGTCCTTGCGGTCGAGGCCCGGCAGCACGACGCTGAAATCGCCGCCGGCGAGCTTCAGCATCGCCTGCTGAATTTGCCGCAACGGGCTCGTGACCCGGCGCGACACCACGAGCAGCATGCCGAAGACGACGATGACCGCCGCCGCCAAAAGCCCGAGCGAGAATAGCAAGCTCCACATCGCATCGGCTTGCCGGGTCGCGGTGTGCTCTTTGGCGACGTCGAGCGCGGTGTCGGCGATGGCAAGGATCGAGTTGAGCTTGGCGATCGATGCCGGCGTCCAGTCGGCATATTTGATGTCGACCGGCTGGCCATCGGCGAGCGCATTCAAGAGCTTCGTGCGCATGGCAACATAGTCAGCCCCGAAAAACTCCTGCTTGGCCTTGTCGACGGCGGCGGTGAAGCGGGCCGGCAGCGGCAGCCCGGCCGCGATTTCCATGAGCGCCGACCACGCAACGTCGATCTTCCCCAAATTTTTGGCGTAGATGAGCTTCGCATCGGCCGGCAAGCCAACCCCGCCGAGCGCATTGCTGATCATCAGCGAACAATCGCCGCCGGCATTGCGCGCTGCCCAGGCCAGTTGTTTCAGCTCCAAGATCTGGTCGATATACGGATCCTCGAGCCGCACCGAGCGGTTGAGTCTGCGCCGACGTCGTGTCGAGCAACGCGATGAGCCCGACGGCGACCTTGGCGAAAGTGTCGCTCAGTCCGGCCGGGCGCTCCGACTTCGGCAATTTGATCGCGGCTTCGGTTTCCTGCTGCAGCTTGGAGAGCTTGTCGATCTCCCCGCGCAGGCTGGTCACGGCGCTCTGCTGCTCGGGAAATTCAGCCGTCTCGAGAACGGCCAGTGCCAATTTCAGATTCGGAAGATCGAGCTTCCGCGCCGCCGTGAGCGCCGGCGACATCCCGGTCAACGGCTGATCGCTGGCCAGATGTTGCTGCGTCATCGAACGGTCATTGCGCAAGCCCGGCAGCGCCGTGAACATATCGGCCGAGGCCTCGATGACGGTCGCTATGCGTCTCGCCGAAGCGAGCCGTTTCCAGGAACTCCACGCCGCCCACGACGACATCGCCACCACCACCAATGCCAGGGTGACGATGACCGACTTGAGCAGGACGTTGACCGTTATTCTGTTGAGCATGGGTGGGTGTCACTTCGACGCGGCGGCGAAAGAGGCGCGCCATCGGGGTTGGCAGGGTGGACGATCGCATCGACCAACCGGGCCAGCGCTCGCAATGCATGCGGATTCTAGATGGATTTTAGTAAAAAATTACCTCACCCGCGCCGGGCGGTACCCGCCGCTGAGCGGCAATATATGCCTTATGTGGTTGAGATCGCTTGTTATTTCAGTGCAAGCGGAAGCATATCTGCCGAACCTGAGCCCAAGTTCTGCGTTCTCAACCCGCGCTTTCAGCTTGACCGGGCTGCCGTCGGTTAGGCCCGTTTGGCGGCGTCCTTGAACGGCTGAACGTTCTCTTTGGCGGCAGTCTGGGCCATCGCAGAGAACTCGCTGGCATTTCGATTGATCATGTCGACCTGCCGATCAGCGAAGCTTTTCCATGCTCCCATGATCTGATCCGGCGAGCATGCCGAGATCAGATCTTCAGCGAGGTCGAACGAAGCCTCGGTTTGCGAGCGAATCATGCCCATCGTCTTGAGGTGATATTCGCGCACATTGGCCATCGTGCTGGCAACACCGCGCTCGACCTGCGACCATTGCTCCTGCGCCATATCCTGCGCGCCTCGCATGTTCTTCTCGGCCGTTCGTGTCGCTTGATCAAAACTGCTCATGGCCACTCCTCCTCCTGTGTCCCTCAATCGTACAAACCTTGGCCTGGCAGTCCGTTCCGCCCCTGCAATTCATTCACGCAGAGGCTGGGAACAAAGCGACGTGTTCCAGATTGTAATGCACAGACGGGCGGCGCTGCTCCCCAAGCCCCCCAGCCCCTCACCCTGAATGCGGTGCCCCCGTCTACCAAATTCTCGAGCAGACGACAGCTAAATTCGGACCGAGCATGTCCGAGGAGGTCTGAGCCATGGTCAGACCGGCGACGATCGCTTTGCTGCTTGTCGTGGCAAATCCGGCTATCGCTCAGGTCGCGGCCCCGAGCGGCCAAGCGGAGCGACCGGACAAAGGGGTACCGGGCGAACGCGCAAAGTTCGGCGCAAGGCAGCTCCCTCCGGTTCAGGCCTTGGCGTAATCTGCAATACACTCATCGCCGGGACCTTCTGCTCCTCAGGCCGATCAAGCGGCGGCGGTTACGGCTCGTTTTCAGCTGGCACCGGCGCCAGCAATCCGTCTCTGCCGCCTTGCGCTTCCGGTCATGCCGGCGAATGAATTGTGTAACTGATTGCCGAAGGAGGGCAAATTGCGTAAGCTCGCAAAGATCATCGCGCTGACGGCGATCGCAGGCATTCTGTGTGGCTTCAACGATGCGGCGTTCATATTTGGTCTCAATGCCTATCGAGGCGAGCCGGTCGGCGATGCCGTTGCGAGGCTCGGTCCTCCCGTGCAACGGAGCTACAACCAGGGCCAAAGGATCTACTATTGGCGCACGGCGTATGGTGGCGGCCGCTTCGTTTGCAAAATCTGGGGATCCGCCCGAGGTCGCGTCATCACCAATTGGGGCTATCAGGACTGTGCGTTCTAGTAGTACGGCATTTTCCGAAATCCGAGCGCCTCCTAGGAATTCGCGCGACGGTTCGACGGCCGCCAATGCGGCCTCCGGAACAAACACCGTGTCGAGCGGTTTTCTATCCGGACATTCGTGCGGCCTTTGAGGCGTCCATCGTGCATCGGAAGGGCAAGTCGCCATGTTTCAGCACCGCTCATCGGAATTTGCGCCAAACGTTGCCTCCATTCAGAGGCATCTGAGCGCCGTTGAAAAAGAGCTCGAGAATATGGGCAGGGTCGTGGGGCGTCGCGGCTCTGCGGCTGCCGAAGCAGCCTCGGAGCAAATCGGTGACGCCTTGAACTCGGTCCTCAACGACATGGTGGATCGCTTTCGTGAAGGTGGCCGCCAGGCCGTCGAAACGGGCTCAAAGTACGGCGATCGTGCCATGCGGCGTGTCAGTGCTGAAGTGCAAGAGCAGCCCCTGATCACTCTCGGGGTCGCGCTTGGCATCGGCGTTCTCATCGGCGCTCGCGGTCTTGGGCGCGAAGTGGCGCAGCTAGAAGATCGCTGGCTCTGCTGATCGCCGGGCTAACTTGCGACAAAAAGCTTCGATGCCGACGCCCGATCAAGGACCGCCGCCGCGGTATCACCAAAGAACAGCCGGTCGCCGGGACGCTTATTGGCGCCAACCACGATCAGATCATAGCCGCGCTTGAGCTCGCGCAGGATCGCCTCGTCGGGCGCCGTATCGGCGCGTGTCGTGCTGTGGACATCGACCTCGTAGCGATCCGCCAAATCGTCGATATCCTCAAGGAAAGCGAGTTCGTCGCGGCGGGTCACACGGCGCCGCGCCGCTGCCGGAGAGGCCGCGCCCGCTCGGGCGGGTGACATAGAGCGTCGTCACCTTGGCGCGGTTGGCGCGCGCCAAAGTCAGTCCGACTTCAACAGCACGGCGAGACGCTTCCGTTCCGTTTACCGGAATGAGAATCTTGCAGCCGTCTTTCGGCCGGCTGGTCTCTTCGCCCGCATCGACGATGACGAGGGGGCCTTCGAATCCCTTGGCGAGGCGCGACATTTCCTCGCTGAACCCGCCGCGCCGGTTGCGCGTATTTCTGATACCGACAATCAGCAAGTCGTAGCCTCGTTTTGCTTCTTCGGCGACATCGGCGGCGCTGCGCGAGCCATTGGTCCGCGCGATGACATGGACGCTGCCGGGCTTTTCTTCGTCCGGATGGGTTTCAAGCGTCGTGGCCGCTTGCGCGGCCGTTTCGATTTCCTCCTTTGCGTCGTCGGCTTTCGATTTTCGCGATTTCCGTGACATGTCGAGGATAGTCGTTGGCTTGCCGCCGGAGCCCGCGATGATACCGGCGAGCTGCGAGGCGAATTTGCCATTGTCGCTGTCGTCGGCAGCGAGCAGCAGGCGCTCGAGATTGGCGACAAAGCTCTTGGCGTCGAGCTGTTCGCGCTCGATCCGCAGCCGTTCGGAACTGCGCAGCGGCAGCCGCTTGAGCGCCCAGCGCAACATCGGCGGCATCGCCATGGTGGTGCACACCGCCATGGTGACGATGATGGTGAAAAGGTTCTGGCTGAGCACGCCGGCGGACAGCCCGACCGTGGCGACGATCACTTCGGTCGAGCCGCGGGCATTCATCGCGCAACCCAGCGCGAGCGACTCGGCGCGGCTAAGGCCGCCGAGCTTGCCGCCGACAAAGGCGCCCAGGAATTTTCCGAGGCTGGCGATGGCAATGAGGCCAACGGCAAGCAAGGCGAGGCGGGGGTCCTTCAGCACCGTGAGATCCGCGCTCAATCCCGCCAAGCCGAAGAATACCGGCATGAACAGCGCAACGATAAGTCCGCGCAGCCGCTCGTCGATATGCTGGGTCAGGATTGGAGATTCGCCGATCAGGATGCCGGCGACGAAAGCGCCAAGGACGGTATTGACCCCGATCAATGCGGTGGTCACCGCCATCGCCATCATGATGACCAGGATCGTGGTAATGACCGGAAAATCGCTTTCAAGATGATCGTTGGTCCAGCGGATCAAGGTGAATACGATCCGGCGGCCGATCGTGAAACTCAACACCAGGAACAGCGCCGTTCCGATCACGGAGCGCCCCAACGACCACAAATCGACATTGCCGTTTGCGGCAAGGCCGAGCGCGACGGCGATGATGATCCACCCCGTCGTATCCTCCAGGATGGCGGAGGCGACGATGATTTGTCCGAGATCGCGGCGCATGAAATTCATCTCACGCACGACCATGGCGACGATCTTCACCGAGGAAATCGCCAGCGCCGTGCCGAGGAAAATCGATGTCACCAGCCGCGCGTCGGGTCTCGGCAGAAATTCGGCGGGAATGAATTCACCGAGCGAAGGCCGCAGAGGAAAGGCAGTGCGACACCCGCGGCCGCGACCGTTATGGCGGCGCTTCCGACCCTGCGCACCAGCTTCAGATCGGTTTCCATGCCGGTGAGCAAGAGCAGCATCAAAACGCCGAGATCGGCGACAGCGTCGATCATGCTTTTCTGCGCGCCGCCGGTCGGGAACAGTAAATGCTGCGCCGAGGGGAATAGCAGTCCGAACACCGACGGGCCCAAAACGATGCCGCCGAGAAGCTGGCCGATCACCGAGGGTTGACCGATACGATTTGCGGCTTCGCCGAGCAGGCGGCCGACAACGAGCAGCAGTGCGAGTTCGGCAAAGAACAGAACTTCCGAGCCCCCGCGGTCGAATTGGGGGCTGCGGCGGCCGCCGGGGCGGGCATCAGCGCGAGCAATGCAGCGATCAGGCTGCTGCCGCGATGCCGCAGAACAACGCTGTCTGTAACCATCGCAAATTCGGGCTATGGTCCGGAGGAATTACGCCTGCGGACCGCTGTCGCCGCTCGACGGTACTGGTATGCGGTTTCTGGCCAGCACGTCATGGCGCCAATCATGCATGACAGAAGCGCAGCCCAAGCCGAACACGAAGTCAGAACGGACATAGCGATTCCCTGATATTCCTCATCGACTTAACGAGGCAGACCAATTGCGGTTCCCTCCGGAACGCGTTCGCCGATCGGCGAGTTGGGACAGCGGGGGCTATTGGCCGGTATTTTAGGGAAGGCGAGGCGATGAATGAAAAAGTAACAGAAAAGCAGCGGAAAAATGAAAGACCCTCGGAAGACGATGTGGCGCGCGAGCGGCTGGGTCCGCGAGGGATTCCGGGCGGCCCCGATAAAGCAAAAATGACGCCGCAGCGCGAAAAGAAGACACCAAAATCCGGCGGCTTTGACGGCCACACGGCCTAGCGGTCCGCGATTGCATTCTCAACGGCGCATGACTACGGGCATCAGCGGACGGCGCAGATATTCGCCGCGCGGGGGACCGACGATCTTGCCGTTGTGATAGATCAAGGCGCCGCGCAGAAAGGTGCTCTTGACGCGGCCGGTCAATTCCACGCCTTCGAAGGGCGTATAGCCCTGATCGGATTCCGACTCTGCCGCCCGCACCACAAAGCTTGCATGCGGGTCGACCAACACGATGTCGGCGTCAGAGCCGGGCGCGATGTCGCCTTTGCCGTGAAGGCCGAACCGCTGCGCCGGATTGAAGCTCAGCAGTTCCGCCATGTGGTTGTAGGACATCCCACGTTTGCTGCCTTCGCTGATGACGCCGGACAGCAGATATTCGGTGCCGCCGAAGCCCGACTTGGCGAGCCAGATATTGGTCGGATCGTCCTTCGACCATTTCTGCTCCGCCGAGCAGCAGGCGTGATCGCTGACGATCCAGTCGACCTTGCGATCGAGCACGGCCTGCCAGAGCGCCTCGACATCCTCGCGCGGCCGGATCGGCGGATTGACCTTGGCATGGACGGCGCAGTCGCAGCTCGTGTCCAGAAGCAGGTGCCCGACAGTGACTTCGCGCCGGAATGCGACATGCGGAAATACCTGCTGCATGGTCCAGGCCGCATCGATCGCCTTGCGCGAGCTCAGGTGCAGAAGATTGATGTTCAGGCAATTGGTCTCGTTGGCGAGATAGGACGCAATCCAGATCGCGAGCCCCTCGGAGTGCGGCGGGCGCGCGGCGCTGTAGGCGGCAAGCCCGGTCAGCTTGCCTTCACGCTCGACGATCTTGGTATAGGCGTTGAGAATGTCGGCGAGTTCGCAATGCAGGCTGACGCTGATATAGGGCGCCAGCTCCGGGTATTTATCCATGAGACGCTGCGCCGAACGCATGATGAATTCGAAATGCGCGATGTCGTAGCGCTCATCCGGGCCGATCATCAGGAATTCGTTCTGCTTCGAGGAGGCCCCGTGCAGCCCGTAGCCGCCGTAGAACATGAAGATCTTGAACGAGGTGACGCCGTGATCGCGGGCGAGTTCTTCCATCTCGTCGATATGCGCGGCCTCGATCGGCGCGACATGGTAACCGTAGTCGACCCAGAAGCGGCCGTCCGACTGCTTGAAGACTTCCGGCATGAAATCGCGGTAGGGCCCGCCGCGATTGAGATAATAATGTCCGGTGCGGATGTAGTTGAGGCTTGAGGTCACGCCGCCCATCGCCGCGGCCTTGCTTTCCGTCACGGCGTCCTCGGCAAGCGGCGAATAGATGCCGATATGCATATGCGCATCGACACAGCCCGGAAAAGCGAGCTGGTTCTTGCCGTCGAAAATTTGCTCGGCTTGGTCTGCCGGAATGTCCGGAGCGAGCCGGCTGATCTTGCCGTCCTTGATGGCGATGTCGAGACAATCGACCGATGTCTTCTTCGGGCGCACCACGCGCGCATTCTTGATGACGAGATCGAACTGCTTCGGCATACGGCTTCCCTTATTTCTTAGCGATCACGGTCAAGGTTCATAACGCTTGCCCAGAGCGAGCATTTCCGGCGTGCCGATCAGATCGTTGAGGCCATTGAAGTCGAGCATCCGATCGCGAAATGGGTCGGACGTACCGTGTGCCGCGAGCGAAGCATAGTATTCGCTCGCAAAACGGCCGAAAGCGCGCACGATGCCGCCCGGAAATATGACCAGCGCGAAGCCCATCGCTTCGAGCTCCTTGGCGGGCAATATAGGCGTCTTGCCGCCCTCGACCATGTTGGCCATGAATGGCACCTTGCCGCGCAAAGCCGCGGCCATGCGGCCGAGATCATCGCGCGTCTTCGGCGCTTCGACGAACAGCATATCCGCACCCGCGTCGCGATACATGTTGGCGCGCTCGATCGCGTGGTCGAAGCCCTCGACCGCCACAGCATCAGTGCGAGCGATAATGAGCGTATTGCGGTCGCGCCGCGCGTCGAGCGCGGCGCGTATCTTGCCGCACATTTCGTCGGCCGGGATCACGGCTTTGTTGTCGAGATGGCCGCAGCGTTTGGGAAAGTCCTGATCCTCAATCTGGATGCCGTTGGCCCCGGCGCGCTCGAAGGTCTGCACCGTGCGCCTGACATTGAGCGCGTTGCCGTAGCCGGTATCGGCGTCGACGATCAGATGCGCGGTGACGCGGTCGCGGATCAATGCGAGAGTTTCTGCGACTTCCGTCATGCTGACGAGGCCGATGTCGGGGCGGCCGAGCCGGGTATAGGCGATCGCAGCGCCTGAGACATATAGAGTGGTGAAGCCGGCTTGCTGCGCCACCAGCGCAGTGAAGGCGTCATAGACGCCGGGCGCGACGGCGATCGGCTTGCGGGCAAGGCGCGATTGCAGGGATTCCGGATCAGGCATTTGGCATCGTCCAAGAATTGAAGTGTTGAGTTTCACAGTCCGAGATAAGCGCGCCGCAGCGCCGGGTCTTTGTCAATATCGGCCGCGAGGCCCTCGAGCACGAAACGGCCATTGTCGAGGATATAGGCGCGCTGCGCCACTTCCAGGCTTTGCACCACATTCTGCTCGATCAAGAGCAGCGCGGTGCCTTGCGCATGGATCGTCTTGATCAGGGTGAACAGCTCCTCGACCAGTAGCGGCGAAAGACCGAGCGACGGCTCGTCGAGGAGCAAAAGTTCCGGCTCAGCCATCAGGCCGCGGCCGATCGCCAGCATCTGCTGCTCGCCGCCGGACAGCGTTCCGGCGCGCTGCGACTGCCGCTCGGCGAGCCGCGGGAAGATGGTGAACACGCGATCGCGGTTCGTGGTGCGGCGTCCGCGTCCGCGGCGATAGGTGCCGAGATCGAGGTTTTCACGCACCGTCATGTTCGGGAAGACACGGCGGCCCTCCGGCACCTGGATCAGGCCGCGCGCGACGATGTCCGCCGGCCGGTCGTGCTCGATATTCGCGCCTTTGAAGCGGATGGTGCCGTGCCGCGGCTTTACGACTCCCGACAGCGTCATGCTCAATGTCGACTTTCCAGTGCCGTTTGCCCCGAGCACGGTGACGATCTCGCCGGCATGCACGACCAAATCGACCCCGCGCAGGATTTCGGTGCCGCTGTAACCGGCATGTACGCCGTTCACGGCAAGAATTGGCTGAGAGGTCGGCGGCTCAGCCATGCGCGCCTCCCGCCGCCATGCGTTTCGCCGCGCCGTGGCCGAGATAGGCTTCGATGACGCGGGGATCGGCGGCGACAAGTTGCGGCGTGCCTTCGGCGATGACGCGGCCTTCCGCCAGAACAAAAATGTGCACCGCGAGAACTCATGACCGCTTGCATCACATGCTCGGTCATCAGCACGGTGATGCCGCGCTCGGCGATGGCGCGGATCACCGGGATCATGTCGCGGATTTCCGAGGGGTTCAGTCCGGCCAGCACTTCGTCGAGCAGGAGCAAGCGCGGCGCGATTGCGAGCGCGCGCGCAAGCTCGAGCCGCTTGCGCCCTGCCACCGTCAAGGTTGCCGCCGGCGCGTCGAGCTGCGCGCCAAGCCCGACCGATTGTGCGATCTCGGCGGCGGCGGCGAGGGCTTCGCTGCGTCCGCGATGCGAGGCATGCGCACCGATCGCAATGTTCTCCCGCACAGTGAGCCCGGCAAACGGCTGGACGATCTGAAACGTTCGCGCGATGCCGCGGCGCGCGAGGCGATGGGGTGGTTCGCCGGAAATATCGCCGCCATCGTAGACGATGCGCCCACTATCCGGCTTCTGAAAGCCGGAGATGATCGAGAACAAGGTAGTCTTGCCGGCGCCATTCGGCCCGATCAATGCCGTGATCTGGCCGGCGGCGACGCGCAGAGACGCGCGGTCGACCGCGAGCAAGCCGCCGAAGCGCTTGGAGACATTTTCCACGTTGAGGAGCACGTCAGCCATTGCCGTGCTCCAGCTTGGCGGCGCCTCTGCCGCGCCGCCGCGTGATAGCTGTGAGCAGTCCGGCGATACCGCGCGGCGCCAGTCCGACGACGCCGACCAACAGCAGGCCGTAGATCACGAGATCAAGTCCCGGCGCATCGCCCGTGATCAGCTTGGTCGTCTCGCCCAGCGTCTTGATCACGAGCGCGCCGAGGAGCGGCCCGAACACCGTTCCGGCGCCGCCGACAATGGGCGCCAGCAGGGCATCGATCGAAATCCAAGGGCCATAGGCGATCCCGGCATCGATGAAGAGGAAATATTGCGCATAGAAACATCCGGCCGCCGCCGTGATCGCGGCCGACAGCGTGATCGCGCAGAGCTTGACCGTAAATGCGTCGACGCCCAGCGCGCTCGCCGCGTCCTCGTTTTCGCGCACGGCGACAAGATAAGCGCCGAACCGGCTGTTCTCGACCGCCCGCACCACGATCAGCGATAGCGCGACGAGCCCCAGCGCGATGAAATAAAATGGCACCCGGCTCTGAAACTGAAACGCGCGTGCGTGCAGATCGAGCGGGATCAGCGTGCCGACGCCGGCTCCGGTGATCGGGGCAACGCTGGCGACAATGCGCAGTACCTCGGCGAAAGCGAGTGTGACCAGCGAGAAATACGAGCCTTTCAGTCCGGAGCGAAACGTCAGTGCGCCGATCACGGCGCCGACCAGAGCGCCGGCGGCGATGCCGGCCGCAAATCCGAGCCAGGCATTGACGCCGTAGCGCACCTGCAGAATGGCGGTGGCATAGGCCGCGGTGCCGAAAAACGCCGCATGGCCGAATGAATATTGTCCGCCATAGCCGCCCAGCAAATTCCAGCCCTGGCCGGCGAGCGCGATCAGCAAGGCCGCTACCAGGAAATTGAGCACGACATTCGACGACGTGAACAGCGGCACGGCGGCGAGCAGCACGACGGCAATAGCGATCGGCAGGTATGTCTTCACGCGCGCGCGCCGAACAAGCCGCTCGGGCGGACGAGCAGCATGGCGATGAACAAGACGAATATTCCGATCTGGCCCAAGGACTGGCCGAGAAACACGCTGGACAGGCTCTCGACAATGCCGACGAACAGGCCACCGATCAGCGCGCCGGCGATCGAGCCCATGCCGCCGAGCACGACGATGGTGAAGGCGATCAGCACGAAGGCCTCGCCCGCGGTCGGGTTGACATAATATGTCGGCATCAGAAGGCAGGCGGCGACGGCGACGCAAGCTGTGCCGAGCCCAAACGTGACGGCATAAATATGCGCGACATCGATGCCGCAGAGCTCGGCGCCGAGTTTCTCCTTGGCCACCGCGCGGATCGCCTTGCCGGTGTCGGTCCATTGCATGATGAGCCACAGCACGATCGCGACGACGACGACGGCGCCGAGCGCAACGAGGCGCGGCACTGCGATGAAAGCGGAGCCGAGCTCAACCACGTCGAAGGCATAGGACAGGTTGATGGTGCGGGTATCGGCGCGGAAGAAATAAAGCAGCGCATTCTCGATCACGATCGCCAGCCCGAGCGTGACCAGAAGGAAATTACGATCCTCGCCATGCGCCGCCGGCCCGATGACGAAGCGCTGCAGCGCGTAGCCGGCCACGAAGAACACCGGCGCCAGCAGAAACACCGCCAGATAGGGGTCAAGCCCGAGCAGCGTATAGGCGAAGAACGCGGCGAACATCGCCGCGGTCAATAGCGCGCCATGCGCGAAATTGATGATGTGCAGGACGCCGTAAACCAGCGTGAGGCCGAGCGCTACCAGCGCGTAGACGGCTCCGGTCATCAAGCCGTTGAGCACGGCGGGCACCAGAATGACCGGAGACAGCATGGCGGCGTTCGATACTCCAATCCGGTGGTTAAGCCTTCGGCATCGGGAAGACCGGCTTTGCCGAGGCGAATTGCGCCGGCAGGATCACCTGGATGTCGTTGCCCTGTACCTGCGTGTTCACCGGCGCCGCGCCTTCGTTCTGGCCGTTGACGAACTTGGTCGGTCCATACGGCATCAGATGCCCGCTGAAGGTCGAGTTTGCCAGTGCATCGGTGACCTTGGCGCGGTCGGTGCTGGCGCCGCGTTCGAGCGCGTCGGCGAGGAGCAGCACGCAGGAATAGTTCATGTAGACTTCGTAGGTGTAGAACTGCCCCTTGTCCTCGACCCGCTTCTTCAATGCCACTGCCTTGGGGTTCTTCGGATCGAACCAGTGATTGCAGTCCATGATGTATTGGGCGGCCTCGGGAAATTCCTTGACGAATTTGTAGGATGAGGCCGCGCCGCCAAGCACCGAATAGATGCCCTTCGGCCGCACGCGCTGCTGCTGCATGGTGCGGGCGAGCAGGACATATTCATTATAGTAGTTGGCCGGAATGACGAGATCGGGGTTCGCCGCCTTGATCTTCAGCACCACGCTTTCGAATTCGCGGGTCGGCGTCGGATGCGGGATCGTCTCCAGAACTTGGAAACCGCGGTCCGGCAGCTGCGCGTTGAGGAGCTTGGCGAGGCCTGCGCCGAACGCGGAATCCTCATGCACGATCATCACCGTCTTGGCCGGCTTGCCGGCCTGATCGTTGATCGTCACCAGATTCTCGAGCGCGGTCTTGGCGATGACGCCAAAGCCGGGCCCGAAGCGGAACGTATTTTTCAAGCCGCGGGTGACGATGCTGTCGACGACGCCGACATCGACCACATAGGGCAGGTCGTAACGCGCCGCGGTTTGGCTCGCGGCGAGGCAGATCGCGCTGGCATAGCCGCCGACCACGGCGGATACGCCGGCCGAATTCATCTTCTCGACCTCGGCATTGCCGCCGTCCGGCGTCGATTGCGCATCGCCGAGCATGGGGTCGATCTTGGCGCCGCCCAGCGCCTTGATGCCGCCGGCCGCATTGATGTCGTCGATCGCCATGGTGGCGCCGAGGCGGCCCTGTTGTCCGGAATAGGACAGCGCGCCGGAGACCGGATGCAACACGCCGATTTTCACCGCGGCGCCTTGCGCGCGCAGCACGGCCGGTGCCTGCAGCAGCGCGGCGGAGGCGGTCGCGCCGAGCGCGGTCGAACGTAGGAATGTGCGGCGGCTCAGTTGCAAAAATCGACGAGACATATGCCCCTCCTGCTGATCGAGGAAGCCTAACATTGGTCGGCGGCGGTAGCTATACTATCGTAACCGCGCCATAAACGAGCGATCCGAAGAGCCAAACCAGCTGCACGCGTGAGCCAGCCGCAAACCATCGTCGACAAGCTATGGAGCGCGCACGAAATCGTGCGGCGCGACGACGGCGAGTCGCTGCTCTGGGTAGATCGCCATTATGTCCATGAAGGCTCGTTTCACGCCTTCGCCAAGCTTGCCGAACGCGGCGTCTCGGTGGCGGAGCCCGAACTGACGTTCGGCGTGGCCGATCATTATGTGCCGACGCGCGGCGCGCGTCGCGACATCGCCAATCCTGAAATCGCGCGCATGGTGCGCCAAGTCGAGGACAATACGAAAAAGCACGGCGTCAGGCTGTTCGGCCTCGACGATCCGCGCCAAGGCATCGTGCATGTCGTCGGGCCGGAACAGGGCCTGACCTTGCCCGGCCTATTGATCGTCTGCGGCGACAGCCACACCTCGACCCACGGCGCGCTCGGCGCCTATGCCTTCGGCATCGGCGCTTCCGAAGTCGCACATGTGCTGATGACGCAGACGATCTGGCAGAAGAAACCGCAGCGCATGCGCGTGATCGTGGACGGCGCGGTGGCGCCGGGCATTTCGGCAAAAGACATCGTGCTTGCGATCATCGGCCGTATCGGCGTCGATGGCGCGACGGGATGTGCCGTTGAGTTTGCCGGCTCCGCGATCCGCGCGCTGTCGATGGAAGGGCGGCTGACGTTATGTAATATGTCGATCGAAGCCGGCGCGCGCTGCGGCATGGTCGCGCCCGATGCCACAACCTTCGCTTATCTGAAGGGCCGCCCCTATGCGCCCGCCGGCGCGGCGTTCGACAGGGCGGTCGAAGGCCTGGTCGAAGCTTGCAAGCGATGCCGGCGCGCCGTTCGATCGCGAGGTCAGTGTCGATGGCGCGCATGTCGCGCCGATCGTGACCTGGGGCACGAGCCCGCAGGACGCGTTGCCGATCGATGCCAGCGTGCCCGATCCGGCGCGCGAGACCAATGCCGAGCGCGCCAAATATCTGCGTGACGCGCTCGACTATATGGGCATCGCACCCGGCAAGAAGCTGACCGACATCAATGTCGATCGTGTCTTTATCGGTTCCTGCACCAATGCCCGGATCGAGGATCTGCGCGCCGCGGCGGCGGTGCTGTCCGGCCGCACCAGCAAGGTGCCGGGCCTGGTGTCGGCCGGCTCCTCGCTGGTCAAGCGGCAGGCCGAAGACGAGGGACTCGACCGCGTCTTCCGCGATGCCGGCCTCGAATGGGGCGAGTCCGGCTGTTCGATGTGCGTCGGCATCAATGGCGATCTGGTCGCGCCGGGAGAACGCTGTGCCTCGACCACGAACCGCAATTTCCGCGGCCGTCAGGGTCCCGGCGCGCGGACACATTTAATGTCGCCGGCGATGGTAGCGGCGGCCGCGGTCACCGGCCGTCTCGCCGATGTGCGTCCTCTTCTCGGCAGCCGGAAGGTCTAAGCACCATGGACAAATTCACCACGTTCACGGCCGCCGCCTGTCCGATCGATCAGAGCAATGTGAACACCGATCAGATTTTGCCGGCGCGCTATCTGAAATGGACGCGTGCGCAAGGCATCGGCAAGGTCCTGTTCAACGACCTGCGCTTCCGCGCCTCGGGCGAGGAGAATCCGGACTTTCCGCTCAACAGGCCGCAATGGCGCAACACCAAGATCGTGGTCGCGGCGCGCAATTTCGGCTGCGGTTCGTCGCGCGAGGCCGCGGTCTATGCGCTTTACGACTACGGCATACGCTGCGTGATCGCGCCATCCTTCGGTGACATCTTCGCCGGCAATTCTGTACAGAACGGCCTGCTCACCGCTGCGGTGACTGATGACGAAGCCGCCGAAATGATCGCCGGCCTTGACTGCAGCGGCCGGCACTGCTGGTCACTGTCGATCTGGAGCAACAGACGATCGTCTGCGGCGACCGGACCTACCGCTTTGCCATCGATCCGGTGCGGCGCATGCGTCTGCTCAACGGCTGGGACGATATCGACGTGACGGAGAGCTATCGCGCGGCGATCGCGGCCTTCAGGGCAAAGGATAAGAACGAACGGTCCTGGGCTGAGCCGCGGGTTGCCGAATCTTAGCGCACCTTGTGCGGCGTCAATCCGGCGCGATACGAAACGTGCGCGGCAGCGGCGCGAACCAACGGTCGAAAATCTTCGCCGCCTCGCCGGAAGCCTCGATCTTGAGAAGCGCCCGATCGACAAAGTCGAGGAAACGCGGCTCGTTCTTCTTTATGGCGAAGCCCGCGGTGCGCGGCAATTCATAGCCGTCGATCAAGTCGAAATCGTCGGGGTGTCCGCTTTTCTGCGCGAACCACAGCAGCAGCATCTTGTCGGCGAGGAAGCCATCGACCCGCCCGTCGGCGAGCGCGGCGAATGCCATGGCGTAATCGTCGAAGAACACAATGTCCAAAGTCGGCACCGCAGCTTTCAGCTCCGCGTCTACGCTTGCCGACTTCACCAGCGCAAGCTTGTGCTCGGCCAACTCCGCGACGCGGACGATGCCGGCTGACTTGCGCACCAGAACTTTGTGCGGCGAATCGAGATAGGCGAAGCTGAAATCGATGTCGTTGGCGCGCTCTTTCGACCGGGTCATGCCGGCGGCGACTAGGTCGACGCGGTCCCGCTGCAAAGCCGAAATACGCTCGGCATTGATGATAGGCACCGTTTGCGTTTTGACGCCGAGTTCATCGGCCACGCGCGCGGCAAGATCGACGTCATAGCCGACGATGCCTTTGCCGCCGTCACGAAAGCAGAACGGTGGCGAGCTCTCGGTCGCTCCGATCAGGAGAGTGCCGCGGCCCTTGATGTCATCGAGCTTGTCGGCCTGGGCCGAGAGTGGCGACAGCAGCCACAGCAGAAGAACGAGCGCCAGAGCGTGCTTGGCGTCTCTCATCATTTCGGCAGCCGGGCGACGAAATTGTCCCACGGCCGCTGCACGTCGAACACTTCGACTGGATGCATCTTCATTTCGTCCTCGTTGACGAATCGTATCCGAGCCGAGCTGCGCGGCGGCGAGCTGGGCCTGGGCGTTGCGGTCGGTATAGATCGCGCGAAACACCGCCCATTGCAACGAACTGCCGACCGCCGCATGCTACTCGGTGGGCGCGGCCGGCGCCTTGGCGACGCGCTGATCGATGGCGCCGAAGATCGTGCGCCCGGCCTCGTCGAGGACCTCGATGCGGACGCGGTCGCCGAATTTCAGGAACGGCGTCGACGCTTTGCCGTTGGCCAGTTCCTCATTGGCGCGGATTTCAGCGATGCAGGACGAGCCCGAGCCTTCGTGCTTGTTGGCGACGGTACCGGCCCCGAGGATGGTGCCGGCGCCGAGCCTGCGGGTGCGCGCGGCATGGGCAATGAGCTGCGGATAGGTGAAGAACATGTCATGGCCGGCATGCGGCGAGCCGACCTTGCGGCCGTTGACCGACGAAATCAGCCGCACATTGAGTTTCTGGCCGTCCCATTGCGGCAATTCGTCGGGCGTGACGGCGACGGGGGAGAAGCCGCTGGTCGGCTTGGCCTGCATGAAGCCAAAGCCCTTCGGCAGTTCGGTGCGCGTCAGCGTCCGCAGCGTGAAGTCGTTGAGCAGCATCACAAGCTTGATATGCGACACAGCCTCGACCGCGGACGTGCCCATCGGCACGTCATCGACCACGACCGCGATCTCGGCCTCGAAATCGACGCCAAGATCGTCGGTCGGCAGCGGCATGTCGTCGACCGGTCCGATGAAGCCGTCGGATACGGCTTGATACATCAGCGGCTCGGTTTCGAAATTCGCCGGCATTTCGGCGCCGCGCGCCTTGCGCGCCTTTTGCATGTGGCTCAGATAGACCGAGCCGTCGAGGAACTGATAGGCGCGCGGAAACGGGCTTTCGGCGCGTTCCGGCGCGAACGGCTCGGCGTGTTCGGCAGTGCCGTCGTTCAGATGATTGTAGATTGCCTTCAGCTTCGGCGCGGTCGTGCTCCACGTCTCGATCGCATGCTGCAGCGTGTGCGCGATGCGCGGCACCGGCACGCATTTCGACAGGTTGCGGGCGACGACGGCGAGCGCGCCGTCGCGGCTGCCGGATTTCAAGGAGGCGAGCTTCATAGGTCGTTCCCTTGGACGTTTCTTTGGACGTTCCTTATAGGCTCGCGAGGAACTGCTCCACGCGGGTTGCCAATGCGATCGGGGTTTCCACCATCGGATAATGTCCGCTATTCGCGATCGTCTCGACTTTTGCCTGAGGATAAAGCGCCGGAAAAACCGCGCGCACCGTGTCTTCGCTCACGCCATTGTCGTGTTGGCCTGCCAGAATCAGCATCGGCGCCTTGACCGCTTGGACGTTTGCCGAGAAGTCGTCCTTGATGAAAGAGATCATATAGCTTTTGAAGGCTTTCGGCAGCGCTGTTTCACGCGCGCCGGCCAAGAGATGCCGCAGCCAGGCCGGCGACAGCCGGTTGCCGACCGACTCACCGATCACTCCAAGTGCGGTGGCGTCGTCCTCGCAAGCCTTGGTGAAGACGCTGAACAGATTGTCGTCGAATGGCAGCGCCGGGGCCGGGACCGGTGTCACCCCGATGACCGATTTGACGCGCGCCGGTGCATCCATCGCGACTTTCTGCGCGGCCTTGCCGCCCATGGAGTGGCCGATCACGTGAAAGTCTTGCCAGCCGAGCCGGTCGGCGAGCGCGATCGCGTCGGCCGCGACCTCGCCGATATTGAACGCGCCCGCGACATCGCGCGAACGGCCGTAGCCGCGAATATCGAAGAACGCGTAACTGTGGCGGCGGGTATCGAGCGCGTCGAAGATCGGCGTGAAGATGCGGTGATCGGAGAACCAGCCGTGAATGACCACGGCTTTGATCGGGCCGTTGCCGATTGTTTTATGCCAGACCATCGTGGGTCTCCTAATTGCTCAAGCCCGCGGAATGCACGACATTGCTCCACCTCTCGATATCGGCGGCAATGAACTCGTTGAATTGCTGCGGGGTGCCGCCGAGCGGATCGATGCCTTGCGTCTTCAGCGCATTGCTGACCGGCTCGGTCTTCAGCGCCGCGTTGGCGGACTGCGCCAGCGCTTCGACGATCGGCTTAGGCGTGCCGGCCGGCGCGAGGAGGCCGATCCAGATCCCGGCATCGAAGCCCGGCATGCCGCCCTCCGCCATGGTCGGCACGTTCGGCAGGATCGCGGCGCGCTTGCTCTGCGCCACGCCAAGCGCCTTGAGGTTGCCTTTCTCGACTTGCGGCGCGAGCGTGGCCGCGACATTGAACATCAGCGTGATGCGTCCGGCGAGCAGATCGACCATCGCCTGGTTGCTGCCGCCCGCATAATGGACCGGCAGGATCTTGGTGCCGGCTTTGAGATTGAACAGTTCCGCAGCCAAATGACTGGCGGTGCCGGCGCCGGATGTGCCGAAGGCGAGGCGGTCCGGATTTGCCTTCGCGTACGCGATGAGCTCACGCACGTTATTGGCCGGCACCGATGGGTAGGCCACGAGCACATTGGGCACCACGCCGAGGAGCGTGATAGGGGCGAGCGCCTCGCCGAGGTTGAAGTCGGTGTGGGTGAAGACCGGATTGATGGTCTGGGCAACCGTCGCCATGAACAGGACGTAGCCGTCGTTGGGCGCACGCGCGACCGTCTCGGCCGCAGTCATGCTGCTGTTGCCCGGCCGGTTCTCGACCACGACCGGCTGGCCGAGCCTCTCTTCCATCTGCTTGCCGACGACGCGGGCCACGATGTCGGCGCTCGATCCGGGGCCGAAGCCGACCAGGATGCGGATCGGGCGGACCGGATATGGCTCAGCGGCCGCTCGGCTCGGTCCAAGCGCCAGCCACAATGGCGCTGCGAGAGCGGCAAGCACGATGGCTTGAACAATGCGTCTCATCGGCGTTCCCTCGGGGTTTCCTTGGCGCTTCTTGGCGTTTCCTCTAAAGCCGCGTTGGGCTTCATCTTGTCGGCCGCCGCGCGGTTGACTTCTTACGGCTGGCGCGCTGCGCAGTGTCTTGGCGGAAGATTTCAGGCGCCGCGACTATAGCCGGTCTTGCCGCCGAACATCTTTTCGCGTTGCGACCAGTCATGCGTCTGGTCCCACAGATCGAGCACCTTGGGCGCCTCCTCTTCGAACTGTTTGATGCGTTTTTGGTCGCGTTCGGTCCGCACCGTCAGTTCGAGCCTATGCCCGGACGGATCGAAGAAATAGATCGACTCGATAAAATCGTCATGATTGGTCGGACCGATCACCTTGACGCCTTTCGCCTCCATGTCGGCTTTGGCCTTGAGCAGCGCCTCGGCGCTCTCGACCTCGAAGGCGAAGTGCTGGATCCAGTCGGGCGACTCCATGTCCTTCATCTGACCGGGGTCGTTCGGGCATTCAAAGAACGCAATCGAGCTGCCGTCTTCCATTTCCAGGAAGATGTGCACGTGGGGGCTATATTTCCCGGTCGAGGGAACGTGATCCTCGCCCATGGCATGCGCGAATTTGAGGCCGAGCACCTTGGTGTAGAAGTCCACGGTCTTCCGCGCATCCTTGCAGCGGAAGGCGGCGTGATGCAGCTTTTTGCAGAGCATGGTGTCCTCCGTCGGCTTGTTCGCCATTGGCCTCTGGTGCCGGGCGGCAAAAGGCCTCTTGCCGGCGCTTATGGCCGGCTGGCTCCGGAGCCAAGTCCGGAGTAAAGTGTCACAACGAGCAAAAGTCGGCTGTCACATGCGGTGGTGACAGCCGCGAGGCCGCCAACAGATAATGTTCCGCGCGTCATGGAAACCTATAATCTTGAAAGCGGCCGCAACGGCAGCAGCGCGATCAGCCGTCAGATCGGCGATCTGATCGGCAAGATCGGCGCGCCGCATTTCGAGCCCTCGTTCTTCAAGATCATGCGGGATGCGACGGCCTGCGAGCATCTCACGGCGTTTGCCAGTTCGCCGGATACGCCGCCGCGACTTTTATGTGCCATCAATCGCGGCGCGACGCCGGTTGCTCGGATCGTCGCCGAAAAATATCTCAAGCATTACTGGAACCACGATCCGGCCAATCGTGTATGCGCCCGCAATGTTTCGCGCGGCTACGAGATCGCGGTTCGTGTCTTCTCCGACGATATCGGTCACGATGCCTATCGCCACGACTGCTATTCCGTCGTCGATCTGGTCGACCGCTTCTCGATCATCCGGCATCACGGCGCGGAGACAATACGGCTCAATCTTTATCGCAGCGCGCGGCGCGGACGCTTCGTCGTAGCGGATTTCACCCCGGTGCTCGAATCCGCCGCGATCATGTTCGCGCTGCTGGCCAAGCATGATGCACATCGCGGCGCCGACGGGAGCGGTGATTCGGAGGTATTGGCGCGCCGGCTGCGCCAGGTCATGCCGCAAATGACGCGGCGCGAATCGGAGGTCTGCGTCGGCATCATGCAAGGCAAGAGCTCGGAAGCGCTCGCGCTCGCGCTCGGCATCAGCGTCAATACCGTGCTCACTTACCGCAAGCGCGCTTATGCCCGGCTTGGCATTTCGAGTCACAACGAATTGATGCGCCTGGTGCTGTTCTAGCCTCTGCTGCGTTGCACGCATTGCCGGCGGCTGCAGGATGTTGTCGGCGTGGTCATCGAACAGTGAAGATGCGCTTTTCCGGTACGATACTGCCACTCCGTTCAGCGACTGTTCATCTTCACCAGTTTCACCGAATCGAAAATGGCGGCTTCGTGGAACGAATAGCGGCAAGGCGCCGTTACATTGCCGATATGCAATTGAATTAATGTGGTTCTCGACCTGCTCGTCTCTTGCTTGGCTGCGTTGGTCAAGCGTACAATAGCGACGCGCATTGATCGCGGCTCGATCGTTACGAGCAAAACGCCCACAGGTATGGGAGGATTTTCGAATGGCTCGCGCAAAGCAATCTTCGAAGCGAAACCGGAGTAAGGCCGTTCCCGTTCTGGGAATCGCCGGTGTGTCTTTTGCTATGGTTGGTGCAGCGCATGCATCGACTGCCGCAACAACGGCCGATGTGCCGGCGCAGAACGCGACGCAGCATCAGCTCTTCCTCGGCGAGGAAGAGATGTCCGACGTCAGCCTGTCGACCTTCTACGTGTTCGACAAAGAGAATGCAGCGACGAGCAATCTCGGCCAGAAGACCGCCTGGGGTTGCCGTTGCGGTGGTTGCGGCCGTTGCGGCTGCGGCTGGAGAGGCTGCGGCGGCTGCGGTGGCTGCGGTGGCTGCTGCTGGTCGATAGGACGCTGCCGCGCTTGCTAAGCGCGATTCGCGTTTCCACTACGCCAAGTTGGCGCAGGTCCGTAGCACAGTGATTTGGCACAGGTCTTGGCCGGGTCTTTGTTGACCCGGCTGAGCCTGTGTCTTTGTTATGGCTTGCGCTCATCGGGCGTATTTGCTGCAGTTGCTTATTCGCCTCGGATGTTCCGCCGCGGCGTGTGCTCCAACGTAATCCGTCTCAGCGATGGCGATCCATACAGGCGTCAAGAAGCCCGCGGTCCGGCGATCAGGTCCCGCGGAGGGCGACCGCGACAAGCGCGCGCCGCAGCTCAAGGGCATCCCGCAATTCGCACCCCATCTTTCGGTCTATGTCCTGCCGCCGGGGACAGTGTGCCTCTATAGCGAGGACCGGAAATTCTTTCTCTACGGCGAGCTTTATTGTGCGGTCGCCGATGCGATCGGCAGCGGCAAGAGCTTTGCCCAGATCGCCCGCGACCTTGGCAAGAAATATCCGGCCGACCTGATCAACGAGGCATTCAAGCGCCTGATCGATCGCGGTTATGTCATTCCCAAGGCGCCGTCGTCGGCCGGCATTCCGGCCGCCTATTGGGCAAGCCTGGGCGTTCCGCCCGCGGTCGCCGACGAGAATCTGAAAAAGTGCCGGGTGCGGGTGCAAGCGATCGACGTGAAGGGCGCGGATGCGCTCACGGCGGCGTTGAAGAAGCTCGGCGTTCGCATCGTTACCGGCAAAGCCGATCTGAACGTGGTCGTCGTCAACGACTATCTCGAGCCGAAGCTTGCCGAGCTCAACAAGAAGCAGCTGGCCGACAAGACGCCGTGGCTCCTGGTGCAGCCGTCGGGCATTTTTCCCCTGGTCGGTCCGGTGCTCGCGCCGGGCAAGAGCGCCTGCTGGGCGTGCCTTTCCGACCGCATGGCGCGCAATCGCGAAATCAAGGCGCTGCTTGAACGCAAACAGGCGCGCCGCGTCGCCTCGTCGCCGCTTGCCAAGGACACGCTCGGACAAAGCTCGACCGCGCTGGCCGCCATCGAGATCGCCAAGGCGATTGTCACCGAGTTCCGCACCGATTTGCGCGATCATGTCGTCAGTCTCGATCTTCTGGGCGCGAGCATCGTCAAGCACTACGTCACCCACCGTCCGCAGTGCCCGGTTTGCGGCCAGAAGAAGCTGCGCGACCCGCGCCGCGCGCCGGAGCCGATCGAGCTCAAGGGCGGAACGCAGCTGATCATGACCTCTGGCGGCTATCGGTCGGTATCGTCGCGGGCCACAGTGGCGCGCAACAAGAAGCATGTCAGCGCGCTCACCGGCGTGGTCAACAAGCTCGAACGGCTCGAAGTCGATCTGCCGCTCAATACCAATTACTATGCCGGGCACAATTTCGCTGGTTTCGTCGACTCGGTTGACGAGCTGCGCGCGGGCTTAAGCGGCGGCAGTTTCGGCAAGGGCAGTACGGCGGAGCAGGGCGAAGCCAGCGCGCTGATGGAAGCGATCGAGCGCTATTGCGGCATCTATCAGGGCGATGAAATCCGCGTCACCCGTCGCTATACCGATTTCGCGCCGGGCGAGGCGATCGTCCCCAATGACGTTCTCCTGTTCAGCGACAGCCAATATCGCAAGGCGCAAAGTCTCTATCAAAAAATGATGCAAGCGCCGCCCGGTGCGCACGTGCACGACCACGAGGAGCACGAGCACCAGGGCACGCCGACGCCGCTGCCGTTCGATCCGTCAGCGCCGATGGATTGGTCGCCGGTCTGGTCGCTGCGCGACAACACCTTCAGATATCTGCCGACGAGCTTCCTGTATTATTTCTACAAGGGCGGCCCATCGCCCGAGCAGCTGATCAATTCCGATTCGAACGGCTGCGCCGCCGGCAATACGCACGAGGAAGCAATCGTGCAGGGCTTTCTCGAGCTCGTCGAGCGCGATTCCTACGCCATCTGGTGGTATAATCGCGTGCAGCGCGGTGAAGTCGATCTGGACCAGTTCGACGACCCCTATATGCGCGATCTGAGGGATCAGCTCGCCGCGACCGGCCGCAAAGTCTGGGCGATCGACATCACCACCGATCTCGGCGTGCCGACCTATGTCGCGATGTCCCATTCGAACAAGGATGGGGTCGAATTCGTCGAATATGGCTCGGGCTCGCATTTCGACGCGCGGATCGCGATGCTGCGAAGCCTGACCGAGCTCAACCAATTCTTGTCCATCGGACTTCTGGGCGGCCGCGATACGTCGGGCCACGATGAGGGCATTCCGTTTCGCTTGCAGGATCATCCCTATTTGCTGCCCAAGGGTTCGGCGACGCCGCCGAAGGGGCTCGGCGCCGATTTCGGCCGCCTCGATACGCGCGAGCAGGCGCTGGCTTGCGTCGATATCGCCAAGCGCGCCGGGCTCGATTTCCTGGTGCTCGATCAGACGCGTCCCGACATCGACGTTCCGGTCATGCGCGTGATCGTTCCCGGCATGCGCCATTTCTATCGCCGCTATGGGCCCGGAAGGCTTTACGATGTTCCGGTCAAGCTCGGCTGGCTCGACCGTCCGGTCGCGGAAGCCGATCTCAATCCGGCCCATCCCCACACGTGAGAATGCTTTCGCTTGCGCTCGAGCCGAACCAAAAAAAAGCGACAGGCGCCGGCGGCGGGTCCTGCCGTGCGGCTCCTGCAACATATTTCGTTCGAAGTGTCGGCGGCGGGCGATACCGCGGTCGCCTTCGACGGCCAGTCGGTCCCGTTCGGCCGGCTGAGCGCCGAGGCCGCCGGCCGCGCCCGCGATCTCCGGACCGGTTTGCCATTGAGCCTGTTTACGGCGCCAAAGCGGAGCGTCGACAGGGAGCTCGATGCGTTCGTTCGGCGCCTCGCCGCGCGCGGGCTGATCGAATATCGCCTCCGACATCCGCGCGGCGGCAGCGACCAGGTCGTCATCGAGCCGCAGCTTCCGGATTATTGGCCGCAACTGCCGCGGTTGCGCGACACCGATAGGCTTGTTCTCTCGCGCTTTGCCTATTTGCGGCGGCGCGCCGATGACTTGGTATTGGAATCGCCGCGAGCCGGCGCCTTGTTCAAGATCGGCGATCCGAAGGTCGCTGCGCTGCTGGCCGCTTTGGCGACGCCGCAAACGGTCAAAACCCTGCGGCGCCAGCCGGGCTTTCCCGGTCTCGACCTTCTCGCTTTGCTGCTCGACAGCCGGATCCTGTTCAAGGTTTCGTCCAAGGACAAGGGCCTGCGGCCAAACGAAGGCGATGGCAATCTTGTGCTGTGGGATTTTCACGATCTCCTGTTCCACGCCCGCAGCACCGAGGGCCGGCACGCCAATCTTGTCGGCGGGGTCTACTCCTATATGGACGTCGTCGAGCCACTGCCTGCGGTGCGGCCGAGTTGGCCCGGCGAAAAGATCGATCTGCGTCGTTTTCCATCCGCGGCGGTGCAGGAGCCGTCTGCCGCCAAACTCTTCAAGGAACGGCGCTCGACGCGCGACTTCGACGACAGGGCGCCGATCACGCTTACGGAGCTGTCGCAATTTCTCGACAGCGCTGCACGCATTTCCGAGACGGTCGAAACGCCATTTGACCCGCAGTCGGATCCCGCCGGCGGCGGCCCGACGCTGACACACACGGTGCGGCCCTATCCGTCGGGCGGCGCCAGCTACGAGCTTGAGCTCTATCTCGCCGTCAATGCCTGCGAAGGCTTGCCGCGCGGTTTTTATCACTACGACCCGGACGCGCACGCTCTGGTGCCGATCGCCGTTCATCACCGCGATTTCGACGCGATGTTGCAGGGCGCCGAATTTGCCATGGGTGAATCAGGCGCGCCGCAGATCCTGGTCACCATCGCCGCGCGTTTCGGCCGGGTGTCGTGGAAATACAGCTCGATAGCCTATTCGCTCATTCTCAAGGACACCGGCGTCCTGATGCAGACACTTTATCTTATGGCAGCCGATATGGGGCTCGGCGGCTGCGCCATCGGAACCACCAATATCGAACTGTTCGCGAAAATGACCGGGCTCGACTTTCACGTCGAAGGGCCGGTCGGCCAATTCGCGCTTGGCCGCGGTGTTAGAGCATGATCCCGAAAAGTGGAAGCCGGTTTTCGGAAAAGATCATGCTCCACTAAAATCTGCCAAAGCTGATTGGCCTTACCAGGACCAGCGTCGGCCGCTGGGATCGGGTGAGGGGCCGCCGCGGGCGAAATAACCCACGACTTTCTCTTTGGTCCGTTCCATCAGCGCGAATATGGCACCCTGCGGATCCTCGCAGCGTGCGATCCGGCTGCCGCTCGCCATGTCGACTGGACCTTCGAGGACCTTGCCGCCGAGCGCTACGACCTTCTCGACCGCGGCGCCCATGTCTCTGATGTTGAAATAATAGAGCCAGAACGGTGCCGGCACGAATGCCGGCTTGGTGAATATGCCGCCGAAATGCTCCGCTCCGATCAAAAACGGCTGATAGTTTCCGCTCGACTTGGTTTCGATCTTGCCTTTGTGCCAGCCGAACAGCGCTCCGTAAAAGTCGAAGGCCGTTGCCGAGTCGGCGGCGAGCAATTCATGCCAGCCGACGCCTTCCGCCTTGCCCGGCGCCTGCGCCGCCGCTTGCGCGTCGTCCGGTGGCTTGATCAGAGCAAGGGTCGCTGCTTGCGGGTCGGTGATGATGGCGAAACGGCCGACGCCGGGAATGTCGACCGGTGGTAGGAGCACTGTGCCGCCGAGCTTGGTGACATGGGCGACTGCGGCATCGACGTCGTCGACGGCGACATAGCCGAGCCAGCGCGGCTGCCCGCCGGTTCGCCGCGCCTCCGGCGGCAGCGGCATCAGCCCGCCGATGCCGGTTTCGCCCAGGTTCAACAGCGTATAGGGCATGCCGGGCGCCGACGCATCGTGCGTGCTCCAACCCGCGACATTGGCATAAAAATTCCGCGCCGCGGCCATGTCGGTCGTCATCAACTCGTACCAGACGAAATGCCCGTGCAGGTCGCTCATGCGTGCTTTTTGCCCGCTTCTCGGCGGCTTTGCCAGCCTGCTTGTCGATTTTCTTGCGGCGGCTGCCGGCGCAATCAAGCGCCGGGCAATTTTCGCAAGCCCGGAATGACCTTTGCCGCAAACAATTCGACCGAGTGCAGCATCTCGTCGAGCGTGAGATCGCCGAAGCAGAACTGTCCGACGACATAGTTGCCGCCGCTGTCCTCGATCTGCGACGCCAGGAAGGCGCGCACCGTCTCGGGCGAGCCGGCGATGGCCTGGCCTTGGGTAATAAGAGTATCGAAGCTATCCCGGTTCAGTGGCGAATTCGGTGAAGCGCCGTTCAACTCCCAGGCATGGCAGAAGCTCTTGCGCCAGTGCAGATAGGCGCGGCGGGCGATGGTCATGGCTTGCGCATCTGTGTCCGAGACCAGAATGAACCGGACCATGCCGATTTTGGGCGCCGGGACTGTGTCGCCTTGCGCTTCGCTCCAAACTTGTCGGTAGCGCGCGACAATGGCGCGGGTATTGTCCGGCATGTCGTTGGTGACGATGCTCAGGCCCTTGCGCGCGGCGCGCTCGGCGCTGTCCGGCGAATGCGCGCCGTACCACAGCGGCGGATGCGGCTTCTGATAGGACGACATCTCCATCGGCACGTTCTCGAACTTGTCGTAACGGCCGTTCCAGTCGAGCGTCTTGACCGTGAACGCCTTGAGAATGAGTTCGAGGCGTTCGGCGTAGACCTGCTGCCGCTCTTCGGCATTCGCGCCGTAATAGGAAATCTCGTAGGGCACCGAGCCGCGCCCGAAGCCGATCTCGATGCGCCCGCCGCTCATATGATCGAGCATGCAGATCTCCTCGAGCACCCGCAACGGATGGTGCGCCGGCAGCACATAGACGAAGGTGCCGAAGCGCAGGCGCCGCGTGCGTTGCGCGAGTGCCGAGAGGAATACGCTGGGTGAGGGCGCCATGCCGAGCGGCGTGAAATGATGCTCGGCCAGGTGGTAGGCATAAAAGCCATGACGATCGAACGCCTCGATGACCTTGAGCCGCTGTTCGTAGAAATCGCTCAACGGCAGATCATTGCGATCGAGATGATCGAACACGCCGAATTCCAAAGTCATTCATCCACCCGCTGTGCGATTACCGCACGTGTTTGTTGTTCACCCGTTGCGGCGCGGCGCGATGCCGCGGCGGCGGTTCTCGTCATGCTTCATTATCGGGCGCGCGCGTCCGCTGCAATCGCGCGGCTCTGCAAATGCGCCCGGTCGACTTTGCCAAAACTCCTCTAGCGATCCGCGTCCGGGAGCGTCTAATATGACGGCGGCTGCCGTCTGGTGGCTAGGGAGAGAGACAATGAAAAAGCAAGGCGCGCGCAACGGCGCGGTGTCACGACGCGCATTCATGAAGCACTCGGCCGGCGCCGGTCTCGCTCTGGCCTCGGGCCTCGCGGCGCCCAGCGTTCTGGCACAAGCTACGCCGATCCGCATCGGCAATATCAACACCTATACCGGCGGTCTCGCCTATGCCGGCGAGGCGAATTTCAACGCCATGTCGCTGTTCTTCGACAGCATCAATTGGACGGTGGCCGGACGCAAGATCGAGATCATCAAGGAAGACGATCAGTTCAATCCGCAGGTCGGCCTGCAGAAGGCCAAGAAGCTCGTCGAGAGCGACAAGGTCGATCTGGTGATTGGTATCCAGGCGAGCAACGTGGCGCTTGCGGTGCTCAACTACATGAAGCAGCAGAAGGCGTTCTATATCGTGTCCGGCGCCGGCACCGACGCCATCACCTGGGACCGCTATCCGTATCTGTTCCGTACCTCGATCTCGACCTTTCAGCTGTCCGGGCCGATGGCCGACTATATCTATGACAAGCTCGGCAAGGAGATCGTGCTCACCGCGTCGGATTATGCCGGCGGCCACGACGTGATGAATCAGTTCAAGGGACCCTATGCCGCCAAGGGCGGCAAGGTGCTCAAGGAGATCTGGCCGCCGCTCGGCACCAACGATTACAGCGCCTATCTGACCGACATCAAGTCGATCAATCCTCCCGTGACCTACGACTTCATGCCGGGCGCCGACGCCGCGCGCTTCGTGCAGCAATATTCCGAATTCGGCCTCAAGGAGAAGATGCCGCTCACCGGCTTCACCATGATCAACTCGCAGACCGTGAGCTCGCTCGGCAAGTCCGCGATCGGCGTCATCTCGGCGCTGACCTATACCGATACCGTCGACAATCCGGAGAGCAAGGAGTTCGCCACGGCTTTCAAGGCGAAATACAAATATTCGCCGGATCTGTTCGCCGACTACGGCTATGTCGGCGCCAAGGCGCTTGCCGAAGCGTTGAAAGCGACCGGCGGCGACGCGTCCGACAAGGACAAGCTCGCCGACGCGATGAGCAAGGTCAAATTCAATGCGCCGCGCGGACCGTTCCGCATGGATCCGGCGACGCATAATCCGATCCAGAACATCTATATCGCGCAGGTCATCGAGAAGGGTGACGGCATTTCGACCAAGATCCTGTCCACCGCCAAGGACGTCCAGGATCCGGGTAAGAAGATCTACTGACGCGTCATAGAGCAGCACAATGGACTTGTTTGTCGCCCAGCTTTTGAACGGGCTGGTCTACGGCGTGCTGTTGTTCCTCATGGCGGCCGGGCTGTCGCTGATCTTCGGCCTGATGAATGTGGTAAGTCTGGCGCACGGCTCGTTCTTCATGCTGGGCGCCTTCGTCGGGCTCACGATCTTCAAGACGACCGGCAGCTTCTGGCTGGCGCTCGTTCTCGCGCCGCTCCCGGTGATCGTGCTCGGCGTTGTAATGGAGCGCGTATTCCTGCGGCCGCTCTATAAGCGCGGCCACATGGATCAGGTGCTGCTGACCTTCGGCTTCACTTTCATATTTCTCGACTTGGTGCAGACCGTCTGGGGCCGCATGGTGTTGCGTTTGCCGGCGCCGGAATTGCTGCAGGGCGTCGTTCACATCGGGGCCGGCGTGTTCTCGGCCTACCGGCTGTTCTTGATCGGGTTCGGCTTCGCCATCGCGCTTGCGCTCTGGCTCCTCCTCGAGAAGAGCCGCATCGGCGCCATGGTGCGCGCCGGCGTCGACAATGCGATGATGGCATCCGGTCTCGGCGCCAATATCCCGGCTTTGTTCACCGGCATATTCGGCTTCGGCGTCGCGCTCGCCGCGCTCGGCGGCATCGCCGCGGCGCCGGTGCTCGGGCTCTATCCGGGCATGGATTCCGAAATCCTCATCCCGGCCTTCATTGTCATTGTCATCGGCGGCATGGGCAGCCTGCGCGGCGCCTTTGTCGGCAGCTTGTTGATCGGCATCGCCGACACGTTCGGCAAAGCCTACTTCCAAAGCATCGCGCTGTTTCTGATCTATCTCACGATGACGGCGGTGCTTCTGGTCCGGCCGCAGGGCTTGTTCGGTATCAAATATTCCGACGTCGCGATCGCGCCGGCCGTCACCACGACGAGCAGGCCCGCGACCATGCAGACCCGCGCGGTCGAGCTTCTGGTGCTCGCGGCGCTGATCGTCCTGCCGTTTCTGATGAGCGACTACCCGCGGGCGCTGGTGGCGGAGATTTTCATCTTCGCGATCTTTGCCATGAGCCTTGATCTTCTTCTCGGCTTCACCGGCCTGATGTCGCTCGGCCATGCCGCGTTCTTCGGGCTTGGCGCCTATGCCGTCGCGATCCTTGGCGCCCAGTTCGGCCTGAATGCGTGGCTCGGCCTCGCCGCGGGCGTCGTCGTCGCCGGCGCCGGCGCCGCCCTGATCGGCTTCTTCTGCGTGCGCACCGGCGGCATTCCCTTCCTGATGCTGACGCTTGCTTTCTCGCAGCTCGTCTTCTCCGTGGCGCTGAAATGGCGCGACGTCACCGGCGGCTCGGACGGCATGGCGATCGCCGAGCAGCCGGGCTTCTTCGGCTTCAGCCTGTCGAAGTCGCTGCCGATGTATTTCATGGCGCTCAGCTTCTTCGCCGTGTCCTATTGGGGGCTGCGCCGGCTTCTCAACTCGCCGCTCGGTCACGCCTTTGTCGGCATTCGCGAAAACGAGCCGCGCATGAGCGCGATCGGCTATCCGACGCGGGCCTATAAGCTCATCGCCTTCACTATCGCCGGCGCGGTGGCCGGCGTTGCCGGCGGGCTCTATGCCATCTTCAACGGCTTCATCTCCTCGGACGCCGTTTATTGGACCGCGTCGGGCGACATTCTGATCATGACCATGCTGGGCGGGGCCGGCACCCTGATCGGGCCCGCGATCGGCACCGCCGTCTTCCTTCTGATGAAGAACGTGGCGAGTTCCTATAGCGAGCACTGGCTTTCCATCATCGGCGTCACCTTCATCTGCTGCGTCATGTTCTTCCCCGGCGGCCTGTGGGGCAGCCTGCAGCAGATGCGATGGAGGAGGGCGCTCAAGTGATGGTGCTCAGCCTCGATCATCTCAACAAGGCCTTCGGCAGCCTCGTCGTCACCGACGACATCTGCCTCGACATCGCGCCGGGCGAGCGGCACGTCATCATCGGACCGAACGGTGCCGGCAAGACCAGCCTGGTCAATCAGATCGGCGGGCAATTGAAGCCGAGCTCCGGGCGTATCCTGTTCAAGGACCGCGACATCACCGGTCTGCCGCCGGACCGGATCAGCCGCCTAGGCGTGGCCCGCACCTTCCAGCGCAACAACCTGTTCCAGAATCTAAGCGTGATCGAGAACATCCGGCTCGCGCTCGAAGTCCATCGCGGCAATCCGCTCAATTGCTTCACGCCGGTCGGCCGCAATGCGGCGCTGACCGCCCGCGCCGGGGAACTGATGGCGCAGGTGCATCTCGACACCGACGGCGCTCGCGCGGCGCGCTATCTTTCCTATGGCGAGCAGCGCCAGCTCGAGATTGGCGTCGCACTCGCCGGTGCGCCGGAGCTTCTGCTGCTCGACGAGCCGACCTCGGGCATGTCGCCGACCGAAACCGCGCGCATGATCGATCTGATCGGGGCGCTGCCGCGGACATTGTCGATCCTGATGATCGAGCACGACATGAACGTCGTGTTCTCGGTCGCCGACCGCATCACCGTCCTCTATTACGGCAAGGTGCTGGCCACGGGTGCGCCGGCCGAGATCCAAGCCAATAGCCGCGTCCGCGAAGTCTATCTTGGCAAGTCTGTCTCGGGGATGACGCATTGATGCTCGAGCTCGACAACATCAATACGTATTACGGCGACAGCCATATCCTGCATGGCGTCTCCTTCGCGGTGCGGCCGGGCGAGGTGGTGTGCCTGTTGGGCCGTAACGGCGCCGGCAAGACCACGACCATCCTCACCGTCATGGGCTATCTCAAGCCGCGCCCCGGCCGCATCGTTTACGACGGCCGCGATATTGGCGGACGTCCACCATATGCGCTGGCGCGGCTCGGTTTTGGCTTCGTGCCGCAGGAGCGCGGCATTTTCCCGAGCCTGACAGTGCACGAGAACCTCACTGTCTTTGCGCGCAGCGGCCGCAAGACGGAAAACGGGACAGGAAACGCGTCGAACTATTGGACGCTGCCGCGCATCTTCGACCTGTTCCCGGTACTGCGGGCGCGCGAGCGCAATCTCGGCTTCCAGCTTTCCGGCGGCGAGCAGCAGATGCTGTCGATCGCACGCGCCCTGATGCTCAATCCGGCGCTGCTCCTGCTCGATGAGCCGTCCGAGGGGCTCGCGCCGATGATCGTGCAGCAGATCGTCGAAGTGCTGGCGCGGCTCAAGCAGGAGGGGCTCGCCATTCTTCTGGTGGAGCAGAACCTGTCGGCGGCCTTGGCGGTGGGTGATCGCCACCACGTCATGAACAAGGGCGAAATCTGCTTTACCGGCAGTTCGGCCGAACTCGAGGGCAATGATTATGTGCTGCGCAACTATCTCAGCGTCTAAGCGCAGTCCTGCTATTCCGGCGCGAGCATTCCCCTGGTCGCGCCGCCGTGTAATCTGAAAAGAAAAAGTGTGGTCGGGAGGAATGCGCGTGCCGGTGACCAAGACCAAATTGGCCGATATCGAGCTTGAACTGTTCGATTCCGGGACAGGCCAATCCAGCAAAGGAAGTGCCCGTCCGATCCTGTTTCTCCACGGCGGCGGCGGATTTAACGAGCGGCAACCCTTTGTTGCGCCGCTGTCCGAGAAGCGCCGCGTCGTTGTGCCCTCGCATCCGGGCTTCGGCAAATCGAGCCTGCCGCTCTGGCTCGATAGCGTCGACGATATCGCGCATCTCTATCTCGAATTGATGGATGTATTGAAACTCGATCTCGTCGATCTCGTCGGCTGCTCGATCGGCGGCTGGATCGCCGCCGAGATGGCGACCAAGGCGCCGGAGCGCTTTTCCCGCATCGTCCTGGTCGGCCCGGTCGGCATCAAGGTCGGCCCGTCCGACAGACTCGACATTCCCGACGTCTTCGCCATGCCGCAAGACGAGGTGCTCAAGCTCACCTTCCACGATCCGGAGCGGATGAAGCCCGATCCGTCGAAGATGACGGAGGACGAGCTTGCGGCAATGTTCCGCGGTCGCGAGACGCTCGCGCTCCTGACCTGGGAGCCATGGATGCACAATCCCAAGCTCAAGCACCGGCTGCATCGGATCGCGGCGCCGACATTGTTCATCCGCGGCGAAAGCGACGGTCTCGTATCGCAAAACTACCTCGACGCCTATGCCGGCTTCCTGCCGAACGCGAGCCGGCAGACCATCAAGGCCGCGGGCCATGTGCCGCAGCTCGAACAGCCGGCGGCCTTCACCGCGGCGGTGCTGAAATTTTTGGGAGAGTGAGATGAGAGCCTGGCATTTCAGCGAGACCGCCTATCCCTATCTGCCGCCGGCCGACAGCTATCCTTCGATCCGCGTGTCGCTGCCCAATCGCATCTACGATCCGCAGAAAGGCGCGGCGCTTTACGACCGCTATATCGACGAATGGCTGATCGCCGAGGAGGAGGGCGTCGAGATCATGCTCAACGAGCATCATCAGACGGCGACCTGCGTCGACCCCGCAGCGCCGCTGATGCTCGCGGCGCTGGCGCGCCTGAGCAAAACGGCGCGGCTTTTGATCCTCGGCAATCCGATCGCGAACCGCCGCCAGCCGGTGCGCGTCGCCGAAGAAATGGCGATGATCGACGTGCTCTCGCACGGCCGCCTCGAAGCCGGCTTCGTGCGCGGCGTGCCCTATGAGGTGCTGCCGGCCAACAGCAACCCGGTGCGCATGAACGAGCGGCATTGGGAGGCGCTCGATCTGATCAAGAAATGCTGGACCCATCACGACGGCCCGTTCAGCCATGAGGGCCGCTTCTTCCATCACCGTGCCATCAATATCTGGCCGCGTCCGGTCCAGCAGCCGCATCCGCCGATCTGGGTGAGTTCGACGAGCCCCGGCGGCGCCGGACAAGTCGGCGCCCACGGCTACGTGCTGGCGACCTTTCTCACCGGCTTCGACATGACCAAACGCATTTACGATTCCTATCGCAAAGGCTGGCGCGAGGCCGGCCGCGGTCAGGACGTGCCGATCGACCGGCTCGCTTATGCGGCGCTGATCTATGTCGGCGAGAACGAAGCGCGGGCGCGCGCCGGCGCCGAAAAATTACTGTGGTACATCACGGCGAACAAAGTGCCGCAGCATTTCTCCAATCCGCCGGGCTATGTGCCCATCGCCATGAACGTGCAATTGGCGCGCGGCGCGCAAAACGTGGTCTCGGCCTTCGGCACCAAGCAGTCGACGGTGGACGGCGCGCTCGAAGCCGGCACCATGTTCGCCGGAACGCCGGATCAGGTCGTGGCGCAGATCAAGAAGCATTGGCATCACGTCGGCGGCTACGGCAATCTCCTGATCATGGGGCAGGCGGGCTTCCTCGAGCACGACGACACCGTGCACAGCATCCGCATGTTCGCGCGCGAGGTCTATCCGCGGCTCAAGGAGCTTTTTCCCGGCACCACGATCTCCGGGGTCACTGAGCCTGCGGCTGCCGCGGCGAGCTGAACCTGGACGCAAGCGCTAGTGCCGCGCCGCGTCCGACCACGGCATCACGATCCGTTCGGCAACGGCGACAGCCGCGAACAACAGAATGCCGAGCACGCTCAGCCAGACCAAAGCCGCCCAGGCGAGCGGGCTGTCGAGCTGCGAATTCGCGCTCAGCAGCAGATTGCCGAGCCCGTTCACCGAGCCGACGAATTCGCCGATCACGGCGCCGATCACCGCCAGCGTCACCGCGACCTTGGCGCCGGCGAAGATGAACGGCAACGCCGCCGGAAACTGGATCTTGCAAAAGACCTGCATCGGCGAGGCGCGCAGCGAACGCGCCAGCTCCAGAAGCCCGGGCGGCGTAGCCCGGATCCCGGCTGCGGTATCGACGACAATCGGAAAGAACGCGACCAGGAACGCGATCACGAGCTTCGATTGCATGCCGAGCCCGAACCAGACCAGGATGATCGGCGCGATGGCGACCTTCGGTATCGACTGCGTCGCGATCAGGATCGGATAAAGCGTCAGGTTGAGGAGGCGCGAACTGGCAACACAAACGGCAAACGGAATGCCGACGACGACGGCCAGCAGGAAACCGAGCACGCTTTCGAGAAATGTCGGCCAGCTTTGCCGCAGCAGCATGTCCCAATTGGCGGCCGAGGCTTTGAGGATATCGAGCGGAGACGGCAAAACGATCCGGCTGATCGCGAAAGCCTGCGTATAGACCTGCCAGGCGATCACAATGATGGCGACGCCGAGCAGCGGAAACACCGCGTTCTTGATCGCTCGTGTGCTCATCGCGTGATCCCGAGCGCGCGGCCGGCGCGGTGTTCGAGCGCGGTGAACTCGGCGAGGTAGCGCATTTCCGAGGCGCGCGGGTAAGCCAGGCCGACGCTGATATGGTCGGCGACGAGCGCCGGCCGCTTCGAGAACACGATGATGTCGTCGGAGATATAGACCGCCTCGCTGATGCTGTGGGTCACGAACATCACGGTGGCGCCGGTCTTGCGCCGGATATCGAGCAGCAGATCCTGCATTTCCATGCGGGTGAGTTCGTCGAGCGCCCCGAACGGCTCGTCCATCAGCAACAGTTTCGGCTTGTGGATCAGGGCGCGGCACAACGCCACGCGCTGCTGCATGCCGCCGGACAGTTGCGCCGGGTAGGACTGCTCGAAGCCTTCGAGGCCGACGAGGGCGAGCAGCTCTTTCGCCGCGAGCTTTGCCGCGGCGTCGCTGCGGCGGAGGATCTCCATCGGGAACAGGACATTGGCGAGCACGGTCCGCCACGGCATCAGATTGGCCTGCTGGAACACGACGCCGAAATCGGGTTGCGGCTCTTTGACGTCACGGCCGTTGATCTGGATCGTGCCGCTCGACGCCGACATCAGCCCGCCGACGATCTTGAGAAAGGTCGTCTTGCCGCAGCCGCTCGGGCCGAGCAGCGTCACCAGCCGGCCGGCGGCGAGGTCGAAGGTGATATTCTCGATCGCGACAAGCGGCGCCCGCCCGGATTGGGCGAAGGATTGATGGACATTCTTGAAGTGCCCGAACGGAACGGAGCCGGGACTTGCCGCGGCTCCGTTGTTCGCATCCTTGAGCGCCGGCGCCGCCATCAAGGCATCACGGGCGTCGCCGGCAGGAATCCGCTGGCATAGATGTCGGTTGCCGCCGGCGGCGTGCCGGTGACGCCGATATATTTGGTCGACGAAGTCGACATTGGCCTTCATCTTCGTCGGGTCGAACCAGCCGAGCCCGTTCTTCTTGGTGTCGGCCGTCACGGCAAGGTCGCCGACCACGCCCAGTTCGGCGATGACGCCCTCGGGCTTCAGCGTCGGCACGTATTGGATTTCGTCGGCCGCGGCTTTTTGCGGATTGGCGAGCGCGAATTTCCAGCCTTTCAGCGAAGCGCGTACGAAACGCTTCAGCACGTCCGGATTCTTCGCGATCGTGTCTTCGGTCGCGGCGATGCCGTTGCCGTAAAGCTCGAGGCCAAAGTCGGCGAGGAGCAGCGTGCGCAATTCGGTATTTGCGGTCTTGGCGCCGGCTTCGAGACCGGGCTTGGACATGACGAAGAACTCGATCGCCGGGATTTGTCCCGACAGCAGCGTCGAAGCGCGCGCCGGCGGTGCCACATTGCTGATGGTGAGCTTGTTCGGATCAAGCCCTTTCTGCGTCATGAAGCCGGCGATGATCTTCGGCGTGAAGCTGCCGGCGCCGCTGCCGAGATTGAGGCCTTCGAGCTGTTTCGGCTGCGTGACATTGGCGCCGTTGGCGAGACTGAAAATCGCGTAGGGGGCTTTCTCGTAATTGATCGCCACCATCTTGAGCTTGGAGCCGTTGCCGCGGGCGATGACGACGCTCGGCACATCGACAAAGCCGATATTGGCGGTGCCGGATTCCACAGCCTGGATCACCTGCGCGGTGCCTTGCGCGGGAATGATGGAAACGTCGAGGCCTTCATCTTTGTAATAACCCTCGGCCAGCGCCGCGTACCACGGCGCGTGTCGTCCGAGCGGAATGAAGTCGAGCGAGAATACCACCTTGGTCGGCGCGGCCGCGCTTTGCGCCAGCGCCATTTGCGGCGCCGCGAGCAGCGGCGCGGCGGTCAAGATTGCGGCGAGCACCTGAAACCACGAACGCATCGGACATCTCCATCGCGGTGGACGCGCGTGAACCGGCATCGGGCAATGGTGCCACCGAAAGTTTCGGCTCGTCAATATATTTTCGAAAATCCATTGATCCTATAAAAAGCCTCGTGTATTCGATTATGCATGCCGCCGCGCCTTCCGGAGGTTTGATGCCGCCATCGCTTGCAAGAACTGAAGCAGTTCCCCAGACGCTCCAGGCTTCCGCCTTGAGCCGGCTGCGCGCCGATATCATCGCCTGCCGGCTGATGCCGAACGAGCGGCTGCGGGTCGAGGCGCTGCGCGAGCGTTACGGCATGAGCATCAGCCCGTTGCGCGAGGCCTTGATGCGGCTCGAAGCCGAAGGCCTGGTCGAGCTCGAACAGAACAAGGGTTTCCGCGTTTCCGAAGTGTCGCGATGAGAATTTGCTCGATCTGATGAAGAGCCGCATCGAGATCGAAACCATCGCGCTGCGCTGGTCCCTGGAAAAGGGCGGCGTCGAATGGGAGGCCGATCTGCTCGGCGCGTTCCACCGCCTGTCGCGGCAGACCAAGATCGATCCGGACAATGCCGACGCCATCAATGACGCCTGGAGCAGAGCGCACGCCGAATTTCACGCCGCGCTGGTCTCGGCCTGCGGTTCGGCGACCATGATGGCGATCCGCTCGCGGCTGTTCGAACAGGCCGAGCGCTATGTCGCGCTCTCGATCATGTCGAATGCGCCGCTGCGGGACGATGTCGGCGAGCACAAGCAATTGATGCGGGCGGCGCTCAATCGCGAGATCGACAAGACCATCGAGCTCAACCGCCTTCACATCAGCCGCACGCTGGACAAGGTCGCGGCCTCGCTCGCCGCCGGCAAGAACGGCGCGCGCAGGAAGAGCGTGAAATGAATGTCGCCGCGCCAGATCGGCCGCTATCGGTGCCTGCGGGCGGGCTCGCGGAATTCGTGGCGCGGCTGTTTGTGGCCGCGGGCGTGCCGGAAGCCGCCGCCGCCAGTGTCGCCGACGGACTGGTCGAGGCCGATCTCGAAGGTCTCGCCTCGCATGGCGTGATGCTGACCGACATGTATATCGAGCGCCTGCGCCAGGGCTCGGTGTCGCGCGACACCAAAGCGGCCGTGATCTCCGAACGGCAGGGCGCCGTCGTCCTCGATGCCGCCAACGCGCTTGGCCAGCTCACGGCGATGCAGGCGATGGACATCGCGGTCGGCAAGGCGCGCGAGTTCGCGGCCGGCATCGTCGCGGTGCGCCACGGCTTTCACTTCGGCGCGGCGCGGCCGCTACGCGCTTCATGCGGCGAAGGCCGGCTGCGTCGGCATCGCCATGTGCAATACGCGGCCCTTGATGCCGGCGCCGGGCGGCGCCGAACGCGTCGTCGGCAACAATCCGCTCGCCATCGCGGTGCCGGCCGACGGTGAAATCCCGATCGTGCTCGACATGGCGACGAGCGAAGCCGCCATGGGCAAGATCCGCATGGCGGAGAAAGCCAAGGCGGCCATTCCGCCGACCTGGGCCGTGACGGCGCAGGGGCTGCCGACCACCAATCCGACCGAGGCCATCGCCGGCATGCTGCTGCCGTCGGGCGGCGCCAAGGGCTTCGGCCTGTCATTTCTGATCGATCTGCTCTGCGGGCTGTTGTCGCAAGGCGCCTTCGGCGCGCAGGTGCGCCCGCTCTACGGCGATTTCAGCGTGCCCTACGACTGCTCGCATCTTTTCATCGCCATCGATGTCGGCCATTTCTGCGATCTCGCCTGGTTCAAGCGCCAGGCGGCGGAAGCGGCGGCGCATATCCGCAACGGTGCGCGTGCGCCCGGCGTCGCGGAACTGTTCACGCCCGGCGAACTGGAATGGCGGCGGCAGCAGCGCTCCGGCGGTGAGGTGCGGCTCGACCCGTCCATCGTCGCCATGCTGACGCGCTATGCGCGCGAACTCGGCGTTGCGACCACGTTATTCGAGAACCGTGTCAAGGATGAGCACCATGCCTAAGGTCCAGATTTCCAGTCCGAAGCTGCGGCAGCCCAACGGCGTGTTCTCGCATGCCACCGCGATCGAGGCGACCGGCCGCTTCGTCTTCATCTCCGGAATGACCGCGCGCCGGCCCGACGGCAGCATCGCCGGCATCGGCGATATCACCGAGCAGACCAAGCAAGTCTGCGAGAACGTCAAAGCCGCGGTCGAGGCCGCCGGCGGCACGCTCGACGATGTCTGCCGGGTCGATGTCTATGTCCGCAACATGGAGCACTTCGAGGCCATCCACAAAGTGCGCGCGCAATATTTCAAGCCGCCGCTGCCGGCGTCGACCATGGTCGAGGTCACCAAGATGACCTCGCCGGATTATCTGATCGAGATCAGCGCCATCGCCGTCCTTCCGGTGAAATAGGATCGTATCCCAGGGATCTAGCCATGGACGACCAATTCGGACTGCAAGCCGCGGCGGATCGCGGCATCGCACTTGGCGAAGTCGGGCAGAAGATCCTGCTCGAAAACGAATTCATCCGGGTCTGGGAGGTCCGGCTCGAGCCCGGCCAGACTCACGACTTCCACATTCACGATCATCCTTATCTCGTCGTCTCGCTCGGCGGCGGCGAGAACGAGATCGAGACGATCTTCGGCAAGAAGATCCCGACCCAGGAGCCGCTCGGCTCCTTCGTCTTCATCGACGAGATGCGCGCCGTGCACCGGCTCACCAACAAATCGAACGTCACCTACCTCTCGCGCCTGATCGAGATCAAGGCGGTGACGTGGAACGCGGACAAGCCGGCGGCGTGACCCGCCTCTAATCAACAAATCAATTGTGAGGTCTCAAATGACAAAGCTTCCGGAAGGCGCCCCCAATCTCGCCGAGATTCTGATTCAGTCGGAGAGCGTCGCGTGGCGGGAAAAGTCGCTCAAAGGCATCCACGAAAAGATGCTGTGGCGCAACGAAGAGACCGGCGCCTCGATCGCCCTGATCAAATTCGACAAGGGCTCCGGCATTCCGCAGCCGCATCTGCATGCCGCCAATCAGTTCATGTTCTGCCTGAAGGGCAAATACGAATACACCTCGACCGGCGTGGTGCTCACCGCCGGTTGCTTCTACTGCAATCCCAAAGGCAATGTGCACGGCCCGGCCATCGCGCATGAAGAAACGGTCGTCATGGAAATCTACGACGGCCCGCACTATCCGGTGAAGCCGTCCTGGTACACCGACGAGCGCGACGCGCATTAGCCGCGTATCAGGAACTCGAAGAACTTCATGGCCGGACTTGTTCCGGCCATCCGTCTTTCGGCCGTGCAAAAGTCGTGGATGCCCGGGACAAGCCCGGGCATGACGGCCCAAAAATGCTTGTCACCGATGTATTGACTTTTGTCCCCGATATAGTAACATATCCGGTGCGAATCATCTCGCTCACGAAGGACGCCTTCGGGAGGTAGACCTGGAGGCCGGAGCGAGGGCGGTGCCCGCGGGCGGAGTTACGATCCGCACCCGGGCGGTTTCGGGCATCAGTCTCCCGGCACTACAGACCGGGCCGCGAGGTGCTCGCTGGACTGGGACAGGTGAAGGCGGGTAACGCCCGCAACAACTGCGCCGGCTCTGCCCTGGCAAAGGGATCGTTACAGGACCGGCGCTAACCCCGCGTCCCAGGAAGCATGGCCTGAAGCCGCACCTGAGGATGGAATACTCTTCAGGGCAGAACCGTGGTGGAACGCCGACAGGCGAGCGCGCCCGCAGCGGAGGGTCGGCGCAAGCCGACTTCTTCGTGGCGCGCCCCGCACCCGCTGGTGCGGACAGCTAACCCTGCGTCTGTCGGCGTTCCGCTTCCTTCGCTTTCTTTCTTTCGTTCTTTGTATGCCTTTCTCCTTCGTCATTGCCGGGCTTGACCCGGCAATCCATGCGGCAGCGACGCTTCATCGGCCTTGCCGACGAGGCTAATGCAAGCCGCGCATCATCATGGACCACCGGGTCAAGCCCGGTGGTGACGAGGGAAAATGTTATGCGTTGCGCGCGCCCGCTTTCGCGGGGCAGGAAGCACGCATCCGTCGCTGTTTGAAAATCGAATCTGAAAAGCCACGCAGCCTACCGCCCGTCGGGCGTGCGCACGCCGACCCAGGCGTCGCGGACTTGTTGGTAGTGCACCGACGGATCGTAGATCGTCACCGGCAGCGCCAGATCCTGCGCCGACAGCCGTCCGACCGCCGCCAGCAGACCATACGAAGAAACCACCCGGTCGTGCTGCGCGATGATCAGGTTCTGCCGCGCGTTCACCAGGTTCTGCTCGGCGATCAGCACGTCCTGCGTGGTGCGCTGCCCGACCATGGCTTCGTTGCGCACGCCGTTGAGCGCGCGTTCGGCGGCGACATTCTGGCGCTGGGCCGCTTCGATCTGCGCCTTGGCCGCCTGCAATTGCGCCCAGGCGGTGGCCACGTTGGCGCGCGCCTGGTCGCGGACCTGATCGACGTTGAGCTGCTGCTGGCCGAGCGCTTCCTTGTTTCCCCGGATCGTCGCGTATTCGCCGCCGCCCTGGTAGATCGGCACCGAGAGATTGAGCCCGAACGTGTCGGTGAAGACTTTCGGCGACAGCAATTGCGGAAAGATATTGTATTGCACGTTGTACTGCGCCGTGAGCGTCGGATAGAGCGCACCTTCCGAGATCTTGACCTGCAGCAGCGCGACGTCGACGCCATACATTGCCGCGAGTACGTTGGGATTCTGCGCAACGCCGAGGGCAACTGCACCGTTGAGCGTCGGCGGCGCCAGCCGCTCGACCGAGGAGGCCGGCGCCAAATTCGCCGGATCGACGCCGATGATGCGCCGGTAATTGGCCCGCGTCGTCTCCAGCGCCGCCTCGGCGGCGTGCAGGGTGGCTTGGCCGGCCGCCAATTGCGACTCGGCTTGCGCGACGTCGGTATCGGTCACGGCGCCGGCATTGAACCGGTTTCTGGTGTCGGTGAGGGTACGATCGAGGACCTTTACATTGTTCTGCTGCACTTCGAGATTGGCGGTGTCGCGCGACATGTCCATGTAGACGGTCGCGGCCGCGAGCAGCACTGACTGCTCCATGACCCGCAACGTTTCGCGCGCTGCCGAAACCTGGCTTTCCGAGGCGCGGACCTTGTTGGCGGTCTGGTTGCCATTGAACAAAGTCTGCGAAACGTTGCCGCCGACCGATCGCGGCGTGCTCATGCCTTGGGCCGCAATCGAAAGGCCGTTCTGTATGAGCGGAGGAGTGGCCGGAATGGTCTGCTGCAGATTGGAATATTGCCGCTGCACGCTGGCGGTCGCATTCACGCTCGGCCGGTAGCCGGACAGCGCCTGCGGCACGGTCTCGTCGGTCTGGCGCACAATGGCGCGCTGCGCATTGAGCTGTGGATTATTCTGGTAGGCGCGCGCGAGCGCAGACTCGATGCTCTCGGCTTTCACCGCCTGCGGTGGAGCGACAAAAAGCCCCACCGTGAGCGCCGCGCCGACAAGGACGATCATCCGAAATGGGCGCTGGCTCCACTCCTTCGGGAAGTTCCATTCCCGTGGAGCACTCTTATCACTCGTCACAACAGTCCCCGCACCGCCCAATCGGGAACCTTAGCGGCGGCGGGTAGCGCTTACAAGGTTGGGGCCGTTTCCGCACGCCTGCTTTGCGCGCGGCGCGCGACCAGCCGCAATTCGCGGAGCCCGAACATGATTGTGGCGAGCGTCAGCGGCAGGAAGAAATCGAGGACGCGGAACGTCAGGATCGCCGCCAGGAGTTCCTCGCGGTTGAATTGCGGCAGGCCGAGAAGGAGCGCGGCCTCCACCACGCCGAGACTGCCCGGCGTGTGGCTGACCGTTCCCAATAGCGTCGCGACCACAAAGATGACCAGCAGGCTCGCAAAGCCGATGCTCGGCCAGTCCGGCAGCATGATGAAGAACGACAGCGCGGCGAGCAGGCGGTCCATCGAGCCGATGCCGATCTGCATTAGGGTGTGACGCATATCGGGCAGGATGATCTTCCAGTTGGCGCGGCCGATCGTGCGCGGGCGTTGCACGAGCCAGAGCAGATAACCGCCGACGGCGATCAGTCCGGCTAAGTCCGAACAGGCGATTGAGCAGAGACGGCAGATGATCGTAGACGCCGAGCGCGTCCGGCGTGGCGAAAACGCTGGCGCCGAGCACGAAGGCATTGCCCAGCCAATAGGTGAGGCCGGTCATGAACGCGATCTTGCCGATGTCGATGACGGTCAGGCCCCAGAATGAATAGACGCGAAACCGCACCAAGCCGCAGGTGAAAGTCGCCGCGCCAAGCGAGTGGCCGATCGTGTAACTCGTGAAACTCGCGAAGGCGACGACCCGCCACGGCATGTAGCGCTTGCCGATCGTATGCAGCGCGAACACGTCGTAGAGCACGAGATTGGAATAGCCGGCGACGACCAGCGCGCCGGCGAGCAGGATCTTCCAGCCTGGCTGTGCCTTGATGGCGTCGGTGACTTTGTCGACGTCGATGCCGCGCAGCAAATGATAGAGGAGTGCTGCGGCGATCGCGACGACCGTCAGGCTGATCGCGAAGCTGAATTTGCTTCGTCCGACGCCGCGGATGATCGACGGGGTTAAGGGACTCGTCTCGGCCAGGACGTTAACCACTCCGTTGGCGCCAACAAACAGGCGCACGCCAATGTTCCAGCAAATCGCGCCGCAAATTCCCATCCATTTGTAACAGCATTGTTACGGTCGCCTGTTCGACCGTCGCGCGGCTGCGCCGGGACCGTCACACGATTGAGATATGAAATGGCAATTGTCGCTGAAATGCGATTCGAACAATTAACGCGGGCGGCAAGCGCCCGGCCGGAAACAATCCCATGAAAGTCCTGGTCGCGACGGACGCGTGGCGTCCGCAGGTTAATGGCGTTGTGCGGACACTGAACTCGCTGGCACGGGCCGCCGCCAAGCTCGGCGTCGAGATCGAGTTCCTCTCGCCCGATGGTTTCTGGACTTTCCCGGTGCCGACTTATCCGGGCCTGCGTCTGGCGCTGCCGAGCAAAAAGAAGATCGCCGAGCGGATCGAAGCGGCCAAGCCGAATGCGATCCATATCGCGACCGAAGGCCCGATCGGTTTCGCCGTGCGCGCTTACTGCATGCGGATCGGCCGGCCGTTCACGACGAGCTACACGACGCGGTTCCCCGAATACATCTCGGCGCGCTCGCCGATCCCGGCGCAATGGATCTACAACGTGCTGCGGCGTTTCCATAATGCGTCCGCGGTGACGATGGTGGCGACGCCGTCGCTGACGACCGAGTTGCGCGAACGCGGCTTCACCAATATCGGCACCTGGACGCGCGGTGTCGACGTCGATCTGTTCCGGCCGGATCGCGCCATCGATCTCGGCTTTCCGCGGCCGATCTTCATGTCGATCGGCCGCGTCGCGGTCGAGAAGAATTTGCCGGCTTTTCTGTCGCTCGATCTGCCCGGCACCAAAGTCGTCATCGGCGCCGGCCCGCAAGAGGCCGAGCTCAAGCGCCGCTTTCCGAGCGCCAAATTCCTGGGCCAGCTCGACAACGGCATCCTCGCCGCGCATCTCGCCGCGGCCGACGTGTTCGTGTTTCCGAGCCTGACCGACACTTTCGGCATCGTGCAACTCGAGGCGCTGGCGAGCGGCGTGCCGATCGCCGCCTTCCCGGTGACCGGGCCCAAGGACGTGATCTCCGACAATCCGATCGGCGTGCTGAACGAAGACCTCCGTGTCGCCTGCATGCAGGCGCTGTGGATTTCTCGCGAAGCGTGCCGCGAATTCGCGCTGCGTTATTCCTGGGAGAATAGTGCCCGCCAGTTCATCGGCCACGCGCACAAAGTTGCGGTCGGCGGCGCACGCGAACCGGAGCCGGCGATGCCGGTCGCGGCTCCCGCACAGGACACAGCCGGGCATCCTCTCATCCCCGGCTGCAATACGAGGGTTACGCATGAGCACTCTGTCTGAAGTCGATCTGGACGCGCAAACGGTCACCAAGGCATATGCGCGCTGGGCGCCGGTCTATGACCTGGTCTTCGGTGCGGTTTTCGAGCGCGGCCGCCAGGCGGCGATCGCTGCCGCGGAACGCATCGGCGGCCGCATCCTCGAGGTCGGCGTCGGCACCGGAATGTGCCTGCCGCTCTATTCGAAGAAGTGCCGGCTCTCGGGCGTCGACATTTCCGAACCGATGCTGCGCAAGGCGCAGGAGCGCGTGCGCGAACTTGGCCTGACCAATGTCGAAGGCCTGTGGGTGATGAATGGCGAAGAGCTGTCGTTTCCCGACAATTCTTTCGACGCTGTCGTCGCCCAGCACGTCATCAGCACGGCGCCCAATCCCGAGGCCGTTCTCGACGAGCTCGCCCGCGTGCTCAAGCCGGGCGGTGAGATCATCCTGATCAGCCGCGTCGGCGCCGATGCCGGCGTGCGGCGCTCATTCGAGCATTGGTTTCAGCCGGCGGCGCGCAAGCTCGGCTGGCGCTCCGAATTCTTGTTTGAACGGTATTCGCGCTGGACCGCGAAGACTCCGGGCATGCATTTGGTCGAGCGCCGCGCCGTGCCGCCGTTCGGTCATTTCAACCTGATCCGCTTTGGCAAACACGCAGCAAGCTGATCAGGGCAGCCCGAATTCACACAGCTGTCACATGAATGCGCTCACGCGGTCATTGCGTGAGCGTCCCCTGTCACAAGGGATTCATGGAATCGCCATACCCAGAACGAACGCCTGCAAGACGGGGGTTAACGAATGGAAAGCTTTTTGGAAACGTTGCGGACCCAGCGCTGGGACGATCACCGCTACTATCATCACAGCCGTATCAATCAATCGCTGCACTTTGTCAGCGCGATGAGCTTTCTGTTTGCTTACGTGATGATCTTCAAGGATCCCGCTGTTTCCGCGCTTGCCGGCTGGCTGGTGGCGATGACCACGCGGCAAGCCGGGCACTTCTTCTTTGAGCCCAAGGACTACGACCACGTCAATCACGCGACGCACGAATACAAGGAAGAGATCAAGGTTGGCTACAATCTCCAGCGCAAGGTCGTGCTGCTGACGATCTGGGCGCTGTCGCCGCTGCCGCTCTTTTTCAGCCCGAGCTATTTCGGCCTGTTCGCTTCGGCCGTGACACTCCACGACTATCATTCACCACATCGGCATCATCTGGCTCGTGCTCGGTGTCGGTGGCGTGCTGTTCCGCACCATCCAGCTGTTCTTCGTCAAGGACGTGCAAACCGGCTTGGTGTGGGCGACCAAAATCCTCACCGACCCGTTCCACGACATCAAGATCTATCACAAGGCGCCGTTCGCTCTGGCGCGCGGCGAATTGATCGATCCGGAGATCGGTCTGCATCACTGGGACGAGGAAGACGACGAAGACGCCGTCGAGGAAGCGCCGCGGGCGAGCTAAAGAGAGCGAAGGTCTTTCGGCGTGTCCAGCCTCGCGCCGAATGTTCCGGAAACTTTGCTAGCCGCTTCGCCCCGACAATCTCTGGCGGATCATCTCCTTCAAGATGGTCCGCTTGATTGTTTTATTGGTCAGCGCCGGGTTGTGCCACCACCAGCCGTCCTGCTTCATCGCCTTGGCGGCGGCGACGAAGCGGTCGGCAACGGCGGCGAAATCGGCTTCCGTATAATTGAGGCTGAAGATCAGCCGGCCGGTGCCGATCCAGCTCAGCGCCAGGCCTTCGAGCCGCAGGTAATATTGCAGCATCCAATTGTAGCGCGACGGCTGCGTGTAGCAGACCGTCCAGATCGACGACAGGTTTTCGACCTCGACCGGCAGCCCCTCGGCGGCAAGTCGCGCATTGAGCGCGCGGGCGCGTGCGTCCCAGGTCGCGTCGAGACCGCGATAGAGCGCATCGGCCTCGGGCGTTTTCAGAAAGCGCAGGAACTCGTTCATCGCCGCCATGACGTATGGATGCGAATTGAACGTGCCGCGGGCGAAGCAGATATCGGCCGGACGATCGTCGCGGAATCGCTTCATCAGATCGTGCCGTCCGCAGACGACGCCGATCGGCAGTCCGCCGCCGAGCGTCTTGCCATAGGTGACGAGGTCGGCGCGCACGCCGAAATAGTCCTGCGCGCCGCCTTTGGCCAGGCGGAAGCCGACAAAGACCTCGTCGAAGATCAGAACGATGTTGCGCTCGGTGCAGACTTGGCGCAGGCGCTTGAGCCATTCCGCATAAGCGTCCTTATCGAAATGCGCGCTGCGGCCGCTGTCGACCAGCGACGAATTGCTCGGCGCCGAAGCATTGGGATGCAGCGCCTGCAGCGGATTGATCAGCACGCAGGCGATATTGTTGCGCGTGCGCAGGACCCGCAGCGTATCCTCGGACATGTCGTTGAGCGTATAGGTCTCGTGCGCCGGCACCGGATTGCCGACGCCGGGCTGCACGTCGCCCCACCAGCCGTGATAGGCGCCGCAGAAGCGCACCAGATGCGTGCGCTTGGTGTGATAGCGGGCAAGCCGCACCGCCTGCATCACCGCTTCGGTGCCCGACATATGAAACGAGACTTCGTCGAGCCCGGAAATCTCCTTCAGAAGTTCGGTGTTCTCGACGATCAGCGGATGATAAGGGACCGAGCACCGGGCCGAGATCGTGCACCCGCGCCGCGCCGCGCTCCATCGCGCCCTTGTAGAAATCGTAGCCCAGGACGTTGACGCCGTAGGAGCCGGTGAGATCATAGGCGCGGTTGCCGTCGAGATCGGTCACCGTCACGCCGCTCGAGGATTGCACGAAGCTCGCCGAGGGCAGATGCGCGTGCACCACGCTGCGGTATTGGAACGGCACGCGATAGGCATCGGTGAATTGCAGGTCGGAAATCGAATCGCTTGCTTGCGCGGTGCGCGCGATGGTTTCGGCAAAGCGCGTCTTGTAGAGCGCCGAGAGCCGCGTCAGCGCATCACGGCGGCGTGCAGCGATCTCCGCCGGTGCGCCGTCGGAATTGAAAAACCGGTCCTCGCCGTACTCGTAAAACGGCAGGAAGCCGGCCAGCCATCGCGACATCCGCGCGTGCCCAGCCAGCGAGCGGTGCTTGGCCTGCGACAATTGCAGCCGCTTCTTCAGGGCCAACGACCGATCCTGCGGCTGCCGCGGCGCCGAGCCCGTAAAAGGCGAGAGTCGTATTGCCGTCCATCGAATCGCGGTTTAGCCGGGAGATTTAACAGGCACATGACGGTCAGGACTCAAATCCTCAGAATATTCGATCAGGAAGACATTAACTTCCTTCTGACCAACCGCATTCCGCGGCGGCTCGCGACCCAATTCATCGGCTGGTTCAGCCAGATCGAGCAGCCGCTGGTTCGCGATGCCTCGATCGCGCTGTGGCGACTGTTTTCCGATCTCGATCTCAGCGAGGCCAAGAAAACCGAGTTCACGAGCCTGCACGATTGCTTCATTCGCGAGCTCAAGGACGGCGTACGGCCGATCGATACGGCAGCCGATATTCTCGTCAGCCCCTGCGATGCCATTATCGGCGCGCATGGCGCTATCGCCGGACACCACGTTGTTTCAGGCCAAGGGCTTTCCTTACACGCTGTCGGATCTCTTGCCCGATCCCGCGCTGGTCGAAGCCCATCGCAACGGCCGCTATGTGACCTTGCGGCTGAAGTCGAGCATGTACCATCGCTTCCACGCGCCCGATGACGGCCGCATCGAGCAGGTCACTTACGTTTCGGGCGACACCTGGAACGTCAATCCGATCGCGCTCAAACGCATCGAGCGGTTGTTCTGCAAGAACGAGCGCGCAGTGATCAGGACGACGCTGGCGCCGGGCGGTCAGACCGTGACGCTGGTCGCCGTCGCCGCCATCCTCGTCGCCAGCATCCGCCTGCATTGCCTCGACGATCTGCTCAATGGCAATTATCACGGCCGCAAAGTCATCGCCTGCGACAGCACGTTCAAGAAAGGCGACGAGCTCGGCTGGTTCCAGCACGGCTCGACTATCATCATCTTTGCCCCGGACGGCTTTGAATTCTGCGCCGATATCCGCGAAGGCGCAGACATAAAAATGGGGCAGCCGCTGCTGCGGCTGCGTTAGATATCGTCATTGCGAGCGAAGCGAAGCAATCCAGTTCGGTGGCGTCGCCCTGGATTGCTTCGTCGCTTCGCTCCTCGCAATATCGGCTGGAAGGTTTAGCTTGCTTTCTTGGTCAGCGCTTCGTCAAGCTCATTGGCGCGCTTCCAGGCCGGCCTGCTCGTCACCCGCTTCAAGTAGTCTTGAAAGGCCGGCCGCGCTTCAGCGTGCCGAACATCATGCCAAAGCCGATATGCGAGCCGACATAGACGTCGGCTGCGGAGAACTTGCCGCCGGCGATATATTCGCTTTTCGATACGGCGGCCTCCACCGCATCCAGCGCTGCGCCGTAAGTGCCGTAGCCGATCATGCGTTCACGCTCCGGCGGCACGACAAAGCCGAGCGCCTTGTTGCTCGTGGCGGCCTCGAACGGCCCGGCGGCGAAGAACATCCAGCGATAATAGGGTGCGCGCTCTTTCGAGGTCGGCGGCGGCGCCAGCCCTGCCTGCGGAAAGGCGTCGGCCAGATAGGCGCAGATCGCGGCGGACTCGGTGACGACGGCATCGCCATGGCGCAGCGCCGGCACTTTGCCCATCGGATTGATGGCGAGATATTCGGGTCCCTTCATGGTCGAGGCATAATCGAGCACTTCGACTTTGTAGGGTTGGCCGACTTCTTCCAGCATCCAGCGCACAATGCGGCCGCGCGATTGCGGATTGGTATAGAACACAAGTTCATCGGCCATATTTTCATGGGCCATGAGCGATCTCCCCGATTTGCCGAAATTGATCCCCGAAATCAGATACGCCAAGGGATATGGGACAGCGGGCAGGGAAGGACAATAGCGCTCAATCGGGCGCGCGCAGCCGATAGCCGATGCCGGTTTCGGTGAGCACATAGTGCGGCCGTTCCGGGTCGGCCTCGATCTTCTGGCGCAATTGCCGCACATAGACCCGCAGATATTGCGCGTCGGTGAGGTCGTCCCACAATTCGCCGAGCAGGAATTTGTGGGTGAGCACCTTGCCGGCATGCTGCACCAGGACGCGCAGCAGGTCATATTCCTTCGGCGACAGTTTCACGTCCTTGTCGCCGACCTTGACGATGCGGCGCACCAGATCGACCGAGAGATCGCCGACGCGGAACACCGGCCGCTCGCCATGGGTCTGCAGCTGGTGGCGCAGCGCCGCACGCAGCCGCGCCAGCAGTTCGTCCATGCCGAACGGCTTGGTCACATAATCGTCGGCGCCGAAATCGAGGGCCTGGACTTTGCCGGCTTCGTCGCCGCGGCTCGACAGCACGACAATCGGAACGCTTTCGTTGCGGGCGCGAATGGTGCGCAACAGATCATGGCCCTGCATGTCAGGCAGGCCGAGATCGAGGATCACGAGGTCCGGCTTTTCGTTGAGCAGCTCCAATGCGACCTTTCCGGTGGGCGCTTCAAGGATCTGATAGCCGTGTGCGCCGAGCCCCAAGCGCAAGAGCTTGCGGATCGGCGGTTCGTCATCGACCACCAGCACACGAAGCGGAGCGGCGTTCATGCTGCTGCATCCAGTTTTCGCAACTCGTTCGCGACCGGGAGAGTGATCGTAAACACCGCGCCGCGGCGATCGGTGCGGTTGCCGGCTACAATGGTGCCGTGCATCGCCTCGACAAAGCCGCGCGAAATCGCAAGCCCTAGTCCAGTGCCGGGCCGTACCTGGTCGGTTTTCTGCACGCGATAGAACTTGTCGAAGATGTGCTCGAGGTCGGTAGGTGGGATGCCTTCGCCCTCGTCCAGGATTTGCAGGCAGACCGTGGTGCGGTCGCGCCAGGTGCGGATCGAGACGGTGGTGCCGGGCGCGGCATATTTCGCCGCATTGTCGAGCAGATTGAACAGCACCTGTTCGAACAGCACGGCATCGAGCGACACCATCGGCATGTCGGTCGACAGATCGAGCTGCACCGCATGATGCCGCAGGATTTTGGTGGTGCGCTGCAAGGTCGAACCGATGATCTCGGACAGATCATGCGGCGAAAGTTTCGGCGCCACGGCGCCGGATTCGAGCTTGGTCATGTCGAGAAGATTGGCGATGAAGCGGTTGAGGCGTTCGGATTCATCGATGATCGTCGCTAAGAGCTCGGCCTTCTCGGCGTCGCTGAGCCTGTCGGCAAGATCGCGCATCGTGCCGGCCGAACCCAGCACCGAGGCGAGCGGCGTCTTGAGATCGTGCGAAATCGAGGTGAGGAGAGCCGAGCGCAGCCGCTCGGTTTCCGCCGTGCGCTCGATCCGCTCCATGTTCTCGACCAGCTGCACGCGCTCGATCGCGAGCGCGCCCTGGTCCATCAGTGCGTCGAGGAGGCGGCGCTGATCCGGCGTCAGCAGCGGGCCGGTCTTGTCGCTGTCGATGCCGGTGACGCCGATGGCGCCGCGCCCGGTATGCATCGGCAGGAACAGTCGCTTGGCGCCGGGCAGCGTGTCGGAGCCGCGGCCGGCCGGGCGGTCGTTCTCGAACGACCATTTCGCCGCGGCGAGATCGGCATCGTCGAGCGTGTCCTCGGGCGGATAGCCGGCCTTGACGACAATCGTGCCGTTCTCCGGCAGCAACAGCACGACACGGACGCCCAGCATCAGCGCGGTTTGATAGGCCGTCGCCCATAAGACGTCGTCGAGCGTGCCGGCGCCGGCAAGCTTGCGGCTGAACGAATGCAGCGATTCCACGGTGCGCACCCGCGCCTGCGCGCTCATCGCTTGGGTGCGCGCGCGGGCCGCGACATTGGAGACGATGATCGCGACCAGCGTGAACAGAGCGAAGGCCGCGATATTGTGCGGATCGGTGATGGTGAAAGTGTAGATCGGCGGCAGGAAAAAGAAATTGTAGCACAGCGCCGAGGCCAAGCTCGCGAACAGCGACGGCAACAGCCCAAAGCGCACGGCCACGGCGACCACCGCTGTCAGGAACACCAAATCGACATTCTCGACGCCGACCCACCAATCGACCAACTCGGCGCCGCCGAGCGCACAAGCGACTGCCAGCAGCGACAGAAGATAGGGCCACGGCTCGAATCCTTCATCGCGATCCGAGGTGCGCACCGTTTTTTTCGGGATCGGCTGGCCCGCAACCTGGTCGCCGGCGATGACATGGACACTGATATTGCCGGAGCGGCGCACCAGGTCGCGCACCACCGAGCCATGGATCATCTCGAACCAGCGCGACCGCGTCGACTTGCCGATGATGATCTGCGTCACATTGTTGGCGTGTGCATAGCCGATCACATCGTCGGCGATGCTGCGATCGCCGGAGGGCAGGGTCACCGCCTCGCCGCCGAGCGCCTCGGCGAGGCGGAGCGTGTCGGCAACGCGGTCGCGCTCCTCCTCGGTGAGTTGCAGGCTGCGTCGGCCCTCGACATAGAGAACCACGAAGGGACCATGCAGCCGGTCGGCGAGCCGCTTGGCATAGCGCACCAGCCCGGCACAGCGCGGATCCTCGCTGATGCAGACGGCGATGCGCTCGCCGGCAGGCCACGGACCCTGGATGGCATGCGCCTGCATTTCCGAGAGCAATTGCTCGTCGACCCGCTCCGCGGTGCGGCGCAGCGCCAGTTCGCGCAGCGCCGTCAGATTGGCCGGCGAGAAGAAATGCTCGAGCGCGCGCTCGGCCTGTTTGGGCACATAGACCTTGCCCTCTTTCAGGCGCTGAATGAGGTCGTCGGGAGTGAGGTCAACGATCTCGACGGCGTCGGCGCGGTCGAACACGGCGTCGGGGACAGTTTCGCGCACGCGGACATGGGTGATCTGCGCGACGACGTCGTTGAGGCTCTCGATGTGTTGGATGTTGACCGTGGTGTAGACGTCGATGCCGTAGCTCATCAGCTCTTCGACATCGAGATAGCGTTTGGGGTGGCGGCTGCCGTCGGCATTGGTATGCGCGAGTTCGTCGACCAGGACGATCTGCGGCCGGCGCGCAATCACCGCATCGAGGTCCATCTCCTCAAGAAGCTGGCCCTTATATTCGATCTTCTTGCGCGGAATGACTTCGAGGCCGTCCATCAGCGCCTCGGTTTCGCGGCGGCCGTGGGTCTCGACCACGCCGACCACGACGTCATAGCCGTCTTTCTTGAGCCGATGCGCCTGCTGCAGCATTTCGTAGGTCTTGCCGACGCCGGGAGCGGCACCGACAAAATGCGAAGCTTGCCGACCGCCGTTCTTCCCGCCGCGCCTGCTCGAGCAGCGCTTCCGGCGAGGGCCGGGGATGTTCGGATTCGCGCCGCTGGTCAGCCATCACAAACCGGGTATTTTTAAAACTGGGTTTTGGCGGCTTCCTTCTAGCACGATCAAAGTCCCGAAAAATGAGGACGCTCCGATGGCACGCGGAGCGGTCCAGTTTGGGGTCGACAGGTATTTTAGCCGGCCGCCAGTTTATCGAGCGCCAGATTAAGTTCCAGAACGTTGACCCGCGGCTCGCCCAGAAGCCCGAGCCAACGGCCCTCGGTATGATCGGCGACCAGCGCCCGCACGCGGTCTTCCGGCAGGTTGCGGGCCTTGGCGACGCGGGGCACCTGGAACAGGGCGCCTTCCGGCGAGATATCGGGATCAAGTCCGCTGGCTGAGGTGGTGACGAGATCGATCGGCACCGACGCGGACGGGTTTTCTTTCTTCAGCGTATCGATATCGCCCTGTACACGGTCGATCAGCGCCTTGTTGGACGGCCCGAGATTCGAGCCGCCGGAATTCTGCGCGTTGTAGGGCGCAGGGACGGTCTTGGTCGAATCGTTGGGGTCGGTCATGGTCGTCGCCGAAGGACGGCCGTGGAAATACTTGTCGCTGGTGAACACTTGGCCGATCAGTTCGGAGCCGACGACCTGGCCATTGCGCTCGATCAGGTTGCCTTGGGCTTGGCGTGGGAAGATGACCTCGGCAATGCCGGTCATCGCCAGCGGATAGGCGAGGCCGGTGATCAGAGTGAGAGCGACGAGGACGACGATCGCCGGACGGATTTCGCGCAACATGTCAGTTCTCCTAAAATCTCATCAAACCAGGTGCAGGCCGTTGACCAGGACGTCGATGGCCTTGATGCCGATGAACGGAATGATCACGCCGCCTGCGCCGTAGATCCAAAGATTGCGGGCGAGCAGCGCGCCGGCGCCGATCGGGCGATAGCGGACGCCTTTCAGCGACAGCGGAATGAGCGCGATGATGATCAGCGCGTTGAAGATGATGGCCGAAAGGATCGCGCTTTCCGGTGTCGCGAGCTTCATGATGTTGAGCGTCTGAAGCTGCGGATAGAAGGCGACGAACATCGCCGGGATGATGGCGAAGTATTTGGCGACGTCGTTGGCGATCGAGAACGTGGTCAGCGCGCCGCGCGTCATCAACAGCTGCTTGCCGATCTCGACGATCTCGATGAGCTTGGTCGGATTGGAATCGAGATCGACCATATTGCCGGCCTCGCGCGCTGCCTGCGTGCCGGTATTCATGGCGACGCCGACATCGGCCTGGGCGAGCGCCGGTGCGTCATTGGTGCCGTCGCCGCACATCGCGACGAGCTTGCCTTTGCCTTGCTCCTCGCGGATGAGCCGCAGCTTCTCCTCGGGCGTTGCCTGCGCCAGGAAATCGTCGACGCCGGCTTCGGCGGCGATGGCGGCCGCGGTGACCGGGTTATCGCCGGTGATCATGACGGTGCGGATGCCCATGCGGCGCAATTCGGCGAAGCGCTCGCGGATGCCGCCTTTGACGATGTCCTTCAAATGAATGACGCCGAGCAGCTTGCCGTCCTTGGCGACGGCAAGCGGCGTGCCGCCGGATTTCGCGATGCTGTCGGCGATCGCGGTAATCTCACGCGCGGCTTCGACGCTGACATTGGGACGCAGCGCTTGAACGGTGCTTCCGGTGACGACCGGAGCAGGACCGTCGAGGAAGCCCAGGATCGCGTCGACGGCGCCCTTGCGGACCCAGGACGAGCCAATCTCCACGCCGCTCATCCGGCTTTGCGCGCTGAAAGGGATGAAATTCGCCTTCAGATCATGAAGCTCGCGGCCACGAATGCCGTATTTCTCTTTGGCCAGCACGACGATCGAGCGGCCTTCCGGCGTCTCGTCGGCGAGCGAAGCAAGTTGCGCCGCATCAGCAAGTTCCTGTTCGGTGACGCCATGCATGGCTTGAAACTCGGTCGCTTGGCGATTGCCGAGCGTGATCGTGCCGGTCTTGTCGAGTAGAAGCGTATCGACGTCGCCGGCGGCTTCCACGGCGCGGCCGGACATCGCCAGCACGTTGAAGCGCACCAGGCGATCCATGCCGGCAATGCCGATGGCGGACAGCAGCGCGCCGATCGTGGTCGGGATCAAAGTGACGAACAGCGCTACCAGAATGATGACCGAGATGGTGCTGCCGGCATAGGACGACGATAGCTCGGGATCGTCGCGGTCGCGAACACGAAGATAATGGTCAGCCCGACCAGGAGAATATTCAGCGCGATCTCGTTCGGCGTCTTTTGCCGTTCGGCGCCCTCGACCAGGCGAATCATGCGGTCGAGGAAGGTCGAGCCGGGCGCTGCGGTGATGCGGACGCGGATCCAGTCGGACAGCACCTGCGTGCCGCCGGTGACGGCCGAACGGTCGCCGCCGGATTCGCGGATGACGGGAGCGGATTCACCGGTGATCGCCGCCTCATTGACCGAAGCCATGCCTTCGACCACTTCGCCGTCGGAGGGGATGGTATCGCCGGCTTCGACCAGGACGACATTCCCCACTTTCAGCTCGGTCGAGGGGATGAGGCGATAGTTCTGCTGATCGTCTGCGCTCGCGATCAACTTGGCCTGCGTCTCGGTGCGCTGCCGGCGCAAGCGTGTCGGCCTGCGCCTTGCCGCGGCCCTCGGCGACGGCTTCGGCGAAATTGGCGAACAGCACGGTGAACCACAGCCAGAGGATGATCTGGAATTCGAAACCGATATGCCGCCGCCGGTGAAGAGGTCACGGATCGAGGATCACCGTCGTCAGTATGGTGACGATCTCGAGCACGAACATCACCGGATTTTGGACCATCGCGTGCGCGGATCGAGCTTGACGAAAGCCGAGCCGATAGCCGGCACGACGATCTTCGGATCGAGCAGCGTCGAAATCGGCATGTTCTTCCGTGAGGAGGGCGGTTTCCATGTGGATGAGCTCCAGGGACGAGCATTTAATTTGAAGCGAACAGGGTGCCGGCGTTCTGATCGCGAGCTGCTCGACGATCGGGCCGAGCGCGAGCGCCGGGAAGAAGGTGAGGCCGCCGACGATGAGGATCACACCGACGACGAGGCCGACGAACAGACCGCCGGTGGTCGGGAACGTGCCTGCGGAGGCGGGGACCAGTTTTTTGGCGGCGAGCGAGCCCGCGATCGCCATGGTCGGGATGATCATCCAGAACCGGCCGACGCCCATCGCGATGGCGCCGGTCACGTTGTAGAACAGCGTGTTGGCGCTCAGGCCGGCAAAGGCCGAGCCGTTATTGCCGGTTTGCGACGTATACGCGTAGAGCACTTCGGTGAAGCCGTGCGGGCCGGGATTGTTCATCGCCGAAACCGCCGAGGGCACCAGCATCGCCACCGCGGTCCAGCCGAGATACATCAGCGGCAGAATGAGGACGGCGAGCATCGCCATCTTCACTTCCTTGGCTTCGATCTTCTTGCCGACATATTCCGGCGTGCGTCCGACCATCAATCCGGCAATGAACATCGAAATGATGACGAACAGCAGCATGCCGTACATGCCGGAGCCGACGCCGCCGACGATGATCTCGCCGAGCTGAATGTTGATCAGCGGAATCATGCCGCCGAGCGCGGTGAAGCTGTCATGCATGGCGTTGACGGCGCCACAGGAGGCGTCGGTGGTGATGACGGCGAACAGCGACGAGGCAATGATGCCGAAGCGGACTTCCTTGCCTTCCATATTGCCGCCGGTGAGACCGAGCGCGTTGAGCGCGTCGTTGCCGTGGGCTTCCGCCGCATAGCAGGCGACGGTGCCGGCGAGGAACAGCACACCCATCACCGCAAACACCGCCCAGCCTTGGCTCTGATTGCCGACCATGCGGCCGAACACATTGGTCAGCGCCATGCCAATCGACGAAGATCGAGATGATCTGTACGTAATTCGACAAGCGCGGTCGGATTCTCGAACGGATGCGCGGCATTGGCGTTGAAGAAACCGCCGCCATTGGTGCCGAGCATCTTGATGGCGATCTGCGAGGCGACCGGGCCGACCGCGATGGTCTGCTTAGCGCCTTCGAGTGTCGTCGCATCGACATAGGCACCGAGCGTCTGCGGCATGCCTTGCCAGACCAGGAACAAGGCATAAGGCACGCAGATCGGCAGTAAGACGTAGAGCGTGCAGCGGGTCATATCGACCCAGAAATTGCCGACCGTCTGCGCCGAATGCCGTGCGAAGCCGCGGATGATAGCGACCGCGAGCACGATGCCGGTCGCCGCGGACAGGAAGTTCTGATGGGTCAGGCCGAGCATCTGCACGAGATAGGACATCGTGCTTTCGCCGCCGTAGTTCTGCCAATTGGTATTGGTGATGAAGCTCATCGCCGTATTCATCGACAGATCTTCGGCGACCGCGCTCTGGCCCGCGGGGTTGAAGAGGTCTGCAAGGGCAGCGGGGCCTGCGCGCGCATCAAGGAAATAGAGAATGAGAAAGCCGCCGAGATGGAACAGCAGCATGCCGATCGTATAGATCAGCCAACTCTGCTCTCGCCGTTCGTCGACGCCGGCGAGCTTGTAGATGACGATCTCAACAGGGCGCAGAATCGGCGACAGGAAGTTGCGCTCGCCGTTGAAGACGCGCGTCATATAGCCGCCCAGCACCGGCGTGATGGCGATGATGATCGCGCAATAGAGCAAGATCTGAATCCAGCCGATGACGGTCATGGTCGTTATTCCTTCAGAATTGCTCGGGCCGGAGCAGGGCGTAGGTGAGATAGATGAGGAGGCCCACGGTCACGAGCGCCGCGAGCGAATAGTCGAAGGTCATGGTCGCCTCCTTGTAGAGTTGCGCATGTCCTTGCCGGAAAACCGGCATCCACTTTTCCGGGACATGCGCTAGAGCCTGTCACAGGCATAGACGTAGCCAATCGACAGCGCGAAGAAGACGACGCCGATGGCGATCATGATGACGTCCATCATGGGAATGTCTCCGAGCAAAAATCCGGCATGATGCCGGCGGATGCCTACGGTGCGCTCGCAAACTCGATTTTGAATCAAGCTTGACCAGAAAGGCGCATCGGTAGCGCTCGATTACCTGTCACTATGGGCATAGGAATTCGAGACGGGGGAGTTAAAAACGTTATAGGAATTTCATAAGAGCGGCCGGTGCCGGAGCGCGGATATCGCCGGCAAATGCCTGAACCGCCGCAGGATTTATCAGCGGGCCCTTATAAGCAGACACTGTCGATAATATAGCGGACGCCCGCATAGCTCCCGCGCGCGTAGAACATTGCGCCGGTGCGCTCGCTTTCAATGGCTCAGATGAAAGAATTGTGTCGCCGCGCCGAATTTGGCGAGTGCCGCCGCCGCTAGGAGGCCGATGACCGTCGCCAAGGCGTAGAACTCGGAAAGAGTGCGATGACCACGACCACGGCGTTTCATGCCAGGTCTCGACATCGAACAAATCGCCGGAAGGGTTTCTGCTTCCGGTTGGATCGCTCCAACACGTTTTGCCGAGATGATGTGCCGCTTGTGGCATAGGAAAGCCAGACGGAACGCACGGCTCAAATATAAGTAAGAGATAAGCCTTGCCCGGCCCGTCGCCAGATTCAGGCCGCGTTTTACGCTCCTATGCCGCCTTTATGACAAAGCCTCGGCCTCCGTCTCGATTTCATATGCGCCGGACAGCAGATTCCGGTCGACAGAAGGTGCGACCATGTCTGCGATCCCAAAAATGAATGCGTTTGCGAAGAGCATAAACGTCGGACGCGCTCCGCGTGCCGCGGCGCTGCGGCTCATCGTCGAAAATCGGAAGGCCACCAAGGTGTCGCGCAAATTTCCGCAGCGGCCAAATCTGCGCGTACTCAATGCGGCGATCCCGCTGTTTTATATCTGTCAAAATCGCCACGGCTTCTGGGTCGCGCGCGATGCCGAGGGGCGAGCCGGCGGCCTGTTCCTGCGCAAGCAATCGGCGCTGCATTTTTCTCAGCGGCAAGGCGCGACGGGCTGCGCGATCATGCAGATCAGCGAGCCGACCGAGCTCGACATCGCCAACCAGGGCAATCGGATCGCCAGGCCGCTAGGCATGATCATCGATGTCGCGAAGCGCCGCGCGCCGCTTCTGGCTGCATTTGCCGGCATGGTGCTCTCGGAATGGCGCAAGCTCGTCGCCGAGATATCGTCCGTGTTCGCCAGCGGGCGCGAACATCGCGCCGCGGCTGAACGCGAGCTGTTTCACGGCGAGCTTCGGCTGTGTTCGAAAGGCGATGACGATCTGCCGATCGTGTGAATTCTCCGACAACTTGAGCAAATGACCTGCCGGCAAATCACGTGGCGGCGGTCCGATGGAGCACGACAATGAAAAGCGTTGAGATGAATAACGACGGTGAGCCCCCCTCGTGCGAGCCTCCCTCGTGCGAGCCTCCCTCGTGCGAGCCTTCCTCGTGCGAGCCTTCCTCGTGTATGCAGCCGATCTTCACGGTTGGTCAGGACAGCCGAGGAAACTGGGTCGTCCGCGAAAAATTCGGCACCCGCGGCGGCCTGTTTGTCGATCGCGCCGAGGCGCTGCGCTACATCCGCTCCGAGAGCGGCGCTTCGATCATGGCTGCGGAATGTTTCGAACTCGAAATATCCGCCGCCGTCGCCGCCGTGCCTAAGTCTGAGCTTCAGACGCCGGGCGAGCGCCGGGTTGCCTGACGAGCGGCGTTCGAAAAAAGCCTGTTAAATCCGCTTCGGACCTTAGCTTTTAGAACTCTTCTGATATATATTAGGCACGTGTTTTGCTTCGGTCCTGACATCGGCCATCGCAAGGAGGCCGGGATAGAGACTGAAAGCCATGATTGGTAGCCATGGATGCCGGGCGGAGCGTTCATGATGGCGGTATCGGACAATATTTCTGGCTCTCAGCAAGGCGCGCCGGTCACGCCGAACGCGAGCGTCCCGACCGATCCGGCTCCGCCGTCCGGTCCGGCGTCAGGCTATCCGCCAAACAGCGCGTCTGCCCCGGCCGCCAGCGGCTTGCGGATTGCGGCGGTGCTGTTTCGCACCGCCTTCATCTTTGTGCTGATGGCGCTGGTGATGCGGGTCGCCCAGCCGCAAAGCGAAACCATCTGGTCGGCCTATGAGACGCCGGACGATCTCATCCGGCTGTGGCTTGGCATCGGGGTCTGCGTCTGGCTGCTCTGGCAGTTGTTCACGGGTCCGAAGGACGCCCATGGCTATCGGACCTGGCTTTATCTCGGCGTGACCGCGCTGCCGTTCGCCGTGCTCTGCCTGTTCGCTATCTGGTAGGCATTCGAGACCTCGCGGCGCTACGGCTCGATCAGTCGCCCGGTCGCGGCCTTGATCGCGGCTTCGGTGCGCGTCGCGGCGCCGAGCTTGGCGCGGGCATTGTCGGTGTGAAAGTCGACGGTGCGTTTGGTGAGGCCGAGAATCTGCGCGATCTCGGCCGACGTCTTGCCGCGCGCCACCCAGGTCAGGACCTCGATTTCGCGATCGTTGAGATCGGTCTTCCGCGGCCACACCGCCGAGCGCGCGACGCCGTTGAGCCGCGCCGTGATGATGGTCTCGAGCATCTCGAAATCGATCGGCTTTGACACATAATCGTCGGCGCCGAGCTGCCGCCCTTTCAGTTCATTGTCGCGATCGCTCAGCGCGGTCAGAAACACAAACGGCATCTTCGAGAAACGCGGCGCCAGTGCCACCAGTTGCTCGAGGAGCTCGAAGCCCGACATGATTGGCATGCTGATATCCGACAGCACCAGATCAGGCATCGTCTTCAGGATGGCCGCGAGTCCCTCGCGGCCGTCATAGGCGAGCGTCACCTCGTAGCCGCGGTCGACCAGTTCTTCGGCGATCAGCGCTGCGGTTTCCCGGTCGTCCTCGACGCAAAGTATCTTGATCGGCGGTTCAGGCATTGTGTTCATGCTCAATCGCAGCAGAGATTACCGGCATCGGCGAGCCGCCGGAAGCGCCCCAAATAGGACGAAAAACTGACCGGTTTGCCGACAGCGGCTAAGCATAATCCCATTCGAATTTCCGGCGGTTGCAGCTTTGCGCTATGGTTACGGCCGACGGCCGCAAGCGTCCCGACCAAGTCTGCGGACCTCTGTAACGGTTATTTCCATGCGCCAGCCGCAATCGATCCGCTTCCATCTCGCCGCGGTCTTTCTGTTCTTCTTTGCGCTGGTCGTCGTGCTCGGCTCGTTCAGCATCTGGCGCCTGTCCAATTTCAACCTGCTTTCGGCGGACGTTGCCGAAGTGTGGCTGCCAACCACGCGGGCGCTGGGCGATCTCAACAATTACACCTCCGATTTCCGGGCCGTCGAAGGCGGCAATCTGCTGTCGTCCGATCCGGCCGAGACCGGCGCCAACGAAAAAGAGATGGAGGCACTCGATCGGGCGATCGCGGCGTCGGAGCGCGAATTCGAGGCGATCCGGCGTGATCCCGCCGAAACCGAGCTCTACGACCTGTTCAAGGCGCGCTGGGAAGACTATCGCGAGATCGTCAATCGGATGCTGGCTTTGTCGCGCAGCAATCGCAAGGACGATGCCCGGAAAATCTACGGCAGTTCCTCGCGCGCGGCTTATACCGCGGCGAGCGACATACTCGGGCAGCTGACCGACCATGCGGTCAGCCGGGCTCAGACCGCGGGCCAGCGTCTCGCTGCCGCGTATCAACAGGCCTTTTGGCTGATCATCCTCGCCATCGTGATTGCCGGCATTCTGGTTGTTGCTGCGCTCGTTCATGTCAGCAGGTTCATTTCCGCGCCGCTCCTGCAATTGGCCGATCGCATGCGCCGCCTTGCCGCCGCCGACACCGACAGCGTCATCCCGGGCACCGGGCGGCGCGATGAGATTGGCGAAATGGCCCAGGCCACCGTGGTGTTCCGCAACAATGCGCTGGAGCTGATCCGCAGTCAGCGGATGCTGTCGCGCCAGGCTGCGCTGCTCGAGGAGCAATTGGCGCATGAACAGCGGCTCGCTCTGATGCAGCGCAATTTCGTGTCGATGGCGTCGCACGAGTTTCGCACGCCGCTGACCGTCATCGACGGTCACGCGCGGCGGCTGGATAAGACCAAGGACGCTGTAAAGGCGCCCGAGATCGGCGAGCGCGTCGGCAAGATCCGCAGTGCCGTGCTGCGCATGACGCACCTCATCGACCACTTGCTCTACTCATCGCGGTCCGGCGACGGCGGCCGCGAGCTCTATCTGCAGCCGGCCGACATGGATTTGACCGCGGTTCTGCGGGAAGTTTGCCAATTGCACCGCGACATGGTGCCGGGCCCCCACATCGTCGAGCGCTACGCCACGGCGCCGGTGCCGATGATCGGCGACCCCAAGCTATTGTTTCAGGTGTTCAGCAATCTGCTGGCCAACGCCATCAAATATTCACCCGGCGGCGCCAGCATCGACGTCGAGGCGTCGAGCACCGCGGATGAAGCGGTCGTAACCGTCAAGGATCGCGGCATCGGCATTCCCGCGCAGGATCTCGAACGTCTGTTCGAGCGCTATCATCGCGGCAGCAATGTTTCCGGCATCGTCGGAACCGGAATGGGTCTCTATCTCGTCAAGACGGCCGTCGACCTGCACCACGGCAGCGTCGAAGCGCGCAGCACGGAGAACGAGGGGGCGTGCTTTATTGTGCGCCTGCCGCGCAAGCCGCCTGCTGATACAAGCATCGCCGCACCCGTCGAAACCGGTGCGCCGCTCGCGGCCGAATAAGATCTAGGACGGCAGGCGCGCCGATTGCAGCGGCGCCGCGGCACTGCGGTTGCGCCGCGACAGCCGGCGGGTGACCACGCGCGCCGCGCTCAGCGGAATGTCGATCACCGCCGGCCACGGATCGTCGAAGGCGAAGACCGCGCGCGCCGAAGACCGGTTGAGCGAGCGCAGATAATCGAGCGCCGACAGCCGCCCGGCGGCGATCTCATGAATTGAAGCTGCCAGATCGCGCGGAAAGTAGAGCCAGCTGACGCCCGAGCGCGCCGCACACGGCGCAATCCGCTCGCCGCAGGCAAGCGCCCATTGCAGCGCCGGAAAGTCGATGCCGGCCGCGGCGCCGAGCGCCATCCAGGTCCAGGCCCGCGCATTGACGTCGAGAATTTTGTAGCGCCCGTCGCGCGTATCGTATTTGAACTCGATCTCGACCAGCCCGCTGTAATCGATCGAGGCGAGAAAGCGCGCGGCCGCGTCAGCGACTTCCGGCGCCTCGGCGGTTTCGACGAACGTGCTGGTGAAGCCGAATTCGACTGGATATTGGCGGCGGCGTCGCGCCACCAGCGCGCCAACCGGGGCGCCGCGATGCCATATCGCGGCATAGGAATATTGCGACGCGCCGCTGCCCGGGATCAGCTCCTGGATCATGATCGTGTCGGCGCCGACCAGCGCCTTCGCTGCCGCGTAACGCGCGGCAAGCTCGTGCGGATGATCGACACGCCAGGCCTTGGCGTCGACAAAGGCGTTGCGGCCCTCGCGTATGCTCGGCTTGAGGATGACCGGAAAGGCAAGCTCGCCCTCGGCAAGCTCCTCGGCCGTGCGCGGATAGCGGGTGTGCGGATGCGCGATGCCAAGTTCGGCGGCGCGGATATTCATCTGCCGCTTGTCATAGGCGAAGCGCACCGCCTCCCACGGCGGCGTTGTCAGCGTGAACAGGCCGCCGAGCGCCGAATGGTTCTGCGCGACGAAGCACAGGTCGTCGTCGCTGCCGGAAAACAGCACCCAGCCGCGCAGATCGTGCGCCCGGCACAACTCGGTCAGAAAAGCGAGCGCCCCGTCGTCGCGCGGTCCGGCCCAGGCGAAGCTCTTCTCGACATAGCGTGACGATTTCGCCAGCGGATTGTCGTCGGTGACGAGCCAGACACGGATGCCGCGCCGCCCGAGGCTGCGCGCGATTTCGAGACTGCCATGCGCGCCGCCGAGAACGATGGCGCCTTGCGGGCCAGCCTTCTGCGCATCCGGCATTGCGTCGCGGCTGGTCATCTGGGCTGCGGCAGGTTCGCGGGCGCTGTGTCGAGCGCACCGGACCTCGGCGTCACGTCATCGGCATCGAACATCGAATCCGCGGCAAGCGCGGCGCGCGTGACCGCGCGCGCGGTGAACGGCGCGCCGGCGATGAAGCGCAACAGGGGGCCATAGCTGCGCACGGCATAGGAGCCGACGAAGTGCAGGCCGGGCACGCTCGAGACGAACCCCGCGCCGAGGATCGGCGAGCCGCCCGCACGAGCGATCTTGTCGAGAAGCTCTCGCGGCAGGATCCCGAGCCGCGCGATGTCGACGCGATAGCCGGTACCTAGAAGAATGTGATCGAAGCTGCGTTTGCCGTTGTCGAGATCGAGCGTGACCCGACCCGAATCCGCGCGCGCGCGATTGATCGTGCGCCCGGCATCGATCGCGACGCCTGCAAAACGCGGCTTGAGCCAGCCGGCGGCGCCCGCCTTGAGACAGCGCTGGGTGAACTCTTCGCGCATTTTTCGCGGCAGCCGCCACGCCAGACCAGGAAATTCCGCGAGCCAGCTCAATGGGAACGGTCCGACCGCGGACGGCGCTGCCAGCGCTTCGCGCAGCCACCACAGCTTAGGCCTGCTCGCCTTGCTGCCGTCGGTCAGATGCGCGAGCCAATGGATGTCGCCGCGGCTGATGATCTCGGCCTGCGCGCCGTTTTCAGCGAGCAGCGCCGCGGATTTACTGGCGCTTTGCCCGCGTCCGATCACCGCGACATGCTTGCCGCGGAACACGCCGAGATCGTCATGCTGGCAGGCATGCGACACCAGTTCGTCCGGCAGTCCGGCGAACACATCCGGGCGGTAGTCCTGATTGCGCAGGCCGGTGGCAACGACGACGCGATCGGCAGCGAAGCTCTCGCCGTCATCAAGCGTAAGGCGAAAGCCGTGACCCGTTGCGTCGATCCGCGTCACCGCGCGGCGATCGAGCTGCGGCACCGCGCGCTTCTGGAACCATTCGCCGTAGTCGACGAAATTCTCGAGCGGCAGGAGCTTCGAGTCGTCGACGCTGTGCGCGCCGGCATAGACATCGAGCGAGTGCGCGCGGTTCGGGCTTGAAATATGGGTGCCGTGCCACGGCGAGCGCAGCATCATGCCCTTGGGCATATTCCGCCGCCAGAAGCCCATCGGCTCGCCGAACACACGCGTCGAAACACCGGCATGATCGAGATGCGCGGCGACCGACAGTCCATAGGGACCGGCGCCGATAATGGCGACCTCGACGGGATTGGCTTGGGTTTTGCTCATGCGCGCGTATCGAGGCGTCGAAATGTTGGTTAAGATGCTGATAACCAAACGATAAATACCGCGCCGGGAAGCTATCAGATTTGCTCTTCGGCGTCAGGAATCGGTCTGGTTATTGTTAAAGCGGCATAAGCGCCGACGCTTTGTGCTCGTGCCCGGCACGCTCTATCAGCGATGCGTTGAAGAAGCGTCAAAGCGGTGGTGGAGTGCAGGGCAAACATTCCTTCACCGGCCGCTCATGACGTCCCGCGCCGCGGAATTTCGCCGAGGCCCGTCCGGATTTACCGGAGGCCGCATTCTTGCTATGTGCGTGCCGCGCCGGGTCGTCGTGCCGCCGCAAGGGGCGCGGGTGTAGCTCAATGGTAGAGCAGAAGCCTTCCAAGCTTATGACGAGGGTTCGATTCCCTTCACCCGCTCCAGTCTTTTCAGAACCCGCTCCAGCCCGCCTGGTAGCCTGAGAATTCAAGCTTCGCGCCGCAAGCCGTTGCGTATTCGGCGATCAATCGTCCTTTGCCGCCGACGATCGGTTGGATCACAAAGTGGACGCTGCTTGGCGAATCCTGGACGAACAGGCCGTTGAGCGGACAGTCATCGACGGCGACCAAGGTGTCGCTGCGAATGCTGCGCATGGCGGCGCAAAGTTCCTTCAAATGATGTGCGGCCGACGGGTACCAGTGGACCCAGTCGAGGTCGAAAGAGTTGAGATAGAGCAGGTCCATCGTCTTGCCCTCGCTCAGCAATCGGCCGGTCATCTGCTTGAGGAACTTCACGCTGTCCTCTTGCGTGAACTGAATGCGGGGACCGACAAGCTTCTTTGCTTCGGCAAGGTGGCTGGCGTTGATGTCGACCGAGTACACGACCGACTCCGTATCCCGTGCTGAAATATATTTGTCGAACAACAGCGTGCTTTGGCCGTCGTCGACCCAATGGCCGGCCCGGCGCGCACAGCCGGTTTCCACGATGATGAGCGGATGCGAGATCTGATCGAGATATTCGAACGTCTTGCGGAAGGTCTTTTCCCGGAGCCCGAGTTGCGGAGCGGCCTCTTGGTTGAAGAAATTCCAGAAATCAGCCGCCTTCTGCATAGCCCCCGAATCCTTTGCGCGCTTATGCAGCAGCAGTAGACGATTTTGTGCGGAATTGCTTGCCGTTTTGGCGCAATCGGCTCAGTCCGGCGCGAACGTCACGGCCGCGATCCACAAGGCCACATCGCCGAACATCACAAGACCGGCGAGCAGTCCGACGGCGGGAATGATGAAACGCGGATCAAAGATCCTCATGTGTCCCGTTACAGTCGCCGCCATTGTCGAGCGCGGTCATGTGGCCCGCTTCAGCTTGAAGAGCTCGCGCAACGCCTTTGGCGAGTTCGGATTTTGGTCGCGCCGCCAGGTGATGTCGTAGATCCGCCAGTCGTTCTTGATCTTGACGAGATCGAGCACGATCGTCGTCGGCTCCTTGAGATTAGTAAACGTGACCGTCGCCGTGATCTTGCCTGGCGCGGTGTCTTTCAAGGCGACGTCGAATGTTTTGAACTCCCAGTCCTGCGCGTCGATGAACGGATCGAAATCGAGCGAGCCGATTTCGCCATGCGCGGCCTTCTGGTCCTTGTCCATCGCTTCGGCCAGCTTCGGTTCGAAGTAGCGGCGCAATTTCTTGCCGCTGTCGATTAAGACGCCGTCCGTGCCCGCCTTGGTGTAGGGCTCGTAGATCGATTTGACGAAAGCGAGTGCGGCTGCGTCATCCGCGGTCGATGCCGGCTCGGCATGCGCGGCGGACGCGAATGCGACGCCGGCGATCGCGAGGAGAATGTTGCGCCGTGTGGGCATGGTTCAGGGAATCCTCAATCAGTGTTTGAACAGGCCGCGCAGCGTTTCCGGCTTGCCGTCGCGCAGGTAAGTAATGTCGGAGATGCGCCACGGATTGGCGTTGCCGGTGCCGGACACGAGGTCGAGCGTGACCGTCACCGGCTCGCCTGCATTGACGAACTTGACGGTCGAGGTGGCCTTGCCACCGCCCAGGTCGTTCACCGTAACGTCGAAGCTCTTGATCTCCCAGTCCTGCGCATCGATGAACGGATCGCCGTCAAGCGTCGGGACATCGTGGTGCTTGGCCGCGTCCTTGCGATCCTTGCTGATCAGTGCGGCGAGCGACGGCTCGAAATAGCGCCGCAGCTGCGCATCGGTATCGATGGCGACGCCTTTGGTGTTCTTGCCCTTGTAGGCCGCATAGATCGCCTTGACGAAGGCGAGGGCGGGGCTGTCATCCGCCCGCACGGACCCGGCCGCGCCAGCGGCGGCACATAAGGCAGCAGCACTTATAATAAATAGACGCCGCGTCGGCATGAACCCCAGCCCTCCGTTCCGCCCTTAGGTCGGTGGCTCTAGGTCGGCATGAGCGCGGACCAGGTTCAATTTCGCGGCAAAGGGCGTCGAACGGGTAATTGCGCTTTGGACTTGCGCTTAACGGCGCCAAGAGGCATTTCTGCGCCGCCTAGGAGTGTAGCTCAATTGGCTAGAGCACCGGTCTCCAAAACCGGGGGTTGGGGGTTCGAGTCCCTCCACTCCTGCCAACCCCAAAAATAACTGTTGTTTATCAATAGCTTATTCGTCGGAACACTTGGCGGGACTCCCCAAGGCTCTCATTTTTTTCCTACCGTTCAAGCCCCCAAGCGTTCGCGCGGTTGTGCGCGAATCCAGAAACACGTCGCCAGGCCGCCAACGCCTGCCGAAGCGCATTTTCGGAAATGCTTCGCCCGAGCGAGATTGAGCACCTGCGAGGAGAAGGAAGAAACTTCGGCGCAAACGCTACAGGCGTAAGAGCTACACGGCGGTTGCGGCCATCGTCGTGCGGTTGGCCTGCTTCGTGTAGGTGGTCGCCTGCTTCTCGCTGGTCCAATCGAACAGGGCCATCATCGGCCGATCGGTGCGCCCATCTGGGCGCAGATCGTCGCTGCGGCTTTCTTCAAGCCGTGGGCGGTGCATTGCGGAAGGTCTTCGACCGGCTCGTTGCCGACGCCCTGAGCGGGTTCGATCTGTGTTACCAACTCGCGCTCCGCGCGGCGGGATAATTCAGCAACGAATTCCGCGGCGGCAAATTTCACAGCACCAGTCTGCGAATAGCGGCAGCTCCCGATCAAGCGGCAATATGTCATTTGACATCGCGCCAGCCCCGAAAATGCGAAATAACTTTAATAATGCCGGGCGCTTGGCTGACCGTTGTCAATTGTTCGGTTGCTGTTCCGTCGACGCCTGCTTAAGACGTTTGCAGGGTGTATGGGCGTTCGGCCGAATGCTGCTAACGGTCAAGACAACCCCGGCAAAAACGGTTGGCGCAGACGGTGAGTGAGCGGGCCTCTCTTTCCTGATCGTTGCCAGCGAATGAAACGGACGCGACGGCCCGGCGCAAAGCCGCGTGCCACCGCGAGGCGAATGCATGGGCGTGCAATCAAGCGAACTGCCGTCGACCTGCTCATGTGATGCCGCCGCGCGGCAGGCCTGCAACCGAACGACCACAACAACCGAAATCTCCCGAGGGCCCCCATGACCGTACGCACGATCGCCACCTTCAACACGGAACCCGGGGCCGAGCCCTTGGACTACGGTCATCTGGCGATCAACTCCAACGGCGATCTGTTCGGGACGACGAATTCCGGCGGCACCGACAAGAACGGCTCGGTCTTCGAGATCACCGATACCAACGGCACTTACGCCTCGACGCCGACTACGCTTTACAGCTTCACCGGCGGTAGCGACGGCGCCAATCCGCACTACGGCCTTCTCATGGATTCGGCCGGCGACCTCTTTGGCACGACGCCGTTTACCGGCGTCTCCGGCAACTCCAGCGTTCCCGGCACGGTTTTCGAGCTCAAATACGCCAACGGCGTCTACACGCAAAGCACGCTCTACACCCTCCCCACCCCGATCAACCACCTCGGCAACTCCGCGCCCACTCCGATCATGGACTCGGCCGGCAACCTGTTTGGCGTGACCGCCGGCGGCCTGGACGACGGCACGATTTTCGAGATCGCGGATACCAATGGCACTTACGCGGCGCCGACCACGCTTTACAGCTTCACCGGCGGCAGCGACGGCGGCAGTCCTGACGGCCCCCTGATCATGGACGAGGCCGGCGACCTGTTCGGCACCACGAGTACCGGTGGCGCCAACGGCGACGGCACCGTGTTCGAGGTCAAGAAGACCAATGGGCTCTATGCGGCGACGCCGACCACGATCGCAAGCCTCGGAGGCAGCAACAACGGCTACGAAATCGGCGGTTTGCTGCTGGACTTTGCCGGAGACCTGTTCGGCACCACCGTCGGCGGCGGCGCCGATAACGACGGCGCGGTATTCGAGATCAAATACCAGAACGGCAGCTACGCCTCGACGCCGACGATCCTTTACAGCTTCACCGGCAGCACCGATGGCCAACATCCCAACGCCGGCCTGATCATGGACGCGGCCGGCGACCTGTTCGGGACAGCGAACGACGGAGCAGGCGCCGCCGACGACGGTTCCATCATCGGTTCTGTATTCGTGCTCCAACCGGTCGACGGCGGCTATGTCGAGTTCACCCTCGCGGACTTCGGCAGCAACAGCCTGTATGCGCAAACAGCCACCAGCGGCTTGACGGTCGATGCCGCCGGCGACCTGTTCGGGACGAGCCTTAGCGGTAGTGGCGCAAATAACTCCGTTTACGAGATAACGGCGGACGGCGCGACGATCGCATCCGTCCCCAAAACGCTGGCGACATTTGGCGGCGCCTCGACCCAAGAGGGCGCCGGCGGCGGCGGCCCCTATGGCGGCCTGGTGATGGACCACGCCGGCAATCTGTTCGGCACGACGACAGACGGCAGCGGCTCGGTGTTCGAGATCGCCTATGCGGGCGGCGGCAATTACGCGGCGACGGCGACCACGATCGCCGCGTTCAGCGGCAGCGCCGCCAATCCGCTGGGCAACCTGATCATGGACGCCAATGGCGACCTGTTCGGCACCACCGCGACCGGCGGCGCATCCGGCAAAGGCTCGGTGTTCGAGATCAAATTCGCGAACGGCAGCTACACCTCGACGCCGGCCACGCTCTACAGCTTCACCGGCGGCGCCGACGGCCAGCTTCCTTATGGCGGTCTGGTCATGGACGCCAACGGCGACCTGTTCGGAACGACCTCCGGAGGAGAAGCGGGCGGCGTGTTTGGCGGCCCCACAAGCCCGTCGGCAGGCAGCGCCACGGTTTTCGAGCTCAAAGCTACCAACGGCACTTACGCCTCGACCCCGACCACGCTTTACACCTTCCCCGGCGGCAACAACTATTCAGCCTCTCTTGCCGGCCTGATCATGGATGCCGCCGGCGACCTGTTCGGGACCTCGACCGGTGGCTTCGGCGTCCCCGCGACGGTCTTCGAGATCAAATTCGCGAACGGCAGCTACGCCTCGACGCCGACTGTCCTCGCCAGCTTCTCCGGCGACACAATCGGCGGGGGCCTCGTCATGGACGCCGCCGGCGACCTGTTCGGCGTGACCGGGAGCGGCGGCACCGTGTTCGAGCTCAAGAACAACAACGGCAGCTATTCGTCGCCCATCACGCTTGCCACCGGCCTGGTCAGCGATGCCGGGCTCACCATCGATGCCAAGGGCGACCTGTTCGGAACGGATGTTTTTGAGGGCGCTTACGGGTTCGGCTGGGTCTTCGAGATCAAGGACAATAACGGCACCTATGCCTCGAGCCCGATCGACATCGGGGACTTCGCCGGCAACAACCAAGGCGCCTATCCCACAAGCACCCTGATCCTCGACCAGCTCGGCGACCTGTTCGGGACCACGGAAGGGTGGAGCACACATGACAACGGCACCGTCTTCGAAATCGGCAATGTGCAATTCGTCGTCGCCTGCTTCGGGCGCGGCACATTGATCGAGATCGCGCGCGGACGCCAACGGAAAGTCGAAGACCTCAAGATCGGCGACAAGGTCCGCACCGCCTCGGGCGCGCTGCGGCCGATCAAATGGATCGGACGACGGAGCTATGGCGGCCGCTTCATCCTCGGGCGCAAGGATATTCTGCCGGTCTGCTTCAAGGCCGGATCGCTGGGCGACAACGTGCCGGAGCGCGACCTGTGGATCTCGCCGCAGCATGCGATGTATTTCGCGGCGGTTAATCGTGACGGCATGCTGATCGAGGCCAAGGATCTGATCAACGGCACGTCCATCGTGCAGCCCGAACACACCGACAGCGTCGAGTATTTCCATATCGAACTCGACACGCACGATGTAATCGTCGCCGAAGGCGCGCTGTCGGAGACCTTCATCGACGACGACAGCCGCGGCATCTTCCACAATGTGCATGAATACAAGACGCTCTATGCGGACGAAGACGCCGCGCCGGCGCATTATTGCGCGCCGCGCCTCAACGAAGGGTACGAGGTCGAAGCGGTACGACAGCGACTGATGCTGCGCGCCGAGTTTCGGCGCGACGTCGACGCGCCGCGCCAAGCTACACAGCAGATTGGCGCACTGCGCGGCTATATCGATCGCGTCCGCTCAAGCAGCATCGCCGGCTGGGCGCAAAACGCCGACGCCTCCGAAGCGCCGGTCTGTCTCGACATTTTCGCCGACGGCAAGCGGATCGGTCGGGTCCTGGCGAACGCCTATCGCGGCGACCTCAAAGCCGCCGGCCTCGGCTCCGGCCACCATGCCTTCACCTTCACGCCGCCGGCAGGCCTCGTCTTTGCTCCCGGATCGGTAGAGGTGCGTCGCTCGCTCGACGGTGCGCCCTTGCCACCGTCAGACCAATCGAAAGGAACTACCGCAGCGAGCGCCGCCTGAACCGGTCTCGCCAGGAAGGAAGAATGTCGGTTAGTGGCACTTAGCGGACATCAATCTCACGATCGCCGAGATCTGCTTTCGGGGGCGCCGCTGTGACGGTAAGCTCTGGACACCTTCGCGCGATTCTTGGGTTTCTTGGCCCTGTTTGGGGCTCCCAAAAGTGTCCAGACCATTGATATTATTAGAGGTCACAAGTCCCTCCACTCCTGCCAGGCTCAAGCCAGAAGGCGGCTCTGGCCCGATCTCCGATACCCCTGGAAAACACTGACAACCTAACCATTTAGGGTTCAGCCGGGCGCATAATCGGCTGGTTGTGCCTTGACGGTTACGCGTACCGGATATAGGAAATGTGCCATCGCTGGCGGCCCGTTAGTCGGACTTCCGCGGCGAACCTGATCCCCAACAGCACCGGTAGCTGGTCTCGTCCGTGAAATTGGGCGGGGGTGGGGTCTTCTATTGGATCATGCAAATGGCGAAAGTCAGTCCGTTCAAGTTCCTGCAGGAAGTGCGTGCCGAGGCGCAGAAAGTCACTTGGCCGACGCGCAAGGAAACCACCGTCACCACCATCATGGTGTTCGTGATGGTGATCATCGCGTCGCTGTTCTTTCTCGCCGCCGATCAGATCATGCGCGTGGCGGTGGGCTTTCTTCTCGGCATCAACGCCTGAGGCTTTCAGTAGCGAATTCATGACACCCATGATTTGGAATTCATGACATGACGAACCGGTGGTACGCGGTCCACGCCTATTCCAATTTCGAGAACAAGGTGGCGGATTCGATCCGTGAACAGGCCAAGCAGCGCGGGCTGTCGGCCTTGTTCGAAGAGATTCTGGTGCCGAAGGAAAAGGTCATCGAGGTCCGGCGCGGGCGCAAAGTCGACGCCGAGCGCAAATTCTTCCCCGGCTACGTCCTGGTGAAGATGCAATTGACCGACGAGGCCTATCACCTCATCAAGAATACGCCGAAAGTGACCGGCTTCCTCGGCTCCGACAACAAGCCGATGCCGCTGTCGGACGCGGAAGCCGAACGCATCATCCACCAGGTCCAGGAAGGCGTCGAACGGCCGAAACCGTCGGTGTCCTTCGAGGTTGGCGAGCAGGTGCGCGTCTCCGACGGCCCGTTCGCCTCCTTCAACGGCACGGTGGAAGAGGTCGACGAAGGCCGCTCGCGGCTCAAGGTCGCGGTGTCGATCTTCGGCCGCGCCACGCCGGTCGAGCTCGAATTCGGCCAGGTGGAGAAGCTATAGGAATTCCTCGCCCCGCTCGGGGGCAAGGAGTGAAGGCGTGGGAGGTGAGGCGGCTGCCAGCCACCGATATCCGCACCACTAACAGGAGTAGAGAATGGCGAAGAAAATTACCGGCTATGTGAAGCTGCAGGTGCCGGCGGGAGCGGCGAATCCGTCGCCCCCGATCGGTCCTGCTTTGGGCCAGCGCGGCCTCAACATCATGGAGTTCTGCAAGGCGTTCAACGCCCAGACCCAGAAGTTGGAAAAGAACGCGCCGATTCCGGTGACGATCACGGTCTATGCCGACCGCTCGTTCACCTTCGAACTGCGCACTCCTCCGGTGTCGTTCTTCCTCAAGAAAGCAGCCAAGCTCGAAAGCGGCTCGAAGACTCCGGGCCGTGACGTTGCCGGCTCGGTGACCAAAGCGCAGGTGCGCGAGATCGCCGAGCAGAAGATGAAGGACTTGAACTGCGACACGATTGAATCGGCGATGCGCATGATCGAAGGATCGGCGCGCTCGATGGGCCTTGAGGTGAAAGCATGAGCACGCTCGGAAAACGCACGACCAAGGCCCGCGAAGGGGTTGATCGCGAGAAGCTCTATCCGCTCGCCGAAGCGGTGAAGATGGTCAAGGAACGCGCCAAGGCGAAGTTCGACGAGACCGTTGAAATCGCGATGAATCTCGGCGTCGATCCGCGTCATGCCGATCAGCAGGTGCGCGGCGTCGTCAATCTGCCGAACGGCACCGGCCGCACCCAGCGGGTTGCGGTATTTGCCCGCGGCGCCAAGGCCGATGAGGCCAAGGCCGCCGGCGCCGACGTCGTCGGTGCCGAGGATCTGGTGGAGAAGGTGCAGAGCGGCGCCATCGATTTCGATCGCGTCGTCGCGACGCCCGATCTGATGCCGCTGGTTGGCCGTCTCGGTAAGGTTTTGGGCCCGCGCGGCCTGATGCCCAATCCGAAGGTCGGCACGGTGACCATGGATGTCACCACTGCCGTCAAAGGCGCCAAAGGCGGCTCGGTCGAGTTCCGTGTCGAAAAGGCCGGCATCGTGCAGGCTGGCGTCGGCAAGGCATCGTTCAGCGAAGAGAAGCTGGTCGAGAACATCCGTGCCTTCGCCGATGCGGTGCAGAAGTCGCGGCCGCAGGGCGCCAAGGGCCACTTCATCAACCGGGTGGCGATTTCCTCCACCATGGGGCCCGGGGTGAAGATCGAGCCGGGGAGCCTCTTCGCCGGATCGGAACAGGCGCACTAACTCGCGCACTAATCCGTGAAAGGCTGCCAAAGGACCGCCAAGTGCTGTCTAGCCACTTGGCAAGCCCCTTAGGAACGGCTAAACAACGCGTGAGGGCGTGCCGGCCCGGTTTGTCGGCGCGCCTTTGTGCGCTTCTCAAAAATCAGTCAGTGAAACGCCTCTTGGTACCTTCCCGGTCGGATTGTCTAAGAGGACGAGGCACTTAGTGAATTTCTGAAAGCGTAGTCCTGTCCGAGACTGCGGGCGCCGGCAACGGCTTGATCCGTCCTTCGCAAGGGGGGCGAGCCAGCATAGACGGGTGAAGGCCTTAAGGCGTGTTTCCTGCCGAAAGCTCGGCAGGGGTCAATTGTCTTTCGGTTCTGACCTCGACGGCCCAGAGCAGCGTGAGCCTTGGCGGCGCAAGCTGTGTCTGGGGGGCAGGGTTGAAATGTCGTCCTGCCCCGGTTCGTCGGCATAAACGTCGATCGATCTTGAGCGGGACGGCCGGCACAAACCCGGCGGTTCCGTAAGAGACGGACCGCCAACCGGAGAGAGCTGGTGGATCGCGCGGAAAAAAGTGCAGCAGTCGCGAGCCTTGGTGAGGTCTTCAAGACCACCAAGGTCGTTGTTGTTGCTCATTATTCCGGCCTCACGGTCGCCCAGATGCAGCTTCTGCGCAGGCAGATGCGGCAGGCTGGCGCGAGCGTAAAGGTCGCGAAGAATCGCCTCGCGAAAATCGCTCTTGAGGGCTCCGACGTCGCGTCGATCGCGTCCCTGCTCCAGGGACCGGCCGTGATCGCCTATTCGGGCGATCCCGTCGCGGCGCCAAAGGTCGCCGTCGATTTCGCCAAGGCGAACGAGAAGTTCGTGATTCTTGGCGGAGCGATGGGCAAGACCACGCTCGATCTGAACGGGGTCAAGGCGCTCGCCGCCTTGCCGTCGCTCGACGAGCTGCGGGCGAAAATCGTCGGCCTCATCCAGGCGCCGGCGACCAAGATCGCGCAGGTGGTGGTTGCCCCTGCGTCGAAAGTCGCCCGCGTGGTCCAGGCCTATGCCTCCAAGAGCGGTGAAAGCGCGGCAGCCTAAAAGCTGCTTCAACTCATAAGGTTAGAACCGAAGGACATTAGTCATGGCTGATCTGCAGAAAATCGTCGACGACCTCTCAGGCCTCACCGTGCTCGAGGCTGCCGAGCTCGCCAAGTTGCTGGAAGAGAAGTGGGGCGTTTCCGCTGCCGCCGCAGTTGCGGTTGCGGCCGGCCCGGCGGCTGGCGGCGGTGCCGCGGCCGCGGAAGAGAAGACCGAGTTCACGGTCGTTCTCGCTTCCGCCGGCGACAAGAAGATCGAGGTCATTAAGGAAGTGCGCGCGATCACGGGTCTCGGTCTCAAGGAGGCCAAGGACCTGGTCGAAGGCGCGCCGAAGACCGTTAAGGACGGCGCCAACAAGGAAGACGCCGCCAAGATCAAGGCGCAGCTCGAAAAAGTCGGCGCCAAGGTTGAACTTAAGTAAGCACTGCTTACTTAAGCGAGGTCCCCGGACGAGCGCAGCGTGACCGGGGACCTCAAAAGTGAATAGCGGTGATTCCGGGGCTTAAGGCTCCTGGGGTCACCGCGTCTGCCGTTAACGGCAGCTAGATTGTGGTGATCGGGTCCATCTATCTGGGCCGGGTCACCGGAAAATAGGGCACTCGACGCCTGTCCCGACGGTCGCGATGGATTGCGGCCTTCTGGAGAGTCGCCTTGATCGCCCCGGGATACCCGGAAATCTGTGGCGTTCATGCCATGGGTTCACGGGGAACGGTTCGAGCAGACGGTAAGAGCGGCCGGCGGCTCGGCCTTACGGTTCGATTGAGCGAGAGGACATAATGGCGCAGACGTTTATCGGTCGGAAGCGCGTTCGCAAGTTTTTCGGAAAAATCAGGGAAGTCGCGGAGATGCCGAACCTCATTGAGGTTCAGAAGGCGTCCTACGACCAATTCCTGATGGTGCTGGAGCCGCAAGGCGGCCGCACCAACGAGGGCCTGCAGGCCGTGTTCAAATCGGTGTTCCCGATTTCGGACTTCTCCAACACCTCGATGCTGGAATTCGTCAAATACGAATTCGAGCCGCCGAAATACGACGTCGACGAGTGCCGCCAGCGCGGCATGACTTACGCTGCGCCGCTGAAAGTGACGCTGCGCCTGATCGTGTTCGATATCGATGAAGAGACCGGCGCCAAGTCGGTGAAGGACATCAAGGAGCAGGATGTCTACATGGGCGACATTCCGCTCATGACCAATAACGGCACCTTCATCGTCAACGGTACCGAGCGCGTCATCGTTTCGCAGATGCACCGTTCGCCCGGCGTGTTCTTCGATCACGATAAGGGCAAGACGCATTCCTCGGGCAAGCTGCTGTTCGCCGCCCGCATCATTCCCTATCGCGGCTCCTGGCTCGACATCGAGTTCGACGCCAAGGACATCGTCTATGCGCGCATCGACCGGCGGCGGAAGATTCCGGTCACCTCGCTGCTCTATGCGCTGGGGCTCTCCGGCGAAGAGATCCTCAACACCTTCTACAAACAGGTGCATTACAAGCGCACCAAGGACGGCTGGCGCGTGCCGTTCGATGCAACCCGCATGCGTGGTTACAAGGCGATCAAGGACCTCGTCGACGCCGATACCGGCAAGGTCGTGCTCGAAGAGGGCAAGAAGCTCACCGTGCGCTCGGCGCGCCAACTCGCCGAAAAGGGCCTGAAGGCGCTGCGCGTCACCGATCCGGAATTGATCGGCCACTATCTCGCGGAAGACCTCGTCAACACCAAGACCGGCGAAATCTACGCCGAGGCCGGCGACGAGATTAACGGCACCGAGAAGAAGGACGGTTCGTGGGAGATCAATGTCGGCAAGGTGCCGCTCGCCGAGATCCTTGAGCACGGCTACAAGGAACTGCCGATCCTCGACATCGACCACATCAATGTCGGCGCCTATATCCGCAACACGCTCGCGGTCGACAAGAACATGGCGCGCGAAGAAGCGCTGTTCGACATCTATCGCGTCATGCGTCCCGGCGAGCCGCCGACGGTCGATACCGCGCAGAACATGTTCCAGTCGCTGTTCTTCGACTCGGAGCGCTACGACCTGTCCGCGGTCGGCCGCGTCAAGATGAACATGCGTCTCGACCTCGATGTTGCCGATACCGTGCGCATCCTGCGCAAGGACGACATCCTCGCGGTGATCAAGACGCTGGTCGGTTTGCGCGACGGCAAGGGCGAGATCGACGACATCGACCATCTCGGCAATCGCCGGGTGCGCTCGGTCGGCGAGCTGATGGAAAATCAGTATCGCATCGGCCTGTTGCGCATGGAGCGCGCCATCAAGGAGCGCATGTCCTCGGTCGATATCGATACCGTGATGCCGCAGGACCTGATCAACGCCAAGCCGGCGGCTGCCGCCGTGCGCGAGTTCTTCGGCTCCTCGCAGCTGTCGCAGTTCATGGACCAGACCAATCCGCTGTCGGAGATCACGCACAAGCGGCGTCTCTCGGCGCTTGGCCCGGGCGGCCTCACCCGCGAGCGCGCCGGCTTCGAGGTGCGCGACGTGCACACGACGCATTACGGCCGCATCTGCCCGATCGAAACGCCGGAAGGGCCGAATATCGGCCTGATCAATTCGCTCGCCACTTTCGCGCGGGTGAACAAGTACGGCTTCGTCGAGACGCCGTATCGCAAAGTGAAAGACGGCCGCGTCACCGACGAGGTCATCTACCTCTCGGCGATGGAAGAGGGCCGCTACACGGTCGCCCAGGCGAACTCCACGATCGACGCCAAGGGCCGCTTCACCGACGATCTCGTCGTGGTGCGCCACGCCGGCGACGTGCAGCTCATTCCGCCGGACAAGGTGGACTTCATGGACGTGTCGCCGAAGCAGTTGGTTTCGGTGGCCGCGGCGCTCATTCCGTTCCTCGAGAACGATGACGCCAACCGCGCGCTGATGGGCTCGAACATGCAGCGCCAGGCGGTGCCGCTGGTTCGCGCCGAAGCGCCGTTCGTCGGCACCGGCATGGAAGGCGTCGTCGCCCGCGACTCCGGCGCCGCGATCGCCGCCCGCCGCACCGGCAGTGTCGATCAGGTGGACGCCACCCGTATCGTCATCCGCGCCACCGACGAGCAGGACCCGACCAAGCCGGGCGTCGACATCTACCGGCTGATGAAGTTCCAGCGCTCCAACCAGAACACTTGCATCAACCAGCGTCCGCTGGTGAAGGTGGGCGATCAGGTCAGCCAAGGGCGACATCATCGCCGACGGTCCCTCGACCGATCTCGGCGAACTCGCGCTCGGCCGCAACGCGCTGGTCGCGTTCATGCCGTGGAACGGCTACAACTTCGAAGATTCGATCCTGCTCTCCGAGCGTATCGTCAAGGACGACGTCTTCACCTCGATCCATATCGAGGAATTCGAAGTCATGGCCCGCGACACCAAGCTCGGCCCTGAGGAAATCACCCGCGATATTCCGAACGTCTCCGAAGAGACGCTGAAGAATCTCGACGAGGCCGGTATCGTCTATATCGGCGCCGAGGTCCGCGCCGGCGACATTCTCGTCGGCAAGATCACGCCGAAGGGCGAAAGCCCGATGACGCCGGAAGAAAAGCTTCTGCGCGCCATCTTCGGCGAGAAGGCCTCCGACGTCCGCGACACCTCACTGCGCGTGCCGCCGGGCGTGCAGGGCACCGTCGTCGAAGTGCGCGTGTTCAATCGCCACGGCGTGGAGAAGGACGAACGCGCGCTTGCGATCGAGCGGGAAGAGATCGAACGTCTCGCCAAGGACCGCGACGACGAGCAGGCGATCCTCGACCGCAACGTCTATAGCCGTCTCGCCGAGTTGCTCGAGGGCCGGCAGGGCATCGCCGGGCCGAAGGGCTTCAAGAAGGACACCAAGATCACGCGCGCCATCCTCGACGAATATCCGCGCGCGCAATGGTGGATGTTCGCGTCGCCCAACGACAAGATCATGGCCGAGATCGAAGCGATCCGGAAGCAGTACGACGAGTCCAAGAAGCGCCTTGAACAGCGCTTCCTCGACAAGGTCGAGAAGCTGCAGCGCGGCGATGAATTGCCGCCCGGCGTGATGAAGATGGTCAAGGTCTTCGTCGCGGTGAAGCGCAAGATCCAGCCCGGCGACAAGATGGCCGGCCGCCACGGTAACAAGGGTGTGGTGTCGAAGATCGTGCCGGCGGAGGACATGCCGTTCCTCGCCGACGGCACGCCGGTCGACGTCGTGCTCAATCCGCTCGGCGTGCCGAGCCGCATGAATGTCGGCCAGATCCTCGAGACCCATCTCGGCTGGGCCTGTGCCGGTCTTGGTTTGAAGATCGGTGCCGCCGTCGACATGTACAACGGCAAGAAGGACTCCAAGCCGCTCAAGGACCTGTTGAAGAAGGTCTATGGCGAGGACGAGACCATCAAGTCGCTCGACGACAAGGGCCTGATGGAGCTCGGCACCAATCTGCGCCATGGCGTGCCGATTGCGACGCCGGTCTTCGACGGCGCCAAGGAAGCCGATATCGAGCACATGCTCGATCTCGCCGGCCTCGATCATTCGGGTCAGGTGACGCTCTTTGACGGGCGCACCGGCGACGCGTTCGATCGCAAGGTGACCGTCGGCTACATCTACATGCTGAAGCTGCATCACCTGGTGGACGACAAGATCCACGCCCGGTCGATCGGCCCCTACAGCCTCGTCACCCAGCAGCCGCTGGGCGGCAAGGCCCAGTTCGGCGGCCAGCGTTTCGGCGAAATGGAGGTGTGGGCGCTCGAAGCCTATGGCGCCGCCTACACGCTGCAGGAAATGCTGACGGTGAAGTCCGACGACGTCGCCGGACGCACCAAGGTCTACGAGTCGATCGTGCGTGGCGACGACGCGTTCGAGTCCGGTATTCCGGAATCGTTCAACGTGTTGGTCAAGGAAATGCGCTCGCTCGGTCTCAATGTCGACCTGCACAATTCCAAGCAGCAGAAAGACGGGCGCGACGGCGTGCCCGAGGCGGCCGAGTAACGCAAAGCATTACGGCCGGGCTTCGCGTCGCGCGAGGCCCGGCCGGTTCAAGACTTTCGTTGGCTTTAACGGAATGACGACAGCGGCCGACACGGTCGGCAAGCGGAGCAGACGATGAACCAAGAAATCATGAATTTTTTCAGCCCGCAGGTTCCGGCGCAGGTCTTCGACCAGATCCGGATTTCGATCGCGAGCCCGGAAAAGATTCTGTCCTGGTCCTACGGCGAGATCAAAAAGCCCGAGACCATCAATTACCGCACCTTCAAGCCCGAACGCGACGGCCTGTTCTGCGCCCGCATCTTCGGGCCGATCAAGGACTACGAGTGCTTGTGCGGCAAGTACAAGCGCATGAAGTACAAGGGCATCATCTGCGAGAAGTGCTCGGTCGAGGTGACGCTGTCGCGCGTGCGGCGCGAGCGCATGGGCCATATCGAGCTCGCGGCTCCGGTCGCCCACATCTGGTTCCTCAAGTCGCTGCCGAGCCGCATCGGCCTTCTGCTCGACATGACGCTGAAGGATCTCGAGCGCATCCTGTACTTTGAATATTACGTGGTGCTCGAGCCGGGCCTCACGCCGCTCAAGGATCGTCAGCTCCTGAGCGAAGAGGATTACATGAAGGCGCAGGACGAATTCGGCGCCGACAGCTTCACCGCCATGATCGGCGCCGAAGCAATTCGCGAAATGCTGAAAGCTCTCGATCTCGAGAAGCTTGCCGCGGATCTGCGCGTCGAGATCGCGGAATCGACTTCGGAATTGAAGCCGAAGAAGCTCGCCAAGCGGCTCAAGCTGATCGAGGCGTTCACCCAGTCCAGCAACAAGCCGGAATGGATGATCCTCACCCACGTGCCGGTGATCCCGCCCGACCTGCGGCCGTTGGTGCCGCTCGACGGCGGACGTTTCGCCACGTCCGATCTCAACGATCTCTATCGCCGCGTCATCAACCGCAACAACCGCCTGAAGCGGCTGATCGAGCTGCGCGCGCCGGACATCATCATCCGCAACGAAAAGCGCATGCTGCAGGAAGCGGTCGATGCGCTGTTCGACAACGGCCGCCGCGGCCGCGTCATCACCGGCGCCAACAAGCGACCGCTGAAGTCGCTCGCCGACATGCTCAAGGGCAAGCAGGGCCGGTTCCGCCAGAACCTGCTCGGCAAGCGCGTCGACTATTCCGGCCGTTCGGTGATCGTGGTCGGTCCGGAACTGAAGCTGCATCAGTGCGGCCTGCCGAAGAAGATGGCGCTCGAACTGTTCAAGCCGTTCATCTATTCGCGGCTTGACGCCAAGGGCCTGTCGACCACGGTGAAGCAGGCGAAGAAGCTCGTCGAGAAGGAAAAGCCCGAGGTTTGGGATATCCTCGACGAGGTCATTCGCGAGCATCCGGTGCTGCTCAACCGCGCGCCGACCTTGCACCGCCTCGGCATTCAGGCTTTCGAGCCGGTGCTGATCGAGGGCAAGGCGATCCAGCTGCATCCGCTGGTCTGCGCCGCCTTCAATGCCGACTTCGACGGCGACCAGATGGCGGTCCACGTGCCGCTGTCGCTCGAGGCGCAGCTCGAAGCGCGCGTCTTGATGATGTCGACCAACAACATTCTGCATCCCGCGAACGGTCAGCCGATCATCGTGCCGTCGCAGGATATCGTGCTCGGCCTCTACTACCTTTCGATCATCCGCGACGCGGTCGAAGGCGAGAGGCCGAAAATCTTCGGCGACTTGTCCGAAATCGATCTCGCGTTGCACGAGAAGGCCGTCAGTCTGCATTCGCGGATCAAATACCGCTGGCACGGTGTCGGCGAGGACGGCAAGCCGGTCACCCGTTGGTATGACACTACGCCCGGCCGCGTCATTCTCGGCTCGGTGCTGCCGAAGCTCGCCAAGACGCCTTTCGACCTCGTCAACAAGTTGATGACGAAGCGCGAAATCTCCGGAATGATCGACACGGTGTATCGCCACTGCGGTCAGAAGGAGACGGTGATCTTCTGCGACCGCATCATGGCGCTCGGCTTCCATCATGCGTTCAAGGCCGGCATCTCGTTCGGCAAGGACGACATGGTGGTGCCGAACTCCAAGCGCGGGACCGTCGAAAAGACCCGCGATCTCGTCAAGGAATTCGAGCAGCAGTACAACGACGGCCTGATCACTCAGGGCGAGAAGTACAACAAGGTCGTCGACGCCTGGTCGAAGTGCACCGAAACCATCGCCGAAGCGATGATGAAGGAGATTTCCACCTCCCGCCCTGGCGAGAAGGGCCAGGAAGCGCAGGTGAACTCCATCTACATGATGGCGCATTCCGGCGCGCGCGGTTCGCCCGCCCAGATGCGTCAGCTCGCCGGCATGCGCGGTTTGATGGCGAAACCATCAGGCGAGATCATCGAGAGCCCGATCATTTCCAACTTCAAGGAAGGCCTCTCGGTGCTCGAATACTTCAATTCGACGCACGGCGCCCGCAAGGGCCTCGCCGATACGGCGCTGAAGACGGCCAATTCCGGCTATCTGACGCGCCGTCTCGTCGACGTGGCCCAGGATTGCATCATCACCGACTATGACTGCGGCACCACCCGCGGCATCAAGGTGCGCGCCATCATCGATGCCGGTACTGTGGTCGCCTCGCTGGCGAGCCGCATCCTCGGCCGCACCACGGCTGAGGACGTGCGCAATCCGCTGGGCACCGAGGTTCTGGTGCCCAACGGCACGCTGCTCGACGAATATGCCGTCGACAAGATCGTCACCGCCGGCGTGCAGGAGCTCAAGATCCGCTCCGTGCTCACCTGCGAACTGATCAACGGCGTGTGCGCGGCGTGCTACGGGCGCGATCTCGCCCGCGGCACCCCGGTCAATATGGGCGAGGCGGTGGGCGTCATCGCCGCGCAGTCGATCGGCGAGCCGGGCACCCAGCTCACCATGCGCACGTTCCATATCGGCGGCGCGGCGCAGATCTCCGAGCAGTCGTTCATCGAGTTGAATTTCGAAGGCACCGTGAAGATCAAGAATTTGAACGTGGCTAAGAATTCGGACGGCGATCTGATCGCGATGAACCGCAACCTGATCGTTGCGGTGGTCGATCCGGACGGCACCGAACGCGCCGTGCACCGTATCCAATACGGCGCCCGGCTGCGGATCACCGACGGCGAGCACATCAAGCGCGGCCAGCGCATCGCCGAATGGGATCCGTATACCCGGCCGATCCTCACCGAGGTGGACGGCACGGTCGGCTACGAGGATCTCGTCGACGGCCAGTCGCTCACCGAATTGCTCGACGAGTCGACGGGTATCGCCAAGCGCGTGGTCATCGATTGGCGCTCGGGTTCGGCCCGCGGCCAGCAGGACCTGCGTCCGGCGCTCACGATCAAGGGCAAGGACGGCGAGATCCTCAAGCTCAGCCGTGGTGGCGACGCCCGCTATACGCTGGCGGTCGACGCCATCATCTCGGTCGATCCGGGCGGACACGTGAAGGCGGGCGACGTCATCGCGCGTATCCCGACCGAAAGCGCCAAGACCCGCGACATCACCGGCGGTCTGCCGCGCGTCGCCGAACTGTTCGAGGCGCGCCGTCCGAAGGAATCCGCGGTCATCGCGGAAATCTCCGGCACGGTCCGTTTCGGCCGCGACTACAAGAATAAGCGGCGCATCAGCATCGAGCCGACCGACAAGAGCGAGGAGCCGCGCGAGTATCTCGTCGCCAAGGGCAAGCATATCCACTTGCAGGATGGCGACGTGATCGAGAAGGGCGACTTCATCGTCGAAGGCAACCCGGCGCCGCACGACATCCTGGCGATCAAAGGCGTCGAGGAGCTGGCCGGCTACCTCGTCAACGAGATCCAGGACGTCTATCGGCTCCAGGGCGTGGCGATCAACGACAAGCACATCGAGGTGATCGTTCGCCAGATGCTGCAGAAAGTCGAGATCACCGACTTCGGCGAAACCGACATGATCCAGGGCGATCAGATCGACAAGCTCGAGTTCGATGATACCAACGCCAAGGCGGTGGAGGCGGGCAAGAAGCCGGCGGCCGCGCATCCGGTGCTGCTCGGCATCACCAAGGCCTCGTTGCAGACGCGTTCGTTCATCTCGGCGGCGTCGTTCCAGGAGACGACCCGCGTGCTGACCGAAGCCGCCGTCAACGGCAAGGCCGATACGCTCGACGGCCTCAAGGAGAACGTCATCGTCGGCCGCCTGATCCCGGCGGGAACGGGCGCGATGATGAACAAGATCCGCGAAGTCGCGATCAAGCGCGATGCGCTCATTCTCGCCGAGCGCGAGAAGGAAGCCGCCGTGAAGGCCGAAGCCGCGGTCGAGCCCGCGGCGCTGCCGGCTGCGGAGTAATTTCCGCGCGGTTCGCACAAATCGAAGGGCCGCCCCCGTCGGGCGGCCCTTTTTCGTTTCCTGTCGCGCTAGAGTGCCGTCATGCTCTGCTTCCGCCACCATCAAAGTCCTCTCCGGCGCCGCGATGCGCACGTTCCTGACCGAGATCGTGCCGCTGTTCGAGCAGGCCAAGGGCGCCAAGGTCGAAGTCGAATACCGCCTGACCTCGGTGCTGAAGAAGGAGATCGCCGAAGGTGCGGCCTTCGACATTGCGCTCCTGCCGCGGCCGGAGATCGATGAACTCACCGCGGCAGGCAGGATCGCCGAGGGCGCCTCGGCCGACGTGGCGCGCTCGACCGTCGGACTATGCGTCCGTGCCGGCGCGCCAAAGCCCGATATCGCTACGGTTCCGGCTTTCAAGGCCGCGCTGCTCGCCGCAAAGACGATTTCCTACAGCGACGGGCCGAGCGGCGCCTATGTCGGGGACCTGCTCGGGAAGCTGGGCCTCGCCGAAGGCCATGAAGGCCAAAACCAGGCTCGACCAGTCGGCCAGTGGCCGAGCTGGTGGCGGCCGGGGAGGCCGAAATCGGCCTGCAGCAGATCGTGGCGATCCTGCCGGTGAAGGGCGCCGACCTGGTCGGGCCGCTCCCGGCCGAGCTGCAGAACGTCATTATCTATGCGGCCGGCATCTCGGCCCGGGCCGCCGAACCGAAAGTGGCCCATGCCCTGATCGCCTTTACCAAGACACCACAGGCGGGCCGGATCATGCGCGGCAAGGGTCTCGACCCTGCCTGAAGGCGGCGAGCGGACACCGCAGATGTGCTTGCGCCATCGCACTTTTGTGCCCATATCCGCTTGACTTACGAAAGCTACGCCGATACATACCGCCCACTTTACGGCAGGCGGTGAGCTTCGCCAGTCGGAACGGCCTGCTAGGTCCCCGTTTAAGCCATTGAAAGTAGTCGCCTTTCGACACTTTTAAGGCTCGTCGGACTCAGGGCGTGACGCCTCGACAAAAGAAGCTCAAACGCTGCCGCTGACTTCGGAAAGTCAGTTACCGGATGCAAGACCGCGGGCTCGCCGCATCGTGGTCCTCTGCAAAGCCAAGCGCTCCTCCGCACCGTGACGCGGACGGTGCGGTTTGGTTTTGCGCGTACGCATTTCTACGGCGGCAATGGGCGCGAGCCCGAACAGGGCGAAAGCCCGTACTGGCAAATGGGCGAAAGCCCGCAGTGAAATTTCGCAAAGAGGCGCAAGCCTCGCATTGGAGCCTGAGAACGAGCAATGCCGACGATTAACCAGCTCATTCGCAAGCCGCGCGTTACGCAGCGTGCGAAGAAGAAGGTCCCGGCTCTGCAGCAAAGCCCGCAGAAGCGCGGCGTCTGCACGCGCGTCTATACGACGACGCCGAAGAAGCCGAACTCGGCGTTGCGCAAGGTCGCCAAGGTGCGCCTGACCAACGGCTTCGAAGTCATCGGCTACATCCCGGGCGAGGGCCATAACCTGCAGGAGCACTCGGTGGTGATGATCCGCGGCGGCCGCGTGAAGGATCTGCCGGGCGTGCGCTACCACATCCTGCGCGGCGTGCTCGACACCCAGGGCGTCAAGAACCGCAAGCAGCGCCGTTCGAAATACGGCGCCAAGCGTCCGAAATAAGGAAACAACGAGATGTCCCGCCGCCACAAGGCCGATAAACGCGAGATTCTCCCGGATCCGAAATTCGGGAACATGGTCGTCACCAAGTTCATGAACTCGGTCATGCATGCCGGCAAGAAGTCGGCGGCCGAGGGCATCGTGTACGGCGCCTTCGACATCATCGAAGGCAAGACCCGCGGCAATCCGGTCAGCGTGTTCCAGCAGGCGCTCGACAACGTCATGCCCTCGATCGAGGTGCGGTCGCGGCGCGTCGGCGGCGCCACCTATCAGGTGCCGGTCGAAGTGCGCACGTCGCGGCGTCAGGCGCTTGGCATCCGCTGGATCATCTCGGCGGCGCGCGAGCGCAACGAGAAGACGATGATGGAGCGGCTCTCCGCCGAGCTGCTCGATGCGTCGAATAACCGGGGGAACGCCGTCAAGAAGCGCGAAGACACGCACCGTATGGCGGAAGCCAACCGTGCATTCTCGCACTATCGCTGGTGAAACACAGAGACAGCGAAGGATAAATCCCCATGCCCCGCACAAATCCGATCGAGGACTATCGCAATTTCGGCATCATGGCGCACATCGATGCCGGCAAGACCACGACCACCGAGCGCGTCCTCTATTACACCGGCAAGAATCACAAGATTGGCGAGGTGCACGAAGGCGCCGCGACCATGGATTGGATGGAGCAGGAACAGGAGCGCGGCATCACGATCACGTCGGCCGCGACGACTGCCCAGTGGAACGGCAAGCGCCTCAACATCATCGATACGCCCGGCCACGTCGATTTCACCATCGAGGTGGAGCGTTCGCTGCGCGTCCTCGACGGCGCGGTATGCGTGCTCGATTCCAACCAGGGCGTTGAGCCGCAGACCGAGACGGTTTGGCGTCAGGGCGACCGCTACAACGTTCCGCGCATCGTCTTCGCCAACAAGATGGACAAGATCGGCGCGGACTTTTTTCTGTGCCTGAAAGACATCGTCGACCGCCTCGGCGCGAAGCCGGTGGCCATTCAACTGCCGATCGGCGCCGAGAATAATTTCAAAGGTATCATCGATCTCGTTCGCATGGTCGCCGTGGTCTGGGAAGAAGAGAGCCTTGGCGCGAAATATAACGACGTCGAGATTCCCGCCGATCTCCTCGACCAGGCCAAGGAATATCGCGAGAAACTGGTCGAAGCTGCGGTCGAGCTCGATGATGACGCGATGTCGGCCTACCTCGATGGCAAGGAGCCTGACGTCGCCACGCTCAAGCGCCTGATCCGAAAGGCGACCATCGAAGGCAAGTTCTTTCCGGTGCTGTGCGGCTCCGCGTTCAAGAACAAGGGCGTGCAGCCGCTCCTCGATGCCGTCGTCGACTATCTGCCGTCGCCGCTCGACGTGCCGGCGGTGAAGGGCGTCGATCTCAAAGGCAATGAGGTCGAGCGCAAGTCTTCGGACGACGAGCCGCTGGCGCTGCTCGCATTCAAGATCATGGACGATCCGTTCGTCGGCACCATCACGTTCTGCCGCATCTATTCGGGCAAACTCGAGAGCAGCACCGGCGTGATGAATTCGACCAAGGATCGTAAGGAACGCGTCGGCCGCATGCTGCTGATGCATGCGAACAACCGCGAAGACATCAAGGAGGCCTATGCCGGCGATATCGTCGCGCTGGCCGGGCTGAAAGAGGTGCGCACCGGCGACACGCTGTGCGATCCGCAGAAGCCGGTGATCCTGGAAAAGATGGAATTTCCCCGAGCCGGTCATCGAGATCGCGATCGAGCCGAAGTCGAAAGCCGACCAGGAAAAGCTCGGCGTCGCGCTCGCCAAGCTCGTGGCCGAGGATCCGTCCTTCCGTGTTCACACCGATCAGGAATCCGGCCAGACCATCATCAAGGGCATGGGCGAGCTTCATCTCGACATCAAGGTCGATATCTTGAAGCGCACCTATAAGGTCGACGCCAATATCGGCGCGCCGCAGGTCGCCTACCGCGAGAAAATGACTCGGTCGGCGACGGTAGATTTCACCCATAAGAAGCAGACCGGCGGCCACGGCCAATATGCGAAGATCAAGATCGTAGCTGAGCCGTCTGAGCCGGGCGCCGGTTTTGTGTTCGAGAACGATATCGTTGGCGGCTCGGTGCCGAAGGAATTCATCCCTGCCGTCGAGAAGGGCCTCGAAGGTGTGCTGGGCTCCGGCGTGCTTGCCGGCTTCCCGGTCGTCGATATCAAAGTCTCGCTCGTCGACGGCGACTCGCATGACGTCGAACTCGTCGGCGATGGCCTTTGAGATCTGCGCGCGGGGCGCCATGCGCGACGCGCTGCAAAGGGGTGGCCCCGTGCTGCTCGAGCCGGTCATGAAGGTCGAGGTGGTGACGCCGGAGGATTATACCGGGTCGGTCATCGGCGACCTCAATTCGCGGCGCGGCCAGATTCAGGGCCAGGATATGCGCGGCAACGCCAACGTCATCTCGGCGATGGTGCCGCTCGCCAACATGTTCTCTTACGTCAACAACCTGCGCTCCATGTCTCAGGGGCGCGCCACGTTCACGATGCAATTCGACCACTACGCAGAAGTGCCGAAGGCAATCGCCGAGGAAGTCCAGGCGAAGTTCGCCTAACACTAAAGTCAAACGGATTAAGCAGGAGCCGGAACGGAGAGCCCCATGGCTAAGGAAAAATTCAACCGCACCAAACCGCATTGCAATATCGGTACGATCGGCCACGTCGATCACGGCAAGACGTCGCTGACGGCGGCGATCACCAAGGTATTGGCGGAGACCGGCGGGGCGACCTTCACCGCTTACGATCAGATCGACAAGGCGCCGGAAGAGAAGGCGCGCGGCATCACCATCGCGACCGCGCATGTCGAATACGAAACCGCGAACCGCCACTATGCGCATGTCGACTGCCCCGGGCACGCCGACTATGTGAAGAACATGATCACCGGTGCGGCGCAGATGGACGGCGCGATCCTGGTGGTGAGCGCCGCCGACGGCCCGATGCCGCAGACCCGCGAGCACATCCTGCTCGCCCGCCAGGTCGGCGTGCCGGCGCTGGTGGTGTTCCTCAACAAGGTCGACATGGTCGACGATCCGGAACTGCTCGAGCTCGTCGAGCTCGAAGTTCGCGAACTGCTCTCGAAGTATAATTTCCCGGGCGACAAGATCCCGGTCATCAAGGGCTCGGCGCTGATGGCGCTCGAGAGCAAGGAACCCAAGCTCGGCCATGACGCGATCCTGGAGCTGATGAAGGCGGTCGACGCCAACATTCCGCAGCCGGAGCGTCCGAAGGATCAGCCGTTCCTGATGCCGGTCGAAGACGTGTTCTCGATCTCCGGCCGCGGCACGGTCTGCACCGGCCGTATCGAGCGCGGCATCGTCAAGGTCGGCGAGGAAGTCGAGATCGTGGGCATCAAGCCGACGATCAAGACCACCGTCACCGGCGTCGAAATGTTCCGCAAGCTTCTCGATCAGGGCGAGGCCGGCGACAACGTCGGTTGTCTGCTGCGCGGCACCAAGCGCGAGGAAATCGAGCGCGGCCAAGTGCTGTGCAAGCCGGGTTCGGTGAAGCCGCACACCAAGTTCAAGGCCGAGGCCTACATCCTCACCAAGGAAGAGGGTGGCCGCCACACGCCGTTCTTCACCAACTATCGCCCGCAGTTCTATTTCCGCACCACCGACGTGACCGGCGTCGTGACGCTGCCGGCCGGTACCGAAATGGTGATGCCGGGCGACAATATCGCCATGGAAGTGACGCTGATCGTGCCGATCGCCATGGAAGAGAAACTGCGCTTCGCCATTCGCGAAGGCGGCCGCACCGTCGGCGCCGGCGTGGTGGCGAGCATCATCGAGTAAGCGGATCACGGTATCGTCATGCCCGGCCAATTGTGCCGGGCATCCACGACTTTGGACGACGAGAAGACGTGGCTGGCCGGAGCAACAAGCTCCGGCCATGACGAGCCAGAGAGAATGAGATCATGAACGGCCAGAACATAAGAATCCGGCTCAAGGCGTTCGATCACCGCATCCTCGATGCGTCGACGCGCGAGATCGTCAATACGGCGAAGCGCACCGGCGCGCAGGTGCGCGGACCCATTCCGCTGCCGACCAAGATCGAGAAATTCACCGTCAACCGCTCGCCGCATGTCGACAAGAAGAGCCGCGAACAGTTCGAAATGCGCACCCATAAACGTTTGCTCGACATCGTCGATCCGACGCCGCAGACGGTCGATGCGCTGATGAAGCTCGATCTGGCCGCCGGCGTCGACGTCGAGATCAAGCTCTAAGGTTTGGAGAAGAGAGAAATGCGTTCCGGGGTTCTTGCCCAAAAGGTCGGCATGACGCGGCTCTTCACCGAGACCGGCGAGCATGTGCCGGTCACGGTGTTGCGGCTCGGCAATTGCCAGGTCGTGGGCCACCGCACCAAAGAAAAGAACGGCTATGTCGCGCTGCAACTCGGCTCCGGCCAGCGCAAAGTGCAGCGCACGACCCGCGCCGACCGCGGCCATTTCGCGGTCGCCAAGGTCGAGCCCAAGCGCAGGCTTGCGGAGTTTCGTGTCACCGAGGACGCGCTGATCCCGATCGGCGCTGAAATCACCGCCGATCATTTCGTCGTCGGCCAGTTCGTCGACGTCACCGGCATCTCGACCGGTAAGGGTTTTGCCGGCGGCATGAAGCGCTGGAATTTCGCCGGCCTTCGCGCGACCCACGGCGTGTCGATCTCGCACCGTTCGATCGGTTCGACCGGCGGCCGTCAGGATCCCGGCAGGACCTTCAAGAACAAGAAGATGCCGGGTCATCTCGGCGTTGACCGGGTGACCACGCTCAATCTTCGTGTCCGTCAGACCGATGTCGAGCGCGGCCTCATCCTGGTCGAAGGCGCCGTGCCCGGCGTCCAGGGTGGCTGGATCACCGTGCGTGACGCTGTGAAAAAGAAGGCGCCGAAGGATCTGCCGAAGCCCGGCAAGTTCAAGCTCGCCGACAACGAGTTCGACCGCGCCCGTATCCGTCGGTCAGGACGCGCCGGCAGGCGAGGCCGCTGGTGCTGCTGCAAATCCTGGGGAGGGCGCGTGATGGAACTCAAAGTCACCTCCCTCGAGGGCAAAGAGACCGGCAAGGTCACGCTGTCCGATGCGATCTTCGGGCTCGAGCCCCGCGTCGACATTATTCATCGCTGCGTGGTGTGGCAGCTCGCCAAGCGCCGGCGCGGCACGCACGAAGTGCAGAATCGCGCCGACGTCCATCGCACCGGCAAGAAGATGTACCGGCAGAAGGGCACCGGTTCCGCCCGTCACGGCTCGGCGCGCGTCAATCTGTTCCGTGGTGGCGGCCGTTCGTTCGGTCCGCATACCCGCAGCCACGAGATCGGCCTGCCGAAGAAAGTCCGGGCGCTGGCGCTCAAGCATGCGCTTTCCGCCAAAGCCAAAGATGGCGGCATCGTCGTCATCGACGCGCTGGCGGTGAAGGAAGCCAAGACCAAGGCGCTGCGCGGCCACTTCGACAAGCTCGGCATTTCCAACGCGCTGTTCATCGACGGCGCCGAAGTGTCCGCCGATGTGAAGAGCGCCGCCCGCAACATTCCCAATATCGACGTGCTGCCGGTCGCCGGCATCAATGTCTACGACATCATGCGGCGGCATAAGCTCGTGCTGACCACGCGCCGCCGTCGATGCACTGGAGGCGCGATTCAAATGAGCACCACCGATCCGCGCCATTACGACGTCATCGTTTCTCCGGTCATCACCGAGAAGGCGACGAACGCGTCCGAGCACAACAAGGTCGTGTTCAAGGTCGCGCTGACCGCGACCAAGCCGCAGATCAAGGAAGCGGTCGAGAAGCTGTTCGACGTCAAGGTGAAGAGCGTGAACACGCTGCGCCGCCAAGGCAAATGGAAGGTATTCAAGGGCCGTTTGGGCCAGCAGTCCGACACCAAGCGCGCGATCGTGACCCTCGAAGAGGGCCAAACGATCGACGTCACCACGGGACTGTAAGGAGCGGGCGATGGCATTAAAGAATTACAATCCGACCACGCCCGGTCAGCGCCAATTGGTGCTGGTCGACCGTTCGGGGCTGCACGCCGGCAAGCCGGTGAAGGCGCTCACCGAGGGCAAGAAGTCCTCGGGTGGCCGCAACAATAACGGCCGCATCACCTCGCGCTTCCGCGGCGGCGGCCACAAGCGGGCCTATCGCCTGATCGACTTCAAGCGCCGCAAGTTCGACATGGCGGCCAAGGTTGAGCGCATCGAGTACGATCCGAACCGCACCGCCTTCATCGCGCTGGTCAAATACGACGATGGCGAACTCGCCTATATTCTGGCGCCGCAGCGGCTTGCCGCCGGCGACAGCATCATTGCCGGCGAGCATGTCGACGTGAAGCCGGGCAATGCGATGCCGATCGCCAATATTCCGGTCGGCACCATCGTCCACAATATCGAGATCAAGATCGGCAAGGGCGGCCAGATCGCTCGCTCCGCCGGCACTTACGCCCAGATCGTCGGCCGCGACGGCGAATACGTCATCCTGCGGCTGAATTCCGGTGAGCAGCGCCTGGTCAATGGCCGCTGCCTCGCCAGCATCGGCGCGGTGTCGAACCCCGACAATATGAACGTGTCGATCGGCAAGGCCGGACGCAATCGCTGGCTCGGTTGGCGCGGTCACGTTCGCGGTGAGACAATGAACCCGGTCGATCACCCGCTCGGCGGCCGTACTCGCGGCGGCCGGCATCCGGTGACGCCGTGGGGCAAGCCGACCAAAGGCATGAAGACACGCAAGAACAAGTCGACGGGCAAGTTCATCATGGTGAGCCGTCACGCACGGAAGAAGAGCTAGGAGCGATTATGACGCGTTCAGTCTGGAAAGGTCCGTTTGTCGACGGGTATCTGCTGAAGAAGGCAGATGCCGCGCGCGCGTCCGGACGTCATGACATGATCCGCATCTGGTCGCGGCGTTCGACCATTCTGCCGCAATTCGTCGGGCTCACCTTCGGCGTCTATAACGGCCAGAAACACATCCCGGTCATGGTCACTGAGGAAATGGTCGGCCACAAATTCGGTGAGTTCGCGCCGACCCGGTCGTTCTACGGCCATTCGTCGGATCGCAAGGCCAAGCGTAGCAGCGGGCCGGCTCCGGCCGCGGCGCCCGCGGCGTCGGGCTCGTAAGGATCAGAGGCGTTCATGAGCAAGAAAAAACGCGATCGCGATCTCGCCGACAACGAGGCCAAGGCGGTGGCGCGCACGCTGCGGATCTCACCGCAGAAGCTCAACCTTCTCGCCCAGCTCATTCGCGGCAAGAAGGTGGCGACGGCGCTGGCCGAGCTCGAATTCTCGCGCAAGCGCATCGCGCGCGACGTGCGCAAGTGTCTGGAATCCGCGATCGCGAACGCGGAAAACAATCATGACCTCGATGTCGACGATCTCATCGTCGCCGAGGCGCATGTCGGCAAGGCGCTGGTGATGAAGCGGTTCTCGCCGCGCGCCCGTGGCCGGTCGGGAGCGATTTTGAAGCCGTTCTCGCATCTCACCATTGTGGTGCGCGAAGTCGAAGCGCAGGCACAGGCATAGAGGACGGTCGGGAGAAGAACATGGGTCAGAAGGTCAATCCGGTCGGGCTTCGCCTTGGCATCAACCGCACCTGGGATTCGCGCTGGTACGCCGGCAAATCCAGCTACGGTTCGCTGCTGCACGAGGACATGAAGATCCGCAAGATCCTCATGCAGGAGCTCAAGCAGGCCGCGGTGTCGAAGATCGTGATCGAGCGTCCGCACAAGAAGTGCCGCGTGACGATCCAGTCGGCGCGCCCGGGCGTGGTCATCGGCAAGAAGGGCGCCGATATCGAGAAGCTGCGCAGGAAGGTCGCCGCGGTCACCGACAGCGACGTCGTCATCAACATCGTCGAGATCCGCAAGCCCGAGCTCGACGCCCAGCTGGTCGCCGAATTCGATCGCGCAGCAGCTCGAGCGCCGCGTCGCCTTCCGCCGCGCCATGAAGCGCGCGGTGCAGTCGGCGATGCGTCTTGGCGCCGGCGGCATCCGCATCAATTGCTCCGGCCGTCTTGGCGGCGCCGAAATCGCCCGCATGGAATGGTATCGCGAGGGTCGCGTGCCGCTGCATACGCTGCGCGCCGACGTCGATTACGGCGTCGCCACTGCTTTCACCACCTACGGCACCTGCGGCGTGAAGGTCTGGATCTTCAAGGGCGAGATCATGGAACACGATCCGATGGCGCAGGATAAGAAGATGGCCGAAGGCGAAACCGGACGGCCACGCCGGGATGCGGCATAACGGGCGCAAAGAACAGTAGGCAAGAAAGCATAAAGTCATGTTGCAACCAGCCCGTACCAAATTCCGCAAGGCTCATAAGGGCCGCATCAAGGGCGTCGCTACGTCCGGCGTCGACCTTGCGTTCGGCCAATTCGGTCTCAAGGCCATGGAGCCGGAGCGGGTCACCGCGCGCCAGATTGAGGCGGCGCGCCGCGCGCTGACGCGCCACATGAAGCGCGCCGGCCGGGTCTGGATCCGCATATACCCCGACGTGCCGGTATCGAAGAAGCCGCTCGAAGTCCGCATGGGCTCGGGCAAGGGCGCGCCGGAATTGTGGGTGGTGCGGGTGAAGCCGGGCCGGATTTTGTTCGAGGTCGACGGCATTCCCGTCCAGCTCGCGAAAGAAGCGCTCACTTTGGCGGCGGCCAAGCTGCCGATCAAGACGCGTTTCATCGAACGGATCAGCGAGTAAAGCCATGAAGTCCGCCGATATCAGAGCGATGACGACCGATCAGATCGACGACGAAGTGCTCAAGCTGAAGAAGGAGCACTTCAACCTGCGCTTCCAGCGCGCCAGCGGTCAGCTGGAGAACACGTCGCGCGTGCGCGAGGTTCGCCGCGATATCGCGCGGCTCAAGACCATTGCGCGCAACAAGCGCCCTGCGAAGAAGAGTTAAGAGGACCGATATGCCGAAGCGTACTCTGCAAGGCGTCGTGGTGAGCGACAAGCAAGCGAAGACCCTCGTGGTGAAGGTCGAGCGCCGCTACACCCACCCGCTGTACAAAAAGACGGTGCGCAGCTCGAAGAAGTACTACGCGCACGACGAGAAGAATGAATTCAAAGTCGGCGACATCGTGTGGATCGAAGAGCATCGTCCGATCTCCAAGCTCAAGCGCTGGGCGGTGGTGCGGGGCGAGAAGAAGAAAGCGTCGTGAACGTCATGGAATACAATAAGTGGGGTAACCCATGATCCAGATGCAAACCAATCTCGATGTCGCCGATAATTCCGGCGCGCGTCGCGTCATGTGCATCAAGGTGCTTGGCGGGTCCAAGCGCAAATACGCCACCATCGGCGACGTCATCGTCGTGTCGGTGAAGGAGGCGATCCCGCGCGGCCGCGTCAAGAAGGGCGACGTGATGAAGGCCGTGATCGTGCGCATCGCCAAGGACATCAAGCGCGCCGACGGATCGGTGATCCGCTTCGACCGCAATGCCGCGGTGCTGATCAATCCGCAGATGGAGCCGGTCGGCACCCGCATCTTCGGCCCGGTGCCGCGCGAGCTGCGGGCCAAGAACCACATGAAGATCATCTCGCTCGCCCCCGAGGTGCTGTGATGGCGGCCAAGATCAGAAAAGGCGACACGGTGGTCGTGATCACCGGGCGCGACAAGGGCAAGAGCGGCGAGGTGCTGGAAGTGCGCCGCGACGACAATCGCGTGCTGGTGCGCGGCATCCACATGGTCAAGCGGCATCAGCGCCAGAGCGCGACGCAGGAAGGCGGCATCATCTCCAAGGAAGCGCCGATCCACCTGTCGAACGTGGCGTTGAGCGATCCGAAGGACGGCAAGCCGACGCGGATCGGATTCAAAATCGTGGGCCAAGGCGAGGAGCGCAAGAAAGTGCGCGTCGCCAAGCGCTCGGGAGTCGAGATCGATGGCTGATACGGACGAGAAAAAGGCCAAGGCCAAAGGCAAGTCGGACAAAGGCAAGCCGGAACAACAGGCGTCGCGGCCGCAGACCGCCGAGCAGGTGGCCAAGGCCGGCAAGGACGACAAGAAAGCCGCGAAGCAGGCGCGCAGCGACAAGGCCGCGGCGGGGACCGGTAAGCCGGCTGCGCCGCGTGCTCCGGAGGAGCGTGTTCCGGCGCGGCTCAAGGTCCAGTTCGACGAGACGATCCGCAACAAGCTCGGCGAGCAGTTCGGCTTCAAGAACCGCTTCCAGATTCCGGTGCTCGACAAGGTCGTCATCAATATGGGCATCGGCGAAGGCGTCGCCGACCGCAAGAAGGTCGACAATGCCGCCGCCGATCTGGCGCTGATCGCCGGCCAGAAGCCGATCATCACCAAGTCGCGCAAGTCGATCGCGACCTACAAGCTGCGCGACGGCCAGGCGATCGGCTGCAAGGTGACGCTGCGCAAGGCACGGATGTACGAGTTCCTCGACCGGCTGATCAATATCGCGCTGCCGCGCGTGCGCGACTTTCGCGGCCTCAACCCGAAGAGCTTCGACGGCCGCGGCAATTATTCGCTCGGCATCAAGGAACACATCGTGTTCCCCGAGATCGATTACGACAAGGTTTCCGACGTGTGGGGCATGGACATCACCGTCTGCACCACCGCGGGCAGCGACGACGAGGCGCGCGCCTTGTTGACGGCGTTCAATTTTCCGTTCCGGCAGTGAGGCCGAGTAGGACCTCAGACGCGGAACGATAGGAGCACGAAATGGCGAAGAAGAGCTCGATCGAGAAGAACAACCGGCGCCGCCGGATGTCGAAGAAGTATTCCGGCCGGCGGGCGCGGCTGAAAGCGATCGTCAATGACAAGGACAAGCCGGTCGAGGAGCGCTTCGCTGCGTCGCTGAAGCTCGCCGAACTGCCGCGCAACTCGTCGGCGACGCGCATTCGCAACCGTTGTGAACTTACCGGCCGCCCGCGCGCCTATTACCGCAAGCACAAGCTGTCGCGTATCGCGCTCCGCGAGCTTGGCTCCAAAGGCCTGATCCCGGGCCTGGTGAAGTCGAGCTGGTAAGGAGATCGCAGCCATGACCATGAACGATCCAGTCGGCGATCTGTTGACCCGCATCCGCAACGCGCAGATGCGCAACAAGTCAAAATGCAGCAGCCCGAATTCGAGGCTGCGCGAGAGCCTGCTCGAAGTGCTCAAGAACGAGGGCTATATCCGCGGCTATGCCGTGGTCGAGAAGGACGGCCGCTCCGAGCTTGAGATCGAGCTGAAATATTTCGACGGCGAGCCGGTCATCCGCGAGATCGAGCGGGTGTCCAAGCCCGGCCGCCGCGTCTACACCTCGGTCAAGAACATGCCGCGGATCAATAATGGCCTCGGCGTGACTATCGTCTCGACGCCGAAAGGCGTCATGGCCGACCACGATGCCCGCGACGCCAATGTCGGCGGCGAAATTCTCTGCACGGTGTTCTGATGTCTCGTATCGGCAACAAAGCAATCGCGGTGCCTTCGGGCGTGACCGCCAATATCGAAGGCCAGACCGTCAAGGTGAAGGGCCCCAAGGGGGCGCTCGCCGCGGCGCTGCACGACGACGTTATGGTCAAGCTGGAGGACGGCCAGATCAAGATCGACCCGCGCTCTGAATCCAAGCGCGCGCGCTCGCAATGGGGCACGTCGCGGACGCTGGTCGCCAATTTGATCGCCGGCGTTACCAAGGGCTTCGAGCGCAAGCTCGAAATCAACGGCGTCGGTTACCGCGCCGCGGTGCAGGGCAAGAACTTGCAGCTCGCGCTCGGCTACAGCCACGACGTCGTCTATCCGATCCCGGAAGGCATCACGATTGCGACCCCGAAGCCGGTCGAGATCGTGATCACCGGCAGCGACCGTCAGAAGGTCGGCCAGGTCGCCGCCGAAATCCGCGAATTCCGCCCGCCGGAGCCCTACAAGGGCAAGGGCATCAAATATTCCGACGAGCGCATCTTCCGTAAGGAAGGCAAGAAGAAGTAACGGAGCCGGCGATGAGCAAACTTTCAACCAGGATCGAGCGGCGCAAAGGACGCGTGCGCGGCGCATTGCGCCGGGCCGCGGGCACGCGCAAGCGGCTCTCCGTGCACCGTTCGTCCAAGCACATCTATGCCCAGGTGATCGACGATGAGAACGGCCTGACGGTCGTTTCGGCGTCATCGATCGAGAAGGATCAGCGCGGCAGCCTCAAGACCGGCGCCAGCGTCGATGCGGCGAAGGCGATCGGCAAGCTGATCGCCGAGCGCGCGAACGCAAAAGGGCATCAAGGACGTGATCTTCGATCGCGGCAGCTATCTCTATCACGGCCGTGTCAAGGCGCTGGCCGAGGCCGCCCGCGAAGGCGGACTGAATTTCTAATCACGACGAAACGAACTGATCGACGGCAACAAGGCAGATCAACATGGCACGTGAACCCCGCGAGCGAAGAAACGAAGACCGCGACAGCGAGTTCGTCGACAAGCTCGTACATATCAACCGCGTCGCCAAAGTGGTGAAGGGCGGACGCCGCTTCGGCTTCGCCGCGCTGGTCGTCGTCGGCGATCAGAAGGGCCGGGTCGGTTTCGGTCACGGCAAGGCGCGTGAAGTGCCGGAAGCGATCCGCAAGGCGACCGATGCCGCCAAGCGCGGGCTCACCCGTGTGCCGCTGCGCGAAGGCCGTACGCTTCATCACGATGTCGCCGGCCGTCACGGCGCCGGCAAGGTGTTCCTGCGCGCGGCGCCTCCCGGCACCGGCATCATCGCCGGCGGCCCGATGCGCGCGGTGTTCGAGACGCTCGGCATGCAGGACGTCGTTGCCAAGTCGCTCGGCACGTCGAACCCCTACAATGTCGTGCGCGCCACTTTCGACGCGCTCAAGCATCAGGATTCGCCACGCTCGGTCGCCGCGCGCCGCAATGTGAAGGTGTCGACGCTGCAGGCCCGCCGCCGCGACGGCGACGCCGAAGCGGCTTCGGCCGAGTAAGCGCGAACAGCAAGACCGTCAGGAACACAGCCATGAATGCTGACAAAAAATCGGGCAAGACCGTAAAGATCCGGCAGGTGGGAAGCGCCTCGCGCCGGATCCACACCCAGCGCGAAACGCTGATCGGATTGAAGCTCAACAAGATCGGTCGCGAAGCCGAGCTGGTCGACACTGCGGCGACCCGCGGCATGATCGCCAAGGTCGCGCATCTTGTTGAAATCGTGGAGAAATAGTCGATGAAACTGCAAGATCTCTCGGACCGGCCGGGGTCCCGCAAGAAGCGCGTGCGCATCGGGCGCGGCATCGGCTCCGGCGTCGGCAAGACCGGCGGCCGCGGCGGCAAGGGCCAGACCGCGCGCTCCGGCGTGCGCATCAAGGGCTTCGAAGGCGGCCAGATGCCGCTGCATCGCCGCCTGCCCAAGCGCGGCTTTCGCAACACCGCCTTTGCCTTGAAGCTCAACGAAGTGAATCTCGGCCGCGTTCAGGCCGCGATCGACGCCAAGCTGCTCGATGCCGCGGCCAAGATCGACGCCGCCGCGCTGGTCAAGGCCGGCGTGCTGCGCCGGGCCAAGGACGGCGTGCGGCTGCTCGGCTCGGGCGAAATCAAGGCGAAGGTCACGATTTCGGTCCACGGCGCCTCGAAATCGGCTGTTGCCGCGGTCGAAAAGGCCGGCGGCAGCGTCGAAATCCTCGCGCCGAAGGCGAAGGCCGGACGAGAAGGCGGCCTGATTCCTACATAGGTCGCGCCTATATAACTGGCGCCTATATAGGTGGGGGCACGGGCGGGACGGCCCGTGGCATTCTCGGCATAGGGAGCTTGGCGGATGGTCTCGGCAGCAGAACAACTGGCAGCCAATCTCAATTTCGGCGCGTTGGCCAAAGCCGACGAGCTGAAAAAGCGGATTTGGTTCACGCTGGGGGCGCTGCTGGTCTACCGGCTCGGCACCTATATCCCGCTGCCCGGCATCGATCCCAATGCCTGGGACCAGATTTTCCAGTCTCAGGCGGGCGGCATTCTCGGCATGTTCAACATGTTCGCCGGCGGCGGCATCCACCGCATGGCGATCTTTGCGTTGAACATCATGCCGTATATCTCGGCCTCCATCATCATCCAGTTGATGACGACGGTGTCGCCGACGCTCGAAGCCCTGAAGAAGGAGGGCGAGTCCGGGCGCAAGATGATCAACCAGTACACCCGTTACCTGACGGTGGTGCTGGCCGCGTTCCAGGCCTATGGCATCGCGGTGGGCCTTGAAGGCGCCGCCCGGGTGGTCAGCGATCCAGGCCTGTTCTTCCGCATCTCCACGGTGATCACGCTCACCGGCGGCACCATGTTCCTGATGTGGCTCGGCGAGCAGATCACCCAGCGCGGCATCGGCAACGGCACCTCGCTGATCATCATGTCCGGCATTGTCGCGCAATTGCCCTCCGCCGTCGCCGGTACGCTCGAACTCGGCCGCCAGGGCGCGCTGTCGACCGGGCTGATCCTGATCGTCATCGTGATGGCGGTCGCCGTCATCGCCTTCATCGTCTTCATGGAGCGGGCGCAGCGCCGGCTCTTGATCCAATATCCCAAGCGTCAGGTCGGCAATCGCATGTTCGAGGGCCAATCCTCGCACTTGCCGCTCAAGCTCAATACGTCGGGCGTCATTCCGCCGATCTTCGCCTCGTCGCTGCTGCTGCTGCCGACGACGGTCGCCAATTTCACCGCCGGGCAGGGTCCGGGCTGGCTCACCGCCATCACCACCCAGCTGGCGCACGGCCGGCCGCTGTTTCTGGCGCTCTATGTGGCGCTGATCCTGTTCTTTGCCTTCTTCTACACCGCAATCGTGTTCAATCCGACCGAGACCGCCGATAACCTCAAGAAACATGGCGGCTTCATCCCCGGCATCCGGCCGGGCGAACGGACGGCGGAATATATCGACTACGTCCTGTCCCGGATCACGGTGGTCGGGGCCGCCTATCTGGCGGTGGTTTGCCTGTTCCCCGAGATTCTGATTTCCTATGCGGCGGTGCCGTTCTACTTCGGCGGCACCTCGCTATTGATCGTGGTCAGCGTGACCATGGATACGGTGGCGCAAGTCCAGGGCTATCTGCTGGCTCACCAGTATGAAGGCCTGATAAAAAGATCGAAACTGAGGGGACGCCGTCGATGAGATTGATCCTGCTCGGCCCGCCGGGGGCTGGCAAGGGAACGCAGGCGCAACGTCTGGTCGCCAAATACGGTATCGTGCAGCTCTCGACCGGCGACATGTTGCGCGCCGCCGTGAAGGCTGGCACGCCGGTCGGACTTCAGGTGCAAAAGATCATGGCCAGCGGCGAGCTTTGCCCCGACGAGCTCGTGGTCGACATTATCGGCCAGCGCATCGACCAGCCGGATGCCCATAACGGCTTCATTCTCGACGGTTTTCCGCGCACCGTCCCGCAGGCCGAGGCGCTTGACCGCATTCTTTCGGACAAGGCGCTGGACCTCGATACCGTAATCGAACTGCAGGTCGACGAGAGCGCGCTCCTTCGCCGGATCGAGACCCGGATCGCCGAGATGAAGGCAAAGGGCGAGAAGCTGCGCGACGACGATAGTCCCGAAGTCCTGCACAAGCGGCTCGAGGCCTATCGGCAACTGACCGCGCCACTGATCGCCTATTACCGCGGGCACGGCATGCTGCGCTCGGTCAACGGCATGGCGCCGATCGACGACGTCACCAAGGCCATCGACGAAGTGCTTGTGTTCACCGCTGGGGGCGCAAACGCCGTTGCGAGCAAAAAAAAAGAGTTCAGCGCCTAAAGCCGCGAAATACCGGGCGATCCGCCAGCCGCGCCAAGGCTGCGAAGGCTGGGCACGGCAAGACTGGAAGCAAAAGGACTGGAACCAAAGAAGACCGAAACCGGCAAGCGCGGGTCCCGGAGCCGGCCTTCTTATAAGGGAAAAATAGGAAAAAAATCCAAAACAGCGAGGTCGGCCGGCGGCGGAGGGGCGGTCAGACCCAAAACCCGGGTCGGAGAAATCCCGGCGCGCGAGGAAATCCGGGAAAACCGCGCGCCGCTAACCGCGTTGGTACACGAAATCGCTAGTTGAGGTTGACGACAGCGCTGTGAATCCATTAATAAGCCTCAAATATCCAGTCGGAGAATAAGCAACGATGCCAAGCCCCAAGCGGCAGGCAGGCGTTGGCTTTTTACGTTTGTGGCCTTCTCCAGGTGACAACAGGACCTCAGGAACGCGGCCGAGCAGGCTTGGTCGCCGCAAGGAGTAACTGACGTGGCTCGTATCGCTGGCGTCAATCTGCCGACCAACAAGCGCATCATCATTGCGCTGCAATACATCTATGGAATTGGCCAAGCCAAATCCAAGGAGATCCTGGAAAAGGTGTCGATCCCGGAATCGCGCCGGGTGTCGCAGTTGACCGACCAGGAAGTGCTGCAACTGCGCGAGATGATCGACCGCGACTACATGGTCGAGGGCGATCTGCGGCGCGAAGTCGCCATGAACATCAAGCGGCTGATGGATCTCGGCTGCTACCGTGGACTGCGCCATCGTCGCGGTCTGCCCGTGCGCGGCCAGCGCACTCACACCAACGCCCGGACCCGCAAGGGTCCGGCGAAAGCCATTGCCGGCAAGAAGAAATAGCGCGCGGAAGATATCGGTCATGACGGCATCGGAGCCGGGCGCTTCGAGCCGCGAAAGGGTTCAGAATGGGTAAGGAAGCCACGCGCGTTCGCAAACGCGAACGCAAAAACATCGCGTCGGGTGTCGCGCATGTCAATGCGTCGTTCAACAACACCATGATCACCATAACCGACGTGCAAGGCAATTGCATTGCCTGGTCGTCGGCCGGCACGATGGGCTTCAAGGGTTCGCGCAAGTCGACGCCGTATGCCGCGCAGGTCGCCGCCGAAGACGCCGCCAAGAAGGCGCAGGAACACGGCATGCGCACGCTCGAAGTCGAAGTCGCCGGTCCCGGCTCTGGCCGTAAATCGGCGCTGCGCTCGCTGCAATCCTCCGGCTTCACGATCACCTCGATCCGTGACGTGACGCCGATCCCGCATAACGGCTGCCGCCCGCGCAAGCGGCGGCGCGTCTAGGACATCCGGCTGATGGATGAAGTGCAACATTTGCCGCCGCAAGATTTCGGCCCCCCAGAGCGGACTGGGGCGCGCGAGACGTTGGCGCCGCGCAACGCGATGGGTGATAACGTGACGATTCAGAAGAATTGGCAGGAACTGATCAGGCCGAACAAGCTGCAGGTTTCCCCCGGCGGCGATGCGCGTCGGGTGGCGACTGTGATCGCCGAACCGCTCGAGCGCGGCTTCGGCGTGACGCTGGGCAACGCGCTCCGGCGCATTCTGCTCTCGTCGCTGCAAGGCGCAGCGGTGCAGTCGGTGCACATCGACGGCGTGCTCCATGAATTCTCCTCGATCGCAGGTGTGCGCGAGGACGTCACCGACATCGTGCTGAACATCAAAGACATCGCCATCAAGATGCAGGGCGACGGCCCCAAGCGCATGGTGGTGAAGAAGCAGGGCCCCGGTACGGTCACCGCCAACGACATTCAGACCGTCGGCGACATCGTCGTGCTCAATCCCGAACTGGTGCTGTGCACCCTCGACGAAGGCGCCGAGATCCGCATGGAATTCACCGTCAATACGGGCAAGGGCTATGTGCCGGCGGAGCGCAACCGTCCCGAGGACGCGCCGATCGGCTTGATCCCGGTCGACAGCCTGTTCTCGCCGGTGCGCAAGGTCTCCTACAAGGTCGAGAACACCCGCGAGGGCCAGATCCTCGACTATGACAAGCTGACGCTGACCATCGAGACCAATGGCGCGGTGAGCCCGGAAGACTCGCTCGCTTATGCCGCGCGCATCCTGCAGGACCAGCTCAACGTGTTCGTCAATTTCGAGGAGCCCAAGCGCGAGACCGCGCACGAGGCGATCCCCGATCTCGCCTTCAATCCGGCCTTCCTCAAGAAGGTCGACGAGCTCGAGCTGTCGGTGCGTTCGGCGAACTGTCTCAAGAACGACAACATCGTCTATATCGGCGACCTGGTGCAGAAGACCGAGGCCGAGATGCTGCGCACGCCGAATTTCGGGCGCAAGTCGCTCAACGAGATCAAGGAAGTGCTGGTGCAGATGGGTCTGCATCTCGGCATGGAAGTTCCCGGCTGGCCGCCGGAGAACATCGAGGAACTGGCCAAGCGCTTCGAGGATCATTACTGAGCTGGATGCGCGGCATCCGGCCGGCATCGCGGATTAAGAGTACAGGCAAATAGAATCACGGCAAAGCTTACCGCAAGTTCAACCGGCGCTCGGACCATCGCCGCGCGATGCTGGCCAATCTCTGCGCCTCGCTGATCAAGCATGAGCAGATCACCACGACCTTGCCGAAGGCCAAGGATTTGCGGCCGATCGTCGAGAAGCTGGTCACGCTCGGCAAGCGCGGCGGGTTGCATGCGCGCCGCCAGGCAATTTCCGAGATGCGCGATCTCGCCATGGTCAAGAAGCTCTTCGAGGTGATCGGCCCGCGCTACAAGGACCGTCAGGGCGGCTATACCCGCGTCATGAAGGCGGGCTTCCGCCATGGCAATTCCGCGCCGGTTGCGGTGATCGAGTTCGTCGATCGCGACGTTGACGCCAAGGGGCTGGATTCCGGTCCGGTGCAAGAGCGCGCCGCCGAGGAAACAGCGTCCGCTGCGGCGTAAAGTCCTTTCCACGCCCTGCTAGAGGCCTCGGTCGTCTGCCTATAACTGGGCGCATTGATTCGAGGTTGTTATGCTGCGTCTGCCTCTCTTCGCCCTCACGGCTCTCGCTGTATTGCTCGCGCCGCCTGCCTTCGCTCAGGACCGTCAGGTCGATCGCAGGTCCGACTCATGGCCAGTTGCAGCTGTCCTACGCGCCGATCGTCAAGCGCGTGGCGCCGGCGGTGGTCAATGTCTATGCCGCCCATGTCGTCGAGAACCGCAATCCGTTCATGGCGGATCCGTTCTTCCGCCAGTTCTTCGGCGGCGGCATGCCGCAGGAACTGGTGCAGCGCTCGCTCGGCTCGGGCGTCATCGTCGATCCGTCGGGCCTGGTCGTCACCAATTATCACGTCATCGCCGACGCCAGCGAAGTGAAGATCGCGCTGTCGGACAAGCGCGAGTTCGGCGCCGACATCGTCTTGAAGGATCAGCGCAGCGATCTCGCGGTGCTGCGCATCAAGGGCGCCAATGAGCGCTTCCCGACGCTGCAATTCGCCAATTCCGACGATCTGCAGGTCGGTGACGTCGTGCTCGCCATCGGCGATCCGTTCGGCGTCGGCCAGACCGTGACCCACGGCATCGTCTCGGCGGTGGCCCGCACTCAGGTCGGCATCAGCGATTATCAGTTCTTCATCCAGACCGACGCCGCGATCAATCCCGGCAATTCCGGCGGCGCGCTGGTCGACATGAGCGGCCGCCTGGTCGGCATCAATTCCGCGATCTATTCGCGCTCCGGCGGTTCGCAGGGCATCGGCTTCGCCATTCCCGCGAATGGCGTGCGCGTTGTCGTCGCCTCGGCGCAGGGAGGCTCGTCCGCGGTGAAGCGCGCCTGGCTCGGCGCCAAGCTGCAGGAAGTAACGCCGGAAATCGCCGATAGCCTCGGGCTGAAGCGCCCGGCCGGTGCGCTGATCGCAAACCTGATCTCCTGGCAGCCCCGCCGCCAAGGCCGGCCTCAAGACCGGTGATCTCATTGTCAGCATCGACGGTGTCGATGTCGACGATCCGCAAGGTTTCGACTACCGCTTTGCCACCAAGCCGCTCGGCGGCGCGGCGCAGGTCGGCGTGGTGCGGCAGGGACGCAGCTTCGTCGTGCCGGTCAGCCTCGAGGCCTTGCCCGACACGCCGCGCAACGAGATCGAGATCAAGAACCGTTCACCGTTCGACGGCGCTACCGTCGCCAATCTGTCACCGGCGCTCGCCGACGAATTGCGGCTCGATCCGCAAACCGAGGGCGTGGTCATCACCGGGATCGTCGACGGCTCGACGGCGCAGAATATCGGCTTCCGCAAGGGCGACATCTTGCTCACGGTCAACGGCCAGAAGATCGCCAAATCCGGCGACCTCGAACACGTCACCAATGGCGGCGGTCATTCCTGGCGGGTCACGCTCGTTCGCGGCGGCCAACAGATTTCAGTGATGTTTTCCGGATGAGCTCACGTCCCAAATCGACGGGACCAAGCCTGTTCGCCGCAAGCGGGCTTGATCGTGATGCGCCGCGGCCTCTTGCCGACAAGCTCCGCCCTGACACGCTGACCGACGTCGTCGGCCAGGATCACCTCCTGGGTCCCGACGGCGCGCTCACCCGCATGCTGGAGACGCGTTCGCTCGGCTCGCTGATCTTCTGGGGGCCGCCCGGCACCGGCAAGACCACGGTGGCGCGGCTCCTCGCGCATGCCACTGAGCTTTATTTCGAGCAGATTTCGGCGATCTTCTCCGGCGTCGCCGACTTGAAGAAAGTGTTCGACGCGGCGCGGCTGCGCCGCGAGACCGGGCAGGGGACGCTGCTCTTTGTCGACGAGATCCACCGCTTCAATCGCGCGCAGCAGGATTCCTTCCTGCCGGTGATGGAAGACGGCACCATCGTTCTGGTCGGCGCCACCACCGAGAACCCGTCGTTCGAGTTGATCGCGCCGCTCCTGTCGCGCGCCCGCGTGCTGGTGTTCAAATCGCTCGACGAGCCTGCGGTCGAAAAACTGCTGCATCGCGCTGAGGAGATCGAAGGCAAGAAACTGCCGGTTGATGCCGAGGCGCGCGCCTCGCTGATCCGCATGGCCGACGGCGACGGCCGCGCCGCGCTGACGCTGACCGAGGAAGTCTGGCGCGCCGCGCGCAAGGACGAGATTTTCGACGCTGCGGCTTTGCAGAACGTGGTGCAGCGCCGCGCCCCGATCTACGACAAGAAGCAGGACGGCCATTACAATCTGATCAGCGCGCTGCACAAATCGGTGCGCGGCTCGGACGTTGACGCGGCGCTCTACTATCTCTGCCGCATGCTCGATGCCGGCGAAGATCCGCTCTATCTCGCGCGCCGCATCGTACGCATGGCGATCGAGGATATCGGCCTCGCCGATCCGCAGGCGCTGGTCATCGCCAATGCCGCGAAGGACGCTTATGATTTTCTAGGGAGCCCCGAAGGCGAACTCGCCATCGCGCAGGCCTGCATCTATGTCGCCACCGCGCCGAAATCGAATGCAGCCTATATGGCCTTCGGCGAAGCCAAGCGCACCGCGAAGGAAGCCGGCTCGCTCTTGCCGCCCAAGCACATCCTCAATGCACCGACAAAACTCATGAAGACCGAAGGCTACGGCTCGGGCTACGAATACGATCATGACGCGCCGGACGCCTTTTCCGGCCAGGACTATTTCCCGGAAGCGCTCGGCCGCAAACAATTCTACGATCCGCCCGAACGCGGTTTCGAGCGCGAGATCAGGAAGCGGCTTGAATATTGGGCCAAGCTGCGTCGGGAGCGGAGCGGAGAATGAGAGGTTCGCGCGGACCACGCCAGCCGGGCGGCGGACGGCAGACAGCCGGATCCCGGCAGCAGCAACGCCCATTCCGGCGTTCGGAAGACGCACGTCGCGGTGAGGGTCATCGCAACCACGGCAAGCCCGGCGGGCGGCCTGCGCATGCAAAGGCTGGACATGCGAAGCCGGAACACGCGAAATCAGGTCAGCCGAAACCGGGACGGCCGAAACATCGCAAGTTCGAGAATGGCGGGCGGCGTCCCGAGCGTTCGACCCGCACATCCTTTGAACCACGACCGCGTCCCGCGCCGCAGGAGCGCGATCACCAAAAGGCTGCCCCGTCCCCGGCGCTGCTGGCCGCGACCACCGTGCAGAACGTCACAGTTTCGGCGGACGAGAACGGCATGCGCGTCGATCGCTTCTTCGAGGCGCGGTTTCCGGGCCTGAGCTTCTCCCACATCCAGCGCATCGTCCGTAAAGGCGAGGTGCGCATCAACGGCAAGCGCACCGAGCCCAAGAACCGGCTCGAAGCCGGCCAGACCGTACGCATTCCGCCGCTGCGGCTCGATGCGCCGAAACCACGCGTGGCGGGCAACGAGGCCGATCAGAAGACGCTCGATTTTCTTAGATCGATCACGCTCCACGAAGACGACGACGTGTTGGTGCTGAACAAGCCGATGGGGCTTGCAGTGCAGGGCGGCTCCGGCACCACGCGGCATCTCGACGGCATGCTTGATGTGTTGCGCGACAAGCACGGCCAGCGCCCGCGCCTTGTGCACCGGCTCGACAAGGACACCGCCGGCTGTCTGCTTGTCGCCAAGACGCGCTTTGCCGCCGCCGCGCTTGCAAAAACCTTCCGCTCGCGTTCGGCGCGCAAGATCTATTGGGCGCTGGTCGCCGGCGTGCCCAAGGTCCGGCAGGGCCGCATCTCCACCTTCCTCGCCAAGGAAGAGCGCGAGCAGGCCTCCTTCATGCGTATCGCCAAGCACGGCGACGAGGGCGCGAGCCACGCCATCACCTATTACGCGGTGGTGGAAACATCGGCCCGGGCGCTGTCGTGGGTTTCGCTCAAGCCCGTGACCGGACGCACCCATCAATTGCGTGCGCATATGAACCATATCGGCCATCCGATCGTCGGCGACCCTAAATATTTTCAGCGCGAGAACTGGGAACTGCCGGGCGGCATGCAGGACAAGCTGCATCTGCAGGCGCATCGCATCGCCGTGCCGCATCCGCGCGGCGGCGTCATCGACGTCACCGCGCCGCTGCCGCCGCATATGCAGCAGTCCTGGAACCTGCTCGGGCTGGACGCCAAGCGCTACGACCCGATCGAAGAGGCGCCGGAAGAATAGGTTCCGTCCGGGGTTGATATCGGCGGCTGCCGATCACAACTATTACCCGTTGTGACGGTGGGCTGGTGCGGAGGAGAGAGCCATGGGCTTTCGCGTGCAGCCTCGTCGAACGCCACTACGTCTCATCTTTCTTGCGTTGCTGTCGGCCACCTCAATGGTCGCGATGACCGCGGGCGCCGCGCAGGCCCGCGACTTCGAAATGGGCGGCGACAGCAATTATTCGATCATGGCGCCCGAGCCTGGCACTGGCTCGCACCATGCCGCGCGCAGCAGGCATGGCCGGACCGCGCGACACGAGTCCCAATCGCTGACTGCGACGCAAAAGGCGCTCCAAGATTCGAAAAAGGCACTCCAGGATTCGGCGGCGATTGCGAACCCGCTCAACGATACGCCCGATCAGATCGAGACCTTCAAGCGCAATCGACGGGAAACGGCCTCGCGGGGATCTTCAGGCATCGTCCTGCCGACGCCGTTGCCCGGGCCGACGCATTACGGGCGGGTCGGCACGCCGGCGGCGCCGCTGCGCAGCGTCGAACAGCCGGGCCCGACCATCCTGCCGAGCGGCCGCGCCATTCCGAACCTGCCGCATGGGCCGGAGACGTTCCAGGATCGCGCCTCGCGCTGCGCCTTCCAGTCCTCGATCAACAACATCCATGCCGGCCAGTTCGGCAGCTACATGGGAAGTTGCATGTAGCCGGCGCCCGAGAGGCACTCCGAAATCCATAAGCCGGCGCAGCCTCTGCGCCGGCTTTTTTGTCCCTTGACAGGCAACCAAATGGTTGCATATTGTGAGCCATGGATGACGGGTTCAAAGCCGATGCCGTGTTTAGGGCTCTGGCGGATACGAGCCGCCGCGAGCTGCTCGACCGGCTGCGGGCCGAGAACGGCCAGACGCTCGAGCGAGCTCTGCACGCGCCTCGACATGACGCGGCAGGCGGTGAGCAAGCATCTGGCGATCCTGGAAGAGGCCAACCTCGTCGCCACGGTGCGGCGCGGCCGCGAGAAGCTGCACTACCTCAATCCGGTGCCGATCCACGAGATCGCCGAGCGCTGGATCGGCAAGTTCGAACGCTCACGCCTGCAGGCGCTGAGCGAAATGAAGCAAGCGTTGGAAGAGGGGACGGGAGAGTAACGATGAGTAAGCCGAAGTTCGTCTATGTCACCTACATTCGCACAACGCCGGAGAAACTGTGGTCGGCGCTGACCGATCCGCAAACGATCAAGAAATACTGGTTCGGCATTACGGCCGAATGCGACTGGAAGCCGGGCTCGCCCTGGGCCATCAAATTCGAGGACGGCCGCACGGCCGATGCCGGCGAAATCCTCGAGGCCGTTCCGCCACGCCGGCTGGTGATTCGCTGGCGCAACGAATGGAAGCCGGAGTTGAAGGCGGAAGGCTATTCGCGCTGCACGATGGAAATCGAGATGGCCGACTATTATCCGGACCGTGGCGGGACGGCGGTCAAGCTCACCATCCATCACGAGATCGAGGGCGAGGGTGGCGAGCAAGTTCATCGAGGCGGTGTCCAGCGGCTGGCCGAAGGTCGTGTCGAACCTCAAGTCGCTGCTGGAGAGCGGCGACATCGCATTCAAGGTCTAGGTCCGCATGACGACATTGCCACGTTCAAACCAAACACAGTCTACGTCACCTATATCGTGTCGACGCCGCAGAAGGTGTGGGACGCATTGACCTCACCCGAGTTCACCAGGAAGTACTTCTGGGGCCTCGGCATCGAACTTGAGCCGAAGCTCGGCGGCGGCTTCGCGTTGCGCGGGCCGGACGGCACCGTGCAGGTGCAGGGTAAGGTCATTGCCTGGGATCCGCCGCGCAAATTCGCGGTGACCTGGGGCGTCAAATGGCCGGCGGAATTCGCCAAGCTTCCCGAGTGCCACGTCACCTATGAGATCGCGCCGGCGGGCGATGCGGTACGCTTGACGATGACGGAATTCGCATTCCTGGGACATACCCGAGGCGATCCTGTCCGGCGGCCGGATGGGCTGGCCGGCGGTGCTCTCGGGCCTCAAGAGCCTGCTCGAGACCGGCACTGCGCCCGTCATCAAGATGCAGCCGCCCAAGGAGATGATCGAGGCGATCCGGAATTTGAAGCTTTAGCTATCTTCCGCTCATTCCCGCGAAAGCGGGAATCGCAACTCGGACGTTCGAGGAAGACTGGGTCCCCGCCTTCGCGGGGGCGAGCGAGGTCGGGAGGCTACCGCAAGCCAGCGTTGATCTTGTCCAACGCCGCCGAGCCCGGGCACAGCTCTTTCTCGTTCAGCGCATTGAGCGGCGCCTCGACCGTGTTGAGGTGGCCGTGCAGGTCGTCGGATTCCTGCTCGACATAAAGCAGGCCGGTGACGACCTGGCCCTTGGCGGCCTGCTGCTGAATGAAGCTCATCGCCGCGTAGCGGTCATGCAGGTCGTATTCGGAGTCGATCTTGCGCAGCGCTACCGTCGTGCCGTCGTGCTGCTCGACCACTTCGACGCTGCCCGGCGCGTAATCGACCTTGATCGGTGCGCGGCCGGTGATGACGTCGAGCCGGTTCACCGCTTCATTGTGCTCGCGCACATAGTCGAAGCTCTTGGTCGAGCCGGCGTGGTTGTTGAAGGCGACGCAGGGCGAGATCACGTCGATCAACGCCGCGCCTTTGTGCTCGATCGCCGCCTTGATGATCGGCACCAGCTGCTTCTTGTCGCCGGAGAACGAACGGGCGACGAAGGTGGCGCCGAGCTGCAATGCGAGCCCGGCCATGTCGATGGCGCTGTCGCTATTGATGATGCCGCGCTTGGACTTCGAGCCGCGGTCGGCGGTGGCCGAGAACTGGCCCTTGGTCAGGCCATAGACGCCGTTGTTCTCGACGATATAGACCATGTTGACGCCGCGGCGCATGCAATGGGCGAACTGGCCGCAGCCCGATCGAGGCGGAATTGCCGTCGCCGGACACGCCGAGATAGACCAAATCGCGATTGGCGAGATTGGCGCCGGTCAGCACCGACGGCATGCGGCCGTGCACCGAATTGAAGCCGTGCGAGGCGTTGAGGAAATAATCCGGCGTCTTCGACGAGCAGCCGATACCGGAAATCTTCGCCACCTTGTGGGGCTCGATCGACAATTCGAAACAGGCCTCGATGATGGAGGCCGTGATCGAAGTTGTGGCCGCAGCCGGCGCACAGCGTCGAGATCTTGCCCTCGTAGTCGCGCCGGGTATAGCCGAGCGTGTTCTTGGGCAGGTCCGGATGATGGAATTGCGGCTTGGCAAGATAGGTCATGATACGACTTTCCGCAGCGGCGTGACTTTCAAGGCGTCGAGGTGGTCGCCGATCGAGCGCGCGATATAGCGCGCGGTGATCGGCGTGCCGTCATAGTGCAGGACCGGAACCAGCCGAACCGGATCGATCGAGCATTCGTTGACGATCAGCGAGCGCAATTGCGCGTCGCGGTTCTGCTCGACGACGAAAACGAAATCGTGGTCGGCGATGAAGCTCGACACGCTGGAATGGAACGGGAAGGCGCGCACCCGCATGCGGTCGAGATGCTGGCCCTCGGCCTCGAGGATCTCGATCGCCTCGTCCATGGCGGGCGAGGTCGAGCCGAAATAGATCACGCCGTATTTGGTCGGCTTCTCGGCATTGGCGAGCAGCGGGCGCGGCACGAGGTCTTTCGCGGTCTCGAACTTGCGCAGCAGCCGCTGCATGTTGTCGGCATAGGCCGCGCCGTCCTCGGTGTAGCGCGCATAACGGTCGCGCGAGGTGCCGCGGGTGAAGAACGCGCCCTTGGTCGGATGCGTGCCGGGATAGGTGCGATAGGGGATGCCGTCGCCATCGACGTCGAGATAGCGGCCGAAATCCTTGCCGGCTTCGAGCGCTGCCGCCGTCATCACCTTGCCGCGGTCGAATTTGCGCGCGTCGTCCCAGGCGAGCGGCCGGCACAGCCGGTGGTTCATGCCGATGTCGAGATCGATCATCACGAAGACCGGCGCTCTGCAGCCGGTCGGCGAGATCGAACGAGATCGCGCCGAATTCGAAAGTCTCGGCCGGGTCCTCCGGGAACAGCAGGACATGTTTAGTGTCGCCGTGTGAAGCATAGGCGCAGGCGAGGATGTCGGTCTGCTGGGTGCGCGTCGGCATGCCGGTCGACGGCCCGGCGCGCTGCACGTCGAACACCACCGCCGGAATCTCGGCGAAATAGGCGAGGCCGAGGAATTCCTGCATCAGTGAAATGCCCGGGCCCGACGTGGCGGTGAAGGCGCGGGCGCCGTTCCAGCCGGCGCCGATGACCATGCCGATCGAAGCCAACTCGTCCTCGGCCTGCACGATGGCGAATTTGTTCTGCTTGGTCTCGGTATCGACCCGCAGCCGGTTGCAATAGCGGGTGAAGGCTTCGGCGAGCGACGACGACGGCGTGATCGGATACCAGGCGCAGACCGTGGCGCCGCCATAGACCGCGCCCAAAGCCGCCGCGGCATTGCCTTCGACGAAGATGCGGTCGCCGACCTTGTTGGCGCGCTTCAGGCGCAGCCCGATCGGATGGTCGAGATTGAGCATCACCCAATCGCGGCCGAGATGCAGCGCATGCTTGTTGGCGTCGAACAGCTTCTCCTTGCCCTTGTACTGCTCGGCGATCAGCTTTTCGATCTCGCCGACATCCATGTCGAACAGCACCGACAGCGCGCCGAGATAAATGATGTTCTTGAACAGCTGGCGCTGGCGCGGCTCGGAATATTCGCGATTGGCGATGGCCGTGAGCGGCACGCCGATCACGGTGATGTCGTCGCGGAATTTCGAGGTGGGGAGCGGCTTGGTCGAATCGTAGAGCAGGTAGCCGCCGGGCTCGATGCCGGCGACGTCCTTGTCCCAGGTCTGCGGATTCATCGCCACCATGAAATCGGTGCCGCCGCGCGCGCCGAGATGGCCGGCTTCGGAAATTCGCACCTCGTACCAGGTCGGCAGACCCTGGATGTTGGAGGGGAAGATGTTGCGCGGGGCGCAGGGGATGCCCATCCGCAGCACCGCGCGGGCGAACATCTCGTTGGCGCTCGCCGAGCCGGAACCGTTAACGTTGGCGAAGCGGATGACGAAGTCGTTTACGCTTTGGAGTGGCATGCTTGTTCCGCGTGAGTCATATCGATCAGGTATTTCTGCATGTCCCAGGCGCCGGTCGGGCAGCGTTCGGCGCACAGGCCGCAATGCAGGCAGACGTCCTCGTCCTTCACCATGACGCGCCCGGTCTTGAGGTTATTGGCGACGTAGAGGTCCTGGGTCAGGTTCTTGGCCGGCGCCTGCAGCCGCTGCCGCAGCTCATCTTCCTCGCCGTTCTTGGTGAAGGTGATGCAGTCCATCGGGCAGATGTCGACGCAGGCGTCGCATTCGATGCACAGCTGGCCGGTGAAGACGGTCTGCACATCGCAATTGAGGCAGCGCTCGGCTTCCTTCAGCGCCAGCTCGACGTCATAGCCGAGCTCGACCTCGGCCTTGATGTCGCGCAGCGCCACCACCTTCTCGCGATGCGGCACCCGATAGCGCTTATCAGGCGCGATCTCGTTGTCGTAAGACCACTCGTGGATGCCCATCTTCTGGCTGGAGACGCCGATATGCGGCGCCGGCCGCACAGCGATGTCTTCGCCGCGGCAGAAACGGTCGATCGAAATCGCCGCTTCGTGGCCGTGCGCCACCGCCCAGATGATGTTCTTCGGCCCGAAAGCGGCATCGCCGCCGAAGAACACTTTGGGATTGGTCGAGACGAAAGTCGCCGGATCGACCTTGGGCATGTCCCATTTGTCGAACTCGATGCCGCAATCTCGCTCGATCCAGGGAAACGAGTTTTCCTGGCCGACGGCGACCAGGACATCGTCGCACGGGAAAATCTCGTCCGGCTCGCCGGTCGGCACCAGGTTGCGGCGGCCCTTGTCGTCGCGCACCGCTTTCACCTTCTCGAACACGACGCCGGTGAGCTTGCCGTTGTCGTGGGTGAATTCCTTCGGCACCAGGTAATTGAAGATCGGGATGTCTTCGTGAATGGCGTCTTCCTTTTCCCAAGGCGACGCCTTCATCTCCTCGAAGCCGGAGCGCACGACGACTTTCACGTCCTCGCCGCCGAGCCGGCGCGAGGAGCGGCAGCAATCCATCGCGGTATTGCCGCCGCCAAGCACGATGACGCGCTTGCCGATCTTGTCGATATGGCCGAACGAGACGCTGGACAGCCAGTCGATGCCGATGTGGATGTTCTTGGCCGCTTCCTTGCGGCCCGGAATCTCGAGATCGCGGCCGCGCGGCGCGCCGCAGCCGACGAAAACGGCGTCGAAATTCTCGGCAAGCAGCGCCTTCAAACTATCGATGCGCTTGTTGCCGATGAAGGTGATGCCGAGATTGAGGATGTAGTCGCATTCTTCGTCGATCACCGTCTCCGGCAGGCGGAATTTCGGGATCTGGGTGCGCATCATGCCGCCGGATTTCGGATCCTGGTCGAACACGACGCATTCATAGCCGAGCGGCGCGAGGTCGCGGGCGACCGCAAGCGAAGCCGGGCCGCCGCCGACCAGCGCGACGCGCTTGCCGTTTTTCTTTTCGACGCGGCTTGGGCAGGCGGTCGCGGATGTCGTCCTTGAAGTCGGCGGCGACGCGCTTCAATCGGCAGATCGCGACCGGATCTTTCTCGACGCGGCCGCGCCGGCAGGCCGGCTCGCAAGGGCGATCGCAGGTGCGTCCGAGAATTCCCGGAAACACATTCGATTCCCAGTTGATCATGTAGGCGTCGCTATAGCGGCCCGCGGCGATCAAACGGATGTATTCAGGAACCGGCGTATGCGCCGGGCAGGCCCACTGGCAGTCCACCACTTTGTGGAAATAATCCGGGACCGAAATATCGGTTGGTTTCATTGACTCCCTCGTGCACGCGACATCCGCTCTTGATCGGGCGGTCGATACGCTTGCCGCGTGGATTTCACTTCCCTCCGGACACTAGCCCCCGTAGCCGAGTCCGGACCGGGATAGTAGTCGAGCAGGGCTGGGATTTCCACCGCTTCTGCTTGTAACAACAGGGTTTTCCGCCACTGGTGCGTTAACAAAAACGCGACTGGCAAGAATGCCGCAGCAGCCCTAAAAAGCGCCAAGAAAACATCGTGTCGCCGGCTGGCGGCAGCCGATCTTAAGATATTGAAATATAAAGAAAAACTGGAAATAGAAAGAGATGCGCGAGCTGTTCGAGGGTTTCGAGCCCGGTAACCCGATTGCCGACCCCACCGCGGCGGCGCGCCGCAATGCGCGTCCCGCACTGCGGGAGCGTTTCTACGCCCATGCCGGCACCGACAGCGGTTCCGGCGGCCATGCGGTGCGGCTCGACGGTAAACCCGTGCAAACCCCCGCGCGCCGGCCGCTGGCCGCGCCGTCGCTGCCGCTGGCGGAGGCCCTTGCCGCCGAATGGGAGGCCCAGACCGGCAAGATCGATCCGGCCAAGATGCCGCTGACGCGGCTCGCCAATTCGATCATCGACGGCGTCGCTGACGCGGCGGGGCCCGTCAAAGCGGAAATCGAGAAATATCTGGCCTCGGACCTGCTGTTCTACCGCGCCTCGAGCCCGCAGCGCTTGCGCGAGCGCCAGGCCGAGTTGTGGGACCCGATTTTGCGCTGGGCGAAGGACACGCTCGGGGCGGACTTCAAGACCGGCGAGGGCGTGGTGCACATCGCCCAGCCGGAAGCCGCGCTCGAGGCCGCGGCCGCCGCCATTCCCGACGATCCGTGGCGGCTCGGCGCGCTGCATGTGATCACGACGCTGACCGGTTCGGCGCTGCTGGCGCTCGCGGTGCTGCGCGGTGAATTGTCGGTCGACGACGCCTGGCGCGCCGCTCACGTCGACGAGGACTGGAACATGGAGCAGTGGGGCCGCGACGAGCTCGCGCTCGAGCGCCGCGCCTTTCGCCGGGCCGAGCTGCAGGCCGCGGCGACGGTGTTGCAGAATCTCAGCTGAAAGGGCCGGCCGAAAAAAGCGACCCGGATGTGTTCGCCGTCATCCGGGCCGCATTTGCTTGGCACTCGATATTTTCTCGTTGACCGGCTCAGCGCCCCCGCTGGCTGATCGGGCACCATAACGGGGCGTCGGCCGTCGAAAATGTCGCTGTGCTGAGGCGGGATGTCGCAGGCGAAGGCCGGAGCTTCGGTATTGGGGCACTAGCCGCTGGTGACGCTAGCCGCCGGTCACGCTCATATGGCGGGGCAGCGCCGGCCGCTGATGGCGGCGGTCGATGATGAAGTCATGGCCTTTGGGCTTGCGCGCGATGGCCTCGTCGATGGCGGCGAACAGAAGCTCGTCGCTCTCCGAAGCGCGCAGCGGCTTGCGCAGATCGGCGGCGTCGTCCTGGCCGAGACACATATACAATGTGCCGGTGCAGGTGAGCCGCACGCGATTGCACAATTCGCAGAAATTATGGGTCATCGGCGTGATGAAGCCGAGCGTGCCGCCGGTTTCGGCGACGCGCACATAGCGCGCCGGTCCGCCGGTGCGATAATCGAGGTCGTCGAGCGTGAAGCGTTCGGCGAGCCGCGCCCGCACCATCGACAGCGGCAGATATTGATCGAGCCGGCCTTCGCCGATCTCGCCAAGGGGCATGACCTCGATCAGAGTGATGTCCATGCCGCGGCCATGCGCCCATTCGATCAGCGCCGGCAATTCGCCGTCATTGACGTCGCGGAGCGCCACAGTGTTGATCTTGATCTTCAAGCCCGCCGCCTGCGCTGCGTCGATCCCGGCCAGCACTTGCTTCAGATCGCCCCAGCGGGTAATGGCGCGGAACTTGTCGGCATCGAGCGTATCGAGCGAGACATTGATCCGGCGCACGCCATGCGGCCTTGAGCTCTTCGGCATATTTGGCGAGCTGCGAGCCGTTGGTGGTCAGCGTCAATTCGTCGAGCGCGCCCGTGTGCAGATGGCGTGACAGCGATTCGACGAGTGTCATGACGTTGCGGCGAACCAGAGGCTCGCCGCCGGTGAGGCGCAGCTTCTTGACGCCGCGCGCAATGAACGCCGAACAGACGCGGTCGAGCTCTTCGAGCGACAGCACTTCCGCCTTCGGCAGGAACGACATGTTCTCCGCCATGCAATAGACGCAGCGGAAGTCGCAGCGGTCGGTCACCGAGACGCGCAGATAGCTGATGGCCCGGCCGAACGGGTCGACCAGGACCGGGTGTGCATTTATGCTGCCGCGGGCGCCGCCTGCCAGTTCGTTTGGCCGCAAGTTCTTCATTCCTCTCAGATAATACCGGATTTTGCCGGATAAAGCCCTGACCGTCCAGGAACTTCGGGATGCGCATTGTTAGTTACGCCGGGGCGGTTTCAATCCCCTCAATGGCGGCCCGCAGCTCGCCATAGGAACTGATCAGCCGGTCCGGGCGCAGGCTTTCGATCGGCACTTCGCTATAGCCGAAAGTGACGGCAATGACGGGGAGGGAGGCGTTGCGCGCGGTGCGCACGTCGGTCCCGGAATCGCCGACCATGATGGCGCGGTCCCGGGCTCGCCGCCGGCCTTGCGAATGGTACGCCGCAGCACCTCCGGATCGGGCTTTTGCATGCCGAACGTGTCCTGGCCGCAGATGGCGGCAAAATGCCGGGTCAGATCGAGCTTTTCGAGAAGCCGCAGCGACAGCCATTCGAGTTTGTTAGTGCAGACCGCAAGCCGATAGCCGGCAGCGGCCAGCTCATCGAGCGCCGTTTCCAGCTCCGGAAACGGCCGCGAATGATCGGCGATATGCGCGGCGTAATAATCGATGAAGCCCTTGAACATGCGGTCGAGCTCGGTCTGGAACGAAGGCGCCGAGGCGTCCTGGCCTTCGGCGATCAACGCGCGCTCGATCATGCCGCGCGCGCCGCCGCCGATCATTTTGCGCGCCTCCTCGAAATCCACCGCCGGCATGCCCTCGCGGGTCAGCGTGATGTTCAAGGTCGAGATCAGGTCGGGCGCCGTATCGATCAGCGTGCCGTCGAGGTCGAAGACGATGGTGCGCATGATGGTACGACTGGCTGCCCCGAATGGCTTGGCCTAGCTGGCCCCGGCGGCGGGCGCAAGTTTGGGTTTTCTCAAAGGCGGAAGGCGGCTACACAGCAGCCATGAATGTCGAGGAGCAGAAGCGGGCCGCGGCCGCCCGCGCCCTGGATTTCGTCCGTCCGGGCATGCGGCTCGGGCTCGGCACCGGCTCGACCGCCTATCACCTTGTCGATCTGCTCGGCGCCCGGGTGAAGCAGGGGCTCGACGTTATCGCCGTGCCGACCTCGGAGGCGACGCGCGCCCAGGCGCAAGGCCTCGGCATCAAATTGACCACGCTCGACCAGACCCCGGAGCTTGATCTGACCATCGACGGCGCCGACGAGATCGCGCCGGATCTGACCCTGATCAAGGGCGGGGGCGGGGCGCTGCTGCGCGAGAAGATCGTCGCCGCCGCTTCGGCCAGGATGCTGGTGATCGCCGACCAATCGAAGCTCGTGCCGGTGCTGGGCCGTTTTCCGCTGCCGGTCGAAATCACCCAGTTCGGGGCGGCTGTGACCCGCCGCGCGGTCGAAGCCGCGGCGGCGGCGACTGGCTGCCCGGGCCCGGCGGCGCCGCGGCCGGGCAAAGACGGCCATCCTTTCGTCACGGATGGCGGGCACTGGCTCCTCGACGCCAAGCTTGAGCGCATCGCCGACCCGAAAACGCTGGCGGAACGGCTGTCCGCGATCCCCGGCGTCATGGAGCATGGCTTGTTCATCGACCTCGCCTGGGCTGCTATTGTGGCCGGTCCGGACGGGGTTCGGCTGATCGAGCGGACGTGATTTAGTTTTTCAGCCCACAAGGGAGTGTGCGCCTATGACCGCCAATCTTTCCACGCGTCTGGCTGGCCGGAGCTTTGCCGGCCGGGGCTTCGCCGGGACGCGTCTTGCAATGGCCGCGCTCCTCGCGCTTGCCGTGGCTGGCGCCGCTGTACCTGCGGCCGCCCAGAACCCTGCTGTGACCATTCCGCAAGTGTCGCCGGCTTCGCTGCTCCTCGCCAAGCAGATCGTTCAGATCAAGAAGGTCGACGACGTCTTCAAGCCGATCGTCGCCGGCGTCGTACAAAAGACACGCAACATGTTCCTGCAAACCAATTTCATGTATCAGAAGGACATCGACGAGGTCGCGCTCAGCGTCACCAAGCAATTCACGCCGCGCGTCGCCGAGGTCGACGACGCCGCGGCCCACTTCTACGCCAGCCATTTCAGCGAGCAGGAATTGCGCGATCTGTTGACTTTCTATCAGTCGCCGCTCGGCCAGAAGGCGCTCGCCGAGGAGCCGAAAGTGCTCGACCAGAGCATGACCTATGCCGGCAGCTGGGCCGAAAATCTCTCGGACGACGTCATTAAGGCCATGCGTGTTGAATTGAAGAAACGCGGTCACGATATGTGACGCGTTGGTTTGACGAATAGTCCTAAGAATAAAAGATTATGGCTGATCACGACGTCGATCTCTTCGTCATAGGCGGCGGCTCGGGCGGCGTGCGCGCCGCGCGCATTGCCGCCGAATATGGCGCCCGCGTCATGGTCGCCGAGGAATATCGCCTCGGCGGCACCTGCGTCATCCGCGGCTGCGTGCCGAAAAAGCTCCTGGTCTATGCGTCGCGCTTTCACGGCGAATTCGAGGACGCCGCGGGCTTCGGCTGGACGGTGCCGCAGGCTTCGTTCGACTGGCCGACTTTGATCGCCAACAAGGACAAGGAGATCGCCCGCCTCGAAGCCGCCTACGGCTCGACGCTTGGCAAGGCCGGCGTCAAGGTGGTCAAGACGCGCGCCGTGATCGCCGATCCGCAGACCATCGAACTCGCCACCGGCGAGCGCGTCCGCACCAAACATATCCTGATCGCGACCGGCGGCACGCCGAGCTTCGGTGATCCGATTCCCGGCCGCGAACATGCCATCTCCTCGAACGAGGCGTTTCATCTGAAGGAATTGCCGCGCCGCATCGTCATCCAGGGCGGTGGCTATATCGCGGTGGAATTCGCCGGCATCTTTGCCGGGCTCGGGTTCGCAAGTGACGCTGATCTATCGCGGTCCCGCCATCCTGCGCGGCTTCGACGATGACGTGCGCAAGCATCTGCGTGTCGAGCTCGAACAGCGCGGCATCCGCGTGGTCACCGAGCGCACCATCACCGCCATCGAGAAATCCGGCGCGCATTATTCCGTGCATGTGTCGGACGGCAATCATGTGCCGGCCGACCAGGTGATGTTCGCGACCGGCCGCGTGCCCAATATCGGCAAGCTCGGCCTTGAAGCCGCCGGCGTCACGCTGGCCAAGAACGGCGGCATCGCCGTCGACGACTATTCGAAAACCTCGGCGCCGGGCATCTACGCCGTCGGCGACGTCACCAATCGCATCAACCTGACGCCGGTCGCGATCCGCGAAGGCCATGCCTTTGCCGACTCGGTGTTCGGCGGCAAGCCGACCAAGGTCGATCACACCAATGTGGCGACCGCGGTGTTCTCCGAGCCGGAAGTCGGCGTGGTCGGCCTCACCGAGGCCGAGGCGCGGGCGCGGCTGCCGCGCACCGACATCTACAAAGCGAGTTTCCGGCCGATGAAGGCGACGCTGTCCGGCCGCGCCACCAGCGTGCTGATGAAGCTCGTGGTCGACGGCATGACCGATCAAGGTGGTCGGCTGCCATGTGGTCGGCGAAGGGGCCGCCGAAATGGCCCAGCTCGCCGCCGTCGCGATCAAGATGGGGGCCACCAAGGCCGACTTCGACGCCACCGTGGCGCTGCACCCGACCGCTGCCGAAGAGCTTGTCACCATGCGCAAAAAGACCGCGAGCTACGCTCAAGAAGCCGCGGAATAGGCGTTTTTGCGGGCTTTTCTAGGCTGTCGCGGCCCCGCCCTGGCGTGTATAAGTCCGCCAATTGTTCACCGTCATCCTGAGGCGGCCGCCGCTGGTGGCCCTTGAAGGCAATTGGCCCGGACAGGCCGCACTTTCGGGTGGCGGAAGTTGGAGATGAGTGATGTCGACGCGGTCCAATATGCCGAAATGGAGCCCTGACTCCTGGCGCGGCAAGCCGATCGTGCAGGTGCCGGATTATCCCGATCCGAAGGCGCTTGCCGATATCGAGGCGCAGCTTGCGACCTTCCCGCCGCTGGTCTTTGCCGGCGAAGCGCGCAATCTGAAAAAGGCGCTGGCCCAAGTTGCTTCAGGTGATGCTTTCCTGCTCCAGGGCGGCGACTGCGCCGAGAGCTTCGCCGAGCACGGCGCCAACAATATCCGCGATTTCTTCCGCCTGTTCTTGCAGATGGCGGTGGTGCTGACCTATGCGGCCGCGTGTCCGGTGGTGAAGGTCGGCCGCATCGCCGGCCAATTCGCCAAGCCGCGCACCTCGCCGGTCGAGAAGCGCGACGGCGTCGAGCTTCCGGTCTATCGCGGCGACATCATCAACGGCACCGAATTCTCGCCCGAGGCGCGCACGGCCGATCCGCGCCGGCAGCTGCAGGCCTATCGCCAGTCGGCGGCGACGCTCAATCTCTTGCGCGCGTTCTCGACCGGCGGCTATGCCAATCTGTCGAACGCGCATCAATGGATGCTGTCGTTCGTGAAGGACTCGCCGCAGTCCAAGCGCTATCAGGAACTCGCCGGTCATCTCACCGAAGCGCTCGACTTCATGCGCGCCTGCGGCATCGATCCGGAAGTGCATCCGGAAATGCGCACCACTGATTTCTTCACCAGCCACGAAGCGCTGCTGCTCGGCTACGAACAGGCCTTCACCCGCGTCGATTCCACCACCGGCGACTGGTATTGCACGTCGGGCCACATGGTCTGGATCGGCGACCGCACCCGGCAGACCGATCACGCCCATGTCGAATTCTGCCGCGGCATCAAGAATCCGCTCGGCATCAAGACCGGGCCGTCGCAGAAGCCGGACGACCTGCTCAAGCTGATGGACATCGTCGATCCGGATCACGAGCCGGGCCGGCTGACGCTGATCTGCCGCGTCGGCGCCGACAAGGCTGCCGATCTCTTGCCGCCTTTGGTGCGCGCGGTGAAGCGCGACGGTCGCAAGGTGGTGTGGTCGTGCGATCCGATGCACGGCAACACCATCACCTCGGTCACCGGCTACAAGACCCGGCCGTTCGATCAGATTCTGAAAGAAGTGCGGACGTTCTTCCAGGTCCACGATGCCGAAGGCACCATTGCCGGCGGCGTGCATCTGGAAATGACCGGCCAGAATGTCACCGAATGCACCGGCGGCGCGCGCGCCATCAGCGACGAGGATCTCAACGACCGCTACCACACGGTCTGCGATCCGCGGCTCAATGCCGAGCAGTCGCTTGACCTCGCCTTCCTGCTCGCCGATCTGTTGAAGACCGAACGCCTGGCCAAGGCGAAGCCGATCCCGCAGGTCGCGGCGCTCTAAGGCTCTCCTTGGCCCCGCCGTCATTGCGAGCGAAGCGAAGCAATCCAGAGCGGCGCCGTAGCGCTGGATTGCTTCGTCGCTTTGCTCCTCGCAATGACGGCCATGGAAAATGGTGCGGCCTGCATTCGTTTGGGTCTCGTATACCAAGACGCTTTACCAGCCGCTCAGCCTGAGCGTAATCAAGGCGGGCCGCCCCGGGCCGGTAAACAAATGCAAAAGACATTTGCTCCAATTTTCTCGTGCCAGAACAAGAATTGGCAATGGGCGCGGGGCGGGCGGTGTCGTTACGGAATTATTTGCCATTCGCGATTGCGGTCGCGATCACTCTGATGATCGTGGGTCCGGCTGCTCGGCCGACGTACTGCCGTTCGCGCCCTCAAGGCTCCGGCGATGCCGGTCCCGGACGTCGAATATTTCCGCCCAACCCGGCTCCGGCCTGCAGGCCGAGTTCGGCGCGCGCTACTGGTTCGGCACCGGCAAGACCAGCAAAAATCTCTATGGGCCGCCGGACGTCTATAACGGGCTCAACTCGCGGCTCACCTACAACAGCTTCTGGGTCAATGCCGGCGAATTCGACTGGCGGGTGGCGTTCTCGAACGGATGGTTCATCAAAGGTTATGTCGGCGGCGGCTCGGCCACGCAGGGTCAGTTGCAGGACGAGGATTTTCCGCCGGCGATCACGCCTTATTCCTCGACCACCAGCCGCGAGGCCTCGGGCTTCCTCGGCTATGGCAGCGTCGATGTCGGTTATGACGTCTTCCGTGGCGGCGATTTCCGCCTCGGCGCGTTTGTTGGTTACCACTATCTGAACCAAGGCGAGAGCGCGTACGGCTGCACCCAGAACGCCACCAATCCGAACGTCTGCCAGCCGGCAATCCCGGCGACGGTCCAGGTGATTTCGCAGACCAATACCTTCCAGTCGCTGCGTGTCGGCGTCGACGGCTCAGTGCTGCTCGGCAGCCGCTTCACGCTGTGGGCCGAGGGCGCTTATCTGCCTTATATCAGCATGAAGGGGCAGGACACCCATTTTCTGCGCATCGCCGCAGGCGATTTCAGCGGGCCGATCAACGAGGATGGCACCGGCCAGGGTTTCCAGCTCGAGGCGATGCTGTCCTACAAGGTCACGCCCTATTTCAATGTCGGCGTCGGCGGCCGCTACTGGCACATGACCACCAGCGGCAACGCGCATTTCGAGGATGTCGTCGCCGGCGGCATGCCGCAGCCGGTGGACTGGAAAACCCACGTCTATGGCGGCTTCGTTCAGGCCAGCTTCAAATTCGGGCCCTATCCGATCGGCATGCAGCATTGAGCGGGCTCAATGCCTAGATAAGGTTTGTGCCTGTTCGGTCCGCAAGTTGCATCCGCAAGCACCGGGTTTCCCTGTTACCGATCATGCTCTAGACCAGCACCATGAACGCTCCTCCCGCCGACCGTCTGGCCATTGCGGTAGCGCAGCTCAATCCGATCGTCGGCGATATTTCCGGCAATCTGGAGCTTGCCCGCAAGGCGCGCGCCCGCGCCGCGGACGATCGTGCCGACATCGTCGCTTTTTCCGAATTGTTCATCGCCGGCTATCCGCCGGAAGACCTGGTGCTCAAGCCGGCTTTCCAGGCGGCTTGCCGGACCGCGATCGAGACGCTGGCGCGCGAGACCGCGGACGGCGGGCCGGCGGTGCTGATCGGCACGCCCTGGGGGATCGAGGATGGGGTCGAAGACGGCAAGCTCTACAACGCCTATGCGCTGCTCGCCGGCGGCCGGATCGAGGCGCTGCGCTTCAAGGTCAATCTGCCGAATTACGGCGTGTTCGACGAGAAGCGCGTCTTCGCTTCCGGGCCGTTGCCGGGGCCGGTGAATTTCCGCGGCGTGCGGCTGGGACTGCCGGTCTGCGAAGATACCTGGACCGACTGGGGCGACTACGAGAACGTCGTCGAATGTCTCGCCGAGACCGGCGCCGAAATCCTGATCGTGCCCAACGGCTCGCCCTATTGGCGCGACAAAGGCGAAGTCCGCCTCAATGTCGTCGTCGCCCGCGTCACCGAAGCCGGCCTGCCATTGATCTACATCAATCAGCTCGGCGGCCAGGACGAACTGGTGTTCGACGGCGCCTCGTTCGCGCTCAATGCCGATCGCTCGGTGGCGTTCCAGCTTCCGGCCTTCCGCGAGGAAATTCTCACGACGCATTGGTCGCGCATCGACGGCAAATGGCGCTGCGCGCGCGGCGTCATTGCGCCGGCGTTGGATTCGGACAAGGCCGATTACAGCGCCTGCGTTCTCGGCTTGCGCGACTACGTCGACAAGAACCGCTTCAAGGGCGTCGTCATCGGGCTCTCCGGCGGCATCGATTCCGCGCTCTGCGCCGCGATGGCGGCCGACGCGCTCGGCGCGGATCGTGTCCGCTGCGTGATGCTGCCTTATCGCTACACCTCGCAAGCTTCGCGCGACGACGCGGCTTCGATCGCGCAGGCGCTCGGCATCCGCTACGACATCGTGCCGATCGAAAGTGCCGTGAAGGGTTTCGAGACCGCGCTTGCCGGTGTCTTTGAGGGCACGCCGCGCGACGTCACCGAGGAGAACCTGCAGGCGCGCGCCCGCGGCGTCATCCTGATGGCGATCTCCAACAAATTCGGCGCCATGGTGGTGACGACCGGCAACAAGTCGGAAATGTCGGTCGGCTATGCCACGCTCTATGGCGACATGAACGGCGGCTACAATCCGATCAAGGACATCTACAAGACCGAGGTCTTTCGGCTGTCGCGTCTGCGCAACGCTTGGAAGCCCGAAGGTGCGCGCGGTCCCGATGGTCATGTCATTCCCGAGAACGTCATCACGCGGCCGCCGAGCGCCGAGCTGCGCGAGAACCAGACCGACCAGGACTCGCTGCCGCCCTACGACATTCTCGATCAGATCCTGGAGCGGCTGGTCGAGCGCGAGGAGCCGACCGCGGTTATCGTCGCCGCGGGCTTCGACCGCGACACCGTGCTCAAGGTCGAGCGCATGCTCTATCTCGCCGAATACAAGCGCCGCCAGGCGGCGCCGGGCGTGAAAGTGACGTTGAAGAATTTCGGCCGCGACCGCCGCTATCCGATCGTCAACCGTTTCACCGATCCCGGCATCACGCTGCCGCAGCCGGATCACGGCTTGGCGAAAGGCGCGGCGATGCGCAAAGCCGGCAGCGCGGATTTCTATCGCAGTGCCCTCTCCCCTTGCGGGAGAGGGCTGCTCGGAATCGCAACAACAAGAATGGGTGAGGGGCGGGCCGCAACCCCTCACCGCGGCTCCCAAAAAATATATTAGCGCTGCGGCTGCAGCACTTGCGGCTGCTGCTCTGCAACAGCATCTGTCCCGGCGACAGGAAGGGCGGTCCGACGGTGCGCACCACGCGCTTGCTCGGATCGGTCGGCGTGCTCGTGGTCGAAGACGCGGCGGCCGCGCTGGGCTGGCTCATGACGGCAGCCGGGGCCGCGCCTTTGCCACGCGCCTGCGGCGCCTGCGACAGCAGCTTGGCATTCTGGTCGGTGACGACGATGTCGCCTTGTTCAAGCGTGGTGGAGTTGTCGGCGCCTTTGAGCGCATCGGCCCAGCTCTGGCCGGCGCGGCGGCAGGAGCAGCCGGAGACCACTTCCTTGCGGTAGCGATAGGCATTCGGCAGCGCCGTATAGGGCTGTCCGCCATTCGACACCGCCTGATCCATGCCTTCGCCCGGATTGCGGAACGAATACAGCGCCGCCTCCGACGCCGGGCACAGCCGCTGGCAGGACTTCTCGTCGTCGGCGAAGCGCGTTGCATTGGTCGAATAGGAGATCGGGAAATAATAACCGTCGCAGGTGCGCACGCAGACGGTGTGATAGGTGCCCGACGGCGCGCCTTCGCCGTCCGGATTGACGATCGTGCCGTTGCCGAACAGCGCATCTAAGAAATTGGCCGGGCCGGACTGCTGCGCGGCGGACGCATATTGCGCGCCGCAATTGTTCTGCGCCAAGGCGCCGATCAGCGCGCGGCGCTGGCCGTCCTGCGCACCGCCGCCGCTTTTGAGCTGCTGCTCTTCGCTGGTCATGCGATCGAGATTGCCGCGCATCTGCTGGATCGACGAGGTGATCGGTCCGCATTGCGGCGACAGCGCCGAGAACAGCGCAAAGAAACCTTCGCCGGCGCAGCCGGCTTTGTGCGCCTGCGCTAGCGCACGGTCGAGATCGGCCTGTTGCTTGGCGATGGCCTCGTCGGCGCGCTTGATCTGGTCGGCGCGCGCCGGATCGGCCCCGCCCTGGTCGACCGAGGCGAGCTGCTGCTGCAGCCGGTAGCAAACAGGATTGGATGCGGCTTGGTTGCGCGCCGGGCTGGGACGCGGCCGGCTGGCCCGACGGCGCGGGGTTCGGTGCTGGCTGATTTGCGGCCGGCTGGCTCGGCACGCTTGCCGGAGGACGTGTTGGCGGCGGCAGATATTGCTGTTGGATGCTCTGCGCGAAGGCTGTGCTCGAGCAGGCCAAGAAACCCAAAATGAAACCGAAAAGCAGGCCGAAGACGGCGCCGAGCAAGCCTTGCGACGCGATGCGCGGCAGGGCCGCTCGCGGCAAGAAAACTCGGCCTAAGCCGCTCGAATGATTGAGCATTGAGGGTTCCGGCCCCGGTTTGTCGGGGTTGCGGATCAAGCCCCGGAATGGTGGTTAAAATGTGAAGGCAAGGGGTCAATGCCGTGTCAATTGCGCCCGCGGATTGGGCCTATCACGCACGCCTGTCACTCGCGCCGCTCACTCGGCGTCGGGCTGATTTTCCGGCCGGGCCTTATCGAACGCCGGCAGTGCGCGACACGCGGCGTCGGCGGCGACGATCTTCGGAAACTTTTCGAGCGGCACTTTCAGCCGCCGCGCATTGGCGACCTGCGGCACCAGGCATGTATCGGCGAGCGTGATCTCCTGGCCGCAGAGATACGGGCCCGTCGCCGATCAAAGCTTCGAGCGCCTCGAAACCTTCGATCACCCAGTGATGATACCAGGCGTCGATCGTGCTCTGCTCCTGATGCAGCTCGCGCTTCAGGTAGCGCAGCGGCGAGGTATTGTTCAGCGGATGGATATCGCAGGCGATCAGATCGGCAAGCGCGCGCACTTTGGCGCGCGCCAGCGGATCTTTCGGCAACAGCGGCGGCCGCGGATGCGTCTCGTCGAGATATTCGATGATAGCGAGCGACTGGATGATGGTGTCGCCCTGCGGCGTCACCAGCACCGGCACGCGCATCTGCGGATTGACCGCTTTGAATTCCGGCCGCCGGTTGAGACCGCCGTCCTTGATCAGATGGATGGAGATCGTGTCGTAGGCGATGCCTTTGAGATTGAGCGCGATGCGGACGCGGTAGGCGGCCGAGGAACGGTAATAGGAATAAAGCTTCACGATTCCTCCACGCGGCCGTCTTCCTCGATGGCTTCCGCCACAAGCTGCGCCGAGCGGTCGGTGAGCTGCTTGAGCGCACGATGGAATGCGTCGCGGTCGCTCGGCGTCAGGCTCTCGGTCAGCCGGCGCGAGAACGCGGTCGCATGCGGCGCCAGCTCGTCATAGACCGTCCGCCCCGCCGGCGTGAGCGTGACCAGCGACTCGCGCATGTCGGCGCGGTTGGTGCGCCGCGCGATGAGCTTGCGCCGCTCCAGCATCGCCACTGCGCGCGATACTTTGGTCTTGTGCATATGGGTGTGCGCGCAGATCGCCTTGCCGTTCATCCAGCCGAACTGGCCGAGCGCGACCAGCACCCGCCATTCCGGAATGCCGAGGCGATGGCGCCGCGCATAGAGGCGCGACAGCGCCTGCGACATCAGCGTGGAAACGACCTGTAGCTGGTAGGGCAGGAACTGATCGAGCTTCAGCGGCGCCTGGTCGCCCGCGATTGCGTACGGGACGGATATCTTCGTCGATGTCGCGTTCCCTGGCTTCTTGGACGCCCATTGCCCACCCAACGGCTGCGATGAAATTCGCGGTTCAAACACGACGAATTGCGCCTCGTTTGCGGCGAGGGCGATTACCGTCCGTAAGGATGGACGAACTTATCAGTCCGCGCAACGGCTAGTGGTGGAACCGCACAGGTGCGAAAAGCCTGAATTTCAGGTCAGCGCGAGCACTCGATGGCGACGAAATTATCGCAAGCGCTGCCGTGGCAGGAGGCTGACGTGCTGGCGGGGATGGCGCCGGTGATGTCGTCGCGGTCGACCTTGCGGAACGAGATCGCCTGCGCGAATTCGCGCGAATGGCAGTAGGAATTGGCGACCACCACGCCGCAGGGCCCGCCCGAGGTGAGGCAAGTGTCGACGCCGTAACCGTCGCCGTCATTGGCAATGATGAACATGCGCTTTTCCGCCTGTGCCGTGGCGGCGCCCAGAAGAATGGACATCGCCGCGCTTGCGGCAATCAAGAAGCGCATGGTTCCCCGCTTGGCGCCGATACCCGGCGCTGCCAAAGAGGTTGTCGGCGTGACAAGCAGGCTGGAGCGGCCCCGATAGGGCCGATTAATGCGTTTGCGGGGTTAAGCTTCCGTTAAGTGACGCTTGGCGGCGCCGGTTTGGCGGGCGCGAGCCGGAGCCGGTTCGCTGTCGTGATTTGCACCAGCGGTCAACGCATCCGCATGACGGCTTTGCGCCTTCCACAACGGGCCTGGACGTTTCTGGCGGCTTCTCGATGACAGTTCGCGAGCGTCATTGCGGTGGCAGTTGCGGTTGCGCGTATATTGCGTGTACCTGGGCGCGGGCCTTGACGGCATGCGCCCGACCCATCATTGTGCGCGCCATGTACGGGTTCCGCAGCGTTTCCGGCATTTGCCGGGGGATTATTAGCTAGCGACATCGCTGGCTGCGGCCGTCTTTTCTCATCGCTCGAGACCGATAGACGCCCGGCCAGCAGGCCCGCGGTGATGTATTTTTGATTCGGTGACACGAGATCGGCCGAGTGAAGGCGACGATGGAATTGAAGCTCTACGATACGCTCGCGCGCGAGAAGCGGGTTTTTACGCCGATCGATCCGGCGCAAGTGCGCATGTATGTGTGCGGGCCGACGGTCTACGACTATGCCCATATCGGCAATGCGCGGCCGGTGATCGTGTTCGACGTGCTGTTCCGCCTGCTGCGGCACATCTACGGCGCCGAGCACGTCACTTATGTGCGCAACATCACCGACGTCGACGACAAGATCAACGCGCGGGCCGCGGAGGAATATCCGGCGCTGCCGCTCAACGAAGCAATCCGCAAGGTCACCGAGAAGACCGACAAGCAGTTCCACGACGACGTGGCGGCGCTCGGCTGCCTGCCGCCGACCGTCGAGCCGCGCGCCACCGAGCACATCGCCGAGATGCGCACGCTGATCGAGCGGCTCGTCGCCTCCGGCAATGCCTATGTGGCGGAAGACAATGTGCTGTTCAGCGTGCCGTCGATGCCGGACTACGGCCAATTGTCGAAGCGGCCGCTCGACGAGATGATCGCCGGCGCCCGGGTCGAAGTCGCTCCCTACAAAAGGGATCCGCGGGACTTCGTGCTGTGGAAGCCGTCGAAGCCGGGCGAGCCGGCCTGGCCGTCGCCCGCCGGCATCAAAACTCCCGGCCGGCCCGGCTGGCACATCGAATGCTCGGCGATGTCGTGGAAATATCTCGGCGAGAGTTCGACATCCACGGCGGCGGCATCGATCTCGTCTTTCCGCATCACGAAGACGAAATCGCCCAATCGCGCTGCGCCTTCCATACGCCGGTGATGGCGAATTACTGGATGCACAACGGCTTCCTGCAAGTCGAAGGCGAGAAGATGTCGAAGTCGCTCGGCAACTTCGTGACCATTCACGAATTGCTGCAGGATTGGCCGGGCGATGTCGTGCGTCTTGGCCATGCTGCAGAGCCACTATCGCCAGCCGATCAACTGGACGCTGACTCGGCTTGCGCGAGGCGCAGAAGACGCTTGATCATTGGTACGAACTCACCGGCGATATCGCACCCGGTTATCTCTGCGCCGATGCGCTCGACGCGCTTGCCGACGATCTCAATACGCCGAAGGCGTTCGCCGCCTTGCACGAGTTGCGCAGCGAAGCGGCAAAGGGGGCAAAGCCCGCGGCCGCTTGCCTGAAGGCGAGCGCGCAGTTGATCGGGCTGTTGCAAGCACGTCCGCGCAATGGGCGGCGTTCCGGCCGGCTTCGGTTTCGGTCGATGAAAGCAAAGTTGCTGGGCTGATCGAAGCGCGCAATGCCGCGCGCAAGATGAAAGAACTTCAAGGAGTCCGACCGCATCCGCGACGAACTCGCCGAAATGGGCATCGTGCTCAAAGACAGCAAGGACGGCACCACCTGGGAGATCGCGCGATGAACTCCCGCGAGACCCCCAAAGCTTGCGCTGCGGCCGATGTTGCCGGCCGATCCGCCGTTTCTGGCGGAGATTTTTCGCGCCAGCATCGAGGATCTGACCGCCGACGATTACAGCGCCGCGCAGCAGGAGGCCTGGGCCTCGGCCGCCGACGACGAGGAGGAGTTCGCTGCAAAACTTGCCGGCGAATTGACGCTGGTCGCGACCTTCGGCGGCGCCGCCGTCGGTTTCGCTTCGCTCGCCAACAATACGCGCATCGACATGCTCTATGTGCATCCGGCCGCGGCCGGGCAGGGCGCCGGCGCGATGCTGTGCGATGCATTGGAGAAGCTCGCCGGCGCGCGCGGCGCCAAAGAGCTTACGGTCGAAGCCAGCGACACCGCGCGCGGCTTCTTCGAGAAGCGCGGCTATGTCGCCAAGACCCGCAACACCGTGACGCTTGGCGATGAATGGCTCGCCAACACGACCATGGTCAAGCCGCTCGGAGGCAAAGACGGCGACAGCGCCACCAAGGAGAGCGCATCATGAAGGAACCCGAGACCCCGTTCCCGCGCCACTGGCTTTATTATCTGATCCTGAAATACGTGGTGATCGCAGGCGCCGTCATCGTCACGTTTGTTACCGCTTATCGGCTCTATCACGGCTAGAAAATGGAGATGATGTTGTCATGACTGAGCCCCGTCCGACATTCTTTGGCCTGCGCACGCATCATCTGATCATGGCGCTGGTCGCTATTTTGATCGCCGTCGCATCTGGCGTCGAACTATCATCTGTGGTGAGGCGCCTGATGCCGCAAAAGCAGTAAAAGCGTCTTTATTTGTTCGATACGACGCTGCGCGACGGCGCGCAGACCAATGGCGTCGATTTCACGCTCGCCGACAAGCTCGCCATCGCGCGCATGCTCGACGAACTCGGCGTCGACTATGTCGAAGGCGGCTATCCCGGCGCCAATCCGACCGACACCAGCTTCTTTGCCGAGAAGCGGCCGATGCGGGGCAAGTTCACCGCCTTCGGCATGACGCGGCGGCCTGGGCGTTCGGCGTCGAACGATCCAGGCCTGGTGGCGCTGCTTGACGCCAAGCCGACGCCATCTGCTTCGTCGCGAAGTCCTGGGACTATCACGTTCGCGTCGCGCTCGAGACCACCGGAAGAGGAGAACCTCGCCTCGATCCGCGACTCTGTGCGCGCCGCCAAGGCCAAGGGCCGCGAAGTGCTGCTCGATTGCGAGCATTTCTTCGACGGCTATAAGGCCAAGCCCGCTTATGCGCTGGCCTGCGCGCAGGCCGCTTACGAGGAAGGCGCACGCTGGGTGGTGCTGTGCGACACCAATGGCGGCACGCTGCCGCACGAGGTCGAGCGCATCGTCGGCGAAGTCTGCAAGAAGATTCCCGGCGATCATGTCGGCATTCATGCCCACAACGATACCGAACAGGCGGTGGCGAATTCGTTCGCCGCGGTGCGTGCCGGTGCGCGGCAGATCCAAGGTACGCTCAACGGGCTCGGCGAGCGTTGCGGCAATGCCAATCTCGTCTCGATCATCCCGACGCTGAAGCTGAAAAAGGAATATGCCGATCAATTCGAGATCGGCGTCTCGGACGACGCGCTGGCGCGGCTGTCGCGCACATCACATTCGCTCGACGAATTGTTGAACCGCTCGCGCCGATCGTCACGCGCCTTATGTCGGCGAGAGCGCCTTTGCCACCAAGGCCGGCATTCATGCCTCCGCCATCGTCAAGGAGCCCGCGACCTACGAACACGTCGCGCCGGAAAGCGTCGGCAACAAAAGAAAGCTGCTGGTCTCCGACCAGGCCGGCCGTTCCAACGTGCTCGCCGAGCTCGAGCGCATCGGGCTGTCGATCGACAAGAACGATACGCGCGTCACGCGGCTTCTCGACGAGGTCAAGGAGCGCGAGGCGATCGGCTATGCCTATGAAGCGGCCGACGCCTCGTTCGAATTGTCTGGCGCGGCGCTTCCTCGATCAGGTGCCGCATTATTTCGACGTCGAGAAATTCGACGTCAATGTCGAGAAGCGCACCAATGCCAAGGGCGAGCCGGTGACGGTGAGCCAGGCGGTGGTGAAGATCAAAGTCGGCAATGAGGAGCTGATCTCGGTCGCCGAAGGCATCGGTCCGGTCAACGCGCTCGACGTCGCGCTGCGCAAGGATCTTGGCAAGTATCAGAGCTACATCACCGGTCTCGAGCTGACCGATTATCGCGTGCGTATCCTCAATGGCGGCACGCAGGCGGTCACGCGCGTTCTGATCGAAAGCTCCGATGAGACCGGCGACCATTGGACGACGATCGGCGTCTCGCCCAATATCATCGACGCCTCGTTCGAAGCGCTGATGGATTCGATCGTCTACAAG
>CAWFWC010000005.1:0-994781 GCA_963819465.1 uncultured Alphaproteobacteria bacterium
TAGGGAGCGCCAGAGCGCTTTTAAATCAAGGACTTTTTGAACGGTTAGCCACCAAGGTTAGCCAGCCGGTTAGCTCGGGAGCTTTTTGAGTTTTTTCATGCCGGCGCGGGCAATCCGTTTTTGCTTTGGCATCATTGATTTGTCGACAAGGAGACTACCGCCGTTGACTATGAGGCGAACATGACATGGTCTAAGCGTGAAATGACCGATGCGGCTATGCGTCGGCTCGTCACCGGGAAAATCAGCTCCAATTGGTCTAGTTATTGAAATTGCTTTCTCGCGCCGCTCGGACATTCCGTAAAACGCCTTTCCAAAGGCCGCTTCAAGATCACCCTCACGGACATCGGAGATTTCTCTCCGGACGAAACCGGCCGAATAAGCTTTTACGACGCGGCGCACGAAGTTGATCCCCGGAAGACGCCGTCTTCGGCGACAACATCCGATACCCGGAGTCTGCGGCCTCATGACTGCATCTGAAGTCTTCGTCCTCGACTCCGATTGGTCCGTCGACGGATGGTCCAAGTTGGATGGACTTCTGCGATGTCGTATCGCGCAAAGGCCACGAAATTCTGGGGCAGTCGGCGGTCGAGAACGTCGACGGCCGTACGCAAAGCCTCGCCTTCGCGCTCCTTGCCCGCTCGCTCTCGATCATGTCGGGAATGCTGCTTCTGATGAAGGAAGACCGCATCGTCGAGGCGCGGATGCTGGTGCGCGCTTGTCTTGAGAACGAGTTCTTTTTGGGGGCTCTTAAGCAGGACCCGAAGAAGTTCTGGCAGGAGCTCCAGGAGGACGATGTGCTGCACCGTCAGCGGCGCGGCCAGCATTATTTCGGCAGCAGGGGAGACGTCGACGAGAGCGTGGCCCGCCGACTTCGGGAGTGGATGAAGACATCCAAAGCCGAACATCCGAAGCCCAAGGCCATCAGCCCGAAGGCGATCGCCGGAGACAATCCGACGTACATTGCCTACGCCCAGTTGTCGTCCGATGCTGGGCATGCGTCTCTGACGTCGCTGAACCGCTATCTCATCCGCGGGCAAGACCGCGTGCCGCGGTTCACTCCGCACGCGCCGGTGGCCGAAGAGGAGGTCGTCGACACGTACCGATGGGTGACGCTGTCGTTGATACGCTCCTTCGGGACCGTCAACGAGATTTTGGAAAAACCGGAGGACAACGGCATTCGCGACATCGTTCAGCGCTACGGCTCGCTGCTGGGGATGCGGTGAGCGGTCAACGACTGCGCGGCGGCGCTACTTTTTGACTAGCGGCTGTACGAACTCGAAGGAATGAGACCCTGCGGATTCTCCTCCGCCTGCCAATAGCTCTTCGGCGCGGGCATGTCGCCCCGCCATTCGATTTCTGTGGCGGGATCGTACTTCTCCAACCGCGCGTTCGGTCCCGGCCGCATGAAGGCATTCACTTTGGCCCAAGCTTCGATCGCCTGGTCGGCAGTGGGCACTTAAATCTGCGCGCTCGTCTCCTGTGCGCGCAGCGTCGCTCGGGTTATCGGAGCCGGGTCGCGCCTGCGCGTCAGGGACCGCATCCCGTTGATGTAGTCGTCCCTGTAGACCGTCGGGATGATGACGTGCGCCTGGTCGGCGCGGAGCAACTCGGCCGTGAAGTGTAGCCGCGAGATACGTCCGTTGCCGTCGTCGAACGGATGGACTTCGGCGATCAGGCAATGGAGGAAAAGGCCGCGCGCGAACGGCTCCGTGAGGCCCTGGAGCAGATCGTAGCCGATCTTCAGCGTGCCGATCACAAGGTTGGGAGCGACCATCTGGACGCCGCCCACACTGTTCGGAACTGTCTTGAACTTGCCGGGCTGCTTTTCCGGACGGGCCTCCATTAGGAGGGAATGGCGCGCCCTCAGCATGCTCTCGAACGCCTGATAGCTGGACGGGACGGCTTTCAGCGCTTTCTCGTCCGTCAGAAGGCGGTAGGTCGCGAGGATGTCGTGACCATCCGCGGGACGGTTGGCAGGCGCAACGCCGTCGAACACGATCTTCCGGGCTTCGTCCGGCGTGAATTCTGTACCTTCGATGAAGTTCGAAAAGTACGCCTCGATGAACGCCGTCGATTGCCTGACGGCGCCGTCCTGGGACGCCGGCACGTTCGGGAAGGTCAGCGCCTTGAGATGTGAAAACAACAGCTGCAGGCGTTCGGCGCAATCCTTGTCCGCATTCGACGACCGCACGGCCGCCGCCCGGCTTGCGAACTTCGCCTTTTGGGTGCCCAGCAGCGCACCCATGAGTTGGTCGAGTTCCTTGAATTCCTTCTCCGCCTGAAGCTGCGGCGCGAGCTTGCGCGCCTGATCGCGGATCTCGTTGAAGTTTTCCGTTCCGCCGGAGTCGAGGAGGGTCACCAGATACTCTTCGAGTTCCTCTGCGTTTAGATTTCGCTGGATTCCTCCGCGCGTGCGGGTTGCCTTGAGATTTTCCAGAAGGGCGCGTGGACGCGACGGGACGTAGAAGTCCTTCGTCGTCATGGGCGTGTCGCCGTCGAGCGCGGAAGGTCCCTCTATAAGCCGGACCTCTAGCCCCGCCAGCTCGACGTTCCTGGTGGAGTAGGGACCGGTGAGGAACGCGTAGGACTTGCCGCCCTTTTCTGACTGATAGAGCGAGACCTTGGCGCCGGTTCGGGAGGTCATCACCGTCTTGGGAAAGAGATGAGGCAGGATGTACCAGACGTTGCGTCTGACGACGGCTTCGAGTGGATCGTGAAGGTTTGAGGTATAGATCCGTTCGACGATCTGCCTGAGCTCTCCGCTTTGGGCCCGACGGCGGATTTGGCGATCGGTCGCCTCGTCGTCCCCCGTCGTAATGTGGATCTCGCCATAAGAGGCCATCGCCGTCTCCGTCCGTAATCCTGGAATAGGGCTCGTAGCTGTCCGTAAAAGTCGAATAATAGAGCAATTTTGGGCGTAATGCTCGAATAGATTTGGAGGCTCTGCCGTATAGCTCGATTAACTGACCGGTGTTCGTAGGAATGTCCGCATAATTCGATTAATGACAGGTTCCAGTCCGTAACGCTCGAATAAAAGAGGGTCCAGAAATGCGACTACCTGGCGGCTCTCCTACCACCGCGAGGGCAGACCGCGGCAATTCGGCCGGCCGGCCACTGCTGCCGCTGCCGGCCAGCAGCAAACTCCAACTCCACCGGGGCCGTAACAATAAGTTCGCTGCTGCTACTGTAGACCTCGCCGGCCACGGCGATCAGCATCGACACGTCCTGGCTCTCCATGACGGCCGAAAAGAACTGACCCTTCAGGCCGATCTCTTGGGCACGTAGTGGGAATGACGTAGTGCGGAATGGTGTATTCGACTTGCGAGAACTCGAATATGAAGCGCTCTATGGCCCGATAGGTCTTATCGGTCGCTTCATCGTTTTGTTGACCCACCACCTAGCCGCGAAGATGGCGACTGAACTCGTTTTCTGTTGATGCGTTGGTGCCTGAAGCTCCCACGAGCTTCAGGCAAGCTTCGTCGCAAATATACCGCCCTGGGAAAGGGCGTGACGGAAGGAAAAGGAATAAGCCAACCCGCTTGTAGCTCTTCCAAACCTTGGCGGGTTCGCCAAGAGCATGCGGGAACAGGCGGGAGACGTGACTGGCGAACCCAGTTTTAAATCCATTGAAATCGCTTAGGAATGCCATTCCGGTAGGGAGCGCCAACTCAGTTGGCATCTGGGCGGCTCAAGATAAAAGAGATCACCGAGCTGGCGGTCTCTTTCCCCCGCCCCCCTTAATCCTGATGGCGCATGATCGTTTCGGAAAATCGATTTCCGATTTTCCGGATGCGGCTCTAATTCAGCGCGAGCATGTTTTGCGCGGGGCCGCAGCGCCAGTCCGTGCTGTCGATCTCATTGCAGTCGCGGCAGTAGAACACCAGCAGTTCGGGCGCGGTGGCCATTCTGGGCAGCCGGCGGATGAGCTTCATCGGCTGCTCGCAGAGACGGCAAGGGCAGCCCTCGTCGCAGGCTTCGTCGAAATCACGGTGCTGTTGCATCCGCGTTTCCTACGTGAGCCGGTTGCGGCGTCGCAATGCGGGCGAATACGTAGGCGGGACTTGCAATTCCCGAGATGCGAGCGTGACTTGCGATCCCGACATGCGATCGTGCGGATACGTCATCGTGCGGATACATCATAATGTGTCCGCACGATCTTTCGGGGCGACGCGCCCGACCTTTCGGCGCAATGCGCGGAACTTGGCTTGCGCGCCTTATTTGCCGGGCTTGAGCTTGAGCAGCGCGTCGGCGTTGCCGTGCGCGAGCTTGGCCTTCTCGGCCGGCGGCAGCGCGACATTGTCGAGGAACTTGCGGCCCGCGGCGTCCGGCGCGAACGGATAGTCGACCGAGAACAGGATGCGATCGATGCCGAAGATCTGCAGCGCGCAGAGGAACGGCGGCTGATCGAAAATGCCGGAGGTGGTGATCCAGACCTGATCGAGGATGGTCTGCGAGACCGACCGCTTGAGGTGGCCGATGTCGTGCTGAAAGACTTTGTCGAAGCGCGCCATCATCATCGGGATAATCTCGCCCATATGGCCGATGATGATTTTGAGCTTCGGATGCTTGTCGAACGTGCCGGCGATCACCATGCGCAACACATGCACGGCGGTTTCGGAGTGCCAGCCCCAGCCCGCGGTCTCGAGCACGCGGCCGGCGCCTTCCGGCAGCTCGGAGAAGTAGGCATTGCGCACCGGCTCCGGCGGAATGTGCGGATGAATGTAAACCGGCACGTCGAGCTCGACGGCGGCGGCAAGCAGGCCGTCATAGCTCGGATGATCGAGAAAGCGGCCCTCGGTGGTGCCGTTGATCATGGCGCCGAGAAAGCCGAGGTCCTTCACCGCGCGTTTGAGCTCCGCCGGGCAGGCATCCGGGCTTTGCAGCGGCAGGCAGGCGAAGCCTTTGAAGCGGTCGGGATGGCGCGAGATTTCCTTGGCCAGATGATCGTTGACCTCCTTCGCCGCCGTGATCCCGTCGGGACCGGGAATGAGATCGGGGCCGGGGCCGGCACTGGACAGCACCTGCACGCTGATGCCGGCGGCATCCATCGACTTGAGGCGCTTCTCGGCGAATTCCGGCAACAGCTCCATCGGATTGGGCGCACCCGGCGTGAGATTGCGCGGCCGGAAGCCGCGCTTGTGCACCACGTCCTTGGGAACGCGGCTCGCCACCGCAGGTACTGAAAAATGCTCTTCGAGCGCGACGATCCGCATGACCGAATTCCTCCCATTGCACTGACAGATAATTGGCACCGAAAGATAAGCGCAGGGGTTGTTGCATTGGCATTGCTGCCGAGCAAGTGGGCGACGGAATGGCAGATGTAATAAATGTGTTATGCTCGACGATGGCTCGGATTGGACCGGAAAGCGATTTCTGTATTTTGCGCGCGTCTTGTCGGAAAACCGGTACCCACTTTTCCGGGACATGCGCGTGCCGCCGATGTGACGCACGATGATCCGAGCCGCGGTCGTCGGTCTTGGCCGTTGGGGCAGGGCGCTGGTCAATGCGGTGACCGGGCCGGCCGAAACCGCGCGTCCGAGCGGTCTGCATTTCGCTTCTGCCGTGACGCGTACGCGGGCGAGCGCGGAAGCGTTCTGCCGTGAGAGGAACATCGCGCTGGTCGGCAGCTACGACGACATCCTGCGCGATCCCGATATCGACGCCGTCGTTCTCGCCACGCCCCACAGCCAGCACCAGGCGCAGGCGCTCGCCGCGATCGCCGCGCGCAAGCACGTCTTTGTCGAGAAGCCGCTGACGCTCGATCTGCCGGTGCGCGCGCCGTCGCCGACGCCGCGCATCGCTCCGGCCTGATCCTCGCCGTCGGCTTTACCCGGCGCTTCCATCCGAGCATCGGCGAATTGCGTGCGCGGCTCGCCGCGGGCCGGCTCGGCGATGTCGTCTCACTTGTTGCCCAGCATACGACCTCGACAGCGCAATTCATCACGCCGGACAATTGGCGCGCTGCGCGGACGAGGCGCCGGGCGGCGCGTTGACCGCCGTCGGCGTGCACGCGCTCGATCACATGATCGAATTTGCCGGCCGCGTGCGCGACGTGCGCGCCGTCACCACGCGTTATTATCCAGGCGGCGGCTCCGACGACACGACGACGGTCATGCTGCGCTTTGTCGACGGCGCGACCGGACTGCTTTTTTGTTCGGTGGCGACGGCGACGATTTTTCCTTCGCCGCCTACGGCACCAAGGGATTGGCCGAGATCACCCGCGCCGATCTCTCGCATTTCCGCTTCGCGCCGGCCTCGACTGCAGCTCCGACAGGGCTCGTCGCCGCGCCGGCCGACGAGATCGCGGAACATTCCGGTTTCGACATGCTGCACGAGGAGATGACGGCGTTTGCGCGCGCCATCCGCGACGGCAATTCCTATCCGGTGCGACGTCGACGTGCTGCATGGTATGGCGGTATTCGACGCGATCGTTAAATCCGCCAAACGTAGCGGCGATGTGATCGAGGTGAAGGAATAATTTGTCGGTCTCAGATGTTTTAATTTAGTTTGACGTTCGCACGCGTGTCACAAACGCGCGCGAACCATCTTGCGCGGATTCTACGTTGCGGTTAAATACATGCATCGAGTTTTCGGCCTGAATGACTTGGCCTAGCAGCGAACTGAAACCCGCGCCTGACTGACGATCAATCACCAAAATCTCGATTGAAACCGAGCCGAGCAATTGCGCGGCTCACATTGTTATGCCTGAACTGACATGCCTATGAGGAGATACCCGTGGATAACGGCACCGTGAAGTGGTTCAACACGCAGAAGGGCTATGGCTTCATCCAGCCCGAAAACGGCGGCAAGGACGTATTCGTCCATATCAGCGCCGTCGAACGCGCCGGCCTTCGCGAATTGAGGGAAGGTCAACGCGTGTCCTTCGAAACCGTGGTGGACCGCAAGACCGGCAAGTCGGCCGCCGAAAATCTGAAGACGATGTAAGTGTGTTACGGTACCAACCCGTAGCGATATCGTTGAGCGCGCGAACGGCCCGGATTGCATCTCGGCAGTCCGGGAATTGGTCGCTTCTGCTGATTTCCGCGAAGACGTGGAATTCAGTTTCCTCAAAGCGCAGCGCGGGTCCCCGATTTCGCGGGGACGAGTGACCCCGCTAGACGCTTTCCCAGATCAGCAAGACATTGAGCACGAGCACCAAGGCTGTCGCGATCACCGCGGCAGCGCGCGTGAGTTTGTTGTTGGCGAACGGGCCCATGATGTCGGCGGCTGGTGAACATCAACAGCGAGATCATCGGCAGCGGCAGGGCGATGCTGAGCACGACCTGACTGATCACCAGCGCCTGCGTGGCATTGACGCCGAGCGCGACGACGACGAAGGCGGGCACCATGGTGACCAGCCGGCGCAGCCAGACCGGAATGCGGAAGCCGACGAAGCCTTGCATGATCATCTGCCCGGCCATGGTGCCGACCGTCGAACTCGAAATGCCCGAGGCGATGAGCGACAGCAGGAAGACGCCCGCGGCGGCGCCGCCGAGCAGCGGCGTCAGCGTGTGATAGGCGGTTTCGATCTCGCGCGACCTCGCGGATGGCCGGCATGGAACGCGCTCGAGGCCATCATCACCATGGCCATGTTGACCAGGCCGGCGACCGCGAGCGCGATGACGACCTCGCTGGTTGGAGAAGCGCAGCACCTTGCGCCGGTCGGCGTCGTCGCGCACCGGCATGCGCGCCTGGGTCAGGCCGGAATGAAGATAGATCGCATGCGGCATCACGGTGGCGCCGATGATGCCGACCGCGAGCAGCAGCGCCCTGCCATCGGCGATCTGCGGCACCACGAGTATGAAAGCCGCCGCGCGCCCAATCGACCGGCGCGATGAACATTTCGACCACGTAGCAGAGCGCGATGATGCCGACGATGGCGCCGATGATCAGCTCGAGCGGCCGGAAGCCGTAGCGTCTCGCAGCATCAGGATGCCGTAGGTGACGATCGCGGTGACCGCCATGCCGGCGAGCAGCGGCATGTGGAACAGCAGCGACAGGCCGATGGCGCCGCCGAGGAATTCGGCGAGGTCGGTCGCCATGGCGGCGATCTCGCTGACGATCCACATGCGCCCAGACCACCGGCCGCGGGAAATGATCGCGGCACATTTCGGCGAGATTGCGGCCGGTGACGATGCCGAGCTTGGCCGACAGGCGCCTGGAACAGCATGGCGATCAGATTGGCGACCAGCACCACCCAGAGCAGAGCGTAGCCGTATCTGGCGCCGGCCTGGATGTTGGTCGCGAAATTGCCCGGGATCCATATAGGCGATCGAGGCGATGACCGCGGGGCCGGCGAAGGCAAGCGCGGTCGCGCCAGCCGCGGCGCTCGCCGGCCAGCACCTGACGTGCCGCGGCCACGGTGCGTTCCGACAGCGATGCGGGCGGCTGTCCGGCGGCCGCAGCGCGGGCGTGCTGAGGCCAGGCGGCCTCATGCCCGTTCCCGATCAGGGTCGTGTCACCGAAATGTAGCATCGGCTACAATGAGAGGTACGGACGGCGATTAAAGTCAATGGCTATACATGTAGCCTTGGCTACATTTTGACACGATATGAAGAATATGTTCTCGCGCTGCACGGAGAGTGCCGACGATTCCGCGACGCCATCTCGGCGGATCACGTCGACCATGGGCAAACTCCCCGCGGAGGGCACCCAGGCGCGCCGCTTCGGCAAGACGCGGTCGGCGCAATCGACCGCGCTGCTCGAGGACTATGTCGAACTGATCGCCGATCTGCTGGAAAGCGAAGGCGAGGCGCGGCCGACCGATATCGCCCGCCGGCTCGGCGTCTCGCATGCCACCGCGATCAAGACCATCGCCCGCGCTCAAGCGCGCCGGGCTTCGCCACCGCGCGGCCCTATCGCGGCGTGTTCCTCACCGAGAAGGGCGAGGCGCTGGCGCATCGCGTGCGGGCGCGGCACCGGCTCGTGGTCGATCTGCTGCGCGCGCTCGGCGTGCCAAGCGAAGCCGGCGGAGGCCGACGCCGAAGGCATCGAGCATTATGTTTCGGAAACGACGCTGAAGGCGTTTGCGCAATTCCTGAAGTCGCGTGGGTGATCTGTCATGCCGGGCTCTCGCTGCGGCCAGCACGGAAGAAGTTACGCCGCGTGGGCGGTGAGCACTTCGGCGATGCCGTCGACGACTTCTTCCACCATCGCCTTGTCGTCGCCTTCGCCCATGATGCGGATCACCGGCTCGGTGCCGGATGGGCGGATCACGAGCCGGCCGTGGCCGTTGAGCCGGCTTTCGCCGTCGGCGATGGCGGAGCGCACCGGCACGAGTCTCGAGCGGCTTGCCGCTGCGATAGCGCACATTGCGCATGACTTGCGGCAGCGGCTCGAAGCGGTGGCAGACTTCGCGACACCGGCTTGTTCTTCTTCTTCACCACGGCCAGCAACTGCAGCGCGGCGATGAAGCCGTCGCCGGTGGTCGTGTAATTCGACAGGATAATGTGGCCGGACTGTTCGCCGCCGACATTGTAGCCATGCTCGCGCATGTGCTCGAGCACATAGCGGTCGCCGACCGGCGGTGCGCACCAGCGACAGTTTCAGCGACTGCGAGATAGCGCTCGAGGCCGAGATTGCTCATCACCGTGGCGACGATGCCCGGCTTGGCGAGGAGTTGATCGGCCGCCCAGCTTTCCGCGATCACGGCGAGCAACTGGTCGCCGTCGACCAGATGGCCGTGCTCGTCGGAAATCACCACGCGGTCGGCATCGCCGTCGAGCGCGATGCCGATATCGGCGCGCATCTCGCGCACCTTGCGGCACAGCGTGTCGGGCGCGGTCGAGCCGCAATCGTGGTTGATGTTGAAGCCGTCCGGCTCGACGCCGATCGAGACGACGTCGGCGCCAAGCTCCCACAGCGCTTCCGGCGCGACGCGGTAGGCGGCGCCGTTGGCGCAATCGATGACGACGCGCAGGCCGTCGAGCGACAGGTTGCGCGGCATGGTGCGCTTGGCGAATTCGATATAGCGGTCATGGACGCCGTCGATGCGCTTGGCGCGGCCGAGCTCGGCGCTTTTCGCCAGTTGCTTGACCTTGTCGGCGTCGATCAGGGCTTCGATCTTCTGCTCGACCTCGTCGGATAGCTTGTAGCCGTCCGGGCCGAACAGTTTGATGCCGTTGTCGTCGTAGGGATTGTGCGAGGCCGAAATCATGACGCCGAGGTCGGCGCGCATCGAGCGCGTCAGCATGGCGACGGCGGGGGTGGGGATCGGGCCGAGCAGGAGCACGTCCATGCCGACCGAGGTGAAGCCCGCGACCAGGGCGTTCTCGATCATGTAGCCGGAAAGCCGCGTATCCTTGCCGATGACGACGCGATGGCGGTGTTCGCCGCGGCGGAAAATCAGGCCGGTCGGCCTGGCCGACGCGCAACGCCAGTTCCGGCGTGATCACGCCATTGGCGAGCCCGCGGATGCCATCCGTCCCAAAATACTTGCGAACCATCTCTGGGCCCCACGCCTACCAACCCGGTTGGCGATATTAGCCCGTTATCGGTCTCGGCCGCTTCAAAAAACTGCAGACATTCTTACCGGCGCCGGTAAGCGAATGTTCAACATAAGAGCCACTGAAATCAATGGCTTATTTGACCCGTGCCGGGATTTGCCTGGCGGGTTCCGAGACCGGACGGAACTCTAGCCCGTCGGCTTGTCGTAGATGCTCGGCGGCGGCTGGACGACGGAAATCGGGTCGGAGCCCGGAAAACGTCTCCTCAAGGCCTCGATCCAGAGCCTCGTCGAGCTCGGCCTGGATCCGCGCTTCGCGGGCCTGTTTTTCCTCTCTTTGCCGCCGCTTGGCCTCCTGTTCGGCGCGGCCAGTATCTTCGAAGCCGGCATAGGCGATCTGGCGAAAGCGCGGCTTAGCCCACTGTTCCATTGTGGCGTTTCCCCGAATGTCCATGTCTGAGTGAATCCGTACGGCGGCAGAGCCGGCGCAAACCCGCCAGCCCGGAGAAGAATCAAAGCTACGGAGGCCAACGCGCGGCACCCGCAGCCGTTCCATCGCGACTTTTTCGCCGCAAGTTGGACGCCACAATTTTAGGCGTCACAATTGGCGGAACCGGGCGGACTTGCGCTAAATTCGGCGCGAAGCTGGGGACCTTCACTATGCGAACCATGACCTGCATCGAGGACTTGCGGCAGGCCGCGCACCGCAAGGTGCCGCGCGCCTTCATCGATTATGCGGAATCCGGCTCCTATTCCGAGCAGACGCTGGCCGCCAATCGCACCGATCTTGAGCGCATCAAGCTGCGCCAGCGCATCCTGCACGATGTCTCGCAGCGCACGACCAAGACGACGATCCTCGGCGAGCCGGTAGCGATGCCGCTGGCGCTGGCGCCGATCGGACTGTGCGGCATGCAGCATGGCGACGGCGAAATCCTGGCTTGCCGCGCGGCGCAGGCCGCGGGCATTCCGTTCACGCTGTCGACCATGTCGATCTGCTCCATCGAGGATGTCGCCGCGGCGGTCGACAAGCCGTTCTGGTTTCAGCTCTATGTGATGAAGGATCGCGGCTATATCCGCTCGCTGATCGAGCGCGCCGCCGCGGCCAAATGCAGCGCGCTGGTGCTCACCGTCGATCTGCAGGTCATCGGCCAGCGCCACCGCGACATCAAGAACGGCATGAGCGTGCCGCCGCAGATCCGTCTGGGGAATCTGATCGACATCGCCACCAAGCCGGCCTGGGCGCTCAGCGTGCTGCGCGGCAAGCGCAAGACCTTCGGCAATATCGCCGGCCACTATCCGCGGCATGGAAAACGTAACCGTGCTGTCGAAATGGATCTCCGAACAGTTCGACGCGACGCTGAACTGGAAAGACGTCGAATGGATCCGCAGCATCTGGCCGGGCAAGCTGATCCTCAAGGGCATTCTCGACATCGAGGATGCCCGCATCGCGGCGAAAAGCGGCGCCAGCGCCATCGTCGTCTCCAATCACGGCGGCCGCCAGCTCGACGGCGCCTCATCGTCGATCTCCATCCTGCCGCCGATCGCGGAAGCCGTCGGTTCACAAATCGAAGTGATGTTCGACGGCGGCATCCGCTCGGGGCAGGACATCGCCCGGGCGCTGGCGCTCGGGCGCGCGCTCGTGCCTGAGCGGGCGGGCTTACATTTACGGGCTCGGCGCCGGCGGGCAGGCGGGCGTCGCGCGCGCCATCGAGATCATGCGCAACGAGCTGCTCACGACCATGGCGCTGATGGGGGTCAACAGGGTCGAAGATATCGATCGCCGCGTTATCGCCGCGATGTAGGCACAGGAATACCTTCTTAGGCACTGACTTGGTTTCCATCCGTCAACCTTATGAAAAGGTGTCGCGTGCTACTCAAATTGTCATGCCGGCGCTGGAACTTGCCGGTTGCGGCGCGCGTTGGCGCTGCGAACGAAGGGTGGAGGAGTAGCGTGATGCGTAAGATTTTGATGGCGACAGCGATTTTCTCGAGCGCCGTGGTCTTTGGTGCAATGGCGGCTTCGAGCGCCCGCGCCGACATGGTGGGCGCCGCGGCCGGCGCCGGTACCGGTCTTCTCGTCGCCGGCCCTCCCGGCGCGGTGGTCGGCGGCGTGGTCGGCGCGGTGTGGGGCAAGCCGTTCTGGGGCCCCTCGATCAGCAAGGGCCATTGCTGGACCGACAACAGCTTCCATCGCCATTGCGATAGGCATTGGCACTAGACGCGCCCGCGCGGAATACGGCGCCGCACTGAGCGGCGCCCAAATTTCCAAGCCTGACCGTTTCCGTTCAGCGATACTTCACTGCGGCACGACACCGTCGCGGCCGACATTGACGCGTCCCGTCGACAGCGTGCCGTCGGCTGCTTTGTCGGCGCGCACGATCGCGATATGTGCGCCGGGCTTCAGCTCGGCTTTGTCCCCGATCACATAGGCGCGGATGGTCGCATCGGGACTGACGATGATTTTCTGTTCGCCGTCCTTGTATTTCACCGTGAGCGTCTGGCCGTCGACGCTGGCGGCGGTGGTGTTCACCGTGCCGTTGGTCATGGTCGTGCCGGGACGATCCCAAGGACGGAAGCCTTCGCCGGTCCCGCGCTGTGACTCGGCGAAGATCATGATCTGGATCGCCTTCTGCGAGCCGTCAGGCTGCGGCATGGCGCCGACGCCGATAAAATCGCCGGCCTTGATATCGGCGAGCTTGGCCGGCACGACGCCGAACACCTGCACATTGTCGGCGAGCTTGACCGTGACGTCGGCGCCTTCGGCCTGCTTGACGTGATGGCGGCGCCGTCGGCACTTGCGATCGTGCCGCGGACGCGCTGCGCTTGCTGCGCCGATGCCGTTGCTGCCGCCAAAAGGCTGGCCAGCGCAACGCCGGTAAACAGGTGTCTGGTTTTCATGGAGAACTCCTGGGTTCGCCTGAAAGACTAGGCCTTTTGCCCAGGCGAATCCAAGCTGTCGACCAGCATGCACCGGCGTCGCGTGCGAACTCACATCGGCGGGTTGACGCCGTCGCGGCTGACGGTGATGCTGCCGGCATGAGCGTGCCGTCCGGCTTTTTCGCCGCAATGACAAAGACCTTTGCGCCGGGCTTCAATCCGCTATGGTCGCCGGCGCGAAGGCGACGATGGCGGTATTCGGCGGCACGATGAAGGTCTTCTCGCCGTCCTTATATTTCAGAACGAGCTTCTGGCCGTCGCTGACGGCGACTTCGCTGTCGACGTCGGCATTGGTCATGGTGCTGCTGGGCTCAGGTCCCAGGGCGAGAAGCGCGCCGGCACGATGCCGCGCTGGTTGTCCATGAAAGATGTGAAGGCCGATCGCCTTCTGGCTGCCGTCCGGTTGCGGCATGGCAGTGACGCCGATGAAGGATCCGACTCTTGATGTCGGCGAGTGTGGCTTTGACGATCGCCGTGATGCGCGGGTTATCGGCGAGCTTGACCGTGTATTGGGTTCCATCGCGCGCCTTCACCATCAGAGTCTGACCGTCGACCTTTTCGATCGTGCCGCGCACGCGCAGCGGCGGCGGGTTTTGGGCAAAGGACACCGAAGTCAGAATGATTGTGGCAAGGAACAAGAGCAGGCTTGTGACAAAGCTCTTGGTGCCGAAGCTCCGCGTGGTCGCGCGCATAATATGAGCAGTCATGAACATCCTCCCGACGCTGCAGTTAGAGTCTCGCCAGAGAGCGCAAACCCCGGCGGTGTGCGACTTATTCCGTCGCTTTTTGACGTTCAGGCGCCAAGATCGGCTTCCAGCAGTGCCCGCAATTCCGCTGTAACTTCAGGCTGTTGCCCGAACCACAGGGCGAAGCCGCGGACAGCTTGATGGATCAGCATGCCAAGCCCGTCGGCAGTGCGCAATCGGCGCGCCTTGGCCGCAGCGAGGAGCGGCGTGATCAGCGGTACATAAACCAGATCGTTGACGATGGCGTGGGTGGGCAGGTGTTCGACGGCGAGCGCCAGTTCCGGCTGGCCTTGCATGCCGAGCACCGTGGTGTTGACGAGAAGGCCGGCATCGGCGAGCGCGCCATTGCGCTCCTCCCAAGGCAGAACGCGGATATTGCCACCGAGACGCTGCCGCAAAGCTTCGGCGCGTTCCCGGCTGCGATTGATCACGGTAATGTCGGCAATGCCGCGCTCGATCAGCGCATAGACCACGGCACGCGCCGCGCCGCCTGACCCGAGCACGACCGCCTTCTTCAAATTGCCGCTCCACTCCGGGACGCAGGCGTCGAGATTGCCGAGGAAGCCTTCGACGTCGGTATTGGTCGAGCGGAGCTGCCCTTGCGCATCAAGCCATAATGTATTCGCCGCGCCGACCGCGCGGGCGCGATCGTCGGGGCTGGAACAGGCGAGGGCTGTTTCCTTATGCGGCACCGTCACATTGGCGCCGACATAGCCGTGCGCCGGCAGGGATTGCACGAAGCTCTTGAACTCTTCCGGCGGCACCGCCTCGCTGCGATAGGCGCCGGGCAGCTTATAGTGCTTGAGCCAATAATTATGGATCAGCGGCGAACGCGAATGCCCGATCGGCCAGCCGATCACACAGGCCGATCGCGCGCCGGTGCTCACGCTTCGGCTGCCACGGTGTTGCGGAGCGTGCCGATTTCAGGGCACTCCACTTCGATCGTGTCGCCCGGCTTGAGCCAGACCGGAGGATCGGATTTGACCTTCTTCACCGGCGTTCCGGTGCAGATCACGTCGCCGGGGCGCAGCGTCATGAACGTCGTCACGTAAGCAATGATGTCGGCGAACGAGAAGATCATGTTTGCCGTCGAGTCTTCTTGCGTCACTTCGCCGTTCTTGCGGGTGAGCAGGTGCAGCGGTCGTTTCAGATCGACGCCGGTGACGATCCACGGCCCCAGACTGCCCGACGCGTCGAAGTTCTTGCCCTGGGTGACGTTGAATTGGCCGTGCCGCGTCCAGTCGCGGATGGTGCCCTCGTTGCACAGCGTAATGCCGGCGATGACTTCGAGCGCGCGCTCCTTGGGCACATGCTTGCAGTCGCGGTTGATCACGATGGCGATCTCGCCCTCGTAATCGAGCTGCTCGGAGATTTTCGGCACGATCAGATCCTGCCCGGAGCCGACCAGCGAATTCGGCGCGCGGAAGAACATGCTCGGATATTTCGGATTGTTGGTGACGTTATAGTCCTGGGCGCGATTGGCGTAATTAATGCCGATGCACAGGATCTTTTCCGGCGCCAGAAGCGGCGGCAACAATTCGACCTCGCTCAGCGGCACGTCGGGACGCACGCCATCGGAGGCGGCTTGCGCCTCGGGGAGGGCCAGCCCGCGGAACACTTCGAAGAGGTTGTGGAACTTGTGCAGCCGCGGCCGGAGATCGACGATGCCGTCGCCGTTCACTACCCCGAAACTTCGCCGGCCACGCAGCGCGTAGCTTGCCAAACGCATAATGAACCCTCTTGGAAACGCAGAGCCTCTCGAAGGCGACGGCCCCGCCGCCTTCCGCGGTTAGAACGATGTGTTAAAAGTCGAATCCTGACCCGTCAACGGCCACCCGCCACGCGACAACCATGAAATCCCTATTCATCGATTGCAACGACCAGCTCGCGCCGGTGTGGGAGAGCGTCGTGCGCCCGGACGATCCGCCGATCGACGTCAACCGCAAGCCCTACGCGCTCGCCGAACTGCCGGCCGTGCTCGAGGGCTATGACATCTGCGTCGACGATCATTCCTATCTGCCGACCGAACTGGTCGACAAATGCGGCGCGCTCAAGCACGTCGTGTTCCTCGGCACCGGCGCGGCAAGTTATATGAATGTCGGCGAACTCGCCGAACGCCGCATCAAGGTCCACACCATCCGCAATTACGGCGATACGGCGGTCGCCGAACACACTATCGCGCTGATGTTCGCCGCCTGCCGCGATATCGCCGCGATGGATCGCGAGGTGCGCGTCGGGACCTGGGTGCCGCATGGCGGCGTGCAGCTTCTCGGCAAGACGCTCGGCGTCATCGGCCTTGGCGGCATCGGTGCCGAAGTCGCCCGGATCGGGCAGGGGCTCGGCATGAAGGTGATCGCATGGAACCGCTCGCCGCGGCCGGGCGCACAGCTTGTGCCGCTCGACGAACTGTTGGCGCGTTCCGACGTGATCTCGATGAATTTGACGCTCAGCGACGAGACTCGCGGCTTTCTTGGTGCCGCACAATTTGCGCGGATGAAGCCAGGCGTCGTTTTCGTCAATACCGCGCGGGCGGCGCTGGTCGACGAGGAGTCGTTTATCGCCGCGCTGCGCTCCGGCCATATCCGCCACGCCGGGCTCGATGTCTTTCACGCCGAGCCGCTCAAGCCCGATCATCCGCTGGCAAAGATGGACAACGTGACGTTGTCGGCCCACGCCGCCTTCCGCACGCTCGAAGCCTCGCAGACGCTGCTCCGCCGCGCCATCGATATCGTGCGCGGCATTGTCGCCGGCGAGGTTGCCTAAGGCGCCGTTGTTGTGATGCTATGAGGCACCAAAACAACAACGGCCCGGACCGGGTTATGGGAGAGCGCCTTCTCGACGTTTCCATCCGCGTCAACGGCGACGACGTGCGCGAGCGCGTCGAGGTCCGCAAGACGCTGGTCGATTTCCTGCGCGACGATCTTGGCCTGACCGGCAGCCATGTCGGCTGCGAGCACGGCGTCTGCGGCGCCTGCACGGTGCTGATCAATGACGAGGTGGTGCGCGGCTGCCTGACGCTCGCGGTGCAATGCGACGGCGCCGTGGTCGAGACCATCGAAGGCATTTCCGATTCGGGGCGAATTGCCGACCTGCAGGAGGCATTTCAACGGCGCAATGCGTTGCAATGCGGCTTCTGCACTCCCGGCATGTTGATCGGCGCGCAAGCGCTTTTAGCGGGCGGCGGCACGCCGTCTCGTGATACTATCCGTGACCATCTTTCCGGCAACTATTGCCGTTGTACCGGGTACCAGGCGATCGTGGACGCAATTGAATCCGTAGCCCTGACGAGGGCGGAAAAGGCTGGTTCGCAATGAACGAACATCAAAAACCGATGACGCTGTCGGAGCGCGCCGACGAGCTCGAAGAAAAGATGATGAGCGAGCTCAACGAGCGCATCGCGACCAAATCTTCGCTGTTCTATCTGGCTGACGGCAAGGTCGAGATGCCGGCTGGCGCGGCGCTCAAAGCGGCCAATCCCGACAAATATTTTCTGATGGGCGCCGATCCGCGGCTGCCGGAACTGCCGGAAAAGCCGACGCTGATCGATTTCATGAAGCATCGTTTCGCCTCGACCAATCATCTGCTGCAGAGCGCGGCGCTCGCGCTCAAGAACGGCCATAACGAGAAAGTTGTTCTTTCCTGCCTGCTGCACGACATCGGCGTCGTCGGTTTCATCCGCTGCGACCACGGTTATTGGGGCGCGCAGATGATCGAGCCTTATGTCGATGAAGAAGTAAGCTGGGCGATCCGCATGCATCAGGCGCTACGGTTTTTCCCCGACGCGTCGGTCAACTACGACTATCCGGAAATGTACATCAAATATTTCGGCGCCGATTATAAGCCCGAGCCTTACATCGTCGCCGAATACGAGCGGGCGCGAAACCACAAATGGTACATGACCTCGCGCCTGATCACGGTGAATGACGTCTATTCGTTCGATCCGAACGCCAAGGTCAATCTCGACGACTTCACCGACATTATCGGCCGCAACTTCCGGCAGCCGAAGGAAGGCCTCGGCTTCGACAATTCGCCGTCGGCGCATATGTGGCGCACGTTGAACTGGCCGACGCGGTTTCTGTGAAATCAGCCCTCCCCTGCAGGGGGAGGGCCGGCGGCGAAGCCGCCAGGGTGGGGTAGTTCGAGGCTGGCGATCGAATGATGAGCGTGCGCAGACTTCCCCTTCCGCCGCACTTCGTGCGGCTGCCTCCCCCCTGCAGGGGGAGGTGAACGAGATGAAAATCGCCGCCGACCAGCCGTCCGGCCTGTCCGCGCTCGATCGGCCGAATTCCTATATCGGCCGGTCGGTGCCACGGCCCAATCTGGCGCGGCTGACGCAAGGGCGCGGACAATATGTCAGCGACATTGTCCTGCCGCGCATGGCGCATGTCGCTTTCGTGCGTTCGCCGCATGCGCATGCGCGGATCCAAAGCGTCGACAGTGCCGAGGCGAAAAAATCTCCGGGCGTGATTGCCATCGTCACCGGCCCCGAACTCGCCAAGGTGATCACGCCCTGGGTCGGCGTGCTGACGCATCTCAAGGGCATCAAGTCTGCGCCGCAATATGCGATGGCGGTCGATCGCGCGTGCTGGCAGGGCGAGGCGCTCTGTGCGGTGGTGGCCAAGACTCGCGCCGAGGCCGAGGACGCCTGCGCGCTGATCGGCGTGGAGTACGAAGTGCTGCCGAGCGTGACCGATGCGGAAACCGCGCTCGATCCGAAGACGCCGGTGATCCATCCGGAACTCGGCGACAATCTCACCTTCGAGCGTGTGCTCGACGTCGGCCAGGTCGACAAGGGCTTTGCCGAAGCCGACGATGTGGTGGAGACCACTTTCATTTTCGGACGCCATACCGGCGTTACCAATGAGGCGCGCGCGATCGTCGCCGATTGGAATCCCGGCGAGCAGCGCCTGACCGTGTATCAGGGCACGCAGGCGCCGCACATGACGCAGAATATTTTCGCCAAACACCTCGCGCTCGAAGAGCATCAGGTGCGGGTGTTGACCAAAGATGTCGGCGGCTCGTTCGGCATCAAGGTGCATATCTATGCCGACGAGATGGCGACGGTGGCGCTGTCGAAGCTACTCCGGCGGCCGGTGAAGTTTGTCGCCGACCGGCTGGAGAGCTTCGTCACCGACATTCACGCCCGCGATCATCGCGTCAAAGCAAAGATCGGCGTCAAAAAGGACGGCACCATCACGGCCTTCGAGATCGACGATCTCACCGGCATCGGCCCCTATTCGATGTATCCGCGCACCAGCGGCATCGAGGCCAACCAGGTCGTCAATCTGGTAGGCGGCCCTTACACCTGCCCGAACTATCGCGCCCGCGCCCGCGTCGTGTTACAGAATAAGAATGTCATGTGCCAGTACCGCGCCGTCGGTCATCCGATCGCGACCGCGGTGACCGAAGGCCTGGTCGAACAGGCTGCGGTCAAGATCGGCATGGATCCGGCCGAGCTGCGGCGGCGCAATCTGTTTGCCGACGATGCCTATCCGGCAACCAGCGCCGCGGGCCTGAAATTCGAAGGCTTGTCGCATCACGCTTCGCTCGACAAGATTCTCAAGATGATGGACCACAAAGCGCTGCGCGCCGAGCAGGCGCAATTGCGCCAACGCGGCATCCATCGCGGCATCGGCTTTGCGTCCTTCATCGAAGTGACCAATCCGTCGGCGGCGTTCTACGGCGTCGGCGGCGCGCGCATTTCTTCGCAGGACGGCGCGACGTTGAAGCTTGATGCCACCGGCGCGGTGATCTGTCAGTCCGGTGTTACCGAACAGGGGCAGGGCACCGAATTGATTCTCGCGCAGATCGTCGCCTCGTCGTTTGGTGTGAACATCGAGCACGTGCGCGTCATCACCGGCGACACCGACAATACGCCTTATGGCGGCGGCACCTGGGCGTCGCGCGCGGCCGGCATCGGCGGCGAGGCGGCGTGGCAGGCCGGCAAGGCATTGCGCGAGAATGTGCTCGCGGCCGCCGCCTCGATCCTGCAGGCCGATCCGAAGAAGCTCGATATCCGCTCCGGCGTTGTGGTCGACGGCGATACCGGCCGCGAGCGCATGGGCCTCGATGAAGTGGCGCGCGTGGTCTATTTCCGGCCCGATACTTTGCCCCCGGGCTTCCAGGCCGAATTCATGGTGACGCGGCACTACGTTCCGCGCGCCTGGCCGTTTGCTTTCACCAATGGCGTGCAGACATCTTATGTCGAGGTTGATATCCGCACCGGCGAGGTGAAGCTGCTCAAGCATTGGTGCGTGGAAGATTGCGGCACCGTGATCAATCCTCAGCTGGTCGATGAGCAGATCCGCGGCGGCATCGTGCAGGGCATCGGCGGCGTGCTGTACGAGCACTGCCTCTATGACGAAGCGGGCCAGATGCTCAACGGCACGATGATGGATTATCTCGTGCCGATGGCGGTCGAGATGCCGGATATCGAGATCGGCCATGTGGTGACGCCGACCGCGGATTCCGAGCTCGGCGCCAAAGGCGCTGGCGAAGCGGGCACCGCCGGCGCGCCGGCCTGCATCATGAACGCCATCAATGACGCGCTGCATCCGCTCGGCGCTGCACCGATCACAGCCATGCCGATTACGCCGGAGCGCGTGCTGGCGGCGTTGCGGCACGCGTAGGGCTCCTCAGCCTACATCGCGGGATGACGGCCAGGCGCAGCAGCCCTAGAATGCGCGGGGAGAGGGAATGCGGCAATGAGTGAGAATTGGAAGAACGAGCAAGTCCTGATCGTCGGCGGCGGCATCGGCGGGCTGACCACGGCCTTGGCGCTGGAGCGGCAGGGTATTCCCTCGCAGGTCATCGAGCAGGCGGCCGAGTTCAAGGAAATCGGCGCCGGCATCCAGATCGGGCCCAATGCGTTCTGGATGCTGGAACGGCTCGGCCTCGTCGCGCCGATCAGCGCGCTCGCGGTGTTCCCGAACAATCTGATCATGCGCGACTCGATGACCGGCGAAGAGATCACGCGCATTTCGCTCGGCGAGGCCTTCCGCAAGCGCTTCCATCATCCTTATGCGCTGATCCATCGCGCCGATCTTCTCAACGTGCTGCTCGACGCCTGCCGCAAATCGAAAATGATCCGGCTCGATTCATCGCAGAAAGTCGTCGATCTCGAAGAGACCGGCAACGGCATCACGGTGAAGACCGCGAGCGGCAACACCTATCGCGGCGCGGCACTGATCGGCGCCGACGGGCTGTGGTCGACAATCCGGCAGATCGTGGTCGGCGACGGCAAGCCGAAACCTGCCGGCCATATCACCTATCGGGCGGTGCTGCCGACGTCGGCAGTGCCGGAGGAATATCGCTGGAAGGACATGGCATTCTGGGCCGGCGAGAAGGTGCATCTCGTGCTCTATCCGCTGCGCACCGGCGATCTGTACAACCTCGTCGCCGTATTCCACTCCAACCGTTACGAGGAAGGCTGGGACTCTTTCGGCGATCCCGCCGAATTGCACGAGCGTTTTGCCGGCAAATGCGCGCCGGTGCGTATGCTGCTCGACAAGATCGACAGCTGGCGCATGTGGGTCTTGTGCGATCGGCCGCCGATCAAGGAATGGAGCAAAGGCCGCATCACGCTGCTCGGCGATGCCGCGCATCCGATGCTGCAATATCTGGCGCAGGGCGCCTGCATGTCGATCGAGGACGCGGTTTGTCTCGCCGACAAGGTGGTTGCCGCCAAGGGCGACTATGCGTCTGCGTTCCAGGCCTATCAGAACGCGCGCTATCTGCGCACCGGCCGCGTGCAGATTATGGCGCGCATCTACGGCGAATTCTATCACGCCGGCGGCGTCGCCAAGGAATTGCGCAATCTGATGCTCGGCGGCCGCACGCCCGAAGACACTATGGCCGGGATGGAGTGGCTCTACGGCAAGCCGGAATCGTTCGGAACAGCGGCGGCGGCTTAGCCTCGGTCATCCCGCGCAAGCGGGAGGCCATACTCCCAAGCGGATTCTGCACTGACCGCAATCGGCGGTCAGTGACTCGCGGCTCCGGCCGGCTGCGCCTGCATCGCATCGCGGGCGCGGTGGAAATCCGGCGTCGGCGGCGGACCCCAGATGCTGGTATTGCCCGCTTCCCAGGTCTTCGGTCGCTGCGGCGTGTCGCGGTGCCAGGGCCGCGGCTCGAAATAGCCGAGCTCCTCGTCGAACATCTGGTCGAGCTCGCAGAACAGTTCGATGACCTGATCGTCCGGATTGCGGTGATAGGTGGCGATGTTGTGGCCCGGTCCGTGGCGCAGCGGTCCCCAGATGATCGGGATGTTCTTCTGGCCGAATAGATCGCAGGAATTCTGCAGATGGATGAAGTCCTTCAGCTCGAAGGCCATGTGATGCATCTTGTCGGCGGTGCCGCGGATGAAGTTCACGGTGTGATGGTCGGTGTTGCAGCGCATGAAGACGAAGAAGTCGCCGATCCAGTCCGACACTTTGAAGCCCATGATCTTTGAGTAGAACTCCGCGGTCTTTTGCGGATTCTCGACGACCCAGGCGATGTGGCCGAGCTTGTAGACGCCGACGCCGTGATGCTGCAGGTGCTTGCCGAGATAGTTCCACTCCTTGAACAGCGCGATCGTGGTGCCTTTGTTGTCCTTGAAGGTCAGGATCTGGCCGATGCCGGGGATCGAATCGTTGCGCAATTCGCTCTTGATGCCGTCCTTTTCGAGCTCGCGGGCCAGCGCGCCGAAATCCGAATTGGGCGCGACCTCGAACGACAGCATGACGCCGCGCTCGGCGCTGGCCTTGTTGAGCTGGATGACCAACTGGCCGACCTGGGTCGTGAGGAAGGCGCGGTCCTTTTCGCGCTCGGCGAGCACGAGGCCGACGACCTCGGTGTAGTAGTCGATCATGCGATCGAGATCGGGGGTCTCGTAGACGGCGTGTCCGATGCGGCGCGGCTTGATCATGGCATTTGCTCTGATTGCTGGGCGTTCCTCTGGGCATGGTCCGGAAAAGCGGAAGCCGATTTTCCGGAAAGACCATGCCCAATCAAACCGGAATCAACCACTAGCCCCGTGCGAACTCAAGGGCGGCGTCATGCGGCACCGCATAGGCGGGTTCGGATTGGCGGACTTGCCAAGCCAGCGGGATCGCGGTTTGCTCTCCGGCTCAAATAGTAAGGGAGCAGACGGTTATGGCGGGTGCAAAGTCGGGGTCGGGGGGAAAGCGTGCCGGATACAAGCTCGCCACCTGCCGCTCAAGCGAAGGGCCGCGAGCCGGCCTGGTCGTCGGCGACGAGGTGTTCGACGCCGCCAAGCTCAGCGGCAAGTCGGCCTATTCCAGCGTCCTCGCCATCCTCGAGGACTGGAAAACCGCCGAAGGCGTGCTGAAAGCGGCCGCGGCCAAGGCCGGCAAGAGCAAAATCAAGCGCCAGCCCGTCAAACGGACCAAGTTTCTTGCCCCAGTCCAGTATCCGTCGGCGATCTTCTGCGCCGGGGCCAATTACGCCGACCACGCGGCCGAAATGGCCGCTCGCGAGGGCCGTCCGCCGCCGCCCGATCCACACACCCAGGGGCTGAAGGCCTGGCACTTCCTCAAGGCCTCCCGGACCCTCACTGATCCAGGCGCGCCGGTGAAGATTTCCGATTACGCCAAGCAAATGGATTGGGAGATCGAACTGGTCGCCGTCATTGGCAAGGTGGCGAAGAGGGTGCCGTTGGCCAAGGCGCTGTCCTATGTGGCGGGCTATACGATCGGCAATGATCTTTCGGCCCGCGACCGCGGCCGGCGGCCGAATGTGCCCGACACCTCGCCGTTCAAATGGGACTGGACCAAGCACAAGAGCTTCGACGGCTCCTGTCCGCTCGGGCCCTGGATCGTGCCGGCCTCCGACATCGGCGATCCGCAGAACCTCGGCATGAAATTGTGGGTCAATGGCGCGGTCAAACAGGATTCCAACACCTCGGGCATGATCTTCAATCTCGCCGAGCAGATCGAAGAAATCACGGCTGGAACAACGCTCTATCCGGGCGACCTGATCATGACCGGCACTCCGGCCGGCGTCGGCGCCGGACGAGGCGAATTCCTCAAAGCCGGCGACGTGGTGAAGCTTTGGATCGAAAATATCGGCGAGATCGAAAACAAGATGACTTGATCTGCCGTCCGGGCCGGAAATCCTTCATCGCGATTGGTGTGGTACATTACTATTGGTGTAGCTCCCCCAGCCGACAGCGGCCCGGAATGGCGGCTTTGGGGACATAGCAGGGTGCCGTGTTATGCGCGTTACGCGGACCATGGATTTGTGTTAAGAATGAAACAGACCGACAATCGGCGGATAGTTCGCGGCGGACAGTTCGCCGAACAACAAAAACAGAGTGAAACGTGAGGGTGGCAGATGGCCGAGAAATTCGTCGCTAAGACTTCAGAATTCACCGATGGCGAGCGCCGAATCATCTTTGTCGGCGACAACGAGATCGGCGTATTCCGGCATGACGGCGAATTCTATGCCTACAGCAATTTCTGCCTGCACCAGGGCGGCCCGGCCTGCGAGGGACTGACCATCGCCAAGGTCGAGGAGCGCCTGCGCCCCGACAAGACCTCGATGGGCCTGTTCTTCGCCGAGGACGAGATGCACTTCGTCTGCCCCTGGCACGGCATGGAATACGACATGAAGACCGGCGAGTGCGTGTCGGATCGCAAGATGAAGCTGAAGAAATACAAGGTCGTGCAAAAGGGAGAGGACGTTTATGTCGTCGCCTAGGCGCGCGGCCAAGACAGTAACCAAAACGGCCGCGAAAGCTTCCGCCAAGACGCGCAGAAAGGCCGTTGCCAAAACGGTCGCTGCCAAGGCGGCCACTGTCAGGACGGCTGCGAAGAATGCCGCGCGCCGCCATGCCGGCGCGGCGCAGGCGGGCAAGTCCGCCGTGGTCGTGACGAATGGCGCGTCGGCGGACGCCAAACATGTCGCCGCTACGCTCGACCGCATCCTCGCCGACGGCAATCTCGACGTCATCTCGGCGGAAGCGCTGCAGGCGCTGATCGCCTCGGCTTGCCGGCTCTACCGGGCGCGCCGCGAGGCGGGCGAGGAATTCGCGCCGGTGCCGAAGAATTCGATTTCCGCGACCGACGTCATGGTGACGGCGAGCGGACTGTTAAAGGCCACAGACCTTGCGGTGTTCGAACTCGGCATGTGGCAAAACTGGACGGGACGATAACAGCTTGAAAGCGCGCCACAGGCGCCAGGAGGAAGACCATGGATCTCATCGCTGACCGCGGCCGCCGCGTCACCGTTGACGAGCTCAACACCACCCGCCTGTTGGCGCATGCGCGCAAACAAGCGCATCAGCGCAATTTCGATGATGTGCTCATCGTCGATGTCGACGCCCATCACTACGAGGGCGAGAACATGGACGAGTTCATCCCGTACATGGAAAACGACGTGCTGCGTCAGCTGACGATGTCGACCCGCGCCAAGGGCGGCTCGCGCGGCGCGGTGATGGTGCAGGGCATCGGCTACCAGGACATGGGCGGCCGGGTGACGCGCTATCCGCTACGGTCGTCGGAGAAGACCGAGAAGGGCTCGCTGCGCGACATCCAGCTCGGTCATCGCTGGATGGACGCGATGAGCGTCGATTATTCCTGCCTGTTCCCAACCGGCATGCTCTCGATCGGCCTGCATCCGCAGAAGGAAATGGAGGTCGAACTGTGCTGGGCCTATAACCGCTGGCTCACCGAAAAAGTGATGCCGGAATCGGGTGGCCGCTTCTTCTCCATGCTGTGCCTGCCGTTCAGCGATCCGGACGCGGCGCTGCGCCATGTCGAGACGTTCGGCGACCGCAAGCATGTCGGCGGCTTCATGGTCACGACGGTGCGCAACAATCTCGCGGTCTATGACAACGCCTACATGAAGCTCTACCGGGCGATGGAAGAGCGCGGCCTGGTGCTGTCATTCCATTCCGGCCCGAACTGGGGCGGCGAGCCGATCTATCGCAGCTGCAACCGCTTCCTGTCCGCGCATGCGTTGGGTTTCACCTGGTACAACGTGCTCCATTGCACCAACTGGGTGATCAACGGCATGGGCGAGCGCTTCCCCAAACTGCCGGTGGTGTGGATCGAATCCGGCCTCGCCTGGGTGCCGTTCCTGATGCAGCGGCTCGACCACGAATACATGCTGCGGCCGTCGGAAGCGCCGCTCCTGAAGAAGAAGCCGTCCGACTATATGCGCGACATGTTCTATTCATCGCAGCCGATGGAGATCCAGGACTACGGCGCAATGGAAACGACCTTCCGCATGATGAATGCCGAGACCCAACTTCTGTACTCGTCGGATTATCCGCATTGGGATTTCGACCTGCCGTCGACCATCTGGGACCTGCCGTTCCTGTCCGAGAAGGCCAAGCATAATATCGTCGGCGGCACCGCGGCGCGGCTGTTCAAGCTGCCGCCGCGCAATGAGAAGCAGAAAGAGAATCTCAAGCGCTTCGGCAATCTGACCGCGGCTGCGTAGTCGACGCTGCCGCTCGTCCCCGCGCAAGCGGGGACGAGCTGCCTGAAACGATGCCGTTATGAGGCGGTGTGCCCGCTGGATTCCCGCGTGCGCGGGAATGGGCGGACGGCGTTTTTCACGTCGAGTCACCGCCAACAATCAAAAAACCCGGCCAAATGCGGCGTAAAATGGGCAGCATCGCTGACCCGTCAAACATGCGTTTGATTTATTTGCTCTCGTTTTCAGATATTTACGATTAATTTTGCGACGCACCAAAAAGCTGGCCTTTACTGTCTTAAAACGGTAAGACAGCCGCCTCAACGACAATTCGAGGGACGATTGAGAATGAAGCTGCTCATCGCTGCGTGCATTTTTTTGGGTGTTTCGGTGACCGCCGCTAACGCCATCGATCTCGCCGAGATGGCCCCGTGCCGTCCCGCGGCTGCGAAATACTGCGACCGCTCCGGCGGCATGACCTTTAGCAATCTGCTTCATTGCGGCGCGACGCTTGCCGCCCATAGCTGGCGCGTCGGTGAGAGCTGCCGCGTCGTGCTGCGCAAATACGGCCAGCTCTGATACTTCCTCAGAAAGTTTTGTAAGCGTAGTTGCGTAAAAAAGCCCCGGTGCTTTGCAGCACCGGGGCTTTGTCGTGTAACTGCTGTCTCGCTCAGAACAGATGCGAGAAGATATAGTAGAGCGTGCCGGACAGGATCATCGCCGCCGGCAGCGTCAGCACCCAGGCCATGACGATGTTGCGAATGGTCGCCATCTGCAGCCCGGAACCATTGGCCGCCATGGTACCGGCAATGCCGGACGACAGCACGTGCGTCGTTGACACCGGCAGGCCGTAGCCGTCGGCCGCGGCGATGGTCGCGGCGGCGGTGATCTCGGCGCAGGCGCCTTGCGCATAGGTCAGGTGCGTCTTGCCGATCTTTTCGCCGACCGTGACCACGATCCGCTTCCAGCCGACCATGGTGCCGAGCCCGAGCGCGATGGCGACTACGATCTTGACCCAGCCCGGAATGAACTTGGTCGCGTTGTCGAGCGACTTTTTGTAGTTGTTCAGAGCCGTGACGTCCGCGGCGGTGAGATCGGCTTCCTTGTCCTTCATGAGAAAGCGGATCGCTTCCGAGGCGAGATACATATCGTTACGCACGTTGCCGACTTGGTCCGCCGGCATTTTGGCGATTGCGCCGTATTGCGTGACCTGGTTGGAAATGCTTTTCACCAGGACCGCCAAGGAAGGAAACGTTCCTTCATTGATCGCCCGCGTGGCGACGTAGGACGTGACCGCCGGCCGCGGGTCGCCGAGCACGTTGTAGCCCGCCGCTTTCGAGTTGATGACGGCGCTCGCGGCCTGCGAATTGGCCTCGAACTGCGCGATCTGGCTCGCCGGCATGGCGCGGTTGAGGGCATAGGTTGTCGGCACAACGCCGATCAGGATGAGCATGATCAAGCCCATGCCCTTTTGACCGTCATTGGAGCCGTGGAAAAAGCTCACCAGCGTGCAGGTGAGGATCAGAATGCCGCGAACCCAGGTCGGCGGCGGCTGATCGCCCTTCGGCTCCGCAAACAGTGTCTTTTTGGCGTTGCCGGAAAGCACGTATTTCACCGCCACCAGCAGGATCGCGGCAAGACCGAAGCCGAACAGCGGCGACAACAGCAGCGCCTTACCGATCGAGGTTGCCTGATCCCAATCGACGCCTGAGGTGCCGCTGCGGCCGTGCAGCAGCGCATTGGCGACGCCGACGCCGATCACCGAACCGATGAGCGTATGGGAGCTCGATGCCGGCAAGCCCAAATACCAAGTGCCGAGGTTCCAAACGATCGCCGCGATCAACAGCGCGAAGACCATGGCGAAACCGGCACTGCTGCCCACTTGCAGGATCAGTTCGACCGGAAGGAGCGATACGATACCGAAGGCAACCGCGCCCGATGACCACAGCACGCCTAAAAGGTTGAACATCCCGGCCCATACGACCGCGAAATTCGCCGGCAACGCGCGCGTGTAGATCACGGTCGCGACCGCGTTTGCAGTGTCGTGGAAGCCGTTGACGAACTCAAAGCCGAGCGCGATCAGGAGCGCGACGAAGAGCAGAAGAAACGGCAGATAACCTTCGACTTTCGTGCCGGCGTTACCGATGTCGGTATAGACGCTGTAGGCGGCGAACAGGATTCCGGCGGCAATAACCCCCAAGAACAGGATCCCCGTCAGCGGGTTGAGGCCCTTGTCCATGTCGGGCCCACGCCGTGCGGGCTCGATTGAGCCGGGTAACGCCATATCGGTCATTGATGTCTCCCTTGGCCGAGCCGGTCAGGAAGTGCCTCATCAGCCCGCACTCCCTGAGCAAAATTCCTCAGGCGGACGCTCAATTTGCGGGCTGTCCATGAAGGCCAGATGACGATGCATGTCGCGCCGAGGTCTCACCTGGCGGCTCACTTGGCGGCTCCCGATACCGCTGTGCGGTTCGGAGCGCAGAACTCAAAAGTCATGCGGTAACTCTGTCCCGCGACCTTTTGGCGGATGATAGGCGAAGCTCTTCCGCGCCTGCATAAGCTCGCTTAGTCTGTTCTTCCAGAAAAAAATCGTGGCGTGCGGGCCCCATTGCTGCGTGGGGTGAGGGGGGTGCCGGTATGGGCGGCGACATCCACGAGATCTATGCCATCCGCTACGGCCACCATTCGCGCCGCTCGCCGGTCAATTACATCGACGGCGACCCGCACGACGTGTTGCAGCCGCTCGACTTCTTCGTCTGGGCGATCGTGGGGCCGTCGGGCACCATTATCGTCGACACCGGCTTCGACGAGGCAATGGGCAAGAAGCGCCAGCGCGACACGACCAAGCCGGTGCGCGAAGGTCTAGCAGCACTCGGTATCGCGCCGGATTCCGTCAAGACCGTCATTCTCAGCCACCTGCATTACGATCATTGCGGCAACTACGATCTGTTCCCGCAGGCACGCTATCATCTGCAGGATCGCGAAATGGCCTATGCCACCGGACGCTGCATGTGCCATCAGGCGCTGCGGGCGCCGTTCGAGGTCGACGATGTCGTCGCCACGGTGCGCAAGGTCTTTGCCGGCCGTGTCGCCTTTCACGACGGCGAAGACGAAATCGTCCCCGGCGTCACCGTGCATCACATCGGCGGCCATTCGAAGGGCCTGCAGTCGGTGCGGGTGAAGACGCGGCTCGGCCATGTCGTGCTCGCCGCCGACGCCACGCATCTCTACACCCATATCAACGGCGGGCGCGTGTTCCCGCTGACCTACAATATCGAGGAAGTGGTCGAAGGCTACGAGCGCCTGAAGCGGCTCGCCAGCGCGCCGCGGCATGTGGTGCCGGGGCATGATCCGCTGGTGCTGCAGCTTTATCCGGCAGCGAAGCCGGGCCTCGAAGGCTGGATCGCGCGACTCGATGCCGAACCGAAAGACGCCTGACTGTCCGCATCTGACGGGCAGCGAGGCGCGTGGAATGAGGGGGGCTTGTCATGACGCTTGAGCGGCGAGGCGTGTTACGTCTGTTGGCGGCCGCCGTCGCTCCGGCGATGCCGCGGCTGGCGCGTGCCGATACTTATCCCGCCCGTCCGGTCCACGTGATTGTCGGCTTCGGCCCCGGCGGCTCGCCGGAAATCATTGCGCGGCTGATCGGCCAGGCGCTGTCGGAGCACCTCGGCCAACAATTCATCATCGAAAACCGCCCGGGCGCGGGCACCACGATCGCGACCGAAGCGGTGATCCGCTCCAATCCCGACGGCTACACGCTGCTCCTGGTGACGCTGCCGAACGTGACCTCCAGCATGCTCTATGAGCGGCTGCCGTTCGATTTCATGGCCGATGTATTGCCGATCGCCAGTATCAGCCTGTTGCCGCAGGTCATGGTGGTCAACCACAATTTCCCGGCCAAGACGATTCCCGAATTCATTGCGCATGCCAAAGCCAATCCGGGCAAGATCAACATGGCCTCGACCGGCTCCGGCAATCTCAGCCATTTGTCGATTGAACTGTTCAAGATCATGGCCGGTGTCGACATCGTTCACGTGCCGTATCGCGGTGCCGGCCCGGCGCAAACCGATCTGCTCGGCGGCCGCATTGACGGCATGTTCGACACCATCCCGGCTTTGGTCGAGCCGGTGCGGGCAGGGCGCCTGCGTGGTATTGCGGTGACGACGAGAAAACGCCTTGTCGCGCTACCCGACCTGCCGACCGTCGACGAATTCGTTCCGGGCTTCGAGGTCAACGGCCTCATTGGCATGGGCGCGCCCAAGGGAACGCCGGCTGATATCGTTCAGAGGCTCAATCGCGAGATCAATGTTGCGGTCGCCGAGCCGCGCGTCCAGGCGCGTCTCGCCGATCTCGGCGCCGTCACCTTTACCGGTTCGTCTGACGATTTTACGCATTTTCTGGCGCACGAATCCGACAAATGGGGCAGCGTGATCCGTACCGCGCATATCAAGGCCGATTGAAGCGCCCTTTGCGTTGCAGTATCGCCCCGCGGCCCACGCTGCGCTCTCATCAAACTGACAAATAAGCCTCATAGAACTCGCGGTGATGCGGGCCGGTGGTTTTTGGACGGCGCCTGTCCCTGCCGGAAAAGCGGTATCCACTTTTCCGGCACATGCGCTAGGCTCGCGGTTAGTCGACCTTGCGAGTCGGCCGGGGGGATTCCCATGCGGGCGCTCTTATTGCCGCTGCAGCCGCGCTTCATTGTCTATACCGCTGTTCTCATCTTGAGTGCGCTGCTTCTGTTCGACGAAGTGGACGGCTATCCGTCGATCTATGTCGTCATTCTGCTGGTCCTGTTCGGCGCGCTGGCGCTGATCGGCACCATCGATCTCCTGCAGACGCGGCATGCGGTGCTGCGCAATTATCCCTTGAGCGCACATATCCGTTTCATTCTCGAGCAGATCCGCCCCGAGATCCGGCAATATTTCCTGGAAAGCGAGAAGGACGGCAGGCCGTTCTCGCGCGACGAGCGCGCGATCGTTTATCAGCGCGCCAAGCGCGCGCTCGACAAGCGACCCTTCGGCACGCAATACGATGTCTATTCCTCGGGGTTCGAATGGCTCGCGCATTCGATCGCACCGAAACACGTCGTCAGCGAGCCATTCCGCATCACCGTCGGCGGGCCGGATTGCGCAAAGCCCTATTCGGCGTCCGTCTTCAACATCTCGGCGATGAGCTTCGGCGCGTTGAGCGCCAACGCCATCCGTGCGCTCAATACCGGCGCAAGGAAAGGCGACTTCGCGCACGACACCGGCGAGGGCGGCTACAGCCCCTATCACCGCGAAAACGGCGGCGACATCATCTGGGAGGTCGGGTCCGGCTATTTCAGCTGCCGCAACAGCGACGGCACGTTCTGCGCCGAGAAATTCGAGACCAATGCCAGGAGCGACCAGATTAAAATGGTCGAATTGAAACTGAGCCAGGGCGCCAAGCCTGGCCACGGCGGCGTCTTGCCGGCGCCCAAGGTCTCTCCCGAGATCGCCGGAGACTCGCGGCGTGCCGATCGGCGTCGATTGCATTTCGCCGTCGCGGCATTCGGCCTTTTCCACGCCCATCGAGATGATGCAGTTCATCGCCAAGATGCGCGAGCTGTCGGGCGGCAAGCCTGCCGGGTTCAAGCTCTGCATCGGCCATCCCTGGGAGTTTCTCGCCATCTGCAAGGCGATGCTCGAGACCGGCATCTATCCGGACTTCATTGTGGTGGACGGCAAGGAGGGCGGCACCGGTGCGGCGCCGCTCGAATTCGCCGATCATATCGGCATGCCGCTGCGCGAAGGCCTGAACTTCGTGCATAATGCGCTGGTCGGCATTAATGCGCGCGACCGCGTCAGGGTCGGCGCGTCCGGCAAGATCATCTCGGCCTTCGACGTTGCCCGCGTCATGGCGCTCGGCGCCGATTGGTGCAATTCGGCGCGCGGCTTCATGTTCGCGCTCGGCTGCATCCAGTCGCAGTCCTGCCATACCGACCGCTGTCCGACCGGCGTCTCGACCCAGGACCGCACCCGCCAGCGAGCGCTCGTGGTCCCCGACAAGGCCGAGCGCGTCTACAACTTTCATCGAGCCACGGTGGAGTCGCTTGCCGAATTGACCGCCGCGGCGGGGCTCGACCATCCGAACCAGTTCCTGCCGGCGCATTTCTCGCGCCGTGTCTCGCCGCACGAAGTGAAAAGCTTCGCCGAGCTCTATCCGCCGCTGCAGCCGGGCGAACTCCTCGCCGGCACCGGCGACAAGCGCTTTGAAGTGCCGTGGGCCATGGCCAGCGCGCACGAATTCCGGGCCATGCCGCGAACGGCATGAGCGACCCGGCGCGGCGCCGGTCTGTCGGGAAAGGAACAATTTCTCAGCCGGCGTGTTTGCCCGTCGTTCATTTGCTCGTTGCGACGTGATTTCCTCGGAGGCAGATATGGCTAAGCGGCGTGTGGCAAAGCAGCGGCCGGCCAAGCGGCGAAAATACTCCCCAGGCGTGGGCAAAGACGTCGAGCGCGAGATGCGCCGGCTCAAACGCGGCACCGCGCGAAGCGGGCCCGGCGGCAAGGGCGGCAAGGTGAAGAGCCGCAAGCAGGCCATCGCGATCGCGCTGTCGGAAGCGCGCAAGGAAGGAAAGCGCCTTCCTAAAAGACCGGCGAAGCGGTCCTGAACGCGGCCGCTCCGGCCTACTTGCGGTAGCGGCGCCGACGCGCAACACTTCCGCCATCGGGCATCCAGACCCGAAACAGCCGGGAGGAATTCATGCGCTTTCAGCACATGATGCTGGGGCTCGCCGCCGTTTTTGGCGCCGGGCTTGGAATGACCGCCGCGCAGGCGGCTCCATTCATGCTTGTCGGCAATGACGAGAAAGTCGTGTTCGACAGCGACGGCAAGGCGGTGCTGTCGCCGTCGGGGAAGGACTCGGTCCTGATCGTCGATCTGGCCGATCCGCTCGATCCGAAAATCGTCGCCAACCTCCCGCTGAAGAATTCGGTCGTCGGGCCGCCGGTCAATCTCGACATCGACCCGACAGGCTCGGTCGCGATCGTCGCCAACTCGATGGATGTCGTCAAAGACGGCGATGCCCTGAAGCAGATTCCCGACAACAAGATCTACGTCATCGATCTCAAGGCGAAGCCGCCCAAGCTTGCCGCCACGCTCACCGGCGCGACGCAACCCTCCGGCCTGAGCATCAATCCGGCCGGCAATCTCGCATTGGTCGCCAACCGCGCCGACAAGTCGATCAGCGTGTTGTCGATCAACGGCACCGACGTGAAGATCGTCGAGACGATTCCGATGGGCGACGAAGTCTCCCAGGTCGTGTTCACGCCGGACGGCAAGCACGCGCTCGCCTCCAAGAACGCGGCAAACAAGGTCGCGTTGCTCGACGTGGACGGCAATAAGGTGACCTACACGAAGCGCGATCTTCTGGTCGGGCTGTTTCCGTACAATCTTGTAGTTTCGCCGGACGGTGCAATCGCGCTGACCGCGGACAACGGCAATCTCGGATCGTCCGACGGCAATGTCGACACGGTCAGCGTCATCGATCTCAAAGCGCAGCCGCCGCGCGTGATCGATCACGTGACGGTGCCCGACAGTCCGGAAGGCTTGGCCATCAGTCCGAAAGGAAATCTCGCTGTGGCCGCCGACGCGCTCGGCTCCAACAAAAGCACCAAGGAGTTTTTCTATCATCCGCACGGGGTGGTCACGATCCTCAAGGTCGATGGCAAGAACGTCACCAAGCTGAAAGACATCGAAGTCGGCGGGCTGCCCGAAGCTGCGGTGTTCACTCCCGACGGCCGGTATCTTTATGTCGGCAATTATAGCGATCAGGATTTCTCGATCCTGCGCGTCGACGGAACGGATGTCACCGACACTGGCAAGCGCTTCAAGGTGCCCGGCCATCCGGGGTCGGCGCGGATAAGTCCGAACTGAGTTATGTCTGCCGCCGGAGAGCACACCCGGCGTGCAAAAAATGCCGTTGGGGGGAGGGTGCGATGACGCTGCCGCGGCGGCGGTTTCTTCGTTTGGCGCGCAACGCAGCGTTAGGCGCGGCCGGTTTTTCCGGCGTAGCGGCGGCGCTGGCGCTGGATTACCCGGCCCGGCCCGTGCGCATCGTCGAAGGATTCGGCGCAGGCGGCACCCCCGATCTCACCTCCCGCCTGACCGGCCAATGGCTGTCGGAGCACCTTGGCCAGCCCTTTGTCGTCGAGAATCGTCCGGGCGCCGGCAGCAATATCGCGGCTCAGGCCGTCGTCGCGTCGGCGCCGGACGGCTATACGCTGCTCACCTGTCTCACCGCCAATTCGATCAACCAGTCGCTTTATCAGAAGCTCGATTTCGTTTTCACGCGCGACATCACGCCCGTGGCCGGCATGATCATTTTTCCGATGGTGCTGCTGGTCAATCCGTCTTTCGAGGTCAAGACGTTTGCGGAATTCATCGCCTATGCCAAAGCGAACCCGGGCAAGATCAATGTCGCGTCGCCCGGCGTCGGCACGCCGATGCACATGTCGATCGAGCTGCTGAAAATGATGGCGGGTATCGATATCGTCCACGTGCCCTATCGTGGCCCGGCGGGGGCGATGAACGATCTGATCGCCGGGCAAATCCCGGCTTTTGTCGTCACGGTGTCGACCGCGCTCGGCAACATTCGCGCCGGCAGGATACGTCCCTTGGCGGTGACGAGCTTGGCGCGGTCCGACGTGTTGCCGGATGTCCCGAGCATTGCCGAAGTGCTGCCCGGCTTCGACGCGGTGAGCTGGAGCGGCACCTGCGCACCGAAGGCGACGCCGGCGTCCATCGTCGACATGCTGAGCACCAGTATCACCGCCGGGTTTGCCGATCCGCAATTCAAGGCGCGGATCAAGGAGCTCGGCGGCGACACCAGGCCGACGCCGGCGGCCGAGTTCGGTAAGTTCATCGCCGGCGAAACCGGAAAATGGGCGAAGGTGATCAAGTTCGCCGGCGTCAAAGCTGACTGACTACAAAGAATAAACGGACGTAACGACGTCCGTGATCACTGGGAGGGAAGGCATGATTCCACGCAGGGACTTGCTGCGCCTGGGACTTGGCGCGGCTGCGCTTCCGCTTCTATCGGGCGGCGTCCGAGCAGCGGGTTATCCCGATCATCCGGTGCGGCTCGTTCTGCCGTTTCCGCCGGGCGGTGTATTCGACATTGTCGGCCGGCCGTGGGCCGACAAGGTGAAGACCAATCTCGGCACGGTGTTCGTCGACAATCAGCCCGGCGCCGGCGGCTCGATCGCGGCGCAACTGGTCGCGCATGCCGCGCCTGACGGTTACACGATCTTCCTTGGCAGCTCCTCGATCCATCTTGCCGAAATGGTGCTGCGCCAGCATCCGCTGCTTGATCCGATGAAGGAACTGGTGCCGGCCTCGATGGTCGCCATCACCTGTTTCGGCATCACGGTGCATCCGTCGGTGCCGGTGCAAAATCTGAAGGAGCTGATCGTCTATGTGAAAGCCAATCCCGGCAAACTGTCCTACGGTTCCTCGGGCGCCGGGACCTTGAACCATCTGAGCGGCGAATTGCTCAAATCGGCCGAGAACATCACCGATCTGCCGCATGTGCCCTATCGCGGCGCCGGCCCGGCGCTGGCCGACGTCATCGGCGGCCAGATTCCGATCATCATTCCGGCCATGACCAGCCAAGTTCTGGAATTTCACAAGGCCGGCAAGCTGCGGCTCCTCGCCATTACCAATCCGGACCGGCTGCCGACTGCGCCAGACATTCCGACGGCGGCGGAGTCCGGCGTGCCTAGCCTCGTCACGCAGCAGGTGCTCGGCATTTTCACGCCGGCCGGCGTGCCGGCGCCGATCATCGCGCAGATCGCGGCGGCCAATGCGGCCGCGATGGCCGACAAGACCTATACTCAGTCGCTGGTCGACGCCGCCGTCATTCCGATTCCCGACTGGACCGTCGAGCGGTTCAATCAGTTCATGAAAACCGACGTCGCGCGCTGGACGCCGCTGGTCGAGGAGATCGGCATCAAGCTCGATTGAGACGCGGCGGCTCGATATAAGCGTATGGATTCAGAGCGCCGCTCTTTACCCGCCGGGGGCTTTATGAAACGTCTGTCGTTGTCTTTGTGTGTGCTGCTGTGCCTCAGCGGCGTTGCCACTGCAACGCATTATCTCGAACCTTCAGACACGTCTCGTGCCCACTTTGTGGGGCACAGGTTTGGCGCGAAAAAACATGTCGCCAGGGACCACAAGAAGCAGAGAGAACTCGACGCCGCGCACAAAGCGGCGCTGAGCAGGATCAAGGAGCCGCCTGCGCCCAAGGACCCTTGGGCGCAGGTACGGCCCTGAACGGGCTCGCGATCAAGCCCGGGCGTATTTGCCGCGATTGAAGAAGCGGTCCTTCTGATCGTCGCTGGCGTTGTCGCGATTGGATTTGATCTGGCCGATCTTGGCCATCGCCGCCTGCACCGCGGGCCGCGCCGAGACGGTGTCGATATAGCGCTTCACGTTAGGCCGGTGGGAGATGTCGATGTCGAGCAGCGCCCCGTTGCGCAGCCACGGGAAGGTGGCGATGTCGACGATCGTGTACTCGTCGCCGCAGATATAGGGCCGCGTCGAGAGCCGCTCTTCCATCAGATCGTAGAGGCGGTGCACCTCGGTGCCGTAGCGGGTCACGCCGTAGTCATTCCCGGCCGGCGCGAAGCGGCGGAAATGCACGCGCTGGCCGAACATCGGGCCGATATTGGTGAGCTGCACCATCAGCCATTGCAGCGCGTCGTATCGCTTCACCGGATCCTTGGGCAGGAACTGTCCGGTCTTCTCGGCGAGATAGAGCAGGATCGCGCCCAATTCGAACACTGTATAGGGCTTGCCGGCGGGGCCGTCGCTGTCGACGATCGCGGGGATTTTTGAATTCGGATTGATCTTGACGAAATCCGGAGCGTACTGCTCGCCTTTCCAGACATCGACGAAATGCTCCTTGTAGGGCAGCTTCGTCTCTTCGAGCATGATGTAGATCTTCTGCACATTCGGTGAGGTCAACGCGTAAAGGTCGATCATCGCAATACCTTTGGGGTTCGGCCGGACAAACAGGCGGCCGGCAAAATTACCGACCTGTTCGGCGGCCAGCAAGACAGGGATACTGCCGACCGACCGGATTTAAGGATCACTTGTGCGAGATCGGCGATGCCGCGTAGGCTAGGTCAATAACAACGAGTTTCAGGGGGAGTGGAATGCGGCATTCGGTTCTTGGACTGGTCGCGCTGGGGTTTGTGTCCGCATTGGCGGTGGGCGGCGGCGCCGCGCGTGCCGACGATTATCCAAACCACACAGTGCGCTGGCTGGTCGGCTATCCCCCCGGCGGCTCGACCGATATCTGCGCCCGGCTGATCGGGCAATATCTGTCGGAGCATCTGCATCAGCAATTCGCCATCGATAACCGGCCGGGCGCGGGCAACAATCTCGCCACCGAAATGGCCGCGCATTCGCCGCCCGACGGTTACACGGTATTCCTGGTCAATCCGGCCAATGCGATCAATGCAACGCTCTACAAGAACCTGCCGTTCAATTTCATCGACGACATGGCGCCGGTCGCGGGCTTCATCCGCGTGCCCAATATCATGGAAGTCAATCCGAACGTGCCGGCGAAGACCGTCCAGGAATTCATCGACTATGCCAAGGCCAATGCGGGCAAGGTGAACATGGCGTCGTCCGGGATCGGCACCTCGGTGCATCTGTCCGGTGCGCTGTTCATGATGATGACCGGCGTCAACATGGTGCATGTGCCCTATCGCGGCGCCGGGCCGGCACTCGTCGACATGCTCGCCGACCAGGTGCAGGTGATGTTCGACAACATGCCGTCGTCGATCGGGCATATCCGCGCCGGGCGGCTGCGCGCAATTGCGGTGACGACCGCGGTGCGCGAGAAGTCGCTGCCCGACGTGCCAACGGTGGCCGAGACCGTGCCCGGCTATGAAGCAAGCGCCTGGTTCGGCATGGCGGTGCCCAAGGGCACACCGCGGCCGATCATCGACCGGCTCAATAAGACGATCAACGAGGCGCTGGCCGATCCGGGCGTGCAAGCCAAGCTCGCCGAGCTCGGCGGCACTTTGATTCCGGGCACGCCGGAGGATTTCGGCAAAGTCATCGCCTCGGAGACCGACAAATGGGCCAAGGTGGTGAAAGCCACCGGCGCGACGGCGGAGTAGGGCATTGCTCACTGCCGCCCGCATTCTGCTGACCTTGACCGTGCTCGGCTACAGCCTCGGTACGCTCAAGGCCGACATCAACCAGACCCACGCCACCAATCCGGCGTGGACTGGGCACGCGCGCTTTCACGTCGTCTGGCAAATTCTGTCGTATTCCGGCGTCGGCGTGATCGCGCTTTATCTGATCTGGGCCGGCGGGCTCGAGCGGCTCTATCTTGCGGCGGCACTGAGCGTTGCGATCTATGGTGCGTTTTTCACGACCGTCTTTGCACGCCCGCTGTACCAAGGCTCGCTTTACGATCAAAACGGCTATGTGCCGTTCAAGCCGCCCTTCGGACCTGCGCATTGGCGCTTCGATGTCAATGTCACGGTCTTCACCGTGCTTTCGGGGTTGTTGCTCGCCGCCATCCTGGCGTTGCTCATAGGCTGAGCTGCCGCCCCGGTGCGCCTAAAAAGCTCCGATCCAGTCAAGCTGCCGTTGTTGCTGCGGAAGCGCGCGCGAGCGCATCTGAAAGTCGGATCTGAAAGTCGATTTGTTTGGTCGCTGTATGCCGCACCGCAAAAAGTTCCATTTGTGACTGCAAAAACACGCCCTGCCTGAAATCGACGTGATCAAGATGTGAAAACCCCGCTTTCTCTGGACGCAGCAAAAAAAGCGGCGCGATAATTCATCTCAACTTGCGGCGGTAGGGCGGGAGCTTCCCGATGCGTCACGCGCTCGCGATTGTGGTGATGACGGCAGGTTTGTTGCTGGGCGGCGTCGCCTTGGCAGCCCCGAAACCCCATCATCCGCCGGCCGACCCGCCGCCGCCTCCCGCTCCTGTCTGGACCTGGACCGGCTTCTATGTCGGCGGCAATGCCGGCTACAGCTGGGGCAATTCGAACTCGACGGTATCCTTCTCCGATCCGACCGGCCTGTTGTTCAGCAGCCAGAGCAGCTTTGGCGTCAATGGCGCGGTTGGCGGCGGCCAGATCGGTTACGATTGGCAAACGGCGAACTGGGTTTTTGGCGTCGTGGCCGACTTTCAAGGCTCAGGCCAAAGCGGATCGGGAATTTTTGTTTGCCCGGTGAGCGCATGCGCCAACGGTCCCTTCACCGAGAGTATGAGCCAGCGGCTGCGGTGGTTCGGCACCGTGCGCGGCAATATCGGCATCACGACGAACATGTCCGAATACCTCTGGTACGTCACCGGCGGTCTTGCCTATGGCAATATCAGGACTATCGAGACGATCACCGGCCCGGGCGCGGTCGCATCACTGACGTTCAATGACACCAATACCGGCTTTGCCATCGGCACCGGCGTGCGCGGGCACATTGTCGGAAATTGGAGCTGGATGATCGAATATCTGTACATGGACCTGGGCACGATCAACACCACCGGGGCAACAGGTATTGTGACGTCCGGCCTCGGTTTCTGCGACACGCATGTGTGTCTCCTGGCGCCGGGCTCAAGCTCCAAATTTACCGACAACATTCTGCGGGTCGGTATCAATCTGAAGTGGCCGTAGCGCCACGCTGGCGCGGTTACCGCGTTCACCCCGGCGATCCGTTCGCCGGGGTTTTTTGCGTTTGGCAGAACAGCAGTAAAGGATAAAGTCGATGGCCCGAGCCTCGGAGCGCCCGCTTCTTGGCTCGCCGGATCGCGAGCTGAGGTGAGTGGAATAAGCATGAGCGTGAAAACAAAGTTGCCCGAGGATCTGCGCAGCTATCGCTGGCTCGGCAAGAACGATCTGCGTTCGTTCGGCCATCGCTCGCGGCTGCGGCAGTTCGGCTATGACCAGGCTGACTGGGGCGGCAAGCCGGTGATCGGCATCATCAATACCTGGAGCGAGATCAACGCCTGCCACGGCCATCTGCGCGACCGCGCCGAGGACGTCAAACGCGGCGTCTTCCAGGCCGGCGGCTTTCCCATTGAATTGCCGGCGATGTCGCTGGCCGAGCCGTTCGTAAAGCCATCCACCATGCTCTACCGCAATTTCCTCGCCATGGAGTGCGAGGAATTGCTGCGCAGCCATCCGATCGACGGCGCGGTGCTGATGGGCGGCTGCGACAAGACCACGCCCGGCCTGGTGATGGGCGCGATCAGCATGGGGATTCCGGCGATCTATATCCCGGCAGGCCCGATGCTGCGCGGCAATTGGCGCGGCAACGTTCTCGGCTCGGGCTCGGACGCGTGGAAATACTGGGACGAGAAGCGCGCCGGACGGATCGGCGACGAGGAATGGAACGAGATCGAGAGCGGCATCTCGCGCTCGTTCGGCACCTGCATGGTGATGGGCACCGCCGCCACCATGATGGCGATCACCGAAGCGCTCGGGCTCGCGCTGCCGGGCGCGTCGTCGATCCCGGCGCCGGACGCCAATCATCCGCGCATGTGCGCGGCCACCGGCCGCCGCGCCGTCGAGATGGTGTGGGAAGATCTGACGCCGCAGAAAATTCTGACGCCGGCCGCCTTCGACAATGCCATTCGCGTGCATATGGCGCTCGGCGGTTCGACCAATGCGATCATTCACGTCATTGCCATGGCGCGCCGTGCCGGCATTGCGCTCGACATGGCGAAGTTCGACGCGATTTCGCGGCAGGTGCCGGTGATCGCCAATATCACGCCGTCGGGCAAATATCTGATGGAGGACTTCTTCTATGCCGGCGGTCTGCGGGCGCTGATGGGGCAGATGAAGGATCTGCTCGATCTCTCCTGCCTGACCGTGAATGGCCGGACCGTCGGCGACAACCTCGCCGGCAGCCAGGTGCATCTGGCCGACGTCATCCATTCGCTCAAGGAGCCGCTCTATCCGGAAGGCGCCACCGCCGTGCTTACCGGCAATCTGGCGCCGCGCGGCTGCGTAATGAAGCCGGCTGCGGCCGAGAAGCGGCTGCTCAAGCATCGCGGCAAGGCGCTCGCCTTCGAGAATTACGAGGAGATGGCGCGTGCGGTCGACCGCGACGATCTCGACGTCACGCCCGATCATGTGCTGGTGCTCAAGAACGGCGGCCCGAAGGGCGGGCCCGGGCATGCCGGAATGGGGCCAATTGCCGATCCCGAAAAAGCTGCTCAAGGCCGGCGTGCGCGACATGTTGCGGATCTCCGATGCGCGCATGAGCGGCACCAGCTACGGCGCCTGTATCCTGCATGTCGCGCCGGAGAGCTTTGTCGGCGGGCCGCTGGCTTTCGTTAAGACCGGCGACGAGATCGAGGTCGATGTGGATAAGCGCAAAATTCATCTTCACGTCAGTGAAGAGGAACTGGCCCAGCGCCGCGCGGTCTGGAAGTCGCCGCCGCCGCATTACCTGCGGGGCTATGGCGCGATGTTCTCGCAGCATATCGGCCAGGCCGACGAAGGTTGCGACTTCGATTTTCTGCAAGGCCAGGCGGCGATTGCGGAGCCCGAGATACACTGACGCAACGGCGTGAATTATGGCGAGGGGATGAAATGAAAGTCTGTCGAGTATGGTCGCGTGCGCTCGCTGTTGTTGCAGTGATGCTGGCCGGTGTTTTCTCCGCCCATGCCCAAAGTCCGGCTTTCCGCGTCGATCCTTATTGGCCAAAGCCACTGCCCAACAATTGGATCATCGGCCAGGTCGGCGGCATGGCCATCGACGCCCAGGACAATATCTGGGTGTTTCAGCGTCCCCGTTCGCTCACCGATGACGAGAAGGGTGCCGCGCTCAATCCGCCGCGCTCGAAATGCTGTGTGCCGGCGCCCTCGGTACTGGTGTTCGACCAGGCCGGCAATGTGGTGAAGTCGTGGGGCGGGCCAGGCGATAATTTAGGCTACGACTGGCCGCTGCAGGAGCACGGCATCCTCGTCGACAACAAAGGCTTCGTCTGGCTGTCCGGCAACGGCGAAACCGACAATATGATCCTGAAATTCACGACCGACGGAAAGTTCGTCAAAGAACTCGGCAGGAAGGGTCCGCTCACGTCGAGCACCGATCTCACGCAGTTCGGCCGCGTCGCCGATCTGAAACTCGATCCGAAGGCCAACGAAGTTTATGTCGCCGATGGCTACGGCAATCATCGTGTCGCGGTGCTGGACGCCGATACCGGCGAGATCAAACGGATCTGGGGCGCCTACGGCAAGCCGCCGACCGACGACAAGCTGCCGCCTTACACGCCGGACTCGCCGCAATTCGCTAATCCGGTGCATTGTATCGGGCTGGCCAAAGACGGCCTGGTCTATGTTTGCGACCGCGCCAACAATCGCGTGCAGGTGTTCCAAAAGGACGGCACTTTCGTACGCCAGTATGTCTTCGATGCGAAAACTAAAGGGGCGGGCTCGGCCTGGAATCGTTGCCTTCTCGCCGCTCGACAAGCGGCAGAGATATTTCGTCCTGCTCGACGGCACCAACAACTTGATGGAATCGGTGCGCGTGGCCGATGGTGCGGTGGTCGGGACGTTCGGCGGGTCGGGCCGCAACGCCGGACAATTCCACTGGGTGCATGCCGGCGCTTTCGATTCGCGCGGAAATTTTTACACCGGCGAGGTCGATACCGGGAAACGCCTGCAGAAATGGGCGCCGGTGGAGTAGCCGGTTAAGCCGACTGCTTTTCAGCTTTGCTCGCCGTTTTGGCGCGGATCGCATCGTAGTTTTCGACGAAGTCGGCATACATGCGCTTGAGCCCTTCGCGCAGCGGAATTTTGGCGTGCCAGCCGAGCGCATTGATGGGCGACACGTCGAGGAGCTTGCGCGGCGCGCCGTCCGGCCGCGACGTGTCGAACTTGATCTCGCCCGGATAGCCGACGATGTCGGCGACGGTGCGTGCGAATTCAGCGATCGAAATATCTTCACCGGTGCCGATATTGAGAAATTGCAGATCCGAATAGCTCTTCATCACGAACACGCAGGCGTCGGCGAGATCGTCAACTGCCATGAATTCGCGCTGCGGCGCGCCGGTGCCCCAGACCACGACGTTCGGCTCGCCGTTGATCTTGGCCTCGTGGAAGCGCCGCACCAGAGCGGCAGGCACGTGGCTGTCGAGCGGATGATAATTGTCGCCCGGCCCGTAAAGATTGGTCGGCATCACCGCGACGAAATCGTCGCCGTATTGCAGGCGGTAAGCTTCGCACAATTTGATGCCGGCGATCTTGGCGATGCCGTACCACTGATTGGTCGGCTCGATCGGACCGGTCAGCAGCATGTCCGGCTGCATCGGTTGCGGCGCCTGTCGCGGATAGATGCACGACGAGCCGAGATAGACGAGTTTCTTGACCTGGCAATCGTGCGCGGCGCGGATGGTGTTGAGCGCGATGGCGAGATTGTCGGCGATGAATTCGGCGGGAAACGTGCTGTTGGCGCGAATGCCGCCGACCTTGCCGGCGGCGACAAAGACCGCATCCGGCTTCGCTTTCGCCATGAAGCGGTCGACCTGTTCGGACTGGCGCAGATCGAGCTCGCGCCGCGGCGCCGAAATGATGTCGCAGCCTTCGGTTTGCAGCCGGCGCACGATCGCGGAACCGGCCATGCCGGCATGGCCCGCCACAAAGACGCGCTTGCCGCGCAAATCGAATTTGACCTGAGCCTCGCTCACGGTTCCTCGCTGCCTTAATCCTGCACGTTGCGGTGCGCGCCATTCTCGCGCATCTCGCCGATATCGCTTTCTACCATTTCGCGCACCAATTGGTCGAACGAGACTTTGTGCGTCCAGCCGAGCTTTTGCCGTGCCTTGCTCGGATCGCCGAGCAGGGCATCGGTTTCGGTGGGCCTGAAATAGCGCGGATCGATCTCGATGAGCACGGTGCCGTCGCGGGTGTCGATACCCTGCTCGGTTACGCCTGAGCCCCGCCACTCGATCTTCCGGCCGATACAGCCGAAGGCTTTCTCGACAAATTCGCGCACCGAGTGTTCCTCGCCGGTCGCCAGCACATAGTCGTCGGGCTCCGACTGCTGCAGGATCAGCCACATGCCTTCGACATAGTCGCGCGCATGACCCCAGTCGCGCCGGGCCGAGAGGTTGCCGAGGAACAACTTGTTCTGCCGGCCGAGCTCGATCGCGGCGACCGCGCGGCTGATCTTGCGGGTAACGAAGGTCTCGCCGCGGGTCGGGCCTTCGTGGTTGAACAGGATCCCGTTCGAGGCGTGCATCTTATAGGCTTCGCGGTAATTGACCGTGATCCAATAGGCATAGAGCTTTGCTACCGCATAAGGCGACCGCGGGTAGAACGGCGTGGTTTCGCGCTGTGGCACTTCCTGCACCATGCCGTAGAGCTCCGATGTCGAAGCCTGGTAGAAGCGGACCTTGTCCTCCATGCGCAGGATGCGGATCGCCTCGAGCAGCCGCAGCGTGCCGAGCGCGTCGGCGTTGGCGGTGTATTCCGGCGTTTCGAACGACACCCGCACGTGGCTCTGCGCGGCGAGATTATAGATCTCGGTCGGCTGCACTTCCTGAATGATGCGGATGAGATTGGTCGAATCGGTCATGTCGCCGTAGTGCAGGAAGAACCGCACGCCGGCGCCGTGCGGGTCGCGATACAGATGATCGACGCGCGCGGTGTTGAACGAGGAGGAGCGCCGTTTGATGCCGTGGACGACATAGCCTTTGCCGAGCAGGAGCTCGGCGAGATACGCGCCGTCCTGGCCGGTCGCCCCGGTAATTAGCGCAACAGGCTTGGCAACAGGATTGGTCATGAAGTCACATCCGGCTCGATTTCGACACGTGTTGAAATGATCTGGTTTGGTGAGGCGCCGCGCCGCTGCCTCAGGAGGGGACCGTCCCGCTCACGCGCTGAAGATCTTGCATCTCCTGATTTTCGCGCATGCGGCGCTGCCCCTCGGCGTCGATGGCGCGTTTGAGGTCGGGGTGATGCGCCGTCAGCGTGCGGAAGTCGGCGAGATCGAGCATGAGCAGGCTCGACGGCGTGGTCGTGGTGACATTGGCGCTGCGCACCGAATCGCCGAGAAGCGCGAGTTCGCCGAAGAAAGTGCCGGCGCCAAGCCGGATCGGCTCCGGCCTGATGTCCACCTGCACTTCGCCGGCGGCGATGAAATACATGCAGTCGCCGGCCTTGCCGCGGCGGATGATAGCGGTCCGTTCAGGCACTTCCAGCCGCCGCAACATGTGGGTGATCTCGGTAATGGCCGAAGGGTCGAGCGACTGGAAGAACGGTACCTTGCTGACCAGATCCCAGGTCTGAATGAAATTACGCCGGCGGGTCTCGGCCGCGAAGCCGGTGGCGAGAATGCCGGTGCACAGACCGAACGTGGCGATGCCGCCGATCATGACCACACCACCCAGAAGCCGCCCGAGCCAAGTGATCGGGACCTTGTCGCCGTAGCCGGTTGTGGTCAGCGTTACAACCGCCCACCACAGCGCCTCCGGCAGGTTGCCGAAGGCGCCCGGCTGCAGGCGGCGCTCGGTGACGAACATGATCGCGGAGGACAGAAACAGAATGATCAGAAACAGCGCCAGCACGCTGGCGAGAGGCTTTGCCTCTTGCACGAAGACACGGCCAAGCTCACCGAAGCCGGGCGACAGCTGCGCCAGCTTGAAAATCCACAGCGATGCCCACAGCCACGCGGTCGCTTGGTCGGCGCCGTACAACAATGCGGCCGGAACGGCGATCACGCTGATCACGTCGGCAAAGCCGGAGGCCGAAAGCAAATAATGCCGCGCTGTCCCGGCCTGAATGGCGATGCGGATGCGCACCGCGGTATCGACGGCGAAATAGGCGAGACAGAACCACAGGCAGGCCAGGATCCAGCTGCCGGCGGGCGCGCGCAGGTCGGGAACGGTATAGGCCGTCATCGCCGACAGTCCGACGATGGTCACTACAGTGCGAGCGAAGGACGATGCGCCGAAACGGCGTAGCGGCGCTGTGAATTGCGCGATATTCGCCATACCCGTCTTGATGATGACGCGGTCTCCGTAGCGGTAAATCCGGCCAAAAACCTGTGCTTGGCCGTCAAATTACGCCCTCGTATCCGGCTCGGCCAGCCGAAATTCGGCCATTTGGGCGGTCCGGCGGCATCCGCAGCGCATTACAGTAAATACGTATTGAGCAGGAAATCGGACCAGCCAACCCGCGCAAAGATGGCACATCGGCGCAGGCGCCGGAGCGGATCATGGCGTTTACCGGCCGGTGCGTTGGCCGTTCCCATGAAATCCATAAGACTTTAATTTCCCCCGCGCTCACTGCGTTGTCATAATCCTGGTGCAGGGGGATTCTGGCGCGAGCGGGCCTAAAGCGCCCAAGCACTGGAAGCTCATGTGTCAGCGATTGCGGCGTGTTGCAGATGAAGCGCGGGAAGGCCCTGCGCGTTTGATGACGAAGTACGGGACTTGCGGATAGAGGCGGTCGGCGGAGGCGATTCATGCATTGGGAAAATCTATTAAACAGCGTCGGCTCGCTGATGATCGTGGCGACCGCCTCGACCAAGACCATGGTCCCGCTGCGCATCCTCGCCATCGTCGCCAATTGCGTGCTGATCGCCTTCTACTTGTTCGCCCACGAATGGATACCGTTCGCGCTGCAACTCGTGGCGCTGCCGCTCAACGGCTACCGTCTCTATCAGATGCTGGTCCTGATCCGGAACGTGCGCAGCGCCATTCGCGGCTCGACCTCGATGGATTGGCTCAAGCCGTTCATGGCGCGGCGCCTGTTCCGGAAAGGCGACATCCTGTTCGCCAAGGGGGAGGAAGCCCACGAAATGTTCTGCATCGTCACCGGCCGCTTCCTGCTGCACGAGCTCGGCATCGAGCTGAAGCCGGGCCAGGTGGTGGGCGAGCTCGCGATGCTGGCGCCGGACAACCGACGCACCGCGACGCTGGAATGCATCGAAGCCGGCGAGGCGCTGTCGATCAGCTATGAGCAGGTCGAGGAGCTCTATTACCAGAACCCGACCTTCGGCTTCTATTTCCTGCGGCTGGCGACGGAACGGCTGTTCGACAATATCAATCGCCTGCAAAGCGACCTGGAGAGCCGCAAGCCGGCGCAGGCATAAGGCGACTGTCAGCCGCTTACCACCAGCCCAAAGGTGTTGACCAAGCAGGGGAAATCCCCCGGCGCCGGCATTGCGCTGACGCTCGAATTGGGGTCTGGATGAGCTAGAATTGAGCCAATGGCGCCTGGGCGCCGGCACGCCGGGACCTTCATGCCGCAACAGCAGATTTCACGACTGCAGCTCGTCCGCTACCTCGTCTCGCCGGCGCTGCTGGTGATGATCGTGCTGATGGTGGTCGAGTCCATGCTGTCGGCAACGACAACTTGGCTCGTCATCAATGCCGGCCGACGCGTCGCCGTCGGCGAATTTCTGATCAGAGACTTGCTTTGGATTCTGACGACGCAATCGATCGCCTATGTGATCGGCGTCGTCAGCTGGGTCTTCGCCGAGCGCGCCGGCTATCGCGGCTTCGGCAAATACATGCTGCGTTTCGCGCGCGAGAACCGCGGCAAGGTCAAGCTCCTGAATGACAAGCCGACCCGCGAGCAGATCGAGCCGTTCCTCACCGGCGAGACCTATCAGGTGTTCTTCAGCGTGATGTATGAGCTCGAATTCGCGCTCAAGCTCATGCTCGGCCTGACTTTCAATGCGCTGGTGCTCGGCGCCGAGATCGACGCCAGCCTGCCGTTCGCCTATGTCGGCGCCTTCATCGCGCTGCTCCTGATGCAATGGGCGCTGCAGACCCCGATCGCGCAGGCCTATCTCGAAAACCAGCGCCGCAACAACCGCATCACCGCGCAAGGCTATACCGGCTGGGACAATGTTTTTGCCGGCAATCGCTACAATCTTCGGCTCTGGCTCGCGGGCTTCAAGACCCGGCTGCGCGAGGGCCTGACCGCGCAGATCCGCGCCATCGTCGCCCGCGAGGGCATGAGCGCGATGAGCGGCATCGTCAGCCTGGCGATCATCTTCGCCACTATCACCTCGGTGGCGATGCATAATGTCGGCAATACCGCGCTCCTGGTCGGGCTCGCGACCACGCTGCCGCGGCAGATCGACATGAGCTACGAGTTGCATCTGTTGGCGACCGGCTGGAACGATTTCATCGCCATTTGGACCCGCTTCGGCGGGGTTGCCACCAATATGCTGCCGGAGTCCGACCCGGAGTTCGACGAGCGCATCAAATTCGACAAGCTGGTTCTGCGCGAAGGCAGCGATGCTCATGTCGTCTCCTCGCTCGGCGACGCGCTCCGCATCGCCCAGGCGCGGCCGACCGGGCGCATCAATGTGCGCGGCGCCAACGGTGCCGGAAAATCGTCGCTGTTGGCGACCCTCAAGACCGAACTGAAGACGCGCGCCTATTATTGGCCGACGACCGACCGGTTGGTCTTTCAGTTTACCTCCGGCGTCGATCCGGTCGATGTCGAAGGTGATGACGAGGACGACGTCGTGGTGTCGCACGAATCCATGGACAACAAGCTCGGCTTCTCCTCCGGCGAGCGGCAGCTCAAATCGCTGCAGGAAATCGTCGAATGCACCGAGGCCGATTTCTATCTGCTCGACGAATGGGACGCCAATCTCGACAGCGCCAACAAGACGAAGGCCGATGCACTGGTCGATCAGCTGGCGGCGCGGGCGCGCGTCATCGAGATTTCACACCGCGACCGCGCTGTTTGAAGCCTTGTGGGCGCCCGGATTGGCGCAATCATTTCCATGTATCGCGCGATCTGCGGCACAAGTGCCGTACCGGTACGTGTTAGGCTTCTAAGCTTTTTGGTCGGAGAGTGCCATGAAACGACGCGATTTCTTGACTCGGGGCGGCGTACTGGCTGGTGCGGCCGCGCTTGGCGGCGCCGCGGTTTGGCCACGGCCGGCGCTGTCCCAGGCGGCAAAAATCCATCGCCTGGGCACGTTGACGCCGACGGGACCCATTGACGAAAAATCGCCCCTAGGCACGATCCTGCTCAAGCAGTTGGCTCAGCAAGGCTACGTACTCGGGCAAAATCTGGCCCTCGATGCGCGCGGTGTTGGCGGCCAAGTCAACAAGCTCGGCGCAACAGTACGCGCGATGAAGGCGGACCAGGTCGATCTTGTGGTCGTGACCGGATTTCCAACCGTGTTGGCCTGCAAGGTCGAGAACGTACCTACCGTTGTCGCATTCGGCGCCGGCGATCCCGTCGCCACGCATCTCATCGGCTCGCTTGCCCATCCCGACGGCAACGTCACCGGCATTTCTGACAATGCGACGGCTTTGTCGACCAAGCGTCTGGCGCTGATCAAACAGGCGGTGCCGAGCGTCAAACGTGTCGCCATGCTGTGGAACAAGGACGACCTCGGCATGAGCATGCGCTACGAGTTGTCATCGGCAGCCGCGAAATCGATCGATGTGAGGTGCAGCCGCTCGGCGTGCGCGAGCCCGACGACTTCAACGGCGTCTTCGAAGCGATGGACCGCGATCCGCCCGACGCGATCCTGATGGTCGCCGACTCGCTGACGGTGCTCAATCGCAAGCGCGTATTCGATTATGCCGCCGCCCACCATATTCCGGCGATGTACGAATATACATTCATGACCAAGGATGGCGGGCTGATGTCGTATGGGCCCGACCTCACGGAATCGTTCCAGCGTGCCGCCGACCTCGTCGCCCGCATCTTCAAGGGCGCCAAGCCCGGCGATCTGCCGTTCGAGGAGCCGACCCGTTATCCGCTGGTCGTTAACCTGAAAACCGCCAAGGCTACGGGCATTAATCTACCGCCGGAATTTGTCGCGCTGGCCGACGAAGTCATCGAATGAGCCGGTCCAATCGTGGGCAGAAATGCTAATATGGGCCTATGAAGGCCGACGTCGATCGCAAAGAGCCGGATCGGACAGAGGGGCGCTGGGAGCGGGTTCCAATGGCCCCGGCGCGGCGGCTTCGCCGTCCTCGACCTCGGTCGTCCGCAGCCGGCTGTTCGTCAAATACGTCGCGCTGCTGATTACGGTCGTGGTGCTGGCGCTGGTCGGCAACGGCGCCTTCGAGGTCTGGTTCTCCTATCGTGAGCACAAGTCGGCGCTGATCGAGACCCAGCGCCTGCAGGCGCAGGCCGCCGCCGACAAGATCGAGGAATTCATCACCCAGATCGACAGCCAGGTCGGCTGGACCACGCAGCTGCCGTGGACCGACGGCACGCTCGATCAGCGGCGCTTCGATGCGCTCCGCCTGCTGCGCCAGGTGCCGGCGATCACCGAATTGACGCAGATCGACGCCTCCGGCCACGAGCAGCTCAAAGTGTCGCGGCTCACCATGGACGTGGTCGGCAGCGGCATCGATTATTCCGACAAGCCGGAATTCAAGCAGGCCGATGGCCAACAAGGTCTATTACGGACCGGTCTATTTCCGCCGCGAGTCCGAGCCCTATATGACGATCGCGCTCGCCGGCGCGCGGCGTGATTCCGGCGTCAGCATCGCGCAGGTCAATCTCAAGCTGATCTGGGACGTGGTGTCGAAGATCAAGGTCGGCGTCAAGGGTCGCGCCTATGTCGTCGACGCCGACGGCCGTCTCATCGCCCATCCCGATATCAGCCTGGTGCTGCGCAATACCGATATGGCCCGGTTGGCCCAGGTCGAAAGCGCGCGGGCCGGTTCGGCGGGCGATGCTGTGCAGGAGGCGCTCGACATCGGCGGCCACCAAGTGCTGACGGCGTTTGCTCCGGTCAATCCGCTCGGCTGGTTCGTCTTCGTCGAAACGCCGATCGCAGAAGCTTACGCGCCGCTTTATGCATCGATCGAGCGCACCGGCTATGTGCTGTTCGGCGCGCTCGCGCTCGCTTTCATCGCCGGCATCTTTCTCGCCGGCCGCATGGTGGGGCCGATCCAGGCGCTGCGCGCCGGCGCCGCCCGCATCGGCTCGGGCGATCTGTCCCAGCGCATCAGGATCAAAACCGGCGACGAGGTCGAGGCGCTGGCCGACCAATTCAACGACATGGCCGGCCAGCTGCAGGAATCCTATGCCGACCTCGAGAAGAAGGTCGAGCTGCGCACGCATGAACTCAGCGAAGCGCTTGAGCAGCAGACGGCGACGTCGGAAGTGCTGAAGCATTATTTCCAGTTCGACCTTGCGATTTGCAGCCGGTGTTCGACGTCTGCTGGAGAGGCGGCGCAGGTTGTGCGAGGCAGAGATTGGCGGTCATGAATTCGCTACGAAGGAAGTGAGTTATCACATCGCGTCGCTGCCACGGCGCGGCGCCGGAATAGCCGATGTGCGAGCGCGGGCCGTGACGGTTCGCCATACATATCCCGAGTCTCACCGGGCGCAGCACGATTACCGGACGGGCGGCGATGGAGCGCCGAGTTGTCTACGCCGCCGACATCGAAGTCGATCCGGAACTCACCATGAGACGAATGGTACCGCAGGGTAGGTTCGCGTACCATGCTCGTAGTGCCGATGCTGCAAGCGAAAGGGGCGCCGGTCGGGGTCTTCGTCATCTGATGCGCCGCGCAGTGCGGCCGTTTACCGAGAAGCAGATCGATCTCGCCAAGAACATTCGCCGACCAGGCGGTGATCGCTATCGAGAACATGCGGCTATTCAGGGCCGAGCAAGAGCGTACCGCCGAATTGAGCGAATCGCTGCAGCAGCAGACTGCGACGGCCGACGTGCTGAAAATCATCAGCCGCTCGACCTTCGACCTGCAAACCGTGCTCGACACGCTCGTGGAATCCGCAGCCGAGCTTTGCGAGGCCGAAAAGGCGTCGATCAATCGCGCCGAAGAGGGCGGCTACCGAGCAATCTCGATGTACGGCTTTTCGGCTGAATTCAAGCAATATGCCGCCGAGCACTCGATTCCGACAGGGGAGGGATCAGTGGTCGGTCGCACCGTCGCCGGCGGGACTACCGTTCAGATACCCGATGTGATGGCCGATCCGGCGTATAAGAACACGCAATTCACGAAATTCGGCAATGTCCGCACGCTACTCGGCGTGCCGATGCTGCGCGAAGGCGCGCCGACCGGGGTCATCGTGATGATGCGGAGCGAGGTCAAGCCGTTTACCGAGAAGCAGATCGAGCTGGCTCAGACCTTCGCCGACCAGGCGGTGATCGCCATCGAGAATGTGCGGCTGTTCGAGGAAATCCAGGAAAAGAGCCGGCAGGTCGAGGAGGCGAGCAAGCACAAGTCGCAATTCCTCGCCAATATGAGCCACGAATTGCGCACGCCGCTCAACGCCATTCTCGGCTATACCGAACTGATCATCGACGGCATCTATGGCGATGCGCCGGAAAAGATGCGCAATGTGCTCGAACGCGTGCAGACCAACGGCAAGCATCTCCTCGGGCTCATCAACGACGTGCTCGATCTGTCCAAGATCGAGGCCGGCCAGCTCGTGCTCACGCTCAACGATTATTCGATCAAGGAGATGATGCAGGGCGTCTATATCGCCGTCGAGCCGCTCGCCGGCAACAAGAAACTCGGTTTCAAGCTTGATGTGCCGCCTGATCTGCCGGTGGCGCACGGCGACGAACGGCGGCTGTCGCAGGTTCTGCTCAATCTGGTCGGCAATGCGATCAAGTTCACCGATACCGGAGCGGTGACCATGCGGGCAAGCGCCGCCAACGGCAGCTATACGATCGCGGTGAACGACACCGGGCCCGGCATTGCCGCAGACGACCAAGCCAAGATCTTCGAGGAGTTCAAGCAATCGGATTCGACGCAGACCAAAGCCAAGGGCGGCACCGGGCTCGGCCTGTCGATCGCCAAGCGCATCGTCGAGATGCATGGCGGCAAGCTCTGGGTCGAATCTGTGGTCGGCAGCGGTTCGACCTTCTTCTTCACGCTGCCGCTGAAGGCCGACAGCCAGGTTGGGGGCGGGGAATGAGCAAGCGTATTCTTGTCGTCGAGGATCAGGAGGATAATCGTCAAATTCTCCGCGATCTGCTCGCCAGCGTCGGTTACGACATGTCGGAAGCATGGGACGGCGAGGCCGGAGTCGCCGCCGCCAAGGAGCAGCGTCCCGATCTCATCCTGATGGATATTCAGCTGCCGCTCCTGGACGGCTACGAGGCGACGCGCCGCATCAAGGCCGATCCGGAACTGAAGAATATTCCGATCATCGTCGTGACGTCCTATGCATTGAGCGGCGACGAAGGTAAGGCGCGCGCAGCCGGCTGCGATGCCTATGTCACCAAGCCGTACAGTCCACGGCAATTGCTGGCCAAGATCAAGGAATTCCTGCCCTAACCGAGCAGCGCCATCGCATGCATAATCCCGCCCGCATCCTGGTCGTCGACGACAACGAAACCAACCGCGATATCCTGATGACGCGGCTGGAAAAGCACGGTTACGAATTGCTGCAGGCCGCCGACGGCGAAGAGGCGCTGGCGAGCGTCAAGCAGCATCTGCCCGATCTTTTGCTGCTCGATGTCGAGATGCCGAAGCTCGACGGTTTCGAAGTGTGCCGGCGGCTCAAGAGCGATCCGTCGCTGCCGTTCATTCCGATCATCTTGTGTACCGCGCGCGCGGCGTCGCAGGATGTCGTCGCCGGACTCGATGCCGGGGCCGACGAATATCTGACCAAGCCGATCGACCAGGCCGCTTTGGTGGCGCGGGTGCGGTCGATGCTGCGGGTCAAAACCTTGCATGATCAGGTCCAGGCCCAGGCGACCGATCTCGCGACGTGGAATCAGACGCTCGAGCAGCGCGTCGGCGAGCAGGTCGCCGAGCTCGACCGCATGAACCGGCTCAAGAATTTTCTGTCGCCGCAGATCGCCAAGCTGGTCGTCTCGTCGGGCGACGGGAAGCTTCTGGAGACCCACCGCCGCGACATCACCGTCGTGTTCTGCGACCTGCGCGGCTTCACCGCCTTTGCCGAGAGCGCGGAGCCCGAAGACATCATCGCCGTGCTGCAGGAATATTACCGCTGCATGGGCGAACAGATCGACCGCTTCGAGGGCACGCTGCAGCACTTCGCCGGGGACGGGCTCTTGATCATCTTCAACGATCCGATCCCGTGCCCAGATCCGACACTGCGGGCAGTGCGGATGGCGGTCGAAATGCGGGCGCAGATGGCAACGCTTGCGGATAAATGGCGCCGCCTGGGCCATGAGCTCGGCTTCGGCATCGGTATCGCCTCGGGGCATGCCACATTGGGCAATGTCGGCTACGAGGGCCGGTTTCATTATACGGCTGCCGGAACCGTGGTGAATCTCGGCTCCCGGCTCTGCGCGCAGGCCGCCGACGGGCAGATTTTGATCGACGGCCGGGTCCAGCTTGCCGTCGAGGGGGCCGTCAGCATGGAATCGCTCGGCGAGCTCGATTTGAAGGGCCTGCACCGCCCCGTTCGCGCCTATAATGTGCGCGAGTTGACGGCGTAGCAATTTTGCCGAATTTTGCCGCCGCCAGCCGCTCTATACTCTCAAACGAAAGCGAAATTGCAGGGGGAAGTTGTGCCTGACAAGTTGACCGACGTTATCGAGGAGCTCGCGCTCGCCAACCGCATTCTGGCGCATGAGGGCGTGCTTGACGCTTTCGGCCATGTCAGCGTGCGTCACCCGACCGATCCGGGCCGTTATCTCCTGTCGCGCTCGCGGTCGCCGGCCGTGATCGAGCCCGACGATATCCTCGAATTCACGCTCGATTCGGCGCCGGTGCGGCCGCCCAAAGTGCAGCTTTATGCCGAGCGCGTCATCCATGGCTGCATCTTTGCGGCGCGCAGCGATGTCATGGCGGTGGTGCATCACCATGCGCCCGCGATCATGCCGTTCGCCATCGCCGGCAAGCCGGTGGTGCCGGTATTTCATCTTGGCGGCGCGGTCGGCGAGGGCATGCCGTTCTGGGATCAGCACGACGAATTCGGCGATACCAATCTTCTGGTGGTGAAACCGGAAGAGGGCCAATCGCTGGCGCGCGCACTCGGCAAGCATTCCGCCGTCATGATGAACCGCCACGGCGCCACCGTGGTCGGCGGCAGCCTGAAAGAGATGGTGTCGCGCGCGATCTTCATGTGCCAGAACGCCGACTATCAGTTGCGGGCCATGACGCTTGGTACGCCGCAGCCGCTGCATCCCGGCGAAATCAAGCTCGCCGGCTCGATCAGCCTGATGCCGAATGTCGTCACCCGCACATGGGAATATTGGAGCATGCGTCTTGCCGCTGACGGCGCACTGCCGCCGTCGAAGAGCCGCGCCAAGCCGAGCCGCCGGCCGGTGCCCAAGCATTCGCGGGTGACGCCGCGCGAACGCCGCACAGGCCGCAGGCGCTGACGCCCGCGGTTGGCGCTGCCGTAGATGAATTGAACGTCGCGTTGTGGGAGTACGATGCTCGAAGTCTCGCGCCGGCGCGTGCTGGCAGCCTCTTTTGGGCCTTTTCTGCCGAATGTGCTGCGGCAAAGCGCGCGGGCGGCCGCGGCAATGGCGGACGGGATCATGTTTCCAGATAATTTCGTCTGGGGCGCGTCGACCTCGAGCTATCAGATCGAAGGCGCGGTCGAGGTGGACGGCCGCGGCAAGAGCATTTGGGACGTGTTTTCGCATTCGCCGGGGCGGGTGAAGGGCGGCGACACTGGCGATGTCGCTTGCGACCATTATCATCGCTGGCCTGAGGACATCGAACTCCTGTCGCGCGGCGGCTTCGCCGATTACCGTTTTTCCGTCGCCTGGCCGCGTATCGTCCCCGATGGCGCCGGCGCCGTCGAACAGCGCGGGCTCGATTTCTACGATCGGCTGGTCGATGGGCTTGCCGCGCGTGCGCTCACGCCATGGCTGTGCCTTTATCACTGGGACCTGCCGCAGGCGCTCGAAGATAAAGGCGGCTGGCCCCCGCAGTCTGACCGAAGAACTCGTCCGCATCAGCGCGCGCTACAACAAGCCGGACATTTACATTACCGAAAACGGCGCCTGTTATGACGACATCGTCGGCGGTGACGGCCAGGTGCACGATGCCGAACGGACCGCCTATCTGCGCGATCACATCACGGCGGCGCAGCACGCGCTTGCCGCGGGCGTCAATCTGCGCGGCTATTTCGTCTGGTCGCTGCTCGACAATTTCGAATGGGCCGAAGGCTATCGCCGCCGTTTCGGCATCGTGCGCGTGGATTTCACCAATCTGACACGCAAGCCGAAAGCCTCATATCAGTGGCTGACCGAATTCATCGCTCAGCAGAAGCGGCGGTAGATTTCCCCTCCCTCTTGTGGGGAGGGGAAGGGGTGGGGGTCGGGAGGCCGCGTACGGAAGCAGGCGGCTCTCCGATGAACGTCTCCGTTGAGAACGACCTCGCGACGCCCACCCCGCCCTCCCCACAAGGGGGAGGGAGAAATTTCCTTAATGCCGGTCGCGCGCGGCGGCGCTGATGGCGTTGAGCATCGCAGTGCGGTCCTTGTCGAGCACGGTACGCACCGCTTGCTGCTTGCCGATCTGGCCCATTTCGCGCTGGCGTTTCACGGTGGCTGTCGCCATCAGCGGCTCGACGCCGAGCTCGCGCAATGTGTCGGCGACCTCTTCCATCTCGGCGGCGCGGCGCTCGCCGTGGCTCGCCATGCGCTCGAGATTGTAGGGAACGACCTTCGCCCAATCGAGGCCGGGATAATTGTTTTTGAGCGACGCCGCCACTTCGTCGATCACCCCGGCGCGGGCGGCGGCGACGAAGCATTCCATGGTCAGCGCCTCGATGCCCTTGATCATGACGCTGCGCACCATCTTGATCGCGGCCGCGGCGCCGGTCTCGGGCCCGGCGCTGGTCGTGCGCATGCCGAGTGCGGCGAGCGTGGGCGCAACCGCGTCGGCATGCGGCCCGGCGAGCAGCATCGGCGTCTGGTGCCGCGCCGGATAGATCGGCGCCAGCACCGCGACATCGACATAGCGCGCCTCGTCGCCGATCAGCTTCGCGGTATCCTGTTTGCGGCCGGGCGAGACCGAATTGACGTCGAGGAAAACGGCTTGCCGGCCAGATGCCCCTTCACTGACCGGGCGGCGTCGACGCTCGATGCCGCGGTCACCGCGGTAATGATGATGTCGGCTCGCGCACCGCATCGGCGGCCGAGGCGGCGCGGTCACGCCGATCGCGTCGGCGGCCTTGGCGAGCTTTTCGCCTTCGCTCTTCGGGAACAGAATGTCCCATGCCGACATCCGCGCCACCGTGCCGGCGTCGCGCAGGCCCGCGGCTATCGCCTGGCCCGCTTCGCCAAAGCCGATGAAACACACGGTGGGCTTGCCGTTTTGCATGGGTCTATCCCTTTAACTGCTCACATTTGCGCAGGCTGGGCTGCGCCGGATGTTTCGTTGGCGCATGATATTGCCTGGAAAGCCGGTGTCCACTTTTCGGGATCATGCGCTAAGGACAGTTGTATATTCGAGTTCAAAGTCCGCCGCGAGTACCCTCATGAAGCCTCCATCCTGCCGCGACCGCCTCGAACAGGCGCTGACGCGTATCGCCGATCCGAAGGGCGAGGGGGCGCGTGCCTGTCTCACTGTTTACGGCGATACCGCGCGGGCCGCAGCCGATGCGGCCGATGCCCGCGCCGCGCGCGGGAGCGAGCCTCGGCCCGCTCGACGGGGTGCTTGTCAGCATCAAGGATCTGTTCGATGTCGCGGGCGAAGCGACCCGCGCCGGCTCGAAAATCCTTGCCGAAGAGGCCGCGCCGGCCAAGTCCGACGCCGTCGTGGTGCAGCGGTTGCGCGCCGCGGGCGCGGTCATCGTCGCCAAAACCAACATGACTGAATTTGCCTTCTCCGGCATCGGCGCCAATCCGCACTTCGGCACGCCGGGCAATCCGCACGACCGCAAGCGCGTGCCGGGCGGCTCGTCGTCAGGCGCGCCAGTCACCGTCGCCGACGGCATGAGCGAGATTGCGATCGGCACCGATACCGGCGGCTCGGTTCGCGTGCCGGCGGGGCTGTGCGGGCTCATCGGCTTCAAGCCAAGCCGGCAGCGAGTACCGACCGATGGCGCCTTTCCACTGAGTAAGACGCTCGATTCGATCGGACCGATCGCGAAGACCGTCACCGAATGCGCCAAAGCCGATGCGGTGATGGCGGGCGAGACATTTGCGCCGCTCGAGCCGATCGGACTTGCCGGACTGAAACTTGGTGTCGCGGTCGGGCTTCCGCTTGAAGGGCTGGACGACACCGTGGCCGGCGCCTTCTCGGCGGCGATGTCGCGGCTCAGCAGTAGCGGCATGAACGTCATGCCGGCGGAGTTTGCCTTGTTCGCCGACATGACGGCGATCAACAGCCGCGGCGGGATTTCGCCGCCGGAATCCTGCGTCCTGCATCGCGACCGGATGACGCGGCGTGCGGCCGATATCGATCCCAATGTCCTCGCCCGCATCGAGCGCGGCTGCGCCGTGACGCCGAAGCCGACTATGCCGACATGGTGCGACAGCGGCTGCGGCTTGTTGCCGCTATGGATGAACAGCTCAAGGCGTTCGATGTCATGGCCATGCCGACCACCGCGATCGTCGCGCCGACCATCGCCGAGGTCGCGGATCCGGACCGTCTTTGCTGCGCGCAACATGTCGGTGCTGCGCAATACGTCGATCATCAATTTCTTCGATCTCTGCGCCGATCTCGGTGCCGCTGCCGGATACCGCGTTGCCGGTCGGGCTGATGCTGGTCGGTGCGCAACGGCCAGGACCGGGCGCTGTTGCGGATCGCCGACGCGGTGATGCGGCAGTTTGGCGGGTAATTGTCCTTATCGGAAAAGCGGTTTCCACTTTTCCGGGACATGCGCTAGCATTTTATCAGACTGAACGAATAAAAGCCTTCCGGGGAGGATTTCCATGCTGCGCGTCCCTTTCAAGCCCAATCGCCGTGATCTTTTGGCCGGTACCGCCGCGGCGGCCGCCGTTTTGGCGGCGCCCTCGCTCCTGCGCGCGGAGCAGGCGCCGCTGAAGGTCGGCGTGCTGTTGCCGCGCTCGGGCTTCGAGGCCGGCATCGGCCAGGACTGCCAGCGCGGCGTCGACGTGGCGCCGGCGATCCTGAAGTCGCTGGGCCTTCCTGCGCTCACGATCATGGACGCCGACACCGAGTCCAATGTCGACACCGCGCGCGCCCGCGCCGAGAAGCTGATCAATGACGGCGCGCAGTTGCTGGTGGGTGCGTTCGATTCCGGGCAGAGCTCCGCGATCGCCCAGGTCGCCGAGCAGAAGGGCATCCCCTTCGTCATCAATATCGCCGCTGCGCCGGATATCACCGAGCAGGGCTACAAGTTCGTTTTCCGCAACTTCCCGACCGCGGGAATGATTCTCGGTGACGCCTTCGCCAATCAGCTCGAACTGTTCGGCATCGTCGGCTCCGCGCCGAAGTCCGTCGTCTTCATGCATGTCAATGACACGTTCGGCACCGCGATGTCGAAGGGCATCAATGCGGTAATGCCGAAGTTCAACATGCCTTACAAGGTCGTCGATGAAATCGCCTATGACCCCGCCGCGCGCGATCTGTCGGTTGAGGTGGCCAAAGCCAAGGCCGCCAATGCCGATGCTTTGCTCCTGGTCAGCCGGCTCAACGATGCGATGCTGCTGACCCGTGAACTGGTCAAGCAGCGCTGGACGCCGCAGGCGATCATGAGCATGGGGCCGGGCTGGTACGAAGACCAATATCTCAAGACGCTCGGCAAGCTGTCCGACGGGCCGCTCAGCTTCGTTCCGTTCCAGGACCCGAACAAGAAGCTCACCAAGGTCTTGGAGGCCGCGCTCGCCAAGTCGAGCCCTGGCGTCAATCTGAGCACCAACCACGTCTATACATTCGAGGCGCTGTTGATCGCCGCCGACGCCTACAAGCGCGCCGGCTCCGCCGACCCCAAAGCGTTGGCCGACGCCATCCGCGCCACCAATATCACCGACAATGTCAGCATCGGTCCGGGCATCCAGTTCAATGCCAAGGGTCAGAATGACAAGCTCAAGAACGGGGCCATCCAGAATCGCGGCGGCAAACTGTTGACGCTGGCGCCGAAAGCGGCCGCCAACGCCAAACCGGAATGGCCGATGAAGCCGTATCAGAGCCGCGGCTGAAGGCCTTAAGGTGTCGTTCGACGTCTATCTGAACGTCGCCGTCGCCGGGATCCTGACCGGGCTGGTCTATGGCCTGATGGCGCTTGGGCTGTCGGTCGTGTTCGGCGTGGTGCGGGTTGTCAATTTCGCCCATGGCGAGATGATGACGATTGCGATGTATCTCGCGGTCGTGTTGTTCGCGCAATTCCATCTCGATCCGTTGCTGATGCTGGTGCCGATCGCGGCCGTGCTGTTCGTTGCCGGCTATGCGCTGCAGGCGGGTTTGATCAATCCGTTCATCACCCGGCCCGAACATAGTCAGTTCCTGTTGCTCGTGGCCATCGGCATGATCATCGTCAATGTGCTGCTGATCGTGTTTGGCCCGGACGCGCGCAGCGTCCAGACCAGCTATGCCTATGACAGCTTTGAGATCGGGCCGCTGATCATCGATGCCTCGAAACTCTATGCCGGCGCCGCCGCCATCATCCTGACGGCGGTTTTGTTCGGCTTTTTCCGCTTCACCCGCACCGGCACTGCGATCCGCGCCTGCGCCGACAATTATACCGGCGCGCAGGTTGTCGGGATCAACGTCAAGCATCTCTATGCGCTGACCTTCGCCATCGGCGCCGCTTGCGTCGGTGCGGCCGGTGCGATCATGACCTTGGTCATCGATGTGACGCCGTCGCTGGGGCCGAGCTATACGCTGCTTGCCTTTGTCATCGTCGTCACCGGCGGCCTGGGCTCGATGCCCGGCGCGCTGTTGGGCGGCGTGCTGATCGGGCTGACCGAGGCCTTCGCCGGCTTGCTGTTTACGCCGTCGGCCAAGAGCATGTTCGCCTTCGGCATTCTGGTTCTGGTCCTGCTGTTCCGGCCGCAGGGCCTCCTCGGCAAGAGGCTGACGTGATCGCACGGCTCTCCGCAGGACTGTCGGCGCGCGCTCTTTTACTGTTGGCCGCGCTCGGCCTTGTGCTTCTCGCTGCACCGCTTTTCGCCGGCGATTATCTGCTCACCGTTCTTATTCTCATTCTCTACTTTGCCTATGCCGGGCAGGCCTGGAACATCATGATGGGCTTTGCTGGGCAATTGTCGCTCGGGCATGCACTCTATGTCGGGCTCGGCGCCTATGTCGCGGCATTCCTGTTCATGCGTTACGGCATCGCGCCCTGGCTCGGATTCCTGGCCGCGATCCCGGTCGCGGCCGCCTGCGGCGCCGTGATCGGCTTCCTCGCATTTCGCTTCGGCGTCTCGGGAGTGTATTTCGCCATCCTGACCATCGCCTTTGCCGAATTCGCGCGCATCGGCTTCGACCATCTCGACATCGTCAACGCATCCGCCGGCTTGTTCCTGCCGGTGGCGCAGTATGCGCACAACGATCTGTGGCGGCTGCGCGGCGATCCGGCGATGTTCTACTATGTGATCCTGGCGGCGACAACCGCTGCGTTCGTTCTCAGCCGGCTCCTGCTGACCAGCCGCATCGGCTATTTCTGGCGCGCGATCCGTGAGGACGAAATCGCCGCGCGCGCCGCCGGCATCGATACGTTCCGCTACAAGATGTATGCGGTGATGATCTCGGCCGCAGTGACGTCTTTCGCCGGCGTGTTCTATGCCTTCTTTTACAACAATCTGTTCCCGGAGCAGGTGTTCGGCATATCGCGCTCGATCGAGATTATTCTCGGGCCGATCATCGGCGGCATCGGCACTTTATTCGGGCCGATCCTCGGCGCCTTCGTGATCACCGGGCTCGCCGAGGCGCTGAACACGGTCATGCTGCATTTCGGGCTCGATCTGCCGGGCGCCAAGCAGGTGTTCTATGGCCTGTGCCTGCTCGTCGTTGTGCTGGCGCTGCCGAACGGCATCTGGCCATGGCTCGCGTCATGGCTCGAGCGCAAGCTCCGCATCGCGGAGAAGGCCAAATGACAGCGCTGCTTTCGGTACAATCGGTCAGCAAGCGCTTCCGCGGACTGGTTGCCGTCGATCGGGTTAGTTTCGATGTGCCGGAAGGTGCGATCTTCGCGGTGATCGGACCCAACGGCGCCGGCAAGACGACCTTGTTCAATCTCATTGCCGGCGCGATGTCACCGAGCGGCGGATCGATCGCCTTCGCCGGTGGCCGCATCGACGGCATGACCGCGGACGCGGTGTGCCGCCGCGGCGTGGCGCGCACGTTCCAACTGGTGCGGCCGTTTCCGGCACTGAGCGTCGAGGACAATGTCGCGGTCGGCGCTTTGCTGCACCGGCGCGATGTCGGCGCCGCGCGCCAACATGCACTGACTCTGCTGCGGCGGCTCGACCTTTTCGACAAGCGCGCGCAGCTGGCCTCGACCCTGACCTTGCCGGACCGCAAGCGCCTCGAAGTGGCGCGGGCGCTTGCCACCGGGCCGCGGCTTCTCCTGCTCGACGAGGTGATGGCCGGCTTGCGGCCGACCGAAACTGATCGCATGGTCGCGACCCTGCAGGCGCTCAATCGCGAAACCGGCCTGACCATCGTCCTGATCGAGCATGTCATGCGCGCGGTGATGGCGCTCGCCTCGCATGTGCTGGTGCTCGATCACGGCATCGCCATCGCCGAAGGCGCGCCGCAAGCGATCGTGCGCGATCCTGCCGTGGTGCAATCCTATCTCGGCCAGGCGCAGATCGAGGATGGGGCCGCGTGATGCTGCGCATCGAAGATCTCGATGTCTTTCACGGCGACGCGCAGGCGCTTGATGCGGTTGCGCTCGAAGTTGCGGCCGGCGATATCGTTGCCATCGTCGGTTCGAACGGTGCCGGCAAGACCACATTGATTCGCACCATTGCCGGCATGTATCGGCCGGCGCGCGGCCGCATCCTGTTTCGCGACGCCGACATCACCGCGTGGCCGAGCCATCGCGTCTGCGATCTTGGCATCGGCCAGGTCGCCGAAGGGCGTCAGGTGTTTCCGACGCTCACCGTTGCGGAAAATCTCGATATGGGCGCGTTATTGCCACGGGCGCATGCGGCGCGCGCCAAGAACCGCGAGCGCGCCTTCGCGCTGTTCCCCCGACTGGCCGAACGGGCGCGCCAGGCGGCCGGAACATTATCCGGCGGCGAGCAGCAGATGCTGGCGATCGGGCGCTGCCTGATGGGGGCGCCGGAACTGATCATGTTCGACGAGCCGTCGCTCGGCCTTGCGCCGGCGGTCGCTCACGGCGTGCTCGAAGTGATCCGCGATCTCAATCGCGACGGGATCACTTGCCTGCTGGTCGAGCAGAATGTGGCGCTGTCGTTGAAGCTCGCCAACCGCGCCTACGTGCTGGAGAACGGCCGGATCACGCTGGCCGGCAGCGGCGCGGAGCTTTTGTCCGACGATCGCGTGCGCAGCGCCTATCTCGGGCTGTGATGCCTGCTTGCGGATTCTTGTCTAAGCGGCCGGCCGCCGGATTCTTTCCATCAGCGCGGCCAGCGCGCCGACCCGCGCGCTGAGCGGCGCGAGCGGAAATGCCTGACGCAAGCGGCCATAGACTTCGGCGGCGCTTGGAGCATCAACATCGGAGAGCGCGGCCGCCATCGCGCGCGCCATTTCGACTTCCGAACGTCCGCTGATGGGCGCCGGGACCATCGTCACTTCGCCGAACGGCATGGGTGATTGTATCCGTAATGTGACACGGCGCGCGCCCATGTTTTGCTCCAATCAAATTCTGGTTTCCTGATAACGCGCGAGATTCGGTCGGGTTCCGCCGAAAGCAAAAGGCCCGGATTGCTTGTGCAATCCGGGCCTTCATCTCTGGCTGTTTAGGCCGAATTTATTTCAGCGGCGGCCCGATCGTGACATTGAGCTTGCCGACGCCTTCGACCTCGCATTCGATCTTGTCGCCGGCGACGGTCGCCGCGACGCCCGACGGTGTGCCGGTCATGATGATGTCGCCCGGAGCGAGCTCGACCATCTCCGAGAGCTTGGAGATAATTTCCGGCACGTTCCAGATCATCTGATTGAGATCGCCGTCCTGGCGAAGCTTGCCATTGACCTTGAGCGTGATGCGACCCTTGGCCGGATGGCCGGTCTCGGAAGCCGGCTTGATCGGGCCGCAAGGCGCCGAGTGATCGAACGCCTTGCCGACTTCCCACGGCCGCTTGATGTCGCGCGAGGCGATCTGCAGATCGCGCCGGGTGAGGTCGATGCCGACGGCATAGCCATAGATGCAATCGAGCGCCTTGTCGGTCGGGATGTTGCGGCCACCGCTCTTGAGCGCGACCACAAGCTCGACCTCGTGATGCATGTCCTTGGTCAGCGACGGATAAGGCGCGGTGCCGTTGTCCGGCACGATGGCGTCGGCCGGCTTGGCGAAGAAGAACGGCGGCTCGCGCACGTCGTTGCCCATCTCCTTGATGTGCTCGACGTAATTGCGGCCGACGCACCACAGGCGGCGGACCGGAAAATATTTGTCGGTGCCGGCGACCGCGATAGCGGCCTGCTGCGGCTGCGGGATCACATAGCTTTTGGTGCTCATCTCAGCTTTTCGCGTTGGTGGGAGTGGAAGAGGCTTTAGCTCATTCAAACGGAAAGAATCAAACAGAAGAGGCGACCGCGGCAACCGGCGCCGGCCCGGGGGCGATGTCCTGCAGCGGCGCCGACTGCTCCTTCAGCTGGATGCGATAGAAGCCGGCATAACGGCCGTTCTTGCGCAAAAGCTCGTCATGCCGTCCGCTTTCGACGACTTGTCCGTTCTCGACCACGAGGATCGTGTCGGCATGCATGATCGTCGACAGCCGGTGGGCGATGACCAGCGTGGTGCGGCCCTTGCACAATTCGGCGATCGCCTCCTGGACGTGGCGCTCGGATTCAGAATCGAGCGATGCGGTCGCTTCGTCGAGCAGGATGATCGGCGCATTCTTGATCAGCGCGCGTGCAATCGAGATGCGCTGACGCTGGCCGCCGGAGAGCTGCATGCCGTGCTCGCCGACCTGAGTGTCGTAGCCTTGCGGGAAGCTCATGATGAAGTCATGCGCATGCGCGGCTTTCGCGGCGGCGACGATCTCTGCCTCGCCGGCGCTCAGCTTGCCGAGCGCGATGTTCTCGCGGATGGTGCCGCGGAATAGGTGCACGATCTGGCCGACATAGGCGATCTGGTGCCGCAGCGAGTTGCGTGACACTTCGGCGATGTTCTGGCCATCGATCAGCACGCGGCCGGAGCTGACAAGGTAGAAACGCAGGAGCAGATTGAGCACGGTCGACTTGCCGCCGCCCGAAGGCCCGACCAGCGCGGTGACCTGTCCCGGCTGCGCCACCAGGCTCATGTCGCGGAGTACCGGTGCGTCGGCGCGATAGGAAAAATTCACGCGTTCGAATTCGATGCGCGAATCCTTGAGCTTCAGCGCCGGCAGATGGTCGTCGTTCGGCTCGCCCGCCGGGCTGTCGATGACTTCGTAAAGGACGCGCACGCCGACGAGATTGTTGTTGAGGTCGATATTGAGGCGCGCGAGCCGCTTAGCGGGCTCATAGGCGAGCAGGAACGCCGCCATGAAGGAGACGAACTCGCCGGGTGTCGCGCCGGTCTCGACCACGCGATAGCCGCCATAGATCGAAGCGAGCGCGATGGTGAAGCCGCCGAGCATTTCCATGATCGGGCTGGCGCGGTTGGAGACGCGCGCCATCTTGTTGGATTCGTGCTGAACGGCAGAAACGCTCTTGCCGAGCCGCCGCCGCATCTCGTCTTCAAGACCGAAGGCCTTGACCATGCGCATGCCTTGCAAGGCTTCCTGCATGGTCTCGATGATGCGGGTGCCGCCGGTGAATTGCATGCGGGCGATGCCGCGTACGCGGCGAATGACCTTGCGCAGAAAATAGAACGCGGGCGGCGCGCAGAGGAAGCCGATCAGCGACATCGCCGGATCCTGGATCACCATCACGGCGCAGAGCCCGAGCAGCGACATCAGATCGCGGCCGATTGCGGTGATCAGAAGATTGATCACGCTACTCACGGCATTGGCGCCGGTGGTCAGCCGGGCGATGAATTCGGAGGAATGCCGGTCGGCGAAGAAGCCGATGTCTTCGTCGAGAAGCTTGTCGAACAGACGTCGCTGGTTGTGGGCAATGATGTTGTTGCCGATCCAGGACAGCGTGACTGTGGAGCCGTAGGTGGCAAGGCCCTTGGCGGCGAAGATGCCCATGGCGATAATGCCGATGACGACGATGCCGTGATAGTTGCGGTTGACATAGGCCTCGTTGGTCATCGTGCCAAGCAGATAGGCGGTCAACGCGGTGGCCGCCGCGGCGATCGCCATGAGCCCGAAAGCCAAAACGTAGCGCGGCCAGTATTCGAGCGCCTCGTCCACAAGCAGGCGGCGGATCAGAGACCATGTCGAATAATCGTCGTCGGTCGAAGCAGCCGTGTCGGCTTTCATTACCCCATCCATCGCAACCCGCTACGCGTTTGCTGGGGCATGATCCTGTCCGAAATCCCGGTTCCCACTTTTCGGGATCATGCCCTGGCGCAGCCGCCCGTTCCTTGCCCGGAAGGGCAGGGCATTTCAAGTGAATTCGGGGCTTGCCGTTGACTCGATTGGGTTTTTTGTCCCGGTGCGCGGCGCTTTGCGGTCCAGGCGGCTCGTACGCTAGGCGCGGCCGTCGGCGGCGCGGGGAACAGACGCTGCGCGCCGCGTCATCAGTTCGCGCTCCCAGGCGAGTGCATGACCGACAATGACGGAGAGGTCGTCGAAGCGCGGTTGCCAGCCGAGTTCGGCACGCGCCCGCTCGCTTGCGGCGACGATCTGCGCCGGATCGCCTTCGCGCCGCGGCGACATCTCTACCTTGAAGTCGGCGGCGGAGATGCGCTTGACCATGTCGATGACTTCAAGAACCGAGAAGCCGTGGCCGTAGCCGCAATTGAGCGTCAGCGAGGAACCGCCGTCGCGCAGATGGCGCAGCGCGTCGGAATGCGCGCGCGTCAGATCGCTGACATGGATGTAGTCGCGGATGCAGGTGCCGTCCGGCGTCGGATAATCGGTGCCGAACACCTGCAGCTTCGGCCGCAGGCCGAGCGCCGCCTCGGCGGCGACTTTGATCAGATGCGTTGCGGCCAGGCTCGATTGCCCGGTGCGGTTCTTTGGATCGGCGCCGGCGACATTGAAGTAGCGCAGGATCACGTGATTCAGTCCGTGCGCGCGGCCGGCATCGCCGAGCATGATTTCGGTCATCAGCTTCGACCAGCCGTAAGGCGAGATCGGCTGCGTCGGCGCATTTTCCGGCACCGGGATCGTCGTTGGATTGCCGTAAACCGCGGCGGTCGACGAGAAAATGAAGCGGCGCACGTTGCTCTTTACCGCGCATTCGATCAGCGCGCGCGAATTGGCGGTGTTGTTACGATAATAGCCGAGCGGATCGCGCACCGAATCCGGGACCACGATCGAGGCGGCGAAGTGGATGATCTCGCTGACGTCGTGCTCGCGGATCAGCTTGTTGACCAGCGGCTGGTTGCCGGTTTCACCGACGATGAGCGGTACACTGGCCGGAACCACCCAGCGGTGTCCGGTCGAGAGATTGTCGAGCACGACGACCTGTTCGCCGGCATCGCGCAAGTCGTTCACCATCTGGCTACCGATATAGCCGGCGCCGCCGGTGACCATGACCGTCATGAGGTCGCTCTCCTCGCGCGCATGTCTCGGAAAAGTGGTTACCGGTTTTCCGATAAGGACATGCGCAAAATCGAAATCTATCCGGGCCCTTTCGCCTACACCAATTCGATGAACACCTCGTTAGGCCGGTTCCACTGCCCTCAGCGCACTTTGTACCGCGGTGAGGACCTGTTCCGGTGCGATTTCGGTCATGCAGTGATGATGGCCGAGCCGGCACACCGGTTTGTGACAGGGGCGGCAAGGCAGCGCGTTCGAGGTCTCGATCGTGGCGGCCAGTGGGTTGAGCGGGGCCCAGTGCCAGGGGCTGGTTGGGCCGAATATGCCGATCGACGGCGTGCCGAGCGCCGCCGCCACATGCAAAAGACCGGAATCGTTGGAGACCGCCGCCGCGGCGCCGGCCAGCGCCAGGATGGCATCGCGCAGATCGGTGCCGGTCAGGTCGCGGGCCTGCGTGTCGCCGACGATCTGGGCGGCCAGCTCCTTTTCGCCGGGCCCGCCCAGGATCCAGACCGCAAAGCCCTCGGCCAGGAGCTTTCGCGTCACGGCGGCATAGGAGTCCTTGGGCCAGCGTTTTGACGGGCCCACGGCGCCGGGGGCCAATGCCACAACGGGGCGATTGTCCGCATTGAGCCCGCGTTTCTTCCGCCAGGCGTCGATGTCCTCGCGCGTGACTTTGAGTTCCGGCAGCGGCCAATCTCCGGGGACGTTTGCGTCTTTTGGCAGTGCCAGCGCACCGCAACGGTCGACCATGCGCGGAAGCTTCTTCTCGCCGGAGCGCAGATCATTGAGCAGAAAATAACGCGCCTCGCCGACGAAGCCGGTCCGTTCGGGAATGCCGGCAAAGAAGGGCGCCAGTGCCGCCTTCCAGGTGCGCGGCATGATCAGCGCGGTGCCATAGGCTTCTCGCTGAAGACGCGCGGCAAGCTCCCGCTGCAGCCCCAGCGCCAGCCGGCTGCGCGGCAGGTCCACGACCACCGCCTTGCGCAAGCCGGGCATGTAGTCGGTCAGCGGTGCGCAGAGCGCGCTCGACAACATATCCACAGGGCGGTCGGGGAAGCGCTGCCGCAGCACCTTTACAGCCGAGTGGCAGCGGACGAAGTCGCCGATCCACAGATAGGGCACGATCAGAATAGGCGATGGGTCGCGCGCTTCTGTTGCCGCCATGGTCTCTAGCGTATGATATGAATTGTTATTCATATCATATAAGATGAATTATAATTCACTCTTTGTGTCTCCAAGCGTTTCGCTACCGTGCTTGCGTTGTGCTGTCCAGTGTTGCGCGCAGGCAGAGACTATAGGCAAAACACTCGGACCATACCGGCTCTCAGGAACGGGTGCTCATCGTGCGCGGCGCGGCGCTCATATCCGTTATCGTCACGACCTATAACCGTGAGGACGCGCTCGACGCGGCGTTGCGGGCGCTGTCGCGCCAGTCGGACGACGATTTCGAGATCGTCGTTGCCGACGATGGTTCGCGCGACGAGACATGTGCACTGATCGACAGCTGGCGGCCGCGACTGAAGGTGCCGTTGAAGCACGTCCGTCATGAACATCGCGGCTTCCGTGGCGGCGAGATCCGCAATCGCGGCATCGTCGCAAGCGAGGGCGCGCTCTGCGTCTTCCTCGACGGCGATTGCCTCGCGCGCGCCGATTTCGTTGCCGCGCATCGCCGCCTCGCCGAGCCGGGTTGGTTCGTCACCGGCAATCGCATCCTGTTGTCGCGCGAAACAACCGAGGCCGTGCTCGCCAAGGGAGAGCCTGCCGAGCAATGGTGCAAACCGACGCTGACGCAGGAGCGGCTGCGCGGCGGCATCAACCGCCTGCTGCCGACGTTTCATTTGCCGCTCGGGCCGCTGCGCAAAATCACGGCCCGCAACTGGCGAGGCGCTCAGACTTGCAATCTCGCGGTCGCGCGCAGTGATCTCGACCGCATCGACGGCTTCGATTGCAGCTATGCCGGCTGGGGGCTGGAAGATTCCGATCTCGTGGTGCGGCTCCTGCGCGCCGGCGTGCGGCGCAAGGACGGCCGTTTCGCAACTGGCGTGCTGCATCTGTGGCACGCGCCCAACGATCGCTCGCAACTGCCGGCCAATCAAAAGCGGCTCGACGAAGTCATGGCCGCCGGCCGCACGCGCGCACTGCGCGGCATGTCGACGCTGCGTGCCGACGATGACGCGCTTGCCGCGCCAAGTGCAGCGGTGGCGCGATGACACGGCCGTGACATTGCCACCTCATGCGCGGATCCTGGTCGTGGCGCTGCGCCGGCTCGGCGACGTGCTCTTGACCACGCCGCTGATCCGCAGCCTCAAACACGCGTTCCCGGACGCTTCGATCGACGCGCTGGTCTATGCCGGCACCGAGGGTGTCCTTACCGGCAATCCCGATCTGAGAAATGTTCTGACCGTGCCGGCCCGGCCCAAGCGCGGCGACACGCTCGCGCTCCTGACAAAGATCGTCAAGCGCTATGACCTCGCGCTGTCGACACAGACCGGCGACCGGCCGACCATGCTCGCTGCGATCGCCGGCCGGCGCAGCGTGGGTCTGCTCGAAGCGACCGGCCTCGCCACCGCGGCCAAGCGCTTTCTGCTCAGCCGCTCCTGCGTCACCGACCGTAACCGGCATCGGGTGCGCGACATTCTGCAACTGGCCGAGCTGCTCGGCATTGCGACCGTTGCCGAAGTGGTTTGTCCGCCGGCTCCGGTGCGCCCCGCGCCGGGGCTGCCGTCCTCTTATGCCGTCCTGCATGCAGCGCCGATGTTCAACTACAAGCGCTGGACCGCCGATGGCTGGCGCAAGCTCGCTGCTGCGCTCCGCGAACGCGGCCTTGCCACCGTGGTCACCGGCGCCGCTTCCGATCGTGCTTATCTCGACGACGTCTTTCAGGGCGGCGACGTGACACGGCTCGATGGCAAGCTCGCATGGCCGGAACTGACCGCCGTGATCGGGGCGGCGCGCGCCTATATCGGTCCCGACACTGCGATCACGCATCTTGCCGCCGCGAGCGGCGCGCCGACGGTGGCGCTCTATGGTCCGACCGATCCGCGGCTGTGGGGACCGTGGCCGCGCGGCGGGCTCGATCGCGCCTGGGACGCGAGCGGCACCATTCAGCGCCGCGGCAATGTCTGGCTGGTGCAAAATCCGCTGCTGTGTCTGCCCTGTCAGCAGGAAGGCTGCGAGCGGCGGATCGACAGCCACAGCGAGTGTCTCGACACTTTGACCGTGGCGCAGGTCGTGGCCGCGGTCGATGAGGCGCTGGTCATGCGGCAGGCCGCCTAGACCTCGATTTTGATCAAGGTCTAGATTTTTCGTTTGCGCCTGATCTTTTCCGAAAACCGGTTTCCACTTTTCGGGATCATGCGCCGACGCGGCGCAAGGCGGCGCCGGAATTCTCCGTCAGCTTGGCGATGCCGGTGCGCGTGTCGTAAACCGGGTGCCAGCCCGCCGCGATCAGCTTGCTGCAATCGACGCGCAAATTGCCGCAATAGCGCTCCCAGAGATGACCCAAGTTAAAAAAACGCAGCGGCGCCTCGGCATATTGCACCTGTGACGGCAACAGCAGCGCGCGGCGGTTCCGCGCGTGCCGGATCGCCCGGACCAGATCGGCCATGTTCGGCGGAATTCCGGGATCGGCGACCAGATAGATTTCGTTGCTGGCTTGCGGCAGCGCCACCACGAATTTGAGGGCGGTGGTGAAATTCTCGATGCCGAGATAGGAGCGCCGGTTGGTGAAATCGCGAACCGGCAGCGGCAGCGGCGACACTGCTGCGCGCAGCAGAAAGGCGAGGCCGCCGCGCATGCCGGGGCCATAGACCGGCGCCAGCCGCAAGATCGTGAACGGCACGCCCGAGGCGCGCACCGCTTTCTCGGCGGCCAATTTCGAGCGGCCCAGCGCGTCGGCGGGCGCGGCCGGATCGCGTTCGGTTAGCGCGTGATCGGCGGCGCAACCGTTCTGTGCTGAGAGCGAAGAAACAAGGATGAAATGGCGTATGCCGGCAAGCGCCGCCGCTGTGGCGAGGCGCGCGGTCGCCTGATGATTGACCTGATCATAAAATGGCGCGCCGGCGCGGAGCCTGCGCTCGGTTCCGGCGAGATGGACGACCGTGTCGATGCCGGCAAGCAATGGTTGCCAGTCGAACGGCTCGCGTAAATCGGAGTACTGAACGATGTCGATATCTTCGCCGAATATCCGATCGGGAACGTGGCGGACGGCGGCGCGAACCTGAACGCCGCTCGCTGCCAAAGCCGCGACCGCGGCGCGGCCGAGAAAGCCGCTGGCGCCGGTGACCAGCACGCGCCGTGCCGTGCGACCGGCGTCGCGGCCGCCGCCGCGAAGGGTCCCCTCGGTCACGTCGCCAGGCTGATCCTGAACTCATGGTTCACGGCGTCGGTTGCGCGAATGCGAAGATCGAATCAGGCGCAGGTCGATAAAAAGTCGGCATGACGCTTCATACGGCAGCTGGCATTTGCGGATCATGCCCTAATAGATCGGCTGTTGCATCGGCGCAGTCGGCCGGCCGAGCTCTCCCGATATCAGATCGAATTGCGTGTAGGTTTGCGCCTCGCAGGTGTCGGTTTCAACGGCATAGCGCGCATCGCTGACTACGTCGCCTTGAATGAAGATGGCATAGATCCGGGTGTGGCCACGCTCATGGAAGCGCACGCAGGCAAGCCAGCTCCAGCCCTTCATCGTATTGATCCAGCGCAAGGGGGAGATCTCGAAACCGTCGTAGGCGCGAACGTCTTTCAATGCCGATTGCAGATATTTGGCGGCGAGCGACACATAGGGCGGCTGCGGCGCTAGCGGCTGGGCGCTGTCCGGCAGCGCAATCTGGCTGCAGCCGGCCATCGTGGCCAGCGTGACGCTGAGCGCTAGGCGTCGCGTCAGCGCCCGGACCGCCCCCCAAGCATGCCAAGACCACAGTACCGCCACGAAACTCGTCCATTTCCAGGCCGGCTTAGCCGATTGAAAACGCAATTTCCCGTATCCTAGGCCAAGTCTCAGGTTCGGGATCATGCTCTAATGACCGGCGCGATCAGACACGATGGTTAACGGCGCTCGATGCATTCGCCGAGCGGGTCTAACAACCCGGCGGCCGACATGACTGTCAAACGGCTTCTGGCCGTAAGCACCGTCCTGTCGCTCGCCATGATGCTGAGTGCATGTGGCGGTTATGTCGCCGATCGTTGGCCGCATTGGGCCGGCGGTCTGCCGCCTGATGCACCACCACGGCCCGGCGCACCGGGCTATGACGACTTCATTGCGCATGGCGAACCACCGGCACAAAACGCGCCGGCCGCCGGCGCCGATGCCGGTCCAGCGACCAGCGGCGCCACCGGCACGGTTGCTCCGCCAAACGCCGCCGCCAGCGCTCCGCAGGCCAAGCCGCCGGCCAAAGGGCGTAACGCCAATGTTCAGATCGGACGGCTGCAACCCGCGCCAGCGCGCGCGAAGGCGGAATCCGAAGCCGCGGCGTCGGCCGAGCCCGTCGAAACGCCGGCAGCCGATGACCCGAGCGTCGTGAAGGGCGGGCTGTACTAGAAGCTGTACCAATCCTGGCGCGAGCGGCATCACGCCACGCCGGCACGCAGCAAATCGTGAAAATGCACGATGCCGATCGGCCGGCCAGCTTCGACGACCATGAGCGCCGTGATTTTCGAGGCATTGAGGATTTGCAGCGCCTCGCTCGCCAGCTGATCGGGGCGAATGATCTTGGGCGCTGTGGTCATCACCGCGTCGACCGGTGCTTGTAGGAGGTCGATACGCATGTGGCGGCGCAAGTCGCCGTCGGTGATGACACCGGCGAGCTTGCCGTCGCGGTCGGTCACCGCGACGCAGCCGAAGCCCTTGGCTGACATCTCGACGATCGCTTCCGACATCGGAGCGCCGCGCTTGATCAAGGGCATCGCGTCGCCCGGGTGCATGACGTCGCGCACGAATTTCAAAGCCGCGCCAAGCTTGCCGCCCGGATGAAACACCCCGAAATCGAGCGCGGTGAAGCCTCGCGTTTCCAGAAGCGCCATGGCGAGCGCGTCGCCGAGCGCAAGCTGCATCAAGGACGACGTCGTCGGCGCCAGATTGTGCGGGCAGGCTTCGCTCGCCGACGGCAGCGTCAAGACGATGTCGGCAGCCTCGCCGAGCGTGCTTTCGGCGTTCACCGTGATCGCGATCAGCGCGATGCGGAAGCGCCGCGAGTAGGTGATCAGGTCTTTCAGTTCCTCGGTCTCGCCCGACCAGGACAAAGCCAGCATGACATCATCGGACGTGATCATGCCGAGGTCGCCGTGGCTGGCATCCGCAGCGTGGACGAAGAACGCCGGCGTGCCGGTCGAGGCGAGCGTCGCTGCGATCTTGCGCGCGACATGACCGGATTTACCCATGCCGGTGACGATGACGCGGCCCTTGGCCTCACGGATTTTCTCGACGGCAGCGGCGAACGGCGCGCCGAGTCCGTCGGACATCGCGGCCGTCAGTGCGGCGAGCCCGCCGGACTCCGTCGCCAGCGTCCGCAGCGCCGAAGCGATGTGGGGACTTGCAGCCGCACTCTTGGCGTCGGACGCATCCATCTTCGCACGTGTCCTCACTCGCAACTCCGAATTCAAACGGCGCCAGGCGCCGCCGTGCGCAATGTCCTTGAGTTTAATTGCCCCAGGCGGCGAACGCATCAGCGAAAGCGCGGTCGCCGGGGGGGCCTTTCTCGAGCGCCAGAATGGCGCGGCCGCCATTGTTGTAGACGATCGGAATGTCGAACCAGGGCCTGGTCTTGAGCAGTTGAAGGTTGCGCTGCAGGTCGGCGTCGACGGCGGACAGGCCGATCAGGAAGAAGCCGTTGGTGACTTTCACCGCGAGGCCGGCAAGCGGCGTGCCGCGCGCCTGCTCGGATTCTTTCATCAGCACGCCAGGGACATTGGCAACACCGCCACCGGGAAAATCCGGCGGCACATTGAACATGATCTCGATCGTGTGGCTGGCCGGGAGCGCCTGATCGGTATTGCGGCGCAGCGTCCAGGTTATGGTCATGTGCTGTTCGGGAATCTCGATATCGGCGCGCACCTCGAGCTCGGGTGCGAGCCCGGTGCCGGGCGATACGGTTTCCGTGCGCCACACGGCGGAGCCGACGGATTGCTTGCCCTGCGGATTGCTCGGATCTTCCTGATAAAGCACGACCCGCTGGGCGACCGCGGGTCCGGCCTGACTGCCTGACGGGCCTGCGGCCGTGCCGCCGCCGGCCTGGTCCTGCGGCACGCGGCCGGAGAATTTGGGTTCGGCGGTCGGCGTCTGCGCCGACTGCGTCTGCCGTGAGCGCAGATGCGAGAAGAACTGATAGGCGTGCTGGATGTTCGGCCACTGCCACGTCACCGTGGCGATGACACCGACAAGGATGATCGCCAGAACCGCGAACCGGGCGAGGCCGCGATAGGAACGCGGCGGACGCGGCTCCTCGTAATGCTCGTCGTGCTCGCGCGGTAAGCCGCGCGCCCCGGGTGGCGGAAACGCCGTGTCCTCGTCCTCCATATGATAGGACGGTTCGAGCGAGTGCAGTTGCGGCGCGTCTTCGAGGATGTCGGCGTCGTCGTCGGCGAAGCGCGGCTCGACGCGGCCGCGCGGTTGCGGCACGTCATCGTCGGGGTAGCGCTGCGGCGATGGGCTGCCATAGGAATTGCGGGTATCGCGCGCCGAGCGAGCGGCCTGTGCCGATGCCGAGCCGAGATCATCGACTTCGTTGACGACGCCGCGCAAGCCTCTGAGGCCGTCGCGCGATACCGGCGACGTGCGCGCGTTGAGGAGGCGGTTCCGCGCACTGGAGGGCGCCGCTGGCGTTGCGGGTTCATCGGGGCCGAGCAGCGGCGGCGGGTCGCTCCGCTGCATGTCGGGACGCAAGTCCTGGCGCGGATCCTGGCGCACATCCTGGCGCATCTCTGGGCGCGGCGGCGGCGCTTCGCCAAAAGGCGGCGGGCCTGGACGCTCCCGCCGCGGCGGCGGCGCGGCCGCCTGGGGCGGAGGCGGCGAAGGCTGTGCTGGTGGGCGCGGTGCGGGCCGCAACGGCGGTGACGGACGCGGCTCGCTGCGCGATCTGCGCACCGCCTCGGCTTCGACCTTGCGGATGGCGTCCTCAAGCGCGAGCCGCTCCCGCGTGATGTCGGCCTCCGACAATGGCGGATCGATACCGCGCAGTTGCGCCACCAGCGCCGCGCGCGCCCGCTCATAGAGCGCCCGGCGGGCTTCGCCGGAACTGGCGCCGAGGCCTTCGACAGCGCGGGCGATGAGCGGGTGATAGTCTGCCATTTTACCAGGTTACGCTTATGACCAGTTTACGGCTCACGTTAATTGCATCTCAAGCTTCGAAGGGATTTTGCACGAGGATCGTGTCCTCACGCTCCGGGCTTGTCGATAACAGCGCAGCGGAGCAGCCGACCAGCTCCTCGATCCGGCGGACATATTTGATCGCCTGTGCCGGCAGGTCGGCCCAGGAGCGCGCCTGCGCGGTCTTCTCGCGCCAGCCGTCGATCGTTTCATAGATCGGCTCGACCTTGGCTTGGGCGTGCTCGCTCGCCGGCAGATAATCGATCTCGCGGCCATCGAGCCGATAGCCGGTACAGACCTTGATCTCGTCAAAACCGTCGAGAATGTCGAGCTTGGTCAGCGCCAGACCGTTGATGCCGCTGGTGCGGACGGTCTGACGCACCAGAACCGCGTCGAACCAACCGCAGCGTCGCGGCCGGCCGGTCACGACGCCGAATTCCTTGCCGCGCTCTCCCAGCATTCGGCCGATCTCATTGTTCTGTTCCGTGGGAAACGGACCCTCACCGACTCGTGTCGTGTAGGCTTTGCAAATGCCGAGCACATACCCGATCGCGCCTGGTCCGAGCCCCGATCCTGTCGCCGCCTGCGCTGCTACCGTATTCGAGGATGTGACAAATGGATAGGTCCCATGATCGACATCGAGCAGCGCGCCCTGGGCGCCTTCAAATAAGATGCGTTTGCCCTCGCGGCGCTTTTGCTCGAGCAGCGACCATACCGAATCCATGTATGGCAGCACTTGCGGCGCGACTTTCACGAGATCCTGATGCAATTCGGCTGCATCGACCGGTGCGATCCCTAAGCCTTTGCGGAGCGCATTGTGGTGGGTCAGAAGCCGCTCGATCTTGCGATCAAGGCTCGCAGCGTCGGCGAGGTCCATCAGGCGAATGGCGCGGCGGCCGACTTTGTCCTCATAGGCAGGGCCGATGCCGCGGCGCGTGGTGCCGATGCGCAGCGCCGCATTGGCCGATTTGCGAATGCCATCGAGCTCGCGATGCAGCGGCAGGATCAGCGCGGTGTTCTCGGCGATGCGCAGATTGTCCGGCGTGACGGATATGCCCTGTTTGCGCAAGTTGGCGATCTCGGTGAGCAGCGCCTGCGGATCGAGCACGACGCCGTTGCCGATGACCGAGAGCTTGCCCGGCCGCACGACACCCGAGGGCAGCAGCGACAATTTGTAGGTGACGCCGCCAATGACCAGCGTATGGCCGGCATTGTGGCCGCCTTGAAAGCGGACAACGATGTCGGCCTGCTCGGAGAGCCAGTCGACGATCTTGCCTTTGCCTTCGTCTCCCCACTGGGAGCCGACCACGACAACATTTGCCATGAGGATGTGTCCCCAAAGGGCTCGTGAAAGTTGGAATGAATAGGATGTCGGCCGTAGCCGACTGTTTCGGATAATGGAAGGCGGTGCCGGACGCAAGAAAAAGTGGCCTCGCCGACGCCGGGCCGGTCCTGCAAGTTATTGGTTTGACGCTAAATTCGGGCGTTTGCCGTATCAACCAAGAACCATCTTGGCGTCGTTTTGCCGCCCCGGCAGGGCGTTTTCTGGATATCGCGGCGGGGGGTCTAGTCGATCGCAGGTGTCCCTGTGTTGGCCGGCTTTTCAGGTCAGGGCAGGGCGACCGCAGCCCGGCGGCTGTGGATAACCCGGCCCGGACCGTACCCGGTGGCCGACTCAGGCGGCTGCTCGACCGCGACGCCGTCGTGATTAGAACCGCAGCGGCTTGACCTGCTGTACGTTCGGAAGGTTCTGCACCTGCGCCAGCACATCAGCGGGCACCGTGGCATCGACCTCGACCAGGGCGATGGCGTTGCCGCCTTCCGATTCGCGACCGAGATGGAAGGTGGCGATATTGATGCCGGCGGAGCCGAGCACGGTGGCGAAACGGCCGACGAAGCCCGGCTTGTCCTGATTGGTGACGTAAAGCATCGAGGGGCCGAATTCGGCGTCCATGCGGATGCCCTTGATGTTGATGATGCGCGGCCGTCCATCGGCATAGACGGTGCCGGCGACCGAACGCGTCTGCCGGTCGGTCACGAGCGTGACCGTGATCAGGCTTTCGTAGTCGCTCTCGCCCTCACGCCGCGTCTCCTCGACGGCGATGCCGCGCTCCTTGGCGACGATCGGGGCGGAGACGACGTTGACGTCTTGCAACATCGGACGAAGGATCCCGGCGATCGCCGCCGAGGTCAGCGCCTTGGTGTTCATCTGCGCGACCGCGCCCTCATAGGCGATCTGGACTTGTTTGATCCCGGTCTCGGTTAGCTGTCCGGCGAACGAGCCGAGCTTTTCGGCAAGCTGCACGAACGGTTTGAGCTTCGGCGCCTCTTCGGCGCTGATCGAGGGGAAGTTGATGGCATTGGTGATGGCGCCACGCAGCAGATAATCCGACATCTGCTCGGCGACCTGCAGCGCGACATTCTCCTGCGCTTCCGTGGTGGAGGCGCCGAGATGCGGCGTGCAGACGACGTTGGGGAGATCGAACAGGGGAGACGGCGGCGGCGGCTCCTCGCGGAACACGTCGAGCGCGCAGCCCGCCACATGGCCGGATTTGAGCGCCTCGATCAGAGCAGCTTCCTCGACCAGTTCGCCGCGGGCGCAATTGATCAGGCGGACACCCTTTTTGGTGTGACCGAGCGTTTGCGCATTGACGATGTTGCGGGTCTTGTCGGTGAGCGGCGTGTGCAGCGTGATGAAATCGGCGCGGCGCCACAATTCGTCGAGCTCGACCTTTTCGACGCCGAGATCGACCGCGCGTTCGGCGGAGAGAAACGGATCGTAGGCGATCACTTTCATCTTCAGTCCGATGGCGCGGTCGGCGACGATCGAGCCGATATTGCCGCAGCCGATGATGCCGAGCGTCTTGCTGAAGATCTCGACGCCGAGAAATTTGTTCTTTTCCCATTTGCCGGCCCGCGTCGAACTGTCGGCTTCGGGAATTTGCCGCGCCAAGGACAGCATCAGCGTGATGGCATGTTCGGCGGTGGTGATCGAATTGCCGAACGGCGTGTTCATCACGATGATGCCGCGCGCCGTAGCAGCGGTGATGTCGACATTGTCGACGCCGATGCCGGCGCGGCCGATGACTTTGAGGCTCTTCGCCTTCTCCAGGATTTTAGGCGTCACCTTGGTCGCCGAGCGGATGGCGAGCCCGTCGAAGCCGTTGATGGCGTCGGCGAGTTTCTCCTTGTCCTTGCCGAGATTGGGCTGGAAATCGACGTCGAGGCCGCGATCCTTGAAGATCGCGACGGCGGCAGGCGACAGCGCATCGGAGATGAGGACTTTGGGCGTCATGGTTTTTGCGTCCGCAATAATGTTGAAACGGGGAAGCGGGCCCTCCCGCTCACGGGAGGGCGCGAAACGGACTCACGCCGCCTTGGCGAGCGCGTCCTTGGCCTTGGCGTAGGCCCAATCGAGCCATTGCGTCAGCGCTTCGACATCGGAGCGTTCGACGGTCGAGCCGCACCAGATGCGCAAGCCCGGCGGCGCGTCGCGATAGGCGTCGATGTCATAGGCGACGCCTTCCTTGTCGAGCGCGGCGGCGATGCTTTTGACGAAAGCCGCCTGCGCCTCGGCCGGCAACCGGGTGATGCCGGGGTCGACAACTTTCAGGCAGACCGACGTATTTGAGCGGAGCTTGGCGTCGGCGGCGAGGAAATCGATCCAGGACGTGCGCGCGACCCAGTCGGCGACGGTCTTGGCATTGGCGTCGGCGCGCGCCTGCAGCGCTTTCTGACCGCCGAGCGACTTCGCCCATTCCAGCGCATCAAGGTAATCCTCGAGGCACAGCATCGACGGCGTGTTGATGGTCTCGCCGACAAAGATGCCCTCGTTGATCTTGCCGCCTTTGGTCATGCGGAAGATCTTCGGCAGCGGCCACGGCGGTTGATAGCTCTCGAGCCGCGCCACCGCGCGCGGCGACAGGATGAGCATGCCGTGAGCGGCCTCGCCACCGAGCGCCTTCTGCCAGGAGAAGGTCACGACATCGAGCTTGGGCCAATCAAGCAGCTGCGAGAAGGCGGCCGAGGTGGCGTCGCAGATCGTGAGTCCGGCGCGGTCGGCGGCGATCCAATCGGCATTGGGAACGCGGACGCCCGACGTCGTGCCATTCCAGGTGAAGACCACGTCGCTTGCCGGATCGACCTTGCTCAGATCGGGCAATTCGCCGTAACCGGCTTTCAGCGTGGTCACATTCTTGAGCTTGAGCTCTTTGACGACATCGCTGACCCAGCCTTCGCCGAAGGATTCCCAGGCCAGCATGGTGATCGGCCGCGCACCGAGCAGCGACCATAGCGACATTTCGATCGCGCCGGTATCGGAGGCCGGAACGATGCCGATGCGATAATCGGGCGGCACCTGCAGGATCTCGCGGGTGAGATCGATGGCGCGCTTGAGCTTCGCCTTGCCCGGTTTCGAGCGATGCGAGCGGCCGAGCAGAGCGTCGTTGAGATTTTGTGGAGCCCAGCCGGGGCGCTTGGCGCAGGGGCCGGAGGAGAAATGCGGCACTTTCGGCCGCACGGACGGCATGTTCAGCGTCATGATCTATCCTTCCAGATAGTCGCCCCTCGGTGGGGAGGGGTGTCCCGCCGTCGGAATTAAGGATTCACGGTCGCGCCGTCAAGCGTTACGTGAGCAAACGACTATGGGGGATATGACGGAGGGCGCGGCGCCGTGGCGATTCCGAAAAGATCTCGCCGGAAAAATCTTGAAGAAGGGATCTTAGAACTTGAAGCCGGCGCCGAGGCGGACGCTGGAGATCGTGGCGGTGATGTTCGCCACCGGCGCGAATTGGATGAACTCATATTCGCCGCGCAGGAAGACGTTCTGCGTCACCGCCCAGTCAAGGCCGCCGCCTACAGCAAAGCCATAGAGCAGGGTGTTGGATTTGCTGGTGCTGCCACCGATGTCGTAGTCGACACAAGTGCCGGGGGCCGGCGTACATGGCACGACGCCGGTCGAACTCTGCTGTCCGGATGCGTCCGCTGTGACCATGTAACTGCCACGTCCCAGCGCGAGACCGCCAAAGCCGTAGGGCATGAAAGTGTTGAATACGTAGCCGAAGCGCGCCCGCAACGAGCCGAAGTCCGAGATCGAAAGCGAACCGGAGCCGGTCTCGTGTACCGAATCCGTGTTGCCGCCTACGCCCACGACGCGGTCAAGCGGAGTCGCCGTCGCGACCGTCGTGAAGGGGGCGTGCGTATAATTGGCTTCGACGCCGAGGACCAGATCCTGCCACTGGGTATTATAGCCGACGAACCCGCCCCAGCCGGTTGCGTTCGCGTTGGAATTGCTGCCAAGCGGGTTCCACTGGTCAATCTGCGCAATGGTCACCAAAGCCAGGTTTTGTCCGCTATTGGCGATCAGCGGCTGGGTGGCTTTGGAAAAATCCGTGTTCCCGCTCGAATAATCGAATTGGCCGCCGGCATAGAAGCCGGACCAGCGCGTGAACGCGGCCGGGCCCACCGTCAGCGGGCCGCGCAATTCGTCGAGATCGGCGGCATGTGCACGTGGCGCCAGCAACAGATTTGGCGCCAGCGAGCAAACAAATGCAGCACAGATGACCCAACGCATCAGCCGCGCCCTTTCATCGTCCGGCGCGATCATCGGGCATTAACCTTAATGGAGTGTTAGCTCGGCCGGCCCGCGCGGCTGCGGCGCGGGGGCTTTCGGACCCGTGGAACTCGGCTGGCGGCGGGGGCGACGGAGACCAAGGTGATTCGCGGCCTCAAACAAAAACGGCGCGGTTGCCCGCGCCGTTTTGCCGTTTGCAGTTGGCTTGAACGATCAGCCGCGGGTCGAGATCGCCGGCGGCGGCACCACGATGCCGGTCGAGGGCGGGAAGCGCCAGCGCATGCCGAGCATGAGGTCGTTCGACGACAGATTGTCCCACTTGAAGGAGTTGGCGGCGCAGCTGCCGATGCAGTGGACGGTATCGGTGATCGAGCCGTAGTTCAGATACCGGTAGGCGAGTTCGACCGAGAAATTCTGCGTCACGGCATAAGAAACGCCGGCGTGAAGCGCCCAGGCCAGATGCGTCTCGGTCGGATTGGTGCCGATGCCGGAACCCCCTGACGCCGCGAAGCCGGTGTCGACAAAGTCGCTGAGCTGGTTGAACGCGACACCGACGCCGGCGCCGATGAACGGCGTCAGGCAGTTCCAGGTGCCGAGATCGATATAGCCGTTGGCGAGCACGACAACCGACCTGACGGAGCCGGTATATGCGTCGCCGAATGTCGTCGGGCCGAGTGTGACACCGAACGCATTGACGGCCGCCTTGGTGCGATATTCGCCGGTGACGTCGGCGCGGAACCAGTTGTTGAACTCGTAGCCGACACCGACGCCGAAGATGGTCGTGTCATCGATCGACCAATGCTGAAACTGAAAGAGGTTTCCGACATTGGCCGGGGCCGGCTCGTAGATCAGGTTGGCGCGGTTCATGATGCCGACGCCGACCTCGCCGCGCAGATACCAGGCGCTGGCGCAACAAGGCTCGGCGACAACGGGTTGGTACACCGGCTGCGGCATCGGCATATCGGCGCCGAAAGCCGCGGTGCTGATCATTGCCGCCATGGCGGTAGGCAAGAGTGTTTTGACGCTAAACATGGCTTCGTCCTTTCTGCGACGAGGCGCGCGCATGCGAGCAGCGCACGTCGTTGGAGACGGGGCGAAGGTGGCAGCAAATGCTTAAGCCGGTCTTAACCTTAACGCTTAACCATGAATATTAACGGCTGCGCGTTGTGGAACTGCGGGACTGTGCCGGACGCGCCACAGAGACGCGCCGCCGAGCCGATTTTAGATTTCGTCAACCATTGTGACGCGGCGGAACTTTTCCGCGCGCGATATTCGCGCGCGACGTGGCTGCGGCTTTGGAGGCCCGACGATTGGGACCGATCAGTCCTTGTCGTCCTCGAGTTCGCCGATGTGATGCTGGGAGTAGAGTTCGAGCCCGAGCTTGGCGACGAGGGTGAGCTGGGTTTCGAGGAAGTCGATGTGCTCCTCCTCGTCATGCATCAGTTTTTCGAACAGGTCGCGCGAGACGTAATCGCGCACGCCGTGGCAATGCGTGGCAGCCTCTTCGTAGAGCGCGCGGGCCGACATTTCCGCGGCGAGGTCGCAATCAAGCACTTCCTTGACGTTCTGGCCGATATGCAGCGGATCCAGCACCTGCATATTGGGAAAGCCGTCGAGAAAGATGATGCGCTCGACGAGCTTGTCGGCGTGCTCCATCTCCTCGATGGACTCCTTGCGCCACTGCTTGGCCAGGGCTTTGTAGCCCCAATTGTCGATCAGCCGATAATGCAGCCAGTACTGATTGATCGCCGTCAGTTCGTGCCGGAGCGCCTTGTTGAGAAAATCGATGACGCCGGGCTCGCCCTTCATGTCTCACTCCTGCATTGGTCGGCATTCCCGAACCGCGTTCGGGCAGTCATAGATTATAACTATTCCAATGAAGGCGCAAAGACAGGTCTGTCCCTGGAACGCGCCTGTTCCGGTTTTCCTGAATTCGGCTAAGACGAAAAATTAAGTCGAAGGCCCGGAACGCGCCTGCCGGCAGCACACGGTTTCAGTGGCGTCCGAGTTTGCAACAGCACCAAGAGCTTCGTTCATAATGCGCCGGATGGTCCGTGCGCAGCGTCCGCATTGCGCGCTACAGCCCAGGCACTGATACACTTGGCCTGTTGTGCGCGGGGCAGCCTCACCCTCCGACAACGTCGAGCGCACGTCGTGGTCGGTCAACACGTTACAGGAGCAGACAATCATTTACGGTAAGTCCGGCAGCGGCTCGTTTATGATCCGACCTGTTCAGTAGCCGACGCAGAATGTCATTGCAAAGCAAAAACGCTCTTTATAGCCGTTCTAATCTTTAAAGACGTGATGAATGCTTAGGTAATTCCTGGTAAATCTGAAGTGGAACCAGATAAACAACAATATCCGAGATTGTTATTGTTCTAAGACTTAAGTTCATCTTTGGCGTTCAAAGAAGAAACCTCAAGAAAAAAAGATGTGGATGTCCGTGCACGATGTGCATTGGGCGTCGTCAACGCGACTCCCTCGCAGCGCGCGCAGGAAAGTCGTGGTCTGTACTTGAGAATTGGCGTTAAGCCTGCCGCGATTACGCAGCAGCGACCTCTTCAGAATCGCCGTCGGAAGACCGCCGGCGCCGCGGCCGCAGCCGGCACAGTCGAGCCGGCAGACCGAGTACATCCTCGAACAGGCCGGCGAAGCGCTGGCCGCGGCTGAGCGCCCGGTCAAGCGCCGCCATGGTGCGGGCAAGGCCCGGATCGTCGTCCTTGACCCAGGTCTGCAGCACCGAGCCGAACAGCAGCGAAAGTCCTTGGGCGCGCAGCATGCCGCGCGGACCGGCAGCGCCGATCCCGGCAGCTGTCAGCATCCATTGCTGCGAGCGGACCGCTTGCCCGTTCAGCGCCATCGCCAGCGGCGGATTGCGCCCCGCGGAACGCAGCAGCGAACGTATCGCTTCGCGATGCGGGGCCAGAAGCTCGAGCCGGCGCATCAGCACATCGAACAGCCGCTCGCGCGGCGGCTCTTCAGCCATGTCGCTGAAATCGGACGCGAGCACGGCGCGATCGGTGTCCTTGATGTGGGCGGCGAGGATCGCAAGCGGCGAGGCGAACTCGCCGCGGAACTGCGCCAGCGATACGCCGGCGGCTTCCGCAATCTCGGCTAGGCCGATCTGCTCGATTCTTTTCTCGGCCAGCAGATTCAGAAAAGCCGCGATGATCTTGTCGCGGGCGTTGGCGCCTGGCGGCGGCGAGGATGCTGCCGCGGTCTTGGTGGCGGACCGGCTTTTGGCGGCTGACTTGCGGACGGGTCGACGGGCCATGAACTAACGCTCCTCGGACGCTTGACCGGCACAACAACGATCATTCTTGAATTTAGGACGGCGAGGGCGCGGTTCCAAGGCCACCAAAGCAGTAAGTGGAGGTCTAACCGCCGAGCTCGCGCGAGCGCGCCGTCGCCGCCGCGACCGCCTTTTCCATCAGCGCGGCCAAGCCGTCTTGGCCCATCAGCACGGCGAGTGCCGCCGCCGTGGTGCCGGCGGGAGACGTGACGTTCTCGCGCAAGACGGCGGCGTCGAGCGGCGAACGGTGCAGCAGTTCGCCAGAGCCGGCGATGGTTTCGCGCGCGAGCTTGGCCGCAAGCGCCTTCGGCAGCCCCGCGGCGATTCCGGCCTGCGTCAGCGTTTCGGCGAGTAGAAAAACATAGGCGGGACCCGAGCCCGACACGGCGGTCACCGCGTCCATCAAGGTTTCGTCATCGGTCCATTCGACCGCGCCGGTTGCCGAGAGCAAACGGTCGGCGAGCGCGCGTTGCGCGTCGTTGGCGCCGCGCGCCACCGCAACCGTGATGCCGCGACCGATCGCGGCCGGCGTGTTCGGCATGGCGCGCACGATGGCGCAGGGTTTCCCCAGTGCATCGGCCAGAAACTTGAGCGTGCGGCCGGCCATGATCGACACGACCACGGTTTTGGTTTCAAGCAGCGGCTGGAGCGGCGGGATCGCCTGCGGCGCCACTTGCGGCTTTACCGCGACTACGATCGCCGCGGCATTCTTGAGCGCCTGCAAAGGCGGATTGATCTGCACGTCACGCTGCGTCAGTTCGGCGATTTGCGGTGTCAGCGCCGGCTCGATCACCGCGACATTTTTCGGATCGAGCCCGAGCCGCAGCCAGCCCTCAAGCAGTGCGCCGCCCATCTTGCCGGCGCCGAGCAGAACGAGCAGGCCGGAAAAATCACGCAGCGACTGCGCGGCTGCGGTCACGCTTCGCCTGCGGTCTCGAACATCGCCGCGTCCATCGCCTCGCGCGGCGACTTGCCGGCCCAGATCGCAAACTGGAACGCAGGGAAATAGCGTTCGCAGGAATCGAGCGCGGTGCCGAGCACCGCTTCGCATTGCCGGCCCGAAGCGGTAACGCCGCCGGCCAGCACCAGCGCATGGCGGAACATCACCATGCCGTTCTGCATCCAGACGTCGAAGTGCCCGATCCACAATTGCTCGTTGATCATGGCGATGAGCTGCTGCACTTGCGGCAGGCGCTGCTCCGGAACCTTCATGTCGAAGGCGCAGGCCAGATGCAGCGCCTCGATGTCGCTCATCCAGGTGAACGAGACCTGATAATTGGTCCAGCGGCCGGTAACGGCAAGCCCGATCTCGTCGTCATTGGCGCGCTCGAACGGCCAATTGTTGCCGGCCGCCATGTGTTCGACCACATCGAGGGGATTCTGAATTTGGTCTTTGGTAAATTCGATCAAGGACATGCCGCCTCCACAGGTGCCGCCTGAAGTGGAAATGCGCACGCCACAGGCACTTCGAAAGGGGTCAAAACAAATTCGCCAGCGCAACGACGCAGAAAGGTCGGTGCCGCCGCACGAAACGATTTGACGCAGGAACAACTCTTGACCGCGAATTGACTCTACACCGCGAATCAGCCGCCCCACCGACTATAATCGGCTTATTTCCTTCCGCCAGAGTCTGCGCAAGAGTTAGTAAGCACTTCAATCAGCAACCGATACCGGCAGTCATGAAGTGATTTGGCCGCGGCACACAATATTCGATTTGTAACCGTCCACAGTCGTCTCTGCGACAAGTTGACTCAACGGCGCTGCGGGGAGCGAAAACGTGCGCGTCAGTCGAACAGACTCGAAACCGACTCTTCGGCGGCGGTGCGGTTGATCGCTTCGCCGATCAGCTTGGCGATGGTCAGGACGCGGACGTTCTTGGACTCTTCGACCGCCTTGGTCGGCATGATGGAGTCGGTAATCACCAGTTCCTTGAGCCGCGAATTGCCGACGCGGGCAATCGCGCCGCCCGACAGCACGCCGTGGGTGATATAGGCGTACACTTCCTTGGCGCCCTTCTCGAGCAGCGCATCGGCGGCATTCACCAGCGTGCCGCCGGAATCGACGATGTCGTCGACCAGAATGCAGATGCGGCCGTCGACCGAGCCGATGACATTGGCGACTTCGGACTCGCCCGGCCGCTCGCGCCTTTTGTCGACGATGGCGAGCGGCGCATCGATGCGCTTCGCCAGCGCGCGTGCACGCACCACGCCGCCGACGTCCGGCGACACCACCATCACCTTGCTTAGATCGAAGCGCTCCTTGATGTCGCGCTGGATCACCGGGGCGGCGAACAGATTGTCGGTCGGGATGTCGAAGAAGCCCTGGATCTGGCCGGCATGCAGATCGAGCGTGAGCACGCGATCGACGCCGGCATTGGTGATGAGATTGGCGACGAGCTTTGCCGAAATCGGCGTGCGCGGGCCGACTTTGCGGTCCTGCCGCGCATAACCGAAATAGGGGATCACCGCCGTGATGCGCCGCGCCGAGGCGCGCCGCAGCGCATCGATGATGATCAGCAATTCCATCAGGTGGTCGTTGGCGGGAAACGACGTCGACTGGATGACGAAGACGTCGGCGCCGCGGACGTTTTCCTGAATCTCGACGAACACTTCCATGTCGGCGAAGCGGCGCACTACTGCTTTGGTCAACGGATTGCCGATATGGGTGCCGATCGCGTGCGCCAGCGTCGGATTGGAATTGCCGGAGACGAGCTTGATTGCTCCGTTATTGCCCGCCATTCCTACTCTCCTCGCGCGCCGCCGCTTAGACGGACCTGATACAAGCCGCTTTTCAGGCTGGCAATACAATTCAAGGACTTTCCCCGCAGCTTTTTCTGCTGCAATCCCAATGGCTTCAACAGATCAGGGTTAACGGCCTGTGCGCCTGGAGCAAATGACGCATGGCGAAGCGAGGGTGAAGGGTACCAAACCTGCCGATCGCCCTTCGCTACTCGCCCTCCAGCACGATAGCGTTGACGTGCCGGCCATAATCCGGCTCGGCGCGATGGGTGGTGCGGCGATAGCTGAAAAAGCGCTCCGGCTCGGCATAGGTGCACAGGCCGAGATCCTCGACATGGCCGACGCCGGCGCGGGCCAGGCGAAGCGCGACATAGCCCGCCAGATCGAACAAGGCATGGCCGTCGCGGGCGGCGGGCGCGAAAAACCGGCTCGAGGCCCGGTCCTCGGCGGCGAACCGGTCGATCAGATCGGCGCCGACCTCGTAATTGGTCTGCCGGATCATCGGGCCGATAGCGGCGCGGATGTCGCCGCGCGCAGCGCCGAGCCGCTCCATGGCGGCGACGGTCGCCTCGATGACGCCCGACAGCGCGCCGCGCCAGCCGGCATGCGCGGCGCCGATCACATGGGCTTTCGGATCGGCGAACAGGATCGGGCCGCAATCCGCGGTGGTCACGCCGATGGCGAGCGCCCGCATGCGGGTGACAATGGCGTCGGCGCGGGGCCGCTCGTTGGCCGGCCACGGGGTCTCGGCGACAACGACCTCGGGCGAATGCACCTGAAATAGCGTGAGGAAGCGGTGCGGCTCGACGCCAAGCGCCGCCGCCATGCGCGCGCGGTTTTCCGCGACATGGGTCGCGTCGTCCTTCGAACCGGTGCCGCCGTTGAGGCTTTCATAGACCCCGCCGGACACGCCGCCGGCGCGGGTAAAGAAGGCATGACGAATGCCGGTCAGCGCCAGCGACTGCGCGTGAAGTGTCATGAAGTCTCCTCGAAGCCCGGAAGTGCGCCCAAGCGCGGCGCGGCAATGGCGACCGCCTTGAACAGTTCGCCCATGCCGCGCGCGCCTTCGGCGATCAGGCGAGCCAAGGCGACGTCGATCTCGGCGGCCTTGCTGGGCGGCACATTGGCTTTAAGTGCCGTTGCGCGCTGCACGATACCGAGCCGCAGAAACAGATCGCGCTGCCGGACTGGCCCGTGAATGCGCGCGCCCATGCTTTCCGCGCATTGGGCGAAGGCTTCGAAGTCGACATGCGCGGTGAGGTCGGCGTTGCCCGGCGCACGAAACGGATCGGTGAAGGAATGTCCGGCGACCGCTTGCAGCGTGTCACCCAGCCCGAATTGGGCATGGCCGTAGTCGATGATCAAAGCCGCTCCCTCGTCGCGCAGCCGCCGCCCAAGCTCGAGAGCAAGACTGTCGGCGCGCCATTCGAAGATCGCGCCTTCGGGCGCAGTGCGCAATCCGCGCGGCAATGCCGACTCGAAATGCAGCAGAGGCTCGGGCGCCGCAACAATGCTCAAATTGCCGTCGGGCGCGACGTCGATCACCCGCTCGTGCCAGCCGTTGGCTTGCTTGACGGCCTGGTGCACCGGCAGCGCATCGACGAACTCATTGGCGATGATGATGCTCGGGCCTGGCGGCACCTCTTCGAGTCTTGCGTGCCACAACAGCGGTACATGGAGACTTTCGAGCGTGCGCTGCTGTACCTGCCGCAGCGCCGGGCTGACCTCGACGAGATGCACGACCATGGCATTGCGAAAGTCCTCGACGATCCTCGACGCGCGGAGCGCATCGTGCATCAGCGTGCCGCGGCCGGGGCCGAGCTCGATGATGCGCACGTTTTCCGGCGCGCCCATCTGCTGCCAGACCGCCGTCATCCATAGCCCGATGAGTTCGCCGAACATCTGGCTGATCTCGGGCGAGGTGACGAAATCGCCGCCGGAGCCGAGAGGATCGCGGTTGATGTAATAACCGTGTCGCGGATGCGTCAGGCACAGCTGCATGTATTCGGCGATCGGCATCGGCCCGGCGGCGCCGATCAGGCGGCGGATTTCGGCATCGAGCGGCGTGCGCGGCTCAGCCATTTTTACCGACCGGTGCGGCGCTCATCGGCTTGGCGCCGGCGGCCGGCTTGCGGCGCAAGACGATCGCGAGCAACACGAGGCCGATCAGGATCAAGGGCATGCACAACAGCATGCCCATGGTCAGCCATCCCGAGCTCCACAGGAAGCCGAGCTGCACATCCGGTTCGCGAAAGAATTCGCAAAAGCTGCGCGCCAGCCCGTAGCCGATGAAGAACGCCGCGGTGATGACGCCCGGCCGCTTCAGGGCACCGAAGCGGACCAGCATGCCGAGAACGATGAACAGCACGACGCCTTCGAGCGCAGCCTCATAGAGCTGGCTCGGATGGCGCGGTATCGGCCCGCCGTAAGGAAATATCATGGCCCAGGGCACGTCGGTCGGCCGGCCCCATAATTCGCCGTTGATGAAATTGGCGATGCGGCCGAGAAACAGGCCGATCGGCGCCACCGCACATGAGACGTCGCCGAGTGAAAAGGTCGGGATGTGCCGTCGCCAAGCAAACAGGACGACGGCGATCGCGCACCCGGCGACGCCACCGTGAAACGACATGCCGCCGTTCCAGATCTGGAGGATCTCTCCGGGATGCGCGGCGAAATGCGGGAGATTGTAGAACAGCACATAACCGATGCGGCCGCCGAGAATGATGCCGAGCGTGATCCAGACCACGAAATCGTCGAAGTCGGTCACCGTGAATGGCGCCTGGCCGCCCCACAGCCGTTGCGAAGCGATGATGGCGCGCGCGTAGAACCAGCCGGCGATGATGCCGACGATATAGGCGAGCGCGTACCAGCGGATCGCCAAAGGCCCGATCGAAACCAGGACCGGATTGATGGCCGGATAGGGAATGACCGGAAGGACGAACATGAAAAGGCTCTCTGGCGGCGGGTGGAATCAGTCTTCGATTCGCCGCGTCTTAATCATGGCGTCGCATTGCGGCGATAGCGTTGCAGCGGGGTGTTCTTTGCCCCTTGCACGGGCGGCGCACCATCGCCATTGTCATTTCCGATAGCAAGCCGGTGTTAGGGCGCAGGCCGGAACGGTTTCGGAGGCGAGGATGGTGCAGACGACGAATCGGTTCTTCGACGAAGTCGCGCGCTTGATGAATGACGCGGCGGGTGTCGCGCAAGGCGTGCGGCGCGAATTCGAGACGCTGTTCCGCACCCAGGCCGAAAAGTGGCTGCGCGATCTCGACCTGGTCAAGCGCGATGAATTCGAGGCGGTTAAGGATATGGCCCGCATCGCGCGTGAGGAGAACGAGACGCTCAAGGCTCGTGTGGCGGCGCTCGAGGCGGCGCTGGGGACCAAGAGCGGTGGTCCGGGCTAACGCCGCATATTCCTTGTTTTTCAAGCCTTGCGCCGCTATAAGCGCCGCTTCCGCGCTGGCTACAGCACCCCTGGAGGCGCTGCGCGGATTTTTAGCCTGAAAATACAAGCGCTTATACGAAGGAACATGCTATGGCGACCGTCAATGTGATCAAGGCGGCGGCGCGTTCGCGGGCAGGCAAGGGGGCCGCCCGGGCTGAACGTCGTACCGGCCGCGTCCCGGGAATCATCTATGGCGACGGCAAGGAGCCGCAGCCGATCTCGCTCGACTATAACGAGCTGAAACTGCGCATTTATGCCGGCCACTTTCTCACGACGCTTCACGACATCGAGATCGACGGCGTCAAGCATCGCGTCATTCCGCGCGACTTCCAGCTCGATGCCGTGCGCGACCTGCCGCTGCATGTCGATTTCATGCGGCTCGGCGAGGGCGCGACGATCCGTGTGAGAATTCCGATCATCGTCAAGAACGCCGAGTCGTCGCCGGGCGTTAAGCGCGGCGGTACGGTGTCGATCGTGACCCATGCCGTTGAGGTGCGCTGCCTCGCGGAAGCGATCCCGAGCGGCATCGAGGTCGATGTCAGTGCGCTCGATATCAATCACTCCAAGCATCTGAGCGATATCAAGCTGCCGGAAGGCGTGCGCTCGGCCTCGGTCCGCGACATTACTCTTGTCACCGTGGTGCCGCCGTCGGGCTACGCCGAAGAACTCAAGGCTGCCGCCGAGGCCGCTGCCGCTGCTGCGGCCGCGGCTGCCGCAGCCGCTGCGGCTCCGGCCGCTGCCGGTGCGCCGGCTGCTCCGGGCGCGGCCCCCGCCGCAGGTGGCGGCGCTGCCGCCGCCGCGCCGGCCGCTGGCGGCGCTGAGAAGAAGTGAGGCTCCACGTAACCTCACGGCAGTAGCGCGAGACGACGCTGATGCTGCTCCTGGTCGGACTTGGCAATCCGGGAGAGCGCTACGTCGGCAACCGGCACAATATCGGCTTCATGGCGCTGCAAGCCATCGCCAAGCGCCACGGCATTGGGCCGTGGCGCCGGCGCTTTCAAGGCGTCGCTTGCGAAGGGCCGATCGGCGGCGAGCGAGCGCTGCTGCTCTTGCCTGGTACCTTCATGAATGAATCCGGACGCGCCGTCGCCGAGGCGGTGCATTTCTACAAGCTGCCGCTCGATGCGGTGACGGTGTTTCACGACGAGATCGATCTGCCGCCCGCCAAAGTCAGGGTGAAGACCGGCGGCGGCATTGCCGGCCATAACGGCCTGCGCTCGATCTCCGAACATATCGGCAATGACTATCGCCGGGTGCGCATCGGCGTCGGTCATCCGGGCAACAAGGACATGGTGCAGCATTACGTGCTGAGCGACTTCGCCAAGAGCGAGAAGGGCTGGGTCGAGGCATTGCTCGACATCATGGCCGACAATGCCGATCTGCTGGCGCGCGGCGAGGACGCCACGTTTCAGAACAAGGTCCATCTCACCATGGTGGCGAAGGGCTTTGGCGACGACGAGCGCAATGGCGGCGATGGCAATGACGCGGCGTGAAGCGGCAGTGATCTGACTATGAACTTGGGACGCTACAGGTAGAAATTCCAATGGGCTTCAAATGCGGCATCGTCGGCCTGCCCAATGTCGGCAAGTCGACCCTCTTCAACGCGTTGACTGAAACCGCCGCCGCGCAGGCGGCGAATTATCCGTTCTGCACCATCGAGCCGAATGTCGGCGAGGTCGCGGTGCCGGACAAGCGGCTCGACACGCTGGCCGAACTTGCCAAGTCGGCGATCATCGTGCCGACGCGGCTGACCTTCGTCGACATCGCGGGCCTGGTGCGCGGCGCGTCGAAAGGCGAGGGGCTCGGCAATCAGTTTCTCGCCAATATCCGCGAGGTCGACGCCATCGCGCATGTCGTGCGCTGCTTCGAAGACACCGACGTCACCCATGTCGAAGGCCGCATCGATCCGGTTGCCGATATCGAAACCATCGAAACCGAATTGATGCTGGCCGATCTCGACAGCCTCGAACGGCGCGTCGATGCTCTGAGCAAGAAAGCCAAAGGCAACGACAAGGAAGCCAAGGAGACGCTCGATCTGGTCAACCGGGCGCTCGGCCTCTTGCGTGACGGCAAGCCGGCGCGTTTCACCGAGCGCAAGCCGGAAGAAGAGAAGCTGTTTCATTCGCTCGGCCTGCTGACCTCGCTGCCGGTGCTCTATGTCTGCAATGTCGAGGAGGCCTCCGCCGCGGCCGGCAACGGCTTTTCAAAGAAGGTGGAAGAACGCGCCAAGGCCGAAGGCGCGGCTTCAGTCGTCATATCCGCCAAGATCGAAGCCGAGATCGCCGTGCTGTCCCGCGAGGAGCGCGCCGATTATCTGGACGCGGTCGGCTTGAAGGAGGCCGGTCTCGACCGCCTCATTGGTGCCGGTTATGCGCTGTTGCATCTCGTGACCTATTTCACCGCCGGTCCTAAAGAGGCGCGCGCCTGGACGATCACGAAGGGCACCAAGGCGCCGCAGGCGGCCGGCGTCATTCATTCGGATTTCGAGCAAGGCTTCATCCGCGCCGAGACCATCGGCTATGACGATTATGTCGCGTGTCAGGGTGAAGCGGGCGCGCGCGACGCCGGCAAGATGCGGCTCGAAGGCAAGGACTATGTCGTGCATGACGGCGACGTCATGCATTTCCGCTTTGCGAATTAGGGATCAGCCCCGCATCCCGTTGCCTTGATTTCCTGATCGCGCCAAGATGCTCGTTGATGCGAAACACGATGAGCACGAATTCGGCGATGATGCGCGCCATGATCACGCCCATACAGGCGCCGACGACGCTGACGATCAGAAAGATGATGCCGACGAGCGGATTATATCCCATCGTCATCAGCGAGCTGATGACGCCGACAAAGCCGAGCAGGATCGAGAGCACCACGGCCAGCCAGTAAAAGACTTTGATGACGGTTGGCGTTACGAACCGCTCCCACTGGAACAGATCGCCCGGGCCGAACATGCCTATCCCCCAACCAAAGCCGCGCGGTGATTCCCGCGCCGGGCCGAAGACTGCACGTCGTCGGCACACCGGTCAATCGACGCCCGGTCCGGTCTGAAGCGGCTGTTCGACGCCGCGCGGTCGCCGCAGGGCGCGAGCAAGTCGAATTTGCGGCGCTGGAACAGCGCGTGATTGCTGCGTCGCAAAGGCGGAACACCGCTCGCCAATAGGCGTTAGGCCATTCGAAGCCGGGCGTTTGTTCCATTGCCGCCCGCCAGGAAACAGGCACGAAACAGGAGTGGCCAATGAGATCGATTGCATCCGCGGCGCTTGGCACGGCAGCGGGCCTTGTGCTTGTCGCGAGCGTTGGCGCCGCCAACGCGCAAACTGTGATCACGTCGCAACCGGCCCAGACGGTGACGACTGAGACGACGACACGAACAGTGCGGACATTGCCGCCACACGCGGCGCGCCGGCAGGTCGTGACCACGCGGACGGTGACGCAACGCATTGTGCCGGCGCCGACCACGGTGATCGACCGCAGAGTGGCGGCAAGGACCTATCCTCGGCCGATCTATGACGAAGTCGTGCCCGCACCCGCGGTGACCGCGTCGCAGCCGCTCTACAACGACGTTCCACCGGTGCCGTTGCCGCCGGCGCCGACGGCGGTCGTGGCACCGACCTATTCGCCGCCGCTCTATGACGAGGTCGTCGAGACGCGGCCGACGACGGTGATCGATAACGGCTCGATCGTTGCCGCGCAGCCCTACATGTATCGCTATGTCTATCAACCGAACAGCATTCTGGTGGTCGATCCGGCGACCGGAGACGTGGTTCAAACGATCCCGCGCTAGCGGCTTCGAGCACGTGTTCTCTGCGCGCCGCCATCCTCGGCGGCGCGCAACTGTTTTGGCCGCCTGATGTTGAACAAAGAGGAGGCACACAATGAAGACCAAGGCTCGCTCTTTCAAGGCTCGCTCTTTAATGGCCGCAGCTGCGTGTCTCGCCGCGGCCGCCATCGCTTTCGCGGCCCAGGCGCAGACCAACAATCCGGCTCCTGCCGGAACGGTCGGCGGCAATCCCGCCACCAACAGCGCCGGCAGCGATACCGGCGTCAGCGGCGCGGTCCAACAGAAACCGCTGCTTTCGCCCGCGCAACGGAGCGCGATCTATGCCGAAGTGATCAAGGACCCCAGCAAAACCTCGCCACAACATTTTTCAGCCGTCGTGGGCGCCGACGTGCCGCCGATGATCGAGCTCTATGCATTGCCCGATGACGCCACGTCAGTCGCGCCGGCAGCCAAGCTCTACAAATATACGATGGTGGACGATAAGGTCGTGGTCGTCGATCCGACCAAGATGCGCATCGTCGACGTGATCGGACCGTCGTCCAAACAGTAAGGCCGCAGCGAGGCGCCGATGAGCCGTCAGGGCGCTCTCCGGCCAGCGTCGAGAACGGCTTGCGGCAGCACGTCGAGATAGGGGCCCATGAAGAACGCCTGGCCGCTGCCCTCGCCATAATAGAGATCATAGGCGGCGATCATCGCGCGCACCGGCGCGACACAAGCCGGCATCGACGCGACGATGATTTCGCCGAGCTCGCTGTCGCGCTGAGCCGTCGGCTTTCCGCCATAGTGCGGATTGGTCTCCACGGCGTGAACGATGCAGTCGGTCGCCGAGCGCACCAGAGGCTGCGTCGCCGCGCTCCGCTGCTGCGTCGACATGTTCGCGCCGACGATTGGTGCGTCGATCGTTCCGGTGGCCACGGAGATCGCGAGCCCCGTGGCGAAAAGCGGTGCAAGAATCGGTGCAAAATCATTGGCTGTCCCTCAACCTCTGCCCAAATCCATAGCCGCTTTTTGCAGCCAAGCAAGGCGGTGCCGGTGCGGCCTTTGCGACTTTTTTCTGCCTCTTGCGTTCCTTGGGGTGGCGCTCTAGTCCAATTGGAGCGGTTCCACCGCGCGCGGGTCTCACTCATGCGAATGCCGCACTCGCAATAATCACGGAGCCCGGCCATGATTCTTCCTCCGGCCCTCGTTCTTGGCGTGCATTTGCTGATGCCGGTGGCCGATGACGTTCCGACCCTCAATGTGGAACAAGTTTGCCAGGGCATCGCTCAGCAAGGCGGCGTGACGTTTCACGATGCCGCAGTGGGTGAGGAAAAGAAAAACTGCATCGACAGCGAGAAGGCGACTCGCGATCAGCTCGTCAAAGAATGGTCGACCTTCGCTGCACCCGATAAAGTGGCCTGCACGAATGAATTGCGCACTGGCGGTGAGTCGAGCTACACCGAACTGCTGACGTGCCTGGAAATGGCGCGCGATGTGCGGCAGATGAACACCGCCCAAAAAGGCAGCGCGACACAAATTCCGCCGGTGCAGCGGCCGTGACGCCTGCCGCTCAGTAGCCGATCAGGATTTCGCTGACTTCCGGCTTGACCGCGCGCAATGCGGGATCGGACGAGCTGAATTCCTTGTCGGCGGGGACCGCCGTCAGCGCGTCGGGCGTGGCTTTCGGATCGGCCTTCAGACTCAGTCCCGATTTGCAGCCGCCGGCGAGCGTGGCCAGCGCGCCGCCGTCCCAGTCGCTGACGGTCGCGGTGCCGTCCTTGTCGAAGCCCTTCACCTTGAAAGGCTTGTGGTTGAGCCTCTCCAATTGCGCCAAAGTCAGGCCGAGCTTCATGCCGCCGGGCGCGCTCCAGGTCGATTTGCCGTTGATGACGATCAGATAGGTGGTGTTGCGGGCGGCGGGATTGGTCCACCACACTTCAAGCCGCCGCTTCGGATCATTGGCGAACAAAACCGAGGCTGGAACCTTGGCGCCGTTATCTCCCGCGACATCCGTGAAGGTCACGTTCTTCGAGTCGAAGGTCATCGCCAGGCGCAGATGACTCGAATCCTTGGAGAACACGCCGCTGCACGCGACCGCGTGCGCGGCGGCGATTGCGGCGCCGGATTTTGGACCGCCGGCCGCGGGAGCCGCCGCCGCCGCGGCGGGCGCGGCGTCGGTCGAGGCGTGGACCGCCGGCCGCGTCGGTTTGACCGGAGCACTCATCGGCTGCGACACCGCCGCCGGCATTTGCTGCTGCATCTGCGACGGCGCGAGCTGGTCGTCGGAATCGAGATCGGGATTGGTCGGCGTGGTCAGCTTTGATCCTTTGCGGCGCGGCTTTGCCGCCGGAGCGCTCTGATCGGCCGGGTCCGCCGATTGGGTTTGCGCAAGCTGCTGCGCCGTGAGCGGCGCGGCGGCCACGGGACCCATGACAAGCTGGCTGACGATACAAGTCGATAACAGCGCCACCGGCAGACCGATCCCGCCAAGCAGCGCAGCGCGCATACTTACCGTTCGCATGACCCATCTCCCCTGCCGCACCCGTATGTGACTTTAGCACGACAACAGGTACGGCTACCAAATAAGGCAGCGGAACGCGCGCCGCTTCGACCTGCGGCGCGATGCATGATGGCTTTGCGATGTTTTGTTTTGCGGTCGAAGGTGGTGGAGCCAGGCGGGATCGAACCGCCGACCTCCTGCATGCCATGCAGGCGCTCTCCCAGCTGAGCTATGGCCCCAATCACGGAATGGAAGCTGATCGTCGGCGGTCAGAGATCCGGGTTACGCTCTGATTGCCGCATACGGCAGATCGACCCCCGACTATCCTTCCTCTTCGTTCTCGATGTCGCCGCCGATGATATCGGTGACGTCGGCATCCTCTTCTTCCTGCTCCTCGATGAAAGTGTTTTCGTCATCGTCATCAAGGCTTTCGTCGATCTCCACATCGTCGTCGGCGGCGTCGCCAGTCGCCGGCTTCTTGGCGCCCGAGGCCTCGGCATCGGCCTCTTCGAGCGAGACGGTCTCGACTTCCGGCGTTTCGGGCGCGACCGCCACCTCTTCGACAGGCGCGGCGGGCCGGGCGGCTGCGGCATCGGGCCGCCCGCCGCGGGTCACGACCGGGGCGATCTCATAGACCGTGCCGCACTTCGGGCAGTGGATCGGGTCCTTGTTCAGGTCGTAGAACTTGGCCCCGCAACTGGCGCAGAGCCTTTTCGTACCCAGTTCGGGTTTCGCCACGGTCTGATCCTTCGTGTAATTCGGGTGCTTCACTTGGCTAGTCGAAACGCGGCTGTCAATAGTTGATTGGCATCGATCCCCGGCCGGTCAGCCCAAAAAAACCCGTCAGATGGTTGCCAAATGCCCCTTAGGATGACGCGCCGCGCCGGCCCGTGATAGACGGCGGTCACGAAGTGGGTATTACCTCCCGGCTGGACCCCCGAACATGCATTCCGTCCCTGACCAAGTTCCCTTGACGGCCCGCCGCAACGGCCCTTTGGCCGGCCGTGTCCGCGTGCCGGGCGACAAGTCGATCTCGATTCGCGCCCTCATTCTGGGTGCTCTGACGGTCGGCGAAACCCGGGTTTCGGGCCTGCTCGAAGGCGAGGATGTGCTCAATACTGCCAAGGCCCTGCAAGCGCTCGGCGCCCGTATGAAGCGCACCGGTGAACGGGCCTGGTCGATCCATGGCACCGGCGTCGGCGGCTTTGCCGAACCAGCCGCCGCGCTTGATTTCGGCAATTCCGGGACCGGCTGCCGGCTAACGCTCGGCGCCGTGGCTGGCTGCCCGATCACCGCGATTTTCGACGGCGACGCCTCGCTGCGCAGCCGCCCGATGCGGCGCATCCTCGATCCCTTGGAGCGGATCGGCGCGCGCACCGTGGTGTCGGCCGATGGCGGCCGTCTGCCATTGACGCTTCAGGGCGCGCGCGATCCGATGCCGATCGTGTTCGAGCCGCCGGTTCCCTCGGCGCAATTGAAATCGGCAACGCTGCTGGCGGGTCTTTCCGCGCCGGGCGAGACCGTGGTTGTCGAAGCCGAGGCGACGCGCGATCACACCGAGAAGATGCTGACTCATTTCGGCGCGCAGGTGCGGGTCGAAGCAATGGCGAAAGGCGGCCGCCGCATCACGCTCACCGGGCAGCCGGAACTCGAGCCGCGGCCGGTCGTGGTTCCCGCCGATCCGTCTTCGGCAGCTTTCCCGTTGATGGCGGCACTGCTCGTTTCCTGGGTCCGACGTGATCCTCGAAGGCGTCATGATGAATCCGTTGCGCACGGGACTGCTCACGACGCTTCTCGAAATGGGTGCCGCGATCGAGCGGCTCGACATGCGCAACGAGGGTGGCGAAGACGTCGCCGATCTGCGCGTGCGCGCCGGTCCTTTGCGTGCCGTCGTCGTGCCGGCCGAGCGCGCGCCCTCGATGATCGATGAATACCCGATCCTTGCGGCGGCGGCGGCCTTCGCCGAGGGCACGACGCGGATGCGCGGGTTGAAGGAATTGCGGGTCAAGGAATCCGATCGCCTTGCCGCCACCGCCGATCTGCTGCGAGTCAATGGCGTCGTGATCGAGATCGAAGGCGATGATTTGATCGTGCACGGCAGGGGCCGCGCGCCGGGCGGCGGCACCGTCACCACGCACATGGATCATCGCATCGCGATGTCGGCGATCGTTCTCGGGCTCGGCAGCGAGCGGCCGGTACAGATCGACGATGGCACTTTCATTGCGACGAGCTTTCCAGGATTCGTCGACTTGATGCGGGGTCTGGGCGCGGATTTGTCATGATTATTGCGATCGACGGGCCGGCCGCATCGGGCAAGGGGACGATCGCGCGCCAGATCGCCTCCGTCTACGGGCTGCATCATCTCGACACCGGCCTGCTCTATCGGGCGGTGGCGAGGGCGGTGCTCGATGCCGGACATTCACCCGATGACGTGACGCGCGCGATCGAGGCCGCGGTCATGCTGGACCCGTCGAAGTTCGACGACCGTGCCCTGAAGACCCAGACCGTCACTGAGGCTGCCTCCGTCGTCGCCGCCATTCCCGAGGTACGCCAGGCGCTGATCAATTATCAGCGCGGCTTTGCGACCAAGCCGCCAGGCGCCGTGCTCGATGGCCGCGATATCGGCACCGTGATCGCGCCGGGCGCCGACGTTAAGATTTTTGTCGTGGCGAGCCCCGAAGAGCGGGCGCGGCGCCGCACCTCAGAGCTCAAGGCGCGGGGCGAAGCGGCCGAGGAAAAGGACGTGCTCGCCGATCTCCTGCGCCGTGACGAGCGGGATTCGCGGCGCACGGCGTCTCCGCTCAAGGCTGCCCCGGACGCGCATCTGCTCGACACCACGCATTTGGGTGTCGACGCTGCATTCCGCGCCGCCGTCGATATCATCGAGAATGTCCGGGCGGACCGAAAGCGGCGCTGATCTTCGCGGCCGGAAAGCGGGTCTAACCCCTGATCGGCCTGCGTAATCGGCTCTTGCCCCTTGCACCGTGTCCGGCTATATCCCACACGCCGGGCCGCCATCGATACCATCGGGGCTGTTCGAGCGGGCCGAAAGCGACTTTCAAAAAGCGCTTTCGCTATTGGAGGTTAGCCCGCTCACCGTCTCGTTTGCTGGCTCCGGCAGAGCTTTTTCCGAACGTTTGGCATTGGCCCCATCCGCCGGTTGAACCGGCGGCTGCCGCACGTTCGGGATCATTTCAATCGCGGGGTCGGGAGTAGTTTATGGCTCAAGCTGCGGCTCAAACCAGCATCGGCGCGCCCTCGCGCGAGGACTTCGCCAAGCTGATCGATGAATTTTTCAATGACGGCCACGTCCAGGAAGGCGCCGTCGTCAAAGGCAAAGTGGTCGCGATCGAGCGCGATCTGGCCGTCATCGATGTCGGTCTGAAGACCGAAGGCCGCGTAGCGATGCGCGAATTCCAGGGGCCGGGCCGCCAGAACGAGATCCAGGTCGGCGATACCGTCGAGGTCTATCTCGAAAGAATTGAAAACGCGCTCGGCGAAGCCGTGCTGTCACGCGACAAGGCGCGCCGCGAGGAGAGCTGGGGCAAGCTCGAAAAGGCGTTCCAGAATAACGAGAAGGTGCAGGGCGTCATCTTCAATCAGGTCAAGGGTGGCTTCACCGTCGATCTCGACGGCGCCGTGGCCTTCCTGCCGCGTTCGCAGGTCGACATCCGTCCGATCCGCGACGTGTCGCCGCTGATGAACAATTCGCAGCCGTTCCAGATCCTGAAAATGGATCGCCGCCGCGGCAATATCGTCGTCTCCCGCCGCACCGTGCTGGAAGAGACCCGCGCCGAGCAGCGCCAGGAGCTGGTGCAGAACCTCGAAGAGGGTCAGGTCATCGACGGCGTCGTCAAGAACATCACCGATTACGGCGCCTTCGTCGATCTCGGCGGCATCGACGGCCTGTTGCACGTCACCGATATCGCTTGGCGGCGCGTCAATCATCCGTCAGAGGTGCTCAATATCGGCCAGCAGGTGAAGGTCAAGATCATCAAGATCAACCACGAGACCCACCGCATTTCGCTTGGCATGAAGCAATTGCTCGACGATCCGTGGCAGGGCATCGAGGCCAAGTATCCGGTCGGCGCCCGCTTCAAGGGCCGCGTCACCAACATCACCGACTATGGCGCCTTCGTCGAGCTCGAGCCCGGCATCGAAGGCCTCATCCACGTCTCCGAAATGTCGTGGACCAAGAAGAACGTGCATCCCGGCAAGATCGTTTCGACGTCTCAGGAAGTCGAGGTGCAAGTCCTCGAAGTCGATCCGGTCAAGCGCCGCATTTCGCTCGGTCTCAAGCAGACCATGCGCAATCCGTGGGAACTGTTCGTCGAGAAGCACCCGGTCGGTTCGGAAGTCGAAGGCGAAGTCAAGAACAAGACCGAATTCGGCCTGTTCCTCGGCCTCGACGGCGACGTCGACGGCATGGTGCATCTGTCCGATCTCGACTGGAAACGTCCGGGCGAGCAGGTCATCGAAGAGTACAAGAAGGGCGACAAGGTCAAGGCGCAGGTTCTCGACGTCGATGTCGAGAAGGAGCGCATCTCGCTCGGCATCAAGCAGCTGTCGGGTGCTGGTGGCGGCGCCGCCGCAGCCGGCGACGAAACGGCTGCGGGCGAGCTGAAGAAAGGCGAGGTCGTCACCTGCGAGGTCATCGAGGTGAAGGAAGGCGGCATCGACGTGAAGATCGTCGGCACCGAATACACCTCCTTCATCAAGCGCTCCGAACTGGCGCGCGACCGCTCCGAACAGCGTCCGGACCGTTTCGCTGTCGGAGAGAAGGTTGACGCCCGCGTCACCCAGTTCGACCGCCGCTCGCGGCGCGTCACCGTCTCCATCAAGGCGCTCGAAGTCGCCGAGGAGAAGGAGGCGATCGCCCAATACGGTTCCTCCGATTCCGGCGCCACGCTCGGCGACATTCTCGGCCATGCGCTCAAGCGCAAGGGCGAGGAGGGCGAGGATGGCGAAAAGGAAGACAAGGAATAAGTTCGCAGTCACAGCGTTTAAGACTTACGTCATTCCGGAACGCCGCGCCGCGGCCGTTCTGGAATGACGCGTTGCAAGGGGCGGTAAAGCAAGGACTTAAACCATGTCGCTGGACGCCGATCTGATCGCCGACCGCCGCCGCATCCGGCGCAAGCTCACCTTCTGGCGCGTCACCGCCATCGCTCTGATCATTCTCGCCATTGCCGGCGCTAGCTTTGTCACCAGCAATCGCACCGGCCTGATCGGCGTCCGTCCCTATATCGCGCGCGTGACCATTTCCGGCCTCATCCGCGGCGATCGGGAACGCGTCGAGCAGCTTGATCGGCTCGCGCGGTCGTCGACCGCGCGCGCCGTCATCGTCCATGTCGACAGCCCCGGCGGCACCACGGCCGGCTCCGAGCAGCTGTTCGATTCGCTGTCCCGGCTGCGCGCGCAGAAGCCGCTGGTGATCGTCGTCGACAGCATGGCGGCCTCGGGCGGCTACATCACCGCGCTCGCCGGCGATCACATCGTGGCGCAGCAGACCTCGCTGGTCGGCTCGATCGGCGTGCTGTTTCAGTATCCGAATTTCACCGACCTCCTGAGCAAGATCGGCGTGAAAATGGAGGCGGTGAAATCGACCCCGCTCAAGGCCGCGCCTAACGGCTACGAGCCGACCAGCCCGGAGGCCACCGCGGCGCTCAATTCGATCATCCAGGACTCCTATGCCTGGTTTAAGGGCATCGTGAAGGATCGCCGGCACATGACCGACGCCGAACTGGCGACGGCGGCCGACGGCCGGGTCTTTACCGGGCATCAGGCCATCGATCTGAAGCTGATCGACGAGCTCGGCGACGAGCGGGCGGCGCTGGCCTGGCTCGCCAAGGACAAGAATGTCGACACCAAGCTGCCGGTCCGCGACTATGCGCTGCGCAGCCGGCTCGGCGACCTGCCGTTCCTGCACGCCGCGGCCGTGGCCACCCTGGACGCGGCGGGTCTCGACACGCTGGCGCGCCGCGTCGATGCCTGGGGCGCATTCGACGCGGTCGATCGTTTCAACCTTGACGGTCTACTGGCCCTTTGGCACCCTGCCGGTACGAATTGACCGGCAAAGTATTTGTTTCCATCCCGATGTGATCCCGGGCGGCATTCGTGGGCGACCCGACGCAGTCGGGCTCATTATATTGGCGGCTGACATGATCAAGTCTGAGTTGGTTCAGCGGATATCGGCGCAGAACCCGCATCTCTATCAGCGCGACGTCGAGAACATCGTCAACGCCATCCTCGGCGAGGTCGTCGCCGCCATGGCGCGCGGCGATCGCGTGGAGCTGCGTGGCTTCGGCGCCTTCTCGGTGAAGAAGCGGCCGGCGCGCACCGGGCGCAATCCGCGCACCGGGGCGCATGTTTCGGTCGATCAGAAATGCGTGCCGTTCTTCAAGACCGGCAAGGAAATGCGCGAGCGGCTCAACCGGCCGTCGTCGGAAGGTTGAGAGATCGGCCGCAATCCGCGGGCAGCACGCTACGCAAGGTCGTGGCGGCCGTCATCCTCGTGCCGCTGGCCATTATCATCATCGGCTTTGCGGTGGCGAACCGCGAGAACGTCACGATCTCGCTCGATCCGTTCGGGCCGAATTCCGCTGCCGGTTGGCAGACGCAGCCGTTATTTGTCGTCGTCATCGCGGCGCTGATCCTTGGCGTGATCATCGGCGGCATCGCTGCCTGGCTGCGCCAGACCAAGTGGCGGCGCGCCGCGCGCCGGCTGGAGCGCGAAGTCGCAAATCTGCGGGCCGAGGTCGAGGCGCTCAAGCGCAGCAGCGCCCCGGTCCATATCCCCGAGACCGCCGAGCCAGCCGAACGGCTCCGGATCAGCCCGCCGGTCCGTTGACGGCGAGGGCGAGACAAAGCCGGCGCGGCGCTGTAGAAGGGCGCCATAAATTCCTAACGAGGCGATCTGAAGCTATCCGTGTGACATGTCACTGACCGTCAAAATATGCGGCCTCTCGACGCCGGAGGCGCTCGATGTCGCGCTCGAAGCGGGCGCCGACATGGTGGGCTTCGTGTTCTTTCCGCCGTCGCCGCGTCATCTGCTCTATGAAGCCGCGCGGCCGCTCGGCGCGCGTGTGCGCGGCCGCGCGCAGAAAGTGGCGTTGACGGTGGACGCCGACGACGCGGTGTTGGATGCGCTGGTCGAGGCACTGCGGCCGGACCTGTTGCAATTGCACGGCCGGGAGACGTCGGCGCGGGTCGCGGCGCTCAAGGCGCGATTTGGTCTGCCGGTGATGAAGGCGATACCCGTCGAGACCAAGGCCGATCTGGCTGCCATCGCGACCTATGCCGCGGTCGCCGACCGGCTGTTGTTCGATGCGCGCGCGCCGCGCGAGGCGACGCGGCCGGGCGGGCTCGGCAAGACCTTCGATTGGCATGTTTTGGAAAGCCTCGATCTCGCCGTGCCGTTCATGCTGTCGGGCGGGCTCGACGCCGGCAATGTCGCGGAAGCGCTGCGCATCACCCGCGCGCCCGGGGTCGATGTCTCCTCGGGCGTCGAGCGCGCGCCCGGCGAGAAGGATCCTGATAAGATACGCGCCTTCATCCGCGCCGCGCGCGAGGCCGCGGCAAAAATGATCGATCGTGTGGCGTAAGAGATTGTTCTGATGACCGCGCAGCAGCTCAATTCATTTCGGACAGGTCCGGACGAGCACGGCCATTTCGGCATCTATGGCGGCCGCTTCGTCGCCGAGACGCTGATGCCGCTCATCCTCGAGCTGGAAAAGGCCTATGCCGAAGCCAAGGCCGATCCCGCCTACCGCAAGGAGATGGACGGCTATCTGACGCATTATGTCGGCCGGCCGTCGCCGCTCTATTTCGCCGAGCGTCTTACGGAATATTGCCGCGGCGCGAAAATCTATCTCAAGCGCGAAGAGCTCAATCACACTGGCGCGCACAAAGTGAACAATGTGCTCGGCCAAATTCTTCTGGCGCGGCGCATGGGCAAGAAACGCATCATCGCCGAGACCGGCGCCGGCATGCACGGCGTCGCCACCGCCACGCTGTGCGCGCGCTTCGGGCTCGAATGCATCGTCTATATGGGCGCGGTCGATGTCGAGCGGCAAAAGGCGAACGTGTTCCGCATGAACATGCTCGGCGCCAAAGTCGTGCCGGTGGTGTCGGGCGCCAAGACGCTCAAAGACGCCATGAACGAGGCGCTGCGCGACTGGGTGACCAATGTCGGCTCGACCTTCTATTGCATCGGCACTGTTGCCGGGCCGCATCCCTATCCGATGATGGTGCGCGACTTTCAGTCGATCATCGGCACCGAAACCCGCGCGCAGATGCAGGAGGCCGAAGGGCGGCTGCCGGATTCGCTGATCGCCTGCATTGGCGGCGGCTCGAACGCGATGGGCCTGTTCCATCCCTTCCTCGACGACAAGGACATCGAGATCTACGGCGTCGAAGCCGCCGGTCACGGTCTGCCGAGCGGCATGCATGCCGCCTCCATCGCCGGCGGACGGCCCGGCGTGCTGCACGGCAATCGCACGTATCTGCTCATGAACGAGGACGGCCAGATCAACGAAGCCCATTCGATCTCGGCCGGTCTCGACTATCCCGGCATCGGCCCCGAGCATGCCTGGCTCAATGATGTCGGCCGGGTGAAATTCCTGTCCGCGACCGACGACGAGGCGCTCAACGCCTTTCAGCTCCTGTCGAAGCTCGAAGGCATCATTCCCGCGCTCGAGCCGGCGCATGCCATCGCCAAGGTGCTCGAGATCGCGCCGAAGAAACCGAAGGATCATCTGATGGTGGTCAATCTTTCCGGCCGCGGCGATAAGGACCTCGATTCGGTGGCGCGGCATCTGGAAGCCAAAAAGCAATGACCACGCGCATCGATCGGCGCTTTGCCGCACTCAAGGACGAGGGCCGTGCTGCGCTCGTCACCTTCACCATGGCGGGCGATCCGGATTACGCGACGTCGGTTGCGATCATGAAAGCGTTGCCCAAAGCCGGCGCCGACGTGATCGAGCTCGGCATGCCGTTCACCGATCCGATGGCCGATGGTCCGTCGATCCAGGCTGCCGGGCTGCGCGCGCTCAATGCCGGGCAGGACATGAAGAAGACGCTCGCCGCGGTGCGCGAATTCCGCTTAGGCGACGACGCGACGCCGATCGTGCTGATGGGCTATTACAATCCGATCTATATCTACGGCGTCGATAAATTCCTCGCCGATGCCAAGACGGCCGGCGTCGACGGCCTGATCGTCGTCGATCTGCCGCCCGAAGAAGATACCGAACTGTGCCTGCCGTCGCTCAAGGCGGGCTTCAATTTCATCCGGCTCGCGACGCCGACCACCGACGACAAGCGTCTGCCGGCGGTGCTCACCAACACCTCGGGCTTTGTCTATTACGTCTCGATCACCGGCATTACCGGCGCCGCGGCGCCCGACCCCGGCAGGGTCGCGGGCGCCATCGCGCGCATCAAGCGTCACACCAAGCTTCCGGTTTGCGTCGGCTTCGGTGTGCGCACCGGCGAGCAGGCGCGCGCAATGGCGCAACGCGCGGACGGCGTTGTCGTCGGCTCGGCGCTGGTCGACGCCGTGCGCAAATCGCTCGATGGCGCCAAGCCGACGCCCGCGACCGTCACGGCCGTTTCGGATCTCGTGCGCGCTTTGGCCGACGGCGTGCGCGGCGCGCGCCGAGTCGCCACGGAACGTGCGAATTAGCCACAGTTTCGCCATAGGCGAACTCGGGCCGGCGGAATTAACCACGTTATTTCATAGTCCAATGGGGCGTGCATTTGCCCCAATGCCGCCGCTTACAGCCGTTTATTATGAACGTCTTGCAATGAAGTCCGTCGGGGGACGGCAAGCGGGGTAGGGGATATGCAAAAAACAAGTTCCATTTTCCTTGGCGCTGGCGCGGGGCGTGCGCTGGCTCTCATCGCTTCGATCTAGACAAGTCCCGTCCACGTCGTGCGTATGACGCATTCGACCGCAATGGTCGCTGACGTCACGGCATTTCGCGGCCGTGATCTTGCGCCTCGTGCTTTGGCGCCCGGCGAGTTTCGCCGGACGGTTTTCGGCACGCTCTTTGTCGGCGCCGGATCGGTCGCGGCCGTCGGCGCGATGATCGTTGCCATTATAGCCGCCGCGGCCTGTATCGTCGGCGGCTTGCACGGGGCCCATCCCCATTCCCATCTTGCGCTCAAGCGCCCATTCGCACTGGGCGGCCAAGCCCTGACTAGGCTTGAAACCGAGAAGGACCGGGCTCGCGAAATCGCGCGTGATGCGGCGCGCGACGTTGCGCGCAATATGGCCCGTGACATGTCCAAGGCGCTCGAGATTTCGTCGGCCGTCCGCGCGCTGGCGCCGGCCGCATCAGTCAACGTCGTCAAACTCATGGTCTTCAAGGCGCCGATGCAGGTCGCGGCTGCTTCGCAGTGTTGTCACCCAACATGTCGCCGCGCTTTCGAACATGCCGCTGCCGACGCGGCGCCCGGTCGTCGCGCCGCAAATGCAGGCGGTGCGCGAACAGGCAGCGCGTGATCAGGCGGCTCGTGAAAATGTCCGCCTCGCTTCGGCTTATGCGCCGGAGGCCACATCCTCCGTTCCCGCGCAAACCGGTTCGTTCGGCAGCGCCTTGCAGCGGTTGTTTGCGCCACAGGCGTCGCACAGCCCGTCACCGCTGCTCGCGGCGGTCGACAACTCACACCGCGGTCTATGACATCGAAGCGCATATCGTCTATTTGCCGAACGGCGAGCGGATGGAAGCGCATTCCGGTCTCGGCGAATGGATCGACGATCCGGGCCACGTCAATGTGAAGAGCAAAGGCGCCACGCCGCCGAATGTCTACAATCTCACCATGCGCGAAGGCTTGTTCCACGGTGTCGAGGCGCTTCGCCTGACCCCGGTCGGCGGCGACAACAGCATGTATGGCCGCGCCGGCATCCTGGCGCATCCCTATATGCTCGGCCCGAGCGGCCAGTCGTTCGGCTGCGTCTCGTTTAGGGACTATCAAGCGTTCCTGCAGCGCCTTCAAGAACGGCCAGGTCAACCGCCTCGTGGTCGTGCCGCATATCGACGGGCGGCCGCCGTCGACCGCCAGCCGGGCCAGCTGGCAGGGACTACGCTTTCAATTGATTTCAGCCGGTACGGCGACGGCCGACAGTCGGTCGAGCCGCGGTTTCGGGCTATCCAAGTCACCGATCGAATGGCCGGTGGCCAATGCCGAACTGAAGACGTTTGGCGCGGCCCGGTAGTCAGGTGCCCCGGTATCCTCCTGGATTGCCGTTGCAATTGGTCGCACCCGTCCACACATTATCAAACCGAACTGGAGGGGCGCCTCATGGCCCGTGATGTGGCTCACGATTGGATGTGGTCGGAAGCGTGCGAGACGCTCGCGCGGGCTGAACGTATGCACCGCGAGCTGTTTCGGCCCGTCGCGCACACAGGCCCGGTCGCCGGCAAGGTCGGTAGCCTGGGAGCCGCCCGTCGATATTTTGGAAACTGATGACGAAGTTCTGGTGCTGATCGCGCTGCCCGGCGTCGACGTCGACGCCGCGCAGGTCGTGATCGAGGATGGCGATCTGGTGATCGCCGGCACGCGCATCCTGCCGCCGGAATTGCGTACGGCAACGATCCACCGGCTCGAACTGCCGCAAGGACAGTTCTTCCGCCGGCTGCGGCTGCCGGCGCGGGCGCTATAGCGGCGTCCGCCGCGCCGCAGCGGCCGGGTGTCTGGTGGTGACGTTGCAGAAAGTGGGTCAAGCCGTGGCTGACGAATTGCAATTGAAGGCTTCGCCGGGCGAGAGCAGCGCTTTGCCGCCATTGCCGCCCGATGCGCTCATCATTGTTCCGGTGCGCAACACCGTCCTGTTTCCTGGGCTGGTGCTGCCGATCACTTTGGGGCGTCCGAAATCGGTCGCGGCCGCCCAACAGGCGGTGCGCGACCAGCGCCAGATCGGCATCCTGTTGCAGCGCGCCGCCGACGTCAACGATCCGACCGAGATCGACATGCATCGCATGGGCACGGTCGCCAATATCGTGCGCTACATCACCGCGCCCGACGGCACCAACCACGTCGTCTGCCAGGGCGAAGCGCGCTTCCAGATCGTCGAATATCTGAGCGGCTGGCCGTTCCTGGTCGCGCGCGTGCTGCGCATTGCCGAGCCCGATACAAAGACGTCGGAGATCGAGGCGCGCTTCGTCAATCTCAAGGCGCAGACGCTCGAGGCGATCCAATTGCTGCCGCAGGTGCCGCAGGATCTGCTTGCCGCGATCCAGTCGATCGAGGCGCCCTCGGAGCTCGCCGACCTCGCCACCGCCTATATGGACGTGAAGCCGGACGAGAAGCAGGAGATTCTCGAGACCGTCGACATCACCGCGCGCATGGACAAGGTGGCGCGGCAATTGTCGCATCGCATCGAAATCTTGCGGCTGTCGCAGGAGATCGGCAAGCAGACCAAGGCTGCGCTCGACGAGCGCCAGCGCGAAGTGCTGCTGCGCGAGCAGATGGCGGCGATCCAGCGCCAATTGGGCGAGGGCGACGACGGCAAGGCCGCCGAAATCGCCGAGCTCGATGCTGCGATCGGCAAGGCCGGCATGCCGAAGGAGGTCGAGGACCAGGCGCGCAAGGAATTGCGCCGTCTGCAGAAGATGCCTGAAGCGGCCGGCGAATACGGCATGGTGCGCACCTATCTCGATTGGCTGATCGAGCTGCCTTGGGCGCTGCCCGAGGAGAAGCCGATCGACATCAGCGAAGCGCGGCGCATTCTCGACGAGGACCATTTCGGCCTCGAGAAGATCAAGAAGCGCATCATCGAATATCTCGCGGTGCGCAAGCTCTCGCCGCAAGGCAAGGCGCCGATCCTGTGCTTCGTCGGTCCGCCCGGCGTCGGCAAGACGTCGCTCGGCCAGTCGATCGCGCGCGCCATGAGCCGCAAATTCGTCCGCGTCAGCCTCGGCGGCGTGCATGACGAGGCCGAGATCCGCGGCCATCGGCGCACTTATATCGGCGCGCTGCCCGGCAACATCATCCAGGCCATCCGCAAGGCGGGCTCCCGCGACTGCGTCATGATGCTCGACGAGATCGACAAGCTCGGCGCCGGCATCCAGGGCGATCCCGGCGCGGCGCTGCTGGAGGTGCTCGATCCCGAGCAGAACAACACGTTCCGCGACAATTATCTCGCGGTGCCGTTCGACCTGAGCCGGGTGGTGTTCATCACCACCGCGAACATGCTCGACACCATCCCGGGGCCGCTGCGCGACCGCATGGAGATCATCAGCCTCTCCGGCTACACCGCCGACGAGAAGCTGCAGATCGCCCAGCGCTATCTGGTGCGCCGGCAATTCGAGGCGAATGGGCTGAAATCCGATCAGGTCGAGATCGGCGAGGACGTGCTGCGCGAGATCATCGCCGACTACACGCGTGAAGCCGGCGTGCGCGGGCTCGAACGGCAGATCGGGCAGGTGCTGCGCAATGCCGCCGTGCGCATTGCCGAGGGCGGCGCGGGCCCGATCCGCATCTCCAAGCAGGACGTCGTCGAGATTCTCGGCCCGCCGCGGTTCGAGAGCGAGGTGGCGATGCGGGTGAGCGTGCCGGGCGTGGCGACCGGGCTCGCCTGGACCCCGGTCGGCGGCGATATCCTCTTCATCGAGGCGACGCGCACGCCCGGCTGGGGCCGGCTCATCCTGACCGGCCAACTCGGCGACGTGATGAAGGAAAGCGCGCAGGCCGCGCTCTCCATCGTCAAGAACCGCGCGGTCGCGCTCGGCATCGATCCGAACCGCTTCGAGAAGAGCGACATCCATATCCACGTGCCGGCGGGCGCGACGCCCAAGGACGGGCCGAGCGCCGGCGTGGCGATGTTCATGGCGCTGGTCTCGCTGATGACCGACCGCACCATCCGCAGCGACACGGCGATGACGGGCGAGATCAGCCTGCGCGGCCTGGTGCTGCCGGTCGGCGGCATCAAGGAGAAGGTCGTTGCCGCGCATTCGGCCGGCATCAAGCGGGTCATGCTCCCGGCGCGCAACCGCCGTGACTATGACGACATTCCCGAAACCGCGCGCAAGGACATGGAGTTCATCTGGCTCGAGCGCGTCGAGGAAGCCGTCGCCAATGCGCTCGAGCCGAAGTCAGCGACCGACAAAGCGGCGACGCCGCAACTCGTCAGCGCGGAGGCCTAAAGCTCAGTCGATCGCCGGCAAATTCAGCGCCCGATCGACCAGTGCTCCGGCGCGCTTGAAATCGAAATTGCGATAAAGGTTCAGCTTCGCTCCGAACGACGGGCCGCCGTAGAACTTCTCGTATTGCGCATGGCGGCTGCCGAATTCGGAGCCGAGAAAGTCCCAAAGCAGCCGCATCAGCTTGATGCGGCTTTTCGCGTCCGTCGAGCCTGAAGGCATATAGCGCTCGATATCGGCGGCGATCTCCGGATTGCCGAAATCGGCATCGGACGACGGCAGCGTGATGAAAGCCGCGCCCGCCATTTCGCGAATAAGTTCCAGCATGCGGCCGTTGAATTCCGACTGCATGGAGCTTGCCGCGTAATAGGCGGTGCGCGACGGCCAGAACACGCCGTCCTCGATCGTGCCCATGGTCTCGTGGGCGTGCAGCATCGCCTCGTAGATCGACACGAAGGCCACGAGTTCGCCCATCATGATCGTCACTGCGGGATTGGCGACGTTGCCGGTCATCTCGTTCATGCGCTGCGCCAGCCCCGCCATGAAACGCAGCTTGGTCACATAGCGCGTCTGCGCCTGATGATTGCCGAGCAGGTGCGAGGGCGTCTTGCGCCACTGGTCGCGCGACAATTCGACATTGCGATAGATGAAGACGCGCTCCCACGGCACGAAGACATTGTCGAAGATGACGTAGCTGTCGGATTCGTCGAAGCGGCTCGACAGCGGATAATCGGCGGCGCGGCCGGCGCTGGCATAAGGATGCCGCGGATAAAGCTTCAGTCCCTCGGCCGACATCGGCACCGCGAGGCAATTGGCGTAGTTCTCGTCGCCCGGCGCCAGCGGCTGGATGCAGCTTAAATGCAGATAGTCCGAAATCGCGCCGCCGGTCGCCAATTGCTGCGCGCCGGAAATAACGATGCCGTCGTCGCGCTCCTTGACCACGCCGGCATAGAGCGTCGGATCGCTCTGCTTGTGCGCGGGCTTGGACCGATCGATCTGCGGCGGCACGATCGCGTACGAGCAATAGACGTGATTGTCGCGCATGAATTCGTGGAAGGCGACGATATTGTCGGCGAATTGCTGCTGGCCGGCGCTGGCGAAGAACTTCGGGTTCGCGGCGTAGCCGCAGAAGAAGCCCGCGACGTGATCGGGCGCCCGGCCCATCAGCCCGAATGTCGCTTCCGCCCAGGTCTCCGAGAACAGCCGGCGCGCGCGCAGGTCGGCATGGTTTTGCGGGATCTGCCAGGCGCGCTGCACCGGCTGGCCGGTTTTGGGCGAGGTGAAGGTCATCCGCTCGCGCAGGCTCGGCTCGGCGGCGATGTCGTAAAGGGAGGCGATCGAACGCGCGGCCTGGCGGAAAGCGGGATGCCGGCTGACATCCTTGACCAGCTCGCCGTCGACATAGACCCGCCGCCCGTCATTGAGCGAGCGGAGGTAATCGTCGCCTTTGCGCATCAGCCTCTCCGCATGTCCTTACCGCACATGTTGGCAGTTCTAGCCCGACCGCGCCGGACCTGTCATGGCCGAAGCGGCCAGTCCTGGGCTTCCATTCGCCAAAGTGTGTAAAGCCTAATCCCTTGCCCACGCTTGCCAAATCCGTCCGGCGCGGCTTTAAAGCGTCTGTCGCAGGGAGAGAACCAGAATGGCGAGAAGACTGATCTGCGCCATGGCCGGATTGCTCGCGCTTTTGTGCGCGTTGGGTCCGGCTCGCGCCGATTACCCTGAGCGGCCGGTCACCATCGTGGTTGGCTTTCCGCCTGGCGGGCCGAGCGACACGCTGGCGCGTATCGTCGCCAAGAAACTCGGCGAGCTCCTCGGCCAGCCCTTCGTCGTCGACAACCGGCCGGGCGCCGGCGGCAATGTCGCGGGCGAAGTCGTGGCCCATGCCGAGCCCGACGGCTACACGCTGTTGATGGGCAACAATTCGATCCTCGCCACCAATGCGAGCCTCTACGCCAAGATCGGCTTCGACCCGGAAAAGGATTTCGCCCCGATCAGCCTGATCGGCTCGCAGGCCAATATCCTCGTGGTCAATCCTAACGTGCATGCCGACACGATGGTGCAGCTGATCGATCTCGCCAAAGCCAATCCGGGCAAACTCAATTTCGCCTCATCGGGATACGGCGCGGCGGCGCATCTTGCCGGCGAATTGTTCAAGACCATGGCGCATATCGACATCGTCCACGTCCCGTATAAGGGCGCCGGCCCCGCCTTGCAGGACGTCATTTCCGGGCAGGACCAGATGATGTTTGCGACCGCTGCCTCCGTGCTCGGCATGATCAAGACCGGGCAGGTAAGGGCGCTCGCCGTGACCACGCTCAAGCGCACGGCGCTTCTGCCCGATATCCCGACGGTCGATGAATCGGGGCTCAAGGGCTTCGAGGCGACGACCTGGCACGGCCTGGTCGGACCGGAGGGCACGCCGAAGGAGATCATCGCGACGCTGCATCGCGCCGTGATCGCGGCGCTGAATGATGACGAGATGCGGGCGCACCTCACCGCGCTCGGCGTTGATGTTCAGGGCGACACGCCCGAAGAATTCTCCGCCTATATCAAATCTGAAATTCCGAAATGGGCGGCGGTGATCAAAGCGTCCGGCGCCAACGCGCAGTAGGATCTACTTGGCGGTCGCTGTTTTTTCCGCTTGCCAATCCTTGCCGAGTCCGGCGCTGGTCGGAAACACCAGCGACTTGATCACGACCGGCACCGCGCCCGATGTATCGAGCATGGAGCCGATATCGATATAGTCGAAGTCCTTCAGCTCGAGCCCGTCGATCGAGACGATCGGGGTCTTGAGCTTCATCTCCTCGCGGTAATGGATGCCGATCAATCCGCCGACATCGCCGTCTCCGGCGAGCACGATCGGATGGCCTTGCGCCAGCACGGCCTCGAGTTCCTGCCGCAATGCCTTTGCAGAAATTGTCGAGACGGCGAAACGTCGCCGAACCGCGCCATGGCACGAAGACGGCGACGGGGCTTTCGCCGGAACCGAGATCGAGCCGTTTGAGCGCCGCTTTGATCGCGCCGGCAAGCGCATCCGCGATCGATCTCGTCGTCGAGCGGAAGCTTGGGCGCAATCACCGGCACGTTGCGCAGCGGCAATGTGCATCGAGCGGCGAGACGAAGATCGTCGAGCCGGACACCTGCATCGTATATTGCGAGGCGCCGATCACGGTGGCGCGGATGCGCGCATCCGGCCGCGCCAATTGCAGGCTGCCAAGCCGCGCCTTCAATTCGGTCGCAAGCTCGGGCCCGAGATCGCCGAAAGCCTTGCTGGCGCCGCCATACATGAATTCGGATACGCCGCCGGAAAAGCTGATATCCGAGACTTCGCCGCGATAGGTCAAGCGGGTCGAGACGAAGGAGATCGGCGCCGCCGGCGCGCGGAGAGCCGCCCTTGATCGCTTCGATCAGGCGGTCGGCCATGCAGGCGGCAAGCGCGTGCGCCTGATCCTCGGTGAGCAACGATGCCCGGCGCGAGCTTCAAGCCAAGCTCCAAGCCAAACCGCCGGCCAGCCTCCTCGATACGCACGATGCGCCGCGCTTCATCGAGCACGATCAGCCGGGCGCCGACATCGAGCGCGGTGACATCGGTCACTTTGCCTTCGGCGCAGACCGCGATCTTGGCGGTGCCGCCGCCGACGTCGATATTAAGCACGGGTGCATTGTTGCGGATCGAACGGGCTGCCGCGCCCGAACCATAGGCCGCCATCACCGATTCCAGGCTGTCTCCGGCGCTGACCGCGACCATGCGGCCGGCTTGCGCCGCGAACAATTCGCCGATGCGGCGCGCATTGCGGCGGCGCACCGCGACGCCGGTCAGGATCAGCGCGCCGGCATCGATCTCGTCGGGCTCGATTTTGGCGTCCTTGTACTGTTGCGCGATGAACGCGCCGAGCGCATCGGCATCGATCTCGTCTTCGCCGGCATAAGGCGTCAGCAGGATATCGGACTGATAAAAGCTCTCGCGCTCGGTGACGACATAGCGGGAGTCGAGCCGCTCCAGCACGATGCGCGAGAACACCAGGTGCGAGGTCGAGGAGCCGATATCGACGCCGACCGAGAGCACGCACAATTCGTCTTCTTCGCCGAAAGTGCGTCCGGTGCTGGAGAAGAAGATGCGGCCGCCGTCCTCGTCGTGCTGGATGTCGTCGCTCATGCGCCGCAACTATTCCGTTTTTATTCCTTCGGCAGCAGACCGCGATAATCCCGCTCGTAATATTCCGGGCGCATGCGGTTCTCGGCGCCTTCGCGCGCCAGGCGCTCGGTATATTCCTGGCGCAGGAACGGATCCTCCATGTAATAGGGGATCGCGCTGCCGCCTTCGGGAATATCCATCGCGGTGTAGTCGGTGTGCTTCTCGCCCGGCGGGCCGGGCTCGCGGCCGGGATTGTGCGGCCCGAACCAGGCGGTGAGGCGGAACGGTTCTTTCGACGCGCCGAAATGCTGATGATACCAGCGCGCGCCGCCCGGCGCCGCCGACACCATGCCGAACTGCTCGTAGTCGACCCGCTTGACCTGATCGCCCTTGCCGTCCTTCCACGGCGAGATGCCGAGCTGCTCCGGCCAAGTATACGTGTAGCCCTTGCCTTTGAGGCAGATCAGCACGGCCGCTGACGTGTGCGCGTGCGCTTTCGAATAGTGGCCGTTCTCGTGCTGGGCGATCCACAGATAGAACGAGTTGCCGGTCATCAGCGGCTCGACGCGGCGATAACCCGGCGAGCGGCGGTTATCGAGCGGCAGATCGCAATTGACGATGTCAGGAATGAAGTTGGTGCGCCGCATGGCGAGTCCGCGCACCGGATCGGGTTCGATATCGTCCTTGTACTTGTAGAAATCGTCGGCGCCGGAAAAGCGGTCGCGAAATTGATACGGGCAGTCATAGATCGCGCCGGCATCGTTGATGAGATTCATCAGGTTCGGCGCGGTGGTGCCGCCGATGAGGAGCGCCGGCGAGGAGCTCGCATTGACGATGCGGTGCATCGCGTTGACCGGAATCGAGAATAGCGAGCCCTTCTGCCATTCGAAAATATGACGCTTGCTGTCGCCTTCGAGCCAGACTTCGGTCGAGCCGCGGCCTTCGACGACGACATAGATTTCCTCGTAGAGATGCTTTTCCGGATTGAGCGCACCCGCGCCCGGCACTTCGACGACGTAGGAGCCCCATTTGCCCTCGGTGCCGTGGAGCTGAATGTAGCTGCCGCGTCCGCCCATCCGCGCCCAGGGCTTGAGCGGCAGGTTCTGCACCTTGCCGACGCCGATGTCGCGGTAGATCGGAATGTCTTCCGATTCCATGAACAGGTCATAGGGCGTCTTCGGCCGGCCGAATCTGCCGAAGCCCGCGCGCTTGAAGCCCGACGGCTCGTGCCAATGAGTTTGGCCGGTGATCTCGTGCATGGCGGCGTCCTCTCTTGGTCGCTTCTATCGGCGGCGAGGAGGTCGCGATGACGGCGGCGCGAGCGTAGCGGCCATCCGTCGCGAGCATGACTGTCGCTCGATTGCCGGGGCTTTCGCCCCGCGTAAAATCGTGATGTACAATGCGTGCCATAGCATTGCAAATGCCATTGCAGCGGGCGCGGTTTGGCCCGTTTACGGTGTGGCTATTTGATGGAGGTTCCGTGCCGGCGGCTGTTGTTGCGCTTGTTTTTCACGATAAATCGGGAGCGGCTCGCCGCAGCGTTCAGATCGATCACCTTGTGGTCGCCGGCTGGACCGGACGCGACAAGGCGGCGGTCGAGAAGCATATCGCCGAGCTCGAAGCCATTGGCGTCAAGCGTCCGGCCTCGACGCCGATCTTCTATCGCGCGTCGGCGGTGCGGATCACGACCGACGAGACTATCGAAGCGCTCGGCGATGCCTCGAGCGGGGAAGCCGAGTTCGTGCTGCTGCAGCACGGCGGCCGGCTCTGGGTCGGCTCAGGCTCGGACCACACCGACCGCGAGGTCGAGAAATACGGCGTCTCGGTTTCCAAGCAGATGTGCGACAAGCCGATCGCCAAGGATTTCTGGGCCTATGACGAGATCGCGCCGCATTGGGACAAGCTGATCTTGCGCGCGCATATTTCCGAGGGCGGCGAGCGTAAGCTCTATCAGCAAGGTCCGGTGACGGCGATGCTCGACCCGCTCGTACTGATCGAACAATTCGCCGGCAAGAAAGCCCTTGCCGAAGGCACGCTGATGTTCTGCGGCACGCTCGCGGCGCATGGCGGCGTGCGGCCCGCCGATATTTTCGAGTTCGAGCTCGAGGACCCGATGCTGGGCCGGAAGATCTCGCATCACTACCGCACCCAGATGCTGCCGGTGCTTGGCTGAATCAAGGAGACGACACCATGCCGATGAACAAGCCGCATCTTGAATTTCACAGGCTCGATATGGACAAGGGGTGGGTCACGCCGCCTGGTTATCCGGCGGGCATCCAGCAAAAAATTCTCGCCAGCGATCTCGACGAGACCAAGAAGATGGGCGGTCGCACGCGGCTGCTGCGCTTTGCGCCCGGCGTCTACACCACCGCGCCGTTCGTTCACGATCACTGGGAGGAGGTCTATCTCGTTTCCGGCGATCTGACCGTCGGCAACGACGACAAAGGCAAGGGCGGTGAATTGTTCAAAGCGCCGACTTACGCTTGCCGGCCACCGGGCGTTCATCACGGACCGTTCAAGTCCGAGGCCGGCTGCCTGCTCTACGAAATCCACTATTACGACGAGAGCAAGAAATAGCAGGCGCAAATGCCCGCATCAGAACAAGCCAAGCCCGTGCTGCGGCCGTATCTCTCGGCCGCAAAAGAATTTGCCACGGGCGCGCAAACGCCGCGGCAATTCCTCGAGCGCTCGCTCGAATTGTTCGATCTGTGGGAGCCGCGGATCGGCGCCTTCGTCTGCACCAATCTGCCGGCGGCGCGCGCGGCCGCCGACAAATCGAGCGAACGCTGGCGTGCCGGCAAGCCGCTATCACCGATCGACGGCATGCCGGTCGGCATCAAAGACATTATCGAGACCGTCGACATGCCGACGGAAATGGGGTCGCCGCTGTTCATCGGTTGGCGCTCGGAGAAAGACGCCGCCAATGTGCGGGCGCTGCGCGAGGCGGGTGTCGTTATTCTCGGCAAGACCGTGACCACGGAATTTGCCGCCTCCGAGCCGCGCGGCACGCGCAATCCCTGGAACACGGCGCACACGCCGGGCGGCTCGTCGAGCGGCTCGGCGGCCTCGGTTGGCGCAGGCATCGCCAGTGCGGCGCTCGGCACGCAGGTCATCGGCTCGACCATCCGCCCGGCGAGCTTTTGCGGCTGCTTCGGCTTCAAGCCGAGCGTGAACGCGCTCAACCGCGAAGGCTGTCACGATTATCAGAGCCAGAGCTGCACCGGCATCCTCGGCGCTTCGCTCGAAGACGTGTGGCAAGTGGCGCATGAGATCGTCGCCCGCGTCGGCGGCGATGCCGGAACGGTTGGCCTGCAAGGCCCTGATGCGTTGCCGCAGGACCGCAAGCCACGCCGTCTTGCTGTGCTCGAAACAGCCGGTTGGGAGAGTGCTTCGAGCGCCGCCAAGGATCGCTTCAGCGAGGCGGTGGCGCGGCTGAGAAACGACGGCGTCGAAATCCGCTCGCGCCAGAACGACGATAAAGTGGCGGCGCTCGAAACCGCACTGCTCAATGCCGCCGAAATGTCGCATCGCTGCAATGGCTGGGAGACGCGCTGGTTCCTGCATTCGCTGCGCGACCGCGACGCCAGCAAGCTGAGCCGCGCCATTCTCGACCGCGCGCAGAAATACGAGGACATGACGCTCACCGATCACCGCGCCGATCTGCGGGAGCGGGCGCGGGTGCGCGCCGTGCATGCCGAACTTGCCGAGGCTTGCGATGCCTGCATCACGCTCGCGGCGCCGGGCGGCGCCCCGGAAGGGCTCGCCTCGACCGGCAATGGCGAGCTCGCCATTCCGGCCTCGCTCCTTGGCGTGCCGGCGCTGTCGCTGCCGTTGTTCCAAGTCGGCCAACATGCCGCTCGGCCTGCAGGTGATCGGCTATTTCAACCGTGACGCCGACGCTTTTGCGATTGCGTCATGGATCTTCGCCTCGCTCGCGTCCGAGCGCTGACGCGATGGCCGGCTCGACAGAAACGCTGCCGGCCTCGCTCGCGCGCTATCGCGGCGAGCCCGATCCGCCGCGCGCCTATCCCGATCTGCACGACCATGTGCTGGCGCTGCACCGCGCCGGGCGTCTCCATGTGATCGAGGAGCCGATCAACAAAGACAACGAAATGCATCCGCTGGTGCGCTGGCAATATCGCGGCGGCATTCCGGAGGCCGATCGCAAGGCTTTTCTGTTCACGCAGCCGACCGACGGCAAGGGTGCGCATTACGACATCGCGGTGCTGGTGGCGGGGCTTGCCGCCAATCCGGAGGTCTATCGCATCGGCTTCGGCCGGCCGCTGAACGAGATCGGCGCCGCCTGGGTCAAGGCGCTCGCCGCGCCGCTTGCGCCGCATGTGGTGACGGAGGCGCCATGCCAGGAGATTTGCATCGCCGGCGATGATCTCGACAAACCGGGCCACGCGCTCGACGGCCTGCCGGTGCCGATCTCGACGCCGGGATTCGACAACGCGCCGTACCTTTCCGCCGGTCATTACATCACCAAGGATCCCGACACCGGCCTGCAAAATGTCGGCAATTATCGTGGCCAGCTCAAAGCGCCGCGCCGGCTCGGCATGAATCCGTCGGTCGAATTGCGCGCCGGCATCTATGCGCATTGGCTCAAATACAAGGCGCGCGGCGAGCCGATGCCGTGCGCGGTCGTGATCGGCGCGCCGCCGCTGATCTCCTACGCATCCGTGCAGAAGATGCCGGAGACGCTCGACGAAATCTGGGTCGCCGGTGCGCTGGCCGGTACGCCGATCAATGTGGTGCGCGCCAAGACCGTCGATCTTCTGGTGCCGGCGGAGTCCGAGATCGTCATCGAAGGCTTCATCGACACCGAATATCTCGAGCCGGAAGCGCCGTTCGGCAAGTCGCACGGCTATGTGAATCTCCAGGAATATAATGCGTTCATGAACGTCACCGCGATCACGCGGCGGCGAAATGCCATCCTGACTTCGTTCATCAGCCAGGTGACGCCGAGCGAATCGAGCGTGATCCGCCGCGTCGCCATGGAGCCGGTGTTTCTGCATCACCTGCAATCGGTGATGGCGGTCAAATCGGTCAAGGCGGTCGCGATGCACGAGCCGTTGACCAGCCTCTATGCCGTCATCGGCATCCAGTTCGAGCGCGGCGCGCCGGAGACGCGAAATCTGGCGCGCGCTCGACGGCGCGTCGACGCTTGCACCGCTTTGCCGGAAAATGGATCATCGCTGTCGACGAGGATATCGACCCGCACAATGCCGACGCGCTGTTCTGGGCGATGTCCTATCGCTGCCAGCCGCAGCACGATCTGCTGGTCGTGCCGCACAAGCATCCCGGCCACGGCCCGCGCGGTCCGCGCGACGGCGGCGAGAGCGCGAGCGTGCTGATCAATGCGACGCTGAAGGGCACCTTCGCGCCGGTGGCGTTGCCGCAGCGCGAATTCATGGAGCGGGCGAAGCAGATCTGGGACAGGCTCGGCCTGCCGCCGCTCAAGCCCGAGAGCCCCTGGCACGGCTATGATCTTGGCTATTGGCCGCGAAGATCTGGCACGTCAGACGCGCATGGCTGCGGCAAGCGACTATTTTGCGCTCGGCCGCGAAACGGGCAATCAGCGGCGCAAGGACGTCGAAATGAACACGCCGGTGGAACGCGATGAGACGGACGAGCCGTAAGTCTGCGCGCGCATCACGACCGCCGTTTGTCCATCACTCCCACGATTGTGATGCATCGACGCTTCGGCCACTGCCGTAGCTAAAAGGCTGTCGTGTGCACGTTTCCTTCCCATATCACTCATTGCGTCACGAATGGGAAGACCAATGAGAAGCGCAGTTCAGCTTTACGATCCTCTCCGCATCTCCGCGATACAGATGTGCCGGCGGGTGGCGCAGAACCGCAATCCATATTGGCGAAGCAGCTTACGCTCGCTGCGATGAGTCTCGGCTATGGCGTGGTGCAGCTCGACGTCACCATCGTCAACACCGCGTTGAGCACCATCGGATATGCGCTCGGCGGCGGCGTGTCCGAACTGCAGTGGGTGGTCAGCACCTACACGATAACGTTTGCCGCGTTCATTTTGACCGCGGGCGCGCTGGGCGATCGGCTTGGCGCCAAGAAAATCTTCATGGCCGGTTTCGCCATCTTCACGGCGGCATCGTTGGCCTGTGCATTGGCGCCGACTGCCACGATCCTGATCGTGGCGCGCGCGATGCAAGGCATCGGCGCGGCCGTCCTGGTGCCGAACTCGCTCGCGCTGCTCAATCACGCTTATCCGAACGACAAGGAACGCGGGCGGGCCGTGGCGATGTGGGCGGCCGGCGCGAGCCTTGCGCTCACCGCGGGGCCGTTCGTCGGCGGCGCGCTGATCGCGACGGTCGGCTGGCGCAGCATCTTTCTGGTCAATCTGCCGATCGGGCTTGCCGGACTTGTGGCTGACCTGGCGCTACACGACCGACACTGCGCGCGCCCAGCGCGAGCTCGACCTGCCGGGGCAGGCCGCGGCGATCGCTATGCTCGGCGTACTGGCTGCTGCCATCATCGAGGGCGGCCGTCTCGGCTGGAGCAATATCTGGGTGCTGGGGGCGTTCGCGGCGTTCGTCCTCTTGGCGGCTTTGTTCGTGATCCAGGAGCGTCGCGCGCATGCGCCGATGCTGCCGCTGTCGCTGTTTTCGCATTCGATGTTCGCACGAACATCGCTCATCGGGCTCCTGGTCAATATCGGCTTCTACGGCTTGATCTTCGTGCTCAGCCTTTACTTCCAGCAGGTCAACGGCTGGTCGCCGCTTGTGACTGGACTTGCCTTCGTCCCGATGATGGGCGTGGTGTTGCCGGTGAATTTCCTGGCGCCTCGCCTCACCGAGCGGTTTGGTGCGCCCGCGATCATCGCAGCAGGAGCGCTGATCAGCGCATGCGGCTGCCTCGCGCTGCTCGGCATCGGGCAGGGCACCAGCTACTGGGCGATTTGCGCGCAGCTCATCGCCATGGGCGCCGGGCTGGGCCTTCTCGTGCCGCCGATGACATCGACTTTGCTCGGCAGCGTGGAAAAATCGCGATCCGGTATTGCCGCAGGCGTGCTCAATTCGACGCGACAGACCGGCAGCGTGATCGGCGTTGCGCTGTTCGGATCACTGGTCGGCGGTGATGCCTTCTTGTCCGGTGCTCGCATCTCGCTGATCGTCTCCGCGGCGCTGCTCGTTGCCGCTGCGGCGGTGATCACTCTCGGCCGCCGCAAGTCGTGAGGTGCTTCAATGCTTCTCGTCGGCCACGTGCGCGCGCAAGGTGCCGATGCCGCTGATCTCGACCTCGAGCACGTCGCCCGGCTTCATCCACAGCGGCGGCTTGCGGCTGTGCCCGACGCCTTCCGGCGTGCCGGTCGCGATCACGTCGCCGGGCGAGAGTTGCGTGAAGTCCGAGCAGAAGGCGATGATCTGCGGGATCGAGTAGATCAGACAGATCGGTCGGCGAATGCTGCACCTTGGTGCCGTTGAGCCGCGTCGTCAGTGTCAGCTTGCTCGGATCGGGAATCTCGTCCGGCGTGACGAGCCACGGTCCGAGCGGCCCGGTGCCGGGGAAATTCTTGCCTGAGGTGACCGAGAATTTCTGGTAGTCGCGCACGCTGCCGTCGACGAAACAAGTATAGCCCGCGACATGATCGAGTGCCTGTTCAGCCGCGATATGGCGCGCCGGCTTGCCGATGACGACGGCGAGTTCGCCTTCGAAATCAAAATTGTCCGAGACGTTCGGCCGGATCAGTTCGCCGCCGTGGCCGACCAGCGTATCGGTGAAGCGGATGAACATGCTCGGCTGCTTCGGCAATTCGCGCCCGGTTTCCGCCGCGTGGGAACGGTAATTGATTCCGGCGCAGAGGATTTTTGGCGGGTTGGGGATGACCGGCAGGAATTTTATGTCTTTGAGCTTGCGGTCCGGCTTTGCGTTCTTCGCCGCGTCACGCATCGCCGCGATGGCGCCGGCCGCGAGCGCCGACCGCAAGTCTGGCTGGCCGATCTTATCATTGAGCGTGACGACGCCGTCGCCGCTCACCGCGCCGAAATAATCCTTGCCGCCTGCGGTAAAACTCAGAAGCTTCATGTGATATCCCGACAATCGTCCTGCATTGAAGGCGCGACGGACCGGCTGGCCCGTCGCGCCTGGCTATTCAATAGCGTAAATTTCGCGCGATCAGAACTTGATCATGTCGGCCTTGGTCAGCGTCGTCTTCGTCGACAGCGAAGGTGAGTTGACAAACATGAAGGTGCTCGCGAGATCGGCGTAAGGATCGGCGGCCGACATGCCGTCGACTGGCACGATGACATTCAGTCCGCGAAATGCGGCGCCCGCGGCGGTAAACAGCACGGCGCCGTTCGATGCGGTGCCGGTGACGATGACGGTCTGGATGCCTTTGTCCTTGAGGATTTTGGCGAGATCGGTGTTGAGGAACTTGTCCGGTCCGGCCTGCACCCAGGGCTCGTCCGCAAGCGGCGCGACATCGGGCATGACGTCCGCCGTCGTCGAATTGCCGATGATGCTGTAGACCACCGGCGACTTTTGCCGCGCGCGCTTCGGCGAGGAGCTTCTTCATATTGGGCAGGCTCGCCATGCAAGACGGACGCTTGCCGCAGTTCTGGGTCATGAAGTCGAGCATCAAGAGCGCCGTGGTTTTGGGATCGGTCGTCGCCGGTTTCAGCGTTGGCGCCGGAGGCTGCGGCACCGAGGCCCATTTGTCGACGATGGTCTGTGCGCCAGCCGCGCCGATCGGCAGCCGGCCGGCAATGCAGTGAGTGCGATCAGCGTTGCCGTCGCCACGAAATTACCAATTCTCGTCATGTACTTTCCTCCGGTTTTCCCTCGCCGACTAAAACGCAACGACGCAAATTATTCCGCGCACGAGCCGGAATAATTATGCCAGACTATTAGGGCGTCGCGGCGGTCAGTTCGCCGCAGCGGCAGGTTGCAAGACAAGTGCAAGCATCAGGGAAGAAACGATGGATATCAAGGTCGACAGTAAGGCGATCGCTGATGCTTCGAAAAAGCTCAGCAATTGGGGGCGCTGGGGCAAGGACGACCAGGTCGGCACGCTCAACCAAGTCACGCCACAGGACATCGTCAACGCGGCGAGCCTGATCCGCACCGGAAAGGTCTTCGCGCTCGGCATTCCGCTCGATGCCACGGGTCCGCAGAACGGCCTGTTCGGCGGCCGCTTCAATCCGATCCACCAGATGCTGGCGACCGGCACCGATGCAGTCGCCGAACGGCAGGACTGGAACAAGATCCGTTATGCCGACGACACGCTGATGCTGTGCGTGCAGGGCGCCACGCATTGGGACGCGCTCGGCCACGTCTTCTACGAAGACAAGGCTTATAACGGTCACGATGCCAGGCTTATCGATTCACGCGGCTTCAACGTGCTCGGTATCGAGCATTCCAAGAACAAGATGGTCGGCCGCGGCGTGCTGCTCGATATCGCCCGCTTTCGCGGCGTGAAGTGGCTGCACGACGGCGAGAGCATCTCCAACGACGAACTCGACAAATGCGCCAAGCAGCAGAACGTCTCGATCGGGCGCGGCGACTTCGTCATCATCCGCACCGGACAGATGGAACGCTGTCTCGAGGACGGCGAGTGGGGCGGCTATGCCGGCGGTGACGCGCCCGGCGTGCGATTCGAGAATTGCTATTGGTGCCAGGAAAAGGAAATCGCCGCCATCTGCAGCGACACCTGGGGCGTCGAAGTGCGGCCGAACGAAACCAAGGATGCCAATCAGCCGTGGCATTGGGTCGTGATCCCGGCCATGGGCCTGTGCATGGGCGAGATCTTCTATCTCAAGGAACTGGCCGAGGACTGCGACGAGGACGGCGTCTACGAATTCTTCTTCTGCGGCCCGCCGCTGATCATCACCGGCGGCACCGGCTCGCCGATCAATCCGCAGGCGATAAAATAAATCAAACCCTCCCCTGAAGGGGGAGGGTGGCGAGCGCAGCGAAGCCGGGTGGGGAGGTGCGCGGCTGCAGATTGCCCCACCCGGCGCGCTTCGCGCGACAACCCTCTCCCTGCAGGGGAGGGTAAGGAAAAAGGAGACACACCATGGCCCGCTCATCTCAAGCGCGGAATGGACGCGAGCGCGATCAAGGAAGCCGACGCCAAGGTGCGCGAGACGGTCGAGCGCATCCTCGCCGATATCGAGGCGCGCAAGGATGCCGCGGTGCGTGACTTGTCGGCGCAATTCGACAAATGGTCGCCGCCGTCGTTCAAGCTGACGCCGGCCGAGGTCGAGCGCGCTATCGGGCAGGTGAAGAAGCGCGATCTCGACGACATCAAATTCGCGCAGGCCCAGGTGCGCAATTTCGCGCAGAAGCAAAGAGAGACGATGCGCGATCTCGAAGTCGAGACGCTGCCCGGCGTCGTGCTCGGCCACAAGAACATCCCGGTGAACTCGATCGGCTGCTACGTGCCGGGCGGCCGCTATCCGATGGTGGCCTCGGCGCATATGTCGATCGTCACCGCGCGGGTCGCCGGCGTGAAACACATCATCGCCTGCGCGCCGCCGTTCCACGGCGGCCCGCATCCGGCCATCGTCGCGGCGATGCATTTCGGCGGCGCCGACGAGATTTTCGTGCTCGGCGGCGTGCAGGCGGTTGCCGCCATGGCGCTCGGTACCGAGACCATCGCGCCGGTCGACATGATCGTCGGGCCGGGCAATGCCTATGTCGCCGAGGCCAAGCGGCAATTGTTCGGCCGCGTCGGCATCGATCTGCTCGCCGGGCCGACCGAGACGCTGGTCATCGCCGACGACACGGTCGACGGCGAAATCTGCGCCACCGATCTTCTCGGCCAGGCCGAGCACGGCCCGACCTCGCCCGCAATTCTTCTCACCAATTCGGAGAAGCTCGCCCGCGATACTATGCGCGAGATCGAGCGGCTTCTGAAAATCCTGCCGACCGGAGAAACCGCCGGCAAGGCCTGGGCTGATCTCGGCGAAGTCATCGTTTGCGACGACGAGGCGGAAATGGTGCGCGAAGCCGATCGCATTGCGTCCGAGCACGTCCAGGTGATGACGCGCGATCCGGATTATTTCCTTGCCAACATGAAGAATTACGGCTCGCTGTTTCTCGGGCCACGCACCAATGTCGCTTATGGCGACAAAGTGATCGGCACCAATCACACGCTGCCGACCAAGCGCGCCGCGCGCTATACCGGCGGCCTGTGGGTCGGGAAATTCCTGAAGACCTGTACCTATCAGAAAGTGCTCACCGACGAAGCAAGCGCCATGATCGGCGAATACAACTCGCGGCTGTGCATGCTCGAAGGTTTTGTCGCGCATGCCGAGCAGGCCAATGTCCGCGTCCGCCGCTATGGCGGCCGCAACGTGCCCTATGGCGAGGCGGCGGAGTGACGTGCCTTCGATCGACCTCACCAAGACACCGTCCTTCCGCCTCGACGGCAAACGCGCGCTGGTCACCGGCGGCGGACGCGGCATCGGGCTTGGCCGCAGCGTCCGCGCTCGCCGAAGCCGGCGCGCATGTGACGGTCGCGGCGCGGACCAAGGCTGAGATCGACGCGGCGGCCGCATGCCATTCGCGCCCGCGGTGAGACAGCCGATACGCTGGTCCTCGATGTCACCGATGTCGAAGCCGCGCGCAAGGCGGTTGCCGCCGTCGAACCGTTTCAGATTCTCATCAACAATGCCGGTATGAACCGGCCGGCTTATCTGCCGGATGTCAAGGTCGAGGATTTCGACGCCATCTTCGCGCTCAATGTCCGCGCCGCCTTCTTCATGGCGCAGGCGGTGGCGTCGCGGCTGATCGCGGCGAAATTGCCCGGCTCGATCATCAATGTTTCCTCGCAGATGGGACATGTCGGCGCCGCGCGCCGCACCGTCTATTGCGCGTCCAAGCACGCCATGGAGGGCTTCACCAAGGCCATGGCGATCGAACTCGCGCCGCACAATATTCGCGTCAACAGTATCGGTCCTACATTCCTCGAAACGCCGATGACGCGGCCGTTCTTTGAGAACAAGGCGTTTCGCGACGAGGTGCTGGGAAAGATCAAGCTCGGCCGGCTTGGTCAGCTCGAAGAGATCGCCGGCGCTGTCGTCTTCCTCGCCTCGGATGCCTCGTCGCTGATGACGGGATCGGCGCTGGTGCTCGACGGCGGCTGGACCGCGGAATGAAAAGAGGCTTGGGAAAATGATGCGCGTTCTCGTTTTCGGTCTGACGGTATTGCTGGCATCGTCCGCATTGGCGCGTGCCGACGACGCCGCGCTGCGCAAAGAGATCGTCGGCACCTGGGACCTGGTCTCGGTGGTTTACGAGGATCAGGCCACCAAGGAGCGCACGCCGGTTTATGGCGAGCATCCCCATGGCGTCCAGATCGCGACGCCAGGAGGCCGCTGGCTGGCGCTGATGACCGGCGAGAACCGCCCGATTCCGAAGAGCGACGAAGATCGTGCTCAGGCACTGAAGACGATGATCGCCTATACCGGCCGCTACCGCGTCGAAAACGGCAAGGTCATCACCAAGGTCGAAGCGGCCTGGAACGAGGCCTGGGTCGGCGGCGAGCAGGTGCGCGAAATCAGGATCGACGGCGACAGGCTTTACATCCAAAGCCCGCCGATGCCGCATCCGAACATCAACAACAAGGTCGTGCGCGTGATCGTCGAATGGCAGCGCGAAAAGGAATGAAACGAAGGACTACGGAATAAAGACTGGAGCAAAGGACATAGACAAAAAAGGTTCACGCGTCTTTTTCTAGCATCGGGAACTATTGCGGCCGCATAGCATTGGTCAGTGTTTGATTCTGTCTTTTGCGAAACGGCGCTATTATCCGTGAGGAAGTCAATTCCGAGGGAGCCAATATGCACCTGTCCAATCAAAGCCTTCTGGTCATTCTCATCGTCGGCATTGTTGCCGGCTATCTCGCCGGCCGCATCATGGAAGGCGGCGGTTTCGGCCTGATCGGCGATCTGATCGTCGGCCTGATCGGCGCCTTCATCGGCGACTGGTTGTTGCCGCAACTCGGCGTTCATCTCGGTACGGGTTTAGTCGAGCTGATCGTGAACGCCCTTATCGGCGCGATCATTCTTCTGTTCGTGCTGCGCCTGATCGGGGGCCGAGGGGCAAGACCGCGTTGGGGCCGACGCTGGTAAGTAAGAAGCGACCTTCGCAGCCTTGTTCAAGTACTGCGGAATTATTCAGATCAATTGACCTAGAATTGTTTCTTCAAGACTTCGGGATTGAGGCAGCTGACGGGCGGCTTGCCCTCGATCAGCGCGATGGTGTTGTCGACGACCACATGCGCCATGCCTTCGCGCAGCGCGGCGACGGCGCTGCCGAGATGCGGAGTGAGCACTACATTCGGCATGGCCATGAGCTCAGACGACACGCTGGGCTCGTGCTCGTACACGTCGAGGCCGGCGCCGGCGATCTTCTTTTCTTTGAGCGCGCGCACCAGAGCGGCCTCGTCGATCACCGGCCCGCGCGAGGTATTGATGACGAAAGCTGTCGGCTTCATCAGCGCGAACTGCCGGTCGCTCATCAGATGCCGGGTTTCGGGTGAGAGTTGCGGGTGCAGCGAGACGAAATCGGCCTCGCGCAGAAGATCGTCGAAGCTGCGATAGCCGGCGGCAAATTTTTCTTCCTCTTCCGGCGGCAGTCGGCGCGGGTCGGCGTAGATGATGTTCATGTCGAAGCCGCGGCCGCGCCTCGCCATGGCTTGGCCGATGCGGCCGAAGCCGACGAGGCCGAGGGTGCGCCCGGTCACCGCCGCACCGGCAAGATGATTGGACTGCGAGCCCGGATAGACGCCGCTGCGAAACAGTTTGTCGCCGAGCGCGATATTGCGCGCCACCGCGAGCAGAAGCCCAAAGCCGATATCGGCGGTGGCGTCGGTGACGATGGCGGGAATGTTGGTGACCGGAATGCCGCGCCGCGTCGCTTCGGCAAGATCGATGCGATCCTGCGTGATGTTCATCGACGACACCGCTTTGAGCTGCGGATTGGCGGCAAGCACGTCGGCATCGACGGTGTCGTGCAGGAGCGACAACAAAATATCGCAGCGCTTCACCGCTTCGACGAGCTTCTCCTTGTCAAGGACGCGGCTTGAATCCGGATTGACCTCGACATCGGCAACTTCGCGCAGACGCGCCAGCGCGCTCTCCGCAATCGGCTGAGTGACAAATATACGGGGACGCACCACGGGCCGGCTCACTTCAGACTGGAAAGTCTCATGCCGCCTTTATAGCGGCATTGACCTTCGGCAGCACCTTTTCGGCCAACAAGGTCATCGAACGCTTGCCAAGCTCGGGATCGCGCCAGTCCTTGCCGGCATAGAGTAGCGTGCCGAAATCGCCGACGCGCTCGCGGAATTTCAGGAGCTCGTCGGCCACTTTGTCCGGCGAACCGTAGATGATCAGTTCATCGCAGATGCTGTCGAGCGTCACTTCGCTATCGGGCTGGTCGCGCCGGGTCTTGAACAGATCGAGGCGGCCTGTTTTCAGCTTGGTGTAGAGCTGGCTGTAATAATAGCGATAGGGGCTATTGGCGTCGGTGACATAGGCCTTGGCGGTCTTGTCGTCGTCGGCGACGAAAATGCTCTTGGCGACGCGCCAGTTCGCCGGATCGGCCTTGCGGCCGCATGCGCTCGCAGCCCTCGGCATATTTCGGCCAGTGGCTCTTGACCCATTCCGGCATCAAGAAGTTCGCCGAGATCGGATCCCAGCCGCGCGCCGCGGCTTCGGTCACGCCCTTGGAGAACGGCGCCACGGCCGTGACCACGATGGGAGGATGCGGCTTCTGCAGCGGCTTCGGCAGAAAGCCCTGGCCGATGTCCAGCATCGCCTGCCGCTCGATCTTGACCGACCAGTATTTGCCGGTGATGTCGTAAGGCGGCTCGCCTTCCCAGATTTTCAGCATCGTGTTGATGGCTTCGAGGAACATCGCGTTGCGGTCGGCGTCGAGATTGCCGAAGGCTTCGGCGTCGGACAACAGCCCGCCCGGGCTGATGCCGAAGATGAAGCGGCCGTCGAGCATGTGATCGAGCATCGCGATCTGGGATGCGGTCGCGACCGGATGCGAGTTCGGCATGTTGATGGTGCCGGTGCCGAGCTTCATGGTCTTGGTGGCGTCGATCAGGCTCGCGATGAAGACGGCGCAGGAGGTGATGTTCTCGGCGCGGTCGGTGGCGTGCTCGCCGACATAGCCTTCGGCGAAGCCGAGCTTGTCGGCAAGGATGAAGGCCTCGCGATCCTCGCGCAGCGATTTCCGCCAGTCCTTGTCCAGCGGATGGATGGGCATGGTGAAAAAGCCGAGCTTCATGGCGCCTCGCGAAAGCATGGCGCATGTCCCGGAAAAGTGGACACCGGTTTTCCGACAAGGACATGCGCAAAACAAAACCGAGGCAAACTTTACCAGGGCTGGGCTCCTCAAACGAATTAATATATAAAGGCACAAGTCATCAGGATTTCTAATGGCTGAAATTGCGCTGCGGCAGATCAGGGCGATTATCGCGGTGTGCGAGGAGGGCTCGTTCACGGCGGCTGCCGCGCGCGAGAACGCCACGCAATCCGGCATTTCCCAGCATGTCGCCGCGGTCGAGCGTCTGCTCGGCGTCAAACTGTTCGAGCGCTCGGCGCGCGGCGTGACGCCGACGCCGGCCGGCCAGCGCTATTACCGGCGCTGCATCGAAGCGGTCGGCCAGATCGCCAAGGCCAATGCCGAGGTGCGTGCCTTTGCCGAGCGCGTCTCCGGGAGATCTGCGCATCGGGCTCATTCCGACGCTGACGCGGGCCGCGCTCGCCCCGGCCGTGGAGAACTTCGTGGCGCGCTATCCCGACGTGCGCCTGCACATCATCGAGGGCTATAGCGGCGCGCTCACCGACATGGTGCAGAACGGCGAGCTCGATTTCGCCGCGGTCCCCGCCGCCGAAGGCAGGGTCGGCCTGAAGACGCGGCTGATCGCGCGCGACCGCGAAATGCTGGTGTCGAACGTGTCGCGTGGGCTCAAGCCGTTCACGCCGGTCCGGCTGAAAGAATGCGGGCCGCTGAAAATCATCCTGCCCGGCCGCGCCAATGTCCGCCGCCGCAATATCGAGGTCTATTTCGAGACCCATGGCATCGAAATCGAAAGCATCATCGAGATGGATGCCATGATCGGCACGCTGCAATTGGTGCTGCGGTCCGATTGGGTGGCGATCCTGTCCGGCCTGATCTGCGTCGCCGATATCGAGCGGCCGCTCGGGCGCGTGATCTCGCCGATCGACGATCCGCCGCTGATCGCCGAATTCGTGGTGATCTCGCCGGCCCGCCGCATGCTGTCGCCGCAGGCGCAATTATTCCTGACGAGCCTTCGAGGCCGAGATTGCGCGCATCCAGAACGTGTGGGCAAAGACCATTCCGCCGATTGTTTATCCCAGGGCGCGCCGGCGCAGTCGTCCGCGACGATAGGCCTATTGCCGCCGGCGCGGCGTCATCTAAGATGGCTGCGAATTTGCAGATTTTTCATTGAGGACGAATTTCATGAACAAGATGACGCGCCGTGCACTGGCTCGTGGTGGTGCCGTCGGCTTGGCAAGCGCGCTGGCGACGCCGGCAATTGCGCAGACCAACAGGCGCCACTGGCGCATGGTGACGTCCTGGCCGAAGCGGCTGCCGGGGCCTGGCATGTCGGCCGAACGCGTCGCCGAACGCATCGGCATGCTTTCGGGCGGGCGGATCGAGATCACCGTTTCGGCGGCAGGTGAAGTGGTGCCGGCGTTCGAAGTGCTCGACGCGGTCGGCAACGGCGTCGCCGAGATGGGGCATACTGCGGCGTTCTACTGGCAGGGCAAGGAGCCGGCGACCGCCTTCTTCACCACCGTGCCGTTCGGGCTGACGCCGAACGAGCATGTCGCCTGGATCGACGCCGGTGGCGGCCAGGCGCTATGGGACGAGCTTTACGCGCCATTCGGCGTCAAGCCGTTCATGGCCGGCAATACCGGCGTCTGCATGGGCGGCTGGTTTCGCCGCGAGATCAGGGACCGCGACGATCTGCGCGGCCTCAAAGTGCGCTCGCTCGGCCTGGGCGGCGAAGTCTATCGCCGGCTCGGCGCGGTGCCGCAGACCACCTCGCCCGGCGAAATTCTGGTGGCGCTGCAATCGGGCGTGATCGACGGCGCCGAATTCGTCGGCCCGGGCTCCGACATCGCGCTCGGCCTCTACCGTTTCGCCACGCTCTATTACAGCCCGGGCTTCAACAAGCCGAACGGCACCGGCGAATGCATCGTCGCGTCGAAAGGCCTGGGCGAGCCTCGACGCCGAACTGCAGGCGGTCGTCGCCACGGCTTGCGCGCGCGAGGCATCCTATGCGCTCGCCGAGATGGAGCGGCTCAATCTCGAAGCGCTCGCTACGCTGACCACCCGCGACAATGTGCAGATCCGGACTTTTCCGGACGACCTCGTCGCCGCGGCGCGCACGCAAGCGACCGACGTCTTGGGCGAGCTCTCCGGCAAAAGCGCGAGCGCGAAAAAAGTGCACGGCGCCTATATGGCGTTCCGCGACAAGATCGCCGACTGGTCGCGCATCTCGCTCAAGGCCGTGCTCGAGGCGCGGGAAGGGTGAATGCTCTTCCTCTCCCCGCCTGCGGGGAGAGGGTTGGGGTGAGGGGTTCGTCGCCCGGCTCATGACTCGCGGCGAGGCCCCCTCACCCTCGCGTCGCTCGACCTCTCCCCGCACGCGGGGAAAAGTGAATTTCTTACTTGAACTTCACGACCTTCTGGCGCTGTTCGCCGAGGCCGGTGATGCCGAGCGTCACCACGTCGCCGGCTTTCAGGAATTTCGGCTCGGGCTTCATGCCGAGGCCAACGCCCGGCGGCGTGCCGGTGATGATGACGTCGCCCGGCTCGAGCGCGAAATAGCTCGAGCAGTATGGCGATGATCTCCTTGCAGTTGAAGATCATGGTCGAGGTGTTGCCGCGCTGGCGCTTCTCGCCGTTGACGTCGAGCCACATTTCGAGGTTCTGCGGATCCTTGATTTCGTCCTTGGTGACGAGCCAGGGGCCGATGCGGGCCAAAGGTCTCGCAGCCCTTGCCCTTGGTCCATTGCCCGGCGCGCTCGATCTGAAACACGCGCTCGGACACATCATTGGCAAGACAGAAGCCCGCAACCACGTCGAGCGCCTTGTCCTTGCTGACATAACGCGCATGCTGGCCGATGATGATGCCGAGTTCGATTTCCCAGTCGAGCTTGGTCGAGCCCTTCGGGATCATGGTGTCGTCGTTCGGCCCGCAGATGCAGGACGGCGCCTTGTTGAAGATGATCGGCTCTTTCGGGATCTGCATGCCGGCTTCGGCGGCGTGATCGGAATAGTTCAGCCCGATGGCGATGAAATTGCCGACATGGCCGACGCAGGCGCCAATGCGCGGGTTGCCGCGGACCGGCGGCAGCTTTCTCCGGCTTCACCTTGCGCAGCTTGTTCAGCCATTTCGGCGGGCGAGAGTACTCGCCTGCGATATCAGGAACGATTTTCGACAGATCGCGCAGCTTGCCGTCCTTGTCGATCATGCCCGGCTTTTCGCGGCCCTCGGCGCCATAGCGAACGAGTTTCATGGGGGTTTTCTCCTGGTGATCGTTATTGCACGAATGTCTTGGTAGATTTTTGTTTGCGCATGATCTTTTCCGAAAACCGGTTCCCACTTTTCGGGATCATGCGCTAGAACGCGCCCGGGAAGACGCCGCCGTCGATGAGAATGTTCTGTCCGGTAATGTAGCCAGCCTGCGCCGAGCACAGGAACGCGCACATGGCGCCGAACTCGTCGGGCTGGCCGATGCGGCGCGCCGGTACGGTGGCGACGCGCTCGGCCAGCGCCACGTCGTAGGTGATCTTCTTCTTCTGCATGGTCGATCTCGACATTGGACCGGAAGCGGTCGGTCTCGAATATGCCGGGCAGCATGAAATTGATGGTGACATTCGAGCTGGCGACGCTGCGTGCCACCCCGGCCAGGAACGCGGTCAGTCCGGCGCGCGCGCCCGACGACAGATCGAGGCCCGCGATCGGCATCTTGACCGAACCGGAGGTGATGTTGACGATGCGGCCGAACTTTTTCGCCACCATGGCGTCGATCGCTTTCTGGATCAGCTCGATGCCGACGACCATGTTGCCGATCACGCCGTCGAGGATCTTCTGGCGGTCGAGCTCGCGAAAATCGCGAAACGGCGGGCCGCCGTTATTGTTGACCAGGATGTCGGGCTCTGGGCAGGCGGCGAACAGCGCCTTCTGGCCTTCGGGCGAGGCGACATCGGCGGTCACCGCGACGATCTTGCCGCCGGTCGCCTTTTTCAGGTCGGCCGCGGCGGCGGCGAGCTTTTCGGCGCTGCGGCCGTTGATCACGACCTCGCAGCCGGCTTCGGCCAGCGCCTTGGCGCAGGCATAGCCCAGGCCCCGGCTCGACGCGCAAACGATCGCCTTGCGGCCAGCAATTCCGAGGTCCATGCCCATAACTCCCGAGCTTCTACTTTTCCTTGGCGCACAGTTCTCGTAACTGAACGTCCTTGAGTCAACGGCCGATCCCACCTTCGGGCTCATTGCGCATATGCAGTTCCTCCAGGACATGACGTTTTCCAGCTGGCCATCATCGTGGCCCTGGCCGCCGTTTCCGCGATCGCCGGCGGGGTTTCGGGCTACGGCACGGGCGCGCTGATGCCGCTGATCCTGGTGCCGATGGTCGGCGCGGCGCCGGTGGTGCCGATCATCGCCATTTCGGCGATGTTCTCGAATACCGCGCGCGTCGCGGCGTTTCGCCGCTTGATCGATCTGCGCCTGGCCTTGATCGCCCTTGTCGTGGCGTTGCCCACCTGTGCGCTTGGCGCCTGGCTCTACACGTTGCTGTCGGGGCGGGGCGCGGCTTTGGTGATCGGCACCACCTTGATCGCGACGGTGCCGCTGCGCCGTCTGCTCAGGCGCCGCGGCCACGCGCTCGGCGAAAAGGGGTTCGTCGCGGGCGCCGCCGCGTGGGGCTTTTTGATGGGCGGCACCACCGGATCAGGCGTCATCCTGCTGTCGGTGATGATGGCGGCGGGCCTAGAAGGCGCAGCCGTGATCGCGACCGACGCCGCGGTATCGGTCGTCACCGGCGTGGCGAAGGTCGGGGTCTTCGGCGTTGCCGGCGCGCTCACCCCGCAGGTCATCGTGATCGCCTGCCTGATCGGCGTCGTGGTCTTTCCCTGCACCTTCCTCGCCAAGGTGATTGTCGAGCGCCTGCCGTTGCATGTGCATGCGGCGATGCTTGACGCGGTCGTCATCATCGGTGGCGTGGTGATGATCGCCGGCGCATTCCGCTAACGGAGTGCACGCGATCAGCGCACTGGGCCGCGCTTATCTCATGGCCATTTCACCACCGGCGGCATCGACGACAGAATCGAATCGACATTGCCGCCGGTGCGCAGTCCGAAAATCGTGCCGCGATCATAGAGCAGATTGAATTCCACATAGCGGCCGCGGCGTACGAGCTGCTCTTCGCGCTCGGCGTCGGTCCACGGCTTGGCGAAATTATTCCGCACCAAGTCCGGATAGATGCGCAAAAAAGCGCGGCCGACATCCTGGGTGAAAGCGAAATCGGCGTCGAAACTGCCGCTGTCGAGCCAGTCGTAGAAGATCCCGCCGATGCCGCGCATTTCGCCGCGGTGCTTGAGGAAAAAATACTCGTCGCACCATTTCTTGTATTTGTCATAGTCGGCGATGCCGGAATGCGCGTCGCACGCGGCCTTCATCGCGGCATGGAAGGCTCTGGTGTCGGGATCGGTCTGGTTGCGCCGTGCGTCGAGCACCGGCGTCAGATCGGCGCCGCCGCCGAACCACGATTTGGTGGTGACGACATAACGCGTGTTCATGTGCACGGCCGGTACATGCGGATTATGCATATGGGCGATGAGCGAAACGCCGGTGGCGAAAAACCGCGGATCCTCGGCGGCGCCCGGGATTTCCTTGCGGAATTCGGGCGCGAATTCGCCGAACACGGCGGAGACATGAACGCCGACCTTCTCGAACACGCGGCCTTTCATGACCGCCATGACACCGCCGCCGCCGGGAGCGCCGCTGTGATCGGTGCGATTCCACGGCGTGCGCTCAAAGCGCCCGGCCGGACGGTCGGCCAGCGGCGCGCCATTGGGCAGGGCGTCCTCGATCGCCTCGAAGGCCGAGGTGAGCTGGTCGCGCAAAGACTCGAACCAGGTCTTCGCGCGCGCTTTGCGTTCGTCTTCGATCGGGCCTGTATTCATATGTGCCGGCACTTTAGCGGATGTTGCTGCCGAGGAGATCATGCTCAAGCGCGAAATCTAACCCATCCCGCCAATCTGCCGCAGCGCTTCGCCCGCCGCCATGGCGGCGGTGATCGCGACATTGAGCGAGCGCAAGCCGGGCTTCAGCGGAATGACGAGGCGGGCATCGGCCGCGTCATGCACCTCGTCCGGCACGCCAGCCGATTCGCGGCCGAACAAGCAGCATATCGCCGGTCTCGAAGCTGTAATCGAGATAGGACAGGCTCGCTTTGGTGGTGAACAGGGCCAGGCGATAGTGCGCGTTCCGCCGCCACGCCTCGAATTCGCCCCACGCGGCGTGGCGCACGATCGTGACAGCGTCGAGATAGTCCATCCCGGCGCGGCGGAAGGCGCGATCGGAGGTCGGAAATCCGGCCGGTTCGATGATATGGGCCTCGATGCCGAGGCAAGCGCAGAGACGAAGCACGGTTCCGGTATTCTGGGGGATATCGGGCTGATAGAGGGCGATGCGAAGGGGCATGATTGGGGGCATGGTTGAGGGCATGATCGAGGCGTTACGTGCTGATTCGGATGCTGTCGGACGATCCGCGGGGACCTCGGCGCCCTGCATTGTGGGAGCCGGCGAGCCTACCCTTGCACTCTCCCGGCAAGGGTGCCAATAAACCCCATCAGAATTCATCGCTTCTGACCTTCCCCAGGCCGGACGCGAACCCGTCTACGGCGACGTGAGGCCAGTCTCGGCCCCGAACGCAGATCGGGCTGGAATGAACGCAAGACGGGCAAGGGTGAGAGAAGGTGACAGGGATAACCTCGGGGCCGGCGCCGCTCAATCTGCCGTTGCCGCCTCATTCATTCATTCATATCCGACTCTAAAATCCGGATCGGCGAAACCAATCAGGCATAAGGTTCGACTATGAGCGGACACTCCACCTATCAACCGCAGAGCCCTTTCATGCAGTGGCTCGAAAAGCGGCTGCCTATTGGGAGCCTCGTTTATTCGTCCTTCGTCGCTTATCCGACGCCGCGCAATCTGAACTATTGGTGGACGTTCGGCGGCATCCTGACTTTCATGCTGGGCGTGCAGATCATCACCGGCGTCGTGCTGGCGATGCATTACACGCCGAATGTCGATCTCGCCTTCAATTCCGTCGAAAGCATCATGCGCGACGTGAATTACGGCTGGCTCCTGCGCTACATCCACGCCAGCGGCGCATCGTTCTTCTTCCTCGCCGTCTACATCCACATGGCGCGCGGCATGTATTACGGCTCCTACAAGGAGCCGCGCGAGGTGCTGTGGATCCTCGGCGTGATCCTGTTCCTCTTGATGATCGCCACCGGCTTCATGGGTTACGTGCTGCCGTGGGGCCAGATGAGCTTCTGGGCGGCGACCGTGATCACCAACCTGTTCTCGGCGATTCCCGGCGTCGGCAATCCTGTCGTGACTTGGCTGTGGGGCGGCTTTGCGGTCGGCAATCCGACGCTCAACCGCTTCTATCTCGCTGCACTACCTGCTGCCGTTCGTCATCGTCGGCGTGGTCGGACTGCACGTCTGGGCGCTGCATGTGGTCGGACAGAACAATCCGACCGGCGTCGAGCCGAAGACCGAGAAGGACACCGTGGCGTTCACGCCCTATGCCACGATCAAGGATTCCTTCTGCATCGGCCTGTACTGCATCCTGTTCGCCTTCGTCATTTTCTATCTGCCGAACTATCTGATGGCGACGGACAACTACATTCCGGCCAATCCCAGCCAAACGCCGACGCATATCGTGCCGGAATGGTACTATCTGCCGTTCTACGCCATCTTGCGCGCGATCCCGGACAAACTGGCCGGCGTCTGCGCCTTGGGCCTGTCGATCGTGGTTCTGGCCTTCCTGCCCTGGCTCGACACGTCGCGCGTGCGTTCGGCAAATTATCGCCCGCTGTACCGGCAGTTCCTGTTCTTGTTCTTCGCTGCCGTGATCGGGCTTGGCTATCTCGGCTCGCAGGAGCCGTCCGGTGGCTATGTGATCGCGGCGCGCATCCTTGCGGTCTACTATTTCGCGTTCTTTTTCATCATCTTGCCGATCCTGGGCTTGGTCGAAACGACCAAACCGCTGCCGAAGTCGATCTCGGAATCGGTGCTGGCTAAAGGCGCGAAAGCGCCGGCATCGGGCGCGTAGGGGAGGCGCGATCATGAAACTTCATCGCAGCATTCTGGCTCTCACTGCCGCCTCCATCCTCGCGGGCTTCGGCATCGCATCCGCTGCGGCGCAGGAAGCGGATGCGCCGCCGAAGCAGTCTTGGTCGTTCCACGGACCGTTCGGCACCTACGATCCGGGGCAACTGCAGCGCGGCTTCAAGATCTATCGCGAGGTCTGCTCGACCTGTCACAGCATCAAACTGCTGTCGTTCCGCAACCTCGCCGAGCCGGGCGGTCCGGATTTCACCGAGAAGCAGGCGGCAGCCGTCGCGGCCACTTTCCAGGTCACCGCCGGACCTAACGACGAAGGCCAGATGTTCCAGCGGCCAGGAACGACCGCGGATAATTTCCCACCGCCGTTCCCGAACGAGCAGGCCGCAGCCGCCGCGCTCGGCGGCAAGGCGCCGCCGGACATGTCGGCGCTCGCCAAAGCGCGCGGCTACGAAGCGGGCTTCCCCTATTTCATCTTCGAATTTTTCACGATCTATCAGGAAGCCGGGCCCGATTACATCCACGCGATCGTCAACGGCTACACCGATCCGCCCAAGGACTTCACGCTGCCGCCCGGCCGCCAGTACAACAAATACTTTCCGGGCGGCACCATCGCCATGCCCAAGCCCTTGAGCGACGGGCAGGTCGAATATACCGACGGCACGCCGATGACGGTCGACCAATACGGCAAGGACGTCGCCGCCTTCCTGATGTGGGCCGCCGAGCCGACGCTCGACGCGCGCCATCGCCTCGGCTTCCAGGTGATGATCTTCCTGATCGTCTTCTCGGCGCTGCTCTACCTGGCGAAGAAGAAGGTGTGGCACGACGTGCTGCACGATCCCGAGCTGGAAAATCGAGCGCGGTCCTCGATCTAAGCGAGCGACAGCGGTCTTTCGACACGTGGCTGAAGGACGCGCGGAATCGGCTTCGGGCCGGTGCGGCGCTCGTGTTGCCTTGACGCGCTGCGGTTCGTCACAGTGGCGGCGCCGGGCGGGAGCGGCATTTTAGGGACAATTGGGGCTTACGCCTATGATCAGTGTGGCACTCGAGAACGATCTCAAGGCAGCGATCAGGACTATCCCGGACTATCCCAAGCCGGGCATCATGTTCCGCGACATCACGACGCTTTTGGGCAACGCGCGCGCATTCCGCCGCGCGGTCGACGAATTGGTGCAGCCCTGGGCCGGCAGCAAGATCGACAAGGTCGCCGGCATCGAGGCGCGGGGCTTTATTATCGGCGGCGCGATGGCGCATCAGGTCTCCTGCGGCTTCATCCCGATCCGCAAGAAGGGCAAGCTGCCGTTCAAGCGCGTCAGCATAGGCTACTCGCTCGAATACGGCATCGATGAAATGGAAATGCACGAGGATGCGCTGGTCGCCGGCGAACGCGTGATCCTGGTCGACGATCTGATCGCCACCGGCGGCACGGCGGAGGCTGCGGTGAAGCTTCTGCAGCAGGTCGGGGCCGAAGTCGTTGCCGCCTGCTTCATCATCGACCTGCCGGACCTCGGCGGCGCCGACAAGATCAGGAAGCTCAACGTGCCGGTGCGCACGCTGGTCACCTTCGAGGGGCACTAGCTGCGGCCGCGGTCGTAGCCTTAGCCACTAGCGATGAGATCAGCTTGGCGGTATTGGCTCAGGCGCTAACGCCGCCCGGGCCGGTCGGCCACTTGGCGCTGCTCGGTCAAGGCGCTCGAGCGTTTTGATGGCAAGCTGCAAGTCGGCAGCGAGGAACGGCTCACCAGCATTCTCCGTTTGCTGCACTCTTTTCCGCAATTTCCGAATGACGGCCTCGGTTGAATTGTTTGGCCTCAATTTGTCAAGGTCGGCATCGGCATCTTCAGCCGCACGAAGACGCCTGCGATTTTGTATCCGGCAGTAGATTTCGATTATGCCGATTAACACCAAGACCGGCCCTAGGCCCAGAACGACCATAACAGCCGCAAAGCCTCTGAATATTACGACCGCGAAGAGGGTAATGAGGGCAAAAGTCACGTAAATGAATTTGCGTGTACGATTATCGTTTGCGATTTCAGCCCTGACCCTGCCGGAATATTCGTCCATTTTTTTGTGCTCGTGGCGCTATAGGCGTCAGAACTCGCCGCTCTTTTTCGCTTGCGGCTTTTGGTTCGCTTTCGCTGTCGCGTCTTCCCGGGGGGCACCTGGGCCACGAGGTGGCAAGTGCCCCGTGGTGCGCTTGGCTTGCTCCTGGGCCTGCACGATTGCGCCAATGGGCTGATCGGGTGTGCGGTTTTCGCCGTCCATATGTTCCTCCGTCGCATAACACAACGAACATCGGGCTTGCACCGTTCCCAATGAGAGCTCTCTGCCATCAGATTTCTACAAAGCCACCGAGAAGGGCATCCATTCACGTCATTTGGCGACATCGAGCCCGCGCCGCGGCAGGGTCCGATGCACTCCGAAACTGGTGCGTGAGCGGTAAAGTGTTCTCGCCGGTCCGGTCGTGGGCCATTAAAATCCATCGCGCCAGACGCTGATCGATACTAGCGCGAGCGTTGGCGATCGCGGGTATGAGCCGTCTGCACCATGAACGCTTGGACAAATTCGATAACGCGAGGCCGCCAACTGAGGCCTCTCTGAGCTAATCGTATTTCATCACGGTTTTTAGCGTGCTCTGGCACCTAGGGCACTCAAAGGTGCGAAGATCATAGCCCGGCTTCTCGGGTGACACGCGCGCCAAATACATCGGCACGGTGCAATCCGGACAATCTGGCCGGACGCTCGCTGGCTGGTTTTCCAGTGTGTATTCGGAAAATGTCATTGACGCCCTCCTGCTGACAGGCGGGAGGAGACTTTGCCGATTTAGCGCTTTGGCTCTGTACAAAAGTGCTCACACGCCAGCGCCATGCGGAAACGCTGCTGCTATTCACTTTCTCGGGAAGAGAAAAAGCCGAGATTTATCTTAGGAAAAAATAGATCACTCCCAACGGTCGCCGCCGCAACGCCAATGGCAGCCGCGGCCGACCAACCACTTTCCGCGCATGGCCGGCGGATGTCTGCCTTGGGTCATTCGCCGACATCGAACCCCGTCCCGCCGATGTCCGCCTCCGAGCTGAAGCAGACATTCGCCCGCGCAATCGATGCGTACCCGACCTGGCGCGCTGAACTATCTCGCCTGGTGCGCGGACTGCCTGGCATAGCCGCGCAGCGAGGATTCCAGCTCCCCGATCAACAGCCGCAATTCCAGCTCGCGGAATTCCGAAAAGATGGTGTCGATCCAGGTATGGACCTCGGTCGGGCCGCCCGGGCGTTTGCCGAGATAGGTGGAAAAGGAGAAGCCCGGCCGGTCGATGACGCCGCGCACCACCGGCGATAGCCGCGGAATGCGGATCATGCCGCAATCCGCCCGTGTCGGCGGAAAGTCCTGGGGGATGAACATGAAGGCCGTCGCTTCATTGTGCACGGGCACGAACAGCGTCCGCGGCAGGCGCTGGCGCAGTTCGGCATAGCGGCGGGCGGTCATCGGCGCCGAGTCGGTGATGAACAGAACGATCGGCACGATGCCCCGGCGCGCCGCCTCCTGCTCGAAGCCGATTTCCGGCATCACCTTGAAGAACTGATCGGACTGGCCGTAGCCGATATCGAGCACGGTGGTGCGCCAGTCATCGGCGACCAGCCGGTCGAACAGCGCCATTTGGCCGCGGGTTTCCTCGATGTCCACCGGCCAGACGAAGCTCGGAAAATAGGCGGCAAGGGTCGGCTCGCGCGGATCGAGGTCGTAGCCGACGATCGGCCGGCCGCTGACGCGGAAATATTCGATCAAAAGGCGGGCCACCAGCGTCTTGCCGACACGCGGGTGTTGCGAAGCGACGATATAGAGGGGTGTGTTCTGCGCCATCCCCGCCTTGAGTCCAATTCGAGCTAGGGTCCACTTCCGTCAATTCGGTCGTGCCGCAAAAGGCTCCCGGACGAATTTGGGAATCACTGCGACACGAGCGTTTCGGCGGCTCCCGCGCGGGCTTTCCGTCGCCGCGCTGGACAACGTCAGGTTATGACGAAATTCCTCGCGGCTCTAGCGATTTGCGCAAACTCTCGCATTTCCACAGGCCGGGCGGACTGTGGATATCCTCGCCGGTACGAAACGAGTGATTACGGGCGGTTCGCGCCACCGCCGCCGCCGGCCGCGGCCGCCGGACGGGACGACACGTTCGTCGACGCATCGAAGATGTCCAGGAGCTTGACCCGGTCATATTCGGCCCAGACATTGCCGAGCCAGTGCCGCACATAGCCGCGCAGCACGAAGGAATAATTGGCCGCCTCGCCCTTCTGGTTCTTGTTGGCGACGAAGGTCAGGAACGGCACCGATGCCAGTTCCACCTGCTCGTAGGCCATCTCGTTGAGCTTCGGAATGGTGATGGCGACGGCGTCCTTCAGCTTCTTGAAATACGAAGAGTGGGTCGCCTGATCCCATTCGAAGAAGCTGGTATTGTTGATGAAGTTCTTCACCAGGAAATATTTCGCGTCGGTGACGAACGGCGCGGTCTCTTCGATCTCGTTCAGCGAGGCGATCGAGGAGCCGAGGATGTGGAAGACGACGAAGGTGATCTGGCCCTTCTTCACCGCGTCGAGGAAGCCGATGTCGCGCAGCGAGCGCAGCGTCGGCGACAACAGGCCGGCGCGGACGTCGACGACCGTCACGGTCGAGTCGGTGGTCGAGAGCGTATCGATGATCCGCATCTGGTCGGACACGGATGTGGCATCGACGATATCCGCCACATCGCCGTGAAAGCGCTTCAGGGTGCCGCGCGGCGATTCGGAATCGAAAGCGCGGGTCGGTACGTGATGCGCTGTAAAGTAATCGAGCAGGGTGCGGGCGACCGTGGTCTTGCCTACGCCGCCTTTGTCCGCCCCAACCAAAATCAATGCTGGCTTAGCCATATCGAACCCTCACTGACGAATTAACGTCATTGGACCGATTCCGACCGGCTTCGCAATCTCACAAGAAGACTGGCGCCAAGTCGAGCAGGTCGCGTCCTCCATCCACTAATTTCGCTTCTACATATTCGTGGCGAGCATTGGAAGCCTGATCGGGCGTTGCACACCGCAGAACGCGCTCCGCAAGCCTGTTTGTAACTTGTTATGGTTAATCGCGGCGGGTGACAATCAATTGTTGCGGTGCGGTCCCCAAGGTCCTGAGCTGGGTCCTTGAACCGGGCCGGTGCCGGGTGTGCCGGACGGGTTGCCGGCCGCGGGGGGAGCCGACCAGGGGCCCGGCGTCGGGGGATTGTTGGCTGTCCCGGAAGGGGACGGATCGGGCCCCGCAGCGCCGCCCGATCTCGGTGGGACCCCATGGTCCGGGTGCCTGATCGCCTTGCTCGCCCGCTTGGTCGGCGCCTTGCTCGCTTCCTTGCTCCTTCCTTGCGCCTCGTCCTCGGGCGGCAGCGCCAGCGGGCCCGGATCATGGCCCCCGGCGAATTTGACCAAGGCGGCGACGCGGCTGTCGACGCTCGGGTGGGTATCGAACAATTCACCGAAACCCCCGCGTGGATTGTCCAGGCACATTTCCATCACCGACGAGGTCGCGCTGGGCAATTCGCCGCGGCCCTCGATCTTGCGCAGCGCCGAGATCATGGCGTCGGGATTCTTGGTGAGCTCGACCGATCCGGCATCGGCCAGGAATTCGCGCTGCCGCGACAGCGCGAGCCTGATGACGAAGGAGAGGATATAGGCAACGACCAGCAGCGCCACCGCGATCAGGATCGCGGCGGCGGCGCCGCCTCCGCCGCGGCGGTCGTCGCGGGAGGACCGGAAGCTGAGGCCGTTATAGAACCACAGCCGGAAGACCAGCTCGACGAAGAACGACACTACGCCCGCGATGACGACGGCGATGACCATCATGCGCACGTCGCCGTTGCGGATATGGGTGAGTTCGTGGCCGAGCACGGCCTCGATCTCGTCGTCGTTGAGCCGTTTGAGGAGGCCGGTCGTCACCGTGATCGAATATTGCTTGTCGTTCATGCCGGTGGCGAAGGCATTGAGCGCGTCGGTGTCGATGATCTTCAGCTTCGGCGTGGTGATGCCGCGGGAGATGCAGAGATTTTCCAGGATCGTGTAGAGCCGCGGCTCTTCCGCGCGCGTCACCTCGCGGCCGCCGGTGATCGCGTCGATCATGCTCTGGTGGAAGCGATAGGCGATGAAGATCCAGATCAGCGTCCCGATGGTCGCGAACGGCGCCGCCTTGAGCAGGTCGATCCAGGCGATCTGCATCAGCGTCGGCAGATCGGCATTGACCGACAGGCCGGCCGCCACCAGCGCGCCGGCATAGACCAGCACATAGACCAGGAAGAACAGGCCGATCAGCAGCGCGATCGAGCGCCGCCGGTTCGACTGGATGTGGGTATAGAGACCGTAAGCGGCCATGATGTGCTATTCCGGCGCGAGCCGGCCGGCGTTTAGAACTTCACCGCCGGCGCTTCGCCGACGGTCGCCCGCTGGTCGCCGAGGTCGAAGAAGTCCTTCGGCGCGAAGCCGAACGACGAGGCGAGCAGGGCGGCGGGGAAGCGCTGGATGCCGGAATTGTATTCCTGCACCGCGTTGTTGAAGAAACGCCGGGCGGCGGCGATCTTGTTTTCGAGATCGGTGAGCTGCGCCTGCAATTGCTGGAAATTGGCGTTGGCCTTGAGGTCGGGATAGGCCTCCGACAGTGCGAAAAGTTGCCGCAGCGCGCCCGACAGCATGTTTTCGGCCGCCGCCTGCTGCGCCGGGCCCTGCGCCGTCACCGCCGCGTTGCGCGCCTTGACGACGTCTTCCAGGGTGCCGCGCTCGTGCGCGGCGTAGCCCTTTACCGTCTCGACCAGGTTGGGAACGAGGTCGTGGCGCTGCTTGAGCTGTACGTCGACATCGGCAAAGGCCTGATTGACCCGTTGCCGCATCGAAACCAGGCCGTTGTAGACGGAGATCGCCCAGACGATCGCGACGACGATCACGGCAAGAACGATCAGGGTCGAAGACATTGCGCTAGCTCCTCTAAGCATGATCCCGAAAAGCAGGCCCTTGGACTTGATCCGAGGGTGGAAACCGGTTTTCGGACAAGATCATGCGCAAACAAATGGCGGTCGTCAGGCGACCGTTGGCGATTCACCTAAGATATAGGGGCAATATAGGACGCGGGCGAGCCGCCTGAGGTTCAAAAGCGACGGCAACCGGCCGCATTAAGGTTAGCCCCTAAACGTCATCGCACGGCCATACCGGGTCGGTTAGGACTAACCTGTAACAAACAGGTGCCCAATGACCGAGCAAGAACTCGGCGCCCGGCCGGCTCATCGTACCGACAAAGCCATGGTGATCGAGCCGCGTGATGTTGAATCGGCGCGGCAGGCGCTGATCCGCAACGATACCGCCGCCACGCTGGCGCAGTTCGAGCGCGATCAATTGGCGCGCGACCATGCCGATATCGAAAATGCCGCGGCCGCGCTGCGGCGGGCCGAGCCGGCGCTGCAGTCCTGGACCAAGCCGCTGGCGCCGGTGGTGCCGACATCGCGGCCGCTGTGGCTTTTGATCGGACTGTTGTGGCTGTCGACCGCGCTCGTCACCGTCGGCGCCGCCTGCGCCATCGCCGTGCTCTACGGCTGAGAATTCGCCCTCCCCTGCAGGGGGAGGGCACGCGCACCAACGGTGTGCGGGGTGGGGAAGTGGCGGTCTTCGACAAACGCTTGTGTTGGCTCATGCCAACTCACTTTGCGTCGCGCGCATCACGCGAGTTTTTGGCAAGGAAATCCCAAAATCGAGCCAGTGGATGACATTGTAGTAGCGTTGTCCGTCTTCAGCTAAGTAGCGCTCAAATAGTACCCTCACGCGCCGCTTAGTTAGGGATCGAATGATCTTCAGCGAGGTGACCTTACGAACGACATCGATCTCATGCAGTATAAGCGGCACCAATTCTTCATCAGACAGTGTAGCGACCGGCCGTGCGGTGCGCACTGGACTGGGACAGGTAGGGGTGGGTAACGCCCACTTAGCAGAGTAACCGTGGCGGCCGCGTCCCAGGAAGCATGGCCTGAAGCTGGACGGAGATGTTCCGACATCTCCAGGAAGACATCGCGGTGGAACGCCGACAGGCGAGCGCGTGCGAAAGCACGCGCTGCCGCGCCCGCAAGGTGCGGAGGTTCGCTTCAACACGTCTGTCGGCGTTCCGCTTCCCTTTTTCTTTCCGTTCTTCCGTCGGTTCGTTCTCTTCCTTCGTCATTGCCGGGCTTGTCCCGGCAATCCATGCGGCAGTGAAGGCTGGTCAAACTTTCCGATCGGGCGTTTTGCGAAGCCGCGGGTCACCATGGACCACCGGGTCAAGCCCGGTGGTGACGGGGGTGGAGTATTGCGCGCAGGCAGCGCGCTTATCCCGCGCGAACGGGAGCGCACGCGCCTTGCGATGACGCGAGGACGCATGGATCGAGCCAACGGCCGCTCAATACGCGTTGCGATAGGCGGTGGGCGACAGCACCGTGCGCGCGATGATTTTCAGATCGAGCCAGAGCGACCAGTTGTCGATGTAGAACAGGTCGTATTCGACGCGCTTCTCCAGTTTTTCCTCGTTGTCGATCTCGCCGCGGAAGCCGTTGATCTGCGCCCAGCCGGTGATGCCGGGCTTCACGTTGTGGCGGCGCGCATAGAGCGAGATGCGGCGCTCGAATTCGTGGTCGTGCGACAGCGCATGCGGCCGCGGTCCGACCAGCGACATGTCGCCGGTCAGCACGTTGAACAGCTGCGGAATCTCGTCGATGTTCCAGCGCCGCAGCCAGCGCCCGATCCGGGTCAGCCGCGGATCGCCGCGCCTCGCCTGCGCGACGATGGCGCCGTCGTCGAGCGCCCGCATGGTGCGGAATTTGATGATGCGGAACGGCTTCTGGTTGAAGCCATAGCGGCGCTGCACGAAGAAGATCGGACCGGCGCTGTCGAGCTTGATGAGGACGGCGACGATGATGAACAGCGGCGTCAGCGCCAAGAGCCCGAAAGCGGCGCAGACCAGATCGAACAGGCGCTTCTGCACCACCTCGACGCGGCTGAGCGGCAGCCGGGTCAGTTGCAGGCTTGCCAGCGGGCCCACTTTGGCCAGCTCCACCTCGTCGAATTTGTGCAGGACCTGTTCGGGGCCGAGGTGGATTTCCACCGGCAGCGTCAGGAAAGTCTCGGCGCAGCGCTGGATGATGTCGGTCGCCGACCAGGGCAGCAGAAGGTAGATGGCGTCGGGCTCGAGCGTGCGGACGCTGGCCACCGCCTCGGCAAGGTCGCGGTCGAGCACGGAGCGCTTCGTCTCGGCGGTGGCTGTCAGCGGCACCGGCGTGAGGAAACGGCAGCCGACAACATTGAGCCCGAGCGTCCACGGCTCGTAATGCTGCACGAAGGCGCCGATATGGGCGCCGGTGCCGATCAGGCAGATGCGCTGCGCCGAAATCAGCCCGGCGGCTCGCGCCAGCGCCGTGATGCGCACGATGGCAAAACGCAGCACGATCAGCGCGGCGAGCGTCGCCAGGTAGAACACCACGATCCAGCCGCGCGAATAATAGACCGACGTCTGCGCCATGAAGCCGGCCATCAAGAGGCAGATCAGCGTGACGTTCCACAATTGGATGGTGCGGCGGCCATGCGGCTTGAAGGTGAAGAAATTCGGCAGGCGATATTCGCCGCGAAACACGTTGGAGACAGCGAAAATCGTGGCGGCCAGGATGCCGACCTGCACGCAGGACGACACGTTGTCGAGGTCGCCGTAGATGGCGAGGTAGTAGCCGATGCCGGTCAGAAACGACATCGCGACGATGACCGAAACGTCGATCAGGAAGATCGCGAGCGAGAAGGTGCCCCGCGACAGCCGCGCCCAGGTCCGCAAGAACCGGCCGGTCGGCGCCGGCGAAGCCAGCGTGTAGCTCGGTTGGATGTTCATCGGCCCGTTACCGCACAATCTCGAGCGCGCCGCCCCGAAATGGGACAGCGCCGGAGACTCAGAGCCATCGCGTCGCCAGAACCATGCCAGCGGCGCGGAACGGGCAGGTCGACTTGACCCTTGCGCGGCGGCCTGCCGTGTTAAGATTAATCGGCGTGCGGCCCAAAAGGGGCCGCGACAGGTTGAGGGAGACCATGCAGGGCAAGATCGCGCTCGAAGAGCATTTCGCCATTCCGGAAACACTGATGGATTCGCGCGGCTATTTCCCGGACCGGGTCTGGGAGGAGGTGAAAAGCCGCGTCATGGATATTCAGGACCGGCGGCTGCGCGAGATGGACGCCCACGGCATCGAGATGATGCTGTTGTCGCTGAACGCGCCGGCGGTGCAGGCGATTCCCGACACGGCGAAGGCGGCCGAAATCGCGCGCAAGTCGAACGACTACCTCGCCGAACAGGTCGCCAAGCGCCCGGACCGCTATCAGGGCCTGGCGGCGCTCGCCATGCAGGATCCCGACGGCGCGGCGCGCGAGCTCGAACGCTGCGTCAAGGAGCTCGGCTTTCGCGGCGCGCTGGTCAACGGCTTCTCCCAGGTCGGCAGTGCCGACAGCTCGGTCTATTACGACCTGCCGCAGTTCCGGCCGTTCTGGGCGGTCGCCGAACGGCTCGACGTGCCGTTCTATCTGCATCCGCGCAATCCGCTGCCCCGCGACGCCAAGATCTATGACGGCCATCCCTGGCTGATGGGTCCGGTCTGGGCCTTCGGCCAGGAGACCGCGGTCCATGCGCTCCGGCTGATGGGTTCAGGTCTGTTCGATGCGCATCCGCGTTTGCAGATCATCCTCGGCCATATGGGCGAGAACCTGCCGTTCGCGATGTGGCGCATCGACAATGCCAATGCCTGGATCCCGAACCGGCACAACTATCCGGCCAAGAAGCGCATGCGCGAATATTTTTCCGCCAATTTCCATGTCACGACCTCCGGCAATTTTCACACGCCGGCGCTCCTGAACGCCATTTCGGAGATCGGCAGCGACCGGGTGATGTTCTCGACCGACTGGCCGTTCGAGAATGTCGATCACGCCGCGATCTGGTTCGACGCCGCTCCGATCAGCGAGAACGATCGCATCAAGATCGGCCGCACCAATGCGCGGCGGCTGTTCAAGCTCGGCAATGATTAGAGCATGATCCGGAAAAGTGGGAACCGGTTTTCCGAAAAAGATCATGCTCCAACAAATACGCGCATTTCGCCGTACCAAGCTCTACGACTTTCTTACCGCGTTTCCGGTCGTCGTCTGGTTCGGGTTTTGCGTGGCGCAGGGGCTTCCATCACTGATACAGCAGGCCGCGCTCGCCAAGCTGTTCTTGCAGACCGACCCGGCCGTGCTTCCGCCCTCGCTGCTGCTCGACGTTGCGGCAAAGGCGATCGTGATCGCCTTCCAGGCGCTTCTCGCTATCCTGTTCGTGATCCGCACCGTGCCGCGCGCTCTTGCGCGCGGTTTTTTCCCGAGGTTTGCCGCGCTTGCCGGCACGTTTCTCGGCATCGGCATCCCGCTGCTGCCGCCGCAGGAACTCTCGACGCCGCTCCATATTGTCTCGCTGCTGCTGATGATCGGCGGCTTTGCCTTCATGATGTCGGCGGCGATCGCGCTCGGCCGTTCGATCAGCCTGCTTCCGGAGGCGCGCCGGCTCGTCACCAGCGGACCTTATTCGCTGGTCCGTCATCCGCTCTATGCCGGCGAAGCGGTCGCGGTCGCGGGCCTGGCGATGCAATATGCAGCGCCATGGTCGTATGTGATTCTCGGACTGCAATACGCCTTTCAGCTCTGGCGCATCGTCAACGAGGAGCGCGTGTTGCGCGCCGCATTTCCGGATTATGCCGCCTATGCCGCGCGCACGGCGCGGCTGATCCCCGGCGTCTATTAGCTCCTCATCATTCGGGCTTGATATTGGCCGAGCGAATGACCTTGCCCCACTTCTCGGTATCGGCGGCAAGGAAGGCGCCGAATTCGGCCGGCGTCGATGTCATCGGCACTGCGCCGAGATCGTTCAGCCGCGTCTTCATCTCGGGTTCGGCCAACGCGGCGGTCAGCGCGGTGTTGAGGCTTGTGACGATCTCGGTAGGCGTGGCCTTCGGCGCGCCGACGCCATACCAGCCGCTGGCCTCGTAGCCGGGCACGAATTCGGCCACCGCCGGAACGTCCGGCAGCGACGGCTGGCGCGTCGTCGAGGTCACCGCCAGCGCCCGCAGTTTGCCGCCGCGCACGGATTCGATCGACTGCGAGATCGGGCTGAACACGACTTGAATTTGCCCGGCGAACAGGTCGGGCAGGAAGCTCGTGCGATAGGGCACGTGCACCATGTCGATGCCGGCCATGGACATGAACAATTCGCCGCACAGGTGGCTCAGGCTGCCGATGCCGGCCGAGGCCATGTTGATCTTGCCTGGATTGGCTTTGGCATAGGCGATGAATTCGGGAACGGTCTTGGCCGGAAACGATGGCGTCAGCACCAGCAGATAGGGCGCGCGGGCGACACCTGCGACCGGCGCAATGTCGCGCAGGAAGTTGAAGTTCAGATGCTCGTAGAGCGTGGCATTGATCGTGGCCGACGTGCTGCCGGCGAGGAGCGTGTAGCCGTCGGGGGTGGCGTTGGCGACGAACTCGACGCCGATATTGCCGCCGGCGCCCGGCCGGTTCTCCACCACGAAAGACTGGCCGAGACGCTCCGACAATTTCTGCGCGGCAAGACGCGCGACGATGTCGGATGCATTGCTGGCCGGAAAGCCGACGACCATTCGCACCGGCCGCGTCGGATAGGCATCCGCCCAAGCGCGCCGCGTCACCGCCGGCAGCGCCACGGCGCTGGCGGCCAAATGCAAAAACCGGCGGCGGTGAATTCTCATGGGTTCATTCCTGGGTGGATACTTTTGGCAGGGACACCTAGCGGAAATTCGCCGCTCCGAACAAGGCGCCGCGGTGCGGCTTAGTTGCATTCCTGTCCCGCTGCTGGTGATGTGACGCCGAGAAATTCCTTGCCGCTGTCGGCGCTGAAGGAGAATTTTCGGCCATGCCCGCGCCTGTCGCGCCGATCCGTATCATGGTGACACGCGGCGACGCGCGCCTTGAAGTCCTGGTGCAGGGCGATGGTCCGCCGATCGTGCTGCTGCCATCGCTCGGCCGCGGCGCGAATGATTTCGATGCGATCGCGGAAGCTCTCGCCAACGCCGGTTATCGCGTGTTGCGGCCGCAGCCGCGCGGCATCGGCGCGAGCCGGGGACCCTGGGACGGCGTCAAGCTTGAAGACCTCGCTGCCGATATCGCCGGGGTGATCGAGAACAATTACGGCGGCGCGGCCTTCGTGGTCGGGCACGCCTTCGGCAATCGCGTGGCGCGCACGCTTGCGACCGTGCAGCCGCAATGTGTGAAAGCGGTCGGCCTGGTCGCTGCCAATGTCGGGCATAATCCCAGCCCGCCCGACGTGCGCTCAGCGATTCGCTTGAGCGCCGACATGACGGCGCCGGACGAGGCGCGCATCAAGGCGATGCAATTCGTGTTCTTCGCGCCGGGCAACGACGCCAGCGTCTGGCTCGAAGGCTGGCACCCGCAGGTGCTGGCGGCGCAGCGCATCGCCGGCGATCTGACGCCGCGCACGCTCGACTACGCCGCGGGTCGGGCGCCGGTGCTCTACATTCAGCCGAGTCACGATCCGCTCGCCCATGTGGAAGACGCGCAGGAATATAAGAAGGTGCTGGGCGAGCGCATCACCGTCGTCGTCGTGCCGGATGCGGCGCATGCCGTGATCGTCGAACAGCCAAAAGCGGTGAGCGACGCGCTGATCGCTTATGCGCGCAGGCTATGGCCTGCGCGCTAGCCTTTCACGGCGATAGGAAGCTTAGCTCGCCTCGCGTAGCTTCACCGCGCCTTCGAGGTCGACCGACACCAGTTGCGACACGCCGCGCTCGGCCATGGTGACGCCGTAGAGCCGCTTCATGCGCGCCATGGTGATCGGGTTGTGCGTGATGATGATGAAGCGCGTATCGGTCGATTTCGTCATCTCGTCGAGCAGGTCGCAGAAGCGCTCGACATTGTAGTCGTCGAGTGGCGCGTCCACTTCGTCCAGCACGCAGATCGGCGCCGGATTGGTGAGGAACACCGCGAAGATCAAAGCGAGCGCGGTCAGCGCCTGCTCGCCGCCGGAGAGCAGCGACAGCGTCGCCGGCTTCTTGCCCGGAGGCTTGGCCATGATTTCAAGACCGGCTTCGAGCGGATCCTCGGCCTCGATCAGTTGCAACTCGGCGGTGCCGCCGCCGAACAGTTCGGAGAACAGCTTCTTGAAGTTCTCGTTCACGGTCTGGAACGACGTCAGGAGCCGCTCGCGCGCCTCGTGATTGAGACTGTGGATGCCCTGGCGCAGCCGCCGGATCGCTTCGATCAGGTCGTCGCGTTCGGCGGTCAGCGTCGTGTGCTGGGCCTCGACGTCCTGCAATTCCTGTTCGGCGAGCAGGTTCACCGAGCCGAGCCGCTCGCGCTCCTGCTTGATGCGCTCGATCTTGGCCTCGACCTCGAGGATCGACGGCTGCGGCGCATCCGGCTTGAGTTCCGCAACTTCGGCCGCGGCGGCTGGTTCGATGCTGAGCAGTTCGCGGATCTCGTGTTCGATATCGGCGACGCGGCGCTTGGCGGCATCGAAGCGTTCTTCGCTGCGCGCCGAATTCGGCGCGGGCTTCGCCGACCGCTTCGAGCGCGATGCGCGCGGCCTTGTCGGCCTCGCCAAGGTCGGCTTCGGCCGCGGCGAGCCGGTCGGCCGCGGCGCGGCGTTCGCCGGTCGCGGTTTCGATCTCGCCGATCAGCGCCTGGCGCTGGCTCTCGAATTTCTGTGGCGCGCTTTCGAGCTCGGTGCGCTCGTTCACCGCTTCGTCGCTGCGCTTGACGATGATGTCGATCTGCGCCGCCGCACTGTCCTTGCGTTCGGTCCAGGCTTGGCGTTCGGCGGCGACGGCCTGCAGCCGGGTATGGGCCGTCTCGACCTCGCGCGTGATCGCCTGCGCTTCGACCCGCACCTCGGCGCAGATATTGCGCTCGGCGGCGATCGCTTCGTTGATCGCCGCAAGCTTGTCCTCGATCTCCGCGGCCGGCGCCAGCGCCGCATAGGCGGTATCCGCTTCGCGGCGCGCGGCCTGGGTCTCGTCGCGGGAGGCGATGGTGCGCTGGCGCGCTTCCTGCAGTGCCGACAAGCGGGCGGCATTGCGGCTGATCTCGCGCTCGGCGGCGGCATGCTCTTCGCGAGTCGTGTCGGTCAGGCGCTGCGCCTCGCGCGAGCGGGCGCGGGCCTCGGTCTCGGCCGAAGCCGCCGCGGCGACAGCGGCCTCCGCGGCTTCCACCGTGCCGCGCTTTTGCTCGACGTCGAGCCGCGCGGCGTTGAGTTCGCCTTCGATCGCCTGCAGCCGTCCGCGTTCGGCGAGCCGCCGCGCCGCGCCGGTCGGAGCGTGCGCCGCGACGACAAAGCCGTCCCAGCGCCACAGGTCGCCTTCGTGCGAGACGAGCCGCTGGCCGGGCTTGAGCTCCGCCGAGAGGCGGGCGCCATCGGCGCGATCGACCACGCCGATCTGGGCGAGGCGGCGCGCGAGCTCGGCCGGCGCCTTCACATATTGCGACAGCGCGGCGACGCCTTCCGGCAGCGCCGGATCGGACGGATCTGGGCCGGCGCCGGCCCAGCGCATCGGTGCGGTCTGATCGACCGGCGCATCGAGATCGTCGCCGAGCGCCGCGCCCAGAGCCTTCTCATAGCCCTCGCCCACGGTGAGCGCGTCCATCACCGGCGGCCACAAATTCTTGCTTTCGACGGCGAGCAGCTTGCTGATCGTCTTGGCTTCGGTTTCGAGCCGCTGCACGCCGCGTTCGGCGGTGGCGAGCGGCGCGCGCGCGGCTTCGATCTCCTCGCGCGCCTTTTTGTGCGCGGCTTCCGCGGCATGGGCGGACTGTTCGGCTTCCACGAGCGCGGATTGCGCCTGCGCCAGCGCCGCCGTCAGTGTTTCGAGATCGGGGGCGCCGGAATCGGTTGCGGCGAGCCCGGCATCGATATTGACGAGCTCGGATTCAAGCCGCGCCGCGCGCTGCTCGTGTTCGGCGAGCGCCGCCTGCAGCTGGTTGCGCCGCGCCGTCAGGTCGGCGAGCGCGCCGGTCAGTTCGGAGAATGATTTTTCCGACACGGCGAGCGCGGCATCGGCCGCGGTGACGCGCTGATTGACGCCGGCAAGCCGCGCGTCGTTCTCCTGCGCCGACGCCTTGAGCGCTGCTTCCTCGTCGTCGAGCCGCGCCAGGGCCGCCTGCGCATCGGCCGCCAGCGCCCGCTCGCGCTCGAGATCGGAGGCATATTGGGCGATGCGGCGGTCGAGTTCGCCGATGCGTTCCTTGGCGCGCGCCTCTTCACGCTCGAGCGTTTCGCGCGCGATCAGGAGCCGCTGCAGCGCGGCCGCCGCCTTGGCTTCGGCCTCGCGCAGCCCCGGCAGCACGGCCGAGACTTCGGCCTGCTTGGTCGAGGCCTGCAATTGCGCGCTGGTCCGTTCGGCGACCACGCGCACCGCTTCGTCCTTGGCGTGTTCGGTCTCGGTGACTTCGATTCCGGCGCCGATCCAGCGCAGGTGGAACAACAAAGCTTCGGTGCGGCGCACCTGGCCGGAAATGTTGCGGTAGCGCACCGCTTGGCGCGCCTGCGTCTTCAGGCTCGCCATCTGCGTGGCGAGTTGCCCGATCACGTCCTCGGCGCGGGCCAGATTCTGCTCGGCGGCCTTGAGCCGCAATTCCGCTTCGTGGCGGCGCGCATGCAGGCCGGCAATGCCGGCGGCCTCTTCGAGCACGCGCCGCCGTGCTTCCGGGCGCGCCTGGATGATCTCGCCGATGCGGCCCTGATGCACCAGAGCCGGCGAGCGCGAGCCGGTCGAGGCGTCGGCGAACAGCATTGAGACGTCGCGCGCGCGAACTTCCTTGCCGTTGACGCGGAAGGTCGAGCCGTGTTCGCGCATGATGCGGCGCGACACTTCGAGCGTGTCGAATTCATTGAAGGTCGCAGGCGCCCGGCGGTCGCCATTGTCGATGGAGACCGCGACCTCGGCGTGATTGCGCGCCGGACGGCCGACATTGCCGGAGAAGATGACGTCGTCCATCTCGCCGGCCCGCATCGCCTTGTAGGAGGTTTCCCCCATCACCCAGCGCACGGCTTCGACGAGATTCGACTTGCCGCAGCCGTTCGGACCGACCACGCCGGTGAGGCCGGGTTCGATCTCGAAGTCGGTCGGTTCGACGAAGGATTTGAATCCGATCAGGCGCAGCCGCGTCAGCTTCATATTATTGCCGGGTCCGTTTGATTTCCGGGTGAAGAGCCCTCGCTGCGGCCGCGAAGGGTGTAGCCAAAGCTCCACGCCGACAGCGGTTTTGCCGTTCAGCGCGGGGAGTGAGTTGCCGCATCGGCGGGGAGATTAACCTTCGGGAATCCGAACGCAACCGCGGCTGCGGAATTATCCCGTGCTTCCCGAACCCGATATCGTTCGCGGGCGAGGAACCATCGGCTCGACCCTTTGGGCCGAGGCGAAAACCCCTTATCCTTCCTTGAGATAGGGGTCGATCTCCTTGGACAATTGGTCCATCGACAGATCGCCGACGAATTTTTTGCCGTTGATGAAGAAGGTCGGCGTCGAGTTGACGGCGAGCTTGTCGACGGCGTGGTCGCGCACCCCCTGGATGTCGTCGAGCATCTTCTGATTCGCCAGACAGGCGTTGAAGCTGTCTTCGGTCATGCCGAACTGCTTGGCGATTTCCTTGAGCGGCGGCAGCGGTTCCTTGACGATCCAGTCGGCCTGTTTGGCGAACAGGGTCTCCACCATCGGCATATATTTGTCGTTGCCGGCGCAGCGCGCCAGCATGAAACCCGCGGCGGCCAGCGCGTCGAGCGGGAACGAGCGCAAGGTGTAACGGACCTTGCCGGTGTCGATGTATTTCTTTTGCAGTTCTGGGAACGTCGTCTCGGAGAAATGTGCGCAGTGCGGGCAGGTCATCGAGGCATATTCGATGATCGTCACCGGCGCCTTGTCCGAGCCGACCATGATGTCGGGTTGCGGACCCGGATTGGCGAGCTCGGCGGGTGCAGGGTTCGCGTCGTCGGCGCGTGCCGGGCTGATGAAACCCGCCGTGGTCAAAAAGGGCGCGGTGCCGGCGCTGGCGAGGACGAAAAGCGCAGTGGCCGAAAGCAGTTGGCGGCGGGTGGGCGACAAGGTCAGCTCCTGATTGCGAAAGCGAAATTCTAGCAGCGGGAATGTGGCATTAGCACGCCGATACACCAAGCATTTTGCCGCTGAAAGCGTCAATTCCGGCCGCGCTTCACGGGCGTTTGATCGATGCGCCGAGCCGCGCCAGCGCGTCCTTGAGCGCTTCGTCGCCGATACCGGTCAGGTTCGCGGCGATCCGGGCGGTGGCCGCGGGATCGGCGGCGCGGGTCTTTTTTTGCGCGCCGCGGCGAAGCGGCGCCTGACGCAGCGCCAGCCGGCCGACGGCGCGCCAGCCGAGAAACTGGTTGACGCGCTCGCAGATCAGATTGGCGGCGTGCTGGATCTCGATTGCGGCCGGCCCCTCGACGCGCAGCACCAGCGTGCCGGGCTCCGGATCCTCGCCAGGAGCCGCCCGCTGCCACTGGATTTTCACCGGCTCGCTCAAAGCCGCCATGTCGGCGCCGGTGATCTCGCTCCAGCGCGTCACCAGTTCGGCGCTGGCAAAGCCCTGCCGGCGAAAGCTCTCGCCGACAATCTTGCCGGCGAGGTCGCGCAATTGTTTCGGGTCCGAGCGGCTAGGCTTGTTCATCACACGCGGCTCTGCCAGTGCTTGCCGGTGACCTTAGCAGCCAAAGTCAAAGCGGCCAAAACCGGCAAGAAATCTTCGCCTCGCCGTGAAAGGCAGAGGTCCAGCGGTTCGCCGCGGCCAGCCGACCTGCTCGCCTGGTACGATCGGCACCGCCGCGTCCTGCCGTGGCGGGCGCCGCCGGGGCGGCGCGCCGACCCTTATCATGTCTGGCTCTCCGAAATCATGCTGCAGCAGACCACGGTGAAGGCCGTCGGGCCTTATTACGCGAAATTCTTGAGCCGCTGGCCGGATATCGCCGCGCTCGCCGCCGCGCCGCTCGACGATGTGCTCAGGGCCTGGGCCGGGCTCGGCTATTACGCGCGCGCCCGCAATCTGCACGCCTGCGCGCGCGTGGTGGCGCAGCGGCATGGCGGAAAGATTCCAGGGAGCGAAGCCGAGCTGCGCGAGCTTCCCGGCATCGGCCCCTATACGGCCGCTGCCATCGCCGCGATCGCCTTCGACCAGCACGCCAGCCCTGTCGACGGCAATATCGAGCGTGTCATCGCGCGGCTCCATGCGCTCGAGGAGCCATTGCCGGCGGTCAAGCCGGAGATTGCCGAACTCGCGCGCGCCCTGACGCCGCCGCAGCGCGCCGGCGATTTCGCGCAAGGCATGATGGATCTCGGCGCCACGATCTGCACGCCGAAGAATCCGGCCTGCGTGCTGTGTCCGTGGAACGGGAGTTGTATGGCGTTCGCCCGCGGCGATGCCGAGACCTTTCCGCGCCGCGTACCAAAGCGCGAGGGCGAACTGCGCCGCGGCGCGGCTTTCGTCGTCCACCGCGCCGACGGATTCATTTTGTTGCGCACGCGTCCGGCGAAAGGTCTCCTCGGCGGCATGACCGAAGTCCCGACCACGGAGTGGTCGAAAGATTTTGCCGCAAGCGAAGCGCTCGCCCACGCGCCGCGTTTGCGCAAGCAGTCCGCCTGGCGCAAGACGGCCGGCGTCGTGCGCCACGTCTTCACGCATTTCCCGCTTGAACTCATTGTCTATATGTCAGACGTTCCTCCGCGCACTGCGGCGCCGCAAGGCACGAGGTGGATCGAGATTGCAGAACTTGGCGGCGAGGCTTTGCCGAGCCTGATGCGCAAAGTCATCGCGCATGCGCTGCCGGAAGATCACAAACCCAGAAAGGAACGAACATGGCCATCGAACGTCACGAAGCCGGCCCGCGCATGAGCAAGGCCGTGGTCCACGGCAACACCGTCTATCTCGCCGGCATTGTCGCCGATGCGCCTAAGGGCAAGAGCATGGGTGAGCAGACCAAAAGCATTCTCGCTCAGATCGACGGCTTTCTCGCCAAGGCCGGGACCGACAAGAGCAAATTGCTGTCCGCCAATATCTGGATCACCGACATGGCGAATTTCGCCGAGATGAACGCGGTGTGGGACGCCTGGGTGTCGCCCGGCAACACGCCGGCGCGCGCCACTGTCCAAGCCGGGCTCGCGTCGCCGGACTACAAGGTCGAAATCATGGTGGTGGCGGCGAAGTGATTCTGAGCGGCGACACCTAGGTAGATGAGGCGGGGGCAGTCGCCAATCGCCATGATCAGCGAACACGACAGTCGGATTCTGGAAACCTTGCCCGCTTGGGATCCGCCCGGCGATATTTTCGCGCAGCGCGTGGCCTGGGACAAACTGGCGGCGGGCTACAATCTCGATCTCCCGGCGATCGGCGCTCTCGAAGAAAAAATCGACCTGCGTCAGGGTCTCCGCGCTGACGTTGCGGTACCCAAGGGGACCGGACCGCATCCGGTGGTGATTTATCTGCACGGCGGCGGGTGGTCGTTGGGCGGCCCGGCTTCGTTTCGAGAGCTCGGCATGCAGTTTGCCGCGGCGGGATACTTGGCGATCAACCTCGACTATCGGCTCGCGCCCGAGCATCCGTTTCCGGCTGCTCTGGAAGATACGGCCTTCGCGATCGAATGGGCCGTCGCCAACGCTCGCCGATGGAACGGCGATGGCCGGCGGATCGCGATCGGCGGCGATTCCTCGGGAGCAAACCTGGCGGTCGGCGCTCTGGTCTCGATCGCTCAGGAGTTGCGCTCGCTGGTGCGGGCGGCATTGCTGTTTTACGGCGTCTACGATCTCAGGGCGACCGCGGCGCGCACGCGAGCGCTTCCTGGACTGCAACAGCAGTTGCGCAGCTACCTGTCAGGCCGCGAAGATTTGTTCGATGATCCTCGCGCAAGTCCGCTCAAAGCCGTGGCGCCGGGACTGCTTCCGCCGTGCTTCATCGTCGGCGCCGGCACCGATACGTGGTGCCTGGCCGACTCGCTGACGCTCGCGCAGGCGCTGTCAGCCGCCGAAAGCTCCTACGAGCTGCACGTGATGGAAGGCATGCCGCATGGATTCATGCAGATGGGCGCGCTCGACGGCCGCCGCGCGGCCATGCGCCTGATGCGAGAGTTTTTGGCGCGCAATCTCTGAACGACGTTGAGTTGGCGCCGCCAAGCCAAACTCATGGCGTCAATGAAGGCAATGGCAGACCAGTGTGCAGCCAATGTGGCTCCCGCTGATCTGCGAGACGCAGAGCGCGGGCGCTACGTCGCCTCACCAGATTGCCGATGCGCTCAACGCGCCGGCATTACGACTGTATGGTTTGTGCAATCAGTCAGCAACGTCCTCCCACGCGCCTAAACTGCTCAGACTCGGCGCCAGCATTGACTGCTCCCGAATCTCCGCACAGAGAGCCGCCGCACGCCAAGCGTCAGCCATCTGAAGGAAAATGGCACGCTCCCGATCACTTCGGGCTGTTCTGGCCCAATCGGTGCATTCTTCTGCGTTCTCTCGAAACTCGCTCGACGACATGCGTTGCTTCCTGAAAACTCAAGGCATCGCGAATTAAATCAGCGTCTGGGTCGGAAGTTAGGTTTTGAGACGACAAGGGAATGACAATGCGCTCGCGAGTGATCACAAAAGCCTGATCCACCAGACGTTTTTTGACGCAAAAATCAGTTGGAATGTGATGAAAGTCACAACAAGGTTCTTTCGATCAGCAACATGCTTGCCGGCACGAAACAAATACCTACGCGCGAAGGCGCGATGCCGCTGAATGATCCAAACTGCGACATCATCTTTTTGAGGGGCGACAGTGGAACTCACGAAGGTGGAAGGCCCCGCCCGTCAGGCCCTGCGTACTGCGAGATTAATCACAGTGGACCACAACGTAAGCACAGCTTATCGGGCGCGTCCGCATCGGCGGCGAACGCAAAGGAAAAGTCGCGCACGAAGCGCAGGCGGGGTAAGCGATGTCCGTAACGGGTCGATGCTGTCGAAAATGAGCGGCCACTGAACGATACGTTCGGGCTGCCTTTGCAGATCGAATTGCTACGAAATTGATACTTCGATTCTCGCCGAAACAAACTCTCTAAACGGCAGCTATATGAGCAGCGCGGATCGGGCGCGGCAGCCACGTTTGGCGTCGACGACTGCGTCTCGAACAGTAAGGAGCAGACATGACTGAATATGCGTCAAACAAGACGACCATCGCCGACGCCGTTAGCGGCGAAGGACTATTGGTCGTCGCGCAGTGGGAGACGAACGAGGGACAGGCCGATAACGTCGCCGCCATCCTCGATCGCTTCCTGCCTGAAGCGCAAAATGAGCCCGGCGTGAAATTGTTTCTGATCGGAAGAAACAAAGACAACCCCGCGCAATTTCTATTCTACGAACTGTTTCGGGATGAAGCTGCCTTCAAGGCGCACCAGGAAAGCCTGCATTTCAAGACATACATCGCGGGTCAAGCGCTCCCGCTCCTGGCCAAGCGCGAACGCGCGCAATACGCGTTGCTCTGACCCTGTCCCAAACGCACTGAGGGCGCCGGAGAAGACGTGCACTTCATCGCGCGTGGCGCGCAGTTGGCGGCGATCTGCATCGCGCAGAAATCGGGTGGCTGCCAGGTACGGCTCGCGGCAGATGAATGCCGATCCGCTGAGTGGTTGGGGGAGGCGGGATTTGCCAACGTGCGCACGGTCGAGGCTCCGGAGTTGGCGCCGCGACTCATCCTTGCGACCAAGCCAAATGTCTCATGACCGACCCGCAGGCAGCCTTAAAGAGAATGCCGATGCCCATCCCGGTAGCGCCGCAGACCCTGTACGCAGACCGCCTTGAGAGCGCGATCGGAACATTGCTTCTCATCCATGATCGTGAAGGACATGTGCGGGCCCTGGACTTTCTCGACTTCGAGTCTCGGATGCGGCGACTCCTTCGGCTTCATTATGGAGCGGAAGGAGATGACTTCGCTATAGAGGATCGTGCAGCACCGGCCGCGATCCGTCGCGCGATGAACGACTATTTCTTGGGCGATCTCTTCGCGATCAACTCTATTCCCGTGACGACCGGAGGCACGTCGTTTCAACGCGACGTTTGGGCGGAGCTCAGAACGATCCAACCCGGAACGACACTGAGTTATGGGGCGCTGGCGCGTCAACTCGGGCGCCCGAAATCTGTCCGTGCGGTTGGCTCGGCCAACGGCGCAAACCCGGTTGCCATTGTGGTTCCGTGCCATCGAGTCATCGGTACTGATGGAAGTCTTACCGGATATGGCGGCGGTATCACTCGGAAGCGCTGGCTGCTCATTCACGAGGGCGCCGCCTTGGAGAAGTTTGCGACGCGGTGTCTTCCAGAAGCGCCATGAAAGCGAGCTACGAGCTTCTCAAGTTGTGATTCCCCGCCGCCAGCGCGCACGAGCAGGGTGAACGCTCATTCGGGCCGTATCAGGAATTGGGTGGTTGCGATCATTGGTGGGTTCCAGACTGCACATCCGAGCACAAATGCCGGCCGATAGCAGGAACCGGTCCCGCTTTCCGATGGGCCAGCGACAGCAGATTTCCACTCCGGCCATCGTGTCGGCAATCGCGGACCACGTGAAGCGGATCTGCACCTTGTGGCTCACATTATATCGACGAGTGCGAGACAGGGATCACTTGGCTGATCTGAAATTCGATGCGCGCAACGATCTTCGACAGGATCGCATCCACGAGGAAACTACGAAACGCTTCTGGCAAAAGTAGTTGCCAGGTCATTCGGTCAATGAGTGTAAGTCGGCTTTTGCGGGCAAGGCGGACGTGAGGCGTTCGCCGAGAACCGACACGATTTGAAGCCGAACTAAGCCGCGCCCATCTCGGCGCGGATCTGCGCGCGCAGCACATCGATCAGCGTGAGGCCCTTCGGCGTTTCGACGTGCCAGAAGGTCCAGCCGTTGCAGGCTTCGAGCCCTTGCGCCAGCGCGCCGATGCGGTGGATCGAGCCGACAGTGGCGCCGAGCGACACCGCGCCGTCGGCGCGCACCAGCGCCTTGTGCCGGCGCTTGGCGTCGACCAGCTTGATGCCGGGCTCGACCAGGCCACGCTCGATCAGGGCGGAGAACGGCACCCGCGGCGCCTCGCGGGCCGTCATGAACGAGGCGAGCGAGGGCTCGGGCAGTTGTTCAACTTTGGCGATGCGCTCGCGCGCCGCCGCCGCATAGTCGGAACTGCGATCGAAGCCGATGAAGCGGCGGCGCAGGCGATGCGCCACCGCGCCGGTCGTGCCGGAGCCGGAAAACGGGTCGAGCACGAGGTCATCGGGGCGCGACGCGGAAAGGATCACGCGCGCCAACAGGCTCTCCGGCTTCTGCGTCGGATGCAGCTTCTTGCCGTCGCCGCCTTTGAGCCGTTCCTCGCCGGTGCACAGCGGCAGAAACCAGTCCGAGCGCATCTGCAGGTCTTCATTGCCCGCCTTGAGCGCCTCGTAATTGAACGTATAATTGTTCTTCGCGGCGTCGCGCGCGGCCCAGATCAGGGTTTCGTGCGCATTGGTGAAACGGCGGCCGCGGAAATTCGGCATCGGGTTGGACTTCCGCCACACGATGTCGTTGAGGATCCAGAAGCCGAGGTCCTGGAGGATCGCCCCGACGCGGAAAATATTGTGATACGAGCCGATGACCCACAAAGTGGCGCTCGGCTTCATCACCCGGCGGCAGGCGATCAGCCAGGCGCGCGTGAAGTCGTCATAGGCGGAGAAGCTGGCGAATTTGTCCCAATCGTCATCGACGGCATCGACGCGGGAATCGTCGGGACGCTTGAGGTCGCCTTGGAGCTGCAAATTGTATGGCGGATCGGCGAAGACAAGGTCCACGGACGCCGCCGGGAGCTTCGTCATCTCTGCAACGCAATCGCCGACCACAATGCGGGGCGAAGATTGCGCGGCGACATGCGGCTCGGCGGACGACTCTCGGAACTCAAAACTCACGCGGGGCGTCCTTGCGGACGCCCCGCGACGCGACACAACCATGACTCAGAACTCTGACTCAGGCGACGCGACAATCGGCGACGCGGGACCTACAACCGATGATCGGCACTATGGAGGCGCAAGGTAAAAAATCGGCTAACTCCTTTGCGCTTCCACTAGGCAATAAATGCCGGGGAACACTTGGTTAGAACGCTCGCGCGCGGCGCGATACGATGTGCGGAAATTGCGGTGTTGCAGATGTTTTGCGATGCGCTTTTGCGAAAGCGCATCGTCAAGTCAAAGGAGAAGACACATGCGTTGGGATGATTTCCGCCGTTCGAGCAATGTCGAAGACGAACGCGGTTCCGGCGGTGGCGGTTTGCCCGGCGGCGCCGGCGGCCTCGGTCTCGGCACGATCATAATTCTCGGCTTGATCGGCTGGGCGCTCGGCATCGATCCGAGCGTGCTCATCAATGGCGCGCAAATCATCGAGGGCAGCGGCGGAGCCGCGACGCAGCAGCAATCCGGCGGGCCGGTGCAAACAAGCCCGCAGGATCAGCAGACGGCGGATTTCGTCGCCGCCGTGCTCGGCGACACCGAGGACCGCTGGACCGAAATCTTCCAGGCCAGCGGCCGCACCTATCATCCGCCGAGGCTGGTCCTGTTCTCCGGCGCGATTCAGGGCGGCTGCGGACTGGCGCGTTCGGCGATGGGGCCGTTCTATTGCCCACGCGACAAGCAGGTCTATCTCGACACCTCGTTCTTCCGCGACATGCAACGCAAGTTCGGCGCCTGCAACGACGACAAGGCCTGCCGGTTCTCCGAGGCCTATGTGATCGCGCACGAGGTCGGCCATCACGTCCAGAACGAGCTCGGCATCCTGCCGCGGGTCACTCAGGCGCAGCAGGCGGCCGGGAGCCAGTCCGAGGTCAATGCACTGCAAGTGCGCGTCGAATTGCAGGCCGACTGTCTCGCCGGCGTGTGGGCAAACCACGCCCAGCAGAAGCACAGTTTCCTCGATGCCGGCGACGTCGATCAGGCGCTGCAGACGGCGTCCGCCATCGGCGACGACCGGCTGCAGAAGGAAACCCAGGGCTATGTCGTGCCGGATGCCTTCACCCACGGCACCTCGGCGCAGCGCAAGCGCTGGTTCATGAACGGTTTCAATTCCGGCGACGTCAACGCCTGCAACACGCTGAAGGCGGATTCGCTCTAGGCGCGGGCTTTGGCTAGAATAGGCCGCTCCCGGACCTGCGGGAGCGGATCGCGCTGTAGCGTCAAGGTGTAGCATGCCTGGTATCGACGAGACCAAGAACTTCGTGCCGCTCAAGATCGCGGTGCTCACGGTCTCCGACACCCGTTCACTCAAGGACGATAAATCCGGCGCAGTGTTGGTGCAGCGGATCGTGGCCGCCGGGCATTTCGTCGCCGAGCGGAGCCTCGTGCCCGACGACGTCGACACCATCCGCGGCCGGGTGAAAAACTGGATCGCCGATCCGATGATCGACGTCGTCATCACCACCGGCGGCACCGGCTTCACCGGCCGCGACGTGACGCCGGAGGCAGTCGAGCCTTTGTTCGAGAAGAAGATGGACGCCTTCTCCTCGCTGTTCCTGGTCGTGAGCTTTCCGAAGATCGGCACCTCGGCGATCCAGTCGCGCGCCACCGCGGGCGTCGCCAATGCCACTTACATCTTCTGCCTGCCGGGCTCGCCCGGCGCCTGCAAGGATGCCTGGGACGATATTCTGGTGCATCAGCTCGATTATCGTTACGGGCCGTGCAATTTCGTCGAGATCATGCCGCGGCTCGACGAGCATATGCGCCGGCCGAAGGCCAAGGGCGCGACGGTCTAGGCCCTCCATCGTCATTGCGAGGAGCAACGCGACGAAGCAATCCAGTTCTTCGGCACCGTCTGGATTGCTTCGCTTCGCTCGCAATGACGTTTCTAGAATTCCAGATCCCAATATTCGCTGACCACCGGCTGGCCCCAGCTCTTGTGCTGCTCCGTCCGCATCAGTCTGAAGCCTGACTTCTGATAAATGTGACGCGCCGCTTTGAGCACGCTGTGCGTCCACAGCGTCATCTTCTTGTAGCCGGCGTCGCGCGCGAAGCGCACGGCTTCTTCGGTCAGCTTGGCGCCGAGCCCCAGACCGCGGGCCTTGGGGTCCACCAACAGGAGCCGGATGCGGGCGACCTCGTCGGACTCCTTGGCGACGAAGATGCAGCCGACATTCTCGCCATCCATCTCGGCGATCCAGCAGCGCTCGCGCTTGGCGTCGTGATTGTTGACGTAGTCGGCGACGATCTGCGCGCACACGCCTTCGAACGGCTCGCGCCATTTGTATTCCTGCGCATAGAGCTCGGCATGGCGCTTGACGATCCAGCCGAAATCTCCGGGCACTGGCTCGCGCAACTTGTAACCGCGCGGCTTTGCCGGCGCCGGCTTGGCCACAGGCGGCTCGAGCAGCGTTTCGATCGTGTGCATCGCCTCGATCAGTCGCGACTGGTCGGACGGCGAAAGCTTGTCGAGCATCGTGCCGATATCGCGCTGCGAGAGATCGTCGAGGACCTTGAACGCCTTGCGCCCGCGCGGCGACAGCGCCAGGTGGCTCTGCCGCGCGTCTTTCTGCGAGACCTTGCGCTCGACCAGACCGCGGCGTTCGAAATTGCGCAGCACGCGGCTGAGATACCCGGCATCGAGATCGAGCGCGCGGCCGATGTCGCTTGCCGTCGGCGCGGTGTCGCTTGCGATCTCGTAGATGACGCGTGCTTCGCCGAGCGAGTAGGGGCTGTCGAGGAAGTTCTTTCGCAATACGCCGATCTGCCGCGTGTAGAAGCGATTGAAGCGGCGGGCGGCGGCGATGCGCTGGGTGCGGTGCGGTGTCGGCAAGGATCTGGACATGATTTTCAGCTTTGGCCGAATACTTGACAAAGTCAAGTATATGCCGTGAGGCGTGCCGGGGACGGTCCGGCGGTCGCGTCAGCGCGCGTGAAAGGCGGTGGCGGTGAGGGTGACGATGCGGCCGCGGCCGATGCGGCGGATGAAATCCGCCTGCGGGTCGCCCGCGCTGTCGGAATGGCCGCCGAGCTCGTCGTAGAACGACCTGGCGACGATCAGGCCCTGTTCGGGCCGCGCCGTCCGCAATGCGGCGAGAAGGAACGACAGCGCCTCGCGGAGCGCGGTTTGCGGTCCGCTGCTCCGGCGGAACACCGCCGCGGTGCTGCGCGGGCCCGGCTGTTCGACAAAGCGGATGGCCTCATCGGTCCATGGCGCATAGAGCACGGTTCCGGGTTGAACGAACATCAGCCAGGGCGCCCGTGCTCGCTCGGCCGCCGCCTTGAGCCTGCGGCCAAGCGGCGCTTCAAGCGCGAGAAATTCGCAGCCGGCGACGTCGGCGACGGTCGCGGTGTCATCCTGCGAGCCGCCGTCGGCGATCAGGACCTCGCTGATGAGGCCCGCGGTCGCGCCCGAGACCAAGGCGGCAAGCGTCGGCAGCAGCGCCCGTTCGGAATTCTGGGTGGGAATGATGACGCTCAGCATAATCGATTTCGGCCGGGCCTTGTCTCGCGCCGGCTAATCCGCGATCCGGTTCCATGGTTCTCCTCGCTCCATAGGGCCTCGGGCGCTGGGCTCCAAGCTTGATCCAGATTTCCGGTTTACAGCGGCCTCGTCACGGATATTTGTTCTTGTTTTGTTCATGCAGGCGCACTAGCTTTAGGTCATGAGATCGAAGCCCGGAGTTCTGAGGTTTTGTAGCCGGATGCTTGGAGTCCGGCACGCAAATATCGGTGTGTCATGAGCCGATCGTCAGCTTTGAAACGCCCGCCGGCAATGCTGCTGCCCTCCGCGCCGGCGGGCGAGACGGGCGCCGTGCAAAGGACCGAACAAACGACCGGGCAAGGAACCGGCCAAGGGGTCGTGCTCGGACCTGCGGTCGAGCGTGAGCGCCGGCGTGGCCGGGGCACGGCGTCGAACGCGTCCGGCCGCTACGAGCCGCTGGCGCGCGTCGCTTTCGACGATGGCTGGCAGGGCCTCGAGGATCTGCCGCCATTCAAGACCACGGTGACGGCCGATTCCACGCGCAAGATCATCACCAGGAACGACTCGCCCGATATTTCCTTCGACCGCTCGATCAATCCTTATCGCGGCTGCGAGCACGGCTGCGTCTATTGCTTCGCCCGGCCGACCCACGCCTATCTCGGCCTGTCGCCGGGGCTCGATTTCGAATCCAAGCTGTTCATGAAGCCGAACGCGCCGGAATTGCTGGAGCGCGAACTGGGGGCGCCCGGCTACGTGCCGAGGATCATCGCCATCGGCACCAATACCGATCCTTACCAGCCGATCGAGCGGCGTTATCAGATCATGCGCCGTATTCTCGAAGTGCTGGAGCGGGCCGGTCATCCGGTCGGCATCGTCACCAAGTCGGCTTTGGTGCTGCGCGATCTCGATATCCTCGCCCGCATGGCCAAGCGCGACCTGGTCAAAGTGGCGATCTCGGTGACGACGCTTGATGCGAAACTGGCGCGCGTCATGGAGCCGCGCGCCTCGACGCCGCCGCGCCGGCTCGAAGCGCTCAAGCAGTTGGTGAATGCCGGCGTGCCGGCGTCCGCGATGCTGGCGCCGATCATTCCCGCGCTCAACGATGCCGAGATCGAGCGCATCCTGGACGCGGTCGCCGAAACCGGCGTGCGCAATGCCGGTTATGTGCTGCTGCGGCTGCCGCTCGAACTGCGCGATCTGTTCCGCGAATGGCTGATCGAGAATTTTCCCGATCGCTATCGGCACGTCATCTCGCTCATCCGCGATACCCGCGGCGGCAAGGATTACGACTCTACTTTCGGCAAGCGGATGACAGGCGCGGGTCCGATCGCCTGGATGATCGGCCGCCGCTTCGAGGTCGCCTGCGAGCGGCTCGGCTTCAACGTGACCAGCAGAAAGACCACGACGGAGCATTTCCAACGGCCGCGCCCGGCGTCGGAACAGCTCGATTTGTTCTGATTTCCCCGTAATCCCCGCCGCGAAAGTATCGCGCATTGCGCAGAAGCGCGGCGCGCGGGCATCATGTCCGCATGAGTCGAAAAAGTTCCGCGAACGCGGCGGTGAGCCGCAACGGCGCCGGGAAAGACGCGGCGCGTCTGCCGCTCAACGAAGAGGTGCAGCGCCCGACATTCCGGCGCGAGCGCGCCGCCCTCAAGCGCGGGGTCTGGCCGATCGCGGGCTGCGACGAGGCGGGGCGGGGGCCGCTAGCCGGTCCCGTGGTCGCCGCCGCCGTCATTCTCGACCCCGACAATATCCCGCGCGGGCTCGACGATTCGAAGCGGCTGACGGCCGAGCGCCGCGAAGTCCTGTATGAGCGCATCTGCGCCCGCGCCCAGGTCGCCATCGCCATGGCGCCGCCGTGGCGCATCGATCGCGATAATATCCTGCGGGCCTCGCTGTGGGCGCTCGGCCGCGCGGTGAAGGCGCTGCCGGAGAAGCCGCGGCTGGTCTATGTCGACGGCCGCGATCGGATCGATGCCGGCTGCGATTGCCAGGCGGTCATCGGCGGCGACGGCCTCGTCGCCTCGATCGCGGCGGCCTCCATCGTCGCCAAGGTCACCCGCGACCGGCTGATGGCCTGCCTCGGCACCGCGCATCCCGGCTACGGTTTCGAGCGCCATATGGGCTACAGCGTGCCCGAACATTTTGCGGCGCTGGACCGGCTCGGCGCGACCATCCATCACCGTCGTTCTTTTTCGCCGGTGGCGATCGCGCTTGGTCTGAAGGTGGAGGAGGCAGACGAGGCCGATGCGGCCGCCGAGCTGTTACCTCTCTAACTTGCGGTAGCTTGCCACCCCGGTTATTGCGCCGTATAGGGCAGCGCCGATGCAATCGCGTATCGTTCATTCGGCTTTTCATTTGGCGTAGACGCATACGGTACCCGCCGAAGCTGGTTTCCTTGCTGGTTTCCTTGCCGATGTTTTTTGTTCCCATCTACATCGAAGCAATCCGCGCCCGGCCGCTGCTGATCTTCTGGGCGGCGGCGCTGGCGCAGGCCGCGATCTGGATCGCGGTGCCGATGCTGTTCTATTCGGCGCCGCCCGGCGATCTCGCCGGACTGCTCGCGATCGGCCATGAATTGCGCTTTGATGCCGGCGTCGGCCCGCCGCTCGCCTATTGGCTCGCCGAAATCGCATTCCGCCTGGGCGGCCTGTTCGGCGTCTATGTGCTGGCGCAGCTTTGCGTGGTCACGACCTATTGGTGCGTATTCGCGCTCGGCCGCGCCGTACTCGGCGCCTCGCATGCGGCGATCGCGGTGCTGTTGATGGTCGGCATCGCGCTGTTCACCGTGCCGTCGCCGGATTTCGGCCCGCCGATCCTGACCATGGCGCTGTGGGCCCTCGTTCTGCTGCACTATTGGCGCGCGGTGGGCGAGGGGCAGCGGCGCTCGTGGTATGTGCTCGGCGCCGCCGCGGCACTGCTGTTGATGACGAGCACGGCGGCGCTGTTTCTGCTCGGCGCGCTCGCGGTGTTCGTCGCGATGACCGCGCCTGGACGCAAGATGCTGGAAGCGCGGGAGCCCTGGATCGTCGGCATCGTGCTCTCGGCTTTTCTGTTCCTGCACGTGATCTGGCTGCAAGGCGTCGCGCCAGACGGGCTCGGCGGCGCTGCCGCTCTGCAGCCGCCGCTGGCACGCTTGCGCGAGGCGCAGAGCACAAGCCTCAATATATCGCTCTGGCTGCGGCTCCTGGCGGCGCTCATTCTCGCCCATGCCGGGCTTGCGATCCTTTTGATGCTTGCGGCCGGCTGGCCGCGCGTCAGCATGCCGCCGGCGCCGGCGATCGCGCGGCTGCACGCCACGCCTCACGCCGCGCTCTTCATCAAGGTCTTCGCGCTGGTGCCGGCGCTGCTCGCGACCATCGCCGCCGTGCTGCTCGGACAAAGACTGCCGATCGGCGGCGCCGCGCCGCTTGTCATCCTGTCGAGCCTTGCCGTCGTGCTGGCGGCGGGCGACAGCATCGCGCTCTATCACCAGCGGGTGCTCGGCTTCGCCTGGTCCGGCCTGCTCGTGGTGCCGGCGCTGTTCGTGCCGCTTCTGATCGTCATGCTGCCGTGGGCGATCGGCACCGATTTGAAGATCGCCGAGCCGGCCAACGCCATGGGCGAATTCTTCGCCGACAGTTTCCAGCGCCGCACCGGCGAGAAGCTCGCCATCGTCACCGGCGACCCGCGCACCGCCGCCTTGATCGCGCTCACGGCGCCGAGCCGGCCGAGCGTGTTCTCCGACGCCGATCCGGCGCGCACGCCCTGGGTCACCGCCGACGACATCCGCAAGAAAGGCGCCGTCGTCGTCTGGCTGACGGCGGACACGTCGCCGACACCGCCGCCGGACATCAAGGTCTATTTTCCGGACCTCGTCGCCGAGGTGCCGCGGACCTTTGCGCGGCCGGTCGAGGGCCGGTTGCCGCTGTTGCGCGTCGGCTGGGGCGTGATCCGGCCGGGCACCGTGATGCCGGCGCCCAAGTAGGACCAAAATGGGGGACAGCATGACCGACGCCACAACGACGCAGCCGCCGCAATCCGCCCTCGATCGCTTCTTCGGCCTGCGCGCCTCCGGCACCGACTTGCGCACCGAATTCATCGCCGGCCTGACCACCTTCCTGACGATGGTCTACATCGTCTTCGTCAATCCGCACATTCTCGGCAATGCCGGCATGGACAAGGGCGCGGTTTTTGTCGCGACCTGCATCGCCGCTGCCGCCTCGACTTTGGTGATGGCGCTCTACGCCAATTATCCGATCGCGCTTGCGCCCGGCATGGGGCTCAACGCCTTCTTCGCCTTCACCGTGGTGCTGACGATGAAGTTCACCTGGCAGCAGGCGCTCGCCGCGGTGTTCTGCTCGGGCGTGATCTTCTTTCTGATCTCGGTGTTCCGGATCCGCGAATACATCATCAATTCGATTCCGAGGAATTTGAAGCTCGCGATCTCCGCGGGCGTCGGCCTGTTTCTCGGCATCATCGCGCTTGAAGAGGCGAAGATCGTGACCGCGAGCCCGGCGACGCTGGTCACGCTCGGCGATCTGCGCAATCCGGCCGCGGTCCTGTGCCTGCTCGGTCTGGTGCTGATCACGGCGCTGAATTATCGCAAGATCGTCGGCGGCACGCTGATCGGCATTCTCATCGTCACCGTCATCGGCCTGCCGCTCGGGCTCGCGACCTATACCGGCATCGCCGCGCCGCCGCCGTCGCTGCGCCCGACCTTGCTGCAGCTCGATTTCTCCCGCGTCACCGAGCTCTCCTTCATCGTCGTCGTATTCAGCTTTCTGTTCGTCGATGTCTTCGACAATGCCGGCACGCTGATCGGCGTCACCCATCGCGCCGGATTGGAGGACGAAAACGGCAATCTGCCGCGGATGCGGCAGGCGCTGATCTCCGACAGTTTCGCCGCCATGTTCGGCGCGCTGATCGGCACCTCGACGACAACGAGCTATATCGAGAGCGCCGCGGGCGTTGCCGCCGGCGGCCGCACCGGTCTGACGGCGGTCTTTGTCGCTTTGTTCTTCCTCGCCACTTTGTTCTTCGCCCCGCTCGCCGGCATGGTGCCGGCCTATGCCTCGTCGGCGGCGCTGCTTTATGTGGCCTGCATCATGGCGCGCGGTCTGGCCGAAATCGACTGGGACGACATCACCGAAGCGGCGCCTGCGGTCATCGCCGCCGTCACCATGCCGCTCACCTATTCGATCGCGAACGGCATCGGGCTGGGCTTCATCACCTATGTGCTGATCAAGATCTTTGCCGGACGGTTCGCCGAAGCCAAGCCCGCGGTGCTGGTGCTGGCGCTGATCTTTGCCGCCAAATTCGCGATGGATTAGCGTGTACTAAGTCCGCACGTCGGATTTACGCCGCCACTCACGGGATTTCGTAGACCTCAACTTCGCCCGCGACGCCCTTGAGCTTTGCACTCTGCGGGCTTGGCGTAATTCCCGCGTCTTGCAAGACCGACGACGACTGCGGATGGTCGACGACGGACTTGCTAGCGAAAATCACGTGCGAAGACGCCAGTCCTTGGATGCGCGCTGCGATGTTCACGGTCTGCCCGAAATAGTCCAACTTGTCGTTGAGCACGACCGCAAGACACGGCCCCTCGTGAAGGCCGATCTTGAGCAGCAGATCTTCCTGGCGCGTCTCGTTCCCGACAAGGCCAATCGCTTCGCGCATATGCAGGGCCGCAGCGATCGCGCGCTCGGGCGTCGGGAATGTTGCCATCACGGCGTCGCCGATGGTCTTGACCACCGAACCACCCCCGGCCGCTACTATGTCGGTGAGCAGGTGAAAATGCCTGCGCACAAGCTCGTAAGCGACCAGATCACCGACGCGCGAGTAAAGCTCGGTCGAACCTTTGAGGTCGGTGAATAGGAACGTGAGACTGACGATCTTCAGGCCCTGGTCAACGTCAAGCGTGTCGGTGCGATGCAGGTCCCGAAATGTCTGGTTGGTGAAGATACGTTTTGCCGTGAGGTTCGGTCTGCGCTGGCCAACGAGTTCGTCAAAAGCTCAATTCTCGATCCAGACCACCGGGAGGGCGCGCATGCCGGTGCGGTTGGTTATTGTCAGTTGCAGTGGTCCCGCCTTAAGCGGAGTTGTTGCGGTCGGTGCATGAGCGCCTTCGAGGACAAGCGCAAGCTTCTGGATTTCCGAGGTGCGTTCGGCTGCAACTTTCATATAATGCCCGAAATGCGAGACCGGCTCGAACAGGATGACCCAGCCCTCGGGTACGTGCACCGAAACACTGGCCTGTTCGGCAGGACCAAGAACGCGCGCGTCGAGCGTAAATTCCGCGATTAACCGCTCGAGGCTTGCGTCGGACAAGTCGACGGCGGAACTCCAATACACCTGCCGGTAATAGTCCCAAAACGGCAATGTGTTCGGATCGTGGGCGGCGATCTTGCGCACGCGCGGACTGACGGTGAAGACGACTTCGATCATCTCGTCGAGCGAGACTTCGAAGGATTTGCTGCACAGCGCGCATTCATAAGGTTCTCGGTGAACGTCTTTCAGCGTTGTCGTGATGTCGAGCACGCCACGGCAGGTCGGACAGAGTACGTCCCACGACAGATCGAAAATGCCGAGCTGGGATGCATGCAGGAAGGTCGCAATGGCGTGCTCCTCGTCGAGGCCGCGAGCGGCCGCGAAGGCAAGCACATTGATGCGGACGAGCTCGCGGTCGGCGCCCGACGTGACGAGTTGCTCGATCGCGGCCACGGTCTTGGTGTCGGCCACCCGACGAAGCGCCGCGTATAGGGTTTGGCTATCGCTCATGTTCCACGCCCTAGTGCTTCACGCACGCGGCGCTGCCAGCGCCTTTTTCAGCGCCAGAAAATCGCGCCAGGCGAACCGCTTCTGCAGCGGGCTGCGCAGCAAGAATGCCGGATGGAAGGTCGCCAGCGCTTTGATCTCGCGCTTGCCGGTGTCGTAGGGGTACCAGCGGCCGCGGCTTCTAGTGATGCCGTCCTTAATGCTCAGCAACGTCTGCATCGCCGGGCCGCCGAGGCAGACCAGGACATCCGGATTGGCCAGCTCGATCTGCCGGCGGATGAACGGCAGGCAGATCGCGGTCTCCTGCGGCGTCGGCGTGCGGTTGCCCGGTGGCCGCCACGGCACGACATTGGCGATATAGGCAGTGCTGCGATCGAGCCCGATCGCCTCCATCATCAAATCGAGCAGTTTGCCGGAACGGCCGACGAACGGCTTGCCGGAGACGTCCTCTTCGTAGCCCGGCGCTTCGCCGACAAACATCACGCGGCCCTGTGGACTGCCGTCGGCAAAGACCAGCTGTGTCGCGGTCGCGCGCAGTGCGCAGCCTTCGAAGCCGTCAAGCAATGCCCGCAGGTCCTCCAGCGTCGCCGCGCTTTTCGCAGCTTCGCGCGCCGCCATGGTTGCCGCCTCCGGCGAAAGGATGGCCGCCGCCGCGGGCGAAGCAGGCGATGCCGGCTGGGCCGGCGCCGTCTTGCCGGCGAAAGGCTCAACCGCGGCGTCGCGCCGGTTCGGGGAGGCCAGGGCGACGGGCGGGGGCGGGATTTCCTCCGCCATCCGGTCGACCGGCTCCTCGCCGAGCAGCGCATCGGCGCCGGCATCGAGATAGAAGGCGAGAAGTTCTCGCGCGTCTTTGGTTCCGAGATCCATGGGCCAAATCCTTGCGCTATGATTAGCGCATATGCCGGAAAAATGGGAACCGGTTCGCGCCACGATTGTCACCGCTGTGAAATCGTGAAAAACCGGATGATTGACCCGGACGCGGAGCAGGGATCATGAGCACGACGGAGCTTCCCGCCCGGGAGGCGATGGAATTCGATGTCGTCATTGTCGGCGCCGGTCCTGCCGGGCTGTCGGCCGCGATCAGGCTCAAGCAAATCGCGCCGGACGTGTCGGTCGTCGTCGTCGAGAAGGGCTCCGAGGTCGGCGCCCATATCCTGTCCGGCGCGGTGATCGACCCGATCGGGCTCGACAGCCTGATTCCGGAATGGCGCGGCGAAGACACGCCGATCAAGACCGCGGTCACCTCGGATCGTTTCTATGCGCTTGGCTCTTCCGGCGCGCTGCGCCTGCCGCTCGCGCTGATGCCGCCGCTGATGAGCAATCACGGCAATTACATCGCCTCGCTTGGCGAGGTTTGCCGCTATCTGGCGCGCAAGGCCGAAGCGCTCGGCGTCGAAATCTATCCGGGCTTCGCCGCTTCCGAAGTCCTGTATGAAAACAATGCGGTCGCCGGCGTCGCCACCGGCGACATGGGCATCGGCAAGGATGGCCAAAGCAAATCCGGCTTCACCCGCGGCATGGAGTTGCGCGGCAAATACACGCTGCTCGCCGAAGGCGCCCGCGGCAGCCTTTCGAAAGAGCTGATCGAACGCTTTGCTCTCGCGCAGGATCGCAATCCGCAGAAATACGGGATCGGCCTCAAGGAGCTCTGGCAGGTCGCGCCGGAGCGGCATCGCCGCGGCCTCGTCCAGCACACGCTCGGCTGGCCGCTCGACAACGCCACCGGCGGCGGCTCGTTCATCTATCACTTCGACGACAATCTGGTCGCGGTCGGCTTTGTCGTCCACCTCAATTACCAGAATCCGTATTTGTCGCCGTTCGAGGAATTCCAGCGCTTCAAGACCCATCCGCTGGTCAGCGACACGTTCGCCGGCGGCAAGCGCATTTGCTATGGCGCCCGCGCCATCACCGAGGGCGGCTATCAGTCGGTGCCGAAGCTGGTGTTTCCGGGCGGCGCGCTGATCGGCTGCGCCGCGGGCTTCGTCAACGTGCCGCGAATCAAAGGCAGTCACAATGCGATGCTGTCCGGCATGCTCGCGGCCGATCATGTCGCCGCGGCGCTCGCCGCCGGCCGCGCCAATGACGAGCTCTCGGCCTATGAAGAGGCGTGGCGGAGTTCGCCGATCGGGCACGATCTGTGGCGCGTGCGCAATGCCAAGCCGCTATGGTCGAAGCTCGGCACCTTCGCCGGCATCGCGCTCGGCGGCCTCGACATGTGGACCAATACGTTCGGCTTTTCGCTGTTGGGCACGCTCAAGCACGGCAAGCCGGATTCGGCGACGCTTAAGCCCGCGGCGCAATGCAAGCGCATCGCCTATGCAAAACCCGACGGCAAGCTGACCTTCGACCGGCTGTCGTCGGTCTATCTGTCCAACACCAATCACGAGGAAGATCAGCCGCCGCATCTCATCGTGCGCGACCCTGCACTGCAGAGGTCGTCGGAATTGGGCGTCTATGCCGGGCCGTCAGCGCGCTATTGCCCGGCCGGCGTCTATGAATGGGTCGAGGAGGGCGGCGCGCCGCGCTATGTCATCAACGCGCAAAACTGCGTGCATTGTAAGACGTGCGATATCAAGGACCCGAACCAGAACATCACCTGGGTGCCGCCGGAAGGCGGCGGCGGCCCGAATTATCCGAATATGTGATCGCCGCGGACGGATGCGGCTGCCGCGATTTCGCCGCCGTTCGGGCGTAACCGGCTGCCATCGTGTGGGAAACACGAGGGGGACGACGCTGCGGCCGCCTGTCCACAATCTTGCGGCGGCGCGGTAAAAAGGCCATTCTCGCGCAACCGGAAATTCGGCGCTTGCTGCAAATTCTGTCAGGTCGCCGGCCCAATTCGCCAATGGAGCTATCGTGATTCACTCGCTGCTGCCTCGGCATGCCGCCATTGTTGGCGTCGCCTTTCTCGCCGCTTCGGCTTTCGCGCTTCCGCCGGGGTTCGCCGCTCAGGCGGCCGCCGTTCAAGCGCCGACGGAACTTTCGCCTGACAACGCCGCCGGCAGCTATCTCGCCGCGCGCCATGCCGGCGCCGAGCGCGACGCCGGTGCCGCCGCCGCCTTCTACATGGATGTGCTGAAGCTCGATCCGAAGAATCCGGATCTGTTGGGCCGCACGTTTCTCTCGGTGCTCACCGACGGCGACATCGATCAGGCGAGCAAGCTCGCCGAGCGCATGCTCGATGTCGATCGCAACGACAAGATCTCCCATCTGGTGATCGGCATTCGCGAACTGAAGCTGAAGCATTACGGCGCCGCCAAGCAGCATTTCGCGCAGTCGGTGCGCGGGCCGGTCACCGATCTGACCGCGGCGATGCTGTCGGCTTGGGCGCAGGACGGCGCCGGCGACGCGCATGGCGCGGTCGACGCGCTCGACAAGCTGTCGGGGCCGGACTGGTACGGCATCTTCAAGGATCTGCATGCCGGCTTCATCCTCGATCTCGCCGGCGACAAGAAAGCCGCGCAGAAGCGCTACGAGAGCGCGTACAAGACCGACCCGACGGCGCTGCGCACGGTGCAGGCCTATGGCCGCTTCCTGTCGCGCAACGGCAACAAGGATGACGCGCTGAAGGTCTATCAGGATTTCGCCAAGGTGCTGCCCGATCATCCGCTGGTCATCGAAGAGATGAAGGCGATCAGCGACGGCCAGAAACTGCCGACGCTGGTCGATTCGCCGCAAGCCGGCGCCGCTGAGGCGCTGTATGGACTCGGCGCCTCGATCGGCCGCCGCGGCGGCGAGGATCTGGCGCTGATCTATCTGCAGCTTGCGCTCTATCTGCAGCCCTCGCATTCGATGGCGCTGTTGTCGCTCGGCGATCTCTATGAAGATCTGAAGAAGCCCAATCTCGCCATCAAGGCCTATGAGCGGGTGCCGGCGAATTCGCCGCTGTCGCGCAACGCCGAAATCCAGATGGCGGTCGATCTCGACGCGCTCGATCGCACCGACGAGGCCAAGCAACGCCTGCAGCACGTCATTTCGCAGCGCCCCAAGGATACCGAGGCGATCATCGAGCTCGGCAATATCCAGCGCGCGCGCAAGGATTTCGCGAGCTGCGCCGATACGTACAGCAAGGCCATCGACACTCTGGCGAAGCCCGAGAAGTCGAACTGGGTCGTGTTCTACTTCCGCGGCATTTGCTACGAGCGCTCGCATCAATGGCCGCTGGCCGAAGCCGACATGAAGAAGGCGCTCGAACTGTTCCCCGAGCAGCCCCTGGTGCTCAACTATCTCGGCTATTCCTGGGTCGATCAGAACGTCCATCTCGATCAGGGCATGGACATGATTCGCCGCTCCGTCGAACAGCGGCCGGATGACGGCTACATCGTCAATTCGCTGGGCTGGGCCTATTTCCGCACCGGCAATTACGACGAGGCGGTCAAGAATCTGGAACGCGCCGTCGAGCTCAAGCCGGAAGACCCGACGATCAACGACCATCTTGGCGACGCCTATTGGCGCGTCGGGCGCATGCTCGAGGCGCACTTCCAATGGTCGCACGCCAAGGATCTCAAGCCGGAGGCGGACGAGCTGCCCAAGATCGAGGCCAAGCTCAAGGACGGCCTGCCGCCTGACACGTCGTCGTCAGCGGATGCCAGGAAGCCGGCTGCTCCCGATGCCGCCAAGGCAAATTCCGGCACCGACGAAAAGAAGAGCGGCAACGGCGGTTAGAGCATGATCCCGAAAAGCATGCCCTCGGACTTTGATCCGGCGGGTGGGAACCGGTCTTCGGTCTAGCGCCGCCTTGCCTGTTCCGCTCGCCGCCAACGCGCCCGCCAAGGTGAACCTGACGCTGCGGGTGATCGCCCGCCGCGCCGACGGCTATCACGAGCTTGAAAGCCTTGTCGTGTTCGCCGATCGCGGCGACCGGCTGACCTTCACGCCGGGTGGTGCACTGTCGCTGGCGGTAAGCGGGGTGACCGCGGCGCAAGCCGGCGATGACGCCGACAATCTCGTGCTCAAGGCGGCGCGGGCGCTCGCCGAACGGAAATCCGGGCTCGCACTGGGCGCCTTTCATCTGGAAAAAAATCTCCCCGTCGCCGCGGGTCTCGGCGGCGGTTCGTCCGACGCTGCCGCGGCGCTGCGGCTGCTCGCACAGGCGAACGCCCTGCCGCACGACGATGCGCCGCTCCATGAGGCGGCGCGCGTGACCGGCGCGGACGTGCCGGTCTGTCTCGATCCGCGGCCCCGCGTCATGCGCGGCATCGGCGAGCAGCTGTCCGCGCCGCTGTTGCTGCCGCCGCTCCCGGCGGTGCTGGTCAATCCCGGCGTTGCGGTGGCCACCAAGCTCGTCTTCGCCGGGCTCAAGCTCCGCGACAAACCGGCCGCGCCGCTCGACCTTGCGGCAATGGCGAAATTGGCCAGTCGTGATCAGTTGCTGCAGATTGTGCGCACGCAGCCCAACGATCTCGAAGCGCCGGCGATTGCGATCGCGCCTGCGATCGCCGACGTGCTCACCGCGCTTCGCGCGCTTCCGGGCTGCGATTTTGCGCGCATGTCGGGATCGGGCGCGACCTGTTTCGGCCTGTTCGCAACCGCGGCCGAAGCCGACACCGCGGCCAAAGTTCTGCGCGCCGACAATCCGGGTTGGTGGACGCAAGCCTGCACGCTGGGGAACGGCTGACCGGCGTGCGCGAAGCGATGCGCGTCAGGGATCGATCTGACGGGTCTCGTTGACGGTTGAACTGATATTCGTCCCGGCGGCATCCGGCGTGAAGTGCATGGTCACGATACCGGTCACGCCGCAACTGCGGACGGTCCATTCCTCCGTCCAGGCCCGTTTTTCCCGTCCTTGAGCGGCTTGAGGATTTTCCGCGCCAAAACCCAGGAAGCGCGTGTCTACGAATTTGGTGTCCTTGCAATCCTTCGGTGCGATCTTGGCCATCCCCATGCCCGCATACATCAGACTGTCGCGTTGCAGAGGAAGATCGGCGGCCGTTGTGCCGGGAAGCGCGGCGATTTTCTTCAGCTGGCCGTCTTTGGTGAACAGAAAAAATACGTTGATGAGGCGCGTCGCGCCGCACCCTTCGACCTGACTGACCATGTGCCACGCTCCGGATGTCGGCGCGCCGTCATGATCGAAGGTCGGCGGACTGCTGATGAGAACGCCGCTGCTTTTGACTTGTGGCGACGCGCAATTGGGCACGATCGCATGCCATTGCTGTCCCATCAGGTTGAAGAGGTCCGTTTGCTGATCCGGACGCGTTAAAAACGCCTTGAGTTCGGGCGGCATCGGAACGGATTGCGCCTGGGCGAACTGGCAGGCAGCCAGGACGGCCGCAAAACCGAGGGCAAATTTTCGCATGGCAGCCCCGGTGGTGCGCTCAGGTCAGTGGGTCCGCGCGATGCAGAAGTCGACGGATTCGACCAGCGCCGTCTTCATCGGCGAATCCGGAAACAGCGCCAACGCGTCGCGCGCGATCGCGCCGTAATGATGCCCGCGGCCGATCGTGTCCTCGAGCGCGCGGTGGCGCACCATCAGGCCGATGGCATGATCGAGATCGGCATCGGCGGTTTCGCCGCGCTCGAGCGTGCGCCGCCAGAATTCGCGCTCGGCATCGGTGCCGCGGCGGAAGGCGAGCACCACCGGCAGCGTGATCTTGCCCTCGCGGAAATCGTCGCCGACATTCTTGCCGAGATGCGCCGAGGCGCCGCCATAGTCGAGCACGTCGTCGATCAGCTGGAAGGTGATGCCGAGATTCATGCCGAACGAGCGGCACGCCGCCTGCTCGGCCTTCTGCCGCGCCGACAATGCGGGACCGACTTCGCAGGCCGCCGCGAACAGCTCGGCGGTCTTGCCGCGGATCACGGCGATATATTCGTCTTCGGTGGTCGCCGTGTTCTTGGCCACGGCAAGCTGCATGACCTCGCCTTCGGCGATCACGGAAGCGGCCGACGACAGGATCTCGAGCGCTTTGAGGCTGCCGACCTCGACCATCATCTTGAAGGCCTGGCCGAGCAGGAAATCGCCGACCAGCACGCTCGCCTCGTTGCCCCACAGCATGCGGGCCGCGGTGCGGCCGCGGCGCAATTCGCTCTCGTCGACAACGTCGTCATGCAGGAGCGTCGCGGTGTGCATGAACTCGACCGCGGCGGCGAGCTTGATATGGCCTTCGCCGCGATAGCCGGTGAGCTGCGCCAGCGCCAAAGTCAGCATCGGCCGCAGCCTTTTGCCGCCCGAACTGATGAGATGGTTCGCAACTTCCGGAATCATCGTCACTTCGGAGCCGGTGCGCGAGAGAATGGTGGTGTTGACGCGCTCCATGTCGGCGGCGACGAGCTCGACCAGGGGCTCGATCGAAGGCTTACGCGCGCTTTCGAACGGGACGACAACTGCCACTTGCGATTTCTCCACTCTTGTCCGATTGCGGATTTCACTCGAAAATTGCGCCGGCCGGGCGGCGTTTCGGAATTAAAGCAACACTCGATAATATTTAGCGATTTTGGTCTGGACCATGGCTTTGAAGCCGCTGTGAGAGTTTGCCGGGAATTGCAAGAAACTTCAATTCCACGAGGCGAGTAACGGACACAAAAGAATAGGAACGCTATGGTGAGCCGGCAAGTCTTCCAGCCGGTCAATTGGCCGGCCCAAGAGGGGCAATGTCAAGCGACGACCTCGTGACGGAACGTACCGCGCAAAGCCTTCTCGACGTGGCGGTGCTCGTGCCCTGCTACAACGAAGAACGCGCCATCGCCAAAGTCGTTGCCGACTTTCGCTCAGCGCTGCCGGACGCGCGCGTCTACGTCTATGACAACAACTCCACCGACAGCACGGTGGCGGCCGCCAAGGACGCTGGCGCCGTGGTCCGCCGCGAGACCCATCAGGGCAAGGGCCATGTGGTGCGGCGCATGTTCAACGATATCGAAGCCGACATCTACGTGCTGGTCGACGGCGACGCCACCTATGACGCGCCGAGCGCGCGCGCCATGATCGACCGGCTGGTCGGCGACCGGCTCGACATGGTGGTCGCCAGCCGTGTCGACCGCGAGGAAGCCGCCTATCGTCCCGGCCATCGCTTCGGCAATCATCTGCTCACCGGTTTTGTCGCCCATATTTTCGGCCGCGCTTTCACCGACATTCTCTCCGGCTATCGCGTGTTCTCGCGCCGCTTCGTCAAATCCTTCCCGATTCTTCGGGCGGTTTCGAGATCGAAACCGAATTGACGGTGCATGCGCTGGAGCTCGAATTGCCGGTCGGCGAGGTGGCGACGCCCTACTATTCGCGGCCGAGCGGTTCGGCGTCGAAGCTCAATACCTGGCAGGACGGATTTCGCATCCTGTGGACGGTGCTGAAGCTCTATCGCGCCGAGCGTCCGCTGTCGCTGTTCGGCTCGCTCGGCATCGCGCTCGGCATCATGGCGATCGGACTCGCCATTCCGATCTTCATCACCTATGTGCAGGAAGGGCTGGTGCCGCGCCTGCCGACAGCGGTGCTGTCGACCGGCTTGATCGTACTGGCCTCGCTGTCGATCGCGGTCGGACTGATTCTCGACACCGTGACGCGGGGACGGCGCGAGGCCAAACTGATGGCCTATCTGGCGCTGCGCGCGCCGGGCGAAGAACGGCGCAAGGGCTGAACATGTGGCTGAACATGCGGGCTGAACATGCGTGAACTCGTGCGCACCAACGATGCGGTCCTGATCAGCGCCATCGAGGCGCTGCTGAACTCCGCCGATATCGGCCACATGGTGGTCGATCAGAATATGAGCGTGCTGGAAGGCTCGATCGGCATTTTCCCGCGCCGCATTCTGGTCGAAGAGGACCAGGCCGACACCGCGCGCCGGCTGCTCGAGGATGCAGGCTTCGGCAACGAGCTTCGTCCCCATCGCGGTTGATGCGCCGGCCGATTGAAGAGCGATATGGCGACCGACAATTCGACATCACGAGCCGCTGCTCTCGGCGAAGTCCAGCGAGGACGCTGTCCTCGGCGGCCGGCTGGTGCTGCGCCAGCCGCGGCGTGGCCATCGTTTCGGCCATGACGCGATCCTTTTGGCTGCCGCGGTGGCGGCGCGCGCCGGCGAACGTGCCGTCGAATTCGGCGCGGGCGTCGGGGCCGCGGGGCTCGCGCTGGCGCGCCGCGTCGACGGCCTCGATGTGACGCTTGCCGAAATCGATCCGGCGCTCGCTGCGCTCGCGGCCGAGAACACCGAGCGCAACGGTCTGACGGCGCGCGTGCGCGCGGTGTGCGTGGATGTGACGGCGCCGGCCGCGGCTCTTGCGCCTGCGGATCACGTCCTGATGAACCCGCCGTTCAATACCGCGCAAAATCCTTCGCCCGATCCGCAGCGCCGCGCGGCCCATGTGGCGTCGGACCGGACGCTCGCGCGATGGCTCGATGCGGCGGCGCGTCTTCTTCGTACGGGAGGCGCGGTCACGCTGATCTGGCGTGCCGATGGACTTGCCGACGTTCTCGCTGCGCTCTCAACTCGATTTGGAGCGGTCGTGGTCTTGCCGATTTACGGCAAAGCTGGCGGGCCTGCCATCCGCGTGCTGGTGCGCGCGGTGAAGGACCGCAGCGCCCCGCTCACGCTGCTGTCCGGCTTCGCGCTTGCCGATGGCGACGGCAAGCCGACCGTCGCGGCCGAGACGGTGCTGCGGGACGGCGCGGCCCTGCCGCTGATTTAAGAACTCTTTCGGACTGAAACTGTTTGATAATGAGGCGCTAACTGCCTACGCGTTGCGCATCACGCTGAGAATGATTTAGGACGCACAGCCACCTTTTGCTTCGCTTCCACACCCATTGGCATGTAGGAAACCCAGACAAACAGGCTGATCAGCATGAGGAGAAAGTAGATTTTCATCGCTTGGCGAGCTCCGCAATGCGCCGGCACAACAGCATCAAGCAAGAAGCATTCCAGAAATTAAGAATTGGTTACTTGAGAGCTAATGGCATCACTCATATTTGAGGTTTCATGATCGAGCCCAAAATCGAGCCACAGGTCGGAGAAGGTTCCAAAGGTATCGCAGGCCGGGCGCTGAACGTGCTGCGGCCGCTCATTCCCAGCCGATTCCGCCGCGACAAGCCGGTCGTGCCGGTGGTGCGGCTCACCGGGATTATCGGTCTTTCGTCGCCGCTGCGGCCGGGGCTCAGCCTCGCCAGCGTCGCCAAGACGCTCGACAAGGCCTTTGCCGTGAAGAACGCGGAGGCCGTCGCGCTTGCCATCAATTCGCCAGGCGGCTCGCCGGTACAATCGCACCTGATCTTCCGCCGCATCCGCGAGCTCGCCGCCGAGCACAAGCGCCATGTCATCGCTTTCGTCGAGGATGCCGGCGCATCGGGCGGCTACATGATCGCCTGCGCCGGCGACGAGATCGTCGCCGATCCGCATTCGATCGTCGGTTCGATCGGCGTGGTCGGCGGCACGTTCGGCTTCGACAAGCTCATCGCCAAGATCGGCATCGAGCGGCGGCTTTACACGTCGGGCGACCACAAGGCCTCGCTCGACCCGTTCCTGCCGGAGGACCCCGGCGATGTCGAACGTTTGAAGAAATTGCAACGCGCTATTCACGACGATTTCATCGCGCTGGTGAAATCGCGGCGCGAGGGCAAGCTCGCCGGCCCGGAAACCGACTTATTCTCCGGCGAGTACTGGACCGGGCGGCGGGCCCTGGAACTCGGCCTGGTCGACGCCATCGGCGATTTGCGCGGCGTGTTGCGCGAACGATTTGGCGAAAAGGTCGTTACGCCTCTGGTATCGGCCGAACGCGGCTTTTTCGGCCGGCGCGTGCTTGGTGTCGGCGGGGGTGATATGCTTGGCCGGGACGGCCCAGGGCGGAATGTTCCCGCGGGTATTGCCGCGGGCTTTGCCGAGGACCTGATTTCGGCCCTCGAAGCGCGCGCAATGTGGGCGCGCTTCGGGTTGTAGCGCAACCAAGATCGAGTTGTTGCAGGAGGCGTATATGCCGCCGGTCATTCTGTTCGCGATTGGAGTGGTGGGTGCCGCGGCACTCGTGCGCTGGTGCGTGCGGGAAGCGCAGCGGGTGAACGCCGAGCTCAATGACGTGCGCGCCCGCGCTGCTGTCGAGCCGATCGACCGCAACGTCTTGCCGAAGCTCAAGCAGGATCCCAAGACCGGCGAATATCGTCCGGGGTAACTCTCCCGTCGCGCTACTCGTGAATGCCGCGCTCTTTCACCACGCGGCCCCACTTGTCGTATTCCGTCTTCAAGAACATGCCAAAACTCTCCGGCGTGCCGCCGACCGGCGTCGCACCGGATTGGACGAGCTTGTCGTGGGTCGCCGGATCTTTCATCGCCGCGTTCACGGCATTGTTGATCTTCGCGATCACCGCCGCAGGCGTCTTGGCCGGCGCCAGCAGTCCATACCAGTTCGAAGCGTCGGTATTGGGATAGCCCTGCTCGGTGAGCGTCGGCACATCGGGCAGGATGGCGTCGCGCTTGTTCGAAGCCTGCCCGATGGCGACCAGATTGCCGCCTTTGATCTGTGAGATCAGCACCGGAATGTCGGCCGATATCACGGTGACCTGGCCGCCGAGGAGATCAGTCAGCGCCGGCGCCGCGCCGCGATAGGGCACGTGCAGGAATTTCACATCGGCCGACGCAGCGAGCAGTTCCTGCGCCAGATGCGGCGGCGAGCCGATCCCGGTCGAGGCAAATGAAATCGTGCCCGGCTTCTCCTTGGCGAGCGCGACCAGTTCCTTCGCGGTCTTGATGCCGGACTTCGGCGTGACCGCGAGCACCTCGGTCACCGTGGTGACCAGCGCGACCGGTGCGAAATCCTTGAGCGTGTCGTAATGGATGTCGGCCATGATATGCGGCGACACCGTCACCGCGCCCGCCGTGGTGAGGAACAGCGTGTAGCCGTCGGGATCGGACTTGGCGACGAATTCGCCGCCCAGCGTGCCGTTGGCGCCGGGCTTGTTGTCGATGACGACCGTTTGGCCGAGCGCGTCTTTCATCTTCTCGGCGACGATGCGGCCGACGAAATCGGTCGGTCCGCCGGGCGGGAAGGCGATCACGATATGAACCGGCCGCGACGGGAAATCGTCGGCGCGCGCAATCGGCGCCGCGGTGATGGACGCTGCCGCCGCTGCGGCGATCATGATGGCTGCAGTTCTGCGCACAATTCCCCCCTATAATTACCCGTCACAAACAGGAATCAGGTATCGGACCGTACTATTGCTCGTGTTTTCGGCCTGATCCGAAGTCCGATAGCAGCATAGAACGCGTAAGACCATGCGTCATGCCAGCCCCATGACGGCTTGATCCGAGGCTCGACCCAGACTTGACCTGCCGCCCGCCATCCACCAACAACGCGCCATGACCGGAGCCTCCGCAGCCGCCACGGCCGACTTGCCGCCCTATATGCGTCCCGACCGCTCGTTCCAGGGCCTGATCCTGGCGTTGCAGCGTTATTGGGCCGATTGGGGCTGTGTCATTCTGCAGCCCTACGACATGGAGGTTGGCGCCGGCACCTTTCATCCGGCGACGACGCTGCGCGCGCTCGGTCCGAAGTCGTGGAACGCCGCCTATGTGCAGCCCTCGCGCCGGCCCAAGGACGGCCGTTACGGCGAAAACCCGAACCGGCTGCAGCATTATTACCAGTTTCAGGTGATCCTGAAGCCGTCGCCGGACGATCTGCAGGACCTCTATCTGAAATCGCTCTATGCCATCGGCATCGATCCGAAGCTCCACGACATCCGCTTTGTCGAGGACGATTGGGAAAGCCCGACGCTCGGCGCCTGGGGGCTCGGCTGGGAATGCTGGTGCGACGGCATGGAAGTGTCGCAGTTCACTTACTTCCAGCAGGTCGCGGGCTTCGAGTGCGCGCCGGTCGCGGGCGAGCTCACTTACGGTCTCGAGCGGCTGGCGATGTATGTGCAGGGCGTCGAGAACGTCTACGAGCTCAATTTCAACGGCCGCGACGGCGCGCAGAAGGTGAGCTATGGCGACGTGTTCCTGCAGGCCGAGCAGGAATATTCGCGGCACAATTTCGAATTCGCCGATACCGAGATGCTGTTCCAGCAGTTCCGCATGGCGGAAGCGGCCTGCAGGAAATATCTCGCCGACGGCTGGGGGCCGGACTCCGACAAGTCCAATCGCGGCAAGCACCTGATGGCGCTGCCGGCTTACGACCAGTGCATCAAGGCGAGCCACGTCTTCAACCTGCTCGATGCCCGCGGCGTCATCTCGGTGACCGAGCGCCAGAGCTATATCTTGCGGGTGCGCGAATTGGCGAAAGCCTGCGGCGAAGCCTGGCTCGCTACTGAAGGCGGAGGGAAGGGCACATGAGCGGAGCGGGGAAACCTAAATGAGCGGAGAGCCAGAAATCGGCGGACGCAAACCGATCCCGATCAAGGTCGAGGTCGGCAAGAGCTATTGGTGGTGCGCCTGCGGCCGCTCCAAGGCGCAGCCGTTCTGCGACGGCTCGCACAAGGGCACGCCGTTTGCGCCGCAGGAATGGAAAGCGCCCAAGGACGAGGAAGCCTATTTCTGCGCCTGCAAGCGCTCGTCGCATCAGCCGCTCTGCGACGGCTCGCATAAAGCGCTCACGTAAAAATCGTCCTCCCCTGCAGGGGGAGGACAGCCGCCGCAGGCGGCAGGTGGGGAAGTCAATGCCGAACGCCAATCCTGCCGATACCGCACGCCTGAGAGCGCGCCGCCTTCGCCGCAGCACCACCGACGCTGAGAAGCTGTTGTGGAAGCAGCTCCGAAAACTCGATCTTAAAGGCTCTCACTTCCGTCGTCAGATACCAATCGGCCCTTACATTGCTGACTTCGGTTGCATGGCGGTCCGGCTGTTGATCGAGATTGATGGCTCGCAGCACGGCGAGACCGCGAAGGAAGTGTACGACGAAAAGCGAACACGCTGGCTGGAGAAAGAAGGCTACCGGGTGCTCCGGTTTTGGAACAACGAGATCACGCGAAATATCGATGCCGCAATGGAAACAATCTACGCCGCGATCCACGGGTCCTTGTCCGCAGAGCCGATGCCGTTGAAGCATGAGCGACGCAGGCGTAGACCCTCAGACCTCCCCACCCCGTCGCGCTCCGCGCGACGACCCTCCCCCTGCAGGGGAGGGTGAAAGCGCCCCATGCCTGATCTTCTCCTCGAATTGTTCTCCGAAGAAATCCCCGCGCGCATGCAGGCGCGGGCGGCGGAGGATTTGCGCAAGGCCGTCACCGATCGCCTGGTCGCAGCGGGGCTTGTCTATGAAGGCGCCAAGGCCTTCGTGACGCCGCGGCGGCTGGCTTTGGCGGTGCAGGGCGTGCCGGTGCGCCAGCCCGACCTGCGCGAGGAGAAGAAAGGTCCGCGTGTCGGCGCGCCGGAAAACGCGATCGCGGGCTTTCTCAAGGGCGCCGGCCTGAAATCAATCGACGAAGCCAAGGTGCAGCCGGACAAGAAGGGCGACTTTTATGTCGCGCTGATCGAGCGACCGGGCCGCGCCGCCATTGATGTCATCGCCGAGATCCTGCCCGAGGTGATCAAGAGCTTCCCCTGGCCGAAGTCGATGCGCTGGGGCAAGGACTCCAAAGCGCCCGGCGCGCTCACCTGGGTGCGGCCGCTGCACTCCATCGTCGCCATGTTCGGGCCCGAGACCGAAGATCCGGACGTCGTGCCGTTTCGTGTCGGCGACATCGCCGCCGGCAACGAGACGCGCGGCCATCGCTTCATGGCGCCGCAACCGTTCACGGTGCGCCGGCTCGACGATTATCAGCAGAAGCTCGACAAGGCCAAGGTCGTGCTCGATGCCGAACGGCGCAAGACCATCATCCTCACCGAGGCCAAGCAGCTCGCTTTCGCGCAAGGCCTCGAACTGGTGGAGGATCAGGGCTTGCTCGACGAGGTCGCGGGGCTGGTCGAATGGCCGGTGGTGCTGATGGGCTCGTTCGACGAAAGCTTCCTCCATATCCCGGAAGAAGTGATCCGCGCCACCATCCGCAACAACCAGAAATGTTTCGTGCTGCGCGACGCCGCACACGCCAAGCTCGTCAACAAGTTTCTGCTGGTCTCCAACGTGGAGGCCGTTGACGGCGGCAACGCGATCGTCGCCGGCAACGAACGCGTCATCCGCGCGCGCCTGTCGGATGCGAAATTCTTCTACGAGACCGATCTGAAGACGCGGCTCGAAGACCGGCTGCCGAAATTCGAGCACATCGTGTTCCACGAGAAGCTCGGTTCGCAGGCCGAACGTTTTGAACGCATCGAACGGCTGGCGGCGAAATTGGCGCCACTTGTCGGTGCCGATGTGGAAAAGGTGAGGCGCGCAGCAAAGCTTTGCGAAGCAGATCTACTTACGGAGGTGGTCGGCGAGTTTCCCGAGCTGCAGGGCATCATGGGTAAATACTACGCCGAAGCGCAGGGCGAGAACGAAGCCGTCGCGCATGCCTGCGAAGATCATTACAAGCCGAAAGGGCCGGAGGACCTGGTGCCGAGTGACCCAGTGTCGATTGCTGTTGCGTTGGCGGACAAGATCGACAGGTTGGTCGGCTTCTGGGCGATCGACGAGAAGCCGACGGGGAGCAAGGATCCCTTTGCGCTTCGGAGATATGCTTTGGGCGGCATCAGGATAATTCTAAATAACCGTGTGCCTATCAATCTTCGCCACGTCTTTGAAGAGCACATACGGGGCTTCTTGCCTAATGGAACCGACGCGGCGTACAAAATAGATGACCTTCTGGTCTTCATCGAAGATCGGTTGAGGGTGCAGCTCCGCGAACAAGGCGCGAGGCACGATCTATTAGACGCAGTCACTGAAACTTACTCACTCTTTCAGGGGAACCAAATAACCCTGATCGTGTCGCGTGTCGCAGTGCTCGCGAAATTCCTCGATACTGACCACGGCAAGAATCTGCTCGCCGGCTTCAAGCGTGCCTTCAACATCATTCGCATCGAGGAAAAGAAAGACGGGCGCGAATACACTGGCGCGCCCGATGCCAAGCTTTACAGCCAGGCTGAGGAGAAGGCGCTGGCCGAAGCCATCGGAACCGCCGAGGCGGAAGCCACGCGCGCCGTCGAGGAGGAAGATTTCGAAGCCGCCATGCGCGCCATGGCGAAGCTGCGCCCGAGCGTCGATGCCTTTTTCGACAAGGTGACGGTGAATGTCGAGGACAAGGCGTTGCGCGAGAACCGGCTGAAGCTCCTCAACGAAATCCGCGCCGCCACGCGTGCCGTCGCTGATTTCTCGCGGATCGAGGGATAGCCAAAGCGCTGCATTGCGTCGCGCGCCCTCTCCCCTTGGGGGAGAGGGCTTCGCAGACGTTTCAGCTCGCACGGCCGGGTGAGGGCCCGCGCTGCGACCCCTCACCCGCTCTTGTTGTTGGACCGCCGGGCCGCCCTCTCCCGCAAGGGGAGAGGGCACGATTATGGCTTCCGCCCGGCAGATTTTTCTGTCACCGTCATATTGACAGTTGTCCCTGAAATAGTTACATGACGAAACATCCCGCTCACGTGAGGGACGCTGTCCGGAAGGCATTCCTGATTGCGGAGCGGGTGCGGTTCCTGCGGGCGGATTCGCACTCCGCTCCCGGGCGGCTTTGGGCATCGACCCGGCCGGCATTACGACCGGTCTGCCAGGTGTCTGGCTGAACTTGATGGCGAAGAGGGCCTAAAGCCCGCAAGAGCGCAAGCTCCTATTCGCCGTCGGGAAGCGCGGCCCGAAGCTGAGTGGTGGCGTTCGGTCGCCTAAACAAGAGCCGTGGTGGAGCGCCGAAAGGCGAGCGCGCCGATCGCAAGGCGCGCGCGGCATCCGCTGATGCCGCCACTGGCTGGATGCGCCTCTCGGCGCTCCGCTTCCCCTTTGCGCTTTGGTTGTTTCGGATCGTGAAATCGTGGCGTGACGTTGGCAGCGCGCAGAATGCAGAGCGCGGATGCGGAAGTGCGTGCGTTTTTTCAGGCTTGTGAACAGTGACGGGCTTTCTTTACATCCGGTTGTCGCATAGAAACCGAACGGCGTTTCGCGCGTTTAAAGTGTGTTGCGTGAACCTTCCCGGTTTCTGCCCAAAATCTCAGCGCAAAACTTTCGAGGATTGTCATGGTCATTACCACCGCCCACATCACGCCGCTCGTCGCTCTGGTCGCCGGTATTCTCATCCTGCTGATGCCGCGGCTGCTCAATTTCATCGTCGCGATCTACCTCATTATCGTCGGTTTGATGGGGCTCAATGGCATCTATCATTTCGTCCACTGAGCATGACCCGTCGCAAGTTGCCTTGGAGGGGATTTGCGATCTAAAAGCCGCCTGAATATTCACCCATCGTCGAACTCGTCTGATCTAACGCACTGATCTAAATCACCATGGCCAAATCCCGCGTCAAAGCTAAAGCGTCCCGCAAGCCCGCGAAAAAAGTGCGCGCCACAAGCGTGCGCAAGAAATCCGCGGCGAAATCCGCCAAAGCCACGGTGAAGTCCCCCGCGGCGTCCGGCCGCAAGGGCAAGTGGGTCTATGCGTTCGGCGGCGGCAAGGCGGAAGGGCGCTCGGCGATGCGCAACCTGCTCGGCGGCAAGGGCGCGGGACTTGCCGAAATGGCGCATCTCGGCCTGCCGGTGCCGCCGGGTTTCACCATCACCACCGAGGTCTGCACTTATTTCTACGACCACGGCAAAACCTACCCGAAGGATCTGAAAGCCCAGGTCGAAGCCGCGCTCGCGGCCGTCGGCCGCGTCACCGGCAAGAAATTCGGCGACGCCGAAAATCCGCTGCTGGTCTCGGTGCGCTCCGGCGCCCGCGCGTCGATGCCGGGCATGATGGACACCGTGCTCAATCTCGGGCTCAACGACACGACGGTCGTGGCGCTCGCGGAGAAATCCGGAGACCGGCGCTTTGCGCTCGACAGCTACCGGCGCTTCATCACCATGTATTCCGACGTCGTGCTCGGCATCGAGCACAACCATTTCGAGGAGATCCTCGACGAGCACAAAGAGCAGAACGGCTACACGCTCGATACCGATCTCACCGCCGACGATCTGGAAACGCTGGTCGATCGCTACAAGGAGCGTGTCAAGCAGGAACAGGGCAAGCCGTTCCCGCAGGATCCGCATGCGCAGCTATGGGGCGCCATCGGCGCGGTGTTCGGCTCGTGGATGAACCAGCGCGCCATCACCTATCGCCGCCTGCACGCCATTCCGGCGAATTGGGGCACCGCGGTGAACGTGCAGGCCATGGTGTTCGGCAATATGGGCGAGACGTCGGCGACCGGCGTCGCCTTCACGCGCAATCCATCGACCGGCGAGAAGAAGCTCTACGGCGAATTCCTGATCAATGCGCAGGGCGAAGACGTCGTCGCCGGCATCCGCACGCCGCAGGAGATCACCGAAGCCGCGAAGAAAGAATCCGGCTCCGACAAGCCGTCGATGGAAGCCGCGATGCCGGTTGCCTTCGGCGAGCTTAAGCGCATTCACGGCGTTCTCGAGCGGCATTATCGCGACATGCAGGATCTCGAATTCACCGTCGAGCAGGGCGAGCTGTGGATGCTGCAGACGCGCAACGGCAAGCGCACCGCGCAGGCCGCCTTGCGCATCGCCGTCGATCTCGCGCAGGAGAAGCTGATCAGCAAGGACGAGGCGGTGGCGCGGATCGACCCGGCCTCGCTTGACCAGTTGCTGCATCCGACCATCGATCCCGACGCCGAGCGCAAAATCATCGCCAACGGTCTGCCGGCGTCGCCCGGCGCCGCCGCCGGCGAGATCGTGTTCTCGTCCGAAGAAGCCGAAGAGCTCAAGAGCCATGGTCGCAAGGTCATTCTGGTGCGCGTCGAGACGTCGCCGGAAGACATCCACGGCATGCACGCCGCCGAAGGCATTCTCACCACGCGCGGGGGCATGACCTCGCATGCAGCCGTGGTGGCGCGCGGCATGGGCAAGCCCTGCGTCTCGGGTGCCGGTACGATCCGGGTCGACTATCGCGCGCAGACCATGACCGTCGGCGGCATTACCTTGAAGAAGGGCGATACGCTGACCATCGACGGCTCGACCGGCCAGGTGCTCGCCGGCAAGGTGGCGATGGTCGAGCCGGCGCTCGCCGGCGAATTCGCCACCGTGATGAAATGGGCCGATGCGGTGCGCAAGCTCAAGGTCCGCGCCAATGCCGATACGCCGGCCGATGCGCGCACCGCGATCAAGTTCGGCGCCGAAGGCATCGGGCTGTGCCGCACCGAGCACATGTTCTTCGACGAAGAGCGCATCCGCGCCGTGCGGGAGATGATTCTGGCCGGCGACGAGCCCGCCCGCCGCGCCGCGCTCGCCAAGCTGCTGCCGATGCAGCGCGCCGATTTCGTCGAACTGTTCAAGATCATGGGCGGCCTGCCGGTGACGATCCGCCTGCTCGATCCGCCGCTGCACGAATTCCTGCCGCACAGCGAGAAGGAAATCGCCGAAGTCGCCGCCGCCATGAACGCCGATCCGCAGAAGCTCGCCGATCGCGCGCGCGAACTGCACGAATTCAATCCGATGCTCGGCTTCCGCGGCTGCCGTCTCGCCATCGCCTATCCCGAGATCGCCGAGATGCAGGCGCGCGCGATCTTCGAAGCCGCGGTCGAGGCGGCGCGCGCCACCGGCAAGCCGGTGGTGCCGGAAGTGATGGTGCCGCTGATCGCCGGCAGGGCCGAGTTCGATCTGGTCAAGGAGCGCATCGACGCCATGGCGAAGAAGGTCGCCGAGGAGACCAAGAGCAAGCTCAACTACCAGGTCGGCACCATGATCGAGCTGCCGCGCGCGGCGCTGAAGGCCGGCGAGATTGCGCAGACGGCCGAGTTCTTCTCGTTCGGCACCAATGATTTGACGCAGACGACGTTCGGCATCAGCCGTGACGATGCCGGAAGCTTCCTCGGCACCTATACCAGCAAGGGAATTCTGCCGATCGATCCGTTCGTGTCGATCGATCGCGAAGGCGTCGGCGAACTGGTCCGCATCGCGACCGAGCGCGGCCGCAAGGTGCGGCCGAAATTGAAACTCGGAATCTGCGGCGAGCACGGCGGCGATCCGGCCTCCGTCGCCTTCTGCGACGAAGTCGGACTCGACTATGTGTCGTGCTCGCCGTTCCGCGTGCCGATCGCGCGGCTCGCCGCGGCGCAAGCCGCGCTCGGCAAAAGCTCGAGTGGCACAGCGTAAGATCGTCGTTTGCCGCATTGCTGTTGGTTTCGTGGTTAACGAAACGCAACCGCGGAACTCCGTCATCGCCTGCGATGAAATGCGTGCGACAGTGCGCAGTTCTTCGCATTTGATCCTTGTTTCGTGCGCGCGCGCATGACGCGCTCCGATGCCGGTGTCCGGTTACGCATTAACGCGCATCGGACCCGCTGCCGTGCATGTTGCGCGCATCGCCGCGATTAACATCTTCGCAACGTTAACCCGACAATAAATCGCGCTGTCGCATTAGAGCCACTGCGGTGGTTTTTGATTGACCGAGTACGCGTTGCGTTGCGTGGTGGGGTTACGGGGTAATGGTGGCGTCGCGTGTTCGGGTGGTGCGCGCTTCTAACTCGGCGCGCTTTTGGCTCAGTGCGTTCTGCGTGGCCCTGATGCCGACCTCCGTCGGATATCAGGATCTGGCCGCGCTCATCGCGCATCGTCCGCATATTGCCGTCAGCTTTCCCGGCGCGCATTTGATTGCTTCGCCGCTCGGCACCATCGAGCGCGCCACGTTCAGCTTCACCCGTCCGATCGGGACGGTCATTCCGACGGCCTACGAAATTCAGAACGTCAGTTACGATCCGCGGGCACTCGACGCCTATGCCTGGAAGGTCGACGAGGCAAGGACGAGTTACACCGCGCGTCAGGTGGAATATCCGAGCGTCAACCGCAGCAATAAAGGCGACCGGCTGCAATTCACCACTCCCGCTGCGGCCGATCCGAAGACGCTGCCGCAATTGCAGCCGATCGATGCGCCGCCTGTGACGCAACCGGCAAAAGCCGACATTCACGCTGAAGGGCAAGAAACCGCGCCTGCAGCCGTACCTGTAGCTGCACCTGCCGCGGCGCAGATCGATGCCGCCAAAACTCAAGCATCTGCGCCAGAGACCGTTCAGATGGATGCGGCGGCCAATCCCGCATCCGCGCCGCAGGCGGCGAGCGCCGCCGCGTTGCAAAATGCCAATCCGGCCACTTCGGTGCTCGCGCCCGCCGTTCCCCCTGCAAGTCGTGCCGGCAACATCATTGCCGAACGTACTCTATTGCCGCCCGATCGCAGCAATGTTCGCGGCGGCGGCGATGATGCCGCCGCCATGGCCGATCAGCCGCCGGAAATTCCGGCCGCCGGTGAAATGCAAATTGCAGAAATGACCGCCGCGCAATCAAGCTACGGCGAGTTTTTCATCGGCAGCGCCGACCGCAGCGCTCAGGTCTATTTCGGCGGCAGCATCATGGGCGCGCCGACCGGCCTGCAAAGCTGGGCGCCGGGCGCCGAGCCGATCCTTACGACGCCGCCGCAAGCCAACGTCAAAATGGCGTCGCTCGAGGAGACCGACAACGAAGAATACGGCGGCGAGGAGAACGGCACCATCACCGGCAAGGACGAGAGCCGGGTGCTGAGCCCGGCGCAGCGGCTCGGGCTGATGGGAACGGCGCGTGCCGAGGCGTCGAAGTGTCTTGCGGACGCGATCTATTTCGAAGCGCGCGGCGAAGTGATGAAGGGCCAGCAAGCCGTGGCCCAAGTCATCATGAACCGCGTGTTCTCCGGCTACTACCCGCACGACGTCTGCGGCGTCGTCTATCAGAACGCGCGCCGCCATCTGGCCTGCCAGTTCACCTTCGCCTGCGAAGGCAAGGACCTCAACAAGATCGACGAGCCTGACATGTGGGAGCAAGCCAAGCAGATTTCCCGCGATATGCTCGACGGCAAGATCTGGCTCGCCGAAGTCGGCCACGCCACTCATTATCATGCCTATTGGGTGCATCCGAGCTGGGTGCACGAAATGACCAGGCTCTACAGATTGGGCGTGCACACATTCTATCGGCCGCGCAACTGGGGCGACGGCGACGACGCGCCGGTGTGGGGTCCTCATGCGCCGCCGAGCATGGCGAGCATCGATCCGGCGAGCCGGGCGGATTTCCTGCGGCCCGATCCCGAAGTGCTTTCGGAAAATCCGGTGCCGAATCCGGCCGCGGCGGAAGCGAGCGTCAAGAGTCCCGAAGCGTCGGCTGAGCCCGATGCGGCGGCTGACAAGACCACGACAACCGCCAAGCTCTGAGCGCGGTGACCGGTCTTGCTCCGGGGCTTGTCCTCGGCATCGGCGTCTTACACACTCCCGGCAAATACGTGGAAGGCCTGCCCAGGCGAACCACGATTTGCCGGGGATGCCGAATGGGAACTTTCAAAGCGATCGTCGTCGACAAGGCAGAGGGCGGTCAGACCGTCGCGCTCAGCGATTTCGATGACGGTAATCTGATGGACGGCGATGTCACCGTCGGCGTCGAATATTCCACAGTGAATTACAAAGACGGTCTCGCCGTCACTGGCAAGGCGCCGGTGGTGCGGCGCTTTCCGATGATTGCCGGGGTCGATTTCGCTGGGACGGTGGAGACGTCATCGCATCCGAAATGGAAGCCGGGCGACAAGGTCATCCTCAACGGCTGGGGTCTCGGCGAGACCCATCTTGGCGCTTATGCGCAGAAGGCGCGCGTCAAGGGCGATTGGCTCGTTGCGCTGCCGAAAAGCATGAGCGCGCGCGATGCCATGGCGATCGGCACCGCAGGTTACACCGCGATGCTGTCGGTCATGGCGCTGGAACATGCGGGACTCGATCCCGCGCGCGGTCCGGTGGTCGTGACCGGCGCGGCAGGCGGCGTCGGCTCGGTGGCCGTCGCGCTGCTCGCCAAGCTCGGCTACGCCGTCGCCGCTTCGACCGGCCGGCCGCAGGAAGCCGATTACCTCAAGGGCCTCGGCGCCAGCGAGATCATCGAGCGCAAGGAATTGACCGGACCGGTGCGTCCGCTCGGCAAGGAGCGCTTCGCCGGCGGCATCGATTCGGTCGGCTCGACGACGCTTGCGAACATGCTGTCGATGACGCGGTATGGTGGTGCGGTCGCTGCTTGTGGATTGGCCGGCGGTATGGACTTGCCGACCTCGGTGGCGCCGTTCATCCTGCGCGGCGTTTCGCTCCTTGGCATCGAGTCCGTCATGTGTCCGCTGCCGTTGCGCCAAAAGGCCTGGCAGCGTCTGGAGACGGACCTCGACAAGTCCAAGATCGCGGCCATGGTGAGCGAAATCGGCTTGGCCGACGTCATTGCGGCGGGCCGCCGCATCGTCGAGGGCCAGGTCCGTGGCAGGATCGTGGTAAAAATAGGGTAACCATTTCAGCACTTGGCTGCCAATTTTGACGACACTGCGAGGGCGCTATGGTAAGGGGACGGTTAAGAAGTTTTGTTAACGTAACGAAGCTGTCCCAAAAGGAAGCGCCGAGTAAAGCGTTCGCAGTGGAGTTGCCGATGTTGGTCCGCGTAGCCGTTGTCTGTGCCTTTATTTTGGGTCTGTTCGGCGTTGGATTGGCGGCCGCGGAAGAGCTCAACCCGGAACAGGCGCGCGCCTTCGTCGTCGGCAAACTGTTCTCCTATACCTGCTTCGATGGCACCGTCGGCCAGGGCCGCATCTTCCCGGACGGCTCGGTGGTCGGCACCATCCGCATCCGGGGCACCGGTGAGCCGCGCTTTGCCGCGCTGCCGGCCGGCACCATCCGCGTCGATGGCGGTGCGATGTGCGCGCATCTGTCCGGCCTGTTCTTCACGCCCTGCTTTCGCGTGCAGAAGATCGACTATCGCAGCTTCCGCGGTTCGCTCTCCAGCATGAGCTTCGCCTATTGCGATTTCTACCAGCGCAATCCGCGCTCGCAGCTGATCAGCGGCCTGGAGCAAACGCCGGCGGCGACGCCGATCCCGACCACGCAGTCGCTGCGTCCTTCGCTCGACCGCTAGGCTGGACGCCGGCTCAGCCGTTTTCGCCCGCTGCTGCGGCTTGCGGATAAATCACGCGCTGATAGAGCCAGCCGATACCAAGCAGCACGACGCCGAGACCGATCGCCGACAGCGCGCGATAGATGCCGGCGATATTGGCGGTGTCGTAGAGGAACACCTTGGCGATGGTCAGGATGATGACGCCGAGCGCCAACAGCCGCGCCGGCTGCGAACGCAGCACGAATCCGACCGCCAACAGCGCGATGCCGTAGAGCAGCCACACCGTCGAATAGGCGTATTGCTCCGCGTCGGTGGCCGGTCCCGCCAGGATCGGGCCGTGAAACAGCCGCCGCGTTTCCAGCGTCAGGTAACACAAAGCGAGCAGCACGGCGGCGATGGCGGCGGCTGTCCGGTAGGAGATCGGGCGGGTCGTGCGTGCGATCAGCGCCAGCACGACGGCAAGCGCGGCCGGCAGCCCGAAGCCGAGCAGGAGTTCATTGATGAAGGGGCCGCCAGGCAGCGGGACCGTAACGAATTGCAAGCTCGAGCCGACGATCAGGTCGGCGATCACGGCGGCGAAGGTCAGCGCCGCCATGAACAGCGCGGCGGCGTTGTGGACGACGCTGCCAGTGCGCGCGCGGATGCATTCGAGCGCGATGGTCATGGCCAGCGCCACATTGGCGTAGAGCATGATTTCGGTGGGCCCACGCATCGGCGCGTAGATGTTGCCGCCGGTCACGTAGTGCCTGATCTCCATGACCACGAGCAGCACCGTGAATACGATGGCGCCGGCATCGACGATCCGCGCCGGCTCATCGTCCGCGCGTTGGCGCAGCAGGAAGCCGCCCAGCCAGAACGAGGCGGCCGGGATGCCGTAGCCGTAAAGCAGCCAGTTGAAGATCGGCGTCGTGCCGACATCGTCGCCGGCGATGCGCGGATCGTGGAAGACACGCAGTGCGACCACGCCGACCATGATGGCGGCGAGCCAGCGCAGCCAGGGGAGTGGCCGTTCGCGCGCCACCCAGGCGATGCCCGGTACCATCAGCGCCAGCGCGATCGTAAGCCAGCCTCGTTCCAGCGCGAAGGTGAAGGTGAGCGCCAGCGCCGCAAGCGCAGCGGTCGCGAAAATCGCGCTGGCTTCCATGACGCCAGGCCGTGGCTCGCGCCGAACCAGTGATTCGGTCGCAGCGCCGTAAAGCGCGGCAAGGAGAAGCGCCAAACCCGCAAACGGCAGCGAGCGGTCCAACACGGCGATCCGGTAATAGAGCGCGATCAGCAGCACGAGCGGCAAAGCCGCGGCCGTCGCCGCCCACAGCGTCGGTATCAGCGGCCGCGACGAACGCCCTTGCGCCAGGAATCCGCCGCCGCCGAACAGCGCCGCCCATAGCGCAGCAAGCGCGAAATGCCAGCCGTAGTCGAAGCCGCCTGGCTCAGGGATTGCCGGCGCGGTCGGCCCGGAAGGCGCCAGCAGCAGGTCGGGTCTCATATGCACGGCCCAATGCGCCATCACCGCGGCGGCAAAAAGCGCGGTCACCGGCACGGCCGCCGCCGCAGCATCGGCGCGCCAGGCAATGGCGACCGCCGCGATCGTCAGGATCACGAAGGCGCCGAGCGCGGCTGCGTCATGTCGGCTTGCCAGTACCAGGATCGTGGCGACCAGCAGATAGACGCACAGCGCAAAGCTGGAGACATAGTCGATCCGATCCGGCGCGGTCGGCGGCCCATAGAACAAGCCGCAGACCAGAAATGTCGCCACCAGCGCAAAACCGACGATGGCGTGGAACACATGTGGGCCAAGCGCTGTGACAGTGCTCGCACCGGCGCCGATTCCCGGCAACGCCCACAGCGCGCCGAGGACGAGCGCGGTCAGGGCAAGCCAGCGCCATAGCCGATAGCGCGCCAGCGCAAAGGCCGCGGCGTTGACGACGGCGATATAGATATAGAGCGCCCAGAAATCGGGCTCGGTGGACGCCACCAGCATTGGCGCCAGATAAGCGCCGACGACACCGAGGCCGGCGAGGGCTGGGCCATGCAGCAGTGCCGCGGCGAGGCACAGCAAGGCGACCACGCCGAGAAGAACAAACGCGATCGGCGGCGGGAGGAATCCGTAGAGGGCGTAAGCTGCGTAAACGGTGGCGTAAGCAACCGTGGTGCCGGCTGCGGTCAGAATGGCCGGAATGTCGGCTGCCGGGAGGCTCGGCAGCGCCAGCGCCTTCTCGCTACGCCGCTGCCATTCGCCGGCGATGATCAGCACCAGCGCCAAGAGGGCGCCGAGCATGATGCGCACGCGCGGGCCGATCAGGTCCTGCTCGATCGCGTAGCGCACCAGGAAGATGCCGCCGAGCGCGAGCGCAATGCCGCCGACCCACACGACCCAGCGCGTGCCGAAGCGCTCCTCGAAGCTGACTTCGCGCGCCGGTGCCGCCGGCGCACTCGGTGCGGTGGCGCTCGTAACGGGCGGGACCGAGGCCGGAGCCGTTTGGGACGGCGGTGCGGGTTGCGGCGGTGGTGAAGAAGGTTGCGAAGGCGGCGGCGGTGAAGCTCGCGGCGGCGCTTCGCGCACGGTCTCGGCGGCAGGCGGTGCGGCGGGTTGCGAAGGCGCCGCTGTCCGCGGCGGCGCGGCGGCAAGCCCGGTCTCGAGTGCCGCCAAACGCCTCTCGAGGCCAAACAGCCTGTCGTTGACGCCGCTCGTTTTGACCAGTGCGATAATGGCAATGACCGGTGCGGCAAGCACCAAGAGAACAACCAGCACAATCAAAGAGAAAAAGTCACCCATGGCGACCCCCGCATGAGATCTACGGGAGTTTAGGCGGCCATCGACATCGGCGATAGTCGCAGCCGAATACCGCTCAACGCCTGTTCATTCGAGGTCGAGACGGAATGGCTCGGCTTCGGTATTGATCATGGCGCCGCGGCCGATGGTTTCGACCGCCGCGATCATGCGGCCGTTGCGGCGCAGAATCTGGTCGGCGAGCGAGACGATGCGGATATTCGGCGTCGCCGTCGGCGAAGCACGGCGGAGCGCCTGCGCGATGCTCATTTCGTCGCGGTGCGGATTGAGCGCGCAGACGCTGGCAAACGCGCTCGCGGTCGAGCGGCTGATGCCCATATAGCAATGCACCACGAGCGGCGCCTTGCGATCCCAATTGCGCACGAAATCCAAGAGCGTCGCGACGTGCTCTTCGCCCGGCATGATGTGACCGTCGAGCGGCGAGGAAATGTCATGCAGGCAAAGCCACAGATGGTTCTCTTGGGCGATGCCGGGCGGCCGCAATAGCCGCGTCTCGTCGCCGATCAGCGACACGACGTGCCGCGCGCCGGTACCCTCGACGGTCTCATGCAGGCGCGACAGCGAGCAGACGTGGATCATGGTCTATTCGTCCAAAAGTTTCTTGAGCCGCTCAGTATAGCGCGCTTCTGCGATTTCCGCGGGCCAAGGCTTGAGGAAGTCGCGCTCGAGCGCCGCGGAAAAGACCGGCGGGCGGCCGAAGAATTTGCGCGCTTCGGCGGCCGCGAAGCCGGCAAGCCGCGTCGCTTCGAGATAGGCCGCCTGGCGGTCGGCCGCCTTGGTCAAAGCCTCGGTCGCGGGCGCGATCTTCGCCGGCAAGCCGAAGCGCAGATGGATGGCGGTGAGGAGGCGCCGCTCGGTCGCTTTGTAAGCATCGCCGATCACCGCCTTGAACGGCGAGATCATGTCGCCGATCACATATTCCGGCGCGTCGTGCAGCAGCACGATGAGGCGGTGTTTGGCATCGAGCCGCGGTACGCGCGCCCGCGCCAGCGCCTCGACCAGCAGGCAATGCTGCGCCACCGAAAAAATATGCGCGCCGCTGGTCTGCCCGTTCCAGCGTGCCACGCGCGCAAGCCCATGCGCGATGTCCTCGATCTCGATGTCGAGGGGGGAGGGATCGAGCAGATCAAGCCGCCGGCCCGAGAGCATGCGCTGCCATGCACGTTGCCCAGATGCGCGCGCGCCGGAGGCCGAACGCGGCTTCGCCGTCCGCGCCGTCGTGGACACGGCCGCCTTGTCAGCCACGACCGTTTCGCCCGAGCTTGGCGCAATCCGCGTGGCGATAGCAGCTGACGAGATGATCGTTGACCATGCCGACCGCCTGCATGAAGGCATAGACGATGGTCGGGCCGCAGAATTTGAAACCGCGCTGGGCCAGTTCCTTCGACATCGCCTGCGAGATCTTGGTCTCTGCAGGCACCTGGCCGCGGCTTTTGAAGTTGTTGACCTTCGGGCGGCCGTCAACAAAGTCCCACAGCAATTTCGAGAAACCCGGTCCCTTGTCCATGACCTCGAGCCAGGCGCGTGCCGAGAGCACCGTGCCATCGATCTTGGCGCGGTTGCGCACGATGGCTGCGTCCTGCATCAGCTTCTCGACCTTGGCTGGCCGATAGCGTGCAATTTTCTCGGGCTGGAAGTTGTCGAATGCGCGGCGGAAATTCTCGCGCTTGCGCAGGATGGTGATCCACGACAATCCGGCCTGGAACCCGTCGAGCACGAGCTTTTCATAGAGTGCTCGGTCGTCGAATTCCGGCACGCCCCATTCGTCATCGTGATAGGCGATGTAGAACGGGTCCTGGCCGGGCCACGGACAGCGCTTGAGGCCAAGGTCGATCGTGCGTTCGATCACGCGTTCAGTCGCGAGCTCGGGCGTTTTCTGGGTCATCGGTCGGGTGTTTCTTCGGCCTTTTCTTGCGCCTTTTCGCCAGGGAAGGGGAATCGCGCCCAATCCGGCTTGACGAGGTGAATGGCGACGGTGCCGGCGCTGAGTGTAACGCCTTCGGCGAGCGCTTCGTCCACCCGATCGAGGCGCAACAATGCGATGCCGCGTCCGCCGCCTACTGAGCCAACAGTCGCTGAACCAAGCGTGCCGACCGGCCGGCCGCCGGCGGTGATCGCGGTACCAGCTTCGGGCGCGTGGCCCTCGAAACGCACCGGCACCGCGCGCGTGCGGGCCGTGCCGCGATGCTGCATCCGCGACACGACTTCCTGGCCGATGAAGCAGCCCTTCTTGAAGTCGACGCCGCCGAGCTGATCCATGTCGGTCTCGTGCGGAAAGGCGTCGTTATAGGCGAAATCGACACCGCCTTGGGGCACGCCAAGCGCGATCCGGTGGAGGTCGTAAGCGGCGGAATCCGTGAACTCGGCGCCAAGCCCGGCCGCGGCTTGCGCGGCGAGGTCGAGCGGAATGATGGCGCGCAAGCCGAGCGCGGGAAGGCGTGGATCGGCGTAACAAAGACCGATCTTCACCTCGGGCATTTGGGCCTCTTGGCCGCGACCGCTCGCGCTTTCATTCCACGCGGCGAGCACACCCAGCGTCGCCGACTTGTCTTCCACGGTGACCTTGGCGCGCAACTTGTAGAGGCTGAGACGCTGGATCAGCGTTGCGCCGACCGCGCGGGGAATATCGAGAAAGAAGCCGCCGCCAAATTCGCTTCCAGATTCACGCCCCTGTGCGGCCGATGCTTCGGCCACAAAGAAGTCGGCAATGATCTTGCCTTGCGGCGTGAGCAAAGCGGTGAACCGCGCCGTCGCCGGCGCGAGTGTGAGGATGTCGGCAGTGACGAGGCCGTGCAAAAAATTGCGCGCATCGTCGCCGGCAAGCTTGATCACGCCGCGATCGGGGAGAAGGGCCGCTTTCATGCGGTAAATGCCTAAGCCCGCGGTGCTGCAACCGCAAGGCCCATCTCAGGTCTCTGGAATACCTCCAAGCCGCGCGTAGCGCAGCCTTTGCGGCCGCGCGCGTTCGGTCCGGATCTAGAGCGGAAAGGCGGCTGGGTTATTGCCGCGAGATTTTCCGGGTTATTGCCGCGAGATCTTGATGGAGAATTCGCCGTTGCGGATTTTCGTCGGCAGGTTTTCGGAGAATTTGGCGGTCGCTTCCTCGCCATAGGTCGCGACCAATTCCGCCATCGCCAAAAACAGCGAGGTCTGGGCGAGACAGTCGGCGTCGACGCCTTCATGAAAGGCTTCCGCCCAGGCATCCTGAAGATGAACGAGCGCGAGGCGCTTCTGCTCAAACTCGGATGTCTCGCTTGCAGCGAGATTTTCCGTCGCTGGATTCATTACTGACACTTGTCACCGCCGGAACGGCGGCGTCCCTTCCCGGCCAAATTGTTAGCATGGCTGGCGGCTTTTGAAAGCGATCCTTTACACACGGTTAACGCGGCGCGGGGGCACTGTCGCAGGGGCCGTCTGCGCGGCTGTGGCGCGTTAATTGGCGTATCTGGCGGTGATATCGCGGGCCAATTTGGCGCCTTCTTCGAGATAGCGGCGGATCACGGTATCGGCCGCGGGCGTGCAGGTCCGGTAGCTTTGCTGGAAGCCGCGATAACCGCGATTGAAGCTTGCCACCATTTGGTCATGGCGTTGCCCGCTCGGCGCCTCGGCCTCGATCAGGGTCTGCGCCTCGTCACGCCATTTCTGGCCTTCATTGCTGCCGCAGATGCCGCGCAGGAAGTGCAGCGCGCCAAGAATCTCGGAAAGCCGCTGCAGATCCTTGTCATAGGGCGCGGGCTGATCCTGTGCGGGCGGTGTTGTCGGCCCGGTCGTGACCGGCCCCGATTTGGGCAACGCCGGAACCTGCGGCTGCGGCTTTGCCGGTCGCTGCTGCTGCTGATAGCCGCCGAACGGATTCCAGAATTGCGCCTGCGCCGGGACGGCAGCAAGCGACACGGAGAGCGCAAGGATCAAGGCGCGAAGCGGCATAGGACGAAGCGGCATGGCGCGAAGATAGGCGGGGTGGCGGGCGAACGGCAAGGATATCACCGCAAAGCCGCCAGCCGCGCGCCCGCCGCGGCGACCACTTCGGCGAGGCCCTCGGTGGTCTTCAGACTGCCCAGCGCGGAAGGATCGCGCCAATCCGCCTCCGACAATTCCTCGTTGAGCGCGATTTCGCCGCCGATATAGCGCGCGGCAAAGGGCAAAATGACGAAATGCCGCTCGACGCGGCCGGTGGCGTCGCGGGCGATGGCCTGGCGGAATCCGACCAGTTCCACCGGCTCGATGTCGAGAGCAGTCTCCTCGCGGATTTCGCGGATCACAGCCTGTTCCAGCGTTTCGCCCAGCTCGACGCCGCCGCCCGGCAGCGTATAGAGACCGTTGGCCGGCGCTCGGCCGCGCCGCACGATAAGCACTTTGCCGTCGCGGAAGATCGCGGCGCTGACCGCCAGAAAGGGCCGCGTGGGATAAGTCCTCCCGTCGGTCGCTTGCGTCATTACAGTCGGGCCCGTTTCGCTTTATATCCGCATAGCCATGTGCGGACGTTATGTCATCATCTCGACGCCGGAGGCGATCCGAAAGCTGTTCGGCTATGCCGAGCAGCCAAATTTCCCGTCGCGTTATAACGTGGCGCCGACTTAGCCGATTCCAATCGTCCGGCTCGCCAACGGCAAGCGCTCCTTTGCGCTGATGCGCTGGGGCTTTCTGCCCTCCTGGGTGAAGGATCCCAAGACCTTTCCGCTGCTCCTCAATGCGCGCGGCGAATCTCGTCCTGGAAAAGCCGGCCTTCCGCAACGCCATCCGGCGGCGGCGCTGCCTGATCCCGACCGATGGCTTTTACGAGTGGAAGGCGGGCGGCGCGGGGCCGAGACAACCCCATTTTGTCCGTGCCAGGCGTGATGGCGCGGGCGCCGCTCAGCCACTGGCGTTTGCCGGCCTGTTCGAGACCTGGACCGGTCCGAACGGCGAAGAACTCGATACCGTCGCCATCGTCACCACGGCGGCGAACCGCTCGCTCGCCGCGCTGCACGGCCGCATGCCGGTTTTCATCGCGCCGGAAGCTTTCGACATGTGGCTCGACTGCGATCATGTCGAGGCCGACGTGGCGACGGCCTTGATCCGGCCCGCCGACGAAAACCTGCTCGAAGCTTATTCAGTCTCGACCGCGGTCAATCGCGCGGCCAATGATTCCGAGGCGCTAATCGCGCCGGTGTCCGAGGAAACAGCGGCGGAGGAAATGGCCCCGCGGATTCCTGCTCGAACAGCCAAGCCGAAAAAAGTCAGAGAGCCTGACGGTCAAGCATCGCTATTCTAGGCGTGCGCCAGCCGCCGTTCAGCGGAGTGACGGTTGCGCCGTCCGCAATGACGACTAGATACTGGGCGAAGATTGTGCGCAGCGAGCCCAACGGCCGAAACAGACATGAGCCCTCTGTCCCGCATTGTCACCCGCGCGTCTTACGGCGTCAGCCAGTTGCCGCGCGTGGCCTGGTATGTCGGCCACGGCATCGCGTTGCGCCGGCTATCTAAGGCTGCGCGTCAAAATGACGGCGCGATCACGCGGCCGCCGGCCAGAAAATCCGCCAAGACCGATGCGCCGGTGCCGGATCGCAGCCGGCTCTATGCCGACATGGCCGAGTTGTTCATGCAGGACCTCGCCAATGTGGAAGCCGGCATCTATCCGCTGCCCGCCGATCACGACGGCTCGCTGCTCAAGTTGATCACGCGTTCCCGGCTGTTTTTTTCCGACCTGCCCGACATCCATCGGCGCCGCGGGCAAGCGATGCACGACGAGGTGTTCAACGGCGAGACCCGCGGCAAGCGGCCGCGCTACTATCTGCAGAATTTCCATTTCCAGTCCGGCGGCTGGATGACCGATGACTTTGCCGAGCGCTACGACACCCAAGTCGAGGTGCTGTTCAACGGCAGCGCCAATGTGATCAGGCGGCAGGCATTGCCCGCGCTACACGAGGTCTTCGCCGGCCGCGATCAGCGCAAGCTTTCGCTTCTGGATGTCGGTTGCGGCACCGGCCGCTTTCTCGATTTCGTCAAACAGGCCTGGCCGCGGCTTCCCGTTCACGGCCTCGATATGTCGGATGCCTATATCCGGTACGCGCGGCAACATCTGCGCGGCCGGGCGCGAACGAGCTTCGCGGTCGGCAAGGCCGAGGCGATCCCGCTTCCTGACAATAGCCAGGACGCCGTCACCAGCATTTTTCTGTTTCACGAATTGCCGCCGAAGGTGCGGCGTCAGGCGCTGGCCGAATTCGCCCGTGTGCTCAAGCCGGGCGGCCGTCTCGTGCTGCTGGACTCGCTCCAGCGCGGCGATCGGCCGGATTATGAAGGGCTCTTGGAATTGTTCCCGCAGAATTATCACGAGCCTTATTATGCGAGCTATCTCGACGAAGATTTCGCCGCGCTCGCGCGAGATCGTGGCCTCAGTCACGTCCGCGACGTGAACGCTTTCATTTCCAAAGTGATGGTGTTCGATAAGTCCGCCGCACGCGGGCGTCGCCGCAAAGTCGCTCGCTAAAATCTAAGCCGCGGCGTCGATCTTGCCGCCGCCGTCATAGACCTGAGTGAAATCGAGCTCGGCGGCCGGTCCCGGCCGTTTGAACAGATAGCCCTGTAGACAGGTGACGCCGGCCAACCGCAGGATGCGGTATTGGTCGACGGTTTCGACGCCTTCGGCCGTGGTCGCGATATTGAGGTTTTCCGCAAGCGTCAGCGTTGCCGAAATGATCGCGGCGCATTCGCTGCGCTTGGTCAGGTTCTGCGTGAACGACTTGTCGATCTTGATCTTGTCGAACGGGAACATCGCCAGCTGGCTGAGCGACGAATAGCCGGTGCCGAAATCGTCGAGCACGATGGTGATGCCGATGCTCTTGAAATGGCGCAATGCCGGCAGGCACTCGGCGGCGGATTCGATCAGCGCGGTCTCGGTGATTTCGAGTTCGAGCCGGTCCGGCGGCAAACCGGACGCGGCAAGCGCCCGCATCACGGTGCCGGACAGATCGGATTTGCGGAATTGCACCAGCGACAGGTTGACGGCCACTTTGATGTCGACTGGCCAGGTGACGGCTTCGGCGCAGGCGGCATTGAGCACCCATTCGCCGATCTGCGTGATCAGGCCGGTCTCCTCGGCGAGCGGGATGAACTTGTCGGGGAAGATCAGCCCTTTGGTCGGATGCCGCCAGCGCACCAGCGCTTCGGCACCGCAGATCCGGCGCGTCTTGGTGTCGAGGATCGGCTGGTAATGCAGGACGAGTTCGTTCTGCGCAATCGCGCGCCGCAGTTCGACTTCGGTCTCATGCCGGGCGGAGGCCAACTCGCTCATTTCGGGGTCGAAGAAGCGATAGCCGCTGCCGCCGCCGGATTTGGCGCGGTAGAGCGCGAGATCGGCCATTTTCAGAAGATTGTCGGAACTGGTGTCGTGCTCGGGCGCGAGCGCGATGCCGATCGAGGTGCCGATGTTGATGTCGGCGCCTTCGATGTCGAACGGCCGCCCGAGCGCTTCGATGATGCGGTTGGCGAGCGCGGCCGCGGCTTCGCGCTGATTGGCTTCGCCGGCCTGGACGATGGCGAATTCGTCACCGCCGAGCCGCGCTAGCGTGTCGGTTTCGCGAATGAGGCCGTTGAGACGCGCGGCCACGTCGGTGAGCAGCGTATCGCCGGCCGGGTGGCCGAGCGTGTCGTTGACCTGTTTGAAGCGGTCGAGATCGAGCAACAAGACGCTGAACGGTTCTTGGCGGCGGCGCTGCCGGGCCGCGGCGTCTTCGATCTTCTGCGTCAAGGCGGCGCGATTGGCGAGCCCGGTGAGAGCGTCGTGATGGGCGAGGAACGCGATACGCTGATCGGTCTTGCGGCGCTCGGTGATGTCGTCGATGACGACCACGATGTATTTCGCCTCGCCGGCGCCGTCGCGCAGGACGATGCGGCTGGTGGCCTGGATCCGCTTGCCGCGCTTTGGCGAGTCCACTTCCTGCTCGCCGAAGACAATGCCGTCGGGAGCGGCGAGCGCCTCAAGGTCATGAGCCTGGATGCGGGCGGCGTCGTCGGAATTGAAGGTCTCGAGCACCGAATGGCCGAGGAAGCGCGATCGCGGCGTGTCGTGCATCATTTCGAAGGCGCGGTTGACCAGCACGAATTTGAGCGTCTTTGCATCCTTGACGATCACCGAGATCGGAATGTTCTCGATGATCGAGTCGAGGAAGCGCTTGGTCTCATCCAATTCATGCGCCGCGCGCTGCTGCTCGGTGATGTCTTCGTGGGTCGAGACCCAGCCGCCGCCCTGCAGAGCCTGGCGCGTGATGCGCACCAGCCGGCCATCTGTATGTTCGTCGACACGGCTGGTTTTGCTGGTGTCGAACATCGCCGAGAGCGCCGTGAGGAGGTGCCGGGCGTCGCCCTTGATGATCCGATTATCGATCCGATGCGCGACGATGTCGTCGAAAGGCGTGCCGGGCCGGGTCAGTTCGCCGGGGAGCTTGTACATCTTGGTGTAAGTGTCGTTGCAGACGACGAGCCGGCTGTCCTTGTCGAACATGCAAAGGCCCTGCGTCATGTTCTCGACGGCCGCCTTCAGGCGCATGCTCTGTTCGGCGAAATCGCGCTGCCGGTTCAGCTCGGCTTCCGCCAGCATGCGTGTCTTTTCCGATTCTATGACTTCGGCGCGCGCGGCATCGAGCCGATCGTGCTGCTTCCAGGATCGCGCGATGGAGATTGCGGCCATCACGACAAGCGCGATCAGTGCCGCGGTCACGAGGCCCATGCTGAGGGCGGTCCTGCGCCACGCTTTGAAGGCGGCGTCTTCGGTTTGGGTCACGATCACGGTCAGCGGATAATCGGCAAGGCGATGCGCCGCGGCGACCAGAGCCTGCTGGTCGTTCGAACGGATTTCTCTGGACACCGCCGAATCAGCTTCCGTCAGCGACCTCGGCACGATGATCGGCTCGGCCGGATCGGTGGCCGGGTAACGCGTGAGCAGGACACCGTCGCGACGCAGCAAGGTCACGCCATAGCCTTCGCCGAGTGCGGTGGAACGAAACAGCTGGTCGAAATAAGCGATGTCCGTCGACGCCAGCGCGACGCCGAGAAAGCTGCCGTCTTTCGCCAGCACCGGCCGGGCCAGGATCGACACCGGCGTACCGCTGGAAAAGCCGGCAAGCGGCTCGCTGACATAGAGCTTCAGCTTGGGATTGGCACGGAGCGTCTTGAAATATTCGCGCGATGAAAGATCCGCGGGCTTGAGCGGCCAGCCGCGCGAAGCGGCATGTCGCATGCCCCTGCGGTCGAGCACCGCTACCGTGTCGATCTGCGGCAATTCGGTTTTTTTCTCGGCCAGGAATCCGTAGAATTCCTGCGTCGTTATCCTGCTCAGGTCGCCGTCGGGTGAAGCCTCGTTGCGTACCCGCTCCACGACATTGGCCAGAACCAGGTCGGCGGATTGAAACGTATGCTCGACCAGTTCGGACAAGGTCAGGCTCTGGCGCAGCAAGTCCTCTTCGACGTCGTGCAGCGTGCTTGAATGCATCTGCGCCAGCACCAGCGCGTTGGCGGCAACGATCGTCGCAATGATGGCTGCAGTGCCCGCGATCAGCCAGCGCAGGCGATGCGGTGAGAATTTTTGATCGGGAGAAAACGCGATCATCTCGATCTGCACCGGTGACTTTGAGCGGCGATCGCGGCTCGCAAGCAAGACCGACGAGCAGCGCTGTTTGAACCCGAAAACTGCATGGTTCTAATTAGATATCCGACTGGGCATATAAGCACGCCTGACTTGCGTTTCGGTAAACCGAGACCGCCGTTAAGACGCGCTTAGCCATACCGGGCGTGTTGCAGCGCGTGATCGCCGCGATGCGGCTTTATTTGTTCCGATTCAGATGGTTGCGACGCCCGTTACGCTGCGCCGCTTGGGCGCTGAACCCGGCGCGCGCGGCACACCGCGACCGATGCAACGCTGTATCAACCAAACCGGCAGCAGGGGACGGGCGAGGTATCAATTTGCCTGCGGCTTTGGCCCGCTGCCTGAGCGTCGTCCCGATGTCGCGGCCATGATCAGAACCGCGATCACATTGCCGGCGGCGCTGACAAGGATCGGCACCGTGTAACTGCCGCTCATGTCGAAAGCGAAACCCGCGGCGCTCGGACCGATCAGGGTGCCGATGCCGGCGCTGGTATAGAGCACGCCGATAATGCCGGAGACATTGCGGCCGCCGAAATAGTCCATCACCACCGACGGCAGCAGCGCAACCCAGCCGCCATAGGCGGTGCCGAAGACAAAGGCGAAGATTGCGAGCGGCCAGAACGTCGTCGAGAACACCCAGATCAGAAGGCTCACCGCCATGCCGGCGAACATCAGGAGCAAAGAGAGTATTCGGCCGAGCCGGTCGGCGAGGCTGCCCAGGAGGAAGCGTCCCACCGTGCTGCCGATGCCGATGATGCTCACCAAAAGGACTGCCGCCGATTTAACGATGCCGTGATCGACGGCGTAGGGCGTCAGATGCACGAAAGGAACGAAGACGCCCAAGGCGCAGAACAGGCAGGCGGCATAGAGGCCGAGGAAGCGTTTTGTTCTGACGGCTTCGCCGATCGACAATCCGGTTGCGGCCGCGTGCGTACCCGGCTGCAACGATTCGCTCTGAATGTCGCCGTCCGGATGGAGCCCGCGATGGCGCGGATCGTTCTCGAGCAGGAGCGCCGCGCCGATCCCGACGACGACGGCAAACACGCCGAGCGCAAGATAGGCGCTGCGCCATCCGAGATACGCAATGACGAGCGCCGTGAGCGGCGGCACGACCAGCGTGCCGGCGCCGATGCCGCTCGAGGCAAGACCCGATGCGAAGCCGCGATGTCTGATGAACCAGCGCTGCACCGCGCCCATCGCCGGCACATAGGAGCAGCCGACGCCGAGCCCGACGCCCAAGCCATAGGCGGCATAGACCTCGACCAGATTTTGCGCCGCGCTTGCCAGGGCCAATCCGGCGCCGATCAGGATCATGCCGATCACGGCCAGGAGACGCGAGCTGAAGCGGTCGGCAAGCGGTCCGCTGACGCTGCCTACCGCGAAATAGAGAAAGCCCGCGAGCGAAAACACCAGCGAGACCGAGCCGCGCGAGGCGCCGAAATCCTGTTGCAGCGAGTCGATGAAGGCGCTGAACGAATAGACGCAGCCGAAGCCGACAAAGGTGACGGCAAAGCCTCCCGCGACCACGAGCCAGCCGTAGAACAGGCGCGGCGCGCGCTTGAGATCCGATGATGTTTTCATTTTCATTCCTGATGCGCCTTTGATGCTGTCAGCTGCCGCCGTTTTGCTGCGCTTGATATCGGCGGTGGCGCACCTCGAGGCCAGGCAAAAACACTTCGGCCGCGACCGAAATATGGATAGTAGTATTGCGCTCGCAATCGGCACATATTCCCATCATGCCGAACGCACCACAAATCGCGGAAGTCGCGGCTCTCGTCGGCGATCCGGCGCGCGCCAATATGCTCGTTGCCTTGCTGACCGGCCGGGCGCTCACGGCGACTGAGCTCGCTCACGCCGCCGGCGTCTCGCCGCAGACGACCAGCGGCCATCTCGGCAAGCTGTCGACGGCGCGGCTGGTCGTGCTGATGAAGCAGGGCCGTCACCGCTACTATCGGCTCGCCGGGCCGCAGGTCGCGCAAATGCTGGAAAGCATCATGAATGTCGCGCTCGACGGGCCGCCGCGCTATCAGCCGAGGTCGAAGCTCGACGACGCGATGCGGCATGCGCGGACGTGCTACGACCATTTCGCCGGCCTGCTTGGTGTCGGCATCGCCGATGCCATGGTTGAGCGGGACTTCGTTGTGCTCGGCGACGAGGCCGGCGAAGTCACGCCGCAAGGCATGGAATTCATGGCGCGGCTCGGCGTCGACCTTGATGCGGCCCGCGCCAAGCGCCGGGTATTTTGCCGCCCCTGTCTCGACTGGACCGAGCGCCGGTCGCATATCGGCGGCGCGGTCGGCGCCGCCTTCGCGCAGCGCTGCTTCGATCTGAAATGGATCGAGCGTATCGGCGATACGCGCGCGGTGAAGGCCACGCCCTTGGGCCGCCGCGGGCTGATGGAATTGCTGTCGCTGTCGATCTAAGCGCTTGTCACGAGCATGCTCGGAGCGGCATCACGCCGCTTGCATATTCTTTTTCTCCCTCCCGTTCCGATGCTAAGTTTGGACAAAAGCCGGGGGAGGAAAGTAATGCTCAAGAGCGATCTCACGCGACGGAAGCTGTTGGCGACGATGGCGGCTGTACCTTTTGCCGGCCCTGCCGCTACGCAGGCGCTGGCGCAAACAGCGCAGACGAACTGGCCGGACCGGCCGGTGCGCGTCATCGTGCCGTATCCGCCGGCGGGCGGCGCCGACACCACCGCGCGCATTATCTATGCCAAGCTTGGCGAGGACCTCGGCCACGCCTTCGCCATCGAGAATCGCGGCGGCGCCGGCGGCACGATCGGTGAGGAGGTCGTCGCCAAGGCGGCGCCTGACGGCTACCTTATCCTGCACGATGCGACCGCCTTCTCGGTCAACGGCTCGCTCTATCCGCATTTGTCGTTCGACTACCGCAAGGATTTCGAGCCGGTGGTGCTGGTCGGCGAGGTGGCGAATATCCTCGTCGCGACGCCGTCGTTGCCGGTGAAAACGGCCGCTGACGTCATCGCCTATGCCAAGGCGACGCCGGACGGCATCAATATGGCCTCGTCCGGCAACGGCACGCTGCAGCATCTGTTGCTGGAACTGTTCCGCGAGCGGGCCGGCATCAAGATCAATCACGTACCCTATCGCGGCGGCGGTCTGGCGCTGACCGACGTGATGGCCGGCCAGGTGCAGTTCTTCTTCGCCAACGGCTCGTCCGCCGTCGGCCTGATCAAGGGCGGCAAGGTCAAGGCGATCGCGCATACCGGAAAGGGCAAACTCGCGAGCCTGCCCGACGTGCCGGCGATGTCCGATACTTTGCCGGGCTTTGAAGGCTATGACTGGAACGGCATCTTCGTTCCGCACGGCACGCCGTCCGCGATCGTGCAGAAGCTCAACGCGGCCGCCAACAAGGCGCTGGTATCGCCGCAAGTGACGTCGCGCTTCGCCGAGCTCAATGTCGAGACGCGTCCGACCACGCCCGGGGAATTCGGCGCCTATATCGAAAGCCAGATGCAGCTGTGGAGCCGCGTCGTTAAAGACGCGAACATCACGCTCGGCTGATGCAAAGCGAAGCGCCGCGCATTGCCGGACCGGCGGCGCGGCCGAAGCGTCCGCGCGTCATGCCGCCGCCCGGCGCCTGGGATTCGCATTTCCATATCTTCGGACCGTCGGACAAATTTCCGTACACGCCCGGCCGCGGCTATACGCCGCCCGATGCGCCGGTCGAGAAGCTGCTTGCGCTGCTCGATCATCTCGGCTTCGCCCACGGCCTGATCGTTCAGGGCAATGCGCATGGCTACGACAACCGCGTCGTGCTTGACGCGCTCGAACGGTTTCCGGAGCGCCTGCGCGGCATCGCCATCACCGATACTCGCATCAAGCCGGAGACCTTGCGTGACTGGCACAGACTCGGCATGCGGGGGTTGCGCTTTCACTTGTTTCCGCAAGCGCCGAATTATGTGCGCGGCGTCGGTCTCGACGTGTTTGAAGTGTTCCGCAAGACCATGGCCGATCTTGGCTGGGTCGCTCAATTCTTCTGCGACCACCGCATGCTCGCGCCGTCGGCGGCGGCGCTGTGCGATATCGCCCGTAACATGCCGGTGATCGTCGATCATCTCGGCATGGTGCCCGCTGCTGTCGGGGTCGCCGATCCGAATTTCCAGGCGCTGCTGAAACTGGTCGGAGATGGACATGCCTATGTGAAGCTCTCCGCCGTTTATCGCTGCTCGGAGCAGTTTCCGGATTATGCCGATGCGCGGCCGTTGCATGATGCGCTGGTCGCCGCCAACCCGGAGCGTTTGATATGGGGCACCGACTGGCCGCATCCGTCGATCCCGCAAGCGGTCATGCCGGACGACGGCCATCTGCTCGATCTGTTCTGCGATTGGACGCCCGATCAGAAGACGCGCCAGCGCATTCTGGTCGACACCCCGGCGCGCCTGGTTGGCCATTAGCCGGCGCGCGGCCTAGCCGCCTCGCCGCAACTTGCCTAAGATCACTTGCAAATAGCCGTGTCATGGCAGTGTCACGGGACATATTCCATTTTTGCTCCAGGCGACGGCCGTTGGCGCAAGTCGGAAACGGTGCGTTTCGATATTCGCTCATACTGACGGCTGATCCCGCATGGCCACGGTTACCTCCGAAGAAATCCACGAACCGGTCACGCCCCATGTCTCCCGTGCCGGCCTGGCGCTGAGCGGGCTTGCCGCGCTCGGCATCGTCTTCGGCGATATCGGCACGAGCCCGCTCTACACGCTCAAGACCGCCTTCGACTTCCTGCACGGCGATCCGACGCCGGACCGCATCCTCGGCATCTTGTCGCTTCTGGTCTGGACCCTGTTCATGGTCACGACGGTGAAATACGTCGTCGTCGCCATGAGCGTCGACAACGAGGGCGAGGGCGGCATCCTGGCGCTGATGTCGCTGCTTGGCGTGCAGCGGCACCGGCGGCCGCTGATCGTCCTTGCCGGGCTGCTCGGTGCCGCTCTGATCTATGGCGATGGCGCCATCACGCCGGCGATTTCGGTGCTGTCGGCGCTCGAAGGCCTCAACATCGCTGCGCCGAGCGTCGATCAATACGTACTGCCATGCGCGGTCGCGATCCTGGCGCTGCTGTTTGCGGTGCAGCCGCTCGGCACCTCGCGCATCGGGGCTGCGTTCGGGCCGATCATGCTGGTCTGGTTCATCACCATCGGTGTTCTCGGCGTGTGGGGCATTGCCAAGCATCCAGGCGTGCTGCTCGCGCTCAATCCGCTTTACGGCGTGCGGCTTCTCGCCACTAACGGGACCGGCGGCTTCCTGGTGCTCGGCGGCATTTTTCTCTGCGTGACCGGCGCCGAAGCGCTCTATGCCGATATGGGGCATTTCGGCAAACGGCCGATCCGCTTCGCCTGGTCAGGAATCGTATTTCCATGTCTCGTTCTCAATTATGCCGGCCAGTGCGCCATCGCGCTCAACGGCGCGTCGATCGCCGACAATATCTTCTATCGGCTGTGTCCACAGCCGCTGCTGATGCCGCTCGTCGGGCTCGCCACGGTGGCGACCATCATTGCCAGCCAGTCGATCATCACCGGTGCCTTCTCGATGACGCGGCAGGCGATTCAGCTCGGCTGGCTGCCGCGCCTGACGATCAAACAGACCTCGGAGAAGGGCTACGGCCAGATCTATGTCGGCGTCGTCAACTGGCTGTTGATGATCGTCACCATCGCGCTGACGCTTCTGTTCCGTAAGTCCGACAATCTTGCCGCCGCCTATGGCATCGCCGTCTCCGCGACCATGCTGATGACGTCGTTTCTTCTGTTCATCGCCATGCGCGAAGTGCTGCAGTGGCGGCTCTCGTTCAGCATCGCGCTTGCCGCGGTGTTCATCTTCATCGATGCCGGCTTTTTCGCGGCCAACTCGCTCAAGATCTTGGAGGGTGGCTATGTGCCGCTCGTACTTGCCGCGCTGGTCTATGGCGCGATGCTGATCTGGCATCGCGGCTCGGTCGCGGTTGCCACGAGCCTCGAACAGACGCCGGTGCCGGTGGCGAAGTTCCTCGACGATCTGAAGGACCGTAATATCCCGCGCGTGCCCGGCACCGCGGTCTTTCTCACCCGCACGTCCAATGGCGTGCCACCGGTGATGATGTGGCACCTCAAGCAAAACCGCGCGTTGCACGAGCATGTCCTGGTGCTGCGTGTTTTGACCGAATCGCGGCCGCGGGTGCGTTGGCCGGAACTGATGACGATCGCCAAGGAAGGCGAGAATTTCTGGCGGGTGACGACGCATTTCGGCTTCATGCAACGGCCGGATATTCCGCGTCTCCTGCACCAGGCTGCGCAAAAAGGCTGCGCCATCGGGCTCGACGACGTGACCTACTATGTCGGCCATGAAATCGTTCTGCACAAGGAGCGCGGGGCGGCGCTGCCGCATTGGCAGGAGGCGCTGTACGCCGCCATGCTGCGCAACACGACCCATGTCACCGATTATTTCCGGCTGCCGAGCGAGCAGGTGGTCGAGATCGGCCGGCAAGTGTCCATCTAAGTTTCGATTTGAGTGTTAATTTTAGAATCGATTCAGCTGGATCGATTGCCGAGCCGGTTTGCAGCGCACACTGCAATACACGGTTGCGCTGCGGGATTGAAAAACCGATTTTCACATTCGGCGTCATGCTCTAAGCTTCCCTGAAGATCGTAAGCTACAGAACGAATTGGGAGTACCGGCATGGATGCTGTCGCCGAACCACGCGCGCGCATTGGCCTCATCATCCCTTCGGTCAATCGCATGACCGAGCCGCAATTCAACCGGTTCGCGCCGGCCGGGCTTGGCGTTCATGTCGCGCGCGGCCGCGTCGCCGGCGGGCCGCCGCGAACCGTCGCCGAGCTTACCGACGAGATCACCCATGCCGCCGACACCCTGGCCGATGCCAAGCCCGATCTCATCGTGTTCCACTGCACCTATACCTCGATGAAGGAGGGCGCCGATGGCGAGGCGCGCATCCTCAATCTCATTCGCAAGACGACAGGTATCGAAGCGGTGTCGACCTCGAGCCTAGTCAACGAGGCGCTGCGCGCGCTGAAGGTGAAAAAGGTGCTGGCGCTCAGTCCTTATCACAGCAATGCCGACATCATCGCCTATCTCAGCGCGGCCGGCTTCACCGTGGTCAAGGACGTCGCGCTCGCCTGCGCGACGCCGGCTGCCTTCGAAGCGATCACGCCGCAGCGCTGGTATGAACTCGCAGTCGAGAACGACAGCCCGGAGATCGACGGCGTGTTCTTGAGCTGCACCAATACGACGCAGATCGAGGCGGTCGATGCCATCGAGCGTGCGCTCGGCAAGCCGGTGGTCAATAGCAATCAGGCGGTGCTGTGGGGTTGCCTGAACCGGCTCAAGACGGCGTTCGGTGACGACTGGTCGATCGCGGGTCTCGGCCGTCTGTTGGATCACGGCCATGCGTGACTTGCCGTCTTTAAGTTCATGCAGCACGGCGAAAAGCTTCAGAAACAGAATAAATCGTCAAAGACAGAGGAAACGATGAGCGACCAAGGCAGCGGCAAAGCAAGTGCATCCCCATTCCAGTTCCGGCGCGGCTGGATCTATCTGCTGACTTTGGCGCTGGTCACCATCAATTACATGGACCGCGCGGCGCTCGGTGTTGTTGCGCAATCGGTGCGCAGCGAGTTCTCGCTCTCGCCGGTGCAGATGGGCTATCTGTTCTCCTCGTTCCTGTGGACCTATGTCATCTTCCTCCTGCCGATCGGCATCATGCTCGATCGCTCGACGGCGCGGAACATCAATTCCATCGGCATCGCTCTGTGGTCGCTGGCGATGGCAGCGACTGCGGGCGTCTGGAGCTTCTCGACGCTTCTCATCACCCGCCTGGTCATGGGGGCGGGCGAAGCGACCTCCATCCCGTCTTGCGGCCGCATCGTGCGCGAGTGGATGCCGGCGAAGGAGCGCGGCATCGCCAATGTGTTCTGGAGTGCCGGAAGCTTTTTGGGACCGGCGCTCGGCGCGCTTGTCGTGGCTTGGATCACCAGCGGCTGGGGCTGGCGCGCGGCTTTCATCGCGCTCGCCGCGCTCGGCCTGGTCTGGCTCATCTGCAACCTGATCTGGTTCGATCGGCCGGAAAAGGTGAACTGGCTGTCCGACGCGGAACGCACCAAGATTCTCAGCGAGCGTTCGGCGGGCTCGCCCGACGAAGTCGGCGTCGCGGGTAGTCCCGCGGTGCTGCTCGATTTGCTCAAATCGCCATCGGAATGGGGCGCGATGATCGGGCAGGCTTCCGGCATCTATGCGCTTTATCTGCTGCTGTTCTGGCTGCCGAGCTATCTGCAGGACACCAAGCATCTCACCATCATGAAGACCGGGATTTATACCGCCATCCCCTGGGCGATCGCGGTGCCGGCGAGCATCGTCATCGGTCTGATCAGCGACCGGCTCTTGCAACGCGACACGCTCCTTGCCGGCCGCCGCCGCGTCGTGGTGATGGTCTGTCTGCTTCTTGCCGCGGCGCTGGCTCTAGTGCCGTTCACGAACGACACGACATTGATCCTGACCCTGTTTGCTGTCTCGCTGACCGGCATCAACGCGGCGATCTCGCTCAATCTGTCGCTGGTGACCGATCTCGTGCATCGCGCGCGCGACGTCGGCAAGGCGATCAGTCTCACCATTCTCAGCGGCAATCTGTGCGGCCTCATCGCGCCCATCGTCACCGGCTACATCGTGGCGTGGCTCGGCAGCTATGACTGGGCGCTATGGATTGCCGGCATTCTTCTCGTCATCGGCGCGCTCGCCGTCGGCACCATGACCCAGCGTGTGATTCTCAGCTCGGATGGCGCAGTGCCGGCGCGAACGAGCGGCATCAAGGCGAGCGCATAGTTCAATTTAGTTCAATTTGGAGTGTCCGGCATCCGACCCGGATCGAGGCTGTCACAGCAAAAAGTTCCATTCATTTGTTCCATCACGGGACACTGTCCACAGACCTTGTGGCCCGTGTGCAACAAACTCCAAAATATTGACGGGAACTGGAACGTTCGACGGTGAAGCTTCTTGTCACCGCGCAGGGCGCGTGATCGCATTTGCGGAAGGCAGTGCTGCGATCACTGTCGCCGGGGCTGGGCATGAAGGCGTTCTTATTCGCCTGCACTCTCACGGCCGCGCTCGTTTTAGCGGTTATGCTCGCTTTTCCATTCCGGGGAAGCGCTCCGCAACTTGCACCTCAGGAAAATGCGGCGGCTGAGAAGGCCTCCAAGACGGCTTCCGAAAACGCCGTCGTGAGCGCGACTGAGAACGCGGCGCAAAGAGCTGCCGATGCCGCTTCAAGCGTTGCCTTACAACAGCAAACAAATGATCTGGCAAAAGAACAGCCGGTCGTTTCCGAACCGCAGCAAGTCGTGGCGATCGGCGGCGCCATCGAGGACACCTATCCGGATTCAATGCCGTTGAAACCGGACCTGACCTATCTTGCCTATTACGTCTATTCCGAAGTGCCGCCGGACATCAAACCCGCGGATACCGTCTTGCAGGCCGTCAAGGTGATCCCGGAAGGGACGCCGATCGATGAGGTCGAGCTTGCCTCGACGGTTCTCGGCATGGATATCGGTTTCATGAAAGCCGTAGCGCGGATCGAATCCGGCTTCGATCCCAAGCAACGCACCGGCTCCTATATTGGCCTGTTCCAGCTCAGCCATTACGAATTCGACAAATACGGCGCGGGCGAGATCACGGACTCGCGCGACAATTCCGTCGCCGCCGTCTACAAATTCGTCACCGCGGCGATCCTGTTCGAGATCAATACGCACAAGAAACCGACCTTGAGCGACCTCTACCTGATCCATCAGCAGGGCACGCAGGGCGCGGAGGAGCATGTCAGCCATCCCGAGCGGATCGCCTGGAAGTCGATGTGCGCCACCGACGAGGGCCGCGTCAAAGGCGAGAAGTGGTGCAAGCGCGCGATCTGGCAGAATACGCTGCCGGCGATCAAGCAAATCTGGAAGTCGGTCGACAACCTGACCTCGGGCGCTTTTGTCGCGATGTGGCAGCAGCGGGTCGACCTGTTCTACGCCCATTATTCACAGGCGCTGGCGCAAAAGTAGCGCCACGCTCGACACCGTGAGCGGCGAAACGGCCTCCGGCTTCCGCGCCGCCGCGCGGGCCGGGGTGATCGCAAATTGCTGATGACAACGCGCGAATCTGCTGCATATTCCCCGCCATGCCTCGACGCGCATTTCGAATTGGCCGCTCGACGACCGGCCTCGGCATGTTTGCGGTTAAGCCGATCAAGCGGCGCGCATCCATTGTCGCCTATCGCGGTCCACTGCTGGCCGAAGAGGAAGCCGAGCGCTACGAGGCGCGCAATTCGCGCTACCTCTTCATCCTCAACAAGAAGTGGACCATCGACGGCTCGCCGCGCTGGAATCTGGGCCGCTATGCCAATCATTCCTGCCGGCCCAATGCCGAACCGACCTCGCGCAACGGCGGCATCCACATCGTGGCCTTACGGCGGATCGAGCCCGGCGAGGAAATCACCTACGATTACGGCAAGGATTATCGCGACTATTTCTTCAAGGGCCGCCGCCACTGCCTGTGCCAGGCGTGCCGCGACCGCGTCGTGCGGCGCCGGCGCAAGATGCGGGCGGAGAGGAAAGCGGCAGCCGGGCGGTCAAGCCGCAAGAAGGCGGCCTCCAGGAAAGCCGCAAGGAACAGGGCCAGGACTAGAGCCAAGGTCAGGGCTCGGACCAGGAAAGCCGGCCGAAAAAGAACGGCGCGGCGCTAACCCAACAGCCCGATCTCCGACGCCTTGATCTGCAGCGCCAGATATTTCGAATAGATCCGGCACTGCGCGAAGCTGCCGGCGATGAACCACAGGCCGGGCTGCGGTGTGCGCACGAACATGTTGCGCAATTCGTTGCCATCGCCAAAGCCCCAGATCGGCCCAATGCGGTCGGCGACGCCGGCGCCGAACAGGCCGCACGCGATGTCGTTCTGATCCTTGTAGCCGGTCGCCAGCACGATCAGGTCGGCATCGAGCGTTGCGCCGTTCTTGAGACGGGCGCCTTCGGGGGCGAAGCCGGTGATATCGGCGAATTGGACGAGGCCCACTTCGCCTTTGACGATGAGATCGGAGCAGCCGACATTGAAGTAATAGCCGCCGCCGCGGGTGAGGTATTTGAACTGCCAGCCGGCGCCGTCATCGCCGAAATCGAGTTTGAAGCCCTTGCGTTCGAGTCCGTCGAGCAGTTCCTGATCGATCCGCCTGGCCTTCTCGGTCAGAAGCTGATGGCCCTTGCGCGCGATCTCAAGCGGCACCGACATGGTGATGAGATCGCAGTCTTCAAGCGGCGGTCCCTCGTCATAGAGCGCGTAAGGCAATTGCGCGCTCGGCTCGACATTGACCACCATGGTCGAGGAGCGTTGCACCAGCGTCACCTTGGCGCCGCTGGCGTGCAGGTCCTGCGCGATGTCGTGGCCGCTATTGCCGGAGCCGATGACCAGCGCCCGCTTGCCTCGCCATGCCTCGCCTTCGTCGTATCGGCTCGAATGCAGAACCGGGCCGGCAAAATTCTCCAAGCCTGGAATCTTCGGAATGCTCGGGGCGCCGCTCAGTCCCGTCGCCATGACGATGTGGCGCGGCTGCATCTTGCGCGCGGCGCCGCCGGCATTGCGTAACGTGACCGACCATCGCTCCGCCGCTTCATCGTAGCTGCCGCCTTCGAACGTCGTCGCAGGCCAGTAGTTCAGCTCCATGCTCTCGACATAGGCTTCGAACCAGCCGGCGATCTTGTCTTTGGGAATGTAAGCCGGCCAGTTCGGCGGGAAGCGCATATAGGGCAGGTGATTGACGTGCATTTGATTGTGCAGCACCAGCGCATGATAGCGCTTGCGCCAATTGTCGCCGATGCGCGGCCAGCGATCGACGATCAGCGTGTCGACGCCGAGTTGGCCGAGACAGGCCGCCGCCGATAAGCCGGCCTGGCCGCCGCCGATGACCAGCACGGTCGGATCGCGGTCGGCACAGGCTGCTGTCGTTTTGCGGACGTCGAGCCAATTGGGCCCGCGGAAGTCGCGCGAGTACGTCTTGTCGCCCGGCTGCGCGTGGCTGCGCTTCTCTTCATGGCCCTTGATCTCGTCGAGCGCGGTCAGAAGCGTCCAGGCTTTGAGCTTGCCGCCGTCCCCGACATCGGGCGTGAGCCGCAGCACGCCGCTGCCGCGGCCGGCCTGCGTTTCGAAGCGAAAAATCGTCTCGATCGCGTCCGTGCCCGCGCGCATCACCCAGCGCGGAGCAGTGCGACCGGAGGCGATCGCAAATCCGTTCGGCTGGGCCGCTTTCACCCGGGCCGCGAGCTCATCGACAATCGCCTCGACGCCCGCGAACGTCGCGATGCGCCAAGTCAGCGCCAGCACGTCGCGCCAATAGCTGTCGGCATGAAACAGCGGCCGAAGCCGCGCCTGAGTCCCGGCGGCCAGCGCGTCCTGGAACTCGGCGAGCCAGGTTTCCGCGGCCGTTTGCGCGTCCGCCCGGCCGCCTTTGCGCGTGTCCTCGGCCGCCGATTCAGTTTTTGTGAGCATTCGATCACCTGATCCCAGGCTTCTTTTACCTTAAATCCTTCGCCCAAACGGCAGGCTTTTCCAGGCCCCTTGACTTTGCGTCTGTATTTTCCGATATTTCTGTTATGACAGAAATTACGAAAGCAGATGAAAGCCTCCGGCCCCGCGAATTGGCCGCCGCCATCGAGCATTTCGTCCTGCAATGGGGCGATTTGGGCGGCAAATGGGGGGTCAACCGTTCAGTCGCCCAGATTCACGCGCTGCTCTACGTCTCGGAACGCGCGCTCACGGCGGAGGAGATTTCCGAGCGGCTCGGTCTCGCGCGCTCGAACGTGTCAAATTCGATCAAGGAATTGCAGGCCTGGAACCTGATCCGCCGCGTTCCGATCAAGGGCGACCGGCGCGAGCATTTCGAGGCCGAGACCGATCCGTGGGAGATCTTCGCGCGCATCGCCGCCGGCCGCAAAGAGCGCGAGATCGACCCGGCGATCGCGGCATTGCGCGCTTGCGGCGCCGAGGCCGAAGGCGACAGCAAGGTCCATCCGGTCGCGCAGGCGCGGCTCAATGCGCTTCTGGAATTCGTCGACACCATGGACCGCTGGTACGGCCAGATGCATGCCGTGCCGCGCACGCAGATCGCGGCTCTGGTCCGCCTCGGCGCGCGCATCGTCAGTCTGGTGTCGCTGGTGAAACGGAGAAAGTAACGCGGTTGCCGTCTCGCGTGATGGAGTGGGCCATGCCTTCGTTAAATGCGAGCGTTGCGAATGCGGGCGTTGCACGTGCAGGCCTGGCGAGTGCCGGCGTTATAAATGCCGGGCTCGCCAACGCAGGCCTTCTCGAGGATCTTCGCGGTCTTGCCGCGCCGAAGCCCGACGAGCGCCTCGGCGACCTTCGTTTCCGCGCGCTGTTATCGGATGAGGACTGGACGTCGCTGCCGCTGCCGATCCGTCGGCGCTTCACCAAGCGGCTCGCCGGCGGCCGCACCGTCGTCTATGCCGGCGAAATCGTCGAGACGCGCATGAGCGCGTCCGGCTGGTGCCTCGCGCAATTGGGACGGTTGGTCGGCTCGCCGCTGCCGCTTTCGCGCGACGCTAACGTGCCGAGCGTCGTCACCGTGACCGAAGACATGGCGACCGGCGGGCAGATCTGGACGCGCCTCTATGCCCGGCGCCGCGGCTTTCCGCAGATCATCCACTCCGCCAAGCGCTTCGCCGGCCCGACCGGCATCGAGGAATATTTGGGCCGCGGCTTCAGTATGGAGCTCGAGATCGGCGTGCGCGGTGGTGCCCTGATGTTTCGCAGCGAGCGGTATTTCTTCACGCTGTTCGGCCGGCGTTTCGGCCTGCCGCGCTGGCTCTCGCCGGCGATGACCGTGACGCATTCCGAATGCGGCGACGGCCGCTTCGAATTCGCGCTCGAGGTCGACCACCCGGGTCTCGGTTTGCTCATTCGCCAGGTTGGAGTGTTTCGGGAGCGCGTACGATGACATCACAGCTGTTCTGGACCTTGATGCTCGCGCAAATCGTGATGGGCGGCTTCGACACGGTCTTTCATCATGAACTGACCGAGCGGCTCGCCTGGCGCGTCTCGCAGCAGCATGAGCTCGCGCTGCATGCGGCGCGCAATCTGCTCTACGCCTTAGTCTTCATTCTGCTTGGCTGGTTCGACACCCGTGGCGCCTGGGCGCTGGCGCTGCTGACGCTCCTGACGATCGAACTGGTCATTACGCTTGTTGATTTCGTTGAAGAGGATTTGAGCCGGAAGCTGCCGGCAAGCGAGCGCACCAATCACACGCTGCTCACGCTGAACTATGGCGCCATCCTCTGCCTGCTGGTGCCAAGCCTGCTGCAATGGGCGCATGAACCGACGGCGCTGAAATTTTCCTTCCGCGGCGTCTGGAGTCTGCTGATGGCGCTGGCGGCGCTGGGCGTTATCGTGTCGGGCCTGCGCGATTATTTTGCGGCGCGCCGAACACGGCGGCTCGTACCAGGCAATGCCGCGGAATTGGTCGCTGTGCTGCGGGAGCGGCGCCGTGTGCTGGTCACTGGCGCCGCCGGGTTTGTCGGCCGCCGCCTCGTTGCGGCGCTGACGCAAGCCGGGCACGACGTGACCGCGTTGGCGCGAGATCCCGACAAGGCGTCTACGTTGCCGCCGCCGTTCCGGCTTATCGCTTCGCTGGCGCAAATCAGCAATGACACCCCGATCGACACGATCATCAATCTCGCCGGCGAGCCGATCGCCGACGGCTTGTGGACCGCGGCCAAAAAGCGGCGGATCCTGCGCTCACGCTTGAAGATGACGCGCGATGTCGTGAGGCTGATCGGTCGGCTCGAGATCGCGCCGGCGCTCCTTATCAGCGGCTCGGCGATCGGCTGGTACGGCCTATGGGGCGACGAGACGCTCACCGAATCCGATGATGGCAGGGATTGCTTCACGCGCCGGATCTGCGACGCCTGGGAGCGCATGGCGATGCGCGCGGAAAGCAGCGTCACACGCGTCGTGCGGTTGCGGACCGGACTGGTGCTTGGCAGCGAGGGCGGATTTTTGAGCCGGCTGCTCGCGCCGTTCGAGTTCGGCCTGGGCGGACCGATCGGCGACGGCCGGCAATGGATGTCATGGATCGAGCGCGACGATCTCGTCCGCCTGATCGCGCATATCATGGTGACGCCCCAGCTTTCCGGCGCAGTCAATGCGACCGCGCCGATCCCGGTGCGCAACGCCGAGTTCAGCGGAGAATTGGCGCGCGCCTTCCACCGGCCGGCGATCATGACCATCCCCGCTGCGGCACTTCGCCCGCTAGGCGGTTTCGCTGACGAGCTTCTGCTCGGCGGACAACGTGTGCTGCCGACCCGCGCGCTGATCAGCGGCTTCAAATTCCGCCACGAAAGCCTCCGCAGCGCGCTGGGCAGCATTGTCGGTCGGCGCCCGCAAAATATGACCAGTACGCGTCTTGATGCGAGGCTTGATGCGAGGCTTGATGCGGGTCTTGGCGGACGTATCGCGGCGGAGGCTGTGTCGCGTCTTGGCCATGCCGCGGCAGCCGCCAGGGCCTGGAGCGGCAGGGCCTGACGCCCTGTGCGGCAGTCTCCCACGCGGCGACAACCCGGCGCTCACCACGAAATGCCGACCGTCAATAGCGAGCACCGGGCGCTCGCGGAGACCACCACGCGAAGGCCTGCTACGCAAAAGGGTTTGTACGCAAGGCTGGGTACGCGATGTCTCGCGTCACGACGCAAGAGAGAGACTGCCAAGATCCCCTTGGCAGTCTCGACTGCCCCTCATCTATGCAGCAAAGCGTTTCTGATCACGAGCTCGGATAGCTGAAATCACAAGTTGTCGAAGCTCGGCATTTTCTTTCATGATCGCGCCGACGTCAGCTTCGTCGGCATTTGATTCTTCGATATTGCGCCGGGTCGGCGATAGCTTGCCGTTTTGGCGGTGTAGATGTGCCTGTCCCATAGGCCAATCTCCCCCTACAACGTTGCACTACCGACGCCTCCTTTCCTGCCGACGCAAACATGATCTAAGTCGTTGGGCGCAATGTTGGCGAATTCGCGTTTGAACACCGGATGCCGGAACTGGAACCAAACAGCGCGCGAAGTGAAATCGGCATCCGCGTGTCGCGGTTTTTGCATGTCGCGAACGGGAACCGAGACTTCGTTGTCTCGTTGTTCGCACTTTGACGATGTGCAACGGAGGCACACGATGAAATCGCTCAACAGGACGATTCTCGGCGCGGCCATGGCTGCTTCGGCGTTGGCCGGCGATTTTTCGGGCGCATTGGCGGCGGTCGCCTGCAACGGCAATATCTGCTGGCACACGCACGAGAACTATCTCTATCCGCCCGGAACCCACGTGATCGTTCATCCCGACGGCTGGCAGTGGGGTCCGGACGAACGCTACGTGTGGCGCGAGCATGATGGCCAGGGTTACTGGCGCGGCGACGATTGGGTCGATTTCTAGCGGGACGGCGGCGAAAGGGGATTTGTTCCCGTCGGACCGATTTCGAACGCCTTTTCTGTTGGATTCAGACGAAACCGGTTCCGATTCGCAGTCTCGCAGACATATAGTAGTCTCTGACGACGGGGTGGGCCGCGCGATCATTCGGCGATTCGTGACTCGGCGCAGCAGGGACTGACGAGACCTTGACGAGATTCTTTCCGCAAGTCGCAGTGTTGCGCGGCAGCCGTCGCCCGGCGCGCGTTTATGCGATCTCGATCGTGCTCGCGATCTTGACGCCGGCTTTGTTCCTTGCCGGATATCTGGCGGTCGAATCTGCCCGCACCGCGCGCGCTCATATCGAGCAGTCGGCGCGCGACGAGACGGTGGAAGCGACGGCGGCGATCGAGCGCGAGGTTGTTGCGGCGCAAAACCTCCTCACGGCGCTGGCGAGTTCGCCGCTGCTGCAAGATGGCGACATCGAAGGCTTTTACGGGGAGTCGGACGATGTCTCCAAAAAAATCGGCATCCAGATCGTGCTGCATGATCTGCAGCTCGAACAGCTCGTCAATACTGCGGTTCCTTTTGGAACTCCGGGCAATGCGGTGAAACGGCCTCAGATCGTCGAGGCGTTCGGGCGTGTTGTGCAGACGGGAAAACCCGTGGTTTCGAATGTCTTCTTTTCCCCGTTGTACAAGCAATTCATTGTAGCTGTGATGATTCCGGTCTTTCGCGGCGATCGTCTCGCCTTTGCGATGGTCGCGGGTCTTCCGGCGACTCGCTTCAGAGATATCCTGACGAGCTTGCATATCCATCCTGATCAAACCGTTAGCATCATAGATCGCGACGGAATGTTCGTGGCGCGCTCGCTGAAGCACGACGTATATGTGGGAACGCACACGCTGAAACCGCTTGCGGCCGAGGGTGTCGGTCTCCGAATAGCGGTAAATCGTGATGGTGTGCCGTTTCATGGCTTTATCGACATCTCAAGCCTGCTGGGTTGGCGCATCTCTACCATTGTTACGGACCAGGTGCTCGATGCGCCTATGCACCAGGCACTGACGACACTCGCGATCGGCGGCGGCGCTTTGCTGCTACTTGCGATAGCGCTGGTCCATGTCCTTGAGCGCCGCATTCTGCGATCGGTCGGCACGCTCGGCATCGATCGCGAGCCGACCATCGAGGAATTCGCAATTCTGTTCAATTCCGCGCCGAACGGCGTCATGGTCGTCGATGATCACGGTCGCATCGTGCTGCTGAATGCGCGCATGGAGAAGAAATTCGGCTATTCGCACGGCGAATTGGTCGGCCAGCCGGTAGAGGTCCTGGTCCCCGAACGGTTTCGCGACGGTCATCTCGCGCTCAGAGAGGGGTTCGCCCGCCGTCCGCAATCCCGTCCGATGGGCGCCGGACGCGATCTCTACGGCCGGCGCAAAGACGGCAGCGAGTTTCCGGTCGAGATCGGACTGAATCCGATCATGTCCAGCAGCGCCAATCTGGTGATGATCACGGTGGTCGATATATCGGCGCGAAAGCTCGCCGCCGAGCTGTTGAATGCAGCACAGATCGAGCGCGAGAGTTCTGCAGCGCCGATACATCCAGGCGCAGGAGCAGGAGCGGCTTCGCCTCGCCCATGAACTGCACGATCAGACCGGCCAAAACCTGGCTGCCGCCATGCTCGAGATCAAAAGCATTGAAGGCGTGACCGACGAGGCGGTACGCCCGCGTTTTCGCCGGCTCGGCCGCTTGCTTGAATTAATCGGCCGCACGCTGCATCACGTCGCCTGGGAACTGCGTCCGGCGTCGATCGACGAGCTCGGCCTGTCGATAGCGCTCGCCAATTATGTCGCCGAATGGGGCGAGCAATCTGGCATCGCCACCGACTTCCATTGCGATCAAGCCCAGATCGGCGATCTTTCCGACGAGATCTGCACCGTCATCTATCGCGTGGTGCAGGAGGCCCTCACTAATATCGTCAAACACGCGCGCGGTGCGACCAGCGTCAGCGTCGTCATCGAGCGGGTCAATGCGCAAGTGCGGTTGACGATCGAGGATAACGGCTGCGGTTTCGATATCGGTGCTGCTTCGGGGATTGGGAACTTGCGTAGCGGCGGGCTGGGGGTTGCCGGCATGCGCGAGCGGCTGACGTTGATCGGCGGCGAGCTTGAGATCGAATCGTCGTCGGGCTCGGGGACGGCGATCTTCGCCCGCATTCCGGCCACGACCGTGAGAGCCGTGGCGTGACCGAACGAGCCCGCATCGTGCTCGCCGACGATCATCCGATCGTGCTGGATGGGCTTCGGGCCTTGATCAAGGCGCAGGATGATCTCGAGCTTGTCGGCGAAGCGACAAACGGGCTTGTCGCGCTCCGCATCATCAAGGAACAGAAGCCGGACCTCGCGGTCATCGACATTTCGATGCCCGAATTGAACGGCATCGCGCTCGGCCGCCGCCTGGCCGAAGACTTGCCCGCGGTGAAGCTGCTCGTTCTCACTTTGCACGAGGACCGCGCCTATTTGAAACAGGCCTTGGATGCCGGCATCCGCGGCTATGTCCTCAAGCGGACGGCGGCCGAAAATCTGGCGGCTGCCATTCGCGCCGTTCTGTCCGGCGGGGTCTATGTCGATCCGGCGATCGCCGGGCGGGTGTTTCAGCCGAACGCGAAGAATGGCGGCCGCCCCGGCCCGGAGGGCGGCGGTCTGGCATTGACCGAGCGCGAGGCCGAGGTTCTCAAGCTCGTCGCGCTCGGCTTCACCAACAAGGAAATCGCGCGGCGACTCGACGTCGGCGTCAAGTCAATCGAAACCTATCGCGCGCGCGGCTCGGAGAAGCTCGACATCAAGACGCGCGCCGAACTCGTCCGGTATGCCGCGGCGCAGGGCTGGCTGGCCGACTTCTGACGGTCACAGGCGGCGACGCGTCAAGACCGATGATGGCGCTAACCCAATTCCTCGGCGCGATGCAGGCTCGCGATCATCGAGGTGCGCAACAGATAATCGCGCGTCTTTTGCGGATCGGCGGCGATGTCTTTGAGCATCCGCCCGAATTCGTCGCCGGACGATTCCAGGTTCTTCTTGTTCTGGATCGTGTATTTCTGGATGTATTCGAGCGTCACCAGCCGCCGCTGCTTGTCGAAGCGGTCGAGCTCCAAATCCGGCGCCTGCTTGTGCCAGACCTCGGCCAAGCGCGCGGCGAGATTGACCGCGTCGTGAATGCCGCCGTTCATGCCCATGCCGCCGAGCGGATTGTTGATATGAGCGGCGTCGCCGATCAGGAAAGCGCGGCCGTGCCGAAATGTCTTGGCGACGCGCTGGTGCACCTTGTAGAGCGTGATGTGGTCGATCTCATAATTCGTGATGCCGGGCACCACGCCGGCCATCAGGCCTTGTGCGAATTCGCGGCTCTGCACGCGCTCGTCGCTGGCGTCTTCGTTGACCAGGAACATCACGCGCCATAGGCCGGGGATCTGCAGCAGAAAGTACCAGCGTTCCGGATCGGCGGTATAGCTCACTGAATCGAGTTCCGGAATCACCGAAGGGAAATCGAACGGTGTGCTGACTACCAGCAACCGATCCGGCCAGGTGAAGCCATCGAACTCGACGCCGAGAGCGCGGCGGACCTTGCTGCTGGCGCCGTCGGCGCCGATCAGATAGCGGCCGCGTTGGCGCTCGCTCTTGCCGTTGCGGGCGATCGTGATTTCAACGCTTGCCGCATCCTGCTCGACCGCCGTGACCTCGCTGTCGAACCTGAGCTCGAAATTCGGGTCGCCGCGCATCAGGCCGGCGAGGATGCGCGTCAGTTTGGATTGCTCGCATTGCAGCCGGTAGGGATGCGCGGTGACATCGGCTATGGCGCCGAACTCGAAGCGCCCGAGCAAGCCGTGCTTCTTGCTGCGGTACTGAAACGCCGGCGCCTTCAACCCCTGCGCAATCATCGGCTCGGCCGCGCCGAGCGCGTGCAGCATGTCGAGGGTGGGCGGATGAAAGGTCGAAGCGCGCGATTCTTCCGACAGATCGGGTCCCGCTTCGAACACCGTGACGGGAACGCCGGCGCGCGCCAGATGCGCAGCCGCCACCAGCCCGACCGGACCGGCGCCGGCAATGAAAACTTGCTCTTGAATGGTCAAACCGTCATTCCCAGGAGAAGAAAGCCAGCTTGTGCTTAGAGCACTTTGCCGGGATTGAGAATGCCGTTCGGGTCAAGGAGCTGCTTGATGCCGCGCATGAGCTCGATTGCGACCGGGTCCTTCACGGATGGCAACAGGTCGCGCTTCATCACGCCGATGCCGTGTTCGGCCGAGATCGAACCGCCGTATTTCTTCACCACGTTGAAGACCACCGCGTTCACCTCGTCCCAGCGCTTGAGATACTCGGCTTTGTCGGCGCCTTCGGGTTGGGTGACATTATAATGGATGTTGCCGTCGCCGAGATGGCCGAAAGGAAGGGGCCGCGCGCCGGGAATGAGCTTGGTCACGGCCGCGTTAGCCTCAGCGATGAACGCCGGCACTGAGGCGACCGGCACCGAGACGTCGTGCTTGATCGAGCCGCCGGCATGGCGCTGCACTTCGCCGAACATTTCACGGATGCGCCAGAACGCCTTGGCCTGTTCGAGGCTGTCGGCGAAGACGGCGTCGGTGACGAATTCGAGTTCCAGGCCCTTCTCGAGGATTTCCTCGAGCACGAGCCGCGCCCCGACGGCGTCCTGCGAGGAGAGCTCGATCAGCACATACCAGTCGTGCTTTTCGGCCAGCGGATCGCGGCTCACCGAATCGTTGGCAAGCACCAGTTCGATGCCGCGCCGGGTCATGATCTCGAAGCTTGTAATGTCGTTTCCGGCGCGTGCTTGGGCGAGCAGCAACAGCTTGAGCGCGGCTTCCGGCGAGGCGACGCCGAGGAAGGCGGTCTCGATCGCACGCGGCCGCGGCACGAGACGCAACACTGCTGCGGTGATGATGCCGAGCGTGCCTTCGGCGCCGATGAACAGGTTCTTCAGGTCGTAGCCGGTATTGTCTTTTTTCAGCTTGTTGAGATTGTGGAGCACGCGGCCGTCAGCGAGCACCACTTCGAGGCCAAGCGCATGCGAGCGCGCGATGCCGTGCGCCAAGGCCGCGGTGCCGCCGGCATTGGTCGAGAGATTGCCGCCGATGGTGCAGGTGCCTTCCGACGGCAGCAATTGCGGATAAAGCCGGTCAGCTTCGGCCGCCGCCTCGCGGGTGCGCTGCAGGGTGACGCCGGCTTCCACGGTGATGGTGTTCGAGGTGGGGTCGACCTCGCGGACGCGGTCGAGCCGGTTCACCGAGAGCACGATCTCGTTGTGATGCGGGATCTGGCCACCGACGAGCCCGGTATTGCCGCCCTGCGGCACGATCGGGGTCTTGGTCTCGTTGGCAAGTTTCAGGATCGCCGAGACCTCGGCGACCGAGCCCGGCCGCAGCACCATCGGCGTATGGCCGTGGAACAGGTCACGCATTTCCAGAAGATACGGCGCCTGCATCTGCGGATCGATAATGGCGAATTTCTCGCCGACGATCGCCGCGAAGCGGGCGAGCAATTCGGGACTGATGGCTTTGGCTGGCGTGTTGTCCGGCTTATCGAGCATGGGGCGTTTCCATTTGCGGATACGCCCAATGTAATCGATCAATTGGCCTTCAGGAAGGTGACATAAGTCTGCTCGGCACGGCTCAGCGCCTGCTTGCTTGAGGCGCTCATCACCACGTCCAGCACGAATTCGTTGCCGTCATTGTCGGAATCCACGCCAAGCGCGCCGACCTCGTAGGCCTGCTGCGGCTTTTTCGGATTTTCGAAGGCAAAGCGCAGGAACCCGGCTTTGCCGTTCGCCCGCTCGACCGCCGGCAGTTCTGAAATCTTGGCGCTCGTGTTGTCCTTCATCCAGCTCTCGTTGCTCACGCGGGCGAAGTCGGCCAGCGGCTGCTGCTTGTCGCGGTGATAGAGCACCTGCACGTAGATCAGCGGCTCGGCGTTGGCGAAGGTCTTGCCCTTGGGCACGAGCATCTGGACGTTGTTGCTGGCGGTCGCGTCCTTGTCGAGCACCCAGCCATCGGGCGGGGTCAGCACCAGTCGATAGGACGCGCACATTTTCTGGCTGCCGCAGGGATTGAGGAATTTCTGAACTTCGGCGCGCGCGAGATTGTCTCCGATCGCCGCACCCACAATGAGCACGGCGGCGTAAGCTGCAAACATCAAGCGAAACCGTCTCATGTCGCCCAACCTCCTTTAGCGCGGCGCGGCGGCGCGCTGTAGTCGATCATTGATCGCCTCGCCGAGGCCCTCCTGCGGCAGCGTCATCACCGCGATCATGGCCGCTTTCGCCGCGTCCAGCGTCCGCAAATGCGAAAACAGATTGGCCGCCGCTTCTATGAGGTCGCCGCGCGCGGAAAGGTTCAAAGTCTTGATTGCCTTTTGCGCGCCCGCGACAGGGGCGGGGCCGAAGGCGAGCAGCGCTTCGCCGGCTTCGACGCTCTGGACATTGAGCCGCATCGGTGTGCGCGGCGCATAGTGCGAGGCGAGCATGCCCGGCGCCAGCGGTGCGTCCTCGACCGCGATCCCGGCAGTCGCCTCGGCGAGCGGCCGGCCAAGGACGCGCTCGATCTCTTCGCGCGGCACGCCGCCCGGACGCAGCAGCGATACTTCATCGAGACAGGCAATGATGGTGGAATTCGACGCCGATCGGCGTCGCACCGCCGTCGATGATGAGATCGACACGTCCTGAGAGATCCGCCGCCACATGCGCGGCCGTGGTAGGCGACACGTGTCCGGACCGGTTGGCCGACGGCGCCACCACCGGCCGACCGAATGCGGCGAGAAGTTCCAGCGCCACTGGGTGATGCGGCACGCGCACCGCGATCGTGTCGAGGCCCGCGGTCGCGAGTTCGCTCACCGGGCAGTTCTCGCTCTTCGGCAACACCAGCGTCAGCGGCCCAGGCCAGAACGCGCCGGCAAGGCGCGCCGCATTGGCGTCGAACCGCGCCAGCGCCCGCGCCGCGCCGAGATCGGTCACATGCGAAATCAGGGGATTGAAGGCCGGCCGGCCCTTGGCCTCATAGATCCGCGCTACGGCTGTGCCGTTGGTGGCATCGGCGCCCAGCCCATAGACGGTCTCGGTCGGGAAGGCGACGAGCTCGCCGGCGGCCAGAATGCGTGCCGCCCCGGCTATCGCCGCGGCGCCGGGCTGTACAAGATGGGTGACCGCAGAGGCTGTCATTGCGCCGAAAGAGTGCCTAAATAGCGAGTGCGCGCAAGCGGATAAGCTTAGGCTTGCGGCGCATGGAAGGGCTCGGTATAAGCCGCGCCCGTACTTATCGCGCAAGAGCACGCCCGAAAAGCTTGCCCCGGACTAACCTGGGGCGGTCCCGATTTTCGGGAAATATCGTGCTCCAGCCGACGTGTCGGAGTGTGGCTCAGCCTGGTAGAGCACCTCGTTCGGGACGAGGGGGTCGTAGGTTCAAATCCTATCACTCCGACCATTTCCTAGCCTGGGGTATCGCTGAATAGCTGCACTTGCCCAAGTGCAACGGCATTCAGGCCCCGGTAAACTCAAGCACATAAAGACCAGCATTGTAGTCCGTGGCGTAGATCAAGCCTGCGGCGTCGACGAATATGTCCGCAGACTGGATCACGCGCGGGCGATTGGGACGCTTGTCCATGATTTTCTTGGGCTCGGCGGGGACGAGCGCTCCGACCTCTTTCGGTGCAAAGGCGTCTGAAATGTCGAACACCCGAATTCCGGCGTTCTGATACGTGGCGAATATCAAGTTCGAGCTGACGAAACTGCCCGGCCGATTTTCGTGAATGTTGTGAGGGCCGAAATGCCCGCCTTTGGCCTTGTAGTCGGCTTCTCGCGGCGTCGGGCACGTAGAAATGCTGATCGGGTTGTCCGGAGCGCGATTGTCGAGGACCCAGATCAATTTCAGCCCGTCCTCCTGATGATCGAGAACGGCTTCGTCGAGAACCCCAAGAGATTTCGGTCGGGCAACGGCAGGCAGTTGTGCGTTCCGCCGCCGAACGGCGGGGACCAGTTCTTGTGCACGACAAGCTTCGGGCTCGATCGATCCGCGACATCAAGAACGATCATCCCGGCGTCGCGCCACGCCGCATAAGCGCGGTCGCCGTGCACGACCGCGTGGTGCAGCCCGTAGCGCCTATGCGCTTCCCAGCTTGGCGTCTCACCTGCCGCGGCGTTCATGCCCGGAATCCACCAGCGGCCTGCTTCGAGCGGCCGGCCGGGATCGCTCATGTCGATGCTCATGAAGATATAATCGGTATATCCATCAAGAAGCACCGAGGCATAGGCCCAGTGCCCTCCCGTGTACCACAGCCGGTGAATGCCGCCGCCTTCGACGGGCATGAAGCCGATCCGACGTGGGCTCTCCGGGCGTGAGATGTCGTAGACGACGACGCCGGCGCTCCAATTTCTTTCGGCGGTCTTATCCGCGGTGCCGACCGTCTTGCCCAGTGCTCCGCGATAATAGGCGCGCTCATCCGAAAATTCCCGCGCTGCGAACATGTCCTTTGCGTTGATCAGCAGCAACAAGTCGTCGTGGGTTTGCAAATGTATCGTCCACGTATTCGCCGGCGCAGCGATATAGTTGACGACGCGCGGGTTCTTCGCATCGCGCACATCCAGCACCGAAAAGCCGCCCGAGAACATGTGCGACACATAGGCGTAGCCGCGGTGCACCATAAGCTGCATGCCGTCAGCGCGGCCGCCCTGGTCGGAATGCGAGATGACGCGGATGTTGCGCGCATAGTCCGGCGCGGAAAACTCCGTCATCTGTAGGCGTCCAGAAAGTGCGGGACGGCAATCCAGTCGAGCATCGCGCCGTCGCTTTGGAGCGTCTCATGCATCCGCCGGTCCTCCTCGGTTCGGAGGTTCACGCCCATATGCGTTCCCAGCTTGCGCCCATGCATGACGATCGTATTACCGATCGGATGGCGTTCCGCGTTGTACGCCTTCAGGGCCGCGTCGATGTCTTCGTTCTGGCCCAAGTGCTTTGCCAGCGATTGCGCATCGGTACCCGCTTTGGCCATTCCAAAGCCCATATGCGGTCTTGCGTTGGCGGCGGCGTCGCCGACAAACGCAACACGGCCGTAAACAATGGACGGCGACGTGAAGTCGTAGATCGGTGTGATGAACGGCTGCTTGATGCTCATGACCGCATCAAGCATCGTGTCGGGCATGATCTTGCGCGCGTCTCGATGCATGCCGGCAATGAGGTCTTTGCGTATGAGCGGCGGCGGCACGGAAAAGTCGTGCTGCACGCCGTTGTCGTCGACGAGCATGTCCCGGAGCTGACTGTCGTCAGCGACGCGGTACCAAATGAAATTGAAGCGCCGCCGCCCCGGCGTGAGATCGTCGTTGAAGCCGGCGATCGGATAGGTGATCACTTCCTGCCGAGGTGGCAGATAAAAAGTGAAATACGGGTAGACCTCCCGCAGCGTCTTCGGTGCGAGATCGGCTTCGTTGGGAGCGCCGCGCCAGATGTAATATCCCGCGTAGAGAGGTTGCACCTGCGGTGCCATCTGTGCACGAACGCTGGATCGGATGCCATCGCCGCCGACAAGAATATCTGCGTGTTCAACACGCCCTCCGGAGAAGGTGACGCGGACGCCGCGTTCGTCTTGATCGACCCGCTCGAAATTCCATCCGAGATGGTAACGCAATTCATCGATCGTGCCGCGCAAGAGCCGCTGCAGTCGATCCCAGGACGTCAAGATCTGCCGCAGCGGACGCTCTTCTGTGACCCGGCCGCTCCGATCAATCGCGATCCGCTTCTCAACCGTGACGCCAAGCAAATCGATCCCCGCGCCGCATGCGATGAGCGCATCAAAAAGCTCGGGATGCCCGGTAATCCCGGCGCCGCGTCCGACCAATTCGACTTTAGAGCGTTCGTAAACATCGACGTCCCAGCCGATCCGCCGAAGGAATGCCGCCGAGAACAGCCCCGACATCGACCCGCCGATCACGATGGCGCGCCGTTTAGCCCGGTCACCACTCAAGGAAGGCTCCTGCTGCTAACGCGGAGAAGAAGCACGGGGCCGATACCTCCGGAGATAGGATGCGAGCTGCAAACGACACTTTCGCGATCGTGTCCGCGCTTGCCACGAATTTTTTGTTCGCATATCGAACAATTGTCCGAATAGCGTATAGGCCTGTCCTCGCAAGGGTCAAGCCGGCTTTGCAAGGCGGTGACGGCGGTGTTTACAGCGCGCTCTCGATTCAACTCCGCGCGCTCTCCAGTTGCGGAAGAAGCTTCATCAAAGCGTTCTTGCTGGTATCGCCGACAAGGGCCGACATGCTCAGCGACGCCATGACTGCGCCCGAGCGGCTGCGAATGGGAACTGCGATGGTACGCACGCCGAGCTCTACTTCCTGCTCATTGGTGGCGTAACCACGCGTGCGCGCCAGCCCGATCTCTTTTAAGACTTCGCGGAGGCTTACCTTCGTATGAGCGGTCAGCGCCGGCAGCGTCGCGTGTTTGAAGAATCGCTCAAGCTGAGCCTCTGAAAGCGTTGAAAGAAGTATGCGCCCGTTCGCCGAACAGTGCGCCGGCAGGCGCGCGCCTATAGCCAGGCCGCTTGCCAGGCTTCTGTGGACGTGAGCGCGGGCGATGACCAATACATCGCTTCGGCTAAGCACGGCGACCGTTACGGAGCGTTGGGTATGCTCGCTTATCGCCTCAATGATTGGCTGAACAAATCGCGGCAGTGGATTGGAAACGACGTAAGCGTGACCGAGGCTGAGCACGCCGGGCGACAAGCCGTAATATTTTCCGTCAAATTCCGCATAGCCCAGCTGCTGGAGGGTGCGCAGGCATCTGCGCGCTGCGGCACGCGAGATGCCGGCCGAGCTGCTGGCTTCACTGACCGTGAGCTGTGACCTGCTGCGCTCGAACGCTTCGATCACCGCCAGCCCCTTTTCGAGGCCGGCGACATATTCGCGATCTTCCGGATCAATGGATTTGGGTTTCTTCGCCACGATGGAATCCTGTTCGCATATCGAACAAAAGTTCGCAATTATTGACACCAAAATCAAGCGGCGCCTAATATCGGGAGAACTTTTCGCCCATGACGGCGGAAGAACGTTCAGGACGAAGGGAAGCGGGGATGCTTACGCTTTATCACAACGATATGTCCGCCTGTGCGCAGAAGGTCCGCCTTTGCTTGGCCGAAAAGGGCCTGGAATGGGAAAATCGGCACGTCGACTTGCGCGCGGGCGAACATCAACAGGCCTGGTACGTCAAGCTGAACCGGCGCGCTGTCGTTCCGACGCTGGTCCACGATCAAACGGTGGTTCAAGAGTCGAACGTCATCAACGAATACCTGGATGAACAATTTCCAGATCGGCCGCTGATGCCCAACAATTCATTCGGCCGCGCCCAGGTCAGGCTTTGGACGAAGCAGCTCGACGAAGACATTCACGATTCCTGCATCGCGATATTGAGCTTCGGGATCGCGTTTCGACACCAATATCTCGATCGAGGCGAGGCCGGTAAGAAGCTGCTGGAGCAAGTGCCGAATATTTTCAAGCGCGAAAGGCGGCGCGATGTCATCGAGAAGGGCATGGACTCGATGCATTTCAGGATTGCGGTGGCCAGGATGGAGCAGCTTCTGAACGAAATGCAGGAAGCGCTATCCGAGCACGCATGGCTCGCCGGTCCGCAATATACGATCGCCGATGCAGCGTTTACGCCCGCGATCGCCCGGTTGGAGCATCTGAATATTCTCGGGATGATCAACTCACGTCCGAAAGTGGTCGATTGGTACGAGCGGATCAAGGCACGCCCGAGCTTTCACGAAGGCATCGGAAAATGGGAGAACGCCAAATATCTGGAGCTTATGCGGTTGCGCGGCGCGCAATATTGGCCGCAGGTCAAAGCCATCATGCAGACTAACTAGACGCCGGCGGCCGGTTGCTCAACGATGCTGTGCGAAGGGCGTGTGCACGGTTGACACAAGAAATTAGGATTTTTGCCATTACTCTCGCCGGACCCGACATCCGGACTAGAGTGACGGTGTTATGCGTGTGCTCTTGCTCATTTCAGTTTTGATGCTCGGCGCCTGTGCGCAAGAGCCGGAACTACCGAAGGCATGGGCGCGCGCAGACGGCCGGCCGGTCGTCTCCGGATTATTGGATATCGCTACGCTCGACTGTAAGGACGAAGTGCGGAAGCCGGATGAGCCTGGCGGCAGTCCTGACAAGGGCGGCGACGGCCGAGGCGTGGTCGCTCATTATGTCAGCTGCATGAGAGAGCACGGCTACATTCAGCTCAAAAGTTAAGCCGGCGTTGTCCATTTCCGTACGCCGATCGCAAACAGCAGGAAGCTGAGCCTTTCGCCTGCAGTAGGCACGTCTTCGTGGCGATCCGGCAGAGCTGGTTCAGCCCTACACGGTTATCAGGGCCTTAACGCCAGGTGGGCCTATGCCCGCCGGGGAACCTGACAGTAACAAATCTCTGCCAAAGAGAGGGTTACAAGAGCCACTATCTCCTGAGCTATGGCTATGGCCAAATGGGTGCAGTCCATTCGACACACGACGACCTATTTGGGTCTCGCCGTGATTGTCGTTATTTGGTCGGGCATCTTTCTCTTGGGCGAGCAGGAGCACCGACGCGCCTATAACGACGCGGTGCGTCAGGGCGGCAATCTCACATCGGTCCTTGAAGAATATGTGCAGAGGATCGTCCTGCAGAGCGACAATGTCCTGCTCGCGATGCGGCGTGACTATCTGCGAAATCCCCAGAGCTTCGACCTCGTGAGCTGGGCGAAGGGCGCCCAATTCCACAATCGTCTGACCGCCAATATGGGCATTACCGATGCGCAGGGCTATGTCGTCCAGGCGAGCCTGCGGCATCTGCCGTCGCCGGTCTATGTCGGCGACCGAACTGCGTTCACCTTCCAGCGCGATTTTGGCAGTCGCGATCAGCTCTACATCAGCGATCCGCTGGTCGGCGGCGTGAGCAAGGAGCGTGCGATCCAGTTCACGCGGCCGATCAACGATTCCGACGGTGGATTCATCGGTACTGTCGCCATCTCCTTGAATATTGACGAGTTGGAGAAGTTCTTCAGCTCGCTCGACCTCGGCGGCGCCGGCATTGTGTCGCTGGTCCGTTCGGACGGCGTGGTGCTTGCGCGCGGCGGATCGAGTCCAGAAAGCCGGTCATTCACGGGAACCAAGGTCGGCAATGCGCCGTTTTTTGCGCAATTGCATGAAAACGCCTCAGGCAGCTATTGGAATACGAACGAGATCAGCTCCCATTTCGAGGGAGTGCGGCGGCTGATTTCCTATCGCGCCGTCCCGGACCTGCCGTTGATCGCGATTGTCGGACTTTCCAATTCGACGATCTCCCAGCAGGCCGATGCATCGTTCGAGAAATATGCGCTGATTGGCGTGATCCTGACGGCGGCGGTGTTGATCGTCGTGATCATGGCGACGCGCCGGCAGGCGCAGATGCTGGCGACAGCCGCCGAGCTGCAGCGCTCAAATCGTCTTCTGCACACCGCGCTCTCGAACATGTCGCACGGCCTGTGCATGTTCGACAAGGATTGGCGCCTCGTCATTTGCAACGAGCGTTATGGCACCATGTACGGCCTCACGCCGAAGCAGACCAAGCAGGGCACGCCCATTCAATCGATCCTCCAAGCGCGCGCCGCCAGCGGCATGTCGCCTGAAGACGCCGACGGCTACATTCGCGAGCGGCTCGAATTCAGTGGTCGCGGGCGCTCCCTTCAATTCGGAAACGAAGCTGCGCAACGGCAAGGTCTATGCGATCAGTCACGAGCCGATGCCCGACGGCGGCTGGGTTGGCACTCACGCCGACGTTACCGAGCAGCGCCGCGCCGAACGGGCACTGGACGAGACGCGCAAGTTTCTCAATTCGATCATCGAGAACATTCCCGTGGCGGTGGTCGTGAAGGATGCGGCGACGCGCGAATACATTCTTGTCAACCGCCTGTTCGAAACCACGCTCGAGAAGCCTCGAAGCGAGCTTCTCGGCCACACCGTCTACGAGCTCTTCAGTCCCAAGGCAGCCGCGTTTATCGACCGCGCCAACTCGGAATCGACGCGTTCAGGGAACGACGCCTATTACAGTGAATACGAGATCGAGCTTCCAAACGGCGTGCAGCGCATCCAGGGCACTTGGCGGATCGTCGTTCGCGACGACCAGGGCGAGCCGAAATACCTCATCGCCGTGATCGACGACATCACCGAGCGCAAGAAGGTGGAGCACCGCATCGCCTATCTCGCGCACCACGACGGTTTGACGGGGTTGGCGAACCGCACCGCCTTGCTGCAGAAGATCGACGAAGCCGGCGCACGCTGGCGTCGGCGTGGCGAGGCGTTCGGCGTGCTGCTTCTGGACCTCGACAGGTTCAAACAGGTCAATGACAGCATGGGGCATCCGGCTGGCGACCGGCTCTTGACCGAGGTCGCCGCGCGATTGAAGCCGCTGCTGCGCGAGACCGACGTGCTGGCGCAACTCGGCGGCGACGAATTCGCCGTCATTCAAGCCGGCGACGCCGACCCGCGAGAGGCGGCGACCGCGCTGGCGCGCCGCATCATCGAAGGCATTGGGCGGCCTTTTGCCATGGATCGCGGCGAAATCACGATCGGCACCTCGATCGGCATCGCGGTGGTGTCCGAGCATGAAGGCAGCAGCGACGAGCTGCTCAAGATGGCCGATCTGGCCCTCTATCAGGCCAAATCCGCGGGCCGCAACGGCTTTTGCTTCTTTGATCCGGAGATGAGCGCCACCGCGACGGCGCGTCACGAGATCGAAAGCGACCTGCGCCGCGCCATCCAGCATGATGAGCTTGAGCTCCATTATCAGCCGATCGTGGATTGCAAGACGGGAAAAATCAGCACCGTGGAGGCGTTGATCCGTTGGCGGCATCCGGTCAAGGGGCTGATCTATCCGGACGCCTTCATCCCGGTGGCTGAAGAAAGCGGTCTGATCACCCAGATCGGAGACTGGGTACTGCGCAAGGCGTGTGCCCAGGCCGTGATGTGGCCCGCCGATGTCAGGGTGGCGGTAAATCTTTCGGTGATGCAATTCCAGAAGCCGAATCTTGCCGACGTCGTGATGCTGGCGCTGGCCGAGAGCGGCCTGTCGCCAAAACGGCTGGAACTCGAAATCACCGAAACCGCCCTGATCAAATCGGCGGCGGAATGCCTGCCGGCGCTACGCCAGTTCAAGCAACTCGGGATCACGATCGTTCTCGACGACTTCGGCACCGGCTATTCATCGCTGAGCCAGCTGGCGATGTTCCCGTTCGACAAGATCAAGATCGACAAATCGTTCACGCAGAACATGACCAAGCGCAACGAATGCGCGGCCATCATTTCGGCGACGCTGACGCTCGCGCAAAGCCTCGATATCGCGACCACCGCCGAGGGTGTCGAAACCGTCGAGCAGTATCGGCTGCTGCGGCTGGCGGGCGTCACCTCGCTGCAAGGCTATCTGTTCCAGCGACCCGTTCCGGCGCAGGATCTTGATTTCGGCAGCAGATATTGCGGCGTCGCTGTCGAGAACGCCGCCTAGAACATCTCCGAAACTGTCATTTGCGCGGGCCGCGGCGAGCCGTTACCTGTCCTGTATCGCCAACAGGACCGACCTTCATGCCGTTTGCCGTTGACATCACGCTGATCCGGCGCGGCGCGCTGTTTTTTGTCGCCATCGGCGTTCCGGTGATCTTTGCGGTCTTCCGCGACGATCCGCAGGCGGCGCAGCTTGGCGCGGTGCTGGGGCTGACGCTCGCCTTCGCCGATAATGACAAGGATCTGCCGCGCCGGTTGCGGCTCGTGATCGCTGACGGCGCCGGCATCGGATTGGGCGCAGCCGTCGGGTTTTTAGTGCACAACACGGCGTTTGCGTTGTGGCCGCTGTTCGTCCTTGTCACCTTCGTCACGGGGCTGTCGGCGCGGCGCGGCCGCGAGACCCTGATCGTCACGCGCAATGCCGCCATGGCCTTCGCTGTCGGCGGCACCATGCCGGCTTTCGACCTGCAGGAGATCTGGTATCCGCTCGGCGTGCTCGCGCTGATCGTCGTTGCGCGCGTGATCGATCACGGGCTGTTTGGCCCGCTACCGCTCGTGATCGTCGCGCCGACACAGAAGCCGTCGGGGCAGGGCGGCTGGCTGCGCTTCGCCTGCGCCTATGCGTTGGCCTCGACCATGGGCATGTGGATCGGCACCTCGCTCGACCCGACGCACCGGTTCTGGATCGTCATTACCACGCTTCTTGTCATGCTGCCTGACGCCAATGCCAGCTATCGCCGCATCGTCGAACGCATCGCCGGCACCTTCCTCGGCGTTGTCGCCGCCTGGGCGATCACGGTCGGTACGGATTCGACGATGCTCGTCAGCGTCGCGATCCTGCTTTTGGCGCCCTTTATTCCGCATCACATCGGCGAGCGCTATTGGCTGCACACCGCGCTGATCGCGCTCACGGTGATGCTGGCTTACGACCTGACCGAGCTCAGTGCGCAGTTGCCGAGGGCGGAGACCATGGCCAGTCTCTTGATGGAGCGGATGCGGGACATTCTGCTCGGCTGCGCCATGGCGCTGATCGGCACTGTCGCGGCGTTCCCGCGAGATCCCAAGATCGGCGGCGCGGGCGTGCCGCCGGAATTGCGATAACGCGCGGCGCGCATTGCTCGCCCTTTGGCTTTTTCCTATCCTCTGGTCGGCTGAGGTAGGGTAATGGCGGAAGAAGCACAACGCCGCGAAGTCAAAATCCGTGTCCATGACGGAGTCGAGATCGCGGTCGCGCTCTATATGCCCGACGGCGACGGCCCGTTTCCGGTCGTGTTCGGCGCGTCGCCTTATCGCTATGACAACAATGCGCTGCCGGCCACGCCGCAATTTCTGTGGCGCGAGACCGGGCCGATCGGGCTCTATGTCGCGCGCGGCTATGTCTATGCGCAGATGGACGCGCGCGGCTGCGGCAAATCCGGCGGCGAGTTCCGCTTCCTCGACCGCAACGAGCAGAAAGATCTCTACGACGTCATCGAATGGCTCGGGCGCCAGCCATGGTCGAACGGCAAGGTCGGCGGCATCGGCCAATCCTATTTCTGCATGTTGCAATGGTGGATGGCGATCCAGCGGCCGCCGTCGCTTGCCTGCATCGCCGCCTTCGACGGCCTCAACGATCCTTATCGCGCCTCGGTCTATCAGGGCGGCATGCTCAGCGACTTCTTCGGCAGCTATTGGTGGAACCAGAATCGCATCATCAATCGTCATCCGGCTAACGGCGAGTTTCCGCGCGAGCAGCCTTTTGACCTGAACCTCCACCTGCAGCAGCACCCGGACTATGACGAGTTCTGGCGCGAGCGCAGCGCTGCCGAACATCTGCATCAGATCCAGGTGCCGCTCTATTCGATCGGCGTCTGGGGCAAGGTCGATCTGCACACCCGCGGCAATATCGATGGCTTCGGCCGCGCCAGCGGACCGAAGAAATTGAAGATGATCGGTCCGGTGAATGCGTTTGTCGCCAATCGCGAATTCAACAGCCCCGAATTGCACGAAAAGCTGCTGCTGCCGTTCTACGACCACTATCTCAAAGGCGAGAAGACCGACTACCCAGATCGGCCCGAGGTCGAATATTTCGTGCGCGGCGCGGACGCGGTGCGCACATCATCGGCCTGGCCGCCCAGCGGGGTGCGTTATCTCGCCTGGCATTTGAATGCGCGGCAAACCGGCAGCGTCAGCTCGCTCAATGACGGTGGATTGTCGCGCGAGGCGGCCTCGGGCGAGAAGCAGACATCCTACACCTATCCTAATCCGGGCTGGATGATCGGCGTCGTCGGCTTCGGCCCCAATCAGCAGCCCGATCCGGCGCGGCGGGTGCTCACCTTCACCACCGCGCCGCTCGCGCAGGATCTTGAGATTGCCGGGCCGATCAAGCTCGTGCTCTACGCGTCATCGACGCGCGGCGATATGGACTTCTTCGTCAAGCTGTCGGAGCAGATGCCGCAATCGTCCGACGAGCGCGGCAAGAGTCTCAATCCGGCCTCGTTCTGGATCACCAAGGGCTGGCTGCGCGCTTCGCACCGCGCGCTCGATGCAAAGCGCTCGACCGAGATGGAACCCTATCACACCCACAGCGAGCCGACGCCGATCGAGCCCGGCAAGGTCTATCGCTTCGACATCAGTGTCGAACCGATGGCGCACAGGTTCAAGAAGGGCAGCCGCGTCCGGCTCGAAATCGTCAACGGCGATTCCGTCGTCACCGATGTGCTGTGGTCGCATTATTACGCGCCGAGCAAGATCGGCACCGATACGATCCATCACTCCGCGGAATATCCGTCGGCGCTCACTTTGCCGGTGATGGAAGGCGCGTAGCTCTCACGCGACCCTTAAAGCTTCTCGGTCAGGAAGCGCAGCAGCCGTGGCGCGAGGAAGGCGCAATAGCTGTGCGGCTCCTCGATCGGATCGTTCATCCAATAATGTGGCGCGCCGTGAACGATGCAGGGGCGGACGAAGAAATTGGCCTGCTTGAGCGCGAGCGTAAACGGTTCGGTCTGCATCTTGCGGTCAACCAGATCGTCCTCGGTGCCGGTAACAAGAAGAACGGCGAGCGCGTTGTTGTCGAAGGTTGCGTAGCTGATCGGCGAAGCGTCGAAATAGGCCTGGCGGTTCGCCATCGGCGGGCCGCCCATGAATTTCTGGATATTGTTCTCGCGGCCGCCTTGGATCTGATAATTCAGCCACATCGCGTTGACGTCGTAGATGCCGTAGACGCCGATCAGCGCCTTCACCGAGGCGTCGGTCGCAGCGAACGCGTCATCGGGATAGCCGCCCAAAAATTTCTTGCCGCTGATCGCAGCGAGCGCGGCGAGATGCGCGCCGGCGGACGCCCCGAGCAGCCCGATGCGCGCCGGGTCGATGCCGAAGCCGCCCGCTTTGCCGCGCAAGAACTGCACGCCAGCCAGCACGTCTTGAACAGCTTCGGGGAAGGTCTTGGTCTTTGTCGCAAGTCGATAGGAAATCGAAAATACCGCGATGCCGCGAGCCGCGAGATACGGACCCCAATATTTGAAGGCGTCGCGCGCGCCTTGCACCCACCCGCCGCCATGCACGGCGACCAGCGCCGGAACGGATTTCGCATCGGCCTTTGCATCCTTGGGCAGATAGAGGTCGCCTTGCAGCTCGACGCCGTCGTGATTGGCATAAGCGATGCCGTTGTGAATGGTGGTGCCGGTTTGGGCATCGCTCATTGCATGGCTCCGTTCTTCCGCTGCGATGGCAAAAAGGATGTCACGTGGTAGAACAATGTGCCGGACTTGAGAAGGCCGCCGTAAGACGGCTTGGTATCAGGAAAAAGCATTGCGCGAAGAATGCGCAAGGGATTGGGAGGCGGAATGTCGCTTGCAGCGGAGAACGCTGAAGGCTCGCTTACGGTCGGGGGCATACGGGTCGACCTGGTCGAACGGGGAAAAGGACGGGGCAAGGCAAAGCCGCTGCTCTTTCTCCACGCCGAAAACGGCATCGAGCCGGCGCGTCCGGTGATCACCGAGCTCGCCAAACATGCGCATGTGCTGGCGCCGACGCATCCGGGCTTCGGCCGCTCGGAGCTGCCCAAGGGCATGCGCACGGTCGACGACATCTCATATTTCTATCTCGATCTGCTCGATCAGCTTGATCTCACCGACGTCACGATCGTCGGCGTGTCGTTTGGCGCCTGGATCGCGGCCGAGATCGCGGTGAAGTCGACGGCGCGGCTATCGCGTCTGGTCATGGCCAATGCTGTCGGCGTCAAAGTCGGCGACCGCGAGACACGGGATATCGCCGACATTTTCGCGGTGACCGATCCGGAATATCTGGAGATGGTCTATTGTGACCCCGCCGCCGGCAAGCGCGATTACAAATCGCTTCCGGAGGCCGAAGTGGTGGCGGCGGCGCGGGCGCGCGAAGCGACCGCAAGGTTTGCCTGGAATCCGTATTTTCATAATCCGCGGCTCAAAAGCCGGCTGCATCGCATCCGCGTTCCGACATTATTCTTGTGGGGCACGCATGACCGCATGCTCAGCGAAGCTTACGGTCGCGCTTACTGCGAAATGGTTCCGGGCGCGCGGTTCGAAACCGTCGATCGCGCCGGGCATTTTCCGCACGAGGAGCAGCCGAAGGCATTTGTCGAGAAGGTTCTGACCTTCGCCGGACAGATCGAGGAGCGCGTGGCATGAGAGTCTATCAGTTCAGCGAGCAGGCCTATTTTCCGGCCTGGAACGAGCACTCCGGCTCGCTGCGTGTCATCTTCCCGAACCAGAAATGCGATCCTCGCGTCGCCGCCGATCTGTTTCATCGCTATTACGATGAATATCAGGCTGCCGACGAGCTCGGCCTCGACCTCATGCTCAACGAGCATCACTCGACCGCGACCTGCATGTCCTCCACCGTCGCCGTCGGGCTCGCGGTCCTGGCGCGCGCGACAAAAAAGGCACGGCTCCTGGTGCTCGGCTATCCGATCGGCCACCGGCCGGATCCGCTGCGCGCGGCCGAAGAGCTTTCGACCATCGACGTGATCTCGCGCGGCCGGCTTGATATGGGCTTCATCAAAGGCATTCCCTACGAGGTCGCGGCGTCGAACCAGAATCCGGTCTATCTGATGGACCGTTTCTGGGAGGCACATGATTTCATCATCAAAGCCATGACTACGCATGACGGACCGTTCAATTGGGAGGGCGAGTATTTTCACTATCGCCAGGTCAATGTCTGGCCGCGCGTGTGGCAGGAGCCGCATCCGCCAGTCTGGTCGACGACTGGCAGTCCGACGCAGGCGCGCGTCCTCGGCGAGCGTGGCTATGTGATGGCGACGCTCGGCACCGGCTTCGGCACGCGCAAGATCTACGATGCCTATCGCAAGAGCTATCTTGCCAAGCACGGCAAAGCGCCGGGCTCCGACCGCTTCGCCTATCTCGGCTTGGTCGCGGTCGCCAAGGATCGTGACGAGGCGAAGAAGCGCGGCGAGCTGATCGCTGGCTATCTGCGCACGAGCCCGATCGTTTATCCGCCGTTCCGCAATCCGCCGGGCTACATGCCGGCCGAGGACAATGCCCGCATGCTGCGCGGCGAAAGCCCGCCGCGCACCTACACCAAAGGCGGCCGCGTCATCTCGATGCAAAATGCACCGATCGACGATCTGATCGATGCCGGCGTTCTGTTCTGCGGCACGCCGGATGATGTCTATGAGCAGATCACGGCCTTCTGCGAACATTGCGGAGGCATGGGCAATCTTCTGATGATGGGGCAGGCGGGCTTTCTCACCCACGCGCAGACCATCGACAATTTCGAACTGTTCGCCCGCGAAGTTTATCCGCGGCTCAAGGCCTATCGGCAGCCGGATGCGGAAGCCGTCGCGGCTTAGTCTGCTCGGTTTGGACGAGGGATTCGGTCCGCTTTCGCGCGGTTCGGTGGCCTGATGGGACCAAATTGCGTGATCTAAGCCATTATTCCAATTATATAATTTATCGATTTGTTCAAAAAATGGGAAAAATATTGATTCTGGAACAAGGCTCGGTCATTGATTTCTGACCGGACGGACTGCGAGCGAGGACCGGGCGGTATTGCGCAGGCGAGCCGCCGAGATTGGATAGAGTAGCCAGTAATGACCGCTTGCCGCCCAACGACGACAATCACAGTGGAAAAAACGCTCTGGACGGTCCCGGAAGCAGTGAAAGTGCCCGGTTCCGACGAGCGTGCCTTGATCTATCGCGGTGGCCAGATCATTAGCTGGAACGTTGTCGATTAATTCCCGGAGACCACGATGGCAGGCTTCCCCGACAAAGAGATGATGGCCGAGCTCACGGCAAAGATGCTGCTCGAGGTCGACGCGGTCCGCTTCATGACCGACAAGCCGTTCATCTATACGTCGGGCTGGGCCAGTCCGGTCTATACCGATTGCCGCCGGCTGATCTCGTTTCCGCGCGTGCGCCAGACGCTGATCGATTTCGGCGCGGCGACGATCATGCGCGAAGCGGGTTTCGAGCAATTCGACGCGGTCGCAGGCGGCGAAACCGCGGGCATTCCGTTTGCGGCCTGGATGGCCGACAAGATGATGCTGCCGATGCAATATGTGCGCAAGAAGCCGAAGGGCTTTGGCCGCAACGCCCAGATCGAAGGCCACCTCACTCCGGGACAGCGGGTTCTTCTGGTCGAAGACCTGACCACCGACGGCCGCAGCAAGGTCAATTTCTGCCTGGCGCTGCGCGAAGCGGGCGCGGTGGTCGAGCATGTCTTCGTGTTCTTCTTCTACGACATCTTTCCCGAAGGCAAAAAAATCCTCGGCGATCTCGGCGTCACGCTGCATTCGCTGGCGACGTGGTGGGACGTTCTCGCCGTCGCCAAGAAGAGCGGCAAGTTCGACAAAGACAAGCTCAAGGAAGTCGAAAGCTTCATGAAGGATCCGGCCGGCTGGTCGAAGGCGCATGGCGGCGCCGCGCAAGCGGCGGAGTGAAGCGTAGATCGAAAGCGTAACAAGAACCGGGTGGGAGTCGCGCATGGATGTGAAAGTCAAACGCCCGCTCAATGAATTGTCTGCAACCGACATCGCCGCGAAGATCGCAGCCGGCGAGACAACCTGCGAAGCGGTCGCGCGCGATTGCCTGGAGCGCATCGCCGCGCGCGAGCCGGTGGTCAAGGCGTTCGTCAATTTCGATCCGGATCACGTGTTGGGTCAAGCCCGCGCACTCGATCGCGGGCCCAAGCGCGGTCCTCTGCACGGCGTGCCGCTTGGGTTCAAGGACACGATCGACACGTTCGACATGCCGACCGAAATGGGCTCGCCGATCTTTCGCGGCCATCGCCCGCGCGGCGACGCCTCCTGCGTCGCACTGTTGCGCCGTGCCGGCGCCCTGATCCTCGGCAAGACCGCGACCTGCGAATTCGCCGGCAGCGCGCCGCCCGAAACCACCAATCCGCACAATGCCGCCCATACGCCGGGCGGCTCGTCGAGCGGCTCCGCGGCGGCGGTTGCCGACCATATGATTCCGGCGGCGCTCGGCACCCAGACCGGCGGCTCGGTGCTGCGGCCGTCATCGTTCTGCGGCGTCTTCGGCTTCAAGCCGACTTACAATATGTTCAACACCGAAGGCGTGTGGCCGGCGGCCGATTCCATCGACACGCTCGGCTGGCTTGCCGGATCGCTCGGCGATGTCGAACTGCTGACTGCCGTGTTGCGCATGCAAGTCCCGGAGCCGCCGCGCGCCTTGGGCAGCGCGCCGCGGATCGGTGTCTGGCGCACCGATCTGTGGGACGCGCTGCAGAGTGAATCCAAGGCTGCCGTCGAGGACGCCGCCGCGCGGCTCGGCAAAGCCGGCGCCAAGGTTCATGACGTTGCGATGCCGGCCGCGTTCGAAGGCCTCCATGTCATCGCGCGCTCAACGATCGGTTTCTACGAGCGCGCCGCCTGCATGGCCTATTTCTGGGATCATGAGCGCGAAAAGCTCTCGCCGCAGATGCATCGCTATATCGAGAGCGGCCATAAGATTCCGCGTGAGGACTATATCGCGGGCCAGCGCCGGCTCGATCAGTGCCGCGCGCTTTTGGCCTCGGTTTTTGCCGACGTGGACGCCCTGCTCGTGCCCTGCGTCGTCGGCGAAGCGCCGAAGGGGCTGGCCTCGACAGGCGATCCGAGCCTGCAGTCCATATGGACGGCGCTCCATACGCCATCGCTGACGCTGCCAACCCATCGCGGGCCGAATAATCTGCCGGTCGGCATCCAATTGGTCGGGCAGCGTTACGATGACGACCGGCTGTTGGCTTGCGCGCGCTACGTCTGGGAGAAGATCGGCAATCCCGATCTGGTGGGTGTGGCGACGAGTCACTGACGCGAATCTGGTCTGGGCATCATTCAGGTATCATTCTTGCCTTCGATTTTACTTGTCATGGGGTGACTAATTATCGAGGACTGAATGAAACCCGTTCCAGTCGTGCGTACAGTGCTTTGCGTCGCCGCCACGGTTCTTTTTGCCGCAAGTGTCGCCGCTGCCGAGAACGTCGAGGCCTTCTACAAAGGCCTGAACATGCCGCTCATCATCGGTTACAGCGCCGGCGGCGGTTACGATGTCTATGCGCGGATGCTGGCGCGCTATTTCGGCAGACACGTACCCGGCAACCCGAATATCGTGCCGCAGCAGATGGAGGGCGCCGGCAGCCTGCGCTCAGCCAATTACATCTTTTCGGCGGCACCGAAGAACGGCTCGGTGATCGGCACGTTCTCGCGCAGCATGGGCATCTCGCCGCTGCTCGACAAAGCCAATTTTGACAGCCGTAAATTCAACTGGCTCGGCAGCATCACCGACGACAATACGGTTTGCCTCACCTGGAATACGTCGCCGATCAAGACCTGGGCCGATTTCACCAGCAAGCCGTCCAAATTTGGCGGTGAAGGTCCCGGCGCTGATCCGGACATCTGGGCCCAGACCTACAAGAACGTGCTCGGCGCCAAGGATCAGTTGGTCTCCGGCTATCCGGGCACCAACGATATCGTGCTCGCCATGCAGCGCGGCGAGGTCGACGGCCTTTGCGGCATATCGTGGAGCACGATCATTGCCGCGCATTCGGACTGGATGCCCAATCATCTGGTCAACATTCTGGTTCAGGCGCCGATCAGCAAGGCCGACGAGATTCCAAACGTGCCATATGCGACCGATCTCGCGACCACTCCCGAGCAGCGTCAGATCCTCAAAGTGTTGATGGCGAGCCAGGGCATGGCGCGGCCGTTTGTCGCGCCGCCCGATATCCCCCAAGATCGCAAGGCGGCGCTGATCGCGGCTTTCGACGCGACGATGACCGACCCCGAATTTCTCGCCGAGGCGAAAAAGCACGCTTTGGATGTGCGGCCGGTGACCGGGGCGGCGATCGATAAGATTCTCGCCGAGGTCTACGCCACCCCGAAGGACGTGTTGTCCAAGGCCATCAAAGCGATTGCGAACGAATAAGCGATCACTTGGGCTTGCAGCGGCTGTTTTCGCCGCGGCTATAAAGCTTTTGACGCGCTCTACCACCCGCGTCAAACTGCCCGCGCCGTCCGCCGACAGAGGGAATCTTCAATATGACGTGCGTTAAATCTTGCAGTGGCTTTTTGCACCGCTTGGCGCAAGTGAACGCAGCGGTTTTGGGCGCTGCAGCCATCGTTGCCGTCTCATGCTTCGGCGTACCGGCGCGTGCCGACGATTTTCCGTCGCGGCCGATCCACCTGATCATCCCCTATGGACCCGGCGGCATCGTCGATTTTACCGGCCGTCAGCTCGCACAAAAGATGAGCGAGAATCTCGGCCAGCCTGTCGTCGCCGATAATCGCCCTGGTGCCGGCGGCATTGTGGGTATCGACGTCGTCGCCCATTCCGACCCTGACGGCTACAACGTCGTGCTGATGGATCCAGCCATCGTCATCAATCCGACGCTGCAGAAGTCGCTGCCCTACGACATCTTCAAGGATCTGGTGACGGTCTCTCGGATCAGTTCGTCGCCGGAGGTCCTGGTCGTCGCGCCGCAACTCGGCTTCAAATCCTATGCCGACCTCGTCGCCTACGGCAAAGCTAACCCCGGCAAGCTCAACTACGCGTCGGCCGGAGTTGGCACGGCGCCGCATCTCGCGGCGGCGATGTGGGCTGCGGGAACGGGCATCCAGGCAGTGCATGTTCCCTACAAGGGAATCGGCGGCTCGTTCACCGACATGATGGACAACAAGGTGCAGATGGCGTTTTCCAGCATTCCCGGCGCGCTGCCGTTTACCGGCGACAATCGCGTTCAGGCGCTGGCGACGACAGGTCTGAACCGGTCGCCGGTCTATCCCGATCTGCCGACCGTCGCCGAAGCCGGTTTGCCGGGATATGACGTCGACGTATGGATGACGCTTTATGGCCGCGCCGGCATGCCGGCGGACGTGCTCGCCAAGCTCAACGCCTCGGTGAAAAAGGCGCTGCAGGATCCTTCGCTCGTTGCGGCCTTTGCCAAATTCGGCCTGACGCCGGTGCCGACGAGCCTTGCCGACAGTGCCGCTTTCACCAAGTCGGAATACGACAAGTGGAAGAAGGTCATTGAGGACAACCACATCACGCTCGATTGAGCTTTCTCTTCGATCTTCAAGGCGGGATTGATATGGCGTCGCCCTGGCCCACGGAATTGCGGCTGCGCAAGGATCGCACGGCTCTGATCGTTGCCTTCGAAAGTGGCGAGACCTTTGAGCTCGGCGCTGAATACCTGCGCGTCCGCAGCCCCAGCGCCGAAGTCCAGGGCCATTCGCCGAGCGAGCGGCGGACCGTGTCCGGCAAGCAGAACGTGCAGATCCTCGAACTGCTGCCCGTCGGCAATTACGCGGTGCGGCTCGTCTTCGACGACATGCACTCGACCGGGATTTTCAGCTGGGATTACCTTTTCGAGCTCGGCCGCAACCGCGAAAAATATTGGAGCGAATATCTGGGCGAACTGAAAGCCAAGAACCTGTCGCGTGAGCCCGTCCATTAGATTAACGCAGACGCCCGTTTCCAGCCTTGCGTCGGCATTTTAAGTTCATCGCGGCGGGAGTTTGTTGGTTTTATTGCGGATAATCTTTGCAAACTACTTAAACCCCGCTGCACATCTGCCTTCGTAGAGTTGCATCTGCGCGGCTGACCGAACGTGGTGTCGGCGTTCTCGGTGTCTGCGCTGGCGATACTAACGAGGCAAAGCGCATGAACCCCATCCTGGCGAATTTGCGCAGTCTGATTCCGGATTTTCTGTCGGATGACCGCGGCGCGCGCAGCATTGAATTTGGCCTGCTCGCGGTCGGCATCCTGGTCGCTTGCGTTGCCACCGCGGCAGCGCTTGGCACCGGACTCGAGCCGGACGGAGGTGCGCACCGGCTGCGCTGACGGCATCCCGTTGACAGTACCCATGGCGCCACCCGGCGTCCGGTCATCAACGATCGGTCAACTTCGGTTCGGCAAGATCGAAGGCAGTGTCGGGGTGGGGCGTTGATGGGGTACCTGCCGACATTAGAGCGGCCTCGGCCCGTTCCCTCGGGGCCCGAGGCCGCTCGCATTTTGCGCCTCCTCTGGCGCAGCACGGAAATCCCCATTTAAGTTCAATGATTTGACGAAGCGCGCGGCGATCTCGCGCCACGGCCTTAGCGGACGCTCGGCGATAGCGGTCCGAAGACGGTCGCGTGCGACTTTCAAACCTGACCTCCGCCTGCCGGCGGCAGCATGTGCCAGCTCGATGGTCACCATTTGCAACTATGGTTGACGGAGCGTTCCCAGCGTACTTGCGGTGTTTCGCGATGGGCCCGCCGGTCCGCGCACGATCGCAGCCGCGCCGATGCGCGCAGAGGTTGCCTGCGCAAGCCGCGAAAGTGCTAGGATCGTTTTCAGCAGCGCAAACAAGCTGCAGTGACAGGGAGGAGTTTCATGAAGTTGCGTATCGTAACTGCACTTGCGCTTGCCGCCGGTGTTCTCGCCGCCGGCGCCGCCACCGCTCAGCAGGCCGGGGCGCCCGCGGCGCCACCAGCAGGGCCACCTGATCTGAATGCCATTCCTGATAAGATGCCGTTCGCCACGCCGTACGGCGCGCCGATTACCCTGGAACGCGCACAGTCGTTGGTTCAAGCGGCCGTCGCCGAGGCCAACAAGCGTGGTTGGGCGATGAATGTCGCAGTGGTCGATCCGAACGGCGATCTCATCGCCTTTGGGCGCATGGACGGCGCTCAGCTTGCTTCGGTGTCTATTTCGCAGCACAAGGCACGCGTCGCGACACGATATCGCCGTCCGACCCGAGCTCTTGAGGACGGCGTTCAAAAAGCAGGCTTGAACTATCTCATGACGCTCGATGACGCGATCGCGTCGCGTGGCGGCATTCCGCTGGTCGAGGGCGGCAAGATCATCGGCGCGATCGGTTGCTCCGGCGGCACAGGGTCGCAGGATGAGGCGACCTGCACCGCCGCGGCGAGCACTGTCAATAAATAAGGTCTCGCAATAAATAAGGTCTCGAGCCGTTAACGGCACCGTGACTGTTTGGAGGGCGGCAGCGATGCCGCCCTCTTTACGTCAAAGAATCGGATATGAAGGCGAAAGGATTTTCAGTTCAACCGCGCCGGAATGGAATGGAATGGGGATCAGACCGCTTAATCGCTGTATGAATTATTTGCTCGCCGGGACGGTCCTGGCGGCGGCCCTTGCCGCGCAATCGGCATTTGGCGTGCAAACGGCGCTGGCTCAAAGCAATCAGCCGGGATTGCAACAAGGCGATCCCGCGGCCGCGATGGAGCAATATCGCCGCGCGCTTGATGCCTATAATGCGGTCCACGACAAATACGCGGCGGTCGCCAATGCCTATTGGGCGTCGATCACCGAAAAACGGAAATTGCGCAATTCAAAACGGGCGGCGGGCGAGGCGCTCGCGATCGACGACTACGTGCTCGATCAGCCGCCGGTCTATACCGGGCCGCCCAAGCCGAAGAATCCGCTCAAGCCGGAAGCACCGGGGCATCGGGCTCCGGTGCCCGTCGTCGCCGACTTTCTCACCGCCGCGCAGAAGCAATTCAGTTTCGTGCCGCGGGTGCCGCAGAGCGATCTTCAATTCAAGCAAGTCTATGCGCAGGTCGCTCAGGCCGCCGGCTTGACGCGGGATCAAGTGGTGCGGATCTACAGCTTCGAGGCTACCGGCAATGGCAGCTACGACGTGGAGGCCGGTCTCGAATACAACAAGCACGGCCACGCGATCACCACCGCGCTTGGCTACAATCAGCTGCTCGCAACCAATTCGGTGGAAATCATTGCCGAAAAGGGTTCGCAATTCATCGACGAATTCCGCACCGAGGCCGGTGGGCTTGCCGCCGGCGATCGGCGTGCGCTCGAGGGCAAGATCGAAGTCTTGCGCAAGATGGTCGCCTTCGCGCGCAGCGTTCCGGATGAGTGGAATCAGCACGAGATCCTCGCCAATACCGAGAAGGGCATCGCGGTCCACGCGCTCAACCTCGATATCGATGTCGGTCCGCTCTTGCAGACGCAGAAGCTCCTGGACTTCGTCGTCTTCGCGCGGCGCAAAGGCGTGACCAGAACGCTGACTGCCGCCGAGCTTGAAATGATGAATCTCACCGGCGACGGCAACGGCTTCGACATGCTGACAATGCCTCAGCAATGGCGCGAACAGGTGCCGACATCGAATTTCTTTCGGCCGAGCGGCTATTTCGACAATCCGGTCGCCCAGCGCAACAATGTCGTGGCCAAGCTGATCGCGGCGACCGACGCGCGGATGGACGAGGAAACCAAGAAGCAAGGCGCGCGCGACCTAGCTGCGGCTTTGCGCTGAGCCAAGCTCCACCGCACGAATTTTCTTATTGGCCGAATTATGCCGTTGCGACGCCGTATTGCGCCGCTAGCATGCATCTGTCCATCGCGTACCTTATTACCTTACTTCCCTCCTGAGTTCGGCATGAAGCGCCGTGAATTCCTGAAATTGTTGTCGGGTGCGATTTGGCCGGCGCTTTGGCCATTCGCTGCGCGCGCGCAATATCCCTCTCCTACGTCGCCCTATCAGCAGCCCTATTCCTCGCCGCCGGCAGTGCCACCCAATCAGCCGGCGACGGCAGCAAATCAGCCGGCGGCAGCACCTGCGCCCGACGACAAATCCGTCGGCCAAGTCTCGACGCTCACCGGCGGCTGTACCGTCACGCGCGGCAAGGCCGCCGCTATTGCGCTGAAGGTCGCCGACCACATTTTTGCGAACGACGCGCTGCAGACCGACGTCAATGCGACGCTCGGGATTACCTTCGACGACGAGACGACGTTCAGCCTGTCGGCCAATACCCGCATTGTGGTCGACAAATTCGTCTACGAGGAGGGCGCGAGCGGTAACGCCGCATCGTTTCATGTGGCGACCGGCACGGCCGCTTTCGTCGCCAGTCTGGTCGCCAAGACCGGCGACATGAAGGTCTCGACCGACAACGCGACGCTCGGCATTCGGGGCACGACGGGGGTCGTCGAAGTGCCTGCCAGCGGCGGTACAGGTGAGCCGGCGATCAAGCTCTATCCGGACGCCGACGGACATGTCGGGCGGATCGAGGTGTTCGATCGGCAAGGCGGCCGGCTTGGCGAGCTCACGCAGGGGGCGAGCGCGTTTTCGCTGCGGGCGGGCCCCAACGGCCGTATCGTCGCCACGCCCTATCGGATTCCACCGCAGGAGGCGGCGCGCGATCGCGGCGTGCTGCAGCGCCTCAACGCCTCGCACAATGTCGGCCGCCAGATCGCGATCCAGCGCCGGCAGACCCGCACCATCAACCGGCAACGGCAAAACAACCAACGTCCGAACAATCAACGTCCGAACGAGCAGCGACCCAACAATCAGCGTCCTGGCGGGCCGCAGAACCCGCGTGGCGGGTTGCAGCCGTTCAATCGGCCGCAACGGGGTCCGGCACAGCCACGGCCGCACGGCGGCGGCAACAACGAGCGCAAGCGCTGATCGCTTCCGGAGCGGGACTGGCCGTGCTTGCCTTGACGCGCGGCTCGTTTCGCTCGCCTAATCCGCAACCACGCCGAACGATCCGCGACATAAGCAGCGAGGAAAACACATGCGTGCCTATCAACTGCCGAAGGGCGGTGCGGGCGTCGACGCGCTCCAGCAGGTCGAACGTCCCGAGCCGAAGCCCGCGCACCGCCAAGTCCTGGTCAAGGTCAAAGCCTGCTCGCTGAATTTTCGCGATTTCGCCATTGCCCGCGGCAGCTATCGCATGGGGGTCAAGGACAATCTTATTCCGCTGTCCGACGGCGCCGGTGAAGTCGTCGAGACCGGGGCAGAGGTCAGCCGGGTGAAGACGGGCGATCGCGTAGCCGGCAATTTCTTTCAGCGCTGGACGGGTGGCGAGCCTTCCGCCGACACACATAAGAGTGCACTTGGCGGCGGCATCGACGGCATGCTCGCCGAATATGTCGTGCTGGAGGAAGAGGGCGTCGTGAAGACTCCGCAGCACCTGTCGCTGGAAGAGGGTGCGACACTGCCGTGCGCGGCGGTGACCGTGTGGCACGCAATGTTCGAGCACGCCAAGCTCAAAGCCGGCGACACCGTACTCCTGCAAGGCACCGGCGGCGTCTCGATCTTCGGGCTGCAATTCGCCAAGGCGATGGGCATCCGCGCCATCATCATTTCGTCGAGCGACGAGAAGCTCAAGCGTGCCAAAACACTCGGCGCCGCGCATGGCATCAACTACAAAACGACGCCGGAATGGGACAAGGCGGCGCTCGACTTCACCCGCGGCACCGGCGTCGATCATGTGGTCGAAGTCGGCGGGGCTGCGACTCTGACGCGCTCCTTCGGTGCACTGCGCCCGGGCGGCAAGGTCACGCTGATCGGCGGCTTGAGTGGCGGCGCGACCGAGCTCAATCCGGGACTGATCTTCTCCCGGCGCGCCAATGTCCAGGGCATTTCGGTCGGTTCCACGCAGATGTTCGAGGCGATGAACCGCGCGGTCGAGATCAATGCAATCAAGCCGGTGATCGACAGGGTCTTCCCCTTTGCCGATGCGAAGGCCGCCTATCATCACATGGCCTCAGGCGCGCATTTCGGAAAGATCGTGATCGCTGTGGGCTAAATCATGCGGCGGTGGTCTTGATCCTTGGCGCCGTCGCTTCCTCGCCGGCACCGATCCGGAAAATTCCGGCCTGTTCGCTCATCGCCGCGGCTTGGCTCTCCAGCATTCTTGCGGTCGCCGCGCTCTGCTCAACCAGTGCCGAATTCTGCTGGGTGATCTGGTCCATTTGGGCAAGCGCCTTGTTGATCTGTTCGATCCCGCTCGACTGTTCGGTGCTCGCGGAAGCGATCTCGCCGACGATCGCGGCGACCTGCCTGATCGATTCGCTGATGCCGCCGAGCGTGCCGCCGGATTGGTTGACCAGATCGACGCCCTCCTGAACCTGACCATTGCTGGTGGTGATCAACTGCGCGATGTCCTTGGCGGCTTGCGAAGATCGCTGCGCGAGATTGCGCACTTCCGAAGCCACGACAGCAAAGCCGCGTCCCGCATCGCCTGCGCGCGCGGCTTCGACCGCGGCATTGAGCGCAAGCAGATTGGTCTGCCGGGCGATCTCGTCGATCAAGCCGATAATATCGCCAATCTTCCCGGAGGAATTCCTTGATCCGCGCCATGGCATCGACGGTGTTTGCCACCACTTGGCCGCTGCGCTCGGCGAGCTCGCAGGCGCCGCTCGCCGAGCGGTTGGCGTGCTGCGCGTTTTGCGCGTTGCGCCGCGCCGTCGAGGAGATCTCCTCCATCGCCGCCGAGGTCTGTTCGAGGCTCGCCGCCTGTTCTTCGGTGCGCTGCGACAAATCGGTCGTGCTTGAGGAAATCTCGCGCGAGGCGCCGCTGACTTCCCGCGTCGCCGTGACAATGGCGCCGATCGTCTCCTGCAGCCGCTCCACGGCGGCGTTGAAGTCGTCACGGATCTGCAGCGTCGACGCGGTAAAGCCTTCGCGCAGTCGGATCGTCAGATCGCCTTCGGACAATTTGGTGAGGCCGTTCGCCAGCGCGTTGACGACGCCGGTCTGGGCAGCGGCATTGCGGGCGCGCTCTTCCTGCATGTTGCGCTCGGTGTCGCGCTGCGACGCCTGCAAGCGCCGCTGCGCATCGCGCGCCTCCTGGCGCTGCTCGGCGGCTTGGCGTTCGGCGGCTTCCTTGGCAGCCGCGGCTTTTTGGAGCTCACCGAGCGCCTCGCGCATCTGGCCGATTTCGTTGCCGGATTGCGAGACGAGTTGCGCCGCATCCTTATCCGAGACCAGATGCGGCGTGCCGACATAAAGGATACCGATCACCTCGCCGTTGAACAGGACCGGCTCGTAGATCGAGAAATACAGACTGCCGAAAATCGTCGCATCGCCGCGGAACGTCTTCGCCTGTTTGAGCACGCGGTCATAGACCGGGCCGGGCGCGAGCCTGGTGCCGAGAATCCGCTCTCCCTCGGCATTGCGCACGTTGGTGGTGACGCGCTGGTCGCCCATGAAGATCGAGACCAGTGTGCCATGCTGGCCGCCGATGCTGTCGGCCAGATCGAGATCGTTGTTGACCGGTTTGTCGCCAAACAAGAACAGGTCGGCCTCGCGTCGCGGCTCGCCGCGTTCATAGAGCGTGTGCCGCAACTCGTCGAGGTCGAGATCGAGGATCGCGAGCGTCCTGGCATCGAGCTCTTGCTGCGCTGTGCTCATCGCCATGGTCACCAGCTCGCGCTTGATGACGCCGATCGGGCCGAGGATGCGCCGGACTAAAACGAACATGCCGAGCCCGCCGACGAGCACGGCGAGCAGCCCCAGCTCGATATTCGTGGTCAAGAGATGTCGCAGCACGTCGAAGAATTCGGCTTTCTTGACGCCGACATAGGCAATGCCAACGACCTCGCCGCCGCTGACGATCGGCTCATAGATTGTCAAATAGGTCTCGCCGAGAATGTCGGCTTCGCCGCGATAGGTCCGGTGCTGTGTGAACACGAACTCATAGGCCGGCCCCGGCGCAAGTTTGGTTCCGACTGCGCGTGAGCCGTCGGGTTTCATCACATTCGTCGTGACGCGCTGGTCGCCGAGGAAAACGGTGGCGGTGCCGCCGGCAACCGACTTGACCCGGTCGACGGATTCGAAATTGCCGTTGATCAACGTCGATCCGAAATAAAGCTGATCACCCTTGCGAGAAGGCGTGCCCAGATCGGCCAGAACGGAATCCAGGAGCTTGATGTTGATCGTCAGACTTGCCTGCGCGCGCCGGTACATCTCGGCCTCGGTGATCTTCACCGAGATCCAGATCGATACGGCGACGGCGGCCAAAATGCTGAGCACGCCGGTCAGCGTCAGCCGCGGTACGATGCCGAGCCGGGGCATGCATCTGCGCAGTCCTGCACCCGATCCGGCGATGGTCTGCACTTTCGCCGGAGGCGCAGAGTCCGCGCCTGCGGCATTTGGGATAACGGCAAGATCGGTCATAACGCGGCAACAACCCCGCTCGACGGATGCGCAGCGGTCAACACCGCAGCAGCAGAGGCTGCTCTGGTGGCAAAACCGCAGTGCATGACTTTGCAGACGGCGTTTCGACCGGGAAACGATCCGGATTCCCAAGTACGGAATGCTCAAGGCCCGCGTGCGCCGGACGCCGGACACCATGGCTTTCGCAGCAGGTGCCGCGACGTGGCAGGCGCTCCGCCCCCGCCTGAGACCGCACAAACAGGGAAACGCAATATCGTTAATCCCCGGTAACCACGCGCGGCCGGTCGGGCAAGAATCCCGATATTGAGGTCTCCGGACGGCATTCTGCCGCAGGCAATGACCGTGCGAACAAACAAAGCCGTGCGGCGGGAGGCGGTCTAGGCGCCCTTCTTTGTCCGCTTTTTCGCTCCCGGCCTCGCGGCGCCGCGTTTGCCGGCCGCGGATTTCAGGACGGTTTTTAGAACCACGGCGTGGTTCACCTGTGGATCCCGCGCGCCGTAGAGCAGCGTCACGCGGGCGCGCCTACCGAGCCCGCGCAGTTCTGCCACGTCAGGATTTCCAGAGAGTTCCTTCACGTAGCGCTTCTTGAATTCGGCGAAGCGCTCGGGCCGATGGCCGAACCACTGCCGCAGCCGCGGGCTCGGTGCGATGTCCTTCATCCAGTCGTCGAGATGCGCTTTCGATTTGCTCACGCCGCGCGGCCACAGCCGGTCGACCAGGATGCGGGCGCCGTCAGACGGCGCGGCAGGCTCATAGATGCGCTTGATCTTAAACGTCATCGCAACTCTGGCATCTCATGTCCCGGCGTAGCTCAATGAACTCGGCATCGCGGTCCTTAAGATATTGGTCGAGGCCCCAGCGCTCGACTTGGTCGAAGACTTCGTCGAAGGCTTCAGCCGGCAATGGTGCGTCGACGAAAATCTCGCCGCGGCCGAATGCCGCAAAGTCCCAAGGATGAAAGTCCTCGAATTCAGCCGGAACCGCGAGCTTCCAGAGCGGCAGATATTTGGGAAGATCCTCGGTCAATGCGCGTTCGGCGCGGGCGAGTGCACGCATGTAGCCGTTGACGACCTCGGGTGACGCGTGGGCCGGGACCCACCACAGCGTCTTGAAGCTGTCCTCGATCACTTTGCGCAGTCCAAGCTGTTCGGCCATTGCGATTTGCGGCGGCAATAGGCTCGCCGCCTCGACCTCGCCGTCGAGCAGCGCTTTCAGGCGCGCGCCAAAGCCTCCGGTATTCACCGTCTTGATGTGTTCGAGCGGCAGGTATTTTTCGAGACGATAAGGCACGTTGAAGTGGCTGCCCGCGCGCATGCCCACGGCGACCGGGACATCTTTCAGGTCCTCGGGCTTCCGGATGCGCGAATCCGGACGCACGAAAATCGCCCATGGCGAGACGCCATACCCTGCGGTGACGGTACGGCCCATGCCGGCGCTGGCATTGCAAATGGTTCCCCACAAACAGGCGCCCTGCACGACGTCCTCTTTGTCTTCGGTATAGGGACGGTCTTGCGGCCTTTGGAAATAATCCAGGTGTTTCCAGCTCGATTGCGTGCCGCGGAATGTCTTCCAGTCGAAGTCGACGTCGAGTCCCTCGGCCGCGAAGAAGCCTTCTTGCATCGCAACAAAATCATTCAGGCCCATGCCTTTGGGCGCGACTTTCACATGTGTCATGCTGGCGGCCATTTTTGTATCCTCCCGTTTTGATGCTTGTTATGTCGCGGCTTCAGTGCGCCGGTGCTGAAGCGCGATCTCCGCTCTCGATGGACGGCTTCGAAGACCTGAGCGATACTATCTTTCACGTCGGGTCGAAAATGCAAGACGGGAAGGGCGATGGCCACGCGCACGATCCGCTGTGTTCCGCTGGAACAAATGGACGCACTCAGGCCCGCCAAGATGGGACGGCGCCCGCGTGCAGCCGCGCCGGGTCCGGAAGTTGGGCCTGAAGTCTGACGAGGCACCGTCGGTATGTCCCAGACCCAAGATCATGCGGCCCAAAATTACGCAGCTGATTGCCTGCTGCGCGACGGGCGGCGCGTGACAATCCGCGCGCTGCGGCCGGACGACGAGGAGGCGTTCACTGCGGCCGTGGAGGGGCTGAGTGCGGCGAGCTTGCACCGGCGCTTCTTCGCCGTGAAGCGCAATTTCTCCGATCGCGAGAAGGCGTTTTTTCTGCACGTCGACTTTGTCAATCACGTTGCTTTGGTCGCAGAATTCGCGGGCGAGGCGACCGCCAAGATTATCGGCGGCGCGCGCTACATTGTCGGTTCGCCTGGCAGCGCCGAGGTTGCCTTCGCCATTGTCGATGAATTCCAGGGGCAGGGGCTTGGCACGCTGCTGATGCGTCAGCTGCTGACGATCGCGCGTGGTGCCGGCCTCGATACTCTCGTCGCCGAGGTGCTCGCCGAAAATGCCGCGATGCTGAAAGTCTTCACAAAAAGCGGGCTTGAATTGCAAACCAGACGCGACGGCGGCGTCGTGCACGTCCAGATGCAAATCTCCTGATTTCTCGGCCGAAGGTGCCTCTCCCCGGAGCACGGGGTATCGAAAATTGCTATGGCGTTCGGCCGGATTCTCGGTCATCAAGGCGCGACGTTTTTTCAGCAGGATGATGGCAATGCCGAACGCCAATTTAGTAAGTGAAACCAAACTGCGCGAACAGCTCGTCGCATGCACGCGCATGATGGTCATGGCCGAGCTCCTCGATTACAGCGGGCATGTCAGCGCGCGTCTGCCCGGCACCGACCGCTTCCTGATTCCGGCGCGCGATGCGAGCCGCGCCGGCATCGGCGCCGATGACATTCTGATCGTCGATCTCGCCGGCAAGGTTCTCGACGGCAATGCGCCGTGCCCGGCCGAGACGCAGATCCATGCCGGCGTCTATCGCGCGCGCGACGATGCGAAGGCCGTCGGACACGGCCATCCGCCGATGTCGACCTTGTTCACGATGGTTGACCGACCGATGATCGCGATGCGCAATTACGGTTATCGCTTCGTCGGCACGCCGGTGCATCCCGACCCGACGCATATCCGCACCATCGAACAGGGTGATGCGGTGGCGCGAACGCTCGGCACCTGCAGCTGCTGCTTGCTGCGCGGCCATGGGAGCGTTGTCGCCGGGAAGACGGTCGCGGAAGTTTTTCTCGACAGCCTGGAAATGGAAGAGAACGCCCGCAGCGCCGTCCATGGCGCAAGCCTCGGGCCGCTCAAGCCGATCACGCCCGAGGAGGGTGAGCTTCTCAAGGCGAGCTTCGCCAAGAACGACTTCCGGGCCGCCAAGGTCTGGGATCATTACAAGGAAAAAGCCAGGATCACCGGCTTGCTTTAGCCGTTGCGGTATCGGTGTGCCGACAGTCGCGCCGGAGTCCTGCCGTTAACGCCGCCATGATAAGGTTCCAGGCGCGCCGGCGGCGAGCCCCGCATGTCGGCTGCATGTCGCGTCTTCACTAAATGAGCCTGTCCCATGCTCCGAGGATCAATCAGAAACAAGATCGTCAGCATCGCCGTCGGATTGATCATTCTCATGGTGATCACGGCCGCGCTGTCGATCGTAATGGCCGGCAAGGTCGGCCATCTGCTCGACGAGCTCACCAGCAAATATATCCCGGCCTATGGGCATCTGGCGCGCGCCGACATCCGTGCTGTCGAGCGCGGCCTCGCGCTGCGCCAGATGGTGATTGCCAAGATGCAGAACCCGCCCGATGAGGCGGCCTATGCCGAGCGCCTGAAGGTGTTCAACGAGACGGACCCGCAGACGGATCAGGAGGCGCAAGCGGCGCGCGAGCTGATCAACTCGATCATCGACGATAAGACCACGCCTTCCGACAACGTCGCGCTGACCCGGCTTGACGACCGGATCGACACAGCGGTCAACGATCTGCGCCGTCAGTTGAATGATGGCGACGCGTTGCTTCTCGAGGATCTCAAGGCGCAGAATTTCGCCGCAGTGAGAGAGAGGTTGGTGCACCTGGACGAGCTTCGCACCGAATTCAACCGCAAGCTCGACGAGATCCGCACCGACATGCTGAAGCAAGTCTATGCCAGCGCGACCACGGTCATCGCCGGTCAAGAACAGATGGTCGTCATCTCGATCGTTGTGACGGGCCTTGCCGCCATGCTCGGCTTTGTCTTCGCCTTTCTCGTCAGCGGCGGCATCACGCGCCCGGTTCTGTCGCTGCTGGCCGGTGCCCGTGAGGTCGAAGCCGGGCATCTCGACGGGTCGATCGCGGTGACGACACATGACGAGATCGGCCAGCTGTCGTCGGCGTTCAATCGCATGGTCGAACAGCTGCGGCAAAAGAAGGAGATCCAGGAGACGTTCGGCCGCTACATCGATCCGCGGATCGTCGCCGGCTTGATCGACCAGCAGGGCCTGACCGCCACCGAAGGTCAGCGCCGCGTCATGACCGTGATGTTTTGCGACATGAAAGGGTTCAGCAAGCTGAGCGAAGGCATGACGCCGCAGGGCCTGGTCAAGATCATGAATCATTATCTCACGACCATGTCGGGGCCGATTCACGATCATCGCGGCATCATCGACAAATATATCGGCGACGCGATCATGGCCTACTGGGGGCCGCCGTTTATCGACGACGCCGATCAGGCGAATTTCGCCTGTCTTGCGGCGGTCGACATGGTCGGCCGCATCGAATCTTTGCGGAAGGATTTGCCGGAACTGCTCGGCGTGCGGGCGATGCCGGCTGAATGCGATCTGCGCATCGGCGTCGCGACCGGCGAGGCGCTGGTCGGCAGCATCGGCTCGGAATTCATGATGAACTACACGGTGATGGGCGACACGGTGAATCTCGCCTCGCGTCTCGAGGCCGCCAACAAGCTCTACGGTACGCATGCGCTTGTCGCCGAGGATACTGTGCGCAAAGCCGGTCCCGATATCGAATTCCGTGAAATCGACCGCGTGATCGTTGCCGGCCAGAGCCGCTCGCAAGTGGTGTTCGAATTGATGGGACGCCGCGGCGAACTGACGCCGCATCAGGATTTGCTGCGCGCCCGCTATGCCGACGGGCTCCTGGCCTATCGCGCCGGCCGCTTCGACGAAGCGCGCGCCGCGTTCAAGGCCGCGGTCGATGCGGTGCCCGGCGACGGGCCCTCGGCGGCGCTGCTGAGCCGCATCGAAGAATTCATGCAGCGTCCGCCAGACAGCCATTGGGACGGCGCCTGGCGTCTCGACAGCAAATAAACGTTGGTTGATCTCTTGCCGCCTTGGCGCAACGGTCACAGCGTGAGACGGCCGCGGCCCGTCAAGTTTTGCAGTTGCCGACGACGGACTTTCAAAACCCGTAGTTTTCGTGCAGTGCTCAAGTCATGAAAATCACCGCCGTCGAGCCGTTTCACATCAGCGTTCCGTACGACTTCGGCAATGCCGCGCTAAACGCGGCGGCCATGCAGTGGAAGACGATGGAGACGCTGTTCGTCAAAGTGACGACTGATGACGGCATGGTCGGCTGGGGCGAGGGTTTTGGGCTCGCGACCTGCGGCATCACTAAAGTCGCGGTCGAGCGGGCGGTCGCGCCGCTCGCGGTCGGACGCGATCCGATCGACATTGAACGGCTGACCGGCGACATCGCCTATCGGCTGCGCGGCTCGGCGCGCAATGGGCCGGTCGCGTTTGCCTTGTCGGCGCTCGACATCGCGCTGTGGGATATCGCCGGCAAGCGCGCCGGCGTGCCGCTCTATCGTCTACTCGGCGGCACGCAGGAGGTCGAACGCGTGCAGGCCTATGCGAGCCTGTTGCGTTACGGCAATGCCGATCTCGTCGGACAGAACAGCGCCAAGGCTGTCGCGCGCGGCTACACCAACATCAAGCTTCATGAAGTCGGGGTGGCCGAAATCGCCGCCGCGCGCGCGGCGATCGGTCCCGGCGCCGTGCTCACCGTCGACGCGAGCTGCGCCTGGTCCGTGCCGCAAGCGATCGCCATGGCCAAGGAGCTGAAGGCGCAGCATCTCACCTGGCTCGAAGAGCCGCTATGGCCGCCCGAGGACTATGCCGGCTTGGCGAAGCTGAAAGCGGAAGGCGAGGGCATGCCGACTGCCGCCGGCGAGAATGCCGGGACGCTGACCGACATCGCGCAATTCATCGACGTCGCCGGCGTCGACTACATTCAGCCCAGTGTCACGAAAATCGGCGGCGTGAGCGCGCTGTTGAGGATCGCCGAGATGGCGCGCCACGCCGGCATCAAGGTCGCGCCGCACTCGCCCTATTTCGGCCCCGGCCTGATCGCGACCATCCATTTCGCCGCCAGCCATCCCGAGCGGCCGGTCATCGAACGCTACTATGTCGACATGGAAGCCAGCCCGCTCGGCGAACTGGTCGAGGCGCCCGGTGGTTTCATGCGCGTGCCCAACACGCCGGGGCTCGGCATCGAGGTCGACGAAGCGGTGCTGAAAAAATATCGCGCGAGCTGATTTTTGAAAGTGGATTGCCGGCTGTTGCTGCCAAGCAGCGAAGGATGGTGGGCGCTGTAGGGATTGAACCTACGACCTCTCCCGTGTGAAGGGAACGCTCTCCCGCTGAGCTAAGCGCCCGTATCGGCGATATCGGCGGCTGGCGCCGAAATATTCAGCCAATGTCCGGATCGGCCGCGATTTACGGTAAGGGCCGCGAACTGTCAAGAAATCCGGCCTGCCGCAAATTCCGGCTTTGCGAAGACCTGTGTCCTGAAGGCCTAATTCGACGCGACCCGCGAGGCGATGGTTTGCAGGGCGCGGATGCGGTCGGCGAGCGTGTTCTTGTTGTCGCCGCCTTCGGCCGGTGTCTCGCCGCTTCGCGGCGCGGTGCTCCGGCCGGCGCTGGTGGCGTCGGCAAGGAGCGACTCGATCGGCGAGCCGGGACCTTCGAGTGTCGCGGTAAGGCGGGCGACCTCGGCGGCGACGTCGTTGATGCGTTCGCGCAGCAGCGCGTTCTCGACGCGTTCGGCCGCCCAGGTGGACTCGGCGTCGCGCTTCATGCTGCCAATCTCACGCTGCAGCTTGGCACGCTCTTCGATCGCGGCGGCGAGCTGCGCCTCGAGCTGGGTGATGTCGCTGCGGAAACGGTCGACCGCGGTGGAGCTGCGGTTGCCGGAGGTCGACAATTCGCTGCGCAAATCGGTTTCGTTCGTGCGCGCGGCCTCGAGCTCGTGGCGCATGCGATCGAGCTGATAGTCGCGGTCGGCAAGCAGCCGACCTTGCTCATTGAGCCGATTTTCCAGATCCTGCGCGCGCCGGCTCAACAGCTCGGCCTCCGTCGTCTGCACGAACAGCGCACGCTCGAGATCGCCGGTGCGGGTGCCGAGATCGCCGAGCTTGCCGCGCGCCGCGGTCAATTCGCCGGCGACCCCTTGCGCCTCGGCGCGCTCGCGCGTCATGCGGGTTTCGGTATCGGCGACCGCGCGCTCGTAGTCGGCGACGCTGATCTTCATCGCCTCGACCTGGGTGCGGAAGGCCGCGATCTCGGTGCGCTGGGTATCGGCGGTCAAGGACGATTCGCCGAGATCGGCAAGAAGCTTGCTCAGTTCGGCTTCCTTGTCGGCAAGGTGCCGCTCGGCCTCGCGCAGCGACGCGCTCTTGATCTCGAATTCTTCCTCGCTGGCGCGCAATTGCTCGCGCAGCGTCTTGTCGCGCGTCTCCAGCGCAAAGATTGTCGCGGTCTTCTCGCCGAGTTCTTTCTTGAGCTGATTGATGGCGTCGGTTTTCTTGCCGAGTTCGGCCAATTGCGAAGTGGTCTTGGCCTTCATCTTCTCGACGCTCATTTCGAGCCGCCGGGTCGACATGGCGAATTCGGCGCGAAGCTGGTCCTTGTCGGCGCGGATCTCGGCGATCGAAAGCGGGGTGGCCGCCTCCAGCCGCTTCATGGTCAGGCGCACGGCGCGATTATGGACGAGGGGAACGAACAGCAGGCAAAGCAGCGCCGCGACCAGAAATCCGATCCCAAAATACATGACCGGTTCGATCATGACTCAACGCCTCTTGCCACACGCAGCTGCAGCCGGATTTTGCCACAGTGATGCCGACTGCACCACTTTCCCCAATCCTTAACCTAAACCGACTTGATCCGCCGCGCCAAGCACTTGATGACGGCGATAGCGGATCCGCAGAGTTAGAACGGATTCCAGGTCGGGTGGTCGGTGAATTTGAGGTAGCCGAGATTGGCGCCCAGCCGGAAGCCGACGCCGGAGCGGATCGGCACCAGCACGACATTATCGGCGGTCAGCGCGGTCATGCCGAAACCACCGATGAAATAAGCCGAGCCGTTGATGCCACCGAAGCGGCTAAAGATCGCGTCGGTCCGCGGCAGGTTATAGACCAGCATCATGGTGCGGGCGCCGTCGGCACCGGCATCAAAGCCGACGCTCGGCCCCTGCCAGAATACGCGCATATCGCCGGCATTCTTGGTGTAAAGCGTGCCGTCGCCATAGCGCAGCCCGCCGACAAAGGCGCCGCCGGCCTCCTCGCCGAGCACATAGCCATTGGGCTGGCCCCATTGGCTGAACGCCTTTTCGATGATCATGGCGAGCCCGCGCGAGACGCCACCGAAGAAACGGTGGCCGGCATCGACGATCTCGTTCGACGAATACTGGTTCCCCGGGCCGCCCGACTGAGGCGGCGGTTCGGGTGCGGCCTGAGGCGGCGGCGGCTGTGACGGCCCCACCGTGGTCGGCGGCGGCAACGGTTGCGCCACGGGCGGGCCGTTCTGCGCCGAAGCCGGTCCGAACGCCGCCCAGCCGGCGGCGATGAGCGCAATAACAGCGATCCGCAAGGCAAGACTGAAGCTGAGTTTCATGGCCGGTTCCCCGCTTAACCCCTTACTCATGGGATCGATCTAACTTGCGGCAAGTGATCGATCCGAATCAGTTAAGCCTTTGTCGAGACTATGACGGCAGCGCGGCAGAAAAGAAGGCAATACTGCTTCAGCTTGGCCGCCATTATCGGGCTCTTTGGCTATGCCGGACTGACATTTGTCCTGGCAGCGGGTCCGGGCGCTTCGGCCGGCGAACGCATCGTTGTCGACTGGCACACCGGCCTTGCGATCGACGGCTATGACCCGGTCGCGTTCTTCACCGACGGCAAGCCGCTGCAAGGCAGCGCCAACCTGGAACTGCGCCGGGGCGACGTGGTCTGGCGCTTCATCAATGTTGGCAATCGCGCGGCATTCGCCGCGGCGCCTAATGTCTACATACCGCAATATGGCGGTTATGACGCGATCGGGGTGGCGCGGGGGCTTGCGGTCGCCGGCAACCCCAATGTTTGGGTCATCCAGGGCCAGCGACTGTTTCTGTTTTATGACAGCGCGCGACGGCAGAAATTCGTCACCGATCCGAACCGCGTGATCGCGTCGGCTGACCGCAAATGGCCGGACGTGCAGCGCTCGATCATGCCGTGAAATTCAGAGCGGTGCTTGATCGCCGAAGGCGAGAAACGCCGGAATCAAGAGTGCTTTGCTGCCGTAGGCGAGTGGCGATCCGTCGGGCGCGGTGACTTTGCCGCCGGCCGCGATGAGGATCGCATGCCCCGCCGCAATGTCCCAGTCGTGGGTCGGGGCGAGCCGCGCATAAAGGTCGGCCGCACCTTCCGCCAAGCGGCAGAACTTCACCGATGAGCCGCATTGTTTGAGCACGGCGCGCGGAAATCGGGCGATGAAGGCCTTGGTGCGCTCTTCGAGATGCGAGCGACTGACCATGACCACGAGGTCCTGGCCGGCGCGGGGCCGGGTGTGGATCGCCACAGGCGCTGTGGCTGGCGAGCTTTTGCCGCCGGCGATCGCCAAGCGTTCGGCGCCACCGCCGGCGACCCCGCGCCAGGCAATCCCGGCCGCCGGTGCAGTCACGATGCCGAGCAGCGGAACGCCGTCGGTTACTACGGCAATATTGACGGTATATTCGTCGCTGCCGGAGATGAATTCCTTGGTGCCGTCGAGCGGATCAACCAGGAAATAGCTGCCGGACGAGCCGGTCTGCGGCCGGTCCTGGGCAGCCTGCTCCTCCGAGACGACCGGCACGGAAGGCGCGAGCCGGCGCAGACCCTCGCAGATAACGGCCTCCGCGGCCTCGTCGGCGGCAGTCACCGGGGAGCCGTCATCTTTGCTGCGGACCGCGGCATTGCCGGCCACCTTCAGGATCGCATCGCTCGCGCGTGCGGCGATTTCAGTCAGCGCATCCAGCATTTGCGCGCATGCGGTGGCGTCCAGCATCGGCAAGAAAGGCTCCTGAGAGGGTTTGGCTCTGGGTTCCGGGTGACCCAATGGGCGGACCTTGGGGCGGGGGCGGGGATGTAACACGGCTATGCGATCAGCGCACGATTGCCGAATCGCGCGTGCTATGACAGGCACGAAGCCCTCACTGCCGTAGCGGAGCCGCGCATGTCTGCCCCTGAACCTGGTCCCATAACCCTTGGAGCGCTCGATCTAGCGGCGCTGTTGTGCTCGCGGGTCTGCCACGATCTGATCAGTCCGGTCGGGGCCATCGTCAATGGGCTCGAGGTTCTCGAGGAAGACAAGGACGAGGAAACCAAGACTTTCGCGCTCGATCTGATCAAGAAAAGCGCGCAACAAGCCTCGGCCAAGCTGCAATTCTGCCGTCTCGCCTTTGGCGCCGCAGGCTCTGCCGGCGCTCAGATCGAAACCGGCGATGCGGAACGCGTGGCGCGCGGCCTGATCGAGGACGGCAAGACCACGATCGCCTGGAACCTGCCGCGCGAACTTGTGGCCAAGAACCGCGTCAAGCTTCTCCTGAACATGGTCGTGGTGGGCGCCGGCGCCATTCCGCGCGGCGGCACGCTGACGGTCGATGCCGTCGAAAACGGCTACCGCGTCGTGGCTGCGGGGCTCAACGCCCGGCTGACCGCGGCGACGGCCGAGTTGATCTCGGGCGCCGCCGGCCATGCGGTCGATGCGCATGCCATCCAGCCGGTTTACACTGGGATTCTGGCCCGGGATTGCGGTTTGACCCTCGCAGCGGCCGCGGAGGGCGAAACTGTGGTGGTATCCGCCCGTTAAGCCGGCCAAATGGCGGCGCTGACAGGCCATTTATCCCTGCTATCCTTCGGTTTCCGCAACCGAAATTAAACGCTTTGGCAACACACTGAGCGCGTCCGATCAGGCTGTCGCGCCTGGCGACGACCGCGCGCGCCAGGCGCGCCGGTTCGAGGGACAACACGTTTTGGCTGTACCGGCAGGGACTTAGCACCGGGGCCAACGAGGCGCGTAGTATGGACGAGTTGCTGCGGGATTTTCTGACCGAAACCGGCGAAAGTCTGGATCGCGTCGACGCCGAGCTCGTGCGCTTCGAGCAGGAGCCGAACAATACCCAGATCCTCAGCAATATTTTCCGCCTCGTTCACACCATCAAAGGCACGTGCGGTTTCCTGGCTCTGTCGCGGCTCGAGCGGCTGACCCACGCGGCCGAGAGCCTGATGGGCAAATTCCGCGACGGCATGCCGGTCACGAGCGATGCTGTCACGCTCATTCTGGCCACGCTCGATCGCGTCAAATCGATCTTGCGCGGTATCGAAAACCTGGAGCACGAGCCCGAAGGCGACGACTCCGATCTCATCGGCCGGCTCGGCGCCATGTCCCGGGGTGAGTCTTCAAAAGGCGAACCCGCACGCAATGAGCCGGTGCGACGCGAACCGGCGCCGGTCGCGGAAGCAGCGCGTGAAGTCAATGCGCCGGGCGACGCCAAGCGCGAGCAAGCTTCGAGCGAACCACCGGCGCCGGAAGGTGCCGAGAAGCGCGCCGAGGCGGCCGAGAAATCAGCGACCGAACTCGCCAATCATTCGATCCGCGTCAGCGTCGATACGCTCGATCATCTGATGACGACGGTGTCGGAACTTGTGCTGACGCGCAATCAGCTTCTTGAGATCGTGCGCCGGCACGAGGATTCCGACTTCAAGGTGCCGCTGCAGCGGCTGTCGAATGTCACCGCCGAGCTGCAGGAAGGCGTCATGAAGACGCGCATGCAGCCGATCGGCAATGCCTGGCAGAAACTGCCGCGCGTCGTGCGCGATCTGTCCGCCGAGCTCGGCAAGTCCATCGAGCTTGAAATGGAGGGCGCCGAGACCGAGCTCGACCGCCAGGTCCTCGAACTGGTCAAGGATCCGCTCACCCACCTCGTGCGCAATTGCGCCGATCACGGCATTGAATCCCCGGCTGAGCGCACCGCCGCCGGCAAACCGCAGAGCGGCACGATCCGGCTCACCGCCTGTCATCAGGGCGGCCACATCATCATCGAGATTGCCGATGACGGGCGCGGCCTCGATACCGCGCGCATCAAGGCCAAGGCCTTGGATCTCGGGCTCGCCACCGAAGCCGATCTGGCGGCGAAATCGGACGCCGAAATCGGCAATTTCATCTTCGCGCCGGGCTTTTCCACCGCGACCGAAGTCACCAGTATTTCCGGGCGCGGCGTCGGCATGGATGTCGTGCGCAGCAATATCGAGCAGATCGGCGGCACGGTCGACCTCAAGTCGGTTTCCGGCAAGGGCACGACTTTCACCATCAAGATTCCGCTGACGCTGGCTATCGTCTCGGCGCTCATTGTGGAGTCCGGCGGCGAGCGCTTCGCGATTCCGCAGCTTTCGGTGCTCGAACTGGTGCGCGCCGCCGGCGGCGGCGAGCACCGCATCGAGCGGATCAAGGACACGCCGGTGCTGCGGCTGCGCAATGCGCTGTTGCCGCTGCTTTATCTGAAGGAAATTTTGCGCATCGGCGAGGGTGGCGGCGACGATGGATTTGTCGTGGTCACGCAGGTCGGCAGCCAGATTTTCGGCACAGTGGTCGACGGCGTGTTCCATACCGAAGAAATCGTCATCAAGCCGATGTCGTCGAGGCTGCGGCACATTCCGGTGTTCTCCGGCACCACCATTCTCGGCGACGGTTCGGTGATCATGATCCTCGATCCGAACGGCGTCGCCCAGTCGCTGGGCCGCGCCGCGCAGATCCATGCCGAAGCCAATACGCGCGTCGAAGACGAGGCCGCGGCGAACGAGGATATCGTGTCGCTGCTCGTATTCCGCGCCGGATCGCAGCGGCCGAAAGCGGTGCCGCTGTCGCTGGTGACGCGGCTTGAGGAAATCGATTGCAAGCGCATCGAAATCTCCGACGGGCGCTGCCTCGTGCAATACCGCGAGCAATTGATGCCGCTGTTGCGGGTCGACGACGAAACCGGCCTGAAGAAAGAAGGCGCCCAGCCGATCCTGGTGTTCTCCGATCAGGGCCGCTCCATGGGGCTCGCGGTCGACGAGATCATCGACATCGTCGAGGACAAGCTCGAGATCGAAGTCGGCGGCAACCGTCCGGGCGTGCTCGGTTACGCCGTGGTCAAGGGCCACACGACCGAGATCATCGACGTCAGCCACTTCCTGCCGCAGGCCTTCGAGGATTGGTTCCGCCGCCGCGATAGCGCCAGCGCACGCCCGGCCCGCAGCGTGCTCCTGGTCGACAATTCCGCATTCTTCCGCAACATGCTGGCGCCGTTGATCAAGGCGGCCGGCTACCAGGTCATGGCGGTCGGATCGGCCGCCGAAGCGCTCGAAGCCCTGCAGTCGGGGACCCGCTTCGATCTGGTTGTCACCGATATCGAAATGCCGGAGATGGACGGCTTCGCGCTGGCCGAAGCCATGCGCCACCTGCCGGCAGCGTCGGAACTGCCGATCATCGCGCTGTCCGCCATGGTCTCCAACGAAGCCATCGAGCGCGGGCGCGCCGTCGGCTTCCACGATTTCGTCGCCAAGTTCGACCGGGCCGGGTTGATCGCAGCGATCAAGGAACAAAGCGCCGACGTCAATGAGGCTGCGTGATGAACGACAACGCCAAGCTCAGTGAGTTTGTCACCTTCACCGCCGCCGGGCAGCTGTTCGGCCTGCCGATCGGTCGCGTCCAGGACGTGTTCAAGCCGTCGCAGATCACGCGCGTGCCGCTCGCAGGATCCGAGATCGCCGGCGTCCTCAATCTGCGCGGACGGATCGTCACCGCGATCCATCTCAGCAACCGGCTCGATCTGACGTCAGCCGCGCGCGAAGATTCGGAAAAGAAGCCGCCAATGGCGATCGGCATCGAATGCGGCGCGGAATCGTTCGGCCTTCTGGTCGATGCGGTGGGTGAAGTGCTCAAGCTGCCCGAAGGCGATCTTGAGGCCAACCCCATTAATCTCGACCGCAAGCTGGCGCGGGTCTCGGACGGCGTGTTTCGGCTCGACGGTCAACTTCTCGTCGTGCTCGACGTCGACCGCGTGCTCGACTTCGGTCCGGAGGCCGCCGCGGCTTGACGTGAAGTAAGTGCGTTTAGGCTTGGCTACGCAGGTGCAAGTGATTTTCGCCCCGCTTCGGGGCAAAGTGAGGACACGATGAAGACTTGTTTGGTTGTCGACAACTCCAGCGTCATTCGCAAGGTGGCGCGGCGTATTCTGGAAGGCCTCGACTTTCAGATCTCGGAGGCCGAGAACGGCGAAGAGGCTATCGAGACCTGCAAGAACCAATTGCCGGACGCGATCCTGCTCGATTGGAACATGCCGAAGATGGACGGCTATGACTTCCTTCGGGTGCTGCGCCGTTTGCCCGGCGGCGACAAGCCGAAAGTGGTGTTCTGCACCACCGAGAACGATGTCGCTCACATCGCGCGCGCGCTCCATGCCGGTGCCAACGAATACATCATGAAGCCGTTCGACAAGGACATTGTCGAAGCCAAGTTTCAGGAAGTCGGGCTGATCTAAGCGCGCCTTTGGCGAAGGTGAGCGCTGGTAAATTCGTGCGGGGAAAGAGTCTGTAACATGAGTAGCGTTCTCGTCACCGGGCAAGTTGCGGCCCATCACGCGGCGGGTGCGGCGCAGGCCGGCGACAAGACGATCCGCGTGGTGGTCGTCGACGATGCGGTGGTCGTGCGCAGCCTGTTGGCGCGCTGGATCGATGCCGAGCCGGATATGCGCGTCGTCGCCTCGCTGCCGAGCGGGCGCGAAACCATCGCCTGGTTCGACAAGAACGAGGCCGACATCGTCCTTCTCGATATCGAGATGCCGGATCTCGACGGCATTACGGCGCTGCCGCTCCTGCTGCAAAAGAAGCGCGACCTCACCGTCATCATGGTGTCGACCTTCACGCGCCGCAGCGCCGAGATCAGCTTGCGCGCGCTGTCGCTGGGCGCTGCCGACTATATTCCAAAGCCCGAGAGCACACGGGAAGTCACGACCTCGATCTCGTTCCGCCGCGAGCTTCTGGAGAAGGTTCGCGCGCTTGGTCACCGCCGCCGCGCTTCGGCGCGGATGCCGGCGCCCTCCCTGGTGCCGCCATCGGAGCCCGCGGCCGCCCCTGACGCTGCGCCGCATTTGGCGCCGCGCAGCCGCAAGGGCGGGACGCATCACCATGCCCGCGACCGTCATAACCACGAACATCATCCCCAAGAGCATCGGGCACAAGATATTGGGCAAGGTCAGGCCGACCTCCAAAGCCTGCTTCCAGAGCCAGGGCTGATTCATCTGCGGCCGTTTGCGTTGACGACGCCGCGTGTTCTTTTGATCGGCTCGTCCACCGGCGGGCCGCAGGCGCTCACTGCGCTGATCGAAAAACTCCCCGCCGCAATCGACCGGGCGCCGGTCCTGATCACCCAGCATATGCCACCGACCTTCACCACGGTCATGGCCGAGCATCTGTCGCGGGTCGGCGGCCGCGGGGCGCACGAAGCCGAAGATGGCGAACCGGTTTTGGCCGGCGGCATTTATGTGGCTCCGGGCGGCCGGCATATGCGCGTCGTGCGCGATGACGATGCGGTCCGGATCGCCATCGGCGACGACGAGCCGATCCATTTCTGCAAGCCCGCAGTCGATGCGCTGTTCAGTTCGGCCGCAGCGGCCTGGGGTTCGGCGAGCCTGGCGCTGGTGCTGACCGGAATGGGCACCGACGGCACCCAGGGCGCCACCGAACTTGTTGCCGCGGGCGGCAGCGTCATCGCCCAGGACGAGGCGACCAGCGTGGTTTGGGGCATGCCGCGTTCGGTAGCACAGGCCGGCCTGTGCTCGGCCGTGCTGCCGCTCGATCAGATCGCGCAGAAAGTGCTGCGCCTGCTGTCGGGAGATCGCACGTGACGCCGCACGATTACGATTTCTTGCGCAAATGTCTCAAGGAGCGGTCCGGCCTCGTGCTGTCGGCCGACAAGCAATACCTGGTGGAAAGTCGCCTGCTTCCGGTCGCGCGCCGCGCCGGCCTCGCCAATCTCGGCGACCTGGTCGGCCTGCTCCGCGGCAAGCCCGACCCGGCGCTGATGACGAGCGTCGTCGAAGCCATGATGACCAACGAGACGTTCTTCTTCCGCGACAAGGTGCCGTTCGAGCTGTTCCGCGAGACGATCATGCCGGCGCTGATCGAGGCGCGGCGCACTGCGCGCACGATCCGCATCTGGTGCGCGGCCTCGTCGACCGGCCAGGAGCCTTATTCGCTGGCGATGTGCCTGAAGGACATGGAACGCAGCATCGCCGGCTGGCGCCTCGAAGTGCTGGCGACCGATCTGTCGGGCGAGGTGCTGGAGAAGGCGCGTGCCGGCATCTACAGCCAGTTCGAAGTGCAGCGCGGCCTGCCGATTCAGTTGCTGGTCAAGCATTTCACGCGATCGGGCGAGTTCTGGCAGATCGCGCCGGAATTGCGGGGCATGGTGCAGTACCGTCAGGTCAATCTGCTGACCGATTTCACCCAGCTCGGCACATTCGACGTCGTGTTCTGCCGCAATGTCCTGATCTATTTCGACGCCGCGACCAAGACCGATGTGCTCAATCGGCTGGCCAAGGTTACCGCAGCCGATGGTTATCTCGTGCTGGGCGCAGCCGAAACCGTCGTCGGGCTGACCGATCGCTTCAAGATGTTGCCCGAGCGGCGTGGGCTGTACATGCCCAATTTCGACCCGCCGCGTTCTTCGGTGCTCGACAGGACGCGCAGTACACCGCGCCTGGTCGCGATCCAGGGCGGGCGCTAGACCTGCACATAGGCATGAGAAACATCGGGCAAGAAAAAACCCCGGCCGGAGCCGGGGTTTTTATGTCCTTCAAGATTGACCTGGATCAGGCCGGGATCTTGGCCTCGTCTTCGCTCGGCTCGCGCAGCACATACCCGCGCCCCCACACCGTCTCGATGTAGTTCTTGCCGCTCGAGGCATTGGCGAGCTTCTTGCGCAGCTTGCAGATGAAGACGTCGATGATCTTCAGTTCCGGCTCGTCCATGCCGCCATAGAGATGGTTGAGGAACATCTCCTTGGTCAGCGTCGTGCCTTTGCGCAGGCTCAGGAGTTCCAGCATCTGGTACTCCTTGCCGGTCAGGTGGACGCGGGCGCTGTTGACCTCGACGGTCTTGGTATCGAGGTTGACCACGAGATCGCCGGTCTGGATGACCGACTGGGCGTGGCCCTTGGAGCGGCGCACGATGGCATGGATGCGCGCCACCAGCTCGTCCTTGTGGAAGGGCTTGGTCATGTAGTCGTCGGCGCCGAAGCCGAGACCCCTGACTTTGTCCTCGATGCCCGCGAGCCCGGACAGGATCAGGATCGGCGTCTTGACCTTCGACACCCGGAGACTGCGAAGGACCTCGAAGCCGGACATGTCCGGCAGGTTCAGGTCGAGCAGGATGATGTCGTAGTCATAGATCTTGCCGAGATCGATGCCTTCTTCGCCGAGGTCCGTCGTATAGACGTTGAAACTCTCGGATTTGAGCATCAGCTCAATCGATTGCGCAGTGGCGCTATCGTCTTCAATCAGCAATACGCGCATGCCAGTCCCCTTCCTCGCCGCGCAGGCTCAAGGTCGGCGCCGCAGCGGCGGCCCCTGGAAAACGCCTTTCACAAACTGATTCGGGACACTAACGGCGCTATGGTTAACAAAACCTGATTCTCTCGCGCAAGCACCGAATAGGCAAATTCTGGCGAATCGCCTTAAGATGTTGCGTGACAGTGAGTTTTTGGCCACAGCCGCCTTCATGTTCCAAATTAAGTTTCGGCGCTAACCGATTCGTGCAACTCACCCATCCGTTCTGGCGGGAGAGCCTGCCTTGCCCCTAAGGTCGACTGAGCAATGATTAACGGCCCGGGTAAACAAGCGATTAATAAACCGGTGCGCGAGGTAACCATTCTTGCGCGGAACGGGCGATCGGGGCGCTGCTGTGGCCGATATGACACCCCCCGAGCAGCCAGGCCGGGGCATGAAGGCGCTCGCCGAGCAAATTAACGAACTCGACGGCATCGATATTTACGGCCGCGTCGTTGGTGTGCGCGGACTGATGGTCGAGGTCGCCGGTCCGCTGCACGCGATGTCGGTGGGCGCTCGTGTGGTCATCGAGACGCCGGGCAAGAACATTCCCTGCGAGGTCGTCGGCTTCTCCAACAACAATGCGCTGCTGATGCCGTTTGCGCCGCTCGAAGGCGTCCGCCGCGGTTGCCGGGCTCTGGTCACCTCGGTCGCCGGTGCGGTGCGGCCCTCGGCCGGCTGGCTCGGCAGGGTCGTCAATGCGCTCGGCGAGCCGATCGACGGCAAGGGCGCGCTGCTGTCGGGCCCGTCGCCTTATCCGTTCCGCAACACGCCGCCGCTGGCCCATAAGCGGCAGCGGGTCGGCGGCCCGCTCGATCTCGGGGTGCGGGCCCTCAATACCTTCATCACCTGCTGCCGCGGCCAGCGCATGGGCATTTTCTCAGGCTCCGGCGTCGGCAAGTCGGTGCTGCTGTCGATGCTGGCGCGCAACGTCAATGCCGATGTCAGCGTGATCGGGCTGGTCGGCGAACGAGGCCGCGAAGTGCAGGAATTCCTGCAGGATGACCTCGGCCAGGACGGACTTGCCCGTTCGGTCGTGGTGGTTTCGACCTCCGACGAGCCGGCGCTGATGCGCCGCCAGGCCGCCCATGTCACGCTCGCCATCGCCGAATATTTCCGCGACGAGGGCAAGGATGTCCTCGTCCTCATGGACTCGGTGACGCGTTTTGCCATGGCGCAGCGCGAGATCGGGCTATCGGCCGGCGAGCCGCCGACCGCCAAAGGCTACACGCCAACCGTTTTTACCGAGCTGCCGAGGCTTCTGGAGCGGGCGGGACCTGGCACGGAGAAGGGCACCATCACCGGCATCTTCACCGTGCTGGTGGATGGCGACGACCACAACGAGCCGATCGCCGACGCCGTGCGCGGCATCCTCGACGGCCATATCGTCATGGAGCGCTCGATTGCCGAGCGCGGGCGCTATCCGGCGATCAATGTGCTGAAGTCAATCTCACGGACCATGCCGCGCGCCGCCGACCCCGCCTATCTCCCGGCTTTGACCAAGGCCCGTCAGGTCATGGCGACCTATGCAGATATGGAAGAGCTCATCCGGCTCGGGGCCTACCGGGCGGGAACCAGCGCCGACGTCGACGAAGCCATCCGCCTGCATAACCCCATCGAGGACTTTTTGCGCCAAGGTAAGGAAGAAGCAACCAGCCTGGCCGAAGGATATCTGCGATTGGCGCAAATCGTGGCGAGCGCGGAAACCGAACGCTAACGTTATCATGCCACGATCCGCGCCTTCCGGGGGCGTGCCGTCCTTTTTGGCAGTGCACAATGCCCGGGTTAGGCCGCAACTGGTCGCTGGCTTCGGGGAGTATGTAGTCGATGAAGTCCCGTGAAACGCTTATTCGCCTGAAGAAGTTTCAGGTCGACGAGAAGCGGCGCAAGGTCGCGCAGATCGAGACCATGATCGCCGAATTCGAGCGCATGGGCGGCGATCTCGAGCGCGAGATCAAAGTCGAGCAGGATCGCGCCGGGATCCACGATCCGGGCCATTTTGCCTATCCAACCTATGCCAAGGCGGCAATCGTTCGGCGCGAAAACCTCAAGCGTTCGGCCGACGAGCTGCGGATTCAGCTCGACGACGCGAAGTCGGCGCTGGGTGAGGCTTTCGACGAGCTGAAAAAGGTCGAGCTGCTCGATGAGCGCGACCAGGCGCGCGAACGCGAGGCCGAGGAAGCCGAGGAACAGGCCGAGCTCGACAGCATCGCGCTATTGCGCATGCGCGGCGCTGCGCCGGCGTAAGTCCTCATCACTTTCAGCCTGAACCACCGTTCTTCTCGGGCTTAGTTTTTTCGCGCCAGGCTGCCCGCCTGGCGCGGGCGCCTGCATGCGCGCCCGAACTGTCTCAAAATGCGACGCTATAATCTTTGCTTCGGATCGCCAATCGAGCGTTTCGCTCTCGACGAAAGGCGGCCCGAGCGGTGATAATCGCCACGGGTGTGGCCCTGGGGGGCCGGCTCTAGGTGGCTGGGACGTTCATGCTGATGCAGACGGAGCTCGTCTGGTTGCTCGGCGCCGTTGCCAAAGGCGACGAGGCCGCGTTCGAGCGCCTTTATGCCGCAACCCGAGCGAAACTTTACGGCGTCCTGCTCCGTATCTTAGGCCGACCGGCATTGGCCGACGAGGTCATGCAGGAGACCTATCTGAAGGTTTGGAAAATGGCCGATCAGTTCGACCCGCAGGTCGCGAGCCCCATCACCTGGATGGTGGCGATCGCGCGCAATCGCGCCATCGATATCGTGCGCAAGCGCGGCGATCTGTCGATCGAGGAGGAGCCCGAGGCGCTGGAAGTCGCCGCTGAATCGCCGGCGCCCTTGGCGCGGCGCGAGATGTCGGAAGAGCTCAAGCGGCTCTTGTCTTGTCTTGGCAAGCTCGAACCGGAGAAGCAGCGCATCGTGCTCTTGGCCTATTACAGCGGCTGGAGCCGCGACCAGCTGGCGGAGAAGCTCGATATCCCGGTGAACACGATCAAGACGTGGCTTCGCCGCAGTCTGCTCGAAATTCGCGAGTGTATGGGGCCCCGATCTTGATCGGGCCCGGATTGAGGTAGCCGATGTACGACGACGACAGAGATGCGCTAGCCGCCGAATATGTGCTCGGCACGCTGTCGGCCGACGAGCGCGAGCAGGCCGAAGCGCTGTTGGCCATCGACCCGGGCTTCGCTGAAATCGTGCGGGTGTGGGAGCGCCGGCTTGGCGAGCTCAACGTCATGGTCGAGGCGGTCGAGCCGCCGGCGGAGGTCTGGGACAAGATCACGACCGAGATTACGGGCCCGGAGACTGCAGCAGCCGCGCCCCGCCTGACCGAAGAAGAGGAATTCTCGTTCCCGCCGGTCGAAGAAACATCGGTGCAGGCCGCCGCCGAACCCGTGCCGCCAAAGCCGCCGGAAGCGGTTGCGTCATCCGCGCCCGCGCCCGTCGAGACGCCGCCCGAGACCGAAGAGCACCACAACTCCGAGCAGCACGAGCCTGAAAAGCAGATCGAGCCGGACAGTCCGGCTCCGCCGACCGCGGTGGAAGACTTCGACGATCTTTTGGCGGCGCCGCTTCCGGAAGTGCCAGAGCATTCGGACGAGCCGTCGGAAACGGCGCCTTCGAGCCTGCTGCCGCCCGAAGCGGGCTCGGAGTCAACGCCGGCGCCGGAGAAGCCGCCGGGCCTGTTGGAGGAGCATGACTTTGAATCGGACCTGAAAGCCGTCGTCCTGCAGGATCTGCGCAGGGATGGCAGGGACACCAAGCCGCGTCAGGCTGTCGAACCGCCGGCACCGCCGCCATCTGAGCGCAGCGCGGAGATCGTCGTGCTGGCGCGCCGGGCACGGCGCTGGCGCCGACTGACGGCGGCGATGACCGCCATTGCGGCGTTGCTTGCACTCTATGTCGGCATCTCGCAATTCGCCCCCGGCCTCGTCCCGGTAAGCCGGCCGGCGCCGCCGGCGGTGACGGCACAGGTGGCTCAGCCGCAATCCCGGCTGGTCGCCGTCCTGCAGCAGGATCCGACCACACCGGCGTTTCTGGTGTCGGTCGATCCGGCCAGCCGCATGCTGACCGTGCGCCGAGTTTCGGCAGCGCCCGAGCCGAACCGCAGCTACGAGCTATGGCTGATCTCAAACAAATTTCCGGCGCCCCGCTCGCTCGGCCTCGTTGGCTCCGGCGAATTCACCGCGCGGGCGCTGCCGTCGGGTTTCGATGCCGACACGCTCCAGACGGCGAGCTATGCCATCTCGCTCGAGCCGTCGGGCGGTTCACCGACCGGCGCGCCGACAGGTCCGATCCTGTTCAAAGGGCGAATGGTTAAATCGCTGCCGGGTTCGACGGGGTAGGGGCATCCGCCAAAACAAAGGCCCGCACCTGGCGGGCCTTTCAGCTCTTCAGGACAGTAACCTGTTACCGGATGGTCGGGGCCTGACCGCTCATCGCCGTGGGTGCGCCGGCCTTGACCAGCGGCGCGGTGCCGAAATCAAGTCCGCTTCCGACATTGGCGAAGATACCGACGACCGCCACGATAGTGGCGCATGCAATACCGATGACGACAATCTTCAAATGCGTTGCGCGGTCGGCGCTGTACATGGAATGGTTCATTGTCACCTCCCGTTCCTGTCTAAGTCGCAACAGGCGGGCCAAAGGGTTCATGCTACCGGGACAAGGCAATCTCGCTCACACCCCTCAATTAGGGTGTGACCTTGGACACAAAAACACGTCTTCACAGAAGCTTGACCTGGCGTGATAACGCTGCACCGGTGATCGAGTTCCGCAGGCTGCGAATGAGAAAACCGGGCTCGAGCTGAAAAAGATCAGAGAACATCGCGCCGCATCAATAACCGCAAGAGGAACATCGTGAGCGAGAGTGCATCTAAACGCGTCGTGGAAGAGCTGGCGCCGACCGGAATCCTGCGCGCCGGCATCAACATGAGCAACATGCTTCTGGTGACGGGCCGGACCGAAGCCGGCGACCCCGCCGGCGTTGCGCCTGACATGGCGGCCGAGATCGCAAGGCGTCTTGGCGTGCCGATCGCCTACGTCAAATACGAAAAGCCCTCGGTCCTGGCCGATGCCGCCGGGACCGGTACCTGGGATATCGGGCTCATTGGCGCCGAGCCGGCGCGGGCGGAAAAGATCGCGTTCACCGCGGCTTATTGCGAGATCGAGGCGACCTATCTGGTGCCGGAAAACTCGCCGTTCAAAACCGCGGCCGAGGTTGATCTCGCGGGCGCCCGCATCTCGGTCAAGCGCGGCACTGCCTACGATCTGTGGCTCGAGCGCAATATCAAACATGCAACCGTGCTGCGCTCGGACACGCCCGAAGGGCCGCTCAATCAATTTGTTGCTGAGAAGCTCGAGGCCATGGCCAGTCTGCGCCCGGCTCTGCTCGAAGACGTCAAAAAGGTGCCGGGCACCAAAATCCTGCCCGGCAATTTCACCGCGGTGCAGCAAGCCATCGGCACGGCGCGCAAGAACACCGCGGCTGCCGCCTTCCTCAGCGATTTCGTCGCCGAGGCCAAACGCTCCGGCTTGGTCGCGCGGCTGATCGAGCAGCATCACGTCAAGGGTCTTTCGGTCGCGCTTTAGCTTTAGATACTGCCGACCGTGCGCAGCCGCGCCCGCGGGTGAATCTCGGACTGCGCCAGTACCGTGGTCTGGGCGCGGAAGCGCTCGACGATGCCGCGCACGAATGGACGAACCGCAGGCGAGGTGACGAGCACCGGCGCCTCGCCCTCGCGCGCGGCCTGCTCGAATTTCTCGCGCACCAGATTGATGAATTCGGTGAGCTTCGAGGGCTGCATGGCGAGGCTTTTGTCGTCGCCTTGGCCGATGATCAATTCGGCGAAGGCCTGCTCCCACCTCGCCGTGAGCGCGATGATCGACAGCGTGCCGTCCGGGCCGACATGCTGGGCGCAAAGCTGGCGCGCGAGTCGCGCGCGCACGTGCTCGGCGAGCATCGTGGTGTTGCGCGTTGTCGCCAGCCCATCGGCAACGCCCTCGAGAATGGTGGACAGATCGCGGATCGAGACGCGCTCGGCGAGCAGAATTTGCAGCACCCGCTGGATCCCCGACACGGTGATCTGCGCGGGGACGATGTCCTTCATAAGCTCGCTTTGCTCTTTCGGCAGTTCCTTGATCAGCTTCTGCACCTCGCCATAGGACAAAAGCTCCGCCATGTTGGCTTTGATGAGCTCGGTCAGATGCGTGGCGAGCACGGTCGCCGCGTCGACGACCGTGAGGCCCTTGACCGAGGCTTCCTCTTTCAGCGCCGAATCGATCCAGGTCGCCGGCAAGCCGAAGGTCGGCTCGACGGTGTGGGTGCCCGGCAGCGTCACCTGATTGCCGGTGGGATCCATGACCATGAACTGGCCCTGCCACACCCTGCCGGTGCCGGCCTCGACCTCCTTGATCTTGATGACATAGGTGTTGGCCTCGAGCTGCATATTGTCGAGGATGCGCACCGAGGGCATAACGAAGCCCATTTCGATCGCCAGCGACCGGCGCAGCGCCTTGATTTGCTCGGTGAGCCGGTCGGAACCATTGGGCGCGTTGACGAGCGGCAACAGTGCGTAGCCGAGCTCGATCTTGAGCTCGTCGATTTTCAGCGATTGCGCGATCGGCTCTTCCGCCGGTGCGGCCTTCGCGGCCTCGGTTTTCTGCGTTTCGGCGGCGACGGCCTGCTTGCCGCGGCGCTCGATCAGATAGGCGAGAGCCGCCGTGCCGCCGCCGAGCGCCATGAACGGAATCATCGGAATGCCCGGCAGCAGGGCCATAACCAGCATCGCGGCGCCCGACATGCCGAGCGCCTTGGGATAGCCCGAGAGCTGGCCGAGCAGCGCTTTGTCGGCGGCGCCGCTGACGCCCGCTTTCGACACCAGAAGGCCGGCGGCGGTCGAGACGATCAGCGCCGGAACCTGGGTGACGAGGCCGTCACCGACGGTGAGCAGCGTATAGGTGCGGCCGGCTTCGGCGAAGCTCAGGCCTTCCTGCACGATGCCGATGACCATGCCCCCGATGACATTGATCATGACGACCAGGAGCCCGGCGATGGCGTCGCCGCGAACGAATTTGGAGGCGCCGTCCATGGCGCCGAAGAAGCCGGATTCGTCTTCGAGCGTTTTGCGCCGCCGCCGTGCTTCCTTGTCGTCGATCATGCCGGTATTGAGATCGGCGTCGATCGCCATCTGCTTGCCGGGCATGCCGTCCAAGTGGAAACGCGCCGCGACTTCGGCGATGCGGCCCGAGCCTTTGGTGATGACCACGAAATTCACGATCACCAGGATCGTGAACACGATGATGCCGATCACAAAATTGCCGCTCATCACGAAATTGCCGAACGCCTCGATGACGTGGCCAGCAGCGGACGTGCCTTCGTGACCATGCGCCAGGATCAATCGCGTCGAGGCGAGATTGAGCGACAGCCGCAGCATGGTCGAGATCAGTAGGATGGTCGGAAACGCCGAGAATTCGAGCGGCGTTTGGATGAACAGGGACGTCATCAGGATCAGGACGGCGAACGTGATCGAGACCGCCAGCGCGAAGTCGAGCAACATCGGCGGCAGCGGCAAAATGAGGATCACGAGGATCGCCATGATGCCGAGCGCAAGCCCGATGTCGCCGCGCCGCAGCATGGTGCCGAGGTCGGCGAGGCGAGATCGCCCGCTGTCTACGGTTTCGGCCGAAGCTGCATCACTCATATCGGTCGATCCGCTCCGTCTGCGGCCGCCTAAATCAAAGCTGTGCGTGGCGGCTGGGATGCCGCCGACGTGGGGGAGTGGAGCTACGCCTGCGTCCAAGGCTTGCTCCGAAGAGCGAGGTGGAAAGGTTTGGGCTGATCAGCTACGCCACGGATTACGCCTCCTGCTACGTGTCCTGTTACGCTTCGTCTTGCGTTTCATGTTGCGCCTTCTGGGCAAAATGTGCCGGGTGTATGGTTACCGGCTGGTTAACGGACGGCCGGTTGCGGGTCGGGTCGCGTCGGAAAGGTCGTTGGGATGAGATTGGTGGGAATGAGATTGGTGTCGGTCAAAGCTGCCTTGATCGCCGTTTCTTCGGCTTTTGCGGCTTTCGCCTTCGGTGCCTCCGCCGCGCAGGCCGACGGCATCGCCCCCGGCTTGTGGCGGGTCACCGCCCAGAGCAAGGCGGAAGGCATGGTCAGCGCGCCGCACGAATCGGCGAAATGTCTGACCGAGGACGAGACCAAGGACCTCGCGACCACGTTCTCGCCCGTTCCCCGCATGATCAATTCGGAATGCGCCCCGATCGAGCGCAAGCTCGAGGGCGGCAAGCTTGACTGGCATCTGGTCTGCAAAGGCCAGCTCAATGTGGAATTGACCGGCGCATTCAATTTCGACAACGAGCACCACTACACCGCGACGGTGCGCACGCATGCCGAGATTGGCAATCAGACGATGGACACACTGGATATGCTCGAGGGGCGATGGGTGTCCGCCTGCCAATAAGAATGCGAAAGTCGGCTTTCTTCGCGCAATCCATGGCGGTTGTCGCCGCGCTCGGCGGCGGACAGGCCGCCATTGCCCAGCTGGCCGCACCGCAGCAGGCTTCACCGCAACCGGCCGGGCAAGAGCGTCCGGCGTCTTTCATCGACGCCGCAACGAACGTGCCCGGACTGATCGCCGAGATGCGCTATGCGACCGCGCATAATTTCACCGCGCGGGTGGTTGATGGTTACGAGGCTCGGCGTTGCCTGTTGACGCGACAGGCGGCGGAAGCGCTCGTCGCCGTGGCACGCGATCTGGCACCGCGCGGCTTGGTCATCAAGGCGTTCGACTGTTACCGGCCGACACGAGCGGTGGCGAATTTCGTCCGCTGGGCCCGCGACATCAACGATCAGACGGCGCGTGCGGAGTTCTACCCCAATGTCGACAAGCGCACCTTGTTTCGCGACGGCTATATCGCCTCGCATTCCGGGCATTCGCGCGGCTCGACCATCGATATGACGCTGGCACGCACCGACGGCACCGAACTCGACATGGGCACTCCTTTCGACTTTTTCAGCCCACGGTCATGGACCAATGACCCCACGATCACGCCAGAGCAGCACGCCAACCGCATGCTCCTGGTCGCGGCGATGCGGCGGCACGGCTTTCGCAACTATGATAAGGAATGGTGGCACTACACGCTGACGCCGGAGCCGTTTCCGGACACGTATTTCAATTTTCCGGTGCGGTGAGGGGGCGCATCTCTCAGATCAAGGTCTCCACCACCAAATAGGCGCCAAGCAAAGCGAGCCCGATCAGAAACCAGCGCCGAAACGCCTGCGGCGATAGGCGCAGCCGCAGGGCTTGGCCGGCCCACATGCCTGCAGCCGCCATCGCCAACACGGCCAACGTCGGACCTGCGAGCGATATATTGAGCGCGCCGGCGCGTGCGAGATTGACCGACAGCGCCAGGGTTCCGACCGTGAATGTCAGCCCGAGCGCCTGGACCAGATCTTCCTTCTCGAAGCCGATCGCCTGCAGATAGGGCACCGACGGAATCATGAACACACCGGTTGCGGCGCTGACGATGCCGGTCACGGCGCCGAAGATCGGTCCAAGCCACGGTTCGTGAGCTCGCTGCACCCTGATATGCAGGGACGCCAAAGCGCTCAGCGCATAGACGACGAGCATGACGCCAAGGAGCAACGATCCGTAGCTGGATTGCGAGCCGGTCATGAAGCCGGCACCCGCCCAGGTGCCGAGGCACAGTGTTGCCATCATCGGCCACAGCCGCAGGATGATCGGCTTCAACGACGGGCCGGCAACCAATTGCCAGACATTGGTGACAAATGTCGGCAGCACGACCAGCGCCGCCGCGTGCAACGGCGTCATGACGACGGCGAGCAATCCCATCGATACGGTCGGAAGTCCGAGCCCGGTCACGCCTTTGACGATCCCCGCCAGGACGAAGACCAAGCCGATGAATATGATCGTCATATCCAGCATGTGCGTGGCATATTGCTGGATACCGGTGACACATGTTGGCAGCATGACGCCTCCAACGGCATCATGACGGCGGAGATGAATGGAACCGTCGCATCCGGCATACGCCTGACATAACAAGCGTGTGCAGTTTCGCAATTCGGCGTTTGTGGAGGGTGCCTTCGCCGGGAACGGAGATGGTCGCTCCATTGCCCGCGGCCAGCTTAGAGCCCGAGATAGAATTTCTTGATCAGGTCGTTGTTGTTGAGCTCGTCGGCCGAGCGGCCTTCGAAGGCGATCTTGCCGTGGACGATGACATAGCCGCGGTTGGCGATGCGGATCGCCTGGTTGAAGTTCTGTTCCGCCATCAGCACGGTCAGCGAATAGCGCTGTTTCATCTCGTTGATGGCATCGATGGTGCGGCTGACCAGGATCGGCGCGAGTCCGACCGAGGGCTCATCGACCAGCAGGATTTTCGGCGCCAGCATCAGCGCGCGTCCGAGCGCCAGCATCTGCTGCTCGCCGCCCGACATGCTCCCGGCGAGCTGCTTGCGCCGCTCCGCCAGGCGCGGAAATGTCTCGTAACAGACCGCAAGATTGGGTTCGAGCTCGCGCCGCGCAGTCTTGCGATACGCGCCGAGCAGCAGATTCTCCTCGACCGAGAGCAGCGGAAACAGCCGGCGGCCTTCGGGCACCAGCGCTATGCCGAGGTCGACGATTTCCTCGGTAGAGCGGCCGACAAGATCGTGTTTAATGCCGTCGATCTCGGCGGTGATCGATCCCTCGTGCGGCCGCACGATGCCCATGATGCATTTCATGAGCGTCGATTTGCCGTTGCCGTTGGTGCCCAGGAGCGCGACGGTTTCGCCACCGTCGACCTTGAGCGAGACGTTGTCGATCACGCGCACATGGCCGTAGGCGGCGTGGATGCCGGCTATGGTGAGACTATTGGCCAAGATAGGCTCGCTCCACTTCCGGATCGCGCATCACTTCGTCAGGCTTGCCGTCGGCGATCTTCTTGCCGGAGACCAAGACGACGAGACGCCGGGAGAAGCTCATCACCGCACTCATGATGTGCTCGATCAGGATGACGGTCACGCCCTGTTCGTTCAGGCGAACCAGCAGTGCCAAGATATCCTCGACCTCGGAATGGGTGAGCCCTGCCATCGCCTCATCGGCGATCAGCAGCTTGGGATCCGCGGCCATGGCGCGGGCCAATTCGAGCTTGCGCATCTCGACCTGGGTGAGGTCGCGCGGCTTGCGCTGCGCCTTGGCGTCGAGGCCGACCTCGTGCAGCAGCGTTATGCAGCGATCGGCGATCGAGCGCTGCGACAGGTGAATGCCGCGCGCGGCGAGGGTGTACAGCAGCGGAATGCGGATATTGTCGGCAAGCGTCATGCTGACGAAGGGCCGCGGCAGCTGGAAGCTGCGCGCCAGCCCCAGATGGGTGCGCCGATGCGCTTCGAGGCCGTCGAGCTTCTTGCCGTCGAATGCAACCGTGCCCTGCTCGTTGTGCAGCGTGCCGCAGATGCAATTGACCAGCGTCGACTTGCCCGAGCCGTTGGGCCCGATCAGGCCGAGGCGTTCGCCGGCGGGAATCGACAGCGAGATCTTGTCGAGCGCGACAAAGCCGCCGAACCGTTTGCTCAGACTGTTGATTTCGAGGAGCGCGCTCATGCCGAAAACCTCATGGCACGGCCTCCGGCGATTCCGTCTCGACACGGCGGCGGCCGACGAATTCGTCGGGCTTGCGCTGAAAATAGGTGTGAACCAGACCGACAATGCCGTTCGGCGCGACGATGACAAAGCCGACCAGGAGACAGCCGACGATCAGCAGATTGACGGCCGAGGAAATGGTGACGGTGGCGACCTGCTGCAGCGTGCCGAGCAGAATGGCGCCGATCAGGGGGCCGACCCAGCTGGTGGTGCCGCCGATCAGCGGCATGGCGATGGAGTTGACGGCGTAATCGAGGCCGAAGGTCGAGGCCGGCTGCAAATAGCCGATGTAATAGGGGAACGGTGCACCGGCCATGCCCATCAGCGCGCCGGAAATCGTCGTTGCGATGAGCTTCAATTTGAGTGTCGGCACGCCGGAGGCTTCGGCCGCCAATTCATCGTCGCGGATGGTGGCGAAGCCGTAGCCGAGCCGAGAGTGCTCGATCAGCCGTGCGATGGTGATCGCGGCGACCGCCAACAGCAACATGCACAGGAACAGATATCTGATATAGGGGCCGATAAAGGCGATTTCCTCGGGCCGTATGATATAGGCGCCGCGCGAGCCGCCGACGAAATCCCAATTGACGACGAGCGTCTGCAGCACGACGGCTAGCGCCAGCGTGGCAATGGCGAAGAAAGCGCCGCGCAGCCGCAAGGTCAGATAGCCCATGCCGAGCCCGACCAGGCCGGAGACGACGCCCGCGATCAGGATCAGAATCGGGATCGGCACCCGATAAGTGAATTCGTTCTCGGTGACGAATTTGTAGACCGCAACCGTCGAATAGGCGCCGAGCGCGAAAAATGCCGCCGAGCCGAAATTCACATAGCCGCAATAGCCGCCGAGAATGTTCCAGGCGGTGGACAGCACGACGTATTGCAGAACGACGTAGCCGGCGAAAAAGACGTAATCGTTGCCGGACAGGACGGCGGCGCCGAACACGGCGGCGGCGATGACAAGCCATATCAGAAGAAAGAGCGGCGTGCGCACGGTTCAGCGTCCCAAGAGTCCGGCCGGCCTGACCGCCAGCGTCAGCAGCAGGAATCCGAACGACACGGCCGGCGCCCAGGACGGGCCGTAGAATGTCGCGGTAAGGCTCTCGACGACGCCCAGCAGCATCGCCGCGATCACCGTTCCCGGCAGGCTGCCCATGCCGCCGAGAACGCAGATGGCAAAGACGCGGCCGATATATTCGCGCCCTACCGAGGGCTCGACCGGCTGAATGATGATGAGGAAAGCGCCGGCGAGCGACGCCGTCGCGATCGAAATGCCGAATGCGATGCGCTTGATGCGCACCGGATCCACTGCCATCAGCCGTAGCGCCAGCTGATCCTGCGCCACCGCCATGATGGCGCGGCCGATGAAAGTGCGGCTGAGGATAAGTTGCAGCACGGTGATGAGAAGGAGCGACACCAGGCAGGGAACGAGAATGCGCAGCGGCACATCGACGAAGCCGAAATGCAGGCTGGGCCCGATATAGCGGGCTTCGACATAGCGGTAGTCGACGCCGAAATAGAGCACCAGCGTCACTTCGGTGATGAACAGCAAACCGAAAAAGAAGGCGAGCCCGCGCAGCGATTCCTGGCCGCGTTTTTCGAATGCGATGTAATAAACCTGATAGATGACGGCGCCGAGCACGTAGAAGAAGGGAATGGCGATGATCGAGGCGATGATCGGATCGATGCCGAGCGTCGCATTGGCGATATAGGCGACGTAGGAGCCGAGAATGATGAAAGCGGGGTGGGCGATGTTGACGATGTCGAGGATACCGAACGATATCGACACGCCCGCCGTCACCGCGGCATAGAACCCGCCGATCAGGATGCCGGAGACGATCGCGTTGATGAGAAGATCGAACGAAAAAATCATTACTCGGTTACTGAGCCGCAGATGATGCGGTGATCACCTGTGCCAGCCTTCCCCCTCTGGTTATAATTTCTTTTAGTCATCATCCGAGACGGCGGACGATAGCTAATCTTCTTGGGCCTTTCGGCCATTTGTCGGGTCGTCAGCCTCGTCGAGGCTCCCCGGGACCCGCCGACGCCCCGCTGTCGCGGTGCATCCTCGTTAGCCTATATCACGCCGCCGCGCGAACCTTATCCGGAATGGCAAGCGGCTTATTGGCGCTGTTGAGAAATTCGATGGTCATGAAGACCATCTCTTTGTCGCCGAGATTTTCCAGGTCGTGGACCTTGAATTCGCCGGGACCATAGGTCTCGTGACGGGTTTCGCCGGGCACATAAGAGTATTCGACGGTGGTGCCGTCATGGACATGCTGCCGGCCTCGTCCGCCGCTGACCGCGGTCCAGAAATAATCGAGCACGTGGCGGTGAAAGCCGATGCGTTCGCCGGGGGCGAGCCGGATGATCCAGACCCGGACTTTTTCGCTCTCGGACAACAGCGTCGAGCCGACGCAACCGTTTGGGTTCTGCCGCTCACGCTCGAATTCGGCGGCGATGGCCGGCGGCCAGGCCGATTTGTCGGCGTGGTCGCTGGTTTTATCCAACATGGTGAGAGCCATTGCTTTCTCCGTAAGGGTAGCTTCCTCCAGGGATTCTGAGCACACTATAGAAAACCTTTCCGGCTTAGGAAATAGTCGCAAAAGCCGGCAAACAACAGGAAACTCGAATGGCGACAACACGCCGGGCGCTCGTCATCGGCGGCTCGATGAGCGGACTTTTGACCGCCGTTATGCTGCTGCGGCGGGGTTGGGAGGTCGACGTCTTCGAGCGCGCCGAGGACGAATTGGCCGGCCGCGGCGCCGGCATTGTCGCTCAGCCTGAACTCATCGCGCGGCTGGACGCGCTCGGGATCGACACCAAGGATCTCGGTGTCGCCGTCACCACGCGCAAGATTTTCGACCGCGACGGCCGCGTCACCGCGACCAGCACCTGTCCGCAAATTCTGACGGCGTGGGAACGGGTGTTCCGCCTGCTGCGCGACGCCTTTCCGCAAGAGCATTATCATCGTGCCCACGGCCTGAAGGCGTTCGAGCAGACGCCGGAGGGGGTCACCGCCCATTTCATCAACGGAACGTGGCTGCGGGGCGATGTGCTGGTCGGCGCCGACGGCTTGCGCTCGACGGTGCGGCAGCAATGCCTGCCGAATGTCGCGCCGCTCTATGCCGGCTATGTGGCGTGGCGCGCTCTATTGTCCGAGAGCGATTTTCCGCCCGCGATTTACCGCGAATTGTTCATGCTGATGAGCTTCTGCCTGCCGCCGGGCGAGCAATGGCTCGGCTACCCGGTGGCGGGGCCCAGCAACGACCTGCGCGAGGGCCAGCGCCGCTACAACGTGGTCTGGTACCGGCCGGCCGACGAGGCGCGCGAATTGCCGCAGCTTCTCACCGACAGCAACGGCGTGGCGCATTCGGTCTCGATCCCGCCGCCGCTCATTCGTGCCGAGCCGATCGCCGCCATGCGCGCTGCGGCCGAACGGCTGCTGGCGCCGCAATCGCGCGAGATCGTTCGCATGATCGCAGAGCCGATCCTGCAGCCGATCTACGATCTCGAAAGCCCGCGACTGGCATTCGGGCGGGTGGCCATTGTCGGCGATGCAGCCTATGTGGCGCGACCGCATGTCGGGGCAGGGGTTGCGAAAGCGGCCGACGACGCGGCGGCGCTGGCCGTGGCGCTCGACGATGAGAATATCGAAGCGGCGCTGCGGCGCTTCGAGGCGGCGCGCTTGCCTGACAATCGCAAGATCATCGAGCGCGCTCGCCATCTCGGCGCCTATCTGCAGGCGACCCAGACGGCGGAGGAGCGCGCCCGCTCGGCGCGGCACAGCATTCCGGAGGCCGTGCTCGCCGAGACCGCGATGATTGATTTTCTACATCAGTAGGCGGCTAGCGGGTTTTTATCGCAGGTCAATTTATGGCGGGGGTGCGCGCTTTGTCAGTGGCCTCGGCGGCCTTTTGTTCCGGCTCTTCGAGCAAAGGATCGCGAACAATCGTCTTGTCACGATAGAGTTGCAAAATCTCCGCTTCGCTCAGTCCTAAAATGTCGCACAGAATTTCCTCGTTATGCTCGCCGAGACGATCTGCCTTTATGTCGGTCTCCGGCGTCCAGCGCGAAAATTTGGCGGCAAGACCCGGGATATCGAATTCGCCGATATCGCGATCGCGTACCCGGCGCACGGTGCCGCGCGCACGCAAATGCGGATGTGCCATGGTCTCGTGCAAATTCAACACCGGCGCGCACGGCACGCGTTCCGCTTCGAGCGCCGCGATTGCCTGATCGCGGCTGGCGAATTGAGCGAGCCAGGCTTCGATCACCTGCTTCAGCGCCGCATTGTTGTCGCGCCGCGCCCGCGGGTCGCGGAAACGCGCGTCTTCGAGCAGGTCCGGCATGTTCATGGCCTTGACCATCAGCGGCCACTGATACGGCATCACCATGATGGCGACGAACTCGTCGTCGCGGCAGCGGAATACGCCGGTCGGCCCGCCGTCGGGATGCAGCGAGCCTGAGCGCGGTGGTTGAAACTGCGCGCCACGGAGCGATGATTTCGGCACATTGACTTCGTGCATGTTGAAATAGGTGTCGATCAGCGAGCAATCGATATACTGGCCTTCGCCGGTGCGCTCGCGATGCAATAGCGCAAAGCCGATCGCCATCGCCGCCGTGACGCCAGTGGCGCTGTCGCTGATGGCGATCGGCAATTGCGCGGGGCCGCGATCGCCTTCGCCGATGCAGGAGGTGATGCCGGCATAGGCGGCGCCCATATAGTCGAAGCCCGGCTTGTCGCTGAGCGGACCGGATTGGCCGGCGAGCGAGATCGAGCACATGATCAATCGCGGATTGATCGCCGACAATTTGTCATAGCCGAGACCGGAGCGCGCCATGACGCCCGGCGCGAAATTCTCGACGACAACATCGACCTTTGGAATGAGCGCATGCACGAGATCGCGTCCGAGCTCCTGCTTGATGTCGACGGCGAGCGATTTCTTCGAATGATTGTGCTGGAAGTAATAGGTGCTCTGCGACGTTTTCTTCAGCTCCGGATCGCGCGGCTTGTCGCCGGAAGAGCGGCCGCGATCGCCGGATGGCGCAAGCTCGAGCTTGATGACCTCCGCGCCCATCTCGGCGAGGATGCGCGTGCAGGTCGGCGCGGCGACGAACTGGCCGATATCGAGCACGCGATAGCCTTTGAGCATCGGCAGATTGTTCATCGGAGCACCATTCGGTTGTCCTGCGGTCACCGCGCTTCGAATTGCTTCTGGCCGAACAGCACGTCCCAGGAGGCGCCCGACGGCTTGTCCTTGTTGCCCGCGAGCTGCTCCGCCATGACTGCAAGCCCGCGCTGCACCGCCGGCCGTGCGCGCACCGCGGCGTACCAGCGCTGCAGATTCGGCCAGGCGGCAATGTCCTGGCCCTGCCATTTGTGCGGCCGCAGCCACGGATAGACCGCCATGTCGGCAATGGAATAATCGCCGGCGAGATATTCGGCGTCGCCGAGCCGCCGATCGAGCACGCGATAGAGCCGCGTCGCCTCGCTGGTATAGCGCTCGACGGCGTAGGGGATCTGTTCTTTGGCGTAACGGCGGAAGTGATGCGCCTGGCCGAGCATCGGGCCGATGCCGCCCATCTGGAACATCAGCCATTCGATCACTTCGTAGCGCCGCCGCGGATCTTCCGCCATGAAGCGGAAGCCGGATTTCTCGGCGAGATACATCATGATGGCGCCGGACTCGAACAGCGCCAGCGGTTCGCCGCCCGGTCCGTCATGATCGACCAGCGCCGGGATCTTGTTGTTCGGGCTGACCTTGAGAAATTCCGGATTGAACTGCTCGCCCTTGCCGATATGAACCGGGACGACGTTGTAGGCGAGCCCAAGCTCTTCGAGCAGGATCGTGACCTTATAGCCGTTCGGCGTCGTCCAGAAATAAAGGTCGAGCATGGCGGGCGTCACACCGCCTGCTTCAGCGGCTGCTCCTTCTTGAGACCCGCTTCGGTGAGCCGCTGTTCCAGAAGACCCATGCGGTCATAGCCCCAGAACGGTTCGTTCTGAAAATAGAACATCGGCACGCCGAACACCTGGTCGGCGACCGCATCCTGCTGCGCGCGCTCGTAATCGGCGGGCCCTTCGCCGGCAAGATAGTCGCGATAGCCCTGCGCTGTCAGCCCGACGCTTTCGATCACGGGCGCGACGGCATCGGCTTCGTCGGCAGCGAGCTCGCGCTTGAAGAATAGGTCGAACACCTTGTTGCCGTAGTCGCGAAGTTTGCCGTGCTTCTCGGCATAAAGGCCGCCGATCAAGGCCGGTGTGGTGTCGAAGATCTTCAGCGGGCCACGGATCATCAAGCCGCCGCGCATATTGGCCCAGCGTCGCGCGTCCATATAGGAATACTTCACTTTGTATTCGGAGTACCGGCTGCGCTCGCCCTTGCCCTTGAGCCGCAGCTGAAACGGCTTCCACTTCAGCGCGACGTGATACTTATCCTCGAGCGCAAAGGCGGGGTCGAAGGCGAGATAAGCGTAAGGGCTCTTGAAGTCCGAATACACCTTCACCTCGGCCAAACTTTCTCGAGCCAGATCGCGTTGCATCGGATGCCTCGTTTTCAATTCGCATTTTCAAGCTGCGCGGATCGCGTTGAGCCTGTGGCGCAGCTTGCAGAGACCACTTTGACAAGTCGGCTGCGTCAATGTCAATTTGAAATGAATAACGATATTTCATGCCGAATTAGCATAAGTGGAGGCGCATTATGGCCGATCTGCAGGACGTGCCCAATCTGTCGATGAAGCATCTGCGCACAGTGGTGACGCTGGCGCGGTTCGGCAGTTTCGTCGCGGCGGCCTCGTATCTGCGCCTGTCGCAGCCGGGAGTGAGCCGGATCGTGCAGCAGGCCGAGGCGCGTTTGGGCGTAAAGCTGTTCGCCCGCGGCACCCGCAGCGTGTCGCAGACCGAAGCCGGCCGGGAATTCATCCCGGCGGCGGAGCGGCTGCTCGGCGAATTCCTGCAGCAGTCGCAGAAGGCGCGCGCGCTCGACGGCGAGATGCGCGGCCAGCTCATCATTGCAAGCCTGATGTCGATCTCGCATCGGGTGTTGCCGGCGGCTTTGGTCGCGTTCCGCAAGAAACATCCGAAGATGCATGTCCAGATCAGGGAAGGGCTCACCAGCGCCGTCGCCGAAGATGTCGCCAGCGGCATCGCCGATTTCGGCATCGGCAATACGCTTGGGCTCACCGAAGGGATTGTCGCGGAGGCGCTCGTCAACGAAGCCTGCTATGTCGTGATGCCCAAGCGCCATCGTCTGGCCGCGCTGCCTGCGATCTCGCTCAAAGACATCGATGATGAGCCAATGATCTCGATGCCGAGCGATTCCGGTCTTCGCCGCACCCTCGACATGGCGGCCAACGATCGCGGCGTCGTGTTCAACCACAGCATCGTCACCAATCAGTTCGGCTCGCTGTTCGATTTCGTGGCGCGCGGACTGGGTGTTGCGATCGTGCCGGCGTCGGCGCTGCCGCCAAGCGGCGGCTCGCCCGTTGCGGTAAAGGCGCTGCGCCCGGCGATCACGCGCCGCATCGGCATTCTACGCCTTGCCGACAAAAGCGTGGCGCCGGCATCCCAGGCTTTCCTTGAAATCTTTCAGCCGAAATTCTTGGCGGCCGCGCGCGGGCGCCGAGCCGGTTGAGGGCGCGATCCTACAGATACGCCGCGCCGCCGCCGGCGGCGAATTTCGCCGGCTCGCCTTCCCAGACGATGCGGGCATGTTCGAGCACATAGACGCGGTCGGAATGCGGCAGCGCGAAAGTGACGTTCTGCTCGCCGAGCAGCACGGTGATGTCGGTGGTCTGCCGCAATTTCTCCAGCGCCTTTGAAATCTGCTCGAGGATGACCGGGGCGAGCCCGAGCGTCGGTTCGTCGAGGATCAGAAGTTTCGGCTTCATCATCAGCGCGCGGGCAATTGTCAGCATTTGCTGCTCGCCCCCGGACAGCGTGCCGGCCGCCTGCTTCTGCCGCGCGTTGAGGATCGGGAATAGTTCGAACAGCCAGGCGATCTGTACCGCGCTTTCGGCCGGCGGCAGATGTTGCCCGCCGAGATCGAGATTTTCGCGCACCGTCATGTCGGTGAACAGCTCGCGCCCTTCCGGGCACTGCACGACGCCGTTGCGGGCGATCGTCGCCGCGGTCCGCCCGCGCAACAAAGCGCCTTGGCGGCGGATGTCGCCGGTATAGGGCAGGAGGCCAGAAATGGCGTTGAACAGCGTGGTCTTGCCGGCGCCGTTGAGGCCCACGACCGAGACGAATTCGCCGGCGTGGATGTGGATCGACACTTTCTCCAGCGCTTGCGCCTTGCCGTAGAACACACTGACATTGTCGACTTCGAGGAACGGCGTGGTGCGGTCGGCGAATGAGGATTCCGGCCGCGCCGCGATCTCCATGCTGCCGCCGAGATAGACACGCCGCACGGTCTCGTCGCGCATCACCTCCTCGGCGCTGCCCTCCGCGATGCGCTCGCCGACATACATCGCCAGCACCCGGTCGACCAGCCGCGACACGCTCTTCACATTGTGGTCGACGAGGAGAATGGCGCGGCCGTCGTCACGCAATTCGCAGATCAGATCGGAGAAGGCTTCGGTCTCTGTCGCGGTCAGGCCGGCGAACGGCTCGTCGATCAGCAGCACTTTCGGATCGCGGGCAATGGCCTTGGCGATCTCGATCTTGCGTAGGTCGGCGAAGGCCAGCGTCCCCGGTCGGCGATCGAGCACGCGCGTGAGCCCGACACGCGCGGCAATGGCGCGGGCGTGATCGTCGATATGCGAATCGGCGAACAGCCGGGTCAGCTTGTCGGGCAACAGCGCGAGCTTGATGTTCTCCAGAACGGTCTGACGGTGCAGCGGGCGCGAATGCTGGAACACGATGCCCGCGCCCATGCGCGCGATCTTGTGCGACGGCCAGCCGGCGACCTCGACGCCGTTGATGCGCACCGAACCGGCATTGGGCCGCTCGATGCCCATGATCAGCTTCATCACGGTGGACTTGCCGGAGCCGTTCGGGCCGATCAGGCCGAGGATCTTTCCGGCTTGCACGCTGAGCGCCATGTCCTTGACGGCAACGAGGCCGCCGAAGCGCTTGGTGAGGCCTTTGACCTCGAGATGGCCGGTCTCCGTCGTGCTCGCCGTGGTGCTCACGCTGACGTTCACGAGGACTCCTTGCTGCGCGTCAGCAGGCCGAAGAAGCCGCTTGGGAACAACAGCACGACCACGAGCGCCATGGCGAAGACGACGAAGTTCGACAGGTCGCCGAGCGGCCGCAGCGCTTCGCTCATGGCGATGAGGAAGACCGCGCCAAGGACGCCACCGAGAATGGTGCGCCGTCCGCCGAGCACCGCGGCGATGATGATCTGCACGCCGATGGTAATGTCGACCAGCGTGCCGACCGAAGCCGAGCCGAAATAGAACACCAGCATCGCGCCGGCAAGGCCGGAGAAGAAGGCGCTGATGATGAAGGCTGCCAGCTTGTGCTTGGTCACGTTGAAACCGAGCGCGCCGGCTTGTACGGGGTCCTGTCCGCTCGCCTGCAGGATCAGGCCGACCGGCGAGCGTGCCAGCGAGAACAGGATCGCGCCGCTGATCGCCATGAACCACAGCGCAATCCAATAATTGATAGAGTCGTTGATGGTGATGACGTCGGGCACGGTGAGCCCGATCTCGCCGCCGGTCAGGCTGGCATCGACGACGATGAAGTTCTGCAGCATCAGCACGGCGACCAGCGTGGTCAGGCCGAAATAAGGCCCGCGCACCCGCAGCGCCGGCAGCGCCAAGACGATGCCGCCGAGTACGGCGGCGAACGCGCCGGCGGCGACACAGACAAAGATCGGCAGCTGATAAAGATTGTTGAGAATGCCTGCGGTATAGGCGCCGGTGCCGATCAGGAAGGTCGGGCCGAAATTCACTTCACCGGCGAAGCCGAAAAGCAGATCCCATGCCATGGCGAAGACGCCGAAATAATAAGCGATGGTCAAAAGGCCGAGGATGTAGCCTGAAGCCCTGAGTGGCAGAAACGACAGCGCAATGACGACGAGGAACCCGATCAGAAGCGTGCGCGTGGTCGACAGCGAGCCCATCTAGCGCCGCCCCAACAGCCCGCGCGGGCGAACATACATCACCGCGACCAAAAGCAGGAGGGCGGGGATGGTGCGATAGGCCGGTGAGATCAGATAGGCAGTGATGGTCTCGAGATAGCCGACGATATAGGCCGCGATCAGCGCGCCCGAGACGCTGCCGAGCCCACCGAGCACGACGATCGAGAACGCGCTCGCCGTCAGCGGCCCGACGCTATAGGACGACACGCCCAGGAACATGCCGAGCAGCACGCCAGCGATGCCGACGAGAACGCCGTAAATCGCCCAGACGACGATATAGACCTGCGAGAGTTCGATGCCGAGCAGCGTCACGCCGCGCGGATTCATCGAGGCGGCCAGCACCGCCTTGCCGGCGCGGGTACGGTTCACCAACAGCCACAATACGCCGATGGCGAGCCAGCACACGACCGCGGTGAAGATCTCGTTCTGCGGCGTGCGCACGCCGAAGATTGAAATCACTCCGTTGACGATCGGCGCCACGGTCTTGGCGTTGTTGGTGTAGAGGTAGGCGATCAGCTCCTGGATCATGATGCCCCAGAGCAGCGTCGCGGTGAGGATGAAGATCTCTTTTTCTTCTTCGCGGATTTTACGCGTCTGCTGCAGCGGCTTCACAATGAGAAAATACGTGACAAGCGTCGCGGCGAAGCCGACGGCGATGCCGATCGCCGCGCCGGCATAGGCCCCGACATGGAGATCGTTGCCGGCAGCCCAGGCGGCGACTACGGCCGCCACCATCAGCGCACCGTGCGACAGATTAAGGACGCCGGAAACGCCGAATATCAGCGCGAAGCCGGTGGCGCCGAGCGCATACAAAGAACTGATCGCAAAACCGTCGACCAGGATTTGCCAGAACACCATGGTTCAGACCACGCTCGTACGCTCGACGCTTCAAAGCCTGAGCTTGCACACGGCCCATCAAACATCTCCCCGCCCGCGTGTGCGGACGGGGAGCCGATGCGGAGCCGGGTTCGGCGTCAGTTCGCCGAGCCGACTTTGATGAATTTCGGGAACTTCATCTTGCCGTTGGCGACATTCGGCGGCCACAGATTGACCTGCTTGCCGTCCTGCCATTGCAGCATGAGACCTGGAATGGTGGTGCCGCCGATCTTGAGCGCGTGCGGATTGGGCGTGTCCTTGCCCTTGAACTGGATGCGGCCGACGGTGCCGACCCAATCCGTTTGTTCCATTGCCTCGACCAGCTTGTCCGGATCGGTCGAGCCGGCGCGCTTGATGGCGTCGGCGATGTAGTAAACCTCGTCATAAGCGGTGTAGCCGCAATAGGACGGGTTGTTGCCGTAACGCTTGTTGAACGCCGCCACGAACGGCAGTGTCTTCGGCGTCACCGCGACGCCCGGTCCGGAAACGGCCTGGTACAGCACACCCTCGGTCGCGCCGTTGGTGTCGTTCCAGAAGCTCGAATTGGTCGCCTGCGAGGAAATGCCGAGCATCGGGATCGGCACTTCCTGCTGCTTCCATTGCACCGTCGGTTGGGTGCCGACATGCGAGATGCCGGTGATCATCACGTCGGGCTTCTCGCCTTCGATCTTGTTGAAGATCGGCGTGAAGTCGGTCGTGTCCGGCGAGAAGCGGATGTGATCGACTACCTTGAGGCCCGCCTCGGGCAGGCACTTGAGATATTCGGCGTCGAGCGGGGTGGTCCAGGCCGCGTCCTCGCTCATGACGACGGCGCTCTTCATCTTGAGATCCTTGACGAGCAGGTCTTTGGCCGCGTCGCAGACCTGATCGGCGAGGCTCGTCGAGGTCAGATAGCCGTGGAACGTGTATTTGAGATTGTTGTAGTCCTTGGCGATGTTCTGCGTGATCACGTCGGACGCGGCGCCGGGCGTGACCATCACGGTCTTCAGCCGGCCGGTCCACGGCTCGAGCGCGAGTACGACTTCGCTGATATAGCTCGCGATCACCGCATTGACGTGGTCCTCGGTCGCGGCGCGCTGGAAAGCGCGCACGGATTCGGCCGCCGAGGAGTGATTGTCATAAGTGATGATCTCGATCTTGCGGCCGTCGATCCCGCCCGCGGCATTGATTTCGTCGGCGGCAAGTTGCGCGGCCTGCGGGATCGACGAGCCGGCCACGGCCTGGGCTTCGGCGATCACGCCAATCTTGATGGGGTCGGCTGCCTGTGCGGAGCCGGCGCTGGCAAACGCCAGAGCTGCAGCGCCGGCCATGAGCAGCGCGCGCAGCGATTTGGACGCAATAAGCCTGTCAGATTTGATCATTGTGAAGCTCTCCCTGGAATTGCCGTCTTTTGCTTAGGTTTGGCGTCTTGTTGACGACTTGGCGGCAAGTCTATCCCAACAAACCCCGGCGGCAAGCCGGTAATCCTTAGACCAAAGGTGGTGCGGCGCTTTGCCGTTAGCCGCCATTGGCGTGCAGCAGGTCCTCGACCAGGCGGCGCACGTCGGTGGGCAGGAACGGCTTTTCCAGGAGCGGCCGCTTGGCCTCGGCGAGGAAGCGCTCGGAGGCCTGGCCAAGGGTATCGCCGGTGACAAAAGCAGTTCGCGCGCAAAGCTCCGGCTTGTTTTGCACCGTCCAGGTATAAAGCGCCGGGCCGTCGATGCCGGGCAGGCGCACGTCGCTGAGATGACGTCGTAGGACCGTTTGGAAAGCCGTTCGATCGCGGTCTCGCCGCTGGTCACGACGTCGCAATGGATGCCGAGAACCTGCAGCATTTCCGACAGGACCTGTCCGACCTCCTGTTCGTCGACGACGACGACGACGCGGCGAAACAATCGGCCTGTTTGCGCCGCGGATACGCTACTTTTGATTAAATCTTGCGGTTATGTGACGACGTCTAGACGTGCTGGCCGCCGTTGATGTGGATCTCGGCGCCGTTGACGTAGGAAGACGTCTCCGTGCACAGCACATAGATGATCTTGGCCACTTCATCGGGCGTGCCGAGCCGGTGCATCGGGATGTTCTCGACGATCTTCTCCGTCCCCGGCGACAGCATTGCAGTATCGATTTCGCCTGGTGCGATGGCGTTGACACGCACGCCGACCGTGCCGAAATCGGCGGCCATTTCCCGGGTCAGCGCGGCGAGCGCCGCTTTCGAGGTTGCATAGGCCGCGCCGGCAAAGGGATGCACGCGCGAGCCCGCGATCGAGGTGACATTGACCACCGAGCCCTTGGCGGCCTTGAGCTCATCGAGGAGACCGCGCGCCAGCATGATCGGCGCGAAAAAGTTCACCTGGAAGACGTGATGCCAGTCGTCGCGTGAGGTTTCGATCGAGGACAGCCGCTTGCCGCCTTCGGCCTTCGGCGAGATCGCGGCATTGTTGACCAGCGCATGCAATTCGCCATGGAGCCGCCGCTTGGTCTCGGCGATCGCCTCCTCGGTGTTGTCAGGATTGGAGAGGTCGACCTGAATGTGGTCCTCAGGGCCTGCCTCCCACGGACAGTTTTCCGGAAACGGATGCCGCGAGCAGGTGACGACGCGCCAGCCGGCGGCGGAAAAGCGCTTCACCGTCGCATGGCCGATGCCGCGGCTGGCTCCGGTGAGAAGCAGCGTGCGGCGCGGCTGATTGGAGTTGGTCATGGTCAATCTTGCTCGGGCTATTGGCTCGCGATCACGGGTAAAGCCGTGTCTTGGTCCATGGCGCGTTCAAATTCGTCCGCGCGAAGACGATCCGATCATGCAGCCGAAACTGCCGTTCCTGCCAGAACTCGATCTGCACCGGCATGACGCGATAGCCCGACCAAAAAGCCGGGCGCGGCACCGTGCCGATGGCGAATTTCGCGGTTTGCACCGCGATCGCCTTCTCGAAGGCGAGCCGGCTTTCCAGCGCCGTTGATTGTTTGCTGGCCCAAGCGCCGATCTGTGCCATGCGCGAGCGGGTGGCGAAATAGGCGTCGGCCTCTTCGTTGGACACGGTTTCGACGTCGCCGCGCAGCCGCACCTGACGCTGCAGCGATTTCCAATAGAACGTCAGCGCCGCCTTGGGTGCCGCCGCGAGTTCCTTGCCCTTGATGCTGTCGACGTTGGTGTAGAACACGAAGCCGCGCTCATCGAAGCCCTTCAGCAGCACCATGCGCGCGTCGGGCATGCCGGCCGCATCGATGGTCGAGAGCGTCATGGCCTCGGGATTGACCGGCTCAGACTGCCGGGCATCGGCAAACCATGCCGCGAACAAGCGCAAAGGCTCGTCGGCCTCGGTGAAGTCACCGCCCGTTAACCACACCGGATGTTCAATGGACGCTGCGTCGGACATTCTCGGAGTACCCAAGTGTGGGCGTGGGGTGATCGGGAAGCGTGCCGCCGGCCTCTATATAGTGGAACAACCGCGTTACGCCTATGCGGGCGCTGGCATAAGCTTTCGTGCATCACGGCGGTGCTGAGCGCCATGCTGAGCGCCATGGCCGTTTCCGGCTGTTCCTACCGGCTGGCTTCCCTGGGTTCGAACGATGACGGCGATCCGCCGGCGACCGGTTCCATCGCGGCTCCGGCCGGATCGGGCGCGACACGACTGGCCGCCACAGGACTCGGCGCCCCAGGAATCGGCGCTACAGGCTCTGGCGCGACCGCCAGTGCCTCGCCGCGCTCCGATGCCGATCTGGCTTATGCGCGGGCCGCCATATCCGACGCGCTGGCCCGTAGCGGCAAGGACTCGAGTGTGCCCTGGCAGAATCCCGAGACCGGCGCCGGTGGCAATATCACGCCGCTGGCCTCGTCCTATAGCGAGGGCGGCCGGCCCTGCCGCGATTTCCTGGCAAGCTATATCCACGGAGGTTCGCAGGATTGGCTGCAGGGCGCGGCTTGCCGCACCGCCGACGGGGCCTGGGAGGTTCGGCGGTTAAAGCCCCTCGGCCGCGGGTAGCACAGGCTATCCTCCCCGGCGCGGGTCCGATTCTCCTGTTGGTTTTGGCTTTTGCGCCCGTTGTTGCATTGCGTCACAGCCACGTTATGCCCACATTGGAAGCAGCTGGGCGGGCGGGGCCGGCCCTATCGTCCTAATTCGGAGTCGACCGGGGATGCGTGATCCCTATGAAGTCTTGGGCATCGATCGCAAGGCGGGCCCGAGCGACATCAAGAGCGCCTATCGGCGGCTCGCCAAAAAGCTTCATCCCGACGCCAACAAGAATGATCCCAAGGCGGCGACGCGCTTTGCCGAGCTGAACGCCGCCAATGAGCTCCTCGGCGACGAGGACAAGCGCAAAGCTTTCGATCGCGGCGAGATCGACGCCGAAGGCAAGCCGCGCTTCCAAGGTTTCGGCCAGGGTGGTTTCGGTCAGGGCGGCTTCGGCGGTGCCGGGCCCGGCGCGGGCTATGGCACCGACCCGAATTTCGAGAGTTTCCATTTCGGCCCGGAAGGCTTCACCCGGAGCGCCCGGCGCGGACGGGGCGGCGGCGCTGGCGCCGGCGGCGGTAGTTTCGGCGGCTTCGAGGATATCCTCAAGGAAGCCTTCGGCGCGGCGGCGCGCAACCGAGGCGGTTCGGGGTCGACCTTCGAACAGGAGGACTTCGGCGTCGGCTCGGACGTCCATGCGGCGTTGACGATCACGCTGCCGGAGGCGGCCAAAGGCGTCACCGAGCGTCTGCATCTGCCGACCAGCAAGGACGTCGACGTCAAGATTCCGGCGGGCATCACCGAGGGACAGCAGGTCAGGCTCAAGGGCCAGGGCATGGCGGGGCAGGCCGGCTCCGGCGATGTGCTGATCACCATTTCGATTGCGCCGCATCCGCTGTTCAAGCTCGAAGGCAACGACGTGCGGCTCGACCTGCCGATCACGGTCTACGAGGCGGCGCTCGGCGCCAAAGTGCGCGTGCCGACGCTCGATAAGCCCGTCGAGCTCAGCATTCCGCCCTGGACTTCCAGCGGGCGCACCTTTCGACTGAAGGGCAAAGGCTTTCCCGCCAAGGGCCTGCACGGCGATCTGCTGGCCACCGTGCGCATCGCGCTGCCGGAAAAAGGCGATCCGGAATTCGAAGCGCTGATGAAGAAGTGGCAGACCGACAAGCCTTACGATCCGCGCAAGGATATGTGACCGCGCCGGTCGCCCGTCGGCGCTGGATACCCTAGAGCGGCGTGCGCTGATCGATCTGGTCGTAGGCCAGTTTGGCGATCTCATGCAGCCGGTTCTGCTGGGCCGGTCCGCTCAGCACATAGGCAACGTTGCCGTCGACCCAATAATAGGCCGCGTTGCGCTCGCCCTCGCGATAGAGCAGCGCCGTCTGCTGGTCGCTGGTGCGGCCGCAATAGAGCGTGAACCGCTCGCCCGTGGCGCTCTCATACATGAAGAACGCCGTCGGCCCGGTCGGCCCCGGCAGCAAGCGGCCGCCGACGAGTTTCAACCCGAGCTTCTCCAGCTCCGGCGCGCGCAGCTGCGAACCCACCCGTTTCGACAGCCATTCCTGCAGATGCGGACGCTGATCGCCCGTCACTTCGACGGGGTGACGGACCTCCACGGTGTAGAGGCGATAGGCATCCAGCGCGTCGCTGGTAAAGACTGCGAGATTGGACGGGCTCGCGGTCACGGCGCCGCGGGCAGTCCAGCCGGCGGCGCCGCCGACCACGAGGGCGGCAAGCGTCGCGGCAATGGCCGCGGCCCATCCGCGGTAGCGGCGGCGGGTCAGTCGCGCGACATCGAGGCGCTGCGGCGGCTTTTCGTTGATCGCCGCGCCATAGCGGGCGCGAATGAGTTCGGCCTGCTGGCGCCACGCCGCGACCTTCATCGCATCGTCAGGATGGCTCGCAAGCCACGCCTCGACGGCGCCGAGCCGTTCGGCCGGCAGCTCCCCGTCGACATAGGCATTGAGCTCGTCTTCGCCCACGGTCTGGTCTCGATCAATCATCGTTCGCTCTCTTCAATCATTTCACGCGACGCAGCGCCGGGCGCTCGCCGTCGAGAAAAGTCCTGATCTGCGTTCGCGCCCGCGCCAGGCGCGACATTACCGTGCCGATCGGCACGCCCTGAATCTCGGCAACCTCGCGATAGGTGAGGCCCTCGAGCACCACAAGCAGCAGCGCCGACCGCTGATCCTCGGCCAGTTGGTCGAGCGCGCGTTCGATATCGCGGCCGCCGGAATCCGGACCGCCGGTCGCCGCGTCGTTGTCGTGGATCGGTGTGAGCACCGGACGCCGCGACAGGCTGCGCAGACGGTTGCGGTTGAGATTGGTCAGGATGGTGTAAAGCCATGCCCGCGTATCTCCGCCGTGAAACAGATGCTCCGAACGCAAGGCGCGTACCAATGTGTCCTGCACGAGATCATCCGCCGTTTCCGCATTGCGTGTCAGCGCGCGCGCATAACGGCGCAGCGCCGGGATCGCCGCCTGAACCTGTTGCCGAAAGTCACTCAAGCATGTCACCCGTTAAGGGACGCTAAGCTTTGCCAAACTTTCACGAGTTGCCGGCTCGATTCCGACATGCTCGCATTCAAAAACCCCAAGCGCGGCCAGCTATTCCGCGGCGCGCTGCCGCAGCCTGTGTCGCGGCTGCTTAGCAAACGACGCGCCTGAACCCAACCCGGCCTCAGGCCTTGTTCCAGAGGGGCCGGCACGGCGGCCGTGCTTGATGGTCCACTGACCCTATGCCATAGGAGGCCGGGGCTGGAAAACGGCGGGTGGGGTCTGCGGAATGCCAGAATTGTCCGGCCTAATGCGCGGCAAACGCGGCTTGGTCATGGGGGTCGCCAATCACCGTTCGCTCGCCTGGGGCATTGCCAAGGCCTGCCATGGCCATGGCGCCGAACTCGCTTTCACCTATCAGGGCGAGGCGCTGAAGAAGCGTGTCGAGCCGTTGGCGCGGGAGATCGGCGGCGTTGTCGTCGGCGACTGCGACGTGACCGATCCGAAAAGCATCGACGCGGTGTTCGCCGCGCTGCAATCGGTCTGGGGCGGGATCGATTTTCTGGTTCACGCCATCGCGTTTTCCGACAAGGATCAGCTCGACGGCCGTTACGTCGACACCACGGCGGACAATTTCAGCAAGACCATGCTGATCAGCTGCTACTCGCTGACCGCGATCGCGCAGCGGGCCGAAAAGCTGATGCCAAATGGCGGCGCCATGCTGACGCTGACCTATTACGGGTCGGAGAAGTGGATGCCGCATTATAATGTGATGGGCGTGGCCAAGGCGGCGCTCGAAGCCTCGGTGTGGTATCTCGCCGCCGATCTCGGCGTGAAGAATATCCGCGTCAACGCCATCTCGTCGGGCCCGATCAAGACGCTGGCGGCCTCGGGCATCGGCGATTTCCGCTACATCCTGAAGTGGAACGAGTACAACGCGCCGCTGCGCCGCAACGTCACCATCGAAGATGTCGGCGAGGCCGGCGCCTATCTGTTGTCCGACATGTCGCGCGGCGTCACCGGCGAGGTGCACCATGTCGATGCCGGCTACCACGTGGTCGGCATGAAGCATCCGGATGCCCCCGACATTGCCGTCGGCAAAGACTGATACCACAAGCCTTGCGCTCATTCCCGCGCCGACGGGAATCCGGTAACTCTTTGCCGGGCTCCCGCTTTCGCGGGAGCGCGCGAAAGCGGAACCCTATGCCGATCCTCTATTACGTCCGTCATGGCGAGACTGATTTCAACGCCGAAGGGCGTCTGCAAGGCCGTCAGGACACGCTTTTGAACGCGCGCGGCAGGCTGCAGGCCAAAGAGTTGGGCGAATTGCTGCGCGATCTGTTCGCGCGCGACCCCCGCAGCGCCGGCGATTTTGCCTATGTGGCAAGCCCATTGCGCCGCGCGTGCGAGACCATGGAGATCCTGCGCGGAACGCTCGACCTGTCACCGCATCCGTATGAGACCGACAGCCGGCTTCTTGAGATCGCTTACGGCGCATGGGAAGGCTGGACGCTTCCTGAAATCGAGGCGCGAACACCCGAATTGCTTGCCGAGCGCGAGCGCGACAAATGGGATTTTGCGCCGCCGGGTGGCGAAAGCTATCGCCAACTCACCGCCCGCATCGGCGAATGGTACGCCTCGCTCACCCACGACACGGTCGTCGCGGCGCATGGCGGCGGGGTGCGCGCGCTGATGGCGCTGTTCAAGGTGATGTCGAAGGAGGAGGCAACGCATGCGCAGATCGCGCAAGGCGTGGTCTACGTCTTCAGTAACGGCACCATGGCGCGTTACGCCTGAGCGCGAAGGAAAAGCGGGCGGCCGATATCGGCAAAGACATCGCCAAAAACAAAAGCGGCCGAACCTTGGTCCAGCCGCTTTGCGAGATCGAAACGATCCCGCGAAATCTGAAGCAGATCAGGGCCCCAATACGAGGCCTGCCGATCAATTACTTCGACTTCTTCTTCGGAGCTTTCTTCTTCTTCGAGGCCATGGTGATCTTCCTTGATGTTGAAGTGGTGAACCTGCGGCAGGGTTGGTTCAGTCAGGTTGATCTCGGTCCTGTGTTCCCGGTCCTTCGATCTCGGTCCCTGGGCTTCAGCCCCCTTACCGCCAACGAGAGTGCCACAGCGCGCCTTTCCGCGCAATCGGAAAATCGTAAAAAGTCTTTATTTTTCCGTAGCTTAACGGATGTTCAGGTTGTCATTAATCGGTATTCAGCGAGATGAATGCGGCATGAACAGCACATGCTACGGGCGGTCGCGACTGCGCATTATCAAGGCAAAGTCGGCGTGTGCATTTTGCGGGCGCGAACGAAACGCACGATTCCTGCCGCAGCTGCGAACGATTTCTCCTGCACTGCGAGGTACATTTGACCGGATAGGATGTGCGGGCTACCAAGCCGCCTCATTCGAGCATTCATTATAGCGTTATGTCATTCAACTCGTTCGGCCACCTGTTTCGCGTCACGACCTTTGGCGAAAGCCATGGGCCCGCGATTGGCTGCGTGATCGACGGTTGTCCGCCGCGCATTCCGCTGACCGAAGCCGACATCCAGCCCTATCTCGACCGCCGCCGGCCCGGGCAATCGCGCTACACGACCCAGCGCCAGGAGCCCGACACGGTGAAGATCCTGTCGGGCGTCTTTGCCGACGAAGCGAGCGGCCGGCAAGTGACGACCGGGACGCCGATCGCACTCCTCATCGACAATGTCGACCAGCGTTCGAAGGACTATTCCGACATCAAGGACAAATACCGTCCGGGCCATGCCGACTTCACCTATGACATCAAATATGGCCTGCGGGACTATCGCGGCGGCGGCCGGCAATCCGCGCGCGAAACCGCGATGCGGGTCGCCGCTGGCGCCGTGGCGCGCAAGGTCGTGCCCGATCTCAAGGTGCGTGCGGCTCTGGTGCAGATGGGGCCGCATCGGGTCGATCGCGCACGCTGGGATTGGGCCGAAGTCGAGCGCAATCCATTCTTTTGTCCCGACGTGAAGCTTGCTGCGACGCTGGGTGATTATCTCGACGGCTTGCGCAAGAAGGGATCGTCCATCGGCGCAGTGATCGAGGTCATCGCCGAAGGCGTGCCGCCGGGACTCGGCGCGCCGATCTACAACAAGCTCGACGGCGACCTTGCCGGCGCGCTGATGAGCATCAATGCGGTCAAGGGCGTCGAGATCGGCGCCGGCTTTGGCGCAGCCGAGCTCAGCGGCGAGGAGAACGGCGACGAGATGCGCGCCGGCAATGACGGCAAGCTCTTGTTCCTGTCCAACAATGCCGGCGGTATTCTGGGCGGCATTTCCACCGGCCAGCCGGTGGTCGCGCGCTTTGCCGTCAAACCGACGTCGTCGATCCTCAATCCGCGGCGCACCGTCGACCGCTACGGCCGCGAGACCGACATTTCGACCACCGGCCGCCATGACCCGTGCGTCGGTATCCGCGCGGTGCCGATCGGCGAAGCCATGGTGGCATGCGTGATCGCCGATCACTATCTACGTCAGCGTGGCCAGGTCGGCGAGACGCCGGCATGGCCGTTCACGCCACCCAAAGGCTGATGGCGTGATGCACGGGGCAATAGACAGACAGATGCAGGACTCTCACGAGCGTATCCGCACCGCGATCGCCGCCTTCGCACGCGGCGAAATCGTCATTGTCGCCGACGACGACGATCGCGAGAACGAGGGCGATCTGTTCGTCGCGGCAAGCCTGTGCACGCCCGAGAAAATGGCATTCATCATCCGCCATACGTCGGGCATCGTCTGTGCGCCGCTTGCACTCGATGAGGCGCGGCGGCTGCACCTCGATCCGATGGTGGCGCTGAATGACGCTCCGCTCGGCACCGCATTCACCGTTTCCGTCGATGTCCGCCACGGCCTCACCACCGGCATTTCGGCCGAGGAACGGACCAATACCGTGCGGGCGCTCGCCAACGGCAATTCCGGCGCCACCGATTTCGTGCGGCCGGGCCATGTCTTTCCGCTGGTCGCCAAAGAGGGCGGCGTGCTGATGCGCTCGGGCCATACCGAAGCTTGCGTCGACATGTGCCGGCTCGCCGGCGTGCCGCCGGTCGGCGTGCTGTCGGAGCTGATGAACGACGACGGCACGGTGATGCGCGGACCGGAGCTTGCGATATTCGCCGAGACGCACAAGCTGCAGCGCATCTCGATCTCGGAGCTGATCGCTTACCGGCAATCGCGCGACAAGCTGATCGAGCGCGCCGGCGAATTCCCGGTGCAGACCGAAATCGGAACGCTGACCGGCTATGCATTCCTCACGCCGTTCGATCCGGTCTATCACATGGCTTTTGTCCACGGCAGCATCGGCGACGGCAGAGGCGTGCTGACGCGGCTGCATCGCGCCAATATCATTTCCGACGTATTCGGCGGCGCCAAGCCGATCCATCAGGCGCTCGCCCGCTTTGCCGCCGAGGGCAGGGGGGTGCTGATCCTGCTGCGTGACGGCACCGCGGGCGTGCCGGTGATCTCGATCCCCAAGAGCGACGAGACTGCGTCCGGCGAAGCACGCTCGCGGCAATGGCGCGAGGTCGGGCTCGGCGCGCAAATCCTCAAGGAGCTCGGCGTGAGCTCGATCCGGCTCTTAACCTCCTCGCGCGGCATGACCTATGTCGGGCTGTCCGGCTTCGGCATCGAGATCGCGGGGACCGAACCGATCGAAGGTTGAACCGTTCGCTGCGTTTGTTCGTCAAATGCAATCAGGAGGGTTAGCATGCCCCGTTCGTTCGGCACTATTCGCAACCGTATTTGCACCGTTTTTGCCGTGATCGGCTTGGGGCTGACGCTGTCGGCCTGCGGGTACAATACGATCCCGACCTTGCAGGAGGCTGCCAAGGCGCGCTGGTCCGACGTGCAGAATCAATATCAGCGCCGCGCCGATCTCATTCCCAATCTGGTGGCGACGGTGCAGGGCTACGCGGCGCAGGAAAAAAACGTGCTCACCGCGGTCGTCGAGGCGCGCGCCAAGGCGACGCAGATCAAGCTCGACGCCTCCGATCTCACCGATCCGGCGAAGCTCAAGGCGTTCCAGGACGCGCAGAACCAGTTGACCGGCGTTCTCGGACGGCTGCTGGCGGTGACCGAGAACTATCCTGATCTCAAATCCAACGCCAACTTCCTGGCGCTGCAGTCGCAGCTCGAGGGTACCGAGAACCGCATCGCGGTAGCGCGGCGCGATTATATCGACGCGGTGCGCGCCTATAATCTGTCGCTGCGGACCTTCCCGACCATCATCTGGGCGAAGACTTTCTTCTCCGGCGAGAAGCCCATGGCGGAATTCACGGCGAACGAAGGCTCCGACAAGCCGCCGCCAGTCAAGTTCTAAAGTGAAGTTCTGACGCTTCGTCGTTCCGGAAGCTGCGAGGCGGCTTCCGGAAACTACAATCACAGGTCTGAGAGCGTGACCTTAGGCATCGTAAATTCCGGGCGGCGGTGGACCAAGGGCCTGGCTGCGGCGCTGCTGTTCAGTCCTGTCCTCATCGGTCTCGCTTTCGCCCTCGATTTCCCTCCCCTGACCGGCCGTGTGGTCGATCAGGCCGATGTCATGACGCCGCAGAGCCGCAGCGACATCGAGACCAAGCTGAAGGATCTCGAAGACAAATCCGGCATCCAGCTCGTCGTCGCCACCGTGAAGTCGTTGCAGGGCGGCGATATCGAGACTTATGCCAACGAACTGTTCCGCGCCTGGAAGCTTGGTCAGGCGCAGAAGAACAACGGTGTGCTCCTGCTGGTGGCGCCGAACGAGCACAAGGTGCGCATCGAGGTCGGCTATGGCCTCGAAGGCACGCTGACCGACGCGCTCTCGTCCGTGATCATTTCGAGCGCCATTGTGCCGCGCTTCAAGACCGGCGATTTCTCCGGTGGCATCACGCGCGGCGTCGACGGCATCATCAGCGTCTTGAGTGGCGACACCTCGGATTGGCAGCGCAAGGTCGAGGTCCGCAAGGAAGACCCGCAAAGCGATTTCGACAAGCTGTTTCCGCTGCTGTTCTTTTTGCTGATCATCTTCATTTGCTGGTACCTGATTCACAATGCCGGCGGCGGCGGTCCTTCCAGCCCCGGCGGCACACGCCGCGGCAGCGGCCCGGTCTTCATTCCCTGGGGCGGTTCCGGCTGGGGCGGTTCCGGCGGCTTTGGCGGTGGCGGCTTCGGTGGAGGTTTTGGGGGCGGTGGCGGCTCCTCTGGCGGCGGCGGAGCGTCGGGAGGCTGGTGATGCGGGTCCTGCCGATGATCGCCGCAGTGTTGCTGGTACTGTGCGTCGGCGTGGTGTCGGCTTTCGCGCTCGACTTCCCGCCGCTAACCGGCCGCGTGGTCGATAACGCGGGAATCCTCAACGCGGATATCAAAAGCGACCTGGCCGACAAGTCGAAATTTCTCGAGGAGAAATCAGGCATCCAGCTTGTGGTTGCCACCGTGCCGTCGCTGCAGGGCACCGACATCGAGACTTACGCCAATGGCCTGTTCCGCACCTGGAAGCTCGGGCAGGCGCAGAAAAATAACGGTGTGTTGCTCCTGGTGGCGCCGAACGAGCACAAGGTGCGCATCGAGGTGGGCTACGGGCTCGAAGGCACCCTGACCGACGCGATGGCGTCCGTCATCATTTCGAGCGCCATCGTTCCGCGCTTCAAGACCGGCGACTTTTCCGGCGGCGTGGAACGCGGCGTTGGCGGCATTCTTGACGTGCTGTCGGGCGATACCGCCGAGTGGCAGCCGCAAGCCGTAGCCGCGGTGCGAGAAGACAACCGCTCTTTTTGGTGGGCGCTTTTCCCGCTCTTCGGCTCAATCGGATTGCTTATCTTCGTACGACTTTTCGCTATTGGTATCAGGCGGCTCTATCTCGGCCTGCGCCACGGCGATTGGCATCCAGCGCCCCCTGGTCACTACGTGAAGCGTGGCAAACGCTTGGTGTTTGTGCCCGACAGCGGCTGGAGTTCTTCGAGCTCGCGCTCAAGCAGTTCGTGGAGTAGCAGCGATTCATCGAGCAGTAGTTCCGACTTTTCCGGCGGCGGCGGGTCGTCGGGCGGCGGCGGCGCATCGGGGAGCTGGTGATGCAATTCGGCCAACAGGATTACGAAGCGGTTGCGGTGGCAATCCGCGAGGCGGAGCAAAAGACGTCCGGCCAGATCGTCTGCGTGCTGGCGCATGCGGCCTCGGGCTATGTGCATGTCCCCGTTCTGTGGGCCACGGCGCTAGCGCTGTTCGTGCCATGGCCGCTGATCGATTTCACGCAAATGAGCGTGCAGCGGATCTTTCTCATCCAGCTCGCCGTTTTCATCGTCGCCGGCTTGCTGTTCTCATGGATGCCGTTGCGGCTGCTCCTGGTGCCGCGCGCGCTGCAGCGGGCGCGCGCGCATCGCGCCGCGATCGAGCAATTCATGATCCGCGGCATCAGCCACACCAAAAATCGCACGGGCATTCTGATCTTCGTCTCGCTTGCCGAGCACTATGCGCGGATCATCGCCGACGAGGGAATTGCCGCGAAAGTGCCGGCGGCCGAATGGCAGGCCGCAATCGATGCGCTGACGGCGCATATGCGCGACCACCAGATCGCCGCGGGCTTCACCGCCGCGATCGCGCGTTGCGGCGAGGTTCTGGCGCAGCACGCGCCGCCCGACGGTTCGTCCAATGAGCTTCCGGACCGGCTCTACATCATGTAAGCCGATGCCGATGGCGGCTGACCTGTCACCGGACTGTCGCAGAACGATCATAAACGAACCGGGGCCGCGGTGCGCAAAGTTAGCGCCTTTAACCGCGGCGCTGGGGTGGAGCACGTCCTTTGGCACGGAGTCCTGAAGATCAAGGACCGCGCTACGCGATCTATTTCGTGCCGCCGCCGTCATCGCGGCTTTATCGCTACGGCAGCGCCATCCTCGGTTTCGACAGTTACACCGGGAACAACGTCGCCTTTCCCGAAAGTTTCGGCGGCGGCGCGGTCAACTGGAACGAACTCACTGCGACGCCACGGCGTTACGGCTTCCACGCCACGCTGAAAGCGCCATTCTTCCTCGCGCCGTCATGCACCGAGCAGCAGCTCGTCAATGCGCTGCAGAGTTTTGCCGGCCTCGGCCATGCGGCGCATGGCTTTGAGCCGGCCCTGCGTGAAATCGAGGACTTTATCGCCTTGGTGCCGCAAGAGCCGGAAGCCTCGCTGAATGCGCTGGCCGCCTCCTGCACGACGATCTTCGACGCCTATCGCGCGCCGATGTCGCCGCAGGAACGCGCGCGCCGTCTCGCCTCCGGACTGAGCCAGAGTCAGATCCAGAATCTCGACCGCTGGGGGTATCCCTTCGTGCTGGCGGAATTCCGCTTCCACATGACGCTGACCGGCGCAGTGCCGCAACGCCGCAAGCAAGCGGTGCTTGCGGCATTGCGCGACGGCCTTCATCATATGAAGGTCGAGCCGTCGATCACGATCGAGCGGCTCGCGCTGATGAGGCAGGAGACGCCGGACGCGCCGTTCCGCGTGCTCGACGAGGCGATGCTGAAGGTTGGCGCCGGCGTTCGGAGTTAAGCGATCGGCACAGCCCGCTTCGGAAACAGCTGCGGCCGCAGCTTCGGATGACCGGCCATGGTCTTCGGCGCATAGGGCGCCTCGGCGCCGAGTTCCTCGGCGGCGTGCCAGGCCCAGCGCGGATCGTAGATCGCGCCGCGCGCGATGCAGATCAGGTCGGCCTGGCCGGAGGCCACGATTTGCTCGGCCTGCTGGAACCCTGCGATCAGTCCGACGCTCATGGTGGTAATGCCGGTCTCCTTTTTGACCTTGTCGGCGAACGGCACCTGATAGCCGGCCGACAGCGGAATCTTCTGCCGCGGATCGAGCCCGCCGGTCGAGACATCCATATAGTCGAGGCCGCGCTTTTTCAGCTCCTTGGCGAGCAGCACGGTTTCTTCCGGCGTCCAGCCGCCGTCGACCCAATCGGTCGCGGACACGCGCATGCCGAGCGGCTTCTGCTCCGGCCACACTGCGCGCACCGCTTCGTACATTTCGATGGCAAAGCGCATGCGGTTCTCGGTCGAGCCGCCATATTCGTCGGTACGCTGATTGGACAGCGGCGAGAGGAACTGGTGCGCCAGATACCCGTGCGCGCCGTGCAGCTCGATGACGTCATAGCCGATGCGGTCGACCCGCTTGGCGGCGGCGGCGAATTCGCCGATGCAGCGTTTAATGTCCTCTTTCGTCATGGCATGTGGCACCGGCCAGCCGGTGTCGTAGGGGATCGCCGACGGCGCTTCCGGCGTCCAGCCGCCTTCCTCCTTGGTCAGGATCGGCTTGCCGCCGGCGCCCGGCGGCGTGGTCGGGCCCTTGCGTCCGGCATGGGCGAGCTGCACGCCGAGCTTGGCGACGCCGTATTGCCGGCAGAAATCGTGAACCCGCTTGAGCGCCTTCTCGTTGTCGTCCGACCACATGCCGGCGCATTTCGGCGTGATCCGGCCCTGCGGATTGACGTCGGTCATTTCGCACATCACGAGCCCGCCGCAGCCGAGCGACATATTTCCGAGATGCATCAAATGCCAGTCGTTCGCCGAGCCGTTGTCGGAATTGTACTGGCACATCGGCGACACCACGACGCGATTGGGAAGCGTAAGACCGCGCAGCGTGATCGGGGAAAACAGGACGCTAGCCATAAATCGGTATCCTTTGTTAGGGCGCTTGGTGCCTTTGGATGAGGTGCCTTGAGAGAGGACTTCCGGCAAGCCGCCGAAGGCATCTATCACGCCAGCGGATCGGCGGGCAAACCGAGGCAGAATTTGCCATGGTTTTCGTAAGCCGTGTCGCTCATGACCTGATGAATGCCCGCGGTGTTGAGGTCGCGCAGCAGGCGGCCGATGACGTGAGGGTGATGCAGCCCGGTATTGCCGGCGAAGTGGTAGCACATGGTCGCCGTTTCGATGGCGATCTCGGTGGCGTAGACGCAAATCGCGCGCACGTCGGCGATCGCCGCGCCATCGACCGGCGCTCCGGCGCTGACGCTGTCGTACAGGCGATCGTAGCGCTCGTGCATCAGGGCGCGAGCCGCCCGTAATTTCAGATCGGCTTCGGCAATTTGGCGATGCACCACCTGGCGCTCATCCAGTCGCGACGAGCGGAATGTGCCGCGGGTCGTGGTGGCGATGGCAATGAGTTCATCGAGCGCGCGCCGGGCCCCACCGATGGCGACGCTGCCGTGCTCCTTGGCGACATAGCTGAACGGCGGAAACAAATAGGACACGCCGCCGCGGCGTGGCTTGGGCGTCAGCAGATCCCAGACAAACGTCTGGTCGGCGGCCAGGGCATAATCCTCCACCGAGAAGTCGCACGAACCGGTTCCCCGCAAGCCGGTTACGCCGCCCCAATTGTCGTGGATGGTGACATCTTTGATCGGAAAAACCGAGAACATCACGATCGGGCGCCCGCCGTTTTCGGCCTCCGTTCCTTCGACGATCGTGCCGCCCAAAACCCACTCCGCGTGACGAATGCCGCTGTTGAAGCGCCAACGGCCGCTGACGCGAAATCCGCTGCCGTCACGCTTAGCGCGTCCCGCCGGAAAAAACGAAATCGCGGCGGTCGGTATCTGACCGTTGGCAAAAACCTTGTCGAGTCCCGACTGCGGCAGGAAGGTGCCGAGCGATGCAATTCCGGTGGCGCCGACCATGGTGCACCAGCCGCTGGTAAGATCGTTATAGGCGAGTTGCTCGAGCACCATCATTTCGGTCACCGGATCGGCCTCGGCGCCGCCCATCTCGGTGCAGAGCTTGAGCTTGAATATGCCCGCGTTGCGCAGTGCCGCGACCGCTTCGGGCGCCAGCGTGCCGAGTTCTTCGCTCTTGGGGCCGGAGGCGCGCAGTACCGGCGCGATCTTGTCGACGGCATCGAGAAGCGCCTGGCGTTTCTGCTTGCGGTCTTTCGGAAATGCCTCGGACATGTTTACCTCCCCGTATCGCTTTGCTTATGTCGTCGCATATTTGGACGACGCGTTGCTGTCGAGGCCGAGCACGCGGCCGAGAATTGTTTCAGAATCGGATGCGTCGTTCGCGCGCCAGGCGACGATCTGGTCTGGCCGCACCAGGACCAGATCCGCGCCGTAAATGTCGCGCATCCCTTCCAGTGAAATATCAAGAACTTTGAGATCGACGCCGGTTCTGGCGGCGGCGGCGATGAGGCCCTCAGCTTTGATGTCGCCCGAAAAGCGCAGCAGGGTCCATTCAAAGCCGAAACTGTCATAGAGCGATTGACCGTCGGCGAGCCAAGCATGCGGCGCGCGGCCGCCGGGCTTTGCGCTCGCGATATAGACATTCGCTTCGTCCTGCGGCGGCGCGGTACCGTCATCGAAAATGATCGGGGACCCGTCATAGCGGGCGCCGAAGGTGATGCCGGGAATGTTGAATTCGCTCTTGCCGTGAAGCGCGAGGTATTCGCCGGCATCTCGCCGCGCTTGTTCACCGGCGTCGTTGTCGTGTTCGATCTCGGTAACCGGCCTGAAATTGCCGAGGGAATCGGCGAATTTCTTGGCAAATCCGGTGTTGCGGAACGCGACCGGCTGCCGCTCGGCTTCATAGCTGTCGAGGAGACGCGCGTCGGCTGTGCCGCGCACCACGCTGGCGAGCTTCCAGCCGAGATTGACGGCATCTTCCACCGCGGTGTTGTAGCCAAGTCCGCCGGTCGGCGTGAACAGATGCGCGGCATCGCCGCCGATGAATACGCGCCCGCGCCGAAATCGCTCGGCGACAAGGGCAAAGCCGGCGGTCCATGTGCTGCGCGACAGTATTTCCAACTCGACCGGCGCGCCCACCGCCGCATGAAACATAGCGATGGCGCTATCGTCGGTGATCTCGTCTTCTTTTTCGTGCGGCCGCAATTGCGTGTGGAACGCGAACTCGCCCTTGCCGTCCACCGCGGCCATGAAGGCCCGGCGCTCGCGGTTGAATGTTACGTTCATCCAGGCCGGAGGATGAGGAACGACCCGGTAGAAATCGGGCGAACGCAGATAGATGGCATGCATGCGGCCGCCAAAGAAATCGCGCTCGATCTCCTGGTCGCCGAGATATCCGATGCCGAGCGCTTGCCGGACCGTGCTGCGCGGACCGTCGGCGCCGACAAGATAGGACGCCGCGATGGTCGCTGTCCGCCCGTCGGCGATGCATTCGACGCGTGCGTGAATGCAGCGCGCGTCCTCGGCAAAATCCACGAGGCGCCAGCCGAAATTGATCGAAATGTCCGGAAGCTTTTCAGCGTGCCGGCGCAGCACCTGTTCGACAAATTTTTGCGAGACGCGGTGCGGCAGTTCGGCGGCGCTCCACGAGCCGGAAAGATGCCTGACGCGCTCGACCGCCTGACCGGCCGACGGCAGGCGAAAGCGCGCCAATTCATGATGCGCATAGCGGGTGAAATAGGCGATGTCGGTCGGAAAGTCCGACGGCAGCCCGAGCGCGCGGATTTCGTGGGCAAAACCCAGGCGCCGAAAGTGCTCCATGGTCCGCGCCTGCGTCGCATTGGCCTGCGGATTGAAGGCGGTACTCGGCTTCTGGTCGATCAGAACGGCGCTGACGTCGCGGCGGCCGAGCTCATTGGCCAGCATCAGCCCGCAGGGGCCACCGCCGACAATCAAAACGGCACACGTGTCTGGAGTGGCGTCAGCCAATGTTTCGTCCCGCTGCTCGGCCGCGTTTCACGCGCATTGGCGGCTTGCCAGAACCGGTGTGGTTCGCTATTTTTAAGTTCAATAGGTTGAACTAATCTTGAATATGAAACTAATCTCGTCCTCCGCTGTCAAGTCGCTCGACCGTGGGCTCGACATTCTCGAGTACGTGGCCGGCTGTCCCGAGCCGCCGTCGTTCTCGCAATTGCTGACCAGCCTCGGCATCCCGCGCAGCAGCCTGTTTCATCTGCTCACCAACCTGCTGTCGCGGAATTTCCTCGAGCGCGATCCGGGCACCGAGCGTTATCGGCTCGGAACGGGCGTGACTCTGCTGGCGCGCAAGGCGAGAAAGCCGTCGGTCGGCGATCGCGTGACGCCGTTTCTGCGGCAGCTCAGCGCCGAGGCGAGCGAGACCTGCGGCTTTTACGTCCAGGTCGCGGACGCGGTGGAAGTGGTGGCATCCGCCATCAGCACGCAAGCGCTGTCCTATACGATGAAGGTCGGCATGAACGCGCCGCTCTATGCCGTATCCGCCGGCAAGGTCATGCTCGCGGAGTTCGGCGCGGACGAACTGAACGGATATTTGGCGCGCGTTGCGTTTGCGCCGGTGACGCCGCATACGGCGCGCTCGAAAAGCCGTCTGAAGAAAGAGCTTGCCGAGGTCAAAGCGAGCGGCTTTGCCTATTCGCACGAAGAGTTCACCCTGGGCATCACGGCCATCGCAACCGCCGTGCGGGTTGAAGGGAAATTCCGCGGCGCCATCAATCTGGCGGTGCCGACCGCGCGATTCACGCCGGCTCGCGATGCCGCGTTTCGCGACGCCCTGCGGCGCGCGGCGCAGGCGATTGCGAAGGAAATCGATACGCTCCCGTAAGCGCCGCGTAATTGGGCTAGCGCAACGACAGATCGATATCGGCGGCGAGACTTGCGGAAAGAATGTCCGTGATCTGCTTGCGGACGTGGCTGTTGTAGCGGCGCGCCAAGTCCTGCGCGCCTTTGGCGTCGCTTTTGCCGATGACGTCAACCGCCTGCTCGATGATTTGCAGCGCACCTGAGAAGCGCACGGCGAAGATGTGATCGCGCTGCTGTTCCAGATCGTGAACGGCGTGCTGGGCAACCCGAAGCTTGTCCACGAGCATCTGCCGCGCGGCTTTCTCGAGACTACGGTTGTGACAGGCCGCGGCGATCGCGGCGTGGATCTCATAATTGCTTTGCACGATCGCTTCGGCGTTCTCGCGCCTGACCGCGCTTCGGAAGGCTTCGAGGCATTTCTCGATGTTCTCGAGATCGACTTTGGTCCGGCGCACGGCGGCGAAGTGCCAGATGACGGGCTGAAAAACGTCCATGGCTTCGTAATGGTCGAGCACATCGACGAATTGCAGGGCGGCGACCTTGGCGCTGCGGTTCGGCTCAAGCTCGACCAGCCCTTCTGAGGCGAGGCGAATAAGCGCTTCGCGCAGCGGTGTGCGCGACACGTGGTACTGCTGGCAGAGACGTTCTTCCTCGAGCGGCGCGCCGGGCTCGATCTGCAGCACGATGATCGCGTGCCGCAGCGCGGCGTAAACGCGCTGTGCTCCGGTCGGCCGCCCGCCATTATTTGGCGCGGCCGGTTTCGGCCCTCGTGCCTTCGCACGCTTTCTGTTCTGCATGGCTCATGCCTCGCGCAGCGTAAACGCCGCGGGAATGCGGATTTGACAGCGGCTCTAACATGTATTTTTATAGTATACAAATATCGGCAGGCGGAGCCGATAGCCCGCGGCGACAACGCGCGGCGATAAACGGGGGAGGAAGCGAAATGTCCCAGACAGCCCTTGCAGCGGCATCCATTTCCGAAGAGGCCGTTTCGGCACGGATCGAAAGACTGCCAGTCGGCGGCTGGTATCGCCGGATCATGCTCATCGTCGGCACCGCGGGTTTCTTCGATGCCTTCGATGCCATCTCGATCGCCTTCGTTCTGCCGGTGCTCATCGGCATGTGGCACATCAGCACCGCCGAGGTGGGAGCGCTGATTTCGATCGGCTATGCCGGGCAGTTCCTCGGCGCCATCGGTTTCAGCCGGCTGGCGGAGAGCTATGGCCGCCAGCGCGTGCTGTGCTGGACCGTGGCCATTATCGGACTTCTCAGCATCGCTTGCGCATTGGCCTGGAGCTACAACTCGCTGTTCTGGTTTCGCTTCCTCCAGGGTCTCGGCCTCGGCGCCGAAGTCCCGATCGCCGCGACCTACATGAACGAACTGACGCGCCACGACATGCGCGGACGCATGGTCGCGCTGTTCCAGTCGATTTTTGCCTTCGGCGTGATGATCACCGCACTGGTCTCGATCTGGGTCGTGCCGAATCTCGGCTGGAATTGGATGTTCATCATCGGCGCGATCCCGGCTCTGCTGGCGATATTTCTGCGTCGCCTGGTGCCTGAATCGCCGCGCTGGCTCGCCAGCCGCGGCCGGCTCGACGACGCGGACACGACCCTTACGCGCATTGAAAACGTGGTGTCCGCCAGCGGCGCGGTCTTGCCGCCGGTGCCGGCGAACATTCCGAAGATCGTCAAGCAGGAGGCCAGGTGGTCTGAACTGTTCAGCGGCGACTATCTCGGCCGCACGCTGACGGCTTGGGCGATGGCGTTCATGACCTCGATCGTCGGTTACGGCCTGTTGGCCTGGCTGCCGGCGATCTACCGCACAGTCTACCACCTGCCGATCGAACAGAACCTGCGCTACAGCTTCATCAGCTATTTCGTGGGCCTGTTCGGCACGCTGTCGGGCGCCCTGCTGCTCGATCGCTTCGGCCGTCGGCCAAGCTATATCGGCGCTTTCGCCGGCTCCGCGCTGCCGCTGTTGGGCGTGTGGTGGCTGAGCCGCGACGGCCAGATGCCGGTCGAGACGCTGGTGGTGCTCGCGTCGATCAGCCTGTTTTTCATCTCGATCCTGCTGGGCGGCATCTACGTCTACATGCCGGAAATCTATCCGACCCGGATACGCGCGCTCGGCAGCGGCACGGCGAGCGCCTGGATGCGCATTGCCTCGATCGTCGGTCCAGCCATTGTCGGCGTCATCCTTGGCAGCGCCGGTCTCGGCAGCGTGTTTCTGTTCTTCGCGATCGCTGGGCTTGCTGGCGCGCTCATCGTGTTCCTGTTTGCCATCGAGACAAAGGGCAAGGTCCTCGAAGAAATCGCGCGCTGATCGGGACGATCGGCGCGTCGTCATCAGCATGGCCTCGGCGAATATCGGGGCGCGATCCGTTCGAGCAAGGAGAAGAGTATGAAAGGCGTTGGAGATCATCGCTACGTGGCAGTCCTCTTGCCCTATGACAACCACCTCAAGATCGATGAGCCCGCCTATCGGCGCTTTCTGCAGTATTTCCTGAAGGATCCGCGCTTCGTTCGCGACGGCGGGTTGTGTATCAATCCGGAAGCCGGCGAGATCTTCTACCTGACGCGTCAGGAGAAGCGGCGAGTGCTCGAAATCGCCATGGAAGAGGCGCATGGCAAGGTGCCGATCATCGCCGGCACTTGGGCCATCACCACCGACGAAACGGTGGACACCGCGAAGGACGCGAAGGCGATGGGCGTCGACGGCATCTTCGTCACGCCGCCGGGCGGCGCGCAGGATGTCACGTCGTGCTGGGACGCCAACGAATATCCGGAAATCTGGCTCGATCAGATCAAGGCGCAAGACCGCGCGGTCGATCTGCCGATCGTAACGCATCCGGTCGGAGGCGCGAAGCCGCCGTTCAATCCGGGCCTGCCGCTCGGCGCTACGATGCGCATCTGCCGCGAAGTGCCCAACGTCGTCGGCTGGAAAATGACTTACATGTACGACGGCTTTCAGATTATCGCCAACGGACTGCGCTCGCTCGACCGGCATGTCGCGGTGATGGGCGCTTTGGCGTCGCGGTTCCACGAATACCGGGCCACCGGCCTCTTCGACGGCACACTGAGCGGATTTTGGAATTTCGCGATGGAGCCGATGCTCGATCATCTCGATGCCTGGGACGCCAAGGACGTCGATCGGGCGACCAGGATCTGGAACGGCGGCTTGCATCAATTGCACGACTATGTCGCCGACATGGGCCGGCTGCACATCCGCTACAAGACCGCGACCTGGCTGCGCGGCCTGATCCCGAGTCCGTTCATGCGCGCGCCGATGCCGCAGCCGAAACAGGTGGAAATCGACACGCTGTATCGGCTGCTCAAGGCGCTCAATCTCCCGGTGATCGACCTGAAGGAAACACGCTTGGCCGCGTAATGGGTGCGGGGCGGGCGGCGGCGACGTTCGCCCGCCTTCACGCCGCAGCGGAGGCCCGTCATGGACTTGTATCGCGCCGCGGTGCGTCCGTTTCTGCTCAGCTGTGACGCGGAATGGAGCCACCACGCGACGATGGCGATCTGCCGAACGCTGTCGCGGAGCAATGCGGCCCTCAAGCTCCTGGAGCGGCAGTTCGCGGTTTGCGACAGCCGGCTCGCGACGACGGTCGCCGGGCTGAAATTCGACAGCCCGGTCGGTCTCGCGGGCGGTTGCGACAAGAACGGGGTTGCCGTCGACGTGATGTCGCGCCTGGGATTTGGCTTCGTTGAGGTCGGCTCGGTGTCCGAGCAGCCGTCCGCCGGCAACCGTGTTCGGCCCCGCATCTGGCGATTGCCGGCAGATGAGGGCCTGCGGGTTTATTATGGCTGCCCGAGCGACGGCGCGGCCGTGGTGGCCGCGCGGCTGCAAGCGTGCCGGACGCGCGTGCCGCTCGGCGTCAATCTGGTCGAGACAAATACCGGTCAACTCGTGACCGCGGAGCAGGCGGCGGAAGAGCTTGCACTTGCGGTCCCACGCTTTGCCGGGCTTGTGAATTACATCGTGCTCAATCTGGCGTGCCCGAACATGCCGCACGGCCGTGGCGGGCTGTTCGATGCGCCGGAGAAGCTGGATTATCTCCTGCAATCGATCGGACGAAACGCGCCGTTGCCGCCGCTTTTCCTCAAGCTGACGCCGCCGGGCGATGCGGAGGATCCGCGTGTCATCGATCCCATTCTGCGGGCTGTCGACGCCTACGATTTCGTCAAAGGCTTCATTTTGAACATTCCCAACCCGGATCCTCACGGCACGCTTTGCACGCCGGCCGCCGTGCTCGATCGCATGCGCGGCGGAATCACCGGCCCTTCGCTGCGGCGTCCGACCAATGTGGCAATTGCGGCCTGGTATCGTCGCATCGACCGCAAGCGCCATGTGCTGATCGGCACCGGCGGCATCGGCAGCGCGGAAGACGCCTATGAAACCATCAAGCTCGGCGCCTCGCTGGTGCAGCTCTACACCGCGCTGGTTTATCGCGGGCCCGGTCTGGTACGCGAGATCAATGCAGCCCTGGCGCGTTTGCTGGAACGCGATGGACTCCGCAACATCGGCGAAGCCGTGGGAATCGCCAACCGCGAGAACCCAGCTCGTGAAGCGGTCTTCTCGGGTCGGGCCGCCGTCCAACCATAGGTGCTGCAGATGAAACTGGATCAGCCTCGCCGGTTCTGGGATCGGCTGTTCGCTCCGAGTTCTTGTCTTGCCATCATTACAACCGTAGATCGCGAAGGCCGTCCGAATGCGGCGGCTTACGGGACTTGCACGCGGGTGAATCACGAACCTGTCCACATTGCGTTCACCGCGAATATAGACAGTCATACGGCGCGGAACGTCGTCGATACCGGTGAATTCGTCGTCAATCTGCCGCGCTTCGAGGTGGTGAGCCTGGAAGCCGTGCGTGTTGTCGGATTGCCATTTGCCGACGGCGCCGACGAGGTCAAGAAAGCCGGACTGACTGCACTCCCATCTACAACGGTAAAGCCCCAGCGCATTGTGGAATGTCCGCGACATTTCGAATGCAAGGTCGAATGGACCAAGGATTGGCTCGGCCGTCGCATGATCGTCGGAGAAGTTGTCGCCGCGTCTGTCGATGCCGATTGCGTCGACGAGCAGGGTTACGTTTTGTGGAATAAGGTTCGCTCGGCGCATTATTGCGGAGCGCCTTACGGCGGCATGTTTGTTGCCGCGTATGAAGAGGTCGGCGTCGATGTGCCGTATGAAGGTCCGGAGGTCGCCGAATTCCTGGCGCGCGAGCGGGCGATGTTCAAGGAGCCGTGAGTCCGCGCCAACCCTGTTTCGCCGGGGCGTCACTTCTCGAACCGCGCCACCATCTCGACATGCGCTGAATAGCGGAATTGGTCGACCGGCGTGACGCCGGTCAGCCGATAGCCGCCGTCGAGCAGGATCCGTGCGTCGCGGGCGAAGGTGCCGGGATTGCAGGAGACCGCGGCAACGATCGGAACGCGACTCGCGGCAATCTCGCGCGATTGCGCCTGCGCGCCCTGGCGCGGCGGATCGAACACGACCGCATCGAAGCGGTTGAGCTCGGCGGAGAGATACGGATTCTTGAACAGATCGCGCCGTTCCGTGGTGACGGGCTTGAGACCCGGCATATTGGCCGCGCGCGACAGTGCAGCGAGCGCCGCATCATCGTCGTCGCAGGCGGTGACGCGGGTCTGCTCGGCGAGACGTAGCGCGAAAGGTCCGATGCCGGCGAACAGATCGGCGGCGCCTTTCTTTGGCTTGGCTGCGGCGCAGATGTCCGACACCAGCCGCGCCAGCACGGTTTCACCTTCGACGGTGGCCTGCAGGAACGCCGCCGGCGGTAACAGCACCGTGGCCGGACCGACACGCAGCGTCGGCACGCGGGCCTGGGCGACCAGTTCGCCGTGGCGTGTGAGGCGCGCCAGATTGTGTTTTGCGATGAGCGCGGCGAGGGCGGTTGTCGCTGCAGCGGTCAGCGGGCCCGACCCGCGCACGTCGATATCGAGGCCGGCATCGGTCGCGGTGGCGTGGATGTCCAGCGGCTTGCGCAACGGGTTGAGCAATTCGGCGATGGCCCAGGCCGCTTTCAGCGCGCCGTCAAGGCCTTTGGCAAGAATGGGACAGCGGTCGATCGGGATTACCTGATGCGCGCGCGCCGCCGAAAAGCCGACTTCGAGAACGTCATGCGTGCCGCGGCGGGCATGAAACACAGCGCGCCTGCGGCCCTCGCCATGCGCGTCGATCAGGTCGGCGACCGGCGCGTCGATGCCGGCCTGGCGCAGCGCCTCGACCACCAGACCTCGCTTCCAGGCATGATAGGCGCTTGTCTGCCAATGCTGCATGGCGCAGCCGCCGCAAATGCCGAAATGCGGACAGATTGGCGCGATGCGTTCCGGGCTCGGCTTCTCGACGCGAAGCAGTTGCCGGCGATCGGGTTGACCCGGCACGGTCTCGACTTCGACAGTCTCGCCGGGCAAGGCGCCGGGGACGAAGATCGGTTCGTTGGAGCCATCGACCACGCCATCGCCGCGATGGCCGATCCGGTCGATGACGAGATGCTCAACCACGTTCGGCCTCGATGAAGAATTCGCGGTTGCCGTCGCCGCCGGGGATCGCCGAAGGCGCGAGGCCGCCGATTTGCCAGCCGAGCGAGGCGATGAAGGCACCGATATCCTCGCAGACCATCTTCTGAACGGCCTCGTCGCGAATGATGCCTTTCTTGCTGTGCCGGCGCTCCGCCTCGAACTGCGGTTTGATCAGCGCCAGGAGTTTTGCGCGCGGCGCCAGAAGTTTGCTGACCGCGGGCAGGACGAGCTTGAGCGAGATGAAGCTCACGTCGACGGTGGCGAAGTCCGGTTGCTCGGAGAGGCGCGCGGCATCGAGCGTGCGAATATCGGTCTGCTCAAGAGAAATGATATCGGCGCGGCCGCGCAGGCGTTCGTGCAGTTGGCTCGAGCCGACATCGATCGCAAAGACGCAGCGTCCGCCGCGTTCGAGCAGGACTTCGGTGAAGCCGCCGGTCGAAGCGCCGACATCGAGACAGATACGGCCAGTGACGTTGAGCGCGAACTCATCGAGGGCCGCCGCAAGCTTCACGCCGCCGCGCGAGACGTAAGGATGTTCAGCCTCGGCGGCGATCACCGCGGAGAGCGGGACTTCGTCGGAGGCCTTGCGCACCGGCACGCCGTCGGCGGTCACCAGGCCGGCGGCGATGGCGGCTTGCGCCCGGGTGCGGCTCTCGAACAGGCCGCGCGCTACAAGGAGACGGTCCGCACGTTCGCGGTCGGTCATGGCTCTCCGTCACACCCGGCGACATTGCCAGTCAAAGAACGGCGTCGCTTCGCTCGCCTATGGTTTGAGCTTCCCGCTATATAGGACAGAGCAGGGACCTTTAAACGGTAATGGCCGGGCTTTTATCAAGCCCGGCCATCACGCGGCAGAAACGAAACGCCAGAAGAAAGATCAGGCGAGCTTCACCACTTCGCCACGCATGTTCTGGCCGAGCGCCTCGAAAGCCTTGGCGACGATGCCTTTGCTGTCGAGGCGAGCCTGGGCATACATGGCATTGGGCGAGTCCTGATCGATGAAAGTATCCGGCAGGACCATCGAACGGACCTTGAGCCCGCGATCGAGCACGCCGTGCTCGGCCAGCGTCTGCAGCACATAGGCGCCGAAGCCGCCGATCGAGCCTTCCTCGATGGTGAGAAGCACTTCATGCTCGCGGGCGAGCCGCAGCAGCATGTCGACGTCGAGCGGCTTGGCAAAGCGCGCATCGGCGACGGTGGTCGAGAGGCCATAGGTCGCGAGCTCGTCCGCGGCCTTGAGGCATTCGCCGAGCCGGGTGCCGAACGAGAACAGCGCCACTTTGGTACCTTCGCGCAGGATGCGGCCCTTGCCGATCTCGAGCGGCTTGCCTTCTTCGGGCATCGCCACGCCGAGGCCTTCGCCGCGCGGATAGCGGATCGCCGAGGGGCGATCGTCGATCGCCGCCGCGGTCGCCACCATGTGGACGAGTTCGGCCTCGTCGGCGGCCGCCATCACCACGAAATTCGGCAGGCAGCCGAGATAAGCGACGTCGAACGAGCCGGCATGGGTCGGGCCATCGGCGCCGACCAGACCGGCGCGGTCGAGCGCAAAGCGCACCGGCAGCTTCTGGATGGCGACGTCGTGCACGACCTGGTCGTAGGCGCGTTGCAGGAAGGTCGAGTAGATGGTGGCGAAGGGCTTGAAGCCTTCGGTCGCCAAGCCGGCGGCGAACGTGACGCCGTGCTGTTCGGCAATGCCGACGTCGAATGTCCGCGTCGGGAATTCCTTCTGGAACAGATCGATGCCGGTGCCCGACGGCATTGCCGCGGTGATGGCGACGATCTTGTCGTCCTTGCGGGCTTCCTTGATCAGGCTTTCGGCAAACACCTTGGTATATTGCGGAGCGCCGCCCTTCGATTTCTGTTGCGCGCCGGTGGCGACGTCGAATTTGACGACGCCGTGATATTTGTCGGCCGAATTTTCCGCCGGCGAATAGCCTTTGCCTTTCTGCGTGACGACGTGAACCAGGAACGGACCGTTCTTGGCGTCGCGCACGTTTTCCAGCACCGGCAAGAGGTGCTCGATATTGTGGCCGTCGATCGGGCCGACATAGAAGAAGCCGAGCTCGTCGAACAGCGTGCCGCCGGTGACGAGGCCGCGCGCATATTCTTCGACCGCGAGCGCGCGCTGCTCGAGCATCTTGCTCGGCATGCGCTTGGCGATCTGATGCACCAGCTTGCGCAGGCGATGATAGCCGCGGCCGGAGACGCGGCGCGCGAGATAGGCCGACAGCGCGCCCACCGGCGGCGCAATCGACATGTCGTTGTCGTTGAGCACCACGATCAGGCGCGAATTCATCGCGCCGGCATTGTTCATGGCCTCGTAAGCCATGCCGGCCGACATCGCGCCGTCGCCGATCACGGCGATGACGTTGTTCTGCTTGCCTTGCAGGTCGCGTGCGACCGCCATGCCGAGGCCGGCGGAGATCGAGGTCGACGAATGCGCGGCGCCGAACGGATCGTATTCGCTCTCGGCGCGCTTGGTGAAGCCCGACAGACCATTGCCCTGGCGCAGCGTGCGAATGCGATCGCGGCGTCCGGTCAGGATCTTGTGCGGATAGGCTTGATGCCCGACGTCCCAGATCAGCCGGTCGTCCGGCGTATTGAAGACATAATGCAGCGCGACGGTGAGCTCGATCACGCCGAGGCCGGCACCGAGATGGCCGCCGGTCGAGGCGACTGCATCGATGGTCTCGGTGCGCAATTCGTCGGCAACCTGCCGCAGCTTGTTGGGCTCGAGGTGCCTGAGATCGTCGGGTGTCTTGATTTGGTCGAGCAATGGGGTCTTGGACAAAACCGTCACGCTACGCTCCTTAGTTTTTCAGACGAATGTGTTTTTTCGGCATAATGCCGATTGATGGGGTCCCGATGGCGGGCCCTCGGATGGAATACGCGGATATAAGCGTCCCTTGCAGGGTCCTTACACTATTATGGGCCGGGAAAGCAATTTGACTGCCAAAGTCTTGGCAGGGGTCCCGACTAACGCCTCCAGGGAACTCTTAGGGTCTGCAATACCTTATCTCCGGGGTCCGGTTAACTTTGTGTTCCGCCCTTTGACGGCATCGCAGACCACTTAGGTTCAATCCGGCGTCTTTGCCAGTGTCCCTAAATGAACCCCGAGACGACGATACGGCCATACCGTGTATAAAGGGCCGGCGGGTGTGCCGGGGCGGTGTGACCGAAATGGGGCGCTTATTCCTGGTGGTATAAACCGGAAATAGCCAGCGAGTTGCAGCGTGGCCCTCGAAACTTACCGGAAAAAGCGAAAGTTCAATGTTACCTCCGAGCCGCGCGGGCGGGTCCAGCGCGGCAGCGGCCACCAATATGTGATCCAGAAGCACGACGCGACCCGGTTGCATTACGACCTGCGGTTGGAACTCGATGGGGTCATGAAGAGCTGGGCCGTGACGCGCGGCCCGAGCCTCGATCCCAACGACAAGCGGCTCGCCGTCCACGTCGAGGACCACCCGATCGAATACAACACGTTCGAGGGCACGATTCCCGAGGGTGAATACGGCGGCGGCACGGTGATGGTGTGGGATCGCGGCACCTGGGAGCCGGACGGCGATCCGCATAAAGGTTACGCCAAAGGCCATCTCGACTTTAACCTTCACGGCAAAAAACTGCATGGCCGCTGGCATCTGGTGCGCATGCGGGGCCGCCAAGGCGACCGCCACGAGAACTGGCTCCTGATCAAAGGCAAGGACGAAGCAGCCAAGAGCGGCCGCAAAGCCGACATCCTCAAAGCGGAGCCGTTGTCGGCGGCGACCGGCCGGTCGATGGAGGAGATCGCCGGCGGCAAGGGCCGTAAGCGGGTCTGGCACAGCAATCGCAAGCGCGGCGCGCCGGCGGCGGATGCACCGAAAGTGTCCGGCAGGCCGCAATCGCAGCGCGAGTTCAAGGAGCAGCTGCGCGCGCTCAGCGCCGGGCGCGCCAAGCCCGAGAGCAAAGCCGCGGCGACAGCGAAGACAGCCAAAGCGGCAAAAAAACCTGCGGCGAAGAAACCCGCGGCAAAACCGCACGCGCGCACCAAATCGGCTGCGACTAAAGTCGAACGCAAGAGCGGGCGGGGACCGCGGCCAAGCGGAAACGGGGGCGCGCGCTTGCCTGCGTTCCTGCCACCGAGCCTTGCCATGCTGCACGACCGCGCGCCGAGCGGGAAGAATTGGCTGCACGAGATCAAGTTCGACGGCTACCGCATCGAGGCGCGGCTCGATCACGGCAAAGTGCAGCTGCTCACGCGCAAGCAATTGGACTGGACCCACCGCTTCGCGCCGATTGCGCAGGCAATCGAATCGCTGCCGGCCGACACCGCGCTGATCGACGGCGAGCTCGTGGTCGAGGACGATAACGGGCGCTCGAATTTCTCGCTGCTGCAGACCGACCTGAAGGACGGCCGCACCGACCGCTTCGTCTATTGGGCGTTCGATCTGTTGTCGCTCGACGGCAAGGATCTCACCGGTGAGCCGCTGACCGCGCGCAAGGCGGCGTTGCAGCGGCTCCTGAAAGGCGAGAGTCGCGAAGGCCGCATCCGTTATGTCGATCATTTCGACGGCGACGGCCCGGCGATCTTCAAGTCCGCCTGCGATATGAATCTCGAAGGCATCATTTCGAAGCTGCGCGATGCGCCTTATCGCTCCGGCCGCTCCGACAATTTCATCAAGACCAAATGTCACAACGAACAGGAACTGGTCGTCGCCGGCTTCAGCCCGTCGAACGCCGTGGCCAAGGCGGTCGGCGCGCTCACGGTGGCGTATCACGAGGACGGCAAGCTGCGTTATGCCGGCCGCATCGGCACCGGCTACACGCATGAGATCGCCCGCGACCTGTGGAAGCGGCTCGAGCCGCTGCGGGTCGAGCGGCCGCCGCTGGCTTTGCCGCCGGATGAGCGGCGCAAAAACGTGATCTGGGTGAAGCCGCAAGTCGTCATCGAAGCGGAGTTTCGCGGCATCACCCATGACGGACTGCTGCGGCAGGCGTCGTATAAAGGCCTGCGCGAGGACAAGCCGGCGCGTGAAGTGGTGCGCGAGACGCCGGCCGAAGCCGCCGCAATGGTGCAACGGCAGCCGGTGCGCAAATCGGCCAAGGCGGCTGCGGCAAAACCGTCGGCAAAATCGGCGCGAGGCAAACAAGACGCCGAGGTGGCGGGCGTGCATCTGACGCATCCGGATCGCGTCTATTGGCCCGATGCCGGCGTCACCAAGCAGGATCTCGCCGAATATTACACACGCGTCTGGGATGCGATGGCGCCGCATATCGTCGATCGGGCGCTGGCGATCGTGCGCGCCCCGGAAGGGGTCGGCGGTGAAACCTTCTTCCAGAAACATATCGCCTCGAACATCAAGCGGTCTTCGCTGCGGCATGCGGTCAAGGGCAAGGACCACGACGTCATCGCGGTGGAGAATTGCGGCGAGCTCGTCGAACTGGCGCAGTCCGGCGCGCTCGAGATTCACGTGCGCGGCTCGCGGCTCGACAGTTTGGAAACATGCGACCGCATCGTGTTCGATCTCGATCCGGGCGACGGCGTGGCCTGGAAGGATGTCGTCGCCGGCGCCAAGGAGATCCGCGATCGGCTGGCCGGGCTGAAGCTCAAAACCTTCGCCAAGCTCTCCGGCGGCAAGGGCATTCACGTCGTGCTGCCGATCAAGGACGTCGACTGGGACACCGCGAAGGAATTTTCCGGCGCCGTCGCCGCGTCGATGTCCGCCGACAGTCCGAAGCTTTATTTGTCGAAAATGACCAAGGCGCTGCGCAACGGTCAAATCTTCATCGACTATTTCCGTAATTCGCGTGAAGCGACGGCGGTTGCGCCTTATTCGACGCGGGCGCGCGCCGGCGCGCCGATCTCGATGCCGGTGACGTGGGAGGCTTTGGCGCGCACGACCAGCGGTCATCAATTCACGCTCCCCGATCTGAAGACGTTCAAGGACGCCTGGGCCGATCTCGGCAAAGTGCGGCAGAAGCTGCCCGAGTTCGGCAAGCCGCGGCGCTAGTTTCCGCTTTGCAGCTATACTTGGTGATTCTCGGCGCTGGCCACGTGCGCCGGACGAACGCTGCAGGCCGGGAAACATCGCATGTCGAAGCACGGCACCAAGATCATTCACAGGAGGACGCCGGAATCCGCGGCCATGTTGGCAAACGTCAAACGGGCGATGGCGATCACCGCGGCGCTGAACCGTTTGACTTTCAACGATGCTGACGAAGTCCGGGCCTTGTTCAGCGAGCTGACCGGCAAAAAGGTCGACGAAAGCTTTTTGCTGATCCCGCCGTTCTATACCGCCGGTGGTGACGAAATCCGCGTCGGGCGCAATGTCTTCGTCAATCAGAACTGCACGTTCTATGACCTCGGCGGCCTCGACATCGCGGACGATGTGATGATCGGGCCGAACGTGAACCTGATCACGGCGGGTCATCCGCTCGAACCTTCGCAGCGCCGCGCCGTGACAATCGGAAAGCCGATCGTGATCGAGCGAAATGTCTGGATCGCAGCCGGCGCGACGGTCATCGGCGGCGTGAGGGTCGGCGAAAACGCGGTTGTCGCCGCTGGCTCGGTCGTCACCAAGGACGTTCCGCCGAATACCTTGGTTGGCGGAAATCCGGCGCGGGTCATTCGCTCGATCGGTGGCGACTGAAACATCGGCCGAACTTCCTCGTTCTCGCGCCGCACCGGCACGCGAGTTCTTGTGTGTCGACGCTACGATCTGCGCTGCGAAGGGCCCGGCGCATCAGGACAGAAGGGGTGGTGCCTTCGTTTCGTTCTGCGCTTTCGCTTCGCCACGGAAAGAAGAAAGGAAATGGAACGCCGACAGACGCTGTAGTCCAACCTGCCGTGCTGCTGGCACGGCCGCGCCTTCAGCAGAAGGCGCACGCCTATCGGCGTCCCACCGCGGCTCTGCCCTGGGGAGTATCTCATCGCCCAGGTGTCAACTTCAGGCCATGCTTCCTGGGACTTGGAATTAGCGCCGATCCTGTCACATCCCCTTGCCGGGGCAGAGCCGACGCAGTTTTTGCGGGCGTTACCCGCCTTCACCTGTCCCAGTCCAGCGAGCACCTCGCGGCCCGGTCCGTAGTGCCGGGAGACTGATGCCCAAAGCCGCCCGGGAGCGGTCTGCAATTCCGCCCGCGGGCACCGCCCTCGCTCCCGAACCGCGATGTGCCTTCGCGGCCGGTCCTTTCACAGAGCGAGAATCACAAGACGATATGTAACTATATCAGTGACAAATGTCAATGATGCAGTGACATCACGTTTGCGTCATTGCGAGGAGCGTCAGCGACGAAGCAATCCAGTGCGGTGAGGCTGCCTGGATTGCTTCGCTTCGCTCGCAATGACGAGGTGTTGAGCCGGGCCAAGCCCGGCCAAGCTCGGCCATGACGGGCGTCGGCAACGACACACCTTCATTAGGGTTTCTTAATCGTTGCGCGCAACGATGCGCGAGCGCCGGCGGCGCGGCTCATTCGGATTGTTTTGGGGAAATCGATGCGTCTGTTGCGTCATTGCGTGTTCGCGGTTGCGGTGCTGCTCGTTGCGTCCTTTGCCCGCGCCGAAGATGCGGCGTCCCTGACCACCGGCTCGTTGGGTAACGTGACACCGACGGCGGCATGTCCCGGCAATCCGAACGCGCTGGGTGTCTCGCGCACGGTCGAGATCGACACAGCCAATGGTCCGGGCTTCGGCTCGCTGCACTTCAAAAACTATGACTTTCTGCAGCCGGGCGAGGTCGTTTTGACCTTCGACGACGGGCCGTGGCCGGGCAACACGCCGGCCGTGCTCGGCGCGCTGGCCGCGCAATGCACCAAGGGCCTGTTCTTCCCGATCGGCGAGCACGCGATGTGGCATCCGGAAATCCTCAAACAGGTCGCCGCGGCCGGACATACGATCGGATCGCATACTTGGTCGCATGCCTATCTGGCGAAACTTCCGGCCGATCAGGCTCAGCTTGAGATCGAGAAGGGCATCAGCGCGGTCCGTGCGGCGCTGGGCCAGCCCGAGGCGCCGTTCTTTCGCTTTCCGGGGTTGAGCTTCACGCCGGAACAAATGTCGTATCTCGGAACGCGCAATGTCAGCGCGTTTTCCGCCGACTTCAATTCGCAGGATTTCAAGATCCACAAGCCGGACCTGGTCATCGCATCGGTCATGACCAAGCTGCAGAAGAGCGGCAAGGGCATCATTCTCATGCACGACTTCCAGCACGGAACGTCGCTGGCGCTGCCGGAAATTCTCAAGCAGCTGAAAGCGAACGGCTACCGGGTCGTGCAGGTGCGGGCCAAAGGCCCGGTGACCACGCTGGCGCAATATGACGAGCAGGTCACCAAAGAATTCGGCGGCGCGTCAGCCGATGGCAAGCCGCTGGCGAGCGTCGTGCGCACGATCGACAGCGGCGCGACGTTCAACGATCGCTTCTCCGTGGGGCGGTAGATTTGATATGCGCTAGCCCGCGAGCCTGATGCGATCCGCCTTCGGTTCGAAGCGCGCGCGGAAGACTTCCGCATCCATCGGATCTTCGAAACAGTAGCGCACGAAGGCGGCATAATCGTCTTCGACATACATGTCGAACTTGCCGACATGATCGATCAGGAAATTCAGAATCTCGCTGTCGTCGCAGAGCTGCTGCCGCGGCAGCACCACCTGATACGGGCATTCCTCGTCGAGATTGCGCAGCCAATCGTTACGTTTGTCCGCGCTGCGCTTCGCGATGCCGCGTTTGTCGGAGCTGCGTTTCTCTGCAGTGCGTTTGCCGGTGCCGCGTTTGTCCGAATCCGTCATGGCTCAATACCTCTCGATCCGAACGATGGATTGTTCCCTTTTTGTTCCGAAAAGTCAAGCAAAAAGCCCGGATTTACTGGGAAAACCGAGCGTCGAGGTAAAAGGATTACGTACCACTACAGGGAGGGGGCCGCCGCCAAATATCACTCAACATCCAGCGGCGCGGCGCCGGTCGGCTTGCCGGCGGCATCGAGCGAGATCTTCTCGACCCGCGCCTCGGCCGCCCGCAGCAGCTCCTCGCAGCGGCGCTTGAGCACCTCGCCCCGCTCGTAGATGGCGACCGATTCCTCAAGCGGCACTTTGCCTTCTTCGAGCCGTTTGACGATCAATTCCAATTCCTCGATCGCCCGCTCGAACGGCAGTTGCGCAATATCGTCGTTGGTCTTCTGCGCCATTATTGATCCCATCTGGGCCGGGTCACGCCAAGCGTGCTCCGGGAAAGTCATGCCCCCGGAACGCGCCGCGCGCAATCCGGGCTGCGGCCTTATCCACGCATCAGCGCGGTGACGTGAGCCGCGACCGAATTGCCGAGCGCCTGCAGGTCATAGCCGCCTTCGAGCAGCGAGACGAGGCGGCCATCGGCGCAGCGGTCGGCGACATCCATGAGCTTCTTGGTCGCCCAGGCGAAATCCTCTTCGGAAAGATTGATATTGGCGAGCGGATCGCGGTGGTGGGCATCGAAGCCCGCGGAAATGATGACGAGCTCGGGTCTGTAGTCGAGGAGCCGCGGCAGGATGCGCTCTTGCAACGCGCTCTTGAATTGTTCCGCGCCGTCGCCCGGCCGCATCGGCGCGTTGACCACGGTATTATGCTCGCCGCTTTCGCCGACGGCGCCGGTGCCGGGAAACAGCGGCATCTGATGCGTCGAGCAATACATCACGGTCTTGTCGCCCCAGAAAATCTCCTGCGAGCCGTTGCCGTGATGGACGTCGAAGTCGACGATGGCGACGCGCGCGATGCCGTGATGATTTTGCGCGTGACGCGCGGCAATGGCGGCATTGTCGAACAGGCAGAAGCCCATCGGCCGCGCCGTCTCGGCGTGATGGCCGGGCGGCCGCGTGGCGACGAAGGCATTCGCCGCCCGCTTGTTCAGGACTTCATCGACGGCATACACCGCGCCGCCCACGGCGCGCAATGCCGCCTCGAAGGTGCCCGGCGACATCGAGGTGTCGCCGTCGAGATGGATCAGCCCCTGGTCGGGCGAGGCGTCGCGCAGCTCGGTGATGTAGTCCATCGGATGACACAGGGCGACAGTCTCGAAAGTCCCGAGCGGCGCCTCGGCGCGCGCCAGCGCCTGGAATTTCTCGGCCTCGAGCGCGCGCTCGACGGCGCGCAGGCGGTCGGGACGTTCGGGATGGCCTTGCGGCACGAGATGCTGCAGGCAGGCGGGATGGGAGATCAACAGTGTCGACATTGATTACATTTAAGGCGTGAAGGCCGCGGAGGAAAGGTGCTCGGGCGCGTACTCATAAAATCGCTGAGTGCCACGTCGGTTTCACCCTCGAGAGCGGACATTAATCGCACATCTCTCGATGTCCGCTAAGTGCCAATAGGCGACAAAGTGCGAGCAGCAAAAAAGGCCTATCCGATACCCGTGTCCACAGTTGTGGTCGCAAATCGAACCGGAGGCGCAATCGGCGCATTACGCTGCGCCCATTCGACCATTCTGCGGATGGTGCCCCTCGCGGGGCAGGATGGTTCAATTCGCCCGCTTCCACTCGTTTGGCGGATAGGGCACGTGCATCGTCATCAGCACGATCGGCGCGCCGCCGCCAGCGATAACCTGGTGCGGCGTGTTCGGCGGAATGAGGATCATGTCGCCTTTCACTACATTGTGGTCGTCGCCGCCGGTGATGGAGTGGCCGCTCAGGTTATAGGCATTGACCTGCTTGCCATCGACCAATTGGCCACCGGTGATGATATTGCCGGTACCTTGCAGCACGACCATCAGTTCGGCGTCCTCGGTGTGAACGGCCGCTGGCGCGTTGCCCGGCCGGTATTCAAGCTGCGCCCGATAGGGTGCCAGCAAAAGGATCGGCTCGGCGGTAACCGGCGCATCACCCTTGCGGTCGGCTTTGGCCTTGTCGACCAGCGCCGTAATGTCTTTGTCGCTCATAAAAACGGTCTTGATCGGCGAAGCAGGCTGCTGCGCTGCAACGTTGGACGCCATGGCCGCGGCAAACAATGCAGCGAACGAATATATCATGCGCATGTAAAATTCCTCCCGGTGATATTTTTATTTTCTCCTTATGGCTAGACGGATGCCGCCCCTCTAACAAGAGTTACTTTCATAGATTTCATGTCGTTTTTTCTTGCCCGTCATTGATGGCCGGAAGGACCAAGAAGCTCCGACGTCCGCTTGTAAGTACACGCTCTAGGAGCTCAAAGCCGCGTCCGCGCCCATGACGCCTTCGGCGCATTCGACCACGGTGCGTTCGAGCGCGCCGGCCTGAACGGCGAAATTCTCGGCGAAGAACCGCGTCACGGCGACGCGCGCCGCGGCATCGGCGCCGAGCCGCAGCGCGGCCAGCGCCTCCTTGGCGAGGAACACGCCGCCGGTCGCAAGCGCGAACAGCCGCAGATAGGGCGTTGCGCCGACCAGCGCGGACTCGGGCTCCTTGTCGAGACGGGCAAGCAGCCAATCGGTCGCGCGGGCGAGACTCTCCACCGCGTCGCCGAGCCGCACCGGGGTCCAGCCGAAAGCGGGGTCGTTACTGGCGCCGAGTTCCTTGACCACGCCGCGCAGGTCGTCGAGATGAGCCGCGACCGCGTCGCCATTCGCCAGCGGCAATTTGCGGGCGACGAGGTCGATGGCCTGGATGCCGTTGGTGCCTTCATAGATCGCGGCGATCCGCGCGTCGCGGAAATGCTGCGCGGCGCCGGTCTCCTCGATGAAGCCCATGCCGCCATGGACCTGCACGCCGAGCGAGGTGACCTCGTTGGCGATGTCGGTCGCGAACGCCTTGGCGACGGGGGTGAGCAGGGAGGCGCGCTGCTCGGCGGTTTTCTTCGCAGCTTCGTCCTTGCTGCGCTCGGCGCGATCGAGCGAGATCGCGGTGGCATAGCAGATGGTGCGCGCGGCTTGGGTGAGCGCGCGCATGGTCAGCACCATGCGCCTCACATCCGGATGCTCGATGATCGGCGACATATCGCCCGCCTTGGTGCCCGGTTCGCGCCCTTGTTTGCGGTCGCGCGCATAGGCCAGCGCCTGTTGCGTCGCGCGCTCGGCGATGCCGACGCCCTGCAGGCCGATGCCGAGGCGGGCGCGGTTCATCATCGTGAACATGCAGGCCATGCCGGCATTTTCGCGCCCGATCAGATAGCCGGTGGCGCCGCCTCTATCGCCGAAGATCATGGTGCAGGTCGGCGAGCCGTGAATGCCGAGCTTGTGCTCCACCGAATGCGCGCGCACGTCATTGCGCTCGCCGAGCGAACCGTCCGGCTTGAGCAAAAACTTCGGCACCAGGAACAGCGAGATGCCGCGCGTGCCGGGCGGCGCGTCGGGTAGCCGCGCCAGCACGAAATGGATGATGTTGTCGGTGAGATCGTGCTCGCCATAGGTGATGAAGATTTTTTGCCCGGTGAGGCGATAGGTGCCGTCGGGCGCGCGCTCGGCGCGGGTGCGCAGCGCGCCGACATCGGAGCCGGCCTGCGGCTCGGTGAGCTGCATCGTGCCGGTCCATTCGCCGGTGACGAGCTTTTCCAGATAAGTTTTTTTCAGCTCGGCGCTGCCGTGGTCGTTGAGCGCGTCGACCGCGCCCATGGTCAGGAGCGGGCCGACTGCGAACGCCATGGAGGCGCCTTGCCACATTTCGGTGCAGGCGGCGCTGACGGCCTGCGGCAGCGCCTGGCCGCCGAAATCGAGCGGGCCGGTCAGTCCGTTCCAGCCGCCAGTCTGCCAGGCTTTGTAGGCTTCCTTCCAGCCTGGGGCGGTGGTGACGACGCCGTCCTTGAACGCTGTGCCGAATTTGTCGCCGTCGCGATTGAGCGGCGCGATGACCTGTTCGGCGAAACGCCCGGCCTCGCTCAGCACGGCATCGACATCATCCATCGAGAGGTCGCCGAACAGGCCCTGGTCGAGCGCCGACGAGAACGAGGCGCCATATTTGAGCGCAAAACCGATATCGGCGAGGGGAGCTTTATAGGTCATGAGGAACGGCCATGTGTCGGGCGCGCCCGGCCGGGCGACCAATATCGACATTATTATAGGGACATTGTGCCGGCCTCAATTGGCGTGGCTCCGCGTGTGGGATTACGGCGGGGGAATATCGTCGGGCACGAAGAAGTCCTGGGCCAGCGGCTGGTTCGGATCGACGCGATAGCGCTCGAAATCGGTAACGCCGTTCTCGGCGAGGAAATTGTCGTCGATGAGAAAATGGCCGGTGAAGTCGCGCGCCGGCTTGGCGAAAATCGCATAAGCCGCGTCCGCCACGATCTCGGGTTTGCGTCCGCGTTTCATCATCTCCTCGCCGCCGAGCAGATTTTGCACCGCGGCGGTCGCGATGACGGTCCGCGGCCACAGCGCATTGACCGCGATGCCCTGCGGGCGCAATTCGCCAGCGAGTCCAAGCACGACCATGCTCATGCCGAATTTCGCCATCGAATAGGCGGTGTGTGCGGCGAACCATTTCTCCTTCATGTCAAGCGGCGGCGACATCATCAAGATGTGAGGATTTCTGGACTGAGCGGCGGACTTGGCCAGATAGGGAAGGGCGGTCTTGGAAACAAGAAAGGTGCCGCGGGCATTGATCTGCTGCATCAGATCAAAACGCTTCATGTCGGTCTGCGCCACCGGCGTCAGCGAAATCGCGCTGGCATTGTTGACGACGATATCGATGCCGCCGAACTGCGCCGCGGTCTTGGCGAAGGCGTCGACCACGACGGCCTCGTCGCGGATGTCGACGGCAAGCGGCAGTGCCTTGCCGCCGGCGCGCTCGATCTCCTCGGCGGCGGTATAGATCGTGCCTTGCAGCTTCGGATGCGGCGTTTCGGTCTTGGCCGCGATCGCGATATTGGCGCCGTCGCGCGCGGCGCGCAGCGCAATCGCAAGCCCGATGCCGCGCGAGGCGCCGGTGATGAACAGGGTCTTGCCGGCAAGCGACATGATCGATCCTATTTTCTATTTCTTGCGGGCAAAGAAGGCGGCGAAGGCGGTGCGCGCCTCGTCGGATTTCAACAGTTTCTGAAAATGCTCGACCTCGACCTCGATGCGTTCGGCGACGCTCTCGTCGGAGCTGCGCATCAGGCGGCGCGCCAGCATCACGGCCTTCGGCGGCAGCGCCGCGATCTCCTGCGCGGCCTTGCGCGCCGCCTCTTCCACCGCGGCGGCCTCGACCACGGTGTTGACGATGCCGGCTTCGCGCGCATCTTGCGCCGACAGCGGCCGGCCCATGACTAAAAGCGAGAAAGCGCGCGCATGGCCCATGCGCTGCGGCGCGAGCAGGCTCGACGCCGCTTCAGGAATGAGTTCGAGCTTGAGAAACGGGGTGGCGAACGTGGCGCCGCTCGCGGCGACCACGTGATCGCAATGCAGCAGCATGGTGGTGCCGATGCCGACCGCGGCGCCGCCGACGGCGGCGACCAGGGGCTTTTCGTTGCGCACCAGGGCGCGCAAAAAATCCACCGTGACCGGCTCGAGCCCTCCCTCGGCGCGCTTCTGGAAATCGCCGATGTCGCTGCCGGCGCAAAACATGTTCGGCGCGCCGGCGAGGATGATGCAGCGGATCGCGGCATTAGCGCCGGCTTCGTCGAGCGCGCGCGTCATCGCGGCATACATCGGCTGGGTCAGCGCGTTCTTCTTTGCCGGCCGGTTCATCCGGATGGTGCGGATGCCGCCGTCGTCCTGCACGAGGATGTCCGGTGCGGTGGTCTGATCGTTCATGGTTGCCCTTCGCGGCCGATGTCCGCTGGCGTCTTTGGCCGTTCCCGCCGGCGGCATTGCGACGACACACATTATATGTGCGAGCGCCCGATGTGGAGTTGCGGTGCCGGGTCCACAAGAAAGCCCGTGGAAAACGCCCGATTTCCGCCGACTTATGGCGGCACCCGGCCCGCCGGCGCGGCTAAAGATTGATCCGCCGGGTGTGTATCGCTATATGGTCCGGCCCGCCGGCGGCAACGCCGGCCGGCAATCCCAGCGCGCATTGGGGCGTAGCCAAGTGGTAAGGCAGCGGATTTTGATTCCGCCATTCCCTGGTTCGAATCCAGGCGCCCCAGCCAGGGGGTACCAAACACAGGTACCTTTCCTGGCCACTAATAAAATGTACGTTCTTTCCGTGTCTTAGCCTGAGCCGATAGTCTCTGCAGACGGTTGTATAGCGCAGATATTGGCTCTGGCGGCTGGTTACACGCCAAATCTCCGGCCCACATTGGTCGATATCCCATTTTGCAGGTCCAGACTGATTTCGAGGGCTCTGAGACTGGTTCGAGAACCGGCGCACGGCGGCCGCACATAGGGCAGTTATTTGCTTTGATATCCTAATTTGAACGCTTGTGACGCGTTCCTGTGAAATCTTGGGCGCGTGCTTAGCGCGGAAAAAAACCTCATGAGCTTGCCGTGAGCGAAGGTGTCACCGGCGAAAACCGCCGACAACAGTCGGCGAGGTTCGCCAACTAGTTTTATATCTTCGATATCGCGCTTCGGTCTGATGGCCGCGCGCTAGGTCCACATCATCATGATCATGCAATTCACCGAGTAGACTCCCGGTGATTTCCTCGGATAACGGTGCACCCCAGTTGCGGCTAAAGCCAGCTCCGATGAGGATGTAACTGATCTGGGGTTAGATGGCCTACGCGGTGGACGTGACTTCTCCGCTGAATTGCCGAGGCCTAACGTGCCCAGAATCGTGCCCTTAAGCTCCTGACCGGCCCCGTTTGTTTGCCCGCGTTCAGACGCCAGCACGGGTCGGTCCGAGCAATAGAAATACATCACATATGTAATATTTCCTTATTTCGGCGAAAAACGGCACGTTGGAGTCCTTGCCAAAGCGCCCAATGTATATTACATATGCAATAATTCACGATTTCAGCGAATTATCGTATGTCAGAAAATATCCGTCTGCCGCGAGGCCGCGCCCAGCTTGTCCAGGTTCTCGCTGCGTCGGGGGACGTGATTTATATATCTGACGTGACAAAGGCACTCGCCATTTCACGTATCGATGCTGCTAAGCGCCTTGCCCGATGGAGGGAGCAGGGATGGCTTAGCAGGGTTGGAAGCGGAGCCTATGTCCCTGCATCCATAGACACTCTCGGTTCAGAACGCGTTTTGGACGATGCTTGGGTCCTTGTGCCCGCCTTATTCGCGCCCGCTTACATCGGTGGCCGCACAGCCGCCGAACATTGGGATCTCACTGAGCAAATTTTTAAAGACGTGGTGGTGATCAGCGGCCAGGCCATCCGGGATAAGCGACAGGAACGGCAGGGATTCCAATTCACGCTCAAGCATCTCAACCCCTCCAAGATTTTTGGAACCAAGCCGATCTGGCGCCACCACACCAAAGTTCCGGTCTCTGACGTTCATCGAACTATCGTGGACATGCTCGATGATCCCGCATTAGGCGGAGGAATTCAGCAGGTGTCGGACTGCTTGAATTCGTACCTCAAGCGGGCGGATCGCAGCGATCAAAAGCTCATCGAGTACGCCGAGCGGCTAGGCAACGGCGCGGTGTTTAAGCGGCTTGGTTTCCTCGCTGAAAGATATCAAAGCGGAGCGAAGCTCGCCGAGCTGTGTGGTGCTCGGCTTACAGCGGGAAACGCCAAGCTCGACCCGGCGATGCCTTGTCCGCGGCTCATCTCAAAGTGGCGGCTCCTCATTCCGCAAACGTGGGTGAGAGGAGACGATAATTGATCGACCGGCGCGAGATTCTCGACATTGCCGCGCAAACGTCGCTCACACCGCATGTTGTTGAGAAAGATTATGTCCTCGGCTGGATGCTAGCCGGCATTTACGCCCATGAGGAACTCGCAGAAAGCTGGCTCTTTAAAGGAGGAACCTGTCTCAAGAAATGCTTCTTTGAGACTTACCGATTTTCCGAAGACCTTGATTTCACACTCCGCAATGAAGCGCACATCGAAGAACGCTTTCTGAAACGCGTCTTCGGCGAGATCGGCGCGTGGATATATGAGGAGACCGGCATTGAGGTCCCGGCCGACCAGCAAGAATTTGACATCTACCGAAATCCTCGCGGCACGATCTCGTGCCAGGGCAAAATCAGCTACAAAGGTCCGGTTTCATCCACTCACGCTCTGCCCCGCATCAAGCTCGATTTGACGGCTGATGAACGGGTTGTCTTGCCGCCGGTCTCTGCGGAAATTTTCCACCCCTATTCGGACGCGCCTGAAGAAGGCATCGAAGTTCTTGCCTATGACTATGTCGAGGCCTTCGCTGAAAAATTCAGGGCGCTGTTCGAGCGCGCTCGGCCGCGCGATCTCTACGATGTTGTGAATCTCTATCGAAACACTGACGCCCGACCAGAGCGAGCCCAGTTTATCGAGGTGCTACGTGAAAAGTGTGCCTTCAAGGGGATCGAGCTACCGCGCCTCGCCGGACTCGAGCAGCACCGTCCTGCCCTAGAGGCCGGTTGGGTACACATGCTCAATCATCAGCTCCCGGCTCTGTTGCCCGTCAGCTCTTTTTGGGATGCGCTACCTGAGATATTCGACTGGCTCCACGGCCAAGTGCTGGTTCCCGCTCTTGCTCCTATGCCCTTGGGCGCGAACGACGCGCTCATTCGCGAGCGCATCATTGGCCTTCCCGCGGGTTCGCTCGGCCAATCCTTCATCGAGATGATCAGGTTCGCCGCTGCCAATCAGCTTTTGGTGGAGATTGACTACCGGGACAAGCAGGGCAAGCGCTCCACTCGTTCGATCGAGGCATATTCACTACGCCGCACTCAGGCCGGGGATGTCCTTCTAATGGCTGTTCGCGCGGACAACGGCCAAGCGCGCAGCTATTTGGTCAACAGCATCCTCGGCGTGTCGCCTACACAAACCAGTTTCTCACCGCGCTATCCGATTGAACTAACGCCATCCGGGCCCCAACCGATTCCTGCGACGTCGCGATCGGCAAGCACCGGAGGTGTCGGAAGCTCGAGGCGCCGCGTGTCAAGATTTCGCGCGACGAGTTCCGGTCCAAAGTACGTTTATCGTTGTACTGTGTGCCGAAAACTCTTCGAGCGAAAGACGCAGGACTCAACCCTCCGCCCACACAAGGCTCCGGCTGGGCGCCCCTGCTACGGCACCTATGGAGCTTATGTCCGAACCAAATACTAAATTGAGAGGCTAATCCGGAGATCATTGATACCAGTGCCCTTCGCAACTGACTAAGAAAGGCGCATTTCGTAATCAGTGAGTGCAACGGAAAACGGGCATTCGATTCAGCAATAGAGAGCACCGTTTAGAGCAACTGATTAAGAGTCTAGCGGGTCTCCGAGCCGAAATAAGTTCTTAGGCCTAAAGATGGTGTCTAACCCATCTCAGGAGGTCAATGACATAGCGCCGGTTTGTCTAACCCTCTCGCGCCTAATCGGATGCGCGGGCTAAGACGTTGGTATAGCGTCGGCGGCCGTTACAATCCATGTCAACGCCGGGCTTGAGGGGCCGATCAAGAAGAGTAATGGCGCGGGTGAGGTTCGGTTGGGCGTTCCCGTTGTTCTTTGTATTGAGCCGGTCCTGATGCGCGAGCACCGTCAACCGTCCGCGCTTCCGGCAATTTTTCAAGCGCCATGAGGGCCAACTCGACTAGCGTGGAGAGGCGGTCGGAAGACTTTTCCCATGTGATGATTGTCTGGCGAGATTTGATGCCTAGAGCCATCCGCAGTGCATCTTGGGTGAAGCGATTGCGCTGACGCCATGCTGGCAGTTCAGTGCCTTTCATCGGCCGGCTCCACGGTGGTGAGGGTTTCCTCGGCGGCAAGGTTGCCACGCCAGAAGTCATAGCGGATGGAACGTCGTCGTATCTGTAATTTGTACAAGCTGCGGGCAATTGCATTTCGGAACATGTCCAACGGCTGTACGTCCAATTTTTGTACGTTGGGATCGTTTCTCGACATGTGAAGCCTCCAAACCAAGGGAAAACGATGAGGCGCAGGAATTATTGCGCTCGAATCGTTAACAAGCTGTGAAGTATGGTGGAGTTGGCGCTGACAGCCCTGGAGAAGGCCGTTTGCAGACCTCTTCGCTCTCTTAAAGCTCAGTCCCTTTACTGCGCGCGGCTTCAAGCTCAGTCAGCACACCCTCAAGGAAATGGTTCGCTCGATCCATCATCGCCTCAAGGACATTGTAAGTTTCATTTACAGCGGACTGTCGCATCGCTACCTCGAGTATGGCGAGCCATGTGGTATACGAGGCTGCATAGCCGGTTGGCGACATATGATGGTAGCGATCAGCGTCAGGGGAGCAACGATAGGCTTCGCTTACATCCTCCCAATTTTGATCAAGCAGGATCTTGTAAAGCCCAGTGGGAGTGGTCGCCTCCGACGGTCCTTCCTGGCTTAGGCTATTGGCCTCCGTTAGACCGGCGATCACAAGCTGCGAGCAGTAATAAGTTCGAGGAACATCGACCAATTTAAAATTCGGCAGCGTAGTGGAGATCTGATTACGCAAATCCGGGCTTAAGTCGAGACGCGTCCCAAGATCATTAGGCATGGATGTCCAGTCAGACTTAGTTGAGCCCACTAGCCAGGTAAGGTGAGGGCCAAACACCTCAGCGGACCGTTGCTTCAAGACCTCAAGAGAATATTCGCTTCCGACGAGATTGAGGACGAATTGACTGGCGGGGGACAATACCTCGGGTGCCGGTTCTCTTCCTCGTGGAGGGCGCAGCGCAATAAATTGATTTTCATTTCCCATTACAGGAACGACAAAGTCTGGGATAGGCACCAGACGAACACCAGCCCTTAGTTCAGACTTCGTCCATTTTCCGAGCTCAACCGTGTGAGGTAAGGTGAATTTCTCCTGGTCCTTATTCTCGTCTTCGGGCATGGCCTCAAGTGCTAGAGTATCGCTCAGCGTAAGCGCAACGTGTTCGAAGGTGCGATCTGATTTCCTTGCGGAGGGGTCGATTATTCTCTGTATCAAGCCGGACGCTTTGCTCTTTATCCTTTTCTTTTCATAGAACAGCGCGTCGCCGACTTGAGGCTTCATTTTAAAAGTCATTTTCTCGCCAATCCAAATCACCCGGTTGGGATGACTTTTCCTAACTGCTTCCTCACACGGCGTAGCTTCTTTCGCATCAGGTAGTCCTGGGTCATGCGCTCGATCTTAGCTTTGCATGAAGCGCAAAAGGCCAAGAAACCTAGCAGAGCCCAGACAGCCCATTTCGCGATTTCGTAGCCGGTGACGCCGAGCCGAAAGGCCTTTCTTCCCAGCAAGCGTAACAATGTTCGGGCCTCCTTACCTTTCGCGATCGCAAGCCGCTCTACCAGTAGGGCGTCCTCTGGTCCCTCGATGAAACTGAGGCTATCCAAAGCAGCGTTTAGGCCGCCGTGCTCTCCTATGTCGGCCAAGTTTTCAGCGAATGTACCCAGATCTGCAGGTTTGAGCAGCAATTCGCCAATACGCGTTAGAAGGCGCCGGTTCAGACGTCGATCCCGTTCCGCAAATTTGATGACCGACAGACCGGTCCGTTCCGGTGCTGTTAGTCCACTGCTTGTGTAAGTAACGGCGGTAAGCGCAATACCCGTTCCAGCAAAACCGAGGACCCATGGATCACAATGCTCGCCGGTGACACAGTCTATGGATCCCAGGACGAAATCACGAAGATCGCCGTAGACAAAATAATCACCCGTCATGGCACCAGCAAAACTGCTGGTGTCGGTGGATTTGCCTGTTAAGAAGCCGCGCCCGAATTGCGTTGCGGTAGCGGAAAGCGAACGTTGGTCTACAACTGCTTGCCGTACCTTGGCCGTTAAGTCGGGCGCTACAAATATGTTGCGCTCTCTTGCGAGAGAAACAATCCCATCCGCAATGTCCAGCTCACCGTTGCTGAGTGCCGCTTCGATTTGCTTTTTAGCGACCGCCGATGTGAGGACGCGATCAAGGTTCCAATTGGCAATTTTTACCGGATCGCCGTCGGCGCGCAGACGCTCAATTACAACCAAGTTGTCTATTGGTATGGCTGTCGTGAATCCCAGCAGGCCAATTCTAGTGAAGACAAACACAGGATGACGCCACAATCGCGCAAACAGAGATCGCTTCATAAGCATCTCCACCGAATCGCGTGTGAGCGGTCAACTATACACTCTCCTCAGGCATGATGATGAATTCTGGAATTGAACCAGTCGCCATCCAGCATTCGTATTCCGCAACAGTCATCGGCGGGAAGTGTGCCGACTTGGAGTTTTCTTCTCGTCGACGCCTAATTGCCCCGCAAATTTTGCGAACTGCCGAAGCCGAAATGCATAGAGTGGCGCTTACTAAGCGCTCAGACTCATCTGACGCGCTTTTTACACCTCGCATTTTATTTAGTGCGTGTTCGCCTCGGTAAAGTGCTTGGACACAATATGGCCACCAAGGTTCCGGCCTAAACGCCTTGCGGCGATTTTCCGCCGACACATTTGGATCGGCAAACGCTTTATGGCACTTAGCTTGTCCGCAACTTCATCAGCAAAAAGCCGATGCGGCTTAACGGTTGGTCGGCCTGTGCCCGTGAGATGTTTCATGCGACGCAGCGCCACGTCGCTCACGCCCAGCGACATCAAATTGGCTATGTCGCTTTTTTCCATGCGGATCGCTTTTTATAGGCTGTTAGGCGTTGGTTCTAGGTCGTAGCGAGGCTCAAAGTCGATCAGCCAGCTCACAACCCCAACCAAAATGAGTAAAAGCACCAGTGCGGTGGCGAGCGCCTTATAGTCGGGCGTTGCGTCGTCTCGAAAGTCAAAGCGTTGCTCATGTTTGCCGTTGCGGCGATTTTTTAGCTGCTGCAACTTTGGGCCTTCAGCATCCAATATGCACGACAATTAGAGTCGGCGTAAAAAAATAGCCTAGAGGGTAGTGTCAGGCGACAGAACGCTTGCGCGCTGGGATATTGTCGTTTGCCATTGAGAAATTCAAAAGGACGGAGTGACGATGGGCCCGCTTCGCGCCGCGGATCTTTGCTCAACAGCTTCAAGAAATCATCATGGGTCTACAGTGGTAACGCAGGTAATTCTGGTACCCAGTCGACGTTTTCAGCATGTAGATGTGTCCATCGACCACAAATCCGTCAAGTTGGTGCTGCAACGTGTAGTCTGAAAGATCAGATATCGTGTTAATGAAGCCTTTGTTCTTGAAATTCAGAGACGTGTTACACAACACTCCATAGCCCGTTAACGCTTTGAACGCAGTCAGTAACTCGAACAATGGACGATTGGTCAGCGCGGACACCGTTTGAATGCGCGCAGTTTGGTTTACGTGGGTCACCGCTGCAAGCTCATTCGTGGAGGCCCGATAGGTGTAAAGCATAAACGGGCTTGGGTGATTGCATCCAAACCATTTTTCAGCATCATCTTCCAAGCAAGCTGGAGCGATCGGACGAAACTGCTCTCGCTGTTTGATGACGTTCAGCCGCTCTCTGGTGTTGGCTCTAAAAGGCGCCGCCAAGATGGAGCGATTACCAAGGGCGCGCGGTCCGATTTCATACCTTCCGCTGACCCATCCCAAGATCAGGTCGCTAGCCAACATTGCGGCAACGGTCGTGACGCTCGGTTCCCATTTATCAAAGTGGGTACTATCGATGTCGTCGTCAGACAGAAAGTCCAGTCCAGAGTATACGTCCCACGCAATCTTTGGGTCGCCAGTGAAATAGAACTGCGCGTCAATGGCGGTACCAATTGCCGAGCCCGAATCGCTAGGGACCGGAGGGACGAACACATCACTGAATAACCCTGATTCTTTCCACTTGGTGTTCCAATCGCAGTTAAGTCCGCACCCTCCCGTTATTAACAGCGGTGTTCCTCGTTTCAGATTTGCCTCAGCAAACCGTGAAAAGCGGTCGAACAGACGATCACTGAAAATGCCAGCAAAGTTACGAAATTCTTGATCTTCCAGTCCCACATTGTAGTGACACAAATCTTTTAGGACTTCACAATCTCGGGGCCTAAGGTGCTTGCAATCCTGCAACAGGAAGGACGCAATTGTCTCCTCCTCGCTCGACGGCTGACTTCTTTTCGAGAACGAAGCGAGCGCCATAAGCTTTCCAGCATCGGATAGCCGGGAAAATTCCGCGGTGAGCTTGTCGAAAGTTGGATCTGCTAATGCGTAGAGCATGGCGTAGCGATGCCCAGGCTCTGGCATCACATCAGCTATCTTCGTTATATTCAGTTCCGCATCGATCTCGTAGAATGCTCCGATAATGCCTTCCCAAAGCAACGCGGAGCACGGAGTACCCTTCGGTAGGTTAGACATCCCAAACGCGCACAGAAGGTGCGAGCGTTCGTGGGACGAGGAAAAGAAGTCGATGGTCTTTCCCAACAAGTGCTTCTTACCGACAATTACCTGATCGTGATCGGTGCCGCGGTAGTCGGCCACTGCCTGCCCTTCGCTTGGAAAGTCGCCGGGCCACCAGCCCCCTTTGCACAGCACGTCGGGAACGGCATGAAGTTCGGCAAGTGCATCGAATGCATCGGGGACAGATAGCGAAGAATGTCGGTATTTCGAACTCTTTTCGGCCTCAATGGAGAATACCAAGCGACCGTCTTCGACATACGCAAATGCGCCGTCATGGCCCGGGTTGTAAGAGAGTATCTTCATATTGACACTCCACTAATAGCTCGCTCGTGCGAACCTAAGAGACTTATAGCCTCTCGTTCGAATACCGATGGGCCGTGCGAGCGCGCTCGTATTGACTGAACCTGAGCCATGGCCGGAAGTCGGCGGGGGTTAAGACGCCCCGCAAGCTGAGAGGCGCGAGAGGGCCAAGCATTGAAATGCAGTTTCATGGGCAAATGGGGAATCGGGGTTGGATCCCAAAGCACTCGTCGATGGACGAGTAAGTCATCCACCAACCATCGGATCTCGCAGGGAGTCCATTCGATGGCATACCTATGCAGGCCCTTCGAAGCATCGAAGCCCAGTTCGATGTAACTTGGAGAACCTCGGTAGCCGTAGTCGAACTTGGCACCTTGGTTACCTGGGTTGTAGAAGACATTGACGAGCAAGCGATGCGGCGTGTTGCCGGCAATTTCTATGTCAATTTCCTGATGCGGTGAGTTGCGGTGAAGAAAGAATCCTGTGATCACCCCTGGCACGTTAGACGCTTGAAAGGTTGATTCGAACCTTCCGAAAAGGTAGTCGGCATGGCTGCTCAGGGCGCCTGCACTGTACTGTCGAATGCCCAGATCCTCCCGTCGAACGTGTATCGTCGCACCCTCAACACCGTCGTACTCGACGTTCAGAGGACGGAATAGCGCCAAGTTGCCAGCAAATGTGTCTGACCGTGCAGACCAACGCAGCGGGTCGAGCCCCCCAGAGTCATCGTCGACATCGCCCCAATCTTCCTCGCCCTGAGGAGCCTGGGGTGCGACCCGAATGCCTGACCAAGCGCGATGACCCGGCTCAACGATCCATGGAGACCGATCCCACTTAGGTATTGCGCGCCTATGGGCGAGGACGGGCTGCTCGCGTGCTTCGACGATTTGTCGTTGCCCCAGGTCGTCCAACCTTGGGAATGGGCACAATGGTGGCACACATCTGAGGTGCTCGCAGAGGATCCGCCAAGCATTGACGTTGCCAGGATCAAGCGCGATGACGTCCGCGCCTTCGAGGCCCGCTAGAATGCCTTGAAGCACTTGGCTAGCAGAATCGCTCGAAGACGTCGTTACGATGAACTTGGCTTCGGGATAGCTGCATCGAAGGTCCGCGACCATTGATTCGAGGCAACCCACGTTGACGTACGCACCAAATACCCGATCAACACTTCCCTCACGAAGCCGCTTCAACTCATGGAACGGCAGCCCCTCCAGATCGCTGCAGCATCGGTACCCGAGCATGGACAGCGCCATTGCAAGGGATGACTGACCCGAGTTGGCTGGGCCAAATGCAAAAACAGGCAGCTGAGGCGGATGAGCGTTGAATAAGGCGGCACCCTCGCTGTCTATCGCGCCGATCGTAGAGAGGGCCGGAAGAATCGAGTACGAGTTGGTTGAGGAGGTGTCTCTTCTTTGGCGGACGACGACGCGCCTCGTTGCGAATACGTTCAACGCGCTGAACTGGTGGTTGATCCAGAGATCGACCGGGCCACGACAGGGTAGTAGACGAAGAAGCTTCTCTGCGCCTTGTTGGGAGAGGATGTATCCCGACAAGTGCCACAGCCCTCGTACGGGCATGAACACATGGCTCGACACGAGCGATTTTGGAGCACCATGCGTCGCTTCCACGTATGAAACGTAAAGGACATCGATGCCTTCATTCTTTCCGCTTGTGGTCGCGACATCTTTCCACGCTTGGTCAAGATGACGGGCGAAACTTGGATGAAACCATACGTCGTCCTCGAGGATGAGGGCATGTGCTTGCGTACCCTGCGCAATTCGCCTCCAGACCTCTATGTGTGATTTGGCGACAGCAACTTCAGCCCTACTCATTCGAATCGGTGCTTCAAGCTCAAACCGTGTCGGGAGCGTCTGCGGTTGGGGCTCGACAAAAAGTTGATCAGCCAACGTGTAAAAGGGATCCACATCTGCGTCTTTGGGCAGATCCAGCAGAAAACCCCTACCATCCACAGCGGTATGCCGTTCCGTGAGGCTGACAAGATCTTTGCCATCCCCATCCCGTATGCGGCTAAGCTCCTTCTTAACGCGGGACCATCGATCTGGCTCGCGATCGAGGTTGATTACGTAGATTTTTTCAATTGTCTGACCCTCTGAATTCCGTCGCGCCCCGAATGCTTTTGACGTCTGCTTCGGAAGGATTCTGCGAAGGCCGTATCCTAGGCGAAACGCCAAGCGAAGAACGGTCAGCGGTGTACGGGCCAGATTCATCGCGCCTCCGAAAACGGGGATGCGCGGTACACTTGCTGATTGGACAGCCTCCAGTTCCGCGAGTCGTTACGGTAGCTGAGCGGCCATTGGCTGGTGGATGTCAGCTCCCAATCATGCGCGACCATCACCGCTTCAGACGAACATCCCTCGCTAATAACTTCGAATACCGATCGGGTGAGATTTCCCGGGCCAGTCGTAGCCTGAACCTCGGGCAACCCGTTCACGCTATCCGCTTCCAGAGAAGTGGTGGCGTTCAACAAGGCTCTTTCAACAACGGGGTGATGGCGCGATGCGATCAGAGGAGTCGTATTGAAGTAGAAAATCCACCCAGGCTGATCGGCTCCAGGCTCTGTAAATATGGACGGTGCCACCATTTGGGCGGTTGCAATGTCGTAGCAGAACGGTTGAAGCTTCAGCCGTCCATCCACGAAAAATTGGCCAATCGGCGTGCCGTGGTAGATATCGTCGGCATCGATGTAGAAACCACCTTCCACGAGCACGTACGAATAACGGAAGTAGTCCGACATCATTGAAGGGTGGTAGCAACGGTTGAAAGCATCCTCATAGCGAGTCCCTAAGCGGGTGCGGATGAATTTACTCGCAGAGTTCCTGTCGAACACCTCTAACTCAAACCCTTGACGTTCCAATCGTTTCCAAGAAGTCATGCAGACTTTGACGTCTTCAGGTAATCGCTGCAGATCGTCCCAAAACTGCACGATACGCTTTGGTGTCGGGCCAGGCCACGTCGCCGAATTGCGCGGAGAGCGTTCACGCCGCTGCACTATGTCACGCACGAAGTCAGAGCGCGCTCGTTCCGCAGGCTCTAGTGGATCGGCCCCGACCGCTTGGTTCACTCTTCCTTCGTTCATTTGCTCTTTTCCCCTCTTGATGTGTTTCTAATCATCATTAGGAGCCGGTAGCTATGCCGGAATCCAGGTGAGGCCTGCCCCATCAGGGCGTTGATGACGCGCTTGTCGCCGGATGCTCCGATCTGTTGGGCGGCGCCAACTAGGCGGTGGCCCGAAATCCTTGAAAGCGACTGGCCGTCGACTATCTTCGCCAGGCGGCAATATCGCCGGGATCTTCCGATTCTTCTTCACTCTTTATATCTACTTCGACAGGCTAGATGGCGCGGCTCTGAGGTGAAGCGAAATCATCAGCTCAAGAAAATCGGAAGTGCCCTTCGAATATTTTTTACTGCTGCAACCTATACTAGAACAAGGGGCAAACGAAGCCGATCGGGATCTGAAAGGTCGCGCTGATTGGACGCTAGTTGCGGGTATCAACGGCGCGAATGCCAATCACCTCAACACTGCTGCGGTCACAATCAGCAATTTGGCTGCAATAATGGTAGCGGTTGGGGCTTCTCTGGGACTTTGTGGGTACAGTAGAGCTTCGCCTTCCCGAGCAGGCTAGCCGTGAAGGCGGACGACCGTCGAAAGGCGTACGTTTAATCTTCGCGCCCCCTCAAAGGGCGGCGCGAGCAAACCCAATACTGCTGAGGGGGTTATTGGTGGGCGCTAACCAGTTGCGGCGGCGGCCGTTACTGGCCGGTTTCTAACTCAGTCTGCCGCTGCGTATACCGCAGCGCGGCAGGCTCGCTTCTTGTTGGGCCTTCCAACTGAGTAAGGCCATTTTGGCAAGACTTGCCGCCGGAATTGAGGGGGTAAGGCCATTTACAATAAGCGTGAGAAGTCGTGGTGAAATAAACGCAAGGGGTGCCATGTGCCTAATGTGACGCTCGGCTTTGCCCTCGCGTGCCGCAATCTCAGCAAATGACGCTGCACGACCGCTTACGAGATCATCAACCCATAGGCGGGCTTTCGCAATCGCGGTAATTAAGGCATCTCGTTCGTCTGTGCTCACGGAAACGCCGCTCGGGGGTGAATAAACGATCCCCTTTGCTGCCACGGGGAGAGAACGATCGTAGGGAATAGAAATCATGTCGCCGCAAATACGAGTAGGCTCGCCGTCGGAATTCCTCGCATCCATTGTTACATCAGCATAGAAACGAACTGTTATACACTTAGGCTCGACGATGACCCTTTCGACTGTCCGGTTGATAATTTCTTGGTCGTCACCGGTACTTGACCATCCTTCGGATTGTGCGGCGTCGCGGTCCCGCGCCGCTTTAATGACCGCGACTTCCAGCTCGGGCGCGCTTATCCGTGACACTGAGCCGGCTTCGTTGTCGCGCTTCTGCAGAAGCGCGTGAGAGATATAGTAGCGGTATCGCGCGCCCCGCTTGTTGGTGTGGGTTGGCGTCATTCGGTTGCCGCGGTCGTCGTAAATCCGGCCGGCAAGAATCGAGGTAGATCCTCTGAGTTTCAATTGTCTTGCGGTTGACTTGGCTGCCAGAGCGGCCTGCACAGCATCGAACAGCTTACGATCCAAAAGCGGCGGATGCTCCCCAGTATATGTCGAGCCTTTGAACACGACCTCGCCGATGTAGAACCGATTACGTAGGAGGTGGGTGAGGGCGCCTGTGCCAAATCGGATGTTGCCGCGGATCTTGCCTGATGAGAGGGTCTGACGCTTGGTGCGAACACCCTTGCGATCCAGATCCTTTATCAGCCGTCCGATTGAACCGAGTTCTAGGTATCGCCGAAAGATCAGTCGCACGGTTTCGGCTTCGTCGGGGACGAGTACGAGCTTCTTGTTCACGCTGGCATAACCCAGCGGAATCGAGCCACCGACCCAGATACCTTTGGCCTTGGAAGCTGCGATCTTATCCCGGACGCGCTCGCCACTGACCTCGCGCTCGAATTGGGCGAACGATAGCAAGACGTTGAGCGTAAGCCGTCCCATGCTGCTCGTTGTATTGAACGATTGTGTGACCGAGACGAAGGAGACAGAACGCTGGTCGAATAGCTCGACCAACTTGGCAAAGTCGGCCAGCGAGCGCGTCAGCCGGTCGACTTTATAAACGACGATGACATCAATCAGGCTTGCCTCGACATCTGCCAGAAGCTGCTGCAGGGCGGGGCGCTTGAGCGAGCCCCCCGAAAATGCGCCATCGTCGTAATGGTCAGGGATCAGGCGCCAGCCCTCATGGGCCTGACTCTTAATGTAGGCCTCGCAGGACTCGCGCTGGGCATCCAGCGAGTTGAATTCCAGGTCGAGATTATGGTCGGTGGATTTTCGGGTGTAGACAGCGCAGCGCAGCAGCTTTTTGCTGGGTTTATCCATGGGCCGAACCATTGCGGGCTGGAACCGCCTGACTGGCTCGAACGGAGGAACGACTGGTTTTCGGAGGCTTCACGCTCGGCGTGGGAGGAGCGGCTGACACTTCCGCTGGCTTCGGACCATTAGATGCACGGAGGCCAAAGAAGCGTGGACCATTCCATGTCGTTCCCGTGATCTTGCGAGCGATAGTGGAAAGGCTCGAATAGGTCTTGTCGCGCCACTGGAAACCATCGGGCGCGACCGTGATGGTGTGCCGCTCGCCGTTGTATTCCCGGACAAGGATGGTCCCGGGCTTCAGCCGGCGGGTTAGCTCGTTAGGCCTGTCGCCACGCGCGAGCCGGTCCAGGAGTTTAATCGTTTCTTTGTCCAGGCCCCCAAATGCCTCCTCCTGGATCCGGTACGCAATCATCCGGCCGAGAATGTCCTTTGTCAGACCTTCGGGGGGCGTCCTGCCGAACATCAACCGCCAGCGGGCGCGAAGGGCGTGGATGCTGAGATATCGAATTTTCTCGACCTCGGCTTCGACGACGGCAGGATCTATAGTCTGCTGATCCATCGTTACGCGACCTTGGTTTGGTCAGCCGCCGCGGCATCAGTGCTCGACTTCGCTGTTTTTGTGGTCACGACACAGTAGATGCGATCGCCATCGGTCTTCTTGGACTCAAGCTTCAGGCCGAGTTTCTTGCGCACCACCCCAGCGAAAAAACCTCGCACTGAATGCTGCTGCCAACCGGTCGCCTTCATAATGGCAGGAATGGTTGCGCCTTGAGGCCTGCGAAGCAGGTCAACGACTTTTTCCTGCTTGGATTGAACCGGCCCGGTGACGGTCTTTGACTTTCGAGCGCTGCTCTTCGCCCGCGTTTTGCCGCCGGGGACCGGCTTCGGTTTGCGTCTGGTCTTCGCCATAACGATCTCCTCTTGGGGACACGGCACATCATGCCGCCACTGCCGAAGCCCCGCGGAGGCCGGGGGGCGCTGGCGAAGTAGAACGATTCGGAGGATTGGTTTTCAGTTCGTTTGCAGGCGACGAAGCAAACTCGCAGCGTTCAATAGCGTGTTGGCCTCGTAGATCAATTGCTCGATATCGAGACCGATCTTTAATCCCTGTCCGGGTTGCCGGTCTCGGCGCAAGCTTCTGCAGCTTTGGCGAGGCTGGTGGCTTCTTCCAGGTGCTCGCGGATCTGCCGCAGGCAAACTTTTGTCGTTGCATCAAGGGTATTTGCGTCCATGATAGTGGCTCCTCATCGCCACCATGCATGCTCGTTGCGGAACGGATTGCCAGTCCGCGGCAGGTGCTCTCAACCGGCAATGCACCTTGCAGCTGCAGTCGCGCCGAATTGATTGAGGAAGTCGAGTACTTACGATGGTTCGCGAAAACCGTTGTGCATACTGCTCAACTGCGATGCTTTGCGGCGCGGATCACTCGCCCCTTAGGTCGGGCCTTTCGCGTATTCGCCAACGGCCACCAGCGCGAGAGCGCGTCTTCGAGGCAGTCGCGAATGCAAGCCACCGATCAAAAAACTAAGACCTCACGAAGAAAAGGCCCCGAGCAAAAAATGCCGGGGCCTCCATTACCAATGCTGAGAGAAACACTTACTTAGACTTGTCGGGCACCCAAGTGGTCTTGTCGCTATCATATTTGAAGCCCGGCGCGGATTTTAAAGCATCCTTCGTTGTGTCCATGGTCAGATACATCTTGTTGTTTTTCGTCGTCTGGCTGACCGCGCTGAACGGCACCGCAACATCTTTCTCGCCGGCCCCGAGGAAGCCGCCGACGCCGACGATCACCGCGTTGATTTGGCCACTGTCCGATACCAGCACGTCGTCGATTTTACCGATCTTAGAATTGGACGGATCATAAATGTCCTGCTTGTACCAATCGGAAACTGTTTTGGCGCTTGTCGGCAAAGTGCTCATGAGTTCGGTGCGACCGGCGGCCATTGATTGGGCGAAGGCCGCGCTACTGAGCATCGCCGCGGCAGTTAGAACCAGACAAATCTTCTTCATTCGTTCCTCCTGTTAGATGCGGAGGTAATTCGTACGCTAGGCATCCGTTCCCTGTTTTATCCTCGGTGGGATCCAATTTCTTGAGTTCTCTACTAAACGGGCGAAGCTAAAACGTCCGACGAGCAATTAATGGATGAATAGCAAGTTCGCCCGCGCCCAGGTGACTTCATTCGTCCTAAAAATAGGGTGGCCCGGAGGCCACCCTCTAAAAAAATGGATTTAGTCGTCGTTGTGTTCTTTCTTAATCACGGTCTTTTCGCGATCTCCGTCGCGATCCTTTTTGATGATAGTTGTCTTATCGCGGTCGCGATCCCGGTCGTGAACGCCTACGCCAACAGGACCGACGCCCACACTGACACCGGCATCTTCCGCCTGGGCAGGCAATGTGGAAAAGGCAATTCCTGTTGCTGCAACTAACACAAACACATATCGGCCAATCATTGAACGTTCTCCTTCTCGTATAAATTCCATGTAAACCAATGCTTCACTGTCGAGGATGTTCCGATGCCCGCAGGGCTGCGTGCGTCGCTAAAGTGTTTGCTCTAAAGTGTTTGCTGATGTGTGTTTTAGGCTTAATCCGGCCTGCGGCAATCGCTGACCGGCGGGGGCCGCGCCGACCAGGGGGATTTCGTGCGCTGCAATGCTTAGCGGCTTGGAACGCTGCTCCGATAAAGTCGAATAGGGTTCCGAACGGCCTGATGCGTGTCTTTTTGACGCGGGCAGACAATCGATTGTCCCTCCAGCAAAATCGATTGCTTAGATTTCGCACGTTGACGCAGTCCTGACTGGGGCCGTGACGAACGGAACTCGCCCGCTATCTCTCACCTCAAAAATGGCGCGATTGCCAGTCTTATGCGGCGAAGGGTGGTAAGCGCGGCGGGACTTGATCGGCGATGTCTGCTGAAGCGCCAAGATATGGGCTGCAGCATAAATGTTTTCAGATTTTATTGGACGAAAGCGCAGCGCGAGCGGCGCAGCCTTGCCATGCGTTGTTTTGTCGTGCGCCGCGTTGATGACTGCGACCCCGGCGGCTTTCGCCGCTGACTGCAAGGGCGACGTCTTGGGCAAGGATATACTGGGAACGGCGCGCGTCATGGCTCTTGATCCGGCCGTGTTCCCGCAAGTCGGCACCGTTCAATACCCGCAGACGGTGCCGCTCAAAGATCATGAGGTCGTGCTGACATTCGACGACGGTCCGTCACCCAAATCGACTCCGCGAGTTCTGGACGCTCTCGCCGTGCAATGCGTCAAAGCCAATTTCTTCCTCGTGGGAGAGCACGCACGCGCGGCGCCGGACCTCGTCCGCCGCGAATTCGCTGAAGGCCACACCGTCGGCACCCATTCGCAAACGCACGCTGATCTCGCCAAGCTCTCTTTGGCCGACGCGCAAAAAGAGATTCAAGGCGGCATTGACTCGGCCAACGCGGCGTTGAAGCCGTCAGGAAGTGCGGCGCCTTTCTTCCGCCTGCCGTATCTTTCGACCTCGCCGGGCATCGAGGGCTACCTCGCCAAAGTTGGGCTGATGCTGTGGAGCATCGATATAGATCCAGAAGACTGGCGCCCGCTGACTTCGGATGAGGTGGTTTCGCAAATCATGGAGCGGCTCGATCAGAGGGGCTCCGGCATCATCTTGATGCACGATGTGCAATCGCACACTGCGGCTGCACTTCCGCAGCTGCTGCATGAACTAAAAGAACACAACTACAACGTGGTCCATGTGGTTTACGGGAGCGCCAAAGAGGCGGCAGCACATCCGCCGTAATACGAAAGGAACCTTCGCGCAATGCATGGGTTAATCAGGAGGTTCGTTTGAACAGGCGCAAGGTGATTGTTCCGGATTCGCAATGGCTTTTAGTAACTCGGACAATCGCGCTCGGCAGCCTTCTCCAATTCAGAGCCTGCAATTACCGGCGCTGACCGCCTTGCGCGGCGTCGCCGCGATGTGGGTGGTGCTCTACCACTACAGCGCGCAATGTTTCCCTAATCTCGACCCCGCGCAATATACGCATCTTTTCCACAAAGGCTATTTGGCCGTCGATCTGTTTTTCATGCTGAGCGGCTTCGTCATGACGCACGTTTATCATCGTGCGTTCTCGGACACGGTCACGCCGCAACATTATTGGAAATTCATCTTTGCTCGCATCGCGCGGGTCTATCCCCTGCACATCCTGGTCCTGCTTTTGTTCGTCGTGACGGCCGTCGGATTCCATCTCGCGGCGGGCGCCTCGCCGAACCTCGACGCCATTCCGCTGCGCGGTTCAGAATCGGTCACCGCCTTTGTCGCCAATGTCTTCATGCTGCAAGGTTTGGATGCTGGCCAGTTGAGCTGGAATTATCCGGCGTGGTCGATCAGCGTCGAATTCGTCGCCTATTTGCTATTTCCATTCGCTCTGGCCGCGATTTGGCGCTTGTCGGGCCGCGCCAAAGTCGGTGTTGCATTGTCCGTCTTGGCCGCACTTGTCATTCTCGCCAGTTTGAGCAAAGGCAATTTCGACCAGTGGGATGGACCGATTACACTGGCGCGCTGCCTTCCAGAGTTCATTCTTGGAACATTACTCTATTGGGCGTTCCGCGCGGCCCCGGCGGACCCCTGGTTCGCTCGCGACTCCGCAGCGCTGCTGGTAGTCGTAGCGATTGTCGTCTGCTTACATGCTGATGGACCGGACTTACTGATCATATCCTTGTTTGCCGCATTTATCCCGATCGCAGTTCTGAATACGGGTGCATTTGCGAAATTGGCCAGGGCGCCAGCGCTGATCTGGCTGGGCGACATTTCGTACTCGCTCTATCTGCTGCATGGCTTTCTGCAGTTTTCCGCAGGGAAGCTGCTGACGCAGTTCGGCGTACAGAACCATGCCGATCTGTCGGTCGGCACTTCTTTTGTGTTCATGGGACTAATGGTGAGCGCTTGCCTGCTCGCCGCACATTTCACCTATTTCGGTGTCGAGATAGGCTGCCGGAAGTACCTCCGCGAGATACTCGATACGCAGATCAAGAAGCGTCGCGCAAAAATCAGCAAGAGCGCGGCGTCCGCACGCGGGATCAGCGCGCCGGCCTAGGCCGTCCGCCTTCCGAACCAAAGCTGACGTCATACGTTCCGCGGTCAGCGTCCGCTAATGATGCTGTGGACGGCTCCTCCACCCGGCACGTGAGTGCCATGGATGTGATCGGCCGACTTTGAGTAAGAGATCAGTAACCATGCGGAGGTAGCTTAGTGTTGCTTCATCCATCTTCTGCTTACGGCGCGGCCCCGCAACCCGACCCAGGTGGGGCCGTTGCCTTTTGAGGTCGCGTTATTTGGCAACCTCTTCCATTTGCGCAGTGCGCCCGTCTTCATCCGTTACCACCAAATCACAGACGCAACCATTTGTGAGACCGGTATTTCGGAACTGCTGCTCTCTTATGTCGCGTTTGAAACAAAACCATAGATTGGTAATTGCCATGCAGAAGAAGCGGGTTTTGGAATGCGGCCTCGGTACATCGTACGACGCTCACAAGCCGATCAACGCTACTCGGTTTGGGACAGTGAAATGAACGCAGTTGCCGTGTCGGAGGGGCGCGCATGGGCCGACCTCGACATGCAAGATGCGTTCGACGCAGCGGACAAGCTGAACGTTCAAAACACGTCGCCGAAAGAGAAGTAAGCCCCTACAGTTGGGGGCCTCTTTCCATTTGTGATGCCTGCCAAAGAATCATTTCCAAAAACTTCCATTGCCGTCGGACGTCGCACGCAATAGCTTCGCGGCTATGCAATTCGCTGCATCAGCGTTTTGAGCAGGCGAACGGGATCAGCGCCGATGGCACGAACAATCGCAAGAAACTCTATGACGTCGATGCGCCGCTCGCCGCCTTCGTACTTGGCAACGAACGACTGATGTTTTTTAAGCCGCCCGGCGAGATCATGCTGGGTAAGGCCAGCCTTCTTGCGGGCAAAAATCATCAACTCGCAGAAGGCGTTCTGCTCTGCCGAGTGGACCGATTTCCCTATGCTGCGCCTGCGAGTTGCCATCGGCGTCGCAGGTTGATCCTGAGATCGGATTATCCCAAATGGGGATATTTCTTTACCTTTGGGTGCTTATGTAAGCGTGCTGGGGGCATTGCCCGCTGGCGCATTAGCGCGCGGTTAAAAGCTTCAATCGTGCAGTCCGCGAAATGACTGATCCATCCTGGACGCTTGGTCGACAAATCCGCCTGTTCCTGGTCAATGGGACGCCGAGCGGAATGATCACCGCCGAAGTCATGAACTGGACCGGCAAGGCGATCGCCGCGCCTCGGTCGCGCTTTGCGGATCTCGTGCGCCGGGAGGAGGCGGCCCGGACTGGAATCTATATTTTGGCCGGACCCGATCCCGAGCGGATAGACGGCGTCAAAGCCTATATCGGTGAAACAGACGAAGTCGGCAAAAGGCTCCGCCGCCACGAGGGCGCCGACGATATGGACTTCTTCGACCGCGTTGTCTTTGTGGTCAGTAAGGATGAGAACTTGACCAAGGCCCATGCGCGGTTCCTGGAGAGCCAACTGGTTCGTGCGACGCGGGAGGCGGGGACGGTCAAACTCGTCAATGCGACGGAGCCGGATTTCGCCAGGCTGCCGGAGGCGGATCGCGCGGATATGGCATTTTTCCTCGATCAACTGCGGATCGTACTTCCCATCATCGGATTTGATCTTTTCCGGCCGTCAGGTTCGCAGGCGTTAGCGTCTGCCAATTCGGAAGAGACCAACCCTATCTTTGAGCTCGATGCTGTTGGCGTTCATGCCACGGGCCGCGAAGCCGAAACCGGATTTATTGTGCTTTCAGGATCGAGGGCTCGAAAGGAAGCGACCGCCACGTTTCCGCAAGGATACCGGACCGTACGTGACCAGTTGGTTCGCGAAGGTAAGCTCATCGACGATGAGGGACCTAACCATTATCGCTTCGCGACCGATGTGGTGTTTCCCAGCCCGAGTGCCGCGGCCTCCGTCGTGATGGCGTGCAACACCAATGGGCCACGACAATGGAAGCAACGCAGCACAGGCAAAACTTACGGCAGTTGGCGTAGTGCGCAGCTCGCAGAGCCGGTCGGGTAAGTCTGGTCGTTCCGTCTAGCGTGCTCTAAATCGAGAGGTCTAAGTCGAACTTTGCAGTAACAGGGAGTGAGCCAACCCGACTAATTTCGCCGTCTGCTTTGCCATCAAAAGGGGGGATGGGACCCGGTTGGCCGCGTGGGAAGCACATGGGAAAATCAGAGAGGTGACGGAAGGCGTGCGCAGTCGCCTTGGCGTCACGCCCGCCCGGCACTTGGCGGTCTCCCCAGATACTTGGGCCGACGCTAAATACATGCCCCGGCGTTGGGCGCAGAGTCCGTAAAAACCCGTAGCCGCACGTGCACGAAAAAGCCCTAGAGAGACAGGCCTGAACCTCCAGGGCTTTTAGCCGTGGCCCACGGGATTGCGCTCACCCGAAGCCTATAAAGCAGAGGCAAGGGCAGGCTCGGCAATTTCGGCAAACGAGGCGATCGCTGTCTGCACAGTCCGTCTGCCGCCCCGGAGCCGTCTACGCATGACCCATAACCAACCATCCACTCGACGTTCCGTAGCCGGCTGCTTAAAATTCATAATGATGCGCGGTTCAACTTCGAGTGTGTCTTGCCATAGCGCATCGCGTACGAAATGCTCAGCTCCACACGCTCATTCCAATAAGTCCGCGATAGGTTTGCTTATAAATGCGGTAATCATTGATCTTACCGACGTCGAAGTCCGTTTTCGAGAGCAAAACGGTGCCGAAGGGCGTATGGTATTGCATTGCGCGCATGCCCCCGAAAAAGCATTATCCTGATGGTTGAGACTGTCATCGTTCCAACGGGCGACGCCTAGTCGAGTGAGCATCGAGCAGCGATGTCCGAAACGCCTACCGTCGTATTCCTGTTCGACGTCGACAACACGCTCCTCGACAATGATTTGATTCAGGCGCATCTCAAGGAACATCTCGCGGAGATATGGGGTGCCTCCGCTCGCGACAGGTATTGGCAGATCCTGGAAGAATTGCGTAGCGAATTGGGCTACGTCGATTACCTCGGCGCATTGGAGCGTTTTCGGCTTCAGCAGATGCACCTGCCAAACGTACTACGGATGTCGAATTGGCTCGTCGATTATCCTTTTGCGGATCGCCTGTATCCCGGCGCTCTGGACGTTCTTCAACGTGTGCAGCAATGGGGTCCGGCGGTCATACTCTCGGATGGCGATGCCGTGTTTCAGCCGCGCAAGGTGGAGCGCTCCGGCTTGTGGCGGGCGGTCGACAATCGTGTGCTCATCTACGTACATAAGGAGCGCGAGCTCAAATATGTGGAGCGCCTCTATCCTGCCAATCATTATGTGCTCATCGACGATAAGCTACGCATTCTTGCTGCGGTGAAGAAGGTATGGCGCGGTCGGGTTACCACGGTATTTCCGAAGCAGGGTCATTATGCATTTGATCCCAAAATTCTGGCCGAGAACCCACCCGCGGACATTCAGCTTGCCAAGATCGCTGATCTGCTCAACTGCGATTTGGCGGCGTTAATAAAGACGGAACAGTAGGTATGTTCGGCCGACGAAATCCGGCACAGCCACACCGCGTGCCATTGTTGGTCCTCATCGGCTTTAACCGATGAGGACCAAGACTTGGCTGGCTAGCACATTGGGACGACTATGTCGTATGCCCCTCTCTTTTCATATTTCAAGGCGGTACTGGTTTTGTTAATGACGCTCGTAATAGCCGCCGTATTTACGCTCATGCTATATGGCGTGCTGGTGCTCGCGTTGCCGAACAATCTAATAAACGTCGCAATCGGATTTACAGGGGTTTCAGCGGTCTTATTCGGAGGCGCTTGCCTTCAATATTTCGCAAAGTACCTTCTTTATGACAGGGATGATCGAGCGGAACTGCAATTGCTCGGTGGGGTCAGATTTGGCGATACTCCGGAAGCAATGTTGAGCGGAAAAGGTGCCACTTGGCCCTTTGCCAAACTGTCTGCATCCCGAGAAAGACTCCGGCTTCAGACTCCTTTCGGTAACTATGCTTGGGAAAGGGCTAACCCGCGGTTGATCATCGAGAAAACGGGGCTGTCTACCGTACAGTGGAAGATTGGCGCGGAAGACGTTGCGATGACGCGTCCCATTGTCTTCAGAACATTTCCTTGGAAGACCGGAACAATTGAGCGAAAGCTGAAAGAACTCGGGTACGAAGTGCGACTTCGCGCTATTTCTTGAGTGGAAATTGCTTGAGGCGTCTAGGCGGGAGCATGCGGCTAGGTATGCTACCTGCTCTACTTCGCCATTTGGCACTTGGCGGACGTTTGGCTGACGACACGCCAGTCGAGTTTTCTGCTGCCCCGAGCAAGTCCGGTCTTGGCACTTAGCGGACATGCCAGTCGTTGCCGCGAATGTCCGCTTTCGGAGGCAAAGCGGACCTAGCCCTTCGCCAGTCTGATGTCCGCGTTTGACCCTGGCTGTGTAAAAACGCGATTCCTGTGATTCACTCCGGAGCATGATTCTGCTGCTGCGGAGGGGCCGATGAAACGCTTCGTTGAGGAGATTGATCGCTGGCAGGCGACACTGTTTCCGGCATTCCTGGAAGACTGGATCGGCGCGGACAATCCGGCTCGCGTGGTCGATGTTTTTGTCGACGAACTCGATCTGTCAGAACTTGGGTTTGATGGGGTTGTTCCCGAGGCGACTGGCCGACCTTCGTATCATCCCTCCGTCCTGCTGAAGCTCTACATTTATGGGTATCTCAATCGGGTGCAGTCGAGCCGGCGGCTTGAGCACGAGGCTGGGCGCAACGTTGAGGTGATGTGGCTGGTGGGCCGGCTTATACCCGATCACAAGACCATCGCCGACTTCCGCAAGAACAATGGCGGTGCCATCCGCAGAGTGTGTGCTCACTTTATCGCGCTGTGTCGTGCGATGGGTCTGCTGACGCAAGCCAGCGTCGCGATTGACGGCAGCAAGTTCAAGGCGGTGAACAACCGCGACAAGAACTTCACGCGCGCCAAGATGGAGCGGCGCATGGCGCAGATCGAGGAGAGCGTCGCGCGCTATCTTGAGCAGCTCGACACTGCCGATCGGCAGGAGCCGTCAGAGGCGCTCCAAATCAAGACGAACCGCCTCAAAGAGAAGATCGAGACGCTGAAGCAGCAAATGCGCCGTCTCGATAGTCTAAAGGCGGAGATGCTCGCTGCGCCGGACCAGCAGATATCGCTGACCGATCCTGATGCCCGCTCGATGGCGACCAGCGGTCGCGGCTCAGGCGTCGTCGGCTACAACGTCCAGGTTGCTGTCGATACCGAGCATCACTTGATCATCACCCATGAGGTGACCAACGACGGGACTGACCGATCGCAACTCTCCCATGTGGCCAACAAGACCAAGACGGTACTGGGCGTGGCCAAGCTCGATGCAGTCGCCGACCGCGGGTACTTCAACAGTGAAGAGATTCGGGCGTGCGACGAGGCTGGCATTACGGTTACGCTGCCAAAGCCGATGACATCGAACGCAAAGGCCGATGGACGCTTCGGCAAGCAGGACTTCCGCTATATGGCTGACGAGGACGTTTACGTTTGTCCTGCCGGTGCGAAGCTTACCTACCGCTATACGACCGAGGAAAACGGATTGGCGCTGCGCCGCTACTGGACCAATGCCTGCCAGAGCTGTGCAATCAAGCCCGGGTGCACTACCGGCAAGGAACGACGGATCTCCCGATGGGAACACGAGCATATCCTTGAAGCTGTTCAACGCCGGCTCGACGAGCATCCGGAGAAAATGCGCCAGCGCCGCGAGACGGTCGAACATCCGTTCGGCACCATCAAGGCCAGGATGGGAGCAACCCACTTCCTGATGAGGAGGCTGCCGCGAGTTGCCTCAGAGATGGCCCTGCACGTGCTCGCCTACAATCTAACCCGTGTCATGAACATCATGGGCATCGGACCGCTCATCGCCGCGATAAGGGCCTAGTCCCCTGACACAACGCGATGCCTCGACACTTCTGGCAAAGCGTTTTTACACAACCAAGACCCATAGCGGACGTCTCAACAAGCCCGAGTGGATGTCGCCGCAGTGCTTTTACCGGTGAAGAAGAACTTCTCCGCAGTATCCTCTCTACGCGCACCTAACCCCAAATTTCAGTCAATCGTGTTTGAAGCCGATCCAGATAGAGGTAAACGACCGGCGTTGTGTAGAGAGTAAGCAATTGGCTGAGAGCCAGCCCGCCGACCATCGCGTACCCGAGTGGCTGCCTGAGTTCAGATCCGGTTCCATGGCCGAGCGCCAGGGGTACACCTGCCATCATTGCCGCGCAGGTCGTCATGATTATTGGACGAAATCGCTGCAAGCTGGCTTGGCGTATTGCTTCAAGCGGCGCCATCCGATTGTCCCGCTCGGCTTTAATTGCAAAGTCGACGAGGATGATACCGTTTTTCTTGACGATGCCGATTAAGAGGATGATGGCGATGATGCCGATTACCGACAAATCCATGTGAGCTAGGCGGAGGGCCAAGAGGGCGCCGACCCCGGCCGATGGCAACGTCGATAATATTGTCAGAGGATGGATATAACTCTCATAGAGCATGCCGAGAATGATATAGACAGCAAAAAGAGCTGCGGCGATCAGAGGCGGCTCACTGGCGAGTGAGCTTTGAAACGCTTGAGCATTCCCCTGAAACTTACCGACAATATTCGCTGGCAGCCCTATGTCGTGCGCCGCACTGGAAATGGCATCGACGGCGTCGCCAAGTGCGATCCCGAGGGCCAGGTTGAATGAGAGAGTGACTGCGGGGAATTGCCCCTGATGGGAAATCGAGAGCGGAGCCACGCGGCTTCGATCGACGGTTACCAGTGTGGAAAGTGAAATAGCCTGACCTGTCAGCGGCGATTTGACGTAGATCCGATCCAGCGAAGCGAAATTGTCCTGCAATTCCGGCTTCATCTCCAAAATGATCCAATATGTGTTGAGCCGGGTGAAGTACTGCGAGACCTGCCGTTGTCCATATGCATCGTTGAGCGTGTCATCGATTGCCTGAGGCGTTATGCCAAATCGGGCAGCTTGGTCCCGGTTAATGCTCACGCGAAGAAGCGGCCCATTCGCCAACAGATCGGTGGAAACATCAGTGAGCTCCTTTAGAGTCCGTAGCCTTAGAAGTAACTTTTGTGACCACTCGATGAGTTCAGGAATATCCGGATCTTGAAGCGTATATTGGAAGCTGGCGCGCGAAGACCGGCCTCCCACAGTGATATCCTGAGTAGCCTGCAGGAACAGATTCGCCCCTTCGATTTTGGCGATCTGGGGCCGCAATCGATTGATGATCTGCGTGGCTGTCTCATCGCGCTGGTCACGCGGCTTTAGGGCGATGAAGAAGCGCGCCGTATTCGCGGTTTGCGCATATCCTTCCCCTCCGGTGCTGCCTGTTTGCGATGCGAATCCTGCGATACCGGGATCCTTCGCCAGGACGTCCCCTAACCTGCGTTGGAGACGCATCATTTCCGGAGGCGAAACGCTTTGCGCTGCCTCGGCAAGTCCGCCGACCATCCCGGTATCCTGAATTGGAAAGAACCCTTTCGGGCTTTCGACGGCAAGCCCGACGGTAAGGGCAATCGTGGCAAGGAACACGGAGAGCGTGATCGTCTGGTGCCGTAATGCGACATCGAGGCTGCGTCTATAGCCCGAGAGCAACGTATCAAAGCCGAACTCGACCGCTTGATAAAGTCTACCGCGCTCCTGTTTATGGAAGCGCAGGAAGCGAGCGCAGAGCATAGGAGCAAGCGACAACGAGACAAAGGCCGACACGGCTACTGCGACCATCACCGTGACCGCAAATTCCCGGAACAATCGCCCAACGATCCCGCTCATCATCAATAGAGGAACGAAAACTGCGATCAATGACAGGCTGATTGAGAGGACCGTGAAGCGTATTTCGGCTGACCCTTCAACCGCCGCTTCCAGCGGGGAGGCTCCGCCTTCGATATGCCGATAGACATTCTCGACCTCCACAATTGCGTCGTCCACAATAAAGCCGATGGCGATCGTGAGTGCCATCAATGAAAGATTGTCGAGAATGAACCCGAGCGCGTACATCGCGGCAAATGCACCGAGCAGCGATAGAACTATCGTGAACGCGGGCACCAAGGTTGTCCATGTTTCGCGCAGAAAGATGAACACAACGACGACGACGAGGATAATTGTTAGAACCAGCGTAAGCTCGACATCCATCACCGATGCGCGAATTGTCGTCGTGCGGTCAAATACGGTATCGATCTTGATTGCAGGCGGAATGACCGTCGTGAGCCTCGGCAGTAGAAGTTTAATCTGCGCGACGGTATCGAGGACATTTGCGCCCGGCTGCTTGTAGACTGAGAGCAAGATTGCCGGCCTGTTGTCGTAATATGCCGCTGAAAACCTGTCGGTCGCCGCGGCAATGGCGTGGCCGATGTCGCGGATTCTTACCGGAGCGCCGTTGACGTAGGATAAGATAACGTCGTCGAACTGATTGGCGTTGGTGATCTGGTCATTGGCGCCGATTGTGAAGCTTGTTTTTGTGGTCGTTAGCGACCCCTTCGGCGCGTCGGTCGTGGCTGTGACCATCGCAGCACGCACGTCCTCGAGCGTGAGGCCGCGTGTAGCGAGCTTGGCAGGGTCAACCTGCACCCGTATCGAAGGCCTCTGTTCGCCGCCAAGAGAGACTTGAGCGACGCCCAGAACTTGAGAAATCTGCTGGGCCAGGTAGCTGTCGGCGTACTCATCAACCGCCGTTGTCGGCATTGTGTCTGAATGAGCCGCGAGAACCAAGATTGGGGCGTCTGCAGGATTGAGCTTCTTGTAGGTCGGGGAAGTCGTCATCGATTGCGGCAGCGTTTTGCTTGCTGCGGTGATCGCCGCCTGCATGTCTTGAGCGGCTAGGTCGATGTTTCGACTGAGGTCAAATTGGACGGTGATTGAGGTCGCTCCAAGGGCGCTGAATGAGGTCATCTCCGTGACGCCGGGAATTTGGCCAAGCTGCCGTTCCAGTGGCGTCGCGACCGAGGATGCCATCGTCTCTGCGCTCGCTCCTGCAAGCGTGGCCGTAACTTGTACGGTGGGGAAATCAACCTGCGGCAGGGATGCGACCGGCAGGCGCAAAAATCCTGTCGCGCCAAGGAGAGCCAGCGCCACCATCAGCAATGACGTGGCGATCGGACGCCGGATAAACGGCTCCGATATGTTCATGGGGAACTTACCGCATTTCCCGGGCCGAGATTGTCGGTTCGGAAGGTCACCTCGGTTTTCGGCTGCAACTTGTATTGACCGTCAGTCACGACGCGATCGCCTTCGGTCAGGCCCGTTTTGACGACCGTAAAATCGCCAGTCGACGGTCCGACTTCGATTTGCCGTGGCTCAACAGTGTTATTTGCCGATACCACCCAAGCGAAAAATCCCCGTGGGCCGTTTTGGATGGCGCTATCGGGAACAGTGACGGCATTTCGTCGAGTTCGAACCAGTACATGGGCGTTGACGAATTCGCCGGGCCATAATGCTTCATCATTGTTGGCAAAAACGGCCTTTAACCGAATTGTCGCGGTAGCCGGATCGATGGCATTATCGAGCAGGAGCAGCTTTCCGGTAGCAAGTACGATGCGATCGTCTTGATCGAACGCCGTTACCTCAACTGGCCCACGCTCAAGCGCCTCGCGAATGTCGGCAAAATGAATCGCCGGCAGCGTAAAGATGACCGTCGAGGGCTGTGTCAGGACGAGATTGGCAATCGGCTTGATATCCGACGCGTGTACCATATTCCCGGGGTCGACCTGCCGAATACCGATGCGACCTTCGCTCGGTGCTTTGATATCGGTGTAATCGAGCTGAATTTGCGCCAACTCAATTGAAGCCTCATCAGCTTCGATCGCCGCGGCAGCCTGATCGACCTTGGCCTGTTGCAAGTCGAGATTTTGCTGGGTTTCAGCGTTGCGAAGAACGAGTGTCTGGAAACGGGCAAGATCCTTTCGAGCCGCACCAAGAGCCGCGGCGTCTTGCGCCTTTTTGGCTTTGGCTTGGTCAAGTGCGGCTTGATAAAGCAACGGGTCGATCTTTGCGAGGATATCTCCCTTTTTGACATGCTGGCCTTCAGTGAAATTCACGCGCAGGAGTTCACCATCGACCTTCGACTTGACGTCAATGGTCAGCCAAGCCTGCACCGTCCCGAGCCCTGTCAAATATATTGGCACGTCCCGGCGAGCGGCGATGGTGACGCTAACCAATACCGCCGTATCCTGCGTACGCGCGCGTTCACGAGTCGAAGGTGCGGACCAATAGAAAGTGGCGACGGCCACAAGAGACATTAAGCCGGCTACAAGCAAAATAACGCGTCTTCGACTGAAGACCTCGGGGCACATCGAGGTCCAGCTCGAGATTTTGCATGTGCGCGGAGGCAGCATTTTTTTACGAAGCGCTATCGCTTCAGTTTCTGGGTTGTGGAATGGAGCTACCCTTACCCTTCTCGGCCACTATGAACTCCAAGAATCGAAGACGCTCAGTAGTGCTGGGATTCCAGTGTGTATGAACTGTCCCAGCAGGGACGAACAGACTGTCGCCCGCATGCAAGGTAACAGGGGGCTTCCCATCCTCTTGCCAGACCCCTGTGCCGGACAGGACGTGAAACGTGATAGCCGCCGGGTGCAAGTGCCGAGGGTTGATCGCGCCGGGCGCGTACTCGGTATCCCACACGGTTACTTCTTGACCGCTTGAATTGGGCAACTCTGTCTGAAGAAGAGGTGTGTGCGTGACGCCGGCTTTCTGTTGGCCGAGAACCGATCCCGAGTAAAAGCCAGTCATGATGACCAACACTCCGAGCGCCAGGATGCGCGCGAAATCATTGATGGAACCTCTGACCAAGGAAACCTCCTCATTCGGTCACCCGCGCAGCTCAAGGGCTGCCTGGCAGATCACACAGCCAAAATAAAATGCAGCCTTAGGTTTTCTGCGCCGATGTTGTAAAAAGCGAGTAGGACCCATAAAATTGGGGAAAACGAGCCTTTTCACAAAGGCAATTATCGTATACTTAGACCAACTTTTAATTGGGGTCCGCCATGGCGCGGCGCTTACCGTCGTTAAACGGGTTGCGTGCATTCGAGGCTGCGGGGCGGCAGGGTAGTTTCACAGCTGCCGCTCAAGAATTGAACGTTACGCAAACTGCGGTGAGCCGCATGGTGCGGCTGCTGGAAGAGCGTTTGGGGTTCGCCCTGTTTCGTCGTCAGGCCAACGGCCTGGAGTTAACGCTCCAAGGTCAAGCGTTTTTATCCGGCCTCACGGACTCATTTGATTCGATCGCTAGGCTGACAGAGCAAGTGACCGCGATGCGGGTTGGTCCCGTGCTAACCGTAGGTGTCGGTCCGACTCTAGCCGTGAACTGGCTTATTCCTCGCCTCGCGGCCTTCTATGCGCAGCATCCCGAAATAGAAGTGCGCATGGCCACCGGTGGTGCGATGCGCCCGGTGCGCGACGACTGGACCTGTACCATTCGGCGGGACAAGACCGTTTGGCCGGGCTATGTCGCGGAAGAATTGTTCCCTAGCACGCTCATACCGGTTTGCACGCCGGAACTCGCCGTAGATTTAGTAAATCCCACCGATTTGCGCAAAGCGACTCTAATCTTTGTTCCTCATTTGGCTGGTGACTGGACACTTTGGTTCGATGCGGCAGGTGTTCGTGTGCCAGTTCGACCGCGCGCCGAAGTTTTTTTCGACAATAACGCCATGGCAATGCAAGCAGCGCTCGATGGCGTGGGAGTCGCTGTGGCGCAGCCACTTTACGTGACTGGTGCGCTGGAAACCGGGCGGCTCATTGCACCGTTCCGTATTGTTGCAAGAAAGAGCGAAGCCTGGTGTCTCCAATACCGACCCGTTCGGGCAGATGATCCCGCTCTACTCGCTTTCCGTGGTTGGCTAGGAGCCGAAGTTTCGCGACAGCGTCAGATCGAAGCTAAGCTAATCGCGCTGCCGGCCACGCAGACTATGCCGGGAGGCAACGCGGCTGCGTCCAGTTAGGCATGCCGGTGTCTGCTCCTGGCCCGTACTGACTCGACGATCAATTAGCGTCGAGTCCATATAGGGGGCAAAACGGACATTGCGAAGCGACTGCCGCATGTCCCCTTGTGACCCAACTGCGACATTGGCTGTGCACTGCGGGCAATGCTTTTGATGCCGGTTTCAGCCCCCTATCAAAGCACGCGATTAAACCGATACGATGCCGTCTCCTGAGCTGGGGGTCGGACATGCAGCTCCGCGAGTTCATCACGGTCAATTAGAGGTTTCATGACAGACAAGACCGTTCAGCGCAGGCTTGCGGCCGTTCTCGCCGCCGATGTAGTCGGTTACAGCCGGCTCATGAACATCGACGAGGTCCGCACTTTAGACGCACTGAAAGCCCATCGCCGCGAGCTGATTGACCCGGCGATTGCCTCTCATCATGGCCGTATGGTCAAGACTACAGGGGACGGTGCCCTCCTCGAATTTGCCAGCGTGGTCGATGCAGTCGGCTGCGCGGTCGTGATCCAGCGCGGCATGGTCAGCCGCAATGCGAGCGTGGCCGAGGATCTGCGCATCGTCTTCCGCATCGGGATCAATGTCGGCGACATCATTATTGACGGTGACGATATCTTCGGGGACGGAGTGAATATTGCCGCCCGTTTGGAAGCTCTCTGCGAGCCAGGTGGCATATGCATCTCGCGTGCGGCAAACGATCAAATTAGGGACAAGCTATCTCTCGCCTTTGCCGATTTGGGGGAGCAGACGGTAAAAAACATCTCCCGTGCAATTGGCGTCTTTGGGCTCGCCTCGAAAGAGATAGAAGCGTTGCCGGAGCCCGAACTCGCTCAACCCGTGGCTGATCGGCCAATAGCTAACACACATCGGCCCGAGCCGCACTACGAGCAGAAGATTCAATTCTGTCTGACGCGAGATGGTGTTCAACTCGCCTATGCGCGCACGGGCAACGGGCCACCATTGGTCAAGACCGGAAATTGGATGACGCATCTCGAATTCGATTTCGAGAGCCCGATCTGGCGGCACCTCTATCGAGAGCTATCCCGTGACCACATGCTGATCCGCTACGACGCCCGCGGCAACGGCCTCTCGGACCGCAATGTCGAAGACGTTTCGTTCGAGTCATTCGTAGGCGATCTGGAGGCCGTCGTGAACGCCGCCGGCCTTGAACGCTTCGCGTTGCTCGGGATCTCTCAGGGATGCGCGGTGTCAATCGCTTACGCGGTACGCCATCCGGAACGCGTCACACATCTGATCTTGTTCGGGGGATACGCGGTCGGCTCGGCGAAGCGCGCCCGATCGGCCGCAGAAGAGCAGCAAGCGGAGGCGATGCTGACCTTGATGCGCCTTGGCTGGGGCCAGGAGAATCCGGCATTTCGTCAGCTTTTCACGTCGCAATTCATACCGGGCGGAACCAAGGCGCAGGCCGACTGGTTCAATGAGCTGCAACGGATCTCGACCTCGCCAGAAGATGCCGTGCGCAACCTTATTGCTAACGGCGATACGGACGTGAGCGCACTGTTAGGTCAAGTTTCTGTTCCTACCCTTGTCATGCATTCGCGAGACGATGCCCGCGTACCCTTTGATTTAGGCAGGAAGCTTGCGGCAGGAATCCCGGGAGCACGGTTCGTGTCGCTGCCAAGCGGCAATCACCTTATCCTTGAAGACGAGCCCGCCTTCCCTCGATTTTTACAAGAAATCAGGGCATTCATTTCGAACTAAGACGGATCTTTTGCCCCCATTGAATCCCACCAAATTTGCTGCGTCGCATGAGTCTCCTATTGGCACTTAATCGACATGGTGGGCGATTTTAACGATGTCCGCTCTCAGCGGGAAAGCAGACCTGAGCTTTCTGCCAATCCGATGTCCGCTTTTGACCCGAAGCGGTCATTGAACCCCAAATGGAATTTGTCACATTGCGCCCGCACCTCGGCCTGGTATGAGCTGCCTGACACTGCATCGTACCCGTCACTTGTTCTTCCGCCAGCAGACCTCGGTGATCAACGTCATCCGTGCTCTTCTGACCGAGTTCGGGATCGTCGCCTCGGTCGGCCGCAATGGTGTCGAACAACTGCTTGGGGTCGCCGCCGATGCAAGTGACCCGCGACTGCCCGAGGTTGCACGAGCGTGTGTCGCTGCTCTCGGCGCTCAACTGCAGACGCTGAAGGCTCAGATCCTGAAGTTCGACCGGATGATCAGCGCTTGGCACAGATCAAGTGAGGTAAGCCGGCGGCTCGACGATATACCCGGCGTCGGTCCCGCACTGGCGACTGCTCTGGTTGCCAGCGTCGCTGACCCGAAGGTGTTCCGATCAGGAAGAGACTTCTCGGCGTGGATCGGGCTGGTGCCAAAGCAGAACTCGAGTGGAGGCAAGGACAGGCTCGGCAACATCAGCAAACGAGGTGATCGCTATCTGCGCAGCCTGTTCACGACCGGTGCGCTTGCCGTCATCCGCTACGCCAAAATCCATGGCACTAAGCATAGGCCTTGGCTCACTGCATTGTTGGCGCGGCGACCCACCAAGGTCGCGGCCATCGCGCTCGCCAACAAGATCGCACGGATGGCGTGGACGATCATGGCCAAGGGTGAGCGCTACAAGGAACCGGCCGCACTCGCGGCTTGAACGAGATCGCGCCGGGTGTCCGGCGTGATGTGACGGTTGGGAGGGCGAACAGCACGCATCAGGACAAGCGTCGACGACGGCTCCCGCAATTTTCGCAGTTAGTGGCAGTCTCGCTCCTAGACGAAAATATCTGAGCTGAATTTGTAGCAAACCATTCTTTGGTAACGCCAGCAGACGAGTAATCAAACGTCGTGTGATTTAGTAGATAATCTCGCGCGTTAGCCTCAAGATGGGATCCTCCCTCCTTAGCCATGCATCGCAGAGCGTATATCGAGCCGGCTCCACAAAGAACCTCCTCAATCCAAGCGTGGCGGCCGCTCTGGCCGAATTGTAAGTCGCTTCGCGCCGCGAGATGAGTTCAGCTCGTGGGCAAATTGATAGGTAAACTGCCAAGGAGCATTCACTCCACAGTTCAGCAAAATCAATTCGAACGATCCGTTCGCTACATGCATGGGTGCCGGTAATACTGAAGAGTCTTCGCGAATTACCAGCACCGGATTGCTTCGCAGGTCGGCATGAGGGGCATTCTGACCTTGGATGTCTGTCCTTCTGGGTTCCGGGTTGGAATCATACGAGCGTTTGGACCGTTTTGCCGTGATTTTTTTGTGCCGTGGGAGGACATCAGGGTCACGAGAAAGACTGTTTTGTTTTGGCCGGTTGCCAAACTTCAGTTTGGTAATCCTTCAATTGGATCCCTCACCATTTCGGCTCGCGTCGCCGACAGGCTGGCGCGTGCAGCCAAGGGGCGTCGCTTATCGGACGTTCGGCCGTAGCAGTATGCATGTCCGCTCTGACCCAGCGACAGAGCGGACGATCGATACAGAAGACGCTGTGGAGTGAACTCTCAAATCTCCGGCGGCACCTAGCCGTGAATCGCGTCGTCACGATCTTATTGCATGCCCTTAGCTCTGATGACATCGCGCACGCGTGGAGTTTGCAGAAATGAGATGTATGCCGCGACGGCCTTGGAGGGCTGCGAGCGAGTGCCGGCCACGAAGACCGTGTAGTTCTGTAACTCGTCCGGAAGGACACCGATAAATTCCGCGCCTTTCTTCTGAACAATCTCGCTCACTTGCGTCATGCCGAGAGCGCCATCGCCCAACGCCAATGTAACTTCGGTGATGTCGCCCCCGGCCGCCACTCTGGTTTTGAGTTTCAACTGCTCTGCAATCCCGAGCTTTTCGATTTGACGCGCAATGTGAACGCCAGCCGCACCGCCCCGCACCGGATCAGCATAGATTACAAACTTGGCGTTGAGCAAAGCGCGCTTGAAATCGTCGATCGAAGCAAACGAAGGCTTCGTTGTCCCTGTCGGGACAACACCTCCGATCGCGGTCCGACACACATCGACTAAGCTTTTCGAATCGAGCCGGTTCGCCTGCGCGAGGGACGGCATGATAAGACTTGATCCAATGACGATGTCGTACGCCTCGCCATTCCGCAGACGTCTGTCTATTCCCCCGATCGTGTCGTAGGTGATGATCAGGCTGTGACCGGAGGTGTGCTCGAACCCAGCCGCGGTCTCCTTGAGCACCGATTGCATCGCCGCCGCGGACAACAGGCTGATTTCGTCTGCGCTCGCTTGAGTACTAACCAACGACAAAGCCAACGCGAAGGCTGCGCCGATGCGAGTGATAGACGTGATTGCCCATCGATTGTGACGAGCACGGATGCAGGTACGCGATAGGAAGGCGAGTGCGGGCATGGTATCCTCCCATCCCGCTGCCGTACTTGAACTGTTTGGTGGTATGGCATTTCACCAAAGCTGCTCAGCCCGGCAGGCGGGCGAAGTGCAGCGCTTGGGCGAAGTGCCTTGACGAAAGCCGGGCGACTGCAATCAAGCCCGGCAAAAGTAACATCGCACGAGCGAGTTGGGTCTGTCAACGACGCGACGTCCGCCTTCGCAATTGATATCAGGCACGTGCGCTGCAGCACTCCATGCCGACTGTCGCATCATCGTCCCAGATATCGAGGCCTGTGGCTTCCTCACGGGCAGGGTTGATCTTCATGAGTTTCGTCGCTCGGGCATTCGCGCTGTTCAATCCACACCACTGCGTTCACGGTCCGGCGCGCTTCTGGGCATGATTTCAACCCACTGGCGCGCACCACATCGGCCAGAAGAATGGGCGCTGCAGCAATTGGATGTGATAGCCCGACAGGCTGCGGACCTTATCGCGCTGCGCGAAAGCGAAGGACGATATCGGCAGCTCGCCTTGATCGTCGAACATAGCGACGATGCGGTCGTGAGCTGCAACCTCGACGGTGTTATTACGAGCTGGAACAGAGGCCGAGCATCTTTACGGTTACGCTCGCAAGGAAGCGTTGGGTAAGCGTATTTCTCTTTTAATCCCATCGAATCACAGTGAGAAGGAGTTATCGATTTTTGAACGTGTACGGTGCGGCGACCACGCTGAGCGTTATGATACTGTTCGCCAACGAAAGGACGGCAGCCTCGTAGAGGTCGCGCTGTCCATTTCTCACGCCAAAAATCTGCAGGGCGAAATCATCGGCACTTCGCAAATTGCACGCGATATTACTGAGCGTAAGCAAAGTGAGCAGCAAATCGCCATCCTTGCTGGCGAGGCTGAGCATCGTGCTAAGAATTTGTTGGCAACCGTACAGGCGACCGTTCGCCTTTTACAGTCCGACACGCCCGAGGGACTCAAGCGGTCGATTGAAGGACGCATTCGGGCGCTCGCAAATGTCCACACATTGTTCGTTCAATCGCGCTGGATTGGGGCCGAGCTATCCAGAATCGTAAAGCAAGAGCTCGCACCCTACAGTGTTAATGAAGGGGGACGTGTGCGAACGGATGGCCCCGAATTGATGCTTGCACCGAATATGGCTCAGACAATTGCAGTGATTCTGCATGAGCTAGCGACAAACGCGGCTAAGTATGGCGCATTATCCGTGGCCAAAGGACATGTGACTGTCGCATGGTCACGTGCTTCAGATGAACGTTTCATTCTGCGTTGGACCGAACGCGGCGGACCGCCGACCAAAGCGCCAAGCCATCAAGGCTTTGGGACGCGCATCCTGGAACAAATGATTCGCCAGCACGAAGGCAAATCGCGCTTAGATTGGAGTGAGGAAGGATTTGAATATGAAGTGGCGCTTCGGATGTAGAGGCATGCAGAAACGTTTTGCTCGTTCCAAACTTTTTACTTAACACTTACGGAACGACGCCCAGTAATAAGTGTTTAATTGTCGAAGTGCCGAATCACTTGTTGCCGCCGTCACGCCAGAGTCTTGCGCATGTCCCACGGCAGAAACGAGCCCAAGAGTGGGCTCACGCGTCGGTTCAGAGTGGGGTTATCTGCCAGCCTTATACTGACGCTTAGCTCGAGCGCTACATTAAGTGCCGATAATTGTGAGCGGCTTGAGGCCCTTGCAAAGCAATATGCTGGCGTTGAACTAACAAGTACGCAAAAGCAAATCAAGCGAGAATGGTGGCGTGGTACTCAACGCATTGCAGCCGCAGCGCGCGTCGCTAGTGTGAAGCTCACCAAGCATATTGACTCTTCATCAAGATCCGGATTTGAAAGCCGTGTCATCACCCGGCTGCAACTGACTTTCACCGGCATAGCCGACGCTCGACGACCGCCTCGCGATCTCCCTTGAGCACCTCCCACCGGGTCTTCTCGCCGTCACGCCAAAAGCGAAAGTCGAAGTTTTGTGTCCCGAGCTGGAGATCCATCACTGTGAGGTCGGGCAACCATGCCGGCAACATGCGGGTCGATATAGAGCCGGCCGTGAGGGGCGTCACGGCTGAAAGCCGACGATCGTCTGTAAAAACGCGAAGGCGGAGCCGGCCGCCCAAGCCTGCGGCACATTCGCGCCGAGATATTGGACAGGAAAATTGGTGGGGTCACGCTCGACGCCGGAGTAGAGTTCCGGCACTTGATGCAGCATGAAATAGCTTGCGGCTCCGCTGACATCGCGGGCGATCCGTGCAGCCTCGTCGGCAAATCCGTAGCGCCGGAAGCCCATCGCGATGATGCCGTTGTCGTGCGGCCATACCGCGCCATTCTGGTATGAATAGGGATTGTAGGCCGGATGGGTCGGCCGACAGGGTTCGGATGCCCCAGCCGCTCCACATGTCCGGCTCCATCAATCGCTTCACGACCCGACCGGCGCGATCAGGCGGGACAATGCCTGACCACAGACAATGGCCAGGATTCGAAGCGACTGTCAGAACCTTCTTTTTCTCGCCATCCAGCGCGTAGGCGTAGAAGCCAGAGGCCTCGTCCCAGAACACCTCGTTGAAACGGCGAAACAGGGAGGTCGCCTTGTCCCGGAGATCGCGCGCGCGATCGGCTTTGCCCAGTTCATCGAATATCTCGGCCATACGGATCCAGGCGTCATAGACATAACCTTGAAGCTCACAAAGAGCCTTCGGTCCCTTCACTAGTGATCCATCTGGATAAACGACAGCGTCGCCGGAATCCTTCCAGCTCTGGTTCTCATAACCCACCGGCGAACGCGTCGCGTATTCTTGGAAGCCGTCGCCGTCGCGATCGCCGTAATTGTCGATCCACTCGAGGCATGCCTCCGCGGTCTTGAGATGCCGCTCAAGGAGCTCGGCATCCCCCGTGCAACGCCAAGCGACATGAAGCACGATGAGATAGAGCGGTGTCGCGTCCGCGGTGCCGTAGTAGGGTGTATGCGGCACAAGCTTGAAATGTGCGAGTTCGCCAAGGCGCAACTCATGCATGATCTTGCCGGGCTCGGCATCTCGGTAATCGTCGCGTTCGGTGGCCTGCAGCGACCCCAGCACATCGAGAGCCCCGCGGGCGAAGCCGGGATAGACAAGCGCGGTCTGTAGCGAGGCAATCAGGCTGTCACGGCCGAACAGGGCCACGAACCAGGGTACGCCCGCGGCCGGCACAAATTGTAAGTGGTCGGTACCCGCGATCGGCAGGCGTAGCGCGGCCATATCGCCGACGGCCTGACGAAAAAGGCGATAGAATTCCTCATTACTGGTGCGGATCTTGAGAACCGTTTGTTGCCAATCGTCGAGTCTCTGGCCAACTTTCGAGTGCTTGCAATCGGCTATGCAGCTGTTCCGGTGCCTCGAAGCGCGCCTTGCCGTCACCAAGTTCATAAAGCAGGCAACTGTGCCAGGCGGCTCCAGGTGGAAGGTCGACCTCAAAGCTAATGCGGCCATTGGCATAAACCGGCTGCGACCCATTCTGCCGTATCAGAATAGTCACCTCCCGGCAGAAATCTTGGTTGCGATAGATGGTTCTTAGCTGTGATTTGTCGCTGGACCATTCCGTGGCGATCCGACCGCGCCGCACGATATGCCCCGACTTGACTTCGAACAGATCGGCAAAGTCGCTGCGGATCGAGATCTCAAGATTGAAGCGCACCGGCTTCATGCCATGGTTTACGAGATCCAGATCCTCATGAACGCCTCCACTGATCGAACGGCTGAGCACGAGACCGAGCGTGCGTGGCGGGATCTCGCCGGCCTCAGTGGTAATCGCTCGATTAGTGAGGAATATGCGCGAAGCGTAATGGGTGATGTTACCTGCGTTGAGCAAATCCCAAGTCTCGCCGTTTGCATAGACGCTCCAGCTACTGATCAGACGGGTATCAAAGAAATAAAGACCTTTGTCAGCTGGGCCAAGAAATCTGGCCATCTCGTTCGTGATCAGAACACTGTTGCCTTGATGCAAGCAAGGTGCGATGGGCCTACGGTGATTTCAAGATCCATTGGAGGTTCCTTCGCTCGCCACCTGGGCGAGCCACGGTGTCATTCCCGAACCCTTTCGCGCGCTCGGTGGGACGCTCGCCGAGACGGGATGACGGTCATATCGAAGAGCGCGGTTTCGGTTTGCACTCGACCGTCAGAGGTTGAAGGCATCAGTTCGTCGTGAAGCAATATTTTATCACTTCACGATAGGTCATGCCGGGACGCAAAATGGTGGTCGGAAACTTCGCTTGGTTGGGTGCATCGGGAAAGCCTTGAGGCTCAAAAGCAAAGCCAGCAGACTGCCGATAGGCGCCGCCCCGTCCTGCAACGGAACCATTCAAGTTATTGCCCGTGTAGAACTGCGTTCCAGGCTGTGTCGTTATTATCTCCAGCACGCGACCGCTCCGCGGGTGCACGGCACGAGCGGCAATGCGCGGCGTTCCGCTATGCCCGTTTCCAAGAACAAAGTAGTGATCATATCCTTTCCCGAATAAAAGCTGAGGATCTGCTTGGCAAATGCGCGCCCCCACAGTCACAGGTTTGCGGAAATCGAACGCCGTTTCATGAACTTTGCGGATTTCACCGGTCGGTATTTGTTTGGCATCTGTGGGAAGAAACCCATCTGCTTCAATCGTGATCTCGTGGTCGAGTACATCGCCTGCCGGAAGGCCGCCAAGATTGAAGTATGGATGGGCGCTGAGACTGACGGGCGTAGCTTTCGTGGTCGTGGCCTCTAGCGTGAGCGAAAGGCAGTGGCTCTCCAAATAATAAGTGGCATGAACCGTGAGCTCGCCTGGAAAACCCTGATCGCCATCCGGGCTAATATGTTTGAGGATGAGTTTTGACACGTCGGATCCGTCGACGCGCCAGAATACCTTGTCGAATCCCACCTTGCCGCCGTGCAGCGTCGAGTCACCTTCATTTTTCGACAGCTTATAGGTGCGCCCGTCCAATGTGAAACAGCCGCCCGCGATCCGGTTTGCATTGCGGCCAAGTAGCGCACCGAAGGCTCCGCCGGCATGGACATAGTCAGCGACGCTGTCGAACCCAAGTACAATATGATGCCGTCGGCCGGTTCTGTCCGGTGCCTCGACAGATACAATGCGGCCGCCAAAGTCGGTAACTTGGATGCGCATGTGTTCGTTTTGCAAGGTATGAAGCGCAGCTTCACGGCCGTCCGGCGTGCGGCCGAACATTGCGATCGGCAGAGAAGTATTCGTCATAGGCATCTTTCAATCAGGCAGGGCCTTTTATCGGAAATGCGCATATTTGGGCGTTTCATCTGATAGCCCCGCGTTAAAATCTACGTCATGTCATTACATGCAACGATTGGACGACCCACTCGTTCAACGCGGCCGTGAGCGGCGGCGGAAATATCCGTCCAGGCACGACTGAACGTTCACATTACTTCAGGGATCCGTCTTCGACGTGATATTCTATTCGCGTCATCGGGTCCAAGCTGCCTAGGCCGAGCAGAACGGTCAGCCAGACCAGGGCCGCAACGGCAAAAAGGCGCACGATCGTGGGTCCCCGCCCGACCTGCATGAACATTGTCGCGACGGCCGCCACCATCAGCACGACCGGAATCAAGAATCAGCGGCCTGGCCGATCGCGCCAACGGCAGAAAGCTTGCGCCGAACTCCGTTCCCAAAAGAACCAGCAGCACAATCCAGGTCGCCAGCAAGTTGCGTAAATGCGGTCTGTCATGATCCGCGCCCCACGAGATAGATGAGCGCGTAAAGCACGATCCACACCATGTCGACGAAACTCCAATAGAGGCCGACCACGACCACCGGTGTGTAGTACAAAGGCGAAAACTCATCCCGTCGGGCGCGCAGAATAATCCATCCGACCAGCACCAGGCCGCCAATCATGTGAATGCCGTGGAGCGCTGTGCTCACGAAATAGAATACGAAAAAGAGTTTCGCTCCGCCGCCAAGCGTGCCGCTGATTGGCGAAGTCCGGTCCGGGGAACAGGTGCGTGTCAAAGTCCTTATAGTACTCAAGCCCGAATTTGAGGATCAGAAAAGAGAAGCCAAGCGCCCAGGCTATGGCGCAGCACTGGATCAGCCGGCGGCTGTTCCCCGCCTCGATGAAGGCGACGCCCGCGCTATAGACCAAGCTGCTGGTCAACAAGATCACGGTGTTGATGGTGCCGATCGCGAGTTGAGTCATTTGAGCGCCCGCATCGAAGCCCGCCTGGTTCCAGTGACGGCAATAAATCCAGCTCAGGAAAATCGCGCCGAAGAACAGCACTTCGGTCGCGAGGAACAGCCACATGCCGGAGATCGCGGTTCCTGCCTGGTGGCCGGCGCTGGAGTATTGGAACTCGTGCGGCAGACTGGTTTCAGACACGGTGCGGGACGACCTCGGGCGGCGGATAGTTGTAGGGTGGATCGGTGACGATCGGGGTCTCGTCGAAGTTCTCGGTGAGTGGCGGCGACTGTGTTTGCCATTCCAGACCGGTCGCTTCCCAGGGATTGGCGGGCGCCCGCTGCGCCGTAGAACAAGCGACCACGTCAGATAAGCCAGCGGCAGCAGGTAGCCGACCGCCAGGATCGTGGCGCCGGCTGACGAGAGCACGTTGAGCACCTCGAACTCCGGCGGGTAGGAATGATAGCGCCGCGGCATACCCAGATAGCCAAGGATGAATTGCGGGAAGAAGGTGAGGTTGAAGCCGATGAAGATGATAAGCGCGCCCAGGCGGCCCCACATTTCCGGATACATCCTCCCGGTAATCTTTGGCCACCAATAATGCAGTCCGGCGAAGAAGGCGGAGACCATGCCGCCGACCATGACGTAATGGAAATGCGCGACGACGAAGTAGGTCTGCGTCAGGTGCACGTCGGCGCCAAGCGCGGCAACGAACAAGCCGGTCAGACCGCCAATGGTGAAAAGGCCGATGAAGCCTAGAGCATACAGCATCGGCGCGTCGAACCGGATGTAACCCTTGTGCATCGTGCCAATCCAGTTGAACACTTTGATCGCGGATGGCACCGCGACCATGTAGCTCAGAATAGAAAACACCAACGACGAGTAGATCGACGTGCCGGCCACGAACATGTGGTGGCCCCAGACCAGGAAGCTGATCACCGCGATCGAGATACTGCACCAGACGATGAAGTTGTAGCCGAAAATCCGTTTGCGCGAGAAAGCCGGGATGATCTCGCTGACGACGCCGAAACCGGGAAGGATCATGACGTAGACGGCCGGATGGGAATAGAACCAGAACAGGTGCTGGAACAGCAACGGGTCGCCGCCCAGCGCCGGATCGAACACGCCAACGTGGAAGATGCGCTCGAATGCCAGCAGCATCAGCGTCATCGCCAGGACCGGCGTCGCAAGCACCAGGATGACGCTGGTGGCATAAAGCGACCACAGGAACACCGGCATCCTGTACCAAGTCATCCCCGGCGCGCGCAGCCGATGGATCGTGACAATGAAATTCAGCCCGGTCGCAATGGAAGAAAAACCAGCGATGAAAATGCCGACAACCGTCGCCACGACGTGGCCTTTGGAGTATTCCGTAGCGAAGCGGGCGTATAAAACGTCCATCCGGTATCGACCCCGCCGACGAATAAACTGTAGATAGCGACCATGCCGGCGATAACGAACAGATACCAGCTAATGAGATTCAATCTCGGGAATGCGAGATCGCGCGCGCCCAGCATCAACGGCACGACAAAATTGCCCAGTGTGACCGGAACGGCTGGGATCAGAAAAAACCACACCATCACCACGCCGTGCATGGTGAACATCCTGTTGTAGGTTTCGGCCGAAGCAATCATGCCTTGCGGCACGAGTAAATTGTAGCGGATGAGCGCTGCTGCTGCGCCGCCAATAAAGAAGAAGAAGGTGATACGTCCCAAGATAGAGCAATGCAATTCGCTTGTGATCTGTCGTCAGTAGCCAGCTGCGCAGCGTGAAGCCGTCCGTCAGATATGAGTTCCGCGTACTCCGAAGTCTCAATCGTCGTCGCGCTCATGACGGATTCTCCGTCGCCAGGGATTTGATGTAGGCGATGATTTTGATGAGATCGTCCTCGCTGATCTGACCGGCGAAGGTCGGCATGACGGGCGGATAGCTGGCCACGCGCTGGGTGCCGGGTAGAAGGATGCAGTCGCGGATGTAGCGGTCATCGGCGGTGACCACACTGCCGTCCGCCAGAGTCACGGCACTGCCGTAAAGTCCAGCGAGCGGCGGGGCGCGCACCGTGCTTCCCGCTTGGTTGCCGCCGACGCCATTGCCGCCGTGGCAGCCGCTGCAGCCGTTGCGCATGAATAAGGTCTTTCCAGCCGCCGCTAATGTCTCGCTGGCGCCTTCTGCTCCAGCCATTTCTGATACTCGGGTCCGGTCATCGCGACGATCTCGCCGATCATCTGGGCATGGCCGGTGCCGCAGAGTTGCGTGCAGAACAAATGATAGGTGCCGGCCGTTTTGGCCTGGAACCACAGCGTCTCGTAACGGCCCGGCAGCACGTCGTGTTTGATCCGGAATGCCGGAACGGAGAAGTCGTGGATCACATCCTCCGACGTCATCACCAGCGCGATCGGGCGTCCGATCGGCAGATGCAACGCATTGATTTCGCTCTGGCCGCCGGGATGCTCAACCTTCCACATCCACTGCTTGCCGATGACGTAGATCTTCATCGCGTCGGGCGGCGGCTGGAATAGGCGCAAGTAGAGATCGGCGCCCCAGATGAAAAGCCCGAAAAACGCCAGCAGCGTCGCGATGGTCCAGCTCGTTTCGAGGCGCCAGGTCTTTTCGGCAAGTGCACCGCGATCAACGCCGCTGCCGGCGCGATACTTGATCATGTAAAGCAGCATCAGACCGAAGACGAGAGCGAGCACGGCGCAGGAGATCAGCAGAAGCGCGAGGATGAGATAATCCACCTCGGGCGCACTGGTCGTTGCCTGCGTAAGCCAAAGCCTCATGCCCGCCTCCTTTCGCGACGGAAAGCGAGGAACAGCGTGCCGGCTATGGTCACGACGGTGATCAGCCCGGCCAGGCGTAGCAGTTTCATGATCGCGAGCGTGTAGCGGCCGGTCTGCGGATCGTAGTGGAAGCAGAGCAACAGGACAGGTAATGCCGCGGTCGCGATGCTGCCCAGATTGGCTCGCGTCACGCCCAGCCGTACGTCACCAGGCTCGTATCCGACGCCGAGCAGATAGCTCGAGACGACACCGTTCGCTGTCGTGAAAACAATTCCGGCGGGATGCAGGAACTGCTTGAGGTCCGGGTCGAAGCGGTCGCGGAACCCGACGGCGGCCGCGACGGCCTGGACGCTTTCGGCCGAGCCGGTCAGGAAATGAGCGGCCTGTTGCCCTCCCTTGAGCGGGTAGCGTGACAGATCCTCCAACTTCGCCTGCTTTGCATCATCCACTGTCTCTGTCGGATCGATGCTCAAGGCGATCAGCGTATAGTCCCGGCCGGCCGTCATGCCGGTCCTGGCGAGCGCATCGAACAGGTCGGTGCGCACGATGCCGCACAGGTTCGGACAGTGGAAATACACCAGTGCCAGGACCGCCGGCTTGCCGCTGAGAAGATCGCCCAGTGCTGCGCTGCGGCCGGTCTCGTCACGAAACACCGTGTCGAGGGGTAGTTGATTGCCGAGCCGCTGCCGATAGGCGAATTCGCCGAGATCGGGTGGCGGCGCTGCTGCCGACAAAACCAATGACGACAACGCCAGCAGGATGGCAACCCGGAGCTTCATGGCCGTTTCTCCTGCGGCGTCGGCCAGCCCGGAATGCCCTCCTCGGCAATCTTGCGCATCGCATCCCCGATCGGGATGTGCACCGTTCCCTTGGCCTTGTCGATCCAGCCGGTACCGTTCAGCCGTTGCATTTCCTCGGCGTAGAATCGCGCCATGCTCTCGGGGGGATTCGACTGCAGTTGCGGATTTGGGAATTGCGGCAAGACCAAGCGCCTGCCTTGGTCGTTCATAGACTTCGGGTAGAGCCACAGAACCAGCAGCGCCAGAGCAAGCACCGTCACGAGAACCAACGGCACGCCGATCCAGATGAACGCCGGCCCGACGTCGCTCGTCTCATGTCGCGCCGGTGCGAGCAGCTTTTCAGGCATGGGAACGCACCACATCCGGCATCATCGGCAATAGCGGCGCGCGCAATGCGAATGCCGCAGCGACACCCAGCAGGCCGAACACGGCTAGAACGTCGAGCAGACCGAAGCCGCGTCCAGACGCCGGAACCACCAGCCACCAACCATGGACAACCGCGCTCAGCACCAGCAGCGCGGCCACACCCGCGATCCCACGCCGAGAGCGTTGCACCTGCGGCCAGATCAGAGCGAAGAAGGGCAGTACGAAATGGACCGCCGCGACCACGGCCGCGACGATGCCCCATCCGCCGGTCGAGCGGGCAATGTACCAGGGCGCCTCCGCTGCCAAGTCTGATTGCCAGACGATCAAGACCTGCATGAAGTCGAGGTAGGCCCACAGTACCAAGAGTCCCAACAACAGCCGCCCCAGGCTTTGCCTGGTGCCTTCGTCCGGCGGCAATCCGACGGCGGCGGCGAACGCCGACACCGACAGCGCCAACAGTCCCATCTCGGAGATTTGGATCATACCGTAAGCGCTTGAGACGAAGCGCGGATCGAGCGACATCGTCAGGTCGATCGATGCGTAAGTGACGGTGATCGCCAGGAGGATCAACCCGGGCGGTGCAAGTCGCGCCAGCGCTGCTTCTGGCGCCGGTCGTCGGAGCGCACGTAGGATCAATTCGGCGAGTCCGAACCAGACGATCAGATAGAGGATGACGCGGCCGGCGAAGAACGGCAGGTTGAGATAAAATCGATTATCCAAATGCAATGCCGCACCCGCTCGTGCCCACGGATAAAGCGCAGCAAGCATGGTCATCAACGGGATTAAGGCCGGAAGCAGCAGCGGCAGCGTTACCATGCCGGCAACGAGCTGGGGCCTAATCGCCACACCCCATCGTCCGCCGGTTAATGCATGAATCAGAAGTAATCCCATGCAACCGAGTGGCCAGCCCATCCAGACCGTCACGGCGGCGAGCCATGCATGCGGAAAGGCTGATGGTGCGACGGTCCACCCGACTACCGTCGCGACGAGGCCGATGCCACCCACGGTCCAAGCTAGAAGCTCCGCGCGACCCCGGGTCATTGCAGCGCGCCTTTCTGGTCCGATGGCACATCTGCGAGGGTCGCGTTCTGGCTGCGTTGCAAGGCGCGAATGTAAGCCACGATCGCCCACCGATCCGCCGGCTGCACACGCTCGGCAAACGAGTACATCGCGCCGTGACCATTTGTGATGACGTCGTAGAAATGCTGGACTGGCGCCTGACGCAGGCGGTCGATATGGTACGACGGCGGTCGCGGAAAACCGCGCTGCACGATCATACCGTTCCCATCGCCGAGTTCGGAATGGCAAGGCGTGCAGTAGAATTCGAAATCTTTCCTGGCCGCGTTGCAGGAGCGCCGGGGTCACCGGGGGCGCCGGCACAGGTTTGTCGAGGAATTCGACCGCCCCGGAGGGCTCCTGTGCGGGCGCGACATCCGGCGAATAGCCCTTCTGCCTTGGCTGCGTCGCCATATCATCGCAGCCTCCAAGCAGTAAAAGGACGACAAGCAGGATCGCGTGCCTCATTCCGGCACCTCCTCGATCGCTGCGGGGTGAAGGCGATCCAGAATTGAGCGAGCGTTCGCGAGTTCATTGCGATCGTCGGAGTGAATGGCGACAATCCATCGGTCACGCATCGCTCGTCGCATGCAGTCGCATTCGTCGATTGGCTCGTAAAGCTGCGGCATGCGGTTGATGACGAAATAGCCAAACACGCCGGCGATGAGAGCAAACATGACCCCGATCTCAAAGGCGCTCGGCACGAAGGAAGGCCAGGAAAATTTGGGACGGCCACCGATATCGAGCGGATAACTGATGACGTCGGCATAAGCCTGCATTGCGAACGCAGCGGCGACGCCAATCATTCCCGCAGCGAAGATAACGAGCGGCAGCGGCGAATTCGTCGGTTCACCCTCGAGGGCTTTGGGCGTGTATGTCCGCAGGCCTTCGACGTGTTCGGCGCGCAACCGCTGCAGCGCATCGCGCAAGGCGGCTTCCGTTGCGAAGGATGCGACTAGGCCGCCGCTCATGCCTGCTCTCCTCCACGCCGTCGTTGGATCAGCGCGCGCATCTCGAACATCGAGATCACCGGCATGAACCGAACGGCCAGCAGAATTCCGGTCAGGAACAAGCCGCAGGTGCCAACCAGCGTCGCCCAATCCCAAATCGTGCCGTGGAAGTCTCCCCACGCCGACGGCAAATGGGTGCGGCGCAGACTCATGACGACGATCGTGTAGCGTTCGCACCACATCCCGACGATCACGCCGGCACTGATGAGCATGACCACAGATTGGTTCGTACGCAGCCGCCGAAACCACATCAGCTGCGGCAGCGTGACGTTGAATAGGATGGTTGCCCAATAGACGGCACATAAGGAGCCACTGACCTTGTCGATGAACATCGTCTTGTCCGCTTGGTCGGGGCCGTAGAAAGTGGTGAAGGCATCCATCATGTAGGCGTAACCAAGACACAGGCTGCTCACCAACATCAGCCGGCACAGCACATCAAAATGTCGCCCGGTGATGAAGTCCTGCAGGTTCAGGAGCCGGCGCATCGGCGCGATCAACAGCAGCACCATGGCAAAGCCCGACAGCAACGCTCCGAACACGAAAAATGGCGGGAACTGAGTCGAATGCCATCCGGTGGTAGCGGCTCCCGCGAAATCCAATCCAACGACGCTGTGCACAGAGACGACGAGTGGGGCCATGATCGCGGCCAGTACGCCGTATGTCGCGTGATAATGCCGCCATTGAGCGTCAGAGCCGCGGAAGCCTAGCGCCATAACGCCGTACAAAATCTGCTTTTTGCGGATCGTAGCGCGATCACGGACCGTCGCCAGATCGGGCAGCAGGCCAAGATACCAGAACAGTATGGAAGCGATGACATAGGTCAGGAGCGCGAAAAAATCCCATAGCAACGGACTGCGGAATTGCGGCCACAGATCCATCGTGTCGGGGTAGGGAAACAGCCAATAGAACAACCATGGGCGGCCGAGATGCAGGATAGGATAAATCCCCGCGCACGCTGCCGCGAACAGGGTCATGGTTTCGGCGAGGCGGTTCGTCGAGGTTCGCCACTCCACTTTCACCAGATAAAATAGCGCCGAGACGAATGTTCCGCCGGATGCGATGGCGATCCACCAGACGTAGCTGATGAGTGCAAAGCCCCACGCCACCGGCCAGTCCACACCCCAGATGCCGATGCCCGCGTAGAACAGCCACACAATCGCAACCACCAGGACACCGCTGAGCAGAGAGGCCGGGATAAACGCGATCCACCACCACAAATAGGCGCGCTCGCGCAGTGCGATTGCGCAGATGTGCTCGGTCATCAACTCATTGGTAGCGTCTGGCAAAACCACCGGATCGCTCAGCAGCGGCGGCCGCGCGTCTCCGCTGGGACTTTCGGAATGAAGCGTATGAGGGGCAGTGATATCGGTCATCCGCTGCCACCATCGAGCTCGGGATTGGGATTGCGGATGCGCGCCTCATAGGTCACGCGCGGATGCGTGTTCTGATCGGCCAGTAATGCGTAGTCGAGCGGGCTCTGCTTGCGCTTGGCGACCTCGCTGTTCGGGTCGGCCATATTGCCGAAGGTAAAGGCCTGCGTCGGACAGGCCGCCTGGCAGGCAGTCTTGACGTCGCCGACCGGATGGTTTTCGCGATCCGCCGTGATGCGCGCCTCAGCGATGCGCTGTAGGCAGAAAGTGCACTTCTCCATCACGCCGCGTCCGCGCACGGTGACGTCGGGATTGCGCGACTGCGGCGGGCGCTGCTCTTCCTGCGCAAAAGCAAAGTAATTGAACCGGCGGACCTTATAGGGACAGTTGTTGGAGCAGAACCGCGTGCCGACGCAACGGTTGTACACCATCACGTTCAACCCCTCGGAATCGTGCACCGTCGCACCGACGGGACAGACGACTTCGCAAGGCGCCTGCTCGCATTGCATGCAAAGCATCGGCTGGAAGTAGCTTACAGGGGCATCAGGTTCGCCTTCGTAATATCGATCGATGCGAAGCCAATGCATTTCACGCTGGTGTATCACCTGCTCCTTGCCGACGACCGGAATGTTATTTTCGGATTGACAGGCGACGACGCACGCGTTGCAGCCGATGCACGCGTTCAAGTCGACGCTCATGGCCCAGGCTGCCGGCCCCTCAGGCTTCCAACGATAGAGGTGGGGCTCCTGCTCGCTTCCAGCAAGAAAACGCGGCTCCTTGGCGTATTGCGAGAGTGTACCACGCCGCACAATGTCACCGGCCATGTCGAAAATCAGATTGTGATGGTCGGTGGAGGCCAAATCCACGGCGCCGGTTACCTTTTCAAGCGACGGTGGATCGTTACGGCCGGTGAGCGGATAGAAGTCGAACCCCGCATTGTCGCCGATCGTACCCACACGCCGGCCAGATCCCAGCAGCGCAACGGCGCAATCCGGCGCTTGGCCTGGTACGATCCATATCGGCACGGTCATAACCGACTTTCCTACCGATACGCGGACGGTGTCGCCGTTTCGCAGCTTCAACTGCCGGGCTTTTGCTGGAGCGACCAAGAGCGGATTATCCCAAGTCAGTTTCGTCAGCGGCCGCGGCAATTCTTGCAGCCACGCATTGTTGGCATAGCGCCCGTCCCACAAGGATGGGTCGGGCCGGAACAGAAGCGTCAGCGGGTGATCGGGCGGGGCCTCCGGCTTCCGGTTTGCCGCATCCGCGCGCAGTGACACGTTCGTTTTTGGGCTGGCGGTATTTGGAACAAGGCCGGTCGCCAGCGCATCGTGCCATGCCTGCGCGAAGTCGTCGTTCATCCGACTTTTCCACGTCGCCTGCACCGCATCCTGCGCTGAAGCCGGAGCCGACTCCGTAAACGACGCCACCATCGTGTGAACATCGATGCCATCGTAGAGCGGGAGCGCCTGTGGCTGCAGGATGGTTGCCGTGCCGTCATAGGCGCGTGCATCGCTCCAGAATTCCCAAGCATGCGCCATGGGCACCGCCCAGATAGCAGCCTCACTGGTCTCGTTCGGCGTCGGCGTCAGCGCCAAGCTGAAATCAACCTTTTTCAGCGCCTCGGCGAAGCCGAGCGTGGCGGGCGCGGCGTAAACCGGGTTACTGTCGATGATCAGCAAACTGGTCACCTTGCCGCTCTGCATATCGGAGACAAGATTGCTCAACGCCGCGTCCTCACCGCCGGGTCTATGTGCCACCGGCTCGATGAGATCGAGCGTCGCGCCGCGTGCGCCGAGCTTTTCGTTGATCGCGTGCACGAGCGCGTGCATCTCTGCCGGCTGATCTGGACCGATATGCACCAGCGCGCGTCCGTGATTCGCGGTGAGATCTTTCGCGACCTTGCCGAGCCAGTCCGGCGCCATAGAACCCGAAGCGCTCTGCAGGGTGGCGGCAGCGAGTGCTATGACCGCTTGATGCAATTCCTTCGGCCCAGCAACAAATCGATGATCCGCCACGGAACCGATCATCGTGGGCGTTGGCTCAACCGCATAGAGCCGGCTCATTTTTTGGGTGCGGCTCGGATTGCGGCGCGAGGCAAAGTCGCGAGCAAAGCGTAAATGTCCAGGTGCCGAACTCAATAGGTCGCTGTCGATGGCGAAGATCACATCGGCGGCCGTCAGGTTCGGCACGCACTCGACCGGCGTCCCGTAGGCGAGGGCGGCTCCTCGCCGGACGTTGTCTCGGGAAATCGGCTCCCATTGGTGCCAGCGCGCCTCCGGATAGAGCGCGAGTAGCGCATCGAGCTGATTGGCGAGTGTCGGCGAGGTGACGGTGCCGGTCAGGATACGGAATCCGGCGCCATGGCCTCCTGTGATTTTCGACCGCTGCGTCAGCAACGCGGTCCGCAAGAGCTGCCGATCAGCCGGTAGGTTATGAGCGGTTATCTCGGCGCTTCGATCCGGATCGTAGAAGTCCAGCACCTGAGCCTGGGCAAACACGTCGGTAGCGCCGAGGCTTGCCGGATGTTGTGGATTGCCCTCCACCTTGATCGGCCGGCCCATCTGATGCTTGACGACAATACCGGCGGCATAGCCATTCACCACGTTGGCTGTGCTGTAGAAGTTCGGCAGCCCTGGGATGATATTGGGGGGCACCCGCACCGCAGGCGTGAGGTGGCCGCTTTGTTCCCCGACATCGCAGCCGGTAAGCCCACCCATAGCGACGGCTGCGGCCATCAGCTTGAGCACACGGCGGCGGTCGGACGGCACCGCGAGCGCGTCCGCCAGCGACGGAAATTCTTGCACCACGCGAGCAACGAACGACGGGTCCTCCGCCAACTGCTCCAGGCTACGCCATTGTCGGCTCACCGATGACATATCGAACAGTCCGTCAGCGTACGGCCGCCGACATGATACTGCGCCATCAGCGTAGCCGCCGGCGGCGTATCGGCAGTCCGCTGCCATTGCGTGTTGTAGATTTGATCTTTCGGCCGCAGTTGCGGGCCGGGGTCGCGATGGCAATCGAGACAGAACCCCATGGTAAGAGTTTTAGCCTTATAGGTAAGCGGCATGCGGTCTACCTCTCCGTGACAACTCGAGCAGCCGACACCTTTGGCGATATGAATGCTGTGATTAAAAAAAACGTAATCTGGAAGATCCGTGACCCGGTTCCAAACAATCGGTTTTTCGTTCGCTAGGCTCTGCCGCACCGGCGCCAGCAATTCCGCATTCGTCCAAATCTGGGAATGGCAGGTCATGCAGGTATAAGTCGGCGGCAGACCGGCGTTCCACGATACTTCCACCGACGTGTGACAAAACCGGCAGTCGATCCCAAGACCCGCCACATGATGCTGGTGACTGAATGGAACGGGTTGTTCGACGTGCCAGCGGACGTGGCGCGCCCAGTCAACGCGCGGCCACTCCCACCATAGGCCGACACCGACCACGAGCAGCGCCGCGACCACCGCAAGCGCCAACGCGGCCGACAAATTTGCGTTCGGCCGGAAGATTGCGGCCATGCGGGTGGTTCTCCCCGATCTTCTCAACGCGCTCAGTTGCGCGGCTCTGGAATTTTAAATTGTCTCGAACCACCGCAATGGGGCTCCCATAATGACGCGTCCGCTCAACGGGAGTTCCATCCTTTCCGCCTCATGCTATTTTGTCGCTGAGTCGAGCACCTGCCGCATTGATTGAACTTCGTCTGCTGTCACCGCCGGTGCTGCGTTGCCCCAGGCGTTACGGACATAACTTGCTACTGCTGCGACTTCTTCGTCTGACATCTTCCATTTGAACGATGGCATTGCGAGCGGCGTCGGCCGAGCATCAGTGTCCACGGCGTGGGCACCATTTAGGATGATCCGAATTACGGTCGTTGGATCGCTGCCCTGCGCAGCCGCGTCACCTTTAAGCGGCGGGAATGTTCCTGGGACGCCTTCGCCGTTTGACTTATGACAAGCGGAGCAGTTGTCGACGTAAATCGCCTGTCCCGCCCGGGCGACCTCCTGACTTGGCTTGTCAGCCTTTTTGGGAGCGGGCGGTACGGGCATATCCTTCAGATAGGTCGCGATCGCCTTGAGGTCTTCATCGTTGAGCTTCGAGGTCGAATACATAATGACCTCCGACATCGGTCCGTATGCTGTGGTTCTGTCATTACGGCCGGTTTTAAGAAACGTGATAATGTCTGCATCGCTCCAACTTCCCAGGCCTGATCTTAGATCATCCGGCCAAGTCCGGCGCGTACCAATCCTGCAATGTTCCGCCTTGCAGGCGTTCACTGGTCTTCGCTGCGCCAAAAATATTTGTCGGAGTATGGCATGCGCCGCAATGACCTAGTCCCTCGACAAGATAGGCGCCCCGATTCCATTCCGGGGATTTCTTCGGATCGGCTGAGAACTGTCCCTCTTTGAAAAATAGTTCATTCCAGCCGGCCATCACTTCACGATGATTCAGCGGCCAGTCGAGATCGTTTGAACGACGTTCGGCTTTGACGGGATCGAGGGTGCTGAGGTAAGCGCGGATCGCGAGCGCATCCTCGCGTGTCACCTTGGTGTACCAGGGATACGGAAAGGCGGGGTAGAGATGATCGCCGTTAGCCGCGATGCCCTGGTGCATCGCACGGTAGAATTGATCATCGCTCCACGCGCCGATGCCCGTATCATGATCCGGCGTAATATTCGGCGAATAGATTACTCCGAACGGCGTCTGGATCGCGCGACCGCCCGCGAACGGTTGGCCGCCCGCTTTGGTATGGCAGGCTTGGCAGTCTCCCGCCTCAACAAGATAACGCCCGCGCTCCGCTTGACCATAGGAGAGTTGCTCGGACCAAGCGGCTGTCCACGGCGACAAAGCCGCGGTTGCGATAAAAGCGGTGAGAATCCACTTGCGCTCCATTGCGGAGGCTCCTCATGTCTGCACCAGCGGACCTGGACTTTTTAGATATTTGTTCTTGATCGCATCAGCTGCCCAATAGGTCAGCGCTCCCACCGTTCCCGTCGGGTTGTACCCTGGGTTCTGCGGGTAGACCGCAGAACCCATGACGAACAAATTGGAGACATCCCAATGCTGCAAATAACGATTAACGACGCTGTCCTGCGGGTTCGATCCCATGATCGCACCGCCAGTATTATGCGTCGTTTGATAGGGCTCGATGTCATAGTGGCCTTCGCGCGGCTTTGCGTGGAACTCCCGCGGCTTCATGGCCCGAGCGATCTCTGCCGTTTTCTTGGTCAGGAAATTCGACATTTTGTGCTCGTTGTCCTGGTAGTCGAAGGTCATGCGCATGAGAGGACGGCCGTACTCGTCTCGATAGGTGGGGTCGAGATCGAGGTAGTTGCTTCGGTGGCTCATCACCGCGCCATGAGTGGCGAGCGCGACAGACTTGAGGTAGTTCTCCGCCTCGGCCTTTTTCCATTTCGCGCCCCACTTTGGCGTTCCCTTCGGCGTCAGATCGGTCTCGATAGGGCGCCCATTGGTGGTCCAGCACGCAAGATAGCCGCCACCGATAAAGCCTAAATTCGTATGGTCAAAGTTATCGCCATTGAAATCGTCGACGATCATGCCGAGCGCGCCGGCGCCTATAAACGGATTCAATATCTTGTCGTCGTAGAATACGTCGACGCTCGAGACGATCTGGTAGGCGTAGTTCTTGCCTAACGTGCCTTTACCAGTCGATGGATCGTATGGCGTGCCAATCCCTGAAACGAGCAGCAGATGCACGTTGTGCAAAATGAAGGCCGTCATGATGATCAGATCGGCCGGTTGCTCGTACTCTTCGCCTTGCGCGTCAACATACGTGACACTGACTGCTCGCTTTCCCGAGCTGTCGAGGTTGATTTTGAGGACTTCGCTCTCGGTCTTCAGCGTGAAGTTTGGCTTGCGCATGAGAACCGGCAAAATCGTGGTCTGCGGACTTGCCTTCGAGTAATTGCCGCAGCCAAACTTTTCGCAAAAGCCGCAATAGGTGCACGGTCCGAGCTGCACGCCAAGCGGGTTTGTGTAGGCGCGGGACATGTTCGCGGAGGGCGCCGGGAACGGGTGTAGGCCAATGTCTTTAGCTGCTTGGCCGAACAGGACCGGAGCGTAGGTCATCTCCATTGGTGGATTTGGGTAGTCGCGCGAGCGCGGCTCCCTCGAACGGGTTGCCACCCGATTGAATCTGTCCCTTGATGTTGCCGGCCTTACCCGATATTCCGCAAAGATATTCCCATCTGTCGTAATAAGGCTCCAACTCGTCGTAGGTGACCCCCCAGTCCTGAATCGTCATGTCCTGCGGGATCATCTGCGCTCCGTAACGCTGCGTCGTCTGACTTCGGATCATGAAATCAGTAGGCAAGAAACGCCAGTTTTGCCCATTCCAGTGAATCCCTGCGCCACCAACGCCGGCTCCGGGCAAAAAGGATCCCAGGTGCCGCATGGGCAGGGCGGTCTCGTTCGTGGTGTTGCGGAAGGTGAGGGTCTCGCGAGCGGGTTCCTGAAACAGCTCGTACCGATAATAATAGCGCAACTCGTCTTGGATGAATGTCGTCGCAAAATCCGTTGTCGTGTCGCGCCAGCCGCCGCGCTCAAGGGCGAGAACTTGTAGCCCGGCGTCTGTCAACTCCTGGCCAAGCACTGCACCGGTCCATCCGAAGCCGACGAGCAATACGTCGACCGACGGAAGCTTTTTCGCCATTTGCTTGTTCCTTTAGCTCTTGGAGCTCCAGGCTGGGCGGCCTCTGAGCGAGACCGGTGGCAGCGTAAATCGCTCGCCGTGTTTGCTGACGTAATCGCGGTAGTCGTAACGAGCGCCGGGGAACCCGATCATCTTCCAGGCCGCCATATCCTTGTTTCCGCCATACAAGGGATCGGCGAAAAAACCTTCTCGGGTGTTGAGCAGAAACTGTTTGAAGAACGATTTAGCGTCGATTCCATCAAGTTTGAGGTCGCCGCTTTCCAGGCCGCTCAAAACTTTGTCCTGATCATCGGGACTGAGTTGAGCGAAATGCTTTTTATCGAAATTCTGTTGGCAGTAAGCGTCTATCGCCTTGATCGCAGCGCGGTACATCTGAGCTGGCGTCATTCTTGACTGATATCCCTGCGTGTCCGATCCTTGTGCCCAGGGGCCGCGCATGTACCAGCGCTCCGCCCGCCCATACATTCCGGCGAGCTGATGGTCGATGAACAACGGACAGCCGAGCTCACGCGCTCCGGGACCGAGTTCGTCCGCAGGTATTAGCCGCGCAACCGCCGCTTCAACGAAGGCCGCTTCCTCGGGAGTGAAATAGCTATATCCAGGATTGCTGAGCGCGATAGGTGGATCGGATTCCCCAGCTTCCCAGGGCACTTCGCCCTTAATCGTACGTGCGTCCGCCTCGACGAACGCCCCACCCGCAGCGGACGCCGTACTCAATGCCGCAGCGTTGGTGAGAAACCCTCGGCGGGTCAGTCGCTTACGTCTCATAGTTGTCGCCCCGTGCGCCTTAAAGGCGCTTAAATAGAAAGCGGACCGTCAGAACGCGACCGGGAAACGCGGCGAAAGGCGGGGAAAACGCATTCAGACGGCCCGCGATCTTCACATAATCAGAAGCGACAATGTCACGGTCGGGTTGCTTGATTTGTACGGCGGTGTACAAAGTTTCGGCGTTGTTCGGTGCCTCGTTACCGTAGAGAACTTGGAAGCAACCGTGGGATCCGCGAGACCTAAATACAATCGGTCACCGCGCTTGTCGTTGTTTGTCGCGTTTGTATCGCCGCGTCTTCTTGCTTGGGATCCAATTGTATAACCAGTAAGGGTGCCGCGCGTCACATCCGACTGACGCCGAACTCAGATTGACAGAAATAATTAGTGAGTAGCTTCAAGTCGCGCAAAATCGTCGGCCTTCACACGAGTAGAAGCCTCACCACCATTCTCAAAATGTTCGTTAGGCGCAATCGGGATCAATCGTCGATACTCGGCTTGAACGAATTTATGACAATCACATGTTCTCGCAGCGAGCTTTTCGCGGTCAATAATCTCAATAGTGCATCGACCATTTTGTAGAATGTTCTGCTGCTCCATACAGCCTAAATGCGTGGTGATGCCGGCGCGACGAACAGCTAACGCGCGACTCAACAGTTCATGAGTAGTTGCAATTTTGTTGCCGTCGACGTGCTCAAGCGCCTTGAGCAGCCACTGCGCCAATCGCTGCTCCAGTCCATGTTTTGCTCTGCAGTAGACAGCTCGCGCTTCAATGATAAGTCTCAGGTGAACGTATCTCAGAAGGACCTCACCAAACTTTGGGTACTTCATCATCGCTAAACGGAGATTGTTGGAGCTTAAGCTCAAAGCGCGTCCTGGAAGGTGAACGACACTCCGGAACGACGCCGTGCCAACGCCGAGTACGATGGGAAGACCGATCATTCCCGAGCGGCCTATCATTTCAATTTCGACTGGTTCTTTGGCCCGGCAAAATAAGCAGCTGACACCGGATTCTATGAAATAGACGCGCAGTATTGGCCAATCTGGTCGAGTGAGCGTTTGTCCTCGAAGCAGCGGAACGACTTCCATGAGAGGAAGAATGCCACGAAGATCCTCTGTCGAGAGGGCCAACAACAACCTGTTGTGAATTGCTGAAGAGCTAGTGTCCATAACGGTAGCAGCTGATCCCGTTTGGTGCGACCAAGGTGTACGGAAGCGCACCCAAATTATCTGAGGGCAGGGATTCGAAATAGGAACGATCACCTAGTGATTCGGTTCCTCCCAGGGGGTATTTCCACGGAGCTTTCAAATGCGCAAACTACTTGTAGTGGCGGTGTTGGTGGCAATCTCTCAAAGCTTGCCGCAAATCGCCTCCGCCCAAAACACGTCGCAAAGCCAGCCGTCTACGTCTGTACAGGCGCGGGTAAAGAGCAACCTCGAACAGGCAGGGTTTAAAAATGTGCAAATCATGCCGAGTTCGTTTCTCGTCCGGGCGACAGACACAGACGGAAATCCGGTGATGATGGTGATCAATCCAGATTCTGTAACAGCCGTCACGGATCTATCGGTTGGTCGGCAAGGTTCTGCCGGCTCAAACGATCAGCTCAACCTCACCTCCACGCAACGAGCTGAAATATGGCAGAACCTCAGTAATCAGGCGAAGGAGACCCCGCCCGCCGGGTTTACACCGAAGGTTGGCGAAGCGGTGCCGAGTAGCATCCGCGTGCAGCCATTGCCCGGTAGCGTCAGCAGCCAGGTCCCAGCGGTAAAATCTTATGACTTTGCCATGCTGCAAAATGAGGTGCTGATTGTCGATCCGACTTCTAAAAAGATCGTCGATGTCATTAGTCGGTGACTAAGTAGATCGATGTCGGAAGCGTCAATACCTTCCCGTGATCAAAATGGTGAAAGTGAATGACCTCGTGCGTGTCGGTTATCTTGAACGGCACGCACGATAATTAGTGATGCGTCGCCAAAACGAAATCGAATACGCATGGCCGTAAGAAAATGATGTGCGGCACGGGGCTATTCAAAATCGCTCGGAATTGGTCTCTGTGCCGGATTCATATCTGCGCCGCGTTTCATATGATATCAGAATTAATGATATCAGAATTAAACCTATTCACCGGCAAGGCGCAATGGCGGCGGTTCTGTGCGCTCGAGTACTCTTAGACGCTCAGTTTCATTTCCAATGTAGTCGCGCGTTCTCGGCACAACATCCTGCCGCTTCGTGAGCTGCAGCTGGAATACCATCATGGCCTGTTCACGAAATGCCAATTCGGATGCGGCAAGGTAGAACTCCCACATGCGCACAAAATGACTATCGTAAAACTCCTCGATTGTTTCACGGTGAGCGAGAAAGCGATCCTGCCACGCTTTGAGTGTTTCGGCGTAGTGAAGGCGCAATATTTCGATGTCGGAGATGAGCAGTCCGGCGCGCTCGATAGCGGGCAGAACTTCAGAAAGGGCAGGGATGTACCCACCCGGAAAGATGTATTTGGCGATCCAGGGGTTGGTAGCGTTCGGGCCGTCCGAACGACCGATCGACGACAGAACCATTACTCCGTTGTCTTCAAGGAGTGCGGCGCATTTGCGGAAAAATAAATTGTAGAATCCGATGCCAACATGTTCAAACATTCCAACTGAAATAATGCGTTCGTATCGACCGGGCACGTCACGATAGTCTTGCAGTCGAAATTCAGTCTGTGCCGTTAGTCCGCTTTCTTTTGCTCTTTCACGCGCGACGGCGAATTGCCTTTTTGAGAGCGTTACGCCGGTAACGCGGGCCCCGCAGACCTTCGAAAGGTAAAGCGAAAGACCGCCCCACCCACATCCGATGTCGAGCAAACGCTGATGCGGCCTCACGGTTAGCTTGGCTGCGAGGTGGCGTTTCTTAGCGAGTTGGGCCTCGTCGAGGGATTGGTCAATCGATTCAAAATAAGCGCAACTATATTGCCGGTCGGCATCTAAAATTAAATTGTAAAGTCTATCGTCGAGATCATAATGTTGGGCAACGTTGCGCCGCGCTCTGCGCCTGGAGTTAAATTGCTTCGCGCGGCGTTGAATAAAGCGAACGAGCCATTGCGTCCGTGCCCAATGAGGCACCTTTCGTGCGCGAGGTTGAGCCACGAGGAGGTCGAGGAGATCAGCGATCGAGCCGCACTCGACTACGAGGCCGCCATCGACATACGCTTCGCCAACCTTAAGTTCCGGATCGGCTAACACGCCCCATTCTGCAGCGTAACTCGTGAAACGTATGGCAACGGAAGTGCCAATTCCATTCCCGACAGTAAGTACGGTCCCAGCCGCGGTCGTGATCCGAAGACTGCCGTTGTGAACTAAATTCCGAAGTACTGTCCGAAATGCAATGCTTATTAATCTGTCCATTGGCTTTTCTTTTAACTACGCAGAGGCTCACGTCATACCAACGAACATTCGGAACTCAAGTTGCTCGTTTTGTACTGCGCTGTACAATTTTGCTTCGCTGGCCTTTCGAATGGAAAAGGCGCTCGGCAGCGGCTGCGACGGATTGGTTTCGTACGTGCGCTATGGCAAGCGGGCGTTCCGCCGCCGTGACGCGGCGCTGAGTGCTGCTGCACTCCGTGACTGTTTTATCGCCACGAGACTCGGCGCGTGGAAAGAAGACGTTTTTGCCGCGGCTGTCGGCAAGTCACGCTCACAAGCGCCCCGATGGCTGTGAGAGTCAGTACGCAAGCGAAGCCAGCGCGCAGCCACGCCGGATTGAACGGAAATGCTCGCAGGCTGGACCTCTCGTCGAATCGACCGTGTGCCCCTGGGTCACCCCGTCCGGCCTCAAACAGGTTATCCGGGCGACTGGGATCCGAGGGCTGATTGGTCGTTTCACTAGCCTTACCCCGTTTTCCCAGAATGCGATCCGCCAAGGATGGAACGAGCATTTGAGCTACGATGGCTTTCACCGTTGAGAACCCCAGCCAGTATTCGCGGGGCGTTTCGTCCACTGCTCGCAGGACCGCATCCGCGATCGTTTCCGGTTGGAAGATCGGTGGTACAGGGGCGACCTTGCGATTAAATTTGTTACGCGCCCAATCGAACTGAGGCGTATTCACTGCGGGCAAATGCACCATCGTCAGGCGGATCTTGCTGCCCTCATAGAGCAGCTCGCTTCGCAATGTGTCGACGAAGCCGCGAACCGCGGCCTTGGCGGCGCAATAGGGGCCTTGAAAAGGGATGGATCTGTAAGCCAACGCCGATCCTATACAAATGATAGTTCCGCGGTTTCTAGCGCGCATGTGTTTCAGGGCGGCGAGCGTTCCGTGAACTTGGCCCAGATAGGTCACCTGGGTGACCTGTTGGAATTCCTTAGGCGCGATGTCAGTGACGCTAGCGTAAATCGTCACCATCGCGTTGTTGACCCAAACATCGATCGGGCCAAGCTCGCGTTCGACCTGATCGGCCGCGCGCATCAATGCATCCGCGTCACCAACATCAGCTTGGATCGCGAGCGCTTTGCCGCCGGCCACTTCGATTTCCCGCTTCGCACTCTCCAAACCTTCGCGGCCACGCGCGATAAGGGCCACTTGCCAACCGCGGTTCCCGAACGCTTGCGCGATGGCGCGTCCGACGCCTGCACTCGCCCCGGTGACCACGGCGATCGCGAGTGACTTAGGCATTGTGTGCTCTCGTTCGGTTATCTGGGTGGACAATCGAACGCTAACGCCTGAGTGATTTAAGGGTTCGCCGCGGGTGTGAGCGCACCGGCTGACCCGGGCCTGGGAGACCTTTTTTGAAAAGGGTCGGGTCTCCTCGGCGTTATTTGTTCCAGTGGCGAAGAATCGCACTCAATAATGCAACGTTTCCAACTGACACGACGTTGCACTCATACAGCCCCTGAAGCAGCCCTTAATTTGGACGGCAGGCATGAGCATGAATGTCAGCGAATTTGTTTGGCACCGTTTGTCGGAGTGGGGCCTTAAGCGTGTTTATGGCTATCCGGGCGACGGCGTCGGCGGCCTCGACGTGGCCTTGGAAAAGGCCAAAGACGTCATGGAGTATGTACAGGTGCGTCACGAAGAAATGGCCGCCTTCATGGCATCCGCGCACGCTAAGTTCACCGGACAACCGGGACTCTGCTATGCCACGTCCGGCCCCGGCGCCATTCATCTCCTCAATGGTCTCTATGACGCGAAACTCGACCATGTTCCAGTGGTCGCGCTGGTTGGCCAGCAAGCGCGAACGGCGCTCGGCGCGTCCTATCAGCAGGAAGTTGACCTACAGAATTTGTTTAAAGATGTTGCCAGTGAGTTTGTCGGCCTCGCCAGCGTCCCAGAGCAGGTGCGTCACTTGATCGATCGCGCGGTGCGCATCGCTGATACCAAGCGTACCGTCACATGCGTGATCCTGCCGAATGATTTGCAACTCTTGCCCTACGAGGATCCGCCGATGGCCCATGGTGCGACGCATACTGGCGTCGGCTACGCAGGGCCCGCCAAGTTGCCGGACGAGGCACTTCTTCAGGCGGCTGCGGACGTTCTCAACAGCGGCAAGAAGGTCGCCATGCTAGTTGGGGCGGGAGCGCTCGATGCTACCGACGAAGTGATCGCGGTTGCAGAACGGTTGCACGCAGGCGTGGCGAAAGCATTGCTCGGGAAGGCGGTGGTACCCGACGATCTTCCCTTTGTCACTGGATCGATTGGGCTTCTAGGCACCAAACCCAGTTGGGATTTGATGAAGAGCTGCGACACCCTTTTCATGGTTGGATCCTCTTTTCCGTACAGCGAATTTCTGCCGAAACCCGGGGCCGCGCGCGGCGTGCAGATTGATATTGATGGCAGTCGCCTCAGCCTGCGTTATCCAATGGAAGTCAACATGGTGGGTGACAGCGCGACGACCTTGCGCGCGCTACTGCCGATGCTGAAGCAAAAGACCGATACCGCTTGGACAGATGAAATTGAAAAGGGCCTCAAATCTTGGTGGGAAACACTCCGGAATCGCGCCATGGATTCGGCCGATCCGCTCAATCCGCAACGTGTGTTCTGGGAGCTTTCGCCGCGACTGCCGGACAATGCAATCATCACGGCTGACTCCGGCTCTGTGGCCAATTGGTATGCACGTGATCTTAAGATGCGCCGCGGAATGAAAGCCTCGCTGTCAGGCGGCCTCGCCTCGCTCGGTGCCGGCACCCCTTACGCAGTCTCCGCCAAAATGGCCTTTCCCGAGCGTACCGTCATCGCCTGTATGGGGGACGGTGCGATGCAGATGAACGGTCTCAACGTCATGATCACGATTTCGAAGTACTGGAAGCGGTGGCCCAATCCACACCTCATTGTCCTTGTCCTCAATAATCGCGATCTCAACCAGGTCACGTGGGAGGAGCGCGTGCAGCTTGGAGCCGGCAAGACGGAATTGACGCAAAGCATACCCGACTTCCCGTATCACAAATACGCCGAGCTGATCGGCCTTAAGGGCATCTTCGTCGATGATCCAGAGAAGGTCGGCGCCGCCTGGGATGAAGCCTTATCCGCGGATCGCCCGGTTATCCTTGAGGCTTACACGGATCCGAACGTGCCGCCGCTGCCTCCCCACATCACGCTCAAGGATGCCAAGAATTTCATGTTCATGATGCGCGATGAGCCGGAGCTGGGCAGCGTCCTGAAGAATAGCGCGAAAGAGCTGTTAAGCAGCCTTCTGCCCGGAAAAGACTAATCATGAGAGTAAGTGTGCCGATCGGCAAAGTGCGCGCCCGCGCATTCACGATACCGACGGACAGCCCGGAGGCTGACGGAACGATCGCTTGGAATTCGACAACCTTAATTGTAGTCGAGGTGTCTGGCGGTAATGTAGTCGGCCTCGGTTACACCTATGCGGGCGCCTCGATCACTTCACTAATCGAATCTACGCTCGCTGAAACCATTGCCGGTCTCGATGCGATGGATCCCCAAGCCGCGTGGCTCGCCATGGAGCGAGCCGTGCGCAATCTCGGGCGCGAAGGCCTCGCGGCCACTGCGATTTCCGCAGTGGATGCCGCATTGTACGACCTTAAAGCGCGCATCCTTGGCCTACCGCTTGCAACGCTACTCGGCACGTATCGCGATGCGATCCCGATTTATGGAAGCGGCGGATTTACCACCTATTCCGACGAGGAGCTTAAGAGTCAACTTGGCGGCTGGGTATTCCGTGACGGTTGCGCATTCGTCAAAATGAAGGTCGGAACCCATCCTGGCGATGACCCCAGACGAGTCCAAGTCGCGAAGGCGGCAATCGGCGAGGCGACGCTGTTTGTTGACGCTAACGGCGCCTACACTATCAAACAGGCTCTCGCTCTCGCAGCCCTTTTCGCCGAACAGAATGTCGGTTGGTTCGAAGAACCTGTCTCATCTGACGACCTGTGTGGATTACGTGAGATTCGCGAGCGTGCGCCGAGCGGAATGGATATTGCAGCCGGCGAATACGCTTACACAATCTCTTACGTGCGCGCGATGCTCGAGGCGCAAGCGGTCGACGTGCAGCAAGCCGATGTCACTCGCTGCGGCGGTGTGACAGCGTTTCTGCAGATCGGTGCCTTGTGCGAGGCATTCCATATTGATCTCTCGGGTCATTGTGCGCCAGCCCTACATCTCCATGTAGCTTGCGCCGTGCCCCGGTTGCGCCATCTCGAATGGTTCCATGACCATGTCCGCATTGAGCACATGTTGTTCGACGGGGCACCAACGCCGGAAGGAGGCATGATCAGTCCAGATCTCTCGCAGCCTGGTAACGGCTTGGTTTTTAAGTATCAGGACGCCCAGCGTTACGCTGCATAGGAGACGATATGCCTTTACCGCAGCGCGACATTTCAATTCCCAGCCTGGGGGTTATCGCGCTTGGCATCGCCGGCATCGCACTCGCCACGGATGTCATCTTGCAACGGCCGCTGTCTGCCCCTTCGCGCCGGCGTGGCTTGGGACCGCCGATATTGCGTAATGTGCCGGCCGCCGACCGTGCCACTGTGGTCGCTGCGCGTCGTCTCAATCGAGCCTCAGGGACGCTCGCGGCGTCAGTGCTTGCTGATAGCGCGATTGAGCATTATCGCGGCTCATTTGAAAACAAGGCGATGTTTACGCCGCTCATTGTGTCGGCACTGACACTGGCGACAAGCCTACATGGCACCATCGACTCTCGACCCGTTGCCCACAGCCTTAGAGACGGGATCTATGCCCTCGCAGCCGTTGCTGGTCTGGTCGGGACCGGTTTCCATTTCTATAACGTCGGCAAAAAAGCGGGCGGGTTCAGTTGGCAGAACCTATTCTACGGCGCCCCGCTGGGCGCGCCGTTCGCGATTCTGCTCTCAGGTCTCATTGGCTTCTGCTCCGAGCGAGTGCGGAACACTTCACGCTGGCAAATCCCGAAAATATTTCGGCTCCCCGCAGGGCGAACAATGGCAGCAGTGATTAGCGCGGGGCTGCTCGGAACGACGGGCGAAGCCGGACTTTTGCATTTCCGCGGCGCCTTCCACAATCCGCTGATGACTTTGCCGGTCACGCTGCCACCCGTCGGCGCTCTGCTGATGGCGTCGGCCGCTGCCGGCCCCCCAGGCCGAGATCTGTGGTTCACGCGCTGGTGGTTGCGCCTACTAACGGCGATGGGATTTGCCGGCGCTGCACTTCACGCTTACGGCGTGTCGCGGAACATGGGTGGCTGGCGCAATTGGAGCCAGAATATCCTCAACGGACCGCCGATCCCAGCGCCGCCAAGCTTTGCCGGTCTGGCGCTCGCCGGTCTCGCTGCATTGGGGCTTATGGAAGATCATCCCGATGCGTGAGAGAAAGTCCACACAGCCGCTTGATGGTCGCTTTCCAGATTACGATGTCTTGTCGAAGCGCCTTTCTCCGTCTTGGAACGACAAGACCCGCCAAGTCATAACACGCCGGCTTGCCGTCGGTGGCGAACCGAAATTCTTTACTGCAGACGAATTTCAGACGGTTCATGCCGTCGTTGCTCGGATTGTCCCTCAACCCTCGTCGCGGCCACCCATACCGGTGGCCGCGCTGATCGACGATAAACTGCATCAAAAAAAAGAGGACGGCTATCGGCACGCGGGCACGCCGCGCGAGGCGGAGGCATGGCGGCGCGGGCTGAAAGCACTTGATGAGGAGGCGAAGGGCGCCTTTGGCTCCTGCTTTCGCGAGCTGCCCAGCCACGACCAACACGCTTTGCTTGTGCGCATGGAGAAAGGCGAACTGAAGAACGACGCGTGGGGCGATATGGCCTCGGAGACTTTCTTCAAAATGCGCATGGCGCGCGACATCGTTCTTGCCTATTACGCCCATCCGACTGCCTGGAGCGAAATCGGCTGGGGCGGGCCGGCGAGCCCGCGCGGCTATGTGCGTATGGACTTCAATAAGCGCGATCCTTGGGAAGCCGCCGAAGTCAAGAACGGCGACGTTGAAACTGCACGTCGGAAAAATCGCCGTGTCTGATCCTTTCGCAAACCCCCGCGCAGCCAATAGGCGGGCTCCCGATGTGTTCCGTCCCGGTGCTTGGGTGCCAATGCGGGAGTATCGTGACAGCGACACTGTGGATTTCGCTATTGTCGGTACTGGCGCGGGAGGCGGAACGCTGGCGTGCAAGCTCGCCGAATATGGGTTCTCCGTTGTAGCGCTCGATGCCGGTCCGTATTTCCGGCCGTTAGAAGATTTTGCGTCTGATGAATCCGAGCAGACAAAATTGTACTGGACGGACGACCGCATCGTCGATGGCGACAATCCGCTTCAGATGGGCAGTAACAACAGCGGCAAGGCCGTCGGCGGCTCGACCGTGCACTTTGCCATGGTTTCGCTGCGCTTCCGACCGGAATGGTTCAAATCGCGCAGTGTTCTGGGCTACGGCGCGGATTGGCCGATCGATTGGAGGGAAATGTGGAGCTACTATACCGAGGTCGAGCAAGCGCTGAAAATTTCCGGGCCAATTAATTATCCTTGGGGTCCGCCGCGACCGCGCTATCCCTATCGCGCGCATGAACTCAATGCTGCCGCCCGCGCCTTAGCGGAAGGTTGTGAAGCGTTGGGTGTGAAATGGACGGAAACGCCGTTAGCAACCGTTTCGGCGCCGCGCGGTTTGTCGCCGCCCTGCGTGTATCGCGGTTTCTGCGTGACGGGCTGTTCAACAAACGCCAAACAAAGTGCGCTGGTCACCTGGATTCCACGTGCGCTCGCCGCCGGTGCCGAAATCCGCGATCTCGCCATGGTCGGCAAAATCGAAGTTGATGACGCGGGTCTAGCGACTGGCGTGCTCTATCACCGCGAAGGCCGTTGGCGGTTTCAGCGTGCGCGCAACGTCGTCGTCGCCGGCTATGCGATCGAGACGCCACGCTTGTTGTTGAACTCTGCAACCGACCGATTTCCCAATGGCCTTGCCAACTCTTCTGGGTTAGTCGGCAAAAACCTAATGGCGCAATCCAATCAAGCCGTTTGGGGCGCCATGGAAGACGAGGTACGCGCCTACAAAGGGCCGCCCTCACTCGCCATCACCGAGCACTGGAATTACGAAGACAAAAATAAGGATTTCTTCGGCGGTTATGCCTACATGAGCCAGGGCCCGCTGCCACAGGCGTGGGCTGAAACGCAATTGGGCGCGCACGGTTTGTGGGGAGAGCGTCTTGTCCGTGAAATGGAGAATTATAATCACGTCGTGGGGCTAAAGATCGTCGGCGAAATGCTACCGCAGGAAAAAAACCGGGTGACGCTCGATGACGAAGTCGACCAGTATGGGCTCCGCATTCCGCGCGTCACTTATTCCTGGTGTGATAACGACCAGCGCTTAATCGATCATTCCTTGCGTTTCATGACGCAGGCGCTGGAAGCAATCGACGCCAGGGATATTTGGAGCCAGGATGACGATACCTGCCATCTTAACGGCACTGCGCGTATGGGCGACGATCCTCGCACAAGCGTGGTCGATACGAACTGCCGCAGCTGGGACATTCACAACCTATGGATTTGCGACGGCTCTGTGTTTCCGACCGTAGGTGGCGTCAATCCATCCCTTACCATCCAGGCAATCGCCTGTCGCACCGCTGATCGCATCAAGATTTTAGCGAGCAGAGGGGAGCTTTGACGATGGTTTGCGCGATCGAGGATTATGCACTTATCGGGGACTGCGAAACCGCCGCGCTCGTGGGTCGAGACGGTTCGATCGATTGGTTGTGTTGGCCGCGGTTTGACAGCGGAGCCTGCTTCGCTGCCATCCTCGGTTCGAGCGACAATGGCCGATGGTTGATAACCGCTGCCGATCCTAAGGCGCGTTTCTCGCGATGCTACCGAAGCCATACTCTGATCCTAGAAACGTTGGTCGAAACATCCTCAGGTGCAGCCACGATCGTGGATTTTATGCCGCCGCGCGGCAAAGCTTCCGATGTGGTGCGACTCATTTGCGGGATACGCGGCCACGTAGACATGCGAACGGAGCTAGTTATCCGATTTGATTACGGCTCGATTGTGCCCTGGGTCACTCGCCTGGACGATGGATCGCTGCGCGCCATAGGAGGGCCCGACCTGGTAGTTCTGCGAACACCGGTAGCGCTGCGGGGCGTTGAGTTGAAAACGGTGGGGGAGTTTACGATATCGGCCGGGGAGACCATTCCATTCGTTCTAACCTATGGTGCATCGCACCTGCCGCCGCCGCAACCAATCAATCCCGCGACCGCATTGGCCGAGACCGAGGGATTTTGGCTCGACTGGGCCAGTCAGGCCCAATCAGCGAATGAATGGTCCGAGCCGGTGATCAGATCCTTGATCACTTTGAAGGCTCTGACTTACCGGCCAAACGGCGCGATCGCCGCGGCGCCCACTACTTCTCTTCCAGAGCGAATGGGTGGGACGCGGAATTGGGACTACCGGTATTGTTGGCTAAGGGATGCCACCTTCACCCTCATCACGCTGATGAATGCCGGTTATTACGAAGATGCGAAGGCATGGCGCGAATGGTTGCTGGGTGCGATCGCCGGTCGCCCAGATCAACTCCAAATCATGTATGGAATGAACGGCGAATATCGCCTCCCCGAATGGGAGGTGCCGTGGCTCGCCGGCTTTGCCGGCTCCAAGCCCGCTCGCGTCGGCAATGCGGCTCACAAGCAGTTGCAGCTCGACGTCTACGGCGAAGTCATGGACGCCCTGCATCATGGCCGTAACGGCAAACTCGATGGCAGTGAGGTAGGCTGGGAGCTGCAGTTAGAGCTACTCAAACATCTCGAGACGATTTGGCAAGAGCCTGACCACGGTATTTGGGAGGTGCGGGGTCGCCCCCAACAATTTACCAATTCCAAGGTGATGGCGTGGGTAGCTTTTGATCGCGCCGTAAAAACAGTTGAACAATTTGGGCTGGACGGGCCGGTCGAACACTGGCGGGCACTTCGGGACACAATCCATGAGGAGGTATGTCGCCGTGGCTTCAATTCAGAAATTGGGACGTTCGTGCAGAGCTACGGCTCAAAGAAGCTGGATGCAAGTGCATTGCTGATTCCTCTCGTAGGCTTTCTTGCCGCTAGTGATCCACGCGTGTCGTCCACAGTTGAAGCGATCAGCAAAAATCTGCTCATCGATGGCCTTGTCAGACGGTACGATTCGGACGCTGGTGTCGACGGGCTGCCTCCTGGAGAAGGAGTTTTCATTCCGTGCAGCTTTTGGCTTGCCGATAATTTGCTCTTGCTCGGCCGCCGCGACGAGGCCCAGCAGCTGTTCAGGCGGCTTTTGTCGTTGCGCAACGACGTCGGTCTGCTTTCCGAGGAATATGACGTGCACGCCAATCGGCTACTCGGCAATTTTCCTCAAGCGTTTTCGCACGTCGCGCTGGTCAATACGGCGTACCTTTTGACTTCACACACCAAACACAATCGTCACAGTGAAGCCGCAGAGCAGAAGGCGGCTGTCGTTGCTTAATGAGGAGTGTGGAACGTGGCGAACCCGTTCTTCACTATCTGACATTCGAGTCGACCCGCTCGATGCGTTAATGTCTTTGCTAAAGGATGGCAACATTCATCTCGTTATCGATGTTCGACCATTCCGCGCGCCCCACAGCAACGCGCGATACAACATCGATGAACCGCTAAGAAGCGGCCGATGACCATTCGATCACGAATGTCAGCCGATCTGGAACGTCACCTCGTAGAAGTTCGTTGAGAGCCGTGTGTACCCCGCAAACATGGAGTTCAAGATGAAGATCACGACTATAGCGGTGGCGATCGCGGCGCTACTCGGGACCGTGTCCATAGGTCACAGCCAAAACGCCCCCACTCAGAAAATTGCGCCCTCTCCAGACAGTATCAACGCGAGCAACAGATCAACAATGCCTTCCGGCAATGAGAGCCAGACGACAGCGACCGGGGCCGCAAGACATGTTGTCGGCCGAGGAAAATATTGCGCCGTATTCCCAGGGCGCAACACGCTGAATTGTCGATTCGCGTCCAATAAGGCGTGCGAAAGCCACAGCCGGTCAAGAAATATGCTCTGCGTAATTAACCCCCGCGGGTCCGCGAGCTAAAAAGTTGAGCAGCGCGCCGAACGCGTGGTCTTTTTGGAAGGCAAGTGCCCAGGGCCGTAGGCCCCCGCCGTAACGATGTAACTGCATCCGGGACGGCGTTCCGGCGCCGCGTCGCTATGTGCGCGCAGCACTTTCTCCGCTCACGGCACTTAACAGACAGGTTCGGCTGTAGCAGCGTTGATGCTCGCTAATGACTTGGCGCTGCCATCCATGGCGACCAAGAACAGCGGAACTGCGATTTAGACAATGCGTTGTTTGTAAAACTGTGCGCTTGTCCAATCAGAAAAGGATGAGCAGAAACCACGGCGTCCACGTCATGAAAAAAAGCATGAAACATCATCCGAAATTCTCCACCAACACGCATCCGGCTGGCGGGTGGGGCTCGGTTCAATCACTGGGGCGGAGCTTGAGCCGCGAGCGTGTTCCGATCAGTGGGACGCGCATCTTGCTGCATCAAAACAAGCCCAACGGATTTGCTTGCGTCAGCTGCTCGTGGGCGAAGCCGGCAAATGCCGAATCCATTTGAATTCTGCGAAGAAGGGGCGAAGGCCACGACGTGGGAGATTACGAGCCGCAGATGCACGCCTGAATTCTTTGCCGAGCATACGGTAACGGAACTCGAGTCCTGGTCGGATCATGCGCTTGAGGAGCAAGGCAGATTGACGGAGCCGCTGCGGTGGAACGCATCAACCGACAAATACGAGCCCGTAGCGTGGGGGGAAGCTATGCGCCATATCGGTGCGGAGTTGCGGCAGTCGGATCCAAAATCGGTGGTTTTCTACAGTTCCGGCCGCTGTTCGCTCGAAGGCTCATACATGTATGCGCTGATGGCGCGAATGTACGGCACCAACAATCTGCCGGACAGTTCCAATATGTGCCACGAGAGCACGTCGGTCGGTCTGCCGCTGAGCATCGGCGTGCCGGTCGGGACCATTACGATCGACGATTTCGACCATACCGATTGTATCCTCTTTTTCGGCCATAACACAGGCATCAATGCCCCGCGCATGCTGCACCCGCTGCAAGACTGCGCTAAGCGCGGCGTTCCAATCATCGTTTTCAACCCGCTGCGCGAGCGCGGCCACGAGCGCTTCACCAATCCGCAGAGCCCGACCGAAATGCTGGTGACGCCGCCAACGCCGATAAGCTCGCAATACCATCAGATAAAGGTCGGCGGCGACAAGGCGACGCTGCTCGGATTGTGCAAGGCGGTCCTTGAGATGGACGACGCCGCACGACAGGCCGGCGGCAAACGCGTGATCGACCTCGATTTCATCGCGCAACACACCGACGGGTTCTCGGAATTCGAGGCGTCGATCCGCGCCGCCGACTGGCCCGAGCTGGAATTGCGCTCCGGGCTCACGCGCAGCGCCATTGAGGCCGCGGCGGCGGTCTATATCCGCGCCAATGCGGCGATGATCGGTTACGGGATGGGCTTGACGCAGCAGGTCCACGGCGTCGAGAACGTTCGCCTGCTAGTCAACTTGCTGTTGCTTCGGGGCAATATCGGCAAGCCCGGCGCCGGCGTCCTTCCGATCCGAGGTCACTCGAACGTGCAGGGTCAGCGCACAGTCGGCATCACGGAAAAGCCCGAACTCGCGCCGAACGACAAATACAAGGAGCTTTACGGCTTCGATCCGCCCAAAGACAAAGGCCTGCACTGCGTCGCGGCGAGCGAGGCGCTGCTCAGGGGCGAGGTGCGCGCGATGTTTCAGCTTGGCGGCAATCTGGTGCGCGCGCTGCCGGACCATGGCCGGCTTTTACCGGCCTGGCGAAAGCTTCCCTTGACCGTCCAGATCCTGACCAAGCTCAATCGATCCTGTCTGGTGCACGGGAGGATTTCTTACATTCTGCCGTGCCTGGGCCGCATCGAAATCGACGAGCAGCAGAGCGGACCGCAGGCAGTCAGCGTAGAAGACAGTACGGCCTGCATTCACGGGTCCCGTGGCTATGCGCGGCCTGCCAGCAAGGAACTGCGCTCGGAGCCGTGGATCGTCGCGGAGCTGGCCAAGGCAACCTTGCCGCCCAATCCGAGAGTGGATTGGGACGCCTGGGTAGCGGACTATAGCCGCGTGCGCGACGCTATCGAGCGGACCTATCCGAAGATGTTTCCTGATTTCAACAAGCGCATGTGGCAGCCGGGCGGCTTTCATCGCCCGCTCGCCGCCAAACAGCGGAAATGGAACACCAAGACCGGCAAAGCGAATTTCGCGGCGCCGAAGAAATTCGACAGCGCTCTCGAATCCGACGAGCGCGACGTCTTGCGTCTGACGACGTTTCGCAGCCAGGGCCAGTTCAATACCACGATCTATTCCGACCGCGACCGCTTTCGCGGCGTTTCAGGCACGCGGATGGTGGTGTTTATGAACCAGAATGATATCGACAGACTGAACCTACATGAGGGCGAACGTGTCCGCTTGGCGACCAAGGCTGATGACGGCGTTGCCCGCGAAGTCGATGGCTTCATCATTCACGCCTACAACATTCCCGAAGGGTGCATCGGAGGATATTACCCAGAATGCAATCCGCTGATCCCCCTGTGGCATCACGCCGAAGGCAGTTTCGTCCCTGCCTCCAAATGCACGCCGGTGCGCGTGCGGCTATCTGAAAATCCGGTTGCTGCGACGTGAACGTGCATGTTGACTTGCCGCCGCAAGCGAACGCGATCTGCAGCGTTCCAAACATCATATGGCGCAATGACGCGGCGGCGGCCGGCAAGCGAACCTTGCCCGAGGAAACGGCTATCGCACTGAGTTATGATCATTCGTGCCATGCCGTTATGATGGCGACACCGAGGGATCTGGAGGACTTCGCAGTAGGGTTCAGTTTGTCAGAAGGCATCATCGCTACGGCCGACCAGATTGATGGTGTGGAGGTTTTGCCGAGCGAGATCGGCATCGAATTGCGGATTTCCATTGCCCGCGCGCAGAGTGATGTGCTGAGTGTCAGACGCCGCAAATTCGCGGGTCCCACCGGTTGCGGCCTTTGTGGCATCGAAAGCCTCGAGGCTGCGATGCAACCCGTCGCGACTGTTCGAAGCGACGTGACGATTACGGCCGCATCAGTCGCGGCTGCCGTTGCAGCGTTGCCTCCCCACCAATTTCTTCATCAGGAAACGCGTGCGGTTCATGCTGCGGGCTTCTGGCAAACTGATGGTGGCTTGGTAGCGGTCCGCGAGGATGTGGGGCGCCACAATGCCTTGGATAAGCTTGCCGGTGCGATCGCCCGTTCGGCGGTGCCGACAGCGCACGGCATCGTCGTACTCACGAGCCGCGTCTCAATCGAGATGGTGCAGAAAACGGCGCGGATGCATGTCCCCGTTATCGTTGCAGTATCGGCGCCGACGGCGCTTGCGGTTCGGGCCTGTGCGGCGGCCGGTATTACGCTCGTCGCTGTTGCCCGCGTCGATGGCTTCGAAGTCTTCACGCATCAGGAGCGCATTCGTCCTTAGCCAGCGGTCTTCCGCCGTACGGATGCGCTGATCCGGAGGACGCTCGATGAGGGCAGAACGTCCGCGCCAAAATTATTAGTTGCCGAAAGCTCTTGTTTGCCTAAAAGCTCCATCGCAAATTCATAGCTGCGAGCAAGATTGATCCAACTTTTCTCCATTCGCAGGCAATCATCACGGAGTTCTTTGTTTTCGGCTCTTTCTGCCTTGCGCGCCCATTCCAATGCAAGCTCGCGGCACCGTTGAAGTTTCTGATGTAAGGTCAGCAGCTTGATCGACGATTGGGGTTCTTCCTGGGGGGCGTTGATCCGCCGAGGACGTCGAAAGCGATTAAGGGGGCCGATGATCGTCTTCCGATTTGCCATCTGCGCGTCTTCGATGAATTCCGTTTTTGACGGCCCCAACTCGATCTGGGCAATAGCCGGGGTCGTCGATTGACCGGGAAGAAGCTTGTTCGGTCATTGTAGTAACAATCACGTCGGTACGAAGTTCCTAAAACTTGAAGGCTCAAGGTCTGCAGTACCACTGCCCCGACTAGATGAGTCCGAAGTCGCTCAGCCAAAAAGCGACAAATGCAGAATGACGTTCGGCGGCGCCTGAGTGAGCCCGGCTCAGGCTGCAAACCAAGAAATAGGGCCAGCAATTCGTCGCGTCTTTTGACACCAGGTTCCGCTCGGAAGCATCCTGCTGACACGACAAGGAACATCGCTGTACCGGCAGACTTGACCTACCTGGCCGACAGCGCGGCGCCTCGCGAGACTTGCTCCTGGTGCGCTGCGCCGAGATTGACAGAAAGTGGCGCGTTCGCCCGGACGGCTTCGCGCCGTCACAAAGTGGGCGCGGGCCCTGCTTAGTTAGCCGTCGTAGCAGGAATGTTTCTCGTTGAGCACAGTTGCAGACAGTCAACAAAATCGGGGGCGCGGTTTTGACCGCTTCAAGTCGCTCGCACTCGTCACAGTGCTTGGTATCGTTTACGGCGACATCGGCACGAGCCCGCTTTACGTCTTTCGGGCCATTAGCACGATCAGCGGCGGCCACTTTGATGAGGAAAGTGCGCTCGGAAGTTTATCGCTCATTTTCTGGACGCTTATTGTTATTGTCACGGTCAAATACGCGCTCGTGGTCATGCGCGCTGACAATCGGGGCGAGGGTGGTATTCTCGCGCTGACTGCGCTAACGCGCGCTAGTTGGTACGGCCGTAACCGCTATCTCGTCGCTTGCGGGTTAATCGGCGCGGCTCTTCTTTATGGCGATGGTATGATTACGCCGGCAATCTCGGTGCTTAGCGCAATTGAGGGCTTCAAGACCGAAAGCACCGCCTTTGCGCCCTTCACAATGCCGATTGCGGCTGCAATTCTACTGTTATTGTTTTTCGTGCAGCGCTACGGGACCGCTGTGATCGGCGGTGCTTTCGGGCCTGTCATGCTTGTTTGGTTCATCTTCATCGCCGTTCTTGGCGCGCTTGGCATCAGCAGGGCGCCGCATGTTTTGGTTGCCGTCGATCCGGTCTATGCGGCATCGTTCTTGGTCCGGCAACCGGGTTCGTTCATGGCCATCCTCGGCGCAGTGTTTCTCTGCGCAACCGGCGCCGAAGCCATGTACGCTGATATGGGCCAATTTGGCCGCGCCCCAATTCGCATAGCGTGGGCGGCAATCGTTTTGCCGGCTTTGCTTCTGAACTACGCCGGCCAAACGGCGGCGGTACTGACAAGCTCTGGCGCTGGCAACAATCCGTTCTTCAGTCTTGTCCCGGGCTGGTTGCTTTATCCGGCTGTAGTTATGTCAACGCTGGCAACAGTGATCGCCAGCCAGGCGATCATCACGGGATCGTTCTCGCTGACCCGGCAAGCAATTCAGCTTGGGTGGCTACCCGGAATGCACATGAGGCAGACTTCATCAGAAGAAGCGGGGCAAGTTTACGTACCATTCGTCAATTGGGCCATGATGCTCGGCACTTTGGCGTTGACGATCACCTTCGCAAGTTCGGACCGGCTTGCCGGCGCCTATGGCGCTGCTGTGTCAACGACCATGCTGATGACGACCACCATTCTTTACCAAATCATGCGCACGTCGTGGAGATGGTCGGCTTGGAGAGCAGTTGCGGCCTTTTCACTTTTCATATGTGTCGATATCGCGTTCTTCGCCGCTAATCTCACGAAGGTCGCCGATGGCGGCTGGATACCGCTCGTGGTCGGGGCGGCAATCTTCATCGTTATGACGACCTGGCGCGCGGGCATCGTCGGGATGCGGCGCCGACGCGAGCGCGACGAAATTACCGTTGCCCAGTTCATCACCAAACTACGCGAACACAAGATTGAACGCATAACCGGCCGGGCAATCTTTCTAACACGGTTGAGCGGCGCAATCTCGTCCCTCATCGCGGATCATGTCCGACAGATGGGATCTCTATATGAGGAGACCGTCGTGCTCACAGTCCAATTTACTACAAAGCCCCGCGTAAGCGCAAAAAGGCGAATTTACGTTAAGCCACTGGGTGAAGGCTTTTGGCATGTGACGGTTTGCTTCGGCTATTTCGAGAACCCCGATGTCGTCAAAGCGCTTCATCAAGCAAAATCCACCTGTCCTCTCAACCCGGACGATGCCCTTTATTTCAGCGAACGTGACCGTGTCGTGGCGCGCAAGCAAAAGCCTCGGCTCATCGCTTGGCGGCGTCACTTGTTCTCCTTTTTATATAAGAACTCCGTTGATCCGTCAGACCGCTTTAATTTGCCGACGGACCGGTTTATCCAAATTAGCCGTCAAATCGCGATTTGATTGAAGCGCGCGCGAAGACGCAGTGGCCGGCGCCGAGCCGAAGCGCGGCGCCGCCATCGAGCACACACGAGTTTAAATCTCCTCCATGACCTGCGCGTATGCGATCAGGGCGAATAATGCGGTGCCGCCGACGATGTTGCCCGCAAGCACCGGAACAACAAAACCGGTGAACATCGAGAGCCAGTTCAATTCACCCGCCAATACTAGCAAGAACGCTTCGACGCTGCCCGCGACGATGTGCATGAAACTGCCAGCGGAGATAAGATAGGTCATCAAGACGATGACGTGAAATTGTGAACCCTCAGCGCTGGGTATGAGCCAAACCATGGCGGCAATTAGAAACCCCGCGGCGATGCCACGAAAAAACATCTCAAGGAAGTCGTGGCCCACAATATGACGACTGATATCGAGCATGCCGCCGTAGAGATCCGACGTCAGGGTCGGCGTATAGGTCGTGAACAGCGCGGCGAGAAATGTTCCGGCAAAATTTGCCGCCAGCACCACGCCCCACATGCGGGCCATCTTTGTGAAATTTTCCGTTTTGAAATCGGCCATGATCGGGAGCACGGCCGTTATCGTGCTCTCCGTGAAGAGCTGCTGTCTCGACATGACGACCATCACGAAGCCGACCGAATAGCCGAGATCGGCAACGAGTGGCCGCCACGGCGCGTTCGGAAGGTGCGTTTGCAGTACGGCCTGGGCCAAAACCGAAAAACTGATCGACAAGCCGGCGGCGACGCCCGACCACCACAGCGAAACAACGGGGCGCGTCATTTCCTCTTCGCCAAGCCGCCGTATGATCTCGTAGATGACTGGCGTACGAGGGCTCGAGCGTTCTTCAATGTCCTCGACTTCGCGGTCAGTGACTTCGCGCGATCCGGTATCGTGCGCCGCGCTTTCGCGATGCATCCGCGCCGCATTCTTTATAGTTTTCCGCTGTCGTTCCCGCGCCATGCTAATCAGCTTCAATGGGAGCGAAAAAGGTAATCATTGAAAGTCAGGACAACGTGATAAATGTCCAATGAGTTCTGCGGCCGCGCGATTTGAATAATTTTCATGCGTTTTCTTTACGGCGATGCGGAAAGCGGCAGCAGGAAAGACAAAGGTCTGCCGCGCACTTAGTTCCCTGTCGTCGCCAGAAACTGACCGCAAACGCCAGCATTCGCAAACTCGAAAGCGCGTCATCGAGTGACGCCCCCGATTGGCGCAAGATTCGCGGCGACATTCTCTGGCAAGATTGTGTATGCCGACTTGACGGAAGACGCGAAGCCCAGCCACAAAGTCACCGAGCCCAGGGCAAAAGTCCCGAGAATGAAGAACGTCGCGCTATAGCCAAGCTCCTGCGCGAGCCAGCCGCCAATGGCGGGACTGACAGATGCACCGACGCCTTGTGCGGTCATCACAGCGCCCTGGCCGACATTGACATGACCGGTGCCATTGAGAATGCGAGCAACCAATCCTGGTACCCCCACGCTTTGCAACCCAGCCCCGATGCCATCAAGAAACTGGACGGGATAAACACCCCATTGACCGATCAGGTAAGCAGCGATCAATCCTCTGATCGGCAGCGCGACAAAAGAGATCAGCAGAACAATCCAAAGGCCGCGCTTCTCTACCAACTTCATGGCGAACAGGGCCGCGAAGATCATAACGCCTTGTGCAATCACGATAGTGATGGCAACAAAACTTGGACCGTTGGCATGGTCATCGCTAACGACGGCCATGCCGTATAGCGGCAGCATGGCCGCATTCCCCAAATGAAACATCGTCAGTGCGGCGGCCAATACGAGCAACGGCTTACATTCCACCAAGACCCGATAGCCGCTGGGCTTGTCGTCTTGCCCTGCGCCATCCTTCATTCCGCGTGCTGCTCTGTTGTCGATCGCTTTATTCGGAATCATCGCAACAGACACGATTGACAGGACGCCGAACAGCGCCGCGAGCCAGAATACGGCCATCATGCCGAACAGCCAGCCCAATAGGCCCGATAGGGCGGCGCCGACCATGTTGCCTGCATGATTGAACGCTTGATTGATTCCTACCTGTCGGTTGAAGCCGGCTTGGCGCACTATGCCGAGCGTGATGCCGTTCACAGCCGGGCCGATTGCGGCACCCGCAATTGCAGTTGCAACCTGAGACACGGACACGATCCAGAACTGTTGAGAAAGCAGAATCACCGCAGAGGCGAGAACGGTGAAGATACCGGGGATGACGACGAAGAGGCGCTTATGGGATGTGCTGTCGATAAGAGCGCTGGCCGGGACGGTCATCACCATCCCGGCAATTCCACCGATACTCATCACTGTTCCGATAAGTCCGCTTTGCCACGCATGTGCCAAGAGGAATACGCCTAAGAATGGTCCGATCCCGGCCTGCATATCCGCCATGAAGAAATTCAGCGATTGCAAAGCCCAAATCGTGCGCGACTTCACACCAGAGTCCACTCACGCACCTCAATGTCTGGGCCTATTGCTTCAAGCGTGGCAGAGGTTTGCGGAGGGTATCCGTACGTGCCAAATACGCGCAGTTTGAACTCGAGTCGGGTGACAAAGTTCCCGTACCGCTTCAGGGGCTTACCCAAGATCTGCACGCATCCTCCGATTCGGGATCGGGTCGCGCGGTTTGCTGGGCTAACCGCACATACTATTCCGCCGGCATGGTTGGCGCAGAGCAAGCGAACAAATCCACGCGTTGATCGAGCGGGTTACGTGTCCATATCCCGCTCGCAACTCTTCTATCGACGCGTTCAGTCCGGCATCAGAACCTTATTGACGACCATTATCACACCGTTGCTCTGCATCACGGCAGCGATCGTGACGTTGGCTGTGGATCGCGCGCTATTGGCGCTCGCCGGGAACAGGTTAGACGCAAGCGCGTACCTATGCGTTGATGCCGCAGCCAGAAACCGGCAAAATTAGCTACGTCCGTCTTCCCTGTTATGGCCGGTTGTCACCCGGCGAGCCTGCATTAACGCTCAGAAAAGCCATTTCGTTCAGTTGACACCCCGCATCGACTTTTGGCGGCGTCTCCATGTACACGTTGGTCATCGTCGTTTCTTCCTGCCTTACTAACTGGCGAAGCGCTTCCGCGGCAGGGTCCATGGCACAGCCCCGGCTTCGCGAGCTTTGTTGAACGTAACCCCCTCATTGTCATTCAAATGTGAGTCGTGCATCGCATCGTCCTTGAATGTTTGAGACTCTGGTTCAAAGGGGACGATGCAGTCTGCCAAGCAGCCAACCAATTCCCAATGCGACGATGGCGGTCGTGTAGGGCTGCGTTTCGATCGTTTTGCGCAGCCACACGTCGATACTGCTTGCAGTGTCTCGCGCCGTATCAGCGGCTTGACCGTATAAATCTTGTGCTTTGCCGCGAACCTGATTGGCTACGCCTTCCGCCTGGGTCTTTGCATCGCCCGTCGCACGGCCAACGCCTTCCCGCACTTTGCCGCCGAGATTACGAGCCGTTCCTTCAAGCCTATTTTCGTCCATGGCGATCTCCTTTTTTAGGAAACCCTGGCGCGCGGAGATTTGTTCCTGTCGCTGGCTGGCGGCTCTATCGTCTGCGAGAATTTCGCGCTGCGACATTAAGGTGGGCCCAGCGAGGCAACTAGCGAGCCTTTGCTTCAAGGGAACAGCTTCCGCCCCCTTGCAGTTCTCCTGTTGTCCCTCAAGCGCGGCTCTCGCCAAGCGAAAGCGGGGATGGTGGCCCACGACACACGGCCAAGGCCCATAACCGCAATGGTCAATAGGCAGTGATTGACATGCTCTTTTCCGGTCATGGTGCACGTCCTTAAATCTTTTTGGAGTCTTGCGCGAGAAACCGTCTCAAGTTGGGTCGCGCATAAAGATGCACGCGCAGGCGCCGCGCTGGCTTATTACTCCATTTTCTCTCTTGGGCCGGTAATGGTGATCGCTATTGCGGTCGCCGGGGTGGCTTTTGGCAGCGAGGCGGCTGCTGGGCAGATCGAAGCTCAATTACGAGACGTCTTGGGCGACGCTGCGGCGCAGGCCATAAATGCGATGCTTGTCAGCGCGAAAGCACCAAAACAAAGCTTATTCGCAACGATCATCGGAACGGCTGTTCTGCTGTTCACCGCCATCGGTGTGGTCGCCGAGCTTAAGGACGCCTTCAATACCGTTTGGGAGGTCGACACTAAGAAGGTTAGCGGCGTGTGGGAGTTTATCCGGACCTATCTCGTTTCGCTTGCGGCCGTTCTTTCCTTAGGCTTTCTGCTTTTGATATCGCTGCTATTCACCGCAGCGTTGTCTGCCAGTCGGCAAATACTTCGATGGACAGCTGCCAACGAGCTTATTTCATCTTGTAGGCTCCGTCATTTCTTTTGCGGTCGTGGCGTCGGTTTTTGCAATGATGTTCAAGTTGCTACCTGATACGGAAGTTGAATGGCGTGATGTCGCTCTCGGAGCAGGGGTGACGGCGGTTTTGTTCGAGCTCGGCAAACTTGTCATCGGCATATACGTCGGTAAGCAGGCACTTGATCCGACCTATGGTGCGGCCGCATCGTTAGTCGTCATCCTGATTTGGATCTATTACACGTCACAGATCGTTTTGATCGGCGCGGAATTTACGCACCGACACGCTGTCTGGCGCCGGCAGCGAGCGGGCTTACCGCCCGGCCCAAGCCAATACCTCACCGAAAGCGGGATTGCCGACTTGCCCGTCCCTGGCAGTAGCGTTAAGTCACAGGTTTCGGCCCGGTCGGGCAATTCCCGACCGCGCTTCGTGTTTTGGTAAAGACCTGCAAGCGCGACCCGCCATTGCACGATAGGAACGATAGAAGAAACAGCACGTTCCCCGAGGGGGGCTAAAAATACGTGTGACGGAAAAAAGCGCTATGGACGATCGCGTGAACGCCCGCCTAAAGGACCCGGCGTCGGCTTACCCAAAACCTCCCTTCAAGAAGCAATCGCAACCTTGGCCCGGGCTGGCCAAGGACATGCAGCCCGTGCCGGATCATGGCGAGAGGAGCTATCGCGGATCGGGTCGTCTGACTGGCCGCAAAGCGCTGATCACCGGCGGCAACTCGGGCATGGGGCGCGCCGCCGCCATTGCCTATGCGCGCGAAGGTGCCGACGTCGCCATCAACTATCTGCCGGCCGAAGAACCGGATGCCCAGGAGGTGATCGCGTTGATCAAGGCCGAGAGCCGCATCGGCCTTGCTATACCAGGCGACATTCGCGACGAAGACTTCTGCAAGAAACTGGTCGCCCAAGCTGTAGATGGTCTCTGCGGTCTCGACATTGTCGTCTGCAATGCCGGGCGCCAGCAGAGCAATACATCGATCCTCGACATTACGACCGAGGAGTTCGATGCCACCATGAAAACCAATATTTATGCGCCGTTCTGGATCATCAAGGCGGCGCTGCCACATCTGGCGCCTGGCGCCGTGATCATCGGGACCGCCTCCGAGCAGGCTTATGAACCGTCACCTGATCTTTATGACTACGCGCAAACCAAAGCGGCAACCATGAACTATGTGAAGTCGCTGGCGAAGCAACTGGCGCCGAAGGGCATCCGCGTCAATGCGGTCGCGCCCGGTCCGGTATGGACGCCCCTCCAAGTGTCGGGCGGCGCCTCTCAGGAGAAGCTTCAGAAATTCGGCGGGCAGACCTCATTCGGCCGACCCGGTCAGCCGGCGGAACTCGCCTCGATCTACGTGCAGCTGGCGGCGAGCGACGCGAGCTTTGCTACCGGTCAGGTTTATGGCGCTGCAGGTGGTACGGGCCAGCCCTAGCAGACCGACTCTTTTTGTCATAAACGATCTGATGCGGCTGTCGCTCAGAATTCTCACGGCCGCGGACTTCATCGGGGCAGGCGCGATCTCGTGCGGCTGCGATCAAGCTGACACCGGCTTATGATGCTCGCCGAGTCACCTCATGGCGATAGTTCACCGCCAGAAAGCTTGTGGCCTCGTTGGCGATTTGCTCGGCGTTTTTCACTCCTCGACGTGCCACATCGAAAGTTCGCCTTGCTACAACTTCCCGCATGGCGCGGGCATAAGCGGGCCGAGTACACTCACTCCCGCATTCGCGAAGGCGCGTCCATGCCTCCTCGAAGGCTGCCACAATAACGGTGATCTCTTCTGGATCGAACGCGGTTTTACGCTCTACCAGCGGAACAATACTGGTCATCTGGTGGCCTGATGCAAACGCTCTCGCAAGCAACGCGATTTCAGAGATTTAATTCACAGAAAGTGCGGTGGTTCCGTTTGCCGCCGGGTTCGAAAACGCAGTGGCGGGCTTAAAATTAGACAAAGCCTCGCTTGATTCTGTCAGTGTTGCCTCGGCTTAACCGCAGCCAACGTCGGCGCGTTCTGCGTCAAACGACATGACAGGCGTGTTTGGAACACAAGTTATGTGGCTTCGTTTTCCAGCCAGGCGGCAGCGCATAGGCGCCGCTAAGTTCCGCAAACAAAAGAGAGAAGGCAACACGATGGGTCTCTTTACGAAAGACATCAAGACAATGAACGATCTGTTTCTGCATACACTTCAGGACATCTACTACGCCGAGCAACAGATCGTAAAAAGTCTTCCTGACATGGTGAAAAAGGCCAGCGATCCGCAACTGAAGTCGGGCTTTGAAACGCACCTGCGTGAGACCGAGACGCACGTCAGGCGACTCGAACAGATGTTTCAGAAGTTGGGCTTCCAGGCTAAGGGCGTCGATTGTCCCGCGATCGACGGCATCCTGAAGGAAGCCAAAGAAGTCGCGGGCGAAGTGGACGACAAATCGGTGCTCGATGCAGCTCTCATTGCGGCCGGACAGGCCGTCGAGCATTACGAGATGACGCGCTACGGAACACTGATCGCCTGGGCGCAACAACTCGGTAAACAGGATGTCGTCAGCCTCCTCCAGGCAACCCTTGAGGAAGAGAAGGCCACGGATAAGAAATTAACATCGATGGCCGAGGCGAAAATCAACCGCCGCGCCGCGTAAGCGGCCTGTATGGAACGGCACCCCGGCGCGAAAGCGCCGGGGTTCGTTTGGAACTTTTCAGACAGAACGAAGTTGGCAAGTCGCGCGCGTCGCCGCCGAACACCATCAAGAAAATCTTGATCAGGTTCTGGCTGGCGCCCGTTTCCGGGAGGATATCATGGACAGCATTATTTATTTGGTCGGTCTTATCGTCATAGTGATGGCGATCCTTTCGTTTCTTGGTTTGCATTAGTTTTGACCCTTGGTTCTTCAAAAGAGGTTTCCATGACGAACGCAACCTACGCCGAACCGGCGGCGGTTCCCGGTGCAGCTCGCCCGACGTTTTTCCAGTGGAGTTCGATTTTCGGGGGCGCCTTCGTTGCAGCCGCCTGTTTTTTCGTCGCGACCGCCTTCGCGACGGCAATAGGTCTCGCCGTATCGTCGGCGTCACCGACCTGGCGCGATACGTCGACGGGTCTGGTGGTACTTTCTGGGGCCTGGATCGTGTTGACAGCCATCGGCAGCTTTGCCCTTGGCGGATATATTGCGGGCCGTACGCGATGGACTTGGCAGGGCACACCTGACGACATTCATTTTCGTGACGGAATCTATGGGCTTATTGTTTGGGCTCTTGCGATTGTGCTTAGCGTCGCACTGACCTGGGCGAGTGCAAGCACAGTTGCGCCACTGAAGACGAATACCGGCACCACAGCCGAGACCGGCGGAGCTTCCGAGCCGGCTTTTTTGACCTACGAGATCGACCGGCTGTTACGGTCCGACGCGCGCCCCGCCGCTGATGATCCGGGGCTTCGCGCGGAAGCGGGTCGCATCCTGCAACGCGGACTGGGCCGGAGTGATTTGAGCGCGGACGATCGCGAATATTTGGTTCGCATGGTGCAGGCCCGTACGGGGCTTGCACCGCCGGATGCGCAGCAGCGCGTGCAACGTGTCGTCGCGGACTCGCGAGATGCTGCACATCAGGCACGAAAGAGCGCAATCATTATCGGCTTCACGCTGGCCGCGGCGTTGGTCGCCGCCGCAGCGGCGGCGTGGGGTTCAGCGATCATCGGTGGGCGCCACCGTGACCAGAACATCGCTCCTTCTCTTTTCTTTCGTCGGAGAATCGAAAGGGCGTGAGGCCCGCGGTCCAAGAGCGATGAGCAGGGCATTCGTCAGAGAAAAGGATAACGGCGCGGTTTCGCTTCCGGACCGTCCCATTTCGACGAATTCAAACTTTGTGACGGAAGCTGGCCGCGCGACGATTGAGAACGCGTTGCATCGCTTCGAAGCGGCGTACAAGGCAGCCATCGAAAAAGGCGAGCCGCACGCAATTGCTTCCGATGCGCGAGAAATAAGGTATTGGAGCGCGCGGCTGGCGAGCGCCCTAGTGGTCAAACCGTCGACGGATACTGCATCAGTACATTTTGGCCAGGAGGTAACGCTCCGCCGCGCCGACGGCAGAGAACAGGTCTTCCGTATAGTCGGCGAGGATGAGGCCAATCCGTCGCGCGGCGCGGTCTCCCATGCCGCTCCGATTGCGCAAGCGGTCCTGGGTCACGCGTTAGGCGAGACCGTCGAGGTCGGAGGGCAAGAGGCTATCATCATTCGCATCTGTTGATGCTTGTTCGAAGATAAATACCGCAGCTGTAGCTCAATGGTAGAGCAGAAGGCGTGCAAGCTCAGCGCAGACCCAATTCCCGCTCCATACGGTCCATGAGCGGGTATTTCACTCCGGCCTGGCGCATTTCCGCGAAGTCTTGAAACAGCCGGCTCTTCCACGGCGTGCCATCTTCGAGCTTTTCGTTTTGGTGTTGTTGATAGATGACCCGCGCCTCTGTTTGACGGCTAAGACAAAGATATGAGTGTGCCAATTTGAGTTGATGTCTCGGTTCATTGGGCTCACGACGGATAACGTCGGTAATGCATTCGAACGCTGTGGGCGGTCTCTTTGCCAGAATGAACCTAAACGCCAATTCGCTCATCTTGTTCAGCACCTGATGAAGTCGATCCTTGGATTCTGTGTCGTTTGGATTCTTTGCAACCAGCCGTTCCAGTTTCTCAAGATTAATCCGATAAATACCGAGTGCTTCGTCCAACTTGCCATGAACGATATGGAGGTCACCTGAATGCAACTCGCTCGGATGGTACATAATATATTCTGAGTCGCTGAGCGTTGGGGCGGGTTGCCCGGTCGCGACATCCTCCAGAGACGGTGGTACCGAGTGTGTCGACGGCATGATGGGAGAGGGCGCATTCACTTTGTGTCCATCGACCTCGGCCTGCCAAAGATTTGAGACAGAAGCCATGTTCGGCCCTTCGGCGGTCCATCCCAACTCGCGGATATGTGCTTCAATCTCGAGCATCAAGGGGTGAAAATGACCACCGGCCCGTAGCTCGCCAAAATCACGAAGGATGACGCTTTCCCACGCGGGGACAGGGAAACGTCGGTCGCTTTTGAAATGCCGATAAAAGACTTGGGCGTCTTCGGTCCGACCGAGAAACATCCAGGCATGTGCCCTGATCATTTCTATCCAGTGATAGCGGGGTGCAAGGGTGAGAGCTTCTTCGACCAGGTTCAGCGCCTCCTCAAATTCACCCGCAAGAAGCCGCGCGTAGGCGACGACGGCAATCCGACACGCACCGAGGTAGACACTGTCCCTGGACTCCACATTTTCGGCGTCACCAGCAAGGACCGCTCTATGTTCACCAATGAACCTTCGGTACGCGCCTAGCGCGGCGTCGTAGTCTTTTAATGCAGCGAGACGATCTGCATTCCTAATGGCGGGTGGCCGCAAGGTGTCTTGGCCCGGGCTCTCATCATCTTCGGCATCGTAAGTTGCCAAATATCGTTGACGATCCTTCTCAAGCGCGGGGGCATAATCGCTCTGTAGAGAGTATTCTTCGGCCGTAAACGATCGCGGAAGTGTAATCCTGCGGCGGTTCCGCTCCTCCTCACCAATGTCGGAGGTGCGTCCAGTCATATCGAGAAGGCCTATAACGAGGCTGATTGCGTGCTTTTCTCCCTTTAACGCGTCCGTCCAACACTTACGTATCATGGCTTCCGCGGTGGACATCGTCCGCTTCTTGCCGTCCACGATAACGGTGACCGGCTCCGTTGCGGATTGCCGGATGGCATCTGCCATGTTGGGCCTACCTTTGGGCCGGCCTTTTCGGTTACCTGATTGACCCGGCTTAAATTTGGTCTCGGGCGGTGGCCGCTTATAGCCGATTGCCCTCTCCGTATTTATTGATGACATGGCGGCTCTCCATTTGCCTAGTTTGTCGCGGGATTAGGCTGGACAGCCCAGGGCAGTCCATTTGGATGCACTGCTTTCATGCCGCGCAGGATCTTGGCGTTGCGCCCCTTCGTCGGTGGCTCGCCAATCCGCACGCCCGGACTGTTGTCATCTTTGGGAAGAAGACCAGTCCGTGCTGCAATCTGGAAGAACTTGCGCGCTGCCTTGGCGTTCCCTCTGAGGGCCTCCACGCGAAGGATTTCGGTGAAGGCCTCAAGCCTGTTCATGGTCCGCTTTTGGCCATTCGTACGAACCGTCACCGTCTCGGCCATAACCTCGGCTATGGTCGCGGAAACGTCGGTAAACTCTTTCCTCTTTGGGCGTCCTTTCGGATTGCCCGATTGCCCCTTCTTAAATCGCCCGTGCTTCGGCGGCTTTCCGTAGCCGACGCTTTCGTTGTCGCTCTCATCAGTCTTCGTACGCATGGCCGACACTCCCTACCGATATCAAGCCGCGCTGGGTTGCGCGTTGCGCCTTTCCTCCACGTCGTCGAATGTTTCGCCGGTTTCGGCCAGGACCGCCGATTTTCCGGAATAAGTCTGCCAGCGCCGTACCGCGACATCGACAAACCCGGGATCGATCTCTAAAGCACGCGCTTTGCGGCCGGTGCGCTCTCCCGCAATAAGAGTCGTGCCGCTGCCACAAAATGGATCAAGCACGAGAGCGCCGCGGCGCGAGCAGTCTTTGATGGCTTCTGCAACAAGGGCGACAGGCTTTACCGTTGGGTGCATAGCCAATTCCTCAAGTCGACCATGCCGTGCGCTGGAGACACCAGGAAAATCCCAAACATTAGTTCGTGTACGGCCGTGCTGTCCAAGCTCGAAATTGTTGATGTGTGCTACAGTCCCATTCTTCCAAATGAAGATTAGTTCATGCTTGGAGCGATAAAATGTGCCCATTCCACTGTTGCTTTTGTTCCAAACGCAAAGATTTTTCAATTCAGAAAAAGCAGAATTGCCGGCAGTCATCATCTCCGCCATGTGACGCCAATCCATGCAAATGTCGCAGATCGAACCGTTGACGGTATGGATGGCGAGCTGCCGAAATACTGTCTCAAGGAATTGGGTAAAATCGTCACTGCTCATTTCGCCTGAAGCCATCGCAAACTCACGATGGTGGATCTGACCATTGCCACAAACATGGCCTTCAATCTGAACGTTGAAAGGTGGGTCGGTAAAGACGAACTCAGCTTTTTCATCGTCCAAAAGCTTTGAGTATGCCGTTTCATCACGGGCGTCGGCGCACAAGAGGCGGTGCTTTCCCAAAATCCAAAGATCACCTGGCTGTGTTGTCGCCGGACCGGGCAGGGCATCGGGTACCTCATCTTCTGGGCTGGACCGTTCACCCTCTGCTTCGGCTGCTTCATCGAGAATAAGGTCAATCTCCCCCATGTCGAAGCCGGTAAGCTCGATCTCGAAGTCCTGCGCGATCAGACCCTGGAGTTCGATCGCCAGGATCTCCCGATCCCACCCAGCTTTTTGGGCGAGCTTATTGTCGGCCAGGATGTAAGCGCGCTTTTCGGCGTCGCTTAGATGAGACAGTCGCACGCAAGGCACGGCGTGGATACCCTGCAGCTTAGCGGCCTCAACTCGACCATGTCCGGCAATGATTTGCTTGTCGTCGTCGATCAGCACCGGATTGTTGAAACCGAAAATTTCAATACTCTTCGCGATTTGCTTGATCTGCGCCTTTGAGTGAGTCCGAGCATTTTTGCCATACGGCTTGAGTTCCCGGACCAATGTCTCTTCGATCTGCATGATGTTTCCCCTTCCCCGTGTGATGAGTTCAATGTGCGCTCCGTTGCTCCCGCCACTTTTGTCTAGCGTCTTCTTTCACGTATTTTGCTTCCTTGGCCCCCTTGGCGTGTTGCTTTGCGCGGCGGCGACGCATGTACGCCGCGCGCTCCGCCCGCTTGCGGGAAAGGCCTTCTATTCGTTTAATTTCTAGTTGCTTGATTTTCTCGGCGCGATGCCGGAGAGCCATCAAAGATGAGTATGCATTCCACAGCAGCCAGGCCGTGCGTTCCCAGAACACCACGCCGCGCCGGTCTGGGTCGCCTCGGTAAGCGCGGTGCGCAAACTCCTTGACGAGTTCCTTGGTTGCAGCCTTGTCTTCGCTGAGCTTGCCTGGGTTGTCTGGCTTCTTTCGCCCAGGCTTGCTGTGCCGGTGTCCATAATAATGAAAGCCCGTGGCCTTCCGAAATTCCGCCAGCATTGTGCTGCCTGCGGTGCCACTTTCACCGAATAAGGAGACGCAATAGTTTTGGCATGCGTCATCCTCGAGAAATTCCACAAAGGTGATTTGGCTGCCGGTGATAAGTTCACCAGCCATAATGGGCGGCAGCGGAGCAGGGGGTGTGCGTGACTTATTGATACGTGCATTTTGGATGTTACGCGCGGCAGCCGGCGTTGTGCCCGGCGACTCCCCGGTCATAGATCCAGGCACAACGATTGGCTCATCCGAATGATGGAGCGTCGTATAGGCGTCAGAGATATCTGCTGAAACGCGCATGGCGTCCCCCTATTTCCTTGCGATGTTAAAATGGTCGCAAAAGGGGGCGTCAAAGATACGGGCGCGGCCTTAGCGACAGTGCTCAGTGGTGCGGCTCATGCCGTACCTGGGGCCCGTCGGGCGTCACGCCCTCGTTTCGGCACTACCTGATGAAGTATCGCATCACGCGGGAAGCAGGTGGATCCTCATGGAGCCTGCGAACCCCTTCACCTCTCATGCCGGGCACGCTGTGTATATTAGAATTCACACACTGCAGTCTAGTGCCTCTCGAACAATTCTTCTGATCATCATTTTTTGTCTGATCCAAGATCAAAGCGGATATTGCCGCGGTGTCGTTTAGGATCATGTCGGAGCGGCCATGATCAATCATCCGATCATCCAATGATCATGCTGGAGCGCCATGATCAGCCACCGGATCATCCAGTGATCATGCTGGAGCGCCATGATCAGTCACCGGATCATCCGAGGATCACGCGGGAGCGCCATGATCAGTCACCGGATCATCCTGGGATCACGCGGGAGCGCCATGATTAGTCACCGGATCATCCGGGGATCACGTGGGAGCGCCATGATCAGTCACTGGATCGTCCGGGGATCGTGCGGAGCGTCATGATCAGTCACCCGGATCATCCAGGGATCAGGCTGGGCGGCACGGTCAATCATCTGAACATTCGTCCGGCCCTGATCGAGACATAATAATGGATGCGCGGCTGTTCCGTTTGGTGATGCAGGATTTGCATCCGCAAGTCTTCGCAGATAACCACGTGGATATTCCCTGATCCGCTGGAGAAATTCCCTGTTCTGAGGATTAGGGAATTTCTCCCTAAGCAATTGATCCCACCCCCTGAATAGCAACCGATCTGGGGCCGATCAGACAATTTCACCGAAAAGTCCCTGTTTTTGGCCCGGTATCAGGGATTCTAGAGCGCAGACTGGTTCGAGTTGGACTGCCACCTCAGCCAGCCAGTCGCGTCTCTGGGACCCTTTTCCATGCGGCCAGAAAATGTCCGACATGTCCGCCGCTTAGGCGAGTACGCACCGGTCTCTGCGGCTGGAAAATCGAGCGCATACTCCGTCGCAAGCCGAGTTTGAGGGGCCGGTCTCCGTTCGCAAGTTTTCAATATCCAAATTTTTTGTGGGAGACTTGGTTCGATCGCGCTGAGACCAGTTCGATATTCCTGATTCAGATTTGAACGTTGCGACAGTGCCGCCGGATGTCCACTATTGGTGGCAAAGCGGCCGTGTTCGCCCAGGGCCTTCATGTCGCCTTATGACCCAACGCGGACCTCGACGGACTTTCACTGAGGCGCTTCCAGACTGCCCGTTCAACCCGCTATGATACGTCGTTATTGCCGGGCTTCCCTCCATCCGCGTCACGGACTGAATCATCTTTTCAGAAGGAGAACATTATGGCTGGCGGCACCGACATTCGTCCATTTCAGGTGAGTATTCCAGAAACTGACGTTACGGAATTGTTGCGTCGCGTGAAAGCGACGAGGTGGCCCGAACGAGAAACCGTTCCGGATGCCACGCAAGGCGTTCAACTCGCGACGACGCAGAGGTTGGCCCACTATTGGTCAACTGACTACGACTGGAGCAAATGCGAGGCGAGATTGAAGGCGCTGCCGAATTTCATCACCGAAATCGACGGGCTCGACATTCATTTCATTCACGTTCGCTCGAAACATGAAAATGCGTTGCCGCTTATCGTGACGCATGGATGGCCCGGATCAATCGTCGAACAGCTGAAGATCATCGAACCTCTGACCAATCCGACGGCCCATGGCGCTAGCGCATCGGATGCCTTTCACATCGTCATTCCATCCATGCCCGGCTACGGATTCTCAGGCAAACCAAGTGCCCCGGGGTGGGACGTTCCCCATATCGCCCGTGCCTGGGTCGTCCTGATGAAGCGCCTCGGATACAACCAATTCGTCGCGCAGGGCGGCGATTGGGGCGCGCTAATCGTCGATCAAATGGGTGTGCAGGCGGCGCCGGAATTGCTCGGCATTCACAGCAACATGCCTGGCATCTTTCCAGTCGACATTCACCAGGCGGCCGCTTCCGGAGCACCGGCGCCCTCGGGCCTTTCAGCCGAGGAGAAGGTCGCCTACGAGCGTGTGCAGTTCGTCTACCAAAAGGGAATCGCCTACGGCTATCAGATGGGACTGCGGCCGCAGACGTTATACGGAATCGCGGATTCGCCCGTCGGCCTGGCGGCCTATTTCCTCGATCACGACGCGCGCAGCTATGAGATGATCTCACGTGTCTTTGCAGGAGAATCCGCCGGACTGACTCGCGACGATGTCCTCGACAACATCACGATCACCTGGCTGACGAACACGGCACTTTCTGGCGCCCGTCTCTATTGGGAGACTTTTGGGAAAATCGGTTTTTTCAATGTTAAAGGCGTCTCCGTCCCGGTCGCCGTGAGCGTGTTTCCGGACGAGCTCTATCCTTCTCCGCGAAGTTGGACAGAACGGGCGTATCCGAAGCTCATTCATTACAACAAGCTTCCCAAGGGTGGGCACTTTGCAGCCTGGGAACAACCGAAACTCTTCTCGGAAGAGGTTCGCGCGGGCTTCAGGCCACTTCGCAAATCGATTTGAAGACTTAGGCGGCAATTCTGCCCGAGGATGTGAAGACACATCTCGCAAAGTTGCCGCCCTCGCGCATGTCCGTTCATGGCACATCGCGGACATACTGCGATCTCTGACAAATGTCCGATCTTGAGGCTGGAACGGACGTTACGGGCGCCGCCTCGATCTCGCCGAATGACCCAAAGCGGACATCGTTGGTCGAGCAGCTTTGTGACAGGCTCGGCGCTTTGCATCGCGAGGGCCTGACTTTGCTGCTCGCCGAGCAGCCGATCCCACTGGCGCTCGGCATTGCCGACTATGCCTATGTGCTGCAGACCGGCCGCATCGCGCTCGAAGGCCCCAGCGGCCGAACTCAAGCGCGACCCGCATGTGCAGGAGATTTATCTCGGGATCAGCGCCGCGGCGCGTTGATATATCCCGAGTGGATGCAAGGAACACTCAGCGCGATCGGACGTTGTTGCCGAGGTCCTTTAATGGCCAAGGGGGAGGGGCATATGCACAAGTCGGGTGCGGGCCTGTTGCAAACGATAGGGATGCTGACGGTTTGCGGCGTGTTGACTCTGGCCGCCTGGAGCACGGGAATCGCCGCGCCCGATGAACCGCAGCAGCCCAAAGCAGCGGAGGGGAATGAGGCCATCAAAGCGCCTCCGAAGGTGAACCCCGGGCCGAGCGCCAACGAGCTGGAAACCTGGCGGCAGGCAATCGTGCACACGAAGCGGCCCAGGAAGGCCTGTTTTACCGCAAAATACCCCGCCACGGCCTGGACCGAAGTGCCATGCATCAAGCCGCCGAACACGCCGTTTTTGCGGGCTAAGGGGATACGGCCTTTAAATGTCGGGAATGGAACCGATTTCTCGGCACAACCTGCGTCAGGGCTGATCTCCGAGGCGGACGGATCATTCGACCAGGTCACCGGGGTGACCAGCGAATTCATGCTCTTGAACGGCCAGCAAAGCCCCGGCGTTTTTTCCCTCCAGCTCAACACCCAGATTGGGTTTCCGACGTCGGCGTGCGGTCAGGTTTCAGGCTGCACCGGCTGGCAACAGTTCATCTTCAGCAATGGTGGCTGCGGTGGCAATGGATCAGCCTGCGCCTACATTCAGTCATGGCTGTTCGGTTTTGGTTCAACATGCCCATCGGGGTGGAGTGGTGGTTTTGGGGGCTGTCTTATCAACAGCGCGAATGCGGTGACATTCGCCCCGATCGCGATCAGTCAATTGGCGACCGTGCGACTCACGGGCCAGGCCAGCAGTGCGGGCGATGCGGTGACGCTGACCGTTGGCGACACTGTGTATTCCGCGCCGGGTGACAGTAATATTCCCGACCTTGCACAGCATTGGCAGATTGCCGAGTTCAATATTTTTGGAAATGGCGACGGGTCTGAAGCCGTCTTCAACACCGGATCAACGCTGGTGGTGCGCACTGTCGTCGACAGCGGAACAACGAGCCCTCCCACTTGCGATGCACAGGGATTTACCGGTGAAACAAACAATCTGACGCTGACCTCCACGGCGATTCCACCGCCGGAAAATGCGCCGGTCTATCTATTGGCATCGCATCAGCCGCTGCTTCCCGGCTATCCGCCATCGCCGTTCGGTCCCTCCCTGGTGTTCACCGAAAGCAACGTGGACGGTGTCGTTCCGGTCGGCTGTGCCGATGCCATCACCGTGGGCGACACACACGTCACCACCTTTAGCGGCCTGCATTACGACTTCCAGGCGGCGGGCGATTTTGTGTTGCTCGATTCTCCCGGATTCAGCGTGCACACCCGCCAGGTCTCCGGCGCGCCGACCTGGCCGAACACCGCCCTCAACAAGGCCATTGTCGCCCAAATGGGCGGCGCCCGCGTTGAGATCTATGTCGAGCCCGAACGCCTCTACGTCGATGGCAGGGCGACAACCGTAGCCGCGAACGAGCCTCTCCTGCTTCCCAGCGGAGTGCAGGTGGTACACCACAGCAGCGAGTACGACATTACGGACGCCGACGGCAACGCGGTGCGGGCGACTCTGTACGGCGTCTTCATCGACGCAACCGTGGGGCTGGGTAAAACCCCGGCGCCCCATGCCCGTGGACTGCTCGGCACTCCTGGAGCGAGCGCCGTGCAACTGGTGACCGCGGACGGCGCAATACTAAAAGAGCCGGTCTCCTTCAACGATCTCTATCAGAAATTCGGCGAGAGCTGGCGGGTCCCCGCCGCCAAACGGCTGTTCACCGAGGAGAACAGGGCAACGGCCGGCAATCCGAATGCGCCAATATTTGCTCAGGACTTGACGTCCGAGCAGAAGGCGCACGCGCTGGCGGCCTGTAAAGCGGCGGGCATTGTCAACCAGGACCTTCTCGACGACTGTACACTCGACGCGACAGTGCTGCACGATGATGTGGCGGTGAACGCCTTTACCAAAGTGCATGCGCCGATACGCGTCATTCGGCCTGTGCTTCAGGCCAAACCGACAGCCCAGTAGATTTGCCGTGTCGAGTTAGCTCTAGTCGGCTTGCTCCCACAGCGCCTCGATGCGCTGGCGGAGCGCTTTCGGCCGCTCGGCGAACAGCCGGCGCGCGACTTGCGCGGCGCGAGCGCGAGCTCCACCTGCGGGCCGCGCGGCACCGCATGCGACTGGTCGGGACGGCACGGCGCACGCGACCGAGTACTTCAGCGACGGCGGCGAAGAAGAATATCTTTGGCCTCATTGATGCGGGCGGCGAGATACGTCGTCCCACCTTGGTCGGGGTGCAATTTCTTCATGAGAGCGCGGTGAGCCCGGCTGATGTCCTGCGCATTCGCTCCGGGCTCTACGCCAAGGATCAGATAAGCTTCCTGTTCAGTCATTTTGCCGTCCCTCGAGGCCTCGCTCCGCCCCGGCGACGCGTCACCTTGCGCGCGCTCACGCCAGCCGGGCTCCCTCCGGTCAAGATAAGCTGTAAGTAGGTCGCGGCTGTCGCTGTCGATCTCGCCGAGCAGGCCCATGAGCGTCGCCACGTCTAGTGCGTCGAGCGCGACGCCTTCATAGCGTCCAGAAAGAACGCGGCCGTGCATCGCGCCGCTGTCGTGGTCGAGCTGCATTTCCAGAAATGCCGTGCGGATCTGCGAGGCTTGGCCGGCGCTCTTGTGCGTGCGCGCTCCAAAAGTCGCTTGCCACCCCGGCGCCCATCCGAGCAGACCGAAGCCGAACAGGCCGAGCGGCACCGCCACCGCAATCTCGCCCCGCAGTAAGAGAAACGCGGCAAAGATCAGTGCACCGCCGCCGCCCATCCACCGGATGAGTTTCGCAACCTGTTTGGGATCGGCCTTCGTAAAAGAATGGCCGAGCCACAACAGCAGCAAAAGCACCACGACACCAAGTAGGAAAGGCATAAATGCAATATAGACCTATTTGAGCTGTTCGATCAGCTTCACTGCGGCCGCCGATTGTTGGCGCTCTTTGAGATTGGCCAGCGCCTTTATCCCACCGGCCGCGTAAGCCGCCGCCGCACGCAGAAGCTCCGCCAGTTCGTGCGCGGCACCCGATGAGAAATGGCAAAAGGCGCCATGCGTCAGCCGGGCAACCTCGCGGAAAGCCTGCTCGCAGACCGGGTCTTGGCCCTCCTGAAACATGAAGGCACGGACGTTGCGCAACCCGAGTTCGCCTGCTGCTGCACACAGATCATCGAGCGATTCCTCCATGGCGTCGCCGATAAAGACTAGGACTGCGATTTTGCGGGCGTCGTTCTCACGGCGCGCATGCGCGAGAACCTTGCCGATTTGGGTTTGCCCGCCACGGCAATCGATGCCCGACATGAACTCCCTCAACCGCCCGGCCTCCGCAACCCATGGCGAGGCGCGGCATTCAGCAAGGCCGCGATAATAGACGAGTTGAATATCGAGCCCGCCGATGGATGCGGCCTCGCGGAACATATCGGCCTGGAGCCGGCAGGCTGTGTCCCAGGTCGGCTGCCTGCTCATTGTTGCGTCAAGCGCAAAGATGAGACGGCCGCGATGGGTCGCCGGTGCGACCGAACTGAGCGATCTCACGCGATCGAGAAAAAGATCGATTTCGGCACGCGACGACGCCTCCGGCGAGGTGCCCGATGCGGGCGCAGGCGTATGATCGGTCCGGTCTTTGCTCATCGGCTGTAAGGTGGGCCTGTCCGCGAACGCCTGCAATAGCCGCGGCGTCACCACTGGAGTTTGAAAATGGCACATCGCGGACATCGCGGATGGATCTAAGAATGCCCGCTATTGGTAATAAAGCAGACCCACTCTACCCAGAGACTGGTTCGAATTCTGGTGACCCGGCAGTCAGCTCGGCCGGGAGGTGCATGTGGCGTTTCTGTCACCTGAAGCGCGAAAAGTCTCTGGTCGCGGTTCGTTCGGGTTTTGCACGAAATTCTGGCGACATTTCAAAGGCCGAATTCAGATTTGACATTTGACAGTTCGAATCCAGCCGAGTTAGCCCCCCAGCCGGTGCGGTCTCCATTGGCTGCTTCCGCACCGTCGGAAGATATGCGCTAGGTCAAAGAGGTAGAGCCCAATCGGCGGGTCTCTGCCGCGGAAATCTGAATCCAACTAGGCAGGTCGGTATTAGATTAAATCGCTTAGAGTATGGCCATGAGTATTAATCGCGAGACCCTGCAACGCGTCAGTGTTGACCTCGCCACCCATGGCTTTCAGGCTTTCCTCGCTGATCAAGGACATCAGCCCACGGCGCAGCGCGAGAAATTCCGAGGACATCATCATCGATTGCTGGCGCGGCCGCGGCAGCGGGATCGTGATTTCGGCTTTGATGGTACCTGGTCGCGCGGTCATGCAGTAGACACGATCAGACAGGAAGATCGCCTCATCGATGTCGTGAGTGACGAACAGAACGGAAATTTTCAGACGCTGCCACATATTGGTGAGGATCTGTTGCATGATGATGCGCGTCTGCGCATCCAGTGCTCCAAACGGCTCGTCGAGTAGAAGCACCTTCGGCCCGGTTGCAAGCGCGCGCACGATCCCAACGCGCTGCTTCATGCCGCCCGACAGCCGGTCCGGATATTGATTTTCGAAAGCCAGCAAGCCCGCCAGGCCGAGCAAGGTGCGCGCTGCGCTCTCACGGCGGCTGCGATCCATGCCTTTAATCTTCAGGCCGAACTCGACGTTCTCGCGCACGGTCTTCCAGGGAAATAGTGAATATTGCTGGAAAACCATGCCGCGGTCCGCGCTTGGGCCGTTGACAGGTTCGTCGTCAACCATCACCGCGCCGCGTGTCGGCTTGAGAAACCCCGCCACGGCGTTGAGCAGCGTTGATTTTCCGCAGCCTGAAGGGCCGATGATCGACACGAATTCACCCGATTCGACAACGATGCCGGCATCCGTGACCGCCTCAACCGGACCGTCAACCGAATCATAGCTCAGGTCGAAATGGCTGACTTCGATACGTCCCTTTTCGCTGACGCTAGCAAGCTGATCGCTCATGTATTGTGCCTCCACGGCATGACGATGCGGCCGACGCCGCGAATGACGGCGCTGGAGCCGAGGCCAAGAACCCCGATGCAGATCATGCCGAGCGCGATGTCGGAATATTGCACCAGCGAGTAAGCCTCCCAGGTGAAATAGCCGATGCCGAATTGGCCCGAGATCATTTCAGCGGCGATCAGCGAGACCCAGGCGACGCCCATGCCGACCGTGAGGCCGGTGAAAATGCTCGGCAGCGATGCCGGAAAATACACCTCCCGGAAAATCGAGAATTCGCGGGCGCCGAGGCACTGCGAAGCGCGCACCAGGACTGGATCGACATTTGCCATGCCGTGAAGAGTGTTCAGGAGGATAGGAAAGAACGAACCGACGAACGTGATGAAGACGATGCTCTCCTCGTTCGACGGCCATAGCATGATCGACATCGGCACCCAGGCAATCGCCGGAATCGGCCGCAGCACCTCGGATACCGGAAAAATGACGTCGCGTGCGAAACGGAATCGCCCCATGACGAGGCCAAGCGGTACCGCGACGACAGCCGCGATGATGAACCCTAGGGCGATCCGACGGCAGCTCAAAACGACATGGTGCAATAGAGTTCCGCTGTGGGTGGCACGCGCAAAGCTATGGAACACTTCGGCCGGCGTCGGCACATTGGCGAAGCGGACGTGAAAGCTGACCCGATATGTGGTGAGTAGGTGCCAAGCGAGAAGAAACAGGGCGAGCGAAATCGCGCCGATGACGTAGCTGCGGACCTCGGCGTGATGGAGCACCGCCCATCGTCTGCACTTCGCAGCCAAAAGGCGGCACAGGGAAGGGGCCGCCTCTGGGGCGGTCGGCACCTGCACTTCGGACGTCGCCGCTGCGGGTATGGCCTCGGCGGCTGGCGGAACAGACGCTCGCGCCGACCGCATCAATACGGCAGGTTTCACGTCTTAACCTCCGCTGCCCGCCGCCTTCAGTGCTTCGTCAAAGCTCAGGACCTTGCCGCCGCTCTTCGAGGCAAAGTCCTCCGCATCCTTCTTCAAGAGAAACGGCGCTATGCCGTCGCTGCCTGAACCCGTCGCATAGAAGGCTTGATTGGCGAACAATTTGATGCCGCGCGTCGTATCGAACACGTAGGCCACGTTGATCTTTTTGCCTTTGCCGACGAAGTCTGCGTAGGCGCCGAGGGTGCAGGCGGCGTTGGAGAACGGCAGGATGCCTTCGCCGTCGACCCAGACCTCGCCGGCCTTGCGTGGCGCGGTGATCGGCTTCTTGCAGAATGCATCGCTTCCCGCGACCTCGTAGTTGCTGGTCTTCTTCAGATCCGCATCGTAGTCCATGCCGAGTTCGGCATAGGCCTTGCGAACATAGCTGTCGTCGACCCATTTGTTGACATCAAAGTCCTGCATGCGGCCAAGATTTTGCAGGACCTTGGCATCTTGCGCGGCGGCCTGGATGAGCGGCGGTTTGATGGTCGGGTCCATAGTCATGACTCCGCCAGGCCCGAGGAAGATGTACACGACTTCCTTGTTTATGCCGGTCCATTGCTCGATCTTTTCGGCCGCCGTCTTCGGATCCGAGCGCACCCACTTGTCGGCCGCGATAATCGCCTTGATAAAGGCGACGACAACCTCGGGATATTTCTCGGCGAAGTCGGTGCGGACGACGACGCCGTGCCAGGTCGGCAGATTGGTCTCTGCGCCGTCGAAGATCTTGCGTGCAAAACCGCGGAACGGCAGCAGTTCGGCGAATGGAACGAAATCCGCATGCCCGTCGATCTTCTGCTCTTGAAGATTGGTCGAGCCGACTTCCGGGCTCTGATTGGCGAGCTGGAAATAATCAGCCGGCCAGCCGCGATCTTGCATGGCCTTCAGCAGCATTCCGTGGGCTGCCGAGCCGAACGGCACGCTGACGACTTTGCCCTTAAGATCAGAGAGCTGATAATACGGTGAGTCCTTGTGCACCACGACGCCGTTGCCGGAGCCGAAAAGATTATAGGCGTCGACAGCGATCAGCCGGGTCTTACTGTCGGGATTATTCTGGAATGTGAAGCCGTTGACGATAAGCGGATAGTCGCCCATCGTCCCGAATTGCAGCTTGTTCGCCATCATGGCGTTGGTGACCGGCGGCCCGGATGTAAAATTCTCCCAATCGAACTGAAAATCGATCTTGGCGTATTTGCCGTCTTTGGGCAGATATTGCTGCAGCAAATTGAGCTGCCGAATGACAACGCCGGCCGTTACCGTGTTGGTGGTGGTGTTCTGCGTTCCGATCCCGATGGTGACGGTTTCCTGTGCCCAAGCCCCGTCGATGTTCAAACAGAGCACAAACAGAGCGGCGAGGCGGCGGCGCGACGAGTGATTTATGGCTAACCCCTTGGTGCTGCGTGGGCCGAGGGCGCTTTCTCCCTCGCGCATTCTCCGGTGTGCCGTCGGGTAAGCAATTTCACCCGTCACCGCGCGGTCGATTAGTTGCCGCAAAACCCGGGCTGCTCACAACTTGTGCAATGCCCTGTGCATTTGGTCGAGTATGAGCCGTCGTCTTAGGCAGAGTTCAGTCGCCTTGGCCGCGCATTTGTTCCAGCACATCCGTCCGGCGGATCACGATGCGCGATTTGTTGGAGACCACGACATCCTTTTCTTGCAGGCGTTTGAGACTGATGGTGACCCATTGCCGCGTCGCACCGACCATGTGAGCGAGATCGGCATGGGTGAACGCAGCACCGATCAAGATGCCATCGTCATCCTCGACGCCGTAGAGATCGACTAGATGCAGCAAAAGTTGCGCGAGCCGTTCGGTGACTGATCGCGTGCCAAGCATCTGCGCAAGCGCGGAATAGCATTTGCCCTTGAATGTCAGTCCTTCAATCAGGCCGATCGCTAAGCGCGGCACTTCCACCACGAGGTGCCGTAAAGTCTTGCCGGGAAAGTGGATGGCGCTGCTGTTGTTGCTGGCGACGCCGGACCACTGGTGCGCGCCGCAACCGAATATTTCCGGACCGCCGACAAAGTGGCCGGGCAACCAATAAGCCAGCGTGATCTCGCGTTCCGACGGCGCCGTGTAGAACACTCGGATGCGCCCGGTTTCGATGAGAAAGATGCCGTCATGACGCGCGCCCTGATTGAACAATGTCTGGCCGCGATAGAACACGCGGCGGCGGCCCTGCCGCAGCACCAGCTCGCGCTCCCCGGCGGACAGATGCTCCAGAAGCGAGGGTGGCCCGCCAATCGCCCGCGGACTTTCCGTCAGCATGATCGCGCGGCTGGTCTTGCCGGGCGATTCGGCAATGGGCTTTTGAGTGGTGCTCCGGGGTCCCGGTGCTGAAGCTGCCGCGAAAACCGTCATCTGGGTCTCCAGACGTGAAAGGCAGCATTAAAAAAGCAAGCTTTATGCCACTTGCTTCGACAAATTTTCCTTCTATTTCAGGCGGTTGTGGCGGTGAGGCGTTGTTACGCAGGTAGATCGGCGGCAAGCTCCGCCAAATAGGACCAGGGATAGATGCCGCGGGCGTGACCGTCGGAGAATTCAAGATTTAACGCATAGTGCCCGATCGGCGTCACGCCCACGATCACGACCGACGGAAACTGATTTGGAAACGCGCCGTCGATCTGCGCGCGCCGGCAATGCGCACATCGGCATGCAGAACGCAGCCACTCTGCCGGCAGCGCGAACGCCGCTCCGGTATCAAGCGTCAAATGAAGCGCTCTGCCATCGGCCGAAGGTGAGGCGTCATTGCCTTGGGCCGATTTACAGGTTTGCGGATAGGCGTGGCCGGACAAGATAAGCTCCGCTGCTGTTGGCGCGAACGGCAACATTCTCTTCGCGGCTCACTATAGAGCAAGCGCTGCTGCGATCGCGCAATTAATTGCACGAACTCTTGCGGTCTTGCCGGCGCATAATCGCAGACAATTCTTAGAAACTAATCGACCAAATCCATCGGCTTTCGATTGGCTGCGGCGGCCGGTCTGTTACGGCGCTTGCCGTATCGGGCCTTCAACCGACCGGAGCACGACACCGCAATGAGTTCGTTCAACAAAGAACAAGTCCTTGAAGTGCAGCATTGGACCGATACGTTGTTCAGCTTCAAGACCACGCGTGACGCCGGCTTTCGCTTTCTGTCTGGCCAGTTCACGATGATGGGGCTTGAGGTCGAGGGCCGGCCGCTGTTGCGCGCCTACAGCATGGCGAGCGCCAATCACGAGGAGAATCTCGAGTTCTTCAGCATCAAGGTGCAGGACGGACCGCTGACATCGAGACTGCAACGGATCGGAGAGGGCGATATCGTTCTGGTCGGCCGCAAGGCGACCGGCACGTTGATCACCGATAACTTGCTGCCCGGTAAGCGGTTGTTGCTGCTCTCCACCGGCACCGGCCTTGCGCCTTTCGCCAGTATCGTCAAAGACCCCGATGTTTACGAGCGCTACGAACAGATCGTGCTGGTCCACGGCTGCCGGCAGGTTGCCGAACTGGCCTATGGCGAGCGGATCGTGGACGCGTTGCGCCGTGACGAATTGTTCGGCGAGATCATCGGCGGCAAGCTCGTATATTATCCGACCGTCACGCGCGAGCCGTTCCGCAATCGCGGCCGCATCACCGATCTCATTGCATCGGGCAAATTGTTCGCCGATATCGGACAGGAGCCGCTCGATATCGCGACCGACCGCGTCATGCTGTGTGGCAGCCCGACCATGCTGGAAGATCTCTGCGTGATGTTCGGCGAACTGGGCTTCCTCGAGGGCAATCACAGCGAGGCAGGTCATTTCGTCATCGAGAAGGCTTTTGTCGAGCGCTGACAGGTGCGCGGGGCGCGCCCTGCCTGCCGCATGGGCGGCTGCTGCATAGAAAAGAGGCCGGTTACTTGAAGCGTTTAGTCAACTAATTGCTCGGTGAAATAGCAGAGCCGGGCGATCCTTTGACCCAGAGTGCGGCAACCCTTTAGGCCGCGTAGGGACTAGAGGTGCGCCGATGGACGACATCGCTGACGGGCTTTCTGAAGTTTCGTGTGACGTGCTGGTCATTGGCGGCGGCACTGCCGGCCCGATGGCGGCGCTCAAGGCCAAGCTGAAAAATCCCAAGGCCAACGTCATTCTGTTGGAGAAGGCGAACGTCAAGCGATCCGGCGCGATCTCGATGGGCATGGACGGCTTGAACAATGCCGTCATTCCCGGTTACGCGAGCCCGGAGCAATACACCAAGGAAATCACGATCGCGAACGACGGCATCGTCGATCAGAAGCCGGTCTATAAATACGCGCAGAAGTGCTATTCGATCATCGAGGAACTCGACAAGTTCGGTATCCGCTTCCTCAAGAACGAGAACGGCGATTTCGCCGTCAAGAAAGTCCATCACATCGGCACCTATGTGCTGCCGATGCCCAACGGCGAGACCGTCAAGAAGGCGCTGTACCGGCAGCTCCGCCGCGCACATATCCTGATTTCCAACCGTTACATGGCGACGCGCCTGCTCACCGGTGCCGACGGACAGGTCGCCGGCGCCATTGCGGTGAACACGCGCACCGCGGAATTCCTGGTGCTTAGAGCCAAGGCCGTGATCCTGTGCATGGGTGCGGCCGGACGGCTCGGTCTGCCGACGTCGGGCTACATGTTCGGCACCTACGAGAACGCCGCGAATTCCGGCGACGGCTATGCCATGGCCTATCATGCGGGCGCTGCGCTCGCGAACCTCGAATGCTTTCAGATCAATCCGCTGATCAAGGACTATAACGGCCCGGCTTGCGCCTACGTCGCCGGCCCCTACGGCGCCTACACCGCGAACAACGAAGGCGTCCGCTTCATCGAATGCGATTATTGGTCCGGCCAGATGATGCTCGAATTCTTCACCGAGTTGCAGTCGGGCAAGGGGCCGGTCTTTCTCAAGCTCAATCATCTGCACGACGACACGATCAAGGAGATCGAATCGACCCTGCACAAAGTCGAGCGGCCGACCCGCGGGCTATTTCATCAGGGCCGCGGCACCGATTACCGCGAGCAGATGATCGAGATGCATATTTCCGAGATCGGCTTCTGCTCGGGGCACAGCGCCTCGGGCGTCTATGTCGACGAGTTTGCCCGCACCACGGTGCCGGGCCTCTATGCGGCCGGCGACATGGCGAGCGTGCCGCATAACTACATGCTCGGCGCTTTCACCAACGGCTCGATCGCCGGCGAAGATGCCGTCACTTATGCAGACAACATTGATTTTACCGCATTCGACGCCGCTGAGGTAGCCAAGGAGCGCGAGCGCGTACTGGCGCCGACGCGGCGCGAGGATGGCATTCCGCCGAACCAGGTCGAGTTCAAGGCGCGCCGGCTGGTCAACGACTATTTCCAGCCGCCGAAAGTGACGCGCAAATACGAGATCGGTCAGAAGCGCCTCGCCGAGGTACGCGAAGATCTCGAACAGCACATGATGGCCCGCAATGCGCATGAATTGCTGCGGGCGCTCGAAGCAGCTTCGATTCTCGATTGCGCCGACATGGCCGCGCATGCCTCGCTGTACCGGACCGAGAGCCGCTGGGGCCTCTATCACCTGCGCGCCGACTATCCGGAAAAGAACGATGAAGACTGGTTCTGCCACACGCTGCTGCGCAAACGGGACGGCCGCATGGTCAGCGAGAAGCACGCGGTGCAGCCCTATGTGGTCCCCATCGCCGAGGACGAGAAGGATCTCTACGACAAACAGCGCGTCCGGGTCGGCGTCTGAGATCCAGCAAAGCGAGGAAAGGATTTACCGATGCCGCTCGCTACCACCAACACGACCGTTCCGGTCGTGGTCGACGAGGCAAAATGCATTGCCGACAAAGGCTGCACCGTCTGCGTCGACGTCTGTCCGCTCGACGTGCTGCGGATCAGCGACATGACCAGGAAGGCCTACATGGCCTACGACGAGTGCTGGTATTGCATGCCGTGCGAGGCCGACTGCCCGACCGGGGCGGTGAAGGTCAACATCCCCTATCTGTTGCGGTGACACATGCCGGAATTGTTCGAAGCCTATGATGATCTGGAGGATCTTGCCGAGCGCTTGCAGGTCGCGGACGCCGCCACGCGGCGCGTGGCGGTCATCGAGCTCGGCAATTCCGGCGATCCCAAGGCCGTTTCCTATCTGGCGCCGCTCGTGTCCGATGCGGATGCCGGCGTTCGCCAACAAGTGGCGCTAGCGCTGGGCGAATTCGATGGCCCGGCGACGGCGGAGGTCCTCGCCGCGCTCCTTGTCGATGCCGATGGGGTGGTCGCGTCGGCTGCGGCCGACAGTATGGCGGAGCTGAAGGATCCGGAGAGCGCGGACGTGCTTTTGCCATTGGTCGAAAATCCAAGCGCCTTCGTCCGCTGCTCGACGCTGCGGGCGCTCAAGGAGCTTCGCCGACGCGACGTGCTTAAGCCCGCGCTCGATGCGCTGCGCGATGTCGAGCCGGCGGTGCGCGTGCAGGCGATTGGAGTCATCGGCTTCCTCAAGATTGAAGAAGCCGTTCCGGCCTTGACGGCGGCAACCGCGGATACCGATACGCAAGTGCGCCGCGCCGCGGTGAGTTCGCTGGCTTTTTCCAACCTGAAGCCGGCGGCGGATTCGGTCATGCGCGCCCTCAGCGACAAAGAATGGCTGGTGCGCGAGACCGCGGCGGAGACGTTGGGTGTGACGAAAAACGGCTTGCAAGCCGCGTCTGCCCTGATGACGGTTCTAACGGACGAGTTTTGGCAGGTTCGGCTCAAGGCGGCGCGCAGCCTCGGCAAGTTGAAAGTGAGAGAGGCGGTCGCCGGCATCGCTGCCAATCTCACACATGAACAGGCAAATCTGCGCAAGGAGGCTGCGGCCGCGCTTGGCGAGATCGCCGATCCGGCCGCAACGCCTTATCTCGAGTACGTGCAGAACGATACTGACCCGGAAGTCCGCAAGAATGCGCGCTGGGCTATTCAGCAGATATTGCTGAAAAATCCGGGCCCATGAGGCGGCATATACCTTTTGTCCGATCTCACTCATCGGAATCAGCCGCCTGAGCTTTCTGGCCAAGTCAAGGTTTGCCATCGCGTCAAGGATTGCGGACAACGTCAACTCCCATTAGGAGTTTCTGCTGGGATCGTCGTTGCTCGCGGTCGCCGGGCCCGCGTATCATGACGCAGACATGAAGGCCTGACGTGACCGAAACAGTCGCTGAGATTCTTGCCTCCTATCGCAGTGGCGCTTTAACGCCGACCGATATCGTTGCCCGCAGCTATTCCCGGCTGCGTGAGCGTCGTGATCCAGCCATCTTCATTTCCTTGCGTAAAGAAGAGGATGTCCTCGGCGAGGCCGAAACGTTGATGAGTGGCGGCCGCGATGCGCTGCCGCTTTACGGTATCCCGGTCGCGGTCAAGGACAACATCGACGTTCGCGGTCTGCCGACGACGGCGGCCTGTCCGGCATTTCTCTATCAACCGCAGGAAGATGCCGTCGCCGTTGCGCGGCTGCGCGCGGCGGGCGCACTTGTCCTCGGTAAGACTAATCTTGATCAGTTCGCCACCGGCCTGGTCGGCGTGCGTTCGCCTTACGGCCAACCCCGCAATCTGTTCGACAGCAAGCTTATTCCAGGCGGATCGAGTTCTGGATCGGCTATAGCCGTGGGAGCAGGGATTGTGCCGCTTGCGCTTGGCACGGATACCGCCGGCTCTGGCCGCGTGCCGGCGATGTTCAACAATATCGTCGGTTTGAAGCCGAGCCTTGGTCTCGTTTCGACCACAGGCGTCGTTCCGGCATGCCGCTCGCTTGATTGCGTTTCAGTTTTTGCATTCACGGTCGATGATGCGATGACGGCATTGCGCGTCATCGCCGCGCCAGACGACAAGGACCCGTTCTCTCGCGACGCCCCGCTGTCTGCCGTCGGTCCTTTGCCGGGCAAGTTCACGCTTGGTACTCCGCGTCCAGAGCAACGCCTGTTCTTTGGCAATGCGGCTTTCGCCGCCGCGTACGAAGCGGCGATCGCGCGCCTCGCCAGTCTCGGCGCACAGATCGTGGAAATCGATGCCGAGCCGTTGTACGCCACGGCGCGGCTTCTTTATGAAGGCCCCTGGGTGGCGGAGCGTTATCTCACGGCCAAGGACCTTCTCGCCAAGGCGCCCGAGTCGCTCCTGCCGGTCACGCGCCAGATCATCGCTGCCGGCGAAAAGGCCAGCGCCGCGGATGCATTTAAGGCGTTCTACAGACTTGAAGCGTTCCGCCGCATTCGTGATGAGATGTTCCGCAGTGTCGATGCCCTCGTGCTGCCGACGGCGCCGACGATATACAGCGTCGATGATGTGATGGCCGATCCGATTACGCTGAACAGCAACCTCGGCACATATACCAACTTCGTCAATTTGCTCGACCTGTGCGGTTTGGCGTTGCCGTCCTCGATAGAAGGCGACGGGCGGCCCTTTGGCATCACGCTGCTCGCGCCGGCCGGCGAAGATGCCAAGCTCGCCGCTGTCGGGCGGCATTTTCACCACGCGACCGGGCTGCCGCTCGGCGCACTGAACGTTCCGCAGCCACCGCCAGCGAAATCGGCGACGTCGGTCACTACAGAGGGGGAAGTCGCGATCGCCGTGGTGGGGGCGCACCTGTCCGGTATGCCTCTCAACGGCGAACTTCAAGACGCCGGCGGCCGTTGGCTCGAGAACGCAAAGACCGCCCCTTATTATCGGCTGTTCGCACTGTCGGACACGACTCCGCCAAAGCCCGGGCTGCTCCGCGTCAAGGACGACGAGGGAACGGCCATCGAACTTGAAATCTGGGCAATGCCTGATGCCGCCTTTGGTCGCTTTGTGGCGAACGTTCCACCGCCGTTATCTATCGGCACGCTCGCTCTTGCCAATGGACAAGCGGTCAAAGGGTTTCTGGTCGAGGCGGATGCCGTCAAAGAAGCGCGCGATATTTCAAGCTTCGGCGGCTGGCGCAAATTCGTCGAAACCGAAGGCCACCGCTAGGCGCGCTCGTCGACTGTGCTGACATGAGCCGCGACCACGCGCCAACCTTCGGGAAAACGAACCCAGGTTTGCATCTGCCGGCCGGTCTTGCCGGGCGCGGAGGCACGGTGAAAGAGCGTCGAGGCGATGGCAAAGTCACGGCCGTAAGTGCTGATCACGGTCTTCGACAGGCTGCGGGCGAGGCCGGCCGGCGAGCGCGCCGCCCGGAACGATTTGATTTCGGCATAACCGTAGAGATTCTCGGCGCCGCCATAGCGGATCGTGCGCGGATCGTCGTGAAACAGCGCGTCGAGCGTGGCGACATCGTTGGACACCAGCGCCTTTTCGTAGCGGTCGAACGCGGCTTCCACTTCGGCGACAACGTCCGGTAAATCAAGCTGCATCATGTCCCCGGCATTTCATCACTGCGGCGGCGTCATCGCTGCGACAATACCCTTTACTTCAAGCGCGTGCGCGAGCCGCAACGCCACATCCTCACGCCAAGGCGCCGTTATGATCTGCACGCCGATCGGCAGCGAATCCATCGGCACCGGCACGGCGACCACCGGCAGGCCGATGAAGGAAATCGGCTGGGTGTAGAGGCCGAGATTGGCGCGCACCGGCAGTTCGACGCCGCCGTGCATGAAAGTCTGCTGGCCGAGCAACGGCGCAGTGCAGGGCGTTGCAGGCGCCAGGATTGCATCGACCTTGTCGAACAATTTGAGCACCGCGTCGCGATACCAGCGGCGAAATTTCTGCGCCTTGACCGGCAGTGCGGCCGGCACAATGGCGCCTGCGATCAGCCGGTCGCGCACGGCCGGGTCGAATTCCTTCGCACGTTTGCGTAGGCGATCGAGATGCAAGCTTGCGCCTTCGGTCGCGGTAATGACGAAAGCGGCCGAGCGGGCGCGCTCCGCCTCCGGCAGTTCGACGTCGCGATTGACGCCGAGCGCGGAAGCGACGCGATCGATGGCATAGCAAGCCTCGCCGCTCCTGCATTTGAAATATCCCCCGGCCACTGCGACGCGGAGACCATCAGCACCTTGCTCCAACAAGGGTATAACGCGCTCGACCGGATGATCGGCGCAAGCAGGATCGTCGGTGTCGATGCCTTGCATAGCGTCATAGGCCAGCGCGAGATCGCGCGCCGTGCGCGCGAGCGGGCCGAGATGGTCGAGACTCGCGACGAACGGGAATGTGCGGGCGCGCGACAGCCGGCCGTAGGTCGGCTTCATGCCGAAGATGCCGCACAATGAGGCCGGCACCCGGATCGAGCCGTTGGTGTCGGAGCCGAGCGCGAGCGGCACCAGCGCGCCGCCGACTGCGCTGCCCGAGCCGCCGGACGAGCCGCCGCTCATGCGATTGCTGTCGTGCGGATTGCGCGAGGGCCCGTCGTGAACATTCTCGCCGGTGAAATCGTAGGCGTATTCGCCCATGTTCAGCGCGCCGACCAGAATAGCACCGGCAGCCTCGAGCCGTTCGATCAGCGTTGCGTCACGGCTAGCCGGCCGGCGATCACGGTTGATCTTCGAGCCGGCAAGCGTCGGCAGGCCCGCGACATCAAACAGGTTCTTGACCGCGAACGGCACGCCGGCGAGCGGCCCGAGGGCTTTGCCGCGCTTACGCGCAGTATCGATCGCCTCCGCGCGCTTACGCGCGCGCTCCTCAGTCACCGCGGTGAAGGAATTGAGCACCGGATCGCGTTGCCGAATGCGCGCCAATGCCGCCTCGATGACAGTTTTTGCGCTCACGCGGCCGGACGCGACCGCGGACGCGATGTCGGCCGCCGTCGCGAGAGGCAAGTCGCCGACCGTCATCTCAAGCATGATAGACCGGCGCGGGTTCGGCGTCGTCGGGGAGCGAGAATTCTTCGACTAGCGTGGCGTGGCGCAGGATCAGTTGCAGATTGACCTTGATGCTGGCCCGCCAGCCCGGATCAAGCGGCAGGCTGAGCGCCTTGGCGCCGGCTTCGACCAGGGCATCAGTTGCGTCCGGTAGCGTGGCTGATGCCTTCTTCGCTACCTTTGTAACGCGCACGGCCTCCGCCTTGCTTGCGGGTTTTCGTGCGGTCCGTCGTGCCGACTTTTTGGCTTTGCGTACCATTGCGTGAGGCTACGCCTTCGCCTGAGCGGACGGCAAGAATTCCTCGGCGAAATGGCAAGCCACTTGGCGCGCACCGAAACGGCGCAAGTTCGGCATTGTGACCGTGCAATGGTGAGCGCCGCGCGGGCAGCGGCCGTAGAAGCGGCACACATTGGGATCGGGATCGATTGGGCTTCTCGGCTCGCCGGTAAGGCGAAGCCGGGTCGCATCATCCTCGTGCAGACGCGGTACAGCAGCGACCAGCGCCTGGGTATAGGGATGCAGCGGATGTTCGAAGACATCCATCGCCGGGCCAGCTTCGACGATCTTGCCGAGATACATGACCAGGACCCGGTCGCACAGAAGCCTCACCACTGAGAGGTCATGCGACACGAACAGATAGCTCATGCCGAGTTCTTTCTTCAGCCGCTGCAGCAGCTGCAGGATCACGACCTGCACCGAGACGTCGAGCGCCGCAGTCGGCTCGTCGAGCACCAAGAGGTCGGGCTCGACCGCGATGGCGCGGGCAATGCCGACGCGGGCACGCTGGCCGCCGGAGAGCTGATGCGGAAACCGCGTCAACAATTGCAGCGGCAGCCCGCATTGACCGGCGACGGTCTCGACGCGCTGTCGCAGCGCCTTTCCCTTCAGATGCCGCAAGCGGCGCAGCGGATCGGCAATGGCGTCGAATGCAGTGAAGCGCGGATTGACGCTTTCGCCGGCATCCTGGAACACCATCTGGATGCGGGCGCGATCGGGATCGCAGGCGAATTCGCGCGCCGGCGTCAGCGTCAATTCGCGGTCGCCGAGCTTGACGCTGCCATCGGAGGCATCGATCAGGCGTGTGAGCGCGCGCACCAGAGTTGACTTGCCGCAGCCGGATTTGCCGACTAGACCGACCGTCTCGCCCTTCTCGACGACAAAACTGACGTTATCGACGGCATGCACTTTGGAGAGCTTTTCCGAGCCGCCCTGAAACCGCTGTCGCAGCCGTTTCCACGAACTGGACGTGCCGGTCACCGGAAACAGTTTTGAGAATTCGGCAACGTCGAGCAGGGCGGTCATGCGGCGCTCTCGGTGGGCGCGGCGACCGGCGCGCTTGCGGTCGCGGACAAAGGATTCCAGCAGGCGGTGAAATGCACGGCGCCGGGTTCCGGGCGCGGCAAGGGCTGTGCGCAGGCGTCGAGCTTGCGCGGGCAGCGTTCGGAATAGCGGCAGGGCGGCAGATCGCTGCGCCGCAGGTCGGGCAACGCACCGGGTATGGCGGCGAGCTCGTCAAGGCTTGCCGCCGAATCCGGCGTGGCTGCGGTCAGTTCGGCGGTGTAGGGATGCCGCGGTTGCGTAAACAGTTGCGTAGTCGGCGCATTCTCGACCACATGGCCGGCATGCATGACGACGATGCGCGCGGCGCGCTGTCCGGCAAGGGCGAGATCGTGGGTGATGAAGATCGTCGCCATGCCCATCTTCGCGGCGAGATCGTTGATCAGGTCCATGATCACCGCCTGCGTCGTGACATCGAGGCCGGTGGTCGGCTCGTCGGCGATCAGCACCGAGGGCTTGGCGGCCAGCGCGATCGCGATCATCACGCGCTGGCACATGCCGCCCGACATTTCGAATGGATAGGCCTTGGCGCGCCGCGCCGGGTCGGTGATGCCGACTGCCCGCAGCATCTCGACCGCCTGCGCCGGCGCCTCGCGCCGCGGCACGTTGCCGTGGCGAATCAAGACATCGGCGATCTGTTTGCCCACCGGCCGGATCGGATTGAGCGCGGTGCGCGGATTCTGGAAGATCATCGCGATGTCACGGCCGCGCACTTCGGCAAGCTGGCTCGGCTTGGCGGAGAGAAGATCGAGCCCGCCGAGCACGGCGCGGCCCGCGGTCACGCGGCCGGCCGGGTCGAGAATGCCCATCACCGCATAAGCGGTGACCGATTTGCCCGATCCGGATTCGCCGACCAACGCTACGGTCTCGCCCTTGCCGACGCTGAAGCTCACATTGTCCAGCGCACGCACGATGCCCGAGCGGGTGCGGAATTCGACGCAAAGGCCGTCTACGGAAAGAGCGGGCGCCCTGTTGGTGTTCGCGGTAATCATGTGCGCCGCCTCGGATCGACCAGGTCGCGCAAGCCGTCGCCGAGCAGATTGAAGCAGAACACGGCGACCATTAGGGCGGCGCCCGGGAAGGCCGCGTTCCACCATTCGCCGGACACCATGAAGCCCGCGCCTTCGGCGACCATGATACCCCATTCCGGCGTCGGCGGCCGTACGCCGAGCCCGATGAAGGAAAGGCCCGCGGCATTGAGAATGGCGTAGCCCATGGTCAGTGACATCTGCACGACCAGGATCGGAAACACATTTGGCAGGATCTGAAAGGTGAGAATCCGCCAATCGGAATTGCCGGACAGCCGCGCCGCTTCGACGAAGCCGGCCTCGCGCCGGATATTGGCCTCGGCGCGGGCGATGCGGGCGTAGAGTGGAAAGTTCACGATCGCTGTCGCCAGGATAATGTTCTGCACCGTGTTGCCGAGCGCGGCGACAATGCCCATCGCCAGCACGAACAGCGGGAAGGCCATGATGGTATCGGCGATGCGGCCGACGATGCGGTCGGTCCAGCCGCCGAAGAAGCCCGCGGCGACGCCGGCGAGGCCGCCCATCAGGAACACGAGCGCGACCGAAGCGACCGCTATGAAGAAATCGAGCCGCGTCGCCACGATGACGCGGCTGAATACGTCGCGGCCGAGCTGATCGGTGCCGAACCAGTGATGCATGCCGGGTGACTTGAGCGCCTGGCTGGTATCGCTCGCCAAAGGATCGTAGGGCACAAGATGCGGGCCGAACACAGCGGCGAGCACGATGAGAACGAACAGCGCGAAGGCGAAGCCGGTGACCGGGTTCTCGCTCAGCACATAGCGCGCATGTTTGGTCAGTGCGGCGAGGTTGCTTTCACGCGGCGGCGATGCGGCGATGTCGGTCATGCGCGTCTCCTAGGCTTCGAGCCGCACGCGCGGATCGATCAGGCCGTAGAGCACGTCGATGCCGAGATTGAGCATGACATACATCACCGCCATGGTGAGCACGAAGCCTTGCACCGGGGCGAAATCGGAGGCGAGCAGCGCCTCGACGGCATAGGAGCCGATGCCCGGCCAGGCGAAGACCTTCTCGACCAGCACATTGGCGCCGAGCAGGAACGAGAACACCATGCCGAGCGTGGTGATCACCGGCAGCATGGCGTTGCGGAACGCGTAGGTGATGATCACGGTGTAGGTGGATAGCCCGCTGGCGCGCGCTGTGCGTACGAAGTCCGACGACAGTACCGAGAGCATTGAGGCGCGAGTCATGCGCGCGATGGGCGCCAACGAAAAGATGCCGAGAGTTAGCGCGGGCAGGATGAGCTGCTTGAGCGCTGCCATGAAGGTATCGGGATCGCGCGCGATCAGGCTATCGATCAGATAGAAACCAGTGACGTGCGGCGGCTCGGTATAGAAAACGTCGAGCCTGCCGAGCGGCGCCGGCGCCCAGCCGAGCAAATAGTAAAAGACATAAACCAAGATCAGCCCGGTGAAGAAGACCGGCAGCGATACGCCGGCCGTCGAGACGATGCGGCAGGCATGATCGATGGACGAATTTGGTTTGGTCGCCGCCAGAATGCCGAGCGGCACCGCTATGACGACCGAGACGATCAGACCGAGCAAAGTCAATTCGGCCGAGGCGGGAAGACGGTTGCGCAATTCAGTCGCGACTGGCTGACCGGTGGTCAGCGACGTGCCGAAATTGCCGTGGGCGAGGTCGTCTACATAGCCGCCAAACTGCACGATCAGTGGCTTGTCGAGGCCGAGCTTGACCCGGACTTCCTGGATCGCTTGCGGCGTAGCCGCGGGGCCGGCGAAATAGGCCGCGGGATCGCCCGGCAGCGCGCGGGTGAGCAGGAATGTCACGACCACAACGCCGATCAAGCTCGGGATCGCCATCAGAAGCCGCTTGAGGATCATCGTCGGCATGATCGCCGCCTCTTACTTTCGGTCGTCATGGCCGGGCATGACGACGTGAAAACTCACCCTTTCGCGAAGTTGCGGTAGTCGAGCCGGCGATGGAACCAATACTGGTAGCCGGTGATGTTCTTTTGCATCGCGACATTGACGTAAGGCTGATAGAGCGGGATGCGCGGCATGTCGGTATAGGCGCGGTCGACAAAGCCCTTCACGTCTGTGGCGTAGTTTGCCGTGTCGCCGGTCGCGGCGGCACTGCGCGCGCCGTCGATGAAGGTGTCCATCTGCGGCGACTGGTAGTCCATGGTGTTGAAGATCGATTTGCCGGAGTGATAGCACCAGTAGAAGAAGTATTCCGGGTAATCGAGCCAGCCCGAGAACACATTGGTGAATAGCGGCATGCTCTTTTTGGTGAGTTCGGTGCGCCAGTTGGCGCCCGGGACTTTGTTGATGGTGGTCTGGATGCCGATCTGCGCCAGGCTTTCCTGCGTCAGCACGCAAGTCGGTTCGTTGACGCCGGCGAAGCCGAGATCGAATGACATCTGAAATCGGCTCGGGCAGGCCGTTGGGATAACCAGCTTCGGCGAGAAGCGCCTTCGCCTTGGCGAGGTCGGTGTTGAACTTGTGCGGCTGCGGCCAGGCCACTTCCGTCGGCGCCTCGCCTGACGCGCCGAACATCGGCTTGGCGAGGCCGTACATCACCGCGTCCATGATCTTCTGGTAAGGAATGGCATAAGCAATGGCGTAGCGCACCTTCACATTGTCGAAGGGCGGATGCGCGACGTTCATGCCGATGTACTGGATGCCGTTCGAATAGGGTGTCGACACGATGCTGAGCTTGCCGTCGGCCTTCAGCTCAGAGAAATCCTTGTTCGGCAGATCGTAGGACACGTCGGCGTCGCCACGCTCGAGCAAGGCGCGGCGGTTGCCGGCATCCGGCACCATGCGCCAGATGATGCGCTTGACCTTCGGAAGCGGGCCGCCTTTCCAATTGTCGTTGCGCTCGAGCACGACTTGCGAGCCCGCGGTCCAATTGGTGACCTTGTAGGCGCCGCTGCCGACCGTATTGAGCTTGGTGAATTCGAGACCCCAGGGGTCCTGCTCGGTGGCTTTGGATTTCACCAGTTCGGAATTGAGAATGCACGGCACGATCACCGCGAGATCGGGAATGGTCAGGTGGTCTTTCTTCTGAAAATCGACGCGAAAGGTGTGATCATCGACGGTGACGAATTGCTCAGGTTTGGTGAGCGAACCTGCGCTCATCTGGAAGGTCGGAAATCCGCCGACGGTTACGGCGCGGTCGAACGACCATTTGACGTCCTTGGCGGTGACCGGCGCGCCGTCCTGGAAGACAGCGTCCTTACGCAATTTGAACGTCACCGACATGTCGCCGGTATTCATGTCCTCGGCGAGCTCAGGCTTGAACTTGGTCTTGTCGTAATATGGCGTGCCCTGACCGTTGGTCTTCATTTCGTGGCTGATCAGGCGGTCGTAACAATTCCACGACACTTCGTAGCCGGGCACGTTGGTGCCGACGCCGTGGATGTCGAGATTGTTCGGCCCGCTTTCGGAGACGATCAGCAAGGTCTCCTGGCGCGACTGAGCCTTGGCCGGCGACCAGACGGCAGGCGCCGGGAAAGCGGCGGCGGCAGTGAGCCCAGTTACGGATTTGAGAAAGTCGCGGCGCTTCATGATGGCTCCCACGGGCTGGCGCTCGGCGGATAAGAAGTGCTCCGCTGATGAGCTCTCCGCAAAGTGCGTGCCACGGGACGCGGCGCCGATGCCGCAGCTTAAATCGTTGGATTGGCGTATTTTCTCGAGGGATGGTCACCGGCTTGGCTAAACGTCGAAGCATCCAAAGCAGCGCGGCGCATATTTTTTAGGCGGACGTCAGTGCGGTTATGTGACCACCGTAGTCCGGAAGGCTCGTCCGCGGGGTGCATCGAGCAGACGAGGCGGGCTCGTTTTCGGATGTCGCCAAACTCTTGCCTTTCCGTTCCGCAGCCAGTGAGGGGGTGTGCCTAGAAAGCAGGCATGACCCTTGCGAAAAAAATGGCCTGACTGCTGTCTGCCGCGATTCTGTAAGCGATATCAGTTGTTTCGCTTCCGCCGATCGCCCTGGCATGTGCCTTGCGAGATAGGACGTCGCGCGTCGCGCATGCGCACGCCGTCCAAGCAAAGCCAGGGGTCGCCCATGACAGATGACAGGGAAGTCTCGACAATCTTCAGCATTTCGCGGCGTCGTTTGCTCACAGGCGCGAGCGCGTTCGCCTTTGGAGCGGCCTTGGCAGTTGCCACGCCTCTTTCCGCCCGGGCAGACGACACCATCAAGGTCGGCATCCTGCACTCGCTGTCCGGCACCATGGCCATCAGCGAGACCACGCTCAAAGACGTGATGCTGATGTTGATCGATCAGCAGAACAAGAAAGGCGGACTCCTAGGCAAGAAGCTCGAGGCCGTCGTCGTCGATCCGGCCTCGAACTGGCCGTTGTTTGCGGAAAAGGCCCGCGAACTGATCAGCAAGGATAAGGTCTCGGTGGTGTTCGGCTGCTGGACCTCGGTGTCGCGCAAATCCGTCCTGCCGGTGTTCAAGGAGCTCAACAGCATCTTGTTCTATCCGGTCCAGTTCGAGGGCGAGGAAGGCGAGCGCAACGTGTTCTATACGGGGGCTGCTCCCAACCAGCAGGCCATCCCCGCGGTCGATTATCTCATGAGCGCCGACGGCGGCGCGGTGAAGCGCTGGGTGCTGGAAGGCACCGACTACGTCTATCCGCGCACCACCAACAAGATCCTCGAAGCCTACCTCAAGCAGAAGGGGGTAAAGGACGAGGACATCATGATCAATTACACCCCGTTCGGCTTTTCCGACTGGCAGACCGAAGTGTCCAAGATCAAGGCCTTCGGTTCGGCCGGCAAGAAGACGGCGGTGGTGTCGACAGTCAACGGCGACGCCAACGTGCCGTTCTACAAGGAGCTCGGCAACCAGGGCATCAAGGCGACCGATATCCCGGTGGTAGCGTTCTCGGTCGGCGAGGAAGAACTGGCCGGCCTCGACACCAAGCCTTTGGTCGGCCATCTCGCCGCCTGGAACTATTTTGAATCGATCAAGACGCCGGCCAATGCCGCCTTCATCAAGCAGTGGCACGACTTCATCAAGAATCCGAAGCGCACCACCAACGATCCGATGGAAGCCCATTATATCGGCTTCAACATGTGGGTGAAGGCGGTGGAAAAGGCCGGCACCATCGAGCCGGACAAGGTGATCGCGGCGCTGCCGGGGACCAAGCAGGAGAACCTGACCGGCGGCGTCTCCGAAATGCTGCCCAATCACTACATCACCAAGCCGGTCTTGATCGGCGAGATCAGGCCGGACGGCCAGTTCAACGTGGTGTGGAAGACCAAGGACCTGGTCCCGGGCGCCGCCTGGTCGCCCTATCTGCCGGGCTCCAAGGATCTCGTCGCCGATTGGGTCAAGCTCAAATGCGGCAACTACAACACCGTTACCAAGGCCTGCGGCGGCACCTGACGCGAACCGCTGCGGCTGGACTGATTCGACCATAAAGACTGGCGGGGAGGCGGCGCTATCGCCTTCCCAAAACGGTGCCGGGAATCCTTCGATGCGTTACGGCCGAGCCTGTCTCGTCATTGTTGTGCTGATCTTCGGCTTGGCCGTTGGTCATGCGTCGGCGCGCGCCGTCGCGCTCGACGACGCTATCGCGCATTTCACCTCCGACAATTTCGACGAGACCGTAACCGGCATCAACGAGGTCGCGGCAAGCGGCAGTCCGCGTGCCGCCATTATCCTGCAGGCGTTGCAAGGCGGCACGCTGATGTACAGTGCCGAGAAGAAGGCGGTCTACATTCAGGACAGCGACAGCAAGCTGTTCGATGCCGCGACCGGGCAGGAGGCTGCCGGCGATCCGCCGGCCGATCTCGATACCGTCAATATCAACAACCGCCTTCGCGGCGTGATCGATGCCGCGCTCGGCGGCCTCACCTTGCTCGCGGCCGATCCGCGTAAGCGCCTCGACGCCGCCGAAGCGGTGTTCAAGTCGCGCCAGGCGAGCGCGCTGCCAACGCTCGAAAGTGCGCTCGGGAAGGAAACGAACGATCGCGTCAAGCGGGCGCTGCTGCAGGCGCGTGCCGCGATCCTGCTCAATTCTACCGACGCCAGCGATGCCGATAAACTCGCCGCCGTCGACATCATTCGTCAGCGCGGCGATCAGGACGCGCTGGCGCTGTTGTCGAGCCTGCCTGCCGGAACCGCGGCGCCGGTGATGGCGGCGGCCAATGCCGGCATCGCCGCGATCCAGAAGCGGCTGGCACTATGGGATCTCGTGCAGAACGCCTGGTATGGGCTTTCGCTCGGCTCGGTCCTGCTCCTCGCCGCCATCGGTCTCGCCATCACTTTCGGCGTCATGGGCGTGATCAATATGGCGCATGGCGAAATGGTGATGGTCGGCGCCTATGTCACCTTCGTGGTGCAGGAAACGATCCGCAACTGCGCGCCGGGCCTGTTCGACTATTCGCTGGCGATTGCCATTCCGCTCGCGTTTCTGGTCGCGGGCTTCCTCGGCGTGCTGATCGAGCGCTGTATCATCCGCTTTCTCTATGGCCGGCCGCTTGAAACGCTGCTCGCCACCTGGGGCCTCTCGCTGATCCTGCAGCAGGCGGTGCGCACGATTTTCGGACCGAACAATCGCGAGGTGGGCAATCCGACCTTCATGAGCGGTGCCTTCGACCTCGGCGGCATCACCATCACCTATAACCGCCTCTGGATCATCTGCTTCTCGCTGACGGTCTTCGTCGCGCTGCTCGGGCTCCTTCGCTTCACGCGTTTCGGGCTGGAAATGCGCGCGGTAACGCAGAACCGCACCATGGCGGCGTCGATGGGCATCCGCACCAGCCGGGTCGACGCGCTCACCTTCGGCCTCGGCTCGGGCATCGCCGGCATGGCCGGCGTGGCGCTGTCTCAGATCGACAATGTCAGCCCTAATCTCGGCCAGGGCTACATCATCGACAGTTTCATGGTCGTCGTGTTCGGCGGCGTCGGCAATCTCTGGGGCACTTTCGCCGGCGCGTTTCTACTCGGCGTCGCCAACAAGTTCCTCGAGCCCTTTGCCGGCGCGGTGCTCGGCAAGATCGCCATTCTGGTCTTCATCATTCTATTCATCCAGAAGCGACCGCGCGGCATGTTCGCGCTCAAAGGCAGGGCGGTCGAGGCATGAGGTCGGCGAGGAGCGGCTATTTCCTGATCCATCTCGTCGATCGGTCGGCGATGATCTTTCTGGTCGTGCTCGCGGCGCTGGTGATCGCCGTGCCGGCGCTCAATCTCGCTGTGTCGGAATCCTCCGCGCTGCATATGCCGACCTACCTGGTCGCGCTGTTCGGCAAATATCTCTGCTACGCGCTCCTGGCGCTGTCGATCGACCTGATCTGGGGCTACGGCGGCATTCTCTCGCTCGGCCATGGCGCGTTCTTCGCGCTCGGCGGCTATGCCATGGGCATGTATCTGATGCGCCAGATCGGCACGCGCGGCGTCTATGCCAATCCGGTCCTGCCCGACTTCATGGTTTTTCTGAACTGGAAGGAATTGCCGATCGCCTGGTACGGCTTCCAGCACTTCGCCTATGGCGCGCTGATGGTCCTTCTCGTGCCAGGCGCGCTGGCCTTCGTCTTCGGCTGGTTCGCCTTTCGCAGCCGCGTTACCGGCGTCTATCTTTCGATCATCACGCAAGCGATGACCTATGCACTGATGCTCGGCTTCTTCCGCAACGACTTCGGCTTCGGCGGCAATAACGGCCTGACAGACTTCAAGGACATTCTCGGCTTCAATGTGCAGGCGGAAGCGACGCGTAACGTCATGTTCGTGCTCTCCTGTATCGCGCTCGTGCTCGGCTTCGTGGTCTGCCGCGCCGTGGTGACATCGAAATTCGGCAAGGTGCTGATCTCCATCCGCGACGCCGAGGCGCGCACGCGGTTTCTCGGCTACCGCGTCGAATCCTACAAGCTGTTCGTCTTCACGCTGTCGGCCTGCATGGCTGGAATTGCCGGCGCGCTCTATGTGCCGCAAGTAGGCATCATCAATCCGAGCGAATTCGCTCCCGGCAATTCCATCGAGGCCGTAATCTGGGTCGCCGTCGGTGGCCGGGGCACGCTGACCGGCGCCGCGCTCGGTGCCGTGCTCGTCAATTATGCCAAGACCTATTTCACCTCGGGAGTGCTCGCGCCCTATTGGCTATTCATGCTCGGCTCACTGTTCGTCGGCGTGACGCTGTTTTTGCCACGCGGCATCGTTGGCACGCTGCATCACTGGACGGGGCTACGGCGCGCAAAAAGCGCGGCGGCGGTCGAGGACGGCGTAGCGCCGCCTCAGCCGTTGCCGGCGGAATGAGACACAAGCATGGAGCCTCTCACTAGCGCACTGCTTTATCTCGACGGTGTCACCGTCTCGTTCGACGGTTTTCGCGCGCTTAACAATCTTTCTTTTGTGATCGCGCCCGGTGAGATGCGCGCCATTATCGGCCCGAACGGGGCTGGCAAGACGACGATGATGGACGTGGTCACTGGCAAGACCCGGCCGAATTCCGGCGAGGTCGTCTTCGATGGGGTCCACAATCTGACCACGCTCGACGAGACGGAAATTGCAGAACTGGGTATCGGCCGCAAATTCCAGAAGCCGACGGTGTTCGACAGTCATACCGTGTTCGACAATCTCGAACTGGCGCTCAAATCCGACCGGCGTGTGCGCACCACTCTATGGTCGCGCGAAACGCCGGATGAACGGCAGCGCATCGACGAGATTTTGGACACGATCCGATTGACGCGGCTGCGTGACCGTGTCGCCAGCAGCCTGTCACATGGGCAGAAGCAATGGCTCGAGATCGGCATGCTGCTGGCGCAGGATCCGAAGCTCCTTCTGGTCGACGAGCCTGTCGCCGGCATGACCGATATTGAGACGCAACAGACCGCCGAACTGCTTCGCAAAATCAATCGTGAGCATACCGTCGTCGTCGTCGAGCACGACATGACCTTCGTGCGCGAACTCGGCGTCAAGGTCACCTGTCTGCACGATGGTGCGGTACTCGCCGAAGGCACGATCGACCAGGTCTCACAGAACGAGCGCGTGGTCGAGGTTTATCTGGGACGCTGATAATGCTCGATGCCAATGCACTCGACCTCTATTATGGCGCGGCTCAGGCGCTGCGCTCGGTGTCCCTGAAAGCCGAGCCGGGCAAGGTCACGTGCGTGCTCGGCCGCAACGGCGTCGGCAAGACTAGCCTGCTCGACGCGCTCGCCGGCCAGCATCCGGTCGCGCACGGCACCATTACTTGGGAGGGCAGTGACATTACGGCTTTGCGGGCCGCCGACCGCGCCCGCCGCGGCATCGCCTATGTGCCGCAAGGCCGTGAGATCTTTCCGCTTTTGACGGTCGAGGAAAATCTCAAGACCGGTTTCGCGCCGCTCAAGCGCGACGAATGCTGCATCCCCGACGATGTTTTCTCGCTGTTTCCGGTTTTGGAAAACATGCTCCGCCGCCGCGGCGGCGACCTGTCGGGCGGCCAGCAGCAGCAGCTCGCCATCGGACGCGCGATGGTGATGCGGCCGCGGCTGCTCCTGCTCGACGAGCCGACCGAAGGCATCCAACCCTCGATCATCAAGGATATCGGCCGCGCCATCATCTATCTGCGATCGCTCGGCAGGATCGCGATCGTCCTGGTCGAGCAATATCTCGACTTTGCCCGTGAGCTCGGCGACCAATTCATTGTCATGGACCGCGGCTCCGTCGTCTATTCCTGCACGCGCGAGACTATCGACGAAGAGGCCTTGAAACGGGCCATGGCGATCTAAAAGCGGCGATCCGGCAGCGCGAACTTACGATCTGCACAGCGTTTTCAGGCGAGCGGCTATCAAAAACGAGCCATCACGATCTAGAATGGCGAGACGTCCACGTTGGTCCGGCGATCCGAAAATTCCAGTCCCATGCTGATGCGATGAGTGCCATTGCGCCGTTATCCAGTGAGATCTTCGCCGGCAATCGCGCCGTCGGGCAGATCGCGCTTGCGGTCGATGCGGCACACGGCGTGAGCCGCCGCCAGCGCGTATATGAGGCAGGCTCGCTGCGGGTGCGGTTTCCCAATGCCGAGCGGCCGGACACACTCGAAGCCGTCATCATCAATACCGCGGGCGGCATGACCGGTGGCGACAGCTTCGGGATCGACGTCGCAGTCGGTGCGGGCGCCGGCCTCACCGTGACCACGGCGGCGGCGGAAAAGATCTATCGCTCGCTTGGTCCGGAGACCGAGATCGCGGTCAGGCTCGATGTTGCGAGCGATGCCAGGCTCGCCTGGCTGCCGCAGGAGGCCATTGTTTTCGATCAAGTCCGCCTGCGGCGTTGGATCGATGTCGCGCTGGCGCCGGGTGCGCAGCTCTTGCTCGCCGAGGCCATCGTGTTTGGCCGCGCCGCGATGGGCGAAGCCGTGCAGTCCGGCAGCCTGACTGACCGCTGGCGGGTCAAGGTCGGCGGCGCTTTGGTCTTTGCTGAGACCCTCCGCCTCGACGGCACGATTGCGCAACATCTGGCGCGGCGCGCCGTCGCTGGGAGCGGCGTCGCGGTTGCCAGCATCCTGAAAATCCCGGGAAATGAGGCCGATGTCGCCGCTATACGTGCGCTCGCCCGCAGTTTCGGTGGCGAGGTCGCTGCGTCCGCCTGGAACGGGCAAGCCGTGGTGCGGCTCGTCGCGCAAGACAGCGCCGCGCTGCGCCAAGACCTGATGGCCGTTTTGACGGCGCTGGATTCGCTGCCGCTGCCGCGGCTCTGGTTGAATTGAGGCCTCATGAATTTCACGCCGCGTGAAAAGGACAAATTGCTGATCGCCATGGCGGCGATAGTGGCACGGCGCCGGCTCGAGCGCGGCGTCAAGCTCAATCATCCCGAAGCTGTAGCGCTGATCTCCGATTTCATCGTCGAAGGCGCGCGCGACGGCAAAACCGTCGCCGAGCTGATGGAGAAGGGCGCGCATGTGATCACCCGCGCCCAGGTGATGGACGGCATCGCCGAGATGATCCCCGAGATCCAAGTCGAGGCGACCTTCCCCGACGGCACCAAGCTCGTCACCGTGCATGAACCGATACGATGAGGACGACATGATCCCGGGCGAAATGTTCATCAAAGCGGGCGAGATCGAGCTCAATAAGGGCCGCAAGACCGTGGCGCTTTCGGTCGCCAATACCGGCGACCGGCCGATCCAGGTCGGCTCGCACTATCATTTCTTCGAGACCAATCCGGCGCTGAAATTCGATCGCAAGAAGGCCCGCGGCATGCGGCTCGATATCGCCGCAGGGACCGCGATCCGGTTCGAGCCGGGGCAGGCGCGCGAAGTCAATCTCGTCGCGCTCGCCGGCAAGCGCACCATCTACGGCTTCCGTCAAGACGTCATGGGAAAACTCTGAGGTTTCGTCATGCCGGCCAAGATCAGTCGTAAAGTCTATGCCGATATGTTCGGTCCGACCGCAGGCGACCGCGTTCGCCTCGCCGACACCGATCTGATCATCGAAGTGGAAAAAGACTTCACCGTCTACGGCGAAGAGGTGAAATTCGGCGGCGGCAAGGTGATCCGCGATGGCATGGGTCAATCGCAGGTCACGAACCGGCAAGGCGCAGTCGACACTGTCATCACCAATGCGCTCATTCTTGATCATTGGGGTATCGTCAAAGCCGATGTAGGCCTCAAGGATGGCAAGATTTTCGCCATCGGCAAAGCCGGCAATCCCGACATCCAGCCGGGCGTGACCATCATCATCGGTCCGGGCACCGAGATCATTGCCGGCGAAGGCAAGATCCTCACCGCCGGCGGCTTCGATACCCATATTCACTTTATCTGCCCGCAGCAGGTCGAGGAAGCCCTGATGTCAGGCGTGACCTCGATGCTCGGCGGCGGCACAGGTCCGGCGCATGGCACGTTCGCCACCACCTGCACACCGGGCCCGTTCCATATCGCGCGCATGATCCAGGCCGCCGACGAGTTTCCGGTCAATCTCGGCTTTGCCGGCAAGGGCAATGCCTCGCGGCCGGCGGCGCTCGAAGAAATGATCAAGGCCGGCGCCTGCGCGCTGAAACTGCACGAAGATTGGGGCACGACGCCGGCGGCGATCGATTGCTGTCTGTCGGTTGCCGACGATTACGACGTGCAGGTGATGATCCATACCGACACGCTCAATGAATCCGGCTTCGTCGAGGACACGATCAAGGCGTTCAAGGGCCGCACCATCCACGCTTTCCATACCGAAGGCGCCGGCGGCGGCCACGCGCCCGACATTATCAAAATCGCAGGCCTCAAAAACGTGCTGCCGTCTTCGACCAATCCGACCCGGCCTTACACCAGGAACACAATCGACGAGCATCTCGACATGCTGATGGTGTGCCACCATCTCAATCCGTCGATCGCCGAAGATCTCGCCTTTGCCGAAAGCCGCATCCGCAAGGAGACCATTGCCGCCGAGGACATTCTCCACGATATCGGCGCACTCTCGATGATGTCGTCGGATTCCCAGGCTATGGGAAGGCTTGGCGAGGTCATCATCCGCACCTGGCAGACCGCCGATAAGATGAAACGCCAACGCGGCCGGCTGCGCCAGGAAAAGGGCGATAACGATAATGTGCGGGCCAAGCGCTATGTCGCGAAATACACGATCAATCCGGCGATCGCGCATGGCGTCTCGAAGCTGATCGGCTCGGTGGAGAAGGGCAAGCTCGCCGATCTTGTGCTGTGGGCGCCGGCGTTTTTCGGCGTGAAGCCGGAATGCATCATCAAGGGCGGCTCGATCGTTGCGGCGCCGATGGGCGATCCCAACGCCTCGATCCCGACGCCGCAGCCGGTCCATTATCGGCCGATGTTCGGCGCCTATGGCCGCGCCCGCACGGCGTCGTCCGTTGTGTTCTCCTCGAAAGCAGCGGTGCGGGCAGGGCTCGGCAAGAAGCTCGGCATTGAGAAGGAGCTGGTCGCGGTGCAAAACACCCGCGGCAAGATCTCGAAGAAGAACATGATCCACAACGATGCGACGCCGCACATCGAGGTCGATCCGGAAACCTATGAGGTGCGCGCCGACGGCGAATTGCTCACCTGCGCGCCCGCCGACGTGCTGCCGATGGCGCAGCGCTATTTCCTGTTCTGACAGCCATGCGCGCGATCGCGATTAAAACGGCTGGAACATGGTCGGGCGCAGCCGCCGATCGCGTCGTACTCGATTACGACGATCGCCATCGCCGCCGTATGATGATGACGGGAGCCAAGGGCACTTCGTTTCTGCTCGATCTGCCGGCGGCCGCGGAATTGCGCGGCGGCGATGCGCTCCTGCTCGAGGACGGGCGTCTTGTCGAGGTCGTCGCGGCGCCTGAGCCGTTGCTCGAGATCCACTGCACTGACGCGCTGCATCTCGCCCGCGTCGCCTGGCATCTCGGCAACCGCCATCTGCCGGCGCAGCTTCTGCCCGGCGCACTGCGCATCCGTCGCGATCATGTGATCGCGGATATGGCGCGAGGGCTCGGCGCTACGGTGGCAGAGATCTCGGCGCCTTTCGATCCCGAGGGCGGCGCCTACGCCGGCTCGGCAAACCACCATCATCAAAGCGGGGACAACGGCCACCGTCACGATCACCATGGGCATGATCATGACTAAAAGCCGGCCTCTCTTGCGTACATCCCCGCGAAAGCCGGGAGCCAGTAGGCCGGCGTCCCGCTCGCGCGGGAATGAGCAAGTTCAGTTTCACGCTGCCTCGCTTACGCAGGACGCGCTCTACCGGCTGCTGATCTGGCTGTCGCCCGCCTATCCGGTCGGCGCGTTTGCTTATTCGAGCGGGATCGAATGGGCGGTCGAGGCAGGTGACATAAACAATGTCGCGACGCTGCGTGACTGGCTCACCGATATTTTGACGCTCGGCTCAGGCGTCAATGACGGCATTTTGTTCGCGCAGATGCATCGCGCCATGACGCTAGGCAACGATGGCGCAGCAGCCGAGATTGCCGCGCTGGCTGCCGCTTTCGTGCCGTCGCGCGAGCGCTATGAGGAGACGACAAAACTCGGCCGCGCCTTCATCGAGGTGACGGAGGCGGCTTGGCCGTGTCGTGCGCTGACGAAGCTCAAGGAAATTTGGCCGGGCGCGGTCGCCTATCCCGTTGCTGTCGGCACCGCCTGCGCCGGGCATGACATGCCATTGGCGCCGGCGCTGCACGCGTTTCTCACCGCGATCGTGGTCAACTGGATCTCCGCCGGCGTTCGGCTGATCCCGCTCGGCCACACCGACAGCCAGCGTCTCCTGCAGATGCTGGAGCCGGTCATTGGCGAGACCGCGCAACGTGCCATGACGTCGAGTCTCGACGATCTCGGCAGCGCGACGTTCCTCGCCGATCTCGCCGGCATCAAGCACGAGACGCAATATACGCGCCTGTTCCGGAGCTGAGGGATGCGAATGACATCAAGCCCCAATGGCCCGCTGCGCGTCGGTATCGGCGGCCCTGTCGGCTCCGGCAAGACGGCGCTGATGGATTTGCTGTGCAAGGCGATGCGCGAGACCTATGACATTGCCGCCATCACCAACGACATCTACACTAAATGGGACGCCGAGTTTCTGGTCCGCTCCGGCTCGCTCGCGCCGGAGCGTATTGCCGGCGTCGAGACCGGCGGTTGTCCCCACACCGCGATCCGCGAAGACGCCTCGATGAATCTCGCTGCGGTCGCCGATATGCGGGCGAAATTTCCCAAGCTCGATCTGGTGCTGATCGAATCCGGCGGCGACAATCTCGCCGCCACCTTCTCGCCGGAGCTTGCCGATTTGACCATCTATGTCATCGACGTGGCGGCGGGTGACAAGATTCCGTCCAAAGGCGGCCCGGGCATTACGCGCTCCGATCTGCTGGTCATCAACAAGATCGATCTCGCGCCTCATGTTGGCGCGTCGTTGGAAAAGATGCAGACCGACGCTAAACGCATGCGTGGCGTAAGGCCGTTTGTCATGACCAACCTTCGCGACGGCGAAGGGGTGGCGACTATCGTGCGTTTCATCGAGGCTGCAGGTGGGCTCTCAACGCCGCGGGAATGACCGGCACTGCGAATGGCCGCGAAGAACTGAGATAACGGAAAGAGTGTCCGCCAAAAGTTTCCCGCGAGGTTTGTCCGGCATAGCCGTACTCCCTCAGGGTAATTCTAACCTCCACGGGAGTGCTTTTAAGTGCCCTTTCCAATCATCGAAGCCAACTTTCGGATGGTTCCCAGGCAAGTCCAGGATACGTGGAGGAAGGCGCATTGATCGCAAAGCCTTGGCAGGAGGCAATGCCCTCGTCACCAACGAATGTTCGTGTTTGTCTGCTGGTTCTATTTGCCATGCTTACCGACGTGGGGCCTGCTTCGGCTGCCACACTTGAAGGCGCATCGCTCACCTGGCCATGGGCCGTCCCATTTGTCGGCATTTTGAGCTCAATCGCAATCGGCCCCATCGCCTTTCGAAAAGTGTGGCATGACCATTATGGTAAGATCACACTGGGTTGGGCCGCGGTCACGCTCGGGTGCATAGGAATATTTTGCAGCGCGCCGACGGCGGTGGAAGCGTTCGTGAAATCGATGCTGAGCGACTACGTCAGCTTCATTCTCTTACTCTTTGCGCTCTACATTGTGGCAGGCGGCGTTCTTCTTACTGGCCGGCTCCACGCGAGCCCCTGGTCCAATGCGGGAATGCTCGCGCTTGGTACGGTAGCCGCAAGCGTAATCGGCACGACCGGCGCCGCCATGATTTTGATTCGACCCGTGATTCGAGCCAATGAGGCGCGAAAGCGAAACGCGCACGTTGTCATCTTCTTCATCATTCTGGTCGCGAACGTCGGCGGTGCGCTTAGCCCCCTGGGAGATCCGCCGCTGTTTATTGGCTTCTTGCACGGTGTCAGTTTCTTTTGGACCGCACAAAATCTCTGGCTGCAAACTCTGATCGTTTCCGGGCTGACACTCGCAATATTCGTTGCTGTCGATATATGGCACTTTCGAAAGGAACCGGTGGCGCAGTCCGAGCCCATGCGGCTTGCACTTCGTGGCGAAATCAATTTCCTGCTGATCGCAGTCATCATCGGGGCCTTGGTGGCGTCGGCGGCATGGAAGCCTCTCGTCGTGTTCGATCTGTACGGGACTAAATTCGAGCTCCAGAATCTAGTTCGGGATGTGGTTTTCCTTGCAGTCGCGCTGACGTCTCTATGGATCACCCCGGACGAACACCGTGCCGCCAACGGCTTCAGTTGGGAACCGATCCGTGAGGTCGCTATACTTTTCGCCGGCATCTTTGTGACCGTCATTCCGGTCGAAGCAATGCTCAATGCTGGCGCGAACGGTCCATTCGCCATTCTGCTGCGAGCGGTCACTTCTCCAAGTGGACAACCGCAAGAGGTCGCCTATTTTTGGCTGACAGGAAGTTTGTCCGCGTTTCTGGACAACGCACCGACCTATCTCGTCTTCTTTGATTTGGCCGGCGGCGATGCCGAAAAGCTCATGGGTCCGTTGGCCGGCACGCTTGCATCTATTTCAATGGGCTCGGTGTACATGGGCGCACTGACCTACATCGGCAATGCACCAAATTTCATGGTTTATGCGATCGCGGGAGAGAGCGGTATTAGAATGCCGAGCTTTTTCGGATATATGCTCTGGGCGGCGGCTATTCTTATTCCGCTGTTTGCGTTGCTTACGCTTCTTCCGGTATCACCCTTGTTGAAATGATGACAGCGTGGCTTATTGCGCGCGAGCCAGAGTTTTCTTCAGTTGAATCGCGAGTTCGTCGAGGATCAGGCTATATTCGTTGCTGACTTTGACTCCGATCGACGCGGGCTGCTGATCAGACCTTAATCCGGTGCGGTATGCTTCCGCATTGCCAATAAGGCTGTAAATTCGCTTAAGATCGTCCGATTCTTCGTTATCCATTTGTCTCAGCAATGGCTCCGGTAAAGACAGCCAAGCCTCTGTCTTAAAGTGATCTTCTGAAATTCTCCCGCCTGACACTACTTCATTTCGGAATTGAGAAACGAAATCGAAATTATCCTCAAATTCCATCCTTAGTATTTTGACTGCATTTCTGTAGGCCCTGTACGCGCGATCCCGTGCCCTATTGTACCTGATGTTGCGAAAGCAAACTACAAGCACTGTACCAGTAACGAGTGAAAGCACTATGATACTTGAGGTTTCCATCGCCCATTCATCGCAAAGAATAACTACTAAGAACTACATATTCTAGACGTTATCGACATTTGAATCAGATGTGAGGCGTTGACGTGTCGGTCAGTACTCTTTCGATCTGAACGCATGAGGGTTCCACGTATCCGACTCATTCAACACCAACGTCCATCACCGAGAGTGGCCAGAGGTTCGAGCCGTTTTCGCGTTTCGCTAACAGCGGACGGTCTCTGGACTAATACTCAGTAGCCGAGCTTTTTGTGGCCCCTGGCTCGCTTACATCGCCCTCTCGCTGCAGATAAGAAATTATGTCCCGACGTGATGTCCTCTCCAAAACGCGAACAGGCATTCTTGTGCCGGGAACGAGTTTCTGCGGATCGGTCAGCCAGCGGTCAAGAGTTCCGATGGACCAGACGAAATTCACTGTCTTGAGTTCCTGTGAATATGCGTAACCGGGCGCCGATCCGGTCCGACGGCCTATAATGCCGCCAAGCGCCGGCCCAACCTTGTTGCTGTCGAGAGCGTGGCAGGCCGAACACCGTTCCACGAATAGCTGCTTACCATGATCTGGGTCAGCACGAGCGTCGGGGAGGAAACGAGACAGATCGCTCGCGTTCGCCGGATTTGCAGAGCGGAAAAATGTATAGGCCAGCGTAATCGTATCGACGCTGCGGAGGTCGCTGTCCTTATCTAGGGCCGGATCGACGAAGAAGACGACCGGCATATCCACCTTCTGATGCGGATCGAGCCGCTCCTCGGTGAAGCAGAAGCACTGGATCTTGTCGAAGTAGATGCCGGTTTGCAGCGGCGTCACATTGAATGTGGCGTGGCCGATGATGGGCTTGTCGCTAGTATTCTCGGCTGAGAAGTAAGCCAGTTTCTGCTCGCCCAAATGCACCGTCACAGCATGCTGCTCCGGCTCGAAGCGCCACGGCAAGCCTGGCTCGACATTGCTGTCAAACTGCACGGTGATCGTTCGCTTCGAGATGGCGGCGGTGTCGGAATAGGCCCGCTGCGTGGTGCCACCCAGCCCGGTCGCGCCGCAAAACAAGCGATAAAGCGTCGGCGAATAGGCGACGAGGCCGAGCATAATCGCGATGACGGCGACGCACGGCGCAATGACATAAAGGTTTTTACGACGCTGAAATGGTGCCATCGATCCGCAGGCCTGCCGCTGCGCCATCGTGCTTGTCCGCAGCGACGTAGCGTGGTGGAGTGTTGCTGCGGACGGTGGCGATACCAAGATCAAAACATGCGACGTTTTGTCCGAACGCGTTTCACCCTATTCGTCTTGGCAGCATAATTGGCCACCTGAGCCGGTTGCGAGCTTCAAACTCAGTTCCCGAAGATGAGCGCAAAGACTGTTCTAATTTCCGGTTTGGGAGTGGCCGGCCCGACACTCGCATTCTGGCTGAGAGCGGCCGGATTTCAGCCCACACTTGTTGAACACGCGCCGGCGCTCCGGAGCGGAGGTTACGTCATCGATTTTTGGGGTCTTGGTTATGATATAGCCGAGCGCATGGGGCTCGCGACCGAGCTCAATCGCATCGGCTATCACATCCGCGAGATGCGGATCGTCAATGAACGAGGAAAGCGTGTTGCCGGCTTCGGGACGAGTGTGTTTCTCGAATTGACGGGCGGCCGTTACGTGACAGTTGCTCGCAGCGAATTGTCGCGTCTTCTGGTCGGAAAGCTCGGCAAAGACGCGGAAATGATTTTCGGAGATGAAATCCGGAGCCTATGGGAATGTGAGGATGGCATCGAGGTAGAGCTGGCGCACCGGGGCAGGCGCAAGTTCGATCTCGTCGTGGGCGCGGATGGCCTGCATTCCGAGATTCGTCGTCTGGTCTTTGGACCACAGGATCGTTTCGAGAAGCCTTTGGACTATATGGTTGCCGCCTTCGAGACGACAGGGTATCGGCCGCGTGATGATAGCGCGTACGTGATGTTCAGCGATCCAGGCCGCATGGTGGGTCGTGTCACTTTGCGGGACGATCGGACGCTATTTCTATTTGTCTTCACCGCCGATGCCAGCGATCCCGGAAGCCCTACCGATCTTTCGGGGCAGAAAGCGGTCCTGCATGCGCGATTTGGCGATGGTGTGTGGGAGTGCCCGCGAATTCTCGAGGCGCTAGATGGTGCCGGTGACCTTTACTTTGATCGCGTCAGCCAAATCCGGATGCTGAACTGGTCGCGGGGTCGGATCGCGCTTGTCGGCGATGCGGCCTATTGCGTGTCCTTGTTGGCGGGACAGGGCTCGGCGCTGGCGATGACGGGAGCCTATGTGCTGGCCGGTGAGTTGGCAAAGTCATCCGGGCGCCATGTAGAAGCATTTGCGAATTACGAAAAGGTCCTGCGTGATTTCATCAGCGCCAAGCAGCGAGGCGCCGAACGCTTTACCGGGGCCTTTGCCCCGAAAACCCGTTGGGGACTGCTTCTGCGCAATCAAATCATCAGCGCCGCAGCAATTCCTGGTTTCGCGCGGATCGCATTCGGCAGAAACATTGTCGACAGTTTACGGCTTCCTGAGTATTCCTGGCAGCAACCAATCGCTTAGTGTCTGCCACCACGGCGAAGATCCCGCTATTCATGTCGGTTCAATTGAATTTCCGGAGATTGGAAATGAACGTTAAGCGTTTCGCGCGAGTTGGACTGTTCCAGCTCTCGCTGCTTGCCGTCGTTGTAGGCGTGGTAACGGGTTTCGGTGCGGTCGCTTTTCGCGCGCTGATTGGGCTATTCCACAACGTCGCCTTTCTCAAGCTCTTCAGCTTCGCTTACGAGGCCAACTTCTTTACGCCGCCGAGCCCCTGGGGCCCGTTTGTCATCCTGGTGCCTGTCGTCGGCGGCCTCATCGTCACATTCTTGATCGTCAATTTCGCCCCCGAGGCGCGTGGCCACGGCGTGCCGGAGGTGATGGACGCGATCTATTATAAGGAAGGCGTTATCCGGCCGATCGTCGCTTTGATCAAGTCACTGGCGTCGGCGCTGTCGATCGGGACGGGCGCGGCGGTCGGCCGCGAAGGTCCGATCATCCAGATCGGTGCGGCGCTGGGTTCTACGCTCGGCCAAGTGATCAATATGGCGCCGTGGCAGCGGATCACACTGGTCGCCGCCGGCGCCGGCGCCGGCATCGCCGCGACCTTCAATACTCCGATCGGCGGCGTGATGTTCGCGATCGAACTACTGATGCCGGAGTTGAGCGCGCGCACCTTTCTTCCCGTAGCACTCGCCACGGGCACGGCTACCTTTGTTGGCCGCATCTTCTTCGGCATTCATCCAGCCTTTGCCATCCCGGGTACGTTATTGACGTCGCAGCAGCCCGCGACATTGGGGGCCTTGCTCTTGTTTGCCCTCCTTGGCGGGTTGATCGAAATCGCAGGTACAGCGTTCATTCGCGGTCTCAGCCTGACGGAGGATGTTTTCGAGGAAATCAGAAATCCATATTTGCGCAACATCATCGGCATGTTGCTTGTCGGCGTTCTCATCTATGTGCTGCTACAGACCGCCGGGCACTATTTCGTTGAAGGCGTCGGCTATTCCACGATCCAAGCCATCCTGACCGGCGGCCTGCAATGGCCGGCGCTGCTGTTGATTTTGTTTGTCGCCAAACTGTTCGCCACCTCGGTGAGCCTGGGCTCGGGCGCGTCCGGCGGCATCTTCTCACCTTCGTTATTCATGGGGGCGACGATCGGTGGCGCCTTCGGCGCCGCGATTACGGCCGTGTATCCGATAGAAGGTGTCACAGCAACCACTGGCGCGATCATCGGCATGGCGGCGATGGTGGGCGGTGGCACCGGCGCGGCAATGACCGCTGTAACCATGATCTTCGAAATGACCCGGGACTACGATCTGGTCATGCCGAGCATCGTTGCCGTAGCGCTCGCTATCGGAATCCGGCGCTTACTTTCGGTAGAGAATATCTACACTATCAAGCTCGTTGGTCGCGGTCACTTCGTGCCGAAGGCGATGCACGCCAACATGTTTCTCGTTCGCCGCGCGAGCGAGGTCATGGAACGCGATGTCGTCGTCATATCCGCCGATGCCGATCTCGACGAATTTCTACGCCACCACGGCGCTGCAAAGGGATTCAAACATGTGGTGGTCGCACGTGGCAATCACCTCATCGGTGTAGTCCGCATCAATGTTGGAATTCGGCGCGGCATCGAAGCCGCCTATTCGGGTGTGACCATGGGCACCATCGCGCAGCGTAATTTCACGCTGGCTCGCGAAAACGACATCGTATTCGACATCGTGCAGCGCATGTCACGGCACGATGCGGGCATGGCGGTCGTGCTAAAAGCCGGCGGACGCGGCCGGCCGTCGGAAGTCGTCGGCATCATCTCCAAAGAGCACATCGCCAATTCGGTCGCCGACAGCATCAAGCCATTCGGATAACATCAGCTTTCATGGCAAAGCATCAATTCAAAGCGACTTTAGCTTCGGGCACTCCGTGGTAGCTGAGCGTATCGCTTACCGAAACGGCTCGCAGAATAGAGCGCACTCAAAGTCACGAGACTAGTCGCAATTCGCCATGTCCGTTTCCTCGGCCGGCGTCAAATTGCGATACCCCTTTGCCGCTATGCGCTCTAAGGTTGGTGGCATGTTTCCGCGGTCCGAAGATAGTTTTCCATTTTCGGATTGGAAAGCCACGCTACCGCACATAGCACCGTGATGAGCACAAGAACGAGCAGCAAGTTCCGTAAGAGTCTCAACATAGGCCAAGGCTAAACGACAAAAAGCGCTTTGGACAAGCGAATGCCCCGGTTGAGGCTTTTCCTTTGACTAGCATACTAAACTTGCGTCGGGGGCGCACCCGTCGTCCGCGGCCCGTCAAGCGGCGTTCGTCAGCGCAGTAGTCCGCCTCTTAGCGATGTCGGCGTGTTTAGTGGCGATCTGATCGCGGATGCGAGAGCCAGAAGACGACATGGCCTCAACTTGCTCTTGCGACAACGGTGCGGCGATCGCGGCGGAAAAGCTGGGCCGTGCTTGTGCGCGTTCCCACCAGGCGATGACCCGAGGCCGATCGGCGATCCACACGTCGATGAGGTTCAGATAGTGCAGGCGGGCCGCGAACGGCATCACGTTAATGTCCCCAAGCGTGAAACTCGTCCCGACCAGCCAATCCTGCCCGGCGGCCAGCGCGTCTTCCATTTCCTGAAACAATTTTTCGAAAGCAAAAATGCCCTGCTCGACGAAGGGGGAATCGCAGCCCTGCTCATAGGTCGAGATCATGCGCGCGCGGCGGCCGGGATCGCCGATATTGCGGAACCGGCCGTCGCGCTGCTCTTGCGTCATGCCCTGCATCTTGTCGCGGAACATGGCGGAGAAACTGATTTCGCGCGTCGCCTCGAAGACGCCTTCGTCGATATGCTTGCTCCAGCGCCGCATCTGCGATCGCGCAAAGGCGGAGGCGGGTACCAGCGGCGGCTCGGGAAATGTCTGGTCGAGATATTCGCAGATCAGCGTCAACTCGATGATCGCATGGCCGTCATGGATCAATGTCGGCACGACGCCTTTCGGATTGAGCTTGAGATAAGCCGGCCGGTACTGTTCGTTGTTGAACAGGTCGACATATTCCGAGGTCCAGGGCAGGCCTTTCTCGATCAGGGTCAGAAATACTTTCTGCGTGCAGATCGAATTGTGCGCCGTGAACAATTTCAGCATCGGCCATTTCCCTTGCTGGGTTGCAAGTCGTGCAGATCGGGTAATCCGTGCGAAGTTCGTCTTCGTCAGGCAGCCTTGAGCAAAGTCTGCACCTTCGGCCACGGGTCCGGCGACAGATTCCTGAACGGCGCCCAGTCGGCCTCCTTCATGCGATCGAAGATTGCGGCCTTGACGGATGGACGCTTCTGCACCCGCGCCCACCAGTCGGCAACCGCCGGCTCGACCTGCCACATGGCGCCGAGCTTCAGGAGCTCGAGGCGGAGGATATAGGGTACGACGGCACAATCGGCGTTGGAGAAATTTTCGCCGGCCAGATAGGGGCCGCGCTTGAGATCCTCCGCCATCCACGAAATCAGCTTCTGGTGCTGCCCGAGCGCGTCGATCACGAATTCGGAATCGAGCCCGTGCTCGATGACGCTGCGCTTGTATTCGGCGCGGCGCTTGAGCGGCGCCTTGTTGATCTCGGCCAGCCATTCCTCGCGTGTCATTTTGAGAAAGCGGGGCCGGAACGCCGTCGCAAAGGTGATGATGGTGCACGCATTGTGCATGTATTCGTCGATCAGCTTGTTGTAGAGGCGGACGCGGTGGCGCGCGACCGGCGTCTTCGGCATCAGCGGCGGATCGGGGAAGGCCTCGTCGATGTAATAGAGGATCAGCGATGACTTCGGTGACGACATTGCCGTCGTGAACCAGCGTCGGCACCACGCCGTTCGGATTGAGCTTCATATAGGCCGGGTCGTTCTGGTCGCCCTGCAAGGTGAGCAGATGCTCTTTGACCGGCTGGTCCTTTTCGTACAGCGCGATGCGCACCTTCTGGGCGCAGACCGAATTGATGTTGTGATAAAGCTCGAGCATCCCGTCCTCCATGTCCGTTGCTTTTGTTGATACGCGCTGGGACGCGGCGACGATTACGCCGCCAGTCTTGCGCGGTCGTGAGGTTGGCCGAAATCGACCGGCGTGCCTTTGGGAATGATCATGGTCGGGTTCACTTTGGCGATCGCGTAGTAATTGAGGACGTAGTAGCGCGGCGTCACGGTCGCGGCGATCCCCGGCACTTGATAGAGCTCGCGCATATAGTTCGACAGGTTCGGAAAATCGGCGATGCGCTGACGGTTGCATTTAAACAGCGAGAAATAGGCGACGTCGAAGCGCACCAAAGTGGGGAACAAGCGCCAGTCGGCTTCGGTGATCTGATTGCCGACAAGATAGCGCCGGCGCGACAGCCGCGCCTCGAGCCAGTCGAGCGTCGCGAAAAGCCCGTCATAGGCTTCGTCATAGGCCTCCTGGCTCTTGGCGAAGCCGGCCCGGTACACGCCGTTATTGACGTCGCGGTAGATGCGCTCGTTGACGGCGTCGATCTCTGCCCGAAGGCTTGCCGGATAGAAGTCGGCGCGGTCGCCGGTGATGGCGTTGAATTCGGAATTGAACATCCGAATGATCTCGGAGGAACTCGTTGTTGACGATGCGGTTGGTCTTTTTGTCCCACAGCGTCGGCACCGTGACCTTACCGGTATAGTGCGGGTTGCTCGCCACATAGGCTTCGTACAGATACTGAAAGCCGTTGACCTCATCGGGAATGCAATCCGGATAGCGCGGGTCGCGTGCGAAGGTCCAGCCGTTCTGCTTGAGCCCCGGAACCGCATAGGCAACCGAGACGATGTCGTCGAGCTTCTTGAGCGCGCGATAGATCAGCGTGCGGTGCGCCCAGGGACAGCCGTGCGAAACATAGAGATGGTAACGGCCGGGCTCGGCTTTGAAGCCCGATGAACCGTCGGCGCTGATGCGGCCGCGAAACGCGCTGTCGGCACGCTTGAATTGTCCGCTCTGACCGGTCTCTTGCGGCAGCTCGCTATCGGTCCATTGGCCTTCGATCACGACGCCCATTTGCCGACGCTCCTTCGCAAGGTATGGGCACAGTGCTTGATTTTGTATCAATCGATATATAACGTCAACGGCGATTTGCACATGCGAGCGGATACAAAGACCGGCCATGCCGCGACCCAGAGAGTTCGACGAAACGGTGGCGCTTGATGCCGCGATCGAGTGCTTTTGGCGTCGCGGCTATGAAGCAACCTCGCTGCGCGATCTTACCGCGGCCATGGGGTTGACGGCGCCAAGCCTTTACAACGCCTTCGGCGACAAAGAGGAACTGTTCGCGCTCGCTTTGGAACGCTATCTCGAGCGCAATACGCGCGGCCGGCTGTGCCGCCTTGAGGAGACGCTCGCGCCCAAACAGGCGATTGTGCGCTTCTTTACCGAGATCGTCGCGCATTCGGTCAGTGATCGGCAGCGCAAGGGCTGCTTTCTCGTCAATTCCGCGCTCGAAATCGCCCCGCATCATGCGCAATGCCGTGCCGTCATCGCCAAGCAATTTGCTGGCATCGAAGGCTTTTTTGCACGATGCATTCTCGCCGCCCAAGCTGAAGGGACGGTGCCGCTCCGCCTCGATGCGGACGATGTCGCCAAGCTCCTTCTCGGCGTGCTGCTCGGCGTGCGCGTGCTGGCGCGCACGAATCCGAGCCGAAGCGTGCTGGAGGGCATCGTGCGCCCCGCGCTCGCGCTGCTCGACCACGTCTAAGCTGCAGTTCCACTGCTCAAATACATAGTGAGGATCGCATGTCCCTGAAAGAACAACTCGCAGACTATCGCGCCGGCTGGTTCAAGCGGGTTCCCGCCGAACGTCAGGCCGTCATGGAGCGCCACATCAACGAACTCCGCAACGGTCTTGCCAAGACGGCTCTGAAGGCAGGGGATCGGGCGCCGGTGATCGCATTGACCAATGCCAAAGGCGTTCTCGTTGATATCAAATCGCTGCTGAACCGCGGGCCGGTCATCGTCACGTTTTATCGCGGCGGCTGGTGCCCGTATTGCAATCTCGAGCTCAGGGCCTTTCAAAAAATCCTTCCCGAGATCAAGGCCGCCGGCGCTTCGCTCGTCGCGATCAGCCCGGAGAAGCCCGATGACACGCTCTCGACGACGGAGAAAAACGCGCTCGATTTCGAAGTGCTGAGCGACATTGGGCAAAAGATCGGACGCGCCTTCGGGCTGGTCTACACATTCAGCGATGAGCTGAAATGGGCCTACCGGGAATTCGGGCTCGATATACCGGGCAAGAACGGCGCCGATGAATGGGCGCTGCCGATTTCGGCGACCTATGTGATCGGCCAAGATGGGAAGATCATGTACGCCTATAGCGATGCGGATTATCGCGATCGCGCCGAACCGGCGGAGGTACTTAAGATTCTGATGGAAGTGGCGGCGCTTGCGCCATCGCGCTAACAACCCTAACGATCGAGGCGCAAATTATTCATCATTCAGAGTTGGATCGGTACCTGGAGCGTCGGCGCAAAGGGAGCTCCCGAAAATTCCACTGAGTACCGTCGATAGTCGCTTTGCATCAAAACGATGTTCGCCTTGCCTCGACTACTGGGCTTTGAGCGTGAAGTAGTGACCGGCGGGCCTCAGCGCGCCATGCTTCGGTACCGAGCGCCCGGCGAGATCCGCGGCTGGCGGGGGGCGCCCGCGCCCGATTTCGCGTAAGCTTGCAGGACATGAGCGATAGCCAAACCCTATGCGCGGCGCTCCTTCGGGTGGCCGACGCCAAGACCGTGGCCGCGATCGAGCAACTCGTCACGTCAGGCACCGACCGCGAGCTTGTCCGCATCAACGTGCTTGCCTTCGCGGCCGCTCGCGGCCTCGACGAGGAGCACGCTATCGCGGCCTTCCTGCATGCATCCCAGCTCGGCATTTTCGATCTGTCGTGGGACGTGCTCTGTCCGACCTGCCGCGGTGTGCTCGACGTCACGGCGACACTGAAAGACGTTCAGCGAGAACCGTATGAATGCGCGTTGTGCAGCAAATCCTTCGAGGTCTCGCTCGATGAGATGATCGAAGTCGTCTTCACCGTCAGTCCGCGTGTGCGCAAGATCGCCGCCCATGATCCGCACACGTTGCCATTCTGGGACTATTACCGGCAGGTGTATTGGAGTTCCGCCGTTGACTTGTCCGACGCAGGCCTCGAGCGGTTGATCGCAGAATTTACGCTCGACGCGCGCGTTCTTGGTCCAAGCGAACAGGCCAGTGTTTCGGTGCACGTACCGGAAGGCTGGGTCATCCTGTTCGAGCCGGTCTCGCATTTCGGGCATTACATGAAAGTTGCAGCCGAACGCACCTCGGAAATCCAGCAGCTTGAGCTTGTCCTCGAAGGCGCTCATGCACCGACCGCAACAACTCCGCTTAAAGCGGGACGGCTGCAACTGACAATCACCAACCGCACCGGCAGGCGCGCCCTCCCGGTAGTCTGGATCGAGAATCGAGCTTTTGATGAACTCGTCGGCCAGCGTAGACCGAACCTCACGGCAAAACGTATCTTCACCAACCAGACGTTTCGGGACCTGTATCGCACCGACACGCTTGATGTTGACCAGGGTCTGAAGATTGTCAGTCTCACATTCCTGTTCACCGACCTTAAAGGCTCGACCGAGCTTTACGCGCGGGCCGGTGATCTGGTCGCCTACGAGCTTGTCCGCAAGCATTTTCATCTGCTCACCGACATCGTAGCGGCCGAGGGCGGTTCGGTCGTCAAAACCATCGGCGATGCCGTGATGGCAACGTTCCCGACGCCCGAGCGCGCGATCACCGCGGCCCTGCATATGCGCGAAGCGATCGGCCTTGTCGGGAACGAGACGCGCCAGGAAGATCTGCTGCTCAAGATCGGCCTTCATGAGGGACCATGTCTTGCGGTCATGCTCAACGACAAGTTGGATTATTTCGGGCAGACCGTGAATATCGCGGCGCGCATTCAAGGACTGGCCTCTTCGCACGTCATCTTCGCGAGCAAATCCGTCATCGGGCATCCGCAGTCGTCGTCTGTCTTGCAAAGCGCGGGGATTACCCCAACCCCGCAGAGCGTAAAGCTCAAGGGTGTGGCAGGCGAAATGGCGATCTACGAAATCCCGTGAGTGGCGAAATAGCCGCCAACATCGCCGGGGTTCAAATCACCCTTTGCGCTCGTACCGCTCGATATCTTTTGCACACCCTTCGAGTTCCGCCTTGGGTCAAAGTCGCCCTTAGCCTCATGTCCGACTGGCGTCCGCTTAGCCCCGAATATCGGACTTGAAGGACGATATCGCGCCAAGCCCGTTCAGTGCCGATTTTGTTGCAAAAGTCGTTGGCGATCCTGCTGAACAGTGATTCTGTTGCTCTGACGCGATTCGCTGCGGAGGCGATCGATGATGGGGCGGCTCGATCACGACCAAGGTGAGTTTTTCTATTCATTTCGTCTTGATGAGGCCGTTCCGGACGATCACCCGGTTAAAGCGATTGCTGCCGTCCTCGACCTTTCTTGGGTGCACTCAGAACTGGCGGCCTTCTACCAGAAGATTGGGCGGCCTTCGATCGACCCGGTGCTGATGATCCGGATGCTGGTCGTCGGTTACGCGTTTGCGATCCGCTCGGAGCGAGCGTTATGCCGCGAGGTTCAAGTGAACCTTGCCTATCGCTGGTTTTGCGGGCTGTCGATTGAGGACAAAATTACGGATCATTCGGCGTTCTCGCGTGTCCGTCATGAGCGGTTCCGTGAGAGCGACATGTTCCGTCGGGTTTTCGAGCGCGTCGTCGAGGCCTGTGTCGCGGCCGGTTTGGTCGGCGGCGAAGGGTTTGCTGTTGATGCAAGCCTCATTGTCGCTGACGCCAACAAGCAGCGCTCGATCCCAGGCACAGAATGGAAGAAGACATGCGTTGCCGAGACGGCGAGCCGTGCCGCGAGGGAATACCTGACAACTCTTGATGATGCCGCATTCGGTGCGGCGAGCGATGTGACACCGAAGTTCGTGTCGCCGTCCGATCCGGCCGCACAATGGACCAGCGCGATGCGCGGGCCAGCATTCTTTGCCTATGCCGATAATTATCTGATCGATGTCAAATTCGGCATCATCGTTGATGTCGAAGCCTCCCGAGCCGTTCGTCAGGCTGAGGTCGGCGCCGCAAAAATGATGATCGAGCGAACTGAGCGGCGCTTTGATCTCAAGCCCGACTACCTCGCCGCCGACACGGCGTATGGCACGGCCGAAACGCTCAATTGGGTCGTCAATGAGAAGAAGATCGCGCCACACATCCCAGTTAAAGACATGTCGCGGCGTGAGGACGGTTCGCTGAGCCGGGAAGACTTCACGTTCGACAAGAAGCGCAACGTCTATGTCTGCCCGGCGGGCAAACTACTGCACACGACAGGCTACGTTCACGATGGAACGACACTGCTTTATCGCGCGAGGGTCTCGGATTGCGGCCCTTGCCCGCTGAAGCCCAGATGTTGTCCGAAAGCGCCTGAGCGCAAAATCCCGCGCAGCATCCATGAGGATGCCCGCGATGTTGCCCGGGCGCTCGTCGGCACTGCGGCGTTTGAGCAGTCGCGCCGCAATCGCAAGCGCAAGCGGGTCGAGATGCTGTTTGCCCACCTCAAGCGCATCTTGCGACTTGGCCGACTTAGATTGCGCGGCCCGCGCGGCGCGCAGGACGAGTTCACACTTGGCGCCATCGCGCAAAACCTCCGCCGCCTTGCGAAGCTCGTTGCTCGACCGCCGCCAGAAGCAGAGCCATGTCCTGCGTAATGAATGCCGGAGGCGGATCCCATTAGATCAAACGCTGTCAGCGTCCAATGGGAGATTGATTAGAGTGCGCCTCAAGCGCGGCAGCCGGGACCAACGACTAAAATCGCCGACTTCTGCAACAAAATCGGCCAATTCCAGACATCGAAGCCTGCGGTGCTGCGAGCGCCGAATAGCATCGGGGAACACGCCTACTGCTTCTCGTTTATAAAGGCGGACAAATCGCAGTTGAGCAGATCGCCGATTTTGGCAAGCTGAATGTCCGCGGGCGGGTTCTCGGCCAGAATTTTTTGATCAAATGCATAGTGACCCTGCTTGGGAAATACTGTGGTAACGCGATCACGCCAGGCCTTCTTCACGGCGGCAAGAATGTGCAGCTTGTCGTCGATGAGCACATAATGATTGGCAGGATAGAGGCGCTCCACGTATTCGAGTTCGCGCTCCTTATGAACGTAGATGAGCACACGATTATCGACTGCCCGCCACAGGCCGGAGCGCTCCACCTTGCGCGGCTGGAACACGGCGTCGCCATCGGAGAGTATCACCGCCGGACCCCATTGCTGCACATGTTTCAGAACGTCTAGAGCGCCGGGATATAGGCGATCCGCGAACGGATAATCGACGAGCCAATTCGACATCCGTAGCAGGCCTGGCCGGTGCATCTGCTCGAGCCGAAAACGCTCCAACGCGCCAAGGTAATCGACGTAGCCCAACTCGCTACGCAATTCTTCCAGGATCTGCCAATACCTGTCGCGGGCGGCGGCCCCGTATGCATCGGCCAGGTGTTCCTTGAGATGAGTCTGTACCGAATCATTGTCGAGGAGCGTGTTGTCAACGTCGAACAGGAATAGGACGGCAGGCGGTTGGGACATCGCAGCTCGATGCTCACTCGACCAGGCACCGCCTGTTGGGACGATGGGGGCGGTCTCGACCATCAGGATCACACTCTTGTCGGGAGCGCGCGTGCAATGCAACACTTCCTTCGGCGCGGTGAAGCCCAGATGGGTAGCAATTCGACGGCCTAGCCGCGCATCATCATGAATTTAAGCAGCCCGCTACGGAACGTCGAGTAGATGGATGTCCGCTATGGGTCATGAGCCGCCGCGGCGATGCTGCTCCCCGATCGTCGAGACTAGTTCCCTGCTACGCGTTATGAAATTCCCTGTTTAGCTGTGTAGGGAATTTGTCTGAAAGCCATTGAAATTAGTCGGAGACCGGGTGCCTGGATCGCGGCGAAACGCCGGATTTCGCGAAATTCCCTGTTTAATTCTCTGTTAGCAGGGAATTTGGGGTGGAGACCGGTTGGATACGGACTGCCGCCTCAGCCAGCCCGTGCCGATGTTTTGCAGCGCTTTGATGCTGAGGGCGTGCCCTCCGTATGCGAGAAAGTTTTAGCGCGTCGACGATTTCATGAATGTTCCACGCTCGCGCCCAGGGTGACGAGCAACTCGTCCAGTTGCGCGAACGTCTCGGGCATCCCGTCCTCCATCCCGGCGATGGCGCGGTCGAGAGCTTCCTTCGAAGGATAGAGTTCGCGCAGGATCAGCAGCGTCTTGCCGCCTTGTTCCTCGAAGGTGACCGTGGTGACGGCACCGTCGTCACTTTCGTCATTAGTCCAAACGAGGCGCGAGGGCGGTATCACTTCGATGTACCTGCCGAAGAACGCCATAGGCTTCGAGGCCCCATGGCCGAACTCGAAACGGTACCGGCCCCCGACACGAACGTCCGCTTCGCAGGACAGTAGCGACACGCCTGACGACTTCGGTGCCCACCACCGCTTGAGCAACTCGGGCTTGGTCCATGCCTCGAACACGATGCGCGCCGGGCCGTTGAAGGTCCGGGTAACGACCAGCTCACGCTCGGACTTCCGCTCTACCGTCGTGCGGTTCTTCATGGGGTAATCTCACTCTCTCTTCTTGCGTCCATGGACCTTCTCCCTCCGGTTCATTTCCTCGACAACCTTGTCCAGCTCGTCGAAGCGTGCGTCCCAGATTTGGCGGTACCGCTCGATCCATGCCGCTTCTTCCTCCAGCCGGCGCAGGCCGAGCTTGCAGGTCCGCACGCGCCCGACCTTCTCCGTGGTGACGAGTCCCGCCTGCTCCAAGACGCCGACATGCTTCTTCATGCCCGTGAGGGTCATGTGGAACTTCTCGGCAAGGTCCGTGATCGAAGCGTTGGCGCGCCCGAGCTGCTCCAGAACGCCGCGTCGGGTGGCGTCCGAGAGCGCGGCGAACGAGGCATCGACGCGGGTTCGATTATACTGAACCATATGGTTCAGTATGTACCACGCGGATTGGCGGCACGCAAGGGGAGGCCGAGCGCGCGCTGCGTCTGCGCCGCGCTTACTTGCCCTCGTTCTGCGCGGCGACCTTCTTTACGATCGGCGCCCAGGTTTCCTGCTGCTGATTGACGAAAGCGAGCGTCTGATCCGGCGTCATCGGCCGCGGATAGTTGCCGAACGTCGCGAATTTCTGTTTGAGGTCCGGATCGTTGAGGACTTTGGTGAGATCGGCGCTGACCTTGGCGACGATCGAGCGCCGGCGTGCCGACCGGCGCGACCAGAACCTGCCAGCCCAAGCCGAGAAATCCGGGCAGCGTCTCGGCGACGGTCGGCAGATCGGGAAATTCCGGCAGCCGCTCCGCCGCGCCGGTCGCGATCAATTTCACCTGGCCTGCCTTCACCGCGCCCGCAATTCCGGAATAGCCTTCGATGATCATCGACACGCGGCCGTCGGCGACATCGCCGATGGCGGATGCCGGGCCGCGTGTATACGGCACCGTCTCGAACTTGATGCCTGCGCGCGCCTGCAAAAGTTCGCCGGTCAGATGCGTGAGCCGGCCAATGCCCGTTGCCGCAATGGTGATTTTGTCCGGCTCCTTTTTGGCGCGCTCGATCAACTGCGGCAGCGTCGAGACGCCGAGTGTCGGCGAGACGGCGACGAACATCGGCTGATCGCAGGCGTAACCCACCGCCAAGAAGTCGCGTGGCAGTTTGACCGGGAAGATTCGGCGCGATTGTCGGCAGCGCCACAAAGGTCGACAGCGTTGCGTGAAATAAGGTGTAGCCGTCGGCCGTGAGCTTCGGATGCGGCGTGGGCGGCAATGCTGCCGTTCGCGCCGGGCTTGTTGAGGACAACGACCTGTTGCCCCCAGACCTTGCTGAGCCCCTCTGCGACAAAACGCGCAACCACGTCCGGCGACGAACCGGCCGGCGAGTCGGAAATGATCGTGACCGGTTTGTCGGGATAATTAGCGCCCTGCGAAAAAGCGGCTGGGGCCGACAGGATCAGCATACAGAAGATACTGAACGCATACCGTAAGCCAAACATTTCATTCTCCAGCGTCTCATCGCGGCTTTTGCCGCCAGATCATCGAGCTAGCGGCAAATTCAGCCCAGCGTCAATCGCGAAGCAATACGCCACGACAGCCGTTTGAAGCGGTTAACGCCGCGAATTGCTGCTGCGCGCAATTGCGCCGCAAGACACGCAATGGTACCGAACTCCCGCCGGAAAACGCAGACGAGCGTTGCTTTTTAAGCCAGGGCGCTTAACTTGCTCACCATTCCAAAAACTTGCAAAATCAAGCTTCGGCTCGAACAACAAGGTCGCAAGGGAAGGTCACTGCCCATGTCCACTACAGCAGTCAGACTGGTTTCGGAATCCGCAATGCCGGCGGGCGTGCGGGTCACGCAAATCCAGCCCGCGCTCGGCTCGATCATTTCTGGATTCAAATTCGACGGCAAACCGCTAACCGATGAATTCCGCTCGGCGTTGCGCGATGTTCTCCACAATCGCGGCCTGGTGGTGTTCGAACCCGGCACGGTGACGGCGGAAAACTTTACCGCGTTCGCCGGCTTCCTCGGCGAGTTCTTCCATTATGCGGGGCCGCACACGCCGCGCGCGCCGGAAAATCCCGACGCGACCATGATCGATTCGATGAAGGACAAGAATCTGCGCAATCATATCTGGCATGCCGATGGCGGCTTCCGTCCCGACGCGCCAGCCTTCACCGCGCTGTTCGCGCATCAATTGCCCGACAGCGGCGGCGACACGATTTTTGCCAACGCGGCCTGGGTGTACGAACACCTCGACCCGCTGTTCGCGGCCTACCTTGAATCGCTCACGGTGATTCAGTCGGCCGACGCGACCGGTCATATCACCGACCGTTATCTCGATCCGGAGGAAGCGGCGAGTGCGCGTGTGCGCATGCCGCCCTTCGAAATGCCGCTGGTTCGCGTGCATCCGGCGACCGGCCGCAAATGGATCGGGGTCAACAAGTCCTACACAAATTACATCAAAGGCGTCAGCCGGATCATCAGTCAGAACATTCTCGGCATCCTGTTCGACATGATCAAATCGCCGGAAGCCACCGCCCGCTACAGCTGGACGCGCGGCGCTCTGGCGATCTGGGACAATCGCGTCGTGCAGCACAAGGGCATCAAGGATTACGGCAGCGGCCGCCGTATCCTCTATCGCGCGACCATGACGGCGTAAGGCCGTTCCCGTGGACGACGCCCGTGCCGAGACACTGATCACGGTCGAGGAGCTGACACGGCTCCTCGACACGAAAACGCCGGTCGTCCTGCTCGATGTTTTGGACGAAGCGGGCGCGGCGCCGGACGATCGGCCAAAAATCCCCGGTGCCTTGTCGGTCAATCTGGCGGCGGATTTTTCCGGCAAGCGCGACGGCAGTTTCCGGCCGGCGGCCGCTGCCGGATATCAGCGAGCTGCAAGCCAAAGCACGGGCCTGGGGCATCCGCGGCGACAGGCGTCGTGGTCTACGACAATGCCGGCGGCGCGCAGGCTTCCCGCGCGTGGTGGACGCTGCGCTGGGCGGGCCTGGACAATGTCCGCATTCTCGACGGCGGCCACGCTGCCTGGGCCGCAGCACGTCGCCCGTCGTCTAATCACGTCGCCACTCAAGCGGTGCAGGCCGGCGACGTGGTGCTGACACCCGGCCATATGCCGACCATCGAGGCCGACGAAGCAGCAACTCTCGCCAAGCAGGGGAAGCTGTTCGACGCCCGGCCGCGCTCCTCTTATGTCGGCGATCCGGCGAAAGCCGGCACCGGACATATTCCCGGCGCCATCCATGCAGCCTGCGGGCGAGAGCATCGCCGAGGGGAAATTCAAATCGACCGACGATCTGCGCACGCGTTTTGCTGCGCTCGGCGCCGACGCCTCCGGCAAGATCGGCGTCTATTGCGGCAGCGGCAACTCCGCCGCGCATGCCATCGCCGCGATGACAGCGGCAGGTCTCAAACCCGCGCTTTATGTCGGTTCCTGGTCGGCATGGAGCGCGGATTCATCGCGACCCGCGGCGACGGGGCCTGAGCGCGGGTAATCTCGCCCGTGCTGTCGGCGCGCGGAGCGGACGCGACGGGATCACGCCTGACCGGCGGCCGTCGAGTCGCGCGGAATATCCTGTAGCGCAAAATCGATGGCGCTTTGAAGGTCTTCGGCCTGATCGCGCGACAATGTAGTTACGGTCCACCCCAAACCCGGATGCTGCATCGCGATTTGAATTGCCGGCAGGGCCTCGCACGCGCGCACGTCCACCAGCAGATTATCGTTGTGATAAAGCCGCTCGGGGTCCGCCGGCGGTTCGGCGGGGTGCACCGGAAGCATCCTGGAGCGGCATTCGGTCAGTTTGCGGATGAAGGCGTCGAGATCGGCAGCCCCCAGTTCCAGGCGTCCGCTCCGGCCGTCGGCCGGCGAGATCGTCAGGCGGTGGTGATCGTCCGAGACTTCCAGCGCAAGAGTTTGCAGCGCAAGAGTTTGCATGAGCGGCTCCATTCGGCCTGATGCGCCGGGCGCATTCTACCGGTCGAGGATGAGTTCGTCGGTCTTGGCGCGCGGCAGCGCCGGAACGGGCACCTGATAGACCAGTTCGACATCGCGGCCGCTTTGCGACGATGCAATCGCGGCGGCGCAGACTTCGAGATTGGCGAGGCCCCATCGTCCATCGTGAATGGGCGGGACGTCGCGGAGGAGCGCATCCGCCAGTTCATCGAGCACGAGCGATCGCGGACTGCGGTCGGTCGGCAGGACGATCTCTTCACGCCCATTCTCAGTATACAAATAGATGCCTTGCGGCGATTGGCGCAGATCGCCCCGCTCGCAACTCACGACCGTCAGTCCGAAAAACGGCTGAAAAGGTGCCGCGGCCGGGATCGCGGTCTTTGCGCGTTTGCGTTTGGCCGCTAGTTCATCGGCGGCACTGACCTGCGTGCCGGTGCGAACGCGGGGGGTACGATCTTCAGGTTTCTGCGGCAGTCCCCATTCGCCGATGTCGAAACAAAGCTCGGCGCTCGGCAGGTATCCGTAGCCGTTATAGACGGCGGTCGCCGCAGCGCCGTCACTGAATTGCAGATAAGCAATATGCGCGCCTATGGATTTCCTCGCCGGATCCCAATCGAAGGTGGTGGCGCGCACGCTCTTGAGCATTCCGCCGCCGAGCAGGCGGATGACGTCGAATTGATGCGCGCCTTGCCGGTAGGTTACTCCGCCACCGAGGTCGGGATTTAATTCATCGGGCCGGCGCGGCCGATAGATCCAATCGGTGAAGCACCAAGTCTGGATCATCCGTACCCTCCAAGCGTGCCGGCGGCGATGATCTCGCGCATGCTGCGGATGGGCAGATCGAAGCTGTGGGAATGCCCGACCATGAGCAGAACGCCCGCCGCAAGCGCTGCGTCGACCATGGCCTTGGCGCCGTCGAGCGAAGTCGACATGGGCTTTTCGGTCAGGACGTGCTTGCCCGCCGTGCAGGCGAGCATCACATGGTCGCGGTGAAGCTCGGTGGGAGTGCCAATATAGACAATATCAAGCTCGCTCCCTGCAAGCATCGACGGCAGGCTGTCAAAGCCGGCAGCGCCGGTTTGCTGTTCGATCTCGGCGCGCGCCTGGTTGTCGGGGTCGGCCACCGCGGCCAAGGTGAAGCTGTCGTGAGCAAGGATCGCGGGCAAGAAAGCCCTGCCGGCTGCGCCCAAGCCGACCAATCCCAGGCGAAGCCTTTCCGATCTCACGCGTCCTATCATGCCCGTCCGTCACTGCGCTGCACGTTGCGCATCTGTTATAATGGCCGACAGCCCGAAAGCTTCACAATACAATCTGGTGATGGCTGCAATAGTCAAAACATATGCCGACGCTTCTCGACGTCATGAAAGGGCACCGGAATAGCGAGCCTCGCGTGCGTCGGGCGGGAGTTGCTGCAACAGCTCCATCAGCAGATTGCGAACGAGGAGCTGCGCGCGCGTCGGCGTGCTTTGCGCCGGCCGTACCAGATGAAGTTTGCGGGTCACCTCGGGACTGACGATTGTCCGGACTTCGACCAGGCCTTCTTGGGCGGCCTTCGCAGCCAGCGTCGCCGGAAGGACGGTATGTCCGAGACCTCCTTCCACCATGCTCAACGTCGTCTGCAGAGAATCCATCTCATGCACGACGTTGGGCAGCGTGCCGTTTTCCATAGCGGCCGCGGTGAGCAATTTGCGCACGACGTGGGGCGGCGATCCGAGAATCAGCGGCAGTTCCATGGCGCTTGAAAGCGCGATCTGATCCGCTGACGGCAGGTCTGAATTGACCGGCGAGATGAGGCTGAGCCGCTGGAGCGAAATGAGTTCGGCGACGACGCGGACGGAGTTCTCGGTGCTGTAGGTGAGGGCGATATCCAGCTCCCGTTCAAGGAGCAAAGCGTAGAGACTCTCGCTGAAATGCTCGACGATGCGGACCGACATCGCGGGTGCCCGGCGCCGCGCTTCCTGAAGCAGTTTCACGGCAAGGATCTCGCCCATGCTGCGGGGCATCCCGACGCGCACCAGGCCTTCGGGTTCGTCGCGGGCCCCGCGCACGTCCTCCACGGCCACATCCACCTGATGGAGAATGGTCCGCGCATGGCTCAACAGCCGCCGTCCGGCATCGGTGAGCTCGATGCCGCGCGAATGCCGGATGAATAGCTGCTCCTGCAACTCCTCCTCGAGCTTTAGCATCTGATTGCTGAGCGCGGGCTGCGCGAGCCCGAGCAGTTCGGCCGCCCGCGTGAAGGTCTTCGCTTCGGCGACCATCGTGAAATATTTCAACTGGCGGAAGTCCATGGACGCGGCCCACCTGGCGCGGCCTTCCCGAGCCGGGGCAGGCCAATTTTTCTTTTTGCTGCATCATCTTAGCGCGAACGCCGCCGGCTCGGCTAGGACGGCTTTCGCGCTCCTCGGCGGTCGTCCCACTTCGGGCCACCCATCACTTTCGATGATGGCAGCCAGCCGTTCAATGTCTTGGACTGCCAGGCGTAAATTCGTCAAATTCGGATTTGGGAGAAGCCAGGTGCTCGATTTGCGCCCGGTTTGGAGACGGCGAAAGGGAACGGTCCATGCTGACTGCCGAGCAGAACGACATGCTGACACGCGTCGGGCCGGGAACGCCGGCCGGCAATCTGCTGCGGCGCTACTGGCAGCCGATCGCCGCTGCGGTGGAAATGACCGACAAATGGACCAAGCGCGTGCGGCTGCTCGGCGAAGATCTCGTTCTGTTCAAGGACCGGCAAGGCCGGCTCGGTTTGATCGCCGAGTTTTGTCCGCATCGCCGCGCTTCGCTGGGATACGGCATCCCGACCCAGGACGGCATCCGCTGCCCGTACCACGGCTGGGAGTTTGGCCGCGATGGGCAATGCTTGAACCAGCCGAACGAACCCGACAAGACGGCATTCCGCGACAAGGTCGGAACCCAGGGCTATCCGGTGCAGGAGCTCGGCGGACTGCTGTTCGCATATCTCGGCCCTGAACCGCGTCCGCTGCTTCCGCACTATGACGGGTTCGTCGCGGAAGGAACCATCAAGATGCTCGGCAGGACGGTGGTTCCGGTGAACTGGCTGCAGATCATGGAAAATTCGCTCGATCCCATTCACACCGAATGGCTGCACGGTCACCATTACGAGTTCATCAAGGAGAGCGAAGGCGTCAAGGTCGCGATCAGCGCCAAGCACGAGAAGATCGCGTTCCGCGAATTCGAATACGGCATAACCAAGCATCGATTGCTGGCGGGTCATTCCGAGGATTCCGACGATTGGCGCATCGGCCATCCGGTGGTTTTCCCGAACATGCTCTCGGTCGGAAACGGCGACGAGAACTCGCGCTATTACGCGTTCCAAATTCGCGTGCCTATCGACGACACCAACACCATGCACTTCTGGTACTCGGCTTACGTGCCGCCGAAGGATGCCAAGATTGATCCAAAGCTGATCGAAAAAGTGCACCTCTATGAGGTTCCGTTCAAAGACAAGGACGGCGAGTTCATTCTCGACAATGTCGAAAGCCAGGACATCATGGCGTGGGTCACCCAAGGACCTATCGCCGATCGCACGCTTGAGCATCTGGGCGCGTCCGATCAAGGCATCGCCATGTATCGGCGCGTTCTTCGTCGCGAGATCAAGAAGGTCGAGGAAGGGCTCGACCCGATGGCGACGATGCGGGACGAGACCAAGAACCGGTGGATCGATCTGCCCAACGAGCGGAAGAAGCACCACAACAGTGAGGGCTTGCGGAGCTGGATGATGCGCACCCACGCTGCTTATTCGCCGATTCTTGACGATCTGGTTGCTCTCTTTGAGCCGAAGAAGCCCGGGCCGATACGCCTTGCCGGCTAAAGCGTGATCGTCGTCAGGCGGAGCCAGGCGCTGCAGCCTGGTTGACTGCTTGCATCCGCGGCTGGGGAGGGAACAGGCTCAAGGCACGCCAATCAGGCGGTATGCCCGTCGAATTTGCCGGTCTTGGGAATATTCTTTTCCTCTTGCGGCGTCATTTTCGCGGGATCCGGGCCGCCCGGCACACCTCGCGGCCCCAATTTTTTGCGGGTCATTTCGTCCTCGGTCAGCAGTTCTTTTTCGGCAGCACGTGACATTTCAAGCTCCCATGCGGACGCCACAAAACCACGTCGCGTTCGTTGTCCGATCGAGGAACTCACCGAACCGCAGCCTTGCGTTGCCGGCGGAATTCTTCGTCAACTTGAACTTTGATCGACCCGCAAAACTCCCTCGGCGCCAAAGCCAGGAACGCAGAATGCAACGGTAAAACGCGCCCCGCGGCCGTTATCGCCGCAGCCGATTTGCAACTCGCCGCCGATCTGATTCACGAGCGACGCCACAAGCTTCATCCCAAGTCCTTTGCTCTCCGCGGGTTCAAATCCCGCGGGCATCCCCGGTCCATCGTCCAGCACCGACAGCAAATACCCGGCAGAAGCCGCCTTCTCAATGCGAACGATGATGCCGCCACGCGCGTATTTCATCGAATTGGTAATCAACTCGTTCAGGAGAAAGCCAAGGTTGCTCGCCAGTGCGGCCGGCACGCTCACGTGCGCTCCCTCTATCGTGATGGCTTGAACCGCTCGTTCTTGACATAGCAAACCGGAAAGACCCTCGCATAACCGCGTGAGATAGTGCTTGAGCTCTACATTTTGCAAATGATCGGCAAAATGTAATCGATGGTGCACGAGACCTACTGCAAAAACGCGCCGCGCCGCGACGCTGAGTTGCGAAGCCGCTTCCGACGTCGCTGCGGTGCGGCTTTGCAACGCCAGCATGCCGGCGATCAATTGCAGGCCGTTCAGAATACGATGCTCGAATTCCTGGGCCGGCGTGACCTGATGCAGCGAGAGGTCATAGGTCGCAGCATCTCGCAACGCGGGTTCGCGCGCCGGCGCTGGTCTAACAAGCGCATTGCGCCGCCCAAGCTTGTCCTCGCGGCGGTCGGTCGACAACCCCCTGGGAAACTCGAACTTAGACGTCAGCGCATAGATGGGATCGCTCATATGCGTTCTCCGGTGCAAAAGATCAAAGAGATGCGTTGCTGGAGAAATAATCGAATCAGCTTCGATCTCTTTCCTTGCGCGATCCTTACATCGCGCCCAGAGCTCGACTGATCCGAAGCGCTCACCAATGAAAACTTGATCGGCGAATATCGGGGGCACGCGCGCGGCTCGATTGCGAGGCGCAATGCCGAGTGTATGCAGCAGCTTAACGTCGGAGCTTTCCAGCCTTTGCCGGATCGCTCACGAAGATGTCACTGCGGCGACCTTACTGTGCGCGGCGGGTCGGCAAGCACAACGCTCAACAGCGAACTGTGGACTTCGAGATGGCCGTTGTAATTGATAAAGCCCGATTTGCGGAATTTGTTCATGAAATGGCTGACGCGCGAGCGGGTGGTGCCGATCATCTCCGCCAGGGTCTCTTGACTGATCTTTGCAATGAGCGGCTCCGGGCGGCCTTCCTTACCGAAATTCGCCAGCAGCAGCAACAGCCGCGCAAGCCGCTTCTCGGTCGAATTGAAGAGCTGGTCGACCAGGTCTTCCTCAACGCGAGCGTTTCTTGCCAGAACATGCGACACAAACATCTCGGAAAATGCGGGCTCGTCGCGAAGAACGCGCTGGATTTCCTTCTTTTCCACGCGCATGGTCACGCAATCAGTCATCGTGGTCGCCGTCGCCAGGCGCTTCGGCTGTCCGATCAAGCATCCTTCACCGACGAATTCGTCGACGCCCAGGATGGCGACCACCGCTTCCTTGCCTTCGCTGGATATGACGGTGACTTTGACTTTGCCCTTCTTGATATAGAAAACCGCGTCTGCGGCGTCGCCTTGCGAAAAGATGATCTCTTTCTTTCGATGTGTCCCAAGGGTCCGGCCTTGGGCGGCGGTCTCTAAAAATGCCGCCGGCTCGAACCGGCCATTGCCGTTCGATGCCTTGGTTTTTATAATTGGTTTGGTTTTTTTGCTCGGCTTTCTCATTTCCGTTCCTTGACCGCCGGACCCCGGCACAATCGCGGCGACGCGTCTGTATAAAATAGCTCACTTTTCGTGAGTTGGCATCCGCCGCGTCGTCGCGGCCGACTGATGCCTTTTGGCATAAAGCTTGGTTATTGAAGAGGAATATCGATTAAAGCGGCACTTCGGAATTTGGGCCGGGCTCGAATGAGGCCAAGAGCGGTTCTACTGTCGCCATGGGCTTTAGGCCGTTACTGCCATTGAGACCGAGTTGCTGCGGCCGGATGCCCTGCGTTTTCCCGTTGGATCTGCGTGTCCGCAATAACCCACGATAGACGCCCAGATAATCTTCCGCCATTCGCGCGGCGGTAAACCTTTCTTCAAACCGTCGCCGCACGGCGCGGCGATCGTAAGACAAGACAGCCGGCAGCGCCGCGATCGCTTCTTCCTCGCTGTCGACCACCCTGCCGGTGACACCATCGTCGATGACCTCGGGGACCGACCCGCAGCGAAACGCCAGCACCGGGGTGCCGCACGCCATGGCTTCGATCATCACCAGGCCAAACGGCTCCGGCCAGTCTACCGGAAACAGCAGCGCGGCCGCGTTGCCCAGGAATTTCGTCTTTTCATGTTCGTTGATCTCGCCGACGAACTCGACGTCCCCGCCGGCGATGAGAGGCAATATGTCCTTGCGGAAATAGTCGCCGTCGACCTGGTCGACCTTGGCGGCGATCTTCAGCGGAAGCCCGGCGGCGCGCGCTATTCTGATCGCCCGGTCCGGGCGTTTCTCGGGCGAAATCCGTCCCAGGAAGGCAAGATAAGCTCCTCGCCCGAACGACGGCAGATGCAGATCGGCCGGAAGGCCGTGCTGGACGGTCGCAACAAAATGAGCGCGCGGTAGCGGTTTGCGCTGGTCGTCGGAAATCGAAACCAATGGCATATCGCGGAACCGGGAATAGAACGGCTTGAGATCACCCAAGTCCTGCCGGCCGTGAAGCGTGGTCAAGGTCCGAGCTGCGAGAGAGCGGAAAAGCGGGAAATGAAACAGATCGATATGAAAATGGAGAACGTCGAATTCCGCGGCGCGCTCACGCACCTTGTCGATCATCAGCATAAAATGCGGAATGATGTCGCTCACGGTTGGATCGAGCCGAAGCGCGCGGCGGCAACCGGGGTCCAACTCGGCGCTGGTGATGGAGTTGCCGCTTGCAAACAGCGTCACATCGTGGCCAACCCGGACGAGTTCTTCGGTCAGATAGGAAACGATCCGCTCAGTGCCGCCATAAAGACGGGGAGGAACGCTCTCAATGAGCGGAGCCACCTGCGCGATTTTCATAACGTCCTTTGCTCCCACTGCAAATACAAGCATTTGCAGTGCAACAAAGTTCCGGCCACTCAATCAACACAGACGGTCCGCGATTGTTTATTGATCCTGATCAAAACTCCACTCACCCGGCGCAGCTTGGCAAATCGGAGCCGCCTGGGATCTGGTCGTAACGATGGATCAAGACTCTGCCACTTTGCTGATTGAACAGTGCGGAGTCTGGTCAATTTTGCTCACTCCGAGCTGAGCATGCCCGATGTGACGTCCTAAAAATCCGAACCTTGCGTGATCAGGAACGAAACATGGACACCGACGTTGCCCTACATGCAGCAACAGTGAGTTTAGAACAATGGACAAAGATCGAATCAAAGGTTCGGCAGAACAGGCCAAAGGCGCCGCGAAGGAAACGGCCGGAAAGGTTCTCGGCGATAAAAAGCTGGAAGCTGAAGGCAAGACCGACAAGGCTGCAGGCAAGTTGCAAAACGCGGTCGGCGGAATCAAGGACGCAGTGCGCGGCAAGTAGCCCGCAGCGGCAAGGGAGCATGTAATCTCATGGAATTAATCCTGATCGTAGTCGTTCTGTTTCTGCTGCTCGGCGGAGGCGGATATTGGGGTCGCGGCCGAGGCTATTGGTGATCGAGAGCGCGTCCCGCAGGTGAGAGCTTAGCGAGATTTGTGACGAGCACTTACTCGATCAATCTCGGATCGCGGTGACAATAACGTCAGGCTTGCTGCGGCAAGCAGTACGTTTTCAATCGATCATCAAAAAGTCTAAGCGGGATTTCACCCGCATCGGAAGACTCGCTCCGATGCCGCCATATCCAGCAGGAGAGTAAGATAATGAAAGCAGATATGAAGAAAGCAATGATATTCGTGAGCGCGGTCCTGGCCGCCGGCGTTGTTCTCTCCGACGCCGCGGGAGCGCAGGGCGCCCCGCAGACGGTAGACATCGCCAAAGTCGATGTACAGCAACTCTCGGCCGGCTATCGCGCATCCAAGGTGATTGGCAGCAGTGTCCTGAACGACACCAACGAAACGATCGGAAAAATCGACGACTTGCTCATCAGTTCCGATGGCAAGACCCCATTCGCCGTGCTGTCGATCGGCGGATTCCTTGGCATGGATGGCCGCTACGTTGTCGTTCCTTACGATCGTCTGAAACTCGTCGATAACAAGGTTGCGCTTCCGGGCGGTACAAAAGACATGCTGAGAATGCTCCCCGAATTCAAATACGCCGCGAAGTGATGCGGGGATTTGGCGGTTTTGGGTTCCCTCTCGAGTGGCATTAAAAAGGTCGTTCTCGATGTATGAATCCTCTGTCGCACGCCACCTTCGAGTGGAGATAAAACACCGCAACCCGGCGCCGAACCGATACTCCTGGGAAATTGTCTCTGGAGACAGAATGCTGCCGGTGGAAGTATCCACCGATCGATTCCGCTCTTGGGAAGATGCGAGCCAATTTGGAAATAAAGCATTGCAGAAGTTGTCGGCAAATCTGATGTCACGACGCGGCTCCGATTTCTGAGAGCGCGCGCCTCCGACAAACCGGCCACTACCCCCTTAGGGTGGCTATTTTCCGATTGTGGTCGCTTTTGATCAGCTCGGACGCTGGCGACGTGGGATCGTTGGGGTCATGAACTGACCCGGAGATCCATCATGGAGACATTTCTGATCGCGATCAGCGTGATCGTCCTCGTCTGCCTTGTCGTTTTTTTGTTCGTCATCGAACCCGGTCGGAAGATCTACGATAAATAAACTCGCGGCAGGCGCCTGCACCGACGCACGTGTGTCTCGCGCACGGCATCGGGGCCTGACTGCAGCGAGCCGCACTCAAAGCGGTGAGAATCGGTGATGAGCAAGTTGTCTGTCGTGCGGCCCTTCGCAACACCGGAACAAACCGACTTGGCAGATGTTTTATTTCTGCTCCAACGGAAAGAAGGCGCACCATGTTCGATCTGTGGCAATTTGCCTTCGACGTTCAGCAGGTCATTGCCGCCCGCGTCATTGGCATGATGAAGGGCGAACTGGATCAGCGCGAGATGCGGCGCATGGTCGTCGAGAAGCAGACGGCCTATTCAGACGCGCAGGTCGCCGGCGCTTACGCGTTGCTGACCCGCGGACCTCTTGAAGCCGGCCGTGAAATGATCGAGGTATATCAACGTGCCGTCAAAGCCAATTGCATCAGACTTTCAGGCGCGCCTTGCAGTTGGGATAAAGTCATCAACTGACTTGCGAAGTCGCTCGCTCACGCGGAATGTCGATTTGTACGGCGCGCGCCAGTGGGCACTTTTGCTCGCACGCTGCTCCTTCTGATATTGGAACGATGGCTGTCAGCCGACGTTGTCTCTACACACATCCACAAAATTAAACAGATTGCGGAGTGTCCAGAGGAGACATCCATGAGACAATTGCGACTGTTATCCGGCACGGCGGCGATATTGTTGCTGAGCGTTTGTGCCGTCTCGGCTCAGGGCATGAAGACGAATGAGCCGACCGGCACTCCGCCGGCGGCGCAACAGAATGCCCCGCCAGAAAAGATGGCGCCGGCCTTGAAATCCGACAAGCAGGTGACGACGGATAAGGGCGCCTCCACGAGCGATGTGGCCAGAAGCTCATCCGACGCCGGTAGAACGGCGCACAACGGCCACCGACGTCATTTTGCGGGCCGATATGAAGGCTCCCGCAACGGACCGCTCTACGACAGCTACAGAAGCCACCGCGGCTACCGCGGATGTCGAGACCACGGTCATAGGTGGACGCTCGGCCTGTGGTGCTAACTCAGTCCGGCAAAATAAATTGGCCAGGACTAAGAGCCATCTTCTTCTAACGACCCCGGGACGGGCTTGTACGTATGCGTCGCGTCACCGCCCCGGGATAGAAGCCTCGGCCATCGGGGCAGTCTATTGGCGCCGCGACACCGGCGAGGCTACAACAGCGATCCGTCGAAAGTGAGCAGTTTTAGACAGATTTATTGGCCGGCGGAGTCCCTAATGCGGCGCCTTGAGATCGCGTCGACCTGAGGGGCCAAGTGATCCGGCTTTATGAAAATACCGAAGGGTTCGACCCTGAGACGCTTCATATGCTGGGCGAGGCGATGGATGAGGCGTGGCGGCGCGCGGAATTCGTTTACGTGGACGGCAACGACACCGGTGCGCGCATGATACTCGCCGAATACATTCTCGCTGTCGCCAAGAAAGGCGAGCGGGATCCTGCGCGTCTCATCAGAGGCGCGTTGCTGCGGCTCACGCTGTGAACCCGCCGCCACGACGACGCGGGGTGACTTCCCCGCAAAAGAAGATCCAATTCAATGAATGGAAAAATGCCCGCACCGTGCGAGGCTTGTGACGGCTCGGGGTTACGTGATGGCAGTGAATGCCCCGCGTGCCGCGGCAAAGGCTATCGCTTGGTCGGCAATGGCGATCAGTCCCTGGTGCGGCAAGACAAACCGCAGCGTCGGCAACGCCGGCGTTCGTTGCAGCCCTGGCAGCATCCCCTCCGCTGAGCCTTTCTTGGCCCCGTTCTTTGGTTCGCGCGGAATACGTCTTCAGATGACCGGCCGTGGCGGCCAAGCTCGCTCTCGCCGGTTCATTGTCTGCCGGAGCGAGGCCTCACCCAGCCCACAATCTGCCGATAGGGGTCCGGCCTGAATGCAATTCGGCCCACCGCCTTCCTGGCGAAAGCGTCGACCTGCGCTTCGGTCCGGCGCTTGTCTTGCGGCAGGGCCATCCACTCGCGAATGATCTTTCGGCGCTCCTGGTGTTCCGGCTTCATGCTCGCTCTCTGTTGTGTGTGCTGTATGTGCTACGGAGTTCGCGGCCGCGCTGTCGTCGCCGATCTGAAAGAGGTTCCTGCGTCAGCGGCCACATCCCGTTAGTGGTTCTCTCGCTTCGTTGGGCGCCGCCGGTCGCGCCACCTTCATTGTCCCAGCGGGAGATGGCGAAAGCGTAGAAACGACGATCACCGGGAGGCCATTTTTCTTCGGCCATCGTCAGTGTAAATCGCTGTTGTTCTTGTGCAGAAAGCGTGCAATCCGTCCGCGCAACGACACCGTGTCCAAGAGATCACCCATCGCGCCGGCATTGTCGAAGAGCTCCCGTTGCAGCTTTCGGGGCAAAGTCCCCCACTGCATGATCACGGCGGCGCCGAGACATCGCAGAATATGCTCTTCTTCCTGCGCAAGGGGGACGTCGCGCTCGTACTGTGGAATGGGCGCCTCTTTCACGGGGAAAGTGGGGCCGGAATACTCTGTCTCGGCAACATGCAGTGTCTGCTTATGGTGCTCCGCGAGCCATTCCTGATTGTCCGCAAGCTCAGCATACTTCCGTTGAAGCTCCCGATATTCGCGTTCTTCATTGGCATTGGCTGAAGTGCCGACCAAATCGCCGTATTCACGGGCTTTCGCGCGATATTGCTCTATAGTGAACATGATTGACCTTTCTGAGACATCCACGTCATTCGGTTTTGCGGCACGCAGGCCCGTGGCCGCGCATGCCCGCTCTTGGGCGATTCCCCATTCCGGCCGACGTTGTCGAGCGTTCGAGCCGGAAGCTCGAGAGAAACGGTCCGATAACGGCTGGGGTTCTAGCCTAATTATGTCTTTTTGCTCGTATGAGCATCAGAGCGTCCGTGGTCCTTATCGGCGGCAGATCGCGGCTCAGATTCTTCTTTCTTTGTGCCGGCGGTCTTCCCGGACATATTGCCGGGATTGTAATGGAACTTTCCAGACTCCTTTTCGCCAGGTTGTTTCTGATCTGGGCTCTTGTTGTTGCTCAAGCGATACTCCTGTGATTCCTTGCGCGGTCGCTCCGCGTCAAAGTTCTAGCGTCTTGCTCAACTTGTTCCGTATGCGGGGGCAACGTTACGGTGCAAGGTTCGTTCCTGTGCATTCAAACCCGCTTTGGGTCACTAGTCGGCCCGACTTTGCCCATCCAGCGCAGCCCAGCTCGGCCGCGCGCATTCGAAGCCGGCCTCTTCTTCATTTACCGGCCCTGCTCAGGGGTACGACTTCGCCAAAGTTGGGCCACGAAGGAGGAAAGCCCCGTCCAAACACCCGGTCGCTCATCAACGCAGCTTGCGCCCAGGTACAAGAAAGTTCTTCCAGGGCGCGCCTCTCATCGTCGTTCGGGGCATTGGAGGCACCGCGCATAGCCTCTTCGGCAAACAGTCGAAACACGCTCGCATCTGACATGACATACCTCTACCTGTTGGAGGCGATGCCTTGTTGGCATCTTCCTTGGTAGAAGACTTTGCCCATTGCGGCTTCGGTTCTGTACAAAAGTGCTCACTCGCCGGTGCCGAGCCGAAATGCCGCTGCTATTCACTTTATCGGGAAGAGAAAAAGCTGAGGTCTATCTTAAGAAAAAATAGTCAGTCCTTTTGGGCTTGTTATTTGAGTGTCGATAGAGCGGGGCGCCGCCACGCCCGACAGGGCCTTTAAGCGCCGCTCCACGACTGTGTGACGCTTGGCGCCGCTCCTTCGACGCGGGCCCTTGAGCCTCCTTCGGCTGTTCCATTCCAAAGACTCGCTATTCGTTCAAAATAGGCGCAGAGTCGCTGCGACGGGAAATAGCTTCCCCTCGTAAAATTGCGTGTCAAGAATGACCGATATCTTGGGCGACGCAAAACGGGACGCTGCTCAATGCCGGCGCAGTGCCGCGGCTGAAACCGATCCGAACGTTGCAGGTCAGCTACTTGCGATAGCCGACGCTTGGGACAGGGTTATTCGCGCACACGACGAGGATACGCGACGGTTAGCGCGTGAGACACTATTGAAAGTTGCCGCGTGGTCGGATCGGCTGGCGGAGCAAGCGCGCCGGGAATCAAGCCAAACGTAAGATTGTCCTACGACGGCGCCAAACGCTTTTAGGCTCAGGGTCTTTCTATCGTGCCACCGGCGGCCTCAGGGGCCGCGCGGTACGCCTGCTCCTGCCCCTCTAAGGACCGCAAGCAAATTTTAGAGGGGGCGACGCGTGCGCGAACCGCGCGAACCAAACACTGCGATCTGCCGAAAGGATAATTAATTGACCTATGTCGTCAACGAGAGCTGCATCAAATGCAAGCTGATGGATTGCGTGGAAATCTGCCCCGTAGATTGCTTTTACGAGGGTGAGAACATGCTCGTCATCCACCCGGATGAATGCATCGATTGCGGCGTGTGCGAACCCGAATGCCCGGTCGATGCAATAAAGCCGGACACAGAACCGGGTATGGAAAAGTGGATTGAGATCAACGCCCAATACGCAAAGGCATGGCCCAACATTACCGTCAAGAAGGACCCGCCGGCCGACGCTAAAGAATGGGAAGGCAAGCCGGACAAGCTGCAGCACCTCTCGCCAAACCCCGGCACGGGCGATTGACCGTGCCGATCGAGCCGCGGCCGTTGTCATGGCGAGGAAGATATTTTTCGCCGCCTCAGCGCCAAATTAAGCGCCGCGCAGAGGACTGCCATCGAGATGATAGATCCACGATGGAATTTTTCGGGCTTACTCGGCGCTATCGCTATCGCCAGGGTTAATCGACGCAAATGAGCTGTAAGCACCAATGTCGGAATTCAACTGGCCTTCGGCTACATTACGCTCATAGTTTTCGGTCTCGCTCTTGATGCGGTAATAGAAGTCTACTGACCGATCTTCTTTCGGCATCTGACGCACAATCTTGAAGAGACCGGGTTTTTTCTCACCGATAGGCGTGTATTCGACGTCTTGCCCGACCAGAAACTTGAAAGACATCGGGCTAAGCCCCTTCCGTATCGGAGGACATCGATCTGAAATAATGCTCCGCATATTGATAGTAATTCTCTGCGGCGACGGTATTGCCGTTCTGGTCTTCCGCGCGGGCGAGCGCAATATACCGCTCATAATGTCTTTTCGCGCCGTTAGCGCTATCGGGCGTGGACCGGTTGGCGCCGTGGGTCCACCGCCTCGATCGCACGGCTGATGGCCTTCTCGGCCCAGTCTGTACAGTCATAATGCCTTTGTTGTTTTGCGCCGCGCTTGTCGTCCGAGGCGCTATTTCCAGCGTAAATTCATGGACGACGAGAGATGATAGGCATCTCTTGGAGGCAATGATCTCGATTTCTAAAGCAAATTGGTTCAGCGTTCGTGAAGATCCGGCAGGATTTAGCGAAGGTGTCCGGGTCTTCCCACAGGGAGGCCGACGCGACCGCCGGCTCCCCGCTGGAGGTGTTATTTCTGTTGGGCGCTTTTCGTATTCGCCGTCTTGGAATGCTCGTTTGCGTTTTGCGCGTGCTGCTGAGCTTGGGTCGCGTGCTCCTTGCCCTTAGCATGGTCGTTCTTGCCGTGAGCGTCGGCGGCGGCACGATGCGACTTTGCCGCGGACTCGTGATGTTCCGCGGCCTGATTGTGTGCGTCTTTCATGTTGAGTTTCTCATATTGGCCGAGACATTTCGGCATCCTCAAGGAGCGGCCTCAATAGTGGCCGAATAGAGAGGCTTTCGCGTTTTAATCAAGCGGGCCGATTTTTATCGTCTCAACGGCAAATAAAGTTCCGGCGCGTACTTGTGTTTTGGCTGCGGCACCACAACTACACAATAGCGGCAAACAGTGGTTTGCCTGGCAATTGCCCACAAAACAGCGATATGCCGAAGTCGCCGTTCACTCACGGGCAGCGCTGTTATCGGCGAGCACAGTTTTAATTTCAAATTTCTGATCTCAAAGTCGATCGTGGCTCACGTTGCGGATGCTGCTTGCATCCGTGCGGACACGACACGTGTCTTCGCCGCTGTACCCAGCACTTTCGTCGTCCGCTTCGCGGGCGGACATGGATGAGGCCAAACATGGAATCGGCGATCAATCGCGATACACAAAGTTCGCAAGATCTGCGGTGGATCGACAGGCTTCCCATTAAGAGCGTCGATGAAGCGAGTGCGCTCGCCCAAGCCATCGTCGACACGATCCGCGATCCTCTGCTTGTCCTCGACGAGAAGCTGCATGTTGTAACTGCCAACCGTTCATTCTATCAGACGTTCAATATGCCTCCTCAGGATGTTCGCGGTCGCCCGCTTTATGGACTCGGCGATGGCCAGTGGGATATCCCCGAGTTGCGACTGTTGCTGGTGGACGTCGCGCCGCAGCACGCCGTGATGAAGGCTTACGAGGTCGAGCGAGATTTTCCCAATATTGGGCGGCGCACGATGCTCTTGAATGCGCGCGAGGTATTCAATCACAGGAATGCCGAAAAGCTAATTCTCCTCGCGATCGAAGACATCACCGAACGATGTAACGCCGAACGGCTGACGGCGGAACTGCTGCGGCAGAAGGAGACGCTGTTGCAAGAAATGCAGCATCGCGTCGCCAACAGCCTGCAGATCATCGCCAGCGTACTGCTGCTCAAGATGCAGTCGGTCCACTCGGAGGAGACGCGACTGCATCTTCGCGACGCGCATCAGCGCGTCATGTCGGTAGCGACCGTGCAGCAGCAACTCCAAGCTTCAGGGCATGGCGAGCCGATCGAGGTCGGACCTTATCTGTCCAGGCTCTGCGATACCCTGGGTGCTTCCATGATTGGCGACAGACAGCCGATCTCTCTGAAAGTGCTGGCCGGCCCCGGCACAGCGGCATCCGGCGAGTTGGTCAGCATTGGGCTGATTACGACCGAACTCGTGATCAATGCGCTCAAGCACGGATTTCCCAACGGCACCGAGGGCTGCGAAATATTGGTCAGATACGATGCCGATGAATGTAACTGGCGCTTGTCGGTGTCTGACAACGGCGTCGGCGTGCAGACAGACGGAGGTGCCCGGGGACATACCGGTTTGGGAACCACCATCGTCGCAGCGCTCGCGCATCAGCTCAAGGCGTCCGTCGACATAACGCGTCTATCGCCGGGAATGGTCGTATCGATCGTTCACGTCGCGCAACGGCCATAAGGCTACGCACCGTCAGTGTCATCGCAAAATCGAGGCTTCACATGTTCAACATCAAGCAATATCGCGCGAAAGCGGCCGAATACGGAGCGCGTAGCAGGGAAGCTACCGATCCCAGCCAAGTTCGCGAATATAAAGAGTTGAGTGACAGCTTTGGCTCGCTTGCCGAAAATGAAGAATGGCTCGCTGACAACTTCAATAAGACCCTTCAGCCGTTAGACGAGAAGCGATCCATTCACACCGCTCTCGCCGCGGAGGAGGAGCATGTTCTTCGATGCCTCGGCGCTTCGGTCATCATGCAGTGGAACACGATTCCCGCCAAACTCCAGAGAGAGCTCTTTGACACTGCCGGATCGATGGGTGAGCTATTGGCAACGGCAGAGCTGAGAGGACAAATCGCCAGGTTCTTGCATAAGCATAAGGACGACGGCCCGGCGCCGCCCAAGGGCCAGCAACAGCAGCAGACGCAGCAGCCTAGCCAGGACGCAAACAAAATCTGATTTCGAAAAGACCCCCGTATTCGGCGGGGTCCTTTTCTCGCTTGCTCGAGCGAAACTCCCCGAGACAGGAAGTATTTCGGCATGGCGACGCATGTCGCGCTCGTCGAGGATGGCCCCGGTTCGTACTACTGCCGCCTAGACAGAATTTGCGGAGGCGTGCGGAGAATGAGCTCCATGGACACGACAAATTCTGAAACATTCGATTATGACGCCAGCGCCGAGCTGTTCTCGTCGAGAGGCAGTAACGGCCGGCGGCAACCGCTCAACTACCGGCGTTTTGCGTCGGCCGCGGAGGCGCTGCGTTTTGTCATCGAGGATCTTGCGCCGCGATTTTTTGTCGGCGCTTACCTCCAGGTGGAGGAGTCAAGATACCAGGGCGCGGAAATCCGTCGCTTATACGCCAGCTCGCACTACCCTCTGCCCCGAAGGACAGTAGAGGGTCCGCTCGTATGAGCGCGCGCTCGCTCAGCGAAACCGATCGGCGCGTTTCGACCATGATCTTCGTGCCGGCGACGCAGGCGGCGTCGGTCATCGAGATGGTTACGATCGATCAGCTCGATCTTCGGGGCGCTCTCGATAGAGACGTCGCACCGTGATCCGACAGCGCGAGGACGCATTCATTTGACCATTCTCGATGTGTCGCACACAACTATATACCATTATCGACGTCCGGTTCTGCTCGGCGATCACCGGCTGATGCTGCGCCCGCGCGACAGTCACGACCTTCGGCTCATTGAAACCAATTTGAAGCTTTCGCCGGCGGCAACGATACGCTGGAGCCACGATGTATTCGGCAATTCAATAGCCGTCGCTTCGTTCACAGAGCCGACGACCGAGCTGCGAATTGAAAGTCATCTGCGCCTGGAGACGTTTGCTCAAAAACGTCCGGCATTTCAGATCACTGCGGAAGCCGAGAGCTATCCATTCATCTATTCGGCGGACGATCGTATCGACTTGGGACGGCTGCTCGATCGCCAGTATCCCGATCCCACCGACCGGGTCGGCTCGTGGGCGCGCGGGTTCGTGCGCAGCAACCCGACCAATACCCTGGCACTCCTTGCAGACCTGAACAGCGGCGTTGGTACATGGATCTCCTATCAAAGCCGCGAAATCGAGGGAACACAGACCCCTGTGGAGACGCTCAGCCGCGGCTGGGGATCGTGCCGCGATTTCGCGGTGCTCTTCATTGAGGCGGCCCGATGTCTCGGCTTTGGCGCCCGCGTCGTATCCGGCTATCTGTACAATCCCTTTAGCACGGCAATCGGCGCCGGAACCACCCACGCGTGGGCCGATATCTATGTTCCAGGCTCCGGTTGGATCGCGTATGACCCGACCAATGGCACCATCGACAGCAGCGACTTGATTCGCGTCGCGGTCACCCGCGACATCGGTCAGGCAATTCCGGTCGCCGGCAATTTTGTCGGCACTTCCGACAGTAATCTGGGTATGACCGTTGACGTCACCGTAACACCGGAACGCAGCGGAAATCGCAAAAGCGCCGTCGGATGATTTATGTCGTCGGCATCGATTCCGCCTCACATCGGCGCCGGCGGGCGGTGCTGCGAACTTCGTCACACATACAGTAAGGAGCGAGCATGAAGCCGGAACACCAGGAGCGCCGAAAGATCATTCGTGAGTGGATGGCCCTGCCGCAGGACAAGCGCCAGACCGCGGCGCAAGTCGAGGCCTTCGCCAGAAAGGCGATGGGGCGAATTGCATTCAGGCCGTATCCCTATCGGCAGATTGTGAGCTGGGTTCAACCCCGCGCCGGCAGGCAATGAACCGGCGTAATGGATGATCAGATGGATCTATATAGCAACATGTTTCGACTTTGGGCTGTGGCTTCGCTGATATGGATCAGCTCTGTTGTCGTTTTCGTATATCAACAGACTTCCACGTTGCGTCACGTCTCAATCGCCGTCTACAGCGGCTACGCCACTGTCGCCTTCGTGCCGGTTTGAGGCACCTTTGCGATTTTGTTCATTGGCGGCTGGATTGTCGCCGGATTTACTCGTCCGCACTAATCGCGCAGGTGCCAATTAGCGTCGCATGAGCTGTTCGAGAAGAATACGGATCTTCCAGGAGTTTCCAGACTCGGCGCCGGAATAAAGCTTCATCCAAAAACCTTCCCTCACGCGGTCTCTGCCGCTTCTCACTGTCTTTGGCGTGTCTGTCACGCTGCCATTATGCCGCGGTCAATCCGCCGTCGATCACGATGGTCTGTCCGGTGATCGAGGCCGCGGCCGGTCCGGCTAAAAAGACAGCGGCCGCCGCGACTTCTTCTGCCTTCGTCAGCCGATGCAGCGGAATGCGCTTGAGCATCGCTTCCATATAGTCCTTGTTCGATCCGGTTCCGGCGCGCGACGGCGAGGCGGTATCGAGCCGGCCGGGCGTGACAGCGTTCACCGTGACGCCGTAGTCGGCCCATTCGATCGCCAGCATCCGTGTCATTTGCAGAAGCGCCGCCTTGCTGATGCCATAGGCCGAGCGCTCCGCGGTGCCGACCAGCGCATGCGTCGAGGCAATGGTCACGACACGGCCCGGCAGGTGCTGCGTCACCCAGTAGCGGCCGAACTGCTGGGTCAGAAAGAAAGTGCCGGTGACATTGGTGAGCAGCACGTCCTCGAAATCGTCGCGCGCGGTCTCGATCGCTTTGCTGCGCAAGTTGACGCTGGCATTGTTGATCAGCACGTCGATCTGGCCGAAGGCCGCGATGGCCTCTGCTGCCGCATTTTCAATGCTCGATTGCGCACGCAGGTCGAGCTCGATGCCGACGGCTTTTCGCCCGGTCTCGCGGATTGCGGCCAAGGTCGTGGCGAGGTTGCTCTCGCGCGTCGCCGTGACGACGAGATCGAAGCCGCTGCGCGCCAGCGCAAGCGCCGTCGCGGCGCCGACGCCGTAAGATGCGCCCGTGACCAATGCGGCTTTGGGTTGGCTTCGCTCAAGCGCCGATCCTCGTTCAGACCCAGCCGCGCGGCTCCGAATTCATCGTGCCCGCGCCGGTCAGTTCCGTAAACAGTACTTTGCTCTCGGTATCGGTCAGCGTCGCAAGCGGCGGCCGCGGCGTGCCGCAATCGCGGCCCATGGCCCGCATGCCGGTCTTGTAGCTCGCGACACCGGCATCGCGGAAGGCGCGGTAAAGGATCGCGGCCTGCTCCTGCGCCGGCCGGGCTTCGGCGAATTTTTCGGCCCGGCACAGTCTTATAGAGATTGCCGATCAGTTTCGGCGCGACGCCGGCAAGCGGGGAGAGGAGGCCGGTCGCGCCGACCGCCGCAGCCGAGATCATGTATTCGGTGCCGGAGACGAGCTGGAAATCCGGCCGTGCGGCGCGCGCCACGGTGATGACCTCGATCATATATTGCCAGTCGAGGCTCAGATCGATCAGGCCGGCCATGTTGGGCAGGCGCTCGAGCAGCTCGACCACCGACTTGCTCGCGATCTCGACCTCGTTCATCTCGGCCGGCGAGTTGAGCACGAACAGCGGCAGGTTGGCCGCTTTGCCGATGGCGGTGAAATGCTCGACCAGCATGTGCTGCGGCGGCGTCCAGTAATATGGCACGGTCGCGATCACCGCCGCGGCGCCGGCTTTGCCGGCATGGCTTGCGAGCGAGGCGGCGATCGCGGTGCCGGCGTCGCTGACATGGGCGACGAACTGGCACGCGGCCGGCTTGACATGCTTGATCGCGAATTCGAGCAGTGCCTCGCGTTCGGCAACCGTGAGGCTCACGGATTCGCCGGCATGCATCGGCAGCGCCAGGCCCTGCGCGCCGCCGGCGAGATGGAAATCAAGCACATTGCCGTAACCCGCGAGATCGACACGGCCATTGGCGAATGGCGTCACCGGCGCATGCACCAGGCCGAATTTGAAATCACTCACGTTGATTGATCCTCTTTTCGCGCGTTACCAGCCGTGCGGCTCGGAATCCAGAATGCCGAGCGCGTCGAGCTGCTTCTCGATGAACTTGATGCGCTCCGGCGACGCCGTCGGCAGCGGCGGCGAGGTGGGTCCGACCGGCCGGCCCATGATCACGCAGCCGCCTTTGAGCGAGGACGGATACTGATCGCGGAATATCAGCCAGAGCTGCGACAATTTATATTGCAGCTCGCGCGCGCGATCCCAGTTGCCGCTGGCGCAGCTCTCATAGAGCTCGACGCAGAGATTGGGGCAGATCGCGCCGGCCGACGAATAGGAGCCGGCGCCGCCGAGCGATACCGATGGCAGCAGATATTCGACGCCGGCGATCATCGCGAAGGTCGGCCGCAGCGGCAGCGCGGCGCGCAGGATCTCGAAGAATTTCTCGCTGTTGAAGCTCGCTTCCTTCATGCCGACGAGGTTCGGCAGGCGCTGGATCAGCCGCGCCGTCAATTCGCCGGTGAATTCGATGCCGTCGAGATAGCTCGGCGAGTTGTAGGCGATCAGCGGCAAATCGATCGAAGTGCCGAGATCGACGAAATAATCGTAGATCGATTGCGGCGGGTATTTCCAGAAATAGGGCGTGATGGCGATGATGGCATCGGCGCCGGCCTTCTGGGCGTGGCGCGCGAGATCGTAAGTGTCTTCAAGCGCAAGCGCGCTGACATGGATCGAGATCGGCACGCGCTTCGCCACCGTCTTGATCGCAACTTCGGCGAGCTTCTTACGCTCGGCAATGGTGAGATTGTGCGATTCCGCCTTGTGATGCGGCCAGGAAATCGCGGTCGCTCCGGTGCGGACGTGGAAGTCCACGAGCTTCTCGAACGTCGCGTAATCGGGGCTGAAATCTTCCTTCAACGGCGTCACCGGGCTTTGCATCACGCCCTTGAAGACGAGTGTCATGATTGCTCCTGCTTCCTATTCCGTGCGCCGCGTTACTGCGCGACGATGTGTGCGTCTTCGACCACTTTGCGCCAGCGCACGCCTTCGTCATGTACGAACTTGGCGTAGTCCTGGGGAGAGGCGCTCGGCGCCGGCGTCATGGCGAGTTCCTCGTAGCGTTTTTTCACGTCGGGATCGGCGAGCGCCTTGGTGACGGCGGCGTGCAATTTGTCGACCACGGCTTTGGGCGTGCCCGCAGGCGCGGCAAGGCCGAACCATTGCACCGCTTCGAAGCCGGGCAGGCCAGCTTCCGCGATCGTCGGCAGATCCGGCGCCGCTGGCGAGCGCGCGGCGCTGGTGACGCCGTAAGCGCGTAGATTGCCGCCTTTGATATTGCTCAGCGCGATGGTGAGGTCCGGCATCATGATCGCGACCTGGCCGCCAAGTACGTCGTTGAGCGCCGGCTGCGTTCCGCGATAGGGCACATGCAGAAGCTTCACGCCGGCGTCCTGCTGCAAACAGTTCGACGATGAGGTGCGACAGGCTGCCGACGCCGGCCGAGCCGAAGGCGACCTTGCCGGGATTGGCCTTCATGTAGGTCAGCAATTCCTTGAGGTCCTTGGCCGGCAGCGACGGTGTTCCGACCAGGACTTCCGGTGCGGTCACGGTGCGTGAGATCATCGCGAAGTCATGATCGATATCGTAGGGCACAGATTTGAGCACGAACGGATTCATCACGTGCGATGAGATCATCGCCAGCAGCGTGTAGCCATCAGGCTCCGCCTTCGCGACCGCTTGGGCGCCGATATTGCCGCTGGCGCCGCCGCGGTTCTCGATGACGACCGGCTGGCCCAGCAACTCGCCGAGTTTCGGAGCCAGAATGCGCGCCTGCGTATCGGTGCCGCCGCCGGCCGGCGACGGCACGATCAGCGTGATCGGGTGGTTCGGATAATCATCCGCGTGCGCCTGCGGTGGCGCGAGACCGATAACAAAGGCCGCGAGGACGGCCAGCGCCGTCAGCGGTTTTGCGCACAGACGAGAAGTGGTGTCCGGCATTGTCCAAGCTCCTCCCGCAATCCGCGTCTTTTTTTTGCGCGCGGCGATATCGCCCCCGCCAGCGGTAGCCTTCAGACTACTGGATTTTCCCGGCCCGGGATGGTTCATTGAGTTTCAACTCCAGCATTGACAATGGAGGGGAGCCATCGACCGGCTGCACGGCCTTCTGGTGTTCATCAATGTCGTCGAGACGCGCAATTTCAGCGCCACCGCGCGCTCGCTCGGCGTCAGCACGTCCGCGGTCAGCGCCGCGGTGCTGCGGCTCGAGCAGAAGCTCGCAGTGCGCCTTTTGAACCGAACCACCCGGCGCGTCCTGCCGACGCCGGAGGGGCTCGAATTCTACCAGCGCTGCAAGCGCATCATCGCCGATCTCGAACAGGCGGAGATGAGCGTTGCCCGCTCGGGGCGGTTGCCGAGCGGGCGCTTGCGCATCGGCATGCCGTCGGCGCTCGGCCGCATGTGGGTGATCCCGCATCTGCCGGATTTCATGCGCGCCTATCCGTCGGTGTCGATCGAGATCGTGATTGGCGATTTCTTCACCGCGCAGAGCCGCGAGGGGCTCGATGCGGCGATTCAAGTTGGCGAATTGCCGTCGTCGCGCATGATCGTGCGCAAGCTCGCCGCGGTGAATTACGTGGTGTGCGGCGCGCCGGAATACCTGCTCGAGCGCGGCACGCCGCAAAAACCCGCCGAGCTCAAGGACCATGTGTGCTTGAGCTACCGGCGGCCGCGCAACGGCCAGATCCGGCAATGGCGTTTCAAGCGCGGCAAAGGGCGTGAAGCGGGAGGCGAGAAGCCGACCGAAATACTGACGCCGGGAGGAGACATTGTCTTCAACAGCGGCGAGGCCTTGATCGCCGCCGCCAGTTCCGGTCTCGGCCTGGCGCAGGTTGCCGAATATTACGCATGGCCGGAGATCGAGGCCGGGCGGCTCGTTGAAGTGATGCGCGGCTATCGCATCTATGCGCACGACATTTCGATCATCTTCCAACAGCGCCGCCGCATAGCGCCGAGGCTGCGCGTCTTTGTCGACTTTCTCGTCGGCATGTTCGATCCGCCACCCTGGCTCACGCAGGCCTAGGCAAGTTCATCCTCGCCTTTGCGGATTACAGATAGCCGTTCGTGGCCGGCGGCTGCGCCGCTTACCACGAACCACGGTGCTCCGGTATGCGGGTGATCAACGGGAACGCCACGGCGAGGAGGGCGGCTGCCCCGGCAAAGAGCCAAGCTTGGATGTGGCCCGGGTCATTGGCAGTCGCGAGAATCGCCGTATCTACCGAGATCGTGATGATAGTCCCGATCTGCATGCACATCGTCCGTAGCGCGGCAAGAGTCGAGGAGGATTCGGGCGCCAATTGCAGTCCCGCATTGCGGCTGGCCGGGTTATTCGCGCCGCGGCCGACACCGATCAGGAACGCGGCGCCGGAAAGCCAGGCAAACGGCGGGATACCGGCGAGCGGACTGAACGACAGCAGCAGCATTCCGATAGCGATAACGGCACCGCCGACATACAGCGGCATTCGGTAACCCGTGCGCCGCAAGGCGAACGCAGCAGCAATCGACAAGATGATTGCGGCAGCCCCTTGGGCGACAAGCAATGTACCGGAGTCGAGCGCGTTGATGCCGTAGCGATTCGTGGCGTAGAGCGGGACCAGCGCTATGACGCCCGAAGTGACGCCGCCGTAGATTCCATTGACCAGGTTGACCACGCCGAAGCCTTTTCCGCTGATCAGACGCGGAGCGATGAATGGGTGCGCCGCACGGTTGATGTGACGGAAGAACATCCATAACGCAACAATCGCAATCACCAAGGGGATCACGAACCATGGCGACCATGCGTGCACATTCTTTTCGGCCAAATACCTGATCGCGAGCATGCCGGAAAGCAGGCCGCCGCCGAGCAGCGCCATACCCATGGCATCCATGCTCGGGTGGTTTTCTTTTGTTCGTGGCCGATCGCGGGGCACGTAGCACAAGGCCAGCGCAATAACCGCCACGCCGATTGGCACGTTGACCAGAAAAATTCCCCGCCAAGTCCAGTAGGTCACGAACAGCCCACCGAATATGGGGCCGATCATCGTGCCGATCGCGAAGATACTGCCAAACAAGCTGACCGCACGATCGCGCGCGTCGCCGAAGTGATCCACGATGATTTTGGTCGCTGAGGGTGTGAAGCCGGCTCCGCCGGCCGCCTGCAGCGCACGCAACGCGATAAGCACATAGATATTGCTGGCCAGACCGCAGCACAGCGACGCGATGGTGAAGGCGATGACGGAGCCGAGAAAAACTCTGCGGCTGCCATAATGCTCGCTGAGCTTTCCGCTGACCGGCAGGATCACGACAAATCCGAGCGAGTACGCTGTGATGGTCCATCCGGCCCAGTCGATCGATGTCTGCAACTCACTTCGTAAGGAGTGCAATGCTGTCGCGACTATGGTCGAATCGATCGACATCATCAGCAACGCGAGCGCGACGATGGTGAAGACCAACCCGCGGTGAACGGGCCGAGTTTCCTCGCGAGCATTCAAAAGGTCGGTTGCCTGGGCGAATTCGTGCTGGATATTCATTCGGGTCTATTATCAGCCGGTTGCGGATTCGACGCCCTCCAGTCCTGCGAGGGTGGCATGATGCCCGCGAGGACCTCGAAGGGGCCAACGAGGGGGCAGGTCCCGATCGCGCCTACAATCCGCTGCTAGATTGGATTGTGCATATGCCCTAATCTCGGTTTCACGCACATATGATCGTGTATTCTTGGGGACAATCAAATGCGTGCAAGGTTGCTACTGCTGATTATCGCTGTTTTTGCCTGTTCGAGCGCCGTGTCTGCGAGCGAGGTGACGCTTCGAGCGATATCGGCATTCACCGAGAAAACCACCTATTCGAGCGGAATTGAGCGCTTTATCGATCGGGTCAACGCCGCCGGCAAGGGTATCGTTCAAATCAATTATATCGGCGGGCCGAAGGCGATGCCGCCATTCGAAGTCGGTAATGCGCTGAAGAACGGCGTCGTCGATATCGCGAACACGACCGGCGCATTCTACACGAATCTCATGCCCGAAGCCGACGCCTGGAAGCTCACGCAACGTCCCATGGCCGAACTGCGCAAGAACGGCGGCTACGATTTGATGGCGCAGCTCTATGAGCAGAAGATGAATGCCATCTTTCTCGCGCGCGTGGTCGATAACAATCCCGTTCCATCTTTATCTCAACAAGCGGATCACCAGCCCCGATCTTACCGGCTTGAAGCTGCGAATTACGCCGGTCTATCGCGACTTCTTTCAGGCGCTTGGCGCCACGGTCGTTCAGACCGCGCCGGGTGAAGTCTATACGGCGCTCGATCGCGGCGTGGTCGACGGATACGGCTGGCCGATCACCGGCGTCTTCGATCTTGGATGGAATGAAAAGACCAAATACCGGGTCGACCCTGGTTTCTATTCTGCTGAAGTCTCGATCCTGATCAACAAGGCCGCGTGGGAAAAACTGGACGACCAACAAAAGGCAATCCTTAAAAAGGCCGCCGACCAGGGTGAGGCCGAGGCGCCGTCTGAATATCTTGCGGCGGACGCCAAGGATACTGAGCGTCAGGCGGCCGCAGGTATCGAAACGATAAGTTTCGACCCCGTCGTGGCGAAGGACTATCTCAGAAAGGCCTATGAGTTCGGCTGGGCCGGAGAAATTCGTCAGAGCCCCGAAATCGCTCCAAAACTGCGCGCGCTTTTTTCGAAGCCCGAATGATGCGGCGGCGAAGCTGCTCAATCATGCCGACGTGAGCCGCGATGAAATCGATATCCGATCTCTACGACAGTTTACTTGAAACGCTGTTTTATGCGGCGTGCGCCGTTCTCTTCGTCATGATGCTGATGATTTGCGCCGATGTTTTTTTGCGAAATGTCCCGCTGCTGAAATCTCTAAGCGGCCTGTCATGGGCGGACGAGGTTTCCGAATACATGCTTTACCTCATCACCATGCTGTCCGCGCCCTGGCTGCTGCGGCAAGGCCGGCACATTCGTATCGATATCGTGCTGCGCGCGGTGCCGGCCAGGATCGGCTGGTGCTGCGAGTGGCTCGCCGACGCAGTGGCTCTGACGTGTTGTGCGATCATGGTTGTTTATGGCTTGGAGGCGGCCTACGCGAGCTATTCCTCCGGCATGATGACGATCAAGACGCTGGTGACTCCGGAATGGTGGTCGCTGGCGCCGCTGCCGGTAACATTTCTTCTCCTCGCGATCGAAGTCATGTTTCGCATGCAGCGGCTTGCGGTAGGCCCGCGGACGCCCCGCGACGATGCGATGCCGGCGCCGTAGCCGCGATGTCGTGGCAAGCTGCATCCTGGTTATTGCTCGGCGGCTCGACGCTGCTGCTGTTCCTTGGGCTGCCGGTCGCATTCAGCTTCCTCGCTATCAATATCGTCGGAGCAATTCTTTTCCTCGGCGGGGAGCCCGGCTTGGTGCAACTGGCGCGCAACAGCGTCGATTCCGTCAGCAGCTTCTCCCTGACGCCGATTCCGATGTTCGTGCTGATGGGCGAGGTGCTGTTTCACACCGGCCTGGCCGTGAAGGTCTTGGACGCCGTGGAGCGGCTGATCACCAGGGTGCCGGGGCGACTCGCCGTCATCGCCGTTGTCGCCGGCACCATCTTCTCTGCGATATCGGGCTCGACGATCGCGGTTACGGCAATGCTTGGCAGCCTGCTGGTGCCGTTGATGCTCGAACGTGGCTACCACCCGGTGCTGGCGACGGGTCCAATCATCGCCGTTGGCGCGTTGGACATGCTGATGCCGGTCTCTGCGCTGGCGGTGCTGCTGGGAAGCCTTTCGGGTATTTCGATCACCAGGCTTCTGATGGGAGGATTTGCCCCGGGGATGCTGTTGAAGGCCGCGTTCGTCGCCTACATCATCGTCTGCGTCAAACTGAATCCCTCGCTCGCACCTGGCGGACAACAAGCGACGGCTTACCGCGGCTGGGAACGGATCAAGCCGATCGTCAAATATGTCATCCCGATTCTTTCGATCTTTCTGGTCGTCGTGACATCAATGAATGTGGGATGGGCGACCCCAACCGAGTTGGCGGCGGTTGGCGCGTTTGCCACCGTCGTGCTGGCGATCGTCTACCGCGTGCTGACGCTGGAAATCCTGTTTGCCGCACTGCGTGGCACGATCATGATCTCGGGAATGATCCTGTTCATTATCGTCGGCGCGACAACGTTCTCGCAGATCCTCTCATTTTCCGGAGCAAGCAACGGGATCGTGTCCCTGATCACCGGTCACGGTCTGACCCAAAACGCGATCATCGCCGGAATGATGCTGATCCTGATCTTTCTCGGCATCTTCGTCGATCAGGTCAGCATGATGTTGATTACGCTGCCGATCTTTATGCCCATCGTGCAACAGCTGGACATCGATCCGGTCTGGTTCGGCGTGATGTTCCTCATCTGCATGCAGCTTGGCTTGCTGCTGCCGCCGCACGGCCTGCTGCTGATGACCATGAAGGGCGTCGTGCCGCCGCAAGTCACGATGAGCTCACATATTCCGCGCGGTCGTGCCGTATATCGTGCTCAGCATAGCGATGCTGGCACTCGTGTTTTTCGTTCCGGCGGTTGCGCTCTGGCTGCCGAACATGGTCCGCTAGGGTCGCAGTCAGCGCGGCTACTGCGAGATCACAAGAGTGTTTCTCACTTAGAAGCTGATATTGGCGGCCTTGATGATCGGCCCCCATTTGCCGAGTTCGGAGGCGATGAAGGCTTTTCAGTTGATCCGGCGTGCCGCCCGCAATCGTGACGCCTAGATTATTCAGGAAGTTCTCGGCCTTAGCGGAATGCAGATAGGCATTGGTGGCGGCATTCAGTTTTGCGACGATCTCGGGCGATGTGCCCTTCGGGGCGAGCAGCGCATACCACACGCTGGCTTCAAAGCCCGGGATAGCCGGACTCCGCGACTGTCGGCACGTCCGGTAGTTTCGTCCAGCGGCTCTGGCCGGCAATCGCAAGCGGCTTGATCTTTCCTGCTTCGATGGCGGGCACGTAGGCGGCCATCGAATCGATGGCGATATCGATGCGGCTTGCCAGGAGGTCGACAAGAATATCGCCGGTTCCGCGATATTGCGCGTGGCTGAACTTGATCGATCCTGAGCGCTGCAGAAGTTCGCCGGTGATGTGGCCGAGCGTGCCATTTCCCGCATAGGCCGCCGTGATCTTGTCCGGGTTGGCGCGCGCGTAATCGAGAAACTCCTTCAGCGTCGAAAACGGCGCATCGGGGCGCGCGACTATAATGACGGGAGACTTGCCGACCAGAACCACCGGAGCGAAATCGCGCTCGGGATCGAAATCCATGTTCTGATACATCAGCTTGTTGGTCGCGGCCGGTCCTGTCGTTGCAAACAGCAGGGTATAGCCGTTGGGATCGGAATGAGCGACGAAGGCTGCGGCGATATTGCCGCCGGCGCCGCCTTTATTCTCGACGATGACCGGCTGGCCCAGGCTTTCGCTCAGGCTTTGGGAAAAGGCGCGCGCGATGACGTCCGACGTTGTGCCGGCGCCGAACGGCACGATGATGGTCACCGGCCGCGACGGCCAGGTTTCGGCGCGGCTCGATGCCGGTGAGCCGAAGAGGAGGGCGATCAGAGCGAGCCCAAAAAAGCCGGCATGCTTCATGGCCGTCATCACGCGCATCGCAGGGGTCATCAAACTTTCTCCAGGATCAGGTTTTTCATCCTCCGTCACGTAGTTGCGCCAATTGTCGGGACGCAGCGGCATTTCCGCGAACGTCTTGCGCTTGTCGGCGGCGCGGCCGACAAGGTCGCTCGGCAGTCAGATCCTTGCGGCGAAGGTAGCTGTCGAATTCCTGTAGTGCGTCGCTCAGCAAATCAGGGCCGCGCAACATCACCGGCGAAGCCATGGCGACCGCCGACGCTCCCGCCAGCATCATGCGCGCGATGTCCAAGCCCGATTGCGCGCCGTTGATGCCGATCAGCGCGCGGTCGCGCCCGAGCGAAGCGCGCGTGAGCGCCAGCCAGTGGCAAGTCAGCGGCAGATTCCAGAAGCCGCCGACGCCGAGCGTCGTGCCGAGAAGCGGCGCGAGCGTCTCGACATCAGGGATCATGCCGAGCAGGCGGCCCGCCATGACCACCGAGTTGGCGCCGCCCTCGAACGCCGCCTCGGCGAGGTGCGGCACGCGCTCGCTTTGGCCGGACAGCTTGACCCACAGCGGAATCTTGACGACCGCGCGGATCGCACTGACGATCGTTTTCACACGCGCGGGGTCGAGCTCGGTGGAGACCGCGCCCCTGGCCTGGCTCGCATAAGGCGTGCCGATATTCAGCTCGAGAATGCGTATTCCGCTTTGCTCGACCTGCCGCGCCATTCGCATGGCGGCGTCGAGGTCGGCGAGGATGATGCTGGCGACTGCGTAACAGTCCGAGGCGCCTGCGAGGCGATCGAGCTTGACAGTGTCGTCCAGCCAGGCGTCGAAGGACCGTGGGGTCAGGCCGGAACGGCAGGCGATCGTCACGCTTCGGGGCGCGCCGGCATTCCACGGCACCGGCCGCCAGTCTTCATCCAGAACGGCGTATTCGGCGCGCTGTAGCTGATCCTTGGCGGCTTCGGATTCGTTGACCGATTTGACAACCACCGCGCCGACGCCGGCAGCAATGGCGCGGCGGACGCCCTCCGGCTCGATGAAATGCTCCGCCGACGCCGCAATCAGCGGATTCTTGAGCGCCACGGCGCCCACATTCGTGGCGAGCCGTTGTTCGGCCGTCGTTGTCATCGGAATCCCGCTCAGGCTTCGGCTTGCGCGACCTACGGTGCGTATTCCGGGCGTTTCGGGGTGAACACATCGAGATTGATCACGGGCTCGTCGCCGACGACTTCGCCCCAATGCGTCACATTGGACGGTATGACGACGAGGCCGCCTGGCCCGATGTCGTGCACCTGGTCGCCGATGTGGAAGCGCAGCGTCCCGGACACGATATAAGCGATCTGCTCATGCGGATGGCTGTGCGGCTTCGGCTCGTGTCCCGGCATCAGGCGATGCAAAGCGACGGTGGCGGCGTTGCCGGAGAACGCCTTTTGCTCGACGCCTTTGCGGATCTCCTTCCATTCCATCTTGCTCCAGTCGATCTTGTGGATGTCCATCACGCTGCTCCATTTGCTATTTCGCCGAACCGAGAAGGCCGGTGGGCCGGAAGAACAGAAACAAAAGAAGTATAGACAGCGCCGCGATGTTCTTGAACGCGGAGCCTAGATAGACGATGGCGATCGCCTGCACTACGCCGAGAAAGATGCCGCCCGCAAGCGCACCAAGCGGCCGGCCGAAACCGCCGACGATCGCCGCGATGAAGCCGGAGATGGCGAAAGGCACGCCGAGGTTGAAGGATGTGTATTGCGTCGGGGTGATCAATACGCCGGCGAAGGCGCCGAGCGCCGCGCTCAGCCCGAAGGCGAGCGCCAGCATGCGCGATACCGGAATGCCTTGCAGCGCCGCCGCGTCGCGATCGATCGCGCAGGCCCGCATCGCCTTGCCGGTCTTGGTCGAGGAAAAGAACAGGGCCAATAGCGCAATGACCAGCGCCGAACCGCCGACGATCCAAAGAAACTGATAACTAACGGCGACGGCGCCGATGCGCAGCGGCGGCAGGTCGGTGAACATCGGCATGCCGCGCGGCTGGTCGCCGGCGGCGATCAGGGTCAGCCGCTCGATCACGATCTGGGCCGCGAGCGTGGCGAGGATCATCACAAAGGTCGCCGATTGGCGATCCCACAGCGGACGCACGACGATGCGCTCGAGGATCATGCCGATGCCGGCGCAGATCAAGATCGCCAGGATGGCGGCGAGCGGAAGCGGCAGGCCGTAGATTTTCAGCGCGGCGCTCGCCACCATGCCGCCGAGCATCACGAACGCGCCCTGGGCGAAATTTACAATGCCGCTGGCATTATAGATGACGCAGAAGCCGATCCCGATGAGTCCGTAGACGCAGCCCACCGCGACGCCGCTCACGATCGATTGCATGACGAGGTCAAGCAAGAGCAGCCTCCGCCGATCCGAGATAAGCGGCGATCACGTCGGGATTCCGGCGTATTTCAGCCGGCGTCCCATTCGCGATCAGGCGACCGAAATCGAGCACGGCGATCCGTGCCGCAACGTTCATGACGAGATTCATATCGTGCTCGATGAGGAGCACGGCGGTGCCTGCGGCTGCGATCCGGCCTAACAGTTCGGCCAGTCGCTGCGTCTCTTCGCGGTTGAGCCCGGCGGCCGGCTCGTCGAGCAGCAGCAGCTTGGGTTCGGCTGCCAGTGCGCGCGCGATTTCCAGAAGACGCTTTTGGCCGTAGGGCAGTGCGGAGGCCAGCATGGCTGCGCAATCGCTCAGCCCCGTCTGCCGCAGCAGCGCCCATGCCGCTTCCCCGACCGCGGCCTCGCGGCGCGCCGCCAGGCCCGGCATCAAAGCGGTCAGCAGACCGCCACGGGTGTGGAGATGACGGCCGACTTTGACATTCTCCAGTACAGTGAGGCCTTCGAACAATTGCACGAGCTGAAACGTGCGGATCAGGCCGCGCCTGGCGATAAGCTCCGGCGCGACTCCGGTAATGTCGTCGTCGCCGAACGAAACCCGACCGGCCGTTGGCGTGTTGAAGCCGGAGATGATGTTGAACAGCGTCGTCTTGCCGGCGCCGTTCGGGCCGATGATGGCGGTGATTCCGCTCGGCGGTACTTCCAGCGACACATTTTCGAGGGCCATGAGCCCGCCGAACCTGCGCGTGATATTGTGCAGCCGCAGGATGCTCATGCCGGCTTCCTTCGCGACAATGACGACAATAGCTTCGGCAGCGAGGCGATGCCGCCCGGCGCATAGATCAAAATGAGGATCAAGACCGCCGCCATAGGCCAGGTCCTGATATTCATTGAAGGTGCGAAAGGTCTCCGGCAACAGCGTCACGATCAAGGCGCCGAGCGCCGGGCCGGCAAACGTGCCGATGCCGCCGATATAGAGCATGGTGAAGGCGAGCACGACCATGTGCAGGCCGAAGACTTCCGGGCTGACGAAGCCGACGGTATGCACGAACAGCGAGCCGGCGACGCCGGCGTAGAAGGCCGAGATCATGAAGGCCAAAAGCTTGTAGTGGGCGACGTCGATCCCGAGCGCACATGCGGCATTCTCGCTACCGGCGACGGCGACGAAGAGCGCGCCCGAGCCGCGAACGGCGGATGCCGGCGGCGGCGAGCACGCCGATGCCTGCAAGCAACGATCAGCAACACCAAGATGGCGCGATCAGAGGCGACGACCCAACGGCCGATGCCGAGCGGCGGGATGCCGGAAATTCCCATATAGCCTTGCGTCACCGAGTCCCATTCCACCGCGACATCATAGGCGATCAATCCGATCGCGAGCGTGGCCATGGCGAGATAGTGGCCGCGCAGGCGCAAGGTTGGATAGCCGATGACCAAAGCGAAGACGAGCACGCCGGCAAGGCCGAGCGCGGCGGCAGGGAGCGGCGACCAATTATATGTCGCGGTCAGGACGGCCGAGGTATAGCCACTCACCGCGGCGAAGGCGCTGTGGCCGAACGAAACCTGGCCGGCATACCCCATGAAGATGTTCAGGCCGGTGACGAAGATCGTATAGATTGCGGCGATCTGCACCACGCTCATCAGATAGCCGCCGCGGATCAAGCACCCAGAGGACCAACGCCGCGGCGAGCCCCCATACGACGACCAGCGCCGGGTTCACACCGCGCTTAGCCCAGGTAGAAATGAGCGAGTTCATCGTGGGATTTGACGGTGCGAGGATCGATTTCGGCGGCGATGCTGCCGGTTGACATCAGATAGGCACGGCGGGCGAGCTTGAGCGCCAACGGCGCTTTCTGCTCGACAAGAACGATCGGGAGCCCGTTGCGATTGAGCTCGCCGAGCTTTTCCAGGATCTCTTCGATGATGCGTGGCGCAAGTCCGAGCGACGGCTCGTCAAGCAGGAGAATTTTCGGCTCCGCCATCAGCGCCCGGCCGATCGCCAGCATCTGCTGCTCGCCGCCGGATAGCGAACCGGAGACCTGCGCCAATCGTTCCTTGAGGCGCGGAAACAGTGCCAGCACGCGCTCATGCCGGCGTGCGAATTCGGCGCGGTTGCCTCGGAGCAGATAGGCGCCAAGCTCGAGATTTTCCGCAACCGTCATCGGTCCGAAAATCCCGCGGCCTTCCGGCACGAGAACGAGCCCGCGGGCTGCGGCGCCGACCGGGTCGCCGCGCGGCACGTCGGCGCCGCAAAAGCGCACGCGTCCTTCGGTCGGAACGAGGCCGAGGAGTGCCCGCATCAGCGTCGATTTGCCGGCACCGTTCGGGCCGAGCACGGCGACGAGTTCGCCGTCATCGACATGGAGGTCGACATGTCGCAGGGCTTCGACGTGGCCGTACCACGCCGAGAGCCCTTCGACTTCGAGCATGCGCGCCATCGCTATCCGTCACTTCACCACTTTGACCTGGCCGTTGATGATCGTCGCTAGCAGCAGCGGATTTTCCGTGATGCCCTGATGATTGCCGGCCGAGAAATGATAGACGCCGGTCGTGCCCTGGAAGCCGTCGATGCCTTCAAGCGCGTCACGTACCTTCGGCCCATCGGCGGATTTCGCCTTCGCGGTTGCGGCGGCGATCAGCGTCACCGCATCCCAGCCGCGGCCGGCCCAATTCGGGTCGCGATCGTTATATTTGGCGCGCCAGGGAACGAGGAATTTCCCGATTTCCGTCTTCAGCGGGCTTGCCGGCAGCACGTCATAGACCTGCGCCGGCGAGGCGACGAAGAAGAACTTGTCGCCGAGCACTTCGGCCACCGGGCGGAACACCGCGATGTCTTCGAGGCTCGTCAGCATGATCATGTCGAGGCCGAGCTGCTTGATGTTCTTCGCCGCCGTCAACGTCGTGCCGCCGAGGCCGATCTTGATGATCGCGCGCGCGCCGGCGCTGTACATCTTCTGAATCTGCACGCTCAGATCGGCGTCGTCGGTCTTATATTGCTCGTTGCCGACGATCTCGAGGCCGTAATCGCCGGCCTCTTTCACCGCCGCGGCGCTTTGCGCGTTGGCGTAAGGCGAGGGATCGTGCAACACGCCGATTTTTTTGATCGTGGTCTTGTTCTTGAGATAGTCGAGACGGGTCTCGACCTCGAAACGGGGCGGCGGGATGGTGGTGAAGGCCCAGACCACCTGATCGGGCTGCTGCGGCAGGATCGAGCACAGCACCATCGGCGTCTCGGCGCGCACCACCAGCGGCGCCGCCGCGAAATTTCCGGCGGAGACGCAGCCGCTCGCGAACACATTCACATTGTCGGAGCTGATCATCTTGCGATAGGCGGTGACCGCTTCCTGAGGCTCGGAGCGGTTGTCTTCGACGATGACCTGCACCTTGCGGCCCAATATGCCGCCCTTGGCGTTGAGCGCATCGACCGCGATCTCGACGCCGTCGCGCCAGGCGCGGTCGACGGTTGCCGCATAGCCGGTGAGGCCGGCGGACATCCCGATCTTGTAGACGTCTTCGGCCTGCGCGCCGCCGGCAAGCAATGAAAGCGCAAGCGCGGTGGCGGAAATCTTCGCAATCGCGCGAAGACGGCTGTGAGATTGAGACATAACTCCTCCCTGTACGCTTTGGTGTTGCGGCCGCCTGAGCTGCGGCCTTGTCGTCTAATCGAAGATGAATTCCCGCAGATTGGGAATTTTAAGTCCTTCATAGGCTGTCGAGTTCAGCTTGAGCGAGATCGCCTTGGTGCAGGCCCGCAGGAATTGCAGCTGCTCCGGTTCGACCGGATCGTGGACATATTGCGTGGTGCCGACGACGGCGATCGCACCGACCAGCTTGTTGCTGAAGTCGAGGATCGGCGCCGCCACCGCGGATATGCCGAGTACGGTTTCATCCATCGCGATTTCGTAAAGCTGCTCGCGGATGCGCTTCAGCCTTTGCCGCAATTGCGCGGCATCGACCATGGTCCGCGGCGTCAGCGCGGGAAGCTTGCGCGACAGGACACGCTGCTGCACTTCAGGCGGCGCGAAGGCGAGCGTCACGCGGCCTTGCGCCGATGAATGGGCGGGCAGCCGGTATCCAAGCCGTACCGAGATGGTGACGAGATCTGGACTGTCGAACACCGCATTGGCGATTGCGTCGCCACCGGCCGGCAAGCTCAGCACCACTGTCTGCCGCGTCAGATCGCGCAGCCGCATCATGTAAGGTTCGGCCAGCCGCCGCAGATCGAGCTGGTCGGCTGCGGCCTGGCCGATATGCGCGAGCTTCTGAGCGAGGTGATAGCACTCGCTCTGCGCGTCCTGATCGACGAAGCCGAGATATTTCAGGGTCGATAGATGGCGGTGGACCTTGGCTTTGGGCTCGCCGAGCTGATGAGCCAGCGCCGTGAGCCGCATCGGCTGGCCCGCAGCCGCTAAAGCTTCAATGACCTGCGCTGCGGTGACCACGGATTGAATGATGCCGGAGCCCTGGACCAAATCCTGGGCGCGGTCGTCGTCATCAGTCGACTTCGAGGAGGTCGGACATGGTGGCGAGCGTTTCCAGGCCGGTTGTCTCGCTATGAGAGACGAATTTCTTATTTCAGAACCCGTACCGGGAAAATGCTCATGGGTCAATGCGGGATTTGTTTTGAAATTGGCCATGCCATGGTATAGGTGGGAGCATTAGTATCGTAATAAGAAACATAGTCTCGAAGGACAGGAAACACTGGAATGTCGCGTTATGCCCTGGCCGTCGATATCGGCGGCACCTTCACTGACGTCGTTTTGCGCAGTGCGACGGGCCAGACCGTCGTCGACAAGACCCTGACCACGCCGGAAAGCCTGGATATCGGCTTCTTTCGCGCGATCAATTCCGTCCTGAAGAAAGCCAATGTCCCGCCCGGCGCGGTGACGGACGTGATCGTCCACGCTACGACCGTGGTCACCAACGCGGTCATCGAGCGCAAAGGCCCGACGACGGCGCTCCTGGTCACCGAGGGCTTCCGCGACATTTTGACCATCCGCGACGAGCATCGTTACGAGATGTTCGATCCGCAGATCGAATTTCCCGAACCACTGGTGCCGCGGGAGCTGACATTCGGCGTTCCGGAGCGGACGCTGGCGACCGGTGAAGTGCTCGCTGTGCTCGATGCCGGCAAGGCCATAGCGATCGTCGAGGAGCTCAAGCGTAAGGGCGTGGTTTCGGTCGCGGTGTCGTTTCTCAATGCGTACATCAATCCGGCCAACGAGATCGCGATGCGCGATCTGATCGTCAAATATGCGCCGGCGCATGTATGTCTCGATCTCTTCCGACGTCGCACCGCAGATCCGCGAATATCCGCGCACCTCGACGGTGGCGATGAACGCCTATACGGCGCCGATCACCGGGCCCTATCTCGAAGCCTTGCGCGCCGGATTGAAGCAGCGCGGCTTCGTCAACGATCCGCTGATCATGCTCAGCAACGGCGGCGTCATCGGCATCGATATCGCCAGCCGATTTCCGGTGCGCATGGTGGAATCCGGTCCCGCGGCCGGCGCGCTGGCCGCTGCGTATTTTGCCGACGTGCTCGGGCTCGACCGGCTGTTGTCGTTCGATATGGGCGGCACCACCGCAAAAGCCTGCATCATCGAGGATCGCCAGCCGCTCGTGGTCGGCGACTTCGAGGTTGATCGCATCTATCGCTTCAAGTCCGGCAGCGGCTTGCCGATTCTGATTCCGTCCGTCGACATGATCGAAATCGGCGCCGGCGGCGGCAGCATCGCATCGGTCAGCGATCTCGGCCTGCTCAAGGTTGGGCCGCAAAGCGCGGGCTCGACGCCGGGGCCGGTGGCCTATGGGCGCGGCGGCGAAAATCCAACGGTGACCGACGCCGATCTCGTGCTCGGCTATCTCAGCGCCGACAATTTCCTCGGCGGCGACATGAAGCTCGATCGCGCCGGCGCGGAACGGCAGCTCGGCAAGCTCGCCGCGGCGCTCGGAACGACGACGCTCGAAGCCGCCGCCGGAATTTACCGCGTGGTCGGTAAATCGATGACGGCGGCCGCACGGGCACACGCGGTCGATCGCGGCATCGACTATCGCGGCCTGCCGCTGTTTGCGTTCGGCGGCGCCGGTCCGGTGCACGCCTGTTATGTCGCCGATCTGCTGGACAGCCCGGTCGTCATCTATCCGCCGCTGGCGAGCGTGCTGTCGGCCTTCGGCACGCTGGTCACGCCGCCGCGCCTCGATCTGTCGCGTGGCGCGTTGGCGCGCCTTTCGGCGCTCGACTGGAAGCTTGCCGACGATATTTTCTCCCGCCTTGTCGATGACGGGCAAAAAGGCCTCGCCGGCGCCGGCTGCGCGGCAAACGACATTACATATCGCTTCGGCGCCGACATGCGCTATTTCGGTCAGCAGAACGAGATCACCGCCTGGTTCGAAAGCGATCCGCGGCGCAAGCACGACGCGGCCTGGCTTCGCGAAGTGTTCGAGCAAGGCTATGAGCGGCTCTACAGCCTGCGGCTTCCCGAGGTCGATATCGAGATCGTGAGCTGGCGCATCGTCGCGACCGGCCGCGCCACGTCACGCGACAGCGTGCCGATGCTCCAGACGACGCCCGCCAAGCCGCGAGGCCGGCGCAAGGCGCGGTTCAACGGCAACGACGTCGACGCGCCGGTCTATGCGCGAAGCGATCTTGCGTTTCAGCAGGTCGTGGCGGGCCCGGCCATTATCGAGGAACGCGAGACCACGATCATCATCCTTCCCGGCTGGCAGGCCCGGGTCGATCGCACCGGATGCATCATGGCGTCCAAAGAGTCGGCGTCCAAAGAATCCGTATCCAAGGAGCAGTGACATGGACGGTATCGAGCTCGAAATCGTCTGGAGCAATCTGATCAGCATCGTCAGCGAGCAGGCGAAGGCGCTGCGGCGCATCGCGTTCAGCCCGATCGTGCGGGAAGCCGGCGACCTCGCCAATGCGCTGTTCGACCGGCGCGGCCGCATGGTGGCGCAGGCGGTAACCGGCACGCCGGGGCATATCAACTCCCTGGCGGCTGCGGGCAAGCACTTCGTCGAAGCGTTTCCGACGCAGACGCTCAGTCCCGGCGACGTGCTGATCACCAACGATCCGTGGCTGTCGGCCGGTCACTTCTTCGACATTACGGTGATGCTGCCGGCCTTTCACAAGAACCGGCTGATCGGTTTCTTCGGCTCGACTATTCATCACACCGACATCGGCGGTTACGGCGTCGGCGCCGGCGCACGCGACGTGCACGAAGAAGGCCTTTGGATCCCGATGCTCAAGCTCTACGAGGCGGGCGAGCCGAACAGGGTTCTGCATGAGATGATCCGGCGCAATGTGCGCACGCCCGATCACGTCTTTGGCGACCTTGCCGCGCAAGTCTCGAGCGGTCGGCTTGCCTGCAAGCGGCTGTCAGCGCTGCTCGATCGGCAAGGCTATGACGATATCGACGAGATCGCGGAAGAGGTGATCTCGCGCTCCGAGCAATCGACGCGGCAGTCAATCCAGAAGCTCAAATCCGGCACCTTTCAGGGCGAGAGCGAGTTTGACGTCCCTGGCGGCGATATCATCAAACTGAAGACCGCGGTGACGATCAACTCCAAGAACGGCGAGATCCACATCGATTTCGCGGGCAGTTCGGGCCAGAGCCCTTACGGCATCAACGTGGTGATGAATTACACCCATGCCTACAGCACGTTCGCGATCCGCTCTTGCCTCGATCCCGAACTGCCGAACAACTTTGGCAGCTTGGCACCGATCAAGGTGACGGCACCGGACGGCTGCATCGTCAATTGCAAATATCCGGCGCCGGTCAATGCGCGCCACGTCGTCGGCATGTATGTGCCGATGCCGATCCTCAAAGCGCTCTATCACGTCATGCCGGATCGCGTTCTGGCGGAGGGCTCGGGCGCGGTGTGGACGATCCAGATCCAGGGTAAAAATGCCGACGGCTCGCCGTTCACAAGCTCGATGTTCAACTACTCGGGCGGCATGGGCGCGCGGAAGACCAAGAGCGGCCCCTCCGCCACCTGCTATCCGACCGGCGTCGCGGCGGTGCCGGTCGAAGTCCTGGAAGCCTCCATGCCGATTGTGTTCGATAAAAAGGAGCTGCGCGTGGGCTCCGGCGGCGCCGGCGCGTCGCGCGGCGGCGACGGTCAAACCATCGGCTGGCGGATGCGCACCAACGACACCTGGCTGCTCAATGCAGTTGCGAGCCGCACGGGCCTCGCGCCCGAAGGCCTTGCGGGCGGCGCTTCAGGCGCTGCCGGGAGATTTCTGGTCAACGGCAAACCGGTCACGGAAGCGCGAAAGATGCTGATGCAGCCGCAGGACCAGGTCATTCTCGAGACCCCGGGCGGCGGCGGTTACGGCTCTCCGTAGCTCTGCTTTCAGGATGCAGTGTCGCAGTGCGGTGACTGCCGATCCCGGATTCGAGGTACATCGAGGCTCCGCGCGATGCGCCGAGCCGCATGTCGTGTTTGTGTCAAATTGCGCGTTGTTGACCTTCCGACCCCTTTGATCGCTTGCCGGTCTGGACTAGTCTTCGGCACAGAGACGAATCTCTGGCGTTGAGACATCGCATCTGCATTTAGGCCTAGCGGCTGTGGAGGCGTTTCGATGAGGGGAGCAGCCGATTTGCCGCAGCGCTCGCGATGTGCCCGTTTGCTGCATTGGCCGGCCATCGGCGCCGCCGTTCTTCTCACCTCCTGCGCGCCCGCCGGTATCCTGGATCCGCAAGGGCCGATCGCGGAAGCCGAGCGGCTGCTCCTGATCAATTCGACGGCGATCATGCTGGTCGTCGTGGTTCCCGTCATCCTGGCGACTCTGTGGTGCGCCTGGTGGTATCGCGCCTCCAACACCCACGCGTCGCGCGACGCGGACGAGTCCTACGAAGGGCGTGTCGAGTTCGTGGTGTGGTCGATCCCGGCGCTGACCGTGATTCTGCTGGGCGGGGTCATTTGGATCGGTTCGCATCAGCTCGATCCGCGTGCGCCGATCGCGGGGACATCCGATCCGCTCCGCGTCGACGTCGTGGCGCTCGATTGGAAATGGCTGTTCATCTATCCCGACAAAGGTGTCGCCGCCGTCAATCAGCTGGTGATCCCGGCCGGAACGCCGATCCAATTCCGGATTACGTCAGCGACAGTGATGAATTCGTTCTTCGTGCCGCAGCTCGGCAGTCAGATCTACGCGATGGGCGGCATGACCACGCATCTCAATCTGATGGCGGACAGGCCGGGTGAGTTCCCCGGCTTTTCGGCCAATTACAGTGGCGCCGGATTTCCCTGGATGCGCTTCGTCGTCAAGTCGGTGCCGTCCGGCGACTTCTACGCCTGGGTCGATCAGGCGCGAAGCAGTGGATCCGCTCTCGACGATGCCGGCTACGCCGCGCTGGCCAAGCCGAGCAGGAATGTGCCGCCCTCGACGTATCGTGCGGATCCGAACCTGTTTCAGCAGATTGTCGACCAGACGAACGCGGGCCCCGGAAAGGCGGGTGCCGACGTGACCCCGCCGATGCATCACACGGGAGGCTGAGATGCTGGGAAGGCTGAGCTGGGCGGCAATTCCGCTGAACGAGCCGCTGCCGCTGATCAGCGGCGCGGTCGTCGGCCTCATCATTCTGGCGGTCCTCCTGCTCATCACCGTGAAGGGCTGGTGGCCCTATCTGTGGCGCGAGTGGATCACCAGCGTCGATCATAAGCGCATCGGCGTCATGTATACGGTACTCGGGCTGGTCATGCTGGTGCGCGGCTATTCCGACGCGATCATGATGCGCACCCAGCAGGCGATCGCGATCGGCGATGCGCAGGGCTATCTGCCGCCCGAGCATTACGACCAGATCTTCTCGGCGCACGGCACGATCATGATCTTCTTCGTGGCGATGCCGCTGGTGATCGGGCTGATGAATTTTGCCGTGCCGTTGCAGCTCGGCGTGCGCGACGTCGCCTTTCCGGTGCTCAATTCGGTCAGCTTCTGGCTGACGGCGACGGGGGCGCTGCTGATCAATATGTCGCTTGTCATCGGCAATTTCGCGCGCACCGGATGGATGGGCTATCCGCCGCTCTCCGAGCTCGCCTTTTCGCCCGATGTCGGCGTCGATTATTACCTTTGGTCATTGCAGATTTCGGGCGTCGGCACGTTGCTGACCGGGATCAATTTCGTCACCACGATTCTCAAATTGCGCGCTCCAGGCATGCTCTATATGCGCATGCCGGTGTTCTGCTGGACCGCGCTTGCCTCAAGTCTGCTGATCGTCGCCGCATTCCCGGTGCTGACCGCGACCTATGTGATGTTGCTGCTCGACCGCTATCTCGGCATGCATTTCTTCACCAATGACGCCGGTGGCAACCAGATGATGTATGTCAATCTGTTCTGGGCCTGGGGTCATCCTGAAGTCTACATCCTGGTCCTGCCGGCATTCGGCATCTATTCCGAAATCGTCCCGACTTTTTCCGGCAAGGCGCTGTTCAGCTACCGCTCGATGGTCTGGGCGACGCTCGGCATTTGCATTCTGTCCTTCATGGTCTGGTTGCATCACTTCTTCACCATGGGCGCAGGCGCCGACGTCAACGCGTTCTTCGGCATCATGTCGTCGATCATCGCGGTGCCGACTGGCGTCAAGGTGTTCAACTGGCTGTTCACGATGTTCCGCGGCCGCATCGTGTTTACGACGCCGATGCTGTTTTCGGTCGGCTTCATCGTGACCTTCGTCATCGGCGGGTTGACCGGCGTGCTGCTGGCGGTGCCGCCGGTCGATTTCGTGGTCCACAACAGCGCCTTCCTGGTCGCGCATTTTCACAACGTCATTATCGGCGGCGTGCTGTTCGGCATGTTGGCGGGCGTCAACTACTGGTTTCCCAAGGCCTTCGGCTTCACGCTCGACGAACGATGGGGCCATGCCAGCTTCTGGTGCTGGCTCATCGGCTTCTATCTTGCCTTCATGCCGCTCTACTGGTTGGGGCTATTGGGAATGACCCGGCGTCTCGAGCACATTCCCGATCCGACTTGGCGGCCGATGCTGCTGGTGGCCGAGGCCGGCGCGATCATCATTTTTGTTGCCATCCTCTGCCAGGTCGCGCAGCTCTATGTCAGCATCCGCACGCGCGATCAGCGCCGCGACCTGACCGGCGACCCGTGGGACGGCAGAACGCTGGAATGGTCAACCACGTCGCCGCCGCCAGCCTATAATTTTGCGGTGCTGCCGAAGGTCGAGACGATCGACGCGTTCTGGCACATGAAGCGCGCCGGGCGCGCCGCGCCGCCGCCGGCCTACGAAGCGATCGAAATGCCGCGTAACAGCCCGGCCGGTTTCATCACCGCGTTCTTTGCCACCATCATGGGATTTTCGCTGATCTGGCACATCTGGTGGCTGGCGATCCTCGGCTTTGTTGCGGCCATCATCGTGGTCCTGATCGCCGGCTGGAGCATCGAGCGCGAGGAGGAAATCCCGGCTGCCGAACTTGCGCAAATGGAACGGGGCAGTTGAGGTGAGACGATCCGCATGACGATGGCAACGACGATCGAGCGAACCGAGGTGCCGACCGAGCTTGCGCGCGGCCGTGGCGGCGGCGGGCCGGCGCCCAAGCGCGTCGTCGTCGCTTATGGGTTCTGGATCTTCATCCTCAGCGACATGATCATGTTCTCGGCGCTGTTTGCGGCCTATGCGGTGTTGCGCGGCAATACCGCCGGCGGGCCTAGTGGGACCGACTTGTTCAACATGCGCAGCGTTTTCATCGAGACGATGTGCCTTTTGTTGTCGAGCTATACCTGCGGGCTCGGCGTGCTGTCCGCCGAACGCGGGCAGGCGCCGATGTTCCTTGTGTTTGCCGTTTTTACCTTCGTGCTCGGCGCGGCCTTTCTGTTCATCGAGGTCAATGAATTTGCCGGGATGATCGCAAAGGGCGCCGGCCCGTCGCGCAGCGGCTTTCTCTCGAGCTTCTTCACGCTCGTCGGCATGCACGGCGTTCACGTTGCGAGCGGTCTGGTCGCGCTCATCTATCTGGTGGCCCAGGTGCTGGTTCAGGGCTTGCGCGCCGCCGTGCTGCGGCGCCTGTTGTGCTGGAGCTTGTTCTGGCACGCACTGGACATCGTCTGGGTCGGAGTCTTCACGCTGGTCTATCTGATGGGAGTCTACCATTGACAGACAATCATGAGCACGTGTTCGAGGACCGGACACCCGGCGTCGAAGAGCATGAGTCCACGGCCAGCTATCTGTCCTACACGGTGGGGCTGGTGCTCGCCATCCTGGCGACCATCGCGTCTTTCGTCGTGGCGCAGACGAATTTGCTGTGGCCGCCCGGCATTCCGGTCGGGCTGATCGTTCTCGCTCTGGCGCAGATCGGCATCCATCTCGTCTTCTTTCTGCACCTGGGCAGCGCCGCCGACAGCACCAACAATATCCTGGCGCTGGCGTTCGGCGTGCTGATCGTGTTTCTGATCATCACCGGCTCGGTCTGGATCGTCGCCAATCTCAACAACAACATGATGCCGATGCCGCAGTAGGCGCAGCAGGGTCGCGCGGTCACGCGCGACCAAACCTCAGCGAAGTGTTCGCGGCGCACTTCATTCATCGTTTCTGGCCGATCAAGCCATGGCCTGAGCGCAGCCCTGCGTAGCGGATGCGCATCGGTGTCTCCACCTTGGATTTTCGATAAAGGTGTGTGTGGCCGTGCGATCAGTCGTCGTCACAATGGCGAGAGCGGCAGCCAGGGAGGTCGTGCTTGCGCTATATCGACGCCTTCAATCATTTCTTTCCAAAGCGCTATTACGAGGCATTTCTCGAGACGCCGGCCGGATCCAAGGATATCGGTAAGCGGATGCGCGGAATTCCTGCCCTGCATGACCTTGAATTGCGCAAGCGCGTGGTCGAGCAGTTCGATAACTACACGCAAGTCCTATCGCTTGGTTTGCCGCCGATCGAGCGGGCGTGGGGGCCGGACCAGTCGCCCGACATGGCCAAGCTCGCCAATGACGGACTTGCCGAGATCGCCGCGCAGAACCCGAAGCACTTCGTCGGCTGGTCGGCGCTGTTGCCGATGAACGCGCCGGAGGCGGCCGCGCGGGAGGCCGAACGGGTGCTCGAGAACGGCGCCAATGCCGTGCAGATCTGCACCAATGCCAACGGGATTCCGCTCGACGCGCCGCAGTTTCTGCCGATTTTCGAAGCGATCGCCAAGTCAAGCAAGCCGATCTTGCTGCACCCGGCGCGGACCCGCGAGATGCCTGATTTCCCGACCGAGAAAGTATCGAAATACGAAATTTGCAGCGTGCTGGGCTGGCCCTACGAAACCGGCGTGACGCTGGCGCGGCTGATCTTCTCCGGAATCATGGATCGTTTTCCGGACCTCAAGGTCATTGCGCATCATCTCGGCGGCGTCGTGCCGTATCTCGAAGGCCGCGTCGGCCATTCCTTCGATCAACTGGGCGCGCGCACCTCGGATGAGGATTATGGCGCGATCCTCAAGTCGCTAAAGAAACGGCCGCTCGACTATTTCAAGGACTATTACGGCGACACCGCGATGGAAGGCGCGCGGTCGGCGACCGTCTGCGGCATCGAATTCTTCGGCGCCGATCACGTGGTCTTCGCGTCCGATTGTCCGTTCGACAAGGAGAAGGGCCCTGGCTACATCCGCGATACCTTGAAGGTTCTCAACGCGATCGCCCTGTCGGACGCCGATCGCGAGAAGATTTTCTACCGAAATGCGCAACGGTTGTTCGGCGTCGCGTGACGTTGCCCGCATTTGGTCGCTGTGCGATCTTGCTAGCGGGCGCACCACAAACGCCGGTCGCTTTGTAGGGAAGATATGACCCAGATCAACGTCAGTCGCATCGTCGACACAGCGCCCCTTCGCCCGTTTCATGTCTGGCTGACATTCTGGTGCTTGCTGGCAATGATGTCGGACGGCTTTGACCTCTTGAACGCCAGCATCGCCGGTCCCGCGATTATCAAGGACTGGGGCATCAGCCGCGCCGCCTTGGGCCCGGTGTTCAGCGCAAGCCTCGTCGGCTTCTTCGTCGGCGCGCCGTTTTTCGGCTATTTGGGCGATCGCTTCGGCCGGCGGGTTGCCATCATCTCCAGCCTGATCCTTATCGGCGTGACGACATTCGCCTGCGCCTGGGCGCGCGATCTTCAAGAACTGCTGTGGTTGCGATTTTTCAGCGGCCTTGGTCTCGGCGGCGTGTTGCCGAATGTCATCGCCCTGATGGGCGAATTCACGCCGGTCCGTTATCGCGCGACCATGATGGTCGTGATGTCGATGGGCATTTCGCTCGGTGGCGCTGTGCCGGGGCTGGTCGGCGTCACGCTGATGCCGGCCTATGGCTGGCCGGTGATTTTCATCGTCGGCGGGATCATCCCGATCATGATCGGGCTGTGCCTGATCTTCGCGATTCCCGAATCGATCAAATTCATGGTGCTGCGCGGCGGCCGTGATGAGGTCGTGCGCCGCCTCGTGCAGAAGCTCGATCCGTCCGCGCCGGTCGAGCCGGCGACCCAATTCGTCTTGGATCAGAGTGAAGGGAGTGCCGCGACGCGCGGCTCGCCGTTGGCATTGTTTCGTAACGGCTGGGCGATCGTGACGGTTCTGGTGTGGCTCATCTTTGTGCTCAATCTGATGGCCAACAATCTGATGAATGCCTGGCTGCCGATGATCGTGCAGTCCGCCGGCCATGGCACGGCGCAAGGAAGCTTTGCGGGTTCGCTCTATCAACTCGGTGGTTCGGCCGGCGGGCTGGTGCTGGGCATTCTGATGGACCGCATCGGCCTCAAGATATTGACTATCATTTTTGCCATCGCGGCTCCCGTCCTGGCGTTCACCGGCTTTGTCGGAAGTTCGGAAAGTCTGCTGCTGGTCATGGCTTTCTCCTCCGGCTGCGTCGTCGTGGGCACGCAGAATGCGCTCAATGCCGGCGCCGGCCTGATCTATCCCACCGCGCTGCGTGCCAACGGCGTCGGCTACGCGCTTGGCGTCGGCCGCGTCGGGTCAATCACAGGCCCGCTGATCGGCAGTCTTCTGACCAGCCTGGCGATGCCGCTGCAGGTGTTCTTCTATGTGACGGCCATTGCACCTTTGCTCTGCGTCGTCGCGTCGACAATCTTGCTCAAACAGTTGCGCCAGGTGAGCCGCGAGACGGCTACGGCGTAACAGGTGCCTCAAATCAAGAGTGTGACGACATGCGCTACATCGACGCCTTCTGCCATTTCTTCCCCAAACAAATCTTCGTGCTGATGTCGCAGACCAAGGGGGGTACCACCGACGTCGGCAAGCGCATGCAGGGTGTGCGTACGATCTACGATCTCGACGCGCGCTTTCGCATGATGGATGCGTTCGAGGATTACACGCAGATCCTTTCGCTCGGCCTGCCGCCGCTCGAAGGCATGGCGGGGCCCGGCCAGTCGCCGGAATTTGCCCGCGTCGCCAATGACGGCCTTGCGGAATTGTGTGAGAAATATCCGGATCGCTTCTCGGGCTTCGTCGGTGCGCTACCGATGGACATGCCTGACGCTGCGGCCAAGGAGGCCGAGCGGATTCTCATCAAAGGCAAAGCCAACGGCTTGCAGCTCCACACCAATGTCAACGGCGCCTGCCTCGATGAGCCGCGGTTTCTGCCGATCTTCGAAATCGCCGAAAAATCCAACAAGCCGATCCTGCTGCATCCGGCGCGCAAGGCGGACTTTCCCGATTTCGCTGCGGAGAAGACATCGCGCTACGAAATATGGACGATCTTCGGCTGGCCCTATGAGACCAGCGCCACCATGGCGCGGCTTGTGTTCTCGGGCGTGATGACGCGCTTTCCGAAGCTGAAAATATTGACCCATCACATGGGCGCGATGATCCCGTTTTTCGACGAGCGCATCGAAACCGGTTGGGCGACGCTGGGCAGCCGCACCTCGGGTGAAGACTACAGCCACGTGCTGCCCAGTCTCGGAAAACCGCTGCTCGATTGCTTCCGCGACTTTTACGGCGACACCGCGCTCTGCGGCGGCCGGATCGGCACGGTCTGCGGCATCGAGTTTTTCGGCGTCGATCACGTGCTCTATGCGTCCGACGCGCCGTTCGGCCCTGAAGGCGGAGCGGGATATATCCGCTCGACAATGCAGGTCGTTGCCTCGCTCGATCTTTCGGCCACGGAAAAAGAAAAGATCAGCTACCGGAACGCAGCGTCGTTTTTTGGCGTGAGCTGAAGTCCCGCTCGCGGATGCCCGGCACGGCGCGGCGCTACTTCACTGCGCCAACCGATAAAGCTTGGCCGGATTATCGACCAAGATCTTCTTGCGCGCGCGCTCATCGGGCGCCCATTCGAGCAGGAGGTCGAGCAGGTCGCCGTCGTTCGGCATGGTGCGCCCGATCATGTTGACATGCGGCCAGTCTGATCCCCACAGCAGACGATCGGGCGCATGCCGTACCAAGGCGCGCGCCAGCGGCGTCACGCTCGGATAGGGCGGCTCCTCCAGCGTGCACCGCATTGGCCCGGAAAGTTTTACCCAGACGCGGCCGCTGTCGAGCATGTCGAACAGACAGCGGAAGGCCGGCTGATCGACGCCACCTTCGGCCGGAATATGTGCGAAATGGTCGAACACGATGTCGGTGCCGAGCGCCAGGAGTTGATCCTTGAAATCGGGCAGGTCGGTGCGATGCGGATAGAACTGGATGTGCCATCCGGCGGCGACGACGCGCTCGACCAGTGCGCGCGAGGTGTCGAGTTGCGGAAGATGCGCGCCGTGCGCCGGGCTGACGAAACGCGCGCCGCGCACGCCAAGCCGGTCGAGCATCGCGATCTCATCGCTGCTGGTCTGCGGCGGCAACAAGGCGACGCCCCGGAATCGGTCTGGAAAAGTTTTCAAGACATGAGCGAGGTGGCGATAGTCCGTTCCATAGCCGCCACCGCTGATCACGATCGAGGCGGCGAGGCCAAGCGCATCCTGCAGGGCCATCGCGTGCTCGGGAAGCACGTCTTCGGAAACATATTTGCTGCCGGGATGGAACGGCCATTCGGCCGCCGGACCGAACAGGTGGATGTGCGTGTCGACTGCGCCCGGCGGCGCCTTGAGCTTTGGCTTTCGCGGATTTCGGTCTGGCGGCGGCGTCAGGGGAGGCACGTTGTCGGCTCTTTGTGCTTAGAGGAGAAGCGCTCTCATTTGCCGGTCAGATCGGTTTCGCCCGCGAGCTTTTGCCACTGCGCGAGCTCGCGCGTGACCAGGCTCTGCAATGCCTCGTGTCCTTGGCCGACGGCGCGCACGCCTTGTTTCGCCAGCAAGGCTTTATTCTCGGGCGTGAGCGAGGAGATGAAAGCCTGCTCCAACCGAGTTCGTACCGGTTCGGGCACGCCGGCCGGTGCAGCGACGCCGATCCAATAGGTCACTTCGAATCCGGGAAATCCGGATTCTGCGATCGTCGGAACATCGGGAAGTTCGGGCAAGCGGGTCAGGCTCGAAACGGCGATGGCGCGCAGCGTGCCGTCGGCAAGATGGCCGGCAGAGCTCACATAGGCATCGAGTTTGACGTCGATCTGTCCGCCGATCACATCGGCAAGCGCCTGTGCGGCGCCTTTGTAAGGAACGTGCGTCATCGGTATCCCGGCGCGGCTCTTGAGCAGTTCCATGCCGAGATGCGGAAACGTGCCGACGCCGGCAGAGCCGTAAGTCAAGCGATGCGCCTTGGCGTAGTCCAGGAATTCGGCAAAAGATTTGATCGGAAGCTTGGAATTGATCACCAGAACGCCCGGCAGATCGGCAATCAGCGCGACCGGCGCGAAATCATGGGCGGTGTCATAGGGCAATTTGCCCATGATCGCCGGCTGCGCGGCAAACGACGTCGTCACCACAAGGAGCGTATAGCCGTCGGGCTTGGCCGTGGCGACGGATTCGGTGGCAATCAGCCCGCCGGCGCCGCCGCGATTTTCGATCACCGCCGGCGCGCCGATCAGCTCGGAAAATTTGGGCGCGACCGTGCGCACGACCACATCGGTAGAGGCTCCCGGCGTGAACGGCAGGATAATGTGTATGGGCGAAGACGGCCAATCGGCGGCTTTCGCGTCTATAGCGGCAAGATCCGGCGCAACACAGAGTACGAGCGTAGAAAGCAGCGCTAATGCGCGCGCGGCCTGCCAACGCCGATCTGCTTTCATTGGTTCGCCTCCCGCCACAGGCTTGCATCGACCAGCGCCGCGATCGCTTCTTTCGGCCGCGCCGCCCGTTTTTGCTTTTCCGCCATCCACGGCTCCTGCTCAATCATGGTGGCCAACATGTCATTGCCGATGGCGGCCGGGAATCGGAACAGGTTCCACGTCTTAGCCACGAGTTCTTGCGACAGGTTCAATTTTGCCGCGATCACAGGCTGCACGCGGTCGGGGTGCTCGCGGACGTCGCGTGAGGCAGCGATGATGGAGCGCAAGAAGTCGACCAGCGCGACCCGCTTCGCGGGATCGGCTATGACTGCTGCACTGGTGTTGAGATTGAAGCGCTCGCTGTAGGGCGGGCCGTTGATGATCACGGCATCGGCGCCGAGCGTATCGATGGACTTCTGCGCCGCGGGCTCCCAGATCGAGATCGCATCGACTTCGCCACGCGCCAAGGCTTGCGGCATGTCGGGCGGCGCCATTCCCACGATCGTTACGTCGGCCTCCGACAATCCGGCGTCGCGCAGTGTCTTGACGATATAGAAATGCGCCGAGCTGTTGAGCGAGGTCGCGATCTTCTTGCCGCGCAGATCGGACGCCTTGGCGATGCCGGACGAGCGGCGGGCGACGATGTGGTAGGCGTATTCGGCGACGGTGAGAATGACGCGGATGTCAGGGCTTTCGGTCGAACGCAAAATGGCCTGCGTCTCGGCGTTGGTCGCCGCGTCGGCCTTGCCTTCGGTCACCGACGGTATCCCGCCACCCGACAGTTCGACCGCGCCTTTGCCGTCGGCGGCGAGATAGATCGGCAGCGTCTCGATCGTCGTCAGATTTATGCCGACGCGCAATTTCTCGGCCGCCCAAACGGTCTGCGACGCCACAACCGCGATGCCAAAAACACTCGCGGCCACGAGCGGATTGCGGATGGCTTTGTTCACGCCTGTCACGATTTTCACCTGTCCCATTTTCTTCCCGACCGAAGGTCTGCTAGCGCGAAGCATGCCGCTTGTGGGTCTCTTTGCTTGCGGCATCCGCCGTAAGTCCCCGCTTGGCCAGCCAGTCCTGAATCACGTCGGCGATCGCGGCATTGTTCTTGTCCATCATCATCATGTGCGAATTGCCCTTGATGCCGATGTCCGGAAGATTGATCACATCGACCTTGCCGCCCGCCGCGCGCACGGCGTCCGCATAAGCAAGGTCAAGCTTGCGGTAGGCGACCCAGCGCGGATGCAGATCGACATTATCGCCAAAGATCATCAGGACCGGAATGTCCTTGATGGCGGCGGCCTTGTCGAGATTGCCGGCGCTCGCCAATTCTACGGCGACGATCGCCTTGATCTTGTCGGGCCGAAGCTCCGCGACCTTGAAGCCGAACGAGCCGCCCTGGCTGTGGGTGAGCAGCACGCAAGGGCAGACCTTGTCGACCAGCGCCACATAACCCTTGATCACGGCGTCATCGGTCGAGAGCCAGCGCGGCACGATCTGCTTCATGTAATTGGCATAGGCCTCGACCGGAAACTGCACGTTCGGCATCAGCTTCTGCTTGGCCGGATCAGGATCCCACGAGCCTTCGCCGGCGCCGATGCGAAAGCGTTCGAACGGATCGGTATAGGTTATGAAGATGGGCTCGTCGGGCCAGACGTCGGAGCTGGCGAAGCCGGATCGGCCGCGTTCGACCGCGTCAGAGACATAAGTGTCCCAGCCCTTGCGGATGAACATGTCGAGCCAGCCTTCGCGGCCGTCCGGCGTGGTCTCGTAGGTGACTCCGGTCAGCCCGCCGCCGTGCCACATCAGGAGCGGAAACTTTCCCTTGCGATTCTTCGGCAGGAAATACTGCGCATACATCTGCTCGACCTGATATTGGCCGTTGGGATCGAGCTTCGATGAGGGCCCGCCGGGCACGCGCACGATGCTGCGCACCGGCTTGCCGGAGATTTCGGCGATGCGTCCGCCGACATGGAAAGAGCCCATGCCGCGCAAAACAATGTCATCCTCGGCGAGTGCCATAGCCGTTGAGGCGATGACGAACACGGCGGCTGCGAGCAGTCGAAGCACGGCGACCTCCCTCGTTTCGTCAGCGCTGCCGGCGCGATGGCGCGTTTTTTCTGACTGTTCGGCTTAGGCGCCGAATTGGATGGTCAATCTTATTGACTGTCAATATTTCTTCGCGCACGGGACGCACGCGTGCTGTGCGTGGGCGGTCTCCCACTCGAGCAGCGCCGGGCGAAGTTCCTACCGCACGAACTTGTACTTGAAGCGCTCGCCGTCGGCTTCGATCAGGCCGGTGGTCGGGTTCGGGAAGTGGATCGGCAGCACGAATTTGCCGGTGCCGGCGGCGTCGCTCAAGAATTTTCGCCGTGAGCGCGCCGCCTCCACCGGATCCCAATCGAAGACCGTCGACCAATCGGGCTCGCGGCACTGCAGGGCGTGATGCATCAGGTCGCCGACGACGGCGGCGCGTTGTCCGCGCGAGCTGATATTGACGCAGCAATGACACGGCGAATGGCCGGGCGTCGGGGTGAGCGTAAACGTATCGTCGAGCTGATAATCGTCGTCGACGAGCAGCGCCTGGCCGGCTTCGACGATCGGCTCGCAATTGTAGCGCCAGACATTGCCGCCGCCGCCCGCCCGGGTCTCGCCGCGCTTGGTGGAGTCCTCCCAGGCGGCATATTCCTTTTTGTGGAAGATGTATTTGGCGTTCGGAAAGGTCGGCACCCAGCGGCCATTGCGCAGCGACGTGTTCCAGCCGGTGTGGTCGATATGCAGATGCGTGCAGAACACATAATCGATGTCTTCGAAGCCCAGTCCAGCGGCCTTGAAACCGTCGAGCCAGGGCTGCTTCGGAAAATCCATCGGCGGCGGATGGCCCTTGTCCTCGCCGGTGCAGGTGTCGATCAGCACCGTGTGCTTGGGCGTGCGCACGATGAAAGTCTGATAGGTGATGACCATCTTGCCGGACGCAGGATCGAACACCTCGCGATCGAGCTCGGCGAGGTGGCGGCGGGCGACTTCGGCATTATAGGCGGGGAACATGTCTTCCGGACGCCGCCAGGGTCCATCGCGCTCGATAATGCTGGTGATGACGACATCGCCGATCGCAAGCTTGTTCATGGTGTCCCCGGAGTTTCTCGTTGGCTCTCGGAGAATAACCGCCATGCACGCATTTGTCGCGGGCATCACATCCCATGGTCCCTCTCGACGAAGTTCTGATTTCGGTCCAGTGTTCGTGGAGATTTGGCGGCAGACCGATGGATCACGAGAGAAATGGACGCGCCGCTTAAAGCCAGCCGGCGTCCTTATGCGCCGAAGCCTGCATCTCGGGCTGCGCCGTTGCGGGAACGGAATTGCTCGGTTGCGCGGGTCGTCAGCGTTCTGTCTGATGCCTGGACGTTTCTGATCATCCGCGAAGCCTTTTTCGGCGCGCGGCGCTTCGAGAGTTTCCGCGCCGCGCTCGGCCTACCGCGGGCGACCTTGACCGAGCGGCTAAAGCGGCTCACCCAGCAGGGCATATTCCGCCAGCACCGCATGTCGCAGACCTCGCGCCGCGCCGAATACCGGCTGACCAAGGCCGGGCTCGAACTCTATCCGAGCTTCATGGCGATGATGCAGTTCGGCGACCGCTGGCTGACGGGCGGCAAAGGCGCGCCGCTGGCTCTGATCCACGAAACATGCGGCCATGACTGCCAGCCGATCGTCGCCTGTTCGGCCTGTCTGCAACAGGTCAGCGCCGCGCGGGTGAATTACCGCAACGGGCCGGGTGCCGGCTATCGTTCGGCGCAGCCGGTGCATCGGGCGCGGCGTTCTTCGGGCGCTACGCAATTCTCGCGCGGCCGGCCGAGCTCGGTATCGCGCACCTTGGAAATCATCGGCGACCGCTGGAGCTTTCTCGTCATCCGCGAAGCCTTCCTCGGCGCGCGCCGCTTCGACCGGCTGATGGCCGAGCTCAATATTGCTTCCAACATTCTCACTGACCGGCTGACGCGGCTGGTCGCCACCGGAATCTTCGAGCGGCGCAAATATCAGGCGCAACCGGATCGCTATGAGTACCGGCTCACTGAAATGGGCGCGGGTCTCTACGGCGCGCTGATCGTGATGCTGGCTTGGGGCGACCGCTGGCTGTCGCGCGCCGGCTCGCCGATCATTCTCACCCATCGTGATTGCGGCAACGATTTCACGCCGAGCGTGATCTGCGATCATTGCCGGAAGCCGGTCGAGGCGCATGCCATGCGCTATCGCATGAACTACGACCCGCGCGATTTTGGCGCACCGGAAATCTCCGACCGCGCGGCGGCGATCCGCGGCAAGGAGCAGGGCGGAGGACGCCCTTGACCCATGTTTTCGGCAGGAGGTCGCCGCCAGATTAGTCTATTTATACAAGTGACTGATACGCGTTTGCTGATGTGTGGCTCAACCCCGATTGCTTTGAAAGACCATTTAGTCTAGTTATGCAAGTAACAAAGTTATGATACCGGGGGTGCTTGGGCCACCCGCCGGGCCACGAAATTCGGGAGGAAGAGGCGTGGCCGCACTGGCGCAGCATCGTCGGTCCACGGACAGCCAGCGATGAAGCCGCCTGTCTTCGACTATATCGCGCCAACCAGCATCGAGGCCGCGGTTGCGGCTTTGGCCGAGGCGGGGGGTGAGGCCAAGGTGCTCGCCGGCGGGCAGAGCCTGATGCCGATGCTTAATTTCCGGCTGCTGCGGCCGTCCATCCTGGTCGACATCAATCGCATCCCCGGCCTCGGTTTCATCACCGAGACCGCCGACAGCGTCCGTATCGGCGCGTTGACGCGGCACTTTGCGCTCGAAACTTCGCCGATCATCGCCCAACATTTCCCGGTTCTGTCCGCCGCCATGGCGCATGTGGCGCACCTCGCGATCCGCAACCGCGGCACGATCGGCGGCAGCCTGTCGCATGCCGATCCGGCCGCCGAATTGCCGATGATGGCGCTGCTCCTGGATGCCGAGCTTCATGTTGCGGCCGTGTCGGGCACTCGCACCGTTGCGGCGCGCGATTTCTTTCTCGACACCATGACCGTCGCTCTCGACGGCACCGAGCTTGTCACCGAGATCGTGCTACCGAAATTGCCGCGGCGGACCGGCTGGGGCTTCGAGGAGGTGGCGCGACGGCACGGCGATTTTGCCTTGGCCGCGGTCGCGGTGACGCTGACGTTCGCGGACGGCAAGATCGCACAGACGCGCATCGCCTTGACCGGCGTTGGCCCGACGGCATTGCGCGCGGCTGAAGCGGAGAAGATTCTGGTCGGGCAATCGCTCGATGCGGCTTGACTACGCGCGCGATTGCGGCGGTGCGCGACGCGATCGAGCCGGAAACCGATCTGCATGCCTCGTCCGATTATCGGCGGCACCTCGCCGGTGTGCTCACCGGCCGCGCGCTCGCGGCGGCGTGGCGGACGGCGCAAGATCCAAGGGCGGGCGCGGCATGACGAGGACCCGCGATATCACCGTCACCGTCAACGGCACAGCCTACGAGGCTCGGTCGAGCCGCGGCTGTTGCTCGCCGATTTCCTGCGCCACACGCTCGGACTGACCGGCACGCATGTCGGCTGCGAGCACGGCGTCTGCGGCGCCTGCACGGTGCTGGTCGACGGCGACAGCGCGCGGTCCTGTCTGATGCTCGCGGTGCAGGCCGACGGCCGCAAGGTCGAGACGGTGGAGAGCCTCGGCCGGATCGGACAGATGAATGCGCTGCAGGAGTCCTTTCATGAGCATCACGCCCTGCAGTGCGGCTTCTGCACGCCCGGCATGCTGATGACCGCGACCGATCTGCTGCGCAAATATCCGCTCGCCAGCGACGACGACATCCGCCGAGGCATTTCGGGCAATCTCTGCCGCTGCACCGGCTATGAGCACATCGTCAAGGCGATCCGCGCCGTCGTCGGCAGGACGGAGACGGCGCGATGAAGATGCATTTGCTCTCCGGTGGCCGCTTGCGCATGCGCAAGAGCATCTTCATGCCCGACGCCGACAAGAGCGAGACCATCGAATTGTCGGTGCCGTGCGCGCTGCTGCGCCATGCCCAGGGCAACGTGCTGTTCGACACCGGCTGCCATCCGAGCGGTGGCGGAACAGGCGGAGGCGCGCTGGGGCGGGCTGGCGCGGCTGATGACGCCGATCATGGCAGCCCGGCGACAATGTCGTGAACGCGCTCGGCGGCATCGGGCTCATCTGCGACGATATCGATGTCGTCATATGCTCGCATCTGCATCCCGACCATTGCGGCTGCAATACCTTCTTCAAGCGCGCGAGTTTCATTATTCATCGCAAGGAGGTCGAAGCGGCGCGCGCCGAGGGCGCGCAGGCGCAAGGCTATATCGCGGCCGAGTGGGAGCACGGCGCGCCGATCGATACGATCGACGGCCAACGCGACATGTTCGGCGACGGCCGCATCGTTCTGGTGCCGCTGCCGGGCCACACGCCAGGGCACGACCGGCGCGCTGGTCCGGCTCGACCGGTCCGGCGAATTCTTTCTGGCGTCCGACACAGTGTCGTTCCGCTCGACGCTCGATACCGGCGTGGTGCCGAAGAACACCTGGAATGCGGACGCATTGGTCAAATCGCTCGCCGAGATCAGGCGCATTGAAAAGGCCGGCGCGAAGGTCATCTGCGGTCACGACTCCGCGCAATGGACGAGCCTTGCGGACGGGGCAAGACGCCTATGAATGACGCTCCCCGAAATCCACGCCCGGCCGAAGCTCATCGGCGCGCGCATCAAGCGCACCGAGGATCCGCGGCTGTTGACCGGGCTGGGCGCCTATACCGACGACCGGCAGGTGCTGCGCGTGCTGCATGCTGCCTTCCGCCGCAGCGATCAGTCGCATGCGCGGATTTCCGCGATCGATTGCACGGCGGCGCGCGCGGCTCCCGGCGTCGTCGCCGTGTTCACGGCCGAAGATCTCACCGATCAGGTTAAGGTGCTGGTCGCGACGTCGCGCATGAAGAATTATTACGCGACGCCGTTTCTGCCGCTGGCGCGCGGCAAGGTGCGTTACGTCGGCGAGCCGGTGGTCGGCGTCGTCGCGCAGAGCCGCTATCAGGCCGAAGACGCGCTGGAGCTCATCAATATCGAATACGAGCCGCTGCCTTTCGTGGTCGATCCGGAACAGGCGGCGAAAGACGGCGCGCCGCTATTGCACGACGAAGCCGGTACCAATGTGGTGGTGAGCCGCGAATTCAAGCGCGGCGATGTCGATGCCGAGTTTGACTAAGGCGCCGGTGCGCGTCGGCGGCCGGTTTCGCATGCACCGGAAGACACCGGTTGCGATCGAGCCGCGCGCCTGCCTTGCCGAATACGACGCCGGCCGCGAGGCGCTGACATTGTATTCGGCGACGCAAATGCCGGGGATCGTGCGCGATGCACTGGCGGACGCGCTCGATATTCCGGGCCATCGCGTGCGGGTCGTCGCGCAGGATGTCGGCGGCGGTTTCGGCGGCAAGGGTTCGCTCTATCCCGAAGAGGTTTTCGTCTGCGCCGCCGCGCGGCGGCTGTCGCGCTCCGTCAAATGGACGGCCGACCGCATGGAGGATCTGCTTGCGGGCAGCCAGGGCTTCGACGAGATCGTCGATGCCGAGATCGGGCTCGACGAGGACGGGCATGTCACCGCGCTGCGCGCCGACGTCATAGGAGACATCGGCGCTTATTCGATCTATCCGTGGACCGCGGCGCTCGAGCCGATCCAGGTGGTGAGCTTCCTGCCCGGTCCTTACCGCATCGCCAATTATCAGGGCCGGGTGCGTGGGGTGGCGACCTCGAAAGCGCCGCTTGGCCCCTATCGCGGCGTCGGCCGGCCGACTTCGACCTTTGTCATGGAGCGGCTGATGGACATGGCCGCGGCCAAGCTCGGCATGGATCCGCGCGAGATCAGACATGCGCAATCTCATTCGCGCCGACGAACTGCCCTACAAGGTCGCTTCCGGCATCGTCTGGGACAAATCCGGCTTTCAGGAATGTCTCAATGCGGCCTGTGACGCGATCCGTTACGATGATCTGCGCGCTGCGCAGCAACGCGCGCGCGCCGCCGGCCGCTGGTTCGGCATCGGCATCGCCACTTATGCGGAATTGACCGGCATCGGCTCGCGTATCTCGGTGGCGCCGGGCATGCCGATCAATACCGGCACCGAGACGGCGATCATCCGCGTCGACGCGACTGGCGCGGTGACAGCGGCTTTCGGCGTCGCCTCGCACGGCCAAGGTCTCGAGACCACACTGGCGCAGATCATCGCCGAACATCTCGGCGTTCGGCTCGAAGATGTCCGCATCGTGCATGGCGACAGTGCCGCGGTCGCCGGCGGCACCGGCACTTATGCAAGCCGCAGTCTGGTTCTTGCCGGCGGGGCGGCAACGCTCGCCGCGCAGGCCGTGCGCGAGAAAGTGCTCAATGCCGCCTCGCATCTTCTGGAGGCCGGCGCGGGCGACCTCGTCGCGGAAGACGGCAAGGTCACCGTCGCCGGCACCGATCGCGCCATGACTTTTCGCGAAGTCGCGCGCGCGGTCTATTCCGAGATCGGCCGGCTGCCGGCCGAGGCGCGCGACGAACTCGCCGCAACAAAGACCTACGATCCGGTGTTCGGCACCACGACCTCGGCGACGCATATCGCCGCGGTCGAGATCGATCCGGAGACATACGAAATCCGCATCGATCATTTCGCCGTGGCGGAGGATTGCGGCAAGATCGTCAATCCGCTGATCGTCGACGGCCAGGTGCAGGGCGGCGTGGCGCAAGGCGTCGGCGCCGCGCTCTACGAAGAGGTCGTCTATGACGAGCAGGGCCAGATGCAGACCGCGAGCCTGGTCGATTATCTGGTGCCGTCGGCCTGCGAAATCCCGTCGATGAAGCTCGTGCATCTGGAAAGTGTGTCGCCGACGACGCTCGGCGGCTTCCGCGGCATGGGCGAGGGCGGCACGATCGGCGCGCCGGCGGCGATCGCCAACGCGGTCACGGACGCGCTGTCGCCGCTCGGCATCGAGATCAACGAATTGCCGGTGACGCCCGAGCGCATCTGTTCCGCCTGATCGAGGCGGCGCGCGGCAACAACAAAAGCTGAGAAAACGAGGGAAGAGCGACCATGGATTTGGGCTTGAAGGGCAAGATAGCCTTGGTGACCGGCGCCGCGAGCGGCGTCGGCCGCGAGATCGCGCTGAGCCTTGCGGCGGAAGGGGCGGGCGTCGCGGTGAATTATCGCAAGCTCCGGCGCCGAGGCCGAAGCGATCGTCGGCGAGATCAAAGCCAAAGGCGGCAACGCCAAGGCCTATCAGGCCGATGTCGCCGATTTCGCCGCGGTGAAGGCGATGACGGATGCCGTCGTGAAGGATTTCGGCGGGCTGAACATCCTCATCAACAATGCCGGCCTCGCCAAGCGCCAGCGCTTCATCGAAACCACGCCTGCGGATTGGCATGCCCAGATCGACGCGTCGCTCTACGGCGCGATCCATTGCTGCCATGCCGCGGCGCCGCATCTCGAAGCGGGAAAGAATGGCCGCATCGTCAGCGTCATCGGCGATTCCTCGCGCGTCGGCGAATCCGGGACTTGCCATCGTCGCCGCCGCCCGCGCCGGCGTGATCGGCCTGATGAAGTCGCTGGCCCGCGAATTCGGCCGCTCCGGCACCACGGCGAATACCGTGTCGCTCGGCCTGGTCGAAACCGCGCATGACAAGGACTGGGTCGAAGCCAATCGTGAAAAGCTGATCAAGTTCTATCCGGTGCGCCGGCTCGGCCTGCCGGACGACGTCGCGCCGATGGTGGCGATGCTCGCTTCGCCGCATGGCGGCTGGATCACCGGCCAGGTGCTCAGCATCTCCGGCGGCTACAGCATGGTGTGAGGAGAGATCGCCATGCTGCACACGGATCTGATCGCGCCCATTCCCGAATTGCTGCGCCGGCATGCGGCGGCGCGCGGCGGCAAATGCGCTTATCGCGACGCGCAAAGCGCGGTGACTTACGCCGAACTGCTCGACCGCACCGGCAAGCTCGCGGGCCATTTGGCCGATGCCGGTATCGCGCCGGGCGATACGGTCGCGATCATGCTGCCGAATTCGGTGGCCTGGGTCGAAAGCTCCTTTGCTATCACGCGCGCCGGCGCCATCGGCGTGCCGATCAGTTATGACGCGAGCGAGGCGGAGATTTCCTATCGGCTCAGCGATGCCGACTGCAAGGCCGTGATCACCACCGGCGAGCGCGGCGATCTGTTCGCGCGGTTGAAAAGCACGGCGCCAAATCTGAAAACGCTGATCGTGACGGACCGCGGCGACTGCCAGTGCCGAGGCGATGCTCTACAGCAAGCTCATGAGCACCCGCCGCAATCGCCGCCACGCGATCCGCCGCTTCTGCACGAGACGGCCTACATTCTCTATACGTCCGGTACCACCGGACGCGCCAAGGGCGTGCGGCTCACCGTGCACGGCATGTTATGGGTGACGGCGGCGTGCTGGGCGCCGGTCACTGGGTTGAGCGAGCGCGACACGGTGCTGTCGCCATTGCCGCTGTTTCATTCCTATGCGCTCAATCTCTCGGTCATGAGCATTCTGGCGACTGGCGCCAGCGAATACATCATGGAGAAATTCTCCACGAGCGAAGCGGTGCGGCTGCTGAAGACCGGCGAGTTCACCTACTTTCCGGGCGTGCCGACCATGTTCCATTATCTGCTGCAGGCGACGCGCAGCGAGAGCGAAGTGCGCTTCCCGAATTTGCGGCTCTGCGCTTCCGCCGGCGCCATCATGCCGGCGACGCTCAATCGCGAATTCGAAACTCATCTCGGCGTGCCTCTGCTCGACGGCTACGGCATCACCGAAACATCGACCATGGTGACGATGAACTGGCCGAGCGGCAATCGCGTCATGGGCTCCTGCGGCATCGCGGTGCCGGGGCTTGCGGTGCGCGTCGTCGATCTGAAAGGCCATGACGTCGCGCCAGGGCAGGAGGGCGAACTGATCGTGCACGGCGCCAACGTCATGCCCGGCTATCACAACAAGCCGGACGAGACGCAAAAGGCGCTGCGGAACGGCTGGTATCACACCGGCGATTTGGCGAGGTCCGACGAGAACGGCTTTCTCACTATCACCGGCCGGCTCAAGGAGCTGATCATCCGCGGTGGCCAGAACATCGCGCCGGCCGAGATCGAGGAGGCGGTGAACACCTTTGCGGCGGTGCTCGACTGCGCCGTGGTCGGCGTGCCGCACGAGCATCTGGGCGAGGTTCCCGCCCTGTTCGTGGTGCCGCGGCCCGGCCACACCTTCGACAGCGAGGCGCTGCTGGCCCATTGCCGGGAGCAGCTATCGGCGTACAAAGTGCCGCATAGCGTGCAGCTGATTGCCGAGATCCCTCGTACCGGGTCGGGCAAGATCATACGTTACAAGCTGCGTGAAATGATGAAGGCGTGAAGTTCGGCGTAAATTTGGTCGTGAGTAGCGCGAGGCCGTCATGCAAGATGTCGAAACATTATGGGCCGATTTCGCCAAGCCGATCCGTACTGCGGACGATTACATCGCCTCGCTGCGTGGCCGCAGCATGAATGTCTATTTCATGGGTGAGCGCGTGGCGAGCCGGTCGATCATCCGGTGATCCGGCCATCGATCAATGCCATGGCGGAAACGTTTCGGCTCGCGACCGAGCAGCCCAATCTGGCCACAGCGCATTCGCCGATCAGCGAGCAGAAGGTCAACCGCTTCCTCCATGTCCCCGTCGCGCCGGGAGATCTGGTCGGCAAGCACGAGATGCAGCGTGAGCTCGGCCGTCGTACCGGCACATGCTTTCAGCGCTGCGTCGGGCTCGATGCCATCAGCTCCTGCCATTCGGTGACTTTCGACATCGACGGCAAAGAACGGCAGCACCTATCACCAGCGTTTCCTGGCTTTTCTCAAGCGCGCACAGGCGGCGAACATCGTCATCGGCGGCGCCATGACCGATCCCAAGGGTGACCGCTCCAAGCCGCCGCATCAGCAGCGCGATAAAGATCTGTTCCTTCATGTGACGCGCCGCGACGACAAAGGCATCTATGTCTCCGGCGCCAAGATGCACCAGACCGGTGCGGTCAATTCGCATTGGCTCATTTTCATGCCGACCATGCGCATGACCGAGAATGATCGCGATTGGTCGGTGGTCGGCGCGGTGCGCGTCGACGCGCCAGGGCTCACTTATATCGTCGGCCGCCAGACCAACGACACCCGCATTCTCGACGGCGGCGCCATGGATGCCGGCAATGCGCAATTCGCAGGCCAGGAAGCGCTGATCGTCTTTGAGAACGTGTTCGTGCCGCATGAGCACGTCTTCATGGACGGCGAATGGAATTACGCATCATCTCTGGTCGAGCGTTTTACCACCTATCATCGCTCATCTTATGTCTGCAAAACCGGGCTGGGCGACGTGTTGATCGGGGCCGCTGCGAGCGCCGCCGATTACAATGGCGTCGAGGGCGTTTCCCATATCAAAGACAAGCTGGTCGAGATGACGCATCTCAATGAGACCATCTATTCGAGCTGCATGGCGGCGGCGCATCAGTCGAAGCCCGTGGCATCGGGCGCTTATATCAACGACGAAATGCTCTCCAACGTCGCCAAGCATAATGTCACGCGCTTTCCGTTCGAGATTGCGCGGCTGGCGCAGGACATTGCCGGCGGGCTCGTGGTGACGATGCCGTCGGAGAAGGATCTGCAGAACAACGAGGTCGGCCCGCTGATTCGCAAATTCCTGCAAGGCCGCGACGGCGTCGAGGTGGTCGATCGCATGCGCATGCTGCGGCTGATCGAGAACATGACCATCGGGCGGAATGCGGTGGGCTACCTGACCGAAAGCCTGCACGGCGCCGGTTCGCCGCAGGCACAGCGCATCCAGATCGCGCGCGGCATGAAGATCGAAGAGAAGAAGGCGCGGGCGCAAAAGCTTGCTGGCATCGCCAAACCACAAGCCTGAAGCCACAAGCTTGATCGCGCGGTAGCGATCGACAATGATGCCGCCAGTGTCGCGGCCAAGGCGGCGACACGGCAAGAGGCGACCGCATGACGATCACTGAACTGTTCGACGCAGCGAAACCCAAGCCGAACGAGGCGGCCATCACCATCCGCCGCCCAGACGACTGGCATGTTCACCTGCGCGACGGTGCAATGCTCAAAGCGGTGCTGCCCTATACCGCGGCGCAATTCGCGCGCGGCATCATCATGCCCAATCTGGTGCCACCGGTGGCCGACGCAGCGGCCGCTGCGGCCTACCGTGAACGCATTCTCGCGGCACGACCGAAGGGCAGCGACTTCGAACCGCTGATGACTTGCTATCTGACGGATGCAACCTCGGCGGACGACATCGAGCGCGGCTACGCCGAGCGCATCTGGGTCGCGGCGAAACTATATCCGGCCGGCGCCACCACCAATGCCCATCACGGCGTCACCGATATCCCGGGTCTCGCGCGCGTGTTCGAGTGCATGGAGAAGATCGGCATGCCGGTCCTCATTCATGGCGAGGCGACCGATCCGGCGATCGACATTTTCGACCGCGAGACGGTCTTCATGGAGCAGACGCTGTTGCCCCTGCTGCGGCGTCACACCGGCCTCAAGGTCGTGGTCGAGCATGTCACGACCGCGGAAACCGTCGATCTCGTGCGCGCCCATGCGCCGCGCGTCGCCGGCACCATCACGCCGCATCATCTCGTCATCAACCGCACCTCGTTGTTTCAAGGCGGCTTGCGTCCGCACTTCTATTGTCTGCCGGTCGCCAAGCGCGAGCGTCATCGGCTTGCCCTGCGGCAGGCGGTCACCTCGGGCGCACATTGTTTCTTCATCGGCACCGATACCGCGCCGCATGCCAAGTCCTTGAAAGAGGCCGCGTGCGGCTGTGCCGGCATCTTTGCCGGGGCGACCGCGTTGCAGACCTATGTCCAGGTCTTTGACGAGGAGAATGCGCTCGACCGTTTCGAGGCCTTTGCTTCGCTGAATGGCGCACGCTTCTATGGCCTTAAGCCCAATGCCGGCACGATCGAGCTCAAACGGCGGACCAGCCGCGCTGCCGCGACGCTCGCCGTCGACAGCGACGAAGTCGTGATGTTTCGCGGCGGTGAAGATTTGGCCTGGTCGATCGGAGAGGTGAGGCCGTAATCACGCGGTATCGGCCAGGATGCCGTCGATCTCGGCCTGCACTTTCGCCTTCTCCTGAGGCGACATGAGAGACGCTTGCACGCCATTGCGCACGATCGCTGTGATTTCATCGCGGCCGAGCGCGAGCGCGTCCGAAACGGCGCGGTAGTTGTCGTTGACATAGCCGCCGAAATACGCGGGATCGTCGGAATTCAATGTGACCATGAGGCCTTTGTCCATCATCCGCCGCAATGGGTGATGCGTGAGTTCGTCGACGACGCGCAGCCGCAGATTGGACAACGGGCACACCGTCAAGGCGAGCTGCTCGCGCGCCAATCTCGCCACCAATGCCTGATCGTCGAGCGAGCGGTTGCCGTGATCGATGCGGCCGACGCCGAGCAGGTCGAGCGCCTCCCAAACATAGGCCGCCGGGCCTTCCTCTCCGGCATGCGCGGTCAGAAACAATCCCGCCTCGCGCGCGCGGGCGAAGACGTGTTTGAATTTGTTCGGCGGGTTGCCGACTTCCGCTGAAATCAAGACCGACGCCGACGATCTTGTCGCGGAAGGCGAGGGCGCTATCCAAGGTCCTTTCCGCATCCGCTTCGTCGAGGTCACGGAGGAAGCACATGATCAAGCTCGCGCGGATGCCAAATTCGCGTTCGGCGTCGCCGATGGCGCGATGCAGCCCGCCGATCACGGTTGCAAAGGCGATGCCGCGCGAAGTGTGACCCTGCGGGTCGAAGAACATCTCGACGTGGCGGACATTGTCAGCATGGGCCCGCTGCAGATAGGCGAATGCCAGGTCGTAAAAGTCCTGCTCGGTGATGAGCACCGACATGCCCCGATAGTAGAGGTCGAGAAAGTCCTGGAGGTTACCGAACTGATAGGCCTGCCGCAGCGCTTCAACGAATTCATAGGGCAGCTTGATTCCATTCCGCCGCGCCAGTGCGAGCATCATCTCGGGCTCGAGGCTGCCTTCGATGTGAATATGCAACTCGCATTTCGGCAATCGCGAAATCAACGATTTTGCGTCGTGCATCTACATCTCCCACAAGCTGTCGCTGTCGGCCAATAGATATGCAGCCTTGGCAAGGTCCGCAGTCAGTGCGGGTAGGCCGGCGGTGGAGAAAAGAGGCCGGGGGCCACGGTCGGTGTGTCGGGGGGCAACGGGCCGGGCGGCGCATGCGGATCGACCAGGGTCGCCGATTGCCCGGTGTCAGTATTGAGGATCTTCTCGATCGGCGGCACGGGGCGGTTCCACCAGCCGCCACCCAGTGCCTGGAATAGAAGCACGGTATCCGACAGCCGCGTGGCGCGCGCCTGCACCACCTGAATCGTCGCCTGCAAATAGGTCTGCTGCGCGGTCAACAGCACCAGGACATTGGCGTAGCCGGTCTGCATCTGCTGCTGCGCCAGGTCGTAGCTGATCTTGGCGGCGCGCTGGAAGTCGCGCGCCGCTTTCAACGCATCGGCGTCGTTCTCGATGGCGCGCAGCGCATCGGCGACATTCTGCACCGCGCCGACCACGGTGCTGCGATAGTTCCAGGCCGCGGCGTCGTAAGTGCCTTGCGCGCCGCGCAGCGTGTGCAGCAGATTGCCGGCGTCGAACACCGTCTGCGCGACATTGGCGCCGATGAGCCAAAACTGGTTTCCCGGCGTGAACAGCTGGCTGATCACGGTCTGCATGTAGCCGGCATTGCCGTTGATGGAGAAGCTCGGCAGCATATTGGCGGTGGCGACGCCAACCTGCGCGCCGGCGGCATGCAATTGCTCCTGCGCAGCGCGGATGTCGGGGCGCTGTGCGACCAATTGCGACGGCAGGCTCACCGGCAGATCGGTCGGTAATTGCAAGGCGTCGAGCTTAAAGCCAGCGCGCAGCGGCTCACTGGCATAGGCGCCGCATAGCGCCGCGATCAGATCACGGTTCTGTTGCAGCGCTTTGCGCAACGGCGGCAGCGTCGCCTCGACCTGAGCTAAGGCTGCTTCCTGCAGCGCCACGTCGTTGCGGCTGGCATAGCCGCTGTCGAACTGCTGGTGCAGGATGCCGAGCATCTTGCGATTGAGCGTGATGATCTCGTTGGTGGCGTCGATCTGGCCGCGCAGCGAGGCTTCGCTGATGACGGCGCCGGCAAGACTCGCCGTCAGGGTCAGATAGGCGGCTTCGACCTGAAAGCCTTGGACATCGGCCAGCGCCTGGAGTTGCTCGACCTGGCGGCGGTTGAGCCCCCAGACGTCGAACACGTAAGACACCGAAACCTGCGCGGTATAGAGATTGAAGGTCTGCGGCGCGGTGCCGGTCGAGAGCGGCGGCGCCAGCACCGCCGGCGACTGCTGACGAGTCGGATTGAAATTGGCCTGCACCAGCGGCAGGAACTTGGCCTGTTGCGCATAGACCGCTTCCTTGGCGGCGCGCAAAGAGGCGAGGGTTGCCTGCAGATTGGGATTATTGGCGAGCGCCTGCCGCATCAGCGCGTCGAGCGCCGGCGAGCGAAACAGGGTCCACCAATCCGCCGGCAAATCGCGACCTGGATCCAAGTGTTGCGCCTGCCCATCGCGCGTATCGGCCGAGGCCGTGCGCAGCGGCAAAGGTCCCGCCGTGTAACGCTCAGTGTCGGGCGGCGCAGGCTCGTGAAAATCCGGACCGACTGCGCAACTCGTCAACAGCGCTGCCGCGACGAGACAAGAGATGCCCGCGCGCGTTCGCGTGACGCCGCAATGAAACATGCCGGACGAATTCATTCGAAACCAAACGCAACATGCGCGACTGACGGGCTCGTAAAAAACAGCCAGCCACTATTCCAGATTTGCCGCCCAACGGCTGTGTTGGGTCGGCCACACTGTAAATATTTCAGAGTGGCCTATCGACTGTCAGAAATCACATCGGCAATTGTCCACAGGCATTTTGCAGGTCAAATATGCGGCCTGGGCCCAAACACGAGAGCACAGGCCGTGCCGGGGCAAGCAAAATGCCGGGTCTTGCGGGCCGATTACTTTTCGAATGTCAGAATTGTGAACTAATATCTGTGGTGATCGCCACCGCAAGGTCCGATGAACTTGCGTGCTGTCGGCGGCGTGATACGCACATAATGCGCGGCACCAAGCCCGAAAATCGTGCCCAAATCTGCGTGATTTATGACAGTGGACCCCCACCCAGATCACGGCTTATGTCGCGCCGCGGTTGACAGCAGGGAATGCTGCCTAACCCATGGATTTTCGGGTGGAAAATAGGAAAGCGGCGGTGGCCGGCGTGGTTGTTGCCGGTGTCCTCGCAGTCTATGGCTTGCTGCACTTCCACGGCGAATCGAAGCCCGATCTCGATGTCGCGTCCAAGGCTGACGCCGCTGTCACCGATGCCAATTCGACCGGCGTCAACGGCAACAATCTCGAATTGTCGGAATCACAGTTGGCGGCCGTCAAAGTCGAGCCGGTCGCATTGCGCGATTTCCCGGTCGAGAAGGAGGCCGTCGGCAGCATCGACTTCAACGAGGACATGGAGACGCAAGTCTTCACGCCCTATCAGGGCAAGATCATCTCTCTGTTCGCCGAAGTCGGCAGCGATGTGAGGAAGGGGCAGACGCTGTTCACCATCGACAGCCCCGATCTTTTGGCCGCTGAATCGAACTTGATCGCAGCCGCGGGTGTTCTGGATCTGACCAGCCGCAATCTGGCGCGCCTGCAGGAGCTCTACAAGACGCGGGCCGTTTCGCAGGCGCAGCTAGAGCAGGCGATCTCTGATCAGCAGACCGCGGAGGGCAATCTCCGCGCCGGCCGCGACGCCGTGCGGATCTTCGGTAAGAGCGACGCCGAGATCGACAAAATCGTCGCCGATCGGCTCGCCGATCCGACATTGGTCGTGGCGAGCCCGATCAACGGGCGGATCACGCAGCGTAACGCGGCGCCTGGATTGCTGGTGCAGCCAGGCAATCCGCCGCCGCCCTTTGTCGTCGCCGACGTCAATACGATGTGGATGCTGGCTAACGTCGCCGAAATCGACAGCCCGGCGTTTCGCGTCGGCCAGAAGCTGCAAGTCCAGATCAGCGCGTTTCCGGGCCGCGTCTTCGACGGCACGGTGACGATTGTCGGCGCCATCGTCGATCCCAATACCCGGCGGGTTCTGGTGCGCTCCGAAATCAAGGACCCGCAGCACGAATTGCGCTCCGGCATGTTCGCCAACTTTGTCATCAGCATCGCGGCGCCGCAGCAATCTCCGGCGGTGCCGATCAACGGCGTGGTGCGCGAGGGCGACGGCACGCAGACGGTTTGGGTGACGTCAGACCGCAGGCGGTTCACGCAACGCACCGTCAAGATCGGCATCCAGCGCGACGGCTATCGGCAGATTCTCAACGGCCTGCAAGCCGGCGAGCTTGTCGCTACCGACGGCGCGATCTTTCTCAGCAACATGCTGGCGCTTGCGTCCGGTCATTGATGGCGCGTCCGGCGACTTTGGAATTGAAGGGCTGAGGGGCTAGACGTGCTGAAGAGCCTTTTGACATTCGGCCTGACGCGTCGTCCGCTGGTGCTGGTGGGCCTCTTGGTGTTTTTCTGCGCTGGCCTGTTCGCCTTCAGCAGGCTGAATATCGAAGCCTATCCGAATCCGGCGCCGGTCATTCTGGAAATCACCGCGCAGGCTCCCGGCCTCTCCGCCGAGGAGATGGAACGGTATTATACGATCCCCATCGAGGTCGGACTCGCCGCAACACCCGGCGTCGACGTCATCCGTTCGACCTCGTTCTACGGGCTCTCCTTCGTCCGCGTCACGTTCTACTACGGCTTCGACTATTATTTCGCGCTGACGCAGACCGCCATCAATCTGCAACAGAATGTCAGTTTGCCGAACGGCGTGGTGCCGCAGATCCAGTCCACCAGCCTGGTCGGAGAGATCTATCGCTATCAACTCACCGGACCGCCGCACTTCGGCTTGACCAATCTGCGCACCATCCAGGACTGGATCGTCCAGCGCCGCCTGCTCACGGTGCCCGGCGTCGCGCAGGTCAATACCTGGGGCGGCACGACGAAGGAGTATGATGTCGACGTCGATCTGCACAAACTCGACGCCTATAACGTGACGCTGCCGCAGGTCATCGCTGCGCTCGGCAATGCCAATGTCAATGTCGGCGGCCGCACGATCAATATCGGCCAGCAATCGGTGAATATCCGCGGCGTCGGTCTCATGAACGACGGCGGCGATACCGATCTGACGCAAGGCTACAAAGTCGAGGACATCGAGAATGTCTCGCTGGGCCAGACCAACGGCGTGCCGGTCTATGTCAAGGACGTCGCCAAGGTTTCGGTCGGCTATGTGCCGCGGCTGGGCAAGGCCGGGCGCGACCATCAAGACGACATCGTCGCGGCGATAGTCATCATGAACCGCACGATGCACACCAACGACGTCACGCCGCGCGTGCGCGCCGAAATCGAGAAGATGAACCGGGACGGCAGCCTGCCGCCTGGCGTGAAGCTCGTGCCGTTCTACGACCGCACCCAGCTCGTCGCGGTCACGACCAGCACCGTGCTGCACAATCTGGTGTTCGGCTGCATTCTGATCTTTCTCATTCAATGGATCTTTCTCGGCGACCTGCGGAGCGCCGTCATCGTCGGGGCCAACATCCCGTTCGCGCTGTTCTTCAGCATTATCATTCTGGTCATCCGCGGCGAGGACGCCAACCTGCTGTCGGTCGGCGCGGTCGATTTCGGCATCATCGTCGATGCCGCCGTCATCCTGGTCGAGAATATCTATCGGAATTTCCAGTCTTCGCCGCAGGCCCGGCAGCGATTGCTCAACGATCTCGCGGAGCAACGTTGGGGCCCCGATCCGACGCGCGCGGGCGAACTCGGGCAATGCATGGACCGACCGCCTGCGCCTTATTCTGATCAGCGCGCTGCAAATCGACCGGGCGGTGTTCTTCTCCACGGCGATCATCATCGCCGCCTTCATTCCTCTGTTCACGATGCAGGGGGTCGAGGGTCAGATCTTCAGCCCGATGGCGCGTACTTATGCTTATGCGCTGATAGGCGCGCTGCTTGCGACCTTCACGGTGACGCCGTGCCTTGCATCGCTGTTGCTGCCGGAACAGGTGCGAGAGGTCGAAACGGTCGTCGTGCGCAAGCTGCGCCAGATCTACACGCCGGTCTTGCGGCGGTCGCTCGAGAACCGGAGAGCCACCATCGCGCTGGGCATAGTTTTCCTGGTCGTGTGTCTGTTCCTCGGCTCGCGCCTCGGCAGTGAATTCCTGCCGACGCTGGAAGAGGGCAATTTGTGGATACGCGCCACCATGCCGCCGACCATATCGCTGGAGGCCGGCGAGCCGATCGTCAACCGGATCCGTGAAATCCTCCTCAAGCATCCCGAAGTGGTCACAGTGGTGTCGCAGCACGGCCGGCCGGACGACGGCAGCGACGCGGCCGGCTTCTTCAACGCCGAGTTTTTCGTTCCATTAAAGCCATTCGATCAATGGCCAAGGAACTACACCAAGGACGATTTGATCGCGGACCTGCAGAAGCAATTTTCCAACGAATTCGTCGGCATCGATTTCAATTTCTCGCAGTATATCCAGGACAATGTCGAAGAGGGGCTGTCGGGCGTGAAGGGCGCCAATTCGCTGAAAATCATCGGGCCCGATCTCGCCACTCTGGAGAAGATCGCGCGCTCGGCCATGGCGGAAATGGCCAAGGTGCAAGGCATTACCGATCTCGGCGCGTTTTGGGTGCTTGGTCAGCCCAATCTGAACATCAGGGTCGATCGGCAAAAGGCGGCGCGCTATGGCCTGAGCGTCGGCGACGTCAATACCGTCATCCAGGCCGCCTTGGGCGGTTCGACGGCGACGACGCTCTTGGAGGCGGACCGCCAGTTCGGCGTCGTGGCGCGACTTGCGCCGGAATTCCGCAATGACATCGAGCAGGTCGCCAATATCAAGGTCGGCTATCAGACGCCGAGCGGCGTCAATGCCTATATTCCGCTGCGCGAGCTGGCCAACATTTCTCTCGATACCGGCGCGTCCTATATCTTCCGCGAGCACAATCAGCGCTTCGTACCGATCAAATTCAGCGTGCGCGGCCGTGACCTCGCCAGCGCGGTCGAGGAGGCGCAGCAGCGCATCGCGGCAAATGTCAAACTGCCGACCGGCTACCGGATCGACTGGGCCGGCGAGTTCGAATGGCTGCAACAGGCCAAGAAGCGCCTGGGGATCATTCTGCCGATCACCTTCGCCATGATCGTCATTCTGCTTTATGCGCTGTTCAATTCGTGGCGCGACAGCATGCTGGCGCTGCTGGGCCTGCCGTTCGCGATCTCCGGCGGGCTCGCCGCGCTCTATATCCTCGGTCTCGATTTCAGCATTTCGGCTGCGATCGGATTCATCTCGCTGATGGGCGTGTCGGTGATGAGCGGAATCCTCATCATCAACGGCTATTACCGGGTCGCGGCCGGCGGCATGGCGCCGCTGGACGCCATGTTCCACGCGGTCCAGGAACAGATGCGGCCGATCCTGATGATGACGCTGTCGGCCTGTATCGGCTTGCTGCCCGCGGCGATCTCGACCGGCATCGGCAGTCAGGTGCAGCGGCCGCTGGCGACCGTCATTGTCGGCGGTATGCTGATCGGGCCGGTCATGCTGCTGGTGGTGGTGCCGGCGCTGCAGAGCCTGTTCCTGTGCGCCGACTCGACCCCCGCCCCAACGAGCCCCCCGGCTCCGGAAGCGCCGGCGGAAGGCACCTGATTGAGTCTGCATTGCTGCACCGGGATGCGGCTTTGTTTGCGGGGTGCGCGTGCCGCCTCGGCGCGCCGCTTGCGGTCGGCTAAAGTCGACTCGATGCATCGTAGGCAAGACCTGAATCACGGCCTTAGCAGACCATGGCTTCAGCAGGACTTATTCGTTCGGCTTGCAACACGCTTGCAAAGCTCGCCGAAACATTGCGTGACGGTGCGCGCCGCGACCGCGCCATGCTGTTGCTGCTTATCGGCTACACGCTGGTCTGGACGCTCTATGGCAGCATCGCCAAGAGCAGTCAGGATTTGCATCCCGACATGACCGAGCTGATCGCGTGGTCGCGCGATCTCAGTCTCGGTTATCCCAAACATCCGCCGCTTGGAGCTTGGCTTGTGCGGCTCTGGTTCAGCGTCTTCCCGCTCGAGGACTGGTCGTTCTATCTGCTGGCGATGTTGATGCCGACACTGGCGCTCTGGATCTTCTGGCGGTTGTCGGCGGATTACCTCGATATCGAGAAGCGCTTTTTGGCTTGGCGCTCTTGATGGTGATGCCGTTCTATAACTTTCACGCGCTCAAATATAATCCCAATACGCTCTTGATGCCGATCTGGGCCGCGACGACGTTCGCGTTCCTGCGTTCCTTTCGCGGCCGCAGCGCATCCTATGGTGCGCTCGCGGGCCTCGGCGCCGCCATCAGCATGCTGGCGAAATACTGGTCTGTGTTCTTGCTCGCGGGATTGATCGCCGCCGCGCTGATCGATCCGCGCCGCCGCATCTATTTCCGCTCGGCGGCGCCATGGGTCACGGTTGCAGTAGGTTTTGCCGTGCTTGGCCCGCATCTGATCTGGATCTACCAGCATGATTTCATGTCGATCCAATATGCGATCGCGAGGCATGCCGCGCATTCGGTCGCTCACGGTTTCGGTCAGGTTTTCCTCTATTTCGGCGACACGGTCGGATATGCGGCCGCTCCAGTTCTCCTGGTGTTCTTGCTGTTGCGGCCTTCGCGCGCGTCCATTGCCGAGATGGTCTGGCCGCCCGATCGCGAGTTGAGGCTCGTGGCCGCCGCGTTTTGGGGGCCGATGCTGCTGCCGATCATAGGCACACTCGCCGTCGGCACCGCGCCGACCGCACTCTGGTCGATGCCGGCCTGGACTTTGTTGCCGGTGCTGATGCTATCGCCACAGGCGATCAAGATTGAGGTCGGCAACTCTGGGCCAGCAAGCTCCAGGCCGACAGGCTCCAGGTGATGATGGGCGCCGCCGTTGCCGAACCGCTGGTCGTGCTCATCGCGGCGCCGTTGATTGCACTTGCCATTCATCGCATCGGCGTGGAGCCGGCGGTCGCGCATGGCCGCCTCTTGGCGGCCGATACTGAGCAGGCGTGGCGGCAAGCGACGCCGCAACCGCTGCGCTTCGTCGGCTGCGATATGGCCGACGAAGTTGTCACCTATGCGAACGATCGGCCGCGGGCGCTGCCGTGGCGTTTCTTCAACGGCGACGTTGCCGACCTGGTCTATGCTGACGAGAGATAATTGGCCGCCGAGCCCGAAGGATCCGCAAATCAGCGACGCTGAGCTCGCTGCAAGCGGCATGGCGCTGGTCTGTTCAGCCGACCGCAGCGACTGGGTGCAAGCCGCCACGGCCAGAGCGGCGCGCGACCCGTCAAGCCGCCGTATCGAAGTCGAGGCAAGACGCGACTTTCTGGGCTTTCCGGGTACCCCGGCGCGCTACGTGATCTTCATCATCCCGCCGCGATCCTGACGCGTTCGTTCACTGCGCCACAGCGGCATCGTCAATGAACATCACGCGGCAATTGCCCGAATTCTGCTGGCAGGATTTCAGCGCGCCGGCGCGCGCCGCGTCCACCGTGCGCACGCCGCTCTGCCAGCCGAAATGGCCGTCGGGCGACAGCGCGAAAGCCTTGTGCGGCGCTTCGACGAGGAAAGTGGCGAAGGCCGTCTGCCCATTCGTCCCGAGATTTTTCGGCGCCACGATCGCGGGCTGCGGCAGCGGCAGCGGTGTCGAACGCAGCGTCAGGTTTTGCCGCCGCAGGAACGCGTCGACATAGGGCGTCCATTTCGCAATACCGAGCGGCGAGAACAGGGCATGGCCGTCATCGCCGAAAGCCGGTGCGGCAACGAAATCGACCTGGCCGCCGGCTGTCGGCGAAGGCCGATTTGAGTTTCTGCGCCAGCGCCGGTCCGAAAAAATGATCGTTGTCGGCATAGACCCAAAGCATCGGGACGCGCGAAGCCTTGCCGTAGCGTGAAAGGCATCGATCAGCCGGTCGGGACGGCAAACGCGGTCGCTCTCGGGCGAGCCACGGCCGCCGGCGAAACTGATGGCGGCGACGAGGCCCGGAGGCGGATCAGCGGTAAGGGCGACCGTGGCGAAGCCACCCGCGGACACGCCGACAGCGATCATACGGGTCGGGTCGACATCAGGCCGATGGGAGACGAATTCGAGCGTCGTCTTCAGGTCGGCGGCGCCCGCATTGCCAGTGGCAACATAGTTCGCATTGTCGCAAGGAGCCGAAGCCTTCGGCCCAGCCGCCGTCGGAACCGCCATAACCGCGCCGCATCACGATCACCACCGCGAAACCGCGGCGGGCGAATTCAAGCGCCTGCGGCAGCATCGCGAGCGGCGTCATGGCGGCGCGCTCGGCCGCCGCACGCGGCGCGCCGTGCGCCAATAGCGCCAGCGGATGAGCGGCCCGGCTCGTTCGGGCGAACGAATAAACCTTCCAGCACCCCCAAATCGCCGCCAAGCAAGACGCGGATCGGCTGCAGCACAAAGGGACTATCCGCATGGGCCATGCCGGCGCCGGCGAGGACCAGAAAGATGACCAGCACCAGCCGCCGCACGGAAAAGCCCCGGTCAGCGTCCAGCGGGCGGGCAAGACTGCTGTCGCTTCGATCTCAAGCTTAGCTTCGTCCTCGACCAGAGCCGCGACCTGCACCAGCGTCATCGCGGGAAAATGCTTTCCCATCACAGCGCGATAGGCTTGGCCGAGCTCGCGCTGGCGCGCCAGATATTCTTTCTTGTCGGTGACGAACCAGGTCAGGCGCGTGATGTGCTCGATCTTGCCGCCGGCTTCTTCGACCAGGGTTGCGATATTCGTCAGCGCCTGGCGGGCCTGCGCGATGAAGTCACTGCTTTCGAATTTCTGCTGCGCGTTCCAGCCGATCTGGCCGGCGAGAAACACCACGCGTCCTTCGGCGACGACGCCGTTGGCGAAGCCCTTGGCTTCCTTCCAACCGCGCGGATGCAAAAACTTGTGCGCCTCTGTCATAACCCAGTCTTGCTCCTTACGCATTGGCCCGCAGCCGGAAGCGCTGAATCTTGCCGGTCTGGGTCTTGGGCAGCGCCTCGGTGAACTTGACCGAGCGCGGATATTTGTAGGGGGCGATGGTCGCCTTGACGTGGTCTTGCAGACTTTTCGTTGTTTCAGGGGCTCGGCAGCGCGCCTTCCTTCAAGTACGACATGGGCCTGCACGATCTGGCCGCGCTCGTCGTCCGGCACGCCGATGACGGCGCATTCCTTGACGTCGGGATGCGAGAGAAGAGCCGCTTCGACTTCCGGTCCGGCGATGTTGTAGCCGGAGGAGATGATCATGTCGTCGTTGCGCGCGGCGAAATGGAAGGCGCCGTTCTCGTCCTGCGTGAAGGCGTCGCCGGTCAAATTCCAGCCGTCGCGAACATAGGCGGCCTGGCGCTTATCGGCCAGATAGCGGCAGCCGGTCGGACCGCGCACCGCAAGCTTGCCGACTTCACCGTGCGGCTTTTCCCTCATGTCGTCGTCGACGATCTTGGCCTCGTAGCCGGTGACCGGCTTGCCGGTTGTCGCCGGGGCGGCATCACTGAAGCGATTGGAAATGAAAATGTGCAGCATTTCGGTCGAGCCGATGCCGTCGAGGATCGGCTTGCCGGTCTTGGCCGCCCAGTCCTTGAACACCGGCGCCGGCAATGTTTCGCCGGCGGACACGGCGGCGCGCAGCGACGAGAGATCCGCGCCTTGCTCCATGGCCGCGAGCATGACGCGATAGGCGGTCGGCGCGGTGAACGAGATTGTCGCTTTGTAAGTCTGAATAATCTCGATCATGTTGGCGGGCGAGGCGTTTTCCAAGAGCGTCGCTGTGGCGCCGAAGCGCAACGGGAAGATTGCGAGTCCGCCTAGTCCGAAGGTGAAGGCGAGCGGCGGCGAGCCGACGAACACGTCATCGGGCGTGACACCGAGCACTTCCTTGGCATAGCCGTCGGCGATGATCAGAAGATCGCGATGGAAATGCATCGTCGCCTTCGGCTCGCCGGTGGTGCCGGAGGTGAAGCCGAGGAGGGCGACATCGTCGCGGCCGGTCTTCACCGCGTTGAACATCACGTCTTTGCTCAGCGCAATGCGGTCGAGCTCGGCATCGTGATTGGCGGTGCCGTCAAAGCCGATCACCTGCTTGAGGAACTTGCTGTTCTTGGCGCAGGTGACGATCTCGTCCATCAGCCGCGTGTCGCAGAGCGCCAGCGAGATTTCCGCTTTGTCGACGATCTGGCCGAGTTCGCCGGCGCGAAGGAGCGGCATAGTATTGACGACGACGGCGCCCGCTTTGGTCGCGGCGATCCAGCAGGCGACCAGCGCCGGATTATTGGCGGCGCGGATCAGAATGCGGTTGCCCGGCTTGACGCCGAAATCTTCGACCAGCGCATGCGCGATGCGGTTGGTCCAATCTGAGAGCTCTTTGTAGGTGCGGCGGCGGCCATTGCCGATCAGCGCCACGTGATCGCCGAAACCGCGCGCCACCATGCGATCGGTCAGCTCGACGCCGGCATTGAGCTCCTCGGGATAGTCGAAGCCGCGCAGCAGGATCTGCGGCCATAATTGCTGCGGCGGCAGGTTGTCGCGGGTGAACGTGTCGGTATGCGCCGTGCGGCCGAGCCCAACCATGGTCATGCTCCTGCAAGCGTCTGTCGCGCGATGACGACCTTCTGCACGTCCGATGCGCCTTCATAGATACGCAACGCCCGAATTTCACGATAAAGCCTTTCGACGATATGGCCATGGCGTACGCCGTCGCCGCCGTGAATCTGCACTGCTTTGTCGATGACCGCCTGCGCGCGATCGGTAGCGAAAAGCTTGGCCATCGAGGCTTCGCGCGTCACCCGCGGCGCGCCGGAATCCTTGGTCCAGGCGGCGCGATAAATCAGGAGTGCGGCAGCATCGACATCGACCGCCATGTCGGCGATATGGCCTTGCACCATCTGCAGATCGGCGAGCGGCCCGCCGAATAATTGTCGCGTGCTGGCGCTGCGTAACGGTCTCCTCGAGCGCGCGGCGGGCAAAGCCGAGCGCCGCCGCGCCGACGGTCGAACGAAACACATCAAGCGTCGCCATGGCGATCTTGAAACCTTCGCCGGGCGCGCCGATCATCGCCGCCGCCGGCACGCGCACGGCATCGAATTTCAGCCGTGCCAGCGGGTGCGGCGCGATGACGTCAAGCCGTTCGGCCACGCTCAGTCCGCTGACGTCGCCGGGTACGACAAAGGCGGAAAGGCCCTTGGCGCCGGGCGCTTCGCCAGTGCGTGCGAATACCACATAGACGTCGGCAATGCCGCCGTTGGAGATCCAGGTCTTCTCTCCGTCGAGCACATAATGGTTGCCGCTCAGGCGCGCGGTCATGGCGATATTGGCGACATCGGAGCCCGATTTCGGCTCGGTCAGCGCGAAAGCCGAAATCGCTTCCCCGGCGCGCGTGTGCTTGAGCCAGGCGCGCTGCTCGTCGCCACCGAAAAAGCTGATTGGGCCGGCGCCGAGGCCTTGCATGGCGAAGGCAAAGTCGGCAAGCCCGTCGTGGCGCGCCAGGGTTTCGCGCATCAGGCACAGCATGCGGACATCGGGCGGAGCGGGGATTTGCGGATCGGGCGCGGTGTGCATGAGCCAGCCGTCGCGGCCGAGCCGCTTGACCAGATCGCGGCAGGCGGCATCGACGTCGCTGTGGTCGACCGGCAGATTAGCCGCGCACCAGCGCTCGATGCCGTCGGCCAGCGCGCGATGGCGGTCGGCGAAAAACGGCCAGGTGAGAAACGTCCTGTCAGCCACTAATTGCCCTCGAACACGGGTTTCTGTTTGGCGACGAAAGCGCGATAGGCGCGTTCGAAGTCCTTGGTGTGCATGCAGATGGCTTGCGCGTGCGCTTCGGCTTCGATGGCCTGGTCGAGGCTCATCGACCATTCCTGATTGAGCTGCGTCTTGGTGATGCCGTTGGCGAAGGTGGGCCCGGCTGCGATCGCATGCGCTAGCGTGAGCGCCTCCTTCTCCAAGACGTCGGCGGCGACGAGCTTGTTGAAGAAGCCCCAGGCTTCGCCTTCCTGCGCCGTCATTGAGCGGCCGGTATAGAGCAATTCGGCGGCGCGGCCCTGGCCGATGATGCGCGGCAGGATCGCGCACGCGCCCATGTCGCAGCCGGCGAGTCCGACACGATTGAACAGAAACGCGGTCTTGGCCTGCGGCGTGGCGATGCGCAGGTCAGACGCCATGGCGATGATCGCGCCGGCGCCGGCGGCGATGCCGTCGAGCGCCGCGATGATCGGCTTACCACAATGCAGCATCGCCTTGACCAGATCGCCGGTCATGCGCGTGAAGGCCAGGAGTTCCTTCATCTCCATGGCGATGAGCGGCCCGATGATGTCGTGCACGTCGCCGCCGGAGCAGAAATTGCCGCCATTGGGCAGGAACGCGACGGCGCTGACATCTTCGGCATAGACGAGATCGCGGAACGTGTCGCGCAGCTCGGCATAGGAGTCGAAAGTCAGCGGATTCTTGCGTTCCGGGCGATTGAGTTGAATGACGGCAACGGCGCCGTCCATGCGCCAGAGGAAATGCTTAGACTTGAATGCAGCCATCTTGGCGGCCCCTTTACTCATGCGCCGCTCTCCCAATCGCTTTGGAATAATTTGAGCTTCGACGACAATTGCTCGGCATCGCGCGCCGAGAGGCCGCCGAGGAGTTCGTCGATCCACGTCTCGTGCGTCGCCGCCATCTCGGCAAAAAAATCGCGTCCCTTGCCGGTCAGGCTGATGAAGGAGGTGCGGCGATCGCCATTGCGTTGCGAGCGCACGGCAAAGCCGTCCGACACCAGGCGATCGACGATGCCGGTGACATTGCCGTTCGACACCATGAGATAGCGCGAGATTTCGCTCATCAGCATGCCGTCAGGCCGCCGATAGAGCGCCGCCATCACGTCGAAGCGCGGTAGCGTCGCATTGAACTGCGTCTTCAGCCGCTCGCGCGTCACGCCTTCGATCTGGCGGCTGGTGCGAAACAGCCTGATCCACAGCCGCAGCCGCGCCTTGCTGTCGGCTTCGGGCCGAACGCGCAGCGGCGCATTCACCATGTCTCGCCTCCAGAGATCGAGATGGCCTGGCCGGTGATGCCGGCGCTCCCCTCGTCGCAGAGCCACAGCACCGCGTCCGCCGTCTCCTGCGGCTGGAAGAAGCGCCCCTGCGGGCTATTGGCCTCGAGTATCTTGCGCACTTCGGCCTCACTGCGCTTGGTGGACGAGGCGACATGGCTGACGGCTTGATCGAGGAATGAGGTTTCGCTGAAGCCCGGGCAGACGGCGTTGACGGTGATCCCAGCTTTGGCGGTTTCGACCGCTAACGCCCGGGCAAGGCCGACGACGCCATGCTTGGCGGCGACATAAGGCGCCACATAGGGATAGCCCTTCAGGCCGGCCGTCGAAGCGACGAAGATGATACGCCCCCATTTGTGCTCGCGCATTGCGGCGAGTGCCGGCTTCACCGACAGGAACGCGCCGGTGAGGTTGACCTCGATAATCTTATTCCAGACTTTCGCAGATACGTTCTCGGCAGGCCCGCTCTCCGCCGTGCCGGCATTGGCGACGACGATATTGAATTTGCCGCGCGCCTTCTGCGCCTGCTGATAGAGCTTCTTGATCGAAGCCTCATCGGTTACGTCGGCAGCGTGCGGATGGATATTGGCGTGACGCTCCGCAGTGAATTCGAGATCCGGAAGGCGCCGGCCGCAGATCGTAACGCTGGCGCCGGCATTGGCCAGAGCGAAGGCCGTCGCGGCACCGATGCCGGAGCCGCCGCCGGTCACCAAAGCATGTTTCCCCGAAAGATTTGGCATTGTCAGACCCTATGGGCGGCCGGCTCGTTGCTGTGGGAAGTCCGATAGAGCTGGTCGCGGCCGGGATGATAGGGCAGAGGCCACAATTCGCCACGGTCTCCGAACTTCGCCGCGGCATGCAGTGTCCAATACGGATCGGCCAGATGCGGCCGGGCCAGGCAGACGAGGTCGGCGCGGCCCGCCATCAGGATCGAATTGACGTGGTCGGGCTCGAAAATATTGCCGACGGCCATGGTCGCCATGCCGGTCTCGTTGCGGATGCGGTCGGAGAACGGCGTCTGGAACATGCGGCCATAGACCGGCTTGGCGCGGATCGAGGTCTGGCCCGCCGATACGTCGCAGATATCGACCCCGGCCTCCTGCAGCATGCGACCGATGGCGACTGCGTCCTGCGGTTCGATGCCCTCTGGGCCGACCCAGTCGTTGGCGGAAATGCGCACCGAGATCGGCTTGTGGGCCGGCCATGCCTCGCGCACCGCCCGAAAGATTTCCAGCGGATAGCGCATTCGGTTCTCGAGCGAACCGCCATATTGGTCGGTGCGCAGATTGGTCAGCGGAGTGATGAAGGAGGAGAGCAGATAGCCGTGCGCGCAATGCAGTTCGAGCATGTCGAAGCCGGTTCGGTCGGCCATTTTCGCTGCTGACACGAATTGCTCGCGCACGCGGTCCATATCGGCGCGGTCCATGGCCCGGGCGCGCTGATTACGCTCCGACCATGCCGTGGCGGATGCCGACATGATCGGCCAGTTGCCGTCGTGCAGCGGCGCATCCATCTCCTCCCAACCGAGCTGGGTCGAGCCCTTGGCGCCGGAATGGCCGAGCTGGCAGCAGATTTTGGCGTCGGTCTCGGCATGGACGAAGTCGACAATGCGTTTCCAGGCCGCCTCATGCGCCGGCTTGTACAGGCCGGTGCAGCCGGGCGTGATGCGGCCTTCCGGGCTGACGCAGGTCATTTCGATGCAGACGAGGCCGGCGCCGCCCTTGGCGCGCTCGGCGTAATGCACCAGATGCCAGTCGGTCGGGCAACCATCGACGGCCTTGTATTGCGCCATCGGCGAGACGACGACGCGGTTCTTGAGCGTCATGTCACGCAATTTGAACGGCGCGAACATCGGCCGCCGCACCTTGTTGTCGCCGGCGCCGGCGAGCCTTTGGAACCAGGCTTCCGCGCCTTCGAGCCAAGCCTTGTCGCGCAGCCGCAGGTTCTCGTGGCTGATGCGCTGCGAGCGGGTCAGCAGCGAATAATTAAACTGCACCGGATCGAGATGCAGATAGCGGTCGACTTCCTCGAACCATTCGAGTGAATTGCGTGCCGCGGATTGCAGCCGCAACACTTCGGTGCGCCGCGCGTCCTGATATTTGGCGAAAGCCGCTTCGAGCGTCGGCTCGCTGTGCAGATAATCCGACAGCGCCACCGCGCTTTCCATGGCGAGCTTGGTGCCGGAGCCGATCGAGAAATGCGCTGTCGCCGCAGCATCGCCCATCAGCGCGATATTGCGATACGACCACTTCTCGCAGAGAACCCGCGGGAAATTCAGCCAGGCCGAGCCGCGGATATGGGTCGCGTTCGACATCAAGCTGTGGCCGCCGAGATATTTGGCAAAGATGCGTTCGCAGGTGCGGGAATTCTCCTCCTGGCTCATGGTGCCGAAGCCCCATTTCTCCCAGGTGGTCTCGGAGCATTCGATGATGAAGGTCGCGGTGTCGGCGTCGAATTGATAGGCGTGCGCCCACAGCCAGCCGTGCTCGGTCTCCTCGAAGATGAAGGTGAAGGCGTCGTCGAATTTCTGCTTGGTGCCGAGCCAGACGAATTTGTTCTTGCGGATGTCGATCGAGGGTTTGAACGTGTCGGCGAATTGCGTGCGCGTTTTCGAGTTCAGGCCGTCGCAGGCAATGACCACGTCGTAGTCTTTGGCGAGGTCGTTGGCGTCGGCGATTTCGGTCTGAAAGCGAAGATCGACGCCGAGCTGCCGCGCGCGCTCCTGCAGCAGCATCAGGAGTTTCTTCCGGCCGATGCCGGAAAAGCCGTGGCCGCTCGAGACGATGCGCTCGCCGCGATAATGCACGGCGATGTCGTCCCAATAGGCGAAATTGGCGCGGATGGTCGCGGCGCTGACCGGATCGTTGGCGGTGATGTTGTCGAAGGTCTCTTCGGAGAACACGACGCCCCAGCCGAACGTGTCATCGGGCCGGTTGCGTTCGAACACGGTGACTTCATGACCGGCGTCGCGCAGCTTCATGCTGATCGCGAAATAGAGCCCGGCCGGGCCGCCGCCGAGGCAAGCAATCTTCATGGCTGCCCCTCTGTGTGAATCGAGATGCTTGATGATGGCATCGGCCCAAAATTATTTCAAGCTTAAACTTTTAAGCTTGAAGCATTTTTGCACAGGCCCCATGCGCGGATCGGGGTGCGGCCCTCATCACTCTCGGATATTTGGAGTTTTTGCCCTGGCGCCCGCTCCCAAGCGGCGGCTCAAAGGCCCTCTCCGGCGGATCGCGACGGCAGATAATGCAGCACCTGCCGTTCGGCGACGATGACGCCGAGATAGGCGATACCGCCGACCAGCGTCAGCATGACGATGGAGACGAAGACCATCGGCGTGTTGGCTTGGCCTTCGCCGAACGAGAGCAGATAGCCGAGGCCCTGATTGCCGCCGACCAGTTCGCCGACGACGACGCCGACCACGGCCAGCGTCGAGCCGATGCGCAGGCCTGCGAACATCGGCGGCATGGAGGTCGGGAATTCGATCTTCCAGAAGATCTGTGTCCGCGTTGCCTTGAACGAACGCGCTAGATTGACCAGGTCGGGGTCGACGCTGCGCACGGCGGTCAAGACATTGACCATGACCGGGAAGAACACAATCAGGATTGCGACCAGGATCTTCGGATAGACGGTGAAACCCATCCAGAGAATGAACAGAGGCGCGAAGGCGACTTTGGGCGCGATCTGCAAAGCGAGGATATAGGGCGACAGCGCGAATTCCGCGGTCGGCGACATGCCGAGCAGATAACCGATCAGGGCGCCGAGCAGGCTGCCGAGGATGAAGCCGGCCAGGACCTCGCCGACGGTGACGCCGGTATGAAAGAACAAGTGGTCGAACTGCCAGGCATGAAGGAACTCGCGCACCACCATCGATAGCGGCGGCACGATAAATGTCGGCACGCCGAGGAGATCGGGTCCCCATTGCCAGGCCGCGAGGAAAACGACGAGTAAAGCCAGGCTCGCGAGCGAGCCGTTGCGGATCTGGGCGCGCGGATTGCTCATGCCGCGTCTCCCGCGGCCGGCTGCTCGATATGGCCGATATCGAGGCGGTCCATCAAATGCGCCACATAGTCGTTCACTTTCGGCTCATGACGCCGTGCGATCGGGTCGTCGCGATGCGGCAGATCGACGACGATCTCGTCGACCACGGTGCCGGGACGATGGCTCATCACCAGCACGCGGTCCGACAGGATCACCGCTTCAGTCAGATCATGCGTGATCAGAAGCGCGGTCTTGCCCGATTGCTTGAGTGTGCGCGCGAGATCGCGCTGCAACACCATCCGCGTTTGCGCATCGACCGCAGAGAACGGCTCGTCGAGCAGAAGCACATGCGGCTCGACGGCGAGCGTCCGCGCCAGCGCCACGCGCTGGCGCATGCCGCCCGATAGATGATGCGGATAATGGCCGGAAAATTCGGCGAGGTTGAAGCTGGCCAGGAGCCTCTCCGCGCGGCGCTTGCGCTCGGCGAGGGGCACGCCCTGGATCTCGACGCCGAACATCACGTTTTCGAGGATGGTCCGCCACGGCAGCAGTAGATCCTTCTGCAGCATGAAAGCGACCTGGGCGTTCGGGCCGGCGACGGGTACGCCGTCGACAAAGGCCTGGCCTTCGCTAGGCGCGGTCAGGCCGGAGCCGATATTGAGGAGCGTGCTTTTGCCGCAACCGCTCGGCCCGATCAGCGCCACGACTTCGCCGTCGCGAATGGAGAAGTTGACGTTGCGGATGGCGGTAAGTGCGCCGCGGCCGCTGCGGTCGCCAAACCGCATCGTGACGTTACGGTATTCGAGGCGGATGACGGGAGCGGAAGCCATAACCAATCGACCGTTTTTCGTGTGGGCCGATTGCACGCTTAGCTCCGCCCAGATATGTCAAGTATAGTGGCAAATGCCGGGAACGCCGATAGGCTAGAGGATGCGGGACCAACAACCCCGCATGCATCTCACGAGGGGCCGATGATGATGTTCGTGCGCAGAGTGTGTTCGACCTGCCTGCAATCCGCAAGAGCAGGCACCGCGCTGTTTATTGGGCTGCTGTCTGCCGTCGCTTTGACCACGGTGTCGCCGGCGCAGGCAAATGAGAAGATCACTTATCTCTTCCCGGCGCCGCCGCTATTGCCGGCCTTCGGGCCGATCCAGCTTGCCAAGGGTAAGGGCTACTTCTCGCAGGCCGGGCTCGACGTGAGCTTCGCAGTCGGGCGCGGCGGTGTCGATGTTGCCAAGGAGGTCGGCGCCGGCAATGTGCCGATCGGCGGCATTGTGGCGGACGCGCCGATCATCGTGCGGCAGAACGGCGTGCCGGTGAAAATGGTCACGGTGTTCGGCGGCAAGGGCTTTATGCAACTTGTGGTGCGCTCGGATTCCGGCATCACCAAGCCGTCCGATCTCAAGGGCAAGACCATCACCGTCATGTCCTATCAGGACACGACCTTTTATGCGCTGCTCGGACTCCTGGCGAGCGCCGGCCTGAGCAAGGACGATGTCGATATCCAGGCCGCGGGCCCGGTCGGCGTCTGGCAGATGGTCGCCACCGGCAAATCGGTCGGCATGGCCGGCGTCCCGGATTGGATTCCGCCGGTCGAAGCCGCGGGTGTTTCAGTCAAAGTGCTGCCGACCGATGAGTTCTTCCCGCACATGGCGCAGGCGATCGCCGCGTCCGATCAGGTCATCAAGGACCGGCCGGACATGGTGCGCGCCTTCGTCAAGGCGGCGCTGCACGGCATGAAGGACATCATGGACGATCCCGCGACGGCGGCGACCGACTTCGTGAAATTCGTGCCGGAATGGAACGGCAAGGAAGGCCAGATCAAAGAGGCCTTCGACTATTACGACAAGCTCGTCTATCCGGGACAAAAAGTGCTCGGCGCGATCGATCCGGAGCGGCTGTCCAAGCTGCAGGATTTCTATCTGGCCAAAGGCATCATCCAGAAGAAATCGCCGGTCGACGATCTCTACACCAACCAGTTCGTGCAATAGCACGCGCTGCGAGAGTGGCAGTTCAGGCGCCGGCGGCTTACTTCTTGTAGCTGTCGGTGCCTTGCCAGCCACCCTCCGAGACGTCGAAGATGACGCCGTCCGGATCCTTGAACTTGCGCTCGAAATTGCCGTGACGCTCGTCGCCAAGATCGAAGAAGAATTTGCCGCCGGCAGCCTCGATGCGCTTTTGCGTCGCGGCCATGTCGTCGACCTGGAAGCCGAAATGATGGGCGCCGACATGGCCCTTCGGGCTTTTGAGGTCGGAGGCTTTGCTGCCGGAGGTGCCGGTGAAATTGAGCAGCGCCAGATTGATGACGCCGTCGCTCATATAGATGGCCGAACCGATCTCCAGATCCTCGCGGTCGATCCGCTTAAGATCGAAAACCGTCTCGTAGAACTTCGCGGCCTTGTCGAGATCGTTCACGCAGACGGCGAAATGGCGAAGCCGGGCCATGTATAGTCTCCACTGGTCAAGGACGTCAGATATTGTCGATATCATACGCGCGGAGCGGCAAAGAGCTATCCCTTTTTCGCAGCCGTGGCGCGCTTACGCGCCGGTTTCAGCATGACCACAGTGTCGGTATGACGCCTGTGAAGAGATGCCCATGAACAAGCGCCATGCCGAGGTTGTCGGCGCCGGATTTGCCGGCCTCACGGCGGCGTGTGCGCTGGCGCAGCGCGGCTGGAGCGTGCGCGTGCACGAACGCGGCGATCGCCTGCGCACCACCGGCGCCGGCATCTATATTTATGAGAACGGCCTCCGCGTGCTCGAGGCCGTCGGCGCCTACGATGCGGCCATCAAAGGCGCCCCGTTTGCGCATACGCGCGAGGTCCGCGACGGCAACGACAAGTTGATCTCGGTGCACCGCTGGTCCGGTAGCCGCGTGTTCAGCGTTGTGCGCCAGCACGTCATCAACGCGCTCGCCGAAGCCGCCACGCGGGCCGGCGTCGAGATCGTCACCAGCTCAATCGGCGCCAGCGTCACGCCTAGCGGCGAACTGATGCTGGCGGACGGCACGACGCTCAAGGCAGATCTCATCGTCGGCGCCGACGGGACCAATTCACGGCTGCGCGACGCGCTCGGGCTCCTCGCCAAGCGCAAATATCTGGTCGACGGCTGCACCCGGCTGTTGATGGACAAGACCGCCGAGGAGCGCGCCGTGACCGACGGCGCCAAGACCATCGAATATTGGTCGGGCACCCGCCGTGTGCTCTACACACCGTGCAGTGAGACCGACATTTATATCGCGCTGACGATGCTCGACAGCGATACCGCTGCGAAGGCCGTGCCGGTGCGAAAGGACGAATGGAAGCGCGCCTTTCCGCATCTTGAAGTCCTGATCGACCGCATCGGCGACCAGGGCCGTTACGATCGGTTCGACATGGTCAAGCTCAAGCGCTGGTCGGCGGGCCGCGTGGCGCTGATCGGCGACGCCGCGCATGCTTTGCCGCCGAATATCGGGCAGGGCGGCGGCTGCGCGATGATGAATGCGCTGTCGCTCGGGGTTTATCTCGAGCGTGAAGACGATATCGGCGCGGCACTCCTGTCGTGGGAGCGCAACGAGCGGCCGCTCACCGAACACACCCAGCGCATCTCGTATTTTCTCGGCCTGCCGACGACCTGGCCGCCGGCGGTGCGCGCCGTTGCGCTCGGCATTGCCGGCCGCTCCAAATGGCTGGTGCGCCAGCGCACGCGGACAGCACTGCACCGGCCGACTGGCACGTAGATTTCAAAACGGAATGGTGATGCCGTCGAGTGGCGCGTCGCAATTGACGAGATCGACGCGCTTCCAGGCGATCATGATGCCGGAGCCGGCGCGCACCAGGCCGTGCAGCGCAGTGCCGGCAAACAGACGCTGCTGCTCGCGCCGGTATTCGATCATCAGGAATTTCGAGCGCACGGTGCAGGCGTTCGTCGCCGCCTCTTCGATGGTGACATTGGCGACGATGCGGCTGGTGCGCGAGCGCGGCTCCTGCGAATACATGCGCGGACTGGCGAGCCGGCGCACGCGTGTTTCAAGGAGCCGCCGGTCGTCGTTGATCAGCGACACGGTCTCGAAGCGGTCGGCCTGATCCGGCTCGATCGGCACCCAGTACCAGGCCTCGGGCGTGAACAATGCGAGCCAGTCGTCGAACCTGGCCTCGTCGAGAAGCCGCGCCTCGCGCAGCAGAAATTGTTCGCAGCTCTTGAGGTCAAGCGCCTGCCGTGCCGGAAGCCTGGTGATGCGGCCGGAACCGACAATGTGCCGGCGCGGTGCTGCTGCCGCTTTGCGCTTGCGTTTTCTTGCTTTGGCCATGTTCGGATGAGATTGCGGATGAAGGTTACGAGGCTGCGCGCAGTTCGGTGTGGCCATTAGTCATGTAGCCGAGCCAAGCCTGCAACATGTTGCGGATATAGACTTCGCTGGTCGAGTTCTTGCCGCGGCGGCCGCCATGGTCGTCGGGTATGTCGCTCTGCAGGCCGCGGCCGATCTCGATCCATTCGGCGCCTTCGCTGGAAATGCCGAGCCGGATGCGATTGTAGATTTCAAGATCGTCCGTCAGCACGAGCGAGCCGGTGCCGTTGACGATATTGGCGAAGCTGATGGTGTTGCGGAACATCTGCTCCGGCGCGCCCTTGAGGCGGAAATTATAGGTGTAGACGATCGTACGGTTGACCGAGATCGGATGCACCACGCGCAACTGTTGAAACTGGCTCATGAACGACAGGTTCGGATAGACATTGCTGTTCCAGCGCCGCACTTCGAGTATGCGCTTGGTTGCTTCCTTGCCCTTGTTCTTCTCCAGCGCCGCGATGTACTCGCGGAACACCGGGTCCTGCAGCGCCGCCACCAGCTTGGCGTCATCGTGATAGTCGCCGAGATACGAATGGCCGTTGGGATAGGTCCAGATGCCGACCTGCGTCTCCCAGAAGCTGTAAGGCGCGCCGTTCTGGCGCATCTGCCGGATGGCGATTTCACCGGTGCCGTCGGAAAACGCTTCGTCTGATTGCTGCTGCGCCGCTTCGATCGACGAGCGGTGGGTGAAGATCGGATGCGCGGCGTCGCACAGATTCTCCAGATAGATTTTCCAGTTGCCGTCGTAGCCGTGCTTGAACACGCCGCCGGCCAGTTCGATCTCACCGCCCGGTGCGCGGTCGACCATGTCATCGAACGAGGTCGTCATATAGCCGAGGAAGTCTTCGAGGTCCGGCCCATCCTCGGCCTCGCTCGCAAAGACGAAGCCGCGATAGCTCTTCACCCGCGCGAGCTGGGTCATCGCCGTCTTCGGATTCTTGGGATCGAAGTCGCCCGGATAGCCGTGCTGCAGCGGCACCGCCTTGAGCCGGCCGTCAAGGTGATAGGTCCAGCCATGATAGCAGCACTGGAATTCTTCAGTATGACCTTTGTCATTGGCGACGACCAGCGCGCCGCGATGAGCGCACTGATTGTGGATGACGCGGATCTCGCCTTCGGCGTCGCGCACCAGCACCACCGGCTTTTTGCCGATGAAGGTTGCGAAATAATCGCCGGGCTTCTTCACTTGGCTTTCATGACCGACATAGATCCAGGCGGCGCCGAAGATGCGTTCCATTTCGAGATCGAAAATGGCGGGATCCGAATAGAGGCTGCGATGAACGCGCGCCGGCTGCACGAAGGAAGCAAGGGTTTCCGTGGACGGCATGGGCGACTCCTTCAAGAACTCGCCCGTGCATATGCCATAAAATGCGGATGAATGACACGCCTTTACAGCGTGGCAGCTTTGAACAAACGCGCTACTTCGCCCCGGCGCTATTTGGTGCCGTAAGCGCGGTCGCCGGCATCGCCGAGGCCGGGAAGGATGAAGCCGTTTTCGTTGAGGCCGTCATCGACGGCGGCAGTCCAGATCGACACGTCGGGATGTGCGCCGCGCAGTCTTTCGATGCCTTCGGGTGAGGCAATCAGGCAGACGAAGCGAACGTCCTTCGCGCCGCGCTCTTTGAGCCGCAGCACCGCGGCCACGGCGGTATTCGCCGTAGCGATGACAGGCGCGACCACAATCACCAGGCGCTCCTCCAGATCGGACGGCGCCTTGAGGAAATATTCGACGGCGGTGAAGGATTCCGGCTCGCGGTAAAGGCCGATATGCGCGACGCGGGCGGCCGGCACCAGGTCGAGCATGCCGTCGACGAAGGTCACGCCGGCGCGCAGGATCGGTGCAAAGACGAGCTTCTTGCCGGCGATCTTCGGCGACGCCATTCGCGCCAGCGGCGTCTCGATTTCGACATTGGTCAGCGGCAGGTCGCGCGTGACCTCGTAACACAGCAGCATGCCGATCTCTTTGAGGAGCTGGCGGAACGATTTGGTCGAGAGGTCCTTGTCGCGGATCAGCGTCAGCTTGTGCTGGACCAACGGATGTTTGACGATGGTGACGCCGTCCATGACCCTCTCCCAAACGTGCTCAGAATACCGTGCCGTCGCTGATGATCTTGAGCGGCGGCGAACCGTCGCTGCGCTTTTGCCGTGCGATAACGCGCCCTGCAGCCCAGCTGCCGCCTTCGAGCACTTTCGCAAGCGGCAGGGTCTTTGCATCCATGTCGAGCCGGCGGCGCATCTCCTGCGCGAGCTTATCGAGCAGCGCCACGGTGAGCGAGCGCCACTCGACGACGAGTGGCGAGGAGACTTCGTGCTGCCGTGCGGCATTGGCCGGATCGCGCAGCTGCAACACGCCAACATCGATGAAGAGCCCGCCATTGCGATATTCCGACAGGCCGGTCAGGCCGTCGATATCTGTCACCGTGAAACCGGACCATTGCAGCGGCTCGATCAGCGAATAAGCGAGCCATTGCGACAGTTTGTGCAGCGGCACGAGGCCGTTGGTCGCGTCGCTCGTCACGAGCGACGGATGCCGCCAGCAATCGCCAAGCGCCACGCCGCCGAGCGTCAGCCGCGACGGCCAGATAGGCCCGAGATAGCGGAGAAGTTCGGCGAGTATCGTGGGCGCTGAAATTTCGCCGCCGGTCGCAAGCGCCGCAAAATGATCGAACAGGCCGCCAGGGCGGGGCGTGTCGCTGCGGCTGAAAATCTCGGGTGCAGAGGCGACATGTTTTCCGAGCCGGCGCAGCAGATCGGCGCGGCCTTCAACACCGAGCAGTGGATTGGATGGAGTGACCTGGAAGCCGGCGGATAGGGCGTCAGTCGACAGATTTTTAAGTCCGTCTGCGTCGGCCTGCAGCGGCTGCTTTGGATCGGACGAGAAGGCGCCTTGAGCGAACATGGCTAGGCTTGCGAGCGCAAGCCCTTCGGAACGGCCGATGTTTTGACCGCTCGCCGTATCGCGATAATGCCATTGCGGTCCAGCGCCGGCGTCGAGGAGAACGCTGACGATCGCCAGATCGAAAGCCGCGCGGCCGCGCACGGCGGCGTCGCGCCATGTTGTGTTGCGGTCGAGCGCTGCCCAGCGGTCCTCGCCATTGCAGACAAAGTGACGCCAGCGCGAGTGGAAGGGGACGTCGAGCGACGGATAATTCTTTCGCGTGACGTCGATCACCAGATCGACCGCCGTGGGCAGGCGGGCAAGGTCGACGCGGAAATGCGGCAGCTTGTCGTCGAGCCCAATCGCCAGCATACGCTGCGCGCGCTCGCGAACGGCCTGCGCGCTCAACAGCGACAGCGCGACGGCAGTCTCGGAGCTCGGAGACAGCGAATGCAAATCAATACTTGTCGAGCGAGCGGCCGACCGAATTGGTGAGATCCTGCGGCTTCGGCGGCTCGGGCGTGTAGTAGCCTGCGGCTTTCTTGGCGGCGAGTTCGACATGGGCGTCGGCGGGGACCATGTCGTCAGGAATGGGAACGCGTTCGACAATATCGACGCCCTGCGACACCAGCGCGTCGTGCTTCATGTCGCTCATCGACACGAAGCGGTCGATGCGCTTGATGCCGAGCCAGTGCACGCTGTCCGGCATCAGCTGCTGGAAGCGCGCGTCTTGGACGCCGGCGACACATTCGGTGCGCTCGAAATAGGCCGATGCGGCGTCGCCGCCTTCCTGCCGCTTGCGAGCATTGTACACCAGGAATTTCGTGACCTCGCCGAGCGCGCGGCCTTCCTTACGGTTATAGATGATGATGCCGAGGCCGCCGCTCTGGCCGGCGCGGGCGCATTCCTCGATGCCGTGAATGAGATACGGGCGGCAGGTGCAGATGTCGGAGCCGAATACGTCGGAGCCGTTGCACTCGTCGTGCACGCGGCAGGTGATCTGCGTGCGCGGATTGGCGAGCTTGGTGACGTCGCCGAACAGATAGATCGTGGCGCCGCCGATCGGCGGCAGGAACACCTGCAGATCGGGCCGCGTCACCAATTCAGGAAACATGCCACCGGTCTGCTCGAACAGCGCGCGGCGCAGCGAATTTTCCGTGGTGCCGAAGCGCTCGGCGATGCCGGGCAGATACCAGACCGGATCGATGGCGATCTTCACCACCGAAATGCTGCCATTCTCATGAACGACCTCGCCGTCGTTCTTCAGGCGCTTGGCTTTAAGCGCGGCCTGCATTTCCGGAAGATCGAGGCGGGCGCGGGTGATTGCGATGGTCGGACGGATGTCGATGCCTTCAGCGATCTCCGCCTTGAAATTCTCGGCTACCAGATGGCCCCAAGGATCGAGCGAAACGATGCGCTTGGGCTCGCTCCATTGTGCGAAAGGTCCAATTGTCTCCGCCGGATAGGTATTGGTGAGGTCCGGGCGGCGGATCGGATCGAGCGCGCCGGATGACACAGCAAGCGCGCGATATACTGAATAAGAACCGCCATGGCTGCCGATCACATTGCGGTCGAGTGGATTCGACACGGTGCCGATGATCGGGCCGCGTTCGCGCGCGGTCGGCGCGCCCCAATGGATCGGGAAGCGCAGCTTCGCTCCGGGTTCCGGATGCGAGGTAAGGCGGATGTGTTCAGTGCGATTTGACAGATTCATCGCCGTGGAATCCAAAAGGTGTACGGCCCGTCACGATGACGAGCCGCATCAGCTTCATCTCAGTAAAATCGTGCGGCCCCGACTTCCGATCGAGCTGGGCCCGCTACCCGGAAATTATACTGCTTCCCGGAGCGGAAACAACACGGCGGAAACCCTACCGCTTGGCCGCTTAAAGACCCATTAAATATGGGGTTTAGCCCCCATTATTCAAGGGGCATGCCCTTCTTTTCCGGGATCAGAAAGGCGGTGGCGACGATGTCGAGCAGATAGATCGTCGCCAGAAGCGCGATCGCCACCGTGAACGAATAGGTCGCCGCCAAAGCGCCAACGACGAAGGGCCCGAAGCCGCCGATGCCGCGTCCGAGATTGAACAGCACGTTCTGCGCCGTCGCGCGCGCTTCGGTCGGATAGAGTTCCGCGAGCAGCGCGCCGTAGCCGCCCAACATGCCGTTGACGAAGACGCCCATGATGGCGCCGCCGATCAGAAGCGCGGTGGCGTCCGTCAGCTGCGAATAGACCAACACCATGATGAAGGCGCCGGCTTGGAACGTGAACAAAGCCGGGCGGCGGCCGACGCGGTCGGCGAACTGGCCGAAAACCCAGATGCCGCACGCCATGCCCAGCACTGTCACCGCGGTCCACAGCGCCGATTGCGTAAGCGTGTAGCCGAATCGGGTCGACAGATAGCTCGGCAGCCAGATCATCAGGCCGTAATAGCCGAAGTTCTGGACTCCGCAGAGGATCAGCATGCCGAGGCTGATTTTCGTCGTCGCCGCGTCCTTCACCAGAAGCGCAAGCGGCATTTTGCTCCGTTGCGACTTGGCCTGTTCGAGAAAGATTTCCGGCTCCGGCACCGACAATCGCACAACGAAGGCGATCACGCCGGGGATAAGGCCGACAAGGAACATCCCGCGCCAGCCGATCAGCGGCAAGAGAATAGGAGTGATCAGCGCCGCCGCGAGTACGCCGGCCTGCCAGCCGAGCGCCACATAGGTGCAGCCGCGCGCGCGATACTTCGCCGGCCACGCTTCGGCGACCAGCGCCATGCCGATGCCGAATTCGCCGCCGAGCCCGAGCCCGGCGATGGTGCGATAGAACAAGAGATCCCAGTAGCCCTGCGCCACCGCGCCAAGGCCGGTGAAGACGGCGAACAACAAAATGGTCCAGGTCAGCACGCGGACCCGGCCGTAATAGTCGCTCAATATGCCGAACAGAATGCCGCCGACCACGGCGCCGATCAGCGTCCAGGTGACCAGCGATCCCGCCTGCGGCGGTGTCAGATGCAGTTCCGCCGAAATCGCCCGCAGCATAAAGCCGAGAATGAGCAGATCGAAGCCGTCCATCGCATAGCCGATGGCGGATGCGGCAAGCGCCTTCTTCGGAAAGGAACCGATCTGGTCGGCGGGCTCGGCTATGTCGGCATGGATCGCAGTCATCGCGGGCTCCTCAACAAACAAGATACTGTGGCGGCATTCCACAGCCCCCTCAAGCCTATTAGTTGATTGCTGTGGGCAAGTTTTAGGTCGGTGCCGCCGGTCCGACCGCGGCGAAGCCGCGCAGGCCAGCAATTACGCGGCCTTATACCGGCTCTGCGGCCGCAGCAGGCCGAGATTTTCGCGAAGTGTGGTGCCTTGATATTCGGTGCGGAACAAGCCGCGCCGCTGCAGTTCGGGCACGATATATTTGGCGAAGTCGTTGAGCCCGCCGGGCAGGTAAGGCGGCATGATGTTGAAGCCGTCGGCCGCGCCGGCCACGAACCATTCTTCCATCATGTCGGCGATCTGCTTTGGCGTGCCTTTGACCACGGCCTTGCCGCGGGCGCCCGCCATCCGCATCGCCAGTTGGCGGATCGTGAGGTTCTCGCGCTTGGCGAGATCGATTGCCGATTGGGAGGCGTATTTGCTGGCATCCGTTATGGCCAGATTCTCGGGGACCGGCCCGTCGAACGGATAGGGCGATAAATCGATGCCGCCGAGAATGGTGCCGAGGATCTCGCGCGCCACGATCGGATGAATGAGTCCCTGCAATTCTTCGTATTTCTCGTTCGCTTCGCTTTCGCTCTGGCCGATGATGGTGCTGAGCCCCGGCATGATCTTCATGCCGTCCGGGTCGCGGCCATGCTTGGCCATCGATTCTTTGAGATCGCGATAGAGTTTTTGCCCGGCTTCGATTGTAAGCGGAGCGCAGAAGATTACCTCGGCGAATTCGGCGGCGACATTGATCATGTCTTCGGAGCCGCCGGCCTGCACGATGACCGGGCGGCCTTGCGGCGAGCGCGGCACATTGAGCGGGCCGCGCACTGTGAAGAACTTGCCCTTGTGGTCGAGGGTGTGCAGGCCCTGCGGATTGAAGAACTGCCCGCTCGCCTTGTCGCGGATGAAGGCGTCGTCGTCCCAGCTGTCCCACAGCGCGGTGACGATCTGCGCGAATTCACGCGCGCGTTCGTAACGCTCGCTGTGTCCGAAGTGCGCGTCACGGCCGAAATTCTGTGCTTCCTCCTGCTGACCAGAGGTCACCAAATTCCAGCCGGCGCGGCCGCTGCTGATGTGATCGAGCGAGGCGAATTTCCGCGCCACATGATAAGGCTCGTTGTAGCTCGTGGTCGCGGTCGCGACGAGGCCGATATGGCTGGTCGCGCCGGACAGCGCCGACAACAACGTGATCGGCTCGAAATTGGCGATGTATTGCGCCGACCGCGACAGTGCGTCGATATGAGCTTTGCGCACGCAGACATTATCGGCAAGGAAGACCATGTCGAACTTGGCGCGCTCGGCGGTCTGCGCCAGTTCGCGATAATGCGCGATATTGATCCCGGCATCGGCCTGGGACTCGGCGTGCCGCCAGGACGCGACGTGGTGGCCGGTCGGGTTGAAAAACGCGCCCAGCCGCATTTTGTTTTTCGAATTGTTGCTCTGTGTATTCGCCATGGCGACCTCCGGCGCACAACGTAAATTATCATACCAAGCGAGTCACGCATGCCGCTATGCATCTTGAGCGCGGGTGCCGATGCATTCCGCAGATGTGGCGGCTGGAGGCCGCAGCGTTACCACCCGGTTCTGACGACCGTGAAAGCGGATTGGGCGGCCATCTGGGCAGAGCCTGTATGTCCGCCAGAGCTTCCGCGCTGCTTCGGTTGGGCGGCGCCTTGGACAAGGCGCAGCTTGGCCGGCTTCTGCGCGCTCGGTGCCGGCGGTTGACCCGCTTTCTCAGGATCAGGCGTGGCATCGGCGCGCCGCGACTTCGCGCGTTCGGCGCGCATCTGCTCAAGCCGTTTCTGGCGCATTAGACCGTCAGTGCGGATTTCAGTCTCGGCGAGCGCCATATAGTGGTCGGCGACGGCCAAGTAGCGCGCCCGCACCTCTTCAGTGAAGGGTTGCGCCGCCAGCTCAAAATATTCAGCGGCACGATCTTTATATTGCCGAGCTCGAACGAAGACTTCCAACGCCGACATTCCGAAACGAAACCTGCGACTCACGCACTGCGACCGACATTGACCGCGAGGAACATTGCCGGTCGGGCGTGCCAACTCAACCCAAGCCCCAGTTAAGTCGTTACTTTTCCACTGGAAATCTGGCTATTCCGCGGCGGCATTGCGCGCAGCTGTGAGTGCTCCACAGCATTGCGTCAGGCGGCGCCGGTTTTGGCGATGTCTTGCTCCATCGTCAGCTCGGCGCGAAGGCTGTCGATGTCGCGGAAAATCGAAGACACCGCGAGAACGCGGCCGCCGCTCTTGTAGCGCAGCAGGCAATCCTTGGCCTTAATGTCGCCGTCGATGTCGATCGTGTCCCAGCGTTCCGCGTGTCCGACATAATTAATGGGGATGTCGTAGTGCTCACTCCAGAAGAACGGCACGGCGTCGAAGCGCTCGTCGTGCCCAAGCATGTTCATTGCCGCCGTCTGGCCCTGCCGTTCGGCGACGACCCAATGCTCGACGCGGATATCGGTGCCCGAATAGGGATCGGGCCAACGCGCGATGTCACCCGCCGCATAGATGCGGGGCGCGCTCGTCTCCAGCGTCGCACTTACCTTGAGGCCACGATCGATCGTGAGACCGGCTTGCTCGGCCAAGGTCAGGCGCGGCCGTACGCCGACGCCAATGACCACGAGATCGGCGTCGATCGTTCCGCCGCTTTTGAGCGTGGCGCGTTTGGCGTCGATCGTGGTCACCGTGTCCTTGAGATGGAAGACGACGCCGTGCTCCTCGTGCAGCGCGCGGACGAAATCGCCCATTTGCGGACCGAGCACGCGTTCCATCGGCCGTTCTTCGGGCGCGACGACGTGCACCTCGATATTGCGTGTCCGCAGTGAGGCTGCCGCTTCGAGGCCGATGAAACTTGCGCCGATCACCACCGCGCGTCGCGCGATTTTAGCCAGACCGATGATGGCGCGGCTGTCGGCCAGCGAACGAAGCGTGTGGACATGCGGCAGGTCGGCGCCCGGAATCCCGAGCCGGACCGGCTCCGCTCCGGTCGCCAGCAGTAGCCGGTCGAAGGCTACAGTCTTGCCGCCGGCGACGATCTCGCACTTTTTGATGTCGATGCCGGTGACCTCGGCATTGAGATGCAGGTCGATATCGTTCTCGGCGTAAAACGAGTCCGGGCGAAGCGGCAGCCAGTCTTCGGGCGCGCTGCCGGCGAGATAATCCTTCGAGAGATTGGGCCGGTCGACAGGCGCGGCGCTGTCGCTGCTGTACATGGCGATGCTGCCTCCAAAGCGGCGCCGCCGCAGCATCTCGGCTGCCGCGAAGCTCGCCGCGCCGCCGCCGACAATGACAATGCGGTTGACGCCGTTCTTCGCCGGCGCGGACTTGGTCTCAGGTTTGGGTTTCGGTTGCGGCAGTTTCTCTTTGACGAAAATCTTGCCGTCGCGTTGCTCGACCTTCCAGCAATCGATGGAGCTCAAAGCGGGGGCGCGCACTGCTTCGCCGTTGTGCAGATCGAAGCAGGCATGGTGCCACGGACAGCGCACCGATGTTCCGACGACGAGACCGTCCCCAAGCGGTCCGTGATAGTGGCTGCAGTGCGCGCCGACGGCGAAAATGTCCGGTCCGGCTTGAATCAGAAGGACGGCATCATCGCCAACATGGCCGACCAACTTGCCGTCAGTGAGGTCAGCGGGCGCGACGCCCTTTGTCAGGTCGGGGCCGGTTTGAGCGGGTGTGTCGTCGGCCATGATCGCCTCGTACGGTGGGAAGGGGCCTGACTAAAGATGGCTCAACAGCAAAAAAGGTTCCCAGAAAATCGGCAACGCTGCCCCGAGACCGGCTAGCATAATGGCTGACGTCCCGGTGCGTGGCAGTTGACGCCAGGGCGCGCGGAATGCAAACCGGATCACGTGACCAAGGTCGTGCGCGCGGCCAGCGATTGCAATCTTCCTGAGTAAACCCCGGCTATGAGCATAACGTCCCAATCCAGGCTTCCCAAAGCGCAGCATCGGGCCGTGACAGGCGCCGCGGCGGCAACCAAGCGCGGCCGTTCGCGCCAAACCAAGGAACAAGTCAAACACCTGGGGAAGCCGCCAATCAAACGGCGCGACGCCGTGGCGACGCGCGCGCGCATCCTGCAGGCGGCGATGCACGAATTCGCTGCCAAAGGACTCGATGCCGCCCGCATCGAGGACATTGCTGATCAGGCCGGCGCCAATCGCCGGATGACGTATTACTATTTCGGCAGCAAGGAGGGGCTCTATCTCGCCGCACTCGAAGCCGCGTATTTCGAGCTGGTCGAGGTCGAGGAGCGGATCGATGTCGACCGGCTCGGCCCGATCGACGCGATCGATGCCATGGTCCAGGCGAAGTTCGAGCACTACGTCAAATATCCGCATTACGTCGAATTCGTGAAAATGGAGAACCTGTACCGCGCGCGGCACCTGAAGACCTCGCGCCGGATTGCGGAGATGCGCGCGCCGCTGATCTCCATCATCAAGCGGGTGCTCGATCGCGGCGAGGCGGCAGGTGTGCTGCGCAAGGGCGTCGATCCGCTCGACCTTTACCTGTCGATCTGCGCGCTCGGCTTCTTCGTGTTCTCCAACCGCCATACGCTCGGCGTGATCTTCAACACCGACGTCACGAGCGCCGCCGCCGTGCGGAAGCGGCGCTCGCTCGTCGTCGACATGATCAAGGCCTATCTGGCGCCGCCTTAGCTTGGAGCGGGTCGCGGCCGGCGCAAACTTGACAGTCGGTGTGGACGACGATTTAACTCACTCGAGAGTTAATTAGTGATCGGAAAAGCCCGCAAAACGGGCCCGGAACGAAGCCAGGGAAGGGAACGTATGAAGGTCCTCATCACCGGCGGCATGGGCGTCATCGGCGCGGAAACCAGCCGGAAATTCGTGCGCGAAGGGCAGCGGCCGGTCGTCTATGCGCGCCACTATGACGGCCGGCTGGTCGGCGACATCGCCGACAAGATTGATTTCGAGTCCGGCGACATTCTCGACATGCCGCGGCTCCTCGACGTCATCAAGCGCCACAAGATCACGCATATCGTTCATGCTGCAGCCTTCGTCGGGGCGGTATCCGCCGCCAATCCGGCTTTGAGCATCCAGGTCAACGTCATGGGCACGGTGAACGTGCTCGAAGCCGCGCGGCTCTTCGACGTCAAACGCGTCGTCTATACCAGCGCCAAGGGCATTTACGGACCGGTGCTAGGCGAATACGGACCGCCGCATTACAAGCCGATGCCCGAGGACATGCCGAAGGACCCGCAGCGCATCTATGACAGTGCCAAGCAGATGGCGGAACAGACGATCCTCTATTACGCCAACAATTTCGGCATCGACGCCGCAATCCTGCGTTTCGCCACGACCTATGGCCCAGGCAAGACCGCGCGCCATGGCAAGATGGGCGTCACCAGCCAGATCGTCGAAGCGCCGTTCAACGGCCAGCCTTTCCACCATCCCTATGGCGCCGAGGCCAAGGACGATTTCATCTACAACAAGGATTCCGCGCTCGGCATTTATCTGGCGACCGTCGCCGAGAAAGTGCCGAGCCGCGTCTACAATATCGGCAGTGGCGAGGGCCTGACTCTGAACGACATCGCTGCCGCGGTCCGCAAACAACTTCCTAAAGCCGATATCAAGATCGGGCCCGGCGACAATTTTCTCGGCATGCCCTATCCACCGCACGGCGTCTACGACGTGAGCCGTGCCCGCAAGGAACTTGGGTTCAAGCCGGAATATGACGTCGACAAGGCGATTGCCGACTACGTGGCAAGCCTCGAGCGCATGCGTGCGCAAAACTACTGATCACGATTGATCGCAGCCGACGGCGGTTGAACGAACGGAGATCACCATGCGTGAAAGACTAGAATTGCCCCGCCTGTCGCTGGTCGAACGCGATCGCCGCTGGGCGCTGACGCGCCAGCAGATGGATGCGCGCGGACTCGATTGTCTGGTGCTGTGGGGCTGGCCCGCGGTCTGGGACTTCTGCACCGCCAATGCGCGCTATTTGTCGCCGATCGGCGGCAATGCCGAATTCAACGTGCTGGTGTTTCCGCGCAACGGCGAGCCGACGTCTTACGTGATGATGCCGACCTTCATCGAGGGCTGGCGCGCGGCGCAGGATTGGATCTCCGACGTGCGGCCGCGCCGCAAGACCTGGGCGGATTCGGTGGTCGAGCGGCTCTCCGAGCTCGGTCTCGCCAAAGCGCGCATCGGCATGGATGGGCTGGCCGGTCCGCTCGATCCAGACGGCTGGCTGCCGCATAGCGTCTATACGCGGCTCAAGGAGCTGTTGCCGCAAGCCGAATTCGTCAATCTCGAAGACATGATGGAAATGCTGCGCACGGTGAAAAGCGAGGAGGAGTTGCAGATCCTCGCGCGCGCCGCGCAACTCGGCGATCTGATGCTCTCGACGTGCCGCGATACCGCCAAGCCGGGCGTGAAGGAATCGGAAGTCTACGGCGGCATGATGGAGGCGATGATCGCCAATGGCGGCGAAGAACCGACGCTGTTTCTCTGGGCGTGCGATGCGCTGCCCTACCCGCATCCGTTCCGTCTGCCGACCACGCGGCCGATCGCGCGTGGTGATCTCATCATCTGCGAGATCCATCCCAAGATCGGTGGTTACTACACCCATGTCGAGCGCACGTTCGCTCTCGGCGAGGCGAAGCCGGAGCAGCATCGCATCTACGAAGGCTGTGTCGCAGCCTACGAAGAGGGCATGAAGAATTTCGGGCCCGGCAAACCGATCTCGGTAGCGATGGATAAGGTACGAGACGTGATCCACGCCCAAGGCTTCGGCATGTGCGAGACCGGCATCCACGGCCACGGCCTCGCTTCGCTGGAATATCCGCGCTACCGCCATCACGCTCTGGCCGCCGACCAGGCGGCGCTGAAGAAGCTCGGCGACGAATTCCGTCCCGGCATGGTGTTCGCGTTCAATATCGATCTGTTCGATCCGAAATTTCACGACGGCAAGACCGGTTGCGTGTTCGCCGAGACCGTCGTGATCACCGACAGCGGCGCCAAACGCCTGCATTCCTATCCGATGAATTTCCAGACCATCGCCGCCTAGAGCACAAACCAGAAATCCAAAGTCGGGGAGCGTTAACAGTGACTGACACTAAACCGAATTATCCGCCGATCCGCCGCGTCGTCACCGGACACGAAGGCGAAGTCGCGAAAGTGATGCTCGATGCGCCGGCGACAAACGCCAAATATCCCGGCGGCGGCAACGTATCGACGATGATCTGGTGCACCGACAAGTCGCCCGCAGCAATGCCGGTCGGCAAGAATTTCGAGGACATGGGCGCGCGCATTCTCGGCACCGCGCCGCCGGCCCAGGGCACCCGGTTCGCCGTGATCGACTTCCCGCCGGGCAATAAGCCGCATATGCACCGCACCGAAACCATCGATTATGTGATCGTACTCGAAGGCGAGATCGAGATGGACATGGACAATTCGACGGTGAAGCTGAAGGCCGGCGATATCATGGTGCAGCGCGGCACCAATCACGCCTGGGCCAATCGGGGCCACGCGCGGGCCCGCGTCGCCTTTGTTCTGATCGACGCAGAGCCGCTCGGTATCGGCAAGCCGGTGGTCGGGACCTCCAACGCGCGCTAAAAGCTCTCTCGATGCTTGAATTCCGCAATATCAGTTTCTCGTTCCCGGGACGCCGCGGCGCCGTCGAGGTGCTGCGTGACGTCTCGTTTTCCTGCAAGGAGGACGAGATCGTCGCCGTGGTCGGGCCGAGCGGCTGCGGCAAGTCGACCTTGCTCAGCCTTGCCATCGGCTTGCGCAAGCCGACCGCCGGCGAGGTGCTGATCGACGGCCGGCCGGTGCAGGGCACCGATCGCCGGCTCGGCATGCTGTTTCAACAGACGACATTGCTGCCGTGGCGTTCAGTGCTGGAGAATGTCGAGCTCGGTCTTGAAATCCGCGGCGAGCCCAAGGACCGGCGCCGGGTGCGGGCGATGTCTTTGATGACGCAATACGGGCTCGGCGGTTTCGAGCGCAAATTTCCGCACGCGTTGTCCGGCGGCATGCAAAAGCGCGCCGCCCTGGCCCAGACGCTCGCTGTCGAGCCGACCGTGCTCTTGCTTGATGAGCCGTTCGCCGCGCTCGACGCCCAGACCCGCGTCGTCATCCAGAACGATGTCGTCAAGATTTGCCGCGCCGGCAAGCGCAGCATGATCATCGTCACCCATGATATTGCCGAAGCCATCTCCATGGCTGACCGCGTGGTGGTGCTGACCCAGCGCCCGGCGACAGTGAAGAAGGTTTACGAGATACCGTTGAGCCGTCGCGCGGCGAGCGTCGCGGATGTGCAAAGCACGCCGGAGTTTGCGCGGTTCTTCAAGGAGATTTGGGACGCGCTCGATATCAGCGTCACCGGCATGGCTCCGAGCGCGAGTGCCGCGGCATGACGCTCGCCCATCGCCTTCTCGTCATTCTCGGCCGGCTGGCGGTGCTCGCGGTGATCCTGGTCGGCGCGGAAATCGGCGTGCGCTCGGGCTTCCTCAGCGAATTGTTCTTCTCGAGCCCGAGCGAGGTCTTCAAGGCGCTCATCACGCAATGGTCGAACGGCAGCTTCCTGCCGGATGTCGGCATCACTGTTTTCGAAACGCTGCTCGGCCTGGTTTCCGGCTCGCTGCTCGGCATGGCGATCGGCCTGTTGCTGCCGCAGCTGCGGCTGGTTTCGCATGTGTTCGAGCCGTTTCTGATGGTGCTCAACGGCATTCCGGTGATCGTGATCGCGCCGCTGTTCATTCTTTGGCTCGGGCTCGGCATCCTCTCCAAGATCGGCATCAGCGTCTACATCGTGTTCTTCGCCATGTTCATTCCGGTTTACACGGCGTCGCTGCGGCTCGACACCACCTTCGTCGATGCGCTGCGCGTGATGGGAGCGAGCCGCAGCCAGATCTTCTGGAAAGTAATCGTGCCGTCGTCGCTGCCGAGCGTCTATACCGGCCTCAAGATCGGCTCCGGCCTGGCGTTGATCGGCGCCGTGATCGGCGAATTCGTCGCCTCGCGCGCCGGGCTCGGTCACATGATCCTCTATGCTTCCGGCACGCTCGATACGCCGACGCTTTACCTCGGCATCATCACACTCGCTGTGTTCGCAGCGGCCTTGAGCTTTGCCATCGACGCGCTGGGCCCTGTCCTCGTGCGCTATCGATTTGCGGACGAAAAATGAGGCGGCGGCCGCCGTCGACAGTCGCAGTATCTAGGGAGAAACCACAATGCGAAAACTGCTTCCCCTCGCGGGTTTGACGCTTGGCTTGGCGTTCATGGCACAGACGGCTCATCCCGCCTTGGCCGACAGCGTCAAGATTGCACTGCCGGTAGCATCGCTTAAATCGATGCCGATTTATGTGGCGCAGGCGCAGGACCTGTTCAAAAAGCACAATGTCGAAGTCGAGGTGATCACGAGTCGCGGCGGCGGCGAGGCGATGAAGGCCTATATTTCCGGCGACGTGCAAATCGTCGCCACCGGCTTTCCCGAACTCGGCCTGATGCGCGCCAAGAACGTCGACGTCGAACTGTTTTTTGCTCAGACCTCGCGCGTGCCCTTCGGAATGATCGCCCGCAAGGACGAGAACATCACATCGGTCGCGCAGCTCAAGGGCAAGACTATCGCGGTTACGTCGCCCGGCTCGCTGACGGCGAACCTCGCCCGCTACTTCGTGAAGGAGGCCGGTCTCGATCCGGACAAGGATGTCAGCCTCGTCTCGGTCGGCGGCGGCGGCGAGATTCTGGGTGCGCTCAAGAGCGGCAAGGCTGATGCGGCGATGCTGTTCGAACCGTTCGTGACGATCGGCATCCAGCAGGGCTTTGCCACCATGCTGGTCGACGTGCCGGAAAAGCTCGACGCCTTCTCATCTTCACCGCTCTCGATCAGCAAGGCCTTCATTAATAAGGGCAAGGATGCGCAGAGCGTGTTCGATGCGCTCGCCGAAGCGCTCGCCTACATCCACAGCAATCCGCCGGGCACTCTGGAGATCGCCAAGAAGATTTTCCCGAGTGCGGTTCCCGACGTCCTCACCGCGGCCTATGCGCGCCTGAGCAAGTGGTATTCGCCGAACGGCAAATTCACCCGCGCCAATGTCGATCAGACACAGAAAATCTCGGTCGACTTGAAGATCATGCCGCAGGCCTATCCTTATGACGAGGTCGTTGCGCCGATGGCGCGCGAGTAAGGGCGCGCACACGCCATCGGTAATGCCTTGATCCGAACGGCCGCATCGTTGTGCGATGCGGCCGTTTTCACGTCTTGACGCTGCAAGGGACCAGGATTAATTTGTAATACATAATACAATTACTGGGCTCTTGCGATCTACGGGAGAAGCCGCTTTTATGTTGCTCGAACAAGCTCTTAAGTCCGTAGGCAAGCCGATCCCTCGGAACGAGGACCAGCGCCTGATCACCGGCAAGGGCCGCTTCTCCGACGATTTCAGCCTGCCGGGGCAGATTTGGGCCGCGATGGTCCGCTCGCCGCATCCGCATGCGCGGATCGTGTCCATCGACAAGACCGACGCGCTGAAGATGCCGGGCGTGCTCGCCGTCTATACCGGCGCGGATTGCCGCGACGACGGGCTGAAGGCCATTCCGCACAATCCGGTGCCCTCGACCAAATACGACGTGAAACTGCGCGGCCCGGGCGATACCGAGGTCTTTGCCGGTCCCAATGTGCTGTTGCCTGAAGACAAGGCGCGCCATGTCGGCGAGGCGGTAGCGATGGTCGTCGCCGAGACGCTCGAACAGGCGCAGAGCGGCGCTGAGCAGGTCGCAATCGACTACGAAGTGCTGCCCTGGGTCGCCAATTCCGAGGAAGCCGTAAAGCCGGACGCGCCGCGGCTTTGGGACGAATTGCCGAACAATGTGCTGGTCGACAGCTTGCTTCGGCGATGAAACGGCGACCGCGGCGGCCTTCGCGGCAGCCGATCATGTCGTGACCATGAAGTCGCATGTCGGCCGCGTCACCGGCGTGCCGCTCGAGCCGCGCGCGGCGCTGGCGCATTTCGATCCGGCGACGCAGCGCTACACGATCTACGCCGGCTCCGGCGGCGCGGTGCGGCAGAAGCAGGAACTCGCCGCGGTTCTCGGCATCGATCCGAAGAACGTGCGCGTCCTGTCGTTCGACGTCGGTGGCAATTTCGGCACCCGCAATCGCACCTTCGTCGAATTCGGTCTGGTGATGTGGGCCTCGCGCAAGCTCGGCCGGCCGGTGAAATTCCGCGCCGAGCGGTCCGAAGCCTTCCTCACCGACTATCAGGGCCGCGATCTCGTCACCGAAGTCTCGCTCGCGCTCGACAAGGACGGCCGCTTCCTGGCGATGCGCGCGTCCAATCTCAGCAATGTCGGCGCGCGCTGCGTGTCGCTGTCGCCCTTGAGCAAGGGCTCGGGACTCATCACCGGCTCCTACAACATCCCAATCGCGACCTTGCATGCTCGCGCGGTCTTCTCGAACACCATGCCGACGCAGGCCTATCGCAGTTCCGGCCGGCCGGAAGTGACCTATGCGATCGAGCGGCTGGTCGACAAGGCGGCGCGCGAGCTCGGCTTCGATCGTTTCGAATTGCGCCGCCGCAATCTCGTGCACCCGGAACAGATGCCCTACACCAACGCCGTCGGCTCGATCTACGACAGCGGCGAATATGAAAAGAACATGGACCGCGCGCTCGAGATCGGCGACGCCGCCGGCTTCCCGGCGCGGCGCGCCGAAGCGAAATCGCGTGGCAAGCTCTTGGGCCTCGGCTTTGCCAATTATGTCGAGTCCTCGATCGGTTCGCCGAAGGAGCGCGCCGATCTGATCGTGCGCAAGGACTGGATCGAAATTGTCATCGGCACCCAGCCGGCGGGGCAGGGGCACGAGACGAGCTTCGCGCAGGTCACCGCCGATCTCCTTGGCGTGCCGTTCGAGCAGGTCAAGATCACGCTCGGCGATACCGACATTGTCAGCGCCGGCGGCGGCACCCATTCCGGCCGCTCCATGCGCCATGCCTCGACCGTGATCGCGCTCGGCTCGGTCGATCTCATCGTCAAGGGCAGAGCGCTGTTGGCGCATCTGGAAAATGTGCCGCTCGACAAGGTGGAGTTCGAAGACGGTGTTTTCCGCGTCGCCGGGAGCAATCGCGCGCTGAGCTGGTTCGAACTGTCACCGCTCGCCGAACAGGGTGGCCTGCCGGTGGAGCTGCAAGGCGGCTTGCGGGTGCGGCGCGACAACGAGATGCATACGCCGGTGTTCCCGAACGGCGCCTGCCTGTGCGAAATCGAGGTCGATCCCGAAACCGGCGCCGTCGACATCAAGCGCTATACCAGCATCGACGATGTCGGCCGCTGCATCAATCCGCTGATCGTCCACGGCCAGACCCATGGCGCCATCGCGCAAGGGGTGGGGCAGGCGCTTTGGGAAGAATGCGCCATCGATCCGGCTTCCGGCCAGCCGCTGATGGGCTCGTTCATGGATTACGGCATGCCGCGCTTCGACAATATGCCGTCGTTCAAGAGCGAGATCGCCGAAGTGCTGTCGCCGACCAATCCATTCGGCGTCAAGGCGGGCGGCGAGGGCGGCACAACACGGAGCGCTGGCCGTGGTTACGAGTGCGATCGATGACGCGCTGTCCGATTACGGCCATCCGCACATCGACATGCCGATCACGCCGATCAAGATCTGGAATGCGATCCAGGACTACAGGAAACACCACAAAGCCGCGTAGAGAGCCGACAGGCGATGCAAAACGTCACACTGACCGTAAACGGCACGAAGGTGTCGCGCGATGTTCCCGACGAGACGCTGCTCGTCACTTTGCTGCGCGAGCATCTCAATCTCACCGGCACCCATGTCGGCTGCGACACCACGCAATGCGGCTGCTGCGTCGTGCATCTCGACGGCAAATCGGTGAAATCCTGCACCGTGCTGGCGGCACAGGCACGGGACGGCGAGGTCACCACCATCGAGGGCTTGGCGCAGAAGGACGGCACCTTGCATCCGATGCAGGAAGCCTTTCATCGACTGCACGCCTTGCAGTGCGGCTATTGCACGCCGGGCATGATCATGGCGGCGACCAATCTGGTCGATACCTATCCAGAGCCGTTGACCGAAGAGATCGTGCGCGAGCAGATGGAGGGCAATCTCTGCCGCTGCACTGGCTATCACAACATCGTCAAGGCGATCCTCGCGGTGGCCGCGGCGAAGCATGGCGGCACGGACAAGGCGCCCGTGCTGGCCGCCGCGGAGTAAATGTCGATGGTGATGTATCCGGCGCACTATCACCGGCCGAAAAGTCTTGAGGAGGCGCTGAAGCTTCACGCCGGGCACGAAGACGCTTCCTATCTCTCCGGTGGACACACGCTGATCCCGGCGCTGAAGCAGCGGCTGGCGCGGCCCTCGGACCTGATCGATCTAGCCGCACTGCCCGGGCTTGCGCGGCGTCACGCTCGCCAACAATATCCTCTCCATCGGCGCGACCACGACCCATGCCGACGTTGCGGCGTCGTCCGTCGTGCGCAAGGCAATCCCTGTCGCTCGCCGGCATGGTCGGCACGATCGGCGACCGTCATGTGCGCAATCGCGGCACGATCGGCGGTTCGGTCGCCAATAACGATCCGGCCGCGGATTATCCGGCCGCCGTGCTCGGCCTTGGCGCCACCGTGGTCACCGATCGGCGCCGCATTGCCGCCGACGATTTTTTCGTCGCGCTCTACGAGACCGCGCTCGAGCCGGGTGAGATCATCACCCGCATCGATTTCCCGGTCCCCGATCAGGCGGGCTATGCAAAGTTCCGCAGCGCGGCGTCGCGCTACGCCGTCGCCGCCGTCTTTGTTGCGAAGTTCGGCGCCTGCGGCCCGCGCTGCGGTAACCGGCGCCGGATCGGGCGGCGTGTTTCGTTTGCGCGATCTTGAAGCGGCGCTGGCGAATGATTTCGGCCCGGTGGCTGTTGCCCATTGCAAGGTCGATCCCGGGAATATGCTCGAAGACCACGTCGGTTCGTCCGAGTATCGCGCCAATCTCGTTGTGGTCATGGCGCGCCGGGCGCTCGAACATCTCGGCGAGGCGAGTTCCTACAAATAGCTCTTGTAGCTCTTTATAGCTCTTGGCGAGGGTGACCTGTGGACGACAGGGTTCGCGAATCGAAGATCGCAAAGGGCGGCGCGGACGCGCCTGGCGGCGCTGCAGGAGCCGCAGGTTTCGCTACGCAGCCGGATCATCGACGCGTTGCGCCGCGCCATCGAGACCGGCGTGCTGGCGCCGGGCGCGCGCCTCATCGAGCGCGAACTGTGCGAGCAACTGAAAGTGAGCCGAACATCGCTACGCGAAGCGCTCGGTGAATTGCAGGCCGAAGGCATTCTCAGCTATTCGCCGACGCGGCGGCTGTCGGTGAGTGTGATCTCGCGCGCCGACGCGGAGAACGCCTATCGTATCCGCGGCACGCTCGAAGCGCTGATCGTCGAGCAATTCATCGAACAGGCGAACGAAGGCGATGTCGTCGCGCTGATCGCGGAGGGCGAAAACCTCAAGGCGGCGTATCGCTCCGGCGATGTCGACCGCATGCTCGTCGCCAAGCGTGCCTTCTATGACCGCATCTGTTCCGGCGCACAGAATACGATCGCTTTCGACATCATCAATCGGCTGGTGCTGCGGACTTCAGTGTTGCGCCGCCACTCGCTGCAGCGGCGCGAGCGGCAGGCGGAGAGCATCATGGAGATCGATATTCTTCTCGCCGCGATCGCACGGCGCGATGTAAAGGCCGCACACCAAGCGGCGCTGACGAACGTCGCCAATTCGGCCAAATCAGCGCTGCGCGCCCAATAGACCTTGTCCGTTAAATCGGATCGGGGTCTATATGCTTTTTGTTGGAGCATGATCTTTTCCGAAAACCGGCTTCTTCTTTTCGGGATCAGTCCCGCGCAACGGCCTGATCATTCCGCCGCGGTAATGATCTTGCGCTGCGGCAGCTTCCAGTTCGGCCGCACAAAGTGGCAGGTATAGCCGTTCGGATAGCGCTCCAGATAATCCTGATGCTCGGGCTCGGCTTCCCAGAACGGGCCGACGGGCGCCACTTCGGTCACCACCTTGCCGGGCCAGAGCTTCGAGGCCTCGACATCGGCGATGGTGTCCTCGGCGATGCGCTTCTGCTCCGGGCTCGCATAGAAGATCGCGGAGCGGTAGCTGGTGCCCATATCGTTGCCTTGGCGGTTGCGCGTCGTCGGATCGTGGATCTGGAAGAAGAATTCGAGCAGCGTGCGGTAGCTGGTCTTGGTCGGATCGAAAATGATCTCGATCGCTTCGGCATGGGTGCCGTGATTGCGGTAGGTCGCGTTCGGCACGTCGCCGCCGGAATAGCCGACGCGGGTCGAAATCACTCCGGGCTGGCGCCGGACCAGATCCTGCATGCCCCAGAAGCAACCGCCTGCGAGAACCGCGCGTTCCGTTGATGCTGCCATGGCGTCACCTTTTAAAGCTGGAGATTGCCGGGAGGATACCAAATCTACCGACATTATATAGGGACTGCGACATATAGGACTCGCGACGGGTTTGGGACGCGGCGAGGGCTCCGCCGCCTTACGCTTTGGTGTGCGCGCCCGGCAGCACTTCACACGCCGCCTCCACCATGCCCTGATAGCCGGTGCAGCGGCACAGATTGCCCGACAACGCCCGCCTGATTTCGGCTTCGCTGATCGGGCCGTCGCCGGTAGTCACGTTGCAACTCAAGCAGCGTCATTACCACGCCCGGCGTGCAATAGCCGCATTGCAGGCCGTGGTGGCGGGAGAGCGCCGCCTGGATCGGATGCAGCGTGCCGTCCGGTGCGGCGACGCTTTCGATGGTCTCGACCTGCCGCCCATCGGCTTGCACTGCCAGCATCAGACAGGCGCGCGTGCTGGCGCCGTCGACGAGCACGGTGCAGGCGCCGCAAACGCCGTGCTCGCAGCCGATATGGGTGCCGGTCAGATTCAATTCCTGACGCAGGAAGTCGGCCAGGTGCAGGCGCGAATCCACCTCGCGCTTATGCGTCTTGCCGTTCACGGTGATGGTGATCTCGTGCGTGCTCATGCGTGAACTCTTGCGCGCGCACGCTCGATGGCTTTGGTGAGCGCGCGTTGCGTGAGATGGCCGGCCAGCTCTTGGCGATATTCGGACGGGATCATCTCGTCGCCCTCGGCCGGCAAAGCCGCAGCAGCTTCCGCCGCACGCTCGATCAATCCGCGCTCGACGCGTTCGCCCTTGAGCAGCGCCTCGACAGTGGTCAGCCGCGTCGGCACTGGCGCGATGCCGCCGGCGGCAAGACGCGCGTCCAGTAATAATGTCGTCCTCGTCCTATCTCCGCGACGGCAGCGATCGAGACGATCGCGAAATCGGCCGGCCGGATTGCATATTCCTCGAATGCCGATCCGGTGCGCTGCGGCCATTTCCCGAAATCGATCTGCACCAGGATTTCGTCCGGTGCGAGGGTCGACGTCAGATAGCCCGCCGGAAAATCCTTGAACGTGATCTTGCGGCGGCCGGTCTTGCTCGCTGACCGTCAGTACGGCGTCCAGCGTGCAGGCCGTGACCGGCAATTCCGCCGACGGATCGAGATGGCAGAGGCTGCCGCCGATCGTGCCGCGATTGCGCGTCTGCTGATGGCCGACATGAAACAAGGCGTCGATGAGCAGCGGGACAAGCTTTTTTTACGATCTCACTGCGCTCGATCGTACGCTGCGTTGTCATGGCGCCGATCGCCAGACCGCCAGTGGTCGCTTCGACAAAGCTGAGCTCGGGGAGGCGGCCGAGGTCGATCAGATGCTCGGGCTGCACCACCCGATAGTTCATCATCGGCATCAGCGATTGTCCGCCGGCGAGCACGCGCGCATTGTCGAGTGTGGCGACAAGATCGAGCGCTTCGGCCAGCGTCTGCGGCGCGTGATAGGTGAAGGCGGACGGTTTCATTCGCGCTTCGCCGATTTTTGCGCGTCGCGGATGAGCGCGCGCAGCCGCGCCGGCAGGATCGGCAATTCGGTGATGCGCAGGTCGAGCGGTGCGAGCGCGTCCTCGATCGCCGCGACGATCACGCTCGGTGCGCCGATCGTGCCGCTCTCGGCCGCGCCTTTGACGCCGAGCGGATTGAGCGGGCTCGGCGATTCCATGTGATGGATGTCGACGCGCGGCACGACGTCGGCGGTGGGCAACAAATAATCCGCCAGCGTTCCACTGAGCGGCTGCCCGTTCTCGTCGAAGCGCATCAGCTCGAACAAGGTCATGCCGATGCCGTGCACCACCCCGCCGCGAACCTGGCCTTCGACCATCATCGGATTGATCATGCGCCCGCAATCATGCACCACGGTGTAGCGCAGGATTTTCACCGCGCCCGGAGATCGGATTGACTTCGGCTTCTGCGATATGCGTGCCATTGGTATAGGTCATGCCCATCGGCTGATAATCGATCGCCGCGGCGAGACCGGGATTGAGATTGCCCGGCAGCGCAAAGCCCGGCAGGCCGCCGAGCGCACGCGCGATCTCGCCGAGACTCTTTTTCAGCTTCGGCACGCCGACGACGCGGACTTCGCCGTCTTTCAGTTCGAGATCTTCCGGCGCGACTTCGAGCAAGCGCCGAGGCTGCAGCCTTGACCTTTTCGGCGACGCTCTGCGCCGCGAGCAGCGCGGCGTTCCCGGCAGTCACGGCCTGCCGGCTGGCAAAGGCGCCCAGCCCGAGCGCCGTCGCGGCCGTATCGCCGTCGACGACATGCACGCGATCGGGTAAGACGCCGAGCACGCTTGCCGCAAGCTGCGCCAGCATGGTCTTGGTGCCTTGGCCCTGCGCGGTCAGCGCCTGACGTGACAACGATCTGTCCCGATGCGCCGATGCGGATCGCACTGCTCTCGAACGGTCCTCGGCCAGTGCCTTCGACATAATTGGCAAGCCCGATGCCGAGGAGGCGGCCCTCGCGTTGCGCCTCTGCTCGGCGCGGCTTCAAATGTCTCCCAATCCGCCGCAGCCAATGCCCGCCGTTGGCACTGCGGATAATCGCCGCTGTCATAAGTCATGACGCTGCCGTCGCGCTGCTTGATCGGCGTCGCGTAGGGCATCTTCTCGGCGGGGATGAAATTACGCCGCCGCACTTCGTCGCGCGTCAGGTCCAAGGTTTTTGCGATACGGTCGAGCACGCGCTCCATGACAAACGTGCCTTGCGGCCGGCCGGCGCCGCGCGTCGGGGCAACCGGCACCATATTGGTCAGGCACAGCGAAGCGGTGAGATGCAGCGCGGGCAGCACATAGGGCCCGATCATATTGGTGATGCCGTTATAAGGCAGCGCGACGCCATAAGGCACGTTTGCCCCGTGATCGTGATAGATGCGCCCGCGGATGGCGCCGAGCCTGCCCTCGGCAGTCGAATGCGACTTCGACATCCCAGATCTGCCGCCGCTCCTGCACAGTCGCGGTGAAGCTTTCCAGCCGATCCTCGATCCATTTGATCGGGCGGTGCAGCAACAAAGCCGCGGCCGGGATCACGATCTCTTCCGGATGAAACACGGCTTTCGGCCCGAAGCCGCCGCCGACGTCCGGGGCGATGACGCGGAGCTGATGCTCGGCAAGTCCCAGCGTCTGCGCCATTACCGTCTTGGCGCGATGCGGCGTCTGCGTGCCGTCCCACACCGTGAGGAGGTCTTCGTTGGCGTCGTAGCGCGCGATAACGCCGCGCGGTTCGATGGAGAAGCCGCCGCCTTTCTCCATGCGAAACTCTTCGGTGAAGCGATGCGCCGCCGCAGCAAAGATACGATCGACGTCGCCGTATTTGACGACATGCTCGGCGGTCAGATTGTCCGGGCAATCGAGTCGCGCACGCGGCGCGTGGGGCTTTAATCCATCACGAGGATCGGTCACCACCGACAATTCGTCGTAGTCAATGTCGATCAAGGCTGCGCGCGTCTTCGGCGATACGGCGATTGTCGGCAACGACCAGCGCAACCGGCTCGCCGACATAGCAGGCTTCGTCATCGACCAGACAGACCGGCTCGGCGTCGAACTTTACTGCAGCGGCGGCCAGCGCGAGCGGGATGCGGTCGCAGGTCAAGAGCGGGCGCAGATCGGCATAGAGGAGGACCGCATGGACGCCCGGCACCGCCTTGGCCGCTGCCGTATCGACGCGCTTGATCCGCGCATGCGCGGAGCGGCTGCGTGCAAAGACGGCATGCAGCATCTCCGGCAGGACGATGTCGTCGATGAAGCGCGCTTCGCCGCGCAATAGCCGCGCATCCTCGACGCGAGGCACCGAACGGCCGATCAATTCGCCCCAGAATTGGTGGCCTGAATCTTGGCCTGGAGATGCCGCTCTCGAAGACTTGCCGGACATGTCGCGTTTCGAAGGTCTCTGGCGTTTCCGCGTTTTCTGCCCATCCCGCGGGAGGGCCCCTTGTAGAGAGTTGTCGCGGCCCTGACGAATCCTGACCCAGCCCAAAATGCGGGGGAGGGTACCGCCGCGAGCATTGCTGGAGCAAAACGGGTTGCTTGCGACCGGCAGCAAAACTGGGCTTTATTGCCCCCGCCGCGTCGCCAGCGCGGCGCTGAAAATTGTGCAAAGTAAGCACTGAGCAACGAGGTGCAGGGTTGGACGCGCAGACTGATCGGATCCGCCTCTCGGCGGACGTGGGCGGCACTTTCACCGACATTGCCGCGTTCAATGAAAAGACCGGCCAGTTCAGCCTCGGCAAGACGCTCACCACGCCGGCGCGGCTGGTCGACGGTATACAGACCGGCGTGACCAAAGCGGGAACGGCGTTCTCCGACGCGCGGCTGTTTCTGCATGGCACGACCATTGCCATCAACACGATACTCGAGCGCACCGGCGCCAATTGTGCGCTGCTGACCACGCAGGGCTTTCGCGATATCTACGAGATCGGCCGGATCAACCGGCCGGAATCCTATAATTTGTTCTTCCAGAAGCATCAGCCGCTTGATCGAGAGGGCGCTGCGCTTCGAGATCCGCGAGCGGATTGACGCCCAAGGCCAAGTTCTGATCGCACTCGATGAAGACCAGGTTCGCCGCGTCGTTGGTGATCTCATCAAATCCGGCATCGACGCGATCGCCATCCTGTTCCTGCATTCCTATCGAAATCCGCAGCACGAGCAACGCGCCAAGGAAATCGTGCAGGAGATGGCGCCCGGCCTGTTCGTCTCGGCATCACATGAATTGTCGCAGGAATATCGCGAGTTCGAGCGCTCCTCGACAGTCGCCGCCAATGCCTATGTCGGCCCGCGCGTGCGCGATTATCTCTCGGTGATGAACACACATCTGCGCGAAGCGGATTTCGGTGGCACGTTCCTGATCGTGCAATCGACGGGCGGCTTATTCGACGTCGACGAAGCGCGCGATTCCTGCATTCGCATGCTGGAATCCGGGCCGGCCGCGGGCGTCATCGGCACCAAGATCCTGTGCGACAGTATGGGGCTTAACAATGCCATCGCCTTCGACATGGGCGGCACCACGGCGAAGGCCGGCGTCATTCATAACGGCCATGTGCTGATGACCGGTGGCGCGCTAGTCGGCGGTTATGCCACCGGCCTTCCGGTGCAGATGCCGATGATCGACATTCAAGAAGTCGGCACCGGCGGCGGCAGCATCGCGCGGGCCGGTCTCGCCGGCGCGCTGCGCGTCGGGCCGGAAAGCGCCGGCGCGGTGCCGGGACCGGTCTGCTACGGGCTCGGCGGCGAGGAGCCGACCATCACCGACGCCAATCTCGTGCTCGGCCGAATTGCTGCCGACCGTTTCCTCGGTGGCGAGATGAAACTCGACGTCGAAGGCGCCCAACGTGCGCTCAACGATAAGATCGCAAAGCCCCTGGGGCTCACGCTCACCGAAGCCGCCGAAGGCATATTGCGCATCGCGACAACGAAAATGTCGCATGTGGTGCGCTGGGTCACCACCGAACGCGGGCTCGACGCCGCGGACTTCGCGCTGTTCGCCTATGGCGGCGCCGGGCCGTTGCATGCCGCGATGGTGGCGCGCGAACTTGCGCATCGGCAAAGTCGTCATTCCCCGTGCGCCGGGGCATTTCTCGGCCTATGGGATGCTGATGGCCGATCTGCGTCGCGACTTCGTCCATACTTGGTTCACGCCGCTTGCCAAGACGTCCTTCGCCGACATGGAGAGCCTTTACCAGGACATGGAGCAGCGCGGCCGCGCCGGCATCAGCCATGCCCATGTCGACCTGCAGGAGATCGTTATGCTGCGCGGCGCCGACATGCGCTATGTCGGTCAGGAACACGCCGTCAGTGTCGATCTGCCGGCGGAGCTGTTCGCAAAACGGGATCGCGATGGCATCAAACGCTGCTTCGATGCCGTGCATGAGACGCGCTACGGCTATGCCTCGCCAAGCGAGCCTGCCGAAATCGTGAGCCTGCGCTGCGCTGTCGTCGGCCTGATGATGAAGCCCCGTCAGCAGCAGATGGAACGTCGGCGCGGCCGAGCCGCCGGCGCAGGCGTTCCGCGGCAATCGTCCGGTTTATTTCGCCGGTGCGGGCTTTGTCGAAACCCCGACTTATGATCGCGCGCATTTGGTCGCCGTCAATACGATCAGTGGCCCTGCGCTGATCGAGGAATATGCTTCGACCACCGTCGTGCATCCGGGTGATGTGCTCGAGGTCGACGGGCTGGGCAATCTCGTCATTACTAGCGGGAGAAGCTGACAATGAATGTCGCTTTCGACAGCAAGCCGGACGTCAAAGTCGCAGGGACGGATCGACCCGGTCACCGTCGAAGTGGTGCGCAACGGTCTCATCGCCGTGACCGAGGAGATGAAGACCAATCTGATGCGCACCGCCTACAATATGATCATCTATGAGGCGCTCGATTTCACCGTCGGCCTGTTCAATGCGCGCGGCGAGACCGTCTCCATCGGGCTCGGCCTGCCGATGTTCATTCGCGGCATGAGCGACACCGTCAAGGCCAAGATCAAGCACTACGGCCTGGAGAATATGGAGCCCGGCGACATTCTGCTCACCAACGACGCCTATACGACTGGCAGCCACCTCAATCACATGACTTTTTCGGTGCCGATCTTCCACGACGGCAAGGTCGTCGCGTTTTCAAGCTGCATGGCGCACTGGACCGATGTCGGCGGCACGCTGTCAGGCGTCACTACCGATATCTTTGCCGAAGGTCTGCAGATTGCCGATCGTGAAGGCCTATCGCAAAGGCGAGATCAACCAGTGAGCTGATGGATATCATCCGTATGAATGTGCGCGTGCCGGAACGCGCCATGGGCGACCTGCGTGCCCAGATCGCGACCGTAAGGACCGGCGAGAAGCGCTTCCTGGAATTGATCCAGAAATACGGCGTCGATGCCGTGCTTGGCTCGATCGATGCCATCATGGAGCAGAGCGAGGCGATCACGCGCGAACGGGTGCGGGCGATTCCCGACGGTGTTTATGAGGCCGAGTCCTACATGGATGACGACGGCGTCGCGCTCGGCAAGCGCATTCCGATGCGCGTCAAAGTGGAAGTCGCGGGCGATCGCATGACGGTCGATCTTTCCGAAGTGTCGCAGCAGGTCTCGGGTTTCTACAATTCCGGCGAAACCGCGGGGCGCTCGTCGTGCCAGGTCGCGTTCAAGTGCCTGACATCGGCGCTCGATCTGCCGATCAATGACGGGCAGTTCCGCGCGCTCGACATCGTGCTGCCGCCGGGACGCGTGATCAGCGCGCAGAAGCCGTCGGCGATGCGGATGTGGATGACGTTTCCGATGACGGTCGTCGACACTATCTTCAAGGCGCTGGCGCCGGCCATTCCAGATCGCGTCATTGCCGGCCATCATGCTGATCTCGTGCTCGGCCGCGTCAATGGCCGCCGGCCGAGCGACAACAGCTTCTACATTTATCTCGGCGGGCTGATCGGCGGCGGCTGGGGCGCCAAGCACGACAGCGACGGCGTCAATGCCACGGTCGCCATCAATGACGGCGACACCCATAACGGCCCGAGCGAGCAGGTTGAAGCCAAATATCCGGTGCTGATCGAGCGTTATGCGCTGCGTCCGGATTCCGGCGGGCGCCGGCGAATTCCGCGGTGGGCTCGGCACTGAGCAAGTGGTGCAGATGCGCGGCAAGATCTCGTTCAACGCGCAGATGGATCGCACCCGCTGCCGGCCTTGGGGGCTGAACGGCGCGCTTGCCGGCTTCGGCAATTCGGTCGCCATCCATCGCTTCGGCGAGGATGAGCAAGGGTTCGCCAACGGCAAAGCGTTCGATCAGGTGCTGGAGCCGGGCGACGCCTACATCCTGCGCTCAGGCGGTGGCGGCGGATACGGCTCGCCGCTCGATCGTGAGCCGGAGAAAGTCGAACGAGATGTACGACAGGGCTACGTCACGAAAGCTGTCGGCCGAGAAGCTCTACGGCCTCGTCTTTCACGACGGCACGCTCGACGTCGATCTGGTGCGCACGCAAAAACGGCGCGAGGAAATGCGCGCGACAGGGCCTGCCGGTCAACGATCCCGAAACGCCCGACGCGCCGGGTGAGGGCTGGTCGCTCAATCTCAACCGCCGCCGTCCGCCGGAGACTCGCAAGCTCAGCGACGAAGAGCGGCTGGTCATCGCCATGACCGGGCGGTGTTGCTAGCTCCGCCGCCCGGCGCGGCAGGCTTTGCGATCAGCGGCTCGTAAATCAAGATTTTCCAGCGGTTTAACTCACGTTGGGCGCGAAGATCTGCCGCGTCTTCGGGGGCGGCTGTTCGGTTTGACCGGCGGCAAATTTGTGGATTATATTGGATCCAATAATATCCATAGCCGCAAGGGAGACAATGGCAATGGCGCTGGATCTGTTGGAACCAACCGTTGCCGACCGGCCGCCGGTCATTGCAGGCGCGAAGCGCCTGTCGGACCTGCACGGCAAGCGCGTCGGCTTTGTCGACAACAGCAAATGCAACGCCGACCTCTTCATCCGCCGCCTGTGCAGTCAGTTCGGCGACCGTTACGCCGTCGTGGCTGGTCCGATCGTGCGCAAGCTCGCGCCGAAGGATCGACTGAGCGAGGCCGATCTGTCGCGCCTGGCGCAATGCGATGCCGTGGTCCTGTGCTTCGGCGATTGCGGCACCTCGACGTCGATCACCGTTGCCGACGCCGTCGAAATCGAGCGACGCGGCATTCCGACCGTCAACGTTTTCAGCAACGCCTTTGCCGACGCGGCGCGCAAGCAGGCCGAGGGCCGCGGCATGCCGGATCTGCCGCTCGTGAAAATTCCGCATCCGATGCACACGGCGCCGCAAAAGACCGTGAGCGAGCGCGCCGATGCGGCGATGGACGGTTTGGTCGAGCGGCTCACCAGCGACGTCAAGAGCGCGGCCGAGGCCAAGGCAAGCGGTCGATTCGACGGCGCCAACGATAATGACGACCAGGAAATGCTGTTTGCGCGCGGTTGGACCGACGGCTTGCCGGTGGTGTTTCCGACCGCCAGCAAGGTCGCCGCCATGATCGAGGCGTCGGGCCGTAATGCCAACGAACAGATCGGACCCATTCCGCCGTGCTGGCGCAAAGCGACAATCGAAAAAATCGCGGTCAATGCAGTGATGGCCGGATGCAAGCCGGACTATTTCCCGGTGGTGCTTACGGCGCTCGACGCGCTTCTCGACAATGATTGCCAGCTTTATGGCATCCAGACAGCGACCAACACCACCGCGCCGCTTCTGATCGTCAATGGCCCGATCGTCGGTCAGGTCGGTATCAATGCCCGCGGCAACGTGTTCGGCCAGGGCGTGCGCGCCAATGCCACGATCGGGCGCGCGGTGCAGCTCGTGTTGCGCAATATCGGGGGCGACATTGCCGGCGAGACCGACATGGCGACGCACGGTCAGGCCGGCAAGTTCAGCTCCTGCATTGCCGAAGCCGAAGCTGACAGTCCGTGGACGCCGCTGCATGCCGATGCGGGTTTTGCCGCCGACGACAGCACCGTGACCGTGATCGGCGCTTCGGCGCCGCACAATATTTTCACCTATGGCTGCAAGAGCGGCGAGGACATCCTCGAGCACTTCATCGGCGCCGCCACGGCGCTCGGCCACAACAACATCATCTTCCCGACCGGGCCGTTGTTCGTCATCAGCCCGGAACATGCCGGCACATTGGCGCGCGACGGCATCGGCAAGGCCGAGCTTCGCAACGCCATATTCGAGCGCGCGCGCATTCCGCTGTCGCGTTTCGCCAAGCGCAGCGTCGAAGGCTTGCGGCACCGCCGCTCGCGCTGGTTCGCGGACATTGGCGATGCGGATCACATCGGCATCGCCGACCAGCCCGAGGACATCAATATCGTCGTCGCCGGCGGCGCCGGAATTCATTCGTTGTTCGTACCGACGGCGTTCAGCTACCGCCCGGTGACTCGCCGGGTTGCGGGCTAAACCGGGGCTGCGCCTAACGAGGGCAGAGGCAAAGGCCAAAAATCTCAGCAGGGGCGGCGGAAACCGTGAGGAAACCGCCTTTCTGCGGAGGGACGCACCAATCGGTGGTTTCAGCCGGCCAATCTCTTATACTTTATTGACGGGGCGCGGAGATCGGGTGGTCGGCGGTGAAGTGCCGCCGAGCGCTTGACCGTTTCGGGACCAACCCGGACGGAAGGGGATGGAATGTCGGAAACGCAACTTGGCGCGCTCGACCGGACGCCTGCCAAAACCACCGCAAGTGCGCCCGCCGATGCGCCAAAATCCCCGCTGAAACTCATCGGCCTGCTGGTCGGCGTGGCCGCGCTGGTTGCGATCATTGCCATGCCGCAGCCGACCGGACTTTCGGTTGCCGGCCAGCACATGCTCGGCATCTTCGTTTTTGCCGTCGTGATCTGGATGACGGAGGCTGTGGACTATGCCGCGAGCGCCATCATGTTGATGGCGCTCATCACCTTTCTGCTCGGTGTCGCGCCTGATCCGGCGCATCCCGAGCGGGCGCTCGGCACCGGCGCCGCGCTGGCCGCGGCCCTGGACGGTTTCACCAATCCGGCCGTGGCGCTGATCGCGGCGTCGCTGGTTATCGCGGCGGCCATGGCGATCACCGGGCTCGACCGGCGCATTGCCTTCAAGGTGATTTTGCTCCTCGGGACGTCGCGGAGCCGCCTGCTCCTCGGCACCATCCTCGTCATGGCGTTGCTCGCCTTCTTCATTCCGACCGCGTCGGCCCGCGTCGCCTGTCTCACGCCGATCATTCTTGGCCTGATCGCGGCCTGCGGCATCGACAAAAAGAGCCGGGTCGCCGGCATGCTGATGATGGCGATCTGCTATCTGTCGCTGATTTGGGCGATGGGGATTGCGACCGGCGCGGCGCAGAATGTCTATGTCAACGCGCTGATGGAGCGCACGATCCATGTACAGATTTCTTGGCTCGACTGGCTGGCGGTCGGCGCGCCGTTCTCGATCGCGATGAGCATCGCGCTCTATTTCCTGTTGATGCGGATGATGGCGCCTAAGCCCAACGAAATTTTGCCGGGCGAGGCGGGCGCAGTGGCGAGCGGCATCGCGCAAGGCCCGGAAAAGCTCGGGCCGATGACGGCGGACGAGATCAAGCTCCTCATCTTCTCCGTGGTGCTGCTCGGCTTTTGGGCGACGGAAAAGAAGCTGCATCACTTTGACTCGTCAGCGGTCGCGATCGCAGCGGTGGCTGTGATGTTTCTGCCGCGGCTCGGTGTCCTGAAATGGTCGCAGGTGCAAGCGCGCGTGCCGTGGGGAATTCTCATTCAGCTCGGCGTCGGCGTCGGTCTCGGCACCGCGCTTTTGAAGACCGGCGCCGCGGCCTGGCTCGCCTCCTATGTCGTCGCGGTGTTCGATGTTCAGCATCTGTCGATCTTCGCCATCCTCGCTGTGCTCTGGTTGTTCCTGATCATCATTCATCTCGGCTTCGCATCTGGAGCTGCGATGGCAACCACCATGATTCCGGTGATGATCAGCATGCTGCAGCAGACGCAATTGCCGGTTCAGAAAATCGCCGGCGTCACCATGCTGCTGACGTTCGTGACCAGCGTTGGCTGGATTCTGCCGATCAACGGTCCGCAAAACATGCTGGCTTACGGCACCGGCACCTTCGAGGCGCGTGATTTCATTCGCGTCGGCATCGTGCTTACGGCAATTGCTTATCTGCTGCTGCTGGTGTTCGCGGCGACCTACTGGCGCTGGCTCGGCTACACGTAAGGATTTTCAAGATGCCACTGCGCATACCGTTGCAAGAGATCGGGGCGGCGACGACCGCCGACGCGGCCTATCAGGCGCTGCGGCAGGGCATCCTTCAGGGCGATCTGGCGCCGGGCGAGCGGTTGCGCAGCGATGCGCTAGCCAACGATTTGAAGGTCAGCCGCACGCCGGTGCGCGAAGCCTTGCGCAAGCTCGAGGCCGAAGGTCTCGTGCAGCGGGCGGGCTCGGGCCTCATCGTCCGTGAATTCAGCGAGCACGATCTCACCGAATTGTTCTATGTGCGCGAGGCGCTCGAGGGCATGGCGGCACGGCTCGCGGCCGAGAACGCCACCCCGAACGAGATCGCCGAAATCCGTGAATTGCTCGACGACATGGAGACGGTCGGCCAGCGCGGCGACGTCGTTGCGCTGCGGCCGCTCACCGCCGAATATCACCGCCTGATCGGGCGCGCCGCCCATAACGTCCGGCTGCTGCAGTCGTTGCAAAGTCTTTTGGAGCATGTGCGGCAGATGCAGACCTCGACGCTCCTGCATATCGAGGGCAGGGCGGCCGAAGCGCTCAAGGAGCATCGTGAATTGCTGCAGGCTATCGAGGCGCGCGATGCCGATCGCGCTGAGGCCGCCGCACGCGCGCACCGGCGCAAGACGCTCGAACTGCGGCGACAATTGCTGCGCGAGCAATTGCGCGAGAGCCGCGCCAATGGCAGCCAAAGCCGGCGACTGACAGCACGAAACAAAACAAAACAGAGAAGAGCATAAATCCGACATGGCTGGTGAAACCAAGAGGCTCGCGGAATTCGCGGTCGCATTGCGCTACGAGGACATTCCTGCCCCGGTGATCGCCATCACCAAGGCCTGCCTGATCGACGCAGTGGGTGTGTCGCTGTTCGGCAGCCGCTTGCCGTGGGGCAAGAGCGTTGCCGATTTCGTCTATCCATGTCGGCGGCGAAGGGTGCCGGCAAGGCCGCCAGCACGGTGCTGAGCCCCGATCTGCGCCGCGTCAGCGCGCCTGCCGCAGCGCTCGCCAACGGCACGTTCGCGCATTCGTTCGAGTTCGACAATCTGCGGCAGCCTAGCGTCGGCGTGCATCCGGGATCGACCGCCTCACTGGCCGCGCTTGCCGTCGCCGAAGAGTTCGATGTCTCTGGGCGCGAATTGATCACGGCGCTGGTCGCCGGCAATGAGTGCATGCTGCGTACCGGGCTCGCCGCCAAGAGCACAAGCGAGCATTTCGGCTTTCACGCCCCGGGGTTGACCGGCGTGTTCGGCTCCGCGATCGCCGCCAGCAAGATCATGGGCAACGACGCGCACAAGACGACGATGGCGATCGGCATCGGCGGCTCGTTCGGCTCAGGCCTCCTGGCCTTCGCCAAAGCCGGCAATGGCGGCATGGTGAAACGCCTGCATATGGGGCGCGCTGCCGAGGGCGGGGTCACTGCCGCCTATCTCGCCGCGCGCGACTTCGAGGGTCCCGACGTCGTGCTCGAAGGCAAATTCGGTTACCTCGACGTCTATGCCGAAGGCGGCGATCCGGCGCTTCTGGTCGAAGGGCTCGGCACGCGCTGGGACAGTCTGAACATCTGGTTCAAGATGTTTCCCTGCCACGTCACGGCGCAGGCGCCGGTGCGTGCCATCCGCGAATTGCAGCGCGCGTACAAAATTCGGCCCCGACGATGTCGCCCGCATCGTGCTGTTTGCCTCCGACAAGGTGCTGTCGCATCATGCCGAGCGCGCGCCGCGCGATGTCGGCACGGCGCAATACAGCGTGCCGTTCAGCGTGGCGCTCGCACTGTTTCGCGATCCCGCCGATCCGCAGGCCTTCCTCGACGGCCCCAATCAGAATCCGAAGATCCTCGACCTCTGCCGCGCCATCGAGCTGCGCCCTTACGCCTCGGCGATTGCCGCCGGCCACAACGCGACCTGCCGGCTCGAAGTGACGCTGAAGGATGGCCGCACCTTGGCGGTCGACAAGACCGACGGTGACGACACCGATTCTGCCGCGGTCGCGCGGCAGGTCGAGACCAAGTTCATCAATCTGACGGGCGGGCTGACGGAATGGCCGCGCGCCGGACCTCCTGGCGCGGCTTAACGCCATTGAGGATCGCACGATGGCGGACGTTTTCCGGCTCTAGAACGTGGTCGCGCTGCTTGCCGGCATAAATCAATGTCGGTGCTGTGCACTGGTCGCGGGAATAGGTGCGATTTTCTCCGGTCGTTTTCGCGAGAGACCATGCGGCTCCGTCTTCAATGCTCACGACCCTAGCGTCATGTTCTGCTTCGGAGCGCATGGCTCACCGCTACGGGGCGGTCGCGGCAAATGCGAGAGGAAAAAGTCCGCATAAATACGTACATCGGCAAAAAACCGGGGTAACATTCGAGAGGTGCCGATCTGGAGGCTGCGGACATGGCTGAAGCGACCGCATCCATCGATACCGGCGAGATTTTTGTCGTCGATGACGATGCGGCGATACGCGATCTCTTGGACATTCTGTTCACGCGGCGCGGCTTCAAGGTTGCGGGCTTCGCCGACGGCTCGAGCCTGATGGCCGCGATGCGCACGCAGAGTCCGGCCTGCATTCTTCTCGATGTGCATATTCCGGGAAAATCCGGGCTCGATATCCTCAAGGAACTGAGCGCGCGCAATCATCCGGTGCCGGTCATTATCATTTCCGGCAAAGGCGACATCACCATGGCGGTGGACGCGATCAAGAGCGGCGCGCTCGATTTCATCGAGAAGCCGTTCAGCGGCTCCGATGTCGTCGCGCGCGTCGAAGAAGCGATGACCGCCGATGCCAAGCGCCAAACTGCCGGCCATGGCGAGCAGAAACTGCAGTTTTACTTTCCCGGCCGCGAGCCGCTCACCGCGCGCGAGCAGGACGTGCTCGGGCGGATCGTCGAAGGCGCCACCAATAAGGAAGCGGGCCAGCAACTCGGCATCAGCTATCGCACCATCGAAATTCACCGCGCCCGGATCATGGAAAAGCTGGGTGCGAAGAATGCCGCCGATCTGATGCGCATCGTACTCAGCGAGAATCGCGGTTCCGCCAACTGACGGCATGTCGTGCGATCATCCGGGTCGTTATTGAGATAGCCTGCCGGCGCTGCGCCTTGGCGGGCGCTTCATCCTGTGTTTCAGCAGGCGCGGCATCGAGCGCGATGCGGATCATCTGCGCCAATTGCGGCTTGCGATAGGGCTTGGCCAGCAACAGGACGCCGGGATCGAGCCTGCCGTGATGCACGATCGCGTTCTCGGTATAGCCCGAGGTGAACAGCACTTTTAGCTTCGGTCGGCGCATGCGGGCTTCGTCCGCGAGCTGCCGTCCGTTCATGCCCGCCCGGCATGACCACGTCGGTGAACAGGAGATCGATCGGCGTACCGTTGTCGATCAGCGCCAGCGCTTCGGCGGCATTGGTCGCTGAGAAGGTTCGGTATCCAAGCGATTTGACTTGCGCCATCACATAGGTGCGTACCAGTCGCATCGTCCTCGACGATGAAAATGGTCTCGTGGCCGCCGTCGATCGGCGCGGTGGGCGCCGTCGAGCATCAACGGCTCGGCTTGGTCGGTGGCGCGTGGCAGATAAATTTTGATCGTCGTGCCGTGGTTTTCCTCGCTGTAGATCTTGATGTGCCCTTCCGATTGCTTGACGAAGCCGTAGACCATGCTCAGTCCAAGACCGGTGCCCTTGCCGGGCGCCTTGGTCGTGAAGAACGGCTCGAACACTTTGTCGATGATGGCGCCAGGGATGCCCGAGCCGTTGTCGCTGACCGCGATCATCACGTAGGGGCCGGGACGCGTATCCGGGTTCATCGCGGTATAGCTGTCGTCGAGCACGACATCGGACGGTCTCGAACGTGAGCTTGCCGCCGTTCGGCATGGCGTCGCGCGCATTGATCGCAAGATTGAGCAGCGACGTCGTCAACTGGCTCGAATCGATCAGCGCCAGCGACGCACTGTCGTCAAGCATCGCCTCGATCTCGATGTTCTCGCCGAGCGTCGGACGCAGGAGCCGCGCCGCCTCCACCACCAGTTCATTGACGTTGGTCTTGCGCGGCTGCAGCGGCTGCCGGCGCGAGAACGCCAGCAGATTGCGCGTCAGTTGCGAACCGCGTTCGGCGGCGTCGTCGATCATCTTGGCGATGGCGGCGAGTTCAGGCCGGTCGGCGACGCCTTCTTCCAGGATTTCGATCGTGCCGGTGATCACGGTCAGGATATTGTTGAAATCGTGGGCGACGCCGCCGGTCAATTGTCCGACCGATTCCATCTTCTGCGCCTGGCGCAATTGCCGCTCGGTTTCACGCGCCTCCGTCACATCGTGATAGACCACGACGCCGCCGGCGGAATCTTGCGAGCCCAAGCGAATGGGGCTGCCGGTCGCGATGTAGGTGACGGGGTTTCGGCAGGTGTGGGTAACGCACGATGAGCTCGTAGTTCTCGAACAACTCGCCGCGCACCGCGCGCATCAACGGCCGTTGCTCCAGCGGCATCGGCGTCACGCCGTCCGCCATGAAAATTTCGTGGGCGAGGGTCCATTGCGCGGGTGTCATACCGACGTGAGATGTTCATCATGCGCTGCGCTGTCGGATTGCACAGTACAATATTGGCGTCGCGATCGCCGACGAGCACTGCATCGGCCATACTGTTGATGGTGTTGTCCAGAACTTCGGCAATGCGACGCCGTTCGGCGATCTCCCGCTCCAGCCGCTCCTTCGCCTCATTCTCCGCGGTGATGTCACGGGCGAGCGAGCAGGCGCCGACTACGGCCCCCGATGCGAGCTTGATCGGTGCGACGCTCAGCGAAAGCGTGATCTTGTCGACCACCTCGGTTGAGCCGGAGCGTTTCGAAGTCTTCGAGGATTTCGCCACGGGCGATGGTATCGAAGATAAACCGCACTTCATGAATCGATCCTTTGGCACGATCCGGTCGATGCTGCGGCCGAACATTTCCTCGGCGGTCCAGCCGAACAGGCGCTCGGCGGCCGGATTCCAGCTGGTGACGACGCCGTCCAGGGTCAGGGTGACGATGAAATCATTCGACGATTGCACCGCCGCGCTGAGCAGCCGTTCGCGGTCGGAATGCCGTTCGATCTCGGCTTCGGCGCGGCGGTGCTCAGCGATGGCCTTTTCCAGCGACGCGGTCTTTTCCTTGACCTCCGCCATCATGCGCGTGAAGGCGGTCGCCAGCACGCCGATTTCGCCGGCCGCTCGCTGGGGAGCGCGAGCGATTGTTCGCCGCCGACCGCGGGCAGGGCAGTCCGATTGATCGCGGCCGAAGGCCTCAACGGCCCGCGTCATCTGCACCAGCGGCCGCGTGAGCGAACGTGCCAGCAGGATCGCAAGCACCGTTGCGCACAACACCGCGGTCAGACCAACAAGTAACGTCGAACGTCCGACCGCGAGCGCCGGCGCCACGACGGCGGAGAATGGAGCGACCTCCAGGACGCCGACGCGCGGTCCGTCGGCCAGCCGCACCGATGCAAGGCTGACGAGCAACTCGGCGTTCTTGTCATCGGTCAGGAACAGCGATTTTGCCTCGTCCTCCGTGAACAGCGGCGCTATGACGGGATAGTCGTTCTGCCAGCGCTGCGGCTTGCCAAGATCGATAGAAAATTCCCGGGAATGATCGGGGTTGAGGAGGTAATTGCCGCGGTCGTCGACGACATAGACTTGGTAGCCGGGTTGCGTGCTTGCCGCGAGCTCGCGGAAGATCGGCCGCATGTCGACATTGATGATGACGATGCCGAACGGCTTGCCGTCCGGTAGATCGACCCGCATCGCAACGCGCAGCACAGGGACATGGGGAACGTGAATGGCGCCGTTATCTTGAACGAGGTCGATCGGCGACACGTAGACCTGATCGAGCGGTGTGGCGAGCGCAGGGACGAAAAAGGGACGCTCGGATGTCTGCTGCAATTCCTCGTCGGGAACGACGCGCACCGCGCCGTTCGGTCCGGACCGGTCAACTCGTACGATTTCGCGGCCATCGGCTTGGATGATGCGAAACTTATCGTACGATTTTTTCGCCATGAGTTCGGCGACGAAGCGGTCGGCGAGGCGCGCGGACCATGCCGCCTCGGTCATGTTGTCCTGGGGATCGACGCCACCAGCGGCGCGCGCCCGCACGATGCCCTGAAGTGCGACGGCCTTCTGGAATCCGATGATGTCTTCGCGCGCTCCGCCGACGCTCCCTGCCAGCGTTGTCGCCAGCACGCGTACACGCACCTCGGCGCGCTCCGCTGCGCTCGGCAAAACCGCGGATCTGACGTTGTGATATGACAGCCAGCCGACGGCGAGCGCGGTCAGCGCCACAAGCACCACCATCGCCAGTGCCATCCGGGACGAAAGCTTCATGGATGAGGCTGCCTGCTCTGGTCGTCACGGTCGAACGTTGTTCTTTATGCCCTGAATATTCAAGCAATCCTCGACCGCGGTCAAAAAACTCGCTTGCCGGGACGGCTTGCGCATGCTTTGCGGGGCGCCAAGCTTGGCCGCCATGACGGGAAGTCCGGCGGCCCGGTCTGATTCCTGCGGAATTGCGCTAAAATTGCCCAATAAAACCCGAGTGGATACGCTGCGGCGATCGCACAGACAATTGTCTGATTCGCGGACGCTTTCAGCTCCGCCGGGCGATCTCGGTTTGCGCCTGGCTGAGCGTTTCCTCGGCCGTTCCTGACGCGTCGATGATCTCCCAGGCAACGTCTTCGCTGGCGAAGCTCTCCTGCTGTTGCGCCACAGCGGCATCGGCATCGGAGGCATCGGGGCCGCGGGTGCCGATGCGGGCGAGCCGCGTCGCCAGATCGGCCATCAGAAATAGGCCGTGGAAGTCGGCGCCGGCCGCTTTCGCCGTGGCTTCGATCGCGGTGCGTTCGTTCGGGACCGGCGAATACTGCGTCGGCGATCGCGGAATGGCCGGCGCGGGCGACGCGTGCCGCCTTGTCGGCCAAGATTCGGTAGATGTTGTCCGTCACTTCCGGCCGGTAGGCTTCGGCCGGGAGACGATCGGTCTCGGCCTTGCCGTGAAGCGTCTTGCGTTCGACGTCGGAGCGGAAGACCAGCGCCCCGGGCAATGGCGGCAGAAGCGGCGCCAGCGCACGCGCCAGCACCGACTTTCCTGTGCCCGACAATCCGCCGGTGGCGACCACGACCGGCTTCGTCTCGGTGAGTGCATCGAGCGCGAGCTTGAAATAGGACTTGGCGGCGCGCGCGATCTTGTCGTGGTCTTCAGTCTTGGCAAGCGCAAGCCGCGCCGCTGTCACCTTGGCACGGATCGCCGCGCGCAGCGAGATGAAGAAGGGCAAGGCGGCGACGCCGTCGCAATCCTCGATCCGACGGACTGCGGCGAAATAACCGTTGAGGACGTCGTTGGCCGCGCGTGGCAGGCCGCGCTCGACCAGGTCCATCAGCAGGAAGGCGAGGTCGTAAAGCAGGTCGCCGGCGGCGAAGATCGGATCGAATTCGAGAGCGTCGAATGCGATCGGCTCGCCGTCGAGAATGGCGACATTGCCGAGATGAAGGTCGCCATGGCCGCGGCGGATCAGGCCTTGTGCGCCGCGCGCGACGAGCAGCGGACGCAGCCGACGATAGGCGGCAAGTGACTTGCGCTCGAGCAGATCGACCAGATGGTTAGCGAACAGATCGCCGTGGTTGCGAAACGCGGCCGTGTTCTCGGTGATGAAGCCTTCGACGGCCGCGATCCAAGACTCCGGGTCGACCGGCTTGGCGTGCTCATGCATGCCAGCGACCGCGGCGGCGAGCTTTCGTGTCAGCGTATCGGATAGCCGGCCGCGCTCCGCCAGGCGGTCGAGCGTCTTGTTCTCGTCGAACCGCGCCATCTCGACCGCCCATTCCACCGGCTCGCCGGTGCCATCGAGCGCGAGCGCGCCATCGGCCTCGCGCGTGATCGCCACTACGCGGCGGTAGAGCTGCGGCGCGAAGGCGCGATTGACGTCGAGCTCGGCGAGGCAGGCGGCCTTACGCCGGTCCAAAGTCGAATAATCGAGAAACGGATATTTCACCGCGCGCTTGATTTTGAAAACAAGGTCGCCGGCGAGAAAGACCGCGGCGGCATGGGTGTCGATGCGGCGGATCTTTTGGCCGGCCTTATCACCTTGGTCGTCGTCCAGACCATGCGTCTCAGGATCCGCGAGCAGCCGAAACACTTCTTCTTTTGTTGTCGGCTTTCTTGGCTCTTGGCCTGGTGGTCGGCGTCAGCCATGGCGATCAGAATGGACGGCAGTGGGATGGGTAAAGGGCGATGAAATAGGGTAGGAGCCGGAGCTAAAATACCATAATAGCGGCGCCGCAGAAGCCGTTGCCTACCGCTCCGCTCCGAAGCGGCTTACGTCCAATCGGCTCATATGTTTTCCGGCGACGCTGTGCGGTTTGGCTGGGCCGAGCCGTCCGGCGAGTTGCTCTTTCCGCCCATGCCGTCTGCCCGGCCTTCTTGTTGTGCTCTTTCGAGACGGTCAGCCAAGCTTCCCCAGTCTTGCGCCATTTTGAGCAGGAACAGTTTACGCTCCGCACTCCGAGAGCCGGCCATGTCCAGGCAATTGGCCGCGTATAGCCTGTAACAGGCGACGTCTTCTTTGCTCACGCAGGTCCCCCGACCTCACACTACGTCTTTTGACAATACAGTCAAGTCGGGAGGTGCGGCATCGTTCCAGCCAAACCCGATGGGTGAAATTTCACAGCCGTTGGATGTGCCAGATGCAGGCCGCAACGCAGACGGCGGGTTCTGAAACGATTTCCAATGGAACTTTCTGCCGCTCGTTGCGTTTGGACAGGTCACAAACGATGGAATAGAGGCCCTACGTGAGGGGCATTCCTCGACGATCTGGTCACTTCTCGCTGCGGGATTTACTCCCGTTCGGCGTGCGTCGCTATGCCGCAAATAGTCGGCCGCGGCGCTTACTCTGGGCCGCAAGGTACGACTGTACTGCCGTAGGCCCACACACTACCCTGCCTAATGGTCGGGGGTTTGAAGACCATGTTCTCGACCACCGCAAGCTCGAAAGCCTGCGGTCGGTCCCTGGAGAGATTTATGTCGACCGCTGAAGAGTCCGTTGGCGCCATCGCCGCCAACGGTGCCGCCGCTGGCGCGCATCCTGCCGTTCCTGCCCATCTGGACGACCGTCCCGAGCATCTCAATGGAGGTGCCGATGCAAGCGGCCTTGTCGAACTTCTCAACGCGATGCAGGCGATGCAGGTCGGCGATTTCTCGGTGCGCATGTCGGGCGACCGCGTCGGCATCATCGGCAAGATCGCCGACACATTTAATATGATCGTGGCCGCCAACCAGCGCATGGCCGCGCAGCTCGATCGGGTCGGCCAAGTGGTGGGCCGCGACGGCCAGACACGGCAGCGCGTGCGCTTCGGCCTTGATGACGGCGCCTGGGGTGAAATGGAATCGAGCGTCAATGCTCTGATCGACGATCTGTTGTGGCCGACCACCGAAGTGACCCGCGCGATCGCCGCGGTGGCGCAGGGCGACCTGTTGCAGACAGTGCCGCTCGATGTGGACGGCCGGCCGCTCAAGGGCGAGTTTCTACGGTCCGCCGAAATCGTCAACACGATGATCAAGCAGCTTAACGTGTTCACTTCGGAAGTGACGCGCGTCGCGCGCGAAGTGGGCACCGAAGGCAAGCTCGGCGGCCAGGCGCAGGTCGGCGGCGTTACCGGCGTGTGGAAGGACCTGACCGAGTCGGTGAATTCGATGGCATCGAACCTCACCGCGCAGGTGCGCAACATCGCCGATGTGACGATCGCGGTTGCCAATGGCGACTTGTCGAAGAAGATCACCGTCGACGTGCGCGGCGAAATTCTGCAGCTTAAAGAAGCCATCAATACGATGGTCGATCAGCTGCGCTCGTTCGCGTCGGAAGTCACCCGCGTGGCGCGCGAGGTCGGCACCGACGGCAAGCTCGGCGGCCAGGCCATCGTGCCCGGTGTCGCCGGCACCTGGAAGGATCTGACCGACTCGGTCAACGCCATGTGCGGCAACCTGACCGACCAGGTCCGCAACATTGCACATGTGACCACGGCGGTGGCGCGCGGTGACTTGAGCCGCAAGATCACCGTCGACGTGCGCGGCGAAATCGCCGAGCTCAAAGACACCATCAACACGATGGTGGACCAGCTCAATGGCTTCGCCTCGGAAGTGACGCGCGTCGCGCGCGAAGTGGGCACCGAAGGCAAGCTCGGCGGCCAGGCGCAGGTGCCCGGCGTCGCCGGCACTTGGAAGGACTTGACCGACAGCGTCAATTTCATGGCCGGCAATCTGACGGCGCAGGTCCGCAACATCGCCGATGTCGCGACCGCCATCGCCGGCGGCGACCTGTCGAAGAAGATCACGGTCAATGTGTCGGGCGAGATCCTGCAGCTCAAAGAGACCATCAATACGATGGTGGATCAGCTCAACGCTTTCGCCGGCGAAGTGACGCGCGTGGCGCGAGAGGTCGGCACCGACGGCCGGCTCGGCGGTCAAGCCAACGTGCTCGGCGTCGCCGGCACCTGGAAGGATTTGACCGACTCGGTCAACTCGATGGCCTCGAACCTGACGGCGCAGGTCCGCAATATCGCCGAAGTGTCGACCGCCATCGCGACCGGCGATTTGTCGAAGAAGATCACGGTCGACGTGCGCGGCGAAATCGCCGAGCTCAAAGACACGATCAATACCATGGTGGACCAGCTCAACGCTTTCGCCGGCGAAGTGACGCGCGTGGCGCGCGAGGTCGGCACCGAAGGCAAGCTCGGCGGCCAGGCCACGGTGCGCGGCGTTGCCGGCACGTGGAAGGATCTGACCGACTCGGTGAATTCGATGGCTTCGAACCTGACCGGCCAGGTCCGCAACATCGCCGAAGTCGCGACCGCGGTCGCCCGTGGCGACTTGAGCCGCAAGATCACGGTCGACGTGCGCGGTGAAATCCTCGAGCTGAAAGACACGCTCAACACCATGGTCGATCAGCTCAACGCCTTCGCTGCCGAAGTCACGCGCGTGGCACGCGAGGTCGGCACCGAAGGCAAGCTCGGCGGTCAGGCCAACGTGCCGGGCGTCGGCGGAACCTGGAAGGATCTGACCGATTCGGTGAATTCGATGGCCTCGAACCTCACCGGCCAGGTTCGAAACATCGCGGAAGTGGCGACCGCCATCGCTGGCGGCGACTTGAGTCGCAAGATCACCGTCGACGTGCGCGGCGAGATCCTGCAGCTCAAGGAAACGCTGAACACGATGGTGGATCAGCTCAACCGCTTTGCCGGCGAAGTGACGCGCGTGGCGCGCGAGGTCGGCACCGAAGGTCGGCTCGGCGGTCAGGCCAACGTGCCGGGCGTCGCCGGCACCTGGAAGGATTTGACCGACTCGGTCAACTCGATGGCCGGCAACTTGACGGCGCAGGTCCGTAACATCGCTGAGGTGACCACCGCGGTGGCGCGTGGCGATCTGAGCCGCAAGATTACGGTCGACGTGAAGGGTGAAATTCTCGAACTGAAGAACACCATCAACACGATGGCCGATCAGCTCAATGCGTTTGCCTCCGAAGTGACGCGCGTCGCGCGCGAGGTCGGCACCGAAGGGAAGCTCGGCGGTCAGGCGCAGGTGCCCGGCGTCGCCGGCACCTGGAAGGATCTGACCGACAACGTCAACTTCATGGCGTCGAATCTGACGGCGCAGGTGCGCAATATCGCCGAGGTCGCGACCGCCATCGCCGGCGGCGACCTGTCGAAGAAAATCACCGTCGACGTGCGCGGCGAAATGCTGCTTCTGAAAGACACGCTCAATACGATGGTCGAGCAGTTGCGCTCCTTCGCCGCTGAAGTGACGCGCGTCGCGCGCGAGGTCGGCGCTGACGGAAGGCTCGGTGGCCAGGCCGTCGTGCCCGGGGTGGCCGGCACCTGGAAGGACTTGACGGACAACGTCAACCTGCTCGCGGCAAACCTGACCACCCAAGTCCGCAACATCGCCGAAGTGACCACCGCGGTGGCGCGCGGCGACTTGAGCCGCAAGATCACGGTCGACGTGAAGGGCGAAATCCTCGAGCTGAAAAACACCATCAACACCATGGTGGACCAACTCAACGGCTTCGCCTCGGAGGTGACCCGCGTGGCGCGCGAAGTCGGCACCGAAGGCCTTCTCGGCGGCCAGGCGCAGGTGCCCGGCGTCGCCGGTACCTGGAAGGATCTCACCGACACCGTCAACGTCATGGCCGCCAACCTGACCGAACAGGTGCGGGGCATCGTCAAGGTGGTAACCGCGGTCGCCAATGGCGACCTCAAGCAGAATCTCACCGTGAAGTCGAAGGGCGAGGTGGCGGCGCTGGCCGAAACCATCAACAATATGACCGACACGCTCGCGATCTTCGCCGACCAGGTGACCTCGGTGGCGCGCGAGGTCGGTGTCGAAGGCCGCCTCGGCGGCCAGGCCAACGTGCCCGGCGCCGCCGGTACCTGGAAGGACCTGACCGGCAACGTCAACCTTCTAGCTGCGAACTTGACCACGCAGGTCCGCGCTATCGCCGAGGTGGCAACGGCCGTGACCAAGGGTGACCTGACGCGCTCGATTCAGGTGGATGCGCGCGGCGAAGTCGCCGAGCTCAAAGACAACATCAATACCATGATCGACAATTTGCGGCTCACCACCGACCGCAATACCGAGCAGGATTGGCTCAAGACCAATCTCGCCAAGTTCACCAATATGTTGCAGGGCCAGCGAGATTTGACCACGGTGGGCCGGCTGTTGCTTTCGGAGCTGACGCCGCTGGTCAACGCGCATCAAGGCGTGATCTATCAGGTCAACGAGCGAGGAAGAGCGGGGGCTCAATCTGCTCTCAGCCTATGCCGACGACGACGCCAACGGTCATCCGCAGGCGATGCGCCTCGGCGAGGGCCTGATCGGGCAATGTGCTGTCGACAAACGCCGCATGCTGATCACAGAAATGCCGGACGGCGCGACCCCGATCTCGTCGGCGCTGTTCAAGGTGGCGCCGCGCAACAACATCGTGGTGCCGGTTCTGTTCGAAAATCAGGTGAAAGCGGTGATCGAGCTTGCCTCGATCCACGAATTCACCGCGCTGCAAACGATGTTCCTCGAGCAGTTCACCACCTCGATCGGCATCGTGCTCAACTCGATCGAAGCCACCATGCAGACCGAAGGTCTGCTCAAGCAGTCGCAGCAGCTCGCCGGTGAATTGCAGGCGCAGCAACGCGAATTGCAGCAGACCAACGAGCAGCTCGAGCAGAAGGCGCAACAACTCGCCGAGCGCAATGTCGAAGTCGAGCGCAAGAATCAGGAAATCGAGCAGGCGCGCCGCGCGCTGGAAGAGAAGGCGACCGAGCTCGCGCTCACCTCGAAATACAAGTCGGAATTCCTTGCCAACATGTCACACGAGCTGCGCACGCCGCTCAATTCGATCCTCATTCTCGGCCAGCAGCTCACCGATAATCCGGAAGGCAATCTCAGCGGCAAGCAGGTCGAATTCGCCCGTACCATTCACGGCGCCGGCACCGACCTGCTCAATCTGATCAGCGACATTCTCGACCTGTCCAAGATCGAGTCCGGCACCGTCACGGTCGACGCCGAGGACGTCTACGTCACCAATCTGCTCGACATGGTGGCGCGGCCGTTCCGTCACGAAGCCGAGACGCGCCAGCTTTCGTTCGAGGTCAATACCGATCCCAATCTTGCCCGTACGATCACGACCGACACCAAGCGCCTGCAGCAAGTGCTCAAGAATCTGCTGTCGAATGCGTTCAAATTCACCGCGCAAGGCGGCGTTCGCCTCGCCGTGTCGCGCGCCTTGAACGGCTGGAGCGTCGACCATCCGGTTCTGAGCCAGGTTCCGGCAGTCGTCGTCCTTCGAAGTCACCGATACCGGTATCGGTATCCCGGCGGAGAAGCAGAAGCTCATCTTCGAGGCGTTCCAGCAGGCCGATGCCTCGACCAGCCGCAAATACGGCGGCACCGGCCTTGGGCTCGCCATCAGCCGCGAATTGGCGAACCTGCTCGGCGGCGAAATCCATTTGCGCAGCGCATCCGGAGTCGGCTCGACATTCACGCTCTATTTGCCGGTCAAATATGTCGGCCCCAATGCCACGGCCGCACCCGCAGCAATATCGACGGCGCCGACCCAATTGGCCGGCCTGCGCATCGTTCCCGAACGCGTGGTCGAGCAGATTCCCGACGACAGGATGGAAATCCAGGCGGGAGACGCCATCCTTCTCATCGTCGAGGACGATCCGCATTACGCCCGCATCATGGTCGATCTGGCGCGCGATAAGGGCTTCAAGGCTCTACTGGCGATGCGCGGCGACGATGCGCTCAATCTTGCCAAGCAATATCAGCCGACGGCGGTGTCGCTCGACGTGTTCCTGCCCGACATGCTGGGCTGGAACGTGCTGAGCCAGCTCAAGCAGAATCCGCTGACGCGGCATATCCCGGTGCAGATCGTGTCGCTCGACGAGGATCGCCAGCACGGGCTCGCCCGCGGCGCTTTCGCTTTCGTCAATAAGCCGACGACGCGCGAAGGCATCGACGAAGCACTGTCGCGGATCAAGCAATTCGCCGAGCCGCGGCGCCGGCGCCTTCTGGTCGTCGAGGACAATGCAGCCGAGCAAATGAGCATCCGCGAATTGCTCGGCCACGACGATATCGAGATCGTCAATGCCGAAACCGGCAGCGACGCGTTGGCCGCGCTGCAGCAGCAGCAATGCGACTGCGTCGTGCTCGATCTACGGCTTCCCGACATGTCTGGCTTCGAAGTGCTCGAACACATGCGTGACGACCAGAGGCTGGCTGATATTCCGGTCGTGGTCTTCACCGGTCGCGAACTGTCGGCCGAGGAGGATGCGAAGCTTCACACCATGGCGCGCAGCATCGTGGTCAAGGGCGTCGAGTTGCCTGAACGTCTGCTCAACGAAACTGCGCTGTTCCTGCATCGCGTCATCACCGACCTGCCGGCCGAGAAGCAGAACATGCTGCAGCGGCTGAATTCGTCGGATGAGGATCTGGTTGGGCGCACCGTGCTCCTGGTCGACGACGATCCGCGCAACATCTTCGCGCTGTCGAGCGCGCTCGAACGCCGCGGCATGAACGTGCTTACGGCGACGACGGGCGCGGAAGCGATCACGCTGATCGACGAGACGCCGTCGCTTGCGATCGTGCTCATGGACATCATGATGCCGGAGATGGACGGCTATCAAACCATCGAGAAAATCCGGCAGAACAAGGCGTATCGCCGTCTGCCGATCGTCGCCCTGACCGCGAAAGCGATGAAGGGCGATCGCGAGAAGTGCCTGTTGGCCGGTGCGTCCGATTATCTGGCCAAACCCGTCAATACCGAACAACTGCTCTCCGCTTTGCGGATGTGGCTGCATCGCTGAGCCGACCCTCATGGTGGAACAAATCAAACGACAACTCGCGGCCGAAGCGGCCGAAAAAATCAATATCCTGTTGGTCGACGACCAGCCGGACAAGCTTCTTGCCTATGAAGTCATTCTCGATCAGCTCAATGAGAATCTGGTCAAGGCTTCATCGGCGCGCGAGGCCCTGCAGTTCCTGCTGAAGAACGATGTCGCGGTCGTTCTGGTCGACGTCTGCATGCCGGAGCTCGACGGCTTCCAGCTTGCGTCGATGATCCGCGAGCACCCGCGTTTTTCCAAGACCGCGATCATTTTCATCTCGGCGATCCTTCTCACCGACGTCGATCGCGTGCGCGGCTACGATATGGGCGCCGTCGACTACGTCCCGGTTCCGGTGGTGCCGGAGGTGCTGCGGGCCAAAGTCAGGGTCTTCGCCGAGCTGTTCCGCAAGACGCGGCAACTCGAGCGCTTGAATTCACTTCTGGAGCAGCGCGTGGCCGAGCGCACGGCGCAGCTTGAGGCTTCGCATGCAAGTCTGAAGCAGGCGGAGCAGGCGAGGGGCCTCGCGCTCGCCGCCGGTCAAATGGGTGCCTGGGACTGGAATCTGATTTCCGGCGAATGGGCCTGGGACGAGGGCACCTACCGCATCTTCGGCGTCGATTCGGCGACCTTCAAGATCAGCGCCGACAGCCTCCGCGCGCTCATTCATCCGGACGACTGGCGGCCGCTCGAAGAGATCAGCCAGGGCATGGCGGCGGGGACGCGGACCCAGCAGACCGAATTTCGCGTGGTGCGGCCGAACGGCGAGATTCGCTGGTGCGTCGGCACCGCGGCGGCGAGCGTCGACGACGCGGGCAAGGTCGTGCGCATTTCCGGCGTCACCGTCGATGTCACCGATCGCAAGGAGGCCGAGGCACGCCAGGTGCTGCTCGCGCGCGAAGTCGACCATCGTGCCCGCAATACGCTGGCGGTGATTCAGTCGATCATCCGGCTGACCCGCGCCAAGACGGTGAAGGATTATGTCCACGGGATCGAGGGCCGCATCAAAGCGTTGGCGCGGGCCCACACGCTGTTGTCCGATTCGCGGTGGAACGGCGCCGATCTCGCCACGCTGGTCACCGATGAATTGGCGCCGTATCGAAGTGGTGACCGGATTCAATGCCATGGTCCTGATGTTTCGCTGCAGCCGGCGACGGCACAAGGCCTCGCGCTCGCTTTGCACGAGCTTGCGACCAACGCGGCAAAGCACGGTGCGCTGTCGGCCCCCAACGGCAGAATCCACCTCGATTGGGATCTGAATTCCGATGTGCTGACTTTCACCTGGGCCGAACGCGACGGTCCACCTATTGCGGCGCCGTCGGTACGAAATTTCGGTCTCAAGGTGATCACCGCGAGCATCGAGCAGCAGCTTGGCGGCAAGGCTGAGTTCAATTGGGAGCCGCACGGCTTGTGCTGCGTCTTCTCGATCCCACGCAGCGAGCTGGTCAAGTCGCACTCGGTTCGCACGCTGCGCAACGGCGCCGACACGAAAATCGGCGCTGGGAACGGCGCCGGTCTGGCCGCGCAGACCGGCCGTCAGCCGCGTGTGCTCTTGGTTGAGGACGAGGCGCTGGTCGCGATGATGATCCAGGAGACGCTTGCCGAGTTTGGCTTCGATGTGCTCGGCCCAGTTGCTACTGTGTCGGAGGCGCTTGCCGCCGCGCGCCAGCCGGGCATCGACGCAGCCGTGCTCGACATAAATCTGGGCGATGACCTGGTCTATACGGTCGCCGAGATCTTGGCGCGGCGTGGCGTGCCGTTCGTGTTCGTCACCGGCTATGATTTCGACAGTGTCGATGCGCGCTTCAGCGGCATTCCGGTGCTGCAGAAGCCGATCGAGCGGGAATCCTTGCAGCGGATCTTCGCCAACGACGACGGCCCCAAGCAGGACGACGGCCGCGCCGCCGTCGCCATCAACTAGCTCAAGTGTCGAGCACGCTGCGTATTTTGGCAGCGAGCTGATCGAGCGTGAACGGCTTGGACAGGAAGTTGACGCCCTGATCGAGCGTTCCGCCGTGCACGACCGCGTTCGCGGTATAGCCGGTGGTGAAGATTACCTTGAGGCCCGGGCGGCGGCGCGCGGCTTCGTCGGCGAGCTTCTTGCCGTTCATGTCGGGCATCACAACGTCGGTGAAGAGCAGCTTCACTTCCGCAACTCGGTCGAGCGTGGTCAGCGCACTCGCCGCGCTGTCGGCCTCGAACACAGTGTAGCCGAGCTCGTGCAGCGCGTCGGCGGCCAGCCGCCGCATCAGCGCATCGTCCTCAACTACGAGGATGATCTCGCTGCGGGCCCCAGTCCGTATCGGTTCGGCGACCTCGCGCCTGACCTCCTGCGCATCGCCGATCAGTCGCGGCAGATAAATCTTCACAGTCGTTCCGGAGCCGAGCTCGCTGTAGACCTTGATGTGGCCATGCGATTGCTTGACGAAGCCGTAGACCTGGCTCAGTCCAAGGCCCGTGCCTTTGCCCGCAGCTTTGGTTGTGAAGAACGGATCGAAGGCGCGCGCCGCGACTTCGGGCGGCATGCCAAGCCCGGTATCGGTGATCGCGATCTGCACGAATTGGCCCGCTTCGACTTCCGGATTTTGCCGGCAATAGGCGTCGTCGAGATGGGTGTTGGCGGTCTCGATGGTGAGCTTGCCCCCGCCAGGCATGGCGTCACGGGCGTTGACGGCAATGTTGATGAGGGCGTTCTCGAGCTGCTGTGGATCGGCATGGATCGTCCATAAGCCCGCCGCCGCGACTGTCTCGATGTGGATCTGCTCGCCAAGCGTCGAGTGCAGCAGATCCGACATGTTCACGATCATCCTGTTGGCGTCGAGCCGGCGCGGGGCCAGAGGCTGCTGCCGTGCGAACGCCAACAGCCGCTGAGTGAGGGCCGCCGCGCGCTCGGCTGCGGTGATCGCGGCGTTCAGGAAGCGATCGATATTGAAGTCGCCTTTCTGCATGCGCCGCGACGCGAGATCATGCGCGCCCATGATCACGCCGAGCATATTGTTGAAATCGTGGGCGATGCCGCCGGTGAGCTGGCCGAGCGCTTCCATCTTCTGCGCCTGCCGGAGCTGACTCTCGGCGGTTTCGCGCCGCGTCACCTGCTCGATGAGTTGCTCGTTGGACGCCGCGAGCCGGTCGCGCGCCGTCGTGAGCGCGGCGAACGATTTGCGGGTAAAGCGGGCGATCAGCAAGCCCATGGCGCAGATCATCAGAAAGGCGAGGGCAACGCCCACCTGAAGCATGGTAGCCGAGCGCTCGGCGGTTGATTGGCGCTCGGCGAGCAATGTGTCCTCGGCGGCCTGCATCGCCGCAACCTGATCACGGATCTGCTGCATCAGGCGCAAGCCGTTATCGTTGTCGACCGTCGCCAGAGCCGCATCCCGATTCCCGGCTTTGTAGGTTTCGACTGTCGAACGCAATTCGTTGAGCTTGGCCGAGATGAGATCGCGCAGTTGCTTCAGCGGTTGCTTCTGTCGGGGATTGTCGCTGACCAGATCCTGGAAATGATCCAGCGTGGGCGGCAGCTCGGCGTTGGCGCGATCGTAAGGCTCGAGGTATGTGGCGCGGCCGGTCAGCAGGTAGCCGCGCTGACCGGTCTCGGCGCTTTGCACCAGGCTCAGAATACCGGTGAGTTGCGTGCGGACGTCGAGCGAGTGCAGCACCCAGCGATCGTCGCTCTCGCTGCGGGCGCCGAGCCAAAAGGCGGCCGCCATGATCAGCGCCGCGAGCACGGTTGTCGCCAACAGGCTGCGATTCAGCAGCGTGAGCGGTCTCTGGCCGACCTTTGGCTCGATCAAATGTTGCGCCCGGTGGTTGACGGACTTTTCATCCGAGACGGCATGAAGCCCGGCCAATCGAAGCCTTCAGCGGTCCCAAATGAAGGCACCCTGGCGGCAATTAAGTCGACACTAATCCACAGAATCAGAACTTCCTATGTCATTTGATAAATCGCACCGCCATCAAACGTGGAACCATTGCACCCAGCCGGAGTTCCCCTTTCGGAGCCGTCAGAACGCTTTTTTCGTAAGTTACAAGGACATTACGCTCCGCCCGGCGGGTTTTGCCGACTTTACCCATTCAGCCATTTTATCCGAAGAGCCAAGGCATGCAGGTCCCCTGCCATGATTGCGAGTTGCGTGCGTGCGGAATGTTCAAGCCGGTGACCGCCGAAGAGTTGGCGTCGATCCAGGACATCAAGAGCGCGCACCTGGATATGCCGGCCGGCACCGAGATCATCCGGATCGGCGACCCGGCGCCGGAAGTCTTTACGCTCTATGCGGGCTGGGCCTTTCGCTACAAGATGCTTCCGGACGGCCGCCGGCAGATTCTGGCGTTTCTCATGCCGGGCGATCTGCTTGGTTTGCAGGCGGCGATGTTCGATGCAGCGCTGTATGGCATGGAGGCTTTGACCGACATCCAACTCTGCGTGCTGCCGCGCAAGAGGCTTTGGGGGCTGTTCGGCAAGATGCCGGGACTTGCCTTTGACGTGGCTTGGCTCGGTTCGCGTTCGGAGAGCTTTGTTGACGAGAACTTGACCAGCGTTGGCCGGCGCACCGCGGCAGAACGGGTGGCTGCACTGATCGTGACGCTTTACAAGCGCACGAAGGTTTTGGGAATGGTCAACAACGAGACGTTCGCCTTTCCATTGACCCAACAGCACATCGCTGACGCGCTCGGCCTGTCGCTTGTTCATACCAACAAGACGCTGGCCAAATTGCGCCGCATGGGCATGTTCAAGCAGGTCAATGGAACGATGACGCTGCTCAATCCGCGCGTGCTCGAACGCGTCGCGCAGCACTTCGACGACGATGTGCCGATGCGGCCGCTGATCTGACCAGCCGGCTTCCTCGGTGATGCAGGAAAGAGTAGGCCGCCCCCACTTGCGGAGGGGCGGCCATCGGGGCGTCCACTGACGAACTGCTTACGCCGGCTACTTGTTGGAAGTGTCGGGAACCCAGGTCGACTTGCTACGATCGTATTTCAATCCCGGCGCCTTTTTCAGCGCGTCCTGAGTGGTGTCCATCGTCAGATAGACCTTGTCGTTCTTGGTGGTCGGCTTGACGGAGTTGAAATCCACCGCGATGTCCTTTTCGGAGCCGATCACGCCGCCGACGCCGACGATCAGGGCATTGATCTGCCCGGCACTCGGGTCGACCAGCACATCGTCGATGCTGCCGATCTTGTTGTCGGACTTGTCGTACACCGACTGCTTGTACCAGTCGGTCACCGTCTTGGCCGACGTCGGTACGCTGGTCATTGCCTCGCCACGGCCGGTCGAGGCTTGCTGTGCGAATGCAACGCCGCTTAGCAGCATGGCGCCGGCGGATAGGGCTATAAGATTATTGGCAGTTTTCATTGGCGGTTTCCTCCGCTTGTGTTGATCATCCGACCGACAACGCGTGAGACCTGATTTGGTGCCGAGATCGCGTCGAAACTTCGCTTGTCTTCTGACCAAGGAACCAATCGCCGCGCCGGCTATTCACACGCGGTAACATTTCGCGGCTATTGTATTCTCATGTTAATCATACTGAGCTATCCGGAAAGCAGGAGGCACGGCAATGAAGTTGTTTAAATGCCAGCACTGCGGCCAGTTGATTTATTTCGAGAACGATCTGTGCCTGAAGTGCTCGCATCGCCTCGGCTTCATTCCCGACATCATGAATCTCTCGGCCCTCGAACCGATCGAGCCCAAGAGCGGGCAGCAGCCGGATGTCTGGCGAGCGCTCGCGATCGACAACAAGCTCTATCGCCCGTGCACCAATGCGAAAATCGGCGTCTGCAACTGGATGGTCGACGCCGGCACCGGTGACGTTTACTGCGCTGCCTGTCGGCATAATCGCACCGTTCCAGATACGTCCATTCCGGAAAACGTCGTGGCTTGGCGTAAGATCGAGCTCGCCAAGCACATGCTGTTCTACACGCTCTTCAAGCTGCGTCTGCCGCTCGACGAGAATGACGAGAATGGCCAGCCCAGGCTCCAATTCGATTTCCTCAAAAGCCCGCCGCATTCGGAAGGGCCGCGCGTGATGACCGGACACGACAACGGCTTGATCACGCTCGCACTTGAGGAGGCCGATGACGCCGAACGCGAGCGACGCCGCGCCGTGATGCGCGAGCCCTATCGCACCCTGGCCGGTCATTTTCGACACGAAGTCGGCCACTACGCCTGGGACGTGCTGGTGCGCGACGGCGGTCTTGTCGAAACCTGCCGTGCCGCCTTCGGCGACGAGACAGCGGACTACGGCGAGGCGCTCAAGGCCTATTATGCCAACGGCGCGCCGCCGGATTGGCAGGATCATTTCATCAGCGCCTACGCGACTTCGCACCCCTGGGAGGATTTCGCCGAGACCTGGGCGCATTACCTGCATATTGTCGACACGCTGGAAATGGCGCGGGCGTTCGGGATGTATGTGCATCCACGGCTCGCCTCTCCGGGTGAACTCGATGCGCAGGTCGATTTCGATCCCTATCTCGTGCGCGAGGCGTCGCCATTGATCGACACATGGATCCCGTTGAGCAATGCTCTCAACGGCCTCAACCGCACCATGGGCTTACCTGATCTCTATCCGTTCATTCTATCGCCGCCGGTCGTGGAGAAATTGAGCGTGATCCACGACTTGGTGCACCATAATCTGAAACAGTCTGCGCCGCGCGCGGAAACCGTCTCGTCCTCGCGGGAGCTTGCCAAGCCGACGGCCTAGCGATGAGGCCTAGCTAAGATTTCATAGCGTTCCGTTTTCGCACGCCGGCTCTGGTCCCACGCAGGAATAGGACACGGTCCGCGCCGAAACGCCGGCGCGGACCGCTTCGCTACATTTGCCGACGCGTTAGGCCTCGATGACGGCCACGATCTCGTAGGTGCTCGGATCGATGATCAGGATCTGATCGCCGACCATCACGTAATCGAAGCCGCGATACTGCGGAACGATCGTGATGACGTCTTCCGGCAGCACCTCCACGTGGACGCTGTGCGGAACCCTGACCCCAACGGTCACATCAAAGTCAGGCCGGCCATTTATGCGGGCCGACGAGCTCTTGCCGATGACCGTGCTGATCCGCGTGCGCTGGTCCTTGGACAATTGCACCGATGCACCGCGCGAGTTTGTCGTCGCGCTGCCCTGCGCGCTGCCGCTGTGCGTACTGCCTTGCGCATTCTCCTGCGTCTTTACGCCGGCCTTGCCCGATTCGGATTGCGCACCGCGCTCGTTGCGTTCCTCCTGCGCGCCCTTCTGCTGGGTGCCGCGCTCGTCCTGCGCGCCACGCTGCGAACTCTTTTCATTCTTCTCGCCGGGTGCGGCGTTCTGACCGGTGCGCTGATCGGGTTTCATTCCATTGGGGCTTTGCGCCGATTGCGCGCCGGTCGCGCCCGGTGCCTTCTCGCCCGACTGCGCGCCGCTCGGCTGATGCATCATGGCGCCGCCGGTGCCACCTTTCTGTTCGCTCTGGCCGGCTGCCGGCGCGGCGCCGCTGCCCGACGGTGACTGGGGCGTTTGCGCTGCAGCAATCGCGGTACAGCCGACGAAGGCCGCGGCCGTCATCAGCAATCGTAGTTTTGTTGCTTGTGTTTTCATTGCACGTTTCTCCTGTTTCCCTCTGTCGCCCGTTTGTTTGAGCTTGAGCAAACAAAAGCGAGGCGTACTCAGGCCCCAACTCTTCCGCGTCTTTCACGTTCCAAATTTGTGTGTTCTTCGAAGGCCTTCATGAGCCGTTCATCCAATCTCCAGTTCCACCTGCGTCATTTGCTGCATCAAAAAAGTGGGATCGGAGGAACGACGGAACTGCGCATTGGGCTACGACGTTAGTCTCTCGAGAGCGCAAATCCCGGAGGAAGATGGAAATGGACTGGAATCGCATCGAAGGAAATTGGAAGTCTGCCAAGGGCAAAGTCAAAGAGAAGTGGGGCCAACTCACCGACGACGATCTCACGCAGATCAACGGTCAGCGCGATCAGCTGGAAGGGAAAATCCAGGAACGCTACGGCATCGCCAAGGACGCCGTGCGCAAGAACGTCGACGAGTGGCTGAAGGCGCAGCCGTAAGCTGCAAGGCATAATTAGACGCGGCATCGCACGAACGCGAGGATGGGCGATCGCACATCTCCGCGCCGTGCGGCGGCATCGCCAATTTGCAACAAGGAAGAGGAGGTTTGTCATGATTTCTCCGACCGACACTCCGGCCCATGCGACATCGGATGAACCGCGTACGGTTCTGTCCACGGACGAAGCGCGGCAAGGCGAGACAGGGGATCACGTGCGCTACGTCCTTGGCCTCGGTCTCGTCGGGGTCGTTGTCCTGTTTGCCGCAATCTATGCGTTTTACTTCGGGGCGTGACGTCGTTTTTCGCGATCTACCCTGTGCAACCCGCCGCGCTCAATGAACGTTGTCGCCGGGTAACCCGGCCGGCGCCTAGCTGGCCGTCTCGCAACCCAAACCAATAAGAAAGGACAGCCATGGGACTGTTCACCAAAGACATCAAGACAATGGACGACCTCTTCCTGCATCAGCTGCGTGATATCTATTACGCGGAGAAGCAGATCACCAAAGCGCTGCCGGAAATGATCAAGAACGCCAGCGATCAGCAGCTCAAGCAGGGTTTCCAGACCCACCTGCGTGAAACCGAGAATCACGTGAAGCGCCTCGACCAGGTATTCGAACTGCTCGGCAAGAAGGCATCTGGCGTCGACTGTCCGGCAATCGACGGCATCATCGACGAGGCCGAGGAAGTGACCGGAGAGGTCGAGAACAAGAACGTGCTGGATGCGGCGCTGATTGCCGCGGCGCAGGCCGTTGAGCATTACGAGATGACGCGCTACGGCACGCTGATCGCCTGGGCCAAGCAGCTTGGCCATAGCAATGTCGTTCCGCTGCTCAATCAGACGCTGGAAGAAGAGAAGGCGACCGATCAGAAGCTGACGACGATGGCCGAAGCACAGGTCAATCGGAAAGCGGCCTGACGCACTTCATCCCCGGGCGCTTTTCGAGAGGCGGCGCCGCGCCCAGCACGTGGCGCCGCCTCACCGCGAGAATTTCCTTGAGCCGCAGCTCATTCCCTGTTTTCTTGCGCGCGAACGATCATGGCCGCCGCGCGCGGTGAACAGGTGAGGACAATGGCCAAAGCACGGACAAAGACAAAAGGCAAAAAGACTTCGAACGCAGCCTCAAAAGGGTCGGCGAAGCGGTCGGCGAGGGCCTCGCACGATGCCATCAAGCAGAAGCTGATCCTGGCCGGCAAGGTGCTGGTGCAAGAAGGTCAGGACGACTTTACCCGCGGCCATATCTCGTTCCGCCTGCCGGACGATCCCGGCCTGTTTTTCATGAAGGCGCATAGCCTCGGGCTCGACGAGATCACGATGCAAAACATCCTCACCATCGATCTCGAAGGCAATGTCGTCGCCGGCACGGCCCGCCGGCACAGCGAGGTCTACATCCATTCCGAAATCCTTAAGGCGCGTCCGGACGTCAATTGCGTGATCCACACCCACCCGATCTATTCAGTCGCGCTGTCATCGACCGGCCGGCCGCTGAAATGCTATTCGCAGCCCGGTGCGCTGTTCTACGAGGCGCTCGGCACCTATACCGACACCATCAATCTTATCCGCAGCCACGCCATGGGCGCCGGCGTCGCGCGTGCGCTCGGGCAGGGCCGGGGCGTGCTATTGAAGAACCACGGCCCCGTTGTCACCGGCGCGACGATCGAGGAGGCGGTGATCAGCGTGCTCATGCTGGAGAACGGCGCCCAGGTGCAGTTGCTTGCCGAAGCGGCCGGCGATCCGGCGCCGGAATTCCCGCGTGAAGACATCGAAAAGCTCAAGCACGATATCAGCCGGCCCGATCAATTCGTGGTCAATTTCGACTATCTGGTGCGTCGCGTGAAACGCGGCGGCAAGTAAAGCCTTCAGGCCGCCGGGCGGATCAGCGCGAGGCCGGACTCCGGATCCTTGACCTTGCGGAGATGAGCGGGGCTTTCCGTGAGGATCACTTCGAGCGTGGGCCGGACATGGCGCTGCCGTCGCGCTTGCCGACCACGAGATGGATGTGGAGCGACGGCTTGCCGTCGGGGCTCTCGGCAACATCGCCGGTCAGGGAGGCGACTTCGACCTGCTCGTGCACCGGAATGCGCTGGTACGCTTTCTTCTCCCAATCGAAATACATCAGCGCGACGTCGCTTAGCGCGCCGATGGCGCTGAACTGCGCTGTACGGACGGACTCTGCGGCGACGAATGACTTGAGGCAGGCCATCACCTCGTCGCCAGTCTCGAGCACCACGGCGTAAGTCCGCTGGCCGTTGCTTTCATGGATACGCTTCTGCTGCATGACGGAACCTGTTCTTTGGCGCGCTATTGCCGAAACAACAATAGCGGGAGCCGTCCGGTTCCGCGATGCGGCGAGACTTCGGCCGTCTCAGACCACGGTGAAATCGTGGGCGACAATGATCTCGCCCTGGAAGTTCTTGGCGGCCGCCGCGCGCCATGTGTCGTCGCTGATACTGTCGATTGCCGGAGTCAGGTGTGACAGCACGAGTGTCTTCACGCCGGCTTCCTGGGCGATGCGGCCGACGTCCTCCGCCGGCGTGTGGTCGGCCTTCATGTGCGCCATGTAGTCGTCGAACTTGACAGGACGGCCCTTGGCGATCTGCGCATGCAGATAATCGACAAGCGCCGGCATGTACATGGCTTCATGCACCAGAACGTCGGCGCCTTTGGCCAATTGCACGACGCTTTCGACCGGCGTGGTGTCGCCTGAAAATGCGATCGAGCGGTCGTGAAAGTCGAAGCGATAGGCAAAGGCGGGCTTCACCGGCGGATGGTTGACCAGCGCGGCGGCGACTTTGACATTGTCGTCCTGCATCACCGGACCGGGCTGAACGACTTCCGTCACCGCGATGGTGTCGATGGACTTCATCTTCATGTCTTCCGACCAGAAATCGAACGTCGTGCGCATCGAGCGGAAATAATCGTCGGTCATCTGCTTCAGCGGCGGCGGGCCATAGGCGCGTACCGACAGCGGCATGCCCTGCACCCAGCCGACGGCGAGGAACGGGCCGTATTCGACGTTGTGATCGAAGTGATGATGGGTGATGTAGATTCCGCGCACGGCATTGAACGAGAGTCCGGCCTCGGCGAAGCGATCGGTCAGCCCGAGCCCGCAATCGACGACATAGATCGCGCCGTTGCTCACAAGTGCATGGGAGGTCATCCGCCGCGTGCGTCCGGGCACCGGTCCGGCGCCGGTGCCGAGCAGAACAAGCTTGGTGCCTTTGGCGTCTTTCAGCGCGGTCTGCGCGGCCGTTGCCGGGCTCGTTGTTGTGGCCTCTTGGGCAAGAGCCGGCGCCGCCGCTGCGCCGAGTGCTGGCGTTGCCGCGAGGCTTGCAATGAAGCCGCGTCGTGAAAATTTGGATGAAACCTCTGTCACCGTGAAATCCTCCCCACGTTTTCTGCCGCATCATAACGACAAGCGTTTTGTTGCGGGAATTTAATGTTTAGGCGCCGTTTATGTCTGAGAATTAATCCCGTCTCCAGGTCACTGTAAGACGGTTTGCGCAAATATGTCTCCAGTGGCCGGGCGCTCCCCGGCTTTGTTCGCCCCATTTGGACCCAATGGGACCCCATTGATCGAGGAGATGGAAATGACTGAGGGCAATTCGCCCAAGAAGGGCTTCGAACTGTCGGCGCGCAAGCTCACCCTGCTTGCCTCCGTGGCCGTTGTCGGCACGGCGCTGATGGTTGCCGGACCAAACACCAACTGGTCGCATGCTTTCAACACGTCGAGTGCGAGTGCCGCCGACGCGATCACGCAGCATCCGACTGGTTTTGCCGACCTTGTCGCCAAGGTGAAGCCGGCTGTGATCTCGGTGCGCGTCAAAATTCCGGCGTCTGCCGCGCCTGCGATGATGCAGGACGATGAAGGCGACAACGGTGACAACCAGCAGGACATCCCGGCGCAACCCGGCTCGCCGTTCGAAAAGTTCTTCCAGCAGTTCGGCCAAGGCGGCCAAGGCGGCCCGCGCATGGGCCGCATGCCGCAGCGTCACGAGACGATTACCGGGGAAGGCTCCGGCTTCTTCATCTCGGCTGACGGCTATGCGGTGACCAACAATCACGTCGTCGACCACGCCAAGTCGGTGCAGGTCACGACCGATGACGGCACGATCTACACCGCGAAGGTCATCGGCACCGATTCGAAGACCGATCTCGCGCTGATCAAGGTCGACGGCAAGTCGGATTTGCCCTTCGTCACCTTCGCTTCGACGCCGCCGAAAGTCGGCGACTGGGTCGTTGCGGTCGGCAATCCGTTCGGCCTCGGCGGCACGGTGACCGCGGGCATTGTCTCGGCGCGCGGCCGCGATATCGGCGCCGGCCCCTATGACGACTATGTCCAGATCGATGCGCCTATCAACAAGGGCAATTCGGGTGGACCGGCCTTCGACGTCGACGGCAATGTCATCGGCGTCAACACGGCGATCTTCTCGCCGTCGGGCGGCTCGGTCGGCATCGGCTTCGACATTCCGGCCGATACCGCCAAGATGGTCGTGGCGCAGCTCAAGAAGGACGGCCGCGTCACCCGCGGTTGGATCGGCGTGCAGATTCAGCCGGTCACGGCGGGCATCGCCGACAGCCTTGGCTTGAAGAGTGCGCAAGGCGCAATGGTCGATGAGCCGCAGAAGGACAGCCCGGCCGCGAAGGCGGGGGTCGAAGTCAGGTGACGTCATCACCGCGGTCAATGGCAATCCGGTGAAGGATGCCCGCGATCTCGCCCGGACCATCGGCACGATGGCGCCGGACGCGACGGTGAAGCTCGACATTATCCGCGCGGGTCAGCCGAAGACCATCACGCTGACGCTCGGCACGATGCCGACCGAGCAGCGTCAGGCCAAGGCCGACACCGACGGCTCTTCGCAGCCGACCGGCGTGCCGCATCTCGGCCTGCAGGTCGCGCCGGCGAGCCAAGTCGCCGGTTCGGGCGACAAGGGTGTCGTGGTCACGGCTGTCGATCCGGACGGTCCTGCGGCAGAGCAGGGCTTCCAGACCGGCAACGTCATCCTCGATGTCGGCGGCAAGGCGGTGACCAATGCCGGCGATATCCGCCAGGCGCTGACCGACGCCAAGTCGCAGGGCAAGCATCAGGTTCTGATGCGCGTGAAAATAGGCGACGCCACTCGCTTCGTGGCGCTGCCGCTCGGCAACGCGTAACCGGTTTTGCATAAACGTTGTTGAGAGTTGCGTAGTGGCCGCGCGCATGTTGCGCTGCCGTTTGTCTCCGGGTTCAGCGCCGCGGCGCCGGTCGTGTGGGGATGGGTCGCAAGACCCGTCCCCATTCGTTTTGGCGCATGCTCAATTGGCTGCGGTAGGCTCGAACCAGTTGAACCGGTAGTTGACGCCGAGCTTGAGGGTATCGACCGATTGCGTCACGCCGATGTGCTGCGTGTTGATCGTCGCGATCGCGGGGAACGGCGCGGTGACGTCGCCGAGGCCGGTGTGATCGTATTCGAAGCTCGTCGTCCAATGATCGGTAATAGCGTATTCGAGGCCGACGCCGGCGGTCCAGCCAAACGTGTCGACCGTGGAGATCTGATTGCCGAGCGTCAGCGAACCATTGGTATTGCCGTTGATATTGTAATCGGTGCTGGCGAAGGCGCCGCCGCCTTTGACATAAAACAACGAGCGGCCCCAGGCGAAGCCCGCGCGCCCGGTGAGCGTCGCCAAGGCATTGATCTGGTGCTGGCAGTTGACGCCGCCAAGGCCCGAGAAACAGGTATTGTCGCCGCGGATCGTCGCGTAGTCGGCGTCGGTCTGGAGACCGAACACCCACTGATCGGTTTGCCAATCCATCCCGATCTGGCCGCCGCCGAGCGGACCGTGAGCCTGCGTGCGATCGCCGAACCCGGGTACGTTTTCGGCTCCCGCAGTACCAGGTGTGGCTCCGAACGGATCCGACCACACAGCCTTGCTCCATGCGCCGCCGAGATGCCCGCCGACATAGAATCCAGACCAATTCATCGGCCTCAGCTCGGCAAACGTGTCGACGCGGCCGCCGGCCGGCCGCGTCGTGTCGCCCCAGTGATAACCTGATTGGACAAAGACGCCGTAACGATCGGTGTTGTACGCGTCGTACTCGGGCGCCGGCATTCCCTGGCCCAACGTCCGGGTGATGAACTCGTCGGTGGCCTGGTGCATGTTCCAGGCCCAGTAACGGCCGCCGACGCCGACATTCCAATGAGGCGTGACGTCGTAGCTGAAAAACGCCTCCATCATGGTGCCGTAGCCCCGGGATGCGGATTCAGGGAAATAGCTCGCCGTTGCATTGTGATCGTCGACGCCGACGGCGCTGACAAGCGGCACATAGGCGGCATCGGCCACGAATTTGAGCCTGTCGTTCAGCATGAACTGGGCCGAAAGGCCGACGCGCAGCGAATTGAATTGGATGTCTTGCGTGACCGTGATGTCGTTCGTCGGGTCGGGCGGTGCGCAGATATCCGAGCCCGCCATCTGGCTGCAGCCGTGAGAGATTAGCTGCTCGCTGAAAAAATTATAGCCCACAAAGGCGCCGAGCTTGGCGCCGGGCGCTTTCAAGAACGTATAGCCGGCGTCCGCGGTGACATAGCCCATGCTCCCCGTTACGGTGCTGTACGTGTTCGAATAGGCAGGGCCTGCCGGAAAATCCTCGTCGTGGAGGAAGCCGTTGAACAGTCCGCCGGCGCCGAGATAGCCCTTGACGAAAAAACCGCTCGAATGATCGAGCCGGCCATAGGTTTCCCCCGCCAGCGAATTGAGGTTGCTCCAGAGCAGTCGTGAGACGACGGTATTGCCGGCATTGGTCGGCGTGCCGCCGAGAGGGTTCGATTCACCGTCGAGACCGTTGCTGAAGAATGCGCGCGCGCCGACATCGAATTCCCAGTTGGACGCATTCCAGATCGACGACATCTGTGCTGCGCTGTCGAAAAGCTGTGGCGACGCTGCAGCGGCGTCCGTGCCGCCGAAGCGGTAATTCAGCCCGAGCCGCACCATGTCGGCTTTGAGACCGGCGCTCTGGGTGATCACTTGATGCTGATTGGTCGACTGCACCTGCGTCGCGGTGGAGCTATCGAAGCCGAAATGAAGGTATTCGGCCCTCACGCTCCAATTGTTACCGATCGCGCGTTCGACGCCGCCGCCGGCTGCATAGCCGAGCCGCCAGGCGCGAAGTCCGGCCGTTTGCCAGAATGGGTCACCGCCGACCGAGCTGACTACCCAGATCGAATAATCGTCTTCATATTTTGTCACGGCCGGCCCGCCGGTGAGAAAGAACAGCCAATCGCCATCGGTCCAGCCGAGGCGCGGACGCAGCGACGCCACCCAATTGGCGTTGTCGTACGCGCTCATCACCGCCGTGTTGTTGTTGCCAACAAACGGAACATATGAACGGGCGGGAAAATTCAGGTGCAAATACTCGATGTCGCCTTCGATGCCGGCGAGCCAATGGCCCCATTGCCAATTGTAGCCGGCCTGTGCGCCGCCGCCGAAACCGAAGGGGTTGCCGGCCTGGTGGCCGGCGGCATTGAAGGCCGGCACCGTGAGCGATCCGATCGTGCCGTCCACGACGGTCGATGTCACCGGACTAAATGACGCCCCAGGCAATCCCCGCATTCACGCCGGCATAGAAGCCGCCCCAGTCGTGAACGGCGGGAGGTAACGGTGGCTGCTCTGGTTCCGCCGGGTTTGCCGCGCTTCTTTGCCGCGTGCACGCCATCGCTCAACGCCACCACCAACAAAAATGCGACGAGAAGGCTGCCGATGCGACGCAAAGCAAACTCCGCAATCCAATTCCATACAACCGCAATATGCGAGCGTCGCAAACGCACCCGGGACGGGAAGTCCTGCAAGGGGCAGGCGTCCGAGTTTCCTGTGTGATTCGCGCATGAATCTGCCGGGTGTTGCCGCCACATCACATTTGTACGGGCGACCGGTGCGGCTTTTCGCGCCCGCCGCCGCGGCGAACAAATCTCAGCGCCGATCGTTATTGGCTGGATCTATCCGCCGTGCGGCCGGAAACTGCTGGTTCTCGGCGCGCTAATTGTGTCTTTGAGGAGAAACCATGCTTCGTCCGCGAATGCTTTTCGTATCTCTAGCCCTGGCTGCGGCGTTCGGCATCGGTCCGGCAGCATGGCGCAAACCCCAAGCCACGCCGTCCAAGGATACCTCCGTATCGGCCCAGGCGTCGCAGACCATGACCGACGTGTCGAACTGGACGCGCAGGCAGTGGCACGCCGCCAAGGTGAAGTGGCAGGAGGAAAGGGCGTCCTGGGATAACTGCCAGACCGAGGCGCAGTCGCAAAATCTTTCCGGCCGCAGGGGCTGGCAGTTTCTCTACGATTGCATGACGAAGAGCTGATCGCGCTACGGCGAATAGGAGATAGCGCGTGCTAGTGCGGCTCGCCGATCAGCCGATCGCTGTTGGCATGCACGCAATCGCGCAACGGCGAATAGGCGCGTTCGGCAGCGACGAAAAAGCCAAGCCCATTCGATAGCGCCTGCTCGGCGGCGATGCCGGCATGGGTGAAGGCCTTGATCTTTTCCGTGACCATCTCGGCCGCTTCGTCGACGGCGTTCGGCGCGCCGGTCGCGAACAGAAACAGCCGCGCCGACATCACGCTCTGCGCTTCGCACGTGAAGCGCATCGCTTCGATCATATTGCCCCAGAAGTCGCCCATAAGAGCCCCGGCTCGAGCTGTCGCAGAGTGATGAACATGAAGTGCGAGCTCGATCGCACGGAGGATCGCGCAAGTTTTCTAAAATTGCGGCCGGGAGATCGTTAAAATTGCACTGGTTCCGTTAGTTTCGACACCGCTCGCCCTTTGTCGCGCACGCGTTGCTGCACTGCGTCGGTGCTGGAACCCATGACAACGAGGCGACTTCACGTTGCCTGCACCGCAGCGATATTGCGCCGCACGACTAGCGCCTTGCGTCGGTGCGTCTAAGGGACCACAACACCAGCACGAACTAAGGCTTAATGTGTCGTGTTGCGAAGCGGGGGTTCATCTCGCCGTAAAAGCTAAAAGCGCTGCCACAACCAAGGCGTAAAATCGCAGGTGCGGCGTAAAAGACAAAACCAACGGCAAAACACAAGGGAGTGATACTCATGGCCATGCTGCAACACCGGCCTTCTCAAAATCTTCCGCCACGCGAAACGCGTGGGCAGAACGAGACCATCAAGCTCATTCGCAAGCTGCGCTGGATCGGCATGGAGGAGGAGGCGGAGAAACTTCAGCGCGAGCTTTCCGAGCGCGAAGACGCCGCCGCTGACAGCGTTGTTGCCACTCCGCGCGACACCGACTGATCGCGTTGCGCAGCGAACCTTTCAAGAAGACTTCAAACAAAAAACGTACGGAGGAAATCGGCCGTCAGAGGAGAACACGCGATGACTGCACTCGTGGCCGTGGGATTTCTCGCATTGACGTGGATCCTGGTGCTGTGGGGATCGGCGTATTTCAACAAGAACGTCGTTTAAGCGGCGCGGCAGCATTTTTCTTTCGAGCAATTGGTCGGTGCACTCAGGCGCGCCGCGTCGGGGTCCAATTCCGCCCGATCAGGCGTCGGCGCACGTCTTCATGCGCGTGCTTCATCGTGCATGCCCAAGCAGCACCATTGAGATCGCTGGCACATAGGTGATCACGAGTAGTGCCAGGAAATTGAGCAGCACGAAGGGCAGAACGCCGCGATAAATCGTCCCCATCGGCGCGTTGAAGATGGCGCGCGCGGCGAACAGGTTGAGCCCGAACGGCGGCATGTAGAGGCCGATCGAGAGGTTCACCGCCATGATGATGCCGAAGTGCAGCGCGTTGACGCCGGCGGCTTCGACGACAGGCAGCAGCAGCGGCGTGAGGATCAGGATCGCGGCCGGCGGCTCGAGGAAGCTGCCGGCGACCAGGAGCCCGGCATTGACGAATAACAGCGTCTGCCAGTCCGGCAGATGCATCGCGCTCACCGCGTTGATGAGGCTTTGCGGAATGCCGCTCGTTGTCATCAGCCAGGAATAAACGCCGGCGCCGGTGACGATGATCAGGATCTGCGAGATCAGGACCGCCGACGACACGATGATCTGGCCTAGTTCGGCAATCCCGACCTCGCGATAGATGAACATAGCGACGAATAGCGAATAGACCACAGCGACGCCGGCGGCTTCGGTCGGCGTGAACACCCCGCCATAGATGCCACCGAAGATCACGACGATGGTGCCGATCGCCCAGCTCGCGTCCATGGTGGAGGCCCAGATATTCTTCCAGCGTGCCGGCTCCGACAACGGCACCATTTTGATCTGCGCGTAGATCAGCACATAGACGGCGTCGACGATGCCGATCAAAAGGCTCGGTAAGATGCCGGCGGTGAAGAGCTTGATCGCCGAGACCTGCGCCGACATGGCGTAAAGGATCATTGAGATCGACGGCGGAATGATCACCGCGACCGCGCCCGACGACGTGATCAGCGCCACCGCGAAACGCTCTGAATAACCGTGCTTGGTGAGCGAGGGAAACAGCAGCCGGCCGATGGCGACCACAGTGCCGACCGACGTGTGCGCCATGGCGCCGAACAGCTCGGACGAGGCGACCGTGGTGACCGCGAGCGAGCCGCGCACGCCGCCGACGATGGAAACCACCCAGTTGACGACGCGGTGGGCGATGCCGCCGCGGCCCATGATCTCGCCGGCCAACACGAAGAACGGCACCGCGAGCAGGGGAAAGTTGTCGAGACTGCCGAACATGTAGGTCTGGATCGCCTGTAGCGGCGCATGCGCGACAAAGACGATCGCGACAAGCGAGGTCAGCAGCAGCACGACGAAGATCGGCAGGCCGAGAACGAGAAGGATCACCGGCAGGATGAAATAGACGAAGCCTGCCAGCATTTCAGCGCTCGGTCCCGATACCAGGATCGCGGCTCGCGACAATGTCGTGGCGGACGCCCTGTACGATAAGCCGGACGCCGATGAGCAGCGCCATCAGGAGAAGTCCGACCGGAACCGCAGCCTGCGGGATGACCAGTGGGATATTCGCAGAATCGCTCCGCTGGTCGAGTTCGCTCAGCATGGTCAGCACCGGCCAGGCGAACGCGGCAAGTGCAATACAGGTGGCGATGGTGACGAGGTCGGAGAAGATCTCGAAGCCCGCGCGCAGCCGCGGCGGCAGCGCCGAGACCACGACATCCATGCGGATATTGCGTCCCATCCAGCCAACCGGCCCAGCGGCCATAAAGACGCAACCGATCATCAGAAACAGCATCACTTCCTCGGCCCACGACAGTGACACCGACAGGAAGTAGCGGCCGATGATATTGGCGAAATTGATGCCGACGCTAGCGATCAGCATTGCGCCCGCGGCGACCCGCAGCACCGCCATCAGGGCCACAGCGCCGCGCCGCAGATGTTCACGCATTGCGCGTGTCAGTTTTTCGCCGCCGCGGCGCGGACCAATTGCAGCATGTCATGCACTGCTGGCTGATCCTTAGTGACCGCGTCGCCGACCGGATCAAGCAGCGTCTTCATCTGCTTGAGGTCGTCGGGTGCGAGCGTGTGCACGGTGCCGCCGAGCGCAGCCCAGTCGTTCTCCAGCTTTTTGGTGAAGTCGATTTCCCACGCTTGCGTTTTCGCTTCCACCGCGGCGCCGGAATCGATCACGACCTTTTGCAGGTCGGGCGGCAACGTGTCGAGCCAAGGCTTGCTCACCACGGCGATCGAAATGATGAAAGTGTCGTTGGTCACGGTCACGACTTTGAGAAGGTCGTTCATCTTGAAGGCGACGAAAACCGACAGGCCGGAGATCGTGCCGTCGATAGTGCCCTGATCGAGCGCCGGTACCACTTCGGACAGCGGCATGCCGATCCCGGTGGCGCCGAGCTTCGCCATTTTCTGCCGCTCCATCTCGGTGCCGTTGATGCGAAGCTTTTTGCCGCTGAAATCGGCGAGCTTCATGATGGCGTTCTTGGCGCCATAGTTGGAGGCACCGAGATCTTCAGTGGCGATGCCGACCATGCGCTTGGGCGCGGCCAGATCGAACAGCGCCTTCTTCACTGCCGGGTCGTGCACCGTCGCCGCCGCGTTGGCTTCGTCGCGGAACAGCATCGGCGTCGAGAATACGCCGAAGCGCGGATCGACGCCGACGAAGAAATCGACCGGTCCGACATAGCCCTGAATGTTGCCGAGCTGCACGCCTTCGATCTCGCGCGGGATCGGGCCGAGCTGGCTAGCCGGATAGATCTGCACTTCGATCCGGGCGTTCGAGGCCTTTTCGACTTCTTCCTTATAGAACTTGATGAATTGATGCTGGGTCTCGTTGATGGTCGCGGTGCCGACCTTCATGACGAAATCCGCGGCATTCGCGGGTGCGGCGGCGCCGAGCCCGATAAGCGTGGCGGCGGCAATGCCCGCAAGACCATTGCGGGCACAGATTGTGCGCAAAGCAGACATTGTTCCCACCCCCAGAGCGCGCGTTGCGCGTTTGTTTGGCCGCGCTTTTGTGGCTCAAGAAAACAAGCCTGCGCGTTCCGCCCGCCAACTATAGAGGTCCTTGTGGGCTTGCCAAGCGGCCTTTTGCCTCAAGTGCAGTGCACGGCGACGCGCTCCTCGCCCATCGCAAATCCGCGGTCGAGGAGATCGCGATCAGACCAGCGCACGCACGATCATCAGTCCGGCGAACACCGCTGCGATCGCCAGTACGACCGAGGCGACGACGTAGATCGCGGCGCCCAGCGTGGCGCCGCGTTCATAGAGCAGCGCCGTTTCAAGCGAGAAGGTCGAGAACGTCGTAAAGCCGCCGAGAATGCCGGTGGTGAGAAACAACCGCATGCGCTGCGATAGTCCGGTCTTAAGCGCGAAATATTCGACTATCAGTCCCATCGCCAAGGATCCGAGTACATTGATGATGAGCGTGCCATAGGGAAACTCGGTGCCGAAAGCGCGCGCGGCTACGATATTAATGCCGTGGCGCAGCGCAGAGCCCAATCCGCCGCCAAGAAAGACGATGAGAAAACCCATTGCAGTCCTCCAAATCTATCCGCAGTTGACACACTCGCCCGCCCCGCGTTTGTCGCACGGCGAACGTTTCCAAACACACGGACTTTGGTGACAGCGGGAGCCACAGACAAACTCCTACCGACGCCAAGCGCCCAGTAGGAGTCATCAGCCTCATCGGCGGTTACGGGGGACTCCATCCCGCGGCCATTCTAGCGGGGAAGGGCGCGATGGCAAGATGCCGAGCCTAGCCCGCCCGCCGCTCCGGCTCCGCCGGCGTTTCATCGGTCGTTCGCTCAAGCCCCGGAAACAGCCGGTCGGAATCGCCGCCGCTATAGCGGAATTCGCTCTGTGCGATCTTGGCATTATTGAGCTCGCGCAGCCGTGCGTCGGCCTCGCCATAGAGGAAGGCAAGGAAGGCATAACGCTTGCCGCGCGTCATCGGCGTCACCTGATGCAGCGCGCCGCAGGAGAACACGACCGCGCCGCCGTGCGGAGCGCGATAGGTGCGCCCGCCGAATTCGGGGAAGGTGAGATCGCCGCCGTCATAGTCGCCGTTGAGGTTGATGGTGACGGCGAAGCGGCGATGCTGGCCGCCGGCATTGATATTGTCGCGATGCCGGTAGAAGTGTCCGCCGGTGGCGCTGTCGTAGCAAGCGACGATATAGCGATCCATTCGCGTCGCCTGGAATTGGAAGAAGCGGTCGATCGCCGGCAGCAGACGCCGTACGATCTGCCCGCGTATGACGTCGCGTACTTGCGGATTCAGTACGCTCAGATCGTTGCGGCGCTTGAGCCTGTGGTCGACCACGGTCGAGGTCTGGCCGTTCTTGTCGAACAGGAAGCCGGATTCGTTGCCGCCGAGTTTCTCATAGAACTGAACGAGAAAATCACAAGTCGGAAAGTCGAGCACGCGCGGTACCGTCAGGACCGGCGCCGTGAGCGGCACGCCCGCGGAATCTTCTACCGAGGGCAGGCCGGAGAGCACAGTGCGGATGGTCTTGCTGTGGCCTTCCGGAAAATCCCATGGAATGTCGGCGATAGCGCGCAGCATCGGGTCGAGCACAACGGTGCGCGGCTTGCCGGCGGCGCCGAAGGCGTTGGTGATGGCGCCGTCATAGTCGGCGATAAAGGAGATCGCGAACGTGTTGAGCGCAACGTAATAGGACGGATCGCTCGGCGGCGCGGTGAACACGCCGTAGAAGACGATGCGGTCCTCGTGGAATAGCCGCGCGTCATGAATGAGCTTGGCAAGTTCTTCCTTGGCTTTGGGGTCGTCGGGCGAGCCAAGGAAGCTCAGCACCACCCAGCGGCCGGCCGCGACTTGCAGGCTGAACGCGCCTTCGCCGATCAGCGGCGCGGAGAACCATGGCACAGGATCGCCGAGGATGATGACGCGGTCGCTAGCGTCTTGTGACATGAGGAAGCCTTTGCGGTTGAGCGCGATCTTCGGAAATCCGACTTGCACTCGTCCGGGATCATGCGCGCGGATGGTGGTTTGCCCGCCGTAACGTTGCGTTTTTATGGTTAACAATGTCTTAAGGACAGGCCGCAATCAGGAGGCGGCGCGGTGCTGTTCGGGCTGTGCCGCTGCTAATTCCGCGCCGATCGTGTCGATCGCCTGGACCAGGACGGTCAGATCGGCATCGCTGGTGCGGTGATTGGTAATGTTGATCCGGATGCAGAGGCGCTCGCCAATCCGGCAGGTCGAAGGCGCGGCGATCCCGCGCCGCTGCAAGGTGGCGACAAGTTCGGCGTTGAGGCGGTCGGTCGCCGCCTCGTCGAAATGTTTGGGTTCATAGCGGCAGCAAACGATTTGTAGCGGCGCCGGCGCCATGACGCGAATCGCATGCCGGTTCGAGAGTTTCGCGGCGAGTGTCCGCGCTTGCCGGCAGTTGCGCGCAATCGCTTCGCCGAGCCTGCGCGTGCCGTGCTCCTGCAGGGTGAACCAGACTTTCAGCGCACGGAAGCCGCGCGACAGTTCGACGCCGAGATCGCAGGGCCAGATGTCGCCACCGGCAAGGGCTGCGTCGCTGGCGAGATAGGGTGCCCGGTCGGCGAAAGTGTCGAGCAGCGTTGTTTGATCGCGGACCAACAGGCAACCCGCGTCATACGGAACGTGCAGCCATTTGTGAAAATCGAAGGCCAGCAAATCCGCATGCTCGATTCCTGCAAGCCGCGGTGCGAACTCCGGGCAGAGAATGGTCAGAGCGCCAAAGGCGCCGTCGACATGAAGCCAGAGCCCTTCATCGCGGCAGAATTCGGCCAAAGCCGCGAGATTGTCGCTGGCGCCGGTATTGACCGTTCCCGCCGTTGCAATCACGCAGAACGGCTGAAAGCCGTCGGCGCAGTCCTTTTCCACGGCTGTGCGCAGCCGATCGAGATCGATGGCAAAGCTCTGGTCGACGCCGATGCGACGGAGCGCGTCGCTGCCGAGGCCGAGCAATTCGAAAGCCTGCACGATGCAGGAATGCGCCTCGCGCGACACATAGCCGGTGAGGCGTGCTTGGTTGAGGCCTTCGCGCCGTACGTTGCGGACGCTGCGGTTGCGCGCCGCAGCGAGCCCGAGCAGGTTCGCCATCGAGCTGCCACTGGTCAGCAATCCGCCGGCGGTGCGCTGTGGGAAGCCGAACCATTGCGCCATCCAGTCGAGCACGCATCTTTCGACATGAATGGCGCCGTGATCGCGGCCGCCGCAATTGGCGTTCATGGCGGCCGCGGCCATTTCGGCAAGGACGCCACCGGCGGTTCCGGTGCCGTGGACCCAGCCCCAGAACCGCGGATGGGTATTACCGGTGCCGTAGGGCAGAATCAGTTCGGCGAGTTCGCGGGCCGTATCGTGCACGCCGCGCGGTTCGACCGGCGGCGGCTTCGCCAGGTGCTCCTTCACGGTGTCCGGCATCGGTGTCCAGACCGGGCCTTCGCCGGCGTGCTCGAGCCGCGCGATGAGGCGGTCCAGAAGCGCATGCGCTTCGTTGCGGAAGGCGGCCCAATCCGCGGGATCGAGCAGCGAATGCGCGGTTTCCGGGCTTTCGTCCGTCACGTCGTCTCTTACTTCCGCTTGCGTCTATGATCCAGCGCTAGGAACGGTGATTCGCGATGCTGGAACAAGGGTTTCGAACATCGTGACCGATCGCGCAGTGGCCAATTCCGCGCCGACCGCTGCCGTGCGGCTACACCAGCTCGACCGGGCGCTCGCGCGCGACGCGGATGATTTCGCGGCGCGCGCCGAGCGCGCTGGCCTCTTGCGCGAACAGGGCCGTTTCGAGGACGCCAAGCGCGACTATCTGGAACTGCTGCGCCGCAAGCCGGACGATTTTGCCGCGCTGAACGATTTCGGCGCGCTCGTGCTCAATGCCGGCTACAGCGAGGCCGCGCGTTCGCTGTTCGGCGAAGCGGTGCGGCACCACCCGGACAATGCCAATGGCCGCGTCAATCTCGCCAACCTGTTGTTCTTGCGCGGCGAGCACGTTGCCGCGCGCGAGCATTTTGAAGCGGCGCTGAAGATCGATCCCGGCCATATCCATGCCCATCGCGGCATGGGCAATCTGTTGGCCGCGCTCGGCGATAGTGCCGGCGCCAAGGCGCATCGTGATCAAGGGTTCAAAGGCCACGCCATCACCGTGCTGCCATATCGCGGCGCGGGCGCGCCGATCTCGGTGCTGCTCCTCGTCTCTGCGGCCGGTGGCAATATTCCGACGAGCGCGTTGCTTGATGAGCGCCAATTTCGCACCACCGTCGTGGTGACGGAATATGTCGAGCCGAAGATGGCGCTGCCGCCGCACGACTTGATCTTCAATAGCATCGGCGACGCCGATCTGTGCCGCGACGGCTTGCACGCGGCGTTATCGCTTCTGTCGCGCACAACGAAACCGGTCATCAATCATCCGGCGTCTGTGCTCAAGACCGGCCGCGCCGACAATGTCGGACATCTGCGTGGCCTGCCGGACATCGTGATGCCGCGCATGGCGATGATGCCGAAGCGGAAACTGATGGATCACGGCGCCGCGGCGGAGATTGCCGCTCGCGGCTTTGCCTTTCCACTGCTCGTCCGGGCAATCGGTTTCCACACTGGCTATCATTTTGCGCAAGTCGCGACGCCGCACGAACTCAGCGCGGCTGTGAACGGCTTTCCGGGCGATGATGTCTGCTTGATCGAGCGTCTGGATGCTCGTGACGGCGAAGGCATGTATCGCAAGTACCGTGCGATGTTCGTCGACGGCGCATTATATCCGCTGCACCTCGCGGTCTCCCGCGATTGGAAGGTGCATTATTTCACCGCCGACATGTCGGATTCGCCGGCGAACCGTACTAAGGACGAGATATTTCTCGCCGACATGGCCGGTGCGATCGGGCAGCGCGCCATCGCCGGGCTCGCGCGCATCCGCGCCGCGCTCGCGCTCGATTACGGCGGCATCGACTTCGCTGTGAATGCGCATGGCGAGATTCTGTTCTTCGAAGCGAATGCCACCATGGTCGTTTATCCGCCGGATGCGGATCCGAAATGGGCCTATCGCCGCCCGGCCGTCGAAGCGGTGCTCACCGCAGTGCGGACCATGCTTGTTCATCGCGCCGGTGCCGCGTAACGCGACGGACGCGCGACTGTCTTTCTACAAAAGTTCTAATCAAGAAGCGCGATGTTGAAGTGGTGATTCCACTGCAATACGGTGCGGCAAGTTTGGCGCGACGAGGTTTGAGACGATGGAAGAACTGAACGGCCGCATGATCGCGTGCCAGATTTTGGTGGCGGGGCTCATCGCGCGAGTTGCGAACGATTCTAAAGATCCACTTCGCTTTCTCAGCGACTTCAGAGACGAGATTCATGCCGTGGTGCGTCAGGTCAGGATCGGCGGCAACCTCGACAATGAGCGGGTCCGGCAATTCGCCGGCGCGACGGTCGATGAACTGTTCGCGCTGATGAAGCCGCCGAGTTCGGATACCGACGAGATTGCCTGACGCAGCGCAGTCGGCGTTCGCTCTCGGTGGCTCCGTGCGGATTCGTAAGCTTCCACACTGTGTTGCTGTATTGATTTGAATAGGTCTAATTACAATCTGCTCTTTACATTAGAAGTATTAAGATCTTGGTCTACTGCAATATTCGAATTGTTCAAAGTATATAGTTGATATAAAGACAGTATTTCGTTTGACGCCGCCTTCGCGCGAGGCATAAGAACACCTTAAGGCAACAAAAAAATCCCGCAGGGGACCGCAGGACCAAAAAGGCTGTTGCCGACGGGGGTGTGATTATGATGGGCCGTGTCGAACAGAATTGTGTGAAGCTGCCGCGTACGCTGCGTTCGGGCGTCGGCGTGCCGTATGCGAACGAGAATGCCGAAGCATATTCGGCGCGCAAAATAACCGTCGGCTGCTTGATTGCGGTGGCTTCAGTCACCGGCGCAAAGGCGCAGCAGCCGCTGGCGCCGGTCACGGTCGATGCGCCGGTCGAGCGCAAGAAGCCTGCGGCCAGCAAGCCGAGCCCTGAGCAAATCCGCGCCCGTAATGCGGTGCGCCGCACCGCGCGCGAGAAGCAAGCGCAGCAGGCGCAAGCGGCGGCCGCCGCGGCGAATACGGCTGCGCTAGCCCCTGACCGTGACCCTTATGCCGATCCAAACGCACCCTATAAGGCCAATCGGTTGTCATCGTCGAAATTCCCCGAGCCCATCGTCAATACGCCGAGAAGCATCACCGTTCTCACCAAGGAGCTTCTGGAAGACAAGAACGCCACGAGCCTGAAGGAAGTGGCGCGCACAACCCCCGGCGTCACGCTCGGGACCGGCGAAGGCGGTAACGCGTTCGGCGATCGTTTCTTCATCCGCGGTTTCGACGCCCGCAACGATGTGTTCGTCGACGGCATCCGCGATCCGGCGGTGAGCGTTCGCGAGAATTTCTTCACCGAGCAGCTCGAAATCCTCAAAGGCCCGGCAGCGACCATCGACGGCCGCGGCACGACCGGCGGCGCGCTGAATATCGTCACCAAGCAGGCGACGAACGCGAATTTCTATAACGCGGAGACGCAGATCGCGAGCGACGGCACGCGCCGCGTGACCATGGACGTGAACCAGGTCATCAATCCGACGCTTGCCGTGCGCGTCGACGGCGTGTGGCAAAACGCCGGGATCGCCGGTCGATCTTATGCGAGCGACGATCGTGACGGCGCCATGGCTGCGGTCAAATGGGCACCGAACAACTCATTCACGGTGACAGCAAACTACGTTCACACCTATCTGTGGTCGTTGCCGGACTTCGGCGTGCCGTACAACAGTGTCTTGGGAGCTCCAGTCACCTCGCTCGGCGTTGCTCGTAACACTTACTACGGCGTCGTCAATCGCGACTTCCAAAATGTGCAGCAGGATTTCGGCACGGTCGATGCCAAATACATCGTCAATGATTTCATCACGCTCGAGAACAAGGCGCGGGATGAGAAAGCGTCAAACAATTATATAGGCACCATTCCCGAGCAAAATGCCACGAGTTGTGCCGGCGGCGGGCCAACTTCGTTGGCCGGTTTGAATCCAAACGCCTGGACCGTATGTCAAAACGCGCAAAGCCGTTATCAGGCCTTAAACGTTGTTGCCAATCAATCCTCCGCGACATTCAAGTTCGATACCGGCCCGGTCCGGAACACGGTGATCACCGGCGCGGAAGCCTCTTTTGAGCAGGTGAGTATAGATACTTATCGCGGGCTTGGATCGGAGGTTCTCGGCACTCCGTTCGGCAACGGCTCCATAGGGCCGACATCGGTCACGGGTCCAACGAATTACATCACCGGCCCGTTTAATCCCATCCCGACGGGAAATCCCAATGTCGTGGCGCTCAATACCCAGAGCGCCTATACGCTCTGGACCGCCAATTACCGTGATTACATTATTCTGAACTCCGGAGTTCGCTTCGACGAAACCGGCATCTCCGCCAAGAAAATGTACACTTCGTATCCCACGACCGCGGAAGTCGCCGGTAGCTCCGGCTCGTGGAACTACAATCTTGGTGCACTGTGGAAGCCGATTCCTATCACGAGCCTGTATTGGGCCTATGCAACGGCGTCCGATCCCGTCGGCGCCGAGATTGATGGAACGTCCAACAATTACGGCGGCTTGAACCCGACCTATCCGGGCAACCAGATCTTTTCACCGATCGAGAGCCGAGCGCAGGAGGTTGGCAACAAATGGGAGCTGTTTGATCGCCATCTGCTTGCGAGCATCGCGCTGTTCCGCACCGATGTTAGCAATGCACGCGAATTGCCCTCGGGTGGTTCAGCGATCATCCAGGGCGCCGCGTATCACGTGCAGGGCATCGATATGGGTGCTCAAGGCAACATCACCGACAAGTGGAGCATATATACCGGTCTGGTTCTGATGAAAACGCGGGTTGACCATTCTGTAACACCAACCAATATCGGGCTGCCGCTTGCCTTCGTTTCTCCGCAGTCGTTCAACGTCCTCACCAAATATCAGATCAACGATAAGCTCCAGATCGGCGGTCAGGCGACCTATCGATCGTCCATGCAGGGCGGTACGGTACTCGCGGCGAACTCGGACACCATTCTGCCGAGCTATTGGCGCTTCGACGGCTTCCTTGGCGGCAATCTCGACAAGAACTGGAAGTGGAAGCTGTACGCCAACAACATCTTCAACAAGCTCTATTACGACGCCTTCTATCAGAGTACCGCGCCATTTGTGCTCGTCGCACCTGGCCGCTCCGTCGGTATTGAGCTTGCGGCCAAGTATTGAACCATTCTAATTCTAAAGAAGAAAATGGATGCTGATCTGCATACCTGACGTGTTAAGCAAGGCAGACGTCGCGGAATTCCGCGCCGTCATGGACGCGGCGGCATGGGAAGACGGCCGCTCCACCGCGGGTTCGCAGTCAGCCGAGGTCAAAAAGAACGAGCAATTGCCGCCCAATAGCGATGTTTCGCGCAAATTGGGCGAACGGGTTATCAGGGCGCTGACAGCCAGTCCTCTGTTCGTCTCTGCTGCGATCCCGCTGCACATCTTTCCGCCGCTGTTCAATCGTTATGGTGAAGGCCAGCATTTCGGCGTTCACGTTGACAATGCGGTCCGTGGCGATCATTTAACGGGGACGCGGATCCGCACCGATTTGTCGGTGACGCTTTTTCTCTCCGAGCCGGATGAATACGATGGCGGCGAACTGGTCGTTGAAGATTATTACGGCTCGCACGAGGTCAAGCTGCCCGCCGGGCAGCTTGTTCTTTATCCCGCAACCAGTCTGCATACCGTTACGCCGATTACGCGCGGCGTCCGCGTGGCGTCGTTCTTTTGGTTGCAAAGCATGATCCGCGACGCCCACGCCCGCAGCATGATCTTCGATCTCGACACCGCCATTCAGGGCCTGGTCGAGCGTCTCGGCCGCAACGATGCCGAAGTCGTCAGGCTCAGCGGGCTCTATCACAATCTCATCCGTTACTGGGCCGAGGTATGATGCGCTGGTCGCGAATTTTAACGGGCGCCGCTGTCGCTGCGCTTCTGTTGCCGGCTTTTGCCGTGCAGGCACAGGCGCCGAAAGTCCAGCCGCCGCAACACAGCGGCAGTGCGCCGCCCGCCGCGATCGCCCCGGTTGCAGCTCCGGCCACGACGGTACCGCTCGCGCCGACCGCGCCATCTGTGCCGGCGGCTGCCGTTTCCACTGATACTTCAGCCGCCGCTCCGCCGGCCTCTACCGCGACTCCGCAAGACGTAGGTCGCTCGCCCGCGATCGGACCGCTGCGTGAATTGTCGCCATGGTCGATGTTCACGTCCGCCGACTGGGTGGTCAAAGCGGTCATCCTCGGCCTGATATTCGCCTCGCTGGCGACATGGACGATCCTGATCGCCAAGACCGCGCAGCTTTTTCGCGCCCGCCGCCAGCTCGGCGACAATCTCAGCCGCATCGCCGATTGCCGTTCGCTGGGCGAGGCTCAGCTTGCACTCGGCTCAAAGGACAGCATTCTGGTCGCACTCTTGACTTCGGCGGCGCAGGAGATCCGCATGTCCGCCGATTCCGGCAGCGAAGGCGGCATCAAGGAGCGCGCGGCGTCGCGGTTCTCCGAAATCACCAAGCTCGAAGCGCGGTCGATCCGCTACGGCATGGGTTTGATTGCGACGGTCGGCGCCACGGCGCCCTTCGTCGGGCTGTTCGGCACCGTCTGGGGCATCATGAACAGCTTCATCGGTATTTCGAAGGCGCAGACCACGAATCTCGCCGTTGTCGCGCCGGGCATCGCCGAGGCATTGCTGGCGACCGCAGTCGGTCTCGCCGCCGCCATTCCGGCGGTCATCATCTACAATTATTTTTCCCGCGCGACGAAAGGGTATCTCGACCTTGTCGGACGTGGCACCGGCGCGGTCGGCCGTTTGCTGTCGCGCGATATCGACCGTTTTCAAGCGCGAGCGATTTCGGCGGCGGCGGAGTAAAGCATGGTTGCCGTACTCGGCGACATCGAAGACGACGACGACGATTACGGCGAAGCGCACGACATCAATGTGACGCCGTTCATCGACGTGATGCTGGTGCTGCTGATCATCTTCATGGTGGCGGCGCCACTCTCGACCGTGGACCTTCACGTGGATTTGCCGTCATCGACCGCTGCGCCGCAGCCGAGGCCTAACCCGACTTACGTGACCATCAAGTCGGATCTGGCGGTCGCGATCGGTGAAACGGCGGTGAAGCGCGTCGATCTCGTCAGTTCGCTTGACGCGATGTCCGGGACCGGGTCGGGCGAGGGCAAGGACCGGCAAATCTTTCTGCGTGCGGATCGCACGGTGCCGTACGGTGAATTGATGGACGTGTTGGAGCGGCTGCGCGTCGGCGGTTTCAGCAAGATCGCACTGGTGGCGCAAGAAGGCGTTCCCGGAGATCCGGTACAGCCGGGCGGGACGGATGCGACGCCATGAGAAACGCGGGCGCCGATCGCAAGACCGCAGCGAGGCTGCCAGGCCGCGAACAGCCAAGGCATCTTTCGCGGGTCGTCTGGATCTCGGCGGCGATCGGTGCGCTGGCGTTGCACGCCAGCGGTGTCGCGATTGCTGTCGGCGCGATGCAGCCGAACGAGGATGACGACGATCTCGGTGCGCCGGGCATCGAGATCGGCGTCGAATTGACGTCGCCGCGTCTCGATCCGTCCAATCAGCCGATCGGACCCGATACGACTGCGTCGATGCCTTCGCCGGAGGTCGTCGAGCAGAAGCAGGTCGAAAAGCAAACGGACCTGCCCAAGGCCGCGCCAACGGAGACCGACGACCCCGACCGCACGGTTTCACCCACCGCGACGCAAAAGCCCGTCAAGGACGATCCCACGCCGGCCACGGCGCAGGCCGATCCTTCGCAGGCTTCCGTGGCCGCGGAGCAGACCGAAGTGCCCACGGTCGAGAACGCGCAGGAATCGCCGCGCTCCGTTTCCCCTTCGCAGGGAACGGGCCAGAGCGCGGTGCGTGAGCGTGTGACCTGGCAGAAAGAGCTCGGGGCGCATTTCAAGAAGTTCTTGCGTTATCCATTGGACCGACCTCCGCAAACCGTCGAGGTGATCGTTACCTTTGTCATCGACCGAATCGGGCACGTTCTGTCGGCCCATGTCGACAAAAGCTCGGGCGATGGATCCTTCGACGAAGCCGCGCTTGCGATGCTACGGCGCGCGGATCCGTTGCCGGCACCGCCGGCTGTGCAGGCCGACGAAAGCCTGACTTTTACGGTTCCCGTCGGCTTTACCGACAAACACAAGTGATCCTCGCGCTTGCGACAATTTCCCGGCTTCGCGCGGCGCAGTTTTTAATTAGTCGAAGAAAACCTTAGAAATACTATAAAGTACTGATCCAAAAGGAATATTTGGTTCGGTGCGTGGTTCTGCTCCCTGACGCGGCGGACAATTGTCTGGCGCCGTGCGTGAAGTTCGGGGGCTGTATTGCGTAATCGTAGAAATCTCGGCCGGCTTTCTGCCGTAGGCCACGGCACGCGCGTTTCACTCATTGCTTTGACGGTTAGTCTTGGCAGTTGCGCAACGGCTCTGGCGCAGCAGCCTCCTTCGCCGACGCCCGCGCCTAGCCCGCCGCCAACCGAGGCTGCGCCGACCCCGCCTGCAGCGCCGCCAGCGGCCGCGCCACCGAACCAGGGATCGTCGACGACCCTCCAGCCGGTCGTTGTTTCGAGCCCTGAGTCTAAGACTGCGCAAAAGAAGGGACCGCACGCGAACCAGTCAGGCAGTGGAGCGCGGCGGTCGTCGACAGCGCGATCTTCGACGACACCGTCGTCGACGCCAAACGGTGGGACTCAACAAGGCGGCGCTGCGTCTTCATCGCCGTTCGACAGTTCGCAAGCCGCAGCGCACGTCACGCCGCAAGACGTGCCGGCGATGGGTAAGACCGGAACGTCGCTGGCGAACCTGCCCATCAACGTGCAGATCATTCCGCGTGCGGTCCTCAATCAGCAGGGCGACTTCATGCTGCGGCAGGCCATCACCAATGCCGCCGGTGTCAATCAAGGCGGCCAGGATTCGCTCGGCTATTTTGACCATTTCCTGATCCGCGGTTTCAATGCACAGATCTTTGAGGATGGCTTCTCCGACGGCGACCAGCTTGGCGGCATTTCGCACTCGCTCAACGGGGTGAAAAACATCGAGGTTCTCTCGGGACCGGGCTCGGCCTTGTTCGGCAGCGGTCCCCCCGGCGGCACGATCAACATCGTCCATTACACGCCGTTGTCGACCTTCCATTACGGCGACAGTGTCACGATGGGATCGTTCGGCACCGTTACCAACCAGGGCTATGTCACCGGCCCGACGACGATCCAAGGCCTGAACTATCGTGTCGATGGAACTGTGTCGCGGTCTGATGGTTTTCGTAGCCTCGGCAGCCATGACTATGAAGTCAGGCCGGATTTCACCTGGGCGATCAATAATCATGACATCGAAGTCGCTGTCGACGCTCGCGATATTCACCAGACGCCAGACTCGTACGGCCTCATCTATTTCAAGGGCAATCCCATCAGCGGTGTGCCGATCGATTCGAAATATTCGACACCATGGGCCTATGCCAACGAGAACTATTTTCGTCCGACCGTCACCGACAAGTGGTGGGTCAGTGACTTTCTGACTATCAACAATCGTTTTGCGTACACGCATCGCACTCTCGAAGTGGAACGCAACGGCGATAGCACGAGTACGATCGCGAACCTTACCGGGGCTAACGCCGGCTTGGTCACTGGCCGGCAACTCCGCTCGCAGCAGGACCTCGACAATAGCTACGATTATCAGTTCGAGCCGGTTTGGAAATTCTACACTGGCTCGATCGGTCATACGCTGCTGACGGGATTTGAGGCCCTGCATCAGACAACCGCCACCACGCGTGAGACGGCCAGCCTGCCTAACGTCGTCACTTTCGCGCCTATGCCCAGTGAGACGCCGGCGAACACCCTTTTCCAGTGCGATGCCTCGCACAACTGTGACGATGACAGGCTCTCCGCGACTTATCTGAGCACATACGCTACCGACCAGATCGACGTCACCGACCGATTCAAGGTACGCGCCGGCATCCGTTATGAGTGGTGGGACACCTCGCTTTTTCCCCTGATCACTGTACCGGGCCGTTTCAACAGCAACGGCATGCCGATCATCGGCGGGCAGCCGGAAGACGCGAAGCAGACGCCGCTGAGCTGGAACGTCGGGGCGCTATACAAACTGATGCCCGGCGTTTCCGTCTATGGCGGCGTGTCCAAGGGCTGGCTGACGAACTTCAATTCTGAAAATACGCAGCAGGGTATCGGTCCCAACGAATCCGGCATGCAATATGAGGGCGGCTTGAGATTCGCGTCGCTCGACGACAAGATTGTATTGAACACGGCCGTTTTCAGGGTCTTGCGTAATAACGTTGCCGTCGCCTTCACGAATCCGCTCGGGCCGCCCGGCAACGAGGCGGTCGCCTTCGACGACTACAAGATCGACGGCGTCGAGGCTGCCTTGGACGCGAGGATCACTAATCAGTGGCACGTCTTAGCGAATGCTACCGTGATGGATCCCGTCGTCACCGCCAGCCCACAAACGGTGCTGCAATCGACGGTGCTGGATCACGCTCCACAAGGCGTGCCGCGTTACCTGGCCAATCTATGGACGACGTATGACTTTGCCATCGCTGGGATCCACGGCTTCCAGGTGGGCGCCGGTGTGAATTATCAGGACAAAAGCTACGCCGACAACACCAACGTCAATTCGATCCCGGCAGCAACGGTTCTCAACGCAGAACTGGCCTATCTATCGCCGACCTGGGACGTCGTGCTGAACGTGAAGAACCTGACCAATGCGCGTTACTTTGTCGCGGCCAATGCCGCGGGCGCTTATGTCGGCGATCCCTTGAGTGCGTTTCTCACCATCCGCTTCAAGCAATAGGTGCCGACGACGCCGGCGCGCGATCACGCGCGCCGGCGCTTATACTTCGCGTAGACCGGCTCCCACACGACGGTCTCAATGGCAGCGGTGATAGCGTCGTCGCTCATGCTTTCGGCAAGACCTTCCGCGACAGCCTCTTTGGCCACGGCGTGCGCGACGCGAAAGGTCACATCGCGAATCTCGACCAGCGGCGGCAGCAGGTTGGCGAGCGGATCGATCTTAGCCGGCGATAATTCGGCGATCGTTCGCGCGGCGGCAAGAAACATTGCGTCCGAAATGCGCTTTGCCTTCACCGCGATCGCGCCAAGTCCGATGCCCGGATAGACATAGGCATTGTTGGTCTGATCGACCCGGAACAGCTTGCCGTTGCGTTCGAGCGGCGGGAAGGGGCTCCCGGTGCCGATCACGGCGCGGCCTTCGGTCCAGATATCGATATCCGCCGGTGTCGCCTCGCTGCGTTCGGTCGGATTCGACAGCGGGAAGATCACCGGCCGCTGGACATGCGTCGCCATCTCGCGCACCACGGCTTCGTGGAACGCATGCGCCTGTCCCGATGTGCCGATCAGCACGGTCGGCTTGGCATTGCTGATGACTTCGGCAAGCCCGATATGGCCGTCGGCCATCCGCGTCCACGAGGCAAGGCGCTCGCGGCTCTGCGCGAACGGCACTTGAAACGACTGCAGCCCGTTCATGCCTTCGACCAGGAGCCCGTCGCGGTCGACGAGATAGAAGCGGCCATGGGCCTCTTTCTCGCTCAGGCCAGCAGCGATCATGGCACGCGCGAGGAGGGCGCAGATGCCGGTGCCGGCCGAGCCCGCGCCGAGCACGGCAATGCGCTGCTCGGTGAGCGGGGTGCCGGTCACATTGATGGCGCTGAGTAGTGTGCCGACGGCGATGGCGGCTGTGCCCTGAATATCGTCGTTGAAGGTGCACAACTGATCGCGATAGCGCGCCAACAGCCGGTTGGCATTGCCGATCGCGAAGTCTTCCCAGTGCAGCAGCACATGCGGCCAGCGCGCACGCACGGCGCTGACGAAGATTTCGACCAGTTCGTCATATTCGGCGCCGCGCACGCGTTCGTGCTGCCAGCCGATATAGAGCGGATCGCTCAAGTGCTCGGTATTGTCGGTGCCGACATCGAGGATGATCGGCAGCGTCGTCGCCGGATGCAGTCCGGCGCAGGCGGTGTAAAGCGAGAGCTTGCCGATCGGAATGCCCATGCCGCCGGCGCCTTGATCGCCCAGTCCGAGAATGCGTTCGCCGTCGCTGACGACGATGGCGCGCACGCCGTCATAGCGCGGGTGGCTGAGAATGCGCTCGATGCAGTCCTTGTGCGGAATGCTCAGGAACAGGCCGCGGGGCTTGCGGAAAATATGGCTGAATAATTGGCAGCCGAGCCCGACCGTCGGCGTATAGACGATCGGCATCATCTCTTCGATATTGCGCGTCAGCAGCGCGTAGAACAGCGTCTCGTTGCTGTCCTGCAACCCGCGCAGGAACACATATTGATTGATGTCGCGCCCCAGCCCGCGAAAGGCGTCGAGCCGGCGCATCACCTGGTATTCGAGCGCGGCGACATGCGGCGGCAACAGTCCGTGCAGGTCGAATTCTTCGCGCTCGTCTTCGGTGAAGGCGGTGCCCTTGTTGAGGACCGGATTGTTGAGGAGCTCGTAGCCGCTCAACGCGGTTTCGACGACGGCTCTATTGGCGGTTGCGGCAGCTCGGCTATTCATCGGACCCGACATTCCCTTGCGGAGGCGCAACATAGCCGCCGACGGACCGATTCCATAGTGCTATCGCTGCACGCCGTCACCCGCCGGTGACGGCCAACACTGCTTCCTTGATTTTCGCCTTGGCAAAATTGCCGATTTTCTCGAGGTCGAGATGAGGCATGTTGGGCAGTTCATCGGCCGCAACCACGCAATCGATAATAGCCGGGCCATCGGCCTTGAGCCCCTTGGCGATGGCCTCGCGCAACTCGCCGGGCTTTTCGGCCTTGAAGGCCACCCCGCCACAGGCTCGCGCCAGCGCAACATAATCCGGATTGGGGAAGTCAATGTTCTTTTTCCAGGCCGGCAACCCGAGCGCTTCGGCTTCCAACGTGATCAGTCCGAAGGCCGAATTGTTATAGACCACGGCCTTCACCGGCAGCTTATGCTGTACCGCGGTGAGGAATTCGCACATCAACATGTTGAAACCGCCGTCGCCGCAGAGTGCGATAACCTGGCGCGAACGATCGAGCGCCTGGATGCCATTGGCCTGGCCAAGGGCGGTGCCGACGGCGCCATTATTGAAGGAGCCTATAATCCGCTGCTCGCCGCTCTGACGAATCCAGTTGCCCGACCAGAGCGTGTTGAGCCCAGTGTCGATGGTGAACACGGCATCGCGCGCGGCGAGGTCGCTCACTGCACGCGCCACGGCCTGCGGATGAATGCGATCCTTGCTGCGCGCGGGATCGGACTGTTTGTCCAGCATCTCGTCCCAGGTCTTGCGCTGGGCGGTGACGGTTTCGAAGAATTTTCCATCGCTCTTGGGCTTCAGCCGATCGAGCAGCGATTTGACTGTCGGTCGCACCGAACCGACAACGCCCAGCTCAGTCGGCGTGCGGCGGCCGATCACCCGTGCCCGCTCATCCACCTGGATGACGACGCATTCGCCGGGCAGGAATTCCGAATAGGGATAGTCGGTGCCGAGCATCAGAAGCAGATCGCAATGCATGACGGCGCGATAGTCCGCCTTCGTTCCGATCATGCCGATGCCGCCCATCCAGCGCGGCTCGTCGTAAGGCATGATGTCCTTGCCTTTGACAGTATGGATCAACGGCGCCTTGAGCCGATCGGAGAGCGCGCGCAATTCTTCGGCTGCGCCATGACATCCAGCGCCGCACATGATCACGATGCGGCCGGCTTGGTCGATGCGGCGTGCCATCTCGGCAATATCGGCTTCGCTCGCGCCGCGCTCGGATAGCGGTTTGAGCGTGGCGAGACTTGAGACGCTGCCCTCGGCCTTCGCGCTGACGACGTCCACCGGCAACGTTAAATGCGCGACGCCGCGGCCCGCATAAGCGGCGGCAATGGCCTGATGGATGACGGCCGGCGCCTGTGCGGGCGAGGAAATGGTCTCGATATAAAGCGCGACGTCACGGAACAGCATGTTGGGATCTGTGCCTTGAAAATAGTCAATGCCCCGCAGCTTGCGCGGCATGTCCCCCGAGAGCGCGAGAACCGGCGCGTGGTCGTGGCTTGCCTCGTAGAGGCCGGCGACGAGATGGGTGCCGCCGGGCCCCGTTGATCCGCAACAGACGCCGAGCCGGCCGGTCAGCTTGGCCTGTCCCGCGGCCGCTAGCGCCGCCCCTTCCTCGTGGCGGACGCCGATCCATTCGATTTTGCTGTGACGGACAACGTCAGCAATCGGGTTAAGCGAATCGGCAATGAGGCCGAATATGTGCGTGACGCCGATCTTTTCGAGCGTATCGATCAAAATACCGGCTACTGTTTGTGACACCTGCGCCTCCTGTTGCCGAGAATGTTCCGGATCGCTCTTATAAATGTGCGATGTGAACGGTGTGTGGGCCGCTCGTCTAGAATGCATTGCGCCCGAATACGCGGGCTTAAACCGCCGGGCTCGCCGCGGGCAGGGCAGTCCTTTCGGCTGCGCCGTTTTCAAACACCACGCCTTTGGCTTCGGTTCCCAGCGCCGTCAGGATCGCGATCACGATCGCGACCGTGCCGGCGACGACGGCAAGCGCAAAGGAATAGTTACCGCCGTAATGGGCGGCGATCGCGGCCTGTATGGTCGCATTGGCCGAGGCGATGAGATTGCCGAGCTGATAGACAAAGCCCGGAAACGTCGCGCGGGCATGTTCGGGCGACAATTCATTCAAGTGGACCGGGATGACGCCCCAGGCGCCTTGTACCGCGACCTGCATCAGGAAAGCGCCGATCGCGAGCCAGACTGCGGTTGCGGCGAAGGCCCACAGCGGCAGAACCAGCAACGACAGCAGCGCCGCGATGACGATCATCCGTCGCCGGCCGAACCGCTCCGACAGCGAGCCGAAGGATAGGCCGCCGACGATGGCGCCGATATTGTAAATCACCGCAATCAGACCGACTTCGTGCGGCGACATTTTGTGCTGCACTTCGAGGAAAGTGGGATAGAGATCCTGCGTGCCGTGGCTGAAGAAATTGAACGCCGTCATCAACAGCACGGCATAGACGCCGAGCCGCCAATGCATTTTCACGATTTCGAGCGTACTGGTGCGAGGGCCTGTCTTGGTGAAGCTCGGCGATTCCGGGACGGTGCGCCGGATATAGAAGACCAGAAGCGCCGGCAGGACGCCGATCATGAACATGCCGCGCCAGCCGATATATTGAAACAACAGGCCGTAGACGATCGAGGCGAGGAAATATCCGGCCGGATAGCCCGATTGCAGAAGGCCCGAGACGAAACCGCGCGCATGCGGCGGAATGCTTTCCATGGTGAGAGAGGCGCCGACGCCCCATTCGCCGCCCATGGCGATGCCGAACAGCGCGCGCAGCACCAGCAGCGTAGTGAGGTTCGGTGCAAAGCCCGAGGCGCATTCGAGTATGGCGTAGAGCAGGACGTTGGTCATCAACGTCGGACGGCGGCCGAAGCGATCCGCGGCGCGGCCGAAAATATAGGCGCCGATCGGCCGCATCGCCAAAGTCAAGGTGATGGCGAAGGTGACGTCTTCGATATGGGTGCCGAAGTCGTGCGCGATCGTCTCGAGCACGAAGACGAGAAGGAAGAAATCAAAGGCGTCGAGCGTCCAGCCGAGGAAGGTGGCGGCGACGACGTGCTTCTGCTCGGTGGTCCACCCGGAGAGGGCCTCGATCCGCATAGCGTTTTTCCGAAACTATGCCATCAGCCCTCGACGTCGGTCTCAGGGCGGTCGTCGCCCCGCGCCAGCTCCTCGTGCCATTTGCCGTTGCTATCTTCCCAGGAAATAGCGCGGGTCTCGCCCGGCACGTGCTGCTCCTGCGCCACGCGCTGCGCGGCGGCGCGGGCTTTCTCGTGGGTGGGGAATGTCTCGGAGAAGACACCGTTGACTTGGTAAGCCCAGCCACCGTCGTGTTCGACAATGCGATAAGTGATCTTGGCCATGGAACGCCGTCCCTTGAACGTGCTCGACTGAATTCAATAATAGGCGTTCGATTGGGAAAGTTCCACTACGCGGCGGCTGCCGTCGACTTCTCGCGGTTGCGGCGCGCTTCGTATGACTTCATGTGCGCATAGGCGAGGTGCAACAGCCGATGCTCGCCCGCCGCCTTTTCGCCACGGTGCAACAGATCGCCGATGACATGGTCGGCTTCGATCGGCGCACCACGCTCGATGTCGCGCATCATGGATGCGGAAATCGTCGAGCCTTTAGCGGTGAACATGGCGAGGCTGCGCTCGGTCGATGCCTTTGACGGCGGATGGCCGTTCGCAGCGGCAATTGCGCAACACTCGTCGTACATCTCAGTCGTGAGATTGACTGCGCCGGCGGCAATGATGTCGCCGAAGGCCGCCCGCATCAGGCAGGTGATGCCGGCGCCGGTGGCGATGAAGGCCCATTTCTCCCACATTTCCTGCATGATGGCCGTGCTGAGATTGACGTCGAAGCCGGCTCCCGACAGCGCCGCAAGGATCGCCTGCGCGCGTGGCGACTTTGCGCCATCCCGCTCGCCGAAAGAGAGAAAGTGCATGGGAGCGAGATGCACGACGCGGCCCTCGGCATCGAGCGTCGACGAGATCACGCATTGCCCGCCAAGCACTGCGCCGGTGCCGAAGCGCACCGTGAGAGCGTCGATATGCGCCATGCCGTTGAGCAGCGGCAGGATCGCGGCATTTGGTCCCACGGCCGGCGCAAAGGAATCGATCGCGGAAGCAAGGTCATGGGCTTTGCAGCTGAGCAAGATCAGATCGTAATGCGTCCGTATATTTTCTGCGGCGACTGCGGGCGGCGAGGACAGTTCGACATTGCCGACGGGGCTTCGGATGACGAGTCCGGTTTTTGCCAACTGCGCTGCACGACGCGAACGCACAAGGAAAGTGACATCGCGGCCTGCGGCCTTGAGCCTGCCGCCGAAATAACCGCCGATCGCGCCGGCGCCGACCACGAGAATGCGCATTGAAATCTCCTGCGTGAGCGCATGATTCATGCGCAAGCCAGATTTAGCCCTCAGCCGTCGCAGCCACGCGCCGCGGCACCAGCAGGTTGCCGGTGAACACCATTACCGGCTCGCCATCCTGATTGAAGGTCGTGGTGCGCACGGTGATCAGACCCCGGTCAGGCTTCGACTTCGACGGCCGGACTTCGAGAATCTCGCTCACCGCATGCAATTCGTCACCCGGCCGCACTGCGCGCGGCCAGCTCAATTTGTCGAAGCCGACGCCGAGAATGCCGCCGGCCGGCTTGAATTCGCCGTCGACCATGAGACGCATAGTCATCGCCGCGGTATGCCATCCGCTTGCTGCCAAGCCCTGGAACGGCGATTTCTTCGCCGCGGCTTCATCGAGATGATAGGGCTGCGGATCGTATTCGCGGGCGAAGGCAAAGATCTTTTCCTTGTCGACACGAATGCGTCCGGTCTTGAAGCTTTGGCCCGGGGCGAAATCTTCCAAATAATATTCGGTCATTTGACGGTCGCTCCTGCTGCCGGCGCCGAGACGGGCGGTCCCGGAACGGTGCTTTTAGCCGGCCTATCAAACCACACGCCGGAAGCGACCGCAGCCGCATTGATGAGCCCGAATGCCGCTAGCGCAATGGCGAGCGCGACGAACACATCGGTCAGATTGCCGGTCAGGCGGAGCGCGATATAGCCGCCGCCGGCCGCGATCACGAGTCGCGCCAGATTGGCGAGGAAGGGCCACAGCAGGCGGCCCGCGCCTTGTGAAGCAAAATAAAGCGCCATGCCGAGCCCGAACAAGCCATAGACCGGGCCGACCGTGTGCAGATAGCGCGTTCCGGCGTCTATCATGTCCGGCTCGGAGCCGAACAGCGACAGCCAGGCGCGCGGCTCGACTGCGGCGCAGATGCCGATGATTTCGCACATGCCGGCAGCGATTGCGGCCCCGATCCAGGCGACGCGCAAGGCGCGCTCGGGACGATGGGCGCCGATATTGGTACCGACCATGGCGACAAGCGGCCCGCCCAGGCCGAACACCAGCGGGATCAAGAGATATTCAAGGCGCGAGCCGGTGCCGTAGCCGGCAATGGCTGCCGGGCCGAATGCGCCGACTAAACCGGTCGCGATGGCAATGGTGAGATTGGTCTGCACCGTGATCAGCGCCGCGACCGCGCCGACGCGAAGAATGTCGGCAAAGAGCGTCCAGCGCAGGGCGATGCCACGCAGGGTAAGTCGCACCACGCTTCGTCCCGAGCGCAGATAGGCTGCGAGCACCAGGCTGCCCACGGCATAGTAAAGCAGCACGGCAACCGCGCCGCCGGCGACGCCAAGTTGCGGAAACGGTCCCAAGCCGAAGATCAGGCCGGGCGACAGCGGGATCAGCACGACGACGCCCGCGACCGTCACCAGCGCCGGGAACAGCATGTTGCCGGTGCCGCGGATCACATTCGCCAGCGAATTGAACAGCCAGACCAGGATCGCGCCGGTGAAAATGACATTGGAATAAGTCACCGCGGCTGCAAGCGCGGCGCCGCTGCCGCCCATGGCGGCGTAGAGCGACGGTCCGCCGAGGAGCAATGCCACCATGAAGGTGAGTCCGAACAGAAGCGCGATGACCACAGCATGCAGCGCCAGCGCATTGGCATCGCCGCGCCGTCCACCGCCGAGAGCACGCGCGATCGCCGACGACATACCGCCGCCCATGGCTCCAGCCGACATCATCTGCATCAGCATCACGACAGGGAAGGCGAGCGCCACGCCGGCCAGCGCCGAGGTGCCGAGCTTGCCGACGAAATAGGTTTCGATCAGGCCGACCGACGTCTGCGCCAGCATGACAACGATATTGGGAACGGCCAGTCGCATCAACGTCGCGGCAATCGGCCCTTCGATCAGGACACGGGTGCGTACGTCGAAAGGCGGCTTTTCAGGGGCCTGTTCAACCGCCACGGCCGAGAAAGGCTCTGAGCCGACGACGCTGGATGCCGACATTTTCTCTCGCTCCCGGAGCTCTTGCCGAGCGCCTGGCTTCAATCGCCGCATTGAACAGTACGGCAAATAGGAGTATATGCACCTATATGGCCTGGCAAGGGCTACTTTGAAGTGATCGGGATCACAATGATGTCGGAATGGACCAATCCGGCCGGCTGCAATTGTCTGGCGCTGCGCCAGGCGGCCCGCCATGTCTCCCAATTCTATGATCAATTCCTGGCGCCGAGCGGGCTGCGTACGACCCAGTATTCGATTCTTGCAAGGCTGCAGCGCAAGGGCGCCATGACGATCAATGCGCTCTCCGCCGATCTCGTCACCGACCGCACGACACTGGGGCGCAACCTGCTGCCGCTGGAGCGCGAGGGGCTGATCGCGATCGCGCCGGGGCGGATCGACCGCCGCAGCAAAGAGGTGCGGCTGACCAGTGCCGGTGCGGCCGGATTCGTTCGGCGCGCAAGGGCTGGGACGAGGCGCAGGCGCAGTTCGAAAACGCCTTCGGCATCAAGCGCGCCAAGGAATTGCGCGCGCTGCTGCATGAAATCGCGACCGAGCCGAAGATCGCCACCGAGCGAGGATAGGTCGATATAAGGCTTTCCGTCAGCGTATCGCTTTCGCTATCATCAGCGGCGTCATTTGCGGAGCCCCACTATGCGCCGTGTTGTTGTGTTGTGCAGTCTTTCTGGCCCTTATCTGTGCTGTGGCGCCGGCAAGCGCGGGCTTTTTCGGGTTCTTCAGCGATCCCGACCCGCAATGCTACTGGTGCATCCGCGACGCGATCTATCACGACTACAAGCTGATCGCGCATCTCGAGGCCAATCCGGACATCGACGACGCCGTGAAGGGCCCGCAAATCGTTGCCGCGCGCGCCGATATTCAGCGGCTGCGGCGGCTGCTCGGCCCGGTGCAGGACGTGCGCATCGAACCGTGCTGCTATGCCCGGCCGCCGCTGCATATCCGCTGAGTGACGATTCAGCCGAGCAGCCAGCGAACGCCCAGGAAACCGGGCGCTGAGAACACCGGTCGCCCACAATGATGCGGAAGCGATGTTGGCGAGCTGAAACGTCCGCCACGGCATGGCATGAAGGCCGGCGACAATCGGCAGGACGGCGCGAAGCGGCCCAAAGAAGCGTCCCGCGAAGACCGCAAAGAGTCCCCAGCGTTGGAAGAATGCGGTGCCGCGCGCGACGAGTTCAGGTCGTCCGGCAAACGGCCGTATCGCCAAAACGCGGTCTTTGAACCGAAACGCGAGATCGTAAGCAAGCCAGTCGCCGGCGATCGCACCCAAGGCCGCTGCGGCCCAGAGCGGCCAGAAATCCAAGCCTGCGGCGCCGATCAGGCCGCCCAGAGCAAAAAGAATTGCGGTAGCGGGAACGAGCAGGGAAACAAAAGCAAAAAATTCACAGAAGGCGAGCAAGAGAACGATTGGCACTGCCCAATCCCGATGATTCTGCACAAAAGCGATTGTGGCTTGAGTGAACTCGCCCATTTCCGCGGCTAATCCGCCGCCGGCGGGCCGAACAGGCCCGGGAGGAGCCGGTGCCGTAGCCGCAGCGACGATTGGCCGATTCGGTCGAGATAGAGGTAAAGCACCGGCGTCGTGTAGAGCGTCAGCAATTGGCTGATCAGAAGTCCGCCGACGATGGCGATGCCGAGCGGACGGCGGATTTCGCTGCCATTGCCGAAGCTCACGGCGAGCGGAATGGCGCCGAGAATCGCCGCCGAAGTCGTCATCATGATGGGCCGGAAGCGCAACACGCAAGCCTGATAGATCGCGTCGCGCGAATTCATGTGGCCGCTGCGTTTGGCTTCGATGGCGAAGTCGATCATCATGATCGCGTTCTTCTTGACGATGCCGATCAGGAGAATGACGCCGATGAGACCGATAATGTCGAACTCGGTGTGGAACAGCATCAGCGCCAGGATTGCGCCGACGCCCGCCGATGGCAGAGTCGACAAGATCGTGATCGGGTGGATGTAGCTCTCATAGAGCACGCCGAGCAGGATATAGACCGTGGCGATCGCGGCGGCGATCAGGATTTTTTCGTTGTCGAGCGATGCTTGAAAAGCCTGTGCGGTGCCGGCGAAGGTGCCGTGAATTGTCGCCGGCATCCTGATGTCGCGCATCGCCTGGTTGACTTCGCGCGCGGCATCACCGAGCGCGGCGCCGGGATGCAGGTTGAACGAGATCGTGGCGGAGACGAAGAGGCCCTGGTGACTGACCGACAAGGGCGCGTTACCGGCATTGTAATGGCTGACCGCGGCGAGCGGGATCATGATCTCCTGCGCGGTCGAGACCGCGGCGCCCGACGAGGTCGAACCTTTACCGGTGTTGGCGAGCGCATTGATGGCGGCATTGCGTGCCGAATTGTTGTTGGCGACGGCCGCCGCGCTCGTCGTCGCCGATGAAGCCGCGCTCGCGGTCTTGACCGGCGTTACGGTTCCGCCCGGCGCATTGGACGTCTGTGTGCCCGAGGCGCCGCCGCCTGACGTCGCGACATAAATCTCGCTGAGCGAAGCCGGATACTGCGTGTAGCGGGGGTCGATCTCCATGACGACATGGTACTGGTTGATCGCGCTGTAGATCACCGACACTTGGCGCTGGCCGAAGGCGTCATAGAGCGTATTGTCGATCTGCGCCGGCGTGATGCCGAGGCGGGACGCTGTGTCGCGATCAATTACCAGATCGGATTCAAGTCCGCGCTGCTGCTGATCCGAATTGACGTCGGCGAGAACCTTGCTGGCCTGCAGGTGGCGTTCCAGGCGCTGCGTCCACTTGAACAGCTCGTCGGCGTCGTCGCCCTGCAGGGTGAATTGAAACTGAGCGTTGCTCTGCCGTCCGCCGGCGCGCACATCCTGAACGCCGAACAGAAACAGCTGGCCGCCGGGGACGCGGGCGAGCTTGGGCCGCAGCCGCGCGATCACCTCCTCCATCGGCGGACGCTCACCGATCGGCTTAAGCGAAACGAAGACCGAGCCGGTATTGATCGAGCCGAAGCCGCCGCCGGAGCCGACGCCGGTATAGCCGACGACATTCTCGACTGCCGGATCCTCCTGCACGATCTGCGTCATTTGCCGCAGCTTCTGCGTCATCAGCTGAAACGACACGCTTTGATCGGCGCGCAGCGAGCCGACCAGCCGGCCAGTGTCCTGGTCAGGGAAGAATCCCCTCGGCGCGAGGTAGAACAACACAACGTTGAGGACGAGTGCGGCGAAGAAGATGAACAGCACGAGACGGCTATGCTGCAGCGCCCAGGCCAGCGAGTGTTCGTAGCCGGCAAGCGCCCGGTCGAATAGGGTTCGGCGCCTTGGCGTGTCGCGCTGGTGCGACGGGCGCAGGAACAGTGCGCACATCATCGGCGTCGTCGTCAGCGAAATGACGAGCGAGATCAGGATCGCCATCGACAGCGTCAGCGTGAATTCGCGGAATAGCCGCCCGACAATGCCGCCCATCAACAGAATAGGTAGGAACACCGCGATCAGCGACAGGCTGATCGACAGCACGGTGAAGCCGACTTCGCGGGCGCCGAGCAGCGCCGCCTGCAGGCGCGGCATCCCGGCTTCGATATGGCGCGAGATATTCTCCAGGACCACGATAGCGTCGTCCACCACGAAGCCGGTGGCGATGGTCAGGGCCATCAGAGAAAGAATGTCGAGGCTGTAACCGAGCAGATACATCGTGCCGAACGTGCCGAGGATCGAAACCGGCACCGCGACGGAAGGAATGAGGGTGGCGCTGAAATTGCGCAGGAAGAAATAGACAACCACGGTCACGAGCGCGATCGCGATCACCAGCGTGGCTTCGGTGTCATGCAGCGACTGGCGGATCGTGGTGCTGCGGTCGATGGCGACGCTGACATTGACGTCGGCGGGCATCGCGGCTTCCAGATGCGGCAGTTGCGCCTTTACCGCATCGATGACGTCGATGATGTTGGCGCCGGGCTGACGAAACAGGATGATGATGACCGACGGCACACCGTTGGAAAGTCCGAGATTGCGGACGTCTTCGACGGAATCATTGACCTCCGCGACATCGGACAACAACACTGCCGCACCGTTGCGATAAGCGATGACCAGTGGTGTGTAGTCGGAGGCTTTGGTGGCCTGGTCGTTGGTATAGATCTGATAGCGGCGATCGCCGTCGTCGATCGTGCCTTTCGGGCTGTTGGCATTGGCGGAAGCAAGTGCTGCGCGCACGTCCTCAAGCCCGATGCCGTATTTGAACATGGCTTTGGGATTGAGCTCGACCCGCACCGCCGGCAGCGCCGAGCCGCCGATGATGACCTGGCCGATCCCGGAAATCTGCGACAGCTGCTGCGCCAGCACGTTGCTTGCGGCGTCGTACATCTGGCCCTGGGTGAGCGTCTTCGACGTCATCGCCAGGATGAGGATCGGCGCGTCGGCCGGATTGACCTTGCGATAGGTCGGATTGCTGCGCAGGCTTGCCGGCAGGTCGGCGCGAGCAGCGACGATGGCGGCCTGCACGTCGCGCGCCGCGCCGTCGATGTCGCGGTTGAGCCCAAATTGCAGCGTGATGCGGGTCTGGCCAATGCCGCTCTGCGACGACATCTCGGTGACGTCGGCAATCTGTCCGAGATGGCGCTCGAGCGGGCTCGCGACGCTCGTCGCCACCGTGGTCGGACTCGCGCCGGGCAGCTGCGCATTGACCGAGATGGTCGGAAAATCGACCTGCGGCAACGGCGCGACCGGCAGCTTCAGAAACGCGAGGATGCCGGCCAGCGCAATGCCGATCGTCAGCAGCGTGGTCGCCACCGGACGGCTGATGAAGGGCGAGGAAATATTCATCGCGGCGCCGTCGGCGGCGGCGCGTCAGGGGAGCGCGGGCCGAGCGGGTTTGCCGGCGGCCGTCCGGTCAGCCGCACCGCGAGCCGGTCGAAATAGAGATAGATCACGGGCGTCGTGAACAAAGTCAGCATCTGGCTCACGATCAAGCCGCCGATGATGGCGAGGCCGAGCGGTTGGCGCAGCTCGGAGCCGGTGCCGGTGCCGGTCAGCAGCGGTAGCGCGCCGAGGATCGCGGCCATCGTCGTCATCATGATGGGGCGGAAGCGCAACAGGCAGGCCTGGTAGATAGCATCGCGCGGCGACATGCCTTCGCTGCGCTCGGCATCGAGCGCGAAGTCGATCATCATGATCGCGTTCTTCTTGACGATGCCAATTAGAAGAATGATGCCGATGATGGCGATGATGTCGAGGTCGTAACGGAACAGCCACAGCGACAACAGTGCGCCGACGCCCGCCGACGGTAGCGTCGACAAGATCGTGATCGGGTGAATAAAGCTCTCGTAGAGGACGCCGAGCACGATATACATCGCGACGATCGCGGCGATGATCAGGAATATTTCGTTGCTCAGCGACTTCTGGAAGGCCGCGGCGGTACCCTGGAAAGCGGTGATGAAGCTCACCGGCATGCCGATCTCGGCTTCGGCCTGCTGGATCGCCTTGACGGCGGCATCAAGCGAATAGCCCGGCGCGGTGTTGAACGAGATCGTCGTCGCCGGAAATTGGCCGAAATGCGTGATCAGGAGCGGACCCGACTGCTGGTCGAGATGCGCAATGGCGGTGAGGGGCACCTGGCCGTTGGTCGCCGATGACGATGACGGCAGATAGAGCGAGGTCAGCCCGGTCAGCGTCTTTTGCAGGTTTGGGTCGACTTCGAGAATGACGCGATACTGGTTCGACTGAGTATAGATGGTCGAGACGATGCGCTGACCGAACGCGTCATAGAGCACATTGTCGATGGTCGCGGGCGTGATGCCGAAGCGGCTCGCGGTGGCGCGGTCGATGACCAGGTTGGCGGTGAGCCCTTGCTGCTGCAGATCGCTCGCCACACCGGCCAGTTGCGGCATCTGGTTCAAATGCTGCACCAGCTTCGGTACCCAGACCGCGAATTCGGCGGGGTTGGCGTCCTCGAGCACAAAGTGGTAGGGCGCGCGACTGATCGTGGAATCGATGGTCAGGTCCTGCGACGGTTGCATATAGAGCGTGATGCCCCGGACATTGGCGACTTCATCCTGCAGGCGGCGGATGATCTGTGTGGCGTTGAGCTTACGGGAATCGTGCGGCTTCAGCGTGATCAGGAAGCGGCCGGCATTGAGCGTCTGATTGGTGCCATCGACGCCGACGAAGGAACTCAGGTTCTCTACATCAGGATCTTTCAGGATAGCTTCGGCGAGTTGGCCCTGCAGCTTCACCATGGTGTCGTAGGACACGCTTTGTGACGCTTCCGAGATGGCCTGGATCATGCCGGTGTCCTGCACCGGGAAGAAGCCCTTCGGGACAAGAATGTAGAGAACGATAGTCAGCGCCAGCGTCAGCACCGCGACCAGAAGCGTCATCGGCTGGTGATTAAGTACGCGGGTCAGCGCCCGGCCGTAGCCATCGATCACGGCATTGAACGCGCGTTCGGCGGCGAGATCGAAGCCGCTGCGCTCGGAATCCGGGCGATGGCGGATGAGCTTGGCGCACATCATCGGCACCAGGGTCAGCGACACCACGGCGGATATGACGATGGTGACCGCGAGCGTGATCGAGAATTCGTGGAACAGCCGGCCGACCACGTCGCCCATGAACAATAGGGGGATCAGCACCGCGATCAGCGAAATAGTCAGCGAGATGATGGTGAAGCCGATCTGCTCGGAGCCGCGCAGCGCGGCCTCGAGCGGCTCCATGCCGGCTTCGACATACCGCGCGATATTCTCGATCATGACGATGGCATCGTCTACGACGAAGCCGGTGGCGATGGTCAGCGCCATCAGCGACAGATTGTCGAGACTAAAACCGAGGAGATACATCACGCCGAACGTGCCGACGATCGACAAGGGCACCGACAGGCTCGGAATGATGGTGCCGGGCAGCGTGCGCAGGAAGACGAAGATCACCAGCACGACCAGGACCACCGCGAGCACCAGCTCGAATTCGACGTCGGCGACCGAGGCGCGGATGGTCACGGTGCGGTCGCCGAGGACGGCGACGTCCAAGGCTTCTGGCAGCGACGCCTTCAGCTGCGGCAATAGCGCGTTGATGCCGTCGACCACCTGGATGATGTTGGCGCCGGGCTGGCGCTGCACATTGACGATGATCGCCGGCGTCGAGTTGGCCCAGGCGGCGAGCTTGGCGTTTTCCGGCCCGCTGACGACGGTGGCGACATCCGTCAGCCGCACCGGCGAGCCGTTGCGATAGGCGACGATGAGCGTGCGGTATTGATCGGCGCTGGTGACCTGATCGTTGGCGTTGATGGTGAGCGCTTGGTTCGGTCCGTCAAAATTGCCTTTGGGCGTATTGACGTTGAGATTGCCGAGCGTGGTGCGGACGTCGTCGACGTTGAGGCCATAAGCGGCAAGCGATTGCGGATTGACCTGGATGCGCACAGCGGGCCGCTGCCCGCCGGACACGCTGACGAGGCCGACGCCGGACAGCTGCGAGATTTTTTGCGCAAGCCGCGTCTCGCTCAAGTCTTCGACCTGGGTGAGCGGCAAGCGTCTTCGAGGTGATGGCAAGCGTCAGGATCGGGGCGTCGGCTGGATTGACCTTGTTGTAGATCGGCGGCGTCGGCAAGTCCGACGGCAGAAGATTGCCCGCAGCATTGATCGCGGCCTGGACCTGCTGTTCGGCAACATCGAGGCTCAGATCGAGATTGAATTGCAGCGTGATCACCGAGGCGCCGGCGGAGCTGGCCGATGTCATCTGGCTCAATCCCGGCATCTGGCCGAACTGCCGCTCGAGCGGCGCCGTGACCGACGACGTCATCACTTCGGGGCTGGCGCCCGGATAGAGCGTCTGCACCTGGATGGTCGGGTAGTCGACCTCAGGCAGTGTCGACAGCGGCAGAAAGGTGAAGGCGACGATGCCCGACAGCATGATCGCCGCCATCAGGAGCGTCGTGCCGACCGGCCGCAGAATGAAGGTTTCAGAGACGTTCATCGCACCGCTTCACTGCCGCACTGGTTCGATTGGCCGGACGGCGTACTACTGGCCGCCGCTCGGCGCCGGTTGCGAACCATCGGACTTCGAACCTTCCGGCCTTTGTGCGCGTCCTATGCCTCCGACTCGATTGTTGCCCCGTTGCCCGGCATTGGGCGACGCGGGCGCTCCAGCGGCTGCGGCGGGCTGCTCCGCGGTGACATTGACTTTGAGGCCGTCTCGCAGACGGTCGGTGCCGTCGATAACGACGCGCTCGCCTGCCGAAAGCCCGGACGTGACAGCGGTGGTATTGCCGTCGACGGCGCTGGTCGTGATCGGCCGCACCGCGACAGTGCTGTCTGGATTGATGACATAGACATAGGCGCCGGGCGATCCGCGCAGGATCGCCGAGGTCGGCACCGTGACCGCATTCTCCAAAGTCTGGACCAAAAGCCGCGCATTGACGAACTGGTTCGGGAACAGCGCATTGTCGGCATTGTCGAACTGCGCGCGGATCTTCACTGTGCCGGTCGTAGTGTCGATCTGGCTGTCGACCGCCGCGACTTTGCCGGTGGCGAGATGGCGCAGATTGGCGCGGTCATAGGCGTCGACCGGCAGCGGCGTGCCGGCATTCTGCGCCGACATGATCTGCGGCAGGTCGTCCTCCGGCAGGGTGAAGATCACCGTGATCGGCTGCAGCTGGGTGATGACGGCAAGTCCGGTCGAGGTCGTCGTCTGGACGTAATTGCCGGGATCGACCAGACGTAATCCGATGCGGCCGGTGATCGGCGATACGATATGGCAATAGGCGATATTGAGCGCCTGCGCATCGATCAGGCCCTGGTCCTGTTTCACCGAGCCTTCGTATTGCTGCACGATGAAGACCTGATCCTCGGCCTGCTGCCGCGCGATCGAGTTCTGTGCCGCGAGTGTCTGATAGCGCTTCAAATCGAGCTGGGCCTGCGCCAACAGTCCCTGGTCATGCGCGAGCTGGCCTTCATATTGCTCTTTCAGCATCTGGTAGGGCCGCTGATCGATCTGCGCCAGGAAGTCGCCCTTCTGCACCATCTGGCCTTCGGTGTAGCCGACTTCGGTGAGATAGCCGCTGATCTGAGATTGCACGGTGACGGTCGCGAGCGGCGTCACGGTGCCAAGCGCGTTGACGATGACGCGGATATTGCCAAGCGCAACGGTCGCGGCGCCGACGGTCTGCGCTGCACCTTGCGGATTGCGGCCCCTCGACGCCGGCGTGTACAGGAAGCGCACGATCTGATAGGTCGCCAAGATAAGCAGGATCGCGATGACGCCGAGCCAGATGCGGGATTTGAGCCGCGACGGCGTCTCGACGATCGGGTCCGGCGACGCACGGCGCAGGCTTGGCGCCAGCTCATCGTCCGTGTTGCGCGTTCGCTCGTCCATGAGGCTGTTCGATAATCCCTGAATTTCCGGCTTTAGGTCGCGTTTATAGAGGGCCGCGGTTCTGCCCGCCTAATGAATATTCGCTAATGACGGCGGCGGCGGGGCTTCCAGTAACCGATTACGGCCAGTACGCTTGAGTTTGGGCGGAATTTGATTTAGGATCAATAGCTTGTGGTGGCAACCATGCGCGTGATCTGGGCGCTATCGGGGTGCCGCCGGCGATCCCGGATCGGCGACAGGCGGCGGGCTGAGCGGCGGCGGCACCAGCACGTCGCTTGGGATCGGGCTGTTTGGCGAGGGCTGTGATTCCAATTTCGGAAAGAACGAGAAGCCCTTCTGTAGCTGCAGCGGTGTCGGCAACAGGATCGAATCCCAGCCGCCGCCGAGCGCCTCGATCAGATTGACACTGGCGAGAAACAGATTCTGCCGCGCCGTCAGTTCGGCTTCCTCATCGGCGAGAAGTTGCACTTCGGCGACGACAACCGTGGTGAAGGCGACAGTGCCGGCCTGAAATTGGTTCAGAAACACGTCCACCGCTCTGCGCTGGTCGGCGACCGCGCGGCGCTCCTGCGCCAGTTGCAGCGACAGGAAATGAATGGCCGCGAGATTGTCCTCGACCTGTTGAAACGCGGTGAGCACCGTTTGCCGATAGCTGGCGACACTTTGCCAATAGGAGGCGCGCGCGGCATCGACCTGCGCCGAGGTCAGACCGCCATTGAACACCGTCTGGCTTGCCGCCGCGCTCGCGTTCGCGATCGAACGCGCCATGCTGAAGGGCAGGGGGATGGGGCCGATATATTCGAGCATGGCGGAGACCGAAATGTTGGGAAACCACGCCGCTTCCGCGGCGCCGATCAGCGCGTTCTGCTGCTGCATCGTGCGTTCCGCTGCGGCGATGTCGGGGCGGCGCTCGAGCAGTGTCGAAGGCAGGGTCACCGGGGTGCGCGGAATGCCGCCGCCCAGTCCGCGCGGCGCGACGCCAAGCTCGGCCGGCGGCCGGCCGATCAGGACGGCAATGGCATGCTCGAATTGCGCCCGCGACACGCGCGTGTTGTAGAGTTGCGCCTGTGTGGTCGCGATCTGCGCGTCGGCCGTACGGACGTCGCCCTCCGTCACCGCATAGCCCGCTTTGAATTGGTTATTCACGATCGAATAATTCCGTTTGTATTCCTCGATCGTGCGCGACAAGAGAGCGATCAACGAATCCGCGGCGCGCATGTTGAAATAAGCGGTCGCCAGCGCGGCCTGCGCTGAAAGCTTGGCGTTATCGAGATTGGCGGCGCTCACCTGAGCGCCCGCGGTATTGCTCTCGATCTGGCGGCGGATCTGGCCCCAGACGTCGAGAGCCCAGCTGCCGTTGATCGGCGCGGTATAAAGCGTCGAATAGACGGTGCCGGCGGGTCCGGTGCTGAAAGTCGAGGCGGTGCCGGCGCTGCCGCCGCCAGCGAGCGATCCGGTCCGCGTGCTGGTGGCGTTGTAGCCCGCGGTCACGGTCGGAAACAAAGTGGCCTGCGCCTCGCGGATCAGCGCCCGCGCCTGCTCATAGGAGGCCGCCGCGGCCGCAACGGTCTGATTGGAAATCTCGACCTGCGGTAACAGCGTATCGAGGCCGCGATCGTTGTAGACTTTCCACCAGTCGCCGCGCGGCGTGTCGTCGTTCGGGTTGGCGACTTTCCAGCCTTTGATTTCCTTATATTCGACCGGAACCGGTGCCGGTTCGCGCGAATATTCCGGGCCGATTGCGCAGCTTGCCAGCAAAAGCGCAAGCGACAGCCGCGGCATCAAGCCGAAAGCCGAACGCGCCAATGAACCGAGGATGAACGCCAATGAAACCGCGCGGACTTTCGCGAATGAATGAACTCTGCGTCCCACCCCACAACCTCGAAGCACACCAGCATGGGTGAACGCACGCACTGCCGCCAACCTGTTGCTGTAAGCCCCCGCAGACACACAACCAGACGCAGAACCGCGCTGCAGCAACCATGCCCCAGGCGGCCGGCAAGATCAACCGCGCGTGCCTTGCGGCAACCGCAAAGCAGGTCGCGCATTAGATTTTCGTAATGTCGGCCGGCGGCCACGTTTGATCATAACAAAGCTCAAGTTTCGATGTGAGGTTGAATCATCAAAATCAACGCGCGCGGTCGTGGTGTGCGGCGGTGTGCGTTGCAACATCACAGTTGCGGAGGCAGCGGAACGCGTGGGGGCGATGAGGCGTTTGCTGTGACGCTGACGAGGATAAAGTCCCATGAGCATGATCAACGAGAAAACCCTCACCCATAGCGCAGCAAGACCAAGATCAGTTGCGTTCAAGATCGCGGCCAGCGCCGGCGTCATCAGTCTGATGCTGGCAGCGGCCACTGGCACGGCGCTTGCCGCCAAGCCGGGCGGCGGCGGCGGTGGCCATCCCGGCGGCGGTGGCGGTGGACACCCGGGCGGTGGTGGAGCACCGCATATGGGTGGCGGGGGCGCGCCGCACTTCGGCGGAGGCGGTGGTGGCGCTCCCCATTTCGCCGCGCCGCATTTTAGCGGCGGTGGGCATCCGGGCGGTGGCGGCGTTCCACACTTCGCTGGCCACGCAGCTCCGCGCTTCACCGCGCACGCGAGCCCGCGTTTCAATGCGGCTCATGCGAATTTCGCGAGTCACAACCACGGTGGCGGCAGCGCGCGGTTCGCGCACGCCAATCACGGCATCGCCAGTCACGTCAACACCAATCTGAGTCACGCAAACGCAAGTCACGCGCCTCTCGCGCCGTCGGCGGCTCACTCGTTGGCAACGACCGCGCATCCGCTGGCGGCGGCAGCACATAATCTGCCCGCCGCGCATCAGGCCGCGTTCCATTCTGATCCGCATGCCTTCGCTTCGCATCGGCAACAGTTCGTCGCGAACGCAGCATTCCGGCCGTTCTGGAACCACGGCTGGCATCCTTGGCACCATCTCGGCTGGATCGGTCCGGTGTTCTGGCCCTATGCGTATGGTGACTTCTTCTACTACGCGCTGTGGCCTGACTATTACGACGATGTCGATCCGGTCTGGGCGTACGGTTATGGCGACATCTATTCCGCTGTCTTCTCGCCCTACGACTATTCGGACTACGTCCAGGGCTCGAGCGGTTACACAGGCTCAAGCGGCTCCTCAAGAACGAGCACTTCGTCAAGAATGACGCAGCTCACCGAGAGCATGGCGCAAAGTTGCAGCGATGAAGCGGCCGAAGTCACTGGCTGGCCGATCGACCAGATCCAGGCGGCGGTGCAGCCAACGCAGGAACAGAGCACATTGCTGGACGATCTCGGCAACGCGCTGGTCAAGGCTAGCGACGAGGTGAAGTCGCATTGTCCAACCAGTGTTGCGTTCACCCCGACGGGCCGGCTTGATGCCATGCAGCAGCGGCTGCAGGCGCTGGCCGATGCGGTAAACGTTGTCAGTCCTCCGCTCCAGAAGTTCTATGACTCGCTGTCCGACGAGCAGAAGGCGCGCTTCAATGATATTGCGCCGTCCGAGGGCAAGCGCACTGCGCCGTCGCAAAACGTGCCGAAGCCGCAGGCACAGTGCAGCGCGAATGTCATGAACTGGCCAAGCGATCAGGTCGATCGCGTCGTGCGGCCCGACGATGCGCAACGTGCGAAATTGGACGCGCTGCAATCGGCGATGACGCAAAGCGCCGATATGATCAAGGCGGCCTGTCCGAGCGAAGTGCCGGCGACGCCGCCGGCGCGGCTCGCGGCGGTCGGTCAGCGGCTCAATGCCATGGTGCAAGCGGTCGGCACCGTGCGTCCGGCGCTCACCGACTTTTACGCTTCGCTTTCCGATGATCAGAAGGCGCGCTTCAACACGATGGGCAAAGAGCTCTTCGCCGAGAATTCACAGTTAGAAGCCAAAGTGTGAAGTGACGGATGGCGGGGAGGCACTGCCTTTCCGCCATTCGTGCTTGAAAGAACCCAGCTCCGCGCTTGGGGCTTGTTGTTGCGTTGCGGTACGGCGTCTCGGTCAAAAATTTTCGATCCGCGTGAATAGTTCGATCCGAACGCTGATATCAATTGCAGCGCCCACTTGTGCCCCCGGGCGAACTAATCTTTAGGCTTCTGTTACTCCCTTTCGCTTCAATGCTAGGAAATCCCGCCGGGGAATAAGATTGATGACCCTCATGACGCTTGCGACGCAGGACGAGCCTGTGCCGGCCAAAGCCGAGTCCGCGGAACCACCCTGGTTCGCGTCCTATCCGCCTGGCGTGCCGAAGACCATTGATCCGGATGCCTATCCGTCGCTCACGGCGATGCTGGTCGAGGCCTGCCGGCAGCACGCCGAACGCCCGGCCTTCGAGTGCCTGGGCGCGCAGATGACTTTCGCCGAATGGGATCGCGACAGCCGCGACTTCGCGGCGTTTCTGGTCGAGGAGATCGGCTGCCGGCCCGGCGATCGCGTCGCGATCATGCTGCCGAACATGTTCGCCTATCCGGTGACGTTTCTCGGCGCGCTGCGCGCGGGCATGATCGTCGTCAACGTCAACCCGCTCTATACGCCGCGCGAGCTGCAGCATCAGCTTGCCGATTCTGGCGCGAGCGTCATCGTCATCATGGAGAACTTCGCCCACAAGCTGCAGGAGATCATCGCCGACACGAAAATCCGTCATGTCGTGGTGGCGCGGCTCGGCGATTTCGTGCCGATGCTCAAGCGCTGGGCGTTCAATTTCGCCAATTCTTATATCCGCCACGCCGTGCCGGCCTGGCACTTCGAAAATTTCACGATGCTGCAGGAGGCTTGCGACCGCGCGCCGGGTGAGAGCTATCGCGACGCCGAGCCGCGCAGCAGCGACATTGCCCTCTTGCAATACACCGGCGGCACCACTGGCAGACCAAAGGGCGCGATGCTGACGCATCGCAACCTGATGGCCAATACGCTGCAATGCCATGCTTGGAGCAAGGCGGGCATGGACACAGAGCCCGATCACGAGCGCATCCTGACGCCGCTGCCGCTCTATCACATCTTCTCCCTCACGGCGAACCTGCTCTCCTTCGCGCTTCTTGGCGCCTTGAACTACCTCATTCCCGATCCACGCGATCTGCACCGGCTCATCCGCGTCATGGCGCGCGGCCGGATCACCTGGATGTCGGGCGTCAATACGCTGTTCAACGCGCTGACCAATGTGGCGGAATTCAAAGAGCTCGATTTCAGCTCGCTGCGCATCGCGGTTGCCGGCGGTGCCGCGATTCAGAGCGAAGTGGCGCGGCGCTGGCGCGACATTACCGGTAGCAACGTCGTCGAAGGCTACGGTCTGACCGAGGCTTCGCCAGTCGTCTGTATCAATCCGTTCGCCGCGCCCAAACTCGGCACCGTCGGCTTGCCGGTGCCGTCGACCGAAGTGACGATCCGCGACGATGCCGGCAAAGTGCTGGCAACGGGAGAGGAAGGCGAAGTCTGGGTGCGCGGCCCGCAGGTGATGCGCGGCTATTGGCAACAGCCCGCCGAGACCGATCACGTGATCACCGCCGACGGCTGGCTGCATACCGGCGACATCGGCATGTTGGACGCGCAGGGCTATCTCAAGCTTCTCGACCGCAAGAAGGACCTGGTCAATGTCTCGGGCTTCAAGGTGTTCCCGAATGAGGTCGAGGATGTCGCGGTCCAACACCCGGGCATTCTCGAAGCCGCGGTGATCGGCGTTCCGGACGCGCGGACCGGGCAGGCGGTGAAGCTCTTTGTCGTCGCCCGCGATCAGGCGCTCGACAAGGCGGAGCTCAAGACATTCCTGCACGAGCGGCTTGCCGCCTATAAGGTGCCGAGCATCATCGAATTCGCGCCGTCCCTGCCGAAGAGCAATATCGGCAAGATCCTGCGCAAAGAGCTGCATTGACGGCATAGACCCTGCGCGGCGCGCGAGCTTCCTGATCGCCCCATCAGCGTGCTAAGTGCAACCCTGCATGACAGCGGGAACGCTGCGCCGCGCCTGAAACGGAAACGCCGAAATGGAAACGCGATGAGCCAGCTTGATGATCTGTTGCGCGACCTTGTGGTCGCCAATCGCATTCTGTCCAACGAGGATGTGGTCGACGCCTACGGCCATATCAGCGTGCGGCATCCCGACAATCCGAAGCGTTTCTTCATGTCGCGCTCGCGGGCGCCGGAATTGGTGGAGCGTCACGATCTGATCGAATTCGACCAGGAGGGCGAGCCGATCAAGGACAAGCGCCAGCCCTATCTCGAGCGCTTCATTCATGCCGCGATCTTCGAGGCGCGGCCGGATGTGACGGCGGTGGTCCATGCCCATGCCGAGGACACGCTGCCGTTCGGCCTGATCAAGACGCCACTGCAGCCGGTCATCCACTCCGGAAGCTTCATCGGCGGCAAGGTGCCGGTCTGGGACATCCGCAAGAAATTCGGCGACACCAATCTCCTGGTCACCAACATGGCGCAGGGACGCGATCTGGCGAAATGTCTGGGCAAGGGCAATGTTGCGCTGATGCGCGGCCACGGCTTTGCCTCGGCGGCGCGCTCGATCATCGAAGTGGTTCGGCTGTCGGTCTATCTGCCGCGCAATGCGCGGGTGCAACTCGCGGCCATGCAGGCCGGCAAGCCCATTCCGCTGTCAAAAGGCGAGATCGCGGCGCGCGCCGCGGGCTATCGGCCGCGTTCGCCCGAGACTTGGCGCGCCTGGGAATATTGGGCCAACCGCGCCGGCTGTGGCGACATGATCGGCGAGCCAGATCCGCCGAGCCAACTCGGCAACCAAGACCACGGTCATTCGCACAATCACGGTCACGCGCCGAAAAGGTGATTGCTTACCGTTGTTTGCGGTCGCGGGCCTTTTGCCGCTTGTGGTCCGTCATCCGTCCTTCGTCGAATTGTGCCGAAACTTCGTTTCGCGTAACTTGATATGGGCAAATTTGGCCATACTTCCCTGGAACTCTTGGTCAAATCCGGGCGAAGGTGAGGGCCAGATGCCCCGATGGAGGCGAAAATGGGTTTGATGGATGTTCTCAACGGCATGCAGAATGGCCCGCGCGGGCCGCGTGCGCCTTCGACCAGCAGCAGCGGCGGCGGCATGTCGCCGATGATGATGGCGATGCTCGGGCTCCTTGCCTTTAAAGCGATTAAAAGTCTCACGAGCGGCCAGGCGGCAGCGCCGGCCGGCCGCGCGCCCGCGGCTCCGGCTCCGAATGCGGGCGGCGGAATGCCCGGCGGATTGGGCGGACTTGCTGGCGGTCTCGGCGATGTTCTCAAAGGCCCGCTCGGCGGCTTGCTGGCCGGCGGCGCCGCAGGGTCCGTTCTCTCCGGCGGTCTCAACGACCTGCTCAAGCAATTGCAGCAATCGGGGCAGGGCGACGCGGCGCAGTCCTGGGTCGGCAAGGGGCCGAACAAGGAGATTTCGTCGGACGATCTGGCGAAGGCGCTCGGTGCGGATCAGATCAGCACGCTGATGTCGCACACTGGAATGTCGCGTGAGGATTTGCTAGCCGGATTGAGCCAAAATTTGCCGGACGTCGTCGATCAGTTGACGCCGGACGGCCGGGTGCCTGACGAACGCGAAATGTCGTTGTAGGCTGTCGCCCGGAATACGCGTTGTTTTGCGAGTGAGGAAAGACCTTAGGAGAACAACCATGACCAATCGATATCTGACTCTTTGCGCAGGCGCGGTGATTGCTGCCATCGCCCTGCACGGCACTGCCGCGAACGCATTGACCATGTCGGAGTGCAGCGCCAAGTACAAAGCCGCCAAAGCCGATAACTCCCTCAATGGCATGAAGTGGAACGACTTCCGCAAGGCGCAATGCGGCTCCGACACGTCGGCTGCGCCATCGACCGCTTCGGCGCCGGCTGCTGCCCCGGCGCCCTCGGCTGCGCCTGTCGCCGTCGGCAATGCCATGTTTCCGAGTGCCGTCAGCTCGAAATATTCGAGCGACTCGGCCGGCAAGGCACGCATGCACACCTGTCTTGACCAATACAATGCCAACAAGGCGAACAACGCCAATGGCGGCATGAAGTGGATCCAGAAGGGCGGCGGCTATTACAGCGAGTGCAACAAGCGTCTGAAGGGCGCCGCATAAGCGCTGTCCAGAGCTAGTCTGGGCCTCGATCTCATTTCGTAGCCGAGCGGGGTCGAGGCCGCGGAGCCAAACTTCAAGGAACGCGGGTGCAAGTTCGCGCGTTCTGGTCGCGTGCGCCCAAGCGCATAGCCACGCATTTACGTCCCGAACCTATCCCGTCCACGATTGCAAAGGATCGAACAATGAAATTTGTCATCAGCGCAGCCCTGTTGTCCTTCGTCATTGGCGCCGGCACGGCTCTGGCGCAAACTTCGATGCCGGCGCCTTCGGCCGCACCGGCGGCGACTGCGCCCGCGGCCGCTGACAAGAAGGCCATCTCGAAGTCCTGCTCCGATCAGGCCAATGCCAAAGACTTGCATGGCAAGGCGCGCAAGAAGTTTAGGTCCGCATGCAAGCACAACGGCGGCAAGGCTTCCTAAAGCGGACTTCGTAACTGCCGAATGAATGAAAGAGCCGGCCATTGCGCCGGCTCTTTTTGTTTGTCGCTCAGCTCAGGAAGTCACGGATGGCGCGGGTGAATTCCGCGGATCGGTCCATATTCGAGATATGGCCGGCGCCCGCGAGCTCGACGAAACGCGAGCTCGGCAGTTTTTCGTTGAGCTTGCGCATGGCGGCAGGGGTGACGCCGTCCTTCTCGCCGGCCATGAACAGGACCGGCCTCGTCACACTGGCGACGGCCGACGCGCAATCATGAGCGGCAAGCGCCGAGGCGCAGCCGACGAAGCCATTGGCCGGCGTGTCGCGGATCATGCCGCGCACCTTGTCGAGATAGGGCGGATTCTTGGCAACGATCTCAGGCGGAAACCAGCGCGTGACGGTCGGCTCGACCAGGGCCGCCATGCCTTTCTCTTTGGCGACGAGGATGCGTTCTTCCCATTGCTGGCTGCTTTGTGGTGTCGATTGGCATGGCGAATCGCAGACAATGATTCGGTCGAACCGGTCGGGATGTTTTTGTGCCAGTCCAAGCGCAGTGGCGCCGCCCATCGAGAGGCCGGCGAAATGCGCTTTCTTGATCGAGAGCGCGTCGAGAAGCCCGAGCGCGTCGGCGAGGAGCGTGTCGAACGGATAGCGGCCGGACGGTGTTTCGGTCTGGCCGTGGCCGCGCTGGTCGTAGCGCAAGATCCGGAATTTATCTTTCAGCGCCGCCGCCTGCTCGTCCCACATCGCCAGAGTGGTGGCGAGCGAATTGGAGAACACGAGACACGGCGCATTGTCCGGTCCTTCGATCTGATAATTGATGGCGATGCCGTTGGCTTTGATCTTCATTGTCAATTCTCACGCTTCGTCGCTCAGAATCCGAACAGATGATCGAGCGAATAGCGGCCGCCGCCATGGACCAGAACCACGAAGGCCGCGATCGTCCACATCAGCGTGTATTCCAGCCCGAGCTGGTTCCAAAAATATCTGCCGACGCGCCAGCGCTCGACATTGGCGACCAGGAGAAACGCAAGCACGATGGCGGCGACCGGCCGTGTGAACAGGCCGAGCGCCAAAAGCGGTCCGCCGACAAGCTGGGTGAGTGAAATTGCCGGTGCCCAGAATACCCCCGGCCGATAGCCGCCTTGGTCAAGCTGCTTCGCCAGTTCCGGCACGCTCAGAGCGCGCACCCCGGTATTGGGAAAGAAGCCGAATGTATTGCGCAGGCCGTGCGGCACCAGCGCAAGCCCAACCGCGACGCGTAACAGTGCGTCTGCGAAGGGCGCGAGCGTTTGCCAGAGCGAGGCCAAGCGGGCTCAATACTGCAAATTGATGCGACGGGTTGGGTGCGGCAAGTTCAATGCGCCATCAGCACCGGCAGTTTCGCATTGGCCAGCACATAGCGTGTGGTGCCCCCAAAGATCATCTGCCGCAGCCGGCTTTGCGTATAGGCGCCCTTCATGATCAGGTCGCAGCCGAGCTCTTCGGCCTTGGCCAGGAGCACTTCGCCGGCGCTGCGTTTGCCCGGCTTGATGATCATAGTCTCGCAGGCAATGCCATTCATCCTGAGCCCGCGCGCCATCTGCTCGCCGCTCGGGCCGGCGACGGTGGCGCCTTCGACGGTGCAAATCGTGACGCGCTGGGCTTGCCGCAACAGCGGCATGGAATCGGCCATGGTGCGCGCCTGCTCGGTGCTGCAATTCCAGGCAATGAGAACATTGGTGGCGAGCGATTTCGGCGACGTCGGCGGTGCGATCAGGACGGGGCGCCCGCTTTCGAACAGCGCCGATTTAAGCGTGATCATCGACGGGCTCTGCCATTCATCGCCCGGCCGCGCCAGGATGATGGCGTCAAAGACGCGGCCATAGCTGCCGACGAAGTCGTGGCCGCTCGGCGCGTCCTTGAGCCAGTGCCAGGATAAAGCGGCCGGCCCATCGCCGGTCCGCTCCGGAACCTGATGCTCACGCATGAAGGAGCGGAACATGTCTTCCGCCTGCCGGACCATTTCGGCGTCGTTCTCCTTGACCGCGACCATGGTGAGGCCGCTGTCCGGGTCCATGGCGACGAGGTCGGCGACCGCCGGCCGCAACGAAAAACCCTCGATGAAACTGTCGAATTTGCGCGCCAACAGCAGCGCCGTATCGAGCGCCGAGGCCATGGCCGCGCCGTGCTCAGTTGGAACGAGAAGAGTCTTCATGCGCGTGTGCCCCGGATGATGACGGCATTTTCGACGGACAGCTGTTCCCGCCCGCATACTGCCGCGCCGGCGGCGGCCGGACAAGCGCCTGCGACGATCGGGACCGCTTGCTTCGCGTGCTGCCGGTTCGCGCTGAAGTTTCAGGCCCGCGCCGCTGCAAGGATCGTTTAACGAATTCTGTTAGCATTTACTGATTCGAGGGCGCGCCCCTCGGTGCAGCGTAAGGCGCGAATGTTGGGGTTGGTGACCATCATTTCCTGGGGACGTGATATGGGGGACAGCCCCGCTATCAGTCGCGCCGACGCGACCGCGCGCATTCTTTTGATCTGCCCGGATTGTGGGCACGAGAACGCGGAATATGCGCAGATGCTGCAGAGCAAAAGCCTGTTTTACTGCTCCGGCGACGGCTGCGATTACATCTTCGAGTTCGGACGCCGAGACGACTTCGGCATCGGCTTTGCCGAACTATGCCGGCGCTTCTACGCCGCGCTTCATCCGGTCGGCCGCACGAGCTGACCCGTCCCGACCGCTTGCGCCAGTGCTTTCACCAGCTCTAGCGGGTCGGTAAAGGCCGACACGCCCAAGGCACGCAGCTTCGCTATGGCTTCGTCGGTGCTCATGTTGCGCGTCGCCGCATGACCGGCCGCGAGCCCGACGAACAGCGGCTTCGGCAGCGGCTCGGCCCTGATCCAGGCGATCAGCGCTTCGATCCGCTCGGCCAGCGATCGCGAAGCGATCACAGTCTGGAACACGATGGCCTTGATATTGCGGCGCGCCGCCAGTTCGCGCGCGATCTTGAGCCGTTCGGTCATGGTCTCGTCGGGCGCACCGCGCAGATTGTCCATGAAGCTCGCGGCCCGAAACCCATGGTCGGCGAGGAGATCCATCATCGTCATGGCCAAACCCGCACCCGACGTGACCAGCACGATGTCGCCTGCGGTTTCGACCAGTTGGAACCCGAGGTCGCGGGCCGAGCGTTCGAGCGGCGTCAGCGCGCGTTCGGCGAGCGCTCGGCTGATCGGAAATTCCGCCGGGTCATGGCGGAAACCGGCACTGTCGTCGCGGACGATCTTGGCGTCACAGGCGATCAGGCGGCCGTCTGCGGCCAGCGCCAGCGGATTGATCTCGAGTAGTTCCAGATCCTCCGCCCGTGCGATCTCCGGCAGGCGGGCCGCATAGCGCGAAAGCCGAGCCGACAGGTCCGGCGGAAACTGCCGGGCGATCGCGGCATAGATCCTGTCAGGGGTTGCATGCGTTGCGGTCTCGATCGGGATGCGCACAAGCTTAGCCAGTTGTTCGACATTCTCGCCGCCTTGCGGCGCGATCAGGATTTCGAGCTGCTGCCGCGTGCCGTCGACGCGGACCGCGACGAAGATTTCGCGCACGATCGGCACGGCTTCCTCGAGCAGGAGCGGGGTATCGGCGTCTTCGAGATTGGCCAGGATCAGCCGCCGCGCGTCGCGGATATCGGCCGCGTGCTTGAAGACGCGCACCAGGCCGGCTTTGCCACGGCCGCCTTCGAGGACTTGCGCTTTGAGCACAAAGCCGGACCAGACCGCCGCGCGCGCGGGGACGTCCTCGCCCGGACCAAGCACCAGGCTACCCGGCACTGCTATGCCGTGGCGGCGCAGCAGGGCTTTTCCCTCGACCTCGGCAAGACGCATAATCTCAGTTTCCTGTTTCTCTCCTTCCCGGGGACTTTATCGCATGTCCGGCCAATTGCTCGCGGATCGATTGCGGCTGCCGTTCCTCAATCCGGAGCCAAATTCCGAACCCTGGCGGGTGGCCGTGATCAGCCCGACCGGGCGCTATGCGCGCAATCAGGTCGCCGGCATGCGTGAGGCCGGCACGCCGCTGATCGGCGGCGTGGCGCTCGGCCGCGGCGGCACGGTGATGGACGGGCTGCCGCTCTATGACCGGATTGGGGAGATGCCGAGCCAGCCGAATATCGCGCTGATCTATACGCCTGCTGAAGGCGTGCGCGACGCTATTGCCGAATGCGCGGCAGCCCGGATCCCGACCATCATGGCCGCGGCCGAATATGTGCCGGTGCACGACGCGCTTGCCTCGGCCGCGCTGGCGCGGGCGGCAGGAAGCTTTCTCATCGGCCCCAATACGCTCGGCCTGTTCGTTCCGGGTCGGGGACTCCTTGGCTCCATCGCGCCGAGCTTCTGCAAGCCGGGCAGGCTTGCCGTGATTGTCCGCAGCGGCACGGTGGCGCTCGCGCTGGCGCGGCAATTGACCTTGGCGGGCATCGGCCAGCGCATCGTCGTGCATGTCGGCGGCGACAGCGTGATCGGCCGCAACCCCGATGAATACCTGCGAGCGCTTGCGGACGATGCCGAGACGGCGGCCGTGCTCTATTGCGGCGAGATCGGCGGCGATAAGGAATATGCCTTGGCGGAAGCTGCACGCGGCTATCCCAAGCCGGTCATCGCCATGGTGGTCGGCCGCCACGCGCCGGAGCAGAAGCAGATGGGACATGCCGGTGCGCTGATCGGCAGCGCGCGCGAAGGCGCGGCGGCGAAACTCGACGCACTCGCGGCCGCGGGCTGCCGGATCGCCAAGGGTCTTGAGGAGGCCGTGGGCCTAGCCGCGAAATTCGCAAGCTAGGCGAGAATTTCGACAGTCAGCGGCTTCAAGCGAAAATTGTTGCAGGCGTTGAACAGGATCGGGCAGTTCGAAATGGCGACGATCTGCGGCATCAGCGCGCGCAGCGTCATGTAATCGCCGGGCTTACCCTTGGGCGGCTTGATCTCCCAGGCGCCGTTCGCGTCATAAGCGACGGTCATGAACACGTTGAAGCAGGCGTCAATGTTGAAATTCCAGCGGTCCATGCCGTAGCCGCGGATCGCCGTTTCGAGATTGGACTGGCAGTTCGGCGCGCCGGCGCCTTTGTCGCCATAACGCGTGATATTGAGGTGCTCGCTGCAATAGCCGCCGCCGCAGTAATTCTCAGCCGTCAGGTCATCCTCGATATGCAGCATCGGCCGCGTGCGGTTGCTGTAAAGCGTATGCGGCGCGGTGAGCTTCCAGCTCAGATTGACGGCGCGGCTTGAATGCATCGACAGCAACTCGCGCGTGTCGTCACGGTTGAACGAGATCAGGTCGGCGACCTGCTCGCCCTCCGGCTGGGTCAGGCGCAGGCGTTGCTCGGCCCCGATCTCGAAACTGATATTGCCGGCGGGCGGCAGCATCACCGGAACGCCGGGGGTCAGGACCGTTGTTGCTTTGCTCATGCTTTGCTTACTCCGGTAGCGGCTGTCCTTTGGTTTCCGGCAGCAGCGGCAGAACAACGATGCCAATCGCGAAGATACCTGCAAGGATTGTCGCCGCCGGGCCGTAGCCGCCGAAAAAGCCGATCAGGCTCGAGGCCAGGATCGGTCCGAACATCGCCAGGAACCGCGCGAAGTTGAAGATCAGGCTGATCGCAGTCGAACGCGCGGCGGTCGGGAACAGTTCCGGTGGATGGATCGCGAACCAGCCGTAGAGGCCGCCGGTGAGAAAACCATTGACGATTTGCAGGCCAACGACGGTTGTCGGATCGCGGACCCAGAGGAACACGACTGGCGTAATCGCGATCGAGCCGGCGAGGTAGAAGGCAAGCGTCCAGCGGCGGCCCCAACTGTCGGACAAGAAGCCGAAGGCGATGCATCCGATGATTTCGCCGATCGCGTAGAACAGTCCGGCCATGCCGGCGTAATACACGCCGCTCTTGGGATCGGATGCCAGCGTCGCCACATAGGTCGGCACCCAGGACGAGATCGCCCAGAAGCCCAGCGTGATCGAAATCGAAACCAGGATCGCGAGCACGAGGTTGCGGGCATGCGCGCGCAGCGTCGCGCTGATCGACGCCGCCGTGCGGCTGGCTTTGGTCCAGCGCTCGGATTCCGGAATGTCGCGGGCCAACAACGCCACGAACAGAGCCGGGATGATGCCGACGGCATACATCCAGCGCCAGGAGCCGCCGAACCAGCCGCCAAGCACGAGCCACAGCACCGAGGCGACGACGAAGCCGCCGGAAAATGCCGCCTGCAGCACGCCCGCACCCTTGGTGCGTAGCCGTTCCGGCCAGGTCTCTTGCAACAATGAGGTGCCGACGCCCCATTCGGCGCCGATGCCGAAGCCGGTGAGGAAGCGGGTCAGCGCCAGGATCTGCCAGTTCGGCGCCAGCGCGCTTGTTCCGGTGAAAATACTGTAGAGCACGACCGCGCCGATCATGGTCCAGCGCCGTCCGAGCCGGTCGCCGACGATGCCGCCGATCACCCCGCCGACCGCCCAGCCGAACAGCGTGATCGAGATCAGATAGGCGGCGACGCGCGGTAACGTGGCAAGCTCATTGGCCGGCAAAAGCTGATGCAGCGATGGGCCGATGGTCAGCAGCAAGGCGAAGGTCTCGTAGCCGTCGAACAGCCAGAACAGCATCGTGATGCCGAGCACGCTCCACTGTCGGCGCGTCAGCCCCTCGCCGTAAGGAGCAGCAATGTCGGATGTCGCCATTTTCGGTCTCGCTTGTTCGCAACCCTGCGGTGGAACAAGACTATTGCAGGGCTTTCGCGCAGGTCAACGAAGCCGAGCGCATCCGCGGTCCCAAAGACGCGGCAGCCGCCGCATTATTTTGCGCCGTCTGGCTGTTATGTGGACGGAAGCTGCTCACCAGGACGGCAGCGGAGGCTGATTTCCTCCTCTTGCGCATGGCAGGTCTGAGAACCCGCGCGTCTTATGCGTCAGCGAGAATGCGACTGCGCCACCCGCGGCATTTCGAAGATATTGTCGACCACGGTGTAGTCACCGCGATAGCCGAGCCGGCCGATGGCGCGGATGCGGGCCATGTCGACCAGGCCGTCGACGATCACCGCATCGTCGATGTGCACATTGACGACCTCGCCGATCACCAGTTCGTAGTTGTGCTTCTTCCCATTGTTGGAGACGAGATTCACGGTCTGCGCATAGATGCATTCGAGCGCGATCGGCGAGCGCGCGACGCGGGGCGGTTTGACCTTGCGCGAGGGCGCCATGGCGAGTTTGGCCAGGTCGGGCTCGCTCACGGTGTCGGGATAGTCACCGCCGGTGATGTTCATCTCGTTGCGCAGATCGTAGGTCGCGAGATTGAAAACGAATTCCTTGCCGCTCTCGGCGTGCAGCTGCGAGTGCTTGCGCGTATTCGAGGCGAACATGACGAACGGCGGGTGGCTCGCGATCATGTTGAAGAAGCTGTACGGCGCGAGATTGACCACGCCCTGCGGGCTGATGGTCGTGATCCAGCCGATCGGACGGGGCACGACGAGACAGGTCGTCGGGTCATGCGCGAGATCGTGCGGCTCGCTGCGCGGGTCGTAATCCATTCGAAATGTCCGCTGGTTCGACTGATCTTGAGGAAAACCGAGCGGGCCGGGTTCGCTCGACGGTGATGGCGCGGGATGCTAGCGTTTTGGCGCGCCGGACGCCAACTGCCGGGCATCAGGCGGCCCAGAACATCACCGGACATTCCATGAAGCTTCACTGGTCGCCACGCTCGCCCTTTGTGCGCAAGGTCATGATCGTCGCGCATGAGCGCGGCCTGGTTGACCGGATCGAGTGCGTACGCACGGTGGCCGCGACCGCCAAGCCGCATGCCGAATTGATGAAGGACAATCCGCTGTCTAAGATCCCGGCGCTCGTGCTTGGGGACGGCACGGCGCTCTACGATTCGCGGGTCATCTGCGAATATCTCGACAGCCTCGACGGCGCGCCGAAATTGCTTCCGCGCGAAGCCAAGCCGCGGCTGACGGCGCTGCGCCGCCAGGCGCTCGGTGACGGCTTCCTGGACATGATGGTGCTGCTGCGGGACGAGCGGATGCGCGCTGCACCCTCGGACAAGCACATCGCCAGCACGGCGGTCCGCAAGGCCGCCATTCTGGACAGTCTGGAGCGCGAAGCGGAATCCTTGACCCGCATGCCATTCAGTATCGGCCACATCGCCATCGGCTGCGCGCTGTCCTATCTGGATTTTCGTTTCGGCGACGAGGACTGGCGCAAGGACCATTTGCGCATCGCCAATTGGCACGCCGCGTTTGCGGCGCGGCCGTCGGTCCGGGCCACTCAGCCCGTGGATGATTTCTGATTCGTGCCGATTTGTTAGTTCCCGTATTTTATTTGTTCGTACAAACACCTAGCGACCGATACCAAAGTTCAGGCTGGCCGATACCAAAGTTCGGTTCAGCCATGCACAAATGCACTTGCAACAAATGCCGCGCATTCCCATTTAGGCGCCATCATGTTGGACGCCGATTATTGCGTGGAAAAAGCCGAAGAGTGTTTTCGTCTTGCCCGCCTCGCCAAAACGCCGAACGTCGCTCTCGCCGAGATTGCCAGTAATCTCGAAGCGATTGGCCATGAGTTCATGGCGAAGGCGGTTGAATTAGAGACGGTCCGTCAGCGCGGGCGCCGTAAGCACTGAAATTAGTCGCGGCGCTCCGGCCGGACCACTCCTATCCAAACAAACAATCAGCCCGGCTCCAATCAGCCCATCGTCGGGTCGAGCACGATCTTGCCCTGGCCCTCATTGGCTTCGACCATGCGATGCGCCTTTGGCGCCTGCGACAGCGGCAGGACGCATTCGATCTGGGGGATGACTTTGCCCTGTGCCGCCGCGGCAAGGCAGTCCGGCAGGTCCGACGGCGTATAGCCCGGGCGGCCACGGATCGTGATCTGCTTGTGATAGAGGTGGGCGAAGTCGATCGTCACGTTCGGCCCGGCATGCGCGCCGGCGGTGACTAGGCGCCCTTGCATGCCAATCGCCTTGAAGGCGAGCGGCAGCACTTGCGGATTAGCTATATTGTCATAGACGACGTCGACTCCTTTGCCGTCGGTGATGCGCAGCACTTCGTCGCGCAGATTATGGGTGTTGTAGTTGATGCCGAAATCGGCGCCGAGCTTCGTGCCGACCGCGACCCGCTCGTCGGAGCCGGCGGTCGCGATCACACGCGCGCCGATCACGTTCTTGGCGATTTGGATGCCGATCGAGCCGAGATTGCCGCCGGCGCCCATGATCAACACGGTCTCGCCGGGCTTCAGATCGGCGACATGGAACAGCAGATTCCACGCCGTCGGCACGTGGCGCATGACGACGGCGGCGCGGTGAAAATCGAGACCGTCGGGCAGCGCCACCGTGGCGCAGGCCGGCACGGCGACCTTTTCGGCAAATCCGCCCGGCCGCTTGATGCCCATCATGCCCTTCGCCCCGGCATAGCCTTGCCCGTCCTCGGTGCAGACTTCGAGCGGCATGATGCCGGCCGCGGCGACACGGTCGCCGACCCGCCATTTGCGGACCCCCGGTCCCACCGCATCGACGACGCCCGCTGAATCGACGCCGGGAATGAGCGGCAGGACCGGATTGCGGAACGTCTCGTTGCCGGCCCGCAGGCTCACATCGAGCACGCGATTGACGGTGGCGGCATGGACCTTGATGCGGATTTCGCCGTCGCGCGGAGTCGGATCGGGAACGTCCTCATAACGCAGGACGTCGGGCGGACCATATTCGTGGATGACGATGGCTTTCATTGCGGGGATTTTGCAGGTGACTGAATGAGCGGCGCGGCCGCGGAGGGGGCGTGATTGCACGGTTTGGCGCGCCTATCTATGGTGCGCGCGCGGAAAGGTCCAGTGCCGGTCATGGAACGCTCGTGCTTCGCCGATGGACCGCCGGTGGGTTGCCGATGGACTATGCCGACAAACTGGCCATTGCCGAACTGATCAATGCCTGGGGGCTCTATCGCGACCAGGGCAAGTGGAAAGAGCTGCGCTCGACCTTCACCCATGACGGGCACATTTCGGTGTCCTGGTTTCGCGGGCCGTTCGAGCAATTTGTCGAGCGCTGCCGGGCGAATTATGGCGCCGGCCATACCTGGGCCCGGCATCACCTGTTCGCGCCCGTCGTCAAGGTCGACAAGGACCGAGCGGTGGCGGAGATCCCCGTCATCATCCGCGTCCGGCAGAAGTTTCAGGGTGTCGAAGTCGATCTCACCTCGTGCTCGCGGTTTCTCGATCGGCTGGAGCGGGATGGCGGGGGCTGGCTGATCGCCGAACGCGCCGCGATCTATGAACGCGACCGGCTCGATCCGGTCGAGCCATCGCCCGCATTCGACGCGCTGTTTCGGGCGGCGGATGCCTCGCACTATCCCGAGCAATACCGCTACATGGCGTTCCGAATTGCCCAGGCCGAAGGCCGGGCGCTGGCGTCAGTGGTCTATCGCGACGGCGGCCCGGAGACCACCGACCTCTATGCACGGTTTTCCGCCTGGCTTACCGGCGGCGCGGCTTGACGCGGGCACATAGGCCGGGTTAGCGGCGACGGACCTGTGGAGCCCTTCATGGCGGTCTATACCGATGTCACGGCCGAGGATCTCGGCCGCTTTCTTGCCGCCTACGATGTCGGCGAGCTCCTGTCCTATAAGGGCATTGCCGAGGGGGTCGAGAACTCCAATTTCCTCGTGCACACCGCGCGTGGCAATTTCATTCTCACGCTTTACGAACGCCGCGTCGCCGAACGCGATCTGCCGTTCTTCCTTGGCCTGATGGAGCATCTCGCGACGCGCGGCATCACCTGCCCGCAGCCGGTGAAGACCAATGACGGCCAGGTTCTCGGCCGGCTCGCCGGCAAGCCGGCGGCGCTTGTGACCTTTCTCGATGGCATGTGGATCCGCCGGCCGAGCGCGGCGCATTGCGCGGCTTTGGGTGATGCGCTGGCGCGGCTGCATCTCGCCGGCGCGGACTTTCCGATGCGCCGCGACAACGCGCTTTCGGTTGCCGGCTGGCGGCAGCTTTACGACATCTGCCGCGAGCGCGCGCATAAAGTGGAGCGCAATCTCGAGACTTCTGGTCGCAGCCGAGCTCGACGCGCTCGAACGCGATTGGCCGCGCGGCCTGCCGCAGGGCGTCATCCATGCCGATCTGTTTCCCGACAATGTCTTTTTCCTCGCCGACAAATTGTCCGGATTGATCGACTTCTATTTCGCCTGCACCGACACGCTCGCCTATGATGTCGCCATCTGCCTCAATGCCTGGTGCTTCGAGCAGGATCATTCCTACAATGTCACTAAGGGCAGGGCGCTGTTGTCGAGCTACGCCAAGGCGCGGCCGCTGTCGCAGGACGAGATGGGAGAAGTTGCCGCTGCTCGCGCGCGGCGCCGCCGTGCGCTTTCTGCTGACGCGGCTGGTCGATTGGCTTGACGTGCCGACCGGTGCGCTGGTGAGGCCGAAGGATCCGCTCGAATATGCGCGCAAGCTCCGCTTCCACCAGAAGATCAAGAGCTACCGCGATTATGGAGTGGGCTGAACGTGACTGACGAAGCAGCACTGCCGCACGTTGTCATTTATACCGACGGCGGTGCGGCGCCCAATCCGGGTCCGGGCGGCTGGGCTGCGATTCTGCAATCCGGCGAGCGCACCAAAGAGCTCAAAGGCGGCGAGATCAACACCACCAACAACCGTATGGAGCTGATGGCTGCAATCTCGGCGCTTGAAGCGCTGAAGAAACCGTGCCGGATCGATCTGCACACCGACAGTCAATATTTGCGCAACGGCGTGATGACGTGGATCGGCAGGTGGAAGAAGAACGGCTGGAAGACCGCCGACAGAGTTCGGTCAAGAATATCGATCTATGGGAGCGGCTCGACGCGGCGCTCGGCACGCATCAAATCCACTGGCATTGGGTGAAGGGTCATGCCGGCCATGAGATGAACGAGCGCGCCGACGCACTCGTCGGCGAAGCGATCGCCGAAATTCGATCTGCTGGGAAGGTGGCCAAATAAAAACCCTCCCCCTGTAAAGGGGGAGGGCAGATAATCAGAGACCCTTCAGCAGATTATCGGCGCCGGAAATGTCGGCCTTGCCGGGGGAGTCTTCGACATTGAGCGCCTTCACGACGCCGTCCTCGACCACCATGGCATAACGCTGCGAGCGCACGCCGAGCCCGCGCTCGGTCAGATCGGCGGTGAGGCCGAGCGCCTTGGCCCAGTTGCCGCTGCCGTCGGCGAGAAATTCGATGGCGTCGCCGCCGGACGACTTCTTCCAGGCGTCCATGACGAACACGTCGTTGACGCCGGTTACGGCGATCGTGCTGATGCCCTTGGCCTTGATCGCGGCCGCGTTTTTGACGAAGCCGGGCAAGTGGTTCTTGTGGCACGTCGGCGTGAAGGCGCCGGGAACGGCGAACAGCACCACCTTCTTGCCCTTGAACAATTCGTCCGTCGTGAGCGGCTTCGGGCCGTCCGCCGACATCACCGTAAAGGAGCCGCTGGGGACGCGGTCGCCGACCTTGATAGTCATGATCTCATTCCTCTCGCGTTTCTAAGCATAAAGAACATAAAACTGACGCCACCCGGGCGGCGGCGGCCATAACCTAATGCAGGAGGTGCGGATTAGTCGAGCCGGGCCGGAACCTCGACCGCGTCGTCATCGGATACCGCGGTCAGCGTCAGCATCGCGCCCTGCGCCTTGGCGCCGGGCGGCAGCCCGTCGAGATCGAACGTGAACAGCCGTGTCTGGCCGTTGCCGGAACCCTTGACCTCCGGCAGCGGCAGCGACCAGTCCGATGTCGGACCTTCGGCGAACAGATCGACGGCTGCACCTGTCGGCGCCGCGACTTCGACGACCACGTGATCGTGCGGGGTGTCAGCCTCGCGATGCACGGAAAGAATGGCGAGACTCCCGGCGCCGATGTCCTTCGTGGCGCCGTCCTTGGCATCGCCTTCGCCGAGAGTGGTGCGGCGCGGCACGCGGATTTCCGCCTTCTCGATGACGGCTTCTTCAGCGCCGTCGCCGTTGAGCGAGAGCTTCAGCTCGGATTCGACCGGCACGCACATATTGCTGCAAATGTCATAACCGAGCTTGAGCTGGAGCGAGGACGGCTTGCCCGCATGCTGCGGCGTGACATGCAGCGGCAGGACGACGCGATCGAGATAGCCGATCGACGTGCCGCCGGCGCCATCGGGAAAACGTTCCGGCGCCGGCCACAGCACGGTGACGGATTTGACATTGTCCGAACCGCTGAAATCGAGTTTCGGCGGCAGGCCGGAATTGCCCGGATCGCGCCAGTAGGTGTGCCAGCCCGGATCGAGCTTGATCTCGATACCTGCGCGCACAACCTTGGCCTCGCTGCCTGGCATATTGGCGCCCGCGATCAGCCGCACGGCCGTGTGAGTTTGCGCATCCCAATCGGACGCGTCCTGCGCCAGCACCACCGTGACTCCGCCAGCCGTCAGGCCGACGACAATAAATGCAGCGATCTTTGATCGAAGTCGTTTGGTCATAATCAATGTTACGTAAGTGGATATTGTTCCGAATGCGCCGTCGAGCGCCGATGTAATGGCTGTGAATTCGTGGGCGTCATCGTCATGCGCGTTGGTTCGTGGCCGTTTGTCTGGTTGCTGTTTATGTCGGTGTTTATGTCGGTCCGCGGCGGAGCGCCACTGACATGATTGTTACCGTAATTGTGGCCGCCGTTCACCAGCGTTGCCCAAATTTGGGCGTAGACTTTGACCGTCGTGTCGTGAACTTTGCGCCGTGAGGCGCGTTTGCAAATACGGACCGATGGGCTAACCTTCCCGGTATGAAAATGCCGCGCGCCAAAACGCAGAGTAGCCGGCGCCGAGGTTTTCTCGACGGCCAAATGCTCATTGCCATGCCGGCAATGCTTGACGATCGATTTGCGCGTTCTGTGATCTATGTCTGCGCGCACTCCACCGAAGGTGCGATGGGCATCGTCGTCAATCACCCGGCGCCGAATATCAATTTCTCCGATCTCCTGGTGAAGCTGAACATTATCCCGTCGGCCGACTTGATTCGGCTGCCGACGCGGGCCGGCGTCGTGAAAGTCATGCGCGGCGGGCCGGTCGAAACCGAGCGCGGCTTTGTGCTGCACAGCGCCGATTTTTTTATCGAGAACTCGACGCTGCCGATCGATGACGGCATCTGCCTCACGGCCACGATCGATATTCTCAAGGCCATCGCGCGCGGCGATGGCCCGGCCAGCGCCATTCTCGCGCTCGGCTATGCCGGCTGGGCGCCGGGCCAGCTCGAGACCGAGATCCAGGGCAATGGCTGGCTGCATTGCGCCGCCGATTCTGAGCTTATTTTCGGCACCGATATTGGCCGCAAATATGAACTGGCGCTGAAGAAGATCGGTATCGACCCCGGCATGCTGTCGAGCGAAGCCGGGCACGCTTGATGGGCGCGATCAAAAGCCTGATCAAAACACTTTGGTCCTGACGCCGGCTTCCTGATGCCGGGCAGTTGCGGCATCGGGCTCGAGCAGCGCGCGGGCCCGCTCCGCGGTCATCGGCTCGCCGAACACAAAGCCTTGCGCATATTCGCAGCCGAGTTGCGACAGCTCGACGGCGTCGGAATCCAATTCTGCACCCTCGGCGACGACGTCCATGCCGAGATCGTGGGCCAGCGTGATGATGGAACGCAGGATCACCGGCCGGGTGCCCTTGGACGTGGTGCGTACGAAGGACTGGTCGATCTTGATAGTGTCGAACGGAAAACGCTGAAGATAGGACAGCGACGAATAGCCGGTGCCGAAATCGTCGAGCGCAAGCCCGGCGCCAAGCTCGCGGATCCGTTGCAGCATTTGCGCGGCGTGCTCCGGATTCTCCATCACCACGGATTCGGTGATTTCGAGCTTCAGCGAGCCGCGATTGAGTGGCGAGCGCGCCAGCACGGTGCGGATGTCCTGAATCAAGTCGTGCCGCAGCAATTGCCGCGACGAGACATTGACGCTGGCGAACAGCGGGTCGCGCTGGCGCACGGTGCGCTGCCAGGTCGACAGCTGGCGGGCGGTGCGGTCGAGGACGAACAGGCCGAGCTCGACGATGAGGCCAGTCTCCTCGGCGATATTGATGAACTCGACCGGCGACATGCGGCCAAGTTTCGGATGGTTCCAGCGCGCCAGCGCCTCGAAGCCGGCAACGGCGCGGTCCTCGAGCCGGATGATGGGCTGGTAAAGGATGCTGATCTCTTCGCGCTCGAGCGCGCGGCGCAGATCGGATTCAAGCGACAGGCGGTCGTTCTTGCGCGCGCGCATCGCCGCCTTGAAGACATCGATGCGGTCGCCGCCGCCGCGCTTGGCGTGATACATCGCGAGCTCGGCGTCCTTGAGTACCTCCTCGGCGCGCTGCGGCTCGTTGCTGCCGTTCTCGCTGAGCAGAAGTCCGATCGAGCCGGTGAGGAAGATTTCGCGATCACGGAACGTGATCGGCGCGCGCAAGGTGCGGCGGACGGTTTCGGAGAAGGCGGTGATGCGCGCGGGTTCTTTCTCCGAAAGCAGGATCAGCCCGAACTGATCGCCGGAGAGCCGCGCCAGCGTATCCTGCGGCTTGATCAGCCGGCCAAGGCGGCGGGCGAGCGTAAGCAGAATGGAATCGCCGACGGCCATGCCGACGGAATTGTTGACCTGCTTGAAGCGGTCGAGATCGATGACCATGACGGTCGGGCGGATCGCGGCATCGGTCTTGGCGAAGCCGAGCACGGCGTCGAGCCGGTCGAGGAACAATTCGCGATTGGGCAGGCCGGTGAGATTGTCATGCACCGCGTCGTGCAGCAGCCGTTCCTCCGCGGTCTTGACTTCCGTCACGTCGGTGAGCGTACCGACGAGACGGATCACTTCGCCGTCGGAGCCGACCACTGGGCGCGCTTTGAGCGAAAACCAGAGATAATGGCCGTCGGCGGTGCGCAGGCGGAAATCCTGCGCCACCCGGCCGCGGCGTTGTTCGAGGACACTGTCGAGCGTGGCGCGGAAACGGTCGCGATCGAGCTGGTGCAGCACGTCAAGCCACTTCGCCGCGGGACCTTCGAGCGAGCCGCGGCTCAAGCCGAGTGCGGCTTCGGTCTCCGGGCTGGTGAAGACCTTGTCGGCGGCGACATCCCAGTCCCAGATCATGTCGCCGGCGCCGGTCAGCGCCAGCGCGCGGCGCTCGACATCGGAGACGATGCCGCCGGTCGCGCCGCCGGCAAAGGCATGCTGCATCACCGTGAATCCGATCAGCATGACGATCAGCACCAAGCCGCCGAGCAGCGCCGGGCCGATAATGTCGTTGGTGACGAAGCCCAGCACGGTCGTTGCGGCGGCGAGCACCCAGACCACCAAGAGGAGCCAGGTCGGGATCAGCATCACGGCACGGTCGTAATCGTGGGTCGCGAGATAGATCACAAGCCCGAAGCCGAACACCGCGATCATGAACAGCGAGATGCGGGCGATGCCCGAAGCCACCGCCGGCGAAAACAGCGCGACCGCCACCAGCGCGCCGAGGAAGACGAGCCAGCCGAGCGTGATGTGGATGTAGCGCACATGCCAGCGATTGAGATTGAGATAGGCGAACAGGAACACGAGCAGCGTCGCCGCCAGGATCGCTTCGCCCGAGGCGCGCCAGATGCGCTCGGAGGCCGACGACATGTCGAACACTTTCGGCCAGAAGCCGAAATCGATGCCGATATAGACCAGCACCGCCCAGCCGAGCGCCGCCGCGGCCGGGAACATCACGCTGCCTTTGACCACGAACAGGATGGTCAGGAACAGCGCCAACAGTCCGGCAATGCCGATGACGATGCCCTGGTAGAGCGTGAGCGAATTGACCTTGTCCTTATAGGCGTCGGGCTCCCACAGATAGATCTGCGGCAGATTGTCGGTGCGCAATTCGGCGACGAAAGTGATGACGGTGCCCGGGTCAAGCGTGACGCGGAAAATATCGGCGTTTGGATTGTCCTGACGGTCGGGCGGATCGCCGGACGACGGCGTAATGGCAACGATGCGCGACATGCCGAGATCGGGCCAGATCAGGCCCGAGCCGACCATGCGGTAATGCGGCACGACAATGAGCCGGTCGATCTGCTCCTCGCCGTTATTGGCGAGCGCAAAGACCGCCCAGTTGCGTCCCTTCTCGCGGCCGCGGACCTCGATGCGGCGGATGATGCCGTCGGCGCCCGGCGCAGTGGAAACCTGGATACGGCCGTTGTCGGTCTGTTGGAACTCGACCGCGTCGGTCAGGTCGATCGCAGCGGCGTCGGTGCGGACATTGACAGCGTCCACCGCGCGCGCCGCCGTTGCGCCGAACAAGGCCGCAACAGCAATCACCAACATTGCGCAGAGATACGCGGTGCTTGAACGTGCGGCACGCCAAAATGCCAAAGACGACCTCCGAGCCGGCGGCGGCGCCAATCGCGCCGCAATCGCGGATCCTGACCGACTAACTAACAGGATTTGCGCCGAATTCGCGACGGCCTGTTCCGCGCACGGCCGGGTATGCCCGATAGCACCCACAGTGGCGAAGACTAGTAATGGCAACGGTTCCCTGGGGCAAGGGATTTCCCGTTTACTTTCAAAGGGTCAGGTGCGGTTTGCGGGCGCAGTGCTTGGCTGCCGTCGTGCCGCGCCAGCGGCACGGGCTTAGAGCGGGCGGCTTGTGACAAGAGGGCCGCCGGCGTTAGGATTTTCCCGCAGGAGACGGCCCATGCCCGCTTTCGACGAAGAAGATGCGCCGAAGAAGAAACCTTCGCACGAAATCGGCCAGGATCTAACATTGCTCTCTGCCGGCGAGCTTGCCGGTCGGATTGCGATCCTGAAGGGGGAAATCGCGCGGCTCGAGGCTGATATGGCGAAAAAACAAGCGGTGAAATCGGCGGCCGATCTGTTCTTTAAGAAATAAACTTTTCAAGGCCTTAGCGGCACCGCTCGTACGAAGCTTGAGAAAGATTTGGCAAGTTTCTGAGAATCCTTAACCTTTCGTTAAGCTTTCTCGTTCATTACATCAGTATGTCCATCCTTTGGACATTGAGTGGCTCCTGTCCACTCTGTTTGACGCCTCCCTGTTATCACCTTGAGCCGCCGGCAACGGCGGCTCTTTTTTGTTCATGCTCGCATTTCGATCGCTATCAGCGGCGAATTCGGCGCCGTTTCCGTTCGCCGGCAACTATGTCGCAAGCTTCATTGTCGTCAGACTGGACAGTCCGCGCGCGTCGCGCGATGCTGTGTGTGCGCCTGCGGCGAGGCTCGTCTGCGCAAATCGCCAATTTTCGGCACGAACTCGCAAAGCGCATGGCGAATTTTGGGGTTAGTCGGGGATTCGAGGGCATTTTCGATTTGAGTGAGTGCCGCTTTTCGATTTGAAGCTCCTTAACGTACGTGCGGCAGGCTGCAGGGGGAGCGTCTCATCGGCGGTGTGTGAGGCGTATATGTCGGATAAGCGTATGGTGGAAGTCAGCGCGGCGGTCTCCTTCAGCGAACACCTCGCGAGTTCCCAGGTGTTCGCCACGCTGTTTCGCGACGGCATGGCGCTGGTGGAAGAAACCGCGAGCTATCTCGACGGCGCCGGCCGCACGGAATCGAAGAAACTCGAGCGCAGCGCCAGCCTGGTTTACGCCACAGAAAGCATGCGCCTGACCACGCGGCTGATGCAGCTTGCGTCCTGGCTTTTGCTGCATCGCGCGGTCAAAGAGGGCGAGATGACGCTCTCCCAGGCCAACAAGGAAAAGAGCAAGGTTCGGCTTGCCGCCTGCGAGCCGGGCGATGCGCAATCCCTGGCGCTGTTGCCTGAGAAACTGCAGGAATTGATCGCCCGCTCGACCAAGCTGCAGACCGAAGTGCGCCGGCTCGACGCCACCATGCATGCGCCGCCGGACCTGACCGTGGCGGCTGATAATCCGGTCGAGCGGCAGATGGGCCTGTTGAAGGCCGCCTTTGAATCCGAGGCTTAGTCGAAGCCCGGCCGCGCCGTCCCGCAGAGCCTGCAGAAAAGCCATGTCAGCCCCGGCTCAAGTCCGGGGGCGCCGCTTTTTTCTGGCAGCGCGGTCAATGCGCCGAACGTTACTTCTTGAGGAAGCCTTCGAACTTCTTCTGGAACCGCGACAAGCGGCCGCCGCGGTCGAGCAGATGCTGCTGGCCGCCGGTCCAGGCCGGATGCGACTTCGGATCGATGTCCAGATGCAGCGTGTCGCCGGGCTTGCCCCAGGTCGAACGCGTGGTGAATTCGGTGCCGTCGGTCATGAGGACCTTGACGGTGTGATAATCGGGATGGGTGTCGGGCTTCATGGGTGTTTCTCGGCGTCGTTCCAGCGCTGTCCAAGTGCAGGGATTTACGGAAATTTGGCCGCTATATATCGCGCCAATGACGCCTCGACAAGTCGCTTAAGGTACCGATCCGCTGCGGTGATTTACCCGGCGGCCCCGCATTGCCAGGGCAGCCCTGTGGGGGCAAAGTCCGGCCCGACACAGCCACGGGCGCTGAATTATCGATAAATCCGCGGGTCTGAATGAATTTGCGCGCCCAAAATGATGCGGCGAGGTCGTTAAATCCGTCGGCCCTGGCCGAGCCGGTTCAAGTCCCGGGTGTCACCGGCCCATTGATGGATCAGCCCACCACCGACGGATCGGGGGCGCCGGGGAACCGCCGGGCCAGCCTTCGGCCGCTGACTTCGCTGCTACCCTATATGGGCCGTTATCGCGGCCGTGCGCTTTTGGCCTTCGCAGCGCTTGTGCTTGCCGCCCTGACCACGCTGGTCGTCCCGGTCGCGGTCCGGCGCATGATCGATTTCGGTTTCACCGAGCGGGGCTTGAGCCTGATCAACAGCTATTTCCTGGTCTTGATCGGGATCGCCGCACTGCTCGCCTTCGCCAGCGCCTCGCGCTACTACCTCGTCACCTCGCTTGGCGAACGCATCGTTGCCGATCTGCGCGGCGACGTGTTCGCGCATCTGACCTCACTGTCGGCGGCCTTCTTCGACCAGGCCAAAACCGGCGAGTTGATTTCCCGGCTCACCGCCGACACCACTCAGATCAAAGCCAGCGTCGGATCTTCCATTTCGGTCGCGCTGCGCAATTGCGTGCTGTTCATCGGCGCCAGTGTGATGATGTTGGTGACGAGCCCAAGGCTCTCCGCCTTTGTGCTTGCCGCGATCCCGATCATTGTGCTGCCGCTTTACGCCTTCGGCCGCGCCGTGCGCCGCCGCTCGCGTTTTGCCCAGGATACGCTTGCCGAGGCTTCCGCCTATGCCGCCGAGCTGATCGGCGCGGTGCGCGTGTTGCAGGCCTTTACCAATGAGCGTCTCGGCATCGCGCGCTTCCGCACTGCCGTCACCGAGGCTTTCTTTGCCGCGCGCGAATCGATCCGGGCGCGTTCTCTGCTCACCGCGCTCGCGATCTTTCTGGTGTCGACAAGCGTGGTCGTTGTGCTCTGGATCGGCGCGCAGGAAGTGCTGTCGCAGCAGATCACGCCAGGCCGGCTCGGGCAGTTCATTCTCTACGCAGTGCTCGCATCAAGCGCGCTCGGCTCGTTGTCGGAAACCGGCGGTGAGGTGGCGGCGGCGTCGGGCGCTGCGGAGCGGCTGTTCGAGATTCTTTCGATCAAGCCGGCAATCCTGCGTCCGGCAACGCCGCTGGCGCTGCCGATACCGCCGCGTGGCGAAGCCGTCTTCGAGGACGTGCGTTTCTTCTATCCGACCCGGCAGAACGCACCGGCGCTTAACAATGTCTCGTTTCGGCTGCGTCCCGGCGAGAAGCTTGCCATTGTCGGTCCATCCGGCGCCGGCAAGAGCACGATCTTTCATCTGCTGCTGCAATTCTACGATCCGACCGCCGGCCGCATTACCTTCGACGGTGTGACGCTGACCGATCTCGATCCGGCCGATTTGCGCGCGCGCATCGCGCTCGTGCCGCAGGAAAGCGTGATGTTCGCAAGTTCAGTAAGCGACAATATTCGCTTCGGCCGCCCCGACGCATCTGACGCCGAAGTCGCACGCGCCGCCGAACTCGCCCATGCCGCGGGGTTCATCGCGGCGCTGCCGCACGGTTTCGACACGCAAGTCGGCGAGCGCGGCATCACGCTGTCCGGCGGTCAGCGCCAGCGGATCGCCATCGCGCGCGCCATTCTGCGCGATGCGCCGCTCCTTCTGCTCGATGAGGCGACGTCGTCGCTTGATGCCGAGAGCGAAACACAAGTTGCCGCGGCGCTCGCCGATCTGATGCGCGGCCGGACCACAATCGTCATCGCGCATCGCCTGGCGACGGTGCAGTCATGCGACCGCATCCTGGTGATGAACGAAGGCCGCATCGTCGAAGAGGGCACGCATCAGACGCTCATCGGCGGCAACGGCCTCTATGCGCGGCTCGCCAAGTTGCAATTCCAGGACGCCTGATCGCGCGCGATGGCGCGCATTGCGTTGCGCTTCCGATAAAATTTGAAACAACAGATTAGCAAAGCCGCAGTATGCTGCGATGCACAGTCCGCGCGCAGCAATGGGAAGAATTTAACCATGAACGTCGCGCCAGATCGCAAGATCCGCTTCGCCATTTTCCCGGTCGTGACCAATTTCGAAACCATGGCCCGCCGTCCGGGCGGATTGCCGCGTGACAAGGCGCTGTTGAATGCGCGGATCAGGGTGCAGCGATTGATCGGCCGCGGCGGCAAGTCCGCCGAGAAGTCGCTGGCGTCGCGTCGCGCACCATGGCCGTCGAGCAGATGGGTTTGAACTCAGGGCCGCCAGCTCATGCGATGGATCGGCCGTCCAGTGATCGGGTTCTTGCCGTCGCCGGTGATGGCAAAACCGCATTTGCCGTAAAAGGCCTTCGCGCGCTCATTGTCGACATTGACGTCGAGATCGACGCCGGCCGGCGAGCGGCGCTTGGCTTCGGCCACCAGCGCGAGCCCGGCTCCCGAGCCCCAGTATTCCGGCGCGACCACCAGCTGATCGAGATAGCCGGTCGCGGTATCGATGGTGACAAAGCCGACCATGTCGCCTTTCGCCTCAGCGACTACGACTTCGGCGACCGGCAACAGCTCATTGCGCCAGCGCGCGCGCCACCAATCGAGCCGCGCGGCGAAATCGATCTCGGGAAAGGTCGCCTGCCAGGTGCGCAGCCATAGCGCGATGGAGGCGTCCTCATCGTTCGCTTGATAAGCCCGAAGCGAGATGCCGGGCAGCAGGCTCACGATGCCGAAGCTTCGTTGCTGGCGGCCGTGCCGGCGACCTTGCTCGCGTCTTTGCCCGCTTCCTTGAGAAGCTTGAGCAATTCGCGGTGCATCGTGTCGTTCCCGGCGGCGATGTGGTTCTTGGTGAACATGGCGTCTTGGCCGTCGAGATCGGTGACGAAGCCGCCGGCTTCGCGCACGAGGATGATGCCCGCGGCCATGTCCCATGGCGAGAGGTCGCGCTCCCAATAGGCGTCGAGGCGCCCGGCGGCGATCCAGGCGAGATCGAGCGCCGCGGCACCGAACCGGCGCAGGCCCGCGAAAGCCTGTTGCGCGGCGAAGATCTCGCTGCGGCCGAGTGCGAGATCGCCGCGGCCATAATGCGGCAGTCCACAGGCGACGACTGCTTCGGACAGGCGCTGCCGGCCGGCGACGCGGATGCGCTGGTCGTTAAGGAAAGCGCCTTTGCCGCGCTCGGCGACAAACAGATCGTCATTGGCGGGATTGTAGATCAGGCCGGCAACGATCGTGCCGCTGCGCTCAAGCGCGATCGACACCGCGAAGTGCGGAATGCCGTGCAGAAAATTGGTCGTGCCGTCGAGCGGGTCGACGATCCAGCGATGGGTTTTGTCACTGCCTTCGTGCGTGCCGCTTTCCTCGCCGAGAAAGCCATAGTCGGGGCGCGCCTTGGCGAGCTCTTCGCGCACGATCTCCTCGGCGCGGCGGTCGGCCGCGGTCACGAAATTGCGCGGACCCTTGAGCGAGACCTGCAACTGCTCGACCTCGCCGAGGTCGCGCTTGAGGCTGCGCCCGGCGCGATGCGCCGCCTTGATCATGACGTTGAGGACTGCGGAATGAAGCATTTTGGCCCGGTCTGTGTCTGATGGCTGCTTCGCTAGCGTTGGCGGCGCCGCGGCGCAAGAGCGAATGGCGCAAGGCTGCCGTCAGCCCGCATTCAGCGGATCTGTTGTGCGGCAGCCTGATTTCCTTTGAGCGTATCAAGCCAGGTTTTGGCTGCCTTTTCGCCGGCGGCGCGCTTCTCCGGGTCCAGCTTATCGACGAAATCGTCAAGCGGCAGGTCGGTTTCGCCGTTGGCGCGCGAAATCAGGTGCCACTTTGTCGCCTCGATCGGATTGGCCGTGGTGCCGAGCCCGTTGGCAAGGATAATGGCCAGGCGGTCCTGGGCGATCGGGCTGCCGCGCAACGCCGCTTTGCGAAAAATCAGCGCCGCGCCGGTCTGATCGCGCGTCACGCCCGTGCCGTTGAACAGGGCGATGCCATATTCGACCTGGGCGTCGGTATTGTCGGCAATCGCTGCCTGCGCCCAGAGTTTCACCGCCTGCTGCAAGTCCTTGGGCACACCGCGGCCCTCTTTGTAGAACGTGCCGAGCGCATATTGTGCGTCCGGACTGCCGGCATCCGCCGCAATGCGCAGCAATTCGGCGGCGCGTGCAAAGTCACGCGGAAACAGCTGACCCTCGACATAGAGCAGCGCGAGATCGTAGGCGGCTTGAGGATGCCCAAGCTTGGCCGCTGCGGCGAGCCATTTGGCGCTCGCTTGGCGATCACGCGGTCCGCCGCGGCCGGCGAGCGCGAACATCGCGAGCGCGAACATGGCGTTGCTGTCGTTGCGTGCCGCGGCGAGCTTGTACCAGTCCGCCGCCTTGCTGTCGTCCTGCGGCACGCCCAAGCCGTTGGCATAGAGTTCGGCCATCAGCGTCATCGATTTCGGGTCTTTGTCCTGCTCGACGTGCTGCTCGGCGAAGCGGAAGGCGGTGAGGAAGTAGCCGCGCTGAAACGCCCCATAAGCCAGATCAGTCGCGGCTGTGGAAACGGGCGACGCGGCGGGAACTGCCGAAACCGGTTTGGCCGCTGGTTTGGCGGCGGGCTTGGTCTGAAGCTTGGCCGGAGGCGGCGCGGCGCTCTGAGCGCGTGCCGACGGCGGCGAGACGGCCGTCATCGCGGCCACGGCGAAAGATGCGAGAGCGACGATAGCAGCCGGAATTCGCCCGGCGCGCGCCGGCTTCATCGCGGCACCGGAGCCGTCAGACTTTCGGCGGCTTGCGTAATCGCCGCGGCGACGCCCTGTGGCTGCGTCCATATCCATTCACCGAGTGCGACGAAATCCGTCCCCGTGCGCGCCAGTGCCGCAACCTCGTCGGGATGACCGGCATAGCCGACGCAGGGAATTTCCAGGAGTTCGGCCCACCATAACAAACGCTCTTCCAGTTCGTCGAACGGTGGGCGCTGGCCGCGGCGGTCAGGCTCACCGAACATGACATAGTCGGCGCCCGATTCGCCTGCGAGCATGGCATCATGACGGCCGACCAAGCCGCCGGCGCCGGCAATGCGGTCGGGTTTCAGCAGCGGCAGCGCCGCGACAAAGGCCTCGATACCGCTGATATGCGCGCCATCGGCCCCGGCGCGCGCGGCAATTCCGGCGTGACCGTCGACCAGCAGTGCGACATCGCGCCGCTGGACCGCCGGGGCGATTGCTTTGATGCGGTCGATTTGTTTGCGCTCGTCGCCGTCAGCGAGCCGCAGCAGGACCGCGGCGACATCGCCGGCGGCCAGGGCGCGATCGATTTCAGATACGAACGGAGCCGGATCGTCGATACGAGGCGTGACGAGATAGAGCCGCTGGCGCGCGAGGTCGTCCCGCGTCACGCCGCTTTCCGTTCGAGATCGGCCTTCCATTGCCCGAGCGCGGCGAGTCCGTTCATCATGGCGCGGTGACCGAAGGCACGCTGCGCGGCCGCGACATTTTCCGATTTGCCGGACCATGTCTTCTGCGGCGCGGCTTGCAGCGCGCGGCCATAGGAGAAGGTCAGGTGCCAGGGCAGGGGACCCATCTTGTTCATGGCGTCGAGATGCGCGGTGGCATCTTCGTCGGATTGGCCGCCGGAGAGGAACGCAATGCCGGGAACGGTGGCCGGCACGCAGGCCTTGAGAACTTTCAGCGTCTTCTCGGCGACTTCGTCGACCGATGCGCGCTTCGCCGACTTCTTGCCGGGCACGATCATGTTCGGCTTGAGCACCATGCCTTCGAGCGCCACGCGCTGATAGTAGAGCTGCTCGAACACGGTCTTGAGCACCCATTCGGTGATCATGGCGCAGCGGTCGGCGTCATGGTCGCCGTCCATCAGCACTTCCGGCTCGACGATCGGGACGATGCCTTCCTGCTGGCACAGCGCGGCGTAGCGGGCGAGCGCATGCGCATTGCTCATGATGCAGTCGTAGCTCGGAATGTTTGAACCGATATCGATTACGGCGCGCCACTTGGCGAATTTGGCGCCGAGTCCGCGATATTCGGCGAGACGTTCGCCGAGCCCGTCGAGCCCTTCAGTGATCAGTTCGCCTTCGACAGAACGGCAGTGGCTTCGTGCCCTTGTCGACCTTGATGCCGGGCAGCGAACCCGCCTTCTCGATCAGCTTGACCAGCGGCGTGCCGTCTTTGGCGTTTTGGCGGATGGTCTCGTCGTAGAGGATGACGCCGGAAATATATTTCGACATCGCGTCGCTGCTGCGGAACAGCATCTCGCGGTAGTCGCGCCGATTGTCGACAGTCGATTCCACGCCAAGCGTATCGAAGCGCTTTTTGATGGTGCCGTTGGATTCGTCGGCGGCCAGAATGCCGCGTCCAGGCGCCACCATGGCTTCCGCGACTTTGTTCAATGCGCTGAGATTCATCGCGTTCTCCTCGACGTTCGGGCGCCGGCGATCCGGCAAAATTCGGGCTGTTGTCTCCAGCTTAATTCGATGACGACGGGGATACCATAAGGACCCGAACGCCGGGCAGGGTTTTTCCCTCGAGCGATTCGAGAAACGCGCCGCCGGCGGTTGAGACATGGGTCAGCCGGTCGCGCACCGAGGCCGCATTAAGGGCAGCCACGGTATCGCCGCCGCCGGCAAAGCTGACAAGCCTCTTGGCGCCGGTCAGTTCCGCGACCGCTTCGGCGACCGCGAGCGTGCCGTTGTCGAACGGTTCGATCTCGAAAGCACCGAACGGGCCGTTCCAAACCAAGGTCTTGGTGCGGCTCGAGCACCGAGATCACGTGTTCGACGCTCTTCGGTCCGATGTCGAGGATCATGTCGCTTTCGCCGACCGCGTCTACCGAAACGACGCGCGAAGGTGCATGCGCCGCGAACTTTTGCGCGACCACGGCATCGACCGGCAATACGATCTCGCGGTTCATGGCTTTGGCCTTGGCCATGATCTCCTTGGCATTGGGGATCAGATCGGTCTCGCACAGCGACTTGCCGATCTTTTTGCCCTGTGCGGCGAGGAACGTATTGGCCATGCCGCCGCCGATGATCAGCGTTTCGACTTTCTGCAGGAGGTGGCCGAGCAGATCGAGCTTGGTGGAAATCTTGGCGCCGCCGACGATGGCGGCCACTGGATGTTCCGGCGTCTCGAAGGCCTTGCGCAGCGCCTCGATCTCGGCCGCCATGGCGCGGCCTGGATAAGCCGGCAAATTGGAGACGGTCACGATCGCCGCGTTCGCCGCATGCTCTCGATGCGCGGCCGAGAATGCGTCGTCGACGAAAATATCGCCGAGCACTGGCAAGCTGTCGGGCGAAGTCCTTATCGTTCTTTTCCTCGCCGGCGTGAAAGCGGGTGTTTTCGAGACAGAGAATGTCGCCGTTCTTCATCGCGGCGACCGCCGTTTCCGCTTTCGGGCCGACGCAGTCCTCGGCGAAGGCGACCGGTCGCTTGACGATGCGCGCGACTTCGGCGGCGACCGGGCGCAGCGAATCTTTCGGGTTCGGCCCCTTGGGACGGTTAAGATGCGACAGCAGGATCACCTTGCCACCCTTGTCGGACAGCTCGGCGATGGTCGGGGCGATCTCTTCGATACGGGTGGAGTCGGTGATCTTGCCGTCCTGCATCGGCACGTTGAGGTCGACGCGGAGCAGAACACGTTTGCCTTTGACGTTGGCGTCATCGAGGCTGCGAAAAACGGGCTTCATCAGTACGCCGAATTTCGCTGGAACTCATGAACTTTCGCTCACATTTCTAGCCAAGTTTGCCCATCGCCACCGTGGTATCGATCATCCGATTGGAGAAGCCCCATTCGTTGTCGTACCAAGCCATCACGCGGCACAGCGTGCCGTCCATGACTTTGGTCTGATCGATGTGGAACACCGCGGAGTGCGGATCGTGGTTGAAGTCGCTCGAGACATTGGGCGCGGTCGGTGAAGCCGAGGATGCCTTTGAGCTGCTGCTCGGCGGCGCGCTTCACTGCGCCGTTGATCTCGTCGACGCTGGTCGCGCGCTTGGCGACGAACTTGAAATCGATCACCGAGACGTTCGGCGTCGGCACGCGGATCGAGACGCCGTCGAGGCGGCCGGCGAGTTCCGGCAGCACCAAGCCGACGGCCTTGGCGGCGCCGGTCGAGGTCGGGATCATATTCAGCGCCGCGGCGCGCGCACGGTACAGATCCTTGTGCATCTGATCGAGCGAAGGTTGGTCGTTGGTGTAGGAGTGCACCGTGGTCATGAAGCCCTTGTCGATACCGACAGCCTCATGGAGCACCTTCACCACCGGTGCGAGACAATTGGTGGTGCACGAGGCGTTCGACACGACGACATGCGACTTCGCGAGCTTGTCGTGATTGACGCCGTAGACCACGGTGAGGTCGACGCCTTCGGCGGGCGCGGAAACCAGAACGCGCTTGGCGCCGGCATCGAGATGGGCAGACGCAGCTTTCTTCGAGGTGAAGATGCCGGTGCATTCGAGCGCGATGTCGATGCCGAGTTCCTTCCACGGCAATTCCGCCGGGTTCTTCACCGCGGTCACTTTGATGGCGCCGTTGCCGCAGCTGATCGTGTCGCCTTTGACCGTCACCTCGGCGGGGAAGCGGCCGTGCACGCTGTCGTAGCGAAGCAGATGCGCGTTGGTTTCGACCGGGCCAAGGTCGTTGATGGCGACGACTTCGATGTCGTTACGCTCGGCTTCCACGGCAGCGCGCAGGATGTTTCGGCCGATCCGGCCAAAACCATTAATGGCAACGCGTACGGACATTTCCCGGTCTCCTTCGATCCGCCCAGATGGCCCGTGGGCGGCAGACTTTTATTTAGTCACGACTTCATAATCGAGCCAATGCCGCCTCGGCCACCTTTTCGGCCGTCAGCCCGAAATGTTGGTAAAGAGCCTTGTAGGGCGCACTGGCGCCAAATCCGGTCATGCCGACGAAGGTGCCGGACGATCCGATGATCGCGTCCCAGCCCTGGCGGATGCCGGCTTCCACGGCGACGTTAACTTTGGCCTTGCCGATAATCGCTGCGCGCTGGTCTTCCGGCAGCGCAAGCAGCAGCTCGAAACAGGGCACCGAGACGATGCGGACCGAGATCTTGCGATCGGCGAGGAGCTTATGCGCCTCGACCGCGATGGCGACTTCCGAGCCGGTCGCGAACAAAGAAACCGCCGCCGAGCCACCCTCGGCCGCGATCAGCTCATAGGCGCCGGTGGCGCAGCGGTTCTGCGCATCAAAAGCGAGACGCAGCTGCGGCAGGTTCTGCCGCGTCAGAGCGAGCACGCTCGGCGCGTCGTTGGATTGCAGCGCGAGCTGCCAGCATTCCGCGGTTTCGACCGTGTCGCAGGGACGGAACACTTTCAGATTCGGAATGGCGCGCAGCGCCGCCAGATGCTCGACCGGCTGATGGGTGGGGCCGTCTTCGCCGAGCCCGATCGAGTCATGCGTCATGACATGGATGACGCGCTGCCCCATCAGCGCGGCGAGGCGGATGGCGGGGCGGCAATAATCCGAGAACACCAGGAACGTGCCGGAATAAGGCACGATGCCACCATGCAGCGCCATGCCATTCATCGCCGCCGCCATGCCGTGCTCGCGCACGCCGTAATGGATGAAGCGGCCGGAATAATCGGCAGCGCTGAGGACCTTGGTGCTTTTGGTGCGGGTATTGTTGGAGCCGGTGAGGTCGGCCGAGCCGCCGATCATTTCCGGCAGGGCCGCAGTCAGCGTTTCGAGCGCGAATTCGGAGGCCGAGCGGGTGGCGATCTCCTTCGGCGCTTGCGCGAGCGTTTGTTTGATCTCGGTGATCGCCGAGGCGAGCCGGTCGGCGAAATTGCCGCTGAGCCGCCGCTCGAATTCGGCGCGCTTGCCCGCCTCGAGCGCAGCCAGCCGCTGCTGCCAGGCTTGGCGCGCAGGCTTGCCGCGTGCGCCGGCGGCACGCCATGGCGCCAGAATGTCCGCGGGAATTTCGAACGGCGGCGCCGTCCAGCCGAGCTTCTGCCGGGCGCCTGCGACCTCCTCCGGGCCGAGCGGGGAGCCGTGGGTCTTTTCCGTGCCGCCCTTGGTCGGCGCGCCGAAGCCGATCGTGGTGCGGCAGGCGATCATGGTCGGCTTGTCGGAGCGCTGCGCCGCTTCGATCGCCGCAGCAATTGCCTGCGGATCGTGGCCGTCGATGCGGCTCGCGGCCCAGCCGGCGGACTTGAAACGCTCGACCTGGTCGACGGAATCCGACAGCGACGTTGGGCCGTCGATCGAGATGTGATTGTCGTCGAACAGCACGATCAGCTTTTTTAGCTTCAGATGTCCGGCGAGCGCGATCGCTTCCTGGCTGATGCCTTCCATCAGGTCGCCGTCGGACGCGAGCACATAAGTCTTGTGATCGACGACGTCACCAAACACCGCGGCGAGATGCCGTTCGGCAATCGCCATGCCGACGGCGGTGGCGATGCCTTGCCCAAGCGGCCCGGTCGTGGTTTCGACGCCAGGTGTATGGCCATGTTCCGGATGGCCCGGCGTCAGCGAGCCGAACTGGCGGAAGCGCTTGAGTTCGGCAAGCGTCACCTTTTCGTAGCCGAGCAAATACAGCAGCGCATAGAGCAGCATCGAGCCGTGGCCGGCCGATAGCACGAATCGGTCGCGGTCCGGCCAGGCCGGATCGACCGGGTCGAATTTCAAGTAACGGGTGAACAGGACGGTCGCGATATCGGCGACGCCCATCGGCAGGCCGGGATGCCCGGATTTCGCTTGCTCCACCGCGTCCATGGCCAGCGCGCGGATGGCATTGGCCATCCGGTCGTGTTCGGCGCGCGCGGCTGGAACCGCACCTGCAGCAGAAAAATTTGGAGAGTGAGCGAGACTTGCGTCCGCCGCGGCAGCTCGATCCGGCATCGTCATCCTATAGGCCTAGTGCGACAGGCCAAAACTGGCCGGGCCATAAATGACAAGGCCAATATTGGAACGGCCAAACGCGGCCGAAGAGTCATTGCCGCGATCGTGGAACAGGCCGGACAGATAGCACGCAAGGCCTCCGAGTCAAACGTCGCCGGGCGGCCTGGCAGGGGCTTCCGCAAGTCATGCACAGGCAGCTTCGGGAAAAGCCCGCAGATCGTTGACGCATTCCCTCGATACGACGTAAGGTTCTCCCGATAAACATTTGCTGTCGCACAATTTTCGCGTTCATTGTGACGGCTGGGATGGCCGCGGTGAATGGCCAGATGAGTGACGCCGATTTGATCGAGTGGGCAACGCGGCGGCTGTTGCTCGCGTTGGATGCTTTGGAGGCGGCGGCGGAGCGTCGGTCAGAGGCCGATCGCGGCGAGGAACTGCTCGCTGACCAGCTTCAGGCGCTCGGCACCGATCGTGCGCGGCTCGCCAGCGAACTCGATGATGTGACCGCGCGAGCTCGATCGCTCGAGACCGCCAACCGCGAGGTCATGGAGCGCATCGATCAGGCTATCGACACAATTCGCGGCGTGCTGGCTGCGGACGGCGAGCCGGCTCAGGGCGCGATGACTGCCAGCGATTTGCCCGCTGATGAATTGGTCGAAGATGACGCAGCGGGAGATGAGTCCGAGGAAGACGAATTTGAAGACGAAGAGTTGGAAGAGGACGAATGATCCTGTGAAGTGACTTTAGCCGGCGGTTTGTCGAGTTCGGAGTACGGATAGCGGAGTGTTGGGACGTCAGGCGCAATGGCTCAGGTCAATGTCACCATCAACGGCCGGCAGTTCCGGATGGCCTGTGAGGACGGCCAGGAGGGCCATCTCATCGAGCTGGCGCGCGATCTCGATATGCGCATCAGCGGGTTGCGCAGCAAATTCGGCGAGATTGGCGACACCCGGCTGACGGTGATGGCGGCGCTCACCGTCGCCGACGAACTCGCCGAAGCCGGTCAGCGGATCAAGCGCGTGGAAGAGGAACTTGCCGCGCTTCAGGATGCCCGCGTGCTCACCTCGGATCGCAACCGTATCGCCCAGGCCTCGATCGCGGCCGCGCTTGGGGCTGCCGCCGAGCGCATCGAAAACATCACCAAAAAGCTCAACCAGACCGTCAGCAATGGCGACGTCACGCTCCGCTAGCGCGATTACCGCCTCCGTCGGGGCTGGCAATTGGCGTTTGCCCGATTTGCGCATTACATTGCCCATGCGGGGCTGCCTGGTGCGTAGGAGACAATTCTCCGGGGCCTTACGATCCTGAAGGGAGCTGTCCCTGGCCGAGCTCCTGGGTTCGGTCACATGGCGCCCACCTACTTATGTAGGTTCCCGGGATCAGAGCTCTTACGGCCGGTTGCGGCTCCGCACTTTATTTTAGCATGACGCCATCCGTGACTTCATCGACTTGCATCCAAGACTCCAAGGCGGCACTGCGTCGCGAGGCGACTACGCGCCGCGACGCGCTGCCGGCGGAGCTGCGCCAGGCGGCGGCCGAGACGATCGCGGCGCGGCAGTTTCCGCTGGCGCTCGCTCCCGGCAGGATCGTCTCGGGCTTCATGCCGATGAAGAGCGAGATCAATCCGCTGCCGCTGCTGCGAAGCCTTGCGCAAGCGGGCGCTGCGCTGGCGCTGCCGGTCGTGTCCGGCCGCGGCAAGCCGCTGGTCATGCGCGTCTGGCAATGGGGCGAGCCGCTCAACGCTGGCGTCTGGGGTATTCGCGAGCCGAAGCCCGACGCCAAAGAGGTTGATCCGGATATTTTGCTGGTGCCGCTCTTGGCCTTCGATCGCTCCGGCTTCCGCCTGGGCTATGGCGGCGGCTATTACGACCTCACCATCGCGGGCTTGCGCGCACGCAAGACGATTACGGCCGTCGGCATTGCATTGTCCGCCCAGGAGGTCGCGCGGGTGCCGACGACGCCCCGCGACGCGCGGCTCGATCTCGTGCTAACCGAACGCGAGATCATCGACTTGCGGGGCTCTTGAGGATGCGGATATCTGTTCATCGGCGACGTTGTCGGCCGCAGCGGGCGCGCCATTGTCCACGAGCGCCTGCCGAAGCTCGTGCGTGACTGGAAGCTCGATCTCGTCGTGGTCAACGGAGAGAATGCGGCCGGCGGTTTCGGCATCACAGAGACGATCTATCAGGAACTCATCGAAGCCGGCGCCGATGCAGTGACGCTCGGCAATCACGCCTGGGACCAGAAGGAAGCCTTGGTCTTCATCGAACGCGCGCCGCGCATGGTCCGTCCGATCAATTATCCGGCCGGCACGCCTGGCCGCGGTGCGGCCGTGGTCGAAGCGAAGAACGGCGCGCGGGCGCTGGTCGTCAATGCCATGGGCCGCGTTTTCATGGACCCGCTCGACGATCCGTTCGCCGCTGTCGAGCGCGAGCTTGATCGCCTGTCCGCTGGCAAAAAACGCCGACGCGGTCATTGTCGATTTCCATGGCGAAGCGACCAGCGAGAAGCAGGCGATGGGGATCTTCTGCGACGGCCGCGCCAGCCTCGTCGTCGGCACCCATACCCATGTTCCGACCGCGGATCAGCGCGTGTTGCCGGGCGGGACTGCTTTCATGAGTGACGTCGGCATGACCGGCGATTTCGATTCCGTGATCGGCATGGCCAAGGACGAACCGCTGCAGCGTTTCGTCCGTCGCGTGTCCTCGGCGCGCTTCGAGCCGGCAAACGGTCCGGCGACACTCTGCGGCATGGCGGTCGAAACCGATTCTGCGACGGGGCTCGCAAGCCGAGTCGGCGCGGTACGGCTGGGCGGCGGCCTGGAGCAGGCGGTGCCGGCGTTCTGGGCTTGATCCTCAAGCCGCGGCGTCTTTATTTTCAGGGGATGCGGTCTTATAAGGCGACCACATCAATTCATCCCTGATTTGCCGACGCGCGCGCAAAAGCGCGGCGAGGCAGGTCTCACAGCGGAACCAGCGAATAGACATCAAGAGCGCGCGATGGCCGGACATTCACAGTTCAAGAACATCATGCACCGCAAGGGGCGGCAGGATGCGATGAAGTCGAAACTCTTCGGCAAGCTGGCGCGCGAAATCACGGTGTCGGCAAAGCTCGGCACACCGGATCCGACGATGAATGCACGGCTGCGGGCCGCGATCATTGCCGCGCGCGCCGAAAATATGCCCAAGGACAATATCGATCGCGCCATCAAGAAGGCGGCCGGCGCCGACACCGAGAACTACGAGCAGATCCGCTACGAAGGTTATGGCCCCGGCGGGGTCGCGGTGATCGTCGAAGTCCTCACCGACAATCGCAACCGCACCGCGGGCGAGGTGCGCGCCTCCTTCACTAAGAGCGGCGGTAATCTCGCGGAAACCGGCGCGGTGTCCTTCATGTTCGATCATGTCGGCGTCATCGAATACGACGTCAAGGTTGCGGGCGCTGAAACGATGTTCGAGGCGGCGCTCGAAGCCGGCGCCGACGACGTCGTCTCCAGCGACAGCACGCACGAGGTTTATGCGGCGCAGGACCATTTCGGTTCGGTGGCCAAGGCGCTGGAAACAAAATTCGGCGAGCCCAGGAAGGCCTCGCTGGTGTGGCGGCCGCAGAACACAGTCGCGGTCGACGACGAGCAGGGCGAGAAGCTCTTGAAGCTGATCGACAATCTCAACGACCAGGACGACGTGCAGAACGTCTACGCGAATTTCGAGATTTCCGACGCGTTGCTGCTGAAAATGAGCGCGTAGCGCGGCTCAACATCAACTGACTGCAAAGAGCACGAGCGCCGCGGCGGCGATGGCGAGGCCGGCATATTTCTTCGCATCGAGCGGCTCGTGGAACAGCGCGGCGCCGAGCAACGCAGTGAAGACAAAGCTCATCTGCGCCACCGGCACCAGGACGCTCGCCGGACCAAGCACGAGCCCGTGCAACAAGGTGATGAAGGCGCCGAACAGCGCCACGGCCGCGCTCGCGGCATAGAACCAGATGCCGCGCGGCATGCGGAAGCCGCCATCGCCGAGCACGGCAAAAATCGTCGCCAGCGAGCAGAACACCCAGGCCTGTGCCGCGACCATGGTTTCAGGCAACGCGCCGCTCTGCAGGCCGACCTTGTAGAACAGATTGGTCAGCGCCATCGCTACGGTCGCGATCAGGACGCGCACAAGCGAGGGCGGGCTTGCTTTGCCGCCCTGCGCGCCGGCGTCCGCGAGCAGAAGCCAGACCGCGATCAGCCCGCAGCCGAGCGCCAAGGCCTTTGCCGCATTGAAGCTTTCGCCGAGCAGGAGAATCGCGAGCGCCGCGGTGATGGTGAAGTTGAGCCGGAAGATCGGCGCGTTGGTGCTCACCGCGCCGCCTTGCAGGCTGCGGGTAAAGTTGAACAGCGCGATGAACAGAAACAATCCGGCAAGTCCGCCCCAGAGCGCCGAAAGCTGCGGATGCAGCGTTCCGGTCAGCCAGGCGTAGAACGTGACGCTCGGACAGAAAATCCAGGCCTGCGACATCAGGAATTCGCCGGCCGAAAATCCGGCGGCCGCGCCGCGCTTATAGATCAGATCGCTGACGCCGAAGCAGAGCATGGCGCCGAGCGCAAAGCCGATACCTGGGGTCATGCGATTGTGCTTGGATAACTGTCCGTTTTTGCCGGATGCCTGGGGCAGTTGCTCGTCTGTGCTCGGGCGGGCAAATGATTGATGAGCCTTCCTTATCAGCCGGTCGGGCAGCGGGCGAGGCGGCTTTGAGCATTGCGGCCATTCTCGGAGCAAAATGCTATCTACGGGACCATGGTCACTCGCGCGATTCGCATCCTCGGCATCGATCCGGGCCTCCGCCGCACCGGCTGGGGCATCGTCGAGATCGAGGGCAACCGGCTCGGCTTCATCAGCTGCGGTTCGGTGGTGACCAATGACCGCGAGGCGCTGGCGGTGCGTCTTCTGACTATTCATGACGGGCTGATGCGCGTCCTCGACGAGTTCCGGCCGCACGAGGCCGCGGTCGAGACGACTTTTGTCAACAAGGACGCCAGCGCGACACTCAAGCTGGGCCAGGCCCGCGGCATCGCCATGGTGGTGCCGGCAAAAGCCGGGGTGCCGGTCGCCGAATATGCGCCGAACCTGGTGAAGAAAAGCATCGTCGGCGCCGGCCATGGCGACAAGGTGCAGGTGCGGATGATGATCGGCGTGCTGCTGCCCAAGGCGGACCCCGCCACCCATGATGCCGCGGACGCGCTCGCCATCGCGGTGACGCATGCGCATCATCGCCAGAGCCTCGTGCTCAAGATGGCGGCGGAATGACCGGCGCGCACTATATGTATCCTCCCGCCTTCCAGCGGAGGAAGAGGAAAGATCCACGATGATCGGCAAGCTCAAAGGCCTCATCGACAGCTACAGCGAGGACTCCGTCATCCTCGACGTCAATGGTGTCGGCTATCTGGTGCATTGCTCAGCGCGCACCTTGCAGGAGTTGCCGCGCACTGGAGAGCCGGCGGTGCTTTCGATCGAGACCCATGTGCGCGAGGACCAGATCAAGCTGTTCGGCTTCACCAGCGACATCGAGCGCGAATGGTTCAAGCTGTTGCAGACGGTGCAGGGCGTCGGCACAAAGGTGGCGCTTGCCGTGCTCTCGACGCTCAAGCCCGCCGATCTCGCCTCCGCCATTGCCATGCGCGACAAGGCCATGGTGGCGCGCACGCCGGGTGTCGGCCCGAAGGTGGCTGAGCGCATCGTCACCGAGCTCAAAGACAAGGCGCCCGCCTTTACCGATGTCGATCCGGCTTTAGTGCGGCTCTCTGGTGCGCTCGACGAGAAGCGCGCGCCGCGGCCGGTGGCGGACGCGGTTTCGGCGCTGGTCAATCTCGGCTATGCGCAACCGCAGGCGACCGCGGCGATCGCCGTCGCTGCGCGCAGCGCCGGCGACGACGCAGAGACGACGACGCTGATCAGGCTCGGTTTGAAGGAGCTGGCGAAGTGAAGCGTAGCAAGACATCGAGCGGCAAGCTCGGCAGAGCTGACAAGGCGCTGATCGCCGCCGCTGTCGCGGCAATCAAGGAACGCTATCGCGACGATTGGCAGGAGGTCGGCGCGGCGCTGCGCACGCGCGACGGGGCGGTCTATACCGGAGTCAATCTCGATGCTTATCTTGGGCGCATGGCGGTCTGCGCCGAAGCGGTCGCGCTCGGCCGCGCTGTCGTCGATATCGGCGATGGCGGGATCGAGACCATCGTTGCGGTGCGCCATCCGCCGCCCGACGAGAAGGATCAGGAGATCAAAGTCGTCTCGCCGTGTGGCGCCTGCCGCGAACTGATCTTCGACTACGACCGCAATGCGCGCGTCATCGTGCCGAACGGCAAGACGCCTATAGTGGTGCCGATCGCCGATCTTCTACCGAACAAATATAGCCGGGGGCCGGAACGGTGAGTGCGGATAATCTCGACCGCAAGCTGGTGACGCCGGAGCGCCGCGAGGAAGACGTGGCGGAGGCAAGCCTGCGTCCGCAACGGCTCGCCGAGTTTGTCGGCCAGGAGCAGGCGCGCAAGAATCTCAGTATTTTCATCGAAGCTGCGAAGGCGCGGCATGAGGCGCTGGATCACGTTCTCTTCGTCGGTCCGCCCGGGCTCGGCAAAACCACGCTGGCGCAGATCGTGGCGCGCGAGCTCGGCGTCAATTTCCGCGCCACTTCGGGCCCGGTCATCGCCAAGGCCGGCGATCTCGCCGCGCTTCTGACCAATCTCGAAGAGCGCGACGTGCTGTTCATCGACGAGATCCACCGCCTCAATCCCGCGGTCGAGGAAGTGCTCTATCCGGCGATGGAGGATTTTCAGCTCGATCTGATCATCGGCGAGGGACCGGCGGCGCGCTCGGTGAAGCTCGACCTGCAGAAATTCACGCTGGTCGGGGCGACGACGCGCGCGGGACTTCTGACCAACCCGCTGCGCGACCGCTTCGGCATTCCGGTGCGGCTGAATTTCTACACCGTCGCCGAGCTCGAACAGATCGTCAATCGCGGCGCCCGTGTGCTCGGCATGAAGATCACGTCCGACGGCGCTAATGAGATCGCGCGCCGCGCTCGCGGCACGCCGCGCATCGCCGGGCGTCTGTTGCGCCGCGTGCGCGACTTCGCCTCCGTTGCCGGCGCCCCCGCGGTCGATCGCGCCGTTGCCGACAAGGCGCTGGCCGCGCTCGAGGTCGACGCCGCCGGCCTCGACGCCATGGACCGACGCTACCTCACGACGATCGCGGAGAACTATAGTGGCGGCCCGGTCGGCGTCGAAACTCTAGCGGCGGCTTTGTCGGAGCCGCGCGACGCGATCGAGGACATCATCGAGCCCTATCTGATCCAGTGCGGTTTCTTGCAGCGCACGCCGCGCGGCCGCCTGATCACGAGCCACGCGTTCCGGCATCTCGGCCTGACCGAGCCGACGCGCGATCCGGCGCAGTTCGGATTGTTCAGTTCGGACGATGAGTGAGCGATGACGCAAACCTACCAAGGCGGCTGCCATTGCGGGAAGGTTCGGTTTCACGTCACCGCCGATCTGTCGCGCGTGACCGGATGCAATTGCTCGGTCTGCGCCAAAAAGGGCTTCCTGCATCTCATCGTGCCGCCGGAGCAGTTCGAGTTGCTGTCAGGCGAGGACGCGCTGACGACTTACCGCTTCAATACCGGCGTGGCGCAGCACACGTTCTGCGCCACCTGCGGCATCCATCCGTTCTATGTGCCGCGCTCGGACCCCGATAAGATCGATGTGAATGTGCGCTGCCTCGACGGCGTCGATGTGGCGGCTCTCGACATCAAGCGCTTTGACGGTCAGAACTGGGAACACGCGATCACCGCGGTGCCGTGGAGATAATTGAGTGGAGATGGTTGCGTGACTGGCGTTTCTCTCGACGGCGAAATCCGCGACGGCCGGCATGTGCTCACCGTGCGGGTCTATTACGAAGACACCGATTTCACCGGCATCGTCTATCACGCCAATTATCTGCGCTACATGGAGCGGGGGCGCACCAATTATCTGCGGCTGATCGGCGCCGATCACCGCGCGCTGTTCGAGGAGACCGAGAAGGAGGCGCCCGGCTTCGCCTTCGTCGTGCGCTCGATGAGCATCGATTTCTTGAAGCCGGCCCGCATGGACGACGTGCTTGAAATTCTCACTGAGCCGGAAGAGGTGAAGGGCGCTTCGACCACGGTGCGTCAGCGGGTGATGCGCGGCGAGGATCTCTTGGTCGAGGCCCATGTGCGCGTCGCCTTCGTCTCGGGCGGGCGGGCGCGGCCGATCCCAAAGCCACTGCGCATCGCCATGAAGGCTGATCAAGACGCGATCCAGTCCTGAGCCGATCCGGACAGGCGGGAAATCGGGTAGTCGGCGCAGGCGCGGGTCCTGCAAATCGATCCGTGACGCATTATGTTATTGCGATCATGAGCAACATCGGCTTTTGCTTTTTTGACACCGCGATCGGCCGCTGCAGCGTCGTGTGGAACGCGCACGGTGTCCTGCGCACCCGGTTGCCGGAAGGCAATGAGCAGCGCGCCAGAGAGCGCATCCACGACCGCTATCCGGAGGCCGACGAAGCCGCGCCTTCTGCCGAAATCCAGCACGCGATCGACGCGATGGTCGCGCTCCTCGCCGGCGAACCGAAGGATCTGAGCGGAATCCGACTCGACACGGCAGGCGTGCCGGACTTCAACATGCGAGTCTACGGCGTCGCCCGTACTATTCCGGCAGGTGCGACGCTGACCTATGGCGAGATCGCCGAACGTCTCGGCGACCGCGCTTTGGCGCGCGAAGTTGGCGTCGCGCTCGGGCAGAATCCGTTTCCGATCATTGTGCCGTGCCATCGCGTGCTCGCGGCCGGCGGCAAGACCGGTGGTTTCTCGGCGCCCGGCGGCGTTTCGACCAAAATGCGGATGCTGACCATCGAGCGGGCGCAGGCCGGCGCTCCCGAGCCGGCCGATCAGCTCAATTTGTTCGAGCGGCTTCCTTTGGCGGCACAAAACCGTTCACCACGTCGCTCCCGCCTGTAAGCGAATGCATCGACGCCAGCCGGCGGTTGATGTAAATCCTCTTTACATGAGCTGGTCGAAAGACGATCGCGAGCCGCGCGGCTACCACCACGGCAATCTGAAGGAAGCGCTCATTCGCGCCGCGCTCGAACTCATTGCGCAAAAGGGACCGTCGGGTTTCACCTTCGCCGAAGCGGCGCGCTGGGCCGGCGTCAGTCCCGCGGCGCCCTATCGGCACTTCCGCGATCGCGACGAACTCCTCGGCAATGTGGCGCTGCGCGGCTTCGAGAAGTTCGAACAGGTTTTGGCGCGCGCCTGGGACGACGGGCGACCGGACGTGTTCACCGCGCTTGATCGGTTCGGCAAGGCCTATCTCGAATTCGCCCGCACCGAGCCTGCTTTATATGCCGCAATGTTTGAGGCCGGCATTCCGCCTGGGCTTAATCCGGAGCTGAACGATGCCGGCGAGCGCGCCTTCGGCGTATTGCGTGGCGCGGCCGAAAAGCTCTGCGCGCGATTGCCGGCCGGGCAGGGACGGCCTCCGGCCTTGATGGTCGCGCTCCATATCTGGTCGATGGCGCACGGCATCGCCGCATTGTTCGGGCGTGGCGATGCCGCACGGCGGCCGCTGCCGATGTCGGCCGACGAACTGCTCGAGGCCGAAGTGCTTGTCTATCTACGCGGCCTTGGACTGACGCCGGCCAAAACCGCCTAGCCGAAACGCCTGCCAAAATGTCGCAGCGAGCCGCCGTTTAGCCCGGTCTTGACTTCAGCCAAAGTGAATGTAAATGTAATTTACATTCACACGCGAGGTTGTGTCATGCCCATCGCAGCAAAGCTCGACGAATTCGGAAAACCCGCCTGGATCATCCTGATGATCCTCGCTTTCGTTTGGTGGTGGCCGCTTGGGCTCGCCATCCTTGCCTTCTTGATCGGGAGCGGACGCATGGGATGCTGGAATCATAACGGCATGAGCCGCTGGCAGAACAAGATGGACCGCATGCGGTCGGGCGGTTGCGATTGGTGGTCGTCGTCATCGTCTTCGAGCGGCAATCGCGCCTTCGACGACTATCGGACCGAGACATTGAAGCGGCTCGAAGAAGAGCAGCGCGAGTTCAAGGAGTTCCTGCAGCGCCTGCGCTTCGCCAAGGACCGCCAGGAATTTGATCAGTTCATGGCCGAGCGGCGTGACCGCCCGCCACAGGATCCAAATTCGCCGTCGCCGCCGCAGAACTGAATCCGCCGATTCCTGCGCAGTGCCGATCGGAATTCAGGCCGTCCGCCTCAGCATCGAGGTGGGCGGCCTTTACGTTTCTGGAGGCCGCGAGCCAGCCGTTTTGTTATTAACCTCCCGTTAAGCACAGTCGGGCTTGGTTAGGCGCGAACGACCGGTGTTGCGCCCTAGTTTGGTCACGTTTCGCGAATGATTACGGGCCGCCGGGACGGGACGGCCCTCGTGAAAAATGGGGTTTTGGTCGGTGCGCAGAGAGCGGCGGCCTGTCATGACCCTATGGTGGCCGCCAGTAGCGCTCCGGTCATGGCTTTGAGGTTTCGACCCTTCCGGTCGGATCGCCGAAAGGACGTTCCATGAACCCAGCCGACGTCGCCCAGACGGTCACTGGCTCATGCCAACTTGTCGCTCTTCCACCTCTTCCTGCATGCCCATTGGGTCGTGGAATCGGTGATGCTGGGGCTGTTGATATGCTCGGTCTGGGTCTGGGCTATCGCCATCGACAAGACCTTCATGTTCGCCCGGCTGCGGCGCTCCGGCGACCATTTCGAGGAGGCCTTTTGGTCAGGCCAATCCCTTGAAGAACTTTATAAATCTCTCGCCGCCGATCCCGGCCATTCGACCGGCGCGCTGTTCGTCGCGGCGATGCGGGAATGGAAGCGGAGCCTTGAAGGCCACGCCAAGTCCTTTGCCGGCCTGCAGATGCGGATCGAGAAGGTCATGAATGTCACGATCGCCCGCGAGATCGAGGACATGGAGCGGCGGCTTCTGGTCCTGGCCACGGTCGGCTCGGCCGGGCCGTTCATCGGCCTGTTCGGCACCGTGGTCGGCATCATGACGAGCTTCCAGTCGATCGCGGCATCCCAGAACACGTCTCTCGCCGTGGTCGCCCCGGGCATCGCCAAATCGCTGTTTGCGACCGCAATCGGCCTCGTTGCCGCCATTCCGGCGACGATTTTCTATAATAAGTTCACCAGTGAGGTGAACCGGGAAAGCCAGCGGCTGGAGGGCTTTGCCGACGAATTCACCGCGATCTTGTCGCGGCAGATCGACGAACGCGGGTAGAGCCAAGACAGGGTGTTAAGGGCTATACGGGCCGGGGCCGACCGAAGGGCATTGCTAAGGGGTTTGGCTGAAAGGCCGGGGTGAGGACGGGGACATGGCGGCAGGCGCGATCAACGTTGCCTCGGCCGGCGGGCGCGGCAAGCGCGGCCGGCGCCGCCCAGTCATGAGCGACATCAATGTCACGCCGTTCGTCGACGTCATGCTGGTGCTGCTGATCGTCTTCATGGTGTCGGCGCCGCTCCTCACCGTCGGCGTCCCGCTCGACCTGCCGCAGAGCCAGGCCAAGTCGCTGCAGCAGAGCGATGAGCCGCTGACCGTGTCGGTGACCAGTGACGGCAAAGTGTTCCTGCAAAAGGACGAGATTGCGCTCAACGATCTCATTCCGAAGCTCAAGGCGATCTTCGATGCGCGCGGCGGCAAGCTTGACGACACGATTTATGTACGTGGCGACAAGAAGATTGACTACGGCACGATGGCAAGCGTCTTGGCGCAAGTTTCCAAGGTCTACCGCAAAGTATCAATCATCACCGAGACCGAGCAGGGCGGCTCATGAAGCCGGGCATGACCATATCCTGTGCCGGCCACGTTTTGGCACTCGGCTTTGCAGTGGTTGCGATCTCGGCGCAGCCGATGAATGCGCCGCCGGTGGACTCGCTCGCCGCTCAGATCATCTCCGAAAAGGATTTTTCGCAGATGACCAAGGGCGTCAAAAACGCCCCGCAGCTGAAAATTCCCGACATCAAGCCGCTTGCCGACAAGGTCGGCGCGGACAAACCGGTAGAACAGACCGCGCCCAAGGTCGCGGAAAAGCCGCCGATCACGACCGATGCGAAAGCGGATCCGCCGCCGAAGCCGGATACGCCCAAGCCTGATCCGAAAACCGCGAAGGCCGATCCCAAACCGCCGGACCCGAAGCCGGCCGACAAGCCGAAGCCGCCCGAATACAAGCCGGACAAGATCGCTGATCTCTTGAAAAAGGATGCTGCCAAGGACAACGCGCAGCAAAAACCGAACACGCCGAAATTCAGCGCCAATCAGGTCGCACAGCTTCTCGATCAGCGCGCGCCGCAGCGCCAGGTTGCCTCAGCTTCGCAGGTCAGCGACACGGCTGCGCTTGGGTCTGCGAATGGTGCGCCAGGAGCACAGTTAAGTCAGAGTGAGATCGATGCGCTGAGAGCGCGCCTGTCGCAATGCTGGCATCCGCCAGCCGGCATTACGGCGAACACCAATATATACGTCTCACTGCGCGTTCTGATGCGACGGGACGGCGCGCTGGCCGCGCAGCCAGTGGTCGTAGAAGGCTCGCCGTCGGCGCTCGGTCCGGCGCTTGCCGAGAGCGCCAAGAATGCACTGCTTTCGTGTCAGCCCTTCACAATGCTGCGGCCCGAGCATTATGACCAATGGAAAGACATGCAGCTCGACTTCAAGCCGAGCGAGCTTCTCGGCGGCTAATTGGACAATTCATCACGATGACGACTGGGAACTCCCCTCGAATTCACGAACCTTGGATGTCTGAATGCCCGCTCACGCGGCGACGCGCGCTTGCGCTCGGCGCTGCCGGACTGATGCTGTCGCCGCGTTTTGCTTCTGCGCAGACGCGGCTTCAAATCACGGAGGGCAACTTCCAGCCAATCCCGATCGCCATTCCGAAATTCATCGGCGGCACGCCGGGCGACGGTGACACCGCCAACGGCGTAACCCAGGTCGTCACCGCCAATCTGCAGCGCAGCGGTCTGTTCAATGTGATCGATCCCGCGGCCTATACCGAAACACTTGCGAACGTCGATGCTGTGCCGACTTTCCAAAGCTGGCGTGTCATCAACGCGCAAGATCTCGTCAGCGGCGCCATCACCCGGCAGAACGACGGGCGGCTGAAAGCGGAATTCCGTCTGTGGGACGTTGCCGGCGGTCAGCAATTGGACGGCAAGCAGTATTTGACCACGCCGGATAATTGGCGGCGCATCGCTCACATTATTTCGGATGCGATCTACGAACGGCTCACCGGGCTTGGCGGCTATTTCGACAGCCGTGTCGTCTATATTGACGAGACCGGCCCGGGCGATCGCCGCGTCAAGCGGCTCGCGATCATGGATCAGGACGGCGCCAACGTGAAATATCTCACCCGCGGCGACGATCTCGTGCTCACGCCGCGTTTCTCGCCGTCGACGCAGGAGATCACCTACATGGCCTATGGCCAGGGCGATCCGCGCGTCTATCTCTACAATATCGAAACCGGCCAGCGCGAAATCGTCGGCAATTTTCCCGGCATGAGCTTCTCGCCGCGCTTCTCGCCGGACGGCCAGCGCGTCATCATGAGCCTGCAGCAGGGCAGCAACTCCAACATCTTCGTCATGGATCTGCGCTCCAAGACGACGACGCGGCTCACCGACACGCAAGCGATCGACACCGCGCCATCCTACGCGCCCGACGGCAGCAAGATCTGCTTCGAGTCCGATCGCGGCGGCCGCCCGCAGATTTATGTCATGCCGTCGACCGGCGGGCAGGCGCAGCGCATCAGCTTCGGCGACGGCAGCTATTCGACGCCGGTGTGGTCGCCGACCGGCGAATGGATCGCCTTCACCAAACAGACAACCGGCGCGTTCGCCATCGGCGTGATGAAGCCGGACGGCTCGGGCGAGCGCATCCTGACCTCGGGGTTCCACAACGAGGGACCGACCTTCTCGCCGAACGGGCGCGTCATCATGTTCTTCCGCGATCCAGGCGGAACCTCGGGACCGTCGTTGTTTTCCATCGACATTTCCGGGCGCGCCGATCAGCGGGTTCCGACGCCGAATTACGGCTCCGATCCGGCCTGGTCGCCGCTCTTGTCATGAAGGCCGCAGTTCCACAGAGTCGCCGCATTGAGATCGCATTAACCATTGCAAAAGCTTTCGGGGGAAAGCACAGGGTCGAGGGGACTTTGCAAGGTCGCATCAAGGTTGACGGAACCTTCGCTTAACGATGGCGCTGCTAGACCCGTCGACGACCAACCATGTCCGGCCACAGCGCAAGTTCGGAAAGTATGGAGGCACGGGAATGAACATGGCGAGTATTTTCCGCGGCGCCAAATTCGCAGCCATCGTTGCGGCGGCGCTGGCGATGGCGGGGTGCGCCAAGAATAACGACCAGAACCTGGCCGGCGGGGCCGCAGCGCCCGGCAGCCAGCAGGACTTTGTCGTCAATGTCGGGGATCGCGTGTTCTTCGAAACCAATTCCTCGGAACTGACCGATCAGGCCCGCGCCACGCTCGACAAGCAGGCGCAATGGCTCAGCAACTACAACCGCTATTCCTTCACCGTCGAAGGCCACGCCGACGAGCGCGGCACGCGCGAATACAATATCGCGCTCGGCGCCCGCCGTGCCGAGACCGTGCGGCAATATCTCGTCTCGCGCGGCATCGCGGCCACGCGCATGCGCACCATCTCCTACGGCAAGGAGCGGCCGGTCGCGCTGTGCAACGACATTTCCTGTTGGTCGCAAAACCGCCGCGTCGTGACCGTGCTCGATCAGAGCTCGTAACGGTCGCTGGACTTGACCGCAGATCGCTTCGCAACCGGCGCCGCAAGGCGCCGGTTGTTTTTTGGCAGTCATGCTTGCTGTCTATGATCGCGGCAATTTCGCCGAGACTTAGACATTTGATTTGAGCAATTGCGATCGGTGGCTCCCGGCTTTCCCATTTGGTCAAATGGACTGTCGCGCAAGCCGGTTGCTCCTACCTTCGAGCCCCCCTAAGATCACACACACGCGCGACCGTCTTCATTCATATCAGACCACAGGTGCCTGCCATGCCGATTGACAGTCATCGAGGTTCGACCATCCGCGGCTGGGCTTGCGCCCTTGCCTTGACGATAGCGCCGGCAATTACCGCACACGCGCAGCAAGCGGCCGTGCCGGTCGGCACCGTCTACGCTGAGAAGCGGCCGATCGCGCAGACGCGTGATTTCGTGGGCCGCGTCGAAGCGATCAATCGCGTTGAAGTTCGTGCCCGGGTGAAAGGCTACCTGGATGCGGTCCTGTTCAAGGAGGGCGATATCGTCAAGAAGGGCGATCCGCTTTACCGCATCGAGAAGGGGCTGTTCCAAGCCGATGTCGAAAGCGCCAAGGGCGCGTTGGAGCGAAGCAAATCGGCCAAGGTGTTGACGGCGATCCAATTGCAGCGCGCGCAGGACCTGCTCGACAAAAATGCGGGCACCGTTGTCGCCCGCGATCAGGCGCAAGCGGCGGATCAGCAGGCCGCGGGCGCGATCATGACCGATGAGGCCAATCTCGACACCTCGAACATCAATCTCGGTTATACCGACATCACCTCGCCGATCGACGGCAAAGTCAGCAAAACCAATGTCACCATCGGCAATGTCGTCGGGCCGGAGAGCGGCGTGCTGACGACCATCGTCAGCCAGGATCCGATGTATGTGTCGTTTCCGGTGAGCCAGCGCGAATTGCTCCAGGCGCAGTTGTCGGGAAAGCTCGGCAGCCGCACCGACAGCGTCAAGATCAAGATCCGCTTCGCCGACGGCACGACTTACAAAGAGGAAGGCACCGTCAATTTCGTCGATGTCTCGGTCGACCGCACGACCGACACGGTGCTGGTGCGCGCGACGATACCGAATCCGGACGGCGTCTTAATCGACGGCCAATTGGTCAGTGTTGCCGTTCAGGCAGGCGCGCCGCAGGAAAAGGTCGTGGTCCCGCAGGCCGCGCTGGTCGCCGATCAGCAGGGCGTCTATGTGTTCGTGGTCGAGGACGGCAAGGCTGCCGTCCGGCGCATCAAGCCGGCCGGCGACATCGGCACCGACGTCATCGTCGACAGCGGACTGAACGGCGGCGAACAGGTCATCGTCGAAGGCATTCAGAGCGTGAAGCCGGGACAGCCGGTGCAAGCGGCGCCGATGCCGGCCGCTCTGCAAAGGGGTTGAGCCATGCTCTCGGCCATCTTTGTTGACCGGCCGCGACTAGCGATCGTCATCGCCATCGTCACGACGATCGCCGGCCTGCTCGCGCTCGCGACGATCCCGATCGCGCAATATCCCGACATCGTGCCGCCGCAGGTTTCGGTGACGACGACCTATCCGGGCGCCAACTCTGCAGTTGTCGAAGCTACCGTCGCGCAGGTCATCGAGGCGCAGGTGGTCGGCGTCGACAAGATGATCTACATGAAATCGACCAGCGGCGACGACGGCAGCTATACTCTGACCGTGTCGTTCGAGCTCGGCACCAATCCCGACATCAACACCGTCAACGTCAACAACCGCGTCCAGATCGCGGTCGCCAATCTGCCGGACGAAGTGCAGCGCCAGGGCATTTCGGTGAAGAAGAAATCGTCGGCGCTGCTCGGTGTGATCGCGCTCTATTCGCCCAAGCACACCCACGATCCGCTGTTCCTGTCCAATTATGTGACCATCAATCTGCTCGACCGGATCAAGAGCACGCCCGGTGTCGGCGACGCTTCGCTGTGGGGGCCGCAGGATTATGCGATGCGCGCCTGGGTGCGCACCGATCGGCTGACCGGCCTCAATCTCACCACCGGTGACGTCATCGATGCCATCAAGTCGCAAAACGTGCAGGCGGCGGTTGGCCGCATCGGCGCGCGGCCGATCTCCAACGACCAGCAGCTCCAGCTCAACATCCAGACCAAGGGCCGTCTCACCACGGTCGAGGAATTCGCCAATATCGTGATCCGCACCAATCCCGACGGCTCGGTGCTCCGCCTTGGCGACGTGGCGCGGCTCGAGCTCGGCGCCGCCAATCTCGATCGCGATACGCGGTTCAACGGCGGTCCGGCGGCGGCAATCGCGATCTATCAGGCGCCCGGCGCCAATGCGATCAACGCGCTCAAAGCAGTCAAGGAAGTTATCGGCGATGCGGAGAAGAGGTTCCCCGAGGATCTGGCCTGGAAGGTGACCTACGACCCCACGGTCTTCGTCACCGACACCATTCACGAAGTGCAGAAGACGCTGATCGAGGCGTTCATCCTGGTGGTGATCGTCGTCTATCTCTTCCTCGGCAGCGTGCGCGCCACGCTGATCCCCACGCTCGCGGTGCCGGTCAGCCTGATCGGCACCTTTGTCGCGCTGCTCGCCGTCGGTTATTCGGCGAACACCGTGTCGCTGCTCGCAGTCGTGCTTGCGATCGGCATCGTTGTCGACGACGCCATCGTTGTGGTCGAGAACGTCGAGCGCGTGATGGAGGAGCATCCCGAGCTTACGCCCGGGGAGGCGACCAAGCGCGCGATGAGCGAGATCACCGCGCCCATCATCGCCATCACACTCGTGCTGCTGTCGGTCTTCGTGCCGGTGGCCTTCATTCCCGGCATTTCCGGCGAATTGTTCCGGCAATTCGCGGTGACGGTCGCGGTCGCGATGTTCCTGTCGGCAATCAACGCGCTGACCTTGTCGCCGGCGCTTTGCTCCGTGCTGCTGCGGCCGCATCACGGCCCGCGCCGCGGCGTCATGGGCCATGTGATGCGGTCCATCGATTATGTGCGCGACAAATACGGCTACGCCGTCGGCCGCATGGTGCGGTTCTCGGTGATCGGCATCGTGATGGTCGCGGTGGCCGCGGTCGGCGTTTACGGTCTGGCCAAGGTGACGCCTACCGGATTCCTTCCCGAGGACGATCAGGGCGCGCTGTTCGTCGTCGTGCAATTGCCCGGCGGCTCATCGGTCGCGCGCACCCAGGATGTCGTCGCGCGCGCCGAGGATGTTCTCAAGCACGAAGAGGCGGTCGAGGATTTCACCTCCGTGGTCGGCCTGAACTTCATCGACAATTACTCGCAATCGAACTCGGCCTTTATCGTCGTCACGCTCAAGCCGTTCGAAGAGCGCAAAGATAAATCGCTCGGCGCCAACGCGTTGATAGCGCGGCTCGGCGAAAAATTCCGTCAGATTCCGGGCGGCACCGTGTTGCCGCTGGCGCCGCCACCGATCATCGGGCTCGGCACCGGCGGCGGCTTCACCTATGTCGTGGAAGATCTGCGCGGCGGCGATCCGAAAGCCATGGCGCAGGCCGTGCGTGGCCTCACCATCGCCGCCAATCAGAATCCGAAGCTCACCCGCGTGTTCAGCACGTTCTCGGCGACCAATCCGTCCATCTATCTCGATATCGATCGCGACAAGGTACAGATCGTCGGCGTGCAGTTGAGCTCGGTCTTTCAGGCGCTGCAGGCTTCGCTCGGCGGCTACTTCGTCAACAATATGAATCTGTTTGGCCGCACTTGGCAGGTGCAGGTACAGGCCGAGGCCGTCGACCGGGCGCGCGTCGACGACATCTACCGGATCAACGTGCGCAATGATAAAGGCGAGATGATTCCGCTGCGCAGTCTCGCCGAAGTCCGCGTCGCGGTCGGGCCGCCGGCCTTGATCCGCTACAACAATCTGCGCGCCGTGACGGTGCAGGGCAGTCCGGCGCCCGGCGTTTCGTCCGGGCAGGCCCTGCAAGCGATGGAAAGCGTTGCCGCGACCACCTTGCCGCAAGGCTATGCCGGCGAATGGACTGATACTGCGTTCCAGGAAAAGCGCGCCGAGGGCAAGACAGCGATGATCCTCGGCTTCGCCGTGCTGTTTGCCTATCTGTTTCTGGTCGGACTCTACGAAAGCTGGACCATACCGGTTCCAGTTCTGCTGTCGGTCTCGGTCGGCGTCTTGGGCTCGTTCCTCGCCATCGTCCTGGGCGGGCTGACGCTCGATCTGTACGGGCAGATCGGCATGGTGGTGCTGATCGGCCTCGCCGCCAAGAACGGCATCCTGATCGTCGAGTTCGCCAAGGAGCAGCGGGAGAAGGGCATCGAATTGCTGCAGGCGGCGACCGAGGGTGCGCGGCTGCGCTTTCGTCCGGTGATGATGACGTCGTTCGCCTTCATCCTCGGCCTTTATCCTTTGGTCGTCGCGGTCGGTGCCTCGCAGCTGGCCCGGCGCAATGTCGGCACGCCGGTGTTCGGCGGCATGATCCTCGCCTCGTTCATCGGTATCTTCGCGATACCGCCGCTATACGTGATGTTCCAGGCGATTCGCGAACGGTTGCGGCCATCGTCGCGGCCGCAGAAGTCGATGCCGCCGGCCGCAGACGCCACTGCAGCGCCGTCGCCGGCACCGCACGAGGAAACCGTCAAATAGGCAAAGGACTAGACACCATGAAATCCGTGGCCGTCCAATCCTCACTCATCGCGACCGGTAATTCTCGCAAGTCTCTCCATATTGAATTGAATCGATGCGGACTTGAATCGATAGGCTGCTGTCATGCTCGATTGGCTTACCTGGCCGGCTGACTTGCTTTTGAATGCCGGTGGCGCTGTTGCAGGCCTGTTTTTCGGCACGGACGAGCCCAATTTCGTCGTCGTGCAGATGATGGTCGCGACACTGATCCTGGCAGCCTTCGTGTCGCTGATGGTATTCTGGCGCGCCATCGTGGAGTTCAGCCGCGCGCGCTGGAAAAACCTGCGGACGCAGCGCCCGTCGCAACAGTGACCTTCCTCCGGCGCAGCGCCAGCGTCACGCGGCGCATGCTAGGGTGTCGCGCGATCCGCTACGATTCGCTTACGATCCGATTCGAATATTGTCCGCACCGTATCCACGGGTCACGTCATGATCATTCGCGCGTTTGCGACCACGACGTCTGTATTTGTGTCTGTCTTTGCCTTGGCAGGGCTTCTCGCCGCCTGCGGCGAACAGAACACGTATTCCGCGCCGCCGCCGCCCAAGGTTACGGTTTCGCTACCGCTCCAGCAGGATGTCTCCCGTTATTTCGACTCGACCGGCAATGCCGCCGCCGTAAATTCGGTCGACCTTGTCGCCCGCGTGCAGGGTTTCGTTCAGGCGATCAGCTATACCGACGGCCAATTCGTGAAGAAGGGCACGTCGCTTTTCACCATCGAGCCGGAGCCCTACAGGCTCAAAGTGGTTTCGGCCAAAGCTTCTGTCACCGCCGCGCAGGCGACGCTCTTGGTGAAGCAGCAGGACTTCGATCGCCAAGCCGATCTGCTCAAGAAACAGGTGTCCGCCCAGGTAACCTATGATCAGGCGCTGGCGGCACGCGATTCCGCGCAGGCCGACCTGCAGTCGGCGCAGGCCAACGAGCAGCAGGCCGAGATCAATTACGGCTATACCAATGTCGCCGCACCGTTCGACGGCATCGTCACCGCGCGCCAAGTCTCGGTCGGCCAGCTCGTTGGCGCCACGACGCCGACGACCTTGTCCACCATCGTCCAGCTCGATCCCATCTGGGTGAATTTCAACGCCAGCGAACGCGATGTGCTCGCGGTGCGCGAGTTCCTGGCCAAGGAAGGCAAGACGACGGCGAATCTCTTGGGCACGTCGGTCGAGATCGGATTGCAGACGGAGGAAGGCTATCCGCATGCCGGCAAGCTCGACTACGTGGCGCCCGACATCGATCCTTCGACCGGAACGCTCGCCGCGCGCGCCGTTCTCGACAATGGCAATCGCACTTTGCTGCCCGGAATGTTCGCTCGCATTCGTATTCCCGGCAAGCCGCGTCCGGCGCTGCTCGTGCCTGACATCGCCATCGGCAGCGATCAGGCCGGCCGTTATGTCCTCGTCGTCAACAAGGACAATGTTGTCGAGCAGCGCAAGGTCGAGCCGGGCCAATTGGAGGGCGATTTGCGCGTCATCGAAGATGGCCTCACCAAGGATGACCGCGTGGTCTTCGGCGGCGTCATGCAGGCCATCCCGGGCCAGAAAGTCGACCCCGTGCCGGGCACGGTGGCGGCGGCGAAGTAGCCGGGGCGATCCGCCATGATCTCGAAATTCTTCATCGAGCGTCCGGTTCTCGCCAACGTCATCGCCATTCTGATGATCCTGATCGGCGCGGTCGCGGTCTGGGACCTGCCGGTCGCGCAATATCCCAATGTCGTGCCGCCGACGGTGCAGGTGACGACGCGCTATCCCGGCGCCAGCGCCCGCACGCTGATGGATACCGTGGCGCTGCCGATCGAGCAGCAGGTCAACGGCGTCGAGAACATGATCTACATGCAATCGACCAGCGCCAGCGACGGCAGCTACACGCTCACCGTGACCTTCAACATCGGCACCGATCTCAATTCCGCGCAGATCCTGGTGCAGAACCGCGTGTCGGCCGCGCTCTCCCAATTGCCCGCGGCGGTGCAGTCCCAGGGCGTGACGGTGCAGAAGCGCTCGACCGCGGTGCTGTTGTTCGTCACGTTGACCTCGCCCGACAATCGCTACGACAGTCTCTATCTCGCCAATTACGCCACTATCAATTTGCGCGACGAGCTGTCGCGTCTGCCCGGCGTCGGCAATGTCAACGTGTTCGGCGCCGGGCAATATTCGATGCGCATCTGGCTCGATCCGAACAAGCTCAAGGCGCGCAGCCTCGATGCCGACGATGTCGTGTTGGCGCTGCAGCAGCAGAGCAGGGAAGTGACCGCGGGGCAGGTCGGCATGCCGCCGACGCCGCCCGGCGTCGATTTTCAATACACCATCGATGTCGAAGGCCGGCTGAGCGACGCCGATCAGTTCGCCAATGTCATCGTCAAGACCGGTGACAACGGCCAGATCACGCGGGTGCGCGATGTCGGGCGTGTCGAACTGGGCGCGCAGACCTATAGCCAGACCTTTACGCTGAACGGCAAGCAGTCCGCAGGCATCGGCATCTATCAATTGCCCGGCGCCAATGCGTTGCAGGTCGAGCAGGCCGTCAGCGCCAAGATGAAGGAGCTTGCCCGCGCCTTCCCGCAGGGGCTCGAATATTCGGTGCCGTTCGACACCACGGTGTTCGTCAACGCCTCGATCCACGAAGTCTACAAGACGCTGATCGAAGCCGCGGTGCTGGTGCTGATCGTGATCCTGGTCTTCCTGCAGGATTGGCGCGCCATGCTGGTGCCCGCGACCACCGTGCCGGTGACCATCATCGGCGCCTTCGCCATGATGTGGGCGCTCGGCTTCACCGTGAACTTTTCGACACTGTTCGCCATCGTGCTGGCGATCGGCATCGTCGTTGACGACGCCATCGTTGTGGTCGAGGGCGCCGCGCACAATATCGAGAAGGGCATGAGCGGGCATGACGCGGCGATCCGCGCCATGACCGAATTGCTCGGCCCGATCATCGGCATCACGCTGGTCCTGATGTCGGTGTTTCTGCCGGCGGCATTTTTGCCGGGCCTCACCGGGCGCATGTATGCGCAATTCGCACTGGTGATCGCGGCGACTGCGCTGCTCTCCGCCATCAACGCCATAACGCTCAAGCCGACGCAGTCGGCGATGTGGCTGCGGGCGCCGGTGCCGCCGGAGCGGCGCAACGCGTTTTACCGCGGCTTCAACGCGGTCTATGCGCGCATCGAAAGCCGCTATGCCGGCCTGATCCGCCACATGGTCAATCATGCCGGGCTGATGACGATCGTCGCCTTCGCGATCATCGCGGTGGCGATCTACGGCCTTTCGCGCGTGCCGACCGGCTTTCTGCCGATCGAGGATCAGGGTTATGTGCTGGTCAGCGTCCAGCTTCCGGACGGCGCTTCGCTGGCGCGCACCAAGAAGGCGCTCGACCAGGTGACGACGATTGCCGGCAAGGATCCGGCCGTCGCGCAGGTGATCGCGATCTCCGGGATCTCCGTGCTCGACAACAGCGCGACTTTGGCCAATGCCGGCGTCGCCTATGTGGTGTTCAAGGATTGGAGCCAGCGCGCCGACTTGCGCACGATCTTCGCCCGGCTCACGCCGGCGCTCGGTGTCATTGACGGCCTCGTCAATGTCCTGCCGCCGCCGCCGATTCAGGGCATCGGCAATGCCGGCGGCTTCAGTCTCCAGGTACAATTACGCGATGGCAGCACCGATTTCGGGAAGCTGCAAAGCATAACCAATGCGGTTGTCGGCAATGCCCAATCGCAGACCGCGTTGCAGCGCGTTCAGACCTCGTTCCGCGCCACCGCGCCGCAACTGCTGATCGAGGTCGACCGCGTCAAGGCGGAGACCGTGCACGTGTCGGTCAGCGACGTCTTTTCGACGCTCGCCACTTATCTGGGCTCCGACTATGTCGGGCAGTTCAACAAATTCGGCCGGGTGTTTCAGATCTATGCGCAGGCCGATGCGCAGTTTCGCCTGCGGCAGCGCGACATCGACAATCTTTGGGTGCGCAACCAGCAAGGCAACATGATCCCGCTCGGCACTCTGGTGAAAGTCTCGCCCGTGGTCGGGCCGGCGCTGATCAGCCTGTACAATCTCTATCCGTCTTCGACCGTCATCGGGCTTCCGGCGACAGGCTTCTCGTCGGGTCAGGCGATCCATCTGATGGAGCAGGATGCCGCCAAGACGCTGCCGTCCGGAACGGGAAGCGAATGGACGGCGATGTCGTACCAGGAAAAGATCGTCGGCAATCAGATGTATTTTGTGTTCGCGATGGCGATGCTGCTCGTCTATCTGGTGCTCGCTGGCCAATATGAGAGCTGGTACTCGCCACTCGCGGTCATTCTCTCGGTGCCGCTGGCGCTCACCGGGCCGGTCCTGGTGCTCGAAGGGCTTCGCATCGACAACAATCTCTACACCCAGATCGGCCTGATCCTGCTCATCGCGCTTTCGGCCAAGAACGCGATCCTGATCGTCGAGGTCGCGCGCGAGCATCGCGTCAACGAGGGCAAGCCGATCATCGAAGCGGCGGTCGACGCCGCCCGCGCGCGCTTCCGCCCGATCCTGATGACGTCGTTTGCCTTCATTCTTGGCGTCGCCCCGCTGGTCTTCGCCAGTGGCGCCGGCGCCAGCGCCCGCAAGTCGATCGGCATCACCGTGTTCTCGGGCATGATTGCCTCGACATGTCTTGCCGTATTATTCGTGCCGTCGCTGTTCGTGGTGATCCAGCGGTTGGAGGAATGGCGCGCCTCGCATAAAGTCCGCGCATCCAGCCGGCGGAATGAATGATTGTCGGCGTAGGTCCTTCAAAGCAGGCTGCGGAGACCTGTCGCGGGCAGACCGGTTCCATAGTCACAATTTGGACGCAGGACGCGTTATCTTAGTGGCGGGGACCCTGGCTGAAATGTCGCAAGCGATGATCCGCTCCGTTTTCGTAGCTGCGCTCGCGTGCTCGCTGTCGGCCGGCGCCGCACACGCGCAAATGTCGGAATCCGACCTGCTGACGCGCATCGACCAGCTCCAAGCCCAGGTGCGCGATCTCACCGGCACGGTCGAGGAATTGCAGCATCGCAACCAACTGCTCCAGCAGCAGGTGCAACAAATGCAGCCGGGGCAGGGGGCCGCTCCAGGCGCGGCGCCAGGAGGGATGGGACAGGCGCGGCCGAACCCGCAATACGCAACCGCCCCGCAAGCGCCGCAATATTCGCCGCCCCCGCCTGCCGCGCCGCCGCCGGCGAACGCGCAGTATTCGCCGCCGTCCTATCCGCAGCCGTCGAGCCCGCAATATCCGTCAGGCCCGCAATACTCGTCCGGCCCGCAATATCCGCCGCAGCCGACCTATACGCCGCCGTCGAACGTTCCCGGCCCGGTGATCGCCGCCGAGCCGCCGCAGCAGACGGCATCGGCCGGCCGTCACGGCGACGCCTTCGATCCTTCGGCCAATCCCAGTGCGCCCGGCGCACCGCGCCAGCTCGGCGGCCCGGGCGTCGCCAGCGCTGAGCCGCCGCCTCCCGTCTACAATACGCCGCCGCGGCAGCCGGGAGCGCCGCTTGATCTCTCCTCGCCGTCCGACAACGGACAGGGGACGCAGCAGGGCGGTCAATTGCCGCCGCCGCCGCCGACCAATCTGAATGCGACTGGCGGCATGCAGCAGCAGGCGTCATTGCCGCCCGGCAACACGCCCAAGGACGAATTCGATCTCGGCTACGGCTACGTGCTGCACAAGGACTACCCGCAAGCCGAACAGACGCTGCGCGATTTCCTACAAAAATATCCAAGCGACCGGCTGACGCCGGAGGCGCAGTATTGGCTTGGCGAGGCGCTGTTCCTCGACAAGCATTATCGCGACGCCGCGGAGTCCTTCCTGGCCGTGTCGACCAAGTATGAGAACACCTCGCGCGCGCCCGATGCGCTGATGCGGCTCGGCCAGTCGCTCGCGGCGCTTGGCGAGAAGGAAGCCGCCTGCGCTTCGCTCGGCGAGGTTTTGCGCAAATATCCCAAGGCTTCGCCCGCGGTGAAGCAGAACGTCGATCGGGAACAGAAGCGTGTCCACTGCTGAACGAGCCGTTCGCGACGATGAAGCGGACGTTTTGTTCAGAGGGCTTGAAGACGCGCGTGGGCTGATCCTGGCTGTTTCGGGCGGTCCGGATTCAACGGCACTGATGCTGCTCGCGGCACGCTGGGCCAAACGGCACAAGCGCGCGCCGAAACTTGTCGCGGTCACCGTCGATCACGGGCTGCGCCCCGAAGCGGCGCGCGAGGCCGCAGCTGTCAAACGGCTCGCCAAGCATCTCGGTATCGTTCACCGCACGGTTGCCTGGCACGGCCGAAAGCCGAAATCCGGCTTGCAGCACGCCGCTCGCATCGCGCGCTACCGGCTTCTCGCCGCCGCCGCCGCGCGCGCCGGTTACGCCCATATCCTGACTGCGCATACGCTCGACGATCAGGCCGAGACAATTCTGTTTCGACTGGCGCGCGGCAGCGGTCTCCTGGGTCTCGCCGGCATGGCGCATGCATCGCCGCTTCCGCTCGGCGGCGAGATGTCGCTGTTCCTGGTTCGCCCGCTTCTTGCCCTGCCGAAGGCGCGGCTCGTGGCGACGCTGGCGGCGGAACGGATCAGCTATAGCGACGACCCGAGCAACCGCGATCCACGGTTCACGCGTGCGCGGTTGCGCGGCCTGATGCCGGAACTCGCGCGCGAGGGGCTCGATGCGTACGGTCTGGCCCGGTTTGCGACGCGCGTGCGCCGTGCTGAAGCCACGCTTGAATTCGCGGCCCGTGCCGCGCGTGCGGCGCTGGCGCCCGGACCCTGGCCGTTACGGGGCCCGATCACATTTGCGACAGCGCCGTTCGCCGATCTACCCGCTGAAGTGGCGCTGCGTCTGCTCGGCCGCGCTGTCGCGCATACCGGCGACGAGGGGCCGGTCGAGCTCGGCAAGCTCGAAGCCCTTTATGATGCGCTGCGGCTGGCCCGTTCCCGGTTGCGGCGGACGCTCGCCGGGGCGCAGATCACGCTGGATCGGGAGCGGCTGACTGTCGAACGGGCGCCCGCCAGGCGCAACCGCGGCCAGGCTGCCACCGTTGCCAGCACGGTTAAAAGCCACCAAAAGGGCCTCAATCCGGGCCGCAAGGGGCGCTTTACGAAGTAGCGATATATTGGACCCGTTGCGGGTGTGGTTCCCTTGGCACAAGGCGGGGTGACGCCTACATTGCCGAGAGCGGGGACGTGAAGGCGCCACGATTCGGCACGCAAAATCCCGCCTGGCTTCGCTGAGACGAGCGATCAAGGACCCGAAATGAACGCCAATCTGCGCAATTTCGCCCTGTGGGTCATCATTGTCCTGCTGCTTCTGGCTTTGTTCACTCTGTTCCAGAATCCGGGCCAGCGCACCACGTCCCAGGATGTCTCGTATTCGCAGTTCCTGAACGAGGTCGATCAGGGCCGGGTCCGCGACGTGCTGATCCAGGGCCCGGATATTCACGGCACTTTCACTGACGGCCGCACTTTCCAGACCTATGCGCCGAGCGACCCGTCGCTGGTGCAGCACCTCGCCAATAAAGGCGTGACAATCACAGCGCGGCCGCAGACCGACAACGTGCCGTGGTTCGTCTCGCTGCTGATCTCCTGGCTGCCATTCGTGGCGCTGATCGGCGTGTGGATTTTCCTGTCGCGGCAGATGCAAGGCGCCGGCGGCAAGGCGCTCGGCTTCGGCAAGTCGCGCGCCAAGCTTTTGACCGAGGCGCATGGCCGCGTCACCTTCGAGGACGTGGCCGGCGTCGATGAAGCCAAGCAGGACCTGCAGGAGATCGTCGAATTTCTGCGCGACCCGGCCAAGTTCCAGCGGCTCGGCGGCCGCATTCCGCGCGGCGTGCTGCTGGTCGGCCCGCCCGGCACCGGCAAGACCCTGATCGCACGCGCGGTCGCGGGCGAAGCCAATGTGCCGTTCTTCACCATTTCCGGTTCTGACTTCGTTGAAATGTTCGTCGGCGTCGGCGCCAGCCGCGTCCGCGACATGTTCGAGCAGGCCAAGAAGAACGCGCCGTGCATCATCTTCATCGACGAAATCGACGCGGTCGGGCGCCATCGCGGCGCCGGTCTCGGCGGCGGCAATGACGAGCGCGAACAGACGCTCAACCAATTGCTGGTCGAGATGGACGGCTTCGAGGCCAATGAAGGCATCATCCTGATCGCCGCGACCAACCGCCCCGACGTGCTCGATCCGGCGCTGCTGCGTCCGGGCCGTTTCGACCGCCAGGTCGTGGTGCCGAATCCGGACGTGGTCGGCCGCGAGCAGATCCTCAAAGTGCATGTGCGCAAGGTACCGCTCGCTCCCGACGTGAATCTGAAGACCATCGCCCGCGGCACGCCGGGTTTCTCCGGCGCCGATCTGATGAACCTCGTCAACGAGGCGGCGCTGATGGCAGCGCGGCGCAACAAGCGCATGGTGACTCAGGTCGAGTTCGAGGACGCCAAGGACAAAGTGATGATGGGCGCCGAGCGCAAGTCGCTGGTGATGACGGAGGAGGAGAAGCTCCTTACCGCCTATCACGAAGGCGGCCACGCCATCGTCGCGATCAACGTCAAGGCCACCGATCCGGTGCACAAGGCAACCATCATTCCACGAGGTCGCGCGCTCGGCATGGTCATGCAATTGCCGGAGCGCGACAAGCTGTCGATGTCGCTCGAGCAGATGACCTCGCGGCTCGCCATTATGATGGGCGGCCGGGTCGCCGAGGAATTGGTGTTCGGCCGTGAGCGGGTGACTTCGGGGGCCGCCTCGGACATCGAGCAGGCGACCAAGCTGGCGCGCATGATGGTGACCCGCTGGGGCCTGTCGGACACGCTGGGCACAGTGGCTTACGGCGAGAATCAGGAAGAAGTCTTCCTCGGTTATTCAGTGGCGCGTCAGCAGAATATTTCCGAAGAGACCGTGCGCAAGATCGACGCCGAGATTCGGCGGTTGGTCGAGGCCGGCTTCAACGAAGCGCAGACCATCCTCACTGAGAAGCGCGCCGATCTCGAGACTTTGGCCAAAGGGCTGCTTGAATTCGAGACGCTCACCGGCGACGAGATCAAAGACCTGATCATGGGCAAGAAGCCGAACCGCGAATTGGTGATCGAGCCGTCGACGCCGCGCGCTTCGACAGTGCCGACCGCGGGCGCCGGCCGCCGACCGCCGCCGCGCTCCGAAGGCCCGATGGAGCCGCAGCCGCAGGCATAAGCGGTGCGGCGATACCGGCCATCCTCATCTGACGCATAGTTGCAGCGCCCCGACGTGGTAGCATTCGCGCGGGAGCGTTGCGTTCTTGGCCTTCGAACCGGAACGGTCGCGAAAGCGACAAAGAATTAAGCAGAATCTGTTCGGAAGCTGCTTCGGGCAATTTCGTTCCGGACGGGAGGGGGCGATCTGATGCGGACCATTTTTGTCGCGGGCGCTGTTTTCACGATCCTGGCGGGGCAGGCGCTGGCGCAAACAGCCGGCCAGCCGCGTCCGCCGCAGGCCGTTCCCGCCAAGCCCGGCACGCCCCCAAAGCCCGCCGCACAAGCCGGCAAGACGCCGCCCAAGCCCGCGCCTGTCGCCTCGACGCCGGAATTGCGCACGGCCGCGGAGCTCGCCTTGGGCAGCGATCCCGTCTTCGACGACGGCACCTATATGCGCATCAAGCAGACGCTGCTGAGCTATGCGGCCATCCAGGTGCGCGGCGGCTGGCCGATGATGCCGGCCGACGCCAAGCTTGCGCCGGGTGCGAGCGGGCCGCAGGTTTCGCTGTTGCGTAAGCGCCTGGTCATCAGTGATGACCTTTCGCCAAGCGCTGAGGCGGGCGACAGCTACGATGCCGCCGTGACCGCTGCAGTGAAAAAATTCCAGCTTCGCCACGGGCTCGATGCCACCGGCGCAGTCAATGCGCCGACCTTGAAGGCGATGAACATCACGGTCGGCGATCGCATCAAGCAGCTCGAAGCATCGCTGGAGCGCCTCCTCGGCATGGATTTCTTGTTCGCCGAGCGCTACGTGGTGGTGAACATTCCGGCCGCTTTCGTCGAAGCCGTCGCCAACGGCAAGGTCGAGCGCCGTTACCGTGTCATCGTCGGCAAGATCGACAAGCCGTCGCCGACGCTGACCGCGTATGTCACCGCGGTCGATCTCAACCCAACCTGGACCGTGCCGCTCTCGATCACCAAGACCGAGATCGCGCGACACATGAGAACGGATCCCAATTATCTCAGTCGCATGCACATGCGCCTTCTCGGCGGACATGATGAGGAGATCAGCCCGAGCAGCGTCGACTGGTCGATGAACCGTTCGCCGAATTTCACCGTGCGGCAAGACGCCGGCAATTGGAATGCTCTCGGCAATCTCAAGATCGACATGCCCAATCCGTATTCGGTCTATATGCACGACACCGATACGCGAAAGCTGTTCAGCGACGACTACCGCTTTGATTCCCACGGCTGCACGCGCGTCGACAATGTGCGCGATCTCGCGGTCTGGGTGCTCAAGGACGGTCCCGCCGGCTGGGACCGCGCCGCAATCGACAACCAGATCGCGACCGGGCAGACCAAGATCGTCAATCTGCCGCACAAGATTCCGGTGGCATGGGTCTATCTCACCGGCTGGGTGACGCGCGACGGCACCGTCCAGTTCCGCGATGACGTGTACAAGCACGACGAGTTGCTCGACCGTAATGCGCTCGCCGACGCCGCGGCCGGCGGTTTCGTCGCGCCGGTGTCCGTCGGATCGGTGCCGACCGCGCTGCCGCGTAACGTGACGCAAGCGTCCAATCTCGACAGCCGCTAGCGAATTCGTCATCCTCGTGCGGTTCGACCCGCGCCGCGCGGCGCGGTGGCCCGGGGGCTTGCCGATGCGCCAGATGATCATGGTCGGCTTTCTGCAGGCGCAGAACTGCACCAATCTCGCAAGCTCCTGGCGCCATCGCCAATCGCGCACCGATAGCTGGTCGCCGGATTTCTATCGCCATATCGGCCGCGTGCTCGAAGCCGGCAAATTCCACCTGGGCTTCTTCGACGACCGTCTGTCGATGCCGGACATGTACGGCCGCGATCACGGCCACACCGTCAAGCACGGCATCCGCTGCGTGAAGCTCGACGCCGTCACTGTGCTCACGGTGCTCGGCATGGCGACCGAGCGGCTCGGTCTCGGCGCCACCTATTCGACCAGCTATTATGAGCCGTTCCATGTCGCGCGCGTGTTCGCGACGCTCGACCTGATGACGCAGGGGCGTGCGGCCTGGAACATCGTCACCTCGCTCAATGACGGCGAGGCGCAGAATATGGGCCGCGACGAGGTGCTCGGCCACGATCTGCGCTACGACCGCGCCGACGAATTCATGGAGATCGTGCTCGGCCATTGGGACGCTTGGGAAGACGACGCCATCGTCCAGGACAAGGCCACCGGGCTGTTTGCCAGGCCCGACAAGGTCCATCGCCTCGACTATGTTGGCCGCTATCTGCGCTCGCGCGGTCCGTTCACCGTGCCGCGCTCGGCGCAGGGCCACCCGGTCCTCATCCAGGCCGGCTCGAGCGGCCGCGGCAAGAGTTTCGGCGCGCGCTGGGGCGAGGTCATCTTTGTCGTCTATCCCAATATCGACGTCGGCAAGCGCGACTATGCCGGCTTCAAGGCCGAAGTGGCGCGCTTCGGCCGCGATCCCGACGACGTCAAGATCACGCATCTCGTCAACACCGTGACGGCGGCGACCAAGAGCGAGGCTGAAGACAAGTGGGCGGAGATCGAGAAGCTGCCGCTCGAGATCGATGCGCTGTCGCTGCTGTCGGAGGCGCTCAATTTCGATTTCGCCAAGAAGGGCATGGACGAGGTCTTTACTGCGGAAGATCTCGCGAGCATGTCAGGTCTGCAAGGCATCCGCGACCGGGTGACAAGCGTGAAGCCGAACCCGACCGTGCGCGACTTCATCGCGATCAGCGGACGCGGCCGTGTTCACAACGCCATTGTCGGCGGTCCCAAGGAAGTCGCCGACCGCCTGGAAGAATGGTTCACGGCGCCGGCCTGCGACGGCTTCGTGCTCTCGGCGACGCATGTGCCGGGCACCTACGAGGATTTCGTGCAATTCGTCGTGCCCGAGCTGCAGCGCCGCGGCCTGTTCCGCAACGAATTCGCCGGCACAACCTTGCGGGAAAATCTTGGGCTCGCGGCGCCGCCGCGCGGCGCCTGGCGAGCGCCCGCTGATATGTAGCACGCGTGCTCAGTTCAGCCGCAGCTCGGTGAGATGCCGGGGATCGGCTTTGATCTCGCCTCTCTCGACGCGGGTGACGAGCTCGGTGAGCACCGCATTGGCGCGGCAGGGCAGGCCGAGTTTTTCGCCTTCGCGGACGATCAGGCCGTTGAGGAATTCGATCTCGGTGCGGCGGCCCTTCTGCATGTCCTGACCCATCGACGGGCGCTGGCCGGCCGCGGTTTGCCCTGAATCCTTGAAGCGTTGCGCGTCGCAGGTTTGCTCTGCCGCAGCGTCGCCTTCGCCGGCGCGGGCGATCGTCTCCGGCGGCAGATGCAGAATGTCCTCGAGCTGATAGCCGAGCGCCTGGCCGACGCGGATGGCTTCGCTGCCGACCCGCGTCGAGAAGCGGCGGATCGGATCGCTCTTGAGCATGTCGCCGCCGCCCAATCCGGTGCAGGCGGAAATGCCGTTCTGCATGGCATTGGCGACCAGCTTCGACCAGCGCTCACCCCAGAGATTGTTGGTCACTTTGGCGCTGTCGGCATAAGCGACCAGCCGGCAGACCTCTTCCGCACGCTCGGTGATGCGGCCGTGCACTTCGCCGGTGCGGAACACGGTGTGGGCTGCGCCATGCTTGCCGGCGCCGCGATGGATGTGGCCGGGCGCCGGCAGATTGACGGTGATGCTCGAGGCGATACAGCCGAGCGTCTTGCCCCAGCCGACCACGCCGGCAATGGCTTCCTCGTTCATGCAATTCTGCAGCGAGACCACGTAACCGTCCGGCGCCAGATATTGCCTGATCAGCATGGTTGCCCAAGCGGTGTCGTAGGACTTCATGCAGACGAAAGCGATGTCGACCGGCTTCTCCTTGGCGAGTGCTTGCGCATCGGTCACATGCAGCGCGCGCACCGGCACGGTGAATTCCGGCTCTTTCATCGCATGCGTCACGCGCAGTCCGTGCGCCCGCATGTGCTCGACATGCGCCGGCCACGGATCGACGAAGGTCACGTCTTCGCCGGCTTGCACCATATGCGCGCCGGTATAGCCGCCGACGGCGCCGGCGCCGACAATGGCAATCTTTTTGCTCTTTGCTTTGCTCATGCTTTCCTCCCGCGCCTCTGTGTGCGCCGTGCGTAAACTTTCAGCCGCGTGCCGAATAGCCGCCATCGATCGCGAGCGTCGTGCCGGTGATGAAGTCCGACGCCGCGCTGGACAGAAATACCGCGGCGCCGGCCATGTCGTCAGGTTCGCCCCAGCGGCCCGCCGGCGTGCGCGACAGGACATAATCGTGCAGCCCGTCAACCTGTTGCCGCGCGCGTCGCGTCAGGTTGGTGTCGAGCCAGCCGGGCAGGATGGCATTGACCTGGATATTGTCGGGCGCCCAGGCGCAGGCAAGCGAACGGGTGAGCGCAACGAGGCCGCCTTTGCTGGCGCCATAGGCGACGACGGTCGGTGCGCCGAACACCGAATACATTGAGCCGATATTGACGATTTTGCCGCGGCCGGCGGCCTTCATGTGCGGATGAACGGCTTGCGCGCAAAACATCGCGCCGCCAAGATTGGTGTCGATGACTTCGCGCCACTCGTGCTCGGTAAGCTGCTCGGGCAGCTTGCGGATATTCATGCCGGCATTGTTGATCAGGATGTCGCAGCGGCCGAAATCGCCGATGACCTGATCGATCATTGTGCGGCACGAGTCCGCGGAGGACGCTTGCAGCGCATAGAACCGGCTGCGCGAGGTGAGTGCGCTCAATTCAGTGACGGCGGCTTGGCTCTTGGTTTCATCGCGCGCAGCAATGGCGATCTCGGCGCCGGCGCGGGCCAAGCCGCGCGCCATGCCGAGCCCAAGTCCGCCATTGCCGCCGGTGACGATGGCGACGCGGCCGGTCAGATCGAATGGAACTCAAGGACGGCTCCTCCGTTTCATGAAAGTAAAGCGATGGGAAGCGCCGCTGTCCACGGGCGTCTTGCGCCGCAGGATTCGGGTGGACAGACTGCGTCTCTGCCGGACTCCTGGACGCGAGATGAAGGCTACGAAGGAGGAGTTGATGCCGAGCCGTCTCGCCGGCCGAAGCTATGGCACGGCCAGCGCCGAGGAACAGAAGGCGACGAGCGGCCTGGAATTTGTCCAGGGTCTCGTCGACGGCACGCTGCCGCTCAACACCATGGCCCAGACTTTGGGTTACGACATCGTCGAAGCGGAGGAGGGGCGCGTGGTCGTTGCCGCGGAGCCGGACGGCGCCCATCTCAATCCGGCCGGCACCGTGCATGGCGGCTTTGCCGCGACGCTGCTCGACACTTGCATGGGATTGGCCGTGCAAACGACCTTGGAGAAGGGCGTTTCCCAGACCACGGTGGAGTTCAAGATTACGCTGATGCGGCCGATCACGCAGGACACCGGATTGATCCGGGCGGAAGGCCTGGTTCTCAGCCGCGGCCGCCGCATCGGCACCGCCGAAGGTCGGATCACCGATCGCCAGGGCCGTTTGCTGGTCCATGGCACGACGACGTGCCTGATCTTCCAGACCTGAAGATGCCGCTGCAAAATCGCGTCAATCCGCTCGGCGAATTATTTGCCTCATCGGCGCGCGGGACGCTGTTCGGCAATCGCGGCGGGCGTTTTCATACCGACGCCAAGACGCTGACGGCGCGGCGGTGGGCATCGCGGCAGTGGATCTGCTGCGTGCTCGATTTCAAGGGCCGCCAGCGCGACGTCTGGGGTCGTTACTACACCGAATTGTTTTTCCTTGATGAGCCAACAGCGCTCGCTGCCGGACACCGGCCCTGTTTCGAGTGCCGCCGCCAAGACGCGGAAGCCTTCGCCGAGGCGTGGCGCAAGGCCAAACGGTTGGCGGTGCGACCTTACGCGGACGAGATGGATCTTGTGCTGCATGGCGAGCGCCTCGCTGGACGAGGGAAGAGATTGCATCGCCGCGCGATCGATATGCTGCCGGACGCCGCTTTCGTGCAGCTTGACGGAACACTGTACGCGCTTCGCGGCAATGCTCTGCTGCGTTGGACCGCGAAGGGTTACGATATGCGCAAGCCGCGCCCCCGCGGCATGACTGTCGACGTCCTCACGCCACCTGCGATCCTTGCTGCGCTGGCGCACGGCTATCGGCCGCGCTGGCATCCGAGCGCGGACAGATTGGCAGCCCAAACTAGCCTTTGAACGCCGCCTTGATGGCTTCGACACCTTTGCCAGATTTCGCCGCGGCGATGATGCGCGCCTCCTGCTTCATCAGGCCATCCAGCGCGCCTTTCATCGGATCGACGGTGGTGAGCGGCACGATGACGGCGCCGTGGCGATCGGCGTGGATCAGGTCGCCGCTGTTCACCGCCATGCCGTGAATGGTGACGGGGATGCCGAAGTCCTCGACATGCACGTAGGCATGCGATGGCCCGATCGAGCCGGCCAGCATCTGGAAGCCTTCGGCGACCTGGGGAATGTCGCGGACCGAGCCGTTGGTGATGGTGCCGAGACAGCCGAGCGCCTTGTGCACATTGGTCTGCACTTCGCCCCAGAACGCGCCATAGCCCACGGGATCGTCGAGGTCCTCGATCACCGCGATGCCCGGCAGCGGCGCCGCCGCCACGTAGTCGAGATAGTCCATGCGCTTGGCCATGTAGCTCGCCCCGCCCACCTTGTCGCGCGCACGCATGGTGACGGTCTTGGCGAAGCCGACCATCGGCGGCAGATCCGGAAAGGGACAATGCAGGTGGGAGGTCGTGTAGCCCGCGCCGCGGCGCTCCGGCGCGACGATTTCGAGGAGGTTGCACACGGTCGGCGTATCGATCGAACGCAGAAACGCGAATTGGCTCTCTGACAACACTTTGGTTTCCTCTCCCGTTGATTTCGGCGTTTTCTTCAGTCCCAGGCCACCGCGACGATCGCCGCGATGACGAGCTGCATGGCGACGATCAGCGCCACACACCCATTCCATCCCGCGCTGTTCCAGGCAAGCCCCGTCAGGAAAGCCCCCGCGCTGCCGCCGATATAGAAGATGCACGCATAGAGCCCGACCGCCGAGGAACGCCCTTCCTTAGCGGTCATGGTGACATAGCTGGTCGAGATGGTCTGGCAGAACATGCCGCACACCGCGCAGAGCGTCAGCCCGGTGAGAATGATCGCGATCGGCGAGGCGAGCAGCAGCAACGCGCCGATGATCCAGACGAAGATGATGCCGAGCACGAAGCGGCGGCGTCCGAACATCGCGACGGCGCGCCCGCTCCACGGCATCAGCGGGCTCGACACAAGGTAGGTGACGAACAACAGGCCGAGCAGCGTCGGTGAGAACAGATAGGGCGGCGCCGCGAGGTGAAAGCTGATGTAAGTGAACGTCGCGATGAAGTTGAACAGCACGCCGAAGCCGACGGCGAAGGTTGCGACCAGCCTGCGGTCGCGGAAGTGACGCAGCATCTGGATCAGCGACGACAGCAGCCCGTCCGAACGCACGAATTTGGTTTCGCGCGGCAGCGTCAGCGTCACGATGATGGCGGCCGCGAGCGTGATCAGGCCGACGACCTGAATGGCGGTACGCCAGCCGATCAAATCGGCGAGAATCCCCGGAATGAAACGGCCGGAAAATCCGCCGATGCTCGCGCCCGAGACATAGAGTCCAGCGACGCGCGCGACGTCCTTAGGCGGCCATTCGTCGCCGATATAGGCGACGGTGACGGTGAAGATCGGCGGCAGCAAGAGGCCCTGCACGAAACGCCAGAACGCCATGTCCGGCACGCTGTTCATGAGCGTGATGATCATCGTCGGTATGGCGACCGCGAACATGGCGCCGCTGATCAGCCGCTTGCGGCCGACGACGTCGGCAAGCGCGCCGGTGAAGGGCGCCGAGATGGCGATCGCGGCGGTGCCCGCGGTCATCAGCGAACTGATCTCGCCGGCGCCGACATGAAATTCCTGTGCCAGTTCCGGCAGCAGCGCCTGCGGCGAGTACAAATTCACAAAGGCGGCAAAGCCCGCCGTGGCGACGGCGAAGTTGCGCAGGTCGAGAGATTTTTTCGCCGATGACATGCGCCATTATGGGCGAGACGTGCCGCGAAAGCACGCCCGCGCGCGCGATAACAGCCGCGACGTCGGCTTAGAGCTGCTTGATTGCGCCGAAATCCCAGCTCGTCGCGTCGGCCGGGTTCTCGCCAATGCGGAGCGTCGTGTCGTTGACGAAACGATACGGCGGCACCGGGAGGTTATAGGGCGCCGGCACGCCGGAGAACACGCGGCCCGCGGGGTCGTATTTCGAGCCGTGGCAGGGGCAGAAATAGCCACCGGGCCAGTTGGTCACCGGCATCGTCGCGCTGGCATCGGGATAGAACAGCGGAATGCAGCCGAGATGGGTGCAGATGCCGACCAGCACGCTGAACTCCGGCTTGATCGAGCGGTGCCAATTGGTGGCATAGGGCGGCTGCTGCACCACTTCGGAATTCGGATCGGACAGCAGCGAGAGCATCTGGCTCGACTGCATTAAATCGAGCGTCTTCTTGGAGCGGCGGAAGATGAAGATCGGGCGCTGGCGCCAGCGCACCAGGATCTGGGCGTTTTCCTGGATCTTGCTGATGTCGACATCGACCGGCCCGCCGGCGGCGAGTGTCGAAGCGTCGGGATTCATCTGGTCGATCAGCGGAACTAGGACCGCGGCTGCGCCGACAGCACCCACCATGCCGGTGGCGATATAGAGAAAATCGCGACGGGTGCCTTCGCCGTGACCGCCCATGGGGACGCCCGGCGATGTCGAAGCAGTATTGGCCATGAAATTCCTCGCTGATAGTAGTCGGGTCATGCCTCGTGCGGTCGACGCTTGCCCCGGCGGCCGGTAATTTCCCCGCCGAGGGGGCCTTCGTCAATCTTAACTTCGTGGCAGTCCCGTATTGCGGAAGCGGTGCGGACCCCGCGACTTAGGCTCGAAATCTTGGGCCCGAAATCTTGGGCTATTGAATTTTACCGGGCCAGGCCGGAAAAGGGCAGGGCCCCCGCGACGGCATTTGCCCCGAAAACGGTGCCAAAGCAAGCCAGGAGAACGAGATATGCGCGCCAAGGACAATATGCGCACCGCCGCCGAGGTTCTGGTCGATCAATTGCGCATCCATGGCGTGCAGCACGTCTTTTGCGTGCCCGGCGAGAGCTATCTTTCGGTGCTGGACGCGTTCCATGATAGCGACCTCAAAGTGACGGTTTGCCGACAGGAGGGTGGCGCCTGCATGATGGCGGAAGCGGTCGGCAAGGCGACCGGCCGGCCGGGCGTGGTCTTCGTCACCCGCGGGCCGGGCGCCACCAATGCCTCGCCGGGAATTCACATCGCCAAGCAGGATTCGACGCCGGTGGTCATGTTCGTCGGCCAGGTCGCGCGCGACATGAAAGAGCGCGAGGCGTTCCAGGAACTCGACTATCGCGCTGTGTTCGGCTCGATGACGAAATGGGCGACCGAAATCGACGATCCGGCGCGCATGCCCGAAATCGTGTCGCGCGCCTTCCACATCGCCGCTAATGGCCGGCCGGGCCCCGTCGTGGTCGCCATTCCCGAAGACATGCTGATCGAGCGCGTCGCGGTTGCTGATGCGCCGCCCTTTGCGCTGATCGAGACGGCGCCCGGTCCCGCGGAGATGACGAAATTCGCCGAGATGCTCGGCGCGGCGAGCAAGCCGATCGTCCTTCTTGGTGGCAGCCGCTGGTCGCAAGAGGCCTGCGATCAGGTCGCCCGCTTCGCGCAGAAATATGCACTGCCGGTGGCGACAACCTTCCGCCGCGGCCATCTGTTCGATCAGACCCATCCCTGTTACGCGGGCGATCTCGGCATCGGGCCCAATCCGAAACTGCTCGAGCGGATCAAGGCGGCGGACCTTGTCGTCCTGATCGGCGGCCGCATGGGCGAATTACCGTCGCAGAGCTACACGCTATTCGATATTCCGAGACCCCAGGTCCCGTTCATTCATGTGCATCCGGGCACGGAAGAACTCGGCCGCGTCTATAGCCCGGCGCTTGCGATCAACGCGACGCCAACCGCTTTCGCCGCGGCGCTCGAAAATCTGAAATTCACCAAAGCACCGGCGGGCGACGCCAAAGGCGCCAATGCCGACTATCGCGCTTGGACCGAGACGCCGACCGAACAGCCCGGCGGAGTCAATTTCGGCAAGGTCATCGTGTGGCTGCGCGACAACCTTCCGCCCGACGCTTTCATCTGCAACGGCGCCGGCAATTTTCCGGCCTGGATTCATCGCTTCTTCCGCTTCCGCCGTTTCGCCCAGCACGTCGCGCCGGCTTCGGGCTCGATGGGCTATGGCGTGCCGGCGGCGGTTGCGATGAAGCGGCTCTATCCCGAGCGCACGGTGATCTGCGTCGCCGGTGATGGCGACTTCCTGATGAACGGCCAGGAATTCGCGACCGCCGTGCAATACGATCTGCCGTTCGTCACCATCATCGCCGACAACGGCATGTATGGCACCATCCGCATGCATCAGGAGCGCGAATATCCCGGCCGCGTCTCGGCGACCGCATTGCGTAATCCGGATTTCGCCGACTATGCGCGCGCCTTCGGCGGTTTCGGCGTTTCGGTCGAACGCACCGAGGATTTTCCGGCGGCCTTCAAGGCGGCGCTCAACTCCGGCAAGCCGGCGATCGTGCGCTTGAAGATTGATCCGGAAGCGCTGACGCCGGGCATGACGCTGTCGAAGATCCGTGAAAAATCGCTTGCCGAGAAGGCAAGCTAGACCTTTCCTCCAAAGGGGCGGGGGATAATCGCAACTCACGCCCGCCATTTGCCTGACGAAACACGCGGCATGTCCGGAAAACCAAACAACAAGCTGTTTGACGATCCCGTGCTGTGGCTTTGCCTGCTGCCGCTGCTTTACGCCTATATTCGCGTGGCTTTGCTTCTTGCCGATTACAGCATCGGCTGGGTGCTGAGCGAAGGCGCCTGGCGGGTGCATATCGCGCCGTTGGGATTTCCGACGTCGTTCGCTGCGCTTGCCAATGTCTTCAACTGGCCGCTATTCGAATATGTACCGCGCGTTACGCGGCCGCTGTCGAGCCTGTTCGAGCTGTTCGACACGCCGTTTCGTGCTGCCTTGTGGAAATATTTTCCACCGCACCCTTCGATTTCTTTGACCTGGATATTCAGTCTCGTGGTCTCGCCGATCCTGCTGGCGACGGTGCTTCGGCAATTGAAAATCGGCGGCCGGGTGACCGCGATCACGGTCGCTCTGTTTGTTGCCAATCCCGGCGTGATATCGCTCGAGGCTTTTCTTTTTCGTCCGGGAAAAGTACTGGCGAATGCCGTGATTTTGCTGTGCCTATGGCTTGCCGGCCGTCAGCAGGCGGCGCTGTCGCTCGCCGATGCGAACGCCTGGCCGACGATCCGGTTCGCGGCGCTTTGTGTGGTGGCGCTCGTCTGCCTGTTCACGGATGAAGCCGCGATCATGCTCTACCCGGCCATGGCGCTGCTGTTTCCGGACGTCGTATTTCGCAGCCGGCTGACAACCGCGTTATTCGCGCTCATCCCGATCGCATACGTTGCCATCGTCAAGTTCGTGCTTCCCGGACTGTCCGCGCTCGCCGGTTTCCCGCTGCCGGAGACCGGGTACTCGACCAACGTTCTGTTCAACGAGCTTTTGACTTTGCGCCTTCCGTTCTCCGCGTACTATCAGACCATCGCCAACATCTTCGAAAATGCGTGGCTGATCTTCCAGGACACTTTCGGGCTGATCGATCCAAGGGTTCCCGGCTCTCAAGTCTATAATCTGCTGTTTTTCATCCTGGTTGTGCTGATCGCCGCCTTTGCCGGTCAGTTGCTCTGGCAGGAATCGCGCCGCCGATCCGGCCGCCGAAAGCCGAGTATCGCAGCGAAGCTTTCGCCAAACCCGTCCGCCCCGTCGATCGGACACGATCCGGCGCTGAAACATGGGCCGGCACATTATCGGCTTTTCGCGGCCATCGGCCGTTGCATGGCGTGGTACGTCAATTCGCCGCTGCTGGCGCGGGCGTCCCTCATGCTCGCGATCGCCTTCATCTATGAAGGCGTATTGATGACAATATCGATTGGCTCGATCATTCCGCGCTGGTGGGGCCTGTACTACTACGGCGTTTTCTGCGTCATTTTCTTGCTGATTGTTGTTGCGCTGTTGCTGGAGAGAGCGGCTCCGCCAATTCTGCTGCAGGTCGTATTCGCTCTAGCCGTCATTACGTCGACAGCGTTCATATTTCCGGCCACCAATCAAGCCTACAAGAGCTCGCACTACTACAACGATCGTCTGCCGCTTGATCTGGTTTTTACGAACGTCATCAATCGTTTCAAGGTTCCGCGATCGAGCGCGGACTATCTGCATGAGAAGACGATGGCGTTATGGCACATTCGCGAGACGCGGCAACCCGTCACCAACGTTCCTGTCGAATTGACGTATGTGCTCTACGAGCTCGGCCTCACGAAAATGAACACGCCGTGCGAGTTTCGGGCGCGCTATTTCGACATCGGCTATGAGTCCGACGTCTGGGGCGATCAGACCTTGACAGTCCACTGTCATAACTAGAGTCCGTCATAACGAGACTAGAGTCGGTTATAACGAGCCGCGCCGGTTGTGTCGGCTGAACGTCTATTGATTGAACGTCACCAGCGCGTTCGCGGCGGGATAGTCGTTCTTGAATGGGTGCTCCGGTCCGATGGGCCCGAGATGGATCACACCCGGCGAACTGACATTGGCCTCGATCGGTCCGCTGGCTTCGCCCTCGGTGAATGCATAAGGCACGCCGTTGCCGGCGAGAAACGACGGCTGATCGTCGATATGCATGTGCAGATGCGGCTCATTCGAAGAACCGGTATTGCCGACGTGGCCGAGAATCTGACCGGCGCGCACGCGGTCGCCTGATTTCACCCGTACAGTGCCCGGCCGCATATGCGCATAGAGCACGTAACGGTGCGGCGCGATCTCGACCACGACGTGGTTGCCCGCGGCATTGTTGAAATCGATGGCGACGGCATATTTTCCGGAATGCGGCACGTTCTCGGCCATGCCGTCCGACGCCTCGACAACTCGGCCCGGCGCGACGCTGTAGATCGGCTGATTGTAGCAAAAATAGCTCTCGTTTTTGTCTTCGGCGCCTTTGAACGTCGTCGCTTGGCCGTTCACGGTTTCGATCTGTACCCAGTCGATGGCGAAGCGCTGCGCCAGCCAGGCGTGACCATTGTCGATCAGGACGGCGCGGCGATGTGCGGCGTCGGGGCGGTTGTTGACGGAATCGCCCGCGATCCATTGGCCGCGCAGCGGCGGCGCGACAACGATCGGTTTGTCCTGCGCCACGGACAATGGCGCGAGCACGATGTCATGAGGCTCGTTCTGATCGGCCAGCACATGGAGCGTGTGAGCGATGACGCCGGGCGCAGCCGATTTGCCGAGATCGAGCGTCAGGAAGACGATAACGCTGCGGCCGCCGCCGATGGTGCGTGCGACGCGTTCATCGCTCGGCACGGCAACCCCCAAATGCGCAATCAGTGGCGCGAGCGCCGGGCCTGAGACCTTGGTTTGCGCATCGCCAGCCTTCGCTTCGATCGCATCGAGCACGTAAGCGCTCTTGGAAAAGTTGGTGATCAACATCTCGTAGAACAGCCGCGTCTGCCCGTTCTGTACGATGGGCGAGGGCTGTGCCAGGAACGAAACATTAAGGGGCGGCGGATGCGGGTCGCTGGCGAAGGCGGCTGGTGCAGCCAGTAAAAGCGGCGCAGCGAGCAAAAGGCAAAAAAACATCGTCAGTCGCGCAATGTTCATCACATTTACTCCGTCCCGTGCCAGTGCGTGCAATCTTACCGCGTGTGGGACCTGGGAACCGAATTGGAACCGGCGGGTTGAAACATCGACAAAAGGAGTTCCACCAAGATGAAAAAGGTTCTTAGCCAAATTGCGACCGCGTCAGCGCTGGCTTCGGTGGCGATGCTTGCGATTGCCGCATCGGCCGCTCCCGCCGCCGCGAAGGGCTGCATCAAAGGCGCGGTCGTCGGCGGTGTCGCCGGCCACGTCGCCGGTCATCATGGTGTTCTCGGCGCCGCTGCAGGCTGTGCGATCGGCCACCATGAAGCCAACAAGCACGACAAAGCGAACCAAAGTCCGCCGGCCACCCCGCAGCAATAGAGCATAACCCGGAAAGCCGGACCGGCTGTTTTATTCCGCCTTCACGCCGGCGGCCTTGATGATCGGCCACCATTTGGCGATCTCGGCTTCCTGAAAGGCCTTCAGCCCTTCCGGCGTTTCTTGCTCAGGCGGGTAGAAGTCCTGCGCCAGATCGACCATGCGTTTATGGATCTCCGGATCGGCGAGCGCGGCGACCGCCGCTTTGTTGAGCTTGGCGACGATTTCCTTCGGCGTGCCTTTCGGCGCCCACATGGCGTGCCAGAATGAAAAATAGAAACCCGGCAATCCGGCTTCGTCGGTGGTCGGGATGTCAGGCATCGCCGCGACGCGCTTGGGCGCCGCGGCGGCAAAGGTCTTCACCGTGCCGGCATTGAATTGTGGTTGTACGACCGCCGGCGCGTCGAGCGCGATGTCGACATTGCCGGCGACCAGATCCTGCATCGACAATCCGGCGCTGCGATAGGGCACCATCTGCCATTTCAGGCCGAGCGTCTGCTGCAGCAGGATGCCGGCGATGTGGCTCGGCGAGCCGACGCCGGAATTGCCTTCGGTGGTCTTGTCGCCGTTCTGTTTCAGCCACGCGATCAGTTCCTTCAGATTGTTCGCGGGCACGCCCTTGCGCGCGTCGATCATGAACGGCTGCGTGGCGACCAGCGCGATCGGCTCGAAATCCTTGATGAGATCGAAATCGAGCGAATAGATCGCGCCGTTGGCCATGTTGGTTCCCCACTGGCCGAACAGGATGGTGTAGCCGTCGGGCGGCGCGCGCTCCGCTTTGGTGACGCCGATCGTGCCGCCGGCGCCGCTGGTGTTCTCGACCACGACCGGTTGGCCGAGCTGCTTGCTCATGCCTTGTGCCGTGATCCGCGCCAGCACATCGGTCGAGCCGCCCGGCGCGAGCGGCACCACCATGATGATCGGGTGGGTCGGATAGTCGTCCGCGAAGGCCGGCGTCGCGGCGGCAAGAGCCGAAGCAGAGCCGGCCGCGATTGCGCCAGCGACGAGAAGCTTGCGGATCATGTTGATTTTCCTCCCCGAGAACGTGTTGCCCTCCCTATGCCAGAGGAAGCCGCCGCTCCAAAGCGCAAAGCTTGTGGTGAGGCGGAATGTCCGGGGATGCGTCAGCCGTGAGTTGCTGCCTGGGTGCGCGTTGTCAGCTGGCGTTGAATCATGGTTCACTTGTTTGAACCGCAACGCGATTCTTCTGATCCTCGATGCCCTATCGCCGCACCGAAAGCGTCACACGCCGTCTGGCCGCCCGGCACGCCGCCATCATCGCCGCGGCGGGGGATTCCGCCCGTGAGGGCGGCATGGCTGCGGTGCAGATTGCCCCGGTCGCCGCGCGCGCCGGGATCGCGGCCGGCACGGTCTATCGCTACTTCCCCGGCAAGACCGATCTGGTCGCCGCACTTCTCGCCGAGATTTCGGCGCGTGAGATCGCGGCACTGCGTCGCGCCGCCGACGTCGCGCCGGGTCCGCTGTCGGCGCTGGCTGCGATGATCAGCACCTTCGCGATGCGGGCGCTGCGCGATCGCCGGCTGACCTTTGCCGCCATTGCCGAGCCGGTCGATGCCGAGCTTGACGCCGAACGGCTCAAATTCCGCAAGGCGATCGCCGCCGAGTTCGCCATTCGCATTACGGCGGCGAGCGCGGGCGGCAATCTGCTGCCGGAGCAGGATCCCGCGTTGGCTGCGGCCGCTTTGCTCGGCCTTCTGATCGAGGGCCTGGTCGGTCCGCTGGCGCCGAACAGCACCAACCGTGAGCGCGATGTCGTGCAGTCGCTCACTCTGATCGCGCTGCGCGCGCTCGGCGTTGCCGACGCGCGCGCCCGCGGCCTTGTCGTGCAGACGGCGTTGCCCGGCTAGCGGTTAGGCCGCGCTCTTGCGCAGATGCGGGAAGCGCTCGGTCAGGAGCGAGCCCGGATAATAGGTCGACGCAAACGCCGGGTGCGCGCGGATGGCGTCGAACCAGCGCTGCACGCGCGGCAGATCCTGCCACGCGGTGTCCTGGCCGAGATCGGCCATGCGGACGAGCGCCGGCATCGCCATGACGTCGGCGAGCGAAATCTCCTTGCCGAGAAGCCATGGACCGCCGCTCTTTGCGATCTCGGCGTCCATGCGTTCGTAGGTGCGGCGCAGCCGTGCCAGAGCTTCATCCATGTCCTTCTGCGGAAAGCCCTTGCGGCCCATCGCCAGCATGAATTCGCGGCGCAGCGGCTTGGAGTTGGCGAAAGCGACAAAGTCTTCCTCGCTCATCGCGGCAAAGCGCGGCAGGAAGGCGAGGTTGAAGGTCGGCACGCGCACGGCCGGCGCCGGCATCTCATCCATGAAATGCATCAGCGTGCGCATTTTTGCCCGCTGCACCGGATCGTGCGGTGTGAAGTCGAGCGGCTCCGCCGCGATCTCGTCGAGATATTCGATGATGACGGAAGAATCGATGACGATCCCCCCGTCATGATCGAGCGTCGGCACCACGCCGTTGGGATTGATCGCGAGATAGTCCGGCTTGAGCTGATCGCCGGCTAAGAGATCGAGCTTGACCTCGGAGAAGGCGATGTTCTTGGCGTTGAGCACGAAGCGTACGCGCTGACTGCAAGTCGATTGCGGAGCGTTATAGAGCTTGAACGGCATGAGGCGTTTCCCGGTTCCGGCTGCGTTCCAACTCAGTGCGCCATCAGCACCGGCACGGTCATCGATCGCAGGGTCGAACGCGTCACGCCGCCGAGCAGGAATTGGCGCAGGCGCGAATGGCCATAGCCGCCCATCACCATGATATCGGCGCCGCTGTCAGCTGCGTGCGAGAGCAGGGCGTCGGCAACGTCGACGTCGCCGCGCGGAATACGCTCGACTTCGACCTTGAGTCCGTGACGGGCGAGATGCTGGCTCATATCGACGCCCTCAATCTTGTCCTCCTTGCCGGGGTCGTCGGCGATGCTGACGATCTCGACCTTGCCGGCTTTGGCCAAAAGCGGCATGGCGTCGCCGATCGCGCGCGCGGCCGGACGGCTGCCGTCCCAACACACCATGGCCCTGTCGAGCTTGACCGGCCCCTTCTGGATATAGGGCACGATGATGATCGGCCGCCCGGATTCAAACAGGGTGGTCTCGGCGATGATGTCATCTATGCTCGACGTGTCCGGCTCCGCCTGTCCAAGTACGGCGAGGTCGAAGCGCCGCGCGATCCGGCTGAAATGCTCGCCGGCGCCGGCGAGGCTGGTGCTGATCGTCAACGGCTCGGCCGACAGACCCGCACGCTTGGTTGCGGTGCCGAAACGCTCGAGCGCGGATTTGGCGAAACCTTCGTTGTCGGCCTGCTGCCGCTCGATGATTTCGGCCGGGATATAACCGGTGGCCGAGACCGGCACGATCGGATCGTAGACAAAGGCGAGCCCGGTCAGTTGCGCGCGGAAGATGCTCGCGAGCGACACCGCAAAATCGCCGGCGGGGCCGCCGCCTTTGGTCACGCTCAGATTGACGACAATATCCTTGATCATGAAATGCTCCCGGTCGAAGACTTCAACCCGCGCCTTATCCTATACCCGAACGCCGCATCCGTTGAGGCAGATCGAAGGCAGCCTTTCCCATTTCTTGCGATTACTTCTTGATGTCGCCGTCGGCGTCGAACTGCTTGAGATAGGCCCACAGATCGTTGACGTCCTGGTCGTTCTTGATGCCGGCAAAGGCCATCTTGGTGCCGGGCACCTTGGCCGCAGGGTTCTTGATGTATTCCTTGAAGCTCGCCTCATTCCAGACGATGCCGGAATTCTTGTTGGCGTCGGAATAACTGTAGTTCGGGGCCGTGCCGGAATGACGGCCGTCGAGCCCGTTCAGTTCCGGGCCGATCTTGTTCTCCGCGTCGGGACCGACGGCATGGCAGGGCAGGCACTTGTTGAATTGGCGCTGGCCGGCGTCGACGTCCTGCGCAGAAGCGGTGCTTGCCGACACGGCGATTGCCGCCAACGCGCTCGCAGCCACGATCATCAATCCCTTCGTCATGCGTAATGTCCTCAAGCTTGCTGCTCGTCCCCTTATCCGTTCAAGCGAGCCGGGACGAACCTGTCAACGGCTCCGCGGCGCAATGGTTGCGTGCTAATAAGCGCCGTTCATTGCGCCGGTTTTTCCGCTATACTGAAAGTTCGCGATGGCAGCGCAAGCTGCAAGAGGTCCCCGAGAGGGCCCCAAGAGGTACCAATGTCGCTCGTGATGCCGCTGTTCGACGAGGCGGTGCTCAAGCGCCGCGGCGAGATCGTCGCGGCGCTCAAACGCATCGTACCGGGCGAAGGCGTCATCGCCTCCGAGCAGGGGATGCGCCCGTTCGAGAGCGACGGGCTGACCGCCTATCGGCAATTGCCCATGGTGGTGGTGCTGCCGGAAACCACGGCGCAGGTTTCCGCCGTGCTGGCTTATTGCCACGAGGAGGGCATCAAGGTCGTGCCGCGCGGCTCCGGCACTTCGCTCTCTGGCGGCGCGTTGCCGCTCGGCGATGGGGTCCTCCTCGGCCTCGGCAAATTCAACCGCGTCCGCGAGATCGACTATGACAATCGCATCGCCGTAGTCGAGCCGGGTGTCACCAATCTCGCGGTGTCGAAGGCGGTCGAGGAGAAGGGCTTCTATTACGCGCCTGACCCGTCGTCGCAGATCGCCTGCAGCATTGGCGGCAATATCGCGGAGAATTCCGGCGGCGTGCACTGCCTCAAATACGGCATGACCACGAATAATGTGCTCGGCTGCGAACTGGTGCTGATGACCGGCGAGATTCTGCGGCTCGGCGGCAAGCACCTCGATTCCGGCGGCTATGACCTTCTCGGCATCATCACCGGCTCCGAGGGGCTCCTTGGCGTCGTCACCGAGATCACCGTGCGCATTCTTAAAAAGCCGCAATGCGCGCGGGCAGCGCTGATCGGCTTCAATTCCTCCGAGGATGGCGGAGCGTGTGTCGCCAAGATCATCGGTGCGGGCATCATTCCGGCCGGCATGGAAATGATGGACGGGCCGGCGATCGCCGCGACCGAAGAATTCGTCCATGCGGGCTATCCGCTCGACGTCGAGGCGCTGTTGATCGTCGAGCTCGACGGTCCGCAAGATGAGGTCGATCATCTTTTGAAGCGGGTCCAGGACATCGCCATGCAATGCCGCGCCGTGACCTGCCGCGCGTCCAATTCCGAGGAAGAGCGGCTGCTGTTCTGGGCCGGCCGCAAGGCGGCGTTCCCGGCGGTCGGGCGCATTTCGCCGGATTACTACTGCATGGACGGCACGATCCCGCGCGCCAAGCTGCCGCTGGTGCTGACCCGCATGCAAGAACTGTCGGTGAAATATGGGCTTCGCGTCGCCAATGTGTTTCACGCCGGTGACGGCAATCTGCATCCTTTGATCCTCTACGACGCCAACAAACCGGGCGAGCTCGACCGCGCCGAACAATTCGGGTCCGACATCCTGCGGCTCTGTGTCGAGGTCGGCGGCGTCTTGACCGGCGAGCACGGCGTCGGCGTCGAGAAGCGCGACCTGATGCCGGTGATGTTCTCGGAGGAGGATCTCAACCAGCAGCAGCGCCTCAAATGCGCCTTCGACGACAAGAGCCTGCTCAATCCCGGCAAGGTGTTTCCGACCCTGCATCGCTGCGCCGAGCTTGGCCGCATGCATGTGCATGCGGGCCGCGTCGCACATCCCGACATTCCGCGGTTCTGATCCAGCCGCCAAGCTGACCGACATAATGCTCATAAGAAAATGCATTGAGGAAACCTGCCCGCATGGAATTCGGCCTCTTCTGTTCAGCGCAAGCCAATAGCGGCGCATTCGGTCCACAAACCGGACAGGGCTTCCGCGACTATCTCGACTTCAACGTCGAGGCCGAGGCGCTGGGCTTTCACGCGAGCTTTCTGGTCGAACATCATTTTACCGGCTGGAACCAGGTTTCCTCGACACTGATGCTGTTGACCGCGCTCGCCATGCGCACGTCGCGGCTGCGGCTCGGTTCGGCGGTGATGGTGCTGCCCTGGCACAATCCGGTCCTGCTCGCGGAGCAGGCGGCGACGCTCGACTTGATCTCCGGCGGCCGGTTCGATTTCGGCATCGGCAAAGGCTATCGCCACAGCGAGTTCAACGGCTTTCAGATCGCGCCGGAGGAGGCGCAGGCGCGTTTCGACGAGGCGGTCGAGGTGATGACGCGCGCGTTTACGACGCGGCAGCGATTCTCCCATCGCGGCCGCTTCTGGCATTTCGAGGACATCGTGGTCGAGCCGCCGCCGGCGCAGGAGCCGCATCCGCCGTTCTGGGTCGCCGCCGGCAGCGAAGCCTCGATCCGCCGCGCCGCGGCATCGGGCTTCAATCTGATCCTCGATCAATATGCCAGCGCGGAGACGCTCGGCGAGCGTATCGGCATTTACAAGGCCGAGCGAACCACGCGCGGCTTGAGCTTCGATCCGGCGCAGGTCGTGGTGGCGCGACAGCTCTATGTCGCCAAGGACGACGCCGATAAGCAGGTGGCCTTGGCACGCCAGGCGGCTTACACGCAGCGCACGGTCGACGTCTCGCGCCGGCCGGAGAACCAAGGCGCGGCAAGGCGCGGCTCGCAACAGGGCTCGCATGTTCTGGCCTATGCCGACAGCAAGGGCGGCACCGAAGAGAACGCGCTTTACGGCACGCCGGACGAGATCGCGGCCATGCTCGACGATCTGCGGCGGGCAGGGGTGACTTATGTCCTCCTGACCGTTGCCGGCGGCGCGCCGCAACTGCGCCGTTTCGCGCGCGAGATCATGCCGGCTTTTAGAACCGCGGCGTCGGCCGCGGCCGCGGCGGAATAGGCTTTCCCGATGACCGACAGCCTCAAGCCCAAGGACGCGACCGAAGTCGAATTCGTCGTCCGCGCCGCGCTTGCGGAGGAGAAGACGCTCGAAGTGGTCGGCCGCGGCAGCAAGCGCGCCATCGGCCGCGCCGCGCAATGGGACGCGACGCTGGATCTTTCGCTCTTGTCCGGCGTCACCCTTTACGAGCCGGAGGAACTGGTCCTGTCGGCCAAGGCCGGCACACCGCTCGCCGAAATCGAGTCCTTGGTGGCCGCGAGCAAGCAGGAGCTTGCCTTCGAGCCCATGGATTACGGGCCGCTCTTTGGCACGCCGCCGGCCAGCGCCACGATCGCCGGCGTGCTGGCCAGCAATCTCAGCGGACCACGCCGCATCAAGGCCGGCGCCGCGCGCGATCATTTCCTTGGCTTCTCGGCGGTATCGGGCCGTGGCGAGGTGTTCAAATCCGGCGGCCGGGTGGTCAAGAACGTCACCGGCTATGACATGTGCAAGGTGATCGCCGGCTCCTGGGGCACGCTCGCGGCGATGACCGACGTGACCATCAAGGTCCTGCCGAAGGCCGAAACCGAGTTGAGTGTGCTTGTGCTCGGTCTCGACGACGCAGCCGCCGGCAAGGCGATGACGGCGGCCATGACCTGCTACGGCGACGTCTCCGCCGCGGCGCATGTGCCGGCCGCCGCGGAGCGGATCGCCGCGATGGCTTCCGGCCGTGCCGCGGTGACCGCGTTCCGCCTTGAAGGCGTCGCGCCGTCGGTCGCCCAGCGCAAGACCGTGCTGGAACAGGCCTTGGCGTCGTTCGGGACGCTTGCCGTGCTGGAGGAGGGTCCGTCGCGCGCCTTCTGGAGCGCGGTGCGCGACGTTACGCCTTTCGCGGCAGACGGTCCCTCGGGCGGTCGCGATATCTGGCGCATTTCGACAGCGCCGACACAGGGGCCAGCAGTTGGCACAGCGCTTGCGCGCAAGGCGGGCGCCGAAGTCCTTTACGACTGGGCCGGTGGACTGATCTGGGCGGCGCTGCCGGCTTCGGACGACGCGCAGGCGCCGCTGGTGCGGACGACGGTGGCCGCTGCCGGCGGGCATGCCACGCTCATTCGCGCGCCTGCTGCGGTGCGCGCCGCGGTCGAGGTGTTCACCCCGGAGCCGCCGCCGCTTGCGGCCTTGACCGCACGCATCCGCAAAAGCTTCGATCCTCAAGGCGTCCTCAATCCCGGCCGAATGTGGGCCGGCGTGTAGCGATCATCATGCAGACCTCGTTCACTCTTGCGCAGCTTGCCGACCCGGACGTTGCCGTAGCCGAGAAGATCCTGCGCGCCTGCGTGCATTGCGGCTTCTGCACCGCGACCTGTCCGACCTATGTGCTTGACGGCAACGAGCTCGATTCGCCGCGCGGGCGGATCTACCTGATCAAGGAGATGCTGGAGCAGAGCCGGCCGGCGACAACGGAGGTCACGCGCCATATCGACCGCTGCCTGTCGTGCCTCTCCTGCATGACGACCTGCCCTTCGGGCGTCCACTATATGCACCTGGTCGACCATGCCCGCGCCCATATCGAACAGACCTATCGCCGGCCGCTGCACCAGCGCCTCACGCGCGCGCTGCTGGCGAAACTGATGCCTTATCCGGGCCGCTTCCGGCTGGCGCTGTGGGCGTCGCTGCTCGCCAAGCCCTTCGCTCCCGTGCTTGGCGCGCTCGGCCTCAAGCAGCTCTCGGCCATGCTCGGACTGACGCCCTGGCGGCTGCCCGGCACGCCGCTTGCTCCACAAACGTTCCCGGCCACGGCGGTAAAGGGCGCGCGGCCGGCCCGCGTTGCGCTGCTGACCGGCTGCGTCAACGATGTCCTGGCGCCGCAGATCAATGCGGCGGCCGTCGCCATATTGACCCGGCACGGCGTCGAGGTTGTCGTGCCCGAAGGGCTCGGCTGCTGCGGCTCGCTGGTGCACCACATGGGCCGTGAAGACGAAGCGTTGGCGCAGGCCCGCGCTGCGATCGACGCATTTCTCGCCGTCGACGGCCTCGATGCCATCGTCATGACCGCGTCCGGCTGCGGCACGACGATCAAGGACTATGGCTTCATGCTGCGCAACGATCCGGCCTATGCCGAGCGCGCCGCCCGTGTCTCGTCGCTGGCCAAAGACATCACCGAATATATCGCGGGATTGCCGCTCGAGCGCGCGGCGGCGGCGAACCAAGGCGGTGCGCAAGCGCCCGATCCGCAGGGTCTGGTCGTTGCCTATCACGCCGCGTGCTCGCTGCAACACGGCCAGCGCGTGATACGGCAGCCGAAGGACGTGCTCACCAAACTCGGCTTCGTCGTCCGTGACATTCCCGACGGTCATCTGTGCTGCGGTTCGGCAGGCACCTACAATATTTTGCAAACCGACATCGCAAGAAGGTTGCGCGATCTTAAAGTCAGGACTATCGAAAGAGTGCGACCTGATGTGATCGCAGCTGGCAATCTTGGTTGCATCACGCAGATCGCAACGGGCACTGCGGTTCCGGTGGTCCACACGATCGAACTGATCGACTGGGCGACGGGAGGGCGATGTCCGCAGCGGCTTCGGGCCCATCGCGCGGCGATGCCCGCGGCCACGGCTGCAGGCTGAGTGAGTCTCTCGGTCAGCGGCGTGCCAATATACCGGTCTTCCCATGGTCGCGCTGTGGGGGCGCGCGGGTTCTGGATCGGTAGCAGCGATCGGGAGGTCGATCATGGCGAAGAAGTCCAAAGCGAAGAAGAAATCGGGCAAGAAAAAGAAGGCCGCTCCGGCCAAAAAGAAGAAGACATTGAAAGCGTCGAAGAAGAAGACAGCGAAGAAGGCTGCCAAAAAGCCGGCCAAGAAGGCGAAGAAGGCCGCCAGCAAGCCGAAAAAGGCTGCGGCTGCGCCGAAGCCGGCACCGAAGCCCGCGCCCGCGCCAATGCCCGAACCGGCGCCCGCGCCGGCCTGGACTCCGATTTCCCCGGCGCCCGGTGGCGGCGACGGAACCTAGGTCTGAGCTTCTGGCTGCGCAGATCGCCAAACGTCGGCCCCGCCAAGCCGCATTGCATCGGTCTTAGGGGCCCAATAGCATTGGTCTGAAACCGGGTGAGAAAAGGGATCGGCGGCACATATGCCGCCGATCCGATGCCCGTTGATCCGGCCGGGAAAACGGCCCTTACCGCCGCGCTGGCGAGGAGGAAATCATGGCCTACAATATTCTGCTGATGGGCGCGTCCTACGGTTCGCTGCTCGCGTCGAAGCTGCTGTTCGGCGGGCACTCGATCCATCTGGTGTGCCTGCCCGCCGAGGCCGATCTGATCAATGCCGAGGGCTTCAAGGTCAAGCTGCCGATCCGCGGCCGCAAGGATCCGGTGCTGCTGGAATCGCGCAAGCTGCCCGGCAAAGTGACGGCGGGTCCCGCGACCGGCGTCGATCCCAAGCAATACGACCTGGTCGGCCTGTGCATGCAGGAGCCGCAATACCGCTCGCCCGGCGTGCGCGAATTGCTCGACGCGGTGGCGAAATCGCGCGTGCCCTGCATGTCGATCATGAACATGCCGCCGCTGCCCTATATCAAGCGCATCCCGGGGCTCGATTACGACGCGCTCAAGCCGGCCTATACCGACCCGACGGTGTGGGACAGCTTCGATCCGAAGAAGATCACGCTCAACAGCCCTGACCCGCAGGCGATCCGGCCGCCGGACGAGAAGGCGAATTTCCTCCTGGTGACGCTGCCGACCAATTTCAAATGCGCCCGGTTCGAGGACGACAAGGATACCGCGATCCTGCGCCAGCTCGAGAAGGACGTCGACGCCGCGCGCTTCGATACGCCCGAGGGCAAGATCGAATTGCCGGTGAAGCTGAGGGTCTACGATTCGATCTTCGTGCCGCTCGCCAAATGGGCGATGCTGCTCGCCGGCAATTATCGCTGCGTCACCAAGGACGGCATGCGTACCGCCCAGGAGGCGGTGCACAGCGACATCGAGACTTCGCGCTCGGTCTACAATTTCGTGTTCGACTTGTGCGTGAAGCTCGGCGCCAAGCCGGAAGACCTGGTGCCGTTCGAGAAATACGCCGCCGCAGCGCAATCGCTGACCCGGCCGGCCTCGGCGGCGCGTGCGCTGCAAAACGGCGCACCTAATATCGAGCGCGCCGATAAGCTCGTGCAGCTGATTGCCAGGCAGAAGGGCTTGAGCAATGCGGCGATCGACGCCCAGGTGGCGCTGGTCGACGCCCGGCTCGAGGCCAACCGCAAGAAGGCGGCCGCGGCCTGATCGCGGCCCGGATGGGTCTTTTTTGGATAGGAACGCCCGCGTGAAATCGCGGGCGTTCACTGCACCTGGACGTCCTGCCAGAAGCCGAACCGGCCGCCGACCTGCGCCATTTCCGGGCGCGGCGCCTCATAGGACCAAGCGGCCCGTTGGTGCCGCTTCCCGGCGATAACGACGTCGTAGAATTGCACGCCGTGCGGACAGGCGAGGTCGCCGGTCGTCTTCGCCACCTTTTCCAGCCAGTCCATCCGCACCGTGTTGGGCGGAAAATACTGATAGCCCTTGCATTCGATGACGTCGTTGCTTTGCGCTACGACCTGGCCGTCGACAGTCGCCCGCATGATCCGTCTCCGCCTCGCTGTGGATAAGTCCAATTCACCGCTCTCGGGCTTAGGTAGGCGCGGCCGCTCGCAGCGGCAATGGTCCGGCGGCCTTGGTGCAACAAAGAGCTGCGAATCACGCGGATTTGGAGCGCCTCGGCTGCGCCGGCCGACTGTGGATGGTGTGGTCAGAAGGGACCAAGAAAGGGCTGCCGGCATCCAAAAGTGTAGCGCGCTTGCAACACTCGTTAACAAACAATGGCGTTTCGCCGCAAAAGCACAAAAAGTCAGCAGTTGCCGTCGTTTTGATCTTGGCCTTCGCGCATAAAAGAAAAAAATAAGAACCAACTAGCCGCGAACAAAGACGTTGCGGGGTTGGGCGCTGTCGACGGTCGCTGCGAGCTGGGGTGCCGAAGACAGGCAGAGCAAAGGGGCTGATTATGAAGAAAGTTGCTTTATCCATCGTACTGGCGGCCGGATTGGCCACCTCCTCGGCCTTGGCCGCGGATATGGCCACCAAGGCGCCGCCGGCGCCGCCGCCCCCGCCGTCGCCGTGGGACGTCGCGATCACCGCGGCCCTGATGACGGATTATAATTTCCGCGGCATCACCCAGTCGAACCACAATCCTTCCACGCAGGCCGGTTTCGAGCTGCGCTACACGCAGAGCCCGACCTGGCAGTACTACGCGGGCATCTCGGGCGAGAGCATCTCGTTCCCGAACCGCGCCGCGGCGGAAATCGACCTCTATGCCGGCGTGCGGCCGACCTTCGACAAGCTCGCTCTCGATTTCGGCGTCTGGGAATATTGGTATCCGGGCGGCTCGTGCTTCGACACCAACGTTCCCGGCTGTCAGCCCACGCTGATCAACGGTAACGTGGCGAAGAAGAACGCCAGCTTCTACGAAATCTACGGCAAGGCGACCTATACGTTTAACGACCAATGGGCCGCCGGCATCCAGGAATGGTATTCGCCGTCTGTCGCGAGCACCGGCTCGGTCGGCTGGTACACCGTCGGCAACGTGACCTATACGACGCCCAGCACCTGGTGGGGCAGCTCGGGCCTTGGCATGTATGTTTCGGGTGACCTCGGCTACTGGAGCCTCGGACACAGCGACGCATTCTACGGCGAAGGCTCGCTGCTCTTCCCGGGCATCTCGCAGGCGATCGCGGATCGCGGCGATCCCTACAAGAGCTACTGGAACTGGGATGCCGGCTTCGGTCTCACCTACAAGGCCTTCACGCTCGACCTGCGCTACTACGACACCAACCTGAGCAAGGGCGACTGCAACGCCTTCACCAGCGCGCAGAGCGGCGGCGGTTCCAACAACATCACTGTCGCCAATCCGGGTGGCGTCGGCTCGAACTGGTGCGGCGCGGCCTATATCGCCAAGCTCTCGTTCGCGACCAACCTCTCGAACATCAAGTAGTCTTCTCACCATCGAAGACGACCGGGCCGGCAGTGGCGACACTGCCGGCCTTTTCTTTTGGGCATGATCCCGAACTGCCGAAGCCGGCTTCCCGCCTTCGCGAAGCCCGCTTCGGCGGGCGGAGCACGGTCGAAAAAGATCATGCTCCGGCAAAAATCCCGTCCTCCCTTACTCCGCCGCCGAGGCGAGCGGCACGTCGCGCACCTGCGAGGCCGCCGAGGCGGTGCCGCCTGAAACGACGTCGACGCGGCGGCCGTGGAAGGCGAGCAGCGTCGCGCGGTGGCCGATCGAGACGATAGTCGCGCCTTTGAGCCGGTCCTGCAGCAGCCGATAAAGCTCGGCCTCCGCGGCTTCATCGAGCGAGGCGGTCGCCTCGTCGAGCAGGAGATAGTGCGGCTCGAGCAGCAGCGCGCGCGCGATCGCGAGCCGCTGCTGCTCGCCAAGCGAGAGCATGCGGTTCCAATGCGCTTCCTCGTCGAGCCGGCTGCTCCATTGCGGCATCCCGACGGCGGCGAGCACTTCGGCGATCCGTGCCGCGTCGAAGGTGCCGACCTTGGCCGGATAGCTCAGCGCCGCGGCGAGGCTTGTCACCGGGAAATAAGGCCGCTGCGGCAATAGCAGGATCTTGGCATCCTCCGGCACGGTGACGCGGCCGGACCCGAACGGCCAGATTCCGGTCATGGCGCGGAACAGCGTCGACTTGCCGATGCCCGAGGGACCGGTGACCAGGATGTTCTCGCCCGGCTTGAACGACAGCCGCCCGGCGTCGACCAGCGGCGTATCGTTGGGCAGCCGCACATGGAGGTCTTCGGCGGTGATCCCGGCGGCGCCGGCGCGCGGCAGCATCTCGACCGAAGGCTGCTGGAGCGCCGCGTCGCGGCCGGCGACGATCGCCTTCTCGAAGCCGTCAAGCCGCTGCACCACCGCCTGAAGCTGAGCGATGTCCTGATAGGCCGAGACGAAATAGGATAGCGCCGTCTGCACCCTCTCGAACGTGTTGGCTGTCTGCATCAGGTCGCCGAGCTGGGTGACGCCGGCGAGATAGGCCGGGCCCGCCATGATGTAGGGAAAGATCTGCGCGGCCTGACCGTAGCTCGCGGTGAAGAAGGTCAGCTTCTTGGTCCGCCGCATGATGGCGATGAAGTTGCCGACGACGAGGCCGAAGCGGTCGCCGTGCCGCTCGCGCTCGGCGGCTTCGCCGTGAAGGGCGGCGATCTGCTCGGAATTCTCGCGCGTGCGCACCAGGTTGAAGCGGAAATCGGCTTCGTAGCGCTGTTGCTGGAAATTCAGCGGAATGAGGCGCCAGCCGATCAGGTGCGTCAGCGCGGTGCCGATCACCGCGTAGATCAGCGCCGCCCAGACCAGGTAGCCGGGAATGGCCAGTGTGGTGCCGAACAGATGCAGCGGCGCTGCCGCCGACAGACCCCAGAGAATGATGACGAAGGAGACCAGCGTGACGATCGAGTTCAACAGGCCAAGCCCGATCGCCAGCACATAGGCGACGAATTGCTGGAGGTCCTCGGCGATACGCTGGTCGGGGTTGTCGGCGGCGTCGCCGAGAAGCTGCATGCGGTAATGGTTGGCGGTGTTGAGCCATTGCCGCAGATAGGTCTGCGTCATGAAGCGGCGCCACCGGATCTGCAGCCATTGATTGAGATAGAGTTTGTAGACTTGCACGATGGTGTAGATGCTGGCCAGGAAGCAGAACACCAGGATGTTCCACCAGAAGCCGTGCCAATCGCGATTTTGCAGCGCGTTATAGAAGGCCTGGTACCAGTAGTTCAGCGCCACGGTGATGGCGACCACCGACAGTTCGAGGGCGATCACCGTTGCAAGCAGGAGGCGGGCCGGCCAGCGATCCTCGGAGCGGAAGTAGGGAATGGACAGCCGCCAAATCGTGGCCAGCGACGAGAGGAGACGTTGCAAGGTTAGACCTCCGAGGAGTTGGCTTGAGGCGGCGCGCAAAGCCGCCGGCCACCACGTGTGAACAAGGACTCAAAATCGTTTGCCGCCCGGCGCGGCATCAATACTTTGCGCATGTCCTTGTCGGAAAACCGGCAACCACCCTCGGATCAAGTCCAAGGGCATGCTTTTCCGGGACATGCGTCGTGTCACTGAACTATCACGGGCGCGACCGGGGCGGCAGGGTTTCGCAGGGTCATGAAGCGCCACGGTGCAAGCGCGATTAGCCTTGAATTACGACGGTTTAGGGCAGGGGTGTGGGACAATCGCGGTTTCTTGATGTCGGCTTGAGAGGGCGGAAATCGAGTTTTACCGCAGGCCGCAGGAACCCTGCGATTACATTAAACCTGCGTAACCTTGCGGGCCGCTTGCGGCAAAGCCGACGCAAAAGCCGGCTGACTTTTGCCGTCCCATGCATTAGATCAGCGCTGAGATTCACCACCGCGCGCAGCCGCCCGGCTGCGAGATCTGCTTTCGGCCCGCAACCCATTCATCTGCAACCCATCCACCTGCAACACATGCGCTTGCAACATCGTGTGACCATCATGATTGCGTCGTCGCTGCCGCGTCTCGTCGTTCTTTCCGTTCTTTTGGTCCTTGGCGTTCTGACCGCCTTGCCCGCCTCGCGCGTACTGACCATCCGGCCGGCGGTGGCCAGCGAACCATTCCCGTTCGGCAGCGAGCTGATGCTCGACATCGCCCCGATGCGCGGCTCCAAGCGCGTGCCGACGATCGAGATCGACGATAGCGGCGCGGCATCGATCGATCTGTGGTGCGCCAGCGTCAAGGCGCAGGCGACGGTCGGCGATGCCGCCATCACCATCGTGCCGGGCGCGCCGCAACCGGCGCAATGCGATCCGGACCGCCAGGCTCGCGACGTCGACCTGCTGGCCGCGCTCGCGCAAGCGACCGGCTGGCGCTGGCGCGGCGGCGAGACCATCGAGCTCACCGGCGCGACGCCGCTGCGCTTCCGGCTGATGGCGAATTAGCATTTCTTGATCCTCCCGCCATTGCAGGTTAGCGCCAAATACCTGCGCCGCCGTTTTCGCGCCGCGATACGCCGCGAGTTTTGCGCTGCCGCTACGGCGTGAAAGCAAAGGGGGGAGAAGAACAGAAGGGGTGGTGCCTTCGTTTCGTTCTCGCTTGCTGAACAAAAAAGGAAAGCGGAACGCCGACAGACGCGTCGTGCAACCGCTCCGCATCGCTGTGGCAGCGCATCCTTGCCGGATGCGCTCGCCTGTCGGCGTTCCACCAGCGGCGTTTTCCTGGAGATGTCGGAACATCTCCGTCCAGCTTCAGGCCAGGCTTCCTGGGACGCGGCCGCCACGATTAGTCTGCTAGGTGGGTGTTACCCACCCCTACCTGTCCCAGTCCAGTGCGCACCGCACAGCCGGCCACGCTTGCCGGCGGCTGATGCCCAAAGCCGCCCGAGTGCGGCTTGCAACTCCGCCCGCGGGCACCGCCCTCGCTCCCGAACCGCGATGTGCCTTCGCAGCCGGTCCTTCACTGAGCGAGAATCACTGGAGGGGTATGTAACTAATTTAGTGACAAATGTCAATGCCGCGGTGACCAATTCACTGGGAACGGGTATCGATCCGACAGGTTGTCTCCCATTACCGACAGCGGCTTGCCCAGGCGTCGGTGGCTGAGAGACGCGACCGCGCTCCCGCCTCGTCTCTCGAGCTATCGGATCTTTCATGAGCCAAGCCGATGAATTCCGCCAAAATGCCGTCGAGTGTCAGGAACAGGCGGGGACGTCGATCAATCCGCTTGACCGGCAACACTGGCTGAAGCTCGCAGAGCAATGGCTGAAACTAGCCGAGGCGATCGACCAAACCGAAGACAAGTAGGCCGCCTCGGCTGGGCCGGTTTTGAAAAATCGATTTGCTGATTTCGAACCCTGGTTCTGAATCTTGGGGTTCGCCCGCCCGTTTGCTTTTGATGACGTCGGAATCCCGACATTCAACGAGGCGTTATGTGATGATTTTTGTGAGTCGCGCCGAAGAACTGCGCGCAGGCGAACGAGCTCCGCGGGTTTGCCGCCGTGATAAGGCATTGCGCGGGACAGATTGTTGTTCCGCAGCCGGTGGTCGCTTTACCGACCAGCCGTCTTTCGCTTCGCCGGTCGCGCTGTCGCTTTTCGCTGCGTCGGGTGCGGTGCCGCTGCTTGCGGTGGTGAAGCAGTGCTTTCTTTGGCGAGACGCAGCGCCCTCAGCCGCGCCATATTGGCCTGAGCGGCGACCTTGCCGGCCTGATATTCGCGCATCGCTTCGGTCTTTTCACGCTCGCGATCCGCTTTCGCAGCGGCCATCGTCGATCGCTTGGCATCCTGGAGCATCGCCATCGGCTCCTCCTTCGAAAGGTGCAGCAATGAAGAGCCCCACGTGTCGACGCGGGGCTCTCGAATCACGCGGTTCTGCCAGTACATCCGTGGTCAGAACAACATGAGCCTTTGCGCGGCGGATTAGACGGCGCGCAGATTGTCCGCCGACGATTTGCCGGTGCGGCGGTCGGCAACGATGTCGTAGGAAACCTTCTGCCCTTCGTTGAGCGTATTCATGCCGGCGCGTTCGACCGCGCTGATATGAACGAAGACGTCCTTGCCACCGTCCTCCGGCTGAATGAAGCCGAAGCCTTTTTGGCCGTTAAACCACTTTACGATACCCGTGTTCATTTAAGCGTCCTTTCACTGCGGGTGCGCACGTAGAACTCTGGCGTGCGATGTCTCGCCGCCAATGTTCCGGTTTTCGATTTTGGTGAAGTGTCTGAAACGTGCGCGCCTCTGGCGACGCGAACCGAGCCAGTTGTTCGGCCAAGTATCGATGAACCTACATATAGCAGTTGCGCGGGTTTATTTCAAGGCAAGGCCAAAATCTGCTTCTCATGCTCAAAATCGCGCGCGGCCGGCTGCCTTGCGAAAGTATGCTTAATTAACATCGAATGTCGGCATGCCCGGAATGAAAAGGTCGCCTTCCGTGACAACTCGCTCGTAGGCTTCGTCCTTGCTCTTGACCAGGTACCGCTTTGTTCCGTCCTCGATCGGCCGCAGGCTCACGATCTGATACATGCCCTTCGCGCCTGACCGGAATGAGGGGACCATGCTGACTGTTTGGCCAACCTTGAATTTATGTGTCCCGTCCATCATCGCTGGTGCTCCCAATGTAGCGCAGCCGCACTCTTCGCCATGGCGCAGCACGAGCCCTCAATTGTCGTTTGCGCTTCTTTCACGCGCCACAGGTGATAGCCGTGATCCCTGATCGCGGTCAAACAGCGAGCTCTTCTTGCTTCAATCAAGCAAAACCGTTCGTCGTCGCCTCAAGTCAGCGACATAGATATTCGGCGCGACATCAAAAATCCGCTGCCGCGAGTTCATACGACCCTTTCTTCTCCCGCCTGTACACCTTAGCTGCCGCGGCGTAGATCGCGGGTCGATGGGCATCGAAGGCGAGCAGGAAGCTCGCCTCGTCGCTATCGAGTTTTCGCTCTAGCCGCCTGAGCGCTTCCACAGTGACGAAGAACGACCATTCCATCGCACTGTCGTGTCCCCAGAATCGAACGGCATGTCGGGTCGGGTCATAGATGCGGCTTTGGTTCGGAAAATTGAGCATCGTCGTGCGTGCCCGTGTTGGCTATGACCAAGCGCGTTTTCAGGATGACCGCTGGTCAGGCTTTGTACCATAACTCACCGAGCGAAAGAGTGATTGATGTTTTAGGACATATATTTCGCCCGAGGTCTGGTTTTGGTTCGCGTGGGTCATATTTATTCCTAATGCTCTGAATGATGAACATTCAGATGATGTTTCAGCTATTTTTTGGAAACAGATACTGGCCCTGTCGCGAGATTTGCGGAGGTATGCGGGCAATGAGTACGACGGAAGTTGACGAGGCATTCGATTACGGCATGAGCGCTGAGCTGTTCTCGTGTAAAGCCAGCAATGGACGGCGTCAGCCGCTCGGTTACAGGCGGTTTCCGCAGGCCGCGGAGGCGATCCGTTTTGCGATCGAGGATCTTCCGCCGCAAGCTCTGATCGGCACCTACCTTGAGGTAAATGAATCAAGGTACGAGAGCGCGGATATCCGCCGGTTGTATGCGAGTTCGCGGTACCCTCTTCTCCGAAAAGCCGCGGCTTCGTCGCTGTGATCGCGCGGCCGGCGCGCGTTCCTCAATTGTCGTTTGCGTTTTTTTTCACGCGGTACAGTTGATAGCCGTGATCCCTGATCGCGGTCTCGATCGCCGGCCGGGACAGATTGTTGTATGGAAATTTTCCGTCCGCGGCGATGGACCCGGTGGCGCTCCAGGGCTTGAACTGTTCCGGCAGCTTGAATCCGGCCAGATCCCCGGCGAACGCATGCAGCCCCTCGCGGGCCTCGGACTTGAAGACGAATATCCGCATTTCGCCGGTGGTAGCCGCATCGTCTTCTTTGGTCATGTCATCCTCGATAGTTGTCGGTTAGCGCCGACGGAATTGATTGCGCTGCGGCCGGGGAGCGGTCGAGCCCGCGCGTTCGTCCTTGTGGCGAAAAACCAAGCGGCCTTTTTCCAAGTCGTAGGGCGATACCTCGACGATCACGCGATCGCCCGCGAGAGTTTTGATCCGGTTCTTCTTCATTCTGCCGGCGGTGTACGCGACAAGCGCGTGGCCATTGTCCAACTCGACGCGATACCGCGCGTCGGGCAACACTTCGATCACCAGGCCCTCGAATTGCAAAAGCTCTTCTTTAGTCATGTGTTGATCCCTTCGCCCGCGGGGGCTGCAAGCATGACAGCCGCCCGCGCTTGATGCGCAGGATCGGCATTGCGGCTGGGCGGGACATCCCAACGATGGGGAATGTCATGAAATAAGGCGGGCCGGAAAATCAGAGCTTTCTATTGTCGCGGCGCGCACAAGGTTTTTTTAGTTATAAGACCTACATGGGCCGAAGATGCGTTCGTTTCAAGGCAGGCGATGACTTGTGCCGCGAAGGGCAGCCGCGAATCTCATCCAATCGAGAGGTGCGGCGGCCAAATCTTCAAAGCACGGTTCCGCCCAGTTATGCCTTTTATCGCTCGACTTTTGGCACGGAAAGGCGCAGTCTTGCCCCACCGTCGGCCGCGGCCTTGCCAGGGCGCCGATGGCTGAGAGACCGTTCGTGCTCCCGCCCACTACGGTAAGGGAGCCGCGATGACCCAGGTCCTTCAATTCCCGCGTCCCCCGATCGCCTTCGATCCCGAGACGGTCAAAAGCCTGGCCTCGGCCTTCGATAACGCTTGGGACGAGATTCGGGAGGCGGGGAGCGGGTTCGCGCGGCCGGCCTATGCGAGCGCGATGCGCGAAGAAATCGCCAAACACCTGATCGGCGCGGTTGGCGCCGGCGAAACGGATCAGATAAGACTCACCAAAGCGGCGATCGCATTTGTGTCCGAGAATTACAGATACTAGAGGATTGCGGGTATCCGGCCTGGCGCGCCAGGCCAAGAATGCCCAGACGTGAATTGAAAAATGATTGACCACGCCGATTTTTCCGTAGCCGTAAAGCGCAGGGCCGACTCGCCGAAGCCCTGGCGCTGGGAAATCTACCGTGCCGGCAGAAACAGTCCGATTGGATGCTCGCAGATTTTCTTCGAGACCATGACTGAGGCCAGCCGCGCGGGGAAGGCGGCGCTACATGTGCTGCTCAGCGAGCATTCCGATTGATGGGATGGATGAACTTGAACCCGACCCCAGCCGGGGCTATAGCCGTGCGTCACTGGCCCCGAGCGGCTTGACGGCAGGCCGGTCGAACGCTCGATAGAAGGAATGCAGCGTGCAAGTACTCGTTCGTGACAACAATATCGACCAAGCGCTCAGAGTGCTTAAGAAGAAGATGCAGCGCGAGGGCATGTTCCGCGAGATGAAGCTGCGCGGCCATTACGAAAAGCCCTCCGAGAAGCGAGTCAGGGAGAAGACGGAAGCCGTCCGTCGCGCCCGCAAGCTCGCGCGCAAAAAGCTGCAGCGCGAAGGCTTGCTGCCGATGAAGAAGCGCGTGACGCCGGCGGATGGCGCCGGCCGAAGCGGGCCGCCGCGACCCCCGCGTTTCTGAACAGGAATAATCCGGCCTTGCAAAAATGGCGCGGCTCATTTGAAATTAGAATTTAGTGGCAAATAGCGGAGACTAAGATGCCTACAGGTACCGTGAAGTGGTTCAATCCGACCAAAGGATACGGATTCATTCAGCCTTCGGGCGGCGGCAAGGATGTTTTCGTTCACATCTCCGCCGTGGAGCAGGCCGGATTGCGCGCACTTAACGACGGACAAGCCGTCGAGTACGAAATCGAAAGCAGCCGTGGCAAAGAGTCCGCGGTCAGGCTCAAGGTCAAGTGAGCGGGACAGGGCGATCCCTTTTCGGGTTTGCTTACGCTTTCCCTTTGAAGGTCGATTGCCCGTCCGGGCGTCTATTTCGATTCCCGATGCTGCGAATTTGGGCGTAGGGTGATTGCATCACTGCCAGCGGCTCTGCCAGGTGCCGGTGGCTGAGAAACCAGCTCGCGCTCCCGCCTGATAGAGGGAGCGCGCGTTGGGCGCGCCTCATTCGCCGATAAAATCACCGAAGCGTATGCGCGCCTCACCGACTATAGGCGTCGCTCCATTCTTACCCGACGGTTCCGCTAGTCTGCAAAATGCAGGTGGTCTGCTCAGGGTCTTCTTGTTGCTGCGCCGGTCTCTAGGCGAGCGCCGAAAGCTTCTTTGCAGTCTCGGTGACCATGGCGATGCGCCGCTGCAACTTGTCCTGTAGGTCTGGAATGTTGACCTTGTCGGTGACGCGATAGGCGTTGCCGACGCGCTCGACATAACCAGTCTTCGCCAGCTCTTGCAGCCGCCGCAGCACGGTGACGCGCGGCAGGCGGAGCGCATGCGCGATCTGGCTGGCGCGCGCCGGCGAACACATGACAGTGCGCAGGAAGACATAAATGCCGACGGTGCGATAAGCCAGACTGTCGCTGTGGGCAGCAAACTCGGTGCCGTAATCGTCGGTGATGGTCTGCAGCAGCCCGACATAAAGCCGGCAGATCAGCATCCGCTCGCGCGCCAGTTCGATTCGCGATGGCGGCCGCGTTTCGTCAACCAGAACGAAATCCGAGTCGTGATCGATGAAAGACAGCGGGTCATTGCAGACCTCGCGTTGCGGCGCTGCTTGACCTTGATTCTGAACTGACGTGCTCTCGGGCGACATGGTTGGGACTGACATGGCCTGCTCCGGGGATTTTTCTCCCGCTCTGTCCCGACCCCGGTCTATTCTAGGTGTTTCTGGCCACCGCCGTCAGGGGGCCGGCCGCGTCGCGCGTTATTGGAGGAACTCCGGCGATTGGCCGCGCCTGGCCCGCAAGGAACTGCACCGTCGCACCAGCGATTGCCGCAGCTGGGTTTCGGTCGCCGCGCAAAGCCATGTCTCGGCGAGTTCCAGAAAGGCCAGCCGCTCTTGCGCGCACTTCGACCGCCCCGCCAAGGCCATGCATTCGGCAGCATATTCCTGGAATTGCTCGGCCTCGGTCATGGTGCAATTGCTCCCGACTCTCTCCCCGAGGATAACCCAATCGGGCCGGCAACGCTCGCGGCGCGCTAGGCCCTTCCATTGACCTTTCTCAGGTCCCGGCTGGTGGGTACATTCAAGTTCCAAAAGTGCCTCGAGGTGCCTCGAACCGGTCGCCCGCGCGCCATGGATGCCAAATGGATGCCAATCTGACCGCGCCGGAATGCTCGGCGTGGAATCCCGGCTTGGAATTGCAGCTGCCGCGCGCCTATCTGCCGCTCTCGACCATATTCCGCGCCGACAACGTCTCGACCAGCGTCGCCCGCGCTTACGAATTGAGCGATTTCTGCGGCCTGCCGGCCGAGGAGCTGGTCGCGTTTCGCGTCGAGCGGCTGATCGTCCACGAGCTTCTCATTCACATCACGACCGGGATTGCCGTCCCCGACGGCCGTGACGACGAGGATCTCGGCAAAAACTTCCGCGAGATCGCCGCGACCATTCTCAATCGGTTCATCGCGCCGCATCGTGACGCGCTGGCGCGGGTGTTCGACGCGCTCAAGCGCGACGGCGCCGGTATCGTCGCGATTGAGCTCGACAATGCGCTGGCGGCGCCGAAGCTGGCAGCCGGCGCGGAACAGGACGGTCGCGCGCGCTGGCTGTTTTCGTTCGGCAAGGCGAAGAAGCCGCCGCCGCGGCTTCCGGAAACCGCGGCGGAGCGTGACCAGCGGATCGTGTCCGACTGGCTGGAAAAATCGCAGGACACGAACGACCGCTTGCAAGCTGCCTGTTTCGCCGCGCTGCATCGGGTCGCAACGGCGGTGGTCGCCCACCACGGACGGCTCCTGGGCGACAAGGCCTTGCTCGGAGAGCTCGCGGTCACGCTCTTGAGCAACAATTTCGGCAGCGAGACGATCGGGGAGGCGATCCTGCCGTTCGTGCAGGAAGCGGTCGCGGCGGAGCGCTATCGGTTTCTGCCGCGGCAGCAGAAGCCGGTGGTGATGAATGTCAAAGGCGCATCGGCCTCCGGCAAGAGCACGATGCGGCCGCGGCAGAAGACGCTCGCCGGCAAGCTGAATTTCCCGTGGCACGAATTCGCGCTGATCAGTCCCGACATCTGGCGAAAACTCCTGCTGGATTACGCATCGCTCGGCGCCGCCTACAAATACGCCGGGACGCTGACCGGCCACGAAGTCGAGATCATCGATCGCAAGCTCGACGCGCGGATGGCGGCCAAGGCGGCGCGCGGGGAGATGCCGCATCTTTTGATCGACCGTTTCCGCTTCGACAGCTTCGTGCCCAATCTCGAGGAAGGATCAAGCCGGCTGCTGACGCGGTTCGGCGATCTCGTCTACATGTTCTTCATGATCACGCCGCCGGAGATGACGGTCGAGCGGGCGTGGACGCGCGGCCTGCGGGTCGGCCGCTACAAGGCGGTCGATGATCTTCTGGCGCACAATGTCGAGGCCTATGCCGGCATGCCCGAATTGTTCTTCACCTGGGCGCTGATCCACGGCAAGCGCGTCCACTACGAGTTTCTCGATAACAGTGTCGCACAAGGCTTGCCGCCGCGAACGGTGGCCTTGGGGTGGAATGAAGAGATGACCATTCTCGATATCAAAAGCATGATCGATATCGAGCGGTTTCGAAAGATCAACATCCGCGCGCAGCGCGCCGCCGACGTCTACGCCCATATGGATCTGTCGCCGCAGGGCAATGTCGACTTTCTCAAGCGCTGCGCGCGCTGGATTCCGGTGATCAATTTCGCCGCCTACGCGACCGGCCACATCTATGGGCGGCTGCAGCGGGGAAGATGGGTGTGGCGCGACGAGATGCATTTCCGCAAGGCGCTCGAAGATCCCGAGGCCAAGGCCGGGTTGCTGGCGGTCGCTGTTGATGTGCGTGACACCGCTGGCGCGACCCCCGGTGTTCAGCGCAAGGACACCGACGTGGCGGCGGAGAAGATGCACACGTTGGGGACTTGGGGCGAAGCTTCGGGCGCGTCACGCGGCGAGGCGGTGCCCCCCGCATGACGCGTCGAACTGATTATTTTCCGTAGTCGCAATAGGCCGTCACTCTACCGACTCTGCAGTAACCTGTGCAGCAGTCGGAATCCTTCGTGCATTGCCCCCACACGGGATAACACGTCCTTGCCACCTCGCCTGGTGGCGCAGATATCGCGCCTCTTTGCGAATAAGAGGCAGGTTGCGGCGCGATGGCGCCTTGAGCCAGCGCCGAACGCGTGTTTTGGGCCAAGACCAACACAACGAGTCCGGTGGCGAAAAGGAGAAGCTTCGATGGATTCACGGGTCGCCTCCTTCACTTACGGCCAACAGCAATCGGCCGCCCAGTTTATCCGAACAGCCACGACGTGGGATGAGCGATCGGCTTGTGCTCGGTGAGCAACAGGAAGCCCTTGATGATACGGATGAGCGACCAGACGAGGCACCAGACAAGAAGCGGAAAGCCGATCAGCACCAGGCACAGCGGAATGGCGATGACGACGGAGAGCAATCCTATCCAGAAGGTCCGGATCAGAAACCGGTAATGCGATTGCAGTACCGGGTCGGCATCGCCGACCTTCATGTGCGCGATGATGACGCCGACCGGCGCCGTAATTCCGTTGAAATAACTCAGGCCGTAAAGCAGGTAGACAATGAAGGCGAGGCCATTGTCCGAGACGACGGGTCGCTGGGTTTCGTAAGGAACTGTCATAGCTGCCTGTCTTGCTGCCTGTCTTGCTGCCTGTCTTGCTGCCTGTCTTGCTGCCTGTCTTGCTGCCTGTCTTGGCCGCGCGCCTTGCCGCGGGATCGTCGGGCTCTGTAAACGCCTGTTAGTCGCTCGCTACCATATCCCTGGTTCAACGCGCGTTTGCGGACGAAAAAAAAGCCCCGCGCTTTTGGCGCGGGGCTCCGATTGTCAGTGCTGTGCGCTTGTTAGCGCCAAATCGTCTGAACGACGAAACCAGTTGCCGGATCGATCACCAGGGTGCGATCCCACAGATAGCTGTAGCGATAGTAAGGCGCGGCGACCGGCATAGCGACCGGCGTGGCCATGTCGTAGAGCGGGCGACCATAGCCATAGCCCACGCTCTGCACGACCGGAGCGGCAACGGCCGTGGCCGGACCCGCATAGTCGTAGAGCGGACGGCCATAGCCCACGCTCTGCACGACCGGAGCGGCTACGGCCGGCGCGGACCCCGCATAGTCATAGAGCGTCCGCGGAGCGATCTGGCTGACCGTGGTCCGCGTCACGACCTGGCGGCGGGCGGAGAAGCGCGACGGACGGATGGTCCGCACCGTCACCGTCTGCACCGTTTGCACCGGCGCGGCGACCATGCCGACCGTGCTGTAGCCAACCGGCGCGGCGTAGTTATTGAGATAGCCATAGCCGTAGCCGTAGTCGACCGGCTGGTAATAGTCGCCGTGCCAGCCGTCGTACCAGTCATTGCCGTACCAATCCGCCTGGGCGCTGGTCGCCATAGCCGACATGCCGACGGCAAGGCTTCCGGTCGCGGCCAGAACCGCGAGAAGCTTCCTCATTGTCATCACCTCGATGTTTCAGAAAATTAGATACAAATGTCCGGTTTCGATGGGTATCTTGAAACCAAGCATTGCATACAATTTAGTTGTTTCATCAGCCTGAAGGGAAACGTTCAACATCGCGCGGGTTACGTAACCCATCGTAAGGAGGCGCAGCGGCGAAGACGCGGGAGCAAACAGAAAATGCCCATTGTTGCTCGATTGGATACGTTCGGGCTACCTGAAAGCGGCGTGTGTCGTTAAGCTTGTTTGCTCATAGCTGCGCAAGCGAGAGCCCTCGCCGGCTTCCAAGAGCCCCCGAAGACCGGATCAGCAGACCCGGATCAGCGCTGCTTGGCAAATTTGCGAATAAGCCGGCGCAGACTTGGCTCTTTGACGAATCTCGCCGCGTCGCGGAGCCTGTACCAGCGGGTTTGGCGCTGATGCTTTTCCGGCCATTGCTTGTGCTGCCGCGTGACCCTGAGCGGGAAGACCTGGACGCGGCAGCTCGTCGTGCGGCCCGTCCTGAGGACCTTGTCGTAGGAGTAGGTGCCGATGCGCTTCTTGCCGACTTTGCCGGCGACACCTGCCTCCTCAAAGGCTTCCTCCTCCGCCGTGCGATGCGGCGGCAGGCCGATTTTGGGCCATCCCTTCGGGATGATCCAGCGCTGGGTGCCGCGGGACGTCACCAGCATCACTTCGAGTTCGGATTTACCGTTCGACCGATAGGGCAGCGCCGCATATTGGATGCGCCGTCTCGAACTTGTCTTGGCGCGCTGGGAATTGGCGCCCTTATCAGAAGACTTCTTCGCCATCGTATCGTGTTGCCAATTTTGGTCCGACCCGGTCACTGGCTAGCCGAATCAAGCTCGGCCAGAAAAGAATAGCACGATGCCGTCAAAAGCCTTTCCGCGGCGACAATAGTCAAGGCTCAAACCTCAGCTTCGCTGCGGTTGCATTCGATGCGGGCATCGCAGCCAGCACGGATCGATGCTCGACGCGCGGCTGAAGGCGCATTGCGTCCGTGTCTGCTTGATCCTGTTTTTGAGCTTGCAGCACGCCCTGATGATTCCTCTCAGGACAAACGCCAGCGCCGCCAAGAACGAGGCGAAGAGCACCAAAACTTCAGCAAACGCCAGAGTTGCGTAGACGAATGACATGAGCACGTGACGGGCTGGAGGGGGAATGGCGGAAGCGCTGGAAGGGGCTGCCGATAGCAATCGATTGGCCCGGAGTCCAACGAGATCGAATGCGACGGCCCGGCTATGCGTCCGTTCCGCAAGGGTGGCCGCCGGTCCGAAGAGTGTCACTGCTGGTGGTCATAGCGGGCCTCCTAAAGCCATCCGGCCAGCGGCGTGACATCGTCCCGGTGAGCCTCGTACTCGGCCGTCTCGCCGAGATCCGAGTTGGTCCACCGGATGCCGACATAGTCGCCGTTGAGCCGGGTCACAACACCAATCAGGTTCCGCCCGCTGCGCCGGACGGAGACCTTCATGCCTAACTCGATAAGTGCCCTTCGGTTGCCGTGGTCCATGATCCTGCGCAACGCCTCATCCCAGCCTCCGGCTGTTGCCGCCGGATTTCCGATCCGCCTTGATGCTACAGCGCCGGATCGGCTGTCGCCATAATTTCTTGCAATCGGCATACGGCCGATGATGCCGGACGGTTACGGGGCTCAACCGAACAGCAGCTTGGACAGGAGATAACACAGCGCGGCCATCAGCGCCGATGCCGGCAGCGTGATGACCCACGCGACCACGATGTTGCCGGCGATGTTCCAGCGGACCGCCGATACCTTGCGGGCGGCGCCGACGCCGATGATGGATCCGGTCACGGTGTGCGTCGTCGAGACCGGGATGCCGAGAAAGGTCGCGGCAAACAGCATGATGGCGCCGCCCGCCGAGGCGCAGCAGCCTTGCACTGGGGTCATCCGGGTGATCTTGGAGCCGACGGTGTTGACGATGCGCCAGCCGCCGACCAGCGTGCCGAGCCCCATGGCGGCCTGGCAGGTGATCACCACCCAGAACGGCACGTAGAAATCGCCGCCGAGATGGCCCTGCGAGAACAGCAGCACCGCGATGATGCCCATGGTCTTCTGCGCGTCGTTGCCGCCATGGCCGAGCGAAATGAGCGAGGCGGCGCCGAACTGAAGCCACTGGAACGTCGGCTCGACCGTACGCGGATTGGCGCGCGCAAAAGCCCAGGACACGGCGAGCACCAGGAAAAGCGCCAGGAAGAATCCCAGGAGCGGCGACAGCACGATGAACGCAGCGGTCGTCAGCAATCCGGGCCAGACGATCGATCCGAGTCCCGCCTTGAGCAGGCCGGCGCCGACCAGTCCGCCGATCAAGGCATGCGAGCTGCTGGACGGAATACCGGCCCACCAGGTGATGAGATTCCACGCGATCGCGCCCATCAGGGCGCCGAAGATCACATGCGCGTCCATGACATCGGCCGAGACGATGCCGACTCCGACGGTGCGCGCGACATGGACGCCGAACACGAGAAAGGCGATGAAGTTGAAGAAGGCCGCCCAGATCACCGCATAGCGTGGGCGCAGCATGCGGGTCGAGACCAGAGTCGCGATCGAATTCGCCGTGTCATGCACGCCATTGAGGAAATCAAAGGCCAGGGCGACCGCAATCAAGGCGATCAGCACTGGCAGGTGGAGGACGCCTGTCATGACGGATACGTGAATTTAGAGCTGATCGACGACGATTGAATTGATCTCGTTGGCAACATCTTCGAAGCGGTCGACGACTTTCTCCAGATGATCGTAGAGCTCGGAGCCGATGACGAACTTCATGGCGCTGCCCTGATTGCTTTCGGGGCGATTGGCGACGAACAGCGCCTTGAGGCCACGATTGTACATGTCGTCGGCCGCTTCCTCGATCGTGATGATCTTGGTCGTCAGCGCGTTGAGCCGCCCGGCATTGCTGCCGATCGAGCTGAGCAGCGGAACGGCTTCGAGCACCAGCTTTGCCGACTGCAGGATAATGTCGGTCATCTCCAGCATTTGCGGCTCGAAGCTTTTGACCTCGAACAGGATGATAGTCTTGGCGGTCTTGTTCATCTGGTCGATGGCGTCGTCCATCGAGCTGATGAGGTCCTGAATATCCGTCCGGTCGAACGGGGTAATGAAGGAACGGCGAACCGCCAGCAGCACCTCACGCGTCACGTCGTCGGCTTCGGCCTCGTGCTGGAACACCTTCTTGCAATAGGCCTCGACCGAGTTGCCGCCTTGAAGCAATCCGCGCAAGGCCTCGGCGCCGGCCACGACGATAGCGGCATGCTTTTCGAAGAGCGAAAAGAAACGCTCCTCCTTGGGCATCAGAGCCTGAAACCAGCCGAGCATGCGCGCCTTGGATTCTCGGGAGAAACTCGATTTTCCATAAGAGGTTAGCACCCGCGGACGCCCGGGTGCACGGGGGAATCGACTTTGCCCACAGGGCAGGCCGATAGATGCTGCTTTTCCGTGGAGATCGCGGTCCGGCGGGCGACCTAGAGGCTGCGCTGTGGCAGCGTGCTGGTCAGCTCATAGCGCGCCAGGAAAAGCCAGCGCTTGGCGGTGTCGAGGAAGTCCCGGCGGAGCGCCGGATCAAATTGCTCCCTGGCCTCCCGCGCGCAATCCTCGGCGTGCTGCAGGCAAACACGAACGTCTTCGCTCAGATTTTCCAGCATGGCCCCACCCCATGATCGCCTACTCTCAATAGACGGCAGAGGCTGGCCGGCGTCGATTATACTTTGATATATCCGGCTAAACACGCGTTACGATAGCTCACGAAATGCATTTGGGACGGCGGCGTGATGAATTTGTCCGGCTTGAAATCGAGCTGGCTTAGATCGAGCGCCCTTGGCGCCGCGCTGGCTCTGGCGATCGGCTGCTCCCCGGCGGCGAGCCAATCCGTCGGCCAGGTCGTCGTGTTCGGTGACAGCACCGTCGATAGCGGCTGGTACCGCAATGCCGCGCCGAATTCGACCAATGCGACCTACAACACCGACTTCGCCATCGCGGTGACGCAAGGCGGCGGCACCGCGACCACCAATCCCGGGCCGATCAACTCGCAATTGCTGGCCGGCTTTTTCGGCCTCACCGCCAATCCGGCCAATACGCCCGGCGGCACCGATTACGCGACCGGCGATGCCCGCAACGCGCAGAGCAATGTCGGCGTCCCCAACAGCCTGCAGGGCGCCGTCCCCACCGTCACCCAGATCAGCAACTATCTTGCCGCGAACGGCGGCGTCGCCAATCCGAACACGCTTTATCTGATCAGTTCGGGCGGCAATGACATTTCGTTTGCGACGGCAAATCTGCCGGCGGGGTCGCAAAGCGCCTATGTCGCAGGCGCCGCGAACGCGCTCGTTGCTGCGATCGTCCAGTTGCAGGCGGCCGGCGGGCGCACCTTCGTCATTCCCGACACGCCGCAGTCTTTCGGCGGCGCCACCACCGAGGCACTGCGCGCGACCTACAACACGACGCTGTGGCAGGGCCTCGCTGCCGCCCATGTCAATTTCGTTCCGGCCGATATCAATGCGATGTACCGCGCGGCGCAAGCGGCACCCGGAACATTCGGTCTGACCGGCGGCGGCACCGCGGCCTGCACGCAGCCCGCCGGCATCACCAGCGGCTGGTCGACGATGTGCTCGCCGACCTCCACCATCTCGACGCTGGTGTCGCCCAACGCCGAGTATACCCATCTGCTCGCCGACGACATTCATCTCTCGACCGCGGGCCAGCTGATGGAAGCCGACTATGAGTACAGCCTCATCGTCGCGCCGACCGAGATTTCGCTCTTGGCCGAGGCGCCGGTGAAGACGCGGCAGACCATGATCGAAGGCATGTTCACGCAGATCGGCCTGTCGCAGCAGAACCGCAATGTCGGCACCTACAATGCCTGGATCAGCGGCGGCGTGTCGGCGCTTGCCGTGCAGTCCGGCGCACCGGGCATTCCCGGCGATCCAGGCACGCCGCTCGGCGCCACAGTCGGTGTCGATTATGCCTTCGCGCCGGGCTGGCTCGCCGGCGGCGCGGTCTCGGTCGGCAACACGCTGCAGAGTTTCAGCACCGGCGGCAGCTTTCAGCAGAACGAATTCGCCGTGAGCGCCTATGCTGCTTATCTCGGCCGCCCGTTCTGGGCCGACGTCATCGCCAGCGCCGGCTACATCGACGACAATGTGGACCGCATCGTACCGATCGGCATCGCGCAGATCGCCAATACGGGTTCGACCAACGGCTTCAATCTGTCGCTCGCCGTCGAGGGCGGCTACGATTTCCAGAACGGCCCCGTCACCCACGGACCGCTGGCCGGCGTGCTGCTGCAGCGCGTCCATATCGACGGCTATACCGAGACCGATCAGTTCGCCGCGGTCGGCGGCTTCACCGCGCTCTCCTTTGCCAATCAGAACCGCAATTCCGCGGTGAGCGAGCTCGGCTATCAGGCGAGCGTGAAGCTCGGCAACTGGTCGCCCTTCGCCAAGCTGACCTGGGATCACGAATTCGCCGGCGCCGGCCGCACGGTGACCGCCTCGCTGACCACGATCGCCGCGCCGAGCTACACCATGCCGGCGGTAGTCCCCGGCACCGACTGGATGGCGTTATCCGCCGGCACCAGCGTGCGCCTCGAGCGCGGCATCACCGGCTTCGCCATGTTCACCGGCGAAGCCGCGCAGAAAAGCGTCACGTCCTACGGCGGGCAGATCGGCGTCAATGTCGCGTTGAGCGAGTGGATTGCGCCGAAACCGTTTTGAGCGATGACTGCGCCGACGCTCTACTGCGGCGCGTGCGGATTCTGCGCGGTGTTATACACGACGACGAGTTGAAAGGCGCTGTACCAGGTGACATTGCCGTTGTTGTCGGACGGCAGGTTGTTCGGGAAATTCAGGATCGGCCCGGCGATGATGAAGCCGAAATTCTGATGCGCCCCGCTCACCCAGCTCTGCACCTGCGAAGTCACGCCGACGGAGCAGTTCGGCTGGATCAGCGGCCCGCATGAGGGAAACGACACGTCGTTGTCGTAATTCCAGAAATAGGGCCCGTTGCCGGAATTGGTGGTCCCGGTCGACATCCCCAAAGTCGTGGCATTGCTGACCGGCGGGATTTGCACATTGACCCCGCCATTCTCGGCCAGCGAATTGGCGACGTTGAAATTGAGCGTCGCCGTGCCGATGCTGTTGAACTGGCTGAGATCGAAGGCGACCTGGCCGCGATAGAGCGTTTGCTGCTGCTCGATGCACGGAAACGGATCGGCACCGTGATCGTAGATGTCCTCGAAGCCGGTATAGGCCTCGCCGGGTCCGGCTGTCTCCGGGCCGAGCCCGTTGGTGAAAAGACCCTGGCCGGGAAGCGGCACGTCGCACCACGCAGTCTGTGAATACCAATATTGATAATTGCCGGTTACCTGCGTCGGCGACAGCGTCAGCGCCTTGATCGTTCCTTGCGGCGGACATCCTGGCAGGAGGAAGGCCGCGGCTATAATCGCCAATACGCGCCTCATTTGCCGGGCCCTCCACCGGACGCGAGACTGCGGCGGGCTTTCGCCAGAGCGATCTGCGCTGAGAACCGGTCCTTGAAGATATTGGAGCGGATTGCCTGCGCCACTTGCGTCAAGGCGGCCGTTCTTTGCGCGGCACTGGCAATGACGCCTTGTGTCACGCTGGTGAGATCGAGCTTCCAGTCGCCGCTTTCGCTGACGGCGGGAAGCGTATCCTCCGTGGTGACGGTCCGATCGCCGATACCTTTGGTGACGGTCTTGAGGTGAAGCTGCGCGTGATCCGCGCTCTGATTGTCGACGCTGACCAGTTCGATATTCACAAAGCGCGACAACAGCGCCTTGCGATCGCGGATCGGGACGCGTGCGCCACCGCCGGTCGGGGCCGAGCCGAAGCGCGTGTCGAGCGCAAGCAGGAAATCATTGCGCGCAGCGGCAAGCTTCGCGCCGGCGGCTTCAGCATCTGCCATGGCTTGACGGCTTGCACCGCTCATTGCCGCGGTGAACGCACCTACGTCGCCGCTCTGTGCGGCGCGATTCAGTCCCTGCACCAGTTCAGCGGGTGTGCTCGCGGCAACTGCCGGCTCGGCCAGTGCGATGACGGTGGCCAGAAGCACGAACATTCGCATCATAAGGCCCTCCAACGAGAACCGTTGACTGCTTGCGTCCGCGAGTGGGTGTAACCTAGAGTTTTGGTGTGCCGCGCGTCAAACGAAAACCCTTAGGACAGACTTGCGCGACTTCGGTAGCGGTGTGCGCTCCGTGGGCGCCTATCGAATTCTGGAACCGGGCTTTTTCCTGCATCTCCAATAAGGTGGCCGGATACTGCAGAAAACTTATTGCCGTTTGCAACTTATCTTAATCACGTCACCTTGCAGCTGCGTGGCGCAATGTGATCGCCGGCGCTCGTCGCGCGCTGCTTACTTGTGTGGCAGCGCGCCGATGACGTCGACGAGGCAGGCGACGTCCTGGTCGCCGTGGCCGTCGGCGATGGCTTTTTCGTAGAGGCCGACGGCGCGATCGAGCATCGGGGTGGCGACGTTCAATTGCGCGGCCATCGATTTGATCGGCTCGAAATAATGCGCGAGCGTTGTCACCGGACCCGGCGCGGGAAAGAATTTGCGCTCGGCCATCCATGGTGCGCGGATCATGAATTGGCGCGAACTGCCGGCGCCGGAGCCGATCGCATTGATCAGAAGGTTCGGATCGATGCCGGTCTTCAAGGCCAGCGCCATGGCTTCGGCGGAGGCGGCGATATTGAGCGTGACCAGGAGATTGGCGATCAGCTTGACCTGGATGGCGGAACCGAACTTGCCGAAATAGGTGCAGGACTCGGAAAAGCCTTTGACCACTTCGGCGGCCGTCGCGCAGGCTTTGGCGTCACCGGCGACATAGACCGCCGATTTGCGCTCGGCCACCATGCCGGGCGTGCCCGAAATCTCGCCGTCGATGAAGATCGCGCCTTTTCCGGCAAGCGCTACGCGCTGGCGCTCTTTCACCTCGAACGAATAGGTGCCGAGCTCGAGCACGATCTGGCCCGGCCGCACGCCGTGAACGAGTCCGTGCGGCCCGGTCACGACCTCGTCGAGCGATTGCGGGGAGGGCAGGCAGGAGATGACAAAATCGCAGTCGGCGGCGACTTCGGCCGGGGATGTTTTGGGAATGCCGCCATGGTTTTCGAGGTCCGCCATGGAACTGCGCCGATAGCCCGGCACGCGGGCCCCGCCTTTGAGCAGCAGAACCGCGATCGGCATCGCCATCCGGCCAAGCCCGATCACGCCGATATTGTTGATGGTCATCGCAGTCGGTCCCCGTCTCAGTCGACCAAGTCTAATCGACCCTGTAGCTGCCGCTCGAGAAATCCAGACTGATCCCGATGCGGCCTTCCATCAAGGTCCATTCGCGGATGTCGTACGTGCGCGCGCCGGCAATGACGAACGGATCGCTGTTGGCGAACACCTTCGCTTCGTCGAGCGACACCGCGCGCAGAACGGTGAGCCCGTCGCCGATCTGTGCGCCGTTGCCCGGCGCGAACGGGCCGGAGGCGAACAGCGCCCCGCGCCGTTCCAGGCCGATCATGTATTGCAGGTGCTTGGCGAGGTTCGCCTTGATCAGGTCCGGCTTGCCATAACTTTTCCAGATCACGACGTAGAGATGCTTCTTGAGCATCTTCGCCATGAGCTCTTCGGCACTCGCCGGAGTTTCGGAATGCGGTTCGGACGCCATACTGGTTCTCGCGCTGCGAATTGTATCTCAGGTTCAGTCGAGAAAGCCGGGCGGTGGCGGCGCTCCCCAGTAATTCGCGGCATTCGGCCCGGGCGTCCACACTTTCGGCCGCTGCGGCTTGTCGCGATGCCAGGGCCGCGGCTCGAAATAGCCGAGGTCCTCGTCGAGTATCAGATCGATCTCGGTGAACAGCTCGGTGATCTGCTGGTCGGGGTTGCGGTGATAGGTGAAAATATTGTGGCCGATGCCATGGCGGCCCGGGCCCCATTCCAGGCGGATATCCTTCTTCGAAAGAAAGTCGCAGGCCGATTGCACATGCGCCCAGTCTTTCAGCTCGAAGGCGATGTGATGCAGCTTGTCGGACTTGCCGGTGACGAAATTGACGGTGTGATGGTCCGGACTGCAGCGCATGAACACGAAGAAGTCGCCCATCCAGTCGGAAATGCGAAAGCCGAGCGCTTTGGTGTAGAACTCGACGATCTTGTTGATCTCGCGGACCGTGAAAGCGACATGGCCGAGCTTGTGCGGCACGATGCCGGTCGGCTTGAAGTCCTGCCGCGCCGCTTCGTATTGGGTGAAGACGTCGATGCCGGTGCCCTTGGGATCGTAGAACGACAGGCATTCGCGCACCGAGGGAAACGGATTGCTGCGCCGTTCCGAAACGATGTTGAGCGCTGAGAGCTGCTGCTGCATTTCGCCGAGATCGTCGTTGGCGCCGATCTGGAAGGCGAGGCGGCGGCAGGCGGCGCCGGCGCCGTTCCTGATCACAACCGAATGATGATCGAGCGTCGAGGCGAGATAAGCGGCTTCGCTGTCGCGTTCGACCAGCGTGAGGCCGAGAATGTCGGTGTAATAGGCGATCTGACGCTCGACATCGGGCGTCTCGAACGTCGCGTGGGCGAGCCGGCGCGCGCGGATCATCTTGGCCATCCCTGGTTTGGTGCTCAGTTTCTTGGTCAAAATTGAGCATGCTTATTTTTGAGCACGTTATGGTTTTTTAGGATATGGTGTCAACCGGGCCAAGGATCGCACCCCGGGGCATGGTAACCAAAATGGCTAGCGAAGTTCTGCCGAGAACAGGTGCGCCGACATCTAGGCGCCCGGCTGCTCTACAGCCGGGCCGCACCGGGGGCTTGCGCGAGCGCAACAAGAGCGAGCGGCAGCGGCGCATCAAGGAAGCCGCCAAGGCGGTGTTCAGCGAGGTCGGCTACGACGCCGCGACCACGCGGGAGATCGCGCGGCGCGCCCATGTCTCGATCGGCACCATCTTCGTCTATGCCAAAGACAAGCGCGACCTGCTGTTCCTGATGCTCAACGACGAGCTCGATCCCGTTGCCGAAGGCGCGTGGCGCGATCTGCCCGACGGCAAGCCGGTGCTCGACCGGCTCTGCGCGCTGGCGCGGCCCTGGTACGTCTACTTCGCCGAAAATCTCACGCTCGGCCGCCATGCGTTCCGCGAGATGACGTTCTACGAGCCGGAGTCCGAGGACTTCGGCGAGCAATGCACGCGATACCGCGCGCGTATGCACAGGATCGAAAGCTGGCACAGCGAGATCATCGCGCAAGGCAGTGACCGCGGCGAGCTGAAATTCAATTGCGGCGCGGCCATTGCCGGCAACCTGATCTACAAGATCTATCTCGCGGAGATCCGCACCTGGATCCACGGCACGAAGCCGGATGTGGCGGCCGGCATCAAGAACCTGCGCACGAAGTTCGCGCTCGTCCTGGATGGGTTGCGGGGGTAGGGTGCTCTAGCGGGGGTAGGGCGGATTAGCCGAAGGCGTAATCCGCCCTTCTTCGGATACGCAGCGGGTTACGCCGCTTCGCCTTTAGATCCGTTCGCCGAAATCGCCTGGCGGCTCGACCTCGCCCGCCCAGTCGAGCGGAAAGCCTCGCTTGACGTCGCGATGAAATGAGGAATGCGGCCAATCCTGCACACCACGTCGCACAAGGCCGTGTTTGATCGGATTGATGTAGCAATATTCGACATGGCGGGCGTAATCGTCATCGTTTCTGATTAGATGCTCCCAGAACCGGCGCTGCCAAATACCTCTTTCACCGCGGGCGCGACTGACGGCGGATCGGGCCTCTTGCGTCGGCAATGACTTCGCGAAGCGTGTTTTGATCAAGCGCCATCGCGTGGAGAAATCCAGATCGTCTGGCGGCAAGCGCCAGACGGCATGGAGGTGATCCGGCAGCACGGTGATCGCCGCGGTCTCGAACGGATAGTCTTGATTCGTGATGGTAAAGGCATCGCGCAGCACGTCGATGTGTTCGACCAGTAGTTTTCGATGCCGTTCCAGCAGATTGACCGTGAAAAACCAGCAGCCGCCGGGAGCGAAAGCGCGTCTATAGTTCGGCATGCGCGGCTAACAAAAGTTGTTGTCGCAATATCGATATTGTAACGCGAAAGGCGGATTTGCCGAAGACATAATCCGCCGTGCTTTGTCGCTTGCGGCGGGTTACGCCGCTTCGCGGCTAACCCGCCCCACAGGCAAAAAAGGGCGCGGATTGCTCCGCGCCCTTTCGACTCACTGTTTGGAAACTCTGGCGTCTGGACTTAGAAGCCCATGCCGCCCATGCCGCCGCCGCCCGGCATTGCCGGCATGGCGGGCTGCTCCTTCGGCATTTCGGCGACCATGGCTTCGGTCGTGACCAGGAGGCCGGCGACCGAGGCTGCGTCCTGCAGCGCCGCGCGCACGACCTTCGCCGGATCGACGATGCCCTTGTCGATCATGTCGACATATTCCTCGTTCTGCGCGTCGAAGCCGAACGTCTCCGACTTGTTCTCGAGGATCTTGTTGACGACGATCGAGCCCTCGACACCGGAATTCTCGGCGATCTGGCGCGCGGGCGCTTCGATGGCCTTGAGCACGATGTTGATGCCGGTCTGGACGTCCGGGTTGCTGTTGGTGAGCTTGCCGACCGCTTTCTTGGCGCGCAGCAGCGCAATGCCGCCGCCCGGCACGATGCCTTCCTCGACCGCGGCGCGGGTGGCGTTGAGCGCATCCTCGACGCGGTCCTTCTTCTCCTTCACCTCGATCTCGGTCGCACCGCCGACGCGGATCACGGCGACACCGCCCGCGAGCTTGGCAAGACGCTCTTGCAGCTTCTCGCGGTCGTAGTCCGAGGTGGTCTCCTCGATCTGCGCCTTGATCTGGTTGACGCGGGCCTCGATGTCCTTCTTCTTGCCGGCGCCGTCGACGAGCGTGGTCTTTTCCTTCTCGATCACGACCTTCTTGGCGCGGCCGAGCATGGCCGGCGTCACGGTCTCGAGCTTGATGCCGAGGTCTTCGGCAATGAGCTGGCCGCCGGTGAGGATGGCAATGTCTTCGAGCATCGCCTTACGGCGATCGCCGAAGCCCGGCGCCTTGACGGCCGCGACCTTGAGGCCGCCGCGCAGCTTGTTGACGACGAGCGTGGCGAGAGCCTCGCCCTCGATGTCCTCGGCGATGATCAGGAGCGGCTTGCCCGACTGCACCACCGCCTCAAGCACCGGCAGCATGGCTTGCAGCTGCGACAGCTTCTTCTCGTGCAGGAGGATATAAACATCCTCGAGCTCGGCGATCATCTTCTCGGCATTGGTGATGAAGTACGGCGACAGATAGCCGCGATCGAACTGCATGCCCTCGACGATCTCGACCTCGGTGTCGAGCGCCTTGGCTTCCTCGACCGTGATGACGCCTTCGTTGCCGACCTTCTGCATCGCGTTGGCGATCATCTTGCCGACCGCGGTATCGCCGTTCGACGAAATGGTGCCGACCTGGGCGACTTCGGCGGACGAACCGACTTTCTTGGCGCGCTTCTTGATGTCCTCGATCACGGCGGCGACCGCGAGGTCGATGCCGCGCTTGAGATCCATCGGGTTCATGCCGGCGGCAACCGCCTTGGCGCCTTCCTTGACGATCGCAGCCGCAAGCACGGTCGCGGTCGTGGTGCCGTCACCGGCGACGTCATTGGTCTTCGAGGCGACCTCGCGGACCATCTGCGCGCCCATATTCTCGAACTTGTCTTCGAGCTCGATCTCCTTGGCGACGGTGACGCCGTCCTTGGTGATGCGCGGAGCGCCGAAGCTCTTGTCGATGATGACGTTGCGGCCTTTCGGACCGAGCGTCACTTTCACCGCATTGGCCAGCGTCTCGACACCGCGCAGCATGCGGTCGCGAGCGTCGCCGGAAAATTTCACGTCTTTCGCAGCCATGTTGTTACTCTCCTGGGGGAATTTGCTTTTTCACTCGTCGTTGCCGGGCTTGTCCCGGCGGTCTCGTTCCGTTTGGCACTGCCTTGGAAATCGAGATGGCCGGAGCAAGTCCGGCCATGACGCGAGCGGGATGGTTACGCGATCACGCCCATGATGTCGGACTCCTTCATGATCAGGAGCTCCTCACCATCGAGCTTCACTTCGGTGCCCGACCACTTGCCGAACAGCACGCGGTCGCCGGCCTTGACGTCGATCGCGATCAGCTTGCCGGCCTCGTCACGCCCGCCCGGGCCGACGGCGACGACTTCGCCCTCTTGCGGCTTCTCCTTGGCGGTGTCGGGAATGATGATGCCGCCCTTGGACTTCTCCTCGGCATCGATCCGCTTGACGACCACGCGGTCATGCAGCGGACGGAATTTCATTTTCGCCATGATTACCCTCTTTGCCGCTCCCGGATGTTCAGGCGGCTTTGGCGTTGGAACAAATTATCTTGTTTGCCAATCACTTAGCACTCATAACCCCTGAGTGCCAGGCAGGCGCTGCGGAAATAAGATGTCAGGCATGCGGAGTCAAGGCGAAGCCGGACGAAAGACGTCCGCACCGCTTGGGCGGCCCGGCCGACGCGCCAGTCCGCATTCGCTTCGGCATCGCTTCCCCGGGTCCAAATGCTGCTATTGTCCGGCCGGGACCGGGTTACCGGCCAACATCCGAAATGGGGAAATTTGGAATGCATTCGCTTAGCCTTGCCGAGGCCAATACGATCATTGCGGCGACCTTTGCCGCCGCCAAGAAGCACAAATGCCGGCCGATGAGCGCCATCGTTCTCGATGCCGGCGGCCGGGTGAAGGCGTTCCAGAAGCAGGACCACGCTTCCATGCTCCGCTTCGAGGTCTGCTACGGCAAGGCCTATGCGTCGCTGGCTTTGGGACGGCCGTCGAAGCTCGTCCTGCACAAGGCCAATGAAAAGCCGCTGTTCATGCAGTCGATCGAGAACCTTGCCGACTATCCGCTGTTCCTGGAAGGCGGCGGACAATTGATCCGCGCCAAGGACGGCGAGGTGATCGCTGCGATCGGGGTGACCGGCGACGCCAATGAAATGGACGACATCTGCGCCATCGCCGGCATTCATGCCGCGGGGCTCAAGGCCGACAGCGATTTTTTTGATGACCGCGAGGCGATGCGCGTGCTCAGCATTCACAAATCGGCGCCGCTTGTTGATCCGCGATCGAAAGCCGCCGCCAAATCCGCCACGAAATCCGCTGCGGCCGCGCGCCGCAATGGTTCCGGGCGCCGCAATGGCGGCGCTGTGGCCAAAACCGGGCCGTAATCTTCGCCTATCGCAAATCAGGTGATACCGTTTGCAACAAAGTCTAAAGGTGGCAAAGCTAGATTCCGCGCGGGACCGGGTTCCGGTCGTGGTTTGCTGTTTCTCGGTTTTGGGCAGGTTTTGGGGAGACCCGTCATGAGCGCGTCCGTTGTGCGTTTGGCCTGTGCCGCCGCGATTTCCGCGCTGGCCCTCTCGGCCTGTACGACCAATACGGCACCGCCTCCGGATACGGCGGCGCAGCCGATGGGGCAGCCGGCGATCGCCTCAAGATACCGGCCGGAAGAGGTGGTCGGGCGCTGGGGCTACGGCGCCTTCCACAAGGACGAAGACCTGGCGCGCACTACCGCGGCCGCGCGCGGCCAATGCGGCCAACCTGTCGAGATCACCCGCGGCCCGAACGGCGGCGTGATGATGTATCTCGCCGACAGCGCACAATTGCAGGAATTGCAGCTCAAGGGCTCGGCGAGCGGGAAGAATTATATCGGTCCGCCCGGCGACGCCGGCGGCGCGCAGGATCGGGAGATCCAGCAATTCGACGGCCGCACCATGGTGCTGCGCTGGATGGATCCGGAAGTCGCCGGCCGCTACGGCACCGGCGTCTATGTGCGTTGCGCGCCGGAAGGCGTGGCGCGCGCCGCGCCGCGGCCGCGCGCTCCGAGCGCGGCGCCCCCGCCGCGGCCGCAATAACCTGACCATCGTCATTGCCAGCCAACGGGTCCGGCCCGAGGTGGTCGGCCTGATGACAGGCTTCGTCGCTCCGCTCCCCGCAACGCCGGAGAGCTAGTCGTTTACAATATCGAAGATCGCGTCGATATCGAGCTGGGAGGCGTGACCGGCATCGTGCTCGAGCCGCGGGCCGTGCAGATTTTGCATCGCGCCGTTTGGCGGCCGCACCGACATGGTCTTGATCTCGTCGAGCACGCTTGAAATGTGCTCCTCGACGAATCTCAGCGTCGTCATCACTTTGCTGACGCGCTGGCCGATCAGATCCTGGAAATTGCAGGCTTCGAAAATGCGCAGCACCAGCTCGCGGATGTCCTGCGCCGGTCCTTGCTCGATCTTGCCCTTGAGCGACGCCGACAGATTGTTGGCGAGCTGATCTATCTGCTCGGCGGCGGCGAGAATCTTCTGCGTCGCCTGCTCGGTGCCCGAAGTTACGGCGAGCAGCTCGTTGGCGATGCGCGTGAGCGGCACGGTCTCGTCGTCGGCGGCGTGGCCGTTCCCGGCGTCGCCCCCGGTCAGCCGGCTGGCGATCAGATTGAGCTCGGTGGCGAGCCGTCCGGACTCCGCGCCGGACATCATGTCCGACGTGCCGGACGGGGACGGAGCGGGCGGTGCGGCGAAAGCCGAGCGCAGCGCGTCGAACGCCTTCATGATTTCGGTATGGCGCTGCGCGGCCTCCGCGTCCTCGTCCGGAAGGCGAGCGGCCCGAAGCTCTTCGATGCGAAAGACTTTGCGCGGCGCCGCCATGATCTTACCGGCTCAATGCGAGCAATTCGGCGCGAGCTTAGGATTTGCCCGCTTAACACCGCGTTCACGCGTCATTTGACGCGAAAGGACGCCGCGCGAGCGCAACACTTGGTTAACCAAACCTGGCCGGCGTTCACCAAAAATCAACCGTAACTTGATGAACAAAGAGCAAATAAATCAGCGCCGCAATTTATTAACCTAAAGGTCGAGTTTTCAGCCTGTACTCATCGCGTGAGCGAGTACGTGGTGGGCGACGCCGAAAATCGCAGCCGCGCGGTCCGCTCCAACGTGTCAATGAGTAGGGTCAAGCAATGCGGCGTATCTGCATATTGGCGCTCGCGACGAGCGCGCTGTCCGGTTCGGCCTATGCCGATTCCATTCAGAACATCTTCTCCCCCTTCGCTCCGGAACAGCCGGCCTATGCCCAGCCGCAGCAGCAGGCGCCGCAGACGGCGCCCGCGCCGGCTCAGGCCAGCAACAGCTATATCCCGCAGCGCGGCCTGTTCACTTCCGGGCAGTCGGCACCGGCGGGTTATGCGCCGCCACCGGCGCAGAACGGCGGCGGGTTCTTCGGCGCGCTGTTCGGCCACGCCGCGTCCTATCAGCCGGCGACGCCCGACTATCAGCCGCAGCCGCCCGGCTATGCGCCGTCGGGGCAGGGCGACATGGCGAACCCGCAGAACTATCAGATCGATCCGCAGTACGAAAAGCAGACCGTCGAGTATCCCACCGATGAGCCTGCGGGCACGATCGTTGTCGATACGCCGAACAAGTTCCTCTATCTGGTCGAAGGCGGTGGCAAGGCGATGCGCTACGGCATCGGCGTCGGCCGGCCGGGCTTCACCTGGGCCGGCGTGAAGACGATCACCGCCAAGAAGGAATGGCCGGATTGGCGGCCGCCGACCGACATGCTGCAGCGGCGGCCCGATCTGCCGCGCTACATGCCCGGCGGCGAGGACAATCCGCTCGGCGCGCGCGCGATGTATCTCGGCTCGACGCTCTATCGCATCCACGGCTCCAACGAGCCTTGGACCATCGGCACCAACGTGTCCTCAGGCTGCATCCGCATGCGCAACCAGGACGTCGAAGATCTCTACGACCGCGTAAAGGTCGGCACCAAAGTCGTGGTGATCTGAGCAACGTGCATCGCGCGGCGATGTGCCGACGCGACTAGAATTTGACGACGGTGCGCGCGCCCAGGACGACGGCGTTCTTGACGGCTCTGGCCTGACCGTTGTCGAGAACGTAGCCGCCGCCGGGATTAATGACATATTGAAGCGTGGGCGCGAGCGTCCAGCCTTTGCGAATTTCCGCGACATAAGCGGCGGTGACATTGGCCTCATAATTACGCAAAGGCCGCGGCATGCCATAAAACGCATAGTCTGCGTCAAGGGCGCGCGCCGCGCTTGAAATATGCGCGTAGGCGAACGCAATGCCGAATTTATCGTCGGGGCGAGAGGTCGTTGCGCCGGTCACGGCCACGCCGGTATCGGCGTAAAAGTCGACGAGGTTTCTTTGATCTTCGGGGCTGACGGCCGCGCGCGCGAACATGCCGACATTGCGTTCGCTTTGATGGGGGCCCTCGAAGGAATAGAGCATCTGCTGAAACACGGCATAGATGCCGTAGTCGGATTGAAGCTGAGCAGGTTCCGTCGGCCAGCGGCGAAGCCAGTGAAAAGCCGTTGGCGGCAAAGCGTTGGTCATCGAACGATCCCGCGTGATACCACCCGCCTAGCTTGATGGTGCCGGGCAGACCTTTCGAGGTTTTCTCCTGGTTATATGCATACTGCACCTCGCCGATGGCGAAGGGCGGATCGTTGACCCGAAAATTGACCCCGTAACGGTCGCGGGCTTGCGGGTCGTCGGTGCCGGGCCCGGCCGCGTTACCATCGAAGACGCCCGCAAGCAGGGTGATGTTGTCGTTGAGTACCGCCTTGGCGCGCACGCCCATCGCCGCGAGCGGCGGTGACGGACCGCCGCTTGGCAAGATCCAGCGACGTGATCGCCGGCCAGCCATAGGTCGAGGCCATGAAGGCGTCGGTATATTCTGCGGTAATGAACTCGGCATCCGCCGCCAGTTGCCCCGCGCGGATGGAAAATCTGTCATTCCAGAATTTCTGCTCGAACCACACTTCATAGAGGCGGGTCGTCGCCAGCTCCTCGATGCTGCTGACCGGCATCAGATTGCCGATATATTGCGCGCTCAGGCGCGGCCCGTGACTTTGGAACGCGTTGGCATGGAACACCAGGCCGGACGCGCCGATGAGCTTTGCGAGATCGAGATCGACCGCCGCGTTTACGCGCCCCTCGTAGATGGCCCCGCGCCGCAATCCACCGTCGACATTGGCGAGTAAATCCGCGACATAAGTCAGGGTGAATTTGATGCCGTTTTTCTGCCAGGGGTTCGGCAAGATACCGAGGGTTTCACCCGAAAGCGTGCTCTACCGGTATCAGGGTCGATCGGTTCGTGTTCTTCCTTCTTTTCCTTTTTGGAAGGCGTGTCCGCTTTTGGCTTAGGCGGGACGGTTGCTGCCTTTGGCTGGGCGGTTGCCTGTGGTTTGGCTGCGGGGCTCGTATCGTCGGGTGCTGTATCGGTCGCGGGCGGAACTGGTTTGGAGTTGCCGGCGCGGCCTGGTCGGAAGGTGCATCCGGCGCGGTTTGCGCGCGGGACGGATTCGCGTGGAAGACTGTCACTGTCATCAAGCTCGCGAACATCGCTATGCGCGCAAGTGTTCCAAACGCGGCCTGAGGGCAACTTGTCAAAAGACACACGACCCTTCGAACGTTGCGTGCTTAGACACTCAGCCTAGCTGATTGAAAGAACGACCGCCTCCTCATTCGTGATCTGAACCGTTTCGCCAACGGCATGTCCGATGACCGCACGCGCCAGAGGAGAAACGTGAGAAATGGTGCCGCGTGAGGGGTTGGCCTCATCTTCACCGACGATGCGAAATGTTTGCTCTCGTCCATCGTGTCTTTTGACGGCAACGGTCGAACCGAAACGGGCGCGGCTGACGTCGGCTGGAGGGTCCACGACTTGAGCGCTCGCCAATCGCGCGCCCCAATATCGCATCTCGCGCAGATCGGCCGCAGCAGCGCTTCTGTCGCCTTTGGCAATAGCGGCCTTATGCGCCGCCTCAAATCGATGCAGCGCGGCCTCGATGGCCTTGCGTCCCGTTTCGGTCACAAAATTCGGATGTGGCGAAACCGGGCGATCGGGAAGTCCGATAGCCTCGTCCTCAACTTCCTTAACGAAGGCACGACTCATGGAAATTTACCAAAGGCGCCAGGTCGATCGATCTTTCCAGCGCCCGCTTACGATTGCTTTCCAAGTTCCTTTTTGACGGCAGCCGCGGAGTTGCCGACCTTGTCAACCGCGCGCTGCAATTCTTCCTTCGATATGCCGAGATGTTTCGTCCAATATTTGACTTCATGCTCTTCGCCCACGGCGATCTTGCTACGGTCGGGTGCGCCAATCTTGGTGAGATCGTCAGGCATGGGCCTTCCTTTGTTGTTTTTACAGTCGCACCGTTATTTTGCGATTCTCGCCGAGATCCGGCTCGCGGCCTGTGAGTTGCGACTTAACGAATTCAAAGGCGGCGATCATTTTGCTTGAAGGACCATCCCACAATTCCGCGATGAGCGGTTCGACGCGCAGAACGCAGACATTCGAATCATCGGGACCTTGCCACCACATTTTATCCGTGCTCTTCCAGATTTCGGCGGCCTTCGCATGATCGCGCCGTATTTGAGCGCGCGCAGTGATCGAAAGATAGGCCGCAGCTTTGGCGTCGGTGAAGGCGAGTCCGACCGCGTGCCACTTTTCGATTTCGCGCTCCTTGTCGCTCCGCAAATCAGTCAAAAACCAGATGGTGCCGCTACCGCGCTCCGGTCGAGCCTCCAGAGGTCGCGCCCGAAGCCCATCCGCAAACCGCGTCGTCATCATGCAAACGCCCACGCGTTCGATGATGTCCCACACGCGATCAAGGTTTGCTTGATTGGCCATGTCTAACCAATCGCGACGCCCCTTCGTGAGTTCCGCGTGAACAAAGAGCGGTGCGAAGGCGTTAGATAACCTCTGCCGGGTACAACCGGCCGCAACGGGGAAGACGGACGTAGCTGATTTTGCCGGTTTGGCTGCGGCAGCAACGCATCGGTACGCGCTTGCGTCTAACCTGTTCCCGGCAGATGCCGACAATATATCGGGATATCGGGGCACATTGACGCTGGCGTCGATCGCCGCCGGCCGTGCTAGGCTGCGTGCAGCGAAAAAAGACCGGCGAAGAAGCGATGACTGCTGTGCTCAGCCGCCTGGTTCTGCTCGCCTGCTTGCTCGCAAGCCCGGCGGCGGCACTGGCCCAGACCTATCCGGACCGCAACGTGACCGTGGTCGTGACCTCGGCAGCAGGCGCGTTGACCGATGTGCTCACCCGCGTGCTGGCGCAGCGGCTGTCGGAGACGTGGCGGCAAGCCGTCATTGTCGAAAACCGCGGCGGCGCCGGCGGCACGATCGCGGCCGAACTGGTGATGCGCGCCGCGCGCGACGGCTACACGTTGCTGTCCTCGGAGACCGGCTTCTACACGACCCAGCCGTATCTCTATAGCGAGGGCAAGCTGCCTTATGATCCGCAGAAGGACTTCGTTCCGGTCGCGGGCTACGGCACCATCCCGCAGGCGCTGTTGGTGAATCCGTCGCTGCCGGTGAATTCGGTGAGCGACCTGATCGCGCTGGCCAAGACCAAGCCCGGAGCGATCACCTACGGCACAGCCGGCGTCGGCACTGCGCTGCACATCGCCGGACTCGAACTGGAAAGCCTCGCCGGCATTAAGATGACGGCAGTGCATTATCGCGGCGCGGCGCCGGCGCTGACCGACCTGATGGCCGGAAACATCAATGCCGTGATCATGGGACCGTCGGTGGCACTTACTTCGGTGCAGGCCGGCAAGCTCAAGATGCTGGCCTTCGGCAGCGACAAGCGTCTGCCGCAGTTCTCCGACGTGCCGACGATTGCCGAGACTGTTCCGGGATACGGAGCAAGCGTCACATTCGGCTTGTTTGCGGCGGCCGGCACGCCTGCGGCCGTCGTCGCGAAGGTCAATGCCGACGTGCAAAAGATCGTCGGCGATCCCGAATTCCAGAGGATGCTTCTCGATCGCTTTGCGGTCCAGCCGGTGCCCGGGTCACTCGAGGGCTTCACCGAATTTCTGCGCCGGGACTCGGCCAAATGGCGCGAGGTCATCACGGCGGCGGATGTGAAGATCGAGTGAGCCGGCCGGTTGCCGGCGTTATCCGGCCAGCGGAACTCAGCGGCAGTTCGGATTCCGGCTGCGGCGTGAATGCACCGCAGCATTCCGTCAGCAGACGTGAAGAGACAGGCCTCGTATTTTTATTGCGATCGGTCCCGGAAGAGCCGAGTATCTCGGCTAGCCAAAAATCGGCGCTTTCAGAAAATTAGAAAAGCCAGCGAAATCAATCGAACAGAGGGAGGACGCGTTATGGCGATTCCAAATGCGAAGAAACCCCAGCTCGCCGTCATGAACGCGGTGCACGACTTGCCTGTGCTCGTCGCGCGCGAGAAGGGGTTCTTCAAGGACGAAGGTCTCGACATCGACTTCGTGACGACGCCGGGAATGGCGCAGGTCACGACGTCTCATGCCGTAAAGTTCGACTCCATCTTCGACCGCCCGCTCAACTCCGTTTACAACGATGGCGGCATCGACCAATACCGCATGTGCGAATGGGGCATCATGAAACGCGCGGTCGAAGCCGAAACGTCAGGCTTGCGCGGACGCAAGATCGTCGCGCTGGGCGCCTCGATGTCGTCTTTCGCCATCGTCGTCAACAAGGATTCAAAAGCCTACGAGCCCGAGCAATTGAAGGACCAGGCGATCGCGGTGACGCCGAATAACGGTTCGCATTTCACCACGCTGAAGATGATGGAAGGCTTTCTCGCGAAGGAGAACGTCAAGACGACGAATGCCGGATCGATGCCGAAGCGCATCGAAGCCATGCGCAGAGGCGAAGTTGCCGCGGTGAGCCTCATGGAGCCGTGGATCAGTTATGCCCAGAAACTGGGACTGCGCATCCTGATCGAATCGCACTCGACCCGCAGCGAAGCGGCGAGCGACGAACTCGACGGCAAGACGCTGGCCGCGATGTTCCGCGCCCAGGCGCGGGCGGTTCAAGAGCTGGAACGGGATCCGACGCCTTACGCCCACTATCTCACCCGCGAAACGGGCGGATTGCTGCAGCCCGACGAGCTACAGACCTGGCGGCTCCTTCACGCGGCGCCTCAGCCTTATACGCGCGAACGGTTCGACGACACTTACAACTGGACGGTGAAGTGGAACATGACCGTGCCCGGCGCCACGTTCGAGGACGTCGTCGACAACCGTGCTTTTGAATAGGACGGCATCACGTCGACGTATCGTCCAACATCGTCCGCTGACGCGGTCTAATGACCGTTCAGCTTAAAGACTCGCTCCAACAATATCCTTAGAGCCGCTTCCGTGGCGCGGGTCGCATTTGCGGAATAGGCCACGTGAGCGCCTTTGCCGACGCACTTGTCTGCGGATGTGAAGGGCTTATGCGTCTCCTCGTTGACGATAATCCCGACCGATTCTTCCTTCAGGACGCAGTGCGTCGTCTGCGCGTACGGCACGACGGCGGGACGAGCGGGAAGCGACGGATAGTCATAGGCGTGCCACGCATTGGGCAGTTCGGTCATTTGGACATCCTTGGCCGTCCGTTTGAGGCGCTCGAAATAGGCGCGGCAAGGCGCGATTTCGACCCAGTCGTCTGACTTTCCGTGAAAGATACGGATCGGGTGATCGCTCACCTGGGTATCGTCGATGTAAGTCGTAATGCAGGGCGCATAGAGCGCAATATAGGCCGCAGGCTCGATCCCGCTTGGGTTCCACATTTTTTGGAATCGCTTGAGGCTCGCATAAAGCGTCGCTTGCCCCCCGCGAGAGAACCCCATGATAGCAATTCGGCTGGGATCGATCCGCGGGTCTGCGGCCAGCACCGGAAGACTGCGATACACGTCGAGAATCATATTCAGTCGTCCGAGCTGGGATTGATCGGCAACAGTGCTGACGATGCCTCGCCCGGTAAATGAATTTATCGCAAAGGTGGATATGCCCAGCGACCCGAATACTTTCTCCCACCCGGTGATATTCTCTTCAATTCCGCCTGAGCCATGCACGAGGATCACCAGCGGAAGACGGCCGGTGCCTTGAGCGACCCGCAACGTACCGGAAATCAGTGTGGGCCTTCCGAAGGAATCGCCCTTCAAGAACTGCTCATCCGACAGGGTCAGGGTTTGAATCAGAACTGTTTCGCCGCGCCCGCCGGTAGAAGGACTATCCGCCGCCAATGATGTCTGAGTGGTGACGATCGCGAGGGCTGCAAGCAGGCGGACAGCGAATTGCATCATACCAACCTCGCTCGATGGCGCCTTACTGCAACATTTTCAGGCCGGCACGGCCAACGCGTATCCGCGCTCGGCGAGCAGGCGCGGAAAATCCTGGCCGAGCAGATAGGCGTATTCGCATTCGCGCAGCGTCGTCACCGGGTCGAGCCGGCGCAATTCGTCGTCGACCTTGCCGGGATGACACATGATCAGGCCGCCGTCCGGCAGGCCATCGAGAAATTGCGGAAAGAGCTTGGTGAAATCCGCGCCCGGGCTGAACGAATACGTGCCGGCAAAGGCCGGATTGGTGCGCAGGCCTTGTTTCTCGGCAAGGCGGCGGAAGCGCCCGCTCAGCGCATCGAGAATGTAGCCTTTGGGATCGGACAGGCTTTTCGGTGCGGCGCGCGCACGACCGCATTGGCGGACCCACGCCTGCGGCGCCCCCTGTTTCATCGCGCGCAGCAGCGCTTCGCCGATCTGCGGAAAGACATGGATGTGCTGATGGCCGTCGACATAATCCGGCGCGCGGCCGAAGGCATCATGGAATGCCGTGAACTGCGCGAGGATCTCGTCGTCGAGCAGATGCGGGCTTTGCCGATGCGCAAGCGCGCGGCCGGCCATTCCGGCCAGCGGTGGGAATGCGCCGTCGGAGAGCGGCGCAAAGCTCGAGGTCAGCGGCTTGAACGGACCGGTCAAGGTCACATGCAGGCCGATGGCGGCGCGGGTGGACGCGGCGTCGTGCAGCGCCTTGGCCGCATCGCGTGAGAAGCTCGGCGCCGCTGTCATCACCGACGTGGCGCTCAGCCGCCCGCGCGAAATCAAGTCGCGGATCGCCGCGCTCACGGCGGGCGACATGCCGTAATCGTCGGCGACGAGCCAGATGCGTCGTTCCGCGCGACGCGGGTCTTGTGCGCTCATTCGGCGGCGGTGCGGGCGCTGGGCGCCGCGGGCTCTGCGGGCTGTGTTTCTTGAGCGAGCTTGATGTCGTGCTCGGCGACGAAATAGACCGGCCGGCCTTTGATCTCTTCGAGGATCTTGCCGATATATTCACCGACCACGCCGATCATGATGAGCTGCACGCCACCGAGCACCATGACGCCGACGAACAGCGACGGATAGCCCGGCACCTTGGTCCCGTAGACCAAGGTTTCGTAGACGATCTCCAGGCCATACACGAAGGCGATGACGGCGAGCACCATGCCGAGCACCGTGGCGAGCCGCAGCGGCGCCACTGAAAACGCGGTAACACCGTCGATCGAGAGTCCGATCAGCCGGCGAATACTCCAGGTGGTCTTGCCGTCGACGCGCGGCGCCGGCTCGTAGTCGATGCGCTTCTGGCGAAATCCGATCCAACTCGACAGGCCCTTGAAGAAGCGGTTGCGCTCCGGCATCTGCCGCAGCGCATGGGCGGCGCGCGGCGAGAGCAGGCGGAAGTCGCCGGCATCCGGCGGAATTTTCGGCTGCGCGCCCCAATTGATCAGCGTGTAAAAACCTTTCACCAGGAGGCGGCGTCGCAGCGATTCTCCGCTGCGCGTGGCCTTGGCGGTGTAGACGACGTCGCAATCGTCATCGAGCCAATGCCCGACCAGGGTCTCGATCATGTCGGGCGGATGCTGGCCGTCGCCGTCGATGAACAGCACGGCGCCGCGGCGGGCATGTTCGAGGCCGGCGAGCAGGGCTGCCTCCTTGCCGAAATTGCGCGACAGCGAGACGACCTGAACATCGACCGCGGTCGCCGGCAGGGTACGGGCGATGGCGAGCGTGTCGTCGCGGCTGCCGTCGTCGACATATACCAGCTCGCAGGTGAGCGCGCGTTGCGCTTTGAGCTGCCGCGCCACGTCGAGGAGGCGGGCGTGCACGCGCTCCAGCGAGGCCGCTTCGTTGTAAAGCGGCACCACGATGGACAGGCCTTTCGACGCGCTAGATGCCGGCGTCATTCTGGTATCGGCAGCACTCATTCAGTTGGTCCAAAACAGTTGGTCCAAAACTCGTTGCCCAGGACACTTATCTAACTGCACTCATTTAATAGCCGAATCGGCCAGTTATGTCGCGCGCGGGGCGGGCCGATCCGGCCGCTGTCCGGGCCTTCGGCAAAACGAGGTAAACCGCGGCGGCATCGGCCGCAACCGGCTATTTGCCGCGCGAAATCGGCTAATCTGACGCCGCGCCGGGACGGCCTGACGGCTCCTGTGATTGTCGCCGGCGCGGCGGACGGTTTGGCTGGAAAGGGCGGCGGTGCGTTTTCAGTTCGGCGATTTCGGCGGCATCGAAGACGTCGCGCGTGGGGTGCGCTGGAGCAATGCCCAGTTCGCATCCGAGGTCGCGCTTCGGGCCAATCGGCTGGCGGCGGCCGGCATCGGCGCCGGCTCGACGCTGATCATTGCGCATACCGGAACGGCGCATTTCTTCGCCGATCTGTTTGCTGCTTGGCGCCTCGGCTGCAGCGCCGCCGTGCTTCCTGAAGGTCTCACGGCGGGCGAATTCGGCTTACTCGCCGATTTCGTCCGGCCCGCGGCGGTTCTGGCAGATCAGCCGGCGCCGGGCGTGAAGCTCAACGTCCCGATCCTGCAGCTGGCAACAGCGACGCGCGCGGCCGCGACCGAGGCGGAGATCGATCCGCGCTGTGCCGCGCTGGTGCTGTTCACGTCGGGTACGACCGGCAATCCCAAAGGCGTGGTGCTGAGCTTCGATGCTGTCATGACGCGCATTGCGTTGAACGCGAAGAATATCGGGGCCGCTTGCCGGGGCAGGACGCTGGTCGCGCTGCCGACGTCGTTCGGTCACGGACTCATCGGCAATGCGCTGACGCCGCTTCTGTCCGGCGGCGACATTGTGCTTCATCCGCTTGGGCTGCCGCTGGCGCAAAATCTCGGACGCGTCGTCGATGCGTATCGCATCAGCTTCATGAGCTCGGTCCCCGCATTCTGGCGGCTGGCGCTGAAATTCGGCGACGCTCCGTCCGGGCCGACGCTGGCGCGGGTGCATGTCGGCTCCGCGCCGCTCCCCGCGGATCTGTGGCGCGCGATCGGCGACTGGTCGCGCGCCGAGGTCGTGAATTGTTATGGCGTCACCGAGCTCGCCAACTGGGTTGCCGGCGCGTCGTCACGGGTGGAGCGCATTGCCGATGGCCTGGTCGGCAAGCTGTGGGGCGGCAAGGCGGCGATCAGAGATCGCTCGGGCGCGATCCGCGCCACGGGCGAGGGCGAACTCCTGGTGAATTCGCCCAGCGCGATGTCGGGCTATTTGCATCGGCGCGACCTGACCGATGCCACGCTCCGCGACGGCTGGTATCAAACCGGCGACACCGCAGTCGTCGACACGGATGGCCGCATCACGCTCACCGGCCGCATCAAGGACGAGATCAACCGCGCCGGCCTGAAAGTACAGCCGGCGGAAATCGACACGCTGCTCGAGACGCATCCGGCGGTGCGCGAGGCCTGTACATTCGGCCTTACGGATGCGGTCAGCGGCGAGATTGTCGCGGCCGCGGTGCAGCTTGCGCCCGGCGCGAACGTCACTGCGGCGGCGCTTGCCCACTGGTGCCGCGACCGCTTGCGCCGCGAGGCGGTACCCGAGCGCTGGTTCATGGTTGACAAGCTGCCGCGAAATGAACGAGGCAAAATCAGCCGCGATGTGGTGCGCCGCGCGCTGACGGGGGACGAGTAGTGAACACGCAGGCGAAAGGCCGCCCGGTTTTGCTCAAGACGCAGCGCTTTGCGCTGCGCAGCCTCAAGCCGTCCGACGGCTCGGAGCGCTGGATGAACTGGCTCAAGGACCCCGAAGTGATGGGGCCGCTCAATGCGCCGGTCCGAGTTTGGACGTCGCAGGAATTGCGGGGGCATATCGCGGCGGCCGACAATGCGCAGCGTTATCTGATCGGCATATTCGACGCGGCGAGCCAGATGCAGATCGGATTTTTCATGGTCGATGTCGATCAATTTCAGCGCCGTGCCACGTTCAATGTCGTGATCGGCGAGAAGTCGTGGTGGGGCAAGGGCGTCGTCAACGAGGCGCGCGCGGCGCTGCTCGACGAGTTCTTCCAGCATCGCGGTGTCGACAAGGCGGTCGGCATCCCGCTCGCGCGCAATTTCCCGGCGGTGTTCAATTACAAGGCGCAGGGCTGGCGGCACGAGGGCACCTTGCGCGGCCATTGCACGTCGGCTCTGGGCGGGGCGCGGCTCGATCAATATCAGTTCGGCCTGAGCAAAGAAGCATGGGCCGCGGCGCGGCGCGAGGGCGAGTGATGACGGGACCGGATCGGGCAAGGCTGCTGCTGGCGGAAGCCGTGAATTGCGAGGCGGCGGCGATCCCGGACGATGTCCGCATTGGCGGCTTCGCGGCCTGGGACAGTCTCGCGCATCTGCGTCTGGTACTCGGCATCGAACACAAGATCGGACGTCAGCTTGACGCCGACGAGGCGATCCGGATCGGGAGCCTGCAGGATATCGCGGCGCTGCTGGGGTGAATTATAGATCGCGCGGCTTACGGGCCGCCGAACTTGTAAGTCAATTCTAAGGTCACGATGGTCAGGTTGTGATCGAACGACCAACTCGCCGGGACTGGACCGGTGATCGACGTGTTATGGCTGACGGTTGCAGGCGTCGTGCTTGGCAGGAAGACGTGCAGGGCCTTCACCCCGAAGATCCAGTTTGGGGAGAACATGGTTTCAATGCCGCCGCCGACCACGCCGCCGACCAGCGTCGAGGATTGCGACCACTGAATGTTTTGCGGGAAAGCCGGGAGAATCGAGGCACCGCATCCCTGGCCGGGCGACACGCAGGACGCGGTATCCTTCACGTCGACCACGGCAATGCCGCCGGTTCCGTAGAGGAGCCAGTTGCCGCCCATGGTGATACCACCGCGCAGGCGGGCGGTGTAGAGCCAGTTGTAGTTGTTGGTCCACGAGGTGGTGTTGTCGCCCTTGTTTGAGAAGAACGGGCTCGTCGAGGCAGTGCCGCGCAGGTTCATCCAGGTGAAGTCGGTCTCGACGCCATAAACATAGGGACCGGTCTGGAGGTTGTAGCCGGCTTGGCCGCCGCCAGCGAAGCCTCTCGCGTTGGTGTTCGGCGGGACGCCCACGGTGGCCAGTGAAAACGGTGAGGCGAAGGCGTTCGCGATCCAGTTCGGCGTGGTATCGCCCGCGGCCATGCCGGCATTTATGCCGACGTAAAAGCCGCTCCAATTGTAGATCGGTGGCGGCGCCGCTTTCGCCGATGGCGCGGCCACACACGCCAGCGCGGCGGCTGATGCTGATGCCAGTAGAGTCTTGCGCATTGTCGCCCCCCGCGACACGAGTCAGTCACATTAACGGAACGAGGGCAGGCCGCCCTAGTGCAAAAACGCAACAGTACACATCCAAATAACTCGCGTTTGGCGTGTGTTTTCAGCGACGCCACGACGCCGCTCACGCAAACAAACAATTGAACGCGCTTTTGAATCTGCCGGTTTTGACGCGGTGCCCCTGGCGCCCGCCGCCGGACATGTTATGCCGACGGCCGCATGGCCCAGACACCGCACCCCGAATCGGCCCCTCAAGGTGATACCCCGCGCCGTCGTGCGCTGTCCACAAAAGCCTTCAGTTTCGCGGTCATTGGCGTCCTGAATACCGCGGTCGACTACGTCGTCTTCCTCGGCGCGCACGCTGTTTATCTGCACATGCCCGCGGCGCTGGCTGTCTTCGCGTCGCTCGCGGCGATCTGCCGCTGCGGCGCGCCGGAGACCGTGCTGTTGATCGCCGCCAACGTGACGTCCTGGCTGGTCGCCGTCAGTGGCTCCTATGTACTCAATTCCACTATCACCTTCGCCGCCGAATCCGGACGCGTCTTGCGCTGGCGCGACTACGGGGTCTTTGTCGTCGCCAGCATTGCCGGATTGATCGCCAATACCGCGACCCTGGTCGCCGCGGCGCAATTGCTGCTGTTGCCGGTCTGGCTCGCCAAGGCGCTCGCGGTGCTCGCAAGCTTCGTGGTCAATTTCGCCCTGTCCCACCTGGTCGTGTTCAGGCCGCGCGGCCAGCGCTGACCTTGCCCGCCGGCGAGGTGGCAGCCGGCGAGCGTTTGCCCGCCGAACTTTTATCGTCCGTCCGGGTTATCCCGTTGGACCCAACCGTGCGGAGGCGCCAATGGCACAACCTCGAGCGAATACCGATTTCACGCGCGCCTTCGGCGACGCCAAAAAGCAGGCCGGCGACGTCGCCGGAGATGCGGCCGACGCGGCGTCGGATCTGTACGATCACGCGCGCGATAGCGCTTCCGATCTCGCCGGCAGCGCGCAACGCGCGGCGCGGCAGACCGCGGACTCATTTGGTAAGGCGCTGCGCAATACCATCGAGACCCAGCCCTATACGGCGGTGGCCATCGCGCTCGGCCTCGGCTGGCTGCTGGGGCGCTTGCATCGACCGCTCTGATCCGGCGCCGATCTCGGTCGAAGCTTCGCGAGGCGTCCTCGCGAGGGGCGGCGAAGCTTGATCGCGGGCAGACGTGTGAGCGTCCGCCCAATTCCCGAGCAAATTTCCCTTACTTGATGCTCAAGCCCAGCGCCTTGACCATGTCGCCCCATTTCTTCACTTCGGCGGCGAACATGGCTTCGGCCTGCGCCTGACTGCCGGTGATCGGATCGAAGCCCATATCGGTGAGCTTGGTCGCAACCTCCGGCGTGTTGACGATCTCGTTGATCGCCGCATTGAGCGCTGTGAGGATTTTCGGATCGGTCTTGGCCGGCGCGAAGAAGCCGACCCAGGACGCCGCGGTGAATCCCGGATAGCCGAGCTCGGCATAAGTCGGAATGTTCGGCGTGACCGCGGCGTGCTTGTCGGCGGCGATCGCGAGACCTTTGAGCTTGCCGCCATTGATCTGCGCCGCGGCGCCGCCGCCGAGCGTCGATGCCATCAGGTCGACCTGATTGCCGATCGTGGCGTTGATCGCGGGCGCGCCGCCTTGAAACGGAATCGGCTGCGCCGGCGTCTTAGCCAGAAACTTGAAGAAATATTCGGCTTCGATATCCGAGCCGGTGCCGACGCCGGGTATGGCGAGATTGACGGTCTTGCCGTCGGCGTTTTTGAGCAGATCGGTGAGGCTGTTCGCCGGATTGCCCGGACCCGTCAGCAGTGCTTCCGGACTAGAAGCCGCAATCGCGACCGTCTTGAAGTCGGCCGCCGAATAATCCTTGTTGGCGAACAGCGTCTCGTTGATGGCGATCGCCGTCGTCGTGGCCAGCAGCGTCGTGCCGTCGGGCGTCGAGCGGGCGACGAAGGAGGCCGCGATATTGCCGCCGGCCCCGCCGCGGTTCTCGACGACGATGGTCTGGTGCAGCCGCTCGCCCAATCCTTGCGCGATCAGGCGCGCCAGCGTGTCGGCGACGCCGCCCGGCGCAAAGGCCACGATCATGGTGACCTTGCCGGAAGGCGTCTGCGCTTGCGCGCGGCCGATCGCGAACGTTCCGATCGCAATGGCGAGCGCGATCTTGGCGGACGTCATTGCGATCGTCATTGCGACCTTGCAAAAATGCGGCATCAGATATCTCGGTCCGTGGAATATGAATTGCATGCGGATTTCGGCTTGGGCGGACGATTGCCCAAATGCATGTCAACCTGCATGCTGCTGAGAGCTGGAGTGCATCACGATGCTGATACGCCGTCAATTCCTGCAACTCGCAACGAGCGCTGCAACAGGCGCCGCATTTGGCGGCGCGCTGCCGAAGCTGGCGCTGGCCGATGACGATTATCCGAACCGGCCGGTGCGTCTTGTCGTCGGCTACGCGGCCGGCGGGGTCAGCGACATTTTGGCACGGCTGATCGGGCAGAAGCTGTCCGAGCGTCTCGGCCAGCCTTTCGTGATCGACAATCGTCCCGGGGCCGGCGGCAATGTCGGCGCCGATGCCGTGGTGCATGCGCCGGCCGACGGCTACACGCTGCTGCTCGCCGGCATGGCCAACGCGATCAACGTGTCGCTCTATCCCGATCTCGATTTCAATTTCGCGCGCGACATGGCGCCGGTTGCCGTCTTCTCAAAGAGCCCGATGGTGCTGGAAGTGAACCCGTCGTTTCCGGCGCAGACCGTCCCGGACTTCATCGCCTATGCCAAGGCGCATCCGGGGGCGATCAATATGGGCACGGCCGGTACCGGCGGCTCGACCCATGTCGCCGGCGAGCTGTTTCAGATGATGACCGATACCAAGTTCACCCACGTGCCCTATCGCGGCTCGCCGCCGGCGATCGCCGATCTGATGGCTGGACAGATCCAGGTCATGTTCGACAATCTCACGGCCTCGATCGCGCTCATTCGCGCCGGCAGGCTCAAACCGCTCGCGGTCAGCATGCGCACCGCGGCGTTGCCCGACGTGCCGCTGATCAGCGATTTCGCGCCGGGTTACGAGGCTTATTCCTGGAACGGCATCACCGCGCCGCGCGATTGTCCGCGTGCAATCGTCGTCAAGCTCAACGCGGCAGTGAATGCGATCGTGGCGGACGCCGATTTCAAGGCGAGGCTCGCCGACGTCGCCAACACGCCGATGTCGGATACGCCCGAAGGCTTCGGCAAGCTGATCGAGCAGGACAGCGGCAAATGGGCCAAGGTGGTGCAGTTCGCCGCAATCACGCCGTAGCTGCCATCCTCCCCCGCTATCGCGGGGCAGGAGCTAGTGCCGCGAGCCGGAAACGGCCGTGCCGAGTTGGTCCTGCTGACGAAATTCCGCGTCGTATTCCATCACCTCCTGCATCAGCCGCTCGATCAGCTGCTGTCGGTCGGCGCCCTCCATGCTGCAGGTCATCTCGGCCGCCACTTTGGCAAGCGCGGTGACAATCTCTTCGCTGTCGATGGCGTGAGGCTCGTCTTCGGAAACGGGATAGTCGGCAAAGAAATTGTCGATGGTGTCGACCAGCAGGCAATGCAGGCAGGGCCGTTCCTCATCGTCTTTGGGGTCGTCGCTAATGGCGGTTCTCCAATTCAGGCAAGCCGGTAGGTTTCCACTATATAAGTGCGGTCCGAAGCGGTTGCAGGGCGGCTTTCGATCCCATTCAGGTGACGGGTTCCCGTCAATTTAGGCCGGCCGATCGAGCTCCGCCGCGAGTTTCTCGTAAAACGGATTGGCCCGCTCATAGACATAATTCAGCGCGACGACCGACACCGCTTCGGCGCCGTGCTCGCGCAGGAAACTCGCCAGTGCGTGCACGTTGCCCGGCGGGCAGTGCAGGGTGAGCATGCCCGACGAGGTCGGCCCGCCGAATGGCGACACGACGCCATAGCGCTCGCGCGCCGCGGCCAACAGCTTGTCGTTCATGCCGGCAAACCGGGTGCGCACTTCGCGAAATTCCCCGGCGCGTCTCTGCGCGGCGAGGCGGTCGAACAAAAGCCGCGCCACCTCGCGCTGTTCCCGATCCCAGGCGGCGCCGCGCGCGGCGACCAGGTTGGCCTGCGAGCGCAGGATGGTGCCGTCGTCGAGGACTTTGAGGCCGTTGGCGGCAAGCGTCGCGCCGGTGGTCGTGATGTCGACGATCATTTCGGCGGTGCCGGCGGCCGGCGCGCCTTCGGTCGCGCCCGAGCTCTCGACGATGCGGTAATCGACGATGCCGTGCTCGGCGAAGAAGCCGCGCGTCAGATTGGCGTATTTGGTGGCGAGCCGCATCTTGCGGTTATGGCGGTGGCGGAACGCGGTCGCGACATCGTCGAGATCGGCCATGTTGCGCACGTCGATCCAAGCTTGCGGCACTGCGACCACGACATTGGCAAAACCAAAACCCATGCCGGCGATGAAGACGATGCGCTCGTCCGACTGCGGGATCATTTCGCGGATCAGATCCTCGCCGGTAATGCCGAGATGCACCGCGCCCTGCGCGAGCTGTGCCGTAATCTCCGCCGCCGACAGATAGGCGATTTCGACGCCGTCCAGATTCTTGATGGCGCCGCGATAGTCGCGGGCGCCGCGCGGCTTGACCAGATCGAGCCCGGCGCCGGCGAAGAATTTCTCGGCGTTTTCCTGCAGGCGGCCTTTCGACGGCACCGCCAGAATCAACGGCGCGCTCATGACGCGTCTCCGCAGGCGATCAGATCCTCGATCGCGGCGGCAAAGCCGACGGCGGGAATCTGTACCGGTGCGCCGAGCCGCGCTAGCAACCCGTCATAACGTCCGCCAGCGACCAGCGGATTTTTCGCGCGCGGATCGTGCAGCTCGAAGACAAAGCCGGTGTAATAGTCGATGCGGCGGCCGAATGCGGTCGAGAACTTGATCTTGCGCACGTCGATGCCGCGGGTGACCAGAAAGCCGGTGCGGGTCTCGAACAGATCGAGCGCGGCTTCAAGCGCGCCGGCGAGCTTGGCGTCGGCGGCGAGCGCGCGCAGCTCGGCCGCGGCCTCGTCGGGATCGCCGTGCAGCGACAGGAAGCGCTCGATCAAGGCGCGCGTCTCGCGCGGCAGCCGCGTCGGCGCATTGATCGCCGACTGTTCAAGGAAGCGGTCGGCGATCTCGGCGACCGAGCGGCCGCCGACCGTGGCGATGCCGGCGATCGAGAGCAGGTCGGTGACCAGGTGATGCGCGGCCTTGGGATCGGAGCCGGCGAGCGCGGCGAGCACGCCCTGATATTCCTTGGAACCGTTGGCCGGCGCGAGGGTCAGCTGATCGAGATCGTGCGCCAGCGACGCCTTGCGATTGAAATCCTTCTTCAGCCGCCGCCGCCATACCGGCGCCAGATCGAGGCCGTCGATGAAGGCGCCGAACAGCGCCACGTCGCCCATGCAGATTTCCGGAGCCGGCACGCCGTATTGTTTGGTCGCTTCGAGCCCGAGCGCGAGCATTTCGGCATCGGCTGCCGCCTTGTCGGCGCGGCCGAAGCTTTCGATGCCGACCTGCAGGAACTCGGCCGGCGCGCCTTCGCGATGGCGGAACACAGTGCCGAGATAGCAATAGCCCGCGGGCTTGCCGGCCCGCGGCGACTTCAGGTAATCGCACGACACCGGGATCGTCAGGTCCGGCCGCAGGCACAATTCGCGGCCGTCCGGATCGCTGGTCAGGAACATGCGCCGGCGAATTTCTTCGCCACCGAGATCGAGAAACGGCTCGGCCGGCTGCAGCACCGGCGGCGCGATCCGCTGATAGGGATTGTCGGCGCCGCGCGTATAGGACGCGACCAGCGCTTCGGCGCGCGGGTCGGCTCCGGCTTCCGCGATCGGCGGCGAATTCGGTGACGGGCTCGGCATGGTCGTTACTCGTTGCGCGGCCCTTTAGCATGGCAGGCGTCGCTATTCGATGAAGATTGTGCAGGGCCGTTAATGCTCACGGAATCAACAGTTTCGGATCATTAATGGATGGTACAGGAGGCGACGACGGCGGGCGGCGAGGCTTGCCGCGGCGAGCCTTCTCAGCCTTGCCCGGCGCTTCCCGGCGCTGCTTTGAGCCGCGCAGCGGCCTGGCGCAGGCAGGCTGGGCAGAGGCAGTCGGCGGCGCGGCCTCCCGCTGTGGGCAGCGGCAGCCGGTAGGCCTCGGCATTGCACCAGCACGCGGCGACATTGTCGCGCTCGCAGCCGAATTCCTGCCCGCAGCCTTCGCAGGTCAGGCGCCGTTCGGTCGCTGCCAGGTTCAGCTGTTCATGCTTGCGCTGCATGGGCTGGCGATAACATAAACAACCGCGCCGGCACAGCCTGAATGGCCGACTTTGCGCCACGGTCTGCGTTGACCTTTCGGCTCCGGCTTCATAGCTGTGTAATCCAGCATCCAATAAATCCAGCTCCGCCGCCGCGTGGAACAGACAAAATCAGATTTGGAGAATTTCTAAAATGTCAGATGGTGCTTCAGACTTGGCGATCAGCGAGAGCCGGCCCGATCCGCGGATGCCGCAGCGCGCGCGGCATCCATCGGCGCGCCGCCGTACGCTGACAGTTCAGCGCGTGGAGTTTATCGCGCCGCAGATGAAGCGCATGACCTTCGGAGGCGATCTCCACGACTTCGTCAGTCTCGGATTCGATGATCACGTCAAACTGTTTTTCCCGGACGGGACGTCCAGCGCTGAAGGAGTCGCCAACACAGTAGGGCGGGATTTCACGCCGCGGCGTTATGATCCGTCGGCGCAAACGCTGCAGGTCGATTTCGCGCTCCACGAGGCGGGGCCTGCGACACAATGGGCCATATCACAGGCGAAGCCCGGCAAGTCATTGACGATCGGCGGTCCACGCGGCTCGTTCGTGATTCCGTTGTCGTTTGACTGGCATCTTCTGGTGGGCGACGAGACCGCGATTCCGGCGATCGGCCGACGGCTGGAGGAATTGCCGGCCGGCACGCGCGCTGTGGTCGTCGCCGAGGTCGACAGCAAAGGTGATGAAATCGTGTTCGCGACCAAGGCGGACGTGACCGTCGCATGGGCACATCGCAACGGCGCTCCGGCGGGTACGGTTGACGGGCTCGCAAAAGCGCTGGCGGCGCAGAACTTGCCGTCAGGCGATTATTACGCGTGGGTTGCGTGCGAATCGCTCGTCGCAAAAGCGCTGCGTGGCCAGCTTCTTACCGACTGCGATGCGAATCCCAAATGGACTCGGGCCGCAGGTTATTGGCGCCGGGGCACGGCCGCCGTGCACGAGATGCACGAAGGCTGACTGTTCGCGCCGACTTATTCGGCGATCACCACGCCCTGCGCGGTGTCGGAATGATATTCGCCGATGAACGGATAACGGCCGGGATCGAGCGGACGCAGACGTACCGTGCCCTGCTGACCGCCGCCGATGACCTTTTCGATCTTGAGCGCCGTCGAATCGAATTCCTCGGCGAGCGGATCCTCGTTCTTGATGTTGAGCGTGGCCGGCTGCCTCGCCGGCACGTGAATCTCCGCCGGAGAAAAGCGGTGATCCTTGATCGTCACGTCGATCGCAGTCTGTGTTGCGGCCGGCGAGGCCAGCCGCAACACCACGACCGCAGCCACCGGCAGAACCAGTGACGTGAAGTCAACAATGGGATGACGGAAAATCGACATCAGCCCTTCTGCTTGCTCGGATAAGTGAACGTCCAGTGCAGCGTCATCGGCTTCCACCAGTCGGGCACCCCGGTCGCCTTGTCGACGTGGCGAATGAAGCCGTTCGCCGACGGCGGCGAGATCTCATAGGTGAGCTGATAGGTTCCGGGGCCGCCCATCTTCACGTTGTTGGCATAATGCGGCCCGTCGCCGGCGGTCATCGGCGCCAGCGTGCCGGTCTTTTTGAATTTGCCGCCGTCCTTGGTCAGCGTGTAGCGGATGGTCAGATAGGGAATCCACGCATCCTCGGCAAAGCCGTGTTTCTCGGTCTTGGTGGCATGAACGTCGGCTTCGAGGTGAATGGTGTCGGCGCCCATCTCCATGTCGGGCGGCATGCGGTCCATTTCGATGCCGACCAGGTAGTTCGGCACGATCTGCAGATCGTTCTGCACGACCGGCTCGCCGATATAAAACTCGGCGGCATGGCCGGGCGCCGCGATCAATGCCGCGCCGCCGATGACCGCGAGTGCGGCGGAAATCTTCGCGATGTTCATGCAATTCTCCGGATGTGTGTGGGCGTGACGGGCAGGTGCTCGCCGAACTGCTCGCGCGTGTGAGCAGCCCTGTAGATGCGTCGTAAAATTGTCGCCCGATAACGCGAGACGATAGTCGGCGAGATTCGCTCTCGCAAATCCTATCTTTTAGATGCGCTCTAAAGTGTGCGGCGGCGTTGTCGTACCGGCTCGCCGCTGTGGTGGTGAAGTGCGTCTTCGATGCAAATCGACGGCGGCACGTGCCGTGGCGCAACGGATACACCTGACCGGGAAATTGGGTGAAGCCACAGTGCCGCGCAGCGGCACAGCTTGACAGCAATTTGGCGCAGGCTTTCTATCGGTAGCGTTCAGGTGTGCCGGTCACGTTGGTCGGCCAAGAGGGAATCCGGTGCGTTTCGCTATTCTGCGCGAAGCAATTCCGGAGCTGCCCCCGCAACTGTCGGCGGTGAGTCCTTCTCCATGTCGCCACTGGGTTTTGCGTCGCAAAATCCGGGAAGGCGGAGGAGGGCAGAGACCCGCGAGCCAGGAGACCTGCCTGAACAGAGGTCATCCTTCCGGCGTGCGGGGTGCGCGCAGGGGCGGAGTTCCGCTGTGATGACAAATGCGACTTGTCACGCGGAGGAGGCCCGCCACGATCATGCTTGAGAAAATCCCACTGTCACCGAACGAACCAACCCCCGATGCGCGGCTTGTTCGCTCGCCGGCTCGCGTAGGCTTTTGCGCGGCCGCGATGGCGGCCGCAGTCATCATGGGCTTCGCCGGCGGCGCGTCGGCGGCGGATTTGTCGCGCGCCCTGCCGACCAAGGCGCCACCGCCGCCACCAGCGCCGGCCGCCTATGACTGGACCGGCTTCTATGCCGGCGGACATCTCGGCTACGGCTGGGGGCCGTCCGATTGGACGTCGCCCGGCAATGCCGGCACGCTCAGCTTCGGCCAGCGCGTCGACAGCTTCGCCGAGACTGGTAGCTTTTTTGCCGGATTGCAGGCCGGCTATCAGTACATGTTCGCCAACCGCGTCGTGGTCGGCGCCGAGGCCGACGTGTCGTTTCCGGCCTTTCCCGATCTCAGGGGGCTGTCGCTCGGCGGCATGGCGAACGTACCGGTGTCGCCGTTCGGCCTGGAGACCTACAGCGAGAACGTATTTTATTTCGGCACGTTTCGCGGCCGTCTCGGTTACTCGCCGGGTTCGGGCGCCATACGCAACTGGCTGTTCTATGCGACCGGCGGCTTGGCCTATTCGTACGACCAGTTGAACCTGACGCAAATCGCGACCGGCAATAACGAGACCACCAATCTGTGGCGGTTGGGCTACGCCGCGGGCGCCGGTGTCGAAGTCCCGGTGGCGCCGCACTGGACCGCAAAACTCGAATATCTGTTTACCGATTACGGCCACAGCACCGTGACGTTTCCCGCGGTCGGGCAGACGTTCACCTCCAACCTGTCGATCCAGGAAGTGCGCGTCGGCGTGAACTATCGCTTCGGCAGCGGCGGCGCGCCGGAAGGCTATATCGCGCCGGGAGTGCCGGATCCGGATAATGTGAATTTCCACGGTCAATTCACGGCGACCGAACAGGCCTATCCGGCAATTCGCTCGCCCTACCAAGGCACCAACAGCCTTCCGCATGGCGGCCAGGGCCGCGAGACCACCGACGCTACGCTGTTTGCCGGCGTGCGTCTGTGGCAAGGCGCCGAATTCTGGATCAATCCGGAGATCGATCAAGGCTTCGGCATCGGCGACGCGCACGGCGTTGCCGGCTATACCAGCGGCGAGGCCTACAAGTCCGGATCCAGTTATCCGTATGCCCGCGTGCAGCGCTATTTCGTGCGCCAGACCATCGATCTCGGCGGCGACAGCCAGAAGGTGGAAGCCGATATCAACCAATTCGCCGGCACGACGACCGCGAACCGCCTGGTGCTGACGGTCGGCAAATTCAGCATCGTCGATATTTTCGACACCAACAAATATTCCAACAACGCGAAGACCGACTTCATGAACTGGGCGGCCCTCAATGCCGGCAGTTTCGATTATGCCGGCGATGCCTGGGGTTACACCTACGGCGCCGCGGCCGAATGGTATCAGGGCAACTGGACGATGCGCGGCGGCGTCTTCGACATGTCGGCGACGCCGGCCGGCGGCGGCAACAATGCGACCGCTTTCGGCCTCGATACGAATTTCAGCCAGTTCCAGATGGTCGCCGAACTCGAGCGGCGTTACCAGTTGTGGGGACAGCCCGGCACGATCAAGGTGACGGGCTTTCTCACCCGCGGCAAAGCAGGGAGTTTCAGCGATGCCGTCGCGCTGTCGCAGGCGACAGGTCTCGACGCGAGCGACGCGCTCGCCACCGTGCGCAAATACCAGAGCCGGCCCGGCATCAGCGCCAATGTCGCGCAGCAACTGACCGAGGACATCGGCCTGTTCGCGCGCGCCGGCTGGGCTGACGGCAATGTTGAGCCGTGGGATTTCGCCGACATTGACCGCACCGCGCAGGCCGGTCTGTCGATTGCCGGCAAGCGGTGGGGCAGGCCGGACGACACTTTCGGCATCGAGGGCATCGTCAACGGCCTCGACAGCTCGCATCGGGCCTATTTCAATGCCGGCGGTCTCGGCTTGCTGATCGGCGACGGGCAACTGCCGAATTACGGTCTCGAGCAGATTCTCGAGACCTATTACAGCTATGCTCTAACATCCTCGATGAAAGTGTCGGTGGACTATCAGTTCATCAATAATCCTGCCTACAACCGGGATCGCGGCCCGGCGAGTGTCTTTGCCGCGCGCCTGCACTCGCAGTTCTGATCTGATGGCCGTGCCGCTGATCGAGGTCGATTGACAATAAGCCGCTGATATTCATATCTTGCGCTGCACCACGAAGCGCGGAAGCCGGTGTGATTCCGGCGCGGTCGCGCCACTGTATTCGGTTCAGGCAACACTTGCGGAGACTGTCCGTGCGCCTCGGCCGAGAGCCAGACCTCCTTCGTGTACGGCACCACGTCAGCGGGACGCGTGATCCCAGGAGGTTGAGATGACAACCACGACCTTTGCCCCGAGTTTCCCGGTTCCCGTCGCCATTCCGCTCCGCGAATGGTTGCCTTGGGCGATTTTCGCCGGGCTCATTCTCATGCTCGCGATCTACTTCGTCGGCGCCGAGCAGGGCGCGACCTCGATCTTCAGCGGCATGTGGGTGCACGAATTCGTCCACGACGGACGGCATCTGCTCGGCTTTCCCTGCCACTGATCCGAGCTCGTCATGACTAGGACGTGTCTCGTCCGCGGGATGCTTGTCGGCATCCTGGCGGGCCTGCTCAGCTTCGGCTTCCTGAAAGTCTATGGCGAACCGCAGGTCGCGGTCGCGATCGCGTTCGAGACGCAGCAGGACATCGCCAAGGAAAATGCCGAGCGGGCCAAGGGCATGCCGGTGCAAGAGGAGCCGGAGGAACTTGTCAGCCGCCAAGTGCAGGCCGGCCTCGGGCTGTTCACGGCGGTGATGGTCTACTCGACGGCGTTCGGCGGATTGTTCGGGCTTGCTTTCGCTTTCGCCTACGGGCGCATGCCGGGCGCGTTCACGCCGCAAGCGGCGTCGCTGTTGCTTGCCGCAGCCGGCTTTGTCGCGATCTATCTGGTGCCCAACCTGAAATATCCGGCCAATCCGCCGTCGGTCGGCAATCCGGAAACGATCGGCATGCGCACCGCGCTGTATTTCGTCATGATCGCGATTTCGGTTGCGGCGATGATCGGCACGGTGTCGCTCAAGCGGCTCCTGGTTGGACGTTTCGGCGATTGGAATTCGACCTTCGTGGTCGCGGCCTATTATATTGTCATCGTCATTGCCGCGGCTTTGCTGTTGCCGGCAGTCAATGAAGTGCCGGTCGGATTTCCTGCGGTCGTGTTATGGAAATTCCGCGTCGTCTCGATCGGCGCACAACTCATCATGTGGATGACGCTTGGCGTGCTGTTCGGCGCTGCGGCTGAGCGTGCGTTCGCCGCCGGCGCGGCGCGCGGCGCCTAGGACCACTTCTCCGCAACATGATGACATCGCGTCTGACGCTGATCTGCCACGGATCGACCGACGCGCTGCGCAAGGCGGCGTTTCCGGTGGACGAGCCGCTCGACCAACACGGCCGCGCCGATGCCGCCGCGCTCGCCGAGCGCCTGCCGCGCGCCGAACGATGCTGGACCAGTCCGGAATTGCGGACCCGGCAGACGGCCGAAGCGCTTCAACTCTATGCCGTCTCACTCGCGGCGCTTCACGACTGCGATTACGGCGCGTGGAAAGGCCAAAAGTTCGACGCGCTGCTGACGCGCGAGCCGAAAGCCATGGAAGCGTGGCTACGCGATCCGGCAGCGACTCCACATGGCGGCGAGTCGCTTCTGAGCCTCATGGAACGGGTTGCGCAATGGCTCGAAACCGAGAAGGCCGGGAACGGGCAGGCGATCCTGGTGACACACGCAACGATCATTCGCGCGGCGATCGTTCACGCCATCCGGGCCGCGCCGGACTCGTTCTGGCGTATCGACATCGCGCCGCTGTCGGTCACGCGCCTGAGCGGCAGAGATGGGCGCTGGAATCTCACCTGCGCCGGCTGCGCCGCCTAAACTCCCCGCACCGCAGTATTAAGCCCCTTGCCAAATGTAACATTGTAACATTAGCATGCTGCCCATGGGATGGGTGCGGTACCACAGGCGCTACGGCGCATGGCTGGGACTTGCGGCGCTTGTGCTGCAGATCGCGCTGTCGTTTGGGCACGTGCATGTCGGCAATGTGCATTTCAACGCCGTTGCTGCGGCATCGAGTGCCGTTGCCCAAGCTCTAAACGTTACATCTGCGCCCTCGCCGCAAAAGCTGCCGGCACAGCACCACAGCGACGACGACGATTACTGCGCGATCTGCGCCTCGATCTTCCTCGCCTCGACGTCGCTCGCCGCACAGGCGCCGCTGCTGCCGGTACCGCCGGGCTTCGAACGCGCCACACTGACATTCGACGCGCAAGCCGGCTTTGACGTCTCGCGCCCCATCCTCTTCCGATCCCGCGCTCCGCCGCTCGCCTAAGCTGCGGTCGGCGTTGATCTGCGTTGCGCTCAGGCTCTGTGCCGGGAGCGTGCCGCGCGATCGAAGACGGCACTCCCTTTGTTGTCTCACTGTGCCGTGACTGCCGACCGCCAGCAGGTTGCAGCCTTTTTCCTGCAGCATTTTGGCGGAGTGTCATGTCAGTCCTCACATATCCCGCGCTTCGCGCGCGTGCTCTCGGCGGTTCGGCGCTGATCGCGCTCCTGTCCTTTGGCGGAAGCGCAAGCGCGCAAAATCAGCCGCCGCAGGATCAGCCGGCGCAAAGTCAACCGCAGCCAAATCCACCGGCGCAGATGGAGACACCGGCGGCGGCTTCGTCACCGCCGGCGTCGCCGGCGCAACCATCGCCGACGCCTGCGCCACAGGCGCAAACACCGCCGCCCGCGCGGCCGGGCCAGATTGCGCTGCCGGAGATCAATGTCGTGACCAAGAAGAGCCAGCCTGCGCCGCGTCAGGCGGCGCTCCGCCCGTCGTCCGCGCCTGCCACCGCGATCTCGGCCGCGGCGCCGCTGACGCCATCGGAACAACTGACGCAGCAGAACAACAGCTTCGATACCGCGCGCAGCAACCTGTTCACGACGATCGGCGCGACGTCATCGACGATGACCCAGCAGAAGATTCAGAACTTGCCTGGCGGCACCAATCAGCCGGTCGAGAAGGTGCTGCTGCAGTTTCCCGGGGTATCGCAGGATTCCGCGGTCAACGGCGATCTGCACGTGCGCAACGAGCACGCCAATCTACAGGTCCGCATCAACGGCATCATGATGCCGGACGGCGTCACCGGCTTCTCGAGCTTCCTCGATCCGTCCTGGATCGGCAGCCTGTCGCTCGTCACCGGCGCGCTGCCGGCGGAATACGGCCTGCGCACCACCGGCCTCCTCGACATCGCCACCCGCACCGACCTGTTCAACAATTCCGGCACGGTCGGCGTCTATGGCGGCAGCCGCAGCACCTTCACGCCGTATTTCGAATATGGCGGCACCGTCGGCGCCAATTGCCCGACGTCCTCTACCGGCGCGCCGAAATCCGAGAGCTGCGTCGGCGGCGCGCAATATTTCATCACCGGCCGCTACCTGAACACCCACGAAGGCATCGAGAACCCGCTGCCGACGCTCAACGCCATCCACGACTTCTCGCAGCAGGCGAAGGGTTTCGCCTATGTCTCGACCTTCATCGATCCGTGGACGCGCATGACCATGATGATGGGCACGTCGACCACGAGCTATCAGATTCCAAACACGCCCGGCGTGCCGATCAACGGAAGTGTCACGCCGGCGCCATTCAATTCTTTGTCGCTTAACGAACGGCAGGACGAGGATACCCAGTTCGGCGTTCTGGCCGTTCAGCGTTCGGCCAACGGCTTCGACGGGCAATTGTCCTACTTCACCCGCTACGACAATGTGCACTTCATGCCGGACCCGACCGGCGATCTGCTGCTCAACGGCGTCGCGTCCGATGTCAGCCGGCAGGCCTATACCAACGGCGTGCAGGGCGATGCGTCTTACGTGCTGAACTCCGCCCACACGCTGCGGATGGGTTTCACCGCAAGCGCCGAGAAGACGTGGGTCGATAATACCTCGGTCGTGGAGCCGTGCTCGAACTGCGACGGAACCGATAGCGGCCCGCCGATGTCGATTTCCGACAACAATTACAAGACCGGCTATCTCGCCGGCATCTACGCGCAGGACGAATGGAAGATCACCAATAACCTGACGATGAATTACGGCGCGCGCTTCGACCAGATGTGGCAATACGTTGACGCCAATCAGCTCAGCCCGCGCGTCAGCTTCACCTATAAACCGCTCGAGAACACGACCTTCCATATCGGCTATGCGCGCTATTTCACGCCGCCGGTCCAGGTCGAGGCGGCGCCGGCCAATATTGCGCTGTTCAACGGCACCACCGGCGCGGTCAGCGGCGAGCAGGGCGCCGTGCTGCCGGAGCGCTCCAATGTGTTCGACGCCGGCATTAATCAGCATATCCCGCTCGGCTGTTCGACCTCGCTCAAGCGCGACTGCGCTTATCTCGATGTCGGGATCGACGGCTATTACAAGATGGCGCGCGACCTGATCGACAACGGCCAGTTCGGCCAGGCGCTGGTGCTGCAGGCTTTTAATTACCTGCATGGCATGACCGAGGGCGTCGAGCTCAATGCCAAGTATCACAACGGCGGGTTCGACGCCTATCTCAACGTCGCCGTCAGCCAGGAGAAGGCGACGACGCCGGTGTCGAATCAATATCTGTTCGACAATACGACGCCGCTGCCCGATCTCGGCGGCCTGACCGAGCTGCAATATCTCAACTCGCATTGGATCTTCACCGACCACAACCAGTTCGTCACCGGTTCGGCGGGCGCGTCGTATCAATTCTGCGGCCGTGCGCTGACGCCGGGTGAATTGTGGTGGAACTCGATCTGCGGCACGACGCTGACCGGCGACATGATCTACGGCTCGGGGCTGCGCACCGGCGACGCCAATATTTCGAGCATGCGGCCCTATGAGCAATTCAATGTCGGCATCAAGCGCGACTTCTGGATGCCGGACAATAAGCCGGTGACCTTGCGCTTCGACGTCGTCAACATCGCCGACGAGATTTATCAGATCCGCGACGGCACCGGCATCGGCGTGTTCGCCTCGCAATTCGGCCCGCGCCGCGGCTATTACTTCGGCATTTCCAGAAAATTGTGAGGTCACAGCGAGCGAGTTCGTCAACCATGGGAGTCCGTCATGAGGCATTCGAGATTACGCCGAGATGCGGGACTGCGTGCAAAGCAGGTCACGCGCCAGGGACTGGGTGCCGTTGCATGCGCCGTCATTGTGACTGTGATGATCATCGGGACGACGGGCGGCGCCCGGGCGAGGGGAGGTTATGGTGAGCCGAAGCCGCCGACCGCGTTTGCGCCGAAAGAATTATTGCTTATCGAAAAATGCCGCGCCTTGGCGGAAACGGCCGGCATGAATTCGGCGCCGTTCCAGCGGCAATGCTCCACCGTGCGGCCGTATGTCTATTTTTGAATAGGCAGGCTCGAGCGGCGCTGGTCCTAGACTCTCGATCCAGGCTCCAAAACGCAGGGCCTGACGTCTCCGATATCAATCTGAAGGGTGGAATGGTTTATCCGAAAGCGGTGAATGAGACTGTCGCAGACTCCGGCGAGAAATTGGTCGCCGGGATGGCCGCTCGGAATGATCAAATGGGCGGTGAGCGCGTTTTCCGTCGTGCTCATGGCCCAGACGTGCAGATCATGCACGCCGCAAACGCCGGGCAGCGTCTCGAGAAACCGGCGGACCTCGGCCGGTTCGATCTCGGCCGGGACAGCATCCATCGATAGGCGCAGTGATTCCTTCAGCAAGCCCCAGGTGCCCCAGACGATCACCGCCGAGATCGCGAGCGAAACGGCGGGATCGATCCAGCTTTGTCCGGTCAGGAGGATCGCAGCACCCGCGATGACCACGCCGGCGGAGACGGCGGCGTCCGCCGCCATGTGCGCGAAAGCGGCGCGCACGTTCAAATCGTCGCTTTGTCCGCGCCTGAGGAGCCAGGCCGCGAGGCCATTGGCGACGATGGCCGCGGCGGCGACGATCATCACGGTGGTGCTGGCGACATTCTGCGGCTCGCCGAATCGCCGAACCGCTTCGAGCGCGATGGCGCCGGTCGCCACCAGAAGCACGACCGCATTGATCAGGGCCGCGTGAATGGAGGCGGAGCGGTAGCCGTAAGTGAAGCGCTCGGTCGGCAGCGCACGGCCGAGAACGGCGGCGCCCCAGGCCAGCAGGAGGCCGAGACCGTCGCCGGCATTGTGCGCGGCGTCGGCAAGCAGCGCTACCGAATGTGCGGTCAGGCCATAGATTACCTGAGCGGCGACCAGCGCGAAGTTGATAGCGGTCGCCAGTCCGAACGTCAGGCCGAAATGGGCGGGCGCGTGGGCATGGGCGTGATCGCGACCATGGCTGGGGCCGTGCGGCTCGCCGTGGCGGTGATCGTGGCCGGAATGATCATGCGTCATGCCACGCTATATGGCGTGGACCGGCACTGTTACACAATCACAAGCGCGCTCTTTCCAACCGACGACCTGGTCCGCAGGACGTCTACGCGACAAACGTCATGCGCTTCCGGTCGACCTGCACGGTCACGTGCGATAGCGAGCGGAAGCGCTTGAGCAAAGATTGGTAATAGCCCGGACTGCGATCTTTCTCGGTTGCCACCGAAACGATGGCGCCGAGATGGCCGGGGCCGAGCCGCCACAAGTGAAGGTCGGTGAGGCGATCGCCGTCGGTCTCGATCACCGCGCGCATGCGATCGGCCATGCCGCGATCCGGTGTCATGTCGAGCAGGATCGCGCCGGTATCGCGAATGAGCGTGTAGGCCCAGGCGGCGATGACGGCGGCGCCGATGAGACCGACCACCGGGTCCATCCACGACCAGCCAAGGAAGCGGCCGAGCAGCAGGCCGAAAATGACAAGGACCGAGACGGCGGCATCGACGAGCACATGCACCACCGCGGAGCGCAGATTGTTGTCGCGATGCGCAGAGCCTAGCGCAGGTTCGTCGTCGTGGTGATGGTGGCCGTGGTCATGGCCATGACTGTGCTCATGGCCATGACTGTGTTCATGACCGTGATGGCTGCCGCCAAGCAGGAAAACACTCGCGACATTGACGATCAGGCCCAAGACGGCAATCGGAATGGCTTCGTTGAAATTGATCGCAACCGGCCAGACCAGACGCTGTGCGGCCTCATAAGCGATCAGGACCGCGATCATGGCGAGAATGATGGCGCTGGAAAATCCAGCGAGATCGCCGAGCTTGCCGGTGCCGAAGGAAAAGCGCGCGTCGTTGCGATGGCGGCGGGCATAGCTGTAGGCCAAAGCCGCGAGCAGGAGCGCGCTCGCATGCGTCGACATATGCAGCCCGTCGGCGACCAGCGCGATCGAGCCGAACAGCAGCCCGCCGACGATCTCGACGACCATCATGAGACTGCATAGCGCGATCACCATCCAGGTGCGGCGCTCGTTGCGTTCATGGCCGACGCCGAGAAAGACGTGATCGTGGCTGCCCGTGGTGTCGGTCATGATTGCGTTGCCTGTTACTTCAGGTAGGCCTGCACGGCCTCGATCAATTCCTCGGCGCCACGCGAGCGTTCGGCGCCTTTATCGGGCTCAACCACATGCAGGCGGATATGATCCTCGATGACTTCGGTCATCAGGCTCGACATGGCCCCCCGCGCCGCGACGATCAGGTGCAGCACGTTGGCGCAACCCTTTTCCTCTTCGAGCGCGCGTTCGACCGCTTCGATCTGACCGCGAACGCGCCGTACCCGATTCAGGAGCTTCCGTTTCTCTTGCTTGGTGTGCGACACGATCGCGCTTCCTCATATAGGGTAGGGGGTATGGTATACACTACGATACCCGTGCGGGTATATCAACCGCTGCGATCTGCTCTAGTGCGCGGCTTCGATCACGATCGGTGCGGCAAGCACGGCGCGGTCGGTTGCGGTGAACTCGGCATTGACCGTAACCGTCCAGTTCCCCGGCTGCGACAGCTCGATGCGATCGACCCGCCAGGCGCCGTCGGCATCTTCCCGCGCCGGCCGCTCCGGCGATTTGTCGCCGCCGGGAGAGGTGATCGAGAATTTCACCGCCCGCGCCTCGATCGGCTCGAAATCGCCGTTCCACAGCCGGATGGTCGCGCGCGCTTCGCCGGGATGCCCCGGCTGGATGGTGACGTCCGCCATCGCCTGTTCGGTATGGATGTGAACGAACGCGGCATCGGATGGTACGGCGCCGTAGGCGGGGTGCTGATGGATGTGAATCCCGGGCGGCTTGGTGCCGAGCACCGCGACCATGCAGATGACGGCAAAGCCGGCGAGCGCCTCGATCAATGCGTTGCGGCGCAATTGCCGCAGCGCGCCTTGCGCCGCCACTTCGCTTTCATGGGCGCTTTCGTTCTGCACGAGACGCGGCGTCAGGTATTGGCGGTTCGCGGCGGCGATCGCCACCATGGCGAGGAAGGTGGCGATCTTGGCGAGCAGGAGCTGTCCGTAAAAGGTCGAAGTCAGCGCTTCGATGCTGCCGGCGAGATACCAGGTGTTGACGATGCCGGTGACGAGCAGCGTGCCGACGCTGATCACGCCGAGCGCCGAGAAGCGCAAGGTCGCTGCGCGGGCGATCGCGAGCGAATTGTTGCTGCCGGCGGCGGCGAGCAGAAGCGCGAGCGGAATGAGCGCGCCGATCCAGGCCGCCGCGGCGATCAGATGCAAGATATCGGCTGCCGGATGCACAATGCCTTCGGCGCCCTGGCCGCCGATCGCGTGGCCGGTGAAAGCCAGCGCGCCAGCGAACACTGCCGCCGCAAGCACGGCGATCGTGCCGACCCATGTGCCGGTCTTTGGCCGCTCGCGCGACGACAACAGCAACGCGAAGATCACGGCAAGAACGCCGGCTGTGGCGAGCCGCGCGATTGTCGCGAGCCCGAAATGCGTCTGCGTCAGCACCGTCGTGAGCAGACCTGCGGAGAGGTCTCCGGGCGGGGTGCCGCTCATGGACGATGCCGTGAGCACCAGCCAAGCCGCGCCCGAGCCGACCGCGAGCACAAGGCTGAACCAGCCGACGAAGGCAAGCTGCGGCCAGAGACGCGCGCGCACGGCCTTGTCATCGGCCGCCGCACGCAACGCCGGCGCCGCGACAAAGACGATGAAGAACACCAGGCCTGCAGCGACCAGAGTCGCGGTAAAATGAACGGCGCGGATATAGATCATCGGCTCGTCAAACGCTCACTCGGAACGCTCATTTGCCGACATGGAACGTGAACGTTCCCTCGGTCGAATGGGTGTCGGTCGAGAGCGCATGCCAGTGCACTTTATAGGTTCCCGCGCCGCCCGCCTTGAGCCCGATCCGCATCGTATTGCCGCTGACCTGCGCCTTGCCTTGGCCGGCATCGGCACCGCCGGGATCGGTCAGGGTGACGGTTGAAAACGCCGGTTCGAGACTTTGCGTGAACGTCAGCACCACTTCGTGCGGTGCGCTTGCGACCGTCGAGCCGACCAGCGGGCTCGCGTGATCGAGAAACGCGTGCGCGCGCACAGCCGGCGCGCCGAACGGCAACAGGAGGAGAACCAAGACTGTCAAAAATGCTCGCATGATGTGCCTCCTAAAAATTCGCCTTGTGCGGCGACATTGCCGTGCTGTCGCTCAGCAGCGGCCGGCCGATCGTCGTCGGGAACATGTCGTCGAGATATAGGTGCAACTGGCCGAGGAAACCAACGCCATGTCCGCTCGCGCCGTTCACTGGAATTTGCGCTTCGGCGCCGACCTGGAAATAGCTGCCAACCCAGATGACGCCGGGATTGATGGTACCGGTGGTGACGAAGCTGTTGCCGATATTGTTGGCGGCAGGCGTCTGGAACTGCGCCTCGACGATCGGGATCAGGTGATTGATGAAATCGGGTAGCTGATAGTCCTGAACCTCCGATTTCAGATAGGGCATGCTGTACTGGATCGAGCCGCCATAGACCAGCACCTGCGGGATGACGGTGCCCTGCACGACGTCAAACGATCGTGTCGGGATCTGATAACCGATCTGGCCGGTCACCGCGAAGGCGCGCAGCCAGCCGGCCTGCTCGGGCAGGTCGCCAAAGCCTTTGCCGAAATAGAACGTCGGCGTCAGGCTGCCCCACGGCGTGGCGATCCCGGAATTGGTGGCGCCGGTCGATCCCCAATCGACGACGAGGCCGAGCAGCAGCGCCAGTTCGTGCTCGCTGTTTTTGTAGAGCTGATATTGCGCGGTGGTCTCGAGATTGTCGAAGCCGGCTTGCGTCGGGCCGCCCGGCGGACGGATTTGTGTCCAATTGGTGCCGACCGAAATACCGAAATCCTCGGTGATTCGCTTCGACAATTCGCCCGAGACATCCACTTGGCCGGCCGGCGGCACGTCGCCGGTCTTCATCCAGGACACGGTCGGCAACGACAATTCATCGGCGACGCAGGGGTCGTCGGTGGCGAGCGTCGCCGGAAGAAATCGCGCGCCGACGAAGCAATGCGCGAAAGCGTTCGACGCGGACAAAACGGTGAACAACAGCGCGAATGCGCATAGGCGCGGGCGCCACGGAAGGCGGAACATGACCAGTCTCCAATTGCAGCGATGAATTCGCGGCGGCCGCGATGGCGGCTGCCGTCAGATCACGCCGGCAATGGAGGTGCGCGCGAACGATGCGATGAGAACCGCGGTCCGGAAACAACGAACACGGCCGCATGCGGCGCAATGGGTTCGCCGGCCGACGACAGCAGCGCAATCGCCGTTGCCGGCGGTTGCGGCAGCGCCGCGCTCAGCATCAGGCAGCCGGTGCAGCAATCGTCGATGCAGGTCTTGCTGGTGCCGTCGTCGGGCGAGGGCGCCGGATTATTGGCGCCATCGTTGTGGCAGAGGGCAAAGTCGGGCTGCGTGGCGGCGGAAGCCGCCATCTGCGCGCCGGACAGGTTGGCGAAGAGGCCTGCCAGCACGAAGGCATAGGCGGCCGCGAGCGCGATGAAGCGCTTCTGCAACAGCCGCTTGCGGAAAAATCCGTGCACCGCCTCAGTCCCCTCAGACGGCAAACACCCTAGCGGCAAAAAAAGTCCGCGGCTAGATGCGTGACTGACTAAAGGCCATGTCGCGCCAGCACTTCGCGCACCGCCGCCACCAGTTCGGCCTCCGGTACCGAACGCTGGGCCTGCGCCTGTTTCTGCAGATGCTCGTCGCGGCCTTTTTCCAACTTGGCGAGCTCGGCGCCGACGATCAGATCCTTGATCGTGACCTCGCCCTTGGCCTTCTCGTCCGAGCCCTGGATGACGACGCAAGGCGAGTTGCGGCGGTCGGCATATTTCATCTGCGGTGCGAATTTGCCGGAGCCGAGATAAAGCTCGGCGCGGATGCCGGCGCCGCGGAGCTGCGCCACCATGGCCTGATAGTCGGCGATGCGGTCCTTGTCGAACACGGTGACAACGACCGGGCCGCGCTCGGCCTTGGTTTCGATCTTGCCGAGATATTCGAGCGCAGCGAGGAGCCGCGACACGCCGACCGAGAAGCCGGTGGCCGGCACCGGCTCGCCGCGAAACCGCGAGACCAGGCCGTCGTAGCGGCCGCCGCCGCCGACCGAGCCGAAACGCGGCGAACCGTCCTTGCCGTCGGTAGCGAAGGTGAGCTCAACTTCGAACACCGCGCCGGTGTAATATTCGAGACCGCGGACGACGCTTGAATTGATGCTGATGCGATCCGCGCCGTAATTTGCCGCGCGCACCAGCGCGCCGATCTCTTTCAGCTCGTTGATTTCTTCCTTGCCGGTCGAACTGAGCGAAACGGTGCGTTCCCAATCGTCGAGCATGCCCGCGATGCCGCCGCTCTGCTCGCTGAGGCGAAATTCAATGTAATTGAGAACGGTCTCGGTCTGCTTGGGATTGAGGCCGGCGCCGCGGGTGAAGTCGCCGCTGTCATCCTTGCGGCCTTCGCCGAGCAGCGCAGCGACGCCATCGCGGCCGAGCCGGTCGTATTTGTCGATCGCGCGCAGCACCGTGAGCCGTTTGTTGGCATTGGCCTCGCCGGACAGCCCAATGCAGTCGAGCACGCCGTCGAGCACTTTGCGGTTGTTCACCTTCACCACATAGCAGCCGCGCGGAATGCCGAGCGCTTCGATAGCATCAGCCGCCATCATGCACATTTCGGCATCGGCAGCGGGCGAGCCGGAGCCGACCGTGTCGGCATCGAACTGCATGAATTGGCGGAAGCGGCCGGGGCCGGGCTTCTCGTTGCGATAGACATAGCCGACGCGATAGCTGCGATAGGGCTTGGGCAGCGTGTCGAAATTCTCCGCGACATAGCGGGCGAGCGGCGCGGTCAGATCGTAGCGCAGCGACAGCCACTGCTCGTCGTCATCGAGAAACGAGAATACGCCCTCGTTGGGGCGGTCCTGGTCGGGCAGGAATTTGCCGAGCGCGTCGGTATATTCGATCGCCGGTGTCTCCACCGGCTCGAAGCCGTAAAGCTCATAGACCGCGCGAATCTTCTCGATCATCTCGCGTGTTGCGGCGATCTCGCCGGGCGTGCGGTCTTCCAGGCCGCGGGGCAGCCGCGGCTTGAGCTTGTTGGACTTTTCGGGTTTCTCGGCCATTTGTGCGTTTAAGGGGTTTCGCGCGGGTTGGCGTGTAGCAGCAGGGACATTGGGCGGCAAGTTAGCTCACAATTCGTCATGGCCGGACTTGTTCCGGCCATCCACGTCTTCCATGGTGCGGCCACTTAGGACGTGGATGCCCGGTGTGAGGCCGGGCATGACGGAGGCACCTGTGCCCGCACCAGCTCTCGCCCCGATTCCCAACGATCTCGAATCCCATTGGATGCCGTTCACGCCGAACCGCGCCTTCAAGCGCCGGCCGCGGATGATCGCGCGCGCCAAGGACATGCACTATTTCACGCCGGAGGGGCGCAAAGTGCTCGACGGCACCGCGGGGCTATGGTGCACCAATGCCGGGCACAATCGCGATCCGATCGTCGAAGCGATCAAGCGCCAGGCCGAGGAGCTCGATTATTCGCCGGCCTTTCAGTACGCACATGCCAAATCGTTCGAGCTTGCCAACAAAGTGGCGGCGCTGGCGCCGGGCGATCTCAACCGTGTGTTCTTCTGCAATTCCGGCTCCGAGGCCGTCGACACCGCGCTCAAGATCGCGCTCGCCTATCATAATGTGCGCGGCGAGGGCGGACGCACCCGGCTGATCGGTCGCGAGCGCGGCTATCATGGCGTCGGCTTCGGCGGCATTTCGGTCGGCGGCATTGTCAACAACCGCAAAATGTTCGGTTCGCTGCTCGCCGGCGTCGATCACCTGCCGGCGACCTATAATCGCGAGCAGCAGGCCTTCACCAAAGGCGAGCCGACCTGGGGCGCGCATCTGGCCGACGAATTGGAGCGCATCGTCGCGCTGCATGACGCCTCGACCATCGCGGCCGTGATCGTCGAGCCGATGGCCGGTTCGACCGGCGTGTTAGCGCCACCCCAAGGCTATCTCGAACGGCTGCGCGCGATCTGTGACAAATACGGCCTGCTGCTGATCTTCGACGAAGTGATCACCGGCTTCGGCCGGCTCGGCTATGCGTTTGCCGCCGAGCGCTATGGCGTGATGCCGGACATGATCGTCTTCGCCAAGGGCGTCACCTCGGGCGCGGTGCCGATGGGCGGCGTGATTGCGCGCGACGGCATCTACGAGACATTCATGCGCGGCCCGGACCATGCCATCGAGCTGTTCCACGGCTATACCTATTCGGCGCATCCGCTCGCCTGTGCCGCCGGCGTGGCGACGCTCGATCTCTATCGCAAGGAAGATCTGTTCGCGCGCGCCAGGGCGCTGGAGCCGGTCTTTGCCGACGCGGCGATGACGCTCAAAGGTTTTCCGAACGTGCTCGACATCCGCGCCGTCGGCCTGTGTTGCGGCATCGATCTCGCCTCACGCCCCGGTAGTCCGGGCTCGCGTGCCTATGAAGCGATGGAGCGCGGCTTCCACGACGCCGGTGTGATGGTCCGCGTCGCCGGTGAGACGCTGGCGCTGTCGCCGCCGCTGGTCGTGAGCGAGGCGCAGATCGGTGAAATCTTCGAGCGGGTCGGGCAGGCGATCAAGGCGGTGGCCTGATTACTGCTGCGGCTTCACGATCGCCCAGCCGACGTGAACTGCGCCGGGGCCGCGGCGCATCGGCAGATCAAACGGCGTGCCGATCGTGGCGTTGGCGGCGACGCCTGCGAATTGCGCCGGCAGCTTTGACGGATCGCCTTGGGTCCACACCACGACCGCGCCTTTCTTGCGCAGATCCGCAAGATCGATCCATGACGCGCGGGCCGGTGCGCCGTCGATCAGCACTTGCGGCCGGTCGGGCGAATAATGCGCGAGATTGCCGCCATCCCACATGGTGCCGATGACATAGCGAAGCGGCGCGCCAGTCGCGTCGCGAAAGCGCTGCGTCAACGTGCTGCCCAGCGCGTCGCCCGGAAACAGCACGGCGCGATAGCGATGATCGATGAAGGGCAGCGCGGCATAGTCGGCGATGAAGACCGCAATGAAGATGACGAAGACCGCAGCCCAGGCCGCAACCACGCGTCCGATCCGGGCGGCATCGAAGCTAGTGCGTGCGACCATCACGATCCAAAGGCCGAGGAAGAGCCAGAGCGGATAGCCCCACATCGCCACCGCACCGCGCCCGCTTACGGCGGCGAGCGTGATCATGGCGAGACCGGGTCCGAAGGCGAGCAGCGTGACGATGCGGCGTTCGAACTCATCAGGGACAGGCGCATCCGCCGGCGGCTTCGGCTTCGGCCAGAACAAAGCGCCGGCAATGAATAGCGACGGCAGCAGGAAGAAGACTTGGCTCGCCGTGAACACGGCAGGATGCAGGATATGATCGAACCAGCCGCGCACCGCGGTTGCGCGATGGCTGGCATAGGCGAAGGGCAGGAAATCGGTCTGATAGAGCCAGATCAGATGCGGCGTCGCGATGATGAGCGCGACAATCAGTGCCAGCCACGGTCCGGGCGTCGCCAAGGTGCGCCGCGCGCGCGGATCGATCAGCATGAACAGCACATAGGGTGCGGCGAGGATGACGACAAAATATTTGGCCCACAGCGCGCCGCCGAAGGCGAAACCAAGCAGGATCCAATACCGCAGGCGTCCGCTTGTGAGCGCCGCAAGGAGCGCGTAGCCGGCGAGCGCCCAGAACGGCAGCTGGATCACGTCGTGATTGAACTTCACTGCCGTGTATTGGAAGTAATGCATGCCGTCGATGATGAGGACGGCAAACAGCGCGCCGACCGCGCCGACGAGCGGCCGCGCAGTGGCGAAGACCAATGCGAAAGCGATCACCACGCTCGCCTGCGCCAGCGCGTAATAGGCGGCATCGGTGCCGAGCAGCCGGTGCGCAATCTCGACCAGCCACCATGGCAGCGGCGGCAGCTTGTCGTAGCCGAGTTGCCATTGCCGGCCATAGGTCAGGGCCTCGATCAGATCGAGCGGCAGATTGGCGTAAAGCAGCGCCGGCAGCGCCGTCCACACCGCAAAATGCAGCGCCAGAAGCGCCGCGAAGGCGGTCCGCGGCTTGCGTTCGATCCAGTGCAGGAAGCGGAGAATAAGCCCCGGCCGCGCGCCAGTGGCGGGGGCGGCCGCAGGAATTGTCACGGGATGTTCGCCGAGGCTCATCGGATTGGGTTATAAGAGGCTAGCCAGGGCTTCGCCATGGTCGGGAGTTGGCCGCGCGTTAGGCTTGTCACCGGCTTTGTGCGGGTTCGGGCGTGACCTAACTTGCGGTCTTGCGGCGCTTGTGGACACTGCTCATGCGTCGCCGCGAATTGAGGGCTTTCCGGCATGGTGCGTATCAGCGCCATTTTCATCTCCACCTGCATGGTGCTCATCGCCGGTTCGATCGGCTTTGTGGTCTATCTGCGCTTTGGGTTCACCGGCGCGGAATCGGCGCTGGTGGCGCTCGGCGTGCTCACGGCGCTTGCGGTCTATAACGCTATCGCCGCCCGTAAGCGCGACCGGCTGGAGACATCCAATCAGCTCGCCAATCTCGCCCGCGGCTCCGACGATCTCGCCCGTCAACTGGCCGAGTTCGGCCGCCGTCTCAGCACGGTCGAGGTCAAGGTCGAGACCACGGTGGATCGCGCGCTCGCCACGGCGCAGCCGCTGGCCGCCGAAATCGAGGAACTGTCGGCGCTGGTCAAGCAGCTCGCGGATTCGGTTGCGGCGCAGGAAGTCACGGTCAGTAATGCCATGGTAGCGGCCGAACGCCGCGCCATGCAGACGCCGCCTCCGGCGCCCACGGCTCAACCCCAGCCTGTCGCGCCGCTTACTGTAGCCGTTCCGCCGGTTGCGCCGCAGCCGATGCCGGCCGCAATGGCGCCTGTTGCGCCAGCGGTGGCGGCTTCGCCTCCGCCGCCACCCGTCGAGCGCAAGGTTCCGGCCTTTGCCGGCCTCGATCGCGACGGCATCATCGCCGCGCTCCGCCGCGCCATCGACGGCGGCGGGATCGATCTCTATCTGCAGCCGGTCGTGACCTTGCCGCAGCGCAAGGTGCGCTATTACGAGGCGCTGTCGCGGCTCAAAGCCGACAATGGCGATCTGGTCCCGGCCGAGGATTTTCTCGATTATGCCGAGGCCGGTCTGCTGATGCCGAGCCTCGATCATCTCTCGGTCGCGCGCTGCGTGCAGGTGGTGCGGCGGCTCCTGCTCAAGAGCCGCGATGTCGGCGTGTTCTGCAATGTTTCCTCGGCCACGCTGACCGATGCCGGCTTCGCCAAATTTCTCGAATTCATGGAAGCCAACCGCGCCATTGCGCCGGCTTTGGTGTTTGAATTCACCCAGAGCGCGGTGCGCGCCATGGGGCCGATCGAGCATGAGAGCCTCGCCGCGCTCGCCGAACGCGGCTATCGCTTCTCGATCGACAATCTCAGCGATCTGCGCGTCGATGCGCGCGAGCTCAACGAGCGCGGCTTCCGCTTCGTCAAGGCGCCGGCCGGCTTGTTGTTCAATCGCGTTGGCTTGGTCTCGACCGACATTCATCCGGCCGATTTCTCCGACCTGCTCGGGCGTTTTGGCATCGATCTGATCGCCGACCGTATCGAAAACGAAAGCACGGTCGTCGATCTGCTCGACTACGACGTGCGCTTCGGCCAGGGAATCCTGTTCTCACCGCCGCGTCCGGTGCGCGCCGAGGCCTTGCAAGGCGGCGATGCCGCCAAGGAATCCGCATTCGCACCGCCGCGCGACACTCCGTCGCCGATCGACCGGGCGCAGCCAACGCCTGCTCCCGCCGCGGCGGTCGGCAATCTCGCCCAACTTGCCCGCGCCTTCAGCCGGCGCGTCTGATACGCCAAGCACCCGACGTGACCGATTTCCTCGAACGCATAGAGCCTCTGGCTCGCGGCTATGACGTTTTGCTCTGCGACATCTGGGGCGTGGTGCATAACGGCATTGCCGCGTTTCCCGAAGCCTGCGCGGCGCTGACGCGCTTTCGCCAAGGCGGCGGCACGGTGATCCTGATCACCAATGCGCCGCGCGCGAGCGATGCCGTCGTGCGCATCCTCGACCGCATGCAGGTCGTACACGAGGTCTATGACGCGATCGTCAGCTCGGGCGATGTGACGCGCGGCATTGTCGGGCGGCGGGCCGGGCAGCGTGTGTTTCATCTCGGCCCCGAGCGCGACCATTCGATCTTCGCCAATCTCGCTGTGAGTTTCGCGCCGCTCGAGAGCGCCGACTATGTGGTCTGCTCCGGCCTGTTCGACGACACGGTCGAGACGCCGGACGATTATCGCGACATGCTCAAGGCGATGCGCGAGCGCACGCTGTTCATGGTCTGCGCCAATCCCGACGTTGTCGTCGAGCGCGGCGATACGCTCGTCTATTGCGCCGGTGCGCTTGCAGATGCCTATGCAGCGCTCGGCGGCGAGGTGCTCTATTGCGGCAAGCCGCATGCGCCGATCTACGACATGGCGTTGTCGACCGCCGCTTCGCTCCGCGGTGGCCGGATCCCGGCGCGCGACCGCGTGCTTGCGATCGGCGATTCGGTGCGCACGGACCTCAAGGGCGCCGCGGCGTTCGGGCTCGACGTCATGTTCGTGACGTCGGGGCTGCATGCCGAACATTACGGTTCGCGCGAAGCGCCCGATATGATGGCTTTGAGTAAGGTCTTTGCCGAGGCCGGCGTGGCGCCGAAGGCGGTGATGAGCGGACTGAAGTGGTGAACGCCCGGGCTTAAGCCCGCTCTTCCTGATTCTCGAACACCGCTTCGATCTTCGCCTTCAAGGTCTGGGCGTTGAACGGCTTGACGATGTAATTGTCGACGCCGGCCTTCTTTGCCGCGATCACGTTCTCAGTCTTGGATTCGGCGGTGACCATGATGAATGGCGTGCCTTCGAGCGCCGGATCGGAGCGCACTTTGCACAACAGGTCGTAGCCGGTCATCGGCTCCATGTTCCAATCGGAAATGACGAGGCCATAGTGCTTCGCCGCCATCTTCATCAGCGCCAACTCGCCATCATTGGCATCATCGACATCGACAAAGCCGAGCTGGCGCAACAGATTGCGGATGATGCGGACCATGGTGCTGTAGTCGTCGACGACCAGCACCGGCATATTCGGATCGAGCGACATCGCTCTGCCCCCACGCGACTACGACTGGATACGGCTACGCGCAACTAGGCTGTGCCCATGCCCCGTCGTCACGCCATACGGGCGCGCAACGTACATCGTGTGGTTAAACAAGGCGTTAAGCACGGCGTCCGGTTGTTAAATGCGGCGTGCAGGCGCCGCCGGTCGGCTCGCTTGACATTGTCTTGAGCGACAAGCACCTACGGGCGCGCATTCGAAGCCATGAATTTTTAACCATCGAAATGCCGATACCGCCACAGAACTTTCATGTCGTGCGCGATGGCGCTCCGGTCGGAGCGCTGCGTGGCGCGGTCGTCGCCATCGGCAATTTCGACGGCGTGCATCGCGGCCATAAGGCGGTGATCGCGGCCGCGCAAAAGCGGGCGGCGGAACTCAAGCGGCCGGCGGCGGCGCTGACCTTCGAGCCGCATCCGCGGGTTTTCTTCAATCCGGGCGAAAAGCTGTTCCGTCTGACCGACGAGGCGGCCAAGCTGCGCCTCCTGGCCGCGACCGGTCTCGACGGCGCTGTCGTGCTGACGTTCAGCGCGGCGCTCGCCAAGCACACGGCCGAAGAATTCGTCAGCCGCATCCTGGTCGAGCGGCTTGGCATCGGCGGCGCGGTGATCGGCTTCAACTTTCATTTCGGCGCGAAGCGCACCGGATCGCCGGATTTTCTGGTCGCGCAGGGCAAGCATTACGGCTTCACGGTCGACATTGTGCCGCCGTTTCGCGACGGCGGGCGGCCGGTGTCGTCGGGCCCGATCCGCGAAGCGCTTGAGGCCGGGCGCGTTGCCGACGCGACCGAGCTCCTCGGCGCGCCCTGGTTCGTGTCGGGCGAAGTGATCCACGGCGACAAGCGCGGGCGCGACCTCGGTTTTCCCACAGCGAATCTCGCGCTCGATCCGGACTGCGGACTTCGCCATGGCATCTATGCGGTGCGGGTTGCGGTCGACGGCAAGCGCTACGACGCGGTGGCGAGCTTCGGCCGGCGGCCGACTTTCGATAACGGCCGCGTGCTGCTCGAAGTGTTTCTGTTCGATTTCTCCGGCGATCTTTACGGCAAGACCATCGACGTCGCCTTCATCGCATGGCTGCGCGAGGAGTTGGCGTTTGCTTCGATCGACGATCTTGTCCGGCAGATGCAGGACGACAGCGCGCGGGCGCGCGAAGCGCTGAAGCAGGCGGGCGATCTGTTTCCGCCGATCTAGCTCTGCTGCTTGTCCTGTCCGGCGCGCGATTCACGCGCCCATTGCGCGACGACAAAGCCGAGAACGGCGACCGGCAGGATCCGCGTCCAGCCGATGCTGCGCCCGGCCTCGACGGCGATGCCGAGAAGTTTTGGATCAAGCAGCCAGGACGGCGCATGCGCCTTGGCGGCGCGGGCAAGGATCGCGCGCTCCCTGACGCGCTGGCGGATGAGCGCGGCGGTGAGCGCTGCGAACAGCGCGATGACGATAAAAATCCCGGCCATGATCAGGCCGGCGATGACGGGATCGAACCGCAGCGAAAGCCACGCATAGCCTGCGATGCAGAGGAACACGAAAGCGGCAAACGCAGCGATCGCAATCACCGCCGTCCAGACGATGACAGCAGGGTTCAGGCCGTTTCTCGCCTGGATCGAGAGCGCAATCTCATGCGCGATGCTTTTGAGCATCTGGATGATTCCTCGCCGCGCGTCGCCCGATCAGCGTCGCCACGTCAATCCGAACAGAAAGGCGATGCCGGCAACGATCGCCAAGGTCGTGTAGGGACGCTCTTTGAGCGATTCATCGACAACGCCGACGAAATTGTCGGAGACTTCGCGCGCAGCGTCGGCGGCATCGCGGCCGGCATCTTCGAGCCCCGATCTGGCGCGCTGCCATGCCGCGTTGCCGCGGGCCGACAGGACCTCGCGCATTTCGCCCGCGAGCTTCGTCAGATCGTCGCGCAGGGCCAGCAGGTCGTCTTGCAGCTTGCCGGACGCGTCTGAGGCGGCGTGGCTGGCATCGCGCATTCCCTCGCGCGCTTCGCGAACCGTATCGTTTGCGGCGTCACGAATGTTTTGCGAGGCTGTTGAAGCGCTGCTCATATGTTCAACTCCGTGATTGGGAGAAACCGATTGCCCGGATAAGTGCCCCGGCATCGCGAAAGTTCCATTGATCATAGTCAAAGGCCGAAAGGCCGCAAAGTCCCGATTTAATCGGGCAATCTGACGTCGTCGTCCGGGATCAGATGATTGAAAATGACGAGGCCGATGATCGACAGCGGCACCGCCAGCAGCGCGCCGATCGGGCCCCACAGCCAGGTCCAAAACGCCAAGCCCAGAAATACCAAGAGCGGATTGAGCGAGACACGGCGGCCGACGATGGTCGGCGTGATGAAATGCCCTTCAGTGGTGGTGAGCGCGATGAACCCGAGCGGCGCGATGAAGGCCTGGCCGAGCGCAGGGAAGGTCACGAGCCCGACGCCGAAAAACACGATCACCATGATCGCCGGTCCGACATAGGGCACGTAATTCAGCAGCCCCGCCAGCATGCCGAAGATCACGGGATTAGGCAGCCCGATCAGCCACGCGCCGACCGCGACGATGACGCCGAGCGCCGTATTGACGATGGTCACCACCGTCAGATAGCCGGCTAAATTCCGCTCGATATCGCGCATGATTTTCAGAAACCGCAGCTTCGCTTCGCGGCTGCTGAACATCGCCATCATGTTGTTGCGCAACTCGCTCTGGCCGATGAGAAGGAACAGCAGCGTGGCGACGAACAGCAAGAGCTCGCCAACCGCCGGTGTCACAAAGGCGACCACCGGCAGGACCACGTTCGACGCCGGCTCGCTGACATGCAGCGCACCGCTACCGCCGGACAGCGAGTTCTGCAATTCCTGCAGCGACGCCAGCGGTGCGTCGAGCACGGTGAGCTTCTGCTTGATGCTCGCGCCGATTTCGGGGGCGCGGCCGATCCACTGGCTCACCGGGCCCGCGATCATGGTGGCGACCAGGCTAATGATGCCTGCGCCGAAAAGGAGAATGAGCAAGCTCGTGATCCAAGCCGGTATGCCGCGGCGCTTCGCACCCTTCACCAGCGGCGCCAAGGTCATGGCCATGACGGCGGCGGCCAGGACCGGCAACACGAAAGCGTGACCGATATAGAGGAAGGCGCCGAACAGCAGCAGGAAGATGCCGATCGAGGCGGCCTGACCGGCCGCGGTCCACATTCTCTGGACGCTGTCGACCGGGGTTGGGTCGCTGATCACCAGAGCGTTGCGGAGTTCGCGCCCAGCGCGGATATATTCCACGGTTACCTTTCGTCGCCCTGCGCCCGTGCGCGTTACTTATCCCGTTGAATTAACGCCGATTTGGCGCCGATGGTTCCGGCCTAAGAAGGCTGCGGACGGCGTCGCCTTTACCCTTTCCGCACCGCAACCGGCTTGTTAGAAGGCCCGGATGACCGATACGCCTGCCAAAGAACGCGATTATTCGCAGACGCTGTTCCTGCCCAAGACAGACTTCCCGATGCGCGCCGGTCTGCCCCAGAAGGAGCCGGAGATTCTGGCGCGCTGGAAGAAGATCGGGCTTTACGAGGCGCTGCGCGCGGTCGGCAAGGGCCGCTCGCGCTTCGTGCTGCATGATGGGCCGCCCTACGCCAACGGCAACATCCATATCGGCCACGCGCTCAACAAGATCCTCAAGGACGTGGTGACGAAGAGTCAGCAGATGCTCGGCTCCGATTCCAATTACGTGCCGGGCTGGGACTGTCACGGCCTGCCGATCGAATGGAAGATCGAGGAGGAGAATTACCGCGCCAAGGGCAAAGCCAAGCCGGATTTCTCCGATCCCGCCGCGCTGGTCGAATTCCGCAAGGAGTGCCGCCGCTTCGCGCAGCATTGGATCGACGTGCAGCGCGAGGAATTCATCCGGCTCGGCGTGGTCGGCGACTGGGCGCATCCCTATACGACCATGAGCCACCCCGCCGAGGCGCAGATCGCGCGTGAGCTGATGAAGTTCGCCGCCAACGGCACGCTCTATCGCGGCAGCAAGCCCGTGATGTGGTCGGTGGTGGAGAAGACCGCGCTCGCCGAAGCTGAAGTCGAGTACGAGGACTTCACGTCGGACTCGGTGTGGGTGAAATTTCCGATCGCCGCGTCGAGCGCCGGCAGCGCCGCCGAGAACCGTCAGCTCGCCGAAGCCTCGGTGGTGATCTGGACCACCACACCGTGGACGCTGCCGGGCAACCGCGCCATCAGCTTTTCGCCGAAGATCGAATATGGTCTCTATCAGGTCACCGATGCGCCGTCCGACAATTGGGCGAAGAACGGCGATCTGTTTGTTCTCGCCGACAAGCTCGCGCTCGACGTGCTGCGGCAGGCGCGGGTGACCGCCTATAAGCGGCTGCGCAAGATCGAGGCCGAGGATCTCGCCAAGATCGTCTGTGCGCATCCGCTCAAGCAATTCAACGAAGGCTACAATTTCAAAGTGCCGCTGCTCGCCGGCGACCACGTCACCGACGATACCGGTACCGGGTTCGTGCACACCGCGCCGGGCCACGGCCGCGAAGACTTCGATGTCTGGATGACGAATGCGGCCAAGCTTTCGGCACAAGTCATCAATACGCATATCCCGTACACCGTGGATGCCGACGGCCGCTATACCGACCAGGCGCCGGGGTTCACCGGCAAGCGCGTGCTCACCGACAAGGGCGAGAAAGGCGATGCCAACGAGGCGGTGATCAAGGCCTTGATCGAAGCCGGCATGCTGCTCGCGCGCTCGCGGCTCAAGCATCAATATCCGCATTCCTGGCGTTCGAAGAAGCCGGTGATCTTCCGCAACACGCCGCAATGGTTCATTGCGATGGATAAGGATATCGACCGGCACAACGACACGCTGCGTCATCGCGCGCTCACCGCCATCAAAGCGACGCGCTGGGTGCCGGCGGCGGGCGAGAATCGCATCAACGGCATGATCGAGAGTCGCCCGGACTGGGTGATCTCGCGCCAGCGCGCCTGGGGCGTGCCGATCACCGTGTTCATCAAGGAGAAATCGGACGGTTCGGTCGAGGTTCTTGACGACCCCGAAGTCAATCTCCGCATTGTCGAGGCCTTCGAGAAAGAGGGCGCCGATGCCTGGTACGCGCCGGGCGCGCGCGAGCGGTTCCTCGGCAAGCTCGGCAATGACGGCTGGCAGAAGGTCGACGACATCCTCGACGTCTGGTTCGATTCCGGCTCGACGCATGCTTTCGTTCTGGAAGACCCCAAGCACTTTCCCGGCCTTGCCGGCATCAAGCGCAAGATCGATGGCGGCAACGACGAGGTGATGTATCTCGAAGGCTCCGACCAGCATCGCGGCTGGTTTCAGTCCTCGCTTCTGGAAAGCTGCGGCACCCGCGGCCGCGCGCCGTTCGACGTCGTGCTCACCCACGGCTTCGTGCTCGACGAGGACGGGCGCAAGATGTCGAAGTCGCTCGGCAATGTCACCGCGCCGCAGGACGTGATCAAACAATCCGGCGCCGACATCCTGCGCATGTGGGTGTGCGCCGCCGATTACGCCGACGACCTGCGCATCGGTCCGGAAATCCTGAAGACCACCGTCGACACCTATCGCAAGCTGCGCAACACGCTGCGCTGGATGCTCGGCAATCTGGCGCATTTCCACGACGGCGAGCGGGTCAAGCCCGAGCAGATGCCCGAGCTCGAGCGGCTGATGCTGCATCGCCTCGCCGAGCTCGATCCGCTGATCCGCCAAGCCTATGCCGATTTCGACTATAAGCGCATCTTCGCCGCGCTGAACGCGTTTATGACCGTCGATCTCTCGGCGTTCTATTTCGACGTCCGCAAGGACACGCTCTATTGCGATCCTTATTCATCGCAGACGCGCAAAGCCTGCCTCACGGTGCTCGATTATCTGTTCCGCTGCACGGTGTGCTGGCTCGCGCCGCTGTTGTGCTTCACCGCCGAGGAAGCCTGGCTGTCACGTTATCCGGAAGCGAAATCGGTGCATCTCGAGCCGTTCCCGAATGTGCTGCCTGCGTGGCGCGACGAGACGCTCGCCGAGAAATGGCGCAAGGTGCGCAATGTCCGCCGTGTCGTCACCGGCGCGCTTGAGCTTGAGCGCGCGGCAAAGCGCATCGGCTCTTCGCTCGAGGCGCATCCGGTCATCCATATCGCCGACGCCGATGTGTTTGCGGCCGTAGTCGACGTCGATCTTGCCGAAGTCTGCATCACCTCGGGCGCGGCGCTGGTCGAAGGCGAGGGGCCGGCCGACGCGTTCCGGCTACCGGATGTCGCGGGCGTCGCCGTCGTGCCAGAACGGGCGCAGGGCACGAAATGCGCGCGCTCCTGGAAGATCTCGCCCGCGGTCGGTCAGGACCCGCAATTTCCCGATGTCACGCCGCGCGACGCGCAAGCCCTGCGCGAATGGGAGACGATGGGCAAGGCGGCCGAGTAGGGACGCCTGAAACGGGCGACCACCAGAGGAGACATGTCGTTGACAGACGCGGCACAGCCCAAATCCGGCAGCCAGGCAGGCGGCTCGTATATCTGGGGGCGCTTTAGCGCCTTTGCGCTGATCGTTGCGGTACTGGCCTGCGCGGCCGATCAGGCGCTGAAGTTCTGGCTGCTCAATGGCGTGCATCTGGCTGATTCGCGCGGCATCGCGCTCGGCCCGTATCTCGACATCGTGCTGGCCTGGAATACCGGCATCAGTTACGGCCTGTTTCCGCAGGAAAGTACCGCCGGCGTCTGGGGGCTCATGGCATTCAAAGTCGCGGCCGTGGTCCTGCTCTGGGCTTGGCTGACCCACGCCCAGACGCGGCTCACTGCCGCAGCCTTGGGCCTTATCCTCGGCGGCGCCGTCGGTAACGCGCTCGACCGGCTGCATTGGCCCGGCGTGATGGATTTCGTGCTGTTCCATATCGATACGACGGCCTTCACCTTCCGCTGGTATGTTTTCAACTTGGCCGATGTGGCCATTGTTGCCGGGGTGGTGGCTCTTCTGTATGAATTGCTGTTCGGACGGGGTGCCGCAAAAGCGCCCTGATCGCGGGTATAAAGCCGATGTTACGGCCGGTTGTGGGGCTTCGGTTGATCGGTTGGGTTTGAGGCGGGGGGGGGTCCCCAAGAGATTCAAAAGTTAACGGCCGTAAAGCGTTTGCGGCTAGGCTTACCGACGGTGCTTTTGCCGAGGCGGCAGGATGCACTTGATCGATGCAGGCGGTTCGAGGTGAGAGCATGCCGCGGGATCGGATGAAAACAGCGCAGCTGAAATTCACGCATTTGGCTTTGAGCGCCGCCGTCTTGGCGCTTATGGCCTTTGGTCATGTCTCCGCGGCGCGCGCCGGCGACGACGACATGGCTTCAAAGGAATCTTTCAGCGACAAGTTCTGGAAGAACCTCGGCGTGAAGAATCCTGCCGATACCCAGTACGACATCAATTACAGCGAGCGCTCGCCGCTCGTGGTGCCGCCGACCCGCAATCTGCCGCCGCCGGCGACCAACCAGGCGACCGCGCCGAACTGGCCTAAGGACCCCGACGTCGTCAAGCGCAAGGTCAAGAAGGACGATAAGCCGGTCATCCAGCAATACGACCGTGCCGCCGAGGCCGATCGGGCGCTGCGCCCCGATGAACTCAACAATGTCAGCCGCGACTCCAAAGTCGTCCCCGCTCCCGGCACGCCGGAACAGAGCGAGCCGGCGAACAAGGCGAAGCGCAATCTGTTCGACTTCAGCTGGATGAATCCCAACAAGACGGAAACCGCGACCTTTACCGGCGAGCCGGCCCGCGCCTCGCTGACCGATCCGCCGCCCGGCTATCTCACGCCGTCGCCGGATCAGCCCTATGGCCTCGTGCCTGAGCACAAGGGCTATGTGCCGAAGACGCTCGGCGAGCGCATGGAGGTTCAGCGGTAATCCGGCGCACGCTGAAATTGACTGATATCGAATGGCGGCCCGCGGTCTTCGCAAAATTCGCGGCCTGATGACGAGCCGAGCGCGAAAGATATTTTCGGCTCATGGTGGCGGCCCGCTCCATGGGTGAGGGGCCCTGACTTAAGCGTAATGTCGAACAACCCGGCACGCATCTTGCTCGCGTGAAGCGGGAGACTTGTATGCGGAGGAAAGACTTGACCAAATTCCTGATGCTCGCTGCGGCGCTCGCAGCGTTGAGCGGCGCGGCGCGCGCCGCGACCGGGCCGGAAGTGACCGGCTTCACCCTCGCCAACGGCCTTGAAGTCGTCGTGGTGCAGGATCACCGCGCGCCGGTCGTCACCCACATGATCTGGTACAAGGTCGGCGCCGCCGACGAGACGCCTGGCAAATCGGGCCTCGCGCATTTCCTCGAACACCTGATGTTCAAGGGCACCGAGAAGCATCCGGGCGCGGCGTTCTCGCAGGACGTCGCCGCCATCGGGGGCCAGGAGAACGCCTTCACCACCGAAGACTATACCGGGTTCTTCCAGCGCGTTCCGCGCGAGCACCTCAAGGAGATGATGGCGCTCGAGGCCGACCGCATCACCAATCTCGTGCTCACCGACGCGGTGGTGAAGCCCGAGCTCAATGTCGTGCTCGAAGAACAGAATATGCGCGTCGCCAACAATCCCAATGCGCGCCTGAACGAACAGGTCGATGCCGCGCTCTATCTCAATCATCCCTATAGCCGTCCGACGATCGGCTGGCGGCACGAGATCGAAAAGCTCACGCGCGAGGACGCGCTTGCCTTCTACAAGCGCTTCTACACGCCGAACAACGCCATCGTCGTGGTCGCGGGTGATGTCACGCCGGACGAAGTGAAGGCCGCCGCCGAAGAGACCTACGGCAAGGTCTCGGTGCGCACCACGATCGCGCCGCGGCTGCGCCCGACCGAGCCGGTCCAGGAAGCGCCGCGCACCGTGACACTTGCCGATCCGCGCGTCGAACAGCCGAGCGTCAGCCGCGAATATCTCGCGCCGTCCGACACCACGGCGAAGGCCGGCGAGAGCGAGGCGCTCGACGTTCTGTCGCATGTGCTCGGCTCGGGCGCCAACAGCCGGCTCTACCGTACGCTGGTCGTCGACAAGGGCATCGCGCTCACCGCCGGCGCGTTCTATTCCGGCACCGCGCTCGATTACGCCAGGTTCGGCGTCTATGCCGCGCCGCGGCCGGGCGTGTCCTTGCACGATGTCGAGCAGGGGATCGATGCCGTGCTCAACGACGTCATCAAGAACGGCGTGACCGCCGACGAGCTCGAGCGGGCCAAGAACCGCCTGATCGCCGACGCGGTCTATGCGCAGGACAACCAGGCGACTCTGGCGCGCTGGTACGGGGCGGCGCTCGCCACCGGCCAGACCGTCGACCAGGTGCGCACCTGGCCCGACCGTATCCGCGCCGTCAGCGCCGACGCCATCCAACAAGCCGCCCACACCTGGCTCGATCGCCGCCATTCGGTGACGGGCTATCTCGTCAAAAGTCTGCAGCCTGAGGAGAGCCACTCGTGAATGCTTTTTCACCTGCTTCGTCCCGCGCCGGTCTCCGGCGCCTCGTGAGAGCATTCGCGCTGCCGCTCGCACTGTTCGCCACGGTTCCGCTCTTGGCCGCGCCCGCCGGCGCGACCACGATCGAGCGTGTGGTGAGCCCGGGCGGCATCGTCGCCTGGCTCGTGCACGAGCCCGCGGTGCCGATGATTGCCGTCGATGTCGCCTTCGAAGGCGGCGCGGCGCAGGACGCGCCCGGCAAATCCGGCACGGCGAGCTTCGTCGCCTCCATGCTCGATGAAGGCGCCGGCAATCTCGATTCCAAGGCCTTCTCCGACCGGCTCGAGCGCAAGGCCATCGAGCTGAGCTTTTCCGCCGAGCGCGACTCGGTGCGCGGCGCGTTGCGCACGCTGACCGAAAATCGCGACGAGGCCTTCGATCTGTTCCGGCTGGCGCTGACCGAGCCGCGTCTCGATGCCTCCGATGTCGAGATCAATCGCGCCCAACTGCTCTCGATCCTGCGCCGGCAGACGACAAGCCCCGGCGATATCGCAAGCCAGCGCTGGTGGCAGACCGCGTTCGAGGGCCACCCTTACGGCCGCCCGGTCAACGGCACGCCGGAAACGCTCGCCGGCATCACCGTCGACGACATGAAGGCCTATACGCATAGAGTGCTGGCGCGGCAGAACCTCAAAGTCGCGGTGGTCGGCGACATCGACGCCGAGACCTTGAAGCCGATCCTCGACCGCGTGTTCGGCGCGCTGCCGGAGAAGCCGGACCTGACGCCGATCGAGGCCGCCGTTCCGCAGGGGCTCGGCCGCCGTATCGACGTCAATCTCGACGTGCCGCAGACCGTGGTCGATTTCGGCGGTCCAGGCATCGCGCGCAAGGATCCCGATTTCATGGCCGCCTATGTCATGAACCACATTCTCGGCGGCGGCTCGTCGGATTCGCGCCTTTATCAGGAGGTGCGCGAAAAGCGCGGGCTCGTTTATGGGATCTCCGACAGCCTGATCTGGCTCGAACATTCGGCCATCCTGATTGGCGGGACCGCGACCCGCGCCGACCGCGCCAATGAGACGATCGATCTGGTGCAGAAGGAGATCCGCAGCTTCGCCGAGACCGGTCCGACCGAGGCTGAGCTGACCGAGGCGAAGAATTATCTCAACAGCTCGTTCGCGCTCAATCTCGACACCTCGACCAAGATCGCGGCACTGTTGGTCCAGCTGCAGCTCGATGGGCTCGATCCCGACTACTTCCAGAAGCGGTCGCAAATGATCGGCGCGGTCACGCTGGACGACACCAAGCGCGTCGCCAAGCGTCTCCTGAGCAGCGGGCTTCTGATCACCGTGGTCGGCAAATCGCAGGCCGTTGCGTCGACCTCGCAGACGGCGAAATAAGGCTTATTAGAACAGCTGAAGTCGTCATGGCCGGGCTTGTCCCGGCCATTTCGGTTCTAGGGCCACTGCCTCATCGATCGGGATGCCCGGGACAAGCCCGGCATGACAGTACGGGGTTGCTTCGGCGCCGCTCAAACTACGGTATTGTTGCAGCGACAAGTCGCAACCGGTCCTCAGCCATGATCCGCGTCACTTCTCACATCGAAATCGACGAGCGCGAGATCGAAGAACAATTCGTGCGCGCTTCGGGGCCGGGCGGGCAGAATGTCAACAAGCTCTCGACCGCGGTGCAATTGCGCTTCGACGTGCGGCATTCGCCGTCGCTGCCGCCTGACGTGCGCTCTCGCCTCGAACGGCTCGCGGGCGCGCGGCTGACGCGGGACGGCGTGCTGGTGATCATCGCGCAGCGCCATCGCACGCAGGTCCGCAATCGCGCGGATGCTTTAGAACGCCTCCTCGAACTGATCCGCCAGGCCGCCGTGGCGCCGGTGAAGCGGCGGCCGACCAGGCCGACCAAGGCCTCGCGCGAACGCCGCATCGAAGGCAAGAAGCGCCGTGCCGGCATCAAGCAGCAACGCCGCAGCAGGCCTTCGTTCGACTGAACTGCCGCCATTGATCCGCAGGCGCGCGGGCTGACGTCATTCCGCGGCGACTTTGCCGCCCGTGCTTACATCGGGATAGAATTGCGGCGCTTCACCGCGATCGCGCATGCCGTAGTCGCGGATGACGCGAACGCGCCGGTGACGTATGCCGCCAAAGCCGCCGACCGATTTCGGCTGCCACGCCAAGGCCGCGTCGGCGCCGTCCCAGCTGACGAGCAGAACGAGCTTGCCCGGCGTGGTGATGCTCTTGAACAGCTCTTGGTCGACAACGCCGCCGGCCGTGTCGAGGCCGAGCTCCGCCGCAATCTGACCGGGCGTCTGTTCGCTCTCCTGCCTGACCTTCTGCTCTTGCGGCGGTGTCAGTTCGACGATCGAAGCGGCCTTGGACGTCTTGTTTTCGGTCTCGTCGAAATGCTGCTCGATGACGGCGATTTCCTGCGGCGGGTTGCTGTCGTCGGTCACTTCGCCGACGCGCAAGTGATAGTCCTCGAAAATGTCGAAGCGGCCTTTCTCCTGTACGCCGTGATGTTCGCCCTGCGTGCGCCAGCGGATCACCGATTTTTCGTCACGCCAAGTCGATAGCGACAGGATGCGGCCTTTGGTGCGCGTGCTCTCGTAACGCTCATTGTCGATGAAGCCGTCGATCGCTTCGAGCTTGGGCTTGAGATATTTGGCAAGCTCGAGATATTCGTTAAAGCGCCCGGCCTTAGGCTGGACTTCGAAGATGACGACGAACATGTCCTCTTCCTCCCGCTGTGTTCCAGGTTGTCTGAGCTTGCGAGTATCTGCCGCGATCCATGCCGGGTAAACGCTGCTGGCGAGGTGTGGTTTCCCACGCTACGGCCGCCGACGAAGTGAGGATGCTGCGCCGCGAATCGAACGCGCGCCGCGGCGAAGCTCAGCCGCCGAATGCGTGGAACTGGGTGACTTCAAGCGTGTAGAGCCCGCCGCCGAGCGCGATGACGCCGAGCCCGATCATCACCAGTCCATAGATCATCAGCGTCTTGTTCTTGCGCGCCGGGTCTTTTTCCCGGCGATAGGCGAGATACATCAGGCAGCCGATCACATAGGCGAGCGCGCCGGAGGCGGCGAGGGCGATGCCGGGCAGATAGGCCATTCACGGGCTCCTGACGCGCTTTTCAACGGGTTGGCTGCGGCTATCTGCCCCGGATTTCGCCCGCGCTCAATCCCAGTTAGTTTGGCCGCTCAGTTTGGCCGCAGAATCACGAATTTCCATCGCCCATGCCGATCCGCCAGCTCCCCGAATCGACCGTGAACCGCATCGCCGCAGGCGAGGTCGTTGAGCGCCCGGCAAGCGTGGTCAAGGAGCTTGTGGAAAACGCCCTCGATGCCGGCGCGCGGCGGATCGATGTACTGACCGACGGCGGCGGGCGGCGGCTGATCCGCATCAGCGACGACGGTTCGGGCATGACGGCCACCGATCTGCCGCTCGCGGTCGAGCGGCACGCCACCTCGAAGCTCGCCGATGACGATCTGGTCTCGATCCGCACGCTCGGCTTCCGCGGCGAGGCCTTGCCCTCGATCGGCGCCGTGGCGCGGCTGTCGATCGCGACACGGCATGCGCAGGAGCCGCATGCCTGGACGATCGAGGTCGACGCTGGCGCGAAATCGGAGGTGAAGCCCGCGGCTTTGGGCGAGGGCACCCGCGTCGAGGTGCGCGATCTGTTCTACGCGACGCCGGCGAGGCTCAAATTCCTCAAGCTCGACCGCACCGAAGCCGAGGCGGTGCGCGAGGTGGTGCGCCGGCTGGCGATGAGCCGGCCCGACGTTGCCTTCACGCTGGCCGGCGAAGAGCGCACGCCGGTGACCTTTGCCGCAGCTCTGCCTGGTGCGCCTGGACGGCTGGCCCGGCTCGGCGACGTGCTCGGTGCCGAATTCCGCGCCAACGCCGTCGAGATCGCCGCCGAGCGCGACGGCGTCGTCATTCACGGCTTCGCCGCGCTGCCGACGCTGACCCGCGCCAATGCGCTCGGCCAATATCTGTTCGTCAACGGTCGTCCGGTGCGCGACAAGCTGCTGCTTGGCGCCGTGCGCGGCGCCTATGCCGATTACCTGCCGCGCGACCGGCACCCTGTGCTTGCCTTGTTCGTCACGCTGCCGCCGCCCGAGGTCGACGTGAACGTGCATCCGGCCAAGGCCGAAGTGCGCTTCCGCAATGCCGGCCTGGTGCGGGCGCTGATCGTCGGCGCGCTGAAAACGACGCTGGCGCGCGAGGGCACGCGGGCGGCGACGACCGGAGGCTCGGCGACGATCGCGGCGTTTCGCCCGGCGGTGGCGCCGCCGCGCGGCTGGGACTGGCGCCGCTCGCCGGCGCGGCCGCAAGATACGCGCAGGCCCTTTGCGCCGCTGCGCCCCGGCTTTGCCGAGGCGGCCCAGGCCGCCTTTGATGTCGGCGCGCCGGCAGCCGACCTGCGCGAAGGTTTTGCCGGGGCGGCGGAAACCGCGCCGGCGCCGGAACTGCTCGACCATCCGCTCGGCGCCGCGCGCGCCCAGGTGCATGAGACCTATATCGTGGCGCAGACCCGCGACGGCCTGGTCATTGTCGATCAGCACGCCGCTCACGAGCGCATCGTCTATGAGCGGCTCAAGGCCGCACTCGAACAGTCCGGCGTGGCGCGGCAGATCCTGCTCATTCCCGAGATCGTCGAAATGGACGAGGCCGATGTCGAACGACTGGTCGCGCGTGCCGACGAACTCGCCCGCTTTGGTCTCGTGCTCGAAGCTTTTGGCCCCGGCGCCGTGGCTTTGCGCGAGACGCCGTCGCTTCTTGGCGAGATCGATGGCGCCGGGCTTCTGCGCGATCTGGCCGAGCATTTAAACGAATGGGACGAGACCCTGCCGCTCGAGCGGCGCTTGATGCAGGTGGCCTCGTCGATGGCCTGTCATGGCTCGGTGCGCGCCGGCCGGCGGCTCAAGCCCGAAGAGATGAATGCGCTCCTGCGCGAGATGGAAGCGACGCCGAATTCCGGCCAGTGCAATCATGGCCGGCCGACTTATGTGGAACTGAAACTCGCCGATATCGAGCGGCTGTTTGGAAGGCGCTGAATGATGAAACTGTCACGTGTGCTGTTTGCCAGTGTGTTGCTTGTCGCTGCCTCCGGAGCGCAAGCCGAGGAGTGGCCGAGCCGTCCGATCACGCTGATCGTGCCGTTCTCGGCCGGTGGTGGTGTCGATCTGTCGGCGCGCATCCAGGCGCAGCGCATGGGCGAACTTCTCGGCCAGCCGATCGTGGTCGAGAATGTCGGCGCTGCCGCCGGCATGGCCGGCAGCGCCCGCGTCGCCAAGGCCGATCCCGACGGCTATACGATGCTGATCGGCAATAGCGGCACGCAGGCGTATAGCCAGGCGCTGTACAAAACGCCGCTGTACAATTCGCTCACCGATTTCACGCCGGTTGGGCTCGCAACCGAGTTGCCGCGCATTCTGATTGCGCGCAAGGATTTGCCGGCGGCGAACCTGCAGGACTTCGTCGCTTACGTGAAAGCCAACCAGAGCAAGATGCAGTTCGGCTCGGCCGGCGTCGGCTCCGGCACGCATCTGCCCTGCGTTCTGCTCAACACCGCGATGGACGTCAATGTCACGCACGTGCCCTATCGGGGCGAAGCGCCGGCGCAGCAGGATCTGATTGGCGGCCGCATCGACTATATGTGCTCGACCATCCAGACCGGCGCGGTGCTGGCCAAGCAGGGCACCGTCAAAGGGCTCGCGGTGATGGCGGCGCATCGGGCGAAGATCATTCCCGATCTCGCGACCTCGACCGAGCAGGGTCTGCCGGGCGTCGAAGCGAGCGTATGGAATGCGTTCTTCCTGCCGCCAAAGGCGCCGCCGGCCGTCGTGGCGAAGCTCAACAAGGCGGTGAGCGATACGCTCGACGATCCGGCGATCCACACGCGGCTAGAGGATCTCGGCCTCGAGATCGCGCCGCCCGAGCGGCGGACGCCGGACTATCTCGCCAAATTCCAGGCCGAGGAGGTCGCGCGCTGGAGCAAGGTGGTGCACGACGCCGGGATCAGCGCGGACTGAGGCTTTGGTGGGGCGCGCCGGAACGGGCGTGGCGATCGCGCATTGGTTCTGGCGAACGCATGGCTTCCGCTTCACCGTAGGTCCTGGATGGCGAATCCGTTTTTTACGATTGGGCATTCGGTTCGGCCGCTCGACGTCTTTGTCGGCTTGCTGAAAGACGCCGATGTGCGGCTCGTGGTCGACGTGCGCGCCATTCCGCGCTCGCGCACCAATCCGCAATATAACGCCGACACGCTGCCGCGCTCACTTTCCGATTTCCAGATCGGCTACGAGCACATCGCGGCGCTGGGCGGCCGCCGCGGTCGGCAGCGCAATGTGCCGCCGGCCACGAACGGATTCTGGCAGAACGAAAGCTTCCACAATTACGCCGACTACGCGATGGGCGAGGATTTTCACGCTGCGCTGGAAAGACTGCGGCAGCTCGGCCATGCCAAGCGCTGCGTTATCATGTGTGCGGAGACGTTGTGGTGGCAATGTCACCGGCGGATCATTTCCGATTATCTGATCGCCGCCAGCGAGACTGTGTTTCACATTCTCGGGCCGGATCACGTCACGCTAGCGTTCATGATCGACGGGGCCGAACCCGGCGCAGATGGCGCGCTCACCTATCCGGCTCACGCGGGGCGAGCCGGAGAATGATGAATTCCGTATCGTCATAGCGGCGGCGCGCGAGCTCCGCAAAGCCTTCAGGCGCGACGAAGGCGGATTTGGCCGCCTCTTCGACCACGATCAGCGCGTCCGCCGTGAGCCAGCCGCCGGCGCGTGCCGAGGCCAGCGCGTTCTCGGCGAGACCTTGGCCATAGGGCGGATCGAGGAACGCGAGCGAGAACGGCGTCAGTGTCTCGATCGGCCCAAGTTGGGTGGCGTCCCGGCGATAGATTTTTGTCACACCGCCAAGCCCGAGCGTGGTCGTATTCTCGCGCAGCAGCGCCCGCGCTTCGGCGCCATCGTCGACCAGAAGCGCAAAGGCCGCGCCATGCGACAGGGCCTCGATGCCGAGCGCGCCGGTGCCGGCGAACAGGTCGAGCACACGCGCGCCTGAGATCGGGTCGTCATAGGCGTGGCGGAGAATGTTGAACAGCGACTCGCGCAACCGGTCTGCGGTCGGCCGGATGCTCTGCGATTTCGGCGCGGCGAGCGCGCGCCCGCGCAGGCGTCCGCCGACGACGCGCATCAGAGCATGGTCCCGAAAAGTGGGTACCGGTTTTCGGACAAGATCATGCTCCGCTAAGATTTCTTACCTTTGGGCCGATGCGGACGCGCGCCGCGCGATCGATCTGGGGCGCGGCGGCGGCCGGATGGTTTGTGCGGACGCTTGCCGAACCGTTCGTTCGTGCGTTCATCTTTGCTTCGATCTTGGCGCTCGCCAAAGCGCGGACGCTTGCTGAATTCCTCGCGCGGTTGCTCGCGTGCCGGCGGCTCGCCATAGCGCTCGACAGTAATGCTTCGGCCTTTGCGGTCGGTGAGCGCGCCGGCGCGCATCTTGCCGGGCGGCTGCGGCCGCGATTCGTCAGCGCGCGCGCCGCGAAACTTACGGCGCAGTTTCCTCCCCGGCTGCTCGTCGTCGTGCGCGCGCCAGGCGTGCTCCGCGCCTTTGGTCCGGCGTTTTTGTTTCGGCCGTGCGGCGTTCGTCTTTTCGTCCGGCTTTTTCGACCACGGCGTGACGCGGTGATCGCCGCGCGGACTTTTGCCTCGCTCGCGCCGCTCGCGGCCTTTCTCTTGCGCGTCGGCCTCCTCGCGCCTGAGCACGGCCCCGGAAAAATCTAGCTCGGCCATCGCGATCAATTTTTCGCCGAGCTGCTCGCGCAGCACGCGGGTGCGCACTTCCTCGACTTCGCCTTCCTCGAGCTCGCCGAGCTGGAACGGCCCAAACGACACCCGGATGAGGCGGGTCACTTCAAGTCCGAGATGAGCGAGAACGGTGCGCACTTCGCGGTTCTTGCCCTCGCGAATGGCGAAGGTCAGCCAGAGATTGGCGCCTTGAACGCGGTCGATGGCGGCTTCGATGGCGCCGTAATGGATGCCGCTGATGGTAATGCCGGAGTGTAGCGCATCGAGCTTGTCCTGCGTGATGGTGCCATGCGCGCGGACGCGGTAGCGCCGCAGCCAGCCGGTCGCAGGCAGTTCGAGCACGCGAGCGAGTTCGCCGTCATTGGTCAGGAGCAAAAGCCCCTCGGTGTTGAAATCGAGACGGCCGACGCTGATCAGGCGCGGCAGGCTGCGTGACAGCTTGGCGAAGATGGTCGGCCGGCCCTGTGGATCGGCATGCGTGGTGAGCAGCCCGCGCGGCTTGTGATAGAGGAACAGCCGGGTGCGCTCGCGCTCCGGCAGCGGCTCGCCGTCGACGCTGATGCTGTCGCGGTCCGTAACGTTGAGTGCCGCGGAACGGATCACCTCGCCATTGACGGCGACCCGGCCGGCCGCGATCCAATCCTCGGCCTCACGGCGGGAGGCAAGCCCGGCGCGGGCAATCACCTTGGCGATGCGCTCGCCGGATTTGTGCTGGTCGCTGTTGCCGTCCATATTCGGTCCTTCAATGACGGCTGATAGCAGAGCCGGCGGCAGAGGACCAAATTATCTTTCATGACCTCGTTCATGGATATGGCGCTGGAACAGGCCCGTATCGCGGCGGCGCGCGGCGAAGTGCCGGTCGGCTGCGTGATCGTGTGCGCCGGCGCCGTGATCGCTCGCGCCGGCAACCGGACGCTCGCCGAGCGCGATCCGACGGCGCATGCCGAGGTGGTCGCCATCCGTGCGGCCGCGGCCGCGCTCGGTTCCGAGCGGCTCGAGGACTGCGACCTCTATGTCACGCTCGAGCCTTGCGCCATGTGCGCGGGCGCGGTGTCCTTCGCCCGCATCCGCCGGCTCTATTATGGCGCGGCAGATCCCAAAGGCGGCGCGGTCGAGAGTGGCGTGCAGTTCTTCTCTTCGCCAACCTGCCATCATCGCCCTGAAATCTATGGCGGACTTGCGGACGCCGAGGCCTCGGCGCTGCTCAAGGAATTTTTCAAGGAGCGGCGTTGACGCTCAAGCCAGCAGCGCGCCGAGCCTTTCCTTGATCTCGGTCTTCACGGTTTCGGCGGCGCGGATGATGGCGCTTGCCTGCAGGAAGCCGAGTGTACGGAAAATGCTGACATTGGGCCGGATCAGGAGATCGGGCGTCTCGTGCTCGAGCTTTGCTGCGATGATGGCGCCGCCCATGACCATCGCGGTGGCATAAACAGTCTCCCAGGAATTGGGGATGTCGACGCGGTCGACCTCGGGAATGCCGTACACGTCGACAGCGACGACGCGATCGGCAACGCCTTTGAGCTTATCGAAGGGCATCGGATTGGTAGCGCCGCCATCGATCAGGACGCGGCCGTCGATGACGATCGGGCGGAACAGGCCAGGTATGGCGATCGAGGCGGCGAGCGCCGGGCGCAGCGGTCCCGATGTGATTGGCCTCTCGCTGCGGCCATGCAGGTCGGTGGTCATCGCGGTAAACGGGATCGTGAGCTGCGAAAAAACCTCCGGCACTCGGCTCGGCATGAATTGCTCGCAGAATTTCTCGGCATCCATTTGCGTCGCCTGGCTGAACCGGCCTGATAAAAGGTCGGCGAGATTGCCGGCACGTGCGCTCATGAGGAGGCGCCGCGTGTTGCTCCAGTCATGGGCGAAGGCGATGACGTGATGGCGGATATCCTTGCCGCTCATGCCGGCGGCGTAAGACGCCCCGATCAGCGAGCCGATCGAAGTGCCGGCGATCGCTGTCGGCTTCACGCCCATCTCGTCGAGCGCTTCGATGACTGCAATATGGGCGAGGCCGCGCGCGCCGCCGCCGCCCAAAGCCAACGCAAACGTCTTCAAGATCCCGCCTCGCGCATGAACTCGAAGCCCTTGGCGGCGAGCGGCCGCACCAGTTCGGCCTTGGCCGCGGCGAAGGCGCTGGTTGCGGTGCCGTCGCGAACGCGGCCGGCAATGCCCTGCATGATGGCGGCGAGGCGGAAGAAATTATAGGCGAAATAGACCGGCAGATGCGGCCGCGGATCGAGCCCGGTGCGCGCCACATAGGCCTCGACGTAAGACCGCAGCGAGGGAATGCCGAGTGTGTCGAGATCGAAGCCGGCGAGTGAGCCGGTGCCGGCCTCAGAATGCGGCATGTGCCATTGCATCAGGTGATAGGTGAAATCGGCGAGCGGGTCGCCGAGCGTCGACAATTCCCAATCGAGCACGGCCAGGATCTTCGGCTCGACCGGCGCCAGGATCATGTTGTCGAGCCGGTAATCGCCGTGCACCAGCCGCGCCGGCTGCGGCGGCGGCAGATGCGCCGGCAACCAGGCGATGAGATTTTCCATCTCTTCGACGCGCTGCGTCTCGGAGGCGCGATACTGCTTCGACCAGCGCTCGACCTGGCGCGCGACGTAGTTTTCGCCACGGCCAAAATCGGCAAGCCCGATCGCGGCTGGATCGAATGTGTGCAGCCGCGCTAGCATCGCGTTCATGGTGTCATAGACGCGCCCCCGTTCACCCGGTTCGGACGCCGGCATCTGCGGCTCCCAGAACACCCGGCCCTCGACATAGCCCATGATGAAGAAAGCGGTGCCGATGATGCTGTCGTCGGCGCAATAGTGCACCGGCGCGGCGACCGGAAAGTCCTGGCCGTAGACGGCGCTGATCACCTTGAACTCGCGGTCGACGGCGTGCGCCGAGGGCAGGAGCTTTCCCGGCGGCTTGCGGCGGAGCACATAGCGGCGCTGTGGCGTGTCGATGAGATAGGTCGGATTGGATTGGCCGCCCTTGAACTGGCTGACCGTGACCGGCCCGGAAAATCTCGGCACGTGATCCCGCAAATAGGCTTCCAGCGGCGCAGCATCGAAGCGCAGCCGTTCGGCGACCTCTCGCGTGCCGGAAAAGGCTTTCTGGCGCTCACTGACTGTCATGGCGGGGGAATTTAGAACATCACATTCGTCATTGCGAGCAGCGACGCGACGAAGCAATCCGGCTTGCCGCGGGAGCTGGATTGCTTCGCTTCGCTCGCAATGACGGATGAATTATAGCCGCGACACCGGGCGTCAGTTTTTCTGCTGCTCTTTTTCCCGTTCCACCGCGCGCCAGCCGATATCGTGCCGGCAGAAGCCGTCCGGCCAGCGGATGCGCGACACCGCCTCATAGGCGCGGGCCTGCGCCTCGCGAACGGTCGCCCCGATGGCGGACACATTGAGCACGCGGCCGCCATTGGCGAGGATCTTGCCGCCATCGGCCGTGGTGCCGGCATGGAAAATCTCGACGCCTTGGACCTCGCTCGCGGCATCGAGCCCCTCGATGACGCTGCCGCGCTTGTAGGCGCCGGGATAACCTTTGGCGGCCATGACAACGGTCAGCGCCGGGTCGCTGTACCAGCGCAGATCGAACGCCTTGAGCATGCCGTCGCGCGAGGCGAGCAGCGCCGGCAGCAGATCCGACTTCAGCCGCAGCATCAGCACCTGGGTTTCCGGATCGCCGAAGCGCGCATTATATTCGATGAGCTTCGGCGCTTCGGCCGTGATCATCAATCCGGCATAGAGCACGCCCTTGTATGGGCAGCCCATGGCTTTCATCGCCTTAAGCGTCGGCGTGATGATCTCGCGCATGATGCGCGCCGCCATCGCGTCGTCGATATTGGGCGCCGGCGAATAGGCGCCCATGCCGCCGGTATTGGGGCCCTTATCGCCGTCATAGGCGCGCTTGTGATCCTGTGCCGTGGTCAGCGGCAGCGCGGTCTCGCCGTCGCACAGCGCGAAGAACGACGCTTCCTCGCCGTCGAGGAATTCCTCGATCACGACTTCGCCGCCAGCTTCTCCGAGCCCGCCGCCGAACATCATGTCGAGCGCCTCGTCGGCCTCGGCCAGCGTCTGCGCCACCACGACGCCTTTGCCGGCAGCGAGCCCATCGGCCTTGATCACGATTGGCGCGCCTTGCGCGCGCAGATAGGCCTTCGCCGACGCCAGCGCGGTGAAGCGTTCGTAGGCGGCGGTCGGGATGCCATTGTCGCGGCACAAGTCCTTGGTGAAGCCTTTGGAGCCTTCGAGCCGCGCGGCATCCTTGCTCGGGCCGAAGGCCTTGATGCCGGCGGCTTCGAGATCATTGACGATGCCGGCGCAGAGCGGCGCTTCCGGCCCGACCACGACGAAATCGATGGCGTTGTCGCGGCAGTACGCGATCACCGAGGCGTGGTCGGCGATATCGAGCGCCACACAGGTCGCGTCGCGGGCGATGCCGGCATTGCCGGGGGCGCAATAGAGCTTCTCGGTCAGCGGGCTCGCCGCGATCTTCCAGGCCAGCGCATGTTCGCGGCCGCCGGAGCCAAGAATGAGGATGTTCATGGGAGGACGTTCATCGGGTCGCCAACCGCTGCCGATGTGGGGTTAGCGGCCGGGCGCGCCAAGGACAAGGGGCGAGGGGCCTGCTTTAGCGGTTGTTTCCACGGGGATTATTGGCCCAGGACGCTGTTTTCCGCCCCATTGCGGGGTCATATAGAATGTTCAGATGGCCAGAAGCAAAATCACCGCGGAAATCGAGGTCGAGGCCGGCAGCATTGACGCGCCGCCGCTCGCCAATATTCCGGAATGGTCGGTCTCGGAACTGTCCGCCGCCCTGAAAAAGACGGTGGAGGACGCCTATGGCTATGTCCGGGTGCGCGGCGAAGTCTCGGGCTATCGCGGCCCGTCGCCGTCCGGCCATTGCTATTTCCGCCTCAAGGACGACAAGGCGGTGCTCGAAGCGGTGATCTGGAAGACCACGTTCAGCCGCATGCGGGTCAAGCCCGAAGAAGGGCTCGACGTCATCGTCACCGGCCGGCTCACCACCTTCGCCGGTTCCTCGAAATATCAGATCGTCGTCGACACGCTGGAGCCGGCCGGCGTCGGCGCGCTGATGGCGCTGCTGGAAGAGCGCAAGAAGAAGCTCGCCGCCGAGGGCCTGTTCGACGAGGCGCGCAAGCAACTGCTGCCGTTCCTGCCGCAGGTGATCGGCGTCGTCACGTCGCCGACCGGCGCCGTGATCCGCGACATCCTGCACCGGCTGGCCGACCGTTTTCCGCGCCACGTCATGATCTGGCCGGTGAAAGTGCAGGGCGAAACGTCGGCGGCCGAAGTCGCCGCCGCTATCGACGGCTTCAACGCGCTGCCGGAGGTGGCGAGCGGACGACTGCCGCGGCGGCCCGATCTGATCATTGTCGCGCGCGGCGGCGGCTCGCTCGAGGATCTCTGGTCGTTCAATGAAGAGATCGTGGTGCGGGCCGCGGCCAACAGCTTCATCCCGCTGATTTCGGCGGTCGGCCACGAAACCGATGTCACGCTGATCGATTTCGCCTCCGACAAGCGCGCACCGACGCCGACGGCGGCTGCCGAAATGGCGGTGCCGGTTCGCGCCGATCTTTTGCTCAATGTCAATTCCTGCGCGCGGCGGGCGCTCGCTTCCTGGCGGCGCTGTCAGGAGGCGCGCTGGAGCGAATTGCGCGCCGCTGCCCGCGCGCTGCCGAATGCCGACGAGGTGCTGGCGCAGCCGCGGCAGCGGCTCGATCATGCCGCCTCGCGATTGTCGCGCGCGCTGCATGCCAATGCGCAGATCCACCGCGTCCAGTTCTCGCGCATCGGCGGCCGCTTGAGCGACCAGATGCTGCGCACTCATATCGAGCGCCGCCGCGAGCGCTATGCCGGACTGACCGTGCGGCTGCGCGCGGGCCTTACCGCCAATTTCCAGATGCACCGCACCCGCATCGCGCGGGAGGCTGAGCGGGTTCATGCGTTCGGCGAACGGGCCCGGCGCGCCATCGATCAGTTCATCGCCGTGCGCGATGCGCGCGCAGAGCGCGGCGCGCAATTGCTGGCGGCTTTTTCCTATCGGGGCGTGCTCGATCGCGGTTTCGCGCTGGTCCGTGACGCCGCAGGCACGCCGCTGCATACGGCGGCCGCGGTCGGTCCGGGCACGCCGGTCGAGATCGAGTTCGCGGACGGCAGCGTCAATGCGCGGGTCGAAGGCGCGCGAGCGCAGCGCTATCGCACTGAACCAGCCAGAAAGCCGCGGGTGCGCCGCGACAGTTCCGACCAGGGCAATCTGTTCTGAGCTAGCGCGTGAGCCATTCCGGCACGCGCTTGAGCGCGTCGGCACGCGCCTGCGGATTAGTCCCGCTATGCGCGTGGCCTGACGGATCGGCGCTGGTGGCGAGGCCGGTGTGCAGCCGGATCGGCGAGTTCGGCCGGTCGAATTCATGTGGCGCGCCAGGATAGACGACGATCTGAACGTGGGCGCTGCGGTTATGCGCGCCGGTGACCATTTGCTGGCACGCCGTGGCCGGCGTCCAGTCGTCGGCGCTGCCGATCAGAATGAGCGTGGGCACGCGCGCGCTCCAGGCGGTCTCGCGCAATCGCCGACAGCCGGGATAGAGCGACACCGCGGAACGGAAGTCGACGCTGCCGTCGCGCGGTGATGCGGTCGGACGCACCGTCCAGAGCGCGGCGACGCCGCCGTTCGACCAGCCCAGCAGCGAAATGCGGTCAGCCTTCACGTAGCTTTGCGCCTGCAGCCAGCGTCGTGACGCATTGGCGTCGGCGACGCGTTCACGGGAGGCGCGCACTCTGCGATTGCGCTCGCGGCATTGCGAGCCGACGCCGCGCGAGCCGAAGGAATCCGGAAACAGCACGACAAAGCCGTTGGCGACCAGAAGCCGCGCCCATTCGACGTAATGCCGGGTCTCGCTGCTCGGCCGGTGATGGACGAAGCCGCCGCAGTCGTGCAGCGCCACGATGGCTGGAAACGGCCCGGCGCCTTCAGGGCGATAGAGCGAAGCGTGCAGTGTCAACTCGCCGTCCGGGATGTCGATATGTTCCGGGGAGGCGGGGAGGGCGGTTGCTCCGGCATAGGCCGCGGCGACGGCCATGCCGAGGACGAGGCAGGCCGCTCTTGCGGCCATCTGCGTCAAGGTTTTGGCCAAGCTCGGATCCAATTGCGTGCTGCGTTCCACAAACGCCCCGCTCTACATAGCACATGGTTACGATACCGTGGTTGCCGCACTTGGTTGCTGCGACCGGCTCATGCACCCGCCAATAGCCTTTCGCCAGCCTTTCGTCCGCCTTTCGTCCTGGCGGCGGAATGATTATCTTGCCGCTTCATGACCGGCCGGCGAGGCCGGTCAGGTGCCTGAAAAAGCGCATATTTGGAGCGTCAGAAGGCGCTGAGCCCCGGAGGTATAGTTGCTCAACCGCACCGATCGCCCGCAGCCGATGCCCGGCGAGGCCGAAATCAAATATCTCGACGGCGATTTCCGAATCGTGCGGCCAGGGGCGTTCGTGCGCTGCGCGGTGACCGGCGTGCCGATCCCGCTCGAAGAGCTGCGCTATTGGAGCGTCGACCTGCAGGAGCCCTATGCGACGCCCGAGGCAGTGCTGCAGCGCCAGGCCTCCGCCTATAAGAAATAGGCTAACTACGTTTGAGCGCGCCGAGCACCAGCCCGCGAAACTGATCCTGTTCCTCGATCACAAGCCGCACCGGCAGCGCATTAGCGTGCTCGGCCAGCGCCGTCAACGCGGGATCGCCGGCAAGCCGCATCAGGTCTTTCTCGGTGGTGACCAGCATCAGATTGTCGTGCCGCGCGCGCGCCAGCAGATCTCGCGCCTCTTCCGCCGTGAAGCGGTGGTGATCGTCGAAGCCGATCCGTTCCGCCACCGTCACGCCGGCCTCGGTCAGGGTGGCGAAGAACTTGTCAGGGTTGCCGATACCGGCAAAAGCCAGCACCTTGCGTTTGCCGATCGCGGCGATGATGCCGCGGTGGGGCTCGAGCCGCGCGCGGAAGATTTTCAGGCCGTTTTGCTCGGCGCGATTGACGATGTCGGATGAGCGCTCACCCGGACCGACGACGATCAGCGCCTGCGCGCGTTCGAGCTGCGCCGACAGCGGCGCCCGCAGCGGGCCTGCCGGAATAATCCTGCCGTTGCCGATGCCGCGGCGCCCGTCGACGACGATGATGCTGAGATCCTTCACCAAGCCCGGATTCTGCAGACCGTCGTCCATGACGATGACGCTGGCGCCGGCATATTGCGCGAATTGCGCGCCGGCAAAGCGATCGCGCGCCACGACGGCGGGCGCGAGCCGCGTCAGCAACAGCGGCTCGTCGCCGACATCCGCGGCGCGGTGCAGCGCAGGATTGACGCGCAGCGGTCCGGCGAGCCGGCCGCCATAGCCGCGCGACAGAAAGAACGGCCGCTCGTGCGCGGCGTGGAGGATTTGCGCCACCGTCAGCGCTGCTGGCGTCTTGCCGGCGCCGCCGACGGTGAGATTGCCCAGACAAATCACCGGCACAGCGGCGCGGTGGCCGCGCTGGCGCATCCGCGCCGCGGCCACCGCGCCATAGATCATTGCGAGCGGCTCGAGCCGGCGGCCCGTCTCAGATTGCCACCAGAAGGCGGGCTCCCGCATCACACTATCCCACAGACGGGTTTTGGGGCCCGCAGTTTAGGACGCATGCTGCTCCAGGCGAAGCTGCAACAGATAGGGATCGAGCGCGGCGAGCGTGCGCTGCAATCCGCCGCCGAGTTGCGCGACCGTCTTGGCCGCGGCTTCGGCGACCGTCTTACGCGCCGCCGCATCGGCAAGCCAGGCGCCGAGCCGGTCGGTCAGCGCCTCTTCGTCAGCCACGAGATCGGCACCGTGCTCCTTGTCGAGCGTGCCGTAAATCTCGGCGAAATTCCAGACATGCGGGCCGTGCAGCACCGCGGCGCCAAGCCTGATGGCTTCGATCGGATTCTGCCCGCCATGTTCGGCGAGCGAGCCGCCCATGAACACGATCGGGGCGAGGCGATAGAACAGGCCGAGCTCGCCGAGCGTATCGGCGACATAGACACCGATATCCGGCATCGGCTGGGCACGCTGCGAGCGCAACGCCACCGACTGGCCGGCGACCTGCGCGATGTCGGCGATGCTTTGCCCGCGCACCGGATGGCGCGGCACGATCACCGTCAACAGCGTCGGGAATTTCGCGCGCAGCCGGCGATGCGCGGTGATGACGGCAGCTTCCTCGCCGGCATGGGTCGAGGCGGCGACGATGACCGGCCGGTTGCCGACGATGTCGCGCATGCGCTTGAGCATCGCCTCGTCGGCCGACGGCGGCGGCACGTCAAGCTTGAGATTGCCGGTGGAGGTGACGCGCGGCGCGCCGAGCTCGGCATAGCGCTCGGCGTCCGCCGCCGATTGCGTGAGGCAGAGATCGAAGCTCCCGAGCAGCGCCGCGATCACGCCGCGTACGCGCTGCCAGCGGCTGAACGAGCGCTCCGACAGGCGGCCGTTGATGACGATCATCGGAATCCTGCGGTCGGCGCAGGACAGAATAAGGTTCGGCCACAGATCGGATTCGACGAACAGCGCCAGCCCGGGCTGCCAATGGGCGAGGAAACGCTCGACGAAGCGCGGCGCGTCGAGCGGGATGAATTGATGCAGCGCGCCTTCCGGCAGGCGCTGCTCGGCGAGCGTCGCCGAGGTCACGGTGCCGGAGGTCACCAGCACATTGAACTCCTGCGCCCGCAACCGCTCGACCAGTGGCACCACCGCCAGCATTTCGCCGACGCTGGCGCTGTGCACCCAGATCAGCGGGCCGGGCGGCCGGGCCAGGCTCGGTTCGCCGCGACGTTCGGCAATGCGTTCGGCGTGCTCCTTGCCGCGCTTCAGCCGCCGCGCCAGAACTTGCGGCGCCACCGGCGAACCGGCAGCCGACGCGAACTGATAAAGACGAAGCGCAAGCGGTAGACGCTTAGGCAAACTCACTCCTCTCTGCGCTCCCCAACTCGTCACGCGGCAACTCGGTCGGCAACAGGGCCACAGTCGCATTCAAAGATCGCCGCCATCACCCAATTCCCGGCCGCGGCTTGTGATTTTGCCCGTTTCGGCATTGTCAGCGAACTGGTGGCGGCAAGCAACCAGCAAGCGGCATGCCCGACGTGCCGGGCAAGACGTTCCGCCATCGCTGTCATTCATTGCCGCCGGGCCGATCGACGAGCTCATAGGCGCGCCGCGTCGCCGCATTGAGCCGGTCCTCGAGCAATTGCCGCGCCGCTTCGAGCGCTTGATCGTCGGCGTTGCGCGCAACCATAAGCGGCTCGGCGGCGACGCCGGCGCCGCGGCCGAACGGCAGATTGATCGTGGTGTGGTCCCAGTTGTTGAGCACGTGGCGGCGGCTGGTTGCGATCGCGCTCGGATAGATGGGACGGCCCGAGGCCTGCGCCAGCTTGATGATGCCGAGCCCGGCGACGCGCGCCACTTTCGGCACGTCCGCCGACATCGCGATCGACGTGCCTTGCGCGAGCGAGTCGAGCATGCCCTGGAATGCGGCGACGCCGGCTTTGTGCACGAAACTGCCGCCGTGATTGCCAGAGCCGCGAATGGTGCCGACGCCGAGCCGCGCCGCGGCGATCGCATTCACCTCGCCGTCGTGATGGCGCGACACCAGCATATTGACGCGATGCTTGGACTGCCGCGCCATCGGCGCCAGCAGATGCTGGCCGTGCCAGAAGGCGAGGATGATCGGCATGTCCGCTTCGCCGCGAGCATAGATGTCGTCGGGCTCGAGGATGAAGCGCGTGGTGCTGCCGACAAAGCGCAGATATTCGGCGGCGACCACGCCGATGGTCACCTTAGCCCAACGCTGCCGCCCGATCTGACGCCATAGCCGCATCCCGTCGATATCTCTTTAAGTCTTCGGAGCTTCGGGCTCGTCGAGCAGACGATGCAGATGCACGATGAAATAACGCATCTGCGCGTTGTCGACGGTGTTTTGCGCCTTGGCCTTCCAGGCCACGTAGGCGGTGGCGTAGTTCGGATAGACGCCCACGATGTCGAGCTTGTCGAGGTCCTTGAAATCCGTTTTCGACACGCTGTCGAGCTCGCCACCGAGGACGAGGTGGAGGAGCTGTTTTGGCTTGGTGTCCGACATGAAGCTTGGTCCGCGCTCAATCCGCGATGCTATGGCGACGCCAGGCGTCCATCCCCGAGGAGTTTGATGAGCGCCGCGTGCCGGTCCCGGCCGGTCGCGACGAGCATCCCGTGCCGCGGCACGGGACGATTATAGGTCACTGTCCCGTCCCCAACGGGTGTCAGCGTACCGCCCGCTTCGTGCACCAAAAGATCGGCCGCTGCAAGGTCCCAGTCATAGCTGTTGCCGCCGGCAATCGCGGCATCGAAAACGCCTTGCGCGACGCGTGTCAGGCGGAGCGCCAGCGAGTGTACGCGCGGCATCATGGTGATCGGCGGCGCAGCGGCCTGCAGCCGTTCCATCAGCTTTCGCGGCCCGGCGATTTGCGCGTTTTCCACCTCGGTTCCAGAACTCACGGCGATCGGAACGCCGTTACACGTCGCGCCGGCACCGGCGCGCGCGGCGAAGAACTCGTCGAGCGCCGGCGCATAGAGGCAGCCAAGGATCGGCCGGCCGTCCTCGATCAGCGCGGCGCAGACCGCCCAGTCGGGGAGGCCGCCCATGAAGGCGCGGGTGCCGTCGATCGGGTCGACCACCCATACGCGCCGCGCGTTCAGGCGCGCCGGATCGTCGGTGCTCTCCTCCGATAGCCAGGCGATGTCCGGAGCGATGGCGCTGAGCTTTTCACGCAGGAGATCGTCGGCGGCAATGTCGGCCTCGGTGACCGGCGATTGCGAGGGCCCTTTGGTCCAGGTCTTGATCGGCTTGCCGAACAGCGACAGCGCAAGCTGTCCCGCCTCGCGGACGGCCGCGGCGAGTTGCTCGACCTCGTGGCTTAGATCGCGCGGCAGTTCGACCTCAGTGGCCGGCAACAGTCAGTCCCTCCACCCGCAAGGTCGGCGCATTGGTGCCGTAGCGGAAAACGAGATCGTTCGCCGGCACGAGGCTCGCGAACATTTCGATGAGATGCCCGGCAATGGTGACCTCGCTTACCGGATAGGTGCGCACGCCGTTCTCGATCCAGAAGCCCGACGCGCCGCGGCTGTAGTCGCCGGTCACGAGATTGGCGCCCTGGCCGATCAGATCGGTGATGTAGAACCCGTCCTTGATCTCGGCGATGAGTTGGTCCGGCGTTTTTGTTCCGGGCTCGAGATGCAGATTGCTCGGGCTCGGATAGGGCACCGAGGAGACGCCGCGCTGGGCGTGGCCGGTGGTCGCAAGCTTGAGCTCGCGCGCGGTGGCGCTGTCGAGGATCCAGGTTTTCAGCACGCCGTCCTCGACGATCTTGATCCTGCGGGTGGTGACACCCTCGGCATCGAACACGCGGGAGCGCTGGCCGCGCGGCCGCCGCGGGTCGTCGACGATGTTGGTGCCCTTCGCCAAGAGCCGCTCACCGAGCTTGTCGCGCAGGAAGCTGGTCTTGCGCGCGATGGCGCTTCCATTCGCGGCACTGACGAGATGGCCGACCAGCGATCCTGAAATGCGCGGATCGAACACGACCGGCACTTTGCGGGTCGCGACCTTGCGCGGATTGAGCCGCGCCACCGCGCGCTCGCCGGCATGGCGGCCGATATCCTCGGCCTTGTCGAGATCGGCGGCATGCAGGGTCGACGTATAATCGTAGTCCTGCTCCATGCCGGTGCCTTCACCGGCAATCGCCGCCATCGAGATCGAGTGACGCGAGCCGAGGGTCTCGCCGCGAAAGCCGGTCGAGGTGACGAGCACCATGCCGCCGATGCCGGCGGAGGCCGACGCGCCGCCCGACTTCGACACGCCGGACACGGCAAGGCCGGCTTGTTCGGCGAGCCGCGCGCGCTTTTCCAACAACGCGACCGACGGCATGTCGGGATCGAGCAGATCGAGATCGGGAAAGTCGCGGGCCAGCAGCGACGGGTCGGCGAGCCCTGCGAACTTATCCTCGGGCGCGGCGCGCGCCATCGCGACGGCGCGCTCGGCAAGCGCGTCGAGGCCGTCACCTTTGATGTCGTTGGTCGAGACCGCGGCCTGTTTGTGGCCGACCAGAACGCGCAGGCCGACATCATCGCCTTCGGCGCGCTGCGATTCCTCGACCGCGCCGTCGCGCACGTCCACCGACAGCGACACCGAACGCACGGCGACCGCGTCGGCTTGGTCGGCGCCGGCGCGGCGCGCAGCGGCAACGAGACGTTCAGCAAGATCGGAGAGGGCGGTTTGATCGAGAAGCGAGGACGAGGACATTGTCTTTCGGTCTTTTGATTCTGTTTGCAATTTGTGTTGGCGATTTGTTTAGGAAGGCAAGTTGTTTAGGAAGACCCGCCGGCAAAGGCAAGAAAGCTTCCGCAAGCCGCATTTCGCAAGCATTGGCGCGGATAAGCACAAGCAAGATGTGCGCTTGCCGCGCGCGATGCAACCCGGCTTTACCCCCTTTGCCGAGAATTCGCGGCATCTCGGCAACCTGTCGTCAATCATGCGACCGGTTCCGACCCTGCTACTCGCCTTTAACCAGGGATTTTAAGCTCATTGCGACCGCACTCTGGCATGGTTGCGGCAACCGGGCGGCACAGTCCGGGGGGAGCTGAGTTTGAGGCGTCAAATGGAAGCCGGCAGGGCTACTGCCGGGTCGAGCCGTGTCGCGCGGCTCGACCCCTTCTCTTTGCCTGTACGTTTCGAGGCCGCTGACGCGGGCGCCGACGGCAGCCGGCGCGTCGTCGAGCTGCATCGCGAACGCGTGGTGCTGCGGCGTTCGGTGCGCGGTATGCGCATGGCGCTCAACATGCCGGTCACGTCGTTCCGCGGCGTCGCCATCAGGCTCAAAGGCGAGCCCGATGCGCCGCCGAGCGAGATCGCCGTCGTTCTCGAACATGACGATCCGGCTTTGTCGCTGCCGCTGTTCGCCTCGCCCGCGTGCGATGACATCGTCGCCGAGTGGCAGGCCTGGGGCCGCGTGCTCGGCTTGCCTTTGCTGGTTGCCGAACGCGACGGCAGCCTGCGCGAACCGTTCGCGCGACTGGGCGCCGTCCGGGTCGATGCACCGACCTGGCGCCGCCGCCGCCGCACCGCGATCGGCCGCCGCCGCTCGGCGCGCATGATGCGCCGCCGTGCCGGCAATTCCGCCGCCACGCCGACCGTATATCGCGGCGAGCGCGAGATCATCGCGCGCAACTGACTCCGGACATTGCCGAGCTAAAAAACATCCCAGGCGGCGACGTGCCACGAGCTGTCGTCGGCCTGATAGAACACCACGCGCAAATTGGTCTTCGGCTTGCCGCCGGCGAAGATCCAGGTGCGGCATTGCCATTGCTTGCCGGCATGGTCGGTGCAGGTGATAAGATCGGTCTTGTCGGGCGTGGCGGCGAGCGCATCGGCGACGCCTTTTTCGGTCATGTCCTTGGCCAGTTTTCCGGACAGGGCGCCATAATCCCTGGTGTTGCCGGGAAGGGCGCTGCTCTGCCCGGCGCAGGACAGAAGTCCGCCCGACATCAGGCACAGGACGGCCGCCGCCATGAACAGCCTGGTGCGTGACGACGGCATTGATCGGCTCCGCAAAGAGCGCTGGCCCCGGCGACAGAATATACGAGGCAAGGTGATTCGTGGCGCCGGGAAGTGCACGATGGAGGCTTCCCGGGCTTGCGGCGGTGCCAAGCCTGCATAGCTAATGTCCGCCCGGTACGGCGGTGGCGGGCCTGAACGCATTTCATCACGGTATTTTTCGCCAAAACGAATCTTTCCGGGGGATTCACGATGGACGACGCGCAACTTGCCGAGATCGCCTGCTGGGTCAGCGAGGCCGGGCTGCGCGGTGTCGATGAAACCACGCTGATGACGGATTTCTGCACCCGGCTGGTCGCGCAAGGCCTGCCGCTGACGCGCGCGCAGGTCTTCATCGACACGCTGCATCCGACCCATGGCGGCCGCGCCTATGTCTGGCATGCCGCCAAGGCAGCGACGACGGCCAGCGAATATGCGCAGCTGAGCGACGCCGAGATGCTGGCGCGCTGGCAGCAGAGTCCGTTCTATCGCCTGCTCGAAACCGGCGAGCCGCTGATGCGGCGCAAGCTCAGCGCTGAGGCGATCGCCGAATTTCCGGTCTTCAACGAACTGTTCACCGCCGGCATGACCGAGTTCGTCGCGGTGGTCGACCGCTTCGGCGCCGACGCCGTGATCGGCGACATGGATTGCGTCTATTCGTCGTGGTCGACCGATGCGCCGGACGGATTTAGCGACTGGCAGGTGACGGCGCTGCGCCGGCTGACGCCGGTGCTGGCGCTCGCGATCAAGTCGGACACGCTCGGCCGTATCGCCAAGACCCTGGTCGAGACCTATCTCGGCCGCGATCCCGGCGCTCGCGTGCTTCGGGGCAGCATCACGCGCGGCATTTCGGCGGCGATCGACGCCGTGCTGTGGTTCAGCGATCTGCACGACTACACCCGCATCTGCGACAACGCGCAGACCGAAGAGATCATTCCGTTCCTCAACGATTATGCCGAGACCGTCATTTCCGCGATCCATGACAATGGCGGCGACGTGCTCAAGCTCATCGGCGACGGCACGCTTGCGATCTTCACCGGGGAGGACCGCGCCGCCGCCTGCCGCGCCGCGCTCTCCGCCGCACAGAAGGCGCTCGACCGCGTCGTCATTCTGAAAGACCAGCGTCAGACCGCGGGCCTGCCGGCGACCGACCTCTATCTCGCGCTGCATTTCGGTCATGTCGTCTACGGCAATTTCGGCAGCCGCGATCGGCTCGATTTCACCGTGATCGGTCCGGCCGTGAACGAAGTCAGCCGGATCGCGGCGATGTGCCGGCTGATCGATCAGCCGGTGCTGTTGTCCTCGGCGTTTTCTGAATCGCTCGGGCCGGAACAGAGCCAGCTGGTCTCGGTCGGCCGCTATGCCTTGCGCGGCGTGGCGCAGCCGCAGGAATTGTTCACGCTGGACCGGGAGCGCATCACCGCGGCGGCGTAGTGAAAGCGCTGACGCCTGCCTCCACCCGCAGGGGGGAGGCAGCCGCGCAACGCGCGGCGGAAAGGGAAGTGTGCACGGTATCGTCTTTGCCCGCATGCTGGACTTCCCCACCTGCGTCCTTTCAGGACGCGGTCCTCCCCCTGCAGGGGAGGACGAAGGCGCATGCTCTCATTCGCGCGCCACGCCTGCGCGCGCTGTGAGGTCACGCCACGATGTCACGAACGAAAAACCAAACGCCCCGAAGAAAAGCGAAGGGGGCAGAGCGCCGACAGGCGCACCTTCCATTGGCGGCATCATACGGATGCCGCAGCGCATCCAGCGGGATGCGCTCGCCTCTCGGCGCTCCACCGCGGCTCTCGTTTAGGCGACCGAACGCCACCACTCAGCTTCGGGCCGCGCTTCGCTCTTTGGCAGATCGTTACCTCGGCCCGGACCGCAGTCCATGGGCCTGCGGACCCTCTCCACCGCCAAGCTTAGCCAGACACCTGGCAGACCGGTCATAATGCCGGCCGGGTCGATGCCCAAAGCCGCCCGGGAGCGGATTGCAAATCCGCGCGCAGGCGCCGCACTCGCTCCGCATTCAGGTCAGCCTTCCGGAAAGCGCCCTTCGGTGAGCGAGCTGGCGGGATATTACCATATCGGTGACAATTGTCAATGAAAATGTGACAGATATTTTGGCGGGTCGGCGTGGCTATGGCCGGCTATTCCGCCGCGGTCAGCGCGCCAAGATCCGTTGCGCCAGCGCCGCGCATTGCAGGCGGATGTCGGGAATGGCAGTGCTCTCCCAGAACCGGCCGCGCGTCAGTGGGCCCACCGCAAAGATGCGGTCCGATGCCATGCCGGCGCGGCCGATCACGGCGCAATCCGCAGTGACATCGAGGCCGATGCCGATCGGATCGGGCCGGATCAGGCCATCGCGCAACAGATACCGCAGCACCGGATTGACGCTGTCCTGCGGCGGGACGTCGACGCCGACACAGGTGACGATCTTGGCGACACGTAAAGTCTCGGTGTCGACCTTGCCGCGGCGGCGAAACGTCACGTTCGCACCGTGAGAGTCCGGTGTGACCGCCGCGACCTTTGCGGCAATCACGCTGACCTGGCCGGAAGCGATCGCGGCACGCAGCCGCGCATCGATCTCGGGCGCGGTGCGATGGCGATGCACCTCCCAGAAAGCGCGGGCGTGGCGAAGGAAGCGGCGCTTGGCCACGTCCGGCCAACTCTGCCAGATCGCGGCGGTGAACGGGCGGAGCGCGTCGACCACCGAGCGCCAGTCCTGATCCGGTAACAGGCCGGTATCGACGAGGCCGCGCAGCCAGTGCAGAAACTGCGATAGTCCGGCGCCGAACGGCACGTCGGCGGCGTCGAGCTGAAACGGCGCAATAGAACGGTGCGGCCGCGGCAACAGCCCGCGCCGCGACAGCGCGGTGATCGGACCGCGGTGCCCGGCCTGCAGCAGCGACAGCACATAATCGACCATGGTGAGTTCCAAGCCGACGATCAGGACCGCGTCGTCCGGCGCGATGCCGGCGTTGTGCGGCTCCTGCCAGGGGCTGGCGCCGCTCGCTCCATACGCATTTGGCGGCGCCTCGTTGCCGGTCGCGAGTACGGCGATATCGGCGGCGTGGATTGATCCGTCGGCGAAGCTGACCTCGACGCCGTCCCCGACCGGACGCAGCGCCGTACATTCGCCTCGCACCACCCGTAGCGCCTGGCGCGGCGAACATCGCTCGCGATGATCCTGCAGGATGCTCGCAAGATAGCGGCCATAGATCTCGCGCGGCGCAAAACACAGCGCGTCGCTGCAGTGAAGCGCGCTGTGCAGGTCGCTGGTCCTGATCCAATTCCAGAAATGGCCGGGCGCGTCGGCGAACGCGCTCATATTGCTGGCGCGGACATTGAGGAGGTGCTGCGGATTGCGCGTCGCATAGGCGAGGCCGAGCCCCGCTTGCGCCGACGTCTCGACGATCGTGACGTCGATGCGACGCTCCCGGTCGCGCAGCAGGTGGCAGGCGAGCAGCACGCCGGTGGCGCCACCGCCGATGATGATGATGACACGATCGCCTTTGGCCAGCATGGGCGCCCCAGCGGGGTCACGATGTGGCGCCCCCGACCGCGTTCGCATTGTATATTAAATCTATATACAAAAGGAAAGTGGTCAAGCTTGTTCCGGGGCTCATCCGCCGGCCCTAGCGCCGGGCGGCGGCGAGCGTGCGTTCAACCGCCGGCAGGTCGCGCATCTCGGCGAGAGTGCGGTGGTCGAGGATGGTGGCGATGGCGTTGCGCACTTCCAGCATCATCAGCCGCACCGTGCACTTCTTCTCGCTCTTGCAGTCGTCGCAGCGCTGATAGGCGGTGCGGCTGGCGCAGGCGATCGGGGCGAGCGGGCCATCGAGCACGCGGATCACATGGCCGATGCGGATATCTTGCGGGGCCCGCGCCAGCATATAGCCGCCGTCTTTGCCGGTCTTTGAGCGGACGAAGCCGGCTTTGCGCAGATCGCCGAGAATGCCGTCGAGGAATTTCTTCGGGATATTGTTAGTCTCGGCGATGTCGGTGACGAAGGCGAGCCGGCCCTGCGGCAGGGCGGCCAGATGGACGAGCGCCTTGAGCCCGTACTTTCCCTTGCGCGTCAGCATGCGGCGGAGCCTCGATGACACGCGCGGAGCGTTCGTGCCCGCGCGTTCGTTATATGGGGGCATCTATCACATTTTTGATGGACAATGCGCGATTTACGGCACCCGCGCGGCCCGCGGGCAAAAAAAATGGCCGGGCGAGGGCCCGGCCATGATCGCGTATTTTGAACGGCGCCGCGCGTCGCTAGTTCAGCGGCTCGACCTTGACCAGCGAGTGGTCGTGATTGCTGCCGACCCAGAAGGTCACTGGATTCGTCGAATTGTCGAGCGCCACCGTGCGCATATTGACGTCGTTCGGCATCAGGAATTCGACAGTCTCGTTGGTCTTCGGATTGAGCCGCACCACGCGGTCGGTGCTCATGGTCGAAGCCCAGAGATCGCCGTTCTTGTCGAACTGCGCCCGGTAGGGGAACGTGTAGGCCGGTAGATTGTATTCGGTGAACTGCTCGGTCTTGGGATCGAACACCGCGACCTTGTTGGCGCGATACTCGGCGATGGTGAGGCGATCCTGATCGTCGATCTCGAGCCGCCGCATACGCGAATGCAAGGTCGGCGGCGTGTACCAAGTCACCTGTAGCGTCTTGGCGTCGATCTTGCCGAGATGGCCGTCGTCGAATTCGGCCATCCATAGATTGTTGTGGGAGTCCGAAATCACCTGATAGATGCCGTAGCGTCGGCCGGGCGGCAACGCGTCGGTCGGGTGGAGTTTCTCCCAATTGCCGCTCGCCAGATCGACCCGGAAGATGTCCTGGGTGCCGACGCTCTTGGTCCACACTTTGCCGTCGACGTCGTGACGCAGCCCGGTGAAGTTGAGCTGCACGCGATTGTCGTTGTACTGCGCGGAGAGCGGATAATATTTGATCTCGCCGGTCTTCGGATCGAGATTGCCCAGCGAGCCCTGATACATCGTGTCGAACCAGTACTTGCCGGCCTTGTCAGGCTCGAGCGACAGCAGGCCGACCGGCGCGTCGGGCTTGAAGGTCTTGATCTGATATTCGGTGAGCTTGAGCGTCTTCGGATCGAATTTCGAGATGAACATCTCGCCGAAATCGGTGTACCAGACGTTCCCGGCCGCATCGACCTGGACATCGTGCGGCTCGGTGGTCTGACGGCCCATGTCGTAGGTCGTCGTGATCACGCGCGTCGAAGCACCGGTCGGGCGCGGCAGCGTCTTGAGCTCATAGGCCCATTTGTCGGTCGAGCTCAGATTGATGCTGGCCAGATATTCGGCGGCCTTGCGATATTGCTCCGGATTGCCGGCGCGCGATCGATCGAGCATCGGCTGCGGCTTGACCGGCTGGCTGACGGCGCCGTAGCCCATCATGCGCGACACCACCTGCATCCATTCGTCGACATCGTGCGTCGAGCGCGCGACGCGTTCGAGCGTGTGGCAGCCGACGCAGTTGAGCAGGAAGGCCTTCTGCTCCTCGGTGCCGGGCATGCTCATCATCCATTCGGCATTGGTGAGCTGTCCGGGAAGGTTCTTGGTCTTGTCGAGCTTGATATCGAGATTGGCCGTCTTCTCGCTGACCACATCGGCCGCGGCCGGCGCGGCAAGGTCATAGCCGACGGCGCGGATGGCGAGGTTGTAGTGGCCGGGCTCGAGCCGGCTTTCCGGAAACACAAAGTAGCCTTTGGCGTCGGTGGTGACGCTGACCGAAACGGTGGATCCGTCGCGGTGTGCGGTGACGACCACGCCTTCCATGGCGCCCTCGGCCTGCGACGAGACCTGTCCGGAAATGGCGGCGGATCCTTGTGCCCGCGCCGAGGTGTCTTGAGCGAGCACGACCGCCAACGCGGTCATGCCCAGCATGACGACTGATTTCATTGCGCGCTCCCTAAGTCCTCTGCGTTTTCGTCGTTGTGGGCAGAGTCGCGGCATATTGCCCCTGCGACCGGAACTTGCACAAGGGCCCTCCGGGCGGGGCGGGGATGCGCGATTGCCTGCCCGAACTGTGCGGAACTCAGCCGGCCAGCAGGTGCCGCAGGGCGGCATCGAGCAGGAGCGCCGCGAACAGGATCAGGCCGGCGTCGCGGTCGGACTTGAACAACATCAAGCAGTTGTCCGGGTCGGAAATGTCGAGGCGCCTGATCTGCCAGCCGAGATGGACGGCGAAGGCCAGAAGGCCCAAGGCAAAGACAAGACCGCCATGGACGGCAAAACCCGCGGCGCCGATCAGGACCACGGCAAGCCCGTAAAACAGAGCCAGCATCGGCTTGGTGCGCTCGCCAAACAGCAGCGCGGTCGATTTGATGCCGATCAGCGCGTCGTCATCGCGGTCCTGATGGGCATAGATCGTGTCGTAGCCGATCACCCAGGAGATCGATCCGGCATAGAGCAAGAGCGCCGGCCAATCGAGCCGGCCGAAGGCGCCGGCCCAGCCCATCAGCGCGCCCCAGGAAAAGGCGAGCCCGAGCACGATCTGCGGCCAATAGGTGATGCGCTTCATGAACGGATAGACGACAACGATGGCGAGCGAGGCGATGCCGAGCCCGACCGTGAAGCCGTTGAAGCTGATCAAGACGGCAAAGCCGATCAGCGCCTGCAGGGCCAGGAACAAAGCGGCCTGTGCGACGCTGACCTGGCCTGACGGGATCGGCCGCGAGCGCGTGCGCTCGACGCTGGCGTCAAGATCGCGGTCGACGATGTCGTTCCAGGTGCAGCCGGCGCCGCGCATGGCGAAAGCGCCGATGAAGAACAAAGCGATGTGCCAGGGACTGGGACCGAGACGATGCGCGGCCACCGCGGCGAGCGCGGACGACCACCAGCACGGCAGCAGCAACAGCCAGGAGCCGATCGGCCGGTCTAGTCGCGCCAGCCGCAGATAAGGCCGCAGCCATGGCGGTGCGAGCGTATCGACCCAGTTGCCGGTGGAGTCGGCGACGGTCCCGGTTGCTTGCCCGGTTGCTTGCCGATTGCCGGCTTGAGGCGTCGCCGCCGGGTTCATCGCGATAATTTCATCGCGACAAGGGATTGCCGGTCAGGGTGTCGAAGGTGCCGCGGCCGGTTTTGGTATTGGTCGCCGAATCGACCGACGGCATCTTGATGGCGTCGCTCAGTGTCGGCGCCTTTTGCACCGGGCCGCCGGCGTTCGGGTCGCAGGCAGCATTGCGGAATTTGACCGATCTCTCGTGGCTGGCTTTCTGCATTTTGATGGCGTCGTCGGGCACGCCGCACCAGGTCTTATTGTCTTCGAGGAATTTGCCGATAAGCGCTTCGCTAGCGACGAAAGAGGTCATCAGCGCGCAGACCTTGCTGCGCTCGGCCTTGGCAGTCATGGCGGCCTGCACGAGGTCGGCCTTTTTCTTCGCGTCCGCCCCAAGGGTTTGATATTTTCCGCATAGTGCCTGCAGGTCTTGTCCTGGAGGCGCCCCCGGCGGTCCGGCCGGCGGCCCCCCGACGGTTCCCGGCGGCGGCCATTGGGCGGAGGCGCCGGTCCAGGGCGCAATTCCTCCGGTCAAGGCAAACAGCGCCAAGGCGGTGGCGAGACTGCGCTTCATGACAAGCTCTCTCCCAACGTGAGCGCGGCGTGAGGCCGCGAGACCCGGACGCCGCTGGCGGACCTGCGCCACTCCACGCACTTTCCCGGCTTGGCCCGTGATTCTCAGGCTCCGCGCCGCAGCCGGACATTGCCCGATATTCGGGCAGCATTAAAGACTCGCTGAATTCGGCGAGATGGCGGCAGAACGGCTAAAGCCACAGGGGGTGCGACGTTCGGTGCTCTCGGGTGCAGCCCTGCCGGGGCCAAACCGGGCCGAAGCCGGGTCTGGTATCCCGATGTTCTTTGACTTCACGCACGTCCTTGTCGGAAAACCCGGTTTCGGCGATCCAACGAACAACTCAGACAAGCGACCCACCGGCGGCCCATGGCGCCCTACGACTTCAAAAGCCCGCGGCTTTATGTCGATGCCCCGCTCGTCGGCGGGGCGAGCGTCGCGCTCGAACAGGCGCAAGCGCACTATCTGACCCATGTGCTGCGGCTCAAGGCCGGGCAGGGGGTGCTCCTGTTCAACGGCCGGGACGGGGAGTGGCGCGCCAGTCTCGCCGCGGCCGGCAAGCGCAGCACGACCCTGGCCGTTGCCGACCAAACCCGGCCGCAGACCACGCCCGCCGACCTGCATTATCTGTTCGCCCCGCTCAAATCGGCGCGGCTCGATTACATGGTGCAGAAGGCGGTCGAGATGGGGGTCTCGCGCCTGCAGCCTGTTCTGACCCAGCACGGCCAGGTGACCCGCATCAATCTCGAGCGCATGCGCGCCAATGCGATCGAGGCGGCGGAGCAGTGCGGAATCCTGTCGCTGCCGGAGATCGGCGAGCCCGCAGCGCTGTCGCGCCTGGTGGCGCAGTGGCAGCCCGGACGGTGGCTCGTGTTCTGTGATGAAGATGCCGAGGCGGCCGACCCGCTCGCGGCGCTGCAGGCGGTGCCGCGGCACGCGCCGCTTGCCGTGCTGATCGGGCCGGAGGGCGGATTCGCGCAAGACGAGCGCGCGGCGCTGCTCAAGCTGCCGCAGATCGCGCGGTTGTCGCTCGGCCCGCGCATCCTGCGCGCCGATACTGCGGCGGTGGCAGCGCTGACGGTGGTTCAGACGGTGCTAGGCGATTGGCGCTAACGCAAATTTTCGGTTGAGCGTGATCTTGTCCGAAAACCGGTTTCCACTTTTCGGGATCACGCTCTAAATCAGTGGATCATCCACGGCTTGTCGATGCAGACGAAGCTGACGTAATCGCCGTATTTCCGGTGCACGCTGGTGACATGCGACAGCCGTCCCCAGCGGGCGCAATAATCGGCGGCGATCTGCTGATACGAAGCATCGACGTCGGGCGAATAGGGAAAGATCCCGCCGGTATCGTTGCCGGTAATGCCGATGCCGGGGCCGGCGAACCTGCCGCCATTGGACAGGGCAACACTGCCGGTGGCCAAGACGACACCGAGCGCGATCAGGACCTTCCGAAGCATCGAACCAAACCTCCGCCTCACCGGACGAGGCTGAGCTTAAAGCATCAATGGGGGCGGTGAAACCCGATCCGGTGAAGGACCGGCGCCTGGCCGCCATTATTGCCGGCGATGGTGCGAAAACGTCACAGCATTGAATAGGCGCTGGCGACCATGCCCACCGGCCGTTTATCCACGGCATTCAGCAGCATGACCCGGCCGAAGCTGGTATTGCGGCCGATCCGCACGACCCGGGCATCGGCGACGACATCGAAATTGACCGGGCGCAGGAAATGGGTGGTCTGGTCGATCGTGCTCATCGGCCGGTAGCCGTTCCAGGCCGCCGAGCAGGCGATCACCATGGCGGTGTCGGCCAGCGCCATCAGCGCCTGGCTGCAGACCACGGCGCCGTCGCTGCAGGCCTTTTTCGAAAACGGCAGCCGGACGATGGCGCCGGGTTGCCAATCGGCAGCCGCGCCGGTCGGACGCGCCGCCTCGACGCTTTCGACCAGCAGCGCCAGATCCTGCACCCACGGTGCGAAGACTTCCATCATCAGGCGTCCGGCGGCTTGCAAGCCGAACGGCGGCTGCGCTGTCTGAAGCCGATGCACCTCACCCATCGCCCATCTCCCCCCGCGATGCCGGCAAAAGCCGGACATGTGCTGACGATCGTTTTCCGTCACGGCCGCGCTCGAATTTTTCGAGCGATGCGCGCCGATCCGAACGAACTCCCAACGATGAACAGGATGGGCCGTCGCGGCAGCGCGGTCTGTTTCCAGCGGCACAAAGCTGACGCAACAGAATCAAATGCGACCAACAAACAATTGGTATCACAACGCAAAGAATGCGCGCGTGTTTTGTTTGACGTTTTGTTGACGTGTTTTCTCGCGGCGACCGATCTCAAAATCCGCAGCGGCGGATGCGAGCGCGGGAAGACCACCGAACCGGCCGGAACGCGCTTGATGTTTTCGCCTCCGTCGCCGGCCCGCAAAATAAACCGTCACACCTGCCGATCGCAGTTTGCGAAAGCTTGCGAATGTGGCAGCCGTCGGGACTATGCCCGGCAAGGCAAGGTTCTCGCGCTACGGCATGCAGCCAAGCCACACATCGACAATATAAATCCGCCGGTCTTGACCGGCGGCGGCGGGCGCGGCACGGTTCCGCGGGGTACGGTCGAAAAGGGGCCAGGAAGCCATGTCGGTAGCCGTTTCGGGGGCCATTTCAAGGGCATTGACCGGGCTGTTGTCGCGGCGGGCGGCGGGCCTCGCGCTCGGAGTGGCGTTGACGGCCCTCGCGGTCTCACAGGCGCGTGCGGCGAGCTGGTGGGAAAAGACCTTCTGGATGTCGGGGCCGCGCTATGACCGGGTCATGCCGGCTTGCGACTATCCGGCGGCGCTCGATCGCATCATCGCCAATTTCCGCACTAAGGAATTCGGCTTCTGGAATTCGGAGTTGCGCATCGTCGGCGTCGAGAACATCAAGGAGACTGCGGTCATGCCATGGGCGGCGCAGTCTATTCCGCGCCGCTTCTGCAGCGGCACGGCGGTGATCAGCGACGGCGCGCGGCACCCGATGTATTATTCGATTGCCGAAGATACCGGCATGATCGGCATGGATTGGGGCGTCAATTTCTGCGTCGAGGGGCTCGACCGCAACTGGGCCTATAATCCGGCCTGCCGCTCCGCACGGCCGTAACGTCCGGTTTTCTGATTTCTACTGTTTGAGCGCTTCGAGCACGCAATCGCGCAGCTGCCGGTGATCGCGCGCGCCGCGCTGGGCATACTCGATCACGGCCTTGGCGACGCGGTCCTTGTCCTTGTCGGTAAGGTCGGCTTCGTTCAGGCCGAGCGCGTGGCAGACTTCGGTGTAGGTCCGCATCATCGCCGAGATCGCTTCCGGCTCGAAGGCTTTATCCTTGAACAGGCGGTAGACGGGCATGCCGATCTTTCCGTGCTTTCTATCTTCCGACCCGGACCGGTATATCGCATTTGACGCAATTAGAGCACCACTTGCAAAACTATATGCGACAGCGCGCGGTTTTTTAAGCCGCCCCGTGGTCAAATTCCGGCTATCGTTCACGAAGCCCTGATAAGACGCGACAATTTCCCGCCAGCCGCTCAAGGCGGAATCAGGGCGAAGTCTGCGACAAAGTTTGGAAAAAATTTGCGGAAAGTTTGGGGCAAGGTTCCATCGTGCGGGGAGGCGCAAGCCATGCTGCTTTCATTGCCATTTCGACGATTGTTTAGGCCGAATCGATTCGGGCCGATCTTTTCCGGTGCGCGGCGGACCAGTATTGCTGCTGGCCTTGTTGCTGCTGGCCTTACGGTTTACGCGGGCGTGCTCCTGCTGTCGCCAATTCCGGCTTCGGCGCAAGGGCCGGCTCAGAACGCGCCGCCTGGTCAGTTCGATTTCTACGTCTTGTCGCTGTCGTGGTCGCCGTCGTTCTGCGCCGCCGCGGCCGACGACAACCGCTCCGGCGGCGCGCAATGCGGCGCGCGGCCGTTCTCATTCGTGGTGCATGGGCTATGGCCGCAATACGAGCGCGGCTTTCCGGAATATTGCGAGACGCCGTCGCCGCGGCTCTACCACGGTATCGTGTCGGCGATGCTCGATCTGATGCCGGCGCCGCGCCTGATCTACAATGAATGGGACAAGCACGGCACCTGTTCGGGCCTTTCCGCGCAAGCCTATTTCGACACCATCCGCAAGGCGCGTGCCGCCGTGAATATTCCACCGGAATACAACAATCTGCAGGCGCCGCTCACCGTCAGCCCGGCGCAGGTCGAGGATGCCTTCATCAAGGCCAATCCGGGACTGACGCAGAGCGGCATCGCGGTGGAATGTTCAAGGAGCCGCATGAGCGAAGTGCGCCTGTGCCTGTCGAAGGATCTGAAATTCCGCGACTGTCCGGAAGTCGCCAGGCGCAGTTGCCGCCGCGATCAGTTGGTGATGCCGCCGGTGCGCGGCGGGTAGATGAACTATCAGCACGCCTTTCATGCCGGCAATTTCGCCGACGTGCACAAGCATGTCGTGCTCACCCGCATCCTCGATTATTTGCGACAGAAGCCGCAGCCGTTTCGCGTGATCGACACGCATGGGGGTGCGGGTCGCTACGATTTGTTTGGTGCGGAGGCTGAACGCTCTCAGGAATGGCGAGGCGGGATCGCTCGCATCTTCGCGGAGCTACGTACAAACACCTACGCGCTCGGCGCGGCGGCCGATGATGCGGCGCGAAAAGACAGCGCTGCCGGATTGCTCGTGCCCTATCTCGACGCGGTCGCCGCGCTCAATCCGGATGGGAGGCTGCGTTACTATCCGGGATCGCCCCTGATCGCACTGGCGCTGCTGCGGCGGCAGGATCGCCTGATCGCCTGCGAACGCGAATTGCGCGCTGCAGCATTGCTGAAAACCGCGCTTGCCGGTGAGCCGCGCGCCACGGTGCTGAGTCTCGATGGCTGGATGGCGCTGAATGCCAACGTGCCGCCGAAGGAGCGTCGCGGCGTCGTTCTGATCGACCCGCCCTATGAGGAAAGCGATGATTTTTCGCGGCTCTCCGCTAGCCTTGCCCAAGCGCACGGCAAGTGGCCGACGGGCATCTATCTGCTTTGGTATCCGATCAAGGAGCGCGATGCGCCGGATGCGCTGGCGCGGCGATTGCGCAGGCTGGCGCTGCCGAAAATTTTGCGCTGCGAAATCACGCTCGGCGCGCCGCGTGGCGATGCGGGGCTGATCGGCTCCGGTCTCGTCGTGGTCAATCCGCCCTATACTTTGCAAGACGAGTTGCGGATCATTCTTCCCGCGCTCGGGCGCTGTTTGTCCGGCGACGTCGCGCATCGCCTCGACTGGCTGGCGCCGGAAGGTTCACGTGTGCGGCGCGAAGGATAGCAGCGGATATTTTTGGATCCGCTGGCGCACACGTTGTAGCAGATAGTTTTAGATCGCTCCCACTTTGCGGGCCGACCAAATTAGTTTAACAGTTCCAAGGCTAAGCTGAGACGTTCCGCCTCCTGTGGGGGCCGGCGGAGTGACTGGGGTCACCTGGGGACCCGAAAACTCTTCACCCGTGTGGAATGTTTGGCTGGCCGCCGCACCGTGGGGGTTGCGGCGAATTGAACCACTGGGGAGTGAGTCAATGGCAATGGCCGGTACGGTCAAATTCTTCAACGGGGAACGCGGCTATGGCTTCATCAAGCCGGATGACGGTGGCCGCGATGTGTTTGTTCACATCACCGCTGTTGAACGTGCGGGGCTGAAATCGCTTGTTGAGGGGCAGCGCATCAGCTTCGACGTGGAACCCGACAAAAAAGGTAAAGGCCCAAAGGCCGTGAATCTCGTCGTCACCGGCTAAAGCCGGCACGACTGCGAAGTTGCGGCGCCGGCAACGGTGCCGCCGAAATGCGAAGCGGACGGGGAACGCCGTGAGCCGCGTGGCAGGTTTTTTGTTCCTGTTGTCACGCTATGCTCCGTCCGCGCCTGACCGTCTCGCGCTTCGCCCGGCCTTTTCATTCGGCGAAATCCAGTTGCAAGTTCGCGGATTTCAAGCGCTCTTGAATCCGTGAACAATCAAAATTCGTGGGTGCTGCAATGATGATTTTGCGTTCCGCGCCGCCTTCGCCATTCGGCCGCAAGGTGAGGATTGCCCTGTCGCTGCTCGGTTTGGAGAACGAGGTAAAAATCGAGCCGGCCGACACGAACGACGCCAATGACAGCCTGCGGCGGCAGAATCCGCTCGGCAAAATTCCGGCGCTGATCACCGAGGACGGCATGGTGTATTACGATTCCCGCGTCATCCTCGACTATCTCGATCACCGTGCCGGCGGCGGCAAGATCGTGCCGCGCGACGCCAAGGCGCGGCTTGCAGCGCTGCGGCTGCAGGCGCTGTGCGACGGCATTCTCGATGCCTCGATTCTGTTGGTCTATGAAGGACGCTGGCGCCCCGCCGAACACCACGTGCAGAAATGGGTCGACCATCAGAGGGGCAAGGTGATGCGCGGGCTTGCCTCGCTCGAAGCCGAGCCGCCGCCGCTCAACGCCAACGCGCTTCCCGATGTCGGGCAGATCGCGCTCGCCTGCGTGCTCGGCTATGGCGATCTGCGCTTTGACGGCAAGTGGCGCGCCGACCATCCGCGGCTCGTCGCGTGGCTCGATCAATTCTCCGCGCGCGTGCCGGGCTATGCGGCGACCAAGGTCGCGGCGTAATATCCCGCACGCCTAACCGCTAGACTTCGTTCGTCAGCCGGCGCCAGCGCGCGCCGGCGCAACCGTGCCTTTGCAAATGCCCTTGTTCACGCTCGACGAGCTCGCCAGCGCCGAAAAGACCGTGCGCTCCTATCTGCCGCCGACGCCGGCTTACGCGTGGCCGCTCTTGGCCAAGGCGGCTGGCGCCGAGATCGTGGTCAAGCACGAGAACCATACGCCGACCGGTTCGTTCAAGGCGCGCGGCGGTCTCGTCTATATCGACGCGCTGGTGCGCTCGGGCAAAAAGCCTGCGGGCCTCGTCACCGCGACACGCGGCAATCACGGCCAGTCGATCGCGCTCGCCGCGACCAAGAACAACATTCCAGTCATCATCGTCGTGCCGGAAGGTAATTCGCCGGAGAAGAATGCGGCGATGGCGGCGTTCGGCGGTGCGATCGTCACCGGCGGCAAGGATTTTGACGAGAGCCGCGCGGTGGCGGCTTCGATCCAGCGCGAACGCGGTTACGATTTCGTGCCGTCGTTTCACTGTGAACTGGTCAAAGGCGTCGCTACTTATGCGCATGAATTGTTTCTGGCGCGCAAAGATCTCGACGCCGTCTATGTGCCGATCGGCATGGGGTCGGGCATCTGCGGCCTGATCACGGTGCGGGATCTGCTGGGGCTAAAGACCGAGATCATCGGCGTCGTCGCCGACAACGCGCCGGCCTTCGCGCTGTCCTTTGCCGCCGGCCATCCGGTGCAGACCAATTCGGCGGCGACGTTTGCCGACGGGGTGGCGACACGCGATCCGCCGGCGGAAGCGCTCGCCATCGTCTGCAAGGGCGCAAGCCGCGTGGTGCGCGTCAGCGAGGACGAGATCGCCGAGGCGATCCGCCTCTATTACACGACCACGCACAATCTCGCCGAGGGCGCCGGCGCCGCGCCGCTTGCGGCGCTGATGCGGGAAAAGGATCGCATGGCCGGCAAGCGGGTCGGGCTCATCCTCACCGGCGGCAATATCGACATGCCGGTGATGGCGCAGGTGCTGCGCGGCGAGACGCCCAAGGTTTAGGATGCGGCGCTCCGTTCAATGCGCGATCAGCGCGGCCGCTGCCGTTCCCGCCAGGCGGCCCAGCACGGTCGCGGTCAATAGGCCGTTGCCGGACAAGTAGCCGGCAGCGGCGTTGCCCGACAGGCCCGCCGCCGCGCCGCCGGCGGCGAAAACGTTCGGCAACAAAGCGCCGTCTCTGCGTTTGACCCGGCCATGTCCATCGATGGCAAGGCCGCCCTGGGTATGAAACAGCGCGCCGGTGACTTTGACGGCGCAGAACGGCGGCGCGAGTTTTTGGTTCGGAAGAAGCCGGCGTCCGAAGCGGTCTGCTTCGCTGCGGGCTTTGAGGGTCTCGATGCTCTCAAGCTCTTGCGTGAGCACGTCCGCCGGCATGCGCATGGCCGACGCGAGCTCGCCGATGCTCGCCGCCGTGAGCACCGCGCCGGCGCGCTCCGCGGCCTGAAAATCCTCGAATTGGCGGGCGACGTTCGCGATGCGCGCATCAAAGACGTCCCACGCCAATCCGTCAGGCTGCCGCAGCACCTCGGCGGCCTGTTCCGAATAGCCGTGCGTTTCGTCGCAAAAGCGTTGGCCATGGACGTTGATCTGGAAGCCGCCTTCCATGATCACCGCCCAAGTGATCAGGATGTTGTGCGGAGTGGCCACCGAACCGTGCCCTTGATAGGCGCCCAGGCAGGCAAGTTCGGCGCCAAGCGCCTCGCCCCACAACACGGCGTCGCCGCGATTGCCGGGATGACCGAAATAAAGCGCGTCCGCCATTTCCTGAATGAAGCGCCGCACCAGGTCGGGATTGCCGCCATAGCCGTTGCAGGCAAGGATCAAGGCCGCGCAGCCGATGCGCTCGCGCGTGCCGTCCGGCCGCGCCACTTCGGCGCCGAGGATCCGGCCGCCGTCATCGGCGAATAGTCGCTCGGCCTTTGTTTGGTTGACGATGACGATGTCGTTTCGTTCCGCGGCATGTCGCAGGCGATCGATCAGCTCGCGGCCGGTTCGGCTCGGCAAGCCATGCATGCGCAGCGCCGAGTGCCCGGGATAATTGAAATTCTCGACGACTTCGAATGGCAACGCATGGCGATCCGCGAGCCATTCGATCAGCGGTGCGGACTCGCGCGCGACCGCTTCGGCAAGTGCAAGATCGACGTCGCCCCCGGTCTTGCGCTTGATGTCGTCGGCGAGGCGCTGCGGACTGTCGACAATGCCCTTGGCGCGTTGGAAGCGCGTGCCGGCGGCGGGAATGAGTCCGGCGGACAGCCCGGTCGAGCCGCTCGCCACCGCATCGCGCTCGATCACAATCGCTTCGATGCCGGCTTCCTTCGCCGCGAGCGAAGCACAAATTCCGGCAGCGCCGGCGCCGATGATCAGCAGCGGCACCTCTGCATCCCATGTGGCGGGGGCGTCGAAGCTGACTTCGCTCATCGCGCGACTATAACACCCGCAAACAAAAACCCCGGGGCTTGAGCGGCCCCGGGGCGGTTTGACGCCGACTTATCGACGAAGAGGTTCTCAGTTGAACTTGTAGTTCACACCGGCGCGCAGAATGTTGGTGTGGAACGAGACGTTGTCGGTGACGAGGCCGCCGCCGCAGTTCAGGCCGCAATTGAACTTGCCGAGGTCGACATAGAGATATTCGGCCTTGGCGGTCCAGTTCGGGCTTATCGCGGCTTCAAGGCCGCCGCCGAGGGTCCAGCCCGCGTTGGTCGTGCTCGCGGTGGCCAAGCCCGGTGTCGAAGCGCGGATGTCGCCGACGGCGAGACCGCCGGTGACGAACGGCATGAAGCGGTCGGCAGCGTAGCCGACACGGCCGCGGACGGTGGAGAGCCAAGTGTCGCTGGTCTTACAGCCGAGCGGGCAGGTGGCGTTGGTCGACGTGCCGTTGATGTCGGCCCAGTCGATGTCGGCCTCGACGCCGAACACCGCTTGGCTCCACTGATAATTGTAGCCGACGGTGCCGCCGACGAGACCGCCCGAAATATTGCGGCTGCCGTTCAAGTCCCACGACGAGCCGCCGAACGCGCCACCGCCGTTGAGGCCGACATAGAAGCCGGTCCAGTTGTACGGAAGAATCGGCGGGGCCTTGTAGTAGGGCACGGGCGCCGGCCGCGCCATGTCGGCCGCAGCTGCCGTTCCCGCCAGCGCCATCAGGCCGATCACTGCCAAAAACAAACGCTTCATCTTAAGTCCTCCAAACGCAAACCAACATCGGTGCTCATTCAGCGCAGCGTGGCGCGGATAGTATTCGCGAGGACTTTTGGCGCTAGTGTAGAAAAGACACAGCCGTTTTCTTCATCGTGTCTGTATTACGGCATAAATACACTTTGCCGCGCCACGATTATTGCTAATTATGTTTTAAGATCGACTGAAGTATGATGAATGAACTATTGAAATATTTCTCTAGAGAGAAATTTGACTGCACAAAACCGCTGCAGGACTGAAGCGGCGCGACCGGAGTATGAGGCGGTTTAGAAGTGATAGTTGACGCCGAGCCGCAACAGGTTCGCGGTGAGGCCGTTATCGGCGCCGGTCACCGAGAAATTGTGGCTGGAGAAGTCGAGAAAGAGCCATTCGGCCTTGGCCGACCAATGCGGCGTGAAGCCGACTTCGGCGCCACCGCCCGCGGCCCAGCCAAAACTGGTGTGGTGTTCCGAAAGGTTGCCGGCCGTATCGGCGGTGAGCTCGCCAAAGGCGAGGCCGGCAGTGCCGTAGATCAGCACATTGCCAACGGCGACGCCGGCGCGGCCACGTACGGTGCCGAACCATGGATTGGAGAATTGCCAGGGCGCAAATGTGTCGTCGGCGGCGGACAGGTTGATGTCGCCTTCGACGCCATAGACGAAATTGCCGCGCTGCCAATTGAACCCGACATCAGCGCCACCGACGACACCGCTCGGATTGGTCGGATTGTTGCTGACCGTGCCCCATTCGTAGCCGAGCATGGCGCCGATATAGGGACCGGCCCAGCTCGGGGCCATCGGCGGGGGCGCCGTGTAATAATAAGGGGAGGCCGGCATGTCGGCGGCCGATGCCGCACCCGTCGCCGCGAGCAGGCATGCAGCGCCGAAAGCCAGGTTGCGGACAGTGTTGTTCATGGCGGCCTCCGAAATGAAATCGCGCGGAACGCTCAAACCCGCGCGGCGCTCAGGGCGCTCTACCGGCTTTAGAGAAGCTTCGAAGGTCTTAGGTTCGATGCAGAGAATTTATCGCGATTTTTAAGTTAAACAGTGCTAAATCCTTAAGTAGTCGCAAGTTGATATCGTTAAGAAAATCTATATTTGACTGCTGCCGCTTCGTGGCGGCGCGAGAAGCGATACTGGCCGATAGCCGCCACGCTACTCGTCAGCCGCGCCATGCCGGAATTGGCGGCCATTCCTATCCGCGCCCATCCGCGCCTAAGTTCGACACATGACCGGTCCAAAGCCTGACATCACGCCGAAGGATTTGGCGCCCGAGAAGGACTTGGCGCCCGAGAACGACTTGGCACCCGAGAATGTGACGCCGCAGGATGCGGCGCCGCGGATCGAGTCGCCCGAGTTCGAGGCTGCCGAAGAGGATGACGAGGCCTCATTGCCGCAGCCGGACTCGCCTGAGGGGGAGGCCGGCGAGGGTTCGCTTGCGGCGGGCCGCGCCGCGATCGTAGCCCATCTCAAGCTCGCGCCGTCGCGGCCTGGCGTCTACCGCATGATCGATACGCGCGGCGACGTGCTCTATGTCGGCAAGGCCAAGAACATCAAGAAGCGGATCGCGGCCTACGCGCGGCCGACCGGACTCGACACCCGTATCGAACGCATGGTCGCCCTGACGCGCACGCTTGAATTCATCGTCACCCGCACCGAGACGGAAGCGCTCCTCCTCGAAGCCAATCTGATCAAGCGGCTGCGGCCGCGCTTCAACGTCACGCTGCGCGACGACAAATCCTTTCCCTATATCGTGATCACGTCGGATCATTGGGCGCCGCAGATCCTCAAGCATCGCGGCGCGCGCACGCGGCCCGGCCAATATTACGGGCCGTTCGCCTCGGTCTGGGCGGTCAATCGCACCATCAATGCCTTGCAGCGCGCCTTCCTGCTGCGCTCATGCAGCGATGCGTTCTTCGAGAGCCGCACGCGGCCGTGCCTGCTCTATCAGATCAAGCGGTGCTCGGCGCCATGCACCAAGGAGATCGACTTTCCCGATTACGGCACGCTGGTTCGCGAAGCGAACGCGTTCCTTTCCGGCCGCAGCAAGGCGGTAAAGGACGAACTCGCCGGAGAAATGGAGAAGGCGTCCGGTGCGCTCGATTTCGAACGCGCCGCAATCTATCGCGACCGCTTGGCGGCTTTGTCGGCGATCCAGTCGCAGCAGGGCATCAATCCGCGCGGCGTCGAGGAAGCGGATGTCTTTGCGGTGCATCAGCAGGGCGGATTTTCCTGCGTCGAAGTCTTCTTCTTCCGCACCGGACAGAACTGGGGCAATCGCGCCTATTTCCCCAAGGCCGATCGTTCGCTGGGACGGGAAGAGGTGCTGTCGGCGTTTCTCGGCCAGTTCTATGACGACAAACCGCCGCCGCGGCTCGTTCTCATTTCACACGGGATCGAGGATCGCGCGCTGCTCGCAGAGGCGCTGGCGACCAAGTCGGGCCACAAGGTCGAAGTCTCGGTGCCGCAGCGCGGCGAGAAAAAAGATCTCGTCGAGCACGCACTCGCCAATGCGCGCGAGGCGTTGGGGCGCAAGCTCGCCGAGACCAGCTCGCAGCAGAAGCTGCTCAATTCGCTTGCTGAGACATTTGGCCTGCCGCGCCCGCCGCGGCGCATCGAGGTCTATGATAACAGCCACATCCAGGGCACCAACGCGGTCGGCGCCATGATCGTCGCCGGCCTCGACGGTTTCCAGAAGAGCCAATACCGCAAGTTCAACATCCGCTCGACGTCGCTGACCCCGGGCGACGATTTCGCCATGATGCGCGAAGTGCTGTCGCGACGCTTCAAGCGGCTCCTCACCGAGGCGCCGCGCGGATTTTCGGGGAGCGCCTCTGTGCCGGAAGGTGAGTCCGATTTGACGCCGCCAGATCAAGAAGTATCCGCCGAGCAGGATGAGTCTGAGACGCCTTGGCCCGAACTCGTGCTGATTGATGGCGGCCAGGGCCAGCTCAGTGCTGCGCGCGAAGTGCTGATGGAACTCGGCGTCGAGGTGCCGCTGGTCGCCATTGCCAAAGGACCGGACCGCGATGCCGGGCGCGAGACCTTCTTTCTTCCCGGCCGGGACTCGTTCAAGCTGCCGCCACGCGATCCGGTGCTCTATTTCGTCGAGCGGCTGCGCGACGAGGCGCATCGCTTTGCCATCGGCTCGCACCGAGCGCGGCGTAACCGGGATTTGCGCGAAGCCGGACTGCAGGAGATCGCCGGCATCGGGCCGACCCGCAAACGCGCCTTGCTGCATCACTTCGGCACGCTCAAGGCCATCGAGCGCGCCTCGGTCGCCGACCTGATGCAGGTTGATGGGATCAACGCCGAAACCGCGCGGCGGATTTACGCGTTTTTCCATGAGGGGGCGGCGTAATGCGCATAACCGCCATAACCACAGTGTTAACATTGACGTGTGTAACGCTGCCATGCGGCGCTTTGCGCTGTCGGTTCCCACGCCGGGACGCTATGGTGGGACTATGAATTCGTCGACTACGGAATCCACAACAGCAGCGGCGCGCCTGCGCGCGCAGTCGCTGACGCTCCCCAACATCCTGACCTATGGACGAATTGTCGCGGTGCCGCTCGTTGTCGGCGCGCTGTTCTGGCAGAACATCCTGCACGGGCCGCTGTGGCTGCGCTGGGTCGCGCTCGGCATTTTCATCGCCGCCGGCGTGTCCGATTTCCTCGACGGCTATTTCGCCCGCATCTGGGAACAGCAGTCTTCGCTCGGTCGGATGCTCGACCCGATCGCCGACAAGCTTCTGGTGTCGTCCTGCCTGCTGATGCTCGGCGCCGAGAAGACCATTCACGGCTGGTCGCTATTGGCGGCGGTGGTCATCCTTTGCCGCGAGATCCTGGTCTCGGGCTTGCGCGAATATCTGGCCGAGCTTCGCGTCAGCATCCCGGTGACGCGGCTCGCCAAATGGAAGACCACCATGCAGCTCATTGCCGTCGGATTTCTGATCTGCGGCGAGGCGGGCGACGCGATCGTGCCGGTGGTGACGGAGATCGGCATCGTGCTGCTGTGGCTGTCGGCGCTGCTCACGCTCTATACCGGGTGGGATTATCTCTATGCGGGACTGCATCATCTCTATCAGGAGGATGCGTGAAGGTCCGCTACTTCGCCTGGGTGCGTGAGCGCGTAGGGCTCGCCGAGGAAGATCTCGACCTGCCGGCTTCGATCGCGACCATCGCCGACCTTGTCGCCTGGCTGACCAAGCGGGGCGAGGGCTATGCTTATGCCTTCGAGAATCCGAAAGTGATCCGCGCGGCGATCGACAAGAGCCATGTGCGCGCCGATGCCCCGATCCGTGGTGCAAACGAGATTGCCTTCTTCCCGCCGATGACCGGCGGCTGATTTTGCGGCTGATTTCCCGTCTCCCCGGAGCGGGAGAGGTTTAAATAGTATCGCATGACCACCACGATCCGCCTGCAGCGTGACGCCTTCGATGTCGCCGCCGAAGTGAAGAAGCTCACCGCGGCGCGCACCGATATCGGCGCGGTGGTGACCTTCACCGGAATTTGCCGCGCCGACGAAAACGGCGAAGCGATCGCCGCGCTGACGCTCGAACATTATCCGGGCATGGCCGAGGCCGAGATCGCGCGCCACGTCGAAGAGGCGCAATCGCGCTGGCCGCTTCTCGGCGTGACGGTGATCCATCGTCACGGCCGTATCGCGCCGGGCGAAGACATCGTCATGGTCGCGACCGCTTCCAGTCACCGCCAGGCGGCGTTCGCGGCGGCGGAATTTTTGATGGACTATCTGAAGACCCGCGCGCCGTTTTGGAAACAGGTCGAGAAGCCGGGCGGCGCCAACTGGGTCGAGGCCAAAGATAGCGACGACAGCGCGGCGGATCGCTGGCGCGCGTCCGCGCCATTGCGCGAAACGGCGAAATGATCAGGCCGCGTTTCTGCGCTCCGACTTGAATTGCTCCACCATGAAATCGACGAAGACGCGCACATTCGGCGTCAGGTGCCGCGTCTGCGGATAGATGAGCGAGATCGGGAAGCCTTTCGGCTTGAAGTCCTCGAGGATCGGCACCAGCGTGCCGCGCGCAAACGCCGCATCGAGATAGTAACTGTGCAATTGTGCGATGCCGCTGCCGTTGATGGCCGCCTCGCACAGTGCGCCGCCGTCGGTGAAGCTCATGGTGCCGCTCGGCGTGATCCTCACTTCCTTGCCACTGACGGTGAAGCTCCAGTCCCGCGTCTGCCGCGTGTCGCGCCAGGCGAAAGCAAGGCAATTGTGCTTTTGCAGATCGTCCGGGTTTTTTGGCCGGCCGTATCTTTTGACATAGGCGGGCGACGCTGCGGCATTGAATTGGGCTGTCGTCAGCCGCCGTGCGACCAGGCTTAAATCCTGCAGCGCGCCGAAACGTATGGCGACGTCGACGCCTTCCTCGATCAGATCGATGTAGCGGTCGGTGAAGGTGATGCGCAGCCGCACATCGGGATAGTGTTCTTGAAAATCGCGCAACAGCGGCACGAGCTTGATTCGCCCGAAGGCGAGCGGCATGTCGATGCGCAGTGTGCCCGCGGGCTTGAGCTGCGCGCGCTTGAGCACATGTTCGGCCTCGTCGATGGCGGCAAGCGCCTGGCGGCAGCGCTCGAAAAAGGCGGCGCCGTCCTCGGTCAGACTGACGCGCCGGGTGGTGCGGGCAAGGAGGACGGTGCCGACCTGATCCTCCAGCCGCTTGATGGCATTGCTGACACCCGACTGGGTGATGCCGAGCTCGCTCGCGGCGTGCACAAAGCTCTTCTTTTCCGCGACTTTCACGAAGATCGATAGCGTCCGCAGGTCGGGCATCGTGGCCTCATATATCACCATGAGTGATAGATGAGATTACCACGGACCTGATTATTCGGCTACGCCCGAAGCATAAATTCCTCCGGAGGCGCCATGGTGGCGCAGATGAATCAAGGGAGCACGCTATGAGCTCTGTCCGTATCCTCACGTCGGTCCCCGCCGTGCGCTATCGCGCCGCCGGGCGCGGCCGCCGCACTGAAATCGAACGCGAATTGGTGATCGCCAGCGCGCTGTTCGCGGCTCTGGTCGTCATCGGCACGGCACTCTTCTTCGCCCTGGCGCCGCCCATCGCCAACCTCGCCTCACTCTACGTCTCGACCACATGATCCGGAATCGGGTCGCTTGGACTGCGGTCGCGATCTAGATCGCATCTCAACGGGAATCGCATGAGATCGTTTTCAAGGAGACAAAACATGAGCGCGCTGCATTGGACAGATCACGCCTTCGGAGACCACACGCCGGTTCACCGCGGCGGTTTGCGCAGCTTGATCGGCGAGTGGCTCCGCCGCAGCGAGAGCCGGCGCGAGCTTGCCGGCCTGTGCGACCGGGCGCTGCGCGATATTGGCATCACCCGCGCCGACGCGCTGCGCGAAGCGGATAAGCCGTTCTGGCGGGCATGAACCGAGACAGAAACTGACGCGTGCGTCATGCCCGGCTTTGTGCCGGGCATGACGTTTTACGCCGCCGCGGCTTTGCCCTTCTTGGGCTGCACTTCGGCGGTGTAGTCGTCCATCAGCTGCTTGGTGATGCGGCCGGGCGTGAACTTCCAGTCGGCGATCTCGGACACCGCGGTGACTTCGGCAGCCGAGCCGGTGATGAAGCATTCCGAGAAGCCCGAAAGCTCTTCGGGCACAATCCGGCGCTCGATCACTTCGATGCCATGGCGGCGCGCGAGATCGATCGCGGTTGCCCGCGTGATACCGGACAGGAAGCAGTCGGCAATCGGGGTGTGGATCTTGCCGTCCTTGATGAAGAAGATGTTGGCACCGGTGCATTCGGCGACACGGCCCTGCCAGTCAAGCATCATGGCGTCGGCATAGCCGCGCTTCTCGGCCCGGTGCTTGGAGATGGTGCAGATCATATAGAGACCGGCCGCCTTGGCGAGGCAGGGCGCGGTCTTCGGATCCGGGCGCCGATATTCGGCGAGGTCGAGCCGGATACCTTTCAGGCGCTGCGCCGGATCGAAATAGCTCGGCCATTCCCACGTGGCGATGGCGAGATGGATCTTGTTGTTCTGCGCCGAGACCCCGAGCGCTTCGGAGCCGCGCCAGGCGATCGGGCGCAAATAGGCGTCTTTCTGATTGTTCTTTTCCAGCACCAGGCGCTTGGCCGCGTCGATCTCGGCGACGCTATAGGGAATCTCGAAATCGAGGATCGTGGCGGAATTCTTCAGCCGCTCGGAATGCTTGGTCGATTCGAAGATCTCGCCGCCATAGGCGCGCTCGCCCTCGAACACGGCGCTGGCGTAATGCATCGCGTGCGTCAGCAAGCTGATCTTGCAGTCCACCGTCGGAATGAGCTTTCCGTCGAACCAGATCAGATCGGAGCGTGCGTCGAACGGGACGGCTGACGGCGTTGCGGACATGGCGTTGCCCCTTGCAGGGTCTCCCTTTGAGCCGGCTCAAGCGCTTGTAACAAAGCCTTGCCGCAAACGAGAATCGGCAATGCGCAAGAGGCCGTGCGTTTTGCGTCGGGAGCGAACTCCCGTTATGGTCCGGCCACTCCTGAAGACGAGTCACGACAGAGTGTGCGGAAAGCGCACCCTGCGTTGGCGTCCGGGGCGGCCCGGTGACGAAAACGATATCGTTCTTCGAGATTAACAACCAAACCAAAATATGTCAATATCACTGACCTAAATGGAATGGCTGATATCATCATCGTGAGCACACCCCGTTCTGCCGCAGCGGCGATCGAAGACGCGCAGGAGGCTGCCTCGCCGGACTCTGCGCAAGGACCTGTATCCAAGCCGTCGGTCGAGACCGCCGAGCCCTATTTCGATCTGATCGAACTGTTGTTCTTTGCCTATCGCGATTTCGTCGGTGACCCCGACGAGGTGCTGGAGAAGCTCGGCTTCGGCCGCGCGCATCATCGGGTGCTGCATTTCGTCAATCGCAATCCCGGCATGAAGGTCGCCGAATTGCTTGACGTCCTCAAGATCACCAAGCAGTCGCTCGGTCGCGTGCTCAAGCAACTGATCGACGAGGGCTATGTCGCGCAGAAAGCCGGCACCAATGACCGCCGGCAGCGGCTCCTTTATGCCACGGCCGCGGGGGAGGCGCTGGCAACGAGGCTCGCCGGCCTGCAGGCGCAGCGCATCAAGCGCGTGCTCGCCGAACTCGGTCCCGACACCCGCGAAACGGCACGGCGTTTTCTCGCCGGCATGATCGACCCGCAGGATCGCGACCGCGTGCTGCGGCTGATCTCGCGCGCCGATTCATTTTCCGGCGGCGTCAACGGTAACGGCCAAAACAGCGGTCAGAACGGCGTGCCACAAGACAAGGTGTCATGACCAGCGCGGACGCGAAAACCGCCGAAGCGCCGCCGCTCAATGACGACGCGGCGCATCTTCTGGTCGTTGACGACGACCGGCGCATCCGCGCACTGCTGTCGCGCTTCCTGCTCGGTGAAGGCTATCGCGTCTCGACCGCCGAGACCGCGGCCGATGCGCGGGCCAAGCTCGCCGGCCTGAAATTCGATCTGCTCATCCTCGACGTCATGATGCCGGGCGAGAGCGGCTTCGATTTCGCCAGCACCATCCGCGCCACCTCCAATGTGCCGATTCTGATGCTGACGGCGCGCGACGAGAAGGAGAACCGCATCAAGGGGCTCGAGATCGGCGCCGACGATTATTTGGCCAAGCCGTTCGAGCCGCGGGAGTTGGCGCTGCGCGTCGCCAATATTCTCAAGCGAGCGCGACCGCCGGTCGCGGCACCCGCCGAATCGGTGCGGTTCGGGCCGTTTGTTTATCACGTCATGCGCGGCGAATTGCGCAAGGGCGACGAAGTGATCCGGCTTACCGATCGCGAGCGCGAAATGCTGCGCGTGCTGACGGCGAGCGTTGGCGAGACCGTGCCGCGGCAGGCGCTTGCCGGCTCGGGTGAAGCGGTGAGCGAGCGCACGGTCGATGTGCAGGTCAACCGCCTGCGGCGCAAGATCGAGCGCGATCCGGGCAATCCTTTGATTGTGCAGACCGTGCGCGGGGTGGGCTACCGGCTCGTGGCGTCCGCGTAAAGGAATTCCGCGCTGACAGCGCGCCGGGTGAGGCGAGGGCAGATGGCGAGCTTGGACGACGGAATCGGACGCTTGCGCAGCGCTGCTGGCCAGGTGGCGGAGGCGTTCAATGCCGCCGCCGGCACTTTTGCCGCCGTCGTCCGTCCGGTCGTCGAGCCGATTGCCGGTAATTGGGACCGTTTAACCCGCTCGATCAAATCGGTGATGCCGAAGGGCCTTTATGCCCGCTCGCTTTTGATCATCATCGTGCCGATGGTGGTGCTGCAATCGGTGGTCGCCTTCCTGTTCATGGAGCGGCACTGGAATCTGGTGACGACCTATCTGTCGTCGGCGGTGACGCAGGAGATCGCGACCCTTATCGACGTCTACAAGACCTATCCGCAGGATCCCGATCACGCGCAGCTGCGCCGCATCGCCCAGGATCGCCTCGGTCTCGTGGTCGATTTCCTGCCCGGCGCGCAATTGCCGCCGCCGGGGCCCAAGCCGTTCTTTTCGCAGCTCGATGAGGCGCTGTCGGCAGAGATCAGCAAGCAGATCGGCTTGCCATTCTGGATCGACACGGTCGGACGCTCCTCGATCGTCGAAATCCGCATCAAGCTCGACGACGGCGTGATGCGCGTCTTCGCCAAGCGGGCCGACGTTTACGATCCCAATTCGTGGATCTTCCTGGTCTGGATGGTGGTCACGTCGCTGGTCGTGCTCGCCATCGCCATCGCCTTCCTGCGCAACCAGATCCGGCCCATCGTGCGGCTCGCCGACGCCGCCGAAGCGTTCGGCAAGGGCCGCGAGGCGCAGAACTTCCGGCCGCGCGGAGCGCGCGAGGTGCGCCGCGCCGCGGCGGCGTTCCTGGAAATGAAAGCGCGTATCGAGCGCGCCATCGAGCAGCGCACCACCATGCTGGCCGGCGTCTCGCATGACCTGCGCACGATCCTGACGCGTTTCAAGCTTGAGCTGGCGTTTCTCGGCGATGCGCCCGAGATCGACGCCATGAAGAAGGACGTCGACGAGATGGCGGCGATGCTGGAAGCCTATCTCGCCTTCGCCCGCGGCGACATGGGCGAGCAATCGGCGCCGACTGATATCGCGGCCCTGCTCGATGAGCTCAAGCTCGAGGCCGAGCGCCACGGCCACCGCGCCAGCGCCAATTTCTACGGGCCGCCGGAAGTCACGGTGCGGCCGGCGGCCTTCAAGCGCTGCCTCGCCAATCTCGTCTCCAATGCCGGCCGCTACGGCGCGACGGTGGCGATCACCGGCCATCGCGACCACCGCTGGCTCAATGTCACGGTTGACGACGACGGTCCGGGGATTCCGGCGCCGATGCGCGACGACGTGTTCAAGCCGTTCCTGCGACTGGACGACGCACGCAATCAGGATCAGGGCGGCACCGGTCTCGGTCTCGCCATTGCCCGCGACATTGCGCGCTCGCATGGCGGCGACATCACGCTCGGCGATTCGCCGCTCGGCGGCTTGCGCGCCAATGTGCGCGTGCCGGTTTAGGTTCCACCGGAGTTTTCAAACAAACAGTAAGGAGAAATACGCAGCGCGACGCCATTGCGACGTTTTGGTCAACGCGTTTTCTCCTTGAAAAGAAAACAGTTTTTCGGTTCCAGATCGTGTTAGTTCCGGCGGTCAGTGAATAATCCAAGTATCGCCTTATTTGCACCACGCAACGCCGATTTACCCGCGCCTCCTTAGGGGGATTTGAGCGGGGAGATTCTCAACAATGCTGGTGCGCTTGAGCGGCGCGATGTGCGTCGCCGTGGCGATATTCGCCTTTGCGTCGTCGTCCACAGCGATGATCAAAACGGGTGGGATTGGGCGTGGCACCTCGATCTTCCGATCTGCGCTGCTGCGCGCGACAAAGGAACGCGCCGCTGAAGGACATATGGAAAAGGCGGCGCAAGTGCAGAAGCCGCCGCAGGCAATCAAGGTTGCGATGCCGGTTGCGCCGACCGCGGAGATCAGCGCAACCGGCATCGGAGCTGTGATCGCGCGCGCGCTGAGCGCCGGCGCGACGGTCACCGGCGTGGCCTCGACCTATAATCCGTTCCGTGCGTCGGATGTCAGCGCCGGCGGCAAGGAAACCGCCTCGGGCGAACGCTATGATCCGAACGCCTGGACGGCGGCGATTCAAATCGACCTGCGCGACGTGTTCGGCGGCGTCCGCTTCGGCAAGGACTATCGGCCGTGCTTTGCGCTTATCGCTACCGGCGACAAGCAGGCGATCATCAAGATCAACGATGTGGGCCCGCTCGAGCCCGGCCGCGTCATCGATCTCAACGAGCAGACCATGCGCTATTTCGATCCGACATTCGCACGTGGTCTCATCCCGCATGTCACCGTGACCCCGTTGCGTGGCGACGGCTGGCTGTCCGGGCCTCTGCCGGAGAGCGGCTCATCCGCCTCATAGAGGGGGCTTGATAGGGCATGATGCCTTCCGAAAGCGGTGTCCGCAGCTCGGGATCATGCTCTAGACCTTGCAAGACGGCGCGTTTCTCGCCAAATCGGAGGCCGAGATGGGCCGCCGCGCGGCCGATCCGTGTCTTGCCAGGGATGCCGCGATGACCGTAGCCGAACAGACGGAAGGAAAAGCCGAGAACCGGCGGTTCGAGGCTGATGTCGCCAAGCTTCTGCACCTGATGGTGCATTCGGTCTATTCCGATAAATCGGTGTTCTTGCGCGAACTGATCGCCAACGCAGCGGATGCCTGCGAGCGGCTGCGCTACGAGGCGATCGCCGATCCGGCGCTGCTCGGCCAAGGTCCTGATAGTGACGTCAAGCCGCGGATCACCGTATTCCTCGATGCCGAGAACAAGCGGCTGTCGATCGAGGACAACGGTATCGGCATGAGCCGCGCCGAGATGATCGAGGCACTCGGCACCATCGCGCGCTCCGGCACCAAGGCGTTCCTGGAGAAGATCGAGGCCGCGCAGAACGGGCAGGGTAACGATAAAGACGTCCATAAGGACGGCGAACAGGCCAAGGAGGCTAGCCCGCTGATCGGCCGTTTCGGCGTCGGCTTCTATTCCGCCTTCATGGTCGCGCAACGGGTCGAAGTCTTGTCGCGCCGGGCCGGGAGTGCCGAAGCCTGGCAGTGGAGTTCGGACGGCAAGGGCGAATATGCGGTCTCGGCGCTGGCGCCCGAGGCGGCGCCGCAGCGCGGCACCCGCGTCGTGCTTCAGCTGATGGACGATGCCAAGGCCTATGCCGAGCGGACGACTGTCGAACAGCTGATCAGGGCGCAGTCCGGCCACGTGCCGGTGCCGATCCTGGTGGTGGAGAAGCCCGGCGCTGAAGCCCAGGAGATCACCGACGGCGCGGCGTTGTGGGCCAAGCCGAAAGCGGAGATCAAGCCCGCCGACTATACCGACTTTTATCGCAGCATTGCCGGGGCCTTCGACGAGCCGGCGCTGACCATCCATTATCGCGCGGAGGGGCGGCAGGACTACACCGCGCTCCTGTTCGTGCCCGGCGCGCGGCCGTTCGATCTGTTCGATCCCGACCGCAAGGGCCGTATCAAGCTCTACGTCAAACGCGTCTTCATCACCGACGATGCCGAAATCCTGCCGCGCTACCTGCGCTTCGTGCGCGGCTTGGTCGATTCCGCCGATCTGCCGCTCAATGTCTCGCGCGAAAAGATTCAGGAGAGCCCGCTGCTCGCAGCGATCCGCCGCGGCGTTACCGGGCGCGTTCTGTCCGAGCTGGAACGGCTCGCGGACAAGGAGCGCGAGACCTATGCCAAGATCTGGGACGTGTTCGGTGCGGTGCTCAAGGAAGGCATCTACGAGGATTTCGAGCGGCGCGACGCATTGTTGAAGCTGGCGCGCTTCAAGACCACGGCCGGCGGCGACGATTGGCGGAGCCTCGCCGACTATGCGGCGGCGCTGAAGCCCAATCAGACGGCGATCTACTACATCGCCGGCGATGAGATCGAGCGGCTCAAGGCCTCGCCGCATCTCGAAGGTTTTCGCGCACGCGGCGTCGAAGTGCTGCTGCTGCCCGATCCGGTCGACACGTTCTGGGTCATGTCAGGCGCGTCGTTCGAGGGTAAGCCGCTGAAATCGGTCACCCAGGGCGCGGCCGATCTCGCGCTTATTCCGCGGCTCGAGGCGGGGGAGGCGCCGCCGCCGGATATCGCGGAGACGGTCAAGCAGTTCCTCGCCTTCTTGAAGAACACGCTCGGCGACGAGGTCGCCGAGGTGCGGGCGTCGGATCGGCTCACCGACAGCGCGGTATGCCTGGTCGCCGCCGATTCCGGTCCCGACCGGGCATTGGAGAAGATCCTGGCCGGTGCCGGGCGGCTCACCTCGGCGTCGAAGCCGATCCTCGAGGTCAATCCGCACCACAAGCTCGTGACAGCGCTGGCGGCGCTCGGTCCGGCGGAGCAGGGCTTCAAGGAGGACGCCGCGCATCTGCTGTTCGACGAGGCGCGGCTCCTCGAAGGCGACCGTCCGAGCGACGCCAAGCGGTTTTCCGAGCGGCTGGCGCGCGTGCTCGAACGCGGCGTGCGGTAGCGATCGGATTGATCCCGCTCTGGGGTATGCAGAATCAAAAAGGGCATGACCTCTGCCGAGATCATGCCCTGATTGTGTTTTGGCGTTTGGCCTATTCCGCGGGCGTCCGCAGCACAGCGGTGTCCGCAGCCGGTGGCGTATCATGCGGTGCCAACGACGGCTCGATCGGCGGCTTCGTGCCTTTGATGCGGAAGTAGATCTGCGAGCCGATCAGGATCACGCACAGCGCGACGAAGACGGCGCTGATCGGACGCTGCACGAATACCGTGATATCGCCGCGCGAGATCAGCATGGCGCGGCGGAAGTTCTCCTCGAACCGCGGGCCGAGCACAAAGCCGAGCAGGATCGGCGCGGGATGGAAGCCGAGGCGGAGGAGGACGTAGCCGAACAGGCCGATGACCGCGACTTCGCCGACCTGGAAGAAGTCGTTGTTGGCGGCATAGACGCCGATGCAGACGAAGAACATCGCGCTCGGATAGAGATACTTGTACGGGATCGCCAGCATCTTCACCCAGATGCCGATCAACGGGACGTTGAGCAGCACCAGCATGATGTTGCCGATCCAGAAGCTCGCTACCAAGCCCCAGAAGATGTCGGGGTGCTGCGAGATCAACTGCGGACCGGGCACGATGCCTTGAATCATCAAGGCGCCAAGGAGCAGCGCCATCACCGCGTCGCCGGGGATGCCGAGGCTCATGGTCGGGATGAAGTCGCCCTGCACCGAGGAGTGCGTCGCGGCTTCCGGGCAGACCACGCCTTCGATCAAGCCGGTGCCGAATTTTTCCGGATGTCTGGAGATCTTCTTTTCCGTCGCATAGGCGACGAACGAGGCGATCGTCGGTCCGGTGCCCGGGATCAGCGAGCAGAGGCTGCCGATGATGGTGCCGCGCCACATCGGGAAGAAGGCTTGTTTGAAGTCCTGTTTGGTCGGCCGCATGTCTTTGAGGCCGACATTGGTATATTTGGTATTGATCGGCGCGACTTGGTTGACGCTGTTCATGAACTCGGCGATGCCGAACAGGCCGAGCGCAAGCGCGATCAGCTCGATGCCGTCGTCAAGCTCGGTCATGCCGAACGTGTAGCGTTCCGAGCCGGTCTCGAGGTCGGTGCCGACCGAACCGAGGAACAGGCCCAGCACGGTCATGGCCACACCCTTGATCGGCGAGCCGCGCGCCAGCGTCGAGCCGGCCAACAAGCCGAGCAGCATCAGCGAGCAGACTTCCGCCGGACCGAATTGCAGCGCCGCCCTCACCAAGAGCGGCGACAGGAAGATCATCTCGGTGATGCCCCACGATGCGCCGACGAACGAGGCGAATACGGTCAAGCCGAGCGCGACGCCGCCGCGGCCCTGCTTGGTCATCGGGAAGCCGTCGAGACAGGTCACTGCGTGTGGTGGATGGCATGGCAGGTTGAGCAGGATCGAGCAGATGGCGCCGCCATATTGCGCGCCATACATCACGCCGCCGAGCATCAGGATGGCGGCGACCGGCTTCATGCCGAAGGTGAGCGGCAGAAGGATCGAGATGGTGGCGAGCGGGCCCATGCCCGGCAGCACGCCGACCATGTTGCCGACGAGCACGCCGATGAAACAGAAGACCAGATTGTGCAGTTCGAAAGCGACGTGAAAGCCGCCCCAGAGATCCTGCAGCGCGGTTCCGATCACAGGTCGCCCCTCCACGTGAAGATCGGCATCGGCACCTGAAGGAAATAGGAGAAGAGGCCGACGCCGAAAATGGTGACGACGGTGGCGAGAACGAATGTGCCCAGCCACGACGCGGTCCTATCGCCGAGCGCAGCGATGAAGACACAGGTGAATGTTGCAGGGGCCATGCCGAAATAGCGGCCGAAGAAGATGAAGCAGATCGGGCTCATGAGAATGCAGAACCAGGCCCACCATTGCGGGTTCTCCGGCAACAGGCTCTGGTCCTCACCGTGCTCGTCCGGCGCCGACGACATACCGGCAATCGCGATGGCGATTCCGAGCAGGACAAGGAGCACGCCGAGCGCGGTCGGCAGGAATCCTGGTCCCATATGCATGAGTGTGCCGGCGCGATAGCTCGTGCCTTTGAGCGCAACGCCAAGGCCGAGCAGCACCATCAAGCCGCCGGCATAGAAATCCCGCTTGCTTATCAGCTCGCGGAGATGGCTAGTGGCAGGCCGCAATTTTTCCTCCCGGCACCGTGTTCGGGGCCTTTTGCTGGAACTCGTCCCAATAATGTTCGAAACGAGCAACTACAACAAGTGGCGAGGTGTTCCGGAGCGACCAGGTGTCGCAACTATACTGCCGCGACATCCTGTGCGCGGGGTCTCCCGCCGTTTTCCCCCTGCCGTGGTGTTCGGCATTCGTGGAGACCCTGCTTTCGACAGGTACCAGACGATATAGGCGACGGCGCAGGTGCGCAATATCTATGTAGGACAAGGGACAATGCTGGCGGCGCGGCTCCGGCTGTATTTCTTGGCCTATATTTAATGGCCGGCGGGTTTATTCCGGCCGACCGGGGATCAATAGTAGTAACCCCGTAAACGGCCGGTTGTTCTCACGCGTGCGGTGCAAACAGGTCCGGGCTGTCGTTGCGGACATTGCCGACGCGCCGGTCGACCGGCCAAAAAGCCATTCCGGCGCTGGGAAATGGTTTGAGCATGGCCTTGAGCGCGGTTTCGGGCACTTTCGTTTCGCTAAGCCAGCCGGCCCAATGCTCCGGCCCCAGGATGACTGGCATGCGGCCATGCAAGGGTTGCAAGAGTTCATTGGCGGCCGTGGTGATGATGGCAAAGGATTTGACCACGGCGCCGTCCGGCGCGGTCCAGGTTTCCCACAATCCGGCCATGGTCATCGGCCCGCGATTGCCGAGAGCGATGGCGAATGGCTGCCTGTCGGCGTCGCGCCACTCGTAATAGCCGTCGGCAATGACCAGGCAGCGGCGTCCCGCTTTCCAGGCGGCGCGGAACGCCGGGCGGATATCGATGCCTTCGGCGCGGGCATTGATGGTCGAGTGGCCGATCTTGCGGGCTTGGGTCCAGGATTGCGTTGTGGCGGGTATCAGGCCCCAGCGCATTAAGGTGAGCGTGCGCAGGCCGTCCCGCACGACGACAACCGGGAGTTTGGTTGTCGGCGCCGCATTCCATCGTGGCTGGTAGGCGCCGATCTCATCGAAATCGATTTTCAGATCGAGTTTGATCTCGGAGACGTCGTCGGGAAGCTTGGCGCGTCCGCACATGTGGCTACTTCCTGTCCTCGGTTTCAGTGAAAGTCGCGGCTCTTGAGCATGGGCTCGGGAGCATGACGCCACGAGCCTTCCTGATGCGAAGGGCAAGAAGCTGTGGGCAGCGACAGGTCACCGTCGCGCAGCATGGGCAATTCGGCGGAGAGGTCGACGAAGCTTTGCGCCACTACATGGACGACGAGGCCGACGCGCTGCAGCCGGCCGCGCACGGCAAGGAAGCGCGCCGTCATCACCGTGCGGCGGTTCTGCTCGAAGACTTGCGGCCAGACGATGATATTGGCGATGTCGGTCTCGTCCTCGAGCGTCATGAACACGACGCCCTTGGACGTGCCGGGCCGCTGCCGCACCAGAACGAGGCCGGCGGCGGTGACCAGCAAATCCTGCGGCACGGTCTCGCTGCGCAGCTGCGCATTGGCGATGGCGCCAAGCGCCGTGAGACGGTCGCGGAAAAATGTGATGGGGTGCGCCTTCAGCGACAGGCCGGTCGTGACATAATCCTCCACCACATGTTCGGACAGCGGCATGGCGGGAAGCGCGACGCTCGTCTCGGGGAAAAGCTCGTCGCTCAGATGCGCCGTGAGCAGCGGCAGCGTGTCCGGTGCAGCGGTGGCGTCAGCACCGGCGGCCTTGCGGCGCGGTCGGGCGCCGATCATGTCGAGCCGCCGCGCCGCCCATAAAGCCTGCCGCCGATCGAGGTTCAGCGAGCGGAAGGCGTCGGCATCGGCGAGCCGTTCGATGGTGAAGCGGGAAATGCCGGACGTGGCGGCGAGCCGCTCGATCGAGGCAAAGCCGTTGCCGCGCGCGGCGACGAGCTTTTCCAATTCGTCCTGGTTGAGACCGTGGATCTGGCGGAAGCCGAGCCGCACCGCATGCCGGCCGTCCGCCGCCGGCTCCAAGGTGCAATCCCAGGCGCTGTAATTGACATCGGCGGCATGGATTTCGACGCCATGGGCGCAGGCGTCGCGCACAAGCTGCGCCGGCTGATAGAAGCCCATCGGCTGGCTGTTGAGGATGGCGGCGCAAAACACCTCGGGATAGCGGCATTTGATCCACGCCGAGGCATAGACCAGAAGCGCAAAGCTCGCCGCGTGGCTTTCCGGAAAGCCGTATTCGCCAAAACCTTCGATCTGGCCGAAACAGTGTTCGGCGAAGGCGCGGTCATAGCCGCGTTCGGCCATGCCATTGATGAACTTATCGCGGAACAGATGGACCTTGCCGGTATGGCGGAATGTCGCCATGGCGCGGCGTAGCCCGTCGGCCTCGTCGGGCGTGAACTTTGCCGCCGTGATCGCGATCTGCATCGCCTGTTCCTGGAACAGCGGAACGCCGAGCGTACGTTTGAGCACCTCTTCCAGTTCGTCGGCCGGTCCGTGTTCCGGCGCGGGTGAGGGATAATGTTCCGGCTCGATACTGTCACGACGGCGCAGATAGGGATGAACCATGTCGCCCTGGATCGGCCCCGGCCGCACGATCGCGACTTCGATGACGAGATCGTAGAAGCATTGTGGCTTCAGCCGCGGCAGCATCGACATCTGCGCGCGGCTCTCGACCTGGAACACGCCGACCGAGTCGGCGCGCGACAGCATGTCGTAGACGTCGCGGTCGCCCTGCGGCAGCGTGGCGAGCGTGAAATCCGTGCCGTAATGCTCGCGTAAAAGATCGAGCCCGCGGCGCAGGCAACTCAGCATGCCGAGCGCGAGCACGTCGACCTTCATCAGGCCGAGCGTGTCGATGTCGTCCTTGTCCCATTCGATGAAGGTACGGTCCGCCATTGCCGCATTGCCGATCGGCACCAGTTCGTCGAGCGGCCCGCGGGTGAGCACGAAGCCGCCGACATGTTGCGACAGGTGGCGCGGAAAGCCGATCAGCTCGCCGGCGAGCGCGACCGCCTGCCGGATGGCGGGATTGGCGGGATCGAGACCGGCCTGGCGGATGTGAGCTTCGGGCAGGCCGTCGTCGCCGCCATAGCCCCACACCGTCTTGGCCAAAGCCGCGGTGACGTCTTCGGTCAATCCGAGGACCTTGCCGACCTCGCGGATGGCGCGGCGCGAGCGGTAATGAATGACGGTGGCGCAGATCGCGGCGCGATGGCGGCCGTAACGCCCGTAGATGTATTGGATCACTTCCTCGCGCCGCTCGTGCTCGAAATCGACGTCGATATCGGGCGGCTCGCCGCGGTTCGCGGAAATGAAGCGGGCGAACAGCAGCTGACTCTCGTTCGGATTGACCTCGGTGATGCCGAGGCAGAAGCACACCGCGCTGTTGGCGGCGGAGCCGCGGCCCTGGCAGAGAATGTTCCTTTGCTCGCGCGCATAGGCGACGACGTCATGCACGGTGAGAAAGTAATGCGCGTATTTGAGCTCCTCGATCAGCGCCAATTCGTCCCGCAGCCGTTTGACGACGTCGGAGGGAATGCCGTCGGGAAAGCGCGCCCTGGGATAGCGCCTGGCGGCGCCGGCCCAGGTGAGATCGGCAAGATGCTGCTGCGCGGTCTTGCCCGGCGGCACCGGCTCGTCGGGATATTCGTATTTGAGCTCGCCGAGCGAGAAACGGCAGGCTTGGGCGATTTCGACGGTGCGGGCGATGGCGTCGGGGAAATTTTCGAACAGCCGCGCCATTTCGGCCGGCGGTTTGATGTGGCGCTCGGCATTGATGGTGAGCCGGAAGCCGGCTTGCGCGAGCGTGCATTTCTCGCGCACGCAGGTGACGATATCGGCCAACGGCCGGCGTTCCGGCGCGTGATAATAGACGTCGTTGACGGCGACCAGCGGGGCGCCTGCGCGCTCGCCAAGCTCGGCCAGGAGCGTAAGCCGGCGCGGCTCGTCGCCGCGGTGATAATGGATGCCGGCGAGGAAACAGCGGTCCGGCGCGGCGTCGGCTAAAGCGGCAAGGCGGGTGGGAAAGTCGGCATTCCGCTCATTCCCGCGAAAGCGGGAATCCAGTGCTGAGCATGGGAAAGAAACTGGGTCCCCGCTTTCGCGGGGACGGGCGAACTGAGACAGCGGCAAATCCTGCGGCGGCAGCGCGATGAAAATCTGGCCTTCGCTCGCCGCCAGAATGTCCTCGAAGGACAGATGGCATTCGCCTTTCTTGGCCTTGCGGTTGCCTCTGGTCAGAAGCTGACAGAGCCGGCCATAGGCTTGCCGGTCGGTGGGATAGGCGATGGCCTCGAAACCGTCGGCCGTCACCAGGCGCGTGCCGACCAGAAGCTGGATATTGCGTCTGCGCGCTTCGTCAAAGGCGCGCACCACGCCGGCAAAGGAATTGCGGTCGGCAATGCCGATGGCGGCGAGCCCGATCTCGTCGGCTGCCGCCACCATTTCATCCGGATGCGACGCGCCGCGCAGGAACGAGAAATTCGTGGTGACGGCGAGTTCGGCATAGCCACGCATTGTTCGCACTCACGCAAGGAAACTCACAGAATTCATGCGAACAGGCCGTGCACATACCAGCGCGCATTGGTGGTCTCGCGGCCGTAGAGACCTTCGCGGTAGAGCCAGAAGCGATGACCGGAAAAATCCTCGACCAAATAATAGTCGCGCGTCGGCTTGGTCTGGCCGAGCGGCGTGCGCCACCACTCGGCGCCGATGCGTTCCGGTCCCTGGGAGCCGGCGATGTAATAGGTCACGCCGCGCCAGCAAAAACGCCGTGGCGGTCCGTCGGGGACAAGGGCCGTGACTTCGGTCGGCTCGGCCTGCGGCAGAAGCAGGAGCGGGCGCGACCTTTCGTCGGCCAGCGGCCAAACTGCTTCCTTGCTGCCGGGTTCTTCGCGGCGCGTCTCCTCGCAGTCGGCTTCGGTCAGAACCTCCGCGCGTTCGGGGATATGGCTCTCGGCCGGTTCGAAACGCCGCACCCGCTGCGGGCCGAGCCTTCCGCGCAACGTATCGATCAAGGCGGCGTAGCGTTCGGCGGCATCGCCGGCCACCGGTCCAACCGAGTCGCCGGACAAATCCGTGCCGCCGATCTCGATTTGCCGCGCCGGCATCGGTTCGGCGCGGGTGACGGCAAGGCCGATCGCCTCATAGCCGAATTCGGAATCGAAACCCGTATCGTGGGTCGCCGCCAGCGCCGCAAGTTTCAGATCGAACAGCCGCACCACATGCGCCACGTTGCGGGTCGGCAAAGTGAGTCCGATATCGACGGTCTCGACCGCGCCGTCGACGCGATAGAGGCAAAGCCGCAGCGCCCGCGCGCCGGCTTCGTCGCGCGCCAGCACGTTGGCCAGCGTCTGCATCAGCCGGTCCGTCCGCGCGATCACGGCTTCCTGCGCCATGATCGGCTCGAGCAGATAATTGAGGCTGTGATAGACCGGCGGCGCGACGACCGGGATAAGCGGCTCGTCGACAAGGCCGAGCGCCTGGTCGACGCGCTGCAAAAGCTGCGCCGAAAAGCGCGCGGCAAAAGGTGCGCGCGGCTTGTCGAGGAGCGCGCCGACGGTCTTGAAGCCGAGCCGGCGCAGGCTGCTGCGAATGTCCGGCGCAAGCCGCAAGGCGTCGATCGGCAGCGCGGCGAGGGCGGACGCTTCATCGCCTGACGGCAGCACGAACAAAGGCGCGCGGTGAAAGTGCGACAGCGCCCAGGCCGCGCCGGGGGTCGCTGCGACCGCAAGCCGCGCCGGCAGGCCGAAATTGCTCAGCCGTTCGGCAAGGTCGGCGATCAATTTGTCCTCGCCGCCGAACAGATGTGCAGCGCCTTCGATGTCGAGGAAGAAACCGTCGGCGCCGTTCTCGTCGTCCCAGAAATCCCGGCACCAGGGCGAGGCGGTCGGCGTGTAGCGCGTCGCCCACAAAGCGACGCGGCGCAGCGCGGCATCGTCGGCCGCGGCATCGAGCGGGTGCACCTGAAGCCCTTCAGCTTTGGCGCGGGCGTCGGCGAGCAATTCACCGACCGCGAGGCCTTGCGCTTCCGCCGCCGCGTTCAAGGCGGCGATATGCAGGCCGCCGCTTGCCGCGACGACAAGGACGAAGGGTCGCTCAGGATCCACCGGCTTGTTTGTAGGAGCGAGCGCTTGAGCGGCAAGAAAGCGCGTGATCGGCCAGCGCGGCAGCCAGACTGAAACGATGCGTGACATGGTCGTACTCCACCTTCCATTCCCCAGGACGTCCGTTGCGGCAGCGTTCGAGCTGCAAATGCCAGCGCGGGCGGGCGACAAGCCCGAAGCGGTCGCGCGCGGCTTGTGTCACGCCGATGCGCCAGCGCGTCGCGGCGGCGCTGGCTTCGAGCGTCGGCGCCGGCCGGATGAGAAAGAGCGGCCGGCCGCTATCATTGGCGGCGAGTTGCAGTTTTTGGCTGGTCTTCAGATCGAGCCGGTCGATGGCGGCGGTGACCGCGAGCGGCACACCCGAATGCAAGGCTTCCGCCGCGGCCCAGAGGCTGTCCTTGCGGTGCGCCGTTTCGACCAGCGTGACCCGCTTCGGGTCGAGGCCGAGACTGTTGAGACCGTGCCCGGACAGAGGTGCGGAGACGAGGCGCGTATAGCCCGGCAGGATGAAGATGAGTGGCCCCCGCGACAGCTTCGCCAGCATGTTCGCCAGCAGGGCGACCACGAAGCCGAAGGCTGCAGGGAGCGCGGTTTCGGTGGCGGGGACGATTTCATGCAGGGCGCCGCGCGCAAGCCCGCCGTGCGGCAGATGGGAATCCAGAGCTGGCAGGCCGAAGGGCAGCGGCTTTCGGACATCGTCCGCGCCCGGCAACAACCGACGCAATTCGGCAAGGATAGCGGAACGCGCCGTTACCCGCGCTTTAGCGAGCTTCTGCTGGTCTGGCGAAAATTCCGTCGTGTCGGCCATTGGCCCACTTTCCGAATGCGCAGCCCTGTGGATAAGGCTGTGCAAAAGCTTCTGAATTGCCTGGGGAGAGGTCCTGTAGAGGACAGTGCCCAGGCTGGTTATGTTCACTGTACGTTCTAAGTTGTTACCATAGAACAAATGAAGAACATTGCCAAGCGGCTGCCGGTTGCGGGTGTGTCAGCCGGCCACGCCAAAGCTTGTGCTGTTGGACATCCAGGGCCACCGCCGGCGGCGTCTCTGCGTTGCTTTTCGACAGCGGGGGCCTAGAGTGCCGCCCGTGAAAATCATCATCCGACTGGCATTTGCCGCCGCGCTATCTTCGGCAGCGGGACTGGTTTTCGGCGTTTCGGCCGGGCGCGCCTCGACTGACGGCGATGCGCCATGGTGCGCGGTCGTCGACCAGGGCGCCGGCAACCTGATGTCGCAGTGCTTCTACGAAACGATCGCCGAATGCCGGCCCCATGTGCTTGGCGGCAATCGCGGCTTCTGCCAGCACAATCCGTATTATCAGGCGGCCGCGCCGCAATATTACCGGCACGCGGCGCCTGGTGCGCCGCCGCCGGGTGGCGGCCGCTGGCGCTACATAGGCAACGGAAATTATGTGGGAGAGTGACTAGCCATGCCGGAAGCCGACAAGGAAGGGGAACGCTATTCCCCGGATCAGCCGCAGCAGACGCCGGGCTTTTTCCTCAAAGGCACGCATCAGCTCGACTGGGGCATGAAGAACCGCATGGCGCGGGTCTTCGATCCCAAGTCCGGCCGCACCGTGATGCTGGCGGTCGACCACGGCTATTTCCAGGGCCCGACCACCGGTCTTGAGCGCATCGATCTCTCCATCGTGCCGCTATTGCCGCAATGCGACGCGCTGTTCTGCACCCGGGGCATTCTGCGCAGCGTCATTCCTGCTGAATGCCAGAAGCCGATGGTGCTGCGCGCCAGCGGCGGCCCGAGCATCCTGCGCGAGGAATTGTCCGACGAGCAGATCGCCATGGACATGGACGACGCCATACGGCTCAACGCCGCCGGCGTCGGCATCCAGGTCTTCATCGGCGGCGAGCACGAGACGCGCTCGGTGCACAATATGACCAGGCTGGTCGATGCGGGGCTGCGCGCCGGCATGCCGGTGATGGGCGTCACCGCGGTCGGCAAGGCCATGGTGCGCGACGCCAAATATTTCCGGCTCGCCTGCCGCATCATCGCCGAGCTCGGCGCGCAATATGTGAAGACCTACTATGTCGAGGAAGGTTTTGAGACCGTCACCGCCTCGTGCCCGGTGCCGATCGTGATGGCCGGCGGCAAGAAGCTGCCCGAACTCGACGCGCTGACCATGGCCTATAACGCCATCCAGCAGGGCGCGGCCGGCGTCGACATGGGCCGCAATATCTTCCAGTCCGAAGCGCCGGCCGCGATGATCGAGGCAGTGGCCGCTGTCGTGCACAAGAACATGAAGCCGAAAGAAGCGCTCGATCTGTTCAACACGCTCAAGGCCAAAAGCGCTATGCGCGCGGCGTGATTTTCACGCCGCGCTTCGCGTTCAGCCATAATCCCGCACCGGATCGGCGCCGATCAGGAACCAGGCGAGGATGCCGGCGGTGAAGGCGCCGCCCAAAGCGGCCAGCACCTGCGCGATCAATGCCGCACTGCCGGCTGCACTGGAATTTTCGGCGCTCGAATTTTGCGTACTTGAGTCTTGCGTGGTCGAATCCGGCGGACCCATCGTTCCGCCATCGGCGATTTGCGCCGCACTGACAGGCGTGGGCGCGGCGAAGGCGACCTGTGAAACCTGAGACTGTGACCCCTGCGAAGCATCAGTTGGCGCGGCTTGGCTGTCCGTGGCGCTGATCGTGTCGGCGCGGTCGCTCTGCGGCAAGTCGGCGTCCACGGGCTGCGTGTTCGGTGACGGCTCGGGCGGCACACTGGCAGCGGCGAGATCGATCTCGTTGACTTGATTGGCCTCGGCGATTTGCACCGTCTGACCGCCGATCACGAGCGCGCTGGGTGGTGAAGCGGCATCTTGCTGTCCGGAGTTGGCACCCGCCGCAGGAGCGGGCGTGCCTGCTGCAGGTGCGCTGGCTGTGAGCCAGACATCGGCGGAAGCATTGCTCTGCGCCGGATCGGCGGACGAAGTGGCCGGCTGCGGGTTGCGCGCGGTGTTGCGCGCCGCGGCGCGGTGTCTCCGGCTCACGACTCGTCTCGGTCTGGTGGTGGTCGCTTGGACCGGCGCGGGAGCAGCGGCCGGCTCCGGCGCCGCCGCGGCAGCCGGCTGGCTGAAAAGATGCATCAGCGACAATGGCGCGGTGCTTTGATCCGTGCCGGCGCTTTGCGCGTTCGCGCCGCCGGCTCCGACAATGGACGCCATGAATAGCGTGGCCGCCGCCACGGTGAAGAAGCGGATACGCAACATTTGCGGCTCCCCGTTACGCACGCAAGGATGACGTCCCCAGCACTATCGGGCCGTGCCGGAATGACCTCACCGTGACGCAATTGGGGATTCTTTGGCGCAAACGGCGGATGGAAAAAGGCAGTCGTTCACCGGGATGCGATCAACGATGGCAAAGCAAGGCCGATGGCCAGCGCCATAAACGACAGGATCGTCATCACCGGAATTGAAGGCGAGGGCGGGGCGCCCGCGGCCATCGTCATTCCAGAATGTTCCATCCCCTCCATTCTGCCCTCCACTCTGCCTTCCATGCCGCCATCCATCGCGCCGTGCGTGGCGCCATTCGTTCCAGCCGCGGCGGCGCGGCGCACGGTCATCATGCCGTGCTTGAGATGATTGGCGACGAGCCACCAGTTCATCAGATAGGCGATGATGAAACCGACCAGAAGCCCCATCGACATCACGAACCAGAATGCCGGCGCTGCCGGATTGTCCGCGGAGGCAACGAACGTCCGCAGGATCATCACCGTCGGTATCATTCCCGCCATCAGGAGATTCATCGACAGCAGTTCGGGTATGAATGTGCTGGCCAGCGCGCGCCGATACGATCCGCCGGCCATGCTGTCGCGCATGAACAGCGCCTGAAAGATAGTCCAGCCGAAGCTGAAGCCGAGCAGATATTCGATCGCCGTCTGAGCCAGCGCCGGCAGCACCAGGACCGCCGACAGCACCGCGCCGGCGATGATACCGACGCCGTCGCCGGCGACGCAATGCATGGTCGAGCCGAGCGTCTGCCGCCAGCGCGCGGCCGTATAGCGCTCATGCAGTCCCGGCAGCGGTTCGCGGCAGCCGAGGATGTAGAGGAAAGCGCCGACCACGCCGGTATAGGCGGTCAAGAGCACAAACCCCCATTTCAGCACCGGGGATTCGGGTGTGGAACGGATATCGACGACGATGAACAGCAGTGCTGCCGCGGTGAGGATGAACCACAACAGCATGACGCCATCGAGCATCGAAATGCCTCCGGCTCTGCAAAAGACTGCGCCCGGGCCGACTTCAACCAGCCCGGGCGCAGTCTAGCGCAAAAATTGTGTAATCTCGATTGCGGCCGCGGCGCCTATTCCACGGTGACGCCGCTCGCCTTGATCGGCCCCGCCCATTTGGCGATCTCGCTTTTCACGAGTTCCCCAAGGTGTTGCGGAGTGGCGTCCTGATCGGAGACGATTTCGGCGCCGAGCCCGGTCAGCTTGTCATGCACCGCCGGCGTATGCATCGCCGCGAGCGCGGCATCGTGGATCTTCTTCACGATCGGCTCCGGCGTGTTCTTCGGCAGGAAGATCGCGTTCCACGTATAGGCGACGAGGTTAGGCGTGCCTTGCTCGGCGGCGGTCGGCACGTTCGGCAGCGCCGGCGAACGCTTGGTGTCGAAGATCGCTAGTCCCTTGACTGCGCCCTGGTCGATCGGCGGCTTCGCCGTGGTGATGATGTCGCACATATAGTCGACGCGGCCGCCCTCGAGATCCTGCAACGCCGGTCCGGTGCCACGATAGGGCACGTGCGTGACGTTGATGCCGAGCACATAGTTCAGCAGCACGCAGCCGAGATGCGTCGCCGAGCCGGCGCCGGCCGAGGCGAATTGCATCTTCGCCTGGTTCTCCTTGGCGTAGGCGACGAATTCCTTGAAATTATTGACCGGCAGATCCTTGCGCGTCTCAAGCACGATCGGAACATTGGCGATCAGGATGGCCGGCGTGAAGTCGGTCACCGAATTGTAGAGAGGGCTCTTGTAGAGCGTCTGGCCTTGCGCGTGCGTGCCAACGGTGCCGAGCACGAACTGATAGCCGTCCGGCGCCGCATTGGCGACGCGCGCCGAGCCGGTCATGCCGCCGGCGCCGCCGACATTTTCGACCACGATCGTCTGGCCCAGGATCTCGCTCATGCGACCGGCGACGACGCGGCCGAGAATGTCGGTCGGGCCGCCGGCGGCGAACGGGATGACCATGGTCATCGAATGCGAGGGAAAGTCGTCGGCCAATGCGGGAGACACGGCCGGAAACGCACAAGCAAAAGTCGCCGCGGTGAGCGCGGCAATCATTTTGAACTTCATGTTCGAACGTCCTCGGGTCGTTTACGTTTTTTGCCCAAACGGGGGCTTACATGGACGTCATATCGGCGTCACATGTGGCGTCAGTGCTGCATTTCCGGCGTGCAGTCAACTTGGCCGTTCGCCGCAACGCCGCGCCGTGGTTAAAGGCGCGCCTCAGAGCTCGGTGATCTCCTCCGGAAAGCGATGCAGCCGCTCGCCGGGGCCGTTCGCACCGATCAGATAATTGTCGCAGACCCAGGACAACACGTGGCCTTTGATATAGGTCGGATGGCACACGATGTTCATGTCTTTTTGGATCGACATCGGCTCGTCGCTGCGAATGAGCGGCGGCTCGACGAGGTCATAGCCCTGGCCGTGACAGTGCAGGCGCTTCTCTTCCGGCCGGCCGTTCTTGCGCATGAAGTCGTTATAGGCGGCGAAGATGTCCTTGCAGGCGGCGCCTGGCTTGAGCAGCGAGAGATTGAACTTGCGCGCCTCGAGCGCAAAGGCGAATTCGTCCTTGATCTCATTCGACGCGTTGCCGACGACGCAGGAGCGGCCGAGCTCGGTATACATGCCGCCGGGACCTGAATCTTCGACCAGGAGCGCCAGCGTATCGCCTTTTTGGATGACGCGGTTCTGATAGTGGCGCTGGCTGAATTGCGCCGGCGTGTCGGGCGGCATCGAAGCGCACAGATAAATGCCGTTCTCGCTGCCGTGGCGCTGGCTGTAGCACTGCGCGATGGCGGCGATGTCGCGGTCGCGCATGCCGGGCTCGACAGCGGCGAAGGCCGCCCGCATGGCGCCGTCCTGCATGGCCGCACAGCGGCGGATCAGTTCCTGCTCCTCGGGACTTTTGATGACCTTGATCTTGTCGACAAGATTGGTGGCGTCGACAAAGCGGGTATTTGAGAAACGCCCCTTCTGCAAATGATCGACCAGCGCATGCGACATGCCGGCGGTGCCGACGAGCCCGATGGTGCCGCCGGCATAGGGCTCGAGTCCCTTTTCGGCGAGCTCGGCGTCATAAGCCCTGGTATAATTGCAGGACACGAAGCTCGGCGTGGTCAGCCATTGCTTGACGCCGCGGCGGGTGCCGTCGCCGTGGGCGCCCGGATGAAAGACGCCGCCGAACGGGCCCTGGCTGACCAGCGTCATCATGTCATCGCGCGGAAACACGACGGTCTGCGGATAGCCGTTGGTCGCCGGCAGATCGGTGAAATATTTGACGTAGCCGCCCATATAATCGTTGTTGTTCTGCATCAGCAGCGCGTCGATCTTCTGATCTTCCATGGCGGCGCGCACGGCGGCCCAGCGGCGCTCGAGTTCTTTGGTCGAGATCGGCGTCTGCAGGCGTTCTGAAAGCTGTTCCATTTCTATCGTCTCCTCGTGCGCCTTGTTCTAATGCGCCACCACGTTGATCATCTTGGCGGTGTCGCCTTTGAGAAAGTGCTCCATGTTCTTCTCGATGACCGGCAGCGCGAAATCGACATAGACGTCGCAGAAGCCGCCCTGGTGCGTGGTGATGATCACGTTCTGCATCGACCAGAACGGATGATCGGCCGGCAGCGGTTCTTGGGTGAACACGTCGAGCGCGGCGCCGGCGATGCGTTTGGTCTTGAGCGCCTCGACCAAAGCCGCTTCGTCGACGACGCCGCCGCGTGCGAGATTGACCAGAAAGCTCGTCGGTTTCATCGCCGCAAAGACTTCGGCATTGATGATGTTGCGGGTCTTGTCGGTGAGCGGGGTGAGCAGCACGAAGAAGTCGAACTCGCCGACCGCCTTGAGCATGTCATCGCGCGCCACCATGGCGTCGAAGCCTTCAGCTTTGCGCGGCGCCGAGCTGACGCCGACCACGCGCATGCCGAAGGCCTTGCATTTGGGCGCCAGCGCCTCGGCGATGACGCCGATGCCGAAGATGCCGACCGTCTTGTTGTGCAGAAGCTGCGCCGGGAAACGGAACCATTTCTTCTCGTCCTGCAGGCGGACGGCGCGCGGCAGATCGCGGGCCAGCGCCAGCATGGCGCCGAGCGCGGCTTCGGAGACAGGCGGGCCATGGATGCCGTGGATATTGGTGACGATGACGTCTTTGCGCAGCGCCTTCTGGTCGATCAGATTGTCGACCCCGGTGCCGAGCGCCTGCACCCATTTCAGGCGGGTTGCCTCCTGCAGCACTTTCGGCGACAGCATCGGCGCGAACGTCAAAAGCGCATCGGCCTTGCCGATATGCGGGCCGACCTTGGAATGATGATCGGCAATATCGATCGACAATTCCGGGAAGCGGGCCTTGAGCCGGTCGCGATACTGGTTGCGGACGTTTTCCGGCAAGGTGAGAAGGATGAGCAGATTGGTCATTTACAGCGTTGGCTCGTGGGGCCGGGGGCAGGAACAGGTGGGCCGCCGGCGGGTTGCCTGACCGTGTCACCGGCGGGTGGTGCAAGCCTTATATCGTCCCGGACGAAGCGTCGGCTAGTGTCCGGCTTAGGTTCACGGTTGTGGACCATCGCGACCGACCGGGCAGGGCGGGTCGGCGCGCACCGAAGTTTCGCTGCCGGGTGTCGCGCGTCGCAGCGGCGTCGGCTAAGGTGAACTCACAAGCACGCTTCGGCAGAGGCGGGCGGTTACGCAGGAGCAAACGATGACTATCGATTGGTCGACAGTGAATTGGCTCTATGTCGCGATCATGGGAGTATTCGTCTTTGTGGCCGCATTGATCGGCCACCTGATTTCTTTGGGCAACCGCATCGGCGGCGCGCTGCTGACGGCCATTCTGTTCTGCGCCCTGTATGTGGCCTGGAATTACTATCCGCACCCGCAGATCCAGCTTCCCATCGTGACGACCTATTCCTATCCGGCGAGCGGCGGTTGACGTTTTCGTCGGTCCGGCTATGCGTAGGTGGATCAGGGCATGATCCCGGCAAGCCGGTCCGCGGAAGTCGATCCGGGGAGCAAGCCGATATTCGGGCGCGATCATGCGCGGACAGATGTGCAGTAAGCGGTGTGCAATAATCGCCGGGTGAGATGGAGGGCGCATGAACAAGGTCTATCCCGACGCGCGTAGCGCGTTGGCCGGGTTGCTCAAGGATGGCATGACCATCATGGCCGGCGGCTTCGGCCTGTGCGGCATCCCGGATGCTTTGATCCAGGCGATCCGCGATTCCGGGGTGAAGAACCTGACCTGCGTCTCCAACAATGCCGGCATCGACGGTGCGGGGCTCGGCATGCTGCTCGAAACCCGCCAGATCAAGAAAATGATCTCCTCCTATGTCGGGGAGAACAAGACTTTCATGCAGCAATTTCTCGCCGGCGAACTCGAGATCGAATTCAACCCGCAGGGCACGCTGGCCGAACGCATCCGCGCCGGCGGCGCTGGCATCCCGGCCTTCTTCACCCGGACCGGCGTCGGCACCCGGATCGCCGAGGGCAAGCCAGAACAGGTCTTCAACGGCGAGCGCTATATCATGGAGCGCGGCATCGTCGCCGATCTGTCGATCGTGCATGCGTACAAAGGCGATACCGAGGGCAACCTGGTCTATCGCAAGACCGCGCGCAATTTTAATCCGCCGATGGCGACCGCCGGCAAGGTCACCGTGGCCGAAGTCGAGCACCTGGTGCAGCCCGGCGAGATCGATCCCGATCACATCATCACGCCGGGAATCTTCGTGCAGCGTCTGATTCATGTGCCGAACGCCAACAAGCGTATCGAGCAGCGCACCGTGCGCAAGCGAGCTTAGGAGAACGGCTATGCCCTGGACACGCGAGCAGATGGCGGAACGCGCCGCCAAGGAGCTGGAAGACGGCTTCTACGTCAATCTCGGCATCGGCATTCCGACGCTGGTGTCGAACTACATCCCCAAGGGCGTCAACGTGCAGCTGCAATCCGAGAACGGCATGCTCGGCACCGGCCCGTTCCCGTATGAAGGCGACGAAGACCCCGACCTGATCAATGCCGGCAAGCAGACCGTCACCGAACTGCCGACCACCAGCTATTTCAATTCAGCGGATTCATTCGCCATGATCCGCGGCGGCCACATCAACATCGCCATCCTCGGCGCCATGCAGGTGGCGGAGAACGGCGACCTCGCCAACTGGATGATCCCCGGCAAGGTGGTCAAGGGCATGGGCGGCGCCATGGACCTGGTCGGCGGCGTCAAGAAGGTGGTCGTGCTGATGGAGCATTCGGCCAAGGGCGAATCCAAGCTCCTGAAGAAATGCACGCTGCCGCTGACCGGCGCCGGCGTGGTCGACATGGTGATCACCGATCTCGGCGTGTTCACGCTCGACCGCCACGGCGGTGGGCTGACGTTGGTCGAGCTTGCGCCCGACGTGACGCTCGATCACATCAAGTCGCAGACCGAAGCGAGCTTCAAGATCGCCAATACGCTCAAGCACTAAGCGGCGCGCTTTCAGTTCACACCGTCGCCGAAACGCCGTGGATCGCGGCGAGCGGAGTCGTGCGGAAACCGATGGCCAGGCGGTTGTACGCGTTCATCAAGCCGATTGCGATGGTGAGGTCCGCCAATTCCTTGTCGCTGAACACCGACTTTGCCGCCGCGAAGGCGTCGTCGGGAATATGCGTGTCGGCGACGCGTGTCACGGTCTCGGCCCAGGCGAGCGCAGCCTGCTCGCGCTCGGAAAACAGATCCTCGGCTTCGAACCACACCGGAACGAGCGCCAGCTTTTCCGCGGACAGACCCTCCTTCAAGAGGTCGCGCGAATGCATGTCGATGCAATAGGCACAGCCATTGATCAGCGACACGCGGAGATAGACAAGATAGACAAGCAATTTCGACAGGCCGCACTGGTTGATATAGGAATGAACGCCGCCGAAGGCCTTCATGCCGGCCGGCGCGGCTTGCACGTAGTCGAGACGCTGAGTCATCACCTGCTCCAGGACACTCGCGGCATTAATTCCAGGATCGTCGTCTAATCTCGGGAGACCGCGATCATTATTGAATTGGCGGGAACACCGCTCAGTTCAAGGGTGAGCGGCCGCGCCGCGAGATCAAATTTCACGCTCTTGCGTACACCCTCGCAGCCGGTGGCGCCGCTGAAGGCCGATGATTTCACCGCGTGGCCGTCCTGCACGACATCGATCCAGCCTTCCGACGACAGCGTGATCCTGTAGGTGCCGGCTTTGGCGGGCGCGTGCACTTCGACGAAACCGGCAAAGGACGACGGTGACTTCGGCGCGAGTTCCGGTGCGACCGGGAGCTTGGCGTCGACGAAGGGCGCGAGCGTCAGGATCGTCGCCCACGGGACCGGCCAGGTGACACGACTTCCCGATGCAATCTTCGGCAAATCCGTGCCGTTGAATGTCGCGCGCTCCTTGTCGATCGGCCATTTGAACTTGTCGCAGCCGACCGGTTCTTGTCTCGGTTCTTGTTTCGGTTCCTGCTTCGGTTCCTGCGCCCAGCACGATCCGGCGACGGCGAATGCCGAGAGCGCAATGACTGCAAATTTCACGTTGTCCTCATTGTTTCAGCGACGACGCGATGGGGTCGTCTCACTCGCTTTCGCGCGCGACTTTCTCCAGGATCGGCCGCCAGATCTTTTGCTGGCCTTGCGCAAAGGCGACGGTGTCGTCCGGCGTCATGTATCGCTCGTAGGCGCCGTTGGCCGCGAATTTCGCCGCGACGTCTTTGTCTTCAACCGCGCTTTTGAGATCGGCATTGACCTTGCGGATGATGGCGTCGGGCGTGCCGATCGGCGCCAGCATGACATTCCAGGCGCCGACGAAGAAGTCGGGCAGCGTTTCGGCGACCGTCGGCAGGCTTTCCATTCCCGGCGGGCGCTGCGCCGAGGTCGAAGCGAGCATCTTGATGAGGCCGCCTTGCGCGGCGCCGGCAAGCCCGGCATAGGCGTCAAGCACGAGATCGACCCGGTCGGCAACGATATCTCCCATGGCTTGCGCCGGGCCGCCGGCATAGGGCACGAGCCGCAGCTTCACGTCCGCGCACGCCTGCAGCAGTTCCATGGTCAGATGCGTGAGCCGTCCGCGTCCGGTCGAGGCGTAGGACAATTCGTTCGGCCGCGCTTTGGCGCGCGCGATCAAGTCTGGGATCGAGCTGATGCCGGATTTCGGCGAAGCTGCAATGAAGATCGGCTGCTGCAGCACAAAGCCGATGGCGGCGAAGTCGCGCGGCAGTTCGACCGGCAAATTCGGCGCCACGCCCGGACCGCCCGGCAGCGCCAGGAACACCGAGGTCGCCGGCATGTACAAAGTGTAGCCGTCGGGCGCCGCCTGCTGTGCCGCGCGCGCGGAAATGGCGCCGCCGGCGCCCGGCTGATTGACGATCACGACCTGCTGGTTCCAGATCTGCCCGAGCTTATCGGCGAGGATGCGCGCCGTGGCATCATTGGCGCTGCCGACCGCGGAATCGACCACGATCCGCACCGGGCGGTCCGGATAGCCGGATTGCGCCATGCCGGATTGAGCATTGGCGCGCGCAAGCCACCATCGCGCGGACAGCGGCGCGACCACGGTTAATGCGCCGAGCTTTGCGCCGCTTTTGAGCAGCTCGCGTCTGTTCATGATTTCGTTCACGGCGTTCTCCCGGCGAAATGCCGCCCGCTATGTTCGAGCTTCAACGCTGCCAATCGTAACAGCAAATGACAGCGGCGGCATTTGCGTTTATGCCTTGGACTGACAAAGAGAACCGGGGAGGGCCGCCGCGCCGCAACAAGTGGGCGCTGCGCAAAATCGTGCCGCATGAATGACGAGCACAATGCCAGCGCGGTGCGTGACGTGGAAGCAATCGGTGAAGCCGGCGGCGTTCTGCCTCTGGAGACGGTCAGCGCCCCCTCATCGCGCGTCGAACCGGACACGCTGTCGCATCGGCAGAAGCGGCTGATCGTCACCTGCATGATGCTGCCGGTTTTTCTCGGCTCGATCGATCAATCGATTCTGGCCACCGCGCTGCCGACGATCGGGCGAAGCCTCGGTCAGGTGCACAATCTGCCCTGGCTGATCACGGCCTTTCTCATCGCCTCCACCGCGCTCACGCCGCTCTACGGCAAATTTGCCGACATTCACGGCCGTCGCGCCGCGATGCTGATCGGGATCACGGTCTATATGACCGGATCGCTGATCTGCGCCGCTTCGCCGAACATGCTGATGCTGATTTGCGGGCGTGTCGTGCAAGGCTGCGGCGCCGGCGGATTGACGGTGACAGCCAATATGATCCTCGGCGATATCGCGCCGCCCAAGGATCGCGGCAGGTACTACATGTATTTTTCCGTTGCCTTCACGTCAGCGGGTGGTCTCGGTCCGGCGCTGGGCGGCTGGATTTCCGACCATCTGCATTGGTCGATGATCTTCCTGTGGAATTTTCCGCTCTGCGTGCTTGCGCTCGTCATCGCGCTGACCGTGCTCAAACAGCTGCCGCGCCGCGAGCGCCCGCATCGGCTCGATATCGCTGGCGCCGTCCTGGTGATGGCGGCGAGCACGACCTTCATGCTGGCGCTCAATATCGGCGGCGTGCGCTATCCTTGGCTGTCGCCGACGATTCTGACGCTGCTCGGCGCCGCGCTTGTGCTCGGCGCCGGCTTCGTCGCGCGTCTTCTGACCGCGGCCGAGCCGCTCATTCCGGTCGCGATCTTGTCCGATCGTGCGGCGGGGCTCGCGATCGCGGCGCATTCGTTCGGCTGGGGCGCCCTGGTCAGCCTGAATATCTTTCTGCCGATGTATCTGCAGACCGTGCTCGGCTGGTCGCCGACGTCATCGGGCTTCAGCATGATGATCCTGATGGTGACGCTGAATTTGAGCGCAGGCCTTTCCGGGCAGCTGCTCGGCCGCGTCCATCACTACAAAGCTTTGCCGCTGTGTTGTCTGGTCCTCGGTGTCGGCACGGTGGTGACGCTGGCGCTCTCGGCCGGCCATTTGAGCACGTGGAAATTCGAGATTTTTCTCTTTCTCATTGGGATTGGCTGGGGGCCGACTGCGCCGCTGACGCAAGTGGCGCTGCAGAACACCGTGCCGCATCACGATCTCGGTGCCGCGCTCGGCACGATGAATTTCGTCCGCACGCTGATCAGCACGGTTCTGATCGCGATATTCGGCGCGGTCATCCTGGCGCACGCGCCGGTCGGGGCGGCCGGCGGTACCCTGGCTCACGATTTCCTGGGCAGCGCCTCGCTCGATACTTTCACCATGGTCTTTCTGGCTATCGCCGCAACCCTTGGCATCGCGTTCGTGTCGGTGATGCTGCTCGAGGAAAAGCCGCTTCTCGACGAGAGCTGAAAGGAGCAGAGCTGGATGGTAGCCAATTAAGGCTTGCGCCAACTGCCGCCTGCGGCCAAAAGCAGCGCGAGTTCAGAGTCGCGCCTGGGGAGGGGCCGGCCTCAAAGATGCGATAAATGCTGCACTCAGGAATGCGCCCAGCGCGGGGTCAAAGTTACCAAGACCTTTCCGGCAGCTTGCATGATCTGATGAAACCAGGAAAATTCAGCCTGCAGGAGCCGGGGCGGGCGTGGAACTTGCCGCCAAGCTTCTGAAGAAAATAAAGAATTGTGGAATTTTGCGGCGGTATGCCGTAGCCACATAATTCCTCACAGGCAGTTGAACCTCCGTGGCCCAGACCGCGACCAACCCCATGAGCCGACCTTAGGGCGATGCAAGCACCGGCAGACGAAGCGCTGATCGGACGCATCGCACGGGGTGACCGGCTTGCGATGCAGGTGCTGTTCGCGCGGCACCATGTTCGGGTCTATCGCTTTGTACTTCGTCTGCTGCGCGATGAAATGGCGGCGGAAGACGTCATCGGTGACGTGTTCCTCGACGTGTGGCGTCAAGCCAGCCGTTTCGAAGGTCGCAGCGCGGTATCGACCTGGCTCATCGCCATCGCACGATTCAAGGCGTTGTCGCTGCTGCGCAAGCGGCGCGATGACGGTCTCGACACGGAGACGGCGGAAGCGATCGAGGATGCTGCGGATGACCCTGAACGCGCCGCCACCAAACGCGACAAAGGCGAGAGATTGCGGAAGTGCCTCGAAGGCCTTTCGCCCGAGCACCGGGAAATTATCGATTTGGTCTACTACCACGAGAAGTCAGTCGAAGAAGTCGCCAGGATCGTCGGCATTCCGGAGAACACCGTGAAGACGCGGATGTTCTATGCGCGAAAGAAGCTTGGAGAGCTGTGCAGGATGGCAGGCATAGATCGAGGTTGGCCATGACGCTTGGCGAACAAGAACGCGATCCGCGCTCGCAACAGGCGGATCAACCGTCAGATATCGAGAGTTTGCTGCCGTGGTACGCCGCGGGCACGCTGCGTCGCCGCGAGCGGCAGCGCGTCGAGGAGGCCTTGCGCACGGATCCTGAACTCGCACGGCATCTCGAACTGGTGCGCGAAGAGCTGGTCGAAACCATTCACCTCAACGAGACGCTCGGCGCGCCGTCGGCGCGCGCGGCCGAACGGCTGATGGCGGCGATCGACGCCGAAGCGACCCGCAAGCGTGTTCCCGGCGCTGCCGCCGGCTGGCTCACCGGATTCTTTGCCAATCTGTCGCCGCGCACCATGGCGGTGGCCGCGTCCTTTGCCATGCTCGCCATCGCGCTGCAGTCCGTAGCCATCGTCGACGTTTTCACCCGACCAGCGGCCGCGCCAAACCAATTGGGTGCGGAAAAAGGCTTGGTGCTGACCGGAGGGCAGGGCGCCGAGCACAAGAACGGCACCTTTGCGATGGTGCGCTTCGCCCGCCAGGCGAGCGCCGCCGAAATCACTCATTTCCTGCAGAACTATCAGGCTGCACTGGTCGACGGTCCGACCCCTGGCGGCCTTTATCGGGTGCGGGTGGCGATGACCTCGCTGGCCAAGGAAGAAGTGGCGCGGATCGTCGCACGCATGCGGCAGGATCGCGTCGTGGAGACTGCCGAGCCCGGACAATAGGCCGTATCAAGCCAATTCACCTCCAATATCAGTGCTTTTGCCCGCCTCGGTGAGCAGTCGTTACGGCTGCAACGGGTGGTCCTGGAATATCGGATTTGCCGTCGAACCTTTGTAGCCTTCGGCCCGACTAACCCAACGGTGGCAATTGAGCTGCCATCGGCGCACTTCTCCCCCGACGCCAGCGCCGATATCCCGACCCGCCCGGTCTCGTCCCCACCGGGCGGGTCCCCCGTTTTCCAGGTCGATTTTCGGGACAGCCCTCATGACGCACTAAAGACTAACGGTTCGCCCCTTTACGGCCGTGCGGAACATGCGGACAATGCCGATCGTGGGGGAACAGCGTTGTGTCTGGTGATACGGTCCTCGTAACCGAAGACCTGACCAAGGATTTTGCCGGTTTCGTTGCGGTGCGTGGGGTCAACCTGCGCGTCGCGCGCGGCTCGATCCACGCCATGATCGGCCCGAACGGCGCCGGCAAGACCACCTGCTTCAATCTCCTGACCAAGTTTCTGCGCCCGAGCCGCGGCCGCATCATTTTCGACGGCCGCGACATAACGGCGCTACGCCCCGCCGATGTGGCGCAGCTTGGGCTCGCGCGCTCGTTTCAGATCTCGGCAGTGTTTCCGCATCTCACGGTGCTCGAGAATGTCCGCATCGCGCTGCAGCGCAGGCGCGGCGGCTCGTTCGATTTCTGGCGCTCGAAGAGCGTGCTACACGCACTCGACGAACGGGCGATGGCGCTGATCGAAGATGTCGGACTGACGCCTTATGCCAGGGTGCTCGCGGTCGAACTGCCTTATGGCCGCAAGCGGGCGCTTGAAATCGCGACCACGCTCGCGCTTGATCCGGCGATGCTGCTGCTCGACGAGCCGATGGCCGGCATGGGTCATGAAGATATCAAGCGCATCAGCGATCTGATCAGGTCGGTCGCGGCGTCGCGCACCGTGTTGATGGTCGAGCACAATCTCAGCGTTGTCGCCGATCTGTGCGACCGCATCACCGTTCTCACCCGCGGGCAGGTGCTGGCCGAAGGCGATTACAAGACGGTGTCGCAAGATCCCGCGGTGCGCGAAGCCTATCTCGGCACCGGACACGCTTAGAACCAGATAGAACGCGAGAGGTTAGGACCAGCTATGCCCGATCCGATGCTCGCCGTGAAAGATCTTGAGAGCTGGTACGGTGAATCGCACATCCTGCACGGCGTAACGTTTCAGGTGCGGCCCGGTGAAGTGGTGACGCTGCTCGGCCGGAACGGCGTCGGCAAGACCACGACGTTGAAATCGATCATGGGCATCGTGCGCCAGCGCAAAGGCTCGGTGCGCTTCGAGGGCCGCGAAACCGTCGGGCTGGCGTCGAACGTCATCGCGCGTTGCGGCATCGCCTTCTGTCCGGAGGAGCGAGGAATCTTTTCGAGCCTCGATGTGCGCGAAAACCTGCTTTTGCCGCCGCAGGTGCGGCCCGGCGGCCTCGATCTTGAGCGCATCTTCACGCTGTTTCCCAATCTGCGCGAGCGGCTCAACAGCCAGGGCACCAAGCTTTCCGGCGGCGAACAGCAGATGCTGGCGATCGGCCGCATTCTGCGCACCGGCGCACGGCTGTTGTTGCTCGACGAACCGACCGAGGGGCTCGCTCCTGTTATCATTCAGCAGATCGGCCGTACCATCGAAGCGCTGAAGGCGCAGGGCTTTACCGTCCTGCTGGTCGAGCAGAATTTCCATTTCGCCGCCGCCGTGGCCGACCGCCACTACGTCATGGAACACGGCCGCATCGTCGATGAATTTTCGACCCCCGAACTAAAGGCCAATATGGACAAGGTGCACGACTATCTGGGAGTTTGATATACCGGACGAAAGGGCGAAAAACGCCCGCGTCGAACAGGGAGGATTGCAATGAGGTTGGGAGGTTTTGCCGCCTTCGCGGCGGTGGCGCTGATCGCGGGCGTAGCGCGCGCAGAGCCGATCACCGTCAAAATCGGCGTGCTCACCGACATGTCGAGCGTCTACGCCGATGACAATGGCGCAGGCTCGGTCGCCGCCGTGAAAATGGCGGTTCAGGATTTCGATCCTGCGGCGCATAACATGAAGGTCGAGATCATCAGCGCCGACCATCAGAACAAGCCGGACATCGGCTCCAATATCGCGCGGCAATGGTTCGACGTCGATCACGTCGATGCCATCGTCGACGTACCGAATTCCGGCGTGGCACTGGCGGTGAGCGAAGTGGCGCGCGAGAAGAACAAGGTGCTTCTCGTGTCCGGCGCGGCGATCTCCGACCTGACCGGACCGAAATGCTCGCCGAATACGGTGCACTGGACTTACGACACCTGGATGCTGGCGCACAGCACCGCCGGCGCCTTGGCGAAATCCGGCGGCGACACCTGGTACTTCCTCACTGCGGATTACGCCTTCGGTCACGCGCTCGAACGCGACTCCACCGCGGTCGTTCAGGAGTCCGGCGGCAAGGTGCTCGGCAGCGTCAGCCACCCGCTCAACACCCAGGACTTTTCCTCGTTCCTGCTGCAGGCGCAGGCCTCGAAGGCCAAGATCATTGGCCTCGCCAATGCCGGCGGCGACACCGTCAATGCCATCAAGCAAGGCTCGGAATTCGGCATCACGGCGGGCGGGCAGCATTTTGCCGCGCTGCTGTTCTATATCGGCGACGTCGAGGCGCTCGGGTTGAAGGTCGCGCAAAGCCTCGTTCTCACCGAGACATTCTATTGGGACATGAATGATTCGACGCGCGCCTGGAGCAAACGCTGGCAGGCTGACCGTCCCGGCAAATATCCCAACATAAATCAGGCCGGCGACTATGCCGCCGTGCTGCATTATCTGAAGGCGGTCGCGGCCGTGAAAAGCACCGCCGACGGCAAGGCCGAGGTCGCTAAGATGAAAGAAATACCGACCGACGACCAGGTCTTCGGTAAGGGCGTCGTGCGCGCCGACGGCCGCAAGATTCATCCGGCCTATCTGTTCGAAGTGAAATCGCCGTCGGAATCGAAATATCCGGGTGACGATTACAAGCTGCGCGCCACGATCCCGGCCGATCAAGCCTTCCGGCCGTTAAAGGACGGCAACTGCCCGCTGCTGACCAGCAACTGATGCGGCTCCGCGCCGGCCTGTTATCACGTAAACGACGATGAGGAGAGTAAGATTATGAAACCAATGCGCATCTTAATCGCCGCAGCGGCAGCGGCGCTGCTCGGCACGGCCGCTCACGCCGAAGACCTGGCCGTCAAGATCGGCGTGATGAGCGACATGTCGGGTCTGTATGCCGATCTCGGCGGTCCCGGATCGGTGGCTGCCGCCAAGCTCGCGGTCGAAGACTTCAATCCGGCGGCGCACGGCATGAAGGTCGAGCTCGTGACCGGCGACATGCAAAACAAGCCTGATGTCGGCTCGAACCTGGCGCGGCAATGGTTCGACGTCGACCATGTCGACATGATCGTCGATGTGCCGAATTCGGGCGTTGCGCTCGCGGTCAACGAAGTGGCGCGCGAGAAGAACAAGGTCTTCCTCGTCTCCGGTGCGGCGAGTTCCGATCTCACCGGCCCGAAATGTTCGCCCAATACCATCCACTGGACCTACGACACCTGGATGCTCGCCAACGGCACCGGCAAGGCGCTGGTGAAGACCGGCGGCGACACCTGGTTCTTCATGACCGCCGATTATGCCTTCGGCCATGCGCTCGAACGCGACACCACGGCGGTGGTCCTCGCCAATGGCGGCAAGGTGCTCGGCAGCGTCAGCATTCCGCTGAACAATGCCGACTTCTCCTCGTTCCTGCTGCAGGCGCAGTCGTCGAAGGCCAAGGTCATCGGGCTCGCCAATGCCGGCGGCGACACGATCAACTCGATCAAACAGGGCGCCGAATTCGGCATCACCGCCGGCGGCCAGAAATTCGCCGGACTGCTCGTCTTCATCAGCGACGTCAACTCGCTTGGGCTGAAGACGGCGCAAGGCCTGGTTCTGACCGAGACTTTTTATTGGGACATGAACGATGCGACGCGGGCCTGGACCAAGCGTTGGCAGGCGCAGATGCCGGGCAAATTTCCGACCATGGTGCAGGCCGGCGTGTATTCGGCCGTCACGCATTACTTGAAGACAGTCGCGGCGCTCAAAAGCTCCGGCGACGGCAAGGCCGTGGTCGCCAAGATGAAGGCCCTGCCGACCGACGACCCGCTGTTCGGCAAGGGCTCGATCCGCGTCGATGGCCGCAAGATCCACCCGGCCTATCTGTTCGAGGTGAAGAAGCCGGAGGAATCGAAATATCCTGGCGACTATTACAAGCTGCGCGCCACCATTCCCGCGGACGAGGCTTTCCGTCCGCTGAAGGATGACAACTGCCCGCTGGTCACCAGCAACTAGAGCACTAAATCGGCCGCGGCTCTCCTCGCGATGAGTGGGGAGAGCCGCGGTCTCGCCAATCCACCGAGCTGGTTTTCAATGTTCGAAATCTTCGGCATCCCGTCGCAGGCATTGTTCGGTCAGCTTCTGCTCGGCCTGATCAACGGCTCGTTCTATGCGCTGCTCAGTCTCGGGCTGGCCGTCATTTTCGGCATGCTCAACATCATCAACTTCACCCACGGCGCCCAATACATGATGGGCGCCTTCGCCGCCTATATGCTGCTGCAATATCTCGGGCTCAATTATTGGGTGGCGCTCGTCGTGGTGCCCATCGTGATCGGGCTCATCGGCATCCTGATCGAGCGGCTTCTGCTCAAGCGGATCCAGAATCTCGATCACCTCTACGGCCTCATTCTTACCTTCGGACTGGCGCTGATTCTCGAAGGCTTGTTCCGGAATTATTACGGCTCTTCGGGACAGCCCTATCAGATGCCGGACGAACTGCGCGGCGGCCGTAATCTCGGCTTCATGTTCCTGCCGAATTACCGCGCCTGGGTGATCGCATTTTCGCTGGTCGTCTGCTTCGGCACCTGGTTTGCCATCGAGCGCACCCGGCTCGGCTCCTATCTGCGCGCGGCGACGGAAAACCCGACTCTGGTGCGCGCCTTCGGCATCAATGTGCCACGCATGGTGACACTGACCTACGGTTTCGGCGTCGGGCTTGCCGCGCTCGCCGGCGTGATGGCGGCGCCGATCTATAATGTCTCGCCGCAGATGGGCTCCGACATCATCATCGTGGTTTTTGCCGTCGTCGTTATCGGCGGCATGGGCTCGATCATGGGCGCGATCGTGACCGGCTTTACGCTTGGCATTGTCGAGGGCCTGACCAAGGTTTTCTTCCCGGAGGCCTCGAATACGGTGATCTTCGCCATCATGATCCTGGTCCTATTGGTGCGGCCGGCGGGCCTCTTCGGGCGGGGCGTCTGATGGCAAGCGCCGCCGAAACTTCGGCCAAGAATTCCGTCAAGAATTCCGCCTTTCCGATTGGGCGCGACACGCCGCGCAGCCTTGCCGTAGCCGCTGTGGTGCTGGTCGCGTTCCTGATCGCCGCGCCTTACGTGCTCTATCCGGTCTTCCTGATGAAGGCGCTGTGCTTTGCGCTGTTCGCCTGCGCCTTCAATCTGCTGCTCGGCTATGTCGGGCTGCTGTCGTTCGGCCATGCGCTTTATTTCGGTTGGGCGAGCTATCTCGCGGCCTACGCCGCAAAGAGCTGGGGCTTGCCGCCGGAACTGGCAATCCTGACTGGCACGGCGACCGCCGCGGGCCTTGGCATCATCGCCGGCGTCGTCGCCATCCGCCGCCAGGGCATCTATTTCGCCATGATCACGCTGGCGCTGGCGCAGATGATGTATCTCGTGGCGCTGCGGGCAAAGTTCACCGGCGGCGAGGACGGTATCCAGGCGGTGCCGCGCGGATGGCTGTTCGGCCTGGTCGATCTCAGCCGCGAGATGAACATGTACGTGTTTGTCCTCATCGTCGTGCTGGCGGCGCTGTTTCTGATCTACCGGATCATCAACTCGCCATTCGGCGAGGTGCTGCGCGCGATCCGCGAGAACGAGTTGCGCACGATCTCGCTCGGCTACAACACCGATCGTTACAAGCTCGCCGCCTTCATCTTGTCGGCGACGCTTGCCGGCCTTGCCGGCGCCACCAAGGCGCTGGTGTTTCAGCTCGCCTCGCTGACCGACGTGCACTGGACCATGTCAGGGGAGGTCGTGCTGATGACGCTGGTCGGCGGGCTCGGCACCGTGTTCGGCCCGATCGTCGGCGCATTCCTCATCGTCGCCATGGAGAATTATCTGGCCCCGTTCGGACAATGGGTGCTGGTGATCCAGGGCGCGATCTTCGTGATCTGCGTGCTGGTATTCCGCCGCGGCATTGTCGGCGAGCTGGCGCACCGGCTCAAAGTGCGGCTCTAAACAAACAATTTACGCATCTGATTTGTTCGAGATTCCGAAAATCTCGAAATCAATGTGCACGCTGTTATCCACAAGCTAAAAGTCAAGCACTTGCGCGCCTTGCAAGTGCATTCATTTTAGTTGCCGAATCAACGTGTCGTCGCGATGATGCAAAAACGTCAATTCCACGGCGCTTTTGGCGGCATCATCATGTCGGAGCGGGAACAGAGTCCGTACGACAATATCGCGCGCAGATGGCTCACACTCATTGAGCGTCGGCAGGAGAACTTCATCGACCTGTGCAATACTGGGCGATGGCGGCATTACTACAGCAAGCCCGAGTTTCTGGCCGAGATGCGCAAGGTGCTGCGGCTGCGTGATCAATGGGCGGAGCTTGCCGGCGAGCCGGTGCAGGGCGACGACGCTCCATTCCTGCAGAACATCCAAACTCCGCATCGGGTTCTGCCCGAGCGGTTGGTGTCGCTTGGCTTGACGCTTGACGAAATCCCGGAAGGCGAAGCCGATCACCCGCAGGAGCGGCGGCGGGTCAACGGGTTGCCGGTCGCGCATTGGCCTGATTAGCTTCCTCGGCGGCTTGATTTTTCTGAATGAATTCCTGATCCGATGAGATTCCTTCGATCTCGGCCTGATTGCATTTCACAGTGTGAGAGGCTGGGCTGAAATTCGTGCTGGGCTGGACTTGCAGCCGCCCGGCGCGTTATCCACGCTCCGAACCTGAGATAAACCCTTCAATCTCGCTGCCGGGCATCAGCGCTCGGAGGGGTCTTGTCGGAGCCAGTTTGAAACCTAAGTCAGGTCCAGTTGGCGCCGTCCTCCCGATGATTTTCCTTAAAAACTCTCCCAACCTGTGAGCAAACAATGTCGAGTGCTTTGTTCTCGCCGATCAAACTTGCCGATCTCACGCTGCCGAACCGGATCGTCGTGGCGCCGATGTGCCAATACAGCGCCGATGACGGCGTCGGCAATGACTGGCATATGACCCATCTCGGCATGCTGGCGAATTCTGGCGCCGGCCTGCTGGTGCTGGAAGCGACCCATGTCGAGCGGCACGGCCGCATCACCCATGGCTGCCTCGGCATCTATTCGGATGCCTGCGAGGACGCGCTCACCCGCATTGTGTTGCATTGCAGGCGCGTCGGTAAGGCCAAGCTCGGCATTCAGCTCGCCCATGCCGGCCGCAAGGCCTCGTCGCAGCGGCCCTGGGAGGGCGCCAAGGCGTTGGGCCCGAACGAGGACCCGTGGCAGACGATCGCGCCGTCGGCGCTGCCGTTCGGTCCGGGCTGGCACACGCCGCGCGCCATGAACGAAGAGGATATGGCGCGGGTGCGCAAAGACTTCGTCGACGGCGCCAAGCGCGCGTTGCGTGCCGGCTTCGACGCCATCGAACTGCATCTGGCGCACGGCTATCTCCTGCACAGTTTCGTTTCGCCGCTGTCCAACAAGCGCAATGACGACTACGGCGGCTCGCTCGCCGGTCGTATGCGCTTTCCGCTCGAAGTGGCGCGCGAGACCCGCGCCGCGGTGCCGCGTCACATTCCGCTCGGCGCCCGCATCACCGGCACCGACTGGATCGAGGGCGGCCTGACCGGCGACGACGCGGTCGCGCTCGCCAAGGCGCTCAAGGAGGCCGGCCTCGATTATGTCGATATTTCCTCCGGCAACATCACGACCGAAAGCCGCTGGCCCAACGATCCCGGTTTCAACGTTCCGGTCGCCGAGCGCGTGCGCAAGGAGACCGGCATCGCGACACGCTCGGTCGGCATGATCGTTTCCGCCAAGCAGGCCGAGGCCATCATCGCCGAGGGCAAATCCGACATGGTGGCGCTGGCGCGCGCCTTCCTCGACGATCCGCATTGGGCCTGGCACGCCGCGCAAACGCTCGGCGCCGACGTGGCGCGGCCGGTGCAATATGCACGCTCGGCGCCGGCTTTATGGGCTGGTGCGGCGATGCGCGGCTGACGCCCGCACCGGGGAACGCATCGCGAGATCAGTGGGCGCTACGCCTATATTCCCTAGGCGCGGCGGCCGCGCGGACTCGAGCTCAGGCTGACGAGACAATATGACCAATCCGATCCTCGTCGAAGTTTCGCGCGGGCCGCTGATCGAGAGCCGCCATCGCGGTGCCGTTGCCGTGGCCGACGCGAGCGGCAAGGTTGTCTTCGCTGTCGGCGATAGTGCGACGCCGGTCTTTCCGCGTTCGGCAGTCAAGGCCTTGCAGGCTTTGCCGCTGGTGGAGTCCGGCGCGGCGGATCGCTTTGGCTTCGGTGACGAGGAACTGGCGCTGGCCTGTGCCTCGCACAGTGGCGAGCCGGGTCATGTGGCCGTGGTCGAACGTATGCTGGCGGCGGCAGATCTCGATGCCTCGGCTTTGCGCTGCGGCACGCATTGGCCGATGTCGCAAACGGCCGCTTACGCGCTGGCCAGAACCGGAACGGCATCGGCGCTACATAACAATTGCTCCGGCAAGCACGCCGGCTTTCTCTGTCTCGCTTGCACGCTTGGCGTCGATCACGCCGACTATTGGCGGCCTGAGCACAAAGTGCAGCGTGAGGTGCGTGCCGCGATCGAGGATGTTACCGGCGCCGTTTTGGGCGAGGACGTCTGCGCCGTCGATGGCTGCTCGGTGCCGACCTGGGCGATCCCGCTTGAGAAACTTGCAACGGGCTTTGCCAAATTCGCGACCGGGCAGGGGCTGTCGTCATCGCGCGCAGCGGCTGCGACGCGTCTCATGCGCGCCTGCTTGCACAAGCCGTGGCATGTGGCCGGCACCGGGCGCTTCTGCACCGACATCATAAGGATCTTCGGGACGCGGGTCTTCGTCAAGACCGGCGCCGAAGGCGTCTATTGCGGCGCGCTGCCGGAACAGGGCTTTGGCATCGCGCTCAAATGCGACGACGGCGCAAGCCGGGCCGCGCAGGCGGTCATGGCGACGCTGATCGCGCGCTTCCTGCCGATGAGCGAGGCGGAGTGGCAGGCGCTGTGGCCCTTTATGCGTCCGGTGTTGCGCAACTGGAACGGCTTTGAGGTCGGGGCGGTGCGCGTCACCGATGCGATCTAGGCCCCGGTGAAATACGCCGGCGCGCGGCGATCAATGCGATCAGAACGGTTTCTGCGGTACGAACGAGTTGATCGAAGCTTGCGTTGTCGCCAGAGCGCCGTTTGGCCTTGCGCGGCTGCGGAATATGGACGAACTGCACCAGGCGTCCGTTCTCGGGGCGCTGCAAGGCCTGCCAATAGACATAGTTGCAGAGGTAGCGGCCGGCATCGCGCGACAGGCGCGACGGGAAGCGGCCGCGCGCGGCCGCGAGCAAACGCATGAATGGCGCATGGCCCGGCAACGATAGCGGCGCGCCGGGCGTGATGATGCGGTCCCGCGGCTTGCGCTTGTCCGCATCGGGGAACAAAAGCGTCATTGCATTCTGCGCGCGCGTCTCGATGCACAGATGCCGCCGCCGGCCAGCCACGCCGAACAGCAGGACGATGTCGGGCTGTTGCGCGAGAAGTTTCGGTAAATCACGGTCGACCGACGCATAGGTCGTAGCGAAAACATGCGTGCTGATCTCGATGCCATCGAGTGCGGGTCGCCGCCGGCGCATAAGGGCTTTCACCAGTGAAGCGCTCGGATTGAACGGCGCGCCGGGGAAGGGACCGAAGCCGGTGATCAGAACGCGCATCAGTCCTTCGCCAGCATGGCCGCGACCTGCTCGACGGCGGTGGCCGGCGCAAGCCGCCCTGCGGCGACATCGGCCTCGATGCGCGGCATGGCCGCCTTGAGCGCGCGGTCGGAGCGCAGCGGCTCGAACAGCCGCTCTTCCAGCATGGTCCACATCCATTTCACCTGCTGTTCGCCGCGCCGCGCCTTCAGTTCGCCCGAGGCAGTGAGCCTCTCCCGGTGATCGAGAATGTGCGTCCAGAGCTGGGGGATGCCGTCGCCGGACAGCGCCGAACAGGTGATGACCGGCGGCGACCAATTCGGCGAGTGGGGGCTGAGGATATGCAACGCCGCGGAATATTCGGCGGCCGCGAGCTTGGCGCGCGCGACGTTGTCGCCGTCGGCCTTGTTGACCGCGATCATGTCGCCGAGTTCGACGACGCCTTTCTTGAGCGCCTGCAGTTCGTCGCCGGCGCCCGGCAGCGCCAGCACGAGAAAAAAGTCCGTCATGTCGGCGACCGCGACTTCGGATTGGCCGACGCCGACGGTCTCGACCAAGATCACATCATAGCCTGCGGCCTCGCAGAGCAGCATGGTCTCGCGGGTGCGCGCGGCGACGCCGCCGAGCGTGCCGGATGCAGGCGAGGGCCGAATGAAGGCGCGCTCGTCATTGGCGAGCTTCGCCATGCGTGTCTTGTCGGCGAGGATCGAGCCGCCGGTGCGGCGCGACGATGGATCGACCGCGAGCACGGCGACCTTGCGGTCCTGCGCTGTAAGCATGGAACCGAGCGCTTCGATCATGGTCGATTTGCCGACCCCCGGCGCGCCGGTAATGCCGACGCGCACCGCTTTACCGGTGTCCTTCAACAGTTCCTGGGTGAGAGCGGCGGCAGCGCGGCGATGATCGGCGCGCTTGCTCTCGATCAGCGTGATGGCGCGCGACAGCACCACGCGCTGACCCGCGCGCAGACCGCGCGCTATCTGTTCGACATCTGACTTGGACATGGGTGAGGTCATGAGAGTCTGAACGAAGGATGTGCTGAGAGCATGGCTCGCGCGTTTCGAGTCATCTATTTGATTCGATGTTCCTTAACGCAGTGCATGGAATTGGCTGAAGCTGCGGGGAAGTAATCCGCGCTGGTGGAATTGAATAGAGCGAAGTCGCCCGATCCAGACCAAAATTCATCGCTGAATGACCCCGATATCGTCGAATTGAGGCCGCATCGGGCGGCTGTCATCAAGAAGCTTGTACGCGGCGCGGCTTGGCGTCGTTTGAGTCCTCGAACAGGAGACAATCGATGAACTGGGACCAGATTCAAGTCAATTGGATGCTGTTCAAAGGCAAAATCCGCGGCAACTGGGTCAAGCTCACCGATGAAGACATTACCCGCATAGCCGGCCGCCGCTCCGAACTCGTCAACCGCCTCCGCGCGCGCTACGGCTTCGCCAAGGCCGAAGCCGAACGCGAGATCGAGGCCTGGACCAAGGCGCAGCGTCTCGCCGCTTGAGCGGCGGCGCGATGCGGTCAGAAACACATCACCATTTGTCGGCGTCGCCGTTCGGCCGCGTTCCGCCGAACAGAGCGGCGCCGTCCGGCGACAGATATTGCCGGAACGCGGTCCAGGGCACGAAGGAAGTATAGGCGCCTTCAGCATAGGGGCCGACGGCGTAGGGGCTATAGTGAAATGTCAGGCCGGAGCTCTTGCCGGCTTCGGTTGACGGCGCGAGCGTCACCGGCCCGAGCTTCAACAGCGACGGTTTGATGCCGTCATTGATGAACGTGTCTTTGCGCAGATATTGCGCCGGCGTGATGTTGGCCGGAAGCTTGTCCTCGTCGCCGACCGGAATATCGTTGGCGATCTTCAGGCTCGCTACCGCAAGCTTGGCCGCTTGCGCAAGCGCGTTCATGGTTGGGCCGTTGTCGGCGGTCTCGGTGAAGAACGGCCGGATCGAGATGCGCTTCTGCGCCTGCGTGTCCCAGAGAATGGTATCAGTCATGTGGTTCGGGTGCGCCCCGCCTTCGAATGTGTCGTCGCTGCGCACGATGCTGACATAGCGCCCGACGGCGGAGCGCAGCGCGTAGCCGCGGTCGTAGGTCCAGGCCATGCCGTCGTGGAAGGCGCTCGGATCTTCGCGGTGCTCCTTCTCGGCCTGCGCCCGCATCGCCGCCGCGTAGCTCTTGCCTTCGGCGGCGCAATTGTCGAACAGGCCCGGATATGGCTTCAGCGCTTCGTCAACGTCGACGCTGATCTCGACAAAGCGCGTCTTGGCCGACGCCACCGTCGCGGCATGGGCCTGTGGCGCAAAGCCGGACCCTCCGAGCAACAAGGACGCCAACAGCGCAACGGCAAAGAGACCGCCGGCTTTACCGAACCTCACATCCTTCATCTGTCATTCTCAGGTAGCGTCGACCCCCGATGCTTCAGTCGTGCGAGACCGTGTCTGCGTTCACGGCAGGATGGCGAAGGCCCGCGCCGGAAAGCCCAGGCCCTTCTCGACCTTCGGCCAGGTCACCACGATCAACGCGCCGGTCGGCGGCACTTTGTCGAGATTGGCCATGACTTCGATCTGATAATGGCCGTGCTGCAGGATATAGGTCTCCGAATCCATCTTGTCGGTGATGTCTGTATCCATGGCTTCGTGTCCGGTCGCGGTCACGTCGCGCTGCTCGTAAAGAAATTTGATGGTGTCCAGCGACCAGGCTGGAAACGGCTCGCGCTTGAAGCGCTCCGGATTGCTGTCCCAATCCTTGGACATGTCGGTGCGCAGCGCCGCGAACGCGCCTTTGGGCACGCGGCCGTGTTCGCGCTCCCAGGCCTTGAGATCGGCGACGGAAAAAGCGTGATTGGGATCCTTGGCGAGATAGGGCGTGTCGTCGAGCACGACCAGCCGCAGGATCATCTGCTGCAGCGGAATCTGGTCCATGGTGATGCCGTCCGGCGCGAAATGCGCCGGCGGATCGACATGCGTGCCGTATTGCCCGACCATCTGATAATAGGTCGCGCGGAATCCGTCCTTCGGAATCGTATAGGGCTCGCCGGTTTTCGGATCGGCGGCGGGCGAGAATTTGGCCTGGCCGAAGCCGGCCCAGACCGGCGTTTGCGGTCCGAACGAATGGGTCAGATCGACCAATTGCTTGCCGGCAATGATGCGATAGGCGCGCTCGAGATCGGATTCGGCGCGCGCCGGGGCGCCGACACTCAGCATGACGGCGATCGCGCTGAGCCACAGGAAATGAATACGACAAAGAGTAGTCATTGTAATTCCCCCAGAGCAGCGGCGCGGCCTGGATTGCTTCGCTTGGCTCGTAATGACGACGCGAAGCCCTTCACTTTTCCGGCAGCGGAATGAACTCCTTCGAGTTACCCGGCACCAGGTCGAAGCGGCCGGCTTTCCAGTCGGCCTTGGCGGCTTCGATGCGGTCTTTGCGCGAGGAGACGAAATTCCACCAGATGTGGCGCGGCCCGTCCATCGCCGCGCCGCCGACCAGGATCACGTGAGCGTCGCTCACCGCTTTGACCTCGCCGCGCGCGCCGGGCTTGAGCAGCAACAGCCGCTCGCCGCCGTTCCGATCGCCGGCGATTTCAATCTCGCCGGAGACGACATACAGCGCCCGCTCCTCGTGCTCGGCCCCGACCGGCAATGTGCTGCCGGCCTTGAGATGCGCCTCGGCGAAGATCGTCTCCCAAGTCGTCGCGACCGGCGAGGCAAGCCCCTGCATCGAGCCTGCAATGACACGCAGGGTCAGGCCGTTGTCGCGCAGTTCGGGAATGTCGGCTGCCGCAGTATGGACGAAGGCCGGCGTCATCTCTTCGTCCTTGGCCGGCAGCGCCGCCCACAATTGCAGGCCGTGCAGCGGCTCGCCGCCGTCGCGATGATCGGCGGCGGTGCGCTCGGAATGCACGATGCCGCGGCCCGCCGTCATCAGATTGACCGCGCCCGGCCGGATCGGCAGCGCAGAGCCGAGACTGTCGCGATGCACGATCTCGCCGTCGAAGAGATAGGTCACCGTCGACAGCCCGATATGCGGGTGCGGGCGGACATCGACGCCGTCGCCGGCACGGAAGATCGCCGGTCCCATATGATCGAAGAAGATGAAGGGGCCGACCATGCGCTGGCGCGACGACGGCAGCACGCGATGCACCTGAAAGCCGCCGAGATCGACCGTGCGCGGCACGATGATCTGCGCGATGGCGTCGCTCGACGGCGCGTCGCCAAGAATGGGGTCCTTACCCGGGAAGAAGCTCATGACAGGCCTCGTTTTCTTGCCTTCGCCTGATGGGGATATCTTATCCTAGAGACTTGCTGTGACGCCTGTCATTCACGATTTCGCGCGGGTTCCGAAGCGAAATTCTCAACGTCTCGGCCGTCCGGCTTTCGCCATCGTGTTTCTCCCGGAAAATACGTGCAGCGCGGAAGCGGGAAGCAGATCCCGCTGCGTGAGGCGGAGATCGATTTGCCGCAGGTAAGCTGGTGCGCACGCGCAAGAGTTGTCGGGATTTTTGCCTGCGTTTGGTCTATATCGTCGCCGCAAATTGTAGAGGCTTTGCAGATTTCGGCCGCGCCGGCATCGGCGCGGCCCCACGGAGGGAGAGGAAGCATGAAGCGCATGTTGGGAGCTTGCGTATTCCTGGCGCTCGCAGCCGTGATGCCGGCGCAGCAGGCCGCGGCGCAGGATCCGATCGGCGGCGCCATTGTCGGCGGCGCGCTCGGCGGCATTATCGGCGGCGCTGTCGGTCGCGGTCCGGGCGGCGCGGTTGCGGGCGCGGTGATCGGCGCCACGACCGGCGCGGTGATCGCCTCGGAAGCACAGCGGCGCGCCGGCGGTTACTATTGGTGGCGCGGCGGCTGCTACTACCGCTATCCGAACGGGTCGTGGCTCGGGGTGGCGCCGGGCTATTGCGCCTATTGAGCCGCGGAGCTCGCGCCGTTAGCCGGGACTGGCCATGGCGCGCGGCTGCAACGGCTTCTTGACCCGGGCACGGAAGAAGCTCAGCACCCGCCGCGCGGTATCGGTGTGCAGCTTGTTGAAGCTGGTCAGCGCCTGATCGAGATCCTTGGCCGACATGCCGCGGTCGGCGGCGCGCAACAGTAGGATCGCCTTGGTCGTCGACGGCGACAGTTCGGCGACGCGGCAGAGAATGAGAATGATCTCGGCGCCGGGATCGAGCAGCGCGCGCTCGACCACATCGATCGGCGTATCGCACATGATCGAAAGCGCGATCGCGGTTTCTTCGAATTTGCGGTCGCGGGCATATTCGTAGACATCGGACTCGGCGATGCGGCGGAGCCGGTTCTGCCGCTCGATCGTTTCCTGAGCCGCGGCGAAGTCCGGCGAGGAATGGCGGGTTTCCTCGCGAATGCCGGAGACCACTTCCGCGACGACGCCCTCGATCTGGGTCGTGGCCTGCGGATGTTCGGCGGCAAGGCGCGTGCGCACCTCGGCCGAGGCCTTTTCGAGCAGGACCAGGAAATGCGCGCGCGGAATGTCGCGTCGCAGCCCGACCTGGGTCGCCAAGGCATCGTCGTGAGCGGCGCGATCGACCAGCATGCGGAAGCCGGCATCGGAAAACCGCGCGCCGGTATTGCGCACCACCGAATGCACGACGTCGCGATCGCCGCGCTCGACCAGCACATTGGTCACCGCTTCGCTCAGCGTCGGGCGCCGCGAGATCGCCAGCAGATGCTTCTGGCTCTTGGTGCCGGCGCTGATCAGGAGGTCGCGCTCGTCGAGCCGTTCCGACAGCATCAGCACCGAGCCGGCGACATCGATATCGTCGTCGAAGGCCAGCATGTGAATGACGTTGGAGGGCGCATTCGGGACCGGCGCGATCCGCTGCGCCAGCCTGGCGCGGGCCTTGCTCTCGATGGCGTTGACGAGTTGCGTCATGACGTCGTCGAACACGCCGATCTGCTCTTCGGAATAGCTCGTGGCGTTATTGACGAAGAGGTCGGTGACGCGGGACAGGATGTCGATGCGGCGCGGAATGCTCCCCGACGTCAGCGCGGCTTCGAGCTCGTCGAGGAGGGGGAGGCTACGCATTACAACTCCGGGCGCCCGCAACGCCGTTGGATCAACGTGCACAATGCCGCGTGAACGGTGAATAAAGCCTTTCCCAAGAGGCTTTTGCGGGTGTTTTGGCGAGGCGCTTTAGCCGAGCTTTACGGCACTGTTGCAACCCGCCGCTGCAGGTTAACGAAGCGATAAACACCCCCGCGCGGGACCAAGATGCCAAGCCCGGCTTGGGCGCTTTATGTCGCAGGGCGCCGCCGCGGCCGCCCAGGGTGGGGAGCAGGCAACATGCCCATCCGATTTTGCACCTCGGCCGGGACGCGATAGTCGCGGATGACCGGCCGGGGATCGCGCAGGCCACAGGACTCCCGCTGCACCATGAAGCACCACAGCGCGTGGCTCGCTGCGGCGACCAGATTTGCCCGCGTTTTGCGGGGTTCGGCGGCGAGTGCGGCAGCTTCAGGCCCGCTTCGCTCCGGGGCCAGCTCGTATACAGCCATACGATCCGGATTGCGATCGGGGCCGCCTTCGACGCCGCGGTCAAATTCGGCCAGCGCCAGCAGCGCCGCCTCCAGCGCGCGGCCCAGCCGGCCGAGCGCGGACGCCTGCTCCTGCGCGATTTCGTAATCGAGCGCGACGGGCTGCCTTGCGCTGCCTGGAGTGGGGCGTAAAGTCATGCCGCTATCATAACGACGTTACGAGGAACGCGGGGAGGGAATTATGCGTCGTCTCGTTATTCTTGCGCTCGGTCTTTGTTCGCTTGCGGCGAGCGCCGGCTCGGCCTTCGCCGAGGACACGCTGAAAATCGCCATCCCGCAAAAAGGCGCGTGGGACGCAGGTCTCGTCGAACTCGGCCAGCGCGGCGGCATCTTCAAGAAACATGGTCTCGTTCTCGACACGCTGTACACGGCGGCCGGTCCGGAATCGATCCAGGCCTTGATCGGCGGCAGCATCGACGTCGCTGTCGCCTCGGGCGTCTCGGCCGCCGTCGGCACCTTCGCCAAAGGCGCGCCGATCCGCATCATCTCGAGTGAAATGACCGGCGCGCCCGATCTCTATTGGTACGTGCCCGTGGATTCGCCGATCAAGACGGTCGCCGATTTCAACGGCAAGACGATTGCCTTTTCGGCGGTCGGCTCGTCGAGCCATGCCTCGGTGCTGGCGCTGATCGCGCAATATCATCTCACCGCCAAGCCGCAGGCGACCGGCAATATCGCCGCCACCATCACCCAGACCATGACCGGGCAGGTCGATGTCGGTTTCGGCGCGGCGCCGTTCGGGCTCGATCTGGTCGAGGCCGGCAAGACGCGGATCGTGGCCTCCGGCTCCGATGTCGAAGCGCTGAAGAAGCGCGTTGTGCGCGTCAACGTGACCGGCGCGCAGACGCTCGCCACCAAGCATGACGCGCTCGTGCGCTTCATGCAGGCCTATCGCGAGACCGTCGACTGGATGTATTCGAGCCCGGAAGCTTTGAAGATCTACGGCGAATATTCCGGCCTGCCGGATTCGATCGTGCAGCGCGTGGTCAAGCTGATCCCGAAAGAGGCGCTGCAGACCAATGAGATCAAGGACATCGACGGCGTGATGGCGGATGCGGTGGCACAAAAATTCCTCGCCGCGCCGCTGACGCCGGATCAGCTCAAGGAGCTCATCCAGATTCCGAAGTGAGCGCTGATTTTCAAAAATCAGCGCGTCCGGTTAGCGAATCCAGGTCGTCACTGAAAGGTCCGCCGCGGCATCGAGATCGCGGCGGGGGCCGGGCTTGAGCCCATGCCGCCGCAGCACGTCTTCCGGCGTGCCGGTTTCGGTGAATGGCGACAGTCCGCCGGGAATGTGTGCCCGGCCGGCGTGCGACAGGTGAAAGCTGTCGTAGCGTGGCAGAAACATTGTGAACACGTCGGAGCCGCCGATGATGGCGATCGTCCCGTCGGCGACGCCGAGCGCCGCCAAGGCCTCTTCGAAGGTCGCGCCTTGCGGATTCCAGAACAACGCTTTCGGGTGATCCGGGTCAGGCGCGAGCGCCGCGACACGGTGTGTCAGCACCAGGCGCTTGCGCTTGTCCGCGCGCGGGCCGCCTTCATGGGAATGGCGGCCATGGACGATGGCGGCGGCCTGATCGAGGCCCGACTGGAAAAATTCCTGATCCGCATCGTAACGGATCAAGTCCGGCATCCGGTGCTGGCTGTCGGCGAGCATGCCGTCGGCCGAAACAATGACGTAGCCCTCGACCCGATACACTGCGGAGCCGGTACTAGAAGACCGCCAGATATTTCAGCAGCGACAAGATGCCGATGATGATGACGATCACGCGCACGATCTGTTTGGCGCGGCCGTCGATCGGCAACATGTTGACGAGATAAAGGACGAGAATGATGACAAGGAAAGTAATCAAAATGCTGATAAGCATGGCCATTCAATCCCCCGTTTTGCCGTCCGGAATTGATCCCATCTTTCGTGCCGATGCACAACGTCTTTTGATGCGGGTGGGTGCCGACCTGGACGCTGACATGGGGGCTTGGGAACGCGTGCGTTGGTTCCCGTACGGGCCTATATTGGGCGCGTAAATCGCCGTCCCTCGAGCGCCGCGGGGACGAGGATGGAGCTGACGATGCCGCGAGAGCTGCCGCAACAGCCGAGCCTGATCATGATCCAGTTCCTCGCCTGGATCGCCGACCGGCCACGCAATTATGTGCAGACCATGGACGCCTGGCGCAGTTCCTGTCCGCGGCTTTCGGTCTGGGAGGATGCCATTATCGAGGGTCTCATCCGTATCGAGAGCAATGCCAATCGCAGCGTCAGGCTGACGCCGCGAGGGGCGGCTGTGCTAGCGCAGGCACAGCCGCAAACAGCGCCGCGCCGCGCGCCCAAAATCCAAACCAAGATCCACACCAAGATCCGCGGCAAGGCCCCGGCCGCCGCGTATGCCGCCGTTCATGCCGCCGTGTCCTAGCGGGGAACGCGATGGCAAATGCAGCGCGAGGGTTTGAGGAAAATCGTCCGATGAATGGAGTTCCGCCGGATGCGCAGACCAAAGCGCTTGAATTCATCGCGCACGGCTGCATTTTCATTTTGATCGCGACCATCGCGCTGTTGGCTTGGGTCGCCTCGGGCGTCAGTTTCGACAACGAGATCCCACGCATCGGCGCCATGCTCTGTCTGACGCTCTCGGTGGTCTACGGCGTCGCCTCGCTCATGCTCGTTCCGCTGGTGCAGGAAGCGCGGCGGCCGGGCCAGTCGAATTTCGAAGTCGACGCGCGCTACTTCCTGTTCGGCCGCCGGACGCTGCGGCTGAAGTCGGTGCTGATGCCGCAATACACTCTGCTGCTGCTCGGCATCGGCTTCTATATTGCCGGCATGATCGACTGATGTTCGAGCTGCTCAGCTCAGAACCGGTCCGTCCGGCTGCGGCGGAATCTCGAACGCGTTGATCACAAGCCCGACCATCGCGTAGAAGCCGGCGCAGCTGACCGCCTCGATCACTCCCTCGCGGCCGAGCGCCGCCTGCGCGCGCTCAAACGTTTTCGTGCTCAGCGCTTTGGTCGAAATAAGCTCGGTGACGAGATCGTAGATCACGGCTTCATCGTCATGCCTGAAGGCGGGTTTCTTGCGCGCGGCAATGGCGTCAATCGTGTCCGGCGCAAGGCCCGCGGCGCGCGCCAGTGGCTCATGCACCGACCATGCATATTTCACGGTGCTGTCGCGGCACATCAACAGAATGATCAGCTCGATCAGCCGCTGGCCGAGCTTCGCCGAGTGGCGCAGATAATTGGTCAGCGCATTGGTCGACGCGGCGATTTCGGGGATGTGCATCCAGATCGCGAACGGGCCGCTGACGCTCGGGCGCGGGCGCCGCCGCGTGATGTCGTCGAAGAGCTCCTGCTGGCGCGGGTCGAGATCTTTTCTGTGGACGTCTTCGAAGCGCGCCATCGCCATGCGAGCCTTGCGGCTCCTCCCTTGCAATTGTTTTTTGAATAAGGCGCGGCCGGAAAGCGCTTCCGCTCTCCGGCCGCGAGACTGGAGCGACGACGTGCTTAGCTCAGCACGCCGTATTTCTTGAACCAGCCGACCATCCAATTCCAGCCGTCCTCGGCCGCTTCCTTGCGGTAGCTCGGCCGATAATCGGCGTGGAAGCCGTGCGGCGCGCCTGGATAGATGTGGAATTCTGCGGTCTTGCCGGCGGCCTTCAACGCCGCTTCCATGGTCTCGACCTGATCGACTTTGATGCCGGCGTCCTCGGCGCCGTAGAGCCCGAGCACCGGCTCCTTGATGTCCGGCGCAAGCTCGATCGAGTTCTTCGGCACGCCGTCGCTCTTGTCGACCAGCGTGCCGTAGAAGGCGACGCCGGCCTTGAGGTTCGGATTGTGTGAGGAATAGTGCCACACGTTACGGCCGCCGCGGCAGAAGCCCATGATGCCTAGCTTGTTGGCGTCGCCGCCTTGCGATTTCGCCCAGGCCACCGTGGCGTCGAGATCGGCGAACAGCTGCGTGTCGCTTTCGGCATTCACGATCGGAAACAGCTTCGGCATCTCGTCGATCTTGGTGAGATCGACGCCGCTGCGGAAATAGTAGTTCGGCGCGATCGCAAAAGCGCCGAGATGGCCGAGGCGGCGGACGACGTCCTTGATGTATTCGTGCAGGCCGAAGATCTCCATGCAGACCAGAACGATCGGCGGATTCTGCACGCCAGCCGGGCGCGCGTAATAGACCGGCATATCGCCGCCCGGCACCTTGACGGTGGCTTCGCCGGCGGTGAGACCCTTGGTGTCGGTCTGGATGACATCGGCACGCACCGGCCCGGCGGCGAGCGTATAGCCCGCGGCCGCCGCGGTCGTGCTGGTCATGAAGCCGCGCCGCGACAGCGGCGGCATGACTTTGGACAGTCCGACGACGTCGGACGGGAGTTCTGGCTTATTCATGTGACAACCCCGGTTGGATGGCGCCGCAGGACGAGGGCGCCGCAAGAGCAACAACGACGAAATCATAGACCAGTGCTGCAGGCAGCACAGCCGCATTAACACCGCCATTGTGGAACCAAAGGCGGGCCAGTTCCATCACATAAACGTGCAGGCGGGCGCGGCTTCTTCCGGTCGCCCGGCTGGCTTTGCGGGTTGCTTTGCGCGCCACAAGCGACTATTGAAAATTCAAACCAGCGTTTGAAAAAGTGGCGCTGCCGGTTCCGACAAATGGCGGGGCCGGCGGGGGAAACCAGGCACATCATGACGCGACCTTCCGAAGTCACCCGCGACCGCATCATGAAAGCGGCCGAGCGCCTGTTCGCCGAGAAAGGCTATGACGGCACCAGCATCCGCGCCATCGTCGCCAAGGCGCGCGTCAATCAGGCCGCGATCAATTACCATTTCGGCGGCAAGGACGGGCTCTATCGCGAGGTCCTGAGGGCGGCGTTCCGCAGCATGACGCATGACCAACTCGCCCATGCCGAGGACGTCAAGACGCTGTCGCGTGAGGAGGCGCTCACTGCCTTCATCCGCCGCCAGCTACATCCGCTGATGGCGCGCGACGAATTGAGCCGCCACATGCGGATCTTCAATTGGGAAACCGTGCGCCCGACGCCGGTCCTGCGCGCGCTGGTCGCCGAGGAAGCGACGCCGTTCATGAATGTCGCGGCCGATATCGTGCGCCGCTTCCTGCCCGACGCCGATCGCCGGACGATTACGGTGGCCTCGATCTGGCTGATCGGCCAGTGCGGCGTGTTCCTGCGCAATCGCGAGCGGCTGGCCGAGCCCCCGATCGGGCTGCAACTGGACGAAACCACGGTCGAATGGCTCGGCGGAGCGATAAGCCGCTGGCTTGTGGCCGGGCTCGGCGCCAAGGCCGTTTAGAGGGGCCGGGAGAAAGCAGCGAGGAGAGGGAACTGTTTCTGCCTGTTTCTAAGCCTAGAAAGCAGGGGAAATGTCTCAAAAATTCCTTAATCCGGGCTAGCGGCCGCCCAGAACGAATGTTTGAAATTCAACCGCGCGTTTGAAAAAACGGGGCCTGATGATGAAGCCGAACGGATCAATCCAGAAGGGCGAGATCATGCAGCGGGCGTTGGTCAAAGCGGACACGGCGGCGGCAACGCCGGTTACGGGCAAATTGGTTCAGGCTAAGCTGTTGAACGGGCAGGGCGCGCCGCTCTTGACCCGTTTCCTGGGCAAATTTGTGCTCGACATCATGCCGGCGGCGCTGGCGAGCGTCATCGGCGGCTTTCTGTTCACCCAGTACCATTTCGGCCACAGCGCGCCGAAGCCCGTGTTGGAGCAGGTGACGCCGGCTTCGGCGGAGATGATGGCGCTGGTGCGCGACGAGCACGCCATGATCGTCGACTATCTCAAGACCCAGATGGCGGCCCAAAAGTCCCGCGCCGCCGCCGAAGACGCGGATCTGGCGCGTGCGCAGGAAGCCTCGAGGCTCGCTGACGCGAAAGCTGTGGACAACAAGGCGACTGCCGCAGCCCCCGTCATCGCGGCTTTGGACACGAAGCCCGCAACCGACAATGCGGCGCGCAAGGGCGCGGTGAGCGCGACCAAACCGGTCGTCTGGCAGCACGCCAAACCGCAGATGGCTGCCGCCGTGCCGCTGCCGCAACCGGCGCCGCGCGCGCCGCTGGTGATCGCGCAGGTCGACCCGAGCCAGAACGCTCCGTCCTCGGACCGGCTCGCCAGCGATCCCGATTCGCTGCTCGGCCGGGCGCTCGACGTGAAGGACCATGTCGTCGCCGGGGCCCGCCGCGCGGTCTCGGCCATCGGCGATATGTTCGCCACCGTCGGCGGCGCATTGAACCCGCAGGCTAGTCTGCCGCGTCAATTCAGTTCGAACGACTGAGGTGCCTGACGCTACAGTGGTACCGCCCCGCGAGGCGATCTGGTGCCATTTGGCAACAGGGCGGAGTTTTCCGGCTTTCCACGGCTTGCTGGTCAAAGTGACGGCCGGTAAGGCATGTTGTGACGGAACCGGGAACCGGCCGGGGCGCGAAGGGTTCTGGAAGTGGCTCTGTAGCGTTGTTTCGGCGTCTGGCGGCGCGAATAACCCCCGAACTGCCGGTTCACGTTTGGAATTGCCTTCAGGTGTTTTGCGTCCAGCCGTTCACCACCCGTAGGAGAAGAAGATGCGTTCGGCCGGGAATTTCAGTCCGGAATGGGGCTATCTTGCTCCCGCACCGAGCATGTTGCGCACGGTCCGCGTTGTCCTGGTCGCGACCGCCATCGGCGCCACGGCCGGTGCGGGCGTGGTGCTGTCGCTGGTCGATCGCCCTGCGGGCGACGCCGACAGGGTCGCGGTTGCGGCCCATGCGATCGTCACCAGCGCGCAGGCCGCATCGGCAATGGAGTCTCCAAAGCTGAGCGCTGCGGCGGTTGCCGCGCCTGTTATTCCGGCCGCTGCGCCGACAAGCGCGGCCAGTACCGCGGCTCCCGCCAAAGTGACGGCCGCGGTGGCGGCGCCGCAAGCTCAAGCACCACAAGTTCAAGCCGCGCCGGCAGTGGCGCAGCCGGACAACGCGGCGCGGCCGACGCAGCAGGCCGCGGGCGCGCAGGCGCCGACAGCCAGCGATATAGGCACTGCGGCGCCGCAGCCCGGTGCTGCGGTCGCGGCACTTTCGGAAGCGCCGCCCGCCGCCTCTGCAGCGCAGGACGCGCCGACGGTGACGAGCGATGCGAGTGCGACCGATGACGGCATGGGTTTTGTCGGTCCGCAGCAGCCAAAGAAGAAGCATCACACCGCGAGCGGCTATAAAGACGGGTTTCCCGATATCAGTGGCCCGCTGCGGCATCTGTTCAGCGCCCGCGGCAACGGCACCGCGTATTATCCGAACCGTGCCTACTGAGTCCGACTGATCTCAGCCGTTGGCGGATCGCGTCGTCGCAAATATTCACGCGCACGAAAGCCTCCTGCCGATGACGGCGGGCGCACTGACAATTCGCGCGGACGAAATTGCGAACGCCTGCGGATTATTTGCAAAGCTTCTGCGCTGCATTGTCCTAGCTCGCTCTAGTGCCTTTCCGGGAACTTTCCGTTAGTACTGCGCCATTGTCAGGCAAGCCCGCGGCCGGCCGCGCTTTGCGGGTTATCGACAGGTGAGGCCGGCCGGAATATTGGGCGCAACGTTGGAGGACATCATGCCCGAGGTCGTCATCTATATTCTGGAGGGCCGCTCGCTCGAGCAGAAGCGCGGCCTCGTCAAAGACATTACTGAAGCGGTGGTGAAGAACGCCGGCACGACGCCTGACCAGGTTACGGTGTCGCTGGTCGAGACCGCAAAGACGTCGAAGGCCAAGGGCGGCGTGCTGTTCAGCGAGATGCCGGGCCGCAAATAATCTTCCTTCCGCGTTCGATAAATAATCGCTCGCGTAACAATGAACGCGCGCCGGGGGGCGCGCGTCGTCAGGAGGTAGGGTGTGGCGCCGATAGGCCTGCCGCGCTGTCCTGACGTTAACCGCAAGCTCGGCCGGGTGCGTCGAAGGGCACTTAACTTTATCGTGAGTGCAACGCACAATTATCTTGCTGCAATGCGGTAAATGGCTGATAATATGGACTCAAAGAGCGTGGCCCGCCGAACTGGCAGGTGGCTCCAATGGACCCCATTTAGGGGCGGTGCGCGGTCAGGCGATGCTGCGGTTCAGGCGCGGCAAAGCGGCAAAGAAGGGTGAAGAACAATGAGCGCAGTATGGGATACGAAGGATGGCCGCCGCCGGGTACGGCGAGATCTCCCGACGGTCGAGGACGCAGTGCTCGCCGCGCAAGGCATGGCGGAAGACGACATCGACGCGCAGGTCGAAATCGTGATGTCGCTGATGGCCGTTTCGGCCGAAGACGCGCGCGCCGCGGTGCTCAAGCACGGTCAGCGCAAGGATCGTGAAACCGCACGCTTCACCATTGCCGGACGTAGCGGCGCGCCGCGCACCGTTGTCGTCGAACGCCGCACCACGCGGCGGCCGCTCACCGCGATGCGGCCGACGGCGGCGAGCGTCGCCGCGGGATTCCGCAGCCGCATCTAGACCGATCAGGTTTCATAGAATCGATGCTCCGGCGCGCGCCGTGAAACGGCCGCGCCAGAACTCGTTTCAGAGCGTGATTCCGAAACGTGGAATCCGGCTTTCGGAAAAGATCAAGCTCTGACGAAAAGCCAGCAGCTAACCCGAGCGTGCTGCGGAGATGCGGTGCCAGATGAAGAGTACGACCACGGCGCCAAGCGTGGCGGTGATCAAGCCTGCGCCCTGGTCGGGGCCGTAATGACCGATCGCCTGGCCGATGAAGGTGGCGACGAAGGCGCCGACGATGCCGAGCACCGCGGTCATGATGAAGCCCGACGGATTGTTCGGACCCGGCATCAAGAACTTGGCGATGATGCCGGCGATTAAGCCGATAATAATGACCCAGATGATGCCACCCATGACAACCTCGCAATGATAAGGCGTGCGCAGTAAGTGTTGCACACAGCCGGCCTGGGCGCCACAGCTCTGCGAATACCTCCCCGTCGATCAGGCGATGGGAGTGGCCGCCGGCTTCGATTATACTGCCTTCGACGACGGCCGGAGACGGTTCTCGAGCACAGTTGATCTCAAGACACGCTCGATTGCGGGCAATTTGTTTTGAGGCCGCGATGACCAAGACGATTGAAAAGCCGCGGACCAAGACGCGCACCAAGACGCAGCGACCGCCACTCTACAAGGTGATCCTGCTCAACGACGATTACACGCCGCGCGAATTCGTCGTGCAGGTGCTCAAGGCGGTGTTCCGCATGAACGAGAGCCAGGCCTATCGGGTGATGCTGACGGCGCATCAGCGCGGCGCCTGTGTCATCGCGGTCTTCACCCGCGACGTCGCCGAAACCAAGGCCAAGGAAGCCACCGAGCTCGGCAAGATGAACGGCTATCCGCTGTTCTTCACCACCGAGCCCGAAGAATAGGCACGCCGAAATAGAGGCGATGCGCCCGCGCAAGCGCACAGAAATCATCGCGGCGTGATGCGACCCTGCGGAATGAAAATCGGGATTTCATTGGCGGCGAGCCGCTGATTGGGCGACGCCTGTTCGGCGACGGCGCGCGGCGGCGCACCGGCATACGCATAGAGAAAGCCGCCGATTGCCATTCCGGCAAAGAACATTGCGCTGAGCAGCATCGCAACGGCGTCGTTGCGCGGCGCAAATTCGACGTGACGTAATTGCTTATCCAAAAGTTCCTGATCGCGGCGGTCCATTTTCGGATCTCCAAATGATGGCCCCGGCAGTCCAATGCATTTTAGGAAACTCGCAGAAACGTGCCGTGTTCCCGAGTTCCTCACACCTTTGCTGCGCCCGATGGAACGCGGCGCACGCCCGCGGCCACTGAGGCCTTGCGGCCTGGAAGGAACGGGACGGCGAATTCTGGCGTTGCCGAAGGCGCAGGGACGGCAGGCAAGCAGAGGGTTACGTCATGCCGCGATATAGTTCGCGTTACTATTCACGTTCCCGGTGGTCCGGCTGGTCCGGTTTATCGCTCCGTCTTGTGGGTTCGCTTGTCGTATTTGCGGTTGCTGCGCTGTCGGGCGCGGTGATCGGAGGCGTCAGCATCTATCTGATCAATGACGCAGCGACTCCGCCGCCTTCCCTCGGGGCAAACCCCAGCCCGCCGCCCGCCGTTGCCGACAGCGAAGCGGCGTCGACACCGGCGCGTCAAGAGGCGCCCGGCATGAAGAACGGCAGGCCGGTCCGGCTGGTGGATCCGGCATTCCGGCCGCCGTCGCCCGTGGAGGCGAAAGCTTCTGCGCCGGCAGCGACTGCGCCGGCAACTCAGCCTCCGGCCGAGAACCCAGTCTCTTCCGCCGCGATACCGGCACCGCCGCCGGCATCCCCACCGCCCGCTGCGGCGCCGCCGCAATCTCCGCCTGCATCAGCCGCGGCATCTGAGCCGGCGCCGCAAGATAACTTACAGACGACAGCACATGACGCGGCCACAAATGACGCGGCAACGCAAGCTGCCGCGCCCGAGACAAGCGAGCACACGGGCTCACCGCGTAAAGCAACGAGAAAGCGCGCGATAAACGCCAGGCCGCAGCCCAGTCCGCAGCAAGCGCAATCTGCCGCGCGCCGCGACTTCTATGACTATTACGACCGCGATAATGATGAGCAGCGCGCTTCGGCAACAGAACCTGACACCACGGTGCGCGGGCGGCCGGATTCGCGCGATCCCCGCGCGCGGCGCAGCCCGAGCCAAACCCAGCAGCGCATCACTGTTCGGCGGCAGGATAATTATGATCGGGATGATCGCTACCGACGGGACGGGGAGGCGGATCGCGGCGCCTTCCCGGCGCAGCCGCGGCCGGCGCAATCATTCTTCGGCTTTGGTCGCGACTGAAGCGAACGGCGCTGGCGTCTCTACTGGCCGCTACTTGCCGCTACTTGCCGCCGCCTTGGATCGACACGCCGTTGGGACCGAACTTGATCGACATGCCTTCCGGCGGATGGCGGTCCTGATAGAGCTGATAGCCGAGCACGGCGGCAACGACCACCAAGCCGCCGATGATGAGATAGAGGATATTGTTGCGGGTCACGGCCGGTCGCCCCATGAAATTCAGCAATGAGATAGCGGCGATGATAGCTTTGGCTCACGCCGATGCGAAGCGCCGCGTCGCAGGATCGTCCACGAAGATGTTGATGAATGCCGCGCGGTCGGCGCGCGCCTAGCCTTCCAGCGTCTGCACCAGCCAAGGCCGCAATTCCGGCGGCACGTCGGAACGTGCCGAGATCGCGGCGGCGAGCTTCTTGTCGCCGTTGAGGCCGATGACGAGGCGGGCGAAGCCGGCTTCCGACAATTTGGCCTTTGCGTTGTTGATGACCCGCAGCTTGATGTCCTGATTGCCGCGCCTAAGCAGCACGTCGGTGACCGCTTCGCCGAGCTTGGGCCGCGCGGCAATGGCCATCAGCATGCGCTGCTCGGCCTTTTCGGCAATGTCGGCGAGATCCTTGTCACGGAGCGACGGCGACAGCGCGATCACTGGGCCGCTGATGGCGGCGTCGTTGTGGCGGGCGAGCGTGCCCAGCACTTTGGCTGGGCCCTTTTGCACCGGCGCCAGCGCGTTGGCCACTTCGGCCAGTGTTGCGCGATCACTCTTCTTGATCAGTCGGTAGAGGACTTCGTCGAACACGTCGGTCTGTGCCGTGTCGCAGACGTCGGCGCTGCTCAGGAACAGGTCGATCATCTGACGCAGGGCGTCACGCCGCCAGGGTTCGGGCTGCCTGACCAGCGCCATGTCGAGTTCTGTCAGCAGCGACTGTGCGGCGGGAGTCATTTTGTTGACTTCGACCTTATTCCTTCGGGTCAAATTGCCGCTAAATGGTAGCGGTTTCGCGAATTCGTCGGAAGCGGAACTGGCCGGTTTCCCCCAGGTGCAGGCGCTTTCGCTGCGACGCTCCCGCCGCGCGACGAATTTGCGAGGCCCCAACATCCTACAATCCTACTTAAGGCCGTCTTAAGACGCGGGTTCTGGCGCCGCCAAACAGGTGGGCTAAGCCCAAATGGGATCATCGGAAATGCGTCTTTAGACACCCGGCTAACCCCGGATGCGCGAAGAGTGCTCACGCCTTTCGCAAGGGTTGTGCCTTGGATTGTGCCTTGCCCGCGGGAGCGGCCAGCGCCGCGACCAGGCCCTTGAAGCCCGAGGCCATGATCCTGTTGTGCTGCCAGACGAAGACTTGCCGCAACAACGGCGCCAGCAGCCGTAGCCGTGGCTCCATCACTTCGGCGATCCAGTCATAGCGCACACGCGTGCGCGGTCCGTCGGGCCAGATTTCCCACCGCGCGTGACCGCTCAATGGGCCTTCGGCCTCGCCCTCGATCCGCCGCATCGGCTCGACGCGGGTGATGTGCATGTCGAGGGTGAGCGACAATGGCAGCTTGCCCGGCAACGGCAGCGTGTTCCAGGTCATGCGGCGCACCGCGCCGACGCCGGACTCGTCGCCGTCGGCGACGAGTTCGACGCGCTTGAGCGCGCGCCACCATGATGGCCATTGCTCCGCCGCAAATAGCACCGGCCACACTTTGTCGCGCGGTGCGTTCAGGTTCCAGTCGGTGATGACGTGAAAGTGCGGTGATGCCATGCGGTCATGCTGACCGCGGATTGAGCCGGTTTTTGGTCAATCCGATGACGCCGACCGTGCGTCACTTCACTCCAACGAGTTCGACGTCGAAGATCAGCGTCGCGTTCGGCGGAATGAGGCCGTAGCCGGCGCCAGCCGGACCGTAAGCGAGTTCCGGCGGAATGATCAGCGTGCGCTTGCCGCCGACCTTCATGGTGGCGACGCCCTCGTCCCAGCCAGCGATGACTTTATGCTGGCCGATCGGAAACTCGAACGGCGCGCCTTTGTTGCTGTCGAATTTCGTGCCCTTCTTACCGTCCTGGTAGAGCCAGCCGGTATAATTCATGGCGCAAGTTTGGCCCGGCTTGGGCGAAGGGCCGGTGCCGATCTTGATGTCGATGATCTTCAGCCCCGACGGCGTCGTCGTCACCGGCTGCGCCAGCGCGCGCGTGAACGGTGCCACCAGCGCGACAAGTGCCACGGCGCGGGAAAAGTCTCGTCGTGTCAGAGCGCGCATGTTTTGCCTCCAAAGCGTGCAATAGGAATAAAGGGGAAATCGAATTGGACCAGCGTTAAGACATGTCCGCGCTGTCGATGCAAGCGGCCATCAAACGCGTCATTGCCCAATGCGATCCGGCACTCCATGCTGATGCAAGAGAAGTAAACATTGGGAAGAGAAACGGTCCGACGCGATGCGCAGCGAGCGCGAGGTTGATCTGTTGATTGCGGGCGCTGGCCCCGGCGGCATGACGGCGGCTTTGGTGGCGAGCCTGCAGGGGCTCGACGTGCTGCTGGTCGAGAAGTCGGGGCAGGTGGGTGGCACCGGCGCGACCTCGGCCGGCACGCTGTGGATTCCCGGCAATCATCAAAGCCGCAAGGCCGGCTTCGACGACAGCGCGGACAAGGCGCAGGATTATCTCGACGCTCTCGTCGCCAGCGGCGTGAACCGCGACTTGCGCAGCGCGTACCTGCAGACCGGCCCGCTCGCGATCGATTATCTCGAAGGCCATAGCGACGTGAAATTCATGCCGTGCGGGCGACATCCCGATTATCGCAGCAATATGAAAGGCGCGGCGGTGGCCGGGCGCGCGATCGCGCCGCAGCCGTTCGATGGCCGTCTGCTCGGCGCTGATTTCAAAAAATTGCGCCCGCCGATTCGCGAATTTCTGGTGTTCGGCGGCATGATGGTCGGCAAGGCCGACATCGCGCCGCTGGTCGGCCGATTCAAGTCGCTGGCCAATTTCCGTCACGTAGCCAAACTACTGGCGCGTTACGTTGCCGATCGCGCGCGTTATCCGCGCGGCACGCGCCTCGTCATGGGCAATGCGCTGGTGGGTCGGCTGTTTCTCAGTCTCAAGAAGCGCGGTGTCGAGATCCTGTTCGGCGCGCCGATTACCGAGCTTGTCACCGAGAACGGCCGTGTCACCGGCGCAAAGATCACCCACGCTGGCGAAGAGTTGCATGTAAGGGCACGCAAGGGCGTGGTGCTGGCGACCGGCGGCTATGCGCATAACAAGAAGTTCCGCGACGCTTTCATGCCGCGCCCGGTGCCGGCGTTTTCGCTGAGCAGCGAATTCAATGCCGGCGACGGGCTCATGCTCGGCGAGGGGCTCGGCGCGCGCATCGCGCCGGAGGAGCACGGCCGCAGCGGGCTATGGACGCCGGTCTCGGTCACGCGGCATGCCGACGGCGGCAAGGGACTCTATCCGCATCTGATGCTCGACCGCGCCAAGCCGGGACTGATCGCGGTCGACAGAGCCGGCCGGCGCTTTGTCAACGAGGCGGTGTCGTATCACGACTTCGTCGAAGCGATGTTCGACGCTAATGCGCGCGCGCCGGCGATTCCCTGCCATCTGATCTGCGACGCGGACTTCATCGCCAAGTACGGCCTTGGCGTCGCTTATCCGGGCATGCGCAGTCTCGCGCGCCTCGTCGCTTCCGGATATCTCAAGCGCGGCGATACGCTCGAGGCGCTGGCCGCGCAAATCGGCGTCGATGCCGCAGGTCTCCGCGCCACCGTCACGCGCCATAACGGCTTTGCGCAGACCGGCGTCGATGTGGATTTCGCCAAGGGCGAGACCGAGCTCAACCGCTTCAACGGCGACGAGACACACGCGCCCAATCCCTGCATCGGCCCGATCGTGCGCGCGCCGTTCTACGCGCTCGAACTGTGGCCCGCCGAGATCGCGGTCAGCACCGGGCTCTCGACCGATGCCGACGCGCGCGTGCTCGACCGCAATCGCAACGTTATTCCCGGCCTCTATGCCTGCGGCAACGACATGGCGTCGCCGATGTCGGGCTCCTATCCGGGACCCGGCACGACGCTCGGCCCCGGAATGGTCTTTGCCTATCGCGCGGCGATGCATGCCGCGGGGAGGGATGCGGTTCAGCGCGATCAGGCCGCGAGCGCGAAGTCGTAGCGGTCGCGGATGTAACCGTTGAAGTAGAGCCCCTTCGACTCCGCGTGGACGAAGGTTTCGTAGACGCCGCGCGGCACGTCGTAATAGCGGTAGGTGTTGCCGCCCGGAAAAGTGATCCGAAGCTGGCGGGTCGCCGGATCGTAATCGATGGCTGTGATCGGAGCTGAGCTGACGTCTGGCACGGACGCCTCCCATCTGTTCTTTTGAAGCTAACGCGATCCGGCCGAATGCGGTTTCGTTTTTTTGGCATGGCTGGTTTGAGCGGCGAGAAAAGGACAGGTCGCCGCACCTCGGATTACCGCGGCGCGATGACCAGGGCTGCGAAGGACGCATAAGCTCGCTCGGGGTTCAATCCACCCCGCGCTTGCTGCTACAACGCGCTCTGCCGCCGGCGGCCTCTGACGTCGGTGGCACATTTCGCGGGCGGGCAGGGGCAGGGCACCGGCATATGCGTTTTCTGATGCGTTTCTGGGCCATCTCACTGGCTGTCGCCGCCGCCGGCTGCTCGTCCATGCGCGCCCATGACGTCGGCGCATTGCTCGATCCTTATGTTGGCCAACCGGTGTCGGCGGTGGTCGACCGTTTCGGAGAGCCGTCGAGCAACTTCGCGTCGAGCACCGTGGCGATGACTTACCAGTGGAGCAATTTCGGCGCGCAATCGGGCATGAGCGGCTGCAAGGTCCTGGTCGACGCGCATCGCTCCACCGCACAAGAGACGGGGCGCGCCGCGGAGGCCTTCAGGGCCGACCCGATCGGGCCCGAAGAATATAACAAATGGACGGTCGATCGGTGGTCGTCGTTCGGCTCGGGGTGCCGGTAGCCGGCGTGGCGCCGCAGGGGGGCAAAAATGCCGCAACGCGTTTTGATCACCGCCGGCGCCGCCGGCATCGGCCGCGAGTTCGCGCGCGCGTTCACGGCCGCCGGCGCCAAGGTCTTCGTCTGCGATATCGACAACAAGGCGCTCGAAGCGATCGCCAAGGAAATTCCTGGCTTGATCGTCGCGCATTGCGACATGTCGCGCCGCGCCGAGATCGAGCGCATGGTGCCGGAAGCGGTCGCGCGCCTCGGCGGGCTCGACGTGCTGATCAACAATGCCGGCATTTCCGGCATGACGCTGCCGGTCGCCGACTATCCGCCCGACGACTGGGACAAGGTGGTCGCGGTCAATCTCACCGCCATGTTCGACGTCACGCGGCTGGCGATCCCGCACCTCAAGCAATCCAAGGCCGGCGTTATCATCAACATGTCCTCGGTGGCTGGGCGCTACGGCTTTGCCAATCGCAGTCCCTATGCCGCGACCAAGTGGGGCGTGATCGGCTTCACCAAGACGCTGGCGATAGAGCTTGGCGAATGGGGCATCCGGGCCAACGCGATCGCGCCCGGCGCGGTCGAGGGCGACCGCATCGAGCGCGTGTTCGCCGGCCGTGCGCAGATCAGCGGCAGGTCGATGAACGAGGTGCGCGACGCGGCGATGGCTGAACAGTCGATCAAGACGATGATCGACCCGCAGAACATCGCGGCGCTCGCCGTGTTCCTGGCCTCGGACGCGGCGAAGTCGATCAGCGGGCAGGTGCTGCCGATCGACAATGACCGGCAGCGGGCGTGATGGCGTTCGTGGTCCGGCGCGACGGGCGTTCGCAATTAGCGCGAATAATCGCAAAACATGCGCCGCATTGCGGCGTTCCGGTTTGCAGATAATTGTCCTGCTTCGCACCTTACCATCCACAAGCTGAAACACTTCCGACCTCGCGCGTTGGGCAAGCGCGATCAACGACGCCGTGCAGCGATGCGCGGCGACGCTGGTTTGCGCCGTAACGCACGGAGGACATCGCATGCGCAAGAGTCTCCTCACGAGTCTCATGGCGGCCGCCGCACTCGGGGTCGTGTTTTTGCTTGGAGCGCCCGCCGACAAGGCGGCCGCGATGATGAGCGCAACGCCCAACCAGATCGGGGTGCCGAGTTCCGACGACAACCTCATGGAAAAAGCCGCGCTGGTGTGCGGCCGCCTGGGCTGCCGGCGGGTTTGGGCGGGCCGCCGCGTGTGGTCGGGAGCGCACCGCGCGTGGTGGGGAGTTCATCGCGCCGCTTGGTGGGGCGCTCGCCGCGTCGCGTGGTGGCATCACCGCGTCTGGTGGGGAGCGCGCCGGTATGCGTGGGGACCGCGCCGCTACTGGTGGGGAGTTCGTCAGGCCGCGTGGCGGCCGCGTCCGCTCTTTGCCTATGCCGGCTCTGGCTATGCCGGACCGGCATCCGGCTTGGGTTGGTTCAATCCGGGTTTGTCTGTCACCGCTTGGTCTGGTCCCGGTTGGGGCGGCGGCTGGGGCGGACCCGGTCCCGGCTGGGGCTGGTCGAGCTGGTCCGGCCCAGGTTGGGGCGGAGGTTGGGGCCTGGGTTTCGGCTGGCGCCGTCCGTGGTGGGGCTGGGGCGGTTGGTAAATTGCCGCGAGCGGCAGACTGATTTCATCTCAAACGCGTAGGATGGGTTGAGCGCAGCGAAACCCATCTTACGCGTGCTAGGCTCGGGCGAAACCCGGTGACGGCGCCCGAATATGCGGAAGGCTTTCGCTCAGGTCTTGTGCTGCATCGCAAGCCTCGTCCTGAGCGCGCAAGGCCGCGCCGACGAGGTCGCCGATTTCTACAAAGGCAAGACCATCACGCTGCCCGTCGGCTATAGCGCCGGCGGCGGTTACGACGCGCTGGCGCGTCTCGTCGCGCATTACATGCCGCGCCACATTCCGGGCCATCCCTCGATTATCGTCGTCAACGAGCCGGGCGCAGGCACGCTGACGCTGACCAATCGCCTGTACAATGTCGCGCCGCGCGACGGCACGCAGTTCGGCCTGATCGCCCGCGGCATGGCGACCGAGCCGCTGATCGGCACCAGCAAGGCCATGTTCAATCCGGCCGCCTTCACCTGGCTCGGCAGCGCCGCCAATGAAGTGAGCCTGTGCGTCACCTATGGCGGCGCGGCGGTGAAGACGTGGCGGGACGCGCTCGCGCATTCCTTCACCGTCGGCGGCACCGGCTCGGGGTCCGACCCCGACGTGTTTGCCAAGGTGCTGCGCAATCTGTTCGGCGTGCAGGCGCGGCTGGTCACCGGCTATCCCGGCACGCCGGAAATCTCGCTCGCCATGGAGCGCGGCGAGCTCGACGGCCGCTGCGGCTGGTCCTGGGCCAGCATCAAATGGGAGAAGGGCGACTGGGTGGCGGAGAACAAGCTCAATATTCTCGTGCAACTGGCGTTGCAGCGCGCGCCGGACCTGCCGAACGTGCCGCTGATCACCGACGCCGCGCAAAACGAAGAGCAGCGGCAGATCCTCAAGCTCGTTTTCAGCCGCCAGGAAATGGGCCGCCCCTTCGTCGCGCCGCCCGGCATTCCCGCGCCGCGCCGGGACGCGCTGCGCGCAGCCTTCGACCGGACGATGCAGGATGCGGACTTCCAATCCGAAGCGCAAAAGAGCGGGCTCGAGATCAATCCGGTTTCAGGCGCGGAGATCGACGCGCTGATCGCCGAGCTTTACCGCTTGCCGCCGGATGTGGTCGCCAAGGCGCGCGAGGCGGTGGAGGCGAAGTAGCAAAGTAGGGTGGGCGAAGCGAAGCGTGCCCACCGTGCGATCAACGAATGCAGAAAATTCCGCGTGGGCACGGCGCTGTCGCGCCTTAGCCCACCCTACGCTCGCCGGGGTCGTCCATGGTGGGGGTTGGGGCGGCTGGTAAGCGCATTGCTTAGGATGGGCTCAACTCATCCTACGCGCTCTGCTTCGAGGTAGTAGATTTCTTCGTCCCCTTTCCTTTCGGAGCTGAGCCGATATCCGATGGCTTCAACGAGGGGGCTTGCATTGCTGTTATCTGTTAGCCATTCCTCGTAACCCTTTATCGAAGGACCTCCGACGTTGATCACGAACTCCTGCCCATAGAAACTGAACGCGAAAAAGGTTTCTTTTCTTTTTGTAAGAAAGAGACGGGATCCGAATCCTGCCTGAACCCAGACGTCAGTATCGGGGTGTCGCATCAGGGTTTCCCGCGGAAAAACTCTCCTACTAAAAAATGGCCATTCTTCGTAGTTGTCTCCACGACGTGCCCAGTTTCGAATTCGATCATAGTGTGGTTCATCGATAAATTGATCGATCGCGTCTGGATAAAAAGCACGCCAATGCGCTTCAAGAGCCATCTTGGCCAGGAAACGGGACATTAGAGTAGGTGGCGGCGTTTCACCCACCATGAAAACGAAGCCAGCTCCAGTTGCATCGGAAGATAGGCTTTTGATAAGTCGCTCCCGTTCGGAAGCTCGCTCGGGAATGATTGAATAGGGGCCAAACGTCAGTTGATCTTCGGCCTTGGCTAGGCGAAGTCCAATTTCAATGTCCGTACCGAAGTGAGTGCCGAGCAATTTCGGCATCTGCCCTTTCTTAGTCGGTACCTGGTACCAGGCTCTAAGATTTCTAAATGAACGATGTGAGAGTAACGGACCTTCGACTTCTCTTGCGAAGTAGTTGTTGCACGCGTCGCAAACGACACCGCGCGGCAATACATAACGTTCATTACCTCGAACATTTCCAAGGGATTCTGGCACGACGTGTTCGACACTTCGTGCACCGTCCGACGGCTGTTTGCAGAATAAGCAGCGCATGTGCGATAATTGATACGACACCAGATGTAGAGGAAACGCTCCACATCTGGTGTCAAATAAATCTCAAGCGGTACTAGCCGGCTATTTTCGGCAACGGATCGCTGACCGCATGCTGCATGTCAGCTTTCGAGACCGTTCGGCCGGCTAGATAAGCGTTCCACGATTTTATAATGAGGCCATTGCGGACATTTTCGTGAATGCGGTTGTTGCTGGCATTTGCGATCTCTACAAGGCGCCGCTGCAGATAACGGGACGGTGCGCGAACTCTCGGCGCACGTCCGCTAGCCCATTCCTCATAGAAAGCATCAGCCTTCGCCTGGTTTTTCTCTGAGAAAAGATAATGTAGTGCAGCCAACGGTCCGACAGGATGATGGCATGCGCGGCGTACTTCCAACGCACTTTGAATCGACCTGTCGAGACGATCGGCATCGAACCTTTCACGGTAGGCGTTCAGCAATTCTTCATTGGAGTATTGCGCACCACGATCAGACGGATCGTCGCCCGTCAGGATCAGCAGCCAGCGAACTGCGGCGGACACATGATTTGCATAGCTGATGCCGGCAATTGAAAAGACGTCGGCTCCGTTGCGGTTTTTGCCGATGTCCATGCGGGCGAAAAGCTGAGGGTCAATTCCAAAGACCGCGTGAGATGCCATCGGTCGTCCAGCACGAAGGCACGCCGATAGGCGATTTTGTCCATCTTTGAGCAGGCCATCAGTACCGAATTTGATTGTATCGCCGGTGAGCCCCCAGAGACCTTGGAGGAGGTCGTCAGCGTACTTCTTGATTTTCGTATGCTTCATCGGCCGATTGTTCAGGTTCAATTTGGTGAGGACGTATTCGGCCAACTTAGGAGAGAACTCGATAACGCGACTGTTTGTAGGAGGACGGCGGATCAACGCTTCCAGCGTCGAAACCTGCTCGTTGAACGGCATTGAGGCGTTTATTTTACGCTCCGACTTTTCGTCGGCGCTCGGTGCCTTAATCGATGCAATGTTGCTCATCTTCGCTTCCTTTCGTTGCGAATTCACCGTTTGCCCAGCTTCCTTGCGTCTGCTGAGCGTCATAGAAGTATCACGGCCTTTGCATTCTCCTCAGTAAAATCTCGCGTCACACGTAAGTCTTTGATATTAATATATTTCGTTTGTGGAAAAGTGGGATTTATGCATGAAATCCACGAGGATTACTGCATTTTTTCAAGAAAAAAGGCGGCTCTGCGGCCGCCCTTTGAAGTCGTGGATGGCCGGGTCAAGCCCGGCCATGACGAGTCAGAGAATTACGAACATCCCGTCGTTGAGCCGCACGTATCGCACTTCAGACACGTGCCGTTGCGCACGAGGGTGAAATTCGCGCACTCGCCGCACATTTCGCCTTCGTAGCCTTTGGCCTTGGCTTCGGCGCGGCGTTCGGCGACCACCGCCTTGGCTTCGGCTTTGGCATTGGCGCGGGCGTCGAAGCGCTGTTCGAGCTTTTCGGCAGGCGAGAGCTTGGCCTCGGGCTCGGTCTTGAGCGCGGTGGCGCCTGAGACTTCGCCGCGTGGGCCCGCGGAGGCGAGCGCGGTGACGTTGGAGACGGCCCCGCCTCGACCGCCTTCGGCGGTCGGTCCTCCCCCTGCAGGGGAGGATGACAGGCTGCCGCCGTCCATCACTTTCAGCCGGTCGGTGCGCGAGCGGGTCAGGCCTTTCGACACATAGCGCGTGTCGGGCGAGGGCTTGCCTTCCTCGACGCCTTTGCCGAGCGCATCAAAGCCTTCGCCGCTCGGATCGACATGGGCGAGGTCGAAACGCTCCATGTAGGACACCGCGAGCTCGCGGAACACATAGTCCAGGATCGAGGTCGCGTATTTGATCGAGTCGTTGCCCTGCACCGGGCCGGACGGCTCGAAGCGGGTGAAGGTGAAGGCGTCGACATATTCGTCGAGCGGCACGCCGTATTGCAGGCCGAGCGACACCGCGATGGCAAAGTTGTTGAGGAGCGAGCGCAGCGCCGCGCCTTCCTTGTGCATGTCGATGAAGATTTCGCCGAGCCTTCCGTCGTCATATTCGCCGGTGCGCAGATACACCTTATGACCGCCGACCACTGCCTTCTGGGTGTAGCCCTTGCGCCGGTCGGGCATGCGTTCGCGGCTGCGGATCTCGATGATCCGCTCGACGACCTTCTCCACGATCTTTTCCGACAGCGCGGCAGCGCGCGCCGCCGCCGGCTTCTCGATGAACGCCTCGACGACATCGTCGTCCTCGGCGTCATCCGAGATGAGCTGGCTCTGCAGCGGCTGCGACAGTTTTGAGCCGTCGCGATAGAGCGCGTTGGCCTTCAGCGCCAGCCGCCAGGAGAGCAGATAGGCCTCCTTGCAGTCCTCGACCGTGGCATCGTTCGGCATGTTGATGGTCTTGGAGATCGCGCCCGAGATGAACGGCTGCGCCGCCGCCAGCATTTGGATGTGGCTGTTCACCGAGAGGAAGCGCTTGCCGGTGCGGCCGCACGGATTGGCGCAGTCGAACACCGCATAGTGCTCGGCTTTGAGATGCGGCGCGCCTTCGACCGTCATGGCGCCGCAGACGTGGACATTCGCCGCCTCGATCTCGCGCTTGCTGAAGCCGAGATGGGCGAGGAGGTCGAAGCTCGGCGATGCGAGGTCTTCGGCGTCGACGCCAAGCTCGTCACGCAGGAAGTCGGCGCCGAGCGTCCATTTGTTGAAGGCGAACTTGATGTCGAACGCGGTCGGCAGCGCCTTTTCCACTTTCTCGATCGCCTCGGGCGAGAAGCCCTTGGTGGTCAGCGAGGAGTGGTTGATGGCGGGCGCATCCTTTAGCGAACCATTGCCGAGCGAACCGTGGCCGACGGCGTAGGCGATGATCTCGGCGATCTCGCTTTCGCTGTAGCCAAGGACGCGTAGCGCCTCCGGCACGGCGCGGTTGATGATCTTGAAATAGCCGCCGCCGGCGAGCTTCTTGAACTTCACCAGCGCGAAGTCGGGCTCGATGCCGGTGGTGTCGCAATCCATGACCAGGCCGATCGTGCCGGTCGGCGCGACCACGGTCGCCTGCGCATTGCGGTAGCCATGCGCCTCGCCGAGCTTGAGCGCGCGATCCCAGGCCGCCTTGGCATGCGCGACCAGCGCCTGATCGGGGCAGGACTTGTGATCGAGCGGCACCGGCGGCGTCGTCATCTGTTCATAGCCGGTGCGCTCGCCATAAGCGGCGCGGCGGTGATTGCGCATGACGCGCAGCATCGGCTCGCGGTTCTCGGCGTAGAGCGGGAATGTCCCGAGCTCGGCCGCCATTTCGGCGGACGTCGCATAGGACACGCCGGTCATGATCGCGGACAGCGCACCGCAAATGGCGCGGCCGGCGTCGGAGTCATACGGAATGCCCGACGACATCAAGAGCCCGCCGACATTCGCGTAACCAAGGCCGAGCGTGCGGAAGTCGTAGGAGCGCTGCGCGATCTCGCGCGAGGGGAACTGCGCCATCAGCACCGAGATTTCGAGCACGATGGTCCACAGCCGCACCGCGTGCTCATAGCCTTCGATGTCATAGAGCTCGCTCTTCAGCGTCTGCCCGTTCGCCGCGGCGGGGAGGGCAGGCGTGTGGAACGCGAGCAGGTTCAGCGAGGCGAGATTGCAGGCCGTGTCGTCGAGGAACATGTATTCCGAGCACGGATTGGACGCGACGATCGGGCCGGACGCCGCGCAGGTGTGCCAGTCATTGATCGTGGTGTGAAATTGCAGGCCCGGATCGGCGCTGGCCCAGGCGGCATGGCCGATCTTCTCCCACAGGTCGCGCGCCTTCACGGTCTTCGCGATCTTGCCGGGCTTGGTGCGCCAGAACAGATCCCAGTCGCGATCGGCTTCGACCGCTTTGAGGAATTCGTCGGTGACGCGCACGGTATTGTTGGAGTTCTGGCCGGAGACGGTCAGATAGGCTTCCGAAATCCCAATCGGTGTCGTAGATCGGGAAATTGATGTCGGTATAGCCCTGTTTGGCGAACTGGATGATGCGGCGGATGTAATTGTCCGGCACATGGTTCTTGCGCGCCGCCTTGATCTCGCGGCGGAGCACCGGGTTCTTCTCCGGATCGAAGCAGGAATCGCCGGGGCCTTCGCAATTCACGCAAGCTTTGAGGATCGCGCGCAGGTGGCGCTGATTGATCTTGGAGCCGGTGACGAGATTGGCGACCTTCTGCTCTTCGACGACTTTCCAGTCGATGAAGGTCTCGACGTCGGGATGGTCGGCATCGAGGATGACCATCTTGGCGGCGCGGCGCGTGGTGCCGCCCGACTTGATGGCGCCCGCGGCGCGGTCGCCGATTTTCAAAAAGCTCATCAGGCCGGACGACTTGCCGCCGCCGGAAAGCTTTTCGCTTTCGCCGCGCAGCTTGGAGAAATTCGAGCCGGTGCCGGAGCCGTATTTGAAGAGGCGCGCTTCCCGCACCCACAGATCCATGATGCCGCCCTCGTTGACGAGGTCGTCGGCAATCGACTGGATGAAGCAGGCGTGCGGCTGCGGATGCTCATAGGCGCTATCCGACGCCTTGAGCTCGCCGCTCTGGAAATCGACATAGAAGTGGCCCTGGCCGGGGCCGTCGATGCCGTAGGCCCAGTGCAGGCCGGTGTTGAACCATTGCGGCGAATTCGGCGCCACCATCTGCATCGCCAGCATGTAGCGGTGCTCGTCGAAGAAGGCCTGCGCGTCGGCTTCGCTCGAGAAATAGCCGCCCTTCCAGCCCCAATAGGTCCAGGTGCCGGCGAGCCGGTCAAAAACCTGCTTGCAGGATTTCTCGCCGACGATGCGCTCGGCTTCCGGCAGTTCGGCAAGCGCCGCCATATCGGGAGCGCTGCGCCACAGCCATGACGGGACCGAATTCTCCTCGACCTTCTTCAGGCGCGAGGGCACGCCGGCTTTGCGGAAATATTTCTGCGCCAGGACGTCCGAGGCGACTTGCGACCATTGTTCCGGCACTTCGACATTTTCGGCATGGAACACCACCGAGCCGTCGGGATTCTTGATCTCGCTCGTGGTCAGCCGGAACGAAATGTCTGCGTAGGGTGACTGTCCCTCTTTGGTGAAGCGCCGTTCAATCCGCATTTTCTGCCCCTTCAATTCGCATTTTTCTCTACATCGGCGACCGGCGGGATCACCCGCTTAATATAGGTCGCCGACAGCTTCCCCGCGACGCGACAGAAGACGCTCTGCCGCATCGGCTCCTCACCCAGTTCTCTGTTTCGCCACCCACGCTTGCCCGGCTTGGCGAGCAATTTTTTGCAGTGTTTGGGCAGGTCTCGCGACCGGCCGTTCGCTTCGGAAGTTCAGGCGCCTTTTGGGGTCAGCAAATCCCGCACGCGCTTTCGGCGCGTGGAGCGTTCCGCAGACCCTTTTTTGGGGAGCCCGGCCAACTTCCGTACTCGCGCGCCGAACTTTTCAAAGCTAGGTCAGACCGGCGCCGCACGTCAAGACTTAGTACGAAAATCTAAATCAACCACTAAATGTGGGGATAGTGGGGACGAATTTGTCGGGGAGGAGCCAAGTATCAGAGATTCGAAGGGAATCCGGAAGGGGCAACGGTCTCCTGTCACCGCTTTTCTCGCTGGCAAGTGGCACCCGGAACTCCCCGTCGACATGCGCCGCGCACCGGGAACCGGCAGTCGCAGCCAGCCGCGGGGCGACGGGGGAAGAAGAGAATGCACGCAGCTGTCACGCAACGGCGCGGGTTTGCAGCCGATTTTGAGTGAGAACACCTGTGGAATCGGTATTTTCGTCATGTCCAGCGCCGAGCCATGCCGCAAGCCATTGGACCAACTCAGAGAATTGGGACGGCTTTGTTAGATCGCCAAAGCGGGCCTCGTCCGCGCTCGCTTTTTCGCCGGCGGCCATCACAGGCTTGAGACAAAGCCCGCGCCGGAACCGGCTACTTCTCTATTAACCTTAAGGAAGTCTTAATCTTATCAGAAGCTTGGCGTTGCTTGACGGGGCATCAGGGTCCGCCAATAACCTTTTGTTAATGAGTGGGTGGTGGGTGGTACAGCGTGCGATCCGCGCAGGGCGCATCTTTGTATGCGTTTCCCTGGTGGCGAGCTGTTCGGCGGCGCTCAACAATCCCATCAATACGCCGATGACCGCCGACCCGCGGCAGGTCGAGGCGCAGCTCAACAGCGACGTTCCAACCAACTACGACGACATGGTCGTGGCGCTGTCGTTCTCCGGCGGCGGGACCCGCGCGGCGGCGTTCTCTTACGGCGTGCTGCAGGGTTTCGAGCAAACGCGGGTGCCGACCCGCTCGGGACCGGTATCGCTTCTCGACCGGCTCGACTTTTTGTCCGGCGTGTCCGGCGGCTCGATCCTCGCCGCCTATTACGGGCTGAAAGGGCGCGAGGGCTATGCCGATTTCAAAGAGCGCTTCCTCTTGGCGAACGCCGAAGAAAATCTGCAGACCGATCTCAGTCTCCTGAATATCGCGCGCGGGCTCGAAGGCGGCGTCAACGGTCAGAACACGTTCGTGCCGTGGCTCGACGCGCATCTCTATAATCACGCGACCTTCAAGGACCTGTTCCGCCGCCAGCATCCGCGCGTCTGGATCAATGCCTCGGATATCTACAACCGCACCGCCTTCATTTTCGCGCCGGTGACGTTCAGCGCGTTGTGCAGCGATCTGTCGAGCTATCCGGTGTCGATGGCGGTTGCGTCTTCCGCCGCGGTGCCGGTCGTGTTTTCGCCGATCGTCATTCAGAATTTCCCGGGCGGATGCCCGGTCGGCCTGCCGGATTGGGTGCGCCGCGTCCGCAGCAATCCGAGCTCGCCGCCGCTGATGAAAGCCTATGCGGACGCGCTCGAGCGCTACCGCGACGGCCAGGTCAAATACGTCAAGCTGCTCGATGGTGGCCTGGTCGACAATTTCGGCCTGGCCGGCTTCACCATCGCGCGGCTCGCTTCGTCGACACCTGACGGCCCGCTGGCGCCGCAAGAAGCGGTGAAGCTGCGGCGTTTCCTGTTCCTGGTCGTCGATTCCGGCCGCGATCCCTCGGGCAAGTGGGCGCAGACCATTCCGGGTCCTTCCGGCATCGACCTGATCATGGCGACGTCGGACACCGCGACGCAATCCGGCGCCATCGGCAGCTATTCGGCCTTCGACGCGACCATGAATTCCTGGCGCAATCAATTGGTGGCCTGGCGCTGCGCGCTGCCGGAAGCGGATCGCCGCCGGCTCGGCGCGCCGCCGGGATGGAATTGCCACGACGTGCAATTCTTCATCGGCCATATTTCCTTCGACGAATTGGGGCCGGAGCGGCGCGCGGCGCTCAACCAGGTCGAGACGCGGCTGCGGCTGCCGGCCGATCAGGTCGAAATGCTGATCACCGCCGGCCGCGATGCGCTCGCCGTCAATCCGAAATTCCGCGCCTTCCTTACTTCTCTCGGCCGCACGCCGCCGTCGCCGATCGAGCGCCCGCCAGGCAAGCCGCGCCTGCCGCTGCCGCCACCGGGCGGCGGGCCAGGCGCGCCGGTCTCGGCTCTGCCGGTGCCGCAAGCGACGAGGCCGGACTAAAAATCCTCCGCTGCTTTCGCGGGTCAGGACTGCTTGCAACCCGCTTGATTCCGCTGCGGCGCCAGCGTTCAATCTCGTCCTCGGTCCAAATTGGTAAGCGACAATACCGACGGGGCCGCGGGAGGAAACAATCATGGACGACATTCAACGGCGCGCCTTCATGAAGGGCGCGGCTTTCGGCGCGCTTGCCTTCACGGTCGGCGGCGCCGAAGTGATGCTGACGCCGCGACAGGCGCACGCGCAAAACGTTCCGCTCAAGACGCTGACCGCCGATCAGGCGGCGACGCTTGACGCCATGGGCGAGACGCTGGTGCCCGGCGCCAAGAGCGCCGGCATCACCAATTTCGTCGACCAGCAGATTTCCGGCCCGCCCGAGGAGGCCTTGCTGCAGGCGCGCATCCTCAATGTGCGGCCGCCTTACGCGAACTTCTATCGCGCCGCGCTCACGGCCATCGACAATGCCAGCGACAAGGTCAATGGCGGCCGCAAATTCGCGCAGCTCAATGCCGACGAGCAGAAGAACTTCGTCAACCTGATGCGGCAGAACAAGCTCGACGGCTGGCAAGGACCGCCTGGGCCGTTCGTCTACGGCATCCTGCGCAGCGACGCGGTCGATGTGACCTACGCCACGATGGAAGGCTATAAGGCGCTTGGTGTGCCCTACATGCCTCACATCGCACCGACGAAAAGCTGGTGAGGGGAGGGCATCATGGCCAACGAAAAAGTTGATGTCGTCATTGTCGGCGCCGGCGCTTCAGGCTCGGTGTTTGCCAATGTGCTCACCAAGGCCGGCAAGAAGGTCGTGCTTCTTGAGAACGGGCCGGACTGGCAGCTCACCGATCTGATTTCGTCAGACATCTGGGGCCGCCGCATCAAACCGGCCGGGCCTCCGGTCCTGCTCGAAGGCAAGAATCCGTTCGGCTACGTCAGCCAGGCCGGTTGGGGCGTGGGCGGCGCGACGCTGCACTACTTCGCCAACTTCCCGCGCTATCTGCCGACCGACTTCAAGATCAAGAGCGAGCACAATCGCGCCCACGATTGGCCGATCGCCTACGAAGACGTGGCGCCGTTCTACGACAAGGTCGCGGCCGAGCTCGGCGTGTCCGGCGACGCCAAAGCCGAGGAACGCTGGCGGCCAGCCGGGGCGGCCTATCCGATGCCGCCGATGAAGTCATTCCCCAACGGCGACGTCTGGAAGAAGGGTGCCGAAGCCAACGGCATTCATCTGGTGCCGGCTGCGGTCGGCATGAACTCGACCGAGTTTAAGGGCCGGCCAGCCTGCCTCTATGACGGCTGGTGTCACGTCGGCTGCCCGATCGGGGCGCTGGCCAATCCGGTGGTGACCTATCTCGGCGAGGCGCGCAAAGCCGGCGCCGAAGTGCGGCCGTTCTCCACCGTCACCCGCGTTCTCACCAACGCGGACGGCACGCGCGTCACCGGTGTCGAATATTACGACGCCAAGAAACAAAAGCAGGTGCAGGAGGCGAGCGTCGTCGTGCTGGCGGCATGGTCGGCACAAAATCCGCGGCTGCTTCTGAATTCCGCGACCGACAAGCATCCGAACGGGCTTGCCAACAAGAACCAGCTGGTCGGCAAGTTCATGATGACCCATCACATCGCCGGCACCTGGGCGCTGTTCGACGAGGACATCACGCCGCATATGGGCACGGTCGGCGCGCAGCTCATGTCCTATGACCGTTATCCGAAGACGAGCTATCCGAACGCCTTCGGCAGTTCATTCATCGTCGCCGGTGCGGCTATGAAGACCAACGACTATGCGCAGGCGCGCGGCGATCTGTTCGGCGCCGACTTGCAAGCTTTCATGAAGCGGGCGGCGCGCGGCATCACCCGCATCACGATCTTCGGCGAAGACCAGCCGCAGCTCGCGAACCGCATCGAGCTTGCCAGCGACAAGGACGAGTTCGGCATGCCGCTGGCGCGCCTGATCCACAGCTTCGACGACGACGCGATGGCGCTGTGGAACGCGAACTTCGAGCAAGGCATGAAGGTCGCCAAGGCCACCGACGCCAAGGAAACCTGGCCCGGCAAGGGACCCGTGGTGCCGACCAGCCATCTGCATGGGGGCGCCATCATGGGCACGAGCGCGGAAAACTCAGTGACCAATAGCTACGGCCAGACCCACGAGATTCCCAATCTGTGGATGGCCGGTCCCTGCATTTTCCCAAGCGAGGGCGCGTCGAACCCGACCTACACGATCTTCGCCGTTTCGCAGCGCGGAGCGGAGAACCTGGCGAGGAATTTTTCGACGGTTGCGGGGTAAAGTCTCGGCGCCACTGCGTAGCGAAGCAATCCAGTCGGCACTGCCGTTCTGGATTGCTTCGTCGCTTTGCTCCTCGCAATGACGAGAACTATTCCGCCGCGGCTTTGGTGTGCCCGAGCCGGCGGTTCAGCGACTTCAGCAAATCCTCGGCCGCCTCGGCGATCACGGTGCCGGGCGGGAAGATCGCCTCGGCGCCGGCGGCCTTGAGCGCATCGTAATCCTGCGGCGGCACGACGCCGCCGACGACGATCATGATGTCGCCGCGGCCCTGCTTTTCGAGCTCGCGCTCGAGCTCCGGCACCAGCGTCAGATGCGCCGCGGCGAGCGACGATACGCCGAGAATATGCACGTCGTTCTCGACGGCCTGGCGCGCGGCTTCCGCCGGGGTTGCGAACAGTGCGCCGATATCGACATCGAAGCCGAGATCGGCAAAAGCTGACGCGATCACCTTCTGGCCGCGGTCGTGGCCGTCCTGGCCGATCTTGGCGACCAGGATGCGCGGGCGGCGCCCTTCGTTCTCTTCGAATTCGCTGACGAGCTTGTGCACTCGTTCGACGGCGTCGGTCATGCCGACCTCCCGCTTATAGACGCCGGAAATGGCTTTGATTTCGGCTTGGTGCCGGCCAAAGACTTTTTCCAGCGCCATGGAAATTTCGCCGACGGTGGCCTTGGCGCGGGCGGCGTCGATCGCCAATCCAAGAAGATTGCCGTTGCCGCCCGCGGCATTGCGCGTGAGCGTCTCGAGCGCGTCGGCGAGCGTCTTGGGGTCGCGCTCGTGCTTCAGTCGCCCGAGCTTGTCGATCTGCAATTGGCGGACGGCGGCGTTGTCGACCCTGAGCACGTCGATCGGCGCTTCGGCGGTCGGCCGGTATTTGTTGACCCCGATCACGGCCTGGCCGCCGGAATCGATGCGCGCTTGCGTGCGCGCAGCGGCCTCCTCGATGCGCAGTTTCGGCAGGCCGGCTTCGATGGCACGCGTCATGCCGCCGAGTTGCTCGACCTCCTGGATATGGCCCCAGGTCTTTTCGGCAAGGTCATGGGTGAGCTTCTCGACATAGAACGAGCCGCCCCACGGATCGATCGTGCGCGTCGTGCCGCTCTCCCGCTGCAGCACGATCTGGGTGTTGCGGGCGATGCGGGCGGAGAAATCGGTCGGCAGCGCGAGCGCCTCGTCGAGCGCATTGGTGTGCAGCGATTGCGTCGCGCCCTGCGTCGCCGCCATCGCTTCGACCGCCGTGCGCGTGACGTTGTTGAATACGTCCTGCGCGGTGAGGGACCAGCCTGAGGTTTGGCAATGCGTGCGTAGCGACAGCGAGCGTGTGTCCTTCGGATCGAAACCCTTCATCAGCTTCGCCCACAAGACGCGGGCGGCGCGGAGCTTGGCGATCTCCATGAAGTAATTCATGCCGATGCCGAAGAAGAATGACAGCCGCGGCGCGAAGCGGTCGATGCCGAGCCCGGCCGCCATGCCGGCGCGGACATATTCGACGCCGTCGGCAAGCGTATAGGCGAGCTCGAGGTCCGCCGTCGCGCCGGCTTCCTGCATGTGATAGCCGGAGATCGAGATCGAATTGAACTTCGGCATATGCGCCGACGTATAGGCGAAAATGTCGGAGATGATGCGCAGCGACGGCTTGGGCGGATAGATATAGGTGTTGCGCACCATGAATTCTTTGAGGATGTCGTTCTGGATCGTGCCGGCGAGCTTTTCCGGGGCTACGCCTTGCTCCTCGGCGGCGACGATATAGAGCGCCAGCACCGGCAGCACCGCGCCGTTCATGGTCATCGACACCGACATCTGGTCGAGCGGGATGCCGCCGAACAGCGTGCGCATGTCGTAGATGGAGTCGATCGCTACGCCCGCCATGCCGACATCGCCGGAGACGCGCGGATGATCGCTGTCATAGCCGCGATGGGTTGCGAGATCGAAGGCGATCGAGAGACCCTTCTGCCCGGCGGCGAGATTGCGCCGGTAGAAGGCATTGGAGTCTTCCGCCGTGGAGAAGCCGGCATATTGCCGGATGGTCCAGGGCTGGGTGACATACATGGTCGGGTAGGGACCGCGCAGAAAGGGCGCGATGCCGGGATAGCCGTCGATCGCAGCCAGGCCTTCGATATCGGCCTCGGAGTAAGTGCCCTTGACCGCGATGTCTTCCGGCGTCTGCCAGGGTGCACTGGACGATGGCGCGCCGGAAGAAGCCGGCGCCGCTGGCGTGTCGGCAAAATCGACCTTCGTGAAATCCGGGATTTGGCTCATCGCATCACCTGAACCGGCGCAGCAATACTATCACGTAAAGCAACACGGCGCACCGGGACAAGCAAAGCTTCAACCTGCCAGCACCTGATACGCCACCTGCAATACCTCGACCATGTCCGCGCCGGCATAGATGAAAGTGCCGACTCCTGCGGCTTTCAGCGGATCCGGCCCGGCGGCGCGCCCGGCCAAATAGAGGTGTCTGACATGAGGTCCGACGGCTTTGGCCGCGGTGATAGCCTCGCGCGAATAAACTTCGTCGGACGAACACAGACAAGCGAGCGCCGCGCCCGAGGCTTTTGCCGCCGCCACCATGGCGTCGAGACTTGCAAAGCCGTCATTGCTTACGGCTTCGATGCCTCCGGCTTCAAAGAAACTCTTGGCGAAAGACGCGCGCGCGGTGAATTCGCTGAGCTTGCCCAGATTGGCAAGGAAGATTTTTGGCCGCGCGCCCGTCTTGGCGAGGATCGCATCGGAACGGTCACGCAGGGCTTCAAACGGTTCGGCGAGCCTGATGCGCGGCAGAGGCTCGGCCGTCACAGTGCCGGCCGGCGCCGTATCTTTTTGTTTCGCCGGGTAGGGCGGGACGTCGAGCACTGCGGGCTTGGTCTCGTGAATATCCGGATAGGCATTGGTGCCGGTCAGCACATCCTTGCCGCGTGCCGTGGCTTTGCGGCGCTCGGCGAGCACGGCCGCGGCATTCTTCTGCACCGATCCGCTCTCCAGCGCCGCCCAGACGCCGCCTGCCTTTTCGATATCTTGAAATTGCAACCAGGCAGTGTTGCACAACTGTTCGGTCAGCGTTTCGATCGCGCCCGAGCCTGCGGCCGGATCGGCGACGCGGGCAAGATTGGATTCCTCCAGCAGCAGAAGCTGGGTGTTGCGCGCGGCGCGACGTGCAAAGGCGTCCGGCAGGCCAAGCGGCGCGGTGTGCGGCAGCATGGTGATGGCGTCGGCGCCACCGAGCCCGGCCGCCGTCACCGCGATCGCATTGCGCAACATGTTCACGTAGGGATCGCGCCGCGTCATCATGCGCCAGGCGGTCTCCGCCGTGACCATGGCGGGCTTCGGTGTAAGCCCGCAGGCCGCTTCGACCCGCGCCCAGAGCTTTCGCGCCGCGCGGAATTTCGCCATGGCCAGGAATTGATCGGCATCAGCCGCCAGCCGGAAATAGATCGCGTCACGTGCCATGGCGAGCGGGATGCCGCCGGCCTCAAGCGCGCGCAGATAGGTGACGGCGCTCGCCAGCGCGAAAGCGAGTTCCTGCGCGTCCGAGCCGCCGGCATTGTGAATGACCCGTCCGTCGGCCACCGCGAAGGGACCGCGAAAACCCGCCGCCGCGAACTCCGCAACCATCTTCGCGAATTGCGGCGCCATCTTTTCCCAGCGTAGCGGGTTGCTGCCGTTAGCGGCGAAGCCGCCGATCGGATTGAGGCTGAAACGGATATCGACTGCTGCCGGCGCGAGTCCGCGGCTCTGCACGAGAGCCGCGAGATCGTTCCCGATGCGCCGCGACGCCGGGCCGACATTGAGGTCGAGCGCAATGCCGGCCGTCAAATCGACGCCGTCGAGCACGCGCGCGAGCAGTGCTGGCGTCGGCTCGAGCCCAAAGCCATTGGCGCTGATGGAGTCGGAAAAAATCAGAATGAGCCCGGTGGCGCCGTTCTCGAGATCCGTCAGCGCCTGCGCATTGGCGGCCGCAGGATCGGGATGATCGACGCGCTGCAGGATGGTCCAGGCCCGGCTCGGGGCCCGGCCGGCGACGACGTGGGCTGCCTGGTCGCGTGGATAGAGCGGTTCGACGGTCAGGCCGTCATAGGTCTTGGTCTCGAGCTTCGCGAACGGCGCGCCTTTGAGCACGGCGTCGACCAGCTTGCGCCAATCGGCTTCGCTCGCGGGGGCGAAGTCAGCCGGAGAAAGAGGTTCGGACGAGGTCATGGGGGCAAAATGCCATTTCCGGCCGAGGTGGCCAATATGGGCGGCCGACATGGACATATGTGCAAAGGCCGTGCCGGGGCAGGGCCAAAGCAATGGGCTACATCAAGCGCTCGATGCCGGCGGTGTCGAGCCGCGCCAGGGCATCGCGCACGCGCGTGCCGCGGATGACGCGCTCGGGCGCGATCTCGGCAAGCGGCACCAGCACGAAAGCGCGTTCGAACAGCCGTGGATGCGGCAGCGTCAGCTCCGTCGTGTCAAGCGTGATGTCGTCATAGGCGAGCAGGTCGAGATCGAGCGTGCGCGGGCCCCAGCGCCGCTCCAAGGCGCGGTCACGGCCGAGATGCGCCTCGACCTCGCGCATGCGCGCCAAAAGCTCGCGCGGCGGCAGCGTGGTCGCGACTGCGATCACGGCATTCACAAAGGCCGGCTGGTCGGTGACGCCCCAGGGCGGGGTGCGATAATTCGCCGAGCGCTTTCCGAGCGAGACGCTTTTGTCGCCGCAGAGGAGCGCGACGGCACGATCGAAGGTCAGCACCATGTCGCCGACATTGCCGCCGAGCGCGATCAGCGCTTCGGTCGATGCCGCGTCGTTCATTATTGCCGGCCGCGGCGGCGCATCACGGTGACTCCGACATCGTCGAAGGTCGCTGCGATCGGGGCATGCGGCTTGTGCACGGTGACGCGCACGCCGGTCACCTTCGGAAATCGCGCCAGCACCGCGTCCGCCGCTGCGCCGGCCGCGGCCTCGACCAGGCGGTAGCGGCGCGCACAGAACGCCTCGCTCGCGGTCTTGACGACCAGATCGTAGGAAACGGTGTCTTTCAGCTTGTCGGTGCGCGAAGCGTCGCCGAGATCGATGTCGAGGACGAGATCGAGCTTGAAACTTTGTCCGACCTTGCCCTCGTGCGGCATCACGCCGTGATAGGCGTGCAAAGCCAGGCCGTTGACGAAGATCGCATCACTCATTGGGCAACGCTCGGGGCAAGGCTCACTGGAGCAAGGCTCATTGCGGTATCTCTCATCGAGCTTGCCTGATCGCAGCGGCAATGGCGAGCGCCTGGAGCGTCGGCGCGACATCGTGGGTGCGGATCAGGGCGGCGCCATTCTCGGCGGCGATGAGATGGGCGGCCAGCGAGCCGCCGAGCCGCTCTTTGGGCTCGGACGGCATCACCGAAGCGATGAAGCGCTTGCGCGATGCGCCGACCAGAAGCGGCATCTCGAAGCCGCGCCATTCGTCAAGCCGGCCGATGCAGGCCATGCTCTGTTCCGGCGTCTTGCCGAAACCGATACCGGGATCGAGCACGACCCGGTCGCGCGGAATGCCGGCGTCCCAGGCGATTTCGAGGGAGCGTGAGAAGAATTCAGACACGTCGGCGATAATGTCGATCGCCGGATCGGCTTTCTCGCGATTGTGCATGATGATGACGGGCGCGCCGTGCGCGGCGACGACACGCGCCATGTCCGGGTCGCGCTGCAGGCCCCAGACATCGTTGACGATGCCGGCGCCGGCGTCGAGCGCCCACGCCGCGACGGAAGCCTTCATCGTATCGATCGAGACCGGAACGCCGAGCGCAATGACCGCCGGCAGGACCGGCGCAAGCCGTGTGCGCTCGTCCGCGTCGGAGACCGGCGCCATGCCGCCATAAGGCCGCGTCGATTCCGCACCGATGTCGATGATGTCCGCGCCCTCGGCAACAAGACGCCGCGCCTGTTCGATGGCAGCGGCCGGATCGAGAAATTGCCCGCCGTCGGAAAACGAATCCGGCGTGATGTTGAGAACGCCCATCAGCACGGGACGCGATGCCGCGCGCGCCTTGGCTAGCAATTCCGTCAGCATGCCACCGCCGGCCGCAGGGCCGGGCGGAGGAGTGGTCCGAGACGTCGCGTTTGCGGCCGCGCTATTGGCCATTTTGGCGATTGATCCCTGATCCAAGTCGGTTGCAACGCCGCTTCGCGCGCCGTCGTGCGGCGGTCATTTTGGCTGTGGCTTTGCGCGGTCGGTCGCGGCGAGTCAAGCACCGCGGATCAATAGCGGATGGCGGGCGGCAGCTTCTTGGCGTCCTCGATCCAGCGCGTCACGGTGTGCACCGAAGGCAGCACGCGCACCAGATTGCGCCGGTTGTTGATCTCCGCCATCGCGGCCGCAAGCTTTTGCGGGTTGCGAAATCGCAATTCGTTGACGGTGCGCACGCCGGCGGCGCGCAACAGTTCGGAATATTCCCAGCCGACGCCTTTGACCCGCATCCGGTCGGCGGCGGTCACCCAATCGAGCACGCTCTTTTCCGGCGCGCCGGTTTTGGCCGCGATCTTGAGGCGTTGTTTCGGTGTCTTGGCGAGCCGCAACAGGCCGATTGTGGTGCGAATCCCATCCGATTTGAGGATCGTGGCGACCTCCGTCCCGATCTCCTGAATCTCGGTAATGGGATACCCCATCACGTGCCCCCGCAACCTTCCGTCCAACGTCGCAAATTCACTCAAACGAACTGTGCGAGACCGGGACTTGCGGCCCCGACCTCACCAATAGTTTCACCGCCCACTTTTTCACGCGCACAGGCCAGCGCGGTGCGGGCGTCCGTGCTGGCCGTCTTCGCCAGCAAGGTTTGCGCTCCGGGGAGCTTGGTCAAAAGAGGTTTGATTTTTTCCGTCGGCGCTTCCTTGACCAGAAAGTCAAGAATGATGCCGACGTCCTTTTCCGCTGCGGTATGATCTATACCGACATCGGCGACGAGACGCGCAATCAATTCGTCCATTATCCCCTCGGCCCCGCACTGTCGGCGAGTTCTCTCGATAATGAAGATTTAAACACCAAGTGACAAGGCTATCGCATTGTCATGTGACATTCTGAGTGCGCGTCCGCAGCAAAACATGGATGAGCGTTGCAAAGTTGCAACGCTGAAGACACGCAAAGGTGCCGGTGGAAACGCCGCGAAGCCGGGATTATAAAATTAGTGCAGCCCGCAGAGGCGAAGGAAAAAGACCATGGGTCCGGACCGCGACGGCGAAATCTTTGTCGGCAAGGGCGAGCACGACGAGTTCCTGTCCTTGGCGCTCGCCAATCGGCATGGTCTGGCGACCGGCGCCACCGGCACCGGCAAGACGGTGACGCTCCAGGTGCTGGCGGAAGGCCTGTCACGGGCGGGCGTCGCGGTGTTCGCCGCCGACGTCAAAGGCGACCTCTCCGGGGTTGCCGCACGCGGCGAGGCCAAGCCGGATTTCGTCAAACGCGCCAGCGGTTTGGGCTTTGATTATGCGCCCGATCAGTTCCCGGCCGTGTTCTGGGACCTGTTCGGCGAAAAGGGCCATCCGATCCGCGCCACCGTGTTCGAGATGGGGCCGCTTCTGGTCTCGCGCATGCTCAATCTCAATGACGTGCAGGAAGGCATCATCAATATCGCCTTCCGCTACGCTGACGATGACCCCGAGCTGAAGGCCGCCGGCGGCTCCGGCCTGATCGATCTGAAAGACCTGCGCGAGCTCCTGTCCTATCTGTCCAAGAACTCAAAAGAGATCAGCGCCCGCTACGGCAATGTCGCGGTCACCGCGGTCGGCGCCGTGCAGCGGCAGCTCTTGGTGCTTGAGAACCAAGGCGGAACGAAATTCTTTGGTGCGCCGCAACTCGACATCGCCGATCTGATCAGGACCGACCCGGCGAGCGGCCGCGGCGTCATCAATGTTCTCGCCGCCGACAAGCTCATGGCGAGCCCGAGACTGTATGCTACCTTCCTGTTGTGGCTCCTGTCCGAACTGTTCGAGAAACTGCCGGAAGTCGGCGACCCGCCCAAGCCGAAGCTGGTGTTCTTCTTCGATGAGGCCCACCTTCTCTTCAACGAGGCGCCCAAGGAATTGCTCGACAAGGTCGAGCAGGTGGTCCGGCTGATCCGGTCGAAGGGCGTCGGCGTCTATTTCGTCACCCAGAACCCAGCCGACGTGCCGGACAAGGTGCTGGCGCAGCTCGGCAACCGCGTTCAGCACGCTCTGCGCGCCTTCACGCCGGCCGACCAGAAGGCGGTCAAGGCCGCGGCGGATACGTTCCGGCCGAACCCGAAGCTCAATACCGGCCAAGTCATTACACAGCTCGGCAAAGGCGAGGCGCTGGTCTCGTTCCTGGAAGGCGCCGGCACGCCGGCCATGGTCGATCGCACCATCATCCGGCCGCCGTCGGCGCGGATCGGGCCGGTCACCGACGACGAACGCAAGGCGGTCATCGACAAGTCGCCGCTCAAAGGCAAATACGACACCACGGTCGATCCCAACTCGGCATTCGAGATCCTGCAGAAGCGGCTCGCCGAAGGCGGCGCGCTGCCGGCGCCCGGAGCAGGGGTGCCGGGCGCGCCGGCCGACGCCGGCGATGCGGTGCCTGCACATGTCGGCTTCTTTCATCGCATCGGCCTGTGGTTCAAGAACCTGTTCGGCATCGGGCGTGTGCGCGGCCAGACACTCACGACTTCGCAGCAGGTCGCCCGCAACGTGGCCCGCGCCGTCGTCGCCGGCGTTGCCACGCAAGTGGCGTCGGAATTCGCTAAAAAGACCGGCGGCAAGACCGCGGGCAATATCGGCAAAGCGGTCGTGCGCGGTGCGCTCGGCGGCGTGTTAAGACGGTGACATCATGACAGCACTCGACGCTCTTCCCGCGGTCCTCGACCGCGTCGATCGTGATCTCGACGCAAGCCTCGATCGCTTGTTCTCGCTGCTGCGCATCCAGTCGGTCTCGACCGATCCAGCGTTTGCGCCGCAATGCCGCAAAGCCGCGGATTTCGTCGCCGCCGATCTGAGCGGGCTCGGCTTTGACGCCAGCGTCCGCCCGACCGAAGGCCATCCGGTCGTCATCGCCAAAAGCACCGAGAAGACCGGCAATGGGGCAAACGGCAAAGCGCCGCGCATCCTGTTCTACGGTCACTACGACGTGCAGCCGGTCGATCCGCTCGATCTGTGGAAGACGCCGCCGTTCGAGCCGCGCATCGAGACACTCGACGGCGGCCGCAAGATCATCGTCGCGCGCGGCGCCTGCGACGACAAAGGTCAGGCGATGACGTTCGTGGAAGCCTGCCGCGCCTTCAAGGCGGTGACCGGCAAGATCCCACTCGACATCACGATGATGATCGAAGGCGAGGAGGAGTGCGGCTCCAAGCATCTGTTCGGCTTCGTGCGCGACAATGCGCAGGAGCTCAAGCGCGACCTGGCGCTGGTCTGCGATACCGGCATGTGGGACGCGCAGACGCCCTCGATCACGACCTCGCTGCGCGGGCTGGTCTATGAGGAGATCAAGCTCACTTGCGCCGACCGCGATCTGCATTCCGGCCTGTTCGGCGGTGCCGCGCGCAACCCGATCCATGTGCTCGCCGACATTCTTTCAGCCTTGCACAAGCCGGACGGCTCGGTGGCCATTCCGGGCTTCTATGATGGCGTCCATGATTTGCCCGACGACATCAAAGCCGATCTCTCCGGGCTCGGGCTGACGCCGGAGAAATTTCTCAATCCGGTCGGCTTGAAATATCCGGCCGGCGAGAAGGGCCGCATGCTGATCGAGCAGATATCGACGCGGCCGACGGCGGAGGTCAACGGCATTATCGGCGGCTATACCGGGGAGGGGGCGAAGACCGTGATCCCGGGCAAGGCGAGCGCCAAAGTTTCATTCCGCCTGGTTGGTGCGCAGGATCCGGAGAAGATACGCACCGCGTTCCGCGACTTCGTCCGCGCGCGGCTGCCGGGCGATTGCACGGTCGAATTCGGCAATTTCGGCTGCAATCCGGCGATTGAAGTCGATTTCGGCAATCCGGCCTTGACCAAGGCACGTGCGGCGCTTGCTGACGAGTGGGGTAAGAAGGCAGTGACGGTCGGTGCCGGAGGATCAATTCCCATTGTCGGCGATTTCAAGACCGTGCTCGGCATGGACACGCTGATGGTCGGCTTCGCGCTCGACGACGATCGCGTGCATTCGCCGAATGAAAAGTTTGACCTGCGGTGTTTTCACAAGGGCATCCGCAGCTGGGCCCGCATCATCGCGGCGCTGGCGGGATAAGGGGCGAGCCGTTGCGCTCGTCCTATTCCGTGGCTTCGGCCAGAAGCCGCGGCGTGACGAAACGCTCGAGCCGGCCGGCGCGCGGATGCAACAGCGACCAGTCGTCGATCGGCAGATCGATCACGACCAGCCCCGACGTCGGCAAGCCTTCCTTGAGCTGCTCGCGCAGGCCAATGTCGCCGGCGGCGATCAGATGTACGGCAAGTTCGTGAAAACCCGGATTGTGCCCGACCAGGAGCAGCGTTTTTGCCGTGCGCGTCTCGGCGACGAGATTGAACAGCTGCAAGGTAGCGGCGTTGTAGATGCGCTCGTCTGTTACCGCCGGCGGTGTCTTCTTGAAACAGGGAGCGACCAGCGCCCAGGTTTCCTGCGCGCGCACGGCCGGCGATACCAGAGCGAGATCGGGGACAAGGCCATGCTTGGCCATAAAGGTGCCGATCACCGGCGCGTCGCTGCGTCCGCGCTTGGTCAGCTTGCGGTCGCGGTCGCGCTCGCCGGGTTCGGCGCGCCCGGTCTTGGCGTGACGTAACAGCAGCAAACGGCGCATGCCGATAATCTCGCTTTCCGGGATGAAAGTGTCCAGTGGCGGCAGACAAAACCGACATCTTCCGCCCCCTAGTGTGCCGCGTCCAAATTCCGTAAAAGCGGAAGCCTTTTACCGGCGCAGGCGGATACCGCTTCCTGATGAGTGACGACAACGCAACCGCGGCCTACAGCAATTCCTGGTATGCCGCGACCAAAATCGACGCGCCCGAGCGGCCGGCTCTGGCCCACGATCTCGACATCGATGTCTGTGTCATCGGCGGCGGGCTCGCGGGACTGACGGTCACGCGCGAATTGGCGCGCGCCGGCTGGTCGGTGGCGCTGCTGGAGGCCGGCCGCCTTGCCGCGGGCGCTTCGGGCCGCAACACCGGTTTTGTGCTGCCGGGCTTCGGCGCCGACGAGGACAAATTGGTGGCGCGGGTCGGCTTCGAGCGCGCCAAGGACCTGTGGACGCTGTCGCAGGCCGGCCTCGAATATGTGCGGCAGAACGTGGCGGCGGTCGGCGCCTCCCACATCGATCCGCAGAACGGCTGGCTGCACGTCTCCAAGCAGGACAACAACGACCATTTCGTGCGCCAGGTCCAGCTTCTCGGCGAACTCGGTTGCGAGATCGAGTCGTGGCAGACCGACCGCGTGCGCAGCGTCTTGCGGAGCGAGCGCTATTTCTATGCCATCAATTATCCGCGTGCGCTCACCATCCATCCGCTGAACTATGCGCTCAAGCTCGCGGCCGCGGCCGAGCATGACGGCGCACGCATTTTCGAGAACACCCGTGCGCTGTCGATCGATCCGTCCGGTGTGCGCAAGCGGATCGTGACGACGGGAGGGCGGCTGCGTGCCAATCAGGTTGTCCTGTGCGGCAATATCGGGCTCGGCGATCTGCTGCCCCGGGTGGCGGAGACGCTCGTGCCGATGACGACTTACGTGGTCACGACCGCGCCGCTCGGCGAAGCACTCACCACGGCCATCGGTTATCGCGGCGGCATCAGCGATACCGAACATGCCGACAACCACTACCGCATCGTTGGCGACAATCGGTTGATGCTGTCCGGCCGCTCGACAGCCTGGACGCGCGACCCGCGCGCTTACATCAAGGCGCTGACCGGCGACATTGCGAGGACTTATCCGCAGCTCGGCCGCGTCACGATCGACTATGCCTGGTCGGGCACATTGGGCCTGACGCTGCATCGCATGCCGCAGATCGGCGAGCTGGGGCCGGGTGTGTGGCTCGCCTCGGGCTTCGGCGGCCATGGGCTCAACACCACCGCGATCGCCGGCAATCTGATTGCGCGCGCAATCACCGAAGGCGACGAAACTTGGCGGCAGTTCACGCCGTTCGAACTGGTCTGGGCCGGCGGCGTGTTGGGGCGCGGGGCCGCGCAAGTGCGCAGCTGGATGAAGCGGCTCAATAGCGCGCTAGAGGAGCGGCGCACCAAAGCGCGTCTGGTGGCGCGTGTACGGGCACGCTGGCGGGTCCTCGAACAAAAGCGAAGAAAGCGCGAGAGCGCCGTATATTTTGAGCAGCGACGGGCTGCCGCGGACGCAACACAAGCGCAAGACGCTGCGGCAGAAGCACAATCGCAGGCGGAGCTTGCACGGGATGCGGGCAAATCGGCCACAGGTGCTGATTAAATATCGCCGCGTGCGTTTTCGGCTATTCGCCTTCGCGTCGGAGCTCCTATATGCTTTCATCGATGTCTTTTGAATGCGCAGGTTGGATGAGGGGAATGGCGGTTAAATGCCGGCGTCGGCTTGCTTTCCAGCTCGTCGCTGCTGGTTTTGTCGCTGTATCTTTTGTCGTGCCCGATGGAGCGTCGGCCGCTGATCTGCCGCAATCGGCCCCGACCCCCATTGCCTATACGCCGCCGGTCCCGGATTGGATCGTGACCGTCGGCATCGAAGGCCGCATCATTCCCGCATGGCCCGGGGCACCCACAAATCAAATCGCGCCGAGCTGGATGCCGCTGGTCAGCGTTCGCCACGCCGGCGAGCCGCCGCCTTATTTCGGGCCGCGCGACAGTTTCGGCTTCGATGTGATCAATCTCGGCCAATTGAAGATCGGGCCGGCGATCCGGTACGTCACCGAACGCAAAGCGTCCGACAATCCCGAGACCGTCGGCCTCGGCAACGTCGCAACGACGATTCAAGCCGGCGCCTATGCCGACTACTGGCCGCTGCAATGGCTGCGGCTGCACAGCGAAGTGCGCCAGGGCTTTGGCGGCGAGGGCGGCGTCACCGGCGACCTGTTCCTCGATGCCGTTGTGCCGGCCGGGCAATTTCGCTGGTCGGCCGGACCGCGCATGACGCTGGCCTCGGCGCCGGCGATCAATCCGTATTTCGGCGTCACGCTCACGCAATCGATCGGCTCGGCCGGCGCCGGCCTGCCGCAGCTGCCGGTCTATCACGCGGGCGGCGGTCTCTATTCCTACGGTGCCGGCACGCAGCTCGAATATTTCATCAATGACAAATGGGCGGCGCACGCCTTCGTCGAAGACGAACACCTCGCCGATTCCGCCGCCAATTCCCCGCTGGTGACGCAGCGCGGCGCGGTCAACCAATGGACCTACGGCCTCGGCGCCACTTACTCGTTTGCTATGCACCCGTTGTGGTGAGCCTGAGCGCGTAGCGCAATCCCAGAGCGGACGCCTGTATAATCGCGGGATGAATGACAAGCTCTTGAGCGAATTGCCGGCATGGCTGACCCAAGCGGGTCTCGCTGGCGCTTCTGAAGTCGACATCGTCTTTGGCTTTTGCGAGCAATGCGTCGCGGCTGGGATTCCGCTTGGCCGCGCCCATGTGTTTATCGACACGCTCCATCCGGTCCACGAAGGCCGACTGTTCTGCTGGGGTTACGGTCCTGACGAACCCCCGATGAAAGAATATGGACGCACCAGTTCGGCAGGGCCCGATGCGTCCGGTCCGGTATCGCTGGATGCCCAGGCGACCGGCATCTGGCAACGCAGTCCCTTCTATACCATGCTGAAAACGGACGCTTCGTTGCTGCGCCGGCGTTTGCAGGCCGGCACTCTCGACGAGTTTTCCCTGCTGCCCGAATGGCACGCCGCGGGGATGACCGAATATGTCGCCCTTATCACCAGCTTTGCCGCCGAAGGCACGATCGGCGAGATGGATGCCGTTTATTCGTCATGGGGAGCGAATGCGCCCGAGGGTTTCAGCGACAGCAATATCGCGGAGCTTGAACGCCTTGCGCCGTATCTCGGGCTTGCCATCAAATCGGTCTCGCTAGCCAGAATGACCCGAACGCTGATGGAAACCTATCTGGGCCGCGACGCCGGCCAGCGTGTGCTTGGCGGCCGCATCGTGCGCGGTATCGCCGAGCGGATCGACGCCGTCGTCTGGTTCAGCGATCTGCGTGGGTTCACCCGCATCACCGACACCGCGCCGGAACAGGTGATCCCGCTGCTGAACGATTATGCCGACGTCATCGTCTCGGCGATCGACGACAACGGCGGCGACGTCCTCAAGCTGATCGGCGACGGCATCCTTGCCATTTTCACCGCTGAGGATCGCATGCATGCTTGCAACGCCGCGCTCGCCGCCGCCATTGCCGCACGTCAAGGTGTCGCCGAATTGAACAAGCGCCGCGCGGCGGAGGACAAGCCGATTACCGACATGTATCTCGGCCTGCATGTCGGCCAAGTCTTCTACGGCAATGTCGGCAGCCGGGAGCGGCTGGATTTCACCGTCCTCGGACCGGCCGTGAACGAAGCGAGCCGGATCGCGGCGATGTGCCGTTCGGTCGATCAGCCGGTTCTGATGTCGGAAGCCTTTGCCGAAGTCGGCGATATCAGGCGGCGGCTGATTTCGGTCGGACGATACGCCCTTCGCGGCGTATCGCATCCGCAAGAGTTGTTCACGATCGATCCTGAATGATCATAGGCTCTCGAACTTCACCGCCCTTCGCGCCGCGCCATGAAGGCGAGGCGCTCGAACAGGTGCACGTCCTGTTCGTTCTTGATCAGCGCGCCGTGCAGCGGCGGAATGAGCCGCTTGGGATCGCGTTCGCGCAAGGTCTCTGCTGAGACATCCTCGACCATCAACAGCTTCAGCCAATCGAGCAGCTCCGAAGTCGACGGCTTCTTCTTCATGCCCGGCACGTCGCGGATCTCGTAGAAAAGTTTCAGCGCTTCGGCAACCAGCCGCTGCTTGATGCCGGGGAAATGGACGTCGACGATGGCGCGCATCGTGTCGGGATCGGGAAAGCGGATATAGTGGAAGAAGCAGCGGCGCAGAAACGCGTCCGGCAATTCCTTCTCGTTGTTAGACGTAATGACGACGATCGGGCGGCGGCGGGCATTGATCGTCTCGCCGGTCTCATAGACGAAGAATTCCATGCGATCGAGTTCCTGCAACAGGTCGTTGGGGAACTCGATATCGGCCTTGTCGATCTCGTCGATGAGCAGGACAGGGCGCTCGTCGGCGACGAAAGCCTCCCACAATTTGCCGCGCTTGATGTAGTTGCGGATGTCCTTGACCCGGGCGTCGCCCAATTGGCTGTCGCGCAGCCGCGTCACTGCGTCATATTCGTAAAGTCCCTGCTGCGCCTTGGTGGTGGACTTGATGTGCCACTCGATCAGCGGCGCCGCCAACGCCTTGGCGATCTCGATCGCCAGTACGGTCTTGCCGGTGCCGGGTTCGCCTTTGACCAGGAGCGGGCGCTCTAGTGCGATCGCGGCATTGACCGCCACTTTGAGATCGTCGGTGGCGACATAGGCGCTGGTTCCGTCAAAGCGCATGATGGTCTTTCCGAGTGAATTTCTAATGGGCTGCCGATTTTGGCGCGTGGTGCGTTTAGATCATGACGCAGCCGCTTGGAAGGCACAAAGCCTCGCGCGTCCCGGCAATTTTTGCCGTAAGCCCGGCATATCTGGCCGCGGACCGATCAGTGCCGCCGCCGTAAGTAATTGAATAATATCATCTAATTTCCTGGCATGCGGCTTGCTGCACTCGGTCCGGCTATGCGGCTGCCTCGTTCAGAGCCGCTGTAGCGTTGAGAGCGAGTTGGAGACAAGTCATGGGTATCTTCGATGCTTTGACCACCGCAGTGGCTGGTCTTCAGGCACAATCGTTTTCGCTGCAGAACATTTCCGGCAACATCGCCAACTCCCAGACCACTGGCTACAAAGAAACCAATACCGCCTTCCAGGATCTGGTGTCGCAGGCCGCGATCGGCTTGCAGACGCCGGACGGCGTCACCGCGCGCTCGGTCGCGACCAACACGGTGCAGGGCTCGATCACCTCGACGACGGTGGCGACCGACATGGCGATCAACGGCAACGGCTTCTTCGTGGTCGCCAAGCCGACCGGCTTCACCGACAACCAGCCGACCTTCTCGGGTATCAACGACTATACCCGCCAAGGCGATTTCACGATGAACGAGAACGGCAACCTAGTGAACAGCTCCGGTTATTATCTGATGGGTATTCCGGTCGATCCGACCACCGGCAACCCGCTCGGCAGCGTGCCGCAGGTTCTGCAGTTCAACAACAATTTCATCCCGGCGGTGGCGACGACGACCGTCAATTACCAGGCCAACCTGCCGGCGACGCCGAAGTCGGGCATCATCAATCCGAACAATTTTGAAGCCAATCCGCTCGCCGGCGCGCCCGTCGCTGCGGAGATCGTAGGCTCTGGGGCGACTCTCAAACAGGACGCTGCAGCTAAGGCCACAGGTTCGGTCACCGGACTTACTGGCGCCACGACACTGGCAAGCCTCGGCATCGGCACGGGTGATACGCTCTCCTTCAACGATGGCACCAACACGACGGTGTATAACGTTGGTGCTGGCGACACGATCAATACCCTGATGACCGCAATCAATGGCGGCACAGCGGCCATAACTGCTACGCTTTCCGGCGGCAGTCTTGTTCTCACCGGCAACAACGACATCGCCAGCATCACAGTTTCCGGAACCTCGACCGACTCTACCGATCTGGGCTTCGGCGCGGGCAACAATTCATTCCAGCCGATCAATCTGTTGACCCAGAGCGCGGTCGCGCAGGGGCAGACCTTCAGCGTCACGGTACCCGCCACCGGCGGCACGGCGGAGACGCTCACCTTCGGCACCGGCGCCGGTCAGGTGGCGACGCTTGTCCCAATTGCAGACTACGTTGGTCGGTCTGGGCACCTCGTAGCGGTCTGTTCAGCGCCACGGTGGACACGTCCGATGGCGACGTCTCGCTGACGGCGACCAACCCGAACAACAGCATTCAGGTCGGGGGCACTGCTTCGGCCACGAAATTCGGTATTGAAAATCTTACCGCTCTGCCGGCGCAAGACGACGTGGTTGCGGTCGACAATTCGACGTTCGATGCGGAATCCGTCGATGGCGGCTCGATCACCGCCTATGACTCGGTCGGCAACCCCGTCAACGTGCAGTTCCGCTGGGCGCAAGTCAGCAGTTCGTCGAGCGGCAGCACGTGGCAACTGTTCTACCAGACCAACTCGGCGGCGACCGGCAACAACCCGTCCTGGATCAATGTCGGGACTACATTCAACTTCAATGCCAACGGTGAGATGTCGCCGCAGATCACCAGCTTGACGATCCCCAACCTGACGGTGAACAGCGATAATCTGGGCAATGTCCAGCTGCAGATCGGCACCGACGGCTTGACGCAGTTCGCCAGCACCAGCGGCACCGTCCAGGTCAACAATCTGCAGCAGAACGGCTATGCGGCAGGTTCGCTGCAATCGGTCTCGGTCGACAGCCAGAACCGCATGGTCGGCAATTTCACCAACGGCCAGACCATTCCGCTGGCCGAGGTTACGCTTGCGTCCTTCAACGGCGCCAACGCACTGCAGGCGCTCAATGGCGGCGCCTATTCCGCGACGCCGGAATCGGGCCCGCCGAACTATTCGGCGACCGGCAGCATCGAGGGTAGTTCGCTGGAGGCTTCGAACGTCGATATCGCCACCCAGTTCAGCCAGCTCATTGTGGCGCAGCAAGCCTATTCGGCCAATGCGCGCGTCATGACGACCGCCAACCAGATGATCCAGAGCCTGCTCACGGTCATCCAATAACGGCGCGGCTGTCGCTCAAACGGCAAGCCGCGTGAACGGCCGCAACCATGGCGCTTAGTAATGGGCATTAACCAAGCGCTGAACTCCGCACTGTCCGGCATCGGTGTTACCCAGCAGTCCATCTCGGTCATCGCTGGCAACATCGCCAATGCCAATACGGCCGGCTATGTCGACGAGACCGTCAAGCAATCCGAGCTCGGCACCTCCGGAGCGCCAGGGTCCAGCGTCATCAGCGACGGCATCAATCGCAATCTCAATACGCTCCTGCAGAGCCAATTGTGGACCGAGACCTCCGGCGGCAACTACGCCGATACCCTCAATTCGCTCTATCAGCAGCTGCAGAACGTCTACGGGACGCCGGGGGCATCGTCGTCGTTCGACGCGATCTACAACAATTTCACGACCGCGCTGCAGTCGCTGTCGACGACGCCGAGCTCCTATTCCAATCAGAGCGAGGTCATCACCGCGGCGCAGGGGCTCGGGCAGAACCTCAATTCGATGACGACCAGTATTCAGCAGCTGCGCACGCAGGCCGAAGCTGGCATCGCCAATGACGTGACGACCGCCAACGGGCTTCTGGCGAATATCGCGCAGATCAACACCAAGCTCGAAGGCGTCGGCTCCAATCCCGACAGCACCGCGGCGGCGCTGCAGGATCAGCGCGACCAGGACATCACTCAGCTCAGCCAGCTGATGAATGTCAATGTGGTGCATGGCGCCAACAATCAGATCGCGCTCTATACCGGGACCGGTCTGCAGCTCGTCAATGCCGGCCAGGCCTCGGTGATGAGCTTCGACAATGCCGGCACGCTCTCGGCGCAGGCGCTGTGGAGCTCAACGCCGAGCCTCGACGGCGCCGGCACGATCACGCTCACGGCGCCCGGCGGCGCCACCACCGACATGATCTCCGACGGCGCCATTTCGTCGGGCGAGATCGGCGCCTATCTGCAGATGCGCGACACCATCTTGCCGCAGGCGCAGACACAGCTCGACGAATTCGCCAACCAGATGTCGCAGGCGTTGTCGAACAACACCGTCAACGGAACGGCGGTAACGTCCGGCGGCTTGAACGGGTTCAACGTCGATGTCGGCAGCATGGTGGCCGGCAATTCGATGCAGTTCACCTATACCGACAGCGGCAACGTGCAGCACACCGTCACCGTGGTCGATACGCCTTCGGGCCAGTCGCTGCCGCAGAAGGCTTCGCCGACCAATGGCAACAATTCGACGATCGGGATCGATTTTTCCGCCGGCATGAGTTCGGTGGTCGCCCAGCTCAACCTGGCCTTCGGCTCGAACGTGCATTTCTCGAATCCGTCGGGCACGCAGCTGCAGGTGCTCAATACCAACGGCTCCGGCAGCACCGTCAATGCGATGTCGGCGACCTCGACCATGACGTCGCTGACCAGCGGCAATCCGGAGCTGCCGGTATTCGTCGACGGCGCCAATCCGATCACCGGCGCCTTGACCGCGACCGGCGGCTCGCAGACGACGGGGCTCGCTGGCCGCATCACGGTGAACACGGCGCTGGTCAATTCGCCTTCAAGCCTCGTCGCCTATTCTCCGACGACGACGGCGGGCGATGACACGCGGCCGAACTTCCTGTTGAACCAGGCGAGCACCGGGGCGTTCACCTTCTCTTCGACCACCGGGATCGGCACGGCCAGCGCGCCGTATAGCGGAACGCTGTCGCAATATCTGAGTCAGGTCGTGACCGTGCAGGCCCAGGCGGCCAATGCGGCGAGCAATCTGAAGCAGGGCCAGGACACCGTCGTGACGGCGCTGCAGCAGCGCTTCAACGACCAGGCCGGCGTCAATATCAACACTGAATTGTCGAATCTCATCGCCCTGCAGAACGCCTATGCCGCCAACGCGCGGGTGATGTCGACGATCAAGAGCATGATGTCCACGCTGCTGCAGATCGGCCAGTGAGTGTTTGGTTGAGCCAAGTTGTACCAAGTCAGAGTGTTGAGCCATGAGTGTTGAGCCATGAGTGTCACCGGACCCGGATCGATTACCGCCGCCAATATTGCGGCGCAGAACAGCATGATGGATCAGCTCAACACGCTGGCCCGCAGCTCGGGACCGGGCAGGCGTCGCAGACCTATTCCGGGCTGCAGTCGCAGGCAGGCATGGTCGTGGCGCTCAATTCGCAGATGGCGGCGATCAACGGCTACAGCAACACGACCACCACCGTGGGCACGACGCTCGGCGTGGCGCAAACCGCATTGAGCCAGATCAGCACGCTCGCCGGGCAGGTTCAGCAGGAGTTCACCGACAAGCCGGGCTTCACTGTCAATGGCACCGGCCAGACCCAGGTGCAGGTTGCGGCACAAAGCCAGCTCGATGAGATCGTATCGCTGCTCAACACCCAGGTCGGCAGCAACTATATCTTCTCCGGCACCGCGGTGAACCAGCCGGCGGTGGCGAGCACTGATGATATCCTCAACGGCAACGGCGCGCAGCAGGGGCTCACCCAGATCATCTCCGAGCGCCAGCAGGCCGATCTCGGCAGCGGCACCGGCCGGCTCTCGACGAGCCTTTCCGGCAGCACCGTGTCGCTGAGCCAGGACGGCTCGCCGTTCGGCTTTCAGCTTAGCGGCGTGTCGTCGAGCTTGAACGGCGCTACCACGACCGGCCCGACCGGCTCGCCGCCGACGATCTCGGTCGCGCTCGGCTCCAATCCGAATGACGGCGACACCGTCTCGTTTCAGCTTACCTTGCCCGACGGCTCGACGCAGAGCATTTCGTTGCAGGCGACGTCGTCGGCGACGCCGAGTACCGGCCAATTCAGCATCGGAGCAACGCCGGCTGCCACTGCGGCCAATCTGCAGACTGCACTCAACAGCTCGATCACCACTCTGGCGCAGACTGCGCTGCCACCGGCATCGGCGATGGAGGCTGGCAACAATTTCTTTGCCGATCCGCCGCAGATCGTCGTTCCCGGAGCCGGCAATAACTATTCGACGGCCATGTCGATGACCAACGGCACTTCGGCCAATACCGTGATCTGGTATACCGGCGAGAACGGCGCGACACCGGCGCGGCAGACGGCGACCGCCCAGGTCGGTCCTTCGACGACCGTCGATTACGGCATGCGCGCCAACGAGCAGGGCATCGAGAATATCATCAAGAACGTGGCGGTCCTGGCAGCGACCACCTTTTCGGCGAGCAATCCCAACGCTCAAGCGAACTATCTGACGCTTTCACAGACGGCCGAAATCAACCTCAACAACGTGTCGGGCTCGCAATCGATCCAGGACATCGAATCCGATCTCGCCAATGCCCAGA
>CAWFWC010000006.1:0-32651 GCA_963819465.1 uncultured Alphaproteobacteria bacterium
CAGGATGAATACGGTCGCCACGCTCATCGCCACCGCGAATGACCCGAGCGCGGCGCCGAGATAGCCGGCGAGCATCCGCAGCGACGTATTGGCGAAGCGCGAACCGACCAGCGCGCCGAGCGAGATCACCGACGCCGAGCCGATCCACCACGGCAAAGCGGCTTCGACCAGCTCGGTCCCGTGCAGCAGGCCCGAGCCGGCCATGGCGCCGAACAGGAGCCCGCCGGGAAACCGGATGCGTGCGAAGATGACGGCGAAGACCGTCGCCACCACGACCAGCGTGATCATCTGACCGAGCACGGCGAGATCGGCCTCGCCGCGCGGCACGGCCAGCGCCGGCACCACAAATCCAAACAGCGCCAGTCCGTTCGGCAGGCCGAGGACAAGAAGCAGAACGCGCACGGTCTGCACGATGGCGATGGCGCGCAGGTCGCCGCCGAGTTCCGTCGACAGCGAGATCACCTGCGCCATGGCGCCCGGGCTCGAGCCCAACAGCGCCGAGAACAGGTCCCAGCCATGGACAATCCGCAGATAGGCCATGGTGGCGCCCATCATGACCAGCGAGCAGACCATCAACAGCAGGATGCTGCCCGGCCAGGCAGCGACACCGTGCAAGGTCTCCGGCGTCACCACGGTGCCGAGCAGGATGCCGACGATGACGTAGCAGATGCGCGCCAGCGGCAACGGCACGCGCATCGGGCGCCCAAACAGCGCCGCCACGGCGACAAAGACCACCGAGCCGGACACCAGCGCCGCCGGAAGATTAAGCAGGAAGAAGATCACGCCGCCGGCAAGCGCGATCGCCAGCGTTTCCGCCGTCTCGATCAGCACGCGCCGTTGCGGAAGGATGGGTCGCATTGACGCGCCATGAATGCCCGCTGCGGCCGGCTCCGTCAACGCACCATCTCAGAATAAAAGGTCGTCATTGCGAGCAGAGCGAAGCAATCCAGGGCCGCTCGCTCCGAGGCTGGATTGCTTCGTCGCTTCGCTCCTCGCAATGACGGGAACGCACCTATTTACTGAGACTCCAAGGCGGCATAGCGCGCCAATGGACAGTCCCGGAAAACTGTGATGACCTAACAAAAAATGGGCCAGAAATCGGCCCGAATACGCGGACTAAGTCCTCGGAAAGTGGCGGGAGGTTTCAAGGTCGGCTCATGCTGCAAGGGTGGATCGTCGTCGCCATTGCGCTGGCCTATATCGGCCTGTTGTTTCTGGTCGCGAGCTATGGCGACCGCATGCGCGGGCTCACGCGCGGCAGCTCGTCCCGTCTCCTGATCTATCCGCTATCGCTTGCCGTCTACTGCACGTCGTGGACGTTCTTCGGCTCGGTCGGCATCGCCTCGCGCACCGGCTTCGACTTTCTCACGATCTATATCGGCCCGCTGTTGATGATCGGGCTGGGCTATCCGCTGTTGATCCGGATCATGCGGCTCGCCAAGGCGCAGAACATCACGTCGATCGCCGACTTCGTCGCGGCGCGTTACGGCAAGAGCCCGGCGGTGGCGGCGACAGTGGCGCTGATCGCCATTATCGGCATGATCCCCTACATCGCCTTGCAGCTCAAAGCAGTGTCGGCCTCGGTCTCGACCATTCTTGCCGCCGCGCCGGACCGCACCCCGCTCCTCGGCGACGTCACGCTGTTCGTCGCGCTCGCCATGGCGACGTTCGCGGTGCTGTTCGGCACCCGCCATACCGACGCGACCGAGCATCAGGACGGGCTGATGCTGGCGATCGCGACCGAATTGATCGTCAAGCTTCTGGCCTTCACGGCGGTCGGCATCTTCGTCACCTTCGTGATGTTCCATGGCCCGTCCGATCTGCTGGCACGCGCGATGCAAAGGCCGCAGATCGCCGCCATGCTGACCAGCGCGCCGCAATTCGCGCCGTTCGCCGCGATGACCGCGCTGTCGTTCTTCGCCATCGTCCTGTTGCCGCGACAATTCCATGTCTCGGTGGTGGAGAACCACGGCGAGGCCGAGATCCGCCGCGCCGCCTGGATGTTTCCGGTCTATCTGGTGCTGATCAATCTGTTCGTGCTGCCGATCGCGATGGCCGGGCTGTTGAGCTTTCCCAGCGGGCATGTCGACAGCGACATGTTTGTCGTGGCGCTGCCGCTCGCCGCGCATTCCGAACTGATCACACTGATCGCCTTCATCGGCGGGCTGTCGGCTGCGACCGCGATGGTGATCGTGGAGACGGTCGCGCTCGCGATCATGGTGTCGAACGATATTGTCGTGCCGCTGGTGCTCAAGCGCCGCGCCGCGCTCGATGGCGGCCAATCTCAACAGGGCGGCAACGCCGGGGCGCAACTCCTGACGACGCGGCGCATCGCCATCTTCGTCATCATGCTGCTGGCATATATCTACTATCGCTCCGCCGGGCCGGCGCAGCTCGCTTCGATCGGGCTTTTGTCCTTCGCTGCGGTGGCGCAATTCGCGCCGGCGATGTTCGGCGGCCTGGTCTGGCGGCGCGGCACCGCGCTCGGCGCCATCGCCGGAATGAGCGCCGGCATTCTGATCTGGGCCTATACGCTCTTGCTGCCGAGCATTTCCGATGCCGGCATCGTCGGGGTCGGCATCCTGCGCGAGGGGCCATGGGGCTTCGCGTTGCTGCGGCCGCAGGCGCTGTTCGGCGCCAACCTGCCGCCACTCGTCAACGGCGTGGTGATGAGTTCTCGCGTTCAACGTCGCGCTTTATATCTGCTGTTCGCTGCTGCGCCGTCCGGCCGCGATCGAACAGATGCAGGCCGATCTGTTCGTGCCCTCCTCGCTCAAGCCGATGGCGCCGAGCTTCCGGTTGCGCCGCGCCTCGGTCACCGTCGAGGAACTGATCACGACGGTCGCCCGTTATCTGGGCGAAGAGCGCACCCGCGAATTGTTCGCGAGCTTTGCCGTCACCCGCCGCATCGACCTCGATCCGCAGGCCGAAGCCGATTTCCAACTGCTGCAATACGGCGAATATCTGCTCGCCTCCGCGATCGGCGCGGCGTCGTCGCGGCTCGTTCTGTCGCTGTTGCTGCGCAAGGGCAATGTCTCGACCAAGGCGGCGCTGAAACTGCTCGACGACGCCAATGCCGCGATCCATTACAACCGCGAGATCCTGCAGACCGCGCTCGACCACGTGCGCCAGGGCATCGCGGTGTTCGACAAGGAACAGGCGCTGGTGTGCTGGAATTGCCAGTTCGGCGAGATCTTCGATCTGCCGCACGGGCTCACCCGTGTCGGCACGGAGCTCGCTGAAATCCTGCGCCACATTGCCCACTATGCCGAGCGCAACGGCAAGGACACCGACGGATTTATCGCCGAACGCATTGCCCATTACACGTCGGAAGACGAGCCGTTCCTCGAACGCTTCGCCGATCGCGGCCTGGTCGTCGAAGTGCGTACCAATCGCATGCCGCATGGCGGCCTGGTCACGACCTTCACCGATATCACGCCAAGCGTGAAAGCCGCCGAAGCGCTGGAACGCGCCAATGCGACGCTGGAGGGCCGCGTGCGCGAGCGCACCGGCGAACTGACGCGGCTCAATGCCGAGCTCGAACGCGCCAAGGCCGAGGCTGACGAAGCCAATGTGTCGAAGACCCGCTTCGTCGCCGCGGCGAGCCACGACATTTTGCAGCCGCTCAATGCGGCGCGGCTTTATGTGACGAGCTTGATCGAGCGCCAGCGCGCCGGCGAGGAATCCGATCTGGTCGCGAATATCGACGCGTCGCTCGAAGCGGTCGAGGAGATTTTCACCGCACTGCTCGATATTTCGCGGCTCGACACCGGCGCCATGAAGCCCGAATTCGCCAATTTCCGCATCGATGATCTGTTGCACCGGCTTGAAGTCGAATTCGCGCCGATCGCCCACGCCAAGGGCCTGAAGCTTGTCTTCGTGCCGTCGAGCCTCACCATCCGCTCCGACCGCCGCCTGCTGCGGCGGCTGTTGCAGAACCTGATCTCGAACGCGATCAAATACACGCCCGAGGGCCATGTGCTGGTCGGCTGCCGCCGCCGCGGCGACAGACTGCGCATCGAGGTGCACGACACCGGCATCGGCATTCCGCAGGCCAAGCGCCGCGCCGTGTTCAAGGAATTCCACCGGCTCGATCAGGGCGCGCGGGTGGCGCGCGGCGTCGGTCTCGGCCTCTCGATCGTCGAGCGCATCGCGCGCGTGCTCGATTGCGAGGTCAAGCTGCGCTCGAATGCGAGCGACAGCGCGGGACACGGCTCGCGCTTTTCCATCGAAGTGCCGCGCGCGGTGGCAGGCATCGCCGCTGCGAAAACCCGCGCCGCGCCGCGCCCCGATATCGGCCAGCTCGACGGCATGGTGGTGCTGTGCATCGACAACGAGCGCGCCATTCTGGACGGCATGGAAACGCTGTTGAACGGCTGGAACTGCCGCGCGCTCACCGGCACCGATCTCACCGAGGCCTTGGCCTCAATCAATGCCAGCGGTGTCGAGCCCGACGGGTTTCTGGTCGACTACCACCTCGACGACGGCAACGGCATCACCGCCATCGCCGAGCTGCGCCGGCGCCTCGGCCGCCATATTCCGGCGATCCTGATCACGGCGGACCGCTCGCGCCATGTCCGCGAGGAGGCCCGCGTCGAGGGCGTGCATGTGCTCAACAAGCCGCTGAAGCCGGCGTCGCTGCGCGCGCTGATCACGCAGTGGCGCGTGCAACGCGTCGCCGCGGAATAAGGCCTAGCCTTCCTTCACAGGGACTTGCGGCCATTGGCCGGCTTCGATCTTGCCGGCGGCGATCACGGCTTGGGTCCGGCTTTCGACGCCGAGCTTCTGCAGGATCGCCGAGACATGCGCCTTCACCGTGGCTTCCGACACGCCGAGCTCATAGGCGATCTGTTTGTTGAGCAGACCGCCCGAAAGCATCATCAGGACGCGAACCTGCTGCGGCGTCAGCGTCGCAAGCCTCGCGATGACGGCGGCGCTCTCGGTATCGGCGCCGCGCTGCAGATCGACATCGGGCGGCGTCCACACTTCGCCCTGCAGCACCTGGCCCACGGCCTGGCGCAGCGCGTCGACGCCGAGCGTCTTGGGGATGAAACCGGACGCGCCGAATTCCATGCAGCGGCGGATCACGGCGGGATCGTCATTGGCCGAGACAACGACAATGGGCAGGCTTGGATATTGCGCGCGCAGATACATCAGGCCGGAAAAGCCGCGCACGCCGGGCATGCGCAGATCGAGCAAAATGAGATCGACATCGCTGCCGCGCTCGAGGACATCGGTCACCTCCTCGAACGTGCCGGCCTCGGCGATGTCGGCGCGATCGAACAGGCCGTTGACCGCCTCGCGCAGCGCGCCGCGGAACAATGGATGATCATCAGCAATCAGCAGGTGATGAAACTCGGCCTCGCTCACAGTCACGCCTCGATCCAACAACGCGAGGGATCATGTTACCGCCAATCGGCATGAGCGCCAATCGCAAGCGCTGCCGGCCGAACGGACAATCGAACAGATCACGATTCGACAGGCGGTGCAGCGTCATGCGCTCCGCCTTCACTCCCCCGTTTGCCGAAATTACGCACCCGTTCCGTGGTGATGAACAGCAGCGGAACGAGGAAAATACCAAACACGGCGGCTGCGATCATACCGCCGAAGACCGGCGTCCCCACCGCATGCCGCGTCACCGCGCCGGCGCCGCTCGCGATAACCAGCGGGAATAGCCCGAAGATGAAGGCGAAGCTTGTCATCATCACCGGACGGAAGCGCAACGCCGCGCCTTCGATCGCCGCCGCGGTGATGTCCTTGCCGAGCGCGCGCTGATCGACCGCAAAGGCGATGATCAGGATGCCGTTCTTGGCGGCGAGCGCGATCAGCACCACCAATCCGATCTGCGCATAGACGTCGAAGCTCAGCCCGGCGATAGCGACCGCGGCGACCGCGCCGAGAATGCCGACGCTCACCGAAAGCAAGGCCGGGATCGGAATGTTCCAGCTTTCGTAGAGCGCCACCAGGAACAGATAAGCGAACAGCACGGCGAAGCCGAGAATGCTCGCTGTATGGCCGCTCGCGGTCTTTTCCTGCAGCGCCGTGCCGGTCCATTCGTAGCTGAAGCCGGGCGGCAAGGTCGTTGCCGAAATCCGCTCCATGGCGGCGAGCGCCTCGCCGGAGCTCGCCGGCGGCTTCGGCGCGCCGTTGATGACGGCGGCACGATAGCCGTTATAGCGCACCACGGTCTGCGGTCCCTGGACCAGCTTGCTGACGGCGAGCGCCCGCATCGGCACCATGTCGCCCTTGGAGTTACGGACATAGATGGTGTCGATGTCGGTGACCTGATCGCGAAACTGCGCATCGGCCTGAATATTGACCTGCCAGGTGCGGCCGAACACGTTGAAGTCGTTGACGTAGAAGCTGCCGAGCGTCGATTGCAGCGCGCTGAAAATGTCGCTGATCTTGACGCCTAGCACCTGCGCCTTGTCGCGATCGATATCGAGATAGATCTGCGGCGTATTGGCGGCATAGGTCGAGAACACGCCGGCGAGTTCGCGCTGCTGATTGGCCGCGACCGTCAGTGCGTTCATCACCGCGGCGACGTCGGTCGGCGACTGTCCCTGCAGCGCCTCCAGCACATATTGGAAACCGCCGGTACTGCCCAAGCCCAGAATCGGCGGCAGGTTGAAGGGAAAAGCGATGGCGCCTTGAATCGCGGCCAATTGCGGCCGCAGCTTTGCGATAATGGCGTTGGCGCTCTGCGCCCGATCGGTGCGCTGCTCATAGGGTTTGAGCCGAACGACAAAGAAGGCCTGATTGGACGCGGCGACGTAGTCAATGAAGTTCAGTCCGACCACCGACAGCACGCCCTCGACGCCGGGAATCGGTCTGACGATATCCTCGACCTGCTGGACGACTGCTTGAGTGCGCTGGACCGAAGCGCCTTCCGGCAGCCGCAAGGCGGCGAAGATCGCGCCCTGATCCTCATCCGGCAGAAAGCTCTGCGGCGTCCGGTTGAAGACGAAGACCGCAACCGCGAGCGCGCCAAGAGCGACGACGACGCCGACAATAGCGACGCGCGCCAGACGGCGCACCACCGCCACATATCCGTCGCGCGCCTTGTCGATACCGCCGAGCACGTAGCGCATCACGCCGCTCGGGCGGTCGCCGCGCTTGAGCAGCACCGAGCACAAAGCCGGACTCAAGGTCAGCGCGTTCAGCGCCGAAATCAGCATCGAGATCGAGACGGCGACGGCGAACTGCCGAAACAATTGCCCGCTGATGCCGGGCGTGAAGGCGACCGGCACGAACACCGACAGCAGCACCAGCGTGATGGCGAGGATCGGGCCGGTGATCTCGGACATCGCCTTCTTGCAGGCATCGGGGATCGAGAGGTCGGGCTCTTCCTCGATCACCCGCTCGACATTCTCGACGACCACGATGGCGTCGTCGACGACAATGCCGATCGCGAGAACCAGCGCCAACAGCGACACCGTATTGGCGGAATAGCCGATCATCAGCATGACCGCGAACGTGCCGATGATCGACACCGGCACCGCGACCAGCGGAATAAGCGTGGTGCGGAACTTGCCGAGAAACAGGAACACCACGATGGCGACGAGAATGATGGCGATCACCAGCGTCTTGACGACCTCGACGATGGTGGCGTTCACGAACACCGTGGTGTCGAAGAAAACATTATAAGTGAGATCGGAGGGAAAGCGCGCCGACAGCGTCGTCATGGTGTCGCGCACCTGCTTGGCGACATCGACCGCGTTCGAGCCCGGCGACTGATAGATACCGATTGCCGCCGCCGGCGCGCCGTTGAAGCGGCTATAGCGATCTTCCGATTGGGCGCCCATCTCGACGCGGGCGACGTCGCTCACGTGCACCAGCGAGCCGTCGGGATTGGAGCGCAGGATGATATTGGCGAATTCCTCGGGCCGGCTGAGCCGGCCCGTGGTCTTGATATTGATCTGAAACTGCTGGTCAGGCGAGGACGGAGCCGCGCCGATGCGGCCGAGCGCGGCCTGAACGTTCTGGCTCTGTACCGCGGTGATGACGTCGTTGGGCGTCAGATTGAGCTCAGTCAGCCGCAGCGGATCGAGCCAGATACGCAGCGAATAGTTCAGCGGACCGAACAGGACGACCTGGCCGACGCCCTTGATGCGGGCCAGCGGGTCGATGACATTGATGACCGCGTAATTGCTCAGATAGACCGCGTCATAAGTGTTCTTAGGCGAATAGAGGTTGATGACCTGCAGGAGCGCCGCCGACTTCTTGCGCACGCTCAGTCCCGAGCGCTGCACCTCGTCCGGCAATTGCGGGATCGCCAGACTGGCGCGGTTCTGCACATTGACGGTGTTGATATCCGGATCGGTGCCGAGCGCGAATGTGACATTAAGGGTGTAACTGCCGTCGGAGCCGCTCGCCGACTGGTAATAGAGCGCATTGTCGACGCCGTTGATCTGCTCCTCGATCGGCTGCGCCACCGTGGTCTCGACCACTTCAGAATCGGCGCCGGGATAGTTCGCGGTCAGCGTGACCTGCGGCGGCACGATGTCGGGAAATTGCGCGATCGGGATCGCCGAAATAGCGATCAGGCCAGCCAGCGTAATGACGATGGCAATGACGATGGCAAAGCGCGGCCGGTCGATGAAAATGTTTGAGAACATTGCGCGGGGCTATTTGCTTGATGTGTCCGGCAACACGTTTGCCGCCACGACCTGGCCCGGGCGGACCTTCTGGATGCCGTCGATGATGACGCGTTCGCCCTCCTTGAGCCCGTTCGCGATTTCAACGTCCTTGCCGTGATCCGGACCGGTGGTGACACGCCGCTGCTCCACCTTCTTGTCATCGCCGACGACCAGCACATAGTGGCCGGCCTGATCGAGCAGCACGGCGGCCTGCGGCACCAATAGCGCGAAGCGCGGCTTGCCACGTTCGACGATGACGCCGACGACGCCGCCGGGGATGAGTTCGCCGTTCGGGTTCGACAATTGCGCGCGTGCGGTGATCGTGTCGGTATCGGGGTGAACCTGAACGTCGAGAAAATTCGTCAGCCCCGGCTGCGCATAAATGCTGCCGTCGGGCAGTCTGATGTGAACGGTCACATGCGGATCTTGATCGGTCGATGCCGCGACCCTTTTCCGATATTCGACGACGTCGGCCTCGCTCGCCTGGAATGAGACATAGATCGGATCCTGGCTGACGATGGTCGCCAGCACTCCCGTCGATGGGCTGACCAGATTGCCGACGGTAAAATTGGCAATGCCGATGCGGCCGTCAATCGGCGCGCGGATCTCGGTATAGCCGAGGTTGATCTTGGTCTGTTCGAGCAAAGCCTGCGCCTGCAATATATCGGCCTGGGCCGACTGTTCCGCGGCCAAGTTCTGATCGACCGTCGATTGCGGGACGTTCTGGTTTTTCACCAATTCCTGAGAACGCTTCAATTGCAGATTGGCGTTGACCTCATTGGCCTTGGCCTTGGCGACATTGGCCTCCTGCTGGTCGACGGCCGCTTTGTAGGTATCCGGCTCGATGCGGAACAGAAGGTCGCCGGCCTTCACCATCTGGCCTTCGGTGAAATTGCGCTGCCCGATGAAGCCGGTCACGCGCGCGACGATCTCGACCTTGTTGATGGGCACAACGCGGCCGATGAAATCGCCGGTTTCCGTGACTTGGCGTTTCGTCACGGGAATGACCGAAACCGCCGGCGGAGGGGCTGCCTCTTGGGCCAACGCTGCCCCACCAAGGATAAGCACCACTCCCGGGACTATGAACGCACTGAACCTTGGTCTCATGCTCAACCCGCACCTTGGTCTCATGCTCAACCCGCGCATCGGCTTGTTCCACCCGCTCTGCGCAAATCTGCACTAATTTTTGAGGCCTGTCGCCGGGATGCAGCGCATGCGCGCCACACGCAAGCGCTTCATCCAATCGTGTTTCACAATTTCTCGCCTTGCCCACGGAATGGGCACGTCAAGAATTCCACGAAGTGGAAGGCCGATGACGGACGCGGCGTCAGCTCGCCAGCGTTTCCTTCGGCGCCGATGCCTGCGCGACCATCACTTCCGCCGGCGTCGTCCCTTTGCCGTCGCCGTTGATGTCGCCGGGGCCGGCGTCGCCCGGGCGGCCGAAGCGGGCGGCGAGAAAATCGATGAAGGTTCTGGTCTTGGCCGACGGATTACGGCTCGGATAGACGGCATAGACCGGCGTCTCGTGGGTCCGGTAGCCGGGCATGATCCGGACCAGGCGGCCAGCCTTGAGATGATCCTCGACCAGATAGTCCGGCGCCAGCAGCAAGCCGCAGCCGCTCAGCGCCGGCGGCAACAGCACGTCGCCGCTGCTAGCCTGGAAACGGCCGGTCACTTGCGCCACCTCTTCCTTGCCGTCGCGATCGATAAAACTCCAGAGTTTCAATCGCTGCGCCACGCTCCCGTTGTAGATCAGGCATTTGTGCGCGACGAGATCGGCTGGCTTATGCGGCGCACCCTTCCTTTTCAGGTAAGCGGGCGCAGCGCAAAGAATGATTTCGAGCGTGTAGAGCTTGCGCGCGATCAGACTTGAACTTTCGAGATGCCCGAAACGGATCCCGAGGTCGAAGCGCTTCTCGACAAGATCGACATAGGGATCGTCGAGGCTGAGATCGATCGACACGTCCGGATATTTGACCAGATAATCGGCGACCGCCGACGCGAGCAGATGGGTGCCGAAAGAGACCGGCGCGGTGACGCGCAATTGGCCGCGCGGCGAGGTCTGCATGTCGCCGGCGGCGGTCTCCGCATCCTCCATTTCAGCCAGGATGCGCACCGCGCGCTCGTAATAGTCCTGACCAGCTTCGGTCGGGCTCACCTTGCGCGTGGTGCGATTGAGGAGGCGCACGCCGAGCCGCTCTTCCAGCGTCTGCACGTGCTTGCTGACCATGGCCGGCGACATGCCGAAATGCCGCGCCGCCGCGGCGAAGCTCGCGGAATCGACGACCTTGGCGAACACGGCCATTCCGACGAAGCGATCCAAAGCCGCGATCCTTGTGCTGGGTCGGCGGCCCTCGAAATCCGAGGAACCGCAGGCGTATCAATGGCATCTATGCGGGTCGGACCGGCGCACCACGGCCGTTCCGCTCAGGCCAGCAATGTGCAAACCGCATGAACCATCATAGCCCGAAAGGGTCACTTTAGGGCGTGTCCTTGTCGGAAAACCGGTGACCACTTTTCCGGGGCATGCCCTAAGCGCAGCGGCCCAGAAACTGCAAAACCACCTCGCGCCGATGCGGATGGCCGCGGTGCTCGGCGACATAAATGCCTTGCCAAGTGCCGAGCGCCATGGCGTCGTCCGCAACCGGCACCTGCAGCGACACGCCGTTGAGCATGGATTTGATATGCGCGGGCATGTCGTCCGGCCCTTCCACCTCATGCACGTAGCCGGCATGAACCGGCGCCAGTCGCTTGAGCGCCGTTACCAGATCGGTGCGCACATCGGCGTCGGCATTTTCCTGGATCACCAGCGATGCCGAGGTGTGCTTGAGATAAAGAAAGAGCGCACCGTCGCGCGCCTTTGCGGACTTCAGAAAAGCTTCAACGTCGCGCGTGATTTCAAAGAAGCCTTCGCCGGATGTATCCACGGTCAGAACCGCCGTCGCGACGGTTTCGACGGGCGTGGTTTTGACGGCCGATAATTTGCTCAAAGCGGCAATGCTCTGATCTTCTGCTGCGCCCGATCGACCATGTCCTTGAAGCGAAGCCACATCCGGTTGGCCAAGGCGGTCACGCGGTCGATATCGGCATCGCTCGGCAGCGGCACGGTAATGCTGTTTTGCGAGGTCTTGTTTTGCACCGAGGGCTGTTCCGGCGACAACGCCGGGTTGGCGCCCGGCGGCAGCGGCAGGCCGCGCGCGAGAATATCCTTCTTCAAGGCGGCGTTTTCAGCCCGCAACCGCGCGATCTCGTCTTCCAGAACCACCCGATCCTCGGGCGCCGCGGTGCAGGCCCAGCCCACCGTCCGCTGGCTGCATAGCGCCACCTCGCCGCTCTTGGTGTCGAGCCGCACCATGCCATCCGCGGTCTTGTTGAAAATGTAGCGGGCGCCGGCGCTGTCCGGCATCGCATCCTCGGCGAGAGCAGGCGCCGCGACGGCCAAGGCCGCGCCGAGCGCCGCAAGGGCTGTGGTGCGAGCGAGGGCGATGCTTTTCAAGGTGGTCATCTTGGCCTCCGGGGCGGTCGGGAACAGGTGTGATCTTAGGACGTCCTTGGAAACTTGGTAGCCGACACTACGGGCGGCATTTTGGCCTTCGGAAAACTCTTGGACAAAGCCAAGTTTCTTCGCTATTTCAAAGCCTTAGTTTAGGTCTACTGTTCTTGACTTGGCAAAATCCAATCAGTATGGTCCGCGCGGCTTCAAGGGGCGCGCGCGCTGCCGTTTGCTGAACGCCGCGAGCGTCGGAACCATGAACGACGCACGCGAAAACGGCGACCGGGGCAAAGAGCGAACCGACGAAGCTCTCTCCGCGAGGCTGCAGCGGCTCAACGAAGGTCTTGGCCAGATACGCAAACCCGGCCGGCCTTCGGAAGTTTCTGAGGCAGAGCGGGCGGCAACTGCATCCGGCTACGCCAGAGGCTTTCGCCTCTCCAGCGAACTCGTTGCAGGTGTTCTGGTCGGCGCCGGTCTGGGCTGGCTCATCGATCACGTGTTCGGTACTACGCCGTGGGGATTGATGATCTTCCTCCTGCTTGGCTTCGCGGCGGGCGTACTCAATGTCATGCGCTCCGCGGGAGTCATCGCGGGCAATACGATCGATGCAAGGCCTCCGGATAACCGGAAGCAATAATCAGGCGCCTCGGCGCGACGGTGGCATTAAAGAGCAGCGAACAGGGCCATGCAGATCAATCCGATCGAGCAATTCGAGATCCACAATCTGAAGCCGCTGTTCTCGGTCGGCAGCCACGAGCTCTATTTCACCAATTCGGCCGTCTTGATGCTGATCATCGTGGCGGTGGTGTCGCTGCTTCTGATCGGCGGCACGGCGCGGCGCGCGGTGATCCCCGGCCGGCTGCAATCGATCGCGGAACTGTCCTACGAGTTCGTCGCCAATACAGTGCAGGCTTCGGCCGGCACCGAGGGCATGAAGTTCTTCCCGTTCGTGTTCACCCTGTTCATGTTCGTTCTGGCCGCGAACATCATCGGGCTCATTCCCTTTTCCTTCACGGTGACGAGCCAGCTCATCGTCACCGCGGCACTCGCGCTGCTCGTGTTCTTCATCGTCGTCATCTATGGCTTCTATCGCAACGGCCTGCGCTTCCTGAACCTGTTCGTGCCCAAGGGCGTGCCGAAATTGATCCTGCCGGCGATCGTCTTCATCGAAGTCCTGTCCTTCCTGTCGCGCCCGGTTTCGCACTCGGTACGTTTGTTCGCCAACATGCTGGCCGGGCACATCACGCTGCAGGTATTCGCCGGCTTCATCATCATGCTGGCCGGCGCCGGCATTCTCGGCTGGTTCGGCGCCGCGCTGCCGTTCATCATGGTGGTGATGCTGAGCGCGCTGGAATTGCTGGTGGCGTTCCTGCAGGCCTATGTCTTCGCCATTCTCACTTGCATCTATCTCAACGATGCGATTCACCCGGGCCACTGACGGCCCGCGTTCTTCAAACTCGAAAGGGAGTCTTGTTATGGATCCGGTTGCAGCGAAATATATCGGCGCTGGCATTGCCTGTATCGGCATGGGCGGCGCCGGCGTCGGCGTGGGCATCATTTTCGGCAATTATCTCGCCGCTGCGCTGCGCAATCCTTCAGCCGCGCAGGGCCAGTTCGGCAACCTGATCTTCGGGTTCGCCATTACCGAAGCGCTCGGCATCTTCTCGCTGCTGATCGCGCTGCTGCTGCTGTTCGGGCTCTAAGCCCGGCGACAGCGTCAGCTGAAATTGAGGCCCAATCGTAAGGCAGAGTGATGGCTGAACCGACCGCCCATACCGAACAGCCCGCCGGGCACGGTGCATTTCCGCCGTTCCAGTCGGAGCACTTTCCCTCGCAGCTGCTCTGGCTCGGCGTCACCTTCGTGCTGCTTTACGTGCTGATGTCGCGGATCGCGTTGCCGCGCATCGGCGGCATTCTTGCCGATCGCAGCAAGCGGGTTAGCGACGATCTCGCGGCGGCGGAGGGCCTCAAGGAGAAGTCGAACGCGGCGCACGCGGCCTATGAGAAATCGCTGGCCGATGCGCGGGGCCGCGCCCAATCGATCGCAAACGCGACACGCGAGAAGCAGGCCGCCGAGGCGGATGCCACGCATAAGCAACTCGAAGCCAAACTGCACGAGAAGCTTGCAGCTGCGGAGCAGTCGATCGCGTCGACCCGCACCGCGGCCATGGGTAATGTGCGATCCATCGCCGCCGAAACGGCGGTGACGATCGTCGAGAGGCTGATCGGCAAGGCGCCGGCGGACCACGAAGTCGTCGCCGCGCTCGACGCCGGCAAACGCTGAGAACGGCCATGATGGAAACGGAAAACTGGGTCGCCATCGGCTTCCTCTGCTTCCTCGGTCTGCTTGCCTATCTCGGCGTGCACCGCAAGGTGTTCGATAACCTGGATGGCCGGACCGCCCGCATCAAGTCCGAGCTCGATGAAGCCAAGAAGCTCCGGGAAGAGGCGCAGGCCCTGCTCGCCGAGTTCGAGCGCAAGGGCCGCGAGGCCGAGAAGGAAGCCGAGGCCATTATCGCCAGCGCCAAGACCGAAGCCGAACGGCTCGCCGTCGAGGCCAAGACCCGGATGGAGGATTTCATCGCCCGCCGCACCAAGATGGCCGAACAGAAGATCGTTCAGGCCGAAGCGCAGGCGCTGGCCGACGTAAAATCCGCCGCCGCCGACGCCGCAGTTGCCGCCGCCGAGCGGATTCTTTCGGTGTCGGCCAAGGGCAAGACCGCCGAAGATCTGGTGGCCCGCGGCATCGATGACGTCAAAAGCAAGCTGAACTGACGCCGCTTTCCGCGCGGACGCTGCTCCCGCACGCCAAATCCATTTTGATTTGAATTGATGCTGCCTTGGCCGCTGGCATTCGCCGCGCGTTGGGAGAGGCGGCCTTGATATTGGCCGGCGCGCTGCACACGTCTTCCAAAAGCGGTCGAACGGCCAATGAGATCGCCATGAACCACAGAACAAGCGTGCGTTATTACCGGCCTGTCACGGGCGTTCTGCTTGCGGTGGCCGTCCTTTCAACGGGCCTGCTCGCCACGCCTGCAGCGCGAGCGCAGGGTGTCCATCAATACAGATTTCCAGGAAGCTCCACGCCGAGCGTCCATGGCACCTCGACCGGCGGGCGCGTGTACAGCGGCACAACTGTTCCGACCGGGCGTGGACCGCTAGACGAGCCGATCCCGCCGGCGGCCAGCAGCTATTACACCCGCCAGCTCGGACGCGCGGCGACGCCGACCAATCCGTCGCCCTACCCGTTCGGAAGACCCTAGGTTTTTCAGATCGAGGTTTCTCAGATCGCCGTGATTTACAGATTGTGTTTGTTCTTTTAGATCGCCGCGGTCTTCAATCCTCACGACGGCTGCACGTCGTCCACAGCTGCAATCGATTTCTGTGCATAATGTTGTGTGAGGCCGCACGCACTCTTTGCATCGGCGCAACCGGCGATATGTTCTCTTCTCACATTCCCTGAAAATTCAAGAGCGGCGCGCGAAGCGATCGCGGTCGGAGGGACCTTTGGTCATCTTCGATTGTAACGGTGTACTTGTTGATAGCGAACCGATCGCGGCTGCGGTGCTCGCCGACGCGTTCAAGCGCATCGGCATTGCCGTGACAGCGGAGGTCATCTCCCGCCGTTTCCAGGGACGCCGCCCCGCCGACGTTTTCGCAGCCATAGCGGCGGCCACCAATATCGCAATTCCAGCGAATTTCCCGGGCGAAGTCGCGACCGCGACGCTGCGCCGCCTGCGCGCCGAGCTGCGCCCGGTGGCGCATGCCGCGCATGCGCTCACCTGGATCCGCGGCCCCAAAGCGGTGGCGTCGTCGTCGTCGCCGGAGCGCGTCAGGCTGAGCCTCGAAGTCACCGGCCTGATCCGCTTTTTCGAGGACCGGCTCTATTCGGCCGCAAGCATGCGTCTCGGCAAGCCGGCGCCGGATTTGTTCGTGCAGACGGCGGCGCGCAGCGGCGTGGACCCGGCGCAATGCATCGTGGTCGAGGATTCCGCGCCGGGCATCGCCGCGGCGGTGGCCGCCGGCATGACGCCGATCGGCTTTGTCGGCGGCAGCGAGACGCCGGGCCGGCTCGCCGCCGAACTGTCCGCCCGCGGCGCCCGCACCGTCGTTGCCGACATGCGGGCGCTGAAAAGCGCGATCACCGATCTGCGCGGCTGGTAGCGAAGAGACCTTTATCCCGTCGGCGCGTTGGGATTGGGCTTCGCCTTCGGCTTGGCGCTGGCCGGCGGAGCGGCTTTGGGCGCGTTCTGCGCCGAGAATTGGTCGAAGCCGATATAGACGACATAATTGTCGAGCTGCGAAACCGGCGTCGGCAGCGGAAAGGTCAAGCCTTCCTCGATATGACTGAAGGTCGCACCGTTATTATCTGCGATGTCGACCGGGATCTGAATGAATTTGGTGGCGATGACTTTGGTGCCGGAGGACGGCGCGTCGACCACTGCGATGCGCAGCGGCACATCGACATGGCCCGGGCCGCCGGCCGGTCCGACGATGACGCGCCCCTGGATGCCGACCTTCATCACCATCTGGCCGTTGACGACCGAGCATTCGCGCGCGGCGCGCACGAACGAACCCTGATATTTCAGGGTCATGGCTTCGTTGCTGCCGTTGGGCGGCGGCGGCGGCAGAACCAGCGTCGAGGCGCCTTGGCGGATATCGATGAACGGGCATTCGACATCGGGCTGCGCATTGGCGACCGTCTGGGGCGCTTTGTCGGATTTGGAGGAGAAGAAATTCGATACGCGATCTTTAAGCGAGGGCGAACCCGCCGGCGCGGATGCAGCGGGCGGCGGCGGCGCGGCCGCGGTCTGGGAGCTCGCGGGCACCGAACCGGTCGTCACCGGCGAGCCGATACTGCTGCTGCCGGAGCAGCCGGCCGTCAGCAGCGAGGCCGTCAGCACAGCCGCGACCGGCAGACGCTTGCTGCAATTGCGTTTGCTGCACTTCATCAGTCGAAAGTCGCGCGGCATCCCCCACCCATCGCTATCCGCTTGCGCATGATCTGATCCCCAAGACCGGGCGAAAAAGACCCGGCGACCAAGACCCCGCTCCACAGCGATACCCAGGATTTTATACCAAGCCAACCGTGGCCAACCCAAGGCGGCATTTTGCGCCAAAAGCGCCCTTGGTTAAGACCGGCCGTCAACCCACGGCCACTTCCCTGGCCGTCCCCTTGGCGGGGTCTTTCAACCGGGCAAACAGCAGGTGGTCCTGCCAGACGCCATTGATACAAAGATATTCCCGGGCATAGCCCTCGCGGACGAAGCCGTTTTTCTCAAGAAGCCTGATCGAGCCGGCATTGGTCGGGATGCAGGCGGCCTCGATCCGGTGCAACCGCAGCGTTGCGAAGGCAAAGGGGATCACCGCGCGGACCGCCGCCGTCATGTAGCCCTGGCGCACGAAAGGCAGTCCCATCCAGTACCCGAGGCTGCAGGCCTGAGCGACGCCGCGGCGGATATTGGCCAAGGTCAGGCCGCCGACCAGCGCGCCGTCGGAATAGCGCACGATCAGGAAGGCGTAGCCCTGGTCGCTGCGAAGATCTTCGGAATAGCGCTTGATGCGCCGCCGGAAGGCGCTGCGGGTCAGGTCGTCGTCGGGCCAGGTCGGCTCCCACGGCACCAGGAAATCCTGGCTGGCTTCGCGCAATGCCGACCATTCCTCGTAGTCGGTCATTTGCGGCGTGCGCAGCAAAAGGCCGTCGCCCTCGACGATCGGCAAGGGCTCGGTGAAATTGATGGTGCGGAAAAACGCCATCGGAGGAATTTGCGCGCGGCTAAAGACGAACCGGTGACCCGGCAAAGCGGAGGCGGCAGTTCGTCATGCCGCCCGCCGCTTCAGACTTTCGGCAATCGCTGCGGCACTTTCAAGTCCGGAGCCGAGCCCGAGCACCGCGGTGGCAAGCTTGCCGCGCTCGAGCAGCCCGCGGCCCGCGGCGCGCGCGCTCTCGACGGTGACCGCCTCGACGCGGGCCACCAATTCGTCGAGCGGTATGGGCCGGCCGCGGGTGATCATCTGCCGTGCCAATTGCTCGATGCGGGCGCCCGAGCTCTCCAGCGCCATCAACAGCCCCGCCTTCATCTGCGCCTTGGCGCGCGCGACTTCGGCTTCCGAAATCGTCTCTGCCGTGCTCTCGATCTCGTCGACGACGACGCGCATCAATTCCGAGGTGTCGGCGGCATCGGTGCCGGCATAGAGGCCGAACATGCCGACGTCCGAATAGGGCACGTGGAACGAATAGATCGAGTAGCACAGGCCGCGCTTTTCGCGCGCTTCCTGGAACAGCCGGGACGACATGCCGCCGCCGAGCACATTGGTAAAGACCTGGAGGCTGTAGAGCGCCGGATCGTTGATCGACACGCCGGAGAGACCGAGCGCGATATGCACCTGTTCGAGGTCGCGCTTCTCGACATGGGTGCCCCCGCCGAACCGCGCCGGCTCGGGCGCCGGACCGGCCGGGCCGTTGAACGAAGCAAAACGCTTTTGCACCTCAGCCAGCACGGCCTGATGCTCGACCGCGCCGGCCGCGGCGACGACGATGTCCGGCGCCTTGTAATTGCGCGTGAGATATTTGCGCAGCTTGGAGTCGTCGAACGAACGCACCGTCTTGGGCGTGCCGAGGATCGAGCGGCCGAGCGGCTGATCGGGAAATGCCATCACGTTGAGATGCTCGAAGATCAGGTCGTCCGGCGTGTCGGCCACCGCGCCGATCTCCTGGACGATGACGTTCTTCTCGCGCGTCAATTCCACGCTGTCGAAAGCGGGCTCGGACAGAATGTCGGCGAGCACGTCGAGCGCCAGCGGCACGTCGTCCTTGAGCACGCGCGCATAGTAGGCGGTGCTCTCGGCGCCGGTCGCGGCGTTCAGATCGCCGCCGACCGCTTCGATCTCCTCGGCGATCTGACGGGCCGAGCGCCGCCGCGTGCCCTTGAACGCCATGTGCTCGAGGAAATGCGAAATGCCGTGCTCGTCATGAAGTTCGTCGCGGCTGCCGGAAGCGACCCATACGCCGAGCGATGCCGTCTGCAAATGCGGCATGGCATCGGTCACCACGCTGATGCCGGAATTCAGGGTCGTCACTTCAACACTCATGCTGCCGCTCCTTCCTGGGCCGCGCGGCTCGTCGCAAGGACGAAACGCTCGACCGCAGCTTGATCAGCCGGCAGCACGGTGACGCGCTCCGGCCGCTGATTGATGTCGGATAGCCAATCGGGCAAAGCCGGCCGCTGACCGGTGGCCGCCTCGACAGCGTCGGGGAACTTCGCCGCGTGCGCGGTCGAGAGCACGACCATCGGCACGGCGGGATCGCGCGGTTCCTTCTCGGCGACCGCAATGCCGACGGCCGTATGCGGATCGACGAAATTGCCGGTTTCACGCTTGACCGTGCGCATGGTCGCGGCGACCTCGTCCTCGCCGGCGCGGCCGGCGGCGAACAGGCCGCGGATATAAGCGAGCGCCGACGCCGACAGCGTGAAGCGGCGCGATTGCGTCAGCGATCCCATCACCGCGCGCACCGCGCCGGCATCGCGGCCGTAGGCGTCGAACAACAGCCGCTCGAAATTCGAGGACACCTGAATGTCCATCGACGGCGACGTGGTGGCGATGACGTCGCGTTGCTCGTAGGCGCCGGTCGCGAGCGTGCGGGCCAGAATGTCGTTGACATTGGTGGCGATGACCAGCCGGTCGATCGGCAGCCCCATGCGCGAGGCGACATAGCCGGCATAGATGTCGCCGAAATTTCCGGTCGGCACGGTGAAGGCGACCTTGCGCGCCGGCGCGCCGAGAGCGACGGCGGCGGTGAAGTAATAGACGACCTGCGCGACGATGCGGGCCCAGTTGATCGAATTGACCCCGGAGAGCCGCACCTGATCGCTGAAGGCGTGATGATTGAACAGACCTTTGACGATCGCCTGGCAGTCATCGAACGTGCCTTCGATGGCCAGCGCGTTGACATTTGCGGCATCGGTCGTCGTCATCATGCGCCGCTGCACGTCGGAGACGCGGCCTTGCGGGAACAGGACGACAAGATCGACCTGGCTGCGGTTCCTAAAGGCTTCGACCGCGGCGCCGCCGGTATCGCCGGACGTGGCGACCACGATGGTGCGCCTCTCGCCACGCGCCGCCAGCGCGTGATCCATCAGCCGCGACAGCAATTGCATCGCCAGGTCTTTGAAGGCGAGCGTCGGCCCGTGAAACAGTTCGAGCGCGAATGTATTGGCGCCGAGCTGGCTGAGCGGCGCGACGGCGGGATGGCGGAACGTGCCATAAGCCTCCCGCGCCATACGCGAGAGATCGGCGGCGCTCACGGCATCGCCGACGAACGGACGGATCACCTCGACCGCGACTTCGGCATAGGGCCGGCCGGCAAAACCTGCGATGGTCTTGGCCTCGAGCTGCGGCCAATTCCCCGCGCCGATGTCGGGCACATAGAGGCCGCCGTCGCGGGCAAGGCCCGCGAGCATGACATCGGCGAAGCCGGATGCGGCGGCCGCACCCCTGGTCGAAACGTAGTGCACCTTGTGACGATCCTAGATGGCCGGATGGTCCCTGGCGAACGGCTAACGTATTGATTCCGAACTAATTTCGCCAGAGGCCAACGGCGCCCGCCCAGGCTGATAAAGCCAGAACCGGGCTCAACACTAAGCGGAAAACCGCGGCCTCCACAAGGAACAGCGGAGTGCCTGGCCGGGTCCCGAGCGTGCGCGGATTTTGACGATGGAACAATGGGTTCCCGCTGCCTTACAGGACCCTATTCCTCGTCCTTTGCGCCGGACGTGAACGTCCAGGCAAGGAAGGAGCCGGCGAGAACAGCGGCGAGGCCGAACCAGGTCAGCGCATATTGCAGATGATTGTCGGGCAGGCTGACGACGAGCTTGCCGGGCTGTGGCAGGCCACCCGGCGGCGCCGGCGACTCCTGCTCGACGTAGAATGGCGCGACTTGCGCCTTTCCCTGATCCAAGCCTTTGGCCGCCGCGATCGCCGCCGGATCGCGCACGAACCAGAGATTGCGCGCGGCATCGTCGTTCGGCGTGAACCAATGCCGGCTATCGGGCCAGCGCATCACACCGGCCAAGGTGACCGGTCCGGACACTTCACCCTGCGCGCGCGTTTGCGGATTCTTCCGCGCATCGGGAACGAAGCCGCGATTGACCATGACGATGCCGCCATCGGCGAGCTGCGCCGGCGTGAAGACCCAATAGCCCGGTCCGGCATCGGCGACGTCGGGGCGAAAGCCGGAAGCCGAGGCGAACACCAAGGCTTCCTTGTCGTTCTCGAACTGCGCGGTGAAGCTGACGCGGCGATATTCGTCGCGGGCGGCGTCGAGCGCCGGCCAGTCGTGCGGCGGCGGCAGCGCCTGCGGCGGCGCGGCGAGCCGCTCGGTCAGGTCGGCGATCAGGCCTTCCTTCCAGGTCTTGCGCTGGATCTGCCAGACGCCAAGCCCGATGAGGATCACAAAGGCGACGAGCGTGGGCAGCAACAGGCCGAGCCAAGTACGGCCGTTGCGGTCGCTGCGGCCCCGGCGGCCGGGCCCGGAAGGCTCTGATTTCATCAGCATCAGCTTCAGTTAGTTCCGGCGCGAGGAAGCTGCAATGCGTTAAGGCCCGTCAGCGTCCTGAACGCGGCCTTCCGCGGCCTTGTGATGAAACTGCAGCGCGATCATCAGGCCTTTCATCGGCCGCAGCGGCCCGAGCGTCACGATCAGGATGAGCGGCAGCCACAGCAGCGCGTGCAGCCAATAGGGCGGCTGAAACTTGATCTCGGTGATCAGCGCCGCAGCGACGACAATGGCGCCGCCGAGGAGCACGATGAAGACCGCGGGCCCGTCGCCGGAATCGGCGAAGCCGTAGTCGAGCCCGCAGACCTCGCAGCACGGCCGCAGCGACAGGAAGCCTTGGAACAGCTTGCCGCGGCCGCAACGCGGACAGGCGCATGTCAGGCCGGCAACGATGGCCTGCGACAGCGTCCTGGTCGCGTCTTGGCTCAGAGCGCTAGCCGGCGCCCGGCGGGCCCTGACCCCAGACATAGATGCAGGCGAACAGGAACAGCCAGACCACGTCGACGAAATGCCAGTACCAAGCGGCGAATTCGAAACCGAGGTGCTGGGTCGGCTTGAACTGGCCGGCTAGCGCCCGGAACAGGCAGACGATCAGGAAGATCGAGCCGATGATGACATGAGCGCCATGGAAGCCGGTCGCCATGAAGAAGGTGGCGCCGTAGACGCCGCCCGAGAAGTGGAACATCGCGTGCGAATATTCCCAGGCCTGCACGCAGGTGAAGGTCAGGCCAAGCGCAATGGTCAGGACCAGGCCCCAGACCAGGCCCTTGCGGTCGTTCTCGAGGAGCGAATGGTGCGCCCAGGTGACGGTGGTGCCCGAGGTGAGCAGGATCAGCGTGTTGAGCAGCGGCAGATGCCACGGATCGAAGGTCTGCACGCTCTTCGGCGGCCAGACGCCGCCGGTATAGGCGATGCGCGCCACTTCGCGCAGCTCGTCGGGAAACAGGGCGGTGTTGAAATAGGCCCAGAACCAGGCGACGAAGAACATCACTTCCGAAGCGATGAACAGGATCATGCCATAGCGGTGCGATATCTGCACCACGCGGGTGTGATCGCCGGTCTCGGCTTCATGGATGATGTCGCGCCACCAGCTGAACATGGTGTAGGCGATGCCGATCATGCCCGCGCCCATGATGAGCGGCGCGTAAGTGGCGGACTCGTGCATCCACAGAATGAAGCCGACCGCGGCAATGAAGGCGGAGACCGAACCGATGGCCGGCCACGGACTCGGATTCACCAGATGATAGTCGTGTTGCGGTTCGGCGTGCGCGTCAGCCATTCTCTTCTCCACCCTTGTCCAGTCCCGGCGCGCCCGCGCCGTTTTGCCCCGTTCAGATGTGCCCGGACTTGTCCGGATTAGCGCTCTCCGCCACCGGCCGCTCCGGTTCGCGGACCGGATAGAAGGTGTAGGAGAGCGTGATGTTCTTCAGCGTGTCCTGCTCGGAATCCTTGGCCAGTTTCGGATCGACATAGAACACGACCGCCATGTCGCGCTTCTCGCCCGGCTTCATGGTCTGCTGGGTGAAGCAAAAGCAGTTGATCTTCTCGAAATAGATGCCGGCGGTCGGCGGCGCGACATTGTAGCCGGCCTGTGCCGTGGTCGTGCGCGCCGATTCATTTGTCACAGAATAATAGACGGTCACCACCTCGCCGAGCTTGACGTCGATGGTGCGGCGCTCCGGCTCGAAGCTCCAGGGCAGGCCCGGCGCGACATTGGAGTCAAAGCGCACGGTGATGGTGCGTCCGGGAATCTCCTTGGCCGGCGCCGAAGTCGCGACTTGCGTCGTGCCGCCGAAGCCCGTGGCGCGGCAGAACCAGGAGTAAAGCGGCACCGAGGCGTAAGCCGCGCCCACCATCAGCGCGACAAAAGCGCCGCAGCAAAAGGCGACGATCAGATCGGATCGGCGCGATTTCCTTGGCGCACTCACAGCGGCCCTCCTCCCAGCACGCCCGGTCCTTTGACCAGCGTGACGATGTAGAACAGGAGCGCGAGCAGGCCGAGCGCAACGCCGATGGCGATCGAACGCGACCGGCGGGCACGTTGCTGCGCCTCCGTCAGTCGGATTCCGGCTTCCGGTTTCTGCGCGTTCGGCGTGCGATCGCTGTCCATCATCAAATCACTCGTGCTCATAACGTGAAGTGGCCGACGAGCCCTCCCGACATCCGGTCGGCCAGCAACACGGCAAACAGCAGGAACAGATAGAGGATCGAGAAGGCGAACATCTGCTTGCTCGCCTTGAAGCCGTCCTTCTCGGCGAGAATGCGCAGCGCCAGAACGAGCATGCCGGCGCCCCCGGCGATCGCCGTGATGCCATAGGCGAGCCCGGCATAGCCCATGAGCCAGGGCGCCGCGCCGAGCGGCGCGAGAATGAGCGTGTAGAGCAGGATCTGCCGGCGCGTCGCGCTGTCGCCGGCGACGACCGGGAGCATCGGTACGCCGGCGCGGGCGTAATCGTCCTTGCGGTAAAGCGCCAGCGCCCAGAAATGCGGCGGCGTCCATATGAAGATGATCAGGAACAGCACCACCGGCTCGAGCGAGACGCCGCCGGTCACCGAGGCCCAGCCGATGATCGGCGGCAGCGCGCCCGCGGCGCCGCCGATGACGATGTTCTGCGGCGTCGAGCGCTTGAGCCACATTGTATAGACGAGGACATAGAAGCCGATAGTCAGCGCCAGGAGCGCCGCGGCGACGACATTGACCAGAAGCCCGAGCACGGCGACGGAAAAACCCGCCAGCGTCAGGCCGAAGGCCAGCACCTCGCCGGCCCGCAGCCGGCCGGCTGGGATCGGGCGCGCAGCGGTGCGCGACATGCGCGCGTCAATGTCGGCGTCGTACCACATGTTCAGCGCGCCCGAGGCGCCGGCGCCGACCGCGATGCAGATCAGCGCGGTAAGGCCGATCACCGGATGCACATGGCCCGGCGCCAGCACGAGCCCGACCAAAGCGGTGAACACGACGAGCGACATCACCCGCGGCTTCATCACTTCGAGATAGTCGCGAGCGCCGGCGATGCTCGGCGCGATGCTCGGATCGACGCCTTGCTCGCCGGACAGTTCCGCTGGGACGAAGGTCACGCTCATCGGATCAGGGGCAGCGTCTCATATTGATGGAAGGGCGGCGGCGACGACAGCGTCCATTCCAGCGTGGTCGCACCCGGTCCCCACGGATTGTTGCCGGCGCGCTCCTTCTTCGCGAACGCCACCGCCATGCCGTACAGGAAGATCAGCACGCCGAAGCCGGAAATGTAGGAGCCGATCGACGACACATAATTCCAGCCGGCGAACGCGTCCGGATAGTCGACATAGCGTCGCGGCATGCCGGCGAGACCGAGGAAGTGCTGCGGAAAGAACACGATATTCACGCCGATGAAGGTGAACCAGAAGTGCAGCTTGCCGATGGTCTCGTTGTACATGTAGCCGGTCATTTTCGGGAACCAGTAGTACCAGCCGCCGAAAATCGCGAACACGGCGCCGAGCGACAGCACGTAGTGGAAATGCGCGACGACGTAATAGGTGCCGTGCAGAGTGCGGTCGACGCCGGCATTGGCGAGCACCACGCCGGTGACGCCGCCGATGGTGAACAGGAAGATGAAGCCGATCGCCCACAGCATCGGCGTCTTGAACTCGATCGAGCCGCCCCACATGGTCGCGATCCAGGAGAAGATCTTCACGCCGGTGGGGACCGCGATGACCATCGTCGCGGCGATGAAATAGGCCTGCACCGTCGCCGACATGCCGACATTGTACATGTGGTGCGCCCAGACGATGAAGCCGACGCCGCCGATCGCCACCATCGCATAGGCCATGCCGAGATAGCCGAACACCGGCTTCTTGGAGAAGGTGGCGACGATCTGGCTGACCATGCCGAAGCCCGGCAGGATCAGGATGTAGACTTCGGGATGGCCGAAGAACCAGAACAGATGCTGGAACAATAGCGGATCGCCGCCGCCTTCCGGGTTGAAGAACGTGGTGCCGAAATTGCGGTCGGTGAGCAGCATGGTGATGGCGCCGGCAAGCACCGGCAGCGACAGCAGCAGCAGGAACACCGTCACCAGGATCGACCATACGAACAGCGGCATCTTGTGCAGCGTCATGCCGGGTGCGCGCATGTTGAAGATCGTGGTGATGAAGTTGATGGCGCCGAGGATCGACGAAGCGCCGGCGAGGTGGATCGAAAGGATGACGAAATCCATCGCCGGGCCGGGATGACCATAAGTCGACAGCGGCGCGTAGATCGTCCAGCCGGTTCCGGCGCCGTTGGTGCCGGGCTCGCCCTCGACGAACATCGAGGTCAGCAGCAGCGCGAACGAGGCCGGCAGCAGCCAGAACGAGATATTGTTCATGCGCGGAAACGCCATGTCCGGCGCGCCGATCATCAGCGGCACCATCCAATTGCCGAAGCCGCCGATCATGGCCGGCATGACCATGAAGAAGATCATGATCAGGCCGTGGGCGGTGACGATGACGTCGAACGTATGGGTCTCGTGGAAAATCTGGATGCCGGGATACATCAGCTCGGCGCGGATCAGGATCGACAGCACGCCGCCGATGAGACCGGCGCAGATCGCGAACACGAGGTACATCGTGCCGATGTCCTTGTGGTTCGTCGAATAGACGAAGCGCCGCCAGCCGTGCGGGATCGCGTGTCCGCCTTCGTCACCATGCGCTGCGTGTGCCATCGTATCCATTGCCAGTCCCTTCGTTAGCGACTTTCACGCCGCTTCTAGTCTCGAGTTCTCAGTTCTTGGCTTTCCGCCACCGCGCCTCAGCGGGCGGCCAGCGTATTTGCTGGAGCCTTGTCGTCGGTTGCGAATTTCTGCTTCGCCTGGGCGACCCAGGCGGCGAAATCGGCATCGTTCACCACCCGCACCGCGATCGGCATGAACGAATGATCCTTGCCGCACAGCTCGGAGCATTGGCCGTAGAACATGCCGGTGACGGTGGCCTTGAACCAGGTCTCGTTCATGCGGCCGGGAACGGCATCGATGCGCGAGCCGAACGACGGCACCGTGAAGGAGTGGATGACGTCGGCGCCGGTCACCAGGACATGCACGACCTTGTTCACCGGCACGACCAACTCATTGTCGACCGTGAGCAGGCGCGGCTGTCCGGGCTTCAGATCCTTCTCTTGGACCATCAGCGAGTCGAATTCGAAATTGCCGTTGTCCGGATAATTATAGCTCCAGAACCACTGCTTGCCGGTCGCTTTGATGGTAAGGTCGGGCTTCGGCACTTCGAGCTCGACGAACAGGAGCCGGAATGACGGCACCGCAATGGCGGCAAGAATGACGACCGGGACGATGGTCCATAGCACTTCGATCAGCGTGTTGTGCGTGGTGCGCGACGGCGTCGGATTGGCGCGGGCGTTGAAGCGCACGATGACGATCAGCAGCAACGCGAGAACGAAGGCGGAAATGGCGCCGATGATCCAGAGCAGGGCATAATGAAACGAGGCGATCTTCTCCATGATCGGAGTCGCGGCTAGCTGCAGATCCATCTGCCACGGCTCCGGTTGCCCGAGCTGCGCCAGAGCCGCGCCCGAACCCATCACCATGGCGATCGCGGCCGTGGCGAGGGCAATGGCGGTCAAATGTGCACGCACCTTCATCTGTCACTCTTCTCCCTGCTTCGGTTTTTGGTCACGGCCACCGGCAGCGAGCGTTGAGACATTACGTCGGCGCAGACCGCAGCAGTGTGACGTCGCCGCTTCGGACGGAGTTAGGCCTCGGCCCGACTAGGCCGCGCGCCTAGGCCCTTGGCAGGTAGCGACGGGATAGGGGAATCCCGGGTTCTCCAAACCACAAATCCGGCCTTGCCGCAATGCACTCCTCGGCCGCATTTTTGCAGCGGTGCATAGCCGCATCTCGCCCTGCCGATCCGGCGCGCCGCGGCACGTTGCGGCGACCTTTTGGCTGCCATAATGGGCTGGTCTCGATCGATCTTGACACGGCGGGTTCACGATGTAGGCAAGGGCCTGCATACGAGGGGCCGCGAGGGCCGACTGATTCGCGCCGTCGGCGCGCCTGCCGGGCCGCCGGGAGCGGATTCGGCGGCCGGTCCAAGACCCCCGGTTATTTGGGCCGGTTTTTTTGAGGCTGGGGGACTCCCCGAACCTGCCGGCTCGCCCGAGACACTCCCAAGGAGAGACGTGACCATGGCAATAGTCGACTGCGGATCGCGGTTGCGGCTTTGGCTGCGCACCTTGGCATCCGCGCGCGCCGGTGCCGCCATCCTCTTTGCCGCGGCATCGAGCGTGGTCTGGACCGAGGCGGCCAGCGCCCAGGGCGCCGTGAAGTCGGTGCACGGCGACTGGCAGATCCGCTGCGACACTCCGCCTGGCGCCCAGAGCGAGCAGTGCGCGCTGATGCAAAGCGTGACCGCCGAGGACCGGCCCAATGTCGGCCTCACCGTGATCGTGCTCAAGACCTCGGATCAGAAGAGCCGGCTGATGCGCGTGGTCGCGCCGCTCGGCGTGTTGTTGCCCTCCGGCCTCGGATTGAAGATCGACAATGCCGATGTCGGCCGCGCCGGTTTCGTGCGCTGCCTGCCCAACGGCTGCATCGCCGAAGTGACCATGGACGACAAGCTGATTGGGCAGTTGCGCACCGGCCAGACCTCGACCTTCATTATCTTCCAGACGCCCGAGGAAGGCATCGGCTTCCCGATGAGCCTCAAGGGCTTCGGCGAAGGCTACGATCAGCTGCCGTGATTTTCGCTTGAGCGTCGTGCGCTAGTGTCGCAGGCCGCGGCGGCAAGTCCGCCTCGATTGCCTGCCCGGCGCCTGGTGGCGTAGCCTTGCCGCAAATAATCGCTGCGGGGAAACGTTCATGCGTGCTGTGCGCACTATCGCGGTCGTTGCGGCCGCGCTCTTCATTCTTGCCGCCGCCTTTCCGCCGCCGGCGCGCAGCGAGGGCGCCTATCCGACGCGGCCGGTGACGCTGATCGTGCCCTATGCCGCGGGCGGCGTCGCCGATGTCGGCATGCGCATCATCTGCGACAGGCTCTCGAACCGGCTGGGCCAGCAGTTCATTGTCGAGAACCGGCCCGGCGCCGGCGGCGTCGTCGCCGCCCAGGCCGGCGCCGGCGCCGCGCCCGACGGCTACACGCTGCTGATGACCGGCAACAACACCGCAATCGCCGAGTCGCTGTTCAAATCGCTACCCTATAACGCGCTCACCGATTTCCACTCGGTCTCGACCGCAGCCTTCTTCGATCTCCTGATCGTCACGCGCGCCGGCTCGCCGCTGAAATCGGTGCAAGACATCATCGAGGCGGCGCGCAAGAACCCGGGCAAGCTCAATATCGGCACCATCAATCCAGGGAGTACGCAAAACCTCGCCGCCGATCTGTTCGTCAGCACGGCCGGCATCGATGCCGCGATCGTGCCGTTCCGCGCCTCGCCCGACATGGCGAGCGCCGTGCTGCGCGGCGATGTCGACGTGGCTTTCGAATTCTATGCCGCGATCAATGGTCTCCTGATCGAAAAGAAAATCGTCGCGCTGGCTTCGAGCGGCCGGGAACGGACCGCCTACCTGCCCGAAGTGCCGACCGCAATCGAAAGCGGACTGAAAGACTTCGAGGTCGAGAGCTGGAACGGGCTGTCGGTCCCCGCGGCTACGCCAGCAAGCATCGTCGCCACCCTGAGTGCCGCCTTGAAAGAGGTCATTCCGACGCCCCTGGTTCAGGACCGAGCGAAACAGATGGGCATGGCGATGCGCTGGAGCACGCCCGAGGACATGACCGCGCGCCTGAAGGCCGATATCGCCAAATGGGGCGCGGTGATCGAAAAAGCCGGCATCCCCAAGCACGACTGAACCGCGCGATCGAGGCCCCTCGCCGGACGGCCGCGAAGCGCCTATCTATGGGCCAAGAACTGTGGACCAAGACCTATAGACCAAGACCAAATCCCAAGAATGCCCCAAGGGACCGTTCCATGACCGATTCCACCATTTCGCTCGTCGACCGCGCCGGCCTCGATCGCCCGCAACTCGGCAAGATCATTTCGCGCGGCCTTGAAGGCGCCGATGACGGCGAACTCTTTCTCGAATACCGGCAGTCCGAAGCGCTGGTCTTCGACAACGGCCGGCTGAAGCAGGCCACCTACGACACGTCGCAGGGTTTTGGGCTGCGCGCGGTCAAGGACGAGGCGGTCGGCTATGCGCATGCCTCCGACGTCTCGGAGGCGGCCATCGAGCGCGCCGCCGACGCAGTGCACGCGGTCAAAGGCGGCTATTCCGGAAAGTATGCCGAGCCACCGGCGCGCACCAATGTGAAGCTCTATGGCGAAGAATCGCCGCTCGGCAGTCCGGCCTTCGACGCCAAGGCGCGGCTTCTCGAAAGCATCGATGCCTATGCCCGCGCCAAGGATCCCCGCGTGCGTCAAGTTTCCGCGACGCTCGCCGCCACCTGGCAGGCCGTGGAGATTTTGCGCACCGATGGCGAGACCTATCGCGACATCCGGCCGCTGGTGCGTTTGAGTGTCTCGGTGGTCGTCGGCGACGGCACGCGGCAGGAGACGGGCAGCGACGGTTACGGCGGCCGCGAAGGCTATGAGCGCTTCATCGCCACCGATGCCTGGCAGGGCGCGGTCGACAACGCCGTGCGTCAGGCGCTGATCAATCTCGAAGCGGTTCCGGCGCCGGCCGGCGAAATGGATGTCGTGCTCGGCCCGGGCTGGCCCGGCGTCATGCTGCACGAAGCCGTCGGCCACGGACTTGAAGGCGATTTCAATCGCAAGAAGACATCTGCGTTCGCGGGCCTGATGGGACAGCGCGTGGCGGCCAAGGGCGTCACCGTGCTCGACGACGGCACCATGGCGCTGCGCCGCGGCTCGCTGTCGATCGACGACGAAGGCACGCCGACCAACCGCACCATGCTGATCGAGGACGGCATTCTCGTCGGCTATATGCAAGACCGCCAGAATGCGCGGCTTATGGGCATGAAGCCGACCGGCAACGGCCGGCGCGAGAGCTTTGCCTGCGTGCCGATGCCGCGCATGACCAATACTTACATGCTGGCCGGCGCGCACGATCCGCAAGAGATCATCGGCTCGGTGAAAAACGGCATCTATGCCACCTATTTCGGCGGCGGCCAGGTCGACATCACGTCGGGCAAATATGTGTTCCAGTGCACGGAGGCCTATCGCATCGAGAACGGCAAGGTCGGCGCGCCGATCAAGGGTGCTATGCTGATCGGCAATGGGCCGACCGACCTGCACCGCGTCTCCATGGTGGGCAACGATCTCAAGCTCGATAACGGCATCGGCACCTGCGGCAAGAACGGCCAAGGCGTGCCGGTCGGCGTCGGGCAGCCGACCTTGCGGATCGATCGCATCACGGTCGGTGGAACCGGGGGCTGATATCCAGAAAAAGCCTTGTTTGCGACATGATCGCAAGGCGGATTAGCGGCCGATCCGGAACAGCGGGAACCGGATTTCCAGATCAATCGACCGCCATCAGACGATTGCGCTAAGCGCGCAAGAGAACGCGCAGGAGAATTCGTGCCATGCATCGCTGGGTCAGAAGTGTCGCCGACATCGTGGTCATCGTCGCGCTGGTGGTCGCGGCCAAGACCGCGATCGCCGAGCCTTATTATGTACCGTCAGGCTCCATGGAGCCGACGCTGCAGATCGGCGACGAACTGCTGGCGACCAAATTCCCGTACGGCTACAGCTCGGCCTCGTTGCCGGTTTTCGTCACGCTGCCGGAATCCAGCCGCATCCTTGGCGCACTGCCACACCGCGGCGACGTCGTGGTGTTCCGCTGGCCGGGCGACCGCTCGCAGATCTGGGTCAAGCGCGTTGTAGGCCTGCCCGGCGACCGCATCGAGATGAAGGACGGCCGCCTGTGTATCAACGGCACGGAGGTCGGACTGACGCCTGACGGCATCGGGCAGAACGAATCCGAGGACGGCACGCGCGAACCGGTCGATCGCTACATCGAGACCCTGCCCGGCGGGCACACGCACACGATCTTCAAGCACACGACGATCGGCCAGTTCGACAATATTCCCGAGCTCACGGTGCCGACGGGCCATCTCTTCGTCATGGGCGACAATCGCGACAATTCCGCCGACAGCCGCATCCCGCTCGACATGGGCGGCGTCGGGCTCCTGCCGGTGTCCGATCTGGTCGGCCGCGTCGACGCGCTGGTCGGCTCGTGGGATCTGGCGGCCAAGCGCCAGCCGGTCTGGGAATGGCCCGCGGCGCTGCGGCTGTCGCGTTTCTTCACCACGGTGAAGTAGACGATCAATCCGATTAATTCGGCGACTTAGCGCACCACGCCGGAAACGCAGCACGGCCGCCGCCGCGGCGGCTTGATCGTGTCTTTCAGATAGCAGCGCGCGGTTGCCGTGCCGTAGCCGGGCCGCCGATAGGTCCAGGCCCGGCACTTGTTGTCGCCCTGGCACGCGTCGGCGCAGGCTTTGCCGCTGGCATCCGCCTGGGCGTCTCGAACGAGCGAAAGTCACCACCGTAACGGTCGATCCAAAATTCGGTGGCGCCCGCTTGCGGGCTCGATCACGCCGGCGCCACGCACGCCCGAAACGCAGCAGCCCGACGCCACCGGGGCGACCACTTCGCGCTTGAGATAGCACGTCGCCGGCGCGCCGGAGGCGGGATAGGAGAAGCTCCAGGACTTGCAGTTCTTGTCGCGCTCGCAGCGCGCCGCGCAGACCGTAGGATCGCCGCCGAGGACCGAAGCGCGGAATAATCGCCGCCAGGCCGATCGGAGCCCACCTGTGGCAGCAAAGCCGGCCCGACACAGCCTGCAACCGCCGCAAGCAGCGCGGCAAAGCCCACGATCAGCGTCCGCGTCATCGCGACCCACGCTTGTATCCTAAGCAGTCCCCCACACAGAAGAACGCGTCCCAGCGCAAAAGGCCACTGCTATTTCGCGGCCTGCGCGACATCTCAACTGCGAAAATGCTTCGATAGTTTGAGGCCTTGAGCCTGATAGTTCGAGCC
>CAWFWC010000007.1:0-569750 GCA_963819465.1 uncultured Alphaproteobacteria bacterium
CTTGACCCATGCGGCGCAGAAGGCGGCGAAGGTCTCGCGTGCCGCATTGTCGGCGAACATGCGGTTGGGGATGAAAACGTTCTGGTCGCCGAAACGCAGCAGCACGATCCGGCCGAGATCGTGGGCGGAATCGATTGCGGCCCACTTCATCTGCACCACGATGTTGTCGCTGATATAGGAAATGCCATCCGCGCCGAACGTGTAATTCCACGGTCCGAGCTGCAAGTCGATGGGACGCCTGCGGTAATAGCGGCGCAGCAGCCACCGATAGGTCGCCCAGCCGGCGGGGTAGGCGATAAAGGCCGCGATCAGCGCCGCGGGCACAGCGTCGCGCGCGATCAGTTCGAACGTGAAGGCGACATAGACGGCAAGGCCGATGACGAGCGGCACCGCGAAGATCAGGCCGAACATCGTATTGTCATTCTCCGCCCGTGCCCGCCGCGACGCGATCAGCTTGCCGATCGATCTGAGCTCGGCCTCGGTATAGGTGATGGAGAAGTGGAATTGCTCGGGTGTCGCTGTCGTTTGTGCATTTGTCACGTGCCGCCGCCCCATGCGCCCTGACGAATCGACAATCCGGCAACGCCCCAGGAAGGGGGATTGTGGCGCCTATGGGTACTTATCGATTACAGAGACTATTCGATCAAGCAGAGGCGTAAATTTGGAGAAGTCAATTTTCGCTGCATCGGGCCTTACTACGTGTTCCGCAAAGGCCGCTTTGCCGTATTCCGTGGCGGGATTGATCTTATCGTCGGGATTGAAGCTCTTCCCCTCCAACTTCGTCGTAAGAACTTTTAATGCAAAAAAGTCTTCAATGCGGGAAGTACCGCTCGATCCTCTTTCTGGCGTCTTGATAAGAAAGAGATTGTGACAAAGGTGATAGAAAGGAAGCTTTGTGGTAAGTTCTGCCGTGACATGAAACTTGCTTTTGATGGCTGAGAATATTGGCTTCGCGCCGTCATCGTTGTCGACGACCATAATCACCGGGTGCTTTAGCGGCGCGTGTTTGATTTTTGCAACGAAGTCGGGATATTCCAAAAGTAAGCGCTTTAGATCACCCGTTCCACCTCCCAAGCGAAGAGTTTCGGAGATCTGTGGTCCATATCTCAGAAATTTCACATTGAACGTCGTATGTGCTTTTCGAAGCCGTCGCCAGTTTTGAGTGAAATTTGGTGAGGCTACGGATCGCTGATTTGAGATAGACGCTATCGGTCTTTCCCTCACATATTATCAACGGCTTATCGAGACTAACGAAGAGCTTGTAGAAGAGAATCAAGCGATAAAGTTTCAGCGCGGAAGCAGGGTATTTGTATTTATTTTCGACCCATTCTTTTCTCTCATCGTCGTTTGCTTTGGCAATAATTTGTAGGTCAGCCCAGCGTTGCTTCACGTAATAGATGTGACTGAAAACTCCCTCATTCGTTCGATCGCCTTTATCGCAACTCCGTCCGCGCGATGGTATTGACCGGTCGAAAGCAGGGAGTGAGCCATCGCACGCGCAGTGCGATAGTAGTCCGCTCGGATATTGACCTTTTCATTCACGGTTAGGCCAGTAACAATCTGGCGGTCCCCCGTATTCACCTCAACACGTCGCCCAACAGCAACAACAGCCGCAGCCGGACGACAGCAAGAAATAGGCTCTAATCCTTTATTGTGGAGAGATTTGAGGCGGAACTCAAAGTGAGCAATTTGGAACAGACGGCAAGTTCTAGGGATCACATCGTAGCTAATCGGGACCGGGGCACGAGGGCTTGCCCATGCCGAGTACGGATGATTTCTGGCAGTACGCGAAAGAGGCACTTCTTTCGGCATTATCCGCCGAGTCCGACGACGACCGGCAAAACCTACTGGACCTAGCGCGAACTTGGACACAAGCCGCCTTACTAGAACGACGGTCCCCACCCGATAAGCCCACCGCCACATAAGACCGCCACAGTTGGCGGCCTCTTTCATTTCGTACCAAGGGCCGAATGTCTGCTTATGGCACTTGGCTGACATGACGGCCGTGTTTGCAGATGTCCGATGTTCGGAGTGAATCGGACCTCACACTGCGCGGGCTCGATGTCGCCTAATGACCCAAAGCTGACACTCTGATCCCTCTCAGGCCGATCGGATTACTGTTGCCGCGAAAGTGGTATGAGTTATCGAGACGATCGTGCCCTCGGGACTAGCCAATGTTTCAACGTTGGCGTTCAGGTCATGCGCGAGGGCCTTGATGATGCCGGTTCCGAGACCGGTCTTCGCCTGGGCAAAGACGCCGTCGGGCTTGCCGATTCCATTGTCGGCAACCGAGAGTTTCCAATCTGCGCCATCGACATCGTACGCGATAGAGATCCTACCGTTCATCTTTTCGCTGGGAAATGCGTGCTTCAGTGCATTCATGACGAGTTCGGTGGAAATCAAGCCAATGCTCTCTGCCTCACGAGAGCTTAAACTGCCCGCCGTGCCCACCACCTTCAGCGTTACTGGTCGAACGTCTCCGATCATGGATGCCGCGAGGGCATCGCCCAGTCTCGTGAGATAAGGAAGCATTTCCACAGGCCCTATTGTCCCCGACGCATGGAGCGTTTGTTGGATGGTCGCGATCGAAATGACGCGATCGTGAGTGTCCCGCAAAAGGCGGCGCGTTTCTTCGGAGCTTACCGTGTCTGCTTTCATCAGGATAATTCCGGCAATAATTTGTAGGCTATTGGAAATGCGATGTTGAATTTCCTCGAGCAACGTGTCCTTCTGTTTCAGAAGCTCATCTTTTTGGCGTTCCAGCGTGTGACGCTCGGTGACATCCTCGATTCCGAGCAGAATGGTTGTTTCTGCGCCGCCCTCGTAGAACACTTGGCGTGCATCCAAGCGCATGATGCGGTGTCCGAGGTTCGGGAACTCATGCTCGACCTCATAATCCTCCATCACGCCGTGTTCCGGTATGATTTTCTCCAGCAGCACGCGAAGCTTTGGAATATCCCATTGGCCATCGCCTAATGCGTAAAAGAGCCTGCCCTGTGTCTCCTCTGGGCTCACCTTGAAGGCCGAATAGAACGAGCGGCTTGCAGCGATTACGCGCAACCCTTTATCGAGTACAATGACAGGTTCGCGCACAGTATCGACAATGCTCTGGGCAAGTGCGCAGGCATCCGCGACGTTGCTAAACTGGCCTCTGAAATTGGTCTTCTGCATAAGCCCTGCGAGCGGTTGCTGCCGGTCCCGTAAAGACGGCGGCGGTACTTCGACATTGAGCAAGCCACGCTAGGGAACAACCCGAAGGCTACGGCTCTTCCGAGGGGCGAGTCTGTATCGAATTGACCACTAATCTTTGTTGCGCTCGCGGCAAATCCCCAGCGCCGCAACTAGCGATCATTCTTCCGACACGGCGTTGGACTTGCAGATCAGCCGAATATTCCGGCAGTCCTATTGCAGGCGACTTCATCCAAGCGCGGAGGTCCTCGCGCAGTACATTGTTTTCGATTGTCATTGCGGTCCTACGGTACGACAACAATCTTAAGGTTGATTGGTTCGTCCGTTGTTACGATCAGCCGCGCGGGATGTCGTCTATTGGCACTTAGCGGACATTCGGCAGCGACCATTTTCAAGGTTCACTGGTGACTCAAAGCGGAAGTCGCGGGAGCGCGTTTTCTTCTTGATCCCGGCAAAGCCGGGTCCAAGTTATTCGACTTATCCACCCTCATTTCGAAGTGAGCGATTTTAGGCAGATCGGAATAGCGTCCCGGGTCAAGGTCACACATTACCTGGCGCATTTTTGGCTCCCAGCTACAGGCGCGCCGGAAGTGTTGTGCGTACTAAGACCCCAGCCGGGCCCCACCCGCTGGGGTCTTTTTAATGCGGGTCCTGCGCCAGGCACGTTTCGAAAATTCTGATTGGTGCAATGAACTGGAAAACAGTACCTTCTGACATGACGTGCCTTCCTGATCCGCGCCTAGTTCGTCGAAGTCGCTTTTGATCCAGCACAAGGGGCGAGTAGCGAATTAAGAGGCTCGCTATTTGTCCTAGCTAAGCGCACGGTGCTTTCGGGTCGGGACCACCGCGAGGTTGCCCATGTTGAATAGCCCAGAACAGTTCTGGCAGTACGCCAAAGAGGCGCTTCTATCGGCCGCGTCCGCCGAGTCCGATGAAGACCGGCAAAGCCTATTGGACCTTGCACAAATTTGGACACGCGCCGCGATACTAGAGCGGCAGCTATTCCTCAAACCCACGTTGCATTAGGTCGCCTCAGTTGGCGGCCTCTTTCATTTCTGAGATTGGCACTTTGCGGACATCATCGTGAAGCCTCGCCGTGTCAGTTTTTGCGGTGAGCGCGCGATACCCGAGCGAGAGACATTGCTGAGAATGGCCGCACAATGGGATCGGCTGGGACACAAGACAACGCCGAGAATCGGAGCAAGCGTAGGCCTCTTCAGTTTTCAAGTGAGCACTTCGGCTCAGTAACAATCATTAATCGGTCGCATCTTGCGCCATCGCCGACAGCATCCTTACCCAGGCGTCGGCGGCTGAGAGGTCGGCAATGCTCCCGCCTGTAGCCGGAGTCGCTAATGACGTTTTCCGAATACACGCTAGAAACCTCGCCAATCACCAAGCGACCGAAATGTCCGGATTGTACGGTGCCAATGTATCTGTCTCGCATCGCGCCGGACAAACCGGGCTACGATCTTCGTACCTTTGAGTGCCCAAGGTGTCAGAATACACTGAGAGCCGTAATGAAGCTCAATTAGTTCGGAGAGGCCGCCTCAGTTGGCGGCCTCTTTCATTTCGTACCCAGAATGTCTGCTTATTGCACACTTGGCGGACATTCGGGCGACGACTATTCAAGATGCGCTTGTGACCCAAGGCGGACGCCGCGCGCGCCCATCTTACATCAACCTGCGGTCTTTACCGGCGGCGGGGACCACGTCCCGTCGAGGATCGAGGGAGGCGTTTCCCTTGGCCAATACAAACGCATCATTAGAATGAATTGGTCGCTCGGCGCAGGCAGCCAGTTGGCATCTGGCGTCTTGGCAGGTTTGTCGTGCGAGAAATAAAGATCGAGCGACCCATCCGGATTTAATACCGGATGATCACGCATGCTCACCGTCTGTTTGTTGAGCGAATTTGGATAGAAGAAATACGAGGTGTCGTACATCGTGATCGACCAGAAGCCTTCGGCAGGCGGCGTTTCGCCTTTCGGGAAATGGACCACGTAGACATTCGTACCCACCAGCGGCTTTCCTTCACTGTCCTTCGTGCTGGGGTAAATCGCATCCTTGGTCAGGTTTGCGCCCCAGCCGTAATTGGAGATGGCCGCTCGCCACAAGTAGTTCGTGCCGTAGTCGCCGGTACCGCTCGTCAGCAGCCAGCCGTTGACGACCTTGTTGCCCGTCTTAAGCTGTTCCTCGATTTTATCGGAAGCCGCCTTCTCGACATCGGCAAGCGCGGATTGAACGGCAGGCGGAAGCTTGCCCAGATCGAATGGCTTGCCGGGCACAAGGCCGATCTTCGCCATTTCCGCGACGATGGCTGCATCCTGCGGCAGCACTGGGGGGTTGGCGGTCATCGACGTGGCCATTGTGTTGAAATAGGTCTGGGCGTCCATCTTGCTGATGATGTCCCGAACCTTTTCCTTCACACTGGGTGCCTTGGGATCAATCGTCCCGGCCGGCGGGGTGTAAGACTTACCGTATGAACTCAGCGGGACGAGCTTGAACTCCTTCTGCGCAGCATTCACCGCTGCGTAATCTTCCGCCGTCCCGTCAGCGTAGACGCGCCCGATGATGAAAACAGAATTGGTCGGAGACTTGACAGTCTGCGTAATGCCCGACGGCAATGTCCCTTGCCAGTGAGGACCAACGATAGCGATGGTCTGCGCCTCCGTGCCTAGAGTGCGCTTGCCCGGTGCGGCGAGCACATTCGTCCATTGCGAGTAGATCGGAAAGAGAAAGTACCGGCCGTGCATGTCGGGGTAGGACAGTATGATTGGTTCCTTCGACACGTCGAGGAACGCAGCTGAATAGAGCGTATCCGCGTTTGGGGCGGTGACACCCTTATAGTCTGCTGGCGGGTACTTCGGGATGCTCACAAATTGATTTATAGGGGCCTGAAAGGTTTCTGGGCTGGGCGCAGTCGTATTGGTGAAAGCCTTCTCCGTCACGTCGCTCGTCATCAACGAATAGCCGTAGATGTAGGCGTCAACCGCGATCTTCATCGCCTCTTGTGGCGATAGATCGGCGGCTTGTGTTGAAGCCAAAGTGGCCAACAAAACTGATGCAACGGTCAAAGATGACAAGAGTGTCTTCATGGCGCTTTTCCTTTTTTATTCTCACGCGCTGATAGCGGATCAATCTACACCGGAGACTACGCCCCAGATAGAGGCGTGATGTCTCCTTTTGACCCACAGCGGACGTCAGTGTCCGCACCGAAACGCGGCTGCACATGATCCAATGTCAGCTTTTCCGGCGCGCTAACTCTCGCTCGCCTGATGCATATGGGCGACAAACGGAAAAGAGGTTAGTCTCCCGTGAGACGCGAAGTCTGAGCGGGAGACAAGCGATGTCACATAGCTGGATGAGCGGGAACGGCGACTGGAATACGGCTTCAAATTGGACGAACGGCTTGCCGGCTTCCGACAGCGCGGCGCTGATCACTGCGAGCGGAAGCTACACGGTCACATCTTCGCGGGAAAATACGGTAGCGATATTGGAGATGGCGAATGGCGCCACTCTCGCCATTAACGCGCACGAAGTTAATGTCCTACAAGGGACAGGAAGCGGGGCACTGGCCGGCACAATCGAGATAGGAAACGCGACGTCGCTGGTGCTCGGCTCCTTCAATCAGCAGCAGGGTGCTACCAAACAAAACCCAGCTGGTGATGGTGGCAACGCGGCGTACAAAAATACTGGCACGATCATCATCCAAAGCGGCGGCTTTCTTAAAGTGAAGGACGCCGTGCAGATCAACGGCGGCGGTAAGATAGTCTTAACCGGCCACGGTCGGATTGCGGCCTACGAGCTCCCCACAAGCGGCAGCCTCGGCCAGCTCACCAACGAAAGCACGATCTCCGGGTCGGGGATAATCGCTTCCGGTTCAACTGATCCCTATTTGATTTTCATCAACGGAGCCAACGGTGTTATCGACGGCAACGGGAACGGCACCAACGAACCGCTGGCAATCACTGTGGCCGACGCCGGTTTTAGCAATGAAGGCTTGCTGCAGGCATCCGGACCTTCGGGAGTCCTGTCGCTTGGAGAAAAAATCAAGAATAGTGGGCGGATCGTCTCCGCTTCTGCGGGCGCCATGGTTCAGCTCGGGGGCGCCGAGATCGACGGCGGCACGATCTCCACAGTCGCAGGCGCCGTCCTGCAAGCCCAAGAGGGCAATAATGTCATCAACACAACCACGCCGATCGCCAATGCCGGCTCCATCGAATGCAGTGGCGGCAATCTTACCGTTACCGGTTCGGTCAATAATTCCGGCGCATTGACGGTCGGTCCCGGTAGTGTCTTGCGCATAGAAGGCGAAGTAACCGGGGGCACCGCGACGATCTATGGATCGGGCAAGCTCGAACTCGGAGGTCCGTCGTCGGTCAACGTGTCCTTCGATCCAGCCTCGAACGGCATCCTCCTTCTCAACTCCGCTGAGAAATACACCGGCACGATCGCCGGCATGGACGTCAACGCGGCGGCGTCGATCAATCTGATCCACATTTTCTACACGGACCAACCCACTCTCAATTTTGACCCGGCAAACGAGATATTGACGATAACCGACACCCACGTCGGAAGAATGCGGACAATCAATCTCAGCGTCATCGGAGCCATCGGCGGATCCGCCGGATTTACGACCAAAAAGGCAGCTGACGGCAGTTTATTGATTTATGCCGCATGATTGGCGCCATCACTTAGAACAGGAATTGACCCGTGGTAGAGATGCGGAGGGACGCAGACATACCTGACTGCGCTGTGTCCGCTTATGGCACTTCTGAGACATCGCGGGATGCCCAAGTTCAGGTCCGAGATCGGGCCTGCAACGGACATCGGATTACTTCCGATAAACGGCCTTATCGGAGGTGAACTAGAAATCGGAGCCAAGTCGCCGTAGGCGTTATCTCACTAGAGCTCGCGATAGGTCGCTCAAGCGGTACTTGAGTATATGAGTTCCGCATGGTCCTGCCTGCAACTAGTTGGGCGTAAGTCGAGAACGAGAGCACAAGCGCAGAGACTGATATTTTTCCCGCGAGCCTGACATGCAAATTGATGGTGCCGCGGGAATATCTGTGATTTTCGGTGCGCGGAATTTCGAGACATTGAAATTTCACTTGCAAACCACCGAAGGCTGTACGACCGTGACTTGAACTATTGGAATTCGCAACTGATCCGGGGGCGCCGGGTGAGCGTTGTCGTTTCGCTCTCCACGGGAGGAGGATGGGCTACCGAGGCGTTTTTTCGCCTACGCCTTCCCGGCGGCGATTCCGCCAGCACGACACCGGCTGGCATTTCAGTCCCACAATCGTCTCCGATAAAGCCACACAAATTCGATGCGTTGTCGATCAATTGCAGCAATGCATCGCTAAGCGCCTCGCCCCAGAAAGGAACATTCCTTCAACAGGTGTACGCCATGCGATCACTTGTCAAAATTGTCAGCTCTTTGGTCTTGGTCCCGTTTGTCGTTGCGACGTTCGTATTCAATGTCAGCAACAGCTTCGGACAAACGCAAACGGGTGCTGCGCGGCCCTATGCGATGAAGTTCTTTCTTGACGCGCCACCCACTCGAGATGATCTCGCCAATCTGCCGAGCGAAGCAAGAGGCGTCGTCATTGCAAAAGTGCACATATCACAATTGGATTGGCTGGGTCCGCAAGAGACATTGGGAGGTATACCGTTTCCCCCTCCGGGGAAGCACCTTTTGTCGGCGCAAGTACAGGTCGTCGATGTTTTGAGCGGCGCAGCGAAGACCGGCGATCAACTGGACGTATACATCGCAACGAAGTCGGCTGCTGCTTCGTCATACATTCGACCGGCAACGCCCGCAATGAAGGAGCGCAATTATTTCATTGTCACTTTCCTCAACGCAGAAAATGAAAACCAATTGCTCGGGCTGCCGGCGAGCCGAGAAGAGTTCGATAAATGGCAGTCGGAGTTGTGGAAGCAGTCTCATTGACCCCTGTCAGTGACGAGACAACGAGCTTGGAGCAACTGAAATGGCATGGGCCGACGTTGTAGCAGCAATCAAATTTTGGAATCCGCAGGATTCAAATTCTCCACCTGATCCAAATTCCCCACCTGTTATAGCGACCCCAGTAGGCAATCTCGATGTTGCAACGTTCTACCCCGACGCTAAAACGTGGCCGCCCGGAAGCGAAGACAAAATTCTGTACGCATTGTTGGATCTGTACTACGGTTCTCCGACTGCTCGGGCGCTACTAGATCAAGGAGCAGCCAGAGGCTCAATATGGATGTTCAATGTTGCCGGCAGTAGTTCGCGAAGCTACCCCAGCACAAATACCGTCGGCATTGATCCCGGTGATGCGGGCAATGTCATGTTCATGGGAGCATACGGCCAGCTTCAGCCATACAAGCTAGGCGGTGTAGTCATCCATGAGCTTATTCATGCGATCGACGGTACGATGGATCTCTTAAATCCTGATGGAACATCTCGCCCGTGGGATTTTAACAATCCAAACTTTGATTTTCTGGGAAAGACCGTAGAGAAAGAAAACATAATCAATCAAGAGATGGGATGGGGACCTGAATACTATCGAGTTGGCTATGCTGCGACCGCTCCCCTTATAGCACCGTATCTCAATCCCAATATTTCTTACACTGAAGGAAATCATATCGACATTGCGTATTTTGGGTTTGCCGGCACCCGATACGCGGATTTCGCCCAGAACCCGACCAACCTCGATTTGTCTCAGCGAACTGATAATGACTTGATCATAGGCGGATTCGGTAATGTGACGATCCGCGGTGGTTCGGGGAACGACTATCTTTATGGCGGGTTCGGTAGCGATACGATTTCCGGGGGCAGCGGAAACAACCTCATCGACGGCGGCATACAGGGAGCGTCGACATCCGGGGTAGCTACCGCGGATTACAGTGTCGGGATGAACGGCCAACAGCGGCCCCACGGCGTGACGGTGCAAATCGAGCCGGACTTGGACACGTCAAGCCAGATGTTCTTCGGCGTTGCTCCTATCATTGTTTCCGACAACGGCTACGGCGGCACTGACCGCTTGGTATCGATTCAAAAGATTACGCTGACCGGTAACGCCGATACCGTCAAGGTCGATACGCGCGGTCTAGGGGTTCTGGGCACTCTTCAAGTGGTCGACGGCGGCGCCAATTCTAAGGGAGACGTGCTGGATCTCACGCCGATTGGCGATGACATTGATTTCGTCAACGGCAAAATCAATGGATATCAGACGGAGTTCAAAAACTTCGAAATCCTCAAGATCGATCCAGGCAACGACAAGGTCTATCTGAACGACGCGAATGCTGCTTGGCAGGAAGTCGATTTTGGAAACGGAAACGATTTTCTCGAAAGTAACGTCGTCAACCTCAAGGTCAATCTCGGTAGCGGAACGAATCTCGTTGAGCATGCGGGCCGAGGAACGATCATTGACGAGAGCAAGGGCGGCCACGACAACGTTGTCGTATCTGATGACATTCTAATCACCGGATCAACACCGACCGATCAAATCTTCTCGCCGGGTCACATCTTGCTCAGGGGCGCCATTGGACGTGTAGGCTCTGAAGATCCATGGATCGTCGGCCCAGACGGTACGCGCTACGGATTGAACCATCAAGGCTATCTCGTCATCGAGGACCAGCTCGGGGATAAGACCTATGTAGCGAACTATGTCGGTGGGCCTAAGGTTCCTTTCTCGCAAGACACCGACGGTATCGACGTTGGCCTAGGCAAAGGTGAGTTGTCACGGTTGCTCGACTTGAAGCGACCCTACAACGATCAAATCGCCGACATATTCAAGCTCGGCAACCAGATTTATTACACCAAAACGGGAACGACGATCTTTCACGTCGATCCGTTGGTGTTCGATCTCACCGGTGAGGGCATCAATCTTACGCCGCTGGTGAGCGGTGTCTCGCCGCAGCTCGATATGGAAGGCACCGGCTTTGCCGTGAGCACCGGCTGGGTCCGGTCGAATGACGGCATTCTGGTCCTGGAGCAAAACGGCGCTGACGGAACGCCGAACATCACCGAGATGTTCGGCGGTCCGGGTGCCGATGGTTTTGCGGCACTCGTACAGTACGATTTCAATGCCGATGGCGTGATCGACGCCAGTGATCCGATCTATTCGCAGCTAAACATCTGGGTCGACAGCAACAGCAACGGCGTGGTCGATCCTGGCGAGTTGGAAACGCTGCAGCAGGCCGGCATCGCCTCCATCAATCTCACCTCTACCGCACAGACCAATGATACCGTTGACGGCAACACGATCGTCGCGACCGGCAGCTTTACCTTCACCAACGGCTCGACGGGCGACGTCAATCAGGTCAACTTTAACGCCGACACTTATCACTCGCAATATCTGGGAGACACATCTGTCAGCACCGCCGCGGCCGCAATGCCTAACCTCAAAGGCTATGGCACGTTGACGGATTTGCAGGTCGCGATGACGCTCGATCCGTCATTGATCGACGTCATCAATGCCAATCTTCCTAATCTCGACGCCATCGATCTGGCAAGTTTGCGCGCGGCGGCGATGCCGATCTTCACGGCCTGGGCCGAAGCGGTGGAGCTACCGGACGCCAACGGCAACCTGCAGGTCGTCGATCCGACCACCGGCAATGCGGATATCGCCGTTCTGGTCTCTACCGATTTCCGACAGCAATGCGACGGTCGACGATTACGCCTATCAATACACCGACGGGAACGGCAACACCTACTGGAAGCTCGCCAGCGGCAATCCAGTCTACGACGCCAACGGCAACGGCATCGCCCAGCCCACCTTCGCGCAGGTTTTGGCGCAGCCGGCACCGGCCGGCGAGAATTGGATCGATTTCTCCGCAGCCGAGATCGGCTTCATCTCGCGGTTCTACGGTCAGCCGTTCGCCGTCGGTCAGTTGACGGGTGATTTCGAGCGCCCCATTGGACGCGATGACGGACCTGATCAACGGAGCGCTGGGGGCGCTCAATCTTGAGGTTGTCCGCCTCGCCATGCAGGGGCCGCTGGCGCAGTACTTTCCGGGCATCGCTTATAATGTCGCTACGGACTCTTTCACCGCCACCACGTCGGCCGAACTGGCGCCGATGTACGAGGCGATTTTCGCAGCCGCCCCCAGCAGCGCCGCGGGCGCGACCGCATGGCTGCAGCAATGGCTGCCGATCATCAATATCGTGCTCGGCGACTTTGCGCGCTCGAGCGGCCAGGACGTGACCTATGGCTATCAGTTCGCCAGCATGGTCACCGCCTATGAGAACAGCAATCTGCCGCTGAATATTGAGGATACGGCAACGGCGCTCGGCGTGCCGAGCGGGGAGGTGATCGAGGGCGGCAGCACCTTCACCGGCCCGGATGGAGCGTCCATCTATTACCTGCACGGCGGCGATCAGACGGTAACCGCCGGTCTCGGCCTCAACAATTTCGTGATGGGCGGCAGTTTCGGCCACGATACCATCATCGACGACGAGCCGGTGCTGAGCGACGATGACCCGAGCATCCTGCGTTTCACTAATGTCGCCTCCACCGGCATTACGGCGACCCGCGACGGTCTCGACCTGATCCTGTCGGTCAACGGCACCGACGAGCAGGTCACCGTGAAGGGTGAGTTCACGGGCGTTCGCCTGAGCTTCAACGGCGCCAACCAGAACGACAATGTCGGTGTTGCGCAGATCGCGTTCTCGGACGGCGTGGTCTGGGACATGCCGGATATTGCGCAGGCCGTTGCGCGGCCGGATCCCACCGATGCGATTGTCCTCGGCACGCCCGGCGAAGACGTGCTCGACGGCGGCGTCGGCGGCAACAACACCATATCCGGCGGCGATGGCAGCGATATCTATAAGTTCGGCCTCGGCTATGGCCATGACACGATCAATGTCAATCGCACCGATCCATTCAACGGCTCGACCGATTACGTCTTATTCGGCGCCGGCATTACCTGGTCGGACCTGAGTTTCTCTCGCCAGGGCGACTCCGACGATTTGCTGATCACTATCAACGGCACCAGTGATTTAATCACCATCTTGGGCCAATTCGATGCCGGTTACAGCCTGTTTGGTCCTTTGTGGCTCGATCGCATCGAGGTCCTCGCGTTCAGCGATGGCACGCGCTACAGCTGGGAAGACATTATTCAATTGATGGACGCGCAGCAGAAGCCGACTATGTACGGCTTCGACTATGACGACACGCTCGATCCCGGCGCCGGCGTCCATTTTCTGTCGGGCGAAAACGGCAACGACACTTATGTCTTCGATTTCGGCTATACCTTCGACACCGTCCTCGATAACACCCAAAATCCCCTGGGCGGGATGACGAACACGATCCAGTTCGGCGGCGATGTTACCGAACAGGACGTGACGTTTTCGCTGGCGGGCAGCTCCAGCAACCTCATTATTACACTGTCGGACGGCTCGACCATGCTGGTCGACGGAGAGTTCACGCTCGATATCGGCGCTGACGCTTTCGACCTCATCACCAATTTCGATTTCGCCGACAACACCGTTCTCACTTACAGGCAGCTCATTCAACGCATTATTGCGCAGGAAGAGGCTGTCAGTATCGGCGTCGTCGACGGATCAGACTATGGTGACACTTTCGACCCAGGCGCTAATGGCGGTTATCACTATCTATCTGGCGGCAATTCCGGCGATGCCGCCAATTCCTATGTGTTCGGCCACGGCTATGGGCGCGAGATCGTTGACGTCAGGTATACAAGCTTGGGGGAGCACACCGGCGACGTCATCGAGTTCACCGCGGATGTTACGCCGGACCAACTCAAGTGGTCTGCGATTGGTCAAGATCTGATCATCAAGCTCGCGGGCTCCAACGACTTTTTGGTCGTGCTCGATCAGTTTACGCCATGGTTTTACGAGAACGGCGTCACCTCTTTCACCTTTGCCGACGGTACCACGCTTAGCTGGAACCAAGCTGCCGCGCTTATTTTTGACGGCAGCGGCGGCGGAGCGACGATCAACGTTTCCAACGAGCAGAATTTGCGGCTTGGATCCGCGACTTTCCAGGCCGGCCCCGGCGACGTTTTTATCGGCGACGGCGCGCCGCCATTATCGAGCGCAAACAATACGTTCGATTTCAATCAGGGCGATGGATTTAACGTCATTGTCGACCCGGAGGCCAGTGGCATCGCCGACGATATCGCCTTTGGCACCGGAATAACGCCGGACATGGTGCAGGCCTACCTGCTGGGCACCAATATGATTTTCACGTTCGCCGGCAGCACCGACGAAATCGCCTGGATGGACAACGGCGGATATACGTCAAACGGCAACGTGTTCAATGCAATCGGCAGCGTGACTTTTGCCGACGGTACCACCTGGAGCACAGCCAATCTGATCGCGCAGGCGACCGTCGCGCCGGCGCTGGCGATCATGCAGAACGGTCAGCCGGCCACGCCGACCTATAACGGCGGCAGCTACGAGGTCGATTACAACACCAGTCAGGGCTACGGCTACATTGATCTGCCCAATGAGCAGGCGGGCACGACGCTGACGCTCCGCGTCTCCGGCATCGATCCGGCCAATGTCGCGATCCGGCGCGTCGGGTTCCTGGATGCGACCAGCAATGCCGATGCGGCGTCGATCCTAATCTCGGCCGTGGGTTCGACGGCTGGCGGGCTCGTGGTCGAAGGACCGCAATATTTGACCGATTTGCAATTCGACCAAATCGTCTTTGACGACGGAACGGTATGGACCAAGGCTCAGGTCGAGCAGATGCTCATCAACCAAGCATCGGCGTCGATCGGCAATACCGAGATTGATGGCTTTGCCGGCAACGATACGCTCCATGCCGGTACGGGTGATGACCTGCTGGCGGGCGGCACGGGCAACGACACTTATGTCTATCAGCGCGGCGACGGATTTGCCGAGATCGTCGTCAACAAGGCGGCCGGTTCCGGTTTCGTGGATACGCTGCAGTTCACGGACATCGCCTCCACCGACGTGACCTTGGAGCGCTGGCCCGGCAACGGCATCAACAACCTGGTCATTACCGCGGATGGCCAGAATGGTGGACCGGCAAGTCAGGTCGCAATCGAGAACCAATTCTCCTATGGCGCCAACGCGGCCAACGCCGCGATCAATCAAATCGAATTCTCCGACGGCGTCACGTGGACAGAGCAAGATATCGAGGCCAAGTTGCTCGCTCAGGAGGAAGCGCAGACCGGACCGAATGTGACGATCTACGGCTTCAATGACGGCGGCACGCTGTCAGCGATCGCCGGCGTTTCAAGTCTCGTGGGTAGCGGCACGGGTGCCAATAATTTCGGTTGGAGCGCGGGAGACGGTGCAACTTGGATCTCCGGCGAGGGAGGCTCTGACAATCCGTACACCAGTCAGACCGACACGCTTTTCATTCATGGGATCGATCCCTCGACGGTCACCGTCACGCGTGATCCGACACCGGGCGCAAACAATATCATCCTGACGTCGCCCGGCCAGAGCCCGAGCGTGCTCGAGGGCCAGACGGCGTCCGACGGCAGAAACGTGATCGACCACGTCACCTTCGACAACGGCACGACGTGGGACTACACGGAACTGCTGGTCTTGGCAGACGGCGGGATGGCCACAACGCCGAATGGCACGACCGCGCGGTCCTTTGCTGGCGCCGCGGCGAACAGTACCCTGAACGGAACCTCGAGCGACGACGTCTATTTCTGGGGGGCGGGCGACGGCAACGACACCATCGTCGAGGGCAACTCGGCTAATAATGCCAATCCCTGGCAGAAGGCGGATACAGTCAGCCTAGTCGGTCTCGATTCTGGCGATGTGACATTAAACATCGTCGAGGACAGTTCGCGCGACCTGCTCATCACCGACAAAGCAACCAGCGAGACATTGACCGTCGTCGGGCAATTCTCCTCGGCTTCCAACGACGGCAGCAATTCCTGGCCGGGTGCGGGTGCCGGGATCGAGTTGCTCCAATTTGCCGATGGCACGATCTGGAACCCGCAGCAAATCCTCGACAATTCCACCTACATCGCCGCGTCCGGCGCCACGACTCTCAGCAATCTCGATCTTGGCGACGGAACGGTCCCGCTACAGGCGACCCCTGGCGTGCAGACGCTTTATGGGCGCTCAGGCGTCGCCGATACCTTCATGTGGTCACCGGGTGATGGCAGCGACACGATTTACTACGGCGGTGCCGATACGCTTCGACTTGTCGGGATCGCGCCCTCCGCAGTACAGCTCGGCGCCACAAACGATGATCTCCTTGTCACAGACAAGAACTCTGGCGAGACGATTACGGTCAAATACGAATACGCCGGGTCGACTGCAAGCGGCGTTCAACGCATCGTCTTCGATGATGGAACGGTGTGGAAGTTAATCGGCGACGGCAGCGAGTTCGTGTTCGGTAAGGGCAGCGGTCAGGTTTCGATCAATCCGACCGGCGCCAATATGATAATCGACATGACCGCGGGCGTAGCGCCGGACGACGTGATCCTGCAGGCAGATCTCAACGGCGATCTCACTATCGAGTTGCTCGACACCGGCGACACCCTCACGATCCGAAACGATCTCAGTCAGCAAGCTTGGGGCGTTACAAGTCAGGTCGCACAACTCAGCTTCAGTGACGGCACTGTGCAGTCGATTGGGCAGCCCGGTCCAGGCCAAGGACAGCCATTGACGTTCACCTGGATCGGCAACGGGACAGGGGACACGCTGCTCGGCAGTTCGTTTGGCAATAACGTGTTTTCAGAGACCGCAATGGGCGGCACTCACAGCTTCGATGGGACGTCCAACAACGATACCTACATCTACACGCCCGGCAACGGCGCGATCACCATCAGTGAGACCGGCGGTACGGACACGCTGGAGTTCGCGTCCGGCGTCGCGGCAAGCGACGTGTACATGGAGCAGGGAGGCAATGACCTCGTCTTCCATTTCTTCGAATTCAAGCGACACAATCGATGTGAAGAACTACTTTCTGAGCGCATCGGACCGTATCGAGAAGGCGACCTTTGCCGATGGGACGACCTGGGACCTGACGCAGCCGTTGACGTTCACTTGGGTCGGCAACGGCAGCGGCGACACGCTTGCGGGCAGCTCGTTCGGCAATAATATCTTCATCGAGAAGGCGTCGGGGGGCACTCATACTTTCGGCGGCACGTCGAATAACGACACCTACATCTATACGCCCGGCAACGGCGCCATCACCATCAGCAGCGAGACCGGTGGGACCGACACCCTGGAGTTTGCCGCTGGCGTTGCGGCAAGCGACGTGTATCTGCAGAATTCATTCAACGATCTGATCTTCCGGTTCTTCGATTCGAATGATTCGATCACCGTGAAGAATTTCTTCTCAAGCACATCGAACGAGATCGAGACGGCGACGTTTGCCGACGGCACCACCTGGAACCTGACCTTGCCGTTGACCTTCACCTGGATCGGCAATGGGACCTATGACACGCTGGTCGGCGGCTCGTTCGGCAACAATGTTTTCATGGAAAAAACGCAGGGCGGCACGCATGCCTTCGACGGGTCCTCGACCAACGATACCTATATCTACACGCGCGGCAACGGAGCGATTACGATCAGTGACACCGGCGGTATGGATACTCTCGAGTTCGCAGCCGGCGTGGCGACAAGCGACGTGTACATGCAGCAAGGGGGAAATGACCTCGTCTTCCATTTCTTCGATTCAGGCGACTCGATCGATATCAAGAACTACTTCCTGAGCGCATCGGACCGTATCGAGAAGGCGGCTTTTGCGGACGGGACGACCTGGGACCTAACCCAGACCTTGACATTCACCTGGGTTGGCAACGGCACGGGCGATACGCTTGCGGGAAGCTCGTTTGGCAACAACGTCTTCATGGAGAAGGCGCAAGGAGGCACGCACACTTTTGGCGGCACATCCAATAACGACACCTACATCTATACGCGCGGCAACGGCGCGATCACCATCAGCAGCGAAAGCGGCGGTACAGATACCCTCGAGTTCGGTGCGGGTGTCGCGGCGAGTGACGTGTATTTCCAGAACTCACTAAATGATCTGTTTGTACGATTCTTCGATTCAACTGACTCAATCGACGCGAAAAACTTTTTCTCAAGCACCTCGGATAGGATTGAAACGGCGGTCTTTGCCGACGGCACCACGTGGAATTTGACGCAGCCGCTCACCTTTACCTGGATCGGCAACGGCAACAACGACACGCTGGTCGGTGGCTCTTTTGGCAATAACGTGTTTTCCGAGACCGCAATGGGCGGTACGCACAGCTTCGACGGGACCGCCAATAACGACACCTACATCTATACGCGCGGCAACGGCGCGATCACCATCAACAGCGAGACCGGCGGGACGGATACGCTGGAGTTTGCGGCTGGCGTCGCGGCGAGCGACGTGTATTTGCAGAACTCGCTAAATGATCTGTTTGTGCGATTCTATGATTCAACTGACTCGATCGACGCGAAAAACTTTTTCTCAAGTATCTCGGACAGGATTGAAACGGCGGTCTTTGCCGACGGAACCACGTGGAATTTGACGCAGCCGCTCACCTTCACCTGGATCGGCAACGGCAACAACGACACGCTGGTTGGTGGCTCTTTTGGCAATAACGTGTTTTCCGAGACCGCAATGGGCGGTACGCACAGCTTCGACGGGACCGCCAATAACGACACCTACATCTATACGCGCGGCAACGGCACAATCTGGATCAACAGCGAGACCGGCGGGACGGATACGCTGGAGTTTGCGGCTGGCGTCGCGGCAAGCGACGTGTATTTGCAGAATTCGTTTAATGATCTGATCGTTCGGTTCTACAATTCAACCGACTCGATCGACGCGAAAAACTTCTTCTCGAGTACGGCCGACAGAATCGAAACGGCGACTTTCGCCGACGGAACCACCTGGGACCTTACACAAATACTCACTTTTGCCTGGGTCGGCAGCGCGTCGCTAACCACGCTGACCGGCAGCACGCTTGGCAATAATGTCTTCGACCTTGCTGCCGGGGGCGATACCGTGACCTTCGGCAATACCAGTGGCGACACAAATACTGTGAACTTCGACAAGGGTGACGGCCAAGCCCACGTCAAACTGAATGGCAGCGTGGGCACTGTGAAAATGGCGTCGGATATCTCGGAAAGCGATGTTTATCTTGGCACAGACAGTGCCGGCGACCTGATTATCAATCTACGCGATGCTAGCGACAACATTACTGTCGCGTCCGATTCTCCCACGCAAACGAGCGGTCCCGGTATCACGGCGATCACATTCGCCGATGGCACGACATGGGGCCGCTCCTACATCGCCGCGAATGCGTTTGTTTACGGTACAAACGGCAACGACAACATCACGCCCCCTTCAAACGGGGCTACGGTTGATGCGGGGTTGGGCAACGATACAATTTCCGTTTCGGGCAACGGCTCGGACACGTTCTTGTTCGCCAAGGGCGATGGCCAGGACGTGATCACGAACCCAGGGACGGAGGATCGCGAAGACACGCTCCAGTTCACGAACGTCCTGCCCTCCGAGGTGGTCGTGAGCCGCTCTGGTGATGCCATGACCGTCAGCATCCCCTCAACGGGGGATTCGGTTTATTTGAGATATCAGTTTTGGGCTGAGGACAACAACGCAACCGGGCAAGCTTATGGAGTCAGTTACATCCTCTTTGCCGATGGAACGGAATCGGAATCGCGATCAAATTAGAAGCATGGCGATCGTTTATGGCACCAGCGGCAACGACAGCATTTCGCCGCCGTCGAACGGCGCGACGGTGGATGGGGGTCTGGGTAACGATACGATTTCCGTTTCGGGCAATGGATCTGACACGTTCTTGTTCGCCAAAGGCGATGGGCACGATGTGATAACCAACCCCGGCGCCGGCTATGATCGGGAAGACACCCTAAAATTCACGAATGTTCTGGCTACCGAGGTGTCATTGAGCCGTTCCGGCAACGCCATGACGGTCACAGTCCCTTCGACGGGCGACTCGATTACGATGAATTTTCAGTTTTGGGGTGACAGCCAAACCAATCAAAACCAAGGCGTCAGCTACATTCTCTTCGCCGATGGAACGGAGTGGAATAGATCGGAGCTCAGAGAACTCGCGTCTATGGGTACAACGGGTTCGGACAATATTGCCGGCACTTCCGGAAATGATGTCTTCGATGGTCGAGGGGGCAATGATGTCGTAACGGGCGACGGCGGGAACGACACCTACATCTTCAAGGAGAATTACGGTCAGCTGACAATAAACAATTCCATTTCGGGCGGCACTGCTGCTCAGGGTCAGCTCGACTTTGGTTCAGGCATCAATGAGCAGGATCTCTGGTTCAGTCAGACTGGAAACGACCTGACAATCGATCGTCTCGGCAGTTCGGATCAAGTGACGGTGCAAAACTGGTTCGGTACCAATCCCAGCGCGCAGCTGGCGGAAATCGAAGCTTTCGACGGCATGAAGCTCGATACCGGCGCGCAGCAACTCGTCCAGGCCATGGCCACTTTCCAGACGAGCAATCCTGCTTTCAATCCCGTGCAGGCGACGCAAATGCCGACCGACACGAATTTGCAGAACGCGCTGGCTACGGCCTGGCATCACTAGGAATGGCGGATGTCTTGGGATCTTGTTTCTAAGAGCATCCGGGCAAGGGGCGAACGTTTGAAGTATGCGTGAGAGTGGGGCATCTGAGGCGCAGCCTGGTGCGATCGATCCGGGACTGAACGCCTTGGTTTTGCTGCTGCGGGTCAACGGTGTTGCGGCCGAACCGGAGCAGATCCGGCATCGCTTTGGCGGTGCTTTGATCGGCATTCCCGAAATGATTCGGTGTGCCAAGGAGTTTGGTCTGAAGGCGCGCGAGCGCGTTGCGGACTGGGATCGCTTGACCAGGATGCCATTGCCGGCAATTGCCACCCGCCGTGACGGTGGCTTTTTGCTCTTGGCCAAGGCTGGCAACGACAAGATCCTGGTACAGGAGCCGGACGCGCCACGGCCTACGCTCATGACCAGGGCCGAGTTCGAGGCCGCATGCGACGGCCGGCTGGTCTTGATGACACGCCGCGCCAGCCTGGCTGATCTGTCGCGCCGGTTTGACGTCACGTGGTTCCTAGGCGCGATCCATAAATATCGGTACCAGCTCGCCGATGTCGTTGTGGCGTCGTTTTTCTTGCAACTATTCGCGCTGATCTCGCCGCTGTTTTTCCAGGTGGTTATCGACAAGGTTTTGGTTCATCGCAGCCTCAGCACTCTCGATGTGCTGGTCATCGGTCTTGTGACCATCTCGGTATTCGAAACCATCCTCGGTATTCTGCGGACTTATCTGTTTTCTCATACCACCAATCGGATCGACGTCGAGCTTGGCGCGCGGCTGTTTCGGCATCTGATGGCTCTGCCCGTCGCTTATTTTCAAGCGCGACGGGTGGGTGACTCCGTCGCCCGCGTTCGCGAACTGGAAAACATCCGCAATTTCCTCACCAGCTCGGCGCTGACTCTGCTCATCGATCTGCTCTTCACGGTGGTCTTTCTCGCCGTGATGTTTCTCTATTCGACGGAACTGACGGTGGTCGTGCTCGCGGCTTTTCCGTTCTATATCGGCATATCCGCCGGAGCGACGCCGCTATTCCGGCAGCGGCTCGATGAGAAATTCCAGCGCGGTGCGGAAAATCAGGCTTTCCTCGTTGAGAGCGTGACCGGCGTCGAAACGCTCAAGGCCATGGCGGTCGAACCCCAAATGCAGCGGCGCTGGGAAGAACAGCTCGCGGGCTATGTCGCCGCGAGCTTTCGCGTCTTGCGGCTTGGCAATACGGCCAGCAACACTGTCCAGCTTGTCAGTAAGCTCGTGACCGCCGGAGTGCTCTATTTTGGCGCCAAGCTGGTCATCGGGGGAGATCTGACGGTCGGCGAGCTCGTGGCCTTCAATATGCTGGCCGGTCGTGTCAGCGCGCCTGTCCTGCGGATTGCGCAAGTCTGGCAAGATTTCCACCAAGCGCGTCTGTCAGTTGCTCGCCTTGGCGATATTCTGAACACGCCCGCCGAGCCGACCTTCAACCCAGCGCGTGCGGCGTTGCCGCCGATACGTGGCGAAATCTCCTTTGAACATGTGACGTTCAGATATCGCATCGACGGTCCCGAAGTGTTGCATGACGTCTCGTTCAAGATCATGCCCGGACAGATCATCGGGATCGTCGGTCCGTCCGGCTCGGGTAAAAGCACGCTTACGAAGCTGGTGCAGCGCTTCTACGTACCGGAGAGCGGACGGGTATTGGTTGGCGGTACCGATCTGGCAATGGTCGATACAGCTTGGCTGCGGCGACAGATCGGTGTTGTCCTCCAGGACAACATTCTCTTTAACCGCTCGGTCCGGGATAATATCGCCCTTGCAGATCCGGCTTTTCCGGTCGAGCGTGTTATCGCCTCAGCGAAACTTGCCGGCGCCCATGAGTTCATTCTCGAGCTGCCGGAGGGCTACGACACAATTATTGGCGAACGGGGCGACAGCCTTTCCGGGGGACAAAGGCAGCGCATCGCGATCGCCCGGGCATTGATCACCGATCCGCGTATCTTGATCTTCGATGAGGCCACCAGCGCCCTCGACTATGAGAGCGAGCGGGTCATTCAGGAGAACATGAAGGACATCGCGCGAAACCGCACCGTCATCATCGTGGCTCATCGCCTTTCCACGGTGCGTCGTAGTGATCGCATCATCACTCTCGACCGCGGCCGGCTCGTCGAGGACGGCACACATGACGAGTTGGTCAGAACCGGCGGGAGCTACGCCAATCTCTACCGGCTGCAGGCAGGGATTCATGAAGTTCATCAATAACATCGTGCCTTTTGGCCGCGCCAGCTCGCGAGACGCCGAGGATCTCGCCTTTTTGCCTGCCGCGCTCGAAATCGTCGAAACCCCAGCCTCGCCGCTCGGACGAGTGACCGCCTACACTCTGATGGCGTTGTTCGCGATCGCGCTGCTATGGGCCTGTGTTGGAAAGGTCGACATTGTCGCTTCTGCAAAAGGCAAGATCATTCCGAGCGGTCGAACGAAGGTCATTCAACCGTTCGAGACCGGCGTGGTGCGCGCGATTTATGTGCACGATGGCCAAACGGTCAAAGCGGGTGAGACCCTTATTGATCTCGATCCCACGATGAACCAGGCGGAATCCAAGCACTACGAAAGCGATCTCCTCGCGGCCGAGCTCGATGTGGTGCGCCTTCACGCGGAATTGGCCGAAGGCGATCCCCTGACGAATTTTGTGCCTCCGGAAGGAGCGCCGGCTAGCCTCGTGGCAGTCCAGCGTAAGTTTTTACTCGACCAAACAGCCGAGCAAGAGGCTAAGGTCGCCGTTCTTGACCGGCAGCGCGATCAAAAAGTCGCCGAACGGGAAACAGCCATCGCGACGATCGAGAAGCTGGAAGCCTCCCTGCCGATTATGCAGGAGCGTGTCCAAATTCGCAAAACGCTGTTCGACCACACAACCGGTTCTCGGTCCAATTATCTTGAGCTCCTGCAGCCATTCGTAGAGCAGCAGCATGAACTCGAAGTTCAGAAGCGTCACCGGGATGAACTGACCGCAGCGATTGCGGCGGTCGAGCAGCAGAGAGTGCAGACCGAGGAAGAGTATCGACGGGGCCGCTATAGCGACCTCGTGGAAGCCGAGCGCAAAGCGCAAGGTCTACGCGAGGACGTAATCCGGGCCCAGCGCCGGACGCAGCTTCAAACGCTGAGGGCGCCCGTCGATGGGACTGTACAGCAATTGGCGATACACACCGTCGGCGGGGTCGTGTCGCCAGCGCAGACCTTGCTCGCTGTCGTTCCGATCGAAAGCCATCTTGAGATCGAGGCGATGGTGCAAAATCGCGATATCGGCTTCGTACGTGCAGGCCAGGATGCTCAGATCAAAGTCGATGCCTTCAATTTCAATCGGTACGGCTTGATCGAAGGAAAAGTCGAGAGCATTTCACACGATGCGATTACGCGTGAGAAGCCATCCGATAAGGCCAATGCGGCCGGCAAGCAGGATGATACTTCAAACGACAAGTTCAAGCGAGCCATCCAATCAGGAACTCGCTTATGCAGCGCGCGTGTCACTTGCACGTACGCAAATGGATGTCGAGGGCGGCGTTGTAGATCTTTCGCCCGGAATGGTCGTGACAGTTGAGATCAAGACCGGCTCGCGCCGCATCATTAGCTATCTGCTGTCACCTCTACTTAGGTTTAAGCAGGAGGCGCTTAGGGAGCGTTGAGGCAGTCGTACGACGAGCATCTGCTCATCCTGGGCAGTGGCGCCGGCACAGTCGCAAGAGGGTTTGGAGGCTCTACCTGGTGACTAAATTACTTCCGATAATAGCGATTATCGGATGTGAACACGCCCGACAGGGAGTGTGGGCCCCGGCCGTTGCGTCAGACTTCGCCTTGGCACTCCCTTGCGGTCACGCCGGCCAGAACCTCGCGATTTCCCCACGATCTCCTGACTATGGGTGTGGCCCCACGACGGCTTCGCCAAAACGCTGCAAGCTCGCGTGCTGGAAACTAGCTGGAGGCCTCAGGCTAATGTCCTCGCGTTCGCGTGGACGGCGTTTGCCTCCGTTTCAATGACGTGAATTGGCCCGGCACAGCCGAATAGCGCAAATTCGAAAGCTCTGGGCATGGCGCCCCGGGTCTTGCGGGGTCATGCAGCGACGACGGTTTCACTGCCGGCGCGCGCCCCCCCGGGCTATGCGCAACCCTAGCAGGTGGGGTAATCTCTATTCCACAGAGGGTAAGGGGTGAATGCTTTCGACTGAGAACTTCGGCTTTCTGGCCAAGCAAGACCCTGAATTGGTGAAACTTGGAGCGCTGGCGGAGCGGTATTTTCGCGACGATCCCGGCACCGCGATCTTCAAGCTGCGGCAGTTCGCGGAGCTGCTCTGCAAGACCGTCGCCGCTCACCACGCGCTCTACCTGGGCGACCGGGAAACCTTTGAAGAGACGCTCCGCCGGCTCTCCTACGAACGCATTCTGCCAAAGGAGGTTGCCGACGTTTTCCATGCCCTTCGCAAGGCCGGCAACAAGGCGGCGCACGAAGTTAAAGGCAGCGCTTCCGAGGCCCTGTCGGCGCTGAAATTTGCTCGCCAGCTCGGCATCTGGTTTCACCGCACTTACGGCAAGCAGCCAGAATTTCAAGCCTGGCCCGTTCGTCCCGCCGCCGGAGCCGGTCGACGCGACGGCCACGCTCAAAGAGGAGATCGAGTCGCTCCGCCAGCGCGTGGCCGCTAGCGAGGATGCAGCCAGCGCGGGTGAAACGTGAAGCCGAGGAACACGCCCGTGCCCGCGAAAGCGTTGAACAGCGTCTAGCCGGGAGGCCGAAGAACGGGCGATCTGGGAAAGCTCGCGGCGGAAAGCGAGAGCAAGGCCGCGGAGATCGCCGCCCGGCTTGCCGCCCTTCAGGCAGCCGCCGAGCAAGCGCCAAAGGCCGAAACACTCGCATTCATCCAGCGGGGCGAGAAGCGCGTCCACGAAGATCGACCTCGACGAGGCCGCGACCCGCGAGCTGATCGATCAGCAGCTGCGGGACAGCGGGTGGGAGGCGGACACCAAGACGCTGCGCTACAGCGCCGGGACGCGACCCGCCAAGGGCCGCAATCTGGCGATCGCCGAATGGCCGACCGCAAGCGGCCCTGCCGACTACGCTCTGTTTGTCGGGCTAACGCTTGTCGGCGTTGTCGAAGCCAAGCGGCGGCGCAAGAACGTCTCGGCCGCCATCGATCAGGCCGAGCGATATTCCGGCGGCATCGGCGCGAGCGACGATTTCGCGTTTGCGGGCGGCCCGTGGGGCGAGCACAAGGTGCCGTTTGTCTTCGCTGCCAACGGCCGCTCCTATCTCAAGCAGATCGAGACCGAGAGCGGCATCTGGTTCCGCGACACGCGCCGAGCAGCCAACCACCGCCGCGCCCTGGTCGACTGGCCAACGCCGGAAGGTCTCGCGGGCAGCTTGAGATCGATCAGGACGCCGCGACCGCTGCGCTCAAGGACATGCCGTTCGAGTTTGGCTTTCCGCTTCGCGACTACCAGCAGGACGCAATCAAGGCAGTCGAGAGCGCGCTTGGCGACGAGACAGCGCTCGATGCTGCTGGCGATGGCGACCGGCACCGGCAAGACCAAGCTCGCCATCGCGATGCTCTATCGTCTGCTCGCGACCAAGCGGTTCCGCCGCATCTGCTTCGTGGTTGACCGTTCGGCGCTTGGCGATCAGGCGGCAGGCGAGTTCACCACCACCAAGATCGTCTCGGGCAAAGCCTTTGCCGACATCTTCGGCCTCAAGAAGCTTGCAGGACGTGACGCCCGAGACCGAAACCAAGGTGCACATCTGCACCATCCAGGGGCTGGTGAAGCGCGTGCTGTATGCGGCCGACAGCTCCGAAGCGCCGCCCGTCGACCAATATGATCTCATGGTCGTCGACGAGTGCCATCGCGGCTATCTGCTCGACCGCGAAATGTCCGACGCCGAGCTGAGCTTCCGCGGGCAGGAGGACTACATCTCGAAATATCGCCGCGTGCTCGAATACTTCGACGCCGTGAAGATCGGCCTCACCGCCACGCCCGCCCTGCACACCACCGAAATCTTCGGCGATCCGATCTTCACCTACTCCTATCGGGAGGCGGTGATCGACGGCTACCTGATCGACCACGAGCCGCCCGTGCGGATCGAGACCGCGCTGGCCCGCGCCGGCATCATCTTTCGAGAAGGACGAGCAGCTCGACCTTCTGAACACGCAGGACCGGCGAGATCGATCTGGCCCATGCGCCCGACGAAATCCGCTTCGAGGTCGAGCAGTTCAACAAGCAGGTCGTCACGACCGAGTTCAATCGCGTCGTCGCCGAGGAACTGGCGAAGCACATCGATCCCGCCGCTCCCGGGCAAGACGCTGATCTTCGCCGCGACCGATGCCCACGCCGACATCGTGGTGAGCGCAATCAAGAAGGCGTTTGCCGACAAATATGGCGAGATCGACGACGCGGCGGTCAAGAAGATCACCGGCAGCGTGGACAGGGTGCGGACCCTGATCCGCTCGTTCCGCAACGACGCCAATCCCGAAGATCGCGGTGACGGTCGATCTGCTCACCACCGGCATCGACGTGCCCGTCGATCACCAACCTCGTGTTCCTGCGGCGGGTCAACAGCCGCATCCTCTACGAGCAGATGATCGGCCGCGCGACGCGCCTGTGCCCCGAGATCGGCAAGGAGGTGTTCCGCATCTTCGATGCGGTGGACCTCTATCCGCACCTGCAGAACCTCACCGACATGAAGCCGGTGGTGGTCAATCCGTCGATCAGCTTTGAGCAGCTGATCAACGAGCTGATCGCGGCGGAGCAGGACGCCGCACCGCGAGACCATCCGCGAGCAGCTCGCCGTGAAGCTGCGCCGCAGGCTGAAGAAGCTGCCGCCGGAGGCGCGGGCAACGTTCGAGGCCATCGCCGGGGAAGCACCCGAGGCGACCTTGAAGCGGCTGCTGGAGGCGAAGCCCGCCGAACTGTCCAAGTGGTTTTCGTCGCGTGCCGGCATCGGCCCCATTCTCGACTGGCAGAGCGACGGCGACAACGCCGCGCTTCATGCCGATCTCGCACCATCCGGATGAGGTGGTCGCCGTCACGCGCGGCTATGGCGAGGCCAGCAAGCCGGAGGATTTTCTCGACGGCTTCACGGCCTTCGTGCGCGACAACATCAACAACATCGCCGCGCTCAAGCTCGTGGTGCAGCGCCCGCGCGATCTGACCCGCGCCGACCTGAAGGAGCTGCGCATGGCGCTCGACCTCAAGGGCTATTCGGAGGCCAACCTGCGCCGCGCTTGGGCGGACGCCAAGAACGAGGATATTGCCGCCTCGATCATCGGCTTCGTCCGTCAGGCGGCACTGGGCGATCCGCTGATGCCCTACAGCGAGCGGGTCAGGGCGGCGATGCAGAAGGTCATTGGCGAGCCGCGCAGTGGACCGACCCGCAGAAGCGGTGGCTCGGCGGATTGGCGAGCAGATCGAGAAGGAGATCGTGGTGGACCGCGAGGCGATCGACCGGGAGCCGTTCGCCGCCGACGGCGGCTTCGCGCGGCTCAACAAGGTGTTTGACGGCGAGCTTGAAGCCGTGCTGGCCGGTATCAACGAAGAAATGTGGAAGAGGGCGGGCTGATGACCAACACCGCCGATATCGTCGCCAAGCTCTGGTCGCTGTGCCACGTCCTGCGCGACGACGGCGTCACCTACAACGAGTACGTGACCGAGCTGACCTTCCTGTTGTTCCTCAAGATGCTGGAGGAGACGAAGCAGGAGGACCGCCTGCCGAAGGCGTATCGCTGGCGCGAACTGGCGAAGCGCGAAGGGCTCGATCAGCTCGACTATTACAAGCGCCTGCTGCTCGATCTCGGCAAGCCGGAGATCAAGGATGGGCTGGTCCGCGCCATCTTCACCGACGCCCAGACGCGGCTGCGCAAGCCGACCAATCTCAAGGCGCTGACCTCCAGCATCGACCAACTCGACTGGTTCTCGGCGCGCGAGGAAGGGCTGGGCAATCTCTACGAGGGCTTGCTGGAGAAGAACGCCGCCGACAAGAAGTCCGGCGCGGGCCAGTATTTCACGCCGCGCCCGCTGATCGACTGCATCGTGCGGCTTGATGAAGCCGCAGGCCGGCGAGGTCGTGCAGGACCCGGCGGCGGGCACGGCGGGCTTCCTCGTCGCCGCCGACCGCTACATCAAGGATCACACCGACGATCTCTACAAGCTGCCGCGAGCAGCAGGCGTTCTTCCAGCGGCACAATGCCTTTGTCGGGGCCGAGCTGGTGCCCGACACGCATCGCCTCTGCATGATGAACCTGCTGCTGCACGGCATCGAGGGCGGTGTCGAACTGGCCGACACGCTGTCGCCCGATGGCGAGCGCCTGCCCAAGGCCGACCTCGTGCTGACCAATCCGCCGTTCGGCACCAAGAAGGGCGGCGGGCGGCCGACGCGCTCCGATTTCTCCGTGACGGCCGACACGCTCGAACAAGCAGCTGGCCTTCGTCGAGCACATCGTCCGCGCGCTGAAGCCGGGCGGGCGGGCCGCGATGGTGGTGCCCGACAACGTGCTGTTCGAGGACAACACGGGGCGGCGGCTGCGCACGTGGCTGATGGACCTGTGCAACCTGCACACCATCCTGCGGCTGCCGACCGGCATCTTCTATGCGCAGGGCGTGAAGACCAACGTTCTGTTCTTCCAGCGCGGCAAGACCGACAAGGCCAACACCAAGGCCGTGTGGGTCTATGACATGCGGGCCAACATGCCGGCCTTCGGCAAGACGCGCCCGCTGACCGTGGAGGACTTCGCGGATTTCGAGAAGGCCTACGGCAACGATCCGAACGGCGGCGGCAAAGCGCAAGGATCAGGGCGAAGAAGGCCGCTGGCGCTGCTTCACGCGCGAGCGATCAAGGCGCGCAATGACAATCTCGACATCTCGTGGCTGCGCGACACGGAGGCCGAAGCCGAGGAGCAACTGACCGAGCCGGAGGACATCGCTGCCGCGATCATCGGGCATCTCAAGGCCGCGCTGGAGGAGATCGAAACGCTGTCCGAAGAATTGGAGCCGAACGGTGCTGGAGAGGCCCGCTGCGGTGGCGGAGGCGGCAGAATGAATGGGCCGCCTACCGGCTGGACCACGGCGACACTGGACGAACTAAACCGGTCCGATGCACCCATTTGTTATGGCGTCTTAAAGCCCGGAGAGCGCGACCCCGATGGCATTTTGATGGTTCGCGTTAGTGATATCAGAGAAAACTATTTGGACTTGCAAGACATCGTTACAATAACTCCAACACTCGACAAAGAATTCGCGCGGAGCCGTATTGCTTCCGGCGATGTTCTCGTATCCGTTCAAGGAACAGTAGGTAGAGTGGCCGTCGTTCCACTCGAAGTTCAAAAGGCCAATATCTCTCGAACTATTGCCCGAGTTAGACCTGCCCTCCCTGAACTCACTAATTGGCTTTGGCAGATACTACGATCACCACAGGCCCAATCCCTTATGTTTGAAGAAGTCGGCGGAACGACCCGCGACAGCCTTAACATTGGCGACTTGCGATTGGTCCGTGTTCCAATTGCACCGCTTGCCGAACAACACCGGATCGTCGCGAGGATCGACAGCCTGTCGGCGAAATCCGGACGCGCCCGCGATCACCTCAATCACATCCCCCGCCTGGTCGAGAAGTATAAGCAGGCGATCTTGGCGGCGGCGTTTCGGGGCGAGCTACTGCCGGTGCGAGAGAAGCAGCCGTTTGTTCAGTTAAAAACCGTGTGCACATCAATAACCGACGGTGATCATCAAGCCCCGCCGCAGGCAGCGACTGGCATTCCGTTTATAACAATCGCCGCAATGAATGACGGTTCAATTAAGATCGATAAAGCAACCCGCTTTGTACCGCGATCGTACCTCGATTTACTGAAACCAACCAGACGACCTGTCCTCGGAGATATTCTATATTCGGTCACGGGCTCTATCGGCATTTCTGCGATAGTAGATTTTGATGATCCATTTGTCTTTCAACGGCACATCGCAATATTGAAGCCAGATCGTGTCAAAGTCGATCCGCGCTTCTTGTGTCGTATCCTCACTGCACCGCAGATAATGGAGCAGGCACTCGCGGTCGCGACTGGAACTGCGCAATTGACAATTCCACTCTCCGGCTTGCGTGAGTTCGAGATTCCATTACCAACCCTCAATGCCCAACTTGCGATTTCCCGTCGCATCGAGACCGCCTTTGCCTGGATCGATCGCCTGGCATCCGAAGCGAAGAGCGCCCGCAAGCTCATCGACCATCTCGACCAAGCCGTCCTCGCCAAGGCGTTCCGCGGCGAACTCGTGCCGCAGGACCCGAACGACGAGCCGGCCAGCGTTTTCCTGGAACGGATAAGATCGGCCCAGTCGGCAACTTCCACCGCAAAGCAGCGGAGGAAACCCAAGACGAAATCGAAGCAGTGAAGTCGTCGTCATGCGCTGGTATTTCCGCGATATCTCCGACGATCCGAGCGAGAAAGAACTCACGCAGCAGGATCAATTCAACAACGATGAGGTGGCTCTCGCGGAAGCCATCGTGCGCGAGACCGTGCAAAACTCGACCGACGCCCAGGCCGGATCGAACGGGCAGGTGCGCGTCCGCTTCGCCGTCAATACGATCGACGGGCCTGATCGCACGTTCTTTGACGAGGTCATCCAAAGTCTTGCACCGCACTTGCGCGCCTGCGGGATGCCTGTGCCCGGTCCGACGGAGCCTCTAAGAGCGCTCGTGATCGAGGATTTCGGCACGACGGGAGTTCAGCGGCTCGGTCGAAACAAAGGACAACGGTCAATTCTCGGGGTTTTGGCGGAGGTTCGGCCGCTCCAACAAGCAGGGTGCAAAGGGCGGCCGGTGGGGCTTGGGAAAGCTGGTGTTCCCCTCGGCGTCCGGCGTGCGCACCGTGATCGGCATGACGCGGCGCATAAAGGAAAACGACTGCTGGGTCATGGGCCAAGCCGTTCTGCGCAACCACTCGATCGACGACCTGGAACGGGATTCGGTTGGATTTTGGTGCAATGCAAAGGCCCCGCGCTCCGGCTTGCCCAGCGACGACGTTACGCTCATCTCAAGGCTCTCACGCGCGGCACAACTGCAGCGCAAATCGGAGCCCGGCCTCTCCCTTATCGTTCCGGCACTGCTTCCCGACATCACCTCGAATTCATTTGATCGCCGCAACGGTCCGCAACTACTATTTTCCAGTGCTGACCGGCCGCCTGGTCGTTGATGTCGACGCTACCGAAATATCGGCGCGCACGTTCGAGACTGTTTCGCGATCTTTGGCAGCCGGGTTCATTCCGGACTCTCTGCTCGCTTTTGTCCGCCAGCTTCAACAGGTACGCACAGACGAGCCCACCTTGACGCTGCCAACGGCCTGGCAAAAGGGAGCGATCTCGGCGGAGACCCTCGGCCCAGAGACAACGGAGCGCTTGCGCGAGCATTATCGGTCCGGAAAGCTGTTATCTGTTCGCGCTCCCTTGCAGGTGAAGCCAAAGGATGCCGGCAGCAAAGAGACGTATATCGATCTTTTTCTCAAAGGCGCCACGCCCGGCGAGCGAGTTCAGACGCTCGTGGTCCGCGGCTCGATCACCGTCCCTACGGAAGGCAAGAAGATCAGCCTGCCCGACAGTCATGCAGCATTGATCGCGACGGACGAGCTGATCAGCCGGCTTTTGGGCGATGCCGAAAATCCTGCTCACACCCAATGGAATGAGCGCGCTGAAAAGTTGCGGCAGGGTTGGGACGGTGGCAGCTCCGTCGTGCGCCGGGTTCGCGGCGCGCTTCCCGAACTCTACGCATTAGTGGCTGAGTGGGTCGAGCGTGACGACCCGCTGGCGCTTCTCGAATTCTTCTCGATACCAAAAAGTGATCGCGCAGGCTCGACGCGGCCAACGGTCGGACGCCCCGAGAGCATCCCGGAGGGAACGCCGAAGCCGTTTCGGATCGAGAAGCGGGCCGGTGGTTTCGCAATTCTGCCGAATGGCCATGACGTTCCGCCCGATCAATTCCCTATTCAGTTGCAAATCCGCTGCGCCTACGACGTTCTCTCGGGCAATCCGTACAAGCGGTACAGCGAGTACGATTTCAGCTTCTTCAAACACCACATTCAAATCGACAAGACCAATGCGGATTGTTGGCCGACGCAAGGCAACGAGATGGATGTCGTGGCCCGCGGGCCTGGGTTCAAAATCGAAGTGTCCGGCTTCGATCCGAACCGTGACCTGATTGTCGAGGCACGATCTTAAATGACCTCTCTCCAGCGCCGCTTCAACTCGACAGGCAGGCTTCGGATACCGCGAAGCAAGATCGACATTTCGCTTGAGCAGCCGGCCGACCTGAATGTGGTGCCTTCTGCTCGGGCCTCATTGAAGCTGGACGGGCTCGACGTTCCGGGCGATGCGGTCGTTGCCATTGAAGCGTATTACCGAACCTCCTCGATGCGCTTTGCCTGCGGCATCGTCAACAATCTGAGTGTCCCCGAGCGAATGGTACTTGCCGACATCGATAAGGGCGGAGCGGTTCGCTTCCGCGTCCTGGTTATAGCGAGCGACGGCACCGGACGGATACTCGCTGCGGCCGACGGTCTGCGCCCGTCCGTTCCGGGCGACGGCGCCGACAGGCAAGCGCTCTTGCCTATGCGTGAAACCGACATCGGTAATGAGCTATGGAAGATCGAAGTCGACTATCGAACCGGGCCGGTGCTCCTCGTGAACAACCGGGTCTCTGGTCTGGCGGCGCAAATCCGGACAACACCTTTGTTGCAAGGCTTGATCATGCCGCATGCGTTTCGTGCGATCCTCCAAAGCCTCAATCCGAATGGTGAAAGTGACGACGACGATCTGTGGGGCGACAACTGGCGTCGATTTTTGAGCGAACTTGGCGTCGCGACAGAAGCAGAGGACCCTGATGACGACGATTCAATTGAGGAGTGGATCAAGTCGGCGGTGATGGCCTTCGCTGATGTCAGGCAATTTGCGGAGCGTGTGAAGTTGTTCGGACACCATGAGGCCGCCGATGCCTGATCACATTTGCGAATTCACCGCGCAAGGCATGGATGCCTTCCTGAAATGGCTGCGCTCCGGCGCGCAAGGGGATGTCCCGAACGATTTGTTGCTCGATCCCACGTTCTCATCTCCACTGGGCGAAACGGAATTGCTTAGGCGAGAAAAAATCTCCGACAGATACAGTTTCGGCTGTCGCCTGGTAGAGCTGTTGAGCCCGTTCGACAGCCGTGAAATCTCGTATAAGCGCACGCTCTGGGCTTGGCTCGCGGCGTGGTATTTCGACCAATTGTGCGACACGGACCGCTCTGGAAAACGCATTCTGCGGAGGGAGTACGTATACGTTCCTCTAAATGAGCGATATTACTATCGACATCTCGTGCGAACGCCCTGGTCGGTCGTGTCGCAACACGGCGAGGCGGCCAAGTTTTTGCTGATCTCGACCCGAAAAGACGATCCGGCGCCATTAAGCCGTCAGAGCTATCTATTGGACCAGCTCGCCGCGCGTCAATTCGTCATCTCCAGTCCAACTCTCCTGGCAGCAGCACAGCGGCTGTTTACCGATCGACGCACAGGTCGGCCGACACGGGGCGCAGGAGCAAAAGGCAGCGGCTCCCCCCGTCGCTTGGCGCTAATCGCCAACCAGCTCGCTCTTACCTACGACACCCGCGACATGCCTCCGGAGAACTTCATGAGGCTTTTGCCTGATGAATTCTCGGCGCGGTGGTAGTATTGCTAGAAAAAGCATAGGAAAATTTGGAAAAGAAAACGTTTCTAAAGAAGACCAGAGCCTGCATGATCCCGGAAAAGCTCCGCGTCGCGCACGTACCCGCGTAGTGTCTCTATGCTTTTGTGCCGGCTAACGTCCATCATCTTAAAGATGGAAGCGCCTCGTTGGGCCGCTGATGTCAGGAATCCGGCCCTTAGTGAGTGCCCGCTGAAATCCTTGGCCTTTAATCCGACCCGCCGAGCATACTTCTTCACGATTTCGGCCACGGCGCGGTCCGACAGCCGGCGGTGTAGTGCTCGATCACCCCTACTCACCGGTCGGAAAACGGGCCCGCGGGTTATGCGCGCCGCTCTCAGCCAAGCTCGTGTCGCTTCCACCGGGCAAGCGAAAGATCCCATCGCTATAGCGATCGTCGCCCCATCTCCCTCCTGGTCGGTCTTGCTCCTTCGGATTGTGATGCGAAGGCCGCCGTTGCAAAACTCGAGATCGCTGAAATCGAGAGCAACGAGTTCGGAGCGCCGAAAAGCGCCGGCAAATCCAAGGAGAAGCATGGCCCGGTCGCGCAAACCTCTCACGCCGCTGCCGGTTGCGGCAGCCATAGCGGCAATCTTTTCTGAGGTAGCAGGCGCTTTGCGGGTGGTGCGATACCTCAGTGTGCGTTTGATGCCGCGTAAGGTGGTTTTCACAGCTTCGGATGCCGTGGGTGATGGATAACCGGCCAACTTGTGAGCGTACCGAAGAGCGGCCAAACGCCGCTCGAAAGTCGACGACCGGGTGCCGCTTTTGGCGCCGAAGGCCAAAAATGCTGCCACCGTTTCAGGAGAAGCGGGCAGGGGAGACAACCTCTTTGTACCGCACCAGGTTCTGAAGATTTCAAAATCGGAGCGGTAAGCACGGCGCGTCGCGGTTGACTTTTCAGCGCGGGCAAAGTCGACAGCATCCTCGAGCTCCGGGCCAATGTAATTGAACTCGATGCCGGAGCTCGAAACGGTTGGCAAAGCCGCTGGTTTGGAGGTGAACGAGGTCATCGAGGGCAGTATTCCGTGATAGAATCGATTCGATCTGACTATTTTATGTTAAACATTAAATATGAAGCGGTCAATATCTGTTAAACAAAAAAAGAGAGGCCGGCCGGCGACTGGTGTGCGCCCAATCGTCGGCCTTCGGCTGTCTGAAGAAGAAATAGCTCGCGTGGATCGCTGGGCCAAAGAACGCGACCTATCAAGGTCCGACGCTATTCGAGCACTGATCGAGCTAGGGCTATCGAAGTAGCGGACGTTCAGCTCAGGTTACTTCCGATAAGGGGAGTTATCGGAAGTGATACGGAGCAGCATCGACCGGGGCAGGCCAGTTATTGCTCGTCAGGACTTATGTCTGTGGGAGGAGGATCAGACCATCGCCGGTTTCACGACAACGTCCGAGAATGACCCCATCTCGTACATTTATCGCGGCCCCAGAACCGCCTCGGTCTCTTCCTTTCGGGACTAACCGGACGTAGGCTCTCGTCAAAAGCCGATGTCTGGGAGGAATGCCGGATGCTTCGCACCGCATCAATTTCGTCGGTGATACTGCCGCTCGTATTGTTCGGCCCGACGCCGGCCGCGTTTGCGCAGGATCAGGAAAGTCTCGGCATGCGGCTCTTCAATCAATCATGCCGCGTTTGTCACACCAAACCACAGCTCACAAGCCCGCAATACGGGCCCGCGCTTTCCAAGGAGACACTTGGCGGCAAGGCTGATCTTCTGCGCGAGTTCATCAGCAACGGCACGGCGCGTATGCCCGGATTTAAATATCACTTCAAGCCGGGGGAGATCGATGCCATCGTGAGCTACCTGAAGACTGTTCCCGCGCCGGCTGAGGCGTCGCCAACTGCCGGGAAAACGGGTGATACGCGCGAAGCCGATTAGGTGAGGTGAAACTCATGCACAAGATCAGCCGAAAGATCCAGATGGGTCTTAACGTCCTGACCGCCGCTGCCGCGGCACTCGCCTGCACGCCGGCTTTTGCGGACGCTCTGTTGAGCGGCACAATCAAGACGTCAGATGGAAAGCCGCTCGACGGTGTGACGGTATCCGCCAAGCCGGACGGCGGCACCATTACAACGGGTGTTTTCACCGACGAAAACGGACAATACTATTTCCCGCCGTTGCCCACCGGGCATTATCGGGTCTGGGCACAGGCGCTAAGCTTTCAAACTGCAAAAAAACGACGTCGACCTCGCTGCCAACCGCAAGCAGGATTTATCGCTGGCGCCGATGAGCGATGCCGAAGCGACGTTTCGGCAGCTGCCGGGCAACCTGGTGCTCGACGCGCTGCCGGCCGGTACGCCCGAACAAGCGCGTATGAAGCGCATCGTACGCACGGTCTGCACCGGCTGCCACACGCCAAGCTATCCGCTGCAGCATCGCTTTGACGAGGTTGGCTGGAACGCGATCATCGAACTGATGAAGAACGCCAATGTCTACGGCGCGTACGTGGGGGGCGAGCGAAAGCCATCGGGCATTCTTGACTTCCATCAGAAGGAACTGGCGACCTATCTCGCCGCGGCGCGCGGACCCGGGCCGAGCGACATGCATGTGACGCTCGAGCCGCGACCATCCGGCGAAGCGGCGCGCGTGATGTTCAAGGAATATGATTTGCCGCTCGATACCGATGCCAATTTGCCGGCGAATTTCGTGCAAAATGACGGGAGCGATTGGTCACTCGGCACACCGTCGGTGCTCATTCCTGGCTGGGGCGTGCACAATTCCTGGCCCGACCTCACCGGCAATCTCTGGTTCACCTGCAACATTCCCAACAAGCAAGTGACGATCGGCCGGATCGATGCCGCGACCGGCGCCGTCAAGCTTTTCAAGATAGCCGCCCCCCACGGGTTTGCCGCGCAGGCGCACGGCATGACGCGGGATCGCAATGGCATCATGTGGTTCAACGTCAACAACGGCCGGGGTGGGCTCGGCCGGCTCGATCCGGCGACACAAGACATTAAGGTCTACCTACCACCGGTCGGCATGACTCAGACCGGGGGCGCCGTTACCGTCGACTACGATGGCAAGGGTAACATTTGGGCGTCGGCACCTGATGGTGCGCTGCGGTTCGATCCGGTTGCGGAAATATTCGCCGAATACAAGTCAAAGACCTACAAGACCCCGAACGGCACCGGCGTAACTTATGGCACCGCGGCCGACCGTGATGGCAACGGCTATTGGGCCGAAATGGTGTTGGACACGATCGGCGTCGGTAACGGCGACGGCCAAATTTCGGAAATCGCACTTGCGCCGGACAAGACTCAGAGCGCGCTTTTGACCGCGGAAGAGCAAAAATTCTACCAGACTTATAATCAGCCGGACTTCAATTCGCCGCTTCCTTGGGCACAGGGACCGCGCCGTATGGGCACGGACAAGAACGCCGACGTGCTCTGGGTTGGCGATTCATGGGGCGCGAACCTCGCCCACATCGACACTCATACGCATGCGGTGAAATTCATCAATCTGCCTGGCGAGCAACAGCCTTATCACGTTGCAGTTGACTCCCAGCACGATGCCTGGACCAATTTATGGGGGGCCGATCGCGTCATGCGCTACGATCCTAACACCAACAAATGGACTGCCTTTGACCTGCCGACCCGTGGGGCCGAGCCGCGTTATGTGTCGCTCCTCGAGCGCAACGGCCAGGACATGCAAGTCGTGCTGCCCTATTTTCGTGCCCGCAAGGTCGCAGTGATGACGCTGCGAAGCGAGACGGAGCTTGCAGCATTGAAGTCGCAGGCAGGAAAATAGGCGCTCACCAATCGGTCTTCCCGTTGTAGTTGGTCAGTCATGTGACCCTCGAGCTTGTTTGAGCATCGAGCACCTGGGCGTACATGCAGATGTCCGGATTCGGGCAGAAGGGGACATCGGGCGCGCTGTCGTCCCAATGTCGCCGTATGACCCCAGAACCGACCGATAACCTCGGTCTAACGCCGTAGCGCGAACAGTACCGTGAGTTGGTCACAGCCCGGCGTATGCGTGAGCGCGATCAACCGGACCGATGCCTAGCTCGTGCAAAAAATCAATGTGCTCCCGTTTACGGCCTTCTTTGCGATAAAAGTGGTGCCCTCGCCAACATTGATCGTGATGGTTCTGGAATGAGCCGTATCGATCACTGTCAGCACGCCATTTGCTGCGCTGACCGCAGGATTGTTAAAAGGAAGGTCTCTCAGATCGATCGATACATTGGGATTGAATTCAAATCCGAAGACAGTGCCCGTGAATTGCTCCGGAGCGATAAGAAGAAGTACGCCGCTCGACGACGGGTCGAACAGTACGTCCATCGACGATGCTCCTCCGAGTTCGAGTATGCCTGATTTATAAATTGTCGCCCGGCCGCCGGTGACCTCGCCGGTTACTTTCAAGAAATCCGAAACGGCGAGTGCATCGAAATTATCCACGGTGCCGGTAGAATTATTGATGGAGCCGATGATGGTCAGAGTGCCGCCATCGGTTGCGATCGTGCCGGCATTGGCGATCATCGTGGTCGTGTTGATTTCATTCGTATCCTCTTGGGCGAGTAGCGTCCCGCCCTCAACGATTGAAATTGAACCGCCGTTGATCCGCGCGCCCGCGAGCTGGATCACGGCACCGAAGGCAACGATGCGTCCATTATTGGTGATTTGCCCAATAATCGACAGAACTCCCGAACCGCCGGAGGCCTGAACCAGGCCGTCATTCTGAAAGCCGCCGTCGCCAACGTCGATTAGGAGCGTATTGCCGTCGGCGTCGATAACGCCGTTCGATGCATTAATGAACATAAGGTACGGACTGTTATCGCCAGCCCCGATTACGCCCGGCCCCGAGATCGTGTTCTCATTGGTCAGCTGGCCGAGACTGCCCAAGTTTCCACTGGCGTTTTTTTCGACGTAGGTCCCGATCCGGCCCAGGCTCGAAAAGATTATTCTGCCGCCACCGCTGAGCTGGACGGCGTCCTTAACTTTAAGCGAGCCTCCGCTCTGGATCGCGATCGTTCCGGTATTTTTGTATGTCGTGTTTCCGCCGCTCTGCCTTTGATCGAAAGTGCCAAGGACCAACGATGTCGCGCTGCCTATCTCGATCGTGCCGGCTAGCGCGCCATGCCCGGTGCCTTCCGTCACACTGACATCTGCGGCGTTGATGGCGAGGATAGCTCCTTTCGACATCTCCAATATTTCAACCGCATTTTCTTTCACGGACGTGACCGTGTACACGCCGCTCGCGGTAATCTGCGCAGTGCTACTCGAGTGGGGCGATCCGTTCGTCCAATTTGACGCGTTATTCCAGTCGCCGCTTGAACCGCTTGCCCAGCTCGTTGACGACATTGCCTGTCTCCTCTGCCGGTTTAGGTTTCGGGCAGTCTATCCTCTTTCCCATTTGTCGCACATAGGCTCCGGGCAAGCGCAAGCTGCTTGAGATGATGGACGATATTGACCTGCCGAATTTACATGCATGAATTGCAGGGCAAAACTCCTTTAAAGCAAAGGAGAGGGCGACAAAGAGGTGATAGAGATACGTGACAGGATCATATTTACTGCGATGCACGAGACCGCTTTCGGCACTTCTGAGACATTGCGGGATGCCCGGGTTAGGTCCGAGATCGGGGCTGTGACGGACATCGGATTACTTCCGATAAAGGGACTTATCGGAAGTAATGGCGGCGCTGGCTAGAAATCAGAAATTCCTAACGCCACATACTCTTGAGACGGGCGCCAATGTCGACGGGCGTTGGATTTTGCTTCGTGGTCGAGGCAGATGTCGCGGGCGAGGGTAGGCCATGCGCGTTGTTCGAAATGTTTGGCAATCGTCTTGGGTATAAACCGCGTGCGCACGGCGTACATATGCCGGTCGGCGTTACCCCGCTGCTGATGGACGAAAAACCGGTGCGGCACGAGTAAGTGCAAATGGTCCTTCGCGCGCGTCATGGCCACATAAAGGAGGCGGCGCTCTTCCTCGATCTCCGGCGTGCTGCCGACTCCTAAATCGGACGGTATGCAGCCGTCCACACAATTCAGAACGAAGACAGATTTCCATTCCTGCCCCTTGGCGGAATGAATGGTGGAAAGGATCAAGTAGTCCTCGTCCAACAAAGGCGCCCCGGCTTCGTCGCTGGTTGACGACGGCGGATCGAGCGTAAGTTCAGTCAAGAAGCGCTGGCGGCTCGGATAAGTCGACGCAATCTGCGCCAATTGGAGGAGGTCCGCCTCGCGCACCTTGGCGTCTTCATACCGCTGTTCAAGATGCGGCAGATACCAACGGAGTGCCAGATCAAATTCCGCCGGCCAGCTCGATGCGTTGCTGCGCAAGAGCGTCAGCGTTTCGATGAAGTCCGGCCAGGCATCAGCGCAAGCGGCGGGGGGCCGGAAATCTACGATGGCTGTGGGCGAGCTTGCAACGTGATCGAGGAGGCGGGCCGCGGTGGCTGGCCCGGCGCCGGGGAGGATCTGGATTGTGCGGAAACCGGACACCCGGTCCCGCGCGTTCTCGGCCCAGCGCAGGAAGGCCAGCACATCTTTAATGTGTGCCGCCTCCAGGAACTTCAGTCCGCCGAATTTGACGAAAGGGATGTTGCGGCGGGTCAGCTCGATTTCGAGCGGCGCGCTGTGGTGCGAGGCACGGAACAGCACTGCCTGTTGCTTCAGAGGCGTCTGAGCTTCGCGGTGCTCCAGGACCCGTTCGGCTATATAGCGCGCCTGGTCGACCTCGTCGCGCACCGACACCAGTTCCGGCATTTCACTGGAGGGGCGTTCTGAACGCAGGTTCTTTTTGTGCCGCTCGACAGCGAGATCGATGACAGCGTTCGCGGCCGCTAGGATCGGCTGTGTGGACCGGTAATTCCGGTCGAGAGTGATGATTTCCGCCGGCGGCGAGAACAGGTTCGGGAAATCCAGGATATTGCGCACCGTGGCTGCACGGAACGAATAGATCGACTGTGCGTCGTCGCCGACGACTGTGAGACCCATCCCGTCGGGCTTGAGGGCGAGCAGAATCGAAGCCTGCAGGCGATTAGTGTCTTGATACTCGTCCACCAAAACATGATCGAAGCGCGAGGACACATCATGCGCGATGTTCTCGACCTGCATCATCTGCGCCCAATAAAGCAACAGGTCGTCGTAATCGAGCACATGCTGCCGTTGTTTGGCCTCGACATAGGCTCCGAACAGCGCTTTCAATTCGGTCTCCCAACCGGCACACCAGGGGAAGCTGGCCCCCAGGACCTCATCGAGCGGTAACTCGGCGTTGACAGCTCGGGAGTAGATGGCGAGGCAGGTGTTCTTGGCGGGAAACCGCTCCTCCGTTTTTGAGAAGCCAAGGTCGTGCCGCACGAGATTCATCAAGTCGGTCGGAATCTTCGCGATCGTGAATGGTGAAAGCCCGATCGAGCCCGATGTGTTCGGCGTATTCCCGCAACAGACGCGCGCCGATGGCGTGAAAAGTTCCCGACCAGCCTAAGGCGTCGACGATCAGTCGGGCCTGGTCGGGCAGGGCCTTCGCCGCAATGCGTTCGACCCGTCGGCTCATCTCGGCTGCAGCGCGTCGTGAGAAGGTCAGCAGCAACATGCGGCGGGGATCGGCACCCTCGACGATGAGGTGAGCTACGCGATGTGCGAGGGTGTTGGTCTTGCCGGATCCGGCGCCAGCAATAATGAGCAGTGGCGACGGCTTCTCAACGCCGTGCTCGACGGCACGACGCTGTTCGGGATTAAGCGTGGCGAGGTATGGTGCCGTCATGAGGACCGTGCCGAATCACCCTCCTACCAGGAAGCACGGCTTTTTCGATCTCCGCAAATGGGATAGCGATCAACTGGCTTTGCGCTGAGCAAGCCGCTCGGCCCGCACGCTTTGGCTGCCGCATTTTCGGCAGCGAAGACGCTTGATAAAGGATGCGATTGGGGCGTTCGGTTTGATGCCGCGACGAATTAACTCGCGTTCGGCGATGCGGCCGATATGGCGACAGCGCAAGCACTCAACCTTTACGTCACCAGACACGCCACACTCCAACACAACACCACACCACGAAAAATGGCGATGACCGCGGCGGAATGCGAGTCGCCTAGGAGAGGGGTAATTCCATCTCGACGGGACGCAGCAGTTGCGCGCCATTGTTCTTGACGTGGCCCACGGCCCTATCGACCGGCCATATCTTCAGCATCTCGTCTGCGCAGGGCTTGAGCAGGGCCAACAGCTCTTCTTCGGCCGCCGGCTTTTCGCTGAGCCATTTGGGCCAATCCTTGTCGGCGAGGATGACCGGCATGCGGTCGTGCACCTCGGCCACTGCGTTGTTGGACGGGCAGGTGAGGACGGTGCAGCTGAGCACCTCGCCGCCTGACTTACGGTCTTTCCATTTCTCCCATAGTCCGGCCATGACCATTTGGCCGTTGGTCATGGCAATGGAGTAGGGCTGTTTGTTCTTGCCCTTGGGATCGAGCTTCTTCCACTCGTAAAAGCCATCCGTGACCACGAGGCAGCGTTGGCCGCTCTGCCAAGCGTGCTTGAACGCGGGTTTGGTGGTGAACTCTTCCGACCGCGCGTTGAACGTTGTGTAGGAAAGCTTCTCGTCTTTAGCCCAATGAGGCAGGAGGCCCCAGCGCATCATCTTCGGAATGCGCTTGCCATTCTCTGAGCGGATGGCGACGAGCATAGGTCCGGTCGGTGGCTTGTTCCAATCAGCCTCGTAGTTCGGCGCCGGGGCGTCGAGGTCAAAGTTCAGCTTGATCTTGATCTCGGAATAATCCGACGACAGGCGTACGCGACCACACATGGAAGATATGTAGGGAGCCTAGGACTTATTCCAACGCGCCCAATGGCGACCCTTTCCTCGTTCGTTGGGGTTGAACCTCTCGCCGCCGAACCGTCGCTTGAACTTGTCGGCGTCGACGGGATCCGAAAACAATAGACGTGGTACCACTCGTTGTTATGACACAAAGCGTGGCCGCGGTTGCACAGCGTCAGGCCTTTGCAGAACTCATGAATCTCGTTGTACCCGCTGCCTTCGCAGGCGCGTGCTGGCAGCACCACTTGGTGCGGCCATTTCCGATCAATGGCTGCCGGCGACAGCTCGCCCTTCCGGCGCATTTCCGAACTGCTGCGTGAAGGCTGCAGCATCCTGCAACGTGCGAAAGCAATACCTCACTGTGTTTGCGGGAAGGTCTACGTACATATCCCACTCGAAATCGCAGTCTTCGAGCCAACCGAGAACGTCCATCGCCGCGTCGTCGAATGACAGCGGCACCTGGTACGGAAAGTCCCGGTTTATTGCGAAAACCACGCTCATTTCGGTATTCAGAACGAAACGAGAACATGAGTCAATGGGGCGAGTTCTGGGAGGTTCTTCGATCGGCGAACTACCAGATGTCGTGTAATCGGGAAATGCGAAAGTTGAGTTCCGCCGCTATCGTTCTAAAGGCGTTTGCAGTGGAATGAACGAGCTGTTTCCCAGCCTGACTTCGCGCTTCGACGACGTGTAAATATCATTACGCCTGACGCGGTCGCTACATTTCCAAGCCCGACGCGACGGCACCACAGCTCTCAGTAGGCGGCACAAAGCGAGCTTGAACTTGGATAGCGATCACAGCAGCAATTTACACGATGAAATTGTGCGCATCGAGGATCGCATCGAAGAGCTTACCGAGAAGATCGAGAGCTGCCGCAAGTTGATCTTGACCTCGCGGATTATTGTGGCGGTCGGGGCTTGTGTGCTCGCTGGGATGCTCTTCGGCGCAATTAGGTTCGATCCCGGTGCAATGGCGGCTGCCGTCGCCGCGTTGCTGGGGGGCATCGCCGTATGGGGCTCGAACCGAAGCACTGCACAGGAAGCGACGAATGAAGTGACGATGAGCGCAGCGGCTCGGTCAGTGCTGATCCAAAGGATGGATCTCAAAGACGTCACACCGGTCGGGGCGTCACCTGGGTCACAAGATGATACGATCGCCTGAAGGCGCCGCTTCGGATGTCCGTTCCCTGGAGTAAAGCAGACCTCACACAGCTTAAACGCGATGTCGCTTAATGACCCAAAGCAGACATTCAAAGCTCTCACCCCTCCTCAGCGAGAAGAAAACCTATCGCTGAGTAGCCGAGGAGATGTCGCCTTTAGGCCAACTACGGGCGGCAATGTGGACCGCCCGTGTGTTGGACACCTAGCTTACCCAGGTCTGGACCATTGGCCGTATCGCGATATATAATGGAGGTTGCAAAATCTTGAGTTGCTGGATCAAAGCGATCAGGACTTTTCCACCTCATCGGGTCCCTTTGAGCGCCCTTTCATCGAACCGAGTAAATCTCGGCGATCGAAATTTGCGTGTCCCTTTGACTGTGGGCGCGCGAGACGGGAGAGTTCATGCAAGCAAACGCTGAACACAAACCCTTTGACGTGATGGGCTTCCTCACCCGATACGACACGCGATGGACCCCGTCGAAGTATAAAGAAAATCAGATTGTCTACTCACAGGGCGACCCAGCGGATTCTGTATTTTACGTTTACACGGGTAAGGTCAAAGTTATCGTCATTTCCAAACTCGGCAAGGAAGCCATCGTCGCGATCCGGGGGCCGGACGAATTCTGCGGCGAGGGGGCGATGACCGGGAAACCGCTGCGTTTGGCTACAGCCATCACAATGTCGCCATGCGAGATCGTACGGTTAGAGACGGAGACCATCGTCCGTGCCCTTCATCAGGACCAGGATTTTGGCGATTATTTTCTCACACATCTTTTAACTCGGACCGCGCGAGTTGAAGCGGACTTGGTCGACCAATTGTTCAATTCCAGCGAGATGCGGCTGGCACGCGCTCTTCTGCTGTTGGCCAATTATGGCAACGACCTTGGTCCGGAACCGATACCCATAAAGATAAACCAGGAGACGCTTGCCGCGCTGATTGGAACGACGCGGTCTCGCGTGAGTTTGTTCCTGAACAAATTTCGGAGATTGGGTTTGATCAAATACAACGGCAAACTAGAAGTCGAAAAAGCCCTGCTGAACTTCGTTCTGAATGAACGACCACATATTGAACCCTAGAATTAGAGGGCGCGCGGCTGGTTTCCTTTGCCGACAAATGATGCGCGTCGTCGCGCAAAAGGAATGTCGGCTCATGGCACATCGCGGACAAGCCGCGCGACGCGGCGAATGTCCGCTTTCGTTGGGCAAGCGGACCTGAGCTTTTACTGGCCTGATGTCCGTCTTTGACCCAAGGCAGACATTGAAGGAGAGGCAATTCGTCTCACTTAGTCTCGGCAGCGTAGAGACCCTCGATAAAGCCACTCCGCTCGAGCTGCTCGACGAAAGACGGATCAGCGATGTCCGTTTCTTTTAGAGAGGCCGCAGCCGGGTACCTGGCAACAAGCACGTTCTGCAGCGTCTGCATTCCGGGAAAGGACGGCCGCGGAACCTTTCGAAACACCCCCACGTGATATGCATAGAGGTCTTGTGCCGCCTTTTTGTCGTCAATGTTCAGATAGCGTTGCAGCAAAGGCACGACGATTTCGGGCTTGGTTTTGAATAGGTGGATCGTCTCGACAAACCCTTTCATGACGTCCATCACGAGCTCGCGATTGGAAGCGATGAGCCTTCGTGTACTTGCAAATATCGAGGGCGTGCCAAATTCGTGTATTGGAAAAGCGTTCCAGCCGTAGCGAACTTGGCCGCTAAAGCGGAGATCGATTGGCAGGGCGCCTGCATCGATCTCGCCGCTTGCCAATGCGGCGTAAATTCGATCGAATTTGATCAGAGGCACATAGGTCGCAGTGGCGCCTGCCTTCTCGACCGTAATCCGCGCCGCCACGCTGGTCTGGCCGGTCTCGGTCAACACGCCTACGTTCTTGCCGTCCAACTGAGCTAGTTCCGTAATCTCCTTCCGGGTCATAACGAACGAGTTGGCGAATTCCGAGGTTGGGGTTGCCAAGATGACGATGTCTCGCCCCTTGAGGACTTCCTCCGCGACAGGGAGCGCTCCAGTGTGGGCGAATTCCCAATCGCCGCGGATCACGCCGGCCGCAGCTTGCGGGCCACCGACGGCGATCGCCGGCAAAGTCATATCGATCCCGTACTTTTGGAATATTCCAGCTTCGGCCCCCAGCCAGGCGGTGCTTTGCCATGTCGCAAGCAGCCCGGTTGCTACCCGAACTTTTTGTGAGGTTTCCCGCGCCCAAACTAGGCGAGCGCCGCCAGCGGCAGCCACTGTAGCTCCCGCCATCAAATGTAAGAATTCGCGACGGAAAAGCTGCATGGCATGCTCCTAGGGCAAGAGTCTGGGCTTTCCTTGCCGGCAAGGCTTGGACGCAGCGGTACTTTCACTTGGACTGGACGGCACTCCTTTCAGATTGCTAATGTGACACTGCGGCGGTCCCGATGCTTTAGCCGGGATAAGCGAGGTGATGTGAGCGCGCGGCCCCCGGATGCACTCCAAGTGCGGTCGCAAGGCAGTGCAGTACGCTCTCTGCGAGAACATGGCGTGACTTGGGTCTCGTTCACGCCGAATTCCGGATCGTGCCTGCGCAATCGATTTTACTCTCCGCAAATTTCCTGAGCTCGGCCTTCTCTCCGGAACGGTGCGAGGCGTTTGCCACGAGCATGCGCGCCGAGACAGCGGCGACGGCGACGATGATTTCAGCTTTCACATTAATCTGAAGGGGCTCAGCTTTGTTGACGGCGGCCGTGGCCCCACAACTCTACGGGAAGGGGACGGGATGCTGCTGAGCTATTCAGCCTCGCGCACCATCAGCCGACCGGACCTGGTGGACCATCGTGTGGTCCGTGTACCACGCGCAGTTCTCGGCCCTCTTGTACGAAACGCGGATGATTTTGTGTTGCGCCGGATCCCGCGTGGAACGGGAATGTTGAATTTACTGAAGGGCTATATTGACGAGGTGTTTGATGATCCAGCTCTCGGTATGCCGGAGATGCGGCCATTAATTGCCGGACATTTGGGCGATCTCATTGCGGTTACTCTTGGCGCAACCCGTGATGCCGCAGCCGTGGCGAAAGGGCGTGGCATACGCGCGGCACGGCTGCGCGCCATCAAGCACGACATCGAAGTGCATCTCACCTCCGCTGATCTTTCCATCGACGGCGTGGCGAACCGGCAAAAGATATCGAACAGTTACGTTCGCAAACTGTTCGAGAGCGAACGGGACTCTTTCTCGCAGTTTGTTGTAAGTCGGCGACTTGCGCGTGCGCAACGGATGCTAACGGACCGCCGATGGTCGGACCGCAATATTGCGTGGATTGCGTTCGAGGTCGGTTTCGGCGACTTGTCCTATTTCAATCGGACATTCAAACAGTTCTACGGCCTAACACCATCGGAACTCCGAGAGGGGGCTGCGCGCGAAGTCTAAACTGGCAATCCATCGCGCCAATAATGCCCAAGGTCTGCTGCCGAGCCAATGTCACTCTGAGCTGTCGCAATGGATGAGGTCCGCGTATGGCACATCGCGGACAAGCCGCGCGACGCGGCGAATGTCCGCTTTCGTTGGGCAAGCGGACCTGAGCTTTTACTGGCCTGATGTCCGTCTTTGACCCAAAGCGGACATTCGCGCGCTTTAGTCTTGCGCGCGGGTGTCTTCGGTTGGCCCCGTTTACACTATCGTTCCAAACAAGGCCCCGACGCCTGCGGTCAACCCCATGGCCAAAGCGCCCCAGAACGTGACGCGTATTGCGCCCACCATTACACGCGCACCGCCCGCGCCCGCAGCCAATGCACCCAAAAGTGCGAGGAATAGGAGTGATGTTCCGGGGACCAAGACAATCAGTCTCGACGCAGGGACTGTTGCGGTCACCAAGAGAGGCATGGCTGCTCCAACAGCGAAACTGGCAGCCGACGCGCACGCAGCTTAAATCGGGCGCGCACGGAGGGTTTCAGAGATGCCAAGTTCGTCGCGGGCATGCGCGCCTAATGCATCATGAGCCATGAGTTGCTCGGCGACCTGTTTCGCGAGTGAAGGATCGAGGCCGCGATCAACGTAGATCGCCGTCAATTCCTCGTGCTCGCCCTTGTCGTCTGCATTGAGTTCGGCGCGCTCACGTCCAAGTTCGGCCTGTTCGGTGTCTGCCTGTGAGTGAACAGATACGTACTCGCCGGCAGCCATCGCCATCGCCCCCGAAACAAGACCGGCGACGCCAGCGACCAGCACGTTTGCGGGCGTCCCATGCGCAGCCGCTACACCCAGGACCAAACTCGCTGTCGAAACGATGCCATCGTTCGCGCCCAATACCGCCGCGCGCAGCCAGCCGATGCGTCCGCCGCGGTGCCGTTCCTTGTGGCGTCCAGGCATTTTTAGAGTCTTTTTGATGAGAACGCTCGTGACCGCTTCACACTAAACCAGATGGCCACCTAACCCAACGCGTCCGGATACCTCAAACTGACGGGAAGATAATTGGCTTTCTATCATCCACTTCAATTTATTGAGTTCGCGGATCGCTCCGCGTGTGCCTTTGTTTCGTCTTCGGCTGAGAGAAAGGCCATGCCGGACGTTGGCTCGACCCAAACGAGATGATCGTGCACCTCCTTGACGCCTGAGATGTTCTCAGCCGCAACGATGAGCGCCTGACGTTCGCGGTCGTCCGTGATCGCACCCCAAAATTCCGCAATGCCGTTCTTGACTACGACATTAACCAGCGGCGCCCAGGGCTGTTCGCCAAGCGATGCCAGGATCCGGTCGCGCGTTGCCGAATCATCGCCTGCGGCTACTTGCTTGTCCTCTCGGGCAAGGCTCACCAGCGCCTGCATAAGATTTGCGCGGCTGACAATGCCGACCATATGTCCGCCGCGAAGGACGGGCAGGCGCTTGACGCGATGTCGTTCCATCTGCTCGACGACTGCTTCCAGCAAATCGTCCTCGGTGATCGAGAGGGGATCTGGCGTCATGACCTCATCGACTTTTCTGCCGCTCGCGCGAACGTATTCGGCGGCCATCCGCCCGGGTCCGACCACGAATTCGAGCCATTTCGGTCGATGACGCTGCGTTCCAATCTCGCCCCGGCGGAGAAAGTCCCCCTCCGTCACGATACCCACGAGCCTACCAGTCGCGTCGATCACCGGCAGGCCGCTGATCCTGTTCTGCAGCATCAATCGTGCGGCTTTGACGATCGGTTCATCGGCCCCCACGGAAATCACCTTCCGCGTCATGACATCTTTGACTTGCATGGTCAGTTCCTTCCGGCTCAGCGTGTAGACGCGCCGTGCCTCCAGAGTTGCGGGCTCAACGGAAGCGGCAGACGCACGCCCCGAATGGTGAATGACCCGCACAGAAATCGTACTAATGTCGGCGATGGTCAGAGAATCTTTGCGAGTATGGGCGCGCGTTCGACGGCGTCTGAGCAAAATTGCTCACCCTGAACTGACGGAAGCGGCCGCCGCCAGCCGCAAATTCAAATTGGCCACAATGTCCGTTTGTGGCACATCGCGGACATGGCCCGAGCACAGCTCCATGTCCGCTTTCGACAGAGAAGCGGACATGTATCCCGCCTAGGCCAATGTCGGCGAATGACCCAAAGCGGACATCGTTGGTCGAGCAGCTTTGTGACACGCTCGGCGCTTTGCATCGCGAGGGCCTGACTTTGCTGCTCGCCGAGCAGTCGATCCCGCTGGCGCTTGGCATTGCCGACTATGCCTATGTGCTGCAGACCGGCCGCGTCGCGCTCGAAGGCCCAGCGGCCGAACTCAAACGCGACCCGCATGTGCAGGAGATTTATCTCGGGATCAGCGCCGCGGCGCGTTGATAGATCCCGAGTGGATGCAAGGAACACTCAGCGCGATCGGACGTTGTTGCCGAGGTCCTTTAATGGCCAAGGGGGAGGGGCATATGCACAAGTCGGGCGCGGGCCTGTTGCATACGATAGGGATGCTGGCGGTTTGCGGCGTGTTGACTCTGGCAGCCTGGAGCACGGTACTCGCCGCGCCCGATGAACCGCTGCAGCCCAAAGCAGTGGAGGGGAATGAGGCCATCAAAGCGCCTCCGAAGGTGAACCCCGGGCCGAGCGCCAACGAGCTGGAAACCTGGCGGCAGGCAATCGTGCACACGAAGCGGCCCAGGAAAGCCTGTTTTACCGCAAAATACCCCGCCACGGCCTGGACCGAATTGCCATGCATCAAGCCGCCGAACACGCCGTTTTTGCGGGCTAAGGGGATACGGCCTTTAAATGTCGGGAATGGAACCGATTTCTCGGCACAACCTGCGTCAGGGCTGATCTCCGAGGCGGATGGATCATTCGACCAGGTCACCGGGGTGACCAGCGAATTCATGCTCTTGAACGGCGAGCAAAGCCCCGGCGTTTTTTCCCTCCAGCTCAACACCCAGATTGGGTTTCCGACGTCGGCGTGCGGTCAGGTTTCAGGCTGCACCGGCTGGCAACAGTTCATCTTCAGCAATGGCGGCTGCGGCGGCAATGGATCAGCCTGCGCCTACATTCAGTCATGGCTGTTCGGTTTTGGTTCAACATGCCCATCGGGGTGGGGGGGTGGTTTTGGGGGCTGTCTTATCAACAGCGCGAATGCGGTGACATTCGCCCCGATCGCGATCAGTCAATTGGCGACCGTGAGACTCACGGGCCAGGCCAGCAGTGCGGGCGATGCGGTGACGCTGACCGTTGGCGACACTGTGTATTCCGCGCCGGGTGACAGTAATATTCCCGACCTTGCACAGCATTGGCAGATTGCCGAGTTCAATATTTTTGGTAATGGCGACGGGTCTGAAGCCGTCTTCAACACCGGATCAACGCTGGTGGTGCGCACTGTCGTCGACAGCGGAACAACGAGCCCTCCCACTTGCGATGCACAGGGATTTACCGGTGAAACAAACAACCTGACGCTGACCTCCACGGCGATTCCACCGCCGGAAAATGCGCCGGTCTATCTATTGGCATCGCATCAGCCGCTGCTTCCCGGCTATCCGCCATCGCCGTTCGGTCCCTCCCTGGTGTTCACCGAAAGCAACGTGGACGGTGTCGTTCCGGTCGGTTGCGCCGATGCCATCACCGTGGGCGACACACACGTCACCACCTTTAGCGGCCTGCATTACGACTTCCAGGCGGCGGGCGATTTTGTGTTGCTCGATTCTCCCGGATTCAGCGTGCACACCCGCCAGGTCTCCGGCGCGCCGACCTGGCCGAACACCGCCCTCAACAAGGCCATCGTCGCCCAAATGGGCGGCGCCCGCGTTGAGATCTATGTCGAGCCCGAACGCCTCTACGTCGATGGCAGGGCGACAACCGTAGCCGTGAACGAGCCTCTCCTGCTTCCCAGCGGAGTGCAGGTGGTGCACCACGGCAGCGAGTACGACATTACGGACGCCGACGGCAACGCGGTGCGGGCGACTCTGTACGGCGTCTTCATCGACGCAACCGTGGGGCTGGGTAAAACCCCGGCGCCCCATGCCCGTGGACTGCTGGGCACTCCTGGAGCGAGCGCCGTGCAACTCGTGACCGCGGACGGCGCAATACTAAAAGAGCCGGTCTCCTTCAACGATCTCTATCAGAAATTCGGCGAGAGCTGGCGGGTCCCCGCCGCCAAACGGCTGTTCACCGAGGAGAACAGGGCAACGGCCGGCAATCCGAATGCGCCAATATTTGCTCAGGACTTGACGTCCGAGCAGAAGGCGCACGCGCTGGCGGCCTGTAAAGCGGCGGGCATTGTCAACCAGGACCTTCTCGACGACTGTACACTCGACGCGACAGTGCTGCACGATGATGTGGCGGTGAACGCCTTTACCAAAGTGCATGCGCCGATACGCGTCATTCGGCCTGTGCTTCAGGCCAAACCGAAAGCCCAGTAGATTTGCCGTGTCGAGTTAGCTCTAGTCGGCTTGCTCCCACAGCGCCTCGATACGCTGGCGGAGCGCTTTCGGCCGCTCGGCGAACAGCCGGCGCGCGACTTGCGCGGCGCGCAGCGCGAGCTCCACCTGCGGGCCGCGCGGCACCGCATGCGACTGGTCGGGACGGCACGGCGCACGCGACCGAGTACTTCAGCGACGGCGGCGAAGAAGAATATCTTTGGCCTCATTGATGCGGGCGGCGAGATACGTCGTCCCACCTTGGTCGGGGTGCAATTTCTTCATGAGAGCGCGGTGAGCCCGGCTGATGTCCTGCGCATTCGCTCCCGGCTCTACGCCAAGGATCAGATAAGCCTCCTGTTCAGTCATTTTGCCGTCCCTCGAGGCCTCGCTCCGCCCCGGCGACGCGTCACCTTGCGCGCGCTCACGCCAGCCGAGCTCCCTCCGGTCAAGATAAGCTGTAAGTAGGTCGCGGCTGTCGCTGTCGATCTCGCCGAGCAGACCCATGAGCGTCGCCACGTCTAGTGCGTCGAGCGCGAAGCCTTCATAGCGTCCAGAAAGAACGCGGCCGTGCATCGCGCCGCTGTCGTGGTCGAGCTGCACTTCCAGAAATTCCGTGCGGACCTGCGAGGCTTGGCCGGCGCTCTTGTGCGTGCGCGCTCCAAAAGTCGCTGGCCACCTCGGCGCCCATCCGAGCAGACCGAAGCCGAACAGGCCGAGCGGCACCGCGATCGCAATCTCGCCTCGCAGTAAGAGAAACGCGGCAAAGGCCAGTGCGCCGCCGCCGCCCATCCACCGGATGAGTTTCGCGACCTGTTTGGGATCAGCCTTCGTAAAAGAATGGCCGAGCCACAACAGCAGCAAAAGCACCACGACACCAAGTAGGAAAGGCATTACTGCAATATAGACCTATTTGAGCTGTTCGATCAGCTTCACCGCGGCCGTCGATTGCCGCTCTTTGAGATTGGCCAGCGCCTTTATCCCACCGGCCGCGTAAGCCGCCGCTGCACGCAGAAGCTCCGCCAGTTCGTGCGCGGCACCCGATGAGAAATGGCAAAAGGCGCCATGCGTCAGCCGGGCAACCTCGCGGAAGGCCTGCTCGCAGACCGGGTCTTGGCCCTCCTGAAACATGAAGGCACGGACGTTGCGCAGCCCGAGTTCGCCTGCGGCTGCGCACAGATCATCGAGCGATTCCTCCATGGCGTCGCCGATGAAGACTAGGACTGCGATTTTGCGGGCGTCGTTCTCACGGCGGGCATGCGCGAGAACCTTGCCGATTTGGGTCTGCCCGCCACGGCAATCGATGCCCGACATGAGCTCCCTTAACCGCCCGGCCTCCGCAACCCATGGCGAGGCGCGGCATTCAGCAAGGCCGCGATAATAGACGAGTTGAATATCGAGCCCGCCGATGGATGCGGCCTCGCGGAACATATCGGCCTGGAGCCGGCAGGCTGTGTCCCAGGTCGGCTGCCTGCTCATCGTTGCGTCAAGCGCAAAGATGAGACGGCCGCGATGGGTCGCCGGTGCCACAGAGCTGAGCGATCTCACGCGATTGAGAAAGAGATCGATTTCGGCACGCGACGACGCCTCTGGCGAGGTGCCCGATGCGGGCGCAGGCATATGATCGGTCCGGTCTTTGCTCATCGGCTGTAAGGTGGGCCTCTCCGCGAACGCCCGCAATAGCCGCGGCGTCACCACTGGAGTTTGAAATGGCACTTCTCGGACACGGTCGGATCTCAGGAATAAGTCCGCTGTTGGTCTAACTCCGGACTTCGGATTGGATCCGATAACGGCATTTATCGGAAGCAATTGGGTGACGACGGCTTCCTCAGTCCACCCAAATAATTCGAGGAGGCGTGCTTACTGACGACCGTCGCGATACTCCCATGGCGTGACGCGAGCGAGGTCAGACCAGAGGTCACCAATTTCGAAACGAGAGGGATCAAAAGCGCTTCTGCGGTCCTGAGCCCATGCCAGCCAATCTGCCGCTGATTTGCCGTCATACAGCACTTCTCGGTCCGTGGACTGTTCTCCTATTACTTTGATGAAATCTTCCGCAAGCCGAGCTTCTCGCCAGGCTTGCGCAAATTCGATGAAGCGGCGCCATCGATTGTGATCCTGGTCGCGCTTTTGCTTCTCCTCGTATCGACGCATCTCTTCTTGTCTGCGTCGGGATTTCAGCCGCCTCGGCCGCCAGTCGGCGCTCTTCCAGGATCGGTCCGGCAACTGCAATGATGGCGATGATGTCCGGGACCTGCTGCTCGAGTGTTTGTTCACCATCGCGCCACTCGCGCTGCAAACCATGAGCGATCCAGGTATCGATTGAGAGGACAAGCTCGCCGGTCGTGAACCGCTCCTGCGTCCACTCCTGATCGGAATAATATCGTTGAGCCTTTTCCGCGGGCGTCAGACGGCGACGAACCTGTTTGATGCGCTCCCGGAGCTTGAATGCGACCGTGTTTCGTCCGCTCTCCAGTGACATCTGGTAGGGCGGTTCGCCCTTGATCTTGTAGCCGAGCTTTTCGGCTTCCTTGAAGAGTGTGCTGAGGATGCGCTGCTGGCGGCGCTCAAGCGTCGTAAGCGGCTGAGTCACCGTGCGACCCCACATCGTTCGATCACGCGCAATTTCGCGTTGGTGGCGCGCGACCCAGGCAGCGATCACCGGATGGGGGTGGCTCAATTTTGCAGGGACGGCAACGCCGGCTGCGGCGGCTCGAGCGGCCTTCAGTTTTTCGCTGGTGGCCGCATCGAGCGCCGGGGCGACGGCACGAGCTTCATTGATAAAAGGGGTGATGGTGACCTTTAGCGCGGCGCCTGGAGCCGCATCGGGCAGCGGCGTCTGTTTGATGCGCTGGCCAGCGGCGAGCCTGGCCCAGTAGCCGCGCGGCGGCGAGGGCACGTTGAGACGTTCGCAGATTTTCTTGAGACCCCGTCCCGTAATGCCGTACTGCTCGCACAGTCGCGACGCCGGCGTCTGCCACATCTGACGATAGAGATCTTCGCGGCTGATGGTCGTCGGCTGCTTGCGCTTCCTCTCTGACATTTGGCGCTCCATTCCTTGTCGGTGAGGAGCAAAGCGTAGCGTGGTGTGAGAGATCGCTGGTTGAGAAGCAGGAGAATTGTCAGCACACGCCGGCGCTTTGGGCGCGCGCGCGCCGTACAGAAGTTAGAGAAAACTTGAGGAAGGCAGGAGAGTTGCGTGAAAAACAGCGCCTAAGCCATTGAAATCATTGGCGCGCCCTACGGGACTCGAACCCGTGTTACCGCCGTGAAAGGGCGGTGTCCTGGACCGCTAGACGAAGGGCGCTAATGGCGCGCGGGGCGCTCTGGCCGGATCGGGCGCCGAAGCGGTACCCGAAGGCGCGCGACATATAAAGTGCTTTGGCGGTGCGGGCAAGCGCGGCCCCGGCGTGTTCCAAAGCTTTGAGGGGAAAGGAGGATTGGACGGATTGCCGACGTGCCGCGGTGGTTTCTGCGCTGCCGCGGCGCATTTCGCCGTCCCCTTGCCGCGTCTTCGATGCTAGCCTGCGACTGCCAGAAAACTGGACGCGACAGAAAAGCCAAATCAGGGAGAGAAACATGTTGAAGCGGTTGGTCATTGCGCTTGTCGCAACGACAATGTCGATTGGATGGGCGCAGGCGCGGATGTCGTCGATGTCGCACGCGCATTTCCCGACCTGCGCCCAGGGCCAGGTCAGCAAGAACTGCGTTTGCCGCGCTGAGCACAGCAGGGCCCATGGGCTTTGTACGACGGGCCGCTACTGTCACACCTATGACGGCTCGTGCACGCAGTAGCGCTTGGTTGGATTCAATCGGGCGAGCCGGATAAGTTCGGCTCGCCCTGTGTTCTATCTTCGCCGCTCACCACTTGCCGGTATTGGGCATCGAAACCCACGGCTCTTTCGGAGGTAGCGGGGAACCTTTCTGCAGCAGCTCGATCGAGTGCTTATCGGGCGAGCGGACGAAGGCCATGTTGCCGTCGCGTGGCGGACGATTGATGGTGACGCCCGCCTTCATCAGCCGATCGCAGAGCGCGTAGATGTCGTCGACCTCATAGGCGAGATGGCCGAAATAGCGCGCTTCGCCATAGTCCTCGCTGTCCCAGTTATATGTCAGCTCGACCAGCGGCGCCTGCCGGCCCGCCGGGCCGTTGGCGACCAGGCCGTCGTCGGCGGGGGCTTCAAGAAAGACCAGCGTGTACTTCGCCTTGTCGTCGACGCGGCGGCGGACCTCCTTCAGCCCGAGCTTGTTGCAATAAAAGTCGAGCGCCGCATCGAGATCGCGTACGCGCAGCATTGTGTGCAGATACCGCATGGGAGAACCTCCGCTGGCCGGGACTATGACTGTCTTCCTTGCGAGCCGGCCGACAATAAATATGACAATCAGTATTTATGACAGGCCGCGCCCAGTATGAAGCCCGACTGTGACAGGCGGGCGAGGCCGCTCACGCTGCCAAAACTCAGGTTACCCGAATGATCGCGCCCGATCTTGATACCGCCATCGCGCGGCTCACCGAACTGGTCCACGAGGCAGGGACCATTGTTCCTTTCACCGGCGCCGGCATCTCGACCGAATGCGGCATCCCCGATTTCCGGTCGCCCGGCGGGCTGTGGACCAAGAACAAACCGATCATGTTCGACGAATTCCTGGCCAGCCAGGAGGCGCGCAACAAATCCTGGCGCCGCCGCTTCGCCATGGAGGATTGCTTCCGCGGCGCCCGGCCCGGACGCGGCCATCTGGCGCTGGCGAGCCTTTATCGGTCCGGCAAGGCGCCGGGCGTCGTCACGCAGAACATCGACAACCTGCATCAGGCCTCCGGCATCAAGCCGGCGGATGTCATCGAACTCCACGGCAATACCACCTACGCCCATTGCCTCGACTGCAGCTCGCGCTACGAGCTCGGCTGGGTGCAGAGCAAAATGGACGCCGGCAACGGCTGCGCTCCCGATTGCCCGAACTGCGGCGGCTTCATCAAGACCGCGACGATCTCGTTCGGCCAGGCCATGCCGGATGCGGCAATGCAGCGCGCGTCGGATCTTTCGCAGGCTTGCGACCTGTTCCTGGCCATCGGATCGTCGCTTTCGGTGATGCCGGCAGCCGGATTTCCTCTGCTGGCCAAGCGTCAGGGGGCGCGTCTCGTCATTATCAATCGCGAGGCGACCGAACTCGACGCCATTGCCGATCTTGTTGTCCGTCAAGACATTGGCACTGTGCTCGAACCCTTGATCGTTCACTGAGCGAGTCCATTGGCGTGCATGTCTTTTGACTTTGTGCACAGGTCAATGACGCTTTTATCGCACTGTTGCATTTTTGCCCTTTCGCCTCGAACGGCCGGTGTTATCTTCAATTCACGAGATTCGTAAATTCGTGATGCACCAAAAGCGGTGCGAACACAGGCGGCGGCCACGGCGTCATGGCGTCGGACGGGATCGAAACAAAATCCAACAAGACGGGCTCTGGTCCCGACGTCGCGCCACTTGGCGATGAAGCGACATCGCGGGCCATTGAAGTCGTCGGCGTCATCAAATGGTTCGATGTCGCCAAGGGGTACGGCTTCATCGTGCCGGACAACGGCATGTCGGATGTTCTGCTGCATGTGACCTGCTTGCGCCGCGACGGCTTTCAGACAGCTTATGAAGGCGCGCGCGTGGTCTGCGAGGTTCTCCCCGGACCAAAGGGTCTGCAGGCGTTCCGCATCATCTCCATGGATAAATCGACGGCAATCCATCCGGCGCAGATGCCACCGCCGCGAACCCATGTTACTGTCGCCCCCACGAGTGGTCTCGAACGGGCACAGGTCAAATGGTTCAACAGACTTCGCGGCTTCGGTTTCCTCACGCGCGGGGAGGGGACGCCGGATATCTTCGTCCATATGGAAACATTACGCCGGTTCGGCCTGACCGAACTGCGGCCGGGGCAATTCGTCCTGGTGCGCTTCGGGCCGGGCCCGAAGGGTATGATGGCGGCCGAGGTGCACCCCGAAGGCGGGTCGCTGGGTCCTGCCTCGCACTGACGGCGTTCTTCAGGTCATTTTCAATTCGCACACCGCGCGGCATGCTTGGCCGCGGTGGCGCTGATCGCCGTTTGGGCCGGTGGCGCTCCGGCGCGCGCCGCCGGAACCGACACGATCGAGATCGTCAGCGCTTCGGGCGTGCATCCGTTTTCCGTCGAGCTTGCCGCCAACGAGGCGGACCGAGAGCGCGGGCTGATGTATCGCAAGTCGCTGCCGGAAGGGCGCGGCATGCTGTTCGACTTCGGCTATCCGCAGTCGACCGCGTTCTGGATGCACAACACCTATATCCCGCTCGACATCATCTTCATCGCGCCCGACGGCCACATCATCCGCATCGCCGAAAACGCCAAGCCAATGAGCGATTCGCTGATCCCCTCCGGTGGCCTGGTCCGCGGCGTGCTGGAAGTGATCGGCGGCACTTCGCGCAAGCTCGGCATCAAAGCCGGCGACAAGGTCACCGGCTCGATCTTCGGCAAAGGCAGCTAGGGCTCGGCCTGGCAGCATTGGACGCGGGCCTCGGCTCGCCGGCGGGTTCTGGCAAGGGGCGGGCAAGGTTGCCGGTAAGGTTGCTGGTTATGGTTGAAAGATGTATCCCAAGCCGCGATTGACCGGGGTATAGCGCAGCCTGGTAGCGCGGCAGTTTTGGGTACTGCAGGTCGCAGGTTCAAATCCTGCTGCCCCGACCATTCAAAGCTTTGCGATCTTTGCCGTTTGTTCAGGGCGTTCTGATAATTGGCAATGATTCCGACGCCTTCTTCCGGCATAGTGCCGACCTGTTCCCCAATCGAGATCGTCGAGACCACGATGACCGCCCGCATCTACATACCCGCCCGTACCGCGATGCAATCGGGCACCGCCAAGACCAAGGAATGGGTGCTCGACTACGAGCCCGAACAGCGCCGGGTCATCGATCCGCTGATGGGCTGGACCAGTTCCGGCGACATGAAGCAGCAGTTGCGGTTACGCTTCGAGACCAAGGACGAGGCGATCGCCTATTGCGAGCGCAACGGCATCGCCTACGAAGTGTTCGAGACGCCGCCGCCCAAATTGCCGCGCATTTCATACTCGGACAATTTCGCTTACACGCGCCGCGGCGCCTGGACGCACTAGCGCACGGCGACCTAGCAGAGCCGTCTTGTTTGGGCGGCCGAGGCGCGTTGGCGCAGCAGTGCGATAAAGCGCTCTTCCGGCATCGGCTGGCCGAGCAGAAAGCCCTGGCCGTAGTCGCAGCCCATGCCGACCAGCGCCAGCGCGTCGGACGCGCGCTCGATACCGACGCCGACCGCGATGCTGCCGAAACTGTGTGCGAGGTCGATCGCGGCCTTGCACAAGGGTGCGTTGGTCTGGTCGGTGCCGCAGCCGGTTACGAAACTTCGGTCAAGCTTGATCTCGGCAAAGGACAGATCGGACAGCCGCATCACCGCCGAATAGTCACGGCCGAAATCGTCGATGGCGAATTTGACATTGAGCGGATCGAGCTGCGCGGCCGTATCACGCGCGAGTTCGAAGTCGGCGATGACCTGTTCTTCGGTGATGTCGATGAGAAGGCCCGGCCAGCGCTCGAAATGCGGCCAATAGCTTTGCACGATGTCGACAATCGCCACTTTGCGCAGCGCATTGACCGGCATATTGACCGCCATGCGCAGACTGACGCCGATCTTGCCGAGATTGATGCTGGCTTTAAGCGCCTCGCCGAGCGCGAGTTCGGCGAGAGCGATCAAGTTGGCGTCGGACGCTGCGGGGATGAAGGCCTCCGGCGGCAGCACGCCGTACTCGGGATGGCGCACGCGGGCGAAGGCCTCGACACCGACGAGCTGTTTTTTGCGCAGATCGATCTTCGGCTGGTACCAGAATTCGATCCATTTCTTGGCGAGCGCTTCGCCGAGGTCGACGCGGCCCGCGAGGGCGGTGTGCTGACCGAGCTTGTGATCTTGGAGCATTTTTACGATGAGAACTCGTCTCGAAAGGCTTGTTGAGCACCGGCAGCATGTTCAGGCGATCGCGCTGGCCGGCGGCTTTGACCTGGGTGAGCACGCTCGCGCCGCGGCTGCCGGTGAGCTGGATCAAGCCGCGATAGTTTGCGGCACTGAGCGCGGCAAGACATTCGGCGGTGGCGCCCGTCTCGTATCCGACCTCAATAAAGACGAGGTCCGGCACTCGCTGCCTGAGCGCGCTCGGCCAGCGTATCGCCGTCGGCGAATTCCTCGGTGTCGATGCCGCTGCCCTGCAAGAGCAGCGACAGAAAGCGCCGGATGCTGGCATCGCTGTCGACGATGAAGCTGAGTTGCGTCGTCGCGCTGGCCTGCTTCGGAGCTGCGCCCGATGACAGTCCGATCGCCGGGCCACGCGCGGTGTTGCGGCTGGGGAGGCGCCCCTCCGCATGGTCGGGCGGCGCCGAGGGCAGGCGCGCCGGTCGTGTTGCGGGCTTTGCGCCCGCCGGTTCAGCGATCGGTCTCGGATTGGCCGTCATGAGTCCCCACGTCCCCCAACAGGCCGTCGGAACGCATGATTAAGGAAAATGCTTAATCGGCGGTTTCACCGCTAAATTTCGGCGCTGTCGGGCCCCGCCAATGCGGCCGCGGCCTTCGCCGCGATATGCCGATTTTACATCCATGCGCGGAAGCCGGGTCTCGCGCTTGAGCCATGATCCCGTGCCGCAAACCTCGGCTTTAAGGGACGCGTCAGCAATGGTATCGAAGAGGCAACACTTTGCGGTGCGTGCAAAGCGATTTTGGGGAGATGACGATGCCAACCAAAATGACTTCACCGAAACTCGATCGCCGCAAGTTCCTGGCCACGGCAGCCATTGCCGGTGCCGCGGGCACCGTTTCCCCCGCGACCGCCGCGCTCGCAGCGTCCCCGGCGGTTCCGCAGCCGCAGCCGCGCGTGCCTTCCGCGTTGCCGCCGAATGCCCGGGTCGCTGCCGCCGAAATCCGGGACGCCGCAGGCGCCCGCCGCTACTTCGGAAAACGGACCGCCCGGGTCCGACTTCATGGTCGACGTCATCAAGACGCTCGACATCAAATATATGCCGGCCAACCCGGCTTCGAGCTACCGCGGCATCCACGAGTCGCTGATCAATTACGGCAAGAACTCGATGCCGGAATTCCTCACCTGCATGCACGAGGAATCCGCCGTCGCGATGTGCCACGGTTACTTCAAGGCGACCGGCAAGCCGCTGATGACTCTGGTCCACGGCGTCGTCGGTCTGCAGCACGCCACCATGTCGGTTTACAATGCCTGGTGCGACCGCGTTCCGGTCATCATTCTCGGCGGCAACGATATGGATGCCGCACATCGCGCGCCGGGCGTGCCGACCTTCCACTCCGCGCAGGACATCAACGCCATCGTCCGCGACTATACGAAATGGGACGATACCCCGGTCTCGGCACAGCACTTCGCGGAAAGCTTTGTCCGCATGTACAAGATCGCGACCACGCCGCCCTATGGTCCGGTGATGATGTCGCTCGATGGCGGGCTGCAAACCGATCCGGCGCGCGATTTCGGCCAACCGCTCTATATTCCGAAATTCTTCGCGGCAGCTCCGCCGCAGGCCGATCTCGCCGCGGTGAAGGAAGCGGCGAAGCTTCTCGCCAATGCCGAGCGCCCGGTGATCGTGGTCGATCGCGCGGCACGCACGCAGAACGGCGTCGATCTGCTCATTCAGCTTGCCGAGCTCCTGCAAGCCCCGGTCGTCGACCAGGGCAATCGCATGAATTTCCCCAACACGCATTATCTCAATCGTCCACCGACGGTGATCTCGCAAGCCGACGTTGTCATCGGCATGGAGCTCTCCGATTATTGGGGAACGGTCAACGGATTCATCGACAATGCCAACGAAGGCTGGGGCCATTATGCCAGCAAGATCAAGCCCGGCACCAAGCTGATCAGTATCAGCTCCGTCGATCTGCTCACCAAATCGAATTACCAGGACTTCCAGCAATTCCAGAGCATCGACATCTCGATGCCGGGCGATGCCGAGGCGACGCTGCCGTCGCTGATCGAAGCGGTGAAGTCGGCGACCGGCAATGACAAGAAGGATGCGATCGCCAAGCGCGGCGACGGCATCCGCCAGGCGCATGCCAAGGGACTCGACGCCACCAAACAGGCGGCCGCGATCGCCTGGGATGCGCAGCCGATCTCGACCGCACGGCTGCTGATGGAAACCTTTGCCCAGATCAAGGATGAAGACTGGTCGCTGGTCTCGACCTCCGGCAATACCAGCAACTGGGCCAACCGTTTGTGGCCGATGGAGAAGCATTATCGCTGGCTCGGCGCCTCCGGCGGTTATGGCGTCGGCTATGGCGCGCCGGCCTCGATCGGCGCCGCGCTCGGCAACCGCGATCAAGGCCGTTTCTCGGTCTCGATCCAGTCCGACGGCGATTTGATGTATGCGCCGGGGGTGCTGTGGACCGCTGCGCGCCATAAGATTCCGCTGCTCGCCGTGATGCACAACAATCGCGGCTATCATCAAGAGGTCATGCACATCCAGCGCATGTCGAACTTCCGCAACCGCGTCGCCAATATCGGCAACGATCTGGCGCCGATCGGCACCAGCATCATGAATCCGGACATCCAGTATCACGACCTCGCCAAGTCGATGGGCTGGTGGGCGAAGGGGCCGATTACCGATCCGGCAGACCTTGGACCCGCGATCAAGGAAGCGGTCGCCGTGGTCAAAACCGGCCAGCCGGCACTGGTCAATGTCGTGACGCAGCCGCGATGAGTGGGGTGAGGGGAATGACGATGCGTTTGGTGCCTTCGATGAAACTGAATTTCGCTGTGCTTGTGCTAGCGACGGCGGCAAGCCTTGCCGGAGCAAATAACGCGGCCGCAGCCGATGCCGACAAAGGCAAGATCGCCTTCACCAAGAACGGCTGTTGGCAGTGTCACGGCTTTGAAGGGCAGGGCTCGGTCTCGACCAGCAACGGCCGGGTGATCGCACGCACGCAATTGCCGCTCGATGCGTTCAAGGCCTTCGTGCGCACGACCAATGGCGCGATGCCGCCGTTCCGGCCGGCGGTGTTGAGCGACGAGGACCTCGACAATATCTACGCCTATCTGCAATCGCGGCCGCAGCCCAAGGCGGTGAGCGACATCCCGTTGCTCGGCAACGCGCGCACGCAATAAGGCTTCGTCGACGCCTTACACGATGTCGTGACTGCTGCGTGCGAAACCGTGGCGGTCATTGTGATTGGCGCGGCATCGTGGCCTTGTCGTAGAACCAATGCGTTTCGTGGCCGCCCATCGCCATGGTGTATTGCGCCGCGCCTGCTTACATATCCGCAAGCAAACGCGTTCCGGTTTGAGAGGGGACGATAATGGCCAAGTTCAAAAGCCTCCAAGAAAGCATCCAAGGTACGAAAGAGTCGGCAAGCCGCTTCGGCCTTCTGGCCGTGCCGGTCGCCGGCGCGCTGCTGCTCGCGTCTTTGTTCGGTCTTACGTCGGTGAATGCGGCCGAGCGGGCCGTTGAAATTCCGCCGGCCGCGCTTGATCAGACCGCGCCATCCGGCACCGGGTTGCAGACCATCGTCCTAGCCGGCGGCTGTTTCTGGGGCATTCAGGCGGTGTTTTCGCATACTAAAGGCGTGACGGAGGCCGTGTCCGGCTATGCCGGCGGCAAGAAGGAAACCGCGCATTACGAGCAGGTCGGAACCGGCCGCACCGGGCACGCCGAATCCGAGCAGGTGACTTTCGACCCGCAGCAAATCTCGCTCGGCAAGATCCTGCAGATCTATTTCTCGGTCGCCCACAATCCGACCGAGCTGAACTATCAGGGCCCCGATGAGGGAACCCAGTATCGCTCCGCGATCTTCTACGCCAACGACGAGCAGAAGCAGATCGCGAGCGCCTATATCGCCCAGCTCGACAAGTCCAAGCTGTTCGGCGAACCGATCGTCACCAAGCTCGAGCCGCTCGCCGGCTTCTATCCGGCCGAAGACTATCATCAGGACTTCGCCGTGACGCATCCGAACTATCCCTACATCGTCTACAACGATGCGCCGAAGGTGGAGAACCTGAAGCGGCTGTTCGCGAGCGACTATCGCGCGACGCCGGTCACCGTGCTGGCATCAAACAAGCCCAGCCAATAGAGCCGGTTGGCGCCGACATTTTCGGCAGCAAAGTTGGGCTTTTCGGGTGCGCCACGGCGCGCCCGAATTACGCTGCGCTGCATCAAAAACTCCGCCGCGGTTATTAACGGCGCGCCGTCAGGGCTATTCCCATCGCTCGCCCTCTGCGTATATGCTTGAGCCTAGGAGGCGAGCCTTCAGAAGTTCGTCCCGCAGGAACAAGAGCAATTGGGGAGAAATGCCATGGCAATGGCTGCAACTTCAGCGGGGGCGCTGCCTGAGGCGGAGCATAGCGCGCAACTGCGCAAAGCGGTGATCGCCTCGACCATCGGAACCGCGATCGAATGGTACGATTTCTTTATCTATGGGACCGCGGCCGGCTTGGTCTTCGGTAAGCTTTACTTTCCCCATGAATCGCAGCTTGCCGGCACTCTGGCCGCCTTTGGCACTTACTTCATCGGCTTTGTCGGGCGTCCGATCGGTGCGGCGATCTTCGGCCATTATGGCGACCGCATCGGCCGCAAGGCGACCCTGATCGCGACGCTTCTCTGCATGGGCCTTGCGACCTTCGCCATCGCGTTTGTGCCAACCTATGCCTCGATCGGCATCTGGGGCGCCGTGCTGTTGACGGTCCTGCGCATGATCCAAGGCATCGGCGTCGGCGGCGAGTGGGGCGGCTCGGTGCTGCTCGCGATGGAATGGTCGCGCACTCACAACCAGCGCGGCCTCGTTGCGTCCTGGCCGCAATTCGGGGTGCCCTGCGGGCTCCTGCTGTCGAATCTCGTGATATTGGCGGTCAGCACCTGGGCGACCGGCGATGACTTCCTGACCTGGGGCTGGCGGGTGCCATTCGCGCTCTCGATCGTGCTGGTCGGCGTCGGCTTGTGGATCCGGCTCGGCATTCTGGAAACGCCCGTGTTCCAGCAAGTGCTCAATAAGGAGAAGGTCGAGAAAGCGCCCGTGCTCGAAGTAATTAAGCGGCAGCCAAAAGAGATCATCCTCTCGGCGCTGTTGCGGATGTCGGAACAGGCGCCGTTCTACATCTTCACCGCCTTTATCTTCGCATACGCGGTGGGCACGCTCCACATGTCGCGTGACCTGATCCTCGGCGCGGTGATGGTGGGGGCTTGCATCTCCTTCGTCACCATTCCGCTGTCCGGCCACATCTCCGATAAGATCGGGCGCAAGAACATGTACCTGATCGGCGTCGTGCTGATGGGCCTCTACGGGTTCTTGTTCTTCCGCATGGTCGATACGGCGATCCCGTCGGCGGTGTTCATCGCCATCGTGCTGTCACTGATCCCGCACGACATCCAGTACGGGCCGCAGGCGGCGCTGATTGCCGAATCCTTCACGCCGCGGCTGCGCTATAGCGGGGCATCGCTCGGCTATCAGCTCGCCTCGCTGATTGCCGGCGGTCCGGCCCCGATCATCGCGACCGCGCTGTTCGCCGCCTATGGCAGTGGCTATGCGATCGCGATCTATATCGCGGCCTGCGCGGTGGTCAGCCTGGTCGCCGCGGCGCTGATGCCGGACTATACCGGACAGGATATCTCGGCCGAATACGACGCGCCCACCGTGGCTGCCGAGTAAGATCGGCACCTGACCAAACAGCATCGCCGGGGCGGCAGCGCCCCGGCGTTTTTTTGCGTCAGAATGTCAGTTTACAGCACCGCGCCCGATTGCGGATCGATCAGGTGCATGCGGTTCATGTCGGCATAAAGCCGCATCGCTTCGCCTGGGCCCTTGGCGCTCCCGGGATCGACCCGGCCGCAGATTTCCTGGCCGTCGATGGTGAAATAGACCATCGTCTCCATGCCCATCGGCTCGACGACGTCGAGCGTCGTGTCGAACTGGCAGTCCTGGTCGCAGTCGGTCCGCCGCGGCTCGGTGATGTGTTCTGGCCGCAGCCCGAAGATCAGCTCCTTGCCGGTCAAGCCCTTGAAAGCGCGCCGTCTGCGCCTGCGGGATCGGCAGCGAAACGCGGTCGGACAGCCGCGCGCGCAAGCCGACGCCGTTCTGCTCGACATGACAGCGGATGAAATTCATCGCCGGCGAGCCGATGAAGCCGGCGACGAACCGGGTCTTCGGATGATGATAGAGATCCTGCGGGCTGGCGATCTGCTCGATCAGGCCGCCGTTCATAACCACGACCCGGTCGGCGAGCGTCATCGCCTCGACCTGATCGTGGGTGACATAGACGGTCGTGGTCTTAACCAGCTGGTGGACGCGTTTGATCTCGGTGCGCATCTGCACCCGCAGCTTGGCGTCGAGATTGGACAGCGGCTCGTCGAACAGGAACACTTTCGGATTGCGCACGATAGCGCGGCCCATGGCCACGCGCTGGCGCTGGCCCCCGGACAGCGCTTTGGGCTTGCGGTCGAGCAGTTCGGTGATGTCGAGAATCCGCGCGGCATTGTCGACGCGCTTCTTGATCTCGGCCTTGGGGAATTTGCGCAGTTTGAGCCCGAACGACATGTTCTCGAACACGCTCATATGCGGGTAGAGCGCATAGTTCTGGAACACCATCGCGATGTCGCGGTCCTTGGGCGGCAGGTCGTTGACCACTTCACCGCCGATAGAGATGTCGCCCGAAGTCAATTCCTCGAGGCCGGCGATCATGCGCAACGTCGTCGACTTGCCGCAGCCCGAGGGGCCGACCAGCACGACGAATTCATTGTCAGGAATGTCGAGATTGATGCTGCGCACCGCCTCGACATTGTCGAAGCGCTTGACCACATTACGCAACGTGACTTCCGCCATTTCAAGTTCCCTCCGATCCGTCGACAAAGCGGAACAATTCCGCTTTAGCTTTTTTTTTGAGCATGGTCTTGTCGGAAAAGCGGCTTCCACTTTTCCGGACCATGCTCCAGGTGACGGATTAGCCCTTGGTCGCCCCCGCTGTCAGGCCTGCGATGTAGTAATCCATCAGGAAGGCGTAGATGACGAGCGGCGGCGCCGCCGCCATCAGCGCGCCGGCCATCAGCATGCCCCACTTGTAGACATCGCCGCGAATGAGGCTCGTCACCGTGCCGACGGTGAGCACCTGCTGGTCCGCCGAATAGAGGAACGTCATCGGATAGACGAAGGCTGCCCACGATACGGTAAAAGCAAAGATCATCGCCGCGATGATGCCCGGCAGCGCCACCGGGATGAAGATCTTGGTGAGCATCTGCATGTGACCAGCGCCGTCGATCAGCGCCGCTTCGTCGAGTTCCTTTCGGGATCGATTGGAAATAGCCGATCATGATCCAGGTGCAGAATGGCACGGTGAGCGTCGGGTAGACGAGCACCATGCCCCAATAGGAATTGAGCAGGCCGACCGCCTTGACGATCTGGAACAGCGGAATGAACAGCAGCGTATCGGGAACGAGATAGGTCAGAAAGATGCCTGTCGCCAGAATGCTCGACCCCCAAAATTTCATTCGGCCGAGCGAGAAGGCGGCGAACACGCTGACGACCATCGTGATCGCGACCGTGCACAGCGTCACGACGATGGTATTCTTGAAGAAGACCAGGAAATCGGTCTGGGTGAGCAGGATCCTGAACTGATCGAGCGTGATGCCGTCGGCGATGATCCATGGATTGGTCGCCATGCGCGCCACCTCGGCATCGCTCTTGAACGCGGTGACGATCATGTAATAGGGCGGGATCAGAAAGAAGATCGCGAAAATCACGAGGAACACGTAAGACGTGATCAGCGCCCAGCGCCGATTGCGGCTCAGGCTTGAGCGCAGACTGAAGCCTGGAGAAGCGCGTGTGCCGAGGGCGGCCGTGCTCATCCGATTTCCCTGCCGCGTTTACGGACCCCGCGCAGGATGAAGACAGCAGCGATCGCAAGGATCGGGAACATGAACAACGAGGTCGCGGCGCCGAGCGGCAAATCGCCGGAACGGATGCCGAGCATGAAGGCGTAGGTCGCGAAGACATGCGTCATGTTGCGCGGGCCGCCCGCGGTCATGATCTGCACGATGTCGAAATTGGCGAAGGTCACAATCAACGAAAACAGCACGGTGATGGAGATGATATTGCGCATCATCGGCAGAGTGATGTGACGAAATTTTTGCCACGCATTGGCGCCGTCGATGGAGGCCGCCTCATAGAGCTGTTCCGGCACCGATTTAAGCGCCGCGAGATACATGATCAGGAAGAACGGTGCGCCGTACCAGACATTGACGAGGATCACGGAAAAGCGCGCCCAATAAGGATCGCTTAGCCATCCGACTTCATTGAAACCCAGGCCGGAAAGGACGTAATTGAAGGCGGAATGGGTGGGGTCGAACAGCCACCACCAGCCGAGCGACGATAGTGCCAGAGGTATGACCCACGGCACCAATAGCATGCCGCGCCATTTGCGCTGGCCCTTGGCGGGCAGATTGTTGATGAGATGCGCGGTGATGAGCCCGATCAGCGCTTTGAAGAACACCGCGCTGAGCGCGAAAATCGCCGTCTGTTCCATTACCATGCGGAACACGTCGCGCGACAACAAGAAGCTGAAATTGCCGAGACCGATAAAGCGGGTCTGTGCCTTGTTCAACATCGACAGATAGATCGAATAGAAGGCCGGATAGAGCACCAGGCAGGCGATAATGACGATCAACGGCAGGCACATAAAAAAGGCGACGGTCGAACGGCGGCGCAGGAACAATTTGATGCTGCGCAAGGTCTGCGATTGCACGCTCGCCTGCAGCGGTGTGAGCGCAGGCATTTGCGGCCATGTCTGGACGGTATCTGCCATTTTTGCCTTGCCGTTCTCTCGGACCGGGCCCCGGAATTAGCGTGCAATTAGCGTTGCACTCCGCATTCCAAATTTCTGGCACTGGCATTTTGCGTGCCGGCAGAAAGCACGATCTGCTTTTGCCGGCATGCCTTGTCGTCGCAAGGATGAAACCGCGCTTACGCGCGCAAGGTTCCTTCTAGCTCGTTCGACGCCCACTTGATGACGTCGTCGAGCTTCTCGTTGCCTTGCGTGAACTTGGCGACCATCACGGTATTGATCGCCTGATTGTAGATCTGCGCGCCGACTTCCGAACGCGCCGGCGCACCGGCGATCGAGGTCTGCTCGTCGCCGCGCGGCGGATAGCTGTAGACCGTGCCGACCGGCGGCTCGACCGTCTTCCAGGTGTCGAGGTCGTACATGCTCTTGAAGGAGGGCAGGTCGTAGCCGAACGAAGCTTGCACGAGCTGGGCCGCCGATTCCTTCTGCGAGATATAGGTCAACAGGTCCTTGGCCGCCTGCTTGTTCTTGGAGAACGACCACAGGCCGTAGAACTGCGGCAGCTGTCCGACAAAGCGGCCCTTGGGACCGCGCGGCATCGCATGGGTCCAGCAATTGGCTGCGACCGTCGGATTGTCGCGCTTGGCAACCGCCCAGGCGCTCGGCGGATTCATGATGCCCGAGCCTTTGCCGGAAATGAGCCAGCGATTATTGCCGGCATCATCCCAGGCATAGACCTCAGGCGGGTTCACCGCCATCAGCTTCTTCATCATCTCCATGGCGGTGCGGGTTTCGTCGGAATCGATCTTGATGTTGTCCTTGGCGTCCACGAACACCACGCCATAGGAATTGAACATCGCGCCGACCCAGTCGACCGCGTCGCTCGACTGGCCCATCGGCAGACCCACAGGGAAACCAGCCTTGTGGAGCTTCTGCGCCGCGTCGAGATAGGTGTCCCAGTTCCAATTGGCGATTTTGGCGGCGTCGTATTTCGATTCATCCGCCGGGAACATCTCGCGCAAGTCGATGCCGGCATGCTCCTTGTAGAGGTCGAACCGCGAGCAGCACGGCTTGACCTGGCTGCCGACGGTGGTCGGTACGCCGCGCCAAATGCCCTTGATGTTGGCGAGATATTCAGCGACCGGGCTGATTGGTCCGTATTGTTTGATCAAGCCTCCGACGAGGTCATCCAGCGGCTCCAGCACGTTCTGATGAATGCGGATGTTCCAGTCGCGATGCGACATGATGTCGTGGCCGGTGCCGGCTTGGGCTTCGGCAGCCGCGGTCAATTTGTCTTTTTCACCTTGGGAGGTGATGTAGTCGATCTTCACTTCGCAATTATTCTTCGCGCCCCATTCATTGCACAGCTTGGTCAGCGTGGCGTTGGCGCCGGGAACCCAATGGTCCCATACGCCGAGCGACAGCGAGCCGGCGGCGTAAGTGCTTTTGACGTAAGGGGCGGCAAAGGCGGCGACGGAACCGAGCGCTGCGCTCTTGAGGAGGCTGCGCCGATTTGGACGTGCGTGGTCGAGCAGACGTGACTCTGTCATCGTTTCCTCCGGTGGACGCCTATTTTTTTCTGCGTTTAGAATGGCGTGGAACAAACAATACTCTGAACCCGGCAGATCGGCTAGAGCGCCTTTGGTGGTATGCGGCGGACTTCTCTGCGACGTGGTGTCCGACGGCGGGGGCCGGCGCTGAGCGACAAACTAAGGGCTGCCGATAACTCATTGAAACCATTGGTGATGCCTCATCGCAGCCCCAGCAGACGCGGCAGCCAGAGTGAAATCGCCGGGATGTAGGTGACCAGCATCAAGACCGCGAGCATGACCGCGTAGAACGGCCAGATCTTGCGCATAACTTGCTCAATCCGCACTTTGCCCACGGCACAGCCGACAAACAGAATCGAGCCGACTGGCGGATGGCATAGCCCGATGCCGAGATTGAGCATCATGATGATGCCGAAATGGACCGGATTCACACCGAAATTCAGCATGACCGGCAGGAGAATCGGTGTGCAGATCAGGATCGCCGGCGCCATGTCGACCAGGCAGCCGAGGATGAGCAACATGACGTTGATCATCAGCAGGATCACGTTCTTGTCGCTCGATATCGCGAGAAACGCCGCGGTGATCCGCGCCGGCATCTGCGTGAGCGCCATCACGTAGCCGACGCTCGAGGCGCAGGCGATCAGCGTCAGCACCATGGCGACGGTGCGCAGCGTGCGGTGCACCAGCGCCGGCAGATCGCGCCAGCGATAGTCGCGATAAACGAACATGGTGACGAAGAACGCCCAGACGCAGGCTACCGCGCCGGCTTCGATAGCGGTGAAGACGCCGCCAAGGATGCCGCCGAGAATGATCACCAGCGTGATCAGACCCCAGGCAGCGTCGATCGTGATCTTGATCGCCTCGCGCGCCGGCACGGTGTGGCCGCGCGGATGGCCGTCACGATAGGCGATGACCAGACAGAGAATGACGATCGAGAAGCCGAGCAGCAGCCCTGGCACCACGCCGGCCATGAACAGCGAGATGATCGAGATCGTGCCGCCGGTGGCGAGCGAATAGATCACGGCATTGTGGCTGGGCGGCACCAACAGCGCCTGGACCGACGCGGTGATCGTCACATTGGTAGCGAAGACGCGCGGATAGCCGTTCTTTTCCATTTCCGGGATCATCACCGAGCCGATCGCGGAGGTGTCGGCGACGGCCGAGCCGGAAATGCCGCTCAGGAACGTGGTGGCGAGCACATTGACCACGGACAGCCCGCCGCGCAGCCGCGTGAAGCCGACCAGCACGTCGGCGAAGGCGACCAGGCGTTTCGCCATGCCGCCTTCGGCCATGATGGCGCCGGCGAGCACGAAGAACGGGATTGTCAGCATCGCCACTTTGCTGACGCCGTCGGAGATTTTCAGCATCACCGCTTCGAGCGGAATGCCGATCCACAATGCCCCGGAGATGGCCGCAAGCGCCAGCGAATAGGCAATCGGAACGCCGATCGCGATACAGAAAAACATGGCAGCCAACAGAACGACGACATCCATGCGGCGATCCGGATCAGGTCAATGCAAAGGAACTTCCGCAGGCTCCTCAGGCGCGCCGAGCACGACGCGCTCGATCACGAAGACGAGGAGGAGGACACCGCCGATCGGGATCGGCAGATAAGTGACGCCGACCGAAAGCGCGGGAAAGTCGGCGATGGTGTTGTACCAGGTGGTTTCGACGAGCTTGGCGCCATAGACGATCATGAACAGCGCCATCGCGCCGACCAGGGCCTCGGCCATGAGTTCGGCAGTGATGCGCAGCGGCGCCGGCAAGAGCGTCACGAAATAGCCGACGTTCATGTGTGCGCGGCGGCGATAGCAGGCCGCGGCGCCGATGAAAGTCAGAACGATGGTGAGCAGGATCGCGGTCGGCTCCGGCCACGACGACGCGCTATTGAGCACGTAGCGCGTGAACACCGCCCAGGGAATGACCGCGGAGATGAGCACCAGGGCCGTGCCCGCGACGGCGACACAGCCGAGATAGAGCAGATCCATCAGCCGCCGGAACGTCTGGACCATCATTCGGCCTATTGGACGGCTTCGATGCGCTTGATCGTGTCGGCGAATTTCGGGACCGTATTTGTCCCAGACCGGCTTCACCGCTTCCTGGAACGGGGCCTTGCTGTCGACCTCGATGATCTGATTGCCCGCCGCCTTGGCCTTTTCGAGCGCGGAGGACTCGTATTTGGCCCATAGATCGCGTTCGTCGAACTGCGCTTCGCGGCCGAATTTGCGCATCAGGGCCTGATCGTCCTTGCTCAGTCCGTCCCAGGTCTTGCGCGACATGACGAGGATTTCCGGCACGATCAGGTGCTGGGTCAGCGTGTAGTATTTGGCGACCTGATAGTGATTGTCGAAGACATAGCTCGGCAGATTGTTCTCGGCGCCGTCGACTACGCCCGTCTGCAGCGCGCTGAAGACCTGATCATAACCCATGGCGACGCCATTGCCGCCCAGCGCGTTCATCATGTCGACGAACATCGGATTGCCGATCACGCGGATCTTCAGGCCTTTGAGATCGGCAATGGTCTTGATCGGCTTCTTGGTGTCGTAGACGTTGCGCGCGCCCGCATCCATCCAGCACAGCGCCACCAGGCCCGCTTTGGGATCGTCGGTGACTTTGGCGAGGAGCTCGGTGCCGATATCGCCGTCCATCACCTTTTGCATATGCGCGGTGTCGCGGAACAAGAAGGGCAGGTTGAGCACGTTGAGATCGTTGATCACCGGTCCGAGCGTGCCGACCGAAATGCGGGCAAACTGAATGGCGCCGATCTGCGCCTGTTCGATCGCTTCCTTTTCGCCGCCGAGCTGCATCGCGGCATACATCTGTACGCCGATCCGACCATTGGTCGCGCTCTCGAGTTTCTTGCCGAGATTTTCGACCGCGGCAACGGTCGGATAGCCTTCCGGATGAACGTCGGACGCTTTGAGAACGAGCTTCTGCTGCGCCATGGCCGGCGCGGCGAGGAAGTTCGGCGTCAGCGCGCCGAGTGCAGCAACTCCGCCGGCGCGAATGAGCGCGCGGCGATCGGTGATCGCGGCAAGAGACGCGGCAAGAGACGCTGCAAGAGCCATGGCTGTTCCCTCCGGCCGGTCCGGCAGACGGCGAACCGGGTCAATGCGCGTTTTTCTCATTGCGCGTTGCGCCCGAGGCGCGACGCCGGCCATTGCTCTTACGGCATCGGCCTGTTATCAGGTCATACGATGACCAGATAAGTAATGAGTGTCAAGCTTGTCCGGCAAAGCATCAGAACAGATCTCGGCATTTCGCCCGCTGTCGGCGCCGCGCGGCTTGACGCAGCAACTCGTCACGCAGATCACCGAGGACATCACCAACGGCCGCCTGCTTCCTGGCGCGCGACTGCCGACCGAGAAGGCGATGATGTCGTCGACCGGCGTCAGCCGCACGGTGGTGCGCGAGGCCGTGGCCTGCCTGCGCGTCCGACGGGCTGGTTACCGTGCGCCAAGGCGTCGGCGCCTTTGTCGCTCATCATGCGCGGCGGCCGTTTCGCATCGAAGTCGACGATCTGCATTCGCTGCACGAGGCTCTGCAGATCATGGAGTTGCGCACCGGCGTCGAGATCGAGGCCGCGGGGCTCGCCGCCGAGCGCGGCGAGACGGCAGCGTTCGCCAAGATCGAGGAAGCCTATGGCATGATAGAGGGCGCGATCGAGCGCGGCGAAACTGCGGTCGACGAGGATTTTGCGTTCCATTGCCGAATTGCCGACGCCACCGGAAATTCCCAGTTCCGCCGCTTCCTGGAATATCTCGGCCGCTTCATCATTCCACGCCAGAGCATCCGCACAAGCTTGCCGCGCATGGAGGATCAGCGCAGCTATCTTACGCGCATCCAGCGCGAGCATCTCGAGATTCTCGACTGCATCCGCAAGCAGGCGCCGGCGAGCGCGCGCGCCGCGATGCGGCGTCATCTCACCAATAGCCGCAGACGCTATCAGAAGCTCAAGGCCGCATTGGACGATGCTCCGCAAGCGGCCGATGCGTCGTCTTGAGCGCATGATCCCGAAAAGTGGTGTCCGGTTTTCGGAAAAGATCATGCGCAAACGGTAATCTAAAAGAGGTCACATGCAGACGGTTCTGGTCACGGGCGCTGCCGGCGGCATCGGCACGCGGCTACGCAGCCTTCTCAAAGGCGTTTATCCGCGCCTTCGCTTCAGCGACATTCGCGCGCCGGCCGATCTCGCCGGCGATTCTGCATTCATGCAGGCCGACATCTCCGACCTTGCGCAAGTCGAGAAGATCGTCGACGGGGTCGACGGCATCGTTCATCTCGGCGGTGAATCCGTCGAGCAGTCCTGGGATCGTATCCTCAACGCCAATATTGTTGGCTGCTACAATCTGTTCGAGGCGGCGCGCCGCAAGAAGGTCAAGCGCATCGTCTTTGCGTCATCGAACCACGCGGTCGGCTTCTATCCGCGCCGCCGGCGCATCGGGGCGGGCGATCCGGTGCGGCCGGATTCGCGCTACGGCGTGAGCAAAGCGTTCGGCGAAGCGATCGGCGCGCTCTATGCCCGTAAACACGGCCTGCGGGTCACCTGCATCCGGATCGGCAATTTCGCCGATACGCCGGTCGATGTGCGGCGGCTATCGATCTGGCTCAAGCCGGAGGACCTGGTGCAACTGATCCGGATCGGGCTCGAACATCCCGATCTGCGCTATGAGATTTTCTTCGGCGCGTCCGACAACGCCCGCGGCTTCTGGGACAACGAAGCCGCGTTCCGTTACGGCTATCGCCCAACAGGCCGTGCCGAGGACTACGCCGAGGCTGCGATCGCTGCGCAAAGATCGCTGGCCCCCGATCCGATCGGCGACATCTATGAGGGCGGGCCGTTCTGCAGCGATGAATTCGACGGCGATCCCGACGCGGCAATGACCTGAATTTCGCCGCTAACGCACTTTGAGAATCAGCTTGCCGCGGAAGTGCCGCGACTGGCTGAGCCGGTGCGCTTCCATGGCTTCCGACAACGGATAGAGCTTGATTTGCGGCACGCGGATTGCGCCCTCGCGAAGCAATTGCGCGGTGCGTTCGAGTGGCGCACGGCCGCGCGCCACTTTCGGCCGCAGTGAGGTCACGTCGCCGCGCGGCGATTTCGGTGCCTCCATGCCAGAGGCGATGAAGGCGGCGCGGCCGCCCGGCTTGAGCACCGCGAAGCATTTCTCCGCAACGTCGCCGCCGACTGTATCGAATACGGCATCGACATTGGACACGACCTTGGTGAAATCCTGCGTCGTATAGTCAATGATCTCGTCGGCGCCGAGACTTTTCACATAATCGCGGTTCGCCGGGCTCGTCGTCGTGATGACGCGCGCGCCGAGATGTTTGGCGAGCTGGATGGCAAAGCCAGCGACGCCGCCGGCGCCGCCTTGAATGAGGATCGTCTCGCCGCGCTTGAGCTTGAGCGTATTCTCGACCGAGTCTATGGCCGTCAAGCCGGTGAGCGCGAGCGCCGCCGCGTCGACATGCGAAAGCGCGTCGGGCTTCTTGGCGATGATGGCCGCCGTGATCGCAAGCTTCTCGCAATAGGTGCCTTCACGCCCGCCCTCGAGCACGCCGAACACCGCGTCGCCGGCTTTCAGGTCGGTGACGCCGGCGCCTACAGCGGCGACCACGCCGGAAAAATCGCGGCCGGGAATGAAGGGCGGCTTGGCGTCGGCATGCCGCGGATAGGAGCCAGCGCGGAATTTCCAGTCAGCGGCATTGATACTGGCGGCATGAACATCGACTAGGGCTTGCCCGGCCGCGGCGGCCGGATCCGGCAGGTCGCCATAGCGCAGTACTTCCGGTCCGCCGAATTGTTCGAAATAGATCGCTTTCATCGCAATAAGCCTCCCGGACCGAATTTTTTCAAAGCCGTTCCGATTACATGACCGCGCGGCGCCGGTTTCGCAAGCGCCGTGTTAGCCTTGCCGGTCTGGCTCATTCCTCAATGCGCGGAAAAACCTCTATATCGGCCGATGAGGGAGCCGGTCCGGCGCGAGGATTTAGGGGAGGGTTCATGAGGGCGATCGCAGCTGCCATATTTGCCGCCGCAGCCCTGTCGCTGTCCCTGACCGCGCCTGCCTTCGCCAAGGGCAAGGTGATCGGCGTGTCCTGGTCGAACTTCCAGGAGGAGCGCTACAAGATCGACGAAGCGGCGATGAAGGCCGCGATCGCCGCAGCCGGCGACACATATATCTCCGCCGATGCGCAATCCTCGGCGCAGAAGCAACTGACAGACATCGAGAGCCTGATTGCGCAGCGCGCCAATGTGCTGATCGTCCTGGCGCAGGACTCCTCCGCCGTCGCGCCCGCGGTGCAGAAGGCAGTCGACGAGGGCATTTCTGTCATCGGTTACGACCGGCTGATCGAAAATCCGGACGCGTTCTACATCACTTTCGACAACAAGGAGGTGGGCCGCATGCAGGCGCGCGGCGTCATGGCGGTGAAGCCTGATGGCAATTACGCCTTCATCAAGGGCTCTTCCGCCGACCCCAACGCCGATTTCCTGTTTTCCGGCCAGATGGAAGTGCTCAAGGACGCGATCGCTTCCGGCAAGATCAAGAATGTCGGCGAGGCCTATACCGACGCCTGGCTGCCGGCCAATGCGCAGAAGAACATGGAGCAGATCCTCACCAAGACGAATAATAAGGTCGACGCGGTGGTTGCCTCGAATGACGGCACCGCCGGCGGCGCCATTGCGGCGCTGGCGGGGCAGGGCCTTGCCGGCGCGGTGCCGGTCTCGGGCCAGGATGGCGATCACGCGGCGCTCAATCGCATCGCGCGCGGCACACAGACAGTCTCGGTGTGGAAGGACTCGCGCGCGCTCGGCAAGAAGGCGATCGATGTTGCGGCCCTGCTCGCCGACGGCAAGAAGATGAGCGATGTGCCGGGCGCGGTGAAGTTTGTTGGCGGAACGAAGAAGATTCCGATGAATGCGCTCCTGCTGACTCCGGTGCCGATCACCAAGGACAATCTCGACATCGTCATTGATGCCGGTTGGATCAAGAAGGACGAAGTCTGCCAGGGCGTGAAGCCCGGCACGGTAAAAGTGTGCGGCTGAACGTGCTGGCGCGGCTTTTCAAATCCGCCGAACTCGATACCCGCATGTTCGGCATGGCGTTCGCGCTTGTTCTGATCTGGATCGCCTTCCACATCCTCTCCGGCGGGTTGTTTCTGACGCCGCGCAATTTGTGGAATCTGTCGGTGCAGTCGGCGCCCGTCGCCATCATGGCGACCGGCATGGTGCTGGTCATCGTCACGCGCAATATCGATCTGTCGGTCGGCTCGATGCTCGGCTTCATCGGCATGGTCATGGGCGTGATCCAGGTCGACGTCTTGCCGAAATTCCTTGGCTTCGAGCATCCGGCAATCTGGATCGTTGCGCTCGCGGCCGGGCTTGCGCTCGGCCTCGTCCTCGGCGCGTTGCAGGGCGCGCTGATCGCCTATCTCGGCATCCCGTCCTTCATTGTCACGCTTGGCGGCCTTCTGGTTTGGCGCGGGGCGGCGTGGTGGGTGACGCACGGGCAGACCGTGGCGCCGCTCGACGGTACCTTCAGGCTCATGGGCGGCGGCCCTGAAGGATCGATCGGCGCGATCTGGAGCTGGGCGCTCGGCGCCATCGCCTGCGTCGCGGTCGTAGCGCTCTTGGCGCACCGCCGCGCGCGGCGCAAGCAGTTTGATTTTCCATTGCGGCCGATGGCAGCTGAGATTTTTCTGGGGCCGCGGCCGCGGCGCTCATCCTCGGCGCGGTCGCTATTGCCGATTCGTATCCCTGGCCGATCGGCAGCGTGCGCCGCTACGCGCAAGCCAATCACATTGTGCTGCCGGACAGCGGCCTCTTCATTGCCCACGGCCTCGCCATCCCCGTGCTGATCGCCATCGCCGTCGGCATCGTCGTGACGTTTCTCGCCACCCGCACGCGCTTCGGCCGTTACGTTTACGCCATCGGCGGCAATCCGGAAGCCGCCGCGCTTGCCGGCATTGAAACGCGCTGGGTGGTCATGAAAGTGTTCATGCTGATGGGCGTGCTGACTGCCGTCAGCGCGGCGATATCGATCGCGCGGCTCGATGCCGCGACGAATTCCGAAGGCACGCTTGCCGAGCTATTGGTCATCGCCGCGGCCGTAATCGGCGGCACTTCGCTTGCGGGAGGCATCGGCACCGTTGCCGGCGCCATGCTGGGTGCGGTGCTGATGCAGTCGCTGCAATCGGGCATGGTGCTGCTCGGCGTCGATACGCCGTTGCAGAATATCGTGGTCGGCGTCGTGCTGGTGCTGGCGGTCTGGTTCGATACGCTCTACCGGCGGAGGAAAGCGTGACGGGCGCCGCACCCACGCCGCTTGTCGAGATGCGTGACATTTCGCTCGCCTTCGGCGGCATTCACGCGGTCGACCGGGTGTCGATCGATCTCCATGCCGGCGAAGTCGTGGCGCTTGTCGGCCATAACGGCGCCGGCAAATCCTCGCTGATCAAGATTCTCTCCGGTGCTTATGCCCGCGATTCCGGCAGCATCGTCATCGGCGGCCAAGCCGCGTCCATCGCCAATCCGCGCGACGCCAAGTGCTACGGCATCGAGACGATCTATCAGACGCTCGCGCTTGCCGACAATGTCGATACCGCGGCCAATCTGTTCCTCGGCCGCGAATTGCGCACGCGGCTCGGCACGCTCGACGACATCGCCATGGAAGCGCAGGCCCGCAGCGTCATGGGCCGCCTCAATCCGCGTTTCCAGCGCTTCAAGGACCCGGTCAAGGATCTGTCCGGCGGTCAGCGCCAGTCGGTCGCGATCGCGCGCGCGATCCTGTTCAACGCGCGGATCCTGATCATGGACGAGCCGACCGCGGCGCTCGGCCCACAAGAGGCCGCGCAGGTCGCCGATCTTGTTCGCCAGCTCAAGTCCGAAGGGCTCGGCATCTTCCTCATCAGCCACGACATCCATGACGTGTTCGATCTTGCCGATCGGATCTGTGTCATGAAGAACGGTGCCGTCGTCGGCACCGCGCGCACCGCCGAGGTCAGCACGGACGACGTGCTCGGCATGATCATTCTCGGCAAGTGTCCGCCTGCCGCAGTGCCGGGGCCGGGCGCCGCTCGCTAGCAAATCGCAGATCGTTCAGCGTGGAGCGAGAACTGAGATGCCGAATCCGGCGGGTTCCATTCCGGCGCTCGGCCATTCGAGCAAAACCGTGGCGATATCGTGTTAATTTTTAGAAACCTTGCTGGGCTTTGCGATTCGCTGTTGCGGTTAAGTCACATCCATACGCGCGCAATTGGCATAAAATGTTTTTCAAATTCCAGATTGGGGTGTGGGACATGAAAAAGCTTTTGACGCTGGCCGCTGTGCTTTGCATCGGCACGCCGCTCACCGCTTTTGCTGCAGACCTTCCGATCGCGCCGCCGCCGCCACCGCGGGCTCCGGTCTTCGTGCCGCCGCCCTTCACGTGGGCCGGAATTTATATCGGCGGCAATATCGGCTGGGGTTGGACCAACCTGAACCTGACCGATACGGGGCCGGCGAGCATTTGGCTTCGGTCGGAGTTTTTCCGATCGGCAGCACGCAGTCAGCTAGCCAGAACAACTTTCTCGGCGGTGCACAGATTGGCGTCAATTGGCAGTTCCAGCAGTTCGTTGTCGGTGCGGAAGCTGATTTCGACGCGACGGCGATCAAGAACTCTCAGGGCGCGGGAGGCTTTGGCACGGGCTCCTACAGCAATCCATGGGTGTCGACATTTGCCGCCCGGTTCGGCTGGGCCGCGGACCGTACGTTGTTTTACGGCAAGGCCGGCGGTGCCTACATGCAGGAAAAATACAATTTCAGCGCCACCGACGGCAGCACGGTCTCCGGGACGTTCAATCGCTGGGGCTGGATGGTGGGTGCCGGTGTCGAATATGCGGTCACAGACAACATCACGCTCAAGGCGGAGTACAATTATCTGAATTTCGGCACGCAGAACCAGATCCTCACGCCGAATGCGATTGACATTGCAAACGAGAACGATCAGTCGGCGATGCCAACAACTCGAAGCTGACGGCGAACGTCGTCAAGGCCGGCGTGAACGTTCTGTTCCACTGACCAGTGGAGCAGGGCTAGCGGCCCGATAAATATCGTTTGCTGGAAGCATTGAGCCCGGCGTGGCGTGAGCCCGTCGGGCTTTTGCTATAGTCCGCCCATGCGCCGGCAATTGCTTGAAACAGTTCTCAAGTCTGTCCCCGAAAGCAGCTCCTACAGTGGCAGGACGATTCTCGTCGCCGGTGGGAGCGGCCAGATCGGCGTCAACGTTGTGGCGCTTGCGCTCGCCCGCGGCGCGCAGGTGTTCGCGCTCGAGCACCGGACCGAGCTCGGCTTCACGCATCCGCGCCTGAAGTTGTTGTCGGCCGATTTGGCGGCGCCGGCCACGCGATCTTTCCCCGCGCCGACATTCTGATCCACACGCCTCCGATCTGGCTGTTGCCCGACGCGCTGCCGGCGATCGCCGCCGCCGGTATCAGGCGCGCCGTGGTCTTCGGCTCGGCCTCGGTGTTCAGCAAGCGCGATTCGCTGAACGCCACCGAACAGTCCGTGGTCGACAGCCTTGCGCGCGCAGAACAGAAAGTGTCGGCCGCGGCGGCGGAGCAGGGGCTCGATCTGACCCTTCTGCGCCCGACCATGACCTATGGCATGGGGCTCGACATCAATATCACGCGCATGGCCCGAATGATCCGGCGGCTTCACGTCGTGCCGATCTATAATCCGGCGAACGGATTGCGGCAGCCGGTCCATGCGCGCGACCTCGCCGAAGCAGCGCTCGCGGTGTCGGACAATCCGGCGACGTTCGGCAAGGCCTATGATCTCGGCGGCGGCGAGCAATTGTCCTACCGCGCCATGGTGCAGCGGCTGTTTGTACGTCTCGGCGCGACGCCGCGGCTATTGCCGCTGCCGCTTCTGCCGCAATCGCTGGATCTCGTGAGCCGGCTGTTTCCGGCGCTCCACGTCAATGGCGAGATCGCCCGCCGCATGAACCGCGATCTCGTCGCCGATAACGCCCCGGCGGCGCGCGATTTCGGCTATCGACCGCGCGGATTTCTGTCCGGCGAGGTGGTCCTGTGACCGTGCGCCTCAAAGCCGGAGCTGCCGAAGGTCGCCACGTTACCAAACCGCGGCGCGCGCGACGCTGACGAGGTATAGGTGGTTTTACTCAACTTCGCGCCTCTTATTGTTGCCTTCCTTTCGCCAACTCGACTGCTACCATTGTTGCACGTGGCGTGAGTCGCCTCGTTGCTTCGCGTGCACGCGCGCAGACGGCGCAAGAGATTGCCGACTGCCGGGACCCAGTGCTGTGGCCGGACCACGCCGCAGATAGACGGCTGTTTCAGTGCTGTCGCTAGAGTCTCGCAGTGTTTTTGGCACATGACCTTTGAAGGGCACTCGGCCCTTCGAAGCGCATGGCCTTTAACGAATGGACAATCGCATGCGCCAGATCATTGCTGCAATTCCATCGCTGACCACTGCGCATCGCTGCCGTCATCGTTGCTGATAAGCGGTGAGCGTTGCCGTGAGCGCCATTCCGGCCGGCGCTCGCGACGACGGCCGCTATGCCGGTTCGCCGCTCAAGTCATGGTTCGATCAGCTGGCGAGCGGGAAGGGACTTTGTTGCTCCTTCGCCGACGGCGTCACCATCGAAGATGTCGATTGGGATACCGACAGCGCGAAAGGCGGTTATCGCGTCCGGCTCGCCGGCGCGTGGATCGACGTGCCCGAGACGGCGCTGATCAAGGAGCCGAACAAATTCGGGCCGGCGGTGGTGTGGCCCTACCGCGACATCGACGGCGTCACGCAGATCCGCTGCTTCCTTCCGGGGGCTGGGACGTAGGTCGCGGACCGCGACCCCTGATTTCCTCAGCGAGGATAGTGGCGACCCCGGCTGGATTCGAACCAGCGACCTTCAGCTTAGAAGGCTGTTGCTCTATCCCCTGAGCTACGGGGCCGTAGGACTTTGCCGCGACGACATCTTAAATATGCCGTCCGAAGGTTTGGTGAAGCAGGGATAGCGGATTCAGCCGGGCGATCCTAGGCCCGCCCTGATTTCAAAGTCCAAAGCCCACATCACGTATTGCGTCCGCTCTGGCGCAGCGCGGGCAGGCCGATGCCGGTGGCTTCGAAGCCGCCGTCGACGGCAATGGTCTGTCCGGTGATGTAGCTCGCCCGGTCGCTGCACAGGAAGAAGATGGCTTCGGCGAGCTCTTCTTCCAGGCCGTAGCGGTTGAGCGGGATGGCGTCGTGATAGGCGGCGCGGATGTCGGGCGTATGCACCGCCTTCGCCATGGCAGTGTCGACCGGGCCGGGCGCCACCGCATTGACGCGGATGCCGAGCGTGGCGAGTTCGATCGCCTGCTGCTGAGTGAGATGGGCAAGTCCGGCTTTGCTGGTGCCATAGGCGCAGCGCAGGGTCGATGCGCGCAGGCCAGAGATAGAGGTAATATTGACGATGGCGCCGCCGCCAGAGTCGCGCATCAGCGGCGCCGCGGCTTGCGTGCACAGAAACGGTCCGGTCAGATTGACCGCCAGCACCCGCGACCAGTCGTCGTAGCTGACCTCGAGGATCGGCTTGAAGATCGCGATTCCGGCATTGTTGACCAACGCGTCGAGCCGGCCGAATTTTTGCGCCAGCCTCGCAAAGGCTTTGCCGACGCCGTCACGGTCGGCGACGTCGCAGCAGATGGCGAAGGTTTCGCCGGATCGGGCCAAAGCGGCATGCGTGCGCGCGAGCGTGTCACCGTCGATATCGAGAAGCGCGACGCGCCAGCCGTCGGCAAGGAAGCGCTTGGCGGTCGCAAGCCCGATCCCGCGCGCCGCGCCGGTGACCAATGCGACTTTCTGTGCGGTTTGGCTCATCGCTTCCTCATGTTCGTGCGCATGCTTAATGCTGTGACGAAGCCCGATCCAGCCGTCACATTGATTCCGGCGCTTGTCTAAGCGAGACCATTTGCTGGTACAAGGATGCCGTTAGCCAATGAACGCCTTGTGCATCGCAAGCGACAAAGCGCGAGTGCGAGGGAAGAGGCCGGACTTGTTTGCACGTTGTCGGCAAAGTTTTGCAAAAATGTTACGGTTTGCGGCGGCGATCTCGGCCACGACCTCGACACGATCTTTGCCTCAAATTTCACCGCGGGCTGGATTTGGTCTCGATCTCTTGTTGCCCGCTGCTGGATAGCCGAGCCCTTGGTGCCGGCGTCTTGGGAGGATAATTCCGATGCTCTCGCTTCTTCGCGCCGGCTTTGCGGCTGCGCTCACCGCAGCCTGCCTGGCCGTTGTTTGCACTTGCGCGTCCGCCGCCAACACCAAGCCTTTCACCGACGACGATCTCGCGACCAGCGCCGTTCAGTTTGAGGCCCAGATCAAATCCGACGTCGGCACGCCGGCAAAGACCGCCGATCAGCTCAAGCGCGATGCCGATGCGGCTTTCGCCAAGAACGATTTCCGCACCGGCATGTCGGTGCTCGAGCAAATGCTCGTCGCCGCGCCGAACGACGCCGCCACCTGGCTGCGCCTCGCCCATACCATCCAACAGATCAAGCCGGGCAACGCGAACGAGCCGCGATGCTGCTCGAACACGCGTCGAGCGCGGCCTATATCGCCTATCAGCGCGCGAGCGACCGCAACCAGGAAGCGGACAGCCTGGCTTTCCTCGGCACGCTGCTGAGCCAGCGGCAATGTGGCGGCCGGCGCTGGACGCGTTGCGGCTGTCGCTGGAGCAGCGCGAAGTCGCGGCCGTGCGCGGCCAATACGAGCGGCTGCGCGACCAATACGGCTTCCGCGTGCTCAATTACACGATCGATGCCGACACGGCGTCGCCGCGCGCCTGCTTCCAATTCTCCGAGGACATGCCCGCGCGCACCGATTTCTCGCCCTTCGTTGCGGTCGCCGGCATCGACAAGCCGGCGCTGTCGGTCACCGACAGGCAGCTTTGTGTCGAAGGCCTCGGCCACGGCCAGACTTATGCGGTGACGTTGCGCGCCGGCCTGCCGTCGGTGGTGCATGAGACGCTGTCCAAGTCCTCCGACTTCGCAATCTATGTGCGCGATCGCAAGCCGGGGGTGCGCTTCACCACCTCGGCCTATGTGCTGCCGCGCACCGGGCAGCAGGGCATCCCGGTCGTCAGCGTCAACAGCAAGTCGGTTTGGGTCGAAGTCTATCGCATCAACGACCGCAATCTGATCGATACCATTTCGACCTCGGGCTTCGGCGCCGGCGATTTCCAGACCAGCCTGAGCCGCTCCGATATCGAGCAGTTGAAGGATTCCCGCGGCACCGATGTGTGGAAGGGCACGCTCGCAGTCGATGCCAAGGCCGCGCTCAACGCCGAAGTCACCACGGCGTTCCCGGTCGATCAGGCGGTCACCGATCTCAAGCCCGGCGTCTATGTCATGGTGGCGCAGCCGAAGGAGCTCAAGGATCATCAGCACTAACTACAATTACGAGGCGATGGCGACGCAGTGGTTCATCGTCTCCGATCTCGGCCTGACCGCTTTCTCCGGCAAGGACGGCATCCACGTGTTCGTCAACTCGCTGGCGACCACGGACGCGAAGAGCGGCGTCGAGCTGCGGCTGGTGTCGCGCGGCAACGAGGTTCTGGCGACACGCCAGACCGACGCCGCCGGCCATGCTTTGTTCGAGCAGGGCCTGGCCAAAGGCGAGGGCGCCGCCGCGCCCGCGCTCCTTGGCGCGGCCGATCCGAAGGGCGGCTCTGGCGGCGATTATTCCTTCCTCAATCTGCAGAACTCGGCCTTCGACCTGACCGATCGCGGCGTCGCCGGCCGGCCGGCGCCGACCGGGCTCGATGCGTTCGTCTATGCCGAGCGCGGCGTCTACCGCTCCGGCGAAACGGTCTATCTCACCGCGCTGTTGCGCGATCCGCAGGGTGCGGCCGCACTTAACGCGCCGCTGACGCTGATCGTCGAGCGGCCCGACGGCGTCGAATTCAAGCGTACGCAACTGGCCGACCAGGGGCTCGGCGGGCACTCGCTCGCCTTGCCGATCAATGCCAGCGCGCCGACCGGCACCTGGCATGTGCGCGCCTATACCGACCCGAAATTGCCGGCGATCGGCGAAACCACGTTCCTGGTCGAAGATTATGTGCCGGACAGGATCGAATTCGATTTCACGTCGAAGGCCGATCGTCTGACCCAGGGCGTCGCCGCCGAGATGAATATCGACGGCCGTTTCCTGTACGGCGCGCCGGCGTCGAACCTCGATCTCGACGGCGACGTGACGATCGCGGTGGCGAAAGACCGTCCGGGCTTTGCCGGTTATCAGTTCGGGCTCGCCGATGACGAGGTCGATGCGACCAAGCAGACGATCGACGATCTGCCCTCGACCGACGATGCCGGCAAGGCGACGTTCAATGTCAATCTCGACAAGCTGCCGTCGTCGACGCATCCGCTGCAGGCCAATGTCACGGTCCGCATGAACGAGCCCGGCGGCCGCGCCGTCGAGCATAAGCTGACGCTGCCGATCACGCCCGCCGCCAACATGATCGGCATCAAGCCGCTGTTCCAGGGCACCTCGCTCGCCGACGGCGCCAGCGCCAATTTCGACGTGGTTGTCGCCGCGCCGGACGGCAAGACGCTGCCGCAGCGCGGGCTGCACTATCAGCTGCTGCGCATCCAGACGCATTACCAGTTCTACAAGCGCGACGGCGTGTGGAATTTCCAGCCGGTCAAGACCACGACCCGCGTTGCCGACGGCACCATCGACGTGGCGCCGGACAAGCCGGGGCGGATTTCGCTGCCGGTGAATTTCGGTCGCTACCGACTCGATGTCGCGAGCGGCGATCCGAACGGCCCCGACACGTCGATGAATTTCAATGCCGGCTGGTATGTCGACGCCAATGCCGACACCCCCGACATGCTGCAGGTGGCGCTCGACAAGCCGGAATACCATGCCGGCGATACGATGACGGTCGCGGTCACGGCGCGCAATGCCGGCGCGGTTACGCTCAATGTCATCGGCGATCATCTCTTGGCGACGCAGACCGCGGCGGTGAAGGAGGGCACAACGGAGCTGAAAGTGCCGGTCGGCCGCGACTGGGGCGCCGGCGCCTATATTGTCGCGACCTTGCGGCGGCCGCTCGATGCGCCGGCACAGCGGATGCCGGGTCGCGCCATCGGCGTGCAATGGTTCTCGATCGACAAGGCGGCGAAGACACTGACCGTCGATCTCAAGCCGCCGAGCCTGTTGCGGCCCGATACCGCGCTGCATATCCCGGTCAAGGTTGCCGGCCTTGCCGCCGGCGAGGAAGCGCGCATCGCGGTCGCTGCCGTCGATGTCGGCATCCTCAATCTCACCAACTACAAGCCGCCGTCGGCGACCGACTATTATCTCGGCCAGCGCTTGCTTTCCGCCGATGTCCGCGACCTTTACGGCCAATTGATCGACGGCATGCAGGGCACGCGCGGCGAAATCCGTTCGGGCGGCGACGAAGGCGCGGAGCTGCAAGGCAGCCCGCCGACCGGGCCGCCGGTTGCGCTCTATTCCGGCATTGTCACCGTCGGCAGTGACGGCACGGCCGACATCGCGTTCGACATTCCAGACTTCGCCGGCACCGTCCGTGTCATGGCGGTGGTCTGGAGCAAGGACAAGATCGGGCAGGGCACCGTCGATGTCACGGTGCGCGATCCGGTGGTGCTGTCGTCGACCTTGCCGCGCTTCCTGCTGCCCGGCGACCGTTCGCTGGTGCATCTCGATCTCGACAATGTCGAGGGCGCGCCCGGCGATTACACCATCGCCGTCACTTCGGCCGACGCGGTGATCGCGGGCGCCGGCGCGACGCAGAAGCTGACGCTGCGCGCCAAGCAGCGCGGTGCCGCCGACGTGCCGATCACGGCCGACAAAGCCGGCAACGGGACCATCAAGGTCGCTGTCAACGGGCCGGACGGCTATGCGCTGTCGCGCAGCTATACAATGCAAGTGCGCCCGCCGGCGCAGATCCTGGCGCGGCGCACGGTCAAGCAGCTCGCCAAGGGCGACAGCTTCGCGCTCTCCGGCGACATGTTCGCCGATCTCGTGCCCGGCACCGGCAGCGTGTCGGTTTCGGTCGGCTCCTCGACCGCACTCGATGCGGCCGGGATTCTCGCTGCGCTCGACCGCTATCCGTTCCGCTGCTCGGAGCAGATCACCAGCCGCGCACTGCCGCTCCTTTATATGAGCGATCTCGCGGCACAGGCGCATGTCGCGCTCGAGCCCAATACCGACCAGCGCATTCGTGACACGATCGACGGTCTCCTGGCGCGGCAGGGTAGCGACGGCTCGTTCGGCCTGTGGAGTCCGGGCGGCGATGACGTGTGGCTCAATTCCTACGTCACCGATTTCCTGACGCGGGCCCGCGAGCGCAAATTCGCCGTGCCGGACGACGCCTTCCGGCTCGCGCTCGACCGGCTGCGCAATTCCGTGGCCGACCTGACGGACCCCGGCAAGAACGACGGCGGCGATATCGCCTATGCGCTCTATGTGCTGGCGCGCAACGGCATCGCTCCGATCGGCGACCTGCGCTATATCGCCGACGCCAAGCTCGACAAGCTGAAGACGCCGATTGCCAAGGCGCAGATCGCGACCGCGCTCGCCATGGTCGGCGATCGCGCCCGCGCCGAGCGCGTCTATGCGGCGGCGCTCGGCGACATCGCGCCGAAGCCGCAGCCGGACCTCGCCAGCCGCGAGGATTATGGCTCGACCTTGCGCGATGCCGCGGCTCTGGTGACGCTCGCCTCCGAAGGCGGCGCGTCCAGCGCAACCGTTCAGGGCGCGGTGCAGCGGGTCGAGGCCGCGCGCGCCTATTTGCAGCCGATGTCGACGCAAGAAGACGCCTGGCTGCTTCTGGCCGCGACCGCTTTGGCCAAGAACCCCGGCAAGATCGCGCTCGAAGTCAATGGTGCGGCGGTGACGCAGCCGCTCTATCGCACCATCAAGGCCGCGGACCTGAAGGATCCGCTGCGCGTCGCCAATAGCGGCGACGATCCGGTGAAGGCCGTGATCACGGTCAGCGGCGCGCCGGTGACGCCGGAAGCCGCGGCCGCGAACGGGTTCACGGTCGAGCGGCTCAACTACACGCTCGACGGCGATCCGCTCGACGTGTCGAAGGTGAAGCAGAACACCCGCTTTGTCGTGGTGCTCAAGATCACCGAGGCGCAGCCGCAATTCGGCCGCGTCATCCTCGCCGACTATCTGCCGGCCGGCTTCGAGATCGACAATCCGCATCTCGTCTCGTCCGGCGATACCGGCACGCTGTCCTGGATCAACGACGCCGCGCAGCCGGTCTCGAGCGAGTTCCGCGATGATCGTTTCACCGCGGCGTTCGAGCGGCGGAAGAGCGACCAGGCCGTCTTCACTGTCGCTTATGTCGTGCGCGCGGTCGCGCCCGGCAAATATGTGCGGCCACAGGCGAGCGTCGAGGACATGTACCGTCCGGATCGCTTCGGGCGAACCGATAGTGAGACGGTGGAAGTGACAACGAGCAAATGAGCGAGGCCGAAACCACTGCCGCTCATTCGCGCGCAAGCGGGAATCCAGGGGGAGCCGCCGTTGCTGCGGCCGCATCTGGGTCCCCGGCTTCGCGGGGACGGGCGGTGAGGAAAGGACTCATCGCGCTTTCACTCGCCGTCATCACGCTGTTCGTCGCCGCCGATGCTTGGATCTGGTCGCTCGGCCCGGCGCCGCTCGGCCAGAATCTCGAATTCTCTAAGCAGGTGCTCGACCGCAACGGCCGGCTGCTGCGCGCCTATGCCACGATCGACGGCCGCTGGCGGCTGCCGGCCAAAGTGTCCGACGTCGACCCGCGCTTCTTCGACGTGCTGTTTGCCTACGAAGACAAGCGCTTCCGCAGCCATCACGGCGTCGACCCGCTCGCCGTGATGCGTGCCGGGCTGCAATTCGCAACCAGTGGCCATCTGCGCTCCGGTGCTTCGACGGTGACCATGCAGGTGGCGCGGCTCGTCGCCGGGCGGCATCCGCGCGACCTTGAAGGCAAGCTCACGCAGATGGTGCGCGCCGCCGAGATGGAGCGGGCGCTGAGCAAGGATCAGATTCTCAATCTCTATCTGGAGCTCGCGCCCTATGGCGGCAATATCGAGGGCATTCGCGCCGCGTCGCTGGTTTATCTCGGCAAGGAGCCGAAGCGGCTGACGCTGGCCGAGGCCGCGCTACTCGTCGCATTGCCGCAGTCGCCCGAACCGCGCCGTCCGGATCGCGCGGCGGAAGCGGCGCGCGCGGCGCGCGATCGCGTGCTCGATCGCTTTGCCAAGACCGGCAAGGTGCCGGCCGACGAGATCGCGCTCGCCAAATCCGAACCGGTGCCGAATGCGCGTCACGCGATGCCGATGCTGGCGCCGCACGCCGCCAACGAAGCGAGCGCGCAGAATCCCTCCGCGCGTGACATTCAACTGACCATCGATGCCGCGATCCAGAACAGGCTCGAACAGCTCGCGCGTGAACGCGAGCGCACGCTGATCGCTTTGCTCGGCCCCGATGTCTCGCTCGCCATGCTTGCCGTCGACAATGCCAGCGGGCAGGTGCTCGCGCATGTCGGTTCGCCGTCCTATTTCGATGCGCGGCGCGCCGGTCAGGTGGACATGGTGCAGGCGCTGCGTTCACCGGGCTCGACGCTGAAGCCTTTCATCTACGGCCTGGGCTTCGAGGATGGTTTCATTCATCCCGAGACGCTGATCGAGGATCGCCCGGTGAGCTACGGCGCCTATGCGCCCAAGGATTTCGACCACGGCTTCAAGGGCACGGTGAGCGTGCGCGAGGCGTTGCAATACTCGCTCAATGTGCCGGCTGTCGCGGTGCTCGACCGCGTCGGCCCGGCGCGGCTTGCCGCGCGGCTGACCCAAGCCGGCGCCGCGCTAGCCCTGCCGGACGGGCAGGCGCCGGGGCTGGCGATGGGGCTTGGCGGCGTCGGCATCAAGCTTGCCGATCTGGTGAAGCTCTATTCCGGCATTGCGCGGCTTGGGCTGGCCGTGCCGCTTCGCGAACGCCTCGATGCAAATGCGGCGGAAGCGCGCCGCTTGATGGAGCCGGCTGCCGCTTGGTATGTGAGCCACGTTCTTCTCGGCGTGCCGCCGCCGGAAAACGGCGTTGCCGGCCGCATCGCGTTCAAGACCGGCACCAGCTACGGCTATCGTGATGCCTGGTCGATCGGTTTCGACGGCAGGTACACGATCGGGGTCTGGGTCGGCCGGCCCGACGGCGCGCCGGTGCCGGGCCTGATCGGCCGCGAGGCCGCGGCGCCGATCCTGTTCGACGCCTTCGCTCGGCTCGCTGCATCAACCGCGCCGCTGCCGCGGCCGCCAGCCGGCGTCGTCTCTGCCGTCAACGCAAAGCTGCCGCCGCCGCTGCGGCACTTCCAGCCCGGACGTCTGGCCGGCGCCACCGCGCAGCCGCCGCTGCGCATCATGTTCCCGCCCGACGGCGCGCGGCTCGATTTCGCTGCGAGCGGCGGCAAGCCCGATCCGGTGCTCCTGAAGGTCACGGGAGCCGTCGCGCCGGTGACCGTGCTGGTCAACGGCGTTCCGGTGCGGCGCGGCGAACAATCCGGTGGCAGCAGCGCGCTGTTCTTTACGCCTGCCGGCCCCGGTTTCTCCCGCGTCACGGTGATGGACGCATCGGGCTCGGCGGCCAGCGTCACTGTGCGGGTGGACGAGGGGGCCTCCTCTGCGCTAGGGGCCATTACGTCGGCAGCGGGGACCACCATCCACTGAGCTTTCCCGGCGGGGCGGATTTCTCTATTGTCGACGGTTAGTTAGCGGCAATAATTCCGAGCGGGCATGAGCACGACCAGCACCGGGGCACAGGCCTCCTATTGGCCTTCCAAGGGCTTTTCGGCGATTTTCGACTTCGCCGCGGGCTCGCATCGCGGCGCCATGGCCGTGCTGGTTCTGGTGTCGCTGCTCACTTTCCTGCCGGGCTTTTTCCAAATTCCGCCGGTCGACCGCGACGAGGCCTATTTCGCCCAGGCCACGAAGCAGATGATCGAGACCGGCGACTATGTCGACATCCGCTACCAGGATGACGTCCGCTATCGCAAACCGGTCGGCATCTATTGGCTGCAGGCAGCGGTGGTGAATACCGCGAGCGCGCTCGGCGTGCCGAAGGCGCTGAACAAGATCTGGCTTTATCGCGTGCCGTCCTTGATCGGCGCCATTGGCGCGGTGCTCGGCACCTATTGGTGCGCGCTCGCCTTTGTCTCGCGGCGCGGCGCGGTGCTGGCCGGACTGATGATGTCGGCTTCCGCCATTCTTAGCGTCGAAGCGCGGCTCGCGAAAACCGACGCCATGCTCCTGTTCACGGTGGTGTGGGCGATGGCGGTCCTGGGGCGAGCCTATCTCGCGTCGCGACGCGATGGGACCGATCCGCCGGGATGGGGACTGCTCTTGGTTTTCTGGACGGCGGTGGCCATCAGCATCCTGATCAAGGGCCCGCTCATCCTGATGGTCGTCGGGCTCGCCGCGCTGACATTGTCGTTACTCGATCGCTCGGCGCGCTGGCTTTTGACGCTGCGGCCGCTGTGGGGCGTGATCTGGCTTTTGCTCATCGTGCTGCCCTGGTTCATCGCCATCTATATGCGCGTCGGCCGCGAATTCCTGGTCGCCTCGGTCGGCGAGGACATGCTGGCCAAAGTGGCGAATTCGCAGGAAGCGCATGGTGCGCCGCCCGGTCTCTATCTCGTCTTGTTCTTTGCCACGTTCTTTCCGGCGTCGATCCTCGCAGGGCTGGCGGCGCCCGCGGTCTGGCGGGTGCGGGCGGAGCCGGCGGCAAAATTTCTCCTGGCCTGGCTGGTGCCGTCCTGGATCGTGTTCGAGGCCGTGGTGACCAAGCTGCCGCATTATGTGCTGCCGCTTTATCCCGCCATCGCCATTCTCACCGCGGGCGCCGTGGAATCGCGGGTGCTGTCGCGCCGGATCTTCCTGGTGCGAGGCATCATCTGGTGGTTCCTGGTGCCCGGCATTGTCAGCATTCTGGCCGTCGTTGGCGCGGTGATGATCGCGCATGGGCTCGCGCTCTTGGCCTGGCCGTTCTTCGCCGGCGCCGTGGTCTGCGGCCTGTTCGCCTGGCGGCTCTATGACGACGATGGCGCCGAGCGCGCCTTCCTGCGCGCCACCGCCGCCGCCGTGCTGATGGCGTTCGGCGTCTACGGCGTCGTCGTCCCATCGCTGAGCCCGGCCGGCTTTCCGGCCGTGGCGCTGGCTCAGGTGCTCAAGGACGCGCCATGCCAGCGTCCACTGGCGGCAAGCGCCGGTTATGAGGAGCCGAGCCTCGTTTTCCTCACTCGCACCGCGATCCGCTTCACCGATGCCGAAGGCGCCGCCGATTTCCTCCGCCAGGGCAGCTGCCGCTTCGCCTTTATCGACACGAAACAGGAGCGCGCCTTCGCGCTGCGCGCCGAGGCGATCGGGCTGCACTACGACCGCGGCCCGCGCATCGACGGCTACAACATATCGGTCGGCAGACCGGTCAGTATCGCGGTCTTTGCCTCGGCGGGCACGCCGTGAGTGCAGGTGCTCCGGACGCGGCCACGGCAAAATACGGTCAAGCCCTCCTCGAAAACGCGCTGGCCAATCTCGCGCGCTGGCTGCGCGCCGTGGCAGCGCCGCCGCCGGCGAGATTGCTGCAGCCGCACGTACCGGCCATCGCCGGCTCGATCGCAACGCTGGTGATCATCGTGATCTCGATGTTCGCCTTTGACGTTCCGGCAAGCGCCTGGGTCGCGCACCAGGAGCCGCAATGGCTGCGCGATGTTTTCGAGAAGATCACCGATTTCGGCCTGTCCGGCTGGTTTCTGTTTCCGCTCGGATTCGGTCTCGTCGGCCTTGCCGCCATCGTGACGCCGAAACTTTCAGTGATGTCGCGCGGCGTGCTGTTGGCGCTCGCGGCGCGCTTCGGCTTTCTGTTTCTGGCGATCGGCCTGCCTGGCCTGTTCGGCACCATCATCAAGCGCCTGATCGGTCGCGCGCGTCCCTTTGTCGGCGGCTTCGACAATCCGTTTCTGTACCACCCGTTCGTCTGGCGGCCAGCCTATGCGAGCTTGCCTTCCGGCCATTCGACCACGGCGGTCGCGGCCGCGGTTGCCATCGGCGCGCTATGGCCGCGCAGCCGCCCAGTAATGTGGGTCTATGCCGTCACGATCATGGCGAGCCGGGTTCTCGTGATGGCGCACCATCCAAGCGACGTAATTGCCGGTGCGCTTGTTGGCGCGGCCGGCGCGTTTCTCCTCCGCCGCTGGTTCGCCGCGCGCCGTCTGGTCTTCTGCGCCCGCGATTTGCGCCCCTATCCGGGACCCTCGTTGCGCCGGATCAAGGCCGCTTTGCACGAAGCGTTCTCTGGACGCCATCCCAACTATATGAATTCTCTCCGCTTTCCTACGGATTGAACCCGCGGCCGTTGCCCTTTAGAAGCTTGCGGCAAATCCGAAGAGAGTCATGTCCGAAACCTTCTCGTCTACCAGCGGGCAAAGTTCGCCCGCCACATCGCGTCCCGTCATCTCGGTCGTCGTGCCGGTGCGCAACGAAGCTGGCAATGTCGCGCCGCTGGTCGGCGAGATTGCCGCCGCCTTGGCGCAGCGCGCCTTCGAGATCGTCTACGTCAACGACGGCTCGAGCGACGGCACCGAGCAGGAGCTTTTGCGCCTGATGGCGCTGCATCCCTGGCTGCGCCAGATCAAGCATGCGCAGTCCTGCGGCCAGTCGTCGGCGGTCCGCACCGGAGTCGCCGCCGCGCATGGCGACATCGTCGCCACCATCGACGGCGACGGCCAGAATGATCCGGCCTTCATCCCGAAACTGATCGCGGTGCTGGAAGAGGGCGCGCCGCGTGTCGGTCTGGTCGCCGGCCAGCGGGTCGGCCGCAAGGCGACAGGCTTCAAGAGGCTGCAATCGCGCATCGCCAATGCCGTGCGCAGCGCGGTGCTCAAGGACGGCACGCGCGACACCGGCTGCGGCCTCAAAGCGTTCCGCCGCGACATGTTCCTGGGCCTGCCGTATTTCGACGGGTTGCACCGCTTTCTGCCGGCGCTGATGCGCCGCGACGGTTTCGACATTGGCTATGTCGACGTGGTCGACCGGCCGCGCCATTCCGGCGTGTCCAATTACGGCTTCTTCGACCGGCTCTGGGTCGGCATTCTCGACCTCGCCGGCGTCTGGTGGCTGATCCGGCGCAAGAAGCGCGTTCCGCAATCCAAGGAGATCTCCCTTGCTCGTTGATATCTCGCACGCGGTCGGCGCCTATCTGTCGGACGTCTTCGTCACGCGCCTCGATTGGTGGGTGCTGCTCGGTTTTGTCGCGCAGCTGATGTTCACGATGCGCTTTGTCGTGCAATGGATCGCGAGCGAGCGCGCCGGCCACAGCGTCATCCCGATGGCGTTCTGGATTTTTTCGATCCTCGGCGGCGCGCTGCTTCTGATCTATGCGCTCTATCGCAGGGATGCGGTCTTCGTCGCCGGGCAGGCGTTCTCGTTCTTCGTCTACGCGCGCAATTTGTACTTTGTGACGCGAGATCGGAAGGCGGCGGCGAGCGCAGCATAGCTGGCCTACGCCTTCGCTGTTGCCGCCATCGCCTTAAACCCGCGTTCGAGATCGGCGCAGAGATCCTCCACGGCCTCAAGTCCGATATGAAAGCGCACCGTCGGGCCGCCGGGTGCCCATTTGGTCGCGGTGCGGATGGTGGCGCAGTCGAACGGAATGGCCAGGCTTTCATAGCCGCCCCAGGAGGCGCCGATGCCGAACAGTTCGAGTTCGTCGAGAAAGGCATAGACCGCTTTCTGCGGCACCGGCTTGAGCACCATGCTGAACAGGCCGCAGGCGCCGGTGAAATCGCGCTTCCAGATCGCGTGCTGCGGATGGCTCGGCAGAGCAGGGTGCAGCATGCGCAAGACTTCCGGCCGCCCTTCGAGCCATTTCCCGACCGCGACGCCGTTCTCGAAATGCCGGTCGAGCCGCACCGCGAGCGTGCGCAGGCCGCGCAGGCCGAGATAGACGTCGTCCGGTCCTTCGCACAGCCCGTTCAGTCGCACGCTGGTCTTGAGCGCCGCGACGGTTGCCGCATTCGCCGACACCGTGCCGAGCATGACGTCGGAATGGCCGCCGATATATTTGGTGCCGGCCTGGACCACGAGATCGACGCCGTGATCGAGCGGGCGAAAATAGAGCGGCGTCGCCCAGGTATTGTCCATCAGCACCAGCGCGCCCTTGTCGTGGGCGGCTTTGGCAATCGCCGCGGTGTCCTGCATCTCGAAGGTCAGCGAACCTGGGGATTCGAGATAGACGAGTCGCGTGTTGGACTGAAACAGGCTGGAAATGCCGGCCCCGATCAGCGGATCGAAATAGGTGGTGGTGACGCCGAGCCGCTTGAGCACCTGTTCGCAGAAATTCCGGGTCGGCTGATAGGCGCTGTCGGTGACCAGGATGTGGTCCCCGGAATGCACCACCGCGAGCAGCGCCGCCGAGATCGCGGCGAGCCCCGAGGGCAACAGCGACACGCCGGCGCATTGCGGCCCTTCCAATTCCTGCAGGGCGCCTTCCAGCGCCTCGGTGGTCGGGGTGCCGCGCCGGCCATATTGGTAGCGGGCGCGATGGGCGACGAAATCCTCGGCGCTCGGATAGAGCACGGTCGAGGCGTGATAGACCGGCGGATTGACGAAGCCGTGGTAGGAGGCGGGGTCACGCCCGGCCGTGACCACCTTGGTCGCCGCGCGATGGGTATTTGGGCCGTTGCTCTTCTTTTTCATGCCGAAATTTCTCGGTGAGGGGACCCGCAGCCAGCCGAGAGGCCGGCAAGTCAAGGTCGGGCCGGTGTGCGCCTTTCGTTCGCGTCATTACCCCGACACCCGGGCTTTTCGTCAACCCCTTGACCTTGCAACGCGATCGTTCTCAGATGCAGCACTGTCATTCCACGGGTGTATCGGCACTTTATCGTTCGGGACGGATCACTCGCCTTATGCGCGCCCCGTGGACGGGGCTTTTAGCGCGTGCCTCAGCAGAAGGGCTAACGTTATGAGTCATGTCATGAAACGTGGTGCGGCGGCGCTCGCCTTCGCCCTGATTCTCGTCTTCGGGACCCAGATCTTTGGGGCGCAATCGGCCTTTGCGCAGGCGACGCTGAAGCAGGTGCAGGACCGCGGCCAGCTGGTCTGCGGCGCCAACGGCACGCTCGCCGGCTTCGGCCGGCCCGACCCGCAAGGCAACTGGACCGGCTTCGACGTCGACTTCTGCCGCGCCATCGCGGCGGCCATTTTCAACGATCCGACCAAGGTCAAGTTCGTCCCGCTGACCGCATCCGACCGCATCACCGCGCTGCAGACCGGCGAGATCGACGTGCTGTCGCGCAATACCACCTGGACCATGTCGCGCGACACCACGCTCGGCATCGATTTCGCCTCGGTCAATTATTACGACGGCCAGGGTTTCATGGTGCGCAAGTCGCTGAAAGTGAATTCGGCGCTCGAGCTCAACGACGCTTCGGTCTGCGTGCAGCAGGGCACTACGACCGAGCTCAATCTCGCCGACTATTTCCGCGCCAACAATATGACGCTCAAGACCGTGACCTTCGCCACCGCCGACGAGGCGGTGAAGGCCTATGACACCGGCCGCTGCGACTCCTACACGACGGATTCCTCGGGCCTCTATGGTGAGCGTCTGCGGCTGACCAATCCGGCCGATCACATCGTGCTGCCGGAAATCATTTCCAAGGAGCCGCTCAGCCCCGCCGTGCGCCAGGGCGACGACAATTGGGAAGACATCGTGCGCTGGACGCATTACGCCATGGTCAATGCCGAAGAGCTTGGCGTGAATTCGAAGAACGTCGACGATATGAAGAAGTCCGACAATCCCGATGTGCGCCGCCTGCTCGGCGTCGAGGGCAAATTCGGCTCCGGCATGGGGCTTTCGGATGATTGGGCCGCACGCATCATCAAGGCGGTCGGCAATTACGGCGAGAGCTTCGAGGCCAATGTCGGCCAAGGCTCGCCGCTCAAGGTCGCACGCGGCCTGAACGCGCTGTGGACCAAGGGCGGCCTGCAATACGGCATTCCGATCCGCTAGGCGTGGCCATCCGTTGGCCGTTGTGATGGCGTTTCGCCGTGTTCTGATCTGCGGGGCCGGTCGGCCGGACTGCTGCATGCGTGGTTGACCGCCGTGGCTAAGACACATGGCTGAGATACATGGCTGAGGCCGTACGACCCTCGGCAGGATTTGGCGCAAAGATGCGCCCCAGGCCGCGTCAGGCGTGGCGTCTTGGCAGCGTGGCTCTCCAGGTTACGCTGGTCGTTGTCGTCGTCGGCCTGTTCTATGCCGCCGGCGTCAATGCCGCGCGCAATCTCGCCGCCGCCCACATCGCCTCGGGCTTCGGCTTCTGGGACAATGTCGCGGGCTTCGATATCAGCCAGACGCTGATCCCTTATTCGTCGAGCACCTCGACCTTCGGCCGTGCCTTCTGGGTCGGGCTTCTCAACACGCTTCTGGTTGGCGCGCTCGGCATCGTGCTGGCGACCATCATCGGCTTCACCATCGGCATCGCGCGGCTGTCGCGCAATTGGCTGGTGTCGCATCTGGCCGGCGGCTATGTCGAATTGATCCGCAACGTTCCGCTCCTGCTGCAGCTCCTGTTCTGGTACAACGCGGTCTTGAAAGCGCTGCCGGAATTGCGCGGCAGCATGACGCTGCCCGGCGGCGGCTTTTTCAACAATCGCGGACTGTTCCTGCCGCGGCCGCAATTCGCCGAGAACTTCCGCTATGTGGTGATCGCCCTGATCGCCGGGATCATGGTTTCGATCGTGTTGAATCTCTGGGCGCGCCGCCGCCTGGATCTGACCGGTCGGCGCTTTCGTATCCGCTGGATCGTGATGTGCCTCATTGTCGTTGTGCCGTATCTGGTTTTCCGCGGCCTTGGTTCGCCTCTGACCTTCAGTTTTCCGGTGATGGGCCGTTTCAATGTGCAGGGCGGCCTTGAAATTCTGCCCGAGTTCGCGGCCCTTCTGCTGGCGCTGAGCCTCTACACTGCGGCGTTCATTGCCGAAGTGGTGCGCGCCGGTCTGCTCTCGGTGCCGCATGGCCAGACCGAAGCGGCGCAGGCGCTGGGTCTTGCGCCGGGCACGACGCTGCGCCGCATCGTCATTCCGCAGGCGATGCGCGTGATCGTGCCGCCGCTGACCAGCCAGTATCTCAACCTGATCAAGAATTCCTCGCTGGCCGTGGCGATCGGTTATCCCGACCTGGTTCAGGTCTTCACCGGCAGCGTGTTATTCATCACCGGCCAAGCGGTCGAAATCGTCGCCCTCACCATGGCGGTCTATCTGGTCATCAGTCTTTGCACCTCGCTGCTGATGAACTGGTATGCGCACTCGATGCGCATTGCGGAGCGCTGAGCCATGACGGCACCCGCCGCCACAGCCGCCGCCGCTAAGGCGTTTCTGCGGGCCGCGCCGGCAGAGCGGCTGCCGCCGCCGGTGCTGCGCCGTGGCGCGATCGGTTGGCTGCGCGGGAACCTGTTTTCCTCGCCGTTCAATATCGCGCTGACAGTGATCTGCGCCGCCTTCCTCGTCTGGGTGATTCCGCCGCTGCTGCGCTTCTTCGTGTTCGACGCGGTGTGGTCCGCCGACAGCCGCGAGGCCTGCCTCGCGTCGCCGGCCAATCCGGATCCGGGCGCGTGCTGGGCCTATATCCGGGTCTGGTTCTCCTACTTTGTCTACGGCTTCTATCCGCGGCCCGAGCGCTGGCGCGTCGATCTGTTTTTCATTGCGCTCGCTTTCGGCGTTACCTGGCTCGCCTGGCTTTCGGCGCCGCGCCGCGATCTCGGCGCCGTCTATTTCTTCATCGTGTTGCCGGTCTTGTCGTATGTCCTGCTGAGCGGGGTGCCGCTGATCGGATTGGCGAGCGTGCCGACGACACTGTGGGGTGGCATCCTCGTCACCATCGTCGTGGCGACCGTCGGCATCGTGGTGTCGTTGCCGCTCGGCATCCTGCTTGCCTTCGGGCGGCGCTCAGAACGGCCGGTGATCAGGACGTTCTCGATCGGCTTCATCGAATTCGTCCGCGGCGTGCCGCTGATCACCGTCCTGTTCATGGCGAGCGTGATGCTGCCGCTGTTCGTGCCGGAGCGCTTCGCGCCGGAAAAACTCCTGCGCGCCCTGATCGGCGTCGCCATGTTCGCGTCGGCCTATATGGCGGAAGTGGTGCGCGGCGGGCTGGCCTCGGTGCCGCGCGGCCAATACGAGGCGGCGGAAGCGCTGGGGCTCGGCTTCTGGCGCATGATGGCGCTTGTCATTCTGCCGCAGGCGCTGCGCGTGACGTTGCCCAATATCGTCAATACATTCATTGCGCTGTTCAAGGACACGTCGCTCGTCTTCATCGTCGGCATTTTCGACTTCCTGCGCACGATCGAAGCTGCGCGTGTCGATCCGAACTGGGCAACGCCCAATACCAGCGTCACCGGCTATGCCTTCGCCGCGGCGTTCTATTTCGTCTGCTGCTACGGCATGTCGCGTTACGCCCGTAAGGTCGAGGCGCGGCTTGCCCGTGCGCACCGGCGATAGCGGCGAGGGGAGTTTGATGACCGACCGCTCTAGCGAGCCGCAGAAAAGTCAGGCCGAGTCCTTGCTCGCCGTCGAGGTCATCGGCCTGCACAAATGGTACGGCGAGTTCCATGCGCTGCGCGACATCAATGTTACGGTCGCGCGCGGCGAGCGCATCGTGATCTGCGGGCCCTCGGGAGGAGGGAAGTCGACGCTGTTGCGTTGCATCAACCGGCTCGAGGACTGGCAGCTCGGCCGCGTCGTCGTGGACGGTATCGAACTCACCGAAGATCCCAAGCGGATCCTCGCCGTACGCCGCGACGTCGGCATGGTGTTCCAGCAGTTCAATCTGTTTCCGCATCTGACCGTGCTCGAGAACTGCACGTTGGCGCCGATCCGGGTGCGCCACATGCCGAAAAAAGACGCCGAGGAACTGGCGATGCGCTTTTTGACGCGCGTCAAGATTCCGGAGCAGGCCAACAAATATCCCGGCCGTCTGTCAGGTGGCCAGCAGCAGCGTGTCGCCATCGCGCGCGCTTTATGCATGAATCCGAAGATCATGCTGTTCGACGAGCCGACCTCGGCGCTGGATCCGGAAATGGTGAAAGAAGTATTAGACACCATGGTCGGGCTCGCCAGCGACGGTATCACCATGCTGGTGGTCTCGCACGAAATGGGCTTTGCCCGGCAGGTCGCCGACCGCATCATCTTCATGGACGACGGCCAGATCGTCGAAATCGACACACCGAAGAATTTCTTCGATCATCCGCAGCACGAACGCGCCAAGCTGTTCCTGCAGCAGGTATTGCGCTGACGCGAGATTACAAAGCGGTAATCTCGCGACGCTCCAACCTGAAGAATGTTTAACTTGTGAAGTTGCTGCGCCGGTCGTTTGATTGGTGCAAGTCCGAATGTCTTCGGAATTTGGAGGATCACATGTTGAAGCCGGTCATCGCCGCGACAGCGCTTATCGCTCTCGCCGGCTCGGGTTTTGTTTATGCGCAGACCTACAACGGCCGCCCGGGTGACGCCGACTCCCGCGGGTTCCTGGCCGATGTGCACCGCTCCGAGTTCCATCACCGTCCGAGCGCGACTGATGTCGCCGCCTTCACTGACGCCCGCATTGCGGCGATGAAGGCCGGACTTGAGCTGACGGCCGATCAGGCCAAGAACTGGCCGCCGTTCGAGCAGGCGGTGCGGGACATGGCGCAATTGCGCATCGATCGCATCAAGGCGCGCGAGGCCCAAGAACAGCAACAGCCGCAACAGCAATCGCAGCAGCAAATGTCGCCGTTCGATCGGCTGTCGCGCCACGCCGACAATATGGCCGAGCGAAGCGCTGCGCTGAAAAAGGTCGCGGAGGCGGGCGCGCCGCTGTATCAGAGCCTCGACGACGCGCAGAAGGGCCGCTTCGTGAGGCTCGCTCACATGCTGCGCCCGCATCGTCCGGGCTTCGAACGCTGGCGGCGCTTCGGCGAGGGCTACGGCCGCGGTTTCCGCGGGCCGGATTACGGTCCCGGCGCGCCGGGTTTCCGCCATCGCATGTTCGATCCGAAAAATGACGGCCGGATGCAACAGCCGGGCGACGACGGCTCACAGCTGTAAACGAGATTGATGACCGGCGTCCGCTGACCTGCCCCTCCCTGCAGCGGGCGCCATGAGCGAGGCCGCGGGACCATTTGCCTCTGGTCCTGCGGCTTTCGTCTTTCATGATGAGTGAAGGAAAATTCGGTCCCGCCCGAAGCATCGATCTTATGATCGATCAAGGCGTTCCTGTAGATCAAGCTTGCAGGAGCGCGTCCCATGAACGGAAATCCCAAGGCAAACGACAACTTCCTGGCCGATTGCGAGCGCATTCATCGGCTCTGGCATGAGCGTGCCATGGCGCGCGATACCGAGGGACTGCTGGCGCTTTATGACAAGGACGCGGTGCTGGAAACGCCGCTGGTTCCGGCCATTGTCGATGACCGCATCAGCGGTGTGCTGCGTGGCCATGGCGAGATCCGTCCGTTCTTCGAAGAGGGCGCGCGCCGCCGGCCGAACGATCTCGTGCGCTGGCATCGCAGCGGGCGCTACCTCACCGACGGTGAACGGCTCCTGATCTGGGAATATCCGCGTGCCGCGCCGGATGGCGAACAGGTCGACATTGTCGAGGTCATGGACATCGCAGACAGCCTCATCCAGCACCACCGCATCTATTGGGGCTGGTTCGGAACCGGTCTGCTGGTTCGCAGCGCCGTCGAGAAGGAACAATCCGGTCGCTCGCGCTAACTGCGCGCCAGCGGGCCGTTCGCCTTCTTCCAGGCGTCGATGCCGCCCGAGATGTGACAGGCCGCCTTCAGACCCACATCCTGCGCGGCCTGCACCGCCATCGCCGAACGCTCGCCGAAGGCGCACAGGAATACGATGCGCTTGCCGGAGGTGGTGGCGAGCTCGTGCAGCATGCCGCCGGCGCCGATCTCGTCCTGCAAGTTCTTGTACGGCGAATGCAGCGAGCCTGGAACGATGCCGTGCTTCTCGCGCTCGCTCTTCTCGCGCAGGTCGACAATGGCAATGTCCGGGCGGCCGCGAAAAGCAATGGCGTCGGCCGCGGTCACCGCCCAGCCCTTTCTTTCGACGTCCTCCTGGTGCAGGCCGACATGCATATTGGCCGGCACCGCGACATCCATCATTTTCGGATTGGGCAGGTTCAGATTGTTCATCAACGCGGCATACTCGTCCATCGACGTCACTTTGAGGCGCGGATTGAACAGCTTCTCCTCGCCGATGGTCGAGACCGTCTCGCCTTTGTAGTCGTGCGCCGGAAACACCAGCGTCGCGTCCGGCAGTCTCAACAGCTTGTTGAAGATCGAATCGTATTGCGCGCGCGGGTCGCCGTTCTGGAAATCGGTGCGGCCGGTGCCGCGGATCAAGAGCGTGTCGCCGGTGAAGACGCGATCATCGAGCACGAACGAATAGCTGTCGTCGGTGTGGCCGGGCGTATAAAGCACACTGAGTCGCACGCCCTCGATCTCGACGCGGTCGCCCTCGGCCACGCGCATCGACACGACATCGGCCTTGGTCTGCTCGCCCATCACGGTGACGCAATGGGTGCGGTCGCGCAGCGCGCCGAGCCCGGTGATGTGATCGGCATGCAAATGCGTGTCGACCGCCTTGACCAGTTTCAGGTCGAGCTCGCGCACGAGCTGCAGGTAGCGGTCGACCTTTTCCAGGACCGGGTCGATGATCAGCGCCTCGCCGCCCTGCCTGCTGGCGAGAAGGTAAGTATAGGTGCCCGACGGGCTATCGAAGAGCTGGCGGAAAATCATTCGCGCATCTTACGGCGAAATACGGCTGAATTATTCCGCAAATACCGTCTTCTGCACAATGATCTTTCTTCGCAGGGATCGCCTGGGCGATGGCTATTCGTCGCGTTCGACCGGCAGATCCGGCCGCGAACCCCATTCGGCCCAGGAGCCGTCATAGAGGCCCTTCGGCGTCTTGCCGAGCGATTCAAGCGCGAACGTCAGCACGGCCGCGGTCACGCCCGAGCCGCAGCTGGTGATGATCGGCTTGTCGAGATCGACGCCGGCGTCCTTGAATGCCGCCGCAGCGCGCTCGCGCGAGACCAAACGCCCGTTTTCGAGAAGCTTTTCGTAAGGCACGTTGAAGGCGCGGGGCATATGGCCTGAACGCAGGCCCGGCCGCGGTTCCGGCGCCTTGCCGGCAAAGCGCGCCGCCGAGCGCGCATCCACCACTTGCACGCTGCCGTCGGCGCACGCCATGCCGACGTCATCGAGCAGCGCCACGGCGCCGACATTCATCTCGGCAGTGAATTTCTTCGCCGCGCGTTTGGTCTCCGCGGCAACGACCGGGCGGCCTTCTGCTTTCCACTTCGGCAGGCCGCCGTCGAGGATATAGACCGACTTGGCGCCGAACAGGCGGAACGTCCACCACACGCGCGGCGCCGAGAACAGACCGGTCGTGTCATAGACCACGACGGTGTCGCCGTCGCCGATACCAAGGGCGCCGACGGCGTCGCCGAACTGCGTCGGACCGGGCAGCATATGCGGCAATTCGGTCGAGTGGTCGCTGACCGCCTCGATATCGAAGAACACCGCGCCGGGAATATGCTCTGCGCGATATTCGGCAAGCGCATCGCGCTTCTGGATCGGCAGGAAATAGGAACCGTCAACCGGAATCAGGTTTGGATCGTTGAGGCGTTCGGCGAGCCATTCGGTCGAGACCAGAAAGCGGCTGGTCGGCGATGGCGGCGGGGTGTTGTCCACTCTCAACATGCGTGACCTCAATGGTTCAGCAATATGTAAGTTCCCACTCAGCCGGCCGAAAGCGCTTGTTCGGCAAAAAGTAGGCTCAGACCTTCTCGTAAGGTACGGAAATATCGGTCTTTCGCTCGAGCCATTCCGGCACCGGCAGCTTCTTCTCGCGCAGGAAGGCGGGATTGAACAGTTTCGACTGATAGCGCGTGCCGTAATCGGCGAGGATCGTCACGATCGTGTGGCCCGGCCCGAGATCCTTGGCGAGCCGCACCGCGCCAGCGACATTGATGCCGGTTGAGCCGCCGAGGCAGAGCCCTTCGTGCTCGAGCAGATCGAAAACGATCGGCACCGCTTCCTCGTCCGGGATTTGATAGGCGACGTCAACCGGCACGCCTTCGAGATTTTTGGTGATACGGCCCTGGCCGATGCCTTCGGTGATGGACGAGCCCTGCGATTTGAGCACGCCGGTCGTGTAGTAGCTGTAGAGCGCAGCCCCCATCGGATCGGCAAGGCCAATGCGGATGTTCTTGTTGCGCTCTTTGAGCGCCAGCGCCACGCCGCCGAGCGTGCCGCCGGAGCCGACCGCGCAAATGAAGCCATCGACTTTGCCGTCGGTCTGATCCCAGATTTCCGGTCCGGTCCCTTCGAAATGCGCGTCGCGGTTGGCGACATTGTCGAACTGGTTGGCCCAGATCGCGCCGTTGCGCTCGGTCTTTGCCATCTGCGCCGCAAGCCGGCCGGACAGCTTCACGTAATTGTTGGGATTGGCATAGGGCACGGCCGGGACTTCGATCAGCTCCGCACCGCAGAGCCGCAACGTGTCCTTCTTCTCCTGGCTCTGCGTTTCCGGGATCACGATCACCGAGCGATAGCCCATCGCATTGCCGACCAGCGCCAGCCCGATGCCGGTATTGCCGGCGGTGCCTTCGACCACCACGCCACCGGGGCGCAGCTCGCCTTTCTTGACCGCGTCCTTGATGATGAAGAGGGCGGCGCGGTCCTTCACCGATTGGCCGGGATTCATGAATTCCGCTTTGCCTAGAATGGTGCAGCCGGTCGCCGCCGATACACGCCTGAGTTTCAGCAACGGCGTATTGCCAATCGCTTCGATGATTCCATTCCGTACTTGCATGTCTGGTTATCCCGGCAAGGCAGAGCGGAAGAAACGTAGATAATCAACGGCTTGGAAACAAGCCTCGGTCGAATTGTTTCATCTCACGCAACACCCTTGAAACCATATTGCCGCAAAGCGGAACTGTGCGCAGTGCCATTCATGCATTGTTTTCCGCAGCACGGCTAAGTCCATAGCGAAAGGACCTGGGGCGGCTTTCGGCATCCTTGCTGTCGCCCGGGGCGAGCTGGTCGCAATGAATCTCGACGTCAATACTCTGTTCCTGGTCACGATCTATGTGGAGGCAATCCTCGGATTGCTGCTCCTGTTCGCCTGGGCGCAGAACACCTCGATCTATGCCGTGGCCTGGTGGGGGTCTGCCGATCTGCTGCGCGCCGCATCGATCGCACTGTTCGGCACTTACGGCACGGCTCCCGATCTGATCTCCATCGATCTCGCCAATGCGATGCTGTTCACCGCCTTCGCGCTGACCTGGACCGGCGCGCGGGTGTTCGATCATCGCCGGCCGCTGCCGATCCTGATGTTCGCCGGCGCCGCGTTGTGGCTTGTCGTCGGCCGGTTGCCGAGTGTCGCGTCGTCCTGGGAAATGCGCGCGCTGTTGAGCTCGGGCATTGTTACTGCCTATACCTGGGCCACAGCTTGGGAATTCTGGCGCGGCCGCAGCGAGCCTTTGGTATCGCGCTGGCCCGCGATCTTCATGCTGTTCGCGCACGGCTCGCTCTATCTGTTGCGCACGCCGTTCGGCGCCATCCTCTCGGCATCGCCGACCAGCAACACCGTATTCGACAGCGTGTGGCTGACGGTTCTGAGCTTCGAGGCGCTGCTGTTCACGATCTCCATCGCCTTCATTCTTCTGGCGATGGCGAAGGAACGCACCGAATATCGCCACAAGACCGCGGCGCTGATCGATCCGCTTACCGGAATCTCCAACCGCCGCGCCTTCATCCAGGATTCCGAAGTGCAGCTCAAGCGGCAGGCCAGTGATCCGCGGCCGATCGCGGTCATGCTGCTCGATCTCGACAATTTCAAATCGATCAACGACCGCTTCGGCCACGCCATCGGCGACCGCGTGCTGCAGGTCTTCGCCGAAGCGGCAAGCGGCTGCATGCGCCGCTCCGACCTGTTCGGCAGGCTTGGCGGCGAGGAATTCGCCGCGCTCCTAGTCGACGCACCGCGCGACCGCGCGCTCACGGTGGCCAATGAGGTCCGCCGCTGTTTCGCCGAGGCTACCCGCGAGGTCGACGGCCGCCCGGTGGCCGGCACGGTCAGTATAGGTGTCGTCATCACCTATGACGCGGTGCTCGACGTCTCGGCTCTCCTGGCGCAAGCCGATCATGCGCTCTATCGCGCCAAGGACAACGGCCGCAATCGCGTCGAACTGGCGTCGATCGAGCTTATCCTCGACCGCGCCAAACGCGCCGCCGATGCCGCGGCGGGGATCCGCCGCAGCGCCCGCAGCGCCGCGTAGCCTGAGTTTATTTCTCCTCAGCAGGAGTTGATGTCGCCGGGCCGAGCCCGACGATCAGCAGAACCGCGTCCTCGTCCTTGGCGCCGTCGAAATGGATCTGCTGGCCGTAGTGCGTGACGAAAGTGCCGGCCGGCATCGGCACGGTCGCGTTCGGGTCGTATTTCGTACCGCTGCCGACCCACCATGTCCCCTTCAGCACGGTGATGAAACGGTCGTGCGGGTGATAGTGCGGGTGGCTGAAATGATTGCCCGCGAGCCATTTGGTCAGAACGAGATAAAGACCTTCCTTGGCTGGGTCACCGACCATGACCGCATTCTGCACGCCGGAATTTCCCGGCGGCGACTTCCAATCGATCTGATCGGGCAACTTGAACGTGACCGCGGCGGGATTGAGCTCCGCCGCATCGGCGGCAGCCGAAAGCAAGCTTGACAGAGTCCGGCCGAGAGAAACGGCGCCGCTGCGGGAAAGAACGACAACGCGCGCCGGCTGAGAACAGGCATTGGGCATCCTCCGTGCTGACCGCGCCGCTATGGGCGCTTGTCCCAAGAGTATCGCTCGGCGCGTTGCGAGACGAGTATGGGAGCGTGCCCACTGGCGGAGGGAGCTTCCGCGCAGAGCATTTGCGGTTTCCTCGCCGTGCTGTATAGGCGGGTGCCGTTTCGTTGCCGGGGACAGACGCCATGAAACTGATGAGCCGACGCCGTTTGTTAGGTTCTGCCGCGCTGATCGCCGCGGCGGCAGCCACCGGCCGCGTTGGTGCTGCAGCCACGTCGAATGGCGCGACGACATTGCCGGCGCGCGGAACGTTCATCATTCGCAACGCCTATGTGATGACGATGGACGAGGCCGGCGATCTTGCCGGCGCTGATGTGCATGTCGCCAACGGCGCCATCGTTGCGGTCGGGCAAAATCTCAAAGCGCCGGGCGCTGCCGTGATCGACGGACACGGCATGATCGTCCTGCCGGGGCTGGTCGAGACCCACTGGCATATGTGGAATACGCTGTTGCGCAGCATGTCGGGCGACAAGCCGGAGACCGGCTATTTCAAGACCACGGCGCTGCTCGGTCAGAAATTCGAACCCGGCGACATGTATCAGGGTACGCGGCTCGCCTGCGCCGAGGCGATCAATAACGGCATCGCCCACGTGCATGATTGGTGCCACAATATTCGCGGCCCGGCCTATGCCGAAGCCGATCTCAAGGCGTTGCGTGAATCCGGCTTGCGCGCACGCTTCTCCTACGGCTGGTCGCAGGGCATGGCCAATAATCAGGTCATGGATCTCGCCGAGCTCAGGCACTTGCACGAGGATTGGGGCAAGCTCTCGCCGGACGGGCTGATCACTCTTGGCTTCGCCTGGCGCGGGCAGGGCGGCAACAATCCGGCGACCGCAATCCCCCCCGAAGTCTCCAAGCAGGAGATCGAGGCCGCGCGCCAACTGGGCTTGCCGATCACCGTGCATGCCAGCGGCTCGCGACCGGTGGTCGGTCAGATCGACGCTATCGCCAAAGCCGGTCTGCTCAACAAAGACATGCAGATCATCCATGCCGACAAGGCGACGCCGGACGAGATCAAGGCCGTCGCGGAGGCCGGCGCGAGCATCAGCATTTCGCCGTTCACGGAATTGCGCATCGGCTTCGGCTTGCCGCAGACCGCAAAATTTCTCGAAGCCGGCATTCCGGTCGGCCTGTCGGTCGACACCGTCGAATTGTCGGGCAACGCCGACATGTTCGGCATCATGAAGATCACGCAGAATATCGAGAACGGCATCAGCGAGAGTGAATTCAAATTGACTGCCCGCCGCGTGCTGCAGCTTGCCACAAGCGAGGGCGCGCGTTCGATGGGGATCGGCGACAAGACCGGCTCGCTCAAGCCCGGCAAGCGCGCCGATCTGATCATGGTCGATCCGCGCGGCATCAATCTTGGCGTCTTCGGCGATCCGGCGCATATGCTGGTCACGGCCGCCGAACCCGCCAATGTCGATACGGTGGTGGTCGACGGGCGTATCCTCAAACGGCACGGCAAGCTGACGGCGCTGGATACAGATGCCATCGCCGCGGATGCCGCCGCCGCCAATGCCGCTTTGCGCAAGCGTGCCAATTGGTCGTGAAATTCAGGTTTGAACTCGTGACGCGTATCCAGAGAAGGAAAAGATGAAGCGCAGCACCGATCGCATCCTTACCACCCATGTCGGCAGCCTGATCCGGCCGCCCGAGCTGCAGGAATTCCTGCGCGCCAAGCAAAGCGGCAAGTCCTATGACGAGACCGCCTATCAGGCGTGCCTCAAAAAGACCGTCGCCGAGGTGGTGCGCGAGCAGGCCGACGTCGGCATCGATGTCGTTTCCGACGGCGAATTCGGCAAGTCGATCAGCTGGTCGCAATATGTGCTGGAGCGCTTGAGCGGTTTCGAGCGGCGCCCGATCAAGGCTGGTGGCGCCAATCCCTTCATGCGCGGCGTCGACCGCGAGAAATTCGCCGAGTTCTACGCCGAGCTTGATGCCCGCGAGCACGTGGCGACGACGACGGAGGCGGTCTGCGCCGGGCCGATCGCCTATACCGGCCAGGCCGAATTGCAGCGCGACATCGACAATTTCAAAGCGGCGCTGAAGGGTGTCAAAGTCGAGGAGGCGTTTCTTCCGGTCGCTGCCCCCGCAAGCGTCATTCCCGACCGCAAGAACGAATATTACAAGAGCGACGAGGAGCTCATCCGCGCCATCGGGGCGGCGATGCACACCGAATACAAGATGATCATCGATGCCGGCTTCGTGCTGCAGCTCGACGATGCGCGCGCCGCCGTCACCTATGACCGCATGGTGCCGCCGGGAAGCTTCGCCGATTACCGCAAATGGCTGCAGCTGCAGGTCGACGTCCTCAACGAGGCGATCGCGGGCCTGCCCGCCGACCGTATCCGTTACCACGTCTGCTGGGGCAGCTGGCCCGGCCCGCACACATCCGACGTGCCGCTCAAGGACATCGTCGATCTCATCCTCGGCATGAAGGTCGGCGCCCTCGTCATCGAGAACGCCAATCCGCGCCACGAGCACGAATGGCGGGTGTGGGAAACGGCGAAGCTGCGCAAGGACCAGGTGCTTATTCCCGGCGTCATCAGCCATGCCACCAATGTCGTCGAGCATCCTGAACTCGTCGCCGAGCGCATCGTGCGCATCGCCAGGCTGGTCGGCCGCGAGAACCTTCTGGCCGGGACTGATTGCGGTTTCGCCCAAGGACCGTTCTATCGCCGCGTGCATCCGAGCGTCATGTGGGCCAAGCTCGATGCGCTGGCCAAGGGCGCGGAACTCGCCAGCAAACAATTGTGGGCGTGACAAAATAACCTGTGAGGTAACGGAGCACGTCCGCTGACGCGGACGTGCTCGCCGTCACAACGACGCCTCAACTCGTCAGATATATTTGGTGTCTGGGGTGCGCCGCTTCTGAGGAAGCTGCGTACGCCCTCTGCAGTGTGCATTTCTCTGAAAACGGAGGAAGCTGCCATGCGTGAGCCAAATCCTGACAAATTGAATGAGCTTGTCGGCAAGCTTGTCGGCGATCTCGGTGCGTCATTCGCGGGCGCCGGCATTCTGCTCGGCGACCGGCTCGGCCTTTACAAGGCGATGGCCGATGGCGCTCCGGTCACATCCGCCGATCTTGCCAAGAAGACCGGCCTGCACGAGCGCTATGTGCGTGAATGGCTGTCCGGTCAGGCGGCGTCCGGATACATCGATTATCACGCCGACAAGAACACGTTCTCGATGTCGCCCGAGCAGGCCATGACCTTTGCCGAAGAGGGTTCGCCGGCGTTCTTTGCCGGCGCTTTCGACATCGTGCAATCCATCTATTTGGACGAACCCAAAATTGCTGAAGCGTTTCGCAGCGGCAAGGGGGTCGGCTGGCACGACCATTCGAAGTGCCTGTTCTCCGGCACCGAGCGGTTTTTCCGGCCCGGCTATAACGCCAATCTGATCTCGAACTGGATTCCGGCGCTCGACGGCATGGAGGCTAAGCTCCAAGCCGGCGCCAAGGTTGCCGATGTCGGCTGCGGCCACGGTGCTTCGACCATCGTCATGGCGAAAGCCTATCCGAAGTCCCAATTCTTCGGCTTCGACTACCACGTGCCGTCGATCGAGCGCGCCAAGGCCCTGGCCAAAGAGGCCGGCGTCGGCGACCGCATCACCTTTGCCCAGGCGACCGCCAAGGATTTCCCCGCCCATGGCTATGATCTGGTCGCGTTCTTCGATTGCCTGCACGACATGGGCGATCCCGTGGGCGCGGGCAAGCACGTCAAGGAGACGCTGGCCAAGGACGGCGCGTGGATGATCGTCGAGCCGTTCGCGCACGACAATCTCAAGGACAATCTTAATCCGGTCGGACGCGTGTTCTATGCCGCGTCCACTTTCATCTGCACGCCCGCGTCACTGTCACAGGAGGTCGCGCTCGGGCTCGGCGCGCAAGCCGGCGAGCGCCGCCTGCGGCAGGTCGCGCGCGAGGCCGGCTTCGCGCATTTCCGCCGTGCCGCCGAGACGCCGTTCAACATGATTTTCGAGGCGCACGCTTAATCGGCGGCGGCCTAGAGCAGGGCGCGCGCGCTACTCCGCCGCCACTGCGTGCACGTCCTCGGTGCCGGCATCCTCGATCGGGCCGCGGCGCGGGCCGAACAGCCAGGTCTGCAGCCGGTCGAGATAGAGATAGACGACGGGCGTGGTGTAGAGCGTGAGCACTTGGCTCACCGCGAGGCCGCCGACCATGGCGTAGCCCAGCGGCTGGCGCATTTCCGAGCCCGCGCCATTGCCGATGGCGAGCGGAATGCCGGCGAGCATGGCCGCGGCCGTCGTCATCAGGATCGGGCGGAAGCGCAGCAGGCAGGCTTCGCGGATGGCGTCGAGCGCTTCGGCATGGCGTTCGCGCTCCGCGGCAATGGCGAAGTCGACCAGCATGATGCCGTTCTTCTTGACGATGCCGATCAGGAGAATGATGCCGATGATGCCGATCACAGAAAGGTCCATGTGGCCGAGGCGCAGCGCCAGTAGCGCGCCGACGCCGGCCGAGGGCAGGGTGGACAGGATGGTCAGCGGATGGATGAAGCTTTCATAGAGAATGCCGAGGATGATGTAGACGACGATCAGCGCGGCGGCGATCAAAGCCGGCTCGCTGCGCAGCGAGGTCTGGAACGCCTGCGCGTTGCCCTGGAAGGTCGGGATGATAGAGGACGGCATGCCGATCTCGCGCGACGCGTCGTTCACCGCGTCGACCGCCTGGCCGAGTGAGACTCCGGGCACCAGGTTGAAGGTGATTGTGACGGCGGGAAACTGGGCTTGGTGCGAGATGAGCAGCGGGCCGACGCCTTTACTGTCGACGGTGACTAGCGAATTGAGCGGCACCGCACCGCCGGTGAGCGGCGATTTCACATAAAGGCGGTCGAGCGTGCTGAGGTCCTTCTGCAGATCCGGCAGGATTTCCAGCACCACGAAATAGGTCTTGAGCTGCGTAAAATACTGGGTGATTTGGCGCTGGCCGAACGCGTCATTGAGCGTGTCGTCGATGGCCTGCGGCGAAATCCCAAAACGCGCGGCCTGATCGCGATTGATGCTGATCTGCAGCTTGGGCGCATTGGCCGCGATGTCCGAGGTGACATCGGCGAGCTGCGGCAGGGTCTTCAGCTTCTCCAGGAGTTTCTGCGACCATTCGTTCAACTCGGCGATATTCGTGTCCTGCAGCGTGTATTGGAAGCTGCCGCGGGCGACGCGGGCGCCGACATTGATGTCCTGCGTCGGTTGCAGGAACAGATTGACGCCCTGAAGCTTGGCGAGCTTCGGCCGCAATTCGTCGATGATCTGCGAAGCGTTGAGCTTGCGCTCATCGCGCGGCTTGAGCACGACGAAAAAGCGGCCGGTATTGGCCGAGTTGGCCGATCCGGTAGAGCCGGTGAAGGAGCCGAAACCATCAACATTGGAATCTTGCAGCAGCACATCGCCGACATTGTGCATCAGCCGCATCATTTCGTTCGGCGAGGTTTGCTGCGCGGCCTCGGCGAAGCCTTGCAGCATTCCGGTGTCCTGGATCGGGAAGAAGCCCTTGGGAATGTAGTAGGCCATCACCACGGTGAGCACCATCGTGGCGAAGAATACGCCCAGCGTGATCGGCTGATGACGCAGCACGATATCGAGCGTGCGCCGGTAGAACGACAGCATGGCATCGAAGCCGGACTCGATGACGCGGTAGATGCGGCCGTGGTTGCCCGATCTCGCGATGCATGAAGCGCGAGCACATCATCGGCGCCAGCGTCAGCGACACCAGTGCCGAGACGGCAATGGAGGCGGTGACGGTCAAGGCAAATTCGCGGAACAAGCGGCCGATGATGCCGCTCATCAGCAGCAGCGGGATGAACACCGCGATCAGCGAGCAGGAGATCGACAAGACGGTGAAACCGATCTCGCGCGAGCCTTTGATCGCTGCGGGAAACGGCGCCTCGCCATGCTCGACGTGTCGGTAGATGTTCTCGACCACGACAATGGCGTCGTCGACCACGAAGCCGACCGCGATGGTCAGCGCCATCAGCGACAGATTGTCGAGGCTGAAATTCATCAGATACATCGCCGCGAACGAACCGGAGAGCGCGAGCGGCACGGTGATGCTCGGAATGAGCGTCGCCCAGAAATTGCGCAGGAACAGCAGGATCACCATCACCACGAGGCAGATGGTCAGCATCAGCGTGAATTCGACGTCCTCGACCGAGGCGCGAATGGTGACGGTGCGGTCGAGCAACGTCTCGACCTTGACCGCCGGCGGAATGCGCGCGGTGAGCTGCGGCAATTCGGCTTTGACCGCATCGACGATCTCGATGACATTGGCGCCGGGCTGCTTGTAGATCGCGAGAATCACGCCGTCTTTGTTGTTCTGATAGGCGGCGACGGTGCGGTCGACGGCGTCGGAGACGGCTTGTCCGACATCACGGACCCGGATCGGGGCGCCATTGCGGTAGGCCAGCACGACGTCGTTGAATTTATCGGCATCGACGATCTGGTCGTTGGCGGCGATCGTGAACGTCATCCTGTCGCCGTTGAGGACGCCCTTGGGGGCATTGGTGGTCGACGTCACCAACTGGCCGCGAATGTCCTCGAGCGTGAGGCCGCTGGCCGCGAGCTTGGCCGGATCGACCTGCACGCGGATCGACGGCGTCTTGTCGCCGAACACCGAGACCTGGGCGACGCCGTTCACCTGCGACAGTTGCTGCGCCAGGAAAAGGTTGGCGTAATCATCGACATTGATCACCGGCATGGTGTCGGAATGCACCGACAGCAGCAGGACCGGAACGTCCGCCGGATTGACCTTCTTGTAGGCCGGCGGCGTCGTCAGAGCCTGCGGCAGCGTCTTGCTCGCAACGGTGATCGCGGCCTGCACGTCCTGCGCGGCGGAATCGATATTCCGGTTGAGGTCGAACTGGATGACGATAGTCGAGGCGCCGAGCGAACTCGTCGACGTCATCTGCGTGATGCCGGCGATCTGGCCGAATTGCTGCTCGAGCGGAGCGGCGACCGAGGTCGCCATGGTCTCGGCGCTGGCGCCGGCCCAGGTGGTCTGAATCTGGATGGTCGGGAAGTCGACTTGCGGCAGCGGCGCCACCGGCAGGAACGGAAACGACACGATACCGACGAAGGCCAGCGCCGCCATCAGCAGCGTGGTCGCGACCGGCCGCCGGATAAACGGTTCGGAAATGCTCACGTCGCATCCCCGCTGGCCGCCGTCCGCGCCGGCGCCACGGTGACAGGCATGTTGGTGTCGAGCTTGTACTGCCCGTCGGTGACCACCCGGTCGCCATCCTCTATCCCCGACAGAATGATGGTGCTGTCGCCGGAGGTGGCGCCGGTCTCGATCGGGCGCGGCTCGACGGTGTTGTCCTTCTTCACCACCCAGGCGAACAGGCCGTGCGGCCCGTGCTGCACCGCGGCCGGCGGAACGACGACGACGTTCTTGCGGGTTTCGAGCAACAGGCGCGCGTTGACGAATTCGCCCGGCCACAATTTCTCGTCGTCGTTGCTGAAGGTGGCCTTGAGCCGGTAGGTCGCGGTCGCCTGATCGATCAGGTTGTCGATGGTCGTGAGCTTGCCCATGCTCAGGAGATGGGCATTGTCGCGATCGTAGGCGGCGACCGGCACATCGCCTTGCTTCATCGCTTCGCGCACGTCGTCGAGCGTCTGCGCCGGCAGCGTGAATACGACCACGGCCGGCTCGGTCTGCGTCAGGATCGCGATCGAGGTCTGGTCGCTGGCGTGCACGATGTTGCCGGGATCGACCATGCGCACGCCCATGCGGCCGTCCGTGGTCGCGGCGATATTGGTGTAGTCGAGATTGGTCTGCGCGGTTTCGATCGAGGCGATATCGGCGTCGATCGAGGCCTTGGTTTGATCGACCTTGGCCTGCTGGAGGTCGACGTTCTGCTGCGTCTCGGCATTGCGCGTGACCAGCGTCTGGAAGCGGACCAGATCCTTCTCGGCGGCGATCAGCTGCGCGTCGTCCATCTTCTTGCGCGCCTTGGCCTGATCGAGCGCGGCCTGATAGAGGCGGGGATCGATCTTGGCCAGCAGTTCGCCTTTCTTGACGCGCTGGCCTTCCTTGAAGAACACGTCCTGCAGCTTGCCGTCGACCTGGGAATGGATGCCGACGGTGAACAAGGCCTGCACCGTGCCGAGACCCAAGAGATAGATCGGCACATCCTGTCGTGACGCGGTGGCTACGGTCACCTGCACGGCGCTGCGCGCCGAGCGCGAGGCGTGCGCCGGGTCGGGGCCCTGCGCAAGATACCAATAAATGCCTCCGGCAATTGCGATCGCTGCGATGCCGCCAGCGATGACGACCACACCGCGGCTCGACCGCGCCGTGTCGATAGGCCCTTGCTCCACGAGTTTTCTTCCCTCTAGAGCGCGTTCTTCGCGCTGTTCTTTGCCCCAGTATACTTCGTAATAGTTACCAGGGTGAACGGCTTGCCGACAATGTGAAAGCTCGTCTCCCGCAGCGCGGCAATACGCCGAATTTCCGCGTCCTGTCGCATAAATTTTGCGTAAATTTATGCCGCCGAGCACTGTTTTGGAGAGCCAGTTTTCGGCCAGTCCGCCCGGCACGGGCGTTACCGGCCGCGACGCGCAATCGTGGGTGGTCCCGGCGGCGCGTTCCGCGCGGCCGAAAAATCGGCCACTGCGGCGGTGCGATGCAGCATGACGGGATTTGGCCGGCCGAATTTGCTAGGCTTTGGGCAAGGACACTTGAACTACAGGTTTTGCGAAGATTTTTCGCCGCCGCGCCGACGTTCGGCCCCAATCGTTCAGCCAACGGGTTTGCAGGAGACCGATCATGCTCGACACCACCAAAAAACAAGGCGCCGCTCCGTTCGATACCGCGCGGCTCGACCGGCTGATGGACGAGCAGGGCTTTGACGTCCTCCTGATCACTTCCAAACATAATGTGCAGTACCTTCTTGGCGGTCACCGCGCTTTTTTCTTCGAATCCATGGATGCCATGGGGTTGAGCCGCTATCTGCCGGCCTTCGTCTATGCCAAGGGCGAGCCGCAAAAGACCGGCTTCTTCGGCCACCGCATGGAGGGCTTCCAGCATCAGAACGCGCCGTTCTGGGTGTCCGAACTCGACACCAAGAGCTCGGGCTCCGTCGATGTGATGGAGAAGGCGGTCGCCTATGCCAAGAAGCTTGCGCCCAATGCCAAGCGCATTGGCGCCGAACTCGCCTTCATTCCCGTCAACTCGTGCGACGTGGTGCGCAAGGCATTCCCGCATGCCGAAATCAAGGATGCGTTGTTCGTGCTCGAGCGGCTGCGGGCGATCAAGACGCCGCGCGAGCTCGAAATGCTGAAAACCGCGTCCGACGCGGTGATCGATTCCATGCAGGCCACGATTGGCAAACACGGGCCGGGTTCGAGCAAAGCCGAAATGACCGAGACGCTGCGCCGTGAAGAGACGTCGCGCGGGCTGACCTTCGATTATTGCCTGATCACTGTGAATGCCAGCCTCAACCGCGCGCCCTCGGACGAGCGCTGGGAAAAAGGCGGCGTGCTGTCGCTCGATTCCGGCGGCAATTATCACGGCTATATCGGCGACGTCTGCCGCATGGGCGTGGCCGGCGAGTCGGACCAGGAGCTCGTCGATCTGCTCGCCGAGATCGAAACCATCGAGCAGGCCTCGATGCAGCCGATCAAGCCGGGCGCGCTGGGCAGGGACATCTATGCGGCGGCGAATGTGCCGCTGCAGAAATCAAAGCTTCACAACCATATCGAGTTTCTCGCCCACGGCATGGGGCTTGTGAGCCACGAAGCGCCGCGGCTCACCAATTCCGGACCGGTGCCCTACGACGCCTATGATGCCGACCGGCCGCTGGAAGCGGGCATGGTGGTGTCGGTCGAAACCACGCTCAAGCATCCGCGCCGCGGCTTCATCAAGCTGGAAGACACCGTTGTGGTCACGCCGGCCGGCTTCGAGGTCTACGGCGACCGCATCCGCGGCTGGAACAGAGCAGGGCGCGCATAACGCGGTCCCCGTCACACGCTCCGCCGTCCGCTCTGCTAGGTTAGAGCAAAGATCGCACCGGCGAATCGGCTACTGCCGCTCCGGTCGCACACCGCGCGTATTTTGTGCGTTGCCTTTGTGCCGTGTTGCCTTCGAATTCTTCACGAGTTTTGCCGGAAGGAGATGTCCATGGATTCCGTGTCTCGACGCGCCATGCTTGCCGCTGCCGCAGCGGGCTCACTGGCAACCGCCACCGCGGCTAATGCCGCGAGCTTCGGCAATCCCGACGAGCCGCCGCAAGGCGAAATCAACACCAAGAACCACCCATCGAGCACGACCGATATCGGGCCGCAGAATCCGGCGATCAGCTCGCAATTTCCCGGCGCCTTCTCGCCGCCCGCGACCGATGTCGGCGACATGCCGATGTTCTGGGCCTCGTTCAACAATGCGCCGCGGCGCATCCAGGACGGCGGCTGGGCGCGCCAGGTCACGCAGGCGGATTTTCAGATCGCCACGGAGATTTCCGGCGTCAATATGCGGCTGATCCGCGGCGGCATCCGCGAACTGCATTGGCATCAGGCGGCGGAATGGGCCTATGTCACCAAAGGCGCGGTGCGGATCACCACGATCGACACCGAAGGCCGCGCCAATGTCGAGGACGTCCGGGAAGGCGGCCTCTGGTACTTCCCTTCCGGCCTGCCGCATTCCTTGCAAGGCATCGGCGAAGACGGCGCCGAATTCATCCTTGCTTTCGATAGCGGAACGCAGACCGAATACAACACGCTGCTTCTGAGCGAGTGGATGGCCCACACGCCGCCTGACATTTTGGCGCAGAACTTCAACCTGCCGGTCGAGACTTTCGCGAAAATCCCGCTAACGCCGCTCTATATCTTTCCTGGAAAAATGCCCGGGCCGCTGGCCGAAGAACAGGCGCAGGCGCAAGGCGTCGTTGGCAAGATGCCTAATCCTTCCAGCTTTTCGCTTGCCGGCATGAGCCCGACCCGCAAGACCAAAGGCGGAGAAGTGCGCATCGCCGACAGCCGCAACTTCAAGGCCTCGGAGACGATCGCCGCCGCACTGGTGACGGTTCATCAGGGCGGCTTGCGCGAGATGCATTGGCATCCCAATGCCGACGAGTGGCAGTATTATCTCGCCGGCCAGGGCGAGATGACCATCTTCAATACCGGGCCGCGCGCGGTGACGCAGAATTTCAGGCCCGGCGACATCGGCTATGTGAAGAAATCGCTCGGCCATTACATCAAGAACACCGGCGACAGCGATCTGGTGTTCCTGGAGATTTTCCGCAGCGACCGCTTCGAGGATATCTCGCTGTCGGATTGGCTCACGCATGCGCCGCGTTCGCTGGTGGCGCAGCATCTCAATGTCGATCCCGCGGTGATCGCCAAGTTCCCGAACGACAAGCCGGACATCATGCCGGAATAGGAACGGGGGTCATGTCGGTTCGTATTCTTGAACTGCGCGAAGTGACGAAGCCGATCGCGTCGCCCATCCGCAACGCCTATATCGACTTCACCAAAATGACGGCAAGCCTGGTTGCTGTCGTGACCGACGTCGTGAAGGACGGCCGCCGCGTCGTCGGCTACGGCTTCAATTCCAACGGCCGCTATGGCCAGGGTGGTTTGATCCGCGAGCGCTTCGCCGACCGCATTGTGCAGGCCGCGCCTGACAGCTTGCTCGATGATGCCGGCACCAATCTCGATCCGCATCGCGTCTGGGCGGCGATGATGGCCAACGAAAAGCCGGGCGGTCATGGCGAGCGCTCGGTCGCGGTCGGCACGATCGACATGGCGGTGTGGGACGCGGCCGCGAAGATCGCCGGCAAGCCGTTGTTCCGGCTGCTCGCCGAACGCCACGGTCGTAAAGCCGATCCGCGCGTCTTCGTCTATGCCGCCGGGGGTTATTATTATCCGGGCAAGGATTTGTCCGCGCTCTGCGCCGAAATGCGTGGCTATCTCGATCGCGGCTACACGGTCGTGAAGATGAAGATCGGCGGCGCGCCGATCGACGAGGATCGCGGCCGTATCGAAGCGGTACTGACGGAAATCGGCAACGAGGCGCGATTGGCGGTCGATGCCAATGGACGCTTTGATCTCGATACCGCGATCGCCTACGCCAAGATGCTGCGCGACTATCCGCTGTTCTGGTACGAGGAAGCCGGCGATCCGCTCGACTTTCAGCTCCAGGCGGCGCTCGCCGAATATTATCCGGGCCCGATGGCGACCGGTGAAAATCTATTCAGCCATCAGGACGCGCGCAATCTTCTGCGTTACGGCGGCATGCGGCCGGACCGTGACTGGCTGCAATTCGACTGCGCGCTGTCCTATGGCCTCGTCGAATACGAGCGCACGCTCAAAGTGATTGAGACCGCGGGCTGGTCGCCGCGGCGCTGCATCCCGCACGGCGGCCATCAGATGTCGCTCAATATTGCCGCGGGCCTCGGGCTCGGCGGCAATGAGAGCTATCCGGATCTGTTCCAGCCCTATGGCGGCTTCCCCGACAGCGTGAAGGTGATCGACGGCCACATCACCATGCCGGACCTCCCCGGCATCGGCTTCGAGGGCAAAAGCGAACTTTATGCCGAAATGCGGGCGCTCGCTGCCTGATCGTCGAGCCCAAGAGGTGTCACAATAGGCCGCCCACGAAACGACCGCTGTTATATGTACAGGACAAATCACAGTGGATCGCGGCGCGAGGGATGGTATCGCAGCGGAGGGAGCGCCGGGTGGCGATGATTTGGACGGTGTGATGTCGGAAAGTTCCGGATCGGGTTTGGCGGATCGCGGCACCCGCCGCCGCTGGCTCATCAGCGCGGCGATCGTGGTGCTGTTGCACGCCGGTGTCGCGGTCGGGGTGCTGACCTGGCGCAACATGCGCGTGGCGTCGCCGGTCGAGATCGATCTGACGCCGTCGCCGGCGGCCTCCGGACAGAACGAAGCGCAAGCGACGCCGCCGGCCGCTTCTGAGCAAACCCAGCCTGCGCCGCACGATACGGACATCGCCAACGCCGCCACCGGCGATCAGGCGATGGCGCCGGGTTCCGTGCCGCAATCCGCGCCGCAAGCCATGCCGCCGGACATCGCGTCGCCGGCCGAACCAAGCGCACAGCAGAACGCGGCCGAGCCTGGGAACGCTGGTCCAACCGAAGCTGCGTCCGGGATCACCGCGCCGGAATTGCCGTCTTCGCCGCAGGGCGCCGAGGCGAACGCTCCGGCGGCAAGCGGTGTGACGGCCGGCGCTCCAAGGCCGTCCGGCCCAATGGCCAATATGCCGCTCGACACCAGCATCACCGTGCAGCCGCCTGTGCGCGGCAACAGCGCCATTGGGTCACTGGCGGGTCGCGAACCGCTCGATCGCATGCCGATGAGCGAGTTTCGTTCGGCGAGGCCGTTCGGCGTGCCCGATGTCCCGCGCAATGGCGCTCAGGGTGTTCATGGCGCTCAGGGCGCTCACGTCGAAGATCGGGCGCGCGCGGCGCGGGCGAGATCGATGGGCCGAACTGAAACGGCCAGGAACGCCATCGGCAGTTCGGCGACCGTTATCGCCTCGCGCGGCGACATGACCGGACCCAACGCGGGTGGCACGCGCAATGCGCTTGGCATCACCGCCAATTTCCGTCCGCGTATTCCGCGCGCCGGTGCCGGCGACGCCAAGGCTGGTGTCACTGCGGTCGCCGCCCGAGCAATGCCGATGGCGCCGGTCATCAATGGCCACGATATTGCGCGGTCCACCATCGGTCCGGCGACGATCGGCGGTCCGGCGCGATCAAGCGCCGGTATGCTGAGCGGCAGCGACTTTCATCTGCGGCATCGGTGATCGCGCGCGGCGGCGCGCGTGATTGACAGGGTGCAGGGCCGCCCATATCATTTGTATACAAACGAATTTGATCTCATCGCGTTATCGCGTTCTACGGCCCCGAGTTGTCAAAGCCTCCGTCTGGCGTCATGAGGAGGCCCGAAACGTCGGCGCAAAAGCACGTCAGGAGGCCTCGGCTATGCTCGACCGCTACATGATGAGCCGTCTCATCGATCTGTGGCTCGCCGAGGACATCGGCGCCGGCGATCTCACCAGCCAGACCATGATCGACGCCGACGCGCGCGCGACCTTCGCGATGAACGCGCGGCAAGCGATGATCGTGGCGGGCGTCGAGGTCTCGGCCGCCGTGTTCAAGCATTACGATCCGAGCCTCGAGGTCGCGGTGAAGGTTGCCGACGGCGAGCGGCTCGCGCCGAAAACGGTGCTGCTCACAGTGTCCGGTCCCGCGCGCAGCCTGCTCACCGCCGAACGCATGGCGCTCAATATCGTCCAGCACTTGTCCGGCATCGCGACCGAGACGGCGCGCTATGTCGAGGTTATTGCCGGCACCCGCGCCAGGCTGATCGACACCCGCAAGACCACGCCGGGGCTGCGCATGCTGGAAAAGCACGCGGTCGTCTGTGGCGGCGGCTCGAGCCATCGCCTCGGCCTCGACGGCGGCATCGTGATCAAGGATAACCACATCGCCATCAGCGGCAGCATCACCGCGGCGGTGAAGCGCGCCCGCAGCGGCGCGCCGCTTCTCACCAAGATCGAGGTCGAATGCGACCGGCTCGATCAGGTGCGGGAGGCGCTGGCCGCCAAGGCCGACGTGATCATGCTCGACAACATGTCGCTTGCCGACATGCGCGAGGCGGTCAAATTGGTCGGTGGCGCAATTCCGCTCGAAGCGTCCGGCGGCGTGCGCTTCGACACGATCCGCGGCATTGCCGAAACTGGCGTCGATTTCATCTCGACCAGCAAGATCACCCAGGCTGCGCCGGCGGTCGATATCGGTCTCGACGACGCCTGATCGGGGCGGGCGGCGATCGCTAGTCAGTTGCGCGGATCAGGTGCGCGCGTCAGGCGACACTGTGCGTCGGCCGCCGTGCAATTTCGGGGGTCTCGACCAGGACGAGCGGGGTGCGTGCGACCCGGTTGCGGCCTTCGGCCTTGGCGCGATAGAGCGCGCGGTCCGCGGCCGCAAGCAGCGCCTGCAGCTCGCTGTCGGTCACGCCTGCCGACTTGCTCGCCATCTCGGTCGTCGTCTCGCCCGACATCGCAAGTCCGACACTGACCGTGACATTGCCGTCGAGATAGGCAAAGGGCAGGGCCGCGAAAGCCGAGCGAATGCGCTCGGCAAGCTGCAGCGCCTGCGCCATGGACGTCTTCGGCAACAGGCAGGCGAACTCTTCGCCGCCGAGCCGGCCGAACAGATCGCCGGGCCGCAGCGAGGTGGTGACCAGTTCGGCAAAAGTCTTGAGCACGGTGTCGCCGGCTTGATGACCCGCCGTATCGTTCACCTCCTTGAAGCGATCGATGTCGAACAGGACAAGCGCCGCGGTCCGGCGATGGCCGGCGAGGTCCTTCAGCACGGCCTCGCCGCCTTCGAAAAAGGCGCGGCGGTTGGCGATGCCCGTCAGCCAGTCGGTCAATGCGGCCTTGCGCTGTTCGAGCTCGGCGCGCTCCTTCGACATGTTGACGCGCAGGAAAGCGAGACAAAAGACGAAAAAGATCGCTTCCAGGAGGACGATGAGGAGTGGGCCTTGATGCGGCCCTCCGGCGGGCAGCGGAAAGACCAATTGCGGCATCAGCGGGATGCGCGCCACGATGAACCCGGCATGCGCCAGCAGCAGCACAATGGTCGGCCAGCGCGAAATCAGTTCGCGGTCGCGGGCATTGAAGACCTCATAGGCGGCCGACAGCGTATAGGTTACGACGATCAGGGTGAGGAGCAGGACGCGCGCATGTTCGGAGGCGCGAAAGGCATCGAATTGGCACGCGGCAAGCCAGATCACGCCGCCGGCAACAACGAGCGCCGGGCGCGGCACGCGGCCCTCGAAGATGCGGGTCGCGGCCCAGACCACGGCGTAAGCGCAACTGATCGAGGTGCCGGCGCCGATCATCGACCAGGCCAGCGGCATGAAACCGCGCAGCGCCAGGAACGCCGGCGCCAGCGCGCCGAGAAGATAGCCGAGGCCCCACAACGCCAGGGATGACTCGCGCCGGTTCTGCAACGAGGAAAACAGCAGCAGCAGGCCGGCGACAGCGGTGACGAAGACGGCGACCGTGAAGAGCGTCGGCAGATCGACGGCGAACCTCGACAGTGGCAAATCCGTCGTGATGTCGGCCTGCACGTTCGCCATTGCCATTCTCGGTCCCTTTGGCGCACCCCGGCCGTGTTCTTACGACCATAAAGCTAGCGATTCGTTTGCAAGCGCATTCAAAATCGATGGAGGTGAACGAAAAGTTTTGGCGTTCGATCACGCGGCCGAAGCGCGTGAATATTGCGCCGCAGGCGCACTCCGCCGTGTCAGGTTCTCCCTGACAGCATGGTGTGGGATTTCCCCTTACAGAATCCTGGCTCGTCGTTCTGGTGACCGAACCGGTGGGGGCCGGCGCGGTCAACCCCGACGCAAGGGGCGACTCTCGCGAGTCGCCCCTCTGTCCTAAGCCCGCACAAAAAATGCGTTGCGCTGGAACCAGGAGCGCGAGCGGAACCTGGCGCTCAACCGATAGCGATCCAAAAGCTCGGCGCGCCGGTATAGCGGAACCCGCCGTCCTCGATCGTTGACGGCAGCTCGACGAGGTTCCCGTTGCCGTCATTGCCGAGCACCACCACTTTGGACGGGGTCCAGCCGGTGTGCGGCGGTTCGCCGAACGAGAACTTGACCTTCGGGCGCCGGCCTTCGAGCGCCGAGATCCTGTCCGCCAAGGTGGCGACTTGTGTGCCGATTTGGTTCGCCCATTCGCCGGCTTGCGCGCCCAACCGGTCCGCGAAGGTTGCGATCTGCGCGCTTAGGGCGTCCATCTGCGAGCGCAGCGCATCGGCTTGCTCTTGAAGCTCGGCGATCGCCGCGGCGTCTTCCGTCTTCTCCGTCGCCGCGGTGGCCGTGGCAGCAGCGGCAGGAGTTGGCTCCGCTGCTCCATTGGCCTGGCGCTTGGCCATGCCCGGAATGCCGAAGCCGTAACTTCCGAAGTCAAAATTCTTTGCGCCGGTGAACGTCTGACCCGTGAGCTGGCTGGCGAGTTTTTCGGCGGCGCTATATTGGCCTTCGGCAAATTTCGCCCAGACCGTGAAGAAGTCGCCGGGCGCGCGGGCTGCGGTGAGATTTTTTGACAAATCGAGCGCCGCTTCCGTGCTTTCGCGCAAGTAATCGATCAGACCTGAACTCGTCAGCCCGTTGAACTGGCTCATGGTGCTACGCGACGCCGGGTTTCCTGTTTCCAGGCTGCCATACTGTCACAAACAGTAACCGCAGCCGGTCAATGAACGAAGCAACCTTTGGTAGCCGACAGCGACAGTCCTGTCGCCTGCAAATGCGCGCGCTCCTTAACGGGCCCTTGATGCCCTTCGGTTGAAGTATGCGCTAAGGCCCGGCATCCTTCCGGAACCGGCGCATGGCGTCGCCGAAGCCCGACGTCACGACGGCAATGTCGTTGGCCGCGACCACCATGGCATAGCCGTCGCGCACGCGCGCCACCGCGTCGTCGACGCTCGTGGTGAAGATGGCGCAGGGGATGCCGGCGTCGCGGCAGGCCTGCAAGATCTTGCGGCAAGCATCGTCGCGCGGGGTCTTGCCCCCGGCAGTCCCGAGGGAGAGCGCGAGATCGCCGGTGCCGATCAGCACGAAATCGACGCCGGGCGTGCGCGCGATAGCCGAAGCATTCTCGACGCCGCGCGCGGTCTCGATCATCACGCCCACGACAGTGCGCTCGTTGGCGATGGCGCAATAATCCAAGAAGCCGCTGGCGAGCGGGCGCACCCCGCCGCCGGAGCGATGGCCTTGCGGCGGAAAGCGCGCCGCGGCCACCGCCTGCGCGGCGGCGGCACCATCTTCGATCAGCGGCACGATGACGCCTTCGGCACCGGTGTCGAGCGCCTGCCCAATGGCGATCGCGGTGTTCTCCGCCACCCGCACCAGAGCCGAGGTCGCGGGAGCAACCGCGCCGACGGCAGCTTCGAGATTGGCGCGGTCCCACAATCCGTGTTGCACGTCGATGACGATGGCGTCGGCGCCCGCGGCGCTCGCCAATTCGATGACGGTCGCCGAGCCGATCGACATCCACAACGCCGCCAGCGGCTGCCGTCCGAGCCGTTGCCGCAATTTCATGTCGCGCAAATCCAAAAGCAAACTCCTCTACGAGGTCCTGCCCGCAAATCAAAGAGCGAAGATTTTTCCCGGATTCATGATGTTGTGCGGATCGAGCGTGCGCTTGATCTGACGCATCAGATCGAGCGCGGGCCCGAACTCGGCATCGAGATAATCCATCTTGCCTTGGCCGACGCCATGCTCGCCGGTGCAGGTGCCGTCCATGGCGATGGCGCGCAGCGCCAGGCGATGACAAAACGCCTTCATGCGCGCGACGTCGCTCGCATCGTTGCGGTCGAACAGCACCGCGACATGGAAATTGCCGTCGCCGACATGACCCAGGATCGGACCGAACAGGCCGCTTTCGGCCAGATCCCGTTTGGTCTCGCGTGACACATTCGGCGAGCCGCGATACCGGCACGCAGACGTCGGTCGGCGTCACTTGCGCGCCCGGCCGCAGCATCAGGCAGGAATAGGCCGCGTCGTGACGGGCCTGCCACAGCTTCGAACGCTGCTCCGGCCGTGTCGACCATTGAAAATCGCCGCCGCCATTGTCGCGCGCGATCGCTTCAAAGGTCGCGGTCTGCTCGGCAACGGCGCCGCCGCTGCCATGAAATTCGACGAACAAAGTCGGTGATTCGGTCAGCGAGAGCTTCGAATAGAGATTGCAGGCGCGGATCTGCAGTTCGTCGAGGAGCTCGATCCGCGCCAGTGGCAGGCCGGATTGGATCGCCGTGATGGCGGTCGATGCATGCGCCGCCAAGCGTCGCGAACGGGCAGACCGCGGCCGCGATAGTCTCGGGAATACCATGCAGCCGCAGCGTCAGTTCGGTGATGACGCCGAGCGTGCCCTCCGAGCCCACGAACAGGCGGCGTGAGATCATAGCCGGCCGACGATTTGCGGGCGCGCCGCGCGGTGCGGATCGTCCGCCCATCGGCAAGCACCACGGTCAGCGACAGAACATTGTCGCGCATGGTGCCGTAACGCACGGCATTGGTGCCGGAGGCGCGGGTCGCGGCCATGCCGCCGAGGCTTGCATCGGCGCCCGGATCGACCGGAAAGAACAAACCTTGATCGCGCAAGTGGTCGTTGAGCTGTTTGCGGGTGACGCCGGTCTGCACGGTGCAGGTCTGATCCTCGGCATGAACCGCAAGGATCGCGTTGAGGCGCGAGAGGTCGAGCGACACGCCGCCTTGCGGCGCATTGATCTGTCCTTCGAGCGACGTGCCGGTGCCGAAGGGGACGATCGGAACGCGCGCCGCCGCGCATAGCTGCACGACAGACGCGACATCATCTGTCGAGGCGGCGAAGAACACCGCGTCCGGCGGCTGCGGCTTGAGCCAGGTCAAATTCTGGGCGTGATGGCCGCGGACCGCTTCGGCGGTCGACACCTGATCCGGCCAGCGCGCGCGGATCGCCTCGATCGCCGATCGCGTGTCCGCCGCCAATGCCGTGGTGCCTTGCATCCATCCCTCCAAGGCGATTATTTTAAGCATAAACTATCCGCGGCTGTCGAATTTTGCGGGACGCAAATATGAGCTGGGTTTACGAGATCGCGCTTCGCGGCGAGCCGCACCAGGCCGAAGCGCTGCTGAAATGGCTCGAGAACGGTGTCCGCGCGGCCTATGTCGGCCTGCCGGGGCTCGCGAGCTTCGATCTCTATACGCCGGATGCCGGCACGTCGCGCGATCCCTACAACAATCACAAGTCAGGGCCGCTGATGCTCTTGATGCTCGACTTCGTCAGCCGTGACGCGCTGGCGAAGGCGGCCATGAGTGGCGCCATCGCGGCGCCGGTCAAGGATCGCGCGCTGCGCTCTGCATTGGGAGTTGCGGCGACAGGCGAGGCCTTCGCGCGACGATTCTTTCCGGTCGGGGAGGGTCCCAATCCGGCTCCGCTCGAAGCCCCGTTCTCCTATGTGGTGCGCTACCATCATCCGGCCGACGACGTCGCGGCCTTCATCGAAAATTACCTCGCCACGCATCCGGTCACGCAGGCCCGGCTGCCCGGCATCCGCAGCATCATGTGCTACCTGCCGCTGGACGAGATTTCCGCGAGCGGTTTGGGTCACGACGGCAGCGATCTGGAAGCGGCGAACTACATGATCGGCAATGAAGTCGTGTTCGACCATATCGAGGACTTCAACGTCGCGATGGAGTCACCGGCGCGGCACGAATTGCGCGCGCATTATCACGAGTTTCCGCGCTTCGCCGGTGCCAATACACACTATCCCATGAGCCGCAGCCGGCTGTTTGGCTGACGCAAAAAATTCTGCCGCCGAATGCGGCAACCGTTGGCGCGAATTGCCGCGCGGCCGCGCGGGACGCCCAGTTGCCTGCCATTCGGTGATATTTTAGACTTGAAGTAATTTGGGCCGACACGCGGAGGGATACACCATGGCTTTCGAGCTTGAGCGTCGCACGCTGCTGCGGATGCTTGGTCTCAGCGCAGCAGGCGCCGGCACGCTGGCCGATTGCCTTGCGGCATTCGCGCAGGACAAAGATTCAGTCACCATCGGTTGGCCGGTCGATGTTCCGGCCTGGGATCCCAATCAGCGTCTTCACGCCGGAAGTGCAGTCGATCTACAAGCTGGTCTTCGACCAGCCGCTCAGCCAGAGCCCGAAACTCGATCTCATTCCCAATCTGGTCACCAAATGGGAGCTCGCCAAAGACGCGCTGAGCCTCGCCGTGGAATTGCGCGACGGCGTCAAATTCCACAACGGCGACCCGATGACGGCGGACGATTTCCGCTTCACCTTCTTCGAGCGCCTGCAGGGGCCGGACAAGCTCGACACCAAGAGCTCCTGGCGCAAGGTCAGCGATATCGAAGTGCAATCGCCGACCAAGGCGGTGATGAAGTTTTCCTCGCCGGCGCCGACCGCGCCGCAATGGTTGGCCTTCCTCGGCAGCTACGTCGTGCCGAAAAAATATATGACGCAAACGGGCGTCGATGGCTTCAATCAGAAGCCGGTCGGCACCGGTCCCTATAAGCTCGTCGATTATCAGCTCAATGCCCGCATCGTGCTCGAGCGTAACGATGATTACTGGGGCACCAAGGCGCCGATCAAGCGCGTGACCTTTGAGATCATCAAGGATCCATCGGCGCGAGTGGCGGCGATCCAATCCGGTCAGGTCGATCTCACCACCAACGTTCCCGTGCGCGAAGTTGGCCGTCTGCAGCACGAGCCAGGTCTTGCCGGCGAGATCAATCCCTTCACCCGCGTCATTCTCCTGCAATGCCGCAACGATCAGGGTTTCGCCGACGATAATGTGCGGCTTGCGGCGCATCACGCGATCAACAAGGAAGCGCTGTCGAAGGCCTTCTATGCCGGCGCCGCCGTGCCGCTCGCGGTGCCGGTGACGCCCGGAACGCCCGGCTATCTGCCGGACTTCAAATTCGCCTACGACCCGGCGCTGGCCAAACAGCTTCTGGCCAAATCGGGCTTCGGTCCGGACAAGCCGGCGACGATCGGCTTTGCCTCGACCAACGGGCAGTTTCCGAGCGACTACGACATCGCGCGCGCCATTGTGCAGATGTGGAAGGAGGTCGGCATCAATGCCGATCTGCAGACCATCGAATATTCGAAATATTTCGAGCTCAATCGCGGCGACAAATTGCCCGAAGCGACGCTCTATAGCTGGGACAATGCCACCGGCGATCCGGAAATCTTCGCTGGCTATCTGCTCAATCCGAAATTGCCGTTCTCGGCTTGGAAGGGCATGGATGTCGGCGCCAAAGTGCTCGACCTGTTCAATGTCGCCGACTATCAGGCCCGTATCGAAGGTTACAAGGACTTCAACAAATATGCCGTCGAGCACGGCGCGACCATTCCACTCCTGCAAAGCGTGCAGACGCTCGTGCGCAAAAAGAACCTCTCCTACGAGAAATACGGCAATGGCTGGGTCCTCGCCAATACGATGAAATGGGGATGACCGAAAGCGACACGTCACGGAGCCTAAGCACGGTTCAGCATCGGCGCAGCGGAGCGTATCGATGATTGCCTCCGTTCTACCCCTGATCGGCCGCCGCCTGCTGTCTTCGATTTTGATCCTGTTCGTCGTGTCAGTGCTGCTGTTCTTCGTGCTGCACGCCTTGCCGCTCGATCCGGCGGCGATGTCGCTGCCGCCGAATGCAACCATCGCCGAGATCGAAGCCAAGCGGCAAGAGATGGGTCTCGATCTGCCGCTGCCGCAGCAATATCTGATCTGGCTGTCGCAGGTGCTGCACGGCGATTTCGGTGTCTCGATCCATTACCGGCGCAGCGTCGTCAGCCTGGTTGCCAGCACGCTACCGGCAACCATCGAGATGGCCGCGCTGTCGATCATCATTGCCGGCGTGCTTGGCGTCGCCGGCGGCTTGGTGCTGTTTCACGTTCGCGGCAAGCGCGAGGAGCCGCTGATCGATTTCGGCTCGATCCTGTTGCTGTCGATCCCGGAATTTCTCTGGAGCCTGTTCTTCATCTTGATCTTCGGTGTCGCGCTGCAATGGCTGCCGTTCACCGGCCGGCTCGATCCCGACATGCGGCTGCCGCACGGGTCGGGCTTCCTGCTTGCGGATGCGCTTCTGGCCGGCCGGCCCGATATCTTCTGGAGCGCGCTGAAGCATCTGATCCTGCCGTGCTTCGCGCTCGGGCTCGCATTTTCGCCGACCATCATGCGGGTGCTGCGTTCGAGCCTGACCGATGTCTACCACGAAGACTATATCCACATGGCGCGGCTGCGCGGACTGAGCGAGCGGCGGATACTCCTGCATCACGCGTTGAAGAATGCCTTTCTCCCGACGCTGAGTTTGATGGGCGTGCAGTTCGGCTTCCTGTTCGGCGGCACGCTTCTGGTTGAGGTGATCTTCTCCTATCCCGGGCTCGGCAATCTAATGGTCGATGCCGTCCGCAATGCCGATCTGCCGATCATTCAACTGGTCGGGCTCGCATATTGCGTCGTCGTGCTCGTCATCAATACCGTGGTCGACAGTCTTTATCTCATGCTCAATCCGAAGCTGAGGCTGCGATGATGGCCGGCCAATTAACACGCCCTTTGCCAAAATGGCTGCGCTCGAGCCGGGTCGTGATCGGCCTTGTCATTGTCGGCGTCATCGGCCTGTGCGCGATCTTCGCGCCGTTGCTCGCGCCGCACGACCCCAATAACCAGAGCTTGACCGCGATCTTCCTGCCGCCGATTTGGGAGGAGGGCGGCGACGCGGCCTATCTTCTCGGCACCGACAGTCTCGGCCGCGATGTGCTGTCCCGGCTGATCTACGGCGCGCGGCTTGCTATGCTGGTCGCGGTGTTCGCCTCCCTGGGCGCGATGCTGATCGGCGCGACGCTGGCATATATCGCCGGCTATTTCGGCGGCCGCATCGATGCCTGGATCGGACGCGCGGTCGATGTCTGGATGTCGTTTCCGCCCGTGATCCTGTCGCTGATCCTGATGGTCGGCATCGGCGTCGGCGTCCGCAATGTCATTCTCGCGATCGTACTCGTCGACTGGACCCGGTTCTGCCGGGTGCTGCGCAGCGAAGTTCTGGTCGTGTCGCGGAAAGACTATGTCGCCGCGGCGCGGCTGCTCGGCTTCTCGCATTGGCGCACCATCACGCGCGAGATCATTCCGGCAAGCCTGCCGCTCTTGATCACGCTCGTCAGCCTCGAAATGGGCATCGCGGTGATCGTCGAGGCGATCCTGTCTTTTATCGGCTTGAGCGTCGGTTCCGAGACGCCGGCCTGGGGCCAGATGATCGCGGACGCGCGGCAATACATCTACGACTCGCCGTGGAATCTCATTTTCCCCATTCTGGCGATATTCACGGCGGTGCTCGGCTTCAATCTCCTGGGCGACGGCTTGCGCCGCACGCTCGATGTGCGCGTCACCGAAACCCAGCGGGTCTGAAAGGCGGATCTCCCGATGGACGTGCTGGTCGCCAAGGAGCTCAACGTCAGCGCCAAGTTCGGCGACGCCAGCGTGCCGGTCATCCGCGACCTGAATTTCGTGCTGCCCGAGGGCCGCGTCCTCGGCCTAGTCGGCGAGTTGGGCGCCGGAAAATCGATGATCGGGCGCGCCATCGCCCAACTGTTTCCGCCCGGTTTCGCCGTCAGCCACGGCGAACTCGTGTTCGAGGGCCAGGATCTCGTGCGCATGCCGGCCGATACGCGGCGCGAGTTCCTCGGCCGCGAGATCGCATTCGTGCCGCAAGAGCCGCTGTCGGCGCTCAATCCGGTTCTGACCATCGGCCAGCAGATCGACGAGCATCTGCGGCGGCTGCGGACCGGCGACGGCAGGGCGCGGCGGGAGCGCGCGCTCGCCATGCTCGATGCCGTGCATCTGAGTCAAGGCTCGGAATTACTCACCAAATATCCGCATCAATTGTCCGGCGGCATGTGCCAGCGTGTGCTGATTGCCATGGCCTTTGCCAGCCGGCCCAAGCTTCTCGTCGCCGACGAACCGACCACCGCGCTCGACGTCACCATCCAGTCCCGCATCGTCGAGCTGATCGCCGAGATGCAGCAGAACGCGCGCACCAGCGTCGTCTTCATCACCCACGATCTGCGGCTCGCGGCGCAGATCTGCGACGACATTCTGGTGCTCTATGCCGGCCGGCCTGCCGAATACGGACCGGCACGGCGCGTGTTCAGCGATCCGGCGCATCCCTATACGCGCTGCCTGCAATTGGCCAATCCGACGATCAGCGGACCGCGCCGCGGTCTTTATGCCTTGCCGGAGCGCATGCCGGGTCTGAGCGCGTCGAAAAATATCGATGGCTGCCCGTTCGCGCCGCGCTGTCCACACAAGACCGACGATTGCACGCGCGCGCCGCCGCCTTTCATCGCTGTCGAAAAGGGTCATCTCGCGGCTTGCATCCGCAGCGGCACGACGACCGAAATTACGGCTCCGCCCGCGGCGCCGCACGAAGACACCGATGCCGGCACGCCATTGCTGACCGTCGAGGGCCTTTCGAAGACATTCGTCACCCATCGCGGCCTGTTCGGCAAAAGCGCATTTGCCGCCGTGAAGAATGTGAGCTTCGCGCTACATGAGAACGAGTTCGTCGGCATTGTCGGCGAGAGCGGCAGCGGGAAGAGCACGGTGGCGCGCATGTTGTGCGGGCTGGAGACGCCGAGCGCGGGCAAGGTCGTGATCGCCGGCCGCGATGTCCGCGACGGCAGCGCCGCGTCGCGGGCGCATCAGCAGGCCCATGTGCAGATGGTGTTTCAGGATCCGCAATCGGCGCTTAATCCGCGCCGGCGTGTGGCCAGTATCGTCACGCAAGCGCTTGAGGCGGCGGGTGAAGGCACCCAGGCCGAACGGCTGGCGCGGGCCGAGGCGCTGTTGTCGGAGATCGGCCTGCCGCCGGAAGCCGCGACGCGCTTTCCGGCGCAACTGTCCGGCGGGCCAGCGCCAGCGCGTCAATATCGCGCGCGCGCTGTGCGCCACGCCGCGGATATTGATTGCCGACGAAATCGTTTCCGGGCTCGACGTTTCGGTGCAGGCGCAACTGCTCAATCTGCTGCTGCGGCTGCGCCGCCAGCGCGGCTTCGCGATGCTGTTCATCTCGCACGATCTGTCGGTCGTACGCTGCCTGTGCGACCGTGTGCTGGTGATGTATCGCGGCGAGGTCGTCGAGAGCGGCCCGACCGACGCGGTCTTTGCCGCGCCGAGCCATCCCTATACGCGCACGCTCTTGGCTGCCGTGCCGCCGGACGATCCCACAACGGTTTGGGCGCCGCGCGCGGCCGACGCCGTTTCGGCCTAGAGCGGCGCGATCAAGCCTGACGCAAGCCCGCTTCGCGCAGGAGCGGCAGCACCTTGTCGACGAAAAACGGCAGTTCGTTCTTGAAATTGACGAACGAGACCGTGGTGCCGGCAAAGCCGACCTCGTGCATCTTCACCATCTCCGAGGCGATGCGTTCGGGCGTACCGACCAGCGGATAAGTGCCGGCGCCGCCGGCAAAGCGCTTGCGGTGCAGCCGGTAAGCCTCTTCGTCGTGCGACCCGGAGAACGCCTGCTTCTGACCCATGTAGTGATCGACGCTGTCCTTATCGGCCATGGTCGAGGCGTAATACTCGTAATAGTCCTCGGCTTCGCCCTGGCTGCCCCGGCAGATCACGTGGCAGGTGGTGTAGACGCCGACGTCGCGGCCCTGCGCCTGCGCGCGGCGCTTCATGTCGTCGATATGCTCGCGGCCCTTTTCGATCTCGACAAAGGTCGTGAACAGAAAGTCCGCGGCCTTGGCGGCGAAGTCGCGGCCCGGCGGCGAGAACGCGGCGTTGAGCGTGATCGGCCGCGGCTTCTGCACCGGCGCCGGTTTTCCCGACACGGCCTTGAGCTTGTAGAACTTGCCGTCGAAGTCGAACGGCTCGTTCGAGGTGTAGATCCGCTCCATGATCTCGAACCATTCGAGCCCCTGGCCGTAACGATCGTCGACCTGCGCCAGGTTGAAGCCGAACATCGCGAACTCTTCCGGATTCCAGCCGCAGACAATGTTGAGTCCGGCGCGGCCGTTCGAGGCATGGTCGATCGTGGTCAGCGCCTTGGCGGCAAAGACCGGATGCACCATCGGCACGTGCACGGTCGAGAATAGCGCGATGTTCTTGGTGACGCCGGCAAGCCCCGCGGCGAAAGTGAAGGTCTCGAGCGACCATTCGCGGCTATTCATCTCGCCGCCAAAGCCCTTCCAGCGTGCGATCGGCAGAATGAATTCGATGCCGGCGCGATCGGCCATCTGCGACACTTCGACGATCTCGTTCCAAAGCGCCGGCCAGCGTTCCGGCACTTTGGTCAAGGTGAGCCCGCCGTCCGAATTCATCGAGAACACGCCGAGCTTGAACTTGTTCGGCCCATGCATCGGATGCGGTGTGGTCATGGCGTTCTCGGATTACACGGCAGGCGAAGAACTTCGCCCGGCGCTGACGGATCGACTATGGTCGCGAAGGTGCGGGTGGACCGCCGCGATATTATTTCATATATAAAATAATATCCGGGGCGGCTGTCAATGCCGGCTCACGATGCAGCCAAGCGATTCAGTTATGCCGGAAAGCGCGTCTACTCCATCCGTTACCGAGGTCGTTCGCATCGTCCCGCATGGCGACGTTGCGGTGATCGAGATCGACAACCCGCCGGTCAACGCAACGTCGCTGGCGGTGCGCGCCGGGCTGACGTCGGCGCTGGCGCGAGCCGAAGCCGATCCGGAAGTGAAGGCGATCGTGCTCGCCGCGGCCGGAAGAACCTTTGTCGCGGGCGCCGATATCAAGGAGCAGGGCCGGCCGCCGGAACCACCATTCCTTCCCGAGGTCTGCAACGCCCTTGAGGCTAGTTCGAAGCCGATCGTCGCCGCAATCCATGGCACTGCGCTCGGCGGTGGTTTCGAACTCACGCTTGCGTCGCATGCGCGCATTGCTGCGCCCGATGCCCGCGTCGGCTTGCCCGAAGTCAATCTCGGCATCATTCCCGGCGCCGGCGGCACCCAACGCGCGCCGCGGCTTTGCGGCGTGCCGGCCGCGATCGATCTCGCCACATCCGGCAAGCCGCTGCCGGCGCCGAAGGCGCTGGCGCTCGGCCTGATCGACCGCATTGCCGACGGCGACTTACGTTCCGCCGCCGTCGCCTTTGCCCGCGAGCTCATCGGCAAGCCGATCCGCCGCACCGGCGCGCTTGCCGTCCCCGTCTTCGATCGCGCCGCGACCGAGCGGCAAATCGCGGCGATCGAAAGCAAGGCGCGCGGCCAGTATTCGCCGGGGCAGGCGGCGCGCACGGTTCTGCTCAGCGCCGATCTCGATATCGTCGAAGGGCTCAAGCGCGAACGCGCGGTCTATTCCGAGCTGGTGCAATCGGACCAGGCCTTCGCCCTGCGCCATATCTTTTTTGCCGAGCGCGCGGCGGCCAAGGTGCCGGGGCTGGATCGCGTCGAACCGCGGCCGGTCGCGACGATCGGCATTGCCGGCGCTGGCACGATGGGTTCGGGCATTGCAGTGGCGTGTCTCGACGCCGGCTACAAAGTGATCGTTGTCGAGCAGAACGACGCGGCGGCGGAAGCCGGGCGTTCGCGCATCAGCGGTCTTTACGACCGCGCCATCAAATCGAAGCGGATGAGCGAAGCCGACAAGGCCGAGCGCCTAGGCCGCTTCACCATCGCCGCCGACCGCGCCGCTTTCGCGCCGGTCGATCTGATCATCGAGGCGGTCTTCGACGATCTGGCGGTGAAGCAGGAATTGTTCAAATCGCTCGACGCCATCGTGCGGCCCGATGCGATCCTTGCCACCAATACCAGCTATCTCGATCCCAACGCGATTGCGCTCGCCACGGCGCGGCCCGATCGCGTCGTCGGCATGCATTTCTTCTCGCCGGCGCAGGTGATGCGGCTGCTCGAAGTTGTCCATGCCGCGCGCACCGCGCCGGACGTCTTGGCGACCGCGCTCGCCGTCGGCAAGAAGCTGCGCAAGCTCAGCATCGTCTCCGGCGTCTGCGAGGGCTTTATCGGCAACCGCATCTATTCGGCTTATCGCCGGCAGGCCGAATACATACTGGAAGACGGCGCGCTGCCGCAGGATGTCGACGGCGCGATCGAGGCCTATGGTCTGCCGATGGGGCCGTTCGCGGTCAACGATCTATCCGGCCTCGATATCGCCTGGGCGCGGCGCAAGCGGCTCGCGCCGATACGCGATCCGCGCGAGCGCTATGTCACAGTCGCCGACACGCTGTGCGAGATGGGGCGGCTCGGACAGAAGACCGGCGCCGGCTGGTACCGCTACGTCGAAGGCAAGCGCACGCCCGATCCGGAGGTCGCAAAACTGATCGAAGCCGCCTCGCGCGACAAAGGCGTTGCGCGTCGGACGCTTCCCGCAACCGAAATCCAGTCGCGCGTCCTTGCGGCGATGGTGAATGAGGGCGCCAAGATTCTGGCCGAAGGAATCGCGCTGCGTTCCTCCGACATCGATCTCGTCCTGGTCAACGGCTATGGCTATCCGGCCTGGCGCGGCGGGCCGATGTTCGAAGCCGATCGCATCGGTCTCAATAAGATCCTGGCCGAGGTCGAGCACATGAGCGTGCGCGACGGGCTGGGCTTTGAGCCGGCGCCGCTGCTCGTCGAACTGGCGAAGGCCGGCAAAGGCTTTGCAGACTAGAGCCTGGTTTTAATCAGACATCTCTTTTGGCGTCATTGCGAGCGTAGCGAAGCAATCCAGAGCGGCACCGCAGTTCTGGATTGCTTCGTCGCTTCGCTTCTCGCAATGACGATCTTGGCGGTTCACGGCGTCCAGTCCGGCGCGGTCAGACGCCGTTTGCCGTCGGGAGTCTTTTGCACGCCGGGCGCGCCGACATCGGTCTTGTCCCACAACTGGCAGGTGACCGGCTTGTGCTTCTGGTCGAGTCCTTCGCAATAATTGGTGAACTCGCACAGCCGCACTTCGCTGCCGCGCCCGAGCAAGAACTTGCGGAACACGTCGGGATCGGCGAGCGACTGCCGCGCCGCGCCGACAATGTCGCAAACGCCATCGGCGAGGAGCTGCTCCGCCATTTCGAAATTGTGCACGCCGCCGGTGCAGACCATCGGCGTCGCAAAGCCGGCATGGCGGATGGCGGCGCGGATCGCCGCGGTTGCCGGCACGTTGCGTCCAAACGGGCCGTGCTGGTCAGAAATATATTGCGGCATGCATTCGTAGCCGCTGCGTCCCGTATAAGGATAGGCGGCCCAGCCGACTGCGGGTTGCTTGGCGTCATCGAACTTGCCGCCGCGCGAGGTCGACAGGAAGTCCATACCGGCGCGGGCAAAAGCGACACCGAAAAACACTGCGTCGTCGACCTCGTTGCCGCCGTCGATACATTCGTCGGCAAGGAAACGGCAGCCGACAACAAAATCCTGGCCGACCCGGTCGCGCACCGCGGCATAGACGTCAAGCGGCAGCCGCACGCGATTGTCCCGCGCGCCGCCATAGCCGTCATCGCGCGTATTGGTGCGCGAGAGGAATGACGCCATCGTATAGGCGTGGGCGTAATGCAGTTCGACGCCATCGAAGCCGGCCTCGCGCGCGCGTGCCGCCGCATCGGCAAAAAGCCCCGGCAGCATCGCGGGCAGGGTGCGGACGTGATCGAGATGCAGATCGGTGATCCGCTCGCGATAGCCGTAGTCGAATGCTTCCAGTTCAGCAGGCGTCAGGATCTTGGCAAGATCGTCGTGGCTCATGGCCGAGAGCCGCGCCCGCACCTCGGTTTCGCCCAGCGTCATGTCGCCGAGCGCCTGCCGATGCGCATCGGTGATTTTGAGGAAGCGCTGCAGGAATTTGTCCGGCTCGGGCCTGCGGCGAATGGCCAGGAAATCGATGAGCTGGATGAACAGCCGCGTCTCGCCGCCGCTGGCCGTGCGCACCGCCTCGGTGAGCCGGCGCAGGCCTGCGACATAGCGATCACGGCCGATACGCAGAAGCGGTCCACTTGGAACGTCGCGGATGCCGGTCGCTTCGACGACGATCGCGCCGGGCCGGCCGCGGGCGAAGCGCTCGTACCAGGCCACGACTTCGTCGGTGACCACGCCGTCGTCCGAAGCGCGCCACGGCACCATGGCCGGCACCCAGCTTCGCTGTTTGAGTTGGAGCGGACCGGCGTCCAGCGGCGAAAACAACCGTGAGTTCCGAGCCTCTTCTCGCGTCGGGATGCGGCCGAGGCTTGCGGCAAAGTGGATGCGTTCAGGCGGGCGCCACATAGGGCCGGAGTTCTAGGCACCGGCAGAATTATTTCAAGTATAAAGTAATTTGCGGAACACCGATCCAGCGTCTGTCGGACGTTTCTACCGACCCTACCGATAATGTGTTCCCGGCGGTGATGCCCTCCGCCGGAGCCCACAAGCTCTTTTTTACGCCAGTCCGCCTTTCCATTGGTTGCTTGAACCCTATAAAGTTGAGGTTTAAAGCAACGCCGGAGCCTGAGATCATGAGCGACGTCGCCGCGCTGCCGCTTGATGCCGAGACCAAGGTCATCGAGCGGCCCAGCGATCACAAGGACGAGTTGCGGCTCTGGCTGCGGCTGCTCAGTTGCAAAATGCTGATCGAGAACGAGATCCGCCGCCGGTTGCGCGACAATTTCGAGATCACGCTGCCGCGCTTCGATCTGATGGCGCAGCTCGACAAGGCGTCCGCCGGGATGAAGCTCGGCGAACTGTCGCAGCGGCTGATGGTGTCGAACGGCAATATTACCGGCCTGGTCGACCGGCTCGTGGAGCAGGGGCTTCTCGACCGCCAGCCGGCGCCGAACGATCGCCGCGCCCAATTGGTCAAGCTCACGGCGGAAGGCCGCCGCAGCTTCCGCGCCATGGCCGCTTCGCACGAGGCTTGGATCGCCGAGATCCTCGGCGAACTCACGGCGAGCGAGCGCGATACCCTGATGCGGCTGCTCGGCAAGGCCAAGACCGCGGCGCGGCGGGCGATCGCCGACGGAGACAAAGAGTAGTTGCAGCCCTGTTCCGCATGGACGAGCCGTTGCAAGAGCAAATGGAAGGTCTCATAACTAATCACACAGCCGTCCCGCCGGTGCGCCGCAGACGGCCTGGAGGATGCCATGGCTGAACGTTCGTTTGCTCGCGAGGTCGAAGATCTCAAACTGGGCGAGGGCGAGGAGTTTCGCGGCGAAGGCATTCTCGCGATCACCAAGGCGCTGCTGCAATCCGGTGTTTCTTATGTCGGCGGCTATCAGGGCGCGCCGATCTCGCATCTGATGGACGTGCTCGCCGACGCCAAGGACGTGCTCGACGAGCTCGGCGTGCATTTCGAGAATTCGGCGTCGGAAGCCGCCGCCGCCGCCTCGCTCGCGGCCTCCGTGCATTATCCGATCCGCGGCGCGGTCACCTTCAAAGCTCCGGTCGGCATCAATGTCGCCTCCGACGCCATCGCCAATCTCGCGTCCGGCGGCGTCACCGGCGGTGCGCTGATCATCATCGGCGAGGACTACGGCGAAGGCTCCTCGATCATGCAGGAGCGCTCGCATCCTTTCGCCATGAAGTCGCAAGTCTGGCTCCTCGATCCGCGACCCAATCTGCCCTCGATCGTCAAAGCGGTGGAAGACGGGTTTGAACTTTCGGAAGTGTCGCATACGCCGGTGATGCTCGAAGTGCGCATCCGCGCCTGTCACGTTCACGGCCGTTTCATCGCCAAGGACAACAAGAAGCCGAGCTTTCCGCTGCGCGAAGCTTTGGAAAAGCCGCGCCGCGATACCGAGCGCGTGGTGCTGCCGCCGGCGTCCTATCTGCATGAGCGCGAGAAGATCGAGCAGCGCTGGCCGGCCGCCGTCAAATTCATCAAGGAGCGCAAGCTCAACGAATTCTTCGGTCCGCAAAACGCCGACATCGGCATTGTGGTGCAGGGCGGCTTCTACAATTCGGTGATGCGCGCGTTGCAGCAGCTCGGCCTCGCCGATGTCTATGGCGAGACGTCGGTGCCGATCTATGTGCTCAACGTCACCTATCCGCTGGTCGACGACGAAGTGGCTGAATTTGCCGCGAGCAAGAAGGCGATCCTGATCGTCGAGGAAGGCCAGCCCGAATTCATCGAGCAGGCCATCAACACCATCCTGCGCCGCCGCGATATCCAGACCAGGATCAGCGGCAAGGACGTGCTGCCGATGGCCGGCGAATATACGCCGATGGTCGTCACCAAGGGGCTGAAGGCCTTCCTCGAGCGTTACGCCAATACGCTGCTCGGCAACGGGCCGCCGCCGCCGAACGCGGACGCGGTGCTGGCCGATCCGAAGGTCAAGACGCTCGCCAAGACGGTGCCGCCGCGGCCGCCCGGCTTCTGCGTCGGCTGTCCGGAGCGGCCGATCTTTGCCGCCATGAAGCTCGTGCAGCAGGAACTAGGCGAGCACAACATCTCCGCCGATATCGGCTGTCACCTGTTCTCCTCGCTGCCGCCGTTCAATATCGGCGCGACCACGATGGGTTACGGCCTCGGCCCGGCCTCGTCCTCCGCCTTCAATGTCAAAGCCGACAAGCGGCCGATCTCGATCATCGGCGACGGCGGCTTCTGGCATAACGGGTTGTCCACCAGCGTCGCCAATGCCGTCTACAACAAGCAGGACGGCGTGATCATGGTGGTCGACAACTTCTATTCGGCCGCGACCGGTGGGCAGGATATCCCGTCGTCGCGCGCGCTCAAGGATTCACGCTCGACCAATAATTCAATCGTCGATGCGGTCAAAGGCGTCGGCGTCAAATGGGTGCGCCATCTTGACCGCACCTATGACGTCGGCCGCATGCGCGAGATCTTGCGCGAGGCGCTGACCACCAAGCATCAGGGCCCGAAAGTAATCGTGGCCTCGTCCGAATGCATGCTCAACAAGCAGCGCCGGGTGAAGCCGCTGTTCCAGAAATCGGTACGCGATGGCGAGCGCATGGTGCGCGAGCGTTTCGGCGTCGACGAGGACGTCTGCACCGGCGACCACGCCTGTATCCGGCTGTCCGGCTGTCCATCGCTCTCGGTCAAGCAGACCGACGATCCGCTCAAGGACGATCCGGTCGCCGCGATCGACAACAATTGCGTCGGCTGCGGCAATTGCGGCGAGGTCTCGGAAGCCGCAGTGCTGTGTCCCTCGTTCTACCGCGCCGACATCATTCACAATCCGTCCCGGTTCGACCGTTTCATGTCCGGTTTGCGCCGCGCCGTGATCGGCTTCCTGCAGCGCCGGCGCGAAGCCCGCCGCGTCGCTTTTGCGGATTAGCGCATGTCCCGGAAAAGTGGGCACCGGTTTTCCGACAAGGACATGCGCCAACTAAGAATCTAGTGCGGAGAGCGCCATGAACGACCTGTCGAATACACCGGCGCGGGTCACGACCGACCGCCCAATCTGCGTCGCCGTTTTGGCCATGGGCGGACAAGGCGGCGGCGTGCTGTCCGATTGGATTGTCGAGCTCGCGGAGTCGCAGGGCTGGCACGCGCAGTCGACCTCGGTGCCCGGCGTTGCCCAGCGCACCGGCGCCACGATCTATTATGTCGAGATGCTGCCGCCGAAGGACGGCCGCGCACCGATCCTCTCGCTGATGCCGGCGGCGGGCGAAGTCGACATCGTGCTCGCAACCGAGATGATGGAAGCCGGCCGCGCGATCCTGCGCGGCCTGGTGACGCCGGACCGTTCGACCCTGATCGCCTCGACGCACCGGCTCTATGCGGTCGCGGAGAAGGAAAAGCCGGGCGACGCGATCGCCGATCCGAATGTCGTGATCGAGGCGGCCGATATCGCCGCCAAGCGCATCATCGCCTTCGATATGGAGTCGGTGGCGGTCAAGAACAACAGCGTGATCTCGGCCTGCATGTTCGGCGCGCTGGCCGCCTCGCGTGCGCTCCCGTTCGACAATGAGAGCTTCGAGGCGGTGATCAAGGCCGGCGGCCGCGGCGTCGAGCCGTCGCTCAACGCCTTCCGAGCCGCGCGTGATCAGGCCGCGCAGCCGCCCGTGCCGGGAAAGCCGGTTGTTGCCAAAGCCGGCAAGCGCTTTGCGCCGCTCCCGGCTTCGGTCGGACGCGCCGATCTCGATGCGCTGCTGGCGCGGGTCAAGCAATTCCCGGCGCCGCTCCACGACATGTTGTTTACCGGCGTCCGACGGACCACCGATTTTCAAGATCCGAAATACGCCAATGAATATCTCGACCGGGTCGCCGCGATCTATGCCCTGGACAATGCGAATGGCGGCGCCGCCAAGGGCTACAAGCTCACGGCGACGGCTGCCAAATACGTCGCCGTAGCCATGGCCTATGACGACGTGATCCGCGTCGCCGAACTGAAAACGCGGCCGCAACGCTATACGCGGGTGCTGCGCGACAACAGCGTCGGCAACGGTCAGATCGTCTACACCACCGAATACATGCATCCGCGGCTCGAAGAGACCGCGGGCACCATCCCGGCGCCGCTCGGCCGTTTTCTCGAAGCGCATCCCGGGCTGTTCGGCTGGATGTTCCGCAAGGGCCGCCAAGTCCGTTCAGGCACGATCCACTGGTTCCTGATGCTCTATGTGATCGCGGCGCTCAAGCCGATCCGGCGCACGACATTGCGGCATCAGCGCGAAAAAGCGCATCTGGAAAAGTGGCTCGCGCTCGTCTCGGCGCAAGCGCCGGTGAATTACGATCTGGCGGTCGAGGTGCTGGCAGCGCGGCGTCTGATCAAAGGCTATTCCGACACCCATGCCCGCGGTGAATCCAAGTTCGACCGCGTCATTGGTGCTGTCCCGCTGCTTTCGAGCCGCGGCGACGGCGCCGACTGGATGCGCCGCCTGCGCGATGCCGCGCTGATGGACGAGAAGGGCATCGCGCTCGACGGCGCGCTGAAAACGATCGCGTCGCTTTAGCACTTTATCCTCCCCTGCAGGGGGAGGACCGAGCGCCGAAGGCGGTCGAGGTGGGGCCGTGCTTCAGTGCTTCGGCACCAGCGCCAGGACGCGCAGCGGGCTTCCGGTGCCTTTGACGATCTTCAACGGCGCCGCGATCAGGATCGCGCCTTTGGGCGGAAGCTTGTCGAGATTGCAGAGGCTGGCGAGGCCGTAGCGGTTGGCCTTGTGCACCAGGTTATGCGCCGGGAACGGCGGGTCCATGCCACCGGCCGAGCCGGCATCGGTGCCGATCGCTTCATTGCCCCAGCCGAGAATGCCTTTTGACAAGAGATAAGTGATGGTCTCGGCCGTGGGGCCCGGCGAATGCGGTCCCTTCTCGTCGGCATTGAGGAATTTCTCCTCGCTGTCGTTGCGCTTGTACCAGTCGCTGCGCATCAACACCCACGACCCGGCCGGGATGTCGCCATGCTTCTTCTCCCAGGCCTTCACGCCGTCGACCGTGAGCAGGTAATCGGAGTTCTTCGCCACCTCCGCCGAGCAATCGATGACGCAGACCGGCGCCACGAAATTCTTCGCCGGGATGGTGTCGGTGGTGTTGTTGGGATGATCCTTGCCGGTGATCCAATGCACCGGCGCATCGAAATGGGTGCCGGAATGCTCGCCGAGCTTGAGCCAGTTCCAGGCCCAGAACGGCCCGTCCTTGTCGTAATGCGAGATCGAATGGACCTCGATGGTCGGCGTGTTCTTGCCGATCTGCGGCGGCAATTTGATCAGCGGCGTTTCCGGCCCGAGCGGGGCGGTCAGATCCACCACTTCGATGGCGCCGGACAACAGCGCGCCGGCTAGCTCACTGAGAACTTGGGTGCTGGACATGGCGTTTCTCCTGGCATCTCATCTGCGGTCGCGCACATTGAGCGAATCGGCGGGGCGGCCCCGGCGGCAAAAAGCCTAGCCGAAGCATTTTAAGTATGAAATATCTGGGCTGGCAAGCGATGCGGCGCGCCGTCCGGCTAGGCGCCGTGGGCGAGGTCATGAGAAAATGATTGCGACGGCAGAAAGCGGCGCGTCAGCTGTCGCCGTCCATCAGCTTGCGCTTTTCTTCGTACTCGGTCTTGTCGATCTCGCCGCGGGCGAAGCGCTCGTTGAGAATGTCGAGTGCGGTACGGCTGCGCCTTAAATCGCCGGCCCATTGCCACACCCACACGATGAGGGCGATGACACCGATCACCGCGAACAGGAGAATGAACGGACCGCCAATCATCACGGCACCTCATCGCACAGGAGTTTGCAACAGGCAGTGCGCCAGGCAATCGCTTGCCCGGCGCATTTTTAGCACAACGGAGCGAAATGTGCGTCTGGCCGAACGAGTGAGGTCAGGCGTTGTAAATTTGATGGTCGTGCTCGTGCCAGCGGCGTGCCGTCCGGTTTTTCCCCTTCAACGACTTGAACCAGCGGGCCATGCGGGCGCCTGTCTTCTTGATCCCAGTCATATTCGTTCTCCTCGGCAAAATTGATCGTACCGGTGAGACGCGCGCAAAACTGCGGCGGTTCACGGCGGCACGTGACGCCGGTCACGATGCGGAGGTTTGCTGGCGACGAGGAAAATCCGAAGAGCCGCCGAATGAGCCGCGGTTCGTGAATTATGCCTTAAATTGCACCGCTTGGGACCGTTCTCACTTCCAGCCGGGTAGGGACCCGCCACAGTTCCCGGCGATGGGGGTTATGTGCTCGCCGTCACATCGGAAATTTTCGACCACGTTAGTGTTGCGCATGCGTCGAGACAGAACAGCACGGTGAATGGCTATGACCCCTAAGACGGATGGCTTTCGACTAAATCTCGCCAGCAAACTTGCAATTCTTGTTGGAGCCACCGCGCTCGGTGCGCTCACCGCCACGGCCGTTCACGCCCAAAACTATCCGTGGTGTTCGCAATACACGGGCTCGATGGGCGGCTCGATGAATTGCGGCTTCTCGACCTACGCGCAATGCATGGCGAACGTCAGCGGCATCGGCGGCTTTTGCATTCGCAACGACACCTATCAGCCGCCTCAGGGCGGCACCCGCCGCGGCTATCGATGAGGGTATTCGCAGCTGAGGCGGGTTCGTAAATCAGACCTTAAATTGCACGGTCCAGGGCGGTTCCGTCTTTTAACCGGACACAAACGCGCCTCTGCTAAGTTATCTTCCGACAGAGGCCGTCATGGACACAGCAAAAATCGCGAAGGATATCGGCACCCTCCGATACGAAACGGAGTATCGCTTTAAATCCGGAGCGCCGTGTCATCAGACGCTGCGCGAAGGCGACATTCGCGGCATCCTCGTCGCGTTGCGTGATCGCGGCTTTATGATCTCGCACCAGGACCAAGTGCACGTCGAGTCGCCGGCGATCTGTGCCGCCGAAGACGCTGATCAGAAAACGGTGGCGTAGGGCGCGTTCAATTCGGGATCGCGTGTCTCAGCGCCGGCGCGATGGTGCTGGCGGCAGCGATTGGCTGTCCTTATTCGGCGCTAAGATGCTGTCCTTATTCGGCGCTAAGATATTGTGATGGTGTTGGCTCCCCGGGCCGGACAGATAAAGTCATTTAATATCAATGTGATATATTAAGATGAGGGCCAAAAGGCCTCATTGATCCAAAACGACAAACGAGCGCGTGGCCCTCATTTTTGCTTCATCGCAACGGGGCGATCGGTAACGTCCGACCACGCGCCCGGCACACTTGGAAATCCGAAAGAACAGCGCTTCACCAACTGACAACGTTGCGAAAAAGACTATCGATGTCATGTTGAGGGTAGATGCTCACTTTTTGGTTCGTTCCCTCCATGAAATTCGACGCCTCTGCTTGCGTTAGGCCCTGACCGGTCGCGATACTTCTGTTCTGTGGCAAATCCTTCAGTGCCAGCCGCTCCATGTTGAGCGCCCCAAATCCGAAACCGAGGAAATAGTTCTTTTCTGACGTCATGAGACGGTGCTTTGCCGCTTGAAAATCTCTGTCGCGACCGTCCTCAAGTTCTTCGTGCACTACTTTGATATCTCGAACGCACAGGTCCAGAACCTGTGGTGAGATGGCGGCATCGTACGGTCGGGACGTTCGCCCACGCTGCCACGGCAAATGGCCAAGCCGCCCATGTAGGTGAATTATTGCAATTTCTTCGAGGACGTTTGCACAATCCTCTTCCTTCGCGCCGAATGTGTTTTGTAGGGATGTGATGAGAAAATGCTCAAGTGATCGGTCGAAGTTAAACGTCACAAAAGACACTTGGTTTTGCGCGAAGCTTTGCAGTGTGCCGACACGCATCTTATCGAAGAGATACCTCATCCAGTTGTTAGGTTGAAAACCCCAAAGGTTCCCGGACACCTCATAGCGGATCAGAATTGTCGCCATAGCGGCCTTGCCAACGTCCAGGTACTCCGGCCTCGTTTCCAGAAACGCATCGACCGAGTTTTGGCCAGACAATTCCAGTTCACGACGAAATTTTTCAACGACGGCGGCACTGAATGAGGTGTTTTGGAGCAAAAGGTCTCTTGTCCCGATTCCATCTCGAAGGTCGTTGACGACCAGTTCGCACAAGCGCTTTCCCAGCGGGAAGTTGTAGCAACTGCTGGCGCCGGCGCCCAAAAGGAAACAGATCGGTTTCGTGATCATCTCGTCACTGCGGCCGACACAGATGGTTGGATGTTCGTTTTCAAGCAGTTAGAACCGGCAAGATCTCGTGGAAACCGTCTGAGAAGTTTGACGCGATTTGGACTAGGTCGCCAGCAAGCCGGTGCGCATTTTCGCGCGTCTCGCGAACAAGGGTCCCTTCAATGACGGTCGTATCGCCACTCTCCTCAACATATATACGATCGGCTACACCGCCCCCGTGTTCAAAGACGTGTCGCCGCGCAAACATTATTTTCAAGAACTTCAATTCGGCATCGAGCCCTTTGAGAAGGTCGATATCGAACGCGCGTCTTATCGCGTCAGTCGGTGCGTCCAGATTGTGAAAGAGCAGTTGCTGTAGCTCGTGGCGTCGACCACTGCGCATCGGAATCTTCGCAAGCTGACTCATGAGGTCGCGGCAGCAGGCATCGAAAACCGATATGATCCCTTTTACGGACTCTTCAGGCGATACATGGTCCTCGTTGAGATTGGCTCTGATGCGCTCGATTTGCGAGCGCAGCTCAGCGAGGTTGTTGCGTAGCCCGCAGGCACAGCAATAACCGAACCGACCTCGAATATCGTTCACTGTCTCGCAGTTCTCGCATTTAAACGTCGTCTGCTGGCTAGTTCCCGGATAATAGAAGGCCGGCTTAGGAACATCGGGACCACCATCAATGATAGCGTCCATGTCGATCTCGACGCTTTTTTCCTGACCATCTTCGACACTGTCGAGACCGTCTCGAAGGACCTTCGCGTAGTGCTCGACGTAAGCCAATTGCGCAGCAGTCAGAAACTGGAAGGACTCACCGAGGGAGCGACAATAGCAACAAATGTTTGGTTGCCCTCGGCTTCGCCAATATCCTCCGCAGCCCGAGCATTCGTGCCCGAACAAGCCTTCGCTGTCAGAAGAAATCATCACCGGGATGCAACTTGGATGCGGGGGTGCAGGCCACGGAGAGCCGATCCCGCCCATTGGCAGGTTCGCAACGGGTATGCCTTGCGGCAGCGCGTAGATTGCGAACAAGGCCATCGCGTGGGGTCGAGATCCCGTCCACGTGACTTGATATCCGCGGCGGCCGTCCGTGTCCGAAACAATGCGAAAGATCACCTTGCCGCCGCTATGCGCGATCTCGCGAAAATCTGACGAGAAGGAAGGCGGATCAGTGCTCATGCGAAAATTGAAAGTGGCCGCGAAACGCGGCGCATGTTGATCAAAGAACTATTATACGATGGCCGCGCTTTGGTCGTAGCGTTGCCGATCCCCATAGCTCGCTCGATCGCAAATGGGTGCAAAAATCTCGATGGCCCTCACTTGAATCCCGGTGAGGGCCAAAACGGCCAAAAATCAAAATAAAACAGCGACTTAATTTTTGATATGGCTCCCCGGGCCGGATTCGAACCAGCGACCAACCGGTTAACAGCCGGTTGCTCTACCACTGAGCTACCGGGGAATAGCCTGCTCGTGTGAGTGGGGCGCATATAACAAAGCCCGCCCGGCATTGAAAGCCGCAAAAGCCCGATTTTTCCGCTTCCGTCGCCCTAATCTGGCTTGCCGAGCCGTTGCTCGCGGCTCGCTCGGCCCGCCGTCGCTACGCTTCGGCGCGGCAGCCTTCTCTCGCTTCGCGAGCGAAGGCTGGAGGCCACGCCCGGAATTGAACCGGGGTACACGGTTTTGCAGACCGTTGCGTAACCACTCCGCCACGTGGCCGTCCGGGCAGTCCTTACGCTAGAGGCGGGCATGGGTATCCGCACCGCGCTCTTTAGGCAATGGCTTCCTGCGTCACGGGGGCCAAGGGGCAAGGGACTGCCGAGACAGGGTGAACGATGGATTTGGGCCGGTTGCCGCCGGCTCAGAGCCGTCACGGCAAGGGTGCCGGTTCCGGCGGAATCGGGCGATTGCCCGCGGAGGCTAGCGCTTGCGTTTTCGCCGACCCTGTCGCACAAGCGGGCATCCCATCTTTTCGCGATCATGTGGGGTTTTATCGATGTTCGACACCGCCGCGGCACGCCGGATGATGGTGGACTGCCAGGTTCGCACCGCCGACGTCACCAATCCCGATCTGATCGACGCGATGCTTGACGTGCCGCGCGAACTCTTCGTGCCCAAGCCGCTGACCGACAGGGCCTATCTTGATTCCGACATCGCCATTGGCGACGGCCGCGTCCTGCTCAAGCCGATGGTTCTCGCCAAGCTCATTCAGGCCGGGCAGATCGCAAGCACCGATCGTGCGCTCGATGTCGGCTGCGGCACCGGCTATTCGTCGGCCATTCTCGCGCGGCTTGCCGGTTCCGTGGTGGCGCTCGAGCAAGACGCAAATCTGGCGGCGGCGGCAAAGCAGGCGCTTCCCGCCGCCGGCGCGGCGCAAGTCACCGTGGTCAACGGTCCTTTGGTCGCCGGCTGGCCGGCCACCGGCCCTTATGACTTCATCCTTCTCAACGGCGCGACCGAGGTCACGCCCGAATCCTATGCCAAGCAATTGAAGCCGAGCGGGCGGCTGGCCTGCATTTACAAGCCGGGTCCGGCCGCCAAGGCCATGATCTACCGCCTGACCGAGGGCCAACTCGTGGGCCGGCCGGTGTTCGATGCCGCTGCCCCGGTCCTGCCGGGTTTCGTCGCGCCCGAGGCCTTCGTTTTCTGACCGCCAGCGGTACACCTGCGCCGGCTTGGCAACCCTCAGTAGGGAGCGCGGCCGCCCACTGTCGGCAAGGCTGGCGCGGTTTTGCGCGCTTTCGCCAGGGAGGCCGCCCCTACCTGTGGCCCTTATGTGCCACGGTCCGGGATTCTGCATCTCGTCCCCAGCGGGAGGGTTCCTCCCGTGCCGTCAACCGCTTAAGTTTGCATTAATTCCTCGGCCGAAGGGGCTCGGCCGGGGCTTTGGGCTTGTGTGGCGTGCGGAGAGTCCACTGCAGGGGGCCGGTGGAACAGGGGTGGGAGCTGTCTGCGTCATGAGTGGACGAAGACTGCGGGCGTACCTGCGACGCGCAGCGAGCTTTGCCGCGGCCATTTCCGTGCTTGTCAGCGGATGCATTGGCGCATCTGCCGACACCATTGAATGGGCCCTGGTGCAGGCCTACCAGAACAATCCGTCGCTGAATGCGCAGCGCGCCTCATTGCGCTCCACCGATGAAAATGTGCCGCAGGCGCTGTCCGGCTATCGGCCGAAGATCGCCGCCACCGCCACCGCCGGCTACAACTATTCGAGCACGCTGTCGCGCACGATCACGCAGCCGCCGACAGCGCCAGTTCCGAACTTCCCGGTCTATTCGAATCTCGCCGACGACTTCGCCTCGCGGTCCGTCGGCGTCACCGCCTCGCAGACGCTCTACAACGGCAATCAGACCGGCAATAAAACCCGCCAGGCGGAAAGCCAGGTGATGGCGGCGCGCGAAACGCTGCGCGTCACCGAGCAGCAAGTGCTGCTCGATGCGGCGACCGCCTATATGGATCTGCTGCGCGACGCCGCCACCCTCGATCTGCAACGCAGCAACGTCGAAGTGCTCACCGAGCAGCTGAAGCAGACGCGCGACCGCTTCAATGTCGGCGAAGTGACGCGCACCGACGTGGCGCAGGCCGAATCGCGGCTCGCCGCCGGCCGTTCGCAATTGCTCGCTGCCCAGTCGCAATACGTGACGTCACAGGCCCAATATCGCCGCATCATCGGCGTCGACCCCGGCAAGCTTGCCCCCGGCACGCCGGTCGACCGGCTGTCGCCCCCGACGCTGCCGGGCGCCATCACGCTCGGCCAGCAGCAAAGCCCCTCGGTGCTCGCCGCCATGTATGGCGTCGACATCGCCGAACTGCAGGTGAAGGTCAACGAAGGCAATCTTTATCCCAATCTCGGCGTTCAGGCCTCGATCCAGAGGGCCTGGGATCCCGCCGCGATCACGCTCAAACAGACCCAGGCCTCCGTGGTCGGCACCTTGACCGTGCCGCTGTATCAAGGCGGCGCGGAGTATTCGAGCATCCGCCAGGCCAAGGAAACGGTCGGCCAGCAGCGCCTGACGCTCGACGTCAATCGCGATCAGGCGCGCGAGAGCGTGGTGCAATATTGGGGCGCGCTCGATGCGGCGAAGGCGCAGATCGAAGCCACCACGGCGCAGGTCAATGCGGCAGAGATCGCGCTCAACGGCGTGCGCGAGGAAGCGCGCGTCGGCCAACGCACCACGCTCGACGTCCTCAACGCGCAGCAAGAACTCGTCAATGCCCGCGTGGCGCTGGTGCAGGCGCAGCACGACCGCGTGGTGGCGTCATATTCGCTGCTGGCGGCCGTCGGCGGCCTGTCGATGGTGCACCTCGGCCTCGACGTGACGATCTACGATCCGCAGATCCATTATCAGCAGATCCGCGATGCCTGGGTCGGCGTGCGGATACCGGACGGCAGATAGTGCAGGCCGTCGACCGGCCCGGACGACAGCGAGGACGGCCTGATCACGCACCGCGCTGTGTGTTTGTTCCATCTTGAGACAGTGCCGTTGCCGCGGCGATCTGTGTCCACAGGACCGCGCTTTGTCGCGCCTTGCGTTCGACTTTCGCCATGACATACTCGTCGGCATCATTGCATAGTTGTGCCCGCGTGATTCGCCGTTAGGGCGTCTGAAGGGGAAGGCTCACGGCAATCGCGCGCTGAGACCGTAGGTGGGGAGCGTATGAACCAGCCGGCGAGAGCGCAAGAACCGTCAATGGAGGAGATTCTCGCCTCCATTCGGCGCATTATCGCCGATGATGATGCGAGCAAGGCGCCTGAAGGCGCAGCGGCCGAATCGCCGCCGCCAGCACCGCCGCCGCGACCGGTTCAGCAGGTCCAGCCACCGCCGCCGCCTGTCTTTACCGCGCCGCCGCTACCCGAGCCGGCCGTGCAATTCGAGCCCGAACCGGAGCTGGAGGCCGCACCGCCGCCGCCTTTGATGGAAGAGCCGGTGGCGTTCCCCTCTGAAACGGTCGCCCAGCAATCCGCCGACATTCTCGATCTGACCGAATCAATGGCGACGTCGGAATCGGCAATGGCGCCGCCGCAATTCCGCACCATCGACGGCCGCTCCGATGTCGGCTTCGATGACGCACCGGAGCCGGAGTCCGCGCCGCCGTCTGCGCCATTCCCGCCGGCGCCGCCGCGGCTGGACGACTACCCGGAACGGCTGCTGTCCCATACTTCCACCGCCGCCGTCAACTCGGCCTTCAATGCGCTGGCGCAGACCGTGCTGTCGCAGAATGCCCGCACGCTGGAAGATCTGGTGCGCGAAATGCTGCGGCCGATGTTGAAGTCATGGCTCGACGACAATCTTCCCGGCATGGTCGAGCGCATGGTGCGCGCCGAGATCGAGCGCGTGTCGCGCGGCCGCCCGAGCTAGTTTCCCTTTAGCGCTGCCGCCAGGCGCTTCTGCTGCTCCGCGAGCACCGCGGCGTCTTCCTTGATGCTGGCCGGAGGCTTCAGCGGCACGCCATCCTTGCGCGGGATGACGTGAAAATGCAGATGAAAGACCGTCTGTCCCGCGGCCGGCTCGTTGAACTGGAAGACATTGACGCCGTCGGCGGCGAAAACCGACTTCGCGGTCTTTGCGATCTTCTGCGTGATCTTGATCAGATAGGCGAGGTCGTCCGGGTCGACATCGAGAATGTTGCGTGCGGCGGATTTCGGCACCACCAGTGTGTGGCCCGGCGCCTGCGGCATGATGTCGAGAAAGGCCAGTGTTCTGTCGTCCTCGTAGACTTTGTACGCCGAGAACTCGCCGCGCAGGATTTTGGCAAAGACATTGTTGGGATCGTAGCTCGACATGCGGCCCTCCTGGCAGCGAGATCGTGTAACGCGCTCTATTCCGGTTCTTCAGCCAAATCCCTGCGGAACGGCGCGAGCTCGGACAGTTCGCGCCCGGCGGCGGCGACATAGGCGCGCTCGCGCACCAGATAATCGGCGATGGCGCGGCGCAGGCCGGGATCGGCGATATAATGCGCCGAGTACGTCGTCTTCGGCATATAGCCGCGTGAAATCTTGTGCTCGCCCTGGGCGCCGGCTTCGACCCGCAGCAGTTTGTGCGTGATCGCGTAATCGATGGCCTGATAGTAGCACAGTTCGAAATGCAGGAACGGATGCTGCTCGATCGCGCCCCAGTGGCGGCCGAACAACGTCTCCGAGCCGATGAAATTGATCGCGCCGGCGATCCAGCGTCCGGCGCGCTTGGCCATCACCAGGAGAATGCGGTCCTTCATTTTCTCGCCGGCCAGCGAATAGAATTCGCGGGTCAGATAGGGACGGCCCCATTTGCGCGAGCCGGTCTCCATGTAGAAGTTGAAGAACGCGTCCCAGACATCTTCGGTGAGATCGCTGCCGGTGAGCCAGTGCACGCTGATGCCGTTTTGCAATGCGTCCTGCCGCTCGCGGCGGATGGTCTTGCGCTTGCGCGAACTGAGCGCGGCGAGAAAATCGTCGAAGGTCGCAAAATCCTTGTTCTCGAAATGAAATTGCTGATCGGTGCGCTGCAGGTAGCCAAGTTCGCCGAGGAGGCGGTATTCGGCCTCGGTGGCAAAGGTGACGTGAACACCGGAAGCGCCGGTGGCGCCGCAGACCTGTGTCAGGCCTTGCGCGAGCGCGCGCCGCGTCGCCGCCGCCGGCATGCCGTCGCGGACCAGAAGGCGCGGGCCGGTGGCCGGCGTGAACGGCACGGAGATCTGCAGCTTCGGATAGTAGCTCCCGCCGGCGCGCTCATAGGCCTCGGCCCAGCCGGCGTCGAAAACATATTCGCCGCGCGAATGGCTCTTGAGGTAGGCCGGCGCGGCCGCAACTAAAGTGCCGTCGGAGGTTTTCGCCAGAACGTGTTGAACATGCCAGCCGGTACGGCCGCCGACCGATTTCGAGGCTTCGAGCGCCGCGAGAAAATCATGCGAAACAAACGGGTTATAGGCAGTGCGGGAAGCGGAATCTGGATCGGGCGAAGAGCGCCGCTGCTCGAGCTCAAACTCAGGATGAGATGAAGCCAATTCGCGATCGGTTTCGGCCGGGCTGGCGCAGGCATCCCAATCGGCGCGATCCACTTGTGCGATGCTGTCGACGACGCTGACACGCAGTTCGACGGCGCGTCCGTCGTTTTTGGCGCCATTGTCCTTGGCGTCTTTGTGTTCAAGCTCTTTGCGCGCCGGGCTCATATTTCAAAAGCACCTTATGGCCGAATACCCTCGAAAATCATCTGGTCGGCGTAGCGTTCCGCGGTGCGCCGCTCGGCCGGCGTGCGCACCGTCCATGTCAGAACCGGCATGCACATAATGCGCCGCATGAAGGTCGGCAGGGGGCCTGGCAGGCCGCCGACCGAATAAGCCAGGAATTGCGGCTTGGCTTGCAGTCCGGCGCGGATATAGCCAAGGCCGCGCTGGGCCCCTTGCGGCAGCAAGTCTCGGTACGATTTTGGTCGATATTCGGCGGCGGTGATGCCGCGCACGAGGGCCGGCGCTTTTTGCCGCAGTTGCATGACCTGGCGCAGGTCGAACGACATGGCCGCGACCGGGCCGGAATAGCGCGCGAGCACGTCGGCGACGCGCGCGCTGAGCCTGTCATCGCCGTCGAACTGGCCCTTGAGCTCGACCAGCAGCGTGATCCGTCCGGCGACAAGGTCGCACAGTTCCGGCAGCGTTATCATGTGTTCCGAACTGCCGCGAAACGGCACGCGCTTGAGCGCCGAGGCGCTGAACGTATCAAGCCGGCCTTCGCCTTCGGTGAGGCGGCCGAGCACATCGTCGTGATGCACCATCGCCTCGCCGTCGGCGGAGATCTGCACGTCGGTCTCGATGGCATAGCCGGCCGCGATCGCGGCGCGGAACGCGCCCGCGGTGTTCTCGATCACGCCGTTGGCAACGTCATGCAGGCCGCGATGCGCGACGGGGTGGGCGATGAGCCAATCGAGCGGCACAACGAGCCTCGCTACCGCAGGGTCACGACACTTCGAACAGGCCTTCGACCTCGACGGCGGAATCCGACGGCAGTGCCGCGACGCCGACGGTCGAGCGCGCGTGCCGGCCTTTGTCGCCGAAGGCGGCGACCATGAGATCGGAAGCGCCGTTCATGACTTTGGGCCCTTCGGGGAAATGCGGCGCCGAATTGACGAAGCCGGTCAGCTTCACCACGCGCACCACTTTGTCGAGGTCGCCGAGCGCGGCTTTCACTTGCGCCAGGAGATTGATGGCGCAGGCCCGCGCCGCCTTCTGGCCATCCTCGATGGAGACTTCGGCGCCGAGCTGGCCTTTGGCCACGATCTTGCCGCTGCCGTCGATGCAGACCTGGCCTGACACCTGCAGCATGTTACCAGTGCGCACGAACGGCACGTAATTGGCCATCGGCGCGCGCGGCTCGTGCAGCACGATGCCAAGGTCTTGCAGTTTCTTTTCGACAGTCCCGGCCATTGGCTTCTCCTGACGCGTCTTGCCCGATGCTTAAGCGTTCTTGTCGCTTTCTTGGCTGATCGGTGGCATCGGTGCAAGCGGGGCTGGAGGGTGGCTTCCCTGTGCGCGCCAATGGTTGCCCGCGCCGCCCAAGCTGCCTATCTTCGCCGCAATTTCGCATCAAACGGCGGGAAGGGGGCTGGCCAGGGCAGCCATCTCCAGAGCGCAAGGAGCAAACAGCTTCATGGTCGACAATTTGGCGGCACGCGCCGCCCTGGTTTTTGTCCTTGCCCTTTGCCCGGTCCTGCTCGTTCCTGTCACGATCGCCTGGACGGAGGACGCGCCCCAGGGAGCTTCCAAGGATGCGTCCCACGACGCGCCCCACGAGGGGCTCTTGGCTCCGGTTACACAGGTGCCGCTGATCCCTCATCGCGCGGTCTACGATCTCGCGCTCGGCGACGTGCGCGGCAATACGCAGATCTCGGCCGTGCGCGGGCGCATCCTCTACGACTTCGACGGCAATGCCTGCCAGGGCTATTCGCTCGAATTCCGCCAGGTGTCCGAGCTCAATACCGGCGAAGGCAAGACCTCGACCAGCGATCTGCGCTCGACGACCTGGGAGGGCGCCAACGCCAAGACCTTCAAATTCACGTCGGAGAACTATGTCGACGACAATCTGTCCGGCTCGGTCGACGGCCATGCCGAGCACGATCCGGACAAGACCACGGTGGCGCTGGAAAAGCCCGAGAAGAAAACATTCGATATCGCCGCTGGTGTCGTGTTTCCGACCGAGCACATGGTGCGCGTGATCAACGCCGCGCATGAAGGCAAGCACATTCTCAGCTTCCCGGTCTACGACGGTTCGGAAACCGGCCAGAAGGTGTTCAACACGCTCACCGTCATCGGTCCCACGCTCTCGGCCGGCGAGCGCAAGCACGATGATGCCGCCGCCGGCGACGCCAAGCTCGCCGCGGTGCCGCGGTGGCCGGTGACCATCAGCTATTTCGAACAGAAAAAGGCCGACGCCAGCAGCGAGCAGACGCCGGCTTATTCGATCGGCTTCGAGCTCTACGAGAACGGCATTTCGCGCGCGCTGACGCTCGACTACAACGATTTCATCGTGACCGGAAAGCTCTCTTCGCTGGAGCTTAAAGAAACGAAGCCCTGTCCTTAATTACTGCGCCGGACGGTTTTGCGGACGGGGCACTGGCGCGGCCGGCGGCGGCGGCTTGTTCTGCGGGTGGTGCTCTGCTGCACGACCGCGCCGGATTGCTGGCCGGAGGAAGGTGTTGTTGTCGTCGGTATGGAGCCTGCCGGCGCCGATCCGATATCGACCGGAAGCGAAGCCGGATTGACCGGCGTGAACGCACCGGCCTGGCCGGATCGCCCGGTATAAGACAACAGTCCGTTGTTGGTTGAGACGATGTCGCCCGGCCGCAAGGTCGGGTCGGTTTTCACGTCGAACGATGCCAGCCCCAGCGCGTCCTTGCCGTTGCAGGAGCAATTGGCGACGAATTGCTTGCGGTAGATGAAAGCCGTCGGCAGAGCGGTATATCGCTGGCCGTCTTGCGCGACTGCGCTGCCGATTTCGCTGCCGAAGAAGACCTTGGTCGGGGCATGCGGACAGATCGCCTGACAGGTTTCTACCGGCGTGGCGTTGTTCATCCGCTCCATCGGGAAATGCTGGCCGTCGCACAGCCGCACGCAGAAGGCGACGCCATGACCGGTGGAGGCTTCCCCGCCATTGATCCGCTCCTGGTCCATCGGCGGCGGCGCCACGCGCCCCAAGCCGGGCGGCGGTGGCGGCGGATAATTGGTGGTCGGCGGCGGCGCCGGATGCTGCGGACCGCCAAACAAGAAATCGAAAAAGCCCTGCGCTTGCGCCGATCCGGGCGCAGTCACACCCGCGGCGGCCAATGCGCCAGCGAGGAGGGCCGCTTTCACTTGTTCGCGGAGACGCACCAAACCCACACCTCCCGCAACTTCCCCTGCCGGCGGCGTATCGGGTATCAAATTACTTCCCGTCGGAACCGGCACAGTAGCACATCTGTGCCGGAAGCGCTCAAGCCGTCACGGGGCGCGGCGGCCGCGGACCGACCGGATTGCAAATTGCACGATGGCGCCAATCACATAACCGGCCAGGGCGATCGCTGCGCCCGCGGCAATGACCACTCCCTGCATGTAATAGCCGCCATCGGCGAAGTTGAACGGGCTGACCTGGGTTGTGATCAGCCCGCCGCACAGCCCCCCGATCAGAAGCACGCCGAACCAGGGCCGCCGGATCCAGCGCCAGTCGCATGCGGCCAGCACGGCGCCGAGGACGATCATCACGGCGCAGGCGAGATAAAATCTCACGGCTGGCTCGCCGCGGCGGCCAAGGCTTTTTGGTAGTCGCCGGCCTCGAGTTTGGTCTTGAGCAAGGCGTCGACCGCGGCCTTCAGCGCGCCGTCATGCGTCATCCAATAGGCCTTCTCGAAATGATCGAACGGTCCCGCCACTTCGGCCGGGCACAGCACGCCGGGATGCAGGCGCGACTGAAAGTCGACCTCGGCGCCATCGGTCACCATCACGTCGGCGTGGCGGGAAGCGATCTCGTCAAAGATGATGCGATTGTCGGGAAATTCTTCGAGCTTGGCGCCGGCGAAGTGCGCCTTGGCGAATGTCTCATTGGTGCCGCCCGGATTGAACACGACGCGGACGTCCGGCTGATCGATCGAAGCGACCGAGGTGAAGCGGTCCTTGTCGGCGCAGCGCACGATCGGCCGTTTGCCGTCGCTCATCACCGTCGTCGAGAAATCGCCAATCGCCGCGCGCGCCGGCGTCACGCTGACGCCGCCCATGGCAATATCGAAGCGGTCGGCCTTCAGATCGTCGGCCATCGATTTCCAGGTCGTCGGCACGATTTCGAGCGCCACGCCAAGTCCGACTGCCAGTGTCTTGGCCATGGTCACATCGGCGCCGGTGATTTGCCCGTCGGGGCCGCGCAGCGAGTAGGGCGCATAGTCGCCGGTGAGGCCGACCCGCAGCGTGCCCGAGGCTTTGATCGCATCAAGCGGTCGCGCCTGTGCCGGCACGGCAGACACGGCGAGAAGCAACAGCACGCCAGCCGTCGAGCGCAGGGTGGTGAACTTTGCTCTCACGTCTTCTCCCTCCGCTCGAACGCCAGCCCCCGCACCACCGCGTCGTCGCCGAAACGCGCGCGCGCTTTGTCGACAGCGTGTTCGGCGAGCGCCGAGCGGCCGTCGACCAGATCGGCCGGGTCGGCCTGGTCGGCGCTCTCGATGCCGCTAAGCCCGACGCCGAGGAGGCGGAATTTGGTGCCGGTCGCCTCGTGTTCGAGCAGGCCGCGGCGCGGCGGCGAAGATGCGCTGCGCCAATTGCGTCGGCGTATCGAGCGAGCGGGCGCGGGTGCGGATCTTGAAGTCGGCGGTTTTCAGCTTCAGCGTCACTGTCGTTCCGCACAGATCTTTCGACTTCAGCCGCGCCGAGACGTCTTCGGCGAGGCTCCACAGAATGAGTTCGAGCGCACGGAAATCGGAAATGTCACGCTCGAAAGTCGTCTCCGACGATACGCTCTTGGTCTCGCGGTCGGCGGAGACGTCGCGCGCGTCCTCGCCATGGGCGAGGCGATAGAGCCTCCGGCCTTCTTCGCCGTAGCGCCGCATCAGATCGGTCTCATCGGCGCGCTGCAGATCGGCGATGCGGTGGAAGCCGTCGCGCGCATAGCGCGCGGCGCTGACCTTGCCGACGCCGTAGATGAAGCCGACCGGCTTCTCCGCCAGAAACGCCACCGCCTCCTGCTGCCCGAGCACGGCAAAGCCGCGCGGCTTGTCGAGGTCGGAGGCGACCTTGGCCAAGAACTTGTTGCAGGACAGTCCGATCGACACGGTGATGCGCAGCTTCTTCTCGACCTCGTCGGCAAATCGCGCCAGCACTTTGGCCGGCGGCATATTGTGCAGCGCGGTCGGTGCCGGAGAGATCGAGAAAGGCTTCGTCGATCGAGAGCGGCTCGACCAGAGGCGTCAGCGCCTGCATCATCGCCCGCACTTCGCGCCCGGCCTTGGCATATTTCTCCATATTCGGCCGCACCACCTTGGCGTGAGGGCAGAGCCGCAGCGCTTCGAACATCGGCATCGCCGATCGCACGCCATAGGTGCGGGCGATATAGCAGGCGGTCGCCACCACGCCGCGCTTGCCGCCGCCGACGATCAGCGGCTCCGATCGCCAAAGACGGATCGTCGCGCTTTTCGATCGTGGCATAGAAGGCGTCGCAATCGACATGGGCGATGGCGAGCGTCTCGAGCTCGGCATGACGCAGCAGCCGGGGCGAGCCGCAGGCCGGGCAGCGTGTCGCCTGCGGCGAGCTATCGCTGCAGGCAGTCGCGGCAGAAGCACTGTGCGCTCATTGCTGCCCCAAATGCGATGCCCGCCGCCAAGGGCCTATGGAATGTCGCGCTCCCACGGCTTGCCCAGCGCCCGCCGCGCCCGCGCGATGCTCGCGGGATCGAGGCCGGCGCTGTCGGCAAAAGCGAGCAGGAGTGACTCCTCGGAGAGCATATGGTCGAGCACGCCGGCGAGAAAGCCTGGTGTGCGCGCCGCCTCGCGGATGGCGTCGGGCCCGATGCCGCTTGCGGCAAGGAACGCGCCGAGCCGGTCCGGTTCCTCGGCGATAAAGCTAAGCGCCTGAATTGCCAGCGCTTCCGCCGCTTCCCGATTTCCCGCTGCAGGCCTTTTCATGCGGTTCCATTTGCCTTTCTTAAAGATATCCGCACTAGGTTTCTCACCGTTGCCCACAGGCGGTGTAAAGCGATTCTGCCGCTTTGGCGCGCAGGTCACTGAGCCAGCCTATCGCGCCAAATCACCCATGATGGGCGGGGGCTTTGCCCGGCTTTGGGGAAGGGACATCCTGGATGGCCAAGACCGTCCTGATCGTGGAGGACAATGAGCTCAATATGAAGCTCTTCCACGATCTCTTGGAAGCCCACGGCTATGCCACGATCGGCACCCGCAACGGCGTCGAGGCGCTCGATCTCGCGCGCCGGCACCGGCCCGATCTGATCTTGATGGACATCCAGCTCCCGGAAGTGTCCGGCCTCGAGGTCACCAAATGGCTGAAGGACGATCAGCGAGCTGAAGACGATCCCGGTGGTCGCCGTCACCGCCTTTGCGATGAAGGGCGACGAAGAGCGCATCCGCGAAGGCGGCTGCGAGGCCTATCTGTCGAAGCCGATCTCGGTCGGCCAAGTTCATCGAGACCATTCGCCATTTTCTCGGCAAGTCCGTGAGTCATGACGGCCCGCGTTCTGGTCGTCGACGACATCCCCGCCAATGTGAAGCTGCTCGAGGCCCGGCTCGCGGCCGAATATTTCGACGTCGTCACCGCCACCTGCGGCAAGGACGCGCTCGCGGTCTGCGAGCGCGCCGAATGCGATCTCGTGCTGCTCGACGTGATGATGCCGGACATGGACGGCTTCGAGGTGTGCCGCCGGCTCAAGAGCAATCCGGCCACGCACCACATCCCGGTGGTGATGGTGACCGCGCTCGATCAGCCGTCCGACCGCGTGCGCGGCCTCGAAGCCGGCGCCGACGATTTCCTGACCAAGCCGATCGCCGAAATGGCGCTGATTCGCGCGCGTGCGTTCGCTGGCGCGGCTGAAGGTCGTGACCGACGAATTGCGCATGCGCGCGCAGACCTCGCGCGACATCGGCATCCAGTCGCCGGAGCGCGACGCGGTTGCCGATACCGGCCGCCAGGGCCGCATTCTCATCGTCGACGACCGGCCGTCGTCTACGAACGCATCGCCACGGTGCTGCAGGCCGAGCACGACGGTCGAGATCGAGCCCGATCCGAACCAGGCGCTGTTTCACGCCGCCGACGGCAATTTCGATCTCGCCATCGTCTCGCTCGATCTGGCGAATTTCGACGCGCTGCGGCTGTGCGCAGCCAGATTGCGCTCGCTCGACCGCACCCGGCAATCTGCCGATTCTCGCCGTCGCCGAGCCCGACGACAATGCGCGCATGGCTGCGCGGGCTCGAGATCGGCGTCAACGACTATCTGCATGCGCCCGATCGACAAGAACGAGCTGCTGGCGCGGGTGCGCACCCAGGTGCGCAAGCGCCGCTACACCGAACGGCTGCGCGACAATTTCCAGACTGTCGATCGAGATGGCGATCACGGACCCGCTCACCGGCCTGTCACAACCGCCGCTACATGGAAAGCCATCTCGGGACGCTGGTCGAGCAGCGCGGCGGCGCGCGGCAAGCCGCTCGCGGCGCTGGTGCTCGACATCGACCATTTCAAGGCGATCAACGACACCTACGGCCACGACGTCGGCGACGACGTGCTGCGCGAGTTCGCCATGCGCATCGGCGTTCGATCCGCGGCATCGATCTCGCCTGCCGCTACGGCGGCGAGGAATTCGTCATCGTCATGCCGGAGACCGACATGGCGGTGGCGGCCATGGTCGCCGAGCGGCTGCGCCGGCGCATTGCCGCTGAGCCGTTCGCCATCGCGCAGGGCGACCAAGCACATTCCGGTGACGATCTCGATCGGCATCGCCGGCGCTGCGCGGCAAGGACGACAATGCCGCGAGCCTGCTCAAGCGCGCCGACGAAGCGCTCTACCGCGCCAAGCGCGACGGCCGCAACCGCGTCGTACCCGAGGCGGCCTAGCGCCGCGCTCAGTATTTACCGGGTCTCGACCTGACCGACATCGCGCACGGCGCCGCGCGACGCATTGGTGGCGAGCGCGGCATAGGCGCGGAGCGCCGGCGAGACATTGCGCTTGCGGTCTTTCGGCTTCCAGGCGGCGGCGCCTTTGGCCTGCATCGCGGTCCGCCGTGCCGACAGCGTCCCCTCGTCGAGGTCGAGGCGGATCAGGCGTTGCGGGATGTCGATGACGATCGGATCGCCGTTCTCGATCAGGCCGATCATGCCGCCCTCGGCGGCTTCCGGCGAGACATGGCCGATCGACAGCCCCGAGCTTCCGCCTGAGAAACGCCCGTCGGTCACCAGCGCGCAGACTTTCCCCAGCCCCTTGGATTTCAGATAGCTGGTCGGATAGAGCATCTCCTGCATGCCCGGACCGCCCTTCGGTCCCTCGTAGCGCACCACCACCACATCGCCGGGCTGCGCCTCGTTGCCGAGGATGCCGCTGACGGCCGCTTCCTGGCTCTCATAGACGCGGGCCTCGCCGCGGAAGACCAGGATCGATTCGTCGACGCCCGCCGTCTTCACGATGCAGCCTTCGGGCGCGAGATTGCCGAACAGCACCGCGAGCCCGCCGTCCTTGCTGAACGGGTGCGCGGCGGAGCGGATCACGCCGGTCTCGCGGTCGGTATCGAGTTCGTCCCAGCGCTCGGATTGGCTGAACGCCACCTGCGTCGGCACGCCGCCCGGCGCCGCGCGATAGAAAGTGCGGACCGCTTCGCTTTTTGTCCGCCCGATATCCCAGCGGTCGAGCGCGTCGCCTAACGTCGCGGCATGAACGGTGGGCGACTTCGTGTCGATCAATTCGGCGCGGTCGAGCTCGCCAAGGATCGCCATCACGCCGCCGGCGCGATGGACATCCTCCATGTGCACGTCGCTTTTCGCGGGTGCCACCTTGCAGAGGCAGGGGACGTGGCGCGACAGCCGGTCGATATCCGCGATGGTGAAATCGACCTGGCCTTCCTGGGCCGCCGCCAAGAGGTGCAGCACCGTATTGGTCGAGCCGCCCATCGCGATGTCGAGGCTCATCGCATTCTCGAAGGCGGTTCGCGTCGCGATGCCGCGCGGCAGTGCCGTGGCGTCGTCGGATTCGTACCAGCGCCGCGCCAGATCGACGATCAGGTGGCCGGCTTCGCGAAACAGCCGCTCGCGGTCGGCATGCGTCGCCAGCACCGAGCCGTTGCCCGGCAGAGCGAGGCCGAGCGCTTCGGTGAGGCAATTCATTGAATTAGCGGTGAACATGCCCGAGCAGGAGCCGCAGGTCGGGCAGGCCGAGCGCTCGATCGTCTTCACCTCTTCGTCGCTGTAGCTGTCATCGGCGGCGACCACCATGGCGTCGACCAGATCGAAAGCGCGCTTGGCGCCTTTGAGCACGGCGTTGCCGGCTTCCATCGGTCCGCCGGACACGAAGACGGCCGGGACGTTGAGCCGCATCGCCGCCATCAGCATGCCGGGCGTGATCTTGTCGCAATTGGAAATGCAGACCAGCGCGTCGGCGCAATGCGCGTTGACCATGTATTCGACGCTGTCGGCGATCAATTCGCGGCTCGGCAGCGAATAGAGCATGCCGTCGTGACCCATCGCGATGCCGTCGTCCACCGCGATGGTGTTGAACTCCTTGGCGACGCCGCCCGCGGCTTCGATCTCGCGCGCGACCAGCGCGCCGAGATCCTTCAGATGCACGTGGCCGGGCACGAACTGCGTGAAGCTGTTGGCGATGGCGATGATCGGCTTGCCGAAGTCGCCGTCCTTCATGCCGGTGGCGCGCCACAAGCTTCTGGCGCCGGCCATGTTGCGGCCGTGCGTGCTGGTTCTGGAGCGGTAGTTCGGCATGGCGACCTCGGAGTGAACTGAGAGTGCTAAGATAGTTTTCTTAAGCGCTGCGCGCAGCTTGGACCAAGCGCTTTTCTATGAAACGGCGACGGAATGTCCGGCTGCCGCGTCTTGGCATCCCGGTCCGAGCGGTGGCGTTCTGAGGCCTGGGTCGGGCGGGCATGCCCGGCAAGGCGGCCCAAAAACGCCAAAGCCCGGCGCGAGGCCGGGCATGACGGTCGAAAGCGCTGTGAGTCCAGTGCGTTATAGCGCTTACTTAATCTTGGATTCGCGAAACTCGACGTGTTTCTTGGCGACCGGGTCGTATTTCTTCTTCACCAGCTTGTCCGTCATGGTGCGCGAATTCTTCCGCGTCACGTAATAAAAGCCGGTGTCGGCGCTGGAAACCAGCTTGACCTTGATGGTCACGTTCTTGGCCATTTGGGGAAACCTTTCTGTATTGGCGGCCAACCTAGTCAGGAAGCCCCAAAAGTCAAGAAACGCCTCTTTTTGAGCATGATCCGGAAGAGCGGGCGCCGATTCCCTTGCATTGCAGGGGCGGCGGCACGTCGAACATCACCATGTCGGACTCGTGATGGGCGAGGATGGCGGGAAGGTCGTGCCGGCGGACGGCGTCCGCCCAAGCTTCGAGAAGAACCTTGATCCGGGTCTCATCGGGGTTGGCGGCGCGCTCAGACATCGGCTTGGCTCCTTTGTACGTGCCCTCGATAGCGAGGCTGGCCCGGCGCGTTCGGAGCTTCGCTACTCAAAGGCAGGCGCCGCTGTAGTGGCCCCTGACATTGCGTTCTCTTTCTCTCTTCTTCGTCCTGCGGGGTCAGACACCGATAGACAAGCACCCCGACCGGCACAGGCTGGCTGGGTGATATGCAACTGGACGGAGGCGGTTCCATTGGTTGGAATCCTTGTCGCAGCAAAATAGATTTCAAAGCATCTTCTCTTGAGCCAGCGGGAAATTTTGACTGTAGGGCCTCGGTCAATTTTTTGCTGGCTGCTTCAAAATGCAGCCAATCCTCGTCCCCAATTACGCCTTGCGCGATCGGGGGCAGCCTGGAGTTGTTGAAGAGTGGCGAGACAAAAATGGCTATAACCAAACGCGCCGTCGGGTCGAAAAAGCATACGCCGGAAATAACTGCCGTGATGAGGGCGAGTATGGACACAAACCAAATACTGGCGCGCTTCACGCTAGGCTCCCTCACGCCCTAAGCGTTTATTTGACTCAATCTCGTCAGATCCAGTCAAGGCCGCCGCTAATCCGGACACAAGGCGCTGTCGATGATCTTCTGGGTGAGCGCGTCAGGCTTCTTCTGCGGTGCACCTTGCCAGGCGATGGAGCCGTAATGGCGCGGCTCGGCGCTCTGGGCGTCGATGATCTTTTGCGTGAGGTCGTCCGGCTTCTTCGCTTGCGCGGTTCGTATGCTCGCCGTGCTGTCGCACTGCGGCTGGTTTTTGGCAGTGTCGCTGTCGGCGGGCTTCGCGGCATTCTGAGCATCGGTCTGTGGTTCTGTCGGCCGCGGCGCAGGCTCCGATGCTGCGGTCGGTGTTGCAGGGGCGGGCGGCTGCGGCAGCGCGGCTTGCACGGCGTCGCGATCGTCCAGAGCCGAGAGTCTGGCGATTTCGCTTTTGACCAGATCGCGGAAGTCGGAACCGAACTGCGTCCCCATGTGGGTATCGCTGTTGACGATATATTCGATATTGTCGCCGACGAGCTTCTTCGAGCCCATGCCGCCGAGAGTCTCCTCCGGCTTCGGGTTATAGATCTCGACGATCCGTCCCACTTTTCCCTTCAGATCCGGATTCCAGCTCAGCATCGACGGCTGCAGCGCGATGATCGAGTCGATGTAATCGACCTTGTTGGCGACAAAGACCGTGCTGTTGGCGCCGAGGCTATAGCCGACGACCAGCGTGCGCGTTCCCTTCGGGAGGTTGTTGAGGTCCTCGACCAAGGTCGGCCAATTCTGATGCAGATAGGTTCGGACCTCGATATCGGGCCGCAATTTGAGTTCGGCGACCAGTTCGACCAGACCGACGGCAAGAAACGGCCCGAACATCGGCCACAGCACGCCGACGAACGGTTTGGTCTTGGCCGATGCCGGCGAGCAGACGAGCAGGCAGCATAGAGCAAGTGCGATGGATCGTTTCTTCACTTGCCGATGCCCCGGCAGCGCGCAATCGCGAGGGAATCTCGATCATGCAATCAGATAGAGCGTCGGCGTGAATGGTTAACAATTTCTTATTGCCACGCACTCCATGACATCAGAGCGTGCGAACGAAGATGAGATTGCGGATGACCGTAGCGATCGAAAAAATGATGGCAACGACCACCGCATAGCTCGTCCATTCGCCTGTGACATGGGCCCAATGAAAGACGACCCCCGGCGGCTCCGGGGTCTCGGGAAACAGGCCTGCAGCCTTGAAGATCAGGCCGGCGGCGAAGCCGTAGAGCGCCGCCCTATGGATTCTCCATCTGGACTTCGCCGTCACAGAATTTCCCGCACGAACTTCTTGTGCAGCATGCGGTAGAGCGGGGCGGGGTGGTCGAAGCTCATGCCGGAAGCGATGCGGTCCTGCAGCTCTTCAATCGCGACCGCGGTGATGCCGGGCATGTCCAGCCGCGACGCTTCGGTGATCGGCATCCAGACCAGCTCGACCAGCTCCTTGTCGGGGCCGACAAAACCGTCGTCGCGCCGCGCGATCGCGGTGACATCGGCGGCGAAGAAGCGGCTGTCGAAGCGAAGCGGCCGTTTCGGCGGTGTGATCGCGCGGGCAATGAAATGGATCTTGCTCAGGTCGGGCACGATGCCGGCTGCGGCGAAGGGTTCCCAGCTTTCCGACGGTGCCGTGACCGGCTTGTCGGTCGGCACGCCGAGCATGATGCCGGTCTCTTCATGGGTTTCGCGCACCGCGGCGAGCGCATAGGCCGCGGCCTTGGCGACGCTAGGCCCGCTCACATGCATCATCAGCCGTTTGACGTGCTGGCTGTCGAGCGACGAGGCGAAGGCCATTTTCCGGTCTGTCGGCTCGATGCGGCCGCCCGGGAAAACGAATTTGCCCGGCATGAAGCGATGCCGCTCATGGCGGCGGCCGAGCAGCACTTTCGGCACGGGCTCCGAGCGGTCGATCAGGATCAAGGTCGCGGAATCGCGCGGCTTGACGTAGGGGTGCACGAGGTCGCGGATCACCTTGCTCAGCCGCTCGGCGCGATCGGCCGCAGTGCCGCCCGCCCGCACGCTCGATATGTCGTCGTCAACCATCGCCCTAACTCGTTCTCAAATCGACTTGGCGCTCAGCCAGGGTGCCATGCTCTGCAGCTCAGTCTCGGCGGCCGCGAGGCTCTTATAGGTGTCCGAGCGCAGGCCGGACGACGTATCGGTCTGCGCGCCATATTCGGGAACGCCGGCGGGCGTTGCCGCGAATTCCTGCACATAGAACAGCCCGTCCGGCTGTTGGCGCAGATCGACCCATCGTTTGAGATCGGGGCTCGGATAGCGCTGCAAGATCTTGTCGTAGAGCATGATGTCGCCTGACTTTTTCGATTGGAGCCGAACGCGCTATTTACGCCGCGCCTTGTTCCGGTGTGCCTTACGCGTCTTGTCACGCCACACCGATTTCGGGCGCTGCGGATGCCGCTGTAAAGGCCTTTGCGGCGCAGCGCCAGCATGACCGCCGGAATGGCCAATCAGCGAGAAACGCAAGGCGCCGGCAACGGGCGCGGCTTCGACGAGCTCGACCGTCACCGGATCGCCGAGCCGATAAGTCTGCGACGAGCCGGTAAAAGCGCGGCCCTTTTCGTCGAAGCGGAAATATTCGTTGCCGATGAAGCGCGCCGGAATGAAGCCGTCGGCGCCGGTCTCGTCGAGCTCGACGAACAGGCCGGCGCGGGTGACGCCGGAAATATGGCCGTCGAAGGTGGCGCCGACCCGGTCGGCCAGATGATGCGCGATCAGCCGGTCGGAGGTCTCGCGCTCGGCCTTCATGGCGCGGCGCTCGGTCGCGGAAATGTTGGCCGAGATTTCGGCAAGCTCGCGCAGCTCGGTGTCGTCGGGCAGGCCGTCGGGACCGAGCTTGCCGGCGCGGATCAGCGCGCGATGCACGACAAGATCGGCATAACGGCGGATCGGCGAAGTGAAATGCGCGTAGCGGCGCAGATTGAGGCCGAAATGGCCAAAATTCTCCGGCGAATATTCGGCCTGCGCCTGGCTCCGCAGCACCACTTCGTTCACCAGCCGCTCGACGGCGTGGCCTTTGACCCGGTTGAGGATGCCGTTGAACTGCTCCGGCCGCAGCGCGCCGCCCTTGGGCAGATTGATGTCGATGGTGACGAGAAATTCGCGCAGCGCATTGAGCTTCTCCGGCGACGGCTCGTCGTGCACGCGATAGATCAGCGGCACGCGCGCCTTCTCGCAAGTCTCGGCGGCGGCGACATTGGCGAGGATCATGAATTCTTCGATCAGTTTATGCAACTCGAGCCGCTGCGGCATGACCACCCGATCGACGGTGCCGTCGGATTTCAGCACGATCTTGCGCTCGGGCAGATCGAGGTCGAGCGGACTCCGCTCCGCGCGCGCCTTCAGCACCGTGCGATAGGCCGCATAGAGCGGCTCCAGCACGCGCTCGACAATGGTTTCGGTGTCTTCGTCGGGGCGGCCCGAGACCGCAAGCTGCGCCTGCTCGTAATGCAGTTTCGCGATCGAGCGGATCATCACGCGATGGAATGTGTGCGAGCGCTTTCGCCCGTCGCTGCCGATCACCATGCGCACGGCGAGCGCCGGCCGGTCTTGCTTGGGCCGCAACGAGCACAGATCGTTGGAAATGCGCTCCGGCAGCATCGGCACGACGCGGTCGGGGAAATAAACCGAATTGCCGCGCTTCACCGCTTCGCGGTCGAGCGGCGTGCCGGGCCGCACATAACAGGCGACGTCGGCGATCGCGACGGTGACGATATGACCACCGGCGTTCTTCGGATCGGGATCGGGTACCGCGTGCACCGCGTCGTCGTGATCTTTGGCGTCGGGCGGATCGATGGTGACGAAGGCGACATGGCGCCAATCCTCGCGTCCGTCCATCGTCGCCGCGCGCGCCGACTGCGCTTCGTCGAGCACGGGCTGTGGAAAGACGTGCGGAATGTCGTGCGCATAGATCGCGATCAGGCTGACCGCGCGCTCGCTCTTGATCGAGCCGAGCCGCTCGACGACGGTGCCTGCGGGTTGGCCGAACTTGCCTTGCTTTGTCACGTCGACGGCAACGAGGTCGCCGTCGACGGCGCCCTTGGTCGCGATGGCTGCGATATTGAGTTCGCGGCCGAGCCCCTTCTTCTCGATCGGAACGAGCCGCCCGCCGCCGGACGGCAGTGACCGGAAAATGCCGAGCGTGCGGTGCTTGGCGCGGTCGATCAGCTTGATGACGCGGCCGGAGAATTCATTGTCGCCGGAATGTTCGATGCGGATCAGCGCGCGGTCGCCGACGCCGCCGGCCTCGCCCGGCTTCGCCCGCCGTGGCGTCACGATATGGATCACCGGCGGGGCGCCATGCGCCTGCTCATCCCATTCGGTCGGGCGCGCCAGAAACTCGCCGTCAAAGTCGCGCCCGGTAATGTCGGCCAGCACGACCGGCGGCAGCGTGCCGGCCTGGTGCAGGCGCTTCCGGCGGCGGTCGATGCTGCCGTCATCGGCAAGCTCGCGCAGCATGCGGTTGAGCGCGGCGCGGTCGGCATTCTTGGCGCCGAAGGCTTTGGCAATCTCGCGCGGCGAGACCTGACCGCTGCGCTCGCGGATGAAGGCGATCAGTTCGTCGCGGGAGGGCAGGCGGCTGTGCGGGCGATGGGAGGAGCGTGTCATGGGGCAAACATATATGTGGCCCCATTCGCGCTCCCGACCAAGGCCTTCATTTTATTCGGCAGCTTGCTGTGACTTCTTCCGGGTCTTGGAGGCGGCAGCCTTTTTCGGCGCCGCCGGCTTCGCCGCGCCTTTGGCCGTCACTTTGCTGGCGGCGCGCTTGCCGCTGCTGCGAGCGCTGCCGCCCGCGGCTTTGCGCGGCCGCGCCGGCGCCGGGCCGCGATCGGCGCGGGCGTCGATCAGGGCGGCGGCCTCTTCGAGCGTGATGGTTTCCGGCGTCTTGTCGGAGGGCAAGGTCGCGTTCACGCCGTCATGGCTGACATAAGGTCCGTAGCGGCCTTTCTTGGCCGTGATCGGCCCGCCTCGCGTCGGATGATCGCCGAGCGCGCGGCCCGGGTCGGCGCCGAAGCGCTTGCGCGGTCCCTTGGCCTTCTTCTCGGCGATCAGCGTCACCGCGTGATTGAGGCCGATGGTGAAGACGTCCTCGGGCGATTCCAGGTTCGCATAGATCTTGCCGTGCTGGACGTAAGGCCCATAGCGGCCGATGCCGGCTTTGATCATCTCGCCGTCTTCGGGATGCGCGCCGACGTCGCGCGGCAATGCCAGAAGCTTGAGCGCCTGCTCGAACGTGACCTCGTCGGGCGCGACGCCCTTCGGCAGGCCGGCGCGTTTGGGCTTCTCGCCGTCCTTGACGGTTTCGCCGAGCTGCAGATAGGGGCCGAAGCGGCCGGAGCGCACCGTCACGTCGAGGCCGGTTTCCGGATCCTCGCCGAGCTTCTTGGTGCCGATATCGGCGCCTTCGCCCGTTTGCGACAGCGAGCGGGTATACTTGCACTCCGGATAATTCGAGCAGCCGATGAAGGCGCCGAACTTCGACAGTTTCAGCGACAATTGGCCGGTGCCGCAGGTCGGGCAGACGCGCGGATCGGCGCCGCTCGCTTGCGCCGGAAACAGATGCGGCGACAACAGGTCGTTGAGCGTATCGATGACCTGCGAGATTTTCAGGTCCTTGGTGCCGTCGACCGCGGCCATGAAGTCGCGCCAGAAATCGCGCAGCACGTCGCGCCAGGCGATCTCGCTGTTGGAAACCTGGTCGAGCTTGTCTTCGAGCCCCGCGGTGAAATCGTATTCGACATAGCGGGCGAAGAAGCTTTCCAGGAACGAGACCACGATGCGGCCGCGGTCCTCGGGAACCAGGCGCTTCTTGTCGAGCCGCACATATTTGCGGTCCTTGAGCACCTGCAGGATCGAGGCATAGGTCGAGGGCCGGCCGATGCCGAGCTCTTCCATGCGCTTGACCAGCGAGGCTTCCGAATAGCGCGGCGGCGGTTCGGTGAAATGCTGATCGGCGGCGATCGAACGCTTCGACAGCTTCTCGCCGCCGCTCATCTGCGGCAGGCGGCGGGACTCTTCGTCCTCGGCCGCCTCGTCGCGGTCCTCGTTGTAGAGCGTGAGGAAGCCGTCGAACTTCACCACCGTGCCGGTGGCGCGCAGATCGAGAACGCGGCTGCCGACCTTGGCCTCGATATCGACCGTGGTGCGCTCGAGCTCGGCGGATTCCATCTGGCTCGCGACCGTGCGCAGCCAGATCAGCTCGTAGAGCCGTGACTGGTCGGCATCGAGATGAGACTTCACGTCGCGCGGCCGGCGCGTCACTTCGGTCGGACGGATCGCTTCGTGCGCTTCCTGTGCGTTCTTGGCCTTGGTCTCGTAGGTGCGCGGGGAGCCCGGCACGTATTCGCGGCCGTAATCGCTCGTGACAACGTCGCGCACCGCGGTGATCGCCTCGTTGGCGATCTGCACGCCGTCGGTTCGCATGTAAGTAATGAGGCCGATGGTCTCGCCGCCGATATCGATGCCTTCATAGAGCCGCTGCGCCACTCGCATCGTATGCGCCGGCGCGAAGCCGAGCTTGCGGCTCGCTTCCTGCTGCAGGGTCGAGGTGGTGAAAGGCGGGTAGGGGTGCCGCTTGACCGGCTTGGCTTCGACCGTCGTAACGGTGAAGGCCGCGGTTTCCAGATCCTGTTTGAAGCGTTCGGCGTCGGCGCCCGCGCCGATATCGAGCCGCTGCAGCTTCTTGCCGTCGGCGCCGACGAGGCGCGCTTCGAAGGTCTCGTTGCGCGGCGTCGCCAAGGTGGCGACCAGCGACCAGTATTCCTGGCTGACAAAGCGCTCGATCTCGAGCTCGCGGTCGGCGACCAGGCGGAGCGCCACCGACTGCACGCGGCCGGCCGAGCGCGCGCCCGGCAGCTTGCGCCACAGCACCGGCGACAGCGTGAAGCCGACGAGATAGTCGAGCGCGCGGCGGGCGAGATAGGCGTCGACCAGCGCCTGGTCGATGTCGCGCGGATGCCGCATCGCCTCCGTGACCGCCTGCTTGGTGATGGCATTGAACACGACGCGCTCGACGGTCTGCGATTTGAGCGCCTTCTTCTCCTTGAGCACCTGGAGCACATGCCAGGAGATCGCTTCGCCTTCGCGGTCCGGGTCGGTGGCGAGAATGAGCTTGTCGGCGTCCTTCACCGCACGCGCGATGTCGTTGAGCCGCTTCGCCGCCTTGGGATCGACCTCCCACAGCATGCGGAAATCATGATCGGGATCGACCGAGCCGCTCTTGGGCGGCAGGTCGCGGACATGGCCGAACGAGGCCATGACTTCGTAGTCCTTGCCCAGGTACTTATTGATCGTCTTCGCCTTGGCGGGCGATTCCACCAGTACAAGATTCATAAATAACCCGATGATTTTAGGGCCTTTTCGCCCTTCGGACGCGGCAAACAGGGCTGCCTGGCCGCCGGGAAGATGGGTAATGACAGCCCGACTGTCAAATCGCCGCCGGCATAAACCGATCCGGCGCCGCCCCGAAAGCCCGCCAAAACCGCTGAAAACAATGAGGAAAATAATAGCGCTAAACCGTTAAGCTCCCCTTCCACATCTATAAGTTGCGAATTTGCAAAACATCTCTTGCAAGTTTATGAATCATCAAATCCGGGCCCGGCGGGAAACAACCAGCACATCGCCAATCTGCATATCGCCATATGGGCGAATTCGGTCAGCGGGCCCGGCCAACGAGGCCACGCACCGAGGAACTGCGTCGCGAATAGAAATGCCGAACGGGGACGACACCAGCGGTCCGAACGGGAGAGAAACTCCCAAATCCGCCGCACATTATATAGCGGCGATCGCCGGCGAACTCGCCCAGATCGCAAGGCGCAACGGCCTCGATACGCTGAGCGCAATCCTGGAAATGGCAAAGCTCGAAGCCGACCAGGCCGCGGAGCAATAGCGGCGGCACGTCACTGTCCGGATTGTTGTCCAAATCAGTCTACAATGTGCTGCGGGTCTGAGCCGGGAGCTTCGGTCATGCGCACTTTGATGGCAGTCGTGGCGTCGATCGCGGTGCTTAGTCTCGTCGCTATTCTCATGGCGCCGCCGGCGCAGGCGCAGGGCAGGGGTCATCGGGCCCCATCGTCGTCGTCGTCATCGGCCGGCGCCAAAACCAACAAGGCGGACGAGAAGGCTTACAAAGATGCGCTCAAGAGCATTCCCGAAAAGAAGGTCGATCCCTGGGGCAATATGCGCTAGGAGCGAGAGTTCAGCCGGCCGGGCCCAAGCTTCGCGGAGCATTTGAACATGCGCATGCCGATCGCGATCGCCGTTCTTGCGTCACTCGCACTTGGCGGGTCCGTGCTCGGCGCGTCCGTCCTTGGCGCCCAGGCGCAGGGCATGGGCCCGTCCAACGCACGGGCGCAGCAGGCGGCGCGCGCTGCGAAGGATAAGCCGCCGAAGGCGGATGAGGACGCCTACAAGAACGCGCTCAAGAGCGTTCCCGCCCCGCAAAATGTCGATCCGTGGGGCAACATGCGCAGCGGTTCCAAATAGCGGCCGCTGGAGCATGATCCGGAAAAGCATGCCCTTGGACTTGATCCGAGGGTGAAAACCGGTTTTCCGAAAAGATCATGCTCCAACCAAGAAACTAGAGCAGCGACACCAACCCGCCGCCGTGGCGCTCGAGCCGCCCGGCGATTTCGAGCTCCAAGAGCACCATGCGCACCACGCGCGGCGAGGAGTTCGACAGCCGCACCAGATCGTCGATCGAGACCGGCGCCGGACTGAGCAGCCCGAGCACCCGCGCGCGTTCATTGGCTTCCGGCTCGGTGGCGGGTTCGGGCTCGGCGAATTCGCCACCGGATGACGACAAGTGCGGGGACGGCAACGGTGGCTGCCGCATGATCGGTTCGACCACACTAATAATGTCAGCGGCTTCGGTGACCGGCGTCGCGCCCTGCTTGATCAGGCCATTGGTGCCTTCCGCGCGCGGATCGAGCGGCGAGCCCGGCACGGCGAACACTTCGCGGCCCTGTTCGGCCGCAAGCCGCGCCGTGATCAGCGAGCCCGAGCGCTTCGCCGCTTCGACGATGACGACACCGAGCGCGAGCCCCGAGATCAGCCGGTTGCGGCGGGGAAAGTCCCGCGCCCGCGGCTCCCAGCCGAGCGGCATTTCCGAAATCGCCGCGCCGCTTGGCAACAGCGATTCCAGAAGGCTTTCGTGCTCGGCCGGATAGATCTTGTCCTGGCCGCCGGCCAGCACGGCAATCGAGCCGGACGCAGCGCTGGTGCGATGCGCCGCCGCATCGATGCCGCGCGCCAGCCCGGAGGCGATGGCAAAGCCCGCTTCGCTCAAGCCCGCGACCAGGATCTGCGCGATCTTCATCCCGGCCGCCGACGCATTGCGCGAGCCGACAATGGCGATGACCGGCGTGGTCAGCACGGCGGCATTGCCGCGCAGCGAGAGGAGCGGCGGCGCGTCGTCGATCATGGCCAGCCGCTGCGGATAGTCCGCTTCGCCCATGGCCACGAGCGCAATGCCGCGCCGGCTCGCCGCCTCGATCTCGCGCTCGGCGTCGGCGCGCGAACAGATTTTCAGCGAAGCGGCCCCGCCGCGGCGCGCCAGCCCCGGCAACGCCTCGAGCGCCCCCCGCGCGCCGCCGAAATGATTGATCAGCGAACGAAACGTGCGCGGCCCCGGTATTATGGCGCAAACGCCACAAGCGACTCTTCAGCATCGGAACTAAATTCGGCTTTCGTTCATGCAGTGAGCAAAATTGCTCACTCGCCGTTTATGGTTTGTCCGATGCCGCACGCATTCAAAGCTACGCCTAATCATCCCGCCGTCGCCTACCTGGTCCGGCTGCACGCCGACATTGGCGGTCAGATTCTAGAGAACAAGAAAGAGGCCGCACGCCTCGCCGCGTCCATGCTGGCGGTCGAGCACGTCATCAAGATTTTCAACCCGGACTACAACGTGCGGAGCATATCGGTCCGCAGGCGGCAGAAAACGAATCCGTGGTTTCGGAGGGGCACGTTATTCCGCGAGGCCCTAGGCGTGCTCCGCACGGCCGCTGCGCCCATGACCGTGCGAGAGATCGTGGACGCCGTTCTGACTGCCAAGGGCATTACCGCCGACAAGCGGCAGTGGCTCGGGATCGAGGCTGGGATCAGGGCGGCACTGGAGGACAGCGCCGGCAAGACCGTCGAGCGGATCGAGGGCACCTCACCCAAGCGATGGGCGCTTCGCTCGTAGAGATCGCAGCAGGAAGCCGATAATGTTGTCGCTCATCCGGCGACTCAGATAGCACGCTGGAAAGCGCATGCCAGCCGCTACACATGGTATTGGAACGGCCCGGAAGGGGCCAAAATGGCCGAAAAACGTGATAAAAATCAAATTCACCGTGACAAAATTGTCCTATTTCTAACGGAAACGTCATGCTAAAGGCCATGGCATGGACTTATTCCGAGCCCATATTCAGCCCACGTTAATCCCGTCAACCATATACGATGGTCTGTCTCCGGCCTTGCGCCGGAACGGCCGTGCCGTGCTAGGGTTGTTAGTCAGAGCCTCTTAAGCGCTTGGCTTACTCCTCGGAACGGAGGACAAGGTAATGAATAGTATTCGCAAGGCTCGGAACGCTTCTTCCTACTCGCCACCGCCGGAGGCGTTCGAATACGACGCCGATATCACCGAAGATGCCGTCCGCACGATTCAAGACCGTGCGAACAAGAGGCGTGGCGACGAAGAGCTCGAAGTCATCGAAGGCTATGTCGGTCCCAGCCGGAAATAATCCGGCATGGGTTGCCCGACAACCCGGCCTCTTTGACATCGTCACTTCCTATTTTCCAGAACATACAAATCCCGGTGAGCCTGGGCTGAAACTTCGCCCCGGGCTCATCGTGAAGGTATTTCGTGGAAAAAAGACTGGCGGATTTTATTGCAATGTCGCCTATGGCACTAAAAGGCTGAAGATTGTTCAGCGCGAACGTCTTGATCTCATCATTCAAAACGCGGAGGCCTTCCGCCAGTTCGGACTTGCGAGAGCAACGCGTTTCGATCTCGACAACATCGCAACCGAACTCCCTTGGACGCCGGAATTTTTTGGGTGTTGGAGCGGCTGCTCCGCCCCGATAATCGGTACTCTGACCGAAGAATATATCAAAATTTATGCCTATCTCATGATGCGTCGCGGCAGCGTCTAGCCTCCTAAGTGTTTCTGCCAGTAGCCGCTAAAATCTACACTCGGCTTTGCAGCCATCGCCAGACCCGTTACGCGCGTCACTTGTTCGCCATTCGGAACGCGGCGGTTATCCTCCCGCCATGACGCTTCCTGCGCATAGCGGAGCAGATACGCACCAGCGATATGATGGTGGTGTCCGATCTCGGCGCGGCGCATACGGCTGAAAAATTCCTCTGCCCAATTTGTGCAAGCGCCGTCGAGGCTGTAGGCTTCTTCGTGGTTGATCCGCTTCATCTCAAAGCGGCTGTGCAATTCGTTCCAGTTGGCGCTTTCGTCCGCATTGACAATCGTGCCGTCCATGATGCGGGAGCGGATGAATTTCAGCGCCTGCTTTTCAGATCTGAATACGGCCGGGATCGTGTTGCCACCGCGCTCGCGGATCACAATGACGGCCTTGCGCTTGCCGGATTGGTATTCAAAGAACCGGCGATCAACGCGGTCCGATTTCAGATTGGCCGGTTTGACGTATCCTCCGAAATATCCGGAGTCGATTTCCGCAACCTTTCCCTCGCCGCCGATCACGCGGCCTTTCAATTCCGCAGCCATCGCTTCGCGCAGTTTGTGCAACAGAACGAATGCACATTTGTAAGACACGTTCAGGTCACGCGAGAGCGCCAGCGCCGACTTGCCTTTGACCTCATTGCAGAAGATCGCAATGGCGGCGAGATAGCAGCGCAGCGGCAGCTTGTGGGAAGCGAACAGCGTGCCGCTGGTCAACGTGAAATCCTTTTTGCAAGCCCGGCAGCGGAAGCGCGGTGCCCCTTTCAGGCGCCGGCAATCGTAAGCATCGACGCCGCCGCAATGGCTGCAAACCGGCTCGCCATCAGTTTCCGACCAGCGAATGCGCCGGAAGGTCATTTCCGCGTCCGCGTCCTTCATCGTGAAAATGGAACCAAGCGCGAGGGTCTTGGCGGCTTTGGAGAGAAGGAAATGTTGGGCCATCTGAATACCTATCGTCTATGAAAGCTATCATATTCGATAGGTGTTGCCAGTCAAGCCAAAATATCATATATGATAGCTTGCATATCCGATAGGAGGCGATTGCATGGCTATAACCTCTCAGGATGAGTGGGAGGCACGGGCGGCTGCCTTCCTCAAGCACAAGCTGCAAGAATGCGAAGTGACCTACATAGACCTAGCGAAGCGGCTCAAAAAACACGGCTTCAAAGAGGAAACAGAGGCCAGTGTGACCAATAAACTGGCGCGGGGCACGTTTCCGGCCAGTTGGTTTTTGGCTGTCCTACAGGCTCTAGAATTGGACGGTGTGGCCTTAGAGGAAATCTAGAGTTGCAATAGTATTGGGCTACGTTACGTTTGAACGATGTCGGGGGATTCCAAATTCTTATTTGTTCTGGCGTTCTGCTTCCTCTTGTTCGCAGAGGCGCTGAGTTGGGTCACGGCGTCATGGCCGGGAGATTGCATTGTAAACCCAGAGCAAAATAATCCCGCCGCAAATCAAACTGAACAGCACAACTGCCCCACCTTCATTGTTGGATCGTGGATCGTTCTCAAGCGCGTGGATCGTGTCGTCGGACATCACGACAAAAGCATTGTCGCGATTTTTACCGCTGTACTCGCCATCTCGACCATTGGCTTGTGGGTATCGACCAATGCTCTCTGGCGGGCTGGAGAGCGGCAGCTTGAACACGCCCAAAGCGTTGCCGTCGCGAACGCTGCAAATGTCACAGCCTCTATTACAGAGGCCTCCCGAACCGCCGGTGCCATGGAGAGCAGTGTTGCTACCGTCCGAGAACGGTCCGCAATGCAAATGCGAGCCTATATTTCGGTCGTTATCAATATCGGCGTCTTCCAAGAAAGAGCGAAGGAATTGAAATTTGATGTCAGGCCGTTGGCGGTCAATTTTGGCAATACTCCGGCCCACAAATTCACTTATTGGGCGACCGCACGCATAATGCCATTTCCGTTGCCTGAAGATTTCGATTTTCCTCCCGGCGAAGACAGCCTCAAATCCGGCTTCGCTCTGGGGCCGCACCAAAACATTGTTCTCAATGCCGTGGTGCCAGATTACGTGGAAGACTCCGATGTGTCTGACATCAAGCGCGGCGTGGGCCGCCGGGTCTATACTTGGGGCATTGTCTACTATGAAGACGCCTTTGGCGTGCCTCGACAAACCCGGTTCTGTCACAGCATCATTTGGGTAAACGGACCCGATGGCGAATTGATTACAGGCAGCTACACTGGCAAGCACAACGACGCTACCTAGAACGGCACAAGCGGCACTGTGTGAAACAACCCCACGGCATCTTTTAAGCCAGTCAAAAATGTTCCGGTTGCTAGCAAGCAAGCCGCGATCAGGGTGACCCATTGCACCCATGTCGTCGGCGGCGGTTTCCGGCTGATTCGGCGGCGGCGCTTCATGCGCACACGCTCGACCGAATTGCCAGAAATCGGCAACGCACCCTGTTTGAGTTTGTAGCCAATTGAGCGCATGCGAGAAGCAAGCGCCAACAGCAGAAATCCAGCAACGCACCAATATTGTCAGGCGCGAAGTGGCGTTTAGCCAATAATACCGGGGGTTTTCGCTCACCGGCTTAGCCACCGGGTGCACTGGTCGGGGGTTAGGCCGGTGGCGTTTGCGCCATAATACCGCGCGGCCCGACATTCTGGCTGCGGATCAGCCGCAACCAGTCGATCCGCTGCTCGTCGGTCAGGCGGAAGGTTTTTGGGATGTCGTGCACGGTAGCCGTCCCACTTCGTTGCAACCATAGCATTGCACGAAAGGCGGTACACGTGGCGGGCGTGAGGCAAAATGGAAGGAGCCGCGACTCCGGAGGAAAATTAGGGATTTTGCGGCGTTCGGTTGTCTTGGAGGCCTGCGTTGCGGCAATAAATATTGGCGCAAGACCGGCAAATCCGGATACTAGGCGCCGGATTTCTGGCGCGGGGGAAGGGGACGGAACAATGAACGGCAAATGCCCGAAATGCGGACGCCAAGTCACGCCCGCCCTGGAACGCGGGGCGCTCGGAAATCCGATCCAGGGCCCCTGGCTCTCGGGCTATATCGCCGTATGCCCGACCGCGGGATGCAATGTCATTCTCGGGGTGCTGCCCGATCCCGACGCCATCGTCGAAGCCGTCGTCAATAAAATGTCCGGCGAGGGCGGAGAGTCCAAATAGGACTTCGCCTGGAACGCCTCACCTAGCGGGAGGCTGCAACAGCGCGGTGCGCAGTCCTTCGTAGCAGGCGACACGATCGTTCAAGTTTTCGAACGCGCTGCATTTCTGGAAGCTCGGGCTGCTCGCCAGCCATATGACGGCGATCAAGAATCCCACGCACGTCACCGCGAGCGCGACGCGCACGCCAAACCGATCCGCCGCATCCTCCGGCGTTTTCAATTCCGGCTCGTCGGCTTCGTTGCTTGAATTGCCGGGATAGTCCCGATCGTACATCGCGCATTCTCACGCTTCGATGACTTCAGACTAATAATCGGGGCATAAAAATGCGATGTGGATGGGAGGCCGACGATATAAGCGTCCTGTGCGTCATGGCCGGCCTGGTTCCGGCCATTCACGTCTTTGAGCGGGGAACCAAGACGTGGATGCCCGGCACAGGGCCGGGCATGACGGCAATAATGGTCGTCACAACATCATTGACAATTGTCACCGTATTAGTTACATACTCGCCCAGTGATTCTCGCTCAGTGAAAGGACCGGCCGCGAAGGCATATCGCGGCTCGGGAGCGAGGGCGGCGCCCGCGGGCGGAGTTGCAAGCCGCTCCCGGGCAGCTTCGGGCATCAGTCTCCCGGCACTACGGACCGGGCCGCGAGGTGCTCGCTGGACTGGGACAGGTGAAGGCGGGTAACGCCCGCAAAAACTGCGTCGCTTCTGCCCCGGCAAGGGGATGTCACAGGATCGGCGCTAACCCCAAGTCCCAGGAAGCATGGCCTGAAGTTGACACCTGGGCGATGAGATACTCCCCAGGGCAGAACCGCGGTGGGACGCCGATAGGCGTGCGCCTTCTGCTGAAGGCGCGGCCGTGCCAGCAGCACGGCAGGTTGGATACAGCGTCTGTCGGCGTTCCATATCCTTTCGTTTTTTGTGGCGTGGCGAAGCGAACGAGGCGCAGAGGTAAAAGGCAGGCACCACCCCTTCTTTTCCCTTGAACGCAGCGGTTCTTCGCCTCTCAACGTGGCGCCAATTGCAAAAACCCGGACGCACCTGCGGCGCGGGAACGGGGTCGCTCATCTGCTCCTATTCCCGCGCGGCCCGGCGGGTTCCGGCCGAAATGCGTTGCAAAACGGCCGCCGAAACCGCACAGTGGCCCGACTTTGCCGCGACTTAGCTCTGAGTTGGCTCTGACTTTGACCTCGGCGTATTGCGTGGGGTTCCCTTTGGGGAGGGGAGTAGATGGACGCTAGCCCGGCCAAGCGCTTCCGCGTCGTGCTTATCAAACCGTCGCACTACGACCCGGATGGCTATGTCATCCAGTGGCTGCGCTCGACATTGCCGTCCAATAGCCTCGCCAGCGTTCATGGCCTGATCGAGCAATGCGCGCGCGAGCATGCGCTCGGTCCCGATGTCGCGATCGAGGTCGAGGCCTGCGACGAGTGCAACACCGTCATCGATGTCGCGGGCGTGACCAAAAGCATCCGCGAAGCCGGCGCCGGCATGGTGGGCCTCGTCGGCGTGCAGTCAAATCAGTTTCCGCGCGCGCTTGATCTCGCCCGCCGGTTCCGCGCCGAAGGCCTCACGGTGATGATGGGCGGCTTCCACGTGTCCGGCTGCATTGCCATGCTGCCGACCTTGCCGGACGGCCTGCAGGAAGCGCGCGATCTCGGCATTCATCTGTACGCCGGCGAAGCCGAAGGCCGCATGGAAGAGGTGCTGCGCGACGTTTACTCCGGCAACGCCAAGCCGATCTACAAATATCTCAACGACCTTCCGGAAATGGCGGCGGCTGTTTTCCCGATCCTGCCGCGCTCGGTGGTCACCCGCGTCGCCGGGCATTATTCGAGCTTCGATGCCGGCCGCGGCTGTCCGTTCCAATGCTCGTTCTGCACCATCATCAATGTGCAGGGCAGGAAATCGCGCTACCGCACGCCCGACGACATCGAGGCGATCGTGCGCGCAAATGCGGCGCAGGGCATTACCCGCTTCTTCATCACCGACGATAATTTCGCCCGCAACCGCAATTGGGAGCCGATCCTCGACCGGCTGATCGAATTGCGCGAGCGCGACAAGTTCAACATCAAGCTGCTCCTGCAAGTCGACACGCTGTGCCACCGCATCCCGAACTTCATCGAGAAGTCGGCGCGCGCCGGCTGCACCGCGATCTTCTTGGGCCTCGAGAACATCAATCCGGAATCGCTGATGGGCGCCAAGAAGCGCCAGAACAAGATCTGGGAATACCGCGAAATGCTGCTCGCCTGGCGCAAGCAGCATGTGATGACCTACGCTGGCTATATTCTCGGCTTCCCGACCGACACGCCGGAATCGATCGCCCGCGATATCGAGATCATCAAGAAGGAGCTGCCGGTCGACATTCTCGAATTCTTCTATCTGACGCCGCTGCCGGGCTCCGAGGACCACAAGAACCTGTACATGAAGGGGATCCCGATGGACCCCGACATGAACAAATACGATCTCGAACACGCCTGCACCGCGCATCCGCTGATGTCGAAGGAGACCTGGACGCAGGTCTATGCCGATGCCTGGAAGCGCTACTACACCGATGCGCATGTCGAGACGATCATGCGGCGCGCCATCGCATCCGGCATCAACCGCACCAAGGTTCTCAACTCGCTCACCATCTTCTCGGGCGCGGCGCGGATCGAGGGCGTGCATCCGCTGCAATTCGGCTTCTTCCGGCGCAAGCTCCGCAACCAGCGCCGTTCCGGCATGAAAGTGCTCAATCCGCTGATCTTCTATCCGTGGCGGGTGTTCGACTTCTTGAGAGTCTGCACGCAGTGGGGCCGCCTGATCTGGCGCTATCGCCGCATCATGCGCAAAGTCGCCAAAGATCCCGCGGCGCAGAGCTACTTCGACGACGCGCTGCGTCCGCATACCGGCACCGGCGAGACCGACCATTTCGTCGAAGTCTTTGCCGACAAGATTCCGCACACCCACGGCGCGCCGGTCCTCGGCGGTACGGTCATTCCTGCGGAAGCGGCGGAATAATTTTTCTTCCTCCCCCGCTATCGCGGGGCAGGATGCGCTTCCGCCCCGCGTCCGATCTTGCTTTCCGTGCCCTTGAACAGCCGCGCGATATTGGCGCGGTGCATGAACCAGAGCAGCGCTGCCAGCAGCAGGAACAGCGCCGCCAGTCGCGTATCACCGTGCCACCACAGAAATTCGGGCGTCGCCGCGCTGGCTATCAGGGCGGCAAGCGACGAATAGCGTGAAGCGAAAGCAACAACGAGCCAGATGACGCAGAACGCGGCGAACGCGATCCAGGCGCCAAAGCCGAGCAGGAGGCCGATGAAGGTGGCAACGCCTTTGCCGCCTTTGAAACCGATCCAGACCGGAAACAGATGGCCGAGAAAGGCAGCCAGCGCCGCGACGATCGCTGCATCGAAGCCAAGGACCCAGTCGGTCAACGCTACTGCGGCCGTACCCTTGAGCATGTCGCCCAGCAGCGTCGCCGCGGCGAGCTTCTTGTTGCCGGTGCGCAGCACATTCGTGGCGCCGATATTGCCGGAGCCGATGCTGCGCAGATCCCGCGTGCCGGCAAGCCGCGTCAGAATGATGCCGAACGGAATGGAGCCGCACAGATAGCCGAACACCACCGCGATGGCACAGGCGAGAGCAGGAGGAAGGGCGAGAGGCAGCGACATGAGCAATCAGCGGTTCACCGTCATTCAGAGCGACGGTAACACGATTTTACACCGCGCGCGCCTTGCTGCCGGTTTCCCGCGGCGCAAAGCCGGCCGCTGTCGCGTCGGCGCCGCTTGGAAAAACGATGAAATGCCGAAGCCGCTCCGGCGCCGCGCGCGTGATCGCGCCAACGCCTGGCGAAAACGTCTTGCGCGTCGTGTCGGCGGTGGCAAAGCGCGCGGTGACATCTTCCTCGATATCGGCCTCGCAATAGACGCAGCGCAGCCGAAATCCTGTCTGCTGTCCGGCTTGCCCCTCGATCACATAGAACTTGTTGGCGGCGTATTGGCTTTCGGCGGGATCGTGGGTGATGCAATTGGTGTTGTGGCAATGCACGCCGGTGCCGATCGGCTGCGCATAGACCGGATGGTTTGGCGTGGCGAAGCCGCCGCCGAATTGGTGCAGCGATTTGTTCTTGTGCAGATGCAGCATCAGCGAGATCAGCGCCATGCGCACCGGCACGCCATAAGCGGCCTGCTGGAAATAGACCGCGCGGCGGTCGGTGTCGAAGCTGGCATCAAGCTCGTTGACGCGCGGCAAGCGGATGCATGACGCTCGCGTCGGAATATTTTGCTTCGCCGAGGAATTTGGCGTCGATCTTCGGATAGGGCTTGTCGCCCGCTTTGTCGGCATAGCGCTCCTTCTGGAAGCGCGTCACATAGACGGCGTCGACCTTCTTCTCGATCACCGCGCCATAGTCGACATCCGGCTCGGCATAAAGCGAAAGCTGATGCGGCTGGTTGGCGGTGACATAGAGCGCATCGACGCCTTCGGCGGTGCGGTCCTTCGACACGATCCGGGTATTGAATTCTTCGCGCAGCCGGCGGTCGACATGCGCCGGCAGCTCCATGCCGGGCGCCGGCAGCGGGTCGATGGTGGCGCCGAACCGCGCCAGCGCATAGACGAAGGAATGGATAGTGCGGCTGCCTTTGAGATCGCCGGAAATGGCGATTTTCATGTTGCCGATATTCTTGTTCTTCGCCCGCAAGGTGAACAGGTCGCACAGCGTCTGCGTCGGATGTTCGTGAGCGCCGTCGCCGCCATTGATGACCGGGATCTGCGCATATTCCGCCGCCAGCCGCGCCGCGCCGTCGCGCGGATGGCGGATCACGACGATGTCGGCGTAGTTGGAAATGACGCGGATCGTGTCGGCGAGGCTTTCACCCTTGGCGGCGGAACTCACCGCCGGATCGGCGCTGGTAATATTGGCGCCGCCGAGCCGCAGCATGGCGCTTTCGAACGACAGGCGCGTGCGCGTCGAAGGCTCGTAGAACAGGCTGGCGAGGATGGATTTCGAGGCGAGATCGCTGGAGCGCGCGACGCGGTAGGGGAGGTGATCGTCGGCGAGATCTTTCAAAAACCCCTGCGCGACATCGAAGATCGTTTCGATCTCCTTGTTGGTCAGGTCGTTGATCGAAATGATATGGCGCGTCTGCGGCTGGGTTTTGTTCATTAAAGTGGTGCTATAGGCCGAATTGCCGCGCCCCGGCAAGCCCGCTTCGCCGGTGGATTGCAGTGATGCACCGGAATCGTCGGTAAAGTGTCCGTGCTAGGATTGTGACAGGCAAGAAGCACAGGCTCAGAGGCTTTGGTTATGGCCATTCGCTCGCGTTTCGACACGCACGAGGTGTTCAACCAGTCGCCGCCTTATGAGGACGTCGATCTGTTCACGAGCGACGCCGCGCTGGTCGGCGCGGTCAAGGCGAACGGGGCAGCCCTCGAACTGCCGGCACTGTCGGCCTTCGGCAAGCTTTGGGGCACGGCGAAAATGTTCGCCCGCGGCCGCCAGGCCAATGAAAACCCGCCCAAACTGCATGCCTTCGACCCCAAAGGCCATCGCCTCGACACCGTCGAGTTTCATCCGGCCTATCACACGCTGATGCGCGAGAGCGTCGCGGCCGGGACTGCATGCCTCGACCTGGACCGCGCAGGGCAGCGCGCGCCGGCGCCCGCCGAAGTGTTGCGCACCGCGCGCTTCTACATGGCGGCGCAGGTCGAGACCGGGCATCTGTGTCCGCTGACCATGACGCGTGCGGCTTTGGCCCCGCTGGCAGCCGCGCCCGAGCTCGCCGCCAAGATCGCGGCCAAGGTGACCACGCGCAATTACGAGGGCGCCTTTCGTCCGTGGTGGGAAAAGGCCGGCATGACGCTCGGCATGGGCATGACCGAGACGCAGGGCGGCACCGACGTCCGCGCCAATACGACGACGGCGACGCCTGACGGCGACGGCTACACCATCGTCGGCGCCAAATGGTTCATGTCGGCGCCGATGAGCGATGCCTTCCTCATTCTGGCGCAGGCGCCCGGCGGCTTGACCTGCTTCCTCATGCCGCGCTTCCGCCCGGACGGCACCGTCAATGCGCTTCGCTTCCAGCGCCTGAAGGACAAGCTCGGCAACCGCTCCAATGCCTCGAGCGAAGTGGAATTCACCGATGCCTTTGCCTGGCGCGTCGGCGACGAAGGCGCGGGCATCCGCACCATCATCCAGATGGTGCAATTGACGCGGCTCGATTGCGCGGTGGCGTCCGCGGGACTGATGCGCATGGCGCTCACGCAAGCCGTACATCATTGCCGGTATCGCAATGTCTTCGGCAAGCACTTGATCGAGCAGCCGATGATGCGCGCGGTGCTCGCCGACATGGCGCTCGACGTCGAGGCCGCAGTGGCGCTTGTTGTCCGCCTGTCGCGGGCGCTCGATCATGCCGCGACGGATCCGCGCGAGGCGGCCTATGCGCGGCTGTTGACGCCGGCGGCGAAATTCTGGACCTGCAAGCTCGCGCCCGGCTTCATCTTCGAGGCGATGGAATCGCTCGGCGGCAACGGCTATGTCGAAGAGAGCATTTTGCCGCGGCTTTATCGCGAGGGCCCGGTCAACGCGATCTGGGAAGGCTCCGGCAATGTCATGTGCCTCGATGTATTGCGGGCGCTCAAGGGCAAGGACGAATCCGAATTGTTGGCCGGACTTGCACGCGACGCCGGGCTTTCCGTTGACGCGGAATTTCCGCCATCCGCGAGCGAAGCCAGGCGCGGCGTCTGGTGTTGCGGCTCGCGCTTCTGGCGTGCACCGCCGCGTTGAAAGAATGCGCGCCGTCTGTGATCGCCGACACATTCTTAAAAACGCGCGTCGAAAAAACGCATGCCGCCTTTTACGGCGCTGCCGATATCAATTCACGAACAGTTGATCTTTTGCTCCAGCGCGTGTTGCCGGAGACGTAACGGCGCTGTTAATGGTGATTTCTGCGCGCCTCAATCGTCGTGCCCCGCGCGGGAATAAAAATTTCAGATTTCCGATAAGCCGATTGCAAGCGTGCCATGCGCGCATGTCGGTCGTCAGTTGTCGCTTGCAACCTATTTAACGGCGGCAGCAATGACTGCGCTTCGTTCTTCGAAGAAGGGAACAAACAAAATGCCTAAAACTCTCTCAGGCCGAATTTTCAAAGGCGGCGCCGCTATGGCATTGCGCTTGCGGTTTCGCTCGCCGCTGCCGGTCCCGGTTCCGCCGCGACGCGTCACGTCGTGCGCGGCCAGCAGGCGCGGACCTTACTACAATTATGTGCCGAACCAGCTCGATCCGCCGGGACTGACCGCCGGTCAGCTTGGCCTGCGCACCAATCCGATCGATTGTTCCGCCGGGTGCTTTTGGTCCGCCGGATCCGGCAAGCTGCGGCGGCTTCCACTGCTAAGGAAGACGACATCGCCGTACGAAAAACAGGAGCGCCGGAGCGCAAGCTCACGGCGCTCCTCGCTGTCCGTGCGCGAGACGATCCAGTGCGCCTTGCAGGATGAAAGTCGGCGGCATGCTGATCGATTACAGCCTTGCGTTTGGCGCGGCTGGCGTCGGCCTCGATCAGCGCCCGTTCGACGGCCGCCGTCGACAGCCGCTCGTCCCACAGCGCAATCGGCAGAGCGGTGAGCTGCGCCAGATTGCGCGCAAAGGCCCGCGTCGATTGCGCGCGCGGCCCTTCACTGCCGTCCATATTGATCGGCAGGCCGAGCAGGAGAGCCGCGGCTTTACGCTCACCGGCAAGCTCCAAAATGCGTGCGGCGTCCAGTTGAAACCGCGCCCGCGCGATGGTCTCGACCGGAGCGGCGACGCGGCGATCCGGATCGCTGGCCGCGACGCCGATGGTCTTGGTGCCGAGATCCAGGCCGAGCAGCGCGCCGCGCTCCGGCAGCAGCGCTGCGGCTTCCATGAGCGTCGTAACCGGCATCTGTTGGGTTTCTCATCTTTGCGGCTCGGCGGCCTTTTCCGGAACTGCGGCCGCGCGTATCTTGTGGCGTCTCCCGTCGCCGCTGTCACGCAATTCCTAGCCACGCCAAAGTCCGGCGCCACATAGGTCCGTCATGCAAATCACCTGGTATGGCCACTCCGCCTTTCGTCTCGATTTCGCAGGCCGCGCGGTTCTGATCGATCCGTTCTTCACCGGCAATCCCGCGTTCGTCTCCGACAAGGCCGCGGCCATCAAGGACGTCACTCATATCGTGCTGACCCACGGCCACGGCGATCACGTCGGCGACACGCTCGACATCGCCAAGACCAACGGTGCCACCGTCACCGCCAATTTTGAGCTCGGATGTGGCTCGATGTCGAAGGGCCTGGAGAAGCTCAATCCGATGAATACCGGCGGCACCACCGATCTTGGCGGCTTCACCGTCGCCTTTGTGCGCGCCGACCATTCCTCGGGCGACATCACTAATGGCATGCCGATCTATCTCGGCAATCCGTGCGGCGTCATCATCAAGGCCAAGGGCGAGCCGACGGTCTATCATCTCGGCGACACCGATATTTTCTCCGACATGGCGCTGATCGCCGAAATCTCATCAGCCGCAGGTCGCCTTCGTGCCGATCGGCGACCGCTTCACCATGAGCCCGGTGACGGCGGCGTTGGCGGTGAAGCGCTTCCTCAAACGTCGAAACCGTGGTGCCGTGCCATTACGGCACGTTCCCGATCATCGAGGCCGAACGCCGGACAAGTTCCTGGCCGAGATGAAGGGCGATCCGACCAAGGTGATCGTGCCGGAAAAGGGCAAAGTCAGGGCATGATCCCGAAAAGTGGAAACCGGTTTACGGAAAAGATCAAGCAAAACAGCAGGAGTTCGCATGCGATTGACCTCATTCATATTCATCACCGGGGCTGACATTCATCATGTCACAGTTCGCCGTTTCATCCGCCGCAAAGCCGCCGACATCACCGTCGTCAGCGGCGGTGCTTTCAAGCAGGTGCTCAACGCGCTGATCGCGCAATACGAGAAGGAGACCGGCAACAAGGTCGCCGCGACCTATCAGACCGTCGGTCAGCACCTGGCGCTGATCCGCGACGGCAAGGAACAGTTCGATGTCGCCATCCTGACGCCCGAGGCGATCGACGGCCTCGCCAAGGACGGCAAGGTCGTGCCGGGCACGCGCGCGGACCTGGCCAAGGTCGGCATCGGTGTCGTGGTGAAGGCGGGCATGCCGCTGCCCGACATCGGCACCGACGAGGCGTTCAAGCGGGCACTGCTCGCAGCCAAGTCGGTCGCCTATATCGATCCCAAGGCCGGCGGCTCAAGCGGCATCTATGTCGACAAGCTGCTAGAGCGGCTCGGCATTGCCGACCAGGTGCGTGCCAAGGCCGTGCTGGTGCAGGGCGGGGCGGTCGCCGACAAGGTCGCCGATGGCGAAGCCGAGATCGGCGTGCATCAGATCAGCGAGATACTGCCGGTCGCCGGCGTCACGCTGGTCGGGCCGCTGCCGGCGGATATCCAGAACTTCACCGTCTATGCCGCGGGCGTCGGCAGTGCGGCCAAGGACGCCGCCGCGGCCAAGGGCTTCGTCCAGTTCCTCGCCGGTCCCCATGCGCTGCCGATCATCAAGGCGAAGGGCATGGAGCCGGCCGGCTCGTAGCACGGCCCAAAAAACAGCGCCCGGCCGAAGCCGGGCGCTGCTTGGCCGACCGCAGACAGCGGCCGGATCAGTTTTGCAGAGTTAGTGCTTCGCCTGTTCCCAGGCGATCCGCGGAATGTCGCCACGGGTGATGCCGATATCGGCGAGTTCCCGATCGCTGAGGTGCGAAAGCTCGTCCATGGCAACGCCATAGCGCTTCCAGGACTTGAAGAAGTTGATGACAGACAACAGCATGTTCTTATTCCTTTATCCCGGTTCCAGGCCGCGCCCGAAGGGTCGCGCCCCGAATCGGAACTGAATATAAGTGCTGATGGTGCATCGCAAAATAGACTTGTTGCAGTGCAGCTACGCGGGTGGCGCATAGGGTCCTGCAACGATCTCTAAACATCTGTGGTAAATTCTCGACGTTCCGTGACAAAAATCGTAGACATTCGCTTTTGTCATGCCCTTGACGCATTGCGGAGCGGTCGGGCAGCAGCCAAGGGCGCCGACGGGCCCGTTTTTCCATTGGATTTGGCTCGTTTCGCCGGCGGAAGCCGCAAAAGCAGTTCCAGGCGCCGCGTTTGTTTCGGTCTTTGCCCGAGTTCTGCCCGCCATTGAACCTTCATGCGCCGCAGTCGAGGACTGAAATCCACCTTGGTGTCAAAATTTGCGTCGGGGAGATCCTCCATGGGGACCGCTTTTGACCACCGCAGAAGCGCAGAAGAATGCGTCGCAATGGCGCGGCTCGCGGACGACAACGGCGACAAGGCGCTCTGGCTCGCCTTGGCGCATTCCTGGGTCATGCTTGCTGAACACGTCTCGCGAATCGAGACTGACGATGAGCAGCCCGATGATGCGTCAGAGGACGAGACGCTGGGGGCTAGGGTAGGGCGACCTTCCTAGGCGCGGATCGCCGACGTTGTCGTGACCTCGGGCCGGACGGCATGCCGACCCGAGGTCACCTGTTATTACTGGCCGTGAGAAGCGAGCACTGTCTGGCAGGCCTTGCTGATCTTGGTGCGATTGGCCTGCAGGCAGCCCAAAATCCCGAGCACGTCGTTCGGATTCACCTGCAATTGCACCTGGCAGAATTTCGTCACGTCCGGATGGCAGGCGGCGCGTTCCTCTTCGTTGCCTTGCCCCATGCCGTTCTTCACAGGCGGCGGCTGCGGCGGCAGCATCTGCGCCGAAGCGGCTGAACCGGCGGCAAGCACAGCGGCCAGTGACGACGCGATGATCAAGGCGGATTTCCGCGACATGGTCTCTCCCCCCGGGCATCCCGCCCGCCCCAGTGTTTCACGCTCTGCGAGGTTGCCGCTAAACGGCCGAAACTGCAAATGCGCAACGCCGTTTTTACCGCTCGAAGATACGGTCGCCACAATTTAAATCTTTGCTGAGACATGGACGGCACAGTGGGCGCCGCAGCAAGCTTTGGTCGTGACGTCGTCACATACCCTTGCGCGCTTCCGGCCTGCGGCGATACATGTCCCGCAAGCGCTTGGCAGGGGCGATTAGCTCAGTTGGTAGAGCGTCTGCTTTACACGCAGAATGTCGGCGGTTCGAGTCCGTCATCGCCCACCATCCTGCTTCGCGCTAACGCGCTTCGCAGGATGTGGCGCCGTTGATCGCGAAGCTGGATGCCCTCCGAAGCCTTGGCGAAGGAGGGCTGCCCGGATGCGCTATGTCTATATGTTGCAGAGCGAAACCGCTGCTGGCCGGCGCTACGTCGGCGTTACTTCCGATCTGAAGCAAAGGCTTCGTGACCACAACAGCGGTAAGTCGCGGCGCACACATCCAAGTATGCGCCATGGACACTGGTAACTTACGTGGCTTTCTCAGACGGGCGAAAAGCTGAGCTTTTCGAACGATACCTAAAATCGGGTTCGGGTCACGCCTTTGCTAAGAAGAGGCTATGGTAGAACCACAAATCACCACCCGTCACATCGCCTTCGCGATCGTGCGCGATGATGTGACTCTCAAAAAAGCAGTCCAGAAAAAACTCGCCCGCGGCCTCGCATCTTCAACGAATGCGATGGCGCGCGGGCGGTGAGTGGCGCACGGAGGATCCGCGTGGCGAATCCGCCGAAGGCGAATAATCAGACGGCTTCCTTGAGTTCCTTGGAAGCGCGGAAGGCCACTTTTTTGCTGGCCTTGATTTGAATCGGCTGGCCGGTTGCGGGATTACGTCCCATGCGCGCGGCGCGCTTGCGCACCTGAAGGATGCCGAGGCCGCCGATGCGGATGCGCTCGCCCTTCTTCAGATGCTTGACGATATTGCCGACAAAGCCGCCGAGGATCGCTTCGGCCTGCTTCTTGGAAATCTCGTTGTCTTCCGCGAGGCTCGCGGCGAGATGCTTCAATGTAACCGTGGTCGCGGTTTTGGTAGTTGCCATTAGACCCTCCTCAATGAAGCGGTATGCGTTGAAAAAGCGCCGCTCAAGCGAAGCAGTTAAACGATTCGGTTTCGGCTGACCACGCTTGTTTTGCCGATTCCACCGATGTTTTCTGCACCAAGAGGCTGTCTGAGGGTGCTCTGTGGCAAGGATATGGCCGCAGGCACAGGGCCGTGAAAGCCCGATGAATGGCCAAAATCTAGGCGGTTGGCCTGACAGCTTCCTTGACTTGAAGCCTGAGCGGTCTTAATTCCACGCCTCGCCCGCGGGGGCGTAGCTCAGTTGGTTAGAGCGTCGGCCTGTCACGCCGAAGGTCGCGGGTTCGAGTCCCGTCGCTCCCGCCATTTCAATGACTTAGCTGTAATTCTTGTGACCGGTTCTGGCGCTGTTTCAGGTGCCGGTTCCTGGCCGCTTATGTCGTTCGAGCCCCGGTGGAGAGCCGCGAAGTCCGGGCGGTAAAGGACTATCGGCGTCGCGCGATGGTCGGGGGCGTCGAGAAGGCTTTTAGTCCTATCAAACCACCGCGACGTTGTTTGGATTGCGCGCGGCGTCGCGCCAGAATGAATCGTTTTCGAATTTGCGAACGAGGTCCGGCGGCAGAACCGACCGGCGCTGGCTCGGTTCGACCCGCCGCCCGACCTTGTGCAGCCCCGGCGTGCCGAGCCTGCGGTCGAATTCGGCAACGTCGAATTCGATATTGTCGAAGTCGTGCGCAAACGGCTTGGCGCCGATGAAATCGTAGACCGCCTCCAGTGCGCGTTGCGGCTGCGCGGTGAGCGTCTCGTAAGTGACCAGCAGCAGGCGGCTGCTCTGCTCGCCGCACCAGGCTTCACGCAACGCGTTCCAGGCATAGCCGACCATGCCGCCCGGCGCGGCAAGGCCGTCGACGCGCGAATAGACCGTGCCGCCGGGCTCGAAATTGAAAATGCCCGACGGCTGGAATTTGTTGGTACGGATCAGCCGCTCGATCGAGTCGAACACCCAGGGCATGTCGCGCACGCAGCAGATCACGCGCGCCTGCGGAAACAGCTCCGCGATCAACGGCAGCTTGGTGCACCACATCCGGTTGGTGTCGAACACCACGTCGCCCGCCGGCGCGTGCGAATAGAACGTCGTGAACACGGCGCGCAACAGCGCCTCGCGCTGCGCGTCGGTGATGAAGATCGAGGTCTCGTTGCCCATGCTCATATTGCGCAGCATGGCCTCGACCAGCGAGCCGACCGGCCCGGTCATGCCGGCATGAAAGCGCGGGTTTTGCCGCAGCAGCGCCGACAACAGCGTCGAGCCGGAGCGCGGCAGGCCGGAAATGAAGTGAATGGACGCGTGCAATAAACCCTCCCGCCTGTCCGCGCACGGCCGCAACTGTCGCGCGATCTAGCTTTGTGCGCAGTTTTTAGCAAAGCGCAAGCCGGCCATCGCGTACCGACGTGCGACACGGTGAATGGACGCAAGCAACGGTAAAAGCGTCGAAATTTCGCAGAGCGCGACAGCGCGCAAGGGCCAAAACCGGAGATTGTTATCAACTTGGCGGTGCAAGCCGTCCCACGAGCTTGTCAGACGGCGCATCTGCGTTATCACTATAGTGAGTGCGGTCGTGCGACATGCCGGCGTCGCCACGCGGGCTCCCGCGTCAACGAGGACCCGACATGGAGATGCACCAGGTTCGCTACTTTCTGGCGGTCAGTCAGGAGTTGAACTTCACCCGCGCGGCGGAGAAGTGCAACGTCGCTCAGCCGTCGCTCACGCGGGCGATCAAGCAGCTCGAGGCGGAGCTGGGCGGCCCGCTGTTTCACCGCGAGCGCGCGAACACGCATCTCTCCGAGCTCGGCAGCATGGTGCTGCCGTATCTGACCGAGGTTTACCAGCAGAGCCAGCGGGTCAAGGAGCTGGCCGGCAATTTCGGACGTCTGGAAAACAACGTCCTCAAACTCGGGATCATGTGCACCGTCTCGCCGCGGCATCTGGTCGATCTCATCGTCGCCGTGCACTCGCGCCATCAAGGGTTGGAGCTGCAGCTGGCCGATGCGCGGGCCGCGCTGCTGCAGGAGCAGCTGATCAACGGCGACCTGGAACTGGCGGTCTATTGCCTGGCGGGCGACCAGAAGGACGATCGGCTGCACTACATGCCGCTGTTTCGCGAGCAGATGATGTTCGTGGTCAACCCGCAGCATCGGCTGGCGCGGCTCAACGCCATCCCGGTCCGCGAGATCGATGGCGAGTGCTATCTCAACCGCATCAATTGCGAGTTCAACGGCTATGCGGGACCGATCTGGCGCGAGCACGGGGCCAGTGTGAAGATGATCTACCGCAGCGAGCGGGACGACTGGATCTTGTCGATGGTCGCGGCCGGCCTCGGCTTTGGCTTCATGCCGGAGTTCTGCGTCGACCGTTCGGATGTGGTGGCGCGCCCCGCCGTCGATCCCGAGTTCTGGCGCGAGGTCAATCTCGTCACGGTGCGCGGCCGGCCGCACTCGCCGGCGGTCGGGGCATTCGTGCGCGAGGCGATGCGGACGCAATGGCTCGGTCAGCCGGCGATCGCCGCCCGCAAGGCTGCGGCGACGGCGGCTGCGGACAGCGCGCCGGACGTCGTCGAGGGCGACTGATCTCGCCGTCGGGCCGCCGTAAGGAAGCCTGGACATTGCGGCTGCGATCGCAGCCAAGGCCGGCTCATAGCGCGGGCCTATCGGATCGATAGTCAGACGATATTTTCGCCGACGCCGCGGACCGTTCACCCTGCCGCCAGCCGGATGGCGCGTCACCGCGCCATCACTGGGAGGCGGTGATGAGCGGTCCGCAGATCATCCAGGTCGCCAACGAGCTCGAGCTCAATCAGGCGATCGCCACGGTCGATGGCGCCGGCGCCGGCGACTTCATCATCCAGTTCACTGCCAATATTACCGAAGGCACCGACACCGGCAGTTCGATCACCTTCAACGGCAATACCTTGTCCGCCCCGGCCGATCTTTACGCCCTCAATCTCAAGGGCGGCGTGTCGCTCAGCATCAATGGCGGCGGATATACCCTAGCGGGGGCCAATATCTATCGCGGCTTGTTCGCCTATTCGGGCGCGGTCGCGGTCCAGAATCTCAATATCGACAATACGGTCGCCCAAGGCGGCGTGGGCGCCTATGGGGGCGGTGGCGGCGCGGGTCTCGGCGGCGGCCTGTTTGTCGGCGCCGGCGCACAGGTGACGCTGTCCGGAGTGAGTTTCAGCAGCGACAAGGCCCAAGGCGGCGGCGGCGGCTACGACTATCACGTCCTTTATCAATACGGGGGCGGTGGCGGCCTCGGCGGCAATGCCGTGCGTTCCCCCTTTCTGACAGGCAGCAGCGGCGGCGGCATTGGTGTAGGCGCGCATGGCGGCTATTTCAATGAGGCGGCGGGCTCGGGCATTGTGCTCGGTGTCCCCGGATCGCGAGGTGCCGCGGCTTATGGGGGTGGGGGAAAATCAGACGGACTGTATAGTTTCGGCGGTGGCGGCATCGGCGGCAGGGCCTCTTTTCAAATGGGAATTGCCGGTGACGGCGGCTTCGGTGGCGGCGGCGGTGGCGGCTTTTATGGAGGTTTTGGCGGCTTCGGCGGCGGCGGCGGCAGCGGCGGCGACTACCGCGGCTCGGGTCGCAATCCCGGCGGCGGTGCGGGTGGCAACGGCGGCTTCGGCGGCGGTGGTGGCGGCGGCTATCAGCCGGGCACCGGCGGCTTCGGTGCTGGCGACGGTAGTGCCGGTTTTTTCGGTCTAGATGTTCGCGGTGGCGGCGGCCTGGGCGCCGGCGGCGCCATTTTCGTGCAACAAGGCGGCACGCTCATTCTCGGCGCTGGCGGCGTCTCGGCCGGCAGCGTGCAAGGTGGCGCAGGTGGATATGGCCCGGCCGGCAGTGGCTCTGCCTTTGGCAGCGGCATTTTCGTCCAGGGCGATGACACGCTCACTTTCGCGCCCGGCGCGGGCCAGACGCTGACCATCGCCGATGTCATCGCCGACCAGAGCGGCTCGGGCGGCACCGGCAGCAATGCCGGGATCGCCGCTATTCTGGAGCGGGGCCCCGGCACTGTTGTGCTCGGCGGCGACAACACCTTTGCAGGCGGCACCACGGTCGAAGGCGCAGGCGCAATTCTGTCGATCTCGGCCGATGGCAATCTCGGTGCAGCGTCGTCGAGCCTCACGCTCGCCAACGGCACTGCGCTCCACTTCACCGGAAGCTTTACGCTTACCCACGCGATCAACGTCAACGGCGATCCGGTGTTTGACCTCGATCCGGGACAGACCGTCACCGTTACGACGCCGATCACCGATGGGCTGGCTCCTGGCGATGTCGACAAGACCGGCTCCGGCACCCTGGTTCTCGATACCGTCGACACCTATAGCGGCGGCACCACGATCGAAGGCGGTGCGCTCGAATTGGGCAATGCGCACGCCGCCGGCACCGGTGCCATCATTTTCTCGCCGGGTGCGTCGGCGCAGATGGCGGTGCTGCAGATCGACGGCACGGCCATGCCGAACAATCAGATCGACGGCTTTCTCTCCGGCGATCTCATCCTTCTGAAAGACGTCTCCAACGTTCCCGGCAGCCATGCCGACATGGATTACACGACCAATGTCCTCACCATCACCGAGGGCGCGAACAGCTATCAGCTCGATTTCAATCCGATCGAAAATTTTGCCGGCGACTTTTTCCATCTGTCGTCCATCAGTGGCGGCACCGAGATCATGGAAAACAGTACGCCCTGCTATTGCCCGGGAACGCTGATGCGGACGCCGCGCGGCGAGCGGCGCGTGGAGGAGCTCAAAATCGGCGATGTCGTCATCACGGCTCGCGGCGCCAAGCGCCCGATCAAATGGATCGGACGGCGGAGCTATGCCGGACGCTTCGTTCTTGGCCGCAAGGACATCCTGCCGGTCTGCATTAAGGCCGGCGCGCTCGGCGTCAACGTGCCCGAGCGTGATCTTTGGATCTCGCCGCACCACGCGATGTATTTCGCGGATGACGGCGGCGTGCTGATCGAGGCCAAAGACCTCGTCAACGGCACCTCGATCGTGCAGACCGCGCGCGTCGACAAGGTCGAGTATTTTCACATCGAGCTTGAGACCCACGATGTGATCATCGCCGAAGGCGCGCTGTCCGAGACCTATCTCGACGACGACAATCGCGGCATGTTCCACAACGCGCTCGAATACGAAACGCTCTACGCCGGCGAGGATGCCTGGCAACCCGCACGCTATTGCGCGCCACGTCTCGAAGATGGCTATGCGGTCGAGCACGTGCGCCGCCGTATCGCCGTGCGGGCGCGGATCGGCTCACACCCTTACGATGTGAGAGTGCACCGCCGCGCCGCGCGTTCCTGAGCCGAACAGCAACACAGCAACTTCGCTTAGCCGCGATAGATCGGCGCCGGCTGGGCGAAGAAGCTCCACAGGATGTGGTAGACCAGCGCGTAATTCTTCTGCTGGAAGCTGGCGTGGGAAATGCCGGGCATGACGGCAAAGTGCTTGTCCGGGTTCGGCAGCTTGGCGAAGAATGCGAGCTTCTTTGGCTCATAGCGCGCGCCTATCGGATCGATAGTCAGACGATATTTTCGCCGCCGCCGCGCACCGGTTACTTCTCGACACCGTTGAGCGCCAATCTCCGGCAGAACCCGGCTTTCACGCCGGCATTTCAATCCCGCTCCGCCGGCTCTTCATCAGCGCCACGAACCTGATCGTGTCACGGCGGCAAGTCGTGCGCGCCGCCGCGCGGGGATCGGAATGAAAGCGGCGGCGCACTGACACCGGCTGGGAAGGATGAAGACGATGGCAACTATCACCGTCACCAACGAGAACGACAGCGGCGCGGGCTCGCTGCGGGCCGCGCTTGCCGCCGCTGCACCCGGCGACGTCATCAACTTCGCGACCGATGTCACCACGATCAATCTCAACTCGTCGCTGGTGATCAACAAGGGCATCACGATCGACGGCTTGCAGCCCGGCTCCACGAATCCCGATGTGACCATCAATGGCGGCGGCGCCGGCAGCAATTTCTCCGACTTCGTCATCGATGCCGGCGTCACCGCAACATTCGATGGACTGATAATACAGGACGGTCACGCGACCGGCGCGGCAGGCGCCAATACTCCGCTGTCCTACCTTTCCCAGCCGGGGGGGCATGGAAGCGCCGCCGCCGGCGGCATTTACGATGCCGGCGCGCTAACTCTCAACAACTCTGTCCTGCAGGCCGACACCGCGACCGGCGGGTTTGGGGGCCGTGGTGCTGCGTATGGCGGCGGCGGCGGCGGTGGGTCCGCGGCGGGAGCCATCTATGTCGGCGCGACCGGCAGTCTCGATCTCAACCCAAGCGATTCCTTCATCAACGATTCCGCGGCCGGGGGCGTCGGTGGTGGTGGCGGCGGTGCTGTGGGCTACGCTTCCGGCGTCGGCGGTGCCGGTGGCGTTACCGGCGTCGATGCCGGCTCGGGCGCGCCCGGCACGACCGGCAGCGGCAGTTTTGCCGGCGCGGGCGGCGCGCCCGGCCAGCCCGGCGCGTCCGGGCGTTATATTGCAGGTCCCGGCGGCGGCGGCGGCGGCGGCAATGCCTTCGTCGTCGGCGGCAAAGGCAGCATCGCCGGCGCCGCGACTCTTGTCGTCACCAACAATAGCGACAACGCGACCACGGCCGGCTCGCTGCGGTTCGAACTCGCGATCGCACACGCCGGCGACACGATTTTGTTTGATCCGTCGGTTACGACGATCGATCTTTCCTCGTCGCTGGTGATTGCAGCGAACCTTACCATCGACGGTCTGCGGGCCGGCTCCACAACACCCGGTGTGACCATTAATGGCGGCGGCAATTCCAGCAACTTTGCCGACTTCACGGTCAATGCCGGCGTCAGCGCAACCATCGATGGGCTGATCATTCAGGATGGTCACGCGACTGGCGCGGCCGGCGCCAATGGCGCCGCCGGGTATGACGCCGGAGGTAACGGAGGCGCCGCTGCCGGCGGCATTTACGACGCCGGCGCGCTGACCCTCGACAATTCCGTCCTGCAAGCTGACACGGCGACCGGTGGGTCGGGCGGCTTCGGCGGTCCCTATGGCGGCGGCGGCGGCGGCGGATCCGCGGCGGGGGCCATCTATGTCGCGAAGAGCGGTAGCCTCGATCTTGCGTCGAGCGATACCTTCATCAGCGATTCCGCGGTCGGCGGCGACGGTGGTAAGGGCGGCAACGCCGTCGGCGCATTCGCATTATTCTACGCCCCCGGTACTGGCGGCGCTGGCGGCGTTACCGGCTTCAACACCGGCTACGGCGCGCCCGGCGCGGCGGCCACCGGTGCGTATGGCGGCAGAGGCGGCGCGCTTGGCCAGCCCGGATCGCCCAGCAGGCTTTATGATCTCGGCGCCGGCGGCGGCGGCGGCGGCGGCAGCGCCTTCATCGTCGGCGGTGCCGGAACGGTCAGCGCCGGCTTCGATGTCGTCACCAACGAAAGCGACAACGTCAACACGGTCGGCTCGCTGCGTTACGAGCTTGCGCATGCAAATGCCGGCGACACGATCAGCTTCGAGCCGTGGGTGACCACGATCGATCTTGCCTCGACGCTGGCTATTGCCAAGAACGTGACCATCGAAGGCGCGCAGCCCGGCTCCACGACACCGGCAGTGACCGTCGACGGCGGCGGCAGTTCCAGCAACTTCACCGATTTCACGATCAATGCCGGCGTCAGTGCCACGCTCGACGGCCTGGTCATCGCCGACGGCCATGCGACAGGCCGTACTGGCGCCGCAAGCGACAGCGCCTTCGCCACCGGCGGCAACGGCAGCGCGGCTGCCGGCGGCGTTTATGTGTATGGCAATCTCACGCTGACCAATTCGGTGCTGCAAAGCGACACAGCGACCGGAGGAACCGGTGGTGCTGGTAACGGCGTTGGCGATGGCGGCGGCGCCGGCGGCAACGCGGCTGGCGCCGTCTATGTCGCGCGCGGCGGTGGCCTCACTCTGGCGTCAAGCGATTCCTTCCGCAACGATTCGGCTGTCGGCGGCGCTGGCGGTCAAGGCGGCCACGGATTCAATGCTGCGATCTACACCTCGTACTCTGGCGGCGCCGGTGGCGCTGGCGGCGTCAGCGGCACCAACGGCGGCTTCGGCGCAGCGGGCGCGACCGGCGGCGGCAGCAGGTCCTATGCGGGGGCTGGCGGTGCGCCCGGCCGGCCCGGAGCGCTCGCGCAACTCGGCGGAAATATTGCCGGCGCCGGCGGCGGTGGCGGCGGCGGCAACGCTTTCGCCGATATCAGCGGCGCCGGCTCGATCAACGGTCCTGTTCCCTGCTATTGCCGGGGCACGATGATCGAAACCAAGCGCGGCGAAAAGAAGGTCGAGACGCTTGCGATCGGCGACAAAGTCGTGACCGCTTCCGGGGCACTGCGGCCGGTCAAATGGATCGGCCGGCGAAGCTATGCCGGCCGTTTCGTGCTCGGTCGCAAAGACATTCTGCCGGTCTGCATCAAGGCGGGCGCCCTCGGCACGAACATGCCGGTGCGGGATCTCTGGATCTCACCGCATCATGCCATGTATTTCAGCGACCAGGGCGGCGTGCTGATCGAGGCCAAGGATCTCGTCAACGGCATCTCGATCGTCCAGGCGGAGCGGGTCGACAAGGTCGAATATGTCCATGTCGAACTTGAAACGCACGATGTGATCATTGCCGAGGGCGCGCTGTCGGAAACTTATCTCGATGAAGACAACCGCGGCATGTTCCACAACGCACTCGACTACGACACGCTCTACACCGGCGATGGCGCGCAGTTACCAACTCGCTACTGCGCGCCGCGTCTTGAGGACGGCTATGCGGTCGAGGACGTACGGCGTCGCATCGCCGCGCGTGTGCGGACTGGCTCACGTTCTCGCAACGTGAAGGTCCATCGCCGCGCCGCGCGTCGCTGAGCCGAGCAACAACACATCAACTTCGCTCAGCCGCGATAGATCGGCGCCGGCTGGGCGAAGAAGCTCCACAGGATGTGGTAGACCAGCGCGTAATTCTTCTGCTGGAAGCTGGCGTGGGAAATCCCGGGCATGACGGCAAAGTGCTTGTCCGGGTTCGGCAGCTTGGCGAAGAATTTGACCAGATCGTCGAAGCTCGCGATGCCGTCCCATTGGCCGCGCATGACCAGCGTCGGCACCGTGATCTTTTCCGGATCGATCACCGGCAGCCGCGAACACATGTCGACATAGGTGCCGGTCGGCACGGAATCGTCGAGCGCAGTCACGGCGTCGGCGAAAGCGTCGATCACCTTCTTCTCCGCGGTGCCGGGATGGTCGCGCTCGAAGATCGAATGAATGAACGCCTTGTCGATCGGCCGGCGGTTCTTGGCGGAAAATTCCGGCAGCTTCTTCTTGCGCTCGGCCAGCGTCGGCGAGCCTTCGCCGGTCCACACCATGGCGTCGAGCGCAAGCCGGGCCACCTTGTCCGGATGGCGCTCCGCGAACATCGCCGCGCGCAGCGCGCCCGAGGAGATGCCATAGACCAGAAGCGGGCGCTTGCCGCGCAGCTTCTCGATATAAGTTGCCGCCGCGAAGCAGTCGTCGGCGCCTTGCGCGATCGGCGCATTATTGTTGCGGCTCTTTTCCGAGCGGCCGTAGCCTTCCATGTCGACGCACCAGCAGTCGAAGCCGCGGCGCGCGAACCAGTCCATCACCGACGAATCCGGCCGGCCCTCGACCTGCAGATCGAAGGTCGGCTGCCCGGCCATCGAGGAGCCGTGCACGAACAGAATCGTGCCCGCGGTCTTGGCCGGGTCGCCGGCGCATTTCTCGAACATGAACAGCTTCACATTGCCGTCCTTGGTGGTCCAATGCTCTTCGCCCTTGATGGCTGCGGCGGAGATCGTGGTCATCTCGTTCATCGTGCACCTGTGTTGATGGTCGTTCGGTGAAATCGGGCGTTTGTGGATTTGGGCGCGGGTCGCGTCAATGCGCTAATCGATCAGCGCGATGTGATTGTCCTTGATCACCTTGGCCCATTTGACGATCTCGGATTGCATGAAAGCCGTGAATTCCGGCTGGGTCATCACCAGCGCGGTCGCGCCTTCCTCTTCCCATTTCTTCTTGATGTCGGATCGCTTCAGGATCGAGGTGATATTGCGGTTGAGCAGGTCGACGATCGGCTGCGGTGTATCCTTGGGCGCCATGAAGCCGACCCAGAGCGTCGCTTGGAAGCCGGGCGCGCCGGCTTCGCTCAGCGTCGGCACGTCGGGCAGGATCGGCGAGCGGGTTTTGCCGCTGGTGCCGATCGGGCGCACCATGCCGGCCTTGATCAGCGGCGCCATGGTCGGCACCGAATCGAACAGCAGCTGAATCTGGCCGGAGAGAATGTCGGTGCGCATGCCGCTCGAGCCTTTATACGGCACATGCACGATGTCGATGCCGGTGATGTTGCGCAGAAGCTCGGCGGCCATGTGATAGTTCGAGCCGGGTCCCGACGAGCCGAAATTGAGCGTCCCGGGCTTGGCCTTGGCGAGTGCGATCAGTTCGGCGAGGTTCTTGGCCGGCACCGAAGGGTGCACGACCAGGACGAGGTCAGAGTCCATCAGCGGGGCGATCGGCACAAGGTCCCGCATCAGGGCATAGGCCTTCTTCTGATACAGCGTCTCGTTGACCGTCTGCGTGCCCGAGACCATCAGCAGCGTGTAGCCGTCGGGCGCGGCATGGGCGACGAATTCGGTGCCGATCGTGGTCCCGGCGCCGGGCCGATTCTCCATGACGAAGGCCTGCCGCAGGGCGGCCTGCAGTTCGGCGGCGATGTCGCGGGTATAGACGTCGGTCGGGCCGCCGGCGCCGAATGGCACGATGATCTTGACCGGTCGGGACGGGTAGTCGTCGGCGCGCGCGGCCGGAATGGCGGCGCCAAAGGCCGCCGCCAAAGGCGCCGCGGCCAGCGCATGGATGGCGGCGCGGCGCGAAAATGCAGACATTTCTGTTCCACTCCCTTTTACGTCTTTGGCGTGCCTTGGCGCGGGACCCGGCCGCGGCGGCGGCGCGCTCTTGCCCTGCCAGGAATCGGGGCGGACGCCAAGCCGCCAATCGCCGCTTTGCGCGCGTTCGGCCATTGGGGCGGCGTCGTGCCGGCACGGCAAAATTGTCACGGCAGCGTAACATCGCCGCGAGGGGCGCCGCCAACGCATCGCCACACACAGGCCTGTCTTGCACCTTCTTGTGCGCTGCGCTAAGGCTCCCCAAGTTCTTGGTGCGACGCGAATCTGCTTGATTTTGGGGCAAATTGGCGCGTTCGCTTCGCTTCGGAACTGTGTCGCCGAGGTCTGTTCTCACCCGAGAATGCGGACGTCGCGCGCTGCTCAGAAGGACCTCTGATGAGCCAAGCTCTGACGCAATTGCTTTATGACTATTTGCCGCTCATCGTCTTCATCGGCGTCGCAGCTCTGATCGGCCTTGTGCTCCTGGTCGTGGCCTTCGTCGTCGCCTACCAGCAGCCCGATCCGGAAAAGCTGTCGGCCTACGAATGCGGCTTCAACGCCTTCGACGACGCGCGAATGACGTTCGATATCCGCTACTACCTGGTCGCGATCCTGTTCATCATTTTCGATCTTGAAGTGAGCTTCCTGTTTCCCTGGGCCACGGCGTTCGGGAAGCTCGGCGTATTCGGCTTCTGGTCGATGATGGTGTTTCTGGGCGTGCTGACGATCGGCTTCATCTACGAATGGAAGAAGGGAGCGCTCGAATGGGATTGAGCGAACCCGCAATGGCGGCCCCGCGGTCGCAAATATCTGGATCCGCGCTTACCGGCAAACCTGCCGGCAGCAACGACGCGTTCTTCACCGACGTCAACAGCGAGCTCGCCGATAAGGGCTTCCTGGTGACTGCGGCGGAAGACCTGATCGCCTGGGCGCGCACCGGCTCGCTGATGTGGATGACCTTCGGGCTTGCCTGCTGCGCGGTCGAGATGATGCAGGTGTCGATGCCGCGCTACGACGTCGAGCGCTTCGGCTTCGCGCCGCGCGCTTCGCCGCGGCAGTCCGACGTGATGATCGTCGCCGGCACGCTGACCAACAAGATGGCGCCCGCGCTGCGCAAGGTCTACGACCAGATGCCGGAGCCGCGCTACGTCATCTCGATGGGCTCCTGCGCCAATGGCGGCGGCTACTATCATTATTCCTATTCGGTGGTGCGCGGCTGCGACCGCATCGTGCCGGTCGACATCTACGTGCCGGGCTGCCCGCCGACTGCGGAAGCGCTGCTTTACGGCGTGCTGCTGCTGCAGAAGAAAATCCGCCGCACCGCCACGATCGAGCGCTGACCATGGACGAAACGCTTGATGTGCTCGGCAAGGCAATCGCAGCCGCTCTGCCCGACGCGATCACCGCCGCCGCGGTCGCCCATCACGAGCTCAACGTAACGGCGAAAGCTGGCGACATCGTCGCGGTGATGCGCTTCCTGCGCGACGACCCGCGCTGCCAATTCATCAGTCTGATCGACGTGACGGCGGTAGACTATCCAAGCCGCGATCAGCGTTTCGACGTCGTCTATCACCTGTTGTCGCCGAAGCTCAATCTGCGCATCCGCGTCAAAGTTCCGACCGATGAAAACACCGCGGTGCCCTCGATCATCGAGGTCTTTCCCGCCACCGAATGGTTCGAGCGCGAGGCCTATGATCTCTACGGCGTGGTCTTCACCGGCCATCCCGACATGCGCCGGCTGCTGACGGACTACGGCTTCGAAGGCCATCCGCTGCGCAAGGATTTTCCGCTGACCGGCTTTGTCGAGGTGCGTTACGACGACGAGCTCAAGCGCGTCGTCTACGAGCCGGTGCGGCTCACGCAGGAATTCCGCAATTTCGATTTTCTCTCGCCCTGGGAAGGTACCGATTACGTGCTGCCGGGCGACGAGAAGGCCGGTAAGGGCTCGTGAGGTGGCGGCGTGAAAAACACCCTCAAGCCCGGCATGACGCACCGTTTCTCCTATACGGTGCCGGAGAACAAGACGGTGCCTTACACCTATCCGGAGGCGCCGGAAATCGCGGTGATGCCGAAGGTTTTCGCCACCGGCAACATGATCATCCTGATGGAATGGGGGTGCGCGCAGCTTGCTGGCGCCGCATCTCGATCCGGGCGAGGGCAGCCTCGGCGTGCATGTCGATGTCAGCCATCTGGCGGCTACTCTGCCGGGCCAGACGGTGACGGTGGACGTCGAATGCCTCGCCGTGACCGGCCAGCGCATCACCTTCGGCGTGAAGGCGCATGACGGCGTCGATCTGATCGGCGAGGGCCGTCACGAGCGTTTCGTCGTCGCCTGGGACAAGTTCAATGCGCGGCTCGCGGCGAAGGCCGCGAAGATCGCGGATGGCAACACCGCGGAGGTGGCGTGATGGCCGAGGCGGCACGTGCGAAAACCGATACCGGCGAGACACGAAATTTCACCATCAATTTCGGCCCGCAGCATCCTGCGGCCCATGGCGTGCTGCGGCTCGTGCTCGAGCTCGACGGCGAAGTCGTCGAGCGCGTCGATCCGCACATCGGTCTGCTTCATCGCGGCACCGAGAAGCTGATCGAGCAGAAGACCTATCTGCAGGCGATTCCGTATTTCGACCGGCTCGATTACGTGGCGCCGATCAATCAGGAGCATGCCTTCTGTCTCGCCGCCGAAAAGCTGCTTGGCCTCGACGTGCCGCGCCGCGCCCAATTAATCCGCGTGCTTTATTGCGAGATCGGCCGCATCCTGTCGCATCTGCTCAATGTCACGACGCAGGCCATGGATGTCGGCGCGCTGACGCCGCCACTGTGGGGTTTCGAGGAACGCGAGAAGCTGATGGGCTTCTATGAACGCGCCTCGGGCTCGCGCATGCACGCGGCTTATTTCCGCGTCGGCGGCGTGCATCAGGATCTGCCGAAAGAGCTGATCGACGACATCGAAGCCTTCTGCGATCCGTTCCTGAAAGTCTGCGACGATCTCGAAATGCTGCTCACCGACAACCGCATCTTCAAGCAGCGCAATGTCGACATCGGCATCGTCACGCTCGAAGACGCCTGGGCGCGCGGCTTCTCCGGCGTCATGGTGCGCGGCTCGGGCGCGGCCTGGGACCTGCGCAAGTCGCAGCCTTACGAGTGCTATACCGAAATGGAATTCGACATTCCGATCGGCAAGAACTGCGACAATTACGACCGTTATTGCATCCGCATGGAAGAGATGCGGCAGTCGGTCCGCATCATGAGGCAGTGCATCACGCGGCTGCGCGCGGGCGACGGGCAAGGGCGGGTGAGCGCCGACGACCATAAGATCGTGCCGCCCAAGCGCGGCGAGATGAAGCGCTCGATGGAAGCGCTGATCCATCACTTCAAGCTCTATACCGAGGGTTTCAAAGTGCCGGAGGGTGAAGTCTATGCCGCCGTCGAAGCGCCCAAGGGCGAGTTCGGCGTCTATCTCGTCGCCGACGGCAGCAACAAGCCCTACAAGTGCAAGATCCGCGCGCCCGGCTTTCCCCATTTGGCGGCGATGGATTTCCTGTGCCGCGGCTACATGCTCTGCCGACATCTCGGCGATCCTGGGCTCGCTCGACATCGTGTTCGGCGAGGTGGACCGATGACCGTCCGCCGTCTCGCCGAAAAGCAGCCGCCGAGCTTTGCCTTCACGCCGGAAAATCTCGAATGGTCGAAGGCTAAGATCGCGCAATATCCGGAAGGCCGTCAGCAGTCGGCGGTGATCCCGATCTTATGGAAGGCGCAAGAGCAATGCGGCGGCTGGCTGCCGCAAAAGGCCATCGAGGCGACCGCCGATATGCTCGGCATGGCCAAGATCCGCGTGCTCGAAGTCGCGACCTTCTACACCATGTTCAATCTGGCGCCGGTCGGACGCTTTCACGTGCAGCTCTGCGGCACCACACCCTGCATGCTGCGCGGCTCCGAAGCGCTGAAGAAAGTCTGCCACAACATGATCGGCCATGAAGGCGACGTCACTTCGGACGGCGCGTTCTCCTGGATCGAAGTCGAATGTCTCGGCGCTTGCGTCAACGCGCCGATGGTGCAGATCAATGCCGATTACTACGAGGATCTCACGCCGGAGACATTGACGCGGATCATCAACGATTTCTCCGCCGGCCGCAACGCCCAAGCCCGGGCCGCAGGTCGACCGCATCAATTCGGCGCCGATCGGCGGCGCCAACACGCTCACCGATCCCGCGATCTACGAGCCGAAAAAGGCCAGGCGCTCCAACGTCCACCGAAACATCGAAACCAGGGCAGCCCTGATGCTCGCCGACAAGGACCGCATTTTCAAGAATCTCTACGGCCGCCACGGCTTCCATCTGGAAGCTGCGCGCGCGCGCGGCGCCTGGGACGGCACCAAGGATATTTTCGCCAAGGGCCGTGACGGGATCATTAACGAGATGAAGGCGTCCGGCCAGCGCGGGCGCGGCGGCGCCGGTTTCGCCACCGGGCTGAAATGGTCGTTCATGCCCAAGCAGTCCGACGGGCGGCCGCATTATCTCGTCATCAATGCCGACGAGTCCGAGCCCGGCACCTGCAAGGATCGCGAGATCATGCGGCACGATCCGCATCTTCTCATCGAAGGCTGTCTGATCGCCGGCTGCGCCATGGCCGCGAACCATTGCTTCATCTATATCCGCGGCGAATTCATCCGCGAACGCGAGCGGCTCGAGATCGCCGTGCAGGAAGCCTATGACGCCAAGCTCATCGGCAAGAACAATATCAATGGCTGGGACTTCGATATCGTCGTGCATCACGGCGCCGGCGCTTACATCTGCGGCGAAGAGACGGCGCTGCTCGAAAGCCTCGAGGGCAAGAAGGGCCAGCCGCGATTGAAGCCGCCGTTCCCGGCCAATATGGGCCTCTACGGCTGCCCGACCACCGTCAATAATGTCGAGACCATCGCACAGGTGCCCGACATCATGCGGCGCGGCGCGGCGTGGTTCTCGAGCATCGGCCGCGCCAACAATAGCGGCACCAAGCTCTTTTGCATTTCCGGCCATGTCGAGACGCCGTGCAACGTCGAAGAGAACATGGGCATTCCGCTGCGCGAACTGATCGATCGTCATGCCGGCGGCGTGCGCGGCGGCTGGGACAATCTGCTGGCCGTCATTCCCGGCGGCTCCTCGATGCCGCTCGTTCCGGCGGGTCCCGATCAGGCCGACACGCTGCTGATGGATTTCGACGGCTGCCGCGACAAGAAATCCGCGCTCGGCACCGCCGCCGTGATCGTCATGGACAAGTCCGACGACATCATCAGAGCCATGGCGCGCATCTCCTATTTCTACAAGCACGAGAGCTGCGGCCAGTGCACGCCGTGCCGCGAAGGCATGGGCTGGATGTGGCGCGTGCTCAACCGCATGGCCGAAGGCCGTGCGCAGAAGCGCGAAATCGACATGCTCTGGGAAGTCACCACCCAGATCGAAGGTCACACCATCTGCGCCTTCGGCGATGGCGCCGCCTGGCCGGTTCAGGGCCTGCTGCGGCATTTCCGTCCGGTGATCGAGAAGCGGATCGACCAGTACACGGCAAATCCGCATCCCGAACCTGTGCCGGTCGCGGCGGAGTGATGGCGATGGACCAGACGCAGCATCTCGCGCAGTTGAATATCGGTCGTTTTCGCTATCCGACCGACGATCCACGCATGGCCGATTTCATGAACAATCTTGATCTCGTGAATGGCTTCGCCGAGCGCAGCGACGGCTTTGTCTGGCGGCTGAAAGACGAGAGCGACAACGCCACCAATTTCCGGCCGTTTCCCGATCCGAACATGGCGGTGAATTTGTCGGTGTGGGAGAGCGTCGAAGCGCTTGAGCGCTTTGTGTATCAAACCGTGCACAAGCGCTTCTACGGACGCCGCCCGGAATGGTTCGACAAGATGGACACGCCGCACTTTGTCATGTGGTGGATCCCGGTCGGCCATTTGCCGAGCCTCGAAGAGGCAAAAGAGCGGCTCGAACATCTGACGGTGCGCGGACCGTCGGACTATGCCTTCGGCTGGGAGAACTTGCCGGCCGCGCAATTATGGAAGACGGCGCGGTGCGCGCCTGACGAACACGCGGCGTGAGAGAGACATGACCAAGCTCATCGTCGACGGTCACGAGATCGACGTTCCGCCGGAATACACGCTGTTGCAGGCGTGCGAGGCCGCGGGCGCGGAGATTCCGCGCTTCTGCTACCACGAGAGGCTGTCGATCGCCGGCAACTGCCGCATGTGCCTGATCGAGGTGGCCGGCGTGCCGAAGCCGCAGGCGTCCTGCGCCATGGCGGTGCGCGACCTGATGCCGAACAAGGACGGCACCCCCAAGGTGCTGTCGACGCGCTCGCCCATGGTGCGCAAGGCGCGCGAAGGCGTGATGGAATTCCTGCTGATCAATCATCCGCTCGATTGTCCGATCTGCGACCAGGGCGGCGAATGCGATCTGCAGGACCAGTCGATGGCCTATGGCGTCGATGCCAGCCGCTTCGCCGAGAACAAGCGCGCGGTCGAGGACAAATATCTCGGCGCGCTGGTCAAGACGTCGATGAACCGCTGCATCCAGTGCACCCGCTGCGTGCGCTTCATCACCGAAGTGGCGGGCGTGCCCGAGCTCGGCGCCATCGGCCGCGGCGAGGACATGGAGATCACCAGCTATCTCGAAAGCGCGCTGCATTCCGAGCTGCAGGCCAATATCGTCGATATCTGTCCGGTCGGCGCGCTGACCTCGAAGCCCTATGCCTTCGCGGCGCGGCCCTGGGAGCTCAACAAGACCGAGTCCATCGACGTGATGGACGCTGTCGGCTCGGCGATCCGCGTCGATACCCGCGGCAGCGAAGTGATGCGCATCCTGCCGCGCATCAACGATGAGATCAACGACGAGTGGATTTCCGACAAGACCCGCCATGTCGTCGACGGATTGCGCACGCAGCGGCTCGATCAGCCCTATGTGCGCAAGGACGGCCAATTGCGTCCGGCGACTTGGACCGAGGCGTTCCAGGCGATCGCGGCCAAAGTGGCGCAGACCAATGCTAAGCGCATGGGCGCCATTGTCGGCGACCTTGCCGCGGTCGAGGAGGTTTACGCGCTGAAGGATCTGATGACGCGGCTTGGCGTTACCAATCTCGATTGCCGCCAGGACGGCTCCGCGCTCGATCCGGCCGCGGGCCGCGCCACCTATCTGTTCAATGCCGGCATTGCCGGCATCGACGCTGCCGATGCATTACTCATAGTCGGCTCCAATCCGCGCAAGGAAGCAGCCGTCCTTAATGCCCGCATCCGCCGGCGCTGGCGCACCGGCAAATTTCCGATCGGCCTGATCGGGCCGAAGGTGGATCTGACTTACACCTACGATTATCTCGGCGCCGGCCCTGAGACGCTTGCCGACATTGCGCGGCACACCTTTGCTGAGAATTTCAAGAAAGCCGAGCGGCCGATGTTGATCGTCGGCGCCGGCGCTTTTGCCCGTGGCGATGGTGCGGCGCTGGCGTCGCTCGCCGCCAAGGCCGCGCGCGATCTCGGCGTCGTCAAGGACGGCTGGAACGGCTATTGCGTGTTGCACAACGCCGCTTCGCGCGTCGGTGCGCTCGATCTCGGCTTCGTGCCGGGGGCAGGAGCGTTGAGTGCGCGGCAGATGGCCGCCTTCGGCACGCTCGATCTTGTTTTCCTTCTCGGCGCCGACGAAATCGAAATCCCCAAGGGCGCCTTCGTCGTCTATATCGGCACGCAAGGCGATCGCGGCGCTTCGCGCGCCGACGTGGTGCTGCCCGGCGCGGCCTATCCGGAAAAGTCGGCGACCTACATCAATACCGAGGGCAGGGTGCAGATGGCGGCGCGCGCCTCGTTTCCGCCCGGTGACGCCAAGGAAGACTGGGCGATCCTGCGCGCACTGTCCGATGTGTTGAAGCACAAGCTGCCTTATGACTCGCTGCAGGCCTTGCGGCAGGCGCTCTACAAGGCCCATCCGCATTTGCTGCGCGTCGGCCAGATCGCCCCGGGCGACGCCGGAGATATCGGCAAGCTCGCAGCGCTTGGCGGTACGGTCGACAAGGCGGCGTTCATGCCGGCCATCGACGATTTCTACTTCACCAACGCCATCGCCCGCAGTTCGGCAGTGATGGCGGAATGTTCGGCCATCGCGCTCGGACGCTCCACCATGACGGCTGCGGAATAGAGGGCGCATGATGACGCTGGCCGACATTTGGTCGACTTATCTCTGGCCGCTGGTGATCATGATCGCCGAGAGCGTGCTGCTGCTCGTCGTGTTGTTGGTTTCGGTCGCCTACGTTCTCCTTGCCGACCGCAAGATCTGGGCGGCGGTGCAGATCCGGCGCGGCCCCAATGTGGTCGGGCCGTGGGGCCTGTTTCAGTCCTTCGCCGATTTGCTGAAATTCGTGCTCAAGGAGCCGGTCATTCCGGCCGGCGCCAACAAGGGCGTGTTCCTCTTGGCGCCGCTTGTCACCTGCGTTCTCGCGCTCGCCGCCTGGGCGGTGATCCCGGTCAGCGCCGGCTGGGTGATCTCCAATATCAATGTCGGCATTCTCTATGTCTTCGCCATTTCCTCGCTCGGTGTGTACGGCGTGATCATGGCGGGCTGGGCGTCGAACTCGAAATACCCGTTCCTGGCGGCGCTGCGCTCGGCGGCGCAGATGGTGTCCTACGAAGTCTCGATCGGCTTCGTCATCATCACCGTGCTGCTCTGTGTCGGTTCGCTCAATCTTACCGCCATCGTCGAGGCGCAGAACCACGGTCTGGCGAGCCTTATCGGCGTGCCTTGGCTGTCGATCTTGAACTGGTATTGGCTGCCGCTCTTGCCGATGCTGGTGATCTTCTTTGTCTCCTCGCTCGCCGAAACCAACCGGCCGCCGTTCGACCTCATCGAAGCGGAATTGGAACTCGTCGCCGGCTTCATGGTCGAATACGGTTCCACGCCCTACATGATGTTCATGCTCGGCGAATATGTCGCCGTCTGCAGCATGTGCGCGCTGGCGACCATCATGTTCTTCGGCGGCTGGCTGCCGCCGCTCGCGGTGCCGCCGTTCACCTGGGTGCCGGGCATCATCTGGTTCGTGCTGAAGGCGTTCTTCGTTTTCTTCATGTTCGCCATGGTGAAGGCCTTCGTGCCGCGCTATCGCTACGACCAGCTGATGCGGCTCGGATGGAAAGTGTTCCTGCCGATCTCGCTCGGCATGGTCGTCATCGTCGCCGCCGTGCTGCAGGTCACCGGCTGGGTGCCGAAATGACGGGAGAACGGCATCATGACAGGCCATATGGATTTTTCGCTGCCGGCCTGGATCGGCGCGCTGATCGGGACCATGATCGCGGTTGCGATCTACGCGCCGGGCATTCGGTTCTTCGAGCGGCAGCAGCGGGAGCAGTCCGGCCCGATGACGCTCGAACAGCGCCAGGCCTTCGAAGACAAGCTCTCGGTCATGCGCCGGCTCATTCTCGGCGCCGGTATCGCAATCCTGGCCGCTGCGGGCTATTGGCTCGGCGCGGCGCTCAGCGTGAGAGGGTAATATGAGTTTTGATATGGCCGCCCGCTCGCTGTTCCTGAAGGAATTCGTGCAGGCCTTCTTCCTGTCGATGCGTTATTTCTTCAAACCGAAGGCGACGCTCAACTATCCGTTCGAAAAAGGCCGGCTGTCGCCGCGCTTCCGTGGCGAGCATGCGCTGCGCCGCTATCCGAACGGCGAGGAACGCTGCATTGCCTGCAAGCTGTGCGAGGCGATCTGCCCGGCGCAGGCCATCACCATCGAGGCCGGGCCGCGACGCAACGACGGCACGCGGCGCACCACGCGCTACGACATCGACATGGTGAAATGCATCTATTGCGGTCTGTGTCAGGAAGCCTGTCCGGTCGACGCCATCGTCGAGGGGCCGAATTTCGAATTCGCCACCGAAACCCGCGAGGAATTGTACTACGACAAGGAACGCCTCTTGGCGAACGGCGATCGCTGGGAACGCGAGATCGCCCGCAGCATCGCGCTCGACGCGCCCTACCGCTGAGACCGGCCGGACCATGATCATCCACGCGCTGTTCTTTTATTTGTTTGCGATTGTGACCGTGGCCTCGGCAGTCATGGTGATCTTCTCGCGCAATCCGGTGCATTCGGTGCTGTTTCTGATCCTCGCTTTCGTCAATGCGGCGGGGTTGTTCGTGCTGATCGGCGCCGAGTTCCTCGCCTTCATTCTGATCATCGTCTATGTCGGCGCGGTCGCCGTGTTGTTCCTGTTCGTCGTGATGATGCTCGACGTCGACTTCGCCGAGCTGCGCCAAGGCTTCATCAATTACCTGCCGATCGGCGGCGCCATCGGCATCATCCTGTTTTTCGAGCTGGCGGCGGTATTGATCGGCTGGACCATCGGCCCGGATGTCGGCAAGGCCATCACCGCGCCGATCCCGCCCGCCGATCAGATCAGCAATACGCAGGCGCTCGGGCTCGTGCTCTATACACGCTACGTCTATTTCTTCCAGGCGGCGGGCGTCATTCTTCTGGTCGCCATGATCGGCGCCATCGTGCTGACCTTGCAGCACAAGACCAATGTGAAGCGGCAGAGCATCGCAGCGCAGAATGCGCGCAGTAAGGCGACCGCGATCGAAGTCGTGCAGGTCAAGTCGGGGCAGGGGCTCTCATGATCATCGGGCTCGGGCACTATCTCGCAGTCGGCGCGATCCTGTTCACGCTCGGTGTGATGGGGATTTTCATCAATCGCAAGAACGTCATCGTCATTCTGATGTCGATCGAGCTCATCCTGCTGTCGGTCAACATCAACCTGGTGGCGTTTTCGGTCTTTCTCAACGACATCGTTGGCCAGGTCTATGCGCTGATCGTGCTCACGGTCGCCGCCGCCGAGGCCGCGATCGGCCTTGCCATCTTGGTCGCCTATTTCCGCAACCGCGGCTCGATCGCCGTGGAAGACATCAATTTGATGAAGGGCTGAAGCGGCAATGTACGAAGCCATCGTCCTCCTGCCGCTTCTCGGCGCCATCATCGCGGGCGCGGTTTCGCTCGTTGGCGCGCGCAATCGTTTCCCCGGCGAGGATCCGCCGCCGCCGCATGACGATCATGCAGCGCCGTCGTCTGGGGCCGCTCACGCGGTCGCGCATGAGACCCATAGTGAACACAATGGCGACGATCACGGCGCGCAGGAGCCTTCCGCCGCGGGTTCGCTCGGCGCCGAGCTGATCACCTCGACCTTCCTGGTGATCTCCTGCGTCTTGTCCTGGTACGCCTTCTACGATGTCGGCATCGAGCACCACGATGCTCGTATCACGCTGTTCTCGTTCATCAGCTTCGGCGACCTGCATTCGGAATGGGCGCTGCGCATCGATCCGCTGACCGCGGTGATGCTGGTCGTGGTGACGACGGTGTCGTCGCTCGTCCATATTTATTCGATCGGCTACATGGCGGAGGACCCCTACAAGCCGCGGTTCTTCGCCTATCTGTCGTTCTTCACCTTCGCCATGCTGATGCTGGTGACGGCGGACAATCTCCTGCAGCTGTTCTTCGGTTGGGAAGGCGTCGGCCTCGCCAGCTATCTCCTGATCGGCTTCTGGTACTACAAGCCCGAAGCCAATGCGGCCGCGATCAAGGCCTTCCTCGTCAACCGCGTCGGCGATTTCGGTTTTTCGCTCGGGATTTTCACCGCCTTCTATCTTACCGGCGCCATCGATTTCGACACCATCTTCGCGCAAGCGCCATCGCTGGTCGGGAAGAGCTTTCATTTCTTGAGCTGGAACGTCGACGCGCTGACCACGATGTGCCTGCTACTGTTCATGGGCGCGATGGGCAAGTCGGCGCAGTTCCTGCTGCACACCTGGCTTCCCGACGCCATGGAAGGTCCGACACCCGTTTCCGCCCTCATTCACGCGGCGACCATGGTCACTGCCGGCGTCTTCATGGTGGCGCGGCTGTCGCCGCTGTTCGAACTGGCGCCGCACGCCAAGGCCTTTGTCATTGTGATCGGCGGCACGACGGCGATGTTCGCCGCCACAATCGGCCTCGTACAAAACGACATCAAAAAAGTGATCGCCTATTCGACCTGTTCCCAGCTCGGCTACATGTTCGTCGCCATGGGCTCCGGCGCCTATTCGATCGGCATGTTCCACCTGTTCACCCATGCCTTCTTCAAGGCGCTGTTATTCCTCTGCTCGGGCTCGGTGATCTTGGCGATGCACCACGAGCAGGACATGCGCAAAATGGGCGGCTTATGGCGCAAGATTCCGTTCACTTACGCCATGATGCTGATCGGCACCTTGGCGCTGACCGGCTTTCCCTTCACCGCCGGCTATTTCTCCAAGGACGCGATCATCGAGGCCGATGACGTGGTGCAGGGCTTTGCCGCGAGCTACGGCTTCATCATGACCGTTCTCGCAGCAGCGCTGACGTCGTTCTATTCGTGGCGAGTCATCTTCATGACCTTCCACGGCACGCCGCATGATCAGCATCACTACGACGCCGCACATGAGAGCCCGAAGGTGATGCTCATCCCGCTCGCGGTGTTGGCGTTCGGCGCACTTTTTGCCGGCTATCCGTTCCTGCACATTTTCACCGGCGAGAGTGCCGATGGATTCTTCCGCGGGTCGCTCGCGCTGCACACCGAGAATACGATGTTCGCCCAGATCGAGGCCTTGCCGCTTCTGAACAGTCTCGCGCCGACGGTCATGATGATCATCGGCTTCCTCGTCGCTTATCAGTTCTATATCCGCCGGCCCGACATTCCGGCGGCGTTGGCGCGCGATCAGAAGCCGCTCTACGAGTTCCTGCTCAACAAATGGTATTTCGACGAGATTTACGACTTCCTGTTCGTGCGACCGATAATGCGGCTTGGACGCCTGCTGTGGAAAGGCGGCGACGGCTTCATCATCGACGGCTTCGGGCCTGACGGCGTCTCGGCGCGCGTGCTCGACGTCACCAGGAGCGTGGTCCGGCTGCAGACCGGCTATCTCTATCACTATGCCTTCGCCATGATGATCGGCGTCGCCGCCGCCATCACCTGGTTCACGTTTTCGGGACCGCACTGATGACAAGCTGGCCGATCCTGTCCGTCGTCGTCTTCCTCCCGCTCGTCGGCGCTCTGTTCATTGGGCTTTGCCTGAACGACGATGAGGCCGGCAAGCGCAATGCGCGCTGGGCGGCGCTGTGGACGACGCTCATCACTTTTGCCATTTCTCTGTTGCTGATCTGGCGCTTCGATCCGTCGAACCCGGACTTCCAGTTCACCGAAAAGCATCCCTGGCTCGGCGGCGCTATCAATTACGCGATGGGGGTCGACGGCATTTCGCTGCCGCTGGTCATTCTCACCACCGCGATCCTGCCGATCTCGATTCTCGCGAGCTGGACCGCGATCCAGACCCGGGTGCGCGAATATATGATCGCGTTCCTGGTGCTCGAAGTGCTGATGGTCGGCACCTTCTGCGCGCTCGATCTCGTGCTGTTCTATCTGTTCTTCGAGGGCGGCCTCATCCCGATGTTCCTGATCATCGGCGTCTGGGGCGGCCCGCGCCGCGTCTATGCGAGCTTCAAGTTCTTCCTCTATACGCTGTTGGGCTCGGTGCTCATGCTGCTCGCCATCATGGCGATGTATTGGGACGCCGGCACGACCGATATCCCGACGCTTCTGCATCACGCTTTCCCGCGTAATCTGCAGACCTGGGCGTGGTTCGCCTTCCTGGCGTCCTTCGCCGTCAAGATGCCGATGTGGCCGGTGCATACTTGGCTGCCTGACGCTCATGTCGAGGCGCCGACCGCGGGCTCAGTGATCCTCGCGGCGATCCTACTCAAGCTCGGCGGCTATGGCTTCCTGCGCTTCTCGCTACCGATGTTCCCGGAAGCCTCGCAGCACCTGGCGCCGCTGATCTACGCGCTCTCGGTCATCGCGATCATCTACACGTCGCTGGTCGCCCTGATGCAGGAGGACATGAAGAAGCTCATCGCCTATTCCTCGGTGGCGCATATGGGCTTTGTCACCATGGGCATCTTCGCCATGACGGCGCAGGGCATTGCCGGCGGTATTTTCCAGATGATCTCGCACGGCATCGTCTCCGCCGCGCTCTTCCTTTGCGTCGGTGTCGTCTACGACCGCATGCATACGCGCGAGATCGCGGCCTATGGCGGCCTCGTCAATCGCATGCCGATTTATGCCTTCGTCTTCCTGGTGTTCACGCTGGCCAATGTCGGCCTGCCCGGCACGTCGGGCTTCGTCGGCGAATTCCTCACATTGATCGGCACCTTCCGCATCAATACCTGGGTGGCAACGCTGGCGACCATCGGCACCATCCTGTCGGCTGCCTATGCGCTGTGGCTCTACCGCAAGATCATTTTCGGCAAGCTCGAAAAGCCGAGCCTGTTCAACATTAGGGATATCGGCTGGCGCGAAATGACGATTTTCACGCCGCTGATCGTGCTCACCATCTTGCTCGGCGTTTATCCGAAGCCGGTGCTCGATTTCACATCTGCTTCGGTGACGCAATTGATGGACAACTACCATCACGCGCTCAGCGCGGCGCAGGCGGCGGATAAGACCGCCGCCCTGGCTCGATAGGGGCAGGGGTGGCCATGTACACGCTTCCGACGCTGATCCCGCTCATCCCCGAATTTATGCTTGGCCTCGGCGCCATGGCGCTGCTGATGCTCGGCGTCTATCGCGGCGAGCCAGGCGGCCGCACCGTCGATGTCGTCGCCGTCCTGCTTCTGGTCGCCGCCGGCATCGCGCTGGTGATGCTGCCGCACGGTAAGCTGACGACCTTCGGTGGCAGCTTCGTCGTCGACGATTTCGCGCGCTTCCTGAAAATCCTGGCGCTCATCGGCTCGGCGGCGGCGATCGTTATGTCGCTTGATTACGCGCAGAAGGAGCGACAGCATCGTTTCGAATATTCGATACTGATCCTGCTCTCGACGCTCGGCATGCTGATGCTGATCTCGGCGGCCGACCTGATCGCGCTCTATCTCGGTCTCGAATTGATGAGCCTGCCGCTCTATGTGGTCGCGGCGAGTTATCGCGATTCGCTGCGGGCGACGGAAGCGGGACTGAAATATTTCGTCCTCGGCGCGCTGTCCTCGGGCATGCTGCTCTATGGCGCCTCGCTGGTCTATGGCTTCACCGGCACCGTCGAGTTTGCCGGCATCGCGCAAGCGGCGGGGCATGCGAGCGGTGCGGTCCAGACCGGGCTGATCTTCGGCATCGTCTTTCTGTTCGCCGGCTTCTGCTTCAAAGTCTCGGCGGTGCCGTTTCACATGTGGACGCCGGACGTCTATGAAGGCGCGCCGACGCCGGTGACCGCCTTTTTTGCCGCCGCGCCGAAAGTCGCCGGCATCGCCATGTTCGTGCGTGTCGCGGTCATCGGCCTTTCCGAGCGTCACGTCGCAATGGCAGCAGATCGTGGTCTTTGTCTCGATCGCCTCGATGGCGCTAGGCTCTTTCGCGCGCGATCGGTCAGCGCAACATCAAGCGCCTGATGGCCTATTCGTCGATCGGCCATATGGGCTTCGCGCTGATCGGGCTTGCCGCCGGAACCTCCGAAGGCGTGCAAGGCGTACTCATCTATATCGCCATCTACGTGACGATGACGCTCGGCGTGTTCGCCGTCATTCTGTCGATGCGGCGTTCGACCGGTATGGTCGAGAACGTCGATCAGCTCGCAGGTCTCGCTCGCACCCATCCGACCATGGCATTCTTCATGGCGATGCTGCTGTTCTCGATGGCCGGCATTCCGCCGCTCGCCGGCTTCTTCGCCAAGTACTTTGTGTTCACCGCGGCGATCAAAAGCCGGCCTGTACATCCTTGCCGTGATCGGCGTTCTTAGCCAGCGTGGTCGGCGCTTACTACTATCTCGTCATCATCAAGACCATGTATTTCGACGAGGCCGCCGGAGAGTTTGTTGAAACGCCCTATGAATTGCGCGTGGTGCTCGCGATCTGCGGCCTATTCAACATCCTGTTCATCGTCTATCCGGGCCCGCTGGTCAGCGTGGCGAGCGCGGCCGCGCATTCCCTGTTCTGATGCGGCTTGATCCCACCGCCGCTGCGGCGGGCTTTCGCCTCATCGCGCATGACGTCGTGGGGTCGACCAATTCGGAAGCGCTGGTGGCGGCGCGTTCCGGGGACCGGGGCCCGCTCTGGGTCGTGGCGGGCGAGCAGACCGCGGGCCGTGGCCGGCGCGGCCGGGAATGGGTGTCGGCGCGAGGGAACCTCTACGCAAGCCTGTTATTGTTCGACCCGGCGCCGCCCGAGACCGCGCCGCAACTGGCCTTTGTCGCGGGCCTTGCCGTGTATGACGCGATTGTCGAGCGCGCCCGCGATCTTCGCGATGGTCTGGCACTCAAATGGCCCAATGACGTGCTCCACGCCCACAGGAAGCTCGCCGGCATCCTGATCGAAAGCGAAATGGCCGAAGGCAAGCTTGCCGTCGCCGTCGGGATCGGCGTCAATTGCGTCCGCCATCCGGCGCAGGCGTCGTTTCCGGCCACCGATATTGCCGAAGCCGGAGGCAAAGTGTCGCCGGAAAGTCTATTCTCTGTGTTGTCGCATTGCATGATGAAACGCCTCGATCAATGGAATCGCGGCGCGGGCTTCCGCGGCATCCGCGCCGATTGGCTTAATTGCGCGACTGGCCTCGGCGGCGAGATCACTGTGCGGCTTTCCGGCCGTGAGCTCGCGGGGTATTTCGAAGGCCTCGATGATGCCGGACACCTGCTGTTGCGCGGCATGGACGGCCGGCTGCAAACCATCACCGCCGGTGACATATTTCCTGTTGCCACTCCGCCGGCACCGGTCGTGAGCATGCTGCGCAAAAGTCCGCGCGAGCAGACCGCAAAAGGGCAGGACAAATAGATGCCGGGAGAGCTTGTCTTTGCGCCGCTCGGCGGCTTTGGCGAAATCGGGATGAATCTCTCGATCTATGGCTTCGGCGACAAACGGCCGCCGGCAATGGATCATGGTCGATTGCGGTGTTTCATTCGCCTCCGAAGAGCATCTGCCCGGCGTCGACCTGATCCTGCCCGACATCTCGTTCCTGATCGAAGAGCGCAAGAACATTCTCGGCCTCATCCTTACCCACGCCCATGAGGACCACATGGGCGCGATCATGGATCTGTGGCCGAAGCTGAAAGTGCCGTTCTACGCGACGCCGTTCTCCGCCGCTCTGTTCGAGGCGCGGCGCGCGGCCGAGCCGGGCGTGCCGGAAATTCCGGTCAACGTCGTGCCGGTTGGCGGTCATGTGTCGCTCGGGCCATTCGAGATCGATTTTATCAATGTCTCGCATTCGATTCCGGAATCGAACGCGCTTGCGATCCGCACTCCCGTCGGTACCGTCGTTCACACCGGCGACTGGAAGATCGACGAGACGCCGATCGTTGGCGGTCCGACCGACGCGGCCAAGCTCAAGGCCCTCGGCGACAAGGGCGTGCTGGCGCTGATCGGCGATTCCACCAATGCGGTGCGCGAGGGCCAGTCGCCATCGGAAGCAGATGTCGCGAAGACGTTGGCCGAACTGATCCGCACCGCGCGGCGCCGCGTCGCGGTCACCACTTTCGCCTCCCATGTTGGGCGGCTGCGCGCAGTCGCCGACGCTGCCCGCGCCGCTGACCGCGAAGTGGTCGTTGTCGGCCGCGCCATGGAGCGCGTGGTCCAGGTCGCGCGCGAGACCGGCTATCTCAAGGACGTGCAGGATTTCCGCGGCGTCGAAAGCTACGGTTATCTGCCGCCGGACAAAGTGCTGGCGCTGTGCACCGGCAGCCAGGGCGAGTCGCGCGCGGCGCTCGCCCGCATCGCCCAGGACGAACATCCGGACGTGACATTGTCACGCGGCGACCGGGTGATCTTCTCGGCGCGGCCGATCCCGGGCAACGAAAAGGCGATTGCCAAGGTGATCAACGGCCTGGTCGAACAGGGCGTCGAGGTCATCACCGACCGCACGCACCTTGTCCATGTCTCCGGCCATCCGCGGCGCGACGAATTGCGCCAGATGATCGGCTGGGTGCGCCCGAAAATTCTGATTCCCGCCCACGGCGAGGCGCTGCATCTCGCCGAACATGCCGACCTTGCCCGCAAAGCCGGCGTGCCGCATGTGCTGGTGTGCCGCAACGGCGATCTGGTGCGGCTCGCCGACGCGGGACCCGAGATCATCGACGAGGTCCCGTCGGGGCGGCTCTACAAGGATGGCGCGCTTCTGGTCAGCGCCAACTCGCGCACGTTCGCGGCGCGCCGGCGCCTGAGCTTTGCCGGCATGGTCTCGGTGGCGCTGGCGCTGACAGAGAAGGGGACGCTCGCCGCCACGCCGGAAATCGAGCTGATCGGCCTGCCGGAGACCGACGCCAATGGCGCGTCAATGACCGAGATCGCCCGCGATGCGGTCGAGCTTGCCTTCGACGCGCTGCCCAAGCCCCGCCGCCGCGATCCCGATGTGGTGGCTGAAGCCGTGCGGCGCGGCGTACGCGGGGCAATCGCCGAGCGCTGGAAGAAAAAGCCGATCTGCCACGTTCACGTCCTCACGGTCTAACGCGCTATAGTGCGGTTGCCGGGCTGCAGGAGAGAGGACCAATGATCGGCAAGCTCAATCACGTCGCGATCGCGGTGCGCGACATCGCCAAGGCGGCTGCGACATATCGCGACGTCCTCGGCGCCGAGGTTTCCGCCGCCGTGCCGCAGCCCGACCACGGTGTCACCACAGTGTTCATCACATTGCCCAACACCAAGATCGAGCTGCTGGAGCCGCTCGGCGAGGGTTCGCCGATCGCCAAATTCCTCGAGCGCAATCCGGACGGCGGCATGCATCACGTCTGCTACGAGGTCGACGATATTCGCGCCGCGCGCGACGCACTCAAGGCGGCGGGGGCGCGCGTGCTCGGCGACGGCGAGCCGAAGGTCGGGGCGCATGGCAAGCCGGTCCTCTTTCTGCACCCGAAAGATTTCTCCGGCACTTTGGTCGAGCTCGAACAGGCATGAGCGTCACCACCGCCATCGCAATCTTTTTCCTGATCTGGTGGGTGACGCTATTTGCTGTGCTGCCGTTCGGCATTCGCAGCCAGCACGAAGCCGGACCTGACGAGGAGCCGATCGCGCCGGGCACCGATCCAGGCGCGCCCACCCAATTCAGCCTAGGGCGCAAGCTGTTGTGGACCACGCTGGTCGCGAGCGTGATCTATGCCACCTGTTACGTGGTCTATGCTGAGCGCCTGGTGACAATCGACAGCCTGATGGCGCCGTTCGTCGGCACGAAAACACAATAAAAATCAGTATATTGGATGGACTTATGCGCGCTTTGCTTGCGCTCTTTGGCGCAACGATGCGGTAGGAGGCGGGCAGGAGCCCAAAAGAAAAAGCAGGGCCAAAGCCCTGCCCTGAAATCCTCATCTGACCGCTAACCCACGTTCTTTGTAGAAATGCGGCTTATGACGTGGCTGGCGACGCTTTCCGCTCGCGGGTCTTCCTCCCGAGACTTGGACCGCCGCCCTGACTTATCCCGTCGCATGCATTACCCGTCACATGCGGCGGCCCTCAGGGTCGCAATTACATTTGTAGGCGAATTCCAAATGTTTGTCATCCTGTTACCAGCCGCCCGGAGCAAAAATTTTCTGAGCCGTTTGGCCTCTCGCGCGGGCTTCTTGGGACCATTTGGCGCCCGATTTCGCCGTTCCGCGGCCGAACCGCTGCTCGGGACTTGTAATTCGGCTGCCGTTGCGGCCTTTTGTGCCCCCATTCAACCGCTGGCTTGCCGGAAAATTTCATGCGCCTGTCCCGATACTTCCTGCCCATTTTGCGTGAGACGCCTAAAGAGGCGGAAATCGCGTCCCACCGCCTGATGCTGCGGGCCGGCATGATCCGGCAGGAGGCGGCCGGCATCTACACGTTCCTGCCGCTCGGGTTCCGGGTGCTGCAGAAGGTCTGCGCCATCGTCCGCGAGGAGCAGGAGCGGTCCGGCGCCGTCGAACTCCTGATGCCGACCATCCAGCCGGCCGATCTGTGGCGCGAAAGCGGCCGCTACGAGGCCTATGGCAAGGAGATGCTGCGCATCAAGGACCGGCACGAGCGCGACATGCTCTACGGGCCGACCAACGAGGAAATGATCACCTCGATCTTTCGCAGCTATGTGCGGTCCTACAAGGACCTGCCGCTCAATCTCTATCACATCCAGTGGAAATTCCGCGACGAGGTGCGGCCGCGTTTCGGCGTGATGCGCGGGCGCGAATTCCTGATGAAGGACGCCTATTCCTTCGACCTCGATTTCGAGGGCGCCAAGCATTCCTATAACCGCATGTTCGTCGCCTATCTGCGCACCTTCGCCCGCATGGGCCTGCGCTCGATCCCGATGGTCGCCGAAAGCGGTCCGATCGGCGGCAACCTGTCGCATGAATTCATCATCCTCGCCGAAACCGGCGAAAGCGAAGTCTATTGCGACAGCGAATATCTGAACTTCGAGGTCCCCGGTCCCGACGTCGATTTCGACCATGTCGGCCGGCTGCAGGCCGTTGTCGACAAATGGACGTCGCTCTATGCCGCGACTTCGGAAAAGCATGACCCCGCGGCCTTCGCCAAGCTCGGCCAGAAGGGCCTCTCGGCGCGCGGCATCGAGGTCGGCCATATTTTCTATTTCGGCACCAAATATTCCGAGCCGATGAAGGCCGTCGTGACCGGGCCGGACGGGATCGACCGCCCGATCCATGGCGGCTCCTACGGCATCGGTCCGAGCCGGCTGGTTGCCGCCATCATCGAGGCCTCCCATGACGACGCCGGGATCAAATGGCCGGATGCGGTGGCGCCGTTCAACGCCATGATCCTCAATCTCAAGCAGGGCGGTGCCGACACCGACCCGGCCTGCGAGACGCTCTACGCGGAGCTGCGCGCCAAGGGGATCGACACCCTTTACGACGATCTCGACGAGCGGCCCGGCGCGAAATTTGCCACCGCCGATCTGATCGGCGTTCCCTGGCAGATCCTGGTCGGCCCGCGCAGTCTTGCCGAGGGCAAGGTCGAGGTGAAGCGCCGCGCCGATGGGCAGCGGGAATTGATGTCGCCGGCCGATGCGGTGGCGAAAATCACATCGTGAGACCGGCCATTAAGCGGATGATTTCGAACGAACTTGTGCGCGGCGACCGATTGACGCGATCTGCCAGGCTTGAAACCGCCAGAATCGTGTGAAACTCCGGGCTGTGGGCGGGACGGGGATATGACATAAATGGCAATGGCCGAACCAACCGGCACCCATCCGTTTTCGGCGGTCGAGTGGATGTTGTCGCTGCGCTATTTAGGAGCGCGGCGCAAAGAGAGCTTCATTTCCGTGATCGCCGTGTTCTCGTTCCTCGGCATCATGCTGGGCGTCGCCACCCTGATCATCGTCATGGCAGTGATGAACGGATTTCGTCAGGAACTGCTGGGGAAGATTCTCGGCCTCAATGGCCATCTCTTGATCCAGCCGCTGGAACAGCCGCTCACCGACTTCGCTGACGTGTCGGCGCGTGTGTCCAAGGTCAACGGCGTCTATCTCGCCGCCCCGCTGGTCGAAGGCCAGGCGCTGGCCTCGTCGCCGTTCAATGCCTCGGGTGTCGTGGTCCGCGGCATGCGCGGCCAGGACCTCGCGAAACTCACGCAGGTTTCAACACACATCAAACAGGGCACGCTCGACGGTTTCGACGACAATCAGGCCATCGCCATCGGCTCGCGGCTTGCCGAGCAACTGTCGGTGCGCGCCGGCGACAATCTCACTTTGGTCGCGCCGCGCGGCGCAGTGACGCCAATGGGCACCACGCCGCGGATCAAGGCCTATAAGATCGCGGCGGTATTCGAAATCGGCATGTCCGAATACGATTCCGCGTTCATCTTCATGCCATTGACCGAGGCGCAGGCCTATTTCAACCGCGCCGGCGATGTCACCGCGATTGAGGTCTATACCGACAATCCTGACCGCATCGAGGAATTCCGCAAAGCTGTGACGGAGGCCGCGGCGCGGCCGATCTATATGGTCGACTGGCGCCAGCGCAACGCGACGTTCTTCAACGCGCTTCAGGTCGAGCGCAATGTGATGTTCCTGATCTTGACCTTGATCGTGCTGGTCGCGGCGCTCAATATCGTGTCCGGCCTGATCATGCTGGTCAAAGACAAATCGAGCGACATCGCTATCCTGCGCACCATGGGGGCGACCCAGGGCTCGATCATGCGCGTCTTCCTAATCGCCGGCGCCTCGATCGGCGTTGTCGGTACGCTGGTCGGCTTCCTGCTCGGCATGCTGGTCTGTCTTGATATCGAGAATATCCGGCGTTTCCTGTCCTGGCTGACCAATACCGAATTATTTTCGCCGGAGCTCTATTTCCTGTCGCAGCTTCCGGCGGTGATGAACTTCAAGGAAACCACGGCGGTCCTGATCATGGCGCTCGGGCTGTCGCTTTTGGCAACGCTTTATCCGTCGTGGCGGGCGGCGCGGCTCGATCCTGTCGAAGCGCTGCGCTACGAGTGATCGGAACGCGATGGATGACACCACCACGATAGGCCAGGCCGGAACGTCGCTCGCCGACCGCGAGGAACAGCCGATCCTCTTCCTCCACGGCATCTGCCGCCATTTCAATCAGGGAGAGGCGCGGCTCGATATTCTCAAGGATGCCGAGCTCGCGGTATGGCCGGGCCAACTGGTAGCGCTGGTCGCGCCGTCAGGCTCAGGCAAATCGACCCTGCTGCATATTGCCGGCCTTCTTGAACCGCCCACCTCCGGCGAGGTCTATATCGACGGGGCCGCGACCTCGCAGCTCAGCGATCTACAGCGCACGCGCATCCGCCGCACCGAGATTGGCTTCGTCTATCAGTTTCATCATCTGCTGCCGGAATTCTCGGCGCTGGAAAACGTCATCCTGCCGCAGATGATCCGCGGCCTGTCGCGGCGCGAAGCGGCGACCCGCAGCGCCGAATTGCTGTCCTATCTCGGTTTGAAGGACCGGATCACGCATCGGCCGGCGGAGCTCTCCGGCGGCGAGCAGCAGCGCGTCGCTATTGCGCGCGCGGTCGCCAATGCGCCGCGCCTTTTGCTCGCCGACGAGCCGACCGGCAATCTCGATGTCAACACCGCCGAACGCGTGTTCGGCACGTTCAGTCAGTTGGTCCGCGCCTCGGGGCTCGCTGCCGTCATCGCCACCCACAACATGGACATCGCTGCGCAAATGGATCGCCGCGTCACGTTGCGCGACGGCGCGGTGGTCGAACTCGACTGATCCAATCTTAATATTGCGAGCGGCGGCGTGGATGCGGGCCGGGCGGCGGCTGGTACCAGTCGTTGCGTATGCAGAAGCCGCCGATGCCGCGCACCGTGTCCATGCATTGGTCGAAAGTGATAAAGCCGCAATTCATGGCGCCGCCTCGGCCGCCGCTATATTGCGCGCACCAGGGATAATTGGTCTGCGCACGTGCGGCCGGTGCGAGCGGCATCATCGCGGCCGCGAGTGCGAGGGGCCGATAAGTAGCGTTTTCATGATGACCTCCCGAGAGACGTTGCCGATCAAGAATTCTTCGCGTGATGTCGGCGTGCTTGCGGCTGCGCGGTGACCGGCGGCTTATAGGTGTCGTTCTTCTCGCAGAAGCCGCCGACGCCGCTGACGCTCCCCATGCACTGGTCGTAGCTGACGAAGCCGCATGAGGTGTCGTCATAGGGCGTGCCGTAATGGGCGCACCACGGATAGTTTTGCGCCGATGCCGGCGTGCGTCGCCGGCATGGCGAGGGCGGCGGAACGATAGCGGCTGCGGCAAGATGCGAAATGGCAACCAAGTCGTGTCATGACAGCCTCCGTCGGAGTGTCGTCGCGACGATTTCGCATGACGATATTCGCGAACCGTTTTGCGCGGCCGGTGCGCGGGAGCGACGCCCCTCGCTCGGCGCACCGGCCTGCGGCCGGTACGTGTCGTTCTTGTCGCAGTAGCCGCCGGAGCCGCGCACCGTGGCCATGCATTGCTCGTAACTCACGAAGCCGCAATTGGTGCCGCCAAAGCCATCGGCGAAATTCGAGCACCACGGATAGTTGGTCTGTGCTGTTGCGGGGGCTGTCAGGCTCCCGAGTGCGAGAAGCATCAAACTTCCGGCAAAAATCGGCAAAATTCGCATCTCGGCTCCGGGGCTCATCACCGCTATGAACGCCGCGCCGGCCGGTTTATTTCCTCACAAATCCGTTGGGTGTGACGGCCCGAAACGAGGCCAAAAAGGAGGCCGCTCGAAAGCGGCCTCCGGGTCTCGATATGGATGGCTCTCGTTATGAAGAGTTGCCGCTCTTTAGCAGGGGCGGCACCAGCAGCGATACGGGCCGCACACGCGGGTGAAGCCCGGGCCGCAATAGGGGCCGAAGGGCCGCCGCAGGCCGCTTCCTTCACCGGCGAGGCGTTCTTGATCTGGGCATGAAGGCTTGCCGCGCCGGCTGGCTTTGCGCGTTCGCGCCAACCGCCATCGTGCCCAGGATCAGCGCGGCGGCTGTCAGAGTCATGGTGAGCTTTCGCATAGCTTCCTCTCCTTCTCGAAGTGCCAAAATACAAAGTGAGCAATTTGCTACGGCGAAGCGACACGCGGGGGCGCGATGTTCTTTATCCGTAGCGCCGATCTGCGGAATCAGCCCGGCTGAAATGATTTATACGCCATACGTGCGCGCAGGGCTTGGTGTTCCGGTAGGGCGAACTGTGAAACGGATTCAAACACTCCGCACGGTGCGATGAACAAACACGCGCGTATTCTCGGCAATCGGGTAGCGCCGTGTGGCGTTGTCGGCGATCGCAAAACTGAATCACTAAACCATTGGGCTCTCGAGCGAGGCAGGTCGCGGCCGCGCGCAATGCGCCGATCCGGTGGCCCGTGGTCCTAGGGTTTTCTTCAGCATTCGAAGCCGCGGCTGAGCAGGCCGTTGACTAAGAACAATAAGTGAACTATGTTCTCGTTCCGTTCACACAATGCAGCGTGGAGCGGGAGGCAAAAAGGGGACAAGTCATGGTTCGCTCAGTTGTCGAGGAGGCTCTGGCTCTGGCGTCGATCAGCCTGTTTCTGGCCACGGTAGCGGTCTGGGCGCAGGTTCTGGGCGTCATCTAGCCGGCGCGCATCTGCTCGGCTTGCGCATTGCGGGGAAAACTCGGCCGCTTCTGGTCGGCCGCCATAGAATTGCGTTGGAGTACGCGCGATAGCAAACGTCTTGCGCAGGACATTTGCGCAGGACATTTGCGCAGGACATTCGACCAGGGCATTCGCGACATGGCTGCCGAACCCGGCTTTGTGCATCTACACGTTCATTCGTCCTATTCGCTCCTTGAAGGCGCGATGACCATCGCGCGGCTCGCCGAGCTTGCGAAGAAGGACCGTCAGCCGGCTTTGGCGCTGACCGACACCGACAACATGTTCGGTGCGCTGGAATTCTCCGAAAAGCTTGCCGGCTATGGCATCCAGCCGATCGTCGGCTGTTCACTCGGCGTCGATTTCGAGGACCTGGAGAACCGCAATCAGGCGCTCGACCATGTCTTCCCGCGTATCGTACTGCTCGCGGCGGCGGAGGAGGGCTATCGCAGCCTGATGCGGCTGATCTCGCGCGCCTATCTCGGCACTTCGACGCAAGAGCGGGCGCATATGAAGCTCACCGACTTTGCCGGCGAGACCAAAGGCCTGATCGCGCTCACCGGTGGCCCGAAGGGCCCGCTCGATGTCGCGCTGGCCTCGGTGCAGAATCCGCTGGCGCAATCGCGCTGTGCGGCCTTGCAGGACCTGTTCGGCGACCGGCTCTATATCGAATTGCAGCGCCACGGCATGCCGGCCGAGCGCGCCGCCGAGCCGGGCTTGATCGATCTCGCTTATGCCCGCGGCATTCCGCTCGTCGCCACCAACGAGCCGTTCTTTGCCGCGCGCGAGGATTACGAGGCGCATGACGCGCTGCTTTGCATCGCCGAGGGCCGGCTGGTCGCCGACAGCGACCGGGCGCAACTCACGCAGGAGCACCGCTACAAGAGCCGCGCCGAAATGGCGGCTCTCTTCGCCGATTGCCGGAGGCTGATCGCCTCGACGATCGAGATCGCCGAGCGCTGCACCTATCGTCCGCGCACCCAGGCGCCGATCCTGCCGCGCTTTACTTTAGAGAAGGCGGGGGCGGGCGCCGCGGCTCAGAGCGACGAAACGCAGGTGTTGCGTGAGGCGGCGCAGGCAGGGCTCAAGGTGCGGATTTCGCGTTACGGCATCGCCCACGGCCATACCGAGGAGGAATATCACGAGCGCCTCGAATTCGAGCTCGGCGTCATCGGCCGCATGAAATATGCCGGCTACTTCCTCATCGTCGCCGACTTCATCCAATGGGCGAAGGCGCAGGGCATTCCGGTCGGTCCCGGCCGCGGTTCCGGCGCGGGCTCACTGGTCGCTTACGCGCTCACCATCACCGATCTCGATCCGATCCGCTTCGGGCTCCTGTTCGAGCGCTTCCTCAATCCCGAGCGCGTGTCGATGCCCGACTTCGACGTCGACTTCTGCCAGGACCGCCGCGACGAGGTCATCCGTTACGTTCAAAACAAATACGGCCGCGATCAGGTCGCCCAGATCATCACCTTCGGCACTTTGCAGGCGCGCGGCGTGCTGCGCGACGTCGGCCGCGTGCTGCAGATGCCCTACGGCCAGGTCGACAAGCTGTGCAAGCTCGTGCCGCAGAACCCGACGGCGCCGATCTCGCTGAAAAGCGCCATCGACGGCGAGCCGCGGCTGCAGGCCGCGCGCGACGCCGAGCCCGTGGTCAAACGCGCCTTCGACATCGCGCAGAAGCTCGAAGGTCTCCACCGTCACGCCTCGACGCACGCCGCCGGCATCGTCATCGGCGAGCGCTCGCTGTCGGAACTGGTGCCGCTCTATCGCGATCCGAAATCGCTGATGCCGGTGACGCAGTTCAACATGAAATGGGTCGAGCCTGCCGGCCTGGTGAAATTCGACTTCCTCGGCTTGAAAACGCTGACGGTGCTCGAGACGGCGGTGAAACTGGTCAAGCGCCGCGGCATCGATATCGATCTGTCGAACCTGCCGCTCGACGACAAGAAATCCTACGACATGCTGGCCCGCGGCGAGACCGTCGGCGTGTTCCAGGTGGAAAGCGCCGGCATGCGGCGCGCGCTGATCGATATGCGCCCGGACCGTTTCGAGGACATCATCGCGCTGGTCGCGCTCTATCGGCCCGGCCCGATGGCGAACATTCCGACCTATTGCGTGCGCAAGCATGGGCTCGAACAGCCCGATTACATCCATCCCAAGCTCGAGCCGATCCTGCGCGAGACCTATGGCGTCATCGTCTATCAGGAACAGGTGATGCAGGCGGCGCAGATGCTGTCGGGCTATACGCTCGGCGAGGCCGATCTCCTGCGCCGCGCCATGGGCAAGAAGATCCGCTCGAAATGCAGGCGCAGCGCACGCGCTTTGTCTCCGGTGCGGTCAAGCAGGGCGTCGAGAAGGGACACGCCGAGGCGATCTTCGAATTGCTCGAGCGCTTCGCCGATTACGGCTTCAACAAGAGCCACGCCGCGGCCTATGCGCTCGTCGCCTATCAGACCGCGTATATGAAGGCGAATTATCCGGTCGAATTCCTGGCGGCGTCGATGACGCTCGACATGGGCAATACCGACAAGCTCGCCGAATTCCGCGCCGAGGCCGAGCGGCTCGGCATCAAGGTCGAGCCGCCCTCGATCAACCGCTCATCGGTGGAATTCGAGGTCGCCGACAATACGATCTTCTATGCGCTTGCGGCGCTGCGCGGCGTCGGCCGCCAGGCGGTCGACAGCGTGGTCGCCGTGCGCGGCGAGGCGCCGTTCAAGGATCTCGCCGACTTCGCCCATCGCATCAATCCGCGCGCGGTGAATAAGCGCGTCTTGGAGAGCCTCGCGGCGGCGGGCTCCTTCGACACGATCGAGCCCAATCGCGCGCGCGCCTTCGCCGCCGTCGATACGCTTCTCGGGACCGCGCAGCGCACCCACGACGATGCCGCGCGTGGCCAATCCGAGTTGTTCGGCGGCTGCGCCGCCGTTGCGCCAATTGTCGTGCCGGTGCTCGAACCATGGCTGCCGGCGGATCGGCTGCAGCGCGAATATGAAGCGGTCGGCTTCTTCCTCACCGGCCATCCGCTCGACGATTATGGCGCCGCGCTCAAGCGGCTTCGCGTGCAGTCCTGGTCGGAGTTCTCCCGCGCGGTCAAAGGCGGGGCAGGGGCGGGCCGTGTTGCCGGCACGGTCGTGTCGCGCACCGAGCGGCGCACCAAGACCGGCAACAAGATGGGCATTATCGGGCTGTCCGATCCGACCGGTCACTATGAAGCGGTGCTGTTCTCCGAAGGGCTCGCCCAATACCGCGATCTGCTGGAGCCGGGCACTGCTGTGCTGTTGTTTCTCAGCGCCGAAGTGCAGGGCGACGAGGTCCGCGCGCGCATCCAGTCGGTCGAGCCGTTGGATGAAGCAGCCGCGCGCATGCAGCGCGGCTTGCGCGTATTCCTGCGCAACGAGGAGCCGATCGCCGGCGTTGCCAAGCGGCTCGAACCGTCGCGCAATGGCCGCAACGCTCGCCGAGCAGAATGGGGACGGCGAAGTCTCGGTGGTGCTGCTTCTGCAAAACGGCAACGAGGTCGAGGTGAAACTGCCCGGCCGCTTCAAAGTCTCGCCGCAGATCGCCGGCGCCATCAAGGCCGTGACCGGCGTGGTGACGGTCGAGGCGCTTTAGGCGAGACGCAATTCGGCTTGCTGCTTCAGCGCAGCATTCATGTTGTTGAAGCCGGTCTCGGTGGCATCGAGCATTGAGCCGAGGAAGCCGACGATGAGGCCGGAAAAGCTTTCGCCATGGGTCAGGCGGGTACGGTCGTCGCCCAGACGGGTCGAGCAGGAAATAATGCTCGCCATCGAAGATTCCCGCGAACATGAAATGACCTAGCCAGCGCAGCTCACGTTCCGGCCGAACTGCAAGCAGGGTCGGATGCAAGGTGATGGCGGACTTGCCCGGCGGCCGGATGGTGATGGCGAGCCGTTCGCCGGCCGCGGGTGTCCCGGCGATGGCGGTAATGAACGGATTCCACAGCGGCATATGCGCGAAATCCGTCAACACCGCCCAGATTTTCGCGGCCGGCGCATGGATGTCGATTTCGGTCTCGATTCGACGTTTTGCCATGGGGCTTTCCTCACGCCTGCACCGCACCAATATGGCAGCAAACTGCGCGAATAGCCTGACTTTGTGCGCTTACTTCATGCGTGACCTTGCGTTCATTTCTTCTCTCGCTATCTCAAGTCCGCCGCGCTAAAGAACGGCCGCTTCATCCCAAACCAATCGCAGTCGGCGTTCGGACCCCGAAAACATGCTTCGGATCGACAATCTCGTTTTCAGCGCCTGGGGCCGGAGATTCTTCGACGGCGCGAGCGTCGCCATTCCGGTCGGCACCAAGGTCGGGCTGGTCGGCCGCAACGGCGTCGGCAAGTCGACCCTGTTCAAGCTGATCCTGGGCGAGCTTGCCGCGCAAGGCGGCGAGATCACCCTGCCCAAGGACGCGCGCATCGGCTCGGTCGATCAGGAACATCCGGCGACGCCGGTGACGCTGATCGACACCGTGCTGGCCGCCGATAACGAGCGCGAGACGCTCTGCGCCAACTGGAGACCGCCGAGCCGGAAGACATGGCCGAAATCTATCAGCGCCTGATCGAGATCGACGCCGACCGCGCGCCGTCCCGCGCCGCCGAAATCCTGAGCGGCCTCGGCTTTTCCAACGACGATCTGACGCGGCCGATGGCGGAGTTCTCCGGCGGCTGGCGGATGCGGGTGGCGCTGGCCGCGGCCCTGTTCGCCGAGCCCGACCTGCTGCTGCTCGACGAGCCGACCAACTATCTCGACCTCGAAGGCGCGCTCTGGCTGGAGGCGCGGCTGAAGAAATATCCGCACACCGCCATCATCATCAGCCACGACCGCGAGCTGCTCAACAATTCGGTCGACGCCATCCTGCATCTGAGCCAGGGCAAGCTCGACCTCTATAGCGGCGGCTACGACGACTTCGAGACGCAGGCGGGCGGAAAAGACTGCGGCTGCAGGCGGCCACGCAAGGCCAAGCAGGAGGCCAAGCGCGCGCACCTGCAGTCCTTCGTCGACCGCTTCCGCGCCAAGGCGTCCAAGGCCACCCAGGCCCAGTCGCGCCTGAAGAGGCTCGCCAAGCTGCCGCCGATCGCCGACGTGGTCGAGGAGCGCGTCGCGCCGTTCACCCTGCCCTCGCCGGAGCGGCCGCTGGCGCCGCCGCTGATCTGCGGCTGGAAGGCGCCTCCGTCGGCTATGGCGGCGCGCCGATGCTCAAGAAGCTGAACCTGCGGCTCGACATCGACGACCGCATCGGCCTTCTCGGCGTCAACGGCGCCGGCAAATCGACCTTCGCCAAGCTGATCGCCGGCGCCTTGCCGCTGCAGTCCGGCGAGATGCAACGCGAGAGCCGGCATCAAGGTCGGCTGGTTCCACCAGCACCAGATCGAGGCGCTGGATCCCGACGACACGCCGCTGGACATCATCCGCCGCGAGCTGCCGGACGACAGCGAGTCATCGCGCCGGTCGCGGCTGGCGCAATTCGGCCTCTGGCTTCGACAAGGCAGGATACGACCGTCGCCAACCTCTCCGGCGGCGAGCGGGCGCGGCTGCTGCTCAACCTCGTGGCCATGGCGGCGCCGCATCTGCTGATCCTCGACGAGCCGACCAACCACCTCGACATCGACAGCCGCCGCGCCTTGCTCGACGCGCTGAACGACTACGAGGGCGCGGTGATCCTGATCACCCACGACCGCTCGCTGATGGAGCTGGTGGCCGACCGGCTGTGGCTGGCCGCCGACGGCACCATCAAGCCCTTCGACGGCGACATGGACGACTACGCCAGGTTCGTCCTGGAGCGGACCAAAGCCAATGGCCGGGCGCCCTCGCAGGATGCCGGCCACCGGGCGGCGGCAGGCGAGGTGGCCGATGCCGAGACCGTGCTCTCGGCCGAGCAGGCGACCACCCAGGAAGCCCAGTTTGCCGCCCGAAAGGCCGCCAAAAAGCGCCGGCGCAGGGGCTATTAGAGCGGCTGTTAGAGGGGCGACAAACGGCGCCCAGGGCCGCTATCTGTTGTTGCGTCCTGCCCATCGTCCCTATATAAGCGCGGCAATCTCACACGCGGACCTTGGCTTAATGCCGTCCGGTGTCTGCCCCCGAAAGGGGTGGACTCACGGTCCGCGGCGGATCAACCGGAGAACGATCTATGTCGCTGCCAGACTTCAGCATGCGCCAGCTATTGGAAGCCGGCGTGCATTTCGGCCATCAATCTCATCGCTGGAATCCGAAGATGTCCGAGTACATCTTCGGCACCCGCAACAACATCCACATCGTCGATCTGACCCAGACCGTGCCGATGCTGCACCGCGCCTTGCAGGCGGTCAGCGACACGGTCGCCCAGGGCGGACGCATTCTCTTCGTCGGCACCAAAAGGCAGGCGCAGGACGCTATTGCGGAGGCGGCCAAGCGCTGCGCGCAATATTACGTCAACTCGCGTTGGCTCGGCGGCACGCTGACCAATTGGAAGACGGTGTCGAACTCGATCAAGCGGCTGCGCACGCTCGACGAGATGCTTTCCTCCAACGAGGCTCAGGGCTACACCAAGAAGGAACGCCTGACCTTGCAGCGCGAGCGCGACAAGCTCGACCGCGCTCTCGGCGGCATCAAGGACATGGGCGGCGCTTCCCGACCTGGTCTTCGTCATCGACACCAACAAGGAAGACATCGCGATCAAAGAGGCGCGACGCCTCAATGTGCCGGTCGCGGCCATCGTCGATACCAATTGCGATCCGAACGGCATCAGCTTTGTCGTGCCGGGCAACGATGACGCGAGCCGCGCCATCACGCTTTACTGCGATCTCGTCGCGCGCGCGGCGCTCGACGGTATTTCGCGCGCCCAGGGCTCGCACGGCGTCGATGTCGGCGCCCAGGCCGAGCCGATCGCCGAAGAGGTGCCGGCCGAAGCAAACCCGCTCGGCTTTGAGCCGCTGTCCGGCCCGCGCGGTGTTGCCGACGATCTCAAGAAGCTGACCGGCGTGTCGCCGACCATCGAGAAGAAGCTCAACGACCTTGGTATTTTCCACTTCCAGCAGATCGCCGAACTGTCGCCGACAGCGGCGCACAATGTCGGCGAAGAGGTCGGGCTCCCCGGCCGTGTCGAAGGCTGGATCGCCAAGGCCAAGGAATTGACGGCCGAGGAAGTGTAACGGCCGCCGCGCGTTTCTTTGGCGGACGTTTCGCGTAACTGATCGCGCTGCGTGGACGCTGCGCGGGTCCTTCAGGACGCCGCGCGGCTGAGACAAGGACAATGGCAATGGCAGAGACGATTACCGCATCCATGGTCAAGGAGCTCCGCGACCAGACCGGCGCGGGCATGATGGATTGCAAGGCGGCGCTGAACGAGAGCGGCGGCAATATCGAGTCCGCGGTCGACTGGCTGCGCAAAAAGGGCCTGTCGAAGGCCGCGAAGAAGGCCGGCCGCGTCGCCGCCGAGGGCCTGATCGGCGTCGCCACGTCGGGCACCAAAGGCGTCGTCGTCGAGGTCAATTCGGAGACCGATTTCGTCGCCCGCAACGAGTTGTTCCAGGGCCTGGTCAAGATGATCGCCGACGTCGCGCTCACGACCGGTCCCGACGTCAACAAGATCCTCGCCGCCAAGGCCGGCAGCATCAGCGTTGCCGACGCGATCTCCGACAATGTCGCCAAGATCGGCGAGAACATGACCTTGCGCCGCGCCGACGCGCTGTCGGTCGCCAAGGGCGTGGTCGCGACTTACGTGCACAGCTCGGTGACGGATGGGCTCGGCCGCATCGGCGTGATCGTTGGTCTGGAGTCTGCCGGCAAGGCCGACGAGTTGAAGGCGTTCGGCCGGCTTGTGGCGATGCATGTCGCGGCCGCCAATCCGCAAGCGGTCGATCCGTCCGGTCTCGATCCGGCCGCGGTCGAACGTGAAAAGAATGTGCTTGCCGACAAGTTCAAGGCTCAGGGCAAGCCCGCCAATGTCATCGAGAAGATCGTGGAATCGGGCCTGAAGACCTTCTACAAGGAAGTCTGCCTGCTCGAGCAGCCGTTCATCCACGACGACAAGAAGTCCGTCGCGCAGGCGGTGAAAGAGGCCGAAGGCAAAGTCGGCGGACCGATCAAGGTGACGGGCTTTGTGCGCTTTGCGCTCGGCGAGGGCGTCGAGAAGCAGGCCGACGATTTCAGCGGCGAAGTCGCAGCGCTCGCCGGCACGCATTAGAGCCCGGTCCCCAAAAAGTCCGCCCAAAGAGCCTCCCATGGACAAACCGAACTTTCGGCGGGTGATCGTCAAGCTGTCCGGCGAGGCGCTCTCCGGCCCGGAAAAGTTCGGGATTCATCAGCCGACCATCGACCGCTTCGCCGCCGATCTGGTCGCCGCGCATAAGCTCGGCATTTCGCTCGGCGTCGTGGTCGGCGGCGGCAATGTGCTGCGCGGCGCCCATATTTCGGAGGATGGCCTGTCGCGTCCCACCGCTGACGCCATGGGCATGCTGGCGACGGTCATGAATGCGCTGGTGCTGGTCGCCGCCATCGAGCGGGCCGGCGTCGAGGCGCGCGCCATGTCGGCGCTGATCATGCCGCAGGTTTGCGAGACCTATGAGCGGCAGAGCGCGCTGCGGCATCTCGAGCACGACCGCATCATCGTGTTCGCCGGCGGCACCGGCAATCCGTTCTTCACCACCGACACGACCGCGGTGCTGCGCGCCGCCGAGATGGAATGCAACGCCGTCCTCAAGGCGACCGATGTCGACGGCGTCTACACCGCCGATCCGAAGAAGGATCCGAAGGCGACCCGCTACGAGAAGCTCAGCCATCAGGAAGCCTTGGACCGCCGGCTCAAGATCATGGACGCGACGGCTTTCGCGCTTGCCCAGGAAAACCGGATGCCTATCATCGTGTTTTCGATCCGGGGGGAGCGCGCGATCGAGAACGTCCTGGGCGGAAAAGGGCACTTCACCACGGTCGGTTAGCCATGTTGGTTAGCTTTGGCGCAAACGGATCATGATCTGGCCCATGCGATCGATCAGGTTTCCGGGTAGGATTCCAAGTAGAGTCTGCTGAGAGCCCGGTTCGATTCTCGGCAAGTGCCAGGAGAGCGCAAAATGGCAGCCGCAACATTCGACATGAACGACCTCAAGCGTCGCATGCAGGGCGCGATCGGCGCGCTCAAGCACGAACTGTCCGGACTGCGCACCGGCCGCGCCTCGACCGCGCTGCTCGACAGCATCCAAGTCGATGCCTATGGCGCGCATATGCCGCTCAATCAGCTCGCCACGATCAGCGTGCCGGAGCCACGGCTTCTCAACGTGCAGGTCTGGGACCATTCCATGGTGCATGCGGTCGAGAAGGCGATTTCGGCGGCCAATCTGGGCCTGAGCCCTTCGACCGAGGGCCAGAACGTGCGCTTGCGCATCCCTGAGCTCAACGAGGAGCGCCGACGCGAACTGGTGAAGGTGGCGCACAAATATGCCGAAGGCGCCCGCGTCGCCGTTCGCCATGTCCGCCGCGACGGTCTCGATCTTCTCAAGAAGATGGAGAAGGATCATCAGATGAGCGAGGACGAGCACAAGGATCAGGCCGCCGAAGTGCAAAAGGCGACCAACTCGACCATCGCCGAGGTCGAGAAGATGCTTGGCGGCAAGGAAAAGGAGATCATGACGGTTTGAGTGACGCAGCCTCGATAACCGAGGCGGCGCAGCCGCGGACCGCCGCAACGGGCGGTTACGAGATGCCGCGGCACGTCGCCATCATCATGGACGGTAATGGACGTTGGGCCGCCGCGCGCGGCCTGCCGCGGGTGGAAGGCCACCGGCGTGGCGTCGAGGCATTGCGCAAGACTGTGCGCGCGGCCGGTGAGCTCGGCATTTCGGTGCTGACGATTTTCGCTTTCAGTTCGGAAAACTGGACCCGGCCGCAATCGGAGATCGGCGATCTGCTCTCGCTGTTGCGCCGCTTCATCCGCAACGATCTCGTCGAATTGCACAAGAGCAATGTGCGCGTGCGTGTGATTGGCGAGCGCGACGATCTCGCCAAGGATATCCGCAGCCTGCTCGAAGAGGCCGAAGACCTCACCCGCGGTAATGACGGCCTGCTTCTGGTCGTCGCCTTCAATTACGGGGCGCGGCAGGAGATCGCGCGCGCGGCACGGCGTCTCGCCGCCGAAGTCGCGCAGGGGCGGCTCAAGGCGAGCGAGATCACGCCGGAACTCCTGACCCAGCATCTCGATGCACCGGACGTGCCCGATCCCGATGTCATCATCCGCACCAGCGGCGAGCAGCGGCTGTCGAATTTCCTGTTGTGGCAATCGGCCTATAGCGAGCTGGTTTTCGTGCCGGTCAATTGGCCGGATTTCGACCGCGCCGCGCTTGAGACCGCGATTGCCGAATACCGCCGGCGCGAGCGCCGCTTCGGTGGCCTAGTCGCGCAGACCGGCTCGTGATCGTGGAGCGCCAGAGCGATACCGGCGCAGGCGGCTTCCTCGCGCCGGGGACGGCGAGCGCCCGCAATCTGACGCGCCGCATCGTCTCGGCTTGCATACTGGCGCCGGTTGCGCTTGCCGCGACCTATGTGGGCGGCTGGGCCTTCACCGCGCTGTGCCTCGTCGCGGCAGGCGCGGTGTTGTGGGAATGGGCGTCGCTCAAAGGGCCCCGGCCCGATCCGGGGATTCTTGCGTGCGGCTTGCCGGTCCTGCTGCTCGGCGCATTTCTGGCGGGTCAGGGCGAAAATCAGCTCGCCATTGCCGTGATAATCGGCGGAGCGATCCTGACTGCCGCGGTGCCTCTGGCGCCCTGGTATCGCGCTACTCTGTCGTCAGGATGGGGCGCGGGCGGCATGACCTATGCCGGTATCGTCCTGCTTTGCCCGGTTTTCCTGCGCAATGACCCGCAGTTCGGCCTCCAGGCGCTGCTGTTCCTGTTCGCAATCGTTTGGGCGACCGACATTTTGGCCTATTTCGTCGGCCGCGCGGTCGGTGGGCCGCTGCTATGGCCACGGCTGTCTCCCAACAAGACCTGGGCCGGTGCTTTCGGCGGCGCCCTCGGGGGGGTTGCCGCAGGCATCGCGGTCGCCTATGCGAGCGGGGGCCCGCCCGCAGCGGTCGCAGGAGTTCTCGCCTTGATCCTCTCGATCGTCGCGCAAGCCGGCGACCTTTTCAAATCCGCGGTGAAGCGGCGATTTGGCGTCAAGGATGCGAGCAATCTCATCCCGGGTCACGGCGGCATGATGGATCGTCTCGACGGTTTCCTGGTCGCCGCCCTCGCAGCGGTCCTGATCGGGATTTTGCGCCAGGGCCTGACCCAGGGCTTGGCTGCTCCGGCGCGCGGCCTGTGGGCCTGGTAGGATCATTTGATGACTTCGACAAAGCAGAAACGCCCAACGGCGAAAGTCACCCGCCTGCCGAAGGCGGGCGCAGCGCCCAAAACGGTGACGATCCTTGGCGCGACCGGGTCGATCGGTTCGAGCACCGCTGATCTCTTGCGCCGCGATCCGGAGAGCTATGCCGTCGAAGCGGTGACCGCCAATCGCGACGCCGTCGCTCTGGCACGGCTCGCCCGCGAACTGCGCGCGCGCTTTGCGGCGGTCGCCGATCAGGCGGCCTATGCCGAGCTCAAGTCCGAATTGTCGGGCTCCGGTATCGAAGCCGCGGCCGGCCCGGAAGCTATGGTGGAGGCGGCGCAGCGTCCGGCCGAATGGGTCATGGCCGCGATCACCGGTGCGGCGAGCCTTGCGCCGACCCTGGCGGCGGCCGAGCGCGGCGCGGCGGTGGCTCTCGCCAACAAAGAGTGCTTGGTTTGCGCCGGCGCCCTGTTCATGCGGCGAGCCGCCGCAGCCGGCGCCAATGTGCTGCCGGTCGATTCCGAGCACAACGCGATCTTCCAGGCGCTCGGTTCCGGCCGCCGCGAGGATGTCCGCCGCATCATCCTGACCGCGTCCGGGGGCCCGTTCCGCACGTTCACGGCCGAGCAGATCCGCAACGTCACTCTGGAACAGGCGCTCAAACACCCGATCTGGTCGATGGGACCCAAGATCACTATCAATTCCGCGACGCTGATGAACAAGGGCCTCGAACTGATCGAGGCCCACCACCTGTTCGCGCTACCGCCGGAAGAGCTCGACGTCGTCGTCCATCCGCAGTCGATCATTCACGGTCTGGTCGAATTCCGCGACGGTTCGGTGATCGCCCAGCTTGGGTCGCCGGACATGCAAATCCCGATCTCGCACTGCCTGGCCTGGCCGGTGCGGATGGGAACGCCGGCCGCCCGGCTCAATCTGGCCCAGGTTTCGACACTGTCGTTCGAAGAGCCTGACATGGCCCGATTCCCGGCATTAGCGCTGGCCCGCCGGGCCCTTGCAACTGGAGGCTCGGCGCCAACCGTTCTCAACGCCGCCAATGAGGTCGCCGTACAGGAATTTGTCGATAGAAATCTTGGGTTTAGCGGAATTCCCGCCCTGGTCGAGGCGACCCTTGAGGGGATGGCGCGGCGCGGCGAAACCCGCGAGCCGCAGACGGTCGAGGAGGCGCTGGCCGTTGACCATACCGCAAGAAGAGTAGCCGCCGACCTCTTGCCCGAAATTGCCGCAATGGCATCCTAGGGTTAGCAGTTCGGGGAACGCGGCAGAGCAGGGGCGTCGGAACATCGTATGGGGTCGTATTTGCTGTCGCATTTGCATGCGCTGGGGGGCGGTTTTGTCAGCTACATCGTCCCCTTCATTTTTGTGCTCAGCATTGTCGTGTTCATTCACGAATTCGGGCACTTTATCGTCGCGCGCCTGTGCGGCGTGCGGGTCCTTGTCTTCTCCATAGGGTTCGGTCCCGAGCTTTGCGGCTTCAATGACCGGCACAATACCCGCTGGAAGATCTCCGCCATTCCGCTCGGCGGCTATGTGAAATTCTTCGGCGACGAGAACGCCGCCAGCGTTCCAGAGCTGCCGCAGCTGGAAACAATGAACGAGGGCGAGCGGGCGCAGAGCTTTTTCTTTCAGCCGGTCCGCAAACGCGCAGCGATCGTGTTCGCCGGACCGTTCGCGAATTTCATCCTGGCGATCGTCATCTTTGCCGCGATTTTCGGCATCTACGGCAAGCAGTCGATGAGCGCGCGGGTCGATCAGGTCCAGCCGGACAGCGCCGCCGCGGCGGCCGGGTTCCAGCCGGGCGACGTCGTGCTCGCGATCGACGGCAAGCAGATCGAGGATTTTGCCGACATGCAGCGTATCGTCAGCGATAGCGCCGGCGACAAGCTTGATATCAAGGTGGATCGCAAGGGCGCCCAACTGACGCTTCAGGCGACGCCGCTGTTGAAAGAGGTGAAGGACAATTTCGGCAACGCGCATCGCATCGGCATTCTCGGCATCACCCGCTCGATGGATGCCAATGATGCGAAGTCCCAGCCGGTGTCGCCGCCGCAGGCGCTCCTGATGGGCGTGCAGGAGACCTGGTTCATTGTCGATCGCACGCTGAGCTATATCGGCGGAGTGATCGTGGGCCGGGAATCGGCCGATCAACTCGGCGGTCCGGCGCGCATTGCGCAGATTTCGGGTCAAGTCGCCAAGATCGGGATCATGCCGCTGATCCATCTTGTGGGGGTGCTATCGGTGTCGATCGGGCTGCTCAATCTGTTCCCGATCCCGCTGCTCGATGGCGGTCATCTTTTGTTCTACGGGATCGAAGCGGCGCGGGGGCGTCCGCTATCGGAACGGGCCCAGGAAGTCGGGTTCCGGATCGGTCTCGCGATCGTCGTCATGTTGATGATATTTGCAACTTTCAATGACATCGTGCACCTGACGACCTCTTAACCGGCCGGCGCATTGGGGATGTTTTGCGGCGGCCTGGACGCGGTTCGATCGGGTGGCGGTAACGTTACGGGGATGGTAGAAGTGGAAGAAATCACAAGAGAAATTGGCAAATGAGCAAGGCGCATAGGGAGACTGCGGAGTAACCCGCCACTGGGGGCGGCCACTAGGGGTGAAGGGCGCGTTGCGCATGGATATGAGTGTGCGGGTAAAACGAGGGCTAGTCGTGGCCGGCTTGCTCCTCGGGATGGGGCTATTTGGCCTTGTGCCAATCGTGGCGTTGCCAAGCGCCGCCATAGCCGCGCCTGCCATTTCGGGTATTTCGCCGAGCAATATCGTCGTCCAGGGCAATCGGCGCGTCGAGGCCGATACGGTCCGTTCCTACTTCAAGCCCGGCCCGAACGGGCTTCTCGATGAGGGCAGCGTCGACGCCGCCTTGAAGGCGCTCTATGCGACCGGCTTGTTCCAGGACGTCCATATTGCCCGGTCCGGCGGCAAGCTGATCGTCACGGTGGTGGAAGGCCAGATCATCAACCGGGTTGCCTATGAAGGTAACCACCGGATGAAGGATGAGCAGCTCGGCCAGGAAATTCAGTCGAAGGAACGCAGCACCCTGTCCAGGCCCATGGTGCAGGCGGACGTGCAGCGCATCATCGAGATCTACCAGCGCAACGGCCGTTTCGACGTTTCGGTGACTCCGCAGATCATCGAGCGCCCTAACAATCGCGTCGATCTGGTCTTCCAGATCAACGAAGGCGACAAGACCGGCATCAAGCATCTCGTCTTCGTCGGCAACAAATCCTATTCGGACTGGCGCCTCAAAGAGGTGATCAAGACCGCCAAATCCAATTGGCTGAGCTTCCTGCAGACGACCGACGTCTACGACCCGGACCGCATCGAAGCCGACCGCGATCTGATCCGGCGGTTCTATCTCAAGCACGGCTATGCCGACGTGCAGGTCGTGTCGGCGACCGGGGTCTACGATCCGGGGCAGAAGGGCTTCACCGTCACCTTCACCATCGAGGAAGGGCCGCTGTACCATTTCGGCAGCATCGATGTTCAGTCGAATGTGCGCGCTGTCAATTCCGCGAGCCTGCGCCGCTATCTATTGATGGGAAGCGGGCAGAACTATAACGGGGAGGCGATCGAGAAGACGGTCGAGCAGATCACCATCGAATTGGCGCGGCGCGGCTATCCGTTCGGCACCGTGCGCCCGCGCGGCGACCGCAATCCGCAGGCGCGCACGATCAGTGTCGTCTTCGTCGTCGACGAGGGCCAGCGCGCCTATATCGAGCGCATCAATATTCGCGGCAATTACCGCACCCGCGATTATGTGATCCGGCGCGAATTCGATATCGGCGAAGGCGATCCCTATAACCGCGCGCTGATCGATCGCGCCGAACGCCGCATCAAGAACCTGAACTTCTTCAAGTCGGTGAAGATCAGCAACGAGCCCGGCTCGGCGCCTGACCGCGTGGTGATCAATGTCGACGTCGAGGAGAATTCGACCGGCGATTTTTCGATCATGGGCGGCTATTCGACATCGGATGGCTGGCTCGGCGAAGTCTCGGTGCAGGAGCGCAATCTGCTCGGCACCGGCCGCTTCGCCCGCGCGGCGGTGACCTATGGCCAGTACACCAAGGGTGTCGATCTTAGCTACGCCGAGCCGTATTTCCTCGATTACCGCGCCAGCATGGGCATCGATCTATTCGCCAAGCAGACGCTATCCAACACCTACATTTCCTACGGCACCGAGTCGTTCGGCGGCACTCTCAAATGGAGCCTGCCGCTGCGCGAGGATCTCGCCATTCAGCTGCGTTATTCGGCTTTTTCGCAGAGCATCCAGCTGCCGTCGATTTTGCAAAACTGCAACAACATCAATCCGGATTTCGTCAATACTTTCCCGACGCAATCGGCGATCAACGCTTCACAGGCCGCCAACCCGGATAACTGGGCCAACTTGGCCAGGCTACGCTGCCCAGGTGACAGCCGGCGGTCAGATCAGCTGCCTCGCCGACGGCGAAGCCTCGCTGCCGGTTCGCGCCGAGCTTGCCAACGGCGCGACGTTCACGTCGGCGCCCGGCTACGGCATCGTCTACAACTCGCTCGACAACAACAAGAACCCGACCAACGGTATCTATTTCATCTTCGGCCAGGATATCGCCGGCGCCGGCGGCGACACAGCCTATGTCAAGAGCACGGTGGATTTCCGGACTTATTATGAGGTCGTGTCCGACCTCGTCGGTATCGTCCATCTGCAGGGCGGCACGATGTCGGGCTTAAACAATTGTCCGTCGGATGCTGTTTGCGCCAACGGCACCGGCGGCGGCTATGTGCGCATGCTCGACGACTTCAAGATGGGGCCGAACCTGGTGCGCGGCTTCGAGCCCGCCGGCCTCGGCCCGCGCGATATCACTTTCGGCACGACCAACGACAATATCGGCGGCACGCATTATTGGGGTGCGAGCCTCGAATTCCAGTATCCGTTCTACTTCCTGCCGAAGGATTTCAGGCTTCCGCGGCGCCGTATTCGCCGATGCCGGATCGGTCTGGGGCTACAAAGGCGAAACTCAGTTTCTGACCACTGGCGAAATCAACGGCACCGTCAATGGCGTCCGGCGGTCCGATACCGGGCTGCTCGTGCGGCATGGCCTACAGTGACGGCATGTTCATCCGCTCTTCGGTCGGCGCGAGCATCATCTGGGATTCGCCGTTCGGCCCGCTGCGGTTCGATTTTGCTTATCCGATCACCAAGGGCGCCTACGACCGCACGCAATGGTTCGCCTTCGGCGGCGGCGCGAAATTCTGACGGATCACTCCGTGCGATCTGTGCGGAAGTGCTCGATCCGCTCTTCCTGATCCATGCTCAAGGCTTGTGTTGCGGACGGCTGGATGCCCGATTTTGTCACCCCCGATTGCGAACTGACGACCGGCGAGATCGCCGCGCTGACGCGCGCCAAACTGCGCGAGGGCGATCCGGCCGATCGCCGCATCCGCAATATCGCCCCGCTTGATACCGCGGGCCCGGCCGATCTGAGCTTCCTCGACAATTCCAAGTATCTGAGCCGACGCTTCGGCGACGCGCGCCGGCGCCTGTTTTGTCGGGCCGCGCTTTGCCGCTTCGTTGCCGCCGGGCGTCGCCGTGCTCGAGGTCGCGCATCCCTATCCGGCTTTCGTCGCGGTGACGCGCAAGCTCTTCCCTGATGCGCTTCGGCCTACATCGCTGTTCGCGACGCAGGGCCGCGCGGCGAGCGCGCAGGTGCATCCGACGGCGCGGCTCGAGTCCGGCGTCGTCGTTGATCCGCTCGCCGTGATCGGACCGCGGGCCGAGATCGGCGCCGGCACGCTGATTGGTCCTGGCGCGGTGATCGGCCCGGATGTCCGTATCGGACGCGACTGCGCCATCGGCGCCCATGCCTCGGTTCTCTGGGCGCTGATCGGCGACCGCGTCATCATTCATCCGGGCGCGCGCATCGGCCAAGACGGCTTCGGCTATCTGCCAAGCGCCAAGGGCTATCAAAAAATCCCGCAGACCCGCCGGGTCATCGTCCAGGACGATGTCGAGATCGGTGCCAACACCACGATTGATCGTGGCGCCTCGCGCGACACCGTGATCGGCGAGGGCACCAAGATCGACAATCTTGTGCAAATCGGACACAACACCAGCATCGGACGCCACTGCGTGATCGTGTCGCAAACCGGCATATCCGGCAGTGTCGTCGTGGAGGATTTCGTGACCATGGCCGGGCAGGTGGGGATAGGCGACCACCTGAAAATCGGCGCCTTTGCGGTGCTTGGCGCCAAGAGCGGCGTGATGTCGAACATACCGGCAAAGGCGCGCTGGGCCGGCTTCCCGGCGCGGCCGGCACGCGAATGGCTCAAAGGTGTTGCGATGGTGCGCAAATTGGTTTTGGGCAGAGACGGCGACGATGGGGGTGAGGCATGACTGAAGGAACCATCGAAGCAGCCGACATCAGCGAAATTCTACGGCTTTTGCCGCATCGCTATCCCTTTATCATGATCGATCGCATCGTCGACATCAAAGGCGAGGAGCACGGCATCGGCATCAAGAATGTCACGATCAACGAGCCGCAATTCGTGGGTCACTTTCCCAACAATCCGGTGATGCCTGGCGTGTTGCTGATCGAGGGAATGGCGCAGACGGCGGGCGTCTTGTGTCTGCGCAAGATGAGCTCTCGCGAACGGCACCGCTCGGTGTTTTTCCTCACCATCGACAAGGCGAAATTTCGCAAGCCCGCAGTGCCGGGCGATACGATCGAGTATCACGTCAACAAGATCGCGCATCGCCGCAACATGTGGTGGTACCGTGGCGAAGCCAAGGTCGGCGGTGCGCTCATCGCCGAAGCCGAAGTCGGCGCGGTTATCTCTGAGGCGTAGATGACAATTGATCCGACCGCGCGCGTGGCCGATGGCGCGCGCATTGACGCTAGTGCTGTGATCGGGCCGTATTGCATCGTCGGACCGCAAGTCGAGTTGCAGCGCGGTGTGCGCTTGCTCAGTCACGTCAACGTCACCGGCGTGACGACGATTGGCGAAGAAACGGTGGTCTATCCGTTCTCATCGCTCGGCACGCCGCCGCAATCGGTGCACTACAAGGGCGGTCCGACGCGGCTCGTTATCGGCGCGCACTGCGAGCTGCGCGAGGGCGTGACCATGAATACCGGCACCGAAGCTGGCGGCGGCGTCACCAGCATCGGCGAGCGCTGCAGCTTCATGGTCGGCTCGCATGTGGGTCACGATTGCCATGTCGGCAACAGCGTGACGCTCGCCAACAACACCGTGCTCGGCGGCCACGTCGAGGTCGGCGACTTCACCTTTCTCGGCGGCCATGTCGCCATCCATCAATTCGTCCGCATCGGCGAGGGCGTGATGATGGCGGGCATGTCGGCGGCGCGCGACGACATCATTCCGTTCGGCTTCGCGCTCGGCCAGACCGGCGCGCTGGTCGGTCTCAACATCGTCGGCTTGCGCCGGCGCGGCGCGACCAAAGCGGAAATGCATCGCATCCGCCGCGCCTATCGCTCTTTGTTCTTTGTCGAAGGCCGGATCGCCGATCGCATCGAGGCAGTGGCAAGCGAATTCGCCGACGATGCGATCGTTGGCAAGATCATCGCCTTCATTCGCGCCGGCGGCAAACGGCCCTTGATGCGGCCGCGGGTGCGTCGCGGCGCCGATGGGCCGACAGACGATGCCGATCCGGGATAAGGTCGCAGGTGGTTTTGAGTGAGCCTCGCTATGGCCGACGCGCCATCAAAAAGCTCGCACGACGATCCGCTGGCGATCATCTGCGGCGGCGGCAGCTTTCCGGCCGCCGTGGCCGATGCCGTGGCGCGGCGCGGCCGCCGCCCGGTGATGTTCGGTATCAGGGGCTGGGCCGATGCCGCAGTGATCGAGCGCTATACGCATCACTGGATCGCGATCGGGCAGGCGGGGCGGTTCTTTCGCCTGGCGCGCGCGGAGAGTTGCCGCGAGGTCCTGTTCATCGGCACGCTTTTGCGGCCACCGATTACACAGCTTCGGCTCGATTGGCAGACCATCAAGCTGATGCCGCACATGGTGCGCTCCTACCGCGGCGGCGACGACAAGCTGTTGTCGGGCGTGGCCCGCGTTGCCGAGAGTGGCGGCTTGCGGGTTGTCGGCGTCAAGGAAGTGGCACCTGAGGTCTTTGTTCCCGAGGGCGTGCTGGGACGCCATGCACCGTCCGAGCGTGACAAAGCCGATATTGCGCGCGCGCTGACGGTGATCGGTGCGCTGGGCCCCTTTGACGTCGGCCAGGCGGCCGTCGTCGCCAACAACAATGTGCTCGCGGTCGAGGCCGCCGAAGGCACCGACAACATGCTTCTGCGCATTGCCGAATTGCGTAAGCTCGGCCGTGTGACATTGCCGCCGGGGACGGGCGTTCTGGTCAAGGCGCCAAAGCCCGGCCAGGACCGTCGCTTCGACTTGCCGTCGATTGGCCCTCGCACCATTGAGAATATTGTCCGCGCCGGCCTCGCCGGTCTGGCGGTCACCGCCGGCTCAACCATGATCGCGGAAGCGGATCAGGCAATCGCGGCTGCCGACCGTGCCGGGATTTTCATGGTCGGCGTGCGCGAGGATGTGGCGCGATGACGCAAACCGGGCGAGGGCCGTCGATCTACATCATCGCCGGGGAGGAATCCGGCGATGCGCTCGGCGCTGCCTTGGCGCGCGCGCTGATGACGCAGACCGGAGGCGCCGTACAGCTTGCCGGCGTCGGCGGCCGCGCCATGGCGGCACAGGGGATCGCGAGCCCGTTTCCGATCGACGACCTTTCGATCGTCGGTTTGATGGCGATCCCGCAAAAGCTGCCGAAAATCTTCCGTCATATCAGCGACGCCACACATGCCGTTCTGGCGGCACGCCCCGACGCGCTGGTGATCGTCGACAGTCCCGATTTCACCCATCGCGTGGCGCGGCGGGTGCGCCGGATCATGCCGGCGATCCCGATCCTCGATTATGTCTCGCCCTCGGTCTGGGCCTGGCGCTCCGGACGCGCGCGCGCCATGCGCGCCTATGTCGACCAGGTGCTGGCCATCCTGCCGTTCGAGCCGGAGGCTTATGTCCGCCTCAAGGGCCCGCCCTGCAGCTATGTCGGACATCCGCTGATCGAGCGCCTCTCGGAGTTGCGGCCAAATCCGCAGGAGGCGGCGCGGCGCCAAAACGGCCCGCCGCTCGTTCTGGCGCTCCCGGGCAGCCGATCGACCGAGATCGAACGGCATATCGGCATTTTTGGTCGGGTCCTTGCGGCTGCGGCTGCGCGCAAGGGAGCGATCGAGGTCGTGCTGCCGACCGTGCCGCACCAAGTCGGACGCGTACGCGAGGCGGTGGCCGGCTGGGCGGTCGCGCCGCGCATCGTGGTTGAGCCCGCGGAGAAATGGGCCGCGTTCCGTTGCGCCTACGCGGCGCTCGCGGCGTCCGGCACGGTGACGCTCGAATTGGCGCTCTCTGGCGTGCCAACCGTCGCCGCCTATAAATTGCATCTGCTCGAGGCCATCATCGCCCGGATGATCCGCATCCAATCGCGCCTGCCGAGCGTCATCCTCGCCAATCTGGTGTTGGGCGAGAACGCCGTTCCCGAGCTCATCCAGGAAGATTGCACGGTCGACAAGTTGACGCAGGCGCTGATCCCGCTGCTGTCCGACACACCGGAGCGGGCGCGCCAGGTCGAGGCTTTTGCCCGGCTGGACCGCATCATGGGTGTCGGCGAGGCCGCCCCGAGCGCCAAGGCGGCTGCGATCGTGCTTGACGTGGCTCGGAAGGCCGCGGCGGGGCATTTGAGCGGGGATCTGGGTCAGAGCCTGGGCCAGAACTCACGCCAAAGCCCCCATGACGCCGGCCCCCCGGTTGCGACCGTCGCCGCACCGGGCAAAAACGGCAAAAACGATATGGCGCTCAAGTGCTAAGAAGAGCTCGCTCTACCAATGCTGCAATCATCCTGCTAAGCCGCACCCATCCCACCCATGTGCAAGCGAAACTCTTGAAGCCATCCGCGTGAGCAAAATAAGAAAAACGGCCCGCAAGGCCCCGATCCGCGCCGCCATGACCGGGGTTTTCGGCTATGTGCCGCCCGACGTGCTGACCAATGCCCAGCTTGCGGAAATGGTCGACACCAGCGACGAATGGATCACCGAGCGGACCGGCATCAAGGAACGCCATATCCTCAAGGGCAAGGGGCTCGGCACCTCGCATATGGGCGCCGAAGCGGTGAAGGGCCTTCTCGCCAAGACCGGCACCGCGGCCAAGGACGTCGAGCTCCTGATCTGCGCGACCACGACGCCGGACTTCGTGTTCCCCTCGAGCGCCAATCTGATCTGCGACATGTGCGGCATCCGTTCGATCGGCAGTTTCGATGTCCAGGCCGCCTGTTCCGGCTTCCTCTATGCGCTGACCGTCGCCTCGCAATTCATCGAGACCGGCAAATACAAGAAGATCATCGTCGTCGGCGCCGACAAGATGTCGGCGATCATCGACTATACCGACCGCAAGACCTGCGTTCTGTTCGGTGATGGCGCCGGCGCCGTGCTGCTCGAGCCGAGTCGCAAATACGGCATCATCGACGCGCTGATTTGCTCCGATGGCGCGGGCATGCCGCATCTGCATCAGAAGGCGGGCGGCAGCCGTATGCCGCCGACCACGGAGACCGTGGCGAAGCGCCTGCACTACGTCCACCAGGAGGGCGCTGCGGTCTATAAATTCGCCGTCGCGCGCATGGCCGAAGTCGCGACCAATCTGATGCGGCGCAATCGGCTCTCGAGCGACAAAATTGATTGGCTCGTGCCGCACCAGGCCAATCTTCGCATCATCGAGGCAACAGCCGAGCGCATGAAGCTGCCAATGTCGCGGGTGATGCTCACCATCCACAAATTCGGCAACACCACCGCGGCCACGATCCCGCTATGCCTGTGGGACTACGAGGACAAGCTCAAAGCCGGCGACCGGCTCATTCTCGCCGCCTTCGGCGGCGGCTTCACCTGGGCCGGCGCGTATCTGACGTGGGCGTACAACACGCGCTGATCGTTCGTCTTCAAGGCTTTGCGCGATCCATCATGAAGCAAGCGGCAACGACGGCGTGGGTCGGCCCGCTGCCGTCTTGCATGTAGCATTTTTCCATGCGGTTCGATGAGACGAGCGTAATGTGGTAATAGCCATCCGCATCGGCGCCGTAGATCGTCTTGTTGTCGCTTGAGATCGCCCAGGCCAGCGGCTCCTGCGTATTGGCAGCCGCGGACGACGAGCGGCCCCAAACCAGCCGTCCGTCCTGGCCGTCGATGACGTATTTGGCCTCGATTTCATGCACACGCGGCGGATCGCTGGGCGTTTGCGAACCCGGATGATGGGCGTTGTTGCCGAAGACGATGGCTTTGCCTTTCCCGGTCCAAGTCCCCTTGAGATTGGGAACGGCGTCCTGCGCGCGAACGGCCACTGCGTGAGCGGCGATGGCAACGGCGGCGAGCAACAGCACGGCTACGACGAGACGTCTCATGTTTCCCTCCCGAGCGGCGGCGGATGATTTGGATTTGTCACTGGATGTCGCGGACCTTCCAGCCGCGAATGACATAAGCGGGCGGGTGCTCCCCCGGTTCCGCGATGCAAGCGACAATATTAACGAAAACGGCCGGGTGCAGGGCCCGGCCGTCATTCAAATGCTTTGCAAATTCCGGATTTATTTCCGCTTCGACATCGGCTGATATTCGCGCTGCGGCGCGCCGGTATAGAGCTGCCGCGGGCGGCCGAGCTTCTGGTGCGGGTCCTCGATCATCTCTTTCCACTGCGCGATCCAGCCGACGGTACGCGCCAGCGCGAACAGCACGGTGAACATCGTGTTGGGGAAGCCCATCGCGCGGAGCGTGATGCCGGAATAGAAGTCGACATTGGGATAGAGCTTCTTGGCGACGAAATAATCGTCGTGCAGCGCGATCTTTTCGAGCTCCATCGCGACTTCAAGGAGAGGGTCCTTGATGCCGAGCTCGTTGAGGACCTCGTAGCAGGTCTTCTGCATGATCTTGGCGCGCGGATCGTAGTTCTTGTAGACGCGGTGGCCGAAGCCCATCAGTCGGAACGATTCCTTCGGATCCTTCGAGCGTTTGATGAATTCCGGAATGCGGTCGACGGTGCCAATCTCGGCCAGCATTTTCAGCGCCGCTTCATTGGCGCCGCCGTGCGCGGGACCCCACAGGCAGGCGATGCCGGCGGCGATACAGGCGAATGGATTGGCGCCGGTCGAACCGGCGAGCCGCACGGTCGAGGTCGAGGCGTTCTGCTCGTGATCGGCATGCAGCGTGAAGATCCGATCCATGGCGCGGGCCAGAACCGGATTGGCCTTGTATTCCTCGCACGGCACCGCAAAGCACATGCGCAGGAAGTTCGACGCGTAGTCGAGCTTGTTGTCGGGATAAACGAATGGCTGGCCGATCGAATATTTGTAGGCCATCGCCGCCAACGTCGGCATTTTCGCGATCATGCGGATCGAGGCGATCATCCGCTGCGTCGGATCGGTGATGTCTGTGGAGTCATGATAGAAGGCCGACAGCGCTCCGACCGAGCCAACCATCACCGCCATCGGATGGGCGTCGCGGCGGAAGCCCTGGAAGAAGCGGCTCATCTGCTCGTGCACCATGGTGTGGTGCACGACGCGGTCGACGAAATCGGCTTTTTGCGACGCGGTCGGCAGCTCGCCGTAGAGCAGCAGATAACAGGTCTCGAGGAAGTCGCCGTGTTCGGCCAGATCGGCGATCGGGTAGCCGCGATAGAGCAGCACGCCGGCATCGCCGTCGATATAGGTGATCTTGGACTCGCAGCTTCCGGTTGAGGTGAAGCCCGGGTCGTAAGTGAAGATGCCGGCCTCGGCATAGAGCTTGCTGACGTCGAGAACCTCGGGGCCGATCGTTCCCTCGTACATGGGGAACGAGTAGCTTTTGTCACCGAGCTTCAGCGTGCCGGTTTTGATGTTGGCGCCGGTCTTCGCGTCCATGATCGTACCTCGATATTAGGCGGCGGGATCAACACGCCGCATGCGGCCGGAATGGCCGATCTGGTGGGGGCGGCATGCCTAACCCGGCACCATTGGCGTAGCGCAACGCCGTTTGCACTGCAAGATAATAGCCCGTAGGGGCGGCCGTGAGGGGCGGCGGCAGCCCCTGCTTTGACGGTGCGTTTACGCGCTGTTTTCCCTGTCGCGGTCTCGGGACAGGATCGCTAACCCGCGCGCTGTTGCGCCGCGCCGACGACTGTCTCCTGGTCCGCGAGCCGCGCCAGGCTCTCGTCCTTGCCGAGCACGGCGAGCACCTCGAATATGCCCGGCGAGGTGGTGCGGCCGGTGAGCGCAGCACGCAGCGGCTGGGCGACGGCGCCGAGCTTGGCGCCGCGCTGCTCGGCGAATGTTCGTATCGCCTGTTCCGTTCCCTCGCTGGTCCAGGGTTCGACGCCGCCCAGGGCGGCAGCAGCCCCGGCCAGGAGTTCGCGGGCATCGGGGGTCAGCAAGGCCTTGGCCTTGTCGTCCAGAGCGATCGGACGGGCGGCCAGAAGAAATCCAGCGCCGTCAATAATGTCGAGGATCGTCTTCGCGCGCTCCTTGAGGCTCGCCATGGAAGTCAAGAGTTGGCTTTTGACCACCGGCGTCAGTTTTCCCGCGAGTTCGGCGCCGCCGGCAATGTACGGCAACAGCGCCTCGACAGCGGTCAGAAGCTCCTGATCGGAGCTTTGCCGGATGTAATGGCCATTGAGGCTTTCAAGCTTGGCGAAGTCGAAGCGCGCCGGTGAGCGGCCGATCTGCGGCAGGTCGAAGGCGGCGATCATTTCCTCGGTCGAAAAGATCTCCTGGTCGCCATGACTCCAGCCGAGCCGGACCAGATAGTTGCGCAACGCGACCGGCAGATAGCCCATGGCGCGATAGGCATCGACGCCGAGCGCGCCATGGCGCTTCGACAGTTTCGAGCCGTCCGGTCCGTGGATCAACGGTATGTGTGACATGACCGGCACGCTCCAGCCGAGCGCGTCATAGATCTGCTTTTGCCGTGCCGCGTTGGTGAGATGATCGTCGCCACGGATGACATGGGTGACGCCCATGTCATGATCGTCGACGACCACGGCGAGCATGTAGGTCGGTGTGCCGTCGGAGCGCAGCAGCACGAGGTCGTCGAGATTCTCGTTCTGCCAGACGACCCGGCCTTGCACCTGGTCCTCGATCACGGTCTCGCCGGTGAGCGGCGCCTTGAGCCGGATCGTCGGCTTGACGCCGGGCGGCGCTTCGCTCGGATCGCGGTCGCGCCAGCGCCCGTCATAGAGCTTGGCGCGGCCCTCGCGGCGCGCCGCCTCGCGCATCTGCGCGAGCTCGTCCTGGGACGCGTAGCAATGATAGGCGCGGCCGGAAGCGAGCAGGCTTTCGGCGACTTCGCGATGGCGCGCCGCGCGCGAGAACTGGTAGACGACGTCGCCGTCCCAATCGATGCCGAGCCATTTCAGCCCATCGAGGATCGCGTCGATGGCGGCTTGGGTCGAGCGCTCGCGATCAGTGTCCTCGATGCGCAATAGCATCTTGCCGCCGCGGCCGCGGGCATAGAGCCAGTTGAACAGCGCGGTGCGGGCGCCGCCGATATGCAGAAAGCCCGTGGGCGAGGGCGCGAAGCGGGTGACCACGCTCATGTCAGATTGTCGATCCGTCCTTGTAGAGACTCATTGCGGCGGAAACTCGTGGCGACAATGGTGTCCGAACCTCGTGATCAGCACTTTGGCAGCTTTGAGACGTCTTACCCCAAAAAGGGCGCCGCCGCCTCTTGGATGTGCGCCGGTCTAGCACAAATAACTACCAAAGGATCAAAGCGCCGCGCGTTTTTTGAACCTTTCCACGGCTGCGGGCTTGACCCGGCTTCCTAAACTGTTCAATCCGAAGCCACTTGAACGGACCTCACGGAATCGCTGCGCGGCGGCCGAATAACGTGGGGCCGCCTGATACAACAACCAAGATTGGACCAGTGAACGCTATGTCGGTTGCGGAAGCGGAAGTACGCGAAGCGGGACAGGATTTCATCCGCGACATCGTGCGCACCGACCTGCAGTCGGGCAAGCACAAGACCGCGGTCACCCGGTTTCCCCCGGAACCCAACGGCTATCTGCACATCGGTCACGCCAAGTCGATCTGCCTGAATTTCGGCATCGCTGAAGAATTTGCCGGCCATTGCAATCTGCGCTTCGACGACACCAATCCGGCCAAGGAAGAGCAGGAATATATCGACGCCATTATCCGCGACGTGCATTGGCTCGGTTTCGACTGGGGCAAGAACCTTTTCTATGCGTCGGACTATTTCGAAAAGCTCTACGCCTGGGCCGAGGACTTGATCCGCGGCGGCAAGGCCTATGTCGACGACCAGAACCAGGAGGAGATGCGGGTCAATCGCGGCACCTTGACCGAGCCGGGCAAGAACTCGCGGTTCCGCGACCGTAGTGTCGAGGAAAATCTCGACCTGTTCCGCCGCATGCGCGCCGGCGAGTTTCCCAATCACGCTCGCGTGCTGCGCGCTAAGATCGACATGGCGTCAGGCAATATCAATCTGCGTGATCCGGTGCTCTACCGCATCCTGCATGCCGAGCACCCGCGCACCGGCACAACGTGGAAAATCTATCCGAGCTATGACTTCGCCCACGGCCAGTCGGACGCCATCGAGGGCATCACCCATTCGGTCTGCACGCTCGAATTCGAGGATCACCGGCCGCTCTACGATTGGTTTCTGGAAAACCTGCCGGTGCCCTCGCACCCGCATCAGTACGAGTTCGCCCGCCTCAATCTGACCTATACCGTGCTGTCGAAGCGCGTGCTCACCGAGTTGGTGCGCGGCGCCTATGTCGCGGGCTGGGACGATCCGCGCATGCCGACTTTGGCCGGCTTGCGCCGCCGCGGCGTGCCGTCGTCCGCTTTGCGCGACTTTGTGAAACGGATCGGCGTCGCCAAGGCCAACAGCATCGTCGATGTCGGCATGCTCGAGTTTTCGATCCGCGAGTATCTCAACAAGACCGCGCAGCGGCGCATGGCGGTGCTGCGGCCGCTCAAGGTCGTCATCGAAAACTATCCGGAGGGCCAGAGCGAAGAGGTCGAGGCCGTCAATCATCCCGAGGATCCGGCGCTCGGCACCCGCCGCATCCGGTTTGGCCGTGAGCTGTTCATCGAGCGCGACGACTTCATGGAAAATCCGCCGAAGAAATTCTTCCGGCTCTCGCCGGGCACGGAAGTGCGGCTGCGCTACGCCTATTTCATCACCTGCCGCGAAGTCGTGAAAAACGCGGCCGGCGAGGTCGTTGAGCTGCGCTGCACTTATGATCCCGCGACCAAAGGCGGCAATGCGCCGGACGGCCGCAAGGTGAAGGCGACCATGCACTGGGTCTCGGCCAAGGATTCCGTTCCAGCCGAAATACGGCTCTACAATCAGCTCTTCACCAAACCCGATCCGAACCCGGCCGACTTCGCCAACGAGCTCAATCCCAATTCGCTGGAAGTGATCGCCGACGCTCGCGTCGAGCCGGCGCTGGCGACGGGCAATTCAAGCGATCCGGTGCAGTTCGAGCGCCAGGGCTATTTCTGCCCGGACAAGGACTCCACGGCGAACAAGCCCGTGTTCAATCGCACCGTCGGCTTGCGAGACACTTGGGCGAAAGTCTCGGGCGGCGGCTAGCGAGCACGCGCTTCAAGCGCGCCGTCCTGCAATCGGTGTGTTTGTCACGGCTTAAGGGGTGCGTGCTGGACGGTCGGCGCGCCAGATGCCGCCGATGATTTGGCCCATGATCCATGTCCCGAGCCCCCAGCCGAGCGCCATGAAGAACCCCCAGAGAATCCAGACCAGCACGACATAGATCGTTATCTGAGGGACGACGGGCATTGGGCTTCTCCTGTTGTCGAGCGCGGCGGCTTAGCGCCACAATTCAACAACGCAGGTTCCGTGCAGTTCCGCCGGGTCTTGGACGGCGCTGAGGCAAATTTCTCCACACCTCCTGTTCAGGCCCTACACGCCCCGGTAGCATGGTTCTGCAGGATCATGCGCTTGAAGCGGGCGAGGGCGCGAAGTGGCGTTGGAAGCTGTGCAGAGTGGGGGACGGGCGCGGGCCACCACGTGGCCAGTCGGTGGCGCGCCTGCGGCGCCGGGCCATGCCCCAGGTTTTGCCGGGCCGCGCTCGCGCCTTTTCATCGCGACGAAACTGCGCCAATGGGCGGCCGACGAGGTAGCGGCGGCGCATCTTTTGCCCTGGCTCGCGGTCGCCTTCGGTTTCGGCGTCGTCCTTTATTTCACCGCCCAGCATGAGCCGGCTTGGTGGGCTGGGACGGGGCTTGCGGTTGCAAGCGCAGCCAGCGCGGTCGCGCTGCGCCGGCATTTGGCCGCTTTCGTTGCCGCGCTCGTAATCTTCGCGGCCGCGGCCGGGTTCGCGACCGCCACCATCAAGACCGCGCTGATCGCGCATCCCGTGCTGCGCACCTTCGCTTCCGGTGTCACGGTCGCGGGCTTTGTCGAACTGCGCGAGGAGAGCCAGCACACCGACCGCTTCGTGCTTCGCGTCGGCCGCATCGCCGGCGCGCGCATCGACGACCCGCCGCAGCGGGTGCGGCTTTCGGTCAAGCGTGGCCTGGCGCCGCCCGCGGGCTCCTTTGTCGAGGCCAAGGCGATGCTCGATCCGCCGCTGCAGCCGCTCGAGCCGGGATCTTACGACTTCGCCCGCGATCTTTATTTTCAGCGCATCGGCGCCTCGGGTTTTGTCCGCGGTCCGGTGAAGATCGTCACCGCGCCGCAATCGCGCGGACTATTGGCCCGCGCGGACGCGCTCGTGCAGCAGCTGCGCGACGCGATCGATGCCCGCATCCGCGCCGTCCTGCCGGGCGACGAGGGCGCGATCGCCGCGATGCTGATCAACGGCCGCCGCGATGCCATCAATCAGCATCTCTACGATTCCATGTTCGTGTCCGGCATCGGCCACGTGCTGTCGATCTCGGGCTATCACATGGCGGTCGTCGCCGGCGCGATCTTCTTCATCATCCGTGCCGTGCTGGCGCTGATTCCGGGTCTCGCCGAGCGGGCGCCGGTCAAGAAATGGGCCGCGCTGGCCGCGCTCGCCGTGACCGGGTTCTATCTGCTGCTCTCCGGCAACCAGGTCGCGACGCAGCGCTCCTTCATCATGATCGCGGTCGTGCTCGCCGGGGTCCTGTTCGATCGTCCGACCGTGACCATGCGCACGCTGACGGTCGCCGCGCTGATCGTGCTCGTTTTTGCGCCGGAAGCGGTCGTGCATCCGAGCTTTCAGATGTCCTTTGCGGCAACTCTGGCGCTGGTCGCGGGCTATGAGAAGGGCGCCGTCCGGATGCACGGCCGTCGCGACAGCTCGCTCGGCGCGCGCGCCGCGCTCTGGGGCGTCAATGAAATCATCGCGCTGGTGGTTGCCTCGCTGCTCGCCGGCCTCGCCACCACGCCCTACGCCGCCTACCATTTCCATCGCATGGCCCCCTATGGGGTGCTGGCCAATCTTCTCGCCATGCCGGTCGTATCGGCCTGGGTCATGCCGATGGGCATTCTCGGCGTCATCGCCATGCCGTTCGGCTTCGACACGCAATGCTGGCGGCTGATGGGCTACGGCATCGAATGGATGGATACGGTCGCGCTGTGGGTCGCGAGCCTGCCCGGCGCGCTCGGCCGGGTCACGGCGTTCGGCACCGGACCGCTTCTGGTCCTGACCGCGGCGCTTTTGATCATCGGTCTTCTGAAGACGCCGCTGCGCTGGGGCGGTCTCGTGCTCGCCGCCGCAGCGGTTCTGTGGATGCTCCACGTGCCGGCGCCGGACGTGCTGATCGGCAATGACGGACGAAGTTTTGCGGTGCGCGGCTCGGACGGCCGCTTCGCCGTGCATCATTCGGGTGGCGATACATTTGCGATCCGCGAATGGCTCGCCGCCGATGCTGATGGGCGCGACATCAATGATCGCGGGCTCACGCAGGGGATCGTCTGCGATCCTTTCGGCTGTACCGGCAGGCTTGCCGACGGCACCCGCGTCGCCTACGCGCTCACGGCCGATGCGTTTGCCGATGATTGCCGGGAGGCGGCGCTTGTCATTGCCGCGCGCGCCGCGCCGCCGCGGGACTGCGCCGCGACGGTGATCGATCGCGACATGTGGCGAGCCCAGGGGGCGCTGGCGCTGCGCCGGACAGCCTCGGGCTTCGCTGTCGACTCGGTGCGGGGCGCCAATCTCGATCGGCCGTGGTCGCCGCCTGCAAGGCCTCCCATGCACAACCCATCGCAGGCTAGTCCCGCTTCTGGCGCCGGCGGCGAGGCCAGGCGCGACCCGCCGCGCGACGCGACGCCGCAGCCCGAAGATGCCGAGGCCGATCAGTGGCCTGCGGGAAATCCCTGACGTTGCGCTGCATGCGACAAATCGTTCCGTGGCACAACGAGGAGTAGGGACGACAACGAAAGTTTAACTCAAATGGCGGCAAAGTCGCTTCTGCAAATGCCCGCAATACCCAGTTGACCGCCGCTCAGGGGGCTTCCTGTCGGTTTGTGTCGCGGTCCTGGATGAACTTGCACTGCCGAAGTACCCGAACTGCCGCAATGTCGCGCGCCATCAGGCTGGCCGAACGGATTCGTGTATGCGTCTATCGCTCAAGACTAAACTGCTGCTTGTGATCGGGCTTCTCGGATTGGTTCCGATCGTCGGTGTCGCCCTCAATTGCTATAATCTGGCGGCCAGCAAAGAGGCCGGCGCCAAGCGCGATCTCGCTTGGCACGGCGTGCAATTTCTCGAACAGATCAATGGCCTGGTTTATGCGGCGGTGATGGAATCGCGCGGCGTCTACATGTCGCCGGACTGGAAGACCGCCGAGCCGTTCGCCAAGAAGCTCTTGAAGGATCTCGACGGCATCGATGCCACGGCGAAGCTGTGGAAAGAGGATGTGATCGAATCCGAACGCGACAAGATCGATCACCTCCAGAAGGCCATCGCGCAGTTCATCGCGTTTCGCAAAGAACTGGTGCGCAAGGCGCAGTTCGAGGACACCGCGAGCGCGCGCGCCTTCGGCGACAACGACGCCAACCGCAAAGTGCGCTCCGCGCTAAACGACGAGCTGGTCGCTCTCGGTAAGGATTACGCCGAGCACACGACGAGCTCGGGACTTGAGGTCAAGCGCATCAACTCTCTGAACACGACGATGCTGTTCTGTCTCGCCGGCCTCGCCGCGATCGCTTTGGCGATCGGCTTCATCTCGGTCATCCGCGGTCTCATTCGCCCGCTGCACGGGCTTCGCGACTGCCTGATGAAGATCGCCGCCGGCGACCTCGAGCTCGACGTGCCCAGCGCCGACCGGCACGATGAGATCGGCGAGATCGGCAAGGCGGTGGTGGCATTGCGCAACGCCGCGGTCGAAAAGGGCCGTATCGAACAGCGTCAGCAGGCGGAAGTGGTGCGGCGTCAGGCCGAAGAGCAGCGGCGCATCGAGACCGAGGCGCAGGTGGAAACGGAAGCCGAGCGCTCCAAGCGCGCCCAGGAACAAGCGCGCATTGTCACCTCCATCGCCAAGGGACTCCATTCGCTCGCCGAGGGCAACCTCACGTATCGCATGAACGAGGTCTTCGCCGGCGCCTATGAGCAGATCCGGCAGGACTTCAATCTCGCGGCCGAGCGGCTGCAGGGCACTATCAAGACCATCATCGAGGCGGCGCGCGCAGGTCGCCGGCGCCTCGGCCGAGATTTCGAGCGGCACGACCGACCTGTCGCAGCGCACCGAGTCGCAGTCGGCGGTGCTGGAGCGGACTTCGTCGTCGATGGAGGAAATATCCTCGACCGTGCGGCAGAATGCCGAGAACGCGCAGCACGCCAACACCATCACGGCGTCGACCCGCGAGATCGCCGACCGCGGCAGCGCGGTGGTCGAGAAGACCATCAAATCGATGGCGCATATCGAGGAATCCTCGCGCAAGATCGCCGACATCATCGTCGTGATCGACGAGATCGCCCGGCAGACCAATCTGCTGGCGCTCAATGCCGCGGTCGAGGCGGCGCGTGCGGGCGAGGCCGGCCGCGGCTTTGCCGTGGTTGCCGCCGAAGTGCGCAACCTTGCCCAGCGCTCGGCGCAGGCGGCAAAGGACATCAAGACGCTGATCACCAACAGTTTCGGCGAAGTGCAGGAAGGCGTGGCGCTGACCGGCCAGGCCGGTGCGGCGCTGACCGAGATGGTCGCCTCGGTCAATAAGGCCGCCGAAGTCGTCGCCGAGATCGCTAAGGCGAGCGGCGAACAGGCCGGCGGTCTGGCGCAGATTTCGAGCGCACTGGCGCAGATCGACCAGGCCAATCAGGAGAACTCGGCGCTGGTCGAGGAAAGCGCCGCGGCCGCAAAGACGCTGGAAATCCAGGCCGCCGCCATGGCGGAGCAGGTCGGCTTCTTCCGCATCGGATCCGGCGAAGCCGCTGCTGCAGCTGTGACGCCCGAGCGCAGGCGCGCAGTGTAGATCGTCTCTGGTTCAATAGCGGCGGAGCAGGCCGACCAGCTTGCCCTGGATGCGCACCCGGTTCGGCGGCAGGATCCGCACTTCATAGGCGGTATTGGCCGGTTCGAGCGCGATCGAGGCGCCGCGGCGGCGGAAGCGCTTCAGGGTCGCTTCCTCGTCGTCGATCAGCGCCACGACGATATCGCCGGTATCGGCGGCATCGGTGCGCTTGAGCAGCACCATGTCGCCGTCGAGGATGCCGGCCTCGATCATGGAATCGCCGCGCACTTCGAGCGCGAAATGCTCGCCGGTGGTGAGCAGATCGGGCGGCACGCTGACGGTGTGGCTGCGGGTCTGGATCGCCTCGATCGGCGTGCCTGCGGCGATGCGGCCCATGACCGGCACCGCGACCGGGCGGCCGCCTTCATCCTCCGAGGGCGCGCGCACGCGGCCGAGATTGCCTTCGATGACGCTCGGGCGTGAAGCCGCGGGCGCGGGCGGCTGGCGACGCCGTGCGACACCGACTCCGGCAGCTTGATGACTTCGATGGCGCGCGCGCGGTTGGGCAGGCGGCGGATGAAGCCGCGCTCCTCGAGCGCGGTGATGAGGCGATGGATGCCCGATTTGGAGCGCAAATCGAGCGCGTCCTTCATCTCGTCGAAGGAGGGCGGAACGCCGGCCTCCTTGAGGCGCTCATGGATAAACCGCAAGAGTTCTGCCTGCTTGCGAGTCAACATCGGCGCTCTCTCCCCCAATAACGATAGCGGATCATCAGAACACGGCGGCAGGTTCCGGATTTGGATCACTTGCGGCCGAAACAAATCATGAACGGACACTATCCGTTCCATATGTGTTCTGCAACCATTTAATTTGAAGTGAAGAAAGCGGCCGTATCGGCGAACCTGCGATTAACGCTCGAACTTAACGATCCGACAGCGGCTGCCGGCAATCGCAGCGGGCGCATAGGCTTCTCTGATCAAGAGGCAATCGGCCTTGGCGAGCGGCGCCATCATGGAACTGTCCTGAATGGGGAAGGGCGTCGCTAATTCGCCGTCTGCTCCAGCCGCCAGCGTCGCCCGCAGATAATCCTCGCGCTCGTCATTGGCGGCAAGGTCACAGCCAAGCAGTGCCGATTCGATTGGAGCGGTAAGATCGCTGCGCCCGCTCATGCGGCGGATGAGCGGCAGCAGAAACAGGAAAGCGCAGACATAGGACGATACCGGATTGCCGGGCAGTCCGAGCACATGCGTCGCGCCGAGCCGGCCGTGCATCAGCGGCCGTCCCGGCCGCATCGCGATCTTCCAGAACGACAGCGCCATGCCTTCGGCGGCGAAAGCCTTTTGCACGAAATCGTAGTCGCCGACCGACGCGCCGCCTGTCGTGACCAGAATATCGGCCCTGAGGTCGCGCGCCTTGCGCACCGCGGCGATCGTCGTCATCAAGCCGGTCGCCGACGACGCCAAGATCGGTGACCTCGGCGCCTTCCTGGCGCGCCAGCGCCGCGAGCGCGAAGCCGTTGGAATAGACGATCTGGCCCGGGCCGGGCTCGGCGCCGGGCGGCACCAGCTCGTCGCCGGTTGCGAACATCACGATTTTCGGCGCGCCGATAGACCGGCACGTTCGGATAATTCATGCCGGCGACAAGCTGCAGGTCGCGCGGCCGCAGATGGTGGCCGGCGGGCAGCGCCGTCTCGCCGGCGCGGAAATCGAGGCCCTTGCGCCGCACGTGACGCGCTGGCGCTGAGGCCTTCTGGATTTCGACCAGGTCGCCGTCGCGCGCGGTCTGCTCCTGCACCACGACGGTGTCGGCGCCGTCGGGCAGGACGCCGCCGGTGAAAATGCGCGCGGCTTCGCCCGCACCTACGGTTTGCGCAAACGGCCGCCCGGCCGCGACCTCGCCGATGACTTTCAGGCGCACCGGCGCTGTCGCCACATCGCTCGCGCGCACCGCGTAGCCGTCCATCGCCGAGACATCGGCCGGCGGCTGCGTGCGCAGCGACTTCAGATCGGCGGCGAGCACGCGGCCGTTCGCTTGTGCGAGTGTCACCTGCTCGGCGGGCAGCCGCTCCGCATGCGCCAGCACCTGCCGCAGCGCCTCTTCGACCGAAATCAACGCTGTCACTCCCGTATTCCCATTCGTCGCCGTTTCAGGCTTTGGCGCGATAATGCCCGGACCGGCCGCCGCTCTTCTCGACGAGCCTGATGCCCTCGATGCGCATGCCGCGGTCGACGGCTTTGACCATGTCGTAGATCGTGAGGCAGGCGACCGACACAGCGGTCAGCGCCTCCATTTCGACGCCGGTCTTGCCTGCGACTTTGACCCGCGCGGTGACCCTGATGCCGGGCAGCTTCGGATCGGGCATCGGCGTCGACTTCGATCTGCGACAGCGGCAGCGGATGGCACAGCGGAATGAGCTCATGCGTGCGCTTCGCCGCCATGATGCCGGCGACGCGGGCGACGCCGAGCACGTCGCCCTTCTTCGCATCGCCCTTGCGGACAATGGCGAGCGTCTTGTCCTGCATGATCACTTTGCCTTCGGCGATCGCGACGCGCTCGGTGACGGCCTTGTCCGACACGTCGACCATGCGGGCTTCGCCGCTGCCGCTCAAATGGCTGAGTGTCTTGCGCGCCTGGTGTGAGCCGGGCCACTGGGGATTACCGAGCCGGAGCGTGCGCAGGCTTGCGCGCCAGCAGCGCGCGCGTCGCCGCCGTCGACGTCGTTCTGGCGCATCAGGCTTTCGCCGACGAGGAAGGCAGAGATGCCGCATTTGGCGAGGCGGGCGAGATCGTCGGCGGACGAAAATGCCGCTCTCGCCGACAATGATGCGATCCGTCGGGAACGAGCGGCGCAAGCCGCTCGCTGGTGACGAGCGTGGTCTCGAAGGTCTTGAGGTTGCGGTTGTTGATGCCGATGAGTTTCGATTTCAGCCGCAGCGCGCGCTCGAGCTCGTTCGCGTCGTGCACTTCGACGAGCGCGTCCATGCCGAGCTCCAAAGCCGCCGCTTCAAGCTCGGCGGCGCAGGCATCGTCGACCGAGGCCATGATGATGAGGATGCAATCGGCGCCATAGGCGCGCGCTTCGGTGACCTGATAGGGGTCGTACATGAAATCCTTGCGCAGCGCCGGCAGCGAGACCGCCGCGCGCGCGGCGCGCAGGAATTCGAGACTGCCCTGGAACGACGGCGCGTCGGTGAGGACGGAAAGACAGGTCGCGCCGCCGGCCTGATAGGCCTTGGCGAGCGAAACCGGATCGAAATCGGCGCGAATGAGTCCCTTCGACGGGCTCGCCTTTTTCACTTCGGCGATCAGCGCATAGTCGCCCGCGGCGCGCCGCGTTCTCGATCGCCTTGGCGAAGCCGCGCGGCGCGCTTTGCGCCTTTGCGTCCTGTTCAAGCGCCGCCAGCGAGCGATTGCGTTTGGCGGCGGCGATTTCCTCGCGCTTATAGGCGGCGATCTTTTCCAAAATGTCAGCCATCGTTGGAAACCACGATCAGGCGGTCGAGCCGGCCTTCGGCCTCGCCAAAATCCACCGATTGCGCGGCAAGATCGAGGCCGGCGGCGAGGTTCTTGGCCTTGCCGGCGACGACCAGTGCGGCGGCGGCGTTCAGCAGCGCGACATCGCGATAGGGCGTGGTCTTGCCTTCGAGCACGTCCTGCAGCGCCTTGGCATTGGCGTCGGCGTCGCCGCCGCGCAGCGCTTCCGGCTTCATCCGCGGCAGGCCGACATCCTCCGGCTTGATCTCGAAGCTTTTGACCACGCCGCCTGCAGCGAAGACACGGTGGTCGGGCCCGACGTCGTGATCTCGTCGAGACCGTCGGAGCCGTGCACCACCCATGCGCTTTCGGAGCCGAGAATCTTAAGGACTTGCGCGAGCGGCTCGGTCCAATGCTTTGAAAACACGCCGACCATTTGCCGCTTCACTCCGGCCGGATTGGAGAGCGGGCCGAGCAGGTTGAAGATGGTGCGGGTGCCGAGTTCGGCGCGCGTCGCGCCGACATTCTTCATCGCCGGATGATGCGCCGGCGCGAACATGAAGCCGATCCCGGCCTCGCGGATGCAATGGCCGATCTGCTCGGCCGTGAGATCGATATTGACGCCGAGCGCGGCGAGCACGTCGGCGGCGCCGGAGCGCGACGACAGCGCGCGATTGCCGTGCTTGGCGACCGGAACGCCGGCGCCGGCGACGATGAGCGCGGCGCAGGTCGAGATATTGTACGAGCCGGAAGCATCGCCGCCAGTGCCCACGACATCGATCGCGTCGGGCGGAGCGGCAACGCGCAGCATCTTGTTGCGCATCGTGGCGACGGCGCCGGTGATCTCCTCGACGGTTTCGCCGCGCACCCGCAGCGCCATCAGGAGCGCGCCCATCTGCGACGGCGTCGCTTCGCCCGCCATCATCTGTTCGAAAGCGTCGGCCAATTCTTCGCGCGTCAACTGCGAGCCAGTCGCGACCTTGCCGATGAGACCTTTGAAATCCACGGCCAAATCTCTCAATCCGCCAGCGCCCGCGCGCGCCGCGGTTGCGGCGTAGCGCTGCGGCGTCCGCTCGAAACATTCCACGCCGCGGCGATATCGAGGAAATTCTTCAGCATCAGATGGCCGTGCTCGGAGGCAATGCTTTCGGGATGGAATTGCACGCCATGAACCGGAAGCCGCGCATGCGCAAGCCCCATGATCACGCCGTCATCGGTCTCGGCGGTAATGGCAAGTTCGCGCGGCAGGCTCGGCGCGGTCGACGACCAGCGAATGATAGCGGGTCGCCTTGAACGAGGTCGTTGATGCCGCGGAACAGGCTTTGGCCCTGGTGGCGGATCTCGGACACTTTGCCGTGGACCTGAACCGGCGCGCGGACGACCTTGCCGCCGAAAGCGTCGCCGATGGCCTGATGGCCGAGGCAGACGCCAAGGATCGGGATCGTCGCCGACGCTTCCTTGATCAGGTCGAGGCAGATTCCGGCCTCCTTGGGCGTGCAGGGGCCGGGCGACAGCACAATGGCGTCTGGATCGGCCGCCATGACGGCGCGGCTGGTCACTTTGTCATTGCGGTGCACGACGACCTCGGCCCCCAGGTCACCGAAATAGTGGACCAGGTTGAAGGTGAAGCTGTCGTAATTGTCGATGAGCACGATCACCGAAATGCACCTGATTGCGAGTGCGGATTTGGCCGGAAAGCAAAGCCGATCGGCCGGATTTGGCTACCGATTTACCCCGAATGGGGGGAGGCCGCTAGGGCCACCGCGGGGCCGGCGGTCGGCCGCACGCGGCAACGCCGGATCGCGGCCCAAAGCAAGAGTGCGCAATAAAAAAGGGAGCGCCTGTTCGCGCTCCCTGAAGTCCGGAAAACCACCAAAGCGCGTTTGCCAAATGCTTCGGCAAACCGGTCCAATCAAGTCGCTGTTTATTTGAGCGCGGTCGACACGCTGGTGAAGGTCGTGTTGAGGTTGGTCCCGAGAGTCTGGACCGCAACAATGATCGCCACCGAAATTCCGGCCGCGATCAGGCCGTATTCGATCGCGGTCGCGCCGCTTTCGTTGCTGAGGAATTTGCGCAGAGTTTTGCCGACACCCATGTTCACACTCCAAAATTTGGCCCGGGTTTATGCCCCGCGGGACGCAACCCTAGGGGGCAAAAATTACTCCGAAGTTCCATCTCCGATAGAATTAAGAGACAAATTTTAGAACTCTCAATTGCGACAAAATGGCTCTGGAAAAGGCCCCGGGGCGGTGGCTAAAACATCAATCAGTCTGGTAGATTAGCCGCGATTTCTAAGAAGAAATATCGAAGGGGAAGAACGATGTTTGGGGGCAAGGTACGGTAGGCGCTGCACGAATTTTTATCTCTGGCATGATTTTCGGTCTGGTGTTCGGCGCCGCGCCAGGCCGCCGCACAAGATTATCCGAGCCGTCCGGTCAAAGTGATCGTACCGACGCCGCCCGGCGGACCGGTCGATGTGGTCGGTCGTATTACCGCCAATTATCTGCAAACCGCGCTCGGCCAGCCCTTTGTCGTCGAAAACCGGTCTGGGGCCGGCAATACGATCGGCTCCAAGGACGCCGCCGAAGCCACGCCCGACGGCTATACGCTTCTGTTCTCGGCCGCGAGCGGGCTGATCATCGCGCCGCTGCTGCATCCCGATGCCGGCTATGACCCGCTGAAAAGCTTCGATCCGATCGCGCTCGTCGGCTCGAGCTCGAGCATTCTCGTCGTCAATCCGTCGGTGCCTGCGCATTCGGTCGCCGAGCTCGTCGCCTATGCCAAGGCCAATCCGGGCAAAGTGAATTTTTCCTCCGGCGGCATCGGCGTGTTGCCGCATCTGATCGGCGAATTGTTCAAGTCGCGGGCCGGTATCGACATCGTGCACGTGCCCTATAAAGGCGGCGCTCCCTCGATCACCGATCTGATGGCCGGCAATGTGCAGATGACCTTCGAGACGACGAGCGTGCTGTTGCCGCTGATCCAGGCCGGCAAGTTGCGCGCGCTCGCGGTCACGACACAGAAGCGTATTCCGCAATTGCCGGACGTGCCGACAATGATCGAGAGCGGCTTCCCGAATTTCGTCACGGTGGCTTGGACCGGCTTGCTCGCGCCCGCACATACGCCGCAGCCGATCATCGCCAAGCTCAATGCCGCGATCAATCAAGGGCTCAAATCGCCGGAATTGACCGGCGCACTCTGGCCAAGATCAGCGTCGATCCGCTCGGCGGCACGCCTGCGGATTTTACGCGAACGATGCAGGCGGAGCTCGCGCGCTGGACGCCGCTGGTCAAATCGCTCGGTCTCGAAGGTCACTGAGTGCGCCCGTCGGCCATTGCCGGCGCGCTGTTATTTTCCTTGTGCGCCCGGCAGCTTCGCCATCGTCGGTCCACTTCGGCACTTCGGTGGCCATGAAGGTCGTGAAATCGTCGACCGTGCCGGGGTTGCCCTTGGCGCCGAGCGATTTCAGTTTGGCTTGAATGTCGGGCGAGCGCAGTCCGGCATTGATTGCGGCATTGAGCTTGTCGACGATGGCTTTCGGCGTGCCGGGAGGCGCGGCAAGGCCGGTCCAGGAATTGGCGATGAAACCCGGCACGCCGCTTTCGATCATGGTGGGCACGTTCGGCGTTTCCGGAAGGCGCTCGGCCGAGGCCGTTGCCAGGGCGCGCAGCGAGCCGTCGGCAAGATGCGGCAGGACAATCGAACTGGTTTCGATCGCGAAGTCGATCTGACCGCCCATCAGATCGGTCATGTCGCCTGACGCGCCGTTATAGGTCACGATCAGAATGTCGGTGTCGGTCAGGCTCTTGAACCAGGCCGCGAGCATGTGCGGCGGCGCGCCGTTGGGCACGCCGATCGCAAGCCGGCCCGGATGCGCCTTGGCATAAGCGATCATGTCCGTCATCGAGCCGGGCGGCGCTTTCGGTCCGGCGATCATCAAGAACGGCACAGTGGCAAAGGCCGCGATCGGAACGAAGACTTTCGGATCAAGTCCGGCATCTGGATAGAGCGTCGGCCCGATGGCGAAAGTCGCGGCAGAGGCGACGATCAGGGTGTAGCCGTCGGGATCTGCGCTTGCGGCGATCTTGCCGCCCAGCGTCGAGCCGGCGCCGGGGCGATTTTCGACATAGACCTGCTGGCCGAAGGCCCGCGAGAGGATCTGGCTCATCAGGCGGCCCATGACGTCGGTCGGTCCGCCAGGCGTATAGGGCACGATGATCCGGATCGGTCGGTCGGGATAGGCGCGCCGGCAGACTTTGTGCAAACGCCGCGGGAGAGGCGAAGCGCAGCGACCGCGGCGGCCAGCAGGTGACGATGACCAGGATCGAGCGGCGGATAGAGGGCGGGGGCTGGGTCGACATGAATCTCCTCCCAATGCGCGCCGGTCCGATCGATGCCGTGCCGGTCTTTGGGAAAGATCATGCCCGAGATAAAATGGAGGCGGAAGCTGCGCCTTCCGCCTCAGCGAGCACAACAGACTAGACAAAAATGCGCGGCGTATCACTCAGCGGCCGGCTGAACGCCGGTCGGCCGCCACCAGTCTGACATCGCGCGTCTGAAACAACTCACCGCCGGCATTGCGCAGGCAGGCTGGGTCCAGATAGGGCCACGCATTCTGGCCGCACACTGTAGCCGCTACCGGCGCATCGACAGCCGCAGGCGCCAGTACCGGCGCCGATGGAGTGGCACGAACCTGCTGCGACAAAATCGGGAAAGCAACAACGCATCCCGCCGCGATGGCGGACACGACAATTGCATAAAAGGTCTTGATCATTGCGTCGTCCCCGTTGCGCAATTTTTGACGCTTGCAACGCCTAACGCGTTCATTGCCGTTTCGGTTGCTTGCTGCGTGCGAATATTTCGCGTCGGATGGGCCCCCAATGGCGGCGGCATCGAGGGGCCGGCTCCTTGGTAAGCCATTGAGCGGACGAATATATCTGTGACCTTGCGGCGCATTTCGGGCATGCTGGCGCGGCCGCAGGCGCCGTGTGCGATCTTGTCTGCCGCTTGCAGGCGAACTTTTCGCGGGCTAGACCCCAAAGAAAGATCGCAGGAAGAATCCGGCAAACCCACACCCGCTGAGTTAAGATCGCCTCATGCCAGCTTCGACGCCGCGCACGGCTCTGTTCGCCGGATCGTTCGACCCATCACCAACGGCCATCTCGACGTGTTTGCCAGTGCGGTGCGGCTGGTCGATCGGCTGGTGCTCGCGATCGGCGTGCATCCCGGCAAGGCGCCGCTGTTCACGGTCGAGGAGCGCTTCGAGATGCTGCAGGAGATCTGCACGCCGCTGGCCAAGAAAGCCGGCTGCGAGATCGCCTGCGTCACGTTCGGCGATCTCGTGGTCACGGCGGCGCAGCGCGAGAAGGCGACGATCCTGATCCGGGGTCTGCGCGATTCCGGAGACTTTAACTACGAGATGCAGATGGCCGGCATGAACGGCACCATGGCGCCGGGCATTCAGACGGTGTTCCTGCCGGCGTCCCCGGCCGCCCGCCCGATCACCGCCACTTTGGTCCGCCAGATTGCCGGCATGGGCGGTGACGTCTCCGCCTTCGTGCCGGCGCCGGTCGCGGTGCGGCTGAAAAAGAAATTCGCCAAAAGCTGAAAACGCTACGAGACCTCAGACACTGCCATTACCCACTCGCCGGGAGATAAAATGACTCGCCTCATTGCCGTCCTGTTCGCGCTCACGCTTGCATCCTCTGCCTTTGCTCAAGGCACTGGAAATGGTGCTAATCCGGCGCTGGCCAACCCAGCCGCCCTCAACGAGCAGGCGCCGGCGACCTACAAGGTCAAATTCGACACCAGCAAGGGGCCGTTCGTCGTCGACGTCCATCGCGACTGGGCGCCGGTCGGCGCCGACCGGTTCTACAATCTGGTCAAGAACGGCTTTTACAACAATGCGCGTTTCTTTCGTGTGATCTCGGGCTTCATGGTGCAGTTCGGCATCAACGGCGATCCGTCGCTGTCGTCGCGCTGGCGCACTGCGCGCATCGCCGACGATCCGGTCAAGCAGAGCAATACGCGGGGCATGATGACGTTCGCGACAGCCGGGCCCAATACCCGCACCACCCAGGTGTTCATCAACTATGCCGGCAATTCGAGCCTGGACGGTCAGGGCTTTGCGCCGTTCGGGCAGGTCACATCGGGGATGAATGTGGTCGATGGGCTCTATAGCGGCTATGGCGAAGGCGCTCCCTCCGGCGCGGGGCCCGAACAGGGCCGCGTGCAGAGCGAGGGCAATGCGTATCTGACGGCGTCATTTCCGAAGCTCGATTTCATCAAGTCAGCAACCATCGTGCCGTAGCGCTTTGCCGGCATTTGCGATCAGAGAGGAAAACCATCATGGCTGAACACGATTTGCCGCCGGGCATCGATCCCGAGAACACGCTGGTGCTCGACACCACGCCGGGCCGCATTGTCATCAAATTGCGCAACGATGTCGCGCCGGGTCATGCCGAGCGAATGAAGCTTCTGGCGCGCGAGGAGTTTTACGACGACGTGCCGTTTCACCGCGTCATCGACGGCTTCATGGCGCAGACCGGCGACGGCGAAAACGGCAACGGCACCGGCGGCTCGGACCATCCCGACCTGAAGGCCGAGTTCTCCGACGTGCCCTATATGCGCGGCACTGTCGGCATGGCGCGGACCAGCAACCCGCACTCGGCCAACAGCCAGTTCTTCATCATGTTCGACGAGGGCTCCTTCCTCAACGGCCAGTACACGGTGGTCGGCGAAGTCGTGAGCGGCATGGATGTCGTCGACAAGCTCAAGCGCGGCGAGCCGCCGCGCGATCCCGACAAGATCCTCAAGATGCAGGTCGCGGCCGACATCGAATAACGAAGCGACGCCTGCGGAGTGAAGGCCGTCACGTTTGCGCTTTGACGCGATCGAGATACGGCGCGATCGCTTCCAGCGCCTGCGCCGGTAACAAGCGTTTCATTCCGTCCGGCGTCATTCCGCCCGGCGGCACGATGGCGTGGATGCGCTTCGAATAGGTCAGGACCGGGGTCGAGCCGAACAGGCCGAAGGCGTCGGTGCCGCCCGCGACAGCGAGATTCATCGGCGCCGAGCTCGGACCCACGAACAGGTCGGCAAGGCGCAACAAGCGCCGCCGCTTCCGGCAGACCGAGATCGCAAGCATTGATAGCGGGCGCACCAGTGCTTTGCCCGATGAAGCGTTCGGCGCGCGCGCTGTTCATGCCGCCGCCGACGAGAAACACGGTGCCTTGAACGCGCTGGCGCAGGCCGGCCAGAAACTCCGCCCAGTGCGTATCCGGCCAGTCCTTGTCCGGATGTGACGCGCCGAGCCCGAGCGCGATCCACGGCCGCGGCGCGGCGCCAAATTTTTGGCCGATCGCGGCGAGCGTCTCCGGCGGCAGGTGCAGATCCGGCTCGGTCGAGGCGAGCGGCACCTGCATCGCCGCCATCAGCGCCTTGAGCCAATCGACCGGCTGATCGTGGAAATGGCTCCGATCGATGCCGGGATTGGTGATGAAGAGGCTTTGCGACGCCGAGCCCCAGCCCGATGCGCTCCGGGACTCCGGCAAGCCGCGCCGCGAGTGCCGGGCGGAGCGTGCGGTCGAGGATCCAGACCTGGCGAAACGCCTCCCAGCGCAGCAGGACGGTCAGCTTGAGCATGTTCACGGCGCGCTTGAGCTCCGAGCCGTCGTGTTCGAAATAGATGGTCTCGGCAACGCTGGGGTCGGCGGCGAGGAGTTGCTCGGCGCAGCTCGACGGCGGGGCGAGGAAGGTGACTTGCCGGCCGGGCGACACGGCGGCGATGGCATGGATGAAGGGCAGGTGCCAGATGACGTCGCCGATGCCGCGTTTCACCTGAATGACCGCGACTTTATTGACCGGGCTGGATGACACGTTGATTGCGGGGCCAAAGGTTGCGATATGCGCTTCTAAGCAGTTTTACGGCCGACGGAAAGCGGCCTGTCCGGGATCGCGATGCGCACCGACTTGTTCGATTTTGCTCTGCCCGAGGACCGCATCGCGCTGCGGCCGGTTTCGCCGCGCGACGCCGCCAAGCTCCTCGTGGTGCGCCAGAGTGCAGAGTTTGGCGTCGTGCTCGAGGACCGCGCCGTGCGCGACCTGCCGGAGCTGTTGCAGCCGGGCGACGCGGTCGTGGTCAACGACACCAAGGTCTTTCCGGCAAGCTTGCACGGCCGCCGGATCGGCCGCGGCGACTATGAGCCGGCAATCTCGGCGACGCTGATCAAGCGTCTCGACGGCTCGCGCTGGCGCGCGCTGGTCAAGCCGGGCAAGCGGCTTGCGGCCGGGGACACGGTGCGCTTCGGCGACGAAGGCCGCGTCTGCTTTCTCGGCCAGCTCGATGCCCTGGTCGAAAGCAAAGGCGAAGGCGAGGAGGGCGGCGAGGTGACGCTTGCCTTCTCGTTCCACGGCGCCGTGCTCGATCAGGCGCTGGCTGAGCGCGGCGACATGCCGTTGCCGCCCTATATTGCCGGCCGCCGCGAGGTCGACGAGCGCGACCGCAGCGACTATCAGACCATGTTCGCGCACGACGAAGGCTCGGTCGCAGCGCCGACGGCAGGGCTGCATTTCACCGACGCGATGGTCGAGGGCTTGCGTGCGCGCGGCATTGCGCTGCATCGCGTCACGTTGCATGTCGGACCCGGCACGTTTCTTCCGGTCAAAGCCGGCGACACCGCCGATCACAAGATGCATGCCGAATGGGGCGGCGTCAGCGCGGAGACTGCCGCCGCGCTCAATGCCGTGCACCGCTCCGGCGGCCGCATTGTCGCGGTGGGTTCAACCTCGCTGCGGCTTCTTGAAAGTGCCGCCGCGGAGGACGGCACGCTTTCGGCCTTTTCGGGCGATACGGCCCTCTTCATCACGCCCGGTTATCGTTTCCGCGCCGTCGACGTGATGATGACCAATTTTCATCTGCCGCGCTCGACACTGTTCATGCTGGTCTCGGCTTTTTGCGGCCTCGACACGATGCGAAAAGCCTATGCGCATGCGATCGAAAGCGGCTATCGCTTCTATTCTTACGGCGACGCCTGTTTGTTGTTTCGTTGATTGAAAGGCTCATGCAACCGCTTTTCGCAACCGTTTTCCTTCCGCCTCATCGCCACCGACGGCGCGGCGCGTACCGGTGAAATTCGACCGCCCACGGCACCGTGCGCACGCCGGCTTTCATGCCGGTGGGCACGCAGGCCGCCATCAAAGGCGTGCATCCCGACGATGTGCGTGCTTCGGGCGCCGATATCATGCTCGGCAATACCTATCATCTGATGCTGCGTCCGTCGGCGGAGCGGATCGCAGGCCTTGGTGGCCTGCATACTTTCATGCGCTGGCCGTATCCGATCCTGACCGATTCCGGCGGCTTTCAGGTGATGTCGCTGTCGGCGTTGCGCAAAGTCACAGAGGAGGGCGTTACCTTCCGCTCCCATATCGACGGCGCCATGGTCGAGCTCACGCCGGAGCGCTCCGTCGAAGTGCAAATTCTGCTCGGCTCCGACATCGCCATGCAGCTCGACGAGCTTATTGCGCTGCCGGCCGAGCGCGCCGCCATCGAGCGGGCGATGCTGCTCTCCGTGCGCTGGGCCGAACGCTGCAAGCGCGCGTTCGAGCGGGCGCCGCCTGGCCGGGCTTTATTCGGCATCGTGCAAGGCGGCGACGACAAGGATCTGCGCGAGGCGAGCGCGCGTGCGCTGACCGCGATCGGTTTTCCGGGCTATGCCATCGGCGGGCTCGCCGTCGGCGAGCCGCAGGAGGTGATGTTCGACATCGTCGCCGCCACGACGCCGGTCCTGCCGGCCGACCGGCCGCGCTATCTCATGGGCGTCGGCACGCCCGCCGACATTCTCGGCGCCGTGGCACGCGGCGTCGACATGTTCGACTGCGTGATGCCGACGCGCAACGGCCGCCATGGGCTCGCGTTCACGCGTTTCGGCCCGATCAATATCAGGAACGCGCAGCATGCCGACGACCCGCGGCCGCTCGACGCGGAAAGCCGTTGTCCGGCCGCGCGCGACTTCTCGCGCGCCTATCTGCACCACTTGTTCAAGGCGGGCGAGGCGCTCGGCGGCACGCTGCTGTCGATCGTGAACCTCTACTACTACCAGGACCTGATGGATGGCGCGCGCACAGCGATCGCAGCCGGCCGTTTTGCCGATTATGCGGCGGCCACTCGGGCGCAATGGGCCACCAAAGCGGATAAGGTCGCGGGTGGCTGAAGTTTCAGTTGCATTGGATCAGGGATCGGATTCGCGATTGCGGTCGATTGAAGCGCGACCGCAATCGCGTGTTGAACCGGCGCGCTTTAAGCCTTCATCAACTGGCCGCGCAGTTCACCGCCGGGATTCGCGGCAGTGTGGATGTTGGCATACATCAGCCCGGCCGCCAGATCGGAGGCCTGCGCGTCGGTCAGCGTCGCCGAGCCCTTGAACGGGCTGTCGAGCGTCTTGCCCTTTTCCGAAATCCAGATCGCCACGCCGGCATTCTTGCCCGCTTCGGCCGGGCCGTGGAAATGGGCCGCCGTGGCCGGGCCGGAAAGGCCGGAAAAGCTGCCTTCCCAGGTCAGGGTCTTGGTCGCAGGATCGAAACTCGCCGTGACCGTTCCGGCGCCGGCGGAATGGTTCGGCCGGCACTTCGGTCTTCCCACTCATGGTGGCCTTGTAATTCACCGTGGCGGCGTGTGACGGGGTCGCGGACCCCAATAACATCGCGCCGGCGGCGCCGCCCACGCAATAACCCAGGACCGAACGACGGTCGTAGGCCTGCCCTAATGCCCGATCCAATGACTTGTCCGACAATTTGGCCATGTGTTCCTCCTTCAGGACGGCCCCAAAACTCGCCACACGACAAACACCGTAGGACCGCGATTATTGCGCGCCGCTCTTGCCGCGGCCAGGGCGATGTATTGCCGCTCCCCGCGAAGCTGGCGTGCGAGACTGCCGGAACATGTCCGAATGATGCAGCGCAAAACCGCGGCGAAGGGAGGTCAATGCAACTCCCTGGGTCGGGCTTACGCCGGCAAAGGTTAGCGCGACAGCAGGCGGATGGACGTTACGAAGGCGTTGCCGCAATCATCGCAGGACCAGGCATGATCGATGCGGCCGCGGATATTGAACCGGGATTCCTCGGCCATAAGCAGGATGCTACCGCAACGCGGGCAATTCGGCCGTCCGAGGCTCGGAGGTTCAAGCCCTGAGCGTTGAAGGCTTGGTGTTTCGAGGCCATGGTGTTTCGAAGTCGCGGCTTTCGATGCCGCGGGATCGTCGCAGGCTTTCGGTCGCTCGACCGCGGGTCGAAAAGGCGAGACAGGCGGCTTCGACGGTCATCGACGTTCTCCTCGACGCCCTCACCGCACCCTCAATCATCCTGGCGGCAGTCTATGGCGTCACGGCGACGATGGCGTGAAACTCTCGTGGCGGAATCCGCTGGTCTCACATGACGCAGGCCACGGAACCAAACGTTACGACGGCAATTGACTCAATCCGGAAGACAAATCCGCTCGAAAGCGTGCGCCTAGTGCGTGTCGATTGGCGCGCAATTGGTGCGGCCCGACATCAGACAATCTTCGAGCTTTGAACTGGCGGAAAGTTCGCGCGCCAGATACCAGCCGACAGCAAATAAACGACGACGACGCCGAGCGCGACCAGCGGCCCGCGTCTATTGCCGTTTTCATTGTCGTCGTCTTGGCCGTTGCTGCTCGCCACGGCTTACCTCGGCCGCACTGTTCAGATGCGGTTGAAGCACGAGGTGCCGTGGGGGTCGAGTGAATTTCTGGTTAGGTTCAAAGCATGATCCCGAAAAGTGGCAGCGGGTTTTCGGAACAGACCGTGCGTCAATAAAAACTCTAGGCGGCGACGCGATGCATCCCGGTACCGTCGCGAGCACGGCGAATCGCTTTGACCGATTTTTCAATGGCGATCCAGAGGCGGGAGATTTCGTTCGCTGAACCGTCGTGGCCGTCGTATTCGTCGACACCTTCGCCGCAGGCAAGCGCGAGCGAATAGTTGGCCCGTTGCGTGATCTGGCCGCCCCAAACCGGAATCTGCAGCTTGTTGAGACAGTCCCGCGCCGACGTGACCGCCGACGATTCGGCGCTGCCGCGTTTGGGCGGCGCGCCGTTGATGACGACGGCATAGGGCGTGCGTGCTTCCCGCGCCATGGCGATCGTCTCCTGCACGGCGTCGAGATCGAACAGGCCCGGCCGGCAAGGAATGATCAGCAGGGTCGCGGCTTCGATCGCCTCGGCGACACTGAGCGAGGCGTTGGGCGGCGTATCGATGAAGACCCATTCGACCTTGTCGCGCTTGGCCGACTTGATCACGTCGGCAATGTTGCGCTCGACGGTCTTGAGGGGCAGGGCGTCGTAATTGCGCAGCAGATTCCACAGCCGCAGCGAGCCCTGCGGATCGTCATCGACGAGCAGGCAGGGCCGCGACGGCTTATAGATATGCGCGGCAAGATGCGCCGCGAGCGTGCTTTTGCCCGAGCCGCCTTTACGCGATGCAAAGACCAGCACATTCATGCCTACGCCCCGCAACGGTTTGCGGGGCGCAAGCTAGCCGAGCACCGGCCGATTCGCATACGCGGAAAAAGCGGAGAAGCCGCCGAATCCACCGTCATAAAAAATGCGACAGCGCACCCGCGCAAAACGCCGCGTTTGTCCACCACGGTCGTTTGTTTGTCACAGTTTCTTGACGCGTCGCGCTAAAGCGATCCGCAAAGAGGTGCGGCGATCACTTGTCGTCGGCGGTGAACACCTTGTCGGCCGCCGTGATCAGCCCCTGGTCGGGATGGGCGGAGCAATATTGGCCGAGCTTCTTGGCGTTCTCGACAAAGCTGTTGGTCTCGATCACCGGCGGATCGTCCTGATCTTTGTAGTAGCCGTCGAGCCAGGTCAGGATCAGCTTGATCGTTTCATCGTCGGCGGTCTGGAATTTCTTGCAGGTCATCACCGAAAGGTCGATGTCGTCCGCGAGCGCGGGCGTGCAGCAGCCGATCATGGCGGCAACGGTCAGAGCGGCGACATATTTCATGGCATTCTCCATCCAAAAAACCCGGCAAAAGTCTGGTTTGAATTCGCAAATATTGCCCGGCGCGTTGCGCGCCAGTTCGGCCGGCCGTGTGAATTTATCGGCCTGTCAGTTTAGCGGTCGTAAATGCTCGGTACCGACGCCGTCATGGCCACGGATCGCCCATGCACCCGTCAGGCCGTTGCCGTCCACGTGGTAGATGACCAGGCCCGGCTCGCCATTGATCATGTAGGTGGCCGCGAGCGAGTTGTTGAGCCGCATGCCGAAGCCTTCGTAGCGCTGGCCCTCGATTTTCCAGACAATGCTGAAAGTCGTGTCGGAGATAACGGTGACATCGGCGTTGCCGGAATATTGCGATCCGTCCGGATTGCTGCCGCTGGCGGCATAGTGCGAGGCGAGATGCAGCGGCTCGGCGCGCGCGGGTGCGAGTTGCGACAGGGCGAGCGCCGCACATACGGCAGCGGCAAGCACGGCTCTGGTGCGTGCAGGTGCAGAGAATAGGCGTGACACGGTAGCCTCTTGGTCGGTGGGATCGTGAGCCCGCACGGGCGAAATTACCGTTGCGGGCGGCGAAGCAGGTGGCTGGCCCCGGCCGCGCCAGCCACAGCAACATTGGCAATCATAATCGAGATTTGATGACGGCAGGGAGAAACCGTGACCGGAAAAGAGCTTATCCACCGCGGTGAGGCCGGTGCCAGAAGAGGGCAAGAAGATAATACCGCGGTGGCTGGTCCGACTGGGCGCCGAACGCCGCCGGCCCACTTACTGTTCGAAATGCATGCCGGCTTGGCGGATGATGGTTTCGTAGTGCGCGGCTTCCTCGCGGATTCGTTCGGCGAAAGGCACCCGTCCGACATGTTCGGGATTGATGCCGGTGTCGTTCATGCGCTTGCGAATTTCACCGTCTTGCACGATCGCAGCGATGGCCTGATCGAGACGGGCAACAACCGCGTCTGGCGTGCCGAGCGGCGCAAATATGCCGAGCCATAAATTCGCATCGATTGGCAGCCCGCTCTCCGCCAGCGTCGGCCACGAGGCGGGCACGAAATTTGGACGTGTGGCGCCGGTGAGCGCGATGATCTTGATCTTGCCGGCGCCGACAAGGCCCGGATAGACGGCGACCGGCTGGACGATGCCGAGCGGGACGTCGCCTGCGGCTACACCTTCGGCCGCCGCTAGTTCGCTTCGATAGGCGATATGAAGCATCTTGATGTTGGCCGACACCGCGATCCACTGTCCGATGACATTGTTCACCGTGGCCTGACCCGGCGTCGCATAGGACAAACCCTTGGGACTAGCCCTGGCGACATCCAGAAAGCCTTTGACATCGTTGAAGGGAGCGTCCGCGCTCGCCACCAGAGCCATCGGGCTGTTGGTCACCATCGCGACCGGCAGCAATTCCTTCATCGGATCGAACGTCATCTGCGGCATCATCTGCGGCAGGGTGATGAAATCGCTGGCGCAGAACAGAAGCGTGTAGCCGTCGGGTTCCGATTTCGCCACGATCTGCGCTCCGACCGCGCCGCTCGCGCCGGAGCGGCTTTCGACGATGATCTGCTGGCCGAGGATGTCGCCGAGTTTGACCTGGAACATGCGCGCCACCACATCGACGCCGCCGCCCGCAGCATAGGGCACGATCAGGCGGATCGGTTTGGAGGGGTAGTCGTCCGCCCGCGCCGGCGAAAACAGGAATGCGAGTGCGAGAGCGGTCAGTGCCGCGCGTGAGGATGTGATTTCGGCGAACCACTGAACGGCAGCGTAGACGAAGCGTTTGACCATGGCTGGCCGGAGAAAAGTCATTGCGTGTTTCCAATCCTCGGCGAAAGCCGCGCAGCATTGGCGCCGGCAAGACGTCCGCCGATCAGGCATTCTGAATAGTTCGCGCCGGAGAAGTAAAGGTGACCAAATATGCTTCCGAGTTCGCCGGCGACATAGAGCCGCGGCAGCGGCGTGCCGAACGCATCCAGCACACGCTGGTCCTCGTCATGCGGCAGTCCGCCTTGGGTATTGGACACGATCGGCCAGACGCGGGCGGCGGAGAAGGGCGGCGTGACGATCGGCATCATGCTCGCCGGCGGCCGGCCGAAATCATTGTCGGCGCCGGCGGCGCAGGCCGCGTTCCATGACGCGATCGTCGTTTGGAAGATTTCGGGATCGAGCGCGAAAGCCGCGGCGACCTCATGCAAGCTGTCGTGCATCAAGAAAATCTGCGCATCGAAGTCCTGCAATGAATGGGTGTTGAACCGTGCCGCGGTCGCCGCATCATTGTAGCTCGGCTCGCTGACCGTGCCGGCCGCGCGCCCCTTCGCGTCCAGCACCAGCACCGAGGGGATGCGCGGGTAGGTCTGCGTCGCCGGATCAAAAAACGCCATCGGACGGTAGTTGAATAGGCGAACGCCGCGTCCATCCCCACCTCGCTTTTCACAATATTACGTTGGTATTTGCCGGCCGCCGGCCGAGCAATATTGCGGTCGCAAACTGCAATTACATGCGGAATTTGGTGTTACACTGCGGTGGGCGGCACTATCCAGGCGGGGAGGTTGAGCAATGCCTGAAAGGCGGAAGGTGAGCTGAATTATGCACGTCCGGCACGGGCATAACATTCCGGTCGTGCTGCTTCGCTCCTTCATCTCGATCAGCGGGCATGGGAGCTTCACCAAGGCTGCCGAGGAATTGAATCTCACGCAACCGGCGATCAGCGCTCAGATCAAGCGGCTGCAGCGCATGGTCGGCGGCGATCTGTTTTTCAAGAAGGCCCAGGGCGTCGGCCTGACCGAACTCGGATCGATGGTCGAGAGCTATGCGCGGCGCATCCTCGCCCTCAATGATCAGATCATCGCCATCGCCGGGCACGCGCCCAAGCACGAGACCGTCAATCTCGGCATCCAGAACATGTTTGCCGGCCGCGTCCTGGCCGACGTGGTCAGTGAAGTGCCGCGTGCCGGCCATTACCGTTTCGTTTGCGCCAGCGCGCCGGTTCTCGCGGAGAAACTGAAAGCCGGCTATGTTGATCTGGTTTTCATGCTGGCGCGGTCGGAATCGCGGCGCAACATTCTCGCCGAATGGAATGAGCCGATCGTCTGGGGGCGCTCGCCGGAAATGTTTCCGGTCGTCGAGAACGAGCCGATCCCTTTTGTCGGGCGCGAGGAAGGTTACATCGATCGCACGGTCATGGATGCGCTCGACGAACTCGACGTGCCCTACACGATCGTCTTCAACGCCAGCGATCTGAGCGCGCTGACCGCTGCCGTCGAAGCCGGCATCGGCGTGCTGGTGGCCCCCAGACGCGCGCTGCCGCGGTCGCTGATCGTCGCGCGGGACCGCCTGCTCCCGAAGCTTCCGGAACTGCGCTCGGCCGTGTTTCACAAGGAAGGCTTCGACATCAAGCGCCACCGCGCGCTGATCGATGCCTTCATCACGGCGGTGAGTCCGCAGGGCGCGGCGGCAGGCACGGTCGCAAAGAAGCTCGCGCGGCACGCCTGACAGCGAGCGCCGCGCGGGCCTTTCATTGAAATCAAACTATCGTATGAATTTTGATGAACCATGAATTTCTATTTTCTTCCCAACCTGTCGACGCTGCGCCATGCTCCGCCGCGTCCGGCTTGGGGGGACTTATGGTGGATTGTGAATTGCAGGACGACCGCGCGGCCGTCGCCGAGTATGTTGCTGATCTGACGGCTGAATTGGCGCTGATGGCGGCTTGGGCCGATCACACCGATCTCGCGCGCATCCTGGAAATGGCGCGTCTGGAATCCGAGCAACTGTGCGGGCGAATTCCTGATCAAGCCGAGCCGGTAGCCGAGGATACGGCCGCCGCGCCCGAAGCGGTGAGCGATTCGTCGACAAATGTCGTGCTGCTGTCGGCGCTGCGCGCCGCGCGCCGCTAAAGCCAACCCAATCTGATCAATTTGCTCGAGGGGAAAGGCGATCGCGTTGCCGCGGTCGTCTAGCCGTGGTCTGTGGTGATGGCTTCGACCATCCGCACGATCGAGCGGCGCAGGCCAGCGTCCTTGATCTTGACGAAGGCCTTTACCAAAGCGAGCCCGTCGGACGTCGTCAGGAAGTCGGTGACATAAGCGGGCGAGGGGCTCTCGCCAAGGCCGTGGGCGCCTTTGCCCATTTGCGGCGCGCCTTCGAAGAAGAAATGCACCGGTGCGTCGAGGATTTGCGAAATCGCCTGCAGCCGGCTGGCGCTGATGCGATTGGTGCCCTTCTCGTATTTCTGGACCTGCTGGAAGGTCAGCCCCAGCGCGTCCGCGAGCTTCTCTTGGCTCATGCCGAGCATCATGCGGCGCATGCGTACACGGCTGCCGACATACTTATCGGTTGGATTCGGAATCTTCGCCATTCAGATGATCACGCCGTCTCTTGAACTACCCGACATCCGTCACAAACGAATGCACCCTCGATCAAATATCCCGTCGGCGTTGCTCTTTCGCCGCACGCAGTCGCCGCGATGAAACCGTCTGATCGTGCGCGACGTCAGCGGTGCGAAACCCAGCACCGGATGTTCCGGTATGAAAGCGAGCATAGACCAACAAGCACGAAAGCAAGAGACGCCCCAATCCAGCTTGGACGAAGCCTAGCGCATCTGTGGCTTGCGTGTCAGCCACCTTCGGCAAGGAAAGCGCGATACCATATGCAAAAGGCGAGCTACCGGTGAATATAAACGGGACGTAATGGAGTGTGGACGGCCAACCGATTTGCACAACGTAAAGTCGCGCGGCGCATCAGCGAACTCGCAGTGCGGCAAGAGGACAGCGCGAAAACACGCGCCAAATATGGCTATGTCAGCCTTGGCAGAGGAGGACCGTCCGGCCCATGCGCTTGCGCCCCGCCGACGAATTACAATCTGAAGTTGGAGCGGGCGCGCCGCGCGTTCATCGGCTGTCCTGAGTCCTGGTGTGTGCTGTTCGTCTTCTTGCGCGCTGTCTGCGAGATTCGATGTCAACGACAACGGTGCCGTAGACTTGGTTACGCGACCGGCGACCCGCGGAATACGTGCAGTGTGTTATGATACTACTGATGCGATCAATGGCCGGGGGCGGGGGACATCATTCTGAGCAGCTGAAATGCTCCGCAAGGGTTCTTAGACCCAAAAACGCTGCAGCTGGATGGACGATAATGGAAGAGGGAATTTGCTCGAGATAGTGCCGAAACCGGCCCTTCAACTCAAAGCGCGCGCGGAATTGCGAATTCGCCAAGAACTCCACGATCCGCGGCGAAATTCCGCCTGCGACGTAAACGCCACCGCGTGCGCCAAAGGTGAGGGCGATATTTCCCGCGAATGAGCCGAGCAGCGAGCAGAATGTGGAAAGCGCTTCCTGAGCAATCTCGCATTCATGCGTCAACGCTCGCCGCGTAATTTCGGCAGCGCTCGTCTCACCGACCTCGCGACCGTTGAGTTGAGCGATGGCTTGAAAGACGTTCTCCAGGCCCGGACCTGAAATTGCGCGTTCGGCGGATACGTGACCGAAGCGTTCTCGCAAGATGCGAAGGATCGCATCCTCGCGGTCGGAATTTCCCGCCAGTGTCGAATGTCCGCCTTCGCTCGGAATGACCAGCGGACCGCCGGGTGCTTCGACAAAGCAGGCGACCCCCAATCCACTGCCGGGGCCCAAGACGGCTTTGGCCGCACCTTCGCGTGGCTTGCCGCCGCCTACGGCTCTGAGATCGGCCGGCGCAAGCGCGGGAAGCGAATAGGCGACGGCCTGGAAATCATTGACGATCTGGACCTCAAAGCCGAACGATCGCGAAAGCTCGCGCGGATCCACCGTCCAGGAGGTGTTCGTCAGCCGGCAATGTCCCAACTCGATGGGGCCCGCGAGAGCCAAAAGCGCATGCGTAAAGTTGGTTTGGGAATGGTCTTTGTCGAGAAAGGCTCTAAGGGCCTCGTCGAAGGTACGAAAGTTCGCGACCGCGAAACTGGTCACCTCGCTCAGCCGGCCGTCCTTGAGCGCAGCAAACCTGGCATTGGTCGCGCCGATGTCGCCCAGCAAGACGTTCAAGCGCGCGCTGACAGCCGGTGTGGAATGCCTTTTGGAACTAGACGCCGTATCCACGCACGCGACCCATCTGCCAAATCAATTGATCAATACGCGATCGTTACGATTGTTCTCAAAGCGAGTGGTTGGACGACATGAGAGCACACATAACCCGATCCAACCTCGCATACAACGCAGAGTGTTTTTGCCGGTTCCATGGTGCCCGTAACGCCTACAGTACACCGGCTGAAAATATCACCTGGCGAAAAAAATCGATGTACGGAAAACTCATCACGGTACGCACCCGGCGGGAAGCGCGGCGGCATATTCGGCGATTTGTCCTGGCTTCGTCACCCAGACCCGCTCGAAGCCCGGATGCTCCATTAGCGCCCGCAGCGCTTGACGGACTTGAGCAAGACGGAACGGTTGGCCAGTGCAGAACGTATGCATCGAGATCCCGAACACCAGCGACTGGTTCTGGGAAAGACGCAGCAGTTCCTCGAACTGATCAATGATCATGCGGTGAAAGTCCGTGGCCGGCTGCGCGCGGCTCAGCATGGTCGGCGTGTCGTTGATCTCGATTGGGTACGGAACTGAGAGGAGACGTCCTTTTCGGGTCTTCATCCAGAACGGCTGATCATCTGCCGGCCAATCCATCAGGAAGGTATAGCCGTTTTCCTGTAAGAGATCGGGAGTGACCGCCGTCTCCGAAATCCAAGGCCCCATCCAACCGAAGGGACGCAGGCCGCAACTGTCGGCGAGCGTCTTCGTGGCGTGCGCGATCATGTCGGCTTCGGTCGCTGCATCCATATCGGATTGCCGCTCCGAGTTTGTATAACCGTGACCGATGACTTCATCGCCGCGCTGCCGGATGCGCGCCGGGATTTGCGGCATCTCTTCGCACACCGATGCGTTCAGGAGATGGCACATCGGCAGCTTGAGCGCATCCATCATGTCGAAGATGCGCCAAATCCCGACGCGAAGGCCGTAGTCGCGCCAGCCGAAATTACGAACGTCGGGCTGAGGACCCGCCGCCGTGGGCGTGTGACCCAAGCCTTCGCCGAAGCTGAAATGCTCGACATTAAGCGCACAATAGAAGGCGAGACGCTTACCGTCCGGCCACGTGAAATCCTTTCGTTCAGTGATCGGCGAATAGGAATAGCGATTGTGTTTTTTCAGCTTCATCGGCTGCTCGCATCTGGCAAGAGGTTGTTTCCCAGGAATTCATATGGATCGTGGGATCGGATCGAAGCTACCGGAAGCGGCGCGCCTGCAACTGACGCTCTACGCACTTTCAACAACCGCACTTCGGCGTTGAGCGGGGTGATCGCTCGTCGGTGTCTCCACGGAGTTGGCTTGCTTGAGGTGATTGAATTTCACATTCTTTATTGTCCGCACACCGCCGCGATCATCCACCAGGCATATGTCGGCGGCAAAGACACCGGATCCCCAGGTCAGCGTCTTTTGGACCATGCAAAAGATCTCAAGATCGATGCTGCCTCGTGCTGGTACTAGCGCGTCAGCATCGTGGGGTCTGCCGGCGACAAATAACATGTGATGCTCGGTCGCGAGCCCGCTGACATGAAAGCCCTTCAGCACGACGTCTCGTCTTGAGGCGTTGGTGACTTTCCAAACAGCCTTCAGTGACACGAGATAACGCTGGTCCGCTATCGCGCCGAACCACACTGAGCTTCTCTTGTATGGCTCGAACCGGAGCCGCGCCCTGGTGAGCCTTCCGAGGACACGCATCAGAGGACGGCGGCCGCTGATGCAGACGATCAGCGCCAAGATGGCGCCAAGCGCAAGCATGACGGCGGCATTGTTTCCGCCGCTATAGGCGTGAATTAGGTCGAGCATTTGAGGCATCGAACTCGTCTCACAGGGTGCAATAAGGTCAATTCGTGCTGGAAGTATGATTGCGGCTTATCAGGTAGTCAGGGTGTGGAAGCCGGCGGCCGCCGGTGATTCGTCGATTGCTCATACGCGTAGGCCAATTCAATCATTGCCGCGTCGTCGTAGGGGCGGCCGAGGAATGTGATCCCCGCCGGCAGATTGTCGACGGTGAACCCGGCCGGCACCACGATGGACGGAACGAACATCAGGAAAGTATTGATGTGCGGCGCTCCCTTCTGATCGACAAACGGCGGCTTGATTCCATGTTCAATGAGCGTGGGCTGATGTTCGACCGCCTTGTGGACGAGGGCGTCAAGCCTATGGCCGGCCATGACGGTGAGCATATTGGTCATGAGCACATCACGCGCCTTCATATAGGCATAGTGCCTTTCGGGCGAGTCCGGCGCCCAGCGCGCCTGACTGCCGCGGACGACCTTGGCGAAGAGGGGCGAGGCCATGGCCTGTTGACGGGTCGCAAACGGTGCGTTGCCCTCCGAGAAGAACAGCTCGAATATCGCGTCATCCGTCGCGGGATTCTTGGCGCGGGTCGCCAGCAGCGCAACGAGATCCGGTATGACGACAGGATCGATGACTTCGGCGCCCGCGTCCCTGAGTTCGGCCACGGCCTTGTCGAACACCGCTTCGACTTTCTTGAAATCGTCGGAGTTGGGCTCGGATTTGTAAGCCATCGGTTCGCGGATGATGCCGAGGCGTTTGCCCTTGAGGGCATCCTGCCTCAGGTTCTTTGAATAGCTCGCGGGGATATGACCGACGCCATAGGCGGTCGCAGGATCCTGCGGATCGTAGCCCGCCATGCAGTCGAGCAGCTTGGCTGTGTCCATGACCGTCCGCGTCATCGGCCCCACCGAGCCGTTCATGGCGGGCCAGCCGCCGTAAACGCCGCCGCGGCTTACGGTGCCGACCGTCGGACGCATGCCAACCACGCCGTTCCATGTGGCCGGACGGCGGATCGAGGAAAAGCCTTCCTGGCCCAGCGCGACCGTGCAGAAATTTGCCGATACGCTTGCCCCCGAGCCGCCTGACGAGCCTCCGGCCGTACGCTCGAGGTCATAGACATTGCGGGTCGACCCGAACAAGGAGCCGTGCGTATCGCCGCCGCCGAGCTCGCCGAGCGTCGCCTTGCCGAGAAAAATGGCGCCGGCCGCCCGCAGCTTGGCGATGGCGAAGCCTTCGCGTTCAGGCTGGTAATCGCGAAACAGCACCGATCCCAACGTCGTCTTCATGCCTTTGATGTTGATCTGGTCTTTGACGATGACGGGAATGCCGTGCAACGGACCGACGGGGCCCGATGTCTTGAACGCGACGTCGAGCTCCTCGGCCTGCTGAGCGGCGAGCGGGTTTATGGAGATCAGCGAATTGATGCCAGGGCCTTTTTGGTCATAGGCGCCGATGCGCGCGAGATACATCTCGACGAGCTCGCGCGCTGTCAGCTCTCCGCTTTGGAACGCGGCGTGGATGTCCGCGATGGTTGCTTCTTGAATTTTGAATTTGCGTGACGCTGACATTGCGTGTTTCCCGAAGTGACGAATTGTGTATGGCTCAAGACTGGCCGCTGATCACCGACAGCCATTTCTGTTCGATCTCGCGCGCCTCCGCTCTATCGAGCGCGGTGGTCTTGGGAAACTGATCGATCCATGCAAACGGACGGCAGGCATTGATGACGAGCTTGGAATGCGAAGTTATTCCCTTTTCTTTGTCGGCCGGCGAAATCCGCGGATCCAGGCTCGAGCTCCAGCCGTTTCTGACGATGTCGACAGACTCGGACGGCTCGGCTCGCGTCGCGATCGCCCACATGACATCGTTGAGATTGGACGGATCGATGTCGTCATCCACCACGACCACCAGGCGTCCCATATAGGCGTTGCCGGCGGCGACCAGCGCCGCGCGTTTGGCGTGGCCGTCATAGCGCTGTTTCAAAGCGACGACGGTCATCAGCGATGACACGTGCTGCCACACACCGCTGATATCGGTAATGCCGCTATTGTCGAGGTTCGACCAGATTCCGCCGGCACGGAACGGCAAGCCGCAATGATGCCGCGGCGGTTTCAGCGGCGGCGATCCGAGCAAGATCGGGTCGTTGCGATAGTGAACCGCCTGGACTTCCATGGTCGGCAGCGGCCGCCGCTCGGAGGCGTAGTATCCGGTGAACTCGCCGAATGGACCCTCCATCAGCATTTCGCCGGTCGGCCGATGAAACACGCCCTCGAGGATGATTTCGGCGTGAATGGGTATTGGCAGGCCGGTCTTCGGGCCCGGACACAGTTCGATCGGCGCGTCCTTGATGGCGCCGGCAAAATCGAATTCCGAAAAGCCCGCGGGCAAGGAACTCGAAACCGGCGATGAAAAGGGCAGGGTCCTCGCCGTTGACGACGACGATCGGGCAGGGCTCGCCTCGGTCCCAGTATTTCTTGGCGATGATCGCGCCGTGGCGGCCCGGATGGTCGAATTGCACCGTGACCTGGTTCTTGCCGTGGACCTGCACGCGATAGATCGAGGCGTTGATCCAGTTGCTGTCGGGGTCGCGCATGACGACGATGCTGCCCGAGCCGATATAGGGACCGCCGTCCTTGCGGTGCCAGACCGGAACCGGAAACTTGCCGAGATCGACGGCCGAGCCTTCGTCGCTGTTTTCAAGGAAGGCTGCGTGTTTGACGAATTCCGGCTTGCGCGCCGTCAGCTTCTTGCGCTTTTCCATCCACGCTTTCAGCGCGTCGATTGGTGCGAGCTTCGGATCCATGCCGAGCGCCAAGGCAGCGCGTTGCGGCGTATTGACCGGATTGGTGAAGATGCGAAAGCCGCGCGGAAAGCCCGGAATGTCGTCGAACAGCAGGGCGGGACAATCCGGAAGCCCGGCGGCAACCTCGGTTATGCCGCCGATTTCCAAATGAGTTTGCGCGCCGCGGACATGGCGCAGCACATTGTATTTCTCGACGTCGGCGACGAATCCCCGCAGATCTTTGTACGCCATTCCGAAACTCTTCTCTCTCAAGACGTGTGACCGCGGCGCGTCTAGTTGGAGACGACGCCGCTACTGAACGCGGGATCATATTTACGCGTGAGCCGGCCTATCCCGCCGATGAACCAATTGACCGCGAGGCCGAAACAGCCGGTCAAAGCGACAAGGCCGTAGACCGTGGCGCTGCGGAACACGCTTTGCGCCAAGGCGATCTGACGTCCGACGCCGGATACCTGGGTCAAGATCTCGACCAAGAGCACGATGATCAGCGTGATCGGCGCCGCGATCTGGGTGCCCAGACGGATGCCCGGCACCACGGACGGCAGCAATATCTTGTATTGCGTCGCCCACCACGACAGCCGCAAGGCGCGCGCGGTGTCGAGGCGATCGGGGCTGATGCTGCGCGCGCTGGCGCGCGTATTGAGAAGGATCGGCCAGAAACTCGTGACCACGACGACAACCAAGGTCATCGAAGCGGTATAGCCCATGATCAGAACCGCGACCGGCACCAGCGCGCCGGCCGGCATGGTGCGGGCAAATTCCAGGCTCGGGCCGAGCAGGCGATCGACGGTCCGCGAGCGCCCGAGCACGATCCCCAAGGCCGAGCCGACAATGACGCTGATCAGAAGCGCCAGCGCAAAGTGCATTAATGTCGTTCCGACCGCGGGCCATAGCCGTCCGGCCTTGGCCAGCACTGTCAGTGACCGTATCCATTCCGACGGTGGGGGAAAGTAGGGTGAATTTGCCGCACCGAAGATCTGCCAAAGGATCAGCGCCAGCATCAATGGCAGCAGCCCGCGAAGCGGCGCGCCATCGCCGCCGACGCGGCCTTGCGTGCTTGAACCTCGTTTGGCGAAGAGAGTCATGACAGCCGCTCATGCGCGAAAGCATAGCGGCGCGTCGCAAGCGCGAAAATCGCGTTCAGTCCCCAGCCCAGGATGCCGATGATCAGCAGATAAGCGAAGGCCGCGGCAGGCTGCATGGCCTGCTGCGAAGAGACAATGCCGAAACCCAATCCTTCCGGATTGCCGATCATCTCGGCGACGACGGCGAGCGCGATGGACAACGTCAAGGACAGCCGCAGCCCGACGAGGATCACCGGCAAAGCTGCGGGCAGGATGATCTTAAAAAAGGTGGCGGTGCCGGATAAATGAAAAATGCGCGCCACTTCCAAAAGTCCGGCCGGCGCGGCGCGGATGCCGCCGAGCGTCCCAAGCAGCATCGGCCACAGGCTGACATAGACAACGATCACCATTTCGGTTTCGGCCGAGAAGCCGAAGAACAGCACGGCGATCGAAACGAATGAGATGGACGGGATGGAGCGCAAGACTTCGATGCTTGCCATCGAATAAGTCCAGGCCGTCCGCGACAGCCCGAGGAGCAGGCCGAGGATGAAACCGAGCGCACTGGCGACGATCCATCCGACGATTGCGACCGATGCCGTGTGCCACAATTGCTCGGCGAGTGGCCCGTCGAGCAGCAAATCCCTGACCGCGAGAACGGTTGCACCGGTCGAGGCAATGCTGCCGAAGCGCGCGCCCACCGTGCGGCAATAAAGCTCCCAAAGCCCGGCGCACAGCGCCATCATGGCAAGACCGGGCAAGTTGAGACGCTGCAATGCCTTGTTCATCGCGTCGTGTTCATCGTGTCAATGGCCCTCGCGGCGGACCGCCTGGTAGATGAGGTGCCGGAGCTCCAGAAAGCGAGGCAGTTCTTTGGTCGTGACCTGATCGCGCTCCGCCGGGAGTCCTGTCATCACGTCCAGTCCGATGGACGCTGGCTTTCCTTTCAGAACGATCAGACGATCCGCCAGGAACACCGCTTCATCGACGTCATGGGTGATGAAGATCACCGTCGCGCCGAGCTGCCGCTGGATCTTGCGCAATTCGGTTTGCAGGTTCTCCCGCGTCATGGCGTCGAGCGCGCCAAACGGCTCGTCCATCAAGAGAAGCTTCGGCTCGATCGCAAGCGCGCGTGCGATCTGGACGCGCTGCTGCATGCCGCCGGACATCTGCCAGGGATAGTCGTCGGCGCGGTCGCGCAGGCCGACCAGCTCCAAGGCGGTCATCGCGCGCGTCTGCCGTTCTGCCGCCGGGATATTCGCCTCGAGGCCCAGTTCGACGTTTCGCCGCGCGGTTCGCCAAGGCAACAGCGAAGCGGTGTAATTCTGAAAGACGAAGACGGCCCCGTCGGGCGGCCCCGTCACGCTGCGGCCGTTGAGCTCCAGCCGCGAGCCGGGTGCGGGCGGGACTAGGCCGCCGAAGACGCGCAACAGCGTTGTCTTGCCGACGCCGGATTCGCCGAGCACGCAGACGAATTGCCGCCGCAGCACTTCGAGGTCGAGCCCTTCGATGATACGGCGCTGCGGCTGCCCGACATCGACGGCGAGCGCGCGACAGCAAAAAGTGAGTTCGCCGGCACCGGTATTGTCCGGCGCGCGGACGGCGGCCGTCGCGGAAGCGGGAACCGTTGCTATACCGGAATCTTTCACCGCCCGCTCGATGTTTGCGACAGCTATGTGAGCGTCACTTCGCCCAGTTCGGGACGATCTCGCTGGTTGCCACCGGCTTGATGTCGCTGGTCCGGCTGAGAATGTCATTCCATGTCTTGAGATCGGGCAACAGCTCCGATGCCAGGTCCCCGGGCGTCGTCGCAATATGGAAGCTGGGGATCGGCGTCTTATCTAGCGCGGGCCCCTTGAGGCCGCTGTAATCACCGAGAATGATCTTGGCCTCGGCGGGATTTGCTGCGATCCAGGCCGCTGCATCGGCCAGCGCCTGAGAAAACCGCAGAACCACATCTTTGTTGGCGTTCGCCCAATCGCGCTGCGAGAGGAAGTATCCGACATACGCGCGATCGCCGATGCTGCGGAACGGATCGCCGAGCGGGACGCCGCCGGCGGCGATCGCGGCGCCGGCGAAAGGCTCCAGCGCTTCGATGGCTTCGACGCGTCCGGCCTTGAGCAGATCCGGCAATTGCGGATTGGTGCCGATCACCCATTGGATGCTGTTGAGGTCGACGCCTTGCTTCTGCAGGATGTTGAGCAGGGAGAAATGGATATTTCCAGTGAAGCTCAGCGTACCGACGGTCTTTCCGGCGAGATCCTTGAAGCTCTTGATGCCACTGTCGGCTCTGGCGATGACGTTGGTATTCGGCACCTGAGTGGTATCGAGCGCGCCGCCGGAGATCGCGACAATCGGAATGCCCTGGCCGGCGGCGGCAATCAAAGCCGGCTGCGTGCCCATCATCACGTCGAACTGACGGCCGAGCGCGCTGATCGAATCTGAAATCGGAACGTGCGAGACGCTCCATTTGCCGACGATCCCATGCTTGGCAAACATTCCCTGTTTGTCGGCGACGACGACCGGCAGCGCCGTGGCCACGGGCTGGATCGTCACATTCACCGTGGCGGGAGCGGAGGCAGGTTGAGCTCTGGAGGCTTGGCTACTGCCAAACAGCGCGGCGGCGAAAGCCACGAAGAAAATCGCGCGCAACAACAAATGGGAATGGAAGGCCGCCGGCCGCAACTGAGATCCGAACATGTGTTGCCCTCTCCTTGTGTCTGGGAGCGGTGAAACGCGAACACTCGACCGGCAAGAGCTTCGCGGCTAGCCATCACGGTTATTTCATCATAATAGATAAGTCAAATAGGTATTTTGGCGCAGCTATATCGGCTGGCCCGTGCGCGCCGGGTCGAGACAATCGGAGAATGCGATGCCCGTCGGGGTGAATTACGCCAGGGTCGAGAAAAAGTCTCTTGCCGCGGTGCGCGCGCGCAATAGCTCGAACAAGCACGCTTATTTCGTCGCGGTAGCCCACGTGCGCTTCATCTTGCGCAAGGTGATACGCATGATCGATGACAAGGCGAGCGAGCTCGGCCTTGCCTCACTCGAGCACCAGGCGCTGTTGCAGGTCTACGGCAGCGCGTTGCAGCAGTTGCGCGTCAACGAGCTGGCGGAACGGCTCGACATCGCGCCGGCTTTCGCATCGAACCTGATCAAGGATCTGATCAAACGCAAGCTCCTCAAGCGCGCGTCGGACTCATCCGACCTGAGGGTCACCGTCCTGCAGATCACCAATGCGGGGCGGGACCTGTGCCATCGCATTGACGCCGACGTGCGCCCGCATGTCGATTATTTCACCAGCCAATTGACTGCGGATGAGCGCGAGACCGCGCTCTCGACCTTGACGTTTTATGTGGGCCCCGGTGCATCCGGGGACCGCGAAGGCTGAAGCCGCAATCCGCCGCGCCGGGGCGGGCGCACGTCAGTGCGCTTCGACGGCCGGCAGAGCGAGCGCGGCATCCACCAATTTGGTGGCGCCCTTGAAGTCAAAGCCGCGATAGACGTTCTGCTTCACGATGAACGAGGCGCCGCCGTAAAACTTCTCGTATTGCTGGTGTCGGCTGCCGAATTCCGAGCCGATGAAATCCCAGGCCATGCGCATGACCGCGACACGGCTCTCGGCGTCGCTGGTCGACGAACGCATGAAACGGTCGACATCGGCCTTCATGCCGGGGTTCTCGAAGTCCTTGTGCGACGACGGCAGCGTGATCATTGCGGCGCCGGTCAATTCGCGGATGATTTCGAGCATCCGCGAATTCAACTCCGACTGCAGCGCCATCACCGAATAGAGCCCGGTTCGCGACGGCCACAGCACTCCGTTGGCATCGACGGTCGAGGTTGCTTCGTGCGACAGCAGCATGTTCTCGACGATTGATACCAGCGAGGCCAGTTCGCCCATCTGCGTCTGCACGGCCGGATTGCCGTCATTGCCGGTCATCTCGTTCATGCGTTTGGCAAGCCCGATCATGAAACGAAGCTTGGTCGCATAGCGCGTTTGCGCTTGATGGTTGCCGTAGAGATGCGCTGGCGTCTTCCACCATTGATCGCGGCACACTTCGGTATTGCGATAAATGAAAACGTGTTCCCACGGCACGAACACGTCCTCGAGAACGACAAAGCAGTCGGTCTCGTCAAAGCGAGTAGAAAGCGGGTAATCGAAGGAATCGCCGTTGACCTTGGCGAAGGGACGGCGCGGATAGAGTTTTACGCCCGGCGCATTGACCGGGATCATGACGCCGTTGGCATAAGCTTCGTCGCCGGGCTGCAGGGGATGGATGCAGCTCAGATAGATGTAATCCGAATAGAGCCCGCCGGTCGCGAGCTGCTGCGCGCCTGTCAGAACGATGCCGTCGTCGCGCTCCTTGACGACGCCGGCATAAAGCGTCGGATCGCTCTGCTTATGAGCCGGCTTGCTGCGGTCGATCTGCGGCGGAACGATCGCATAGCTGGCATAGAGGTGATTGTCCCGCATCTGTTCGAAGAAGGCGACCAAATTGTCTGCGAACTTCTGGCCGCCGGTGGCGAACAGGTCGGGCACCGCAGCATAGCCGCAAAAGAAACCGGCCACATGATCCAGCGTCCGTCCCATCAGACCGAATGTCGCCTCCGCCCAGGCCTCCGAAAACAGCCGGCGGGCTTTGAGGTCGGCATGGGTCTTGGGGATCTGATAGGCGCGCAGCACCGGCGCCCCGGTCTTCGGCGAGACGAAGGTCATGCGCTCCCGCTGGGCCGGATCCGCGGCAATATCAAACAGATGCGCGAGCGACCGGGCCGCCTCCCGAAACGCCGGATGTGCGGTCACGTCCTTGACGGCCTCGCCGTCGACGAAGACCTGCCGGCCGTCGCGTAGCGACCGTAAATATTCGGACCCGGTCCGGAGCGAAGGGACGGCGGCTTTGGCGGCGGGCTTGGCCTGTAAGACGTTCATTGTCCTGCTTCCTTCCTGAAAGACCGAATTGAGGTGTCGACGGCTTATGCTATGTCAGATACCTATGAGACATAGTAATATCGCGGACACGGTAGCGGATCAAGTGGCCGGCCTCTCGCTGCCGCGGCTGAAAAGATGTGGACCCTGTTCTAAGGGCCATGCCATGCTTTCCGATCTGGAACATAGTCATTATAAGGCCGGACCAGACGACGGGGCGGCGACGATCCTTTTGCAGACGAGGGAAGTGACAGATGGCCCGGACGGCACGATCAAATGGCAGGCCGGCGAAGGCGCGGCCAGGCCGGGGCTCCGGCGACGGACTCACAGTCAGTCTTCATCAATTCCTGGTCGACGGAACCGATCTGCAATTTCGTGAATTCGTGGCTGATCTGTTCGCCGCCACCGCCGGCATGCAGTCGCTGCGCCGCGCGCTGGCGAAGTCCGTCGGGCTCAGCGCTGCGGAATTCTCGGTCCTATTGGCGACGTGGCACCTGCAGAAGAAGGGGCGCGTCGGGATCACGGCCGTCGCCCGGCATCTTCATGTTGCCGCTGCGCACGTGACATCGGAAATCGGGAAGCTCGTCGAAAAGGATTTCATCAAGAAGACGCAAGACTCTCGCGATACGCGTGCGGTCACGCTGGTTCTGACGCGGAAAGGCGAGGGGATACTCGCGAAACTCGCGCCTTTGTTGCGCCGTATCAATGACCGGCTGTTTTCGGGCAACACCGCGAACGCCATCGGCGTTGTCGCCAAATTCCTCAAGCACGTCGCGGATGAGTCGGCGAACTCAGTGAGAATGGCGCGCAATTTCGGAGGCTAGTCTCCTCGCGCTGGGCCAAGAAGCTCTTCCTCGGGTGCGGTCAAATATAGCTACATTGCATAACAATGTCGCGTATGCACAATTGGCGTGATGAGTTTCGTCATTGCCGTTGGCAGTATGGGAGGGCGATGTTGTGAACGACAATCGGTTCCCGCGATGGGGATTGCTCCTCGGGCTTGCGGTTCTCACCTTCGCCATGGCGGCGCGCGCCGCGGATTATCCGGCGTATCCCATCCATGTCATCGTGCCGTACTCCGCGGGCGGATCGTCCGACGTGCCGATGCGCGCCATCGCCCAGCAGATGTCCAAGCAGATGGATCAGAGCATCGTCATCGAGAACAAGCCGGGCGCCGGCTCGATGATCGGTACCGAATACGTCGCCCACGCCGCGCCCGATGGCTACACGTTGTTGCTCGCGTCCAATCCGCAGGCCTGGGGCGGTGCGCTGTTCGCGCATCTGACCTTTGATCCGGTTGCCGATTTCGAACCGATCTCATTGTTCACCCGGGAGCCGGGGGTTCTCGTCGTCAATCCCAACATGCCGGCGCATACGCTTGCCGAGTTCATCGCCTATGTCAAAGCACATCCGGGCCAGATCAATTACGCCTCTTCCGGCAATGGCAGCGCGCAGCAGCTTTTCATGGAAATGTTTCTGACCCGCGCCGGCCTCAAGATGGTGCACATTCCCTATCGCGGCAGTGCTCCGGCCGTCACTGACGTGCTCGCCGGACAAGTACCGGTGATCATGCCGGGCCTGTCCGCGATGGTCCCGCATATCCGCGATCAAAAATTGCAGGCTCTGGCGGTCACCGGCGATGTCCGATCGCCGCTGCTGCCGGACGTGCCGACGATGGCGGAATCGGGCTTTCCCGGATTCTCAGCCTATGTGTGGTCGGGCCTCGCAGCGCCGAAGGGCACACCGCAACCGGTCATCGACAAGCTCAATGCCCAATTGCGCCAGGCGGTGCGTTCGCCGGACGTTCAGGCGTTCATCGCCGGACAGTCGCTCGAGGCAGTCACTGATACGCCCCAGGAGTTCAAAACCTTTTTTGACTCGGAAAAAACGCGCTGGACTGATGTCATCAAGGCGTCCGGCGTGACGGTGAATTGAACCGCCGGAGTAGCCAAGCGAGACCTCTTCCTTTCCGCTCGGAGCAGGAGCTGCATTTTTCATGGCCGTCACCCGGTATTCGACGCACAGCTATGGTCCAGGCATCATCCATGCGCCCTATGTGCGCGCCGGACGATGGGTTTTCGGAACCGGGTTACGCGCGACGGGACCCGACGGTCTGCTCGATCCCGAAGTCGCGCGCCCGGATCGTCCGCTCGGCGTCCCGCCGCAAGCGCAGCGCGAGGCCAAAGCCATTTTCAGCGGCATGGACGCGCAATTGCACGGCGCGGGTAGCGCGCTGAGCAGAGTGGCTCGCCTCGATCAATACTATCCTTCACCCGCTTTTGTTGATCCCTATCATGAAGGGCGTAAGAGCGCGCTGGCCGGGCAGGTCGCGCCCAGCACGTCGATCATCGTCAGCCGTCTCCTAAATCTCGATGCGTCGATGGATGTGCAGGTCATGGCCGCGACGCTTGAGAGCGGTTACGAATGTCGCCCCGTCGGGACGGATCGGCTGAATGTGCCGCAGACATCGGGCTACGCTCCGTGCCTGCGCGTGGGCGACATGATTTTCGTCGCCGGCCAACTGGCGCGCGATGGCAGCGGCAATATTGCAGCGGCGGCGCAGATGCCGCCGGGCCAGCAATGGAACGGAACGCGCATCAGGCGCGAAACCGACTATCTGATCAGCGAAAGATTGATCCCGGCACTGACTGCCGCCGGGAGCAATATGGGCCTGGTCTTGAAAGCCCAGGTCTATCTGAGCCACGCCTCTGATTTTCCCGCATTCTGGCAGTCGTGGTCGCGAGCGTTCGGGGGCCGTGTGCCTCCCACCACGGTGGTGCCGGTCCGCCATCCTGCGTTCGGCACCATCGACGCCACAATCGAGGTCAATCTCGTCGCGGCGCACGAAACCGCTGCGGCGCGCGTGCGCGATATCGAATGCGACGTTGGCTTGATCGCCGACGACATGGTAGCGGCGCGAAGTTTCGATGGCGTGCTGTTTGTCGCGGGCCTCATGGCTGTCGAGAACGGAGGCCTGTGCGATGCCACTGCCGTTCCGGCAGACGCGCCATTTTTTAATGACAGTGCGCATGCCCAGATGGTGGATATCCTAAAAAAGGCGGCGCGGATCTTTGCCGCCGCGGGTAGCGGTTTAGACCAGACGGTGCGGGCGCTGCATTTCCATTCGGATCTGGTGCAGTTCCGAAGCGGATTCATGGCGTGGGACGAAGAGCTGCGGCAACTCGGCCTTCCATTCAGCGCAATCGAAGTCGACGCAAACCTTTTCGTGCCGGGCGCCAGCGTGATCCTCGATTTATGGGGACACGTGCCTTCGGCCTAAAAGACCGATTTCCGGGACTGGCGATTGGCTATATAGCTATCTTGCATAGCAATGTTTTGTATGTAAAATACCAGAAAGGAAACATCGGCCGGACGTGCCGGGAAAGCATGCAAAATTCGCAGTCGGGCGGCGGTTTCGATGACGAGCTTTAACGCGCGCGAATTCAGGGATGCGCTGAGCCATTTTGCAACGGGTGTCGCAATCGTCACCGCGAATTCAGAGGATCAACTGATCGGCAGCACGATCAGTTCATTCAACTCCGTATCCCTCACGCCGCCTCTGGTGTTGTTCAGCATCGCGCGCTCCGCATTGGCGCTGCAGCTATGGCAGCAGGTCGAACATTACGGCGTCACCATTCTGGCTGAGCACCAGAGCGATCTCTCCAATCGCTTCGCGCGGTCGGGCGTCGACAAGTGGAAAGATTTGCGCCGCGACACGATGCAGAACGGCGCGCCGCTCTTGCCAGACTGGCTCGCCTATTTCGAGTGTGTGCCCTATGCCCGGCACGATGGTGGCGACCACGAGATTTTCGTCGGCCGCGTGCTGGATTTTCATTATCGCCCGCAGGCCGCGGAAGCGCGACCGCTGGTCTTCTTCAGGGGAAAATACCGCGCGCCTTGAATCGGGCGATGCCGTGAGGACGCCGCCTGAAATCGACGTATGGTCGCACGCTTGGTGATTTGCATCGAGACGCAGACCTGCGGCTCAAAACCACCCCCGATCCGCCAGCGCAATTGAAAGTCGTCATGATGGTTCCACCACTATCGGCCCAGCAGCGCATCGAGGAATGCCTCTCCGAGATCCAGGATCGTGGCGGCGAAGGCCGGCTGGCGTTCTTGCGGACCTACGAGGACGCCGCACGGATTGCCGCCGACGCTTGCGACAAGCTGCGACAGTTGAACATTGAGACGCCGCCGCTCTGCGGAATGCCGGTCTCGATCAAGGACCTGTTCGACATCAAGGGCGAGACGACACTCGCGGGCTCGAAGGTTCTGGCTGGAGCGCCTCCCGCCGACCGCGACGCCGAGGTGGTGCGGCGTCTGCGGCAGGCCGGTGCAATCATCATCGGCAAGACCAATATGACCGAGTTCGCGTTCAGTGGGCTCGGCATCAATCTGCACTATGGCACGCCGGCAAACCCGTGGGACCGGACATCGCGGCGAATCCCGGGAAGCTCGTCCTCCGGCGCGCCGATATCGGTGACCGATCTCATGGCTGATGCGGCCCTCGGCACCGATACCGGCGGCTCGGTCCGTATCCCGGCGGCGCTTTGTGGTATCGTCGGCTTCAAGCCGACCGCGCGAACAGTGCCGCTTCAGGGCACGTTGCCTTTGTCGTCCAGCCTCGACTCCATCGGTCCACTTGCGAAGGATGTCGCGACCTGTGCGGCGGTCTATGGAGTGATCTCCGCACGCCCGATGCCGCGCCAATTGAAGGCGCGTCCGCGTGCGACGAGGTTGATCGCCATATCCAATTACGTGATGGAAGAGCTCGACGCACAGGTCGCTCGTGCTTACGGCAACGCGATCACCAGGCTGTCATCTTGCAGTTTCGATATTAAGGAGCGGCGCCTGACGGTTCTCGACCGGTTGCCGGAACTGTTCGAGCAGGGCGGCCTTGTCGCGGCCGAGGCCTTTCATTGGCACGAGAAGCTGTTGGCGCGAGACGAACAGGCTTACGACCCGCGCGTCAGCATTCGTATCCTCCGCGGCAGTAAGCAGTCGGCGGCGTTCTATCTCAAAACACTGCAAGCCCGCCGCGAGCTGGTCACGCAGTGGACCGCGGAACTCGAAGATGCCGAAGCGGACGCCGTGCTCTTGCCAACGGTTCCGCTGGTCGCGCCGAAGATCAGCGACCTGGATGGTGACGAGGCCTATTCAAAGACAAATCTGCTGATGCTGCGCAATCCGACCGTCGTGAACGCGCTAGATGGCTGTGCCATAAGCCTGCCGTGCCACGAACCGGGACAAGCGCCGGTCGGGCTGACGCTGGCGGGGATCGGCGGATCGGATATCAGGCTGTTGTCGATCGCTGCTTGCGTGGAAGAGGCTTTGGGCGGGCGCCCAGGCTGAGCGTTCTCGCTTGCGGCACGATGTGCGGATCGAGCGCCTATTTATCGGCCGGCATTATGGATTAATTCGGCCATGTAGCCTTGCGGGTGTGCGAGCATTTGGCGATTCTGCGCGTTGCTGTAGTCCGGCCGTCCAAGTGCGGTTCTGCGAATGCAGCACCTGATCGATCGCGGGTATCGAAGAGGAGCACCAAAATGAACGCACCGGCGTCCTTTTTGACGACTTTCGCTTCCGCCAGGCAGGAATACGAGCGGGCGTGGAACGATCCGGCGCATACTCGCTTCGAGCTCCCCGCCGTCGACGTCAACAAGGTGCTGCGCGAGCGCTACGAGATGCATCCTCACCGCCGTCTGACGCGCACCATGATCTGGGACATGGAGACGAAGAAGGCGTGGGATCCGTTGAGCTTCATTCCCTATGTGGTGTCGGAGGGTGGATCCTGGGGCCGCCAGAGTCTGAGCGACGCCTCGTCGCGATTTTGCCGCGCGTCGGTGCAGAAGGGCTGGATCAGGGCGGACAGCGGGCGCGTCCTCGAGGACGTTTACGTAAGCGACGCCGAACAGGCTATCTTCTTCCTTGGCTGCGAACGAATGATTGCGGCCGACGGCGGCGAGTTGCGGACGAGCGAATTCCAACCGGTCTTCCATGTCTTTCATGGCGTCGGCGGGACAGAGGACGAGCCGCTCAATCTGTGGAGCATCGTGCTGCTGACGCAGCGGAACGAGCCCCGCTACGAGGAGCCGTTCAAGCAAATGGTGCAAGCCGGGCTGCTGCCGGGATTTATCGAGATCTATATCGAACGCAATCTCGGTGTGAAGCTGAAGCGCAAATGATTACTCCGGCTTGATTCCCGCCGTCGAGATCATGTGCTTCTTGTATTCAAGATCGCTCGCGATGAAATCGCGGAACGCGGCTGGCGTCGAGGCGACTGCCGTATAACCGACTTTCTCGATGAACGGTCCACGGAATTCCGGATCGGCAAAAACCGTGGCGACATCGCGCTGTATCGTGTCGACAATCGTGTCCGGCGTGTCCTTCGGAGCGAACAGACCGAACCACGACCGCGGGTCGATGTCGGCAAAGCCTGCTTCCTTCAGCGTCGGTACATTTGGGAAGGCGGCGACGCGTTCACTGCGGCCGATCGCAAGCGCCTTCAGCTGTCCGGCCTCGGTCAGCGCGCCGGTGGTCGACGGCCCCCCAAGCGTCATCTGCACGTCGCCCGCGACGGTCGCCGTGATCGCCGGCGCGATGCCGCGATAGGGCACCTGCATGATCTGGACGCCGGTCTTCGCACGCAGCATTTCGAACAGAAGATGTGGCTGGCTGCCGTTTCCGTAGGAGCCGTAGTTCAACGTGGTTGGCTTCTGTTTCGCCAGCGTTACCAGTTCCTGCATCGTGTTCGCCGCGACCGAAGGGTGCACCACCACCATTTGATGCAGGTCGATCAATTGCGTGACCGGCTTCAGGTCGCTGACTGGATCGAGATTGCTCGTCTTGAAGAGAAACGGATTGCTGGTGATCGAGGAGTTGCTCGTCAGCAGCAGTGCATAGCCGTCGGCCGGAGCCCGCGCGACGAGTTCGCCGCCGACAGTGGTGCTGGCGCCCGGCTTGTTCTCGACGATGACCGGCTGTTGCCAGAGCTTCGAAAGCCTGTCGGCCAGCTGACGCGCCAAACCATCCACGCCGCCTCCGGCCGGGTAGGGCACGACGATCCGGACCACGCGGCTCGGGAAGTCCTGCGCATTGGCCGCAAATGGCATGGCTGCGGCCAGCAGCAGCAGGAGGCAGAGCGAGCCTAGTCTCTTCATAGTCAATCCCGCTGCGTTCGTTTCCGGGTTCAATCCGGTCCTTCGAATGTCACGATCAGCCCGCTCGCTTCCTCGGCTGGAACGGAGATGCGATTGCCGCTCTCAAAGAGCGTGAACTTGCGGCCGGCTAGCCGTCGACGTTGGGCGGCGAGATCAGGCGTCCTGAAAGTAACGGCAATGATCGAGGGCATCGGCGGCAGCAGCGATCCGGGAAACAATCGAGCCGCCTGTTGCGAAGGCACCACGGTCAGCGTCGAGCCGAGCGGCAGCCGAAACCGGAACAGATCATCGCGCGCTTCGGCCGGCATTCCGAGATAGCGGCTATATTTGCGGGCGAATCCGGCGGCGTCATCCGTGGCGACGAAAGCTTCGGATAAGGAAGTGCAGCCGTTCTCGTGCGCAATGTAACGCGGCTGGTAGATAAATTCCGGCGTCAGGTGACGCGCCGCCTGGATATATCCCTCCGGAGAATCATCCGGCGCGAACTGCACGCGCTCGAACCGTGCGGTCTGCACGCCGGTTGGCGTGTCGATGTCGCGCTGCAGCGGAATCACGCCGGAGGTCTCGATATCGAGGCGCCGCAGGCGGTCATCGAGCGCGGACGGCGTCTCGGTGTTGAAGCAGATGATGTGGGCGCCCTGGTGCCGGGCGAGAAAAGCGGCTAGCCGCGGCGGCGCCTTCTCTCCATTTTCGGTGCCGAGGATTTCCAGATAGTTGTCGGCAAACATCACGCAACGGTTGCCAGACCCGAGCTTTTGGACCGGCTCACCGGGTTTCCAGGCTCCCGAATGAGGCGAGAACGGAGTGAGTTGAAATCCCATCGCCTCGAATCTGGCGGCGGTGGCCGCCAGGTCGCGAACGGCCATGCCTACGTGATTGATGTGGTCGATGTCGCTCATTGCTGGGTCGGGGAATGGCCGCACGCGTCAGCAGCCTCCGGTCTCAGATGCCGGCCCAGCCCGGCGGCGGTTTCTTGCCGGGATGAAGGGCGCCGCATTTCTTGCAGGTGCGAGCCATCTCGTTATTGTAGAACGCCTCGTAGAGCGGCGGCAGGTCGCGCACCAGATGCTCGACCTTCAGTTCGATGCGATGCACCAGTTCGCCGCAAGAGAAGCAGTACCAGTCGAACGCGTCGTTCGGATCGGAGTCGTAGCGTTTCGGCTCCACCACAAGACCGATCGAGCCCGCGGACCGCTGCGGCGAGTGGCGCACATGGGGCGGCAGAAGAAACACTTCGCCCTGCTTGATCGGCACATCGTAGAAATTGCCGCTGTCGCGGACCTTGAGCACCATGTTGCCCTTGAGCTGATAGAAGAACTCTTCCACCGGATCATCGTGATAGTCGGCGCGTTCGTTCGGGCCGCCGACGATCTGCACAGTCATCTCGCCGTCCTCGAACACCTTCTTGTTGCCGACCGGCGGCTTGAGCAGGTGCTCGTTCTCGCTGATCCATTTCTGGAAGTTGAAGGCCTTGAGCCGTCCCGTATTCATTTTATGAATGTCCCGCGTCATGCCGCCGATGGTGTCTGCGTCGCGCCCGGCACTTTGAGCCCGCAGGTCGCGAAAGCCCGCCGTATCGCGTCCTTCTCGGCATCGGTCAGTTCGAGCATCGGCGGGCGCACCCGGCCGCCCACTTGCCCCATCAGCTCTTGCCAATATTTCGAATGCGCCGGCGGCTTCTCGGGTGGACGCGAGCGGCGAAACGCCTCGCGCACCGGATTGAGGCTGTCGCGGACCGCCTTCGCCTTGGCCGCCTCGCCGGCAAAGGCAAGATCGGTGTATTCGCGCATGCGGCGATCGATCTTGGTCTGGAACAGATAGGGCGGCGACGAGCACAGATAGAGCCGCCAGCCGAGCTCGACGATATTGTCGAACCACTCCGCTTCTGACGCGGTCGACACCTGGATCTTGTCGCCGACCATGCGCGTGAGCTTCACATACATCTCGCGCGGCACGCTGTATTTGATGGCGACGATGTTGGGAAGCTCGGCGATGCGCGCGCATAGTTCGGGGCTCATGAGATAGCCTGAAGTCTTCGTGGCTCCACATCGCGATGCCGATGTCGATTTTCTCGCTGATGGTCTTGTAATACTGGTACAGCGTCTCGTTCCGGCTTGGCAGGAAGTGCAGAACGGGGGCATGGACCACGATATAGGGTGCGCCGATCGCCTGCGCGTGTTTGGCGAGCTCGATGACAGTGTCCATGTTCTGGTCGGAACAGGAGGCGATGACGCCGGCCTTGTTGCCGATCTCGTCGACCGTGATTTCCATTGAGCGCTTGCGCTCGGGCAGCGACATCGAGAAGAACTCGCTCTGTTTGCCGGCGATGAAGATGCCGTCGATGCCGAGATCGTCGACCCAATGCCGCAGGTTTTTGCGGAAGCCTTTCTCGTCGATCGAGAGATCCTCGTTGAACGGGACCAGCGCCGCGGCCCAGATGCCCTTCAGGTGGGCGCGGGCAAATTCCTTGGCTTCATTCTTGGCGTAGGTCATATCTCGCTTCGTCCGTTGCTGCGTGATGGTCCGCCGATATCCGGGCGCTGGCCGGGGAGGGGCTGGGCCTCCGATGCCGATCTTACGGCCGATATTCGCCTCGGGACAATTCGCGCGCTGACTATCGATTTATAGGGCAAGGATATGAATGGCGCGGCGCGCACGGCCGTTTCCCCTGTCAGCGCCCGCTTTGCCGCAGCCCGCGCGGCACGGCCGCGCGCACCCGCTTGCGGAGGAACCGCAGGAACGGTTCCGCCGCGGGCGTGAGTGCCCGGCTGCCGGAATGGATGAGCGAAATCTCCCGCCGCACCTCCGGCTCCGAGAGGACCTTGGACACCACATTGAAGGCGCGGGCGAAGCCAGCGGCATAGGCCGGAAGAACCGCGATGCCGAGCCCGGCTTCCACCATCATGATCGCGGTTGTCACATGGGAGACTTCGTAGGCCGGTCTGATCGGATGTCCTGCGGCCAAACAGGCCTGCTCGACCAGGAAACGGATACGGCTCTCGCGCGTCAGAGAGATCAACTGGCCGGCAGGCAGGTCCTTCCAGGCGAGCCGGCCTGATCGCATCAGTTGCGACTGCGGCGGACACCAGGCCATAAGCGAGTCCTCGCAGATCACCTCCCGGCGCAGGCCTTCCTCGGCTTCGTCAAAGGTCCCGATGCCGCAATCGGCTTCTCCGCTGCGCACCTTTTCGATGATGAAGTCGGTTTGCGTGTCGATGATCGACACGTCGATGCCCGGATGGATCTTTTTGTAGTCGGCCACCGCACCCGGCACGACGAATGCGGCGAGCAGCGGTGGTGCGCCCACGACGAGGCGGCCGCGCTTGCGTTCCGCGAGGTGCCGTGCGTTCGCCACGGCATGTTCAAGATCGCTGATGAGCTTGTCGACGGATTGCAGGAATTCGCGGCCGGCGGCGGTCAGTTCGATCCGCCGGGTGGTCCGGTCGAACAGCCGCGCGCCCAATTCCTTCTCGAGATCGCGAATGTTCAATGACAGCGCCGGCTGAGCGACTTTCAATCGATGCGCCGCCGCCGTGAACGTGCCGACATCGGCGACGGCTTTGAAGCCGTAAAGCTGGCGCAACGTAATATTCATAGGACACAATTATGGATCGATGCCATAAATTGATTTTGTGTAATAAATGCCGTGAAGGCAAGAGCGCACGGGCCGGGGCTTCCAGGCCGAGACGGAATTCGCCATCCTTCATCTCCGAGGACCGACCGCATGAATTCTGAAGGCGCAAAAGACGTTCAGCCGCGGATTTCGTCGCACTGGCAGTCCGGCGATGTATCGCTGACGCGCATCGTGGAGTCCGAGGGGCCACTTTTGTCGCCGTTCGAGCTGCTGCCGGATTGCACGCCTGACCACATCGCCAGCAACCTGTCCTGGCTTGCGCCGCGGTTTTACGACCCGCAAGCGCAATTGCTGGTGATCACGATCCAGAGCTTTCTGATCCGGGCCGCCGGCAAGACCATTCTGGTCGATGCCTGCAGCGGCGACCACAAGGATCGGCGCCGCCCGTTCTTCCATCAACGTGAATGGGGCTGGCTGGAAAAACTCGCTGCGGCGGGCGCGCGTCCGCAGGACATCGATTTCGTCCTCTGCTCGCATCTGCACGTGGATCATGTCGGATGGAACACGCGCATCGAGAATGGGCGATGGGTGCCGACATTTCCCAACGCGCGCTATCTGATCTCAAAACGGGAGTGGGATTACTGGCGCTCCGGTCCGGGCGTGGCGAGCCTTGCCAGGGCCGGCGACTACATTTCCGATAGTGTCACGCCGGTGGTCGATACCGGCCAGGCCGATCTGATCGACGACCGGCACGGTTTCTGCGGCTGCGTCCATATCGAGCCGGGACACGGTCATACGCCGGGCCAGTTTACGGTAAGGCTAGGCGGCGGGGGGAAAGGAGTCATTCTCGCCGCGGACGTGATGCACACCCCGCTACAGATTCGTTATCCGCACTGGAGCACGCATTTCTGCATCGATCCCGATCTTGCAAGACGGACGCGGCAGGATTTCCTGAAACGGCATTGCAACGGACCGCTGGTCTTTCCCGCGCATTTCCCGAGCCCCACCGGCGGCCGGATCGTCAGCGACGGCGACCAATACTCGTTCGAATACGCCGATCTTCCGACCGCGTGATATTCGCCCGCGTCAGAAGCCCGCATCTTTGAGGAACCTCACGACGCGCGGTCCGGCGAAGCCGCCATGGCTCGTATCGTCGACAGGATCCGTGAGGAAGAAATGCCCGGCACCGGGGATCACCACCGTACGAACGAAGAAGCCCGCCTGCTTGAGCGCCAGGGCGAAAGCCTGCGACTGGGTCTGCGCATCGACCACGTCGTCTTCGGTGCCGTGGAGCAGTAGGAACCGCGTCGTATTCTTGTCAGCGGTGGCGTAACTGATCGGCGAGCTTTCAAAATAAACTCGACGGTCTGCATACAACGCGGCGCCGAGGAATTTCTCGGTGATGTTGTCGCGGGGGCGCACCGTCAGATCGTGCTGCCACTGCGCCGCCGTGTCGTAGACACCGTAGAATCCGACGACCACCTTGGCGGCGATGTGCTCGGCCGCCGCGCCCGCGCCGGGCGCGAATGCCGGCTCGTTTCCGGCGAGCGCAACGAGCGCCGATAAGTGGGCGCCGGCTAAATCGCCCATTAGCCCGATGCGCTCCGGGTCGAGACCGTATCGGCCGGCGTTGTCGCGGATGAAGCCGACGGCGCCCCTGACGTCGCGAACAGCATCCGGATAAGCCTTCGCACCTGGCTTGGTCAGCCGATATTCGATCGCGAAGACGACGATACCGTGCCGCGCCAGATAGGGGCCCCAGTGGAGGTAGAACATGCGGTTGCCGATCTGCCAGCCGCCGCCGTGAACGGCGACGAGGACGGGTGCGGAGGGAACGCCCTCCGGCATGTAGAGGTCGCCCAAAAGCTCGGCGCCGCCGCCGCCGGCAAAAGGGATGTCGTTCAGCACCTTCACTGGCTTCTCTTCGGGGGATGACGGCATAGGCAAAACTCCGGTTTGCTCGGCCGCTTGCGACCGATTTGATGCCGGTCCGGTCAGGACTGTGGCGTTTCGGCTTCGTTGTGACGGTGACGCAGGCGGGCCAGGACCTCATCGGCGGTCATCACGTCGCCGAACTGCTGGATGACGTTCTCGAGCGCCGCGCGATGTTCGTCGTCCGACAGCGCGGCACAGCAGTCCTCGACCAGCACGACCTTGAAGTCGAGCATCATGGCGTCGCGCGCGGAGGACTCGCAGCACACATTGGTCTTCGTGCCCGCGATCAGGACCGTATCGACGCCCATGCCACGGAGCACGCGCTCGACATTCGACGAGCCGGGGATGAAGGCGCTGTAGCGGTTCTTGAGGATCGTGACGTCGGACGGAGCGGTCTTGAGCGCCGACCAGATGGCTTGCCGCTCGGCCGCAAGACTATCGAGCGTCTTCTCCCTCACGTCGTCGGCGACGAAGGCGTTGAAGAATATCTCCCAGTCGCTCTTGCCTCCCCCTCGGCTGTTCGAATGCAGCACCCAGATGACCGGCACGCCGAGATCGCGCAGCTCCGCGGTCAGCGTGTTGATCGGTGTGACGATGCCGCGCGATGCCGCTACTTCGGCCGGGCCGCCCGGCGCGCAAAACGCGTCCTGCATGTCGATGACGAGGAGCGCCGTCCGCGCCGGATCGAGCCTGTCGAACAGGTGATAGCGGCCGCGGCGTTGCAGCACGCGATCAGCGATTTCCTTGCGGACTTTGACCGGATGCATGGCGCTCTCAGCTCGGCCAGGTTTTTCGCCACGCGACGCCGGCGAGGTCGCTGACCGGTCCGATCGTGGTGTCAAAGCGCATCGTCATGCGATCTTTGCGATCATACGAGGGCCACACCGGCAGCCGCGGATGATTGGGTTTGCCGCTGCGGGCAAAGGCAGCCCAGGCACCGTGCATCGCCGCGGCGAGTCCTTCGGTCACTTCGGGATCCGCTCCCTTGAGCATCGGCGCGTCCGGCCACTGAGCGAAATTGTCGAACACGAACGGAATTTCCAGGCAATGGCAGGCCTCGAAGCCTGCCGGCGACTGCCAGTCGAACTGGTAAAGATAGACCGGCCGCCCCTGATCGGCGCGCCATTCGGCCATCCGCAGGCTGCCGATCCGGAACATCGCGTCGCTCATGAGGTCGCCGAGTACGGCCGCATTGGTTTTTGCCGCGCGCATGGCGCGGAATTCATCGTAGTAAGGCCGGTATCCCGTCTTGAACATCGATGCGAAGACCTTTTCGACGGCATCAACGGACGCAGCGTTGATTTCGGGATCGACGCAGTAGAACGCCGCCATTTCCTCGCGCGTCGTGCCGATCATGATGTCGACGGGCGCCGGCGCCGGCTTGCAACGCGGTCCGCGCGTCACGCGGATAGACTTTGCCGTCGATCACCGGTCCGAACGGTGCCTGCGCGGCGGCGAACTTTTTTTCACGGCGCGCGATTTCGCCTTGTGCGACGACGAAATTCGCGGCCGGCAGCGCCATCGCCTTGTCCCGTTCTTTTGGATCGAGGCCGAGAACCTCGAGCAGACTGCGCCCGATCCGGTGTGCGTCCTCGCTCGTGCGCGACATGCGGCCGAACGGCGTGCTTTGCATGATGGCGCGGCGGAAAAGCCCTTGGGCTTCCGGCATCGTCAGAAGGATGGCGATCGAGGCGGCTCCGGCCGATTGGCCGGCCACGGTGATGTTGTCCGGATCGCCGCCGAACGCCGCGATATTCTCGCGCACGAAACGCAGCGCCGCGATTTGATCGAGCAGGCCGAGATTGCCGTCGCTGATGCCCGGCAGATAGAGAAATCCCAGCGCACCGAGCCGGTAATTGATCGACACCGCGACGATGTCGTCTTGCGCGGCGAATTGTTCGCCCGAATACCAGGGCAGGGAGCCCGAGCCGCTCGAAAATGCGCCGCCGTGAATCCAGACCAGCACCGGCCGCTTTGCCGGTATCGGCCGCCGGCGTCCAGACGGTCAGGGTCAGGCAGTCTTCCGACTGCGGCTGCTCGAAATCGCCCATCACATGCGCGAGTCGCGATCGCGACTGCGGCGCAATCGGGCCATCCTGAGTGACGTCGCGAATGTCCGGCCAGGCCGCGACCGGGTGTGGCGGCGCAAAGCGCAACGGCCCGACCGGTGCCGCGGCATAGGGGACGCCTCGAAATACGGCGATGCCATTGGTGCGCGTGCCGCGTAGCTGGCCGGACTTGGTCGCGATCACCAGGTCTTCTTCGCGCAAGGACAGCACTCATCATCGACCTCATTCACCTGTTGCGAAGCGACGCTCGATCGGCACGATCACGAGATGCTCGCCGAGAACGAAGATCAGAACGATGACAAAACAGATCGCCAGAAATGTCGTGCTGTCCGCGGCGGTCTGTGCGCGCAGCATCAGATAGCCGAGCCCGCTCGGGGCGCCGAGCAACTCGGCGACCAGAGCGATCTTCCACGCGATGCCATAGGCGATCCGTATCGCCGACAGCCCATAGGGCAGAAGGAGCGGCAAGGTCAGGCGCCACAGGATCCGGAAGCGGCTTCGCGTGAAGCTCACGCCCATTTCCATGAGTTCGCGGTCGAGATTACGCAGGCCTTCGGCGATATTGATCAGGCAGAACGGGATCAGGATAGCGACTTCAACGAAGATCACGCCGAAATCGCCGGGCTCGAACCAGATCGCCGCCAGGATCGCCCAGCCGATCGACGGAAAAGCATTGAGCACCGGCTTGATCCGGTCGTTCACGACTTGCGCCAGGACCGGCACGCCATAGGCGAGGAAAGCAAGCCCGCCGCCAATCAGCAGCGCCAGCATGAGCGAGACGAGAACGCGCCAGGTCGAGGCGAAGGCGTTCCAGAGGAATTCGGGCGTGACGCATAGCTCGGCCAGCCGGCGCGCTACGGCGATCGGTCCGGGCAAGATGAATTCCGGCAGGTGCCGTCCCAGCACCAGCCAGGCGGCCAGCGCCAGCACGACGAAGCCGTCGCCGATCAAGCGCTCGGCGGCGGCGGATGCGGCTATCGCGGCGCGATCAGCCGGCATAGTGGCGCGACAGCCGGTTTTGCAGCGGTGCCAGCACGAAAAGATCCATGCCGTGCACGAATGCGATGATGAAGATGATGGCGGCGAAAATCGTCTCGGTATCGAATTCCTGGCGCGCCAGATTGATCATGTAGCCCAGCCCACTATTGCCGCCGAACAGTTCGGCGGTCAGCGTCACTTTCCAGGCGACGCCGAACATGATCCGCAGCGTGGCGAAGATGAACGGATAGAGCGACGGCAGGACCACTTTGGCGAAGCTCCGCCACCGTTGCCGTGTGAAGCTCGTCGCCATTTCGATCAGTTCGCGGTCGAGGTCGGCAAGACCGGCCGACATGTTCACCAGCGCGAACGGAATCAACACCACGCTGATCGCAAAAATCACGGTGAGCGGCGTTACGCCGAACCACATGATCGACAGCAGCGTCCAGCCGATCGCCGAGAACGAATTGAGGAACGGCCCGAGGCGTCTTTCGATCGCGGTCCGCGACAACGGCACATAGTGCGAAACGATCGCCAGCAGCGAGCCGATCACAAAGAGATCGCGATCGCGGCCGCGACGTGGAACAGCGACGCGCCGAGATGGCCGAGGTCGTGGGCGCTGGTCGCGAACCGCCACAGCCGCGCGGCCACCGGGACCGGGCCGGGAAGGAGGTAAGGCGGCGCGAAATAGGACGCCGCCTCCCACATGCCGAGAAAGGCGAGCGTCGCGAGGTGGACGGCAAGGCGTTGCGCCGTCAGCAGTCGCGAACGGCGCGCCGGCGGGGCCAACGCTATGCCGGTGTCGGTCATCAGGCGCGCAGCGCGTTCTCCCAGACGAGCGTGCGGATGTCCGGATAGGCGTCGATCATGCCGATCCCTTTCGACAATTCGTAGAACTTCATCACGATCTTGGCGTGCTCTTCGTCGAAGATGCCGGGCACGTCGGAGCTCTTTTCGAACCACCAGTCGAAGAATTCGGGCGGCAGGTTGTTCTGTTTGCCGACAGCGCCGAATACTTCGTCGCGGTTGGCGAGCGCATAACGCACGGATTCGCGAAACATCCGGTCGAATTCCTTGAACGCATCCGGCCGCTGCGCCAGGCGTTCCGGATAGGAGACGTTCAGCGCACTGATGAAGCGCATGCCGTAGACCTCGATATTATCGCGGCCGGTTTCGGCGATGGCGCGAAATTCGCCGGACTTCATGGCGCGAAATGCCTGGCTGTGGATCAGGGTCGCGGCATCGATCTGTCCCGCGGCGAGCGCGCCCGGCAAGTTGGGCGCCTGGATCTCGACCTGCTTGAGGTCGCCGCCTTCCAACGCCGCGTTGAGTCCGTATTTCTTGATCAAGGCCAGACGCACCTGGGTGTAGCCAGTCGAGCGCAGCGCATAGGAGCCGAGCGATTTGCCCTTGAGATCCCGCGGATCCTTGATCGGCGAGTCGCTTTTGACCCAGATGCCGGCGCCTTCACCCGCGGCCGATTGCTGCAGCGCAGTCGAAAGCACGCGGAGCTGCAAGCCCCGCGCCGTCGCCGGCGGTACGGCGATCACGGCGGTCATGATGACGTCGTACTGTTTGGCCGAAGTCGCCTGAATGAGTTGCGGGATGGCGAGCCCGCGCGCTTCCACGTCAACGAGATCGGAAGTGACCTTGCCGTTCGACATCGCCCAGGTGACCGCGTCATAGGCAGGGTCGAGCAGATAGGCGTAGGTGACTTTCTCCTTGGCATGGGCGCGTCCGGGCCGCACCAGGGTCAGTACCGCGGGAGCGGCGATGAGTTTCAATACGTTGCGGCGTTTCATCATGCGACGCTCTCCTGTTCGACAAGCGGATGCTCGATCGAGCGAAATAGTTTGACTAATCTCATGCGCGTATTCTCGATATCGGGAGTGCCCATGACGCGCGGCCGCGGCGCCTTGATCTCGATCGTTTCGAGGACGCGGGTCGGCTTGCCTGACAAGACGACCGTGCGATCGGCAAGCTGCAGGGCTTCGTCGATATCGTGGGTGACGAAGACGATGGTCTTGCCGGTTGCCATCCAGATCCGTTCCATTTCGGCGCGCATGCGCGAGCGCATGTTTGGGTCGAGCGCGGAGAACGGTTCGTCCATCAGCACGATTTTCGGATCGACCGCGAGCGCGCGCGCAATCGCCACACGCTGGCGCTCGCCGCCGGAAAGCATGGAGGGATATTTGAGCGTCTCGCCGACCAGGCCGACGAGGCGCAGCAACTTTGCGGCATGGGTCTTGCGGTCTTCGCGATCATGCGCTCCGGAACGCAGTTCCAGCCCGAGCAAGACATTATCGATCGCGTTTCGCCACGGCACCAGACGGGGCGACTGAAAGACGAAGGCAATGTCGGACCAGGCGTCCCGGGGCGAGCGGCCGTCGACGGTGATGCGTCCGCTGTCGGCGTCGAGCAGGCCGCCGATCAGCCGGAGCGAGGTGGACTTGCCGCACCCGGACGGCCCGACGATGCACAGGAATTCGCCGCGCCGCACGTCGAAGGTCAGCCGATCATAGATCCTGTCGCCGCCAAGCGAGAGCGCAACGTCTTCGAAGGCGATGATCGGATCATTTCTCATCTGTCGGCTGGCAGTTGAGTTTGATGCCAAGAGGCACGACTTTTGGATGCGCACTGCCGGGCATGCAAAAGATAACGCGGTGCTGTGCTCTCATCCTGCCGCCGCAACCATTCATGCGCAAGCTCACCTATTTCATATCGATTGATATATGAAAAATATGGATCGGTCATCTGCGGCCAATATGCGCGTTTTGCTTATCGGGGCGCTCACAACGGCGCGACGCATCAGTGGGTTTGACGATGCCGCCGATTGGATCGGGCTGCGATCAGAAATGTTACGAGGACGCATTTGGAGGCGTCCGCGACTTCGTCACACGACCTGCGTTTTTTGTCGCGCTCAATCCGGAAGCCGACGACGGTGACAACGCACCGTTGCACGGCAAACTCGCTGCGGCTGATTTAATTGGTGAGCCCGGCGGGATTCGAACCCACGACCCCATGATTAAAAGTCACGTGCTCTACCAACTGAGCTACGGGCTCGCCAAGGCAGCAAGGATTGCCGCTTCAGCAGTGTTGAGCATGAGCCGTCTTGCGGAAGCCGCCGTGGCCGCTTCCTGGTCATGCTCGGCGGACCAATATGTGAATCCGGCAGCGTTTTCCAGCCTTTGTTCCGGTGTTGCGGGCAATTGCGGTGCCCGTCCGGCGCTGGAAAGGCTTGCGTATATAGGAGTGCGCGGCCTTCGGGAAGAGGTGCGGGACCCATGGTCGTGGACGGCCCGGAACAGGCCAGGGGCGCCCGTCTTTGCGGGGCGAGCGCGGCGGGACAAGAACGCCCGGCATTGCTAGATTAGGGTCTTCCTTCCGGGACCCATGTTGCTGCCGGGACGACAAGATCGAGGACGCCGTCCGATGCCGATCGTCAATCGCGTTGCCGACCTCCACAAGGACATCACCGGCTGGCGGCGGGATTTCCACGCCCATCCGGAGTTGCAATTCGACGTCCACCGCACCGCGGGCGCCGTCGCCGAACTGCTCAAGGGTTTCGGCTGCGACGAGGTCGTGCCCGGCATCGGCAGGACCGGTGTGGTCGGCGTCATCCGCGGCCGCAAGGCTGCCGGCAACACGGCCGGCGGCAACAAGGTGATCGGGCTGCGCGCCGATATGGACGCGCTGCCGCTCGAGGAGGAAACCGGGCTGCCTTATGCATCGACCGTGCGCGGCAAGATGCATGCCTGCGGCCATGACGGCCACACCGCGATGCTGCTCGGCGCCGCAAAGTATCTCGCCGAGACGCGCAATTTCGCGGGCACCGTCGTCGTGATCTTCCAGCCGGCGGAAGAGGGCGGCGGCGGCGGACTGGCGATGGTCAAGGACGGGCTGATGACCCGCTTCGGCATCGGCGAAGTCTACGGCATGCACAATTATCCGGGGCTGCCGCTCGGTCAATTCGCCATCCGCCCGGGCTCGATGATGGCGGCGGCCGACCACATCGAGATCGCCATCGAAGGCAAGGGCGGTCACGCGGCGCGGCCGCATCTTGCCATCGACACGGTGCTGGTCGGTGCACAGATCATCAACCAGCTGCAATCGATCGTGTCGCGCAATGTCGATCCGCTCGAGTCCGGCGTGATCTCGATCTGCATGTTCCAGGCCGGCCATACCGACAACGTCATCCCGCAGCATGCCAAGCTGCGCGGCACCGCGCGCAGCCTGACGCCGCAGGTGCGCGACCTGCTGCAGAAGCGGATCGGCGAAGTGGTCGAGGGCACGGCGCTGCTCTACGGCGCGCGCGCCAATGTCTCCTATCACCGCGGCTATCCGGTGCTGATCAATCACAACCGCGAGACCTCGTTCGCGGCCGGCGTGGCGCGCGAGATCGCGGGCGAGGCCAAGGTCGATACCGACGTCGCGCCGGTGATGGGGGCGGAGGATTTCGCCTATATGCTGGAAGAACGGCCCGGCGCTTTCATCTTCGTCGGCAACGGCGAGAGCGCGGGGTTGCATCACCCGGCCTACAATTTCAATGACGACGTGATCCCGTTCGGCACGTCCTATTGGGTGCGGCTCACCGAGACTGCGCTGGCGGGGTAATGCATCCTCCCCCACGGTGGCGGGGGAGGAAGAAAGCTACTGCGCCGCTTCGGCCTTGTCGGCGGGCTTGGCCTGATCGATGACCGGCTCGATGCCGGGGTTGATCACCGGATTGATCACCCGCGTCATGACCTTCTGCGACTGCGGCAGGATGATCGCGGCCTTGGCTGCGACCTTGGCCTCGACGGCGCGCCAGAAGGCGAAGCTGTTGAGGCGGCTGTCCTCGATTGCCGCAAGCGCCACGGCGGCCAGGAACGGCAGGCTCTGCACCGCGAGCACCAGCGCGTAGATGTTGATCTCGCGGACCTGCTTGTAATTGGTCGCCACCAGCGCGATCGCGCCGGCGATCAGAAGCCCGGAAACGATGGCTTCCCAGAACGCCGAAAAGTCCGGTCCCTTGCGTCCCATGCCGCCCTTGGCGGTGCGCAGGAACGGCGCGTGTTCGCTGATGATGCCGGTGCCGACGGCGCGCGCCACAGTCCACTGCAGCGACATCGCGGCGACGACCGCGCCGGCCATCTCGCCCAGAGAAGCCCGCACGCGCAGCCGATAGAGCGAGACGAAGTGCGCGACCGACACCACAAAGGCGGCGATGATCGGGAGCGTCAGGATGCGATCCGGCACCGCGCCCAAGCTCGCGAGCGAGACGGCGGCCCGGGCGAGCCAATCCAAAAAGTCGTGGAGGTGAAGGATGGGTGCCAGATGCTGCGTGAGCTGGCTCAGTTTGTCCGGATGGTTCGCGATCATATCCGACCAATCGCGACACCAATGGGCGATGGAATCCGCCGCACCACTGCTGGTATAGGCGACGAACGGCACCCAGATGATATTGAGCATCGCGACCACGACGCCGACGAAATCGCCGCCCATCCAGTTGAGCCAGCCCATGCCGAATTCGCGTTTCTGCTCGCGGGTAAAGCCGTCGGCTTGCGGCAGGAGCTGACGCCAGTGCTTGCGCAGCAATTGGAAGCCGCCATAGGCCCAGCGATGGCGCTGGCGCTTATAGGCGTCGAACGTGTCCGGCAGCAGGCCGCGGCCGTAGCGGCGGTTGGTGTAATGAGCGACCCAGCCGTGCTCGAGCATGCTCATGCCGAGATCGGTGTCTTCGACGATGGTGTCGCTCGACCAGCCGCCCGAGCTTTCGAGCGCAGCGCGGCGGATCAGGCACATCGTGCCGTGCATGACGATGGCGTTGACTTCGTTCCGCTGCACCATGCCGATATCGAAGAAGCCGGCATATTCCTGAATTCATGGCGAAGTGCATCAGCGAGGCGTCGCCGTCGCGATGATCCTGCGGCGACTGCACGAAGCCGACGCGCGGATCGGCGAACAGCGGCACCAGATCCTTTAGCCACGCCGGGTCGAGCACGTAGTCGGCGTCGATGCTGGCGATGATCTCGGTGTCGGGCGCGGTATGCGCCAAAGCGAGCCGCAATGCCCCGGCCTTGTAGCCGACGAGCTTGTCGATGCGCACGAATTTGAAGCGCTCGCCGAGCGTGCGGCAATGCTCCTCGACCGGCTGCCACAGCGCCGGATCGGGGGTGTTGTTGATCACCACCACGCATTCAAAATTCGGGTAGTCGAGCTGCGCCACGGAATCGAGCGTCAGCTTGAGCATGTCCGGCAACTCGCAGCAGGCCGGAATGTGCAGCGAGACTTTCGGCGCGACGCTATCGCCAGCGGCGCCGGCCGGAATAATGGACGGCGAATTGGCGAGCCGGCGCGGCGGACGGCCAAAGGCGATGGCCGCGATCTCTTCGAGCCGCGACAGCGCGATGGCGGCAAGCGGCATCAGCAGAAGCACGCCCAGGCCGAGCGCGAATGCCGAACCAAAGATGAAATAATGGCCGTTCCAATAGGCGACGATCGCGGTCAGCCAGGCGCCGAGGATATTGGCGCAGACGGCGAGCATCACCGCTTGCGTCACTGTCACCCCGGCAATGGCCAGGATCGGCAGCGACAGCAACAAGCCGAGCAGAATGGCGAAACTGGCCTGTTCAGCGTAGCCGTGGTCGGTAATCGGGCCGGTCAAAGCGAATTTCGGCTGAAGCGAGGCATCCAGAAGTCCCCAATAGGGACCGACGCCGCCTTCGGCCGTTTTCCAGGGCTGATCGATGCCGTCGACAATGTTGTAGTCGACGCCGTAAGCCTGCGCCCAGGTCACGAAGTCGCGAATGATCGTCGCCTGCTCGAAGCGCCCGGGATTGGCGCCTTTGTAATTGTAGCCGGCAGTCGGCCAGCCGAACTCGGCGATGACAATGCGCTTGCCCGGATTCATTTTTCGCAAGTGGCCGTATTGCTCGATCGCCTCATCGACGGCCTTCGAGGCATCGACGCCGCCCCAATAGGGCAGAACGTGCATGCCTATGAAGTCGACCGCGGAGGCGAGCTGCGGATTGGCGAGCCAGATGTCCCAGCCCTCGGCGGTGGTGACCGGGAGCGTGGTCGATTGCTTCACATTTTGGATGTTCTTGATCAGCTCATCCACGGTGACGTCGTGGCGCAGCAGCGCTTCGTTGCCAACCACGATGGCGTTGACGTTGCTGTTGTGGCCCGCGAGTTGGAGAGCCGCGGCGATTTCCTGCTGGTTGCGTTTGCGGTCCGGACCCATCCAGGCGCCGACCGTCACCTTGAGGCCGAATTCGGCCGCGATCGGCGGCACCAGTTCCGAGCCGTCGAGCGACGAATAGATGCGGATAGCGCGCGTATAGGGCGCCAGCGCCTTCAGGTCGGCGCGGATTTTTTCCGGTGTAGGCTTCGGATCACTTTCGGGGTGATCGCTATGGGCAGCCGGGGAGTAGGAAACGCTCGCGAGTTGCCCGGTGAAATTCGGGGCCGTCTCCTTGCGCTGGAGCAGGGCCCAAATGCCAGCATGCACGCACGCTACAAGTGCGAGCATGGCAGCGACGGTGCGCATCTTTTTCTAACCACGCGGGGCGTAACACACTGGCCCGAACCCGTCCCCGAGGTCCGTGTGGTCGTAAGGATGAGGCTACCTTGCGAGCGGCAGAAATAAACTAGTTCCAAGGAATGGCAATTTCAAGACAACACCTTGCGAGCAACAACGCCGCAGGCCTCGTCGCGCTTGGTATGGCAAACAAACTGCTGGGCGATTGTCCCGGCGCAGCCTATCCCTGGTTAACCCACGCCCGCGCGGGCTATCGGCAAAATCAGTTCTTCGGGTTCGGTGCAGGGGCAGGGGTCGCGGCGGCAGCCGGGTTGGGTCCTGAAGCCGGCGGTGCGGGCGAAGCTGCCGTTACCGGCAAGGCCGGATTGACCCAGCAGGCATGGATCATGCCGGTTGGCCCGTCCAAGACCACGGCCTTGGGATCGTCCGGCTTCTTATCGGGTGTGGCCGGGTGCAGGAGCAGACACCGATAAGCGGCTTGGATGTGAGCGCTGGGGCACCCGAAGCGATCATAGAGGTCGAGATGGCGAAAGGCCGCGTCGATGTCATCGCCGACCAGTCGATAGAGGGCATTGGTGCCGAGTTCGTAGCATTCCGGATTACCGGCGGGCCCGTTCACCTTGTGCTGGGCATCCAAGCGCAGTTCGACTTTCGCGTCCCCTTTGGCTCCCGCTGGCTGGTCGGCGGGCGGCGCCGGCGGATTGTTATCGGCCGCCATGGCCGGACCTACGGCCGGACCTGCGGCAAGGAGCCACACAGCAACGGAAGCGGCGAGAGCGGCCGCACGCATCATTGAGCTTCGTGATCGGTCGGCACAGAGCGCAGGATTAGGCACGCGATGGAGCATGGTTCCCTTGACGTGTTGGGCTTAAAGTTCGGTCCGTGTGGCCGGACGTTCCCCCGCAGCGTTTCGTCGGCCGTCCGATTGCTCGTTCCGGCCACTGGCGTTCTTGGCCATCAGATTGGGCCGTCATTGCGGCGAGTGTTGCCGAAACAGCCGCCAAAACCGTCATGAGGACAACACCCTAACTGTTCTCGTTTGTCCAGCATGGCCGGCGGCGCGCGCTTAACCAACTCGCGCCTTTGGTTACCGACGGGCGGCGGCGGAGGGGCCGAGCCTCGGCGGGAGGTCCGAAATCGCCTCCGGACCGACGATGCGGGGTGTCTTTTTCCGGTCCATGCGCTAAGGCGACACCGTGGCTGGTGCAGACGCAAATTCCCCGATTTCGGCGCTTGCGCATTTCGCGCTGACCGCGCTTGCGGTCGCCTTGGCATGGGCCTGGCTCGGCAAGCCGGTGCAATTGCCGCCGTCGCCGCTCGCCGCCGGCGGCAAGCTATCCTGCATCTCTTATGCCCCATTCCGGGACGGCCAAGACCCGCTCGTTCCTGGCACCATGGTCAGTGCCGCGCAGATCGAGGAGGACCTCGCGCTTCTGTCGCGCTACACCGACTGCATCCGCACCTATTCGAATGCCAACGGCCTTGCGGAGATCCCGGCCATCGCCAAGCGTCATGGCCTGAAAATGCTGATGGGGCTGTGGCTCGCCAATAATCCGCCGTTCAACCGGCAGCAGATCGCGACCGCCATCGAACTGGCCAAGACCTATCCGGATGTGATTTCGGCGGTCGTCGTCGGCAATGAAGTGCTGTTGCGCGGCGAAATGTCGGTCAACGAACTGCGCGCCATCCTCCGCGAGGTGAAATCGCAGGTCTCGATGCCGGTCACTTACGCCGACGTCTGGGAATTCTGGCTGCGCTATAGCGACCTGCAAAACGATGTCGATTTCGTCACCATTCACATCCTGCCGTATTGGGAGGATGTCCCGCTGCCGGCCAAAGCCGCCGCGGCCCATGTCGACGACATCCGCAAGAAGGTCGCCGCCGCGATCCCGAACAAGGAGATCCTGATCGGCGAAATCGGCTGGCCGAGCGCCGGCCGCATGCGCGAAGCCGCGCGGCCGTCGCTGTCGAACCAGGCGCGGGTGATCAGCGAAACGCTCGACCTCGCCAAGCGCGAGAATTTCCGGGTCAATGTGATCGAGGCCTTCGATCAGCCCTGGAAGCGCGCGCTCGAAGGCTCGACCGGCCGCTACTGGGGGATTTTCGATCGCACGACCCAGGCGCCGAAATTCAGCTTTTCCGGCCTGGTGTCCGATCACCCCGATTGGGTCAAACAGGCCGCGGCTGGAATTGCGGTTGCGATCTGCGCATTCGCCGGCGCCTGGTTTTTCGGCCGCGGCAAAGGCGCGGCGACTTATTTATGGTCGAGGATCGCGGTGATCACGTTCCTGCCGGCGGTGCTGTTCGGCTGGACGCTCGAGACCGTACCGGTCGACAGTATCGGCATCGGCGGCTGGGTGCGGATGCTGGTCTATGCCGCCGTTGTCGCCGCGGCCCCGGTCGTCTGCGCCGTCGCCTGCGCCAACGGTCGGGTGCGCCCGGCCTTTGCCACGCTCCTTGCCGCGTCATCGGAGCGGCGAACCGGTCTTCTCGATCTGGCGCTTGGCCTGGTCTTCATTGCGCTGACCTTGCTGTCGGTCGAAACAGCGCTCGGGCTCGTCTTCGATCCGCGCTATCGCGACATTCCGTTCGCGCCGCAGAGCGGCGCCGCGTTTGCCTTTCTGGGGCTGATGTTCTCGGTGCCGCGCCCGGCCGGATTTCGGCCAGCCGCGGAAACGCTCGCTGCCGTCATTCTGACGGTCTGCGCCATCTACATCGCGATCGACGAAACGTTCGCCAATTGGCAGGCGCTATGGTTGAGCTTTGGCCTGCTCGGGCTCGCGGTCACCCTCATGCGGACGCGGGACGCGCCAGGCTGAGGATCAGGATGCCGGCGGCGAGCGCCGACAGATCGGCATTGTGCAGCACGACGCCGAAGCCGGCGGCGGCCAGCGCCAGAGACGCCCATAGGAGTGACGGCCGCCACAGATTGAGCAGGGCAGCGCCCAGCGCCGTCCAGCCGAACACATTATGATTGAAGAACACGATCGAAACCCGAAACGTCGTGCACAGCCAGGTCTGCAAACCGGCCTGACACGCCAATTCCGTGTTCAGGTTCTCGATCGCCATGTAGCGGATATAGAGCGCCTGGCCGACCGCGAGGAAGACGACGATCAGAAGCCAATTGGTTTGCCGGGCGGTCGGCAGAAACAGAGAGCGGCGCATCATCCGGGTCCAGGCGCTCAGTCCACGCGCTAACCCGAAATCCTAATCACAGCTACGGCCCGCTTGTCACCTCAGCGCCAGATGCTGGCCGTCATAGACCGCGGGCTGGCAGAACATGTTGAACATGGCGAGCGCCTGGCACAATTGCGTCGCGGCGCCGGGCTGCGCGAGCGGACCGACCACGAGCCGCAACTCGAGCTTGTTGCTGTGCGGCGTTTCCCGCACGCTGACGATCGGCTGCATGCCGTCGAGCAGAGCGGGATGCTCTTGGCGCAAGCTTTGCCAGCGTACGCGCAGCGCCTGCAGCGACAGCCCGCTGCCGATATCGACGCCATATTGCGTCGCCTGCGGCGCGGATGGAGCGGGGTCGTTCTGGGTGAAGGAGGCGGGTGGCTTCGGCGGATTGACCGGAGCCACCGCGGACGCCGTGACAGTCGCGGTCGCCGAGACCGTCGGGCCGTCCTCGGCGCGCTTGGTTTCGCTCGCGGCGGCGACCTGGCGGATCGAGCCTGTGACGTCGTCGAGATCGTGCTCGACCACGGAGACGCGGCCGCGCAATTGCTCCTCGTTGGAGGCCAGCACCCGCAAGGCGTCGGCCAGCTGGCGGGTGACGGTTTCGGCGTCGAATTTGTTGGCCGCCTGTTGCGCGCGGCTCGGACGGAAGATGGCCGCAAACCGCTCGGCGCCGACCTGGCTGTGCCCGGCCAGCACCGCGAGCGCAACCGCGACCGCCGCGCTGCTGATCCAGAGCGTGAAATTGCGCAGCTTGCGCAGCACGGTGAACGCCTTGGGCGCCCCCACGGTCTTCCGCGGCGGCGTCTCCTTGACGATCTGCTCTCTCACGGCCTGCGCGAGATCAAGCATCGGGGCTCCGGCAGTTCCTTACGAATCACTCGTAAAAATCTATCAGATTCGCGGTTCTGGAACCGGTGCCGCGAGAATTCGCCCCGAATTTACAGCGTTTGCCACGACGTAAGCCGAGGCTTTCGGCCCGTGCGGGCCTCGGTTAAGACAACCGCGGAGGTTTCCATGACGGCTCGAAGTGGCGCGGCCCGAAATTGCCTTGCCATCGTGCTCGCGGCCGGCGAGGGCACCCGCATGCGCTCCTCGACGGCAAAAGTGCTGCATGGGGTCGCGGGCCGCTCGCTCTTGGCCCATGTCCTCACTGCGGTCGCCAAAGCCGGCGTGACCAGGACGGCGGTCGTGATCGGGCCGGGCCAAGACAAGGTTGCGGCCGAAGCCAGAGGCATCCTCCCCGACGCCGAGATCTTCACCCAGCATGAACGGCGCGGCACCGCGCATGCGGTGCTGGCGGCAAAATCCGCGCTGGAAAAACCCGTCGATGACATACTCATCGTCTATGGCGACACGCCGCTAATCCGGCCGGAAACACTGGCGCGGCTTCGCGCGCCGCTCGCGCAAGGCGCGGCTTTGGTCGTTCTCGGCTTTCGTCCCGCCGATCCGGCCGGCTATGGCCGGCTGATCATGGCCGCCGACGAGCTTACCGCGATCCGCGAAGAGGCCGACGCCAGCGAGGCCGAGAAGAAGATCACGCTGTGCAACGGCGGCATCATGGCCTTTGCCGGCAACAGCGCGCTGTCGATCCTGCAAAAGATCAGTGACGCCAACAGCAAGCATGAATTCTACCTGACCGATGCGGTCGAGATCGCGCGCAGCATGAAGCTGCGTGCGCTCGTGGTCGAAGCCGAGGAGGACGATGTGCGCGGCATCAATACCAAGGCGCAACTCGCCGAAGCCGAAGCCGTGGCGCAACAACGCCTGCGCGACGCGGCGATGGCGGCAGGCGTCACGCTGATCGCGCCGGAGACGGTGTATCTCGCGGCCGATACCAAATTCGGCAAGGACGTCGTGGTCGAGCCCTATGTGGTGTTCGGCGAGAAAGTGACCGTCGACGACGACGCGGTGATCCGCTCGTTCTCCCATCTCGCCGGCGCCCATGTCGGCAAGGGCGCGATCGTCGGGCCGTTCGCGCGGCTGCGGCCTGGTGCTGAGCTGGGCGAGGGCGTCCATATCGGCAATTTCGTCGAGATCAAAGCCGCCGTGATCGAGGCCGGCGCCAAGGCCAATCACCTGGCCTATATCGGCGACGCTTTTGTCGGCGCCAATGCCAATGTCGGCGCCGGCACTATCACCTGCAACTACGACGGCACCGACAAACATCAGACCAGGATCGGCAAAGGCGCTTTCATAGGCTCGAATTCGGCGCTGGTGGCGCCGGTCGAGATCGGCGACGGCGCCTATATCGGATCCGGTTCGGTGATCACGCAAAACGTGCCGGCCGATGCGCTGGCGCTCGGCCGCGGCCGGCAGGTGGTTAAGGAAGGCTGGGCATCGCGCTTGCGCAGCCTCAAGCTGCTCGGCAAGAAAAAGGCCTGATGCCGCTTGCTTCGTTGGCCTTTGCTTGTCACGGAGCGAAAGCTTATTTGATTTCTGGCTTTGTTAACGCTGCGCTTTAACCAGAACTCGTCAATGGGCTGGCTGTAACCGGGAAAATAATCAGTTCGGATTATAGATCACGGGCTGCGGCGACCTGATCAGGGGCTCCTTCTACGCATGTGCGGCATTATCGGCATAATCGGCACGGAGCCGGCGGCGCCCCAGCTCGTCGATGCGCTCAAGCGGCTCGAATATCGCGGCTACAATTCCGCGGGCGTCGCCACGCTTGAAAGCGGCCGGCTGACGCGGCGGCGCGCCGAGGGCAAGCTCAAGAACCTCGAAAAGAAGCTGTCGGCCGAGCCGCTCGCCGGGACGATAGGCATCGGCCACACCCGCTGGGCGACGCATGGCCGGCCGACCGAGAACAACGCGCATCCGCACGCGACCGACAAGCTCGCCGTCGTGCACAACGGCATTATCGAAAATTTCGCCGAATTGCGTCGCGAGCTCGAGGGCAGGGGCGCGAAATTCTCCACCGAGACCGATACCGAAGTCGTCGCGCATCTCGTCACCGAGGAAATGAAGCGCGGCGCGTCTCCGGTCGAAGCCGTCAAGGCGGCGCTGCCGCGGCTGCGCGGCGCTTTCGCGCTCGCCTTCCTGTTCTCCGGCGAGGACGATCTCTTGATCGGCGCGCGGCGCGGCTCGCCGCTTGCGGTCGGCTTTGGCGACGGGGCGATGTATGTCGGCTCCGATGCCATCGCGCTTGCGCCGTTCACCGACACTGTCAGTTATCTGGAAGACGGCGACTGGGTCGTGCTCGACCGCAAGGGCGCCGAGATCCACGACGTCGACGGCAACGTCGTCGAGCGGGCGACGTTGAAGTCGCAAGCCTCCGTCATGCTGATCGACAAGGGCAATCATCGTCACTTCATGGCGAAGGAGATTTTCGAGCAGCCCGAAGTCGTCGGTCATACGCTCGCGAACTACATCGACATGGCGGCAGGCCGCGTCGCGCTGCCGATGAAGCTGCCGTTCGATTTCAAGAAGCTGCAGCGCGTGTCGATCGCTGCCTGCGGCACCGCCTATTACGCCGGCATGGTGGCGCGCTATTGGTTCGAGAATTTCGCGCATCTGCCGGTCGAGGTCGATATCGCGTCGGAGTTTCGCTACCGCGACGTGCCGCTCGGCGACGGCAATCTCGCGATCTTCGTGTCCCAATCCGGCGAGACCGCTGACACGCTGGCGTCGCTGCGCTATGCGCGCGCGAACAAGCAGCATGTGCTTTCGGTCGTGAACGTGCCGACATCGAGCATCGCGCGCGAGAGCGACGTGGTGATGCCGACGCTCGCCGGTCCGGAAATCGGCGTGGCTTCTACCAAAGCTTTCACTTGCCAATTGGCGGCGCTAGCCGCGCTCGCAATCGCGGCCGGCCGCGCCCGCGGCGTGCTCAGCGATGCCGACGAGAAGGCACTGGTGCAGGCGCTGATCGAGGTGCCGCGCCATCTCAACGACGCGCTGTCGCTCGAGCCGCAGATCGAGCAGATCGCGCGCGATCTATCCAAGAGCCGCGACGTGCTCTATCTCGGCCGCGGCACCAGCTATCCGCTGGCGCTCGAAGGCGCGCTGAAACTCAAGGAAATTTCCTACATCCACGCCGAAGGTTATGCCGCCGGCGAGCTCAAGCACGGTCCGATCGCGCTGATCGACGAGAACCTGCCGGTGATTGTGATAGCGCCGCACGACAAGGTGTTCGAAAAGACCGCCTCCAACATGCAGGAGGTCGCCGCACGGGGCGGCCGCCTGATCCTGATGACGGACGCGAAGGGTGTAAGCGCCGCCGCCGGCCAGTCGGTGGAGACGATCATGCTGCCGGCCGTGCATCCGGCCGTGACGCCGCTGGTCTATGCCGTGCCGGTGCAACTCCTCGCCTATCACACCGCCGTCATCATGGGCACCGACGTCGATCAGCCGCGCAATCTGGCGAAGTCGGTGACGGTAGAATAGTCCGCCGGTCGCGGAATCCTTCTGTAGTTCGCTACCGGGCACATCTTCGACGCGAGACGCCGCGCGCAAGCCACTCTTGCGCTTGCACAGCCGAGCGGCGATGCTTCGGCCGAGAAGGGGTCTGGGGCTCGGTCCGCAGTTTTTGCAGCCCAAATCGGCTTGTCTGACGGCACGCTGACCGCTCGTTATTGTTTCCAGAAACCGGCGAAACGAGTGTGCGTCAACGGAGGGCGTGGTGACTATATTGACAGTATCCGATCTCTCGATTGCCGTGAGCGACGGCACGAGCAGCGCCGTGCCGGGCGATGTCGATACCTACACTCTGACGGTCACCAACAATGGGCCGGACTCACTCAGCAGCGTCGACCTCGTCGACACGCTTCCGGCGGCTCTGTCGGGCGTAACGTTCACTCCGTCGCAGGGAAGCTACGACCAGAGCACCGGGCTGTGGAGCGGCCTGAGTCTGGCGTCGGGCCAGAGCGTGAGCATGACGCTGAGCGGGACGATCGATCCGGGCGCCATCGGCTTTCTGGTCAACACCGCCACAGTGTCCGCGCCTTCCGGGGTGAGCGACCCCAGCCCCGGCAATAATAGCGCCACCGACATCGATATGCTGACGCCCGAGGCCTACCTCGCCATCAGCAATAGCGACGGCGTCACATCCGTGGTGCCGGGCACGGAGACCACCTACACCATCGCTGTCACTAACGAGGGTCCGAGCACGGTCACGGGCGCACAGGTGAGCGACCTATTCCCCTCGGACATCACCGGCGTGAGCTGGACGGACGGCATCACCAGCGGCGCCGGCAACATCCTCGCGACAGTCGACTTGGCGCCCGGCGCGACAATCGTCTTCACCGCAACCGCCGAGATCGACCCTTCGGCTCCGGCGGGCACCAACACGCTCGTCAACACCGCCACGGTGTCGGCGCCTCCCGGGGTGACCGATCTCAATTCCAGCAATAGCGCCACCGACATCGATAGCGTGAGGCCTCAGACCGACATCGCCATTACCAACACCGATGGCGTTGCGTCCGTCGCGCCGGGTGAGTTCGACACCTACACCATCGTCGTCAGCAACAGCGGTCCGAGCGCGGTGACAGGCGAGCAGGTGACCGACCTGTTCCCCTCGGACTTTACCGCCGTCAGCTGGACGAGTGTCGCCACGGGCGGGTCCAGCGTGGGCCAAGCCAGCGGTACCGGCGACATTCAGACGACAGTCAACCTGGCTGCCGGCGGCAGCGCCACTTTCATTGCCATCGGCGAGATCAGTCCGTCGGCCACCGGCACGCTCAGCAACACCGCCTCGGTGACCGCGCCTGCAAACGAGACTGACCTCAACCCCAGCGATGACAGCGCTACCGACACCGATACCATCACATCCGCGGCCCAGACCGGCGTCACCATCACCAATAGCGATGGCATCGCGACCGCGGTGCCGGGCGACACCACCGCTTACACCATTGTCGTCACGAACAACGGCTCAAGCACGGTCACGGACGAGCAGGTGACCGATCTGTTCCCGTCGGACATCACTGCCGCCAGCTGGACGGCCGTCGCCACAAGCGGGTCCAGCGTGGCGCAGGGCAGCGGCACCGGCGACATCCAGACGACGGTCACCTTGGCGGCCGGCGGCAGCGCCACCTTCACCGCAGTCGGCACGATCGATCCGGGCGCGATCGGCTTTCTTGCCAATACCGCCACGGTCTCCAGCACAACCGCCACCGCCGCCGCCAGCGACATCGACACGCTGACGCCCGAGGCCTCTCTCGTCATCACCACCACCGACGGCGTCAGGTCGGTGGTGCCGGGCACCACCGACACCTACATCGTTACCGTCAGCAATGACGGTCCGAGCACTGTCACGGGCGCGCAGGTGAGCGACCTGTTCTCCTCGGACATGACTGGCGTCACTTGGTCGGACGGCATCACCACTCACACCGGCGATCTCCTCACGACGGTCACCCTGACGCCCGGCGCAATTGTCACCTTCATGGTAAGCGGCGAGGTCGACCCTTCGACCCCAGCGGGCACAAACACGTTCACCAACACCGCCACGGTCTCGGCGCCTTTCGGGGTGGCCGACCTCAATTCCAATAACAGCTCCACCGACACCGACAGCGTGGCGCCTCAGTTTGACGTCGGCATCACCAATACCGATGGCGTCACGTCCGTGACGCGGGGTGAATTCACCACCTACACCATCGTCGTCACGAACAACGGTCCGAGCGCGGTGACCGGCGAGCAGGTGACTGACCTGTTCCCGTCGGACTTTACCGACGTCAGCTGGACGAGTGTCGCCACCGGCGGGTCCAGCGTGGCGCAGGCGAGCGGCACCGGCAACATTCAAACGACGGTCGACTTGGCTGCGGGCGGCAGCGCCACCTTCATTGCCATCGGCGAGATCGGTCGGTCGGCCACCGGCACCCTCAGCAACACCGCGTTGGTGACCGCGCCCCCCAACGTGACCGATTCCAATCCCGCCAACGACAGCGCCACCGATACCGATACCGTCGTACCCTGTTATTGCCCTGGCACACACATTCGCACCGCGCGCGGCGAAAAACGCGTCGAGACCTTGAGGATCGGCGACAAAGTGATGACCGCGTCGGGCGCGCTGCGGCCGATCAAATGGATCGGGCGGCGCGGCTATGCCGGCCGTTTCATTCGCGGCGACAAGAACGTCTTGCCGATCTGCATTCGGGCCGGCGCGCTCGATGACAAAGTGCCGAAGCGTGATCTGTGGGTCTCGCCGCATCATGCATTGTATTTGGACAGCGTGCTGATCGAGGCCAAAGATCTCGTCAACGGCGTGTCGATCGTGCAGGCCGACCGCGTCGAGAAGGTCGAGTATTTCCACATCGAGCTCGACAGTCACGATGTGATTATTGCCGAAGGCGCCTTGGCGGAATCGTATATCGACGACCACAGCCGTGCTTTGTTCCACAACGCGCATGAATACGATGCGCTCTATCCGACGCCTGCGCCGGCAGCCGCGCGTTATTGCGCGCCGCGGCTCGACGAGGGCTATGCGGTCGAAGCGGTACGGCAGCGCATCGCTGCGCGTGCCGGACTCCTGCGCATTGCCGGCGGCGAGCGGATGGGCACGCTGTGCGGCCATGTCGAGCAGGTCGATGCGCATCGCATCGCAGGCTGGGCGCAATGCAGCGAACATCCCAAAGCGCCGGTCTGTCTCGATATTTTCGCTGACGGCAAGCTGATCGGGCAAGTTCTGGCCAACCACCATCGCGCCGGCCTCGATGAACCCGGCGCCGGTCGGCGTGGCTTTGAATTTTTCTTCCCGCGTGATCTTTCGGCGTGCGCCATCGACGTCCGGCGCTCGCTCGACGGCGCCTTGCTACAGAGCTCTCCAGCCATCGCGGCTCGCCAAGGAAGCACGCCTGGCGTGAAGGTCTACCGGCGCGTCGCGCGCCGATAGACGCGCCGCCGATCGCGCAGAGGCGGCGCGGGAGACCACCTTGCGATGGTCTCCCTTGCTTAGGAGCGTCCTCAGGACCGAATGAAGGCCAGCAGATCGGCGTTGATCTGATCTGCATGTGTCGTGGGCATCCCGTGCGGCAAGCCGGGATAGGACTTCAGCGTTCCGTGCTTCTGGGCTGCGGCATCGGTTCGCACCATTAGCCGCTGCGGGTCGTCAGGGCACGTCAAGACGGCAAGCCAAGACGGCAAGCCAAGATCGCAAATGACGGATTGTCCCAAGCGATCGAAGCCGGTTAACATCGCCGGCGCTCGCCGACATTAGCCATTACGTGGCGAGGCGCTTTGAATTGCGGGGAGGACTGTAATGAACCGACGCGACTTCATCCGCGCTGCGTCCGTCGGCGCGGCTTCGGCAACCGTGCCAACGATGACAGTTGCGCAAAACGACAGCGAAGCCGGAAGCAAGGCGCCGCAGGCGGCAGCCAAATTGCGAACCATTACGCTGGAAGAGCATTTCGTCAGCCCGGGCTGGTTAGCCGGTCCGGGCCGGGATTTCGCAGAACAGCTGCGCGGCAGAGGCGCGCCCGGCTCGCGGATCGTGGAGCAGCTTCAGGATGTCGGCGACGGGCGTATTGCCGAGATGGACGCGGCCGGTATCGATATGCAGGTGCTGTCGCTGAATTCTCCGGGCGTCGAACAAGCCGATGTCCAGGAGCAAATCGCGATCGCGCGCGAGTTCGAACGATTTCCTGATCGATGTCGTCAAGAAAAATCCAAAGCGCTTTGCGGCGTTTGCCGCGTTGCCGGTCGCGGCGCCTGAGCAAGCGGCCGAAGAGCTCGATCGCAGGGTCCGGCAACAGGGCTTCAAGGGCACGCTCATCAACGGCCATTCACGCGGCCGCTATCTGGACGACAAGTTCTTCTGGCCGATCCTGGAACGCGCCGCAAGCGCTCAATGTCCCGATCTATCTGCATCCGACGGTGCCGCCAAAACAGGTCGTCGACGTGCTGTATGGCGGCTTTTCGCCGGTTGTGAGCGGCACGTTCGCGGCGTCCGGTTGGGGCTGGCACATCGAGACCGGGGTTCATCTCATTCGCATGGTTCTGGGCGGCGTGTTCGATCGTTATCCCAAGCTGCAGGTCGTGGTCGGGCACTTGGGCGAAGGCGTTCCGTTCATGCTGCAGCGGCTAAACAGGAACCTGCCGACGCGCATGACCAAGCTCGATCGCCCGGTCGCGGCCTATCTTCGCGAGAATGTCTACTACACCTTTGCGGGATTCAATTTCACGGCGACGTTTCTCGACCTGCTGCTCGAGGTCGGTCCCGAGCGGATCATGTTCTCGGTCGACCATCCCTACGGATCGATGGCGGAGGCGCGCGCGTTTTTGGACCACATTCCCGTCAGCACCCTTGACCGGGAACGCATCGCGCACGGCAATGCGGAGCAGCTTTTCAACCTGTAGCGCAAGCGCGCCGCGATGGGTCGTCCGCCGGTATCGCGGTCTCGCGATGTCATGTTAGCTTCCGCCTCGGAGCGTATATTTTTCATGCATCATCGCGAGGAACCAAATTGAGTTCCCGCTGTTGCGCCAAGTGACGCAACAGCGAAGACAGCATGGCTCGATCACGTATTGAGTTTTTCCGCGCCGCTGTCGCCGAATGCACCGCGGCGGCTCAGTCCGTCCACGATTCCGCAATCAGGCAAGCCTATCTGCAATTAGCACTGGGCTGGCAGGCGCTTGCCGACGAAATCGAGCAGCTGCGTTCGCAGGCGTGGCGGCCTCAGTTCTACAGTGGGCATGCTTTGCCGCGGCGTTCGCTCGATGACTTTTATGAGCTGCGGACTCCGAGTTCAACGCGCCAAGAAAACAAGCACATAGGCAAGCATGCCGTTGAGCATCCGGCGCTCGGTCACCGCCGCGATGCGGCGCCGACGGCCACCGAGCTTTTGTCGGCAAAACAGCCCAACAGGCGGGCCCGCGCCGGATAGAACGCGCACGTCCGGGATGCTTTTGCGTCGGGTTCGCGGTTCCAGGCGGCGCAGCGAACTATTAAGGCAATGGCGAAAGCCCGTGCGCGAGAATCGGCGAAAGCCTATATAGTCGGCGACACGGGATCATTGATGAACACCGACAAAGACGGCGTCGACTTCGCAATCGCGGCCGAGGAGCCAAAGCCCCCGCCGAAGCCGGGCTTCGTGCACCGGCTGCGCACCTATTTCCTGACCGGGCTCGTTGTCGCGGGTCCGGTGGCGGTGACGCTGTGGCTGGTCTGGTACTTCGTCACCTGGGTCGACAATTGGGTGCGGCCGCTCATTCCGGCCGATTACCGGCCCGACACGTACCTGCCGGTGAATATTCCGGGCTCCGGCCTGATCATCGTTTTTGTGGCGTTGACCTTGCTCGGCTTCCTGGCCGCCAACCTGATCGGCCGCAAGCTTGTCGACTTGGGCGAAAGCCTGCTCGGCCGCATGCCGATCGTGCGGCCGATCTACCGCACCACGCGGCAGATCTTCCACACGCTGTTCTCGAAATCGGAATCGAGCTTCCGCAAGGTTGCACTCGTCGAATTTCCGTCGCCCGGCATGTGGTCCTTGGTGTTCCTCACCCAATCGCCGAGCGAGGAAATCTCCGGCCGGCTGCCCGAGACCGATTACGTCTCCGCCTTCATGCCGTGCACGCCGAACCCGACCACCGGCTTTTTCTTCTATGTGCCAAGGCGCGGCGTGATCGAGCTCGATATCACCGTCGAGCAGGCGATGACGGTGATCATGTCGGCGGGCATCGTGCAGCCGGGCCGCGATCCGCAGGGCCAATTGGCGGCGCTTGCTCAAACCGCGCGTGCGGCGCAAGTGGCGCGCAAAAATCCGGACAAGGCCAAGCCCGAGCCGACGCCGGTAAAATAGCCTTCTCTTGTTCACAGTCACGCTCTTCACAGGGCGCTTTTGCCCTTGTCGCGTCATCGACAAGCTGCTCTGCTTGACGGATTGCAAAGACTCTCTGTGGAGAGCGCAATAGGGGGCCTGCCATGACTTTCACCGAAGCCACCAAGTCGGGATTCTCGAACTACGTCAATTTCACGGGCCGCGCCTCGCGATCCGCATTCTGGTATTGGTTTTTGTTCGCGCTCATCGTCGGCATCGGCGCCGATATCGTCGACTACGTGATGGACACGGGAAATCTTGTCGGCGAACTCTGGGGGCTCGCGACGCTGCTTCCCAATCTCGCGGTCGGCGCGCGCCGCCTGCACGATACCGACCGTTCGGGCTTCTGGCTGTTCATCGGCCTGGTGCCGCTGATCGGCTGGATCTGGCTGCTGGTGCTGTGGTGCCTCAAGGGCACGAGCGGAACGAACCGGTTTGGCGGGGATCCGCTGGTGTAGCTGCAGCCGCGATCGCCTCGCCGCCGAGATCGCGGCGCACTTGATTTCGTCAGTATTCAGCGTGGCTTGAATCGCATCATTGTCGCGGCGACGCGAGGTCAGCCTGCACGCACAAGGCCGATCGCTTCATCGCGGGCAAACAAATACAGCAGGGTGACCAGCGCCTCGCCGCGCGGCGATTGCAAACTCGGATCGCGGGCGAGGATCAACGCCGCGTCATCGCGCGCCGCCGTCAGCAGTTTGGCGTGAAACTCGATACGGGCGACGCGGAAGCCGGGCATGCCGCTTTGCCGCGTGCCGAGCACGTCGCCTTCGCCGCGCAGCTTGAGGTCCTCCTCGGCGATGCGGAAGCCGTCGTCGGTCTCGCGCAGGATCGCGAGCCGCGCCTTGGCGGTCGGGCCGAGCGGGCCGCGATAGAGCAGGAGGCAGGTCGACTTCTCGGTGCCGCGGCCGATGCGGCCGCGCAATTGATGCAGCTGCGCCAGCCCGAACCGCTCGGCATGTTCGATGACCATGACGCTGGCTTCCGGCACGTCGACGCCGACCTCGATCACGGTGGTGGCGACGAGGATGCGCGTCTCGCCTGAGGCGAAGCGTTCCATGGCGCGATCCTTGTCGGTCCCGCGCATGCGGCCATGGACCACGTCGACCAGATCGCCGAAACGTTTCCGCAGCGCCTTGGTGCGTTCCTCGGCGGCGGCGAGATCGGTGCTTTCGGATTCCTCGATCAGCGGGCAGACCCAGTAGACGCGGCGGCCTTCGTCGATGGCGCGCGCGACCGCCTCGATCACTTCATCGAGCCGCTCGAGCGGCAGCGCCCGGGTGTCGATCTTCTGCCGCCCGGCCGGTTTCTCGCGCAGCTCCGACACGTCCATGTCGCCGAAATAGGTCAGCACCAGCGTGCGCGGGATCGGCGTCGCCGTCAGCACCAGCAGATCGACCGCTTCGCCCTTGCGCGTCAGCGCCAGCCGCTGATGCACGCCGAAGCGATGCTGCTCGTCGACCACGGCCAGCGCCAGGTCGCGGAAGGCGACATTGTCCTGGAACAGCGCATGCGTGCCGACGATCAGGTCGATGTCGCCCGCGGCCAGCGCGGACAGAATCTCCTCGCGGTCGCGGCCGCGCTCGCGCCCAGTCAGGATCGCGGTGCGGATGCCGGTTTTGGCGGCCAATGGCGCGATGGTGGCCAGATGCTGCCGCGCCAGGATCTCGGTCGGCGCCATCAACGCGGCTTGGCGTCCGGCCTCGATCACATGCGCGGCCGCCATCAATGCCACCACGGTCTTGCCCGAACCGACATCGCCGTGGAGCAGGCGCAGCATCCGCTGCGGTTGCGCCAAGTCCGCCGTGATGTCGCCTATGGCGCGCTCCTGCGACGGCGTCAGCGCATAGGGTAGCGCCGCAATGATGCGCGCGCGCAGCCGGCCCTCGGCCGCAGTGCCGCGGCCGGCGCGCGTGCGCATGTGCCGGCGCAACAGCGCGAGCGCTAGCTGGCTCGCCAGCAATTCGTCATAGGCGAGCCGCGACCACGGCGCGCTCTCCGGCATGATGTCTTCGGGTGCTTCCGGCCGATGCAGCCGGTGCAGCGCGTCGGCAAAGCTCGGATAGCTGTTGCGCGACCGCCAGGCCGCGTCCTGCCATTCCGGCAGGTCCGGCAGCCGCGTCAGCGCCGCGTCGATTGCCTTGCGCAACTGGTTCGGACCCAGCCCCTCGGTCAGCGGATAGACCGGGTCGATCAGCGGCAGGCTGGCAAAGCCAGCCGCGTCAACGACGCGGTCGGGATGCACCATCTGCAGATGGCCGTCGTAGAAGGTCGCGGTGCCCGAGACGTAGCGCACTTCACCCACGGGCAGGAGCTTCTCCAGGTAATCCTTGCGCGCATTGAAATAGGTGATGGTCAGCGTGTTGGTGTCGTCGCTCGCCTCGATATTGTAGGGCACGCGCGGCCGGTTCGGCGGCGGCGGACGATGCTTGTCGATGGTGACCGCGACGGTCACGACCGTACCCTCCTTGACCTCGCTCAATTTCGGCTGATCGCGGCGGTCGACGAAGCCGGTCGGCGTATGAAACAGGAGATCGACCACGCGCGGCGGCTCGGCGTCGCGGCCGATCAGGCGCGCGAACAGCTTTTCGAGCTTCGGTCCGATGCCCGACAGCGCCGACAGCGGCGCGAAAAGCGGATTGAGAAGCGCTGGACGCATCTAGTAAACGAGGCTGACAATCCCTGTGCCGTTCTCTATATACCGCTCGCCCGGCCGCGTCCGGGCTTTTGGCGTTCAGCCACAATGAAGAATTCGAGGCCGTCATGACCGAACGATCGAGCGAAGGACTGGATGAACGCCGGCGCAAGCTCCTGTTCCGCGCCTGGCGGCGGGGCGTGCGCGAAATGGACCTGATCGTCGGCCGCTTTGCCGATGTCTATATCGACAAGTTCGACGAGCCGTCGCTCGACCAGTTCGAACGGCTGATCGAAGTGCCCAACGCCGAGCTCTATGCCTGGGTCACCGGCGATCAAACCGCGCCGGCCGAGCACGACAGCGCGGTGCTGCGCGACCTGATCGGCTTTCACGCCAAGACCGCGGCGCAACGGGTTGCCGGGGAGGGGCGCTGAGCGTGCCACGCAACTCCCTGTTGGCCAAATCGCCCGCAGAACTGTTGAAGCCCGGCCGGCCAGTGACGCTCGCCGGCGTTACCGACGGCGCCGAAGGCCTGGTCATTGCCGACCTCGCCCGCGCCATTGCCGCCGGCAAGAATGCGACCCGCGATCAGCGTCGCCGTGATCTGCCGCGACGGCGCCCGCATGGCCATGCTGTCGCGCGCGCTCGGCTTTTTCGCGCCCGACGTCGAAGTTCTCGAATTTCCGGCCTGGGACAGCCTGCCTTATGACCGCGTCTCGCCGCATGCCGCGATCTCCGCGCAGCGGATGATGACGCTGGCGCGCCTCGCCCGCGTGCAAGGCCGCGAGCATCCCGCCGTGCTGCTGACCACCGTCAACGCCGCCCTGCAGCGCGTGCCGCCGCGCGAGATCGTCGGCAAGCAATCATTGTCCGCCGCGCCCGGCAACATGCTGCCGATGTCCGGCATCATCCAATGGCTCGACCTCAACGGCTTCAACCGCACCCCGACGGTGCGTGAGGCCGGCGACTATGCGGTGCGCGGCGGCATCGTCGATCTGTTCGCGCCGGGCCTGGGCGATCCGGTGCGGCTCGACTTCTTCGGCGACACTTTGGAATCCATCCGCAGCTTTGATCCGGAAACCCAGCGCACCAATGCCGAATTGCGCGCGCTCGATCTCGTGCCGATGGCCGAGTTTCAGCTCACCTCCGACACGATCCGCCTGTTCCGCACCGGCTATGTCGCGGCCTTCGGCGCGGCGAGCCCCGATGACGTGCTCTACGAAGCAGTCAGCGAAGGCCGCCGCCATGCCGGCATGGAGCACTGGCTGCCGCTGTTCCACAAAAGCATGGATACGCTGTTCGACTATCTGCCGGGCACGCCGCTTGCGCTCGAGCCGCTGGCCGAGGAAGCCGCCCATGAGCGGCTCGCGCAGATCGCCGACTATTTCCAGGCGCGCAAGGACGCGATCGAGCAATCGAGCGGCGGCGCGCCGTATAAGCCTTTGCCGCCGGACCGGCTGTACTTTGCCGAGAACGAATGGCGGGCGCGGCTCGATCAGTCGGCGCTGGCGCGGCTGACGCCGTTCGTGTCGCCCGAAAGCGCAGGCGACGTGATCGAGATCGGCGCCCATGCCGGGCACAATTTCACCGCCGAGCGGTCAACGCCGAATGCCAATGTGTTCGAGGCCGTGACCAAGCATGTCGGCGCGCTGCAAGCGGCCGGCAAGCGGGTCATCATCGCGCTGTGGAGCGAAGGCTCCCGCGAGCGCATGGGCCACGTGCTTGCCGAACACAAGCTGGTCAATCTCACGCCGGTTGCGTCATGGCCGCAGGTGCTGGGGCTGCCAAAGCACGAGACCGCGCTCGCCATTCTTGGCATCGAATCCGGGTTTGAAACCGCCGACATCGCACTGATCACCGAGGAGGACATTCTCGGCGAGCGGCTGGTGCGGGCGCGCCGGCAGTCGAAACGCCCCGAGAATTTCATCGCCGAGGTGACGAGCCTCTCGGCCGGCGATCTCGTCGTCCATGTCGACCACGGCATCGGCCGCTTTGTCGGCCTGCGCGCCATCGAGGCCGCAGGCGCGCCTCACGATTGTCTCGAGCTGCACTATGCCGGCGGCGACAAGCTGTTCCTGCCGGTCGAGAATATCGAACTGTTGTCGCGCTACGGCTCCGACGAAGCCGGCGCCGAGCTCGATCGCCTCGGCGGCAGCGCCTGGCAGTCGCGCAAGGCGCGGATGAAGAACCGCATCCGCGAAATCGCAAGCGAGCTCATCAAGATCGCGGCCGAACGCCAGCTCAAGGAGGCGCCGCAGCTTGGCGTGACCGCCGGCCTCTACGACGAATTCTGCGCCGGCTTTCCCTATGAGGAGACCGACGACCAGCTCGCCGCCATTGCCGCGGTCAACAACGACCTGTCATCGGGCCGGCCGATGGACCGGCTGATCTGCGGCGACGTCGGTTTCGGCAAGACCGAAGTGGCGCTGCGTGCGGCTTTCATTTCGGCGATGAACGGCAAGCAGGTCGCGGTCGTGGTGCCGACGACGCTGTTGTCGCGCCAGCACTTCAAGACCTTCAGCGAGCGCTTCCGCGGACTGCCGGTGAACATCGCGCAGGCGTCGCGGCTGGTTTCCTCGACCGAACTGGCCAAGACCAAGAAAGGCCTGGCCGACGGCATCATCGACATCGTCATCGGCACCCACGCGCTCCTCGGCAAGAGCATCAAGTTCAAGGATCTCGGCCTCATCGTCGTCGACGAGGAGCAGCATTTCGGCGTCGCCCACAAGGAGAAGCTCAAGCAGCTGCGCGCCGAAGTCCATGTGCTGACGCTGACCGCGACGCCGATCCCGCGCACCTTGCAGCTCGCGCTGTCCGGCGTGCGCGAAATGTCGATCATCGCCACGCCGCCGGTCGATCGGCTGGCCGTGCGCACTTTCGTCTCTCCGTTCGATCCGGTCGTGGTGCGCGAGGCGCTATTGCGCGAGCGTTATCGCGGCGGGCAGGCCTTCTATGTCTGCCCGCGCATCGAAGATCTCGCCGAGACCAAGGCCTTCCTCGACAAGAACGTGCCGGAAGTGCGCGTCGCCACCGCCCATGGCCAGATGCCGGCCGCCGTGCTCGAAGACATCATGTCGGCGTTCTACGACGGCAAGTTCGACGTGCTGCTCTCGACCACCATCGTCGAATCCGGCCTCGACATCCCGACCGCCAATACGCTGATCGTGCATCGCGCCGACATGTTCGGCCTCGCCCAGATCTATCAGCTTCGTGGCCGTGTCGGCCGCTCGAAGCTGCGCGCCTATGCACTCTTGACGCTCCCGGCCAAGCGCAAAATCACGCCGCAGGCCGAGCGCCGGCTCAAAGTGTTGCAGTCGCTCGACACGCTCGGCGCCGGTTTCCAGCTCGCCTCGCACGATCTCGACATCCGCGGCGCCGGCAATCTCCTCGGTGACGAACAGTCCGGCCATATCAAGGAAGTCGGCTACGAGCTCTATCAGCAGATGCTGGAAGAGGCCGTGATCTCGATGAAGGCCGGCATCGCCGCACCTGTCGCCGACAAATGGTCGCCGCAGATCACCATCGGCACGCCGGTGCTCATTCCGGAAGAATACGTCACCGACCTGCCGGTGCGGCTCGCGCTCTATCGGCGGCTCTCCGAAATCGAGAACGACCGCGACATCGACGCTTTCGGCGCCGAGTTGGTCGACCGCTTCGGCACGCTGCCGGACGAGGTCAAATATCTCCTTCGCATCGTCGCCATCAAGGCGCTGTGCCGGCGCGCCAACGTGGAAAAGATCGAGGTCGGGCCGAAGGGCGCGGTGCTCTCGTTCCGCGATAATATCTTCGCCAATCCGGAAGGCCTGATCTCCTACATCGCCAAGCACGAAGTCGGCGCCAAGGTGCGGCCCGACATGAAGGTTGTGTTCTTCGACGAATGGGACACGGCCGACGAGCGCCTCAAAGGCGCCGAGGACATTCTGCGCGCGCTCGCCGCCATCGCCGAGAAGGGCGCCAAGGCGGCGTGAGCGTCTAGATTCCGCTCATTCCCGCGTAAGCGGGAATCCAGCTCTTTCAATGACAGATCTGGGTCCCCGCTTTCGCGGGGACGAACGGGAAGAGTTGCGCGAGGGACCGCCTCTAAGCCGTCCCGTCGGCGATCACGATCACCGTCGACAACAGCGCCAACGCGGCAAACGCCACGCAAATGAGCCAGGGCGTACTGCGGCGAATACTGAAGCCCACCAGCGCAACGATCAGCCACAAAGCGGCGAAAACTTCGGCGAGCAGGGCAGCGCCTTCAAAGTGGAGCATGGTCTGTATATGGGGATCGCCACCGGCAACCGCGAGGAGCGGTTTGTCGCGGGCAGTACCTACCAAAATCCGCCGGGGCTTTGTCGTCCGCTCGGGTCGTATTCGAACACGGTGGTGCGGCCGTTGCCGCTCACCACGGCGCTCTTGATCCTGCCGTTCGGGTAATAGCTGTAGGCAAAATCGAAGAAGACGTCGTGATTGAGATATTTCACGACGTGCATCAGCTTGCCCTCGGCATCGAAACTGCCGACCAGAAAGGCCGCGCCTTTCGCCGCCATGGCGTCGGCTTCGTCCTTGCCGATCGGTATGGCCAGCGTCACGGGGTGACTGTAGCCGGCGAAGCCGCGGTAATATTCGACCGGATCGTGCGGATGGCCCGGCGCGCGCTGCATGAAGTACCACGCAAAGGCGGCGAACCCCGCGCCGAACGCCAAGGCCAGGAGCAGACTCCACATTCGCATGGTGCTCCCATGTTGGTTTAATTGGATGCGGTCTGACTCGGACTTTGGCTCAGGCTCACGCCCGCATGCGCGTCTGCTGCCCGGCCGCGGTGCGCTCGATGGCGCTGGCCAGATATTCCGGCGATTGCGCGCCGGTGACGATGACGCTGCCGCCGAAAATGAAGCAGGGCACGCCGTCGATGCCGGCCTCCTTGGCGCTGTTGGCCTCGTTCTCGATGCGGTCGACATCGGCATCGCTGGCGAGGAGGCGGCGGACGAGGTCGGCATCCATGCCGCAATCTGCCGCGGCTTGGATCAGGACTTTTGCGTCGGTCAGGTCGCCGCCTTCGGCGAAGTACAGATCCATCAGGCGCTGCTTCATCGCACCGGGATCGGTGGCGCTGCGCGACCACAGGATGAGGCGATGGCAATCGAGCGTGTTGGGCTGGCGGCTGATCTTGCCGGGCGCATAGACGAGCCCTTCCATGGTCGCGGCCTGCACCACGCGTTCGGCGATCGCGCCGTAGCGTTCGACCGAGCCGAATTTGGTTTCCAGATAAGTCGCCCGGTCGATGCCTTCGCGCGGAATCCACGGATTGAGGAAGTAGGGGCGGAAGTTGATGTTGACGCTGACATTGGGCACGAGCGCGATCGCCTCTTCGAGGCGGCGCTTGCCGATATAGCACCACGGGCAGACGACATCGGAAACCACGTCGACATGCACGATTGGCAGATCGGATGAGGATTTCACGTCACGCGAGGATTCCATGCGAACGCCCTCGTTTCCCTATCGTTTTCGTTATCATTTTCAGTCCGGCAAGGCCTCAGTCCAGGAAGGTCAGTACGGCTGGGCAAATTCAACTGATTTTCAGATGGCGACGAGCCTAGCTTGCCGCAACCTCGCCGACCACCCGTGCGATCAGTGTGTCGACACTGTCGGTCGGCTTCAAGGTCGCAAGCGTCACCGCGGCATCGATTTTGCCGGGCCGGCGGTCCGGCGCCAGCATGGTGTTTTTCAGGATGCTGGCGATCCGCCGCGCCACCACATGAGCGGCGCGTAGATCGGTCTCGGTGAAAACGGCGAAGATCGAATTGTCGGCTTCGCGGCAGGCGAAATCGACCTGCCGCATCAGCCGGCCGACCAGCCGCGCCGCGTCGAGGCTCACGCGGCGGTCGCCGCCGCTGAACGAGAAGCGCGCGATGGTCAGACCGACGCCGCGCTTTTCGGCGTCGCCGACGGCGCGATTGAGGTCGCGCCAGAACGCTTCCTGGCCGAGCAGCCCGGTATCGGGATCGATCATGCCCTTGGCGTCGAGCGATTTCAGCATGCGCTTCAGCCGCGCACCGAAAGCATGCTGGCGCACATAGGGCAAAAAGCGCGCGACCAGGCGGTCCGTACCTTCAGAAATGCGGTCGAGATTGGCCAGCCGCGCGCCGAACGGCTCGATCACGGCGGGATGGCAGCCGAGCACCGTCACCGGCAGATCGCGAAAGCGCACGTCTTCGGCGATCACGGTGAGCAGCGCCTCGATGATCCGCGGACTGAAGCCGTCGCCGATCACCAGGCCGTCGATGTCGCGGACGTTCAGCGCGCGCGCCGCGCTCTCGACGCTGAGCGCGCCGACGAGGCCGACCTGTTCGCCGAGCGCTACCGAGAGCGCCGGATAGGTGCGGCCGCGTCCGGCGACGAGCACTGTCGCCGCCTCGAGCGGATCGCCCGGCGGCAGGTCCGGCACTTGCTGGCCGTGCGAGGTGAGGGTGGCGATGCGGCGCATCACCGTGCCGTGCAGCGTGCGGATGCGCAGCGCCGCGGTGAGGCGCTCGACAATGAGCTCGGCCGGCATGGTGGCCGGAAGCGTCAGCGCGCCGGCGACAAGCGTCGCGTCCTCATCGCGGGCGCGGGCGAACAGCGGCATGTAGAAGCCAGAGCCCTTGACCTGCTGGGCGGTCAGCGCCTTGGCGACGGCATCAGCAGACTTCTGATCAGGGCAGGCCTCGGCCGCGACCACCGCTTCCGGCTCGATCGATTTGAGCGCCGCGGGTGCGTCAGCCCAGCCGGTCTCGACCACCGGATAGGCGCCGGCCTTGCGCAAAGCCTCGACCACGTCCGGCGCCGGCGTGTCGGCAATAACGGCAAACGGACCTTGCAGCGCCATGGTCGGCTATTGCGTGAAATGCGGATTGCGACAGTCGAGGCGGCCACCATGCCAAAGGGCTATTAATGCGGCGTCAACAACCACGCGCAGTTTGTGGCGAGGCGAGGAAGCCGCTCAGCCCGCGGCCGCGGCCTTGTGGACTTCTTGTTCGCCGGGGTCGGCAAACGCAGCCGCGATCAGCGGATTGAGGCCGTAGGCGCTGAGCGCCAATCGCATCGCGGCGGTGTCGGCGGCGGTGCCGACAAAGCGATGACCGACCAGCGGATCGGAGACCGTGGTCAGCGTCGCGGCAGGGTCGATCTTGGCGATGGTGTCGAGGAGCTTGCGCAACGGGAAGCGATAGCCGCCGATGGTGATGAATCCGGCGGGCGGCCCGGTGACGACCAGGGATTGGCGCACCGGGTCGAAGCGGCAGGCGTAACCGGTATCGACATAGCCGCCGCGGCTGATGGCGAAATGCGGCAGATCCGTACGTTCGACCCGTGGCGGAAAGTGATGATGCGGCACCATCGGTCCCCGCATCGAAAGCGTATTCATCGCGCTCGCCTTGAGGTCGGCGAACACGGCCGCGCCTTCGCCCGCGCGCGGCGAGAACACCGGGCCGAAAGGGATCGGCAGCGGCCTGCCGTCTTCGCCGCGGCGGCCGGCGACAAAACCCGCCTCACTGAACACCGCGACATCGACCAGCGCCGTGGTCCTGCCCTGCCACAAGAGGCTCGCGGCCAGCCGGTCCGGCGCGCGCCATTCGGCAATGACGGTCGCCCGATCCTCGCCGTCGAACAGCCCGGTCTCGGCAAAGCGGAAGACGACCGGCGCCGGCAGGATCAGGGTCTCGCAGCGCTCGTCCTTGCGCTGCGCCGCAAACAGCTCGGCGTCGAAGGCGTGATGCAAAACGAGCGTGCCGCCGGTCAGGATCCACGGCACCAAAGTGAGGCTGACGCCGGCAAAGCCGGAGGGCACGATGGTCGAGAGGATGCGTCCGAATGGCGTGAAGCGCGCCTCGGACAGGACGCACATGCCGCCCGCCAGCAATTCGAGATGCCGCCGCGCCACCGGGACCGGGCCGTCCTCGCCGATCTCGAAGGTGATGGCGGCGAGATGCGCCGCCGCATTGCCGTCGCGATTGAGCAGCGGGATCGGATCGAGCTTTTCGATCGTGAACAGGTCGTCGAGCGGCACGACGCCGTCGGGCAGATCGTCGCCGAAGCCGCAGACATAGCGGATCGAGAACACATCGGCGGCGACGCGGGTGGCAAGACGGCCATGCTCGAAATTGCCGACGCGGTTGCAGGTGATCAGCGCCTTGGCGCCGGCCCGCGCCACGGCGGCGATGGCGTCGGCGCTGCGCCACAACAGCGGCATCGGCGCCGCGATCATGCCGGCGCGCAGCACGCCGAGAATGGTGAGGATGTTTTCGACGATGTTGGGCAATTGGATGCCGACCACCGTGTCGATCGGTAGCCCCATGCGCGACAGCCGGCCGGCAATCGCCGACACCATGCGGTCGGCTTGCGCGAAAGTCAGCCGCCGCGGCGCGCCGTCGGTGAAAAGCTGCCGGTTCGGCGCGTCGACAAGCGCGATCTCGTCCGGCCGCCGCGCCGCGACCTGGCGAAACAGTTCATCAATGGAAAGGCGGCTGCCGTGCTGCGGAACGGGCGGGGTGTCGCCGGGGATCATTGCACGGCCTGTGCAGGCGCGCGCCACCAGGTCTCGGGCAGATAGCCGGAGAGCGCATTGCGCGGCGGACGCGCAATATAGTCCCAGCGCGCAATCCATTGATCGGGCAGATAGAACAGCGGCACCACGTACGATCCTGAAATCAGAATCCGATCGAGTGCGCGGACGGCGGCGACGAAATCCGGCCGTTCGCGCGCCCGCAGCATGGCCGCGATCATGGCATCAACCGCCTTGCTGCGTACACCCATGTAATTGCGCGAGCCGTCCTGATCGGCTGCGGCCGAGCCCCAATAGACCGCCTGCTCGTTGCCGGGCGACAATGATTGCTCCCAGCGATATTCGATCATGTCGAAGTCGAATGTGTCGAGACGCTGCTGGTATTGCACGGCGTCGACGAGGCGGACTTGAGCGGTGATGCCCGCGCGCGCCACCTGATTGGAGAAGGCGAGCGCCAGCCGTTCCTCGTCGCGCGTCGTCACCATGATTTCGAAGGCCAGCGGCTGACCGGTCGCGCGGTTGCGCAGTCTTGTACCGTTGAGCTCGTAGCCGGCGGCCTTGAGCAGGTCGAGGGCCTGGCGCAGCGTATCCCGATCGCGATCCGAGCCGTCGGTGACCGGCGGCGACCAAGTGCCGTCGAGAACGTCGGGCCGCACCGCGTCCGGGTAGGGCGCCAGCAAAGCGCGTTCGCGCGCATCGGCGGGACGGTGATAGGCGGAGAGTTCAGAATCGTCGAAGAAACTTGAGCTGCGCTTATAGAGATTGAAGAAGAAATTGCGGTTGATCCATTGAAAGTTGAACAACAGCGCGATCGCCTGACGGACGCGGATATCGGCAAAGAGCGGCCGCCGGGTGTTGAACACATAGTCCGAAGCGAATTTCGGCAGGCCATTGGGAATGGCCTCGGTGATGACACGGCCGTTGCGCGCGGCGGGGAAGTCGTAACCGGTCTTCCAGCGGGTCGGATCGGTTTCGCTGCGCACGTCGTAGAGGCCGGCCTTGAAGCCCTCGAAATAGGAATTGCCGTCGCGATAGAAGTCGAACCGCACGGTATCGAAATTCCACTTGCCGCGATTGATCGGAAGATTGTTGCCCCAATAGTTCGGGTCGCGCTTGAAGCTGACGGTCTTGCCGACATCGACTTTGTCGACGACGTACGGCCCGCTGCCGACCGGTTTCGCCAGCGAGGCTTTTTCGAAATTGGCGGCGTCGATGGCGTGCTTGGGCAGAACCGGCATCAGTCCGAGGATCAGCGGCAGTTCGCGGTCGCCGCCATTGTTGCCGTTGTCGGCGAAGTCGAAGCGTATCGTCAGCGGATCAGGGATTTCGACCTTGGCGACCTTGGCGTAGTAGGTGCGGTAATTCGGCCTGCCGTGATCGCGCAGAAGCTGCCACGAGAACTTCACGTCCTCGGCGGTGACGTGCGTGCCGTCGGAAAAGCGCGCGGACGGATTGAGCGAGAACGTCACATAGCTGCGGGTGTCATCAGTCTCGACCGTGCGCGCCAACAAGCCATAGAGCGAGAACGGTTCGTCATAATTGCGCGCCAACAGGCTCTCGACCACATAGCCTCTGATCGGCTGCAACGGCAGGCCGAGGACAATGAAGGGGTTGAGGCTGTCGAAAGTGCCGAGCACGCCCTCGACAATGGTCCCGCCCTTGGGCGCGTCCGGATTGACATAGGGCAGCGCGGCAAAATTGTCGGGCAGGAGCGGCGCGCCGTGCATCGCAATCGCGGGCATCGGCCCACCAGCCGGCTCCGCGCCGGCCTGCGGCGCGCAAACGAATGCCACCAGCGCGCAGCACAAGGCTGCCCGCAAAGGACGACCGGCTATGTCTGTTGGCCTCGCTTGCATTGGGATCGGGCGTGCGCACGATTCGGTTGATGACAGGCCAATGTAGCATGGGGAGACCGCCATCGGACCGCAGCGGCGGTCAACAGCCGCGGGCCTTTGGCCGGATTTCGCATGATCGGGCTTTATCATGCGGCGCATTTGCGCTATTGGGCCGGGGCCGGAGGTCACACGGTGTCACGTTGTTGCCTTATTGTGCGTCGATTGACCGTGGCTTGGGGGACGGCGCGGCGATCGATGTCGGGTGCGACATCACTTCACTGAAAACGCCGATTTGACCGGGCAAATCGCTCTGATCCAGCTGGAATTCGGGTTGGTTTCCGGGCGCAGTACGAAAGAGGACTCTTCATGAACACTCGGAACGCGCCGGCGCCAGCACGGCTGGCAGGCCGTACGCCAACTGCCTTCGGTCATGCGCTAAGGATCGGCAGGAGCGCCATCAAGACCGCTCTCTTGTCTGCGGTACTGGCGACCGCCACCGCTTCAATCGCACTCGCGCAACAGCCGCCCGCTCCGGCGGCGGCACCGGCCGCCAAGCCGAAACCCGCGCCGGCGGCCAAGCCGAAGCCCGCGCCGGCTCCCGCCGCGCAGCAGCCGGCGGCGGCGCCGCCCGAGGCACAGCAGCAAGCTCAAGGCGCCGATCAGCAGGTGCAGTTGATCTATTCGCCCTGGACCAAATTCTGCCTAAAGGCCAACCAGCAGGATCCCAATTCCAAGCAGGTCTGCTTCACCGGCAAGGACGCGCGTATCGAGTCCGGCATGCCGGTCGTTGCCGCCGTCCTGATCGAGCCCGAAGGCGATCCGAAGAAGATCCTTCGCGTCACGCTGCCGCTCGGCATGCAGCTCGTTCACGGCACACGCCTGATCATCGATCAAAATCAGCCGATGACCGCGCCCTACGTGATCTGCTTCACCAACGGCTGCATGGCCGACTATGAGGCGACGCCGGATATGGTCGGCAAGATGAAGAAGGGGCAGGCACTGGTCGTGCAGGCGATCAATTCGACCGCGCAGCCGATCAGTCTCGCTTTGCCGCTGGCCGATTTCGGCAAGGCCTATGACGGCCCGCCGACCGATCCGAAGGTCTTCGAGGAACAGCAGAAGAAGCTGCAGGAAGAACTGCAGCGCCGCGCCGACGAGGCGCGCAAGAAGCTCGAGCAACAGCAGGGCGGCACGCCGCAGGCTGCCGCTCCGCCGCAGCAATAACGACGTGCAGCGTCCGATCGCTGCGATCGGATTGTCTTTGACTTAAGAAAGCGCCCCGAATCGTGCACATCGCATCCGGGGCGTTCTCGTTTCCGACGCGTAACGGCTTGTTTGGTTAGTGCACCGAGGCTGTGCGCTGGCGATAGCCGCCCTTGCCGTCTTTGACGAAGTCCTCGGCGACTTGCGGATGCCGCACCGGCTCGCCGGTCGTATCCGGCAACAGATTTTGCTCGGACACGTAAGCGACGTATTCGGTCTCGTCGTTCTCGGCAAACAAATGATAGAACGGCTGATCCTTGTGCGGCCGGATTTCGGCCGGGATCGACTCGTACCACTCGTCGGTATTGTCGAAGCTCGGGTCGATGTCGAACACCACGCCGCGAAACGGATAGATGCGGTGCCGGACGACCTGACCGATCTGGTATTTGGCGATCCGAATTTTGCTCATTCCGATCCTCAGCTCACGGCCGAAAGTACGCCGGACCCAACGCCCAAGGGGGTCTTGGGTTCTCTAGCACGCTGCAAATTCGCGGCAAGCCGCACGCCCGATTGCTGTTCATAATCCGTATCTTTGGCCCATTTCCGGGTCTTTTTCCGCCACCAAGCCCGCCAAATCGACCAGAACCTTGGCCTGTTTCCAAGTGGCGTCGTCCTGCATCTTGCCGTCGATCATGACCGCGCCGGTGCCGTCCGGCATGGCGGCAATGATCTTCTTGGCGAAGGCAACTTCCGCCGGGTCCGGCGAGAACACACGCTTGGCGATCGGAACCTGGCTTGGATGCAGCGTCCAAGCGCCGGCGCAGCCCATCAGGAAGGCATTGCGGAACTGCGCTTCGCAGGCGGCACCGTCAGCGAAGTCGCCGAACGGACCGTAGAAGGCCTTGATGCCGACCGAGGCGCAGGCATCGACCATTTTCGCGATCGTGTAGTGCCACAGGTCCTGCTGGAAGCTCGCGCGCGGTGCGTCGGGCGCGGCTGCATCGGCCAGCACTTTGTAATCGGGATGGCCGCCGCCGACACGCGTGGTCTTCATCGCGCGCGACGCCGCGAGATCGGCCGGGCCGAGACTGATGCCGTGCATGCGGGGCGAGGCGACGGCGATGTCGACGACATTGTTGACGCCCTCGGCGGTTTCAAGAATGGCGTGAATCAGGATCGGCTTCTTGACGCCGTGCCTGGCCTCGAGCTGGGCCAGGAGCTGATCGAGATAATGAATGTCCCAGGGCCCCTCGACCTTGGGCAGCATGACGACATCGAGCTTCTGTCCGACCGCGCCGACGATCTCAGTGACGTCGTCGAGCATCCAGGGCGAATTGAGCGCATTGATGCGGGTCCATAATCCGGTCTCGCCGAAGTCGCAGGATTTCGCCATGGCGATGAAGCCGTTGCGTGCGGCTTCCTTGGCGTCGGCGGGAATGGCGTCTTCAAGATTGCCGAGCACCACGTCGACCTGCGCGACGAGCTCGGGCACCTTGGCGCGCACTTTCTCGATATGCGGCGGCACGAAATGAATCATGCGCTCGAGCCGCGGCGGCAATTCACGCAGCGGCTCCGGGGCGCCGATGGCAAGCGGCTTGAAGAAATTGCGCGGCAGTTTCATCGGGCGTTCTCACAATTCTCAATGGCCAACGGTAAGACGAACCGCAGGACCGCGCCAAGCTGCTTTTGACGCCAGTCCCGCTCAGGAAATGGTTTCAGCGGAGGCCCCTCACGCCGTGTCGCCGCGCATCAGGCGGGGCTGCGACGCAGCAGGCGCGACACCCTCGCGCATCATCGCACGGCGAAGCGGCCCGACGCGGTCCATCAGATAGAGCGACAGGCCGCGCGCGCCGTGCGCCGGAACGAAGCCGGTCAGGAGGCTCCGATTCAACAGATCGACCGCAACTGTGCGGCTGGTGACATCGGCGCAGCGTTGCTGTTCGTAGCGCGCGAGCACGTCGGGCGAACCGGGATCGCGGCCGCCGCGGCGCGCATCGGCGACGATCTCGGCAATGGTCGCGGCATCGCGCAGTCCGAGATTGAGCCCCTGTGCGCCGATCGGCGGCACGATATGCGCGGCTTCGCCGACCAGCACGGTGCGCCGGTTGGCGAAGCTGGCGGCAGTCTCGACCATCAGCGGGAACAGCCCGCGGCCGGGCTCAACCTGCATCTCGCCAAGAAGCGAATGGGCGCGCCGCTCGATCTCGGCGGACAACGAAACGTCATCGAGCGCGCGCAAGGCGTCGGCGCGCTCGGGGGTGAGCACGCAGACAAGGCTCGAACGCCGACCGGGCAGGGGAACGAGCGTGAACGGTCCGCTCTCGGTATGAAACTCGGTGGACGTATCGTCGTGCGAACGGCCATGGCCAAGATTGAGCGTCAGCGCCGATTGCGGATAGGTCCGCCGCCGCGTCGTGATGCCGGCGGCCACGCGGCAAAGCGACTGTGCGCCGTCGGCGCCAATGACGAGCCGTGCCTGCACTTCGCCGCCGGAATGTTTGATCGCGATCAGATCGCTGCGAGGGGTTATGGCGAGCGCCGGCGTCATGATCCGCGGCAGGTTCAGTCCCGGCCGCACGCGCTTCGAGCACGGCGACGAGATGCCGGTTCTCGATATTGTAGCCGAACGCTTCAAGCTCGATCTCGGCCGCGTCGAAAAAAACCTCAGGCGCGCGGAACAGACGCTGGGTGTCGTCGATGATGCGCAGTTTGCGTAGCGGCGCGGCGTGCGGATGACACGCCTGCCAGACCCCGAGCATGTCCAGCGCCTTGACCGAGCCTGCAAGCAGCGCAGTGGTGCGATGGTCCGTCGCCGCGACTGTCGGCGCGATCAGAAGCGTATCGGCGCCGGTTGCCGCAATCGCAAGAGCGGCGATAAGACCCGCCGGGCCGCCGCCGACCACCGCGACTTCACAGGCCGATATTTGGTTAGCGGGATCCATGGCTTCTATCTGTATCGCTGCCTATCCGTAAGTTCCATTTATGATCAAAACGGGAAGAATGACAGAGACACGCACAGCATTCTGTCCGTTAAGCCAATTCATATGTAAACTTAAGACGATGACGCCTATCGAGCCCCTCAATCCCGGACGAACCTCTGCCGGTCGTCAAGCCGGGTCCGCCGATGACCACGGCGGCTTTTGCGGTCCATGTCTTTACCGCGTCGGGTGCGGCCTGCGCGTTGTTGGCGCTGATCGCCGCGGTCCGCAGCGATTGGCCGCAAATGTTCATCTGGCTCGGTGTGGCGCTTTTCATCGACGGCGTGGACGGAACCTTTGCGCGGCGGCTCCGGGTCGACAAGGTTCTGCCGCGCTGGTCGGGCGACGTGCTCGATCTCGTGGTCGATATCCTCAACTATGTCTTCGTTCCCGCCTATGCGGTTGTCGCGAGTGGGCTCGCGCCGCCCGTTGTTGCGATTGCGCTCGGCGTGCTGATCGTGATCACCGGTTCGCTCTATTTCGCCGACCGGCTGATGAAGACTCCGATTATTATTTCCGCGGCTTCCCCGCGGTCTGGAACGTCGCGGTGTTCTATCTCTTCGTGCTCAGGCCCGGTCCTCTGGCGACGGCCGTCGCGGTTGTGGCGCTCGCGGCGCTGACCTTCGTTCCGTTTCATGTCGTGCATCCGATGCGGATCAGGCATCTGCGCGAGGTCACATTATTTGCGCTCGTCGCATGGGCGCTGCTTGCGATCTATGCCGTCGCGACCGACCTCGCACCCGGATTGTGGACGCAGGCCGGATTGTGTCTGCTGGGCGTCTATTTCGTCGCCGTGGGTTTCCTGCGCCGTCATCATCCCTGACACTGGACGCTGACTTGATCCGGTCACCGGCAAGCTGTTCTATGCGCCGCCACTGGCGCCGAAGGAGTACGACATGCCGCGACCTGTTCTGCTGATCGCCGGCGGCAGCCGCGGGATCGGCGCCTCGACTGCGAAGCTCGCGGCGGCGCGCGGCTATGACGTCGCGATCAACTACGTCCGGAACGCAAAGGCCGCTGCCGAAGTTGCCGAAGCGGTGAAACAAGCAGGCGGCCGGGCTGTGGCGCTGCCCGGCGACATGGCGGAGGAAGAGGATATCCTGCGCGTCTTCGATCAGACGACGCAGTCGCTCGGGCCGGTCACGCATTTCGTCCACAGTGCCGGCATCGGCGGCAAGAATTCGCGGCTTGATGTCGCGAGCGCGGCGACCATCCGCGAGGTGATCGACGTCAATCTGTTCGGCGCCATCATCTGCGCCCGCGAGGCGGTGCGCCGCATGTCGACCGCCCATGGCGGCAAAGGCGGCTCGATCGTGCTGTTGTCCTCGATCGCGTCGGTTACCGGCGGCGCCACCGAATATGTCTTCTACGCCGCTGCCAAAGGCGGGGTCGACGCGCTCACCAATGGGCTCGCTCGCGAGGTCGCCAAGGAGGGTATCCGCGTCAATGCCATTCGGCCGGGACCGACCAGGACCGAGATTCACGAGCCGGGGCGGCTCGAGCGCATCACGCCGCTGCTGCCGATGGCGCGTCCCGGCGAGCCTGATGAAATCGCCGAAGCAGTGCTATTCCTGCTTTCTGACGCCGCCTCTTATATCAGCGGCGCCGTGCTCAATGTCTCGGGCGCGCGATAAACTCGCCCGAATGATCCTGCGAAGCGCTTGTGTTCAAGGTGCGGCTGCCTATGATCCCGGCCGCGCTCAATAATTCGAGCTTTGTCGAAGGAGAGGAAAATGGTTGCGGCTGTACGCGTGCATAAGCCCGGTGGGCCCGAAGTTCTGACCTACGAAGAAGTCGAAGTGGGCGCGCCCGGCCAAGGCCAGGTCCGGGTTAAGCAACATGCCTGTGGCGTCAATTTCATCGATACTTATTTCCGCATGGGCGCTTATCCGGCTCCGGGCGGCATGCCGTTCATCGCCGGCAATGAAGGCGCCGGTGAAGTGGTTGCGGTCGGTCCCGGTGCGAGCGACCTCAAGGTCGGCGATCGTGTCGCCTATGTCGTCGCGCTCGGCTGCTACGCCGCGGAGCGCCTGGTGCCGGCCGATCGCGCCGTGAAACTGCCGGCCAATATCAGTTACGAGCAAGCCGCCGCGATGATGCTCAAGGGCATGACCGCGGAATATCTGCTGCGCCGCACCTTCAAGGTCGAGAAGGGCATGACTGTTCTCATGCATGCCGCCGCTGGCGGCGTTGGGCTTATCCTGTGCCAATGGGCGAACCATCTCGGCGCCAATGTCATCGGCACGGTCGGCTCGAAGGACAAGGCCGAGCTGGCCAAAGCCAATGGCTGCCACCACACCATCCTTTACCGCGAGGAAGACTTCGTTGCTCGCACGAAGGAAATCACCGGCGGCAAATTGTGCGACGTGGTCTATGACGGCGTCGGCAAGACGACGTTCCCGGCTTCCCTCGATTGCATCCGTCCGCTCGGCATGTTCGCCAGCTTCGGCAGCTCGTCGGGCCAGATCGACGCCTTCAACATCAACATCCTGCAGCAGAAGGGCTCGCTGTTCGCGACGCGGCCGACGCTGAACACCTATGCCGCCAAGCGCGAGGATCTGCTCGCCATCGCCAACGATCTGTTCGACGTCGTCGGCAAAGGTGCAGTGAAGATTCCGATCAAGCACAAATATACGCTACGCGATGCGCAACAGGCCCATCGCGATCTGGAAGGGCGCGCGACCACCGGCTCGATCATTCTCGTGCCGTAACGGACAGCAAAGACCGTATGAAAATCTGGGGTTACTGGGCGACGCTGGGATGGGCGATCCTCGCCTTCCTGGCGGGGCAATTTGTTGGCTCCGGCGCGCTGCTATGGCAACGCTCCGGAGCTTGGAGCGCGCTCCTGGAAACGCCCTATGACGGCATTTCGGTAACGCTGTTCATCGCGATCTCCAATCCGATCACTGTCGGCATCCTCATGCTTGCGGTCTGGCTCGTACATGCGAGCCAAGCCGACTATCTGGCGCTGAAACGGCCGCAGAAGCGCGACGTCATCCTCGGCCTTATCGGCCTTGTCGTCCTGATCGCGGTCTGCGACGCGCTGCTCTATTTGAGCGGACGCGATCTGGTCACGCAATTTCAGCTGCAGTCCTACACCACCGCTGCGGCCGAAGGCTGGCTGCTGCCGATGTGGCTCGGCGCCGTCGTCATCGCCCCGGCGGGCGAGGAGATCATGTTCCGCGGCTTTCTGTTCCGCGGCTGGGCGCGAGCATTGCCGAATGGACGCTTGGCGGCTGTCTTTGACGAGTCGAGCGAGAAACCCGATCCGATCCCTCCCGGGCGCTCCGCCTGGCCCGCGATCATCGTGATCTCGGTGCTATGGGCGAGCCTGCACGTGCAATATGACTGGACCGGCATCGCGCAGATCTTCGCCATCGGCCTGTTTCTCGGCTTCGTGCGCTGGCGCAGCGGCTCGACACTGCTCACCTTCATTTTGCACGCGCTGTTCAATCTCGAAGGCACGCTGGAAACGGTGGCGCAACTCCATTTCTTCACGAAATAGACGAGCCTTCGCATTCGATGCTCTGAGATAGGACGTCTTCCGTCGCATCATCCGAGGGCAGGCGGTTCCGGGCCGTCCTAATTCGCGTGCGCGCCGCGCAGTTCCGTATAGGCGCGGTTGAGCGCCTTGTCGGCTCCGGGCTCGGGCGGAATGTAGGACTGCAAGACCGGCTTCTTGGGGCCGAGGTATCTTGGCGCTCGGTTTCACTTTGTCGGGCACGTCCTGCGGCACTTCAATGTCGGGAGAGATGCCCTTCGACACGATGGCATGGCCCGAGGGCGTGAAATACTGGGCGGTGGCAAGACGCAGCACGCCCTGACCGCGGCCGAGCGGCAGTTCGGTCAATACCGAGCCGGCGCCGTAAGTGCGCGTACCGATCAAGGTGGCGCGGTGATTGTCCTGCAGCGCACCGGCAACGACCTCGGCCGTCGCCGCCGATCCGCCATTGATCAGAATGACGACGCGTTTGCCGTTGCTGAGATTGTCGGCTTTGACGCGGATATGCTTGGCGCCGTTGGCGCTGCGGCCGCCGATCTCGACAATGTCGCCGCCCTCGAGAAAGGCATCGCCCGCGGCAATGGCGCCGTCGAGCGTGCCGCCGGGATTGTTGCGCAGGTCGACGACATAGCCCTTGAGCTTGTCCGCCGGAATTTGGGCGGCAATGGTGTCGATCGCCTGTTTGAGCTCGCTGCCGGTATTGTCGTTGAATTGCAGGATCCGGATATAGCCGATATCGCCGCCGTGGACTTGCGCGCGCACCGAGCTTGCGGTGGCGCGTTCACGGGTAAGCTTGAGGTCCATCGGCTTGTCGGCGCCGGGACGCGCCACCATTACGCGCACGGTCGAGCCCGGTTCGCCGCTGAGCATCTGGCCGACTTGATAGGCGGTGAGGCCGTCGAGCGGTTGGTTGTCGATCGCGGTGATGAGGTCGCCGGTCAACAGGCCGGCCTTGGCGGCGGGCAAATCGTCGATCGCGGTTATGATCTTGGGCAGGCCGTCGGCGATGGTGAAACGAAGACCGAGATCGGCCGGACAGCTGTCTCCGGTGCAGGCAACCGGGTGGCTCGCGGCTTTGCCGTCGAGATAATAGGAATCGCCCAAGGCCGCCATCATGCCGTTGATGGCATTCTGGATCAGCTTGTTGTCGTCGGGTCGCTCGACATAGTTCTGCCGGACCTGCTCGAAGGCGTCGCTGAAAAGTTCCAGCACCCGATATTCGTCGCCGTGGCCCGAAGACTTTGCCACGGCATTGAACGGAATTTGGGTGGCGAGGAGGGCGAGCGCGGCTCCGGTCGCAGCGCCGATGACTACCAGTGGAACTTGTTTGGCCATGACTGCAATTCTATCGACGCGGTGGCCATTGTCGACCCGGCGTCGCATCCGGTCGAGTGGGCCTAGGTTGCCCCCGGCTCCCCGAAAATACGGTCGAATGCGGCAACGGTACGGCCGGTCCTCTCGTCCGGCGAAGATTCTTGCGCGCCAGCCCGGTATCTTTGCCGCGGCAGGCCGATCACCGGGTTGGCGAAGCGGGCGAGCGCGTCCACGGTGGCGTCGAGCGGCACGGAGGAGTGAGGTGTCTCGCTAACAATCGTCGCCAACACCTTCAAGTTACGACGGAATAGCGCGTCGAGCGCCGTCAGGGTGTGGCTGATCGTGCCGAGATACGAACCGGCAACCAGGATCAGCGGCAGTTGCAGCGCCATCATCAGGTCGAGCACGGTGCGGTGGTCATCGAGCGGCACCATGATGCCCCCGACGCCTTCGATCAGCAGGATGTCGCGGCGCTGGTCGATCGCGGTCCTGCAGAACGCAATCACGGCATCGACGTCGATGATCTTGTCTTCCTGTTGGGCCGCGAGGTCCGGCGACAGCGGGGCCCGAAAGCGCCACGGCGCGATCCGGTCGATGTCCGCCGGCGTGACCGAAAGCCCGAGCGCCTTCAAGAGTGTTCCCGGATCGCTTGTCGCCGGCAGCGCCGGATCAAAGCCGCTGACCACGGGCTTGAGCGCATCCACGGTCCGGCCCATCCGCCGCAAGTGGCGGATGAGCGAAGCGGCGACATAAGTCTTGCCTACGTCGGTCCCGGTTCCGGTGATGAAGATCGCGGTCACGCGTCAATGCCTTATCACGCGCTGCCTTACGATTTCGGCGAGCCGCTCGATCTCGGCTTCGGGATGCTGCGCGGTGAAGGCGAAGCGCAGCCGCGCGGTGCCGGGTGGAACCGTCGGCGGCCTGATCGCCACGACCAGGAAGCCTTCGTCGCGCAGAAGTTCGGAAGCCGAAAGTGCGGTTTCGGTCTCGCCGACAATCACCGGCACAATAGCGCTTTGCGCTTCCGGAAGATTCAGCGCGCGGGTGAAGAGGCGGGCCTTGCGCAGCGGTTCTTCGATATAAGCGGGCTCATTTTCGATGATGTCGAGCGCAGCACTCGCTGCCGCGACAACGGCTGGCGGCAAGCCGGTCGAGTAGATGAAGGTGCGCGCGCGCGTGCGCATCAAGTCGATCACCGGCTGCGACGCGCACAAATAGCCGCCATAGGCTCCAACAGCTTTCGACAGCGTGCCCATCTGCAACGGGACGTCGATTGCGGCCTTGCCGCCATTGGCGAAAGTCGAGCCGCGCCCGCCACCGACGACGCCGAGACCATGGGCGTCATCAGACAGAAGCCATGCGTCGAAGCGTTTGGCGATCGCTGAAAGCTCGCGCAGCGGCGCGAGATCGCCGTCCATGGAGAACACGCCGTCGGTTGCGATCAGTGCGCGTTGCTTGCCACTGCGATGTTCCCCAAGAAGCGCCTCGGCATGCGCCGCGTCGGCATGGCGATAGTGATGGATTTCGGCACCGCTGAGTTTCGCCCCGGCGTGGATGCAAGAATGCGAGAGCTCATCGACGACGATGAGGTCGTCCGGACCGACCAGCGCCGGAATGATGCCGGTATTGGCGAGATAGCCCGAGCCGAAGACGCAAGCTGCATCGGTGCCTTTGAAACGCGCGAGCCGGTCTTCGAGCGCGGCATAGAGCGGGTGGTTGCCGGTCACCAGGCGCGAGGCGCCGGCGCCAATGCCATAGCGCTCGATCGCCTCGACCGCGGCGGCGATGATCTTCGGATGCTGGCCGAGGTTGAGATAATCGTTGCAGGAAAATGACAGCAGCCGCCGGCCGTCGCGTTCCACCCAGACGCCGGCACGCGCCGTAACCGCGGGCGAGCGGCGCAGCTTCGCCTGGTCCAGAACGCTCAGCTTTGCGGCGGCAAATTCGTCGAGCGAGCGCATTACCTATCCTAAAGTAAAAACACGAAAGCTGCCCCGGCAGGTGACCCGAGCCCGGGCGGAAGGCACAATGGCCAAAGTATAAGTTCCATGAAAGCGCCGAATGTCGGGCAAAGCCAGCGAAAACAATGACGTAGCCGCCTGGTGTAAAGCCGGCATCGGCCATATCTGGCTGCCCTATGCGCAGATGAAGACGGCCGCCCCGCCGTTGGCCGTGACCGGCACCAGCGGCAGCCGCATCACGCTCGCCGATGGGCGCGAATTGATCGACGGCATCGCGTCGTGGTGGACCGCCTGTCACGGCTATAACCACCCGCACATCCGCGCCGCGATCGAACGCCAATTGGCGCAGATGCCTCATGTCATGTTCGGCGGCCTGGTGCACGAGCCGGCACTGACGTTGGCGGGCCGTCTGACTGCTATGCTGGCTCAAGATAATCCGGCCTGCGATTTCGATCGGGTGTTTTTCAGCGATTCCGGATCGGTCGCGGTCGAAGTCGCACTGAAAATGGCCGTGCAATATTGGCGCAACCGCGGAGCCCACGGAACGAAACCACGCTCGCGGATCGTCGCTTTTAATGGCGGCTATCACGGCGACACGATCGGCACCATGGCGGTGTCCGATCCTGAAGGCAGTTTTCACTCAGCCTTTCGCGGGTTCCTGCCGCAGCAGATCATTGCCGATCTGCCTGTGGATGCAGCCAGTACCGCCGCGCTCGAAGCGACACTGGCCCAACATGGCGACCAGATCGCCGCCATCATCGTCGAGCCTTTGGTCCAGGGCGCCGGCGGCATGCGCTTCCACCGCACGGAAGTTCTCAAGACTCTGCGAGCGATTGCAGATCGTTATGAGATCTTGCTGATCTTCGACGAGATCTTCACCGGATTCGGCCGGACCGGGCAGATGTTCGCCTTTCAGGAGGCGGGTGTCGTGCCGGATATCCTGACGCTGTCCAAAGCGCTGACCGGCGGAACCTTGCCGCTTGCGGCGACCGTCGCCCGCCGCAAGGTCTTTGACGCGTTCTGGTCGGACGACCCGTCGCACGCACTGATGCACGGGCCGACCTTCATGGCGAATGCGCTCGCTTGTGCCGCGGCCAATGCGTCGCTCGACCTGTTCGCGCGTGAGCCGCGACTTGCGCAGGTGGCCAAAATCTCCGCCGCTTTGCGCGAAGGCTTCGAGCCTTGCCGCAAGCTTCCCGGCGTCAAGGATGTGCGGGTCAAAGGCGCTATCGGCGTGATCGAACTCGACCGCATCAGCGATCTTGAAGCCTTGCGCCAACGCTTCATTGGCGAGGGCGTATTCATCCGGCCGTTCGACAATATCGTTTATCTCACGCCTGCCTTCACGATCGGGGAGGACGATCTCAATCGCCTGATGGAAGCTATTCGCCGCGTCGTCGCCAACGCTTAGTCCGGCTACACCAGCGACTTACCGCGCACGTCGATGGCGCGCTCGATCTTGACCAGGACGCCGATGCCGGTGTCGGCGCCGACATGGGTCTGTTCGCGCGGCAACAGCAGATCGAAGATCGCTTGATGGATGGGACCGGCTTCATGCAGCTTGGCGCTGCCGTAGAAGCGCAGGAATCCGGACTCCAGAACGCCGTCACGCTGCGCTTTGAAATTCGCGTACATGATGCAGACGCGCTTGTCGTGCGCGAGATTGTCGAGCGCCGTGCGCTTGGATCGCTCCCAATAGGCGAGGTGATCGTCGTCGAACACGATCATGCTGCCCTTGGGGCTGATATTGGGGCCTTGCGGGCCGCTGGTTGCGACCAGGCACGGATAGCCGTCGTCCCAGGCATTGCGAATAAGCGTCTTGATCGTGTTGGAAAGCGGCATGTGACAAAAACCTGCGATGTTGGGAAAGGAAGCGTGCGAGCTAATGGACGTGTGATTTTAGCCTAATAACCGATCACCGTACCATGAAGATCGTAGGCGTCCGCCCGCTCGATCTTGACCGTGGCGATCTCGCCGACACGCAACGGCCGGCGGCTTTGCACATAGACCGCGCCGTCGATCTGCGGAGCGTCACCCCGGCTGCGGCCTTTGGCGACTGTGGGGCCGATCTCGTCGATGATGACGCGCTCGCGCGTCCCGACCTTGCGTTTGAGCCGCTTTTGCGAAATCGCCTGCTGGTGCTGCATCAGCCGATGCCAGCGCGATTCCTTGACCTCGTCGGGCACGGGCGCGGCAAGATCGTTGGAGGTAGCGCCGGCGACCGGCTCGTAACGAAAGCAGCCGATGCGGTCGATCTCAACTTCGCTGAGCCAGTCGAGCAATTGCGCAAAGTCGTCGTCGGTCTCGCCGGGGAAGCCGACGATGAAGGTGGAGCGGATGGTTAGCTCCGGACAAATCCCGCGCCAGCGGGTAATGCGATTGAGCGTCTCTTCCTGCGCCGCCGGCCGCCGCATGCGTTTGAGCACAGCGGGACTGGCGTGCTGAAACGGCACGTCGAGATAAGGCAGCACCTTGCCCTCGGCCATCAGCGGAATGACCTCGTCGACATGAGGGTAGGGATAGACATAGTGCAGCCGCACCCAGACGCCGAACTCGCCAAGCTCGCGGGTGAGGTCGAGGAATTTGGCGCGCACCTCGCGGTCCTTCCAGGCGCTCGCTGCGTATTTGATGTCGACGCCATAGGCCGACGTATCCTGCGAGATGACCAGCAATTCCTTGACGCCGGCGGCGACCAGCTTTTCGGCCTCGCGCAGCACGTCGGCGGCAGGGCGCGAGACCAGGTCGCCGCGCAATTTGGGAATGATGCAGAAGGTGCAGCGATTGTTGCAGCCTTCCGAGATCTTCAGATAAGCGTAGTGCCGCGGCGTGAGCTTGATGCCTTCCGGCGGGATCAGGTCGGTATAGGGATCGTGCTGCGGCGGCGCGGCGCGATGCACGGCTTCGAGCACGCTTTCATATTGCTGCGGGCCGGACACCGCCAGAACGCCGGGATGGACGGCGGTGATCTTCTCCGGCTCGGCGCCCATGCAGCCGGTGACGATGACCTTGCCGTTTTCGGCCATCGCCGTGCCGATCGCGGCAAGCAACTCGGCCTGGGCGCTGTCCAGAAAACCGCAGGTATTGACGATGGCGAGGTCGGCGCCTTTGTGCTCGCGCGCCAGTTCATAACCCTCTGCCCGCAGCCGCGTGATGATGCGCTCGGAATCGACCAGTGCCTTGGGGCAGCCGAGCGAGACAAAGGAAATGCGAGGGGCAGCTGGTTTAGTCGGGCTGTTCATTACGGCGTCGATTGTCCGGGTCGGGTCGCGAGGCGCTGCTCATAGCATGTCCGCCAATCGCGAACTCAACTCCTAAATGCGTCCCCGGGCCGCCGCTTCAAGCCTTTTGGCCCGGTTTCGACATCAATTCGGCCATGAAAAAGCCGGTCGCGATCCGTGAAATGACTGCTCTCGGGGACCTGGGGATTGGTTAACATTCGTTACGGGGAAATTAAGGATTTCGCGGTCTGCTCGCACCGGGACGAGCGGCGGACGGCGATTCCTTGCGATCTTGCGATTCCTGATCTCGATCCGCCTTCGCAAACCGCGTGCAGACGCTCGGGATACCGCACTTGCAGCCCGGGTAAGCCTTACTTGCGTTCGACCTTGCGTTTGACGGCGAGCTAGAACCGACAGGGCGGAATGGTACGATCAAAACAAATTGGCGTTTTGCTGCTGGCAGCAAGCCTGACCGGCTGCGGCAGTTTTTCGATGTTCGACACATCCTCATTCATGTCGTCGGGCTTTGGCTCGAGCAAATCGAGCGAAGTGGAAAAGCGCCAGCACGTCTGACACCGCGAACACCGACACCACCGGTTCGGCAAGCCAGGCGTCGAGCCCGCAGAAGAGCGACGGCGAAGCGCTCAATTCGTTGTTTGCGCGTGCCGCGCAGAACAAGCCCGCGCAGCAGACAGCGGCCGCGCCCGACCCTGCGCCGGCCGCGGCATCAGCTCCGGCCGCCAAGCCCGTTATTGTTGCCGACGCGCGCGATACTCCGGTTTCACCCGCGCCGGCCGTCGTTCCCGCGAACGTCAAGGTGCAGCCGCGCGGCCGCGCCTATCTGTTCCGCGGGATCGCCGGCCTGATCTATTCGCGCGGCATGGACAAATTGGCGGACCGCATCCGCCGCACCGGCATTCCCGCGAGCGTGGACACTTATCTGATGTGGCGGCCGGTCGCCGATCAGGCGATCCGCGACTATCGCCGCGATCCGCAGCCGATCATCCTCATCGGTCATTCCATGGGCGGCGACGCCTGCCTGGGGTTTGCCGAAATGCTTGCCGCGGCCGACATCCCGGTGAACCTGCTCGTCACCTATGATCCAAGCCATCTCGCCGATGATGTGCCGCCCAATGTCGAGCGTTACATCAACATGTTCCAGTCTACGAACGTGATCGGCGGCGGCAACGTGGCCAAGGGATCGCGCTTCCACGGCCATTATGCGAGTTTCGATCTGAAGGATCACCGCGAACTCATTCATATCAATATCGAAAAGGCTGAGCAGATTCAGGAACAGCTGGTCGGCAAAGTGGTCGAACTGGCTTCGACACCGGCGACCGGCGAGGGGGACGCGATCCCGATCCGCCTCGAGGTTCCGGCGGACCAGCCGATCGAGCTATGGGATTCCGGCCAGCCGGCCACGGCGCATGCCGGCGACACGCTGAAAACCTTTGCCGACACCTATCACGTGCCGCTGTGGTCGCTCACCGAGCTCAATCCGGCCGCGACCGGCGGACCGCTGACCGAAGGCCAGCGCATCATCGTGCCGCGCCATCTGGTGCCGACGGCGGGACCGAACGTGGCGACAAATTCAGTATCGAGCTACGCCGGGCGCTGAGCCGGCGCGCCGCGTTCAGCAATGCGGCGCCAAGCACAAGCCGCTCGGCTGATAGCAGCGCCAGAATGGCATCGGCGTCGATTGGCCGTTGACGCAGGCGTGGACGACGCACCAGTTCGTCGCATCGCAATCCGAAATGCAGCGCCCGTTCGGCTGCGCGCAGGCGCCAGTCAAATTGGCTTTAGCCTTGCTCTTGGCGCCGCTCTTGGCCGCCAGCGCCGGTGACAGCGATGCCGTCGCGAGCGCGGCGGCCAATATGATTTTCACAATCGATTTGCGGCGCATGAAGGTGTCTCCCGGATTCGGCCAGCGCGCGAAATTCCCATAGTCGCGACAGGTGGACAAGCGGCGGCGCTTGGCCAAGACTCGTCGGCGCGATGCAACTCCCCGAACCGCCCTTGCTGCTCGTCACCGATCGCCGTCAGGCGAAGCGCCCCCTTGGCGATATTGTGGGCGCGGCGCTTGCGGCGGGTTGCCGCTTCGTCAGCCTGCGGGAAAAGGATCTGGCGCAGGATGAGCAGATCCTGCTGGCGCGTTCGCTGCTCGCAATGACGCGCCGGCACGGTGCACAGCTCATGCTGCATGGTGATGCGGCATTGGCCAAACTCGCCGGCGTCGACGGCGTACATCTTCCGGCCGGCGGCAATGCCGCCGCGGCGCGTAAACTGTTGGGGCCGGGAAAGCTTGTCGGGCTCTCGATCCACACGGTGAGGGAAGCTGCCGCGATCGATCCCGCCTGCACCGATTATGCCGTCGCCGGTCCTGCCTTCGAGACGCCGAGCAAGCCGGGCTATGGGCCTGAGATCGGCCGCAAGGGCCTGCGCGACATGGCGTCCGCGGCGCGGGTCCCGGTGCTCGCCATCGGCGGCATCAATGCGGCGCGCATCGGCGAAGTGATCGCCGCGGGATGCGCCGGCATCGCGGTGATGGGCGGCGTCATGCGCGCCAATGACCCAGAGGTCGAGGTGCGGGCCCTGAGTGCAAGCCTTCGCGGCGTGATCGCAACGAAGCTTTAAGGCGGACGCAACTATCTCGCGCGATAGGTCGCGACGCCTTGATCGGGGACCCAGACGCCTGACGGCAGCTTGCCCGCCTGCCAGAACACGTCGATCGGCATGCCGCCTCGGGGATGAAAATAACCGCCGATGCGCAGCCATTTCGGCTTCAATAGCGCCACCAGCCGCTTGCCGATATCGACCGTGCAAGCCTCGTGGAAGGCGCCATGATTGCGGAAGCTGTTGAGATAGAGCTTCAGCGATTTGGATTCGACCAGAAAGCCCTTCGGCACATAGTCGATGACCAGCGTGGCGAAATCCGGCTGGCCCGTAACCGGGCACATGACGGTGAATTCGGGGAAGGTGAAGCGCGCCAGATAATTCTGGTCCTGGTGCGGATTGGGCACGCGATCGAGCGCGGCCTTGTCCGGCGACGCCGGAATCGGCGCGTTGCGGCCGAGCTGCAGCGGCTTTTGTGACGGCTTTATTGCCATAACGCGATTGCATGCCTTGCTTGCCGGGGCATGACAAGTGGCTTCCCGATCCTGTAGAAGCCGACTATAGTTTGCGGCGCACGGCCCGAAGATTGTGCGCCAAATCCTGGCTACCTGCCGCTTACGTGACGCTTATCTGGGGACTTTGCGCATGACCGCTATCGTCGACATTATCGGCCGGGAAATCCTCGACAGCCGCGGCAATCCGACCGTCGAGGTCGACGTCGTGCTCGCCGATGGCTCGCTCGGCCGCGCCGGCGTGCCCTCGGGCGCCTCGACCGGCGCCCACGAGGCGGTCGAGCTGCGCGACGGCGACAAGAAGCGCTATCTCGGCAAAGGCGTGCGCAAGGCAGTCGAGGCCGTCAACGGCGAGATCTTCGATGCGTTGTCCGGCATGGATGCCGAAGCGCAGGTCAAGCTCGACGAAACCATGATCGCGCTTGACGGCACGCCGAACAAGGCGCGGCTCGGCGCCAATGCCATTCTCGGCGTCTCGCTCGCTACGGCGAAGGCGGCGGCGATCGCCAATGACTTGCCGCTGCTATCGCTATGTCGGCGGCACGTCGGCGCGGCTCCTGCCGGTGCCGATGATGAACATCGTCAATGGCGGCGTGCATGCCGACAATCCGATCGACTTTCAGGAATTCATGATCGTGCCGCTCGGCATGCCGACTTTCGCCGAGGCGCTGCGCGCCGGCTCGGAGATTTTCCATACGCTGCGCGGCGCGCTCAAAGATGCCGGCCACAACACCAATGTCGGCGACGAGGGCGGCTTTGCGCCGAATATCGCTTCGGCCGACGCGGCGCTCGATTTCGTGATGAAGGCGATCGAAAAGGCCGGCTACAAGCCGGGCGGCAATGTCTGCCTCGCGCTGGATTGTGCTTCGACCGAATTCTTCAAGGATGGCACTTACGTCTATGAAGGCGAAGGCAAAAAGCGCTCGCGCCAGGAACAAACCAAATATCTCGTCGATCTCGTCGGCCGCTATCCGATCGTGTCGATCGAGGACGGCATGTCGGAAGACGATATCGAGGGCTGGATCATGCTGACCGAGGCTCTTGGCAAGAAATGCCAGCTGGTCGGCGACGATCTTTTCGTCACCAATGTGAAGCGTCTGTCCGACGGCATCGCCAAGCACTACGGCAATTCCATTCTGATCAAGGTCAACCAGATCGGCACGCTGACCGAGACGCTGGCCGCGGTCGAAATGGCGCACAAGGCCTCCTACACGGCGGTGATGTCGCATCGCTCCGGCGAGACCGAAGACGCGACCATCGCCGATCTCGCCGTTGCCACAAATTGCGGGCAGATCAAGACCGGCTCGCTGGCGCGGTCTGACCGCACGGCGAAATACAATCAGCTGCTGCGTATCGAAGAGGATCTCGGCAGCCAGGCGGCCTATGCCGGCCGCGCGGCTTTCCAAGCGCTGCGCTAGAGCATGTTTTCGGAAAGATCATGCTCCATCAAGCGGAACCACAGCCGCTGTTGAGCAGCGGCCGCAACAGCGATACCCTCAGACTCCTCACCGGGATGGGTGTGACATGGACCAGACGCTGGAACTGAAGCCTGGGAACCGGCGGTTCGCCGTCGAGAATCTGAGCGAGCACGTCGCCGCATCGGTCGATGCCTCGCCCTCGTTCGACGCTCCATTCACGCATCTGGTGCTGGATCGGGTTTTCCCCGAGGAAGTCTATGCCGTGATGCTGGCCAATTTGCCGGAAGCGCGCGACTACCGGCCGATGCATGGTCGCAGCAAAGGCCATGATCTCGAAGACGGCACCCATACGCGGGTCAAGATCGACCTGTTTCCCGAATATATCCGGCACCTGCCGCCGCAGAAGCGCGCGATCTGGGACGTCGTCGGCCGGGCGCTGTGTTCGCGCAAGGTCAAAGAGGCCTTCGTCCGCAAGCTTGCGCCGGCGCTCGAGCGGCGCTTCGGCTCGGGCTATGCGCAAACCGGCATGTATCCGATCCCGATCCTGACCCGCGATATTCCGGGATATCTGATCACGCCACATACTGACACGCGCTGGAAAGGCATCACCGTGCAGCTCTATCTGCCGCGCGACGCCTCGACCACGCATATCGGCACCATCTTCCATGAGAAGCACGCCGACGGTTCGCTGCCGAAGGTGAAGCAGATGAAGTTTGCGCCGAATACCGGCTATGCCTTCGCCGTCGGCACCGACACCTGGCACTCGGCCGACGCTGTCGGCACCGAGGTGAAGACGCGCGACAGCATCTTGCTGACCTATTTCGTCGATGCCGGAATGCTCAAGCTTCTTCCGTAATCGTGGCAAACGGTTCGGCAATTTCATGCTGAGCGAAGTGCGCAATAGGCTACCGTAAGGGCCTGTTCCCGAGTGCAATTCAGTCGCCATTAAGCCCGCCTTAATGCGGGCGCCTCACATTGTGGGGCATGGTCACCCGCAAACGGCTTCGCACGATTCTGAACGCGCTCGCGCTTTACGTACTGGCGGCGCTCTTGATCGGCTATTTCGGCGTCAATGCCTATAGCGGCGATCGCGGCCTGAAGGCGAAAGAGGACATCGACCGGCAGATGGCCTCGCTCAATACCGATCTGACGCGGCTCAAGCTCGAACATGCGCAATGGGCGAGGCGGGTTGCACTGTTGAAGTCGGACGCGATCGATCCCGACATGCTCGACGAGCGGGCGCGGCTGCTGCTGGACGATGTCGAGCCCAACGACCTGATCCTGATGTTCCGCCCGGCGGCCAGTCCCGCCGGCACTCCGCACCCCTAGATTGCGCCTTGACGTCCGCCGCGACTGTCACGAAATAAGTTTCTCCGACAAGCATTTGGCGGCTTAGTCTTCATCCCCCGGGCGGCAATGCTGCCGCTTCCGCAGCCCAGGGAATTCCGCTATTGGAGGAGGCCCGCCTGCACGAACGTTTTGCCATTCTTCGAGGACGCTGATGGCCGTTGCCCAAACCTCGCAAACAGCCGAAAAAACAAGCCCGACCGCCGGCAACGGCGCGGGTCCCAATGCGGGTCCCGCGGGCGCGGGGAAGATCGCCGAATTCTCCAAGGAACAGGAGCTCGATGCGCTTCGCCACATGCTCCTGATCCGCCGCTTCGAGGAAAAGGCCGGCCAGATGTACGGCATGGGCCTGATCGGCGGCTTCTGCCACCTCTATATCGGCCAGGAAGCCGTGGTGACCGGGATGAAGCTGGCGTCCCGCCAGGGCGACCAGATGATCACCGGTTATCGCGATCACGGCCACATGCTGGCCTGCGACATGGATCCGAAAGGCGTGATGGCGGAATTGACCGGCCGGCGCGGCGGTTATTCCAAGGGCAAGGGCGGCTCCATGCACATGTTCTCGCTGGAGAAGAAATTCTACGGTGGGCACGGCATCGTCGGCGCTCAGGTGCCGCTCGGCACCGGTCTCGCCTTCGCCAACAAGTACCGCGGCAATGATGCGGTCAGTATGACCTATTTTGGCGACGGCGCGGCCAACCAGGGCCAGGTCTATGAAAGCTTCAATATGGCCGAGCTCTGGAAATTGCCGGTCGTATTCGTCATCGAGAACAATCGTTACGCCATGGGCACGTCGGTGACCCGCTCTTCGGCGCAGACCGATTTCTCCAAGCGCGGCACTTCCTTCAATATTCCGGGCTACCAGGTCGATGGCATGGATGTGCGCGCGGTGAAGGCGGCTGCCGAGGACGCGCTCGCCTGGTGCCGCGCCGGCAAAGGCCCGGTGATCCTGGAAATGAACACCTACCGCTATCGCGGCCACTCGATGTCGGACCCGGCGAAATACCGGACCAAGGAAGAAGTCGACAAGATGCGTACCGAGCGCGATCCGATCGAGCAGGTGCGCAAGCGGCTTCTCGACAAGAAGTGGGCGAGCGAAGACGAATTGAAGAAGATCGACGCGTCGGTCCGCGCTGTCGTCAATGAAGCGGCCGAGTTCGCGACCCACGATCCCGAACCGGACGCGTCAGAACTGTACACCGACGTCTATCGCTGAAGTCAGCGAACGACGCGACGCTTTAAAGCTTAAGAGTTGAGCGCCGAGTGAGCGATTATGCCGACTGAGATTTTAATGCCCGCCCTGTCGCCCACGATGGAGAAGGGCAATCTTGCCAAATGGCTCAAGAAAGAGGGCGACACCGTCAAATCCGGTGACGTGATCGCCGAGATCGAGACCGACAAAGCCACCATGGAAGTGGAGGCGGTCGACGAAGGCACGCTCGGCAAGATCCTGGTGCCGGAAGGCACCAACGACGTCGCGGTCAATACGCCGATCGCGATGATCCTTGCCGACGGCGAAGACGCGGCCGCGCTCAAGGACGGCAAATCTGCTGCGGCGCCGGCGCCCAAACCGGCGCAAGCGGCACCCGCACCGGCGGCGAAGGCGGAAGCGCCTGCGCCAGCAGCCGCATGGCCGCGTCGGCGGCCGCCGCTCCGGCGCTCGAGCCCGAAGTGCCGGAAGGCACCGAGCTCGTCACCATGACCATGCGCGAGGCGCTGCGCGACGCCATGGCCGAAGAGATGCGCCGCGATCCCGATGTCTTCGTGATGGGTGAAGAGGTCGCCGAATATCAGGGCGCTTACAAAGTCACGCAGGGGCTGCTCGACGAATTCGGCGCGCGGCGCGTCATCGATACGCCGATCACCGAACATGGCTTTGCCGGCGTCGGCATCGGTGCGGCCTTCGACGGTTTGAAGCCGATCGTCGAATTCATGACCTTCAATTTCGCGATGCAGGCGATCGATCAGTTGATCAATTCGGCGGCCAAGACCCCCTACATGTCCGGCGGCCAGGTCAAGGTGTCGATCGTGTTCCGCGGCCCGAACGGTGCGGCTTCACGCGTCGCCGCCCAGCACAGCCAGGATTATTCGTCCTGGTATTCGCACATTCCGGGACTGAAAGTGGTCGCGCCGTCGAATGCCGCCGACGCCAAGGGGCTGCTCAAGGCGGCGATCCGCGATCCCAATCCAGTGATGTTTCTCGAGAACGAAATTCTCTACGGACATTCGTCGCCGGTGCCGAAGCTCGACGATTACGTATTGCCGATCGGCCGCGCCCGCGTCGTGCGTCCGGGCAAGGACGTCACCATCGTGTCCTGGTCGATGGGCATGAGCTATGCGCTCAAGGCTGCCGAAGACCTGGCCAAGGAAGGCATCGACGCCGAAGTCATCGATCTGCGTACGCTCAAGCCGATGGATACCGCGACCATCATCGAGTCGCTGAAAAAGACCGGTCGCGTCGTCACCGTCGAGGAAGGCTGGAAGCAATCCGGCGTCGGCGCCGAGATCGCAGCCCGCTTGATGGAAGAGGCGTTCGACTATCTGGACGCGCCGGTTATGCGGGTCTGCGGCGAGGATGTGCCGATGCCTTATGCCGCCAATCTGGAAAAGCTCGCGCTGCCGTCCGCCGCCAAAGTCGTCGAGGCGGTGAAAGCCGTCACCTATCGCTGATCCCGTCCTGCTGAGATTGCCGCCCCATGCCCATCAACATCCTCATGCCGGCCCTGTCGCCCACAATGGAAAAGGGCAACCTGGCCAAGTGGCTCAAGAAAGAGGGCGACGCGGTCAAGACCGGCGACGTGATCGCCGAGATCGAGACCGACAAGGCGACGATGGAATACGAAGCCGTCGATGACGGCACGCTGGCCAAGATCGTGGTGCCCGAAGGCACACAGGACGTCGCGGTCAATCAGCTGATCGCGGTCATGGCCCAGGAAGGCGAGGATGTGAAAGCCGCAGCGGCTGCGGCCGGGAAGGGCGCGGCTGCGCCGCCGCCCAAAGCTGCCGCTCCAGCGCCTGCGGCGGCAGCCGCACCCGCCGCTGCGCCAGCGCCGCAAGCGAAGGCGCCGCCTCCACCTGTCGCGTCCGCAGCACCGAGGCCGGTGCCGGCCGCGCCCGTGACCAACGGCCATGCCGGCGGCCGCGTGTTCTCCTCTCCGCTGGCGCGCCGGATTGCCAAAGACGCGGGCATCGATATCGGCCGCGTCCAGGGCACGGGCCCGCATGGCCGCGTCATCGCGCGCGATGTTGAGAGCGCGAGATCCGGCGGCGGACTGAAGGCGCCCGCGGCGCGCGGCGCGGCCGGAGGCGCGGCGCCGATGATCGCGCCGTCGATGACGGATAAGCAGATCCTGGCGCTATACGAGCCTGGCAGCTACGAGATCGTGCCGCATGATGGCATGCGCCGCACCATCGCGCAGCGGCTCACGGCGTCAGTGCAGACCATTCCGCATTTCTATCTGACGGTCGATTGCGATATCGGCAAGCTTCTCAGGCGCGCGAAGAGATCAATGCGCTGGCGCCGAAGAGCAAAGACGGCAAGCCGAGCCTACAAGCTTTCGGTCAACGACTTCGTCATCAAGGCTTTGGCGGTAGCGCTGCAGCGCGTGCCGGATGCCAACGTGAGCTGGACCGAAGGCGGCATGCTCAAGCACAAGCATTCCGACATCGGCGTCGCTGTGGCGATGCCCAACGGCCTGATCACGCCGATCATCCGCAATGCCGAAATCAAGTCGTTGGCGACGATCTCGAACGAGATGCGCGACTTCGCCGTGCGTGCGCGCGACCGCAAGCTGAAGCCTCACGAATATCAGGGCGGCAGTTCGGCGGTGTCCAATCTCGGCATGTACGGCATCAAGGACTTTCACCGCCGTGATCAATCCGCCGCATGCGACGATCCTCGCGGTCGGCACCGGCGAGGAACGCGCGGTGGTGCGCGACGGCAAGATTGTCGCCGCCCATATCATGAGCTGCACGATGTCGTGCGATCATCGCGCTGTCGACGGCGCGCTCGGCGCGATCCTGATCGGCGCCTTCAAGTCGCTGGTCGAAAATCCGGTGATGATGCTGGTGTGACGCCAATACGGTGAAGAAATGCCTCTGGTGCGCATCGATCTGCGGCGCGGCAAATCGGCGGCTTACAAGAAAGCGATCTCAGACGGCGTCTATCAGGCGCTACGTGAAATTTTCACGGTGCCCGAGAACGACCGTTTCATGGTCGTGACCGATCGCGCCGACGAGGATTTTCTCTACGAGCCGAATTATCTCGGCATCGCCCATGGTCCGGATTTCGTCATGCTGCAGATCACCGTGACCAATTCGCGCACGGTCGAGCAGAAGCAGGCGCTTTACGTGCGGATCGTCGAATTGCTGGAAAAGAATCCCGGCATCCGGCGGCAGGACGTGATGATCAATCTGATCGACGTCGGCAAGGAGAACTGGTCGTTCGGCAACGGTGTCGCGCAATACGTTTGATGGCTTAAGCCGGATCGAGCCCTTTGGCGCGAAACGCCGCGACCGCCTGCGGTGCGCGCAACGACGCGATCAGCGCTTTGCCTGCATCCGCATGTTTGCTGTCCGGCATCAGGCCCGCCGCGAAAGCCGTGATCAGGTTGAGATCGCCGGGCAACATGCCGACGATCTCGACGCCCGCGACATGCAGAAGCTCGGGCTTCTGTTGCACGGCAAGCTCGGCTTCGCCGGAGACCAGCAGCGTGGCGGTAAAGCCTCCCGGCGGCGGGTATTTGGTCTTGGGCCGCATTTCCGCAGCGATGCCCATGCGCTCGAGCAATTTCTCGAAATAGACGCCGCTCGCGCCGCCCGCCGACGGCTCGCTATAGGAAATCGATTTGGCGTCGAGCAGCGCCCGTTTCAGCGCCTCGGGCGTGGAAATGTCGGGCTTGCGCGCACCGGCTTTGACCGCAATGCCGACGCCGGAACTGGCGAGCGCCACTTCGGAGCCGGGCACCACTTTGCCTTGCTTGCTCAGAGCTTCGAGACCGGCCCGGCTGAGGACCAGAACGTCGGCGGTCTCGCCGCCTTCGATCCGCCTGACCAGCATCGGCGCAGTGCCCCAGATGACCTCAATCTTGTGGCTGCTCCCGCGGCAAATTGTGCATACAAGTCCTCGGCGGCGCGCGCACGCCGATCGTGCTGTAGACGGTAAGCTCAGCCATAAGCGAAAATCACTGTTGCGCGGGGGTAATGCGCGCGTAGTACACACCGGTTCCAGGCTCGGTTCAACCGTACCGCAACTTTACGCGGGCATTGATCTTGCTTCGCCTCATCTTCACAGGCAGGAGATAGGCTCATCACAGTCGACTGCGCAAAGGCCATCCGATGGACGATCTGATCGCAGGGTACCGCCGCTTTCGAGCCAGCACCTGGCAGACCGAGAGAAGCCGCTTCGAGGCACTGAGCCGGCTCGGGCAGCGGCCGCGGGCTTTGATCATTGCCTGTTCGGACAGCCGCACCGATCCGCAAATGGTTTTCAATGCGCGGCCGGGCGAGCTGTTCGTCATTCGTAACGTTGCCAATATCGTCCCGCCTTACGGGCCAGACGATCACCCGCATGGCGTGAGTTCGGCGATCGAATTCGCCGTGCGCTCGCTCAAGGTGCGTGAGATCGTGGTGTTGGGTCACGCCATGTGCGGCGGCATTCAGGCTTTGCTCAATGGCGCGCCGCGCGAAGTCTCCGATTTCGTCGGCCAATGGGTGAGCATCGCCGAGCCGGCGCGCGAGATCGCCCTCAAGGCGCCTCCGGAGCTGCAGCAGCAGGTCTGCGAACATGAGGCGGTTCGGCCTTTCGCTCGCCAATCTCTTGACCTTTCCCTTGGATCAAGGACGCAGTCGACGCCGGTCATATTTCGCTTCATGGCTGCCTTTTCGACATCCGCTCCGGCGTGCTCGAGCGGCTCGACGAGGCCGGCAAATTTCGGCCAATTCCCGATTAAGAACTTGCTATAAGAGCGAACGCCGCGTCCCCATATAACGGGGAGCGATAGAGCGCGTATTACAACGAGGATTGTATGGCTGAGACGAATTTCGACATCATCATTATCGGTTCGGGCCCAGGCGGCTACGTCACCGCGATCCGCGCGGCGCAACTCGGCTTCAAGACCGCCATCGTCGAGCGCGAATATCTCGGCGGCATCTGTCTCAATTGGGGCTGCATTCCGACCAAGGCGCTGCTGCGCTCGGCCGAGATTTTTCACTACCTGCAGCACGCCAAGGATTACGGCCTCTCGGCGGGCGAAGTGACTTACGATCCGGCCGCGGTGGTCAAGCGCTCGCGCGCGGTATCCAAGCGCCTCAATGACGGCGTCGGCTTCCTCATGAAGAAGAACAAGGTCTCCGTGATCTGGGGCGAGGCCGTCATCGACGCGCCCGGCAAGATCACGGTGAAGCCCGGCCGCAACGAAGGTCCGAAAGGCGCGCTCGGCGCCGGGAACCTATCAGGCCAAGCACATCATCATCGCCACCGGCGCGCGGCCGCGCGTGCTACCGGAACTCGAGCCGGACAAGAAACTGGTCTGGACCTATTTCGAGGCCATGGTGCCGGAGAAAATGCCGAAGTCGCTGCTTGGTCGTCGGCTCAGGCGCGATCGGCATCGAATTCGCGTCGTTCTATCGCACGCTCGGCGCCGACGTGACCGTGGTCGAAGTACTGCCGCAAATCCTGCCCGTCGAGGATGCCGAGATCGCGGCGTTCGCCCGCAAGAGTTTTGAGAAGCAGGGCATCAAGATCTTCACCGGCGCCAAGGTCACGAAGCTCGACAAGAAGGCCGACAGCGTCACCGCCACGATCGATGACGGCAAGGGCGGGACGCAGACGCTCACCGTCGATCGCGTCATCGCCGCGGTCGGCGTCGTCGGCAATATCGAAAACCTGGGCCTCGAAAAGCTCGGCGTGAAAACCGACCGCGGCTCAATCGTCATCGACGGAATGTGCAAGACCAATGTGCCGGGAATCTATGCCATCGGCGACGTCGCCGGCCCGCCGCTGCTCGCGCACAAGGCCGAGCATGAAGGCGTCATCTGCGTCGAAGGCATCAAGGGCCTGCATCCGCATCCGATGAACAAGCTGATGATCCCGGGCTGCACCTATTGCACGCCGCAGATCGCCTCGGTCGGTCTCACGGAGCAGGCGGCGAAGGACAAGAAGCTCGACATCCGCGTCGGCCGTTTTCCGTTCGTCGGCAACGGCAAGGCGATCGCGCTCGGCGAAGACCAGGGCCTGGTCAAAGTCATCTTCGACAAGAAGACCGGCCAGCTCCTTGGCGCGCACATGGTCGGCGCCGAAGTCACCGAACTGATCCAGGGTTATGTGGTGGCGATGAATCTCGAAACCACCGAGGAAGAGCTGATGCACACCGTGTTCCCGCATCCGACCTTGTCGGAGATGATGAAGGAAGCGGTGCTGGATGCGTACGGACGCGTGCTGAATATTTGACGCGCCCGAGCGCCGCTCATTTGACAATCCGGAAGCGCCGGCCCGGCTGGTTCGGCACCTCGGTGTTGACGTCGATGTAAACGTCGTCGACGCAGCTTTGCGTCGAGCGATGCGCGGCGTCGCCATACCAGGCGCCATCGCGGGCCTGCGGACGCTCCACGTCCGAAAGATAGAAGCAGCGCCATTCGCCGCGAACCGCACCGCCGTCGGTGCTGCTGCCGGCGAACTGAAAGACCAGCACCGTTTCCTTGCCGTTCTTGTGACCGAGGATATAGGGACAGACTTCGCGATGCTGTCCGTTATAGGTCAGCGTGACCTGCTGACGTTCGAGAATTGCGTTATGGAAAAGCTTGAACGCCGGACTGTGATTGGTGACTGCCAAGGCAACGGCTCTACGCGACCAATCCCGTCATCGGCTTGATCGCGTCGCTGCCGGGGAACACGTTCTGCGCCAGCGCGTGTTCGTCGGCGCGCAGGTGATCCTGCAGCACGCCTTTGATGACCGCGCGCAGATCGGTGGTCGGCTTGAGATCGCGGTTCTCGTAAAGGCTGGCCGGCTTGAGGCCGGGCCAGTCGGCGATGACGCGGCCGCCTTTGAGCGCGCCGCCGATCAGGAGCGAAACCGTCGCGGTGCCGTGGTCGGTGCCGTCGGTGCCATTGATGTGAGCGGTGCGGCCGAATTCGGTGGCCAGTACGACAACCGTATCCTTCCACGCCGGGCCCATATTGGTTTTGACCGCGGCGAGCGCATCGTCGAGCGAGGCGAGCAATTGCGACAGCCGGCCCGACGCAATGCCCTCGTTGACATGGGTGTCCCAGCCGTCGAGCGCGAGCGCGCCGACACGCGGCCCATCGGGCTGCGCCAGGAATTTCGCGGCATTGCCGGCAGCTTCAGAAAAATACACGCGCGCCTGTGCGGGATTTGGTCCTCGCGCCATGCCGCCCGCCATGTCGCCTGCGCGTTCGATCGTCGTCAGTTTGGAATTGTCGTCGAGGACGCCTGCGAGCTTCACATCGGTGTGCCGGTAAAGATCGAGCAGCCGCGCCAGCGTATCGTCGCTCGCCGGCATGATTTGCTGCGGCGACCACGACAGGATCGGCGCCGCGCCGCGCGCGATCAGCGGCGTCACCGGACCTACCGCAAAAACGCGCGCGCCCTTCGGATCGACACGGCCGCCGGGGGTAAGCGCGGCGAGCGCGCGATTGAGCCAGCCGCTGTCGCTCGGCGCCACTTTCGCCAAGCCGCTCTCGAGCAGATCCTGACCGTCGAAATGCGAGCGCTCGCGATAGGGCGTGGCGCAGGCATGAACGATGATCGCCTCATTGGCCTGGAACATCTTGTGCAGGTTCGGCATCGCCGGATTGAGCGCGAAGAAGTCGTTGAGCTTGAGCGGCGGCACCTTGCTGTTCGGCGTCAGCGCATTGTCGCCGCGCAGCGCCACCCAATCCGGATCGCCGACCGGCGCAACGGTCGCCAATCCGTCGAGCGCGCCGCGCAGGATGATGGTGAGAAAGCGCGGATCGCGGCTCTCGGCACGGGCGACGCTGGGCAGATGCGCCCAGGCGAACAAAGTGCCGGAGGCGAGCAGAACGTCGCGGCGCGAGGGAGCGTGAAGCGTCATGGCTATCTCCGCAGAAATTCAGGCGACATGACCAGCAGCGTCAGGGCTTGCGCGCGCGATCTCAGCGCGCGCCACGGTGTCGCGTGTATCGCGCGAGGCCAGGGGACCGAGCCCGCTATTGAGCAGGGCCGCCGGATCGACGCCTTGAGCGCGATTGGCGAACTCGTTGGCGATATCGACGCGGTGAGGGATGCCGTCGAGCCAGGCCGCTTCGGTGTCGGGCCAGCCGTTCGGCGCCGGCGGCCGCCATAACGGCGCGCCCAGTGTTGCCTGGGCATTCATGATCCGCCCGATCGGAATGATCGCCTGCGTGCCGCTGAGCCGAATGACGCCGGCAACCCATTCCGCCGGCGGTTTCAGTTTCTGCCGCTGCGGCGTCCAGGATTCGTCCGCCATGATCAGCGTCTTGGCGACTTCCTTCAGATTGCCGTCGCTATAGTGGAACGTCCCGGCGAGCTTGGCGACAAGACTCGGCGGCGGGTCATCCGCAACAAAATGGGCCGCGAGCTTTTCGCCGATATGTTGCGCGGTCGCCGGATGCCGCGCCAGATCGGCGAGCACGGCGCGGCCTTGCTCGACCCCGGTGTCGGGATAACGTTTGCCGAGAATGATCTGATCGCCCGGCTGGTGCAGCCGTTTGACGAAAGCGAATTCGCCGCCGTGATCAGGTTCGGCCGGCGGAATCCACGACCAGCCGGTGAGCACATTGGCGAAGCTTGTGACGTCGGCCTGGGTGTAGCCGCTGCGAACGCCAAGCGTGTGCAGTTCCATCGTCTCGCGCGCGAGATTTTCGTTCAAACCCTTGTCGCGATTGATGCCGGCAACAGAATCCGCGCCCATGGATTGCACATTGTCGAGGTAGAACAGCATGGCCGGGTGGCTCTCCACGGCCTGCAGCAGATCGGCAAAGCGGCCGAGCACATGGGGGCGGATCGCCTCGCGTTCATAGGCGCCGGCCATCCCGGGGACCTTGACGGCGGAAATGCAGAAATGGTTCGACCAGAACCACACCAGGCGCTCGACAAAGCCGATGTCGGTGCTCGACGCGGCGTCGAAACGTATTTTCGCTTCGCTGAGCAGAAGCTGCTGCGGCAGCGGTTGCTGATTGGGTTGCTTCGGTGAGGGAGGCTGCGGCTGAACTGCTGTGGTCGACGCATCCGTTGCCTTCTCCGGCGCATTGGCCTCGGCCATGCCGGCGGCATCGGCGCTGGCCATCGGTCCGGCCTTGGCGTCGGCTTCCAGCTTGGCGCGTTGGGCGAGCTTCTGTTCCGCCTGCTTCTCGGCCCGGAAGTCAAAGACCTGGCGCGCCGCCTCGGCGCTCGACGGCAGCACGGCGGCGATCTGGCCGGCGCCGGTGCGATCCAGATCGGCGAGGAGCGCGCCGCGCGGATCGCCGGCAATGGCCGCGATCGAATCGTCAACCGGACCGAAACCAAATCGATGAAGCGCAAGCGCCGCGGCTTCCGAGCCGTTGCCGGCCATGTCTTTCCTCCCGCGACGCCTGACGCCTCGCATCGGGGCTCGCGTCGCGACCACGTTGAATATGCTTTTGTTTGTGGCGAAAGTTACGTTGAGAAACGGCGAAATCCCTTCAAAAGCCTAACGTTTTGTTCATGGGGCAAGATCGCCGAACAAGCCCTCCGCGGTAGAATCGCCAAACCTTGCGACCGGGCACGCGGAGCCGTAAGTATTCGGATACGCGGGCTCCACGTCCGCGCAAAGAAAACTGGGATTTAATGACCGTTCTTATCGACACGCTGACCGATCCGGCGCACCGCCCGCGCCATCCGGAAAAGGCGCACCGGCCGGATCAGCCGGCGCTGCAGAAGCCGGACTGGATCCGCGTCAAGGCGCCGGTCTCGGCGGGCTACAACGCGACCCGGCAGATCGTGAAAGAGAACGGCCTGCACACGGTCTGCGAGGAGGCTGGCTGCCCGAATATCGGCGAGTGCTGGGACAAGAAGCACGCCACCTTCATGATCATGGGCGACACCTGCACGCGGGCTTGCGCCTTCTGCAACGTCAAGACCGGGCTTCCGGGCGCGCTCGATCTGGCGGAGCCGGATTATGTCGCGCAGGCCACGGCGAAGCTTGGGCTCTCCCACATCGTCATCACCTCGGTCGATCGCGACGATCTCGACGATGGCGGAGCGGCGCATTTTGCCAAGGTCATCCGCGCCATTCGCGCGCGCTGCCCCACGACAACGATCGAAGTGCTGACGCCGGATTTCCAGCGCAAGGACGGCGCCGCCGAAACCGTGGTTGCGGCGCGGCCCGACGTGTTCAACCACAATCTCGAAACCGTGCCGTCGAAATATCTGACCGTGCGGCCGGGCGCGCGCTATTTCGGCTCGATCCGGCTGCTCCAGCGCGTCAAGGAAATCGATCCGGCCATGTTCACCAAATCCGGTATCATGGTCGGGCTTGGCGAAGAGCGGAACGAGATCCTGCAGGTGATGGACGACCTGCGTTCGGCCGATGTCGACTTCCTGACTATCGGCCAATATCTGCAGCCGTCGCGCAAGCATCATCCGGTGATGCGCTTTATTCCGCCGGACGAGTTCAAATCGCTCGAGACGATTGCCTATGCCAAGGGCTTCTCGCTGGTCTCGGCGAGCCCGCTGACCCGCTCCTCGCATCATGCGGGCGAGGATTTCGCCAAACTGAAAGCGGCGCGGGCGGCGCGTTAGCGATGCCCCAATTTTCGACCAAGCGGCGGGTGCGGCACTCCGCGTCCGACATGTTCGACCTCGTCGCCGACGTCGAGCGCTACCCGCAATTCGTGCCGCTGTGCCAGGGCCTGCGAGTGCGCAAGCGCGCGCCGGACGGCGAGGGCAAGGAGGTGATCGTCGCCGACATGACCGTCGCCTATAAATTCATCCGCGAGACCTTCACCAGCCGCGTCACGCTGGAACGCCCCAAGCTCGAAATCCTGGTCGAATATCTCGAAGGTCCGTTCCAGCAGATGAACAACACATGGACTTTCCGCCCGCTGGGCGACGATGCCTGTGAGGTCGAATTTTTCATTTCCTACGAATTCCGCAGCCGCATGCTTGGCGTACTGATGGGGACGATGTTCGAGACCGCATTCCGGCGCTTTTCCGCAGCCTTCGAGCGCCGCGCCGACGAAGTCTATGGCGCCCATCCCGCCTAACTAAGGTCCGATCTGGTACGCCGGCCGGTCCTCGGTTATGACCGACGCACTGGCGCGCGGCGGGGGTTCGTCCCGATGGAATATTCGAAGCATCTGCGGACCGACATTGTCGGCGGCCTGGTTTCGGCGGCCGTGGCGATACCGCTCGCCATGGGCTACGGCATGTTTGCTTTCGCGTCGTTGGGCGAAAACTATTTTGCCGATGGCGCGCTCGCCGGCCTGACCACCGCCTTCGTCGTCGCGGTTGTTTGCGTGCTGCTCGCCGACAAGACCACGACCATCTATGCGCCGCGGGTCAATAGCACGTTCTTCCTCGGCCTGCTCATTTACGGATTGGTCCATTCCGACATTCCGGAAATCGCCGCGGGCGGCGTGCCTTTGATCCTGGCGATTGCCTTCGCGGTCGTCTTGCTGGGCGGAGCGCTCGAGGCGTTGTTCGGATTTATCAAGCTCGGCACTTTGATCAAATTCGCGCCGCAGCCGGTCATGGCCGGATTCCAGAACGCCGCAGCTGCGCTTCTGTTCCTGGTTCAACTCGGCAACGTCTTCGGTTACGACCACAATATTCCCTTCACCCAAGTCTCGGCGCATCTCGCCGAGATCAAGCCGCTGAGCGTGGTCATCGCCGCCGTGACTTTCGCAGCGATGTGGAATGCCAAGAAGTTTTCGGCCAAAACCCCGCCGATGCTGATCGGGATCGTGCTCGGCTGCGCTCTGTATTACCTGTGCCTCGCTTTCGGTTTCGGCGCCTATCTCGGTCCAGTCATCGCCAATCAAGAGCGGGCGGTGATGGGCCTGACCGCCTTTCCATATTTCTCCGATCTCAAGCATAGCGGCGAACTCTTGAGTTTCGCGCCGACCATTCTCGGCGGCTCACTGGCTCTCGCCATGATCGCCTCGATCGACGCGCTTCTGTGCACCAAGCTGGTGACGGCATCGGGCGAGGCGCGCCGCGACAGCGACGCGATTTTGCTGCGGCTGGGCGTCGCCAATTTTGTCACCGCTTGCGTCGGCGGCATTACCGGCGGCATCAATATCGGCGCCAGCATCGCCAACCGGACATTCGGCGGCCGTTCCGCGTTGGCCGTACTCGTCAACGCGGCGGCGATACTGGTGGCCGGCGTCTTTTTGTTCCGGTGGCTCGGCACGATCCCGCGCGTTGCTCTGTCCGCGGTCATCATGGTGATCGCGGTTCAGCATTTCGACCTATGGAGCCTGAGGCTTCTCGGCCGGCTGCGCAGCGAACCGCGAGCGCTGCGGACCAGCACGGTATTCGATGCGCTGGTGATGATCGTCGTCGCGATCCTATCCATCGCGCTCAACATTGTCGCCGCGGTCTTCGTCGGGCTCGCCATCGCGGTGATTTTATTTGTCGTGCATATGAGTTGCTCGGTCGTCCGGCGCAATTACCGCTGCGATGACGTGCGCTCGCGCAAGTCGCGCACAGCACCGGAGCGGCAGTTTCTCGAAAATGCCGGCAGCGCGATTTTGGTGCTGGAGCTGCAAGGCGCTTTGTTCTTCGGCACCGGCGAAACCATGACCAAGGCCATCGAGTCCGCGCTCGCCCAGCCGGCCTCCTGCGTCATTCTCGACCTTCACCGTCTGACCGAAGTCGACAGCACCGGCGCTCACGCGCTTCTTGAGCTCAAATCCGATCTCAATCGGCGCCAGATCAAGCTGCTCCTCGCCGCGGGGAGTGGAACGCGCGCCGTCGAAAGGCTCAAGGAACTCGATGCATTCGCAGCCTTCGGCGATTCAGGCGCGTTTCCCGACGTCGACCGCGCCATCGAATACGCCGAGGATGGTTTGCTGCAAGCAGCCGAAAAACCGGCCGCGGCCGAACTTGAACTGAAGGACCTTGCGTTTTTTGCCGGATTTGACCCGGCCCAAATCGAAGCCGTGACGGCGCGGATGCAACGCAAGATCTATCAGCCGGGCGCCGTGCTGTTTCGTCAGGGCGATGCCGGGGACGAACTTCTGATCGCGACACGCGGCACGGCCAGCGCCTATCTGCATCTGCCCAGTGGCGCCAACATCAGGCTCGCCACATTCGCGCCGGGGACGATATTCGGTGAACTCGCCATTCTCGATCAAAAACCGCGCGCGGCGACCGTGATCGCCAACGTCGAGCTTGTCTGCTACAGCATGAGCCGCGCCGACTATGCCGTTCTTGCCGAGAAAGCGCCCTCGGCGGCAATCCAATTCATGGCCGCAATCGGACGCGAGCTGAGCGGACGCCTGCGCAGCGCCAACCGCACCATTCATCAGCTCGAAGCCTGATTGCCGCCGGCAAAGCCTGGTTGCATTTGCTTAACTATCCTTGCCGATGGGGCCGGTGACAGGATCGAATTCATCAAGGGACCGGCGGATAATCGGGGTGCAAGAGCTTTGCCTGAGAGGGCGATGATGACTTGGACCAAACCGCTTGCCGCTGCCGCCGTGGTCGTCCTCGGTCTCGCTTTGGCCGAGGTCACAAATACGCGACATGCTGAGGACAAGGCGCAGCCGGCTGTGAAGCCGCACCAGAGCGTGGTGTCGGCGCCTCCGCCAGCATCGGGAAATCAGCAAGCTTCGGCCGCACCGGCTGCTGATCATTTTTCGCCGCCGCTCCCTCCATCACAGCAAGTGCAGCGCGCCGGTGCCATGCCGCAATACGGCTATCGATCCGCGCCAGATGGATACATGCCCGGGGACATGTCGAGCAGCATCTATGGCAGCTTGAGCCCGGACGACGGACCCGGCCCGACGGTCTATTGGGCGCCCGGCCGCTGGTATCCGTATCCAGGATTTGGCGACAAACGCGTTTTCATGCCGCCGCCCGAAGGCGTCTGGGGCAGGTAAGCTTTCAGCGGCGCGGCGGCTTGGCGAGTGTCTCGATCATCGCGAGCGCCTGCACGACCGAAAGCGCGCGCACGCGGCTGCGCCCGATCTTGCCGTAAAGCCGCCTTTGCGCGAGGGGCCTGCCGCCGCGGCGGGCAGCGGCGAAATAAACCAGTCCGACCGGTTTCCCCTTGCTGCCGCCGCCAGGCCCGGCGATGCCGGTAATCGAGACGGCGATATCGGCCAGCGAATTCTTCAAGGCGCCTTTGGCCATCGCCGCCGCCGTCTGGCTGCTGACCGCACCGTAACGCTCTAGCATCGCGGCCGGCACGCCGAGCATCGCTTGCTTCGCTTCATTCGAATAAGTGACGAAGCCGCGATCGACCACATCCGAGGAGCCTGCGATCTCGGTCAGTGCGCCGGCGACGAGCCCGCCGGTGCAGGACTCCGCGGTGGCGACGCGCAAGCCGCGCGCCCGGCAAAGCTCGAGCACGCGCCGCGCCATCCGGTGCAGATCGGCGGCTGTGGCGCCGCGCACCATATCAGGCCGACCACGGCAGACGGACGGTCGCCGTCGCCATTGCGACGATGCCTTCGCTGCGTCCGGTGAAACCCATTTGCTCGCTGGTGGTCGCCTTGACGGCGACACGGTCGGGCGAAATGCCGGCGATCTCGGCAATGCGCGCACGCATGGCGTCGCGATGCGGCGAGACGCGCGGCGTTTCGCAAACCACCGTCACGTCGAGATTGGCGATGATGCCCTTGCGGGCGCGAACCCGCTCGCAGGCGAACGCGAGAAAGCGGTCGGACGACGCGCCTTTCCATTGCGGATCGCTGGGCGGGAAATGCGAGCCGATATCGCCGTCGGCAAGCGCGCCGAGAATGGCGTCGACCAGCGCATGCAGCGCCACATCGGCATCCGAATGTCCGGTCACGCCGCGCGCGTTCGGGATGCGCACACCGCCGAGCATCACATGATCGCCGTCGGCGAAAGCGTGCACGTCAAAGCCGGAACCGATGCGGATGTCGGCCAAGGCGGCCAGATGCGCGAGCTCCGCGCGGGCAAAATCGTCGCTGGTCGTCACTTTCACATTCCCGCTTTCGCCTTCGAAAACACTAACGCGATGGCCGGCCCATTCGGCAAGCGCCGCGTCGTCGGTGAAATTCTCAAGCCCGGCCGCGGCCGCACGCCGATGCGCCTGCAAAATCGGTTCGAACGCGAAGGCTTGCGGGGTCTGGATGATCCGCAAGTGATTGCGATCGAGCGTCTCGATGACGACCGAAGCGGCATCGATTTGCTTGACTGTGTCGGCAACCGCAAGGCCCGGCACCGCCGCGCCGGTTGCCTTGGCCGCGGCGATCGCGCGATCGATCAGCGCGGACGTGAGAAACGGACGCGCTGCATCGTGAATGAGAACAAGGGCAGGGGCCTGCGCCGGCGAGCGGCTCGCCAACGCTTCAAGGCCGGCGCGCACCGAAGCTTGCCGTGTCGCTCCGCCTTGAACCGGAGGCGACATCTTGTCGAAGCCGAGCGTAGCCGCACGAAACGCCGAGGTGTCGGCAGCGCCGATGACCGGCTGCACCACGCCGATCCCGGCATGATCGAGAAAGGCGCGCAACGCCGGGCGGATCATCGGCTGCCCGGCGATGTCGCGATATTGCTTCGGACATTCCCGCGCCGGCACGCTCGCCGCGGCCTCCGGCGACGACAACGGCTGCAACCAATTCTGTCATAAATGCTCTGATCCCAATTTGGGCAGTGCAATCGCTCGATCAGTTCACGCTCGTTTCGCCGGCCATGCCTTAGCGCATGTCGGCGGCTGGTGCGAAGCGCACGTAAGCGGTTTTGACGCCCTGGACCCCATCGGCCGGCCGCCCGAGCCAGATTTGCACAGATTAGGGATATTGCGGTGCAGCACTTGCACTGCTTGACGATTTGGCTAAACTCTAAGCACGTAGTGATTAATGCCTATTGTGTGTGCAGGCACCCGACAGACCTCAGGCCGGCTTCAGAGAACAATGGTTACGAGCTTGATTTTGAACACTTTGTTATCGGCGTACCGGCGCCGGTAAAGATGCACCTGCGAGGCCCATGCCATGAGCGCGGTGGAGTCCTTGCTGACCTCTTCGACGCCAGAGGCAATCCTGAACGCCCTGCCGCATCCGGTCATCGTCGTCGCGGCCGATGGCAAGGTGATCGACGCCAATGTCGCGGCGGAATCGTTCTTTGAAGTTTCGCTGCCGGTGCTCCGGCGCCATCTGCTGCGTGACCTGGTGCCGTTTGGCAGTCCGCTCATTGCCTTGATCGAGCAGGTGCGCCGCAGCAGCTCCGCCGTCAACGAATACAAGGTCGACCTCGGCACGCCGCGCAATCCCGGCGATCGGCTGGTCGATCTTCACGTCGCGCCGCTACCCGAGCAGCTCGATCATGTCGTGGTCATGCTGCAGGAACGCACCATCGCCGACAAGATGGATCGCCAGCTCACCCACCGCGGCGCCGCGCGTTCCGTCATCGCGCTCGCCGCCATGCTGGCGCACGAGATCAAGAATCCGCTGTCCGGTATCCGCGGCGCGGCGCAACTGCTCGAGCAATCCGTCGACGATGACGACCGCACGCTGACGCGGCTCATTTGCGACGAAACCGACCGCATCGTGAAGCTCGTCGATCGCATGGAAGTGTTCAGCGACGAGCGCCCGGTCGAGCGCGAGCCGATCAATATCCATGTCGTGCTCGATCACGTCCGCCGGCTCGCGCAATCGGGCTTCGCCCGCAACATCAAGTTCATCGAGGAATACGATCCGTCGCTGCCGCCGGTTCTCGCCAACCGCGATCAGCTGGTGCAGGTCTTTCTCAACCTGATCAAGAACGCGGCCGAGGCGATCGGCGAGAATACCAGCGGGGGCGAGATCGTGCTGACGACGGCGTTCCGTCCCGGCGTGCGGCTGTCGCTGCCGGGCGCCAATGCCCGCGTCTCACTGCCGCTCGAATTCGGCGTGCGCGACAACGGGCCCGGCGTGCCCGACGAGCTGATGCCGCATCTGTTCGATCCGTTTGTCACCACCAAGCCGACGGGCTCAGGCCTGGGCCTGGCGCTGGTCGCAAAGATCGTCGGCGATCATGGCGGCATCATCGAATGCGAGTTGCAATCGCGCCGAACCATGTTCCGCATCCTGATGCCGAAATACGCCGTGACGAATGGCGGCGAGGGCGCCGAACCGGAACGCGCCGCCAAACCACAAGGGGATCGTTGATGCCCGCTGGAAGCATTCTTGTTGCCGACGACGACGCGGCGATCCGGACAGTGCTCAATCAGGCGCTCTCGCGCGCCGGCTACGAAGTGCGTTCGACCGGCAATGCCGCGACGCTGTGGCGCTGGATCAGTCAGGGCGACGGCGATCTCATCATCAGCGACGTGGTGCTGCCGGACGAGAGCGCGTTCGATCTCTTGCCGCGGATCAAAAAGTCGCGGCCGGATCTGCCGATCATCATCATGAGCGCGCAGAACACGTTCATGACAGCGATTCGCGCATCGGAGCGCGGCGCCTACGAATATTTGCCGAAGCCGTTCGACCTGAAGGAGCTCATCGCCATTGTCGGCCGCGCGCTGTCGGAACCGAAGGAGAAGGCGCGGCAGCCGGCCAAGATCGAGGACTTCGAGTCCATTCCGCTGGTCGGCCGCTCGCCGGCGATGCAGGAAATCTACCGCGTGCTGGCGCGGCTGATGCAGACCGATCTTACCGTGATGATTTCCGGCGAGTCCGGCACCGGCAAGGAACTGGTGGCGCGCGCGCTGCACGATTATGGCAAGCGCCGCACCGGGCCGTTCGTCGCCATCAACATGGCGGCGATCCCGCGCGACTTGATCGAGTCGGAACTGTTCGGGCATGAGAAGGGCGCCTTCACCGGCGCCAATAGTCGCAGTTCCGGCCGGTTCGAGCAGGCCGAAGGCGGCACGCTGTTCCTGGACGAGATCGGCGATATGCCGATGGAGGCGCAAACGCGGCTTCTGCGGGTGCTGCAGCAGGGCGAATATACCACGGTCGGCGGCCGCACTGCGATCAAGGCCGACGTGCGTATCATCGCCGCGACCAACAAGGACCTGCGCCAGCTGATCCAGCAGGGCCTGTTCCGCGAGGATCTGTTCTTCCGGCTCAATGTCGTGCCGTTGCGCCTGCCGCCGTTGCGTGAGCGTACCGAAGACATCCCCGACCTGATCCGGCATTTCTTCACGATGGTCGAACGCGAAGGCCTGCCGCCCAAGCAGATCGATCAAGCGGCGCTCGATCGCCTCAAGCGGCATCGCTGGCCCGGCAATGTGCGTGAGCTGGAAAATCTCGCCCGTCGGCTCGCCGCGCTTTATCCGCAGGAGACGATCACCACCGCGGTGATCGATACCGAGCTGGCGCAGCCCGCTTTGGTAGCGCCCGGCGACAGCAAGGGCGGCGACGAAAATCTGTCTGGCTCGGTCGAGCGCTACTTGGCGCGCTATTTCTCCGGCTTCGACGACGGCCTGCCGCCGCCCGGCCTCTATCACCGCATTCTTCGCGAGGTGGAGGGGCCGCTATTGTCGGCAGCTCTGACGGCGACGCGCGGCAATCAGATCCGCGCTGCCGACCTCCTCGGCGTCAACCGCAACACGTTGCGCAAGAAGATCCGAGACCTCGACATCCAGGTCTATCGCACCGGCGGCAGCTGAGATCGCGCGCTGCCGCGCTCCTCCTTACGTCCTTGAGCTCGGGGCAAGCGGTCCGGCATCGGCGCGCTCTGCGGCGCATTGTTGGTGGCCTTGTGACCGGCAATCTCGGTCGATAGGTTCTGCCGAAAGCCGCGACGCTCAAAGCGCAATCCGACGGCTGTGACCTAAAAAGCCGGGAGGGCGACAAATGATCCGGACTCCGATCTGTGATCTTCTCGACATCGAGCATCCCATCGCGCTTGGAGGAATGGGTTCGGCGACCTCGCCGGAACTGGTAGCCGCCGTTTCGCGCGCCGGCGGGCTTGGCGCACTGGGATGTCACTACCAAACGCCGGAGCAGATCCGGGAGCGCACTGCCGCCATTCGCCAAGGAACAAATCGACCATTCGGCCTGAACTTCCTCCTGTTCGATACGCGCGAGGACAGTTTCGAAATGGCGCTCGAACTGAAGCCGAATGTGATGCAATTCGCCTGGGCCCGCCCGGAGCAGAACTTGAAGGACTATTTCGGGCGTGCGCAGCGCGCCGGCTGCAAGGTCACCCATATGGCCGGCACTGTCGACGAAGCCGAACGCGCAGCGGAGGCCGGCGCCGATATCATCATCGCTCAGGGCACCGAAGGCGGCGGCCATGTCGGATGGATGGCGAGCATGCCGCTGATCCCCATGGTGGTCGATGCCGTCTCGCCAATTCCCGTTCTGGCGGCGGGCGGCTTTGCCGATGGACGCGGTCTTGTCGCCGCTCTCGCGCTCGGCGCCCAGGGCATTCTGCTGGGAACACGGTTCCTCGCCACCACGGAATCGCCGCTGCATCCGAACTTCAAGCAAGCCATCGTCGACAGCGACGGACACGACACCCAGCTGAGCGAGATTCCCGACATCGCGTCCGGGCTGGTCTGGCCTGGCGCCATGACGCGCTCACGCCGCAATCGCTTCATCGAACGTTGGGCGGGACGGGAGTGGGCGCTTCGCCAATCCCGCGCGGAGGCACATGCCAAATTGCGCGCTGCGCGTGAATCTGGTGACGTTGCCGAGGGGCCTTTGTCGATGGGGCAGGACGCCGGTCTCATTCATGACATCCCGTCGGCCGCCGAGATCGTGACGCGGATAGCGCAGGAAGCCGAGGAACTCCTGGAACGGACGCTTCCGCGTTTGATCGTGAGGGACGACGCAGCCAAAGGTCCCGCCAAGGCCGCTGCTTGTCGCTAAGCCGAAGTTCCAACTTCGGGCCGCCGGCCACTCCTTCTTGATCTTGCTGGGGGAATGCCCGGCAAGAAAATGTCGCAATTGGGCAACATTGTTGTATAAAAGCATCACCTGGGCTGGGTGGTTGGTTTCTGCTCGCCTGCAAATTTCAGTGCAATTGAAGCGGTCGCGCGTTGCCGGGAAGCTCGTATGTCGACTGTCGATGATGTCGTGCCGCTTGAACCGGCGGCCACCGCCGCGGCGCCGGCAAGCTCATGGCTGGCCGGTCCCCTTGCGGACAGCATTGCGCTGATCTCGGCAGCGCTGACGCTCGTCGTTCTTTCCGGAATTACCCCGATCCAGCCGGTTCCCGCTTTGGGGGCGGCGCTCAGCGTGTTGCGCGCGCTCATCCACGGCGGCAGCGCTGGCCCCGTGCCGACGACGGCGTTGATCCAGGCGGCAATCGTGGTCTTGCTGCTCGCCGGCAATATTGTGACCGACGCCTTGCTGCTCGGTGCTCCGACGCCGATCTCGTCGCGGTTGATCGGCGCTATCTCGCTCGGCCTGGCGCTGCTGTGGGCCACTGCCACATTTCTGGTGCTCGGCGGCCTGACCTGGATCGCGCCCGTCGACGAGGTGGTCAAGCAGTTGCTGCTCGGCAATGCGGTCACCGGGGTCTTGCTGCTCGCCATCATCGGGCGGGAAGTCTGGGTTGTCGTGCAAGCACGACGGCGCGGGCGCGCCGGCTCCCGGCTGCACATCCAGATCGTGAGCCTGTTCGCGGTGATCGCCGCGGTGCCGACCATTCTCATCGCGGTCGTGGCGTCGACGACGCTGGATCGCGGTCTCGATCGCTTCTTCTCGACGCGCACCCGCGCCATGATCGAGCAGTCGCTGATCGTCGCCAATGCCTATGTCAACGAACACGCCGAAGCGATCCGCGGCGAGGTTCTGGCGATGGCGTACGATCTCGGCCGCGCCAAGCCGGTCTTCGATCAGGATCGCGACCAGTTCCGCCGCTTTCTGACCGCGCAGGCCACCGGCCGCAACCTTTCCGCCGCGATCATCATCAAGCCCGACGGCTCGACAGTCGAGCGCGCCGACGTGACCATGGGACCGAAAATCGTCCTGCCGTCGGCGCAGCTCCTGAGCGAGACGACCGAAACCGAGCCGCAGGTCGCGCTCATTCCGGAAGGCGATCACGTCGCCGCGGTGGTCAAGCTGCGTGGCTATGACGACATGTACCTCTATGTGGCGCGCCTTCTCGATCCTCGTGTCGTGCAGCAATTGCGCGCCACGCAGGAGAATGTCGGCGAATACGCCACGCTCGAGGCGCGACGGCTCGGCATTCAGGTTGCCTTCGCCTTGATGTTTACGGTCATCGCTTTGATCGTGCTGCTGTCGGCGGCGTGGATCGGGCTCGACTTCGCCAATCGGCTGGTGGCGCCAATCCGTCGCTTGATCGGCGCGGCGAATGTAGTGTCGACCGGCAATCTGAATATCCAGGTGCCGGTGCGCCGTTCGGAAGGCGATCTGGCCCAGCTTGGCGAAACATTCAACAAGATGACGCAGGAACTGCGCACGCAGCACGAGGACATCGTGCGCGCCCGCGACGTCATCGACAGCCGGCGCCGTTTCACCGAAGCGGTGCTGTCGGGCGCCAGCGCCGGCGTCATCGGCATCAATGGCGACGGCCGGATATCCATCGTCAACCGTTCGGCCGAGCGGCTTCTCGGCCGCGCCGAAAACGAGGCGCTCGGCCTGCCGCTGGCGGAGGTCGCGCCCGAGCTCGCCGAGATTTTCGACGCTGCCCGCAGCGGCAATCAGCGCCTGGTGCAACGGCAGGTCACGGTGTCGCGCAACGGCCAGGAGCGCAATTATTCGGTGCGAGTCACCAGCGAACAGACAACCGAAGCCGAGCACGGCTACGTCATCACCATCGACGACATCACCGAGCTCGTTCTGGCGCAGCGAACCTCGGCCTGGGCCGACATCGCCCGCCGCATCGCCCACGAGATCAAGAATCCGCTGACGCCCATCCAATTGTCGGCCGAGCGGCTGCGCCGCAAATACGGCAAGTCGATCACCGACGATCCGGCGGTATTCGAGCAATGCACCGAAACGATCGTGCGCCAGGTCGACGACATCAAGCGCATGGTCGACGAATTCTCGCGCTTTGCGCGGATGCCGAAGGCGGTCATCGCCGACGAGGACGTCGCCGAGACGGTGCGGCAGGTGGTGTTCCTGCTGCGGGTCGCGCATCCGGATATCGATTTCGATGTCGAATTGCCGGCCGACGTCATGAATGCGCGCTTCGACCGGCGGCTGATTTCGCAGGCGCTCACCAATATCGTGAAGAACGCGACCGAGGCGATTGCGGCAGTGCCGGCCGACGCGCTCGGCCGCGGCCACATCACGGTGAGCGCGGCGCGCGACGGCAAAGACGTCGTGATCGATGTGATCGACAACGGCATCGGCCTGCCCAAGGAGAACCGGGCCCGTTTGCTGGAGCCTTACGTGACCACGCGCGAGAAGGGCACCGGCCTCGGGCTCGCCATCGTCAACCGCGTCCTGGAAGAACACGGCGGCAAGCTCGAACTGCGCGACGCCGCCGACAAGATTCCGGGCGCGCGCGGCGCATGGATGCAACTGCGCTTTGTCGCCGAGCCGGTCGAGGCCGCGCGCGCGGCGGCAGAGTGACGAGTGACATGAGTGGAACGAACGAACAAACCTGCGAAGCGAAACGACCACGTGAGTGAAAGACCGAATAATCGGCGGAAGCGTTACAGGGCGACGGTTTAGACATGGCATCTGATATTCTGATCGTCGATGACGAAACCGATATCCGCGAACTGGTCGCGGGTATTCTCCAGGACGAGGGCCACGGCACGCGCACCGCGCGCGACAGCGACGAGGCGCTCGCCGCCGTCGTCGCACGCCGGCCGAACCTCGTGTTCCTCGACATCTGGCTGCAGGGCAGCCGTCTCGACGGGCTGCAACTGCTCGACGGCCTCAAAGTAGACCATCCCGAACTGCCGGTGGTGATGATTTCCGGACACGGCAATATCGAGACCGCGGTTTCGGCCATCAAGCGCGGCGCCTACGACTTCATCGAGAAGCCGTTCAAGGCCGATCGGCTGCTGCTGGTCGCCGAACGGGCGCTGGAGAATTCGCGGCTGCGCCGCGAGGTGCGCGAACTCAAGCAGATGGCGCCGCTGGCGACGGCCCTGGTCGGGCATTCGCCCGCCGCCAATCAGCTGCGCCAGACCATCGAGAAAGTCTCACCGACCAACAGCCGCATCCTGATCGTCGGCCCGTCCGGCAGCGGCAAGGAACTTGCCGCCCGCACCATTCACGGCCTTTCGGGGCGCGCCAACGGGCCGTTCGTCGTCATCAATGCCGCGGCCATCACGCCCGACTACATGGAAGTGGAATTGTTCGGCGTCGAGGGCGGCACCAATGGCGCGACCAGCCGCAAGGTCGGCGCGCTCGAAGAAGCGCATGGCGGCACGCTGTTCATCGACGAGATCGCCGACATGCCGCGCGAGACGCAGAACAAGATCTTGCGCGTCCTGGTGGACCAGACCTTCCAGCGCGTCGGCGGCAGTACCAAAGTCACCGTCGATGTGCGCATCGTGTCGTCCACCAGCCGCAATATCGAGGCCGACATCGCCGCCGGAAAATTCCGCGAGGACCTCTATCACCGCCTCTCGGTGGTGCCGATCAAGGTGCCGGCGCTGTCCGAGCGCCGCGAGGACATTCCGGGACTGGTCGAATATTTCATGGCGCAGATCTCGCAAACGACCGGTCTGCCCAAGCGCAATGTCGGCGCCGACGCGCTCGCCGTGCTGCAATCGCACGACTGGCCGGGCAATGTCCGGCAGCTGCGCAACAACGTCGAACGGCTGATGATCCTCGCTGGCGGCGAGCCGGAAGCCGTGATCACGGCTTCCATGCTGCCGCAGGATGTCGGCTCGATGATCCCGAACATGCCCAACGGCAATGGCGGCGAGCATCTGATGAGCTTGGCGCTGCGCGAGGCACGCGAAGTGTTCGAGCGCGAATATCTGCTGGCCCAGATCAATCGCTTCGGCGGCAACATCTCGCGCACCGCCGAATTTGTCGGCATGGAACGCTCGGCGCTGCACCGCAAGCTCAAGGCGCTGGGGATCGACTGACCTCGATGTCCCGCATCGCCCCATGTCTTGAATAGCTCATGTCTAGAATCGCTTATGTCAACGGACGCTATCTGCCGCTCGCGCAGGCCAAGGTCCATGTCGAGGATCGCGGCTATCAGTTCGGCGACGGCGTCTATGAAGTCTGCGAGGTGAGGGACGGCCGCCTCATCGACCAGCGGCGCCACCTTGAACGGCTGCAGCGGTCGCTTTCCGAATTGCGCATTGCACTGCCGATTTCGCTGCGGGCGCTCGACCTCGTCTTGCACGAAGTCGTGCGCCGCAATCGCATCACCTACGGCATCGTCTATCTGCAGATCACCCGCGGCGTCGCCCGCCGCGATCATGCCTTTCCGACCGTTCCCGTCACCCCAAGCCTTGTGGTGACAGCGCGCCCCCTGAACCTGGCGCGCAACGAAGCGCTGGCGGACACCGGCATTGCAGTGGTCAGCGTTCCCGACAACCGATGGGGCCGTGTCGACATCAAGACCATCGGGCTATTGCCAAACGTCCTGGCGCGGCAGGCCGCCATCGAAAAGGGCGCGCGCGATGCCTGGTTCGTCGATCCTGCGGGAACCGTGACCGAAGCGGCCTCGGCCAATGCCTGGATCGTCACCGCCGCCGGCACGGTCGTGACCCGGCCGGCCGACCATGCGATCCTGCGCGGCATTACCCGCACCGTGCTTCTCGAAGTGATCAAGGCCCAGGGGCTCAAGCTCGAGGAGCGGCCTTTCACCCTGGAAGAAGCCTACGCCGCGCGCGAGGCTTTCATCACCTCGGCCAGCCAAATCGTGCTTCCGGTGGTGCGGATTAACGACCGCCCGGTCGGCAACGGCGCGCCGGGGCTGCTGGCGACCGCGCTCCGGCGGGAATTTCACCGCTTTGCCGAGGTCAGCTAGGACGGGATCGCGCCTCCCTGCCATCAATCTGGGCTTGCATCGGTCGGCGGCCCGATTTCTAATAGTCGATCCTTCGGGTCCATCCGGCCCGACTTGGCGCGTGTCCCGGAAAAGTGGATACCGGTTTTCCGATAAGGACATGCGCAAAAGCGAAATGCGTGAGGCCGAGAAGCAAGGGGACTGACGAAGGTACAAGAAACGACCCGCGGCACAGGGGTCCGCGGTACAAAAGAACGGAACAAACGGCATGGCAGCCGACCGCGCACAAAATCTTCAAGACACCTTCCTCAATCACGTCCGCAAAGCCAAAATTCCGCTCACGATCTTTCTGGTGAACGGTGTGAAGCTCCAAGGCGTTGTCACTTGGTTCGATAATTTCTGCGTGCTTCTGCGTCGCGACGGGCATTCGCAGCTCGTCTACAAGCACGCGATATCGACCATCATGCCGGGTCACCCGGTGCAACTCTTCGAAGGCGCCGAGGAAGCGCCGTCCGGGGAATAGGACTGGTTTGGAGCCACGACGTCGCGACACGCGTGCTGACCGGCTGAGCCCGAAGGACTCGGCAAACGGTCGCTCTGCGACCGGCCGCGCGCTCGTCATCGAGCCCGCGTTGCGCCGGGCGGAGGCGCTTGCCATCCGCCAGCGACCGCACCGCGGCGGCAAAGCTCGACGAAGCGGTCGGCCTTGCGCGCGCCATCGATCTCGATGTCGCGCATTCCGGCATCGTCATGCTCGGCCAATTGCGGCCGGCAACCTACCTCGGCAAGGGCAAAGTCGAAGAGATCGCGGGCCTCGTCAAATCCTTCGACGTCGGCATCGTGGTGATGGATTGCGCGCTCACGCCGGTGCAGCAGCGCAATCTCGAGGAGGCATGGAACGCCAAGGTTCTCGACCGCACCAGTCTCATTCTCGAGATTTTCGGCCGGCGCGCCCGCACGCGGGAAGGCACGCTACAGGTCGAACATGCCCATCTGACCTATCAGAAAAGCCGGCTGGTGCGGACTTGGACCCATCTCGAGCGCCAGCGCGGCGGGTTCGGCTTCCTCGGCGGTCCCGGCGAGACGCAACTTGAAGCGGACCGGCGCTTGATCGAGGAGCGCCTTGCCAAGATCGAGAATGAGCTCGGCAAGGTCAAACGCACCCGCGAATTGCATCGCGAGAGCCGCCGCCGCGTGCCGTATCCGATCGTCGCTCTGGTCGGCTACACCAACGCCGGAAAATCGACGCTGTTCAACCGCATGACGCAGGCGAGCGTGCTGTCGGCCGATATGCTGTTCGCCACGCTCGACCCGACATTGCGCGCTGTCAACCTGCCGCACGGCGCACGCATCATCCTGTCCGACACGGTCGGCTTCATCTCCGATCTGCCGACCATGCTGATCGCCGCATTCCGCGCCACGCTCGAGGAAGTGATCGAGGCCGACGTCATTCTGCACGTCCGCGACGTGTCGCATGAGGACGCCGAGGCGCAATTGGCCGATGTCGAGAATATTTTGCGCCAGCTCGGCGTCGATCCCAACAACGCGCCGGGCGCAAAGCCGTCGCTGATAGAGGTCTGGAACAAGATCGACCGGATCGATCCGGCGGAGCGGTTGCGGCTCGCCAACATCGCCGAACGCCGGGAGCAGGCGGAGCGGCCGATCCTGGTGTCCGCCATTACCGGAGAAGGGATCGATGCTCTGGATGCCGCGATTGAGCAGCGGCTCAGCGCCGGCCGGGTGCTGATCGAGCTCAATCTCGATCCGGCCGACGGCGCCGGCGTCAGCTGGCTGCATCGCCACACCGAAGTCCTCCACAAAGCCGTCGACGATCACGGGCGCATTGCCATGACCGTGCGGGCGGCCCCGGAGCGCGCGGCCTCGGTCAAAGCCAAATTTGCGCATTAGCGCCGCCACGGCATAATCACCCGGACTAAGGCTTCGGAAGCAATTTGGGGGAAGGGCAATGATCAGCCGCCGGCAGGTCGATGACAGTCGGACTTTCGGCCACGGCAGCGGGCATTCGCGTCTCGTGTCCGCGCGCAGTCGCCCGTGCAAATCCGCATCTCGACGGCCGCGCCGCCGTCGGATTTTCTCACCAAGGCGCTCAACCAGCTCAAGGCCGATGTCGATCAGGCCGCCGTCGGGCTCGATGTCAGCGTCCATCCCGGCCTCGACACTGTTCAAGCAGGGCACCGAAGTGCCGGCGCTGCAGCGCGGCAATCTCGAAATGAGCACGATGACGAGTTTCGAGGTGGCCCAGCAGGTTCCCGAGCTCGGCTATTTCAACCGCGCCTATCTTCTGCGCGACTATGCTCAGACTGCGCCGGGTGTTCGACGGCCCGATCGGCGACGACTTCCGCAAGACCGTCGCCGACAAGATGGGCATCCAGATCATCGCCACACATTATCTCGGCACGCGGCAGGTCAATCTGCGGCAGAAGCGCGACGTTAAAGGCCCGGCCGATCTCGCCGGCGTCAAGATGCGGATGCCGGCCGGTCCCGAATGGCTGTTGCTCGGCCGAACGCTCGGCGTCACGCCGGTGCCGCTCGGCATGCCGGAAGTCTACCTGGCCTTGAAGACCGGTACGGTCGACGGGCAGGAGAATCCGCTGTCGATCCTCAATGCCGCAAAGTTTTACGAAGTGAGCGAACAGATCGTCTTGACCGCGCATATGGTGCAGCCGGTGTTCTTTGCCGTCGCCAAGCCGGTCTGGGACGGCCTCAATGCGCAACAGAAAAAGGTGTTCGCCGACGCATCGCTGAAGGCGGCAAAAAGCGGCGATGAGGCGAGGCTCGGCGACGAGGCTGCCGTCGTTACGGCACTCAAGGGCAGGGGGCTCACGGTCACGGAAATCGATCTCGCGCCGTTCCGCGCGGCCGCCGACAAGGTCTATGCCGATTCCGATCTTGCCAAACAGTGGGACGCGGCGGGGCTAGCAGCGCGCACAAAAGGCGTAAAGGCGCGGCAGATGGAGGACGACGGATCGCGCGAACAAGAGCGGGGCGATCGTCTCGCTTCGCCGGCGGCGCGGTTGCGGCAAATCGCCGACTGGATCGCCTGCGCCATGTTCGCCGCGGTCTTCGTTATCTTCAACTACAAGATCTTCACCCGCTATTTCGAGCACGACGAAGCGGTATGGGCTGACGAAGTGCTGGTGATCCTGTTCATCTGGATCATCTTCTGGGCCCAGGCCTTCGTGGTGCGCGAGCATGACCAGATCAGCTTCGACATTGTCGTCCGGCTGTTGCCGGCGCGGGGCAAGCGCGTCGCGGCGGTCCTGCGCAATATCCTGATCGGCGGCGTCTTTCTGTGGGCGCTGCCGGGTTCGCTCGGCTATATCCGCTTTCTGTGGCGCGAGCATACGCCGGTGCTCAATCTGCCGCTCGATTGGGTCTATTCCTGCTTCGGCATCTTCCTCGTCGCGATGATCGTGCGCGCGCTGTTCGCAATGCGACAATTGCTCGGCGCGCGCTGGCGCGATCACATCTGAACAAGGGCGCGCCATGGCCATAGGTCTGTGGGTCCTGCTCGGCGTGTTCACGCTCGCGGCTGTGCTCGGCGCGCCGCTCGGCCTCGCCATGCTCGCCGCAGGCTATGTCTATCTGATCGCGACGCATCAGGACGTCGGCCTGGTCGTCGACCAGACCATGAACGGCCTCTACAACAGCTATCTGCTCATCGCCGTGCCGATGTTCATCTTCGTCGCCAATGTGATGAATGCGAGCGGCGTGATCGAGCGGCTGTTGCGCTTCGGCGCCGCCATGGTCGGCCATCTGCCGGGCGGCCTCGCGCAGGTGAATGTCGTCACCAATCTGATCTTTTCCGGCATGAGCGGCAGCGCGGTCGCGGACGCGTCGGGCCCGGGTCTGGTGCTGGCGCGGATGATGGCGAAGGAGGGCCGTTATCCGCCAGGTTTTGCCGCCGCGACCTCGGTGGTTTCGGCGACGCTCGGCCCGCTGATGCCGACCTCGATCCCGATGATCTTCTACGCGCTGATCGCCAATGCTTCGGTCGGCGCGATGTTTCTCGGCGGCCTTGTGCCGGCTGGCCTGATGGCGGCTTCGATGATGCTGGTGATCGCGCTGATCGCCCGCCGCCGCGATTTTCCGCGCGAGAAAGCGCATCGGCTGGGCGCAAACCGTTCCGGTGCTCGGCCGCGCGCTGTTGCCGATCGCGCTGCCCGGAATTCTGCTCGGCCTGATCTATTCGGGCGTCACCACGCCCACCGAAGCCGCGGCAATTGCCGCCAGCTATGCGCTGCTGCTGGCGCTGATCGTTTATCGCACGCTGCGGCTGCCGCAATTGCTCACCGTCATCTCCGACACGGTGCGCGCCACGGCGATGATCGCGCTGATCATGTCGGGCGCGTTCGTCTTCAACTATGCGGTCGCCAACGAGGGCGTGCCGCAGCTCATCCAAACGACCTTCATGCGATGGAATCTGTCGCCGATAGCGTTCCTGTTATGCGTCGACGTGCTGATGCTGTTCCTGGCCATCGTGCTCGACGAGGTCACGATCCTGCTGGTCATCGTGCCGCTTCTGGTGCCGATTGCGCAGGAGCTCAATATCGATCTCATTCATTTCGGCATCGTCGTCGTGCTCAACATGATGGTCGGCCTGACATTGCCGCCGCACGGGCTGTTGCTGTTCGTCATGAGCGGACTGACGCGAACGCCGTTGTCGGAGATTTTCCGCGAAGTGCCGCCGTTCATCGCCATCATGCTGGCGAACGTGCTCGCCGTAACGTTCTTCCCCGAAATCGCGCTGTGGCTGCCGCGGTTGGCGGGCCTCATTAAGTAGCGCCGGTCATTCGCGGCTTTTGGCCTCGTTCCAGAGCGCGTCCATCTCGGCAAGGGTCGCATTCTGCGGCGCTTTGCCTTGCGCGGCGAGCGCATGCTCGATAGAGGCGAAACCGACGCTCGAATTTCTCGATTGGTCGCGCGCAGCACGGATTCCGGGTCGGCATTGCAGGTGGCGCGCCAGATTGACTGCGGCAAACAACAGATCGCCGACTTCTGCGGCCGCGGCATCCGGCGCGGCATCGAGTTCGGCTTCGATCTCGTCGGCTTCCTCGCGGATCTTTTTCAGAACGGCGCGCGGATCGTTCCAGTCGAAGCCGACTTTGCTGGCCTTGGCCTGAAGTTTCAGTGCGCGAGTCAGGGCAGGGAGCGTGACCGGCACGCCGGCAAGCGCGCCATCATCGGCGCTGTCGCCGCGGCCTACTTTGCTCTTCTTTCTCCTCGGCCTTGATCCGGTCCCAGAGGCCGGCAACAGCCTGCGGCCCGTGTTCATGCAGCGTGCCCGCCATATCGCCGAACACGTGCGGATGACGGCGGATCATCTTTTCGGTGATGGCTTGCACCACGTCGCCGAAATCGAAGGCGCCTTGTTCTTGCGCCATGCGCGCGTGATAGACGACCTGGAGGAGCAGATCGCCGAGTTCCTCCTTGAGATCGGCCATGTCACGGCGCGCAATGGCGTCGGCGACTTCATAGGCTTCCTCGATCGTGTAGGGCGCGATTGTCGCAAAATCCTGCGCCAGGTCCCAAGGACAGCCGGTCTTTGGCGTGCGCAACGCCGCCATGATGTCGATCAGGCGGCCGATATCGCGCGAAGGGGTCATGAGCGAAGTCCTGCTTCATCCTTGATTGCGGCGCGAGCGTAGCAGAGCCGCGCCGCGGTTGTGAGCGAGGGCTTGCCGGATCAAGCCGGGCGGCACAAGTGTGATGGCACAGTGGGTTCAGCCGGGGTCTTCACAATGCCCATAGCGGCCTATGTTCAATCGGTGGTCTTCCTCGTTCTGGCGGCCGCCGCGCTGTTCGGCGGCGCCGGCACGCTCGCCATTCCCGCGTTCTGGATCTATCTCGCCATCTTGGCCGCGATCATGATCGCGTCGCTGGCCGGGCTTGATCCGGACCTGGCGCGCGAGCGCATGCGGCCGGGCGGCCAAAAGCCTCCGATCGCGCTGCGGCTGTTCGCCGTTCGTCCTGGTTGCCCACTGGCTGATCGCCGGGCTCGACCGCGGCCGTTTCCATTGGAGCGACGATGTTCCGCTGTGGCTGCGCGTGCTCGGTTTTGTCGCCGTCGCCGGAGGCTACGTGCTGTGCTTCTGGGCCATGCGCGTGAACCGGTTCTTCTCTTCGATCATCCGCATCCAATCCGACCGCGGCCAGCACGTGATCGACAGCGGGCCTTATGCGGTCGTCCGGCATCCGGGTTACATCGCCGGCATCCTGGTCATGCTCGGCAGCGGGCTTGCGCTGTGCTCGTGGATCGCCTGGGCGTTCCTTGTGGTCTTCAGCGTGCCGTTCCTGATGTACCGCGTCGTCACCGAAGACCGCGTCTTGCAGGCCGAGCTGCCGGGCTATCGCGACTATGCCGCGCGCGTGCGCTGGCGACTGTTGCCTGGGGTTTGGTGAGAGAAGAGAAGGCGTTGGCGGCGGAAGCTGAGCCGGGCGCTGAGCCTAGACCCGCCACTGGCCATTAGCCTGATTCGCATAAGACATATTATGGAACATATTCGCATGAGGCCCAGTATTACGGGGCTTCTGCGACGGTGAAACTCATGCCGTCGAAGGCCGGCACCACGTGGACCGGAAGCTTGCCGCGCAGGACCTCGTAGTCGAGATCGGCGTGCAGATTGGTCAGGATGGCGCGCTTCGGCTTGATCCGCTCGATCCAGCCCAGCGCATCCGACAGCGACAGATGGCTCGGATGCGGCGTGTAGCGCAGCGCGTCGAGCATCCAGACGTCGAGATCGGCCAAGGCGCCGAGGCTTTCCTCGGGCACCGTGTTGAGATCGACCGAGTAGACGAAATTGCCGAAGCGGAAGCCGAGCGAATCCATGTCGCCGTGTTCTTGGAGGATCGGCAAAGCGGTGAGTGGCCCTCCCTCCCCCTCGATGGTGACCGGCTTGCCAGCCACCAGCCGGTGTTCGGTGACGATCGGCGGATATTCGCTGCCGGGCGGCGACTGGAAGCAATAGCCGAATTTGCGATTGACCGAGGTGCTGGTCGCTTCGTCGAGATAGACGTCGACGCGGCGGCGGCGCTTGATGAAGAGGGCGCGCAGATCGTCGATGCCGTGGGTGTGGTCGGCATGATCGTGCGTATAGAGCACGGCGTCGACCCAATCGACGTCGGCGGCCAGAAGCTGCTCGCGCAGATCCGGCGGCGTATCGACCAGCACGCGGGTCTTGCCGCGCTCGCTCTCGCGCTCGACCAGGATCGAGGTCCGCCGCCTGCGGTTCTTCGGATTGCTCCGGATCGCAGGCGCCCCAGCCCAAAGCCGGGCGCGGCACGCCGCCGGAAGAGCCGCAGCCGAGAATGGTGATTTTCAGCGTCATTCCGGCTTTCACGCAGCGGCGGCCGCGGGGCGGGGCACTTTGGAGAACAGCCGGAAGAAGTTGGCCGTGGTCTGCTGCGCGATCTCGTCGAACGTCACGCCGCGCGTCTCGGCGAGCACTTTCGCGGTCTCGACCACAAAAGCCGGCTCGTTGCGCTTGCCGCGCATCTTGCCCGGCGCGAGATAAGGCGCATCGGTCTCGACCAGAATGCGGTCGGCCGGCAATTTCGCTGCGATCTCACGTAACGCCGCCGAATTCTTGAACGTCAGGATGCCGGTGAAAGAGATGAAGAGGCCGAGCGCGATCGCGCGCTGGGCGAGGTCCAGGCCGCCGGTGAAACAATGCAGCACCGCGGGGAAGGCGCCCTTCCCGGTTTCTTCTTCCAGGATGCGCGCGGTATCGGCGTCGGCTTCGCGCGTGTGAATGACCAGCGGGAGCCCGGTCGCGCGCGCGGCAGCGATATGGGTGCGAAAGCCGCGCTCCTGCGCCTCGCGCGGCGAGTTGTCATAGTGATAATCGAGGCCGGCTTCGCCGATCGCGACGACCTTCGGCGAAAGCGTGTACGCGACAAGGTCGGGCACGGTCACATCGAGCTCTTCATGCGCATTGTGCGGATGCGTGCCGATCGAGCAATAGACGTCGGGAAAGCGCTCGACGATTGCGGCCAGTTGATCAAAGCGCCTCACGCGCGTCGAGATCGTCACCATGCGTTCAATACCGGCGGCACGCGCGCGCGCGACCACGGCATCGAGCTCGTCGGCGAAATCGGGAAAATCGAGATGGCAATGGCTGTCGACGAGCATCAAAGTCCTATTTCATGTCCTATGTCATTGCGCCGCTTGCTTGTCGGGATCGATATAGCGCGGAAAAATCGGCGCCGGCGCCGGCAGGCTTGCGCCCGCGGCAATCCGATGTTTGCCGCCGAGATAAGCGAAGACGCGTTCGCTCTGCGGGATCGCCAACAGATCGAGCAATTTCGCGGCCAGATCCGGCATGAACGGCAGCGCCAGAATGGCGACCTGACGCACCACTTCCGCCGTCACATAAAGCACGGTGCCCTGCCGCGCCGGATCGGTCTTGGCGAGCGCCCAGGGCGCCTCGCCGGCGAAATAGCGATTGGCTTCCGCGACCACCGCCCAGACCGCATTGAGCATCTGGTGCAACTGCTGTGTCGCCATGGCGTCGCGCGCCTTGCCGATCATGGCGTCGGCGGCGGCCAGGATCGCCTGGTCGTTGGCGCTGAACGCGCCCGGCTTCGGCAGCGCGCCGCCGAACTGCTTGCCGACCATGGTCAGCGAGCGCTGCGCCAGATTACCGAGATCGTTCGACAGGTCAGCATTGATGCGGTTGACGATGGCCTCGTGGCTGTAATTGCCGTCCTGGCCGAACGGCACTTCGCGCAGCAGGAAATAGCGCAGCTGATCGACGCCATAAGCATCGGCGAGCGCGAACGGGTCGATCACATTGCCGACCGACTTCGACATCTTCTCACCGCGGTTGAAGAGAAAGCCGTGAGAGAACACCCGGCGCGGCACCGCGATCCCGGCCGACATCAAAAAGGCCGGCCAATAGACCGCGTGGAAGCGCACAATGTCCTTGCCAATCACGTGCAGATTGGCGGGCCAGTATTTCTTGAATTTCGCTGATTCCGTATCGGGATAGCCGACGGCGGTGATGTAATTTGTCAGCGCATCGACCCACACATACATGACGTGCTTGGGATCGCCGGGCACCGGCACGCCCCAGTCGAATGTCGTGCGCGAGATCGACAAATCCTTCAGGCCGCCGCGCACGAAGCTCGCCACCTCGTTCATGCGCTCTTTCGGCAGCACGAAATCGGGCACGTCGCTGTAGAGCTTGAGCAGCCGGTCGGCAAAAGCGGAGAGGCGGAAGAAATAGCTCTCCTCCTCCACCCATTCGACCGGCGTGCCTTGCGGACCGAGTCGCGTGCCCTTGTCGTCGAGGCGGGTCTCGCTCTCGTCGTAATAGGCCTCGTCGCGCACCGAATACCAGCCGGCATATTTGTCGAGATAGATGTCGCCGGCGGCCTGCATCTTCTCCCAGATCGCGGCGGACGACGCGTGGTGGCGCGGCTCGGTGGTGCGGATGAAGTCGTCGTTCGAGGCGTTGAACGTCTTCGCCATGGCCTGGAAACGCGGCACATTGCGTTCGACGAGCTCGCGCGGCGTGATCTTCTCGCGGCCGGCGGTCTGCAGCATCTTGATGCCGTGCTCGTCGGTGCCGGTGAGGAAATAGACGTCATTGCCGTCGAGCCGCATGAAGCGGGCGATGGCGTCGGTCGCGATCAATTCATAGGCGTGGCCGATATGCGGCGCGCCGTTCGGATAGGCGATCGCTGTCGTGATGTAATAGGGCTTTCCAGGCATTTCCTGATCCAATGTCGCGGCGGTTGGTATCAACCCCGCGTGGCCTCGGCAAGGAGGCCGAACATGCTGAAAATCAGCGGCTTGCGCTCGAGATTGTAGGTTTCGGCATCGCGCGCGGCGGCGTTCACCTGCTGCCAGGCTTCGGCCAGCCGGTCGAGCCGGCCGATATCATTGACGCCTCTTTGGGCCCCGCCGTGCAGCCGCTGCGACAGCCAGACATTGACGGTGTCGACAAAGGCGGCGAGCGGCTGCGGGTCGGTGCCGGCCAGCGCCTCGCCCAATGTGTGCAGCCCCTTGGCGTCGAGCGACGGCAGCCGATCGAGCAGCGCCAGCGCCTGCTCGCGCAACGCCAACGCGCCCTCGTCCATCAGCGACAAAGCCCGCGCCACGCTGCCTTCGGCGGCGGCCGCTGCCGCCACCAACTGCGGATCGTTGGCATCGACGCCGATCGCGGACGCGACCGCACGGGCGACATCGCCATCGGCGAGCGGCCGCAGCGTGACAATGCGGCAGCGCGACCGCAGCGTCGGCAGCACGCGCGCGGCGGAATGGCTGACCAGCAAGAGCAGCGCCCGCTCGGGCGGCTCCTCGAGCACTTTCAACAGCGCATTGGCGCCGGCGCGATTGAGTTCGTCGACGGCGTCGACAATGGCGATGCGCCAGCCGCCCTCGCCCGCGGTCGAGCCGAAAAACGCCACGGTCTTGCGAATGTCCTCGACGGCGATTTGCTTATGCAGCACGCCCTTGTCGTTGAAGGTGCGTTCGAGGATGAGCAGATCCGGCTGCGCTTGCGCCGCGATACGCCGCGCCACCGGATCGTCGGCGCCGACGGCGAGCGAATTGGCCGCCTGCACCTCGCGCGACGCCGGATCGGGATGCGCCAGAACGAAGCGCGCCAGGCGATAGGCCAGCGTCGCCTTGCCGATGCCTTGCGGCCCCGCGATCAGGAACGCATGCGGCACGCGGCCGGAACGATAGGCCGTAAGCAAAGTGGACTCGGTTTCGGCGTGGCCGAACAGCGCCGTCGTCGCGCGCGGGTGGCCCGCCTCCCCGGCGTCATCATCGTCGTCGGCTGTGGCGCGCGGGCTCATCTTGGGCTCATCGTCAGGCGCCGACCGGCTGGCCTCGGACATTGCCGAGCGGCGCGACCACCGGATTGAGCCTTGATCCGACAATGTTCCAAATTTCGCGCGCGACGGCTTCGCGGCCGGCGCCGGCGTCGATCACCGCGCAGCGCTGCGGCTCTTCGGCGGCGATCGCCAGATAGGCGTCGCGCAGCTTCTGATGAAATTCGAGGTCCTCGCCTTCGAACCGGTCGGGCGCTGCCGTGCCGCGGCGCTTGCGCGCGCGCGCCATGCCGACTTCGACCGGGATATCCAGCATGATGGTGAGATCGGGCATCAACTCGCCGACTGCGACCCGCTCGAGTCCGCGGATCAGGCGATGATCGACCTGGCCGAGTATGCCCTGATAGACGCGCGTCGAATCCACGAAGCGATCGCAGATCACCCATTTGCCGGCGTCGAGCGCCGGCAGGATCGTGCATTGGACGTGATCGTCGCGCGCGGCAGCAAACAGCATGGCCTCGACATCGGGCCCGAGCGGCTTGGCCGCGCCCGACAGCAGCACGTGGCGAATGACCTCGGCGCCAGGCGAACCGCCCGGCTCGCGGGTCAATTGCACGCGGTGGCCCAGCGCCTCGAGACGCAGCGCCAGCATGGCCGCCTGGGTCGATTTCCCGGTGCCCTCGCCGCCCTCGAACGTGATGAACTTCCCGCGCATGCAAAATACCCTGTCGGGTCACGCCAGTGTCACGCCATCTGGATCAATGGCTTACCGGGAGTTTCGCTCAACTCGCTTGAGGCCGGATCTGGCAGAACTCGCTCAATATGCCCGACCAATATAGGCGGAAGCCGCGCCTGACACACCCTTTGGCGCCTTAAACTCCAACGCTAAAGCTTGCCGACGCCGGCGCGGAACAGACCGATCATCAATTCGGTCGCGCCATCCATGGCCCGCTGCGACATCGTTCCGGTGCCGACATCGTCGGCGGCCTGCAGCGGCACTTCGAGCGCGAGGCTGTCACCGCGCCAGACTTTCAGCTTGCCGATCGGCTGGCCCTTGGTGACGGGCGCCGGCACCGGCCCGCTATAGACGACGCGAGCGGTGAGGCGGTCATTGGTGTTGCGCGGCATCATCAGACTGACCGTGCCGGGCCCGAGCAGCGGGACATAGCTGGAATCGCCGCCGAACACTTTGGCGGAGCCGACGGTCTGACCTTCGGCGAACAGGATCTTGCTCTCGAAGCCGTGGAAGCCGAAATCGAGCAGCTTCTTGGCCTCCTCGCCCCTTTCCTTTTCGTTCTTGGCGCCGGTGACGACGACGATCAGCCGCAGATTGTCCTGCAGCGCCGAGCCAACCAGGCTATAGCCGGAATCCGGACTCTCGCCGGTCTTGAGCCCGTCGGCGCCGATGCCCATGCTCAGCAGCGGATTGCGGTTCTCCTGGCGGATATTGTTCCAGGTGAAGTCGCGCGCGGCAAAAAGCGGATAAAACTGCGGATAGGTCTGCATGATGTGACGGGCGAGTTGGGCCATGTCGCGCCCCGTCACATGCGCGTTCGGATCGCCGAGCCCCGTCGCGTTGGTGAAGACCGAATTCTCAAGCCCGATCTCGCGCGCCCGCTTGGTCAGCATGGCGCCGAAACTGCCTTCGTTGCCAGCAAGCGCCTCGGCAATGGCAATGCAGGCGTCGTTGGCGGAATCGACGATGATACCCTGGATCAGGTCGGAGATTTTGACCCGGCTGTGGATCGCGGCGAACATCGTCGTGGTGTGCGAGGGCGCGCCGCCCTTGCGCCAGGCGTTTTCGCTGATGATGTATTCGTCGTCGAGCTTGACGCGGCCCTGCACGATCTCGTTGAAGACGTATTCCAGCACCATGAGCTTGGCGAGGCTTGCCGGCGCGAACGGCTGGTCGCTGTTCTTCTCGAACAGGAAACTGTTGCTGCCGGCATCGAGCAAGGCCGCCGTGATGGCGCTGGTCTGAAAGCCTTCGCTCTTGGTGGTGACCGGCGAAGCGGCGTCGGCGGGCGGCACACGCACGAGCGCGGCACCGGCGCAGAGCAAACCGGCAAACAGGCCGATCGCAGCGGCGCTCCCTGCCCTTCCCGACACCAAGCTTGCATGCGGCACTTCGCTCTCCCTGCGATTCTTGATCATGCTTTAGCGCGCAACGCGGCAAGATAACAGACGCACAATCTCCTTGGCCTCCCCCTGCAGGGGGAGGCAGCCGCGCAACGCGCGGCGGAAGGGGAAGTGTGGCGCGGCATCATCGCCTTTCTGCATGCGGTACTTCCCCACCCCGCGTCCTTTCAGGACGCGACCCTCCCCCTGCAGGGGAGGGTTTGCCGGCGCACGCTCTCATTCGCGCACCACACCTTCGCGCGCGGCACGTCACATCACGCCACGATGTCACGAAACGAAAAACCAAAGGCCCCGAAGAAAAGCGAAGGGGGCAGAGCGCCGACAGGCGCATCTTCCATTGGCGGCATCATACGGATGCCGCAGCGCATTCGGCGGGATGCGCTCGCCTCTCGGCGCTCCACCGCGGCTCTCGTTTAGGCGACCGAACGCCACCACTCAGCTTCGGGCCGCGCTTCCTGACAGTAGATGCAAACGGGCTTTAGGCCCTCTCCACCGCCACGTTCAGCCAGACACCTGGCAGACCGGTCGTCATGCCGGCCGGGTCGATGCCCGAAGCCGCCCGGGAGCGGATTGCAAATCCGCGCGCAGGCGCCGCACTCGCTCCGCATTCAGGTCAGCCTTCCGGAAAGCGCCCTTCGGTGAGCGAGCTGATCGGCATATAACCATATCGGTGACCAATGTCAATGAAAATGCGACAATGACTTTGCCCACTTGCGCTCATGCCACGGCGTCCGCTTTCGGCAGGCAAAAGGGACTGAGGCTTTCGCTGGTCTGATGTCTGCGTGTGACCAAAGGCGACATCCGGACGAGACGGATCCGTTTTACCGGGCGACTTGACGATGCTAGCTTCCGACACTGGGGCGTCGGACTTCTGCGCGGATGGTGGCTTGCTACCGCCGGGGCTTGAGCTTTTGCCGGATGCCTGGAGCACCTGCGCATGAGCCCCGACGAAAGCCTGCTCCAGCTGATCGGCGAGATCTACGATTGCACGCTGAATGCGGAGGCCTGGAACACGGTTCTGCCCAGGATCGGATCGTTTGTCGGCGGTTCGGCGGGCGGCTTTTTCGTGCACGATTCCTCGCGAAGAAACTTGAACGTCGTCTACCAGTTCGCGACCGACGCCGAATATCGCCGGCTCTATGTCGAGAAATATATGGCGCTCGACCCTATCGGTGGCACCTATTTCGTGCTCGACGTCGGTGAAGTCTTTAGTACGTCGACGATCATGCCGCATGCGGAATTTCTGCGATCCCGCTTCTATAGGGAATTAATCCAACCGCGAGGCTGGATCGACAATATCTGCGTTTATCTCGACAAAGGCCCCGACAGCCACGCGGGATTTGCTTTGTTTCGCAGCGAGCGCGAAGGTCTCGCCGATGAGGAGGCGCGCGCACGACTACGGCTTCTGGTTCCTCACCTTCGCCGTGCCGTGCTGATAGGAAAAGCCATCGAGTTCAAGACCGCGGAGGCCGCTACGTTCGCCGACGCGCTGGACGGGCTGAGCACAGCCATGGTGTTCGTGGATTCCAGCGGCCGCATTACCCAAACCAACGCCGAGGGCCGCGCCATGATTGCCGACCGCAGGATCTTGCACGCCTCGGTCGGACAACTCGTAGCCAACGACCCGGAGGTCAATCGGGCATTGCAGGACATCTTTCTGGCTGCCGACACGGGCGATGCCGCGATCGGCGCCGGGGGCGTCGCCGTGCCACTGGTCGCGCGCGACGGCGAGCACTACGTCGCTCATGTATTGCCACTCTCGTCGGGCGCTCGCCGTGGCATGGGCATGAAATATGCGGCCGCGGCTGTTCTGTTCGTTCAGAAAGCCGCGATGGCCACACGTTCGCCGATCGAGGCAATCGCCAAAAGCTACAAGCTCACTCCAATGGAGGTCCGCGTGCTCTTGGCCATCGTGGAGATCGGAGGTGCGCCACAGGTCGCCGACGCGCTCGGCATTGGCGAGGGCACCGTCAAAACCCACCTCAAGCGCCTCTATCAGAAGACCGGGGCGCGCCGGCAGGCCGATCTGGTCAAGCTTTTAGCCGGTTACACCAACCCCTTGCTCGGCTGACTCTTCGAACCTGCGAAGGCGCCGGAACGCGCATTCCCGTCCCTCCTCATCCCTCCTGCCTCCCCCGTTCGGGAGACGCGGCGCGTTTCGACGTGGCTGTAGGCTCACGGGATGCGGTCGTTTCCGCAAATACCGGTGTTGCTACAAATCAGGGGCGGAAACCGTGACAAAAACCCGGATCAAGGTGGTCGGATTTGCCTGGCCGGCGATCCCAAAAAAATTCCGCATCAAGACGATGACGCTCGCATTGGCGGCGATCTGCGGCCTGAGCGTATTGCCTGACAAGAGCATTGCCAGAACTTTGAACGATATCGCCTGCGACGGCATCTGGCGCGGCTGCCTCGGAAACTGCGGCGCGACAGGCAACAAACAGGCCTGTACCGACAAATGCGACGACAATCATTTGTCCTGCAAGTTGGGAGGGACCAACAGCAAACAACAAACTCCGCCGCCGCCCTGCACGGGAATTCGCTGCAATTTGCCGACCAAACCGCATCCGCCGACAACCGTGAGCAATCCGCCATCCCACGGCTCACTCAAGCCGGCCGGGCCCGTCCAGCCGGTCGGTAAGAGTAATCCAAACGGTCCTGGAAGCGGCGGCAGCAATCCAGTGATCTATGAACGCAAGAACGACGCGGGCGGCGGGCACGGACACGGGCATTAAGACGGTGCCGCTTTAAAAAGCGCACAACGGCAGGGGAGCGATACGATGGTGACATTAAAAGCAAACAGATTTGTATTGGCGGCGATCTGTTGCTCATTAGGCGTGATTTTACCGACGGAAAGTTTTGCCGATCTGCGCAACATTGCATGCAAGGCCATCAGGCGCGGCTGCAATGCTGATTGCAATCACGGCAGCGGAAGCCAGGCTTGTTACGATCAATGCTTGGCTAATTATCAAAGTTGCGCCTTCGGCAACGGCACTACAAAAAAGCAGCAATCGCCACCGCCGCCCTGCACAGGAATTCGCTGCAATCTGCCAACCAAGTCGCATCCGCCAACGACCGTGAGCGATCCACCATCTCGCGGTTCATTCAAGCCGGAGCCCGTCCAGCCGGTCGGCAAGAGTAATCCAAGCAGCTCTGGAAGCGGCGGCGGTGGCCACGGCCATGGAAGATAGGGAGTTCACATGACTTTTACGTCGAAAGTTTCCGTTCTGTCGGCGGTCGTTCTTGTGGCCGGACTGCTGGCGCTCAGCGCGCAGGCCGGCAACGTCCACAGTGATCACACGCCACCAGTCAAGACCGGAACTCCAACACCTCCACCTCCGCCGCCTCCGCGCGGCGTGTCGGGCCCGCACGGTCCGCATAAACCAAAGCCGGCGCCAATTCCGTGTCTGGGTAATTTGTGCTGACCCGCGTCGCCACCCAGCGGGCAGGCACGCAGCGCGATCAATAAAGTCCGCGGCCGTTGAGGATCTGCACCGTGTCGTCGCCGTTCGATGAATTCATCCAGCGGCAGCGAGCGGCCGAGCGATCCGGTACTGGCGACGCGGGTGCGCGGCGCCATGGTCATGGCCACCGGCACGATCTGCGTCGCGGCGGCGAACTTGACGCTGCCCGGCGCGGGCGCCGGCTCGTCCTGGCGCAAGGTGGCCTCGAGCAGCTTGTCGTTCGAGCCCTCGATTTGCGCCGGTCCGACATATTCCACGCGCACCCGCGTGGTGCCGCGCTCGATGAAGCCGAGAAGCGAAGCAGCGTGTTTGGAAACGTCGATGATGCGATTGGCGGCATAGGGACCGCGATCGTTGACCCGCACGATCAGCGAGCGGCCATTGTTCAGATTGGTGACGCGGGCATAGCTCGGCAGCGGCATCGTGGGATGGGCCGCCGAAATGGCGTCGCGGTCGAAGATTTCGCCATTGGCGGTGGCGCGGCCGTGGAAATCGTCGCCGTACCAGGAGGCAAGCCCCTCGGCGCGGTAATGCGGATCGAGCTCGGGGACATAGAGCCGGCCGCCGACCAGGTAAGGCGTGCCGACCCGATAGACGCCGCCGCCCTTGGGCACCGGCTCGCCGGGATCGACCAGGCGGGCGCTCGGCGCCACGCCGAAGCGCGGATCGATCTTGCTGCTATTGGTGCAATGGGCGAGTGCAAGGCACAGCAAAGCCGCGGCAACCGGGCCAAATCGTCCTGGTCCGAGCCGCCTCCGCGCGCCGATCGACGCAAAATTACTGACTGCCGCGCGTAACAGACGCCGCATAGTCCCCCATCCCACCCGGACAGGTATCTGATTCCAGCGTGGTTAGATTGTGGCGGAAATGGGCGTGGGCGAACTGACGGTGAATGGAACCTTGCAAACGGGCGTTTTATTTCCGCGTTACATCGCGTTGCGTTCAGTACCGGCAGCGCGTTCGCCTCTTCCCAGCAAGTGGTTAGCGACAGCTTTTTCGACCGGCCGAGCCGCCCTATGTTTTCAGCGAGAACCCGGCACGACGTTGCTGGGCCCTCCCAAATTCCTCCGCCGGTCGGTCCCGCTATTGATGCGAAGATGACTCTGTGAGCGGGACTTCCTACTGCTGCCTTTATCGTCCAAGGAGCCGTAATCGCTGTCATCCGTTTTTAGTCAAGAATTCGGCCGAGAACATTCCGGGATTGAACGAACGGTGCTCCGCTCGGTATCATGAGCTACCGGTGGAACGCAGAGGATGGGTGCCGTGAGGAATGGAATTACAAAATCCGCACTTGTACTAGGGTTTGCTGGCGCTGCGGCTGGGGCTGCTTCCCCGGTCAACGCGCAAATCAATATTGACGTGCCGGGCCTTCACGTTCACGTCGGCCGGCATCATCACAGATATTATCAGCCTCCGCCGCCGCCTTATTACGGGGGAGGATACTACAACGGCGGTGGATATTATGGCGGCGGAACGTTCAACGGATGCCCGCCGCGCTACACAATCCAGGACGGTGTCTGTAAGCCCTATCGCGGTTACTGATCGGGCCCAAGCGCTTACAATTTGAGAATTCTCAACCGTTGAGAATCCAGCGGATGGAAGGGTGGCCGAGTGGTTTAAGGCACCGGTCTTGAAAACCGGCGGGCGCGCAAGCGTCCCGTGAGTTCGAATCTCACCCCTTCCGCCAGTCCGAGGCGATTCAAAAGCGTTAGGCGCCGTCCGGACTATCTTTCCGTTCGCCGGCGTTTAGTTTCCGATGCTTCCGATTCGCGTGGCCAGTTCTTGAGCGACGGAAGGATTGGTTTGAATGATCATCCGCCGTCCATTCTTGTCGTAGAAGATAATTTGCACGGTCTCGGGCTCCGGCATTTGGACGGTTTCGATTTTCGCCATCGAAAACTGGTCGCCAGCCTGTTGTGCCGCCGCCGGCATGACGATCGAGAGGACGGCGCCGGCTATCAACGTTCGTCGCTTCCAGTTGTCCATGTGCTTTCCCACTCGAACACTCAAGACACACCGCATCGTTGCTAGGTTACGCTGACAATTCCGAGCAGCACGACAACTATGACCACGCTGAACGCGCAGGCCATAAAAAGACCTTCGGCAAACGGCGTCGCGTTGATCCGATGGAATTGCTTGTCCAGAAGTTCATTGTCGTACCGAGTCATGGTCGTGGCCCCCGCATTGCCACGCGACCATAGCTGGAGAGATTTGAGCAAACGCCCGGCGCTTGCTTAAAAATGAAACGCTGCTGTTAACCTTTTGGCAGGGCGCGCGAAAGCATCGGCGAAGAGAGTTCGCCGCTGGCGCACACCGATATATGCGAGGCGCTTCGCCGCTTACTTCAGCGACAATGCCAGTCCGCTCAGATCCAGGCTGACGATCAGGCCGTTCTGCTCGCCGGTAAGCGTCAGCACGGCGCCGCTCTGGTTGGCGAGGACGACGGCCTGCGCGCCCCTGATGGCGGCTGCGCCGGCGCCGCCTTGGGCGTAGACGCCGTTGACGTCGGACGGGCGGCGGATATTGCTGACGGTGCCATGGAAGTGCGTCTCCGAGGCGCCGAAGGTGAAGCCGTAACTCAGCCCCCCGATCGACAGCGGATAACTGCGGCCCTGGAAATTCAGCAGGCCGCTGCCGGCCGAGCCCCCGATGACGAATCCGGCCTTGAAGATGGTGATGCTGATCGTGCCGTCGTCGGCGTTCGCGACCGATGCCGCCCCGAGCAGCGCGGCGATGGCGATGAGCCCCACTCTCAATCCTGACAAGACTTGCATCGCAAGTTCCCCCTTACATTAAAAGCGCCGCGGCGCTTGGCTGATTCGGGACTGTACCCCGGCGCCATGATGCGCGGAACGCCCCTCGCCGCCGGTCCCCGCCGAGGCAAAAGCGTCAATATGTGATGGCCGTCAACTCGCCGGGCCAGGGGGCGCAGTACGGTCTGGTCATGGAAAGCGGGAGAATGAACATGGCGACGATCCGAAAAGGCACCAGGCGATTTGCGCGCTGGTTCAGCGAGCTTCGCGAAGCCAACCGGCCGCGCTACCGCTGGTACGAGCACGATCTCTACTGAGCCTGCCCGAATTTTTTCGAACCTCCCCTAGCCCCGAGGCTGTCCCCCTCGGGGCTTTTGTTTTTACGCGCCGAGCCCGCGCGCTCGTCGGCCGCGGCGAAGGGTGCGTGCGCACCTGCCCTTAATGTCCGCCGTTCACGGTCGCAGTGGCTGTCGCCAGCGAGTCCGCATCGAAGGGGACATTGCCTATACCGTTGTACACCCACAACGGCTGGGGCGGTGCGCCATTCCAAGTCACGCGATACCAGCCAACGTTATCGCCCATGCCGACCTCGAGAAGGTAGACCAGCGCGATGTACTTCGGGGCGCCAGGATCCAACCCATCAGGGTATATCGGCTGCCCGCTGCCGCCCGGATGATCGTAGACGTCGCCCGCGGCGATCACTTTCACGATCGTTGTTGGCGGCGGTGGCGGATTGGCAACGACGTGCCAGGGGAACGGCGAACATTTGAGCCCTACACTGTCGACTTCGGCACCCGAACGGCCGACGATCCCGACTGCGAGGCTGGTCAGCGGGCAGCTGCTCGGGCCCGCGCTGGTCGCAACGCCCGAGGTGTCTGTTCGCGGCAGAAAAGATCGCGGCGACGTGGGGGTCGGCTTGAGCGGGAAACAGACCGCCTCGACACTGTCGACCTCGTTGAAGTTGTTGACCCAGACCTGCATCTCGTAGATCGCCGCACCGGGCGGACAACGCGGTTTGCCCTCGTCTCCGAATGGTCCTGTGGCTCCAGCCGCGGGGTTATGAATTTGGCCATGCGTGCCCAGACTATAGACTTGGCCTACCAGTTCACCGTCTTGTTGCGACTGGCAGACAGCCGCGATGGTGTCCATTGCTTTGCCCGAGGAGTAGTTGAGACCGACCAACACATCGCCCGGATGGCACGGGTCGTCATATGGACCGCCGCCGGGACCGCCGACCACCGGTGCATCCACGACCTGTGCGTGGGCACCGAAAACGCAACTCATAAGCATAGCTACGCCAAGACAGATCGATCGCATGGTTCGCCCCCTGCGCGCGAGAAAACTGCACATGAGTAATAACACCGGCCGCCGCACCCCTCGGTGACGGCGATCACAAGTCCGCGTTTCTGTTGGCGAGTAGTGCCGCGTCTCGTCTGAGCGTAGCCCGCGCTCGGCGGAACGCTTTAGAACATCGTCGACCGGCACAAGAACGTAGCCGCGTTTCGACTAGGCCAGTTCCTCGACGAGTATGCTCACCGCAGCGAGCATGCTGGCGAATACCAGGGCCAAAGCCACATAAGCCGATACATCCAACACTTTATTGATCATGGACGTTACTCGCGCATGTGCCCGGGTAGGAAAACCGTGTTCCGGGGGATTCCGTTCCATGATGTTGGACGTCAACCGGAGCAAAGGCTCAGCGGCCGACCTCGAAATCCACCGAGCCGCCGATCTTGATGCAGAGGTCGCTGCCGGGGACCTGGACAAAGCCGGGGCCGTAGGCGGGACATGGCTTCGTCGGCTTGCTCCGCTGGGCCGATGTCGCCGGAGCGCGCGTCTTCGGGCTCGGGTTGCTCGCGGTTTGCGCCGCTGCCATTGCGGTCGCCGACACGGCCGCGACGGCAACAGTCGCGGCCTGCAGGTAGCGGCGCCAAGGCGAAGAGCGGAATTTCCAACCCATTACTGATGGAACTTTTCTTTAAATGTGCGGGGAGAGCCGGAGAACCTCTTAGCCTAGCCGGCGATGACTTGGAAGAAATCGAGTGCCGGCCAACGTAACAGTGAATAAAGGGCGCGGCGCGGCGTTAATCGTGGACTATCGCCACGCTCCGAGGAGGCCGCGATGAGGTATTTGCCGTTCGTGCTGGGATGTGCCGGCGTCGTCGCCGCGATGAGCACGCCCGCCCACGCCCAAAACTATCCGTGGTGCTTGATCTATGGCGGCGAAGGCGGCGGCGCCAAGAATTGCGGGTTCACGACCTTTCAACAATGCATGGCGACCTCCGCCGGCGGCAGCGATTTCTGCATGAAAAACGATTGGTACAAGCCGCCGGCACAGCAGCGGCGGCGCTGAGATACGCGCCTCCCCGATCGCCCGCGCCTCCGCCGTGCTATTGCGGCTCGACATTCAGCTCTTTGCCGAGCGCCCGCCACTGCTCCTGTTCCTGGCGGATCGTGTCGGCGGCAAGCTCCGGTGAGTTCTTCCCCGGGGTCGCAAGCCCGAGCGCCAGCAGCCGGTCCACGACGGCGGGGCTCTCCAGATATTTTCCGACCGCGGCGTTCAGCCGTGTCGTCACGGCCGCCGGCGTGCCCGCCGGCGCAACGATGGCGAAAAGGCCGTTCATCACCACGCCCGGCACGACTTCGCGCAAGGCCGGCAAATCGGGCAGCCCGGGAAATCGCTTCTCGGACGTGACGGCGAGCCGGCGCACCCTGCCCGATTGCACAACGGCCGTCGCGGCCGCAATCGAGCTCATCATGACCTGGTTGAGTCCGCTGGCGACGTCCTGAGCCATTTGCGCGCTGGACCGGTAAGGCACTTCGACAAGGCCGAGCCCGGCACGCTTGTTGAAAAGCTTCGCACCGAATGCGGCCGCGCCCGCGGTGTTGTCGAAAGCGATCGACAGCTTGCCCGGGTTCGCCTTGGCATAGGCGATCAATTCGGCAACGCTCGAAACCGGTAAATCCGCATTCACCGACAGCATCTGCGGCGCGGGATCGCAGACCAAGGCGACCGCGGTGAAGTCGCGCGTCGGATCGTACGGCAGATGCTTGAATGAAATGAGATTGATGGCCATGCCCGACGTGTTGGTGAACAGCAGCGTGTTGCCGTCGGGAGCCGCTCGCGCCGCGGTCTCATGCGCCACGATGCCCGAGGCGCCGGGCATGTTTTCGACGAAGACCGCCTGGCCGATCGCGCGCGACACATCGTCGGCGATAAGCCGCGCCATGATGTCGGTTGCAGCGCCGGGCCCGGTGGGGACGATCAGCTTGACCGGATGGCTCGGCCAGGTTTGCGCATGCACCGCGCCCGCCATCGCAACAATCGCGCACAATGCCGCGCGCAGAATGGCTCCTATGTGACCCACCGTGCTTTCCTCCGTTGCCGCCAGTGTATAGTGACGTGCAACGCGCGCAAATGATCGAGGCAGATGTCAATGAGCGGTGAACTTCTGTTGGTGGGCAGTATCCCGTTCGACACGCCGGAAGATGTGTTCCGCGCGTTCGGGGCGCCGCTCGGCAAATATCTGCACGCGATGCCGGACGGCGAAGTCGGCCCGCGGCGGCACTGGATCAGCCGTGTGCACTATCAAGTCCTGGCGGCGCATCCCGAGCTTGAGATCGTGCAGCGTCCGGGGCCGGACGAGAACGGCGTCGAGCGGCAGCATCCGCGCAATGCCGCCGAAGCCTGGTGGTTCAAGGTCAAAGATGGAGTCGAACAGGTCCGCTTCGGCGATCCGGGCTGGCGGCTCGGCTACGCGCGCGACGCGATCAGTTCGTATTTCGTGTTCAAGACGCTGAAGGACAAAGGCGTGCTGCCGAGCCATCTGCGATTTCAGGTCTCGATTCCGATGGTCAACAGCGTGCTGCCGCCGCGGATTTTTCCGAACCGCGAGGATCTCGATCGGATCAGGCCCGGCTATGAGGCGGCGACGCGCGCTGAAATCGCCAAGATCGTGGAGAAGATCCCGGCCAAGGATCTCGCGATACAGTGGGACTGTTCGACCGAGGTGCAGGATTCCTACGGCGCCATTCCGGGCTTTCCGCTCGAAGGCGCGATCGAGCGCAATCTCACCGAAGTGCGCAACCTGTCGCCTCACATTCCGCAGGACGTCGCGCTTGGCTATCATTTCTGCTTCGGCACGCTTGGCGGATGGCCGCGGTTCCAGCCGGACGATCTCGGCCAGGCCGTCAAATTGGCCAATGGGTTTGTCGAAGCATCGGGTCGGCAGGTCGACTGGATCCACATTCCCGTTCTCGACCGCAGCGATGACAAATTCTTCGCGCCGCTGCGCGAGCTTCGTCCGCGGGGCGCCCGCGTCTATCTCGGCGCGATCCACAACATGGCGCGGTTCAAGGAGCGGATCGCGGTGGCGCGCAAATATCTGCCGGAGTTCGGCCTGGGCGCTTATTGCGGCTTCGGCAGGCAGCCGCCGTCCGAGCTGCAAAATATCCTGAATGAGCATTTGCAGGCGGTCGCGATAGCCGGCCTTTCGTCTATTCCGTGCGTCACGCCGCGACCTATGAGCGCAGCTTGAGCGTTGCACTGCAATACGCGGAGCAGCTCTGCCGATGGCGCGGGTGATCAAAACTTCAGCAGCCTGTTAAAGAGGGAATGCCGGATCCACATTTGATGATGCATTCCCCCTCCGCTTCCGTCGAAAGCCGCACCTCCTGGGTCGTCGCCTCCGTCGCCTTGTGCATCATGGCGATGTCATTTGGCGCGGCTTGGATTGTCGCGGTGGCGCTCAAGGACATCGCCGCCGAAGTTGACGGCGCGCGTTCGATTCCAGCGCTCGCGAGTTCGCTGGCCTGGCTCGGCTCCGGCGCCGGCGGGATCATGATGGGGCGGCTGGCCGATCGGATCGGTACGCGCTGGACCGTGATCTTCGGCTCGCTCATGATCGCGGTGGGCCTCGCGATATCGACTCTCGGGGCGCCCTGGCCGCTGTGGATCGGGCACGGCGTGTTCATCGGCCTGATCGGACTCGGCGGCATCAATGCGCCGCTCTACATCTATGTCAGCCGCTGGTTCGATCGCCGGCGCGGCTCGGCGCTGGCGCTGATCTCGAGCGGCAGCTATCTCGCCGGCACATTGTGGCCGCCGGTGTTCGAGCGCGCGATCTTCGACTTCGGCTGGCGGCAGACGATGCTGTGGTACGCAGTGGCCGAGGTCATCGTCGTGGTGCCGCTCGCGGCGATCTATTTCCGGCATCCGCCGGAGTTGATTCATCCGGCCGCGGCGCTGCACGACGGCGGCAAGGCGGCGCGCGTGCTCGGCTGGCCGCCGAACCTGGTGTTCGCGCTGATGTGCGGCGCCGCGGTGCTGTGCTGCATCCCGATGGCGATGCCGCAAGGTCATCTGGTCGCCTTCTGCAGCGATCTCGGCATCAGCCGTTCGGTCAGCGCGCTGATGCTGTCGGTGCTGCTCGGCACCGCGTTCCTGAGCCGGCAAATCTGGGGCGCGGTCTCCGACCGGATCGGCGGGCTCGCGACCGTGCTGATCAGCTCGGCCTGGCAAGCAGCCGCCATGGTCTCGTTCCTGCTGACGCAGAACGAGCTCGGGCTGTTCACCGTCGCCGCCGCTTTCGGTTTTGGTTTTTCCGGCATCATCCCGGCCTACGTGCTGGCGCTGCGCGAATTGTTTCCGGCGTCGCAAGCATCGTGGCGGATTCCGACGCTGTTGTTGTTCAGTGGCAGCGGCATGGCGCTCGGCGGCTGGCTCGCGGGCCTGCTGTACGATCATTTCGGTTATTACGCGCCCGCCTTCGCCACCGGTACGGCCGCGAATCTGCTCAATGTGCTTGTGATCTCCATTCTGGTGGCGCGGCTTTACCGCACGCTAGGCCGCTTCAGTCCGCGGACCGTCTAGACCTTGTGCGTGCCTGGGTCCTGCGCGGGACTGAGCCGGGTCGGGATCATCAGCATCGCCAGCAGTACGATAACAGCGAGAAGGCCGGCAATCACATAGACCTGGTGCAATGACCAGCCGATGGCGTTGCTCAGCGACAGCGCCGTCTTTGCATCGATGCTTCCGCGCATGGCCGGATCGAGCAGCCGGTTGAGCGCCTGATCCGAGCCGGAGACAAGATCCGCGACGCCGAAATTGAGAATGGCGCCGCCGATGCTGGCCCCGAGCACCTGCCCGATCGTGCGCATGAATAAGATCGAAGCCGTGGCGATGCCGCGCTCGCTCCACCCGACGCTCGACTGAACCGCAATCAGGAGGGTCTGGTTGCAGAAACCCATGCCGAGACCAATCAGCAGCGCCGCAAGACTAAGATGCAGCAGTCCGCTGTCGCGATCCAAGACCACCAAAAGCGCGGCGCCGGCGATGAGGCCGAGCCCGCCGATGACGCCGCTGGTCCGGTACGACGTCGCGGCCATCAGACGCGCCGAAAGGATGCTGCCCACGCTCCACGCCACCGACTGGCCGCCGATGATCGCGCCGGCCACCGTCACGCTGCGTCCCATGACGCCCTGCATATAGGTCGGCAGGAAAGCGACAATGCACATCAGCATCGCGCCGATGACCAGGCTGCCGATATTGCCGATCGCCATGATCCTGCTGCGCCACAACTGAAACGGCACGATCGGCTCGGCGGCGCGGCGCTCCTGCATGCACAGGAGCGCGAGCAAGATCAGTCCGGCGACGAGCAGCAGGATCGATACCGCGGCATCAAGGGTGTTCACCTGCACGATGGCGACCAGCATCGCCCCGGCGCCGAACATCAGCAGCGCCGCTCCGAGCAGGTCGATACGATGCTCGCGCCGCGGCACCGTTTCGTCGAGGCACAAGGCGAGGATCGCGATCGCGGTGATGCCGATCGGCAGATTGATCCAGAACACGAAGGCCCAATGCAGATGCTGAACGATGAAAGCGCCGAGCGCGGGGCCGGCAATGGCCGCCACGCCCCAGACCCCGGACAGCCAACCTTGCACCTTGGCGCGCTGATGCCCCGGGTAGATGTCGCCGACGATGGTGATCGCGATCGACTGGATCGAGCCGGCGCCAAAGCCCTGGAAAATGCGAAACAGCACCAGCCAAAACATATTCTGCGCAAAACCGCAGGCCGCGGAGCCGACGAGAAATACGATCGCGCCGACCACGAAGACAGGCTTGCGGCCATAGAGGTCCGCGAGCCGGCCATAAAGCGGCGTCGACACGCCTTGCGCGAGCAGGTAGGCGGCAAAGACCCAACTGAACAGCCGAAAGCCGCCAAGCTCGGACACGATGGTCGGCATCGCGGTCGAAACGATGGTGACTTCCACCGCGGCCATGAAAACCGCAAGCATGCATCCGGCAGTGACAAGGCGTCGGCGCAAGATGAAATCGGCGGAAGCCGGCTGTCGCTCTGGCAACTGTAATACCTGTGTTTGCTTGTGCGCGAATAAAAGTCAGGGCCGCGCCGGTGCTTGATGGCCGTCGAGGCCAATTCCGGTGAGATGCCCGAACAGGGTTGTGAGCTTGGCGCGATCCGCCTGCGGCAGCGGCGGCTTGAGCAGCGACGCTACATTACTCTTCAAGTGTGCCGCGTTGCCGGTGCCGAACAGCACGACGTCGACCCCCGGCTCATGCCGCGCATAACGATAGGCGGCGTCGATCAGATTGGCGGCGCCGCCTTCGTGAACGAGAAAGCCGAGCGGATCGTCAGTGGCGCCGAGCGATGCGTCGACCAGGCCTTTGGCGGCTAGTTCCTTGATCTCGCGGGCGATGCGCGGCGGATCTGCGAAGATACTGCGCACCGCGAACATCAGCAACGTGCCGACGCCTTGCACCTGCGTATGGGCGAACACGTTGCCGCGCGCGCCCTGGTGCATCATGTGGAAGCCCACCATGAACACTTCCCAGACCGGATCGCGCAAAGCGCGCTTGAGCATCTCATTGGAGAAATCGACAATCGGATTCTCGGTCACGCCGATGTGGCGGATTTTGCCCTTGCGCTTCTGGGCATCGAGCACCGGCGCCAAAGTGTCGAGCGCATAGTCGTAGTCCTTGGCCTCGACGCCGTGCAGATTGAACACGTCGATATATTCCGTACCCATCACGCGCAGCGAATTGTCGATGCTGGCCACGACCTGCTCAGGCGTGAACCGATGTCCATCGCGGGCCGCCGACGATTTGGTCGCGATGACGACTTGGTCACGCGGCAACGATTTGAGCGCTCGGCCGACGACGCCTTCGGTGCCATAGGCCGGCGCGGTGTCGATGAAGTTGACGCCGAGATCCACGGCGTCGAGCACAAGACGAGCCGCCTCGTCTTCGGTCTTGCCGGTCTTGAGCCCCATCCGGCTGAAGCCGCCGGTGCCGAGGCCGGCGACGCTGACGCGCAGCTTGGTGCGGCCCAGAGTGGTGTATTGCATGTCTGTCCTTTGAAATGCGTGCTGCAATTGGAAGTTTTGGGCGAAACTCAGGCGGGCTTGGAACTTGTTACCACAGGCAGACCGACGCGAAACGAATTTGGTGACTTCAAACGCTGCCTTGTCCGGACTCCTCGGCATGGCGGCTCTGAGGAGTCCCGAAGGTAGACAAGGCGGCGCGACGCTGCCAATAACACCCCGAATTCTCGTCGTCTTGAAAAGCGCGACGCGAAAACAGCGCCGCCCTCCGCCCATCCCCGACGCGACACCGACGCCGCACAGCAGGCCCTTTCCGGCTTAATAATGGATATTGCGACAAACGCGGATAGCTATTCGCAAACGATAGAAGCTTCGCCTTCTCCGGATCGCAAGGCGGATATCGCGCCGCCGCCGCATCGCCCGCTGGTGTTCGTCGCCGCGCTGTCGACCATCTTCATGGTGGCCATCGAAGGAACCATTGTCGCCACCGCCATGCCGACAATCGTTGGCGCGCTCGGCGGCATCGATCTGTTCAGCTGGATTTTCGGCGCTTACCTGCTGACGCAGGCGATCCTGATTCCGATCTATGGCCGCCTGTCTGATCTCTACGGCAGAAAGCCGGTGCTGCTGTTCGGCATCGCTGTCTTTCTTGTCGGCTCCGCCCTTTGCGGGCTGGCGTGGAGCATGATTTCGCTGATCGCGTTTCGCGTGGTGCAGGGCATCGGCGCCGGCGCGCTGATTCCAGTTTCGCAAGCCGTGATCGCTGACATCTATAGCGGCGAAGCGCGCGCCCGCATGCAGGGCTACATTTCCAGCACGTTCGGCAGCGCAGCCGTCATCGGGCCGATGATCGGAGGGCTGATCGCGACACATGTGAGCTGGAAGGCGGTATTCTGGCTCAACATCCCGCTCGCCATCGTCGCCGCGTCACTGTTGATCGTCGCGCTCAAGGAAGAGCTGAAGCCGCGGCGTCACAAGATCGATTATATCGGCGCGCTGCTGATGGCGTCGTCGACCGCGATCATCATGATCGCGCTGATTCACGCCGACACGCTCAGCTATGCCATATTGGCCGGAGCGTTCAGCGTATCCGCGATACTGATCGCGGCGCTGATCTTTTACGAGAGCCGGATCTCCGAGCCGATGATTCCGGTGCGACTTTATCGCAATCGTTTGATTGCCGGCGGCAACTGGCTCGGCGTCGCCAATGGCGCGATCTCCATGGCGGTCATCGGCTTCCTGCCGGTGTACATGCAGGGCCTGTTGGGATCGAGCACCTTGGTTGCGGGCCTGGCGCTTGGCGCGATGTCCGTTCTCATGCCGTTCGGCGGCTTCGTCGGCAGCCGGCTCGTGCTGCGCATGTCCTATCGCCTGTCGTCGGCGATCGGCGGCGTCATCCTGGTGGCGGGAAGCATATTGCTCGCCTTGCTTCATCCCGGCGTCGGCCCATTGCAGCCCACTATCGCAGCCGGGGCCATGGGTCTCGGCATGGGCATTACCAACGTATCCTCGGTCGTGGCGATCCAGGCGAATGTCGACTGGTCACAGCGCGGCGCGGCGATGTCGAGCGTGTTTTTCTCTCGCATTATCGGGCAGTCGTTCGGGAGCGCCGTGTTTGGCGGCATATTCAATGCGGGACTGGCACGCCGCGGCGTCAACGGCAACGAGTTCGTCCATCTGCTTCAGGAAGGGCACCAGCAGATTGCCAATATCCCCGGCATCGCCGCCGTGCTCGACGCGTTGGCGCACGCGCTGCACAGCATTTATCTGCTCAGCGGCGTGATCGCGGTATTGGTCCTGGCGGTTGCCCTGACCTACCCGCCGGCCTTGAGATTGATCGACGAACGCTAGGCGGCCGGACTTACGCGAGCCGGTCCGCGATCATGGATGCGGCGAGGATGGCGCTGATGAAGACGAAGGCGAAAGCCGCATAAGCATAGATTTCCAACTGCCGATCGTTCATGACATTCCCTCGCACAGTCGCCCCCGCACGAAGAACCGAATGCAGCATCATCGCGTTCCGTTTGGCACGATGGCGTCTTGCCGCACGTCACCTCGATTTGCCGTCTTCGGCTCGGATTGCACTGCCCGGCACGGCCATGCACATAGAGCAGCGAAGCCCGGTTCCTTCGGCTGATAAGGTCGTTCACCGTCACTCGCTCTCGCCCCATAAATTGAATTAGCTGCCCGGCACAGACTCATGAAAAAAATAGGCTTTCTGTCCTTTGGCCATTGGACCCCATCGCCGCACTCGCAGGTGCGCACGGGTGCCGATGCGCTGTTGCAATCGATCGATCTGGCCGTTGCCGCCGAGGAGCTTGGCGCCGATGGCGCCTACTTCCGTGTGCATCATTTTGCCCGGCAGCTCGGCTCGCCCTTCCCGCTGCTCGCCGCTGTCGGCGCCAGGACCAAGCGCATCGAGATCGGCACCGCAGTCATCGACATGCGCTACGAGAATCCGATGTACATGGCGGAGGACGCCGGCGCAGCCGATCTGATCGCCGGCGGACGCCTGCAGCTCGGCATCAGCCGCGGTTCGCCCGAACAGGTCATCGACGGCTGGCGTTACTTCGGCTACGCGCCGGCCGAAGGCATGACCGATGCCGAGATGGCGCGCCGCCATACCGAAGTCTTCCTCGAACTGCTGCGCGGCGAGGGCTTTGCGCGACCGAACCCGCAGCCGATGTTTCCCAACCCGCCGGGCCTGCTGCGCCTCGAGCCGCATTCGGAGGGCCTGCGCGATCGCATCTGGTGGGGCGCCGGCACCAATGCGACCGCGGAATGGGCGGCCAAGCTCGGCATGAACATGCAGAGCTCGACGCTCAAGATCGACGAAAGCGGACGGCCGTTCCACGTGCAACAGGCCGAGCAGATTAGAATCTTCCGCGAGGCGTGGAAGGCGGCGGCTCATACACGCGAGCCGCGGGTCTCGGTCAGCCGCAGCATTTTTGCGCTGGTGGACGATCGCGATCGCGCCTATTTCGGCCGCGGCAACGAGAGCGACACGATCGGTTTTCTCGGCAACAACGAGCGCGCCATTTTTGGCCGCAGCTACGCCGCCGAGCCGGACGTGCTGATCGAGCAACTCAAGGAGGACGAAGCGATCGCAGAGGCCGACACGCTGCTCCTGACCGTGCCCAATCAGCTCGGGGTCGATTACAACGCGCATGTGATCGAGGCGATTCTCAAACATGTCGCCCCGGGTCTGGGCTGGCGCGCCGCTTAGATACTTGGACCAAGTCACCGCCAATAGCTGAGGCTCAGCAGCCCGGCGCGATCGCATGGATGACGCAGATCATCGCGTCCGCGCAGCATCGGGTTCTGCATCTCGCTGTCGGTGAACGATTGCGCTCCGGCAAGTCGCTCGCGGCAAATCAAATCCTGGCGCTCTCCGGCTGGAGCCAGGACCAGCGCATCGAGTGGCCAGATGCGCGCGGTGCGATCGACGGAAGCCGTCACGACGCGCGAGCCGTCCGGACTGAACGACGCCGTGACGACTTGATTGGTGTGTCCCGAAAAACTCGTCAGCGCGGCGCCGGTTTGGGCGTCCCAGACCCGTGCGGTGCGATCGGCCGATGCGGTGACGATCCGCGAGCCGTCGGGGCTGAAGGCCGCGCCGAGCACGCGATCGCCGTGCCCGAGAAGCTCGGCGATCAGCGCGCCGGTTTTCGTATCCCAGACACGCGCGCTGCCGTCATAAGACGCAGTGACGATCCGCGTGCCATCGGGACTGAACGCGGCGCTACTGACCCAGTCCTTGTGCCCGGACAGCGTCACGAGACTGGCGCCGGTCTTGCTGTCCCAAATTCGCGCCGGTCTTGTCGGCCGACGCGGTGACCACGCGCGTTCCGTCCGGGCTGAAGCGCGCACTCAACACCCGATCGGCGTGACCTGAGAGCGTCTCGAGCGCCCTGCCCGTTTCCGCGTCCCAGATGCGCGCCGTGCCGTCAAAAGACGCGGTGACAACGCGGGCGCCCTCGGCATCGAACTCCGCGGTCTGCACCCAGCCGCCATGTCCGGCGAGGGTGGCCAGCACACCGCCAGTCCTTGCGTCCCAGATCCGCGCCCTGTTGTCGAACGACGCGGTGACGACGCGCGCGCCATCGGCGCTGAAATTCGCCGCCGCCACGCGATCTTCATTGGCAGCCAGCACGGCCAGAGCTTTGCCGGTCCGCGCATCCCATACGCGTGCGGTGGCGTCGTCGGATGCGGTGACAACGCGCGTCCCGTCGCGGCTGAACGCAGCGGTGTTGATCGCCTTCGCATGGCCGGAAAGCTTGGCGACTGCCGCGCCGGAGGCGGCATCCCAAATCCGCGCCGTGTTGTCCTCCGATGCGGTGATGATGCGCGCGCCGTCCGGACTGAAGGCCGCAGTGTTGAGCGCGGCCTCATGACCGGCCAAGGTGGCGATCGGCGCGCCTCTCGCGAGATTCCAAACCCGCGCGGTGCCGTCGAAAGACGCGGTCACGACGCGCGCCCCGTCGCCGCTGAATTTGGCCTTGAAGACTGAGCCGGCATGTCCGGCAAGTGTCCCCAAAGGCGCGCCGCTTGCGGCATTCCAGACACGTGCTGTGCCGTCCGCCGACGCCGTCACCAGCCGCTTGCCGTCCGGACTGAACTCGGCGGTCCAGACCCAGCCGCGGTGGCCGCTGAATGTCTTCCACAGAGCACCGGTGTCGGCGTCCCACAGCCGCGCGGTGCCGTCAAAGGATGCGGTCAGGACCAGCGAACCGTCCGGGCTGAACACCGCGTCCATGACCGGACCAGTGTCGCCGGTCAGGCTTGCAATTGCTGCTCCGGTTTCGGCATCCCAGATGCGCGCGCTGTTGTCGTCCGATGCGGTGACGATGCGTGAGCCGTCGGGGCTGAACCGCGCGCTCCATACCAAGGCGGCGTGACCGGACAATTTCGCGAGATCGGCGCCGCTCTGCGCGTCCCACAGCCGCGCCGTGCCGTCGAACGACGCGGTCAAGACGCGCGCGCCGTCCGGACTGAAGACGGCGCTGCTCACCGAGTCGGCGTGTCCGGAGAGCGTCGCCAACAGCGCGCCGGTCTTGGCGTTCCAGATCCGCGCAGTGTCGTCGTTGGAGGCGGTCACGACGCGTGAGCCGTCAGGGCTGAACGCGGCATTGCCGACCGGACCGGTATGGCCGGACAACGTTACAAGCGCAGCACCGGTCTTGGCGTCCCAGACGCGCGCGGTCTTGTCCCAAGACGCCGTGACGATACGCGTGCCGTCCGGGCTGAAGGCCGCGTTGTTGATCCAGCCGGCATGTCCGGCCAAGCTGACCAGGCCGACGCCGGTCGCGGCGTCCCAGACGCGCGCCGTGCCGTCCCAGGACGTCGTCAGCACGCGCGCGCCGTCGGGACTGAACACGGCGCTACTCACCAGATGAGTATGGCCGGCCAGCGCCGCCTGAAAATAGCAGTCATGGCTTGATGCGAAGAACGCGAGCTCGCCGAGCAATTGCGGCGAGCGGAATGAAAATCCGAAACCGCCTGTCGTGGGCGGCAGGCCGGCCATGGCCAGGCGCAGCGCGCGATCGCAGAAGCCCTGTTCGAACGCGGTCGCGCTCAGGCTGGCGAAGACGGCAGCCTCGCGCCGCGAGGTCTGGTAGGATTGCCACAGCGCGCCGCCCGCCGTGCCGGCCACGGCAAGCACGGCGGCAGCCAGCAACAAGCCTTTGAAAATCCGCGGCGCCATCCACAAGACATTAGTCGATGGACGCGATTTCACAATCCGCGCCTTCGGGCGCCGGCCGAGATCAAAACGTTAGATGACGATTGTCCCGACGCTCGCGCCGCCGCAGACATAGAGCGTCTGGCCGGTGACGAAATCGTTGGCGCGGTCGCAAAAGAACATCGCCGCGCGGGCGACATCATCGCTGCGGCCAAGCCGCTTCACCGGAATGGCATCCGCCAGAGCTTTTTCCCGCTCGCTGTTGGCCGGAACGACGCTGCGGAACATTTCGGTGTCGCCGATCGGACCGGGCGCGATAACGTTGACGGTGATCCCCTCGGGAGCGAGTTCGAGCGCCCAGGTTCGCGCCATGCCGATCATGCCGGCTTTGGTCGCCGAATAGACCGTGCGCGTCTGCAGGCCGAGCGCGCCCCGCGACGAGATCAGGACGATCCGTCCGAAATGTGCACGCTTCATGCCGGGCAAAACCGCCTGGACCAGGGAAATTGCCGCGCCGAGATGAAGCTGCGTCAGCGCATCGAGATCGTCGAGCTTGACGTCTGGCAGCAGCGCCGGCCGAATGACGCCGGCATTGTGCACGACATGCGTCACCGCGAAGCGGCTGGCGATCTCCAGCGCCGCCCGCTCGGTCGCGGCGCGATCGAGCAAGTCGACCTCCATCGCATGCAAACGTTCGTGCGCTGTCTTCGGCTTGCCCAATTCCAATGCAACGACGTCGTAATCCGCCCCCAGCATCTGCCGGCAAATCTCCGCCCCGATCCCGCTCGAGGCGCCAGTCACGAGGGCGACGTTGCGCGTTGCCATGTCGCCTTATCCGTTTTCAGGAGACCAAGGCCAGCACCCGCAACGGGCTGCCCGAGCCTTGTTTGATCTTCAAAGGAGCTGCGATGATGACGGCGCCCTTGGGCGGAAGCTGGTCGAGATTGGTCAGGCACTGCAAGCCGAAGCGCCCCTTGCCGTGCATATAGAAGTGCGCCGGAAACGGCGGATTGAAATGGTGGCCTTGGCCGAGATCGGTGCCGATGGTCTCGGTGCCGAAGCCATGGACGTCGCGCGCCTCGACGAACCACTTCACCACTTCGGGCGCGGGACCGGGCGTGTGGGCGCCGTCATCGCGAAGATTGGCGTATTCGGTGAAATCCTGCTTCGACCAGTCGCTGCGCAGCAGCACCCAATGGCCCGGCTCGATCTTACCGTGCCGCGCCTCCCAGGCTTCGACAAACGGGACGGTCAGGGCAAAATCCGGATCGGCGGCGCATTCCTTCGAGCAGTCGATGACCACAGCGGGCGCGATGAATTTGGCGACGTCGATGGTGTCGACGGCATTGTTCGGAAGATCCTTGCCGGAGATCCAATGGATCGGCGCGTCGAAATGCGTGCCGGTATGTTCGCCGAGACTGATATTGTTCCAGTACCAAGCCGGCCCGCGCTCGTCGTAGCGCGATATCTCCTCCATCCGGAACGGCGCGCATTGGCCAAGCTCGGGCGGCAGCACGATGGTCGGGAAATCCTGCGACAAGGTCTGCGTCAGATCGACGACGCGAATCTGGCCGGCAGCGACCGCGCGAGCGAAGGATAGGACATCGACGGTCATCGTGTTCTCCCTCAACTCGCCAATTCGCGCTCGAGCGCTTTCGGATTGACCGCAAGCCGCGCGCGGATGTCTTCGGCAATGTCGCCGACAAACACATCCTCGAGGCCCTGCTGCAATCCGCGCACCACGGCACGCGCCAGCGCCGACGGCGCGAGTTTCGGCGGCGGCACGGTCTGAAACCATTCGGTCTCGAGCGGACCAAAGAACACGTTCATGACCTTGATGCCGCCGGGACGCAGTTCGGTGCGCATGCATTGTGCCGCCGAAAGGCACGCCGCTTCCGCCGCCGAATAGCTGCCATAGGCCGGCCAGTTCATCAGCGCATGAACCGACAGCAGGTTGACGAAAGCCGCGGCCGAATTCGCGCCGTCGGCGCCGCGGGCGCGCAGCACCGGCCCAAAGGCCTGCGCCAAGCGCACCAGCCCGAGATAGCGGATATCGATCTGCTCGCGCACGGTCGTCAAACCGTGGCGATCGACAATGCCGCCGGAGCGGACATGCTCGGCAGTGTTGACGACGATATCGACGCGCGCGCCGTTCTGCTCGGCCTGTTCGCTGACGGACTCGCTGTCGGTCAGGTCAAGCGGCACGATCTCGACCGAGCCGATCTTGCGCAAGGCATCGAGACCCGGAACAGGTTTCCATGGATCGGCAATGCCGACAAAGACGATCGCCGCTCCGGCTTCGGCAAATGCTTTGGCCATCGCCTGACCGACCGGCGTGCGGCCGTCGGTGATAAGGATGCGGCGGAATTTCGGATCGCAGGTCATTTCCCGCAAATGCGGATCATCGGCCATGTTCGGCGTATCCCTTTCCGGCAGGGCCATCACCACAGCCGAGCCGCTCTTGTCGAGCTTGAGATCGAGGCGGACGCGCTGGCCCTCCTGCGCATCGGCATGCAGATGGGCGACGATCAGCGGCCCGGCATCGAGCTTGACGGTGCCGACGCGCCACGGCGTGCGCTCGCGAAAATACGGATCGGAGGAGACCTGTATTGTGGTTTCCGCGACCAGAACGCCGCCGCGCTCGACGTCGCGAAACGGCAGCCGGGCGGAAAGACAGGCCGGACAGCAATCGCGCGGCGGATAGACCACGACTTTACAGTCTTCGCAAACTTGCAGCGCGAAACGGCCTTCCGCCGCCGCCGCGGTCAGGCCATGCGCGGTTCGGCTGCGCACGCCCGGCGGGCTGAGCGGGTGCTTGGTCCGCTGCAGCGGATTCTTGCGCTTGGGCCGGATCAGCGGTTCGCTCACTTAGGCTCTCGCAAGGATGGCGGCGCCGGACGACAGGCCGCGGTCATAGTTGATCATACCGAACCCGGACACGACACAATTGCGCGCATCGCGGACGGGCGTCCCCAACGGCTGCGCCGATGAGCTGGCGAATGGCTTCCACCAATCCGAGAAGGCCGCCACCCGCGCCGGCTTGGCCCACTGACAATTGACCGCCCGACGTATTGTGCGGAAACGAGCCGTCATTGGTGAATGTATGCGAGCGCACAAAATCCGGCCCCTCGCCTTTTGCGCAAAAGCCGAGATCCTCGAACTGCATCATGACGATGACCGGGTAATCGTCATAGGTCTGCACGAAATCGACCGCGTCGGGCTTGAGCCCCGCCATCGACCACAGCTCTGCTATATCCATGGCCCAGCCGCCTCGGGTCTGGATCGGATCGGACGTGAACGCGTTGTGCCGCTCGATGGTCGAAAGCAGCCGCACGTAAGGCAGCTTCAGCGATTTGGCGACATCCTCGCGGCAGACCAAGAGCCCTTCCGCCCCGGCGCATGGCATGACGCAATCGAACAGATGTACGGGATCGGCGATCGGCCGCGCTGCCATGTATTCGTCCAGCGTCAGCTTCTTTTTCATCATCGCAAACGGGATCGCGAGCGCATTGTCACGCTGGGCGATGCAAATCTTGCCAAAATCTTCGCGCTTGGCGCCGTACTGATTCATGTAGTTCTTGGTGATCAGCGCAAACGACGCATTGGCGCCGCCGGCCCCATAGGGATAGACGGCGTCCTGCGCGAAGCGCGAGAAATTCGACAGCGTCTTCCTAAACGAGTCGACATGATTGGTGTCGCCGGCGATGCAGGCGACAATCTCGGCGTCGCCAGCCTGCACGGCACGCGCCGCGCGGCGCAGCGCCACGATGCCGCTCGCGCCACCAAAGGGAATGTGATCGAGCCAGCGCGGCGATACGCCGAAATGCTGGGTCAGCCCGATCGCGGTGTCGGGCGCAAGCGTGAAGCTCGACACTGCGAGCCCGTCGATGTCGGCAGGCCGGAGATTGGCGCGTTTGGTGAGTTCGCGTAGCGCCCGCCCGAGCCACCATTGCGCGCTGTTGGTCGAATAGCGCCGATACGGAATCGTCACCGGCAGACAGGCAACGATGCCGTCATACGATTGGCGTTCTGAAGATTTGCGCTCAGAAGATTTGCGCTTCGTCTCCGGGGCCATCTGATCAATCACATGAAGAGCTGGATGCTGCCGAACGCGGACTCGCTGTTGACGAGGTCGACACGCTTGAGCTTGATCCGCAGCCGGCCCTCCGACATGGTCAGCGTATGCGTCGCCCACGCCGCGTAAAGCTGCTGGTCGTCAAAGCGGGTTTCGACATAGTGCATCGGCGTCCAGGTAATATATTCGTTCTTCGCCCCATCGCGCCGTTCGATTTGCGGCACCTGCAATAGATGATGGCAACGGCTCTTCGGCTTCTGCGAGAATGTGCGATTGCCCTTGAGCCGCTCGACGCGAATGGTGAGAAGGAGCTTATCCTCATACATCAATGAGGCCACGAGCTTTGGATCAGTCTGGCCCCATTCCAGCGGCATCCAGTAAATGCCGTCATCGGTAAACAGATCGAGCCATTCCTCATAGCGATGCTGGTCGATCAGCCGCGCTTCGCGCTGAATGAAGTCGACAAGGTCCTGGTCGGTCGGCGCAGCATTTCATGCGGGTCACATCGACATGGTCATGAATTTCGACCAGGCGCGGAATTGGTTGCGCATCTGCCATTCCGATGTGCCGTTCATTTCCGCGGTCACGTCGGCATGCTCCGAGGGACTGTAGAGCCGCTGCAAGTTCACCCATTGATTGGCGTCGACCTGCAGGCCTTCCTGCGCCCGTTCGTACACTTCGAGATCGTCATGGCCGACCACCGAAGTCGGCGCATTGATCAGCCGATTGTACATCAAGGTGCGCTCGAGCAGCATGTCCGGCGCATCGACCAGACGGAACGTCCAGGATTCCACCAGCGTCTTGTTGGCGGCGAGCGGCTTGAACAGCCGGATCAATTGGATCGGCCCCTTGATCATCAGATTGGGGAAATAGATGGTGTTGTGCCGGTTCTCGCCGAGAATGGCCTTGGCGCGGTTCTCGCCATAGGCCTGACCATCTTCTCGTAATAGCCGGGAATCGCCGAATAGTCGGAATGGATCGAATGATGCACGCCAGTATGGCCATGGCCGTTGCGCCAGACGCGGATGCCCATGTTCTCGAAGAACTCGTAGGGCGCCATGAATGGCGCATAGATCTCGACCGCCATCGGCTTCTTGGTGCCGGGCGGCGCGCGGTCGAACACCGCGATTGCGGTGCCCGCCGAAGATTCATGCGCCACCATCGGATGGCAAGTGTCGGTCTGGTTCTCGACCAGCATCTTCCAATTGCAGTTGTGCATGTAGCGCAGCACGCCGCCGGCGACTTCGAGTTTTCCGGCCGGCGAACGATCGACCATATTGTCGAAGCTCGACAGGCTGTCGCCGAAGAATTCTTCGAAATCCGCGCCGCCGTCATTGAGCTTGGCGAAAACGAAGCCGCGATAGTTTTTCACATGGGGGACCGCGCTCATACCTTTGCGCCGGCATGGCTCGTCTCAAACCCGGTATTCTCATAGCCCTTGCGCAGCGGGATCGCGAGCAGCGAGCCGTCAGTGCGGAAGCTCCAGGCATGATAAGGGCAGCGGAAGAATTTTCCGGCATTGCCGCAGGTCTCGGAGGTGATGCGCGTGCCCTTGTGCGGGCAACGGTTGAACAGGACTTTCACCGTATTGTCGGTGTGGCGAACCATCAGCACCGGCTGCGCGCCGATCGTGGTGCCGAAATAGTCGCCCTGATTTGGAATTTGGCTGTCGTGGCCGACATAGATCCAGGTATTGGCGAACAGGTGCTCCATTTCGAGCGCGAACACTTCGTCGTCGATATAGACGTCGCGGTGGACTTCGGTGTCGCGGACCAGATTGCGAACAGCTTCGGCATTCCCGCGATATCTGGTCATCGGTTTCTCCCTATCGCGCTCACAAATCCAGCACCAAGCGCGGCGTCTTCGACCGCGACACGCAGATCTGCATCAGCTTCCCGCCCGCCTTCTCGCTGTCCGACAGGATGAAGTCGCGATGGTCCGGGACGCCTTCGACGACGCCGACTTGGCAGATGCCGCAATCACCGCGCTTGCAATCGTGCATCGGGTCCTTGCCGGCTTCGATCAGCACGTCGAGAATGCTCTTTCCGGCCGGGATATGGAAGCTCTCGCCGCTCGTCTTCAACACCACCTCGAAACCTTGATCGCCGGCTTTCGGCTGCGGCGCGGTGAAGATTTCAAAATGAAGCCGGCCGTCGCGCCAGCCGAGCTGCTTTGCCGTCGTTGATCGCTAGCTCGATCATCGGCATCGGACCGCAGCAATAAAGCGGCTCTTCGTCTCTCAGCGAGGCCATCAGGCCGACAACGTCGAACAGGCCGGATAAGTCGTCGGCATGAAGCGCGAGCTTGTCGCCGGCAAGGCTTTCGATCACGGGCAGGAACGCAAGGTGGGTCGCGCGGTGCGGCCGGCATAATAGAAGCGAAACGGAAGTCGCGCGCACGGTCAATTCCGCCAGCCATCGAGAAAAGCGGCGTCACGCCAATGCCGCCGGCGAGCAGGATCACCGGTTGTCCGTCGAGTGCGAGCGGAAAATTGTTGCTCGGCGCTGAAGCTGAAATCATGTCCCCGGCTTTGAGCGCATGCATAAAGACCGAACCGCCCTGGCTCGGCTGTTCCAGGCGGACCCCGAGCAGATAAGAACGCGGATCGGTGTTGGCGGAAAGGTCGGCCGATGCGTTGATCAGCGAATACGAACGCTCATCGCCTTGCGGCAAATGAACCTTGATGTGCGCGCCCGCTTGCCATGACGGCAATGGCGCGTCCTGCGCCGGCGCAAGCCGGATGGCGCGGATGAGCGGCGTTTCCTGCCGCACCTCGGTCACCAGCAGATTCAATCTTGCCTGTTCGAGCATGGCGCCTGTCGGCTATCAGACCGCTGGCGGCGTCAAACATCGCCGCCGCTCATGCGCAAAGAGACGCTTGCCATCGCCGCCAGATGCTTTATAGTTAAAGCAATTTTCGCGAACGTCCAGAGGGGACATTTTTCGCGAGTGTCCAAAGGGACATTTTCGCGGCTGTCCAGCTCCGGACATGGCTAGAATGGGGTGGAGACTGGTCATGCTGTTGCGATTTTGTGGTGCGGTCGCGTCCCTTCTGGTGGCTGTCGCCAATGCTTCAGCCGCTGATATCACCGTTGGATTTGTGACCTCGTTGAGCGGTCCGGGAGCCTCGATCGGCATTCCCTATGAAAAGGGCGTCATCGCCGCCGATGCTTTCGATCGGCAAAGTCGGTGACACCAATATCAAGCTGATCCGGCTCGACGACGCCTCCGACCCGTCGGCCGCCTCGCGCGACGCCCGCAAGCTCGTCGAAGAAGACAAGGTCGACATTCTCATGGGTACATCCGGCACGCCGGGCGTCATCGCCATGGCCGTGGTCGGCGCCGAAACCAAGACGCCGATGATTTCGCTGACGCCGGCGAGCGCGCCGCAGAGCCCGAACGGTCAATGGATGATCTCGATCCCGCAGCCGCCGCCGATGATGGTCGATGCGGTGGTCGAGCGCATGAAAAAGGATGGCGTCAAGAAAGTCGGCTATATCGGCTTCTCCGATTCCTGGGGCGATCTCGTCTATGACGCGCTGATGAAGACCGCCGGCCCGGCGCATCTCGATGTGGTGACCAATGAGCGTTATGCCCGTTCCGACACGTCCGTCACCGGGCAAGCCCTCAAGATCGTCGCCGCGCAGCCGGACGCCGTGCTCACCGGCGGATCGGGAACGCCCGGCGCACTGCCTTATCTCGCTTTGGCCGACCGCGGTTACAAAGGCGGGCTGTACGGAACCCACGCCTTGATCAATCCGGATTTCGTACGCGTCGGCGGCGCAGCCGTCGAAGGCCTCATCGTGCCGGCGGGACCAGTGATCGTCGCCGAGCAACTGCCCGATGGCAGTCCCACGAAAAAGGTTTCGATGATGTTCCGCGACGTCTATCAGAAGGCCAATGGCGTGCCGACGACTGATGCGTTCTCGGCTTATTCGTTCGACGCCTGGCTCGTCTTCGTCGACGCCGCCAAGCGCGCCTTGCAGAAAGCGCAACCTGGCACGCCGGAATTCCGCGAGGCTCTCAGGGATGCACTGCTCAGCACCAAAGATGTAGTCGGCACGCATGCCGTCTACAACTTCCACCCCGGCAGCTTCTTCGGCGTCGACGAGCGCGCGCAAGTCCTGGTCCAGCTGCAGAAGGGACAATGGAAGCTGCTGCAATAGCGCAGCGACGACCTTGTTGACGACGGGCTATCCTCGATGACACCGGAGATCGCCCTCCTCCTTGCGCAAGACGGCATCACGACCGGCGCCATCTACGTGCTGGTCGCGCTCGGCATCGTGCTGATCTTCCTGTCGACGCGCGTGATCTTCGTGCCGTTCGGCGACATTGTCGGCTATGCCGCGCTCACCCTCGCCGCGCTGCAGTTGAAACGTACCCCCGGCACCGTATGGCTGGTCCTGACGCTGGCGGCGGTCGCTACCTGATGGAAGTCTATGCGCTCCTCCGCCGAGCGCCGGCTGCACGGATCTGCCGCGAAGCGTTGCTCTATTACGCCGCGCTGCCGGCGGCTCCCGCCGCAATCGCCTGGCTTGCGGCGGGTCACGATCTGCCGATGTGGGCAGCTATCGCTGATCACGCTTTGCGGTCACGCTTCCGATCTCGCCGCTGCTTTACCGGATCGCGTTCCAGCCCATCGCCGACGCTTCCATCCTCGTGCTCCTGATCATCGCGGTCGCCGTCCATTTCGTGATTTCGGGCATGGCGCTGATCTTTTTCGGCCCGGAGGGATTCCGCACCGAGCCGCTGACCCGCGCCTTCTTCAAGCTCGGCCCGATGCTGATTTCGGCCCAAAGCATCCTGGTCATCGCGAGCGCCGCGGTTTTCAGCCTTCTGCTGTTTCTGTTCTTTCAACACACGCTCAACGGCAAGGCCTTGCGCGCCACGGCGGTCAATCGCATCGGCGCCCGCCTGGTCGGCATCAGGCTCTCGACCACGGCCGCGGTCTCATTCCTCCTGGCCTCAGCGCTGGCCGCGATCTCCGGGATCCTGATCGGGCCGATCGCGACGCTCTACTACGATTTCGGGCTTTCTCATCGGCCTGAAGGCTTTCGTCGGGGCCATCATCGGCGGGCTGGTGAGCTATCCGGCCACCGTCGTCGGCGCGATCATGGTCGGGCTGTTCGAGAGCTATGCCTCGTTCTGGAACAGCGCGATGAAGGAAGTCATCGTCTTCGGCTCGCTGATCCCGATTTTGCTGTGGCAATCATTCGCAACCAGAGGCGGCGTCGAGGAAGAGATCGAGGAAGAAGAAGGCGAGCGCCAGACATGATGCGCGGGCGCCTTCTTGTCGCGATCGCCGTCGCGGTTGCTTTCATCGCCGTTGCGCCGGCGATCTTCGGCAGTTTCACCATCACGCTGATGAACTATATCGGCGTCTACGCGATCGCGACGCTCGGTCTGGTGATTATGACCGGGATCGGCGGCATCACCTCTTTCGGCCAGGCCGCCTTTGTCGGCATCGGCGCCTATGCCACGGCCTGGTACACCGTCACACATGGCGGCTCGCCCTGGGTCGGCTTGTTGCTGGGCTTGGCTTGACCGCGATGGTCGCGACAATCCTTGGAGCCGCGACCTTGCGGCTCGGCGGACATTTTTTGCCGCTGAGCACGATCGCCTGGGGCATCGCGATCTATTTTCTGTTCGGCAATGCGGAGACTCTCGGCCGCTATAACGGCCTGTCCGGCATTCCGCCAATTTCCATCGGTCCGATTTCGTTCGAGCGCACCGCCGCCGTCTATTTTCTCATTTGGGGCGCGCTTGGCCTGCTGATGCTGCTGTGCCGAAATCTGCTGGATTCCCGCCAGGGCCGCGCCATCCGCTGCCTGCGCGGCGGCACGGCGCTGGTCGAGAGCCTCGCGATCGATTCTTTCCGCATCAGGCTCGTGGTGTTCGTGTTGGCTGCGCTATTGGCGGGAATTTCCGGATGGTTCTTCGCGCATATGCAACGCTATGTCGGCCCGATGCAGTTCAATATCGATGCCGGCATCGAGCTTGCTGCTCATGGCGCTGGTGGGCGGCGCAAGCCAGATCGCCGGCGCCGTCGTCGGCTCCGGCTGTCGTCACGCTGATCAGGAATTTTCTGCAGGACGTCCTGCCTTCGCTGACGACCTATAGCGGCCAGCTCGAAGGTGTCGTGTTCGGCATCCTGTTCGTCATTCTGCTGCAGAAGGCGCGCGGCGGCATCGTGCCGATCGTCAGGAAGTATCTGCCGCGACCGCAGCAGAAGATCCTGCCGACTGCGGGAGGCGCGCCGCTGCCGCGCCGCGGCCACGGTGGCGGAGCCGGGGCGACCGGTGCTGACGATCGACGGCGCCACCGAAACGATTTGGCGCACTTGCCGGCCGTCAACAGCGTCAGCTTCCAGATCAACGGCGGCGAGGTGCTCGGCCTGATCGGGCCGAACGGCGCCGGCAAGAGCACGCTGCTCAATCTGATCACCGGCGTGCTCAAGCCGAGTGGCGGCACCATCCGCTTTCGGAATAGCGATATCACGAAGCTCGCGCCGCGGCACATTGCGGCTGCGGGCATGGCCCGCACATTCCAGCACGTCAAGCTGCGCCCCAACATGACGCTGTTGGATAACGTCCTGCTCGGCATCTATCCGCGCACGCGCGCCGGCTTCCTTGCCGGAGCCTTGCGGCTCGACCGCGCCGAGGAGAATGCCGCCCGCGTCGAGGCGCTGCATCAGCTGCAGCGGGTCGGGCTCGGCGAGCGATATGGCGAACTCGCCGGCAATCTGCCGCTCGGCCAGCAGCGCCTTCTCGAAGTCGCGCGCGCGCTCGCGGCCGATCCGACGCTGCTCGTTCTCGACGAGCCGGCGGCCGGTTTACGCCGGCTCGAGAAGCAGACGCTGTCGGAACTGCTGCGCGGATTGCGCGCGGAAGGCATGACGACGATCCTGGTCGAGCACGACATGGAATTCGTCATGAACCTCGTCGACCGCATCGTCGTCATGGATTTCGGCGTCAAGCTCGCCGAAGGACTGCCCGCGGCCATCCGGGCCGATGCGCGCGTGCAGGAAGCATATCTCGGCGGTGTCGCATGACGCTGCTGTCGGTCAAAGACCTGCATGTCAGCTACGGCAAGATGGAGGCCGTGAGCGGCGTGTCGCTCGATATGCAAGCGGGCCAGATCGTCACCGTGATCGGGCCGAACGGTGCCGGCAAGACCACGCTGCTTGCGGCGCTGATGGGATTGTTGCCGTCGCGCGGAACAAGCCGTTACGAGCAGGAGGATCTCGCTCCGCTCAGCACCGAAGAACGGGTGCGGCGCGGCATCTGCCTCGTGCCCGAACGCCGCGAATTGTTCGCCGACATGACGGTCGCGGACAATCTGATCCTCGGCGCCTATACGCGCTGGCGTGACCGCGACGCAGTCCAGGCCGATTTGCGCGAGGTCTACAAGCGCTTTCCCAAACTTGAGGAACGGCGGAGCCAACTCGCCGGTACATTATCCGGCGGCGAGCAGCAGATGCTCGCGCTCGGCCGCGCGCTGATGGCGAAGCCGCGCCTGCTCCTGCTCGATGAGCCAAGCCTGGGTCTGGCGCCGCTGATCGTGCGCGAGATTTTCCGTATCGTCGTCGGTCTGCGCGAGCTTGGCGTTTCGATCCTGTTGGTCGAACAGAATGCCCGCGCCGCGCTCGAAACCGCCGATTTCGGCTACGTGCTCGAAACCGGCTGCGTCGTTCACAGCGGTCCGGCCGCGAGCCTCGCTCACGATCCCCGCGTCATCGCCAGCTATCTTGGCGGCAAAGTCGAGTAGTGCCCATGCCTCCGGTGCCCGAAACCCCGGCCTCCGATCTGCGCCAGCAATGGGCTGAACGCATTTTCGCCTGCCGAGCGAACACTTGCCGGCGATGCTGCTGCGGCAAGTCCAACGACATCCCTGAAAAAACTTTGGTGTCGGCTGGAGATGCTGCGTTGACTTATGCCCAGGCCTCCGACGTGGCCGCGCGCTCTGCGCTGCTCTCCAATCCGCCGGCATCCGCGCCGGCGACCGCGTCGCGCTGATCTGCTCAAACCGGATGGAATTCATCGAAATATTGCTGGGCTGCGCCTGGCTCGGCGCGGTTCTGGTTCCTATCAATATTGCCTCGCGAGGACCGCAGCTTCAGCACATTCTTGTCGAATTCCGGCGCGCGGCTCCTGATCGTCGAAGGCGACTTCGCCGAAAATCTTGCCATGCTCGATTCGGCGGCGTTGTCGGTCGAGGCGATCTGGTCGATCGACGCCGCCGCGAATATCGGCATGGGGGCTCCATAGAGTCCGATCCCATGCCCAAGAGAGAGGGCGGCGCTGTCGACCGCATTCCTTTGCGACCGGGCGATCTTGCAGTCGATCCTCTACACGTCTGGCACTACGGGACCGTCGAAGGGAGTCTGCTGTCCGCACGCGCAGTATTTCTGGTGGGCGGTGAACACGGCGGCGCTGCTTGAATTGCGGGCCGACGACGTCCTGTGCACGACGCTGCCGTTGTTCCACACCAATGCGTTGAACACGTTCTATCAGGCGATCATTAGTCGGCGGCACCGTCCGGTTCGAGAAAAGGATTTTCCGCCTCCGGCTTCTATTCCGGGCTGACGCGACATCGGGCGACCGTGACTTATTTGCTCGGCGCCATGGTTCCGATCCTGTTGTCGCGTCGGCCTCGCGCGAGGAGCAAGCGCACGCCACGCGGATTTCGCTTGCGCCGGGCGTGCCGAAGCAGTTCCACGCTGAATTCATACAGCGCACCGGCATTCGCATGATCGACGGCTGGGGCTCGACTGAAACGAATATGGTTCTCGGCACGACGGCCGACCTGCAACGCCCCGGAGCCATGGGTCCGGTGTTCGACGGCTTCCAGGCCCGTGTTGTCGACGAGGAAGACAACGAGGTTGCCGACGGCACCCCCGGCGAACTTGTGGTGCGCGCCGACGATCCGTTCGCGTTTGCGACCGGCTATTTCGGCACGCCGGAAAAAACCGTCGAGGCCTGGCGGAATCTCTGGTTTCACACCGGCGATCGCGTTGTGCGCGAGCCCGACGGATATTTCCGCTTCATCGACCGGCTCAAGGATGCGATCCGGCGCCGCGGCGAGAACATCTCTTCGTTCGAAGTCGAGCAAGTGCTGCTGAGCCATCCGAGCGTGGCGAATGCCGCCGCCTTCCCGGTTCGCTCGCAATTGGCCGAGGACGAGGTCATGGCCGCGATCATCCTTCATCCCGGCAAAAGCCTCACCCCGCCGGAATTAATCGAATTCTGCAAGCCGCGATTGCCGTATTTTGCCGTGCCGCGCTACCTCGAATTCATGCAAGAACTGCCGATGACCGAAAACGGCAAGGTGCAGAAATTCAAATTGCGCGAACGCGGCGTGACCGAAGCGGCCTGGGACCGTCAGGTTCATGAAGGCGCGCCGCCGTCGCGGCGATAGCGATCACAGCAAAGAGCCCCAATCACAGCGCGACGCGCGCTTGTAGAGTTCGCCGTCGCGGCGCGAAAACAGCTGTTCGCCCGCGGAGCCGTCAGGACGGCAGAGTTTCAGCGTGACGCGACCGCTGGCCTTGCGAGGGCGGGCAATGACGCGTGATGCGGCGGGGCTTGGCGCCGGGTGCCGTGACACCGCGATGTAACTGAACTTCTCATCCTCCCACGGAACCTCCGCGCCCTTGGCCTGCCGGTGCAGCCGCGAGCGTGCGACGCGTTCGACGAAATGGCACCAGTCCGGCGGCGCGAGCGGACAGGCCTGCGCATGCGGGCATGGCGCGATCACATATCCGCCGGCATCGGTGAGCTGCCGCCGGGCAGCCAAAATCCGCTGCCAGCCAGCCGGCGTTCCCGGCTCGATGACGACGAGAGTGTCGGCGGTCGCCTCCCAGGCCCGCGCCAGCGCCGGCCCTCTCGCCTCCGGCGCAAGCTCGTTGAGCACATAGGCGATCGTCACAAGATCGCGCGGCGCGGTTTCGATGGCTTCGCGAGCAATATCCGCCGTGCGCCAATTCATCCGCGGGAGATGCGCTGTCGCGGCCAGTTGCTCGCCGCAGGCACGAAAAATCGGACTCGTCTCCACCAGCACCGCGTCGGCGAGGCCAGGCCAGCAGTCGGCAGCGGCCCAGAGCGCGGTCCCGGGACCAGCGCCGATATCCAGCAAAGTCTTTGGCGCGAAGCCGGGACGAGCACGCGCGAGTGCCGCAAAGCTTGCGCGGACCGCTGCAAAGGTCGCCGGTAAGCGTGTCGCCAGGTAGGCGAGCGCGTCGCGGTCGCTTGCGATCGTGACCGGTCCCTCGCGGCCTTCCTCGCGGTAGCGCTGCGACAAGCCTGCCGCCGCGGCGGCAAGATCGTTGAGCGTCACGCCGCTCAGCGCGCGACCTACAGCTTGACGGAGCGGTGGCGGCAATTCCATCGATCACCCGGCCTGGGCCGCGGCGACCCCAAATCGCCGTCCCGCCGAGTGACTAGCCGTTCTGTCCGCGCCTAAGCAGAGCCGCCTTGATCGACCGAAGTCGTCAGGCTGCGCCCAGCACTCGGGTGGTGTCATCGAACAGATCATCGACCGCGATCGGCCGCGTGATCAGCTGTTGCCGGGCGCAAAAATCGATGATGACTTCCAGAATCGGCCGGCAAGCCTCGACGCCGAAGCGATAGGGATCGAGCGTGCCACTGTCAGGCAGACCTGCGGCGCGTTTGCTGTCGCGAAACTGCCGGAACACCTCGCTCACCACATCCGGCCGCGACTTCGACAGTTCGCTCCGCACCACCAGCATGTGATTGATGGGAACGCCATGATGGCGCTCCGCCCATTTCTTTGCCGCGGCTTCCGGCTCCGGGATGAGATGTTTGAGGCGCGGATCGGCGAGCTTGTCGCCGACCACCGCTGCGTCGATATCGCCGTCGAGCAGCATCTGCAGCAGTTCCTTGCCGGGCGGCGCACGCTTGACGATATCGGGATCGCGATATTCCGCGACATGCGGATCCTCGAAGGTGATCCACTCGACCTTGTCGAGATCGACGCCGTAGTCGCTCGCTAATAGGCCGCGGACCCAAGTGCCGGTGGTGACGGTATAGGCACGAACCCCAACACGCTTGCCGGCGAGATCAGACGGCTTCAACTCGCCCCGCTCGGCATTATAGGCAATGGTGTGATGCTGGCCGCGCGCCACCACCACAGCCGGCAGCAGGACGTAAGGTTTTCCGGCGGCCCTCGCCTGCATGATAGGTGACGATGGCAAGCTCGGCGAGATCGTATTTGGCGTCGCGCACGACCTGCTTGAACAGATTGTTGGCGATCTTGACCTCGGCAAAGTCATAGTCGACCAGATCGGAGGGCACCGCGCCACTCTTGAGCGGGGCGACATTGGCGTAGTTGCCGAGCATCGTGTGCAGAGTGACTTTCGTTCCGGCCATGATGCTTTCACCGGCCGCCGAGTGTCGGGTAGAGCGTCAGCGCGGTCTTGCCGAACACCCAATCCTGATCCGACGCTTTGGCAAAGGCGAAGGCCTTGCGCGCAGCGCCGAGAATTTCGGCCATCGTCCCGACCGAATTGGGAAAGTTCGAACCCCAGGCGATCCGCTCGGCGCCGAACGTGGCAATCAGTTTGCCGAAGAACGTTTCCGGCGTCGCCTCACCCCAGGATTTCGGCGTCACGTTGAGCGGCGAGATTTTCAGGAACACCTGCCGGTATTTGGCGAGCGCCATGAATTCGTCGGCCTGCTTGTAGGGCGGCCCGTCTTCGATCGGCGTCCGCGACAGATGATCGAGGATGATGGTGACCTTCGGAAACCTGTCCATGATCTGCCGCAGCAGCGGAATGCCCTCCTGCTTCATCTGCACGCAGACCGGGATGTTCTTTGCTGCCGCGTGCTCCCAGAACGGATGGGTGTTCGGATCGGCAAACCAGGTGGCCTGATCGGGCAGCGTGCTCCCGGTCGTGAACAGCCGCATGCCGGTGCAGCCGCGGCCGAGCCAGTAGTCAAACGTCTTCACCGCGTCCGGCGCCATCACGTCGATCGAATAGACGCCGGTGAAGCGCGTCGGCACCGCTTCGACGGCATCGGCGACATAGCTATTATCGAATCCGTAAGCCGTCGAGGAATGCACGATCGCGGCCTTGGCGACGCCCGCATCATCCATCGCCTGCAAGAGCTGCTGATAGGTCGTCGGCCGCTCGCTCGACCAGGTCGATTGCGTGCCGCCGAGCGGGGCCAGCGGATAGCGCTTGGTATCGGGCGAGACGATATGCGGATGGATATCGATGACTACGGACATGTCTAGTTCCTTGCATTGCCGGCGGCGTAAGCGCCTTAGGGATCGATCTGGACGAAAACCTCGTCGAGGCTAGGCCGCGACGGGATGAGTTCCTGCTGCACGCGTAGGTGACGAGCGCTTCGATGCTGGCGCGGTTGGCCGAGATGCCATACGGCAACGGATCGCTCATCAGCGTCATGAACTTGCGATAGCGCTTGTCTTCGGGAGCTTCGCCGTAGCCGAGCTTAAGCGCCTCGATATGGGGCCGCTTCGCCGCGACGAACGCGTCCATCAGCGCGCGCGCCAGCCATGGATAAGCTTTAAGGTGCTCGTCCTTGACGACGACGAGACCATGAATCGGCAGGATGCCGCTGCGGCGGTACCAATCGGCCTCGACCTCTTCGACATTGGCGATCAGTTCGGGATAGACGCCAGCTTCTGCGCCGGTCGGCGCATTCATGTCCCAGTTCGCAATCGGCGGGCCCGAGCGGCCGACGCCGGCCGGCCCGGTAAAACCTGCCTGAATGTCGCCGGAGGCCATCATGCTTTGCAGCGATTGGCCGGGCGGCGCATGGATCACGTTCGGCGGCAATTTGAGAGTTGCGACGTGTTCCTCGTCGTCGACCACCCAAGTCACTTTGGAGGAATCGAGACCGTATTCGTTGACGAAAATGCCGCGCGTCCACACGCCGGTGGTGACCGAATAGGCGCGGACGCCGACCTTCTTGCCCTCGAGATCCTTGGGCGTTCGGATCTTGGCATCGGGGCGGACGGCAAAGCCGCCGTGATGAAAGCGGCGCATCAAGAAAATCGGCAGCGCGATGTAAGGCGCGCCGCGGGCGCGCGCAATCATGTAGGTCGTCGGCGCCATTTCGCAGACGTCGAATTCGAGATCGCGCACCATGCGCCGGAACGCCGCGATGATCGGCACCACCTGGACGAATTCCGGCTCGACGCCGGCAATCGGCACGCGGCCGTCCTTCAAGGCTCGCGTATGCCCGTAATCCGCGATCGCCATTTTCAACCGTGGCTGTCCGGCCATCTGCTACTCCACCTGCTCCTCGTTTCGCGGCCGCGATTCAGTTGGTCCCGCGCCTGCGCGAGCCGACATCGGCGCCGCGCCGCGTCTATTGTTTCGGAATTCCCGCTTTCTCGATGACCACTCGCCACTTGGCGATGTCGGCGCTCATGCGCTCGCGCATTTCTTCGGGCGAGCTTGACCGCGCCTCGAGCCCCAGCCGCAGCGACCGTTCCTGGAGATCGGGTTCCGCCACCGCTCTTCGGACACCCGCATTGAGCGTGCGGATGACTTCGGCAGGCGTGCCGGCGCGCGCCTCGAGCCCGTTCCAGCTCGTCATGACGTAGTCCGGCAGGCCGCTTTCCCGGGCCGTCGGTATGTCTTTCAACAGTGGATCACGCTGTTCGCCCGACGTTGCGATGATATGAATCTTGTCCGGGCCGATCGTTGTGCCCAAACCGGCAAAATAGTCGAAGCCGAGGTCGACATCGCCGCGAAGCAGCGCCGTGACCAGATCGGGCGTGGTGCGATAGGTGACGACAGTGAACTTCGCGCCGCTCACCTGCTCGAACAAATGCGCCGACAGGTTCTGCGTGCTGCCGGGATTGATCGCGCCCAGATTGAGCTTGCCCGGCGCCTTGAGCGCCGCCTCGATCACGTCCTTCACCGATTTGTAGGGCGATGTCGGTGGCACCGCCAACAGCATCTCGAAATTGGCGAGAACGGAGATCTGCGCAAAATCTTTGACTACGTCGTATGGCAGCTCCTGGAACAAGGTGCGCGCTGATGGCCTGCCCGTTGCCGAAAATCCCGAGCGTATAGCCGTCAGCCGGCGCATCGAGCACCGCCCGCCCGGCAGCGATGCCGCCTGCACCGGGACGGTTTTCGACCACGAACGCCTGCTTGAGATACTGGCCGAGCTTGTCGGCGACCATCCGCGCGGTCAGGTCGCCGGCGCCGCCCGGCCCATAGGGCACCAGGATACGGACCGGCTTGTTGGGAAAGCCGCCGGCGGTCTGAGCGTGAACGTCCGAAACGGCCGCACCCGCAAACAGGACACAAGCTGCTGCACGGCCTAGCCAGCGTGCGACATTGACCTTCTGCTGCGGAAAGATCGGCGCCTCCCCTCGATGATTTTCGGGCGATTTTCTCGTTGTGCCGGGCCTGCCAAGCGGGCCGGTCCTGGTTGGCCCCGATTGTCGCGGCAGCGCCGCTCCTCCGCCAATCAAAATCCAGCCCGCAGCCATAAGTTTTTGCTATAAACGCTTGTCGAAATTGGCCGAGACCTAGGAACCGCCGCCATGATCCTGCACGATATCCCGTCGGTGCGGCAGCTTCGCGTGTTTACGGCCGTTGCGGCATCGGAAAGCATCAGCGGCGCCGCCAAGGCAGTCAATCTGTCGCAGCCTGGCGTGACGGAATCGGTCCGCGCCCTGGAGCATCGCCTTGGCGCGAAGCTGTTCGAGCGCAGCGGCGCCGGGTGTTACCCGACGGCAAGCGGGGCGGCGCTCCTGCCGCGCGTCCAGCGTTTCTTCGATCAGTTGCGCGCGGCGCTCGATGCCGGACCCGGCATCACGACCGGCACCCCGGTCCCCGACGTGACGCTCAATCGGATCACCGGTCCGCAGATCCGAGGCTTGATCGCGGTCTCCGAAAATCATTCCTTCGATGCCGCGGCGCGCGCGCTCGCGATTTCGGAACCTTCGCTGCATCGCGCCGCCCGAAGCCTCGAGCACGAATTGCGCCGCCGGCTCTACCAGCGCACCAGCCGAGGCATGACGACGACCCCGCTCGGCAGCGAAATCGCGCGGCGCTTCCAGATCGCGCTGCGCGAGCTCGCCTATGGCATGGAGGAATTGCAGGCTGCGCGCGGCAATGTCGTCACCCGCATTGTCGTCGGCAATATTCCGCATTCGGGATCGCAAATTCTTTCGTCGGCGGTCAATGCGTTTCTCGGCGCCTATCCCACAGCCACAGTGCAGATCGTCGACGGGCACTATGAAGAGCTGCTTGACGATTTGCGGTCCGGAAAACTCGACCTGCTGTTCGGCGTGTTGCGCCGCCCGGACTGGGCAGGCGACGTGACCGAGGAAGTACTGTTTGAAGATCGTTATGTCGTGGTCGGCGGCGCCGACCATCCATTGCGCCGGCAGAAGGCGCTCAGCCTGCGCGCGCTTGCTGCCTATAACTGGATCATGCCTGGACCGATGACGCCCCGGCACCAAGCCTTCCGCCGCATGTTCGCACGCCTGCCCGCACTGCCCCGGATCAGCGTCGAAACCACGTCGTTGCAGATCTACCGCGATCTGCTGTCGACCACCGACCGGCTGACACTGATGTCGGCGCTCGAAGCGCAACTCAACGAGCCGAGCAAGCTTGCCGTGCTGCCGTTCCGGTCGGCGCAATTGCGCCGCCGCGACGGCATCGCGACACGCGCCGGCTGGCGGCCGACGGCCGTTCACCGGCACTTCCTGGAGGCCTTGCGCGCGCATGCGCCTTCGAACGGCAAGCCGACGCGACGCCCAACGGCGTATCTTGCCCGCCACGCGAATTGAATTCCTGAAATGCGGCGCGTGCCTATTCAGCCTTGAGGTTCAGCTTGTGGACCAGAGCGCTCCACTTCTTCTCCTCGGCATCAATATCCTGGGCATATCCAGCCGGAGTCGATGTCAGGGGATCGCCGCCTTCGAAGTGAATCCGGTCCTGCACTTGCGGATCGTTGGCCAGCTTCTGTAGTTCGGCGCTGAGCTTGTTGACAATTTCGGGCGGCGTGCCGGGCGGCGCCAGCAAGCCGTAATGCAGAACGGCTTCGAATCCCGGCATACCCGATTCATCGAATGTCGGAACGTCGGGCAGCAGCGAGAAGCGCTTCATGCTGGTCACGGCGATCGCCCGCAATTTGCCGGCTTGCAGATTGCCGAGCGCGGGCGGCAGGACGCCGAACGCGACCGGCACCTGTCCGCTCAGCAGATCGTTCATCACCGGCGCCGTGCCTTTGTAGGGAATGAGCGTTGCCTGAATGGCCGCGTCAGACTTGAACAGCTCGGCGCTCATATAGCCGCCGGTGCCGACCGCCGACGTTCCGATATTGAGCTTGCCCGGCTCCCGCTTCGCCAGCGCGATGACATCGGCGATGGTCTTGGCCGGGAACGACGGATGGGCCAAAAGCGCAACCGGCATCGAGGCGATCAGGCCGATCGGGGCAAAATCCTTGCGCGGATCCATTCCCAGATCGGCATAAAGGCTTGGATTGATCGATATTGTCCCGGTATGGCCGAGGAACAGCGTGTAGCCGTCCGGCGCCGCGCGCGCGACCATACGATAGCCGATCGTGCCGCCGCCACCGGCGCGGTTATCGACAATGAAGCTTTGGTGCAGCGTCTCCGACATTTTTTGCGCGATGATGCGCGCCATGGCATCCACGCCGCCACCCGGCGTGTAGGGCACGATCAGCGTCACAGTCCGCGCCGGATAGTCTTCCGCACTCAACGCCGCGCCGGCCGGCGCCAAAATCAGCGCCGCAACACATCCGAGCCATCTCAGACCCCGCATCGTGGTCATTCGTCCTCTGTCTTGAATTGGAAATCCGCAGCTTGATAAAGCAAACGGGTCGTCCGCCCTCGCCCGCTTATGACGGCTTGAGTCCGGCGAGCTTCGCCGCCTCCTGCATCGCCTTGTAATCGGTCGCAATGAATTCGGCGAACCCCTTCGACGTCAGCTGTTCGGGCGTTGCGATCTCCGATCCCAAGCCCACCAGACGTTCAGCCGCCGGCGAACCGGGGCTGAGGCCTTTTGCGATCGCCTGCTGAAGCTTGGCGACGATATCGGCCGGCGTCTTGGCCGGCGCGACCACGCCGATATAGCTCTGCGCCACAAAACCTTTCACGCCGCCTTCGTCGAACGTCGGAATGTCATCGGCCAGTTTCGAGCGGTGCGTCGCCGCGATCGCGACGATGTGCGCCTTGCCGTCCTTGTGGACCGGCAGCGCCGTGGAGAACTCGGTCATCGCGCCGTCGACGCTGCCGCTCAAGAGGTCGGCAAGAAGCGAGCCGCCGCCACGATAGGGAACGTGGGTCAGATCGGCGCCCGTCGCCGCCTTGAGGCGCTCGAGCGTCATGTGCGAGGCGCTGCCGACGCCGCTCGTCGCAATCGTCAGCGGCGTTTTCTTGCTGGCGGCAATGACGTCGGGAACGGTCTTCGCGGCCACGTTGTTGCTCAAGATCAAAGCGTGCGGCACGTAGCTCGTGAGCGCGACCGGAGCGAAGTCTTTGAGGGGATCGTAGCCGAGATTGGCCTGAACAAACGGATTCACGGTCAGCGGCCCGTTCGAGCCGACCAACAGCGTATAGCCGTCGGGCTCCGCGTGCGCGACGTACTCGGCGCCGATACCGCCGCCGGCGCCGGCGCGGTTCTCGACCACGACTGGCTGCCCCAGCGCTTTGCTGATCTGATCGCCAACAATGCGGCCGACGATATCGGCATTGCCGCCCGGGGCGAAAGGCACGATCAGCCGGATCGGCCGGATCGGATAATCCGCGGCGAGGAGACGCTGCGGCAGCAGCACGGCCGCCGGCGCGGCGGCGAAGCTCCCAAGCAATAAACGGCGTGAAATCACGACGAACGGCCTCCCCTTGAGCGTTTTTAGATGTCTTTAGCGGCCCTTATATCGGGGCCGTCCGCCGAGGATATAACGTTATTCACCGTCGCTGAATGCGCCAGTATGCCGCCTATGGGCTCGTAATCGGCGGCGTGCCGTGGGTGTGAAACGAACTCGATGGTCTTCAGTCCCCAGGCCTGGCCCTTCTTGCGTTCGTCTTCGGTCCAGCGGATCGGCTTCCAATCCGGCGCGAGAACGAGCCTCGCGCCCGCATTGGCGACCTCGACCCGGTTGCCGCCGGGCTCATAGACATAAAGGAAGAACGTCTGCTGGACCGCGTGCTTGTGCGGGCCGGTTTCGATGAAGACGCCGTTCTCGAGAAAGATATCGGCCGCGCGCAGAATTTCCTCGCGGCTGTCGAGCGCATAAGTGACGTGATGGAAGCGGCCCTTGGTGCGGGTGTGATCGAGCGTGTAAGCGAGATCGTACGACTTGTTGGTGAAAGTCAGCCACATCCCGGCTTCGGTGCCGTCGTTGAGCACGATCTGCTCGGTCAGCCGGGCGCTGAGATAGTCTTCGAAGAAAATGCGGTTGGCCTTGATATCGGCCGCCAAGCCATTGAAGTGGTCGAGCCGGCGTACATTGACGCCACGCGCCGGAAAACGCTCGGCCTGATTTTTCAGCGCCGGCTTCTTGTCCGGCGGCGCTTCGTACCACTCGGTGTCGTAATAGAGTTCGATCAGATGACCGTCGGGATCGCGGCAGACAAATGTCTTGCCGTGTCCGAGATCGCCGTCGGTCCAGCCGACGTCATGGCCCGAGCCTTTCAGCGCGGCCGCGCGCCGCTCGAGCGCCTGCGGTGAGCGGCAGCGGAACGCCGCATGACCCATGCCGGATGTCTTGGAGGCCGTGAGCTTGAGGCTATAGCGCTCGTAGTCGTCCCAGCCGCGGAGGAACAGGCTGTCGCCCGCTCGGCCGCTCTCGGTCATGCCGAGCACATCGATAAAGAACTTCGCGCTCGCCTCGAATTTTGGCGTCAGCAATTCGACATGCCCGAGATGGGCGACATCGAGCACAGGTTCACGTCTTGGATCGGTCATGGGATCGTCTCTGCAGGAATATCGGCTATGTCTGCGGCCAGGTGCCGGCTGCCGTCAAGCGCATGCCGTGTCGCGACATTAACCCTGGCGCCGCCGCGCGGCACAACTCCCGCGGCAGGATTGTCACAAGGCACCCGGCCACGATACATATGGCCAGCGCCAGGAAGCGCATAGCGAGAACAAAAGCCGCCTGGGAGGACCGATCGATGCAGGCATCCGCCTCGACGCCATCGGCAGATCTTGAGCATTCCGACTTTATGAGCAGCGCCGAGGCGCTCGCGATACTGGGCGTGAAGCCGCAGACCCTCTATTCCTATGTGAGCCGCGGCATGATCCGCCGCATCTGCCTGGATGGCAAAAACTCGCTGTACAATCGCGAAGACGTGCGGCGGCTGAAAGCGCGCAGCACGGCGCGATCCGGCCACGGCGCTGTCGCCGGCGGAGCGCTGCAATGGGGCGAGCCGGTTCTCGTCACTGGCATTACCGAAATCACCAAGGACGGTCCGCGCTACCGGGAATATCTCGCGCTGGAACTGGCGCGCGAAGGCTACAGTTTCGAATCCGTGGCCGAGTATCTGTGGGGCGACGATCAATTGCAGCCGTCGGCGCCGTGGTCGTGGGACGCCTCGATCAACCACATCGCGCCGCAAGTCGCCGCGCTGACCAGCGCCTATCCGAACATTCACATGCGGCAATTGCTCACCGAAATTGTCGTGCTGTTGTGTATTGAACAGACGCCGTCATTCACGCGGCGACTTCGAACCTTCGCTGCCGCAGGCGCGCGCGCTGGTTCAGGCGCTCTGCCTCGCGTTCGGTTTCATCGGTCCGAACCGGCGTTTCGTCGCACCGGACAAGAGCGAGACCATTGCCGGCTACATGCTTCGCGCGTTCGGCGTCGAAGCCAAGCCGGCGCAGACGCGTGTTCTCGACGCGGTCCTGGTGCTGCTGGCCGACCACGAATTTTCGCCGGCGACCTTCGCGGCGCGGATCGCGGCTTCGTCCGGGGTCGATCTTTATTCCTGCATCGGCGCCGCCCTGCATGTGCATTTCGGTTCAGCGCTCGGCTTGCGCTGCGACCGCGTCGAGCAGGCGCTCGAGGCGGCGACCGCCGCACCCGGCCAGAACGACAATCCCTCGCCGCTTCACATCGGCCCTGTCGGCTTCAGTCATCCGCTCTATGTCGAAGGTGATCCGCGCGCGAGAGAGATCTTCAAGCTCGCCTCGGGCTTGAGCCAACACGTGCAGGTAAGCCGGGACGCTATTCAACGGCTGGAATATATCGACGGCCATCAGGGGGCGATGAGTTTCGATGCGGCGCTGGTCGTGCTGTGCCGCGCGCTTGGGTTGCACGGCCGCGTCGCCGGCGGGCTTTTGTCCGTCAGCCGTTCGGCGGGTTGGATCGCGCATGTCATCGAGCAGCACAAGCAGGATTTCATGATCCGGCCGCGGGGCAAGTTCACAGCGGCGAAGGCCGACCAGTCGGCAGCCTAGCGCTTGATCTTTTCGTGTCCGCCCATGCCGGGCCGATAGTCACCGGCGACGAAATCGCTGATGCCTTCCTTGCGCCAGCTGTCGCCCTGCTTCATCGTCATTTCCGCTTCCTTGGCGACGATGAAGTTCAGCGCCGCATCGAGCGGCATTTCCAGCGAATGCCGATAGGCGTCCTTGGTCATCTGCAGCGCCACCGGATCCTTGCCGGCGATGTCTTTGGCGATCGCCATGGTCTCCTCTTCCAGCTTGGCCAACGGGAACGACTGGTTGATGAAACCGATCCGCGCTGCCTCCTCGCCGCCGAACGAGCGGCCGGTCATGGCATAGAACAGCGCGTCGCGCGGGCGGAACAGATTCGCGAGCGACTTGCTGACGCTGCCGCCGGGAAAGCCTTTGAAGTTGATCTCGGAGAGACCGAGCTTGGCTTCATTGGCGGCAAAGGCCAGATCGCAGCTCTCGACGATCGAAAACGCGCCGCCGAAACAAAAGCCGTTGATCATCGCAATCGTCGGCTTGGGAAAGTAGCGCAGCGTGCGCGAGCGCCACTCCGTCGCCATGCGGAGAACCCGATTGTATTCCGTCGGGTTCTCCTTCAGGTCGTGAAAGAACTCCTTGAGATCCATGCCGGCGCAGAACGCGTCACCGGCGCCGGTGATCACGAGCACGCGCACGGCATCATCGTAGCGCAGCGTTTCCAAGACTTCCGTCATGTCCGCGTGCAGTTGCGGATTCATGGCGTTCTTCTTGTTCGGCCGGTTGAGCACCACTTTCGCCACCTTGTCGGCGACGATGACTTCAATCGTTTTGGTGCTCATGCGCGATCTCCTTTTACCGGCCCCACCGGGGCGTGATCTCGATTTGCCGAACCGAAATCACTTGCCTTCGAACAGCGGCGACTTCGGCCAGAACTTGCGGCTGTAATGCAGCTTCAGGCTGACCATCATAGCAGCAAGCCGGATCGGCGCGCCTATGCCCTCGACTACGGGGACACCGAGCTCTTGCATCAGCCAATCCGGCTTGATGTGCACCGGGCACTGGGTGATGCCCATCGGCAGGATCACGTCGGCACCGAGATCGACCAGTTCCTTGGCCTTCTCGACGAAGGTCGCGACCACCTTGTCCCGGTTGGCGATGATGTCCGGCAGCTCGAAGCCGCAGGTGCGCCAGCCGACGACCTTGTCGCGCATATTGAAGCGATCGACCATGCGGTAGCCGAGCGGCAGCACGAAGTCGTGATACATCATGATGCCGAAACGGCGGCCGAGCATGGAGGCGATGTGCAGCATCGACTCGCTCGGGCCGACCACCGGAATGTCAACGACCGAACGTCCGGCATCAACGCCGAGATCCAGCGTGCCGAGCGGCACCACGGCATCGTAGCCCTGCTTCTCGGCCTCGCGGAACGCGTCGATGAACGGCGGCACCGCGAGCCCGAGCAGGTCCGGCGCATTACCGATATAATGCGGGCTCGCCTTCACCGAAACGATGCCGACCTCCACTTCGGGCGACGAATAGGCCAAAGCGGTGTCTTCACGACGCTTGCGCTCGACGGGCGGATAGTCTCCGACCACAAACGCGACACGAATTTTCTTATCGACCAGCGACATGCGTCCTCCGCGGATAGTGTTGGCCTAAGGTTGACGAAATCCTCTGCGCGCCGAAAATCCGGCGTGCTGTTTGCCATCTGGCCAAGTTACAGCCGCTAGCTCGGCGGCCGGCAAGATGGATTGATGAATCAACATTGTTGTTCGCTGCACCTGTCAGCTCGCCGGTGGCAGCGGCGCGACTTTGGTCTTCGCGCGCTTGCGAAACGTCCAGATCAAGATAAGTGCCGAAAAGAGAAGCATGGTGCCGGAGATCGGCCGCTCAGCCAGCGCCAGGATATTGCCGTGCGACACGATCAGCGAACGCCGAAGGTAAGTTTCCATCAGCGGCCCGAGCACGAGCCCGATCAGCAGAGGCGCCGGCTCGAAGCGCAATAGCCGCATGCCGTAGCCGATGCAGCCGAAGACCAGCACGAGAATGACGTCCAGTGTCGAGTTGTGGATCGTGTAGACGCCAAGGCAGATCAGCACCAGGACCGAGGGCAGAAGAATGTCGAAGGGTACCGTCAACAATCTCACCCAAAGCCGGATGAAGGGGATGTGCCAGATCACCAGCAGCACATTGCCGATGACGAAGCTGATAACGAGGCCCCAGAAAATGTCTGGGTGCGTATTGATGAAGTCGGGCCCGGGTGAAACACCCTTGATCAGCAAGGCGGCCAGCATGACGGCCGTGATCGGATCGGTAGGAATCCCGAGTGTCAGCATCGGCACGAAAGACGTCTGACACGCCGCATTGGCCGCGGCTTCTGGGGCGACCACGCCTTCGATGGCACCCTTGCCGAACCGGTCCGGTTCGGCGGCCACCTGCTTCTCCATCGTGTAAGCGATGATCGAGGCGAGAACCGAGCCGCCGCCCGGCAGCACGCCGAAGAAAGAGCCGAGGCCGGTGCCGCGCAAGATCGCTGGCCACGAGCGTTTAATGTCCTCGCGCGTCGGTAACATCGAGCGCCAGGTGATGTCGGCGGCCTTCACCGCGCCGACACGCAACTGACCGGCATTGGCGATCAGTTCGGCGACGCCGAACAGGCCCATTGCGATGACGCCGATCGAAATACCGTCGATGAATTCGGAAATGCCGAAGGTGAAACGCTGCTGTGCCGATGTCACATCCATGCCGACGAGGCCGATCAGCATGCCGGTGAGGACCATGATGAAGGAGCGAACCGGCGAGCCGCGCGCGAGCGCCACGGCGCCGGTCATGCCGAGCACGACCAGCGCAAAATAATCCGGCGACTCGAAGGTCAGCGCGATCGCGGCAACGGGCGGCGCGAACAGCGCGATGATGACGATGCCGACGATGCTGCCACACAGCGACGCGATCGTGGTCATGAACAGCGCGACGCCGGCCCTGCCCTGCCGCGCCATCGGATAGCCGTCGAGACATTCGACGGCCGACACGGTGTGCGGAATGTTGAGCAGGATCGCCCCGGTCACCGCGCCATAGACCGCGCCGTAATAGAGGCCAGCCAGCATGATCAGGCCGGCCGACGGCGGAATGTGATAAGTGACCGGCAGCAGGATCGAGACCGCCGCGACGGCGCCCACGCCCGGGATCACGCCCATCAGGTTGCCGAGCGTCACGCCGAGGAAGCAGTACAGCAGGTTCTGTGTGGTGAAGGCGACTTCGGCGCCGAGCGCGAGATTGTGCCAGAAGCCCATGATTTCACAGGCTCACGGCTGCGACGGGAATTTGCAGGACGGTGACAAACAGCAAATAGACCAAGGCCGTCACGACCACGGCGAGGATCGCGGCACGGCGCGGACGCCAGTTTGGCTCGGCGAGCGAGCTGACGAGAACCAGCAGCAGCGTTGCCGGCACCAGTCCGGCGCGTTCGAGCGACACTGCAAACAGGATCACTCCGGCGGCGACAGCCAGAACCGAGCGCCATTGAATCTTGATAGATGATGCCGGACCCCAATGCGCGTGCAGAGCGCTCGCCGTCAATGCAAGTCCGAGCAGCACGATCAGAACGGCAATGACGCTGGGGAAGAAGCCCGGTCCCATGCGCAACAGCGACCCCATCGGATAATGCCAGGCCATGGCGAGGACGAAGACGCCCAACGCAACGGTGAGCAAGCCGCCGATCAGGTTTTGCGCGGCGGAGGGAGCGGCGTTTGAATCGGGAGCCATCTCAGGAGCCATGCGCTTTGCTCCCGGCTTCGAGCTCGACCAGAAGTTCGGCCAAACCCTCCTGCGCGACCGTCGCATCGTGCTTCACCAGGCGGAGTGTGCGGGACAGCACGCCGCGGCGACCGTCGGACGTAACACGCGTTCCGGTAATGACCAGTTCGGTATGCACCGTATCACCGATGAAGAGCGGGGCCTTGAACGACCAATCCTTCAAGCCGAGCGCGGCGACGATCCGGTTGCGCAGCGGCAGAAGATCCGCCGACTGCGCAATCGCCAGCGAGATGCCGAACGTGCCGTGAAACATGCGCCGGCCGATGCGCGTTTCCTTCGCATGCTCCTCGTCGGCATGGATTGCGTGCCAGTCGCCCATCATCATGCAGAACATGACGAGATCGGTCTCGGTCAGCGTGCGGGCGTCGCTGGAGAATGTCTGCCCGGCTTTGAGGCTTTCGAACGAGTACATGTTGTCCCCCGGCAGACTATTGTCAGCCCGCGTCAGATCGCTTTGGCGTGGCCTCCCAGAGCGGCGCGCGCAGCCTGAACTTCTCCACTTTGCCGTTCGGCAGCTTCGGCAAGGCCTCGACGAACGTCACGGCGCGCGGCCGCTTGTAGCCCGCGATCTTGTCGCGGCAATGCGCGATGATATCGTCCGCCGTGAGCGCCACGCCGTCGCGCTTGACGACAAAGGCCATCACCGTTTCGCCCCAGCGCTCGTCCGGCGCGCCGACGACTGCGGCATCGGCAATGCCCGGATGACTGAGCAACGCTTCTTCCACTTCGCGCGAATAGATGTTCTCGCCGCCGGACACGATCATGTCCTTGGCCCGGTCCACGACATAGACGAAGCCCTCCGCATCGGTCTCCCCGATATCGCCGGTATGCAGCCAGCCGTTGGTCAACGTCTCAAGCGTGGCGGCGTGATTGTTCCAATAGCCGGTCATCAGCGCTTCGCTGCGGATCACGATCTCGCCCGCCATGCCCGGCGGGCAGAAGCTTCCATCTGACGCCATGATGCGCACCTCGCAGCCGGTCATCGGTTGGCCGGCCGACCGCAAGCGACGCGTCACTTCGGGCGGCCCGTCGAGAACATGCTGGTTGGTGTGCAGTGTGCAGCCCGGCCCTCCGGACTCGGTCATGCCGTAGATCTGGGCGAAGATCGGGCCGAGCGCGGCCATCGCGCGGCGCAACAGCGTTTCCGGCATCGGTGCCGCGGAATAATAGACTTTCCGCAGTGACGGCACCAAGGCGCGATCGCAGCCGAGATCGAGCAGGTCCTTGAGCATGGTAGGCGCCAGCAGCGTCACCGTCGCGGCGTGCTCGCGCATGGCGGCCAGGAACGGTTCCGGACGAAACGCCCGGTGCAGGATGATCTGACAGCCGAACAGCGAGTGGCTGAGCCACTGGTTCTTGGCGCCGATGTGATAGAACGGCATCGCAAGCGCAAGCCGGTCGGTCGGCTGCACCAGCGCCTCGAAGGCCGAGATCAGAGCCGAGCGCATCTGGCCGCGATGGGTGAGCATGACGCCCTTCGGCCGTCCCGTGGTGCCGCTGGTATAGACCAGGAAGGCGACATCGTCCGGCTCGACGATCGGCGGTGGCGGCTCGGGAGCCTCTGCCGCCAGGACCGCCTCATAGCTCTGATCCGGCTGGTTGCCGCGAATGATCAGGATTTGCCGCAATTGCTTGCGCGCATCGGGATGCAGCCGGCCTTCGAGTTCGGCTTCGCAGATCAGCACATGCGGCGCGCTGTCGCGAAGGATGTAGGATATTTCCGGAGCGGCGAGACGATAATTGATCGTGACCGTGGTCCAGCCGCCGAGCTCGCCTGCGGCATAGACCTCCATATATTCTGGACAGTTCTGCGCCAGAACGGCAACGCGCTGTCCCCGCTTCACGCCGAGCCGGCGCAATGCATTCGCCAGCCGGAAAGCGCGCTCGGCAAATTCGCGATGCGTGATCGTTCGCCCTTCAAAAATGATGGCGGGCGCCGACGGCCGCAGCTGCCAATTCCGCAGCGTGATGCTGCCGAGCGTCTGCTGAAATTGGTGCAAACCGATTTCCTCTGGCCCGATGCGGTTGCCGGCTATTCCGGCTTCAGCCCGGCATCGACCGCGCGTTGTTTCCAGATCGGCAGTTCCTTGCGCAAGAAGGCGCCGAATTCATCGGGCGTATCGCCGAGCGGATCGATGCCGAGCTTGATGATCTGCGCCCGTAACTCCGGATCTTTCAGAACTCTGTTGATCTCGCCGTTCAATTTGTCGACGACGGCCGGCGGCGTGCCCTTGGGCGCGACCATTCCGATCCATGCAGTGACGCTGAAGCCCTTCAGTCCCAATTCGTTCAGCGTCGGAATTTCCGGCGTCACGCCGGAACGGTTCAGCCCCGTCGTCGCCAGAGCATTGACGCGCTTGTCGCGGATCATCGGCAAGGTCGGCACGACGTCGGCGAAAACGAGCTGGGCTTCGCCGGAAATGACCGCGGTCAGGCTCGGGACGCCGCCTTTATACGGCACATGCGTGATGTCGACGCCTGCCATCTTTTCGAATTCGGCGAGCGCCATGTGCGACGTCGAGCCGTTACCCGACGACGCGCCGATCAGCCGGCCCGGCTCCTTCTTGGCGAGCGCGATCAGATCGTCCACCGACTTGACCGGCAATCGCGGATCGATCGCGAGCACCAGCGAGTTCTCGCCCGCCAAGATGACCGGGACGAAATCCTTCAACGGATCGTAGTTGAGCGTCTTGAAGACCGCGACATTGGTCGTCAGCGGCGAATTGGTCGACAAGAAGAGCGTATAGCCGTCGCCCGGCGCAGCCGCGACATATTCCGCCCCGACGCTGCCGCCGGCGCCGGGCCGATTCTCGACGATGATCTGTTGACCCCAGGCCTTGGTCAGATAAGGCGCCAGGGCGCGGGCGAGAAGATCGACCGTGCCGCCGGGCGTATACGGCACCACGATACGGATCGGCTTGTCCGGATAGTCCGCTTTGGCTGCGAGCGTCGAGCCCGATATCGCGAGTAGCACTGCGCCAATCGCCAGCATCCATTTCGCGCGCATGTTTATCCTCCCACCGTCCACGAGATCGGGCTCTTCGCGGCCCTTTTTTATTGTTCAACCGCCAATCTCACTTGGCTTTGGCCAGCCAGCCTTTTGCCTCGGCAAGCAATCGATCGATCGCCTGCTCGACCGCGCCCGGACCGTCCGAACTCTTCGTCGCCGCTTGCGATTTTCGCTCATAGTCGGCGTGCGCTTCGCGCAGCATTGGAAAATCGAACATGCTCGGCCAGATGCGTTTGACCAGTACGATGTCCATGATCTCGTTCTGGTCAATCGCAAACGGCCGGCCAAGCTCCTTTTCCAGCATCTGGTTGAGATCGACCGGCGGCTCGTTCAGATAATGATTGCGCACCAGCGCGCCGAGTGCGCGGTGACCGGTCCGGAACGGCACGCCGAAATCATAGACCAGGCGGTCGTGCGCTTCGCTCGACCCGGCGTAGTCGAGGATCGCCTTGCGGCGCATTTCCTCGAGATTGAATTTCCCCTTCTCGATGACGTCGGCCATGTAATGGGTGAAGGCGACGATATCCTGCGCAAGGCCGTAGAGGCTCGCCGACTGATAGATCGCCTCGGAACCTTCCGACAGATTGCTGGATGCCGTCATCTCGCCGGCGAGCCGCGTCGAGGCCATGATCGAACCGCCGATCACGGCCTGCAGGCCGAACGGCACCTTGGCGTGCGGCAAGGCGCTGCTGCCGCCGGCATGTTCGTCGGCCAGCTCGAAGAAGCCGAACTCCGGCGTCATCCATACGCGCAGGTCCTGCGCCAGCCGCGCCAGGTCGACAGAGAGCAGCGAGAGGACGAAGAACGGTTCGGTGAATTGATCGTGCACCCAGATGCCGTCGCGGCGAATACGCGTCCGGGTGGAAAAGCCGAGCCGGCGGCTGACATCGCGATAGAGGTCGTCGAGAACCTTGCGGCCGCCGAACGGCGGCGGCGCCTTGTCGAGCCGCCGGTCCACTTGCGTGAAGCGCTCCATGTGGCGCTCGAACACCACGGCCCAGGACAACAGATATTCGCCGAGCGTCGTCAGGCCGGAATGCTGGAGATGGTGATAGTTCGGCGAGATCGCTTCCAGCACCGGGCCCGCGCGCGTGACGAGACTGGCGAGCAGCCTGGCATTGGCCTGCGCCGCCTCGTGCAAAGTCTGCCGAAAGAACATGCGCGGCAGAAAGCTGCGCAGGCTTTCGCCGCGATTGCGGCCGAGATGCAGCCAGGCGGTATTGTCGCGGCCGGCTTTTTCCGTGACCCAGGCCTCGCGTTGCGAAACGACGTCGCCGAGCGGCACGCCGGTGTCGATCGCCGCCACATTTTCGTAAAGCGGCAGCAAAGCCTTCAGAAGTTCGGCCGCGACCTTGCGCGGTGTGGCGTCCAGCTCCGCGGCACTGAGCACATAAGCGATGTCGCTTGCGATCATGTAGCGCGCGGTGAAGCGGCTCGCCCGGGTCTCCGGCTCGTTTACGGCGCGTTGATAAGTGGGCGACTTGGCGCCGGCGAGACGGCCTGTCCCCGCTTGTTTTTCATTGGCCACGAAGTGCTCCTTGGTGCGCTGCGAAAGCTACGGTAGGCGGGCTGTAAGCAGCAAGATTGATTGTAGAATCCATGATGTCGCACGGCGAGAAGCCGAGTATTAATGCGGCTTCGAAGGCTGCGGAGAGGCGAATGCGAAACAGACCCCAATTAACATTGCCGGATGCCCAGGCGCTTGCCGCGGCGACACGTGATTATGCGCGCAAGCTGGGGCTCGAGGGAACCATCGCGATTGTCGATTTCGGCGGCCATCTGCTCTACCTGGAACGGCCCGATCTGCAATCGCCCAATAGCGTCGAAGTCGCGGTTCAAAAAGCCCGCACTGCTGCGTTCCGCGAGCGGCCGAGTTCAGCGCTTGAAGATCGCGTGAAGGACAAGCCGGGCTGGCTGAAATTTCCGAACGGCCTGCCGATGAGCGGCGGCATACCGCTGTTCTACGAAAAGCAGTGCGTCGGCGGCATCGCGGTGTCGGGTATTGCCGACAACGACGAGCCCGCCGCGCAGGCCGGCGCCGACGCCATGGAAAAACTCACCTGAGCGGCGCCTTTGCAAAGACTCCGGAGATGGAGCTGGGATAGTCGACATGCGCGTCTGCCGAGCTGTGCTGCAGCGTTTCATTCTCATCGTCGCGTTGGCGGTGGGAGCGCTTTATGCGCCGCGAGCGCGCGCGGAGCCGGCGGCAACGTTCCCGACCCGCAGCATTGAGATCGTCGTTCCCTTCGCGCCCGGCGGCGCGGCCGACATTCTGGCGCGCGTGGCGACGCAATTCACCAGCACCGAAACCGGCTGGTCATTCCATGTCGAGAATATCAGCGGCGCCGGCGGGCTCGTCGGAGCGCAGACCGCGGCGCGCGCCGCCGCCGACGGCTACACGCTTCTCCTCTGCAACATCGCCTGCGTCGCCAACCAGTTCATGATGCCGGAAGCCGATTGGAATGCGACGGCAACGCTGACGCCGGTGGTCGTACTCGGCAACATTCCAAATGTCATGGTCGTCGGACCGAGCGTGCAGGCGGCGACGCTGAAGGACTTCATCGCCCATGCGCGCTCGAGCCCGCAAAAGGTCTCGATCGCGACGTCCGGTCCGGGCTCCTCGTCGTCGATGACCGCCGAGCTGTTCGAGAGCAAAGCCGGCATCCAGATCATGGAAGTGCCGTATCGCGGCTCGTCGGCGGCAACGCCGGACCTGATCTCCGGCCGCGTCGACGCCATGGTCATGGGACTTCCGGAATCGCTCGCGCTGGTGCGTGGCGGAAAAGTGAGGGCGCTCGGCGTCACCTCGCGCGACCGCGCGCCTTCGCTGCTCGATGTGCCGACGATCGCCGAAGCCGGAGTGCCGGAGTATCAGTTCCTTGGCTGGCTGTCGCTGTTCGCGCCGAAGAACACACCCGCCGACATCGTCGCCAAGCTCAATGCCGGCTTCAACAAGGCGCTCGCCTCGCCCGCTCTCTTGGCACGATTTTCCGACCAAAGCATTCAGGCTGTCGGCGGCCCGCCTGACGTCGCCGGCCGCCTCCTGAACGATGACGTCGCGCTTTGGGGACCGATCCTGCACAAGACAGGCAACACTGCTCAATGACTCGAGGGGAGTTTTAAGATGCGAGAGAGTTCTGTGGCGTCCTCTGCGGTAACCTCATGCGCCGTCCTGCTCGCCGTGGCGTTCTTGGCCGTGCCATGCCGCGCCCAGACGGCAGCGCCGAGCGATCCGGACGAGGCGCGGATCGAAGACGTCATTACCGCAAGCCACATCCTCACCAACGAAGGCATTCTCGACAGCTTCGGCCATGTCAGCGCGCGCTCGGCGAAAAATCCCGACCATTTCTTCATGCCGCGCGCAATGCCGCCCGCACTGGTCTCGCGCGCCGACATCGTCGAGGTCGGGCTCGACTGCAAACCGGTCGCGCCCGACGCACCGCGGCTCAACGGCGAACGCTACATCCATTGCCAGGTCTACCAGGCGCGTCCCGATGTGCAGTCGGTGATCCATACCCATGATCTGGCGGTCGTTCCATTCGGCATTGCCGGAGTGCCGCTGCGGCCGGTCGTGGCGCAGGCCGGCTTCCTGCCGCCCGAAACGCCGCTATTCGAGGTGCGCGACTTCAATGCCAATGCGCCGAAGCGCGGCGTGCTGGTGCTCAATACCCAGCTCGGGGACGGGCTGGCGCAGAAACTCGGCAAGAATCCGGTTGTCCTGATGCGCGGGCATGGCGAGACGGTTGTGGGTGCTTCGGTACGTGAAGCGACCGTCAGAACGCTCTATACTCATATCGACGCCCAGGCTCAGTTCGCCGGCATGGCGCTCAACCCGAAGGTCATCGCGCTTGATGATGCCGAGCTGGCGACGAATGCCGCAGAGAATTTCGATGCCGACCGGCCGTGGCAGAACTATAAGTCACGGCTGCCGGCGGGACGTTGAACAGCCGGCATCGCGGCTGATGACGACAAAGGAATAATGAAGCCACTCGGCTTCTTGGAAGGAGACCACCATGAACACCGCCGTTCCCCCCAAATCGCTGAAGGCCCAGCCCCTGAACCTGCCCAAGAACCGCGATGCCTTCTACGGCGGCAAGTGGCACAAGGTGAAGTCGGGCCGCAACCCCGATGCCATCAATCCCGGCACCGGTAAATCGCTCGGTCCGGTCGCCGATTGCGGCGCGGCCGATATCGATGCCGCCGTCGCGTCCGCCAAGGCCGCGTTTCCCGCCTGGCGCGACACGCCGCCGCTCGAGCGGGCGCGGCTCCTCAAGCGCATCGCCACGGTGCTGCGTGATCATGCCGAGGAATTGGCGTTGATCGACGCCGCCGATTGCGGCAATCCGTTTGCCGAAATGGTCAAGGATGCGACCGTGGCCGCGGCGCAGATCGAGTTCTATGCCGGCCTCGTCACCGAGATGAAAGGCGCCTCGATCCCGATGGGTCCGGGCGTGGTCAATTTTTCGGTGCGCGAGCCGCGCGGCGTGGTCGGCCGCATCATTCCGTTCAATCATCCGTTCATGTTCTGCGCCGGCAAGGCCGCCGCGCCGCTCGCTGCCGGCAACACGGTGGTGATGAAGCCGCCGGAGCAGGCCCCGCTCTCCTCGCTGCGTCTCGCCGAACTGATCGGCGACATCCTGCCGCCCGGCGTGTTCAATCTCGTGCCCGGCGGGCGTGAGGCCGGTTCGTCGCTCGCCTCGCACCCCGACGTCGCGATGATCGCGCTGATCGGTTCGGTGCCGACCGGACGTGCGGTGATGAAAGCCGCGTCCGACACGCTCAAAGCCGTCATGCTCGAACTCGGCGGCAAAAACGCGCTGATCGCCTTTCCGGATTCCGATCCCGACGAGGTCGCCGACGGTGTCATCGGCGGCATGAATTTCACTTGGTGCGGCCAATCCTGCGGCTCGACCAGCCGCGCCTTCATCCACGAGAAGATCTATGAGGCCGTCCTTGCCAAGGTGAAAGCCAAGATCGGGCACTACAAGCCCGGCCTCGCCACCGATCCCGCCACCACCATGGGCTCGATCATCTCCAAGACGCAGTACGATAAGATCCTCGGCTTCATCGACAGCGCCAAATCGGAAGGCGCACGCCTTCTCGCCGGCGGCGGCAAGCCGTCCGATCCGGCGCTCGCCAAGGGCTTCTTCATCGAGCCGACCGTCTTCGCCGACGTGCAGCCGACCATGAGGATCGCGCGCGAGGAGATTTTCGGCCCGGTGCTCTCCGTGTTCAAATGGAGCGACGAGCAAAAGATGCTCGCCGAGGTCAATGCTGTCGAATACGGCCTCACCGCCTCGATCTGGACCAACGACCTGTCGACCGCGCATCGCGCGGCGGCGGCCGTGCAATCCGGCTTCATCTGGATCAACGAGGTCTCCAAGCATTTCCTCGGCGCGCCGTTCGGCGGCTACAAGCAATCCGGCATCGGACGCGAGGAATGCTTCGAGGAACTGATCGCCTATACGCAGGAAAAGAACATCCACATCCGGTTCAAGCCGGCCAAGGCCTGATCGCGATCGGCGGCGGGGACATCATGGCGAGCGAAGATCCTTCGGTGAGAACAGACCCTTGGGATTGGATGCAATCCTATGATGTCCGCCGCTTCGGCGAGGTCATCCTCGACAAGCATGAGCAGGAGCGCTGGTGCCGCGCGGTCCTGCTCGGCGGGCTGCCGTTCATGTGGCGCAAGGCGGAGGTCGCGCGCAACGTCATCTATGACCGGCTCGAACTGCGTCCCGGCGACAAAGTCCTCGTCATCGGCGAATGCATCGAGCCGTGCGGCTTCATCGATGACATCAGGCAGCGCATCGGGCCGCAGGGCGATATCCATGTTGTCGATATCACCGACGAGGCGCGCGACAATTACATCGCTAAAAAACGCGGACGCAACGGACAGCTCGCGACCTGGCAGTGGACTTATACGCGCGACATTCCGGACGGCACGTTCGATTGCGCCGCTTGCCTGCAAGGCGTCCAGCACACCGACGATTGGCGCGAGACCGGCGCCGAAATGCTGCGCGTCATGAAAACTGGACGCAATCTCGTGCTCGCCGAGATCGCCTACAGTCCCGAGACGCGGATGAAGATCGAGCTCGACATGCATATCGAATATGTCTTCGACAAGCTGCTGTCGCGGGTCGGCTGGAAGCTCGAGGAATTTCCGTACTACGGCCCAAAGGATCTGGAAGCGGCTTTTGCCGGGCTTGTCTCGCGGACCGGCAGCTTCGTCTGGAAGGGCATCGAAATCTTCTGGGGCCGCAAACCGAAATAGGCGCGCATCTCCTTTTGCCGTCGCCTACCCTCTTCGGCCCATTTGCAGCAACTGCTTCTCCAGCATCACGTGAATGCCTTTGGCCCCGTTCACCACCTGGGTAACGCGCAGATCGGCGGCAAGACTGCATAGCGTATAGGCTTCCTCCCGCGAAATGCCGGTGCGCGTGCAGATCAGCTTGATCATGTCGCGCAGCGCAATCACGACCGCGCTGTCGAGATCGGGATCGAACGCCATGGTCATGACATGTGTCGGCGTTTCGGCCATCGGCCATTTGATCTTGAGATCGTCGCGCAGATGCAGTTCGAACGTGCCGATCAGGCCGGTCTCGATCGCGGTGACGCAGACTTCGCCATCGCCCTGAACGCCGTGGCCGTCGCCGACCGAAAACAGCGCGCCGTCGACATGGATCGGCAAATAGAGCGTCGTGCCCGCCACCAGTTCTTTGTTGTCCATATTGCCGCCGTTGCGTCGCGGCGGCGGCGAGGCGATCGCGCCCCAGGCCGGCGGCGGCGCCACCGCCATCACGCCGAAGAACGGCTTCAACGGCAGTTCGAGGCCCCACGGCAGGCGGCCGACCATGCGCGTGCGATCGAGCGGAATGTGGATCAGATGGGTGTGGTCGAAATCATCGGGCAGCGCGCCGGACAACGGCCGCGAGACGTTATAGCCCCAGTCATAGGCCAGCTCGACCGCCTTGATGCGCACTTCCAGAACCTGGCCCCGCTTGGCGCCGCGGACCGCAACCGGACCGGTCATCATGTGCGGGCCGAGCTTTTGCGGCACTTTGGCGTGTATGTCGGTCAGCGCCTTCGGCACGCTCAGACCCGAACCGGCGGGCGGCATATATGCGGGCGCGCCAGAGACTGACGACATCACGACGCTATCGCCCGGCTCGACAGTGAGGAGCGGCTTGAGCGTCGCGTCGAAGAAGCCCCAATGAACCGTGTCGGCGCCGGCGTCGAGACGATGCGTGTTCATATCTGTGCTCCCCTTTTTGGTGATGACGGGTCCGCCAAACGACCCGCCAAGGCGTTCGCTAAACTTTTAGCGAATTACGGAACCTGATTTTCGAAAATTTGCGCGATAGTCCGCCGCAATCGTGTTCCGACGTAATCCCCTCATGGGATGCCGCAATGCAGTGTCTCGGAAACGGTCCAATAACGTACCGTACAAGCGGGCCTGTCATCCATTAGGGGAGAAGGAAATGCACGACTCGAAACTTCTCAGCAATAATGAAGTGGGAAGCACCGGAATCGGCGGCCAGGCGGCCTCTGTCGTCGCTCAGGCAAACGCGCGCCGGGCGAATTTCTGGACCATCGTCGGCTTTTGCGTGGCCGGCCTGATTTGCTCGGTCATCATCCAGACGTCTTACCTCCACCTGGAAAAGACATCTGTCGTGTTCGCCGAAGCGCCTTTGAGCTGACACTATTCGTTAACATTATTCTAACTGACTCCGCCCTGGGGCACTGCAACGCGACCTGGGCGGAGTTGGTTTGTTTTGTCAGTGTCCCTGCGCGACCTTGGCCTTGGTGCCGTAGGTTTTGGCAATTCCTTGGCACGTCGATTGCATCAATGCGGCTGATGACCGACGAGAATTATACAGTGCTTTTGCTGTGGACGATCTGCGTGCTGGCTTTCGCATGTGGCGTGGTCGCACTCACACAGCACCCGGAGTGGTTCGGCACCTGACATAAGACGTTGCCGCCCTTTTGGGGCTGGGCAGCCATTCGCCGCAATTGCTTCGCCATGGTGCGAAACCCTCCGCCGCGCGCAAGCAGCGTCAGCCGATGCGCTGTTACATCACCCCGATATCGGCGAAGCGCAGGATCACATTGATCGTCGTCAATAGACCAATCGCCGAGAATAAGGTCACCGCGACAAAATCAGGGCTGGAAATCGCGTCTGCGATCCGAGACCGGAAGGTGGCAGGCAAGATCGCGTAAATTGGCGCTACATCCGCGACAGCCCTTCGCCCTGACGTGCCGATTCGCCTCGATGATCCCTTGCAGTCATTGCAATCTCCATTCGCGGTCTGCGCTTAAACTAGTCCGCCTGCCGTCGACAAGCTGTGACCCGCGACACACATTGCGCAGTGCGTGGCGCGCCTCGCCGATACGACCGAAAGCGTGGGCCGGGCGTGGGCCGGGTAGTGGACTATTGCCCGCGAAATCAGCGCTAGTGACCGGCTTCCTCCTGTGTCATTGAGTGGCCGGAAGCGCAGTACCCGGCGCAGACCGGTGGTGGCGGTTTGGACCGGCGAGCGCTATCCAGAGGCGACATGCAGAGGTGATATGGCCGCCAAGATTATCGATGGAACCGCGATAGCGCGCTCGGTTCGTGCCGAGATCCGGGAACGTGCGCGCAAACTCGCCGCCGCGCACGGCATTCAGCCCGGACTCGCCGTTGTCATGGTCGGCGAAAATCCGGCCTCCAAAGTCTATGTGCGCAACAAGGTGCGCGCCTGCGCCGATGTCGGCATTGCGTCGGAGGTCTACACGTTTCCGGCCACCGTATCCGAGACCGAGATCCTCGACTGTCTCCGCCGGCTGAACGAGATCCGACAAGGTTCACGGCATTCTGGTGCAACTGCCGCTACCGCCGTCGATCTCGGTGCAGCACATTCTCGAGACCATTTCGATCGACAAGGATGTCGACGGTTTCCACCTCTACAATGTCGGCGGCCTCGTTGCCGGCGACGCGATTTTTCCGCCCTGCACGCCCTATGGCGTGCAGAAGCTGCTCGAGCACGAAGGCATCGAGCTCGAAGGCCGCAATGTCACCGTCGTCGGTGCCAGCAATATCGTCGGCAAGCCGATGGCGCTGATGCTGATGCGCAAGGAAGCGACGGTCGCCATCTGCCACGCCAAGACCCGCGATCTCGCGCAATACACGATCATCGCCGATATCCTGGTCGTCGCCGCCGGCCATCCCAATTTGATTTTGCCGCAGATGGTGCGAAGCGGCGCCGTTGTCATCGACGTCGGCATCAACCGGCTGCCCGACGGCCGCTTGGTCGGCGATGTCGACTTCGAAGGCGTGCGCCAGAAGGCGGCCTATATCACGCCGGTGCCGGGCGGCGTCGGACCGATGACGGTCACTATGCTTCTGAACAACACCGTCGCTTCGGCCGAACGTTTCGCCGATCGCCTGGCGCGCAAGCGCGCGCGGCAAGCGGCCGCTCCCGCGTAGACATCGCTTCCACTCGCTGAGCGCTTCACCGGTCTTCGGCTCGCCGCCGATGATCTCGGCGCCCGTTTCGCCGCGCTCAAAAGGCCGGTTAGAAATCGGTAAATCTCATTTTGCACTGCACAAAACTTTCTCATGATGCAGTTCCAATAGGCAGATTCATCCCCTGCCTATAAAGTGATCAAGAACCAAGTAATTGATATTATTATCTTTATTCCTGAACCCTCTCTGGCACAAAGCTTGAATTGGTAATGGTCGAAGGGTGCGCTGCGGGGCTGCCCGCCGGGTCCGCCGAAGGGCCGCCAGCCGCCGCCGTGGAGATGAGTTCGCCGGGATGAGCCTCACACGCATTTTCGACGATGAAAGGACAGGCAATGAGCAGTTGGATTTCCGAATGGAATCCCGAGGACTCGTCGTTTTGGGAATCGAAGGGCAAGTTCATCGCCCGGCGTAATCTCATCTGGTCGATCGTTGCCGAGCATATTGGTTTCTCGATCTGGCTGATCTGGAGCATCACCGCCGCCAAATTGCCGGCGGCCGGCTTTCACTTCACCACCGATCAGTTGTTTCAGCTCGTGGCCCTGCCCGGGCTGATCGGCTCGCTGATGCGCTTTCCTTACACGTTTGCGGTGACCACGTTCGGCGGCCGCAACTGGACGATCTTCAGCGCCTCCATTTTGTTCATTCCGACGATTGCGCTCGCCTACTTCGTCACCCAGCCCGACACGCCGTACTGGGAAATGCTCGCGGTGGCGTCGCTAGCCGGTCTCGGCGGCGGCAATTTCGCCTCGAGCATGACCAATATCTCGTTCTTCTATCCCGACCGGATGAAGGGCTGGGCGCTCGGGCTGAATGCTGCCGGCGGCAATATCGGCGTCAGCAGCGTGCAATTGCTCACGCCGATCCTGATGAGCCTCGGCGTCATCAATCTCTACATGGCAAAGCCTGGGCCTGACGGCAGCTACATCGCGAATGCCGGACTGATGTGGCTATTGCCGCTCGCGATCGCGGTGTTCGGCGCCGTGTTCTTCATGAATAACCTTGCCACCGCACGCTCGACGTTCAAGGAGCAACTCGCGATCGTCGGACGCAAGCACACCTGGATCATGTCCTACATCTATATCGGGACGTTCGGGTCCTTCATCGGCTATTCGGCGGCCTTTCCGCTGCTGATCAAGACGCAGTTCCCGGGCACCACGATCGGCATCGCCTTCCTCGGTCCGCTGGTGGGTTCGCTGGCGCGTCCGCTCGGCGGGCTGCTCGCCGACAAGATCGGCGGCGCGATCATCACCTTCTGGAATTTCATCGCCATGGCGGCGGCGACCGTCGGCGTGATGTATTTCGTCGAGACCAAAGACTTCACCGGCTTCCTGGTGATGTTCCTCATCCTGTTCGTCACCACCGGCGTCGGCAACGGCTCGACCTACCGGATGATCCCTTCGATCTTCCGCCAGGAGAAGCTGCAAGGCGCGAAAGGCTTGGGCGATGCCGGGCGGGCGCTCGCCTTGAAGGCGGCCGGCGTCGAAAGCGGCGCGGCGCTCGGCTTCATCGGCGCGGTCGGCGCCTGCGGCGGCTACTTCATTCCGCGTGGCTTCGGCGCCTCGATCGCCGCGACCGGCGGACCGAACCTCGCGTTGGGCATCTATCTCGCCTTCTACGCAACCTGCCTTTCGCTCACCTGGTGGTTCTATCTGCGCAAGAGCTTCCTGTCGTCGCATTCGGCAAGCATCGCCGAAGCGCGCGTCTAGGGCGGTCCAGGAAAAAAATAATGGAGCGCGCATGAGCGAACCTCTGGTCATCATCGGCAACGGCATGGCAGCTGCCCGCCTGTGCGAGGAGCTGTCGCAGCGCGCGCTCGGCCGTTACGCCATCGCAGTGATCGGCAAGGAGCCGCGGCTTGCCTATAACCGCGTGCTGCTCTCCTCGGTGCTCGCCGGCGAAGTCGCCGCCGGCGATCTCACCGTCAAGCCGGCGGACTGGTGGCGCAAGCACGGCGTGACGCTGTGCTACGGCACCGGCGCAACCGCGATCGATCCCGCCGCGCGGACCGTCACGCTCGACGACGGCACCGCGCTGCCATATTCCAAGCTGGTCTTCGCCACCGGCTCGCGTGCAATCCGCTTGCCGATTCCGGGCGCCGAACTGCCGGGCGTGCTGACCTTCCGCGATCTCGCCGATACTGAATCTTTGCTCCGCGCCGCGCGTCACGGTTCGCGCGCGGTCGTCATCGGCGGCGGACTCCTCGGTATCGAAGCCGCCTATGGGCTCGCCAAAGCCGGCGTTGCCGTCACCCTCGTCCATCTGATGGACCGGCTGATGGAGCGGCAGCTCGATCCGCGCGCGGGGGCACTCCTCAAGCGCGCAGTCGAAGCCAAAGGGATCACGGTCGAGCTCGAAGCCGCGACGGTCAGGCTCCATGGCAATGATCGTGTCGAAAGCGTCGAGCTCAAGGACGGCCGCCGGTTGACCGCCGACACCGTCGTCATTGCCGTCGGCATCGCGCCGAATGCCGAGATCGCCCGCGCGGCCGGTCTCACGGTGAACCGCGGCATCGTAGTCGACGACGGTCTTGCCACCGGTGATCCCAACATCTTCGCCATCGGCGAATGCGCCGAACATCGCGGCACCTGCTACGGCTTGGTCGAACCGGCCCACGAACAGGCGCTTGTGCTTGCGGAGCGCCTCGCCGGACGCAAGGCGGCCTATACCGGCAGCGTGAACGGGACGAACCTGAAAGTATCCGGCGTCCAGGTGTTCTCCGTCGGCGACTTCCTCGGCACCCCAGGCACGGAAACGATCGTGCTCGCCGATGCCGGCCTTGGCACTTATCGCAAACTGGTGATCGAGAACGAACGGCTCGTCGGGGCCGTCCTTTACGGCGAGACTGCCGATGCGCGCTGGTATCTCGATCTGCTGCGCACCGAAGCGTCGATCGAGGCCATTCGCGAGGATCTGGTGTTCGGCCGCGCCTTTGTCGAGCGCAAGGCAAGCCTGACCGCGCCGCCCGAGCCTGAACGTAACGACCATCTCATGCCCACACGCGAACCGCGCGCGGCCGGCGACGCCGTTTACCCCGCCGCCCATGTCGTCGCCGCCCGCGCCGCTCAAGCGGCAACTCAAAAAAGCAACTAGAGGGAGAAAACAGCAATGGATTATGTGAAGCCGATCGATCTCGCCGAGGTCATGATCAATACAGGACGCAGCAAGCTCGCTTTGTCTCCTGTCGACCTCGTCATCCGTGGCGGTCTCGCCGGCGCGATCCTCGCCGCCGCAACGAGCCTCGCATTTACCGGCATCGTGCAAACCAATCAGCCGCTGGTCGGCGCACTGATCTTTCCGGTCGGCTTGATCCTGATCGTGCTGCTCGGCCTCGATCTCGTGACCGGCAGCTTCGGCATCGTGCCGCTGCCTTGGGTCGACGGCGAAGGCGATGCCAAAAGCTTGGTGGCGAATTGGTGCTGGGTATTTCTCGGTAATCTCCTCGGCAGTATCATCTATGGCGCGCTGCTCGCGATCACGCTGACCAATTTCGGCACCGCAGCGCCGGCCGGCGTCGCCGCCAAGATCATTGCGGTCGCCGAAGCCAAGACCGTCGCCTACGAGGCGCTCGGTTCGGCCGGCATGATCACCGTCTTCGTCAAGGCGATCCTGTGCAACTGGATGGTCTGTCTGGCCGTCGTTGCCGCGATGACGACGACGTCGACCATCGGCAAGATCGCCTGCGCCTATATGCCGGTCTTCATCTTCTTCGCGCAGGGCTTCGAGCACTCCGTCGTCAACATGTTCGTCATTCCGACCGGCATGATGATGGGCGCCAAGGTCAGCGTCGCCGAATGGTGGATCTGGAATCAGATTCCAGTGACGATCGGCAATATCATCGGTGGCTTCGTGTTCACGGGCCTGGCGCTTTATCTCACGCACAAGCGCCGCCGCACCGCGCCGGCGCCGCTCACCGCTCCGACAGGGGTCCCTGCCGAATGAGCGAGGCCGATCTCAAAGGCACTGCCGGCACGCAAACCGGCGATTTCGAGCCCGAACAGAAACGATATCTGGAAGGCTTCGTCGCCGGCATTCAGATCGCCAATGCGGCCAAGAGCGTGGCCGGCACGGCGGCGTCTGGTGCGCCGACCGCGGAAGCCGAGCCCGTCGGGCCCGATGCCGCGGCGCTGAAAGCGCAGAACCGCGTCGTCGCGGCCGGCGGCAAACTCGCCGACCAGGAGAAGTTCAAGCGCGAACTGCATCCCTTCGACGCCTATGAGCGGCTCAAGGCCGACGGCGTGCGCAACGAATATCCGAAACCGCCGGACAATTTCCGCTGGCGGTTTTTCGGCCTGTTCTACGTCGCGCCGAACCAGAACTCCTATATGTGCCGGCTGCGCCTCCCGAACGGCATCCTCAACGCCGGACAGTTGTCGGGGCTGGCCGATCTCGCCGAAAAATACGGCGGCGGCTATTCGCATGTGACCACCCGCGCCAATCTTCAAATCCGCGAAATCACGGCGGCCAATGCCGTGTCCATGATCGAGGCCATTCAGGACCTCGGCCTGTGTTCGCGCGGCTCCGGCGCCGACAATATCCGCAACGTTACCGGCACGCCGACGGCCGGCATCGATCCGCAAGAGCTCATCGACACCCGCCGTTTCGCGCGCGAGTGGCACTTCCACATCCTCAACGATCGCTCGCTTTACGGCCTGCCGCGCAAATTCAATGTCGCCTTCGACGGCGCCGGCACGATCCCCGTGCTCGAGGACACCAACGATATCGGCTTCCAGGCAGTCGAGGTGAATGACGGTTTCGGCCTCGAACCCGGCGTCTGGTTCAAGCTTTGCCTTGGCGGCATCACCGGCCATCGCGACTTCACCCGCGAAACCGGCGTCGTGGTGCGCCCGCGGGACGCCTGCACCGTCGCCGATGCCGTCGTGCGCGTCTTCATCGATCACGGCAATCGCACCGACCGCACCAAGGCGCGGCTCAAATATGTGCTCGATGCGATGGGCGTCGAGAAATTCCTCGGCCTCATGGAGGAGAAGCTCGGCCGCAAGCTCGATCGCGTGGTGCCGGGAGCGGTGGCGCCGCGGCCGGAGTTCAGCCGCACCGCGCATATCGGCATTCATCCGCAGAAACAGGATGGCCTCAACTGGATCGGCGTCGTGGTGCCGGTCGGCCGGCTATCGGTCGCGCAGATGCATGGGCTTGCCGACATCGCGCGCGACACCGGCGACGGCGATATTCGTCTTACTGTCTGGCAGAACCTTTTGATCTCGGGCGTGCCGGCGGAAAAGCTTGCCGCCGCGCAAGCGCGCATCGAGGCCCTGGGCCTCGGCATCGAGGCAAATGCGATCCGCTCCGGCCTGGTCGCCTGCACCGGCAATACCGGCTGCAAATTCGCCGCTTCCGATACCAAGCGCCATGCCGAAGACATCGCCGGCTGGTGCGAAACGCGCGTTGCGCTTGATGTGCCGGTCAACATCCATCTGACCGGCTGTCATCACTCCTGCGCCCAGCACTTCATTTCCGAGATCGGCCTGATCGCCTGCAAGGTTCAGGTCAATGAAGATGCCGATCCGGTCGAGGGGTATCACATCCTTGTCGGCGGCGGTTTCGGGCCGCATGCCGCGATCGGTCGCGAACTCTATCACAATGTCGTCGCCGACGACGCGCCGCGCATCATCGAACGCATTCTCAAAAGCTACGTCGCCCACCGGGCCTCGCCCGAAGAGAACTTCCTCGCCTTCGCCAAGCGCCACGATACCGAAGCCCTCAAAACCATGGCCGAACAGGAGGCCGCCGAATGAGCGTGACGCCGCGCCCGCCGATACCGTCGTTCATTCCTGAAATCGGCGCCGTTCTCGCCGGAGCAGCGGTTGTGGCTTAACGGACTGTTCGCCGGATTGTTCGGACTCGAGGGCGTCACGGCGCTGTCGCCGGCGGAACTCCGCGCAATTGTTGAACGGCTTGCTCGGCGGCGCGCCGGCCGAAATCGACGACGGCGCCCCGTGGCACGATCCCGCGATGGCGCTGCCGGACCGCATGAAGCTTGCCGAAGGCAAGCCGCTGCCGCGCCGCCTGATGGCGGCGATGGCGCAGCAGGACTGCGGCCAGTGCGGCTACAACTGCAAAGACTATGCGGACGTGCTGTTCGCCAAGTCGGAAAAGCGGCTGAATCTGTGTGTGCCGGGCGGCAAAGACACCTCCCGCATGCTCAAGCAGCTTTATCAGGAGCTCGAGGCTCCGCCGGCCGCAGCGCCGGTAGCCGCCGAACCGCCGCCAGCGGCGGCGCGGCCCGCCATCGTCTCGCCCGTGGGCTATTCGCGCGACAATCCGACCTATGCCACGTTCATGTCGCGGCGCCGCCTCAACAAGGAAGGCTCTGAGAAAGAAACCTGGCACATCGAGATCGATCTCGGCGAAGCCGGACTTCAATATGAAGTCGGCAACTCGTTCGGCGTATTTCCCTCCAACGACGCCGCGCTCGCTGATGCAATTATCGCAGCGCTCCACGCGCCGCCGGACTTTCCGATCGGCGATCGCACCTTGCGGGAAGAACTCACCGACGGCGTCTCGCTGTCGCCGGCACCCGACATGCTGTTCCAGCTGTTCTCTTACATTTCCGGCGGCGAGCGCAAACAGAAAGCCAGACGCCTTGCCTCGGGCGAGGATCCCGATGGCGATGCCGCGACCATCGACGTGCTCGCGGCCCTGCAGAAGTTTCCGAACCTGCGGCCCGATCCCGAGGCTTTCATCGAATGCCTCGAGCCGTTGCAGCCGCGGGTCTATTCGATCTCGTCATCGCTGAAATCCGATCCGGGTCGCGTCTCGCTGACGGTGGATGCCGTGCGCTATCAGGTCAACAAGCGCACCCGTCTCGGCGTCTGCTCGACCTTCCTCGGCGGCCGCATCGCGCCGGGCGACAAGGTTCGCGTCTATGTGCAGAAGGCGCAGCACTTCGCCCTGCCCCAGGATCCCGCCAAGCCGATCATCATGATCGGACCGGGAACCGGCATTGCCCCATTCCGCGCCTTCCTGCGCGACCGCCAGGCCGCCGGAGCGCCCGGCCGCAACTGGCTGTTTTTCGGCCACCAGCGCAGCAATTACGATTTCTTCTACCAGGACGAGCTTTTGCCGATGCGCTCAGCCGGCTTGCTGACGCGGCTGACGCTCGCCTGGTCGCGCGACGGCAAGGAGAAAATCTACGTGCAGCACCGGATGCGCGAAGTCGGCCGCGACTTGTGGTCATGGCTCAACGACGGCGCACATATTTATGTCTGCGGCGACGCCCAGCGCATGGCCAAGGATGTTGAAGCCGCTCTCATCGACGTCATCGCCCAGCATGGCGGCTGTTCGCCGCCCGAGGCGGTGAAGTTTCTCGCCGATCTCAAAGCCAAAGGCCGCTACCAAACCGACGTCTATTGAGCGGGGAACCAATGAGTGCTCCGCTCTCTCATTCGCCCGTGGTGCGCACCACCTGCCCCTATTGCGGAGTCGGCTGCGGCGTCCTCGCGGCACCGGATGGCACGGGCGGCGCGGCCATTTCAGGCGACAGCGAGCATCCGGCCAATTTCGGCCGGCTGTGCTCGAAAGGCTCCGCGCTTGGCGAGACGCTGAGCCTCGATCAGCGCTTGCTGCATCCAATGCTGCGCTGCGCCGACGGCGCACTTGCCCGCGTGGGCTGGGACGATGCGCTCGGCCGCGTCGCCAGGAGCCTGCGCGATATCGCCGAGCGCCATGGACCGGGCGCGATCGCCTTCTATCTTTCCGGCCAATTGCTCACCGAGGACTATTACGTCGCCAACAAGCTGATGAAGGGCTTCATCGGCTCGGCCAATGTCGACACCAATTCGCGGCTGTGCATGTCGTCGTCGGTCGCCGGCCACAAGCGCGCCTTCGGCGCCGACACTGTGCCGGGGACCTATCGCGATCTCGATGATGCCGACCTCATCGTGCTGGTCGGCTCGAACACCGCCTGGTGTCACCCGGTTCTGTTTCAGCGCATGCAGGCGGCGCGGCGCGAACGCGGGACTAAGCTTGTCGTCATCGATCCGCGTCGCACCGCGACGGCTGACGAAGCCGATTTGTTTCTGCCGATCGCGCCCGGCATGGACACCGCGTTGTTTTGCGGCCTGCTGTCTCATCTCGCCGACACAAGGGCGCCGAACTACACCTATATCGAGCAGCACACCAAGGGCTTTGTCGAGGCGCTGGCGCGCGCCAGAGAGATCGCGGCCGATGCCGCCGCCACGGCGCGGGCCACGGGGCTCAAGGAAACCGACGTCGCGCAATTCTTCGCGCTGTTCGGCGCGACCGAACGCGTCGTCACCTGCTACTCGCAAGGCGTCAACCAGTCCGCCCAGGGCACCGACAAGGTCAACGCCATCATCAACGCGCACCTCGCCACCGGCCGCATCGGCCGCGCCGGCATGGGGCCGTTCTCGCTCACCGGGCAACCCAATGCGATGGGCGGACGCGAAGTGGGCGGCCTCGCCAATCAGCTGGCGGCCCACATGGGCTTCTCTCCCGCCGAACGCGATCGCGTCCGCCGCTTCTGGAACGCGCCGCGCCTGGTCGAGGCCGAGGGCCTCAAGGCGATCGACATGTTCGAGGCCATCGACCGCGGCGCGATCAAGGCGCTGTGGGTGATGGGCACCAATCCGGTGGTGTCCATGCCTCGCGCCGCTGCGGTGCGCGACGCGCTGCGCAAGCTCGACCTTTTTGTCGTCTCCGACAATGTCGTCAACACCGACACGATCGAAGCCGGTGCGCATGTGCTGTTTCCGGCCGCGGCCTGGGGCGAGAAAGACGGCACCGTGACCAATTCGGAACGCCGGGTATCGCGGCAGCGCGCCTTCCTGCCGCTGCCCGGCGAGACGCGGCCCGATTGGTGGATCCTCAAAGAGATTGCGCAGCGCCTCGGCTTTGGCGCCGCGTTCGCTTACCGCGGCCCCGCCGATATCTTCCGCGAACACGCGGCACTCTCGGCATTTGAAAATGGCGGCGCCCGCGATTTCGATCTCGGCGGCCTCGCGGAAATTTCCGATGACGCCTATCAGGAGTTCGGCTCGATGATGTGGCCGGTCGAAGCGGGCAAGATGGGTGCCGACAAGCGATTCTTCTCAGACGGCGGTTTCTTCACCGACGATCAGCGCGCGCAATTCATTGCACCGGAGCCGCCGGTGCTGCGCACGGCAACGGATGCGATCTATCCGCTGCGCCTGAATACCGGCCGCGTGCGCGATCAGTGGCACACCATGACGCGCACCGGCAAAAGCCCGCGCCTTGCCGCCCATTCATCGCAGCCGTTTGTCGAGATCAACCCGGCCGATGCGACCATTGCCGGCGTCACCGATGGCGGCTTTGCCAAGGTCGCGACCCGGCACGGCGCAACGATCCTCAAGGTCGTGGTCGCGCCAGGCCAGCGGCGCGGCTCGCTGTTTGTGCCGATTCACTGGAGCGACGCCACGGCGGCGCACGCCCGCGTCGATGAAATGACGACCGCGCAAAACGATCCCTATTCCGGACAACCGGAACTGAAGGCGACACCCGCGTGCATCGCGCCGGTCGAGTTCGCCTATCGCGGTTTCGCACTCACGCGGCAGCCGCTGACCCTGCCCGCCGGCACGTGGTTCGCGCGCCAAGCCGTCACCGGCGGCGCCGGCCTTCTGTTCGCAACGCGCGAGCCGCCCGCGGTCTGGCGCGAAATCGCACAACGAGCCATGCCTGCCGGGGCCGACATTGCCGAATATGTCGATGAGCGGCGCGGGCTCATTCGCATCGCCGCCTTTCGCGCCGGCCGCCTCGATAGCTGCATGTTCGTCGGCCTGCCCGCCGCGCTGCCGTCATGGGACGTGGTGCGAGGTCTGTTTGAATCGGACCAGATCGAAGAGCACGACCGGCGTCTCCTTCTATCGGGATCGGGCGGCGATGGCGCACTCGAAACGGGCCCGATCGTCTGCGCCTGCTTCGGCGTCGGGCTTCCAGCCATTCGTGAAGCGATCGCCAAAGGCGGTGCGGCGAGCGTTGCCGATCTCGGCAAGAAGCTGCGCGCCGGCACCAATTGCGGTTCCTGCGTTCCGGAACTGCGGGCCATCCTCGGACGGGTCGCCGAGCCCGCCTAAAACACACTTTTCCCCTTCCTCGGATCATGTTCTAAGGTGGCTTTCCAGCAACGGAATTGGCCAAAACGGTGAAGTATGGACGACAAGACCGCGACCTCTGACGACATCCTCTACGACCTCAAGGACGGCATCGGGAAAGTCACATTCAACCGCCCGCAGGCCCGCAACGCCTTCACCTTCGCCATGTACGAGCGGCTTGCCGAGATCTGCCAAGAGGCCGACAAGGATCGTTCGATCAAGGTGCTGGTGTTCCAGGGCGCCGGCGATAAGGCCTTCGCGTCGGGCACCGACATCAACCAGTTTCGCGCCTTCACCACGCCGCAGCATGCGCTCGATTACGAGGAGCGCATCGACCGCGTGCTCACGCAGCTCGAACAATGCCGCGTGCCGACCATCGCCGCGATCAACGGCGCCTGCACCGGCGGCGGCGGCGGCATCGCCGCCTGCTGCGACTTGCGCATCGGCACCAAGAGCACGCGCATGGGATTTCCGATCGCGCGCACGCTCGGCAATTGCCTGTCGATGTCGAATATCAGCCGGCTCACCGCCATTATCGGCCCGGCGCGGGTCAAGGACATTATCTTCACCGCGCGCCTCGTCGAGGCCGAGGAAGCCCACAGCGTCGGCCTGCTCACCGAAGTCGTCGAGGATATCCCGGCGCTGCAAAAGCGCACCGACGAACTCGCCACGCTGATCGCCGGTAATGCACCGCTGACGCTCAACGCGACCAAACAGGCGCTCGCGCGCCTGCAACGCCGGCTGACCCGCGAAGAGGGCCAGGACCTCATCCTGCAGTGCTACATGAGCCAGGATTTCCGCGAGGGTCTCGACGCGTTCCTGACCAAACGCCCACCGCAATGGAAGGGCGAATAAAACGCGTTAAGGCGCGCCCTGCTGGCTGCTGCTCTGCGGCCGGTTCTCGCTGACAATGACTTGGTCGCCGGCGCGCAAATCGCCTCCGGTGATCTCGGTGAAGCTGCCATCGTTCAGTCCGGTCACGACCGCCACCGCGACAGGCACGTTGCCGCGCATGACCCAAACCTGGCTCTTGGGCGAAGAGGAATTGGCCGAAGCTGAATTGCTTTGAGCCTTGGCGCCCGCGGGCGCGAACTGCAGCGCCTGATCCGGCACGCGCAGCACGTCGTTTTTCTGATCGACGACGATCTGCGTGACGGCGGTCATGCCGGGCTTGAGCACGAGATCGGCATTGTCGATGCTGATGACCGCATCATAAACCGCTGCGGCACCTCGCGCGCTCACCGCAGTGCGGCGGACCTGACTCACGGTGCCATGGAATATGCGATCGGGAATGCCTTCGATCGTCATGGTCGCAGCATCGCCTCGCCGAACCGCGCCGACATTGCTATGGCGCGGCGCGGCGTCGACTTCCATGCGCGTGGGATCGGCCGTGATCGTGAACAGCGCGGCCGAGTTCGCCGCTACCGGCTGACCCTGGCTGACATTGCGCGTCAGGATCGTGCCGTCGGCCGGCGCCACGATATCGGTATAGCCGAGATTAAGCTTGGCGCTGTCGACCAGCGCCTGATCGAGCTTCACGGTGCCTTCGTCACGGCTGACGATCAGCGCCTGATCCGTGACCTGCCGTCGCATCAATGGATTTGCCGCCAGTTGCCGGCGCAGGCGCGCCAGATCGGCGCGATCCTTTTCCAGGATCGCCTGATCGCGCAACAGCTGGCCGGTATATTGGTCGAGCACCGCCTGATAGGGCCGCGGATCGATCTTGGCGCAGATCTGTCCCGCCTTGACCTCGCTGTCGTAGTCGCAAGCGAGATTTTGCACCGTGCCGGAAATGCTGGTGCCGACGACGATGGTCCGCGCCGGATTGACGGTGCCCGTCGCCGCGACGGTACGCACAATCGCGCCGCGCGCCGCCGGAACGGTGGCATAGCGCGGCTGGCTTGCCGCGGCAAAGCTCCACAGCGCGGCGCCGATACCTGCTGCGACAAGAGCCAATACCGCGAGGGTGAACCAGTGTCGCTTGAGGCGGGCTCGGGCGCTTCGCCAGAGCCTGAGCCAACCGGCACGGCCGGCCGGAGTCGATCCCGGAAACTTCAGAACGTTGCTGCCGGCCTCGCGAGGCGACGCATCGGAACTCAAACTCATGACCGTGTCCCGCCCAGTAAGAAACGAAGCCAAAAACGGAAGCCCTGGACCAACAACGGTCCAGGCCAGCCCGCGGCACGGCGGGCTGGCCTGGTCAAACCTTAACGCCGCACGGTTTCCTCACCGTAAACGGCTGCGGTGGCATCTTAATTTGAATCAATCGGGGGCCGCCGGACGGCGGCCCCCGGCTTCGGTCGGTCTAATGCACAGCCAGGATGGCCGGGTTGACCAGATAGAACCCGACACCGATCACGATCAGATAGGCCAGCAGGAACAGCGTCCAGCCAAAATTGTGCCGGACCACCTCGCCCTCGTTGCGCACGAACTTGCTGGTCGAGACGCCGACGCTCGCGGTCTGCGGCGCGATCGGCTTGCCGATCTCGGCGCCCACCGAGTTCAACGTCGGCAGCAGCAGGGTCGGGAAACCAAGCTGAGCGCCGACCAGGGCCTGGAACTTGCCGAACATGGCATTGGTCGAGGTATTGGAGCCCGACAGTGCCACGCCGATGAAGCCCAGGATCGGCGCCACGACGATGAACCAAGTGCCCAGATACGAGAAGCCCTTGGCCAATGACGACGCCATGCCCGAATAGTTGAACACGTAAGCCAGACCGAAAATGAAGATGCCGACCAGCAACGCTCCCCACATCTGGTGGAACGTCTTGCTGAAGATCCCGCCGATATCGGCGGCCTTAAGCTTGCCCGCGAGCATCAGAAGCACGGTGACAATCAGCCACGATGCCAGGATCGCACTGCCACCGACCCACGGCGCGAACTTGAATGCAGCCGAGATGGTGGCCTTCGTTTCCGGCGCCGTTGCCTGGACCTGAACGAAATACCAGCCGACCGCCGGCAGGCTCGACCACGGTCCGGTCCACAGCCCGACGACGATGACCAGGACCGCGAAGGGCATCCAAGCCAGCATCAATTCGCCGGTCGTCAGTCCGTGATCGTGTGATTGCTCAGCGAGCTTTGCCGCGTAGACGGGCGTGCCGCCATAGGCCAGGATGCGGCTCGGCCGCCAGACTTTCAGCAGCAGTAGCAATGCGGCGAAGCAGACGATCGAGCCGGTGACGTCCGGCAGGTACGGACCGAAGTAAACTGCCGTCGGCCATTGGCCCAATATGTAGCCCAATGACCCAACGACCGCGAGCGGCCAGCCGTCTTTCAGGCCCTCTTTGCCGGCGACGAGATAGATCAAGACCCATGGCGGCAACAGAGCGAGCACAGCGACCACCGTACCGACCGAGCCGGACAGCGCCAGCAGCGGCAATCCGGTCACCGCGGCCAGCGCGATGATCGGCGCGCCGAGAGCGCCATAGGACACCGGTGCATTGTTGGCGATGGCTGCGACGCGGATCGCGTCGAGATCGGCGATGCCAAGCGTGATCAGGATCGGCGCCACGACGGCCCATGGATAACCGAAGCCGACCAGGCCTTCGAGCAAAGCGCCGAACGCCCAGGCGAACAGCATGGTCTGCACCCGGACATCGAGCGTGCCTTGGGAGATCAGCCAGCGTCGGAAATTCTCGAACGTCCCGCTGATGCCGAGCGTGTTGAACAGCACCAAGCCCCAGAAGGTAATCCAGTTGACGTTCCACATGCCGGTCGCGGAGCCATACAGATAGGCTTGCGTGCCGGTGTCGAGCGGCATTTTCCAGACCCAGACCGCAAGGATGAAGGTCAGGATCGACCCGAGCAGAACGGCAAGCCACGCCGAAACGCGGAACACCGCCAGCAGAACAAGAAGAAACACGACCGGTATCAGGGCAACGATGCAGGTCAGCCCGAGATTGCCCAATGGATCGGTGATTTGTGTGAACATAGTCCTCCCCTATCGTCCTTGTTGCTCCCGCTCTTACGGCGGGACTTTCAGTGGTGAAAACGTGAGAGATGCGGCGCGAGCGCGCCGTGAGATTTTCCTCCCTGCGGACAGCGATGGCGCTGTCGCCCCGGTTGCCGCCGCCGAATACCGCGCACGGTTTCGTCGGCTGAATTGGATAATTCTTTATGCCAGCATATCAACTAGCGATTGCTCAAGGAATAGGCAGACGGTTCCATCTACAGAAATCCGTTTGGGCCGTTGTGCAACGCAACAGCGACATTGGCAGTCATCGCGGGCAGTCATTGCGGCCCATTGGCCGACGCGCGCCACGCTCATCTCGCTCCGAGCCAACATGTGCGGCGGCTCGATTGCACCTGGCGCACCCGGCAATTTGCGAATCAGTTGCCGCGATCACATCGACCAGCGCAACTCGCACACGGAATAATCGCAGTTCGCTCGTGTGGATGCGCAACGCGACCACCTCGCAAGCGAATCACTTGCATCGCCGCACAGCTCTGCTGCTGTTGTCGCCTTTTAGCATTCGACAACATTGCGGATTAATGAATAAAATATCGCGGGAAGAAAAAACGAATCGGGCGACCGGACGTCATGTGGAGTTCGAGGCGCTTCGACAGTGCCCGAGCCCTGACAGCGCGATCCGAGACCATCGAAACGGGGCCTCGTGACAGCAACGCCTCCCAATATGAATCTCCGGGATTTGGTGATCCTCGTCGCCGATCCGAGTTCGTACATTTCCATGCTGATCCACGGCATGTTGCGCGGCTTCGGGTCGAACAAGATCCTCGAAGTCCGCAATTCCAACGGCGTGCTGCAGACGCTGATGGGCCAGAAGATCGACATCATGATCTGCGACATGCATCTGCCGCCGCATGGCGGCCTGTCGCTGACGCGCGCCATCCGCGGCAAGACCGACAACGAGCACCGCACCATGCCGATCCTGTGCATGTCGAGCGACTCGCGCGAGGCGACCATCAAGCGCGCACGCGACGCCGGCGCCAACATGGTCATCGCCAAGCCGATTTCGCCGGCGAACCTCTATGACCGCCTGAGCTGGATCGCGTTCAATCCACGCAAATTCGTCGACACGTCGAGTTATTTCGGGCCGGACCGGCGCTTCAAGATCGAAGGTTATCCGGGCGGCGTCGGACGGCGCGCCGGCGACAAGGAGGTCGAGATCGGCGCCGAGAGCGGGCCCGCGCTGGCGCAGGACGACATCGACAATCTGTTCAGCTCCGTGCAGACCGGACAAGACTGATGGCGAAGGGCAAGAACCCGAAATCCGGAGCGAAGAAGCCCGGGCCGTCGGTGGTCGCACCGCCGCTGGCCGACACCCGCATCGCCGAGAAAGGCAAATCCGGCAAGGCAAAGCCGCCGAGCCCGCTGGCGCGGATTTTTCCGGTCGATACGCGCTTTCAGCAATTGGCGCGCCGTTCCGGCGGCATGCCCCGAGACAAGGCGATCGAGCGCGCCCAGGCGGCCCTGGAGGGTCTCAAGCCGGCTTATGAAGAAGACTTCCTGGAACGCGAAGTGAGCGGTTTGTGCGATCTGGTGAAGAAGGTCGACGCCGGTCAAGAGGAGCCGGGCTGGCTTGAAACGGCGACGTTTCGCACCCGCCAGCTCCGCGACAGCGCAGGCTCGCTCGGCTACGAGCTGGTCGCCTTCATCTCCGGCTCGCTTTGCGAGTTGCTGGACTCCATCGAGGCCGGCAATGATTGCAACATGGAGTTGATCGTCTGCCACGTCGATGCACTGATGCTGGCGCGGCATAAACAGTACCGCCGCATGCGGCCCGAACAGGTACCGGAGCTGACCAAAGGCCTGCAGCGCGTGGTCAAGCACGTGACGATCTAGATCGTCCTGTCGAAGCTGAAAATCTACGGAGAATGGGCGGTACGTTTTTGCGATTGCCGCTGCGGCCGCTGGCTCGGCCGGAGGCATCGCGGCCTAGAACACCACTTCCTCGCCCGTCGGAACGAGCATGGTCAGATCGATCTTGGTGATGCCGAGATGGCGCATCAGGCGCTCCTTGAGCTCGCTGACGGTGACGCCGGAAATGGCGTCTTCAGCGGGATGCCCGCTACTGTGCGTCCTCAGCCAGGTCTCGCTGGATTTGCTCGCGGCGTGCGTCAGAACCTCGGCAAGCGCGACGAATTCCTGATTGAGCCGATCGAACGCCTGCAATGTCACGATGAGCTCGCGATTGGCCTCATTCGGCCGGCTCGCCACATAGGCCGAGATCCCCGCCGAGGTCTGCTCAAAGCGGTTCACCGCGTCGCGCAGTGCCGATGCGGTGGCAATCATGAAAGTCGAAACTTCACTAACTACTTTTGCGGCCGGAACCTCCGGCTTCGCCTCAACCGTCACGTCAGCTTCCCCATCACCTGCTCGATTTTCTGCCGCAGTATCTCAGCGGTGAACGGCTTGATCAGGTAGTTGTTGGCGCCGGCCTGGGCCGCCTGAGTCACCAGTTCACGGTCGCCGCGGCCGGTCAGAAGGATGAACGGCACCTTGCGCGCCGCGGGATGTCCGCGCACCGCCCGCAACAGCGACAGCCCGTCCATCTCCGGCATGTTGTAGTCGGAAATGATCAGATCGAGCGGCTGCAGCGACGCCGTGTTCATCGCTTGTTTACCGTTCTCGGCCTCGTGGATGTGCCGGACGCCGATTTCTTCCAAAGTGATGCGGGTCATCTGCCGCACGCTGTTTTGGTCGTCGACCACGAGGACTTTGATAACTGCTGCGACTGGCATTGTCTTCGCTCCTAAGAAGTGCCTCGTATAACACCGAAGGCGTAAATCTGCGTTAATGTCCGTTTCAGTTGGCAGCCATTCAGTTGGCTGTCATGGCCACCTTTGATTCACCATTCACGAAACGGGTCACCCCCGTTTGCACGTTCTGACTGCTGGCGATGTCGGACAGCTTCTCGACATCGAGAATGAATGCAACGCGGCCGTTGCCGAGGATGGTGGCGCCGGCGATGCCCGGAACCGAGCCGTAGCTTTCCTCGATGCTCTTGACCACGACTTGCTGGTGTCCGCACAGTTCATCGACGACGATGCCAAACCGGGCGCCCTCGCCGGCATCGGTGATGATGATGACGCGCTCGTCGGCCCCGGACGCCGACGATCCGATATCGAGCAGATCGCAAAGCTGAACCAGCGGCACGAGATTGCCGCGCAGCCGCAGCATGCCCGGCGTGCCGATCAGCGCGTGGATATCGGAGGCCGGCGGCCGCAGGCATTCCACGATCGCCGACATCGGCATGACATAGGTTTCCGAGCCGACACGAATGACCATTCCGTCCATCACCGCCAGCGTCAGCGGCAGCGCGAGCTGGATCGTCATGCCCTTGCCGCGATCGGACTTGAGCGAGATACGCCCGCCGACATCCTGAATGTTGCGGCGGACTACGTCCATGCCGACGCCGCGGCCGGAAATGTCGGAGATCTTCTCCGCGGTGGAAAAGCCCGGCAAGAAGATGAGATTGTTGATCTCGTCATCGCTGAGCACGGCATCCGGACTGACCAGTCCGCGCTCCCGCGCTTTTTGCAGCACGCGATCGGAATTGATGCCGGCGCCGTCGTCCCTGATCTCGATGACGATGCGTCCGCCGCGATGCTCGGCGGAAAGCCGGATCGTTCCTTCCTCGGGCTTGCCCGCCGCCGCACGGTCAGCCGGCGACTCGATGCCGTGGTCGACCGAATTGCGGATGATATGGGTGAGCGGATCGCCGAGCCGTTCGATAATCGACCGATCGACTTCGGTGTTTTCCCCCGCCAATTCGAGTTTCACTTTCTTGGCAGTTTTCAAAGCGAGCTCGCGAACGAGCCGCGGCATGCGCTGGAACACGGCGTTGACCTGCTGCGCGCGCATCGACATCACGCTGTCCTTGAGCTCGCGCGTGTGATGTGTGACTTCTTCGAGCACCTGCACCAACCGGCCGCTGACATCTTCCGGCAGGCCATGGACCACCTGGCCGAGCATGGCCTGAGCGATGACGAGCTCGCCGACCATGTTGACGACGCGGTCGATCTTCTCGAGCTCGACGCGGGTCGTGGTCGCGCCAGTCCCGGGAGCCTTGGTTGCGGCCGGCCGCGGCGCCGGCGCTGCCGTCTCAGGATGGTCCGACGCGGCCGGAGCCGGCGCACTTGCAGGCGCGGCTGGCGCAGGCGGCGCGGTCATTGCCGTAGCGGGGGTTTCGGTGATCGCTGGCGCCGACGGCTCGATGTGAGCGCTCGGTGCCGCCGGCGGGCCGGCCGGAGGCACGACGCTCGGCGAGAATTCCATGGTCGGCACATCGCCTCCGACGTCCGGCGGCACGACCGAGCCGACCATGCCTTCCCAGGATGACGCGGCCGTCTCGGGCGCTTCGAACGACGGCATCGCGCCGGCTTCCGTGATTTCGAGCTCGCAATCGCCGACAACGAATTCGAAGACTTCGTCGACCTGTTCACGTCCGGCCGGCGTGCGCAAAGTGCCGGTCCAGCCGAGATACGGCGTGTCGGCTTCGAGCTCCGCCAGCGGCGGCAAGCGGTCGAGCTCGGCGACGAGATCGAGCGTGCCGAGCTTGCGCAATTCGCGGATGATGTAGAGCGGCTCGTTGGCCTTCTTCAGCAATTCCGGCTTCGGCCGGAACACGATTTTGAATTCGTGCTCGCCGGCGGCCGCGCCGCCGTCTTCCGGCTCGTCGAAATTGACCTGCACGGGAACGAAATCGATGCCTTCGAAATCGGCCGGCGCCGGAGAATCGTCATCACCGTCTCCGCCGCCATTCGCCGCCAAAATCTGCTGCAGCGCGGCGCGGCATTCGGAGCCGAAATCTGCAGGGATGCTGTCGCCTGAGCGCGACATCGAGATCAGGTCGGTCAGCACGTCATTGGCTTGCAGCAGCGTATCGACGATTTCCTCGGTCGCCGCGAGCTTGCCGCTGCGCATCTCGTCGAGCACGGTCTCGAAGACGTGAGCGAACTTCACCAGATCCTCAAAGCCGAAAATGCCGGCGCCGCCCTTTACCGAATGCACACCGCGGAACACCGCGTTGATGGTGTCCTCGGAGCCCGAGCCGTCGCGGATATCGGGCAGGCCGAGCTCGATCTGCTGCAGCGCTTCGCTGCACTCGTCGAAGAACGTCTGCTTCAACTGGTCAAGGCTTGACATTACCTATGGCTCCTCACTCAATCGCATCCGCCTAGGGAGCAACCTTGTTAATTGTTGCGATCAGCCGGTCGGGGTCGAACGGTTTGACCATCCAGCCGGTTGCGCCGGCAGCGCGCGCGAGGTTTTTCTTGTCCGCCTCGCTTTCGGTCGTCAGCACCAGGATCGGCGTCGTCTTGTGCGCGGAATTGCTGCGCATGTGACGGATCACTTCGTAGCCGTCCATTATCGGCATGTTGATATCGGTGATCACGACATCGACCTGTTCGCGGTCCAGCACGTCGAGGCCGTCCTTGCCGTCGACGGCCTGGAGCACGTCAAATCCGGCGTCCGCTAGCGTCAGCATCAGCATGTCGCGGATCGTCTTGGAATTGTCGATCGTGAGAATGCGCTTGGTCATGTCTGGCCGCTCCGCCTGATCAGGAGGCGCTCCGAATTCGTTGCCGACGGACGATGGCTCCATCGCCGTCTGTTGTGCAGCGCCTTCTCCTGGCGCGTCGCCATTGGCGCTCCGGCGATCAAGACCCGTGCAATCCAGGCCCAAATCCTCAAAAGCGCTGATGAAAGCCGCCGACGGGCCGAGTATCGAAACCTGGCCGCCTTGCAGCGCGGCGAGCAGAATCTGAATGCAGGGCAGCGTCAGGACTTCGACTTCGGATGCATCGAGATGCATCTCGCCTTCAGTCGGCATTTGCCGACATACCGTGTCGAGAAACGGCTCGGCAGCCGCGAAATCGAGCGCCGCCGGCAGTTTCAACCGCACTAGGTCCGCTTGGGTTTGCATATCGGTGCTCTCGATCTTCGATCCTTGGCCACACGCGCGGCAACGGCGCCGCAGCGCGTCCTCAATTATCCCCGAACAATTCGATTTCGCCGGCCGGCTGCTGCTTCTGCAGCCGCTTGCCGTAGTCGTGCTCCTCGCGGTGCACCATGCTGCGCTCGTTCATGCCGAGAAGCCGGCGCACGACGCGGCCGGTCGCCGGGTAATAGTTGATCCGCCGCGGCAGCGTGCCGCCAAGATCCTTGGCGGCGCAGCGCAAACCTTCGGCCTCCAGATAGCGCAGCACGAATTCCGAATTATCGCTGCCGACGGCATTACTCGAGTCAGTCACATTGGCGCCGCCGAACACTTTGATTTCCATGCGCTCGCGGGTGCAGCCCGCCTTGATCAGCTCGTTGACGAGCTTCTCCATGGCGAAATTGCCGAAGCGGGTCGATTTCAGGTCGCCGCCCCAATCGCCCGAACTATGCGACGGCAGCATGAAGTGGTTCATGCCGCCGATGCCAAGCAAAGGATCGCGAATGCAGGCGGAGACGCAGGAGCCGAGCACGGTCAGCACCACTTCGTCCGCCTTTTTGGTGACATAGAACTCGCCCGGAAACACTTTCACCATCCACGCCGAAGCCGCGTTGTCGAAGAAGCGGCGGCCGGTGGCAGCGTCGGGCTTGTGAAATGCCTCGTGCGATTGTTCGAGAGCGGCGGCGCCGGTCATGCGCCCTCCCGCCGGGCTTTGCTGCCGGCAGCAACGGTCGCACGCAGGCGCGCACCGACACCACGCCAGGGCGCGGCGACGGCTTCCACTGCTGCGCTATGACGGTTGGCTGACATCTAGAACTCTTTCCACTCCGGATCGATCATCGCCTCGGCAATCGCCGCCTGCATTCGCGCGACCGGGCCGCCGCCGGCCGCGGCAGCATCTTTCGCGCGGCCGTTGCCGACACTGCGCGCGGCTTTAGCGATAACGGCGACCGGCTTCGGCGCGGACGTCTTGGCGGCGGATCGCGCCGCGGCAACCGGCTTGGCCGCCGAGACGCGCGGCGACGCGGCATCACCTCCAGCAGCCGGACGAGCCATCGGCCGCTCGGCCCAGGCGTCATCGGCACCGACAGCGATGCGGAAGAAGGCGACCCGCTCATCCATGGCCTTCGCCTGATGCTCGAGCGTCTTGGCGGTCGCCGCATTCTCCTCGACCAGAGCCGAGTTCTGCTGCGTCACCACGTCCATCTGCGTGAGGGCCTTGTTGACGTCCTCGATGCCGGTGGCCTGCTGGATGCTCGCGGTGGCAATGCCGGAAACGATGTCGGCGACTTTCTTGATCGACTCGACGATCTCGTTCAGCGCCGTGCCCGCCTTGTTGACGAGTTCGACGCCGTCCCTCACCTGCGAATTACTGCTGGTGATCAGATCCTTGATGTCTTTAGCGGCCTGCGACGAACGCTGCGCCAGGCTGCGAACCTCCGACGCCACGACCGCGAAGCCGCGTCCGGCGTCCCCGGCGCGCGCCGCCTCGACCGCGGCATTGAGCGCCAGGAGGTTGGTCTGCCGCGCGATCTCGTCGATGACGGTAATAATGTCGGAAATCTTGCGCGAGGACTCCTCGATCCGAGCCATGGCGTCGACCGCCTTGGCGACGACCTGCCCGCCGCGGCCGGCAACATCGCGCGTGCCGCCGGCCGACTGATTGGCCTGCTGCGCCTGCTCGGCATTCTTCTTCACTGTGGCCGCAATCTGTTCCATCGAGGCCGAGGTTTCCTGGAGGCTCGCCGCCTGCTCCTCGGTGCGCTGCGACAAGTCGGTGGTGCTGGTCGAAATCTCAGCCGATGCATTGGTCATTTCGCGCGCGGACGCCTTGATCTCGGAGATCGTCGCGCCGATCCGCTCCGCCATCGTATTGGCGTCGTCTTTCAGCTTGCCGAACGCACCTTGATAGTCGGCCGTAATGCGCGCGGTCAGATTGCCGTCGGCGAGCGCGCTCACCATGGCGATCAGGTCTTCGAGCGCGCCGGCGGTGTTCTCGCATAGCGAGTTCATCGCGGTCGCGAGATTGAGCATGAACTCCTTCTTGCCCTCGAGCGGCAGGCGTCGCGAGAAATCCCCGGCGACCGCGGCTTTAACCACCTCGTCGATCTCGGCCTCGATGGCCTTTTCCATCGTGACATTGCGCCACTCGACGACCGTGCCGGTGCGCTGGCCTTGCTGGTCGATCACCGGCGTGACCACGAGGGTGATCTTGGCGTCGCCGGCGGAAATCTGCGTCTGGTGCGGCCCGGTGAGCCCGTCCAGCACCTTGCGCTGATGCTCCGGATTCTTGTGGAACAGATCCATCGCGCTGCCGACGATCCTGTCGGGATCGAAGTCCGGCACGAGCTTGCGCAATTCCGGCGCGCATTCCTCCATGATGCCCTTGAGGGCGCCGTTCATGTAGAGGATCTTGTACTCGTCGTCCGCCAGCATGACGCCGGAACGCACCACGTCGAGCGCGGAGCGGACGCGGAAATTGACCACCTTTTGCGCGATCGATTGCTTGAAGACTTCGGTCGCCTTGGCGATCGCACCGATCTCGTCACCGCGCGTCGTATAGGGCACCTCGACAATACGGTCGTTGGTGAGATCGCTCAGGACTTCGGCGGTCTTGCGCAACGGGCGCGAAATGCCGCGACCGATGAACCAGGCCAAAACGACCCCCAACACGATCGTCCCCGCGGCCATGGCCGCGGTCAGCGTCGTGCCGGTCGACACCAAGTTATCCGCAGCCCGCTTGTAGACCTGCTGGTTCTCGATGATCGACGGCTTGACGTCGTTGGTCATCTTGTAGACGTCGGAGAGCACCGGGCGAATCTGGTTGGAATACAAATCCTCGTTTGCCAGCATCGCCTTGGCGACGGCGGTGAAGGTCTCGTCATAGGACTTCGCGGCCGCGGTCAGATCGCCGAGCGGCGCCTTGGCCTGCGCGTTTGCGATCTGCCCGAACGTCTCCACCGTCGCGTGCATGTTTTGCACGTTGGCCTTGAACGACGACATGTCTTTCGGATCGAGCGTGACCTGGAAGCGCCACACGGTGGCGCGCATGATGTCGAGCGCCACTTCGATATCGCGCACCGCAAGCATCGTGTCGGCATTGTTGCCGATTTCGGCAAGCGCGAAGACCCGATGCGCCGAACTGTTGAGCTTGTTGCCGGCCAGACCGAACTGGTCCTGCGCCTGCAACAGCGTCGCAACACCCTTCACCAGATCGTCGAATTTCTGCTTGGAAATTTGGATCTTCTGGATCGCATCATCATAAAGCCGCAGCCGCTCCTGGCTCGGCGAGTTCTTCTTGGCCTCGGTCAAAAGATCGGTCGATTCCTTGAAGGCCTCATTGAACTCGTCGACCGACGCCTTGTCGTGCAACTGCTTGAAGCGCAGCGCACGCTGCCGCATGACTTCCATGTTGCGGTCGATCTCGAGAATGCGCTGCACCGCCTCCGAGGCGGTGTTGAGGCGAGCCACGCTCGCGCCCGTCGACGAGAGTTCGTGGAACGCAAAAGCCGCCAATAGCCCCAGCAAAACGATGATCGAACCGAAGCCGGCAAAAATCTTCGCGCCGATGCGCCAATTGCGGACGTCGAACAGGGATTTCAGCATCGGGCGGCACTCCTCATTCCAATTCCCACGCAAACGAATGCATGCCCCGAGCGTCAATGGCTCGAGCGCGCTCCTTCGAGACCCAGAGCCGGCGTCGCCAGCAGGTGAGGCAGATCGATCAAGGCAATCATGGCGGCATCGATTGTCACCAAGCCAGCTAGAAACTCGACGCGCGAGGACTGCACGACGCGCGGCACGGGCTGAATCTGAATCCCGTCGAGCGAAACGATGTCGAGCACGCGATCGGCCAGGAGCCCGATCAGCTTCGAGGCGACCTGAACGATGATCACGATGTGCAGCGGCGTCGCCTCGGTCAGTCCCTGGCCGAAGCGGCAGCGCAGGTCGACGATCGGAACGATGACGCCGCGCAGATTGAGGACGCCGCGCACATAGTCCGGCTGCCGCGGCAAATGCGTGATCGCGCTCCAGCCCTTGATCTCGCGGACCGCCATGATGTCGACGCCGTATTGATCGTCGCCGATGGCAAAGCTTATGAGCTGGGTCGGCCCGATAGTCGCGGACGCGGCCGCCGCGCCTGGATCGACGGCGCCGCGCTGCGCGGACCCGGCGGCGGAAGAAATGGCTAAATCACTCATGACCCTTAGTGCCTCGCTCTGCCCCCTCGCAGGGCGTCGGTCTGCCGGCACCGCATCGACGGCGTCCGATCTCGCCCATTGAGTCTCGGCGACGCGGTGCGGAAACTTCGAATTTTCCGGAATAAAGTAATAAGGCAGATACGCTTGCAGATTGGTTAATAGGGCGCCCTAGAGGCGCGTGGGCCGCTGCCCGTTTGTTCTTATTTTACAGTAAGCTAGCGGACATTGACGGATCGGTTCCCGAGACGGCGCCGCGGCCCGATCCGAATCTTGGTGCCTGTGCCGGAACAGGGAATCGGACCGCAAATTCAGCGGCCCATCGACCAGTCTGCTATGGCGTGAAGCACGGCCGACCGGGCCTACCGCCAGCGGTCGGCCGCGGGTCTCCTGAAAAGCTCCGGCCGATCTAGAACTCTTGCCAATCCGGGCTCGCGTCCGCGACCTTGGCGACTGCGGCGCCGCGCCCGGCCCCGCCCATCACCTTGCGCTGCACGACAGGCTTCGCGGCAGCGGACTTTGCAGCGGCATGAAACTCGGCGACAGTTCGTTTGCCTTCTCGACAAGCGGCGAGGGGGCCGCAACGGGAGCCGCGGGCTTGGCGCTCCGCGTTGCGACAGGCGTATCATCGAGCCGGAAGGCCCTCATGCGCTCGTTCATGGTCGCCGCCTGATGCTCGAGCGCCTTGGCGGTGGCGGCATTCTCTTCGACCAGCGCGGAGTTCTGCTGGGTGACCTCGTCGACCTGCCCCAGCGCCTTGTTGACCTGATCGATGCCGGTCGACTGCTCGATGCTGGCGGTGGCGATCTCGGACACGATCGCGGCGACCTTCTTGATCGACTCGACAATGCCGGAAAGCGAACCGCCAGCCTTGTTGACCAGATCGACACCCTCCTGGACCTGCATCGAGGAACTGGTGATCAGGTCTTTGATGTCCTTGGCGGCCTGCGACGAGCGCTGCGCCAGGCTGCGCACTTCGGACGCGACCACGGCAAAGCCACGGCCCGCCTCGCCCGCGCGCGCGGCTTCCACCGCGGCATTGAGCGCCAACAGATTGGTCTGCCGCGCGATCTCGTCGATTACCGTGATGATGTCGGCGATCTTCTTCGACGATTCGTCAATGCGCGACATCGCATGCACCGCCTCGGCCACGACCTGGCCGCTGCGATCAGCGGTCTCGCGGGTTTCGCTGGCATATTGGTTCGCCAGTTTCGCCTGCTCGGCATTCTTTTTGACGGTGACGGACATTTCCTCCATCGAGGCGGAGGTCTGTTCCAGGCTTGCCGCCTGCTCCTCGGTGCGCTGCGACAGATCCGTCGTGCTCGCCGAAATTTCCGAAGACGCGCTCGCCACTTCCTGACCGGCGTGCTTGATTTCGGAGATCGCCGCACCGACCCGCTCCGCGGTCGTGTTGGCGCTTTCCTTCAGCATCGCGAAGGTGCCCTCATAGTCGCGGCGGATGCGCCGCGTCAGGTCGCCGTCGGCGAGCGATCCGAGCATGCTGGCGAGATCGTCCAGCGCGCCCGAAACATTCTCGCACAAGGTATTGATCGCGGTGCCGACATTGAGGATCAGGCCCGACTTGCCGTCGAGCGTGACGCGCTGCGAGAAGTCGCCCTTGACGGCCGCCTGCACGATGCCGCCGACCGCCGCCTCGAACTCGCCGCTCAGCCGCGTCATCGCGGCGTCGCGCTCGCTCGCCATGTGGCGCTCCTGCTCGGACTGCGCCGCAGCGTCGCGCTGCGCCTTCTCGGCCGCTTTGACCTTGAAGCCCTCGACCGCCGAGGCGATGGCGCCAATCTCGTCCTTGCGCCCCAGTCCCGGCAAAACCACGCCGAAATCGCCGTCGGCCAGCTTGCGCATCGACGCCGTCAGCTTATGCAGCGGCGAGATGACCCGCAGCGACACCAGCATCAACATCCCGATCACAAAGACGATCGCCCCCGCCATCAGTGCAAGCTGAAGGGCGAGATCGCTGCGGGCACTGGCATATTGCGTAGCGGCATGGCCCTTCGCCGCATCGAGAGCCGCGTCGGCGATGCCCTCGAAGGTCGACATCCTGGCGACCGTCACCGGCGTCCATTGTTCGACCGTTATTGCCGGAGTTTGTCCTGCGACGAGCGCTTTGAGAGCGTTGGTGCGCGTGTTGATGTAATTGGGATCGAAGAAATCATGCTCGACCTTTTGCGCCGCTTCGTTAAAGCCACGCGGAAGCGGGAGGCCTCGCGCCATGTCCTTGATCTGAGCCCAGGCCGAATCGACCTTGGTCACATTGGTGATGTAATCGTCCCATGCGGAGGCCGGAAGCGGCCGGCCCGACAGGGTATTGGAGATGACGACGGAGGATTTGCCCGCGGCAAAACGAGCCGCCCAACCGAGATCCTTCAGCTCCATGAGCTGGTCGATATAAGGATCCTGCAGCTTGATCGACGACCGTCAAGCTCTTCGACAAATTGTCGATCAGATCGAGAAGGTCGTTAGCCTGCTTCATCCACTGCTCGGCCATGCCCGCCGGACGCGATGCCTTCGGCTGCGTGACTGCGGAATCGCTCGCCTTGTGCGCCGCTTCGAGCTTGGCCACGCCGTCGGCGAGCTGAGCCACCATCTCACGCTGACTGGGCAGATCGAGCACGCGCAGGGTCTCGACGGCTGAGTGCAAGGCCGGCATTTCGGCCGCGCGAGCGTCGCGAAGCATCGGTGCGAGATTGGTATTCGGCTTCTCGGCAAGAAGGTCGCGATAGGTATTGGCGCGATCCACCCGGAGATTGTGTAACCCCGCGAACAGATCCGCCGACGCCTGCACCGCCGATTGGATCCGGCTCGCGGTACGCATCCGGCTCAACGAGTCCGACACGCTGAACGCCAGGAGCGCGATCACCGCGACCCCGCACAGCGCGATGGCGGCTTTCAGAATCGTGCTGATCGTCAATCGGTTTAACATGGCTGGCCTTTGGATCGGAGAAGGATGGTCGGCGTCGGCGAAGACCGGTTGTCAGTTCGGACGAGACCGGCTTGTGCTAAGCCGCCTCGCTGGTGCTGGTCACGGAAAGCAGGTTCGGCAGATCGATCAGCGCGATCATGGCGTCATCGACCGTCACGATCCCGGAGAGGAAATCGAGCCGTGCCGCCTGCACGACGCGCGGCACCGGCTGGATCTCGGTGGCATCGAGCGAAACGATGTCGAGCACCCGGTCGGCCAACAGCCCGACCAGTTTCGAGCCGATCTGCACGATGATCACGATGTGCAGCGGCGTCGCCTCGGTCAGCCCCTGGCTGAACCGGCAGCGCAAATCGATGATCGGAACGATGACGCCGCGCAGATTGAGCACGCCGCGTACATAATCCGGCTGGCGCGGCAAGTGCGTGATCGCGGTCCAGCCCTTGATTTCGCGGACCGCCATGATGTCGACGCCGTATTGATCATCGCCGATCGCGAAGCTGATGAATTGCGATGAAGACGTGTTGGCGTTCGCGTCGCCGGCGGGGCCGGGCTCGGCAGGCATAGCTGTGACGTTACTCATGTACTTGGCGTTCCCCCCGGCATAGGCCGGCATTCCCATTTGCGGATTTCGCGGCGCGGTCCACCTGCAGTGACGCGGCGAGCGCCGTACTTAAAATTGCTGCGATTAAATCAATACCGCATGCACGATTTCTGATCGGTTAAGACCGGAAAGCCGCAGGCAGGCGCCGGGGGCCCCGGACCCATATAACTCCAACCCCCGGTTATGTTTGCATGCGCCCTATCAAGTCGCGTGTGGGCGCCCGCGCCTGCGCCGCGGAGAGTAAGCGCAATGCCCCCCGCCGTGCGCGGCACGCGTCAACGCGCCGCGCTCGGCGAAACCACACAGGCAGCAAACAAACCGCGGCGACACGAGATGAAATCTTGTTCGCAGCGCGAAACTTGTTGATGCGGCTTTTTCGTCCCCGCAAAATCGGCCTGCGACATTATCCCCAGCAGCATCCCAGCAGCGGGCGCGTTCACGCCACTGTCATGGTTGTCTAATAACTTAGACAACTATGACGGACAGGGGCGCTCGCCGGTTCCGCCATATGTCCGCAGATGTCAGATCTGCGCTTCCCGACGGCGGCGCGCTAAGCCCACAGTTTCATCCGCGTAATGACAAGCCTCAATAATCAACGCAGCATCGGCGATGCACGATGCAAAATAACGGGAGCCCGATGATGAATCAGCAGACTCGCCGGAAAGGTGGCGCGGCCAAGCCGCTCGCCGCCGCCACATTGGCATTTTTGTCCACGCTGACGGTTGCCGCACGGCCGGCAATGGCCGCCGACTGCCCGGTCGACGGCGGAACCGTGCGGATTCGGCGTCGAGCCGTTCGACACCTCGCCGCGCCTCACTCCGATCTACGAGAAAATCGGCGCCATGATCAGCGAAAAGCTCGGTTGCCCGGTGAAAGTTTTCGTCGCCACCAATTACAATGCCGAGATCGAGGCCATGCGCAACGGCAAGCTCGAGATCGGCGAATTCGGACCGCTCGGCTATGTGCTCGCCCATCAGGTCGCCAAGGCGGAAGCCGTCGCGGCATTCAGCAACAAAGAAGGCAAGCCCGACAATTACTGGGCCAGCCTCGTGACCTATCCGAACAGCGACATCAAGACAGTCGCCGATATCCGCGGGCACTCCTTCGCATTTTCCGATCCCGCCTCGACGTCCGGTCACCTGTTTCCGGCTTACGGGCTGCGCAAGGCAGACCTCGACCCGGACAAGGACATCAAGGCGATTTATGCCGGGAGCCACACCGCTTCATTTGAGGCGCTCTATAACCACAAGGTCGATGCCGGCGAGCTCAACAGCGAGCAGCTCGAATCCGCCATCCAACGCGGTCACTACAAGGATGGTGACCTCGTCTTCCTGTGGAAGTCCGATCCGATCCCGACCGATCCGATCTCCATTCGCGGCGACCTGCCGGATGCGTTCAAGAAAGAAGCTGACCGAGATTCTGCAAAACTCGATCTGTCGTCGATCGACGAAGCGGATCGCAAAGTCATGGGCATGCACGGCACCCGCTTCGTGCCGCAGACCGACGCCGCCTATAACGGCATCCGCGACCTGGTGAAGACGCTCAATATCGATCTCGCCAAGCTGAGCTGACGACGTCGGGGGTTTTGCATGCTGCGTGTCCGCTCGCTGTCGGTGCGCTATCCGAACGGCAGGCTCGTGCTGGACGGGCTCAATCTGCAGGTCGAGCCGGGCGAGCTTGTCGTGGTCCTGGGCGGCAACGGCAGCGGCAAGACCACGCTGCTGCATTCCATCGCCCGGCTGTTGCGGCCGAGCGCCGGCGAGGTCTGGCTCGGCGAGACCGACCTCTGCAACCTCGACGGTGAAGCGCTGCGGCAGGCGCGGCTCGAACTGGCGATGATCTCGCAGCATCCGAGCCTTATTCGCCGCTCAAGCGTCTTGACCAATGTAGCGACCGGCACGCTCGGTCATCATTACACCTGGCAGACCGCGGTTGGCGGCCTGCCGCGTCACGAGCTCGAAGCGGCGCGCAACCATCTGGCGCAAGTCGGCCTTGCGCATTTGGCCGAACAGCGTGCCGGCACGCTCTCCGGCGGCCAAAAGCAGCGTGTCGCCATTGCGCGCGCGCTAGCACAACGTCCACGCGTGCTATTGGCCGACGAGCCGGTCGCGAGCCTCGATCCGGAAGCGTCCGAGGAGATCATGCGGCTACTGCAGAACCTGGCGCGGTCGGCAAAGCTTGCCGTGCTCTGCGTGCTGCACCAGATCGAGCTCGCCTACGGCTATGCCGACCGCGTCGTCGGCATCCGCAGCGGGCGGATCGAATTCGACCTGCCGCGCGAGCAAGTGTCCCGCGACAGCGTGCAGCGCCTCTACGTCAGAGAGGCGACGAGAGACGCGGCAAGGGAATACCGAGAGAAGCAGCATGAGCATCGACATCAGCGTGGACGCCGCGCGGGCGGCTTTGCCTGTTTCGTCGAGCGCGCATTCTTCTAGCGTACGTTCTTGGGGCGGCGCAGTCACCGTCGCGGTGCGCGCCGTATTGACGCTGCTCGGTATCGCCATTGTCGTGCAGACCTTCATCGTCGTCGAAGCGCGGCCGAGCGACCTGATCACCGGCATCCACGGCATGGCCGATCTCATTCGCCGCGCCGCGCCGCCGGATTTCTCGAAATTTCCGGCGGCGGTCTGGCCGACGATACAGACCGTCGACATCGCGCTGTTTGGGACGCTGGTCGGCATCGTGCTGGCGCTGCCCCTTGCCGTCCTCGCCGCCTCCAACATCACGCCGTCACGCTTCGCCTATTATGGCGCGCGCGGGATCATCGGCCTTGCCCGCGCGGTGCCCGATCTGGTCTGGGCGCTGCTGTTCGTGACGGCGGTCGGGCTCGGCCCGTTTCCGGGCGGGCTTGCGCTGGGTGTGCATTCCGTCGGCATGCTCGGCCGGCTGTTTGCCGAAACCATCGAGCAGATGGACATGGCGCCGATCCATGCCCTGGAGCTGACCGGCGCGCGGCGCATTCAGGTCTTCACCCACGGCATCGTTCCGACCATCCTGCCGACGCTATTGGGCATCAGCCTCTATCGGCTGGACGAAAATATCCGCTCCTCGCTGGTGCTCGGCTTTGTCGGCGCCGGCGGCATCGGCTTCCAGCTTCTGACGGCAATGAACCTGTTTCAATATCAGGAAGTGTCGCTGCTCCTGATCATCATCTTCGTCATCGTGCTCGCCGCCGAAAGAATGTCCGCAGCGTTGCGCGAGCGGCTTGCTTGAGCGCCTTGCTTGCGTGCCTTGCCTGAGCGCGTCTGCTAGACTTCGGCCGAGATTTTGGCCGTGCTCGCGCCGGCGGCGGGCGCTCCGCGTGCTGGCGCGGATGGCGCGAACGAGCCGGCGGATACCGCCGTCAGGCCGCCCGACGTTCTTGATGATAATGTCGGGCGAAAATAACTGGCCGACTTGCGCCGACCGTTCGAGCCGCTGGGCAATATCGCCGTCGCTGCTGCGCTGGCGAGAGGTCAGGCGCGACTGCAGCATCTGCTCCGGTGCGGTGATCTCGACGACGGTGACAAAGCCATAGCGCTGCCGCGCGGCTCTCGACCACAGTCCGCGATACATTGCAGACCACGGTTCGGCCGGCGCGGATATCCTGATCGATCGTCGACCGGAATGGCGTAGGAATTGCCGTGCGCCTGCCACGACAGCGCATAGGCGCCCGCGCCCGCGGCGCGCGCGAACGCCGCCGTATCGATCGAGTCGTGATCTTCAGCATCTGATTGCGCCCGTGTCACCACACGGCGCGGAAACACCACCGCGGGGTCATAGGCACAGGCCGCGCTGCGCGCCCTTGAGCAGCGTGTCCTTGCCGGCGCCGCTCGGGCCGACCACGAGAACAAGGCGCCCGGGGCCGAGCGCGCCCGGATGCGATTGGATAGGCGTATGCGTTTTGCTGTGCCGGTTCACGCCACGCGCCTTCCGTTCCGCCAGACCGTGCGCACCATCGGCACGTCGTGGGCGACCCGCACGTGAATGAGATCGGCACGCTTGCCGGCTGTGATTTCGCCGCGATCGTCAAGGCCGACGGCGGCGGCGGAGTTTTGGACACGGTGCGCACCGCGGCGGCGAGATCGATATTCGGCGCGCGCTTCGGCAGCATCAGCGCCGCCATCAACAGGCTTGCCGGCACATAATCCGACGACAGCACGTCGAGCACGCCGCGCTCCGCCAGATCCGCGGTCGCCACATTGCCGGCATGAGAGCCGCCGCGCACCAGATTGGGCGCGCCCATCAGCACGCGAACCCCCGCGCCGTGCAATCTTTCCGCCGCCTCGATCGTGGTCGGAAATTCGGCGATGGCGACGCCGTCGCGGACCGCCTGCTCGACATGTTCGAGCGTCGTATCGTCGTGGCTTGCCAGCGGCGTTCGGTGCTCGCGGGCGAACGCGACGATCCTTGCGTAATTGTCCGCGGCATAGGCCGCTTGATATTCGAAGCGCTTGGCAAAAAGTGCATCGAGTTCGGCATCAGTCAGATTGCCCTTGCCGCGGTAATAGTCGCGCAGCTTGCTCTCGTCGCGGAACTGGCGCTGGCCGGGCGTGTGGTCCATCAGCGACGCGAGCTTCACGTCGGCGCGGCCGATCAGGCCGGCGGCTTCCTCGACCACATTCGGCATCGGCACTTCGCAGCGCAGATGAAGAAAGTGATCGACGCGCAGCAGATCGGCGTCGCGCGCTTCACCGATCGCCTGCGCCAGGATTTCGGCCTGGCCGTTGACATCCTCGGCGCCTTCCTCGAGCCAGACCCGAAGCGAATCGAGCACCGTGGTGATGCCGCTGGTCGCGAGCTGGCCGTCGAAGGACACCACGGCAGCGACTGGGTCCCAATAGACTTTCGGCCGCGGGGAATAATGTGCTTCGAGATGATCGGTGTGCAGTTCGACCAGACCCGGCAGCAACAGATCGCCGCCGAGATCATCACCGCGCTCCGGTGCTGCGCCCTCCCCGATTTCAGCGATCATCCCGCCGGACACGGCAAGCCAGCCGCGTTCGATCACGCGGTCGGCGAGAACGATCTTGGCATTGGTCAGGACGAAGTCTTTTTGTTCCGGCATACTACTGTCGTCCCTCACGAGGCGGCGGCGAATTGCGCGACCTCGACAATGCGGTCGGCAATGGCGTCGCGGACATGTTCATCGTGGACCACCGCGACAATCGCCGTCGCCGCTCCGTTTCTTGTCCTGGATCAGGTCTTGCACCACTGCGCGATTGTCGGCGTCGAGCGACGCCGTCGGCTCATCGAGCAGCAGGATCGGAAGTTCCGGCAGGAAGCCGCGGGCGATATTGACGCGCTGCTGTTCGCCGCCAGAAAAAGTCGCGGGCGGCAACTGTAACAGCGCGTCGCGAATATTGAGCCGGTGCAACATCGCGGCAGCTTTGGCATGCGCCGCCTCGCGCGGCACGCCGCTGACGATCAGCGGCTCGGCGACGACGTCGATCGTCGGCACCCGCGGCACCGCACGCAGGAACTGGCTGACATAGCCGATCGTCGTGCTGCGCAATTCGAGCATCTGGCGCGGGGTCGCCGCGTGCGATATTAAAACTCGCAGCGCCGTCCTGCACCAGAATTTGCCCTTCTTCGCAATGGTAATTGCCGAAGATCATTTTCAGGATCGACGACTTGCCGGCGCCGGAAGGCCCGGCCAGCACGACGCATTCGCCGGCGCGCACGGAGAAGGTCACGCCCGCGACCACGGCAACCGCACGCCGCCTTGCAGGTGCATGGTGAAACTCTTGCCCACGTCGCGCAGTTCAAGGGCAGGCGTCATGTTCGCTTCAAACTTCTCATTTGGCCTGGACACAAGTCCGGTTCAAGGCTGTAAGATTGAGGACACCAGCAATTGCGTATAAGGCTCGCGCGGATCGTCGAGAACCTGGTCGGTCAATCCCGATTCGATCACCTCGCCGTCCTTCATCACCATGATGCGGTGAGATAACAAACGTGCGACGGCGAGATCGTGGGTCACGATCACCGCCGAAAGCTTGAGCACCGCGACCAGGTTGCGCAACAAATCCAGAAGCCGCGCCTGGACGGAGACGTCGAGGCCGCCGGTCGGCTCGTCCATCATGACCAGCCGGGGCTGCGTCACGAGATTGCGGGCAATCTGCAGGCGCTGCCGCATGCCGCCGGAATATGTGATGGGCCGGTCGTCGATCCGCGCGGTGTCGATCTCGACCCGCGATAGCCAATCCGCCGCCGCCTGGCGGATATCGCCATAATGCCGCCAGCCGACCGCCATCAGCCGCTCGCCGACATTGGCGCCGCCGGACACCGCCATGCGCAGTCCCAGCGCCGGATCCTGATGCACAAAGCCCCAATCGGTCCGCGCCAGGAAGCGCAATTCCGCTTCGCCCAGCGTCGCCAGGTCACGCGTCGCGCCGTCGCGCAAACGATAGAACACGCGGCCCCGGTCCGCCTCCATCTGCATCGACAGGAGCCCCAACAGCGTCGACTTGCCGGAGCCGGATTCGCCGACTACGGCCATGACCTCTCCCTCGTGCAGATCAAATGACACGTTGCGGCAGCCGACCTGCCGGCCGAACGATTTGCTCAAGCCTTCCGCAATCAACAGCGGTTGCGATTCGCTAGCGGCAAGCTTCGTGGCGCTTTTCATGGCGTCTGCGCCTCGGCTTGCCGCGTGCCGGTCTTGTCGGCGTCGCCCCGGCGCCCCTCGCAATAATCGGTGTCCGAGCAGACAAACATCCGGCTGCCGCGATCGTCGGTGACGATCTCATCGAGATAGGAATCTTTCGCTCCGCACAACGCACAGGTATCATCGTGACGGTAGCGCTCGAACGGATGATCATCGAAGTCGAGCGAAACAACGCGCGTATGCGGCGGGATCGCATAGATGCGCTTTTCGCGGCCGGCGCCGAACAATTGCAGCGCCGCGCAGTCGTTCATTTTCGGGTTGTCGAATTTCGGCGTCGGTGACGGGTCCATCACATAGCGGCCGTCGACCTTGACCGGATAGGCATAGGTCGTCGCGATATGGCCGTGACGCGCGATGTCCTCGTAGAGCTTCACATGCATCAGGCCGTATTCGGCAAGCGCGTGCATGCGGCGCGTTTCGGTCTCGCGCGGCTCGAGATAGCGCAGCGGATCGGGGATCGGCACCTGAAACACCAGGATCTGCTGCTCGGTCAGCGGCGTCTCCGGGATGCGGTGGCGGGTCTGGATGATGGTCGCCTCGCCCGTCTCGGTCGTCGTCTTCACGCCCGCGGTCTTTTGAAAGAATTTGCGGATCGACACGGCATTGGTGGTGTCGTCGGCGCCTTGATCGATCACTTTGAGCACGTCATCGGCCCCGAGAATTGCTGCCGTGACCTGCACGCCGCCGGTGCCCCAGCCATAGGGCATCGGCATTTCGCGGCTGGCGAACGGCACCTGATAGCCTGGGATCGCCACCGCTTTGAGGATCGCGCGGCGGATCATGCGCTTGGTTTGCTCGTCGAGATAAGCAAAGTTGTAAGCCGGTGCGTGCTGCGGCGTGTTCATTCTGCCGCCTCCTGCATTTGCCCCGCCGACGCGGCGTCCTTGAATTCGGCACGCAGGCGGCGGATCAGGCCCAAGCTCGGCCTGGAAATCAACGTGATGCGGCAGCTTGAGGTGCTCGACAAAACCTGTCGCTTGCACATTGTCGGAATGCGACAGCACGAATTCTTCGTCCTGCGCCGGACCCTTCGTCTCTTCGCCGAGGTCGCGCGCGCGCAAAGCGCGATCGACCAGCGCCATGGCCATCGCCTTGCGCTCGCAATGGCCGAAGCCGAGGCCGTAGCCGCGGGTGAACCGCGGCGGCTCGGTCGCGGTGCCGCGGAACTGGTTGACCATCTGGCATTCGGTCACGGTGATGCGGCCGAGTGGCACGGCAAAACCGATTTCCTCCGGTGCGAATTCGACTTCAACCTCGCCGAGCCTGATTTCGCCGGCAAAAGGATGATTGCGGCCATAGCCGCGCTGGGTCGAGTAGCCGAGCGCCAGGAGAAATCCCTCGTCACCCCGCGCCAGGTTTTGCAGCCGCAGATCGCGCTTCGCCGGAAAGCGCAGCGGATCCTGCGTCAGATCGCCGACGGCTTCCTCATCGGCCGCCGGCGGCGAGCGCTCGATGAGATCGTCGGCGGCGAGCAGGTCGATGGCGCGCGGCATGTTCGGCAAGTTTGCCTCGGCCTGCGCCGGCGCGCCGCCGCAATTCGCGTCGGCCTGCGTTTCGAGCAGGCGATGGGTGTAATCGAACGTGGGCCCGAGCACCTGCCCGCCCGGAATATCCTTGAACGTCGAGGATATCCGCCGGCTCACGGCCATCACGCCGGTATCGATCGGCTCGCTATGGCCGAAACGCGGCAAGGTCGCGCGAAAGGCGCGCAGCAGGAAAATGGCCTCGATCAGATCGCCGCGCGCTTGTTTGATCGCGAGCGCCGCAAGCTCGCGATCATAGAGCGAACCTTCGTTCATCACCCGATCGACGCTGAGCGTGAGCTGCTGCTCGATCTGCTCAAGCGACAGTTCCGGCACGGAAGGATCGCCGCGCCTTTCCTGCGCCAACAGCCGATGCGCGTTCTCGATCGCGCGTTCGCCGCCTTTGACCGCTACATACATGAGGCGCCCTCCGCGGCAGCAGCGAGGATCGACCAGTCGGACTGAACGTGGTAGCGCAGCAATCTCGGCCGCCGAAGCGAGAATGAGATCGACCCCGCGCGGAAACAGTTCGCGGTTCTGTCGCAGGCGTTCTGCAAAGTCTTGGGGCAGCGGATCGGCGCGAAAGCGCTTGGCCGCTTTTGATGCCAGGCCCTTCCAGCATCAGCGCCTGCCCTGCCGCGAAAAACTCGACGCGCAGCACCAGTGTCGTCGAACGATCGGGATAGTCGGCGCTGCCGAGATTGAAATTGCTCGAATGCGGGAAGCGCGCGGGGATCGGCCGCGAAGGCAAAGCCTGCGGCACTCGCATCGTCGACGATCCTGGTTCCACAATGAAAGCGCAGCCACGCGGCAACGTCTTGTGCGGCCCGCAATGCCGCATCGAGCCAGACCGGCGTGTCCTGATCGCACAGCGTCAAAGCAACCGCGGCCATGGCCGGCGACAGCGGCTGTGGCGCGGTGACATTCACGCCGATGGCGTGGACCGTTCCGGGCCGCGACATCGCTTCGAGCACGGCGCGAAAAGCCGCCTGTGCCGAATGCACGGGATCTGCGAAGCCGGAGCCGATCATGCGCTGTCCTCCCCACGCACCAGCGTGAAGAAGTCGACCTTGGTTGCTGCGATTTGCCGCGCGCGCAGGTCGCGATGCGCTTCGAGGCGCGCGCGCAGCGGGGCAATGACCTTGCTTTCGACTGCGGCTGAATGGTCCTCGGTCTGCACCAGCGCGTCGCACAGCGCGATCTGCCGCGCCTTGTCCCGGTCGCGGCCGAGCACATAGCCGAAGCCGGTCTCCCCGGTCGCAAGCCTGACTACGGCGCGCGACACCGTTGCTTCACCGAGATTGAACCGGGCGCCGTCGCCGCCGACGCGACCGCGAATCATGACCAGGCCGTTCTCCGGCGCGCGCATGTCGTCATAGGCCGGCAGCGGCTCAAGTTCTTCGAGGAGGCTCGCAATCTCGGCGGCGGCGCTCTCGGCCAGCACCGCCATCGTCGTGCGACGCCTCATTTGCAGCTGGTCCAAGAATTGATCCTCGCGACTGGGCCAAAATCAGCGAAAAATCTTGCCTCGCTTAGTTGTCTATGTTACTAGACAACTATGAACCTGTCTAGCGCCCGACGATGAAACTTTGCTGACATTGTCGTGACACCCTCCGACGTGATGATGATCTCGCGATGACACGCCGCACTGATGCAACCAAACGCGCCGACGCCAAGCCGGCGACCGGCGGCGTTGCGCTGTGGCGGCGCATTGCCGACGCGCTCGAACAATCGATCGCACAGGGAACTTTCCAGGCAGGGAGCAAGTTACCCGCGGAAACCGAAATCGCCGAGCGCTTCGGAGTCAATCGCCACACCGTGCGGCGCGCCATCGCCGCGCTGACGGAACGCGGGCTGGTGCGCGCCGAACGCGGCAGCGGCACCTATGTCGAAGCCGATCGCATCGCCTATCCGATCCGACGCCGCACCCGCTTTTCCGAGATCATCGGCGGCGCCGGCCACGCCGTCGGCGGCCGTCTTGTCGCCAGCAGCATCGAACACGCAGACAACGAAATCGCCAAACGCCTCAAGATCAAACCAGGCACGCCCGTCATTCGCATGGAACGCGTGCGCTGGGCCGACGGCGTCCCGATCGTCGCCTCGACGACTTGGCTGCCGGCCGGCCGCTTTGCCAACGCCGCGCGCATCTATGCCATGTCATCCAACTCGATGACGCGCATGCTTTCGAATTTCGGCGTGCGCGACTTCACCCGCGAGAGCACGCGCGTCACCGCCGCGATCGCCGAAGCCGCGGATGCCGAGAGCTTGAAGCTCGCGCTCGGCCGCCCCTTATTGGTCGTCGACAGCGTGGACGCCGATCCTGACGGCATCCCTATTCTCACGACGCGCTCGCGCTTCGCTTCGGATCGCGTCGCTTTGGTGCTGGAAACATGAGTAAGACTCTCTCCGAACAGCCGCTGGTTCATCCGACGGCGGAGGTGCGCGACTGCACGCTCGGCCGTTACACCGATATCGGGGCGCGCACGGTCCTTCAGGAAACCGAGGTCGGCGACTATTCCTACATCGTCAACGACAGCAACATAGCCTACACCAAGTTCGGCAAGTTCTGCTCGGTCGCGGCGATGACGCGGATCAATCCCGGCAATCATCCGATGCATCGCGCCAGTCAGGCGCATTTCACCTATCGCGCCGCGAGCTATTTTCCCGGCGAGGCCGACGATGCCGAATTTTTTGCCTGGCGGCGCGCGCATCGCGTCGTCATCGGCCACGACGTGTGGATCGGCCACGGCGCCATCGTGCTGCCGGGACGGACCGTAGGCGACGGCGCGGTGATCGCCGCCGGCGCCATCGTGACCAAGGACGTCGCACCTTATACGATCGTCGCCGGCAATTCGGCGCGGCCTGTTCGCCCGCGCTTTCCTTCCCACATCGCGGCGCGCCTGGAGCGGCTGGCCTGGTGGCATTGGTCACATGAACGTCTTCGGCTGGCGCTACCGGATTTCCGGCGCTTGAGCGTCGAAGAGTTTCTCGAACGCCACGAGACCGAGAACAGCCCTCCCCTCGTCGTCGTCGCAAATCAATAAGCAGTCACTGAGCAGGCCAATGGACATTCGGATTACCGGCGCGAAGGTTCTCACCGACGGGGCGTTGGCTGAGACCAGCATTCACGTCAGCGACGCCATGATTGCCGAGATCGGATCGGATCGCGGTGCAACGAGGACCATCGACGGCGCCGGTCTTCTCGCGCTGCCGGGCATTGTCGATATCCACGGCGACGGCTTCGAGCGGCAGATCATGCCGCGTCCGGGCGTCGATTTTGCGCTCGATATCGCGCTCGCCGATACCGACCGGCAGGTCATCACCAACGGCATCACCACGGTGTTTCACGGCATCACCTGGTCGTGGGAGCCGGGCCTGCGCGGCCCGGAAAACGCGCGCAGTCTATTGACCTCGATCGAGACATTGAAACCGCAGCTTGCCGCGGACACGCGCTATCACCTGCGCTTCGAAACCTTCAACTTCGACGCCGAGCCCGAGGCGCGCGACTGGCTGGACGAAGGCAAGATCGATGCGCTCGCGTTCAACGATCACATGCTCAAGCCCGACTACGCGAACCGGCCGCCGTCCAAGATCGGCACCATGATCGACCGCACCGGGCTGAGCCGCGAGGACTTTTTCAAGCTGGTCGACTCGCTGCAGAGCCGTGCCGGCGAAGTCCCGGATCTGATCGTACGCATGGCCAAGGCGGCGAATGCATCCGGCATCCCGATGCTGTCGCATGACGACTCCTCGCCCGAGCAGCGGCAGTGGTTTCGCGCGCTCGGCTGCCGGGTCTGCGAATTCCCGATGAATATCGAGACCGCGCAGGACGCGGCGAATAGCGGCGACAAGATCGTGTTCGGAGCGCCGAACATCGTGCGCGGCAAGAGCCATATCGGCTGGGTCAAAGCCGGCGACATGGTTGCGCGCGGGCTGTGCTCGATCCTGGCGTCCGATTATTTCTATCCGGCGCCGCTGGTCGCCGCGTTCCGTCTGTCGGAGAGCGGTACGCTGCCGCTTGCCGAAGCCTGGGAGCTGATCAGCGGCACGCCTGCACGGGCGATGAATCTCGATGATCGCGGCAGCATCGCGCCTGGAAAACGCGCCGACCTGATCCTGGTCGATGCTTCAGTGCCAAGCCGGCCGCGGGTCGTCGCCGTTCTGGTCGGCGGACAGCAACGTTTATATGAGCGAGCCGCAGCGTCTGCACAGCTGAACGTTATCGGCGCTAGACGCCGAGATAGCGATGCTGGATTTCCGGCGCATCGGTCAATTGCTGCGACGTGCCCGTCCACACCGTGCAGCCGCGCTCGATGATGTAATGCCGATCGGCAATGCGCATCAGCGCGTCGACATTTTTGTCAATGACCAGGATCGATTGTCCGCTGCCGCGCAGGTTTTGCAAACAGCGCCAGATCTCGTCACGAATGGCGGGCGCGAGACCCTCGGTGGCTTCGTCGAGGATCAAGAGCCGTGGATTGGTCATCAGCGCGCGGCCGATGGCGAGCATCTGCTGCTCGCCGCCAGACAGTAAATTCGCCATGCTGCGCGCGCGCTCGGCCAGCCGTGGAAACAGCGCGCAGACTTTGTCGAGCGTCCAGGGATCGCGTGAACCGCCGCGATTGGCCGCCGTCGCGGTCAGATTTTCGCGCGTGGTCAGGTTGGGAAACACCTGTCGTCCCTCGGGCACCAGACCGATGCCGAGTTTGGCGACGCGATAGGCCGGCAGCGCGCGGATTTCCGCGCCGCCAAAGCGGATCGAGCCGGACGACGCCGGCGTCAGTCCCATGATCGAGCGCACCGTCGTGGTCTTGCCCATGCCGTTGCGGCCAAGGAGCGACACCATTTCGCCGTTGCCGAGCGTGAGCGAGACGCCGAACAGCACGCGGCTGAGGCCGTAGCTGGTTTCGACGCCGGTCAGTTCGAGAAGCGTATCAGCCATGCGCGGGCCCTCCGCTTTCGCCGAGATAGGCTTGACGCACGGCGGGATCGGCGCGGATCGCACCCGGATCGCCCGAGGCGATGATGCGGCCATAGACCAGAACGCTGATGCGATCGGCGAGCGCGAACACCGCATCCATGTCGTGCTCGATCAGAAGGATGGTCATGGTACTCTTGAGGCGGCGCAGGATCGCGATCAGGCGCGCGGATTCTTCAGGTCCCATGCCGGCCATCGGCTCGTCGAGCAGCAGCATGCGCGGCTTGGTGGCGAGCGCCATGGCGATTTCGAGTTGGCGGCGCTCGCCGTGGCTGAGATCGGCGACCATCATGTGGGCGCGTTCGGCGAGCCCGACGCCGGCCAGCGCCGCCAACGCCGGTTCGCGCAGAGCGCGGTCGCGTCGCGCATCGCGCCAGAAGCGGAACGAGTGCCCGGCATGGGCCTGCACCGCGAGCGCGACATTATCGAGCGCGGTGAAATCCATGAACAAGGATGTAATCTGGAACGAGCGCGCGAGCCCGATCGCGCTGCGCCGATAGACCGGCACCGCCGTGATGTCGCGGCCCTCGAAACGGACGACGCCGGCATCGGGCGTGATTTCGCCGGTCAATTGTCCGATCAACGTGGTCTTGCCGGCGCCATTCGGGCCGATGATCGCGTGCAGCTCGCCTTGGTTGAGCGCGAGCGAGATCTGATCCGAAGCGACAACGCCGCCGAAGCGCTTGGTGAGATTCTCGACTTCGAGCAGGGGCTCAGCCACGGCGTTGCCCTCCGAGCAGTCCGTCGATGCCGCCATTGACATAGATCGCCACGATCAAAAGCAGCGGCCCGATGATGAGATTGGGATAGTCAGTGGCGCGCGCGAGCATGTCCTCGAGCAAAAGAAACGTCATGGCGCCGATTAGCGGCCCGAACGGCGCGCGCATACCGCCGAGCACGGCCATCACAATCAGATCGCCGGAGCGGGTCCAGCCCATCATCGCCGGGCTAATGTAATTGGTGTGATTGGCGAGAAGCGCGCCGGCCAGCCCGCACATCGCCCCGGCAATGACAAAACACGCGAGCTTGTAGCGAAACGTCGGAAAGCCGATGGCGCGCATGCGCCGCTCGTTGGAGCGCGCGCCCTGGATGACCAGGCCGAAGCGCGAATTGACGATGCGCCACACCGCGTAAATGCCGGCCATCAAAAGCGCAAAGCACAGATAGTAGAACACCGTCTTGTTGCCGATATCGATCAGACCGCCGAACTGACTGTTGCGATAGATGGTCAGGCCGTCGTCGCCGCCATAGCGGTCGAGCCCGATGGCGACATAATAGATCATCTGCCCGAAAGCGAGCGTGATCATAATGAAATAGACACCGCGCGTGCGCAGGCTCAGCGCGCCGACCACGAGCGCGTAAAGCGCAGACGCCGCGATCGCGGCCGGCCATTGCACGAAGCCGGAGGTGATCCCTTCCTTGGCCAGGATGCCGACGGCATAGCCGCCGATGCCGAGATAGGCGGCGTGCCCGAAAGAGACCATGCCGCCATAGCCCATGATCAGATTGAGGCTGAGCGCGGCCAGCGCCATGATCATGATGCGGGCGAACAGCGTCATGGCGAAGGCGCCGCCGGTCAGCGCCGCATAGACCGGCACCAAAGCGAGCAGCAGTACCAATAGAACATTGACCGCGACGCGCGGCGTAAGTGATTTGCTCATCGGCTCGCCGCCGGAAACAGGCCCGCCGGGCGCACGATCAGAACCAGCGCCATCACCAGATAGATCGACATCGACGACAGCGCCCGGCCGAGGCTCGACGCGGCGGCCTCATTCAAATACGCGTGCAGCAGGTCGGGCAAGGAAAGCCCGCCCGATCGTATCGACGATGCCGACCAGCATGGCGGCGACGAAGGCGCCGCGGATCGAGCCGATGCCGCCGATGGTGACGACGACGAAAGCGGCGATGAGAATGTTCTCGCCCATGCCGATCTGCACGGTCAGGATCGGCGCCTGCATCAAGCCGGCAAAGCCCGCCAGCGCCGCGCCGAGCCCGAACACCAGCGTGTAGAGTAATTTGATATTGATGCCGAGCGCGCCGACCATTTCGCGATTGGAAGCGCCGGCGCGGATCAGCATGCCGAGGCGGCTGCGCATCACCAGCACATAAAGCGCCGCGCCGACCGCAAGCGTGACGCCGATGATGACTAGGCGGTAGATCGGATAATAGAGTCCGGGCAGCACCTGCACGGCATTGAGCATTTCGCTCGGCAGCGACAGCGTGAGGCCGGCCGGCCCCCAGATCAGCCGTACCAGTTCATTGAAGAACAGCAGCAGGCCGAAGGTCGCGAGCACATGATCGAGATGATCGCGGCCATAGAGCCTGCGGATCGCGGTCATTTCAAGCACCATGCCGACGACGAGCGTCGCCAACAGAGCAAGGATCGCGCCAAGGATAAAACTGTCGGTCCAGTCGGCAAAGGTGGCGGCGAAATAGGCGCCGATCATGTAGAGCGAGCCATGTGCCAGATTGACCAGGTCCATAATGCCGAAGATCAGCGTCAGGCCGGCCGCCAGCAGAAAGAGCAGCATGCCAAGCTGGATGCCGTTAAGCAGTTGTTCGGTGAAATAGAGCATGCGCGCGTAACGTCGCTATGGTCACCACATCATCATGCCCGATTGTGTAGCAGGCATTCACATCTCACTCCCGGGCGCGAGACGTGGATGGCCGGGACAAGCACCGGCCATGACGATGTTGGATGTCTTCAGCGTTCTGTCAAAGCAAAACGAGGCTTACTTCATCGGGCACTTGTCGTGGAACTTGTCCTGGTCGTCCTTGACGATGGTCGCCACGGTATGCAGCGCATAGCTGCCGTCGGCACCCTTCGTCGCATCCTGAAGATAGAAGTTCTGGATCGGGATGTGATTGTTGCCGAACTTGAACGGACCGCGCACCGACTTGAAATTGGCCTTTTCCATTTCCTTGCGCATGCCCTCTTTGTCGGAGAGGTTGCCTTTGACAGCGGTGATCGCGCTTTCGATCAGGCCCGCCGCGTCATAAGTCTGCGCGCCGTAGAAGGACGGCGTCGCCTTGTACTTCGCCCGATAGTCGTCGACGAATTTCTTGTTGGCGGGGTTGGGCAAGTCGGCGACCCATTCCTGGGCGCCGGGAATGCCGATCGCGAGATCCTTCAGCCGCGGCAGCGACAGGTCGTCGACGGTGAACGCCGTATAGAGCGGAATCTGCCCTTTGAGGCCCGACTGCGCGTATTGCGTGATGAACTGCACACCGGCGCCGCCCGGATAGAACGCGAAGATCGCGTCGGGCTTGGCCTCGCGGGCTTTCGACAATTCGGCGGAGAAGTCGAGCTGGTCCGGCCAGCGTGTCAATTCCTGGCCGACGATCTTGCCCTTGAAGGTCGACTGCACGCCGGCGAGCATGTCCTTGCCGGCGGCATAGTTCGGTCCGATCAGGAAGGCGGTCTTGACGCCCTTCTGGTTCATGTACTGGCCGACCGCGGCCGGCGTCTGGTCGTTGTTCCAGGACGTCGAGAACACATAGGGCGAGCACAATTCGCCGGAGAGCTGCGAGGCACCGGCATTGGTCACCACGGTCATGGTCTTGGAATCGGTCAGCGGCTTCAGCGAAGCCAGCAGCACGTTCGACCAGATATAGCCGACGACGAAATCGACCTTGTCGGATTCGAGCAGCTTTTGTGTCTTCTGCACGCCGACTTCAGGCTTGGTCTGATCGTCTTCGTAGATGACTTCGACCGGCAGTCCGCCGAGCTTGCGGCCGTGATGATCAAGCGCGAGCTCGAAGGAATTCTTCATGTCATTGCCGATGGCGGCAGGCGGCCCGCTGAAGGTGGAAATGAATCCGATCTTGACGGTCTTGCCTTGCGGCAGCGCCGGGCTCGCGGCGAGCGCAAGCGCAGCCGCCGAAACGGCTCCCACTTTCCAAATTTGCTGTCGAGAACTGAAGTCTGCAAGATGCTGGTCATGGCCTTCCCCTCCGATTTCCCCGCGGGATGATAATGATGTTGTTGATTGCCACAGTCGAGCGCGACGCCGCGTCGCTATGCAGTTTCGCCTCGTGTCGTCTCGTAATCATGTCTCGGTATTATGTCCCGCGACATGCACTATATTACATCTCGTCGCGCGATCAATCTGTGAACCTTCGCAGTCGTTTACGGCATTTCGCGCACTAATAGGTTTCGACATGGAAGCGACCGTCGTTGCGCATGCGGGCGCGGCATTCCGGCCAAGATTCCTGCCCCGACTGCGCGTGTTCGCCGCAGATCGTCTCGAAGCTCGCTTCCACCCCCGCCTCCATTCCACGTAATCCGCAGACGTAAACGTGTGTGGTGTCGCGCCGCAGCAGCTCGGCAAGATCATCCGCGCGAGTCCGCATGCGGTCCTGGACATATTCCTTCGGCTGCTCGACCAGGCGCGAGAATACCAACTCCTGGTCCAGCAAGGTCTTCGGCACTTTCTGCAGCGGCCCGAAATACGGCAGCTCTTGCGGACTGCGTGCGCCGAAAAACAGATGCAGCCTGCCCTTGGCGTTGGGCATGGCGCGGCGGCGCCGCTCGGTGAAACCGCGGAACGGCGCCGATCCGGTGCCGGTGCAGATCATGACAATGTCGGCTTGCGGATCGTCCGGCATCAGGAAAGTCGAGCCGAACGGCCCGACGACCTGTACTTTCGCGCCCTGCTTGAGGTCGCAGACATAGTTCGAGGCGAGCCCACGAAAGTGCTGCCGTCGGAGCGCGTCTCGACCACGCGCTTGACGGTGAGCGCGAGATTATTGGTGTTCGGCCGTTCGCCATCGCGCGGGCTGGCGACAGAATAGAGCCGCATCTTGTGCGGCCGGCCCTGTGCATCGGCGCCGGGGACGATGATGCCGATGCTCTGGCCTTCCAGAATGGGAAAGGCGGTCCCGCCCAGGTCAAGAATGATGTGACGGATATCGGCGCTGGCGTCTGTCGGCCGTCAGCCGGAAATTTCCGGTCACTGTCGCTTCCGCCGGATTGCCGCGGCCGAACAGATTCACCGCGCGGCGCACTCGCCGAGGCCGGCGCCCGCATACGGCCATGCGCGCCCTGGTGGGCCTCTGCGAGGAGATCGGCGATTTCGTGATCGATGGCTTCGACGCTGCCTTGGATATTGGTGTCGCCGGCCTCTTCGAGCGCCTGCGGCAGTTCGGTCCAGGACAACTGATCGTCCAGAGAGAATGGCGTCGCCACCGCGACGAAGTGATTGATCGAGCCGGTCGGACAGGGCGAGACGCAGGCCATGCAGAAATTACACGTCGCGGCATCGACCACGTAGTTGTTGTCATCGTGGGTGACGGCGCCGGTCGGACAAGTGGCCTCGCAGGTATTGCAGCGGATACAGACCGCGGGATCGATCAGATGCTGGCGCACCGCTGCAGTCATCAGGCGGCCTTTCCGGCACTCGCGTGGTCCATCGCGCTCTCTTTCAGCACGTCATATCTCTCCCTCCCCCGGCCAGGTCATTATGGACATGCACTATAATGCATTCAAGTGGCTCCGCTATGAGGCATAGTGCATCCAAGGCATCGCCGCCGCTCACAGACTGTCGAAATATTCCCGCTGCTCCCAGGCGCTGACGTCCGTGTCGTCCAGCCCGCCATCCTTGCGGCAGCGCGCGATCTCAGCCTCCTTGATCCTCGCGTAGTAATCGACAAAGCCGTCGCCGAACCCGGCACGGAAACAGGCATTCTGGCGCAGCGCCGTGAGCGCCTCATCGAGCGATGCCGGCAAGGCCTCGGCCGAAATCCGGTACGGCGCGTCGGCCGAGGGTCCCGGATCGAGCGCACGCACGACACCGTCGAGGCCGGCATAGATCTGCGACGCCATGTAGAGATACGGATTGGCGAGCGGCTCGCCGCAGCGATTTTCCAGATGCGTGGACGGATCGCCGGGGCCGCCCATCACCCGCAGCATCACGCCGCGATTGTCCTGCGCCCACACGGCCTGAACCGGCGCCATCGTGTTGGTGCCGCGATAGCGCTTGTAGCCATTGAGCGTCGGCGTCGAGAACACGCTGGCGGCGCGCGCATTCGCCAACAGTCCGCCAAGAAAATTGCGGCCCATGGGAGACAATGTTTCTTTGTCGTCCTGCGCGGCGAAAGCATTGGCCCCGGTTTTGCGATCAAGCAGCGACTGATGCAGATGCCAGCCGCTCGCCAGCGTATTGGGCAATCGCGGCCGGCACATGAAGCTCACCAGATAGCCGTGCCGCCACGCCACCTGTTTGAGCGTGCTGCGGAACAGCACCATGGCGTCCGCCGGCGCGAGGCCGGTCTGCGGCGCGAAGGTGAATTCGTACTGGCTCGGACCGAATTCGACCTCGAGCGATTGCAGCGGCAGGCCGAGCGCGGCGAGGCATTTGCGGAACGTGTCGAGAATGGACGCGACCTGATCGTAACGGCCCTCGGTGAGATATTGATAGCCGGTCGTAGTGTGGCTCACCCGCGGCGGCTCGGCCGGCCAGGTCAGCGTCTCGGGCGCAAGCTGCGGGTCCTCGATCTTGAACAGATGAAACTCGACTTCGAGGCCGGCGTGATAGTCGAAACCGGCCGCAGCGAGTTTCGCCAGCGCATCGCGATAGAGCTGGCGCGTCGCGATCGGCACCGCTTTGCCGTTGGTGAAATAGCTGTCGCACAGGACCCAACCGGTCTTGTCCGCCCAAGGCAGAACGCGGAACGTCTCCGGATCGGCCACCATGATGAAATTGCCGGCGCCGCCCATTTCCGGCACGCCCATGCCGGCGCCCGCTTCGAACACCGGAAACACCGTGCGATGCGAGGTGTCCTTGGCGAACAGAGTGCTGGTCATGGTCACGCCGGAACGCAGCGCGCGCACCGCTTCGGAGGCGACCAGCGTCTTGCCGCGCAGAATGCCGTGCTGATCGGGAAACGAAAACCGGATCAGCTCCAGCTCCTGCTGGGCGATCGTCTTTTCGATCCCCGCAGCGGCGCGCGCCTGCGCGTCGTTCCACAGGCCGTGCCGGTCGACAAAGTTCAGAGCGAGTGCGCGGCGCATCTGCGATGACATTTTGATCCGATGCCCCTGCCCGCCTTCGTTGCCGTCTTACTCGGCCCTCAAGCCTCAGCGCGCATTCGCCCAGCTCGCAGCACTGCGTTTGCTGGCATCCGTACGCTGCCAGTAGCCCTGCCAATCGTCGGTCGGACCGATGCCGTCGATCGCCGCTGGCCCAGTCACTGTTTTAGCCGAAGCGGCGTCAAAGATCATCGGTGGTTTATCGCCCTTGTCGAGGGCATCGAGGGCTTGGCGCAACAGCCGGCGGTACGCCGCAATCCCCTTGTCGGACTGGCCGAGATGCTCCTGGGTGCGGTCGGCGATCGCGCCCATCAACTCGCAGGCCCATTGGTCGTGCACGTTGATGTCGGCGCCCATGCCGGTATAGGTGTCGTGCTCCTGCTCGTGCGGATCGTAGCCGTAATTGTTGTTCTTGTTCTTGCGCGGAATGTAGTCCGGCAATTCGTAGAGTTCGAGCCGCTGCCGCCGCATCTCGTCCTTGTTCACCGGCGCGCCGAAGCTGGTGAAGATCGCGTACCAATAGTGACGGGTGTCGTCGATCGGCACATGCCATTGCGTGATCGTCATCTCGCGGCTCATCGGGATGATGAACGCATTGGGGAACATCAGATTGGTCACCCGCACATGCATGTTCTTGGCGCTGATCTCGCGCAGCGTCAGGATGCGCAGGCCGAAGTCGGTCTGCTCGACCTCGATGCGCGGCCGCGGAAACTCGCGCATGATCCGCGTCATCGGCATTTCGGAGTCGATCGAGGTGTCGCGGAACAGCTTGCCGTAGCCTTGTTTCGGATCCTCGTCGTGGAAGAAGCGATGCAGAAACGAGGTGTGCGCCGGATCGATGCCGACCTCGAGTGACTGCAGCCAGTTGCACTCGATCATACCCTTGAAGGCGAAGGTGTGCGTGTCGGGCGCGACGAAGCAATCGAAGTGCGGGAATTCCGGCGGCGCGCCTTCGCCCATATAAGCGAACAGAATGCCGTTACGCTCGACCACCGGGTAGGCCTTCTGGCGGATATTGCGGCACAGATTGCTGCCGTCCGGCTCCGCCGGCGTCTCCAGGCATTTGCCTTCGGCATCGAACAGCCAGCCGTGAAAGGCGCAGCGCAGACCGCCGTCTTCCAGGCGTCCATAGGCCAGATCGGTGCCGCGATGCGGGCAGCTGCGGCCGAGAAGCCCGTAGCGGCCCTTGTCGTCGCGATAGATCACCAGGTCTTCGCCGAGAAGCCGCACCGGCTTGATCGGCCGTTCGCCGTTGAGCTCGTCGACCAGCGCCGCCGGCTGCCAATAGCGGCGCAGCAACTTTCCGACCGGCTTGTCAGGACCGGTCCGGGTGATGCGATCGTTCTGTTCCGCGCTGAGCATGGCGAGCCTCCTAAACTTCCGCTTGGCGATCGATGCCAAGCCGAGGCTATGTTCGCTGACCGAACATATGTTCGTAAAATTAGAACAGATCGCAACAAGCCTGGCAAGCACGGGAGTTCTGAGATCATGCCGGCCATCAACAGATCCGCCGCCGAGCAGACGCTGGTCGAGGCCTCGGGGCCTGAATTCCTCGAAGCGCTGGCGCGCGGGCTGCGCGTCATCGAGACTTTCAATCACGACCGCCGGCAGCTCACGCTGAGCGACGTCGCGAAGCTCGTCGATCTGCCGCGCGCCTCGGTGCGCCGCACGCTCCACACGCTGGTGCAGCTCGGCTATGCCGAGACGGACGAGCGCATGTTCCGCCTGCGTCCCCGCGTTCTCAATCTCGCGCGCGCCTATCTGCAGTCCAACGCGATCACCGACATCGTGCAGCCGGCGCTCGAGCGCTTGAGCGAAACCACCGGCGAGTCCTGCTCGGCCGCCGTGCTGGACGGCGAGGACGTCACCATGATCGCACATGCCTCGCCGCAGCGCGTGCTTCCGGTCAGCGCGCAGATCGGCTTCCGGCTGCCGGCCTTTGCCACCGCACTCGGCCGGGTTCTGCTCGCGGCGCTCGACGATCGCGCGCTCGACAAATTCCTGACACGGCTGAAGCCGGAGAAAATCAACAAGCTCACGGTCACCGACAAGGCGCAGCTACGCAAGATCATCCTCGGCGTGCGCAAATCCGGCTTCGCGATCGCCGATCAGGAGGTCGAGATCGGCTTCCGCTCGCTCGCCATCCCGCTGCGAAAGCGCGACGGCAGAGATGATCGCCGCTTTGAATATCGGCGTCCATAGCGAGCGCGCGCCGTTGAAGGCGATGCACGGCCGGTTCTTCCAAGATCTGCAGGGCGTGGCCGGCGAATTGCAGCAGCAGTTGATCTGAAGGCGCTCAAGCCCCACATAGATGCCGGTTTCGCCCTCGCCACACAGTTTCCGAGACGAATTCTTATGACCAAGCCACTCGAACTTGGCGTCGACACGTTCGGCGACATCACCGCGGGCCCCGACGACAAGCCCCTCCCCGCCGCGCAAGTCATCCGCAACATCGTCGACGAGGCGATCCTGGGCGACGAAGTGGGCCTCGACTTCATCGGCGTCGGCGAGCACCACCGGCCTGATTTCGCGGTCTCCGCGCCCGAAGTGGTGCTGGCCGGCATCGCAACGCGGACCAAGCGTATTCATTTGGGCACGGCCGTCACCGTGCTGTCGTCCGATGATCCCATTCGCGTCTTCCAGCGCTTCTCGACGGTGAACGCGCTGTCCAACGGCCGCGCCGAGGTCATTCTCGGCCGCGGCTCGTTCACGGAATCCTTTCCGCTGTTCGGCTTTGAGCTGTCGCAATACGAGGAGCTCTTCGAGGATAAGCTCGATCTCTTTGCGAAGCTCCTCACCAACGAGCCGGTAACCTGGCAGGGCAAAACTCGACCGCCGCTCGCCAATCAGCGCGTCTATCCGCAGATCGAAACCGGGCGGCTGAAAACCTGGATCGGCGTCGGCGGCAGCCCGGAATCCGTGGTGCGCGCCGCGCATTACGATCTGCCGCTGATGCTCGCCATTATCGGCGGCGATCCCAAGCGCTTTCGGCCCTATGTCGATCTCTATCATCGCGCCTATACGCAATTCGGCCGGCCGGCGCGCGAGATCGGCGTGCATTCGCCGGGCTTCGTCTGCGACACCGACGAGATGGCGCGCGACCAGCTGTTTCCGGTCTACAAGACGTTCCGCGACCGCATCGGCCGCGAGCGCGGCTGGCCGCCGATGGGCCGCGACGAATTCGTCGCCGAGATCGAGCACGGCGCGCTTTATGTCGGCTCGCCGGAAACGGTGGCGCGCAAGATCGCAACGACCGCCAAGGCGCTTGGCCTGTCACGTTTCGACCTGAAGTATTCCGCCGGCGCGCTGTCGCATGAGAAGATCATGCATTGCATCGAGCTTTACGGGCGCAAGGTGATCCCCATGGTGCGGGAGATGATGGCGGAGGCCAAAGTCTAGGTCCCGACCAGCCCGAATTGCGGGCTCGACGGTTCGGCGTGCGTGCGCTTAGCGATGCGACCGGCCAGCCGCGACAGGCGGCCGGCTTCGACGGCGGCGCGCATGCTCTTTGCCATAAGCACCGGATTTTGCGCCTTCGACACCGCGGTATTGACCAGCACCGCGGCGCAGCCGAGCTCGAGCGCCAGCGTCGCATCGGAGGCGGTGCCGATGCCGGCATCCAGCACAACCGGCACCGGCGAGCGCGCGCAGACAAGCTCGATCAGATGCGGATTGGAAATGCCGAGCCCCGAGCCGATCGGCGAGCCGAGCGGCATCACGGCCGCCGCGCCGGCATCCGCGAGTTTGCGGCAGGTCACCGGATCCTCCGTGCAATAGGGCAGCACGACAAAACCTTTCCGCACCAGTTCGGCCGTGGCGCGAATGAGCTCTTCGACATCGGGATAAAGCAATTCGCGGTCGCCGATCACTTCGAGCTTGACCCAGTTGGTGTCGAGCGCCTCGCGCGCCAGTTCGGCGGTGAGGATGGCGTCCTTGGCGGTCTGGCAGCCGGCGGTGTTGGGCAGGAATTTCACCTTGTCGCCGAGAATGTCGATCAGGCTTTCGTCGTCGCCGGCGAGACTAATGCGGCGGATCGATGCGGTGACCATGGCGGTGCCGCTCGCCGCGACGGCGTCGAGCATCACCTTGCGATTGGGATAGCCCGCGGTGCCGAGAAACAGCCGCGACGAAAATTCGTGACCGGCGATGATGAGAGGATCGGACATCTTCTTTGGCTCTTTAACCACCCTGCCGCGCGCGCACGATTTCGATGCTGTCGCCAGCGCGCAGCACAGTCTCGCGCCAGGCGGCGCGCGGCACGACCGATCCATTGAGCGCGACGGCGATACCACGCTGCGCGGTATCGGCGGTCTTCTCCGCAAGCAAAGCGTCAAGGGTTCGCTGCTCGCCGAGAGGTTCGTTTTCGCCATTCACGCGGATCGTTTCTTCAAGCATCGGCAACTCTCCTACTCGGCCGCGCGTGCCGGCAGAAACCGTTCGAGCCCGAATGGACGGATCGCAGGCTCGACAATGTCATCAAGAATGAGCTTGGCCATGGCGGCGGCCGTGACCGGCGCCAGCAGGATGCCGTTGCGGTGATGGCCGGTGGCATAGAACAGATTTTCCGCGGGTCCACGGCCGAGGATCGGCGCATCGTCGCGGCTGCCCGGCCGGTGTCCGACCCAGATCTCATCGACCGGCAATTCCTCAATCGCCGGGATGGCGCGCCATGCGGCTTCGAGCAGAGTGAGCAGGCCGCCCGCGGTGATCGTCTCGTCAAAGCCTTTTTCCTCGACGGTCGCGCCGACGATCAGGCGGCCGTCGCGCCGCGGCACCAGATAAGCGCCGGGCGCCCAGAGGACGTGCGTCACCAGCGGCGCTGTTGGATCCATGCGCAGAGCCAGCATCTGGCCCTTCACCGGCCGCACCGGCGGACGCCGATCCGGCGGCAAGCCCAAAATGCCGCGCGACCAGGCGCCGGCGGCAAGCACGACGCGATCGGCCGCAACATGCGTGCCGTCTTCAAGAACGAGGCCGTCGGCACGGCCATTGTGGAACGAGATTTCCTTGACCGGCGCCTGCTCGTGAATGGCGACGCCGGCGCGCTCGGCGGCGATACGCAGCGCCGCGACGACCTTGCGATTGTCGACCTGATGATCCTCCGGGCTGAAAACCGCGCCCGCGATCTTTCCGGCAAGATGCGGTTCGCGCGCTCGCGTTGCCGCAGCCGACAGCCATTCGAGCGGCAGGCCGAGCTTCTTCTGGAAATCCAAACGATGCGCCGCTTCGGCCTGATCGTCGGCGGTCAGAGCCAGCACCAGCGTGCCTTCCTGCCGCAACTCGACGTTGACGCCGCTCGCCTGCAACAGTTCTTCGGCAAAACCGGGCCATCGCGCCTGGCTGTCGCGGCACAATGCGAGCAGCGCCTCTTCGCCCGGCTCGGCTTCGCAGCAGGCCGCCAGCATGCCGGCTGCGGCATGGCTCGAACCCATGCCGGCTTGGCCGCGGTCGAACACCGACGCCTCGGCACGGCCGGCAAGCCGAAAGGCAATGCCAAGCCCGACAATTCCGGCACCAATGATGGCGACGCGCGGCCGCTTGCCGATAGATGGAACGGACGTGGTCGTGTCGCTCAACGCGGCTCCCTTCGCTGGCATGACCCAGACAGGTTCGACGGGTGTGATCTCAGCCGCGCAACCGCGCGGCACCCCTGGCCGATAACGAAATATTGGGCCTTCTACGGAGCTTCCGCAAGGCCTCCATCTTTACGCCGGTGCCGCAGGAACCGGGCGCAGATCAGGCCGATGACGAGGATCACCGCGGCGCCGAGCAGTGGTGGTGCGCTGTTGCCGAAATTGTGGAAGGCGTAGCCGTAATAGATCGGGCCGATCGCCTGGCCGAAGAAGAAGAAACACGAATGCATCGACATCGCGGAGGCGCGCGCGGTCTGGCTCAGATCGGTGACATGAACCTGGATGCAGTTGTGCAGCATGTAGAAGCCGATGCCGAACAACAGGAACACCGCGGCGAGCTTGTACCAGGGCATGCTGATCGCAATCAGGACGAAGGCGATCGAGGCGCAGACCGCGCCGATCAGCATCATGCGCCGCTCGGTGATGTGCGCCACCAGAACCGGCAGCGACAGCGAGAACAGAATGCCGCCGGCCCCGAAGGCCGCGATCACCATGCCCGCGTAGGACGATCGCGTTTCGCCGCTCGCGAACAGCAACAGCGCGACGAAGGGAAACATGCCGTGGATGGTGATGCCCTCGAAGAATACCGAGCTGAAGCAGACCTTGGCGCGAGGATCGGCAAAGATGCCGCGATAGCCGGCGGCAGCCGCGGCGAAATTGAATCGCTTTGGCTTACTCAGCGCGAGCCCGCGAAACGCAAAGAACGCCGCGATGAGGGCGACGAGGCCAAACCCGCCGATCGTGAGGAACACGCCGCGCCAGCCGAGCAGATCGCCGACCACGCCCGAGATCGTGGCTCCGATCAGATTGCCGGTGAGCCCAATGCCCAGCAAGCGGCCGATCGCCACCTGCCGCTGCTCGACCGGCACGAGATCGCCGACAATGGCGATGCCGACCGGGAAAATGCCGCCGGCGAGCGCTCCGGCAAGAATGCGCATAGCGACGAGAACGCCAAAATTGGTGGCGAAAGCGCAAACCAAAGTCGTCACCACGACGATGGCAAGGCTCAGCGTCATCAGCCGCGTCTTGCCGAAGAAGTCGCCGATCATGCCGAGCACCGGCTGCATCAGCGCATAGGGGAATGTGAATGCCGTCGACAGCAGTGCCGCCGTGCTCACCGCGATGCCGAGGTCGTTGGCAATTTTCGGCACGACCGGATCGACCGCGCGCGTGAATAACGTCGAGGCGAAGATGACAAGGCTGACAACGCGGAGGATGGGCGGAATGGCACAAATCCTTGTCGGACGAAGGCGTGGCAACGGCCGTTGCGAAACCGCGCGAACCTATCGGCTAACTCTTTTTAGCCAGCGCATCGAACTGCATCAGCCGTTCAAGGAGCGCCGGCAAGTCCTTGAGCGGGATCATGTTCGGTCCGTCGGACGGCGCCTTGTCGGGATCCTGATGGGTCTCGATGAAGACGCCGGCGACGCCCACCGCCACGGCCGCCCGCGCCAGCACCGGCACATAGTGGCGCTCGCCGCCCGACGAGGTGCCTTGCCCGCCCGGCTGCTGCACCGAATGGGTGGCGTCGAAAATCACCGGCGCGCCAATCTTCTCCAGCACCGGCAGCGCGCGCATGTCGGAGACCAGCGTGTTGTAGCCGAAAGACACGCCGCGCTCGGTGACCAGCACATTGGCATTGCCGGCGCCGGTGATCTTGGCGACGACATTGGTCATGTCCCAGGGCGCGAGGAACTGACCCTTCTTCACATTGACGGTACGGCCGGTCTTGGCGGCAGCGATCAAGAGGTCGGTTTGACGGCAAAGGAAGGCCGGGATCTGCAACACGTCGGTGACTTCGCCAACGCGAGCGCATTGATCCGGCTCGTGCACGTCGGTGAGCAGGGGCACGCCGAGTTTTTCGCGGAGCTCGGCAAAGATCGACAGCGACTGATCGAGACCTAAACCGCGCGCGCTTGACGCGCTGGTACGGTTCGCCTTGTCGAACGAGGTCTTGTAGACAAAGCCCAGGCCGAGCTTCGCGGTGAGTTCTTTCAGCGCGCTCGCCATCTCGAAGGCATGCGCGCGGCTTTCGAGCGCGCACGGGCCCGCGATCAGCGCGAGCGGCAGCTTGTTGCCGAACTTGGCGTTGCCGACTGTGACAATGGGATTGGGCTTTGCGGTCATCGACGTCCTCGCGGGCGACCATGCGGGCCGCGCCGGTCGAGGTCAAGGCGCGGCTTCGAACACGAGCGTTGCGCCAAAAGCTAGATCGGGTCCGACCACAAGGTGCTGTGCCTGCTCGGAAAAGCCGATTTTGCCAGCTTGCAGAGCAGCACGCGCCGTCGCCAGGTTTCCGACCGCGAAACGCAGGGCCGCAAGCCGGGCGCCGCCTGCCGTCGACGGCGGCATCGCGCCGAAGCGGTGCTTGAACAACGCAGGCTCGATCACGTCGATATCGCCACGCGGAGTTTTTGCGATGATGCCGGGAGCGGTCGCCGTAACGTCTGTGCCAGTGAAGGCTGCGAGAAACGCCCGGTGATCCTGCGGACGATCCGCGACCAGCACAATTCCGGCAATGCCGGTCACGCCATTGGCATGGTTCTGAAACGCCGGATTCCAGAAATTTTCCGGATAGTGCTGCCGGCTGGTGAAGAAGCCGATATCGGGCGCGGCGGCATCGCGCGCAAGGCCAGCGTGAAAGCGACCTTGGTCGGCGAGCCGTCCGGCCGCCTGGCGTCGCGCGCAAAATCGAACAGGTCGAAATCGCCGATGCCGGCTGAGCGGAAGGCTTGCGCCTCCGCAGCGCTGTCTTGTCCTTCGAGCACGAGCATCGAAAGCCCCTGCCCGCGCGCCAGGAAATCGCGGTTGAAAGCACCGAACGAAAAGTGCCGTTCGCCGTGCGGGACAATGGCGCTGGTATCGGCCATCGCCAGAAGCTCGACGAAGCAGCCGGGCAACTGAACGATGTGGTTCTGCGTACCCCAGGCCGGCGGATGCCGATTGCGCGCGCCGACGGTGAAGCCTGCGCGCGCATAGAAATCCGCCTCGGCGTCAAGATCCGACACCGCATGCACGATGTGATCGAGGCCTCGCGCCAAATCTACTTCACCGAAGAGAACGCCGTCGGCTTCAGGAAGGCGCTGGTGATATTGGCGATGATCGGCCCGTCGCGCTCGCTGTCGTCGCGCGCCTTGTGCCAAGCGGGATCAGCCTGAAACGCGTTCCACTTGGTCTCGCGGTCCGCCAGCGAGTCCCAAGCCACCATGTAGTGCAGATCGTGATTGCCGTCGCCGACCAAGATCGTCCAGAAGCCGGCCTGCTTGATGCCGTGCTTGTCCCAGATTTTCAGCGTGTCGTTTTCGAAGCGTTTCAGCAGCGCCGGCAGCCGGCCGGGAATGCAGCGATAGATGCGCTGTTCGTAGATCATGGTTTCCTCCCCTGATTTTGGCGGCGTGATTTAGCGTCGCCGCGCGACAAGGCGCAAGCACCATCCCGGAGGGATCAGCGCAGCGTGTGATGCAAATCAAAGGGTGGAATTAAACCAGCCGGCTCTGCTCGACCGCGGCCCCGATGAAGGACGAAAACAGCGGATGCGGCGCGAACGGCCGCGATTTGAGCTCGGGATGGAATTGCACGCCGATGAACCAGGGGTGATCGGCATATTCGATGATTTCCGGCAGCAGACCGTCGGGCGACATGCCGGAAAAGCGCATGCCGTGCTGGGCGAGGCGATCCTTGTACGCGGTATTGACCTCGTAACGGTGGCGGTGGCGCTCGGAAATCTCGGTCGCGCTGTAGATCTCGGCGACGCGTGAGCCGCGTTGCAGCACGGCCGGGTAGGCGCCGAGCCGCATGGTGCCGCCGAGATCGGAGGCCATGCCGCGCTTCTGCAATTCGTTGCCCTTCATCCATTCCGTCATCAGGCCGACGACGGGCTCGGGCGTGGCGACGAATTCGGTCGAGTTCGCGTCCTCGATGCCGCACAAATTCCGCGCCGCCTCGATCACCGCCATCTGCATGCCGAAGCAGATGCCGAAATACGGCACGTCGTGCTCGCGGGCGAACTGCGCCGCGCGGATCTTGCCTTCGGCGCCGCGCTGGCCGAAGCCGCCCGGCACCAGAATGCCGTCGACATGTTCGAGGAATGGCGTCGGGTCTTCCTTCTCGAACACTTCGCTCTCGATCCAGTCGAGCTTGACCTTCACCTTATTGGCGACGCCGCCGTGCGACAACGCTTCGATCAGGGACTTATAGGCGTCCTTCATGCCGGTATATTTGCCGACAATGGCGATGGTGACGTCGCCTTCCGGATTGCGGATGCGCTCGTTGATCATGCGCCAGGTGGCAAGATCGGGCGACGGCGGATTTTGAATGCCGAAGGCGGCCAGCACTTCGGTGTCGAGCCCGCCGGCATGATAGGCCTCGGGCACCGCGTAGATGCTGTCGGCGTCGCGCGCCTCGATCACCGCGCTTTCGCGCACATTGCAGAACAGCGCCAGCTTCTTGCGTTCGCTTTCCGGGATCGCGCGATCGGTGCGGCACAACAGAATGTCAGGCTGGATGCCGATCGCGCGCAGTTCGCGCACCGAGTGCTGGGTCGGCTTGGTCTTGAGCTCGCCGGCGCTCGGGATGAACGGCATCAGCGTCAGATGGATATAGATCGCGTGCCCGCGCGGCACTTCGTTGCCGAACTGCCGGATGGCTTCGAAATACGGCAGGCCCTCGATGTCACCGACCGTGCCGCCGATCTCGCACAGCACGAAATCGAAATCGCCGCTGCCGTCGCGGATGAAATCCTTGATCGCATTGGTGACGTGGGGAATCACCTGGATGGTGGCGCCGAGATAATCGCCGCGCCGCTCTTTGGTGAGGATTTCCTGATAGATACGGCCGGTTGTTATATTGTCTTGTCGGGTCGCGGGACGCCCAGTGAAGCGTTCGTAATGGCCGAGATCGAGGTCGGTTTCGGCGCCGTCATCGGTGACGAAGACCTCGCCGTGCTGATACGGCGACATCGTGCCCGGATCGACATTGAGATAGGGATCGAGCTTGCGCAGGCGGACTTTGTAACCGCGCGCCTGCAGCAGTGCGCCGAGCGCTGCCGAAGCGAGACCCTTGCCAAGGGAGGAGACCACGCCGCCGGTGATGAAAATGTACCGCGCCATGGGACCTAACGCTTAGCGTTCCTTTTTCGATTCGACGAGCGATTTTCCGGAATATCTGTTGCGCCTTGAACAAGGATGTCCATGGCAGCGGAGTCACGGCTGTGGAAAAGCACTTTCGTCTCAAGGCGTTCGGCTTTTCCGCTCATCTATATGGCGGCTTTCGCACGGGATCGATAGCCCGCAACCACAGTTAATTGCGGATAACTGCGGCTACCGGGTTCCGACCCGGCGTGACGCCTCGTGCGACTTCTAGTGCGACTGCGGCACCTGGGGGCCGCTCGGCGGCGGCGGTGCATTCTGCGGTCCCGCCGGCGCATTCGGGATGCCATTGCTCAGCGTGCCCAAGAGTCCGCCCTTGCCCTGGTTGAGCGGCGCGGTCGCGGACCCCGCCGGCGTTTCCTGGCCCGGAGGCGCGCCGGTCACGATCGGCCCCTGCTTGCGGTCGTAGCTCGCGAACCAGGACAGAGCCAAGCTGGTGAGGAAGAACCCCGCGGCCAGCAGCGCGGTGGTGCGGGTCAGCACATTGGCCGTGCCGCGTCCGGTCAGAAAGCCGCTCGACGAACTGACGAGGCCGCCGCCCTCGGACTTCTGCAAGAGCACGACGCCGATCAGGGCGACGACCAGCATGAGATGGATGACGATAAGGACGATCATGTCTTAACCCGGACCGTAAGCTCGCTTGAGGCTCGCCGCTGCGCGCAGCCTTTTAGGGGCAAAATCCCGGAAAATCGGGGTGATCCCCCGTTTTCCGACCCCGCTCATATGGGAAGTTGCGGGCGTCTGTACACGATCCGCCGCGCCATTTCCATGGCCCCGAATCCATGGGTCCCGAATGGCCCCGAACGGACCCAATGTCCCCCCATGGCGCCGCGGAGGCCCGGCCCGCGAAACCCCGCAATCGCGTGCGGCGCCATGACACGGTTTTCGTGGCCGGACCGCACCATAGTCTGCGTTCCCAACGAATCTCGGCTGGGGGGAAACGATCGTGGTGCTCGCACGCGTGGTTGGCGCGATATGCCGCGCATTGGCATCATTTCTCCATCGTAGTGCCAAGCGACTGGCAGCTACCGATCGCTACGATCTTGCGGCGGCCGTTCTGTTCGCCACGCTGACCGTCCTCGTCGTCTCGACCTTCCGCGACTATGCAATCTCCAACGACGAAGAGGTGCAGCAGCATTACGGCGCGCTGATTGTCGCCTATTACGCGAGCGGCTTTACCGATCAGGCGCTGTTTCATTTCCGCGACCTTTATCTCTACGGTGGCCTGTTCGACGTGATCGCGGTCGGGCTGCAGCGGCTCGTGCCGCTCGATCCCTACGACGTCCGTCATTTGCTCTGTGCCCTCATCGGCATCGGCGGCATCGGCGCTGTCTGGGCGACCGCGCGCATGATTGCAGGACCCCGCGCCGGCTTGTTGGCGGCGGCCGCGCTTTCGGCCTGCGGCATCTGGTACGGCACCATGTTCGCGCATACGAAGGATATCCCCTTCGCCGCGGCGATGATGGCAGCGCTCTGCGTTCTGCTGCGGCTACTACGCGACCTGCCCAAACCGCGCTGGCATCTGGTGCTGCTGTTCGGTGTGCTGACCGGCTGCGCTCTGGGCATAAGAGTGCTCGGGCTATTCGCGATCAGCTACGCAGGCTTTGCGGTTGCGGCCTATACGCCGGTGAGCCCCCTCCGCGACTGGCGCGGCGCGCTGGCATTCGCCGTGCGCGCCGGGATCGTGCTGCTGCCGGCATTTGCACTTGCCTACGTCATTATGATCGCCGCGTGGCCTTGGGCGGCTTTGGCGCCGCTCAATCCGCTGCGCGCGGTCGGCGCCTTCGACGGCTTCCACTATCCGATCAGCACGATCCTGGACGGACAGGTCTATAAAATGGCCGACGTGCCGCGCTGGTACGTCCCGGCTTATGTGAGCATCAAGCTCACGCTTCTCCTCCTCATTGGCGCTGGCCTCGGTTTCATCCGGCCCATGCTTGCTTGGACAAGGGCAAGCGCCGGACAACAGCCCAGCACGACGTGGCGGAAGGAAACCGCGCTCATCGCGCTTGCGGTGTTGTTCCCGCTGCTCTGCGACGTCATTGCGCACGCGCCGGGCGACACCGGGATGCGGCATTTTCTTTTCATCGCGCCGCCGATTGCCGTCTTGGCCGGCTTGGGGCTCGACGGGATGCTGTGTCGGCTGGAAGCCTTCAACCCGCTGGCCGCAGCGGCCGGGTTAGCGGCCATTCTGCTGTGCCTGGGCTCCGATACGGCGACGCTCTATCGCCTGCATCCGGACGAATATCTGTCCTACAATTCGCTGGTCGGCGGTCTCGAGGGCGCCTCACGCCGCTACGCCACGGATTATTGGGTCAACATCATGCCCGAGGCAGTGGGCGACCTTGAGCAATATCTCGACCAAAGCGACAAGAACGGCAGCAATCGGCTGACCACGCGCTACACCGTCGCCGTCTGCGGCGAGCGGTTGCCGTTCGAGAAGAGAGCTGACACACGCCTGCAGTGGACGCGCGATTGGCGCAATGCCGACTTCTTCATCGCGCCGACGCACATGAATTGCGACCGCGCGCTTGACGGCAAAATTGTCGCCAAGATCGAGCGGCTCGGCGTGCTGATCGGAGTGGTGAAAGACCGCCGCACGTCGCTCAATCCCAAAGTCGCGCACAACGACTGATCGGCGGCCGCAACGAAATCCGCTGCGCTACTTATAGTCCTTCAGATAAGCGACCAGATCGTCGATGTCTCCGGCGCTGGTGACGCCGCCGAACGGCATGCGATTGCCTTTTATCTTGGCCTGCGGATTGCTGATGTAGTCGTGCAAATTCGCCTCGTCCCAGGTGAGATTGGCGCGCTTCATGGCTTCCGAATAGCGAAAGCCGTCGACGGTTGCGGATTTGCGGGCGAATACGCCGCGCAGCGACGGGCCGATGGCGCCGGCCTGGTCGGTGTGGCAGGCGGCGCATTGCTGAAACACGACTTTGCCGTGTTCGGCATTGCCGGCGACAGCCGCAGTGGCCCCGGCAATGACAAAGGCCGCGGCCATCGCAGCAATACGAACAACGCCGGGCCGAAGCCCGCTTCCCTCTTTCGGCATTTCTTCATCCCCCTTGCAGAGCGGCTTGCGCTTGCCTACCGCCCTTACGCCTGGACCAGCGGCCCCGGGTTCTTCAGATATTTCGTGGTGATGGCATTCGCCGACCAGTAGGCCAGCGCGCCGAGCGTGCCGGTCGGATTGTAGCCGTGCTGCTGCGGGAACACGGACGCGCCTTGAATGAACAGGTTATGCGCGTCCCATGCCTGCAGGTAGCGATTGACCACGCTCGACTTCGGATCGGGGCCCATCATCGTGCCGCCGGTATTATGCGTCGATTGATAGGGCACGACGGTGAACGTCTTCGGCCGCGGATGCATGTCGTAATGCGTCGGGTTCATCGCCTTGATGACCCCTTCGAGCTTGCCGAGCAGGAACGCAGACATTTTGTGTTCGTTGTCGGGCGGATTGTAGGACAGCCTGATCAGCGGCCGGCCGAACACATCTTTATAGGTCGGATCGAGGTCCATGTAATTGTTGCGATTGGCATAGACCGAGCCTTGGGTATTGAAGCGGGCGGCGTGGTGATACCACTTCACGGTCTCGCGCTTCCATTCCGAGCCCCATTCCGGCGTGCCGTGCGGCACGGTGCGGCCCGCGATCGGCGGTGCGGCGGCGCTACCGCAGGAAATGTAGCCGCCGCCGAAAAAGCCCAGGCCGCCGTGGTCGAAATTCTCGCCATTGAAATCGTCGATGATGACGCCCATCCCGGCTGAGCCCCAAAACGGATTGAGCTCCTTGTCCTCGAAAAAGGCCGCGGCGCCGGCTTCATATTGATAGGCGTAATTCTTGCCGACGACGCCCTTGCCGCTGTCGCGATCGTACGCCTCGCCGATGCCGCCCAGCAGCAGATGCTGCACATTGCCGAAGACAAAGGACGACAGAATGACGATGCCCGCTGGCTGCTCGTATTCCTCGCCGTTGCGCATGTCGGTATAGGTGACGCTCGTCACCCGCTTGGCCGCCTTGTCGTAGTTCAGCTTGGTGACGAAGCAGCGCGAGCGCAGCTCGAATTTCGGATCGAGCCGCAGCACCGGCAGGATCGTCGAATTGGCCGAGGCCTTGGAATTGGTCTCGCACGCGATGCGATTGCAATAGCCGCAATATTCGCAAGCTCCGAGCGTGACCCCTTCCGGATTGGTGAAGGCTGCGCTGGCGATCGCGACCGGCGCCGGAAACGGATGATAGCCGAGGCTCTTTGCTGCCGCGGCATAGATCAAGCCGGCATTGCTCGATTTGATCGGCGCGTTCGGATAGTGCTCGCTGCGCGCGCCTTCGAAAATATTGCCGCCGTCGATCTTCTTGCCGCGCAGATTGCCGGCCTGCCCCGAAGCGCCGCAGATCTTGTCGTAGCGGTCGTAGAACGGCTCGAGATCATCGTAGCTGACCGGCCAGTCCGCGATCGTCATATCGTCGGCGACCGCGTTCTTGCCGTAGCGCTCGGTGAGCGCGCTCCTGATGCGGAAATCGCTCGGCAGATTGCGCCACAGCAACGCGCCCCAATGGATGCCGGAGCCGCCGGTGCCCTCGCCCGGCAGAAACGCGCCGATGCGCCGGATCGGCAGCGCCTGTTCGTTCGGGAAATTGCGGAACGTGATGGTGTCGATGGAATTGTCTTGCATCAATTCGAGGCGCTGGGCGTATTTCACCTCGTCGCGCACGCCGGGGAGAATGAAATCCTCGCCGGGAACGCGATCCGGCCCGCGCTCGATCCCCACCACATTCAATCCGGCCTTGGTCAGTTCGCGCGCCAGGATGGCGCCGGTCCAGCCGAAGCCCACCGTGACCGCATCGACGTCTTTCAATCGCGTGACCATGTCCGCCCCCTCTACGAAAAGTCCGCGATGGATTGCGGCTCGGCGACGTAACGCTTGTCGCGATATTCATCGATGACATTGGCATAGGTCGCGGGCAGGCCCGGGTAGCCGAGCATCTTCCACGACGCCTTGTTGCGGTTGCCGCCATAGATCGGATCGCCGAAGAAGCCCTCCATGGTCAGCGCCAGCAGCCGGGCGAAGAAGGCGCGCGAGCTGAAATTGGCAAATTCCGCTTTGCCCTCCTGCATCGTCTTGAGCGCCTCGGCGCGCTTGTCCGGCGCAAGCTGATCGAAATCGCGGCCATAGGTCTTGCGCGACCAGTCATTCGCGGCGGCAATGCCGGTCGAGACGAATTCGGCGGGCGTCAGCGGCAACTGATAGCCCTGCTCAGGCTTGCCCTTGATGAACGGACCGGAGCGGTAGGATTTCGCGCCGCCGCCCCAGGCGCTGGCGAGCTGGCGGTCGATATAGACGGCGCAGCCGCAATCGCTGCCGGACGGCGACAATTCGTCGGCGGGAATGAGGGTATCGACCGTGGCGACGACGAAGGCGTGCTCGGTCTCATTGAGATAAAGCAGCGGTTCGGCCTGGGCCGGCGGCGGGGCGGCCGCCACGGCAGCGGCGTTTGCCACCGCGGCGACCGGCGATTGCGGCGCGGCGGTGGCTGGCTGCGACAGCCCGGTCGCTACGGCCGTTCCGGCTAGACCTGTTCCGACAAGCCCTGCGCCGACAAGGAATTTGCGGCGCGGCAGCGCTTCGTCGCTCATGACGTCCTCCCCAATTTTCCGGAACCTGTTCGCGCGGCGGCGCGGCGGTCTCGTGTCCACGGCCAGAATAGCTCGCGGATGCGCTGCCGCAATGGGCATGGCGGCATGGCAGCCTTCTCCGGTCCACCTCGGGTGTGGAGTGGGTGCGAGGCAGGTGCGCGCTAGGTGCGGCGCATTGCCGGCCAGATTGAAGCGGCGATCTTGCGCTGAAACTCAGACGTCGAAACTCAGGCGCCAACACTTTTCATAAAGACTTCAATCCGCGCGCGCCGGCGACGCGTGCACCGCAAAAAAATGCTGCGGCCGCACTTAGCGAAAACCAAACTATATTTGTGCAAGCGGCTTGTTAAGCCGTGGCGAATCCACAAGCGCTCGCATACGTTAATCGGGTGCAACTCTCCCCAAGCGGAGGGTGCGATGGAAAACAACATGGACAATCAAGGCAGAGTTCTGCCGCGAAAGGCGCCCAGCAATTCGGCTGATGCGATGGGCCTCTGGTTCGCGGCTTTGGTGCTTTGTGCCGCTTTTGCCGCCGGTGTGATGATCTACCAAGGCGGCAACACCGACGTCGTGGTCACGGCGTCGAACAATGCGCCGCCGCCGGCTGCGCACTAGCGCCGAGAACAAAGGCAGCTAGCCAGGCTCCATTCCCTTGGCCTTGAGCACCGGTGCAACGCTCGGGCCAGTGAGAAAGTTTACGAATGCGCCTGCCGCGGCGGCTGCTTTGCTGTCGGCCGAAATGCCGGCCGAGAGCACCAGATAGGTCTGGACATCCGCCGGCAGTGGTCCCGCGACCTGCACACCCGGCGTCGGGATGACCTCGCTGATCGGACCGAGCCCGATTTCAACCTCGCCCTTCGCAACACCCTCCGGGGCGCCGGTCTGCAAAAGCTTGATCTTGGGTGCCAGAGCGTCGGCGATGCCGAGCTTGTTGAACAAAGCCTCGAAATTGGCCCGGCTTGCGCCCTGTCCGTTGAAACCGATCGACTTCGCGTTCATCAAGGCGCTCTTGAACGCCTCGACCGTGCTCAGATCAGGCTTCGGCGCGCCGTTGAGGATGGCGACGCCCATGCCGGCGCGGGCGACAATATGGCGGCTGTCGGGCACGATCTTCCCCGCCGCAGCCAGAGCGTCACTGACCGCACTGGTCAGCACGGCGACATCGAACACAGTGCCTTGCTCGATCTGAGTCTTGATCACCGCGGTCGGCGCAAAACTGAGGCTGACCTTATTCTCTGTCGCCTTCTCGAATTGCGGAGCAAGTTCTTCGAGCACGCCCTTGAAGGCGGTGGTGCTCAACACCTTGAGCTCGGCGGCCTTCGCGTGCACCACCAAAAGTGGCAACGCAAACGCAACGACAGCGGCAATCATACGATTGGCCGGCATGATGTCCTCCCATCGCCCGTCTTAGGCGGGACATTGGTGAACCTTAGCGATAAACGCCCGCAATGGCGAGGAACTCATCGGGATCAAGGCTCGCACCGCCGATGAGCGCGCCGTCGACATTGTCGATGGTCAGGAATTCCTTGGCGTTGGCCGGCTTGACCGAGCCGCCATAAAGAATGCGAATGCCCTCGCCCGCCGCACCGTAATGCGACTGGAGCCGGTGGCGGATGAAGCCATGCATGTCGCCGACATCGCGCGAGGTCGGCGTCAACCCGGTGCCGATTGCCCAGACCGGCTCATACGCAATCACGATATTTTCGGCGCCTTCAGGCAGCGAGCCGTCGAGCTGTTGGCCCACCACCTCGTTGGCCCGCCCGGCATCGCGTTCGGCGCGCGTCTCGCCGACGCAGACGATGGCGGTGAGCCCGGCGCGCCGCGCCGCCAGCGCCTTGGCCCGGACTTGCGCGTCGGTCTCGTGATGGTCGTGCCGGCGCTCGGAATGGCCGACAATGACGAAGCGCGCTTTGGCATCGGCCAGCATCTCGGCGGCGATGTCGCCGGTATGCGCGCCGGAAGGGTCGGGATGGCAGTCCTGGCCGCCGATGGCAACGCGAGTCCCTTGGGCGCGCGCGGCGAAAGCCGGGACCAAGAGAAACGGCGGGCAGACCAGGACATCGACCTGCGCGGCCAACCCGGCCGCGCCGCCGATGATTTTGTCGAGCTTGGAAGAAGCCCCGGAAAGGCCATTCATCTTCCAATTGCCGGCAATGAGGGGACGGCGCGCCATTCTTTGCTTAACCGCGTGTGCAGGCCGGAACTGTCAAAAAGCCCTGTGACAATGAGGCGTTAGCAGACCCGTTGCACCCGGAAAAGAGCCGTTTTAGCAGTCAGAGCACCAAGCTGACCGTTGGTTGCGGCGCGGGGGCACGCTCCTTATAGTGCGCCGCCTTCGCTCGGCCGGCCGGCCGGCAAAGCCTAAAACCCGCACTAACACAGCGTTGGACCTATGCTTCGAGGGATTCGCACGGCTTCCGAAAACTGGCTCGGCCGCATCGTCATGGCGGTGGTCATGTTTTTGCTTGCCGGCGTCTTCGGGCTCTGGGGCATCAATGACATCTTCACCGGATTCGGCCGGTCGACGCTGGCCAAGATCGGCAATACCGAGATCGCCATCGACCGCTTCCAGCAGACCTTCCGCGACCGCCTGAACCAGTTCAGCAAAGATCTCGGCAAGCCGATTACGACCCAGGAGGCCGGCATGCTCGGCCTCGACCGGCAGGTCCTGGGCGAAATGATCGCGCAAGCCGGCATGGATCAGCAGGCCCACAATATGGGTCTCGGCATTTCCGACGCCGAGATCTCGCATCGCCTCACCAGCGACCCCAATCTGCAGACGATCAACGGCCAGTTCGATCGCAACAAGTTCGAGCAGGTGCTGCGCAATATGGGTACGAACGAGCAGCGCTTCGTCGCCGATATGCGGCAGACGTTGCTGCGCCGGCAGTTGCTCGATGGCCTCACCGGCGATCTGGCCGCGCCAAAGGCCTGGCTCGAGGTGATCAATAAGTTCCAGAACGAGACTCGTGACGTCAGTTATGTCGTGCTCGGCCCGGCGCAGGCCGGCGATATCCCGCAGCCGACGGACGAACAGCTCAGCAAATATTTCGAGGATCGCAAGATCATGTTCCGCGCGCCGGAATATCGCAAGGTCGATATTGTCGTGGTGACGCCGACCGAACTCGCCAAATGGATTGAAGTCTCCGACGACGACATCAAGGCCGCCTACGAGAAGCAGAAGTCGCGCTTCACCACGCCGGAAAAGCGGCACATCCAGCGGACCGTGTTCCCGAATATGGCGGATGCCCAGGCCGCCGCCGACCGCATCAAGAGCGGCACAAGCTTTGGCACGATCGCCACTGAACGCGGCTTGAAAGAGCAAGACACCGATCTCGGCACGGTGGCGAAGTCGAGCATCATCGATCCGGCCGAAGCCCAAGCCGCCTTCGCGCTCAAAGAGGGCGAGGTCTCGGCGCCCGTTCAGGGCCGGTTCGGCGTCGTCCTGGTCAACGTACTCAAGATCGAGCCGGAAACGACCAAGTCGTTCGCGGAGGTTTCCGGCCAGCTGCGCAATGACATTGCGCTCGAGCGCTCCAAGACGCAGGTCCAGGATCTGCATGACAAGATCGAAGACGACCGCGCCGGCGGCGACACGCTGGAACAGGCCGCAGAAAAGCTGAAGCTGCCGGTCGTGAACGTCAATGTGGACCGGTCAGGCCGCGATCCGGACGGCAAGCCGGTCGCCAACGTTCCGCGCGCCACCGATGTCGTCAACGCGGCCTATGCGTCTGACGTCGGCGTCGACAATGATCCGATCGACGCCGACAACGGCTATGTCTGGTATTCGGTCGCCGACGTCGCCAAGGCGCACGAGCGCACCCTCGACGAAGTGAAGGCCCAGGTGGCGCAGCACTGGCGCGACGACGAGATCGCATCGCGGCTGAAAGCCAAGGCCGATGACATGCTGGGCAAGCTCAAAGGCGGCGAAGCCTTCGACGCGCTCGCCACGGCCGACAAGCTCAAGCTCCAGACCGCGGCCGACCTCAAGCGCGGCGGCACCAGCGGCGCCATCACGCCGCGCATGACCGAGGCCATTTTCCAGACTGCGAAGGATGCCTATGGCGACGCCGCCGGCGACGCGCCGACGCAGCGGGTCATCTTCCGCGTCAACACCATCAAGACGCCTGCGCTTGACGCGAACTCGCAAGGCGCCAAGGCCACCGCCCAGACAATAGAGCGGCAAATAGCTGACGACCTGGTCGGCCAATACATGGCTTGGCTGGAGAATTACCTCGGCACCAACATCAACGGCGCCGCACTGGCGCAGGCCATCGGCAATTCCAGCAACGGCCCGCTGGGCCAAAACTAGATGCAAGTCGAGCCGTCGGCACAGACGTTTGCCGCGCGCTACGCGGCCGGCGAGCCGCAGTTCGTCTGGACCACGCTGGTCGCCGACCTCGAAACTCCGGTCTCGGCATTTCTCAAGATCGCCGGCGGCCGGCCGATGAGCTTTCTTCTGGAGTCGGTCGAAGGCGGCGCGGTGCGCGGCCGCTATTCGATCATCGGCATCGAACCCGATCTCATCCTGCGCGTCGACGGCGACAGCGCCGAGGTCAACCGCACGCCCTATACCGATCCGGCGGCCTTCGTTTCCACCGACGACCCGCCGCTCACTGCGCTGCGCAACATCATTGCCGAGAGCCGCATCGCGTTGCCCCCTGCCCTGCCGCCGATGGCGGCCGGCGTTTTCGGCTATCTCGGCTATGACATGGTGCGGCAGATGGAGGATCTGCCGCAGCCCAATCCCGATCCGATCGGCATTCCCGACGCCATCCTTCTGCGTCCGACGCTGGTCATCGTTTTCGAACTCGGTGCAGGACACGATCACGGTCGTGACGCCGGTGCGCGTCCATACCGGTGTCGCGGCAAAAACCGCGCTGTCGCGCGCGGTCGAGCGCTTGTCCGCCGTGGTCGACGCGCTCGACAAGCCGCTCGACAAAGCGACCACCGAACCGCACCAGGCCGATCACTCGGGCCCGCTGCATGTCGAGCCGCGCTCGAACACGTCGCCGGACGAATTCAAGGCCATGGTGCTGCGCGCCAAAGACTACATTGCCGCCGGCGACATTTTCCAGGTCGTGCTGTCGCAACGCTTCGAGGCGCCGTTCACGCTGCCGCCGTTCGCGCTGTATCGCGCGCTGCGCCGCGTCAATCCATCGCCCTATCTCTATTTCCTCGACTTCGGCACCTTCGCGGTCGCCGGCTCCAGTCCCGAAATCCTGGTCAAATCGAGCCGCGGCACCGTCACCATCCGGCCGATCGCCGGCACGCGGCGGCGCGGCGTAACCCCGCACGAAGATCAAGCGCTCGAAGCCGAGCTTCTCGCCGATCCCAAGGAACGCGCCGAACATCTGATGCTGCTCGATCTCGGCCGCAACGATGTCGGCCGTGTCGCCGAAATCGGCTCGGTGAAGGTCACCGACCAGTTCTTCGTCGAGCGCTACAGCCAGGTTATGCACATCGTCTCCAATGTCGAAGGCCGGCTGCGCAAGGATCGCGATGCTATCGACGCACTGGCCGCCGGCTTTCCGGCCGGCACCGTGTCCGGCGCGCCGAAAGTGCGCGCCATACAGATCATCGACGAGCTGGAGAAGGACAAGCGCTCGCTTTATGCAGGCTGCGTCGGCTATTTTTCCACCGGCGAGGAAATGGATTCCTGCATCGTGCTGCGCACCGCCCTGATCAAGGACGGCGTCATGTATGTCCAGGCCGGCGCCGGCGTCGTCGCCGATTCCGACCCCGAATTCGAGCAGCAGGAATGCATCAACAAGGCCAAGGCGCTGTTCCGCGCCGCCGAGGAGGCGCGCCGCTTTGCCAGCGCCGCGCGCCGCGGACAGTAGAAAGAAGACCGAACCGGCCCTCGGGAGCCTTGAGGGTTACGGAATTCGGTAAATACATCAATGAGATGTGCTGAGAGGAAGCCGCGGTGGCAAATGGTTTCCCCATCGTTAAGCTTGGCACAACCAATCCATAGTAGGTTCTCGAAAAACATGCGCCCGATCGGGCGCCGCTTGCGTTTCGAGGATTCGCCGTGCCGACGCAAAGCCCCAGTTCCGATCCGATCGCGGGCGTGGAGTATCGCTACCAGCTCTATGAGCTCGACGCGGAGGCGCGCGCCGCCATCAAACACATCTGGCCGGTCATCGCGCCGGACATCGAACGGGCGGTCGATTCCATCCTGGCGGTCACCCGCACCTTGCCGCACCTGCGCGAGTCGATCGAAAAGCACGGCGCCGTGATTAAGAAGCTCGAAATGGCGCATCTGGAAGCGCTGCTGCACGGCGATGTCGACGAGCGCTATTTCGAATCCTGCCGCCTGACGGTCGAGCAAGAAGCGACCTTCGGCATCGATGCCCGCTTTCGCAGCACGGCGGGAAACTACCTGCTGCGCGGCGCGATGGACGCGCTGTCGCGCAGATACTGGTATTCGCGCAAGAAGCTCGTCGATACCACCAAGCTGGTCTCGAAGGTCATCGCCTTCGATGTCGCCAATGCGATGACGCTGCATCGCGAAGCTGCCGAGCGCAAGCGGCAGGAACGCCGGCAAGTCATCGACGCGGCGATCGCCGAGTTTGCCGGCACCGTCGGCGGAATGTTGGAAGCGATCAAGGACGCCTCCGCCTCGCTGACGACGACGTGCACCACCATGCGCCGCCTGGCCGACGACGCCGTGAACCGGATCGCCACGGCCGCGTCCGCGGCCGCGGAAACGACGCAGCGCGTGAAAATGACCAGCGCAGCGACCGACGAGCTCTACGGCTCGATCAATCACATCGGCCAGGAGACGGCGCGCGCCTTGCAGATGGCGCGATCGGCCGTGGACGACACCCAGCGCACCCAGCAGGCAGTGTTTTCGCTCAACGAAACGGCCGAACGGATCGGCACCATCGTCAACATCATTTCCACGATCGCCGCGCAGACCAATCTGCTTGCGCTCAATGCCACGATCGAAGCGGCCCGCGCCGGCAGCGCCGGCAAGGGCTTCGCCGTCGTCGCCTCGGAGGTGAAAGCGCTCGCCAACCAGACCTCGCGTGCGACCGACGAAATCTCTCAGCAGGTCACCGGCATCCAGGACGCCACCCGGCGCTCGGTCGACGAAATCTCCTCGATTGCGCGCAGCATCGAGCAGCTGACGGCGGCCGCGACCAGCATTGCCACCGCGGTCGAGCAGCAGAGCGTGACCACCCGTGATATTGCCGGCAGCATTCAGACGGCGGCGGGTCACACGACCAGCGCCTCGACCGAGATCACCTCGGTGGAGCAGGTCGCCCGACAAAGCGTCACGGCGTTCAGCGAAATCGCCGATTTGACCGGACGCCTCGCCTCGCGGGCTAGCGATCTCGAATCCAAAGTCACGGAATTCTTCGGCCGCGTCCGCGCGGCGTGACGGTGAATTGCGCGCACGGCAACGCGCCGCAACGGCGGCGCCGTCGCGACGCGGCGGAGGGCGGAACGCGCGCCCGGCTTAGGCGGCGCGATCGAGCTCGAAATGGGGAGCGGCTTCGCTCGCCTCCGGCGTCGTTTTCTTTTTGCGAGTCACGATACAGCCGGCAAAAACCAGCGCCGGAATACTGAGCGCGATCAGGGCCATGACCACATTCAACGTCATCGCATTGAGTGCCATCTGTTCCTCCTGGTAGCGCCGTTGATCGGCGTTGGTGTTTTGATTTTGCATTTCCCCAAAGTGATAATGCCGCAACTGCGCCAAAGCTCCATTCCGTGAATTGTCGCAGCAGGCGGCGACAGCTTTGCAAAAAAACGCGCCGCAAATGAGCCAAACCGTTGCGGCGCCGACTGATTGCCTGATGCCAGCTTGTCCGAAGCCGTTCAGGGGGCCCGCCGCAATCTTAGGCTATTTGCTCGAAAATTAGGCAGATAAAACAAAGACCTATCAATCATTTACTAAGATCGCGCGGTTATTTTTCAAACGGCATTAATCTGATTATTCCCGCGTCAGTCGCGCTCCTCATGGCCAGCAAATTCAAAGGCGTCGATCTGGATCGTGATCTGGAGCGCGTCATCCCGCATGTCGCCGCTGCCGAAGAGTATGGCGGTGCGCTGCAGCACCTGCAGTCGGTCTGGGATAATCTGACGCTGCTCGGCGAATTGTCGGGCAACCACACCGATATGAGCGGAACGCGCGTGGCGTTTCGCGAACTGGCCGAGACTTTGCTCAACCAGCTCGGCCGCGAGGCCCTCAAGAAATGCCTCCAGGATCTCAGCGCCAAAGCTCAGGTGGCGATCAACATTCTGGCCAGGAACCTGTTTGAGCGTACGGCCGATATCGGCTTTCTGTCATGCGACGACGAAATCCGCGCATTCCTGCGCGATCCCGCCAGCCGGGACGAGAAGCTCCCTGCTTTGCGCCGGCGCTTCGGCGAATATGTCCGCAAATATTCGGTCTATTCCGACATCATCGTCTTGGACACGCACGGCAATGTGCTGGCGCGGCTCGACGATTCAGCAAGCGTCACGACCAGCACCGACCCGGCGATCCGCGCCGCGATCGAGACCAAGGCGGCCTATGTCGAAAGCTTTCGCGTCAGCGATCTCGTCGCCGCCCAGAAGCGATCCCTGATCTATTCCTACCGTGTCACCGACCACAACGGCGCCGTGCTCGGCGTGCTGTGCCTGTGCTTCCGGCTGGAAAATGAAGCCGAGCTGATCTTTTCCAACCTGGTCGAAGACGAGGACTGGTCGGTCGTCACCATGCTCGACGACACCGGCACCGTGATCGCCTCCTCGGCGCCGTTTCACGTTCCGGTCGGCGCCAGATTGAAGCCCGTGCTCGATACCGAATTTCGCGTCGTCCGCTTCGGGCCGATGGAATATATCGCGGTGACGCGGGCCGCCCAGCCCTATCAAGGCTATGCCGGTCCGGGATGGTACGGGCATGTCATGGTGCCGCTGGTCCAGGCCTTCGCGGCGACGTCATCGCAAATGCTCGCGGATATCGATCCGGCGATGATCGAGCGCATCATCGATTCGTCCGAATTATTCAACGACGATATGCGTGCGATCCCGGCCAAGGCCGGCCACATCCAGCGCGAGCTGAACCGCTCGGTGTGGAACGGCAATCTCCGGCAGAAAGACGTGGCGCAAGGCAGCGCGGTGTCCGGCGCGCAAAGCGGCGCGGCATTTTCGAAGACGCTGCTCAATGAAATCAGCAATACCGGCGCCAAGACCAAGAACGTCTTTCAAAGCTCGATCGCCGACCTGAACAAAACGGTGGTCACCTCGCTCCTGCACGACAATGAGTTTCATTCGGCGCTCGCGATCGACATCATGGATCGCAATCTCTACGAGCGCGCCAATGATTGCCGATGGTGGGCTTTGACGGCGACCTTCGCCGGACTGTTGGCGAAGCCGTCGCTGTCCGAGGCCGATCGGCAGACGATCCGCTCCATGCTGCAAACGATCAACGGACTCTATACTGTCTATTCCAATCTGATCGTGTTCGACCGTTCACGCCGCATCGTCGCCGTTTCCGCGGAAGACAGCCGTGACCTCGAAGGCGGCACGCTGGACGAGGAATGGGCGTCACGGATCCTTTCGCTGCGCGGCGATCAGTCCTACGCGGTGTCGGCCTTCGCGCCGACGCATCTTTACGAGGACCGGCCGACTTACATCTACGGGGCCGCGATCGCCGACCCGAAACGTCAGGGCACCGTCGGCGGGGTCGCAATCGTCTTTGAACTCGGAGCCGCAATTCAATGCCATGCTCGTCGATGCCCTGCCCCGGGACGGCACCGGCGCCATCAAGCGCGGCGCCTTCGGGCTGCTGGTCGATTTCGAAGGCAAGATTATCTCCTGCTCCGACGAGCATCTGCGCCCCGGCGAGACCATTGCGATCGATCCCTCGTTCCTGCAGCTCGCGCCGGGCGGCCGCCACCATGGCTTCGCCGCCGTCGGCGACAATCACTATGCCGTTGGCGCGAGTGCCTCCGCCGGCTATCGCGAATACAAGGGGTCTGACGACGCCTATCGCAACAACGTCGTTGCCTTGATTTTCACGCCGCTGTTTGACGTCGGCGCGCGCACCGTCGAAGCCGAAGCCGCCGCCGTCAGCATCCGCTCCGACCGCACGCAGACCGGCCTCAAGGAGGAAATCGCGACCTTCACGATCGGCAAGCGCCTGTTCGCCGCGCGTGCCGCCGAAATCGTCGAAGCCATCGATGCGACCGGGATCGTCGCTCTGCCGCTGATGCCGCTCGGCATGACCGGTTGCCTGATGTATCGCGGGGCGCCGCTTCCGGTGTTCGACATGGTGCGCGTATTGGAAGACGCCGCCGCGGCCGGGCGGCAATCACCTTCGCAAGTCGTGGTCATGGAATCGTCGAGCGGCGGACGCTTCGGACTGATGGTCGACGGTCTCGGCGAGATCGTCGAGGTCGCCGAGGACCGGGTGCGGTTCCTGCCCAGCATGGTTGCCGCGGAGGATACGTTCGCCGATGCGGCGCTGACGGCGGACGGCGTCGGCGACGGCGAATTGGTCGTGGTGCTGCGCGCCGACCAGCTTTACGTCAATCTTGCCGGCTCCGCGCCCACGATGCCGGCCGCCGCGATGGCAGCGGCCTAACAATCGCCCGTAACGCGCAATATTTCTCGGTGCGGCCGGTCCGCCAATAGCGCGACCACCGATTTCATCAATCCAGCATTGAATTGGAAACGACAGCTCGGCGCGCCCGGAAAAACCGGGGCGCCGAACTGGCGGTACGGAGACTCAGACGCCGTGAAAGAGCGCAGGCGCGCCCGGCGTTATTTACCCGGCACTACGAGCGGGATGGCCTGGGCGTAAACCGAGCCGTTGAGATCATAGCAAGCAACGAACTTGCAGCCGGCTGCGTTCGAGCAAGCGGCGATCTTGTGGTGGTGCAGCCAGAGCGTGGTCTTCGGACCACTCGGATACTTAACCGCGCAGTTGATGCCGGCAGCCTGGGCACCGGTAAAAGCAAAAGCCGACAGTGCGACGGCACAGATGATACGGCGCATGAGTCCCTCCTCAACCTGAAACGCCCCTTGGATAGCCCCTGGGGATCGCGATTCAATGTTCCATACAAGAAATCGCCGCGCAAGCGCGGAGCCCCCTCAAGCACATGTAAAAGCGCGTCTTTGTCGCAACTTGGCAACACCTCGGACGCGGTGTGCAGCGCCGCATGGCCGCTGCATCTCTTCGCGGCGACGAGTTTGTCAGAATGTTCATCTGGCGCGACGAGCAGGTAGCGCTTTATCGACTCAGCGCAGCCGCAAGAGCAGCTCACCGCGACGGGTACGGCGCCGCAGTACCGATGATTCTCCCAGCAGTGCCGCGCTGCAGCAGCAGACGCACGGCGAGACGAAATCCTACGGCACGACGAGGCCCAGCGACTTCAGATAGCCGTCGTTGACGCGGCCATTCCTGAGCTTGGCGGCTTCCAGATAGGCATCGAGAATCGTCTGCGCCTGTTGCGGCGAGAGCGCGGTTCGTCGCTCGGCGCTGCCCACTTCAGCGACCAGATCCCACCCGTCCGGCTTCCGGATCGAGACCACCGACGTATTGGTGTCGAGATTCTTGTAGGTCCAGAAGCACCAGCCGATATTGAAGCGCTCGTTGAGCTTGCGAAATTTCTCGTTCCAACTGTTGGTATATTCGCCGGTCTCACCGATCATCACCGGCACATTCCAGCGATTAGAGAAGTCGAGATAATCCTGCAGCGCGTCGCGCGTCGGATTGGCCCAGAACTTGTGATATTCGTAGACGGCGTTGCTGTCGAACGGCCGCCCGAACACCGAGAAATTCGTGCTCCATTGAGCGCCGGCCAAGAGTACGACGTGATTTAGATCGACGCTGCGGATTGCCGCCACGATATCGCGATAGAGCGGCTCCAGCTGCGGATCGAGATAGCCGACATCGTTATAGGGCGAGATCGGCTCGTTGAGCAGATCGTAGCCCAGCACCGCGTTCTCATCGCGATAATGCGCGGCAAGCTTGCGCCACAAGGCGACGGTCAGCGCGCGATAGCGCGGCACGTAGAACGTCAATGGAAAACCGCTGCCGTCATCGTGATTGACGCCGGTCTGGCCGCCGGGCGCGGCATGCAGATCGATAATGACGCGCAATCCGTCTTCCGCGCACCATTGCACCAGCCGGTCCAGCAGCGCCCAGCCCGGTCCGTCGAACCTGTCGTCCTTTGCGCTATCGCCGAGTTCGACAAAGAGCCGCCAATTCAGCGGCACCCGCACGGTATTGAAGCCGGCCGCCTTGATGAAATCGATATCGGCCTTAGCGATATAGACGTCGCGGAATTCCGACCAGAAACGGATGGCTTGTTCGGGCCCGACCAGCGTCTCGACCAGTGCGGCGATTTCGCTTGGGCTCAGCGCATGCTTGAACTTGAACATGTAGCCTTCGGGGACCAGCCAATTGCCGAGATTGATCCCCTTGATGGCGAAATTTCCGCCGCTGCCGTCGACCAGGCGCGTCCCTTCGGCATGAATGAAATCGGCGGTGGCTGCACGCGCCGGCGCGCCATGCATGCCGTCGGCAAGCGCTAGCGCCAGAACCGCGGCAATCGCCCAGCGATGGGCGCCGGCCTTACCGCCAAATCGGAATCCCCAAACTCGCATCGGCAAATGACCCTCGGCCGCCCGACATGATGGAAGCCAAAATCGTGCCACTGCCGTGGAATTGAACAGTCTCCGTTGCAAGTCAATTCTGCATGACCCGATCCGAAAAGCCGTGACCGCTTTTCAGGATCGTGCTTAAGAATCACGGCCAAGGATAAAGCCAAGGACACGGGAGCAGCGGCTTCCGGGATCGGTTGCGAGGTCACGTTCTCGATGTACGGCATGCCCATCGCCCAATCCCTGGTCTTTCTTGCTGCCGTCATTGTCCTCGTCACCGCCATCCAGCGGCGGCATATCCATCCATTTCTTGCAATCCTCGTCGTCGCGGCGGTGTTCGGTTACGCCGCCGGATTCCCGACATCGGTCCTGGTCCGGGTGTTCGGCACCGGCTTTTCCGATGCGATCTACTCGCCCGGGCTGGTGATCGTCGCCGCGGCACTCATCGCCGGCATTGCCGAGACGACAGATGCGTCCGACCGGCTCCTCGTCGCTATCGAGCAATGGCGCAGCCGCTCGCGTTGCCCCAGCACAGGCGCGTTGGCCGCAACTATGGGCCTGGTCGGCGGCATCGGCGCGTCCAACGCGAGCGCGTTTGCCCTGGCCACGCCGCTGATCCGTCCGCTCGGCGGCAAGTCGGCGGAGCAGCGCGAAGCGGCGGCGACCACGCTCGCGCTGGCGACGTCGGCAAGTCACGGTCTCATCGCACTGTCACCGATCCCGATCGCGGCGGCGGCGATCCTCGATGCCGATTGGACGAAGGTGGCGCTGTTCGGCACGCCGCTTGCCGTTCTCGTCATCGTCTTCGGCGCCCTGTTCGCACGGCACACCGCGCGCACCGGCCATGCGTCCGATAGCTCGGCGCAGATTTATCCGCCGCCGCTCTCGGATCGGCGCGGCGGCGGATCGATGTTCGCGCTCTGCGTTGCCGTTGCAGTGCCGCTTCTGCTGCTGATCATCCAATCCGTCGGCAGCATGCCGAGCGAGCCGCTCGGCGGCGGACCGCGACGCGAACTCATTCTCGGCATCGGCGGGCCGCTCATTATTCTGCTCGTCGGTCTCGCCGTCATGCTGATCGGTCAGCCGCGGCAGGTTTCGGAGCTCGTCACCGATTCCGCCTGGACGTCGCGCATATTCGGCAATATTGCAGGCCTCCTGCTCACCATCTGCGCCGCGAGCGGCCTGCAACGGCTCTGCCAGGAAACCGGCATGGCCACCCTGCTTGCGGACCACCTGCTCGACTGGCATTTCGGTGCGCTCGCGATCCTCATTCCGTTCCTGGTCGCAGCCGTGCTGAAGACGCTTCAAGGCTCCTCGCTGGTCGCCGCCATTACCGCTGCCGGAATGGTGCAGCCTTTAATGGGAACGCTGAATCTCGGCGGCGATGCGAAGGCGCTTGCGGCGCTCGCTGTCGGCGCCGGCGCCATGACGGTCTCCCACGTCAATGACGAGTATTTTTGGCTGGTGACGCACACGATCGGACTCGCGCCGCGCCGTGGATTAACGGTCTTCAGCTTCGGCACGCTGTTGCAGGGTCTCCTGGCGGCTGCGGTTCTGCTGATCATGTCGCTGGTGTGGTGGAGCTGAACGCAAGGTCCATGCCCGATAGAGCCGACCCGCCGAGGACGCTGAAGCCCTCGCGCCGCGCAATCATGAAGCTCGCCGGCGCCGGCACGCTTGCGGTGGGCGCTGCCGCGCCGGCGCTTGCCGCAACAGCAGATGCGCCGGGCATCCCGCTTGCCTTTCCCCGCGGATTTCTCTGGGGCGGCGCGACTTCGGCCTATCAGGTCGAAGGCGCCTGGAACGAGGACGGCAAGGGCCTCTCGATCTGGGACCGCTTCACCCACATGCCGGGGAAAATACGAAACAGCGATACCGGCGACACCGCGCTCGACCACTACCATCGCTTCAAGGACGATGTGCGGTCCATCAAAGCGCTGGGCATCAAGACCTATCGCTTTTCGATCTCTTGGCCGCGCCTGTTCCCGGACGGCGCCGGCGAGCCCAATGCCAAAGGCTTGGACTTCTATGACCGGTTAACCGACGAATTGCTCGCCAACGGCATCATGCCATTCGCCACGCTCTATCACTGGGACCTGCCGCAGGCGCTGCAGGATCGCTTCGGCGGTTGGGAATCACGCGACACCGCCAAGGTGTTCGCCGACTATGCCGGTTTTGTCGGCGAGAAGTTCAGCGACCGCATTGCGCACTTTTTCACCATCAATGAAGTCAGCACCTTCGTCGACCTCGGCTATGGCGGCATCGCGCACGCGCCCGGCCTCAATCTGCCGCGGGGGCGTCTCAATCAGGTCCGCCACAATGCGCTGCTCGGCCACGGCCTCGCGGTGGCGGCGTTACGCACGCAAGCGCGGTCTGACATCCGCATCGGATTGGCCGAGAACATCGCCGCCTGTGTGCCGGTCGTCGAGACCGCCGATCATGTCGCCGCGGCCGAGCACGCCACGCGCCAGCTCAATGCCGGCTGTCTCACCGCCATTCTGGAAGGACGCTACACCAGGGCATTTCTGGCTTCGGCCGGCGCCGATGCGCCGAAATTCACGGCCGAGGACATGGCGACAATCTCGGCTCCGCTCGATTTCGTCGGTCTCAACATCTATTCGCCCAAATACGTCCGCGCCATCGACGCGGCGCCCGGCTATGAGGTGGTTGCCTATGCCAAATCGCATCCGCGAACGGCATCGTCCTGGCAATATATCGGCCCCGAGGCGCTTTATTGGGGCCCGCGGCACGTTCATAAGATCTGGAATGTCGGCGCGATCTTGATCAGCGAGAACGGCTGCGGCACCAGTGATGTGCCTGCCGCGGACGGCACAGTCTATGATACCGATCGCCTCATGTTCCTGCGTGCCAATCTCGGCATGCTGCAGCGCGCGACTGCCGAGGGCGTTCCGTTGCGCGGTTATTTCGTCTGGAGCCTGTTCGACAATTTCGAATGGACCGACGGCTACGGCGTCCGCTTCGGCGTGATCCATGTGGACTATGCGAATTTGAGGCGGGCGCCCAAGCTCAGCGCGTCGTATTATTCGGAAGTCATTCGCAGCAACGCCGTTGTGTAGTTTTCAATTCGAGGAACACGACCATGATGGCCGCGGTCTTTGCAACTTTGCTGCTCGCTTTCATTCTCGATCTCGCCGGGCTGGCGCGCCTGGCTGTCTCGTGCCTGCTGCTCTGCCTGGCGCTTGGCGTCGGGCTCTTCCTCTGGGAGGTCTACAGCCCCGATTACGGATTCCGCATGCCATGGCTGCAACTGTGAGCTTCGCCATGAGCGGGAACGCATCATATTCGATCACCACGGCGCTGGATCGGCTGGCGCTCATCGCCATGCTGTTTGTTCTCGCCGCCATCCTGACGGCGGCTATGGTGATGCAATACGCCTTCAACGAAATCCCCTGCCCGCTCTGCCTGTTGCAGCGCGTGGCCATGTTCGGCTGCTGCTTCGGCCTGATCCTGCAATTGCGCGCCGGCAATTCCGAGCGCGGCACCGGGATCGCACTGATCTTTGCTGTGCTGTTGCTGGTGATCGCGGTGCGGCAAACGCTACTCGATATCTATCCGCGTTCCGGCCACGACTATATCGGCAGCACCGTGCTGGGCCTGCATCTTCCTGTCTGGTCGGTCGTCATCGCGGTCGCACTGCTGCTCGGCCTTGCTGCGCGACTGGCGCTGTTCGGCGGCGGCCACGATAGGTCCGCCGGCGAAGCCGCTCTACGTCGCTCTCTGGTTCAACCGCTCGCGATTTATGTCGTGGTGATCTGCGCGATCAACTTCCTCTCCGTGCTCGCGCAATGCGGCCTCGACCAGTGCCACACCTTCGGCTACCGGCTGCTCCAATAACGAATAGGGAAATCAAATAGAGATAGTCGCCGGGGGCGACCAATGTGGGGTCATGCCTAACTGATGCGACCCGCGGAGCGTCGCGCCCGGCGAATACATTCGCGTGGAAGCCGCTATGTCGCGGTCCGAATGAATCCCGCAACAATCATCGCGGCCCTCTGACCCGGCGGACTCATGCGCACCTCCGCAACCAGAATGGGTACGGCAAAAATCTCGATCCAACGGACCGGATTGTCAAGAACACTCTCAACAAGAACTTGAGGCAAATTTTCGCGGCGCGACGGAACCGGATGCGCGGAACTTACTTCTTCTCTGCCGGATCGCGGTGGATTGGATCGATCCACAACACGGTCTCCGGCTTTTCCACCGGCTCGAGATCGAGATTGACCGCGATCGCCTCGCCGTCGCTGCGCACCAGCACGCATTCGAGCGGCTCGTCGGTCGAGGCATTGATCTCCTGATGCGGCACGTAAGGCGGCACGAAGATGAAATCGCCGGGCCCGGCTTCGGCGGTGAATTGCAGATGCTCGCCCCAGCGCATGCGCGCCTTGCCGCGCACGACATAGATGATGCTCTCGAGATGGCCGTGATGATGCGCGCCGGTCTTGGCATCGGGCTTGATCGTCACCGTGCCGGCCCACAGTTTCTGCGCGCCGACGCGGGCGAAATTGATCGCCGCCTTGCGGTCCATGCCGGGCGTCGAGGGTACGTTGGGATCGAGCTGGTTGCCCGGAATGACGCGCACGCCGTCGTGTTTCCAGCGTTCGGCGTCGTCGTGACGGTGCGGATGGCTATGGGCGTGTTCGGTCATGAATTTTGATAGCACACAACGCGTAATGCCGCATCATTCGTGCAACGGGACGAATTTGTAGCCGTCGCCCCAGCGCCGCACCCGCCCGGTCGAGGGCGACGGAAAATGCGTCGCACACATCACCGTCGCGCTTTCGCAGAAGCGGTCGAACACCTGATGTCGCGTCGTCTCGGCCTGCCGGGAATCGTAATCCGACATCATGCCGTAGCGCGGATATTTGCCTTGCAGCGGCGAATGGATCATGTCGCCGGTGATCAGGCAGTCACTGCCGGTCTTGCCGACCAGAACCGAAAAGTGATCGATCGTGTGTCCCGGCGTCGGGATGAACTGGATCCGCTCGTTGAAGGCGAAGTCGCTTTTGACGATCTGCGCGCGCTTGGCTTCGACGATCGGCAGCACCGAGTCGGTGATCCAGGGCACGCTCGAGGGATTGTCCTTCTCACGCTTGGTCCAGTGTTCGAGCTCGCGGTCCGACATGATGTATCGCGCCTTCGGAAAGGTCGGCACCCAGCGGCCGTTCTCGAGCTTGGTGTTCCAACCGACATGATCGGTGTGCAGATGCGTGCACATCACATAGTCGATGTCGTTCACGGTGAGGCCGACCGCCGCCAACTCCTTCTCGAACCGGTCGCTGTTGAGCATGTTCCAGAACGGCCGGGTCGGCCGCGGCTTGTGATTGCCGACGCAGGCGTCGACCAGGATGTTGTGATGCGGCGTCTTGATGACGAAGCTCTGAATGCAAAGGTTGAGACCGCCCGTCCCCGTGACAAAGTCGGGCTGTAGCCAGAACCGGTTCTCGTCGAACACCGCCTTGCTGAGTTCGGGGAAGAACCCCATCACATCGAAGAACGCGCCCTCCTGCTCGACGATCGGGTGGATGGTGATGTCGCCCAGCGCGATCGGCATGGTCGGTGTCGGCATGGGCGCGCTTCCTTCCGCTGAATGTCTTGCCGATGTTAGCTGCGCCGCACATCCATGCAAGCGCGGCGCCGGCCAGGCCGCCGCGTCGCGGTATTGCAGCCGGCGCAGGGTTGATCTGCGCAAGCGCGGATTTGTGGCGAGGGCATAATCTCTGCGCTAGAAGCAAAACCGGGCCGCGCACAGAAACATAGAACACCGGCGGGAGGACAGGCATGGACACTCTTGAAACACGGACGATGGGCAAGGTATCGGCGCGCCTGATCCCGTATCTGATGGTCTGCTATTTCATCGCCTATCTCGACCGCGTGAATGTCGGCTTTGCCGCGCTGACCATGAACAAGGCGCTCGGCCTGACCGCGACGATGTTCGGCTTCGGCGCCGGCATTTTCTTTCTGACCTATTTCATTTTCGAAGTGCCCTCGAACCTGTTTCTCGACAGGTTCGGCGCGCGCAAGTGGATCGCGCGCATCATGGTGACTTGGGGCTTCTTCTCCGGCCTGATGGCCTTCATCCCAGGCATCGCCACGGCCACCGGGCTCGGCAACGAGATCACGTTCTACGCGATCCGCGCCCTGCTCGGCTTCGCCGAAGCCGGTTTCTTCCCCGGCATCATCTTCTTTCTGACGCTGTGGTATCCCGCAATCTATCGCGGCCGCATCATCGGCGCCTTCATGGCGGCGATCCCGCTGTCGTCGGCGATCGGCTCGCCGGTTTCCGGCATGATCCTCGGCATGGACGGCCTCGGCGGCCTGCAAGGCTGGCAATGGCTGTTCATCATCGAGGCCGCGCCCGCGATCATCCTCGGCGTCGCCACCTATTTCTATCTCACCGATCGGCCGGCCGACGCCACCTGGCTCGCCGACGACGAGCGGGCCTGGCTCAGCAACCGGCTCGAGGCCGAGCGCCGCCAGCGCGAAGCCGCGCACCAGATTTCCGTGGTCCAGGCCCTGTTCAATCCGCGGGTGCTGGCGCTGGCGCTGGTCTATTTCGGCCTCGTCGCCTGCATCTATGGCGTCGGCTTCTGGCTGCCGCAAATCGTCAAGCAGTTCGGCCTGTCGATTGCGATGACCGGCTGGGTCACCGCGATCCCCTACGCGGTGGGCGCGATCTTCATGGTGTGGTACGGCCGCCATTCCGACGACCGGATCGAGCGCAAGGGCCACACCGCCATCGGCCTGCTCATCGGAGCCGGCGGTATCGCCGCCTCGACGCTGACCAGCGATCCCGTGCTGACCATGCTCGCCTTCTCGGTCGGCGCTTGCGGCGTATTCGGAACGCTGCCGGTGTTCTGGACGCTGCCGACGGCTGTGCTTTCCGGCTCGGCGGCCGCGGCGGGAATCGCCGTGATCAATTCGATCGGCAATCTATCCGGCTTCTTCGGGCCTTATGCGATGGGCTGGATCAAGGATCAGAGCGGCAGTTTCACCGGCGGGCTGCTTTTGATCGCGGGCCTCGCGGTCATCGCCATGGGCATCGTTCTGGCGCTCGGCCACGACGAGGCGCTGGAAAGAGCGCCGGCGCCCGCCGAGTGAATTATTGTGGCTTTGTCGATTGCGGCTTTGTCGGTTGAGATTTGGCCGGCGGCGTCACGTCGATGCCGCGCAAGCCTTCGCGGGCGATCAGTCGCGCCACCATGCCGTCCGCCTTGGCCTGTTCGACAAAATCGGTGACATAACCGAGCCGGCCGTCATGGCCTTTGGGGACAAAGCCCGCCCACGACGTGGCGGCGAAGGCGTCCGGCAGGACATGCGAGCGCGGCACTTGCGCCGAAAGCGCAAGCAGCGCCGAGCGCGGCGCGGCATAGGCGTTGATGGCGCCTGCCCGCAACAGCGCGATGCCGGCCGCCTGGGTTTCGGCGCGGACCAGCGTCGCCTGCTTGAAGATACGGCTCAGGCTGAGATCGACGGCGTCACCGCGCGGGACGCCGATACGGATGCCGGGCCGGTCGGCCTCGGCGACGGTGCCGATCTTCGAACCGGCGGGCACCAGAAAAGTGAATTCGCTCTGCATATAGGGAGGCGTGGCGTCGGCCTCGGCGGTGCGCTGCGGATCGACGACGAGAAAGGTCACATCCCAGGCATCGTTCCGCGCGCCCTCGAACACCGCGCCCGGCCGCGGATATTGGACGATCTCGAGCGCGACGCCGATCTGCTCTGCAAGCGCCCGCGCCAGTCTCGTCGCCATGCCCTGCAATTCGCCGGTTGTCGGATCCTTGAAGGCGGCCGCGTGATTGCCGATGCCGAGGCCGGCGCGGATCTTTCCGGCGGCGACAAGGTCGGCAACACGCGGATCGGAACTCGCCTGCGCACTGGCTGCGATGGCCACGGATGGAGGGAATGCCATGGCGACGGCGATCATCGCCGCCATCACCGCGCTAGCGGCGACGAGACTTCGCGCCACCATCCGATCGATCAACGCGTCAGCGCAATCCAAGACGCGGCCCCCCGCTTCGTCCGGCAACGACTATAACAACAGCAAAGATCAGGAATTCCGAAAGCTCAGTCCGGTATATCCAATGGTTTGACCGGAACGTGGCGTACCGGCGGCGGTTGCGGCGGAAATGCCGGACCGGCGATACCAGGATTCGCCGGCGCGGGCGCCACAGGCGGCGCCACCGGCGCAATATTGGCAGGCGCCTGCGCGCTTGTCTCCGGATTCGCCGGAGCCATCCCCCGCGTGTGCTCGGCCTCGACCGGCTCGGCCCTTGCAGGCGCCGTCCGGATCGCCGGCTCGCGCGGTTCCTCGCTTCTGGACGCGCTGTCGTGATGCACGGCACTCGCGGCCGCCGGAGGCGATGGAGCCGGCTTCTCTTGTTTCTCCGCCGCGGTCGGCAGTCCCATGTGTCCGGCGGCGACGGCCAGGACCTCGCTGATCGCGCGCGCATGCAGGCGCGGCGACTTGTCGATATTGAGATGGCCGATATCGGGATCGGAGCTCACATCGACATTGACCAAACTGCCGCGGAAACCCGCCCCCTTGCGCATATAGGCGTAGTCGCGCTGAGTGAAATTGATAACACGGCCGACATTCCCCGAGGCCGCAAAGGATTGCGTGCCGTCGAACGGCATCACCAAGGCCACCGGCACGCCCTTGTCGCCGAGATAGTCGGCCATTTCCATGACCGCGTCGGCGCCAAGAGAGTGGCCGACGAGAATGATCGGGCCTTCCTTGCCGGCCTTGTAACTTGCCGCGGCCTGGTCGGCGACCGACTTCCATTCGGTGTGGCTGTGCGAAGTCGCATAGACGCCGCGCTTGTTCAGTTCGTCGGTCAACACGTCCATGCCGGTGGAGAAGATGTCGGCGAGCCCGCGGAACAGATAGACGTGAGCGCGCGAGCCGGCCCATGCCGGTGGCGATCCGGTCACAAGGACCGTTGCCATCACGACAAGGGCGATCGCGGTGAGCCGGCGCATCATCGCTGTCTCAGCCGGTCCGGCGCGCCAAGGAGAGCCAAAGGCCGCCGCCGATCAGGACCGTGCCTGACAGGCGTCCGAGCATTTTGGCGCGCGCCGGCTGCATCAGGAAGGACCGGCCCATTCCGGACGCGACGGCCCAGGCCGAGTCGGAGAGCGCCGCCAACAGCGCCGTGACCGCGCACATGACAAAAAGTTGCGGCGCGGCCGGCAAGGCCGGATCGACGAATTGCGGCAGGAAGGCCGTGAAGAAGGCAATCGTCTTTGGATTCGACAGCGCCACCAGAAACCCGCGGGTGAAGTTCACGCGCCGGCTAGCTTCCGCCGATTCCACAGCGCCGGCATGACGCCAGGCGTTAATGCCGAGCCAGATCAGATAGGCAGCGCCGGCCCAGCGCATCACCACAAAGAGCGTCTCGGCGTTCCGCAGCACCCAACCCAGCCCGAGCGCGATCGCGGCCAGCAGCACGGTGTTGCCGAGCGACGTGCCGACGACGGTCACCAGCGCCGCGCGCGTGCCCTGCCGCGCGCCGGTCGCGATCACCAAGGTCACGATCGGTCCCGGCACCACGATCAGAACGGTGGTGATGACCAGGAATGCGGCGAACAAGTGCCAATTCATTTAATCAGCCTCCGGGAGGGAGCCAAAGTACGCGACCTCGCTCCGGCTCGCCACCGGGCAAAACGGCGCGCGTCGGCGCTAAAGGCTTTTGTTCGCCGTTCGCAACCGCCGCGCCATGATCCGCATGACATTGAGCGCAAAATGCGGCGTGTTGCTGATCAGGAACAGGAACTGCTTCTCGCTCACCGGCACCAGCTTGACGTCGCCGGCGGCCACCGCGGTCGCGCTGCGCGGCGCACGCATCGATCAGCGCCATTTCGCCGAAAATGCTGAATTGCGGCAGTTTCTCCAGCACGCGATTGCCGAGGCGGATTTCCACCTCGCCGCTTTGGATGATGAACAGTTCTTGCGCGGCATCGCCTTCCTTGAAGATAACGTCGCCGGCTTTGTAATCTCGCGCCGGCGCGCCCGCGCCGGCCAGGAGTTTGAAATCGACTGGAGGTTCGGTCATTGGCGTTCAGCGCATAGCCTCGACGAGGTTATCAAGCGCAGCATTGTTGCCGAACTTGGCGCCCTCGATCATGTTATCGCCATCAAGCGAAGTCACCTGCGCTGTCAGCATGACCTTGGTGCCGGCCCCTTCGGGTTCGAGCGTCATCGTCAACATGCTGATCAGAACCGTTTTGCCGCCGACCTCGACCGTTTCGCTCGAAATGATGCGCTGATGTGAAACGATGTCGTAGTAAGTCGTCACGCCGCGATATTGCGGATTGGCCTTCGACCCGCAGCGAAACACGTCGCGGCCACCGACGCGGAAATCAGTTTCGTCATAGATCAAAGCTGCCGTCTCTGAAGGAGTCCCCCAGCGCGCGCGCTCGACCGGATCAGCGAGCGCGGCAAAGACCCGCGCAATATCCGCGGCACATCTGCGTTCGAAGATGAGAGTCGCGTGCTTAGGCTCCGGCTTTCGCTCTTGCGCGGTCATGGTTGTATTTGCGACCGCTAAGGGTCACTCCCCGCCGTTGCCGTTGCCGTTGCCGTTGCCGTTGCCGTTCTCGTCGCCCTCGCCGCCGTCTTCGGAGAGCCGCTCCACCGACGCGACTTTTTCGCCTTCGGCAGTATTGAAGACGATGACGCCTTGAGTCGAGCGGCCGGCGATGCGGATGCCGTCAACCGGACAGCGGATGAGCTGACCGCCGTCAGTGACCAGCATGATCTGATCGCTCTCCTCGACCGGGAATGACGCGACCAGCTTGCCGTTCTTCTCGGTGACCGCCATGGCGACGATGCCTTTGCCGCCGCGGCCGGTGGTGCGATATTCGTAGGACGAGGTACGCTTGCCGATGCCCTTTTCAGAAACGTCAGCACGAATTGCTCGGCCGCCGACATTTCGACATAACGCGTCTCACCGAGCTCGATCGAGCCATCAGCCTCCTCGGCGTCGGTCGCGCCGATGTCCTCGGCGTCGCCATTGCGCCGCGCCGCACCGCGTTGGCGCGCTTGAGATAAGCGACGCGCTCGTCGGCGTTGACATCGAGATGGCGCAGGATCGACAGCGAGATCATCTTGTCGCCGTCTGCGAGATTGATGCCGCGCACGCCCATCGAGGTGCGGCCGGTGAACACGCGCACGTCGGTAACGGCAAAGCGGATGCACTGCCCGCCGGCAGACGTCAGGAGAACGTCGTCGTCCTCCTTGCAGATCTGCACGTCGACAAAGGCGTCGCCTTCGTCGAGCTTCATGGCGATGATGCCGGAGCGCCGCACGTCGGCGAAATCCGACAGCTTGTTCCGCCGCACCGTGCCGCGGGTGGTGGCGAACATCACGTCGAGCTTATCCCAGGTCGATTCATCCTCCGGGAGCGGCATGATGGTGGTGATGTTCTCGCCCTGCTCCAGCGGCAGGATATTGATCATCGCCTTGCCGCGCGCTTGCGGCGCCGCCTGCGGCAGCCGCCAGACTTTCTCCTTGTAGACTTGGCCACGCGAGGAGAAAAACAGCACCGGCGTATGCGTCGAGGCGACGAACAGGCGGGTGACGAAATCCTCGTCGCGGGTCTGCATGCCCGAACGGCCCTTGCCGCCGCGCTTCTGCGCCCGGTAGGTCGAGAGCGGCACGCGTTTGACATAACCGGCATGCGAGACGGTGACGACCATGTCCTCGCGCTGGATCAGGTCCTCGTCCTCGACCTCGCCTTCCTGATCGATGATCACGGTCCTGCGCGGCGTCGCAAACTCGCTCTTGATCGCCGTGAGCTCGCTTTTGATGATGGTCTGGATGCGGGCGCGCGACCGCAGGATGTCGAGGTAGTCGGCGATTTCGGTCGCGAGCTTGTCGAGCTCGGCCTTGATCTCGTCGCGGCCGAGCGCGGTGAGCCGCTGCAGGCGCAGATCGAGAATGGCCTTGGCCTGTTCGGCCGACAGTTTCGTCGTGCCTTCGGGCGACACCACGTGGCGCGGATCGTCGATCAAGGTGACCATGGTCGCGACATCGCGCGCCGGCCAGTCGCGCGTCATCAACTGCTCGCGTGCCTCGTTGGCGTCCTTGGCGGCGCGGATCAACTTGATCACTTCGTCGATATTGGCAACCGCGATGGCAAGCCCGACCAGGATATGGGCGCGGTCGCGCGCTTTGCCGAGCAGGTGCTTGGTGCGGCGATAGACGACCTGCTCGCGGAACGAGACGAAGGATTGCAGCAGATCCTTCAGGTTCATCACCAGCGGCCGGCCGCCTTCGAGCGCCACCATATTGGCGCCGAACGACGATTGCAGCGCGGTGAAGCGATAGAGCTGGTTGAGCACCACGTCCGGCACGGCATCGCGCCGCAATTCGACGACCACGCGGTAGCCGTCGCGGTCGGATTCATCGCGCAGCGCGCCGACGCCTTCGATCTTCTTGTCGCGCACCAGTTCGCCGATGCGCTCGACCAGGCTCGCTTTGTTCACCTGGTAGGGAATTTCGGTGCAGACGATGGCCTCGCGCTCGCCGCGCAGGCTCTCGAATTCGACCTTGCCGCGCATCACGATCGAACCGCGGCCGAGATGGTAGGCGGCACGGATGCCCTGGCGGCCGAGAATGATGCCGCCAGTCGGGAAGTCGGGCCCCGGTATGATGCCGATCAGATCATCGATCGAGAGCGCCGGATTGTCGATCAGCGCCATGCAGCCGTCGATCACCTCGCCGAGATTGTGCGGCGGGATATTGGTCGCCATGCCGACGGCAATGCCGCCCGAGCCGTTGGCCAGAAGATTGGGAAACTTGGCCGGCAGCACCACCGGCTCGCGTTCGGAATTGTCGTAGTTCGGCTGGAAGTCGACGGTGTCCTTGTCGAGGTCGTCGACCAGCGAATTGCTGACGTGTTCGAGCCGCACCTCGGTGTAGCGCATGGCCGCCGGGGCATCGCCGTCGACCGAGCCGAAATTGCCCTGGCCGTCGATCAGCTGCAGGCGCATGGAGAAGTCCTGCGCCATGCGCACCAGCGCGTCATAGACCGACTGGTCGCCGTGCGGATGATATTTACCGATGACGTCGCCGACCACGCGCGCCGACTTGCGATACGGCTTGTTCCATTCGTAGCCGTTCTCGTGCATCGAATAGAGAATGCGCCGATGCACCGGCTTGAGCCCGTCGCGCGCGTCCGGCAGAGCGCGCATCACGATCACGCTCATCGCGTAATCGAGATAGCTCTTCTTCATTTCCTCGGTAATCGACACCGGACGGATGTCGGAAGGCTCATGCCCTTCGCCGCCGTCGGAACCACCTGTCGGCGGAGCGTTGTCCTGGTCTGACAAGTCTGAGAAATCCTAGCTGTGATAGGCCACGCAAATCCGCGCGAATCTGATTGATTTTTCTAGCCGATCAGGCGTCCCAATACCACCTTTATCGGTCTTTCACACATATGATTTTCTCTTGGTAATTCAATGCCTTATTTCGACATTTTGGGACCCGCGAGAGATCGCCTGGGAACCGCGGCAAGATCGTGGCACAAGGACGTGGCAAGGTAGCTTTCGGCACCCTTCGGCGAGCCCTGATTCATGCTCCTCGACTACGCCATTTCGGCCTTCGTGACGGTGTTCGTGGTGGTCGATCCGATCGCCATGGCGCCGACTTTTCTGGCCGTGACCGATGGCATGCCGCGGGAGGCGCGCCAGAGCGTGGCGCTGCGTGCGAGCATCATCGCCGGCATCATCCTGATCGGCACCGCGCTGGTCGGTAACCGCCTCCTCCTGCTATTCGGCATTTCGCTGCCGGCCTTCCGGATCGCCGGCGGCCTTCTCCTGTTCTGGATCGCCGCCGAAATGGTGTTCGGCGTGCGCAGCCGCCATGAAGGCGAAGCCGCCGAGCAGGCGATGGAGGAGCGCGTGCGTAACGTGGCCGCCTTCCCGCTCGCCATTCCGCTCCTCGCCGGCCCCGGCGCCATTGCCGCAACCGTGCTGCTCGCCGGCCGCGCCTACAGCGACTGGTCGCTGCTCGGCGTACTGGTCGCGATCGAAGCGCTGGTTGCCGTCTCGTGCCTGATCACGTTCCTCCTTGCCGAGCGCATCAGCCGCTTTCTCGGCGTCACCGGCAATATCGTGCTGTCACGGCTCCTTGGCGTGCTGCTCGCGGCGCTGGCCGTGCAATATGTCGTCGACGGCATCCATGCAGCCATGGCGGGCTGACCTGGGCGGGCTAGCCCTCCGCGTCGTTCCGGTAAGCGTTCATTAACCATCCCGGGGCCACTGTCGGGCCTAAGGACGCCTGGAATCGTGCCATGAGCATTTCCGCAGTCTCGCCCAGTCCACAGCTCCCACAGATCGCCCAGTCATCGTCGTCGCCTCGGCCGGCCCGCGCCCATGCGCCTTCGATCAGCGATGTCGACGCCCCGAGTTCTAGCGCCGCGCCGGCCAAACCCTCATCAACCGGCCATGCCGGCCGAAGGGTCGACATGACGGCGTAGAAAGCGGCGAATGACTGACACGGTCCAGAAAACGGCAAGCCCGGTCCCCGTCACGATACGCAGGGCCGAGCCGCGCGACGTTGCCGCGCTGATGCGGCTCAAGCGTCTCCTTGCGGAAGGCGAAGATGCGCTGCACGCCTTGACTGCGACCGAGGCCGACTGGTTGCGCGACGGGTTCGGCCCCAATCCCGGCTTCACGGCTTTTGTCGCGGAGTGCGGCGCCCCCGGCGGCGACAATTCCATTGTGGGAATGGCGACATGCAGCCAGCGTGTCGTCACCGGCTGGAACGGGCCGGTGGTCTTTCTCCAGGATCTCGTTGTCGACGAGGAATTTCGCGCCCGCGGCATTGCCCGCAAGCTTGCCGCGCGCGTCGCCGCCCATGCGCGCGGGCTCGGCAGTCCGATCGTCGAGCTCACGGTACGCGCCGGCAATCCGGCGCAATTGTTCTATGTCAGCGCGGGCTTTCGTCCGCTCCCGGAATGTCTCACCTTCGTGCTGTCCGGACCGGCGCTGGCGAAGCTCGCGGACAGCGACGACGAGACGCTGGCGCTCACCGGGTAGAGCATGATCCGGAAAGTGGGAACCGGTTTTCCGAAAAGACCATGCTCAAAGATTACTCGAACCGCGGCTGCCAGATCATCAGCGCGAAGACGCACGTCATGACGATCAGAAGCAGCGTCGCCAGTAAGCGCCAGGTGCGGAATTTCTGCCGGTAGCTTTTCGGCAGTGGCTCGGATTCCAGTGCTGCCTCGCGCGCCAGATCGCGGATTTGGATTTCCGCCCGCATCGCCAGAATCCAGCACACCACAATCGCGGCAAAGAAAGCCATCGAGATCAGGATCCATAATTCGCCGAACGGCTGCAGCCCAATGGCGTAGGCCAGCGGAAAGCCGCTGAGCGGCTGCAATACCATCGCCGGGATCATCACGGTCTTTTCGATGGTGACGACAAATTGCGAAATCAGCGCCACGACCGAGGTGTTCTTGGAGCGGTGCGCGAGCCACATGAACGCGGCCAGGCAGAGCCATGTGCCCAACATGGCCGCCGCGGCAAAGACGTGAACAAATTTGATAGCGAAGATGACGTCGATCATGTCAGCGCATGGGTTGGAAACGCCGACTTAGTATCATTGTCTCCGCCTTGGAACCAGGACACCGATGCGGCGGACGCCGTTGTGTCCGCCTGCCCCCATCATGCCGCTGAACCCGCTGCCGCGTCCCGCGCCGCGACGGCCACCGCAAAAGCGTGATGCAGCCGCGCGACATCCGGCGCAACGCCGGTGAACAGCCGAAACGCCTCGGCCGCCTGGTAGACGCACATGCCGGCGCCGTTGAGCACGCGCGCACCCTTGGCAGCGGCAGCTTTGAGAAACGCTGTCTGCATCGGCGTGTAGATCACGTCGGCCGCCCAGTGCTGCGGCTTGAGGGCTTCGACCGGCACCGGATTGCCGGGAAAGCCGCTCATGCCGACCTGCGTCGCGTTGACGACGCCAACGGCCCCGCCAATATCGCGCTCCAGATCGCCGGCGAGGCGGCAGCGCACGGCGCCGTAACGGGCCGCAATCTCGGCGCGCAGCGCGTCGGCCTTGGCCGTGTCGAGATCGTGCAGAACGAGAGTAGCGACACCGAGATCCATCAGGGCATAGGCGACAGCGCGCCCGGCGCCGCCGGCGCCGATCTGCACGACGGTTTTGTCCGCCGCGCCTTCACCGCCGAATGTCGCCTCGAAACTTTTGCGCCATCCGCGCCGATCGAAATTGTATCCGGTGACGCGGCCGTCAGGCGCGATCGCAATCGTATTCACCGCGCCAACTTGCGCCGCTTCGGGATCGACGGCGTCGAGAAGCGGGATGATCTCCTGCTTGAACGGATAGGTGACGTTGGCGCCGGCAAAGCCCAGCGTCTTCATCGCCTGCAGCAGCTCCGGCACCCGCCGTCCCGGCAACCTATCGGCGTCGATGAGATGATAGTAGCCGTCGATGCCGGCCGCCGCGAAGGCATCGGCGAACAAAGCGGGCGACATCGAGCCCTGGATATTGGCGCCGATCAGGCCGATCAACATTCGCCGCGCCGTCATGCCACCTGCTCCGATTGCGCGAGACCGCCGCCGAGAAAGAGTTGCGCGATACGCGGATCGCCGAGGATCTCGGCCGCGCGTGCCTCGATCCTGGTCTGGCCCTGTTCCAGCACCAACCCATAGTCGGAGATCTGCAGGGCCTGCTTGGCGTTCTGTTCAATCAGAAGAATCGTCACGCCCTGGTCGCGTAGGCCTTTCATGATCGAAAACACCTCCTGCACCATCAGCGGCGATAGTCCGATCGACGGCTCATCAATAAGGACCAGTTTGGGATCGAGCAGCAGCCCGCGCGCGACTTCGAGGATTTTCTGTTGGCCGCCCGACAGCGTCGAGGCTTGCCGGTCGGCCTTCTCTTTCAGCATTGGAAAGCGCTGCATGATGTCCGCCAGCCGGCCCGGCAACGCAGATTGGCGCGACAGCGCGACGCCGCCGAGTTCGAGGTTGTGACGGACGCTGAGCTCGGGAAAGATGTTGCGGCTCTGCGGGATATAGACCATGCCGGCATCGAGCAGCCGGCGCGGCGAGAAATTGGTGACATCGCGGCCGTCAAAAATGACCGTGCCGGAGCGCACCGGCAGCAGGCCGAACACCGTCTTGAACATGGTCGATTTGCCGGCGCCGTTCGGTCCGATCACCGTCGTGATCGCGGCACGGCGAATGCTTACGCTCGTGCCGTTGAGGATCGTCATCTTGCCGTAGCCGGCGACGACCCGATCGAGCGTGAGCAGCGGTTCGCTGTTTTGCATCAGTGCCCCAGATAAGCTTCGATCACGGTCGGATTCTTGCGGATATCGGCTGGCGCGCCTTCGGCGATGATGCGGCCTTCCGCCAACACCAGCACGCGCGTGCACAGCGCCATGACGAATTCCATCTGGTGCTCGATGACGACGAAAGTGGCGTTGCGCTCGGCGTGGTAGGCCTGCAGCCGCTCGCGAAGACTGGCGAGCATCGTCAGATTGACGCCGCCGGCCGGTTCGTCGAGCAAGACGAGCCTGGGGCCGGCCATGAACGCCATCGCCGCATCGAGCAGCTTCTGCTGGCCGTAGCTGAGCGCGCCCGCCGTAGCCGTCGCGAGATGCGACAGGCCGAAGAATTCGATCATCTGATCGGCGGCTTCGCCAAGCCCGGCATCGGAACGGCCGAACAGCCGCGAGAACATCGAGCCTTGATGTTCCTGGCCGGCCAGAATGAGATTGTCGCGCACCGAGAGCTGGGGAAACACCTGCAATAGCTGAAAGGTGCGGCTCACGCCGAGCCGGTTCAGATCGCACGGTCGCATGCCGGTCGTGGCCTGCCCATCGACCCGCACTTCCCCGCTATTCGGGGTCAGCTGACCAAGCACGCAATTGAACAGTGTCGACTTGCCGGACCCGTTCGGCCCGATGATCCCGAGTATTTCACCCTCCCGGACGTCGAACGACACGCCGTCGACTGCGGCAATGCCGCCGAAGGATTTCCGCAGGTCCGAGACTTCGAGAACCGCGTTCATGGCGCAGTCCTCTCAGCACCGATCGCCGATGCCGGCTTGCCGCCCGACGTGGCAGCCTTCAGCAAACGCTCGGCCAAGCCGAGAATCCCCGACGGGCAAACCGCCATCATCACCATAACGAGCGCCGCATAGACCATGAGATAATAGCCTTCGGTGATCCGCATCCATTCCGGCAGCAGCACGGCAACGAGCGCACCGACGAAAGGGCCGAAGAAATAACCGGAGCCGCCGACGATCACCATCAACAGCAGGTTGAACGACATGGTGATCGAGAACGATGCCGGCTCGATGAACTGCACCAAGGGAGCATAGAGCGCACCGGACAGGCCGCCGAGACTCGAACCGATGGCGAAGGCCATCAGCGTGTAGCGCCGCGTGTCGAGCCCCAGCGAGGCGGCACGCAGCGGATTTTCGCGCAGCGCCACGAAGGCGCGGCCCCAGGGCGAATGCAGCATCCACCACACCGCGAGCGCCAACAGCACGAGGACACCGAGGCTGAAGAAATAGAAGTGCAGCGCCTTGCCGGTGGACCAGCCGAACAAAACCGGCCGCGCGATGCCGTTGATGCCGTAAATGCCGTTGGTCAGCCATTGCTCGTTGCGCAGCACCAGGAACACCAAGGTCGTGAACGCGAGCGTGACGAAAGCGAGATAGTGGTGCTGAACGCGCAGCGCCGGATAGCCGAGAAACCAGCCGATGACGAAGCTGAGCAGCCCGGCGGCGATGAAGGCAAGCAAGAACGGCACGCCGGCCTGCATCAACAGCGTCACCGTGTAGGCGCCGATGCCGACAAAGGCGCCCTGCGCCAGCGACACCTGACCGGCATAGCCGAGCGTGAGATTGAGCCCCATGGCGGCCACCGTCAGCACCGCCCAGGTGGAGATGAGATAAATGCCAAACGGTTTGAGGAAAAACGGCGCCGCCACGGCGACAACCACACCCACTAGCAGGGCGGCTGCGCCGAGCCGCGTCATACCGTGCGCTCCTCGATCCGGCCGAGCAGGCCCTGCGGCCGCCACAGGATGACGGCGATCAGGATCAGCAACGGAAACGCGCCGCGATACTGCGACGACAGATAGGCCGCCGAGAGATTATCCAGCACGCCGAGAATGATGCCGCCGAGGATGGCGCCGCGCACCTGGTTGAAGCCGCCGATGATCGCGGCGATGAAGGCTGCGGTGCCGAGCGTCTCGCCGTTGGTAAATTTCGCCAGATAGATCGGGCTGATCAGGATCGAGGCGATGGCGACGAGAATGGCATTGATGAGGAACGTGTAGAGCACCATGCGCGCCACCGGCACGCCGAGAATGCGGGCGAGCGCCGGATTCTGCGCCGTCGCCTGCATCGAGCGCCCGGTGCGGGTCTTGTTGAGCCACAGATGCAGCGCGACAACCGTGACGATGGCGACCGCCAGCACCACCAGGCTCTGGGTCGAGACCACCGCGCTGAAGACATGAATGTCGATCGCGGGCACCAGCGGCGGGAATGGCTGCGCCTGCGAACTATAAAAGTCCTTGACGCTCTCCTTGAGCAGCACCGACAGCGCAATCGTCGAAATCACCAGCGGCAGCACGCCGTAGCGGAGCATCGGATCGACAACCACGAACTTGAACAAGAACCCGAGCACGACGACCGCGGCCAGAATTCCGATCAGGGCGGCGAGCCAGAACGGCGCGCCAAAATTCATCGCCGCCAGCACGAAGAAGGCCGGCAGCATGACAAATTCGCCTTGGGCGAAATTGATGGTCTGCGACGTCTGCCATAGCAGCGTGAAGCCCACCGCGATCAGCGCATAGATCGCGCCGGTCGCCAGTCCTGAAACCAAAAGCTGAACAAAGGACGCCATCAGTCGCCCTGCGCTCCGTTCAAGATCCTAGCGGCCCCCGGCCCCCACGCCACGGCAGCGCATGTCGCGTGCAGCCGGCCGCGCCTTACTTGCCGAGCTTCGGCAGGACCGCGACGATCTTCTGCTTGCCGTCGACGACCTCGCCGAGGAAGCTTTCGCGGTCGATGTCGCCGTTATTGTCGAAGCTCGCTTCCATCAGCACGCCGGGCTCGTCCTTCGGCGTGACGGTCAGGCCATGCAGCGTCTTGGCAAACAGCTTGCCGTCGAATTTGCCGATTTTTTCGGTGACGTATTTGATGAAATAGACGGAGGTGTAGCCTTTGATGCCGTTGTGGTCGCAGACATAGTTGTAGCGCTTCTTGAAACGCGCCGCGAAATCCTGAACCGCCGGGATCGGCGCATCGACCGTCAAGCCGACATGGCCGCGCACGCCTTCGGCGGCGCCTTGCGCCAGATCGATCACCTTCTGGCCGAGCAAGGTGGTCTCGCCAATGAGCGGCGCCTTGACGCCCTGCTTCTTGGCTTCGCGCAGGAAGCGCGCGCTCTCTTCTTCATTCAGATAGACGAAGATCGCGTCGGCATTGGCGCCATTGATCTTGACGACGTCGGCGGAAAAGTCGGCCTGCCCGGATTCGGTCGACACGTCCGCCACCACCTTGATGTCGCGCGCCGCCATTTCCTTGACGAAAGTGTCACGGCCGCCTTTGCCGAAATCGTTGTTGACCCAGATGACGGCGACGGTCTTGGCCTTGACGCCGTCGCGCATGTAATTGGCGATCTTCGGCATGCTGAATTGCTGGCCGAACGAAGTGCGGAACACGTAAGGATCGTTCTTCTGCGTGATCGCGGCGGCCTCGCCGCCGACGATTTCAGGAATTTCGGCGTTTTGCGTGAGCGCCATGTCGACCAGGACCGATCCGGAAAACACCGGGCCGAGGATCACGTAGGGATCGTTGTCGAGCACTTTCTGGATCTGGGCGCGTGAAATGCCGGCATCGCTCTGCGTGTCGAGGAGCGGCGTGTCGATCTTGCGGCCGAGAATGCCGCCTTTGGCGTTGATCTCGTCGATCGCCATCAGCATGCCGTCGCGGAAATTGGTGCCCGACACGGCGCCGGCGCCGGACAATTCCAGCACCGCCGGAATGTACACCTTCGACTGCGCATGAAGCGGCGTCGTCACGGCGGCGCATGCCGCCGTCACGGCCGCAAATAGACCGATGCGAAGCATGTCGCGAAACATGGCAGGTTCCTCCTCGGCGTGTGATCGCGTCCGCTTCTGATGGCGGCGGACTTGCGCGGTCCCGGCGTTTCCGCTTGGCAGATTGCTAAGCGGCAGACCGCAGGTCAATAACCAAGCCGGGATTACCTAAATCCGAAGCATTCGCTCGTAAGGTTTTCACGTCGTCGTAATCAATTACGGCTACGCCCTCGGTGCGGAATTTTCGCAACAAATGGCGGAAGAAATACGTGGATAGACAGTTCGATTACGCCCAGAAAATCCTGCTCGCCGTCGAGTTCGCCGGCGCGCCGCGGCGCATGGAGGCGATGCCCGCCGGTTATGCGCTGTTCAAGCGGCTGTCGATCCCGGAAGTCATCCGCGACCTCCAGGCGAACCTGAGTTCAGCAGGCGCGGCGGCGCCGCCGATCGACCTTGGCAAGTTTCGCGATGTCCTCGACCAGCGCATGGGCTACTGGGAGCAACGGATCCCGGACGGCAAGCACGCCTTCGTGCACTACGCCATCGGTACGGAGAACGTCATCGCCGCCGCGTTCGATCGCCTCAAGGCCGATGCCGGAAGCCTTGCCCTGCTCGGCGTCTATCACGTCGAGCCGCAATCGTCCGCCTATCCGTTCAGCTTTCCCTCCGGCGTCACGCCGGATCACTGGCACCTTGGCGAGCCGTTCAAGCTGACTGCGGCGTCCATGTTCTGGTTCAATTTCTTCCCGCCGCAGCCTTATTTGTTCGAGAAGACGTTCGCGGCCTGGGCCAGATTCCAGATGGTGCGCCTCAAGGAACGCGCCGAGAATAATCAGCTGGTCGCCTCCGACGGCAAGGACTGCCTCATCGTCCACGGCATTTCCGATATGGTGCAGGTCAATCTCAACCGCTTCTCGAGCTTGCGGGGATTCGTCAACGCCGCGCATGACGCCGGTGAGGAAACCTTCACCGACGATGCCGAGTACCTCTGGTACGGCATGCTGCTGCGTAAAGCGTAAGCATTCCGGCCGACGCGCCGCTAGAACGGAATCTCGTCGTCCATGTCGCCGCCGCGTCCGCCGCCGGCGCCCGCTGCGGCCGCCACCCGGCGCGTCGGGCCGGGCGAGCCGAAATCACCGCCGGCTTCGTCCATGTCACCGCCGGAGCCGCCGCCCGCGCTCGCCCCGCCGGGACGATCGAGCAGTGTGAGCTCACCGCGGAAGTTCTGCAGCACCACTTCTGTGGAATATTTATCCTGGCCGGACTGGTCCTGCCATTTGCGCGTCTGCAGCGCGCCTTCGATGTAAACCTTCGAGCCCTTCTTCAGATATTGCTCGGCGACCCGGCACAGATTCTCGTTGAAGATCACGACACGGTGCCATTCGGTCTTTTCACGCCGCTCGCCCGTGCTTTTGTCCTTCCAGGATTCCGAGGTGGCGAGCCGCAGATTTGCGATCGGCCGCCCATCCTGGGTGCGACGAATTTCGGGATCGGCGCCGAGATTGCCGATCAGGATGACCTTGTTGACGCTTCCCGCCATGACTCACTCCGTTTCATCGCGCGCATCTGCTGTCGCGCGTCGTGTCTCGTCGCGCGGGCATTTTGTCGCGTACCGCGCCCGCTCTCGGTCGCGACCCTAGTGCCGGAGCGTGACTCCACGCCAGGGCGCAAGCCGCGCCGGTTGCCGCTATCCACATGACTATTGGCAACTCTTTGCCGGCCCTATTCGGCAACCGAACATTCGTTCTTATTTTGTTCTAGGCCCCAATGCAAGAGGCGTTGGCCAAATCAGGCAATTTAAGGGCATGTTTTTCCACGCTTTCTTGCCGGAATGTTGCCCTCAGGTCACATCATTTTGGCGCGTCATCCGGTAGGTAGGCCGGAGGCTGGGGCGTCACAAACGTGGGTATCAGCTCTCGTGGCGGGCGCGTTGCCGGTGGGCGAAGCGGCGCGACCGTCTAAAGAGTCCCCGGGACGGACAGGAGACCGATAATGAGACGAGTAGTTTTTGCGGGTGCGTTGGCCCTCGCCATTGCCACTATCACCGCCACTGCGCCGGTTCGTCGCGGCCGATCTTCCGCAGCCGCCGCCCCCGATGGCGCGCGCGCCCGTTTTTGTAGCCCCGCCGGTCTATAACTGGAGCGGCTTCTACATCGGCATCAACGGCGGCTGGGGCTTCGGTACGTCGAACTGGACCAATTCCGTGCTCGGCAATTCGGGTGATTTCGACCTGAGCGGCGGCGTGGCCGGCGGCACTGTCGGCGTGAACTGGCAGATCAATCAATTCGTCCTCGGCGTCGAAGGCGATATCGATTGGTCCAATATCAATGGCTCGACCAGCAACGGACTTTGTGCCGGCGTCGCCTGCACGACCAAGAACACCTGGCTCAGCACCTTCCGCGGCCGTGCCGGCTTCGCGGCTGACCGCATCCTGTTCTACGGCACTGCGGGCGGCGCAGTCGGTAACATCCAGGCCAGCGGCGCTGGATTTACCAATACCAGCTCCTCTCAATTCGGCTGGACCGCCGGCGCCGGCATCGAAGGCGCCCTGACTGAAAACCTCACCGCGAAGATCGAATATCTCTATGTCGATCTCGGCAACAACACCTGCTCGATCGTGTGTTCTCGGAACGAGCACCAATGTGTCGTTCAAGACCAGCATGGTGCGGGCCGGCCTCAACTGGAAATTCGGCGGTTTCTGAGCCGAAATCAGAGACCTACCGGCCACTAATCAGCAACCCGCCGATGGAATTCGGCGGGTTGTTGTTTTTTTGCACTATCCAGGGCCAGCCGGAAGCATTGTATTAGCAAACGGATGCGGCGTAAACAAGAACATGACCGGAAAAGCCGGAAAACCGGCTTCCGAAACAAGATCATGCTCCGACAGGGTTCAGGCGACAGGGTCTCGGTATGAAGCGTCTTGGCTTGGGTTTGCTGACGTCGGTCTTGGCGGCAGCGGCGATTGTGCCGTTTGCCTATGCGCCGCTCGCGCAAGCCGCCGACCTGCCCGTTCCCGCTGCACCGCCCCCGGCCAACTACTATCGCCCCGCCCTCTACGATTGGACCGGCATCTATCTCGGCGGCAATATCGGCGCCGGCTTCATGCGCGATAACTCGACGCAATGGTCGGGCGTGCCTGTGTCGATACCGATCATCGGCAACATCCCGGTCAATCCGATCGGTGCGCTTGGCGGCGGCCAGGTCGGCTTCAATTACGAATTCGCGCCCTGGGTCGTCGGCCTGGAAGGGATGTGGAGCGGCGCCGTCAGCATGTCCTCGACATCAAATGTGTCGGCTCCGACCACGGGGACAGGAACCTTAGGCCTGACGACCAATCTGTTCTGGATCGCATCGGCGACGGGCCGCGTCGGCTATGCCCATGACGACGTGCTGTTCTACGTCAAAGGCGGCGGCGCCTGGGAAAGCGTCAAATATCTCGAGAGCATCGTCGGCGGCGTTTCGCTTCAGACAATCAACGACACGCGCTCCGGCTACACCGTCGGCGCCGGCATCGAATACGGCCTGACCGAGAATTTCTCCGCCAAGGCTCGAATACGATTTCTACGACTTCGGCACCCAGAACTATAATTTCAATCTGGCGACGCCGCTGTCGATCAGCTCGCAGGTTCATCAGGTCCTGGCGGGCATCAATTACCGCTTCACTCCGGGAGGGGGCAGGCCGTAAGTCCTGCTGTCAGTATCGCGTATCATCCCGAGTGAAGTGCACTCCAAGGGCCGGCAGGATGCCGGCCCTTGTCGTTTACGACCATGGGGCGGGCGAAATCGGTTGTTTGGCGCCAGCCGGGTGGGCACCGCGCGTCGACGATTTTGCCCACGAGGGGCCATCACGCCGCGTGCCCACCTTACTGGCCAGGTTGGCAGGCTGTCATCGGGCGTCCCGAAGCGGTGAACACCGGGGATTATGCCGGCCCCGCCCTGGCAAACGGGCCGTTCTCACTATGTTCGAGGCCAAGCTGGAGTAGCAAAAGTCAGAAGGTGGTCCCGGTGCCGGCCCGAAAGGGCGGCACGCGGGGCTTGTTTCGCATGAACGACAGCCTCTTCGACAAGCCCCAAAAGAAAGCCAAAAGCCAGAAGGTCCGGGCGGCGGCGGCATCCCGGGCGCCACGTGATCTCGATTCGTGGCGCCCGCGAGCACAATCTCAAGGACGTCGATCTCGACATTCCGCGCGACCAGCTCGTGGTCTTCACCGGGCCTTTCCGGGTCCGGCAAATCCTCGCTCGCCTTCGACACGATCTATGCCGAGGGCCAGCGCCGCTATGTCGAAAGCCTGTCGGCCTATGCCCGGCAGTTTCTGGAAATGATGCAGAAGCCGGACGTCGATCAGATCGACGGCCTGTCGCCGGCCATTTCCATCGAGCAGAAGACCACCTCGCGCAATCCGCGCTCGACGGTCGGCACCGTCACCGAGATCTACGACTACATGCGGCTGTTGTGGGCCCGCGTCGGCGTGCCCTACTCGCCCGCGACCGGGCTGCCGATCGAGAGCCAGACCATCTCGCAGATGGTCGACCGCATCCTCGCGCTGCCGGAAGGCACCCGCATCTATCTGCTCGCGCCCGTCGTGCGCGGCCGCAAGGGCGAGTACCGCAAGGAACTCGCCGAATTCATGAAGCGCGGCTATCAGCGCGTGAAGATCGACGGCGCGTTCTACGAGATCGCCGAAGCGCCGGCGCTCGACAAGAAATTCACCCATGACATCGATGTCGTGGTCGACCGCCTGGTGGTGCGGCCGGATATCGCGACGCGGCTCGCCAATTCACTCGAGCAGGCGCTGAAGCTCGCCGAGGGCTCGCGGTCGCCGAGCTTGCCGATAGCGGGCAGCCGCCGGCGCGCACAACCCGGAGCGCGGCCAACAAGCAGCGCAACGAGACCGCCGAGCGCCTCACGTTTTCGGAAAAATTCGCCTGCCCGGTTTCCGGCTTCACCATTCCGGAAATCGAGCCGCGGCTGTTCTCGTTCAACAATCCGTTCGGCGCCTGCCCGAAATGCGGCGGGCTTGGCGTCGAGCAGCATATCGATGCCGAACTGGTGATTCCCGACAAGGAGCGCACGCTGCGCAAGGGCGCCATCGCGCCGTGGGCGAAATCGTCGTCGCCCTATTACGTGCAGACGCTGCAAGCGCTCGGCAAGCATTACAAGTTCACGCTCGACACCAAGTGGAAGGACCTGCCGAAAAAGACGCAGGAAGCGATCCTCTACGGCTCGGGCGATAGCGAGATCCGTTTCAGCTATGACGACGGCACCCGCGCCTATGACAGCAAGCGGCCGTTCGAAGGCATCATCACCAATCTCGAGCGCCGCTACAAAGAGACCGACAGCGACTGGGCCCGCGAGGAGATCGCGCGCTATTTCACCGACGTGCCCTGCGCGGCCTGCAACGGCTATCGGCTCAAGCCCGAAGCTTTGTGCGTCAAGATCGCGGGCCTGCATATCGGCGAAGTCTCCGAGATGTCGGTCAAGACGGCCGTCACCTGGTTCACCGATCTGCGCAAAGAGCTCAATGCCAAGCAGAACGAGATCGCGGTGCGCGTGCTCAAGGAGATCCGCGAGCGGCTGCGCTTCCTGGTCGATGTCGGGCTGGAATATCTGACATTAGCCCGCGGCAAGTGGCACGCTGTCCGGCGGCGAGAGCCAGCGCATCCGCCTGGCCTCGCAGATCGGCTCCGGCCTCACCGGCGTGCTCTATGTGCTCGACGAGCCTTCGATCGGCCTGCACCAGCGCGACAATGCGCGGCTTCTGGAAACGCTCAAGCGCCTGCGCGATCTCGGCAACAGCGTCATCGTCGTCGAGCACGACGAGGACGCCATCCGCACCGCCGATCATGTGCTCGATATCGGCCCCGGCGCCGGGATCCACGGCGGCAATCTGATCGCGCAAGGCAGCGTCGACGACCTGATCGCATCGCCGGAATCGTGGACCGGCAAATATCTCTCCGGCGAGCTGATCGTGCCGATCCATGAACGCCGGCCGCCCAACCGCAGCCGCACGCTCAAAGTCCTCGGCGCCCGCGGCAACAATCTGAAAAATGTTTCCGCCGAAATCCCGCTCGGCCTGTTCACCTGCGTCACCGGCGTCTCCGGCGGCGGCAAGTCGACGCTGCTGATCGACACGCTCTACAAGGCGGTGGCGCGGCGGCTCAACGGCGCCAACGAAGCCCCCGCCCCGTTCGACCGCATCGAAGGCCTCGAACATCTGGACAAGGTGATCGATATCGACCAGTCGCCGATCGGCCGCACCCCGCGCTCCAACCCGGCGACCTATACCGGCGCCTTCACGCCGATCCGCGAATGGTTTGCCGGCCTGCCGGAGTCGAAGGCGCGCGGCTACGAACCCGGCCGCTTCTCCTTCAACGTCAAAGGCGGCCGCTGCGAGGCCTGCCAGGGCGACGGCGTCATCAAGATCGAGATGCACTTTCTCCCCGACGTCTATGTCACCTGCGACGTCTGCAAGGGCAAGCGCTACAACCGCGAAACGCTCGAAGTTCAGTTCAAGGGCAAGTCGATCGCCGACGTGCTCGACATGACGGTCGAGGAAGCGCTCAATTTCTTCAAGGCGGTGCCGCGGGTGCGCGAGCCGCTGGCGCTCTTGCACCGCGTCGGCCTCGACTACATCCATGTCGGCCAGCAGGCGACCACGCTGTCCGGCGGCGAAGCGCAACGCGTGAAGCTCGCCAAAGAGCTGTCAAAGCGCGCCACCGGCCGCACGCTCTACATCTTGGACGAGCCCACCACCGGCCTGCATTTCCACGACGTGGCGAAACTCCTCGAAGTGCTGCACGAACTGGTCGACACCGGAAACACCGTCATCGTCATCGAGCACAATCTGGAAGTTATAAAAACCGCAGACTGGATCATCGACCTCGGCCCCGAAGGCGGCGACGGCGGCGGCGAAATCGTCGCGGCCGGCACGCCGGAAGACGTGGTGCGCGAGAAGCGGAGTTATACCGGGCAGTTCTTGAAGCCGGTGCTGGCCCGGGGCGGTGTGCCGAAGAAGAAGCGAGTTGAGGCGGCGGAGTAACTTCGAGTTCGCCTATGGCATTAGAACTCATTCAACAAACCGTCGAAGTTTTGGAGGCCTTTCGAGAGCAATTCGGCGAAATGGTTGTGCAGACACGCGAAGAAACCGAAAAACTTCTGAATGCTTGTACAGAGATTGAGCATAGCTGGAGTGGGTCTTTCGCGGGATGGCATAGTCGAATGTACTACGGGGCCTTTCAAAGACCGCAGATTAATGAGCAGTTTAATGGTGAATGGGGCGGGCTTCATGGCATCCCCGATGGCTGGTTTGAACGCGACGAGAAGGAAGTAAGCGCGGCTTTAGAAAAGCGTGTGGGAGATGGATTTTCGATCGAAGGCTTCGAGAAACATTTGACTGAATTGCATGAAGCGTTGGACGATCTGCAGTCTGACGTGAACACTGTTCTGCATCTGTTGGATGAAAAGCAATTCGCGAAAGAAATGCCGCAGATCGAAGCCCTTAGAATGTTCAATTTTAAAGTTTCGCGCGCCAACTTTGTAAAGTCGAACTTACCAAACACCATGATGTCGCGCGACAGCGAGGCCGTGAGGCAGGGTATGTTGACGCCGGCATGGCTATATTACGCGGCGAGCGCCTTTGATGGTCAAAAGACCACCGACAACTTTAAGTCATACACCAAAGCACTGGAACGTTTTGCAAAACAGGCTGCTGCACGGATCGCGCATGAGTCAGGCAAAGTTGGTGCGCCAGCTCTTCATGGCGTTCACAAGAGCGTCGTTGAGAAATGCTCAACGCTTTACGAGACGGGGGCCTACGCGGAAGCGGTCGAAAAGAGCTTTAAGGTGGCGCGCGATAAACTGCGCGAGCTAACGGGTCATGAAAAAGGAGCAGACGCCTTCGGCAAAGGACACTTGCATATCAAGGGTGCCGCGGCGGCGCATGTAGATGATGATTTCAACTCAGGTGCGAAATTTCTTACAATGTCGATCGATATGTTTCGTAACGAGAAGAGTCATACCTCCGATGCAAAAATTATAGATCCCGTTCGAGCTTATCAATATTTGGTTCTTAGCAGTCTTGCTCTTTCGCTTTTGGACGGCGCCGAAATAAAGCCCTAGCGGCAAAGATATACGAAGTACGCTTGTTCACCGTGAGTACTTCCCGGCGTCCTGATAGTCGCCCGACGAACACAGTGCTTCGATCTACGTTTTACCTCTCTTGGTCATATCGCGCGTGTTAACAGAAGCAGCGACATCAGACGTGGGGCTGCGGCGCGTGACGAATCCAACTGAAGCATTCCACTTCTCCATCACCTACACCGAGGCCGAGCTCAGATCGATCGGCAGGCTGATCGCGTCGCGGCGGGCGCGGGCGGAGAATGACAATACGTTCTTCGGCCTGGTGTTCGCGGTCCCGCTCGTCATCGGCTTTGCGGTCTATGGCGCCTTCACGCTGGGTCTGATCGCGCGCGATACCGTGCCGGCGGCGCTGGCCGCCGCCTTTGTCGCCTTTCCGGCCGGCTGGATGACGTATTGGTGGCTGGTGCGCCGCTATTACCGGAGGCGCCCCATCGATTTGCAGCTCGGGCCGTGGAATTATACGTTCGGCGCGGACGGCATTTCCTATATCAGCGACAGCATCGTGGTGCAGATGAAGTGGGCCGCGATCGATTCCGCCCACGACATCGGCCGAATCGTGCTGTTGCGTTTCGGCGAGCAGAATGTCTTCATTCCCAATCGCACGTTCGCCGACAATGCCGCTCGCAAGACTTTCGCCGCTTTCTGCACCGCGCGCATCAA
>CAWFWC010000008.1:0-334722 GCA_963819465.1 uncultured Alphaproteobacteria bacterium
CGTCCGGCACTGTTACGCGAGGCCTCCCTCTGCTGTTAGAGGCGGCGGTCGAGCAACGAGTTTTGCAAGGCGGCGGAGGTTCTGCGCGATGGCGGCGAGTGTGAACTCATCTTGTGCGCCGCGCGGGCCGCGCAATCTAAGTCGGCCAAGTCGCAAGATGCGCTTGAGATGGGCGAACAGCATCTCGACCCGTTTGCGATTGCGGCGCGACTGCTCGAATGCAGGAGTACCGACGAGTGCCCGGGCGACATCGCGGGCATCCTCATGGATGCTGCGTGGGATTTTGCGCTCAGGCGCCTTTGGACAGCATCTGGGCTTCAGCGGGCAAGGACCACAGTCCGAGACCCTTGCGCGATAAAGCAGTGTCGTCCCATCGTGAACGTAGTCCGTCGTGTGCAACAGCTTGCCTGCCGGACAGATATAGACATTGCGCGCCTTGTCGAATGTGAAGTCGTCCCGGCTCAGCGAACCGTCTTCGCGCCCGGACTTGTCGATGACCGGAATGTGGGGCGCGATCTTCTTCTCATTGACAATCCAATTGAGCGTCTCGGCCGAGCCATAGGCCGTGTCGGCGGCAAGGTATTGCGGCTTGAGGTCAAAGCGTTCCTCGGCTCGCTCGATCATCGTCTTTGCCGCGCCAACCTCAGCTTGACGAATGGCTCGGGAGGCTTCGACGTCGACAATGATGCCGAACTTGACGTCGATCAGATAGTTATCGGCATAGGCAAAGAATGCTGGCCCGCGCATCGCGCCGGTCCATTGCGCGGCCGGATCGGATGGCGACACGAACTTCGGTGTCACATCGCTCGCCGCGCCGAATGCGGCATCGTCAAGGGTCGCCAGATATTCCCTCGTGGCGCGGCTCGCGGTCTCAGCGACGCATGCCTTCTTCCATTCGGTGCCCGGGATCGATCGCTGTTGGCGTCAGCGACAATCAGGCTCGCATCAACTGCGAAGCCTTCGCCGCCGATAAGGCCCGCCGCAATACAGGCTTCAACGACACGCTCGAAGACCCGCCGGAACATGCCGCTCTCACGGAACCGCTCATGACGGATGCGTGAGAATGCTGAGTGATCCGGAATCTTGTCCTCGATCGAGAGCCCGCAAAACCAGCGATAGGCAAGGTTCACTTGCACCTCGCGACACACCGCTCGTTCCGAGCGGATCGCAAATGCGTAGCCGACGACGAGCATCCGGATCATCAGCACCGGAACGATCGATGGCCGCCCAATCTTCGGATAGAAGGGCGCTAGCTCCGAGTGCACCCAAGAAAGGTCGAGAACGGCAGCAATCGCCTTGACCGGGTGATCATCCGGAACGGCTTCATCAAGACGAAACGAATAAAAAAACTCGCCTTGGTCGTGATTGATCTGCCCCATCATCGATCGCCTCCACAGCGAATCGCATCAGAGCAACAGAATCACTGTTCGGCAGGATCGCCAACGACTTCTGCAACAAAATCGGCACTTAGCAGACATTGAATCTCGTTCGCCCCGACGCTCGTTATTGGCGATAAGGCAGACATGCTCTCCATTTATTGAGAAAATTTCTGTTTTTGTAACAAGTCTCTGTTCACCGCTCCCTGAGCGCTTCTTGCTTGAATTTGAGAAGAGGTGATAGCAGGTAACTGATGATGCGGCGTGAACCGGTTTTGACTTCGACGGTTACCGCCATGCCGGGCGAGAGATTGACCGTACCGCCCTCCACATCCATCGTCGTTCGATCCAGCGCGATCCGTGCCGAATAGGCCAGTTCCTGATTTTCGGGTTCGCTTGATTTATCTTGGGCGTCGTCGCTTTGCTTTGTGTTGTTGTTGGAAATTGGAGCGCTTGCATTGAGGGCCGCAACATCCTGATAGAATTTGATCGATTCCTGAGCTTGCGGGCCCAATGCTGACCCTGCACCAACGCCATAGCCGTTGTAGGCTTCCTTAAAAAAATCAATGAGCGAAAACACTGTTCCGCGATAGGCGACGACATACTGCCCATTCCAATTCCAAGCCGTTGCCAAGAAGTCTGTCGAGTTGTCAACGGTACCCAACACAAAGTTTGCCGCGCCCAGCTGGGTTGAGCCGATGTTGTTTCCACCAGGGAACCTGCTGGCTACAAGCGTCCCGTTAGCGGGGTTCCGGTTGTATGCATCCATTGCGAGGATGGCGAGAAAGAGCTCTGTTTGCGGATCCATTGTCAGCGCCCCCTGAACTCGACGCCCTGAAGACCCAAAGGCGCCTGGCTTGTGTTAGAAACTCCGCCAAGATTGTCGGCGGTCTTCAATGCCTTCATCCAGGAAGGCCAATTGCTCGGCATCGCGGTGATCGGCTCGTCGGTCAGCTCAAGCCGAGCGCGGACAAGAGCAACGCCCTCGCCGAATGATGCTGACAGATTTTTCGGATCCACCTTCTCGGCGGACCATGGATCATCGATGTCGCGAAAGCGGATGAGCAACGGCAGGGCCCGGTCAGGAACGTCGACCCACCCCGACTTACGCTCTAGCAACTGAAGATTCTTTTTAAGCTCGCTTGGCAAAAGCGGAGCAGCGAGACCGTAAGCTATGAGGGGAGTGTATCCGACGGAATAGTCGTAGTTTTCTGTGCGGAAAACCGCAAACATCAAGCCTCGATCGCCGAGATCAGTAGTTATGGCATAACCGTAAATGTGTCCGATGACGCCCGTCATTCCACTATTGACCGTCAAGGCGTCGGGAAATATCGAGTACACCACTTCGATCACGCCAGAGCCTGATCGCACGCTGTCGTTCACCTTGACGTCGAATGTAAGTCGATAGCGGAAGTAAAATGTTGGAAAAACGAGGGAGCATGCAACAGCACTGATCAGCAGAACACCGGTAATCGCTGCCAGAGTAATAAAAAGCCACTTCACAGTTCGACTCTCAATTTATGTCCGCTCTCGCAAGCCGATGGTCAATAAATCGGATGGCTTTGATGTCGCCTGCGCTCATCCCGGCCGCCACTCGTCGCTCAGCGACGGCATTGGACGGACCCGAACGAGGCTAGAGGATAAAGTCGGATTAAGATTGGGTGCTCAGGGCGCGCGCTCCCTCGTTGCGCCACGCGCTTCGCGTGGCGGCTAGACATAGCTCGCAAGAAAAACTTTTCTCGTCCGCGGCAGCGGATTCGCCGGTCGCTGGAAAATTAGGCGCTGGTTGCTGCACCCGAAAATGCAACTACCATACGAACGTGACGTCCGCAATACGAGTCACTTTCGATTCGATATCTAAATGCGTTTTGCCTGTGGAAGAATTGTCGTGCGAAAGTGTGGGACAGGCATGCTCGCAACGTGATCGACAATGAACCATACCGATGCGAGTGTGCCTCGGCATGGATGTGATGCGCTGAGCTCCGACACAGCGAGAAATTATCGTCGCATCAGACGCGAGCGTAAAATAAAAGAGACCACCTGCAACTAATTTCGTCGTGGGCCCGCACGTTAGATGACCGGCCGAGCGCTCCGACGCTCATCCCTGTCGCCGCGCACGAAATACGAGAGCGCCCAGGCAAAGCCGCAGAGGAGACCGCTCCAGCGGCTGTACACAATCGCGGCCATGGCATTGTCATGGTTCGGAGCGAACAGCAGGAGGCTGTAGGGAGCAAGAAATCCGAGAACGGGAGCAACCACGATTATGGCTGCGACGAAATGAGCGCGGCGCAGGAGAGCCTCAACAGGCCAAAGGATCAGGATCGTAAAAAGAAGGATGGGCAACGCGTCGAAATAGATAGCCAACGAAGCCACGAAAGCGAAATTCTTTGGCTTAAAGCCGCTATGCCATGCGACCATACCAAGAAGCGTCACCAAGACGGTGAAAAGAATTCTTATGAAACTTTTCATCAAACGCATCCCTATGACACGCGTGTGCCAACTGCACTGTATTCGAATTCGCTGGAAAGACGTCAATTCGTATTCCAATTAAGTCCGTCACGACTGCAAACAAGGATAACAAATTTTTGCAGCTTGAAAGAATGAACCCATTTCCAGTCCGCCACGTCCGCTTGGCCAGCGCCCGTTCCTCCGGACCGACGATGTCGAGATAGTTCGCCACGGTTTAAATGGATGCGTGGCCGAGCCCGCGCCGAAGTGGGTTTACCGGCGCGTTTGAGTGCGTGGCCTTAATACCAAGCTATCGCGGATGCCGACGATAGTCTCATCATGTCGCACGTCGCGGTGAGCTCTGCGGCAGTATTCGGCCGCGACATCACCCGCGCGCTGGCCGTTGCCAGGCAAATTTAGTCCGGCATTTGTCAAGTAAACGAGGCCGACCGTGCAGGATGAAACACAGATTCCCTTGGTGGTATGAAGGCCGGCGGTTACGGCCGCTTCGGCAGGTAGGCGGCGATCAACGAATTTACAGAGCTGTGCTGGATCGCTGTTGAGACCGAGCCCCATCACTACCCATTCTGAAACGAGGCATCAGCCCATATTGAGCATCCACTGGGGAATGGCTTCGGTTCCGTAATCTGTCACTATGCGAATGGATTCCTCAAGTTGGTCGGACAGGGTCTCCGCCTCCCCTATCGCAAGGTACTCAACTTCTGCCAGTTGGCGCGAACCTCACCCATGGACTGACCCACATGTGAATCGGTCGCTCTTCGGATATCAACAGATTCTGATATTAGAAGACGCAGGAGGGTACCTCCCCGCCCGCTACGATCTGGTCTTAGGTGGTCGCAGCAGGTCAAGGTGGCTCACACCCAGAGCCACCGAGAGTTCGTAGATCGTGATGACGGTCGGATTCCGGCGGCCATGTTCGAGGCTGCTAATATATTGCTGACTGAATCCCGAAACTTCAGCGAACCGCTCCTGAGTCAGGCCCTTCTTCTCCCTGAGCCTTTTCACGTTTCGGCCGACCAGTCTGCGCATGTCCATGCGCATGAGATCAGCGGATTACATATTCTAAGTTTATCAACTATAATATGTATGACGTCACGTGACTTTGGCCGCATGTCAAAAAATATCGAAATTCGATGCGAATCGTGTGGGACACTCAACCGCGTGTCGCCGTATTCGATTAGGCAAATTCCTAAGTGTGGTCGATGCAAAGGGGTTCTGCGGGAGAATCTTGCCTTTAAATTGCTGCGGGAACTTTATCAATCGCGCAGCCATCTCTTACGACTTTTGCTCATCGCATCGCCGCTACTGTTCTTGGCATGGGTAGCATTCCGCCTGCCATCGCCAAACAACCTTGCTTCCACCGCCAACAACCAATGTGTAGGTCGTCCCCAACCGCGAGAAGGGATCTACCGTTGGTATGGCCCCGATTGGGGTTCAGATCTCGCTGAGCTGACGATCAAAATCTCAGTCGGAACAAATTATTTCATCAGGCTCGAAGATTTGAGCGGACGTCCAGCACGGACGTATTTTATGCGTGGCGGAGCAACAGAAACCTTTCCGGTACCTTTAGGCACATTCAAGTTGAAATATGCCGTCGGCAGCGAGTGGTGCGGCGATTCCCAATTGTTTGGCAGCGACACTATCTATAACGTTACTGATGACTCATTCACGTTCGAGGAAACACCGGACCACTATCCAACACATTGGACGGTAGAATTGATTCTACAGCCTCACGGTAACCTAAGAACTCAGCAAATCACCCGCGCCGACTTTGATGGTGCGCCTTAGATCACGTGCATTCAACTCCAACGCGCTCGCCAACATTCGTTTTGTCGGCGATGTCCCTTGATCGCTCCAAATCGCCGTTTTCAACGGCGATTTGACCCTGAGTGCGAATCCTCCCACAAGAAGACCCACAACTGAAGGATTTGTGGGCGCGAGGTCGTCTATGGCGAGCGCACCGCAGGAATCACGGCTGAAGGCGATCAGACAGCCAAAGAACGACTGGCTGCAAATTGCACGCGCCGTCTTCTCTCTGTATGGCGCCGGTCGATTGTGGGACGCCGATACTATCGCAGATCTGGGAAGTTTGACCTCACGTCATGAAGGATCAAGGCGCCCCAACAACGCCGATCTTTGCGAACTGCTCAAGAGCAACACAAAAGCGCGTTCGGCCGAAATAGACTTAGAAGCCACCTCATTCCGTTTTACGTTTCACACTAAAGCTACCGGCGCCGCGTGCGTGGGCGGACCGCCGTGGGAACTCATCAAGGAAGTCAAAAAAGGGGCGCGGAAAAGACGAGCTGCTGACAGCAAAGCAGTAGTCGGGAGTGGGTTCAAAATTGTGCGTAAAGTTGATCCTGCAGCGATTTCGCAGCACCGATTGATCCGCGCGGCAGCCAGCCTGGTCTGGCATCAATACATGCTTCGTGATTTCGATCGTGCCGTTGCGGCGGGGACAGTGAACATATGGGCACGAGTGGGACATTTGCAGTCCGGCTTCAGCGCTCTTGCGCCAGATATCTGGCCACTTCTAACCATTGTTGATTGGGTTAATGGAGTGGCTATCGGTCCCAATGACGCTGTGTATTATTCCTTACACGGCAGTCGTGCGAGCACCGTCGTTGCCATCGCACGAAACGAAAAGATGGCGGTCGAGGCTCTTGCAAAAAAGCTTCGCTCTGAACCGGATCTACGACGCGCCGATGCAGTCGCCTTTTGCCAGAGCGTCGCGCCCGTGACTCCGCGCGGTTTCCAGGACAGAATCTGGCCGCAAGCGCGGGAACGCGCCGGCTTGTCGGCGCGAGCGAATTCGGGGCGAAAGCGAAAATCGTCGCACTAAATCGTTACACCGATTTTTCGTGTCATCTATTTTCAAAAGCACAATCCCTTATTTTTCGGCTCACTGGGCGGCCAAAGTGCCGTGTTTTAGTGGATCGAAAGTACATGAGTTCAATCCGTCAAGATTGCGCGAGCGACCAACCGACTGACCCTCGTGTGTTCGGCCTGATCAAAGTCGCCTATTCGGTCAACGAAACACTCGACCTGTTGTCGATCGGCCGCACGACCTTCTACGACCTCGTCGCCCGCGGTGAATTGAAGATCATCAAGCTCGGCAAAAAGACGCTGATTTACGCCATCGATCTTGCGGCGCTTCTGAACAAGCTACGAGCCGCTTGTTGAAGTCCAGCTCATTCAGATTGGAGAAAAACGTGGCAACGCACAGTGAGGGCACCGGTGATCGGCTTATGACACCAGGAGAAGCCGCTCAATTCATGCAAGTTAGCCTGTCTTGGCTAGCTAAGGCGAGAATGGCGAAAGCGGGACCACCGTACATCCAAATTGGTCGCAGCATCCGCTACCGCAGAACGACACTGATCCGTTGGCTGCTGTCGCAAGAGCACTAATGAGTACAGATCGAACGACTATACATAGTTGTACATCGGAATACATAGAAAACATGGAAGTAAATCTCTATTATGATGTAATACAAACAAATACGACCTTTATTCACTAGTAACTCTATCCTGAATTACTACATAATACATGAGGATCCATCCCAATCCGCCTCGGTCCATGAGTAAAGGAGCTCCCAATGACCGAAGAGAAGCTTCTCGAACCGTCCTTCGCCGACGCGATCTCCGCGATCGAAACGGCCGCGGACCTTACGTCTGCGCAAAGGACGCACTGGGCGTGCGGCTTGCGCCGTATCGCCGATGCGCTTGGCCGGCCGCCTGAAAGCATCGCGGCCCGCTGGGGCGCAGTGGCGCTCAAGATCAACCAGCTGCATCACACTGACAGTGGGATCGCTTGGAAGACACTCGCCAACCATAAGGCCAATGCCAAGCGGGCCCTGCACTGGTTCCAGAAGGACAATGACCTTCCCAAGCGAGGCACGCCACTAATGCCGAAATGGATTGCATTGCGTCGATGCCTCACCGACCTGTCGCGGAAGGCAAAGCTCGCCGGCCTCATCCGGTACTGCAGTATGAAGGGCATCCTGCCGGGTCAGGTTAGCGATGCAGTGGCCGACGATTACATGGGCTACCGCGCCAGGACCACGGCGCTCGCGACCGACATCAAAGCCCGCCGAGCAATCGCACGGGCCTGGAACGCCAGCCGTGGTCTGAAAGATTGGCCCCAGCAGATTCTGACCGAGCCGCCGCTCAAGAAAATTAGCGAGTGGCCGCGCTGGGAAGAGTTTCCACGCGCGTTCCAAGAGGAGATCGAAATCCATTTGAAGTCTCTGTCTCGTCCGCGCCGCGGCATTGATGGAAAACGCTTGAGCCCCTGCAAAGCCTCCACCATCCGGCAACGCCGCGTAGATCTTGTCTCGCTCGCCAAAAAGGCCGCCCAACTCGGGACGCCCATCGAAAGCCTGACGTCGCTGCCGGCGCTGCTTGTTCCAGCACTCATCGGCAAGATCATCGACACGGAGTGGGAGCAAGCCGGCCCCGAGCCTAAAACGACTACCATCGACCTCGGCAAAAAGATTCTGGCGGTGGCCCGCTCAGTCGGTGTCGATGCGGCCACGATCGAAGAGCTTAGCGAGATCAAGGCGACGCTCGAGAAGCACCGCACCGCGGGACTGACGCCGAAGAACATGGACCTCGTGCGTAAGATCCTCAATGGCGCGGTTTGGGAACGGGTCGTCAACTATCCGACAAAACTGATGCAGGAGGCGCGCGCCTGCAAAAACCGGTCGCCAATGAAGGCAGCTGTGATGGCGGAGGTGGCCATAGCGGTCGCTATTGAGACAGTGGCTCCAGTGCGAGCGGCAAACCTCGCCACCATCCGTCTCGATGTGAATCTGATCCGACCAGGGGGATTGGAATCGAACTACCTGCTCACCTTTCCCTACTACGACGTGAAGAACCGGGTCGATCTGACCTTCGAGCTCGACGACTACGTGACCGGCCTGATCGATGAATATATTCAAGACTACCGCCCGATTGTCTTGCGAGGCGCCAATGCCGACTGGCTGTTCCCGGGAACGAATGGCGCCTCCAAGGACCCTCACCTCTTCGGCATCCAGATCACCGACAGGATCCAAAAGGCGACTGGATTGCGGATCACCCTCCACCAGTTCCGCCACGCCGCAGCCGCCATCTACCTGAAACACCATCCTGGCGACTACGAAACAGTCCGGCAACTCTTAGGTCACCGCAACACGAGGACGACGATCAACTTCTACTGCGGGCTTGAGACCATCCAGGCGAGCCGCGAATTCGGAAAGATCATCAGAGATCACCTCAGGTTTGATCCGGAGGACCAGCCGCCCGAGAACCGACGATGAGCTCTTCCAAAACCGATCCGCTCGTTCGGTCTCTCCCCATCGAACAATGGCCCATAGCCGAAAGGTTCGCCTGGGAGGCGGCCTGTCGGCCAGGCATCCGTCTGAAAGGTGGCGGCGCCGCAAGTCATCTTCGCCCGGTGACACAGGATATGCTCGCCCAGAAAAACGGGTTGTTTCTGGATTTCGTGGCTAGACAGAAGCGGCTAGATCTGGAAGCCGAAGCCGGCGAACACGTCACGCCGAAGCTTGTCGAGCCATTCGTCGAGGAGCTGAAAGAAAGAGTTAGATCAGTAACAGTCTATGGATCAATCCAAAAGCTCAGACGCTTTACCCAGTTCATCGCGCCTGAAAGGGATATTAGGTGGCTCGCGGAAATCGAGCGTGAGCTCTTCTCGACCATGCGGCCGCAGTCAAAGTGGGACCGTGTGGTGCTCGCTGAAATCATTATCGAGGCAGGGCTGACGCTCATCGCCGAAGCCGAGTTAGCCGAGAAGAAACCCAGGCTTACCCGTGCCCGGATGTTCCGCAATGGCTTAATGATCGCGCTATTGGCACACTACCCGATCCGCATAAAGAATTACGCGGCACTTGCGATCGGCCGCAGCATCATCAAGTTCGACAAAGTCTGGTGGATTGTCCTCACCGCTGCCGAAACGAAAGAGAAAAGAGCCGACGAACGCCCGATCGAGGACTACCTCGGAAACATGATCAATAAATACGTGGAAATCTACCGATCCATTCTTGCCCGAGGTAACGACGCGGGACCGGCGCTGTGGGTTGCGGAGACCGGTGAACCCATGGCCCAGTGCTCAGTTGGCGAGGTCATCACCGAAACCACCCGTTCAACCCTCGGTGTTCCGGTTAATCCGCACATGTTTCGGGCGTCAGGTGCAACCACAGTGGCTATTCACGCGGGGGATAAGCCGCACCTAGGCAGCGCGCTATTGCACCACTCAGGTCCGAGGGCGCAGGAGAATTACAATCGCGCTTCCGGTATCAGTGCGTCAAAAGCGTATGGCAGTTTAACCAGACAATTTCGTACGGTGGAGTAGCGTCAACAAATGGGCCCACCTCTAATCCGCAGCGCTGTGGTCACTGGTTAAGAAATTCAGATTTCTTTATCAGTCGATTGCGTAGCGCCTCAATGGCGCATATCGGGCCAGTATATTGCATAAGGCCGTACGCATCATTTGCAGCGTCCGACCGCAAATGTGTATTCCCGTGCGCCAAGCCGATGGCGCCATCCCGCATCAGTTTCTAGCACACGGGCTGATCTTCGTGGCGGAATACGAAATTCGCGGCAATTGCATACACAAAGCTCACAGCGCCTCGCAACCCAAGTTCGAAATCAGGGATATACGCAGCGGCGCGCCTGTCGCCTGGTCGGCCAGCATCCGAAGACCTATCGCTATGCGCCAAAGAGGTCTGGCGATGAAGAGCTGCGCCGGCGTCTGCGCGCGCTGGCATCGCAGCGGCGGCGGTTCGGCTATCGGCGGCTTGGCCTGATGCTCAAGCGCCAGGGCATCAAGCTCAACCACAAGAAGCTCTATCGGCTCTACAAGGAGGAACGGCTTACCGTGCGCAAGCGCGGTGGTCGCAAGCGGGCTCTCGGCACACGAGCACCGATGGCCGTACCGCAGGGCCGTAATCTGCGCTGGTCGCTCGACTTCATGGCGGACACGCTGGTCAGCGGCCGGCGCTTCCGTATCCTCACCCTGGTCGATGACTTCACCAGGGAATGCCTTTGCCTAGTGGTGGACACATCGCTCACCGGCTTGCGTGTCGCCCGCGAGTTGGACCGCATCGCTGAACTGCGGGGCTATCCCTGCATGATCGTTAGTGACAACGGGACTGAGCTGACCTCAAACGCCATCCTGGCCTGGCAGCAGCAGCGTGGCGTCGAATGGCACTACTTCGCACCGGGCAAACCGATGCAGAATGGCTTCGTCGAGAGCTTCAACGGCCGCCTATACTTTGGATACATCCTTATGCCGACGGGAACGGACGCGTTGCCCGTCTAATGAGTGACGCGCTGCTAAGTCGCACGCTCCACACTCACAGCATCTGGTCCGCGTCCCGCGGATTGGCTGAGCACAAGAATAGGTACAAGGCGTTCCTGGCCGCATGCGACACGGGACGCAGAGGCGATTTAGACGGCCGCGGCCACCTGAGCGAGTCCTCGCTTGCTGAGTTTACGAGTTTCTTTTTGACGACATGCCTAGAGCAGGTTCGCGTCATGCGAAAAGTGATGAGGCTGGACGAGATAGGACTGCACATCGACCAATGGGTCGAGAGCTTGGCAACCTTCGGCAACGCCGACGCGACGGATGAACGTCGTAGACCGCTTCATCCTGCTGCAGGAAAGATTTTAAAGGCCGCGCTCGACGGTGGAGCTCTGCCCGTTACGGAATGCGGCAAATTGCTTGGCAGCTCCGTCAATGCGGACATTGTCATCAAACAACTGAAATACCAGGGCGTCCTTCGACAAAGAGGCGGAGCACTCGAATTCGTTTTGACAGTTCATCACGCCGAGCGGTTTCTGCCAGGTCTTTTCCCGTAAGCAGTCCCGGTAAGAACCACGCCGGGCCCGAACCCGAGCTTCCCATTTCTTAGAGACTGATGAAGAAATGCGCCTTTATTAATCAGTCTAAGCACAGTCTCTATGCCGGAAATCTCGTGGCGCTGGGCGACCGGTCAATTGGCTACTATCTCCTTGCCAGCGCAATACGCCGCCCAGGCTTCCATTAATCGCGTCCGCTTTTCGATGAGATCTGCTCGTCGATAGGCCGCCTCTGTTTTGCTTTGTATTGCATGAGCGAGAGCCATCTCAACTACCTCGCTCGGAAAATTGGTTTCCTCGGCTGCCCAGTCGCGAAAAGTAGACCGGAAGCCATGAGTGGTTATGTCTCCACAATTCATCCGGCCCAACAGCATCAGTAAGGCCATGTTCGATAACGGCGTCGCTGACGCAGCGCCTAGAAATACGTATTCACCGTCGAGTGCCTTTGCTCTCTTCAGCACAGCAACTGCCACTCCTGAGAGCGGCACACGATGTTCCCGACCCGCCTTCATCCGCACGGCTGGGACAGTCCACATATGCTTTTTGAGGTCAATTTCCGGCCAGCGTGCGTAGATAACCTCGCTTGTACGCGCGGCAGTCAAAATCACGAACTCAAGTGCCAGCGCGGCGACGCCTTCCATTTTCCGAAGCTCATCCATGAATGCGGGGATGTCTGCATAGACAAGCGCCGCGTGGTGCTTCACCGGCCGTACCTTGTTTCGCGCCGGTAGTAGATGGCTCAGATGTCCTCGCCATCGCGCCGGATTCTCGCCGGTGCGATAACCCCTAACTTTTGCCCAGTCGAGAATGATCTCAATCCGCCCACGCAACCGACGGGCAGTCTCTGTCTTCTTATTCCAGATCGGCTCGATCACCCTCATGATGTGATCGGTGTCGACCTTTTGGACTGGAGTGGGGCCAAACGCCGGAGAAACATATGTCGCGATCGTATTTCGCCATTGTTGGCGATGTTTCTCGTTTTTCCAAGCAACCTCATGAGCGCTGATGTAGACCTCTGCGCATTGATCAAAGGTCATTGAACGACTGTCCTTTGTGGATTGCTTCTCGGCGTTTTCGTGTCTGTGAATTAGAGGACTTCGTCCTTCGCTGAGGATGAGGCGTGCATCGCTCGCTTTCTTACGGGCATCCGCCAAGCTCACTTTGTTCAGTCCACCAAAGCCCATTTCATGCTGCCGACTATTGAGCATGAACCGGAATGCCCAGCGCTTTGCACCGTTGCGGCCAACGCGCAAATAGAGACCCCCGCCGTCAGCATGCAAGCCAGGCTTAGTCACGCGGTTCACCGCGAGCGCTGTCAGTCGTTGCAGTTTTTGCACCATGGCGCGAGCCGTCCCTCAACTGTACGCCAAACTCATGTTGTGGGTTCGAATCCGAGTTGTCGGAAAGTGTCCGCCCAACAAAGGTGTCCGCCCAGACCCACAAAAATGCCCACGAGTTTCTGGCGGATTGACGCGGTCGGACGCGAACAATCACGAACAGAGTCTACGCGAAAAGGCTTATATTAACAATGGATTGAGCACACTGCGGCGACTGGTGGCGAATGGCCGCGAAAAGGCGTCTGGCGGAGGGAGTGGGATTCGAACCCACGATACGGTTTCCCGTATACACGCTTTCCAAGCGTGCGCCTTCAGCCACTCGGCCATCCCTCCGGGAAAGGGCACAGGCCATATCACGGCCGGCCCAGGATTTACAACCCGACCTTACAACCCAGGCCAGTGGACACGACCCGATCAAGCTTGGAACCCTGAGCCGTCTCAGCCGTTATTTCCGCGGTGTTGAAGCCCTTGCAGGAGGAAGTTATGGGACGCGGTCTGTTGCTTTGGCTCATCGGCATCCCATTGCCGATCATTCTTTTGATTTGGGTGCTTGGCGGCTTGCACGGCTGATTTTCGCCAAGCCGAAAATTTTCGAAAAGCCAATTCGAAAGGCATTTGAAGCAGTGTGCGGAAGCCCGGCGCAAGCCGGGTTTTCCGCTTTTTGCCGCTCCGCTTCCGCCGGCCGCGGCGGTACATTACATTACCACCATGGCCCCGCCCGACGACGACTATCTGATCCGCCCCGACCCGCACGATCCGCGCCTGACCGAGCGGGTCAAAGGCGTCGATCAGACCGGTGCGGCGATCGAAACCTCGGTGACGGTCGAGCGCGCGCTGACGATCTTCCTTAATTCGCAGGAGATCGTTACCGCGATGACCATCGGCGATCATCCCGAATATCTGGCGCTGGGCTATCTGCTCAATCAGAACATGCTCAAGCCCGATGACGTCGTCACCGGGGTCGATTACGACGAGGAATTGTCGGTCGTGGTAGTGCGCACCAAGCGCAAGACCAATTACGAGAAGAAGCTGAAGAAAAAGGTGCAGACCTCGGGCTGCGCCCAGGGCACGGTGTTCGGCGACCTCATGGAGGCGCTGGAAGATGTCACCATGCCTGAGGCGGAGCTGCGCACGTCATGGCTCTATACGCTCACGCACAAGATCAATACCACGCCCTCCCTCTATCTCGAGGCCGGCGCCATCCATGGCTGCGTGCTTGCGGTGAAGGACCGGCCGCTAGTCTATATGGAAGACGTCGGCCGCCACAATGCCGTCGACAAGATCGCGGGCTGGATGTTCAAGCATCAGGTCCCGGCCGCCGACAAGATCTTTTACACCACCGGCCGGCTCACGTCCGAGATGGTGATCAAGACAGTGCGCATGGGCATTCCGATCCTGATCTCGCGCTCGGGCTTCACCGCCTGGGGTGTCGAGCTGGCGCGCAAGGCGAAGCTGACGCTGATCGGCCGCGCCCGCGGCAAGCGCTTCATCGCGCTCGCCGGCGAAGACCGCATCGTGTTCGATCAGGACCTCGCCTATGTCGAGGACGAGAGCGTCAAGCACCGCCGCAAGGCGGCCGTGCATGATGAGTGAGATGCGGCGCGCGTGAGCAATGCCCCTACTCTCGGTCTGGTGCTCGCCGGCGGTCTCGCCCGCCGCATGGGCGGTGGCGATAAGGCGCGCATTCGCGTCGGCGGCGCGACGATCCTGTCGCGCGTACTGGCCTGCCTCAAGCCGCAATGCGAACGCATCATCGTCAACGCCAACGGCGATCCCGCGCGCTTTGCCGATGCCGGCGTTCCGGTCGTGGCGGACGATGTGCCGGATTTTGCCGGGCCGCTGGCCGGCATTCTCGCCGGGCTCGATTGGGCGGCGGCGCATGCGCCGCAACTCGAATGGCTGCTCAGCGTGCCGGGGGATTGCCCGTTCCTGCCGAAGGATTTGCTGGCACGGCTGCATGATGCGCGTGTTGCCGCAGGCACGCCGCTTGCCTGCGCGCGGTCCGGCGAATGGCGACATCCCGTGGTTGGACTCTGGCCTGTCAAGCTGCGCGAGGATTTGCGGCGCGCCTTGACACAAGAGGGCCTGCACAAGATCGAGATCTGGACGGCGCGGCACGGCATCGCCATTGCCGACTGGCCGGCCGAGCCCGTCGACCCGTTTTTCAACGTCAATACACCGGACGATGCCGCCCGCGCCGAAGCGCTCGTGGCGCAATATCCTGACGCCTGATCGAACTCAGGTCAGAAGCTCAATCAGGAACGGTCCGCGCGCATTGTTGGCTTGCGCGAACAGATCGGCAAATTCCGTGACCGAAGCCGCCTGCCCGGCTTCGACGCCCATGCCTTGGGCGAGCTTCACCCAGCCGAGATCCGGATTGCCGAGATCCATCATATCGAGGGCCACCCGGCCGGGATTGGCGCCGACATTCATCAGCTCGTTGAGCAGGATCGCGTATTTGCGGTTCGACAACAGCACAGTGGTGACTGGCAGTTGCTCACGCGCCTGGGTCCATAGCGCCTGTAGCGTGTACATCGCCGAACCGTCGGCCTGCAGCGCGATGACGCGGCGGCCGGGTGCGGCGATCGCGGCGCCGGTCGCCATCGGCAGGCCGCTGCCGATCGATGCGCCGGTGATCTGCAGCCAATCGTGCGGCACCGCCGAGGCAAGGCCATTGAAGAAAGAACGGCCGAAGCTGACGCTTTCGTCGACCACGACGGCGTTTTCGGGCAGCAGCACGGCGAGCGCTTGCGTGATGGATTCCGGGCTGATGGGAGCGCGCAGATCGGGGTCAGCAGGCTTGGCTTGCGGCACCGCGACGGCCAGCGTCGACAATTCGTCGGCCAGCCGCGCCAGCGCATCGGCGATATCCTGGTCCGGCCGCGCCAGCACGTGGACACTGCAATCCGTCGGAAACAGATAGCCGGCCTTGTTGGGATAAGCGAACGGCGCGACCGGCGGCGTCGTGCCGATCAGAACAAGATGTTTCGTGCCGGCGAGCGTCGCCACGGACTGATCATAGGCATAAGCGAGCCGCGCGATCGGATGCCGACCGCGGCCGCGCTCGACGCGGGCGTTGAACTGCGCCGCCAGTAGTTTCGCGCCGGTGGCGCCGGCGATGCGGAAGGCATTGTCGATCATCCCCGCTCGGATCGGCGCACCGCCGAGCATGATGGTGGCCGGCTCCTTGCGCCGCAGCACTTCGGCGATGTTCTTGATGATGTGCGGGGCCACCTTTTCCGGCGCGACCGGCGCCAGCGGCGTGCCTGCGGTGCCACCATCGTCCCAACTCGTATCGGCTGGCGCTATTAATGTCGCGATCTGGCCGTGCGCAGTGCGCGCCGCTTGAACGGCGGCCGCGGCGTCCTGTCCCATTGTCGCAACAGACTGCACGACGCGCGTCCAGGCCGAGACGCCGCGCGCCCAGCCATCGGTGTCACCGGTCAGCGGCGGATCGAGCGGGCGGTGATAGCTCGCCTGGTCGCCGACCACATTGACGATCGGCGAGCGGGCGCGGCGGGCATTGTGCAGATTGGCAAGACCGTTCGCGAGGCCCGGAGCGCCATGCAACAGCGTGCTCGCGGGCTTTTCCGCCATCCGGCCATAACCATCGGCGGCGCCGGTCGCCACGCCCTCGAACAGACACAACACGCAATGCATGCCCGGCACACGATCGAGCGCGGCGACGAAATGCATTTCGCTGGTGCCGGGATTGGAGAAACATGTGGTTACGCCCGACGCAAGCAGCGTACGGACAAGGGTTTCAGCGCCGTTCACGAATGACGTCCTCTTTGAATTGAACGTAAGGATTTAAGAAGCGCGTCGCGCCGTCGGCAGCCAGGGCAATTTCGCGCGGCGCTGTGCTTCGAAGGATTCAATTTTGTCGAGATGCTCAAGCGTGACGTCGATATCGTCGATGCCGCGAATCAACCGGTCCTTGCGCAGCGGGCTGATGTCGAAGGCGTGCTTTGCGCCGTCGGGGGCCACCACGATCTGATGAGGCAGATCAATCGTGATTTCGGCGCCGGGCCGCGCGCGCAATTGCCGCCACAGGTCGTGGATGATCGCCTCGCCAAGCGTGACGGCGAGAATACCATTCTGGATGCAGTTCACCTGGAAAATCTCGCCGAAGCTCGGACCGACAAGAGCACGCAGCCCATAGTCCATCACCGCAAAGGCCGCACCTTCACGCGAAGAGCCGCAGCCGAAATCGGAGTCAGTCACGAGAATTTTGGCCTTGCGGAATACCGGATTGTTGAGCACGAAATCCGGACGCGGCTTGCCCGCTTCGTCGAAATGCAAGTCGTAGAGAAAGGCCTCGCCGTAATCGTGGCCGGGCCGGCGATGCCGGCGCATATAGCGGCCCGGGAGAATCATGCCGGTATCGATCTTGGCGATTTCGAGCGGCGCGGCGACCGCGGTGAGTACCGTGAAGGGAAGCATGGTCAGCTCCTCGCCAAGCGCCGCACGTCGGCGAGATGTCCGCTGATCGCGGCCGCGGCAACCATGGCCGGGCTCATGATATGGGTGAGCGCGCCGCGGCCCTGACGGCCTTCGAAATTGCGGTTGGTGGTGGAGGCGCAGCGCTCGCCAGGCGCTACCAGTTCGCCGTTCGAGCCGTTGCACATCGAACAGCCGGGATCGCGCCATTCGAGGCCCGCGGCGACAAAAATGCGGTCGAGACCTTCGGCTTCGGCCTGCCGCTTCACCGCGCTCGATCCCGGCGAGACCATGCCCGGAACGGCGGCGCGGCGGCCCTTGAGCACCTGCGCCGCGGCGCGCAAATCCTCGATGCGGCTATTGGTGCAGGAGCCAATGAAGACGCGGTCGATGACCACTTGCTGCAGCGGCGTCGCCGGCGCAAGCCGCATATAGTCGAGCGCGCGCTCGACATGACGCCGCCGTTCGGCGTCGGTAATACGCGACGGATCAGGAATAGAACCGTCGACCGGCGAACAATCCTCCGGGCTCGTGCCCCAGCTCACCATCGGCGCCAGTTTGCCCGCGTCAAAGCGCAGTTCGCGATCGAAGACGGCGCCCTCGTCCGTGGGCAACGTGTGCCAATGCGCGAGCGCCGCGTCCCAATCCTTGCCTTGTGGCGCATAGCGCCGCCCGGCGAGAAACTCGTACGTCACCTCATCCGGCCCAATCATGCCGATACGCGCGCCGCCTTCGATCGACATGTTGCAAATCGTCAGCCGCCCTTCCATCGACATGGCGCGGATCGCGGAGCCGGCATATTCCACCGCATAACCGGTCGCGCCGCCGACGCCGATCTCGCAGATGATTGAGAGGATCACGTCCTTGGCCGTCACCGCTTCGGGCAATGCGCCGTCGATCGCTATCCGCACCGTCTTCGGCTTCTTCAGCCACACCGTCTGTGTCGCGACGACATGACGAAGCTGAGTGCCGCCGCCGATCGGCACCGCGAGCGCGCCGCAGGCGCCGTTGGTGGCGGTGTGCGAATCATTGCAGGTGATCAGCATGCCCGGCTGCGACATGCCGAGCTCGGGAGAAATCACGTGCGCGATGCCCTGGTCGGGATGAAACCAGCCGACATGCGGCAATTCGAATTCGGCCGCATTCTCGTCGAGCATCTCGACGACGCGGCGAATCTCGGGATTGGTCATGCCGGCTGTGCCAAGCGCGCGGTTGATCGTCGGCAGATAATGGTCGGTCACCGCAAGATGCTGCTCCGCACGGCGCGCCGTGCGGCCTTCCATGCGCAGCTGGTCAAAGGCGAGGAACGACTGGCCCTCATTGATCAAATTGAAGTCGACGCCGAGCAATTCCTCACCCTGCGGCGACTTCACGATCACGTGGTCGGCCCAGACCTTTTCGAACAGCGTGCGCGGAGCGCTCATTGCAGCAATCCGAGCTTGGCCAGGATGGCGCGGTTCTCGTCATAGTCATCCTGCATCCATTTGACCGTCGCCGGATAGCGCAGCGTCTCGAGCGTCCAGAAATTGCGCTGCAGATCGAGCTTGAAATCAGGATCTTCGAGCACCTTGTCGAGCGCCTTCACCCAGAACGCGATCTGATCTTGCGTGAGCCCATTGGGCACCACCACGGTGTAGGGATTGGCAGTGACCACATCGAGGCCCTGCTCGCGCAAAGTCGGATAATTCGCCAACTCGCCCTTCTGCCGCTCGGGCGCCGCGATCCCGAGCATGCGCAGCTTGCCAGCCTGAATGAGCGGCATCGGGCTGCCAATGCTGGTGACGCCGACGTCGATATGATTGCCGGCGGCTTGCGCGGATACGTCTGAGCCGGAATCGAACACCACGGTGACGATCTTGTCCGGCGGCGCACCGACCGCCTTGCCGACATTGACCACGGAAATATGCAGCGGACTGCCGAGCCCGACCGGGAACGCGAAAGTCACTGAGGTCGGATCGGCCTTCAGGTGGCTGCGCACATCGGCCATGCTTTTGTATTGGGAATCGACGTTGGTGAAATAGCACTGATAGGCGTCGAACAGCTTGATCAGCGGCGTCATCTGCTTGTTCAGATCGGAGCCGTTGCGCGCGATGGCATTGATGAAACTGCCGGAGACGAGTCCGATCTCGTTGGCGTCGCCTTTCTTGCCGGCGAGGTAATTCATGGCGACGATCTGGCCGGCGCCGGGCTTGTTGAGCACCGTCATCGAATTCGACCAGATGCTCCTTGGTCAGCACGCGCTGGATGGCGCGCGCAACCCGATCGTTCTCGCCGCCGGCGCCCGCCCCGACGACGAATTCGACATTGCCCTGCGGCTTCCAGTCGGCGGTCGCCTGTCGCACATTTGCCGCGCTGCACAACGCCAAAACCGCAATTGCGAGCCCAATGGCTTTGTTGACACCCATACCTTACCTCCCGATCCGGACCGGGATATTCATCACGCGCAGGTCCGGTTCTCATGCTCTTCGGCATGACTTATACTAAGTATAACCTCAGTGCCCCAACGGTGCAAAGCGGCATGAAGGCAGGAGAGCCATGCGCAAAGCTGCAAAGACACAACGTGATGTTTTGCCGGCGAGCGGTGCGGATCCTCTGGTCAAGGCAACGCTCGGCGCCGGCTTGACTATTCGCGCGCTCGAAGTCTTCGCCGTCGTCGCCAAGAGTGGAACCATGGTCGCTGCGGCAAAACAGCTCAAGCTGACCCAGCCGGCGGTCTCACAGATGATCGCCGGTCTCGAACAGTCGCTCGGCATCCAGCTGTTCGACCGATCCGTGCGCCCTCCCGTTCTCACCTTGCAGGGCACCGCACTGATCAAACATGCCGCGGCGATCACGGAGTCGGTTCGGCAATTCCGCAGCACCGCTCGCCTCGGCACCGCCGCGCAGCTGCCGCTGCTGCGCATCGGCATCCTCAATAGTTTCGCCACCACGATGGGACCCTACGTCTTCAGGCAATTGCGCAATATCGCCGCCGAATGGTCGATCGATTCCGGCTTTCACGCGACGCGCTTTCGCACCGTAGTCGACCGCGACTTCGATTTCGCCATCACCGCCGACGAATCTCCGGTGCCCGACGAGGTGAAAGCGACGCCGATCCTCACCGAGCCGTTCCTGGTGATCGTCCCGGCGAAGTACAAGGCCCGCGATCTATCGCTGCCGAGAATGGCGAAGGAACTCGATCTCATCCGCTTCGGTCGCGATCCGGCACTGCATACGCGTTTCGACAGCGCTCTCGAAAAACTCGGCGTCATCGCCCAGCACCGCTACCATCTCGACACGACTGAGGCTGTCTTGGCGATGGTCGCGGTCGGATCGGGCTGGACTATCTTGCCACCGCTGGCCGTCATCAAATCGGTGCAGCGCGGCGAGCCGGTCCGGGCACTGCCGCTTCCCGGCAAGCCGCTTTATCGCACCATCAACGTTGGCTCGCTGAAAGGCGAAGGCGATCTGCTCGCTCGGCAAATCCGCAGCGCCTCAATCGACGCGCTTCGGCAGCATTTCATGCCGCCGTTGCGAAAACTCCTGCCGGACGTCGCGAAGCTGACGACACTTCACGGCACATGGAAAGAATGACAAGCAAGCCGTGCAAAAATGAGTGTCAGCCGAGCAGGGTCGCGTAAGACAGGAAACCGATCGGCTCGCCCGGTTCGATTTTGGTGATGTCCTCGAGAAGCTCAGCCAAGCCGTCGGTCTCCGTCAGCGAGGTGAGAACGCCGGCGCCGTCCTGCGCATATTTCACCGCTTCGATCGCGCCGTCGGCCGCATGCCGCAGCGCGACCCGCACATATTCGCGGCGGCCAGCGCGTTTCTTATAAGAGAACGTCGCACGTACCGGGAGCGCAACCAGAGGCTCCGGCAGCGCACCGGAAAGCCGCAGCAATAGCGGCCGCACCACCCGCACGAAAGTGACGAAGACCGCGACCGGATTTCCTGGCAGCCCGACAAAAGCCGCGCCCTCGCCGCTGTTCGAACCGTGCAGCACACCCATCGCCACCGGCCGACCGGGCTTGATCGCGATGCGCCAGAACACGAGGCGGCCGACGCTTTCCACCGCATCGCGCACATGATCGGCTTCTCCGGTCGAGACTCCACCCGAAGTCAGCACCAGATCGTGGTTGGCCGCCGCGGTCGCGAGCCCGCGCGCAAGCTCCCTCGGGTCGTCGCTGAGGATGCCGAGGTCGGTGACATCGACGCCGTACTGCGCCAAAAGGCTAGCGAGCAAAAAGCGGTTGGCATCGTAAAGCGCCGCGCGCGGCAATTTCACTCCCGGCTCGACGATTTCGTCGCCGGTCGAGAAGATGGCGACGCGCAAGCGCCGGCGTACATCAAGCCGCGTGAAGCCGAGCGCCGCGGCGAGTGCGACATGTCGCGCCGAAAGCCGCCGCCCCGTCGGCAGCGCGACTGCGCCGGCCCTGATGTCCTCGCCGGCGAGCCTGCGATTGGCGCCGCGCTTGAGACCCGGCGGCACGATCACATGATTGCCCTCGACGCGGCAGTCCTCCTGCATGAAGACCGTATCGGCGCCGCCCGGCATCGGCGCGCCGGTGAAGATGCGAATGGCTTCGTCAGTCTCGACGTCGCGGCTGGGCGCGTGTCCGGCCGCAACGCGATCGACGATCGTCAGGCGCGTCTCACCATCGGGCTTAAGTCCATCAGCGCGCACTGCGTAACCGTCGACCGCGGAATTATCGAACGACGGCACGCTGATCGGTGCAACAATGTCACCGACCAAGACGCGGCCCGGCGTGTGAACGAGCGCAATGCTCTCGGTCCCGTCCACAGGCGCAATGCGCTCAGCGATCAGTCGCTCGGCGGCATCGACCGGCATCAAGGGCCCATTGAAGGCGAAACAGTCGTCGGTGAGCTGCGCCATTACGCCTAATCCTCTACCGCTTCGATCTGGCCGATGCGATCGAGCGGCAGCGCTTCGGCCTGCAGCATCGTGGCAATGGCGGCAATGTCATCAAGCATCAGCACCGGCACTTGCGCCTGCAGCAGCGGCGCGTCGGTCGCCACCGCAACGATGCAATCATCGTCGGGGTGCAAAAGCGGCTTACCGACCGCGGCGCGAAATACTTCGAGCTTCGGATGCCGGTGGCGCTTGAAACCCTCGACGATGACGAGGTCCACCGGGCTCAGTTTGCCGAGCATGTCCATCAGCGGCGGCTCGGCGTCGCCATTGAGCTCATGCATGATCGCCCAGCGGCGGCTCGAAACCACCGCGACTTCGCAGGCGCCGGCATCGCGATGCAGCCAGGAATCCTTGCCGGGTCGGTCAAGATCGAACTCGTGATGGGCATGCTTGACGGTCGCGACCTTCAGGCCGCGCGCCGTCAGCACCGGGATCACGCGCGTGAGCAGCGTGGTCTTGCCGGAACCGCTCCAGCCCGCAAGCCCGATGACACGCGTCTTCATCCGAAAATCCGATCCCTTTATTCGAAAAGCCGATTTTCCAGTTTAACATAATAGCGCACATGCCGAAGCGCATGGGTTAAGGCGGTTTTGGCATTTGACGCCCGCCACGGCGCGCCTTAGCTTCGCTTAAAATCCCAATTGAGGGGCACTTTCATGCATTCCTACGCCATTCCCGCCGAGGTCAAAGAGCGCGTCATGCGGCGCCAGGGCAAGCTGCCGAGCCACGACACGATCGACGCCGCGCACACCGCCCTCATTGTCATCGACATGCAGAACTATTTCGTCGCAGAGGGATTTCCGCTCGAAGTCCCGGCCGCCCGCGACATCGTGCCCAACATCAACCGACTGGCCCGCGCCGTGCGCGCGGCCGGCGGAATGGTCGTGTGGGTCCAGACGACGGCCAAGGGCGCGCTCGAGAGCTGGGGCAACCATCACAAATACATGCTGACGCCGGAGCGCGCCAAGACGCGGCTCGCGAACCTCGACGAGAGCGCCGAAGGCTTTGCGCTTTATCCGAAACTCGAGCCGTTGCCGAGCGACCTACGCGTCAAGAAACTCAAATTCAGCGCCTTTATTGCCGGCTCGTCCGACATCGAGACGAAGCTCAAGAGCCGCGGCATCGAGAGCGTGCTGATCGCCGGAACACTGACGAATGTCTGCTGCGAGTTGAGCGCGCGCGACGCCATGATGCTCGATTACCGGGTCGTCATGGTCTCGGACTGCAATGCGACCCTGAGCGACGAGACGCACGCGAATTCGCTGAACAATTTCGTTGTCTATTTCGGCGACGTGATGACGACGGACGAGACGTTGTCCCGGCTCATGCCTGCCGACAAAAGGCAGTCCGCCTAATGCGCTAGCGGCGGCGCATCACCGCCGCTTCGAGCGCCGCGATCGCGAGATACATCAGCGACGAGACGATGGCGAGGATCGTCACCGCCGTCATCACGATATTCATCTTGAAGATCTGGCTGCCGTATTGGATCAAATAACCGAGCCCAAGGTTCGCCGACTGGAATTCGCCGACGACGACGCCGACGAGTGACAGGCCGGCATTGACCTTCAACGCCGCGATCAGCGTCGGCACGCTTCCCGGCAAAATCACCTTTCGGAGAATCTGCGCCTTTGTGGCGCCGAACGACTGCGCAAGCTTGATCTTGTTCGGATCGACGCCCTGGAAACCGTTGTAAATCATCAGCACGGTGATGAAGAGCGAGATCGCAAGCGACATGCCGTAGATCGATAACGTGGCGCCGAGCCAGATGTAGAAGATCGGCACGAATGCCGTCTTCGGCATCGCATTGGCGACGACCAGATACGGATCGAGCACCTTGTACAGAGTGTCCCACCACCACAACGCCGCCGCGATCGCGATGCCGATGATCATCGCGGCGGTAAAGCCTGCGATCGTCGCAAAAACCGTCGACAAGGTATGCGCCTGGATGCTCGCCTGCTGCGGCGTCGCCTTGAGCATATCGAGAAAGGTCGGCCAGATCGCCGACGGATAGCTGGTGAACAGCGGGTTGACGAACTGCAGCCGCGGCAACACCTCCCAGAGGATCAGGCAAACAACGAGGATCGCAAGCTGCGCCGCCCGCACGGTGACCCGGTCGCGGCGCTCGCGGCGCAGCCACGCGCTGTACTGCGGACTGATCGCCACCGGCATAGTGAGGTCGCTGTTCGCCATTTTCAATCCTCGACGTGGATATCGAGCTCCTGCCAAAGCGTCTTGAAATAGTCGTTGAATTCCGGCGCGGCACGTGCCGCCATTGTGCCCAACCGCGCCGAATTGGCTGAAGCGAACCGGATCGCGTGCTCGGATTTCACGTGCCCCGGCCGGCGCGACAAGACGATCACCCGCTCGGCCATGCTGACGGCTTCGCCGATATCGTGCGTGATCAGGATCACGGTCTTGGTCTCGCGCCGCAAGATTTCGGTGATCTCGTCGGCCAGCGTGAGCCGCGTCTGCGAATCCAGCGCGGAAAACGGCTCGTCGAGAAGCACGATATCCGGTGCGGTGCATAGCGTGCGGGCAAGCGCCGCACGCTGGCGCATGCCGCCGGAGAGCTGTCGCGGCAGATGATTGAGAAACTGCCCGAGCCCATAGCGCGTCAGAAGCTGCGACGCCCGCTCACGCGCCTTGGCGATCGGGAGGCCCTGGATTTCGGCGCCGAGCAGCGCATTCTCGAGAATGGTGCGCCATTCGAACAGATAGTCCTGCTGCAGCATATAGCCGACCTTGCGGTTCGGCCCCGTCACCGGCCTGCCGTCGACCAGCACGGCGCCTTCGGTCGGCGCGGCCAAGCCCGAGATCAGCGACAGCAGCGTGCTCTTGCCGCAACCGCTCGGACCGATAATCGCAACGAATTCGCCGGGCGCGACGGCAAATGAAACGTCTTTGAGAGCTTCTGTCTCGCCATCCGGACCGAAATAGCGCAGGCCCACATTCTTCAGTTCGACCTTCGCCTCCGGCACGGCTCACTTCGCCTTGCTGGCAAAATCGGTAGTGACGAGGTCGACAAATTTCACGCGCTTGTTGGCGTCGAGCACGTGGCCATTGATGAGGATGTCCTGGAATTTCTCGATCGCAGCCGGCTCGATCATCGGCGACGATTTCCAGATTTTCAGTTTCTGGTAGCGCGCCGCCGCGTTGGTCAGAGCCTGCGGATTGACTGCAGGAAAGAACGGCGCGACAGCCTTGGCGATATCGTCGGCCGAAGCGGACGCCGTCCATTTCTGCGCGCGATAGATCGCATCAGTGAAGGTCTGCACCGTCGGCGCATTGTCGGCGAGATATTTGTCGGTTGCCATGAAAGCCGTGTAGTCGGCAAAGCCGACCGTGGCGCCGATGGAGGCGAGGAAAAAACCCTTGCCGTCGAGTTCCAACTGCGAAGCGTCGGGCTCGATGAAGATGGCATATTGGCCCTGGCCGGAGAGCCAGGCGCCGACGCGCGCCGGTACCGCGATATTGTTGGAGAGCTTCACGTCGGTGTCTGGATTGACGCCATTCATGCGCATGGCTTCTTCCAGGAAGAGAAGCGGCGTCGAGCCTGGACGGAAGCCGAGCACGTCCTGCCCTTTCAACATGCTCCATTCGAACTTTTCCGGCTTGGTGCGGCCGACCAACATGAAGCCGTCGGTCGCGGTCAGACCGCAGAAGATCCGCGCCTTGGTCGTTGAATTGCTGTTGGCGACATAGATCGTGGTCTCCGGTCCGGCGAGCGCGATATCGGCGCTGCCCGACAAGAGCGCCGCCATGGTCTTGTCGCCGCCATTGCCGGTGGCGAGCTCAATGTCGAGGCCGGCGTCCTTGAAATAGCCGTTGGTCGCCGCGACGTAATACGGCGCGTAGAGCAGCGAACGGACCACCTCGTTGTAACGCACCTTGGTGAGCGGTTTGGTCTGTGCCCGCAGCACGGCGGGGCTGGCAATGGCGCCGATTACGGAAAAACCAGCGCGAAGAATATCGCGGCGATGAAGCATGTTGTTCTCCTTGCGTGGCTAACGGAAGCAAGCTTCACGCCAAGCACGAAAGGCTAACACCCGCTTTTGCGCATGGCTAGGAGAGTCGCATGCGCATAAGACTTCAAGCCGCAGGCTCCATGCCAAGCGCACGTATCCGCGCCCGCGTCGCCTCGTCGCGCAACGCCTGCAGAAAAGCCTGCACGGCCGGGCGGTCGCGGCGCGCTTCGACCAAGAGGAAATCGTAATGCTCCGGCGCGATCGGCAGGAAGCCTAGTCCATACATGCGCGCCACCGGCTCGATGGCGACGCCCCAATCGGCCCGCTGCTGCGCGATGGCCGCGGCTACGGCATTGTGCGAACGCGGCTGATTGGCATAGCCCGCGGGCTTGGCGCCGCGCAGGAGATCATCGATCAGAACGCGCGTACCGGAGCCGGCATTGCGATTGACCATCAGCGCCGAAGCATCTTCGAGCGCGGTCCGCAATGCCGCCTCCGCGCTCTTGCCCTCGAAGCGCCGATCGCCGCTGCGGAAGACGAAACCCTGCATCCGCCGCCATCCGGGCACGAGCGACAGCCCGGGCGCGAGCAGATGCTTGTTGTAGATGCCGGTCGCCGGATCGACGAGATGGACCGGCGCGATATCGCACTCGCCGCGGCTTGCTGCGTTGACGCCGCCTTGGCTGCCGACCGCGATGGTCCGCGCATGAAAGCCGCGCTCGGAGAGCGCTCCGACCACCACATCGAGGGCGATGTCGTGACTGCCCATGATGACGAGATCGGGCGCTTTGGCGTCGTCGCCGATCAGCGTCACGTCACATTCGCTGCCGGCGTCGAGCGCGGAAACGAGCGCGTCGATGGCGAGAAAGCCATCGGCCTGCGAGAAGGCCGTCACCGCGCCCGAACCTTTGCTGTTAGGAAAGGCGATCAACCCATCTTTGCCTTCGACCAGCGATACCAGCACGAATTCCTCGCGGCCGAGCTCGGAAGCGATCCGCACCGGCACCCGCGCCGACACCCGGCGCGCCGCTTCCGGCGACAGCCCGGCGCGCGTGCGAATGACCGGCGCGACAAAAGCGTGGAAGGTGAAAATCGCCGAGGTCGGAAAGCCCGGCAGCACGATGAGGGGCGTCGTGCCGATCGCCGCCAGGCACAGCGGCTTGCCGGGCTTGAGCGCAACGCCGTGAACGAGAATGCCGGGCTTGCCGAGCTGCGCGACGATGCGATGCGACAGATCGCCGGCGCCTTTCGAGGTGCCCCCCGAAAGCACGACCAAATCGCAGGTTTCGAGGGCGGCACGCATGGCTTGGCCAAGCGCGGCTTCATCATCGGGAAAGGCGCCAAAGGGCACAGCCTCGCCGCCGGCTTCACCGACCGCGGCGGCAATAATGGCGCCGTTGCTGTCGTAAACGCCGCCGGGGTGCAGCGGCTCGCCGGGCGCGACCAGTTCGTCGCCGGTCGAGAGCACGGCGACGCGCGGGCGGCGCACGACGTCGACCTTGGCGAGGCCGCAGGCCGCCAGCATTCCGATTTCGCGCGAACCAATCCGCGTGCCTTTGTGCAACAGCGTCTCGCCGCGGGCGATGTCGGATCCGGCATAGGAGACGAATTGCCCGGCAGCGAGTGCCCGCCGTACCTCGATCGCGGGCACGGCTTGATCTTCGACCAGCTCGGTCTGCTCGATCATCACCACCGCATCGGCGCCGCGCGGAATGACGCCGCCGGTCGCGATTGCGGTCGCCGTGCCGGGCAAGACTTCAATCTTGGGCGCGACGCCGCAGGCGACGACCTCGGCATTCAACACGAAGCGCTTGGATGCGCCGTCGCTGGCGCCGGCGGTGTCAGCTGAGCGCACGGCGAAACCGTCGACATTGGAGCGGTCGAAGGGTGGCGCGTCGACCGGCGCGATGACATCGGCGGCAAGGACACGCGAGCCAGCTGTCGCCAAGCTCACGCTTTCCGCGGGCAGCGGCGCAAGATCGATATGAGATTCGAAACGGCGGTGGGCTTCGGCGGCCGAAACCACTTCAAGAAATTGCTCTTGCCGCGCAGCGCGCCGCACGGCATCGAGGATCGCATTAGCGCGCGGCGTAGGTTTCGAGCTGAGTGCCATCGTTGCGGGTCAATATAGGAGAGCGACGTGTCGAGCGCCAATATTCCAGCTGGCCATCAGATAGCAATTAAGGCCACGGCCTGACAGCAACTTGCGTGCCGGCGGCAAATCCTTCGCTGTCCGGTGGAACGACGATCCAGCCGTCACTGCCGGTGAGCGCCTCGAACGACAGATAACCAGACGCCAGCGGATCAGCGACGGTGTCGCGGCCGGCTTGCTCGGCACGCACCGGGACAAGTTCGGTCAGGCCGATCGTCGAGACGACCTTGCGCTTGAGCGGCAGCATTTGCGGCATGTCTGCCACCGCCCGCCGCCAAGCCTGGCTGTGATGTGACGTCCGAGCAAAAGCCAGATCGCCAGAGCACTATCGAGCCGTCCGGGGATGAGCAAAACCGGACGTTTACCGACGAAGCCGAGAGCCGCGGTTTCGCCGGGCGAGATCGCGATGCCATATGTTTCGACCCGGCCGAATTTGGCCAACGTGCGCACACTCGCGTCGCCGCGTCCGCTGCCGGTGCCGCCGATGATGAATCCGGCATGGGCGCGGGCTTCGCCGAGCGCTTCGTAGAGGCGCTCCAGCGTGGAGTCGGTTTCGAACACCATGCCGCCTGCAGCCGTGACCGCGCGGGTGAGCATGTCCACGCCGGCCTGCACCAGCGGTGTCTTAGCCGCGCCGCCGCAGGCGATGCGGATGCGAGGCTCGCGGACCGATACGTCAGCGATGCCGGCCGCTGTCATGACCGCGATATCGCTGGCGCGCAGGTTGGCGCCGGCGCGACGCAAAATCGTCTGCGGTGAGGCATCGCCGCCTGCGGCCAACACGCCTTCGCCCGGCGCGATTGCAGCAATAGCTTCAGCGCGCTCGCCATGAAATGCGACTGCATCGAGCGGCAGCACCGCGTCCGTTCCGGACGGCATCGGCTGCCCGGCGTCGACGCGCGTCGGCGCCGGCGCCAAGGGGATCGGCGCATATGAACTCGCATCGGCGACCGCGCTCGCCGCCACCGCAAAGCCGTCGCGCAACGCCAGCGGCTGCGGCGGCAGTTTCGCGGCGGTGACATCTGCCGCCAGAATACGGCCCTGCGCCGACGACAAAGAGCAGGCGCGCGACGGCACCGGCTCGATCCGCGCAACGGAAGCCAGGACCGCTTCGAGCGGCGTCAGGCGCGAGATACGTTGGATAGAGGAATCGACGGCCATCGCCGATATGTTAAACAGCAGTTTTCCGATTTCCACGACACGCACGGCACTACGCCACCATGACGGAAAAGACCCTGAACCTGCGCGGCCTCAAATGCCCCCTGCCCGCTCTGCGTACGCGCAAGGCGCTCGGCGGCATGCAAGCGGGAGACATTCTTGTCGTCGAATGTACCGATCCCCTGGCCGGTCTCGATATACCTAATCTATTGAACCAGACCGGCGACGTGCTTGAACAGACGGTCAAGGAAAAACGGTTAATGACGTTCCGGATCCGCAAGACATGACCTGTCTATTCCACTTTTATTCCCGCGTTTAAAATCACCGGCCTCAAGCGCGACGCCTCATTTCTGACAAACGCATCGAAGGCTTTGACGTCCATCGGCGCGATAATCATCCCTTGCTGGCGGATACGGGCCTGGTTTTCCGGCATAGCCATGCCGGCATTGATGGCGCGATTAACCTTTTGCGCGATGTCGGCGGGGAGTCCCGCCGGCCCCGCGAGCCCGAACCAGTTGATCGTCACGAGGTCGTAACCGAGTTCCTTGAATGTCGACACGTTGGGGTAATCAGCCAGTCGTTCGTTGCCGGTTTGCGCCAGCGCCGTCACGGTGCCGCCATTCAATTGCGGCGCGGCGGACGTCACGGTCGGCGTCGCAAAATCGATATTGCCCGCGACGACATCGATCTGGCTTTGCGAGGCCCCCTTGTAGGGTATGACCTGAAATTTGAGACCGGCGAGCTGGGCGAAAAATTCCGCCGCGACTTGACCGACGCTAGCCAGGCCCGAAACACCATATGTCAAAGGCTTCGCGCTCGCCTCGGCCTTGGCGACAAAATCCTTCAAGGACTTCACGTCGCTCTTGGCGGACGTGATGAAAACCAGAGGCGAGCCGGCGAGATAAGCGACGTGGGTCAGATCCTTGAAAGGATCGTAGCCGACCTTTGAATTGATCAGCGGATTGATCGCCGTCAGCGACAAAGTGGTGATGACGAAATTGTAGCCGTCAGGAGCCGCGTGCACGACCTCATTGACACCAATCAGTCCGCCAGCACCGTCACGTGTCTCGACGTAAAATTGCTGCCCGAAAGCCTTGGTCAATTGATCGGCAGCGATCCGCGCCAGGATGTCGGCGGCGCCGCCGACGGCAAACGTATTGACGATGCGGACCGGACGGGACGGCCAGGTTTCGGCCGAGGCCTCGGTCGTGACCGATGCCGCGCTCAATACCGCTGCGGCGAGAATCGCCGCGCGCAACAATAACCGGCTCATTCGGCCGCGACGCGATGCGCGGCGACGCCTTTGGCCTTCACCACCACTTTGATTGCATCGTCGACGCGGTCCTTGGCATAGCGGATCGCCGTCGGCAAATCGTCGAGCGGGAACGTGTGGGTGTGGATCTTGGTGGCGTCGAAACGCTTCTGTGACATGAAGGCTTCGGCGCGATGGGTCGCGCTCTTGCCCTCGCCGCGGATGCCGTAGAGATAAATGTTGTTCCGCACGATGTGAGGAACATCGACCTGGACCTCCTCGTGCGGAAACGCGGCAAGGCACACTTTGCCGCCGCGATTGACCATGCGCACCGCTTCGGTCACTGCGTTCGTCGCACCGGAGCATTCGAGAACGTAGTCGACGCCCTTGCCGCCGTTGAGCCGCTTCACCGCTTCGACCACATTTTCGTTACGCACATTGATGACGTGATCGGCGCCGAGCTCCTTGCCGATCTTGAGCCGGTTGTCGCGCGTGCCGGTGAGGATCACGGGCTGAGCGCCCATGGCCTTGGCGACCGCAACGCCGAGAAGGCCGATCGGACCCGGGCCGGTGACGACAACACTCTCGCCGGCGACCAGGCCGCCGAGCTCGGTGAGCCCGTACATCGCGGTGCCTGCGGTGACGACCAGCGTCGCCTCTTCGTCCGACATGGCGTCGGGGATGGCGACCAGCGTGTTGATATTGTTGACCTGATATTCGCAGAAGCCGCCGTCGGTGGTGAAGCCGTTGGCGCGGTGGCCCTTGTCGACGTCGCCGTAATTGAGTCCGTAGTTATGGCACGCCGTATACATGCCCTCGCGGCAGCGCTTGCACTGGCCGCAACCGGCATGGATCTCGACCGTGATGCGCTGGCCGATGCGGTATTCGTCGACGCCGGGGCCGAGCGCCACCACCGTGCCCATATATTCGTGGCCGGGCGTGAAATTCTTGTTGAAGGGCTTGCCGCCCTGGATCAGAGCCGGCGAGCCGTAATCGATGATCTCGAGGTCGGTGGCGCAGATCGCGACTGCGTCAATTCGCACCAGGACCTCGGCGCGCTTGGGAACCGGAATGGGCTTCTCGGTGAGCTTTAATTCCCCCGGATTGCCCAGGACCCAGGCCTTCATCTTGTCCGGAATCGGGAAATCCGGGCTGGTCTTCACTCCAGGGCCTGAATAAGTCATCGTTTCCTCTGTCCCTAATACGCACTGCATGCCGGCGCGGTTCGCGGCCAGCCGTATTTATAGAGAATTTTAGGGTTCGGCAAAACCGCCCGTTAAGCAAGCTCGCCGGCCGCGTCCCGATCCAGATCGGCAAAAACGTCGCCATCCTTGAGCACGACCTGATAGGTCCGCAACGCCACCTGGCACGGCGGCGACTTCACCTCTCCGGTCGGCACATGGAAGGCGCCCATATGCACGGCGCATTCGATGATGTCGCCGTCGAGCATGCCCTCGGCGAGGCTCGCCGAGGCATGGGTGCACTCATCGTCCGTGACATAGAACCGGCCGGCGATATGGAAGACCGCAAGCCGCTGGTCGCCGACATCAAAGGCTGTCACGCTTTCCGGCGCGATATCGCTCTGCGCGCAAATCCGCACGATATTGTCGGCCATCTCGGCTCCCCCCGCTTTCTTGACTGCCCATCGCGTTGCCCCAAGCGCGTTCTTTATATAGTCATTTTCGGACAAAACCGAGTGAGGGCGGAAACGCGATGCAGGTTCTGGTCGTTGGCGCGGGCGTGATCGGGCTTGCGGTTGCGCGCACCGCGGCGCTTGCCGGGCACGACGTCACCGTCGCCGAAATGACCGGCGGTATTGCCAATGGCGTGTCCTCGCGCAACAGCGAAGTGGTGCATGGCGGGCTTTACTACCCAACCGGATCGCTGCGCGCGCGCCACTGCGTGCGCGGGAGACGCATGCTGTACGAATTCTGCACTTCGCATGGCGTCGGCTTCAACAAATGCGGCAAGCTCATTGTCGCCACCAACGAGAACGAACTGGCCAAGGTCGAGACCATCCGGAAGCAGGGCGAGATCAATGGCGTCGAGGGCATGGAAATGCTCGGGGGCAATGCCGCGCGTGCTCTCGAAGGCGAACTCGCCTGCAGTGGCGCGCTGTTGTCGGCAGAGACCGGCATTGTCGACAGCCACGGTTACATGAATGCGCTGTGGGGCGAGCTCGAGGATCACGGCGGCATGATCGCCTTCGAGACGCCGGTCGAGCGCATCAGCTATCACGCACCGCATTGGCGCGTCACATTCGGCGGCAGCGAGCCGGGCACGATCGAGTTCGATGCCGTGATCAATGCCGGCGGGCTCGGCGCGCAGACGCTCGCCCGCCGCATCGAAGGCTATCCCGCCGGCAAAATCCCCAAGCTGGTCCTCGCCAAGGGCAATTATTTCAGCTTCGCCGGCAAGCCGGTGTTTTCACGGCTCATTTATCCGACGCCGGTCGACGGCGGGCTTGGCGTTCACGTCACGCTCGATCTGGCGGGACGCATGCGGTTTGGCCCTGATGTCGAATGGATCAGCGAGGAGACTTACACGGTCGATCCGAAGCGCGCCGACAGCTTCTACGCGCGTATCCGCACCTACTGGCCCGGCCTGCCCGATCATTCGCTGGTGGCGGATTATTGCGGCATCAGGCCGAAGCTGACCGGGCCGGGCGAGGCGGCTGCGGATTTTCTGATTGCGGGCCCCGCGGCGCACGGCATGCCGCGGCTCGTCAATCTGTTCGGCATCGAATCGCCGGGTCTGACGTCATCACTCTCGATCGCCCACGACGTCACCAAACTTCTGAACTGAACGGACGAATGAAACTAACGCGGCCAGCGTGCGGCGACCGAGCCCGTCGTGAGAGGCTGGGCCTGGGCGACCGCGCCCAAATCGGCAGCCGGTGCCGCCGGAGTGGCCGGGCGGCTGTTTGACGCGCTCTTCTGCGTGGTGACCGAATTTGCCTGCGTGGCGACGTTCGGCAGCGTCACCGGTGTGTAGGCCTGCGCCGGGTTGCCGGTATAGGTCATGAGGCCGGTCTTGGTTGCTACAATGTCGCCCGGCCGCAGCGTCGGATCGGTCGGCAGGTCATAGGGCGCGAGTCCCATCGCGTTCTTGCCGTTGCAAGTACAATTGGCGACGAGCTGCTTGCGATAGATGTAAGCGGTGTTGAGATCGGCATAGCGCGCGCCGTCCTTGGCGACGGCATTATCGATCTCGGCGCCGTAAAACACCTTGGTCCGGCTCGCCGGGCACATCGAACGGCAGGCCTCGACCGGGGTCGCGTTCATGACGCGCGCCTCGAGCGGGAAATGCTGGCCGTCGCAGAGCCGCACGCAGTAAGCGACGCCATGACCGGTCGAGCCGGCATCGTTCCGGACGCTCTCCTGACCGAGCGGCGGCGGCGACGCCGAAGGGTCGGCATAGGATGACACCGAGGGATGGGGGCCCTTATCCGGGCCGCCGAACAGAAAGTCGAAGAAGCCGGCTTTGGCCGGAGTGCCCGCAAGCGCCATGACGAGCGCGCCGCCAAGCGCAATGACCTGCAATTTCAATTGATTGCTGCTGCGCCCCATGTGATCCCCGTACCCGCCCCTCTGCCGGCAGGATGTCCAACAACTCGGCCGAAGGCGGAAAAGTTCCCGTTCAACGAGAATCCTGAAGGAAAAGGTTCACCATCTCGTGGCGCGGAGACGCCGGGACGGACGCGATTTGGCACTATGGTTAATAAAATCCGTGGAATTGCGGCGACGCCGGCGACTACGGCACGAACACAAGAAAAATGAACGTAGCGAATACGACGAGGTGCACAAGGCCGGCGAGAATATTGGTGCGGCCGGAGCCGAAGGTCAGCACGCTCAAGAACAATGTCAACGCCAGCAACAGCGTGTCGCGCGACGAGATGCCGATCTGGATTTGCTTGCCGATCGCAATATTGGTGATCGCCACTGCCGGAATGGTGAGCCCGATCGTCGCCAATGACGACCCGAGCGCGAGGTTGAGGCTCTTCTGCAGCACGTCGTTGAGGGCTGCGCGCACTGCACTGATGCTTTCCGGCGCCAGCACCACCATGGCGATGACGATGCCGGCGGCGGCTTCCGGCGCGCCGACGCTGTGCAGGCCGACTTCGAGCAGGACCGCGAATTTCTTGGCGAGGAGGATGACGCCCGCGAGCGCGACCAGGAGCGCGATCGCGCTCACTGTCACGGCCTTGTTGGAGGGATAGATGTGCTGGCCGTCCGGCGCGGTCCTGTCCTCAGCGCGGAAGTAATCGGTATGCCGCGAGGTCTGGATGAACAGGAAGGTCGCGTAAAGAATGACGGTGATCACGCTGACGAAGACGAGCTGCCCGTTCGAGAAATAAGGCCCAACGACACTCTGTGTGTAATTCGGCAGCACCAGCGTCAGAACCGATAGCGCGCCGAGCAGATGCACATAGACGCCGGCGCCCGAGACTTGAAACTCCTGCTCGTGATGCCGTAGGCCGCCGACCAGCACGCACAGGCCGACCAGGCCGTTGCAGACGATCATGATCACCGCGAACACGGTGTCGCGCGCCAGAGCGGGCGAAGAGTTCGGCGTCAGTACGATCGATTCAATCAGCGCCACCTCGATGATGGTGACCGCGAGCGTCAGCACCAGCGTGCCGAACGGCTCGCCGAGACGATGGGCGATGACGTCGGCATGATGCACGGCCGCGAAAATCGCGCCAAGCATGATGATCAGCATCGCCGCCGACAGCGCGATATCAAGCGGTGCAGTCGATGCGCCCGCCTTGAACCCGATCAAGGGCGCAAGCGCGATGAAGCCGATCGCCAGGGCCGGGAAGACAATCGAGGTGATCGGCGTTTCGGTCTTTGCGGCCATGATGCGTTTTTCGGGAAATTCAATCTTTGCGGGGATGATCTGGTTTCAATGTCATTTTATGCGAAGGCTGTATAGCCGGTCCCTGGGTGCAGCCGTACTCGCTGCTGTCTTGAGAGCAGGTGAGGCATGCGCTGCTCTAAAATGAGCACCTTTGATTTAATGATCTGTCAAATGCGCGTCGACGCCGAAAGGCGTATTTGATTGCATCGATATACGATTTGAGGGAGCGGTTTATACGTTGGGGCTGGTCTCGCGGAACCTTTTGACGAGGTAATGTCATGAGAAAAGTACTGGCAGCTCTCATCACGACAGGATGTTTCGCCGCAGCGACAGCACTATCGGCGAGCACGGCAAATGCGCAGGACGCCTGGAATGGCGGCTGGCACGTCGGTGGCGACTTCTACTATCCGACGGATACGAGCTACAGTTCAGCCCCCGTTTACGGCTACGGTTCGGCTCCGATCTACAATTACGCCTCAGCTCCGAGCTACGGCTACGGCTACGGCTCGGCTCCAAGCTACAATTACGCCTCAGCTCCGAGGTACGGCTACGGTTCGGCTCCGATCTACAATTACGCCTCAGCTCCGAGCTACGGCTACGGCTCGGCTCCGAGCTACAATTACGCCTCGGCACCAATCTACGATTACGGCACGGCTCCCGCGTACGGTGCCACGCTCGTCGAAGCGCCCGTGCCAGCTCCGAACTACGCTTACGGCTCCGCCCCCGCTTACGGCCCGGCGGTTGTCGGAACGCCGATGCCGGCCCCGAACTACGCTTACGGCTCCGTTCCCGCTTACGGCTCCGCCGTCGGAGCGCCGGTGCGAACCGTCGAAATCGTGCGGACCGTTTATCTGCCGGCACGATCGGCTGCCCGTCGCGAGATCGCAATGCGGCGAACAGCGCGCCCTGCGATGGCCGAACCTACTTCCTCTCGGCCGCTGCGCGACTCTGCTGGATCGGCGAGTGTTGCGAGCAACGCCCAGCCGCTTTACGACACGGCCGCGACCGCGCCGGCACACGCCGGGTCGCTCTATCGCTACGTCTATCAGCGCGATCGCATCCTGGTGATCGATCCGAGCACGGGCTCCGTCGTCCAGACGCTTCGGCGCTAAAACGAAGAAGCCGGTCCTCGCAAAGCTCAGGCTGCGCCGTCAGCGGATTTTGCCGCTGCGGCGCGAGCCGGAGCCCACTTACCGCCAAACCAAGCCACATACAGCGTCGGCAGGAAGATCAGCGTGAGAACGGTCGCGACCAGGAGCCCGCCCATGATGGCAAAAGCCATCGGCCCCCAAAACACCGTCGGCGCGATCGGGATCAGGCCGAGCACAGTCGATACCGCCGTCAGCATGATCGGCCTGAAGCGGGCGCTGCTCGCGTCGATGACGGCTTCAGCGACGGCCTTGCCGGCCGCCCTTTCGGCTTCGATCTGGCCGATCAGAATGACGGCGTTCTTGGTGATCATGCCGATCAACGCCAGCACGCCGAGGATGGCGACAAAGCCGAGCGGCTTGCCGGACAGAAGCAGCGCCGCGACCACGCCGATCAAGCCGAGCGGCGCGACGCTGAGCACAATCGCCAGCCGCTGGAAACTCCGCAGCTCGACCATCAGGATGGTCAGCATGATGAGCAGCATGACCGGCACCACGGCAACGACGGACGCCTGCGATTTCGCGCTTTCCTCCACGGTCCCGCCGACAGCGATGTTGTAAGAGGCCGGCAGTGTCTTGGCCAAGGCGCCGACAGCGGGCTTGAGCGCGTCGACCACCGTTTCAGGCAATGTGCCCGGCGCGACGTCGGCTTGCACGGTGAGGGTCGGCAACCGGTCGCGCCGCCAAATCAGCGGATATTCCTGCTCATATTCGAATGTCGCGAATTGGCGCAGCGGAACGGTGCGCCCGCCCGGCAGCGGCACCTGCAGGGTCGGCAGCGTTTCGAGCGACACGCGCTGCTCGTCGGTCGCGCGCACGACGACGTCGACGAGATAGATGTCGTCGCGCAGCTGCGTCACCGTGGCGCCGGACATCACCGTGTTGAGCACGCCAGCCAGCGCCTGCGTCGACAGCCCGAGCAGCCGCGCTTCGTCCTGGTTGATGCGGATGCGCACCTCCCGCGCCGGCTCCATCCAGTCGAAATTGATGTTCGCGGCCTGCGTGTTGCCGGCGACGACCCGGGCAAGCTTTAACGCAATCTGACGAACCACACTGATATCCGGTCCGCTGACGCGATATTGCACCGGCCAGCCGACAGGAGGACCGAGTTCGAGCGGATAAATCCGGGCAATGACATTGGGGAATTCATCCGCCAGGATATTCTGTAGCTTGGCGTGGAGCCGTTCACGTGCCGCGACATCCTTAGCGACGATGACCGCCTGCGAAAAGAAATTGTTCGGCAGCTGCACATTGAGCGGCAGATAGAAGCGGATGGCGCCTCGCCCCACATAAGTGCTCCAGCGCGCGACATCAGGATCGTTCTTGAGCACCGCATCGAAACGTTGCGCGAGCGTTTCGCTGGCATAGATCGAGGCATTCTGCGGCAGGCCGAGATCGACAAGGAGCTCCGGACGATCCGATGACGGGAAGAATTGGCGCGGGATCAGTGGAAGTCCGAGAAAGGACAGGGCAAACAGCGCGACGGTCAGCGCGAGCGTCAGCCATTTCGCCCGCATGGCGCCATCGAGGAACCGCCGATAGGCGCGAAACACCCTGCCCGGTTCGGCGTTTTGCGCCTGCTGCGGCGGCTTGAGGAAGGCGGCGCCCAGAAGTGGCGCAAAGATCACCGCGACGAACCACGAGGCGATCAGCGCGATCGCGACGACGGCGAAAAGCGAGAACGTGTATTCGCCGGCGGAACTCGCCGCGAAACCGACCGGAACGAAGCCTGCGATCGTGACCAGGGTGCCGGCCAGCATGGCGAAGGCGTAGGTGCGGAACGCGAAAGCCGCCGCCTGCATCTTGTTGTCGCCCGCCGCAAGCCGTGTGAGCGTGGCATCGATAGTGGTCATCGCATCGTCCACCAAGAGCGCGAGCGCGATGATGAGCGCGCCGAGCGAGATGCGCTGCATGTCGATACCCGCGAGCTGCATCACCGCGAAGACGATGACGAGCGTCAGAGGTATCGCGAGCGCAACGACCAGACCAGCACGCACGCCGAGCGCGATGAAACTCACGACGAGAATGATCGCCACCGCCTGCCACAGCGACGTCATAAACTCGGCAATCGCGTTTTTCACCGTCACGGGCTGATCGGCGACCAGCACCGGATTGATGCCGAGCGGCAGATCGGCGGTCATCGTGGTCATCGTCTGCGTGATGTTCTTGCCGAGCGCAAGAATGTCGCCGCCGTCGCGCATCGCTATCGCAAGGCCGATGGCAGGCTGACCGTTGACACGAAACAGCGGCTGCGGCGGATCGGAAAATGCGCGCCGCACCTGCGCGATGTCGCTCAAGCGCAGGAGGCGCCCGTTGACGAAGAAATTGATGTCCGCCACGTCCTGCTCGGAGGTAAACGCGCCGGAGGCACGAAGTTCGAGCGTTTCATCGCCGGTCTGGATCGCGCCGGCTGGCTGCACGATGTTCTGCGCTTGCAGCGCAGCGATCAAAGCCGAGCGGTCGATGCCGAGGCTCGCGAGCTGCTGCATCGAGAATTCGACGAAGATCCTTTCGTCCTGGGCGCCCAGGATCTCGATCTGCGACACGTCCGGCACTTGCAGGAGCTGGGAGCGGACGTCCTCGACATAGTCGCGCAGCTCGCGCTGGCTGAAGCCGTCGGCGGTGAAGCCGTAGATAATGCCGAACGTATCGCCGAATTCGTCGTTGAAGCCCGGCCCGACGACGCCCACCGGCAAAGTGTGCCGCATGTCGGCGACGCTCTTGCGGACGTGGTACCAGAGGTCGGGGACTTCCCTGGCGGTCGTCGAGCCTTTGAGATTGACGAAGATCGTGGTCACGCCGGCCCGCGTATAGCTGCGCAGGAAATCGAGCTTCGGCGTTTCCTGCAGCGTGCGCTCGAGCCGCTCGGTCACCTGCTTGAGCATGTCCTCGACGCCGGCACCCGGCCAGGCCGCCTGCACCACCATGGTCTTAATGACGAAGGATGGATCCTCGCTGCGTCCGAGCCGGAAATATGCGGCGATGCCGGCGGCGACGGCGACGATCATCAGAAAAATCGTCAGCGAGCGATACCGCAGCGCCCATGACGAAAGATTGAAGCCCTCTCGGTCTGCGGCCGTCATGGCTGCTGCGAGGACGATTGCGATGCCGGTGGCGCTCCGAGCAGCCTGACCTTTTGGCCTTCATGCAATGCCTGGACGCCGGCGGTCACGACGACGTCGCCGGGGTCGAGCCCTTGGGAGACCGTGACTGTCGCCGGCGCGTAACTCACAGCCTCAACATTGCGCGGCGACACCGTGAGATTTGCCGGATCGACAATCCAAACCGCGGGCTGCTGATTGAACCGCGTCAAAGCGGATGCAGGAATGTCGATGACCGGTACCGCATCCATCTCCATGCGCCCGGTCACAGTGGCTCCGAGCAGCATCGCGGGCGGCGGATCGGTGAGCCCGACCTTCACTTCGAATGTTCGCGTCACCGGATTGGCCTGCGGCGCCACTTCGCGCACGCGCCCCGACGCTGTCACCTTGGAGTCATCGGTGAGGCTTACGATAATTTCCGGATCGGGCGGCGCCGACCTGAGCAATTGCCCGGGCACATCGAACACCGCATCGCGCCCGTCCTTGCGCGCAAGCTTGACGATCATCTGGCCGGCCTGCACGACCTCGCCGGCGCGCGGCCCGACGTCGGTGATCACGCCGGGTGCATCGGCCACAAGCTCGGTGAAGCTGACCTGGTCGTGAGCAGCCTTGGTCTGCGCCTGCGCCGCGTCGACTTGCGCGCGCGCCGTCTGCAGCTGCTTGTCCGCCTGGTCGTGAATCGCGCGCGTGGTCCAGCCCTGTTGCAGCAAGATATCCTGGCGGTCGAAATGGTTCTGCGCTTGCGTGAGCTGCGCCTGCGCGGCCACGAGATTGGCCTGCGCGGTGCGCAAAGCGTTGGTTTCGTTCTGCGGCTCGAGGCGAGCGATCCGTTGTCCGGCCGTGAGACGATCGCCTACCCTCACGGTGTTTTCAAGAACGCGTCCCGGAACGCGAAAGCCGAGCGTGACTTCATCCTCGGCTTCGATGCGGCCGGTCAGCGTGACCGGCTGGCCGGCTTCGCTCTTGGTCACGGTAACGGTTCGCACCGGGCGCGGTTGCGGCGCAGCGGCTTGCGAATCCGGCTCACAGGCGGCGAGCAGCGCAGTCAGCGCCGTCAGCAGCACGCACGCCGATATTACCCGGACTCGATTTGCTTGTACTGACGTTGCTTGTACCGACATGGCCTGACCTGTTGTTCGTGGTGCAAGCGCGATGCAGATGGCAGCAAACTATCTTAATTGGATCTCACAAATGTGGCCAGAAGCAGCCGACGCCCGCTCGAACCGATTGAAGACGAGCACCGATTTCGTGTGACTATTAAACGCGATTTGACGGCGTGCCTCAATACAGGGAGTCCGATGATGCTGCGGCGGATCCTAGCCCCGCGCTGCTCGCGCCGGTCGCGCTAATTCTCTACGAAGCCATTGTTATCGCTGAAGTCATTTTTAACGCTGCCGCGTTGTTCCTCCGCGAGGCAGTCGAACGGGCCAAGGATCCCGATCTGCTCCAGCTGGCCGCGGCGCTCGCGATCATGATCGCGGCTTTGGTCCTGTTTCTTTCGCCGCGCGAAATCGAAAAGCCGCTCCGATTCTTTTCAGCTTGTCTCCCAACCCCAACCCTTGGTGAGTTGACGCGAACGTGATAAGTTTCTGAAGGAGCCACGAGAGTGTTTCTGAATTCCTCGTGTGTTTCTCGCGGGTTCTTCGGGATTGGCATGCTGAGCACCTTCCTCCATGGTGCGGGTACGCAACTCGTGCGCATCGCGGTTGCACGAGGGGCGTTTTTCTTCGCCTTTTGGCTCATGATCTCCGGCGGCAGCGGGACGCTTCTTGCAGTCGGGATCGTAGCGGTCACGATCGCAACCTGGATCAGTGTCCGCCTCCTTCCCGATGCTGGATTGCGATTGCGACCGTTCGGCACGACGCGGCTCGCGGTGCACGTGTTACGTCAATCGGCCATAGCCGGCGCGGACGTTGCCCGGCGCGTGTTTCACCCGGTGCTTGCGCTGGATTTGGGCTTCATCGTTTTGCCGTTGCGCCTGCCGATCGGCTTCGCGCGTAGTGCGTTTTGCGCGCTGTCGAGTTCTGCAGGCAGGAGCGCTACCTGCCGGCACCGACGCGAACGACCGGTTGGTGATCCACTGTCTCGACATTGAGCAGCCCGTTGCGGCGAATATGGCTGCGGAACAGACCTTGTTCGTGAGGGCTTTGAGCGATGCCTGACTTTCTGCTCACCGCTGCGGTATTCATCCTTTTCACCGTCGCGATCGGTCTGGCGCGCATCCTTTACGGGCCCTGCGACGCCGACCGCGCGATGGCGGCGCAGCTCTTCGGCAGCGGCGGCATCGCAACGCTGCTGCTCGTGGCCAGCGCAACGCGAGCACCGGGCGTGGAAGACGTCGCCATGGGACTGGCTCTCCTCGCAGCATTCGCATCCGTCGCCTTTGTGAACAGTATCGCAGCAGCGGGACCTGAAGGGGCAGACGGCGAATGAGCTTCGCTCTCAACCTCTTCTCCGTTACCGCAATCAGCGCCGGTCTGATCTTCTTTCTGGCGGGCACGCTCGGATTGCTGCGCTTTCCCGACGCATTGAGCCGTCTGCATGCACTGACCAAAGCGGACAATGTTGGACTCGGCCTCGTCGTGATTGGCCTACTTCCGCTGGCCGACAATATGCTCGCCGGACTGAAGCTCGTCGTGGTGTGGGTGCTTGTCCAATTGTCGGGCGCGACCGTGGGGCAGCTCATCGCGCAATCAATTCGGCGATCCGAGAAGACCGGATGATTGTGCAAACGCTCGACATCGGTCTCGCCGCGCTTGTGCTGACGTTGGCGGCTTGGACCGTCTTGGCGCCTGCGGCCTTCCCGGCAGTCGTCAGCTACGTTACGTACGGGCTGCTGCTATCCCTGATTTGGGTGCGACTCTTTGCGGTCGATGTAGCACTGACCGAAGCGGCCATTGGCGGCGGCCTTACCGGGGTGCTGCTCATTGCCGCGGCAAGCAAGCGGCGAGAGTCTGCGGCCCCGGCAACTGAGCGGGATGTTACGCCACCGGCGCGTTGGGCGATCGCTGTGCTCTGCGCACTTATTACATTGGCTTTGGCGACAGTCGTCGTCTCGCTCCCGGACCCATCACCGAGCCTCGCCCCGCGAGCGGTGCAAAACATTGCCGCGACTGGGCTCGGTAATCCGGTTACGGCGGTTCTGATCGCCTATCGGGCGTTCGACACGATGCTCGAGAAGTGCGTGCTGGTTGTCGCCATCGTCGGCGTTTGGTCGCTCGCGCGCGACCGCTGCTGGGGCGGCGCACCAGGCGCACCAACTGTCATTGCCCAGAACGGCACGCTGACGTTCTTCGCGCAACTGCTGCCACCAGTCGGGATACTGATTGGTATTCGCATCTTCTGGATCGGCGCGGATGAGCCGGGAGGCGCCTTTCAAGGCGGCGCCATTCTGGCAGCCATGTGGATGATCATCATGATGGCGAGGCTTGCGGACGCGCCGGCGATCAGCAGGCGCTGGCTGCGGATCGCGCTTGCCGCTGGGCCGATCGTGTTCCTGGGAGTTGGTATTCTGGGTTTCGCAACTGCCGGGAGCTTCCTGGCCTATCCGGCCGGCTTCGCCAAGCCCATGATTATCTTTGTCGAGATATTCATGACGCTGTCCATCGCGGCAACGCTTCCCATGCTTGTGGCGGGTCCGCCAATCCGGACACCGCGGCCATGAACGCAGCGACATTGGCGGGATTGACCGGCGCGCTTCTGGTCGGCTTAGGCCTTTATGGTCTCATCATCCATCATGACCTACTCCGCAGGATTCTCGCCTTCAACGTGCTCGGCAGCGGCGTCTTTTTGCTGTTTGGCATCATCGCGCGCCGCGGCGCTGCCGCCGGCGCTCTCGCGGATCCCGTGCCGCAGGCATTGGTGATCACGGGCATCGTCGTTGCCTTCGCGGCCACGGCGCTCGCAGTCGCGCTGCTGGTACGTCTTTCCAAACAAACTGACCGCGTCGGGGCGCCCGCCGAGACACTAGTACAAACTCCCGGCGACGGAGCGAATGATTGATGCGGGCCTTTATTGCCTCAGTGACCGGCGCTGATAGCGGATTTCTGCTGGTGCTGGCGCTCATCATCCCGCTGGCGGGCACCCTGCTGGCCTTCGTTTGCGGCGGACGTCAGATCGAGCGTGTCGTGCCGTGCGCAATGCTGCTTGGTCTTGCCACGGTGCTCGCGATCGCGTTTGCCCAGCCCCTCGCCAGGGGCCCTCTTGTCTATCTGATTGGGGGCTGGACGCCGCCGCTCGGCGTCGCGTTGCGTGCCGACGGGCTCTCCGTCGTCATGATGGTGATCACCGCACTGGTGATATGCGCGATCGGCATTTTTGCCCGCGCCGACTTCCGCACGCCCGAAGCTTCGATTGAATCCCGCGCGCCGTTCGCCTTCTGGACTTTGCTTCTTGCGGTCTGGACGGCGATGAACACGATCTTCTTGGCCGGAGATCTGTTCACCTTATACGTGGCCCTGGAGCTGCTCACTTTCGCCGCCGTACCGCTGGTCTGTTTGGACGGCCGCGCGGAAACACTGCAAGCTGCGTTGCGATATTTGCTCTTCGTGCTGCTTGGCTCCGTGCTCTATCTAGCTGGCACCATCCTCATGTACGGCAGTTACGGCACGCTCGACATCACCTTGCTGTCACAGCGAGTCCATGCCGAGCCTGTCCTTTTTGTGGCCGCCGCGCTCATGACGACGGGGCTTCTCGCCAAGACGGCTCTCTTCCCCCTCCACCTCTGGCTGCCGCCGGCACATGCGGGCGCGCCAGCCGCAGCGAGTGCTTTGCTTTCGGCGCTCGTCGTGAAGGGATCGTTTTTCATTGTGGTGCGTCTCTGGTTTGACGTCATGCCGCGGGTGCCGGGCCCGGCAGCGATGCAGGTGCTGGCTGGGTTGGGCGTCGGGGCTATCCTATTCGGCAGCATTGAGGCATTGCGACAGAGGCGACTTAAGCTCCTGATCGCCTACTCGACCCTGGCCCAGATTGGTTATCTGTTCCTAATGTTCCCGCTCGCTTTTCCGCTGGGATCGACGCAAGTCGCAAATGGCGGCGCTTTGGCAGGCGGCATGCTGCAGGCGATGTCGCACGCCAGTGCGAAGGCGGCGATGTTCATGGCGGCCGGATTGATTTACGCGGAGTTAGGGCACGACCGGATCGCAGGACTGGCGGGCGTTGCTCGAACGCTGCCGATGAGCATCTTTGCCTTTGGGCTGGCAGGGCTGGCGCTGATCGGGGTTCCGCCGAGCGGCGCGTATCTCGCCAAGGATTTGTTGCTCGGTGCCGCGGCGCAGACATCGCAATGGTGGTGGGCCGTCGCGATCCAGGCCGGCGGGGCGCTCGTCGCCGGCTATGTGCTGCTCGTGATCATGCACGCGGTGGCGCCGCGGGTAGGTTCCGCGGCCTCGCGCAAGCACGTGCCGCACTACCAGGAAGCGGCGGCGCTGGTGCTTGCGCTGTGTTCGCTGTTGCTTGGGCTCGTTCCCTGGGGAAACTACCTGCCGCTTCCACCGGGGACATTGTCCAATCCGCTCACTCTCAGCGCCCTTTTGAGCTCGGTCTGGTCGATCCTGGCGGGCGCCGTGCTGGCGATCTTGCTGGGGCGCTGGGACCCACGGCTCAATCAGATGCCTTTCACACGAAACCTGTTCGCGGCATTCCGCCCCGCCCGACGCGCCGGTCTCGGGATCGGCCGGATTACCGCAGAACTCGACGCCCGACTGCGACAATGGCCCGTGGCGGGCGCTTGCCTCCTCATCGTTCTGATTGTCTTTGGAATGGCGCTCGACGTCGTTCGCTGATGGCGCAACATCTATACCGAACACGACGTATCCACAGCCGGCAGAAGCGTCCGAACGCCCCGCACCGAGACAACTTCTCAGAACGACCCAAACATCGTGCCGAGAACGATGACGGCCACGAGCGCGACAACGGCGCCGACGATGCCGACCATGACGATGTCGAAATAGCTGTCGCGATGTTTGGTGCCGCAGATCGCGAGCAGCGTCACCACGGCGCCGTTATGCGGCAGGATGTCGAGCGTGCCGGAGCCGATCACGGCGACACGGTGCATCAAAGCGGGTGCGATGCCGCTCGCCGCGGCAATCTTCATATAGGTGTCGCCGAGCGCGTCGAGCGCGATGGTCAAGCCGCCGGAAGCCGACCCGGTCAGCGCCGCGAGCACATTGGTGGCGACCGCGAGCGAGACCAGTGGCCCGCCCTCGATCGCAAGCACCCAGTCGCGCACGGCTGTGAAAGCTGGAAGCGCGGCGATGACGGCGCCGAAGCCGACCAGGCTCGCGACGCTGACCGCGGGCAGGACCGAGGCATTGGCGCCGGCATCCATGCTCTGCCGCAATGCCGGCAGTCGGCTCCAATTCAGCGCGATTACGGCCAGGATCGCCGCGGCAAGTGCGACCACCACCGACCACACGCCGGCCACGGCGGTGATCGAGGTTGATCCGAAGCGCTCCTCGCCGAGGAAGGAGAAGTCGAGCCGGCGCAGCACCAGAAGCGACATCACAAGATTGACGGCGACAACGACGACCAGCGGCAGTCCGGCAGCGAGAATCGAGGGCACGGCGTCGCTGCGGTGGCCACGATTGATCTCGGCCGGATCGAATTCCCGCGCGGCGGTGGCGCGCTCGCGAACTTTCTCGTCGGCGACCGCGGCGTCAGCGCCGAGTGTCCCAGCGCTGCCGAAATCCTCGCCCTTCCTGCGCGCCGCAGCCTCGGCGCGTTGCAGCCACCACAGGCCGAAGCCGAGCATGATGAGCGAGGCGATGATGCCGAGGCCCGGCGCGGCGAAGGGCGTGGTGCCGAAGAACGGCATCGGAATTGCGTTCTGGATCGACGGGGTGCCTGGCAACGCTGACATGGTGAAGGTCGAGGTGCCGAGGATGATCGCGGCCGGCATCAGCCGGCGCGGGATGGCGGCGGCGTGGAACAGGGTTTGCGCCATCGGCACCAGCACGAAGAAGGCGACGAACAGGCTGACGCCGCCATAGGTGACAAGAGCGCCGGCAAGCACGACGGCGAGCATCACGCGGCGCTCACCGAGCGTCTTGGTCATGAATTCGGCTACCGCAGTGACCGCGCCGCAGTCCTCCATGAGCTTGCCGAACACCGCGCCGAGGAGAAACAGCGGAAAGAACTGCGCCAGAAACCGCGCCGCGCTGCCCATGAAAATCTGGGTCCAATTGGCGAGCAGCGGCTCGCCGCCGAAAGCGGCGGCGACCAAAGCCGCGGCCGGCGCCAGCAGCAGGACGCTCCAGCCCCGGAAGGCGAGCCAGATGAGAAACGCGAGCCCGACCAGGATTCCGAGAAGTCCCATCGCTTCAGTCCCCTCAGCACTCGGCCAAGAGCGCATCCAGATCGGCGGTCGAGCGCTTGCCGACATCGTCGCCGTGCTGATCGAGAAATTCGCTCGTGACGCGACGACCCTCGTCGCGCAGCTTTGCGACAAAGCTCCATTCGGCATTGAGCTTCGACGAGGCGCCGAGTTCGAGCAGCATGTCGGTCATGATGCGGTGTGTGCGCATTTGCGCCCAACGCTCGCCCTCTCCGTGCCCCGGATCGGCGACTTGGCGCAGCAGCGCGATCATGCGCAACTCCTTCATCAGAGGAGAATTGAAGGAAATCTCGTTAAGCCGATTGAGGATCTCGGTCGCGCTGCGCGGCGTGTCGGGGCGTTCGCGCGGATTGATCTGGATGAGGATCGTGTCGTGCGCGTCGCTTTCGCGGATGAGCGGCGTGATGGTCGGATTGCCGGCATAGCCGCCGTCCCAATAGGCGTCGCCGTCGATCTCGACAGCGCGGAACATGGTCGGCAGGCAGGCGGAGGCGAGCAGCACGTCGGCGGTGATCTCGCCATTGCGGAAAATGCGGCCGCGGCCGGTGCGCACGTTGGTGGCCGTGATGAAAAGCTTGATCGGGGAGCGGACGAGACGCTCGAAATCGATGCTCTTGTCCAGGATGGCGCTCAGCGGATTGAAGCCCAACGGATTGAGATCATAAGGCGACAGCACCCGCGACATCAGGTCCATGGCGAGATAAGCGGGCGAGGTATCGAGCGACCAGCGGCCCATGAGCCGATCGAGCAGCGAGCGCTGCAGCGGACTGATCGCGGCGCCGCGCGCCACCTGACGCCAGTAATTCTCGAGCGCGTCGCGCGCGCCCTGCGCACCGCCCGCGACCCAGCCGTCCGCCAATACCGCGGCGTTCATGGCTCCGGCCGAGGTACCGGAAATGGCCGCGATGTGAAGCCACGGTTCTTCGAGCAGGCGGTCAAGCACGCCCCAGGTGAAGGCGCCGTGCGAACCGCCGCCCTGCAGCGCCAGATCGATGAGTACCGGCTCGCGATCCATCGGCCCTCCAAACGGCATTATGCGGGCGCCAACGCGGCGCCCGCGCGCAACTGCTAAGGTCGGACGGCTATGCTGCTCGCCGCAAACCGAGCCCGATGCCGATCCAGCTCGCGCCGGCGAAAATCAAATCGATGCCGAGGAAGATGCCGAGCACGTAGAGGCTCGAAACCGGCCAGTGGATCAGGATGATCAGTCCAAGGAGGAAAGTGATCACGCCCGAAAGAACCACGCCGATCCAGGGCATCTCGCTCTTCATGTAGAAGCCGAGCAGGATGCGCATCACGCCCGAGACGATGAGCGCGCAGCCGAGAAACAGGGTCAACAGCGCGGCCGCCAGCAACGGGTTCTCGAAGACAATGAAGCCGGCGACGATATAGAGCACGCCAAGCAGGAGCCAGAGCAGGAACTTGCCCCAGCTCTTGATCTGAAACGCATTGATCACCTCGGCGGCGCCGGAGATCAGCATCATGATGCCGACCACCCAGACCGTGGCTACGGTCGCCAGGACCACGCTGCCGAGCGCGATGATACCCGCGACGGCATAGACGACGCCGAGGGCGACGATCCAGCCCGATTTGGCGCGTAACGGCGCGAGACCGGACGAGGCACCGAACGAGCCTGACACTTGCGCTGTGGATGACATTTCGCTTTCTCCAATTTCGCGTGATGCAATGCGCCGCCAAAAGACGGCACCAAAAACAGGCGAGCAGGTATTCAGCGATATCGCGGGGACTATAACACTCCTACGAATGGATTGTCCGTGGCGGCTGGCCGCTTCCGCGCAATTTATCTTGACTTCGACCTAAGCGATTCTTGTGACGCATTGCGGCGCAACATCCAATCGCCGCGTCAACACGTCATGCGCATGTCATTTGCGCAACCGCTTCGGCCCCTGCATTATGGCGTCAACCGACGACAAAAATACAAAAGGGAGGAATGATACGTGGCCGCCAACCGCTTTCTCAATCCGACGACCATGCCGGCGACGCGCGGCTATACCCACGTGGTGGAGACGCATAGCCCGAGCCGCACCATCTATCTTTCCGGCCAGCTCGGCATGACGCCGGACGGCAAGTTCGCCGGCGCCCCCGGCGACTTCAAGGCGCAGGCCGAGCAGTGCTTCGCTAACATGAAACTCGCGCTGGCTGAGGTCGGCGCGACGTTCGAGCATGTGGTGAAGGTGACGGCGTTCTTTGTCGACATGGCGCACCTACCGCTCTATTTCGAAGTGCGCGACCGCTACGTCAACACCAAGGCGCCGCCGGCCTCGACCGCGATCCAGATCTCGAGGCTCGCGCGCGAGCCGGCTTTGTTCGAGATCGAGGCGATCGCGGTGGTGCCGGGCTAGAGCTTCCGCCATGAACAGATGCGTTCTGCTGTTCGCGCTTGCGCTCGCTGCGCTGCCGGCGACGTCTGCGCAAAGCCAAGCACCGGCTTATCCGACACGCGTCATCACGCTGGTGGCGCCGTTTCCGCCGGGCGGCCCGTCCGACACGACCGCGCGGCTGATCATCGGCCCGATGTCACGAGCGCTTGGCCAGCAGGAGATCGTCGACAACCTGACCGGCGCCGGCGGCGCCATTGGCACCGACCATGTCGCGAAGGCTGCGCCAGATGGCTACACGCTCATCATCTCCGGCTCGGGCACGCATGCGGCGGCGGAATTTTTGAAGAAAGACCTGCCCTACCGCTCGACTGACTTCGCGCAGATCGGCCTGATCAATACATCGCCGATGGTCATCGCGGTGCGGAGTTCCGTGCCCGCCGACACGCTGAAGGACTTCGTCGCCTACCTTAAGACCAACGAGAAGAAAGTGACGGAAGCGGATGCCGGTGTCGGCTCGATCTCCAATCTCGCCTGCTCGGTGTTCCACACGCTCGCCGGCGTGCATCCGACGGTCGCGTCGTATCGCGGCACGCCGGAGGCAACGATGGATCTGGTGCGGGGCAATGTCGATTTCGGCTGCAATCAGATCGTTAATATCGCCCCGCACATCAAGAGCGGCGCGGTCAAGGCGCTCGCGGTAACCGGCGACAAGCGCTCGCCCATGCTGCCCGATGTGCCGACCACGGCGGAAGCCGGCATGCCGGAGTTCAACCTCACGGTCTGGTTCGGCCTGTCGGCGCCGAAAGGCACGCCGCCCGCCATCATCGACAAGCTTAACCGCGCGCTCGGCGCGGCGCTCGACGACCCCGACGTGGTCAAGCATTTCGCCGATCTCGGTTATGAGGTAGTCCCGAAAGACAAGCGTAGCGCAGCCTATTTCGACACATTTTACAAAAACGAGGTCGTGCTCTGGTCGCGAGTCTTTGGCGGCGCCGACAGCAAACCGAATTAGCGCAGCCGCAACAGCATGGCTTGGCACATGACTTGGCAACCGGAACGCTCAATCCAGATCGTCGCCGGTACGCCGCCCGGCGGCGGGCTCGACCGCGTGTCGCGTGCGCTCGAAAAAGCCGTTGCGGCAACCCGCTGGTGCAATGTGCCCATTGAGATCGTGAATGTACCGGGCGGCGGCGCGCGCAAGGCGTGGACTGACTACATCGACAGGTATCCTGGCGACGGCCATGTCATCGGCATCTCATCACCCAACCTCACGACCGACTACCTCGTCGGCGCCGCGAGCTTCGAGCATTCCAAATATGCGCCCATCGCGACGCTGGTCACCGAATATATCGCGTTTGCGGTCAGATCGGATTCACCGCTTAAAACCGGGGCTGATTTTCTCAACCGTCTCGGTAGCGACGCGGCATCGCTCAAGGTCGCGCTGTCGACCGCGCTCGGCAATCCGAACCATATCGCGCTCGCCAAGCTGACACGACAGTCCGGCGGCGACGTCAATGCGCCTGTCATTCGGGTCTTCGACTCCGCACTCACCGCCGTCGCCGATGTCGTCTCAGGCTCCGCCGATATCTGCGCGGTGACGGCCGCGAGCGTGCTTGCCGAATTGGCGGCGGGCCGCGTGCGCGTCCTCGGCGTTTCCGCGCCGGAGCCCCTGTCCGGCGCCTTTGCCGCAACGCCGACCTGGCAGGAACAGAGGGCCGACTGCATCGTCGGCGCCTGGCGCGGGGTCACCGGGCCGGCCGGACTTGCCCCGGATCAAGTCACGTATTGGCAGCGCCTGTTGCGCGCGGCGACGGAGCAGCCGGTCTGGCGCGACGAGCTCGAGCGGCTGAGCTGGTCGCCGATGTATCGCGACGGCGCGGCGCTACACGCCTATCTCGACGATGAACGCAGGGAATTCGTCGCCGTGCTCGGCGAGCTCGGGCTGCTCAAACAGAGTTAGCGCGCCTCCGCCCGGCGCTGGGTGCGGGCGCGCGCCGGCTGTGCGGGCTGCGGCGCGAACTGATTGGCGAACGGGTTTGTGAACATCCGCGCGAAGAAATTCTGGCCGAAGATGCTGCCGCGACTGAAGGCATTGTCCGGCATGGCCAGCACTTCGCGGCGCACGGTATTGTCCCTGCGCTCGATTGCGGTGTCGGCGACCTTGCGCTGCTGGTCGTTTTTCAGGATCGCGAGCAGATCGCGGTCGCGGCCATAGACGTCGTCGCGCAATTGCAGCTTGCCGGCATCATCCACAAATGCAGTCTGATAGGTCAGATGCACCGGCATCGGCGTGTTGAATTTGAGCTCGTTCTCAGAGCTGCCGAACATCCGCTTCACGCGCTCGGCGGTATAGCCATCGCCCGGCCGCGTGATCGCGAGCAGCACTTCGGCATATTTCGCCGGATCCTCGACCCGCATGCAGCCGTGACTCGCCGCGCGCATGACTGTCGCGAACAGATATTTCTGGTTGGAATCGTGCTGATAGACCAGGAACTTGTTCGGAAAATTGAAACGGATCTGGCCGAGCGCGTTGTTCGGCCCGGGCGGCTGCGAGACGTGGATGCTGCCGTCGGGATTGTAGGTGACGTTCAATCCCATGCGCTGCAGGATCGTGGAATCCTGGCGCAGCAGCGGCAGATATTCGTTGTTGACGATCGACGGCGGCACGTTCCACGTCGGATTGATCGTGATCGTCTTCATCTCGGCGCTCATGATCGGCGTCGGCGTCGAAGGCTTGCCGTCCACGATCTTGGTGGTCCAATCGAGCTTGCCGTCGCGGATGACGCGCAGCGTGAAGTCCGGCAGGTTGACGATCACATAGGTCGAGCCGAGATCATGCGGCGCCCAGCGCCAGCGTTCCATATTCGCGACGATGATGTCGGCGGTGCGATCGGAACCGCGGCCATTGAGCGCTTCGATGGTCGCCGGCGTGAGCATGCCGGTAGCTTTCAGCCCGTGCTGGTCCTGAAATGCTTTCATCGCATCGGCGAGCGCCTTGTCGTAGGTCGCACCGTCGCCGGAAAGGCCGAGCCGCTCGCGCAAGGCGGCAACGCGATCGTCCTTGCCGCCGAGCTTCGGCGCCGGACCGTCCGCGATGATCACCCTGTTGTCCTTGCCGGCGCGGATCTCGGCCAGCTTCGCCTTGAGCGCAAGGTAAGCCGGATCGTGCGGCTCATAGGCATCGAGCGCCTGTGCGGCATCCGTGGCGGCGACCATGGCGCCGAGCACATCCGCGGGATCGGCGGCCTTCTGATCATAGGAGATGTCGCCGCTCACTCGCGTCCAATGCACACGGCCGATACTGGCGTGATGCGCATAAGTGACGACGGAAGCGGTAAGCCTGATCTCGGCTTGTGCGAGTGCTGCAGGATCGTTCGCATTGGCAAAATCCGGAACCGGATAATCGGCGGGAATGAGCCCGTCGGCGTCGACATGGCCGAGATAGGCGATCGCGGCTTCCGCGCGCGCGTTCGGTTTGCCATCGGTCACCCAGAGCGGCGCGTAGTTGCGGCCGGAATAAAAGGCATCGACCGTGGCGCGTTCCTGCGCATTGCCGAGACTGGTGTCGAATTTGCCACCGATGACATCGTGCAATTGCGCGGCGATGGCAGCGTCGGGATCGGGCTTGGCCTCCGCCGTTGCGGCGGGCGGCGTGGCAGGCGGGCGCTGCATCTGCGGCGGCTGGCGGAGCGCTGGCGGCTTCGGCCTTTGCAGCAGCCGGCGCAGGACCTTGCTCGACCGGTGTGTCCGGTTTTGCTGCACTCCGCACTCGGCGTCGCGTCGGCTTTGGCATCGGCTGAGGCCGGCGCTGCAGATTTATCGGCAACCGCGGATGGCGCGGCATTCGTCGCCTCGACATAACCCGCAAGCGCATGGCGAGATTGCGCCGGTACGGCAACGATAACGGCTGCCGCTACCAGGAGTGAAGCGCGATTGACCGACTTCATTGCCATTTCCCTCGTTTGCCGCAGGCATTCCCGACGGCGCCACACCATTTCAGGTCAGCACGCGATCGCGACCACGCAAAGGTAAGCGGATGCTGCAAGCCCCGCAGCGAAATTAGCACCAAGCCCGTCACTTGGCGACCATGCAAAAATGACCGCCGGTCATGACGTTAGCCGGAACTCGTCAAGATTTTGCCGTGGATCAGCCCGACGCCCCGTCGCTCCGGAGTCCGGATCGAGTTCGACCCTAACGCCGAGTGAGGACCAAAATGCCCAGCCCGACCAGCGCGGTGCCGGTGCCGTAAGAGACCCACTGCCGCGCATCGATCATAAAACTCTCCGCCGGCCAGCGGATGAGGCCTGCGCCCTGACACGCCCAGAGCACGCCCATGGCGAGAAGAGCCGCGCCGATAATGGTGAAGAGCGTTTTCATTTTTTCAGCCCCAGCGAGCGCGTCAGTGCGCCGCATCCCAGTTATCGGCGGCATGTGCCTCGACGTGCAGCGGCACCGTCAGCGACACCGCCGGATGCGGCGCCTCGATCATCACCTGCGTGACCACCGGCATCGTCTGCTCGACCTCGGCGTCCGGTACATCGAAGACGAGTTCGTCATGCACTTGCAGCAGCATTCGCGCCGAGAGCTTGTGCTTGGCCAACGCGGCATCCATGCGCACCATGGCGCGGCGGATGATATCGGCCGCGGTGCCTTGCAGCCGCGCATTGATCGCGGCGCGCTCGTTGAAGGCGCGGATCGAGGCATTCGAAGCGCCGATATCCGGATAGTGGCATTTGCGGCCGAACAGCGTTTCGACATAGCCATTCTTTTTCGCAAATGCCTTGGATTCCTCCATGTAGTCGCGGATGCCCGGGAAGCGCTCGAAATATTTCTTGATGTAGGCACCTGCCTCCTCGCGCTCGATGCCGAGCTGGTTGGCGAGGCCGAAGGCTGAAATGCCGTAGATGATGCCGAAATTGATCGCCTTGGCGCGGCGCCGCACTTCCGCCGGCATGTTCTTCACCGGCACGCCGAACATTTCCGACGCCGTCAGCGCATGAATGTCGAGACCGTCGCGGAACGCATTGCGCAATTGCGAAATACCGGCGATCTCGGCCAAGAGCCGCAATTCAATCTGCGAATAGTCGGCAGAGACCAGCTTGTGACCTGGTGCGGCAATGAAGGCGCGGCGGATCTTGCGGCCGTCCTCGGTGCGGACCGGGATGTTCTGCAGGTTCGGCTCCGACGACGACAGGCGGCCCGTCGTGGTCGCGGCAAGCGCGTAATCTGTATGCACGCGATGCGTCCGTGAATTGACGTAATCCGGCAGCGCATCCGTATAGGTCGATTTCAGCTTCGAGACCTGCCGCCAGTCGAGAATCTTCTGCGGCAATTCATGACCGAGCTCGGCCAGTTCCTCGAGCTGGCGCGCGCCGGTCGACCACTGCCCGGTCTTGGTCTTGGTACCGCCCGGCAATTGCATCTTGCCGAACAGAATGTCGCCGATCTGCTTCGGCGAGCCGACATTGACGGGCTCGCCGGCAAGCTTGTTGATCTCGGCTTCAAGGCCGGCGGCCTCCTGGGCGAATTCGCCGGAAAGCCGCGACAGGATCTGCCGATCGATGGCAATGCCGCGCCGCTCCATATCGGCAAGGACGCGGACGAGCGGCCGCTCCAGCATCTCGTAGACGCGCAGCACGTGCTCGGCCGCAAGCCGCGGCTTGAGCACGTGCCAGAGCCGCAAACTCACATCGGCCTGCTCGGCGCTGTATTCCGTCGCCCGGCCGATGTCGACGCAGTCGAAAGTGATCTTGTTCTTGCCTGTCTTGGTGAGTTCATTGGGGTCGACGGTCGCATGCGTGAAATAGCGCCCGGCGAGGTCCGACAGGCCGTGACCAGCGCGGCCGGCGTCGGCCACGTAGGACATCAGCTTCGTATCGTCGTAGGAAACGATCTCGATGCCGCGCAGCGCGAACATCTGGACGTCGAATTTCAGATCGTGGCCGATCTTGAGCACGCCGGCGTCTTCGAGCAGCGGCTTGAGCGCGGCCAGGGCATCCGCTTCCTTGATCTGATCGGGCGCGCGCGCGCCGCCGAACAATCCGCCGCCAAGGCCGCCGGCGCTGTCATCGCCGCCGGTGCTGCCGGCGTCGCGGTGCGACAGCGGCACATAACAGGCCTCGTTCGCCGACAGTGCAAGCGAGAAGCCGCACATGTCCGCCCGCATGGGATCGGCTTCGTTGGTCTGCGTGTCCAGCGCGACAAAGCCCTGGTCGCGCGCTCGAGCAGTCCACGCGTAGAGCCGATCGAGCGTGCGGACGGTTTCATATTTCGTGCGATCGAATTTCTGCTTGGCCGCCACTTCGAGCCGCGCCGCGGCGAGGATTTTCGGCGTGAGCGGGCTTGCGGGTTCCGCTTTGGCCCGGCGCGCATCCGCAGGCTGCGGCGGGCGGTCGAGCGGTAGTTGCAGCGAGGTCGCGCCGCCGCCGGTATCGACATCTCTCGCTTTGCCGGCGGCTGGCGAGGTCGCCGCTTTGCCGCCGAAATCCGCATTGGCATCGATCTCCGCCGCATCGATCTCGGCGAATTCGGCGACGCGGCGAGTGAGCGAATTGAATTCCATCGCCTTGAGGAACGCGACCAGGCGCTTGTAATCCGGTTCGTGCACGGCGAGATCGCCGACCGGCACGTCGAGCTTCACCTTGTCGTCGAGCGTGACGAGTTTCTTCGACAACCGCGCCGCCTCGGCATGGTCGATGAGGGACTGCCGGCGCTTGTCCTGCTTGATCTCACCGGCGCGCGCCAGCAGCGTTTCGAGATCGCCGTATTCGCCGATGAGCTGCGCCGCGGTTTTGACGCCGATCCCGGGCACGCCGGGCACGTTGTCGGTGGAATCGCCGATCAGCGACTGGACTTCGATGACCTTCTCGGGCGGCACGCCGAATTTCTCGATCACTTCGGCGCGGCCGATCTTCTTGTCCTTCATCGTGTCGAACATGATGACGCAGTCATTGACGAGCTGCATCAGATCTTTGTCGGAGGACACGATGGTCGCGGTCGCGCCTACCTCGCACGCCTCGCGCACATAAGTCGCGATCAGATCGTCGGCCTCGAAGCCTCTCTGTTCCAGGCAGGGCAGATCGAAGGCGGCGACGGCGTCGCGGATCAGCGGAAATTGCGGACGCAGATCATCGGGCGGATCGGGACGATGCGCCTTGTAGTCGGGATACATTTCAGTACGGAAGGTGCGCTCGGACAGATCGAACACGACGCCGAGATGGGTCGGCCTGTCCTCCGGCTTCATGTCACGCAGAAGCTTCCACAGCATGTTGCAGAAGCCGAACACGGCATTGAGCTGCAACCCGTCGGACTTGCGGCTGATCGGGGGCAGCGCGTGATAGGCGCGGAAAATGTAACCCGAGCCGTCGACCAGGAAGAGATGATCGCCCTTCTTTAGCGGCTTGCTCAGAGGGCTAGCGGCGCAGCCGGCTCTGCCATGGCGGACTTGCCGCCTACGGCAGCTTGCGGCTTCGCCTTCTGTGACGATTTTTGTGCTGTGGGCATGATCGCCAATATATAGGTGCTGCGCCCAGATAGCACCGCTTTGGACGAGACTGTGGATTTTTCCCCGCTGCCGATCGATGCCGCGCTGCCGGACCTCACCGGCGCCCTGCGCGCGCGCAATGCCGCGGTGCTGGTGGCGCCGCCCGGCGCCGGTAAGACCACCAAAGTGCCGCTGGTACTGGCGGAGGAAGCCTGGGCCAAGAAAGGCCGCATCCTGGTGCTGGAACCGCGGCGTCTCGCGGCCCGGGCGGCCGCCGAGCGGATGGCCAAGACCTTGGGCGAGCACGTCGGCGAGACGGTTGGCTTGCGCGTACGGTTCGGTTCGAAAGTGTCGCGCAAGACCCGCATCGAGATCATCACCGAAGGCATCTTCACCCGGCTCATCCTCGACGATCCGATGCTCGACGGCGTCGCCGCGGTGCTGTTCGACGAATTCCATGAACGCTCGCTCGATGCCGATCTGGGACTGGCGCTGGCGCGCGATGTCCAACAGGGATTGCGCGAAGATCTTCGCATCCTCGTGATGTCGGCGACGATCGACGGCGCGCGTGTCGCCGGTCTTCTCGGCGATGCGCCGGTGATCGAGAGCGAAGGGCGCGCCTTTGCGGTCGAGACGCGCTATGCCGGCCGTGATGTCGGACCGATCGAGCCGCAGATGGCGGATACGATCCTGCGCGCGATGCGCGCCGAGCCGGGCTCGCTGCTCGCATTTCTGCCCGGCGCCGCCGAAATCCGCCGCACCCAGACCCAGCTCGAGAACCGCACCGAAGCTGGAACCGAGGTTGTTGCACTGTATGGTGCGCTCGGCGGCGACGAGCAGGACCGCGCCATTCTCCCTGCCCCATCCGGCCGGCGCAAAATCGTTCTGGCGACCTCGATTGCCGAGACCTCGATCACCATCGAGGGCGTGCGCATTGTCGTCGAATTCAGGACTGGCGCGCGTGCCGCGCTACGAACCGGATGTCGGCGTGACGCGGCTTGAGACCGTGCGCGTGTCGCGCGCCGCGGCCGATCAGCGTCGGGGCCGCGCCGGCCGCACCGAGCCTGGCGTCTGCTATCGGCTGTGGGACGAGCCGCAGACGGCGGTGCTGGAGCCATTTGCGCGGCCGGAAATCCTCGCCGCCGACCTCTCGTCTTTCGCACTCGATCTCGCCGCCTGGGGCGCAGCTCCGGAAAAGCTCGCCTTCCTCGATCCGCCGCCACGTCCGGCTTTTGCCGAAGCCAAGGAGCTGCTGAGCGAGCTTGGCGCCGTCGACGCCGACGGCCGCATTACAGACGAAGGCAAGAAGCTCCGCCAATTGCCACTACCGCCGCGGCTCGCGCGCATGGTGATCGATGCGGGAGCAGAAGGCAGCGCGCTGCAGGCAGCGGAACTCGCCGCGCTGATCGGAGAGCGCGGGCTCGGCGGCGACGACATCGATCTTCGGGGCCGACTCAATGCGCTGCATCGCGACCGCTCCAATCGCGGCCGCGATGCGCGCGCCATGGCGCAGCGCTGGGCGGAAACTGCGACCCCCACCCCTAGCCCCTCCCCACAAGGGGGAGGGGAATTAAGTGTCGGTGCGCTGATTGCACTGGCCTATCCGGAGCGCATCGCAAAGAATCGCGGCGGCGGATCCGGTGCTTTCCTTTTGATGAATGGACGCGGCGCCAATGTCGATGCGGCTTCGCCGCTCGCACGCGAGCCATTTCTTGTCATCGCCGAACTCACCGGCGCCGCGGCACAGGGCCGTATCCTTTCAGCGGCGCCGATCACACTCGCCGAGATTGAAACGAGCTTTGCCGGCCAGATCGAATCCCGCGACGACATTAATTTTGATGCCGCGACCGGCAGCTTGCGCGGCCGACGAAGCCGCAAGCTCGGCGCCGTTGCGCTTGCTGAAGCGCCGATCGCAGTTGAAGCGACCGAACAAACGGCAAAGCTTCTCGCGGAAAAGATTACGAGCGCCGGCATCGGCCGACTGCCCTGGAGCAAAGCGATCAAGCAATGGCGCGACCGCGTGACGTTCCTGCGCGCAAGCGAAGGTGAGGAATGGCCGGATTTGTCCGACGCGGCGCTTGCGGCAAGTGCGAGCGAATGGCTGGCGCCATCGCTCACCGATAAGACGACCATCGGCAAGCTCGGCGCGGACGAATTGGCCGCGGCTCTCGAGGCCCTCCTGCCCTGGCCGCTCAAACGAAGGCTCGATGCCGAGGCCCCGACCCATTTCGAGGCGCCGACTGGAACGCAGGCGGCGATTGACTATGAGGCCGAAGGCGGACCCAAGATCGCCATCCGGGTGCAGGAACTGTTCGGGCTCAACCGCCATCCAGCGATTGCCGGCGGCAAAGTTCCGCTGGTCATCGAATTGCTGTCGCCGGCGCATCGTCCGGTGCAGACCACGCGCGATCTGCCCGGCTTCTGGCGAGGCAGCTATGCCGCGGTCCGCACCGAAATGCGTGGGCGCTATCCGAGGCATCCTTGGCCCGACGACCCGATCGCGGCGCCGCCGACGCGGCGGGCAAAACCGCGCGGCACCTGACAAGTTCGAATTTTAACGAGCAAGTTAGCAATCCTCTTACCTACGCGATCCAAATCCACACTTTTATAAAAGCGCATTAGCTCATTTTTCGCCGGCATCATGATCAGATGCGTCGAAACATCCGGACATCTGTACATGCGGTCGTTTGTTTTTCTTGCTGTCGTGGCACTTGCTGCCGGCGTCATGGTGCCGCGCTACCTATCGCAACATGGGCAGAACGCCAGCCGCGCGCCAACAATGATGACGGCCCGCAGCGAGACGCCGGCCACTCCGAATCCCGCGAATACGCGCTCGATCGTGCTCGCGCCGGACAGTCACGGCCACTTCGTGGTCGACGCGCGCGTCGATGCGCGGCCGATGGATTTTGTCGTCGACACCGGCGCCACCATGGTAGCCCTGACCGCGCGCGACGCGGCGACGCTCGGCATTCACCCGGCCTACAACGACTACACGATCGGGGTGCAGACCGCGAACGGCACGACACGCGCCGCGCCGGTCACGATCGACAGGCTGGAGATCGGCAGCATCACCATCCACGACGTCTCGGCCATCGTCATGCCGGAAGGCGCGCTCGGCCAGAACCTGCTCGGCACGTCGTTCCTGTCGCGGCTGCATCGGTATGAATATGCCAACGGCCGCCTAGTGCTGGAGCAGTAGATCGCGGCGAGTTTAGGCAACCATTTCATCCCGCCGCCGTTTAGGCTATTGCTGCCGCGCCTTTCTTCAGATCCGGACCAACCATGTTCCCCAAGCCCAAGCCTGTGCTGAAGCCGAATACCTATGCCTACGAATCCGAGCCGATGGTGAAGGCCACCGGCTTTCGCGAGTACGACGCGCGCTGGCTGTTCGGATCGGAAATCAATCTGATGGGCATCGAGGCGCTGGGGCTCGGCCTTGGCACGCTCATTCACGAACTCGGCGTCAAGCCGCATATCGTCACCGGCCACGATTTCCGCTCCTATTCGGCGTCGATCAAAATGGCGCTGGTCAACGGCCTGCTCGCCGCGGGCTGCAAGGTCTATGACATCGGACTTGCAGTCACACCGATGGCCTATTTCGCGCAATTCGACCTCGACGTGCCCTGCGTCGCCATGGTCACAGCCTCGCACAATGACAATGGCTGGACCGGCGTGAAGATGGGCACCAATCGCCCGCTCACTTTCGGCCCCGACGAGATGACGCGGCTCAAAAAGATCGTGCTGGGCGGCGCCTACAAACAGGCATCGGGCGGCGCCTACGAATTCGTCGAAAATTTCCCGGCGCGCTATATCGCCGATCTGACCAACCGGCCGAAGCTCAAGCGGCATCTCAAAGTGGTCTGCGCCTGCGGCAACGGCACCGCGGGCGCGTTTGCGCCGCAGGTGCTGGAAAAGGTCGGCTGCGAGGTGGTGCCACTCGATTGCGATCTCGACCACACGTTCCCGAAATACAATCCGAATACCGAAGACATGAAAATGCTGCACGCCATGCGCGATGCGGTGCTCGCCAGCAAGGCTGACGTCGGCCTCGGCTTCGACGGCGACGGTGACCGCTGCGGCGTGGTCGACAATACCGGCGACGAAATCTTCGCCGACAAGGTCGGCGTCATGCTGGCGCGCGACATCTCGTCGAACCACGCCGGCGCGAAATTCGTCGCCGACGTCAAATCGACCGGCTTGTTCATGACCGATCCGGTTCTGATCAAGAACGGCGCCAAGACCGATTACTGGAAGACCGGACATTCTTACATGAAGCGCCGCGTCAACGAGATTGGCGCCATGGCAGGCTTCGAGAAATCCGGCCACTTCTTCTTCAACAAGCCGCTCGGCCGCGGCTATGACGACGGGCTGATCTTCGCCATGGCGGTGTGCGACATGCTCGATCGCAATCCGGGAAAGAGCATGGCGGACCTGAAGAACGCGCTGCCGAAGACCTGGTCGTCGCCGACCATGGCGCCGCATTGCGCCGACGAGGAGAAATACGGCGTGGTCGACGCGGTGGTGAAGCATTTCGAGGCCGAGCAGAAGAAGGGCGGCAAAGTCGCGGGACAGGCGATCCGCGATCTGGTCACCGTGAACGGCGTGCGGGTGACGGTGGACGACGGCACCTGGGGCCTGGTGCGGGCCTCGTCCAACAAGCCGGAGCTCGTCGTCGTCGTCGAAAGCCCGGTCTCCGAAGCGCGTATGCGCGACATGTTCAAGGCAGTCGACGCGGTGCTGCGCACCCACAAGCAGGTCGGCGAATATAATCAGACGATCTAAGCCTGAAGCTAGACTTCCTGGAACACGTCGATTTCGAGCGCGCCGGGGAACATGGTGCGCCAGCTCTGCAGATAGACCTGCATGCGCGGATCGCTGGCCATGCGCTGGCGGCTCAGTTCCCAATCCTCGTTGGCGTCGTAATCGATGATCTGCACCAACTTCGCCGGATCGTCGACATTCTGCAGGAGCCGCACCTGCGTGTTGCTGCCGAACATCTGATAGAACGGCGCGGCGGCCTTGATCATGGCGACAAGCTGACTTGAATCTGCGCTTGGCAGCGTGAAACGCAATTGCAGCGTACGCCGGACCTTTGCAGCTTCCTCCTTGGGCATCGCTTCTCTTCCCTGATTTTTAGCTCACGAATTTTTCCCGCGACCGGTGCGTTGGATAAACCCCGAGGATGCGCAGGCTCTTCGGCTGCGATACGAATTCGAGCTCTTCGAGCGCCAGTTCGAGGGCGCGGTTCTTCGGATGGCCCTCGACATCGGCATAAAACTGCGTCGCGGTGAAACTGCCGTCCACCATGTAGCTTTCGAGCTTGGTCATGTTGATGCCGTTGGTGGCGAAGCCGCCGAGCGCCTTGTAGAGCGCGGCCGGAATGTTGCGCACCTGGAAGATGAAAGTGGTCATCACCCGCTTTTCGTTGCGGCTCGCCCATTTCGGCTCGCGCGCCAGAATGACGAAACGCGTCGCATTGTGGCTGGCATCGGCGACGTCGCTCTTGAGAATGCGCAAGCCGTAGATCTTTGCCGCGAGCTTGGTCGCCAGGGCCGCGCGGGTGACATCGCCGGCCTCGGCGACTTCACGCGCCGCGCCCGCGGTGTCGGCCGAGACGATCGGCCTGAGATGCAGCGCGCGGATGATATTGCGGCATTGGCCGAGCGCATGCACATGGCTCTCGACCGTCTTGACGGTCTTGAGCGTCGCTTTTTTCGGCGCCATCAGTTGATGCTGCACCGGCAGGAACCACTCGCCGATGATATGCAGCTTCGAGGCCGGCATCAGGTGATGAATGTCGGCAACCCGCCCGGCGACCGAATTGTCGATCGGAATCATGCCGAGCGCCGCCCGCCCGGTGCGTACCGCGGCGAACGCGTCCTCGAAGGTCGGACACGGCAATGGCTCATAAGTCGGGTAAGCGAGATTGCAGGCGATATGCGAATTCGCCCCTGGCTCACCTTGAAATGCGATTTTCTTGCGTTTGCTCATGTTCTTTCGCTTGACCACTCTACGCTCAATTGCGGCTGTCCGTCAGTATCTTACGTCCGGGCTGCTTAACGCGCCAAAGGCTCGCGCGCCAGGATTTCACACGTAAGGAATTCACTTGGCCAGCATTCGGCGGGCTGTTGCGAGATCTTCCGGCGTGTCGACGCCGAGCGGCACCGCATCGACGATGGCGACGTCGATGCGCATGCCGGCTTCGAGCGCGCGGAGCTGTTCGAGCTTTTCGCGCAGTTCGAGCGGCGACGGCGGCAGGCTCACGAAGCGCTCGAGCGCGGCGCGGCGATAGGCATAAAGCCCGATATGGTGATAGAGCGGCCCCTCGCCCCAGGGCGCGGTCGAGCGGGTGAAATAGAGCGCGCGCAACCGCTCAGGTCCGAGCGGCGTGCCGACGACCTTCACCACATTGGGATTGCTGCGCTCGTCCTCGACTTTAATCTCGGCGGCAAGGGTGGCGATATCGACCGCATCGTCGCAAAGCGGCTTGAGTGCCGCGGCCACCGCCTTCGGATCGAGCGTCGGCAGATCGCCCTGTAGATTGACGATGAACTTGGCGCGGCGATCCGGATCGGCCTTACCGAGCGCCTCGAAAATGCGGTCGGAACCCGAAGCATGGTCTGAGCGCGTCAGCACCGCGCGGCCCTTGGCCTTATCCACAGCGGCGGCGATTTCCGGCGCATCGGTCGCCACAATCACCGGCCCGATATCGGCCTCCTGCGCGCGGCGCAGAACATGCACGATCATCGGCTCGCCGCCGATATCGGCAAGCGGCTTGCCCGGGAGCCTGGTTGCGGCCATGCGGGCTGGAATGAGCACAAGAACGTCCGCCATCGCCTCGACCGCCGAAACCGCGCTTAACCGGTTGCACAGACCGCAGCAAACCGGCTAATTGTGCGCCGCCTGCCTTCCGCTGCGGAGCCATTCAGCGATGAATTCGTTCGAAATCAACAAGATTCTCGGCGCCTTGCTCGGCACCTGTCTCGTCCTTGTCGCCGTGCACATCGTCTCCGGCGCGATCTTTGAGCCGCAGATGCCGGCCAAGCCCGGGTACGTGATCGAGGTCAAGTCCGAGGAGCCCGCAGGCGGCGCCGCCGCCAAGGCGCCCGTCGAAACGCCGATCGCGACCCTTTTGGCCTCCGCCTCCGCCGAGAAAGGCGCCAACGTCGCCAAGCAATGCGAGGCCTGCCACAACTTCAAGGAAGGCGCCGGCGCCAAGATCGGTCCCGATCTTTACAATGTGGTCAATCGCCCGATCGCGACCGCCCCGGGCTTTAATTATTCGGCTGCCTTGAAGGGAAAGGCCGGCGGAAAATGGGATTTCGATACGCTCAACAAGTGGCTGACCAAGCCGAGCGCCTTTGCCCCGGGAACGGCAATGACCTTCGCCGGCTTGTCTAATGAGAAGCAGCGCGCCGACGTAATCGATTATCTCGACTCGCTGTCGCCGAACCCGGTGCCGCTGCCCAAAGACACCGGCGCGAAGTAATACGGGCGCGAAGTAGCGGCGCGAGGCGGCCGCTTGGCACCGCCGGAGCCCGCTACCATTGCAACTTCAGGTGCTTGCCCAGCCGGTCGCGGCCGGACCGGCGCGTTGCGCCGCACACCGGAACGCTGGCGCAGCCTCGTGAAATGCGGATAATGCCGTCATCGAGCGCATAAAAATCCTGGTTACTCTTTCCTCGCGCCGATCGTTCATCCGCAAAACGCATTGGAGAGCCTGGTGAATCGCAGAACAGTCTTGAAATCCGCAATGCTGGCGCTCTCCGCGCGCGCCCTTCCTTTGCCGGCCTGGATCTCCCCGGCGCTGGCGCAAACACCGGTTGCGGCGGAACCGGCCTGGCGGCACGGCACGTCGGAATTCGGCGACCTGAAATATCCGGCCGGCTTCAAGCAATTCGAATACGTCAACGCCCAGGCGCCGAAAGGTGGCACGGTGCGCCAGATCGCGCTCGGCACTTTCGACAATTTCAATCCGGTGATCGCCGACGTCAAAGGCAGGCTCGCCGCGCTGAGCAATACAATCCTCTACAACACGCTCGCCATGTCTTCGCTTGATGAAGTGTCGAGCGAGTATGGCCTGCTCGCCAATGCGTTGCGCTTCCCGGCCGACTATGCCTGGGTCGCCTACCGCCTGCGCCCGGAAGCGAAATGGCACGACGGCACGCCGGTCACTCCGGAAGACGTCATTTTTTCGTTTGAAGCGTGGAAGAAGAACAGCCCATCGCAGATGGCCTATTACCGGCATGTCACCAAGGCCGAGAAGACCGGCGAGCATGAGGTCACCTTCACGTTCGACGGACCGGGCAATCGCGAATTGCCGCAGATCGTCGGCCAGCTCACCGTGCTGCCGAAAGCATGGTGGGAGGGCACCGACAAGGACGGCAAGAAACGCGACATCACCCAGACCACGCTCGAGCCGCCAATGGGCAGCGGTCCCTACCGCATCAAGGATTTCACCGCCGGGCGCGATATCACCTACGAACGGGTCAAGGACTATTGGGCCAAAGACCTGAACGTGACTGTCGGCATGTACAATTTCGACCAGCTGCAATTCACGTATTTCCGTGACTCGACGGTCGCGCTTGAAGCCTTCAAGGCGGATAATATCGATTGGCGCAATGAGAACGTCGCCAAGAACTGGGCGACGGCCTACGATTTCCCGGCGGTCACCGACAAGCGGGTCATCAAGGAAGAATTTCCGATCCGCAACACCGGCATCATGCAGGCATTCGTCTTCAATCTCCGCCGCGACAAATTCAAGGATCCGCGGGTGCGGTTGGCCTTCAACTACGCGCTCGATTTCGAAGAGCTGAACAAGCAGCTGTTCTTCGGTTCGTACAAGCGCATCGCCAGCTATTTCGCCGGCACCGACCTTGCCGCCACCGGAATGCCGACCGGAAAAGAGCTGGAGCTTCTGGAAACGGTGCGCGACAAGATACCGCCGGAGGTTTTCAAGAAGCCGTATATGAATCCGAACAGCGGCACGCCCGAATTGGTGCGCGAGAATCTGCGCGAAGCGATACGGCTTCTTAAAGCAGCCGGTTACGAGCTCCGCGATCAGCAATTGGTCAATGCCAAGACCGGCGAGCCCTATACGGTCGAGCTTCTGTCCGAAGATCCGAGCTTCGAACGGGTGTTCTTGTCTTACAAGCCTTCGCTCGATCGCCTCGGCATGACGGTCAACGTGCGGACCGTCGACCCCACGCAATACATCAACCGCCTGCGCGGCTGGGACTTTGACATCATCACCTCCGGCTGGCCCGAATCGCTGTCGCCCGGCAACGAGCAGCGCGGCTTCTGGGGTTCGCAGGCGGCCGATCAGTCCGGCTCCGATAACCTTGGCGGGATCAAAAATCCCGCCGTCGATGCCATGATCGACCAGGTGATCTTCGCCAAAAGCCGGCCCGATCTCGAAGCCGCGATCAAAGCGCTCGACCGCATCCTGTTGTGGAATTTCTATGTCGTGCCGCAATGGTACTACCCGTTCGCGCGCACGGCGCGCTGGGACCGTTTCGGCCATCCGGACACGATGCCAAAATACGGTGCTTCGGCATTTCCGACCGTGTGGTGGTGGGATGCCCAAAAAGCCGCAAAGACAGGTTAGCGGTCCTCTGAACAGGATTGGCGGGAAGCCGAGCTTTCGCGCCTGCCGGATTTGAGGACGATGCGAACCTTTAAGATTTCACGCCGGCGCGTGCTCAAGCTGAGCGCCGGCGTCGCGGCTTGCGCCTTCGCGCCTGCATTGCACCAAGCCCATGCCGACGATGTCATCGAGTTGCACGGCATGTCGGCCTTCGGCGATCTTGGCTATCCGGCCGACTTTTCGCATTTTCGCTATGTGAATCCGGATGCGCCGAAGGGCGGCAGGTTTTCGCAGATTGGCCAGGGCCGCATCTACAATCAGAATTTCCTCACCTTCAACTCGCTCAACAGTTTCATTCTCAAAGGCGACGCCGCGCAGGGCATGGAGCTGACCTTCGCGACGCTGATGGTGCGCGCCGGCGACGAGCCCGACGCCATGTATGGACTGGCGGCAGAGAAGGTGCGCCGTTCGGCCGATGGCCTGACCTATCAGTTCACGATCCGGCCGCAGGCGAAGTTTCATGACGGCTCGCCGCTCACCGCACACGATGTCGCCTTCTCGTTGAATATCCTCAAGGAGAAAGGCCACCCGATCATCGGCCAGTCATTGCGCGATTTCAAAAACGCTACCGCCGCTGACGAGCGAACCGTTACCCTGACTTTCGAACCCAAGCGCGCCCGCGACGTGCCGCTGTTCACCGCCGGCCTGCCGATCTTCTCGCGCGCCTATTATGCGAGCCGGCCGTTCGACGAATCCACGCTCGATATTCCGCTCGGCTCCGGCGCCTACAAGGTCGGCCGCTTCGAGCCGGGACACTTCATCGAATATAATCGTGTTGCCGATTGGTGGGGCGCTGCACTTCCGGTCGCGCGCGGGCAGAGCAATTTCGACGTGGTGCGCTTTGAATTTTATCGCGACCGCGATGTCGGCTTCGAAGGCTTCACCGCCGGGAATTATCTGTTCCGTGAGGAATTCACCTCGCGCATCTGGGCGACGCGCTACGATTTCCCGGCGCAGAAGGATGGGCGCGTCAAGCGCGACGAATTCCCCGACGATACGCCGTCGGGCGCACAGGGCTGGTTCATCAATACGCGGCGGCCGCAATTTGCCGATCCGCGCGTGCGCGAGGCGCTCAATAACGCCTTCGACTTCGAATCGACCAACAAGAACATAATGTTCGGCTCCTATCTACGCACGGTCTCGGTGTTCCAGAATTCCGAGATGATGGCGAAAGGACCGCCGAGCCCCGATGAGGTCGCGCTGCTCGAACCGTTCCGCGCCCATCTGCCCGACGAAGTCTTCGGCGATGCCTATGTGCCGCCGGTGACCGACGGATCCGGCCAGGATCGCACGCTGCTGCGCAAGGCGGCACGGCTGCTGCAGGACGCCGGCTGCACATTGCAGAACGGCAAACGCTTGTTGCCGAACGGCGCACCGATCAGCATCGAGTTCCTGGTCGACGAACCGAATTTCGAGCCCCATCACGCCGCGCTCATCAGGAATCTCGGGATCATCGGCATCGAGGCGACGCTGCGCCTGGTCGATCCGGTGCAATATCAGGCACGCCGCGACGGGTTCGATTTCGACATCACCATCGACCGCTTTGGCTTTTCCTCGACGCCGGGCGATTCGCTACGCTCCTATTTCTCCTCGCAGGCGGCGACCCTCAAAGGCTCGAACAATCTGGCCGGCATCTCGGATCCCGCTGTCGACGCCCTGATCGATGCGATCATCGGCGCCAATTCGCGCCCCACTTTGGTCACGGCCTGCCGCGCCCTCGACCGGGTGATCCGGTCCGGCCGCTATTGGATTCCGCAGTGGTACAAAGCCTCGCACTGGATCGCCTATTGGGACGTGTTCGGCCGCCCGGCCGCACAGCCCCGCTATTCCCTCGGCATTCCGGAGACGTGGTGGTCCGACCCGCAAAAGGCCGCCAGAACCGGCCGGACCGGCTGAACCTTGGTCCGGTACCAGGTACCCATCTTGCCGGAACATTCGCCGGCTTTTCGCGGCCATTGACCGCAGCCGGTTGACCTGTGCCAATCTGCAAGGCAAGGGCTTAAGGGGGCAAGCCCGCGGAAACGACGCAAAAGCGTCACCAAGACTGCTAAACTAGGTCGGCTTCGTCCCTGCCGCCCGACAAGAGCATAGAACCACGGGCCCGATCGAGAATGACCGCCTACATTGTCCGCCGCCTCCTGTTCATGATCCCAACGATCGTCGGAATCATGCTGGTTTCGTTCGCGGTCATTCAGTTCGCGCCCGGCGGCCCGGTGGAGCGCGTGATCGCGCAAATCTCCGGCCGCGATACCGGTGCAGGCTCGCGCATCTCCGGCTCCTCGAGCGATTTCGGCAACCAGGGAGCCGGCGGCGCCGCGCAAATGGAGCTCAACTCCAAATATCGCGGCGCTCAAGGCCTCGATCCCGCTTTCATCAAGAGCCTGGAAAAGCAGTTCGGCTTCGACAAGCCGGCCTATGAGCGCTTTTTGCTGATGATGTGGAACTACGCCCGCTTCGATTTCGGCAAAAGTTATTTCCGCGATGTCAGCGTCCTTCAGCTGATCAAGGAGAAACTTCCGGTCTCGATCTCGCTTGGCGTCTGGATGACGCTATTGAGCTATCTGATTTCTATTCCGCTCGGCATCCGCAAAGCTGTCAGGGACGGCTCGTCCTTCGACGTCTGGACCTCGGGCATCATCATCATCGGCTACGCCATCCCCGGCTTCCTGTTCGCGATCCTGCTCATCGTGCTGTTTGCCGGCGGCTCGTTCCTGCAAATCTTCCCGCTGCGCGGGCTGGTGTCGGACGGCTGGGCGCAATTCACCTGGTACCACAAGATCGCCGATTATTTCTGGCATTTGACCTTGCCGATCATCTCGATGGGGCTTGCCTCCTTCGCCACGATGACGCTGTTGACCAAGAACTCGTTCCTCGAAGAACTGCGCAAGCAATATGTGCTGACCGCACGCGCCAAAGGCTGCTCCGAGCGACAAGTGCTCTACGGCCACATCTTCCGCAACGCCATGTTGCTGGTGATTGCCGGCTTTCCGGCGGCCTTCGTCTCCGCCTTCTTTGCCGGTGCGCTCTTGATCGAGACGATCTTTTCGCTCGACGGGCTCGGGCTGCTCAGCTTCGAAAGCGTGCTCAACCGCGACTACCCCGTGGTCTTCGCCAATCTCTATATTTTTGCGCTCGTCGGCTTGGTCGTTAATCTGATCTCCGACCTCACCTATACTTGGATCGATCCGCGGATCGATTTCGAGTCGCGGGAGGTGTGAGGTGGACGTCAAGACGCCCTCAGAGACCATTCCAGGAGCGCCGGGATTCAAGCCCGACCTCGAACCGACCGGTCCGCTCGGCATCGTTTCGCTCGCACCGAGCTACACACTCTCGCCCCTCAATGCGCGGCGCTGGAAGAATTTCAAGGCCAACAGGCGCGGTTACTGGTCGCTCTGGATTTTTCTCGTGCTGTTCTTCGTCACGCTGTTCGCCGAGTTCATCGCCAACGACAAGCCGGTCTTCATTCATGTCGACGGCAAAAATTACTTCCCGGTCTTCTTCACTTATCCCGACACCGATTTCGGCGACGATCTCGGCACCGCTGCCGACTACCGCGATCCCTATACCGAAAAATACCTGGCGGAGCACAATGCCTTCGTGGTCTGGCCGCCGATCCACTTCTCCTACAAGACCATCAATGATCGTCCGCCGATGGCGTTTCCGTCGAAGCCGACCTGGTTGTTGAACAAGAAGGATTGCGATTTCGCCGCCAAGAACGGCTATGCGCAATGCGGCAATCTGGAAATGAACTGGCTCGGTACCGACGACCAGGGCCGCGACGTGCTGGCGCGGCTGATCTACGGCTTCCGCATCTCGGTTCTGTTCGGTCTGATCCTGACCATCGTGTCGTCGATCATCGGCATCGCCGCAGGCGCGGTGCAGGGCTATTTCGGCGGCTGGACCGACCTGTTGTTCCAGCGATTCATCGAAATCTGGACCTCGGTGCCTGAGCTTTACCTTCTGCTCATCCTCTCCTCGGTGCTGGTGCCGGGCTTCTTCGTGCTGCTCGGCATTCTGCTGCTGTTCTCGTGGGTGCGGCTGGTCGGCCTAGTACGCGCCGAATTCCTGCGCGGCCGCAATTTCGAATATATCCAAGCGGCGCGCGCGCTCGGCGTCTCCAACAGAACCATCATGTTCCGCCACCTGCTGCCGAACGCCATGGTGGCGACGCTGACATTCTTGCCGTTCATCATGTCATCGTCGGTAATGACACTGACCTCGCTCGACTTCCTCGGCTTCGGTCTGCCGCCCGGTTCGCCCTCGCTCGGCGAATTGCTGTCGCAGGCGAAGGCCAATGTGCAGGCACCGTGGCTCGGCTTTACCGGCTTCTTCACGGTCGCCCTGATGCTGTCGCTTCTGATCTTCGTCGGCGAAGCGGTGCGCGACGCCTTCGATCCGCGAAAGACCTTCGCATGAGTGACGCAAGCGTTGCCCCCGACCAAAACCTCTGCCTGTCGGTCAAGGACCTCTCGATCGCCTTCCGATCCGGCGAACGCGAGACGCTCGCGGTCGACCGCGTCTCGTTCAACATCGTCAAAGGCGAATGCGTGGCGCTGGTCGGCGAATCCGGATCCGGCAAATCGGTCACAGCCTTGTCGATCCTCAAGCTCCTGCCCTATCCGCAGGCGCACCATCCGTCAGGCAGCATCCAATTCCACGGCAAGGACATTCTGCAATATTCCGAAAAGCAGATGCGCCAGTTGCGGGGCGACGACATCACCGTCGTGTTCCAGGAGCCGATGACGTCGCTCAATCCGCTGCACACGATCGAGAAGCAGATCGGCGAAATCCTGCTGCTGCATCGCGGGCTGACCGGCGCCGCGGCGCGCAAGCGCACCATCGAAGTGCTGACGCAGGTCGGCATCCCCGACCCGGAGACGCGGCTCAAGAGCTATCCGCATCAGATTTCCGGCGGCCAGCGTCAGCGCGTCATGATCGCCATGGCGCTCGCCAACGAGCCCGATCTCTTGATCGCCGACGAACCGACCACCGCGCTCGACGTCACCGTACAAGCGCAGATCATCGCGCTGTTGAAGGACATCCAGAAGCGGCTGAACATGTCGCTGCTGTTCATCACCCACGATCTCGGCATCGTGCGCAAGATCGCGCAGCGGGTCTGCGTGATGAAGGACGGCAAGATCGTCGAAACCGGCCCGGTCGAACAGGTATTTTCGAATCCGCAGCATCCCTACACGAAGGCTCTGCTTGCCGCCGAGCCCAAGCCCGATCCGGCGCCGCCGCAGCCCAACGCGCCCGAGGTCCTCAACACCGAACAACTCAAGGTCTGGTTCCCGATCCTGCGCGGGCTCATGCGCAAGACCGTGGGCCATGTGAAAGCCTGCGACGGACTCACGATTTCGCTGCGCCAAGGCGAAACGCTCGGCGTGGTCGGCGAGTCCGGCTCGGGCAAATCGACGCTCGGACGCGCCATCCTGCGGCTGATCTCGTCCGATGGCGGCATCGCCTTCATGGGCAACAATCTGCAGGGCCTGACGTTCAAGGAAATGCGCCCTTACCGGCGCAACATGCAGATCGTGTTTCAGGATCCTTATGGCTCGCTGTCGCCGCGCATGTCGATCGGCGAGATCATCAAGGAAGGTCTGCGGGTGCACCATCCGCATATGACGGAGCGCCAGCGCGACGAGCGCATCATCCAGGCACTCGAAGATGTCGGTCTCGATCCCGATACGCGTTTCCGCTTCCCGCATGAATTCTCCGGCGGTCAGCGTCAGCGCATCGCCATCGCGCGTGCGCTAGTGCTGGAGCCGAGCTTCATGGTGCTCGACGAGCCGACCAGCGCGCTCGACATGCTGATCCAGGCGCAGATGGTCGATCTGCTCCGCGCTTTGCAAAAGCGGCACAATCTCACTTATCTGTTCATCTCCCACGATCTACGCGTGGTCGCGGCGCTGGCGAGCCGATTGCTGGTCATGCGCAGCGGTCTGGTGGTCGAAAGCGGCGAGGCCGCCGAACTGTTCCGCAATCCCAAAACCGATTACACGCGCGCGCTGTTCGCGGCCGCGTTCGAGCTCGAAACCGCGCCCGAAGGCATCGTCGCTCAGTAGCCTCGGCGCAAACAAGAAGCGGCGGACACCGCCGCCGAAGGGCAAAAGGGATGGAACGCTTTCGCATGCTCCTCGCGGGCGGGCGGCGGTTTGCGCCGCTTGTCGTCGCCACACAGATGTTTCAGGCAACGCCGCCTTTCGCCGATACCATCAAAATCGTCGTGCCTTTCGCTGCCGGCGGTCCGGTCGATACTGTTGGCCCGCCTGCTCACGCCGGAGCTTGCGGCACAGATGAAGGCCGATGTCATCGTCGATGATCGCGGCGGCGCCGGCGGCGCCATCGGCGCCGAAGTCGTGGCGCATGCGGCGCCGGACGGCGACACCATCCTGCTCTCCAGCATGGGCGCGACGGTTTTGGGCCCGATCCTCGGCCCACGACGGCCTACGACCCGGTGAAGTCCTTCGAGCCGGTGATGATGGTCGCCACCATGCCGTCGCTGCTGGTGGTCAACCATGACCTCGGCGTCAGCAACATGAAGGACCTTATCGCCAAGGCCAAAGCGCGAAAGCTCACCTACGGCTCTGCCGGGCCGGGCACGACCATGAACATCGCGGTCGAAATGCTCACAATGCCGCGGCGAGCGTGAAGATCATGCACGTGCCCTATCGCGGCGCAGCGCCAGCGATCAACGATCTGCTCGGCGGCCATGTCGACATGCTCAATGCCGATCTGCCGGTGCTGCTGCCGCTGGTGAAGGCGGGCACGGTGATGCCGATCGCGCTGTTCGCTCAGAGCGCACGCCGCTCCTTCCCGATCTGCCGACGACCAAGGAACTCGGTTTGCCGAGCGTCGTGATGGAGAGCTGGTACGGCGCTTTCCTGCCGGCCGGCACGCCAGCGTCGATCCGCGACAGGCTTGAAAAGGCGCTGTTCGCCGTCGTCGCCACGCCGCTCGTCAAATCGCGGTTTGCCGAGCTCGGCATGCACGGCACGCTCGGCCACGAAGCTTTCGAGGCGCGGCTGAAACAGGATTTCGCGCAATGGCCCGGAACGATCACGAAGCTCGGCATCACCGGGGAATGATGCGCGAGCTAGGCCTGTTAACGCGCCTTACTGAACAATTCCGACACCGGCACGCCGGAGGCGATTTTATCCTCGCGCAGTTTTTCAGCCGCAACGTTGCGCTGCGCGCACTGTAGTACTTCCGCTGCGCGTGCGCGCGGGATGAAGCAGACGCCGGTCTCGTCGGCAAGCACAAGGTCACCGGGCTCGACGGCAATGCCACAGATCGTCACTGGTTTGTTGATGGCGACGGTCTCGACCCGCCATTTGCCTGTGATCGGGCTCACGCTCTTCGACCAGATCGGATAACCGATGCCGCGCGAATGATCGACGTCGCGCACGCCACCGTCTACGATGGCGCCGAGCTCACCCTGGCGATGGCCGATCGTGGCGGATATGCCGCCGAGATTGGAGCACAGATCGACGCCCTGCAGCACAATGACGTCGCCCGACTCGGCGAGATTATGCGCCTCGATTTCGCCCAAGCCGGAAATGCCGGCCTTCACCTTGTCCGGAACTGACGCGTTCGCAGCGACATTGCGCACGGTCAGCGCTCGCCCAACGAGCCGCGCCGAAGGATCGCGCGGGGCGAGCAAGGCCGCCGGCACCGCACCGACAATGCCGAGCTCGTCCATCGCGTCGGAGACGATGCCGGTGAGATCGGGAAGCGCGCGAAAACTGGCGAGCAGGTCCGGCGGCAGCACCGGTAGATCGGTCATTCCGAACGCGTCGCCGGGGAGTTTTCCGAGTGTCGTCTTGGGCATTGTCTTGGGCATGGTATCACTCGCTTGGAGATCGGGCATGATCCCTTGGAGACCGCGCAACCAAGCGGTCCGCGATCGCACGGATGTGACGATCGTCCGTTCCGCAGCAACCACCGAGTACCCGCAAGCCGTAGTCGCGATGTAACCCCAGCATCAGGTCGGCGAAATTTTCCGGTCGGCCTTCCTCGAGGTGATCGAGCTTGTCGAGCTGATCCGGCGGCAAATTCGATGCATTCGCCTTCAGTCCGACAACGCGTTCCGCGACAGTTTCGGGCAGCTTCGGCTGATGGTGCCACGCTTTTCGTAAAGTCGTCGGATGTACGCAGCCGATGAGATAATGCAGCGGGCGCGGCGCGATCTCCGCGTCGATCCGGCCGATTGCGTCAGCGAGCGGCACGCCGTCCAGCAGGACACCGCCGGCATCGATCACCGGCGCCAGCACATAGGGCAAACCAGTCACGGCCATCGCGCCCGCAACGCCGCGTAACTCGTCGGCGCTGGCGAATGTCGGCGCATACAGCAAGTCGACGCCGAGGCCGGCGAGACACGCCGCTTGCGGGCAGTGATAGTCGCGCGCTTCACGAGCGTCCGGCGCATTGTAAGGATCATAGCCGTCGCGGCGGGGGCCCATGAACTCCGGCGATGAAGACCTGGCCCCTGAGCCCGCACACCTGGCGCAGATCCTGCAACAGGGCGACGGCAGCCGCATTGACCCGATGGAGATCGTTCGGCGCAGTAAAGCCTTGGCGCGCCAGGCCTTCCGGATGCGCGCGCCAGGTCGGCGTGCCGACCTGCATCGGCAGTCCGGTATCCGCGGCGACATTGAAATAGCTGCGATACAGCGCCTCGATCGCGCCGCGGCCGGCCGGATCGGACAATGGAAGAAACGACGCGAAGTCAGGCAGCGTCAGATGATCCTGATAGATCAAGCGGGTTTCGATGCCGCCGTCGGTGAGCATCACCGGCGACTGCCGCATGGCTTCGACGAAGCTTGGATATTTCGTCGCCACCGCCCTGCCCCGGTTACATGCCGCTAGAATCCGAACAGCCGTGCCGGATTGTCGACCAGCATCAGCCGCCGCGTTTTGTCGTCGGGCGCGATTTCGGCGATGAGATCGACGAGCTCGCCGTCGTTTGGGATCGCCTTGTGGTTCGGATGCGGCCAGTCGGTGCCCCAGACCACGCGCTCCGGCGCGTGCTGGGCAAGGTTGCGCGCGAACGGCACCGCGTCGGCATAAGGATAAGCCTGCTTGGTGATACGATCCGTGCCCGACAGTTTGACCCAGACATTGCCGGTGTCGAGCAGGCGGCGCAGCGTAGCAAACGCCTTGCCGTGCAGGCCCTCGCCGACATCAATGCGGGCGATGTGGTCGATCACCACGGGTGCATCGATCGAGCGGATGAACTCGTAAAGCTCGACAATGCCGTTGCCGCCGCAATGAATGGCGACATGCCAGCCATAGGGCTCGGCAAGCTCGATCATTCTCAGCATGTCCTCGCGCGGCCGCGCGTGGCCGAGATGCGCGAAGTAGAAATGCAGCCGCAGGCCGCGCACGCCGGCTTCATCCAGGCGCTCGACTTCTTCCGGTGACATGGTCGGCTCGAGCAGCGCCACGCCGCGATAGCGGCCCTGCCCGGCCTCAAGCAGATCGACCAGCGCCGCATGATCGCTGCCGTGGCAGGTCGATTGCACGAAAACGCCACGCTGAAAGCCGAGGAATTCGTGGAGGCGGAACAGATCCTCCTTGGGCGCGTCGGTCGGCGTGAACGGCCGCTTCGGCGCATAAGGAAATCTGGCGTGCGGGCCGAACACATGGAAATGCGAATCGCAGGCGAGCGTCGGCAAGGCGATGCGCGGCTTCTTGGGATGCGGGTTGGGTGGCAAAATCGTCGGCGTCAGATCGTCGGCATCGATGGACATACGGACACACTCTACTTGTGACAATCAATCGCAACGGACGGTCATGCCGCCGTCGACGACGATCTCGGTTCCTGTGATAAATCGCGCTTCGTCGGAGGCAAGGAATAGCACGGCGGCCGCAGTGTCGCGGCCGTCGCCCATGAAGCCGAGCGGAATGCGGGCGACGCGCGATTTGAGCAACGCCTCGACGTCGCCGCCGGTGCGTTGCTTGGCGAGCCGCGTTTCGACCATCGGCGTGTGCATCTGGCCCGGGATCACCGTGTTCACGCGAACGCCGCTCTTGGCATATTGCACCGCGGTGACGCGCGAGAACTGGATCACCGCAGCCTTGGACGCAGCATAGCCGATCTGCGGCGAGCCGGTGAAACGGATGCCGGAACTCGACGAAGTGTTGACGATCGCGCCGCCGCCCTGCTCGACCATGACCGGGATGACGTGACGGCAGGACAAGAAAACGCTCTTGAGATTGAAGTCGATCTGCTTGTCGAAGGCCTCCTCCGACATTTCGGCGGCGCCGCCCGCGGCCGAGCCGCCGACATTGTTGAGAAGAATGTCGATGCGGCCGAATCTCTTACGGCAGGCCGCCGTCATCGCCGCGACCTGCGTGTCGTCGAGCACGTCGCAAGTATGCGTTGCGATCTCGCCATCATTGCCGACGCGCGCCACGGTCTCCGTCATCGAATCCGCGTCCTTGTCCACCGCGAAAACCTTGGCGCCCTCACGCGCGAACAGCACCGCGGCGGCGCGGCCATTGCCCCAGCCGGGCCCGACGCAGCCCGCCCCCACGATCAAAGCGATTTTTCCCTCGACCCGTCCCGGCATGCGGCCTTCCTGCGTTACATCGTTGGATTGGAATGGTAGTGGAGCGCCGACGGCGGCGCCAGCGGCACTCGCGCCGATATCATGGCATTGAACGCAGACGCCCGGAATCCCGACTTACGCTTTGCCCCCACAAGTCGATCAGGAGGCGCAGGTGCTGAGGCTGCTCCTTGCCGTGGTCGCGCTCATCGCCGCCGTGATGATCGCCGGTGTCTATTTCAGCTTCAACCCGGCGATCCCGATCTTCATCATCTTAGGCTTCGGGCTCTATGGCGTGACCCGAATCGGCGGACCATTATTGCCAGCCAATAACGACAGTTGCAGCGGCGCCGATCCGCGCGAGGGCGACGGCTTCCGATAGATGAAGCGATCAGCGCGAGCGGTGGTCGCCGCCATCACATTTTTCGCTGGGCTCTTATGCGCGGCTGTCGCAAGCCGCGCCGGCGGCGCGCTCGATCCCACCGATCACGTGCCAGGTCATCCGACCGCGACCTATTTCGACTTGGTGAAACAGGTCGTCACCGATCTCGACAGCCTGTCCCTGTACGGCGAACCGACCGCGCATACGATCGTGCCGTATCGGCACATCGAGGGCGAGGACGCCAAGACCATTCCTGCCGGTCCGGTCGCCATCCAATTGCTGACCGCGCAAACGATCAACGCCGACGGTAAGTCGCGCCTGGCGCTGATGATTGATCTCGGCCCCTCCGACGAAGCGGTGACGGAGTTCACGCTGCTGGCGCTGTTCGACATATCGGATCACTTGGCGGATCAGCCGAAGCTTCTCGACGTGGTCGAGGTCGGCACCGACCGTCTGACTGGATTTTCCGGCAAGCCGCTTCCGCTCGGCCAAGGACACAAGGATGACGCGGACTTGATCACAATCAGCAGCGACCATTTCAATTCGAACGAAGATTTTGTCGGCACCGAATTTCTGTTCGTGCGCAACAATCGTTTTCATCTGGCAGGCTCGCTGTTTACTTTTGACGTGCGGATCTGCACATCCCGTCGCAGCCAAGAACTAGTGATTACAACGGCGGCCGATCCCGGCAGGCGCTATCGCCGAATCCATGTTGCCGTGAACGAGAGCGTCACGTTGGAGCCCGACTGGGCGGATTGCAGTGGTGAGAAGATACCGCACCCGTTCCGGAGGGCCTATCACGCGACCTATCGCTGGAGCGCGCCCCGAAAGCACTTTGAAATGACGTCGGGCGATTTGCGAAAGCTCGACCGCGAGAACAAAAAACTGATGTCGGGCGGCTTGTAACGGGCCGTTTTTGGTTAACAGCTCCTTTACGCGCGGGCGCTATCATCGCTTGCGATGACCTCGATCGCCGCACCACAGCTCGCGTCCGAGCTTGCATCTTTGGCTTCGAGCACATCGGCCGCGCCGGTGCAGCTTCAGCTTGGCCAAATCCTCAGCGGAACCGTCATCGCGCTCTTGAACGACACGATGCTGCGGCTGCAAACTTCGGCCGGTCAGATCGACCTCGCGGCGGACACACCGTTACCGGCCGGCACACCGGTGACGATCACCGTCGGAGGCAGCCCACAACAGCCGCGCATCGTAATCACGCCGGTAGCCGGCGGTGTGCGGCAGCCGATGCCACAACTGCCCGAAGCTGCAAACGAAAGTAACCCGGCCCAAACCGACGCAGGCGGTGCGGCAACAATCTCGACCCCCGCCGCGCCGAGCAATTCATCCACAGCGGACCTGATCGAGTCCGGCAATCATCAGAGTGCGGCAGCGCCTGCACAGCCTTCGATGCAAGGGCATCTGTCGGCCGGCGTCTCGTCCCAAACGACTTCACCGGCCGCAGCGTTGCGTGCCGCGCCGATCCCGAGCCAGGCCTCCATAACGCAAGCCGCGCTGTCGACGGCAACAGCGATCGTACGCGATGCGGCGACGAGCCAAGGAAGCCTCGCTGCGCTTTATGCCGACCTCGATGCCGCTCTGACGACGCCGTCCGCGCCGCTGCCGGCGCCGGTGCTCGATGCAGCAAAACTCCTGCTCGCGATGCGCTTGAACATGGTTTCCAGCCAAGACGTCACCGCCGACGATGTCAGTGCCGCGCTGACGCGAGCGGGCCTTGCGAACGAACCCCCGCCGACCGAAATCTCGACGCCGGCCGCGGCACCCGATCTTGGCACAGCCCTCGTTGCCTTACGGCAAGTCTTGAAGAGCTGGCTCGATCAACAAACAGACGCAAGAACCGCATCGGAATCGCCGGATGCGCCGGCGCTGCAAACCGCCGCGCGGATCAATGTCGCGACGCAGCCTTATCGTGGCGCGGTGAACGTGCCGGAAGCGCCTGCGCTCACTTTGCTCGCCACAGCGACCCCAGTTCGTGAACAGGTAGCCCGCGCACTGCTGCAAACCGATCCGGACGCGAACACGACGCCCGAGCCGCCGAATACGTCATCGCCGCCGGCCGCTGTGCGCAACACTGCGGCCAACACACCGATGCCGCCCTATCGCGGCGCGCCCGACGTGCCGCAGGCGCCCGCAGCGCCCTCGCTGCCATCAGCCGCGCCGCCACGCGAGCAGGCCGTACATCTTCTTTCGCAAACCGATGCAGCCATCGCACGGCAGACCTTGCTCCGCATCGTTTCGTTGCCCGGCGACCCCGCCGGCAACAGCAACACGCAGCACAGCAATGACAATGCCACTCGGGTGATGTTCGAGATTCCGATCGCCACCGCACAAGGCACCGGAGTTGCACCGATGACCATCGCGCGCGACCGCGGCGAAGCAGATGCTTCCGAGGGACGAATGTCCTGGCTGGTGCGATTTTCCATCGACCTTCCGGAAATCGGCCCGGTACACGCCCGCATCGCGCTGACGGGCGAGCGCGCCACCGTGACGCTCAACGCCGAACGCGCGGAAAGCGCCGAACTCCTGACGGTCGGCCTGCCGCTGCTTGATGCCGGCCTGCGCGGCGCGCAGCTCGAACCCGGCGATTTGCGCTGCCGCACCGGCGGCACTGACGCAAATCGCGGCGGCGCGGCACGCCCGCAGCGGGCAGCGCCCGGCATGTTCGTGGACCAGGCGTCATGAGTGATGGCCAATCGGCGCTCGCCGTCGCACTCGAATATGAAAAGCCGGGTACGCCGCGCATCACCGCAATCGGTCGCGGCGAACTGGCGCGCCGCATCATCGAGCTTGCGCAGGCCAATGACGTGCCGGTCACGCATAAGCCCGAGCTCGCGCATGCACTGTCATGCCTGAAGATCGATGAGGAAATTCCTGTCGAGCTCTACCGCGCCGTCGCGGAAGTGCTGATCTACATTCTGCGCATAGCCGAGAAAGCAAGAGCGTAAGCGTACGCGCGGTCGGCAGATTGTCACGCGGTGCTTTCGCGCGCCGCGGCTTACGATTTGTAAATCCTCCAAACTGCGCTGCCTTTACTTTTCCACGGTCTGCCCCTACCTCCATAAAAACCGCGCGCAACAGCTGCGCGCGAAACTTTTGGCGCGGCGGAGGCATGATGACGGACGTAATCGAGCGCGCCGCGAGCAAAGTTCCCGAAGTCACGCTCGGTTTTTGGATCATCAAGATTCTGGCGACGACGCTTGGCGAAACCGGCGGCGATACCGTCACAATGACGTTCGATTGGGGTTATCTGGCCGGCACAGCGCTATTTCTTTCGCTGCTCGTCGTCCTCGTCATTTGGCAGACCGCGGCCAAGCGGTTTCATCCGCTGCTCTATTGGGCGACCATCATCGCCTCGACCACCGCGGGCACGACCATGGCCGATTTCGCCGATCGCTCGCTCGGCATCGGTTATGCAGGCGGTTCGATCGTTCTGCTGGCCTGCGTGATGGCAACACTCGGCGTCTGGTATTGGTCGATGGGTTCCATCTCGGTCGCGAGCGTCAACACGCCGAAGGTGGAGACATTTTACTGGATCGCCATCACCTTCTCGCAGACGCTGGGCACCGCGCTCGGCGACTGGAGCGCCGATAATACCGGCCTTGGCTATGACGGCGGCGCACTGGTCTTTGCCGCAGGCCTCGCGGTTCTCGTCGCGCTTTATTTCCTGACCAATATTTCGCGTGTGTTTCTGTTCTGGGCGGCCTTCATCCTGACCCGGCCGCTGGGCGCCACGGTCGGCGATTTCCTCGACAAGCCGGTAAGCGACGGCGGACTTGCCTTGAGCCGGCCGCTCGCCAGCACCGTCATCGGCGCGTTGATTATTGCGTGCATCCTGGCTTTGCCGCAGCGCGCTGGACAGCATCCGGGACGGCTCGAAACCGCACCCTAGAATGCATATCTGTGGTGGGAAGGTGGGTGCACCATGTTGACCACCGTCGAACCTCAGCAAGTTGCAAAACCGCAAACGCCGCAACCGCCGCCAAAGGCCGCAAGCCGCAAGCGCGGGCGCGCGATACTTTTGAGCGACCGTATCGACACTTCGCAGCTCGAACACGATCACGTCGTTTCAACCGCGCCGCTCACTTATAAATTCGGCAAAGACGGATTTGTGACGCTGTTCCGCTACGGCGTCGTGGTGATGATGGGGCTCACGCCCGAGGAAGAGGAAGAAGTCCTGCAAGGCCTGCGGCCGCGCCTGATTCGTCCGGTCCAGCCGGCCGAGGAGGAATTGGTCGTGATCGATCTCGTGCCCGACAAGGACGAACAAATTATGCCGGGCGGCCCGATCGCGCTGAAGACGATCACGCCGGACGCGCTCATTGTCATCGCCGATGCGCTGTCGAAAAGCGTCGTGCTGGCGCACGACGAACGTCAAGTCGCGAGCGTGTTGGACCAGGTCGAGCCGTTCGCGCGGCAACTCGCTGAGAATGGCCGCGCTAGCGCCAGCCGCAACGCCATATTCAAGCAGATCGGCAATGCGCTTCTGGTTCAGCAGCGCGTTGCCGGCCGCGTCGCGGTCACCGACAAGCCCGACGTGCTGTGGGATCGGCCCAATCTCGAACGCCTCTATGCGAGGCTCGAGGACGAATACGAGCTCAAGGAGCGCGCCGAAGCCCTGTTCCGCAAGCTATCGGTGATCTCCGACACCGCCGAAGTCTTGAGCGACATTCTCGATACCAAGCGCTCGTTTCGCCTGGAAATGATCATCGTCATTCTGATTGCCGTCGAACTCCTGGTCGCATTTTACCAGACATTGCTACCCGCGTTACGCTGAGCTGCGCGGACTGCGTATCCCCAAGCGGCCGCAGACGTGCTAGGCTTCCGCCAAACATTCGTTCGGGGAGGAAGTCGATGCGTGCGCGGATCATCGTCGCGGCGTTCGCGATGGCGGCGGCTATGCTGTCAACGGGCCGCACGCAGGCCGAACAAGCCTATCCAACACATGCAGTGCGGCTCATCCTGCCGTTCAATCCCGGCAGCGCCACCGACACCACGGCACGGCTGTTCGCCGACCGGCTGACCGCGCGCTGGGGCAAACCGGTCGTGGTGGAGAATCGGCCCGGCGGCGACGGATTGGTCGCGCTCAAATATTTCGTCGACGCCCATGACGACCACACGCTGTTCTTCGGGCCGGCGGCGGCGTTTCTGGTTCACTTCTACGACCAGGACGCGCCGCCTTATGTCCTGAGCGACATCGCCCCGGTTGCCGGCGTCTACATCACGGTGCTCGCGATCTCGGTGCCGACGTCGCTCGGCGTCAACTCAATGGACGATCTGGTCAAGCTCGCCCGCGCCGAGCCGGGCAAGCTCAATGTCGCGGCTGCCACCGGCAATTCGGACTATCTGATCTTCGGCTTCATGAAAGACATGAAGCTGGACGTGACGCGCGTGCCCTACCGCGACATCATGCTGGCGCCGAACGATCTGTCGCAGAGCCGCATCCAGGTGCTGTCGTCATCGCTCGCCGCGGTGCAATCGACGCTGCAGACCGGACGCGTCAAGGTGCTGCTCGTCACCAGCCGCAAGCGCGCGGAAACGGCGCCCGACATTCCAACCGCGGCCGAGGCCGGCTACCCGCAACTGACCATGGAAACCGCGGGCGGTCTTTATGGACCGAAGGGCATGCCGGAGGCGGAACGCGAGGCGATCGCCGCCGATTTCCGCGACGTCGCCGAGCACGATCCGATCATCCGGCAGCGGCTGGTCGATACCGGCCAGATTATGAACATGCTGCGCCCCGCCGAGTTCGGCGCCAATATCAAAGAGCAGAACGATCAGCTCGCGGCGATCGCCAAGACGCTCGGGCTCAAGACGCCGGGGCAGTGAAGCGCTTGATCGCAGTGACTTCGCTGCCCGCGGCGCGGATGCGGGCCAGCGCTTCGACGACCGGCTCGATCGCGACCGCCATGTGAAACGCATTGGCGTGGATCATGCTTGCTTCGTCGCGCACAATGGCAACGTGGCCCTTCCAGAATATGAAGTCGCCGCGCTTAAGCGCGGATCGCTCGGCAAGCGGCGCTCCGAGCGCCGCCTGTTGCATGTCGCTGTCGCGCGGACAGGAAACGCCGCAGGCCAGCAGCGACACCTGCACGAGGCCCGAACAGTCGAGCCCCAGCGCGGTCTTGCCGCCCCACAGATACGGCACGCCGAGAAAGCGCTCGGCGACCGCCACATAATCCGCCTCGTATTCGCCAAGCGGCTTCAGATGCGGCAATGGCACATAAGCGCCGCCTGCCGTGATCGCCATGCGCTCGGCGACGCGCGCTACCGTGAGCGTTGCCCCAAGCGGGAGTGCCTCAAGGGGCGGTAATTTGATCGACGGCCCAGGAAACGCAAAGGTGCGCAAAGCCGCGACCTTGTGGGTGGGCGCCGGACCCGCCGGCGCCAGCGCATTCGACGGCAGCCAGCCGACATAGTTGTCGCCCGCGAGCTGGCCCCAGGAAAAGCCCTCGGCATTGCGGTCGTAGATCGTGACGCGCTCGCCCTTGAGCGCCTCGGTGTCGAGCGGCGCGTCCGGCCGCGGCTCGCGTCGGAGCGGCGCTTGCGGCTCGATCACTTCCATGACGCGGCCTTCGACAAAGCGCGCGGCCGCGACCTTGCCTTCGAGATGCTTGGCGGCGAGATCGGCGCGCGCCGGTGTGACACGGGGATCGAACGCGGTCATCTTCAGCCGTAGCGCGCAGCAAGGAGCGCATAGAGCCCGCGCGCCGCCTGCAATTCGCCGCCCTCGGGACGGCCGGCCTTGGCCGAGGCGTTCCAGGCAAAGACGTCGAAATGCAGCCACGACTTCGTGGTGACGAAGCGGCGCATGAACAACGCGGCGGTAATCGCACCGCCTTGGCTGCCGCCGACATTATTGGTGTCGGCGACTTTCAACTCCAGCATCGATTCGTAAGGCCGCCACAGCGGCAGCCGCCAGACCGGATCGCTCTCCGCGGCGGCGTGTTTCATCAGATCGCCAGCAAGCGCGTCGTCGTCGGTGAAGAAGGCGGGCAGATCCGGGCCGAGCGCAACGCGCGCGGCGCCGGTCAAAGTAGCGAAATCGGCGATCAGTTCCGGCTTATCTTCGTCGGCCAGCGTAAGCGCGTCGGCCAGGACCAGACGGCCCTCGGCATCGGTATTGCCGATCTCGACCGTGATACCCTTGCGTGACGTATAGATATCGCGTGGGCGGAAACTGCCTCCAGCGATGGAATTCTCCACCGCCGGGATCAGCACGCGCAGCCGGACCTTGAGCTTGCGCGACATGATCATATGCGCGAGCGCAAGCGCGGTGGCTCCGCCGCCCATATCCTTCTTCATGTTCAGCATCGACGCGTCCGGCTTGATGTCGAGACCGCCGGTGTCGAAACAGACGCCCTTGCCGACCAGCGTGACATGCGGGTGCTTGGCATCGCCCCAGAGCATGTCGATCAGGCGCGGCTCGGTCGAGGCCGCCCGGCCGACGGCGTGGATAAGCGGAAAGTTCCTTTCCAAAAGCTCGTCGCCGATGATCGCGGTGATCGACGCGTTGTGACGCGATGCCAGCTTGCGCGCGGCCTGTTCGAGCTGCGCCGGCCCCATGTCGTTGGCCGGCGTATTGATGAGATCGCGCGCCAAAGTCACGGCTTCGACCGTGTGCTGCAATTCCCCGCGGTCGACGCTTTGCGGCACGTCGAGCTTGATCGCGTGCGCCTCGGCCTTGCGGTAGCGCGTGAAGCGATAGGAACCAAGCGCAAGCGCGAGTGCGGCAAGCCTTGGATCGTGGGACTCGTTGGCGAAGCGGTACACGCCATCGGGCAGGTGCTGCGCCAGCCGGCCGGGCAGGAACGGATCCTTGGTTTCGTCTTCGCCCTCGATGCCGAACAGCACGCCGCCAAGGCGGACCTCGTCGTCGCTCTTGGCCGGCAGCGGCAGGTAGCGGCCGCCTTTGGGCTCGAAGCCCGCGGCGTCGGCGAAGGCGCGCGCCTCAGCGCCGATCATCTTGCGCACGTCTTTGTAATTCGCCTGGGTGACAAACCAGATCGGCACCGCGTCGGCCGTCTTGTGGGTGACGAAGATCGAATCCATCGGATGACCTGACTGGGATAAACCGCCCGAAACCCCGCCGTGCTAGCACGTCCGCGGGGATTCTGTCATGCCCGCTGCGCGACGGCCGCGTTGCGCGCGCGGCTATTGCGCATGCCATAGAGCGCATAGACGAAAAGCCCGACGACGAGCCAAACCAGAAGCCGCAGCCAAGTGTCGAACGGCAGGCCGAACATGAGAAAGATCGCCGACAGCGTGCCGAGCGGGGCGATGACATAAACCGCAGGTGTCTTGAACGGGCGATGCAGTTGCGGCTGTGCGATCCGCAGCGCCAACACGCCGACACAGACGATCGCAAAGGCGGACAGCGTACCGATGCTGACCAGCTCGCCGACCAGCCCGATCGGAAACAGTCCCGCAAACACCGCGACGACCGCCCCGGTCAGGATTGTGGTGATATAGGGCGTGCGAAAGCGGGGGTGCACCTTGGCGGCGATCGCCGGCAGCAAGCCGTCATTGGCCATCGAATAAAGAATGCGCGACTGGCCGAGCATCAGCACCAGGATGACCGAGGTGAGGCCGAGCACGATGCCGAACTTGATGAAAGGCGCCAGCCAGGACATCCCGATCGCGTCGATGCCGACAGCGATCGGATCGGCAACATTGAGTCTGTCATAGGAGACGATGCCGGTCAGCACGAAGCCGACGACGATATAGAGCAGCGTGCAGACGACGAGCGAGCCAAGGATGCCGATCGGCATGTCGCGCTGCGGATTGTTCGCCTCCTGCGCCGCCGTCGATACCGCATCGAAGCCGATATAGGCGAAGAACACGACGGCAGCACCGCGCAGCACGCCGCTCCAGCCGAATTCGCCGGGCCGAAGATTGGGCGGAATGAAATCGCCGGCCGGATTCGCCGCGGTGACCCAATGCGACGTGCTGACATGACGCCCCGCGGCGGCGATGAACAGGAAGACGATGACGAGCTTGACGACAACAATGACATTGTTGACGCGCGCGGATTCGCGCGCCCCGATCACCAGAAGCGCCGAGATCGCGAGCACAACCAGCATCGCCGGAACATTGATGACCGCGCCGGTCGAACTCCAAATGTGCTGCGTCAAATCATAAGCGAACGGCGCCGATGAATATTCCTGTGGAACGACGATGCCGAAATCTTTCAGGAGGCTCACCACGTAGCCCGACCAGCCGATCGAGACGGTAGTGGCGCCGAGCGCATATTCAAGGATCAGGTCCCAGCCGATGATCCAGGCAATCAATTCACCGAGCGTTGCATAGGCATAAGTATAGGCGCTGCCGGCGACCGGAACGGTCGAAGCCATTTCGGCGTAGCATAAGCCGGCAAAGGCGCATGCTACCGCGCCGAGCACAAACGACAGCGTGATCGCCGGCCCGGCATTGGTGGCGGCAGCCTGGCCGGTGAGGACGAAAATGCCGGCGCCGATAATGGCGCCGATGCCGAGCGCGACCAGATTTGTCGCCGACAGGCTGCGCTTGAGCGGCACGCCATCATGAGTGACCAGCGCCTGCACTTCGGGCTGTTCGGCTTCGGCTTCCAGCGCCGCGATCGATTTGCGCACAAAGAATTGCTTCATGCACTGTCCCCGCAACAGCAAATGACAACAACAAGAATCCGCTTCGAGTTCCCATTCTACACAAAAGCCCCTCCCTGGGAGGGAGAGGCTTCGCAGTTGCACACAGGTTCAGTTCAAATCAGCGCCTCACGACCACGGCATCAGCGAGGCGTGGATCACGTCCGGCACCCCCTCATTGCCGACCGAGCGAATGGCGAGATCGACGTCTTTCAGACCGAACCGATGCGTAGTCACGAGTTCGAGCGGAAAGCGCTTCGAGGCAAGCTGCGCCAAAGCGAGCTCACACGCCTTGTAGCTGTGGCCGCGCGCGCTCTTCATGGTGATGAATTTCACCGTGAATTTTTCCAGCGGGAAATTCGGAAACTGCGCCAGCTCGCCCTGCGCAACGATGATGCCGCCCTTCCGTTTGAGCGCCTCGATGCCGAGCAGGATCGGAATGGTGCCAGCGCCTGCGGTACAATCGAGCGAAACGTCGACGCCCTTGCCGCCGGTGATCTCCATGATGCGCTGGAGAGGATCCTCCTTGTTCACGTCGATCACGTAGTCGGCGCCGAGCTTCTTGGCGACCTCCATGCGGGCTCTGTCCTTCGACGTGCCGGTGACGATGATCAGCGACGCGCCGGCCTGTTTGCAGATCACGGTCTGCGACAGGCCCTGCTGGCCGGGCCCCTGGATCAGCACGGTGGAATTGTAACCGACATTGCCGTCGAACAATGACCACTCGACGCCGTTCGCCATCGGCGTGACCAAGCCGGCAAGCTCGGCGGAGACGCCCTTGGGCACATGATGGATCACCGAATTCCAGGGCAGATAGACATATTGCGCGAAGCCGCCCCACAGATGCGGCGCTTTCTCGGCCGAGGTGTAGCCGTAGCGGATCGCGTCGGGATTGGTACGCCAATTGGTGTTCTCGCAGTGCCGGTACTGCCCGGCATGGCACCATTCGCATTTGCCGCACGATACGTAATGCTCGACGAAGACGAGGTCGCCTTCCTTGAAACCCTTGCGGGCGGTGAATTCGCGGCCGGCCTTGGCGATGACCCCGATATTCTCATGGCCCATGATGACGGGCGCGCTCGACGGCGGATGCTTATAGAGCTTGACGTCGGTGCCGCAGATGCCGCCGACCTCCATCTTCATCAGCGCAGCATCGGCCGGAACGTCCGGCATGGGATATTCGCGAATTTCGGTCTTGCTCGGTCCGGTCCGCACCGCCGCCATTACTGTTTCGGCCACTTTTCCTCGTCCTTCTGCCGTCATGGCCGGACTTGTTCCGGCCATCCACGTCTTTGTCCGTGGAGGTGTATAAGGACGCGGAGGCCCAGGACAAGCCCCGGGCACGACGGGTCGCCATGCTCGGATTCATAAAGAAAAGCGGTGTAAACAGCGAAGCATCCGACCGGCTGCGCGATTGGACGCGGGCGCGCTTTGCGCTGACCGAAGACGAAACCGTCATGGTCTCGGAAGTGGCCTGCGGCGTGCCGGGCTGCCCGCCGATCGAGACCCATCTGGTGTTCTGGACCGAACGCGGCCGGCATCACACCAAGATCTTCAAGCCGCTTGCGGAGGTCACCGAAGACGACCTGCCGCCGTCCTTCATGAAAAACGCGCTGATCGTTCTCGACAACGCGGACGTCGATTGCTGCTAGACCTTCAGGTTCTCCCGCTTGAGATCGGTCACCTTGGCGACGCCCGACAGCAGCATGGTCGCACGCAATTCAGAGGCCAGTTGGGCATAGACGCTCTTGACGCCGAGCGAGCCGCCATTGATCAGGCCCCAGAGCGCGCCCCGGCCGATGCCGACAGCGGTGGCGCCAAGCGCCAGCGCCTTGAACACATCGATGCCGCGGCGGATGCCGCTGTCGAGCACGACCGGCACCCTGCCCTCGACGGTGTCGACGGCGGCGCGCAGCATGCTGATCGAGGCCGGACCGCCGTCCATCTGCCGTCCGCCGTGATTGGAGATCCAGATGCCGGCGGCGCCGGCGGCGAGGCTTTGCCGGATGTCCTCCGGCTGCACCACGCCTTTCACCAGCACCGGCAGGCCGGAGGCCTCGCGCAGGAATGTGATGTCGGTAAAGCTCAGGTCGCGCTTCTGATCTGAGAAATTGCCGTGACCGCCGAGCGCGGGATCGTGATTGCCCGCCGTGAGCCCCGGCGCGCGCGGCCGGCCGAGCCGGATGAAATCGTCGCTTTGGCCCGGGCCGAGCGCATCGGCGGTGAGAATGATCGCGGAAAATCCAGCAGCCTTGGCGCGCTGGACCAGCCAGCGGTTCAGCTCCATGTCGCGGTTCATGTAGATCTGAAACCATTTCGGCCCTGTCGTCGCCTTGGCGATTTCTTCCATCGGCTGGTTGGACGCGCCGGAGGCGACAAACAACGTGCCGGCCATGCCGGTGCCGGCGGCATTGGGCAATTCGGCCTTGACGTGGAAGGTGCCCTGCGAGCCGGTCGGGCAGGTGAAGACCGGCAGCGCCAAATCATGACCCAGCAGCGTGGTGCGCAGGTCGATATCCTTCACGCCCTGCAGCCGCCGCGGCATGATTGGAAAATCATTGAAGGCGCGGCGGTTCTCGCGATAGGTCCAGCCGTCCCCGGAATAGCCCATCACCGCAAAGCGGCCGGGCGAAAAATCTTGCGGGCGCCGTCTTCCAGCTCCTCGACGTTGACGATCTTGAGCTCGCGCTCCTGGCTGGAGGCCTCGCCGAGATCGACTGGCGGTGGCGACGGTGCAGCCGGCGCCTGCGCCACAGTCGAGTCCGCCAGCGCAGTCCTTGGCACTTGCGTTGCCGCGAATGCCGCGCCGCCCGCCGCGAGCGACTAAATCAAATGACGCCGTGAAGCGTTCATGGTGCCCTCCCCGAGATTATTGTTGGGGACAGCATCCAAGTTGCAAATCCGGCCGTCAATGCTCGGCCTTGCAAGGCCGGTAGGCAAATTACGCGGGCGGCAGACCTGCGGCCTTGAGCTCAGCGGACTGGCGCTTACTGACGCGATCGAGCGAGAAATTCTCGATCGCTTCGTTGAACAGCTTGTAGAAATTGAGCTCCGCCCGCAGGTGCAGAAACACCGCGCCGAGTCCAATCGCGGCGCGGTCCATGAACACGAATTCGCGCGGCACCGTGACCGGGCCCTTTTGCTTGAGCGCCTGGTGGACGCGAAAGGCTTCGCGGCGGCCGTATTCGGATGGCTTTACGCCATCGGCAATGGTGCGGACACGGTCGTCAAGCAGCGGCGCATAGATGAAGCGCGCCCAGATATTGAGCGTGTCGATCAGGTCGCGCGACAGCTTGCGGAAGCCCCAGGTCTCGTAGGCGTGGACGATGAGATCGTCCTTGCCTTCAAGAAGTCCGGTGTAGAGGTCGACAACGCCGCCGACGAACTTCGGCGCAAAAATGCGGATGCAACCATAGTCGAGCAGGTTGATGCCGGCCGGCTCCTTGCCGCGCTTGAACACGGTGTAATTGCCGAGATGCGGATCGCCGTGAATGACACCGAAACGGCTGAACGGAAACCACCAGGCGGTGAACATCGCCGTCGCCAGCGTATTCCGGGTCTTAAGCGGATCGTCCTTGTGCGCGAGCATTTTGCTGCCGTCGAGCCAATCGAGCGTGAGCAGCCGCCCGGTCGAGAGCTCCGGCCAGGCGCGCGGCACGCGCACGCAATCCACGCCGTCGAGCATTTTGCGATAGAGCGCGACATGCATAGCCTCGCGCCGGTAATCGAGCTCCTCGCGCACGCGTTCGCCGATCTCCTTGCCGATCTCGGTGGTGTCGATGGCGCCATCGAAGCGGCGGCGCAGTGCGAGCAGCCATTGCAATTGCTGCAGGTCGGCTTCGACGGCGGACTGCATGTCGGGATATTGCAGCTTGCAGGCCAGCCAGCCCCGTTGTGCGCATGCGCGCGATGCACCTGGCCGAGTGAGGCCGCCGCGGCCGGGTGATGTTCGAAGCTTGCGAATTTCTTTTCCCAGCCGGCGCCGAGTTCGGCCATCATGCGGCGCTTGACGAAGGCCCAGCCCATCGGCGGCGCCTCGCTCTGCAGCTTCTGCAGTTCGGCGGCGTATTCCGGCGGCAGCAGATCGGGCACGGTCGCCATCAATTGCGCGACCTTCATCAGCGGCCCCTTGAGGCGGCCGAGCGCCGACGACAAAGCGCTGGCGTCTCCGGCGCGATCGCCCTCGCCGCCGAGAAGCCGCCGCCCGGCATAGCGCGCGGCAACGCCGCCGACATTGGCGCCGACGCGGGCATAGCGCGCCGCGCGCGCCGAGAAGCGATTGCGCTCCGCGTCGCTGCCGCGCTTGGTCTCGTTTTTGGATTTTCTGTCGGTCATGCCGCTATCACTCAAATGCTGGATTATGGCCTACGCGTGGGCAATGTCGTGGGCAAGTACATTGCGCATGTAGGGGCCGCGCAGACTGATGAAGCAATACATTGACAATGAAATATGAGCGGCCGCACGCTGCCACAAGATAAAACAGGCCGCTTTGCGGCACCGGGGAGGATATCATGCCGATACCGCGTTCGGGTCAGCGCATATTTTGCGCCGCATTGCTGGCCTGTTGTATGGCCGCGCCGGCGTTCGCCGAGGTCAAGCTTCCGGTGCCGGCGGTGGATCAGTCGGCGGTGGCGCAGCGCGGCTTCTTCTATGTCGGCGGCCATTATGTCGGCGAGCCGGGCAAAGAGACCATGCAGGGCCAGATCTATGTCGAGGTGCTGGCGCCGCACGAACAGCGCCGCCCCTACCCGCTCGTCCTCATTCACGGCGCGGCGCAAACGGCGACCAACTGGATGGGCACACCCGACGGACGCGAAGGCTGGGCCGAGTATTTCGTTGGCCTTGGCTATGTCGTCTACATGATCGACCAACCGATGCGCGGCCGCTCGGCCATTCATCCTGCCGACGGCGCGACACGGATGTTCACCGCGCAGAACGAGCAATTCCAGTTCACCGCGATCGAAAGCGACGGCACCTGGGCCGGACGCGAGAAGCACACGCAGTGGCCCGGCGAAGGCGCCAACAAGGGCAAGAAGGGCGATCCGGTCTTCGATCAGTTCTATGCTTCGCAGGTCGAGACCGTGATCTCCAACGAGGTGACGCAACAGCGCAACCAGGACGCCGGCGCGGCGCTGCTCGACAAGATCGGTCCGGCGATCGTGCTGACGCATTCGCAATCCGGCCCGTTCGGCTGGTTGATCGCCGACGCCCGGCCGAAGCTTGTGAAGGGCATCATCGCAATCGAGCCGTCCGGCCCGCCGTTCGAGAACACCGTCATCGGCACCGGCAAAGGCCGCGCCTGGGGGCCGTCGGATATTCCGATCACCTACGATCCGCCGGTGAAGGACCCGAGCGAACTTTCAGTCGTGCGCGACGAAAAGCCCGACGGCCCCGACATGTTCGTCTGCTGGATGCAGAAGGCGCCGGCGCGCCAACTGGTCAATCTGAAGGGCATTCCGTCCGTGATCGTCTCGTCGGAAGCGTCCTATCACGGCCTCTACGACAATTGCACGGAGAAGTATCTCAAACAGGCCGGCATGACGATCGAGTGGATGCGGCTCGGCGACGTGGGCATCCACGGCAACGGTCATATGGTGATGATCGAGAAGAACAATCTCGACATCGCCAAGGTGATCGACGACTGGGCGGTCAAGAACGTGAAATAACGCCGGACGTTTTCAGCTCAGCAACTTCGAGTTCCGTGATCATCCGCTCGATGACGCCAAGCCCGCCCTGCCAGAAGGTCGGATCGCGCGCATCGAGGCCGAACGGCTTGAGCAGTTCGGAATGATGCTTGGTGCCGCCGGCGGCGAGCATGGCGAGATAGCGCTCGGCAAATCCCTCGGCGGCGTGCTCGTAAACGGCGTAGAGCGAATTCACCAGGCAATCGCCGAAAGCATAGGCATAGACATAGAACGGCGAGTGGATGAAATGCGGGATATAGACCCAGAAATTCTCGTAGCCGGGCTTGAGTTCGATCGCCGGCCCTAGGCTCTCGCGCTGCACGTCCATCCACAATTCGCCGATCCGCTCCGCCGTCAGCTCTCCGCTCTTGCGCTCGGTGTGCACGGCGCGCTCGAACGAGTAGAACGCGATCTGCCGCACCACCGTGTTGATCATGTCCTCGGCCTTCGCGGCGAGCATGGCCTTGCGTTCTTTCTTGTCGCGGGTCGCGGAAAGCAGCTTCTTGAAAGTCAGCATTTCGCCGAACACGCTCGCGGTCTCGGCAAGCGTCAGCGGCGTCGGCGCCATCAGCGCGCCGTTAGGCGCCGCCAGTACCTGGTGCACGCCGTGGCCAAGCTCGTGCGCGAGCGTCATCACGTCGCGCGGCTTGCCCTGGTAGTTGAGCAGCACATAGGGATGCGCCGACGGCGTCGTCGGATGAGCGAAGGCGCCCGGCGCCTTGCCCGGCCGCACCGGTGCGTCGATCCAGCGCTCGTCGAAGAAGCGCTTGGCGATCGCCGCCATTTTCGGCGAAAACGCTCCATAGGCGGTCAACACCGTGTCCTTGGCCTCGACCCAGCCGACGGTGCGGCTCGGCACCTGCGGCAACGGCGCGTTGCGATCCCAATACGGCAGCCGTTTTTTGCCGAACCATCTGGCCTTGAGCGAATAGTAACGATGCGATAGCCGCGGATAGGCGTCACGCACGGCCGCCACCAGCGCATCGACCACCTCACGCTCGACCCAATTCGACAAATGCCGGTCGTCGGCGATGTCGGCGAAGCCGCGCCAGCGGTCGGAAATCTCCTTGTCCTTGGTGAGCGTATTGGTGATCAGCGCGAAGTCGCGCACATGCTCCTGGAAGGTCGTGGACAAAGCATCGGCGGCGGCTTTGCGCTTGTCGCCGGAACGGTCGACCAGGAGATTCAACGTCGGCTCGATCGCCAGCGACTTGCCGGCGACCTTGAAGCGCAGCTTGGCGATGGTGGCGTCGAATTGCCGGTTCCAGGCGGAATAGCCGGTCACCGATTTTTCGTGGAACAATTGCTCGACGCGGTCCTCGAGCTGATAAGGCTTGTAGCGGCGCACGTCTTCGAGCCACGGCCGGTAATGACCGAGCGCTGCATCGGCCGCAGGGCCCGAGATGACTTTTTCCAGGATGGCGTCGTCGATGCGGTTCAATTCCAGCGTGAAGAACAGTAAGTGCGTGGAGGCCGCCGTCATGCGCTCCTGCACGTCGCCGTAAAACTTTGTACGCGCCGGATCGAGCGTGTCGCCGGCATGGATGAGTCCGGCATAGGAGCCGATGCGGCCCATCAGATCGTCGATCGCCTCGTAACGCCGCACCGCCTCGGCAAGCTGGGCGCCGCCTTCGGCGGCCATCGCAGCGAGCTTGCCCTTATAGGCCTCTTCAAAAGCGAGGCAGTCGGCATCGGCACGATCGAGATCGCTTTTGATCGCCGGATCGCCGAGGCCGGTATAGAGATCGTTGAGATTCCATTCCGGCAGGCGGCCGAGCGACTTGGCGACGGATGGATGCGGCTTGCCGGGGCGGCGGGCAACGCGCTTGGTCATTTTCTGGGAACGGGGCATTTGATCCTCAAAACGTCACTTCATGTGGCGCAGCTCTCAGGCATCCGCAAGGCTGCTGCGAACGACCGTCACGCATCATCAACGCGGCCAAACCGGCGGGTGAGTGCCAAGCGGTACGCTGGGCCGCGCCCAATAGGGTTGGGTTTCGCTCATGTCAGCGGCATGACGCACAGCCGTCAACCGGCCGAAACCGGACTCGCTGTCCTCGAGACAATCACGGATGTCGGGAAGCTGTGGATCGTGAGCACGCATTCCATCAATCCGGCCCAGTCCGCGCAACCACAATCCGGTTCGCGCCAGCGACAGCTGCACATGCCAGGACCCGCCCTCTTCGGTGCGGCGCTTGAGCGCCGCCAGTGCCACGAAAGCCAGCAGATAGCCGGTGCCGTGATCGAGAACCTGCGCCGGCAGCGGCCTGGGCTTCGCCTGCGGCTCGCGCGCGCCAAACGCATAGGCTTCCTCATCATTCAGCCCGCTGGTGTTTTGCACCAGCGAGTCGTAACCGCGGCGCGCGGCCCACGGCCCCTCGTGGCCATAGGCGCAGAGCGACACGTAGACGATGCCGGGACGGATGCGGGCGACGTCTCGCGGAGAGAAGCCGTGGCCGGCAACGGCGCCCGGCCGGTAACCTTGCACAATAATGTCGGTGTCGCGCAGCAGCGTGGTGAGCGCTTCGCGGCCGCTCACCTCGCGCAAATCCAACGCGGCGGACAATTTGCCGCGGCCGGTATCGACGACCAGCGAACGGACCGACGGCAAATGCGCCGCCGTGATCAAAAGCACATCGGCGCCGTGCGCCGCCAGAGTGCGGCCGCACACCGGACCCGCAATGATGCGGGTCAGATCGAGGACGCGGAGACCTTCGAGCGGACGCTTGGCACCGTCGAGCTTCAGCGGCGGCGCGTCGCCGATCTTCTCGATAGCGAACAGCGGCAGCTTCGCCACCGCGCGGCCTTGCGGATGACGATCCCATTCAGCGACGGAGCGCGCCGCGGTGACGACAAGGCCTGCTTCGGCAGCCGCCATCTCGAGCGCCTCCGCGCGCCACTTGTCGAGCGCGCGTTGCACGCTGGCTTTGTCTTGCGGACCGCCGAGCAATTCGAGCAGCCCCGCGCGATGATGCGGCAAGACGGTGTGCAACCTCGCCCAGTTGCCGTCGCCGCAGCGATAGAGGCCGCTGATGTCGTCCCAGATCTTGTCCGGCGCCTCGCCGTCGACCGAGACGTAATGCTCGCTGCGAAACTCGACAGCCGCGCGCCGCATGTCGACGCGCACGCGTTGGCGCCGTCCGGTGCGCAAGCGCCAGATCTCTGCCGCGGCGAGCGCCGCCGCAGCGATAGTCGATTGCGCTGCAGTGCCCACCGCAAAGGACGACGGCAGCACCGGCTCGGCGCCGGTCAACTCGATGTCGTTGAGCGCGGCCTCGTCAAATCCGGCTTCACGCCACAACTGCGCGAGTGCGGTTTTGGAATCCAGCGCCGATCCAGCAACTGAATTCGCAGCGGTTTGAGCAATCGACATCAGCGCATCCGGAGTGGCGCAGCGCCGACGGGCGCGCTGCGTGATGTATTGAAGGACGCGGCCGCCCTCAAATCAAGGAGCACCGGCGTTGCAGCAGCCTTGCTGGCGCACATGGCCTATGCTCTGTATTGCCGCGCGCGACCAGGGAAATTAAGCCAAAGGGGCTTGAGACTTGGGCGCCCAGATGGGGCTACGGGAGGATCGCAGATGCTGAAATTGCGTCACGTGTTTTTTGGCATTGCTTTTTTTGGCGTTGCGATCGGCGCCGCGCTGACAACCCCGGCTGTCGCGCAGCAGGCGGGCGGCACCAAGGTCGGTGTGCTGACCTGCAAAGCCTCGGCGAGCCTCGGTCTGATCGTCGGCTCGCGCCAAAGCGTGCGCTGCACCTTCTCCCCCGATAACGGCGGCCCGCCGGAGAACTATGCCGGCCATATCGGCCGACTCGGCCTCGATCTCGGTGTGCGCGGCGGCGGCGTCATGGTCTGGGGCGTGATCGCGCCGACCAACGGCTATCACCGCGGCGCGCTGGCTGGACATTATGTCGGCGCTAGTGCCGATGCTTCACTCGGACTTGGCGCCGGCGCCAAGGTCCTGGTCGGCGGCTCGCATCGCACGATCTCGCTGCAGCCGCTGTCGGTCTCGGGCCAGGTCGGCGTCAATCTGGCGCTGGGCGTTGCCGGATTGACGCTGCGGGCGTCGCCGTAAACGCAACGCCAGACGACTTCGGCTTTTTTCTTTGGCGGCAACTTTGCGATGGCGAAAATACGCGTCGGCCTGATCGGTTCGGGCTTCGTCGCCGAACTGCACATGTACGCCTATAAGCGCGTCTACGGCGTCGAGGCCGAGGTCGCGGCCGTCGTGTCACGCGGCGACCACGTCGTGGAATTCGCCAAGAAGCACGGCATCGCGCAAACATATCGCGACTATCACGACCTGCTCGCCGATCCTGCGATCGACGTCATCGATATCTGCACGCCGCCGTCGCTGCATGCGCGGATGATCGTCGAGGCGATGCAGGCAGGAAAGCACGTGATCTGCGAAAAGCCGTTCTCCGGCTATTTCGGCAGGCCGGACGATCCAACGCCGATCGGCAAGCATGTGCGCAAGGCGCTGATGTACGAGCGCCTGATGGCGGAGATGGAGACAACGCGCGCGGCGATCAAATCGTCCGGCAAGCTCTTCATGTATGCCGAGGACTGGGTCTATGCCCCGGCGGTGGCGAAGACGGTCGAGATCCTCAAAGCCACCAAGGACAAGATCCTGTTCATGAAGGCCGAGGAGAGCCACTCCGGCTCGCATGCCGCGCACGCGGCGCAATGGGCGATGACCGGCGGCGGCGCCCTGATCCGCATGGGCTGTCATCCTTTGTCGGCGGTGCTTTATCTCAAACAGGTCGAAGCGCGCGCCCGCGGCGAGACCATTCGCGCGACGGCGGTCACCGCCGACGTTGGCAATGTCGCGGCGGGGCTTCCACCCGCACAAAGACCCTTCATCAAAGCCAATCCGGTCGATGTCGAAGACTGGGGCACGCTCACGGTGACCTTCAGCGACGGCACCAAGGCGACGATCTTTTCCGGCGACATGATCATGGGCGGCGTGCGCAACCTGATCGAGACCTATACCTCTGGCGGCGCGCTGTACGCCAATGTCACGCCAAACAATCACATGCTCACTTACATGACCGACGAAGAGAAACTCGCCAACGTCTACATCACCGAGAAAGTCGACCGCAAAACCGGCTGGCAATTCGTCTGCCTGGAAGAGGAATGGACCCGCGGCTATCTGCAGGAAATCCAGGACTTCATGGAATGCGTGGCGACCGGCCGGCAGCCACTGTCCGGCCTCGACCTCGCCTACGAAACAATGCAGGTCCAATATGCCAGCTATTGGTCGGCCGAAGACGGCAAGCGCATCGCGCTTTGAAAGTCGGCGCCGTATCAACCCCGTTTAAGACGTCATTAAGCCTCCTGCCGCAAAGTGACCCGAAACGGGACAGCTGTGCGAGTGCGGGTGAGTTCAATGAGTATTCTGATAGTCGACGACGATCCGGTGCAGTGCCGGCTGCTCGAGGGGATGCTGCGCAAGTTCGAGTACCACGCGCAGACGCGCGACAACGGCGACGCCGCGCTCGCTCTGCTCGCCGGGCCCGACGGGGCCGATATCGATTGCGTCATTCTCGATCTGGTCATGCCCAATCTCGACGGGCTCGGCGTGCTCGCCAAGATGCGGCAGTCTGGCATCACCGTGCCGGTGATCGTGCAGACCGCGCATGGCGGCATCGACAATGTCGTCTCCGCGATGCGCGCCGGCGCCGTCGATTTCGTAGTCAAACCGGTCGGCGCCGAACGGCTGCATGTGAGCATTCGCAACGCGCTCAATGCCAGCGCGCTCGAAGGCGAATTGCAGCGGATGAAGAAAAGCCGCGCGGGCACGCTCGGCTTTGCCGACATCATCACCAAGACCGAGCCGATGCAGGCGGTGATCCGCATCGCCGAAAAAGCTTCAGGCTCCGCCATTCCGGTCCTGATCGGCGGCGAATCCGGCGTCGGCAAGGAATTGATCGCGCGCGCCATCCACGGTTCGAGCGAGCGGCGAAGCAAACCGTTCGTCGCCGTCAATTGCGGCGCGATGCCGGAGAACCTGGTCGAGTCGATCCTGTTCGGCCATGAGAAGGGCGCCTTCACCGGCGCTACCGAGCGCCACACCGGAAAATTCGTCGAAGCTTCGGGCGGCACGTTGTTCCTCGATGAGGTCGGTGAATTGCCGCCGGCGGCGCAAGTGAAGCTGCTCCGCGCCATCCAGGAAGGCGAAGTCGAGCCGGTCGGCGCGCGCCGCCCGGTCAAGGTCGATGTGCGACTGATCTCGGCCACCAACCGCGACCTGATCGCCGACGTTAAAGCCGGCCGCTTTCGCGAAGACTTGTTTTATCGCCTGCACGTCTTTCCGATTACGGTGCCGCCGCTGCGCGAGCGGCCGTCCGACATCCCGGCGCTTGCCCGGCACTTCTTGGCGCGCTTTGCCGCCGAAGAAGGCAAGCGCATCCGCCTGATCACGCCCGAAGCGCTGCGCCTCCTCACCGCCTATCGCTGGCCGGGCAATATCCGTCAGCTGGAAAACACGGTGTTCCGCGCGGTGGTGCTCGCCGAATCCGACGAGATCGGCATCAACGAATTCCCGCAGCTTGCGGCGCAGCTCGCCGAGGCGACGCCTACCGCGCCGGTGGAACACTTCGAGCCGGTGCTCATTCCCAACGGCTTTGAGGATGAGCACCTGTTGGAGCCTGCGTTTGGTTCGGCCATGGGATCGTCGATGGGACCGCCGATTGCTCCGGCCGACGCGCTGCAACTGCTCGACGCCGAAGGCGAAGTCCGGCCGCTGGACGAGATCGAAGCCGAACTCATCCGCTACGCCATCACCCACTACCGCGGGCAGATGTCGGAAGTGGCGCGCCGGCTGCAGATCGGCCGCTCGACGCTCTACCGCAAGCTTGAAGCACTCGGGCTGGGCGAACGCGCCGACGCGAACAACGAAAACGAAGGCTAGCCGCGCGCGCCTTTCTCCTGCCTGCTTATTGCCGTGGCGTCGCCCCGGCCCGTTGCGAAAGTGCGACAGGGCCGCGGAAAACCGTCCGATGCGACAGTTTTTGACGTCGTGTTTACGGGACAACCCACAGCGGCTCACGTAAGGTGCATCGGGTTTGTGACACGGCATGGCTGGGGGCCAGTGCCACCAAGTGCCGTGCCCCGTTGAAAAGGCTGCGTTTTTGCCGCGATTGGGGACTGTTCGTCTCCAAGGGGTGGCTTTTGCAGTCGAAATGGGCAGATCGGCAGGGAGAATTGGCAATGTCGGGAATTCGAATCGATCGGCTGCTGGCCTCGACAGCGGTTCTGCTGTTCCTCACGGCCGCTCCCGGCGCCGTGCTTGCCGAGGACGCCGCGCAGCCCACCAATACCGTGACCAGCCCGGCAAATACCGCCACCGATGCGGCTTCGAAGTCCGAGCAGACCGCTACTCCGGCTGCCGCCGCTCCCGCCACTGCTACTCCCGCCGCAACGGCCGCGGCTCCCACCGAAACTCCGCCTGCCGCGATCGCCGCGGCAGCGCCCACCGATCCGGTGGCTGACCAGTTGCACAATCTCACCGCCGGCAAGTTCGACCAGATCATCGGCAACAAGCAGATCCGCACGCAGATCGACGCCTTCTATTCCGGGCGCAATTACGCGCCGATCTGGATCACCGACGGCAAGGCCAATGCGCGCGCCAATGCCGCGATCGCCTATCTCGGCCATGTCGATGCCGACGGGCTCAATCCCGCCGATTACGCGGTGCCGAATTTCGCCTCGATCAGCGATCCGGCAGCGCTTGCCAATGCCGAAATGCAGTTGACCGCCTCGGTCCTGACTTATGCGCATCATGCCGCGATCGGCCGCATACACTGGTCGCGCGTCAGCGCCGACATCGAATACAACGAGAAGGCGCCGGATGCGGCCGACGTGCTCGCCGGCATCGTTGCCGCCGGCGACGTCGCGGCGGCTCTCGACGCCTACGAACCGCAGACCCCGGGCTACAAGGCGCTCAAGGCCAAATACGCCGAAATCCGCGCCGGCAAGATCGAGAAACAGGCTGACAAGATCGGCTCAGGTCCGGTGCTCAAGACCGGCATGCAGGACGACCGCGTGCCGGCGCTGCGTGAGCGGCTTAATGCGCTCGGCGACGGCAGCACCACCTACGACAAGGCGCTGGCCGACGCGGTTAAGAAATTTCAGCAGGAGCGCCAGCTTCCCGCGAACGGCACGCTGACAGCAGCGACCGTCGAAGCGCTCAACGGCAAGACGCCCGACCACGCCAACGACATCATCCTCGCCAATCTCGAACGCTGGCGCTGGATGCCGCACCATCTCCCCGACACCTACGTGATGGTCAATCTTCCGGACTTCACGCTGCGCGTGATGCACAACAACCAGCTGGTCTGGACGACACGGATCGTGATCGGCAAGCCGGACATGCCGACACCGATCATGACGGCGGAGATGAAATACATCACCGTCAATCCGACCTGGAACGTGCCGCCGTCGATCGTCAATCGCGAATATCTGCCGGCGCTGGCGCAGGACCCGACCGTGCTCGATCGCATGGGGCTCAAGGTCAGCCACAATCCCGACGGCACTGTGCACATCTCGCAACCGCCGGGCGACAAGAATGCGCTCGGCCGCCTCCGCTTCAACTTCCCGAACAAGTTCCTGGTCTATCAGCACGACACGCCCGACAAGTACATGTTCGCCTACGACAAGCGCGCGTTCAGCCATGGCTGCATGCGGGTGCTGAACCCGCCGCGCTATGCCGAAGTGCTGCTGTCGCTGGTGCGTCCGAACGACGGCTATAGCGAAGAGCGCATCAAGAAGATGATCGCCGAAGGGTCGGAAACCGATATTCAATTCCCGACCTTCGTCCAGGTCGACCTCACCTATCAGACCGCCTTTGTCGACGACGAGGGCAAGCTGCAATTCCGCGACGACGTCTATGGCCGCGACCGGGCGCTGATCGCGCTGCTCAAGGGCAACGACAAGCTGGCCGATATCCCGGTCGAGCACAAAGTCGATCCCTCGCACCGCGAAGTTCTGGCGATGCCGGACGAGCCGTCGCTGTTCGGCGGCAATCGCGGCCTGTTCGGCGGACGCGGCACGAGCTATTCGGCAGGCGGCGGCGACAATTTCTTCTCGCGGCTGTTCGGCGGGTTTCGTGCCGAAGCCCAGCCGCCGGGGCCGCGCAAACCCGTCCCGCATAGCCGCAAGGTCACCCGCGCCGGCGACAATACGGTCTCGCGCTGATCCGCAGGGTCTGTGGACAAGTCGCCTGCCGCGCCACCGCGCGGCGGGCGAAATTGGAACTTCGCTTTGTCTTCAAGACGTTAGGGTGCTGACAGGGCCTGCCCCGGCGATCCCGCCAAGACCCTGGCAAACCGATGCCATTAACCACCGTTTAAGCCCCTGCCAGGGAACGGCCACATTTTGCCACACTAGGACGTTAGCCCTAATACCGGTCGGGGGTGGGGTGACGGTAACGTCTCGTTAACCCTTCCCAAATTAACAATGCGTTAGGGTTATTCGGCGCGGAGGGGAAACCGCGCCGGGTGATGTCGCTGAACGCGTCATTGCGAGATGTTTACAGTGCACGTTAGCAACGCGCGCCTGAATACTCGTGGTATGTCCGCCCGCGCCGGTTTCTCCTGCGGTCTTGCGGCTATTTTTCTCCTTGCTGGTGCAAACGCGCTGCAGAACGCGGTCGCCGAGGGCGACACGCGCAGCATCACAATGCACCATCTGCACACCAACGAAGACATCACCATCACCTACAAGCACAACGGCCAGTACGACGAGGCCGCGCTCGAGAAGCTGAACTGGTTCCTGCGCGACTGGCGCAAGAACGAACAGACCCGCATGGATCCGCACCTCATCGACTTGGTGTGGGACGTGCAACGCGAGGCCAATACCGGCAATCCGATCCAGGTCGTCTGCGGTTACCGTTCGCCCGAGACCAACGCCATGCTGCGCCACCGCTCCGCGAATACCGGCGTGGCCCGCTTCAGCCAGCACATGCTCGGCCATGCCATGGATTTCTACATCCCCGGCATTTCGCTCGAGAAAGTCCGTGAGATCGGCCTGCGTATGCAGCGCGGCGGCGTCGGCTTCTATCCGACCTCGGGCTCGCCCTTTGTGCATATGGACACTGCCGACATCCGCATGTGGCCGCGCATGTCGCGCGACGAACTGGCGCGCGTTTTCCCCGACGGCCGCACCGTGCAGATCCCGACCGACGGCCGGCCGATGCCGGGTTATGCGGTGGCGCTGGCCGATGTCAGGAAACACGGCGGCATGCCGTCGGCGAATTCCATCGGCGCCGCTCGCGCCAACGGCGTCGCTATCGACGCCGACATTCTGGTCGCAAGCAATGACCGCCCGCACAGCAATCCTTTCGCCAAGCTTCTTGGGCTCGGCGTGAAGGACGAGGATGACGACGAGGAAACCGTGGCCAGCACGGCACCGACCACCGCTCCGGCCGCCTGGAATTCCGCGCCCGGCGTCATCCAGGCGAGCGCCTCGCAACAGGCAATGGCGAACGTGCCGATGCCGCCGAAGCGTCCGGTCCTGGCGGCCATCGAGCGTGGCGCCCAGGCGGCTGAAAAGGCGACAGTGGCCGCAGCCGTCAAAGTCGCCGACGCCGCTTCCCATGTGAAATTCGTTCGCACGGCAGATGCCGCGTCGCTGGCGCCGCAAGCACCGGCGTCACCACCGACCCAACCGCAAGCTGCTTCTCCATCCGTGGTCGCACAGTCTCTGGCCCCGCCGTCCGCGGCGCGAGCCCCGTTGCAGCCGTCGCTCCCGACCCAATCGGCGGCCGGCAACGCGCCGAACGCCAACCAAGTCATCGCCGAGCGCGGCTATTGGCAAGGTCCGGCGGACGGCACCATCGTTGCCAATCCGGGGGCTGCGGCGAAGATGGCTCGCAGCGCCAACAAGGATCTGGCGACCGGCGCGATCGGGCCGTTCGCCAATCCGAACGCCAGGGCCGGTTCCGGACTTGCACTGGCCTATGCCGATCCGTCGGGCAACTTGTCCGCGCCGTCCGCGGCAAGCCAAGCCGCGCCGATGGGCGCACTGCAAACGCCCGCGCAGACGGCACAACCCATTTCGGTGCAAACCGTTTCGGTGCCACCCGCGCCCACGCCGCAAGGCGGCTCGAGCGGCACCACCGTCGCTTTGAAGCGCTCCGGCAATCAGGCCTCGTCCACCGTGATGACGAACTCGAGCTCGGTGACCGTCGTGAAGGCTGACCCGCGCTTCGGCAATCCGTGGATGCGTGCCATCGTGCTGTCGCCAAGCGTGCACCAATTCCTGACCACGATCGCGCTCGGCGTCGGCGACCTCCGCTCGCTGTCGGAGATGATGGTGAAGCCGTCAAGCGCAGTGTTCGCGACGTTTGCGGTCGAGCCAATCCGGGCCTCGATCACAATCACTTCGCCGGCGCCGCCATCGTCTTCTTGCCCACCGTGAATTATCCGGGCCGGGCTGCGGCGCTGCAGTAATCGTCGCCATTCCGGCGCGCTCGCTTCAAGCCCAAGCCAAAGATGCTGATGGCCGGAACATAGGCGAGCAAAGCGACGCCTTTCTTCCGGCCATGACGATCTCTGCGGCGAATAACGCCGTGGTTCAGTTCAGCATGCCGAGCGCGTGCAGATAGGTCTCCAGGATCGCCTCGTGCTCCTTGCGCTCGTCGATGTCCTCTTTGCGCATCCGCACCACAACGCGCAGCGCCTTGATGTCGAAGCCGTTGCCCTTGGCCTCGGCATAGACATCGCGGATATCGTCCGAGATGGCTTTCTTTTCTTCTTCGAGCTTTTCCACGCGTTCGATGAACGCCTTGAGCTGATCCTTGGCGAAGCGATGGGCGGTTTGCTCGTCTTTGACGGCGGCAGCGGTGGCCATTGTGAACTCCTCTCGACTGGAACGAGAGGTTTCGGGAGCAGGCGCCTCTAGGTCAAGGCGCGGCTCGCTTCATCCACGCTCTGCACAGGACAAAACCGTCACAAAAGCCGCGTCAGTGCTTTTGGCTTGCTTTTTCGAAGGCGGCCTTCTGCGCAGGCGTCGCTTCCTTCTGGTGCAGCGCGCGCCATTCCTCGTACGGCATGCCGTAGACGATCTCGCGGCTTTGCTCCTTGGTCATCGGCACGCCCTTGGCGTCGGCGGCGTCCTTCATCCAGTTCGACAGGCAGTTGCGGCAGAATCCAGCGAGATTCATCAAATCGATGTTCTGCACGTCCGCACGGCCGCGCAGATGCTCGACCAGGCGGCGGTAGACCGCGGCTTCGAGTTCCGTGGTGGTCTTCTGGTCGATGGCCATGATCGTCTCCGCTGTTGAGCTAGGATATAAAGATAGAGCTAGCAGTGCCCGCTCGCCATAGTTCCAAGCCTTTATAGGATCCTCTTGGCCACCCGATCGCGCGACTTGCTCGAATCCCTGTTTTGGAGCGCGGTCGCTGCCGCGCACCCTTCGCGCTGTCTGCCGCCGAACCTGCCCGAACCGCCGGCGCGCGGCCGGCTGATCGTGCTCGCCGCCGGCAAGGCGGGCGGTTCGTTCACCGAAGTCGCCGAGCAGCATTACCTCGCGCGCATGCCGCGCGAGCGCCTGGCCGGCATCGCCGTCACCCGCCACGGCTATGGCCGCCCAACACAGCTCATTCCCGTGGTCGAGGCCGGCCATCCGGTGCCCGACGAAGCCGGCCTCGCCGGCGCCGAGAAGATGCTCGCCATCGCGGACGGGGCCGCCGCCGAGGATCTCGTGCTGGTCCTGTTGTCCGGCGGCGCCTCGGCCAATCTGATCGCGCCCGCACCAGGCGTCAGTCTGGCCGACAAGCAGGCCGCAACGCGCGCGATCATGCGCAGCGGCGCCAATATCGGCGAACTCAATTGCGTGCGGAAACATCTCTCGCGCATCAAGGGTGGCCGGCTCGCCAAGCGTGCCCTTCCCGCACGGGTCGTGACGCTGGCGATTTCCGATGTGCCGGGTGACGATCCCGCGGTCATCGGCTCGGGCCCGACCGTGCCGGATCCGACCACATTGGCCAACGCCCGCGCCGTGGTCGCCAAATACCGGCTTGAGCTCCCGGAAAACGTGGTCCGCGCCCTCGATGACCCGGCTAATGAATCGCCCAAGCCGGGCGATGCCACTTTCGCTCAATCGCAGTACCGCATCCTGGCCCGGCCGGCCGATGCGCTGGCCGCCGCCGAAGCTCGTGCGCGCGAGGCCGGCTACGACTGCGTGGTGCTCGGCGACCGGCTGCAGGGCGAGGCCCGGGAGGTCGCGGCCGAGCATGCCCGCCTCGCCCGCGGCTATGCGGCGCAGGGCCGGCGGATCGTGGTCCTTTCGGGAGGCGAGCTGACCGTGACGCTGCGCGGCCAGGGCCAGGGCGGCCCCAACCAGGAATATGCGCTGGCGCTGGCCATCGCGCTCGATGGCGCCCCCGGTATCGCCGCGATGGCCGCGGATACCGATGGGACGGATGGGGGCCGGGGCCGGCCCGACGATCCCGCCGGCGCCTTTATTGACGAAACCACCCTGGCGCGCACCCGTGCCGGCGGCCTCGATCCCGCCGCCTTTCTCGCGGACAACAATTCTACGGGGTTTTTCAACGGCATCGGCGACTTATTCGTGCCCGGTCCGACGTTTACGAACGTCACCGATTTCCGCGCCATCGTCGTTGGCGCCCCTTAGGGTGTGATCCGGAACAGGGGGAATCAGGCTTTCCGGCGAGATCGCGCTCGAACGATGAGCCGTTTGGGAACGCTGATTTGAAGGGACGATGAAACAGGCTTTTTCATCGAGATTGGCGGCGGGGGCTGCGCTTTTCTGCACGCTTGTCGTGTTGATCCTTGCTTCCTCGACCAGCCCGGCCGCGGCCGATTTCCGGCTCTGCAACAACACTGCCGGCCGCATCGGCGTCGCCATCGGCTACAAGGACGCCGATGGCTGGACCACCGAGGGCTGGTGGAATTTGCCGGCGCGCACCTGTGAAACCATCCTCAAGGGCAACCTTGTCGCACGCTATTATTATGTTTACGCCATTGATTACGATCGCGGCGGCGAATGGATGGGACAGGCCTTTATGTGCACGCGCGACAAGGAATTCACGATTCGCGGCATCGGCGATTGCCTGGCGCGCGGCTATGACCGCACCGGCTTTTTCGAAGTCGACACCGGCGAGCAGCGCGCCTGGACCGTGCAGCTGACTGAAATCGGCCGAGCAACCGTCGTCGCAGCGCACGCCGCCGCTTTCCGCAACGAACTCCGCGCCGCCGGCCGGCACCGCTCCGCCGCTCGTGCCGCCCGGTGGCACCAATTCGTTCGCGCCCAACGCGACAGCGCCAAAGCTGCAGCGGGGCCCGGCGCAATGAGGCGGCAGCGTCGGACGAAGGTTGTCGCCACGCTCGGTCCCGCCTCAGGTAACCGCGAAATGATCGCCCGGCTGTTCGAAGCCGGCGCCGACGTGTTTCGCATCAATATGAGCCACACCAACCACGAGCGGATGCGCGAACTCGTGACCACGATCCGGGCGGTCGAAGCCCAGTACAGCCGTCCGATCGGCATCCTGGTCGACCTGCAAGGCCCGAAACTGCGGCTCGGAACCTTCGCCGAAGGTGCCGCGATGGTCGACAAAGGGCAGCAGTTTGTGCTCGACGCCGATCCAGCGCCAGGCGACGCCAATCGGGTGCATCTGCCGCATCCGGAAATCTTCGCATCGCTTAAGCCCGGCGACGCGCTGGTGATCGACGACGGCAAATTGCGGCTTGTCGCCACCGAAGTGACGCCGCAGCGCATCGTCACCAGTGTCGAAGTCGGCGGCAAAGTGTCGAACCGCAAGGGCGTGAGCCTGCCCGATACCGTGATTCCGCTCGCGGCGCTCGCGCCCAAGGACATCGCCGATCTGGAAGCCGCGCTCGATGCCGGCATCGACTGGATCGCGCTGTCGTTCATCCAGCGGCCGGAAGATATCGCCGAGGCGAAGAAGCTCACCCGCGGACGCGCCGCCGTGATGGCGAAGATCGAAAAGCCACAAGCAGTGGCGCGGCTCGGCGCCATTCTCGAATTGGCCGATGCGCTGATGGTGGCGCGCGGCGATCTCGGCGTCGAGATGCCGCTGGAAAAAGTGCCCGGTGTGCAAAAGGAAATGACGCGCGCCTGCCGCCGCGCCGGAAAGCCCGTCGTCGTGGCGACACAGATGCTGGAATCGATGATCGCAAGCCCGGTGCCGACGCGCGCCGAAGTCTCCGACGTCGCCACGGCAATCTTCGACGGCGCTGACGCTATCATGCTGTCGGCGGAATCGGCCTCCGGGCAATATCCGGTCGAGGCGGTGCGGACGATGAACCGCATCGCCGAGGAAGTGGAAGACGATTCCGCGTATCTGCCGTCGGTGCACTTGCTGCATACCGAACCGGAAGCAACGGGCGCGGACGCCATTGCGGCCGCGGCACGACAAGTCGCCGAGACGCTCGATCTGCCGGCGATCGTGTGCTGGACCTCGTCCGGCTCGACCGGAACGCGCATGTCGCGCGAACGCCCGAACTGCCCGATCATTGCGATATCCCCGGCCGACGCCACCGGGCGCAAGCTGTCCGTGGTGTGGGGCATCCATTGCGTGATCGACGAGGATGCGCACGACCAGGACGACTTGGTCGAGCGCGCCTGCCGCATCGCCTTCCGCGAACGTTTCGCCAAAGCCGGCCAGCGCATTATCGTCGTCGCCGGCTTGCCGCTCGGCACGCCGGGAGCGACCAATTCCATGCGTGTTGCTTATGTCGGCGACGGCGGAACGAACGAATAGCCGAGACGATTCTTCTACGCGCTATGTCCCAGTCTCTCGATTTCGGCGACCACCTGCGCCGCCGCGCTGTGATGCAGCATGTGGCCGATGCCGGGCAGCACGATGAGCTTCGCCGCCGGCACGGCGCGCGCAAAGGCGAACGCATGCCGCCCAGGCGCAACGATCAGATCACGATCTCCGGTGATGACGACGGTCGGCACCGCCAGCGTCGTGTAGCGCGCGACCTGCGCCGGCAAATTTTTCTGCAGATGGGCGATGTCGCGCGAGTTGGCGAGAAACGTGCTTGGCCGCAACGACAATAGCGTGCCGGCACGCTTGAGATAATGCCGCGGCGGCCGTTGCGGGAAGAACGCGCCGCGAAAGCCGATGCCGATGAACAGCGTGCCGACCGGCAGCAACAATGTATGCGCGATGAGCGGGCCGACGAATGGCAGCGCCATGATGTCGTAGAACCATGTCAAACGGCGCGGGAACGGATAGAGCGGCGGCGCCAGAACGACGAGCCCCGACACGCGCTGCGGATGATCGAGCGCAAAGCGCAGCGCCAGCGCTCCGCCCCAGGAATGGCCGACCAAAATAGCGCGCGACACACCGAGCCGGTCGAGCACGTCGCGGATCATCGCAGCTTGATAGGCGGGCGAACTGCCGTCCACACCACGCCGCTCGCTCCAGCCGTGTCCCGGCCGATCGATGAAGATCAGCCGCCGCTCGCGCAGGCGTTCGCCGAACGCGAGCCGCATGTCTTCGAGATTGCAGCCGGCGCCATGGATGAGAACGATCGGTATATCTTGGCGCGTCTCAAGCGCCGGGCTGCCGGCCCCGTCCTCGGCAAGATGCTGATGCAGACCGCCGACATCAACAAAGCGGCCGCGCGGGGGGTGCGCGCGCCTGATCAGCACCGTGCCGATGCAGGTAATGACGGCGCCGGCGGCGAGAGTTTCTGCAATGGCCAACAGCATGCGGGTCTTGGCTATCCATGCTCGACCGGACACCGAGAAAGATAGCGCACGGCGCGGAAGTCACAACCGCCGCCGCGATTCAGTCAAATACCTCGATCTGATTGCGCCCGAAGAAATGCAGGTAGGCAAGCGCCATAAAATTTGTCGAGATGGGAATTGTCAGCAGATAGCAGATCAGGTTGATGACATTGGTAATGCCAGAGCGCGTGGAAAGGACGCTGCCACCGAACAGTTGCGTACCTGAAACTCCCAATATGATCGCGATGGCGAATTGCACGATGATTATCGGTAGGAGTGCGCAGGCCAAATGCCCCCAAAACAGCCGCCAGATATTGCCGCGCGTCCGCCGCCACGTTTCTTCCAAGGTGCGCTCGCGGTCTCCGACCGCGCGCGCCGGAAGCAACAGGCTCAGGCGCAGGACGACCGCAATGGCGGTCACGCAGAGCGTGATCATCAGAGAGACCGTGACCAAACCGACGGGGATTGGATGGGCTTTGAGTGCCGGGGCGAGAGAGAACAGCGCCATGACAAAAGAGAGAAAAAATGACAACAGCAAAATCGCCAGAAACAAGGGAATGAAAACGACGACTGAGATTAGTAGTCCCACGCCGACATAACGCCAAAGGCTGCCGGTGAAGAGATTGCTGCCGCTCAATCGCGGGCGCTCTTTCAGGATGATGCGCCGATACCACCCTACAGTGATGCTTGTGCTGGCGAGGAGCCAGATCAGGCCGCCGACATAGAGCGATGCCCGCGACTTAAGCGACGGCAATTGCGGTGGGACACCTTGCCGTGCATTCGCAACAATCCCGCCAAGCCAGGAGACCTGCCACCAACCGACCAGGCCGATTACGATGAGCCATAACCAGGACACCCGCAGCACATCCGGAAAATTATGGAGCCACATCGAATATGACCGGCAGATCGCATTCCACAGCGGCAGCTTCGGATTGGCTCCGCTGTACGTCTCGCCACCGACACTCATTCCGGCCCCTCATGCCCGCGAAAAATAGGATCGAAAAATCAGCCCACCGCTACTTAAGCGTGTGGCGAGGTCACGTTCAAGCCGTCAAATCGGAAAGCCGGAGACGATCGGCAATTTGGATAATCGGGTTCGGCGCGGCGATTAGACTAAAGCGCCCCGCCCTCGAGCCAGCGCGCGCCTTGCGCGTAGAGCGCGTCGAGATCGGGGCCTTCAAGACCCGGCATGTCGGTCTTCACCTTGTAGCCGATCTTGCTCTGCAAATAGGCGAGATGCCGGTAGCCTTCCGGGAAGCTCTTGAGCAGATCCTGATCGAGCGACAGTTTTGCCGCCGGATCGACCGGATCGAGCCGGTCCTTCTCGTAGACCAGCCGCTTGAGCACCAGGCCCCAGCGGCCGGTGCGCTTCTCGAAGAAGTCGTAGAAACGGCCGGTGCAGACCACGTCGCAGATCACGCCCTCGACCGGCGCGCGTTGCGAGATCGTCATCTTGGTCTGTGCGATGGCGCGATCACTGGCGACGTCGATCGAGGAACCTCCGAGAAAATGCAGGATGCGCACGCCGCGCTTCCAGCCTTCGTCATTGCCCGTGATGAATTCCTCGAACGTGCCCTGAAACCAGGTCGCCATCATGCGGCCTTCCGGATGCCAGACCGTGCGGAAGCGGTCCCACAGACGCGCGTCGCGCCACACCACCCAGTTTTCGACGAGTTCTCGGATTGTCAGCTGATCGGCGTTCATTCACTCCCCCGGCCATTGCCATTGCACAGCAAAAGCACAGTGTAGCCTGGATTTCACAAAGCGAAATCCGGCTCCGGGGTCATGTCTATTGATGACGATCTTTGCCCTTGGGACCTGCCGAAGCTTCAAGCTTCGAAAGAAATCCCAGGATTGCATCAAGCGCTATCGCCTCAAGCACTCCGGTCTCGGGCGGTGGGAGCCTGTCTTTGACTTGTTCGACCATTTCGTCCGGAATGTGCACGATAATCTGCATAGCTCACTCTACGCGGAAGAAGGAGGCAAAGCAGAGCTGACCCGGTCAGGTCAGATGGGACGCCCTTCGACCTTTTCGCTGAGCGTCTTCACCGCCTCGGGGATGTTTTCGAGGCGCGGGTCGATTTCGAGCGCCTTGCGATAAGCTTGAAGCGCATGCTTGTCGTCGCCGATGTCCTGCAAGATCAGCCCCAGGCCGGACAGAGCGCCGAAGTGCCGCGGCTCGCGGGCGAGAACCTGACGCAGATCGGCGAGCGCGTGGCCGTAGTCCTGCTTGAGATAGTAGACCGTGGCACGCCGGTTCCAGGCTTCGACATAGTCCGGCCTCAGGGCGATCACGGCATCGAGAAGCCTGATCGCGAGGTCGAGGTTCTTGTCGTCGGTCGCTTCCTTCACCCGCGTCATCAACAGCGTGCAGGTGTCGCTGCCGGACACCAGCCACTGCGCCCAGATGCGATCCTCGATCGCCTTGGCGCTGGCGTCGTCCGGCGCGATCTTCAAGGCGGCGAACAGCGTGTCGAGACTATAGCTCTCACCGCGCGCGGGCTTGAGCGCGTCACGCGGCGGTGACAGCCGCTGCTCGAGATCCTGGGCGCGAGCCGGCGCGGCTAGCGCCACAAAGCCGAGGCTTATGGCGACGATGCAAGCGGCCGGGAATCGAACTTTCATGCGCATGAGTCTATTCGCTGGCTGCCTTGCGGCAAGCCGGAAAACTACTCATTCGGGCGCGGAGATTGCGGCGGAAGTGGGCAACCGGCGGCGTGCGCCGGCGATGCTTTAGCCAGGTACGTTAGCCCTGGCGCGCCTTGAAGCGGCGTTGGGTCTTGTTGATGACATAGACCCGGCCCTTACGGCGCACGATACGGTTGTCGCGGTGGCGGCCCCGCAGCGATTTCAGCGAGTTACGAACTTTCATGGCGTTATTCCTTGGAATTGGGCCGTTGATTAAGGACATGGCCCGGTATTGTCAATGTTGAGCTGCTGGAGCGCGATATAAGGGCGAATCGTCATGAATTCAGGGTCTTTACGGCTCATTTCCGGGGTCGGCGCCAAAGCCCCAGCCTGTTTCCTTCTCGAAATATCCGGGAAGCGGCTCCTGCTCGATCTCGGCGAAGGCCCGCCGCCCGGACATTTGCCGGATATCGCCGGGCTCGGGCCCGTCGATGCGGTGGTTTTGAGCCACGGCCACAAAGACCATGTCGGTGGACTCGCGCTCCTGCCAAGACTGGGCAACCCGATGGTCTATGCGACCGAACCGGTCGCCCGCGACCTGCCCGGCCTCGTGACGCGTCCGCTGCCGATCGGAGGCCAGGGCGACATTTTGGGGATACGGGTCGAGACCGGCCGCAACGGTCACGCGCCGGGCGGGATCTGGCTCAGCTTTCGCACCGGCGATGGCTTTCTTTATACCGGCGACATTTCCGCGGAGTCCGTTCTCTACGCCTTCGATCCGCCGGCAGTGCCCGCGGCGACCCTGTTGGCCGATTGCTCCTATGGCGATTACCGAAAGCCGCTCTCCGAATGCTGGCCCGAGCTCGCGCAATATCTCGGCCGCGGCTCGCTGCTGCTTCCGGTGCCAGCGAACGGGCGCGGTCCGGAAATCGCGCTGGAGCTTATGTGCCACGGCGTCGAAGACATTCATATCGACGAAGCGATGCACAAAGCGTTGCAGCATCTCTGCGACGAAGACCGCCGCTCGCTCCGCGATGGCGTCCGCGAGGAGATTGCGCGGCTCGTTCGAATAGCGGAGCCAATCAATGGCGCCCACGGCGTCATGCTCGCGGCCGCGGCGGATTTTGCTTCCGGCGCCAGCGCCAAACTTCTGCCGCAGGTCGAAAATCGGCCAGAGGTGACAATCCTGTTCACCGGCCGGATCAATCCCAACACGCCGGCGGAGCGGCTCGCCAAGACTGGCCGCGCGCAGACCATGCGTTGGAACGTGCACCCTCGCCTCGACGACATCTCGGCGCTTGCAAAATCCGTCAAAGCCAAAACCGTGATCCCGGCCTTTTGCGACCGCGCGCAATTGCCCGCGCTGGCCGACGCGCTCGCGCCGGCGCGCGTGACAATGGATGGACCGATCGCGATTTGAGATCGAGACTAAGCCGTCTTGGCGCGAGCCGGGGCGGCATCGGCGTTGGTCACCGGCACGCTCTCAAGCGCGCTGCCGCCGTCGGCGCCGGTGATGATGCCGATGATTTTGTTGAAGGCCCGCAGCGCGAAACCGGCGATGCGCGGCATGCTGTGCCGGCACACCGCGAATTTGCGCACGTGATCGGGAATGTACCAGGTGCTCACGGAGCCGGCGGGAAAGAACACCATCTCGCCCGGGCCGACGCGGCGCACATTATCCTTTTCGTCGGTGACGAAGACCTCGCCGGAAATGAGGTGGATGGTCTCGTCGACCGTGTAATGCCATTTGAAGCGCCCGGCGGTGCAGGACCAGGCCATGACCGTCGATGTGCCGTCGGCGCTGGCGGCGAGCCGCTTGGAACGCGCTTGCGGATTGCCCTCGATGATCCAATCCGCGGGAATTGGCGCCGGATCGAGATCGACATCGGCCGGCGCGGCAAAGATCACAGGATTGGTCACGACACTATTCTCCAGGGACAGAGCAGTACCTTAAGGGCCGATCGACCAAAAAACCGTAAACCGGAAACGAACAAAGCTAGCGCGCGGAACCGGGAGCCGGCTGGCGTAGCGGCAGCGGCCAATCGCGCCAGGTGCGCCGCAGCCACGGCGGCTTGATCGATACGTTGGCCGTGCGCCGCTCCGCCTTGCGCGCACTGAGAAATTCGACCCATTTCTCGTAGACGCCGAGCGCCGCCGGCCGCCAGGTATTCTGCCACTTGATCTGCAGTCCGCTCTCCAGCGCCTGTTTCGGGAAATCCGCCATCAGTGCGCTGCGACGATCCGCCACTGCGCGCTCCGCGAAGGCTTCGGCGTGCGCGGTCGCCACATCATCGAAATAGTTCAGCGGCAGGCCGGGAACCGCTTGGCGCTCACCGTCCAAGAACCGCGAGACGTCGCGCCGATATTCGCGAAACAGCGTGTCGGCGTCGTATTCCGGATGGCCCTGGAAACAGAGAAAGAAGCTGCCGTCCTGCTTGGCGAAAGCATCGACGCCGGCGGTGGCCGAGCGCGTGAGGATCTTGTAGCCAGCGGCCGTCAGCGCGTCTTCCGGCAGCGTGTTGTAGCGCGAATGCGGCACCCATAGCGATTTGGGGAAGTGCTGCGTCATCGGATGGTTCGATGCGAGCCGGCAATCGAACACGCCGAACTGCTTCTGCGGCAACCTGTGACGCACGATACCGTCGGAATGCAGAACCGCTGCATGGGCGGCGAGGCACGACCAGATCGTGGAGGCAGTGTTTTCCCGCGCCCAGTCGACGAGCGCGCTGAGCGCCGGCCAATAGGGCTCGTCTTTCATATTCGCGGCGCGCGGCTCGGTGCCGGTGACGATCAAGCCGTCGAGCGCCGTATCCCACAGCTCGGCGATATCGCGATACTTGCCGGCGAGCGAAGCCCGCATCTCTCGGCCGCGCGGCAGTTCCGGAATCACGAAGCGCTTCAAGAGCACCACGCGCGACGGCGCGGCCTCGCGGATCAGTCCGGCGAATTGCCGTTCCGTGGCCTCGAAGGCCGCGTCCGGCATGTTGTTGACCAGGCCGATGGTGACGCAATTGGCTGCGTTCAGCTCCGCGGCGGATTGGCCGGTATCGAGGAAAAGCGGCATCGCTTTGCTCCGGCTTACTCCGCCGCCAGCAGCGGGCGCGACGATTGCGACGCTTTCAGCGCCTGATCGAGATCGCCGATGATGTCGTCGATGTGCTCGATGCCGACCGAGAGCCGGATCATTTCCGGTTTCACGCCGGCCTTGGCCTGCTCCTCCGCCGACATCTGGCGGTGCGTCGTCGAGGCCGGATGACAGGCGAGCGACTTGGCGTCGCCCATATTGACCAGCCGCTTGAACAGTTTCAGCGCGTCATAGAAGGCCTTGCCGGCATCGAGGCCGCCGTGCACGCCGAAGGTCATCAGCGAACAGGCTTTGCCGTCGAGATATTTCTGCGCCAGATTGTAATGCGGGTGATCGGCGAAGCCGGCATAGTTCACCCATTCGACGCGCGGATCGTCACGCAGGAATTCGGCGACGCGGCGCGCATTCTCGACATGGCGCTCGACGCGGAGCGCCACCGTTTCGACGCCTTGCAGCAGCAGGAACGACGAGAACGCCGGCAGCACGGCGCCGGTGGTGCGCTGATAGACGCTGCGGCAGCGCGCAATGTAAGCGCCCGCGCCGAAATGATCGGTATAGACCAGACCGTGATAGGAAGCGTCCGGCTCGTTGAACATCGGGAAACGGGCGGCGTGTTTCTTCCAGTCGAAGCGGCCGGAATCGACGATGGCGCCGCCGAGCGTGGTGCCGTGGCCGCCCATGAATTTGGTCAGCGAATGCACGACGACATGCGCGCCGTAATCGATCGGGCGCAGCAGGATCGGCGTCGCGACGGTGTTGTCGACGACGAGCGGCACGCCGTGGCGCTCGGCGACGGCTGCGAGCGCCTCGATATCGCAGATATTGCCGGCCGGATTGCCGACGCTTTCACAGAAGATCGCGCGGGTCTTGTCGTCGATCAGCTTCTCGATCGCTTGCGGACTATCGGATGCGGCGAAGCGGACGCTGACGCCCTGGCTCGGCAGGATGTGACCGAACAGCGTGTAAGTCGTGCCATAGAGCTGCGGCACCGAAACGATATTGGTGCCCATGGCGGTGAGATTTTGCACCGCGTAATTCAGCGCCGCCTGGCCGGTCGCGACGCAGAGCGCGCCGACGCCGCCCTCGAGCGCGGCGATGCGGCGCTCCAGCACCTCCGTGGTCGGATTGCTGATGCGGCTATAGCGATAGCCTTCGGCTTCGAGATTGAAGAGTGCAGCACCGTGATCGGCGCTGTCGAATTCGTAGGCCACGGTCTGATAGATCGGCACCGCGACAGCCTTCGTCGTCGGGTCGGTCTCGTAGCCGCCGTGAATGGCCACCGTTTCGCTTTTCATAGGTCCCTTCGCCTGCCTGCGATCGCGCTTTTTTGCGCGTATTTTTCCGGGCGCAATAGTAGGGAGATTGCGTTTCTTATCCGTGGCTTGTAGTGGCGAAGCAACGTAACAACGAGCAATTCGAGCGGTTAACTTTAATTGTTTGCCACTCGCCGCCGGTTTGGCGTTGCCGAGCCGGCAGCGGTTCCGAGTCGCTTCGAATTTGAGCTAATCTTGAAGCGAAAGATTCACTTTGTTGGGCGATGTTCCGGCATGACCACGGCCGAGATTACAGAAGCACGCAGCGCCACAAGCGGCAGCGGCGAAAGCGCCCTGCAGAGCTGGGTGCGGGCGCTGGAAGCGACCGCGCCGATTACCCAACAGCCGCGGCATCTGCTTTTGGACGTTATCGCGGAGCGGGCGCGGACGCACGGCGACGCGCCGGCGCTGATCTCGGACCGCGAAACCCTCACCTATCAGCAGCTCGTGGCGCGCGCCAACCGTTACGCGCGTTGGGCGCTCACGCAAAAGCTCGGCAAAGGCGAGACCGTGTGTCTGCTGATGCCGAACCAGCCGGATTATCTGGCGATCTGGCTCGGCATCACCAGCGTCGGCGGCGTCGTGGCGCTGATCAACACCCAGCTTCGCGGCCCGTCGCTGGCGCATTGCCTCGACCTCGTCGCGCCACGCCATGTGATCGTCGCGGCGGAATTGAGCGAGGCGCTGCAAGCGGCGGTGCTTTCCAGCTCGCCGAAGATCTGGGTGCATGGCCGCAATGATGGCGGCGGCGACCATTCGCGTATCGATCATGCGATCGCGGCTCTTTCAGGAGAGCCGCTCACCGATGCCGAACGACGCCGGGATGTCACCATCGCCGACCGCGCGCTCGCGATCTACACGTCCGGGACCACCGGCCTGCCGAAGGCGGCCAATGTCAGTCATCACCGATTGCTGCAATGGAGCCTGTGGTTCGCCGGCCTGATGAACGCAACGCCGGACGACCGCATCTATGATTGCCTGCCGCTCTATCATTCCGTCGGCGGTGTCGTGGCGCCTGGCGCCTTGCTGGTGAGCGGCGGCTCCGTGGTGGTCGCCGACAAATTCTCGGCGCGGCAGTTCTGGGACGACGTCGCGAAGTGGGACTGCACGCTGATCCAATATATTGGCGAGCTGTGCCGCTATCTCGTCAATGCGCCGCCGCACCCGCGCGAGCGCGCGCATCGGCTCCGGCTCGCCGCCGGCAACGGACTGCGCGCCGACGTGTGGGAGAAATTCCAGTCGCGTTTTGGCATTCCAAAAATTCTCGAGTTCTATGCCGCGACCGAGGGCAACGTCTCGCTCTATAATGTCGAAGGCAAAGTCGGCGCCATCGGCCGGGTGCCGCCGTTCCTGAAACATCGCTTTCCGCTAGCCCTGGTCAAATTCGACGACACGGCCGGCGCCCCGGCGCGCGATGACAACGGCCGTTGTATCCGCTGCGCGCTCGGCGAGACCGGCGAGGCCATCGGCAGGATCAAAAGCCGCGGCGATGCATCGGACACCGGCGGCGCGTTCGAGGGTTACAGCAGCGCCGCCGAGACCGACCGCAAAACCCTGCGCGACGTGCTCGAAGCAGGCGATGCCTGGTACCGCACCGGCGATCTCATGCGCATGGACTCGGCCGGCTTCTATTATTTCGTCGACCGCGTCGGCGACACCTTCCGCTGGAAGGGCGAGAATGTCGCGACCTCCGAAGTAGCTGGCGCGATCATGGCGTTTCCCGGCGTCGCAGAGGCTGTCGTCTATGGCGTTGCCGTCCCGGGTACTGAAGGCGCGGCCGGAATGGCGGCGCTGGTCGGCACCGGCGAGATCGATCTCGCCGGCCTGCGCCGGCATCTCGCGCTAAGGCTGCCGCCGTATGCGCGCCCTCTCTTCCTGCGCATCAAGGACGGTATCGACGTCACGTCGACCTTCAAGCACAAGAGATCAGATCTGGCGCGAGAAGGGTTTGATCCCGCCGCAATCTCAGACACGCTTTATTTCGACGACCAAGCGCGCCAGGCTTATGTGCCGCTCGATGCGACGCTTCATGCCGACATCGTGGCGGGCAATCTCCGATTTTGAGCCGCGATTGCGCGTCAGGCCGTCGCGCCGGCGTCTACCGTCAGCACGGTGCCGGAAATGCTCCGCGCTTTGTCGCTGAGAAGATATTCCACAGCATCGGCAACGTCGTCGATGCCGGCGAGCCGCCGCAGCGCGCTGCGCCGCACGACCCGTTCGCGCTGCTCGCCGGCAAGCCCGTGCGTCATCTCCGTGTCGAGGAATCCCGGCGCGATGGCGTTGACGGTGATGCCGAGCCGGCCGACTTCGCGCGCCAGCGAGCGGGTGAAGCCGAGCATCGACGCTTTGGTGGCGCCGTAGACGGAAAGACCGCTATAGCCGGTGAAGCCGATGATGGAGGCGACATTCACGATGCGGCCTTCGCCGTCGGACATCATCGCGCGCACCACGTATTTGGTCAGAACGATCGGCGACAATGTGTTGATGCGGACGAGCTCCTCGATCCGCGAATTGTGCATCAGCGGCAGCGCGCCGTCGTGTCCCAACGCGGCATTGTTGACGAGGCCGAACAACGGGCCGAATTGCTTGCGCAGATTGCGCACCAGATCGGGGATTTTGGTGATCTCGCCGAGATCGAACGGCACGAAATGCAGCGCGCCAGACTTTGCGCCAGACTTGGCCCGCCTAGCTTCGGCAATCGCCGCGGCGAGTTCCTTGTTGTCGCTGCGGGCAACGGCGATGACGTCGTAGCCGTCGGCGATAAGCTTGCGCACGATACCGAGGCCAAGACCGCGGCTGCCGCCTGTGATCAGGACCGTACGCGTCGCTTTCTTCGCGCTTGTCTTGGTGCTTTTCTTGCCGGATTTGGTCGGTGCTTTGGCCATAGTGACAATCCTGGCTTTCTAACCTTGCCGCCGCGCCAATTTACCTGACGCCGCGACATCGAGCGCCGGCACGATGCTGATTGCGGCCGGAACCTTGTGACGCGGCAGCGCGTCGCGGCACAACGTCAGGATATCGCCTTTGACGTCTTCGGCGTTGTTGCCGGCCGATTTCAGCACCACGTCGGCGACCACGACCGCGCCGGTGATCGGGCTGCGTTTCCCGCGCACCAGCGACATCCGCACCTGCGGATGGCGATTGATGACGGCCTCGATCTCCTCGGGATGAACCTTCTGGCCGCCGATATTGATGATGCCGCCGCGGCGGCCGGTGAAGACGTAGCGGTCGCCGCGCTGCTCCACCATGTCGCCATTGTCGACAAAGCCGTCCTTGTCGGCGAGCGGCGCGCCGCTACCGACATAGCGCGACGCCGTACGCGGCGAGCGGATGCGCAGCGAACCGTCCTCGACCTTCATCTCGACGCCGTCGCGCACCGCATCGACATAGGCTGCCGGAAAGCCGGCAACGCCGTCGCTGACTTCGAAGGCGACGCCGGCCTCGGTCGACGCGAAAGCGTGGCTGACGCCAGCCTGCGGAAAAGCGGCGCGCAGTCCGTCAAGAATGGACTGATCGGCGATCTCACCGGACAGCCGCACATAACGCGGCGCGATTTTTTTGATCGCGGGCGACATCAGCGCACGGCGCCAATGCGTCGGCGTGCCGAGCACATGGGTCACGCTTTGCTCCGCCATGCGCGCCAGATGATCGGCAACCGGCTCATCGGCGCTCGATAATATCAGCGACGTGCCGCCGAGCACGGCGCGCAAGAAAATCTGCAATCCGCCATAGCGGCGAATGTCGTAGAACGTCGCCCAGACCATGCCTGGATCCGGCGGCTTTGCCGCGAACGAAGCGGTCAGGCGAGCAAGCGTGTGGGCGACCATTTTCGGCACGCCCGTCGTGCCCGACGTCAGCATCACCCATTCGGTCGGCAACGAAGCAGGCGGCAGCCTGTCCGCCTTGGCGATCGCCGGCGACACCGGGACGCGCAGCGGAATATCGTAGAACTCGCTCACCGAGCCGATATCGACGACAACGGCGTCGATTTCGGCCCCGGCGATCAGCGCCGCAAAATGTTCGGGCGCCGCGTCCGGCGGCAGAATGGTGATGCGGCGGGCAACGCCGTCGAGCTCGATCAGCGCCAGCCCGGACGTCAGCTGGCTGCCGGTCGCGAGCAGCACCGACTTGCCGGCGAGGTCGGCAAGCCGATCGCCGAAACAGGTGCCGCGCGCAAGCTGCGTGTAACAGGCGCATGCCGAGCGTTCGAACAGGAACCGCTCCGGCGCAGTATCGGAAAGACGCTGGCGCAAAGCCAATGTCTCAGTGCGCGCCGTGTTCATAGACCTTCACGAAGTCGCCGAGCGTGACGGGAAACATCGCGTCCTCGGAGGCCGTGAACGGATCGACGCCGAGCTTGTCCTCGAGGCGGGCGACCAGCACGGCAAAGCCGAGCGAGTCGAGACCGGAACTCGAGCAACACGAGATCGTCGGAGAGCGGCGCCAATTGCTTGCCATGCTCGCGCGCGATCTGGGCCATCTGCTCCATTATGGTTAATTTTATCGACATGATGCCGAGCCTACCGTTTCTTCACTCGGCTCCCCTATATTCGCCCAACGCTTACGATCAAGTTCACGACGCAGTCGTGGTCAACGTGAATGAGCCTTATCCTTGTCCGACATCCGCTGCCGACAGATCGAGGAAACCGACATTGATGGCGTCGCCGCTCTCCTGACCCGCGGCTTTCCGAGCCGTGGCGACGGGTTCTGGCGCCACGCGCTCGATCAGCTGACGCGACGCGCCCCGCCGGAAGGTCTGCCCAAATATGGTTACCTGCTGGAAAGCGCGGGCGCGCCGGTCGGGGTGATCCTTTTGATTTGCGCGGCAATGCCGGCGCACGGAACTTTCTCGCCGCGCTGCAATCTGTCGAGCTGGTATGTGGAGCCCGCCTTCCGCGCCTATGCGCCGATGCTGGTGTCACAGGCGCTCCGTCACAAAGAAGTGACCTACACCAATGTTTCGGCCGCGCCGCATACTTGGCCGATCATCGAGGCGCAGGGTTTCCGCCGTTACAGCGACGGCATTTTTGTCGCACTGCCGGCGCTCGCCTTTGGCGGAGAGAAGGCCAGCGTCATCGATGCCAAGCGGCCGCCGGCGATCGACGTCGATCCGTTCGAACACCAGACGCTGATCCAGCACGCCGCGCATGGCTGCATCAGCGTGTGGTGCGTGACCGAAGATCGTGCGTATCCGTTCGTGTTCCGGCCGCGGCTGGTCAAAGGTTTCGTGCCCTGCGCGCAGCTGATCTATTGCCGGGACATCGCCGACTTCGGCCGCTTCGCCGGACCGATCGGCCGCTATCTCGCCAAACGCGGCCGGCCGATCGTCATCGTCGACGCCAACGATCCGATCCCAGGAATCGTCGGCGTGTTCCGCCGCGGCAGCATGCCGAAATATTACAAAGGTCCGGAACGTCCGCGGCTCGGCGATCTCGCCTATACGGAATACGCGATCCTCGGCGTCTGATTTCCCTGCCCTTGCGGGTAGCGAAACATCAAACTCCCAAGACCTGACGCACGCGCGCCGGCCATTGCGCCAGCTCGACGCCGTGTGTCGCGAACAGCGCCAATGCGAGCCGATCGATGCCGAAGGCGACGCAGCCGGTATGCATGGTCGTGCCGGCGGCGTCGCAGAGATTCCACGTCGCGCCGAAATGATCGCGGTGATAGTTGAAGCTCATGCAGGCGGTCGGCTCTTCCTGCGAATGCACCGGAATGAGCAGCTCGAATTTCAAAGCCTGCTCGACCTGGCTCATCGCCATCAGCTTGCCGCCGCGGCCGAAAAATGGGTCACTGGCGTGATCGATGCGGAACTCGAGGCCGAGTTGCCCGGCAAAGTCCTCGGCGCGCTTGAGCCAGCGGGCGCGGAAATCCTGGATCTGCTCCGGCGTGCCGACGCAGACATATTCGCGCATGCGGAAAGATTGCAGCCGGTCGAGCATCTTTGACGGCTCGCGGCGGAAACAGTCGCAGGCGACGTCGAATTTCAGCGCGGTCTCCGGCACATGGCCGCGGCTCGCCACCAGCGGATAGACCGGATAGCAGGCGGCCGGGCTCAGCACGAGGTCGGCCGCGGCAAGTCCGCCGGTCCAATCGCCGCCGGCGTCGTAGCGCTCGACATTGGCTTGGATCTGATCGTCGGAGCCGGACAGGCAGCTCACGCAGCCGAGGAAATGCGGGAAGCTTTTCAGATAACCCGACTTCTCGATCTGGCGGCGGCTCATCACCGGCGGGAAACGCAGCACTTCGGTATTGGCGTCGCGATACGTCGAGATAAAGGCGGACAGCCCGTCGACGACTTTCTCGAAGATCTCGGTGCGCGCATAGACGCCGTCGATGCCGGTCGGCAGCAACAGCGCTTCGGCGATCGAATCCAGCGAACGGGCCGGACTGGCCGGCTTCTTGAATGCGACGTTCATGTTGCGCCTCTGATTGTTCCGTCTTTTTGCGGTTTTAGTCGGCGAGCAAATCCGCAATGCCGCTGACGAGCGAAGCGGTCGCGGCATTGGCAAGAATGCGGTCGTTGTTGATCATGATCGGCGACGAAAGAATATCGCGCAGATGCCGGCCGATGCTGAATTCGCCGTCATTGCGATAGCCGGCAAGGCCGCAGCACTGCATCGCGCTCATCACGGTGGCGACAGCGAGCTCGGATGCGTTGACTTTGTGCAGGTTCATGCCGGTCTGAAAATCGATGGTCTCAAGCGTCTGCGTATCGGCCGTCTCGAAACGGCGCAGCGCAGTCGCGATCAGGCTGTTGAGCGAGCGCAGCGACACCTTGGCACGCGTCAGATGCGCGGCCGCAGGCGGCAGCGTGCCGCCCGAGCGTTGCGACGCCTTACGCACGAAATCGCGCGCGCGCGAAACGGCCGCAGCGGCGATGCCGGCCCAGGCCGAACTCCAGAACAGATGCGCGACCGGCATCATGGTCTGGGCGTGAATCCGGTCGTAACCGGCCGGCAGGATCTGTTCGCTCGAGCCGGACGCGACGAGCTTGAAGCCCTCGCTGCAGGTGCCGCGCATGCCGAACGCATCCCAACCCGAAACCGGATCGAGCGTGTAATCGGCCTTGAGAAACACGGTGAGAACCTGGTCGGAGCTCGGCGCATCGGCGCTGCGCCGCGCCGTCGTGACAATGCCGTCGGCGGCCTTGCCGTATGAAATGACCGTCGCCTGACGTTCGAGCCTGATGCGCGCGCCGTCACGCTCGATCGGCGCCGCGCTGTTGCGGACATCGCCACCGCTCTGGCCTTCGGTGGTCGAAGATGCGAGCAGCAATTGCTCGGCGGCAAGCTGGCGCAGCAAGGCCTGGTGCCAGGCGCTGCTGAGACCATGACGTACGATGCAGGCGACTTTCGTCTGGTGCATCGCATAAATCATTGCGGTGGATGCGCAGGCGCGGCCGAGCGCGTAGCAGACATCGGCGGTTTCGGAGACGCTTGCACCTTCGCCGCCCAATTCCTTGGGTACGGCAATACCGAGGAGCCGCTCGGCGCGCAACGCGTCGATCGCCTCCTGCGGAAAGCGCGACTGACGGTCGACATCCGCGGCATGCGCCGCCGCGATTGCGACTACTTTCTCGACGCGTGGACGCAACACCGTTGCAGCCGACAGATTGTCGGCCACAGCGAGGATGCTGAGCGTGGCATTCCGAGCCGCTTGAACGTCCTTGTCGAGATCGAGAACCGTCGCGGTTCGCGTATTCATGAATGAGCCTGCAATATTGATCGTCTCTCGCCGCCAAAAGCCGATCGCTGGAACACAACAGCTAGCGCAAAACTCGCTAATTCCAGCGGCATTTCTGTGAAATTAGTTCGCTTCTTTGGCGTAAAGGTTACCAATCGAAAACCCCTTATGTGATAGCGATTTCATCGGGCGAAGATGCGATATAAGTAGCCGTGAAAGGGCGACTTTTTCGCTTTTGATTTGGGAACTGTTCACCGTGCTCGACCGCACCACTTCGAATAGCCTTCCACGCGCTGCCGATCGGATCGCGGCACTCGTGCGCGCCATTCTGGAAAAGCGCGGCGCGACGCGCCCCGTCAGGCGCGACGAGGCGCTTAGCGACTGCGGCATCTCGTCGCTCGACATGGTCAATCTGATGCTCGCCGTCGAGACGGAGTTCGGGCTCAAGATTCCCGACCGCGAGATGACGCCCACGAATTTCCGCACCATCGCGCGGATCGAAGCCCTGGTGGAAAAGCTGCAGCCAGCCGCCTAAGCCTCGCCGATCTCTCCCGCCGATCTTTCTCCCTTTGCCTGTGCATCGCGCGAATGAGATGATGCGCGATGCGCGCTCTCAAGAAGCGCGCGGAGATGCGAAGGCGGGGGAATATGTCCAAGACGGTATTTTACGCGAGCGTCGGTCCGGCGCTCTCGCTGTACGATCTCGATATCGAAGCCGCGGCGCTCGATAAACGCAGCACGCTGACACTGCCGGCGAATATCCAATATCTGTGGCCGCATCCCTCGCGGCGTTATTACTATGTGGTGTCGAGCACCGGCGGTCCGGGCATTGCCGGCGATGCGCATTTCGCCAGCGCGCTCCGCGTCGATCCGGCAAGCGGCGAAGTGAAACTGCATGGCGAGCCGGTGCGCTTGCCGTCGCGGCCGATCCACACCACAGTGGATGCGAGCGGCGAGTTCCTGCTCACGGCTTTCAACATCCCGAGCAATATTACGGTGCACCGCCTCAATGCCGACGGCACGATCGGCGCGCTGGTGCCGCAAACCGAGAGGCTCGACACCGGCATCTTCGCGCATCAGGTGCGCATGACGCCCTCGAACCGCGCCGCGGTTCTGGTCACGCGCGGCAACAATGCCGAGGACGGCAAGGCGGAGGATCCCGGCGCGATCAAGACTTATGGCTTCGACAAGGGCGTCTTGAAAAACTTGACTTCGATCGCGCCTGGCACCGGCCTTGGCTTCGGGCCGCGCCACCTGGACTTTCATCCGACCGAGCCGTGGGCCTTCGTCTCGGTCGAGCGGCAGAACAAGCTCTTCATGTACAAGCTCGACGCGGCGAGCGGGCTTGCGCGGGAACCCTCCTTCATCAAGGAGACGCTGGCCGATCCGCGCGGCTTGATCGAGCAAGGCGCGGGCGCCATTCATGTCCATCCCAACGGCAAGTTCGTTTATCTGACCAACCGCTCGTTTCCTGCGTCGCCGAGTGGCGGCCGGAAAATGTCGGCGGGCGGCGAGAACGGCGTCGCGGTCTATGCCATCGAAGGGGCGAGTGGCGAGCCAAAGCATATCCAGAGCATCGACGGGCTCGGCGTGCAGTTGCGGACATTCTCCATGGATCCCGGCGGCCGCGTGCTGATCGCCGCGAGCATCCTGCCGGTGCCGCGGCCAGACGGCGCGATCGTGACCGCGGGGCTGACCGTGTTTCGCATGGGCAGCGACGGCAAGCTCGTCTTTGTGCGCAAATACGATACCGATGTCGGCTCGTTCCAACAGTTCTGGAGTGGCATGGTCACCCTGCCCTGACGGTTTCCGGCAGGTAACAGGTATCAACGGTGTGCCTTCTTGCCGCGCCGCAGACGCGGCCCATCTTTCCGGCAACACCCGATCACCTGAACAAAAGGATGCACCATCATGTCCATCCGACCTGTGAAAAGCATTGTCAGATCGCAGCCGGTCATCGAGGGCGCGGGCGTGAAGCTCAACCGCGCTTTCGGCTTCGGCAAAACCTCGGACTTCGATCCGTTCCTGTTGCTGGATGACTTCCGCAACGAGCGGCCCGAGGATTATCGCGCCGGTTTTCCGTGGCATCCGCACCGCGGCATCGAGACCATTACTTATGTGCTCGCCGGCACGGTCGATCACGGCGACAGCCTCGGCAATCGCGGCAGTCTCGGTGCCGGCGACGTGCAATGGATGACCGCGGGTCGCGGCATCATGCACCAGGAAATGCCGCAGGGTGACCCGAAAGGCCGCATGCACGGCTTTCAGCTCTGGGCCAATCTGCCGTCGCATCTGAAAATGACAGCGCCGCGCTACCAGGACATCAAGGCCGGCGACATCCCTGAGGTCATCGACGACGACGGCACCCGCGTGCGCGTGGTCTGCGGCGACTTCTGGGGCAAGCGCGGCCCGGTCGAAGGCGTCGCGGCCGACCCGCGCTATCTCGATGTCTTTGTTCCGCCGGGCAAACGCAAGACGCTGCCGGTCGAAGTCGATCGCCATGCCTTCGCCTACGTGTTCGAGGGTTCGGGCAATTTCCGCTTTGCCTCGAAGCCGTTCGGTGTGCTGACCGAGAAGAGCGACGGCGACAACGAAATCCTGGTTCGCGAGCAGACCGGCAACCGTTCGCTGGTCCTGTTCGACCGCGGCGATGAAGTCACGGTGCAAGCCGGCGACGAGGGCGTGCGCTTCCTGCTCGTCTCCGGCAAGCCGCTCGAAGAGCCGGTCGCCTGGCACGGCCCGATCGTGATGAACACGCAGGGCGAACTGCAGCAGGCCTTCAACGAACTGAGGAACGGCACGTTCATCAAGTAGTACTCCGTCATTCTGAAAAAACCTGCTATCCTCCCTGGCAAACAAAAGCGTCAGGCCGAAACGGCCGAGCTAAAAACGGAAAGCCAGGGAGGATCCACGCATGAAAAAGCTGCATTGCATCGGCTTGTCCAGTTTTCTGCTGGCCAGTTTTCTGCTGGCTATGACGGCTGTTCTGTTCAACGCGACCGCGTATGCCGACGATTATCCGTCGCGCGCCATCACCTTTATCTCCCCCTTCGGTCCGGGCAGCGCCAGTGACGTTCTCTGCCGCATCATTGCCGATCCGCTCGCGGTGGCGCTCAAGCAGCCGGTGATTGTCGATGATCGGCCCGGCGCCGACGGCGCGGTCGCCGCGCAATATGTGCAGCACGCCAATCCCGACGGCTACACCGTGATGTTTGCGACCAACTCGCCGCTGTCAGCCGATCCGTATTTGCTGCGGCAAGTCAGCTACGATCCGGTCAAGGATTTCGCGCCGATCACCCGCGTCGGAAGCTTCACGCTGTTGCTGGTGGTCAATCCGAACGTGCCGGTGCATTCGGTGAAAGAGCTGGTCGAATATGCCAAAGCCAATCCGGGCAAGCTGTCGTTCGCCAGCGGCAATACCGCGGGCATTGTCGGCGGCAAGACCTTCACGCATTGGGCCGGCCTCGACATGCTGCACGTACCCTACAAGAGCTCGCCGCAAGCGATCGAAGACGTGATCGCCGGCCGCGTGTCGATGATGATCGTCGACTTCACGGTCGGGATGCCGCATGTGTCGTCCGGCCAGGTGCGTGCGCTGGCGGTGACGCGGCTCAAGCGCTCCTCGCTGTTCCCTGATATGCCGACGCTCGACGAATCCGGGGTCGAAGGTTTCGAGATCGACGCCTGGGCAGGATTCGTGGCGCCGGCCAAGACTCCGCCCGCCGTCGTGGCCAAGCTCAACGGCGCCATCGGCAAGATCATCGACGATCCGGCGACCCAGAAGAAATTCCGCAATGTCGGCTTCGAAGGCTTTTCCTCGACACCGGATCAGCTTGGCGATTTCATCAAGGTGCAACTCGCCAAGTGGGGCAAGATGGTCAGCGATGCCGGCATCCAGCCGGATTGAAGATCGCGCCTGCTTGATTTGTCTTGTCTTGACTTGGACTGACGGCTGAGGCCTACCATGTGCCGCATGGCGATCAGGCTGTATCGCCATGTGGTACAATCAAGCATCGGTGGGAGCGAATGAACGCCGCATCGGGTCCGACCTTCCGCCACCACACGATTCCAACGCCGAAAAGCGAACCCTATATCTGCGTCGAGGGCCCCGACGGCCATCTATGGTTCTGCGAAAGCGGCGCCTCGAAGATCGGACGGCTCGACGTCGGCAACGGCACGTTCGCGGAATTCGCTTTGCCCGAAACCAACGCCATGCCGATCGGCATCACGCCGGGCGCCGACGGCAATCTGTGGTTCTGCGCCAAGAAGGCCAACAAGATCGGCCGCGTCAGCACGGCTGGCGCGATCACGCTGTTCGCGCTGCCGACCGCCAATGCCGGGCCCGACGGCACGCTGCTCGGCCCGGACGGCAATGTGTGGTTTTCGGAGACCGACGCCGGCCAGATCGCGCGGATCACGCCGCAGGGCGAAGTCACCGAGTTCAAGCACGGCATCACGTCCGGCAGCCGGCCATTGTCGATCGCGCTGCGCGACGGCGTGCTGTGGTTCAGCGAAGCGGCCGGCAATCGCATCGGCCGCATTACCGCCGATGGCACGGTCACAGAATTTCCGATTCCAAGCCACGACAGCCAGCCGCGCGCGATGGCGGCGCATCCCGACGGCAGCATCTGGTTTGTCGAGACCTCGACCAATGCGCTCGGCCGCATCGATCACAACGGCCGCATCACCGAGCATCCGGTGACGACGCCGGACTCGTCGCTGCGCGGCGTCTGCGTCGCGCCCGACGGCGATCTGTGGTTCACCGCCAATGCCGCCAACAAGATCGGCCGCATGAAACCCGACGGCCGCGTTGTCGGCGAATATCCGATCCCGGTGCCGAATGCCGGCGCGCGCTGCATCTGCGCCTGGCCGGACGGCCGTCTGTTCTACACCGCCTTCGATGCCGGCCTGATCGGCGAAGTCGTCCCGCATTAAAGAAAAACCAACAGCGAGCACAGGCATGACAGTCGAACGGATCTCTTATCAGGCCGGCGGCAAGCGTTTTGTCGGCGCGCTGGTTTATGACGAGCGCGTCGCCGGCAAGCGCCCGCTGCTGTTGATGGCGCCCAATTGGCTGGGCGTGACCGAGGAGGCCATCCAGCGCACGCAGACGATGGCGGGCACGCACTTCATCGGCTTCGTCGCCGACATGTATGGCGACGGCAAAGTAAGCGCCGGGCCGCCGGAGTCCGCGCAATTGGCCGACGCCTTGCGTGCTGATCCCAAAGAGCGGCGGCTGCGGATCGGCGCCGCGTTGTCGACGCTGATCGGCGAGAGCGAAAAACGCGGCATCGGCGACGCCACGCGAAAGGCCGCGGTCGGCTTCTGTTTCGGCGGCGGCAATGTGCTCGAACTGGCGCGGACCGGCGCCGACTTGCAAGCTGCGGTCTCGCTGCACGGCGATCTCACCAGTCTGAGCCCCGCCAAGGCCGGCGACATCAAGGCCGCATTGCTGGTGGCGCACGGCGCCGCCGACCCGGCCTCGCCGAAGGCGCAGCGCGACGCGTTCGAGGCGGAGATGGAGGCGGCGAAGGCAAGCTGGCAGATGCTCACTTTCGGCCATCTGGTCCACTCGTTCTGCGAGCCTGAGGCCGATGTGCCCGGCATCGCCGAATACAATGAAGAGGCGGCGCGGCAGACCTATCGCCTGATCGATCAGTTCATCGCCGACGCCTTCGCGGGGCATGTCGTCAGGAAATAGGCTCGGCGCGAATAAGTCACGGCAAAAACAAAAGCGGGGAGGAAAAAAATGAAAACTTCACGATGGAGCGTCGTCGCCGCTTGCGTGGCGATGCTGGCGACGCCGGCGCTCGCGCAAAAATATCCCGATCGTCCGATCAAACTGATCGTGCCGATCTCGGTCGGCTCGATCACCGACGTCGCGGCGCGCTTGACCGCGCAGGAACTGCAGGAGCGGCTCGGCCAGCCGGTGGTCGTGGTGAACCGGCCGGGCGCGGCTATGGTGCTCGGCGGCACCGATTGCGCCAAGTCGGCGGCGGATGGCTACACGCTCTGCCTGGTCAGCCCCGACACGATGGCGTTCAACCCGCTGACGATCCCGAACTTGCCCTACAATCCGGACAAGGACTTCACGCCGGTCATCGACATGTACAATGTCATCGAGGGCCTGATCGTGCCGGGCGTCTCGGACATCGGCTCGATCGAGCAATTGCGCGCCAAGGCCGTGCCCGAGCCGGGCAAGCTCAATTACGGCACGCTGGGCGAGCGCACCACGACCGACGCGTTCCGGCAATGGCTCGGCGAGCATTGGAACACGAAATTCACCGCCATTCCGTACAAGGGCGGCAGCGAGATCACGGCGGCGCTGCTCGGCAACGACATCGATATCGCCAAGATCGGCATCGGCAACATGGTCAGCCAGATCAAGGCCGGCAAAGTGAAGGTGCTGGCGCTGACCGCCGCGCATCGCTCGCCGCAAATGCCCGACATCCCGACCTTTGCCGAATCCGGCTTCGGCTCTTATCCGGGCGGGCCGATCTATTGGGGCATCGTCGTGCCGACCGGCACGCCGGCGCCGATCGTGGCGCGCCTGCACGATGAATTGCTGACGATCTTGAGCAGCGCGAAATTCACCGATTTCGCCAATCAGAATTTCCTCGAGCCGAAAGCCGGCTCGACCGGCGATTTTGCCGCGTTCTTGAAGCAAGACCACCAGAACGCCGAGACGCTGGTGAACAAGTATATGAAGTAGCGCGCGGTCGGCGGAGCCGCGGTGCGTTTTCTGATTTTGTTGTCAAACAGCGATGACGTAGGGTGGGTTAGCCGAAGGCGTAACCCACCATTCGGAAGCCGTGGTGGGTTACGCCGCTTCGCGGCTAACCCACCCTACGAAGCAAGAAAAAAAGAAAAAAGAAGGAAGCGGAACGCCGACAGACGCAGATGAGACTGTCCGCACCAGCGGGTGCGGGGCGCGCCACGAAGAGATCGGCTTGCGCCGACCCTCCGCTGCGGGCGCGCTCGCCTGTCGGCGTTCCACCACGGTTCTGCCCTTGGAGACTCTTCCCTCCCCAAGGTGCGGCTTCAGGCCATGCTTCCTGGGACGTGGGGTTAGCGCCGATCCTGTCACATCCCCATTCCTGGGGCAGCATCGACGCAGTTTTTGCGGGCGTTACCCGCCTTCACCTGTCCCAGTCCAGCGAGCACCTCGCGGCCCGGTCCGTAGTGCCGGGAGACTGATGCCCGAAACCGCCCGGGTGCGGATCGTAACTCCGCCCGCGGGCACCGCACTCGCTCCGGCCTTCGGGTCTACCTCCCAAAGGCGTCCTTCATGAGCGAGATGATTCGTGGAATGTAATCGAAACAGTGACAATTGTCAATATAGTCAGTGACGATTTCTCGGCCGTCATGCCCGGCCATGGCGTGCAGTTACGATTTGGGAACGCCGCCGATTCAGAACGTTGAACACAAGAGAATGAATTTCGCGGAGACGGCCGATGGCGCATCAAGCAACGAAGAAGCGTGGAGCCGATCCGCACGTGCCGGAGAAGCCGAAGATCAGATGCCGAATGACGCCAGCGAGCGGAAATTGGAGCAGGGCCTCGAGGAATCGATGGCCGGCTCCGATCCGGTGAGCATCGTGCAACCGGCGGCGGGCAAGGCGGATAGACGGCGGAATTCGAAACAGGCTGATTTCAACGCTAGGGTCGCGAAAGCCCGAGCTGCGAGCCTGGGCGAAAGCCCTACGATTTGCTTACGCGCCGCGCAACGGCGCCGGTTGCTCGTCGAGCATGGCCTTGATCGCCAGCCGCGTCGTCGCCGGATCGAGCCCGTGCTTCGCAACAAGGTCGGCGCAATCGGCGAGGATCGCGTCGGCGTCCTGCATGATCTTCAGCCGCTTGTAGTTGTCGTCGTATTGCAGGCCCATGCTGATGCCGACGATCTCGTAGAGATTCATGATGCGGAACGGATAGTCGCGCTCATGCGCGCACAACTCGCGGTGATCGGAATGATAGACCGCGACCAGCGCATCGACGCCGGCGGCCTCGGCGGCGGCGAGCTCCGCCAGTTGCAATTGCTTGCGGAATTCCGGCAGCACCTTGAAATTGTTGCTCTGCAGTCCGATCGCCGGCTGATCCAGATCGACGATCTCGATGCCGGGCACAGCGGATAAAATCTCCTCGGCCGCCTCGACCACGCCGCGCACGCCGGGATGGCGGTGCAGCGCGATCCGCATCGGCACCGGCTCGCGCAGCAGCGGCCGCAGCTTGTCGAGCTCTTTGTGCACGAACAGCGTGAACGGCGTCATCTCGAACGGTTTGGCGCCGCGCAGCTTCTCGACGGTCGGCAGCGTCGTCTCGGTGAACTGCACCTGGCATGACGGGCACCAGGACAGGACCGTCTTGTTGTTGCTCTGCGACAGCTTGTCGATGCTGCTCTCGCCGACGCGGCCGGAGGTCGTGACGTCGCCGGTGCGCATCTGCACGATGCCGCAGCAATGGCTCGGACCGCCCATCACCTCATAGGAAATGTCGAGCGCATCCATCACGTCGAGCGCGAGCAGCGCGATGTGCGGCGTCTTGAGCACATTGCAGCCGGTATAGAAGACGAAGTCGGGTTTGGCGCCGGGCTCCCGCGATGCTTTGCCCTTGGCGCCCTGCCCCAACCGGGTCAGCAAGGTGTCGTCGAGCTGGATCTGCGAAAGATGCGCGACATCGCGCCCGACCAGGCGATAAGCGTCGAAGCCTGCGCGCCGCTCGGCGGCCGTATCCTTCTTCCGGTGCGACATGGCGATCCGCGCCATGTAGAGCAGGAAGCGCGGATTGACGCCGTAGTCGCAGGCCTTGACGCAGTCGCCGGAGAGCAGGCAGCCGCTCGCCCATTTCTGCGCCGCGGCATTGCCCACGTCGCTCCACTTGGCCGCGAATAATGTCGATGATGCCGGAGATGACCTCGACCGGCTCTTGCCGCTCTTCCACCGTCAGGCCGGCGGCTTCCGTGGCCGGGCAGACCTCGACGCATTTGCCGCAGCGGGTGCAGGCATCCGCCATGGCGTCGGCGCGCGCCTTCAGCGCGGATTCGAATGTCAGGTTTGGGGTGGCGTCGGTCATTTTAGCGTTCCTGGCACTGTTCATGATGTGCCGTTCCCATTGCCGCGCGACTCAAGACTACAGTCGCGGGCGGCCTGTTTGAAGAGCCAATTGAGGGCCGGATTGAAGCCCTCTGCCGGGCCATGTAATAACCGCAACTCGCGATGCCCGGCCGCCTTTATGGAGGCGCCGGGCATCGTTCTGACAGGTCGCGGCGGCGGATCGGCGGATCCGCCCAGAACAGGGAAGGCGAGGAACATAATGGGTGAATTTGCAGTCGGCCAACCCGTTCCCCGCTTCGAAGATCCCCGCCTGGTCAAGGGCCACGGCCGCTACGTCGCCGACATGACGTTCCCCGGCATGGCTTACGGCTTCGTCCTGCGTTCCCCGCATGCGCATGCCCGCATCCGCGCGATCGACACAACCAAGGCGAAGGCCGCACCGGGCGTGCTCGCAGTGCTGACCGGAGCCGACTACAAGGCGGCCGGATTTCGGCGATCTTCCCGTGCCCGGCGGGCTCAAGCGCCGTGATGGCGCGCCCGGCTACAAGCCGCGCTATCCGGCGCTGGTCGAGGACCGCGTGCGCATGATCGGCGACTATGTCGCCTTCGTCGTCGCCGAGAATCTCTATCAGGCGATCGATGCGTCCGAACTCATCGAAGTGGATTACGAGGCGCTGCCGGCGATCGTCTCGACCGGCGACGCGGTGAAATCCGGCGTGCCGCTGGTCTGGGACGATTGCGCCAACAATATCGGTTTCATCCAGATCGAAGGAAACAAGGAAGCGACCGATGCGGCGTTCGCCCGCGCCGCGCATGTGGTCAAGCACGACTTCGTCATCAACCGCGTCACCGCGGCGACCATGGAGCCGCGCGGCTGCATCGGCCTGTTCGAGCCGATCGAGGGCCGCTACACGATCTATTCCACGCTCCAGCGCACCAATGTGTTCCAGACCGAGCTGTCGCAATACGTGCTGAAAGTGCCGGACAGCAAGATCCGCGTCGTTTGCGGCGATATCGGCGGCAGCTTCGGCATGAAGTCGGCGGTCTATAACGAAGTGGCGCTGGTGCTGTGCGCGGCGAAGCTCACCGGCCGGCCGGTGAAATGGGTGGCGACGCGTTCGGAGTCATTCGTCTGCGACGCGCAGGCGCGCGACAATGTCACCAGTGCCGAGATGGCGCTCGACAAGGACGGACATTTTCTGGGTTTCCGCGCCAAGATCATCGCCGCGATCGGCGCCTATATGCAGACCGGCATGCCGGCCTTCACCGGCAATCTCGGCACGCTGGCCGGCGTCTATCGCACGCCGGCCTCGCATATCGACGTCACCGCCGTGTTCACGCACACCCAGCCGGTGCGGCCCTATCGCGGCAACGGCCGGCCGGAAGCGGGCTATATCATCGAGCGCATGGTCGATCTCGCCGCCGACCAGATCGGCATGGATCCGGCTGAGCTGCGCAAGAAGAACACCATTCCGGCAAGCGCCATGCCGTTCAAGACCAGCGTCACGTTCACTTACGATTGCGGCGAGTTCGAAAAGAATCTCGATCTCGCGCTCGACGCCGCCGACAAGGAAGGGTTCGAGAAGCGGCGCGACGGAAGCAAAGAAGCGCGGCAAGCTGCGCGGCTTCGGCTTCTCCAACACCATCGAGCGCTCGGCCGCGGCCGGACTCGAAGGCGCCGAAATCCGGTTCGATCGCACCGGCTCGGTGTCGATCTTCTCCGGCAGCATCAATCAGGGCCAGGGCCACGAGACCGCGTTCAAGCAGGTGGTCTGCGACCGGCTCGGGCTCAACCCGCAAGAAGTCACTTACATCCAGGGCGACACCGACCAGGTGTTCTTTTCCGAAGGCACCGGCGGCTCGCGCTCGGCGGCGTTTTCAAGCTCGGCTTTCACTTTGGCAGCCGAGAAGGTCGAAGCCAAAGGCAAGGCGATCGCCGCGAAGATGATGAAGGTCGAGCCCGCCGACATCAATTTCTACGAAGGCCTGTTCTCGAGCGCAAAAGACCAACCAGACCTTGACCATCAAGGAAGTCGCCAAGGCCTCGCTCGACCCGAAGAACCTGCCGGACGGCATGGAGCCCGGCCTGATCGAGAAAGCGATCTACAGCGGCAAGCAAGCCGCCTATCCGAACGGCGTGCATGTCTGCGAGCTCGAGATCGACGAAGAGACCGGCACTGTCGAGATCGTCAATTACCACGTCGTCGACGATGTCGGCACCGTGATCAATCCGCTGTTGCTGCACGGCCAGATCGACGGCGGCATCGTCCAGGGCGTCGGCCAGATCCTGATGGAGAACATCAAATACGATACCGAGGGCCAGATCCTCACCGGCTCGTTCATGGATTACGCCATGCCGCGGGCCGGCGATCTCTCGGCCTTCCATGTCGAGAGCAATCCGGTGCCGACCAAGACCAATCTGCTCGGCGTCAAGGGCGCCGGCGAAGCCGGCTGTGTCGGCGCCATGCCGGCAGTTGCCAATGCGCTGGTCGATGCGCTGTCGGTGCTCGGCATCAGGCATGTGGAGATGCCGGCGACGCCGGAAGTGCTGTGGCGCGCCATCCACGAGGCGCGGGCGAAGGGCGTAGGCATGTTCCCGGCCTGCTTGTCGGAAAGGCGTGGGGTGGGGTCGCGGACAGACCGACGTAGCTGAGTGCTGTACGCTCGTTTTCTTTCATCTATCATCTCCCGATCCCCACGCTACCCTCCCCACAAGGGGGAGGGTAAAGATAGGGGCGACATGAGCGAAAGCCCCGAACTCCAGGCACTCTGCCCCTTGCCGGCATTCGCGTGCTCGAATTCTGCCACACCATCATGGGCCCGACCGCGGGCCTGATCCTCGCCGATCTCGGCGCCGACGTGATCAAGATCGAGCCGAAGGACGGCGACACGACGCGCCGCCTGCCCGGCTTTGCCGCCGGCTTCTTTCCCGCCTTCAACCGCAACAAGAGCAGCTTCGCGGTCGACCTGAAATCCGACCAGGGCCGCGCGTTCATGCACCGGCTCGCAGCTCAGGCCGACGTGGTGATGGAAAATTACGCGCCCGGCACCATGGACCGGCTCGGCTGCGGCTATGACGATCTGGCGCGGCTCAATCCGCGGCTGATTTTTTGCGCGCTGAAAGGGATTTTTGAGCGGCCCCTATGAGCACCGCCCGGCGCTGGATGAAGTGGTGCAATTCATGTCCGGCATGGCCTATATGACCGGCCCGCCGGGCCAGCCGCTGCGCGCCGGCTCCTCCGTGGTCGACATCATGGGCGGCATGTTCGCGGTGATCGCGATCCAGGCGGCGCTGCGCGAGCGCGAGCGCACCGGCCGCGGCCAGCTGGTCAAGACCGCGCTGTTCGAGGCGACGAGCTTTCTGATGATGCAGCACATGGCGGGCCAGGCGATGACCGGCCGCGCGCCGCCGCCAATGCCGGCGCGCGAAGGCGCCTGGGCGGTGTACGAGCCGTTCACGACCGCCGACGGCGAGCAGATTTTTGTCGGCATCACCAGCGACCGCCACTGGCGCCGCTTCTGCGAGCATTTCGAGCGGCCGACCTCCTGGCCGATCCGGCGTACAAGACCAACGAGGATCGCGTGCGCGAGCGGCCGGTGCTGCTGCCGCTGGTCGCCGCGATCGTCAAACAGCACAAGCTTGCCGCGCTGACCGAGATTTTCGAGCGCATCGCCATTCCGTTCTCGCCGGTGGCGAAACCGGGCGACCTGTTCGACGATCCGCAGCTCAATGCCGGCAACCGCATGCTGGCGCTCGATCTGCCGGGGGGCCGCCGCACCAAGCTGCCGCGCATGCCGATGGAAATCGGCGAGCATGATCTGGCGCTGCGCCGCCAGCCGCCGGCGATCGGCGAACATACCGCGGAAATTCTCGGCGAGCTCGGCCTTGCGCCCGCCGAGATCGCAGCGCTTGCTGAAAGTGGCATCGTCACCACCGCCAAATCCGGATCACGATCATGAGCGATTTGCCGTCCGCCGTGCACATCAACGAAGAAGGCCCGCGCGAAGGCTTTCAGATCGAGAAAGGCCCGATCGCGACCGCGCGCAAGATCGAATTGATCGACGCGCTGTCGGAGACCGGCATCGATCACATCCAGATCGTGTCCTTCGTCAATCCGAAGGCGGTGCCGGGCATGGCCGATGCCGACGACGTGGTCGACGGGATCAGGATCAAGCCCGGCGTCGCCTATACCGCGCTGTGGCTCAACGAGCGCGGCTTCGAACGCGCGCTCGCGCACAACAACCGGCTGTCGCTCGGCGGCTCGATCACGCTGGTGGCGTCGGAGAAATTCTCCAAGCGCAATCAGAACCGCACCGCGGCCGAGCAGCTCGCCGGCCAGCATGCCATCGTCGAGAAGTACAAGGCCGCCGGCATTCCGGTCGAGCGCGGCATGATCATGGCGGCGTTCGGCTGCAATTTCGAGGGCGACGTTCCGGTGGCGCGCGTGATCGCGCTGGTGGCGCAGATCCTCGACGTCGCCGAGGAGCACGGCGTGACGCTGAAATATGTCTCGCTCGCCGACACCATGGCCTGGGCCAATCCGCTCGCCATCAAGCGCGTCGTCGGCGCGCTGCGCGAGCGCTGGCCCGACGTCGACTTTTCGCTGCATCTGCACGACACGCGCGGCATGGCGGTCGCCAATGCGTTTGCCGGCCTGGAAATGGGCGTGAAGCGCTACGACGCCGCGGTCGCGGGGCTCGGCGGCTGTCCCTTCGCCGGTCACGCCGGCGCCGCCGGCAATATCTGCACCGAGGATCTCGTGTTCATGTGCCAGGAAATGGGCATCGAGACCGGCATCGATCTCGACGCGCTGATCGAATGCGCGAAGCTCGCCGAGGACATTGTCGGCCATCCGCTGCCCGGCTCGGTGATGAAGGGCGGAACGCTGGCGAAGTTTCGAAATTCGTAAAATTCGTAGGGTGGGTTAGCGCAGCGTAACCCACCATGCGCGCGGCGGATTACGGCGCGGCGCGCCTAACCCACCCTACGCTAGCGCATTTTGGTGGAGCATGATCTTTTCGGAAAACCGGTTTCCACTTTTCCGGATCATGCTCTAAAACCGATCAGGATTTCGCTCACGCTCAGCTTCGCCGCGCGCACGGCCTCATCCGAAGAACTGTATTCGTGGTCCGCCGCGATCGCGCTCGCCGCATCCTTGGCGGTCTTCGCATCGGCGTGAAAGTTCACGCTGGCCTTGCAGCCGCCGGGCAGCGTGGCGAGCGCGCCGCCGTCCCAATCGCTGACCGTGGCCACGCCGTCCTTGTCGAAACCCTTGAGCTTGAACGGCTTGTGATTGTGCTTTTCGAGGTCCGGCAAGGTCATGCCAAGATGCAGGCCCTCCGGTCCGGTCCAGGTCGATTTCCCAGCGATGTCGATCAGAAAGAGGCCGGTACGGTTCGGGTTGTTCCACCAGACTTCGAGCCGCCGCCTGGGGTCCTTCGGAAACACGACTGTTACTCCGACCTCGGTGTCCTGCACCTTTTCTTGCGTGAAGGTCACGTTGCTGTTGCCGAAGGCCATGGCCAAGGCGAGCATGCCGGAGTCCTGCGCGAACGGACCACTGCATGCGACGACAGTGCGGGAGCCGCCAGGGGGAGCATTGGGCGGCGGCGGCTTGCCCGGCGCGGCAGGTGGTTCTGCCGTTGCGCTCGCGGCAGCGTGCTTCGCCGGATGCGATGCAGAGGGCGGCTCCGACACGGCCGGCGGAATCGGCTGGTTCATTTGCGAGGGGGCAAGCTGGTCAGTGGTGCTGACGCCTGATTGGCCGCGGCGCGACGGAGCCGCGCGGCTGCGCCGCGAGCGGGGTCATCGCCGCGAACGACAGCGACAATGCGACGCCAAGTCCAACACTTGCACATGCGACGCCAGTGCAAGCGCATCGCGTCCTCCCCCGTTCCTCTTCCCCCAGTAATAGCACGGTGGCTCAGCGCAGCCACGGCTAGTCCATGGTCGAGCGACAAATCGTCAGGCTGCTTGGCGCGGCAGGGCCGAGCTGAACTCGGCGGCGATGGCCGACAATCAGCCGCGCTCCAAAATCTTCCACACGCCGCTCGCCGAAGCGACGATGCGATCGCCGACCTTGAGCGTCGAGCGAATAAAGATGATCGACCGCGTGATGCGCACCACTTCGCAATGCGACTCGACGAATTCGCCGAATCTTGACCGCGCCGATAAATTGAATGTTGAACTCGATCGTCACATGCGGCTTGTTGCCGGTCGCCCGCTGCGCCGTCATGCCCATGGACTGATCGCCGAAGGTCGCCAGCATCCCGCCATGCACGATGTTGATATGATTGCCGTGCTTCTCGGACGCAACGAAGCCGAACAGCGCATCGCCGCGGCGGTAGATCGGCCCGACCAGCTCGCCGAAATTATGCGCTTTGACCCGCTCCCAGCCGGCGGCCTCGGGGTCAAACATTTGCGTCTTTGTTGTTTGGTCGTTCATGAAGATGGCAGCTTCTCTGCGATTGCGGTGCCGGCGATCCGGGTTAGCCGAGGCGATGCGACGAACACGGCAAACCGATAGTCCCGGCGACAAGGTCGAGGATATGGATTCCGGATTCGTCGCGGCGTGGCAACCCGGAATGACGATGGTTGAAATTACATGATCGCGAATTCGGTGTTGCGGCGATCGGTGACGAGCATCGCGCCCGGATAATGCGTGATGCAGAAGTCCGGCTTGACCGCCATGATCACCGATTGCGGCGTCACTCCGCAGGCCCAGAATACCGGGATCTCATCATCATGCACCGGCACGGCGTCGCCCCAATCGGGCTTGCCGAGATCTTTGATGCCGATCATTTCCGGCTTGCCGAGATGCACCGGCGCGCCGTGCACGGAAGGAAAGCGCGTCGTGATCTGCACGGCGCGGATCGCGGCGGCGGGCTTCATCGGCCGCATCGACACGACAAGCGGCCCGTGAAACGGGCCCGCTGGATTGGTCTCGACGGAAGTGCGATACATCGGCACGGTGCAGTCGCAGGTCATGTGGCGAAGCTCGATGCCGTCGTCGAGCAGCGCCTGCTTCGAACGAGAATGAACAGCCGATCGCGAAAGTGACGAGATCGTCGCGCCAATATTTCACGATGTCGAACGGCTCGTCGACGAGCTCGCCTTTCTGCCAGACCCGGTAGCGCGGCAGATCGGTGCGGATGTCGAGATCCTCGGCGATCGCCGGAACGCGCCAATCGCCGGCGGCCGAAACGCCGACCAGCGGACAGGGCTTCGGATTGCGCTGGCAGAAATGCAGAAAATCCTGCGCCAGGCTCTGCGGCAGGATCGCGAGATTGGCTTGGACGTAACCGGACGCGAGCCCCGACGTCGGGCCCGCATGATGGTTTTGCCGGATCTTCAGCCGCGCCGCGCGCCCGGTCTGGGCAGATTGCGGATCGTCGTCGAGGTCGGCGGCTGTTGCGGCCGCGCCTGCCCTGTTCGTCGCCACATTCTGCTCCTGCTCGTGATGAGTAAGTTCGCCGGCCGATTGGTCTTTGCCGTTTCGCTTTGACGGATTTGCCGGGAAATGTCGCCTGTTAACTTCGTTCTTTGCAGTCCCTCGCAAAACCGTTTGCCCAATTTACCAGCAAAAACACCCAGGATCATACGACATTGTGAAATGGCTGTGCTGCGCGACCATCTTACACGGCGTGCAGAAACTCCCCTTTACGACCAAATGCGCGAATCCAGTTGAAACTTGAATGGACTTCGCGTTTCCTAGGGCCAGCGTGCCAGAAGAAGCTCGTGAACGAGCCACTGGGAATGGCACCGATCACAGAGGGAGAGTAACAATGGCTGAAGAGTGGAAAGACAAGCCGTGGGCGGAAGATTTCTGGCACCGCGGCAAGGTCACGCGCCGGAGCCTGATCGGCTACGGCGGCGGCGCAATCGGCGCCATGATGCTCGTGCCGGCGCCGTGGGGGGCGGCTTTCGGCGCGGCCAAGCCTTATAAGGTCGGCTCCGAGCAACCGTTGTCCGGCCCTGGCGCCGCCGGCGGCAAGACCGCGATCGTCGGTCTGCAAATGGCGGCCGATCGCATCAATGCCAACGGCGGCATCAACGGCCGCCCGGTCGAACTCGTGATCGTGGACGACGAGAGTTCGCCCGCCGTGGCGCGGCAGAAGACCGTCAAGATGATCAGCGACGACGAGATCGACGTCCATGTCGGCGGCTTCCTGTCGAACATCTGTCTCGCCTGCATGCCGGTGTGGCAGGACGCCAAGATCGTCAACATGATCTCGGTGTGCCTCGACACCACGCTCACCACCACGGCGTGCAACCGCTACAGCTTCCGTCTGCACGATTACGCGCCGGCGCAGGCCGTCGCTTTCGCGCCGACGCTGACCAAAATGGGCAAGACCTGGCACATCGTCTATGCCGACTATTCCTGGGGTCAGTCGACACGCGACGCCTATATGGCCGAGATCAAGAAGAGCGGCGGCGAGATCGTCGGCACCACCGGCATCCCGCTCGGCACCGCCGACATGGCGCCGTTCCTGTCGAAGATCTCCGGCAATTTCGACGGCCTGTTCGGCATCTTCTTCGGCAAGGACGGCGTGACGCTGGCGACGCAGGCCTACGACCTCGGCCTCACCAAGAAGTACAAATGGGCCGGCGACGGCTCGATCTCGGAATCGACCAACCTGATCGCGGTCGGCAACAAGCTCGACGGCTTCACCGGCATCAACCGCTACATCCCGGTGTTCGACGGCGCGCTCAACACGCCGGCGCTGCACAAGTTCTTCGACGAGGGCAAAAAGCGGCTGGCCAAGATCGATCCGTCGGGCCCGCTGCCCGACAAATACGTGCAGTCGAACTACGAAGCGCTCAACGCGATGAAGATCGGGATGGAGAAGTCGAAGTTCGACGACCGCGACAGCTCGATGAAGCTGATCGAGGCGCTCGAAGGGCTCGAGGTGAAGGAAGGCGACGACTTCCCGCAGGGCGACAAGACGCTGCGCAAGGAAGACCATCAGGCGTTCCTGCGCGAATTCATCTTCACGATCGGCGGCGGGACCTATCACCTGCAAGAGATCGTGGACAAGGACAAGACCTTCGTGCCGCCGGCCTGCAAGTTCCAGCAGGCGTAACCGTCCCCACGGACGCTGCGTGAGCGCACAAATGTCGGCCGTCGCCGGCTCCCCGGTGCAAGACCGGGAAGCGGCGCCGGCGCCGATCCTCAGGACCGAGCTGCTGACCGTCCAATTCGGCGGACTTTCGGCGTTGTCCGGAATCAATTTCGCGATCGCGCGCGGCGCCGTGCACGCCATTATCGGGCCGAACGGCGCCGGCAAATCGACGTTCTTCAATTGCCTGACCGGCGTGCTGCGCCCGACCACCGGCCGCATCATTCTCGACGGCGAGGACATTACCGGCCTGCCCTCGAACGCGATCTCGCAAAAAGGCGTGGCGCGCTCCTATCAGATCACCAACATCATGCCGAACGCGAGCGCGCTCGAAAACGTGCGCATCGCCGCGCAATCGCGCCGCCACGGCTGGAACATGATTTCGCATCACGCGACGCTCGCCGATATCAACGCCAGGGCGGAAGCGGCGCTGCAATCGGTCGGCCTGTTGAGCAAAGCCGAAGAGCTCGCCAGCAATCTGTCGCATGGCGAGCAGCGCAATCTCGAAATCGGCATCGCGCTTGCGACCGAGCCGAAGCTGCTGTGCCTCGACGAGCCGACCGCCGGCATGAGCCAGGGCGAGACCGACGAGACCGAAGCGCTGATCCGCCGGCTCTCCAAAGATCCGGCGAAGCACCTCACCATCCTGATCGTCGAGCACGACATGCACGTGGTGATGGGGCTCGCCGACCGTATCACCGTTCTGAACTACGGCGCGGTTCTTGCCGAAGGCACGCCGGAAGAGATCCAACAGAATCCCGAAGGTGCTGGAGGTCTATCTCAAGACATGAGCGGCACTTTAGAGATGAGACCCTTGGCAGCCGAAAGCCCGACGCCCGTACCGGCGGACAGCGCCGAACCGCTGATCCGCGTCGAGGACGTCCACACCTATTACGGCAAGAGCCACATCCTGCATGGCGTCTCGCTCAACGTACGCCCGGGCGAAGTGGTCGGGCTCCTTGGCCGCAACGGCGTCGGCAAGAGCACGACGCTAAAGTCGATCATGGGCCTGGTGCGGCCGAGCCACGGCACGGTGATGCTCAACGGCAACGCCATTACCGGGCTGCCGCCGCACAAGCTCGCCCGCATGGGCATCGCCTATGTGCCCGAAGACCGCCGCATCTTCCGCTTCCTCACGGTGATGGAGAACTTGCGCACCGGCTTCGACCGCAACGGCGTTACCGAAGACAGGCGCAAGGCGCTGCTCGACAAAGTGTTCCAGTTCTTTCCGGTCTTGGCGGAGCGACGCAATCAGGCCGGCGGCACGCTGTCGGGCGGCGAGCAGCAGATGCTGGCGATCGCGCGCGCCATGATGCTCGAGCCGAAGATCATCCTGCTCGACGAGCCGACCGAAGGACTGATGCCGCGCATGGTGTCGCAGATCCACACCATCATCGACACGCTGCATGCCGAAGGCGCGCCATCCTCCTGGTCGAGCAGAACGTGCCGTTGACGCTGGCGGCGAGCCAGCGCGTCTATCTGATGGAGAAAGGCATGGTGCGCCACAGCTGCGCCTCCTCCGAGCTCGACATCAATCACCCGATCGTCAAGCAATATATGGGGGTGTGAGCGATGGACGCGGTCAGCCATTTCCTCCATGCCTTCCCGCTCGACCTCTTCATCATCCAGACGGTGAACGGCATCGTCGCCGGCATGATCCTGGCGCTGGTCGCTTCCGGGCTGACGCTGATCTTCGGCATCTTGGACGTGGTGAACTTCGCCCATGGCGAGCTGTTCATGTTCGGCGCCTATATCGGCTTCGTGATCGTCGCCGCCACCGGCAGCTTCTGGCTGGGGCTGATCGGCGCCACGCTGATCGTCGGCCTCCTCGGCGCCGTCATCCAGGTCGCGACCTTGCGGCCGCTGATCGGCCGCGATCCGCTGAACACGATCCTTGCCACGTTCGGCGTTTCGCTCGTGCTGCAGAATTTCGCGCTTGTGGGAATTCGGCCCGACCGCGCGCCGCATCCCCGCCCCGCTCAACAGCTCGTTCACGCTGTTCTATCTGGAATATCCCTGGTACCGCATTTTCATCGCCGCATTCGCCGGCGTGATCATCGGCGGCTTCTATCTGTTCCTGAAATACGGAAAATTCGGCGTCTGGATCCGCGCCACCTCGCAGGATCGCGTCATGGCGCAGGCGATGGGGATCCCGGTGCCGCTGGTCTATACCGGCGTGTTCGCGATCGGCGCCGCCATGGCGGCGGCGAGCGGCGTTCTGTTCTCGCCGCTGGTCGGCGTGAGCCACACGATGGGGCTCGACTGGGTGCTGAAAGCCTTCATCGTCGTCGTGGTCGGCGGCATGGGCAATCTCGGCGGCTCGATCGCGGCCGCGATCTTCATCAGCCTGCTCGAAGCCTATGCCACGATCTGGGTCGACCCGTCGCAGGCGGTGATCGTCTCCTTCGTCGTGCTGATCCTCACGCTGATGTTCCGTCCCACCGGCCTGTTTGTTCCGACACCCAAATGACAACAGTCCCGCTCGATAAAACGTCGCCGCTCGGCAAAGCCAAACCCGGCCGGCTGAGCCACACGACCATATTCTGGATCGGCTTTTGCGTGATCATGGCGATCCTGATCGCGGCGCCTCTGGTGCTGCCGGAATTCTGGCGGCGCCTTCTCACCGAGATCCTGATCTGGGGCCTGCTGGCGATGTCGTCCGATCTGTTGATCGGCTATACCGGCTTGATCTCGTTCGGCCATTCGGCGTTCTTCGGGCTCGGCATGTATGGCGCCGCGGGCGCGCTGATCGCCTTCGGGCCGCCGAATCTGTGGCTCGCTTTGCTGTGCGGGCTTGCCGGCGCCGCCGGCGCCGCTTTGTTCGTCGCCGTCTTCTCGACCCGGCTGCGCGACATCTATTTCGCCATCACCACGCTGATCTTCAGCCAGATCTTCTACGTCATCATCTTCACCTGGACGCCGGTGACCGGCGGCGAGAACGGCCTGATCTTCACCCGGCCGCATCTGTGGATTCCCTTCCTCTACGACGCGCGCTTCACCTCGACCACCATGCACTGGTTCGTGCTCGCGGCGGTGACCGGCTCCTATCTGATCCTGCGGCGGGTGACGCAGTCGCCGTTCGGCATGGTGCTGCAATCGATCCGTGAAAACGAGTCGCGCACCCGCGCCATCGGCTATGCGGTGGAACGCTACAAGATGATGGCGGTGATGCTGTCCGGCCTGTTCGCGGGACTGGCCGGCGTGCTCTATGCGATCCAGAACCAGTTCGCCGCGCCCGACTTCGTCTATTTCATCACCTCGGGCGACACCGTGATCTATAACGTCATGGGCGGCATCGGCACGCTGGTCGGGCCGATCGTCGGCGCCGGATTTTTCCAGCTCTTGCGCGATCTGCTCTCGCGCATGCTGGGCGATCAGTTCCCCTATCTGATCCCGCTCGGCATGATCTTCATCGTGATGATCATCTTCCTGCCGCAGGGGATTTTGGGCTTCGCGCGGCGGTGGCTGAATAAATAATGCCCGCTGCGGCAATGCCGAGCCATCGGGCGCAAATGCTCGAACATTGCCCATGCGGTTTGCGATGCAGAGATCCACCTACGTGGTCTCCAAGCAGAATTCGGACTGCTTACACGAGTGTCGTCGTGCTTCCATTTATTTTTGACATGAGCGGATGATTTACTTGACCGCCGATGTACGGCTCGACGCTACGAGTTTTATTGGCTACGGTGCGTGTCGGATACGCCAGAATTCGGTGGCTGCTTGGCTTCTGTCGTCAGTCGAGTGCGAGCGCTCGGCTATACGTTCGCGGCCGGCTAGAACGAGATGCATCCATCGCGGCGACGACGTTGTTGGACTCAGTCAGAGAAATCGACGGCCGCATCCGACTACGCGCCAGCAAAAGCGCACTCTAACGGGCCGCATCCGCGATTTTCATGATAAGCATAAGGGCACCGCTCAATAGCCCTGCCGCGGTGATGCCGCCGGCGAGCGCCCTAACGTTCCGAATAAAGACTTGCACTGACAATGGTTATTGACCTGTCCTGACCAACCGCGGCAGCATTCTACAACTGCGACTTGTGGCATCAAGCAATTCCTGGGCGACATGACCCTCGAATGCAGATAATGCTGTCGTATCGAACCTGACTTCGCTCATTTACGAGCAATATTCTAAAATCCTTTATCGGCCTGGTCATAACGGGTTCCGGCTCCATCATGACGTTCGGCCGAGTCCACGAATGCTCCTGCCCAGCCGGAATCACGCTAAACTAGCTCTTACGATCGAACGCGTCCGTATGGAGCATAAATTGGTGTTCGCACGCTTGGGATGACACTCAGTCGAGAGCGCCTGGAAGCGACAATATTGTCAGGTGGCGAGGCAAATCTATAAAGCGCGTCACGCCATAGTCATCGAACCAAATCGGCGGTTCATATCCGTCGAGAAATCATTGATGCTGATCATGTGTAAGTCGGCGAAGCGGCGTACAGCAAAAGTCGTCGAGTAACGTCCAAGAGGAACCCTTCCCCAAAAACGCCATCAATGCCGCGGTGTCCTCTTCTTGCCGCCCTCAAAATCCTCGGCGATCGCCTCGTAGAAATGCGCGGCGCCTTGGTAGAGCTCGTGCGCGGCCGGATCGTCGCCGACGAAGCCTGCGATCTCCTGCATCTCGGCGATCCAGCGATAGGCCTTGGGCGGCATCATCGACAGCGAGCGCTTGAACCAGGCCAGCATCTCCTTCTGGCTGCCTTGCAATTCGGCGAACAGATCGTCGGCATTGCCGGCGCGCGTGGCCGCCAGCATCATCGCCGCGCCGATCGCCTGCGTGCCCTTGGTGATGCCGGCATAGGACATTTTCAGCGCCGAGGCGGCGCTCGTCGCGCCGTTCAACACGCGGATATCGAGGCCGTAGTCGCGCAGGCTTGCGAAGCGCTGCGCCGCGGGGCCCGAGGCGTAAAAGCGCGGACCGGCATCGCCGGGCTTCGGCGGCTGGCCGATAATGCCGGCATCGGCGAAATTGACAGCCGGTCGGCGCGATCGCGGCGGCGACCTTCGTCGACGGTATTCGGATTGATGGCGTTGCAGTCGACATAGACCGGCTTGGCATTGCTGGCGGTGAGCACCGGCACGAAGTGCTGCGCCAGCGACAGCGCGTCGCCCGGCGGCAGGATCGAGAGAATAAATCGCTGCGCGCGATCTCGTCGTCGCTCGCGCTCGTCATGCCGGCCGATTTTGCCCGCGCCTGGGTATCTGGGCTGCGACCCTTGAGCACGGTCAACACTTTGAGGCCGTTATCGGCGAGCCTTTTGCCGACGGCGGCGCCCATGGCGCCGGGCGCGATCACTGCGACGACGGGAGTCATGACAACCTCGATTACCGAATGACGGCAGAAGGATAGCAGCTTGCGGTCGACCGCGACTAGGGCGTGATTATAAAGCGCAAAATCCGCTGCTGAGGCGCAATAGCGGACAGTTTCAAACAATCGCAGCCTTGGCGCGCGGCAACATTCTGCTTGCTATTCGCCTAAACACAGTGACCAACTGCCCTGAAAGCTGCCAGCAAGACGGCGACATTCCGAAGTCGCCGCGCACTATCAGGCAGCGGCCGCCATCGGCAGGCACAAATCAGTATCTTTAAATCTCTAGGGGCTACGTCATGGAGACGCTTTATACAGCGCTCGGCGTGAGCGTCGCGGCTGCCATTATTTTTTGGCTATTCGTTCTCGAGCCACGGAGGAAGATCTACGATCATAAATAGCTGATTCAGCCCAAACTCTTCCTGTTTGTCGGCTTACGCATCCACGCGTGAGGCGCCCGGGCGGGCGAACTGGTCAGGCCGTTTCACTGGTCTTCGGCATTGCCGTATTCTGCAGCCGCCGCCGCAACGCCGAGGGGCTACCGTCGGCACTGCCCTGATAGTGCACGCTGTAGCGCGACACGCTCTTGGCGAACGCCGCCGCATCGGCAGGCTTCTTCACCTCGAACGAATCGAAACCGGCGCGGACCAGAAACGAGAACTGGTCGCGCAAGACATCGCCGGTGGCGCGCAACGTGCCGCGAAAGCCATATTGCTCGCGCAGCAGCCGGGCCTGGCTATAGGCGCGGCCGTCGCGGAATTTCGGGAATTCGAGCGCGATCAGCGCCAGGTGCCCGAGCCAGGGCTTGAGTTCGGCGATGCGCTTGCTGTTCGGCCACAACACACCGAGCGAGCCGTCGCGCCCGATCAGCGTGTCGGCCTCGGCGAGAAACCGCGCCGCCGGCACGATTACCGGCGCGCGATCCGGGATCGGATCATCGGCGCCGACGCGCACAAAACGGTCCTCGACGATCTTGCCGTTTTCAACGAGCGGCATAGACGCGCTCCCGGAACGGTTCGATGCCGGTGCGCTTGAGCGTGTCGATGAACAGCTCATCCGGACGGGTGCGCAATTCGAGATAGGCCGAGGCGATGTCCTCGACCACGTCGGCGACTTGCCCATAGGGCACCGCCGGGCCGATCAGATCGCCGAGCTTGGCATGCTCGTCGGCCTTGCCGCCGAGCGTGATCTGATAGAACTCCTCACCGTTCTTCTCGACGCCGAGAATGCCGATATGGCCGACGTGATGATGGCCGCAGGCATTGATGCAGCCGGAAATATTGATGTGCATCCGGCCGAGATCGCGCTGCAGGTCGAGATTGGCGAAGCGGCGCGTGATCTCCTGCGCGATCGGGATCGAGCGGGCATTGGCCAGACTGCAATAGTCGAGGCCGGGGCATGAGATGATGTCGGCAATCGAGTTGACGTTCGGCAGCGCCAGATCGAGCGGCTCGAGCGCACGCCACAGCGCCGGCAGGTCGCGCTGGGCGACGTGCGGCAGGACCAGGTTCTGCTCGTGACCGACACGGATCTCGCCGAAGGAACAATGGTCGGCCAGATCGGCGAGCGCATCCATCTGCGCCGCGGTGGCGTCGCCCGGCGTACCGCCCTCGGGCTTGAGCGACACAACGACGATGGCATAGCCCGGCACTTTGTGATTGGCGACGGAATTTCCGACCCAGGCGTCGAAACGGCGATCGGCTTTGCGCGCGGCCGCGAATTCACCCGGATTGTCGGCGAGCTTTTCGTAGCGCGGATAGACGAAGCGGCCGGTAATGTCGCTGACGACATCAGCGTCGAGCGCTAGCGCCCCGTCTTTGATATCCGTCCACTCCGCCTCAACCGCTTTGGCGAAGGCCTCGGCGCCGAGCTCGTGCACCAGGATCTTGATGCGCGCCTTGTAGATATTGTCGCGGCGGCCGAACTGATTGTAGGTGCGCAGAACGGCTTCGACATAGCTCAGCACATCGCGCTTGTGCAGGAACGTCTTGATGGTCTGCGCCAGAAACGGCGTGCGGCCGAGCCCACCACCGACCATCACCTCGAAGCCGGTCTCGCCCGCCGCGTTGCGGTGCAGCTGCAGCGCCAGATCGTGGATACGCAGCGCCGCGCGATCATGTGCCGACGTGCCGACCGCGATCTTGAACTTGCGCGGCATGAAGGAAAATTCGGGATGCAGCGTCACATGCTGGCGGATCAGCTCGGCAAAGATGCGCGGATCCTCGATCTCGTCGGGCGCGACGCCGGCCCACTGATCGGTCGTGATATTGCGCACGACATTGCCGCTCGTCTGCATGCCGTGCATGCCGACACTGGCGAGGTCCGCCATGGCGTCGGGCAATTCGGCAAGCTTGATCCAGTGATACTGGATATTCTGCCGTGTGGTGAAATGCCCGTAGCCGCGATCGTATTTGCGCGCGACATGCGCCAGCATGCGCAGCTGTTTCGACGACAGCGTGCCGTAAGGAATGGCGATGCGCAGCATATAGGCGTGGAGCTGCAGATAGACGCCGTTCATCAGACGAAGCGGCTTGAACTCTTCTTCGTTCAGTTCGCCGGAGAGCCGCCGCGCCACCTGATCGCGGAACTCGGCAACGCGCTCGTTGACCAGCGTCCGGTCGAAAGCGTCATAAACATACATGGCGGTTTATGGCAGTGCGTTCCTGGCGTCTTTCCGGCAGCCGTATCTTTCGTAGTGGCGTTGGCGATCGCCGGCTGCGCGCGCGAAGGTTTTGGCCTTAAGCGGGATCTTTTTCCAGCACTTTCGCGGCCGCCACAGGAAGTTTGATGGTCGGTCCGCCGAGCCGGATCAATTCGCGCAAGTTTCCGGGGCGCACATGGCCGCCGGGGAGAAGCTTGACGGGCGCGATATAGGCGCCAACCGCGCCAAGATCGTCGGCGATCGCGCCCGCCATCAATTGCTGCGCGCCCGCGCCGTCCGTCACGATAACGGCGCCGGCAAGATCGGTGGTCCAGCCTTGGGCATTACGATAGATCACTGCCCCATCGCCGGCGCGATTGGCCGTGATCACGACCGGGCCGGTGACCTTGATTTTCTTCTGCTCGAGCGGCGACGTCATCGGTGGCCTCGTATTGCCCTGGAGAGGGTGCCTGCTGCACCCCAATAAAGAATGTTATTCTATATATGATGCGAATTACGTCCACAAACAGCAGAATATTCTATCAATTTTCACCGACGGAATAGGATATTGCTCCCTAAAACGCGTTCGCCAACGAACATTCGTTTGCAGCACGCCGCGAGGCGGAGAGGACGAGGCGGATGAGCGACGAGTCCGCGGCCCCGACACGCGCAACAGCCGGCACGGCCACCGAGGTGTTCGGCGCCTTCCTACGGCTTGGGCTCACCAGTTTCGGCGGCCCCATCGCGCATCTCGGCTATTTCCGCGAGGCGTTCGTCGTGCGCCGCAAATGGCTCGACGAGCGGACCTTCGGCGATCTCATCGCGCTGTGCCAATTCCTGCCCGGGCCTGCGTCGAGCCAAGTCGGATTCTCGATCGGGCTCATCCGCGCCGGCTATGCCGGTGCGCTCGCCGCCTGGACCGGCTTCACGCTGCCCTCGGCGATCGCGCTGGTCCTGTTTGCCTATGGCGCGAGCGCGCTGCAGGGCCCGATCGGCGCCGGCCTGCTGCATGGCCTCAAGCTCGTCGCCGTCGCCATCGTCGCGCAAGCGGTGTGGGGCATGGCGCGCTCGCTGACGCCGGATCGCGAACGCGCGTCGATCGCGGTGGTCGCCGCACTCGTCATTTCGTTCAGCACGTCGTCGCTGGCGCAGATCGGCGCGATTGCCTTTGGCGCCCTCGCCGGACTGTGGCTGTGTCGCAGCGCCGAGCCGGTCATCGAGCCGGCTTTGGCGGAACATATGCCGTCGCCGGTGTCCCGCCGCGTCGGGTTCGTAATGCTGGCGCTGTTTTTCATTCTGCTCGCTGGACTGCCGATCGCGCACAGTCTCGGCGCGCCGCAGGGTGTCGCGGTGTTCGGCGCGTTCTACCGTTCCGGCGCGCTGGTGTTCGGCGGCGGCCATGTCGTCTTGCCGCTCTTGCGTGACGCTTTCGTCGGGCCGGGCTGGGTCAGCGATAACGCGTTTCTCGCCGGCTATGGCGCGGCGCAGGCCGTGCCCGGACCATTGTTCACGTTCGGCGCTTATCTCGGCACTGTCGTTAACGCCGCGCCGCATGGCGTGCCGGGCGCGGCGCTCGGGCTCTTTGGCATTTTCCTTCCCGGCCTTCTCATTCTGCTCGGGACGCTGCCGTTCTGGGACATGTTCCGCCGGCGCGCCGGGGCGCAGGCCAGCATGCGCGGCGTCAATGCCGCCGTCGTCGGCCTTCTGGGAGCCGCGCTCTACAATCCGGTCTGGGTCAATTCGGTGAATTCGCCGCGCGATTTCGGCGTCGCGCTCACGGGCTTCATCCTGCTCACGGTGTGGCGGACGCCGCCGCTCGCGGTCGTCGTTTTTGGGGCGCTCGCCGGAATGGGCCTCGCTTTGCTGGGCTGAGCCCGGTGACGCACACATTCAATGTGCGCCGCAGCCGATTCAACCCTTGGCGCAGATCGAGATCGCCGTCCGCGACCCAGCGGCGCAGCTCGACCTGAAAGATACAGAAGATCGTCCAGCCGATGAGCGGCGGCGTCTCTGCCGCCGCGATCCGGCCCTGCTGCATCGCCTGCGCAACAGTGTTGCCGATCAGCGCGATCAGCGCATCCCGCGTCGCCTGGAAGGCGCGCGCCTGTGCGCCGGTCTCGTAGAACGTCATCTCGCGAAGCAGGAGCCGCGACAGGGCCGGTTGCCGGGCGAAGAAGGCGTATTGCCGGCGAAACACCGCGAGCAGATTGTCGAGCAGCTGCGCTTCCGGCCGCACCGCATCCCGCGCCGCCGCGGTGGCCTCTTCGAGCCCTTCGTTGGCGATCAGGAACAACAGATCGCGCTTGTCCGCGGCATAGAGAAACACGGTGCCGAGGCCGACGCCGGCGCCGGCCGCGATCTCGCGCAGCGTGGCGTCGTCGAAGCCTTTCGAGACGAACAGCTTGCGCGCTGCATTCTTGATGCGATTGAGCTTGTCGCGCTTGTTGCGGGCGCGCAGACCAAGTGGCGCTGCCGTCTGTTTTGTTGCATGTCCGGCGCGTTTTGCGGTCATGGGGCGAACTTGACACAAAACGGAGCGCGGTGAAATATGAACATGTTCAGAAAATTGACGGCAATATAACGAGACCCGCCGGAGGAAATGCCATGGCCACGACGCCGCGCCCGCAAAGCCTGCACGACAAGCTCGCCGCCGCGGGCGACCGGCTGCCGGTAAACTATGACCGCGCGCCGCAATATGCGGGCATGATCGCGGAGAAGGATGTCGCCGTGCCGATGCGCGACGGTATCAATCTGTCGGTCGACGTCTATCGCCCTGACACCAAAGAGAAGCTTCCCGTCCTTCTGGCCTTTGCGATCTACAACAAGGACCTGCAGGGACCGGATATCGCCGAAGCGCTGCCACCGCAGCCGGCGTGGTCGTCGCTGTGGGCCGGGCCGCTCGAGGCCGGCGATACCAAATTCTTCGTCTCGCGCGGCTATGTCCATGTGATCGGCTCGCCGCGCGGCATCGGCAAATCCGATTCCGGCGGCTCGCGGCAATGGGACAGCTACGACCTGATCGAATGGATCGCGCAGCAGCCGTGGTGCGACGGCAATGTCGGCATGATCGGCATATCCGGCTTCGGCGCCGAGCAACTTTACGTGGCGCGGCAGAATCCGCCGCATCTCAAAGCCATCATGCCGCTCGATCCGCGCGGCGCTTACGGCACGCTCGGCTCTTTCCGCGAGGAATATCCGGGCGGCGTCGTCCATCTGTTCCGCTATTACCTGATGCATCTCGCCGCGATGCATGGCGCCAGAGGCAAGCCGGGCGCGCTGCCGCCAGACAAGGAGGCGCTGTGGCAGGAGGCGATGAACAATCCCGACTACAAGATGTATCCGCACATCTTCAATGTGATCGCGCAAAAAGGGCAGCACATGCCGCCCTATTTCCAGCTCCTGATCGATCCTTATGACAGCGAAGCGGCGGTCGAAGATGCCGAGAAGAGCTTCGCCAACATCAAGATACCGACCTATACCGGCTCGGGCTGGTACGGCTACAGCTACAAGACGCATCTCAACGGCGCGCAGAATTATTTCGAGAAGATCTCGGCGCCGAAGAAGCTGATGTTCGCCGGCCCCGCCCATCACGAGCGGCCGTTCCATGCGCTGCACGGCGAGGTGCTGCGCTGGCACGACCAGTGGCTCAAGGGCATCGACACCGGGATCATGAACGAGCCCGCGGTGCGCTATTGGGTGATGGGCGCCAATGAATGGCGTTCAGGCTCAGACTGGCCGCTGCCGGAAACGCAATGGACCAAGCTCTACCTCAACAGCTGGGAGCGGCTCTCGGCCGCGCCGTTCGTGGCCTCAAGCGCGGAAGACGAACTGCCGCCGGACGCATTCGTGCAGATGCCGCCGACGCAGACCAATGGCGTGCAAAGCCTGCGCTATCTCACCGATCCGCTGCCGGAGGACGTGCTGATCGCCGGCCCCGCGGTGCTGAACCTGTTCGCCGCGATCGATCAGGACGACACCAATTGGTTCGTCATCCTGAAGGATGTCGGCCCCGACGTCTCGGTGCGCACCGCGCGCGAGGGCGAGCGCGAAATTCCGCGCGATCTGCCGGAGCGCGAATTGACCCGCGGCTGGCTCAAGGCTTCGCTGCGCGCGCTCGACGACAAGCGCTCGCGGCCCTGGAAGCCCTGGCACAAGCTCACCCGCGCCGCGCGGAAGAAGGTCACGCCGGGCGAGATCACCGAATATGCCATCGAGATCATGGCGACCGCCAATCTGTTTCGCCGCGGCCATCGCATCTGTGTCGAGATCGCCGCAGCCGACATGCCGACCGGCGTCGGCGGCGCGACCAATGCCGAATACGTGCCCAACCACATTGTCAGTAGCCGCACCACGCTGCACAAGATCTATCACGACGCGAAGCGGCCATCGCATCTGCTGCTGCCGATCGTCCCGCAGAGCGCGTAAGCACGTTGGAAGCACCCACAGTGAAAAGACCTTCGTCTCAAGACAAATCCCTCCACCGCCTCGGTTGCTCATGCTGCGGCTCGCGGCGCGCGTTCTTGGCGAGCGGCGCCGCTCTCTCAGCCGCGGCGTTTGCAAGACAGGCCATCGCCCAAGATGCGCCGTCGCCTTCTCCGACGTCGCGAACGATTATTGACGTCCATCATCATATCCTGCCGCCGAAATACGTTTCCGTCGCGCGCGATCGGCTGCTGTCCTTTGCGCCGAATTTTGCCAGCGTCTTGAAAGGTCGCCGGCGCAATCGCTCGAACAGATGGACAAAACTGTGTTCAGTTGGCAATGACATCCTTGTCGAATCCCGGCACATGGTTCGGCAATGTCGCGGAGGCGCGGGACCTCGCGCGGATGTCGAACGAATACGCGGCCGGCATGGTCCGCGACTATCCTGGGCGATTTGGCATGCTGGGATCGGTATCGCTGCCCGATGTCGAGGGCAGCATCACCGAAGCGGCCTATGCCCTGGACGTCCTGAAGGCCGACGGTATCGGTCTTCTGACCAGCTACGGCGACAAATGGCCGGGCGATCCCGCTTTTGCACCATTATTTGAGGAACTTAATCGCCGGAAAGCGACCGTCTATTTCCACCCGACGTCGGCAGACTGCTGCTCCGCTCTCATGAAGGATGTCCCCGTTCCCGCTCCTGCCGTCGAATATATGTTCGATACGACGCGCGCGATTGTGAGCCTGTTGTTCTCGGGGTCACTTTCCAGATACCGCGACATCAACTTCATCTTCTCCCATGCCGGCGGCGCGACGGCTCCGATCGTCAAGAGAATTGTCAGGCTTGCCACGATCGACAAGGTGATCGCTGCGCGTTTGCCGGACGGACCTTTGGCCGAACTGAAACGTTTGAACTTCGATACGGCGACGTCGACCGACCAGGAAAATGTCGGCGCGATCATGCGTCTGGTTGCCGCGGACAAAATCCTCTTTGGCAGCGATTTTCCGTTTCTGCCCTACGCGGCGACGCTTCCGGGATTGATGAAGTTTGGTTTTTCCGCAAACGACCTTTCGCTGATCGAAAGGGGCAATGCGCTGCGGTTATTTCCGCGCGTGGCGGCAAATCTGAAATAGGCGAGCAACCGCCGTTAGTGGCCGGCGCGGTGTTCTTCCGACTTCGGGTCAACTTTTCGCCGCAATGCGCCGTACGCCTCTGCCCCGGCGATATGCTATGGTCCGGTCCCGGACAGGGCCGGATCGGACAGGCGGAGGGAACTGCCTTGCTTCTCGCTGGGAAAATGACGGTCACCGCATGCGCGCTGATCGCGGGTGGGCTGTGGCTGCTGCCGTCGACGGGCGCGCGCGCCCAAAACGCATCACAGATCGTCGGCCTGCGACGAAGCCGTGGGGCTTGCCGTGCTGCCGACGCCGGTCGCGCCGTGGACCGGCGCGCCGTTGCGGATGATGTTCGTTACGGAAAAGCCGTTCGACGGCCAACTGTCGCTGGTCGGGCCCAATGGCGCGGTCGCGGCGCAATCGGCGGAACGGCGCGGCGGTCCGCCCTATTTCTGGTTCGCCGAAGTTGCGACGCCCCAGGCCGGGACCTGGCGCGCAACATTGTCATTGAGCGGCGCGCCGTCGGGTTGCTCCACGCTGACACGCGATATCACCGTCGCCGGACAGAAACCGCCTCGCCGGCCGGGAGCGAAGGCAGCGTCTGGCCGGTGCGCGCTTCCTGGAACCGCAGCACGGAAGATCTGTACTCGGCCTGGATCGAAAAATTGTTCGACGCGCCGCCGGATCAGGATCTGTCGTGGAAGGCATGGCATGAAGTGCTGCGCGACCGCTCGCGCAATCTGCTCTTCAATTATCTCGGCATGGGCGAAGACAATATAGCGGTGTCGCTGCGCCCCGACTGTGCCGACTTCGTCTACTTCCTGCGCGCCTATTTCGCCTTCAAGATGGGATTGCCGTTCGGCTATTCGAATTGCTCGCGCGGCACGGGCGGCTCGCCGCCGAAATGTTATCAGTGGTTCGACATCATGCATCCGGGCGTGACGCGTCCGGCGCCGCCGCCCGAGCAAGCTGCTGCCGCCGCGCCACCGCCGGCCGCTCCTGCCGACAAGCCGAACATGTTGCAGAAGATGTTCGGGCAAGAGCAAAACGCGCCGCCGCCAGCGCAGCGGCGCCCCCGTCGCTCCGCCGGCGCCGAAGCGGCTCGGGCTCGCGCCAACTTCGGGCAATATCTGCGCGCCGTCGGTGATGTCGTGCATACCGGATCGGTGCGCGTGTCGGGCGCCGACGACAATACCGACTTCTACATGGTGCCGTTGACGCAGGAGACGCTGCGCCCGGGCACGGTCTATGCCGATCCTTACGGCCACGTCCTGATGCTGGTGACGCGCATCCCGGAGGCCAACGGCGCGCCCGGCGTCTATCTCGCCGTCGACGCCGAGCCGGACGGCACGGTGACGCGCAAGCGCTTCTGGCGCGGCAATTTCCTGTTCGCGCATGAGCCGGCGCTCGGCAGCCCGGGCTTCAAGCGCTTCCGGCCGATCGTGCGCGCGGAGAACGGCGCGACTGCGGCGGCTGACCAATGCCGAGATCGCGCAAGAATCCGAACTACGGCGACTTCTCGCTCGAACAGACGAAGTTCAGCATGGAGGAGTTTTACGACCGCATGGACGAAGTGATGTCGCCGAGCCGCTCGATCCGGCAAAGGCGATGGCGGACGCTATCACCTCGCTCGAAGAGCAGGTCAACACGCGCGTCACCGCGGTCGAGAACGGCCGCAAATTCCAGAGCAGCGGCAAGGGCGACGCCAGCATGCCCGACGGCGCGTCGATCTTCGAGACCAACGGCGCTTGGGAAGACTTCTCGACACCTGCGCGCGATTTGCGTTTGCTGATCGCGATCGACGTGGTGCGCGGATTCCCCGATCGCGTGGCGCGGCTGCCGCAACGCTATGCCATTCCGTTCGGCCAGACCGCGGCCGGCGTGAAAGCGAACTTGCAAAGCGCGCTTGCCTCCGAGCTTGCCGCGCGCAAGATCACTTATACGCGCAGCGACGGCTCGCCGTGGACGCTGACGCTGAAGGACGTGGTCGATCGCGCCGGCGATCTGGAAATGGCTTACAATCCCAACGACTGCGTCGAACTGCGCTGGGGCGCGGCGCAAGGCAGCGACGAGGCCGCGACCTGCAAGCGGCACGCGCCGGCGGCGCAGCGCGCCAAGATGTCGGACTACCGCTCCTGGTTCCGCGACCGGCACTGGCCGACGCATACCGGGGCGTAAATACGCTCAGGGGCGGAGGGCGCGGCGGTGTTAGAGCGCCGCGCGCCCCGTCGCGATCGCCGCAACTTTATCGGCCTCTTCCGGCGCCGCATTGCCGCGCCAGACCACGTGCATGTCGGGACGGACGAGCACGAGATCGTAACCATAGACCTCTCGCGCGGCCTGGTCGGGCACATCGAGCACCTGCACCGGGGCGCCGTGCGCGGCGATGGCGCGCTGCAGCCCATTGGCATCGGCTTTGGTGCCGGCGAGCTTGAGGATCGTGTAGCCGTCCAGGATCTTGTCTTGGAGCCCCGTGCCGTCGTCGAGCCAGACATGCGGCAGCCGCGCGCCGGGCCACGTGGTCGGATGATATTCGCGGAACAGATGTTCCGGCCCGCCCGGAATGTTGCAGATGATCGGCGAGTCGACATAGCGATAGCCGAGCTCGGCGCCGATCATCTCGTTGCTCTTGCGCTGCTCGACATCGGCGACGGCGCTGAGCTTCTTGCGCGTCTCCTCGCCGGCCGGCAACTCCTCGCGGATATTCGGCCGCCACATGCCGCGCCACTTGCGCCGGCCGATCGTGGCATAGCGCGAGGCGCCGACATTGCGGTCGCCGATCTGGCGGCGTTCGACCTCGTAGGATTTGAGCAAACCCGGCCCGCCCCAGCCCTTGAGCGTCGCCGCGAGCTTCCAGGCGAGATCGGTCGCATCGCCGACGCCTGAATTCATGCCGAGCCCGCCGGTCGGAATGACGAGATGGGCGGCATCGCCGGCGATGAAGACGCGGCCGTCGCCATAGCGATCGGCCAGCAGCAGGTTCTGCCGCCACGGCGCGCAGGACAGCATGTCGTATTTGACCGGCACGCCGATGGTGCGCTCGAACTGCGCCTTCATCGCGTCGTCGCTGTCGACACCGAATGCAAGGTCCAGTGCTTGGTCGAGTCCTGCATGATCAGGAACGTCGCCTTGTCGTCGGCGACATGATAATGGCGGCCGGGGCCCGGCCCCGGACCGTGGCCATTCGACAGCGGCAGCCGGTCGAACAATTCGTCACACTTGAACAAAGCCTGGCGCAGCCCCAGCAGATTGCCTTCGCCGGAGAGCTCGATGCCGAGCTGCTTGCGCACCGCGCTGGCGCCGCCGTCGCAGCCGACCAGATATTGCGCGCGGATCTCTTCGGTCTTGCCGTCGAGCGTCTTGACCTGCGCGGTGACGCCGGCGGCGTCCTGCTTGTGCGACAGGTATTCGCAGCCGAAACGCACATTGATCGAAGGAATAGTCTCGGCGACGGATTTGAGGAGCGGCTCGAGCGTATATTGCGAAATCAACTGATAGGGTTCGAGCGGCATCGAGCCGTCATTGGTCGCGCGCACATTTTTTTGTGCCTCTTCGACCGACGGATAGTGCAATCTCAACAGCGGCGGCTCGTTGAGCGCGAGCATGACGTAGACGTCCATCGGCACGTCGGGCCGCAGGCCGGCGGCGCGGATCTTCGGCGCCAGGCCGAGGCGGCGATAGATCTCCATGCTGCGCGCATTGATGCGCTCCATCTTCGGCAGGAAGGCGGGCTTCTCCTTCTGCTCGATGAGCGTCGCGCGCACGCCGCGTTTGCCGAGATCGATTGCCAAGGTCAGACCGGTCGGTCCGCCGCCGACGATCAGGACTTCCGTATCCGCCATATTTACTCACCGGTTATCTTCACTGGCCGCCGGCGTTACGCCGGATGCAATATCAGGTTGCGCATGTCCCTTATCGGAAAACCGGGTACCGGCTTTCCCGGACATGCGCTGGTGCTCTTACTTCTCGGGCGCGACCTGTTCAAGCTCGGTGAACGGCTGATAGACGGCATCGCTGCATAGCGCCGGCGTGCCGCATCGACGAACTGGGTGATCTCCCCGGCAAGAAGATCGCCATTTTGCTCTTGATCTGGCTGCGGCCGTTGAATTGCAGGCAGACCACATAGCGGGGGGTTTCGAGCCGCCGACCGGTTTGAGCACCGGCGCAGAATGCGCGCGCCGCGGAAATCGGCACGGTCCAGCAGCTCTGTCGACAGATAGACCGCGATCTGCTTGCGGTAATTCTGCGGCATAAGGTTGGGATCGACCGACGGGGCGGCCGGATGTTGCGTATTGAAGCTGCATCCGGCGAGCGAAGCAGCCAGAAGAGCAGTCGAGACAACGAGCCCTAAGGCCCCGATGATATCTCAGCCCGAGCAGGCGCAATTCGACCAAGCGCACTTGGATCGATCCCCTTCGCACCGTCCCCCTCATGTCATTATAGCAAAGATAGCGCGCAGAAGTTTACCGCCGTGCGGCGGCAAGTCGCGCCTGAAATCTGCCTGAGTGCGTTAAAGCTCAATCTCCCGGGATCGGACCGCACCAGCCCGGCAGATAGCTCGCATCCTGGGACTTGGCCAATTGCAGCGCCTTTTCCAGCGCGCCGTCGAAATTGCTTCTCGACATTCTTGCGCTTCATGCGGCGGCGCAGGAATTCCGCCCAGATGAATTCGGAAAACGGCGTCGTGTCCTTGGCGTAGCCGCCTGACCGGCGCAACTCGCCGGCCAGCGAGCGGAACGGATCGTCGATCAATTCGGTGATCGATTTCGGAATGTTTTTATAATGTTCTGCGCTCGCCGTTGTCGTCGAACGGATGCATCCAGTTGCGATTGTCCATCACATTCCAGAACTCGTCGGGCTCGAGCTTGCTCAGATTGGCAAGCACCGTCACCGCGATATGCTTGACCTTCTCTTCATGCAGCGCCAGCGACAGATGGTGATGATCGACCACATAATTGCGCTTCTTCGGGCCGAGGATCACCGGGATCATGTGCTTGCCGAGAAACTCGCCGCCCTTCTTCATGCCGACTTCGCGCCAGTGCTTGCGCTTGGCCTGGACCTCGCGCATGCCGACCGTGATCTGGGTCGGGCGCAGATCAGTGATGTCGACCGTCTCCAACAATGGCTCACGAACCATGATTTCCTCCTGAAACCAACATCCGCATCTCACAATATCCGCACGAGGCGCATGCTAAAATCAAGCCGTGTACGGCACCAAAAGACAACTCCTTATCCAAGGCGGTTAATCGGCGGTTAACCCTTTCGCACGGCGCGAGCCACTGCCGCATCAGCGATATTCGCGCTGCAAATTGCTGCGGCGTCCGGACATGGTGCATAGTCCGCCGGTAAGTCTGCGGGGAGCGGGGAATGGGTGATTTATATCCGGTCGTGAAGGTCGCGGCGGTTCAAGCCGCCTCGGTATTCCTCGACCGCGAGGGTTCGACCGAGAAGGCCTGCGGCTTGATCCGCGAGGCGGGCCGCAACGGCGCGAAGGTGATCGGCTTTCCCGAAGGATTCATTCCGGCGCATCCGATCTGGTACCACCATCATGCGGCGACGGGCGCGATCGCAAACCGCTTGGCCGTCGATCTATTCAAGAATGCCGTCGAAATTCCCGGGCCGGAAATCGACGCGCTTTGCGCGCGCGGCGCGCGATGCCGGCGCCTATGTCGTGATCGGCGTCTGCGAGAAGCTTCCACGCACGCTCGGGACGATGTTCAACTCGCAGGTCTTCATTGCGCCCGACGGCACTTATATGGGCAAGCACCAGAAGATCATGCCGACGGTCGGCGAGCGGCTCGTGCATATGGGCGGGTTCGGCGACACGCTGCATGCGTTCTCGACGAGCTTCGGCCCGATGAGCGGACTGATCTGCGGCGAGAATTCCAATCCGCTCGCGGTGTTCGCGATGACGGCGGAAGGATCGCGCATTCACGTCATGAGCTGGCCCAATCATTTCCCGACCAGCGGCGATCCGATGCGCCACCGGGTGAGTATCGACTTCGCAGGCCTTCGCGCAGATGAGCAAAGCCTTCGTCGTTTCGGCCTGCGGCACAGTGGACGAGGATGTCATCCGCAAGCTCCAGCCGAGCCCCGAGGGCGAGCGCTTTTTGCGCGACACCGACTGCTGCGGCGGCAGCGTGATCGTCGCCCCCAACAGCAAGATCATCGCCGGCCCGATGGGTGCGGAAGAGGGCATCCTCTATGCCGATTGCAATCTCGATATCGGCATCAGCATGAAGCTGCGGCATGATTTTGCCGGCCATTACAATCGTCCCGATATCTTTCAGCTCCAGGTCAATCGCGGCACGCCGCACATTTATACGGTGGTCGGCGTCGAGGAGCAGCACAAGCTTCCACACGCCGAAACGTCGCTGCCGGCTGCCGATCCCAGTCCCGCCTTGCCAACACCGCCGAAGCAATTGCCGCCGCAGCGGCCGGCTTCGGCCTCGGAAAGCAACGCGCCTTCCGCACGGAGCCGGCCGCGCCGCAAAAAGGGCACGCGAGGCCGGCGATCGGACCGCGGTCCCTAGAAATCATCCAACTCCGGGAGACGACCATGCGCGGGGTGACATTTCTGGGCGAACGCAAACTGGAGCTCGCCGAATTTCCCGATCCGACGCCTGCGGCAGGCGAGGTCGTCATCGCCATCAAGGCATCGGGCATGTGCGGCAGCGATCTCAAGCCCTACCGCGCGGCGGCAGGCGCGGCCGCGGCGCTCGGGCTCGGGAAGGTGTCCGGCCCGGTCATCGCCGGACATGAGCCGTCTGGGATTGTCGCCGCCGTCGGGCCGGGCGTCGGCGAGCGCACCGCGCGCGCCGGCGACCGCGTCATGGTGCATCATTACGCGGGCTGCGGCGTCTGCCGGCATTGCCTGGGCGGCTGGACGCAAATGTGCGCCGACGGCAGCGTGGTCTACGGCGTGACCGGCCACGGCGCGCATGCGCCGTATATGAAAGTGCCGGCCTATACGCTGGTCCCCTTGCCCGGGGTTTTGAGCTTCGCCACCGGGGCCGCGATTTCCTGCGGCACCGGCACCGCCTATGGCGCGCTGCGCCGCATGAAAGTGAGCGGCACACACACCGTCGCCATCGTCGGTCAGGGTCCGGTCGGACTGTCAGCAACGCAGCTAGCCGTGGCCATGGGCGCCCGCGTGATCGCGCTCGATGTCAGCAGCGAACGGCTCGCGCGCGCCAGGGAATTCGGCGCCGACGCCGCGATCGATCCGAAGGCGAGCGATCCGATCGCCGCCATCAAGGATCTTACCCATGGCGCCGGAGCCGATCTGTCGCTCGACACGTCCGGCACCGCCGACGGCCGGCTCGTTACAGTGCGCGCGGTGCGGCCCTGGGGCACGGCGTGCTTTGTCGGCGAAGGCGGCAATGTCACGCTCGATGTCAGTCCGGACATGCTGCGCAAGCAATTGACCATCATCGGCTCGTGGACATTTTCCACCATCATCCAGGCCGAATGTGCGGCCTTCGTCGCCGATCGCAAGATCGACATCGAGCATCTGTTCACGGATCGCTGGCAATTGCCGCAAGCGGACGAGGCCTATCGGCTGTTCGACCGGCAGACCAGCGGCAAAGGCGTGTTTCTGATGTGACGCGAACCGGCCGGGCGCAGAAGGCCCAGCCGGTCATCGGATCGCGTCAGTGCGCCAGCGGATCGGGCCGCACCTGGATGTGGACGGCGAGCGACAGGCTGCCCTTGCCACCTTCCTTGAGCCACGGCGTGCGATCGCCTTCCGACGACCACAGTCCCCTGCCCTTCCAGCCGCCATTGGCATCGTCGATGCGGGCATCGAGACCCTTGGCATAGAAGCCGAGCGGATAAGGAACGCGCAGCGTCACCATCTTGCCGTCGACCAGGGCGGCAAAGCCATCATTCTCGTTGGCGGTGGAGATCGGTACGTCCTTGCCGAGGCCGACCGCGTTATGCTGATCGACCCAGGTGTAGTAGCTCGCCTCCGCGCTGTTGTCGCCGATGCCCTGGAAGCCCGGGCCCGGATATTTGTAGAACGACCAGCCTTCCGGACATTGATCGCCCGTCGCCTTCGGCCCGTTGAGCGGGCCTTTGCACTTGGAGCGATCGAAGCTGCCGACATGGCCGCTCGCCAGCGACACCCAGACCACGCCCTTGGAATCGATGTCGCCGCCGCGCGGACCGAAGCCCGGCATCGGGATGGCGTAGAATTCCGACAGCTTGGTCTTGGGATCGAAGCGCAGGACCCCGGAGCGGCCGGCAAAGACGTTCGTCGTGTACCAGATCGAGCCATCAGCCGGATTCGGCATCACGGCATAAGGCCCAGATCCGGCAATGCGCACGTCTTTGGTCGGATCGAGCGGCTTGCCCGGGTCGGTATAGTCGTCAAGCTTGCCGTTGCCGTTGGTGTCGAGCACGAACGGCGCCCAGCCTTGCGCCTTCTGGGCATCGCCGGTCTCGTCGAACACTTTGGTGTCGAGCCAGCCGGCGACCTGGCCGCTGCCGGAAACCCACAACGTGTTGTTCTTGTCGAAGGCGAATTGCAGGTGATGGGTGCCGAAGCAGGTATCGATGAACGTGAACTTCTGCGTCTTCGGATCGAACACCGCCAATTGCCGCTCGTTAATGTCGATCGGGAACGCCTTGGCGAAGACGTTATCAGACCCCTTGCGGCAGAAGGCGGGCGTGCCCGGCGCGTGATTGGTGCCGGTCATCCACACTCTGCCCTTGGCGTCCATCATGTCGTTGTGGTTGTCGAACTTGGTGTCCCAGATCTTCTCCATGCCCCAATAGGCCGAGGCGGCCAGCGGCTTTTTGATCGCGGCATGGCCAGGACCCAAGGCTTCCGGCACATCGGCGCCTTCCGGCGGCGTAATGTAGGTGACCTTCGAGGTCTTGGGATCAAGCACCGGCAGATGGTCGGACGAATATTCGGTTGAGCCGTAAAGCGGACCGTTGGCACCGACTGTCGGATTGCGCTTGTCGGAAGAGATCAGGTCATGAAGGTAATGCTTGTCGTCGCTCCAGTCCCAGGTGGTGACGACGACATTGCGCTCGACGCCGGACGGCCGCGGCGGCTTGGCAAAGGGCAATTCGCCCTTGGCGACGCGGTCGGTCCAATCGCCGAAATATTTGAACGGCACGCCGCCGAGCTGTCCGGCGAGCGGGTTCACCATCAGCGGGGAGGCCTGGCCGGATTGCACTCGGCGCATCCAAGCGTCTTCGCCGGTCTTGAACGTGCCGAGAGCCGTTGGGATGGTGCGGGTCCGGAGCTGGCCCAATTGATGGCAGCCGACGCAGGCCTGGTTCTTGAGCGCGGTGAGCCAAGCGTTCTGCGTGACGTTTTCAGGAATGTCGCTCTTGCCGCCGAACTGATCCTTGTCCGGGATTTTCAGCATCGAGAACCAGTAGATCGCCGGATAATATTGGGCGGCGCTGACATCGTCGGGCGCCGGAGCGGCGGTCAGCGCCAGATGCTGGCCGGGCGCCGCGTCGACCTTGGCTGAATTGACGAGGCCATAGCCGCGGACCCAGACCTGATATTTGCCCTTGGGCAGGTCCGGCACGACAAAGCGGCCCTGATCGTCGGTCACCACCATCTTGGCGTAGCGGGTCGGCAGATCGTGCGTTTCCGCGATCACCCACACGCCGGCTTCCGGACCTTTCGGGCCGGTGACGACGCCGCCGATATCGTCGGAGTCGATCTTGACGCTCTGCGCCGCGGCATCCGGCTTGCCGGCGCTCTGCGCAAAAGCCTGCTGCACGTTGAATTGTGCTGGTAACGCCGTCCAGAGCGCGGCGATCGCCAACGCTGCAGCGTGGCAAAGCAATGCCCGCTTCATGCGAACCTCCCGATATGGCGCCGGCATTCGGACCGGCCTTCGTTTGTTGTGACGCAAGAATCCTGCCCCACTGCCCGCCGACCCGCAAGGGGCAAGAACAGGTAAGGAAGCTCACCAATCGGACGGCAGCAATGCGCAAACCGGTACTCGGGCAGGCCGATGCGACGCCGGAAACGGGGTCGGCGCAATGACATGCCGCCACGAAACCGCCAGACCGTTCCGGCATTCGACATGCTATTGTTGTGATTTTGATGACCCGCTTGCGCTACCCCGCTCTGATCGCCTGCACTGCCGCGACCGCGCTTGCCGCGGCGCAGCTGCGGTCCGCGCACGCGCAACAGCAGCCGCAACAGCAGCGCCCCGCCTATGGCGCGATACGTTCCGCGCCGGCGCAAAATTCAGCTCCCGCAGCGACGCCGGCCGCGACGCCGGTCAGCACGTCATCCGCCCCGGGCGTCGTAAAGCCACAGGCTGCGGCGAAGCCGGTGTCGGCGGCGAAGCCCGCGCCGGCCTGCCATCCGGAAAATTTCCGCGTCGTCGTCGATGTCGGACACACCGAAGCCGTGCCCGGCGCCATGAGCGCACGCGGCGCCACGGAATACTCCTTTAACTTGGCGCTGGCGCAGGACGCCAAGCAAGCGTTGCTCGATGCAGGCTTTGCCAAGACCGTGCTGCTGATCACCGATCAGGCGCCGCCCAGGGGACTGATCACGCGCGCGGCCGCCGCCAATAACCAGCATGCGGATCTGTTTCTCGCGATCCACCACGACTCGGTGCCGGACAATCTTTTGAAGACCTGGCAATTCGAGGGGCAGGATCAGCACTATAATGACGACTATCCGGGCTATGCGCTGTTCATCTCCAACGACAACGGCGACCGCGCCGGCAGCCTGTTGTTCGGCGACTTGCTGGGCAAGGCATTGGAGGCGCACGGCCTGCAATATACGCCGCATTACACGCTGGCGCTGATGGGCCATCGCCGCCGGGAATTGGTCGATCCGGTGGCCGGCGTCTATCGCTACGACCAGCTGATCGTGCTGCGGATGACGCGTATGCCGGCGCTGCTGCTCGAAGCCGGCTCGATCGTCAATCGCCAGGAAGAGCTGGAACTCGGCACAGCCGAGCGCCGCGCCAAGACCAGCGCCGCGATCGCCGCCGCCGTCACCGGAGTTCTGCGCCGCCCGCGCCCAGCCGGCCATCGCCAAGTCCGCGATTGCGGCAAAACCGAGCGCGCTGCGCACCGGCACGATCCAGCTGCCGCACTAGCAAAAACGGATTCTAGGCGTAGGCCACACTCCAGCGCTTGCGGAAAGCGAGCGCCGAGACCAGCGCCAGATTGATCACGTTGATGCCAAGCCCGGTGGCGAAGGCCGGCGCGTAATAGCCGTAATGGTCGTAAATGATTTCGGCGAGCCAGCCGCCGCCCGCCATGCCCCAGCCGCTGAACAACAGCAGCGAGGGCATGCGCCAATAGGCGTCGCCCGCGGGAAACAATTCGCGCGAGGCGAGCACATTCGCCGGCACCAGCCCGCTGAAGCCGAGCCCGAACAAAGCGGCGACCGTGAACAGGCCGACCTCGTCCTGGGTGAGGAGAAAAGCCGCCATGCCGAAGGCCTGCAAGGCCGAGCCGATCAGCATTGTATAAAGTCCGCCGATCCGGTCGGAGATCACGCCCCAGACCTGGCGGCTCATGAAGGCTGCCGCGAGCAGCACCGACACCATGGCGGCACCGTGCGCGGCGCTGATGCCGAGATCGCTGCACAGCGCCACCAGATGCGCCTGCGGCATCGACATCGGAATGCAGCAAGTGAAGATCGCGCCGAGCTGCAGCGCAAAGACGAGATTGGGCGGCCAGCCCATCACCGATGTTTTGCCGTGCGCGGCGGTGAGCGTCGCGGCGTGATGCACCGTCTCCGGCGGCTTGCGCAGCGCGATGATCGATACCGGCACGATCAACAGAAATTCGAAAACTGCGAAGTACAACATCGTCTCGCGCCAGCCTGCAGTGGCGATGCTGCGCGCGAACACCGAGGGCCATAACGCGCCGGCCAGATAGGAGCCGCTCGAGATCAGCGCCAGCGCCGAGCCGCGGCGGCGGTCGAACCATTGGCTGACATAAATATAAGACGGCGCATTGATGCCGCCGATGCCGAGAAAGCCGATGAACACACCGTGACCGACATAGAGCGGCAGCGAGGGGCCGAGCGTCGACAGCGCGAGCCCGACCGCGATCATCGCGGCGCCGAACACGAAGGTGACGCGGATGCCGAAGCGATGCGCGGCGCGGCCCATGACGATGCCGCCGAGACCGGCGCCGATCCACATCAGCGCGCTGGCGAGTGCCGGGACCGAGCGCTCGCCATTGACCTCGGCGGCGATGTTCTTGAGCGCGACGATGGTGATCCACGGCGCGCCAAAGGCGACCGCCATGACCACGAGGACCACGCTGGCGACGACCCAAGAGCTACGTGTTTCCACCGATGGGTGAGCCGGCTGCAGCATGGACCTGTGTTTCTTGGCGCCGGGCTTTCGCCCTCGGCGCGGTTGGTTAAAGCATGGTTTATGCGAAATTCCCGTTTCCGGAGAAGATCATGCCTGCAACGGGATTTCGTATAGCAGCGCCCGCCCGGCCACGCCCATAACTTTATTGGACAGCCGCTATGCGATGGCCGGGAATAAACCGGCGCCTCCCCTGATCACCCCGCCTGGAAGCTCGAATGCAGCCGCAGCCGCGGCAGCAGGACTTCTTGCGAGATTGGCTTCGAGGGAGATTTGCAATGGGATCAGATCGCGATGACGGCGTGAACCGCCGTAAAGTTCTGGAATGTATGACCTGGGCCGGAACCGGGGTGCTGTGGACCATTTCCGGCGGCGTCCCGCATTCGCTCGGCATCATGGGCGAAGCGCAGGCGCAAACCGCGAAGAGCCTGACGTTCCTCCAGATCAGCGACAGTCATGTCGGCTTCGACAAGCCGGCTAATCCGAACGCGCTCGGCACGCTGGAAGAGGCGATCGTCAAAGTGAATGCGCTGCCGATCAGGCCGGCCTTCGCCATTCACACCGGCGACATCAGCTCATCTGTCGACGGCCCAGCAATTCGACGATGCCGACCGCATCATCTCGCAGTCGCGTCTCGACGTGCATTACGTGCCGGGCGAGCACGATTTCCTCGACCCGGATCAGAAATTCTACAAGGACCGATACGGCCGCGGCACCAAGGGCGCCGGCTGGTATTCGTTCGATGCTTCCGGCGTGCATTTCATCGGCCTGGTCAATGTCGTGAATCTGAAAGCCGGCGGGCTCGGCGATCTCGGCGCCGATCAGCTCGAATGGCTCGAGGACGACGTCAAGCATCTGTCGGCTTCGACGCCGATCGTCGTGTTCGCCCACATTCCGCTGTGGACCATCTATCCGGATTGGGGCTGGGGCACCGACGATGCCGCACAGGCTCTGTCCTACCTCAAGCGCTTCGGCTCGGTGACCGTGCTCAACGGCCATATCCACCAGGTGATGCAGAAGGTGGAAGGCAACATCACCTTCCACACCGCGCGCTCGACCGCTTTTCCGCAGCCGGCGCCGGGGCAAGGCCCCTCGCCCGGACCGATGAAAGTGCCGGACGAGCAGCTGCGCACCATGCTCGGCATTGCCAATGTCACGTTCAAACAGAACGAGCAGCGGCTCGCCATCGTCGATTCGCCGCTGAAGGTCTAACGCCGGCGCGAAGCCGGCCACGACAAAAACAGAAAACGAGGACAGTTGTGAAAGCCATCTCGAACACTGCGCGCAGCGCGCTTCTCGCCGCTGCGCTGGGAGCAGCGACCGCGACCATCCTGGCCGCGGTCGTGATCCCGACATCCGCCCAAACCGCGGCGCCTGAGAGCGCCGTATCGATCGACAACTTTACCTTCGCGCCGGCGAACCTGACGGTGAAGGCCGGCACGACGGTGACCTGGACCAACCGGGACGACATTCCGCACGGAATCGCCTCGTCCAACAACGCCTTCAAGAAATCAAAGGCGCTCGACACCGACGACGCCTATTCCTTCACCTTCACGACGCCGGGCAGCTATCAATATTTCTGCTACCTTCACCCGCACATGGTGGGTACGATTGTGGTAGAAGCGGCGACCGGCAGCAACACGCAGTGACGACATCCAGTCGGCAACAACAACACGCGAGACGATGGCCAGCGATGCAAGTGGCGAACAGGAGCGCGCGCGGCGTTTTCGCGACGCCGCCCTCCCCTATCTTGACGACGTCTACACGCTGGCGCGCTACCTCATGCGCAATCCGGCGGACGCCGAGGACGCGGTGCAGGAGTGTTATCTGCGCGCGCTCCGCCATTTCGACAGCTATCGCGGGCCTGCCATGAAACCCTGGCTGCTCGCGATCCTGAAGAACGTCTGCTACGCGGAATTCGCGCGCCGCGGCAAACAGGAGGTGCCGTCCGATTTCACGGAAGACGAGACCGCGACGGATGAGCCGGTCTGGCAGGAGCCGCAATCAACGCCCGAGGCGAGCCTGCTGCGCCAACAGGACGACGCGACGATCCGCAACCTCGTCGACGCTTTGCCGGAGCCGTTTCGCGAAGCTATCGTGCTGCGCGAGATCAATGACCTGTCCTATCAGGAGATTGCCGCGGTCGCTCGCGTGCCGGTGGGCACGGTGATGTCGCGGCTCAATCGCGCCCGCGCCATGCTGCGCGCGGCCTGGAATGCCGCCAATGGCGCGGCGCAAGCTGCAGCGCGACCCTCCGCACAATCGGCGCGCTCCGCCGCCGCGACGCCGGGATCCGCATCATGAGCATCACCGCAAATCATGCCGATGAGACGCTGTTGAACGCGCTGGCCGACGGCGAGCTCGATGCCGGGCATGTGCGTGACGTCGAGACCCATGTGGCGGGCTGCGCCGCCTGCGCGGAAAAGCTCAAGACGATCCGCGCGTTGCGCGCGGCAATGGTTGGCGCCAGCCTGAAAGAAACAGCACCGGCGCATTTGCGCAGCCGCATCGAGGCACTGTTTCCGGCCGCCATTTCCGATCCGGCGCCGGCATCCGCGGGCGCACCACTGAAGGGCGCGATTGCGCGGTGGTGGCGCTCCTTCATCGGCGGCTTCGCGGTCGGCGGAGCGCTGTCGGCCGCCGCCACGGCGATGCTGGTCTTCGGCCTGTTCACCGCCAACCAGGACCAGCAGATCGCCGACGAGGTCGTCTCCGCGCATATCCGCTCGCTGCAGGCCGGGCATCTGATGGACGTGCAGACCAGCGATCAGCACACCGTCAAACCCTGGTTCAACGGCAAGCTCGATGTCGCCCCGCCGGTGATCGATCTTACGGCGCAAGGCTTCACGCTGCTCGGCGGCCGTCTCGACTATATCGAAGGCGAACCGGTGGCCTCCGTGATCTACCAGCGCCGCAAGCACGTCATTAATCTGTTCGTTGCGCAGCGGCTCGGCGCGGCGCGGCAGACCGCCCTGGCCAAGACCATCCAGGGCTACAATGTCCGGCACTGGACCGAACAAGGCCTCGACTTCTGGGCCGTCAGCGACCTTGGCGGCGACGAGCTCGATGAATTCGTGCAGAAGATCTCGGCTTCGCTGCACCCGCCCGGCGCGTCCTGACCGCCCTCGTCTCAGCTGCCCTGCTTTTCGGCTGATCAGCCCTTCAAAAGGCGAAGTCCGAACGGCTGGCCTGCGCCGGTTTTACCCGCTAAGACACGGCGAGGGACGCACGAGCGCAAGGCTGTTTCGCTGTTGGCGCATTCGTGAATACGGCAACCTTATTGGCACGTCAGACGTTTAGCCCGATGGATCAGCGCGTTGACAGCGAGCGCCGCCAGGATTCCGAGCACGGCACGGCGGCTCCCGCCGGGCGCGACTCCGAGAGTGGATCAGGCGCAGGCAAGAAGAGCGGCAGGAAACAAGGTGCGCTGCGCAATCGCCGCGGCCTGCTGGTCGCGCTTCTGCTTGGCGCCATCGTGGTCGCCGTCGCGGTCGCCTTATGGTGGCTGAACGCGCGGAATTATGAATCCACCGATGACGCCTTCATCGACGCCCGCACGGTTCAGATCAGCGCGCAGGTCGCCGCCGCCATTGTCGACGTGCCGGTCACCGACAATCAAATAGTCGGACCCGGCGCCGAACTGGTGCGGCTCGACGACCGCGACTATATCGCGCAGCGCGATCAGGCGCAGGCGAGCGTGCATAACTTCACCGCGCAGATTGCAGAGCAACAGGCCAAGATCGATCAGGCGGCGAAACAGGTCGTGCAGGCGCAAGCCACGCTGACCTTCGCGCAACAACAGGCCGACCGCTACCAGACGCTGGCCAAACAAGGTAGCGGCACCGTCGAACAGGCGCAGCAATACGCATCCAACCTGCAGCAAAGCCAGGCCGGCTTGGCGGCAGCGCAAGCGAATGCGGCGGCCGTCGAGAAGGAGGAGCCGGTCCTGCAGGCGCAACTGCGCAACGCGCAGGCGCAATTGGCGCTGGCGGAGGCCAACCTGTCACGCACCATCATCACCGCGCCGGTGGCCGGCCGCGTCACCCATCTGACCGCGGCGAAAGGCGGCTATGCCGCCGTCGGCCAGGCGCTGATGATGTTCGTGCCGCGGGATGTCTGGATCACGGCGAATTTCAAGGAAACCCAGCTCGGCCTGATGAAGCCGGGCCAGCCGGTCGATATCGAAATCGACGCCTATCCCGGCCGCGCGTTCAAGGGCCATGTCGACAGCATCCAGTCCGGCAGCGGCACCGCGTTCAGCCTGCTCCCGGCGGAAAACGCCACCGGCAATTACGTCAAGATCGTGCAGCGGGTGCCGGTGAAGATCGTGTTCGACAAGCCGCCGGACGTCGAGCTCGGACCCGGCATGTCGGTCGTGCCGATAGTGAAAGTGCGATGAGCGAGCGGGCCGCGGCAAGCAGGCCGGTTGCAGCGGCCTGGGACGACAGCCGCTCGGCCGCCGGCAACCGCAATCCCTGGCTGGTCGCTGTCGTGGTCTCGATCGCGACCTTCATGGTCGTGCTCGACACCGCCATCGCCAATGTCTCGCTGCGCTACATCGCGGGCTCCATGGCGGCGAGCGTCGACGAGAGCACCTGGGTGGTCACGACTTATCTGATCGCCAATGCCGTAGTTCTGCCGGCAAGCGGCTGGCTGTCGAACGTCGTCGGGCGAAAGCGCTTCTACATGGTCTGCGTGGCGCTGTTCACGATCAGCTCGCTGCTCTGCGGGCTGGCATCTAGTCTCGGCGCGCTGATCTTCTTCCGCATCCTGCAGGGGCTCGGCGGCGGCGGCATGCCGACCAGCGAACAGGCCATCCTCGCCGATACTTTTCCACCGCACAGACGCGGCCAGGCATTTGCGCTTTACGGCGTCGCCGTGATCGTCGCCCCGACCGTCGGTCCGACGGTCGGCGGCTGGATCACCGATAATTTTTCCTGGCACTGGATCTTCTTCATCAATGTGCCGATCGGCATCGCCTCACTGGCGCTGGTGCACTGGCTGGTCGACGAGCCGGAAGTGCTGGAGCGAGAGCGCCGCGAGCGTCTCGCCGGCGGACTGAAAGTCGATTGGGTCGGCTTCTTCCTGATTGCGATGACGCTCGGCTGCCTCGAAGTCGTGCTCGACCGCGGCCAGATCGACGATTGGTTCAAATCGAGCACCATCCTCTTCTTCACCTGGCTTGCCGGCCTGTCGTTTCTCGCCTTCATCCCCTGGGAGCTGAGCCGCGACGAGCCGATCGTCGAACTGCGGCTGTTGTTTCACCGACAGTTCGGCATGGCGTTTTTCACCATGCTGATGATCGGCGCGATCCTGTTCGGATCCAACCAGATCATGCCGCAGCTGTTGCAGACGACATTTCCTTACACCGCCATGCTGTCGGGCATGGCGATGATGCCGGGCGGCATCGCCATGCTGCTGCTGATGCCGATCGCCGGCCAGGTCACCGGCCGTTTCCAGCCCAAATATCTGATGGCGATCGGGCTGTCCGGCGTGGCGCTGTCGATGTGGTACTCGACGTCGCTGACGCCCGACGCGAGCTTCGACTATTTCGGCTGGGTGCGCGTTTACCAGATGATCGGGCTGCCGTTCCTGTTCATTCCGATCAATGCCGTGGCTTACGACGGACTGCCGCCGGACAAGACCAACCAGGCCTCGGCGCTGATGAACATTGCCCGCAATCTCGGCGGCAGTCTCGGCATCTCGGCGGCCAATGTGGTGCTGACGCAGCGCACGCAATTCCACCAGTCCCGGCTCGTCGAGCATGTCGTTCCGTCATCGCAGGCTTATCAGTCCACGCTGTCGCAAATGACCAAATATTTCACCGCTCACGGCGCCTCCGCCGGTGACGCCGCCGCCCAGGCCATCGGCATGATCGGACAGATGGTGCGCACCCAGGCCACCATCCTTGCTTATATCGACGTATTTCACGTCAGCGCCATCGTCGCGGCTTTGATGATCCCGCTGGTGCTGGTCATGGTGCGGCGCGTGCAGCTCCATGGCGGCCGAGCCGCCATCGGGCATTGATGTTGTTAATGACCCGGATACTCTCCGGGCAAATTCTTAGGCGAATTCTTGGGCCTGCCTGGTGTTCATTTCGGGCAGCAGGGCCTACACGGTCGGATGCCGGGGGAAGTCGAAGCCATGACTCACAAGCTCGGGGATCGCCGCATTTGCGGCATCGCCCAAATCGTGTCGCTAGCCGTCGCGCTCGTGTTGCCGCCGTCGCTGTTGAGCGCTGCAGGATCCGACCCGGTCACGGTCAACGTCATCATGATCGATTACAAATTTCAGCCGGATCATTTGACCCTGCAGCATGGCGTGCCCTATCGGCTGCATCTCGAAAATCACGGCAAGGAAACGCACGAATTCACCGCGCCGACATTCTTCGCCGCCTCCAAGATCGACAATCCCAGCGTGCTCAATCGCGAACATAGCGAAATCGTGATGCAGCCCGGCGACGTCAAAGACCTTTTCGTGACGCCGGGACCGCCCGGCGCTTATGACCTGCGCTGCGCCGATCATGATTGGAACGGCATGACCGGCGGCATTACCGTGAAATAGAGCTGATCGGGAAAAGCATATCTTTCGTGCTCGATCTGACGGCGCGTGCTGATTTTTCCTGAACTCGCCCGTGCCGTAGACGACATTGCAGGCAACTTGCTGAAAAATCGAGTCCGTTGCCGCGGCCCGCAGCTTCGCCGCGACGATACGGCGCGCGTGCGACGCGGCAAGAGGCAGCCCAGAGGGCGCGCCCACCTGTGCGAAAGTGCACTTCGTGACGCTTCCACGGCACGCGGTTCCTTAGTTGCGCCGAAATGTCCGCTCAGCATGGAACCTCGGCACTGTTCTTGCTTAGACTCGTTATCGGAGGGTTGCGGGGCTGAATGGCGCAATGATCTGGAAGAAAGGAGTCGCCTATGTGTGACTTTAGCCTTCAAAGCGTTCGTTCGAGGCCGGCCAAGGTCGGCGATAAGCTCGTGACACGTGACTTCGGGACGGGAACCCGCGGGTTTTCCGCCGCCGATGATCCAGGACTGGCAGTCTGCATCATGCCCGGCACCGAACTGGCCTTCGCCAGCGAGGTTGCCTGCCTACCGGCCGGCCTGCTCGGCTGGAAAACCAAGACTATCAACTACAAGACAGCCATCTTCCGCCAAGTGAACAAGGACAAGATGGCCGCGCATCACGATTCGCTCGAGTTTCCTGACGGGCGGAATGTGTTGCTGACGCTGTTGTGCGAAGGCCAAGAGGCCACCGTTCTGCAATTGCCGGCGCAGCCGGCGACTGTGGAAGAGGCGCGCGAGCAGGAACGCGTCAGCTACGTCGGCTAAGGCAGTTCGCACGGCCGACGCACGCGCGAGTGCATGACGAGACCGGCCGCCCTTCGGGGCGACCGGCATCGTGAGTTTCACTTTTGCGTGATTCCGGTTCGGCACAAGCCGACGAATTGAGCCGACGTGGATGACGCGCCGGGGCATGTGATGTTTTTTCATGGGCCCCTCGGGCCCCTCGCCGATTTCAGCTCAACGCAACGCTAATCCGGTCCGCGCTTGACGGGGCGCAACCGCTCCGCGTGATTGTTGCGCACTCTTTCAGCTGGAACAGACAGCCGGTTACATTGAGTTTATGACTGCCGCTCGTGCAATGCGGCCACGATGGTTCGGCGGCTGCACCGGCATTTGACGGCATAATCGGATGGGTGCGGGTTGGCAGTCGAGACGCGGCGTGCGATACGACCGCTTCACCTGAAGTTCGGACTGCGCTGTTGCCGAAGCACCGGTGCCTCTGTTCGGGGGCATAACTCTCCACGAAACGACGAGAAATGAACGATTCTCCGAACCGACCGCAGCCCGTGGACCGCTCCGCGGAAGCGGCCGCGCCGGAGCAGTCGCAAGGTTCGGAACAGGGTGAAAAGCCGGAACTCGAACTCGGAGCCGGCACCCGCGCCGCGCTCGGCCGGCGCGCAATTTCTCCTGGTCTTCCCGCCGATCATGCTGCCGATGTTCATGGCGGTGGCGGACCAGACCATTGTTGCGACCGCACTGCCTGCGATCGCCTCGAGCCTCGGCGAGATCGAACGCGCCTCCTGGGTGGTGGTCTCCTATCTGATCGCCAATACGATCGCGGCGCCGGTCTATGGCCGGCTCGGCGACACGTTCGGCCGACGGGCGATGATGTTCGTCGCGCTCTCGATCTTCATGCTCGGCTCGATCCTGTGCGCGCTGGCGCCGAACATCACGCTGCTCACGCTGTTCCGCGTGCTTCAGGGTTTTGGCGGCGGCGGCTTGATGACGCTGTCGCAGGCACTGATCGGCGAAGCCGTGCCGCCGCGCGAGCGCGGCCGCTATCAGGGCTATCTCGCCGGCATCGCGGTGACGTCGAACTCATTCGGCCCGGTCGCCGGCGGCTATTTGACTCAGGCCTTCGGCTGGCCATCGATCTTCCTGGTCAATATTCCGCTCGGCCTGCTGGCGATGCTGTTCGTGTCCCGTATTCCGGCGCGCCAGGGCGACCGCCGCCGCACCACGTTCGATGCGCCGGGACTGGTGTTGTTCATCTTCTTCGTCGGCCCGGTCATCCTCGCGCTCGAACATGTCCAGCGGGTGGATTTGAGCTCGGTGCCGACGGCGGTTGGGCTCCTCGCCTTGGGGCTGATCTCGCTCGGGGCGCTGATCTGGCAGGAACGGCTGACGACTTCGCCGCTCATTCCGCCAATGCTGTTCCGTCAGCCCTCGATCTGGCGCAGCGACGCGATGGCCGCGTTCCACGGTGCGGCCCTGGTGTCGCTGATCACCTTTCTGCCGATCTATCTGCGCGCCGTGCGCGGCCTGTCGCCTGCTGAAACCGGCTTCATGCTGCTGCCGCTGACGGCGGGCATCGGCCTCGGCTCGATGGCGACCGGACAGATGGTGTCACGGACCGGCTATACCGCGGCATTTCCGAGTTACGGCCTGATCGGAGCGACGGTGAGCATCGCTTTGCTCGCCTACTTCATTCCCGAACTGAGCGTAGCCCAGATTGCCTGGGCCTTCGGCGGCGTCGCTTTGTTCATGGGCACGGTCATGGGTGTGGTTCAGGTCACCGTGCAGACGGAATCCGGACCGCGGCTGCTCGGCACCGGCGCCGCCATGGTGCAATTCTCGCGCTCGGTCGGCGCCGCGGTCGGCACCGCGACTGTCTCCGCGGTATTGTTCTCCATCCTCACCGCGACCGATCGCGACACAGCGACCTTGTTCGGCATGATCATCGAGCGCGGTCCCGATGCGCTGGCGGCGCTTGATCCGGTGCGCCACGCGCTGGTGCAACGCCAGATCTCGGATGCGTTTCACGCCGCCTTTTTCGTGATCGCGTGCTTCACCGGCGTCGGCGCCTGGATGGCCTGGACCATGCCGCTGCGGCGGATCTAGCCGCGCACAGCCTGCTATATTGGCCGCCACCTTTAAGCTAATCTCCCGCATCGAGACGGCTTGTGCTGGATGGGGAGGGCCAATGCTGTTTCACCGCAGAGCATTTCTACATTTCGCGGCGGCGGGTGCTGCGCTGACTGCGCCAAACGCCGCGTCAGCTCTCGACTATCCGACACGCCCGGTACACATGATCGTCGGGCTTGCTGCCGGCGGTCCGACCGATGTGGTCGCACGCCTCATCGCGCAATGGCTTTCGGAGCATCTCGGCAATCAGTTCGGCGTGGAGAACCGCACCGGTGCCGGCGGCACGCTCGCCACCGAGACGGTGATCAATGCGCCCGCCGACGGCTATACGCTGTTGTTTGCGGGTCCGACCGTCACCATCAGCGCCTCGCTCTACAAGAAACTCAGCAATGTGCTCGACGAATTGACTCCGATCGGCATCGTGATGCGCGTCCCCAATCTCATGGTGATCACGCCGTCCTTGCCGGTGAAGACCGTGCAGGAGTTTATCGACTACGCCAAGGCCAATCCGGGACAGCTATCGATGGCCTCGTCGGGGGTCGGTGCTTCGCTGCATCTGTCCGGGGAATATTTCAAGTTTCTGACCAAGATCGACATGGTGCACGTGCCCTATCGCGGCTCCGCAGCAGCCTATCCGGATCTGATTTCCGGCAAGGTCCATGTCATGTTCGACAATCTCGGCGGCCCGGTTTTGGAATTCGTGCGCGCCGGCAAGCTGCGCGCGCTTGGCGTGACCTCGAAGGAGCGCTGGCCGCTCTTGCCCAACATCCCAGCCGTTGCCGAGACCGTGCCAGGCTACGATGTCAATGTCTGGTACGGGATGTTTGCCCCGAAGAACACGCCTCCCGGCATCGTAACAGCCCTCAATGCGGGTTTGCGAGGCGCCGTCGCCGATCAAAAGATCATTGCGCGCTTCGCCGATGACGGCGGCGTGCCGACGGCGATGACAGCGGACGAGTTTGCGAAATTTGCCGCCGACGACAAGGCGCGATGGCACAGGATGGCCGAGGTCGCCGGCCTGTCGCCGGAATGACGGCCGCTCACGCAACCGTAGAGACGACCGATCCTGGTAAAGTGGTCTGGTTCGATTGCGTGGAGACTGACGTCGCCAATTTCTCGACGCTGATCGCGCCGGTCGCATAATTGACCAGAAAGGTGATCGACGATGATTGGGCGCTGGCAGAGCTTGTAGAGGCTGAAGCCCCGGTTGACGAGGATACTGAAGCACTGCTCGCCGTGGCGGCGTTTCGGGTGACCGTGATCTCGTCGAGCGCCTCGTTATTGTCGACAATTCCGGTACTGACTTCAGTACCAGGTGTCACCCCGCTCGCACCGGAGGCCTGGTCGCTGGTGCCGAAATGCTTGTCGTAAGCTTGAATGCCGTTGCCGTTGAGCTCGATGCCATACCACTTCGTGCCGGCATCCGCATTAAGCGACAATGTGTAGCCATCGTAGGTCACGGTCTTCGATATGGTCTGGGTCGGCGAAAATGTCTGGAATGGCTGCGACTCATTGCCGTTGGCGATGACCGGGATCTGCAGCGTTGTCGTCTTGCTGTTCAAGCCGCTTGTCGTTGGCGGTGTGAAACCCAGTAAGCTGTCGACCGCATTGGTGGCGCCGCTCACAGCGCTGCTGTTCCGGTAGGCGGCGACGTAGGCGTCCAACCGGTTGGTAGCCGCCAGATTTGCCTTCGCTTGATCGGAGAGGGTGAAGTAGGCAGCGGGTCCGGACCCACCGCCAGAACCTTCACTGGACGACGCATCGGACGTCGTATCCGTGGTTGCCGGTGTCGAGAGCCCGTTAGAATCGTCGGAAAGCAGCTGAGTTAGCGACACCCCGATCGACGAGGCGGTTGTCGAAATGGCGGTCACCTGGGACCTCCCACAAACGCGCATTGCAATGACGAGAGCTTCCTCGATCTAGGTTAAAATTGCCTAAAATTGCTGCAAACAGGCGATTCAGAATTCCGCGGCGATGAAGTGCGTTACTTTCGGCGGCCCCGACAGATTAAACCGCTGCGCCGCCTCCTCAACCAGCCGGTCGGCATGGGTCACGCGCTCGTGCTGGCGCAGATGTTCCATCCAGGATTCGACCAAAAAGGTTTCGACGAAGCGGCCCTCGTCCGCGGTGTCTTCAAACACGCCCCAGGCATAGGCGCCGTCGCGCCGCCGTTCGTGCTCGATCCCGGCGATAGCCTCGAGAAACGCTGAGCGATCCTGCGGGCGGATGCGGTATTCGACCTCGACCAGCACCGGGCCGCGCTCATGCTCGATCTCCTGCGCCGTGATCGGCGCCGGCCAATGCATCGACGGTGACAGATCGATGCAGAGGCCGGTTTGCAATTTCCAGCGCCAGGTCAAAGGAATGGTGGCGAGAAGACCGCCCGCGGCGAGGAAATGCGCGAGCCGCAGTCCGGTATAGCCCGCGATCTCACCCCACACCGCGCTGCCGATCGTGACGCAGCCGAAAAACGCCGCGGCGAAGACCGCAAGTCCGCGGCCGCGGACCCAATCCGGCAGCGCCACCTGCGCCGAAATATTGAGCGTCGCCAGCGCCGCGATCCAGGCTGCGCCGGCGACAGCGCTGGCGCACAGTGCGGTTATGGGCTCGCGCGCCGAGCCAAACAACACCATCGCGAGCGCAGTGCCGCCGGTCGCCAGCGCCATGACTATGTCCGGTCCCCACTTGGCCTTGAGCGCCGGCAAACCGAAAGCACCGGCGACGGCGCTGATGCCGATCACGGCGAGCAGAATGCCGTAAAGTTCCGGCCCGCCCGCGATCTGGCTCCTCGCCACCAGCGGCAGCAGCGCCCAGAAAGCACTGGAGAATAGAAAGAAGCCGCAAGCCCGCATCAAGGTCGCGCGCAGATGCGGATTGTGCCGGGAATAGCGCAGCCCCGTCCGCATCGCCTGGCCAAAACTCTCCGCCGGGAGCAGCGTTCCCGGCTTCGCCGCCCTTCGCCACCACAGCAGCGCGACGATGACGGCGACATTGCATATGGCGTTGACCCAGAACGGGGCGGCAATGCCGAGGGCAACAATAATGACACCGCCGAGCGCCGGGCCGAGTGCGCGCGAAATGTTGACGCCGACGCTGTTGGCGGCGATCGCCGCCGGCAGATCTTCGCGCGGCACCAAGAGCGGCACCACCGTTTGCCAGGCCGGCGAAGTCAGCGCGGCCGCCGCATTGATGAGGAAGGTGAACAGAAGAAGGTTGAACGGCGTCGCGAGCTCGAGTGTGACCAGGGCCGCATAGATCGCCGCCACGATCGTGGCCAGCGTTTCGAACACGATGAGAAAGCGGCGCTTGTCGAAAATATCGGCGAGCGCGCCGGCCGGCAGCGCGAACAAAAACAGCGGCGCGGTGGTCGCCGCCTGCACCAGCGACACGATTAGCGGGCTGGGATCGAGATCGGTCATCAGCCAGCCGGACGCGGCGCTGTACATCCAGCCGCCGACATTGGCGACAAGCGTCGCCGTCCAGATCACGATGAAAGCCGGATGGCGAAACGGCGCCCAGGACGAAGCGACGGCGGTCGCGGAATTCTCAGCCGCGCCGCCGTTCGCCGCCGGTTGATCGGGCGCGGGGTCGCTCATCGCTTCAGGCCGGCGGCTTGTGCGCGAGCCAGCGGCCGGATTCGGCGGCGGCGAACAAATCCGCCAGCGCCGCATTGACCGCGTCCGGCTCTTCGCTGGTGATGGTGTGTCCGGCGCGCGGAATGACCAGCAGCCCCGCCGTCGGCGCCGTGCGCTTGAGAAAAATGCTGCCGTCGAGGCAGGTCTCGTCCTCGTCGCCGCAGATGATGAGAAGCGGTACAGAGAATTTCTTCAAGTCCGATTCCAGGTCCCACAGCGTCGGCCGCTTGCTCTGCACCGACGTCATGGTGAGCGACTGGCCGAGCGCCGAGTGCTCGGCAAACATGCGGACGAATTCGTCGTAACCGCGCGGATCCTTGTACTTCTGCGGTTGCCGGGTGGCGCCGTCGGTATAAATCACGGCCGCCGCGGGCATGCCTTTGTCGATGAACATTCTGGCCGTCTCCGCGGCTTGCGCACGCATGGCGGCGCGGGCGGCTGGATCCGGCAGCGAGCCCCAGCCGCAGCCGGCCGCCGTGACCGAAATGCAGCGCTCGGGATGCCGGATGCCGACATGAAGCGCGCCATAGGCTCCCATCGAATGACCGACCACATGCGCTTTATTGATGCCGAGCGCGTTCATGACCGCGATGACGTCGCCGCGCATGATGTCCTGGCCGTAGCTTGCCGGATCGTTAGGGATGTCGGACGGCGGATAGCCGCGCTGACTGAATGTCACGCAGCGGTGCGAGCGCGCGAAATAGCGCATCTGCGGTTCCCAGGTGCGGTAATCGCCGGCGAATTCATGGACGAAGACGACCGGAGTGCCGGCGCCGACCTCTTCATAGTAGAGGTTCACGCCATCTGACGTTTTGATTTTGGGCATGTTTGCACTCCCCGGCGTCACGCTCACCGGAGGATGCTAGGAAATAGCATGAATGGGTGCAAACGGCGCGGGGCACGCACAAAGAAACCGACGGGTCCTCCCGGAGGAGCGCAACCCGTCGGTCAGCCAAGTAGTCAGACAAGTACGTCAGCCGAGTGCGTCGCCTTAAGAGACCTGTTGAGCGAATCCGATCAAACCATCCAGAACGGCTTGTTGGATTCGCGCGCGGCATCGTTGCGCGTAAGTCCGAGGTCGCGCAACGTCGCGTCGCTCAAACTCTGCAATTCGTGGCGCGCCTGCGCCCGGCGCCGCCATTGCGCTAAGCGGTGCTGCACATATCCCCACCGCCAACCGAAACCCGGCATGTCGCTGATGAAGATCTTCGTCATGGCTCGCTCCGTAAACCCAGCTCGCTAGAGTTGGCTGTTTATGCCGCCTTTGCGATGCGAGATGTGATCGTGAGCACACATCGGCGGATTTTGCGCAAAGCCTTGTCGGCATTGCAAAGTTTCGCGAGCGCGGACGCTTTGCTGCAGCGCGCCGACAAAATTACCTCAAGTGCAAATAAAAACGCGCGGGTCGTTGCGCCTTCAGGCGGCCTGCGGCGCCAGTTGCGGCGTGATTTCGCGCATCCGCGTCACCTGCTTGGCGGGCAATGCAGCTTCAGTCTTGTCATAGCCGACGACCCGCAGCACGCCGTCGCCGGACACATCGCGACCGCAAGCCGCGTATAAGGATTGAGCACCGGTTCGCGCACCCAGCCGAAATCAGCCGCGGACAGCGGTCCGTCCCAGGTCCTGAGCGTGTCGCGACGCAGCTGGTTGTAATCGGTCGCCTCTTCGAATGAGCTGCGCAGAAAACGGCGCATGCCGATCCGGCCTTCCCAGCCGGCGCGGCTCGGCACCCAATCATTGGCGGCGCAGGCTTCGTTCTCGCGGGTGATGAAATCGGTTTCAGTGCGCTCGATGATGCAGTGCTCGCCCTCAGCGCAGCCGATCAGCGTATAGATCACCGGGCGCGCCACCGGCACGGTTTCCAGCATGCGGCGCGCGGCGGCGTAATCGGCGGCGGTCTCGAACACATGGCGCAGAAGCTGGTCCGGCGGCATCAGGTCGTCGGAGCGCCAGATCGCCACGGCATTCGTCGCGAAATCGTAACCGCGCAGCCAGCGATGCGCGGTGCGCCGGCGCATCGGCGCCTGGTTGACGCAAGCCGCGAAGCGGCGCGGCGCCATCGCGGTGAGCGCGCCGACATAACCGGGCCAGGTGACGCTGTAGAAGTCGCCGCACCCGCCGCGCATCTGCACCACTTCGGCATAGCGGCCGAGCCCGGCGAACGGCCAGTCGAGCGTGCGCAACAGCCACGGCGTGCCTTGCTCTTGTCCGGCGCGCGCGGTGCAGCCCCATTGATACGAGGCGTTGAGCAGCCAGATGCCGGAGAAATCCAGCGCGTCGGCGATCCGTGCGATCTCGGGCCGATACGGCGAGCGCGAGCGCTCGAGCCAGCGCCGCGAGGCGCGATCGAGCGCCGGCACCAGCGGCAGTGCCAGACGCGGAAAGATGTCCAGACAAGCGTCGCGCAAGGCGCGCGCGCGTTCGGCGCTCTGCCGGACATGGCGCGCGACATCGCCGTCGCGCAGATCGAAAACCGGTATGTCGGTCAAGTTCGGACAGCTCAGACATGGGCGGATTGGCCAAAAACCTCGCGGCAAATTTGCGGCAAGGTAGCAGACCCGGCCACCGCCGGCGCGAAATTCGTCGCGCCTCCCCTTTTTCCGACGCGGTCGTAGAATTCGCCTAAAACTCCTCGTCTTCCTGGAGGGCGAGCGCGCCGTGGGTGCGGGGCGCCGGACGCCTGGCCGCGGGGCGGCTGCCGGGGCAGCGGCTTCTGGCGTGACCGGCGGTGTCGTCGATACGGAAGAACGACACGCGGTCGTCCATGGTCTTGGCCTGGTGCTCGAGCGTCTTGGCGGTCGCGGCATTCTCCTCGACCAAGGCCGAGTTCTGCTGCGTCACTTCGTCCATCTGGGTCAGCGCCCGATTGACCTCGTCGACCCCGCTCGACTGCTCGAGGCTCGCGCCGGCAATGTCGGAGACCAGATCGGCCACGGACTTGATCGATTCCACGATCTCGCCCAAAGCCTCGCCGGCCTTGTTGACCAGATCGACGCCGGCCTGAACCTGGCCGTTGCGATTGGTGATCAGGTCCTTGATGTCTTTGCGGCCTGCGAGGAGCGCTGCGCCAGCGTGCGCACTTCCGAGGCCACCACCGCAAAGCCGCGGCCGGCGTCGCCGGCGCGGGCCGCTTCCACCGCCGCATTGAGCGCCAACAGATTGGTCTGCCGCGCGATCTCGTCGATCACGCCAATGATGTCGGAGATCTTGCCCGACGATGCCGAGATCTGCGCCATCGCCGCCACCGCCTTGGCCACCACGTCACCGCCGTGATTGGCCACCTGCCGCGCCTTGGCGGTCGACTGGTTGGCGGCCTGCGCGTTCTCGGCGTTCTTCTTCACGGTTGCCGCGATCTCTTCCATCGAGGCCGAGGTCTCTTCCAGGCTCGCCGCCTGTTCCTCGGTGCGCTGACGACAGATCGGTGGTGCTCAGGAAATCTCCGCCGAGGCGCTGGACACTTCCTGCGCCGCCTCCTTGATCTGGGAGACGATCGCCCCGATGCGCTCGGCAGCGGTATTGGCGTTGTTCTTCAGTTCCGCGAAGTCGCCCTGATAGTCGGTGGTGATGCGCTGGCTGAGATTGCCCTGGGCGAGCGCGCTCAGCATCTCGATCAGGTCGCCGAGCGCCTTGGCGACATTGTCGCACAGCGAGTTGATCGCGGTGCCGATATTGAGCACCAGCCCGGTCTTGCCGTTGAGCTCGACGCGCTTGGAGAAGTCGCCGGCCACCGCCGACTGCACGATGCCGCCGACCGCGGTCTCGAACTCGTTGGCCATCTTCTCCATGGCGGCCTGACGTTCGGCTTCGGCCTGACGGTCCTGCTCGGCCTTGGCCTGCGCCTCGGCTTGCGCCTTCTCCGCGGCCTTGACCTTGAAGGCCTCCACCGCCTTGGCGATATTGCCGATCTCGTCCTTGCGCTTGAGCCCGGGCAGCACCACGCCGAAATTGCCTTCGGCCAGCTCTCGCATGCCCTTGGTCAGCGCCAGGATCGGGTTCGATACCGAACGTGCAATCAAGAACGCGATCAGAGCACCGAACAGAAAGGTAAGCCCGCCGATGATCTTCTGATTGAACGTCGTCTTCACCATTGCGCCTTCGACGTAGTTCTTCGTGTACTCGAAATTTTCCGCCAGTTCCTGGCGCGCGCCGGCGAGCGCCTGCTGCAACTGCGTGACCTGCGGTGTCACCTTGTCGGCGAAAATATCGTGGACTTGGTGGATTATGGTGGTCAGATCCCGCCCCGTGACCTGGAAATCGGTGAGCGCCGCTTTGAGCGGGGCGACTTGCGCCTTAACATCGTCCGAGCCCTTCGCTTCCAGTGCAGCGACCGCCGTCTGCGCCTTGGCGACGGCGGCATCGAATAGCGGCAACATGTTGGTGTTGTGGAGGAGTTGACCGCGGATATTGGCGAGACGCACCATCGCCAGATCCGCGTCAAGCTTCAGGATCAGGACGGTGATAGCCGGATCCTGGTCAGGCGGAGCATTGTCGACAAATTTCTTGATCAACTCATCGGTGCGCGTGCTCAAAGCGGCGCCGGCTTTGACCAATTTGCCCTGATCCACTTCCGATTGCGTGATCGCGTCGAACAAGGTCTGTGTGACCTGCTGCAGGCTGGCGAGACCCGTCTGCATATTGCGATACATCTGCTTGCGCTCTTCGCGAGGCGCCGATTGTATCGAGCCATCGAGCAAGGTTTTAATCTTGGCCGCCACCTCGACGTTCTCTTTGCGCGACGCCGCGTCGTGATCATAGACATAGCGCAACGTCGTGCGGCTCAGCACTTCCAGAAGTTCCTCGGACTGCAGCGTTCGCGCATTGTTGTTGGCGATCGAATTCATCCGCGTGATGACGGGGTCGAGGTCGGTAAAGACCATGGCGCCATACAGGACCAGCCCGATCGTGGTGAGAACGAGGATGCCAAAGCCGCCATAGAGCCGGTATTTGATCGACATGATGCACTTCCTTGCAACGGCGGCGTGCGTGCCCCGCCCTTTGTCATGCTGGTTTGGTCTAGGCTTTCGTCGATTATCGCGCTCTTGCTCTGCGCGCAGGCGGACAGCGCCGCTACATTCGGCGCGAACCGGGCCTGCCGGCCGCCACAATGGACAGTCAGGGCCTCCGTGGCGGCGGCGATCGCAATCTCGATGAATCAGTCGGGACGGCAGCGGCTCGGGAAAGGCTGTCGACGCCTAATCCGGACGCGACACCCGGCGCCGGTTCAGTTTGGATGGCGGAGCACATTCCGAGCGACTTCTGTCATGGCACCGCAAGCTTCGCTTCTGCGGCCGATCTGCAATCTACAGGTACCGATCAGTTAGAATTACAGGGCACTGGTTAAGGATTGGTACGCCACGCAGCGGCGCGGCATCGCCTTGCCACGCCACGCGCATGGCAATCCTCGGCCGGAGGTGGGTTCTAAAACTCCGCGTCTTCCTGGAGGGCGAGGGCACCCTGGGTACGGGGGGCGGGGCGCCTGGGCGCGGCCTGCGGCCGCGGCGCAGGCTCGGCCTCGCCGGCTTCGACCGCACCGGCCGTATCGAGGCGGAAGAACGACACCCGGTCATCCATGGTCTTGGCCTGGTGCTCGAGCGTCTTTGCCGTCGCCGCATTCTCCTCGACCAAAGCCGAGTTCTGCTGCGTCACCTCGTCCATCTGCGTCAGCGCCCGGTTGACCTCGTCGACCCCGCTCGACTGCTCCAGGCTGGCGCCGGCTATGTCGGACACCAGATCGGCCACGGCCTTGATCGATTCCACGATCTCGCCCAAAGCCTCGCCGGCCTTGTTGACCAGATCCACACCGGACTGAACCTGGCCGTTCGAGTTGGTGATCAGGTCCTTGATGTCTTTGCGGCCTGCGAGGAGCGCTGCGCCAAGGTGCGCACTTCCGAGGCCACCACGGCAAAGCCGCGGCCGGCATCGCCGGCGCGGGCGGCTTCCACCGCCGCATTGAGCGCCAGCAGATTGGTCTGCCGCGCAATCTCGTCGATCACCCCGATGATGTCGGAGATCTTGCCCGACGACGCCGAGATCTGCGCCATTGCCGCCACTGCCTTGGCGACCACGTCGCCGCCGTGATCGGCCACCTGGCGCGCCTTGGCGGTCGACTGGTTGGCGGCTTGCGCGTTCTCGGCGTTCTTCTTCACGGTCGCCGCGATCTCTTCCATCGAGGCCGAGGTCTCTTCCAGGCTTGCCGCCTGCTCCTCGGTGCGCTGCGACAGGTCGGTGGTGCTGCTCGATATCTCCGCCGAGGCATCCGACACTTCGCGCGCCGCTTCCTTGATCTGGCCGACGATCGTGCCGATGCGCTCGGCCGCGGTATTGGCGTTGCTCTTCAGTTCGGCGAAGTCGCCCTGATAGCTGGCGGTGATGCGCTGGCTCAGATTACCTTCGGCGAGCGCGCTCAGCATCTCGATCAGGTCGCCCAGCGCCTTGGCGACATTGTCGCACAGCGAGTTGATCGCGGTGCCGACATTGAGCACGAGCCCGGTCTTGCCATCGAGCTCGACGCGCTTGGAGAAGTCGCCGGCGACCGCCGCCTGCACGATGCCGCCGACCGTGGCCTCGAACTCGTGGGACATCTTCTCCATGGCCGCCTGGCGTTCGGCTTCGGCCTGGCGCTCCTGCTCGGCCTTGGCCTGCGCCTCCGCCTGCGCCTTCTCCGCCGCCTTGACCTTGAAGGCCTCCACGGCCTTGGCGATATTGCCGATCTCGTCCTTGCGCTTGAGACCCGGCAGAACCACGCCGAAATTGCCTTCCGCAAGCTCGCGCATGCCCTTGGTCAAAGCCAGGATCGGGTTCGATACCGAACGCGAAATCAAAAACGCAATCAGAGCGCCGGCCAGCAAGACCATGCCGCCGGCGATCTCCTGATAAAGGATCGTGGAGTTGATCGTCGAGCGGACCGAGCTGCGGGTATCATTGAAATTCGTCTGCAACTGCTGACGCACCGTCTCGATCGTCGCTTGCGTCTTCTTGATCTGCGGCGCGATCTCATTGGCGTAGAGATCGTGGGCCTGGTGTTGCGCGGCGACGACGCCCTGCACCGTCGTCTGAAACTCCTTGACTGCGCCTTTGAGCGGATCGGCGAGCATGAACGACATCGTCCGAGGCTGTCGCGTCGATCGCGGTGATTGTGGCCATGATCTTGGCGACCGAGTCGGCAAGCGCCGGCATGCTGTCGACATTCATCAGCACCTGGGCGCGCAGGCTGACGACGCGCATCATGTTCAATTGCGAGTCGAGCTTCAGCGCAAGCCGCACCAGCATAACGTCGGTCCCGGCCTGGACCTTGTCGATCAGCGCGTTCGCAGCCGCGGTCAGGCCGCCGCTGGCCTTGGACAGTTTCTGCTGCGTGCTGTCGATCTGCGACACGCCATCGAACAGCTTCTGCGAGGTCTTTTGGATATCCGCGAGCTGTTCCTGGACGTCGCGAAACGCCTTCTTGCGTTCTTCGGTCGGCGTCTGCTGCTCCGCGGCTTGCAATGTCGACAATGCGAGCGCGGCGACCTCGGCATTTTCCTTGCGGGAGGGCTCATCGTGATCATAGGCGAAGCGCAGCACGCTGCGGCGAAGCGTTTCCAGATACCGCGCGATCAGGAGCGTGCGGGTCGAGTTCTCGGAGATGCCGTTCATCCGCGTAACCGAGATCGAAATCTCGTTGAACTCCTGTACGCCGAAAATGACAAGGCCGAGCGTCAGCACGACAAGGATGCCGAATCCGCCATAGAGCCGGTATTTAATGGACATATGCAGTGCCCCAATGCCGCGGTGCGACGCGCTGCGTCACCGCTCCCCAGATCCGCGATCCCGTGCAAATATCGTCAGCTGGCCGCAGCGAGGATTTCGCTGGCGATCTGCTCGGAGAACAGGTTGTTCAGATTGATGAGCGCGATCATGGTCGAGTCGATCGTCACCAGGCCGGACAGGAAGTTGGCCTGCGACCCGCGCGACACTTGCGGCACCGGCTGGACCTGCGAGCCTTCGACCGAAACGATGTCGAGCACCCGATCGGCCAGAAGGCCGACGGTCTTGCCGTCAACATGGACGACGATGACGACATGAACCGGCGTGGCATCGGTCAGCCCCTGCCCGAAACGGCAGCGCAGATCGATGATCGGCACCATCGTGCCGCGCAGGTTGAGAACGCCGCGCATATAGTCGGGCTGATTGGGCAATTGGGTGACGCCGGACCATTCCTTGATCTCGCGCACCGCCATGATGTCGACGCCGTATTGCTCGTCGCCGATCGCGAAGCTGATGAATTCGGTGGGGGATGACTTGGTGCCGGCGCGGGCGCCGGCTTCCACTCCCGGCGCGATGGAGGGCGCGAGAGCGGGTTCGATCGTGGTACTCATACCGGTCGGCTTCCGTATGCCGTTGCGCTGCGAATATTAGTTCAGCGGCCCATCGAACAGATGAGACGCGTCACATTCCCATTCCCGGTGACGTTCCTGCGGGTTGAGGGCCCGTGAATGTCCCGACTTGCACATCGCCGTATTGCGCAGGATTACATGGCAGAAGTTAATGATTGGTGCGGCGCGCCGGCGGCTTGACTGGCGACCTGATGACGCGCTGAGCGTGGACAGCGCTCTCCCAATAATCGGAGGGTTGCAAATCCGACTGCGCCCAACCTCGGAAGTCACGCACACGACCGCGCAGGGCGTTGCTCTAAGACCATTCCGACGGGCCGCTCGCAACGCGCTTGTCTAACGTCCACGCCTGCAAGTAAGACTACGCACCGAAATTTCAAGGTAGCAGAAAGGGCTGGGTCATGGAGCTGAGATCGACACGCCGGATCGTCACCGGACACGATGCCAAGGGCAAGGCGGTGGTCTTGTTCGATGCCGCGGTCAAGGCCAAGCAGCGCAACGTCGGCGGCAACGGCATGACGCTGTTGTGGACGACACATGAATTTCCAGTCGACGTCTCGGGTCTCGGCGGATCGCGGCGAGAGCCATGCCGGCGTGCCGCCGTCAGCGAACGGCACCGTATTTCGCATTGTCGACTTCGCGCCGATCCAGCCCGGCGGGGCGCCGGTCGATCATCACCAGGTTCTCGTCTCGATGGGCATCGATCCGGCAACGCAAGGCTATGGCCGCCACGAGAATACACACCGCACCCGGACCATCGACTACGCCATCGTGCTCGACGGCGAGATCGACATGCTGCTCGACGACAGCGAGATTCATGTGAAGGCGGGCGACGTGCTGGTGCAGCAGGCCACCAACCACGCCTGGGTCAATAACGGCAAGGCGCCGTGCCGCATCGCCTTCATCCTGATCGACAGCAAAACGCCGCCGGCCTGGAAGCAGGACTGGAAGCCGTAATCCCCCGATAGAGAGACGCGTCATGGCCGGAAGCAATCCGGCCATGGCGTATGCATGCATACGATTTCGCGAAGATCTATTCCGCCGCTTCCTGGTGCCGATGAAACAGCGGCACCATGCGCGCGCGTTCGCCGGCCAGCGCCACGACGACATGGTTTTCCGGCACCGCCACCCAGTTTTTGGGATCGCGGTCGAGCGGCTCGGAGACGACAACAATGCCGCGCTCGTTTTCGCGGAAGTATAGCGTGTTGGCTTGATCGTTCACCGCATAGCGGAACGCGTAGAGGTCCTGGCCGTTTGACAGCGCCGCGGTGAAGCGGAAGCGGTCGCGGGCTTGGTCTGATTCACGAGATCGGTGATCGCCTGCAGGATGCTCTCGGCCGCGCTCACCGGCCGCTCAATTCCCGCGCCCATGATGGAGAGGAAGATTGCTTCGGAATCGGTGGTGCCGATGCGCGCCGGGTAGAACTTGTCCGGGATCATGGCTTCGACGCTGCGGCGCAGCCGGCTCCAATTGCCGACAAAGCCGTTATGCATGAACATCCAGGTGCCGCAGGCGAAGGGATGGCAATTCGGCCGGGTGATCGGCGTGCCGGTCGCGGCGCGGACATGCGCGAAGTACAGATGCGATCGCAGGTGCCGGCACAGATAGCGCAGGTTCTCGTCGGACCAGGCCGGCCGGACTTCACGGTAAAGGCCCGGCTCGGGGTGCTCGCCATACCAGCCCAGCCCAAAGCCGTCGCCATTGGTGCTCGACATCAATTCGAGGGCGTGAATGCTTTGGGAAATCAGCGAGTGCTCGGGCTCGGTCACATAGTGCTCGAGCGCGGTGGTTTCTCCCCGATATGCAATCCAGCGGCACATAAGACGGCCTTAAGGTGCCTTTCCGGGCTTTCGCCCTCGTTTCGCGGTCACGCCACCAGGGTGGCGTCCCGAACCCATCGAATCACCTTATGTAAAGCAATATCGACACCTTCGTGTTCACTTTCGGTAAATATTCGTAACTGGGCGTCGGCCGAAGTGCCCTCGACCACGATGGACCGGCAGCGCTCGAACTGCTCGGCGCAATTGAGGGCGTCGCCGTCGGCCTCGATCATGGCCACGACCCGGTCGAGCATGTCGGCCACCGGCACGGGGCCGGACCTGGTCACGAACGTGCCCTGGACCCCGTAGCGCTGAGCCCGCCATTTGTTCTCCACCGCAATCGCCCGGTCCACGTTGTCGATTCCCAAATTGTGCTCGGGATGGGTATACAAATAGTGCGCCAGCGCCCGGTAGAGCGCCGCGAGCGCGATCGTGTCGTCGATCCGCGTGCAACAATCCGGCGCCCGCAGCTCGAGCGTCGGGTATTTCAGCGACGGCCGGATCGACCACCACAGATGGCTGGCGTCGAGCAGCGCGCCGGAGCGCTGCAGGGCGTCGACATAGGCATTGTAATCGTCTTCATCGCGGAACAGGTCGGGAAAGCCGGTGCGCGGCAACTCGTCATAGGCGGCGAGCCGATACCCTTTCAGTCCTGTGGCGTGGCCCTGCCAGAACGGCGACGAAGTCGACAGCGCGATGAAGAGCGGCAGATAAGGCGTGATCCGCGTCATCACGTCGATGCGGCGCCGCGGATCCGGAAACTCGACATGCACATGCATGCCGCACAACATGTCGCGCTGCCCGATCATCTGCAGCACGTCCATCACATGCGAATAGCGATCCTTCGGGCTCTGCACGGAATCGCGCCAGTGCGCCAGCGGATGCGTGCCGCAGGCGAGCACCACAAGTCCATGTTCGGCTGCCGCAGCCGACGCGTTCTGGCGCAGGCGCAGCAATGCGGCGCGCGCATCGCCGGCGCAGAACTGCGGCTCGGTCGCAACTTCGATCTGCGCCTGCAGGAATTCACGCTCGATGCGGCCGCTGACGCCGAAATCGGCGGTTTCGAACAGCTCGTCCGGCGTCTCCGCGGGCACGGCAAAGGTCTTGGCATCGGACAGGAAATATTCCTCCTCGATGCCGAACTTGAAATCATTGGTGGCGACGAAGCTTTCGGCGTGATGCCCCGCGGGCACCAGCGCGCGCATGCGCAGCCGGCGGGCTTGCGGGTCGTAGCGGAATTCCATGTTCTAGCTCCTTGAGCTTTCCGACTTTTGTTCGACGCTGGTGATCACAACAAACTCACGAAAGATCGAGATCAGACGAAATCGAGATCAGACACCTTGCGCTTGCAGCCAGCATTCCAGCAGCGCGACTTGCCAAAGCTTGGAATGACCTTTCGGCGTCAATTCGCGTTCGGGATTGGACAAGAGGCGTTCGACATAGCTGCGCTGGAACAGGCCACGCTGGCGCGCGCGCGGGGATTCCAGCGTGTTGCGGACGAACTCCAGGAAGGCGCCGCGAAGATATTTGAGCGCCGGCACCGGGAAATAGCCTTTCGGCCGATCGATCACAGCGTCGGGGACCAAACCCCGCGCCGCTTCTTTGAGGATGGACTTGCCGCCGTCGCGCACTTTCAGCTCGGCAGGGATTCGCGCCGCAAGCTCCACGACTTCATGGTCGAGGAAGGGGACGCGCGTCTCCAGGCCGGACGCCATCGCCATATTGTCGACGCGTTTGACCGGATCGTCGACCATCATGATCTGGGTGTCGAGCTGCAGCGTCTTGTCGATCGGCGACGAGCTCCCGCAGCTCTTCAGGAATTCATCGACAAATTCGCGGCTATGATCGCCATTCACGAGCGCCGGTGCGAGCGCCTCGCCCATCTCGGCGTGATCGCGATCGAAATAAACGCGCGCATAATCTTCGGCGGGGTCGTTCGACCGCATGAGCGCCGGATACCAGTGATAGCCGGCAAAGATTTCGTCGGCGCCCTGCCCGCACTGCGCGACCTTGACGTGTTTGGCGACTTCTTGCGACAGCAAATAGAAGCCGACGGCGTCGTGGCTCATCATCGGCTCCGCCATCGCTGCGACCATGCCCGGCAGCGCTTCGAGCGCGCCCGCCGAGTCGATCTTGATGCAGTGATGATCGGTGCCGAATTGCCGCGCGATCAGATCGGAATAGCGAAACTCGTCGCCTTCGACATCATTGACGCTTTCAAAGCCGATCGAGAATGTCTTCAAGTCGGCCTGGCCTTGCTCGGCGAGCAAGCGCGACCAGAATCGAACTGTCGAGTCCGCCCGACAGCAGGACGCCGACCGGCACGTCGGCAACACGGCGGCGTTCGACGGACTTGCTCAGCGTCTCGCGAACAGCCTCGCGCCAATCAGCCTCCTTCAAGCCGCGATCCTCGGCGCGCGGGCCGACGGTCAAACTCCAATAAACTTCTTCATGACGCCGGCCATCGGGCTCGATGATGCAGATCGTCGCCGGCGCGATTTTGCGCACGCCTTTGAGAATGGTTCGCGGCGCCGGCACGACCGCGTGCCAGCTCATGTAATGATGGAGCGCGACCGGATCGATCGAAGTGTCAACGTCACCCGCGGCCAGCAAAGCCGGCAATGTCGACGCAAAGCGCAGACGCCCGGCGCCTCGGCATAATAGAGCGGCTTGATGCCAAGGCGGTCGCGCGCGAGCACAACGCGGCCGGACTCGCGCTCCCAGATCGCGAAAGCGAACATGCCGTAGAAGCGCTCGACGCAGCGCGGGCCCCATTGCGCATAGGCTTTGAGGATGACTTCGGTGTCGCCTTGCGAGAAGAAGCAATATCCCTTCTCCACGAGCTCGCGACGCAATTCGCGATAATTATAGATGCAGCCATTGAAAACGATCGCGAGGCCAAGCATCGGATCGATCATCGGCTGTTGCGATGCAGTGGAAAGATCAATGATGCTGAGACGGCGATGACCGAACGCAACACGATGCTGCGAGAACGTGCCGTCCGCATCAGGACCGCGCGCTCGCATTGTCCCGGTTCATCGCCACAAGCGATTCGCCTGCAACGGTGCCGTCGAACGTCACCTCGCCGCAAATTCCACACATTTTTCGCAATCCGGAACCTTCACGCCCCTTCACCTAGCCCCGACAACGTTTGAGGAGCGGCTGGGTTCCTGCGAGTTCCATCGGCAATTCATGTGCGATTCGGAAACGCGGCGTTGCAGCAGTGCCAATATGTAATTTCACATGAGCAAGCGGCGCACTGCCGACGCCCAGGCCGCGAGCTTTTGCTCGCGCGCCGCGGCATCCATCTGCGGCGAGAACCGGCGCTCCAATTGCCAGTGATCGAGGAAGCGATCCGGTTCGGGAAAAAAACCGGTGTGCAAGCCGGCGAGATAGGCGGCGCCGAGCGCGGTGGTCTCCTTGATCCGCGGCCGGTCGACATTGCTGCCGATGAGATCGGCAAGACGCTGCATGGTCCAATCGGAATTCGCCATGCCGCCGTCGACGCGCAGGGTCTTCAGCGTCGCGTCGGCGGTACGCCAGTCTGCCTGCATCGCCGCGATCAGATCGGCGGTCTGGAAGCAGACACTTTCGAGCGCCGCGCGCGCGAATTCGCGCGGGCCGGTGGCGCGGGTCAGACCGAACAGCGCGCCGCGCACATCCGGCCGCCAATAGGGCGCACCGAGCCCGACGAAAGCGGGCACCAGGATAACATCCTGGGTCGGATCGGCCTCCGCCGCCAGCGGCCCGCTCTGCGCGGCGTCTCTGCATCAGGTGCAAACCGTCACGCAGCCATTGCACGGCGGCGCCGGCAATGAAGATCGAGCCTTCGAGCGCATAGCTGCGCACGCCGCCAAGCTGATAGGCGATGGTGGTGAGGAGCTTGTGGCTGGAGACGACGGGCGTTATTCCGGTGTTGAGCAGCGCAAAGCAGCCGGTGCCGTAAGTCGACTTGATCATGCCCGGCGTGAAACAGGCCTGACCGATCAGCGCCGCCTGCTGATCGCCGGCAATGCCGCAAATCGGAATGGCCGCGCCGAACAGATCCGGATCGGTCACGCCAAACTGCGCCGACAAATCCAGAACATTCCGGAAGCACCGATCTCGGCACGCCGAGAAGTTTCAGGAGTTCATCGTCCCAGCGTCCACTGTGAATGTCGAACATCAGCGTGCGCGACGCATTCGGTCGCGTCGGTGGCATGGACCTTGCCGCCGGTCAGCCGCCAGAGCAGGTAAGTGTCGACCGTGCCGAAGGCGAGTTCGCCGCGCGCCGCCTGATCGGCAGCGCCGGGCACGTTCTGCAACAGCCATGCGAGCTTGGTGCCGGAGAAATATGGATCGAGAATAAGCCCGGTCTTGGCCGCGAATGCCGGCTCATGGCCGTTCGCTTTCAGCTCCGCGCACAAATCGGCGGTGCGACGGTCCTGCCAGACGATGGCGCGATGCAGCGTGCGGCCGGTCGCCCGCTCCCATAACAGCGTGGTCTCGCGCTGATTGGTGATGCCGATCGCGGCGATGTCGCGCGCGGTCGCATTGGCCTGGCGCAAGGCTCCGCGGCAGGTGGCAAGCGTCGTCGTCCAGAGATCCTCGGGATCGTGCTCGACCTCGCCGTCAGCCGGAAAATGCTGCGGGAATTCCTGCTGCGCGACGGCCGCGACGGAAGTATCGGCGCGAAACAAAATCGCCCGCGACGACGTCGTGCCCTGGTCGATGGCAAGAACGTAGGATGGCAAAGGATCCCTCCGGCGCCGACACTATAGACTATTCTCATAGCCTATTGTCGTGAGAGGCCGGTGACAGTCCGCGGCCTACGCCGTCTGCGCGTGCTTCTTAATCGCTGCCAGCTGCTTGAACTCCGCCGACTTCTTGTAGAACGGCATCGAGCGGATAACAGCCGGAGACGATGCTGTTGCGGGGCGCCGTGGTGCAGTCGCTGAAGGTGCGGCACAGTGCGCTTCTTCTGCACCGGCCGGTTCTGCAGGATATCGAGCGGCAGTTCGGGATAAGCCAGCACCATGCGGCCGAGGCCGACGAGATCGGTCCAGCCTTGCGCGCACCACGGCCTGCGCGACATTGGCGAAGATAGTCCTGAAGATAGGTGTAGCCCGAGCCCATGAAGCAGAAATCGGGGAACGCCGCCTTCAATTCGCGCACCACCGTCGAGATGGCGCATCACGCCGACGAAAGGATCCTCCGGCGGATGATAGCCGTCGGATGGCGGATAAAGCGCGGGGCGGATGTAATGCGGGTTGTAATAGGGGCTGCCCGCGGTGATGTTGACGAAGCGGATGTTGAGCCCGCGCAGAATTTCGAGACAACGCCTTGGGCTCGGTCAGATCGGTGCGCAGCGGATCGTCGGGATCGGCGCCGAAGGCGTAACGGTACGGCAGCGTGACCGTCTCCGGCACGCCGGGACCGAGCGCGCCGGGCAGTGAAGCGTTCCGGATCCGGCTTGAACGGCGCGGTATCGACAGCGCTGAAGCCGCACGCCGATGCGCAGCCGCGGCGCCTCGGCGCGGATGCCTTCGACGATCTTCGCGCAGAAAGCGGGTGCGGTTTTCCAGACTGCCGCCGTAAGGTCCCGGCCGATCGACCGCGCTCAGGAATTCGTGGGCGAGATAGCCGTGGCAATGCTTGACGTCGACGAAATCGAAACCGCATTCCTCGGCACGCTTGGCCGCGATCACATAAGTCCTCGACCAGCCGCTTGATCTCGTCGTCGCTGATCACCGGACGATCCGCCGGATAGCCGAACTTCTTGTCGAGCAGCGGATGATGATAGGCGATGATGGATTCGAATTTCGTGTTGTCGTTCGGCTTGCAGAAGCGGCCGGAATGGGTGAGCTGCAGGCCGATGACGAGATCGTCGTCGCCGCCGGTCGCTTCCTTGTGCGCATCGATGACGATGCTGGCGCAGATCGGCGATATCGCTTCTGGCTGTGCTCGCCCATGACGAGCTGCTTCGGATTGGCGCGGCCATCGGGCCGCACCGCGCAGGCCTCGCCGCCCCAGATCAGCTTGGCGCCGCTTAGGCCGAACCGGCGCCAGCGCCGCTTGGTGTTCTCCGACGGCCGGCCGTCGGTCTCGACAATCCCAGCCTTCCATCGGCTGCACCGCAAGGCGATGGCCGATCTTCATGCCGTCGAATTCGAGCGGTGATCCGAGCGGCGAGTTCGGGCCGCCGGAGACGATGTCGTCGCACGGCATGTCGAGCCCGAGCGACTGCACATAGCTGCGAAACCCGGAGACGCCGTCGAGCGAGCCGGCTTTCGGATAATCGCCAAATTTCATGTGTCCTCCGCATCGCCGCGTCTACTCCGCACGGCGTGTCTATGCCTTCACATAAGCAAGAACGACTTCGACGGCATGCGCGCGCCGCATCTGGCGCTCGGCCGCGCTGGCAAGATCGCGGCCGAAGCCGGTCGACAGCGTCGACGAATTGGAAAAATAGAAGTAGCTCAGCGCCGATATCGAGACATAGAGCTGAAACGGATCGATGCCCGGCCTGATCACGCCCCGGCGCTCGCCCGCGGCGAGGATATCGCGCAGCATGTCGACGAGGAGGAGATGCATGTCGCGCAGCCGGCGCGAGCGGCGCAGATACTTACCTTCGTTCATGTTCTCGGCGGCAAGCAGCGGGATGATCCGCGGGTTGTTCCTCGTAATAGTCGAACTTGAACTCGACCAGCCGCTTGATCGCTTCAAGCGGATCGAGATCGGTGAGCTTGAGAGCCTTCTCGCGCTCGCGCATGGCGCCATAGGCGCGTTCGAGCACGGCGACATACAGATCGTCCTTGGAGCCGAAATAGTAATAGAGCATCCGCTTGTTGGCGGCGGCCTCTTCGGCGATGACATCGACGCGCGCGCCGGCAAGCCCCTTGGCGGCGAACTCGATCTCGGCGGCGTCAAGAAGCGCGCGCCGCGTGCGCTCGGCATCGCGCACCGGCTCGAGCTTGGCTTTGGCTCTTGCCGAAGGTTTCCGGGTTTTTGATGTCGCCGCGATTGCCATGCTCGTAGCCCCTTCCGCTTACGCCACGCCATGCAGGCGCAAGATCGTGCCGAGACGCGCCGCGGCGAGATCCGGGTCGCGGATCAGCCCCGCCGCATCGGCAAGCTTGAACGCCTCGACGAGATGCAACAGCGAGCGCGCGCTTTGCTGCCCGCCGACCATGACGAAATGCGATTGATGCCCGTTGAGATAGGCAAGAAACACGATGCCGGTCTTGTAGAAACGGGTCGGCGCCCCGAACAGATGCCGCGACAACGGCACGGTCGGCGCGAAGATGCTCCAATAGCTGTCCATGTCGCCGCGGCCTTGCGCGTCGAGCGCGGCGGAGGCCGCCGGCGCGATGGCGTCGAAAATGCCAAGGAGCGCATGCGAAAAACCCTGCGCATCGCCCGCGATCAATTCCGGGAAATTGAAATCGTCGCCGGTATAGGTGCAGCACGCCCTGCGGCAGATGCCGCCGCAACCGGATTTCCTTGTCCTTGTCGAGCAGCGACAGCTTGATGCCGTCGACCTTGCCGGCGTGATCGCCGATGATGTCGATGCAGACATCCATCGCGGCAAGTGATCGGCGCTGCCCCAATAACCGGCGAGCGCGGGATCGAACATTTCGCCGAGCCAGTGGATGATCGCGCGGCTCTTTCACTTGCGCGAGAATGCGGCCGTAGACTTTGGCGTAATCGTCGGGCGACTTCGCCGCGGCAGCGAGCGCCCGGCTTGCCATCAGAACGATGCGGCCGCCGCAGGCTTCCACCGCCTCGATCTGCTCCTCATAGGCGCGGATCACGTCGTCGAGCGTGACCGCGGACGACGGCGCGAGCTGATCGGTGCCGACGCCGGAGAACACCGACCGCGCCCGGCACGTCGCGCGATGCCGCGACGGAACGGCGGATCAGTTCGAGCGCGTTCGGCCAGTCGAGCCCCATGCCGCGCTGCGCGGTATCCATCGCCTCGGCGACGCCTAGTCCGAGCGACCAAAGATGACGGCGAAAGGCGATGGTCGCGTCCCAGTCGATCGCCGGCGTGAGCCAGGGATCGACGTCGGCCAGCGGATCGGCGACAACATGCGCGGCCGCAAGCGCGATGCGATTGAAACGATGGCCGCCATTACCGTTACCGGCGCCATGCCACGCTTGCGGACCCCGCATGCGATAGCGTTCGAGCCCGCCGTTTTTGCTTGGCAGATCAATCAGCGGCAGCATGTGGCGCGCTGTCCCTCGGAGCGTTTCCTCGGCACCTCGCCAGACCTGTTCCAGGCCGGCATGGCGGGCGCTTGCAATTGATAATTATCTAGTTAGTTATATCGCCGCGGTCGCAGGGCTGTCAACGAAACTGAGGAATAATCCAGTCGGATGAGCACGTTACACAGCGAAGAAGTTACGTCTGTCAGGCATTGGACAGAAAGTCTTTTCAGCTTCACGACCACCCGCGATGCCGGGTTCCGCTTTCAGAACGGCCAGTTCGCGATGATCGGCCTCGAGGTCAGCGGCCGGCCACTGCTGCGCGCCTATAGCCTCGCCAGCGCCAATTATGAGGAGAACCTGGAATTCTTCTCGATCAAGGTCCCGGACGGACCGCTGACCTCGCGTCTGCAGCATCTCAAAGAGGGCGACCGTATCCTAGTGAACAGCCAAGCCGACCGGCACACTGATCCTCGACAATCTCCTGCCCGGCCGGCATCTCTACCTGCTTTCGACCGGCACCGGGCTCGCGCCGTTTCTCAGCATCATCAAGGATCCCGAGACCTACGAGCGCTATGAGAAGGTCGTGCTAGTCCATGGCTGCCGCCAGGTCGCCGAACTCGCCTATGGCGATTTCATCGCCCAGGAATTGCCGCAGCACGAATTCATCGGCGACGTGATCCGCGACAAGCTGATCTATTTTCCGACCGTGACGCGCGAGCCGTTCCGCAACCGCGGACGCCTCACCGACCTGATCACGTCCAACACGCTGTTCGACGAAATCGGCCTGCCGCCGCTGTCGGCCGCCGAAGACCGGGTCATGATGTGTGGCAGCCCGAGCATGCTGCAGGATCTCGTCGTCATCGTGCGCGAACTCGGCTTCGAAGAAGGCAATCACAGCGCGCCCGGTCAATATGTGATCGAGAAGGCCTTCGTCGAGAAGTAAGTTACAATAAGAAAAGTGGCTGCTTCACTCAAAGAACGGCGGCCCATTGCGACCGCCTTTTCTTTTAGCTCGCGCGCCAAGGCAGGCGATCTGGCGTTTCGGCAAAAACCCAGCCGCCGGTGCCAAGTGCAGGGGGAAAGTGCGCAAGCACGTGGCCATCACGCGCCACGAACGGCAGGCCGCCGCGTTGCAGGTTTTCGCGCAAGACGGCAAGCGACCGCACGGTGATCGCGTAGAGGCCGATGAACGGCAACGACGGCACCGCGATATCCGGCGCCAACTTGGCAAACGAGTCGGCCGTCATCAGTTGAACACCGCCGCGATCGAGGCGGATCGCCTTGCCCAAGGCATTCTCGACAGCGGGCGCACCAATGAAGCGGGCAAAGCGCGCCGCAGCCTCGTCGATATTCGCGCTGGCAATGACGACGTCGGCCAGACCCGTCGCGCCATTGGGATGCGTCAGCCAACGCGGCTGCCAGACCGCCGCCTCTGTGTGATGGGTCAGAATTTGGATACGCCCTTCCGCCATTTCGCCGCGCTCGACGCGTGTCACGGTGAACTTGGCGGTATCGGGGCCGGCCGCTGTGTCGACCGGCCGCTGCATATGCGCGACCGGGCGCATGCGAAAGCCCGCCAACTCAAGCCGCCGATGCGCGGCACTCGCGTCGCTCACCGAGAACGCGGCGAGATGCACGCCGGCATAGCGCGAGATCGAAGCATCGAGCTCGCGGCCGAGCTGCGTATCGGCGGTCTTATAGAGAATCTCGATATAGCCGTTCGCGAACATGGCCGTGACATTGCCGGTGCCGGTTAGAGCACCGTCCGGACTGACCTGCACCGAGCGCGGCGTCGCGAAAAAGCCCGCGCTCGCGAGCGCGGCGGTCGCGGTATCGGCGTCGGCAGCAAAATGGCCGACGTGATCGAGAAAAATTTCTTCGCCCAGCGGAAGCTGGCGATGGAATTGATCTGAGGTCATTGTGTCCGCTCCGCCCTCACTCGTTCCTCGGCAAGCTGCTGCAGCGAATTGCGGTCTATCTTGTTGGTCGAGGCGAGCGGCAACCTGTCGAGGAACCAGACAAAGCGGGGGTGCTGATAGGCGGGCGCATTGGCCAGCGCATATTGCTTGATCTCGTCGACGCTCGGATGCCGCCCGGCCTTGGGGATAATAAAGGCGACCGGCTTCTGACCCTTGATGTCGTCGTCGATCGGCACGACGGCAGCCTGGCTGACATCGGCATGGGTTTCGAGCATGCGCTCGACATCGCCCGGATAGATGTTCTCGCCGCCGCTATTGAACATGTCATCGGTGCGGCCGATGAAATAATGAAAACCGTCGGCGTCGCGGCGGAACACGTCGCCGGTGCGATAGAAGCCGTCCGGCCCGATCGGCGACGTCACGCCAGGGCGATTGTGATAGCCGTTCATGACGGCCGGGACATTTCATTTCGAGCACGCCCTGTGCGGCATTGTGGTCGCTGCCGTCGACGAGCCGCAGTTGCACTTGCGGATGCGGATAGCCGACCGACAATTCCGGCGTCGGTAAGCCTTGCGGATGCGGTCCGAACACCACCGGCCCGGCTTCGGTCGTGCCATAGGCATTGGTGACGGCGGCTTTGGGCAATGCGCGCTTGAGCGCCGACATCAGACTTTGACTGACCGGCGCCGAACCCATGCGAACGAATTGCACGCTCGACAGATCGGTCTTGGCCAAAAGATCGCTCTCGCGCAGCATCATGGCGATCATCGGCGGCACGGCGGTGAGCCAAGTGCAGCGATACGTCTCGATCGCCGCGATATAGGCCGGCGCGGTGAAGTTCGGGAGGAGGACAATCGAACTGTGCGCGGCGATCGCGAGCTGCGCCAGCGCCAGCGCGTTCATATGATAGAGCGGCGCGGCGATCAGATAGCGCTGCCGCGACAGATCCTGGCTGGCGAGGCGCGTCTCGACCACCCAGAGATGGCTCTGGTGCGAGAGCACGACACCCTTCGGCACACCAGTCGAACCCGACGTATAGAGAAACATCGCCGGTTCGTTGGAGTTCCGGCGTCACTTCGCTGAAGGGCCCGGAATCGAGGAATGCATCGAAGCCGTTCTTGCCGGCAGCGCCGAAGACGACGGCCGGCAGGCCAGACCGGACAGTCGGCGCGCCGCTCGGCATCGCAGAACATGAAGCTCGCGCCGGCGTCGCGAATGACGAAGTCGATCGTCTTCTTGGGAAACTTGAAATTGACCGGCACTGCGACCAGTCCCGCGCGCATGATGCCGAAACAGGCAGCAATATATTCGGTACGGTTGGCCGAGAGGATGGCGATGCGGTCGCCGCGTTTGAAGCCGTCGCGAATCAGCGCTCGCGCCACACCGTTCGCCATGGCATCGATCGCGGCATAGCTGAATTCGCGGGCCCCGCCTTCGCCGCCAAGATCGATCACGGCGACCTTGTCCGGATCGCGATCGCGGCCGATCAGCTGTCCGAGATTCTTGAACGGAAACATCTGCCTTTCACTTTGCCGCGCGTGTGCGCTCAAGCCTTCGGCGGCGCCGTGAAATAGGTACCGCGCCCGCTCGCCAAGAGCTTGCCCTGGGCGTCGTAAATATAGGCTTCCGCGGCCGAGAACTGACCACCAAATCGCACGATCTTGCCGCGGCAGGTGAGATCGCCCGGCATAGCAGCGCTGTGATAATCGACGCGCAGATCGATGGTCGGCACCGGACGGCCAACTTTCTTGAGCATCGCCCAGTCGGCGGCAAGATCGACCAAAGCGGCAAGCACGCCGCCATGGGTATAACGCCGCTCCGGATTGACCACCCATTCCTCGCGCCACGTCGCGGTGAGTTCGATGCCGTCATCGTGCAGCGCGATCACTTTGAGGCCGAGCCATTGATGATAAGGCGCGCGCGTGATCATCGCCTGCGCCTGGTCGAGCGTAATGTCCGGCTTGGTCTCGTCTTGGCTCATGGTCAGGCTCCCGGCAGCTACGGCGCAACGACGACTTTGCCAAACACCTCGCGATCCTGGATCAGGCGCAAGCCCGCGATCGCCTGATCGAGCGGCAGCTCCTTGTCGATGACGGGCTTCATCTTGCCCTCTTTGATCAGCGCCATCAGGCCTTTGAGATCATCGTCGTAGAAGCTGTTGGAGCCCTGGATACCGATCTCGAAGCTCCAGACATAGCGCAGATCCTCCTTCGGATCGTGGCCGGCGGAAGCGCCGCAGACAAGGAGCTTGCCGCCGCGCTTGATGCAGCGCAGCGACGGCACCCAGGTGTCGCCACCGGTGAAATTGACCACGACATCGACGCCGCCGTCATAGGACCGGCGCTGCGGCTTGCCATATTTCTCGACCGCCCATTTCGACCAGTCGACCTTGGTGTAATCGACCACCTCGTCGGCCCCGATCTCCTTCAGCCGTTTCAGCTTCTCCTCGCTCGAAGCGCAGGCGATGACTTCGGCGCCGAGCAGCTTCGCCAGCATCACGCAGCCGGTGCCGACGCCGCCAGAGGCGCCGAGCACTAGAACCTTGTCTCCCTTTTTCACCGTGTTGTGGGTGATCAGCATGCGATGCGCGGTGCCATAGGCGACCGGCAGCGAAGCGGCCTGCGCGAAACTGACGCCGTCGGGAATGACGACGAGCTGATCGGCCGTGACCAGGCAATATTCGGCCATGCCGCCGTCGAGCATTTCGCCCATCAGACCTTTCTTCTTGTTGACCGGATTGACCAGCACGCGGTCGCCGGCCTTCCAGCCGGAAACGCCCTCGCCGATTTCTGCGATCTCACCGGCCAGATCGAGGCCGATGATGACCGGCAGCGGCACTTTGATGCCGGGCATGCCTTTGACGGTGAAAAGGTCGTGGAAATTGAAGGACGAGGCGCGCACGCGAATGACGACATGGCCGGGCACGACCTGCGGGACGGGGTAATCGTCGACCAGCTTGAGCTCGTCGAGCGCGCCATGCGCCTTCAAGACCAGCGCCTTCATCGTCTTCGCCGTCACCACTCTCTCCTTAATCCCGGGCGTCGAGAACCCGGTTCACATGCGAACATATTTGCGCGGCTTCGACACCATAGACATGGATCGAGATCGCGGGCTCAAGGCCCCCATTGCCGAGCCGATGGATCTGCTCCAGCCCGGACCCGGCAAAGCAGCCGTAACCAGCACGGCGGGTCTCGGTGCGCAAGGGGATCGCTTGTGCCGTCGTCGCATCGAAGCGAAACAGCGTTTCGGCGAGCGCCCCGTGATGCACCACGTAAGCGCACCAGGTGTCATGGGCATGGACCGGGCTGAACTGACCGCCGGACCAGACCAGCGCCAGGATGGTGAAGCGGCCTTGCGGATCGGCATAAAGGACGTGACGGGCATAGCGATCGGGACAGATCAGGCATTGATCGGCGCTCAGCAGGACCGGATCGGCGGTCGCCACCTGAAGAGCTGCCACCACGCGCGCGGCCATCCGGTCTGGCGCTCCGTTGCAGGCAATGGTGACTTCGGCCGCGAGTCGCCCAAGTCCGCCTGCCGGAGCGGCATGGATCGGGGACGCAAAGGACGGCGCGTGCGCTACTGCAGGCATTTGAAACTCCAATGAAATTCCGGCCTGAGGCGACCGTCTGCGCAGCGGGCAGGCCGCCGACAGACGTCGACAGGTAATTCATGCTAGTTCATAAGCCGTGATATAGTAAATAATACTACTAATATCGTAATTATCAGTATGAATATACCAAGTTGTGGCACAGTCTCGATTGCTTCATTCTCCGCAAACAACACACCCTCGTCCGCATCCCGATTGCGCCGCCGACCAGGACCCTTAAACCTACGGCCGAGCGCCAAGACCCGCCCAAAGCCAGCCTCTAAGGATCGTCCATGCAAGAAAACTTCCGCCAATTCCTCGACCGTCTGCGTCAGGCCGGAGAACTCGTCGACCTGCACCAGCCGGTCGACATTCGCCACATCGCAACGCTGGTCGACCAGGCGAAGACCGCGCTCTTTTTCCATAAGGTCATCGGCTACGACATGCCGGTCGTCTCCGGCATCATCCGCACCCAGGAACGGGCGATGATGTCGATGCATGCCGAGACCTATCGTGAGATCGAAGACAGGCTGCAGGCCGCCATCACCAAGCCGATCGCGTCGAAGACGGTGAAGACGTCGCCGGCCGACGAGATTTTCCTCGAGGGTGACCAGGTCGATCTCTACAAGCTGCCGATCCCGATGTCGTCGATCTATGACGGCGGGCCGATGATCACCGCCGGTATCGTCATCGCGCGCGATCCCGAATATGGCCTCAACAGCGGCATCTACCGCTTCATGGTCAAGGAAAAGAACCTGACCGGCATCGACATCGTCACGCCGAACAATATGCGCATGTTCGCGCGCCGCGCGCTCGAGCGCGGCGAGCCGCTGCCGATATCAATTTCCATCGGCACGCATCCGATCGAAATCGCCGGCGCCGGCTATCGTGCGCCGCTCGGCACCGATGAGATGGCGATCGCGGGCGGCCTGCGCGGCGCGCCGGTGGAGCTCGCGCAATGCCGGACCATCGACCTGCCCTGCATCGCCGACGCCGAGATCGTTCTCGAAGCGGAAATCCTGCCGACCGGCTGGACCCAACCCGAAGGCCGGTTCGGCGAATTCACCCGCCTGATGGGCGGGCTGCATTGGAATCCGCTGGTGCGCGTCAAGGCCATCGCCATGAAGAAGGACGCGATCTACTACAATCTGCATATGCCGTGGGAGAACACCTGGCTCGCGGCGCCGACGCGTTATGCCGCGATCCGTCAGGCGCTCAAGACCGCCGGTGTCGTCGTCAAGGACATCAATGTCACGCTCGGCGGCTGCGCCTTCTGGCACGCGGTGATCTCGATCAAGAAACAGCCGGGTGAAGGCAAGAACGCGCTGCTCGCCGCGCTGTCGGTGATGGACCTCAAACACGTCGTCGTGGTCGACGACGACATCGACGTGTTCGATCCGACCGAAGTGGAATGGGCGATCGCGACGCGGGTGCAGGGCGACCGTGACATTATGATTGTGGGCAATGCGCGCGCTAAACCACTCGACCCAAGCCTGCTGCAGGGCTTCGGCGTGGCGCCAACTGGCGCCAAAGTCGGCATCGATGCGACGATTCCCGAAGGCATTCCGCCCGAGCATTATGAGCGCATTACCTATGCCTATGCCGATACCGCGCGCATCGACGAGTATGTGAAAGGCAAAGCCGACGCGACCGGGCAAGGCGGCGACAATATTACGGTGCGCAATCTCGCCGTCGAAATCCTCGCCGTCATCGACAAGGAGCCGCTCTATTTCACCGATATTGCCGAGCGCTTCGCGTCATATAATTTCGTCACCGTGGCGCGTGCGCTTGGCTATCTGCATCAGACCGAGCGGCTGTGGCAGGATCCGCGCGGCCGGATTTGCGTGCGCGGCTCGAAATTCGCCGCGGCGCCGCCGAAGAAATAAGCCGGCGGGCTCCGCTTACTTCAGTTTGAGGCCCGCCGCGCTGATCACCTTGGCCCAGACTTGGGTTTCATCGGCAAGTTGCTTGGAGAAGACATCCGGCGGCGTCGAACCCTTGACCGAGAAACCCAGCGCCTCGATGCGCTGCGCCACTTCCGGAAGAGCGAGCACCGCATCGGTCTGCTGGTTGAGCAGCGTGATGATGTTCTGTGGCGTGCCGGCCGGAACGAAAATGCCTTCCCAGGCCTCGCCGTCGAGACCCGGATAGCCGGCTTCGGCAATGGTCGGCACATCGGGCAGCGCTTTCGACCTGGTCTTGCTCATGGTCGCGAGCACGCGGATCTTTCCGGTCGGCACCAGTGGCGCCGCGGCCGTAAGTCCGGCAAAGCCGATTTGCGTATCGCCGGCGAGCACCGCTTGCGTCGCCGGGCCGGTGCCACTGTAGGGCACATGCACAATGTCGAGATTGAGCGCCTGGCGGAAACGTTCGCCGAGCAGATGCGAGGGCGTTCCGACGCCGGATGACGCATAACTGAATTTGCCGGGCGTCGCGCGCACCAGCGCCACCAGTTCGGCCACCGTCTTCGCCGACACCTTTTCGGCATTGACCGAAAACGCCGTCGGGAAGCCTGCGGCAAGGGACACCGGAGCAAGATCCTTCACCGGATCGTAGGGCACGGTCTCATAAAGCAACGGATTGATGATCTGATTATTGGCATTGACGAGGATGGTGTAGCCGTCAGGCGCGGAATGCGCCGCCTTCTCGGTGCCGATATTGCCGCCGGCGCCGACAATATTCTCGACAAAGAATTGCTGACCGAAATGCTGAGAAAATCTTTCCGCCAGGAGCCGGGCAAAGACATCGCCCGGTCCGCCGGCGCCAAAGGCGACGATGATACGCACCGGATGCGACGGATAGGTCTCGGCCCGCGCGATAGGCGGCGCTGCCGCGAGGACCGCGGCGGTGCCGGCCGATCTGAGAACGTCGCGACGGGAAAAATACATCGGCACCTCCTCGATGAGTTCACAAGCGCCGATCCAATGTGCCGCTCGCCGTGGCGTCGGCAGATCACGCGATACCATCATGTGGGCGCGAAAGCCCGGGCCGCAAATATAAGCGGGCGTGATGACGCTTCAAGCTGAGAGCTTCGGCAAAAGCCGCCCTTTTAACGCGCAGGCACGGCGACGACATGCTACCGCTCCGAAACGCGGCAGCATATAATTCCGAGAGGCTCGCCAGTGCGTCTAGGCGGCTTTCTCGCCGGCTGTGCGGTGGCTGCCGGAGCAGTTGGCCTCAAGCTGGAACATCGCCAACCGCTCGTCCATCGCCTTGACCTGCTGCTCCAGCGTCTTGGCGGTTGCCGCATTCTCCTCGACCAATGCCGAGTTCTGCTGCGTCACCGTATCCATCTGGTTCAGAGCGCGATTGACCTCTTCGAGGCCGGTCGCCTGTTGCGACGAGGCGGATGCGATGTCGGACACGATCTGAACCACCTGCTCGATGGAGTCGACGATCTCGTGCAGCGCCGTGCCGGCCTTGTTGACGAGGTCGACGCCCTCTTTCACCTGGCCGCTCGAATTGGTGATGAGATCCTTGATGTCCTTGGCGGCTTGCGAGGAGCGCTGCGCCAGGCTGCGTACTTCCGACGCCACCACGGCGAAACCGCGGCCGGCTTCACCCGCACGCGCTGCCTCGACCGCCGCATTGAGCGCCAGCAAGTTGGTCTGCCGCGCGATCTCGTCGATGACCCCGATAATGTCGGAAATCTTGCGCGAGGAAATCCTCGATCCGCGCCATGGCTTCGACTGCCTTGGCCACGACTTGACCGCCGCGATCTGCAACCTCCCGCGCGCCACCCGCCGACGAACTCGCACGCTGCGCGTTCTCGGCGTTCTGCTTCACCGTGGAAGAAATCTCTTCCATAGACGCCGAGGTTTCCTCGAGAACTCGCCGCCTGCTCCTCGGTGCGCTGCGACAGATCGGTCGTGCTCGCCGACAGCTCGCTCGAAGCGTTGGAAATCTCGCGCGTCGCCGACGTGATGCCGCCGATCGCATCGCGCAAGCGCGTGCCCATGGCGTTGAAGTCGTCCTTGATCTGGCGATAGCTCTCGGTGAAGCCGGCGCCGAGGCGATGGCCGAGTTCGCCGTCCGACATCTTCACCAGGCCTTCGGCTAGCAGTTTCACGATCTTGGCCTGCTCCTGTGCGGCCTCGGCCTGCGCTTCCGCGGCCTTGCGCTGCTCGGCGGCGGCCTTGGCCTGGACCTCGGCTTCCGCTTTCTGGCGGTGGACGGCCTGCTCGGTCTCCTCGTGGGCCTTCTCGGCCGAAAGTACCTTGAACTCTTCCACCGCATTGGCCATCGCGCCGATCTCATCCTTGCGCTCGAGGCCGGGCAGCACGACGTCGAAATCGCCGCCGGCAAGCTTGCGCATCGCGTCCGAGAGCTGCTGCAATGGATTGGAGACACGGGACGACACTACCCACATCATCGCGGTGACGACGGCGATGGCGCAGGCCATCAGGACGAGTTGGACGATGAGGCTCGCCAAAGCACGCGCGCGCAGTTCGCTGGCGCGGTCCTTCGCGGCATCGAGCGCGATCGTGGCGGTGTCCTGGATCGGGGCCTGCCGCGAGATTGAAATATTCGACCAGTCATTCGAATTCGTGCCGGTCGGCTGGCCAGCGATCAGCGCATTCAGCACCTTCATACGCAGCGCTATATATTCGGGGTCGAAGTAGACTTGATCGACCTTGGCGATCATGTCGGTGAGACGCGCCGGCAATGTAAGGCCGTTGGCGACATCTTTGACCGCGGCCCAGTTCGCCGTCGTTTTGCTGACAAAGCCAATAAAATCATTCATCGCCGTGGGTGAGACCGGCTTGCCGCCGAGCGGATTGAGGATGACCAGCGTCGAATCGCCGCTCGAATTGCGCATGGCCCAGGCGAGCTGCTTGATCTCCATCATCTGATCGACGAAGGGATCCTGTAATTTGATTGCGTTCGCGATCCGGGTCGACAACTTGTCGATCAGACTGAAGGTCTCGTTGGCTTCCTTGAACGCCTTGTCGGCGATCCCGGCCGGACGCGACGCCTTGGGTTGCGCCAGCGCCGCAGCGGTCTCGTTGTGCGACGCGTCCATGCGCTTGATACGTTCGGCGAGTTCAGCCGTCAGTGCCTGCTGATCCGGAAAATCGATCTGCGGCAAATATGGCAATGCGGATTGCATTGCCGCCATTTCAGCCGGCCGCGCTCGCTGCAGCGACGGCGACACGCCGGTCCTGTCGGAATTCAGATCGAGGACCGTCGAGGCCCGATCGATGCGCATATTGTAGAGCGCGGTGAACAGGTAGCTTTCGGCATTGGCCGCTGCCTCCGCCTGGTTCGCCTTGGAGAGCCGGCTCCAGGAGTCCCACGCATTCACCGCGAGCATGACGACGACGGCAACGCCGAGCGTCATGATCACGGTTTTCAGAAGTGTACTGATCGTCACGCAATTCAACATGAAGGACCCCGGGGCAATAGCGGTCCGGCATGCTTGTTTGATGCCGAACATTCCCGATCACTTTGCGCGATTTGATTTTAAGATCAGTTAACTAAGATGATTTTCAGAAGGCGGCCGGCGGCCAGCGACGGCCCCGACGATGAATGCGCCGATACACGCAACTCCTGCAATCCTGTGGTGTTGGTTGACTCGGCCACAACGCATGGCAGGCATTGCCGCGAGAAATGCAGACCTGAAAGTCCCGAGCCGCCAGTCATGGATTAACTTGGATTAGGTCCCCGCGGCCTGCGATCAGGCCGGCTGATAACGCGTGCCGATGCCGGGCTTGCTTTGCCCGAGGCCGGGAAGCTCCCAGACGCCGGCGCCAGACGGGTTGATGTCCGCGGCGATATCGACGTCGATCAAATACGGACGGTTGGCGGCGATGCCCTTGCGCACCGCTTCAGCGAGATCGCCAGCACGGTCGACGCGGACGCCTTCGACCCCAGCCGAGCGCGCCATGGCGGCAAAGTCCGGATTGTAGCGTCCGCCGGTCAGCGGATTGTGGAAGTCGGTCGCCAATTCGCGGCCGTTCAGATAGCCGCGCTGCAGGCCGCGGATCGAAGCGTAGGCATAGTTGTTCCACACCACCCAGACCACGGGCAGATTATATTCGACCGCGGTGCCGAGCACATTGGCGTGCATGAAGAACGCGCCGTCACCGCAGACCGAGACGCAGGGCCGATCCGGCGCGGCAAATTTAGCGCCGAGCACGCCGGCAACGCCGAAGCCCATAGGCCCGAAACCCATCGAGCCGATCAGCAAATCCGGACGCCGTGGTTTGCAGAAGCCGAGCAGCCAGTTGTGATGCACGCCGATATCGCTGACCAGGATCGCGTCGTCCGGGAGACCCTTGTCGATCTCGAGCGCGGCGCGCTGTGGATTGATCGGTGTTGAATCGTCGGAGAAGCCCGGCGCAACAAATTTGTCCCATTCCTTGCGATAGCCGTCGATCGCCATCAGCCATTTCTTGCGCGCGTCAGCGCGTGCGTTCAAATCGGCGCGTCGATCGAGCTCGGCGAGAATCTGCCGCAGGAAGGTGCGCACGTCCGCCATCAGGCCGAGCGCGACAGGATAATTGCGGCCGATCTCCTCCGGATCGATGTCGACATGAATGAGCTTAGTCGGCGGAATGGTGAAGGAATAACCGGGAATCCATGAGCTCGATGTGCGGTCGTCGAAGCGAACGCCGAGCGCAAGCAGTACGTCGGCCTGCCGCGTCGCACTATTCGCTTGATAATGGCCGGCGCGCGCCACCAGCCCCAGCGCAAGCGGATGATCCATGCTGATAGCGCCGAGCCCGCTCATCGAGGCGGCGACCGGAATCTGCAAGCGCTCGGCAAGCCGCAACAGATCATCGCAGGCGCCGCCCCATCGCACGCCCTGACCGACGATGATGCACGGCCTTTCGGCATTGAGCAGCATGTCGACGGCTTTGACGACACCTTCGGGATCGGCGCCGCAACGGCTTGATATATTGGCGCTCCACTCTTCCGGCTTGGGCGCTTCCTCTGCAGCGGCCTCCATAAAGACGTCGAACGGCACGTCAAGCACGACCGGACCGGGCCGTCCGGTGACCATGGTCTTCCACGCCTGGCGCACCGCGAGCGGCACCATCTCGCCGCGTGTCGGCTGAAACACTTTCTTGCAATAGGACCGTACGGTGGAGGGAAAGTCGGCCTGATAATGCCGATAGAGCTCCTGGAACGCGCCGCGATTGAACTGGCTTGTCGGTACATTGCCGGTCACGGCCATGAACGGCACGGAATCCAGAAACGCATTGCCGAGCGAAATCGGCAGATTGGCCGAGCCCGGCCCGCACGACGTGAAAGTCGCGGTCGGGCGGCCGGACACGCGATAAAAAACGTCGGCCATGAAGCCGGCAACGCTTTCGTGATGCACGGAGACGGTCTTGATGTCGTGCTTGCGCTCGAACAGCGCGTCGATGAATTGGATATTGCCGTGACCGCACAGCCCGAAAACGGTCGGCACCTTCTCCTGAACCAGATAATCGACAATGACCTGGGCGCCGTTGAGCATGTTGGTGGTCGACATCGTTCCGCGTCTCCGTTCGCGTCTGACCCGTCCGCGCAGCGGGGCCGCGCGAAAGCAGGCGGCACGCTATGTCTCATAATGCTGTACGTCAATTGATATTGTGGTATAGACCCGCATCAAGGTCCCCGGAGTTCCAACCTTGCCGCCACGCGCCAAAGCCGCCGCCAAATCGAACGCCCGCAGCGTGACGCCGCCACGGCCGAAAGTCGCCCGGCTGGCGCACGCCGCGCCGGCCGACGACGAGGCCGGCGATCGGCAGCGTGTCGGCATCCAGTCGCTCGGCCGCGCCTTCGGCATTCTCGAAGCGGTGGCGCGCCATCGCGAGGGGATCGGGCTTGCCGATCTCAGCCGGCTCGTCGGCTTGCACAATTCGACGACATTTCATCTCGCCAAAACCATGGTGGCGCTCGGCTATATCCGCCAGGAGAAGAACTCCAAGCGCTATCGCATCGGACGGCCGCTCTTTGCGCTCGCCGCAAGTGCCCTCGACGAGATCGAGATGGTCAATCTGGCAACGCCGGTGCTGGAAGATTTGTCGCGGCAGACTGGCGAGAGCAGCCATTTTGCCGTGCGCATGGGCGACACGATCGTGGTGATCGCACGCACCAGCGGCCCGGGCGCTTTCCAGCTTGTCGACCGCGTCGGCGTCGTGCGCCCGGCGCATTGCACGGCGCTCGGCAAAGCAATCCTGGCTTCGTTGCAGCCGGATCAGTTGTTGCGTCTCCTCAAGCGCACGGGTCTCAAGCCGTCGACGGAAAAGTCGATCACGGACATGCCGGTGCTGTTGCGCGAGATCGAGGAGATCAGGCGCATCGGCGTCGCCCATGACGACGGCGAGTTCAACATCGAAGTCCGCTGCATCGCGGTGCCGGTCCACGACTTTACCGGGAAAGTTATCGGCGCGGTCGGCGTTTCCGGGCCGGTCTGGCGACTCACGCATCAGGCGATCAAGAGCCGCGTGAAGATCGTGCAGGATGCCGCCGCGCGCCTTTCCGGCGAATTCGGCGCCGGCAAGTAGCGGCCAGAAAGCTTCCTCGTTCGAACGTGCTGCAAAAGCCCGCGCCGGGCGCCGGCGCAAGCTTGACATCGCCGGGCGCGAAAAGTCAGACTTGTTTGTATACAAACGATCATGGCAGCCGGCTGATCGTGGCTTGTCCGATCTTGGCAATCGCCCCTAAAGTGCTGTGGATCGTTGAGGTCTTGGCGGGGAACAAAGGCCATGGCTGAGCAGCAGACGGTAGCCGGCGGCAGCGACGACAAGCTCGTCGTCAAGAATATCGGGCTCCTGCTCAGCGGCGATCTTAATCGGCCGATCCTCGACGCCGACAGCGTTGTCGCCGTCGGCGGCAGGATCACGGCCGTCGGCCGCTTCGCGGAACTCGACACCGCCAACGCCAAGACCGTCGTCGATGCGCAGGGCACCGTGCTCGCGCCGGGACTGATCGACAGCCATGTTCATCCCGTCGCCGGCGACTGGACGCCGCGGCAGAATCAAATGGGCTGGATCGACTCGACCATGCATGGCGGCGTCACCACCATGATCTCGGCCGGCGAGGTCCATACTCCCGGACGCCCGCGCGACATTGTCGGACTGAAGGCCATGGCGATCACCGCGCAGCGCGCCTTCGACGCGTTTCGTCCCAGCGGCGTAAAGATTCATGCCGGCGCGCCGGTACTGGAACCGGGCATGACCGAAACCGACTTCAAGGAGCTTGCCGTCTCGGGCGTAAAACTCCTCGGCGAAGTCGGACTGGGCGGCGTCAAGGACGGCGTCACCGCCAAGCAGATGGTGGGCTGGGCGCGCAAATACGGCATCCAGTCGACCATCCATACCGGCGGGCCATCGATCCCGGGTTCGGGCCTGATCGGCGCTGATGTCGTGCTCGAAGCCGACACCGATGTCGTCGGACATATCAATGGCGGTCACACCGCCCTGCCGGACAAGGAAATCCGCTGCATCTGCGAAGGCTGCCGCCGCGGCCTCGAACTCGTTCATAACGGCAACGAACGCGCCGCGCTTTACACGCTGCGCATGGCCAAAGAACTCGATCAACTCGATCGCGTCATCCTCGGCACCGATGGGCCGGCGGGATCGGGCGTGCAACCGCTCGGCATCGTGCGGATGGTCGCGATGCTGTCGGCGCTCGGCGAAATGCCGGCGGAGATCGCGTTCTGCTTCGCCACCGGCAATACCGCGCGCATGCGCAGCCTCGACTGCGGCCTGATCGAACCTGGACGCGCTGCGGACTTTGTCTTTATGGACAAGGCGCAGCATTCCGCCGGCAAGGGCTTCCTCGACAGCATCGCGCTCGGCGATCTGCCCGGCATCGGCATGGTCGTGATCGACGGCGTCGTGCGCAGCGGCCGCAGCCGCAACACGCCGCCGGCAGAAAAAATCCCGGCCGTCGTCAAATGAGCTGCGCAGGCTGAACCGGATGCGAAGGGCGGCTGCTTATACGTTGCGCGTGAACGGAGAGCAGCATGTCGTCACCGGCGAAGGCGATACGCCGCTCATTTATTTCCTGCGCAACGATCTTGCGTTGAACAGCCCAAAATTCGGCTGCGGCCTCGGCGAATGCGGCGCCTGCACCGTGATCATCGATGGCGAGGCGGCACGAAGCTGCGCACTACCCCTACGGCTCGCCGCGCAACGCGACATTGTTACACTCGAGGGATTCGGCGACATAGAAACGCTGCATCCGCTGCAGCAAGCCTTTGTCGATGTCCAGGCCGCCCAATGCGGCTATTGCATCGCCGGCATGATCATGACCGCGAAAGCGTTCTTGGATTCACATCCCGCGCCGGACGAGCCGGCGATCCGCGAGGCGTTGCGCTTCAATCTTTGCCGCTGCGGCACCCATCTCGAGATCGTACAGGCCGTCGCACTGGCGGCGCGCAACTGGCGAAAGAATGTGAGCAGCGGCGCTGAGGGAAGCGGCGGGTGACGATGGAGACCCCAACGCCACCGTCGCGCCGCGACCTTCTCAAGCGCAGCGGAATCCTCGCCGTCGTCTCTCCGCGCAAAGGCCAAACGCAAACCGATGCGCCGCCTGAAGACACGCTTGATATATATGTGTGCATCACCGCCGAAGGCCGCGTCATCGCGTTCTGCGGCCATGTCGATCTCGGCACCGGAGTCAGGACTGCGCTCGCTCAGATCATCGCCGAAGAACTCGATTTCCCGTTCGCCGCGGTCGAACTGGTTTTGGGCGATACATTAGATACGCCCGATCAGGGACCGACCATTGCCAGCGAAACCATCCAAGTGACCGCCCAGCCGCTGCGGATCGCGGCGGCTCAGTCGCGGCAGCATCTGATTGCGCTGGCGGCCGAAGCGCTGCGATGCGCCGCCGCGGAACTGAAAATTACCGCAGGCAATTTGCGTCGGCAAAGCGACGCCGTTCCCGCGATCACGCTGGAAACGCTGCTCGGCAATCGCCGCATCCTCCTGCCGCTGGCTGACGACACCACGCTCAAGCCGGTCGATGAGCACCAGCTGATCGGCCAATCCGTGAAGCGGGTCGATATCCCAGCCAAGGTCAGCGGCCAGTACGTCTACGTACACGACGTGCGGGCGCCGGGAATGCTGCATGGTCGCGTCGTGCGCCCACCTTATTCCGGATTCGACAGCGGCGAATTCATCGGGCGGAGTCTCGAAGCGGTTGACCGCACGTCGATCGACGGAGATTCCCGGCATCCGCACGGTGGTCGTCGAGGGCGATTTCGTCGGCATCGTCGCCGAACGCGAGGAATATGCTGTCGAGGCGGCGCGCAAACTCAAAGTGAAATGGAAGGCGTGGCGGACGGGATCAGGCTCTCGACGACATCGCTAGCGCACTTCGTGCTCACCCGGCGAAGGAACGGCGCCTGGTCGATCAAGGCGATGTCGATGCTGCGCTCGGCTGCCGCAAAAACCCGGCTCGATCGCAGCTATGTCTGGCCCTACCAGATGCATGCGTCGATCGGTCCGTCGTGCGCGGTGGCGGACGCGACTGGTGAGCAAATCACGGTCTGGTCGGGAACGCAGAATCCTTACGCATTGCGCGACGATCTCGCGCTGTTGACCGGCTTGCTGCCGGACAGGATCGACATCATCCGTCTCGAAGCGGCCGGCTGTTATGGCCGTAATTGCGCCGACGATGTCTCGGCCGATGCCGTGCTGCTGTCGCGCGCGGCCGGCGCGCCGGTGCGCGTGCAGCTCACGCGCGAGCAGGAACATCTCTGGGAGCCGAAAGGCGCCGCGCAGGTCATGGATGTCGCCGGCGCGCTCGGCGACAACTCCACGCTTGCGGCCTATGATTTTCAGACGCGTTATCCTTCGAATGCCGCGCCGACTTTGGCGTTGCTCCTGACCGGGCGCTGGCGCCGCAGCCCGCAACCTTGCTGATGGGCGACCGCACTGCCGTGCCTTCGTACGATTATGAGAACATGCGGATCACCGCCTACGACATGCCGCCGATCGCGCGCGCAGCGTGGCTGCGCGGCGTCTCGGCGCTGCCCGAATGTGTTCGCGCATGAGAGCTTCATCGACGAACTCGCCCACGAGGCGGGTGAAGATCCGGTCGCATTCCGGCTGCGCCACCTCAACGATCAGCGCGCGGCCGAGCTTGTGCGCGCGACAGCCGAACGCGCCAGCTGGAAAGCGCATGTCGGACCGCAAGAGCAGCAGTCGGCGGAGATTGCACGCGGCCGCGGGTTCGCGCAGTCGCGCTATGTGCACGGCAACTGGCCAGGCATCGGCGCGGCCTGGTCGGCCTGGGTCGCCGATGTCGCGGTCAACCGCACCACCGGCGAGGTCACGGTGACGCGCGTGGTCGTCGGCCAGGACACCGGCATGATGATCAATCCGGCCGGCGTGCAACAGCAGATCCACGGCAATGTGGTGCAATCGACCAGCCGCGTGCTCAAGGAAGAAGTGACGTTTTCCGAGACCACGGCTGTCGCGAGTCGCGAATGGGGCGGCTATCCGATCCTCACCTTTCCAGAATTGCCGGCGGTCGATGTACTGCTGATGGATCGTCAGTACGAAGCGCCGCTCGGCGCCGGTGAGTCTGCGTCGGTGCCGAGCGCGGCTGCGATCGTCAACGCCGTCTTTGACGCGACCGGAATCCGCTTTCGTGAATTGCCGCTGACACCTGAGCGCGTCCTCGCCGGCCTGGGCAAAGCCCCGCCCGCGAAACGCCGGACGACGCCGGCAAAGAGGCGCGCCTTCTGGGCAGGTCTCGGCAGCCTGTTTGTCGGCGCCGCCACTTTCGCCACCCTCGCCTTCCCGATCCGATCGGCGATCGCACCGATCGAGCGGCCCGATTCCGCAGCCTATTCCGCGGCGACTATCGCGAAGGGACAGTTGCTCGCCGCGCTCGGCGGCTGCGCGGTCTGTCACACGGCGAAAGACGGCGCGCTCTATGCCGGCGGCCGCCCGCTGCAGACGCCGTTCGGCATTATAATGACGACCAACATCACGCCTGATCTGGACACTGGCATTGGCGACTGGTCGTTCCCGGCTTTCGAACGGGCCATGCGCGAAGGCATTCATCGCGACGGCCGCTATCTCTATCCGGCCTTTCCTTATCCGAATTTTGCCGGAGCGAGCGAAGCTGATCTGCAGGCGCTCTACGCGTTCTTGATGACGCAAGAGCCGGTGCGGCAAGCCAACACACCAAGCCGGCTCGCCTTCCCGTTCAACATCCGGCCGCTGCTCGCGGTCTGGAATTTGCTGTTCAATCGGCCGGATACGTTTCAGAAAGACCCGGCCCATTCGGCGCAATGGAATCGCGGTCGTTATCTGGTCGACACGCTCGGCCATTGCAGCGCCTGCCACTCGTCGCGCAACCTGCTCGGCGCCGAGCGCACCGGCAGTGCCTATCTGAGCGGCGGCAGCGCCGAGGGCTGGGATGCGCCGGCGCTGACACGCGTCTCGGCGGTGCCAATCCCCTGGAGCGAGGACGAGCTTTTCGCCTATCTACGCTCCGGCACGTCGGCACATCATGGCACGGCATCCGGCCCGATGGCGGAAGTCGTCACTGAACTCAAACACGTGCCCGATGACGATATCCGCGCGATGGCGAGTTATCTGGCATCTTTCAATGCGGCGCTGCCGCAAGCCGATGAGGACCAGCTCGCCGCGCGCATCATTGCGGCCACAGCGCGCAGCGCGAGCGATGCCAGCAGCGCCACTGCGCGACTCTACGAGGGCGCCTGCGCGGTCTGTCATGAGCGCGGTGCGCCGCTCGTCAATCGCGGACCGGCATTGGGCTTGAGCTCGAAACTGCATGCGGCGGGCCCGGCCAATCTTCTGCGTTTGCTGCTCGAGGGCGGCGGCCATGCTTCAGGCTCGATGCCGAGTTTTGCCGAGGCCTTGGACGATCGTCAGGTCGCCGATCTTGCCCGCTATTTGCAAGCGCGGTTTGCGCCCGGGCAACCCGAATGGACAGATGTCGAGACGACGTTGAAGACCGTGCGTGCTACGCTTGCGCCATGAACGGAACAACAAAGCCGCTTGTCGGGACGTCTTGACTTCGGCAAAGCACGGCCATTATCATTTGTATACTAACGATCTCGGAACGTGGTAAGGCGCAAACGAGAATTCGTCACAGGACCGCGCCATGAGCGTACACAGAATCCGAAGCGAATACGGACGGCAAAATCCGCTGCGATGCCTGTCCGGTGATGTGCTACATCAAGCCCGGCGCGCTCGGCGCCTGCGACCGCTACGGCAATGTCGACGGCAACCTCGTCCGCGTTGATCCTCATGTGATGCTCAGCCGGACCATCGCCAAAGGCGGCGAGCTCGTGGCGTTTGCCGATGCGCCGGAATGGAACGGCGGCATTCTCCAGAAGGGCGAGACCTTCCTCACCGCGATCGGCGCCGGAACGACCTATCCCGATTACAAACCCGCACCCTTCATCGTCTCGGCGGAAGTCGACGGCATCGACATGGTCACCGTCGTCACCGAAGGCATCTTCAGTTATTGCGGCGTCAAGATAAAGATCGACACCGACCGTTTCCTCGGGCCGGAAACCAATATGGTCCGGGTCGAGGGTGAAACCGTCGGCCATGTCACCACCGCGGAATACGGCTCGCAGATGTTGTCGCTCGGTGGCGTCAAGCATCTCACCGGCGGCTCGAAGAAGGAGGGCCGCGTTACCTGCGACACGCTGCTCGCGCTGTGTAACGGCAAGGCCGTAGAGATCGCGATCGACGGCGGCGAGCACGTGATCGTTCAGGCCGGCAAGCCGCCGATCGTCAACGGCACCGCCGAAGAGCGCATGCGGGTCGGCTGCGGCTCGGCCACGATCGGCATTTTCGCCAAGCAATGGGAAGGCAAGGTCGACGATGTCGTCGTCGTCGACGATCACATCACCGGCGTATTGTCGGAGCACCAAGCCGGCAAATATCTCGGCATTCCGGCGACCGGCATCAAGATCAAGGGCCGCCGGTCGACGCCGGGCCGCTATTTCCAAGTTGCCGAACCCGGCACCGGCTGGGGCGGCACCAATATCAGCGACCCGCTCAGCATCCTCGGTCCGTTCGATCCGAAGACCGCGCGTCCCGGCATGCGGCTTCTGATGGTGTCCACCACCGGCGAGCACGCGGCCTACTACGAATTGGATGAAGCGTTGCGCCCGGTGCAGAAAGACATGCCGGCGACGCTGATCGAACCGGTCGAACGCATCGCCGAGAATTGCGAGCCGGCTTTGTCGAGCGTGCTGTTCGTCGCCGGCGCCGGTGGATCGCTGCGCGCGGGCGTCACCGAAAATCCGGTGCGCCTGACACGGTCGGTCAAAGATGCGCTGACTTACGTGACCTGCGGCGGCGCGCCGGTCTATGTCATGCCGGGCGGCGGCATCACCTTCGTGGTCGACGTGACGCGGCTGCCGGAGAATGCCTTCGGTTATGTGCCGACGCCGGCGATCGTGGCGCCGCTCGAATTCACCTTGCGGCTTTCGGACTACAAAGAGCTTGGCGGCCACATGGATTCGGTCAGGCCGTTGTCGAGCCTGACCGGCGTGAGCGGTGCAACGCGGCTCAGTCTGCCGCACCGGCAGGACAATCCCTGGCCGTTCGCGCCAGGCGGCACGCCGCGCTCGCACGGATAAGCATCATGCGCGAACAGCCCACCGCGAGGTTTCTGCCCGACGGGAAGAGACTGCTTCTGCAGCACGGCCCGATTGATCTTGTCGTGCAGGCCTTCGGCGATGAGGTGAACGTGCGCGACGCTTATGCAGCAGCCGTGCATCGCTTCGACGGCCTCCTCGCCGAATTATGCCGGGAGCTTGATTTGTTGCGCGCCCCGGCCGACCGGCTGCGCGCGGTGCCGGAGGGACCGGTCGCGCGGCGCATGGCCGAAGCCGTACTGCCTTTCGCGCAAGACATGTTCATCACGCCGATGGTGGCCGTCGCCGGCGCCGTCGCCGAAGAGATCGTCGCGGTGATGACCACGGCGGCTCCGCTTACGCGCGCTTACGTCAATAATGGCGGCGACATTGCGCTGCATCTCTCCGAGCGGCAGAGCTTCAGGATCGGCCTCGTCGACCGGCCCGATCTGCCGAGCCTGTTCGGCACGACGGACATCCACGCCGGCGATCCGATCCGCGGCATCGCCACCAGCGGCTATCTTGGGCGGAGTTTCTCGCTCGGCATCGCCGAGGCCGTCACGGTGCTGGCGCCCAGTGCGGCCATGGCGGATGCGGCCGCGACGGTGATCGCCAATGCCGTCGATCTGCCAGGTCATCCAGCGGTCCAGCGGGTGCCAGCGAACAGCTTGCAAGTCGACAGCGATCTGGGCGCGATCCCGGTGACGCGGTCGGTTGGACATTTGACACGGGACGAAATCGAGGACGCTCTGAGCCGCGGATTGCATCGCGCGGACGTGTTGCGGAAGCAGGGATTGATCACAACAGCGGCGCTGCATCTGAAGGGCATCAAGCCGGTCGCTCGATTCCGCGCCGCTGGCCACGCCACGGCGGCCGGAACTGGCGTCGACTGTCGGACAAAATTGAAACATCCAGTGAAACACAAAGGACGGGACGGTCTGCGATGAAAGCCAAGATCCGGAAACTTCTGACATTCGTCGAAGAGACCCGACTCGAAATGGATCAGAAGATCGAGCCGCCGACGCGGCGCGCCGCCGCAATCGCGGTGATCGAGAATCCGTTCGCCGGCCGTTATGTCGAGGATCTCTCCGAACTGATCGACATCGGCGAGGAACTCGGCGATCTCCTTGCCAAGCGCGCAGTGGCGGCGCTCGGCATCGAGGGCCCGCGCGCGGAGAGCTACGGCAAGGCGGCGGCCGTCGGCGAGAATGGCGAGCTTGAACACGCCGCCGCCATCCTGCATCCGAAGCTCGGCGCGCCGGTCCGCAAGGTACTCGGCACCGGAGCCGCGCTGATCCCGTCGTCGAAGAAGCGCGGCGGGCCCGGCACCGTGCTCGACGTGCCGCTCGGCCACAAGGACGCGGCCTTCGTGCGCAGCCATTTCGACGGCATGGAAGTGCGAGTGCCCGACGCGCCGCGCGCCAATGAAATCGTGATTGCGGTCGCCATCACCGATTCCGGCAGGCCGCTAGCGCGCGTCGGTGGCCTGAAGAAAAACGAGATCAAAGGCGCCGATGGGCTTCGCTAGAGTCTGGCTCAGACGATCTTCTTGAGCAGCTGCAGCAGCGTCGCCCGGTCTTTTTCCGACAGCTGCTCGAGCGTCTTCTCGGTGATTTTCACCGCCTGCGGAATGGCGGCTTCGACCAGCCGCCGGCCTGTCGGCGTCAGCGTGATGACATGGCGGCGCGCATCGCGCGGATCGTCTTTCGAAGTGACAAGGCCGCGGGCGCGCAACCGCTCGACCACGCCCTTGATCGTCGCCACGTCGAGATAGATCAGCCGCCCCAGATGATTCTGCGACAGCGGCCCCTCCTGCAGCAGCTTGACCAGCGCGGAGAATTGCGGCGCCGTCAGATTGCCGGTGATCTCGGATGTAAAGATGGTCGAATGCCGCTGCATCGCCACCCGCAACAGGAAGCCGACCTGCTCCTCCAACTGATAGGTCGCCGAATTCTTGGGGTGTTGATCGAGCGTGGCGCGGGGCAGGTGGGACATGGTGCGTTCGCGGCTCATCCGTTCTTGAGGAGCGTGCTCAGATAGGCGGTGGCCGCGTTGCCCTTGAGCGCGCGCCGCCACATCTCTTCGACCAGGTTCTGGTGCAGCGTCAGCGCTTCCGGAGCCGAGGTGATCATGGCGACGCCGACATGGATATTGGGCTGTTCGCCGAGCCGGAACGGACTCAAGACCAGCACCGAGCGGTCGGGCTGGCGATAGATGTGGAAGCCCGAATGCGGCAGCGTGTCGGTGACGATGCCGATCTGCATGCCGATCGGCTGCTCCTCGATGATCCTGGCGAAGTGCTCGATCTCGGCACGCGCCAATTGCCGCCTTTCGCGCGCGACCTGTTCGGACAATTTCGCCGGTCCGACAAACCCGTCGCGCAGGAAGCGGCCGATTTCGCTTGCCGAAATCAGGTTGACGATGCCGGGGCGCCGGCGCCGGAACGCCTCTTTGCGCTGGTGAAGAATGGCGATGATCTTCGGAATGTCCGCAAGCGTCTTTTCGTTGTTCGCGCCTTCGAGGCTTTCCTTGAGGACCTGTTCCAGAATGGCCTCAAACTTGTCGGAAGCGAGCAGCGACGAGATCGGACCAGCGAGGACTGAGATATGATCGGCGCTCTCTTCGATCTGCCGCATGCGCTCGAAATAGACAACGGCGGAAGGCACATATTCGATGCCGACGCCGAGCAGCGTCGGGATCGACACATTGAGCATCTCGGCAAGCCGCTCGAGCGTCTCGATCTTGGCCAGTTCACCCTTCTCGAAACGATAGAGCGCGGTCCGCGAAATGCCGAGACGGCGCGCGATTTCGTCGGCGCTCAGGCCGGAGCCGAGGCGGAATGCGCGCAGCCGGTCGCCGATCTCGTCGTAGCGAAACGGAGGACTGGCCATCAGGTCTCCCGAAGCTCCGCCGCGGCGCTTCCCCCGAATATGCGGAGCGACCGGAGGAGATATCTTTCACGGCTGGTATTCGCCGGAACTGGCGCGAATCACTGGCATATTGTCAGGAAAATTACAATTTCCGACAACGGCTTATCCCTCCCCGCATGCATGCTATGGGAACGCCGATGCGCAATACTTGCAGCGTTGCGACCGCGCTTTCACGCGATTGCCGCCGCGCGCTGCTGGCTTGTTATTCCGCGGAGATGTGACCGTCGTCGATGACCTTCTTCCATTTCTCATATTCGGATCGGGTGAAGGCCGCGCCCTCCGACACCGCGGTGCCGTGCGGCATCAATCCGAACTTGGCAAACGATTGCTTGAGTTCGCCATCTTGCAAGGCCACGGCGACAGCCTTGTTGAGCTTTTCCAGAATGTCTGGCGGTGTGCCCGACGCCGCATACAGCCCGAGCCAAAGATCGACTTCGTAGCCCGGCAGCCCGGCTTCGGCCACGGTCGGCAGATCGGGATAAACAGGAGAGCGGACCTTGCCGGTCGTCGCCAGCGGGATGACACGGCCGTCACTGGTGAAGGGCAGCGCGCCGGCAATGCTGGAAAACGCCATCTGCACCTTGTTGTCCATCATGTCGGTGAACGAGGCGCCGATGCCTTTGTAGGGGACATGCACGGCATCAATGCCGGTGCCGAGCTTCCACATTTCCGCGCCGAGATGCGGCGTCGTACCAACGCCGGCCGAAGCATAATTGAGCTTGCCCGGATTCGCTTTGCCATAGGCGACAAGTTCGGCGTAGGTCTTGATACCGAGCTGCGGCGCGACGACCAGGACTTCCGGCGACGAGCTCACGATCGATACCGTGGTCAGATTCTTGAAGAGATCGTAGGGCAACGATTTCTGCAAGGTCGGGTTGATGACGATCGCCGGATCCATGATGGCGATGTTGTAGCCATCGGGCTGCGCATGCGCGACGTAATCGACGCCGACAATGCCGCCGGCGCCCGGCCGATTGTCGGGAACGACGGTCTGGTTCAGCGCGGCGCCGATCTTCTGCGCCAATACTCGGCCGGCAAAATCGACAATGCCGCCCGGGCCGTAAGGAATGATCAGATGAACCGGCCGATCAGGATAAGTTTGCGCCTGCGCGCGAGGAGCAAGGGCCGCCATGGCGAGGACGGACAGCAGGGCAACGAGGAGGTAGACGCTTCATTTCAAAACTCCATCACTGGTGGCCCGGCGATACGGTCGCGTTCGAAACGCGTGTGTTTGATGAACTCGCCGACCGATCATGAGTTCGAGCGCCGCCCGAACAGCGCTGCGATCTGCTGCAGAACGACACGCCACATCAAGGAGAAGCCCGAGATCGGCTTGGCGGCTGGAGGAATGGGTTGGACCGGCAGCGCGCCGGCTGCCGTCGTCGATGCCGATGCTGTTGATGAGGGCGCCGCGGACTGCTGCGCCAAGTGGGCGCGGAGATTGCCGGCGAACTGTCCGATGATCTGCGCCGCGGTTGTCTGAATCATGCCGACGCCGCGGCCGTATTGCGCGACCGCGCCAGACAGCATCAGATCGGTGTGGATCAAGACGAGCGAGCCCTCGCCTTTCGGCTCGACCTTGAAAGTGGCGGCGGCATTGGCCGCGCCGCGGCCCTTGGCATCGCTGCCCTGCGCCTTGACCCGCGCGGTATGCTTTGCGTCGTCGACGTCCTCAAGCGCGATCTTGCCGGCAAAAGCGAGCGACACCGGTCCAAGCCGGACCGAGATCTTGCCTTTGTAATTTCGTGCGTCGGTGACTTCCGTTAGTTCGGCGCCTGGCATGCACGGCGCGATGCGTGCGACATCCATCAAGACCGGCCAAGCCTGATCCGGCGGCAGTGGGATCTCGAACGAATTGTCGAATTCCATATCGCCACGCCTTCCACGCCGGCCACTCTTGCAGGACCGCGGTACGATGCCGACGTTTCGACGGCCTCTGATACGGCCCGACTTGACGCTAGCCAGCGTCCGTACAAAAATCAATCCATTCTATCTTTTTTGTTACAAATTCTCATTTATGAGCCGGATAAGTCTCGATAGGGTATTGATACTACTTATCAGACAACGCTTTCTGGACCGGATAGAGCCGCGTGCAATTATTGGGACCAGCGATGACTGAGGCCGATCTTGAGGCTCTGGCTGCCATCGCGCAGGCCCATATTGACGCTGGCCAGCTCGGCCGAGGCGCAAGCCGCCTATCATGCTGCCTTGGCCATCGCGCCCGGCAACGCCGCGATCATGCACAATTTCGGCACCCTCGCCGCCATGCGCGGCCAATATCACGAGGCCATCACGCTATTCGACGGCGTGATCGGACGCGAGCCGCGCGCGGTGTCGGCGCATTATAATCGCGCGCTCGCGCTCCTCTCGCTCGGGCAGCGCCGCGCAGCGATCGAAGGTTTGAGCCGCGTTTGCGCACTCATGCCCGAGCACTATGACGCGCACCGCACTTTGGGCTTCCTGTGGCTCGCCGAAAGCAATCGCGGGCGCGCGCTCGATCATTTCGCCCGCACCTACGAATTGCGGCGCGGCGACGACCGCTCGAACCTCGCCGGCAAATCGTTGACGCATGCCACGCGCGACAAGCTTCACCACGATGCCGCGCAGTTTCACTTCCTCGCCCAGCGCGCGCGGAGCGGCCAACGCTTTACTGCCCTGGCGCGGGCCTATGAGGACGCAGCGGCTGAGTTGCCGGAAACGTTGGAAAAGCTGTCGGATCGGCAGCTCAGCCGGCTCGGCGACGACTATAATTGTCCAATCAATCTTCGCGCCGCGCCGGAAGTCTCAGGCCGCGCAGTGTGCGAGCGCGGCGATCTCGAAACTCTTCTCCGCGACTTTCGTGCCGGCGAGGCCGGTGCGGTCTATTGCGATAACCTGCTGACGCCGGAAGCACTCGCACGACTGCGCGCCTTTCTGCTCGAAAGCACGATCTGGCACGACTTCAGCCATATCGGCGGATTTGTCGCCTCTTATCTCGAGGACGGCCTTGCCTGTCCGCTGATCCTGCAAATCGCCGACGAGATCCACGGCATCTTCGCGGAGTTGCTGCGCGATCATCCGCTGTCGCAGGCCTGGGCCTTCAAGGGATTGAAGCCCGCCTCAGCCATCGACGTTCACGCCGATGACGGCGCGATCAGCGTGAATTTCTGGGTGACACCCGATGAAGCCAATCTGAAGCCCGGTCGCGGAGGACTCGTCGTAAGTCTGGTGCCACCGCCTGCGGATTGGCAGATGAGCGATTACGACGCCGATCAAGAGCGGATTGTAGCATTTTTGGAACAAACGCCCGATGATCGGCTCAAAGTGCCTTATCGCGCCAACCGCGCTGCGCTCTTTAAATCACGCCTGTTCCATTGGTCCGACGCGCCCGAATTTTCGCCTGGATACGAAAACAATCGGATAAATCTAACTTTTCTCTATGGCCACCATGGCGGCCGGGCCGGTGGGCCGGCCGTGTCGTGACCGCTCAAACAATCGTCACGGCCGGGAAAACTACTATACCAAAATTGACACAGTTGCCGCCGGGCCTTATGTAGGTTGGTAGCAACGCCGCCGTGCAGCAAGGAAAAGCCGACGCGCCATGTCCGGGCCATTGATCAGCGAACCGCAGAGCAAATACACCAATTCGGCGCTTCGGGTCGGCGAGACCGACACTTATCCGCAGCGCCGCGTCGGCGAATTTATCGGCGCCATCGTCAGCAACGATTTCGTCAACGAGGAATACAAGCACCTCGTCATGAACGTGCACACGCATGCGCTCACCGCCTATGCCGGGCAGATGTTCCACCTGCTCTGTCCGTCACCCGACGGCGCCGAAGTGTGGATGCGGCGGCCGATGAGCGTGTATCGGGTGAACAAGCAAGCCGGCCAGATCGAATTCCTCTACAAGGTCGAGGGCCGCGGCACCCAGGGCATGGCGACGCTCCGTGCAGGCGACGAATTCAATGTCGCGGGACCGCTCGGTGTCGGCTTCACGCTCAAGCCGGAGTGGAAGAACATCGTGGTGCTGGGCCGCGGCGTCGGGCTCGCGACGCTGGCGCCGCTGTCGCAGCTTGCCGCCGAGCACGGCGTCGGCGTCACCGCCATTCTCAGCGCCCGCAACGCCAAGGTCGTGATGTCGAAGGACCTGTTTGACAAGCTCGGCGCCCGCACCATCAGCGTCGTCGACTCCGACGGTTCGAGCGCGGTTGAGAATGTCGAAAGGATCCTCGAAGGGCTGGTGGCTGTAGGCAAGGCTGACGCGTTCTTCACCTGCGGCTCCAACCGGCTGCTCAAGCTGATGCAGCGGCTGGGCAAGGCGCATGGCATTCCGGGCCAGGTTGCCGTGGAGCAGATCATGGTCTGCGGTTTCGGCGCCTGTTATGTCTGCGTGCGCACTTTCGAAGTCGACGGCGTGCGCGTGCTCAAGCGCGTCTGCCGGGACGGCCCGGTGTTCAATATGCAGGAGGCCGTGGGATGGTAGATCTCTCGGTGAAGATCGGCGACATCACCATGCAGAATCCGGTGATGCCCGCGTCCGGCGCCTTTTCCTGGGAATATAACGACGTCATCGATCTCAACCGTCTTGGCGGCCTGGTGGCGAAGACCATTTGCCGCGAACCGCGGGTCGGCAATCCGACGCCGCGCATGGCCGAGACCGAAGGCGGCATCATCCAGTCGATCGGCCTGCCCGGCAAAGGCATCGACTATTTCATCGAACATATCGTGCCGGAATATGCGCGCTTCGAGCCGCCGCTGATCGTCAGCGTGTCGTCGGAAAACATCGAAGACTTCGCCGCGCTGGCGGAAGAATTGAGCGTACCGGACGTCGACGTGGTCGAAGCCAATATTTCGTGCCCGACGCGTAACGCGACCGGCGGCAATTTCGCCATGCACGAGGATTATACGCGCGACTGCATCAAGGCGATCCGGGCCAAGACCAAGAAGCCGCTCTGGGTGAAGCTCTCGCCCAATGCCGGCGATATCGTCTCGATCGCGCGAGCCGCCGAGGAAGCCGGCGCCGATGCGCTCGCCATCGCCAATACTTTCCTGTCGCTGAAGATCAGGACCGATAATTTCCGCCCCGCGCTCGGCAACAAATTCGGCGGCCTGATCTCGCCGGCCTTGAAACCGATCGTGCTGCGCATGGTCTATCAGGTCGCCAAGGCGGTCAAAATCCCGATCGTCGGCATCGGCGGCGTGACCAAAGCCGAGGACGTGGTCGAATACATGCTGGCCGGCGCCACTGCTGTCGGCATCGGCTACGCCGGATTCCGCAATCCGACCGCACTGGTCACCATCATCGAAGACCTCGAAGCCTGGTGCGACGAGCGCGGCATCAAGAAGGTCTCCGAACTGATCGGCGCGGTGTGCGATCAGGACATGGAGACGGACACGCTGATCGCGGCGTCGTCCGAAGTCTGATTCCACTCTGTATAATTTTGTATACAAAGTCCGCAAAACTTGACTAAGCTGACGATGATCCTTGCCGGGACCATCTCCTTCCGGCTGCAGACCGGTGGGCAGGCAACGACAGGTCTTGCGTATGAAAATCAAGCATCGCGTCGCAGTACTCGTCTCCACGCTACTCACGATAGCCGTCCCCACGAGCGCCTTTGCACAGTCCTATCCGAACCGGCCGATCCGGCTGATCCTGCCGTACAATCCCGGCGGCATTGTCGACTTCGTCGGCCGCGCGCTGGCGCAGCAGCTCGGCAGCGAGGTTGGACAGGCCATCGTGTCGGAGAACCGTCCCGGCGCTGGCGCCGTGGTCGGCACCGACGCGGTGATCAGGTCGGCGCCCGACGGCTACACGCTGCTGCTTGTTGATCCCGCCCTTGTCATCAATCAGACGCTGCTCGATCCGAAGCCATACGATGTCTTCAAGGATCTCGAAGCCATTTCCGTCGTCAGTTCCGCGCCGAACGTAGTCGTGGTTTCGCAGGCGCTGAACATCACGGCGACGCAGCAGCTCGTCGCCTACGCAAAGGCCAATCCGGGCAAGCTCAATTACGCGTCCCCCGGCGTCGGCACCACCGGCCATCTCGGCGCCGAAATGTTCAAGCTGCGCACGGGAATCGAAGCCACGCATATTCCTTACAAAGGCTCAGGCGGTGCGTTTCCCGACATCATCGACAACAAGGTGCAATTTACTTTCGCCAGCATTGCCAGCGCGCTGCCCTTCACCAACGCCGACCGCGTGGTGCCGATTGCGCTTGCAGGCGACAAGCGCAGTCCGGTCTATCCCAACGTGCCGACGCTCGAAGAACAAGGCTTTCCGAATTTTGCCGTCGACACGTGGCTGACATTATTTGCTCCGGCGGGACTGCCGCCGGAGATCAGGGACAAGCTCAATGCCAGCGTCAATGCGGCGCTCGCCAAGCCCGAGCTGAAAGCGCAGCTGGCAACAATCGGCGTCGAGCCGCGTGGGACGAGCCCGGCCGAGGCCGAGGCCTTTGTGAAAGCCGAATACGACAAGTGGCGCGACATCATCGTCGACGCGAAGATCAGAACCAACTGAGCGCGCTGCGGCCTCGCTAGAGCATGATCCCGAAAAGTGGAAACCGGTTTTCGGAAAAGATCAAGCGCCAACGAAAAATCTAGGCCGAAGCGGCAGCGTGTGCGTCGATCACGGCTTTCAGCCATTGCGGCTTGATCGGCAGCGAAGTGACGCTCGCGATGCCGCCAAGCGCGTCGTTGACGGCGGAGGCAATCACGGCGCCGACCGCGGCGATGCCGCCCTCGCCGGCGCCCTTAATGCCGAGCGGATTGGTCGTGCTCGGCGCATCCTCGGTGATCAGGACGTCGACCTTCGGAATCTCGTGCGCTGTCGGCATCAGATAATCGGCGAATGTCACCGACAGCGGCTGGCCGCGCTCGTCGTATTGGAATTCCTCGAACAGCGCGCCGCCGAGACCTTGCGCGAAGCCGCCGACGATCTGGCCGCGAACCAGCATCGGATTGATGGCGCGGCCGACATCAAAGGCGATCAGCATTTTTTCGACGTTCACCGCGCCGGTGCCGCGGTCGATCGTCACCAGCGCGATCTGCACGCCATAGGGATAGGTCATATGCGCGGTATTGAACCAGCCGTCGGCGGCAAGGCCCGGCTCGCGATCGCCGCGCGTCTTTGAGGTCGGGCGCAGATGGCCGGCGATTTCGCCAAGCGTCATCAGCGGCGCATCCGGCGCGTCCGCGCGCACGACATGGCCGTCGACAATGGTCGAGGCGGCTCGGCTCGGTCTGCAGAAGCTGCGCCGCCATGTCTAGAGCCTTGGCGCGGATCTTCTCCGCCGCAACCGCCGTGGCATTGGCGGTCATCACGGTCGCGCGGGTCGCGTGCGCGCCGATACCGTATTCGATGCGATCGGTCTGGCCGTGCACGACGCGCACGCGCCGATAGTCGATGCCGAGCTTGTCGGCGCAGACCTGCGCGATCACCGTCTCGAAACCCTGCCCCACCGAAGCGCCGCCGGTGATGACCTCGACATCGCCGCTGTCATGCACATGGATATGCACGCCGTCGACCGGGCCAAGCCCGCTCTTCTCGACATAGACGGCAAGGCCAAGCCCGACCAATTCGCCGTTGTTGCGGCGCGCTTTGACGTCGCCTTCGAGCTCATCCCAGCCGCAGCGCGCCAAGGCCTTGTCGAGCAGACCGGGATAATCGCCGGAATCCAGCACTACCTCGTCGCCGAGCGCGGTCAGCGGGCGCTCGTGCGGCATATCGGCCGGCTGCAACAGATTGCGGCGGCGGATCTCGATGCGCGAGAGCCCGAGCTTTTTCGCGATCTCATCCATCAATCGCTCGCGCACGAAATTGGTCTCGTACCGCCCCGGCGCACGATAGGTCGCGGCCGGCGTCTTGTTGGTGAGCCGGAAGTGGCAATTCACGCGATAATTCGGCAGGCGATACGGCCCCGGCAAAATGCCGCATCGCGGTCTCGGCGACGCGGGTGCCGTGGGTGCGGATATAGGCGCCTTGATCGTGGAAGAAGCGATCGTCGATGCCGAGCAGCGTGCCCTTCGGCATCGACTGCGGCGCGAATGACATGACGCTGTTGGCGCGAGTGATTGGCCGCGATCATGTGCTCGCGGCGATCTTCCAGCCATTTCACCGGACGGCCAAGCCGCAGCGCCGCAAGCAGAACCAGAACATCTTCCGGATAGATTTCGCCGCGCACGCCGAAACCGCCGCCGACATGAGCCTCGTGGCAATGCAGCGCGGCCGTGCTGCGGCCGAACATGCGCGCCAGCAATTCCCGGTTGCGATGCGGGACCTTGGCGGCGCCATGAAGCTCAAGAATATCGCGCGCAGCGTCGTAGCGGCCGATGGCGCCGCGGGTTTCGAGCGGCACGCCGGAATGCCGGCCGACGGCGACATCGATCTCGACAAGTGTGCGCGGCATTGCGGAACACCGCATCGACGTCGCCGTAGCCCTGCCGGCAAATGATCGGTTCGGTGGTCAAGCCATTGGCGAAATCGGCGACCGGCGCCGCGGCATCGACAATGACGGGAAGATCCTCGACCTCTACAGCGACGAGATCGGCCGCGTCTTCGGCAATGTAAGGATCGGTCGCGAACACGGCTGCGACCGGCTCACCGACATAACGGACACAATCGCGCGCCAGCACCGGCTGACGGAACGGCGCCAGCTTCTCGTTCGGGCCTTCGCGGAATTCGATCGGAGGCAGATCGCTGATGTCATGCGCGGTCCAGACGGCAACGACACCGCGAACCGCCTTGGCTTCGCTGACATCGACCTTGTTCAACCGGCCGTGCGCGTGCGCCGAACGGACGATGCGCATGTGCAATTGGTGCGGGAAGGACATGTCGCCGGCAAATTGGCCGCGGCCGGTGACCAGCGGTGGATCCTCGAGCCGCGGCACCGAAGCGCCGATGCCGGACTCATCGCGGTCCTTCGCGCCCGCGCTCATTTGCGGGCGCTCATTTGAACCGCGGCGGCTTTCACCGCTTTGACGATATTCTCGTAACCGGTGCAGCGGCAGAGATTGGAAGACAGAGCGTCGAGGAGTTCTTCGTCATCGATATGCGGCTTCTGCTCGAGCAGCCCCGTGGCCAACATCAGAAAGCCCGGCGTGCAAAAGCCGCATTGCAGGCCGTGATGCGCGATGAAAGCCTCCTGAAGCGGATGCAGCGCACCGCCTTGCTGCAGGCCCTCCACCGTCCTGATCGTCTTGCCGTTCGCCTGTACCGCGAACATCAGGCATGAGCGCACCGGCGCGCCGTCAACGAGCACAGTGCAGGCGCCGCAGACGCCGTGTTCGCAGCCGAGATGCGTGCCGGTGAGCCCGCAATCGTCGCGGATGACATCGGCGAGCGTGCGCCGTGGCTCGACGCTCACCTCATATGCGCCGCCGTTGATGTCGAGGATGACGTCGATCTTGTCCATCATGTCGCGCTCGCGAGTGCCCGGCCGACCAGCGTACGAACAAGGGCCCGGCGGTATTCGACGGGATTGTTGCTATCGTCGATGGGTTCGATATCGGCGGCCGCTGCCGCGCCGGCCTCGGCAAAGAGCTGCGGCGCCGGCACTTTGCCGTTCAATATCTCTTCCGCTGCGGACACGCGGCGCGGCACCGCCTCGGCACCGCCTATCCCGACATGCGCGCCCGCAATGGAGCCACGCTCTAGACGGTAAGTCACAAGCGCCATGGCGATCGCGAAATCGCCGGCGCGGCGGCTGAATTCACTGAAGCCGGTGCGCGTGTCATCCGAAAGAACCGGCAATTCCACCGCGGTGATCAGCTCGTCGTCGCGCAGCGCCGTCGTCATCAAGGCTTTATAGAAGTCCTTGGCCGCGATGCGGCGCGTTCCGCGCGCGCTTTCGGCAACGATGATTCCATCGAGCGCGGCGGTGACGCAGCACCATTCCGAAGAAGGATCGGCATTGGCGATACTGCCGCAAAAGGTGCCGCGCTGGCGGATCGGATAATGCGCGATGAAGCGCACGACCTTACGCAGGAGATCGCCGAGACGGCCGGGAATCTCGCTGGACTCGAAAAAGACGTGCCGCGTGCAGGCGCCGATGCGCAGACGATCGCCGGCGATGCTGACGCCTTCGAGTTCGCGAATGCCATTGATGTCGATCAGATGCGCGGGCCGCGCCATTCGAAACGCCATGGTGGGAACGAGCGTCTGACCGCCGGCGAGAATGCGCCCGTCTCGCGGCGCCAGGTCCGCAAGCAGGTTCAATGCGTCCTGCAATTTCGTCGGCGCATGATAGGCGAACGGCGCGGGCTTCATGAGCTTCGTCTAGCAGTCGCACCAGCTTTTGTACACTTAATGTTACAGTTGGTATGAAGCAGCAAAGGGCGCGTGCAGCAAACTGCAACTAAGTGTAACAAAAACGGAATGACCCGAAACGCCCCCAAGCTTGCTATCGCTCGGCGCTATGTCGTGCGAAGAGCATTGATTCACGGGAGCGGCACCGCCATTACTGATTGAGTCCGACCGAAATCGTCTCGGCTGCCGCTCGAGGGAACGTGCTTTGAAATCGATCGCACAGAAGCTTCGTCCGAAGAAGCGCACGCCGCAGCGGCGAGCTGGCAGCGCAGCGACCGGCTCGAGCTTCCTCACCGCGCTTGACCGCAGCGAGCACAACGGATCGCGCGCGGACTTCGTCTATCACACCTTGCGCAACGCGATCTGGGAAGGCCGCTTCGCCCAAGGCGAGCGCATCCGCGAGGAGGATATCGCCGGGAGCCTCGGCGTCAGCCGCACGCCGGTGCGCGAGGCGCTGCAGCGACTGCAGCGGCGCGGCTTGCTGGTGGTGCGGCCCGGGCGCGGCTTTGCGGTGGCGGAGCTGTCCAACAAGCAGATCTTCGACCTCTATGCCACGCGCGAAATCCTCGAAGGCTCCGCCGCGCGCCATGCCGCCCAGCACGCAACCGATCACGAGATCGCGGTGCTCTACCAGCTGCAAAAGCAGCTCAGCAAAGAGGGCCATAAGCAGCTGGCTTTGGTGACGCTCAACCGCCGCTTTCACCAGCATATCTACCAAGCAACGCATAACGAGTATCTGCTGGAAATGCTGGAAGTTCTCAACAATTCCATGGCGCTGTTGCAGAATCTCACGGCGCAGATGCCGTCACGCCACGGCCAGTCTGATATCGAGCATCTGCGCATTGTCCGCGCCATCGAGAAACGCGATCCGGATGCGGCCGAGAAGGCGGCCCGCCATCACATCCAGCAGGCGCAGAAATACCGCCTGGAATACTTCGCCGCCCACGCCGCGAAGATTTGATAGGAGCCGGCCGACCGGCTCCTATACCCTTGCAACGGCCCGCTTGTGGCGCGATCCGCTCTTTGTATACAGTGGAATACAGAGCTGCCGGAAGCCCAAGGCCCAAGGGAACTGACGTGATCGGACAGAGTGTTCCCCGCATCGAGGACGAGCCGCTCCTGAAGGGCCATGCCCGCTTTGTCGACGACATCGCGGTTCCAGGTCTTCTTCACGCGAGCTTCGTCCGCAGTCCCCATGCCCATGCCGCGATCCGCACCATCGACACAGGCGCTGCCGCCGCCCTGCCCGGCATTCACGCCGTTCTGACGCTCGACGACCTCGCCACGGCGATGCGGCAACGGCGCATGAAGCGCCACTCCAATTCCGGCACCGCGCTCGATCAGGTCTGGCCGTTTGCGCTCGCCGACAAGGAGGTCTCCTATGTCGGCGAGGCCGTTGCGCTCGTTCTCGGCGACAGCCGCTATGTCGCCGAAGACGCCGCCGCCCTGGTCGACGTCACCTATGACGTGCTCCAGCCGGTCGTCGATTGCCGCGCCAGCGAGCAGGCCGCGAGCCCGCGTGTGCGCTCCGAGCTCAAGTCGAACGTCGTCGCCACTTACAAGGTCGGTTACGGCGATGTCGAGCAGGCCTTCAAGACGGCCGCGCATGTGTTCGAGGACGAAATCGTACAATGCCGCGGCGGCGCGCATTCGATCGAAGGCCGCGGCATTGTCGTCGAATACCGCGCCGGCGAGGATTCGCTGCTGGTGTCGGCGTCGACCCAGAAGGCCCATGACCTGAAGAACTCCATCGCCGTCCTGCTCGGCCTGCCCGACACCAAGATCAGGGTGGTGACGCCCGATGTCGGCGGCGGCTTCGGCGCGAAATTATGCGTCTACTCCGAGGACATTGCCGTCGCGGCGGCGACGAAGCTGCTCAAGCGTTCGATCAAATGGATCGAGGACCGGCGCGAGCACTTCACCAATGCGGTGCAGGAGCGCGACCAGATCTGGCGGCTCGGCATCGCTACCGACAATGACGGCGTCATTGCCGGAATTCGCGGCACGCTCATCCACGACCAGGGCGCTTACGCGCTGCAGGACGTCAACCTGCCCTACAATTCCGCGTCCGCCGTCACCGGGCCCTATGTGGTGCCGGCCTTTGCTATGGATGTGCGCGTCGTGCTGACCAACAAGACGCCGGTCTCGTCAGTGCGCGGCGCGGGCTATCCGCAATCCGCTTTCGCCATGGAGCGGCTGATGGATCTGGTCGCGGCCAAGCTCAAGCTCGACCGCGCCGTCGTGCGCGAGCGCAATCTGATCGCGGCCGAGGACATGCCCTATGAGAAACCGGTCAAGGCGCGCTCGGGCGTGTCGATCGTCTACGACACCGGCGATTATCCGGCGACGCAGCAGGCGGCGCTCACAGCCGGCCGGTGGCGCGATTTTCCGGAGCGCAAGGCCAAGGCCCGCGCCAGCGGCCGCCGCATCGGCATCGGTATCGCCAATGCGGTGAAGGGCACGGGACGCGGCCCGTTCGAAACCGGCCTCGTGCGCATCGACCTCACCGGTCAGGTGTCGGTCTATACCGGCGCCGCGCCGATGGGTCAGGGTCTGCGCACAGCGCTGGCGCAGATCTGCGCGAGCGAATTCGGGCTCAAGGCCTCCGACATCAATGTGGTCGCGGGCGATACCGGTCTGGTGCCGCTTGGGCTCGGCGGCTTCGCCAGCCGGCAACTCATCACCGCGGGATCGTCGGTGCTGCTAGCGTCGCGCACAGTTGCCGCCAAAGCCAAGACATTGGCGAGCCGTATCATCGAAGCCGACGAAGTCGACCTCGAACTGAGCGACGGCACCGTCCATGTCGCCGGCGCGAAAGACGCAAGCGTCAGCCTTGCCGAATTGGCACGCATCCTCAACGGCGCTCCGGGCTATGCCTTCCCGTCCGGTCTCGAGCCGGGCCTGGATGCAATGTCGAATTTCCGCACTGATGCGCTCGCCTACGCCAATGCCAGCCACATCGCCGAGGTCGAAGTCGATTGCGAGACCGGCGGCGTCACACTGCTCAACTATGTCGCCGCGCAGGATGCCGGCCGCCGCATCAATCCGATGATCGTTGACGGACAGGTCAAGGGCGGCATCGTCCATGGCATCGGCAACGCCATTTTCGAGCACATCGTCCATGACCGCGACGGCCAGCCGCTGGCGACCAATTTTGCCGACTATCTGTTGCCAGCGGCGACAGAAATGCCGCCGATGCAAACGCTCTATACCGAAAGCCCGACGCAGCTCAATCCGCTCGGCGCCAAGGGCGTCGGCGAAGTCGGCACCATCCCGGCCGCCGCCGTGATCATTTCCGCGATCGAGGACGCGCTCAGCGAGTTCGCCATCCGGATCTCGCAGGTGCCGATCTCGCCGCATTATGTCCGCGCCCGGATCGAACAGGCCATGCGTTAGCCCCTTTCGGCTCAGGCACTGGCGGCTTGCCAATTGTATACAATTGAATACAATACTGCCAATCCGTCCCCTAAAGCGCATTGAGGACCTCCGCCATGGCCTTCGTCGACAGCGAGATCAAACCGAAGCTCCACTATCGCGACGGCCTGCGTGGCTGGCTCAACGAGGTCCAGCGCATCGGCGAGCTCCTGCACGTCAACGGCGCACATTGGGATGTCGAGATGGGCAGCATCACCCAGATGCTCACCGAGCAGAGCAACAATACCGCGCCCGCCATCCTGTTCGACGAAATACCCGGCTACCCGAAAGGCTTCCGCACTCTCTACGGCCACTTCTCGACGGTGAATCGCGTGGCGCTGACGCTCGGCCTGCCGCTCGAACAAGAGCGTAAGGTCGACATCGTGCGGCGCTTCCACGCCCGCATGCAGGACATGAAGACGATCCCGCCGCGTTTCGTAAAGGACGGCCCGATCCTGCAAAACGTGATCGAGGGCGACGCCTGCGACGTGCTGAAATTTCCGGTGCCGCGCCATCACGAGCAGGACAAGGCGCGCTTCATCGGCACCGCCGACTGCGTGGTCACACAGGACCCCGACAAAGGCTGGTTCAATCTCGGGGCCTATCGCTCGCAGGTCTATGACGGCAAGACCATCGGCTGCCAGATCACCGAAGGTAAGCACGGCCGCATTCATCGCGACATCTATTTCGAGCGCGGTCAGCCGATGAAGGTCGTCATCTTGTGCGGCCAGGATCCGCTGTTGTTCCTGTTATCCGGCGCGCCAATGCCCGACGTCAGCGAATACGATCTCGCCGGGGGCTTGCGCGGCGAACCGATCGACGTCATCCGCGGACCCTATACCGGCTTTCCTATCCCCGCCGATTGCGAGATCGCGATCGAGGGCGAGACCGTACCCGGACAGACGCTGCCGGAAGGCCCGTTCGGTGAATGGATGGGCTATTACTCCGACGACACGCAGAACCGGCCGTACATCAACGTCAAAAGCATTCTTTACCGCAACGATCCGATCCTATGCTGCGCCCCGCAGCACAAGCCGGTTGACGAGACCGGCTTGCTCAAGGGTATTGCGGGCGCAGCGCAAATTTGGCGCGCGCTCGAAGCATCCGGCGTGCCAGACGTTCTCGGCGTGTGGAATCATGAAGCGGGACCGGCGACGCGCTTTACCGTCGTTCAGATCCGCCAACGTTACCCCGGCCATGCCCGCCAGGCGCTGCACATCGCCGCTGCCTGTCAAGGCGGCGCCTATGCCGGAAAGTGGAACGTCGTGGTCGACGACGACATTGATGCAGGCGAGCTCGATCAGGTGCTGTGGGCGATGTGCACGCGGTTCGATCCCAATGTCGACATCGACCTGATTCAGAAGGCCTGGGCCTCGAAGCGCGACCCGCTCTATCTGCCGGGCAATTTCAACAACCGCATCCTCATCGATGCCTGCATTCCCTACGACATGAAGCTCAAAAAGACCTTCCCGACAGTAGTGGATGTCAGCGCCGATCTGCGGGCAAAGCTGCGGGCCAAATTCCCGCACATTTTCCCGCCGGCCTAGACGGGACGCGAAATGCCCTCGATGGGCGCACCCACAAGCGCACATTATAGATGTGCGCCGATCCAGACCGATGAAGCATCCCAATTTTTGTAAAAATGCCGATTTCTTGACGATCTTGCTCGGTACCGTCCAGAATGCCGCCGGCGGCGCTTAAGAAGGGAAAGAGATGGGCAAACCCGAGCCCTCGGCCGATTTTCGCCTCATCGCGCTTATCTTGGCAGGCCTTTTGACGGGCTGGATGCTGACGTGCGCCCCGTCGGAGGCACGCGCCCAAAGCGGCATCGAGACGTGGCCGTCGCATCCGGTCCGGATTGTGGTTCCGTTTGGCGCCGGCGGCGCGGGCGATACGCTTGCGCAAATCGTCGCGCAGCACCTCTCCGAAAGCCTCGGCCAGGCGTTCGTCGTCGAAGATCGTCCCGGCGCCGGCGGCATCGTCGGCACGCAGCAGATCGCCACCGCCCCGCCCGATGGCTACACGATCGGCATCACCAATCTGTCGACAATGTCGCTGATCCCAGTGATCAATCCCGAGGCGACCTATAAGCCGCTCGGCGACTTCAAGCACATCGCGTATATCGGCGGCTCGCCGGTGGTTCTCGCCGCGACGCAAGCGACGCATGCCAAGACGCTGGCGGATTTCATTGCCTACGCCAAAGCGCCCGGCCACGCCTTCACATTCTCTTCGTCGGGCGTGGGCTCTGACGGCCATCTCATGGGCGTCGCCATCGCGACTGCGCTGAACGTCAAACCTGAACATGTGCCATATAAGTCGACCGCCGAGGCGCTCACCGATGTGGTCTCCGGTCAAGTGCCGTTCTCGACCTCGACACTGTCATCGACGTCCGGATTTCTGCATGCCAATACGCTGATCGGCATCGCCGTTACCACACCCGAGCGGGGCCCGGATTTTCCGAATCTGCCGACCTTCAAAGAGCTTGGCCATCCCGAACTTATCGACAACACCTGGTTTGGGTTTTCAGGACCGGCGAAACTGCCCGATGAAATTGCGGCGAAACTGAACAGAGCCGTCGTCGCGGCGATCGCGCTCCCCGATGTGCAGGAACGGTTTCGCCAGAACGGCTTTCTGGCGCAACCGATGACGGCGAAGGAGTTTACGGATTTCGTCGCGTCCGAAGACGCCAAATGGAAGGACGTCATCGATCACGCTGGCTTGGCGGGAAAGCCGCAATGACGGACCGCAGGACACTTGAACTCAAGATATCTGCATGAAGCCGCCTGATTTTTCCTATCATGACCCGCGCACGACGGCGGACGTCGTCGGCCTGTTGTCGACACTGGAGAATGCCAAGCTTCTCGCCGGCGGCCAATCGCTGATGCCGATGCTCAATATGCGCTTCGTGCTGCCGGATCATGTCATCGATCTCAACCGCGTCGAGGGCTTGAGCTATATCAAGGAGCGCGGCGACACGATCGAGATCGGCGCGATGACGCGCCAGCGCGACATCGAATTTTCTGCCGCCGTGAAGACAAAATGCCCGCTGATGCACGAAGCGATCGCGCATGTCGGCCACCGTCAGACCCGCAATCGCGGCACGCTCGGCGGCTCGCTCTGCCATCTCGATCCCTCCGCAGAGCTGGTGTCGGTCGCGGCCGCCTTGGACGCGAAAGTATCGGTCGCCGGCAAGAGCGGCATCCGCACCATCGACTTCGCCGAATTTCCGGTTGCCTATATGACGCCGGCGATCGAGCCCGATGAAATGCTCACCGCGGTTGCGTTTCCGTGCTGGGCAGCCGGGCACGGCTATGCCTTTGTCGAATTCGCGCGGCGTCACGGCGATTTCGCCATCGTCTCGGCGGCGGCGCTGATCGAGGAGGATGCCAACGGCAAGGTCACGCGCGCGTCCGTCACGCTCGGCGGCATGGGACCGGCGCCGGTGCGGGCACCCGAGGTCGAGCGGGCGCTGATCGGCGAGAAGATCGAGGAGAAGCGGCTCGCGGACATCTGCGAGTCGCTGCGCAGCCTCGAGGCGGTCGACGACATTCACGCTCCTGCCTCCTATCGCCAGCAGCTGGCGACCGTGCTGCCGCGCCGGGCGCTGCTGAAGGCGCATCAGCGTCTGACCGGGGAAGCGCAGTCATGAGCGAGACGCGCAAGATCTCGGTCACGGTCAACGGTAAGACCTATGAGGAAGCCGTGCCGGTGCGGGTGACGCTCGCCGATTTCCTGCGGCATCAACTCGGGCTCACCGGCACCCATCTCGGCTGCGAGCACGGAGTCTGCGGCGCCTGTACTGTGCTGTTCGACGGCCACTCGGCGCGATCCTGCCTCATGCTCGCCGTCCAGGCTGACGGCCATGAGATCATGACCATCGAAGGCATCGCACTGAACGACGATACGCTGCACCCGTTGCAGGAAGCCTTCCGCGACAATCACGGCCTGCAATGCGGCTTCTGCACGCCCGGGATCTTGACCACGCTCATTGAATTCCTGCGCGACAACCCGGATCCGACCGAGCACGACGTGCGGATCGCGATCTCGGGCAATCTGTGCCGCTGCACCGGCTATCAGAACATTGTCGCTGCCGCGCTCGATGCCGCCGCCCGGCTTCGAACGCAGAGCACGCAGACCGGAAGTTGACAAGACAGCGGGTGCGTCCGGTGCCATGATGCCGCGCGCGCCCGAACACCGAGGCAGAACATGAACACGATGGTGAAGCCGCCTTCCGCGACCAGCAACATTTCCAAGCAGGACCTGCGGTCCTGGCTGAGCGAGATGGATGCTGCCGGCGAGATCCAGCACATCAAGGGCGCCAATCGCGAGCGCGAAATCGGCGGCATCGTCGACATTTATCAGCGCAAGATCGGCAATCCGTCCGTGCTGTTCGACGACATTCCCGGCTATCCCGCGGGCCATCGCATCCTCGCCAACCTGCTCACCTCGATCCGCCGCATCAATCTCACGGTCGGCCTGCCGGCGGAGGGCAGCGAAATCGAGCTGGTGCAGTTCTGGCGCCGCTATATGAAAGGGGCGAAGACCATTCCGCCGGTCGAAGTGAAATCGGGCGCGCTTCTGGAGAACGTCTTCACCGGCGACGACATCGATCTGTTCAAGGTACCGGTGCCGAAATGGCACGAGCACGACGGCGGCTTCTACATCGGCACCGGCGACATGGTGATCATGCGCGATCCCGACACCGGCTGGATCAATTACGGCGCCTATCGCGTGCAGGCGCACGACAAGAAGCTCGCTACCGTGATGTGCTCGAAGGGCAAGCATGGTGACATGATCCAGCGCAAGTATCACGAGCGCGGCGAGCCCTGCCCGGTCGCCGTGGTCTGCGGCATGCATCCGGCTTTGTTCATGATCGCCGGTCTCGAAATCCCACACGGCAAGAATGAATATGACGCCGCCGGCGGACTGATCGGCGAGCCGGTCGAGATCATCATGGGGCCCAAGACCGGACTGCCGATCCCGGCGCATGCCGAGATCGCTTTCGAAGGCTTCATCCATCCCAACGACAAAATCGACGAAGGCCCGCTCGGCGAATGGACCGGCTATTACGCCGGCGGCTTGAAGAAGGAGCCGGCGATCCGCGTCGAAACCATGATGATGCGCAACAATCCGATCCTGCTCGGCGCCATCCCGGGCATCCCGCCCGACGACAATTCGTTCTATCGCGGCTCATATCGCTCCGGCGCGGTGTGGAATCAGCTCGAAGCGGCGGGCGTACCGGAGATTAAAGGCGTCTGGTCGCATGCCGCGGGCGGCAGCCGCCTGTGGCTGACGGTTGCGATCAAACAGCAATATGCCGGCCACGCTAAACAAGCCGGCCTGATCGCCTCACAGTGCCATGCCGGCGCCTACGTCAATCGCTTCGTCGTCGTGGTCGATGACGACATCGATCCCGCCGACATGGATAAGGTGATCTGGGCGATGTGCACGCGTTGCGACCCGCGCGAAGGCATGGAAATCCTGCGCGGTTGCTGGAGCTCGGCGCTCGATCCCATGGCCTATTCGGAAACCGATCCCCGCAATGCGCGCGTCGTCATCGATGCCTGCAGGCCGTTCGGGCGGCGCGCCACCTTCCCCATCGTCGTGCGGGCAAGCGAAGAGCTGGAACGCGACGTCCGCGCCAAATTCGGGCATCTGTTGCCGCGCTGACAGATTGCTGGAAACGGGTGCGCGCGTCATGAAGCTTCGATGTGAGGTCAACGGCCAAGCCATCGAAGCCGAGGTCGCCCCGCGTACCACGCTGTGCGACTGCCTGCGCGATCATCTCGGTCTCACTGGTACGCACGCCGGGTGCGAACACGGCGTCTGCGGGGCCTGCACCGTCATCGTCGACGGTCAGGCGGTCCGGTCCTGTCTCATGCTTGCAGTGCAAGCCGCCGGCGTCTCGATCGTAACCGTCGAGGGCCTCGCCGACGGCGACGAACTGTCGCCGCTGCAGGAGGCGTTTCGCAGGCACCATGCATTACAATGCGGCTTCTGCACGCCGGGCATGCTGACGACCCTGCATGCATTGCTGAGCGAGGAGCCCGCGGCGGACGAAGAACGCATTCGCGACGTGCTCTCCGGAAATCTGTGCCGCTGTACCGGCTACATTCCGATCGTCGAGGCGGCGCTCGAGGCGCGCGCGCACTACGCCAAAAAGCATGGGTCGAAGGCCGGATGAGATTGGTCAATACCTATATCGGGCGGCCGATCGAGCGCGTGGAAGATTTTCGCTTTCTGCGTGGCCGCGGCCAATTTATCGGTGACCTGAACCGCCAGGGGCAGTGGCACGCGGCAATTGTGCGAAGTTCGGTTGCGTTCGGACGCGTGCTCAAGGTCGATGCGGCGCCGGCACTCGAAATGCCGGGCGTTCACGCCGTCATCACAGCGGCCGATATCGGCACGCCGATCCCGACGATTCCGTTCCGGCGCAAGAATCCGACCATCGCGCCCTACGCGCAGCCGATCATCGCCGCCGATTTTGTCCGCTATGTCGGCGAGCCGGTCGCCGTCGTGCTTGCGACAAGCGCCGGACTTGCCGAAGACGCCGCGCAGGAGGTCGTTGTCGAGATCGAGACGCTGGCGCCGTGCGTCGACTGGCAAGCGGCAACGGCCGGCACGAATCTCTTGTTTTCCGGAACCACAACCAACGTCGCCTCAACCTTCACCGCGAAATGCGGCGATGCCGAAGCTGCCTTTGCCGCGGCGCCCTATACCCGCCGCAAGCGATTTTCCGTCCAGCGGCATACCGCATTGCCCATGGAAACGCGCGGCCTGCTCGCGGAATGGGATGCGAACGACAATCGCCTCACCGTCAGCGGGGCGGCGAAATTGCCGTTCTTCAATCGCCGCGCCATGGCCGGAATGATGGGCCTGCCGGAAACCTCCGTCGACTATATCGAGCTCGATGTCGGCGGCGGCTTCGGCGCGCGCGGTGAATTCTATCCGGAGGATTTTCTTGTCGCCTTCGCCGCGCGCAAATTCGGCCATCCGGTGAAATGGATCGAGGACCGGCGCGAACACTTCACCGCCATTGGCCACGCGCGGCAGATGGATGCCGAGATCGAGATTGCTTGCGAGAAAGACGGCACGGTGACCGCGATGCGCGGCACCATGCATGTCGATATCGGCGCCTATGTGCGGCCCAATGGCATGACGCCGGTGCGCAACGTGATTCAATTCACCGCCGTGCCCTACCGGATTCCCAATCTCGATTTCACCGGCCACGGCGTCCTCACCAACAAAACGCCGGCCGGTACTTATCGCGGGCCCGGACGCTTCGAAGGTTGCCTGTTCTGCGAGCGCATGTTCGACATCGCCGCACGCGACCTCGGCATCGATCCTCTCGACATGCGGCGGCGCAATCTCCTCATCGCGCAAGACATGCCTTATACGCTTGTCTCCATCGCACCCGACGACGGCTTTGGCGACACCGAATGCGACAGCGGCGACTACCGCGTCACCCTGGAGCACTGCCTCGAAGAATTCGGCTGGGAAAAGAAGAAAGCGCTGGCCGGCACCCTGCACGACGGCCGCTATCACGGCACTGGCGTCGCTTGCTTCGTCGAAGGCGGCGCGTCCGGCCCGCGCGAGAGCGCGCGCATGGAAGTCACGCCTGCCGGCAATATCGATGTCTATGTCGGCTCCTCAGCCATCGGCCAGGGCATCGAGACCATCATGGCCCAGATCGCAGCCGACGCGATCGAAATCCCGATGGACCAGGTCCGCGTGCTGCACGGATCGACGAATTATCTGAAAGAGGGTTTCGGCTCGTACGGCTCGCGCGCGACCGTCATGGGCGGCTCGGCCATCGTGCTCGCGGCCGAGAATCTGTTGAAGGCCTTTCGCGAGCTTGCCGTGCAAATGTTCAGCGTCTCGCCTGAAGAGGTCACCGTTTCTGCCGGCGTGGCACGGACGCGCGACGGGCGCTCTATGACGCTGGGGCAAGCGGTGGTGTTAGGGCCGCTAACCGGCGAAGGCACTTTCAGCAGCGACAAGCGGACATATACATACGGTTGCGCGGCCGCCCATGTCGCGGTCGATCCCAAGACCGGAGCGGTCGAAGTGCTCGACTATATCGTCGTCGACGATGTCGGACGCGCCATCAACCCGCTGACCTTGCACGGCCAGGTCGTCGGCGCGGCGGTGCAAGGTCTCGGCAGCGTGTTCAGCGAAGAGCTGGTCTATGACGCCGACGGCCAATTGCTGGTCGGCTCGCTCGCCGATTATCAGATTCCACTCGCCACCGATTATCCGCATATCCGCGCAGTGACGCTCGAACAGTTTCCGGCGCCGCACAATCCGCTCGGCGCCAAGGGTGCAGGCGAAGGCGGCATCATCCCGGTCGGCGGCGCGGTAACCAACGCCATCGCCTCGGCGCTGAGTTCGTTCAATGTGCAGCCCACAGACCTACCGCTGACGCCGCCGCGGCTGTGGGCGCTGATCGAAAAGGCCCGCGCGGCCAAGGCAAATTGAATTGCGACCTGATTATTCAGGACGCCGAAGTTCGGCGAACAGCACGCCTGGCTTGATCGGTACCTGCCTGATCCGAACATTGAACGGCGACAGTGCATCCTCGACCGCCGACGCGATCGCCGCCGGCAGCGGGATGACGCCGGATTCGCCGACGCCTTTGACGCCCAGTGGATTGAGCGGCGTCGGCGATTCCCTGTGCGCAATTTCCATGGGCGGCATTTCGGTGGATGTGACCAGAAGATAGTCGGCGAGATTGGTCGTCAGCGGCTGGCCGTCGGCGCCGAAACCCATCCACTCGAATAGGCCGTTGCCGACGCCATGCGCCAGCGCACCCATTAATTGTCCGTCGACCATGGTCGGATTGACGATCTTGCCGGCGTCATGAACGAAGACGATGCGCAGGATTTTTACTTCGGCGGTTTCCGGATCGACCTCGACCTCGACGACAGTACAGCCATTGGCATAAGTCATCGCATTGATGATCACGGCTTCACTGGCCTCAACGCCGGGCAACATATTCCCGGGCAGCAGAAAGCCCGGCGAGCCGATCATTTCGCGTGCGATCCGCGCCATCGAAATCTTCAGGTCGGCGCCTTTGACATGGACATGGTCGCCGGTGATGTCGAGATCGGCCTCATTGGCTTCGAGCAGGTGGCTTGCGATCTTGAGCACCTTCTCGCGCACTTTGACGGCGGCGACATGCGCCGATGAGCCGGCCATCACCGTCTGGCGGCTGTTGAAGCCGCCGAAGCCCAAGGCGACTTTCGCGGAATCGCCGGTCGACACGACGATGCGCTCGACCGCGCCGCCGAGCTGTTCGGCGACGACCTGTGCCAGCATGGTCTTGATGCCCTGCCCCATGGCTGAGGCGCCGGTCGCGACATGGATCAGGCCCGACGGCTCGATCCGGACATTGACCTGCTCGAACGGCCCGCGGCCGGTGCCCTCAACATAATTGGCGATGCCGATGCCGATGTAGCGGCCTTGCGCGCGCGCCGCCTTCTGCCGCTCCGGGAACGATTGCCATGCCGAGCGCCGCAAGGCCTCGGCCAGGCATGCCGGATAGTCGCCGGAATCGAGCTCGATCGGAATTCCGCCGCGGGTGACAAAGCCCTTCTTGAACGGCATCGCGGAGGCTGGCACGAGATTACGCCGCCGGATTTCGGCGCGGTCGAGCCCCATGCCCTGTGCCGCGATATCGAGAAGGCGCTCCATGACAAAGACGCCCTGCGGCTGGCCCGCGCCGCGGACAGGGGTCACCGGCACTTTGTTGGTGAGAACGACTTTGACGTCGAGCCGGTAAGCCGGAACTACGTAAGCCAATGTCAGCGAAGCCGCAGAGCCTTGCGGCACCGTCAGCCCGCGCGCGGTGTAGGCGCCGTGATCGTGCAGCAGCGCGCCGCGCACACCCAGGATCTTGCCCTCGGCATCGAGCGCAATTTCGGCGTCCCAGAACTGATCGCGCTCCTGGGTCGTCGCGACAAAGTGCTCGCGGCGGTCTTCGATCCACTTGACCGGCTTGTTCAGCGCGATCGCGGCAACCGCAACCGCGGCTTCCTCCGGATAGAACACAAGCTTGGGCCCGAAGCCGCCGCCGACATCAGGAGCGGCGACGCGCACCGAGGCCTGTTCGCGTCCGAGAATCTCGGCAAGCAGACGTGCGCCAACAAGCGGCGTCTGCGTCGAGCTCCACAGTGTCAGACGACCCTCGCTGTCAGTCGAAGCGACAACGCCGCGGCACTCGATTGAATGCGAACCGCCGCGGTGCTGGGTGATCGAAGCCTTGAAGACATGCGCGGCAGCAGCGAATGCCGAGTCGACATCGCCGTAGCCGCTGGAAAACTCGGCGAGAAGATTGGTGCTGGCATCGGCGTGAGCACGCGCGGCATCCGGCGCGAGCGCCGCATGACAGTCGGTCGCGGCAGGAAGCGGCTCGTAATCGATCTCGACCAAAGCCGCCGCGTCCTCGGCGAGATAAGGCTTGTCCGCGATGACGATGGCGAGCGGCTCGCCGACATAGACCACTTCGTTCTTGGCCAGAATCGGCCGGTCACGCTGCTGCTTGTAGACCCGGTCCGGCAATGCCACGACGAGGCGGTCGGTCGTCACATGCCGCGCAATGTCATCCGCCGTCAGAACCGCGCGCACACCGGGGACCGCAAGCGCCGCATCTTTGCCGATCGAGAGAATCTTGGCATGCGCGTGCGGGCTGCGCACGAACACGGCGTGCAACAAGCCTTCGACATGGATGTCATCGACAAACCGCGCCTCGCCGCGGAGCAGGTCGCGATCTTCGAGCCGCGGAATGCGTTTGCCGATCGTCTTGGTCACCCTAAGCGCTCCGGCCGCAACTGTACTCATGTGTACCAAAGTCTGTACCAAAATTGGTACTTTTCCCAATTGCGGCACATTAGCCTATCGTGATAGAGATGCAATCAGCGTTCCCATTCATGCGATCCGCTTCATCGCGGGCGGCCGCAATGCAGTTCGATCCCGTGCCGGCATTCCGCTCTACACAATTTCTCCCACCCGTTTCAAACTGTTGGCCGGTCAGGATTTCGCGCCTGACATCGCGCCGTCATTCACCTGGCCGCCCGACAATAGGAAACTGTGAGCCGCACAGTGCGGAATTCGGTGGCCGGGGCCGCCCGCTTTCAGCGCTCCGCAAATGAAGCCTGACATGGTTACGGACAAGACATTGGATACTGACAAGAAATTCGACACGATCGTCATCGGCGGCGGCAATGCCGCGCTTTGCGCCGCGATCAGCGCGCGCCGCGAAGGCGCCTCCGTCCTGGTGCTCGAAGCCGCGCCGAAATTCTATCGCGGCGGCAATACAAGGCACACCCGCAACATGCGCTGCGCCCATGACACGGCGACCGAAACGCTGACCGGACCCTATTCCGAAGAGGAGATGTTCGACGATCTCCTCCGCATCACCGGCGGCAAGACCGACGAGCCGCTCGCCAAGCACATGATCCACGAATCCAAGGCGATGTTGACCTGGATCGCCGAACAGGGCGTGCGCTTCCAGCCCTCGCTTGGCGGCACGCTGACGCTCGGACGCACCAATTCGTTCTTCCTCGGCGGCGGCCGCGCCATGCTCAACTCGCTCTATCAGACCGCGGAGCGGCTCGGCGTCAAGATCCATTACGACGCGCCGGTGACCAAGCTCGATATCCGGAACGGCATGTTCCTGTCGGCGACGGTTCAACGCGACGGCGAGAGCAAGGTGTTTCGCGGCGCGACCCTGGTCGCCGCCTGCGGCGGCTTCGAATCGAACATCGAGTGGCTCAAGCAATATTGGGGCGAAGCGGCCGAAAACTTTCTCATTCGCGGCACGCCGAATAACCGCGGCACAGTCTTGAAAATGCTGCTCGATGCCGGCGTGCAGGACGTCGGCGATCCAACGCAGTGCCATGCGGTGGCGATCGATGCGCGGGCGCCGAAATACGACGGCGGCATCATCACCCGTCTCGATTGCGTCGTGTTCGGTATCGTCGTCAACAAAGAGGCCAAGCGCTTCTACGACGAAGGCGAGGACGTCTGGCCGAAGCGCTACGCGATCTGGGGGCGGCTTGTGGCGCAGCAGCCGGGCCAGATCGGCTACATCATCTTCGACGCGTCTTCGCTGCGGCTGTTCATGCCGTCGCTCTATCCGCCGATCCAGGCCGATACGATCGGCGAACTGGCGAAGAAATTCGAGCTCGACCCGGCCGTGCTGGAAAAGACCGTCGCCGACTTCAACGCCGCCGTCCGGCCCGGCACGTTCAATCACACCGATCTCGACGATTGCCGGACCGAAGGCCTCACCCCGCCGAAATCGCACTGGGCGCGGCACATCAAGAAGCCGCCGTTCTATGCCTATCCGGTGCGGCCCGGCATCACCTTCACTTATCTCGGCACCCGCGTGAACAAGGAAGCGCGCATGCTCATGAAGGGCGGCAGGCCGTCAGCCAACATGTTCGCAGCCGGCGAGATCATGGCCGGCAATGTGCTCGGCAAAGGCTATGCCGCCGGCATCGGCATGACCATCGGCAGCGTATTCGGACGGATTGCGGGATTGGAGGCCGCGAAGAATGCCCGCAACTAACATGCATACGACGACGCAGCACACCTCGCCGGTGCTCGCTGAAGCGGACCGGCTGATGGTGGTGTGCAATTCCTGCCGTTATTGCGAAGGCCTTTGCGCCGTGTTCCCTGCCATGGAAATGCGCCGCATCTTCAACGACGGCGACCTGAACTACCTCGCCAATCTCTGCCACGGCTGTGGCGCCTGCTATTTCGACTGCCAGTTCTCGCCGCCGCACGAGTTCGAGGTCAATGTGCCGCGCGCGCTCGCACAAGTGCGGATCGAGTCCTATCGCGCTTACGCCTGGCCGCGCCTGCTCTCCGGACTGTTCGCGCGCAACGGCGTAGCCGTCGGCGTCATCGTGGCCCTAAGCGCGATCGTCTTTATCGGAGGCTTTTTCGCGTACTACGATCCAAGCTTACTGCGGAGCGTGCATACCGAGCCGGGCGCGTTTTATGTGTTCATGTCGCACAATCTCATGGTGCTGATTTTCGGCGTGACCTTTATCTACGCGATCGTCGCCATCGTTGCCGGCGCCATCGCATTCTGGCGCGATATCGGCGAGCCTGTGGCATCGCTCGGCGCGCCGGGCCCGCTATGGCAGGCCACCATCGACGCCGCGCATCTGAAATATCTTGATGGCGGCAAGGGCGGGTGCGCCAGCCGTGAAGACGAGCCGAAGGACCGCCGCAAGCTGTTCCACCATTTGACGTTCTACGGCTTCGCGCTGTGCTTCGCCTCGACGGTTGTCGCCACCGGCTATCATTATTTCCTCGGCCGCGAAGCGCCTTATGCCTGGTATGACCTGCCAGTGATCCTCGGCACGCTCGGCGGGATCGGCCTTGTCATCGGCCCGATCGGCCTTCTCGTTGCCAAGAAGGAACGCGATCCGGATCTGCTCGATCCCGGCTCTACCGGCATGGACGTCGCTTTCATCTTTATGCTGTTCGCAACCGGCACCACCGGGCTCGCGCTGCTGGTGCTGCGCGACACGACGTGGATGGCGACGCTGCTGGCGCTGCATCTCGGCGTGGTCTGCGCGCTGTTCCTGCTGCTGCCCTACAGCAAGTTCGTGCACGGCATCTATCGCTACCTCGCGCTGGCCCGCTACGCCAAGGAGCTGAAGACGCATCAACCGGTATCCGACTGAAGGAGATCCGATTGTCGAAATTGCCATTGACGCTGGCCTGCGGTGACTACGAGATCGTGCGCGCGCTGAAAGAGGGCACGGTGACGCCCGAAGGCATCGACCTCAATTTGCTCACCGGCATGGACTCCACTACCCGTCACTGGCGCTTCCTGCGCAACGGCGAATTCGACGTCGCCGAGGTCTCTTGCTCCTCCTACTTCGTCGCGCGCGACCAGGGCATGGCGGTCGACGCCATGCCGGTATTTCTGCATCGCCGCTTCCGTCACGGCTTCATCTTCATCAACACGGCCAAAGGCATCCGCAAGCCGCAAGACCTTGCCGGCCGCAAGATCGGCCTCAAGCAATTTCAATCGACCGCTCTGGTGTGGCTGCGCGGCATCCTGCAGCACGAATATGGCGTGCCGCTCGAATCGATCACCTGGTTCTGCGAGCTCGACGAGACCATCAATTTCGAAGGCTCGGCCAAGCTCAAGATCGTGCGGCTGCCGCATGACAGTTCGGTCGAACAGATGCTGGTGGACGGCGAGATCGACGCGCTGCTGCATCCCGACCTGATCCGCCCGCTCCTGGAAAAGGATTCGCGGGTGGCGCGGCTGTTCCCGAACTACCGCGGAGATGAGCACGCTTATTACCAGAAGACCGGAATTTTCCCGATCATGCATGTGCTCGGCATTCGCCGCGAGGTCGTCGAAAAGAATCCTTGGATTGCGATCAATCTGTTTCACGCCTTCGACGAGGCCAAGAACATCGCGATGAAGCGGTTGACCAATCCGCGAGTCGTGCCGCTGGTCTGGTATCGCGAGGCCTGGGAGGAGCAGGAAAGCATCTTCGGCGACGATCCCTGGGAGTACGGGCTCGCCGAAAAGAATGCGAAGACGCTCGAAACGCTAGTCGGCTATGCGCACGAGCAGGGCCTGACGCGCCGCAAGCCGGTGCTCGACGAACTGTTCCTCAATGTCTTCCAGGGCCGCAAACGAGGCGTGGAATTTCGCGTCTGAAGCCTGCAAGATAAGGTTATGACGCCCTTCTGGACAGCCGGCGAGAGAACGGTCCGTGTCGCCGTCGATATCGGCGGCACGTTCACCGATATCGTGCTGATGGCGGGCGACGCGGTGCTGCACGAGGCCAAGGTCTCGACGACGCCGAGCGATCCGAGCGAAGCGGTCATTTCAGGCGTTGCGGCCTTGTTGCGCAAACTGGCGATCCCGCCGTCGGCGGTCGCCGAAGTCCTGCACGGCACCACCGTTGCCTCCAACACCATCCTGCAGAAGTCGGGCGCCGCGACCGGATTGATCACCACGCGCGGCTTCCGCGACGTGCTCGAGATCGGGCGCATCCGCATGCCGGAAATGTTCGACCTCACCTGGTCGAAACCGCAGCCCTTGGTGCCGCGGCGGCATCGGCTCGAAGTCAGCGAACGCATTGCGGCTGATGGCGCGACCGTCGAGGAGCTGAACGAGGCTGATGTGCTGGCCGCCGCCGAAAAGCTGTCTGCCGCCGGCATCGAATCGATCGCGATCTGCTTCATCAACAGCTACCGCAATCCGCACCACGAACAGCGCGCCGAGACGATCATCCGCGGGGCGTTTCCGCAGCTGCTGCTCAGCGCGTCCTATGCCGTCCTGCCCGAGATGAAGGAATACGAGCGGACCAGCACGACGGTGGTCAATGCCTATCTCCTGGCCGCCATGCGCCGCTATCTCAACCGGCTCGAAGACGGTTTGCGCCAGGCCGGCATCGCCGCGCCGGTTCTGGTCATGACCTCGAATGGCGGCATGATCCCGGCGGCAGCCGCAAGCGAAAGGCCGGTTCTTGTCGTGGCCTCGGGGCCGGCCGGTGCTGTCGTCGGCGGCACGCGGTTGGCGCGGGCGCGCGGCGACATGGACGCCATCGTCTTCGACATGGGCGGCACAACGGCAAAGGCCGTGGTCATCGAGGGCGGCGAGCCGAGCATGACCTCGGAATACGAATTCCGCGACGGCATCTCTACGTCGAGCCGCTTCATCAAGGCCGGCGGCTATATGCTCAAGGTTCCGGCGATCGACATCGCCGAAGTCGGCGCGGGCGGCGGCTCGCTCGCGACCATCGATCAGGGCGGGCTGCTTCGGGTCGGGCCGGAATCGGCCGGCGCTGTTCCGGGACCTGCTTGCTACAATCTCGGCAACAGTTTTCCGACCGTGACCGACGCCAATATCGTGCTCGGCTATATCAACCCGACCGCACTCGCCGGCGGGCAATTGCCGATCGACAAATCGCTGTCGCTCGCGGCGATCGAAAAATATATCGCAACTCCGCTCGGCATGACGGCGGTCGAAGCCGCGCATGGCATTCGCGCCGTGGCCAATGCTGCAATGAGCCGCGCCATTCGCGCCGTCACCGTGGAGCGCGGCCGCGATCCGCGCGATTTCACCTTGATCGCCATGGGCGGCAATGGCGGCATTCATGCCGTCGAATTGGCGCCGCAGCTCGGCATCCGGCGCGTCATCGTACCGCCTTTGTCCGGCGTGTTCTCTGCCGTCGGCATGCTGGGCGCCGATATCGAGCACACGTCGCTGACCGCTGTTCTCAAGCCGCTCGACGATGTGGCGGATTCTGAACTCAAGGCCACGATGGACGGCCTTGCCACGGCGATGCTTCGCCGCCTGCAACAGGACGGCTATTCCGGCGACAAGGTCGCGCTCGCCTGGCAGGCCGACCTGCGCCACGAAGGCCAGGCCAGCGAACTGACCGTCGTTTTCGAAACCGGATCCGGCACCAAAGCGCAAATGGCCGCACGCTTCCTCGCCGAATATCTCAAGACCTACGGCTATCGTGACACGACCGCGATCGACCTGGTGAAATTGCGGCTGGTCGGACACGGCTTGCGCGACGTGCGGCTTGATTTCGGCGCCATGCGGCCCGCTGCTCAGCCGGTCACCAAGGCCGCGTCGAGCCGCGCGGTCTCGTTCGGCCGCGGCGAGGATTTTGTCGAGACCAAGGTCGTATCGCGGCAAGCACTCGACGGCACTCCCCGGCCCGGCCCGCTGATCATCGACGAGTTCGACGCCACTATTGTCGTGCCGCCGAATGTCACCGTGGCCTGCGACGCCGTCGGCAGCATCGTCATGGAATTGGCAGGCGAAATGGGAGGCGTATCGTGAAGATCGATCCGATCACTTTTGCCGTCATCAAGAGCGGGCTCGATTCCGTCGTCGACGACATGGCCTATACGGTGGTGCGCATCGCGCGCTCGGAGATCGTCAAGGACGTGATGGATTTCTCCGCCGCGCTGTGCGACGCCGACGGGCAGATGGTGGCGCAGGCCAAGACCATCGCGCTGCATCTAGGCGCCGTGCCCGAAGCGATCGCCGCCGTGCTCGCCAAGTTCGGCGACGACCTGCACGAAGGCGACGCCGTGATCATGAACGATCCCTATCACGGCGGCATGCACCTGCCCGACATTTTCATGTTCGTGCCGCTGTTCTACGGCGGCAAGCGGCGTGCTTTCGCCGTCGTCATCTGCCACCATACCGACGTCGGCGGCCGCGTGCCGGGATCGAATGCCAGCAACTCCACCGAGATCTATCAGGAAGGCCTGCGCATTCCGCCGCTGAAGCTTTACGCGCGCGACGTGCTCAACGAGACGCTGGAAACGCTGATCAAGATCAATGTCCGCGTGCCGGATCGCGTTTGGGGCGACCTGCAGGCGCAATACGCCGCAGCGCAGGTCGGCGCGCGCGGGCTCAACCGGCTGCTCGCCCGCTACGGCGCCGATGACGTCGTCCGCTACATGCATGAACTCATCGACTATGCCGAGCGGATGACACGCGAGGAAATCCGGCAATGGCCAAAGGGGACATACCGTTTTGTCGACTACATGGATTCCGACGGCTTCACTGACGCGCCCATTCCGATCAAGGTCGCAATCACCGTCAACGAGGACTCGCTGACTGTCGACTATGCCGGCTCCTCGCCACAGGTACGCGCGGCGCTGAACTCGACGCGGAGTTATACGCAGTCCTGCACATATCTGAGCGTGCGCTGCGTACTCAACCGCGACATCCCCAACAATGTCGGCGTGTTCCGCTGCATCGAAGTGAAAGTACCGAATGCCTCCGTGCTCGATCCGGTCCTACCCGGCGCCTGCGCCGCACGCGCTCTGACCGGCTACCGCATCTTCGATACGATGCTCGGCGCGCTGGCGCAGATCGTGCCGCATCGCGTGCCTGCCGCCGGCGAAGGCGGCAACAGCGTCGTCTGCATCAGCGGGCTGCGCAAGGATCGCAAACCCTTCATCATTGTCGACATGATCTGCGGCGCCTGGGGCGGGCGGCCCGACAAAGACGGCGTCGAAGCCATCACCAATCCGTCGCAGAACCTGTCGAACATGCCGGTCGAGGTCATGGAAGCCGAGCATCCGGTGCGGGTCGAGGAATATGCCTTCGTGCCGGACAGTTGCGGCGCCGGTCGATGGCGCGGCGGACTTGGCATCAAGCGCAGCTATCGGGTTCTGGCAGACGACGCATTGCTGCAACTGCGCACCGATCGCACCGCCTTCGCGCCTTATGGCCTCGACGGCGGCGAGCCCGGCGGCTTGTCACGAAGCTTTATCACCGCGGACGGCAAGACCACGCCGCTCCCCGGCAAAGTCACCATGCGCATCGGCAAGGATACCGTGATCAGCCACGAGCAGGCCGGCGGCGGCGGCTATGGCGACCCGAGGCAACGAGACCAGGCTTTGGTGCGCGAGGATATCGCCGACGAGAAGATCTCGGCGGCTTACGCACGCAAGCATTACGGTACGTAAGATATCGGCCCGCTGACGGAGATGGCCCTGACAGGACAACCGAAAGCTCTCCGCCATCCTGGTCCTGTCAATTCCAACCAAATCGATAGTTTTGAGGACCGATCGCGCTCACTGGACTTCACTCTCGCTTCCGGCATGAGCCTTCTCGACGCGGTCGCGGCGCCGCTCGAAATCGGCGGGTCTTACGGGCGCCGGCGTGTCGTTCAAGAATGTTCGGTTCAAACCATTCCGCTATGTACTGCCGGCCCACTCGCCCGATGCCGAGCACGTTGCCTATTACAGCGCGACGCATGCACCGGCCGAAGAGATCGAGGTCATCTGCGCGAACCTGACTTACGGGCGCAAAGGTGGCGCTCCATTCTTGCACTGCCACGCAATGTGGCGCGATCGGACCGGACGCATGTGCGGCGGTCATGTGCTGCCGTTCGAAGCATTTGTAACGGCAACAGGGCAAGCCACTGCCTTTGGCACCGACCAAGTGACGATGGTGTCGAAATTCGACCCGGAGACGAATTTCACGCTGTTTCGTCCCGTCGCTCCGCCGGATGTACAGGTGCCGAGCAAGTCGGAGCGGCGCTGCATTCTGGCGCGGCTAAAGCCCAATGTGGATCTCCTCGAAGGCATCGAGGAGATATGCCGGCGGCATAATGTCAGTCGGGCTGTCGTGCGCAGCGGCGTTGGCAGCATCATCGGCGCCGAATTTGACGACGGCCGGGTCATCCAGGAGCATCCCACGGAGATTTTGGCTTTGTCCGGAGACATAAAGCCGGCTCAGAATGACCAACCCCGCGCCGATCTGTCGATCGCGGTCATCGACATGAAGGGAAGCATTCACGAAGGCAAACCGTTGCGCGGCCGCAATCCAGTCCTGATTTGCTTTGAGCTCGCGCTTGAGGTTTCCGAATAAAGGAGTTTGTCTTTTGTGCGTCGTGGCTGAGTCTTACTTGATCCCCAGTGCTTTCTTCGATGCTTCCATCAGCGGCGTTTCCAAATTCAGACGGCAGAAGTCCTGCACCTTATCGATGTTCTGCTGCATGCGTCCCATATCCACCACGGTATTGTGCTGCTGACCGCTGTAATAGCCAGCGAGCCAGACTGCGATCGATTTTGACAGCGCAATGTCGTCGAAGATGAATTGACGGCACGTGATCTTGGCAACATCGACGCTTGTTTGCGCCTGCGCGGGGAATGCGCCGAGCATCAGCAGGCCGGCAACGATATTCATCGTTTTCATCAATCTATTTCCCCGCACCAAGAACGTTCTGAACGGCGTCCATGAGACCCGCGTCAAGATTAGCGCGGCAATAGGTTCCGACCTTGTCGGTAATATTTTGTACCGTGCTTCTCTCGATGACGGTGTCGTTGTGCGTCCCATTGACGTAGCCGCTCAGCCATAGCGACAGATAATCCTGCCGCACGATATTGCCGGCCAAATACTGCTTGCATGAAATCTTAGCGACATCGACGACCTGCGCCGACGCGTTTGCGGCCGCAACAATCGAGAACAGCGACGCTGCAGCTAGACGTAAGACCTTCACGAGACGTTCCCCCGATTCTCACCGTTCTGGGCGCATTTCGGCATATTATCTTTATGGGGACAAGGGATGGTGGGCCCGGGAGGACTCGAACCTCCAACCAAGCGGTTATGAGCCGCTAGCTCTAACCATTGAGCTACGGGCCCGCGCCATCGCGCCGGCGAAATCTCATACATTTATAATGGCTGGAGAGCTAGCTCCGCTCACCCTTCCGGCTGAGCAGGAATACCGCCTGTTCGCCGAACAGATTCCAGAACCACCACGGCATGCGGAGCCGCATCCGGCTGCCCCAGGCATTCAGCGCGACCGCCTCTTCGATCTTGGCGCCGGTGGCCTCGCACAAGTCGCGGAAGTCCTTGATGCTGCAGAAGTGGATATTCGGCGTCTCCCACCAGGCATAGGGCAGATTGTCGGTATGCGGCATGTGGCCGCCGAAAAATATCTGCAGCCGGATGCGCCAGTGGCCGAAGTTCGGAAACGACACCACACCGTGGTGGCCGATGCGCAGCATATGCTCAAGCACTTCGCGCGGCCGCCGTGTCGCCTGCAAAGTCTGCGACAGAATGATGTAGTCAAAGGCGTCGTCGGGATAGTCCTCGAGATCGGTGTCGGCGTCGCCCTGTACCACGGCGAGCCCCTTGGCGACGCATTCGTTCACGCCCGCGCGCGACAGCTCGATGCCGCGGCCGTCAACGCCACGCGTTTCCAAAAGCCGCAGCAATTCGCCATCGCCGCAGCCGACGTCGAGCACGCGCGAGCCCGGCTCGACCATGTCGGACACGACCAGCAAGTCGACGCGCGAGCCGTTCGGCGCGCGCGCCGCGCCGGCCATGGTGAGATCGTATTTGAGACGGTTGAGCATCGTCACTTCGCCGGCAGGCCGCGCGCTTTCGCGGCGCCTTCGAGGAAACCGCGCACGATGGTGAACAGTTCCGGCTCGTTGAGCAGGAACGCATCGTGACCTTTGTCGGTCGTGATTTCGGCGAACGAGACGCGAGCGCCCGCGGCATTGAGCGCGTGCACGATAGCGCGCGATTCCGATGTCGGGAACAGCCAGTCGCTGGTGAACGAGATTACGCAAAACCGCGTCGGCGTGGCGCGGAAGGCATTGGCGGCGGCGCCGTCATGATCGGCGGCGAGATCGAAATAATCCATCGCGCGGGTCAGATAGAGATAGGAATTGGCGTCGAACCGCTCGACAAAGGTGATGCCCTGATGCCGCAGATAGGACTCGACCTGAAAGTCGGCATCGAACGAAAACGTCGGGTTGTCGCGATCCTGAAAACGGCGGCCGAATTTGCGATGCAGCGCGGCGTCCGACAGGTAGGTGATATGCGCACCCATGCGCGCGACCGCGAGCCCGCGCCGCGGGCTCGTATTCTCGGCATAATAACGGCCGCCGCACCACGCCGGATCGGCCATCACCGCTTGGCGGCCGACTTCGTGAAAGGCGATGTTCTGCGCCGAGTGGCGCGTCGCGGCTGCGATCGGCACCGCTGCGAAAACACGATGCGGATAGCTCGCCGCCCATTGCAGCACTTGCATGCCGCCCATCGAGCCGCCCACGACGGCAAACAAGGAGTCGATGCCGAGATGGTCGAGCAGCATCGCCTGGGCGCGGATCATGTCGGGCACGGTGATGACGGGAAAATCCAGCCCCCAGGGCAACCCGGTCGCCGGATTGGTGGAGGCCGGCCCGGACGAGCCCATGCAGCCGCCGACCACGTTCGGGCAGATGACGAAGAAGCGTTCGGTGTCGACCGGCCGGCCGGGTCCGACCATGGTCTCCCACCAGCCGGGCTTGCCGGTGACCGGATGATCGTTGATGACGTGCTGATCGCCGGTCAGCGCATGGCAGACCAGCACCGCATTGGTGCGGTCGGCATTGAGCGTGCCGTAGGTCTGATAGGCGATCTGCCAGGGAGCGAAATCCAGCCCGGCATCGAGCCGCAGCGGCTTGTTGGCCGCAAACCGCACCACCGGCGAATGCGGCAAATCCGCCTCGCGCGCACGGTCGGCAAGATCGAGCATGGCGCTGGCGTCGGCCATTACCGGTTCCTTGGACGTCACTTTCCTTAAGATGGCAACCTTAGCATGCCATTTACAGCATGCCATTTGCGGGGCGCGGTCCAGCCGCTGCCCCCGGCGGCCAGAGGGCGTAAATAGTCCCACCACCCCTTAAGTCAATGTTTTCTTTGATTTCGGGCTTAACGACACCTATCAATCGGCCCAACAGCCGGGACCCTCGAATGCCGAAGCCGCCGTCAAAACCAACGTCGAAGACCAATCCGACGCTCGCCGATTTGCGGGTCGAGATCGACCGCATCGACGAAAACATGCACGAACTGCTGATCGAGCGCGGCGAGATCATCGACCGGCTGATCGCGGTCAAAAAGAGCCAGGAAACCGGCTCCGCCTTCCGGCCCGCCCGCGAGGCCGACATGATGCGCCGGCTGGTCAAACGTCATCACGGCAACCTGCCGCTCGACACCGCCGAGAGCATTTGGCGGGTCATCATCTCGACTTTCACCTATGTCCAGTCGCCGTTTTCGGTCCATGCCGACCTGTCGGCGGGCGACGCCCTGATGCGCGATTCCGCGCGGTTCCATTTCGGTTTCACGGTGCCGTTCGTGGCGCATATGGGTGCTTCCAGCGTGGTCGAAGCGGTCTCGGAATCGCGCAGCGATCTCGGCCTCGTTCCAGCCTTCGCTACCGCCGGCTCCGGTCCGTGGTGGGCGGCGCTCGAATTCAACAGCGCGCCGAAAATCATCGCGCGCCTGCCCTTCGTCGAGCGCGCCAATCACCCCGCCGCCATGCCGGTCTTCGTTATTTCCCGCGTGGCGGCCGACGCGATGGTGACGGAGACCGAGGTCTGGAGCTTGCGCGTCTCGGGCTGGAGCGCGGCCGCGGTCAATGCGGTCGCCCCGGTCGCCGACGTGGTCGCCGTGCCCGACCGCGCCTTCGACGGCGCGGCGCTTCTGGTTTCGGTCGAGCGCGGCGGGATTGGCGCGGTTGAGGAAGCCTTGGTTAAGGCCGGCGCCTCGATCCGCTCCAAAGCCCTCGTCGGCAGTCACGCGACCCGCTATACGGTGGCCGACCAATAAACACCTCCCCTGGAATAGGGGGGCAAGGATTGTCCGGAGTTTGAAGCTAATGTCTGCGACGCGTCCCCAGCCACGCCCCGGCGTGCTCGAGATCAAGCCCTATGTGCCCGGCAAGAGCTCAGCGCCGAATGTGGCCAAGGTCTACAAATTGTCCTCGAACGAATCTCCGCTCGGGCCGAGCCCGCGCGCGGCCGAAGCCTTCAAGGCCTGGGCCGATCATCTCGAGGATTATCCAGACGGCGCCGCAAGCGATCTGCGCGAGGCCATCGGCCGCGCCTTCGGGCTTGATCCCGAGCGCATCGTTTGCGGTGCGGGCTCCGACGATTTGCTGCACCTTCTTGCCGCCGCTTATCTCAAGGACGGCGACGAGGCGATCTATACTACGCACGGCTTTCTGATCTATCCGATCGCCATTCTCGCCACCGGTGCCAAGCCGGTCGTGGCGCCGGAGAAGAACTACACCGCCGATGTCGACGCGATCCTCGCCGCCGTGACCGAGAAGACCAAGATGGTCTTCATCGCCAACCCGAACAATCCAACCGGCACGGCGCTGTCGTTCGACGAGGTCAAGCGCCTGCACCGCGGCCTGCCCGACCACGTGATGCTCGTGCTCGACGCGGCTTACGCGGAATATGTCACGCGCAACGATTACGAGGCCGGCATAGAGCTCGTCGCGACGTCGGAGAATGTCGTGATGTGCCGGACGTTCTCGAAGATCCACGGGCTTGCGGCGCTGCGGCTTGGCTGGATGTTCGCGCCGGCCGCGATCGTCGACGCCGTCAACCGCATCCGCGGCCCGTTCAATTCGAGCGGGCCGGCGATCGTCGCCGGCATCGCCGCGATCGAGGACATCGCGCATCAGGAGCGCTCGCGCGCGCACAATACGCGCTGGCTCAATTGGCTCACCGCGGAGATCGGCAAGCTCGGCCTCAGCGTGACGCCGAGCGCCGCCAACTTCCTGCTGATCCATTTTCCGGAAACCAAGGGCCGCACCGCCAAGGATGCCGACGCGTTCCTGACGGCGCGCGGGCTGATCCTGCGCCAGACGACCGCTTACAAATTGCCGAACGCACTGCGCTTGAGCGTCGGCACCGAGGAGGCCAATCGCTTGGTAGTCGCCGCGTTCAAGGATTTTCTGGCGCAACCGTAATGCCTCGGCGCCGGCGGTCCAAACGGCCGGCGCGCGAGTGGAGATTTATGTGACCAAGCCTGCTCCCATCTTCAACCGGCTCGCGCTGATCGGCACCGGCCTGATCGGCTCTTCGATCGCACACGCGGCGCGCAAGCAGGGCGCTGCGCGCGAGATCGTGGCGACCGCCCGTTCCGCCGCGACGCGCCGCCGCGTCGCCGAGCTCGGCTTTGCCGATCAGGTTGTCGAGACCAATGCGGCCGCGGTGGCGGGCGCCGATCTCGTCATCGTCTGTGTCCCGGTCGGCGCCTGCGGCGAGGTGGCGAAGGAGATCGGCCCGCATCTCAAAGCCGGCGCGGTCGTCTCCGATGTCGGCTCGGTCAAAGGCGCCATCGTGCGCGACATGGGCCCGCATCTGCCCGAAAATGTGCACTTCGTCCCGGCGCATCCGGTGGCAGGCACCGAGCATTCCGGCCCCGACTCTGGCTTCGCCGAACTGTTCGTCGGCCGCTGGTGCATTCTCACTCCGCCGGAAAACGCCGATGCGGCGGCTGTCGACAAGCTTGCGGCGTTCTGGCGCGCGCTCGGCGCCAACGTGGAGACGATGCCGCCCGCGCATCACGATCTGGTGCTGGCGATTACCAGCCATCTGCCGCATCTGATCGCCTATACGATCGTCGGCACCGCCGACGAGCTCGAAGAAGTCACGCGCTCGGAGGTGCTGAAGTTCTCCGCCGGCGGCTTTCGCGATTTCACCCGGATCGCAGCGTCCGACCCGACCATGTGGCGCGACGTCTTCCTCACCAACAAGGACGCCGTGTTGGAAATGCTCGGCACCTTCAACGAGGATTTGGCGCAATTGACCCGCGCCATCCGCCGCGGCGACGGTCAGGCGCTGTTCGACCACTTCGCCCGCACGCGAGCGATCCGCCGCGGTATTGTCGAGATCGGCCAGGATTTGCCGGCGCCCGATTTCGGCCGCGCCCATCCCGACCTGCCGGGCGAGCCGCTGCCGCGGCCCTACGCCGTTTCGGAAGACTAGCCGGCTTTGACTGCGAGCGCCTCGTCGACCGCGGCGCGGAGCACGGCGAGCGTGAACGGCTTTGAGATCACGTCGTGGATGAGCGCATCGAGCCCGTGTGCGCGCTCGCGCTGATCGGCATAGCCGGTCATCAACAGAATGACGAGATCGGGGAAATCCCGCGCCGCGGCCAGCGCCAGCGCGATGCCGTCCATGATCGGCATGCGAATATCGGTAAGCAGAAGATCGAACCGCCCGTTTTCGCGCTTGAGCAGATCGAGCGCCTCACTGCCGTCGCAGGCAGTCATGACGTCATGTCCGGACATGGTGAGCCCCCGCGCGCACATGGCGCGCAGCGCTTCTTCGTCTTCGGCGATCAGGATTTTGGCCATCAGCGTGACCCTGCGTAAATATCGTTGCGATTGAGGAAACGCACCATCACATCATGGGCGTCGGGCGGCGGCGACGCCAGCCGAGTGCGGAACGGCACCGCGTCGTGGGGCGATAGCAGTGTTCGCGGCAGGACCGCCGTCCACGAATAAATCTCCTGCCGCGCGGCATTGCGCACGGCGAAGCGCAGCCGCGGCACGTCGATGATCCTGCGCGTCTCGTTGAAAATATCGCCCTCGACTACGAGGATTGGCACGCCTTCGTGCTGCTCGACCTCGGTGTTGAGACTATCGAACACCAGACCGCGCAGATTCACCGGCAGACCCAGCCGGGCATAGAATGACGCCGTCTGCGGCATCAGCCTGACAAAATCACTGCGCCAGCCGATGACGATGGCGTCGAGCAGAAGCAGGACGAGAATAACCGACTGCATCGCCGACAGCGGCCAGCGCAGGTAGTCAAGCCATCTTTTATTTTCAGGATAACGCTCCGCCGCCAGCGTCTCGATATCCGCAGCCGGCTTTGGGCTAGGATTCCACTCACGCTCTGTGCCGGCAGGCGGGTTGTCGGCGTCTAGATCGGTCGGCGCGAGCGGAGGTGCGTCCTCGGCGAACGGATCGGTTCCGGCGCTCGGATCATCTTCCGGGCCGTCAAACCAGGCTTCAGCCTGGGTCTGCACATGGGCAGCCGCGAGGCCCGCGTCGTCAGCCTCACCGGCGTCCATGGCAACGGCCTCGGCCGTGGCTTCGGCGGATATGGCTTCGACCGCCCGCCGCACCGGCGCCAGCGCCTCGGCAGCCGCCATCAGCTTGTCGGAATGCGACAATTCGGCCTGCCAAACCTCCTTGCAGCGCACGCAGCGCACCTTGCGGCCGTTCGGCCGCAGGCTTGCCACGGCGACATCATAGGATGTTGCGCAGTTCGGGCAGACGATCAGCATCAGTGAATCAGGAGTTCGCCACCTTTGCGGAGACCGTAACAGGCCAACCGTTAACGGATTGGAAACCAAACCGGCCCCCGCCGGGATTGGCCGGCCACTAAGCTCAGGCTTTTCAAGCCTTTTCAGAGCTATTGGCTTTTCAGGGATGTTAACGTGGCGGCCAGGGCGAATCGTTTGGGCCAACGGCTGGCCGGACCCAGCCGCATCCGGCTTCCAGTCCAGGTCCCAATCCAGGGTCAAGCCGTGCCATCCCGGAGAACCGCGTGATCCGATTCGAGAATGTCGGCCTGCGCTACGGACTCGGCCCGGAGATCTTGCGCGACCTCTCGTTCCGCATCGACAGCCATTCCTTCCAGTTTCTCACCGGCCCGTCGGGCGCCGGCAAGACTTCGCTGTTGCGTATGATGTTTCTGCTGCTGCGGCCGACCCGCGGCCTGATCACGATCTTGGACCGCGACACTGCGATCCTGACCAAGGACAGCCGCGCCACGTTGCGGCGGCGGATCGGCATCGTGTTCCAGGACTTCCGGCTGCTCGACCATATGACGACCTACGAAAACGTGGCGCTGCCGCTGCGCGTGCTCGGCCGCGACGAGACCACCTACCGCGCCGAGGTGATCGAGCTGTTGCATTGGGTCGGCCTCGGCGAGCGCATCGAGGCGCTGCCGCCGATCCTCTCCGGCGGCGAGAAGCAGCGCGCCGCAATCGCGCGCGCCGTGATCGCCCGGCCGCAGCTTCTCCTCGCCGACGAACCGACCGGCAACGTCGATCCCAGTCTCGGCCAGCGACTGCTGCGCCTGTTCGTCGAGCTGCACAAGTCGGGGACCGCCGTGATCATCGCGACCCACGACATTGCTCTGATGGACGAATTCGACGCGCGCCGGCTGGTGCTTCATGACGGACGGCTCCATGTCTACGATTGAGGAAAATGTCTACGACTGACCCTTACGAGACGCTGAGCGAACCGATGACGGAGCCGTGGGATGACCTGGTCGCCACGGCGCCGCCCGCGCACGCGCCTGACGCGCCGACCGCGATCGTTCCGTCCGGCTCGATCGCCGGACGTTCGCTGACGGCCGTGATCGCTATTCTGACTTTCCTCGCCGCCTTGACCGCAGGTGCTGTCACCATGGTGGTCGGTACCGCGAGCGATTGGCAGGCCGACGTCGCGCGCGAGGCCACGATCCAAGTGCGGCCAGTGTCCGACCGCAACATCGAGGCCGATGTGCGCTCAGCCCTCAATATCGCGCAATCCACTGCCGGCATTACGGAGGTACGGGCCTATACCAAAGAAGAATCGGAAAAGCTGGTCGAACCCTGGCTCGGCTCGGGGCTCGCGCTCAACGACCTGCCCATCCCGCGCCTGATCGTGATGAAGCTCGGGTCCGGCGCGGCGCCGGATCTGGCGGCGTTACGGAAATCGCTCGCCGCGCAAGTGCCGAGCGCCAGTCTCGACGACCACCGTGGCTGGATTGACCGCATGCGCGCCATGGCGGAAACGGCGGTCGCTGCCGGGATTGCGATCCTCGCTTTGGTCATCGTGGTTACCGTGTTCTCGGTCACCTTCGCCACCCGCGGCGCGATGGCGACCAATTTCGCGATTGTCGAAGTGCTGCATTATGTCGGCGCCACCGACGGCTTCATCTCGAGCCAGTTCCAGCGCCACTTCCTGCTTCTCGGCCTCAAGGGCGGCGCCATCGGCGGCGGCGGCGCCATCGCGCTGTTCGGTATCGTGGCGGCCATCAATGCCTGGTTCGCCGGCACGCCCAGCGGCGACGAGACCGCAGCTTTGTTCGGCACCTTCTCGGTGAGCATCGCCGGTTATGTCGCGATCCTGGCCCTGATCGTGCTGATGGCCATTGTCACCGGGCTCGCCTCGCGCCGCACCGTCAATCAGACCCTCGATAGCATTGACTAGAGCATGGTCACGACGGCAATCCGAAGGCGCCTGACGGCTTCAATCTGGCGTCGGAATGGCTTTCGTTTCGGCTGCGCCGCAGTGTATTCTGCCGCCGATTTGGCGCGAGGGGACGCGCGACGACGATGACGAGTTTTCGGTCCGCGGTGAAGAGACGGCGCTTCGGCGCCGTCGTTCTCAGGCTGGCGCTCCTTGGCGCGGTCCTGCTGGTGGCGGGCTTCGGCGTCTTCATCTGGCTGCTGCCGGAGCAGGAGACCCCGCTCAACCGCAATGCCGATGGCATCGTTGTCCTCACCGGCGGTACGTCGCGGGTCATGGACGCGCTCGAACTTCTGTCGCACGGACACGGCAAGCGGCTCCTGATCACGGGTGTTAATCCCGGCACCACGACCGGCGATATCGCCCATCAGACCGTGGACTACAAAAACTTCCTGACCTGCTGCGTCGATCTCGACTATGCCGCGCTCAACACGCTCGGCAATGCGGTGCAGACGCGGCACTGGGCGCTGGCGCACAATTTCAATTCCCTGATCATTGTGACGTCGGCTTATCATATGCCGCGCGCTATGGCGGAAATCGCCCACCAGCTTCCCGACGTGGCGCTGATCCCCTATCCGGTCGTGTCCGACCGTTTGCGCATCGAGCCGTGGTGGTCGAACGGCGACACCACCAAGCTGGTGCTGTCGGAATATCTGAAATATCTTGCAGCTAAGGTGCGCATGCGGTTCGACGCCTTCGCGGCGACGAGCGCCTTGCCGGCAAGTGAAGCGGTAAGGCGAGCATAGCTCCAATTCCGATTCGTCACTCCCAGAGTTCAAGAGCTTCGCTCTTGGCAAAGCCTACCGGCAAAATCGACAGGTCATCCGTGCCGCGCTCGCCCATTCTCTACATCCGCTCCGTCATCTTCAACTTGTTGTTCTATGTGAACGTCACCGTGCAGATGATCGCGGCGCTGCCGACGTTCGTTCTGCCGCGGCGCTTCCTGCACATGTTCGTGCGCTCTTACGCTTTGACCAGCTTGTGGCTGCTGCGCGTGATCTGCGGCACGAAAGTCGAGTGGCGCGGCGTCGAGAAGCTGCCGAAGGGCGCCTGCATCCTCGCCTGCAAGCACCAATCGGCCTGGGAGACCTTCGCGCTCTACGCCGCGATCGACGATCCGACCTATATCCTCAAGCGCGAATTGATGTGGCTGCCGCTGTTCGGCTGGTACATGTGGAAGGAAGGGCTCATCCCGATCGATCGCTCGGCCGGCATGGCGGCTCTGGCGCGTATGACGGCGCGGGCGCGGGCGGCGCTGGCCGCCGGCCGCCAGATCGTGATCTTTCCGGAAGGCACGCGGCGCCTGCCCGACGCCGAGCCGGCCTATAAGCCGGGCGTGCTCTATCTCTACGGCAAAGCCGGTGTGCCTTGCGTGCCGATCGCGCTCAATTCCGGACTCTATTGGCCGCGCCGTTCGTTCCTGCGTCTGCCTGGAACGATCGTCGTTGAAATCCTCGATCCGATCGCGCCAGGCCTCGACCGCGAGGCTTTTGGCCGCCGACTCGAAGATACGATCGAAGGCGCGACTGCTCGCCTTGTCGGCGAAGCCTCCGCACGCGATCAGGTATCGGGCGCGAAGCCTTGAGCGTCACCGGGCGTTGAGGGCTCGAGTTTCGCCGCCGGCGCATGCGCACCGAGCCGCTCGGCGAGCAAATGCAATTCGCCCTCGCGATACCCCAGCGCTTCCAGCGCCCGCACCGTCTCGATGACATAGTCGCGATTGGCGCCCGATTTGCCGTGACCCTGGCGCACGTGATGCAGGCTTTCGGCGAGCGTCAGCCGGCCGGCATATTGCACATGACTGCGATCGACGATGTAGCAGAGCGCCCGGACCCGCCGGCGCGTTTTGTCCTCAAGATCGACCTGGCGGCTGGTCTCGACATAGACGCTGGTGACCTGCTCGCGCTCGCGCAGATATTCGACGGTCTCGTGGCGCGCTGCCGCCGCCACGCGGAAGGCGATGCCCCGGCACATGCCCCCGCGATCGAGCCCGAGCACCAACCCCGGCCGCTCCGGCGTGCCGCGGTGCACGAACGAGAACACGCAGAGCGAGCGATGCAGGCCGATCAAGCGCGCGGGGACGCGTTCGAGATAGGCGAAGCCCGGGCGCCACATCAGCGAGCCATAGCCGAAAACCCACAGTTCCCCGTCGTCGTGCGCGGCGCTCGTTGTCATTGAACCTCGAAAGGGTCAGGTTGATTTGCGATATAGTCTGATACGAAATTGAGAATCAAACGCGCACGTGGTTAGGGCTCCGGCAGGGGCCTGTTTCGGGGGCAAAGGACAAGAGATGGCGGGCCGATCGCCGATGAGCATGATGCAGCCGCGCCCGCTGCCGCGACGGGCGCCGCCGCCGCGGCGCAGGCGGCCATTATGGCCGTTCATCGTTCCGCTCGTCCTGCTCGCGCTCGCGGGCGGCTGGACAGCGCTATGGTACTACGCGGCCGGCATTGCCGGCGACGCCGGGGCCCGTTGGATAGCGCGCGAGGCGGCGCTTGGCCGCGTCTATGCCTGCGGCGCCCAGAGCATCGGCGGGTTCCCATTCAGCTTTATCAGCCGCTGCGATCAGGCCGCCGCCACATTCAAGAGCAGCAATCCGCCCTTCGACGTGAGTGCCAGCGCCGTCACGTTCTCGGCGCAGGTCTTTCGCCCGACGGTGCTCAACGGCCAAATTACCGGTCCGGTCACGCTGGCCGATCCAAACCGCCAGCCGGTCTTTGTCGCCAATTTCTCCGACGCGCGCTTGAGCCTGTTCGGACTGCCGCCCGAGCCCGAGGCGATCAGCGTTGGGCTCGCGAAGCCGCGGCTTGATCGCGTCGCCGGACCGCGCAGCGGCATGATCTTTCAGGCCGACGCCGTGAATGTCGCAGGCCGCATCATTTCCGGCTCTGCGCGCAGCAACCCTGTTATCGAGGCGACCGGACATTTCGAGGCGGCGCAGGCGCCGACATTCCATCCGCTGCTGGCCCAGCCGCTTCAAGGCGACGTCGATTTCGTCATGCGCGGCTTCGCCGACTTCTCGCCGAAGCCGTGGCCGGCCTTGTTCCGCGAGATGGCAGCCTCCAACGGCGGCATCGAGATTAAGTTCGTGCGCATCGAGCGGCCCGACGCCATTGTCACCGGCGTGGGCGATTTGACTGTGAATGCGGAGGGTAAGCTCAACGGCACCATTCAGATCGGCGTCGTCGGCATCGATAGTATCATCCCTCTGCTCGGCATCGACCAATTGATCGGACAAGGCATCGACCGGCTCACCGGCGGCAGCGGCTCGGCCAATCAGGGTCTCAATGCGCTCGATCGCCTAGTGCCGGGATTGGGCGGCATGGTGCGGCAGAATGCATCCGCGAGCGCCGTCGACAGCATCAAGCGCATGGGCCAGCCGATCGAGATTGACAAGAAGCCCGGAATTGCCTTGCCGCTGCGGATCACCGACAGCGTGATCTATCTTGGCGTCATCCCACTCTACATCGTGCCGCCGCTATTTTAGCGACGCCGATCCGCGTGCCAGCCAACGGTGGCATCCGGCACGGAATCCGTCGAGGCGAAATACGGCTTGATGTCGAGGAGCGACGTGCCGTCGAGACAATCGATGCCGACCACCGAAAGCGTGTTGCCGTCGATCCGGACGAGCCGCGCGACCGAGACCGCGATCGGATTGGGCCGCGCCGGCGAGCGCAGCGCGAAGGTGCCGCGATGCTCGGAATAATGCCGCGGCCATTGCAGGACGAGATCGCGCCGCGCCTGATCCATCCAATAGAGCAGCAGCACATGCGTCGCGGTTTCGAGGCCCTGAAGACCCCTCGCCCAGCGCGGATCGAGCTCAACAGTGCAGACCGCATCTGACTCACGCGCATTCTTTGGGCAATCCTGGCGGCGATGCCACGGCGTGCGGATGCGCCCGATGAAATAGACCGACGCGTCCGGTTGTCCCGGCAGTTCGACGGCGATTTCGCCGTCACGCAATCCGTAGGTGCTGTCGTTTTCGGCGGGCGTTGTCGTTTCAACCATGTGAGCAAATTGCCATTTGCTTCCCAGAGCCGCCAGTGCCGCCAAGGGGCGGTTTAACCGCACGGTAGGGACGCCGCCGCACCGTGCGGTGGGATTCGTCCCATTGGGCTTGCGTCTATCCACTTAATGACATAAAGATATCTTTATGTCGAGCGGAAGGGCGCAGGCAGATGGAAATGCCCATGGATCAAGAACAACTCACCTTTGCCGGGCTGACGACGACGCTGAAGGCGGCTGGTGAAGCCACACGATTGCGCATCCTGGCCCTGCTGGCCGAGGCCGAGCTGACCGTCTCGGACCTGACCGAAATCCTGCGCCAGTCGCAGCCGCGGCTGTCCCGCCACCTGCGGCTCCTGGCCGAGGCGCGGCTGGTCGAGCGCTTCCGCGAAGGCGCCTGGGCCTTCTACCGGTTGGGCGAGCAAGGCGGCATCGACATCGCCCGCACGCTGATTGCGCGGCTCGATCCGGAAGACCCCGTGATCGCCCGCGACCGCGAGCGGCTCGCCGCCGTGCGCTCGACGCGCGCCGCCGCGGCCCAGAACTATTTCCGCAAGCACGCCGCCGAGTGGGACCGCATCCGCAAGCTCCACGCCGCGGATTCCGCCGTCGAAGACGCCATCAAGACGGCTCTCGCCGACAAGCCGATCCGCGCGCTGCTTGATCTCGGCACCGGCACTGGCCGCATGCTCGAACTGTTCGCGAATGACATCCAGCGTGGACTCGGGCTCGATCTGTCGCTCGACATGCTGGCGCTGGCGCGGAACCGGCTCGATCGCGCCGGCCTCAAGCATTGCAGCGTGCGCCACGCCGACATCTACGATCTGGCTTTGCCGCGCGATTCCTTCGACGTCGTCATCATCCATCAGGTGCTGCACTTCCTCGACGACAGTGCGCGGGCCATCCGCGAGGCGGCGCGCGTGCTGCGCCCAGGCGGACGGATTCTGGTTGTCGACTTCGCGCCGCACGATCTCGAATTCCTGCGCGAGGAGCACGCCCATCTCCGCCTCGGCTTTACGCCTGAGACGGTGACGCAATGGCTCGAGGCCGCGGGCCTCGACGTGCTGCGGCAGGAGACCTTTGCGCCTGGGCCCGAGGGCAAGATCGCGGTCTCGCTGTGGCTCGCGCGCGATCCGCGCATCGTGCTCGCCCAACCGTCAACACAGGTCGCGTGAGGCAAGTAGCATCATGATCACACCGCGTCCCAGCCGTTTTGTCGAAGGCACCCGCCGCAATCTGCATGTCTCGTTCGAGTTCTTTCCACCGAAGACCGCGGAAATGGAGCAGTCGCTCTGGGAATCGATCCGCCGGCTCGCCCCGCTGAAGCCGGATTTCGTCTCGGTCACCTATGGCGCCGGCGGCTCGACGCGCGAGCGCACGCACTCAACGGTCAAGCGCATCCTTGCCGAGACCATGCTGACGCCCGCGGCGCATCTGACCTGCGTCGCTGCGACTCGCGACGACATCAACGCGGTGATTCGCGGCTATGCCGATGCCGGTGTGCGCCATATCGTGGCGCTACGCGGCGATCCGGTGAGCGGCGTCGGCGATCGCTACACGCCGCACCCTGGCGGCTATCAGAATGCCGCCGATCTCGTCTCGGGCATCAAGCGCGCCGCCGACGATATCGAAGTGTCGGTCTCGGCCTATCCGGAAAAGCATCCCGATAGTCCAACAGTGAGCGCCGATATCGACATGCTCAAGGCCAAGGTCGACGCCGGCGCGACGCGAGCGATGACGCAGTTCTTCTTCGAGAACGCGCTTTATTTCCGTTATCTCGATCGCGTTCGCGCGGCCGGCATCAATATTCCGATCGTGCCGGGCATCCTGCCGGTGCAGAATTTCAAGCAGACCAAAAACTTCGCCGAGCGCACCGGCGCCTCGGTTCCGGCCTGGCTCGCCGACCGTTTCGACGGACTCGATGACGATCCGGCAACGCGAAAATTGATCGCGGCCGCAGTCGCCGCTGAACAAGTGATCGATCTCGTCGATCATGGCGTAACCGACTTCCATTTTTACACCATGAACCGCGCCGATCTTGTCTATGCCGTCTGCCATCTGCTCGGCATGCGGCCGGACCGCAGCCCGGCCGACGCGGCCACCTCGCAAACCGTCAAGGAGCGTGCGTAAGCCGATGAACAAGCTCGCGCCGAAATCGCAGGCTGAGTCCACGCTGCGCCGCCTCGCCGCCGAGCGGATTCTCGTGCTCGACGGCGCCATGGGCACGATGATCCAAGAGCTGCGGCTCGACGAAGAGGCGTTCCGGGGCGCCCGTTTCGATGCCTGGAACCGCGAAGTGCGCGGCAATAACGATCTGCTCAACCTGACGCAGCCGGATGCGATCCGCTCCATCCACCTCGCCTATTTCCGCGCCGGCGCCGACATCGTCTCGACCAATACGTTCTCCTCGACGCGGATCGCGCAGGCCGATTACGGCATGTCCGACATCGCCTACGAGCTGAACGCCGAAGGCGCGCGGCTTGTCCGCGAGGCAGCCCGCACCGCGCAAGAGGAAGACGGCCGCGAACGCATCGTCGCCGGCGCCATCGGGCCGACCAACCGCACCGCTTCGATCTCGCCCGACGTGTCCAATCCGGGTTTCCGCGCCATCACCTTCGATCAGCTGCGCGAGGCCTATGGCGAGCAGGTCCGCGGACTGATCGACGGCGGCGTCGACGTGCTTCTGATCGAGACGATCTTCGACACGCTCAACGCCAAGGCTGCGATCTTCGCCATTGCCGACGAGCTTGCCGCGCGCGGCATCGACATCCCGGTGATGGTCTCCGGCACCATCACCGATCGTTCAGGCCGCTTTCTCTCCGGCCAGACGCCGGAAGCATTCTGGAATTCGGTCGCGCATGCCGCGCCGGTCTCGGTCGGGCTCAATTGCGCGCTCGGCGCCAAGGAGATGCGCGCGCATATCGCCGAGCTCGGCCGCGTCGCCGACACCCTGATCTGCGCCTATCCAAATGCCGGGCTGCCCAATGAATTCGGCCATTACGACGAAGGGCCGGATGCGATGGCCGCACAGCTCGGCGAATTCGCCGCTTCGGGCCTGGTCAATATCATCGGCGGCTGCTGCGGCACCACGCCCGATCATATCCGCGCCATCGCGCGGGCGGTCGCCGGCAAGACGCCGCGCAAGATTCCCGAAATCGCGCCACGGCTCCGCCTCTCCGGCCTCGAGCCATTCACGCTGACGCCGGAAATCCCGTTCGTGAATGTCGGCGAGCGCACCAATGTCACCGGCTCGGCGCGCTTCCGCAAGCTGATCACGGCTGGCGATTATCCGGCGGCACTCGCGGTCGCGCGCGACCAGGTCGAGAACGGCGCGCAAATTATCGACGTCAACATGGATGAAGGCCTGCTCGACTCCGAGAAGGCCATGACCACCTTCCTGAATCTGGTCGCCGCCGAACCCGACATCGCCCGCGTGCCGGTGATGATCGACTCGTCAAAGTTCTCGGTGATTGAAGCCGGGCTGAAATGCGTACAGGGCAAGGCGGTGGTCAATTCGATCTCGCTCAAGGAGGGCGAAGAGGCCTTCATCCACCATGCCGAGATCGTGCGCCGCTATGGCGCGGCCGTTGTGGTGATGGCGTTCGACGAAACCGGTCAGGCCGACACGCTCGAGAAGAAGCAGACGATTTCGAAACGCGCCTACGACATCCTGGTCAACCGCGTCGGCTTCCCGCCGCAGGACATCATTTTCGATCCGAATATCTTTGCCATCGCGACGGGCATGGAGGAGCACAACAATTACGGCGTCGACTTCATCGAAGGCACGCGCTGGATCCGCCGGAACCTGCCGCATGTCCATGTCTCCGGCGGAGTGTCCAATCTTTCGTTCTCGTTCCGCGGCAATGAAGCTGTCCGCGAAGCGATGCATGCGGTGTTCCTTTATCACGCCATCAAAGCCGGCATGGATATGGGCATCGTCAATGCCGGCCAGTTGGCGGTCTATGACGACCTCGATCCGGAATTGCGCGAGGCCTGCGAGGACGTCGTCCTTAATCGCCGTCCCGACGCCGCCGAGCGTTTGCTGGTCCTTGCCGAGCGGCATCGCGGCCACGGCAAGGAGAAGAAGGAAGCGGATCTGTCCTGGCGTGAAATGCCGGTCGAAAAACGACTGTCGCACGCCCTCGTTCACGGCATTACCGATTTCATTGCGGAGGACGTTGAGGAAGCGAGGCTGAAAGCCCCTCGCCCCCTCGCGGTGATCGAAGGCCCGCTGATGGACGGCATGAACGTGGTCGGCGATCTGTTCGGGTCCGGCCGCATGTTCTTGCCGCAGGTGGTGAAGTCGGCACGCGTGATGAAACAAGCCGTCTCCCACCTCATGCCGTATATGGAACTGGAGCGCGACGGCCGCGAACATTCATCCTCGAACGGCAAGATCGTGCTCGCCACCGTCAAGGGCGACGTGCACGACATCGGCAAGAACATCGTCGGCGTCGTGCTCCAATGCAACAATTACGACGTCATCGATCTCGGCGTCATGGTGCCGGCGGAGAAGATCATTCAGACGGCGCAGCAGGAGCGCGCCGATATCGTGGGGCTGTCCGGCCTCATTACGCCGTCGCTCGACGAAATGTGCCATGTCGCCGCGGAATTCGAACGCCAAGGCTTCGACGTGCCGCTCCTGATCGGCGGCGCCACCACGAGCCGCGTGCACACCGCCGTCAAAATCCATCCCAATTACCGGCGCGGCCAGACGGTCTATGTCAACGACGCCAGCCGCGCTGTCGGTGTCGTCTCATCATTATTGTCGCGCGATGCGCGTGAGCGCTACGTCAGCGATATTCGCGCCGAATATGCGAGGATCGCGACCGCGCATGCGCGTGGCGAAGAGAACAAGCGGCGGCTGCCCCTCGCCGATGCGCGCGCCAATGCGCTGAAGTTGAATTGGTCCGGCAATTACGTGCCGCCGGCGCCGCGTCTTCTCAGCGCGCGCACGCTGTCCGACATCGGGATCGCCGAACTGGTCGATTACATCGACTGGTCGCCGTTCTTCGCCACCTGGGAACTCAACGGCAAATATCCGGCGATCTTGCAGGACGCGACTGTCGGCGAAGCCGCGCGCGGCCTGTTCGCGGATGCGCGGGCGATGCTGAAGAAAATGATCGCCGAGAACTGGTTCCGCGCCAGCGCCGTCATCGGCTTCTGGCCGGCGAACAGCGAGGGCGACGATATTCTGGTTTTTGGCGATGAGCAGAGAAGCAAGCCGATTGCGACTTTGCACACACTGCGCCAGCAACTGGCGCGCCGCGAGGGCCGCGCCAATGTCGCGCTCGCCGATTTCGTCGCGCCGCAGGTGAGCGGATTGCGCGATTATATCGGCGCGTTCGCCGTGACCGCTGGTCTCGGCGAAGAAGCCGTGGTCGAGCGCTTCAAGCACGCCAATGACGACTATTCCGCGATCCTGGCGAAGGCGCTGGCCGACCGCCTCGCCGAGGCGCTGGCCGAGCGCATGCATCAGCGCGCACGCCGCGAATTCTGGGCCTATGCGCCGGACGAAGCGCTGCGCACCGACGAACTGATTGGCGAACAATATCGCGGCATCCGGCCCGCGCCCGGTTATCCGGCGCAGCCCGATCACACCGAGAAGGCGACGCTGTTCAAGCTTCTCGACGGCGAACGCGCCATCGGCGTGAAGCTTACCGAGAGCTTTGCGATGTGGCCCGGCGCGTCGGTCTGCGGTCTCTATTTCAGCCATCCCGACAGCTATTATTTCGGGGTCGGCAAGATCGAGCGCGACCAGGTCGAAGACTACGCCAAGCGCAAAGGCGAGACTTTCACCGCGATGGAAAAGTGGCTGGCGCCGATCCTCAATTACGATCCGCTGGCGGCGGCACGAAGGGCTGCGGAATAGTTACGCACCCACCTTCCTCGCAATCGCCTGCTCGACGAACAACGCCGCTTCGAGCGCCGCACGGTCACGGCCGAAGCGGCCGACGATCTGAATGCCGAGCGGCAAGCCGTCCTCGCTCAAGCCCGGCACGTTGACGCAAGGCGTGCCCATCAGGGTCCATAGCCGGTTGAAGATCGCGGTTCCGGTGGTTGCAAAACCATGCGGCGCGACGCCCGGCGCCGAAGGCGTGAGGATCACGTCGTAGTCCGCCATTGTGTCGGCGAGTGCCTGGCGGGCGCGGCTGCCGGTGCGGCGCGCGGCATCGTAGGCGGCGGCAGTGATCGAGGTCGCGGCGTCGAGCGACGCGCGCAGCCGATGATCGATCTGATCGCGATGATATTCGTATTCCCAAGCGACCGCGCAGAGATTCTCGTAATCTTGGATGGTGTGTTGCGCGAGATAGGCGTCCTCGAAGATCGGCGGCAGCGTGATCTCGGTGACCTTGGCGCCGGCGCCTTGCGCGATCTTGGCCGCGGTCTCGATCGCCTTGTGCATCGCCTCGCTCGCCTGCGGCCACAAATGCGTGCGCGCCACCGCGATGCGCGGCGCGGCCGGCGCGGTCTGGTCAACGCGCAGATCGCGCTCGAGAATGGCGCCGGTGGCGAAGGCGACATCGGCGACACTGGCGCCGAACAATCCGCCGGTGTCGAGATGCCAGGCGACGTCCTTGGCGCCGACCACCGGGATCAGCCGGTAGGATGGCTTGAAACCGGCGACGCCGCAGAACGCCGCCGGCCGGATCACCGAGCCCGCCGTCTGCGTGCCGAACGAAATCGGCATCATGCCGGCGGCGACGCCCGCCGCGGAGCCCGCCGACGAGCCGCCCGGTGTGTGCTCGAGATTGTGCGGATTACGCGTTTTCGACGGCACCAGCGACGCCATTTCGGTCGTCACCGTCTTGCCGATGACGATGCCGCCGGTGCGGCGAGTCAGCGTCACGGCGCTGGCGTCGGCGCGCGGCCGAAAGCCAGTATAGATCGGCGAACCGTATTGCGTCGGCAGGTCGGCGGTATCGAAAATGTCCTTGAAGGCGACCGGCAGGCCGCGCAACGGCGTCGCGGCAAGGCGCGGGTCCTCGGCGGCGCGACGGGCCGCGTCGAGATCGAGCACCACGAAGGCGCCGACATCCTTCTCGCGCGCGTCGATCGCTTGCGCGCACAACTCGATCGCAGCGCGCGGCGTGAGAGCGCCGGATTCGAGACGGCGGACGAGATCGAGTGCGGACAGCATTGCGTTCCTCCAGCCGTTTTTTCCGCTGCGATGTGGCCCCAAACGCGGTTCCGGATCAAGGGTCTTGGTTAATGGCTGGTTGCCAGAGCATGATCCCGAAAAGTGGGAACCGGTTTTCGGAAAGATCATGCTCCAACGAGACTTCATCGTTGATCAGTCCTTAAGAAAATTGCTCGCATTGTCCGCGCATGACGCGTGGAGTTCGCTGGTACCTCGTCAGCTCCCTCGTCCTCACCGCCCTTATCGCCGTCGCCGGCTGCAGTCATTACCTGATGGCCGAGCGCGAGCCCTGGCGTGCTGAGGCTGAATCATCGTGCCTGAATTCCGGCGCCGTCCAAGAGTCGGCCACGCGCGTGCGTATCTCCGCGATCAACGGTCCGGGCGCGTGCGGCATGGAATATCCACTGCGCATATCAAGCCTCGGCGGCAGTTCCGCGCTCGGCTACGACGACAAGTCGGTGCGTCCGCCGGGTTCAATTCCGAACGGCGCGATGCCACAGACTTGGCCGGGTCAGAACTCGGGCTACGGCCAGCAAGGTTCCGGACAGCCGAGCAGTGCGCCGTACTCGCCGCGCCCGAGCACAATCCAGTCCAGCACGCTGCCGCCGCCACCGCAGAACGAGCCGCCTTATAATCCTTACCAACAACAGCCGGCTTCTCAGCAATCGCCTTATCCGCAAACGGCCGCGCCCCAATCGTACCCGGCGCAGCAATCCTATCCTGCGTCATCCTATCCGGCGCGGCAGTCATCGCCCTCGCCGCCCTATGCGCCGGCATCAGCGCCGCGACAATCGACTGCACAAATCGGGCAGCCGCTATCGCTGCGGCCGCCGGGCGTGCCGGACGAGCCCGATGATGACGAAGACATTGGCATTCCCGGCGGCCCACCGAACACCTATTACGGCGGGCCGGCCGCTGCGCCGTCCTCGCCACGGCGTTCGCCGCCGCCGCTCGGTCCTCCTGATCCGGCGTTGCGGGCACAGATTCCGCCGGTCGCGGTCCAGCCCGCAGCCACGCTCGCCTGCCCCATCGTCTCGGCGCTTGATCAATGGATCAACACGTCGGTGCAGCCGGTGGCGATGCACTGGTTCCGCCAGCCCGTGGTCGAGATCAAACAAATTTCGGCCTATTCCTGCCGCGGCATGAACGGCAATCCGAACGCACATATTTCCGAGCACTCTTTCGGCAATGCGCTCGACGTCGCCGAATTCGATCTCGCCAACGGCCACAAGATCAGCGTGCAATACGGCTGGCACGGCTCACCGGAGGAGCAAGGCTTCCTGCACGACGTGCAGTCGTCTGCTTGCGATCAGTTTACCACGGTGCTGGCGCCGGGCGCCAACGTCTATCACTACAATCACATCCACGTCGATCTGATGCGGCACAATGGCGGCCGCCACATCTGCGAGCCGAGCGCGATCCCGGGCGAAGTCGCCGCCGCCCGCGTGCGCTCGCGCTATGCCGCGCAGCACGATCCGAGCATCACCGGATCAATTCCGGAAACGGAAAAGAAGCACAGCCGCCCGCTCAGCTATTCGAGCGAAGATGATGATAAGCTGCCGCTTGCCGTTCCGGGCGACGATTAGGCCTTAAAATTCCTGCCACTGCGGATCGGCCACGGCAGTCGCAAGCGCGGCCTGCATGCGGCCGACCGGGCCGCCTCGCTTGGGAGCAGCGGCGGGAGGCTTAGCCGACGCCGGCTTGACCTCAGTGGCCGACGCCGCCGGCTTGGCGCGTAACGGTTTTGCCGCAGCCGGCTTGTCTTCGTTCGGCATGGCTGTCGGATTGGCCGGTGCCGCGGGCCGTGCCGCGATGCTCTGGCCATCAACCTCATTGACGTGAAAGACGCTGACTTCGTCGTGCATCGCCTTGGACTGATGCTCCAGCGTCTTCGCGGTCGCCGCGTTTTCCTCGACCAGCGCGGAATTCTGCTGGGTGACCTCGTCCATCTGCGTCAGCGCCTTGTTGACCTGCTCGATGCCCGCGGCCTGTTCGGCGCTCGCGGAGGCGATGTCGGAAATGACAGTGGCCACTTTCTTGATCGAGTCGACGATCTCGGTCAAAGCCCCGCCCGCCTTGTTGACCAGATCGACGCCCTCCTTGACCTGATTGTTGCTGTTGGTGATCAGGTCCTTGATGTCCTTGGCCGCCTGCGACGAGCGCTGCGCAAGGCTACGCACTTCCGACGCCACCACGGCAAAGCCGCGGCCAGCCTCGCCGGCCCGCGCCGCTTCGACCGCGGCATTAAGCGCCAGCAGATTGGTCTGTCGCGCGATTTCGTCGATCACCCCGATAATGTCGGAAATCTTGCGCGACAATTCCTCGATGCGGGCCATCGCATCGACGGCCTGAGCAACAACCTGGCCGCCGCGATCGGCAACCTCCCGCGTGGCTCCGGCCGACTGGTTGGCCTGATGCGCGTTTTCGGCGTTCTTTTTGACCGTCGCTGACATTTCCTCCATCGAGGCCGACGTCTGCTCCAGGCTTGCCGCTTGCTCCTCGGTCCGCTGCGACAGGTCGGTGGTGCTCATCGAGATCTCCGATGAGGCGTTCGATACCTCGCTTGACGCGGCCATGATCTTTGCGATCACTGAACTCATCGTGTCGAGAAGTCCGTTGACGCCGTCGCAAAGCGACCGGATCTCACCGATCTTGCCCTCGAGTGGAATGCGCCGGGTCAGATCGTTCGCCTTCGCGGCTTCAACCGCGTCCTGGGTTTGCGCCACGGCTTGCTGCAAGGCCCTGTTGGCGCGGACCTGTTCGGTAATGTCGGTGGCGTATTTCACGACTTTGAACGGCTTGCCGTTCAGATCCATGATGGGATTGTAGCTGGCCTGGATCCAGATCTCCTTGCCGCCTTTGCCGATCCGCTGGTACTGGCCTGCGTCATATTCGCCGCGGCCGAGCTTTTCCCAGAACATCCGGTATTCGGCGCTTTGCTTATGCGCCGGCTCGACGAACATGGAATGATGCTGGCCTTTGATCTCGTCGAGCGTATAGCCCAGCGTTTTCAGGAAATTCTCATTGGCGTCGAGTATCCGTCCGTCCATGGAAAACGCGATGACGGCCTGCGCCTTGCCGATCGCGCCGATCTGAGCTTCGTAATCGGCGTTGCGCAGCTTTTGCTGCGTCACATCCGTCGCGAACTTCACGACTTTGACAGGCTTACCTTTGGCGTCGAGGATCGGATTGTAACTCGCCTGGATCCATACCTCTTTGCCGCCTTTGCCGACGCGCTTGTATTCGCCGGTCTCGTATTCGCCGCGGCCGAGCTTCTCCCAGAACATGCGGTATTCCGCGCTCTGCTTGTAGGCCGGGTCGACGAACAGCGAGTGGTGCTGGCCCTTGATCTCGTCGAGCGTGTAGCCGAGCGTTTGGAGGAAATTCTCGTTGGCATTGAGAACGGTGCCGTCCAGAGAGAACTCGATGACCGCCTGCACCTTGTTGATAGCGTCCAGCATGCCGCTGAGCTGCCGTTGCGAACTGTTACCTGTCGAAGACATAAGTGCGAGCATGTCGATCTCCGCTGACTCGTCCGATAAAACTCGTGCCACCCCCCGGCAGCGATCCGAGTGATTTCCGGCTGACTAGTTGATGGTTTCCGCGAGAAGATTGGGAAGATCGATGAGTGCGATCATCCCGTCGTCATTGGTGACAAGACCGGAGAGGAAGCGCAGCTTCTGCGATTGCGCGATCCGTGGCACCGGCTTGATCTCGGCGGTATCGAGGGAAACGATGTCGAGCACGCGATCGCCGAGAAGGCCGATCGTTCGGCCGTCGATCTGCACGACGATGACGATGTGGAGCGGCGTTGCTTCCGTCAGGCCCTGGCCGAAGCGGCAGCGCAGATCGACGATCGGAACGATCACGCCGCGCAGATTGAGCACGCCGCGGACATATTCCGGCTGTCCGGGAAGCGGCGTGATCGCCGTCCATCCCTTGATCTCCCGCACCGCCATGATGTCGACGCCATATTGATCGTCGCCGATGGCAAAGCTGATCAACTGATTGGCGGCTATGACGGCGTCCGAAGCGCCAATCGAACCAGCGGGCGCTTGGGCGTCGGCCGAAGAGGAAATGGCGAGATCACTCATCACGCTACCTTTTTAGAACGCTTACAAACGAATGACGGTTACAGTAGCGATCAAGCGTTGCGATCGACCGTGAATTTCAATCTCATCGCCTGCACGGTTGACGTGCAGCGTTGAGTCTGCGGCAAGGCCAATGGGGGGATTGAATGAATCAGTTACATGATCGCATTCAAGAATCGGCCACGCGAACGCGTACGGGAAAGTACCGGTTTGCGCTAAAGAAAGTCTTTGTCAGTCGCGCGAAGCATTATCGGGATAACGACGGCGGCGTATCTCCGCGCAGTGCGGCGGAAAGGTACGGCGCTACTGTCGGCGCGCAACCGAGGCGGGACGATCATCGAAGGACACCTGCTCCCAGCGGCCGCGCCGTAACGTGGTGCTCGGCAGTTCGCCGAAGGCGCTGCGATAGGATTGAGCGAACTGACTAAGATGATTGAAGCCGCATTGCAGCGCGACCGCGGTGATTGACGTGCCCGGCGTAGCCATTTTCAGTATGCTGTGCGCGCGCTCCAGGCGCGTCCGCAGAATGTATTGGGTGATCGTGCACTCCAATTCGCGGCGAAACAGTATCTGGAGCGTCCGCAATGAGGCGCCGCAATGGTGCGCGAGATCGGTCAGGCCGATGGGGCCGTTCGCGCGGGCATTGATAAATTCGATGCTTCGCCGCAGCAGCGGTTTTTCGTTGGCGGTTGAAGTGCGGTCATCTGACGCGGCGGCGTTCGCCAAGACCTGGGCCGCGCGAAGCACCAGAAGCTCGTCGTAAGCCGCCTTGAATGCCGGCAGGTCGATGATTTCGTCGGTTTCCTGATCGATGCAACGCATTGTGTGCAAAACAAGATCCAATAGAAGATCGAGGCCTTTGATCGCCGGATCCATGAAATGCCGGTCGCGGATCTTGGTCATGTCGGCATCCGGGTCGAGGTGTCCCAGCACGGCCTCGATCCGCGAGACGTGCACGCGGAGCATCAGGTTGTGGCCGCTCGATTCGATCGTGTATTCGCTGGCCGGGCACAGACCGATGGCCGGCATCGGCGCCAGCTCACGAAGATTGCGTCCGACATTGATGCGCAGCGGCCTAGTTCGCGCAATAAGAACGCGGAAGTCTTTCTGCGGCCCGCCATCGACCTGATGACCGGTGGTTGTGTACGAGGTCAGTATCGAACCGTGACCCGACTCGCCGAAGCGAAAGACGTTCGACGCGCTGAAAAAGCGCTCGCCTTTCAGCGGCCGAAGAGCGCTCATGTTCTGGTCGGATATCTGCAGCAGACGATGCAGCACGACGGCCGGATCGCCGCTCTTGAAATCAAGGTAGCGGCGTAAGGGGAGCAAGGGATCGATTGAATTCGGCATCTGTAATCCGACGGCGCCGCCGGCTATCCTCGCTCTGAATTTTTGTCGCGCGAATCAACAAGACCACCATGTGATTATTCCAATCAGCATGAAAGTTGTTTCAAGCAAAAGAGACATCACCAACGCGAAGTCTGATCTGATATGCGAAAGGCTGGGTCGAGCCGATCTCGGCAGCTAGGACGTGCAAGAAGCCGTTGGACATCCCGACGGTCGAGTCCATTCCTCAGCTTTCCGCCGTGTCCTGGTATTGCGGATCGCGACCCGCCTCATGCCTGCGGATCCTGGTGGCGAGCACCAGCGCAGCGAACAGCGACGCAATAGCGCCTGCGCCCCACGGCAAAGCCGACATCACGGCATAGAGATAGGTCCCGATCGCCGGTCCCACGGTGTCCTTGAGATCGCCGACAGAACTGAAAGCGGCCATGTAGCTCGCTTTGGCCCGCGACGGCGCCAGCTCGGCGACAACGGTTTGCGACAGCGGCCCCGACAACATGTCGGCGAACGCCAGAAGCGTCATCGCCCCGATCAGAAGCGGCACGGCCGGCGATACAACGAGACAGGCAAGGCCGCTACTTGCGCGGCGCCGCCGAGGAGAATGATGACAAAGCCGCTCCAGCGCGCCGATGCATGCGTCACCGGCAATTGGAAGATCGTGCACAGCGCGCCGACGAAGGCGAACAGCACTCCCACACCGGACGCCGACAAAGTGCCGGCATTGTGGGCATAGAGCGGCGTGACCGCCTCGATCCAGCTGGCGGCGATCTCAAGAACGGCGATCGGCACGAGGAGCGCGGCAAGGCGACGGTCGCGAAACACCGCACTCAACGCGACGAGCCCTTCTTCCTCCTCATCGTCCTGCGCCGAAGCTTGTGACGATTGCCGCGTTTCCGTCAGCAAAAGCGCCACGATCAAAGTCCCGCCGAGAAGCGCCGCGGCCGATGCGAGAAACACCAGGCCCAACGAGTGCAGCGCCAGCGCTGCACCGACAGCAGGGCCGACTGTGCGTCCTGCATTCCCCATCACCCGCGTCAGCGAGAAGTCGCAAGCCGCTTGCTCCAGCAACCCCGGGGTCGCGGAGAGATCACCGCGCCCGAAGTCAGGCGCGGCACTTGATTTGCCGACCAGCTAATTTTGCCGTTGCATCTCAAGGGGCGACGGTTATCCGCCCCTTCATATTGGGATGCAGCGTGCAGTAATAGTCGATCGCGCCCGGCTTTTTCAGCGTCACCTGTTGCGTCTGCTTCGGCGCGATCGTGACATTCCAGTCGCCATTCCTCGCCGTCGCGGTGTGCACGAAGGGGTCCTTGTTGACCCATTCGATGCTGTCGCCGACCTTGGCATTGACCTCGGCCGGCGAGAACGCAAGGTTGCTGATGGTCACCTGAATTGTCTCCGCGCGTACCGAAACCGACGGCAGTCCCGACACGAAGACCAGGGCCAGTGCTATCCGTCTCGGCATCATCGCGGCAATCCGGTCTACTTGAGGTCGGCGACGACGTGCTCGGCGTGCTGCTCATGACCCTGGAAGATCTTCAGGCCGGTCTGCAGCAGGCTCTTGAGCTCGGGATTCGACGCCGATGGAATGAGGGTGTTTTCGAGCGCGCCGTCGACCGTCTTGTGATAGGCGACCTCGTTATCGACATAGGCCTTGTCAAACGCGGCGCCGTTCAGCTTGGCAAGTTCTTCGCGCTTCGCCGTGGCCTGCTTGGTCAGGGCGCGGCTGGTGTCGTTGTCTTGCGGCGTAACCTTGAGCTTGTTCACCAAAGCGAGGGCTTGTTTGTTCACCTCGCCATGATCGCGCACCATGTTCTCAGCGAAGTCCCGCACTTCCTTGTTCTTGGATTTGTCCAGCGCCTGTTTGGCCGCCTCGATATCGATCTGGCCGGCGGTGTAGGCGATATGGGCGATCTGCGGATCGGTCGGCTTGGCCGCACCCTGCGCATAGAGCGGCGTGGTCAATAGACAAAGCGCGGCGAAAGCCGCGGGCAACCTGGCGAACATTGGAACCTCCTCTAATGCGGCTTTGCGGCCGTGTCGTGCATCGACGTGAATTGGATGCACGGCGACAAAGGAGGTTCCCGGAATTTACCCAGCGCAGACGCGGCGGACGACGGCCTCGGTCAGGCGTTCGCAGCGCCACCCCTCGAACGGGAAGCTGCTGGTCAGCGCCGGGCCGAGCTGTCTCTCCAATTCAGTTCGCAGCAGCAGCCGCGCGCGATGCAATCGCGTCTTCACGGTCTCCGGCTGCAAGCCGAACAGATCGGCGGTCGCCTCGATGCTCATGCCTTCGACGATGCGCGCCACGAAGACAACGCGGAATGCATCGGGAAGCTGGTCAATGGCACGTTCCAGAACCGTGCGGATTTCGCTTTGCGCCATCTCCTGCTCCGGATTGCTGCCGACCGCCGAGGCCGGAAAATTGATGATCTCCGCCTGGTGGCGATTGGCGCCATAGGTTTCCCACTCGACTGTCGGCCGCCGCCGGCGCAGACGTCCCAAGGCTTCGTTCATAGCGATGCGCGTAATCCACGTGGCAAATGCGGCGTCGCCGCGAAACATGTCGAGGCCGGTGAAAGCGCGGACATAGGTTTCCTGCACCACGTCCTCGGCCTCCGCGTCGTCTCGCAGGATGCTGCGGGCAATGCGGAACAAACGGCGATTGTAACGAACGGTGATGGCGCGGACTGCGGCCTCATCCCGCGTGCGCGCCAGGCGCACGAGATCTTCGTCGCTTGGCGCTTGAGTTTGGACCTGCGGGGTCCAGAGTCAACGGCATGGCTATTCCCTCAAGATCGACAGGTTAGACATTCGATGGCGCCGCCGCGAAAAGGTTCCCAGTTCGCGCTAAAGGGCGCCGTTTTCGGCCAAAAAAATGGGGCAACGTGATCCGCGCGGCCAATATCAGATTAGCGTAACAAAAATCATTCCGCCGGTGACTCCGGCGCTCTTGATGACCGTGCCCCACTTGTCGATTTCGGACTTCAGGAATGCCTGCAAGGCCACCGGCGTCGCGCGTTCGGGAGCGACGGTCTGCGCGCCAGAGCCCGCAAAGTGGCTTTCGACCTCGGGATCCTGCAGCGCCTGCTGCAGCGCCTTCGACAACTGCTCGATGATCGGCTTCGGCGTGCCCTTGGGCGCATAGATGCCGAACCAGACTGTGATTTCAAAGCCCGGCAGTCCCGCTTCCGAGGCAGTCGGCAAATCCGGGAACACGGCGAGCCGCTCCTTGGTGGTGACGGCATAGCCCTTGATACTGCCGGCCTTGATGCTCGGCCCGACATTGAGGGTCTGATCGCACATGAAATCGAAGTGACCGCCGATCAGGTCGGTCAGCGCCGGTCCCGTTCCCTTGTAAGGCGCGCCGGTGACGGTCATGCCGATCGTGTTGAAGAACAGCAGGCCGCACAGATGCGAGGCCGAGCCGACGCCGGCGAAGCCGTAGGTGAGCTTGTCCTTGTTGTCTTTCACATAGGACACGAATTCTCTGAAATCCTTGGCCGGAAAATCCTTCCTGGCCACGAAAGCCATGGGCGACTCGGCGATGATGCCGATCGGTTCGAAGTCCTTGATCGCGTCGTAGTGCAACTTCGGATAAAGTGCCGTGTTGGCCGCATGGCCGAAATGCATCACCAGAAGCGAATGCCCGTCAGGCAGCTCGCTGGCGATCTTGGCGGTTCCGATTGTACCGCCGGCGCCGGCCAGGTTCTCGACGATGAATTGTCCGCCGAGATATTTGTTTATTCCCGCCGCCGTGATGCGCGTGACAATGTCACCCGGTCCGCCGGCCGCATAGGGCATCATCACCATCACCGGCCTGGTGCCGGGATAGTCCTCGGCCCAAGCCGGTGCCGGGACGATAGCCAATGCCGGCGCGGCGATAAAATAGCCGAGAGTGGCAATCGCGTTCAGAATCCTGCGCACTCGTTCCCTCCCCCTTTAGGCGCGCACTTTTTTTTGTTCTTGAGCGCGTTCGACTGCAAGCGCCGCCATTCTATGCGAGCGGACGGCAGGATGGGATGAGAAAAACGAGGAAAATCGGGTTCTCTTTACCGCCCGCCCGCCTGCATCTGCTGCAGCACTGCGGCGGTCGGCCAGCAATCGAGCTTCAGCCCGTTACTCTTCTGATAGGCGCCGAGCGCGGAGCGCGTCAGCATGCCGGCCTTGCCGTCGATCTTGTCGTGATAATAGCCGCGCGATGTCAGCACCTCTTGCATGCGGACGAGATCGGCAGTCGGCAATTGCGCGACCCTGCCCCACGGCGTCTCGAAAGCGGCGTGCGGGTCGGCAATCTTGTCGGCGAGATGGCCGACATAGAGAACATAGAGATCGGAGAAATTATATTCCTTGATGACGAAATAGTTCTTGGTGGCGAAGAATGACGGGCCATAAAGCCCGGCCACTTGCACCAGCGAGGCTGTCGCGGCGCGCTCGTCCGGTGACAGCGTGCGGCCGAACGCCGGCCTGAAGCCGCGTTTGAGCCATTCGCCGATCGTAAGCGTGTGATCCGGCACGCCGATGGTGCAGTCGAGATCGGCGGGCGGATGCACTTCGTAGGACCAGCGCAAGCCGCGCTGCCAGCCTTTGTCGCGAAGCTGCTTGGCGGCTGACGCGAGCGCATCAGGCACAGAATTCCAGATATCGGCCTTGCCGTCCCCGTCGAAATCGACGGCGTATTTCACATAATCCGACGGCATCAACTGGGTCAGCCCCATGGCGCCGGCCCAGGAGCTTTTCATGTCGGCAAGCCTGAAGTGACGTTGATCGAGAATTTTCAGCGCGAACAGAAACTCGTTGAGGAATTGCTCCTTGCGCTTGCCGGTATAGGCCTGCGTGGCGAGCACGCGGATAGCATTGCGCTTGTCGGCGGCGCGCCCGTAATCGGTCTCGCGGCCATAGATTGCGAGCAGGACTGATGGCGGCGTGCCGAACTGGCGCTCAATCTCGGTGAGTTGCGGACGATATTGGTCATAGAGCTTGCGGCCGTCGGCGGCGAGCCGATCGATCGACGCCTCTTTGATGTAATCAGCCGGTGTCTGGACGAATTCCGGTTGGCCGGCGGACGGCTTTTCCGGCCGGCCGGGCAGGACAAGATCCGGCAAGCTGAAATCCGGCTCGAGGCCGCGCGTCGCCAAGTCGAATGTCGCGCGCGACACACCCATCGCCTGCGCCTGCGGCCACAGCGATTGCAGCCAGGTCTGGAAAGCGGCATCGGCGTGAGCGCCGTGAATGCCGAGGGCGCCGCTTACAGCGATTGCGCACAACAGCGCACGAAAAGATCTCATCGCACCGCCACGATAAACAGCCGCGGGAAACGAAGCAGCACTTTGCCATCGTAACGCGGCTTGTAGGCTTGCGCGATCTTCGCCGTGTAAGCGGCGCAAAATTTCTCGCGATCCTCGACACTGAGCGGCGACAGGAACGGCTGCAGCGACGAGCCCTTGAACCATTCGGTGATCGCCGCGGGCGACGCCATGACATGGTTATAGGTGATGTGCCAGATGTCGAGATGCGACGAGACCGGCTTGAGCAGATTGTAATATTCCTCGACCGAAGGCAGATCGCCGCGCGCGGCTGCTTTGATTTCCGGGTGATCGCTCCATGGACCGCTTTCGCCGACTTCCTTCTGGAAACGCAGCGACGGCTCGCGCGTATTGTCCGGCATCTGGATGGCAAGCACGCCGCCTTGCGGCATGCTTTCGATCAGCCGGCGCATGATGGCGGGATGTTCAGGCAACCACTGCAGCACGGCATTGCCGAAGATGAGGTCGGTCTCAGGGTCCGGCTTCCAGTCGGCGATATCGGCCTGGATGAAGCCGCAATTCGGCAGTCGTTCGCGCGCCTTGCGCAGCATATCGGGGGAGGAATTGAGCCCGACCACTTGCGACTGCGGATAGCGCTCGACCAGGAGTTCGGTCGAATTGCCCGGCCCACAGCCGAGATCGACGACGAGACGCGGGCGCTGCAGCGGCACTTGAGCCAGCAAATCGCGCGGCGGGCGCGTGCGCTCGTCCTCGAATTTCAGGTATTGCCGGGCGCTCCAGTCTTCCATGACGGGCTCTCTCTATCGGATTTTTACGCCAGTTTCGGCTATCCTCTAGAACATGATCCGGCAAAGGGAAACCCGATTTTCGGGAGAGATCGCGCGCCGGTCATATTGGGAGTTCGCGTCAGTGCTTTTTCGCAGCGTCGCCGGAGCGTTTTTTCTAGCCGCAAGCTTTTCCATCCCGGCTGTCGCCCAATTCAAGCTGGCGCAATTCAAGAAGGACCTGCCGCCGGTCACGTGTGCCACAGTCGAGAGCATCGGCACGGCGGAGATGGCCGCCAATGGCACCATCACGCTGCACCTCAAATCACTGTGGCCGGATCCGCACGAGGATAGCGACCTGACTTATGCGCCGGACGATTCGCAATACGACGACATCAAAAAACATCTCGGCGGGATCGCGCCGGGTCAGTCGAAGCCGATCCCGCCATTTTGCTGATTATCAGCCGCGGTCCGAGTGACCGCCGGAGTTGAGAAAGGCAACCGAGGCGATATCGCTCGGATCGCTGTGATGATGCTGAGCGGGTTGCTGGCTGCGGCCGGGTTGCGCCTTATGCGACGGCTTGCGCGGGTTCTCGCCCTGGTGCCAGTGGCGCTGTTTGCTCTGCCCGTCGCGACCGGAACCGCGACCGCCTTTGGCATTACCGCTGTTGCCATGGCCGCCTTTGCCGGATTTCCCCCTGCCGCTGTGATTGCCGGGCAGATGCTTGCCCGGAACGTGCGTGCGGCTTGCGCCGGATTTACCCGAATCGCCTTCGCGGTCGCCGCCGGTACGCCGATCGGTGACAGGAATTGAGATCCGGATCAGCTTCTCGATGTCGCGGAGATAGGCCGCCTCTTCGCCGTCGCACAGCGAGATGGCAATACCCTCGGCGCCGGCACGCGCGGTGCGACCGATGCGGTGCACGTAGGTCTCCGGCACATTAGGCAGATCGAAATTCACTACATGGCTGATGCCGTCGACGTCGATGCCGCGCGCGGCAATGTCCGTTGCCACAAGCGTCTTGACCTTGCCGTCGCGGAACGCCGACAAAGCCCGCTCGCGCTGGCCCTGCGACTTATTGCCGTGGATGGCTTCTGCAGCGATGCCGGACTGAGCGAGACGGCGCGCGACCTTGTCGGCACCATGCTTGGTTCGGGTGAAGACCAGCACGCGGTCGATCGGCTCGTTCCGCAGCACCTCGACGAGGATTTGCGGCTTCGCGGCGCGATCGACGCGGATAATCCGCTGCTCGATACGCTCGGCCGTGGTGGCGACGGGGGTGACCGCGACTTTCGCCGGATCGCGCAACATTTGCGCCGCCAGTTCGGAAATAGCCCGCGGCATGGTGGCCGAGAACATCAATGTCTGCCGCTCGTTCGGAAGCTTGGCGATGATTTTCCGGATGTCGTTGATGAAGCCCATGTCGAGCATGCGGTCGGCCTCATCGAGCACGAAGCACTCGACCTCGTTGAGCCGCAATGCGTTGGCTCTGACAAGATCGAGGAGTCGTCCGGGCGTGGCGACGAGCACGTCGACGCCATTGAGCAGCGAGCGCACCTGAGCGCCCATCGGCACGCCGCCGATGGCGAGCGCGGTACGCAGCCGCAGATGGCGGCCATAGGCACGGAAACTGTCGAGGATCTGGCCCGAGAGTTCACGCGTCGGGCTCAGCACCAGAACACGGCAATGCTTACGCTCCGACATCCGCGGGTTCTGCGCCAACCGATGCAGGATCGGCAGCGCGAACGCAGCGGTCTTGCCGGTGCCGGTCTGCGCGATGCCGATGACATCGCGCCCGGTCATGACGATCGGGATGGTCTGCGCTTGGATCGGGGTTGGAGTTTCGTATTTCTCTTCGATGAGTGCTTTGACGATGGCGTCGTTGAGATTGAAATCGCTGAAGTTGGTCAACGAATAGTCTTTCTTTTTGCATGCGCTGCGTTCGCCGTCGCGCAATGCGCCAAATCTGCGCAATACGAAAACGGCCCGCAGAGCGGGACAAACAGGACACCCCGCGCGTTCTGGGCTGTCGATGAAAAGGGATTATCGCGAGCTAGAAACCAATTAACGGACTTTAACCGTCAGGGTGGAACCCTTAATCGTCGGGTGAAACCCTATTCGAGGCTGGCCCCGCACACGCGGCTCGCTTGCTGATCGAATTGATCGCGCCGCTTATATGCGCTAATCATGTGTCGGTTTCAAGGCTTCAATATCGATAAAGTTGATGGTGCGGATCAAGCCCTTGCGGCACGCGATGCCGCCAATAGCAGGACTGGTGGTCGCTTTATTCGCCGCGGACCTCGATGCTGCGGCCAGAGACGACAGTGTGCCGATCCCATGCGAGGCGATCGATAGCGTCGGACGCGCGCAAATGTCGGCCGACGGCGCGATCACGCTGAGGCTGCACACGCTTTGGCCGCAGCCATTCGCCGAAAGCGAGCATGTCTACACGCCGGACAATACACAGTACGCTTTCATCAAGCGCCATCTCGGCGGCATCGCGCCGGGCGAAACCAAGCCGGTGCCGCCGCTTTGCGGCACCAATTCCGAGCCGTGAGGGAAGCGATCGCAAGCAAACAAATACGGCGTTGATGGATCGTATCGCGGCGCGTACTATTCGTGATTGAAGGGTAATTGTACGGGGTCGGGGACTGGTCATGACGAGTCAAGGCTCATGACGAGTAAAGCCATGGAGCTGCCGCCGGCAGTCTTTGTGGTCGACGACGACGCCTCCGTCCGCGAGGCGCTCGATGGCCTATTCCGCTCGATCGGATTGCAGGCCAAGACCTTCGGCTCCGCCGCCGAATTCCTCCAGCACAAGCTGCCGGACGCGCCGAGTTGCCTCGTGCTCGACGTACGGCTACCCGGGCTCAGCGGGCTGGATTTTCAGGCCGAGCTCGCCGCGGCCGGGCTGCACATTCCGATCATCTTCATGACCGGCCACGGCGATATCCCGATGACGGTGAAGGCGATGAAGGCCGGCGCCGTGGAATTCCTGCCAAAACCGTTTCGCGACCAGGACATGCTGGATGCCGTGCAGCAGGCGCTCGAGCGCGATCGCGAGCGCCGCGAGCGTAACAGCGGCCTTGCCAAGCTGAAATCAAGCTTCGACACGCTCACCCCGCGCGAACAGGAAGTCATGAGCCTGGTCACGGCCGGCCTGATGAATAAACAAGTCGCTGGCGAAATCGGGGTCAGCGAGATCACCGCCAAGGTTCACCGGGGAAATATTATGCGTAAGATGGGTGCTAAATCGCTCGCCGAGCTGGTGCGCATGGCGGATGCTTTGGGCGTTCGCCGGCCGAGTTCTTAACACTATACGATGGTATAGTTTTTCTTCGCGTCGATCTCGACTTAAATATGTCATGTCCGGTTCGCGTCCAGCTTCGCGTCCTGCCCCGTCGAAATCAGTCTAGGACTTACGTGCAGTGACTTCGTCTCTCATCTCCATCATCGATGATGATCGTTCCGTCCGCGAGGCCATCCAAGGCTTGATCCGCTCTCTTGGTTATCCGACCGCCGCTTTCGGATCCGCAGAGGACTATCTCGGCTCGGGCCGCATTCGCGACACCGCATGCATTATCACCGATCTGCAGATGCCGGGCCTGAGCGGCATCGATCTGCAGCGGCAGCTTCTCGCCGACGGCCACCAGACACCGGTGATCTTCGTGACCGCGTTTCCGAGCGATCGGCTGCGCCAGCAGGCGCTCGACGCCGGTGCGTTCGGCTTTCTCAGCAAGCCGTTCGACGAAACCAGCCTGATCAGCTGTCTCGACAAGGCGTTGCAGCGCCCGCTGCCCTGCTGAAGCGACTTCGCTTCGCCGAGCGCACCCCAGCGATAATTCCCCGGTTACGGCGCAGCCTCTATACCAAGGTATAGGTCCACCGACCGGGTTCGATACCTCGCATTTACCAATGTGCAATGGGCCCGCGCGGTCCCGCTTTCTACTCTCCTGGCAAAAGTCGGGGAGAACACAATGTCAAACAGCATTCCGCGCAGCGGCATTGCGCCAAACAACGCCAGCCATCGTCATCTGTTTCACTGCGCCGCAGTGGCGCTCGCTCTTGCCGCTGCAACCGTCGTCACCATGCCGAAGCTGGAAACGGCGGCGGTGAGCGCGGCCGGCGTCAGCGATCAAACCGTCGCTAACGCCGAGCCTGAAGCAGGCGTCAGTTGCGTCCAGAGCTGGCCTTATTACGAACGGTCCTGCCTCCACGACGGCCGTCAGCACGACGGCAATGCGCGCACCGTCCGCCTCATCGCGACCGGCGGGTCGATTCCGCGCCACGCGTCACACAGATAAGCGCGAGATCGGGAGGCATAAAATGCGTACATCATTCGAGCAAAAGCTGATTGCGGTCTCGGGTTTCCTGGTGTTTTGCTCCATCGGCGCCTGCATTTTGGGTGCAGCGAACGGCGCCAACGCAGCAGCACGCACCCTCCAGACCGAAATCACCGCCGTCAATCGCATCAATAAGGGAGACCAGTTGACGCCGGCGCTGATCCATCAAGTGCGGCAGAGGCTTGCGCCGCCTGCCGCAACCATGAAGACGTCGCAGCAGCGCCCGCCATTAGGCTGCGACGGCGCTTTCAGCCCGGTCGCCGACCCGGCCCGAGCCGGCATCTATAAACGCTGCACCGTTTGAACCGACCGCAAGGCTCCAGCGTCTCATACCAAGGTATAGCCGAGCTTACATGCGTACAATTCCAGGGCGGCTCGGCACCAACTACCGTCCATACAAATAGAAAATTCAGATAACAGCGTCCGCCGATCAAATCGGCATTTGCGTCAACAGAAGTACGGGAAGGTTGCCATGAACCATTCCATGTACGGTGCCGATCGCGGCACCCATCTCAAGATTGTAGCGGTCGGGGTTCTGTTCGCGGTGGTGCTCGCCGCCGTCGGCCTGTTCGCGCGTGTCGACAGCCTCGATCTCGGCACGGCCCCGCTGGTCAAGGCCGGCCAACCCGCCGTCGTCAGCGGCAACGTGGCGGTGGTGCGATGATGGTCGCGCAAACCAGCCATTCCGATTTTTCCGCGGGCCTGTGGCACGGCCGGCGTTTCGATCTGGTGCAGATTGCGACCATGGCGATCGGCATCGTGGTGATGACAGCGCTGGCGATGATGTTCTGACCGCCGGCATTCTGACATCGCGCGTCAAAACTGGAGAGACTGTCCTACGCTAACCTCACCCCCGACACCCCATCCCCCAGGTTAGCGTATTCAGCGGCCGGTTCCGCCCCCAGGAGCCGGCCGCACCCCTTTTCCGCTTGTGCAAATCGGGATGCCGCTGCGGCGACGTGCGAACTGGTCATGCGCCAGGGATCGGCAGAACGAACCTAAACAGCGCGCCAGTCTTGCCGTCGGAGGAGGCCGTCAGCTGGCCGCCGTGATGCTCGATGATCATGCGGCAGATCGCGAGCCCCAGACCCATGCCCTGCGCCTTGGTGGTAAAGAATGCGCCGAAAATGCCGTCCAGTTGCTCGCGGGCAATGCCCGGCCCGGAGTCCTGAACCTCGACGACGATCGAAGTGGGCACGCGACGCTGCGTCCTCACCTGCAGCACGCGATTGCGTTGGGGCATTGCGTTCATCGCTTCGATGGCATTGTTCACCAGGTTGAAAATAACCTGCAGCAACTGGCCGTGATGACCATCCACAGGCGGCAGGTCCGCTGCCAGTTCGCGTCGGACGACAACACGGTGACCTTTCAGCTCGTCGGCCAATGACGTCAGCGCCTCCATGATCGTCGCGTTCACGTCGACCGTCACCCGTCCCTGATCGACTTCCCGAAACAACGCCCGAATACCGTCGAACACTTCGCTGGTGCGATGGGTGTCGCGGATGATCCGCTCGATCGCCGCCTTCACTTCGGCGTAGTTCGGCGGCGACATGGCAAGAAACCGCAGCGCAGCGCCCCCATTGGTTGCGACGGCCGCGAGCGGCTGGCGCACCTCATGCGCAATCGAGGCGGTAATGGCCTGCGCGTTCATCAGCTTGTTGTGCCGCTCGCGCTCGAGCATCAGGTTGGTGCGGGCCAGACGCGCTTCGCTCTCGCGCCGCTCGGCAAACAGCGCCGCCAGAACGCAAGCGCCGAGCGTCACCACCAGGATCACCGCCTGGGCTTGCAGGATGCGGTCGTTGATCGGCAGCCTGACATCGCCGAAATGTCCGATGCCGAAGATCGCCGTCCACACGATGGCGATCGACACCATGAAGCCGCCGGCGGCGGCGAAGACCGGACGGCAGCGCGCGGCAACCCACAGCAGCATCGGAAACAGCAAGGCGCCCGGCACCACCGTCTCCCATGGCTGTTCGGGAAGCGAGATGATGATTCCGGTCATGGCGCCGAGCAGAACGAGCGCCGCAATGCCTTCGACGAATTCGTTGCGCGGCGGCGGCCGCCGTGCCGCACTGGCAAGGCCGATGACGAGCGGCGCTACCGCGACGATGCCGACCGCGTCCGACCCGAACCAATGCCACCACGTCGTGAACATCGACACGTCCGGACTGTGGAACAATTTGTAGGAAATGGCGCCGCCGATGCCGGAGACGACGGTGCCGGCAACCGCGGCGGCAAACAGCAGGAGGACCTGGCGCAGGCGGTCGAGCCGGAACACCGAACCGCCATAGTACTGAATCAAGCCGGCCGTAATCAAAGCTTCACCGGCATTGCAAATGGCGAAAGCGCCGGCCGCCCAGATCGTCCGATCGCCCATCAGATTGGCGACCAGCGTCGCCGCGATCGCGCCAAGCGCCACCGGCCATCGCGCCTTGGGGCCGAGCGCAATCAGAACGCCCGAGGAAATGCCGGCCGCCGGCCAGAACACGGCGACGCCATCGGGCTTCATGAGCAGCCCGAGGCTTAGATAGGCTGCGAAGTAATAGGCAAGGCCGACAGCGGCGGCGAGCACCAGACTGCGCAATAATGGGCCTCGCAATAGTGGATCGCGAAGCTTTGGCCCGCGCAACCAGGCCCCGAGCCATTTATCGGAAGCGATCCGCTGATCGTCCAGTTCGTCGTGCACCAGTGCTGACAGTCGCTCCGGCATTTCGTCCCCCGGTCGACACGCGTCTAGGACCTGTCACTACATGCTGGCGGCAGTTTTGAGACCTTTGTCTTTCAGGGGCATGTGGCCCCACACGGTTAGACATCGAAATTCCGCGAATTGTGCCCCGGCGCTGGCGCTACGGCAATACGGCAAATGGCCACCGCGCAATCCGCATGGCCGCGCATTCGCCTGCGGCGGACAAATATCCTAGTCTTGAAACGTCCGTCAGCGACGCTTTTCCGCGCCGCGGCTAGCTTGAAACGGGCGATGACGAGGGAAGTCCATGACATTGCCTGTCCGGAACGGGTCTCTGCGCAGTCGCAGCGAGATGCACAACGACAACACCCTGAAGATCGGCTTCTTCGGGATGAATTGCTCGTCGGCACGCACCGCGACGCTGGTCTCGGAGCGCTGGCTGGCGAGCTGGCCGGACTGCCTCAAGCTTGCGCGCCTGGCCGATGAGGCCGGCGTCGATTTTCTGCTGCCGATCGGCCGCTGGAAGGGCTATGGCGGCGGAAGTGACTTTCACGGCACGACGCTCGAGACGGTAACCTGGGCTTGCGGTCTGCTCGCGGCAACACGGCGAATCACCATCTTCGGGACCGTACATACGCCATTGTTTCACCCGGTCATCGCCGCCAAGGAATTTGTCACCGCCGATCACATCGGCGAAGGCCGCTTCGGACTGAACATCGTTGCCGGCTGGAACGAAGATGAATTCGCGATGTTCGGCGTGCAGCAGCGTGAGCACGCAGACAAATATGAGTTTACGCAAGAATGGATCGACGTGGTCAAGCGGGCCTGGTCGGAGGATGAATTCGATTTCGACGGCAAATTCTTCAAGCTTGCCGGTGTTCGCGCCAAGCCGAAACCGTTCGGCGGCGCCCGGCCGGTGATCATGAATGCCGGAAGGTCCGGCCCCGGCCAGACCTTCGCCATGCGCAATTGCGACGCCTTTTTCACGTCGACCGGAGCGATGCGCCTGGCGCTCGCCGGCACCGCGGAAGACAAGGTCGACGTGACTGCATTCGAGCGCATCGTGCAGCAAGTCCGCAGCATCAAAGAAGAGGGGCGCAAATTCGGCCGCGAGATCGAAGTCTATACGCAGGGACAGGTGATCTGCCGGCCGACGCAGCAGGAAGCGGAGGACTATCACCGCCACGCCAATATCGAGAACGCGGACTGGCCCGCCATTGAGCAAATGCTCGCGCTCAAGAACATCACGCGGCAAAACACGAGCGCTAACGAATATGCCGCCAAACGCGCGCTGCAAGCGGAGAGCGGGATCGGCGGCTATCCATTCGTTGGAACGCCGGACAGGGTCGCCGAGGAATTCGCCGCTTTCAGCCGAGCCGGCCTCCGCGGCGTCGCGATTTCATTCGTGAACTACCTTAAAGACGCGCCGTATTTCTGCGCCGAGGTGCTGCCCCGCCTGGCGCGGATGGGACTGCGGACGAATTAGCAACGGCGCAGCTTTGGTCTATTCCGCTTTGGCGCCAGATGCGCGGATCACCTTGCCCCAGCGTTCGCGCTCCTGCTGAAGAAAGACCGCCATCTCCGCGGGTGTGTCGCCAACCGCGTTGGCGCTGATGTCGGCAAAGCGCTGCGCTACATCCGGATCACGGATCGTATCGGCCACGGCTGACGAGACTTGACTGACGATCGCTGCCGGCGTTCCCGCCGGAGCGACCATCCCGAACCAGGTGGACGCCTCGTATCCAGGCAGCACCTCCGTCAAGGCCGGCACATCGGGCAGGAAGCGATTGCGGCTTTCGCTGCCCACAGCAAGCGCCCGCAGCTTCCCCGATTTGATCTGGCCAATCACTGTGCTGAGCTCGATGAACATCATCTGGACCTGACCGCCGAGCAGGTCGGTGAGCGCGGGCGTGCTGCCCTTATAGGGGACGTGAACGATGTCGATCCCCGCCATCGATTTGAACAGCTCGCCGGCAAGGTGACCGGTCGTGCCATAGCCCTGCGAAGCGTAATTCAGCTGGTTCGGATGCGTCTTGGCAAAGGCGATCAGTTGCTGGATGTCGGACGCGGCCACGTCGGGATTGACGGCGAGCACAAGGGGCACGCTGGCCACGAGCGAGATCGGGACAAAACTGTCCGGATCGTAAGAGAGCTTGGCGAAGAGTGCCTTGTTCACGGCCAGCGGCGCCGGATAGGAGAAAAACAAGGTGTAGCCGTCGGGCGCAGCCTTGCTGGCCTCTTCGGCTCCGATATTGCCGCCGGCGCCGCCGCGATTGTCGACGACGACCGGCTCATTCCATTTTTGCTGCAGCTTCGCGGCAATAATACGCGCCAAAGTATCCGTCGTAGCCCCGCCGGGCGACGGCAGGATCATCTTGATCGGCTTGGTGGGATAGGTCTGCGCCTGGCTACAGACCGGAACGCTACATGCGATCGTAGCCGTCAGCAAAAGGCGTACGATCGTCCTCACAAGCGCCCCCATCTTTTTTCACGTGTCGGAACTGGCTCTCACCATCCAACCCGCGTCGATGTTATCGCCGGCGGTGAAATTGTCCACGCTTGGACGGCTCGCGGCGGCGCGACATGTGGGCGCCGCCGCATCATGGAAATGGCGGATACTTTGCCTCAGCGCGTGAACTTCTTGTACTTGATGCGTTCCGGCACGATGGAATCGATGCCGAGCCGGCGCATCTTGTCTTTCTCGTAGTCCTGGAAATTTCCCTCGAACCATTCAACATGACTGTCGCCCTCGAACGAGAGGATGTGCGTAGCGATGCGGTCGAGGAACCAGCGGTCGTGGCTGATGATCACGGCGCAGCCGGCGAAGTCTTCCAAGGCCTCTTCGAGCGCGCGCAGCGTGTCGACGTCGAGATCGTTGGTTGGTTCGTCGAGCAGAAGCACATTGGCGCCGGATTTGAGCATCTTGGCCAAATGCACGCGGTTGCGCTCGCCGCCCGACAGTTGCCCGACTTTCTTCTGCTGATCCGCGCCCTTGAAGTTGAAGGCCGAGCAATAGCCGCGCGAATTCACTTCGCGCTTGCCGAGCTGGATCTGGTCGAGCCCGCCGGAGATTTCCTCCCACACCGACTTCTTGCCGTCGAGCGAGTCGCGCGACTGGTCGACATAGCCGAGCTGCACCGACTCGCCGACTTTGATGGTGCCGGCGTCGGGCTTGTCCTGGCCGGTGATCATGCGGAACAGCGTCGTCTTGCCGGCGCCGTTCGGACCGATGACACCGACAATGCCGCCCGGCGGCAGCTTGAAAGTGAGATCGTCGATCAGGAGATTTTCGCCAAAACCCTTTTTGAGGTCGGTGAAGTCGACGACATTCTGGCCGAGCCGCTCGGCGACCGGAATGACGATCTGCGCGGTCTGGGTCTGTTTTTCGCCGGCTTTCTTGAGCAGATCTTCGTAGCGCTCATAACGCGCCTTGGATTTGGCCTGCCGCGCGCGCGGCGACGACGTGATCCATTCCTGCTCGCGGGCGAGCGTGCGCTGACGGGCTTCCTCTTCGCGACCCTCCTGCGCCAGCCGCTTCTGCTTCTGAACCAGCCACGACGAATAGTTGCCCTCGTAGGGAATGCCCTTGCCGCGGTCGAGCTCGAGAATCCAGCTGGTCACATTGTCGAGAAAGTAGCGGTCGTGGGTGACGATCAGGATCGCGCCCGGATAATTGCGCAGATGGTTTTCGAGCCAGGACACCGACTCAGCGTCGAGATGGTTGGTCGGCTCGTCGAGCAGCAGCAGTTCGGGCTGCTCCAACAGCAGCCGGCACAAGGCGACGCGGCGTCGCTCGCCGCCAGAAAGCTTCGACACCTCGGCATCGTCGGGCGGACAGCGCAGCGCATCCATCGCCTGATCGACCTTGGAATCGAGATCCCAGAGGCCCTTGGCTTCGATCTCGTCCTGGAGCTTGGTCATCTCGTCGGCGGTTTCGTCCGAATAGTTCGTCGCCAGCTCGTTATAGCGATCGAGGATCGCCTTCTGCGGCGCGACGCCCTCCATGACGTTTTCGCGAACGGACTTGTCCGCATCGAGCTGCGGCTCCTGCGCCAGGTAGCCGACGCGGGCGCCCTCGGCGACCCAGCCTTCGCCGGTATATTCGGTGTCAATGCCGGCCATGATGCGCAGCAGCGTCGACTTGCCGGCCCCGTTGACGCCGAGCACGCCGATCTTGGCGTCCGGATAGAACGACAGATTGATGTTCTCCAAGACCTTGCGGTTGCCCGGATAGGTCTTGGTCAGGCCTTCCATGTGGTAGACAAATTGACGGGCCATGTTGTGCCCTGCCCTCATAATTATGGGTCAAATACGCAAATCATCCGCCGAAAACGGGTGCGCGAAGCGCGGATGTTGGGAAGTTGCCGCTGATGTAGCGACTGACTAGCTAAAGGGCAAGTTCCAAAGCATAAGCCGCCAAGGCCTTGCTGCAGCCCGGGTTATTCGCGTGTTCAACGACCCCGATCTCGTTCCCTTCGAGCCACCGCCGAAACCGCTGGGCTTCCGCGGCCTGCCGGTGATCTGGCGGAACTATATCGAATCGATCCCGCGCGGGGCCTATGAAGAGGGTATCGTCCGCATCCCTCATCGCGGCGCCGACACACTGATCGTCTGCGAGCCCGACATCATCAGCGAGGTGCTGGTCGAAAAGGCCGAGAACTTCCAGCGTGACGAGGTCACGATCCGCGCCTTTGCGCCGACCATCGGCCGCAACTCGCTGTTCCTCGCTGAAGGCGCCGAATGGCGGTGGCAGCGCCGAGCCGTGGCGCCGATCTTCCGGCCGGAGGCGCTGGTCTCGTTCCTGCCGATCTTCACCGCGATCGCCGAGCGGCAGGCGGAGCTTTGGCGCGCCGTTCCGCGAGGCACGGAGGTCGATGCGGCGGCCGCGATGACACGGACCACCTTCGACATCATCGTCGAGACGATGCTCGGCGGCTCAGCCAATCTTGACGCCGATCGTTACAGCGAGGCGCTGACGCAGAGCTTCGCGACCATTCCCTGGCACATCGTCTATGCGCAATTCGGACTGCCGGAATGGATGCCCCATCCGCATCGCCGCCGCGCCAAGCGGGCGCGCGATTTCCTGCATCGGGAAATACGGCACACGGTCGAGGCGCGCCGCGGTACCAATGCGGCACCGCCCGATCTGCTCGATCTCCTGCTCAAGGCGCGCGATCCGGAAAGCGGACGCACCATGACCGACGAGGAGGTGACGAAGAACCTCATCACCTTCATCACCGCCGGCCACGAGACCACATCGGTGGCGCTGACCTGGACGCTCTGGCTCCTGGCCAAGGACCAACCCACTCAGCAGCGCCTGTTCGACGAAGTCGCGAGCGTCGTCGGCCAAGGTACGGGCAATCGCGCGGTCGGTCCCGAGGAGATCGACAAATTGAATTTCTGCCGGCAGGTCCTGCAGGAGGCGATGCGGTTGTTCCCGCCGGCACCGGCGATCTCGCGCTTCGCCAAGACGGCAATGACGCTTGGCAGCAAAATCCTGCCGGAGGCCTTGGCTATCGGCGCCGGCGCGCGGGTCCATATCCCGATCTATGCGCTTCACCGCAATACGCGGCTGTGGCCGAACCCGAATGCCTTTGATCCCGACCGCTTCGCGCCGGAATCTGCCAAGACCTATTCGCGCTATGCCTATATGCCGTTCGGTGGCGGGGCGCGCATCTGTATCGGAGCAGGCTTTGCAATGATCGAGGCGGTGGCGATCCTCGCGACGCTGATCCGCGCGCTGCGCTTCCGTCCTGTCGCCGGCCATAGCCCAAAGCCGGTAGCGCGAGTGACGCTGCGGCCCAAAGGCGGCATGCCGCTCCTGGTCGAGCCGCGTTAGAAGACGGGAGCGATCTCGCCAATGTGATGCCGCTAGATCAGGTCCCGCCCGATCAGGATTCACCCTTATGCGACGCGCGGTCTTCCGGTGGCCGCGCGCTAAGCTGCGATGGCGCCTGACGTTTTTTTCCGCGGTTCCCGGTAAAGCTTCATAAAGCTTGACCACAGTTACGGCCGCGTGCCGCCGAAATCGCAACAAATTTTAATGTTTTCTCGCGCACAATAAATGTCAAACACACGTTTGAAAAAATGAACCTTCCGCGCCGGTCGGCTGTCTAACCGTACGGAAGGCAAAACGGAGGTGCGCTGTCCCGGAGGGAACTCAGGATCGAGTCCTTTGGAGCGTGCCTCAGAGGCAAAAGAACACGGGAGCGTGTCATGCTGCGTCGGTTTACGATGGTTCTTCGCGAGATCTGGATCGCCTCCGGCAACCCGGAAGGCATCTATCGCCCCGACCTGCACTATATGCGCGGCCCCGGCCCGAAATGGCACGCCAAGTACGGCCACCTCTATCCGAAGTCGCAGCCCGTACTCGCTTCGGCCAATGCCAAGCTGCATAAGATCGCCGGGCACCACGCGTAAATTTCCCGCGTAAATTTCGCCCGCCCCTCTCGTTGCCGCGGCCGCCTGGTCCGGCATCAGCCCCACATCGACCCCGCTTGTCTTCGGCTGGCCGTTATGAGACGGCTACGCCATAAAACGTGCTTGCATGGGGTGGATCGGTCATGGCGCTCAGCTGCGCAATCCTCGACGACTATCAAAACATCGCCTTGAGCTCCGCCGACTGGTCGTCGGTCAAGGGCGACCTCAATATTGAGGTGTTCAATTCCCATCTCGGCGACAGCGACAAGGTGATCGCGGCCCTGAAGGATTACGAGATCATCGTCGCCATGCGCGAGCGCACCGGCTTCCCGAAAGCCGTGATCGACGCGCTGCCCAAGCTCAAGCTCCTGATCACCACAGGCATGCGCAACGCCTCGATCGATACCGAAGCGGCAAAGGCGCGCGGCGTCACGGTCTGCGGCACCGGCGCCTTCGGCAGCCCGACATCCGGTATTGCCATCGGTCTGATGCTCGAACTGACCCGGCATATCGGCTACGAGAATGCGCGGATGCACGCAGGCGCAGTCTGGCAGACCACTATCGGCGTCGAACTCGAGGGGCTCACACTCGGCGTACTTGGGCTGGGCAAGCTCGGTCAGCGCACCGCCGCGATCGGCAAGGCTTTCGGTATGAAGGTCATCGCCTGGAGCCAGAACCTGACAGCTGAAAAATGCGCCGAAGTCGGCGTCGGCTATGTCAGCAAGGACGATCTGTTCCGCCAAGCGGACTTCATCTCGATCCATGTCGTCCTGTCACAGCGCTCACGCGGGCTGGTCGGCGCCAAAGAGATCGCGCTGATGAAGCCGTCGGCCTATCTCATCAACACGTCCCGCGGTCCGATCATCGACGAGGCGGCGATGCTAGCGGCGCTGCGCGACAAGAAGATCGCCGGCGCCGGACTCGACGTGTTCGACGTCGAGCCGCTGCCGCTCGATCATCCCTTGCGCAAGATGGACAATGTCGTGATCACCCCGCATCTCGGCTATGTCTCGACGCAGAACTACAAGCACTATTTCACCGGCGTCGTCGAAGACATCCGCGGCTTCCTCGACGGCAAGCCGGTGCGGGTGATGACATGAGCGACACGCTCATCGATCTCTATTGTCACCTCTCTCCGGAGCGGTTTCTCCAGGAGATGAACAAGGCCGCACCGAAACTCGGCAATATCGCGACGCGGCTGCGCGGCGTCACCAAGATCCACGATCTCGATGCCCGCTTTCGTGAGATGGATGAGTTCGGCGATTACAAGCAGGTGATCTCGCTGCCCAATCCGCCGATCGAAGACTTCGCCACCGGCAGTACCGGACTGACGCTGGCCCGTATCGCCAATGACGCGATGGCAGAACTGTGCGTCAAACATCCGAATCGCTTCGCGGGCTTCGTCGCCGCGCTGTCGCTCACCGATGTGATGAGTTCGGTCGAGGAGGCCAAGCGCGCCGTCAATCAGCTCGGCGCCGTCGGCGTGCAGATTTTCACCCCGCTGGCCGGCCGGCCGCTCGACGAGCCGGCCTTCGAGCCGCTGTTCGCCGCCATGGCGCAGCTCGACCGGCCGATCTGGCTTCATCCGGCGCGCACCGCTGTGATGCCGGATTATCCGGCCGAGCAGAAGTCGCGCTTTGAAATGTGGTGGTGCTTCGGCTGGCCCTATGACACTTCGGTCGCCATGGTGCGGCTGGTGTTCTCCGGCCTGTTCGACCGTTATCCCAATCTCAACATCATCACCCACCATCTCGGCGGCATGATCCCGTTCTATGATGGCCGCGTCGGACCGGGCCTCGACGTGCTCGGCGCGCGCACCTCCGATGAGGACTATTCCAAGATCCTGCCGTCGCTGAAGCGGCCGCATCTCGATTATCTGCGCGACTTCTACGCCGACACCGCGATGTTCGGCGGCGGCGTGCATGCGCTGCGCTGCGGTTACGAATTCTTCGGCGCGGACAAAGTGGTGTTCGCGACCGACACGCCGCTTGGCCCGATCAAGCCCGCAATCGAAGCGCTCAAGCAACTCGAAATATCCGACGCCGACCGCCGCAAGATCTTTTGCGACAATGCCGAGAAGCTGTTGCGGAAAAAGCTGAGCTGACCGGGCCGCTCAGGCGGCATCGAGCCTGCTTGAACTGGCGCGCCGCGCGATCCGCCGCCGTACCGCTTCGAGCTCGTAGCCGTCGTCGACACGCGGTGCGCAATATTGTGCGGCAAACTCAGCAACGCCGGAAAACAGCGTTTCGTATTCCTCGGCATTCTGGAACATGCCGCGATTGTCCTCGTCCAGATAGGACTCCGACAACGCGCCCTCGGCGACGATCACGTCGTGCGTTTCGAGCTCGACATGGAAGTACGACACCGTATCGGCGTGCTCGGCCTGCACGATCGACGTGCCGTTGACGAGATGGCGGGCCTCGATCAGGAGACCGTCGATATACATTGCGTGATGCGGCGAGATCCAAAGGTCGCGACACGGCACATTGTCGGCGAGCGAGCCGGCTTTGATGCAGACCGGCAGAATATCCTTGTTGCCGGCAATAAAGCGCCCGCCATAGCTGCGGCGACCGACCCATTTGATCTGCCGCAACGCGCCGGACCGGGTCACTAGCCTGTAACCGATCTTCAGATCTTCGACCACGACTTCGCCGCACTCGGTCGCGATCAGCGTGCCGGCGCAATAGCATGCGGCGACGAGAACGTCATCGGCAGCTATGACATCGGCAACGGTGGTGGTGAACGCATGCACCTGAGTCTCATGTCCCAAACCCGTCAGATATGAGCCGACGATTTCGCCGTTGTCATTGATCCCTGCCACGGAGGTCTCGGTCGCACCGGGAATGTCGATGCCATAGACCGTGCCGTCGGTATCCCGGAAAAAGCCGCCGCGGTTGCCGTCAAAGCCGACCACCTGACCCGCGTTGTCGACGCCGCTTCCGGTAAAAAGAGGAGGCAAATTCGCAAGTAGTCCCCCACCCGCCCCCGTCGGTGTGGCGAGGAGGTTTTCGAAGCCTACAAAGATGTTCCCAAAAGGAATCTCGGCAACAATAAGCGCAACCCCACCGTTTTCACTGATGGTGTTGTAGTTGACAAAATAGGGAGCGGGCACCTCGGTCACGACCCCGCCTACGATCTGAAATTGCTCGCCGCTACGTAGCACCCCGACGATGTCGCCATTGGCGTCGATGCCGTCAACATTAGCGTTCGCCGGCACCCCAGGGAGCGCTGTTGCGCCGTTCAAATTGCTCAACGCGACGGAATAGTAGGCGCCATTGCCGAGGGCATCTTGATAGCCACCGATGATCTCGCCGGAATTGCTGATGGCGATCGCTCCATCGCCGCCAGTCCCAACGTCAAAGATGTCCGAAACGACGACCCGGCGACGAAGCTATGCTGTCCCGATGCGTCGATAATGTTGCCGACGATCACGTCGGAATCATTAACGCCCGAGAGTTCGATAGTGCTGCCGGGATCGTTGCTATCGACGACCTCGGTGTAAACCAGTGCACCGGACATTCCAGGGACCCCATTTCATTCCAACGACCAGCCGCAAGACCGCTTAGCCACTCACTTCAAAGTTGCAGGGCGTTATAACAGGGTTGTGACGCCACCGCCAACCCGCGCCATAATTCGTTAACGGCTCATTAGGGTTAACATTCTATTGCTGGCAGAAGCCCCGTCGCGCGGCCGCTTCGGTCCCGGCGCGGCACCGGCAGCGATCGAAACATGCGTTCCAACCGATTTGCCCGCCTTCTCGCTTCGGCCGCGATCATTGCCGGGATCGGCTTCACCGCCGCCGGCTGCCAGACCACGCAGGTCGCCGACAGCACCAATTCGATTGCGCTCGCCCCCGAGCAACGCTCGGATGCCGAACTGCGGCGCGATGTCATCGTCTATGGCACGCAATACCGGACTAGTCCGCAGGATGTGAACGTGGCGCTTCGTTATGCGCAGGCGCTGCGCGGCACCGGCCAATATGCACAGGCTTCGGCGGTGCTTCAGCAGGTTTCACTTCGCAATCCTCATAACCAGACCGTTCTTGGCGAGTATGGTCGCGCACTCGCCGAGGCCGGCGACTATCAGCAAGCACTGCAAGTGCTGGAGAACGCCACCACGCCCGATCAGCCGGATTGGCGCATCCTTTCCGCGCAGGGCGCCGTGCTCGATCAGCTCGGCCGCCATGAAGAGGCGCAGCGGCATTATCTGACCGCGCTCAAGATCGTGCCGGACGAGCCGACCGTGCTGTCCAATCTCGGCCTGTCTTACGCGTTGTCGAAGAATCTCACAGATGCCGAGGCGACACTGCGCCGCGCGGCGGTTCACCAGCCGGTCGATCCGCGCGTGCGGCAAAACCTCGCGCTGGTGGTCGGCCTACAAGGCCGCTTTCCCGAGGCCGAGAGCATCGCGCAGGCCGATCTGCCGCCCGACCAAGCCGCGGCCAATGTCGCGTATCTGCGCAACATGCTGGCGCGCAAAGGCGCCGCCCCCGCCGCGAAACGCACCGCGCGCAACGACGCCGGGTCGAGCTGATCGAGCCTACTGCAGCGACATCACGCGGATGGCGGCCGGGCCGAGAATGACCACGAACAGCACCGGCAGGAAAAACACGATCATCGGCACAGTGAGCTTCGGCGGCAGCCCGGCGGCTTTCTTCTCGGCCTCGGACATGCGCATGTCGCGATTTTCCTGCGCCAGCACGCGCAAGGTCGTCGCGAGCGGCGTGCCGTAACGCTCGGCCTGCTGCAAGGCGAGACACACAGCCTTCACGCCCTCGAGCCCAGTGCGCTGCGCCAGGTTCTCGTAGGCCTGGCGGCGGTCGGGCAGATAGGACAATTCGGCCGTGGTCAGCGTGAATTCCTCGGCCAGCGCCACCGATTGCGTGCCGATTTCCTCCGACACCTTGCGGAACGCGGCTTCGATCGACATGCCGGATTCGACGCAGATCAACAGCAGATCGAGCGCATCTGGAAAGGCGCGCTTGATCGACAGCTGGCGCCGCGTGATCTTGTTCTTGAGGAACAGGTTCGGGGAGTGCATGCCGAAATAGGCCGCCCCGATGCATACCGCGACTTTCAGCATTGGCGGATAATCGAGATCGAGCACGATGAAAATGTAGAACGCCGAGCAGAACAGCATCACGATCGGCATCGTCATGCGAAAAAACAGATAGGTGACGTAGGGCGCCTGGCCGCGATAGCCCGCCTGAACCAGCTTGATGCGCGCTTCCTCCTGACCGACCCATTTCGACAGATTGAAATTGTCGACGGCTCGCTTCATGTACATCCGCGGCGATTGCCGCAGCGCCACTTTGGAGTTTTGCGCCATCCGCTCGCGCTCGCGCTGACGCATCTTCTCGCGCTCCAGCGCGACCGCCTTCATGCGCTTCTGCAGCGTATCGGTCACCAACAACGGCATGGCGAAGGTCAGGACCGTGGCGCCCGCCGCCACGGCGGCAAAGATCATCGTCAGTGTCTGAACGTCGAGAAAGTGGGCGATAAGTTGCGTCATTGTCTGATCGCTCTAGAAATCGAAGTTGATCATTTTGCGCATGACGAAGACGCCAATCAGCATCCAGGTTCCGCAAGCCGCCAGCATCACGTGGCCCAACGGCTCGGTGAACAACAGCATGATGTAGTTCGGGCTCGTAAGATAAACGAGACCCATGACAGCCACGGGCAAGAAGCCGATGATCGACGCCGACGCCTTGGCCTCCATCGACATGGCCTGGATCTTCGCCTTCATCTTCTTGCGGTCGCGCAACACTCGCGACAGGTTGCCGAGCGCTTCCGACAGATTGCCACCGGCGCGCTGCTGGATCGAAACGACGATGCCGAAGAAGTTGGCCTCCGGCAGCGGAATGCTCTCGTAGAGCTTGAGACAAGCTTCGCCGATCGGCATGCCGATGGTCTGGGTTTCGACGATGGAGCGGAATTCGCTCTTCACCGGCTCGACCGCGTCTTGGGAGATCAGCTTGAGACTGTCGAGCAGCGGCAGACCGGCTTTGATGCCGCGCACGATGACGTCGACGGCATCCGGGAATTCGTTGAGAAATTTGTTCTCACGGCGTTTCTTGAGAAACGACAGCATCCAGAACGGCAGGCCGCAACCAGCAGCAAAGCCAAAGCCGAGCGCCGCGATCAAGCCGGTGCCAAACACCAGCATGACCAGGAAAGCACCGACGCCGACAATGGCGAAAGTCACCGTAAAACGTCGCTTGCTCCAGTCGAGCCCGGCCTGCCGGAGCCGCACCGCAAGCGGCGGCCGCTTCGCCTTCCTGTTGCGCTGCTCAATGTCTTTGAGCGTGCCCTCGACCTGCTCGCGCCGGGTTTTGTTCGCTGCCGCCCCCCGCTGCGGCCGCGCCACTGGATCGGTGCGTGCGATGCTCGCCACGCGCCGTTCCGCCTTTTTTTCGCCGGACAGGATCGGATAGAGGAAGACCCAGGCCACGCCGCCGACGGCGACGACCACCAGGATCACAAGAGCGTAGGTACTCATCACAACATTCCCGCGCCTAGATTTTTCGTTTGCGTGCGATCTTTCCCGAAATTTCGCGCTTTCCCGGGATCATGCTCCTCAGGTCGTGACTTCGGCGGCGTCGAGCGCCGCGGCGAGCCGCGCCTCCTCCCCGTAATAGCGAGCGCGCTCCCAGAATTTCGGCCGGCCGATGCCGGTCGAACGGTGGCGGCCGATCAGGTTGCCGTTGGCGTCCTCGCCGATCAGGTCGTAGAGGAAAACGTCCTGGGTGATGATGACGTCGCCTTCGAGCCCCATCACTTCAGTGACATGCGTGATCCGGCGCGAGCCGTCGCGCAGGCGCGCCGCCTGGACCACGACATCGACCGAGGAACAGATCATTTCGCGAATGGTGCGCGACGGCAGCGCATACCCGCCCATCGTGATCATGGATTCGAGACGCGACAGCGCCTCACGCGGCGAGTTGGCGTGCAGCGTACCCATCGAGCCGTCGTGGCCGGTATTCATCGCCTGCAATAGATCGAAGGCCTCGGGTCCACGCACTTCGCCGACGATGATGCGTTCCGGCCGCATGCGCAGACAGTTCTTCACCAGATCACGCATGGTGATCTGGCCTTCGCCTTCCAGGTTCGGCGGCCGGGTTTCCAGCCGCACCACATGGGGCTGCTGCAATTGCAGTTCGGCAGCGTCTTCGCAGGTGACGATGCGCTCGTCGTTTTCGATATAACGGGTCAGACAATTGAGCAGCGTGGTCTTGCCCGAGCCGGTACCGCCGGACACCAGCACATTGGCGCGGCAGCGGCCGATGATCTGGAGAATGTCGGCGCCTTCGCGCGAGATCGAGCCGTAGCGCACCAGCTGCTCCAGCGTCAGCTTGTCCTTCTTGAATTTGCGGATGGTGAGCGCCGGCCCGTCGATCGCGAGCGGCGGCACGATGGCGTTGACGCGCGAGCCGTCCGGCAAGCGCGCGTCGCAGATCGGCGACGATTCATCGACGCGGCGGCCGACCTGGCTGACGATGCGCTGGCAGATATTGAGCAGCTGCTGATTGTCGCGGAAGCGGATTCCAGTCTTCTGAATCTTGCCGGCGACTTCGATATAGACCGTACCGGAGCCGTTGACCATGATGTCGGCGATGTCGTCGCGCGCCAGCAGCGGCTCGAGCGGGCCGTAGCCGAGCACGTCATTGCAGATATCGTCGAGCAGGTCCTCCTGCTCGGCGATCGACATCACGATGTTCTTGATCGCGATGATCTCGTTGACGATGTCGCGGATTTCCTCGCGCGCGGAATCGGCGTCGAGCTTGGCGAGTTGCGCCAGATCGATGGCCTCGATCAGGGCGCCGAACACAGCGCCCTTGGTCTCGTAATAGGTTTCCGAGCGTCGGGAATCGATCGCAGTCGGCACTTGCTGTGCCGGATTCGGCGGGCCGCCGACATTGGGCTTGCCGGTGGGCGCCGAGACGATCGACGCGCCGAGGCCAGCCGCGGGTATCGGCGCACGGCCGCCCTCGGCCCCGGCGGGCTTCGGCGGCGGCGGCGCCGCCGGCGCAGGCGTGATCGGCCGCGGCTCGACGGCTACCGGAGAACTGCCAGCTTCGCGCTTACCAAACACAGACGCAACTCCAACACATGAACGCTACGCCAAGAGCGGCTATCCCAATATCTTCTCGATCAGCGTTTGAAGACCCGATCGCTGCTTGGACGGCTCGGCACGGCCTGTGAGATCGCACGCCAGCGCGCGGAACATCTCGGCGGTCCTATGGTTTGCCGAGATCTCGGCGATCATCTGCCCGTTATTGGCGGCGGCGCCGAACAATTGCGGCTCGAACGGAATGATCGCCATCGGCTCGCGCTCAAGCGCCTTGGCGAAATCGGCGGCCTTGATCTCGGGACGCTTGGGCACGCCGACTTGATTGAGGCAATAGCGCGGGAGCCGATCGTTCGGCCGCGCCGTCTTGAGGAAGTCGTACATATTCTTGGTATTGCGCAGATTGGCCAGATCGGGGGCGGCGACGATCAACACATCGTCTGCGCCGATCAGCGTCTGCTTGGTCCAGCCTGTCCATTGGTGCGGTACGTCGAGAACGACGCATGGCACCGTGGCACGCAGTGAATCGAAGATCGATTCGAAGGCTTCGGCGCCGAAATCGTAGACGCGGTCGAGCGTCGCCGGCGCCGCCAGCAGATTAAGATGATCGGTGCATTTCGCCAGCAGGCGGTCGACAAAGGCGGTATCGACGCGGTCCGGCGAGAACACCGCCTCGGCGATGCCTTGCGGCGGGTCTTGATTGAAGTCGAGCCCGGCGGTGCCGAAAGCGAGATCAAGATCGGTCACGACGGCGTCGAGGGTGAGATCGCGCGCAATCGAAAAGGCGATATTGTGAGCGACCGTCGAGGCGCCGACGCCGCCTTTGGCGCCGACCACGGCGATAATGCGGCCTACCGGCTTGGCATCCGGCGCCGAATAGAGCCCGCAGATCGCGCGCACCACCTGCAGCACGCTGACCGGCGAAATCAGATAGTCGCTGACGCCGCGTTTGACCAATTCACGATAGAGCGTGACGTCGTTCGTGCTGCCGATGACGACGACGCGGGTGCCCGCGTCGCAGGAATTGGCGAGCTGGTCGAGGGCGGACAGGATCTCGTTGCCGCGACCTTCCGACTCCAAAATGATGACGTTCGGCGTCGGCGCGCTCTGATAAGCCTCGACCGCCGCCGCCATGCCGCCCATCTGGATGCGCAAATGCGCTTTCGCCATGCGGCGATCCTCGCCGGCCGCCTGGACGGCTGCGGCGGTGTCGACATTCTCGCAGAACGCCTGCACCGATACGCGTGGCGCCGGAGCGATATGCTCGTCGGACGCCTCCGCTGGCGCAGCGTCTTCCGCCATTACTTGATTCGCCTGTTTCATCGTCGACCGGATTTACTCACATCAACTCGCTGACGGTTCTTTCAAAGCTATTTGCCGACATCGGAAATCTTCGCCGCGGTCGACGTCGCCGACGGCTGCGTCGCAGTGTCGATGCCCTGCCGATATTTCTCCATCACGGTGGTGCGCCGCATCGTATAGGCCGCGGTTTCGGCGCGCGGTTCGACGAGATCGGCCGGATTGTCGACCATGGCGGCAAGATTGCGCTGGCTGGCGCAGCCGTTGTTCCACATCGGCTGATTCTCGAAATAATTGCAATTCAAGCTTGGACCGATGTCCTCAGGCCAGATGCCGCAAGGCCCGGCTTGCGCCGCGATCCGCGGATAGCTGATGTTCACGGTCGCCAGTGCCGGCCCGTTGGCCTGATAGGTGCGCACGCCGATGCTGTTCGGCGGCAGACCGCTCGCGGCGAGGATCGACATGATCTCGCGCATCGAATCGGCAGCGGCGCGCTCGTTGCCGCTGCCCACCGGCCGGGCGATGACGATGCCACCGGTTGCCTCGCGCCGCCACTTCAGGCCGAGGGCGAGAACCTGGGCGCGCTGCGCCGCATTGAGCTCACCGCGATTGGTGCCGATGAAGACTTCCAGCGTACGGTCGGATTCCTTCATCGTGATCGGATGGCGCATGCGATAGTCGGGCGGCACGTCGGGAACGCCGGCGACCTGCTGATCGGTTTGGCAGCCGCACACGAACAGCGCGCCGGCAAGAGCCAGCGCGGCGCGCAGAGCCGGCATGGCCGCCGTGCGGCGTCCGGCGATCTTGGTGCGGTCAAATTGCATCATTGTCTCCCCAAGCCCGCTCAATCGAGGATGAATCCATATCTGCCATGATAAGTGTCGGGCGGCTCCGGCATGCCGCCGACGCCATAGATGCGGTTGAAGCGACCGAGCAGAATGGCCGCGGGATCGCTCGCATCGGCGAAACCGTCGTCGGGCTGCGACAATTCCTTGCGCGCCACCGCATGCACCACATAGGGCGTCACGATCACCATCAATTCAGTCTGCTGATTGATGTAGTCGCGAACTCTTGAACAGCACGCCGATCACCGGCAGTTCGGTCAGGCCCGGCAGGCCGTTGATCGACTGCTGTGTGACATTCTGAATCATGCCGGCCATGGCCAGCGAGCCGCCGGAAGGAATCTCGACCGTGGTCTCGGCGCGGCGCGTGCGGATCGAGGGCACCACCGCGTTCTGCGTCGTGCCCGGCACGCTGATAGTCAGCGAGTTGTTGCTCGACAGCTGCGACACTTCGGTCATGACCCGCAGGCTGATGCGGCCCTCGCTCATTACCACCGGCGTAAAGTTGAGGCTGACGCCGAACTTCTTGAAGTCGATCGACGGCTGACAGGTCTGGGTGGTGCTGGCGGTCGTCGCCGTCGAGCAACTGAAGCCGTTGAGAACCGGGAATTCGCCGCCGGCCAGGAAAGTCGCGGTTTCCCCGGAAATCGCCGTCAGATTCGGTTCTGCCAATGTATGAATGACGCCGGCCTGTTCCATCGCCGCCAAGGTGGCGGAGACATTCTTAAATCCGGCGGTGATGGCGGAGGTGCTGAGCGGCGAGCCCGAGGCCGAGAACGGATTGGTGTTGTTGAAATTGAGCACGGCAGTGCCGTAGCCGAGCGAGCCCTGCAGATTGATGCCGAGTTGCTTGACCAGATCGCGTTCGACCTCGGCCACCGTGACCTTGATCATGACCTGGTCGGAGCCGCGAACCGTGATAGCGTTGACGACCTTGCTGCCCTGCCCAACGGTGTCGGCGCTGCCGACATTGAGAAGCCGCGTGGCCATGTCATAGGCCTGTTGCGCTTCGGCCTGGCTCGACGCGGTTCCGCCGAGCACGACACCATCGCCGATGCCTTCGACGGTGATGTCGGAATCCGGCAGGACCTGGTGGATCGCTGCACGCATGCCGTTGAGATCGCGCGTTACCGCGATGTCAAAGCCGGCGATCTGCTGGCCCTGGGCGTCGAAGAAATAGACATTGGTCTGGCCGACAGCGCTGCCGATGATGTAGGCGCGACGCGCCGTGCGCACGACGGCATTGGCGATCTTGGGATCGGCGACCAGCACGTCCCTGATGTCGCGCGGCAGATCGATGACGATCGATTTCGAGACGCCGAGCGCGAGCGGCTGCGAGCCGACGTCGCTCGCGCCGACATGCACCAGTTGCGGCTGAGGCCCGGAATAACCGACGCCGCCAGCGAGCGCGCGCGGCGCGGCGATTGCCGCGGCGGCCGCGGCGGCCAGCACGGCGAAGCCGAAACCAGCTTTGCGGAGCCGCGATCTGCTTCGGCGTTTTGCCGGAGCTGCCGTGTTTGCCGCTGTGCCCACTGTCATCGTCAAAGCCCTCCACCGGCTCATCGGCCGGTCCCCAGCGTGCTCACGCCGAAACGCACAGTGCTGATGGCTCCGCGTCCATCCTTATCGGTATCGCCGACGCCCTCCGCCGACGTGTCGGTATCGCGAATGCTGCGCAGCGTCAGCGAAATCGAGCCGATCTGATGCGACAGGTTGAGGATCTCGGCCTGCGGCTCGGTAACCTCGAGCGTCGCCGTCTTGCCGAGCACGGTTTTCACGCCGTTCTTGTCTTCGATGGTCTGATCAATCGCGAGCACCCGGAGATTGCGCAGGATCGTGTCGCTCGTGAACTTCTCGACACCGGTCTGCTTCTCGGCAGCCTTGTCGCGCCGCGTCAGCACGACATCGACGCGATCATCCGGCAAGATGAAGCCGCCGGCGCTGGTTTCCGGCGAAATATCGATCGCGGTGGCGCGCATGCCCGGCGGCAAGACCGCGGCCATGAAGCCCGAGCCCTTGGCCATCACCACATAGGGACCGCGGATCGGATCGCCGGACACCATGCCGACGCGAACGATCGCGCCGACGAACTTCTCCGGCGCGTCCGGCTGTTCGGATTTCCTGATGAAGCTCGAATTGGCGGCGGCCGCGGGCCAGGTCTGCCAGCCGATATCGGACGGCTGAATCACTTGGCCGCGCGTCAGATCCGCTTTCGCCACGAGCACATCCACCGTCTCGAGCTGAACTTGCGGAGGTGGCGGAGGCGGGGCGGCTTCTTTGTTGCTCGCGGCCAAAAATGCAGCAATGCCGCCGGCGGCGACAGCGACACCGAGTACCACGAGACGCGCGGCTTTCATTACGCTTCGCTTTCGACGTGACGCAACGGCCGGAAACGGCCGGTCTAGCTGGATTTCATCAGCTAAACGTCAAAGCATGGTTAATGAGGCGTATCTAAATCGCGTTAATCTTGCGTTGACGAATGCGGCGAAGCGGAACCGGATCAACCGCCGGCCGGCACCATCCACTGAGTCTGCGGATAGACCAGAAGCGCCGCGACGGCGAGCGCAATGCCGTAGGGTACGCCGCCGCCCTCCTGATGTAGCCGCTCCGCCCAGGCCTGCCCGGCAAGAAACCGCGGCAGCGGATAGGCGCGGAACTGAACGATCAGCACAGTGAGCGCGCCGCCCAGCAGCGAGGCATAGATCAGATAGTCGAACAGGTGATTGAAGCCGAGCCACAGCGCGGTCGCCGCCGCCAACTTGGCGTCGCCGCCGCCGATCCAGCCGAAGGCAAAGCAGACGAAGGCTATCGCAAGCACCAGCGCCGCAGCGCCGAGATGTGACAGCAGGTCCGCGCCGCTGATGCCGCAGAGCAGCGCCAGAACCGCGAAGCCGGCAATCAGGATCAGCGACACGCGATTGGCGATCGTCATGGTCAGCAGATCGCTCGACGCGGCGAACGCCATCATGGCCGGGAATAGTGTCAGCTCGATCGCTTCGGTCAACATGATGTCGCTGCTCTCACCATTCGACGATCGCTGGTCGTCTTGCGCCACTCGCCTCGTCTCGGCTTACGCCGCTGCGGTTGAGACGAAGTTAGCGAAGCGCTTTCGTTTGAGCATGATCTTGTCCGAAAGCCGGTTCCCGCCTGTCGCGATCATGCCCCGGAAAAAGCGAAAAGGCTCCGGCCATGGACCGGAGCCCTCTCGTAATACTGTACTACGCCAATCTTACTTGAGGGCGGTCGAAACGCTGCTGAACGTGGTGTTCAGCTTCGTGCCCAGGCCCTGCACGACGGCGATGATAGCGACGGAGATGCCAGCGGCGATGAGACCATATTCAATGGCCGTCGCGCCCAACTCGTCCTTCACGAAACGTGAGAAAATGGTCTTCATGAGTAGGCTCCTTAAGGTCCACACTTGGCTGTCTGAGCCGATCCAACGGTTTTCTTGCGCCGTTTGGACCGTGTCGCGAAGGTATCGCCCATAAATTTCAAGGGGGTTAAACCAATCGAAGAAACACTCTATCAATCGGCCTTTCCGCGACGTAGTTAACATCATGTTGCGTAGAATGAGCGCAGTCGAATGATCTATCTGACCGCTGCGCTGCGCGTTTGATTTGTTTGTTGTTTGCGCAACGCAGTCACTGCGTCTTTACGATCGATACACCAAGACAGCGCCGTTGCAATCCGCGCACAGAAGCACGAACGGCCGTGTTCCGTCGTCGCATAACGGCGATTTAATTTGCATCAAATGATTTCGAACGTGCCGCGGGTTCCGATGACGTCGATGTGACGCCGGTGTAGATGCGCATGTTCACGGCGTTTTAATTGCGGCCTCGCTATCAACAAAGAAATGGCCATATAAGCGCCGCACCGACAGCATCAGCCGGATGACATGACCCAAGAGCTGCTTTCCTTCATTATCGGTTTCGGTCAGACCTTCATGAAGAATCTGCCGATCTCGCTCGGATTGGCGATCGGTTTCACCGTGCTGACCGCATTCTGGGCCTGCAACCCCGGCAAGCCGTGGTGGCGCAAGGCCGATATCGCGACCGATCTGTGCTACTGGTTCTTCATTCCGGTGATCGCGCGCTTTCTGCGCATCGGGCTCTTGATCGTCGGCGCCGCGCTTCTATTTCGGATCACCACCGCCGACGGACTCGTCGCGTTCTACGACAACGGTCACGGCCCTCTCGCCGCGCTGCCGCTGTGGGCGCAGATGATCATCTTCCTCGTCGGCGGCGATATCATCCTTTATTGGACACACCGCTGGTTCCATGGCCGCCGCATGTGGAAATACCACGCGGTGCATCACTCTTCCGAAGAACTCGAATGGATCTCGGCGGCGCGCTTCCACCCGGTCGAGTTGTTCCTGCGCAGCGTCGCCGCCGACGTGATCATGCTGGTGATCGGGATTTCGCCGAACGTGCTGGTCGTGCTCGGGCCCCTGACCATCGCGCATTCAGCCTTCGTCCACGCCAATCTCGACTGGACGCTCGGGCCGTTCAAATACGTGATTGCCGGCCCGGTCTTCCACCGCTGGCATCACACCGCAGCCGATCGCGGCGGCGAGAAGAACTATGCGTCGACGTTCCCGATCCTCGATATCATCTTCGGCACGTTCTACATGCCTAAGGACGAGCTTCCTGATCACTACGGTGTCGACGAGCGCGAATTTCCGACCAGCTTCGGCGCGCAGCTTCTGCACCCGTTCACGCTGTGATGGTGCGGGCGAATGACCTGGGCGGTTATCGTTAAATAAGCGTCACCACAGTCGTTTTGCCGCTTCGGCGAGGCGCTCCGCCGGTGCCCGATTTGCACTTCATTCACGAATTTGCAGTCAAGTGGACCTGTCCTGTCAGGCGGCCAATTTGGCCCCGATTTGTCGTATTCGCGTCGCGTTTCGGAGAGTATCGATGGCGTTGTTCATGGCGGGCCGGGAGACCAAAGGCACGCCGTTTGGCACGCTGCGCAGCGCGCTGCATTGGCTTGCGGCTGCCGCCCTGCTCACTGCCTTCGCCGCGAATGCGGTGCGACCCGCCGCTGCCCAGCCGCCGATGAACGACGCGATCGTGGCGCCGCTCGATATAGCAACGCTGTTCAAGCTTCCCGAGCGCACCGCAACAGTCGTGATCGGCAATCCGCTGATCGCCGATATCAGCATTCAGGCCGGCGGCGCCGTCGGCGTCGTCACCGGCAAGGGCTATGGCGTCACCAATGTCGTGGTCATGGATCGCAACGGCGTGGTGCTGATGGAAAAGCCGCTGGTGGTCACCTCGCAGCCCGGCAAGGTCGTGTTCGTGTATCGCGGCCCGTCGCGCACCACTTATGCCTGCGACCCCGATTGCTCGGCGCGGGTCAATCTCGGCGACGATCCGGATGTGTTCGACAAGGTCCTCGCCGAAACGGTGGCCCGCACCACCCAAGCTCTCTCAGCCGGGGCCAACACAGGCGCGTCGCACTAATCGCGGCCTTTGAGCTAGGCCGGCGGAATCGGCAGCGCCGTCGTCGATTTGATCTTTTCCATGGCGAAGCGCGAAGTGACGTTCTTCAGCGGCACTGTGGAGATCAGCCGCTTGTAGAAGCCGTCATAGCCGGCGATATCCGGCACCACGACACGCAGCATGTAATCGACATCGCCCGCCATGCGGTAGAATTCCATCACTTCCGGCATGGCGGTGACGGTCTTGGCGAACTTGTCGAGCCAGTCCTGGGAATGATCGCCGGTCTCGATCGACACGAAGACGCTGATGCCGAGCCCGATACTGTCCTGGTCGATAATGGCGACGCGCTTTTGGATGACCCCGTCGGCCTCGAGCCGTTGGATGCGTTTCCAGCACGGCGTCGAGGAAAGCCCGACCCGGGAGCCGATTTCGGCGACGGACAAAGCGGCGTTATCCTGCAGAACCGCAAGGATTTTTCGGTCTATAGCGTCCATAGAAATATTCTTCCAAGAGATAAGGGAAGAATGTCTTTATAGAGAAAAATATTCTAAATCAAGCGGGTGAGTTTGCGGCCAGGAGCGCCTCGACCTCATGCCGCTGCGGCGACCCGGCCGAGCCGCCGACCCTCGTGCACTTGATGCCGGCCACCGCGGCGCCAAACCGCATGGCTTCAACCACGCCCTGGCCTTCGGCGAGCGCCAGCAGAAATCCGCCGTGAAAAGCGTCACCGGCACCCAACGTGTCGACGGGGTCGATCTTGAACACCGGCACGCCGCGGAGCACGCCGTTGTCGAGATAGATGATGTCGCCCGGCCCGTTGCTGACGGCAAGAAACGCCCTGCTCTTCCTGGCGACACGCCGCAGGCCTTCGCCGAGGTCGGTCACGCCGGTGGTCGCGCGCAGACACTCCGACGAGAAGATGACATGGGTGGCGAGACCAAACAGTGGATCGTCCTCGACCGTCGGCCGGTCGCCGTCGAGTAGGACCGGCAGATTGCGCGCCCGCGCTGCTTCGCAGATCGGCCGCACGAAATCGGGATAGCGGTTGTCCACGAGCACCGCATCGGCGGCAATCACCATGGCGTCCGGATCGTTTGGTTTGGTCGTTGCGACTCGTTCGTCGCGATAGGTCACGATGGTTCGGTCGCCGCGCGCATTCATGAAGATGGCCGACAACGCCGTGGCCATCCCGTCAATGCGCTGGCAGAACGCGCAATCGATATTGTTGCGCGCGAGCGCTTTGAGAACGCGGTCGCCATTGCTGTCTTCGCCCTCGGGTCCGCCCATCGGACCGGCAAGCGCGACACGGCCGCCGAGGCGGGCGATGGCGACGGCCGCATTCGCCGCGCAGCCGCCATTGACCATGAAATATCCGGTGGCCTGCACCTTGCCGTCGGCTTGCGGGAATTCCTCGACGCGAAACACTTCATCGAGCACGATGATGCCGGCGCAGAGAATGCGCGGCGCAGGCTTAGCCGATGACATCGCTGCCGTTCTCGACGTAATCGCGAATGATGTGGTGGGCGATCGCGACCGGCGGCGGCGTGGTCAGACCGTCCTTGTGTTCGCGCCGCAGCATTGACGCCAATTCATCGCGGCTGAACCAACGCGCGTCTTCGAGTTCCTCGCGATCAATTACGATCTCGTCCGACAGCGCCTGCGCATGGCAGCCGATCATCAGCGAAGACGGAAACGGCCAGGGTTGCGAGGTGAAGTATTTGACCTTGCCGCAAATGATGCCGGCTTCCTCCACAACTTCGCGCCGCACCGCCTCCTCGATTGTCTCGCCGGGCTCGACGAAGCCGGCGAGGCACGACCACATGGTCGGCGCGAAGCGCTGCGAGCGGCCGAGCACGCAGCGCTCGCCCGCGATCACCAGCATGATAACGACGGGATCGGTCCGCGGAAAATGCTGCGCCTTGCAGACCGGACAATCGCGCCGCCAGCCGGCATGCACCAATTGCGTCGGCGAACCGCAATTAGGACAAAAGCGATGGCGCGCGTGCCAGCCGAGCACCGCTTTGGCTTCGGCAAGCGGCGGCAGATGGTCGGCGCCAACCAGACCCTGAACCGCGATGCTGCGCAGATCAGTGACTTTTAGGTCGCTGCGCGTCTTCAGCGCCTCGGCCGCTTGCGGATCGAGACCGAAAGCGAAACGCGGCACGGCCTTCTCGACGCCGAGAAAGACCGTTTCGCGCACGGCGCCGAGCGCACGTGCCTCGGCGGGCGAAAACAACGGATTGCAGATTTCCGCCGACGCGCCCTGACCGCTCGGGTTTTTGAGCACGATGAGTTCGCCGCCGACCACATGGACGCCGGCCTGCGGGTGCTCACGTAATTTGTCGATCGCCGCCGCATCGTCGCGCCGCTGCGCCATGCGATCGAGCAGGCTCGACGTATAGCCGAGCCGGGGTTTGGGGCCGAGTTCGGGATAGTTTGCCACGATCAATCAGAGGCGGTGCGAGTGAAGACGGATCATTCGGCCGCTTCGCGCAGCGGCCGCGGATAGAACGTGTCGTACAGTTCCGGCCGCTGCCATTGCGGGCCGAGCACGCCTTGCTTGGCGCCGGCGACGGCGGAAGAACCGACTTCGTCGCGCGCGCAGCGCAACTCGCGCACCCGATCGAGACTGATATCGACCAGGCTCATGCCAGGCGCTGTGCTCTCGAACAAAATCTCCTCCGGCGCCGCCACCATGGCGAGGCCGCGCTGCGTCGCGTCGAACAGGTTCTGCGTGGTGACAACAATGGCGAGATTTTCGATAGCGCGGGCGAAGATCAGCGTGCGCCACGTGGGCCAAAGCCGGTTCTTGTCGACGCCAGCCGGCATGAAGATCAGTTCGGCGCCGCGCAGCGCCAACGCGCGGGTGACTTCGGGCATGTAGACTTCGCTGCACATCGCAAGCCCGACCTTGCCGTGCGGCGTATCGAACACCGGATAATCATTGCCGGCGACATATTGAAATTCCCAAGTCTTGCCGCCGGTATAGATCCACGGCCCATTGGGATGGGTGCGCCGGTAGAGCGCGGGTTTGCGGCCGTCGGGAAACGCCATGACGACGAGGTTGTAGGCGGTGGCCGCCTTGGCATCGATCGGCTCGATGGCGCCGAACACTGCATGAATGCGATGCCGGGCCGCGGCGTCCGCGAGCACCGGGATCGGATCGTAGCTTGCCGGCATGCGCCACGGACCCGGGTAATTTTCCGGGAAACAGACAAAGTCGGCGCCCTCGCCGGCCGCGCGCTCGATGGCTTTCACCGCATCCGCAACGTTCTTCTCATCACCCGGGGGACGATGCGTGATCGGCTGGACGACCGCGATGCGGAAAGTCATCGTTTTCGCTCCTTTGGCGCTTATCGCTGCGCCTATTTCGGGCCGGATTCAAGCTGCGCCGCCGACCAAGGTCAAGACGCGCGCCGAAGCAACCGCGGAGCAGAAAGAGCGAACGGGAATACAGAGCTACCTGGAAAAACGGACGGGCTGCGTCGTGTACAGCCCGTCCGCTATGCATCAGTCGTAGAATACACCGTAGGCGACGTCGGCGACCTGGCCGGTGATCACATTCACCAGCAGCAGATCGGGTCCGTAGCGCACCCATTGATAACCGGGCGGCGGCGGCTCGAGGCCGAGACCGGCCCAATCTGCGTACCAATAATCCCGCACCAAGAAGAGCGGAGGCAGTGCGGCACCGACTTCCCAGCGGCGATAGGCAAAGCCGGACGGATAGATGAACGGCCGCATATAAATCCGCTCGATATCATGGCCGCGATAGCTGAACCGCGCGGCACCGGGCGGCGGCCCCCCCGGGCGGACCATCGCGGCCGGCGGCAGACCTTGCGGATGCGGACCCCCCATCGCGCCGGGCGGCGGCCCGTGGGGAGCAACACCCGGGACCGGGCCGGGATGCGGCACCGCCCGCGACGGCGGGGGATGCGGCGGACCTCCGGGATGAGGCGGACCGCCTTCGTGATGCTCATCGTGATGGTCTTGGGCCAAGGCTAGGCCTGGCGCTACCAGCGCAATCGATACGGCGATGACAAAAGCACGCAGCATGTGCGTTTTCTCTCTTTTCTTTGGTTGTGGACGTGTTGCAGCCGTAAGAGTTTCCGGCGTGGGGGCGCGAACCTAGGCACCGCGAGATTGTCGTGGTCACTGCGGCGAAACTGAGGTTTCGGCGGCCAGGCCACCCCTTCTTGCTTTCCTGGTCTGCGCGGTCGATATAGGGGCCGGGAGGTTGGCGGTGGACGAGCCACTCGCCAACCGGGTCAGGTCCGGAAGGAAGCAGCCCTAACGAGCTCCGGTTCGGGTCGCTCGTCAGCCTCCCACCCTCTTTTTCGGCGATTTATCGGGGATGCAGACCGGATGCCGCTTCGCCCATCCGGGCGCGGCGTCCTATATTAGGAGTATGCATCCCGGCATCATGGTCCGTAGGCGTAACGACAGCGCGCAGTCATGAGTGAGGCGACAGCAACATCGACGGCCTACCGCGTGCTGGCGCGCAAATACCGGCCGTCGACCTTCGACGATCTGATCGGCCAGGACGCCATGGTGCGCACGGTCTCGAACGGCTTCGAGACCGGCCGCATCCCGCAGGCCTGGATCCTTACCGGCGTGCGCGGCGTAGGCAAAACCACGACCGCGCGCATCTTGGCGCGCGCGCTGAATTACGAATTGCCCGACGGCTCGATCACGGCGCCGACCATAAAAATGCCGGTGCTCGGCGTGCATTGCGAAGCCATCATGGAAAGCCGCCATCTCGACGTCATCGAGATGGATGCCGCCTCGCATAACGGCGTCGACGATGTGCGGCAGATCAATGAAGCCGTGCGCTATGCGCCGGTCTCGGCGCGCTACAAAGTCTATATCCTCGACGAAGTGCACATGCTGACGCCGCAGGCGTTCAACGCATTGCTCAAGACGCTCGAAGAGCCGCCGCCGCACGCCAAGTTCATCTTCGCCACCACCGAAATCCGCCGCGTACCGATCACGGTGCTGTCGCGCTGCCAGCGTTTCGACCTGCGCCGCGTCGATGCCGCGCTTCTGGTCAAGCACCTGCAGAACATCGCCGCGCGGGAGAAGCTCGAAGCCGAGGCAGAAGCGCTTGGCCTGATCGCGCGGGCCGCCGAAGGCTCGGTGCGCGACTCTCTCTCGCTGTTCGATCAGGCCATCGCGCATGCCGCCGGAACCGTGCGCGCCGAAGACGTCCGGCAGATGCTCGGGCTTGCCGACCGCACGCGCGTGATCGATCTGTTCGACGCGCTGATGCGTGCTGATATTGCCGGCGCGCTCAAGGAATTGCGCGACCAGTATGACGCGGGTGCCGATCCGGCGATGGTGCTCGGCGATCTCGCAGAGTTCACGCATTTCGTCACGCGGGTGAAGATCGTGCCGGCGATCGCCGACGACGTGTCGCTGACCGAAGCCGAACGCCACCGCGGCCGCGCCTTTGCCACCAAGCTCTCGATGCGCGTTCTGGCGCGTACTTGGCAGATGCTGCTCAAAGGCATCACCGAAGTGGAAGCCGCCGGACGTCCGGTGGATGCCGCCGAGATGGTGCTGGTGCGCATTGCCTATGCGGCCGACCTGCCGACGCCGGATGAAGCCGTCCGCGCGCTTGGCGATACATCGCGCGGCAATGGCTCCGCCGGAAAGATGATGAGTTCGCAGGCGCCCGCGCCGACGGCGTCGGCTGCGCCGCTGCCGCGCGCGTCACGCGGCCCGGTCGCCTCTGCCGCGCCAGCAGCCGCTCCGCCGCGCGAGGAGCCGATCGCGCAGAGCAACGAAATGCCGGCGCGCGCGGTGAAAGATTTTGCCGCGTTGATCGCGCTGGCCGGAGAAAAGCGCGACCTCGGCATGAAGAGCGCGCTCGAGCGCGACGTGCGGCTGGTGCGCTTCGAGGACGGCAAGCTCGAACTGGCGCTTGAGCCGAGCGCACGCCCGACCCTGATCGGCGAACTCTCCAAGAAGCTCAGCGAATGGACCGGCCGCCGCTGGATGATCGCGGTCTCCAAGGAATCGGGCGCGCCGTCGGTCAAGGCGCAGGCCGACATACTCAAGGCGGAGCTGAAAGATAATGTACGCGGCGATCCTCTGGTACAGGCGGTGCTGACGCGCTTTCCCGGCGCCGAGATCGTCGATGTGCGCGTGCCTTCTGGCGGCCCCGCGCCGGACAACCCCGACAGCGAAACCGCTCCCGAAGACCCCATGAATGAAGGCGACCCCGATGCCTGATTTTCTCGGCCTGATGAAGCAGGCCACCGAGCTGAAATCGAAAATGGAGGCCATGCAGGCCGAGCTCGACCGTCTCGAAGTCGAAGGCTCGGCCGGCGGCGGTCTTGTGGCGCTGACGATTTCCGGCAAGGGCGAACTGCGCGGCACACGCATCGACAATTCGCTGCTCAAGCCGGATCAGAAGGAAATCATCGAAGACCTGATCGTCGCCGCGCACGCCGATGCGCGGCGCAAGCTCGAGACCATGCTCGCCGAAAAGATGCAAACCATGACCGGCGGCCTGCCGCTGCCACCTGGCCTGAAATTGTTCTGAGCTCAAAGCTGGTCGAATGCCCGCTGTTTCCGCTGGTCCTGAGATCGAACGCCTGATCCAGTTGCTCGCCCGACTGCCGGGGCTTGGGCCGCGTTCGGCGCGGCGCGCGGCGTTGTTTCTGATCAAGAAGCGCGAGCTGCTCATGGCGCCGCTCGCCGCCGCGCTGCAAACCGCGATCGAGAAGATCGAAGTGTGCAAAACCTGCGGCAATATCGATACGCAGAATCCCTGCACAGTGTGCACCGATCCCAGGCGCGACGCCTCCACCATCGTCGTGATCGCCGATGTCGCCGATCTTTGGGCGCTGGAGCGGGCGCATGCCATCAATGCGCGCTACCACGTGCTCGGCGGCACGCTGTCGCCGCTCGACGGCGTCGGCCCCGACGACCTGTCGATCGATGCGCTGGTCAAGCGGGCGAGCCAGCCGGAAGTGAAGGAAGTGGTGATCGCGCTGTCCGCCACCGTCGACGGCCAGAGCACGGCGCATTACATCACCGATCTCCTGCACGAGGCGGATGTGAGAGTGACGCGGCTCGCCCACGGCGTGCCGGTCGGCGGCGAGCTCGATTATCTCGACGAAGGCACGCTGTCCGCTGCCATGCGCAGCCGGACGCCGTTTTGACGGCGACGTTGCCTGCAAAATAGCCAGGGTCAGCCTGCTATCCGGTCAAGGAACCGGTCTAGGCCGGAGCGCCATGGTCAACACTGCGGAATCCGCACGGAAAATCGCCGCTTCTTTTGCTGTAGTGCCATCCGCCTGTCTTGGACCGGACTTGGCACGGCACGTGCATAATAGGTGGTGCGGTCTCGGTCCTACTTACCGTGGCGAATTGAGATTGCTAGAGCCCCGGCATTCCCGGCACCGGGGCTCTATTTTTTTGTCCGGACGCCACCGCCATCCGGTAGCGCTTTGCGGGTCCAGCCGCGGATTTGATTCCCCGCCCGGTTCGGTGCCATCGTCGCCCAATGAGCGACGACATTCCCTTCGATAAGAGTTTCGGCCTCGTTCCCGACACAGCCGTCGAGGTGGCGCCGCAGGTGCGCGCCATCGTCGCCGACAATCCGAGCCCTTTCACCTTCAAGGGCACGATGAGCTACATCATCGGCCGCGGCAAAGTCGCGATCGTCGATCCGGGGCCGGACGATGATGCGCATATTGCGGCGCTGCTTGATGCCGTGCGCGGCGAGACCGTCACCCATATTTTCGTCACCCACACCCATCGTGACCATTCGCCGGCGGTGCCCAAGGTGAAAGCCGCGACCGGTGCCAAGGTCTATGCGCAGGGGCCGCACCGCCTGGCGCGGCCGCTGCATATCGGCGAGACACATCGGCTCGATGCCTCGGCCGACATGGATTTCCGACCCGACGTGGCGCTGGCCGACGGCGAAATCGTGCGCGGCGACGGCTTTACCATCGAGGCCATGACTACGCCCGGCCACACCGCCAATCACATGTCGTTCGCCTTCAAGGAAGCCGATCTGATCTTCGCCGGCGATCATATCATGGGCTGGTCGACCACGATCGTCGCGCCGCCCGACGGCGCGATGAGCGACTACATGGCCTCCCTGCACAAGCTCGCGCGACGGACCGAACCGCTTTACCTCTCCGGACACGGCATGCCGATCAAACAGGCGCCGCGCTTCGTGCAGCATCTGATTCGGCATCGGCAGGCGCGCGAAGGCTCGATCCTGCACCGGCTGCGCAAGGGCGCGGCCGATATTCCGACCATCGTGAAGGCGGTCTATATCGGGCTCGATCCGCGGCTCACCGGGGCTGCCGCGCTATCGGTGCTGGCGCATCTCGAAGACATGGTGACGCGCGGCGAGATCGCGACCGAAGGTCCGCCGTCGATCAACGGCACCTATCGCTTGGCGGACGCGCCTTTGCCGGGCTGAGGCGGCGGCGGCGCCTGCTTCTTCTGCGGCTGCGGCGTCGCCAGCACCGTATCGATATCGTCGATCAGATTGCGCACGCGCGCCGCATTGGAGCCGAGATCGTGGCGGCCATAGCGCGAGGCCGAGCGTACGTCGATGCGCGCGCCGTCCGCGGTCGAGCGGATGCGCACCACGACGTCGTCGCGGAAGCCGAGGATCGGCGTCCTCGCCACCGCTTCGATAATGCCGTCGCGCGCCGGCGAGGCCTGGATGGCGACGTTGCGCGGCGTCGGCAAGGGCGGCGGCGCCTGCGGCGGACGCGCATCGACCACGCGCCATTTGCGCTTGGTGATGACCTTCATCGCCGCGTCATAGGCTTCCTGCGCGCTCGAATTGGTGTCGTCCGGCTCGATGTCGGCATAGGCATTGTGCTGCTGCTCGGCGGTGTAGAGGCCGGCATAGGTGACCGGATTGGCGTCGCGCGGCCGCAGTCGGGCGATGGCGTCGAATTGCGGCGGATCGATCGGATCGGTGGTGATGTCGTAGATCGACGGCAGGTTGCGGGCCTTGACGCCAAGATAAAGCGGATAGGCGATCAGCGCCAAGCCGATCAGGAGCCCAGTCGTCGCCTGGCGGCCGCCGGCCGAGCCGTTGCGCCAGATCGAAATACCGGCGCCCACCGCAAGCAGGATGGCGACACAGGCCAGTACCAGAGCGCCGGCAAGCGTCGACAGCGCCGGCACGATGTCGAGCGCGCCGGAGCGCACGATGATGATGGCGATGAAGGTCGCGGCCAGCGAAAAGAACGCGATGCGCCGCGACCAGATCGCGAGGCTTGAGGTTTCCTGCTCGGTGAAGAAACGGCGGCGCATCGTCGGGTGGTTTCGAATCCGTCTGAGATGAAAGGTCGCTATTTCGGTGCTGTTTGCAAGTTAATTGACTTTACCGACCGGCGCATTCTTGGCCGGCAGCGGAGCGCATATTTGCTTGAGGGCGCTCCATTCCGCAACGTTCAGAATTGGCGTCGAGGGGATATTCCCCGCCCTCGCGTCAATGGCGGCAATACGCTCCTTGGTCTCAGGATGGTCGCGCAGAATGGCCAAACCGTGCTCCTTGTCGACGACAATGCGGGCGAGAATGGTGCCGAGCGCATGCGGATCGCCGCCGGCTTTCTGCATCAAAGCAACGCTATAGGCATCTGCCGCGCCTTCAACACGGCGCGAATACGACGATTTCAGGACGGTCTTGGCCGCGATCACGACCGCGCCGCCGCCGACGAAATCGCCCAGCATCATGCCGAACAGAAACGACAGGCCTGCGGTCTGCAGTACGACACGGGTGCCGTCGCGAGCGGCGACATGGCCCATTTCGTGGGCTAGGACGCCGGCCAGTTCGTCCGGCGTCTGCGCCCGCTCGATCAGGCCCTGATTGACATAGATGTGGCCTCCCGGCAGCGCCACGGCATTGGGCTCGGAGCGGCGCACGACATCGACGCGAAGCTCGACCGGGAGCGCCGCGGCGGCGGCAAGCTTGCCGACCAGCTTGTCGAGCGCGGCGCGGCCCTCGAGCTCGCCGGTGTCGCGGCCGCAGACGAAGGCCGGCCCAAGGCGCTTGGAATCGAGCGCCGCATAGACGTTCTTGTCGACCGCCTCGCCGAGCTTGTGCTCGACCGAGATCGGCACGAAAGGCAGAAGCCGCGTGGCGAGCTCGGGCACGCCGTAGATCGCGGTGACGACAAGCGATACGCAGGCGGCAAAGCTTAAAGCCAGGATCTTGCGGCGGAGCCGGCGTTCGCCGGCGCCGCCGCGGTCGAGCGTCTCGGCGCGGTCTTCGATCGCGCAGACGAGAACCGGGTCGCGGATCTCGATGCGCGCCAACAAGGTCTCGCCGCAGCGGCTGAGCCGCAGCACGCCTTCGGGCGCCGACATCCGGCGCAGGTCGGCATAGTCCCATTCGTCAAGCACGCGACCGGCGGGCTTGGCGGCGATGATGCGCAAGCCCGTTGCCGCGGCCTCGACTTTCACGTCGTGGCGCGCGCTGCAGGTGCCGTCGAAATAGATCGCAGGCCCGCACGGGATCTCAGCGGGCGCCTTGTCCGGCGTGATTGGCGGCGAGCTGTCGAGCGTGATCGTCATCCGACCGGTTTCCGCACCATCAAATGCCGCCGACGCCGAGCGCGTCGGCAAGCCCTTCGCCCAGCGCCGAGCTCGGCAGGCCCGCCGCGCGCACGGAATTCAAGGCTCCGGCCCCGCTCAGCTCGGCTGACTGCAGGCCGAGGCGCCACAGCGCGAAAGTGACCGCGACCTGATGCACGGTCGAGGCGCCAAGCGCAATCACGACATAGAGCCCGACCGTGACGATTGTCGCCAGCAATTCGGCGAGCGCCGAATCGTGGCGCGGACCGACCAGCTCGGAGACGATGAACAGACAGACGCCACCGGCAATGGCGGTGACGAGCGTCAACAGGAAAAGAAAAAGAAAGAAACGCAGATAGACACGATAGACCTGCCCGGCTTTGAGCCGTGAAGTCACGGCAACGTCGCCAAAGCGCAGACCGGAAATCCACCAGCGCAGGCTGATCGTCTGAAACAGCGGATAAAGCAGCACCGCGGTGACTGCGGCAAGCACGAGGCAAAGGAAGGCGATGCCGACGGCCCTGCGAAAGCCCGAGCTCGTTTCGATGAAGGCGAGCGTCGCCTGATCGCCCTGCGCCACGGCGGTATTGAGCGTGTTCCAGTCGATCAACACACCGAGCGCAAAGAAGGCGAACGCGATCGGGCCGACGACGGCAAGCCACATCGGCAATCCACGTACAAACAGCGCTGCACCCTTGCCGACGAAGGCGCCCTCAAGATCGCCGTAGCAGGTGTGCTTCATCTTGAAGCGCTGCAGGCTGGCCTGCGCCCAGGGATAAGCGAGCCCAAGCGTAACGATGGCCAAGCTCCACCAGACCAGCGCATAGACCGCATAGCGCCACGCCGCGCCGTGCTGGTCGAACTGCACACCGCGAAACACCGTGCGCGTCAGCCGATAGCGCCGCGCCCGATAGAGCGCGAATTCGCCAAGGAGCGTAACGACCACGAGGCCGGCGACGACGATGACCGGCGCGCGCGGCGTCAATTCAAGCGCCCCGATGGCAAAGACCGTATAGAGCGGCACTAGAATGGCAATGGCGAAAAGAAAGCCGACCAGAAGCTCGGTGGCCAAGCCGGTATATTCCAGCGTGTCGCCTGCGATTTCGGTATTCGCCCACAGGAAGCGGCGGACGTCGGTGGCGAACCAGAAGCGATAGAGACCCAGCGTCAGCAGCAGCAGCGCCGCGCCTTTGATACGCAGACGCCAATAGGCGGTTTCCTTGCCGAGAAATTGCACCGCGCCCGCGGACGCGATCGAGGCTTCAGCCGCCGTCATAGCGCACCAGAAATGCCGTTCTGCAAATGCCGTTTGCCCGCCATTTGCGGCCACCCGTCGCCCTTTGCGGCCATTCCCGGCCCCCGCGACGCCCCATAAGGGTCACATTGGCGAATGTCCAATTTGCGGCCGACTGCCGTCGCGCCAAATCACTCTACAACTCAGTATAATGGGGCATGACCACCAAGTCTTGTTTGTCGCAAATCGCGGCAAATCACCCATTGTCACATCTCGCCGGCCGATCTCGTCCTTTAGTCGAAAGTCAGCGACGACATGACATTGGAACCGCACACAATGACGCATGAACGACCAGCTGCCGGCGTGAGCACGGTGGTCTTGCTCACGGCGATGCTGGCGGTGGCCGCCAATCTGCGGCCCGCTCTGACCAGTGTCGGGCCGCTGATCGATCCGATCCGGCAGGATCTTGGGCTCTCCGCGACAGTCGCCGGGCTGCTCAACAGCCTGCCGCTGTTTGCCTTCGCGGTATTCTCGCCACTGGCCCATTTCGCCAATCGGATCGGCATCGAACGGGCGCTGATGGCCGCCATGCTGGCGCTGATCGCCGGCATTTTGATTCGATCGTTTGCCGGCACTGCAGGCCTGTTCGGTGGAACGCTGCTGCTTGGCGCCAGCATCGCGGTCGGCAACGTCCTGCTGCCGAGCGCGATCAAACGCGACTTTCCGCAACGGGTCAGCAGCATCACCACCGCCTATGCCATCATGCTGGGCCTGACCGCGGCGATCGGCTCGGGTGTGTCGGTGCCGCTCGCGCGCATTCTGCCGGGAGGCTGGGAGAGCGCGCTCGCATTCTGGGCCCTGCCGACGGCGCTCGCGCTGTTCCCGCTGGCGCTGTGCCTTCGCGCCAGCGATGCCACCGAGCCGACGAGCAAGTCTTATGCGGCGGCGGCACCGGTATGGCGCTCGCTGCTCGCTTGGCAGGTCACCTTGTTCATGGGCCTGCAGAGCTTCTCATACTATGTCGCCGTCAGCTGGTTCCCGTCCGTCCTGCAGGACATGGGCTACACGCCGGGCGCGGCCGGCTGGATCGTGACCTTTTTTCAGGTCGTCGCGCTCGGCGCGACGCTCGCCATGCCGACTTTGATCCGGCGCTCGCGCGATCAGCGCATGCTCGCGGTGGCGACGCCGCTGCTCATCGTGGTCGCGCTCATCGGCATGATCGCGGCGCCGGGCGCGGCCCTGCTCTGGATCGTCGTTCTGGGAATCGGCAACGGGCCGACCATGATCCTTGCGCTGACGTTTTTCGGGCTGCGCACGCGCGACCATCGCCAGGCTGCGGCGCTGTCATTGATGGCTCAATCGATCGGCTATTTCATCGCAGCGCTCGGCCCGATCATCTTCGGGTTGCTCCACGATGTCTCTCACGGCTGGACGTTGCCGCTACTCGCCATGGCCGCAAGCCTGATCGTTCAGGCAGCCGCCGGCTTCGGCGCCGGCCGTAACGCCCAGATTGGCGACGGGCCCTAATCCTCGAGCAGGGTCTCGAATTCGATCTGCACGCTGTCACCGGGCGTGCAGCGATGCCCTGCGCCGGATGCAAGCAGTGCACGGGCTTCCTCGGGCGTTTCCGCCTCGACGCACCATTCCTCGACCCGGGTCACCAGCATCCGGGCATGGAAGAGCCGCGGTTGGACCCGAAGTTTGGCCTGCGATTTCGGCTCCGATACGGGCTCCGGAGCCATTTTGCGTGCTGTTTGTGCCGGCATGGGTCAGTTCCACTCGCGAATCGCTTTAACCGTGAAAGTGTAGGCGCATGGCCGGGTAGAACAAAGGAGAAACGGCTCAGCTTGTGGATCAGCAGGTCCCTGTTAGTGTTGACCCTAAAGCAGCCCGACAGATTTCCCGATGTATGGAGTAGTTCCGTGGCGCCGCGTCCGTATTGGAAAGGCTATCTGAAGCTCTCGCTGGTCTCCTGCCCGATCGTGATCTATCCCGCGACCTCCGAGCGCGAGAAGATCAGCTTCCATCAGCTCAACCGCGAAACCGGCAATCGCATCCGCTACAAGAAGATCGACGCCGAGACCGGCGACGAGGTCGAGAATGCCGACATCGTCAAGGGCTACGAGGTCGACAAGGGCCAATATATCGAGCTCGAGCCCGAGGAATTGGAAGCGGTCGCCATCGAGAGCAAGCACGTCATCGACATCGACGAGTTCGTGCCGCGCACCGAGATCGACGAACTCTATATGCGCGATCCCTATTACATCGTGCCCGATGGCGAAGTCGGCCAGCAGGCTTTCGCGGTGATCCGCGAGGCGATCCGCAAGGAAGGCATGGTGGCGCTCGCCAAGATCGTTTTCACCTCGCGCGAACATATCATCGCGCTCGAGGCGCGCGGCAAGGGCATGGTCGGCGTGACGCTGCGCTACCCTTACGAGGTGCGCGCGGAAGACGAGTATTTCGACAGCATCGAGGACGAGAAGATTCCAAAGGACATGCTCGATCTCGCGGTCCACATCGTCAACACCAAGATCGGCCATTTCAAGCCAGAGCACTTCAAGGACCAGTATGAGGATGCGCTGAAGGATCTGCTGCGCAAGAAGCAGAAGGGCGAGAAGATCGAGCGCACCAAGGAAAGCGCGCCTTCGAACGTCGTCAACCTGATGGACGCCCTGCGCCAGAGTGTGAAGACGGGCGGCGCGCGCGCTCCGGGCAAAGGCGGCGGCGGCAAGAGCGCTGGCGCGCGGCGGCCGACGGCCCGTGCCACGGGAGCTGGAAAAAAGACGACCCGATCCAGCGCTCGGCAAAAACGGGCGGGCTGATGCCGGGCAAACGCGTCCAGTTCGACGACGACACTTGGCACCAGCTCAACCTGCTCGGCCACGACCAGATGAAGGACTTCCAGGAGCTCGCCGACGAGGCCTTCGGCGACCTGTTGAAGAAACACGGCCGGCCGGCGAGCCTGAAGGAAGCGCTGCGGCGCAGCGCTGGCGTTTCGGCCACGGTGCACCGGCTCGATCGCAGTCGCGAAAAGACCGCAGGCAAAAAGCCGCACCGTCGCTAATTACCTCCACGCAGGTTCTCCACCCTGACTTTGTCATTTTATTGCGGGCGGCACGCCGTTATGGTCGCGCCGCCGTATCGGCGAATCGGGCTTGGGGGAATTGGAATGATCCGTATTGGGATGCTCGCGCTGGCGCTTGGCGCCGCGCTGACAGGTGCTGCCAACGCGCAAACGGCCACCGCGCTGACGGCCAACGCGCAAGCCGATCTGGTGAAGCGCGGCGACTATCTGGTCAACGGCATCATGACCTGCGGCAATTGCCACTCGCCGAAAGGACCGCCGAACGTGGTCGCCGGCAAGGAGTTCACCGGCGGACCGCCGTTTGATGTGCCTCCCTTCACGGTGACGCCGTCAAACATCACGCAGGACAAGGAGACCGGCATCGGCAGCTGGAGCGATGCCGACATCAAGAAGCTGCTGCGGACCGGCATGCGCCCGAACGGCGTTCCGATCGCATCGATCATGCCGGTCGGCTTCTACGGCATCATCACCGACCGCGACCTGGATGCGATCGTTGCCTATCTGCGCACCATCAAGCCGGTCAGCAACAAGGTGCCCGATCCGGTCTACCGCATGGCCGCGCCGGCGCAGGTTTTTCCCGGCACCGAGCACGCCTATACCGAAGCGATGATGAGCGACCCTCTCAAAAGAGGCTTCTACCTCGCCAGCATCGGTCACTGCATGGAGTGCCATACGCCGATGACCAAGGGTCATCGCGATTTCGCCAACGACGCCGGCAAGGGCGGAATGGAATTTCCGGGCCCCTGGGGCAAGTCGGTTTCGCGCAACATCACGTCGAGCAAGACCAAGGGTCTCGGCGACTGGACCGATGCCGAAATCAAGCGCGCCATCACGCAGGGCGTCGACAAGGGCGGCAACCATCTCATGCCGCCGATGGGCTTCGGCTATTACGCCCACATGACCGATGCCGACCTCAATGCTCTGGTTGCTTGGCTCAGAACCGTTCCGGCGAAGGAATAGCTCTCGCGCGGACGCGTCAGGAACCGAAGACGACGTGGTACATGATCCGGCCGGGCCAGAACGTGAATAGCCCGGCGATCACCAGCGCGCCCAAAAACAGGCCGAGCATCCGGCGTCGATGGCGCACCACATCGTGCCGGTGCGCGGCGAGAGCTGCGAATGGCAACACGATGAGCGTATAGATCGACAGCAGATGGATCGGGCTCCATTGCCCCCACATCCGTAATTCATGGATGAAGAACGAGCTGACGCAGACGACGAGCATCAGCGTGATCCAGACCCCGCCGAGTGCACGATGCGGCAGCGTGCCTTTGGGAGCGGCAAGCTGCACGATGCCAAGCAGGAATGCCGTGATGGCGGAAAAAGCGTGAATTTGGATCGCCGGGCTTGCTTGCAATAGCGGCGTGAGAGTCATTGCCAATAGCTTTTCTTACGCCTGAGGTGGATGGGATCTTCCGCTACGCCACCGCCGACAAGTGGGTGGCGCCAACTCCCGTCGAATGCATTTTGGGTGATGCGCCCTTCGTATTGGCCTTCTCCCAGTGATGGCGCGGGAACTGAAAACGTGACCTTGTTGCCATTGACCTCGACAGGCACCACGACTGGCATCCTAGTCCCTCCCTCCCAGTGCTGGATGAAAGCCGCGTAGCCGAGTTCTCCAAGGCCGACGATGAACAATTCCGTGCCGCCAAGATCGCCGTCTTCTCGGTTGTAGTACAGGTCGCTGTAAATCCCGGTAATGCGAACCTTTTGCTCGGAGGCTTCAACAGGGCCGGACACGACCACAATAGCGGCTCCGGCGGCCGCAACTGCTTGCCAGAACCTCATCGGCATGGTTGCACTCAGACAGCTTTGTTGACGAAATCGCAGCATGACGCACGCCGCAGCCTTGTCGTCAGACGGGCAGCGCGTCGAACGTCACGCTCTCAACGCATCCAC
>CAWFWC010000009.1:0-71213 GCA_963819465.1 uncultured Alphaproteobacteria bacterium
CTCGTGAAATCCGGCGCGCGCGCCTGACTCGCAGGCTTAGAATTCTTCGCGACCTCCTCGGCCGCCTTGCGCTTGGCCGCCGCGTCGCTGGCGAGCGCCTTGTCGGCGGTCGCGATCGCGGCGAGACGGTCTTCCTGGGTGCGCAGCGTGTCGATGTAGCGCCGGCCGAGATCGGAGCCCTGGCCGACGGCGGTGAGGTTGTCGCGGATGCGCGCTTGGTCGTCCGCAATCTGCTTGGCTTCGGCCGCAAGCTCGGCGCGCCGCGCCGTGGCGTTGTTGAGATCGGCGACGAACGCCCCGAGTTTCGTCGCGGCGTCCCTGAGCGCCGGGGTCGCATTATCGAGACCGGTGATCGTCGCCGCGACTTGTTCGGGCGCGAGCGTCGAAAACGCGATGGTCTGAAGCTCGGCGCGTTCGAGGGCGAGCGTCGCCTTGGTGGTCCGGCCGCGCGGGGCCGAAATCTTGTAGCGTAGACGTTCCGGAGTTTCTTCGATGTTGGAGTTTTCGCCCACCGGTTTCCAGCCGGCGCCGCGGGCTTCTTCGACGACGATCTCGCGATCTTCGTTTGGTGGCGGCGTGATCTCATTGTCGAAGTTCTGCACCGAACGCACCGTCACCGTCAGCACGCCGTTGACGATCTTGCCGAGACGGGTCGGTTTGCTGCCATGAATTTCGCGCCGGATGTCGGTCTTGCCGTCGAGCGCGAAGGTGACGAACTTGGTCGCGTCCTTGGGCGTGAGCGGCAGCTGTGCATCGCCGGCGTAATTCGCACTGCCATCACTGGCATCGTCGAAGGCGGTGATTAGGCCCGCCGGCAGCGCGCTGTCGCCGTCATTACGCAGGCGCACGGCGGCGAGCGGATGGCTTGCATTGGTCTGCGGTTGATAGAGCCAAGTGCGCGTCGCCGCGACATTGCGATCGACAAACGGCACCATCATGGTCGAGCCCGCCGCGAGCGACACTTTGTTCGGGAAGTGGAACAGAATCTGGGTGGAAGCTTCCTCGGACAGCGCGGCATTCGCGGCGTAGCTCATCGGTTCATTGAACTTGGCGGCCGGGGCGGCAGCGCTGGAGAGCGTCGCGCTTACTCTGCCTAGCTGCGCTGGCGGCGCCATCCCTCCGAGGGCCGCCGGCCTCCGCAAGGTGGCATCCGCCTCATCCTTATGCGGCACCAGGCGCACCGACGAGGTCACCGGGATTTCCGGCCGGTCGACGTAGAACGCCGTATACAGCGGCTGCTTCAGCGCCACCGGATTGCCGGAGACGAGTGTCAGGTCGACGTCCTTCCAGTCGCTGCCGCTCATATTCTCGACCACGCCCCAACCCTGCAGCCGCGCGGTGTCGCCGTCCTTCGGCAGCACCAGGCGATAGGTGGTCTTCCACACTGGGGCGGCCACGACGTAGCTGAAGCCGACCGGGCGGCTGCTTTGTCCGAGCACATCGATCGCGACGGCGCGCCGGTCTTTGACGTGGTTTTGCGCGAGCCCTGCCAGCGCACGCGAGATCTGCGCGTTGGTCTGCGGATTGGTGAAGCGCAGCGCCGAAACCTCTTCGAGCACGGCCTGCACCAGACCCTTGTCGGTGAGCAGCGTGAGCCGGTGGCGCGTGATCTCGCCGCCATTGTCCGGCAGGCGGGTGCGCTCATCGTCGACGCGGAACACCCGGCCGCGCGCATTCACCTTGCCCTCGATCTCGATCTCGGAGCCGACCAGCGCATTGAGCAGATTGGCCGGCGAGTTGAGCGCGTCGGGCCCGAACGACAGATCGCGAAACAGCTCCTGCAGCGGCGCCTTGCCGGGCAAGGTCACCGCGCCGACCGCGCCCTCGCGATCAAACACGGTGAGGCTTTTGAGGACATCGTCGACTTGATCGAGCCGAACCGAAAGCTCGAGCTTGTCGCCGGCTGCGGCGGTACCCGTATACGTGAACTGCGCCAGCCCCGAAGTCGACAGCACCACCTCTTGCAGCGGCAGCTCGGTTGCTGCGGCGCCGATCGTGCACAAGATAAAAGTCGCACTCGTTGCCGCAAAGCGCGCGATGATGTGCCGATACGAACGACGCTCGTGCGAGAACGCCGCCGCGATGATCGCGTGTCGCATGAAAACCCCTCCCAATCGCGGCCGCGCCGCGTCCACCGTCCCGCGGCAAGTGATGGCCGAGATTACGGTCGTGTCGTGACGCGTTGCGGACGGCGCCGCGTCGCAAGCGGGGCGGAAACACGACTTGCTTTGTGCTTGTGAAGTCCGACGCGCAGGGGAAGGAGTGGAAGCCGCGCCTACATCTTCTCCGCCGGCACCGCCATGCGCGTCTCGGCTTCGCTGATGGCGTGGGCGGCCTCGCGCAGTTTCGGCAACACGTCCTCGGGCCGGTCGGCGATCAGCAGGCTATTCTTGACGTCGCCGTAGATGAAGCCGAGTTTCTCCATGTGGTCGAGCAGGTCGCGCAGCGGCTCCCAGAAGCCGTTGATGTTGACCAAGAGCAACGGCTTCTTGTGCTGACCGATCTGCACCCAGGTCAGCTGCTCGACCAGTTCTTCCAGAGTGCCGATGCCGCCGGGCAGCGCGACGAAGGCGTCGGCCCGCTCGAACATCTTCTGCTTGCGCTCATGCATATCACGGGTGACGATGAGCTCCTCGTTCTGCGCCTCGGGCTGCTCCCGGCGGAACAGAAATTCCGGAATGATGCCGGTGGCGTTGCCGCCATGCTTGAGCACCGCGCGCGCCACCGCGCCCATCATGCCGACCGAGCCGCCGCCATAGACCAGCCGGACGCCGCCTTGCGCTAGCGCCTTTCCCAACGCCTCGGCGGCTCGCAGAAACGCCGGATCGTTGCCGGCGCTGGAGCCGCAATAAACACATACCGCATTGATTTTGCTCATGGAGTATCATGTGGCGCGGATTCGCGGCTCCCGCAAGCATTTTGGCCGGGCGCGCGGGCGCGATGCGGAGCAGGGCAAAAATCTCTATATGACGGCTAATAAGCTGCGAGGGAGGGGTGGGGCGCTACCAGGTCGCCCGGGTTTCCGCGGCTGGCAAAAAAGGTGGTAGCGAACTTCGATGCGGGATTTTCAGGCCAACATCCAAAATGGCGATCCGCAAAAGGGCGGCGCGCAGAACGGCGGCACGCTCTTAGGCACGCTGATCGAACTGTGGCCCTATATCTGGCCGGCCGACAGGTCCGACCTGAAAGCGCGCGTGGTGTTCGCCACCGTGCTTTTGTTCCTTGCCAAATTCGCCACCATGGCGGTGCCGTTCACCTTCAAATGGGCGACCGACGCGCTCGCCGGCCACGGCACCGCGCCGGTCGATCCCAACAACTGGCTGCTCTGGGTCTTCGCGGCGCCGGTCGTGCTGACGCTCGCCTATGGCGGCATCCGCATCGTCATGGCGCTGCTGACGCAATGGCGCGACGGCATCTTTGCCAAAGTGGCGATGAACGCGGTGCGCCGCCTCGCCATGCTCACCTTCGAGCACATGCATCTGCTCTCGCTGCGCTTTCATCTCGAGCGCAAGACCGGCGGGCTCACCCGCGTGCTCGAGCGCGGGCGCAACGCCATCGAGACCATCGTGCGGATGATCCTCTTGCAGCTCGCGCCGACCATCGTCGAGCTCACGATGATCGTCGCGGTGCTGCTGTTTCATTTCGACTGGCGCTATGTCGCGATCATCGGCGTCACTGTCGCAGTCTATATGTGGTTCACCTATGTCGCGACCGAGTGGCGCATCAATATCCGCCGCACCATGAACGACAGCGACAGCGACGCCAATGCCAAGGCGATCGAACTCGCTGCTCAATTACGAGACCGTCAAATATTTCTCCGCCGAGGAGCGCGAGGCCAAGCGCTACGACCGCTCGATGGCGCGCTACGAGGAGGCGAGCGTCAAGGCCTATGTCTCGCTCACCGTGCTCAATGCCGGCCAGGCGGTGATCTTCACCGCGGGGCTTGCCGGCACCATGGTGCTGTGCGCCTACGGCATCGAGCAGCACACCAATACGGTCGGCGATTTCGTCATGATCAACGCCATGATGATCCAGCTTTACGTGCCGCTGAATTTCATGGGCATGGTCTATCGCGAGATCAAGCAGGCGCTGATCGATATCGAGATGATGTTCAAGGTGATGGAGCGCAAGCCCGAGATCGAAGACAGACCGGGTGCACCGGCTTTGCGCGTCACGTCGGGCAATATCCGCTTCGAGAATGTCGCGTTTTCCTATGATCCCGAGCGGGCGATCCTCAAGGGCCTGAGCTTCGACGTCGCGGCGGGGCATACCGTCGCCATTGTCGGGCCGTCCGGCGCCGGCAAGTCGACGCTGTCGCGGCTCCTGTTCCGCTTCTACGACGTCAGCGGCGGCCGCATTTTGATCGACGGCCAGGACATTCGCGATGTCTCGCAGAGGTCGCTGCGCGCCGCCATCGGCATGGTGCCGCAGGACACCGTGCTGTTCAACGACACCATCCGCTACAACATCCGCTATGGCCGCTGGGACGCGAGCGACGCCGAGGTCGAGGAGGCCGCGCGCCAGGCGCAGATCGACGGCTTCATCGCGCGCGCGCCCAAAGGCTACGAGACCGAAGTCGGCGAGCGCGGCCTGAAACTGTCCGGCGGCGAGAAGCAGCGCGTCGCCATCGCCCGCACCATCCTCAAGGCGCCGCCGATCCTGGTGCTCGACGAGGCCACCTCGGCGCTCGACAGCCACACCGAGAAGGACATCCAGGACGAACTCGAGCGGGTGTCGAAGAACCGCACCACGCTGGTCATCGCCCACCGGCTCTCGACCATCGTCGCCGCCGACGAGATCCTCGTCCTCGACCACGGCGCTATCGTCGAGCGCGGCACCCATCGCGAGCTCCTCGCCAAAACCGGGCTCTATGCCAGCATGTGGAATCGCCAGCGCGAAGCGCAGATGGCGCGCGAAATCCTGGCCGAGACCGAGGACGACGACAGCGCCCCCAATCGCAACCCGCCGCCATTGCCGGAGCCCGAACGTGGCGGCGAGGGCGCCGATCTTCTCCCCACCGCCGTGGACGCGGCGGAGTGATTTAACCCTCCCCCTTGTGGGGAGGGTAGGGTGGGGGTCGCGAGGTTGACGTGAGGGCCTCGACGCCTCCATCTGCCTCCCGACCCCCACCCCTGACCCCTCCCCACAAGGGGGAGGGGAAAAACCGAAAGCTGATATAAGCCCCCCATGTCCGTCATCGACTCGATCAAGAACCAGCTCGCCCCGATCCATCCCGAGGGTTATCCCTTCATCGGCGGCTTTGCCTTTGCCAGCATTGTCCTGCTGTGGGTGTTTCCGCCGCTCGGCTGGCTGATGACGCTCGCCACGGCCTGGTGCGCCTATTTCTTCCGCGATCCGGCGCGCGTCACGCCGGTGCGCGAAGGCATCATCGTGGCGCCGGCCGACGGCCGCGTCAGCCAGATCGGCAACGCGGTGCCGCCGAAGGAGCTCGAACTCGGCGACCGGCCGCTGCCGCGCGTCTCGATTTTCATGAGCGTGTTCGACTGCCACATCAATCGCAGCCCGATGAGCGGGCGCGTCGAGCGCATCGTCTATCGTCCCGGCAAATTCCTCTCTGCCGATCTCGACAAAGCGAGCGAAGACAACGAGCGCAATGCCTTCGTGATCGCCGCCTCGACGCCCGGCCGCCGCATCGCCGTCATCCAGATCGCCGGCCTCGTGGCGCGCCGCATCGTGCCGTTCGCGCGCGAGGGCGAAGCGATCGCCGTCGGCCAGCGCATCGGCATGATCCGCTTCGGCTCCCGCGTCGACGTCTATCTGCCCGACGGCACCCGCGCGCTGGTCTCCGAAGGCCAGACCGCGATCGCCGGCGAAACCGTGATCGCCGATCTCGCGCTGTCCGATCCGGGCCGGACGTTCCGGGTGGGCTGAGCCAGTCAGCCCTCCCCTGCAGGGGAGGGCGCGCGCACCAAAGGTGCGCGCGGTGGGGCCGTTCACATGGCTTGCCCCCCTTGCGCTCCCAACACGCGTCTGACCTGATACGGCTAAATTTCACGATAAGTGTCGGGGAGACGGACATGCACTTACTTCGTCGTGAATTTCTGCAATTGGCGGTCGCCGCGGCGGCGCTCGATGCACCTTCGTTGGCGCAGGCGGCCGACTATCCGAGCCGGCCGGTGCGCGTCATCGTCGGCTTCCCGGCCGGTATCGGGCCCGACATTACCGGACGTCTGATCAGCCAGTGGTGGTCCGAGCATCTCGGACAGCAATTCATCGTCGACAATCGGCCGGGCGCGGGCAGCAATATCGGCACCGAAATGGTCGCCAAGGCGGCGCCGGACGGCTACACCTTGCTGGTCACCGTCTCGACCAACGCGATCAACGCGACGTTTTATCAAAACGCCAATTTCGATTTCAGGAAGGACATCGTCCCGGTCGGCTTCATCGGGGCGACGCCGTTCGTCTTGGTGGTCACGCCGTCGTTCCCGGCAAAAACCGTTCCCGAATTCATCGCCTACGCGAAGGCCAATCCCGACAAGGTCAACATGGCCTCGCAGGGTGTGGGGACGTCGCCGCATGTGGTCGGTGAACTGCTCATGATGCTGACCGGTATCAAGCTCGTTCACGTGCCCTATCGCGGCAATGTGGTTCCCGACCTGATGTCCGGCCAGGTGCAGATGTATTTCAGCCCGTTGCCGCAGGTCGTCGAATTTGTCCGTGACGGCAGGCTGCGGGCGCTCGCGGTAACCACAACGAGCCGTTCCGAGGCCCTGCCGGATGTGCCGACGCTCGCCGAATTCGTGCCGGGTTACGATGCGAGCGGCTGGTACGGTATCGGCGCCCCGACCGGCACGCCGGCCGATATCATCGACAAGCTCAATAAGGAAATGAATGCGGGCCTCGTCGACCCCGGCGTGAAGTCGAAGCTTCTCGCCGTCGGCGTCGTACCGCATCCGATGACGCCGGCGGAGTTCGGCAAGTTCATTTCAAGCGAAATCGACAAGTGGGCCAAGGTGATCAAATTCGCCGACATCAAAGCCGAATGAATGCAGGCGAGCGGGGTTACAATAAGGGCCTGAATTCAAGGGAGGGAGATATCATGCGCCGCCTTTCGACTTTGCACATTTCGACTTTGCTGTTGGCCGGGCTCTGCGCCGGCCTGTTCGCTCTCCAGACCCCGGCGCAAGCCGCGGCGGAGGTGTCGCTGATGCGTCTTGCCGACTGCGGCACGCCGCAGGCGCCGACCGCGGTCAATGAGCGTTTCTCCGACACGTTCTCCTACGGCGATCTGAAACTTCAATTCGTCTACAGCTGTTATCTCATCAAGCACGGCGACCAATACCTGCTCTGGGATACCGGTCATTCCATGACCGCGCCCAACGTGGCGCCGAAAGTGAGCATCGTCGATCAGTTGGACAAGATCGGCGTCAAGCCCGAGCAGATCACCTATGTCGGCATCAGCCATTACCACGCCGACCATACCGGCCAGGTCGCGTCGTTTCCGAAGGCGACGCTGTTGATCGGTCAGGGCGATTGGAACGCGATCACCGCGCCGACCCCGGCCGCCGGCGTCAACTTCAAGCCGTTCGAGGGCTGGATCAAAGGCGAAAACAAAGTCGAGCCGCAGCCGAACGACAAGGATGTGTTCGGCGACGGCAGCGTGATCATGCTCAATACGCCCGGACACACGCCGGGCCATCACAGCCTCCTGGTCAAGCTGGCGCAGACCGGCAATGTGGTGATCTCGGGCGATGCCGTGCACTTCCGCGAGAATTACGACAATAACGGCGTGCCCTGGTTCAACTACGATCGCGCGCAGACGCTGGCGTCGATCGCGCGGCTGAAGGGGATCATGGCGACGTACAAGGCCACGCTGATCATCCAGCACGACGCGCGCGACATCGACAAATTGCCGGCGTTCCCGACGGCAGCGAAGTAATCACTTTCAAAATAATCACTTGAATGTCGCTCTCCCCGACGTCCGCTTCCGGCACTGAGCGGACGTCGGCGGTCGCAGCTTGAATGTCCGCTAAACGCGAGCTGTGCGGAATAATGTCGCCCAAGGAGGCCACTAATTGAAGCAGCCTCCGGTGTCGCTCAAGATGCGATCTTTCGGTCCGCTGACAGCTAGCAGGTAACGCCGGTCGCGCAGCGCCGATCAGCGCGCCGATGGCGCCGATTGGCTCCCGCAACACTAACTGCACTGCCCGGATGACCAATGCGAGCTTGTGCTTGGTCACCAGACAACACAATAGCCGAAGTCGTCGAGCTTTTGACCGATACAGGTATTGCGCTAAGCGCCGCACCAATTGCGGCCGCTACGCAGAAAAGGGCGGCTTTCTTATAGAATTTGGACATGATGTCCTCCCTTTGTTGTAAGGTCTTTCAAGCATTACGCGCTGCGATGGTTCTCCTTCTCGTGCCATTGGTGCCGGCTTAACGGCGCGCATTGCGAGAACGCAAGCAACGAGTGTGTTTATGGTACAGCGCTCAATCCTGATGTACTAGGGGCCCGCCAGCATCCACCAACGCGCCCGAGACCCGACCGCGGCTTGAATGTCCGTTGATGACCCGAAGCGGACATCATGCGCCTACTCAGGCTTTGCCCCGGAGCTTCGCACGACCGGCGCCCACCGCTCGATATCCGCACGGACGAATGCGGCGAATTCGGCCGGCGTCAGCGCCGCGGGGCTAGCGCCCTCGCGCAGCAGCTGCTCGCGCATCCGCGTGTCCTTGAGCGTGTCGACCACGGCGCGATTGAGCTTATCGACAATCTCGTCGGGAAGCTTCGCCGGCCCGAACACGCCGAACCACGCCTGCGACTCGAAGCCCGGAACCACTTCGCCGATCGCCGGCAGATCCGGAAATGACTTTTGCCGCGCCGCACTCGTGACGCCATAGGCGCGCAGCTTGCCGGCCTGCACCTGGGCGCTGCCGGTGACGAGACTGCCGGCCGTGCGGTGCGCACTGGACTGGGACAGGTAGGGGTGGGTAACGCCCACTTAGCAGAGTAATCGTGGCGGCCGCGTCCCAGGAAGCCTGGCCTGAAGCTGGACGGAGATGTTCCGACATCTCCAGGAAGACATCGCGGTGGAACGCCGACAGGCGAGCGCGTGCGAAAGCACGCGCTGCCGCGCCCGCAAGGCGCGGAGGTTGGCTGCAACGCGTCTGTCGGCGTTCCGCTTCCTTTTCTTTCCGTCCGTTGGTTCTCTCAATCGTCATTGCCGGGCTTGACCCGGCAATCCATGCGGCAGTGAAGCGCGGTCAAACTTTCCGATCGGGCGTCTCGCCAGCCGCGAGTTAGCATGGACCACCGGGTCAAGCCCGGTGGTGACGAGGGTGGGGTATTGCGCGGAACGTTGCGCTATGGCGCCGAGGCTTCGCGCAGCCTTACGCCAGCAACCGCGCGGCGTGAGAGCGCGTTAACGACGCAGGCGGGCCGCGTGGCGAGGCTGCCGCAAACGCGCTATATTGCGACGAAACGAGGTGAGCGACCTTGGCCATCCTGCCAAAAACCTTCGGCGATCCGCGGCGGCGGCGGTTCCGCCGTATTCCGGTACGGACGCTGGCGCCGAACGTGGTGACGCTCTTGGCGCTGTGCGCCGGGCTGACCGCGATCCGCATGGCGTTCGAGGACCGCTATGTGCTCGCGGTCGCGGCCATCGTCTTCGCCGCGGTGCTCGACGGTCTCGACGGCCGCCTGGCGCGGTTCCTCAAAGGAACCTCGCGCTTCGGCGCCGAGCTCGACAGCCTGTCCGATTTCGTCAATTTCGGCGTCGCGCCGGCGCTGATCCTTTATTTCTGGGATCTGCACAATCTGAAATCCGCCGGCTGGATCGCCGCCATGGTGTTCGCCATTTGCGGCAGCCTGCGCCTCGCGCGCTTCAATGTGATGATCGACGATCCCGACCGGCCGGCCTGGACGGCGAATTTCTTCGTCGGCATTCCCGCGCCCGCCGGCGCGATCACGGTGCTGCTGCCGATCTATGCGGTGTTCCTCGGCATGCCGCATTCGATCTTCCTGACCTGGCTGACGCTCGTCTACACGCTGGTGATCGCCTCCTTGATGGTGTCGCGGCTGCCGGTGTTTTCCGGCAAACGCGTCGGCACCCGCGTGCCGCCGGAACTGGTGCCGCTCTTGATCGTCGTCATCGTGCTCTGCTTCGCGCTGTTGATCGCCTATCCGTGGATCGTGCTCACGGCCGGCACGCTGGCCTATCTCGCCTGCCTGCCGCTCAGCTACTTGTCCTACCGTAATTACGAGCGGCGCTCCGCCGAGGCGCATGCGGACATTGCGGCGGCGCAGACGCCGGGCGTCGTCGTCAACATGATCCGCACCGATCACAACGGAAATCGCGACGACAGCGATCGTCCGTCACGGCGCAGTTAAGCGATTGCCGCCGCCGACAAAGAAGCGGCCAGCGAGACAACAGGGGGGCCGGTAGAATTGATGCGGATCGCGCGGCGCACCTTGCTGGCTTCAGCGGCAGCTTTTATCGCTGCGCCTGCGGTCTTGCGGTTGGCGCGCGCTGACGCGCCGCAGGTCGTGCTCAAGCTCCACCACGCCATGTCCTCGGTGTCGAGCGCGCACGACAAATTCATCGTGCCGTGGGCGCGCAAGGTGCAGGCGGATTCGGGCAACCGCATCCGCATCGACATTTTCCCCTCGATGCAGCTCGGCGGTGCGCCGGCGCGGCTGTTCGATCAGGCGCGCGACGGCGATGCCGATATCGTGTGGACCGCGCCGATGCTCACGCCCGGGCGCTTCCCGAAGATCGAGATGTTCGATCTGCCGTTCATGCCGTCGCGCCGCGCGCTGGTCAGCTCCAAGGCGCTGGCCGATTTCGCCGCGGTCAATCTGAAGGACGAGTTCCGCGAGGTCCGTCCGCTGTGCTTTTCCTGCGGCGATCGCGGCGTGATGCACACCAATCAGCCGATCCGCACCGTCGAGGATATCAAGGATCTGAAAATCCACGTGCCGACACGCTGGGCCGGCGAGACGATGCGTCAGCTCGGCGCGCAGCCGGTGCCGATGCCGCCGGGTCAGCTGCAGATGGCGCTCAATCAGCATGTGATCGACGGTTGTCTTGATCCCTGGCACGTGATGCCGGCGCTGCGGCTCAACGATGTGCTCAAGATGCACACCGACTTCTCCGATACGTCGCCGAGCTCGACGACTTTCGTGCTGGCGATGAACAACGCCGCCTATGACCGCCTGCCGCGCGACCTCAAGGCGGTGATCGACGCCAATTCGGGGCAGGCCGCCGCCACCATGGCCGGCACGATGTGGGATCTCGAAGCGGCGAGCGTCGCCGACACCGTCGTGCGCGGCGGCGATTCCATCGTCACGCTGTTGCCGGAGGCGGTGGCGCATTGGCGCAAGCTCACCGAGCCGGTCGTGGAAAAATGGCTCAAGGAAATGAAGGAGCAGAAGACGGACGGCGGCAAGCTGATCGCCGCCGCGCATGCCGCGATGCTCAAATATATCAAGGAGCCTGAGCCGCAGCCGCCGCAAGCGCCGCAGCAGCAAGCGCCGCAGCAGGATGCGGCAACGCAGCCGCCGCAATCGGCCGCGCCGCCGCAGACAACGTCGCCACAGATCAAGCCGCAGCCCGCGCCGCCGCAAACGAGCTCCGCCGCGCCGAAGATCAATGCGCCGGCGCCGGCAACGACCGCTTCGACAACGCCGCCGAATGCGGCTCCCAGCGCACTGCCGGCTAAGCAAGCACCGCCGCAGCCGTCGCCGCGGTTTGCCAAGCCTGCACCGGCAACCGCGCCGGCACCATCCACGCCGGCGCCGACCATCGCCAAGCCGGTCGCGCCCGCTGCCCCCGCGCCGCAAATCGCAGCCCCCGTACCGGCGCAAGCGCCTGCGCCGCCATCAACCGCCTCGATCGCGCCGGCCGCCAAGCCCGCCGCCGCGATTGCGCCTTCACCTCCGGCGGCCGCACCGCCAGTCCCGCAAACCGCCGCCGCACCTGCGCCGCCGATCACGACCGTCGCTCCGGCAGCAAAGCCCGCCGCGGCTCCCGTGATTGCGCCAAAGCCTCCGCCCGTCGCGCCGCCGGCAACAGCGGCCGCGCCGCCGCCCGTGCCCAAGCCGGCGCCGCACTTGGATATTCCACTTTAGGGGGCCGTCATTGCGAGCGAAGCGAAGCAATCCAGAGTGGCGTCAGAGACCTGGATTGCTTCGTCGCTTCGCTCCTCGCAATGACGAGTCGAAACGGCGCTCAGCTCAAATTCGGCGGATAGCCCGGCATCAGCTTGTAGGGATGCTCCCAGCCCGGCAGCGCCTTTATGCGCTCGAGCCAGGCGCCGATATTCTTGTGCTCGGCGGCGATGTCGAAGCCGAACTCCTCGGCCGGATAGTACAGATACGCGCACAGCGAAATGTCGGCGATGTTCGGCCGGTCACCCATGATGAACGGCGCCTTCGCAAGCCGCTTGTCGACGATGGCGAGATTGCCGTCGATGCGGCCCTTGAGAAACGCGAGCACCGCGGGATCGCCGGCCGGCCGCGCGAAATTCTTCAGGAAGCGAAACGGCCCGAGAAAGCCGTTGACCTTCTGATTGTCGAAAATGATCCAGCGCAAGGCTTCGAGACGCTCGTCCTCGCCTTGCGGTTTGAATTTGCCGGTATGGTCGGCCAGATAGGTCAGGATCACGCCGGATTGGCTGAGCTTCTTGCCGTTGTGCGCCAGCACCGGCACCTCGCCCATTTCATTGACCTCGGTGCGGAATTTCGGTGTGCGCGCCTCGCCGGCCTTGAAGAAGTCGACATAGACCGGCTGCCAGTCGGCGCCGAGCAGATTGAGCATCAGCGCGACGCGATAGGCATTGCCGGATTGGGCGAAGCAATAGAGCTGGTATTCGGTCATGGGGATTCCCGGTTGGTGTTGGTTCAAAAAATTCAGCGCGCCAATGTCACCGGGCCGGCCGCGGCCTGGCCTTCGAAATGGCCGTTGGCGAAGGAGAGCTGGGTCAGGACTTCGCCCTTGTGATTGCGGATCACGAGCTTGTCGTTCTCGTAGCTCCATTTGCGGCTGGTGAAGAAACTGCCCGGACAGCCGCCGGCCGGCGCGATCGAGCCATCGGAGGCGCCGGTCGAGCCGCCGAAAGTCATGGTGCAGACCCCGCCGCCGGCAGCCGACAGCCGCCATTTGCCGGCGAGGTCGACCGGGGGCGGCGAGAGCGCAGGCGGCGGTGGTGTCACCGGCGGTGGCGCGGCGGCCTGGTCGGGCCCGCCGCCCAGACGGGAGGTACTGGTGCAGGCGCTCAGCGCAACCAAAAGCAGGGTGAGGCTGAACGCGGCTCCCGCGCCGCGCACGCCAAACCCAAACCGTTTCATCCCGCCAATAGACACAGCCCAAACCCAAAAAGCCGAAAAACAAGCCGAAAACCGATCTCCGCAATCAGGAGCCAATATCGGACATACAGAAAAAGCCAAATGCCGCACGGCCGCAAGCGGTCTTTCTTACTTTTGCCGACGAGCATTCCGCATGACGTAATGTCAGCGCGCGTCGGCCCGCAGGCGGAAGCGCTGAATCTTTCCGGTTTGGGTCTTGGGCAGCGCCTCGGTGAACTTGACCGAGCGCGGATATTTGTAGGGCGCAATCGTCGCCTTGACGTGATCCTGCAGCGTCTTGACGGTCTCAGGGCTCGGCAACGTGCCGTCCTTGAGCACGACATGGGCCTGGACGATCTGGCCGCGGCCATCGTCCGGTACGCCGATCACGGCGCATTCCTTGACGTCCGGATGCGACAGCAGCGCCGCTTCGACTTCGGGGCCGGCGATGTTGTAGCCCGACGAGATGATCATGTCGTCGCTGCGCGCGGCGAAATGGAAGTAGCCGCTCTCGTCTTGCGTGAAGGCGTCACCGGTCAAGTTCCAGCCGTCGCGCACATAGGCGCTCTGGCGCTTGTCGGCGAGATAGCGGCAGCCGGTCGGGCCGCGCACAGCAAGTTTGCCGATTTCACCGCGCGGCTTCTCTTTCATGTCGTCGTCGACGATTTTGGCTTCGTAGCCCGTGACCGCTCGGCCGGTCGTCGCCGGCGCGGCGTCGCCGAAGCGGCTGGAGATAAAATTGTGCAGCATTTCAGTCGAGCCGATACCCTCGAGGATCGGCTTGCCGGTCTTGGCGACCCACTCTTTGAATACCGGAGCAAGAAGCGTCTCGCCGCCCGAAACCGCCACGCGCAGCGACGACAAATCGGTCCGGCGCTCCAAGTTCGCGAGCATGGCGCGATAGGCCGTCGGTGCGGTGAACGAGATGGTCGCCTGATGGGTCCGGATGACATCGATCATATTGGCGGGCGGGGCGTTCTCGACCAAAACCGCGGCGGCGCCGAAGCGCAGCGGAAAGATCGCAAGCCCGCCGAGCCCGAACGTGAAGGCGAGCGGTGGCGAGCCAACGCACACGTCGTCAGGCGTGACGCCGAGAATCTCCTTGGCATAGCCGTCGGCGATGATCAGCAGGTCGCGATGGAAATGCATGGTCGCCTTGGGCTCGCCCGTCGTGCCCGAGGTGAAGCCGAGGAGGGCGACATCGTCGCGGCCGGTCTTCACCGCGTCGAAGCCGGCGGGCTTGGTGAGCGCAATGCGATCGAGCTCGGCGTCGTGATTGGCGGTGCCGTCAAAGCCGATCACCTGCTTGAGGAACCTGCTGGTCTTCGCGCAGGCGGCAAGCTCGCCCGTCAGCCGCGTGTCGCAGAGCGCCAGCGAGATTTCCGCCTTGTCGACGATCTGGCTCAGTTCGCCGGCGCGAAGGAGCGGCATGGTATTGACGACGACGGCGCCCGCTTTAGTTGCCGCGATCCAGCAGGCAACCAGCGCCGGATTATTAGCGGCGCGGATCAGAATGCGATTGCCCGGCTTGACGCCGAAGTCCTCGATCAGCGCATGCGCGATGCGGTTGGTCCAATCTGAGAGCTCTTTGTAGGTGCGGCGGCGGCCATTGCCGATCAGCGCCATGTGATTGCCGAAGCCGCGCGCCACCATGCGATCGGTCAGTTCGACGCCGGCGTTCAGTTGTTCCGGATAATCGAAACCGTTCAGCGAAATCTGCGGCCACAAATGTTGCGGCGGCAGGTTATCGCGCGTGAACGTATCGATATGTGCGGAGCGGCCAAGCGGTCGGATTGCCGATTGAGCCCCTGATTGAGACGTCATCCCATGCCTCTAGCTGCGCGCGCCGCGAGGCATCGTAGCGGGTCAAACCGGCAGACTGGAAGTCCTACGCCCGCTGTCCGGCCGCTTGCAGGATCAAGTCGGCGATTTCCTGCGGATGCGAGATCAGCGACACGTGGCTCGACTTCAGCTCGATCGTGGTCGCGCCCATGCGCTTGGCCATGAATCGCTCCAGATCCGGATTGATCGTCCGGTCTTCCGTCGACACCGCATAGAAGCTTGGCTTTGAACGCCAGGCGGCGTGTGTCGTCTTGCCGGTCAACAGCGCCTTGTGAAACGGCTGCTGCACGGCATAGAGCACCTTAGCTTTCGCCTCGGGCACATCACCCGCAAAGTCATGGAGGAACGCGGCCTCGGTCAGCCGGCCCTCGTCGCCGTCGAACCCGATCCCCGCCGAAGCCGGCGGCGTCGGGTGATTCTTGGCCAGCGCCGTGTAGTCTTCTCCGGCATCCGGCGCGCGCGCCGCGACATAGACGAGGGCGGACACTTTCGGGTTGATGCCTGCCTCCGTCACGATCATGCCGGAGAAGGAATGGCCCGCCAGCACGGTCGGCCCATCCTGCTGATTGAGCACGCGCTGCGTTTCCGCGACCGCATCTTCCAACGTCGTCAGCGGATTCTGCACCGACGTCACGTTGAGGCCCGCGCTTTGCAGGCGGGGGATCACCTCGGACCAGCACGATCCGTCCGCGAACAGTCCGTGGACCAGGACCACGTTGCGGGCCTTGGGGACGTTTGCTGCGCATACGAGGCGCGGCATCAGGTTCACCGCGCTCGCGGCTGCAAGCGCGCTCGTGAAGGTACGACGGCTGATCATGTCGAGGCCTCCTGTACGGAGGACCCATACCGAGCTTCATCGTCACCGACGAATCAACGACGCGTGAGAAGGCCGGAGGCCGGCCTTTAGCGCATCGTCGGAATGACGAACTGCGCGCCTTCCTTGGTTCCCGAAGGCCAGCGCGCGGTCACGGTCTTGGTCTTGGTGTAGAATCGGACCGCATCCGGACCGTGCTGATTGAGGTCGCCGAAGCCCGAGCGCTTCCAGCCGCCGAACGTGTAATAGGACAGCGGCACCGGAATAGCGAAATTGACGCCGACCATGCCGACCTGCACGCGATTGGTGAAGTCGCGCGCGGTGTCGCCGTCGCGGGTGAAGATGGCGACACCGTTGCCGTATTCATGTTCGGACGGCAGCCGCACCGCTTCCTCGTAATCCTTGGCGCGCACGACCGAGAGCACCGGTCCGAAGATTTCTTCTTTGTAGATTTTCATGTCGGGCTTGACGTCGTCGAACAGGCAGCCGCCCATGAAATTGCCGTTCTCGTAGCCTTGCAGCTTGAAATTACGGCCGTCGACCACGAGCTTGGCGCCTTCCTTGACGCCGGTATCGACATAGCCGCGCACTTTGTTGAGGAGCTCGCGCGTAACCATCGGGCCGTAATCGGCTTGGGTGTCGGTCGACGGTCCGATCTTGAGACCCTCGACGCGCGGAATGAGTTTTTCGATGAGCGTGTCCGCCGTCTTCTTGCCGACCGGGACCGCGACCGAAACCGCCATGCAGCGCTCGCCGGCCGAGCCATAGCCGGCGCCGATCAGCGCGTCGACCGCCTGATCCATGTCGGCGTCGGGCATCACGATCATGTGGTTCTTGGCGCCGCCGAAACATTGCACGCGTTTGCCGTGCGCGGTGCCGGTCGAATAAATGTATTCGGCGATCGCGGAAGACCCGACAAAGCCAATCGCATGGACGCGCGGGTCGGTGAGCAACGTGTCGACTGCCTCCTTGTCGCCGTTGATGACGTTGAGCACGCCCGGCGGCAATCCGGCCTTGAGGAAAAGCTCGGCGATGCGCATCGGCACCGACGGATCGCGCTCGGACGGCTTCAAGATGAATGCATTGCCGCAGGCAATGGCCGGCGCGCATTTCCACAACGGGATCATCGCCGGGAAATTGAACGGGGTGATGCCGGCGACGACGCCGAGCGGCTGGTGCATCGAATAGAGATCGATACCGGGGCCGGCGCTCTCGGAATATTCGCCCTTGATGAGATGCGGAATGCCGCAGGCGAATTCCGCCACTTCGAGCCCGCGCTGAATGTCGCCCTTGGAATCGGCGAAGGTCTTGCCGTGCTCGGACGACAATAGCCGGGCGAGATCGTCATATTCGTCCTGGATCAATTGCAGAAATTTGAACATGACGCGGGCGCGGCGCTGCGGATTGGTGGTGGCCCAGCCTGGAAAAGCGGCTTGCGCGTTGGCGATCGCCTGTTCGACCTCGGATTTGGCCGCGAGCGAGACCTTGGCCTGCACCTCGCCGGTATTGGGGTTGAAGACGTCGCCGAAGCGTCCGGACGCCCCCTTCACCACCTTGCCGCCGATAAAATGGCCGATCTCGCGCATGGCTCGTCTCCCTGTCCGTTCCCGACGTCCGCGCGCCGGGTTTGTCGACACTATTGCCGGGTTGAAGGCGCTATCTAGCTGGTTTTTCCGCCGCCGGTCATCCCCCTTCCGGATGGTCGGCTATGGCCTATTCGCCGCACGATCCGCGGCTTTCCGGCGCCGCAAAAGGGTTCCAGCGGTAACCGTCCTTTAAGCGCAATGACCTTACTTATGGGGTGCAGCGTGGGGCTGGGCGCCGGCCTGGTTACAGGTCGTGGCGTCCCGACCCATGCGGCTCTTAGGCGGCCCCAGAATGGGTCTCGCCGTGCGGGTTGGGTGCGTTCCATGGATATTGCAACGGGCCTCGGCCTGCTGGCCGGCGCGACCGTGGTCGTTACGCTCATGCTCATGGGCGGCGGTCTCGGGATGTTCGTTTCCGACCACGCCGTCATCATCATTTTCGGCGGCTCGTTCGCGGCCACCCTGATCCGCTTTCCGCTGTCGTCGATCTTTCACGGCCTGCCGCTCGGCATGAAATTCGTCTTCACCATGCGCCGCATCTCGCAGCGCGAGCTGGTGGACGAGATCGCGGGCCTTGCCGAGATCGCGCGCAAGCAGGGACCGATCGGGCTGGAAAAAGTCGAGGTCGAGGATCCCTATCTCGCCAAGGGCATCCGTTTCGTCGCCGACGGCTATGACTCCGAATTCATCCGCGACAATCTCGAGCGTGATCGCGACAACTTTCTGAGCCATCTCGACGAGGGCCAGAAGATCTACCGCGCGGTCGGCGACTGCGCGCCGGCATTCGGCATGATCGGCACGCTGATCGGCATGGTGCAGATGTTCGCCAACATGACCGATCCCTCGAAGCTCGGCCCGTTCATGGCGACCGCGCTGCTCGCGACGCTCTATGGTGCGGTGGTCGCCAACATCCTCTGCCTGCCGATCGCCGACAAGCTGCACCTCAAGCTGGCCGATGAGGAAATCAACCGCACGCTGATCATCGACGGCGTGCTGATGATCCGCGAATCCAAGAGCCCGACGCTCGTGCGCGAAATGCTGATCGCTTATCTGCCGGAGAAGCATCGCGGCGAGGCCGAGTCCGAGCCGGTTCCTGCCTAGCGGGCAATAGTCCATGGCGCGGCGCAAGGAAGCACACGGCGGCGGTCACGGCTGGTTCGTCACCTTCGCCGACCTGATGGGGCTGCTCGTCAGCTTCTTCGTCATGCTGGTGGCGTTCTCCAACCAGGACCAGCAGAAGCTGCAAATCGTCGCCGGCTCGATGCGCGACGCCTTCGGCGTGCAGACCAATGTGCGCTATTCCGGCATTGTCGAGGTCGACGGCCTGCCGACCCGGCCCAAGCTCAAGCACGCCGCTCATATCCAGCCCGAAGATGCGTCGGCGACGCCGACGCCCGACCAGAACGAGCGCAACCAGCGCTACGGCTCGAAATTCGAGCAGGACGAGGCTTTCGCGTTGGCCGCGGCCTCGCTGCGCCAGGCGCTTCAGGACATGCCGGACCTGGCCGAAGCCAGCAAGCACATCATGTTCGAGGAGACCAAGGACGGGCTCAATATCGACATCGTCGACCAGGAAGGCCGCTCGATGTTCCCGGAAGGCTCCAAGGATCCTTACGAGCGCACGCGGCGAATCGTCGAGAAGATCGCCGTGCCGCTGAAGGCGCTGCCGTACCGGATTTCGATCACCGGGCACACGTCGGCCTCGCAGACGCCGCCCTCGGCCGATTACGGGCCCTGGAATCTGTCGGCCGACCGCGCCAATGCCGTCCGCCAGATCCTGGAAGAGCAGGGGCTGCCCTCGAACAAGATTTTCGAGGTGGCCGGCAAGGCCGATACCGACCCGATGTTCCCGGACGACCCCTATATCGCCGCGAACCGGAGGGTGACGATTACCCTGATGCATGAGCCGCCGCCGGTGCCGCCGGGGCTAAGTCCCTGATCCCGGCCAGTCGGCGCGCGGCTTACCGCCGCTCCGCCCTAACATCTTGATCCAGTATAGCTAAACTCCAGGGGCTGAAGTTCCATCGGGATTCGGTCGCGCTCTTTCCGCCGGGGGCTTAAGAACCGGCGTCCCAAACACGGTTGTCGCCGGTATGGTTTGGAAGCCGGTTTGGGGTCCGGCTCGGCCTCAACCTCTGCTCGCATTTTCGGCTTAAGCCTCGCTGGAGACTGCTCATGACTCTCATCCGCGAAGGGTGTATAGGCGCGGCCCTGCAGCCCTTTGCATTAGGGACACTAGGGCAGGGCCAGGTCCTGTTTCAGCATTCATGACAGACAGCGCGAGCGCTCCGGTTGGGAGCGAAATGCCGGCAACCGGCAGTGGCGAAGTGCGTTCTCACGCCGGCTTTTGGGCGCTGGGGCTCGGCAGCATCGGTGTCGTCTATGGCGATATCGGCACCAGTCCGCTCTATGCGCTGCGCGAAGCGGTCATCGCCGCCGCGGGCTCCGACCATCCCGCCGCCATCGAGCGCGGCACCGTCCTCGGTGTCGCGTCGCTGATCCTGTGGGCGCTGTTCGTCATCGTCACGCTGAAATACGTCGTCATCCTGTTGCGCGCCGACAATAACGGCGAGGGCGGCACGTTGACGCTGATGGCGCTCGCCTTGCGCGCCGTTGGCCGCATGGGCCGGCCCGCTTCCGTGGTCGCGCTGCTAGGCATCACCAGTGCCGCGTTGTTCTATGGTGACGCGGTGATCACGCCGGCCCTGTCGGTGCTGTCGGCGGTCGAAGGTATCGACGTGGCCACGCCCGCCTTCCACGAATACGTCGTGCCGCTCACTGTCGTCATTCTGATCGTGCTGTTCGCGGCGCAGTCGGTCGGCACCGCCAAGGTCGCGGCACTGTTCGGCCCGATCATGGCGATCTGGTTCGTCGCGATCGCGCTACCGGGTGTCGTCTGGATCGCGCGCGATCCCGGTATCCTGTGGGCGCTCAATCCGTTCTACGGTGTGTCCTTCCTTGCCCATCACGGCGTCGTCGGCCTGGTCACGCTCGGCGCCGTCTTCCTCGCCGTGACCGGCGCCGAAGCGCTCTATGCCGATCTCGGGCATTTCGGCCGCGGCCCAATTCAGGTCGCGTGGCTCGTGCTGGTGCTGCCATCGCTGGCCCTCAACTATCTCGGCCAGGCCGCGCTGCTCTATGCGCACCCGCAGGCGCTGGAGAATCCGTTCTTCATCCTCTATCCGGAATCGATCCGGATCTACGTGGTCATCCTGGCGACCATCGCGACCGTGATCGCGAGCCAGGCGGTCATTACCGGTGCCTATTCGCTGACCAGCCAGGCGATCCAGCTCGGCCTATTGCCGCGCTTCGAGGTGCGCCACACCTCGGCGCACACCGTCGGCCAAATTTTCATGCCGCGGGTGAATTCGCTGCTGCTCCTTGGCGTGCTCTTCCTCGTGGCAATGTTCCGCTCATCGAGTGCACTGGCATCGGCCTACGGCATCGCCGTCACCGGCACCATGGTCGTCACCTGCATGATGGCCTTTGTCGTGATCTGGCGGATGTGGCGCTGGTCGCCATTCGCGGCGGCGGCTTTGATGGCGCCGTTTTTGATGATCGATCTGACCTTCCTCTCCGCCAATATGCTCAAGGTGGTGCAGGGCGGCTGGGTGCCGCTGGCGCTCGGCGGCTTGGTGATGCTGGTCATGTATACGTGGCGGCGCGGCACCCGCATTCTGTTCGCCAAGACGCGCCGGCTCGAGACGCCGCTCGATGAGCTCGTCCGCATCCTGGAGAAGAAACCGCCGCAGCGCGTGCCCGGCACCGCGGTGTTCTTGACCAGCGATCCGAAGAGCGCGCCGACCGCCCTGATGCACAGCCTCAAGCACTACAAGGTGCTGCACGAGAAGAACGTCATCCTTTCGGTCGAGACCACGCATACGCCGCGCGTCGACCCCGACAAGCGGGTGCGCATCGAGCCGGTCGGCACGACTTTCACGCGGGTGCTGCTGCGCTTCGGCTATATGGAGGTGCCGAACGTGCCTAAGGCGCTGGCGATTGCGCGCAAGCTCGGCTGGCACTTCGACATCATGTCGACGTCGTTCTTCTTATCGCGGCGCACGCTGCGGCCGGCGCCGCGGCCGGGCATGCCGTTGTGGCAGGACCGGCTGTTCATCACACTGGCGCGCTCGGCCAATGACGCCACCGACTATTTCCAGATTCCGACCGATCGCGTGGTCGAAGTCGGCACCCAGGTCACAATTTGAGTATTGCCGGCGCCGTGCCGGCAAGCACTTACCTCGATCCAAGCCTCGCGATATAAGCAGTCACAAACCTCACGCGCGCGGAGAGTTCAGCGATGTCGGAGCAAAATTTCAGCGTTCGCGACCTGACGCCGGAGGAGGTCTCCGCCGGCCTGCGCGACGGCCGCATGCTGCTGGTCGATGTGCGCGAGCCCAACGAGACCGCGGTCGAGCGTTTCCCCGATGCGGTGATCGTGCCGCTGTCGGACTTTGACGCCGGCGCCATCCCCGACCCGCAAGGCAAGGAAGTGGTATTTGCCTGCCGTTCCGGCCGCCGTTCGGTGACCGCCTCGCTGGCCGCGCAGCAGCACGGCTATCCCTACGCCTCGCATCTGGCCGGCGGCATCCTCGCCTGGAAGGACGCGGGCCTACCGACCGAGACCTAGCGCCGTGCCCAGACTTCCTTTGATCGCTGTCCTGTGCTGCGCGATGGGCGTTCTATTCGCGGCGCCCGCGGTGCCAAAGGACCGCGTCGTCAATTACTACAACTGGTCGGACTATCAGGACCCGACCATTCTCGACGCCTTCACCAAGGAAACCGGGATCAAGGTCCGCTTCGATACGTTCGACTCCAACGACACGCTGGAGGCGAAGCTGTTGGCGGGATCGTCCGGTTACGACGTCGTCGTGCCCAGCGCCTATTTCATGGCGCGCCAGATCGGCGCCGGCGTTTTCCAGAAGCTCGACAAGTCGAAATTGTCCAACCTTCCGGCGCTATGGCCGGAAATCTCGAACCGTCTCGCGTTCTACGATCCGGGCAATCAATACGCCGTCGACTACATGTGGGGCACCACCGGGATCGGCTACAACGTCAAAAAGGTGAAGGAAATCCTCGGGCCCGACGCGGTCATCAATTCCTGGGATTATGTCTTCAACCCGGACAAGATCGCCAAGTTCAAGAATTGCGGCGTGCACCTGCTCGATTCATCCGACGACATCATGTCGGCGGGGCTGCATTATCTCGGCCTCAATCCCAACACCAGCGATCCCGCCGATCTGCAGAAGGTCACCGACCTCTTGCTCAAGATCAGGCCCTATGTACGCAAATTCCATTCCTCGGAATATCTCAACGCGCTCGCCACCGGCGAAATCTGCTTCGCGGTCGGGTTTTCCGGCGACATCAAGCAATCGCAGACGCGCGCGGCGCAGGCCAAGAACGGCGTCGAGATCGGCTATTCGATTCCGAAGGAAGGCGCGCAATTGTGGTTCGACACGCTCGCCGTTCCGAAAGATGCGCCGCATCCGCAGGAAGCGCTTGAGCTGATCAATTATCTGATCCGGCCGGATGTCGCGGCCAAGAACACCAATTTCATATCTTATGCCAATGGCGACACGCCGACCGACGCGATCGACAAATCGATCCGCGACGACAAGACCATCTATCCGGACGCCGGCACCATGGCCAAGCTCTATACGATGATTGCGCACGACGCGAAGACGCAGCGGCTGATCAACCGGCTGTGGACCAAGGTCAAGACCGGGGAATAAAGCTTGCGACAATAAGGCAGGTGCTCTGCGCGATTGCCTCTTGCCATCGTCGCCCTTCGCTGCTCAGCATCCCCCACAAGAATGCCTGACCGGTGAGGGGGAAATGCCAAAGACGTCCGTAACGAAGACATCGTCCGCAACAGGCGCGCCGTCGCGCCGCAGCATCATCAAGGCGGCGCTTGCCGCAGGCGTCGCGGCGCCCGCCGTGCTGCGCACGCGGGGAGCCTTCGCCGCCTATCCGGACCGGCCGATCAAATTCGTCGTCGCCAACACGCCGGGCGGTCCCTCCGACATTGTCGGGCGCCTGGTCGCGGCGGCCTTGCAGCAATCGACCGGCAAGACTTTCATCATCGAGAACCGCGGCGGCGCCGGCGGCAATCTCGGCATGGAATATGTCGCGCATTCTGATCCGGACGGCTATACGTTCCTGCTCGGGACCACCGCGTTCTCGGTCAATGCCAGTCTCTACAAATCGCTGCCGTACGACCCGATGAAGGATTTCGTCGCCGTCAGCGATGTCGGCGGCTCGCCGAACATCTTTCTGATCAAGCCCGATCTGCCGGCGAAGACGATGAAGGATTTCGTCGGTCTCGCCCGCTCGAGCCCGGAGAAATTCAATGCCTCGGTGCCGCCGATCGGCACCACGCCGCAATTGCAGATGGCGCTGTTGAAGGTGAAGGAGAAGCTGCCGAACCTCGAAGAGGTGGTGTTCAAAGGCGGTGGCGATGCGGTCGAGGCGCTGCTCGCCGGCACCGTGCAGATCTGCTCCGGCTCGGTGGCGCCCTCGGTCGGCCACATCAAGTCAGGTTCGATGAAGGGACTGGCGGTTTGCTCGGAGAAGCGCTGGCCCGATCTGCCGGAAGTGCCGACCATGATCGAGTCCGGCTATCCGGATTTCGTTTTCGCCACCGATGCGATGCTGCTCGCGCCGGCCAAGACGCCGCCCGAGAGCGTCAAATGGCTTGAGACCGAGACGCTGAAAGTCCTGAAGATGGAAGAGACGCAGGACAAGATGTTTCGGAACGGCTTCCTGGTGCGCGCCAAAGGCGGGAAGGACTGCTGGGCGCGGCTCACCAAGGAGATGGGCCAGTTCAAAGAGATCATCGATCAGGCGGGAATCAAGCAGCTGTGAAATCCTCCCCCTCGGATATCATTCCGAGGGAGAGGATAAAATCCGGTCGCCGCTGCTACTACGAGCCGTTGATCGGCGGGTAGTGGTGGATGATGTGATGGACACGATGCCGCACGATCACCCGCGTCGGCATTGGCAGAAGCGGCGGAGGCGGCGGCACGAAGCCGCGCTGCCACACCGAGCCGCTGTCGAAGACGATGCTCATGCCGTCCGGCGAATAGGTCGCGCCTTCCTGCCAGAAGTCGGCCCAAAGATGACCCGGACGATCGATCCAGGCGCGTGACGGCTGGCCGGCTTCGTTGACGAGATTCATCGTCCAGCCGTTCTGGGTGACAAAGGCCGGGCCGGGCGAGTTGTTCATGCAGCCCTGCACGCAGGTGAACTCGCCGGACAGATTGACGATGTCCTGCGCCGACGCGGCGGTCGTCGCGACGCCCGTACTTGCGCAGGCAAGCAGCGCTGCCGCTGCGATCAGTTTGAACTTCATCGAACGCCTCCTGGGGCCAAGAGTCTTGTTTGCAGCAATTATGACCGCGCCCCGCTCCGGCGGATACCTGATGGGCCGGCTTTGTCGGAGCGGTGGTCGATCGACCGTAAGTCTATTGGCTTAGTCGCACGGCATCGTGACAAGGTTCCGGTTAAGAACGCGCATGGAACTAAGGGGTTCCATAGGGGCCTACGCGCCCCTCGGGCCTTTGGATCACTCAGGATTAACGCCGGCGAATTCGACCACGCGCGCCCATTTGACGATTTCTGCGTTGATGAAATCGGTGAACTGGCCGGGCGAGCCGGGAAATTCCTGGCCGCCGAGCTCGTTGAGCCGCGCCTTGTTCGCCGTATCGGTGAGGCAGGCATTGATGGTCCGGTTGAGCGTATCGACGATGCCGGAGGGCGTGTCCTTTGGCACGCCGATCCCGAACCATGCGGTCGCCTCATAACCGGGCACGGTTTCCGCGATCGTTGGCACCTGCGGCAATACGTCCTGCCGCGCCGCCGAGGTCACCGCCAGCGCCCGAACCTTGCCGCCCTTGATGAAGCCGAGCGAGGCCGGCATCGGATTGAACGTGACCTGCGTCTGACCGCTGAACAGGTCGTTAAACCAGGCGGCGCGATAGGGCACGTGGACGAGCTCGGTGCCGGTCATCATCTTGAACAGCTCGCCGAAGATGTGATTGGCGCTGCCGATCCCGGGCGAGGCCATGTTGATCTTGCCGGGATTGGCTTTGGCATAGGCGATGAATTCCGGCACCGTCTGTGCCGGCAGCGACGGCGTCACGATCATCACTGCCGGCACGCGGATGACGCCTGAGACCGGTCGGATGTCGTGCCTGAAATCGAAGTTGAGCGATTTATAAAGCGTCTGATTGATCGCATTCGACTGCGTGACCCACAGCAGCGAATAGCCGTCGGACGCCGCATGCGCCACCGCTTCGGCGGCGATATTGGTGCCGGCGCCGGGACGGTTCTCGACGATGAATTGCTGGCCGAGCCGCTCGGACAGCCATTGCCCGAGCAGGCGTGAGGTGATGTCGGACGACGTGCCGGGTGGAAAGCCGACGGCGATGTGCACCGGGCGCGTCGGATAGTCGTCGGCGCGTGCGCGGCGCGGCCTTGCAGCAAATGCCGCCGCGCCAGCCGCCGCGCGAAGCAGTGCTCTGCGAGGAAGCTCCATTGCCTCGCCCTCCCGGTTCGCTCCCTGGTCGCGCTTTGTCTGCGGCGCGATTTCAGTCCGTGGAACAATACTCTTTGAATTGCCCTGGTGAAAGCAGGTCGGCGATTAGCTCGCCGCCAACTCCGCCGCAATCTCCTCGGCGCGTTTCAGCTTCTCGGCGCCGAGGACGAGATTGACGATCCGGTCAGCCTTGGCGGCGCTCACCGTATGCGTCGCCAGCTTCTTGAATTTCTCGACGATGTCGGCTTCTGACGCAAAGCTCTGCTCGCTGCCGTGCGGGGCTTCGACCGTACGCTCGAGGTGTTTGCCGTTTTTCAGCTTCACCTCGGCCCGCACCATGTGCCGGAAGTTCGAGCCGCGCTCAGTGATGGCGGGATCGTGCACCACCGACACTTTGCGCGACAGCGCGATCCGCTTCTTGTCGTCAACGACATCGTCGCTGAACTGATCGACAAAGACGTCGCCTTCCAGAAGCAGGGTGGCGACGCAGAAGGGCAGGTTGAGCTGCGCCGAGGTCAGCCCCTGCGGCTCATAGGGCCAGCCGACATGCTCGACGGTGACATGCGAGCCGTGCACCACGATGGAGTCGATGTCGTCCGGGCCAAACGGCGTCTCGGCCTGCATCGCGCGGATGGCGTCGAGCGTGGTGTGATTACTGCCGACGCAGGAATAGAATTTCAACGAGATGCGCTTGGTTTCCCATTGCCGGCCGAGCTCCCACGACAATTCGTCGAGATTGAAGCGGTCGGTGGAGCGCGAGAAGGTCGAGCAGAAGCCGCCATAGGGCGCTTCAAACACGTCGACAATGCCGGTGAAGCCGGCTTCCGCCAGCAGCGCGCCGTAGAGCCCGCTTTGCGCCGAACGTCCGGCATGCATGCGCTTGACCATGGCGCCGAATTGCGCGGCCATCAGGCCGGCGGATTGCGTGCCGGTAATGCCGAGCGCATGCACCGTCTGCTCGGGCGAAAGCCCGAGTGCGGAGGCAGCGCCAGCTGCCGCGGAAAACACGCCGACCGTGGCGCCGGAATGCCAACCCTGGCCGATATGTTGCGGCCCCATGCATTTGCCGACCCGCGGTCCGATCTCATAGCCGGCGACGGCAGCGCGCAGGAAATCGCGTCCGCTCAGAGCCGGCCGCAGCTCGGTGACGGCGAGGAGGGGCGGCAAGGTCACCGCGCCGACATGCAGCACGCCCTGCCGGTGCACGTCGTCGAGCTCAAAACTCTGGATCAGCGTGCCGTTGACCAAAGCCGCATGCGGCGCCGACAGCTTCTCCGGCGTGCCCCAGACCCGGCAGGCTCTAGTCGCATCGAGCTTGCCGAGCGTCGCCCGCAGGATACGGCTCCATTCCAGCGCGGTGCCATAAAGCGCGCAGCCGAGCGAATCCAGGATCAGAAGCTTGATGCACGCGATGACATCGTCGGGAATGTCTTCGTAGCGCAGCGCCGAGACGAATTCCGCGATGGCGCGGGTGTGCGGATTGTTGTTTGCGGCTGCAGGCGAGCTTGAATGAGAGCTTGAACTGGCAACGGACATGAAAGCGGTACTTTCGGCACGGGGGATCAATCGGACGAATATTTCTTTTCCAGCGCGTCGTAGTGCGGCTTGGACACCAGACGCTGCCGTTCCTCGAAACCGGCGAGCTGCGGCATGATGCCGTCGAGCGAGCCGTGCGCGTGCAGATGCCCGAGCACTTTCTGCATGCCGGCGACCGAGGCCTGCAGCGCTGCATTGGCGTAGAGGATCAGGGTGAAGCCCATGCCGGCCAGCGTGTCGAAGCCGATCATCGGCGTTAATCCGCCGGCGACGATATTGACCAGTTGCGGCACTTTGAGACGCTTGGGAATTTCACGCATCTGCGCTTCGGTGCGCGGCGCCTCGACGAAGGTGATATCGGCGCCGGCTTCGATATAGGCCTGCGCGCGCTCGATCGCGTCACCGAAGCCATGCACGGCGATGGCGTCGGTGCGGGCCATGATGGCGAAGTCGCGATCGTTGCGGGCGTCCACGGCGGCGCGGATCTTCTGCACCATCTCGGTGCGGGGAATGACGTGCTTGCCGGAAAAGTGCCCGCAGCGCTTGGGGAAGTCCTGATCTTCGAGCTGGATCGCATTGGCGCCGGCGCGCTCCAATGTCTTCACCGTGCGGCCGACATTGATGGCATTGCCGAAGCCGGTATCGGCGTCGACGATCAACGGCAGCGCTACGGCATCGCGGATGGCGGCGACATGGTCGGCGAGCTCGGTTACCGAGATCAGCCCGATATCCGGCACGCCGAGATAGGTGTTGGTGACGCCGGCGCCCGAGACATAGATCGCCTTGAAGCCGATATCCTCGATGACCCGCGCCGCCAGCGCATTGGCGACGCCGGGCAGCAAAATGGCCTCGCGCCGCTGCAAGATCTCGCGAAACCGCCGATTGCAGGTGCGATCACTGGTATCCGTCATTGCCCAATCCTGTCGGTATCAGGCGGGCTTTCTAGCGCAACTCTGCTGGCCGCACGACAGGTCTTTTCGCGGCGCCGCTCAGCTCCACTTCAGCGTGACGCCGACGTCGCCCGGCATGCCGCCCGGAAAATCGACGATCTGATAGGCGACGTGATAACCGCGCGGCTTGAGATGCTTTTCGAAGAACTCGAACAACTCCTTGGGCAGGCCGGTCAGCGTCTTCTCCCAGCCGGGCTCGTTCTGATTGATGGCGCGGCCGCGATCGGTACACAGCTCGTTGGGAAAGCGGAAAACGAAGACTTCGGTCAGCCCGTTATTGGCCGCGCGTTTGATGATGGCGGCGGCCCGCGCCATGCGGTCGGTGTCGGACACCCCCGATGGCTTGGAGAATTTTTCCATCAGCGCCTTTTTTTCTTCATCCGCCGCATTGCGCTCGTGCATTGCTGCCGTGGCCTTCTCGGCCTCCTTCAGCGCAATCTGCTTCATGAGATCCTTGGCGCTCGGCAGACCCGCCAAGGGATCGGAATGACTTGCCGCTGCTTCAGCCATTGCAAACCTCCCCTCGCGGCAGGCCAGTACTCTTCGGCCGGGCCGCGGACGCGTTTGATCTGAAGCCAATTGTAGCGTTTTATTACTCGCTGGAACAGCCGTTCGAGAGTGCGAAGATACCGTCCGGAAAACGGGCGTTCAATTTTCCAAGGGGGTATTGCAATGGCTGCCAAATCGAAAGCCGCCGACACAGAAATGAAGCGCAAAGTTTACGAGAAGGAGCTACGCAAGCTGCAGACCGAGCTTTGCCATTTGCAGGACTGGGTCAAAGCCGAAGGCACCCGGGTCATTATCGTTTTCGAAGGACGCGACGCAGCGGGCAAGGGCGGCACTATCAAGGCGCTCACGGAGCGGGTGAGCCCGCGCGTGTTTCGCGTCATGGCGTTGCCGGCGCCAACTGACCGCGAGAAAAGCGAGATGTATGTGCAGCGTTATCTTTCGCGCTTCCCCGCCGGCGGCGAGATCGTGATCTTCGACCGCAGCTGGTACAACCGCGCCGGCGTCGAGCACGTCATGGGTTTCGTCGACGAACGGCACTACGAGCGGTTCCTGCGCCTGTGCCCCATATTCGAGAAATTTATCATCGATGGCGGCACTATCCTCATCAAAATCTGGCTCGAAGTCGGGATGGAGGAGCAGGAAAAGCGCTTCATGGCGCGCATCAACGATCCGATGCGGCAATGGAAATTGAGCCCGATGGACGTGGAGTCCTACAAGCACTGGTACGATTATTCCAAGGCCCGCGACCGCATGCTGAGCGCGACCGACAGCAAGCACTCGCCCTGGCATATCGTGCGCACCGACGACAAGCGCCGCGGGCGATTGAATTGCATCGCGCATATTCTGTCGCGCATTCCGTATAAGAAGACCAAGCGCGAGAAGGTAAAGCTGCCCAAACGGGAGACTAAAAACAAATACGACGATCAGGCGGCGTTGAAGGGCAGGAGGTTTGCGGCGCTGCGCTATTGACGGAGGCGACCGTGGAAGACGTTAAAAGTAAGCCGCTCCGCGAGCGCGCCGTCGGCGAGCTTCGCGAATTCACCGTCATCGCCGTCTATCTTTGGATCTGCTTCACGGCGGTGGCTTATTTGAAGTTCGCCATCCTGCAGGCGCACGGCATCGCCTTCGCGCCGTTCGGCTTCGCGGCGGTGAAGGCGCTGATCTGCGCCAAATTCGTGTCGCTCGGACACGCCTTGCATATGGGCGAGCGCTTCAAGAAGCAGGCGCTGATCTGGCCGGTTTTGCATAAATCTTTGGTATTTTTGCTGCTTTTGCTCGTGCTCAACGTGTTCGAGGAGGTCATTGTCGGCTGGATGCACGGCCGCGGCCTCGTTGATTCAATCAACGAAATCGGCGGCGGCACCCGCGATCAGCAGATCGCGACGATGATTATCATGCTGTTAATTCTGATTCCGTTCTTTATGTTTCGTGTGCTCAGCGAAGTCGTCGGCGAACGTACCATGGTTCGCTTGTTCTTCGAGCCGCGCCGGAAGCCGGTTGGAACCGGAAGGTCATCTTGAGTTGCACCATTTGGAGGTTGGCTATGCGGTGCGTTGCAGGTTTGCTTTCGGCCGTCGCGGTGCTTGCGGTGGACCCCGCTGTCGCCGACGAAATACGACACCCTACGTTTCCACCCGTGCTCGTCGGATCCTGGGCGCAGAGCACCGATAATTGCGCCAAAGGCGACAAATCCAATTTCACTGTTGCGGCCTTCGGCTACGGCGGTCCCGACGGCAATTGCGCCGCGATCGTGGTCGTCGAAACCCCGAGTCCGAAGGGGACGAATTATTCCGTGCGCGCGCTCTGCGCGGCAGGGGACCGGGTTCAGCCGGCAGGACACATCGTCAACCTGATCATGCGATCGGACGGCACCGACCACGTGTCCATCGGCACCTCGTTCGAAAATCTCACGCCCTATCAGCGCTGCCCCGCGAAGTGATAGACCAACCGCTCTGGCCGTCACGTTTCACGCTTTACGGAAATCATGCGCCCGTTTGATCTCAGTCCGCTCGCTTTGTCGTTGTGCATCTTCGCCTTGACCATTGGCGGGATTTTGCTCGGCGTTCTGTTGCGCCGGGCGCTGCCGAAGCATCACCTGAGCAAGGAGTCGCAGGAGGTGGTGCGGCTCGGCGTCGGGCTCATCGCTACCATCGCGGCCCTGGTACTCGGCCTTCTGATCGCCGCGGCGAAGGGATCGTTCGATACGCAAAGCGGCCAGGTCAAGCAGATCACAACCGATCTCATTCTGATCGACGACCTGTTGTCGTTGTACGGGCCGGAGGCACAGCCGATCCGCGTCGAGATGCGGGCCGCGATCAATCCGCTGATCGACCGGATATGGAGCGAGAAAAAGACCGGCGTCAGAACCTTTGTGCCGGGTGCTAGAGCGGAGAAGGTCTATCTGGACATCCAAGCACTGATGCCCCAGAACGACGTACAGCGCTCCATTCGGAGCCGCGCCGTGCAAGTCAGCGACGATTTCGCGCAGACAAGACTGTTGCTGTTCGTGGAATCCGACAAACTCGTCCCGGTGCCGTTTCTCGCCATCATGGTGTTCTGGCTGGTGATTATTTTCGCGAGTTTCAGCCTGTTCTCGGAGCTGAACCCGACGGTCTTTGCCTTCCTGGTGCTGTTCGCGTTTTCGTCGTCGAGCGCGCTGTTTCTGATTCTGGAGCTAAGTCAGCCGTTCACTGGCCTGATGGCGATTTCCAATGCGCCGCTGCATTCGGCATTGGCGCCGTTATAGCGCGTGCAGCCGGGATTGAGGAGAATGCTCACCGCCAGCGGCGATGCAGCCAGAGCCATTGTTCGGGGTTTTGCCGAATCCAGCCTTCGATCACGGCGGTGACCGCCTGCATGGTGCCCTGGATGTCGAACTTGCCGCCGGTGTCGTAGACCGGCTCGACTTGCGGCGAGATTTCGCCCCAGAACGTGTTGCCGTCAGGCTTGCGCACCACATGCATGCCGTAGATCGGCAGACCGGTCTGGCGGGCCAGCATCGCGATCAGCGGATTGGCAAGGCATTTACGGCCAAAAAAGATTACTTCGACGCCGCGCGTGTAATGCTGGTCGGCGAGCATACCGACGTGGAAGCCGGATTGCGCAAGCCGGGCAATCTTCACCGGTGCGTCGAGACTGGTCGGGATCAGTTCACCCATCAGTGGCTCGCGCAGCTTGATAATCACGTCGCTGACGGCGCCGATATTCGGTCGCCGGAACAAAACGGCGGATTTGACCCCGATCAGATGCGCGCCGACGGCGGGCAGTTCCCAGTTGGCGAAATGGGCGGCAAAGCTGATCGTCGCCTTGCCGCTTTTCATGATCGCGTCGAAGCGTTCCTGCGAGCGCGGCGGATAGGTGATGACATCGTCCGTCTGCGTGCCGAAACCTTTGACGCAGAATTCGTCGAGATGAGCGAATTCGATGGCGATGCGACCGAGATTGTCCCACACGCCGCCGAGGATTTTCTCGATCTCGTCGTCGGATTTTTCCGGAAAGGCGAGGCGGAGATTTTCCCGGCCGAGTCTATGCTCCTTGAACAGCGGGCCGATCTTGCGCATCAGCCCGCCGGCGAAATTCGCCATGCGCCGCCGGTCGGTGTGCTTGATCGCGCCGAGAAGGCCGACGGTCAGTGCGCCGGCGACCTTGTCGAGCAAAGGCTTAAAAGGCGAGTGCGCCATTAGATTTGAATCGCTTGCATGGTCGTTTTAGTCAACTAGCGTATTCACTTCAATTAGCAGGACGATGATTGCAATCAGAAGGAATTCGAACATCGCGAAGAATTGGTACTTTACGATACGGAAGGCGTCGGCTTCGTCGTATGCAAAACGACCCATCCAGAGGGCGGCTACCCGCTTTCGGCTCACCGATGCGCCGAGCGAAAACAAGAAGTAAGTGGTCGTACCTATCTTCCAGTATCCAATCTCCCCTTGGGCTAGATAAATGTTGAGAGAGACGACACCGGCGTAAATAAGGACAATAGACAACGGCATGACGAACGCGGCTATCTCAGGAGCCATAAGCTTCACTCAGATAATCGGCTACGCTTCGCGCGTCATTGCGAGGAGCGTAGCGACGAAGTAATCCAGAGCGACGCCGCAGCCTGGATTGCTTCGCTTCGCTCGCAATGACGATGTGCCCTAAAACATGACGATGATCTTGCCGAAGACCTGACGGCTTTCGAGCCGCGCCAAGCCGCGCTCGAATTCGGCGAGCGGCACTTCGGTATCGATCACGGGATTCATGCCCGAGGACATCTTGGCGAGGCTCTCGCCGATATTGCGGATCGAGCAACCGAACGAGCCGGTGATGCGGTATTGCTGCAGATAGAGCTGGAACAGGTTGAACTGGATCGACTGGCCGGTGGTCGAGCCGCAGGTCACGAGCCGCCCGCCGCGCTTGAGGCACAACAGCGAGCCGTTGAACGTGTCCGGTCCGACATGTTCGAAGGCGACGTCGACGCCTTTCTTGCCGGTGAGCTTGCGCACCGCGGTTTCGAAGCGGTCGGTGCGATAATTGATGACATGATCGGCGCCGAGCGCCTTGGCCTTTTCCGCCTTGGCGTCATCGCCGACGGTGGTGAAGACGGTGGCGCCAATGGCTTTCGCCATCTTGATGGCGCTGGTGCCGATACCGGAGCCGCCGGCTTGTACCAGGATCGTCTCGCCCGGCTGCAGCTTGGCGTTATCGAACAGCATGTGCTGCACGGTGCCGAAGGCGACCGGCGCGCAGGCGGCGTCGCGGAAATTCACATTATCCGGCACCTTCACCACCAGCCGTGCCGGCATGTTGACCAGATCGCGGGCGAAGCCATCGATATGGAAGCCCATGATGCTTGCGACATTTTCACAGAGATTGTCGCGGCCTTCCTGGCAGGCTTTGCACTTGCCGCAGGTCAGCGCGCCGTAGGCGACGACGCGGTCGCCGACCTTTGAGGTGGTGACGTCAGGACCGACAGCGACGATCTGACCAGCGGCTTCGACGCCGACGATCAGCGGCAGCTTGCGCTTGGCAAACGCCATGCCACGCCAGCCCCAGACGTCGATATGGTTGAGCCCGATCGCCTTGATCGCGATCTGCACCTCGCCGGAAGCCGGCGCCGGCGGCGCGTCGATCTCGGCGAGCTCGATCTTGCGATCGCCGGTGAGCATCAGCGCGCGCATCTTCTTCGCCGTGCCGCTTGCGGGCTTGTCGAGGGTAGGGGCAGAAGTGCTCACGCCGGCTCCCGGGTCAGGACAAGAGAGATGTTCTGGCCGCCGAAGCCGAACGAATTCGAGATGGCGCGATGAAGGCGCGCGTCGCGCGCTTCGTTCGGCACCACGTCGAGCGGAATGCCGGGATCCGGCACGCGATAATTGATGGTCGGCGGAATGCGCTGATGCTCGAGCGTCAGCGCGGTGAAGACCGCTTCCACGGCGCCTGCCGCCGTCAGCGTGTGCCCGATCATCGACTTGTTCGACGACATCGGGATGGAACCGATGCGCTCGCCGAATACGGTGGTGACGCCGAGGCATTCCATCTTGTCGTTTTCCGGCGTCGAGGTGCCGTGCGCATTGATGTAGTCGATGTCTTCGGGGCCGACGCCCGCGTCCGCCAGCGCGTTGCGCATGCAGGCGATCACCGGCTTGCCGTCCGGGCTCGACCGGGTGCGGTGGAACGAGTCCGATTTCTCGCCGCAGCCCTCGAGAATGGCCAGCACCTTGGCGCCGCGCGCCACGGCGTGATCGTAGTCTTCGAGCACCAGCGCAGCCGCGCCTTCGGCGAGCACGAAGCCGTCGCGGTTCTTGGAGAACGGCTTTGATGCCTGATCCGGCGGATCGTTCTGCGTCGACAGTGCCGACAGCAGCGAGAAGCGGATCAGCGCTTCCGCCGTCACCGAGCCGTCGGCGCCGACCGCGAGCACAGCCTGGCACTCGCCGCGGCGGATCGCTTCGACGCCGAGCTGGATCGAGGTGCCGCCCGAGGCGCAAGCGGTCGTCAGCGAGATCGGCGATCCCTGGGTACCGAAGCGTTCGGCCAGATGCTCGCCGATGATGCCGTATTTCAGCGTGTCGAGAACCGGCGCGAATTGCGGCTCGCGCGCCACCCGCACCAGATCGGGATAGGTCGGATCGGTGTCGGAGGCGACCTTGGCCGCCACTTCGTTGCGATAATGCCATTCGATTTCGAATGGCGGCAGCGCCAGGAACAGCGGGCCGGGGAAGTTGCCTTTCGAGCCGATGGCGGATTGGCTGATCGCCTCTTCGCAGGCGAGCGTGGCGAGGTGCTCGGAGAGCTGCGCCGGCGCCATGTAGTCCTTGTAGACGTCATTGACCGTGCCGGCGATGGTGGTGCGCAGGCTGTCGAGCGGAAAGCGCGAAATGCGGCGGATGCCGGACGTGCCGGCTGAGAGCTTGGCCCAATTGTCTTGTTTGCCGACGCCGAGCGAGGTGACGACGCCCATACCGGTCACTGCGATCACCGGGCGGCCGGCTTTGTCGCGACGCGCTGCCATTGCGCTCTCCTTATCGTTTCAGCACGCCAAAGCGCTTTGAGCGGCGCGCAGCTATTTCACGCGTTCGAGCAAGGCGAGCCCTTCGCCGCGCCAATTGCCGACGCCGGTGACGACGACCTGGGAGAGGCCGGGCGGACTTGCCCCGGTATCTCCGGTCCCCGTCGGGGCGAACAGCTTGCCATGGTCGAGCACCGCGCAACCGATGGCAAGATTGGCCGTGAACTGGGCGTCCACCCCGTGCCCGATATACGTACCCGTATTGCGGACCGGAAGGCCGATCTCCTGAAGAACATGGGCCTCTGCGCTGGTCGCGGGCTCAAGCCCTGCAGCGCCGGAGACGATGGCGGCATGGGCCTTGTCGACTTGCGGTGACAGCTTCTGCCATTGCCGGCGCAGGCTCGCTTCGGCGTCGCCTTCCTTGCGCGCATTGCGGTCGGAATAGACTTCCGAGATTTTCGCCCGCGGTTTGGCGCCGCGCGCGGTCGCGTGCTCCTTGCTTTCGAGCACCAGGAACGCGCCCATCGTGCCGAAGGCGATGCCGCCATGCGGGCCGCGGTCCCACACCGCCGCGAACTTGTCCTTGAGCGCGACGCGGCCGAACTCGAAGGTGAGCAGCACGTCCCATCGTGTGCCGTTATAGGCGCCGCCGACCAGCGTCAGCTCGCTCTGGCCGGCCGCGATGCGCGCTTGCGCCACGCGCACGGCGTCGACGCCGGCTGCTTCCTCGCCCATGAATGTGCGCGACGAGCCGACCACGCCATGCACCAGCGAAATATTGCCGGCGAGCAGGTTCGGCAGCTGCGCCAGGAAGAGAGTAGGGCGCAGGTCGCTCATCAGCCGTTCGTTGAGGAAGGCGCCGGGCGTATTGGTCTTGCGCAGGCCGGCCATGATCGCGGTGTCGACCGCGATATCGCGTTCGCCGCCGCCCGCGGCGATGATCATGTCGGCGCGGTCGAGCAGTTCGGGATTGCCGGCAATGCCGGCATCGGCCAGCGCCATGCCGGCGGAATAGACGCCGACCCGCTGCCAGGTCTCCATCTGCCGCTGGTCGCTCTTCTTCGGAATGTATTTGTCGAACGAGATCGGCCCGAGCGGATGCACGATATAGGGCGCAAAGCTCTTGTCGTCATAGGACGGCGCGTCGCCGCGTTCGAGCTGCGCCCAGGCCGCATCCACGCCCTCGCCCAAACAGGTGAGGAGCCCGATGCCGGTGATCCACACCTCGCGGCGGTCACTCACTTCGCGTACTCCCTGGCCGGGAAATTGATCCGGTCGGCCCACTCCCACAAACCTTCGCGCATTTCCTTGCTCGGATAAGGAACGATCCGATAGGTCAGCGTAGCGTCGCAGATCGGCTTGCCCTTGCTCCAGCCCTTGGCTTCGCCGATGGCGTAACCCGAGCCTTCGTGGATGACCTTGCCTTCGAATTCGAGTTCGTCGCCGGGAAACACGGCGTTGCGGATCTTGCCTTCCTTGACCCCGGCAAGCGCCGGCAGACCGGTGAAGCCGGTCAGCGCGCTGACCAGCCAGCCGGTGGTCTGCGCCATGCACTCGATCAGGAGCACGCCGGGCATCAGCGGATAGCCGGGAAAGTGGCCCTCGAAGACAGGACTCTCCATCGGCACCTTGCAGACGGCGCGCGTCATGCGTTCACGGACATCGACGACCGTGAAGCGGTCGATCATCTGGAAATATTCAAGACGCATCGAGTGGCGCCTCAGGCGCCCTTGGCAGCGATCAGCTCGTCGATCCGCTCGCACAAGTTCTTCAGCACGAAATACTGATCCGTCGTCGCCTTGCCGTCATTGACCTCCTGGGTCCACTGCTCAAGCGGCAGCTTGATGCCGAACGCCTTGTCGATGGCGAAGGCAATGTCGAGGAAGTCGAGACTGTCGATCTCAAGATCATTGATAGCGTGAGATTCCGGCTTGATATTTTCACGCGGGATATCGCAAGTTTCCGCAATGATTTCAGCCACTTTATCGAACGTGGTGGACATCGGGCGTGCTCATTGGTCCGAAGGAAGAGGCGCCGGCCCAGCCCGGCACGAACAGCCCGTGGTTCGGGCCCCTCAATGTGAAGGCCTCGTATAGCGAAGGATGCCGGTAAGTTCAACGGCGGAGCCCACAGCCGGGGCTGCGGTCCTGACCGCGCCGGGCCGGACGATTTTTCCTGCATGCCAAGGGCTTATCGCCGGGCAGGGCGTCCGGTCCGGAGCGCTGCGCTTGATCGGTCAGGCCATATTACCTAATGAACCGGCTGGAAGCTCAATTTGGAGCATGCGCCGGAACGGTGGGGTCCGGTTTTCCGCCTTCGCGAAGCCCGCTTCGGCGGGCACAGCAGGGTCCGACAACATCATGCTCCAACGTCCCGCCGCAGGAATTTCGATGCCGAAGGCGCAGCAGGTCCGTAAGCGCTGTTTCGTGCAGATGACGGGCTACGAGCCGGTCGGCGCCGAGCATCAGCTTCGCCGTTTCATCCGTGAAATGGCGCGGTTCCAGAAGGCCTGGAACGTCCAAGGCGAGGTCTCGCCGCCGGTGGTTTCGGCCGATGGCGCGGTGGCGAGTTGGTCGGTCGCCTGCTCCGGCCCGAACTGGCGCGTCGATACCGATTACTACTGGTTCCGCTGGGACGATTTCGTGCGCGCCGATGGCGCGCAGAGCGACTGGCTGCGCTTTCCGCTGGGCGTCGCGGCGCTGATGGAATTCATACTCACCGGCACGGTGGTCAAATATTTCATCGTCGCCTGGCGCTATGGCGGCTTCTTTCTGTCGCCTCTGGTTTATGTGCTCGGCATGATGTGGCTGTCGATCGCGCTGACGCGTCTCGTCGCGCATCATGGCCTGCCATTCCCAATGATATCGGCGCCGCTGTTGTGGCTCGGCTTCTTCGTCCTGTTCCGCCTCACGCTCGGCCGCTTCTGGCACATCCGCTACGCACTCGACGATTGGTACTTCGCCCGCGATCTCATTCATCGGGTGCGGCCGGAGCTCGAAATCGCGGCTCGATGTTTTGGCGCAGGAGTTCGTGCGCATCCTGCGCGCCACCGATGCCGACGAGATCGTATTCGACGGCCACAGTCTCGGCGCGCCGCTGTCGCTGATCGTGCTCGATCGCGCGCTCAAGCTCGATCCGCAGCTGCTCAGCCGCGGCAAGACACTTAATCTCGTGTCGAGTGGCTCATCGCTGATGAAAGTGGCGCTGCATCCGGCCGCCGGCTGGATCCGCGAAACCGTCGGCCGCATCGCCAAGGCGCCAGGTCTGTTCTGGGTCGAATATCAGGCGCTGGTCGACGTCATCAATGTCTACAAGGTCGATCCGGTGGTGGCGCTCGGTCTGCCGTTTGCCGGCCGGCCGATCGTTCGCATCATCCACATCCGCTCCATGGTCGAGGAGCACACCTACCGGCGCTTCCGGTTCAGTTTCCTGCGCATCCACCGCCAGGCAGTGATGGGCAATGAGCAGCGCTATTTCTATGACTATTACATGCTGGTCTGCGGGCCGATCCCGCTATTCGAACGCGTCGCCGATCCCGATGCATCGGTTGACGCTTTTGCCGCCGATGGCGGACTAACCACCACCGCGACCTTGCAAGCCATTCCGGAGCCGAGCGCGTGACGCCGACAATTGCGAAAATCATCTGGCTTGTGTTCATGATCGGCTGGGTCGCGCTGCGGCAGCGGCCAGGCCAGCATTCGCGCAAAACCCCGATCAGCTATTCCGGCCGCGACATCCGCGAACGCGTTCTGATGGCGGCCTCCTTCACCGGACTCGGCATCATTCCCTTTGTTTACGTCACCACTCATTTTCCGCGCTTTGCGGACTATCCGTTCACGCCGGTGCTCGCCTATCTTGGCGTCGCTGTGGATGTGGGGTGCTTTTGCCTGTTTCTGCGCACCCACCACGATCTCGGGAAAAACTGGTCGGTGAGCCTCGACCTGCGCGAACGCCACACGCTGATCACAAGCGGCGTCTACGCGCTGGTGCGTCATCCGATGTATTCGGCGTTTTGGCTGATGGCGATCGCCCAGGCCCTGCTGTTACCCAATTGGATCGCCGGACTGTCGGGCCTGGTCGGGTTCGGGACGCTGTTCTTCGGCCGCGTCGGGCGCGAAGAACAGATGATGCTGCAGGGGTTCGGAGAGGAATATCGTACCTATATGGCCCGCACCGCGCGCGTCCTGCCGTGGATCTACTGAACGGCATTCCGTTTGTGCAAGGCTCGTGCACAGCTCTCACGTTGCATTTTTGGCACAGGTCGGAACGGCTTTGCGCTGCAACAGGGAATCCAAACAGAATTTCCGCCACCCAATCTGGCAGTGCGGTAAGGATCGCCTAGAATGACGGGACACGCCGGATTGGCGCACCGAATTCCGGCTTTGCGTTGAGATTCGGGATGTTGCGAGCCACGTGGGCTGTGATGTGGGGTCACATGTTGGGTGAAAAGGGCATGACAGGTCGCATGAGGGCGGGACGGCAATTGTGGCGGCGATTCTTGACGGTGTGTCTACTGTCGGCCGGCATGATGCTGGCGTTCGGCACCAGCTCCGGCATGGCGCAGTCGCGCGCCCACGTTTATCTGCTGCGCGGGCTTCTCAACGTGTTCTCGCTCGGCATGGATACGCTCTCTGAAGAGCTCAATGCCCGCGGCGTCTATGCCACGGTCGACAACCACACCTCTTGGCAGTCGCTCGCCGACCAGGCCGCCGCGCGATACAAGGCCGGCACCGAAGGCCCGATCATCATCATCGGCCATTCGCTCGGCGCCGATGCGGTCATGGAAATGTCGGCCTATCTCGGCCAGAAGGGTGTGCCGGTGGCGCTCGCGGTGCCGTTCGACGGCACGCAATCGCTTGCGGCCTCGGGCAATATCCAACGCGTGCTCAATCTGACGCAGCGCAGCTACGCCTATATGCGCAAGGGCCCGAACTTCAAAGGCACGCTGGTCAATTTCGATGTCTCTTCCGATCCGAGCATCGACCATCTCAACATCGACAAGTCGCCGCGGCTGCATGCCAAGGTGATCGCCGAAGTGCTCGCCGTCGTCGGCTCGCATAAAGGCGTGCCGGGTGCGACGCCGCCGCGTACGATTCCGGTGCGCGGTGAGCCGGCCAAGCCGGAAGCCAAACCTGAAGGCGCGCCGGCCGCGCCTGCGCCCAAGGCCGGGACCGGAGCAATGAACAGTGCTCCGAGCTCCGCTGGTCCCAGGCCCGTGGCCGACGGCACGCCCGTCATTTCGGCTCCGGAGCGCAGCACGACAGCGGTGGCCCACAAGCCGGCCACGCCCGCCGGCGCCGGCCAGGTTTCGAACTAGCGCTTGTCATCTGGCGGCCCGTCCACTCCGTGGGGCGTCAGCGCTGCGCCGACATGTCGATCGGCGCGCAATTGGTGCGGCCCTGCAGGAGGCAATCCTCGGTCTTGGCGGCAACCTGGATGCTGTCGGCGATCCAGACGCCGACGCTGATCAGCGCGACCACGATCCCGACCGCGATCAAATTCATCAGCATGCGCTGGCGTTCGTTGAGCGGCTCGTCGCGCTCCTGTTCGTAATGCGCAAAATCGTTGTGCGCCGGGTAGCTCTGCGGCAGGCCCGATGGCGGGACGACCGCCAGCGGCAGTGCCCGCGCCTTCGTCGGCGCTTTGCGCTGGAACGGGAGCACCTCGGCCGACTTGCGGACGTCTTGTACAGCGGGTTGGTTTTGCATGGCGTTCGGACTGCCACTATTTGCGTGGAGGATAGCCGTTTGCGGGGGATTCTCTAAGCCCCGAATTCATGCACGGAGCGCAGATAATCCCTTAGAAAAGCGCCGGCTTGGCGTCAGGTTCCATTGTCGCAGGCGCCCTGGGGCGACTTCTTCTTGCCCATCAGTTGCCATAGGTTACGCCGGATTTGGGTTACGCGCGTTTTGCCGCGGCGAGCTGCCCACGCCGCCCATGGAGTGCATTCATGACGAAATTTGATTCGAAATATCTTCACGGCGCGAGCGCTGCCGCCCTGGCTTTGGCGCTGCTTGCCGCCGCTCCCGCGGCGCGCGCCGCCGATTATGACGTGGGATCGATCCATATCTCGCAGCCGTGGTCGCGGGCGACCCCGAAAGGCGCCTCCGCCGCTGCCGGCTACATGACCATCACCAACAAGGGCGCCGCGCCGGATCGCGTCAATTGTGTGTCGAGCGACGCCGCCGCCGAGTGCCAGATCCACACCATGTCCATGCAGGATGGCGTGATGAAAATGCGCCCGGTCGAGGGCGGACTGGAAATCCTGCCGGGTCAGACGGTGACGCTGAAGCCCGGCGGCCTGCACATGATGCTGATCGACCTCAAGCATCCGCTCGAAGCCGGCGGCGCCATGAAGGCGACACTGAAATTCGATCACGCCGGCACGGTGGATGTCGAATATCCGGTCGCCGCGATCGGAGCGCCGGCGCCGGGCGCCGATGCCGGCGGCGGCAGCATGATGAGCGGCGACCACGGCGGCGGCATGATGATGGCGCCGGGCGGTAACAATTCCGGTGGCGGCTCCATGATGCAGATGAAGAAGTAGGCGCGCTACTTCCTGCCGCTCATTCCCGCGATAGCGGGAATCCAGCTTTAGTCTTGCACTGGGTCCCCGCCTTCGCGGGGACGAACAAGAATTTTGCTACTTCGGCTCGGCGAAGCCCGGCTTGACGCCGTCCGGCAACGGCGCCTTGAACACGTTGAGCGTCATCGACACCATGGCGTAATAGCCGAGGATGCCGACCAGCTCGACCGTGCCGGCATCGCCGAGCAGCTTCTTGGCGCGATTGTAGACGGGCGTGCTCACGCGCCGCTTGGCGTAGAGCTCTTTGACGAAGTCATAGATCACCATCTCGTCCTTCGCCGCCGATTTCGGCGGCCGGCCGGCCTGAATGGCGCGGATCGTCTCCGGCTTCACGCCCTGTTTCTCGGCGATCACGGCATGCGCCGCCCATTCGTATTGCGCCTTCCAGAAATGCGCGGTGCACAGAATAGCGAATTCGGACAGCCGCGGCGGCACGCTGGTCTTGTAGCGCACATGGCCGCCCAGCTTCTGCGCCAGTTCGCCGAATGCGGGCGAATGCAGGTAGATCGCGAACGGTCCCGACATTTTGAATACGCCGCGCGGGCCCGAGGCGATGGAATCCGCCAGCGCCTTCTGTGCGGGCGTAAAATTCTCCGGCGACAATTCGGGCAGGCGCGGGGATTGCAAACTCTTGGGCATGGTTTCCTCGTAGGGCCAGGCGAATGGGGTAGAAACAAATACTGTCCCGCGCTGTTGTTGTATCCTCAAATCGGCGCGGTCATCAGTAGGACAATCGGCGGATGGACGATGCAGCAAGCGATAACGGCCTTTGCGGGTCCTGTCGAGCGGCGAGCGGCGCATGATGGGATCGAAGCGAAATTTCCTGCGCTTGGCGGCGGCAGGTCTTTTCGGCTCTTTGCTCCGACCGCGGCAAGTTTATGCGCAGCCGGCCGCCAAGATGTCGAAAGTGCGGGCCGAATATCAAGACAGCCCCAAAGGCATCCAGAGCTGCGCCACTTGCTCGCTGTTCGACGAGCCGCGTGGCTGCAAAGTCGTCGACGGCGACATTAGTCCGGACGGCTGGTGCAAGGCCTATGCGATGGCGGATTAAGCGATACGAGCGCCCGCCGGAACAATCGCTCGCGACCGTCTTCGCATAGCTGCCCAAACTGGTAAGATACTTTGCGATCAACCCGCGGCAGACGGGGCGGCATTCAGAGGCGACGAAAGCAAGGAGCGCGCTTATGGGATTTCTCAGCGATGACGACCGCGAGCAGTTGAAGCCTTCGGAACTGTTGCCCTACGAGACGCCAATCCCGACCCAGGTCGTCTCGAGCGACGAATTTTATCCGTATCCGCAAACCGAAAAGCAGCGCGAATTGCAGGCGCGGCTCCTCGATCTCGCCGACGGGCTCGCCAAGAAACAGGGCCTCTCGCGCCGCCGCTTCTTCCAGACCGCGGCAGGGATGGCGGCTTCTTATGTCGCCATGAACGAGACCTTCGGCAATTTCTTCGACGTGACGCATGCCGAAGCGGCGACCCCGGCGATGGCGGACGAGCGCGCGGATTCACTCAAAGACCAGTTCATCATGGACATGCACACGCATTTCCTGCGCGACGACACCCGCATCAAGAATTTCGTCGCCATGCGCGCCGCCGTCGGCAAGGCCGGCTGGAACAAGGAGCTCGCCGGCAAGGAACAGACCATCGACGATCTGAAATACGACAACTACTTCAAGGAAATCTTCCTCGACAGCGACACCAAGATCGCGCTGATCTCTTCGTCGCCATCCGACATCGAGCAGGATTGGTTCCTCACCAACGAGCAGATGGTGGCCGCGCGCGACAAGGTGAACAACAAGCTCAATGGCCGGCGGCTGTTTTCGCATGCCATCTTCACGCCGGGCCAGCCGGGCTGGCTGGAGAAGGTCGACGCCGCGCTCGATCTCAAGCCGGAATCGATGAAGGGCTATACGATCGGCGACAATACCCACAAGGATATCAGCCGCTATCCCTGGCGCATGGACGACGAGAAGGTCACCTATCTCGGCTACGAGAAGTTCGTCAAAGCCGGCATCAAGAACGTCTGCGTGCACAAGGGCCTGTTCGCGCCGGCGGTCGAGCATCAATTTCCCAATCTGCGCGGCTTTGTCGATGCGAGCGATGTCGGTCAGGCGGCAAAGGACTGGCCGCAGCTCAATTTCATCATCTATCACGGCGCCTATCGCCATGTCGGCGGCGATCCGAAAGTGGCGCTGGCCGAATTCGAGCGCACCGGCCGCATCTCCTGGACCAGCGATCTCGCCGACATTCCCGCGCAGTACAACGTCACCAATGTCTATGCCGATGTCGGCCAGCTGTTCGCCATGACGCTGATTGCCGAGCCGCGAGTGACGGCGGCCTTGATGGGCACCATGGTCAAGAAGATGGGCGCCGATCGTGTCTGCTGGGGCACCGACGCGGTCTGGACCGGCTCGCCGCAATGGCAGATCGAAGGGCTGCGCCGCATGGAGATCCCGGAAGACATGCAGAAGCAATATGGCTTCGCGCCGCTCGGTCCCGCGACCGGTCCGGTCAAGACTGCGATCTTCGGCGGCAACAATGCCAAGCTTTATGGCGTCGATCCGAAGAAGGCCGAGCTTGAATTCAAGAGCGATAGGCTTGGTGAAATGAAGGCCAAATACGACAAAGCCGGCCGCGAGCCGAATAATCTGCGCTACGGCTACGTCGCCGAGCCGGTTGCGGATTTCTCCGTGTTCGGCTGAGCCGTTACCGCATCGCTGCGTGGAAAACGAAGCAATCCAGTCCTTGAGGGCTGGATTGCTTTATTCTTAAGTGCGACAGCTTCTTTGCGTTTTGTCAGGCCATTCATGAGCAGCAGCCCGCACGACGACGATATGGCGGCCGACGACCGTCCGGCGCTGTTGAAGCTCGCGCTGCTAGCGCTTGCCGTCGGCGCGATGACCGGCGTCGCGGGGGCGGTCTTCCGCATCGCGCTCGAGCGGGCCGATCGCTTGCGCGACGCCGTGATCGCGTGGGCGCACACCCATTCGCTCGGCGGCTTCCTCGTCGTGGTGCTCGCCTGCGCAATCGCGCCGGCGATCGCGGCCTGGCTGGTGCGCAGCTTCTCGCCGCATGCGTCCGGCAGCGGCATTCCCCATGTCGAGGCCGTGCTCGAGGGACAAATCCCTCCGGCGCCGTTCGGGCTCGTGCCGGTGAAATTCATCGGCGGCATTCTCGCCATCGGCTCGGGGCTCGCGCTTGGCCGCGAGGGGCCGAGCGTGCAGATCGGCGCCGGCATCGCCTATTTCACCTCGCGGATGTGCCGGTGCAATTGGCCGGACTGCCGGGTGCTTTTGGCCGCCGGCGCCGGGGCCGGTCTTGCCACGGCCTTCAACTCGCCGATCGCCGGTGCAGTCTTCGTGCTCGAAGAACTGGTGCGCCGTTTCGAGCATCGTATCGCCATCGCGGCGTTGGCGGCCTCGTTCACGGCGATCGCGGTCGGGCGCTTGTTTCTCGGCGACGCGCCCGATTTTGTCGTCGACGCGCTCAACCCGACCGGCGCTGGAGGGCGCGCGCTGTTCCTGGTGCTGGGCGCAATCGCGGGCCTCCTGGCCGTCGCCTATAATCGCACCTTGCTGGCGATGCTGGCCACGGCTGAGCGATTTGCCGGAGTGCCGGTCGAACTGCGGGCTGCGCTGATCGGCATCGTGGTCGGAGTGCTCGCCTGGTTCGCGCCGGAATTGGTCGGCGGCGGCGATAACATCACCCAGAGCGCGCTCACCGGCCATGATGCCCTGTGGTTCGTCATTGTCGCCTTCCTGATCAGGTTCGCGCTCGGGCCGCTGTCCTATGCCAGCGCCACGCCGGGCGGACTGTTTGCGCCGCTGCTCGTGGTCGGCGCGCAATCGGGCCTCTTGTTCGGCGTCGCCTGTCAGTTTCTCTTTCCCGATCTCGGCGTGCCGCGCGAAGCCTATGCGCTGGTCGGCATGGCCGCCTTCTTCACCGGTGTGGTGCGTGCGCCGGTGACCGGGATCGTGCTTGTCACCGAGATGACCGCGAATGTGAGCCTGCTGTTGCCGATGCTGGGCGCGGCCTTTGTCGCGATGCTGGTGCCGACGCTGCTGCGCGACGCGCCGATCTACGACTCCTTGCGCGAACTGACCTTGCGCAAGGAACAGGATCTGCGGCGGCGGATGCAACAAAAGCTCAGGCCCGATCGAGCTTCGACCTGATCTGTTTTTCCCAACATCGTTATTTTTCGGACAGCGCAGAGTTCCGCGACGTTGTCGTTCACGCAAATTACGTCTGCACAAGACTCATGCCGCGGCCCCTTGAGGATGACGAGGCCCATTGCTACTCCTAGGTGACGATTCCGACATGGAACGTGCATCCGGGGAACCATGAGCTTTGAAATTGAGCGTAAGTTCTTGATCCGAAGCGACGATTGGAGACGGCTTGCGACCGGCCGCAGCGAAATCCGGCAGGCCTATCTCGACACGAACCCGAAAGTCTCGATCAGGGTCCGCATCCGCGATAATGACAGGGCGACGCTGAGCCTGAAATCGTCATCCTCGTCGCTGCGCCGGCTTGAACTCGAATATTCGATCCCGACGCTTGAAGCCGAGGCGCTGATGCCGCTTCGCCACGGCGACGTGGTGGAAAAGACCCGTCACATCGTTCCTTATACAGGCGCGGATGGCGGTGCCGGCAAGGCGCTGGCCTGGGAAGTTGATGAATTCTCCGGCGCCAATTCGGGCCTGCTGATCGCCGAGATCGAACTGCCGCGCGAAGACTATCCGGTCGAATTGCCGCCCTGGGTCGGGCCGGAGGTGACCGGCCAGGATCAGTACTACAACGGCTCCTTGGCGTTGCGTCCGTTCGGCCAATGGGAACAGGCCGATCATCGCGAGCGTGCCTAGACGCAACGCTGAAGTCCGGATTACGTTTTCGCGCTATAGTTCCGGCGGGATTCGCACAAGCTGGAGCAGGGGCATGATCCGAGGCACGATCTTTTCGGCAGTCACTTTAGGCGTGTCTGCGGTCATGTTGTCGGCTGCAGTGCCGGGAGCCGGCACCGCGGCGGCCGCGGCCACGCAGTTCTCCTGCACCGGCGTCAAGATCGAGCCGGTCTCGATGAAACAGACGCCGATCACGGTGAAATTGAATCTCGTCTCCGCGCGCAAAATCGCGCTCGACCTCGACAACAGCGATGTGAAAAACACGGTGACGAGCGACGATCAGATCACGCTGCATTTCCGGACCAGGGATTTCACCGGCGAATTCTTCCACTACACCAACGATCTTTTTCTGATCTATCACTCCGGCCATTTGGCAAAGCTGTCCTGCGCGCCGGCGCAATAGCATCGCGCCGGCGAGCGGCAACGGCATCGCGGAAACGTGATACGGACTAGCGCCGCTTCCTGCTTTTGCTCTTCTTGGCCGGCTTTGCCTTCGCGGTGGCTTTGCGCTTGGCGGCTGGTTTTGCCGAAGCCCTTGCCGCGGCTTTCGTCGGCATCAGGCCCGCCTTCTCGATCTGGCGCACCCAATAGTCCCATGCGCGTTGGATCGGCATCGGGCTCAATTGCCCGGCTTCGGTGATCTTCTGCTCGCCCGGTGACAGCTGGTCGACATGGCCGTGTGCGATCGCCTGGCTTTGCAGCTTGGCGTTATGGCAGCTGAACACGGTGCGGAACGCGAGCTGGCGCAGATCGGTGCCGGCGACGGTCGCGCCATGGCGGCGCATCAGCACGATCGAGTGCGGCCCGAGCGCGCGCGCGAGCGAGGCGCCTTCCTCCGGCTTGACCACGAGCATATTGGTGTCGCCGAACTCGTCGCGCTGATCCCAGAACGGCACCTTGCTGCCGAGCACAGAGCCGAGATGGAACACCGGCACCATTTCGCGGCCCGAAATCGCGTAAGGCAGCACCGCGTGCGCGTGATGATGCACGACCGCGTTGACGTCCGGCCGCGCCTTGTAGATTTCGCCGTGGATCACCCGCTCGCTGTAGAGGCGGGCCTCGGTCGGCCGCACCGGCTTGGAATCGAGGTCCATCTCGATGAGATCGGACAATTCAACCAGTTCCGGCGCGCGGTGCCGGGAGATGAAATAGCGCTTCGGATCGTGCGGATGGCGCACGCTGACATGGCCGAAAGCGTCGAGCACCTCTTCATTGGCCATAATGCGGGTCGTCACGATCAGCTGGTGCAGCAGTTCGGCGATGTCTTCCGCCATGTTCCTCTCCTGGACTAAGCTACTTGTCGGGACGACGCTTTTGGCACTCCGCAAGCCGTTGAGCTAGGGGAATAGCGCATGACGGATCAGGTGAAAGCTCTGTTCTACGATGTGTTCGGCACGCTGGCCGATTACCGCCCCTCGATCGCGCGGGAAGCCGAAGCCCTGCTCAAGCCGAAGGGCTATGCGCTCGATTGGCCGGTCTTCGCCGATGCCTGGCGCGGCCAATATCAGCCGGCGCTGGAGGAAGTGCGTTCGGGCCGCCGTCCCTACTGCAAGCTCGACATCTTGCACCGCGATAATCTCGAAACGGTGCTGCAGCGCTTCGGCGTCACCGGCTTGAGCGAAGGTGAGAAAGACACGCTGACGCTTGGCTGGCACCGGCTCGGGGCTTGGCCCGACGTGTCGGAGGGGCTCGCCCGGCTGAAGCAGAAGTTTTGGCAGGCGCCGCTGTCGAACGGCAATATCTCGCTGATGGTCGATCTGGCGCGGCGTAACAATTTTCCCTGGGACGCGATCCTCGGCGCCGACATCGCGCAGGATTTCAAGCCGAAGCCGCGCGTCTATCTCGCCGCCGCGGCGGCCTTCGATCTCAAGCCGCAGCAATGCATGCTGGTCGCGGCGCATTCCAACGATCTGGCCGCCGCCGCGGCGCAGGGTTTGCGCACCGCGCATGTGGCGCGGCCCAACGAGCATGGGCCGGGTACCGGCGAGAGTGCCCCCAGCGTGCCGGTCGATTATGCGGTGGAGAGCCTCGTCGAGTTGGCGGAGAAGCTAGGGGTATAGGCGCGCGCTTGGCCGCACTTGCCTGCGCTTTCAGGCGCCCGAGAGTTGCGATACGCTGCCGTGAAGAAACGTCATCAGGGGAGGGGCGCTTTGAAGATTGTGCGCCGAAATGTGCTGCGCCTTGCCGCGGGGGCGGCGGCACTTCCGATATCCGGCATGATGGGTGCGCGTGCCGACACCTATCCGTCCCGGCCCGTGCATACGCTCGTCGGCTTTCCGCCCGGCAGCGCGCCCGACATCATGGCGCGGCTCGCGGCGGGATGGATGTCGGACCGGCTCGGCCAGCAATTCGTCGTCGAGAACAGGCCGGGCGCCGGCAGCAATATCGCCACCGAGGCGGTGACGCGGGCGGATCCGGACGGCTACACCATTCTGGCCGACGTCCTGACCAATGTGCTCAACGTTTCGCTTTATCAGCATCTGAATTTCAATTTCATGCGCGATATCGCGCCGGTGTCGCCGACCGCCAATGCGCCCTATGTCGTGCTGGTGACGAACTCGCTGCCGGCCACGACGCTCCCCGAATTCATCGCCTATGCCAAAGCCAATCCGCGCAAGATCAATATGGCGTCCGGCGGCATCGGCACCGCGTCGCATCTGTTCGGTGCGCTGTTCGGGATGATGGCGGGCGTCGATCTGGTCCACGTGCCGTACCGGACCAATTACATGACCGACCTGATCGGCGGCCAGGTGCAATTCGTCGTCAATCCGATCCCGCAATCGATGGAATTCGTCAAAGACGGCAAGGTGCGCGCGCTCGCGGTCACGACGGCAAAGCGCCTTCCGGCACTGCCGAATTTGCCCGCGGTGAACGAGTTCGTGCCGGGTTACGAGGCGGTCGGCTGGTACGGCATCGGCGCGCCCAAGGATACGCCGGCGCCAATCATCACGGCGCTCAATGGGGCATTGACTACGGCGCTTGGCGAGGCTGAGCCGAAAGCGCGTCTTGCCGATCTCGGCGTCGAACCGATGCCGATGACGCCTGCGCAATTCGCCAAGTTTTTGGTCGCTGAGAACGAGAAGTGGGACAAGGTCGTCCGCGCCGCGGACATCAAGCTCGATTGACCGCTAGCTTTCCTCGCGGCGATTACGCCGCCCGGCGGTGAAACAGGCTCTGGCGCTCGCAGATCTTCTCCGCCGCCTCTTTCATCCTGCACTCGAACAACTCGTTGGTCTTGCGGGCCAGATATTCGATCTGGAAGTGGATCACTGCGCACATCGGACATCCCCTGTTATCGATGCGTTAACCATTACCCGCACCATAAGCAGGTCGGCCAATGGCCGAAGTGACCCCCGTCACAGAATGGTATTTTTCTCATAAAGTACTGAAAATACATATGAAAACCAGGCGCATCAGGCTCCCATCGCCGGATAATCGGTATAGCCGGGTGCGCTGCCGCCATAGAACGTCTTGCGGTCGGGTGGATTGAACGGCGCGCCACGGCGGAAGCGCTCGGGCAGGTCAGGATTGGCGATGAACAGCGCGGCGAATGAGACGAGGTCGGCGACGCCGTCGTGGATCGCGGCATTGGCGCGGGCGAGATCGTAGCCTTTGTTGCCGATCAGCGCGCCGCGCCAGATCTTGCGGAAGAAACGCAGGTCGGGCGTGTCGCCCGTCGGCACCGGATCGCCGGCGGCCGGCTCGACAATGTGCAGATAGGCCAGGCTGAGCCGGTTGAGCTCGTTGATCGCGGTGGAGAAGGTCGCCGCCGGATTGCTGTCGCTCATGCTGTTGTAAGGGTTGGTCGGCGACAGGCGTACGCCGACGCGCTCGGCGCCCCATTCACCGACGACGGCCTCTGTGACTTCGATGAGGAAGCGCGCGCGATTGAGCGCGCCGCCGCCGTAGCGGTCGGTCCGCTTGTTGCTGCCGTCGCGCAGAAACTGGTCGATCAGATAGCCGTTGGCGCCGTGCACTTCGACGCCGTCGAAGCCGGCCGCCTTGGCGTTGCGCGCGCCACGCTGGTAGTTGTCGATGACGCCCGCGACCTCCGCGGTTTGGAGCGCGCGCGGCGTGACAAAGTCCTTCATGCCTTCGAGCGTCCAGGCCTGGCCTTGCGGCGCGATTGCCGATGGCGCCACGGGCACCGCGCCGTCAGGCTGCAGCACCGGATGCGAAATCCGCCCGACATGCCAGAGCTGCAAGAAAATCCGTCCGCCGGCGCGGTGCACGGCTTCCGTCACCAGCTTCCAGCCCGCGACCTGCTCCGGCGAATGAATGCCGGGCGTCCCGGGATAACCGAGACCCTGCGGCGACACCTGCGTCGCCTCGCTGACGATCAGGCCGGCGCTGGCACGCTGCTCATAATACGTGGCGTTGAGCGCGGTCGGCGCATTGCCGGCGCCCGCGCGATTGCGCGTCATCGGCGCCATGACGACCCGGTTGGGGAGGGCGAGGGGACCTAAAGTGAAAGGCAAAAAAATATCGGCACTGCTCATCGTCACTCCTTGCCGCAGCCGGCGTCGTAGCAGCTACATCTAGGTGCGGCTTGGTAAAATCGGTAGGCCGCGGCGCAGTATGAGGACTCGTCTCCTATGCCGCAATTCCTGTGTTGCAATCTCGTCATGCGCCTTTGGTGGGCAGGCAAAGATGTGATCGTGATTTGCCCGCTTGTTAAATCAAAACTGGCGAGATGCGGCTGCAAGGAAAAAATCTTTCCAGGCGCGACATCAGGACGATGCCTTGATGTATAATCGCCTACGGCTGGGAGGCTGGAAGCATACTCATATCGCCTTAAGGAGAGAGAGTTATGTCGAACCATTTCACCGGATTGAGCCTCGGCCCGCCGCTTGGCGACCAAAGATTGGACCTCTGCGACCTTTACGCATTCCAGTCGCCCGGCGACAAGAATAGAACCGCGATCATCCTCAACGCCAATCCCAATGCCGACGCGCTTCATCCCGAGGCGATCTATCGCGTCAATATCGATACCGACGGCGACTATCTGACCGATATCGCCTTCAGCTACGTGTTCGCGAAGCCGCAGAACGGCAAGCAGACCTTCAGCGTATTCATGGCGAAGGGCGCCGAGTCGCGCTCGCCCGAACCGGTCGGGCAGAAGATCGTCACCGACGCCGAGGTCTCGTTCGGCACCAAGCCGAACATCGTCACGTCGGGCCCCTACAAGTTTTTCGCCGGCAGCCGCAGCGACGCATTCTTTTTCGATTTCGACGGCATCAAGGCTCTGTTCGACATCAGGGGCAAGCGAAATTTCACCGAGCCGCATCTCGGCGGCAAGTCGCCCTGGACCGGGGTGGATTCAAACACCGAGGCCAATGTGTTTTCGACCGCGGTCGAGCTGCCGACGAGCGAGCTCAATCCGAAGTCTGCCATCCACATCTGGGGCCGCTGCAGCCTCAAGTGCGACGGCAAGCTCCTTCATGTCGATCGCGCCGGCCATCCGAGCGTGTCGAGCTTCTTCAACACCGACGACACCAAGGAGGAGTACAACGCCAGCGAGCCCGTCAACGATCGCAAGCGGTGGCTGGAGCAGTTCATCCACCTGATGGGCCACACCGGCAACTATACGCGCGAGGAGGCGATCACCGCGATCGACACCGAGGGCACGCTTCCCGACGTGCTCACCTTCGATCCGGCCAAGCCGGCAAAGTATCCCAACGGGCGTGTGTTCACCGACGACGTGATCAATTATCGGCTGGCTTTTCTGACCAAGAACGAGTGCCCGCCCACGGGGCTCAAGCCGCACACCGACGTGCTGAAGGAGTTTCCCTATCTCGGCACGCCGCACACCAAAAAGAACTGATCGCAATCCCGAAAAACTTGGCAGCGCATCCCGTTTCAGCCGAAACGGGGTGCGCTTTCAGCTTCGCCGCAGGCCTCGTATCGGGAGTCAGGCGCTGCTCAAGAAATCGCTGTCTTGCGAGCACAGACTGTTTTGACTTGCAATAATTCTAATGTAGCTCCCCGGAGTTGCGGGGAACGCAGCAGCGGGTACAATGCTTTAAGAGCGAACAATCATCAAAAAGCAGAACAATGGCTTTTCCGCGCACGACCACAATAACCAACGAGAAACCGGCGCCGTTCGGCCCCGAGCTTAACGGCTGTCCTTGGCACGACCTCAAGGAGAAGCTCCGCGACGTCGGGCTGCGCCCGACCCGTCAGCGCATCTCCCTCGGCTGGCTGTTATTCGGCAAGGGCGACCGGCACGTCACGGCGGAAATGCTTTACGAGGAGGCGAATCAGGCCCGCCTCCACCTGTCGCTTGCCACGGTCTACAACACCCTCAACCAATTCACCGATGTCGGACTGCTGCGCCGCGTCGCGATCGATGCATCGAAGACTTTCTTCGACACGAACAATACCGCGCACCACCACTTTCTTATCGAGAATGATCTGGTGGATATCGTTACGGATCACCCGCTGATCAGTGGCGTGCCGTCGCCGCCGAGCGGCTACGAGATCGACCATATCGACGTTATCGTCCGCTTGCGCCGCAAGAGTTGATGGTCTGCGGTTGGGGGCGGCGCTGCAGCCGTTACTGTCGCGCGGCGAGGGTCCACCACGGCATCAGCGAATAGACGATGTAGGGGATCGCCAGGATTGGCAGCAGCCAAACCAGCCATAGCGGGATCTTTCTGATGGTCTGCTCGGGAAGGGCCGTGGCTATGATGCCGAGTCCGGCGGCAATAAGGATTGTCGTTACGCTCCATCCGTACCAAAGCATGTTTGGTCCGCCGTCCGCGCTCGGCGGTCCAAATCCCCAAGCGAAGCGGCGAATTGCCGGCCAATAGGTGAACAGCGGATAATTGAAATATTGGATGAGGCAATAGATCACCGGACCGGAAATTGAAAAGGTTATGGCGAACGCTTTGAATTTACGCGACGCCGCCAGTGACGATGCCGGTTGCGCGGAAGCGGTTGCGGAACTGCTCATGATGCAAAGCCTCGGGTATTGTTCAGGACATGGCCGACGATAAACAGAAACCACACCATGACGGCGATGACGAGCGTCACGCCTTTGCGCGCGTTGTCATATTCCCGGTTCTGAGCATTCTTCCAAAAGTACCAATAGGCGGGAAGCAGCACTAAGCCCAGCGTCGCGATGTGTTCCTTGAAGTCGAAGAAGCCGCCGGTCTTGTAATAATGCGCGCTCTCGAGCGGAATCCGAATGGCGATGCGATACTGCGTATAGATATACGAGCCCACGAAGAAGGTGAGAACATAGAGGGCGCAGACGGCCGTCGCATATCCGGCGGCGGGTACCGCACGAAAGCGCGTTACGATTCCGGAGGCGGGCTTGCGGACGGGCAGCGCTACGGCCATCGCCTGGTGGGTGACCGCGCCGAGAAGACCCAATGCCAAAATGAGGTGAACGAAGAGCCATAACGTCCAAAATGCATAGGTGGAAATAAATCCGCCCATCGCTGTATTCCTCCACTTGTCCGACTGCGCAATTTTGATTGCGCTTTAGTCCGAAACTCGCGGAGAATAACAGCCGGAATTCCAAATTCAAAAGGTGATGCGGGGCCTTCTCTTCACCGCCCCGAACGGTGTGCTACTGTCTTGGCTTGGAATGGGGGCCGACAGCGTCGCGATGATGCAGTAAGCTTTGAGGGCGGATTGGCTCCGCGAGCGAGAGGCAGCTCATGCCGACAGCCAACGATTATCTGAGAATGGCCGAGGAGTGCTACCGCCTGGCCAAGGAAGCCAAGACCGACAACGACCGGCAGGCCTGCCTTGATCTGGCGCGCACCTGGATCGAGGCCGCATCCCAGCAAAGTTCGGCGGACGAGCCGCCTGCTCATCCGCCGAAGTCCGGCCAGTAGTTTTGGGTATTAGCTCGAAAGGTCGTCGCGCGACGCTACGGATTCTCGCCTTCCGCGGTCATGCAGTTCACGTATCGGTCGGATTCGAATTTGATTCCGTCCGTGCATTTCTTCAGCGCCGCCATGCGATGTGCGCTCGGCATGGAATTGGGACCGGGCGCCGGTCTTTGGGTGTCGACTTGGGCGAACGCCTGCGCCGCAAGGAGCGCAACGGAAAGTCCCGAAACGAGAGCAATGCCGAATTTTCTCATAGTCATCTCCTCGAGCCCGAAGGCAATGTTTTCAGGAACTTGATTTGCGGGAACTAAGAGCTGGAAAACGAGAATGTCCGTTGTTCCCGGCGAACGTCTAATCCAAGCCCGGAGCCTTCGTTCCGCACCGCGTCAAATTTAATAGATGTCTACCCGGCGTCCTGAGTTCAGCCTTAGCGGAATGTTACCGCCGCGAGCGCGCGACCGACTTTGTCTGCCGGCCAGAAGGTAACCGGCCCGGGCGCCGCGCCTTGCGTGGCAATGTTGGTGCCCTGGCCTGGCCGGTTCAGGGTTTGCGTGCCCGCCGCGTTCGACACGTCCACCGCGCCGACCAGGAGCAATACGCCGAGTGCCTGATTGTCGATCGGTCCGGCCCAGAAATCCGTCCCGCGAATGCCGATATTCGCAGCCGGCGTTCCGACGGTGACGCTCGACTTCGCCAGTTTCGACAGGCGCCCTGACACGAACCGGAACGCGCCCGCCACTTCGAACTTGATCGTGCCGATACCCGCGCCCCGGTTGAAGATGTAAGTGTCGAGCGTCAGCTTGACCTTCTCGCCGAGCGTCAGCCGCGTTCTGTCCTTGAAGGTGATTTCGAGCCGCGTCCCGTCGCTGGTCGTCACGACTTCGTTCGGATAGACCGAGGCATTGGCGCCGAGCGGCTGTGTCGCCGTGCCGCGCGTGCCGCTCGCGTCGCCCTGGATGCGGCTGACGGTGCCGATCGCCTCCTGCGCCGCGGCTTCATGCGCGGCGAGACCGGACCAGAGCATCAGCGCAACAGCAATTAGTCCGCGCAGCATGCGAGCGCTCATCCGAATACCATTCACCGAATTCGATGCGGGCACACTCAGACGCTGAGTTTCAGGCAAAAGCAAGATGCGAACGACGGCGCGACAGCAGCCACAGCACGATCGCGCCGTTGATGAAATTCCAGCCAAGCCCGTTCAGAAACGCTGCCCGATAGGAGCCTGAGACATCGAAAATATATCCGGACATCCAGCCGCCAAGTGCCATGCCGAGCAGGCTTGCCATCAGCACGATGCCGACGCGTGTGCCGGCTTCCTTCGGCGCAAAATATTCGCGCACGATCAGCGCGTAGCTCGGGATGATGCCGCCTTGAAACAGGCCGAACAAGGCCGAGATCACATAGAGCGAGATCAAACCGTCATAGAGCAGGTACATGAACAGCGCGACCGCCTGCAGCGCGGATCCCAGCATCAGCGTGCGCAAGCCGCCGACGCGATCGGCAATGAGGCCGGAGAGAATGCGGCCGAGAACACCGAACGCCATCATCAGCGACAGCATGTCGGCGCCGCGGGCGACGCCGAAACCGAGATCGCCGCAATAGGCGACGATGTGCACCTGCGGCATCGCCATGGCGACGCAACAGCAGACCGAGGCGACGGCAAGCAGCGTCTGCAGCGCGCGCGGTGAGAGGCCGAGCGTCTCAGGCGAGATGACGCGCTGTCCGCCTGCGGCGGCACTGGCGACCGGTGCGCGCCGGCGCAAGGCCACCCAGCCGAGGATAAGCATCGCCGTGCCGGCAAAGAGGCCGATGCTGAGATGGGTTGCGCGCCAGCCGTAATGCGTGATCGCCTGCTGCACGACCGGCGGCCACAGCGCGCCGGCGAAATAATTTCCCGACGAGCACAGCGTCACCGCGAGCCCGCGGCGGCGCACGAACCATTGCGAGATGTCGGCCATCAGCGGGCCGAGCGTCACCGAACTACCGAAGCCGATGACGGCGTGGGCGAGGGCGAAAGCGACCAGAGAGTGGGCATTGGCGGCGCCGGCATAGCCGATGCCGAGCGCCACCGCGCCGACGCTGATCGGTCCGAGGATCCCGATCCGGTCGAGGAGCCGCCCCATCACCACGCCGCCGGTGGCAAATCCGAACATGGCGAGCGTGAACGGCAACGACGCCGCCGCGCGCGCGACGCCGAATTCGGCCTGCACCGCAGGCAGCGACACCACGACCGACCACATGCCGACGCCGCCGATCGTCGAGATCAGCATCGTCGCGCCAAGCCGCAGCCAGGCGCGGGGCGAATTGGTCACGGGATCAGATGGGGATTTTGCGTCGCCGAGCGTTTCCACCTTGCGACATTTAAGGACGCGGACGCCGCAGTCAATCGGGCGCGGCGCGGGTCTGGTTCGCTCGTTTAGCGGATCGCCATCAGCGATTTTGTAAGTCCGACAACGCGTTCGCGTTCAATCACCGCGTCCGGGAACAGCACGGCCATCGCCTGCGCATCGAGCAATCGTGCGTCATCGATGATGTCGCGGGCGTGGCCGTAGGACTCCGCGCGCGGATAATAGCCGCAAGCACGGAGCCGAACGGTCGCCGCGCGCCACGGCATCGGCAGCCAGTGAATGAACGGGGTGCGCAAATGCGGCTCGACTGGAAACCAGAAATTCGGGGTCTGCACGAAATAGCGCGGGGCAAGCCGGCGAACCTCATTGGCCATCCGGCACTGGTCGCGCCACAGCCCGACATGCTCGATGACCGAATTCGAGTGAACCAGGTCGAAGCTTAAATCGCGCAATTGGCTGAGATCGCGCGCATCGCCGGTCAGGCTGGAATAGCGCTCATCGGGCGTGGGGGCGTCAGTCAGATTGACCAGCGTGATGTGGATCGGCCGATCGCGCCACAGTGGCTCGAGGAATTGCCAATAGGTCGTCCAGCCGCCGACATCCAGAATCCGGCAGGCCTCCTGCTTGGCAAGAATGTCGTCGACAACCGCGAGCAGGCGCTTGAAGCGCGCCTGACGGAAACTGTTGGCGTAGCACGCCGCCTCTCGTTGATCTTCTTGCGAAGCAACGGATAGGGTCATTGTCATGCTCAGGCACCGTCCGCGGGTTGTCTATTTGGTCGGCGTTCATTCTACCGCGTAAGCGCGGGCCGACGTGCCGCGGACTTTCAATTAAGGTGAATGCGTTAACGCTGGAACAATCGCCGTTGGCCGCAGTGGTGATCCGGCCTAACGAAAGCCGCATCTCTTACCGAGGCCGCCGCGGGCCTGCCTGTAAATGGCACATCTCAGACATTTTCTGCCGATCAGGCGATGTCCGCTTCGGATCGATCAGCAGACTTTCGCATGAGCACCAATCTCAATGCTGGCGTCCTTTAGCGACGCCGTGCAGCGGCGGAGCAAATTGGGGATTTTGACTGCAGAACCCGCCAAGGCCCTGGCGATCAAATTGACACTGCTCGAAGCTGGGATAGGTGCAGTGAACGGCGCCTAAAAACGCACCAGATTGCAGACACCAGGGATAATTTTGCGCGCGCGCCACGCCACCTAGCGCTCCGATTATCCCAAGTGCAATTAAGAGGCGCTTCATCTTTGTTGCCAACGTCCGAACTGTTTACAGGGGCCCATTACGACTTGAGTTTGCGCGCAAGCATCACCGCTAAGGCGTCGGGGCCGCCTCGTCGCGTTGCCGGCATTTGTTTTCCGGCTTGGAGTGTGAACTCGTTCATGACACTTAAGATCTGCTCGTCCGATTGGACCACGCCCGCAACGTCGAAGTCCTTGCGAATTTTACCGAACACATCGCTACACTCGGGATCGAGCGTGCCGACTGCGAGCGCGTCCGAATAGGCCTCGGCGTCGCGGCCCGTCATTCCCAATTTTTCAGCGGCCCAAATGCCAAGGAGCTTGTTTAGGCGAACCGTCCTCTTCCAGTCGTCAGAGCCGGTCATTCGAATTTTCCGTTTGCTCGCCGCTGAACGTCCCATTCTGCGGAGTGCGCTTGGCAATTCGACCCATCCAGTCCAAGTGCCCCTGAGCCACCGACCAAAAAGTACCGTTGGTCACGCGCTAATGACGACATCGGGCGGGGCGAGCGATTCGTTCATAACCTGTTCCATATCCTGCGGCCCATCAAGCTGCTGCTCGATCTGTGCAATGACGTGCCGTGAGAACGGGCCGAGATGGAGATAGCAGGCCGTGAGCAGGACGATGATCCGAGCCCATTGCGGATTGTTCGTTGCACATTCGATGATCGTTTGCCTGAACATATCCTGTGCGCCCGGCAGCCTCGACACGACGCGATGGACAACTTCAAGCCCGCCGAGCTTGCTTCTGGAATCGTTGCTGCGCTTCTGCCGATTTGGATTGGAGGCGCCAAGCAGACGCGAGAGGCGTTGCAGGCGGCCTCGATAGGCAACCGGATCGTAGATTCTCTCCAGTACGCTCTTATAGTCGGACAGGATATCGCGCCGCGGCCGCGATGTGTCGAAGTTCAAGCCTTGCGTGCACTGATCCATGCCGGCGGCGGGATCCAATAAAAGATCGGGATGCAAACGGCCTTCCTTGGCGAGACGGCGCGTGAGTTGGGTATTCGGCAGCGCATAAAGGAGGCCCACCATGGCGACCGGAATAGCGGCCTCCTCGATCAACTCGACAATGCCGTCAGCGACCGATCCCTGCTCGCTGTCGAAGCCGATGATGAACCCAGCAGTGACGTAGAGACCGGCGGCGTAAATCGTATGGATGCTCTCGGCAATGTTACGCCGCGTATTCTGTTTTTTGCGCATCGCCACGAGCGTAGCCGTGTCCGGGCTTTCGATGCCCATGAACACCCCGATAAAATTGGCTTCGTTCAAAAGCCGCAAAAGATCGGCATCGTCGGCAAGGTTGAGGGATGCCTCGGTAGTGAATTCGAACGCGTAGTCGTGCTGGTCGAGCCAGGTCTTGAGTTGCGGCAGAAATTCCTTGACCGCCTTCTTGTTGCCGATGAGGTTGTCGTCAACGAAGTCGACATGACCACGGTAGCCGAGATCGTACAGCGCTTGCAGCTCACGCAGCATTTGCGGGATGGTCTTGGCGCGCGGAACCCGGCCGTAGAGTTCGATAATGTCGCAGAATTCGCAAGTGAACGGACAGCCGCGGGAGAATTGCACGCCGATGTAAAGGTAATGCTCGACCTTCAAGAGATCGAAGCGGGGCACCGGGCTTTTCGTCACATCGATCTTGAACTTCTCGGCTTCGAAGACGCCTTCGCTGGCGCCCGCTTCCCACGCCGCGATGAACTTGTCGATAATGCCTTCGGCTTCGCCGAGCACCTGGAAATTTGCGTTGCTGTAGAGTTCGGGAACGGAGGTCACGCCCGGTCCCCCGACCACCACAGGCTTGCCGCGCGACCGGCACAAATCGATGATTTCGATGGTGTCGAAATATTGCGGCAGCATGCCGCCGGTCATGACCAGGTCGGCCCAGTTCAAGTCGTCTTCGGCTAAATTCTCTGCGTTGCGGTCGATAAGCCGGACGGTCCAATCAGGCGGCAACAGCGCCGCGACCGTGATCAGGCCGAGAGGCGCTGTCGGGTATTTTGCGCCGAAGAGCTCGCAGGCCGCCCCGAAATTCCAAAACGTCCCCGCCCCAAAACGCGGGTAAATCATGAGGACGTTACGCGAACGCGGTGACGACATGAGCCCTCGCGCGTGGCCCGATAGAGGCCATGCCTATTGCGACTTCTAATGCTGGGTACGGCCCCGCCGGAGGCCGTCCTGCCCCGGGTGGCGGTCCGTCCGAAATTAATCCTAGCAGTCTTCGGCTTCGTCAGATAGGGCCGCCGCGTCTCCGGCCATACCGGTCGAAGACGGCGCCTCAATCGGCGGCCTCTTTGGTATTCCACCGCCGCTCAAATGTCTGCTTGTGGCGCAGGAAGGACACCCTGCAGTTGATGTCCGTTCCCGGGTCAATGCAGACCTACTGCGTCACAACACTGGTGGCATCATTGCGTCACGCTGGCGCCAGCGATCGGGCCTTTGCCTTCAGCGGCGCAGCCAAATCGTGGCCGTCCGTACTAGTGCCAGTGACGATAATGACGGATACCGGCGGCACTGGCATAGATATGACGTCGGATAACGGGGTGATAGGCAGCTCTGTAAGTCCCGTACGCCGGATAGCTGTAGCCACTCGCGTAGCCAGAGCTATAAGCCGGATAACTGTAGCCGCTCGCGTAGCCAGAGTTATAAGTCGGATAGCTGTAACCCGTCCCGTAACCATAGCCATAAGCCGGGTAGCTATTATAGCCGGCCCCGTAACCGTAAGCTGGGTAGCCATAGCCATAACCCGGATAGCCGTAACCGTAGGATGACGCGGCGATCGCGCCACCGACTACTGCGCCAGCGGCGAGGCCGATGCCGACACCGCCCCAGCCCCATCCGCCGCCGCGCCAGCCCCAAGCGTGAGCAGGACTCGTGAGCGATGGAACTGTAGCTGTCAGCAACGCGGCCGTAAGCGCGGTAGTGCGTAAGAGTTTCATAGAACTCTCCTGCAAACGCTGCCCGTCACGCTCTCCGTATCTGGAACCAATTTGCCGGGGCATTGTTCCAGCGCGCCCGCCCGCTTTTGAGAATAGAGCAGATGTCCCGCGGCGCACGCTTGATGGCGCCTCATGATCCAACTGTTACATGCCTTTGCTCGGCAAGACATTCCGTCTTCTGATACGGTTCCCTTAGCAAAACGAGCAACAACCACCGCAACGGCTTGCCGACTGGGGGCGTGAGGATGGCGGAGCAACATTGGCGTGAGGTTAAAAAAGCACGACAGAGATTGGTGCTTTGCCGTCTGATGATCGACATGATGCGCACCGTGCATGGAGCTTACGCTCCAGCCAACGAGCCTTTCGGCACGCGCCTGGAGACTTTTTTTATCGCCCTGTGCGTGGCGCTTGGTGACATCGACGGCAAGCCGTTTTCCGTCGCCAAGATTGCTGCCTATATGCGCGTGCCTCGCACGACGGTCATACGTCGCATCAACCGGTTGGAACGATGGGGTCTGATCTACCGACAGAGCCGTCGCTATTTCGTCCACGAGAAAACGCTCAATTCCTTAATCGGTATGCGGAGCTACGAACAGAACCGGCGCATTTTGAACAGAGCCGCGCAGGAAATGACCATTTTGGACGCTTTGCCGGATTGACGACTTCTCTGCGATCGAACAAAGCGTCTGCTGACCGGCTGCTCGTGGCGTTCGAATAGACGTCGGGGGACGAGACCGGCGGCCACTCATCTGAGCGGATGAGTGCGTCGCCGGAATCGTTTCGGCGAATCAAGTGTCCTGCACGAGCGGCGAAGCCATTTCCGATCTGCCGAGACGCATCACGACATCGCAATGACTGAAGTCGTTAAGTATCTTCGAGACCTTGCACAGACGTGCACTCGCCTCGCCCGCGCTTGTCCCGACTTGCCGACGACACATGGCCTCGAGGAAATCGCGATTGATTTGATGGCGAAGGCGCAAGAGCTCGAACAGCTTTACCCGAACTGACGTTGTCCCTCAGCTTTCGAAAGCCGGGTCGATCGGCACGCGATAGCCGTTGGCGAGGCGGTTGGTCTCGTTGGCCATGCCGACCACCGCCATGAGCTCTCCGAATTGCTGCGGCGTCATGCCCGCTTTAGCCGCGGCGGCGCTGTGGCTCGCCATGCAGTAGCCGCAGCCATTGGTGACCGACACCGCCAGATAGACCATCTCCTTGACCAGAGGATCGAGCGCGCCCGGCGCCATCACTTCTTTGACGCTCTCCCAGGTCCGCTTCAGCGTCTTCGGGTCGTTGGCGAGATATTTCCAGAAATTGTTGACGTCGGGCACGTTGCGCGTCGCCTTGATGTCGTCATAGACGGCCCTGACTTCGCTCGAGCCATCGGCATATTCGATCGGTCGCGGTTTGCTCATGGCGTTGCTCCTCCCAGATGCTGACCGGCGAGGCCTGTTCGGTTATCCCATTGAGGATCGACAATTTGGCTCATCTGAAATAGATTTAGCCGATTCAGATCTTGAAGATGGTGAGGCTTCGGGCATGTTCGGATTCCTTTACCTCTTATTCGCAGTCGTTCTCAGCCTGTGCGTCGTCGGATTGCTCGTCGTTGCGCTCTCGGCAATTCTTGGACGCCTCCGCGACACCTGGATTTTGAAAAGGGGCGGGGACGAGCCGCCTCGCGAGCTTCACTGACCGCTGCTCTGCGGCTCAATCGAAGTGCAGGCCGCTTTTCTTCACTACCTCGGGCCAGCGCGCGGCCTCATGCTGGATGAAGGCCGCCAATTCAGCGGGCGTGCTGGTGGCGGGCCCGAGCCCGACCGAGTTCGGCTTTTGCCTTCACGGCCGGGTCGCTCAGCACTTTCGCTACCTCGGTCGCCAGCTTGTCGATGATCGGGGAGGGCGTGCCGCGCGGCGCGACGAGGGCGAGCCACACCGTCACGTCGCCGAGATCGACGCCGGTGGCTTCGGTCAGCGTCGGCAGGTCGGGCATCGCCGGGAAGGGCCGCGCGTCGAGCTTGGCCAGCCCGCGCAGGTCGCCGGATTTGATCAGCGGCAGCACGGCCGAGGGGCCGTCGAAGACAAAGTCGACGCTCTTGGTCAGGATGCCGTGCGCCACTTCGGCGCTGCCGTTATAGGGCAGCATCACCGTGTCGATGCCGGCCTTGTCGGCGAACAGCACGCAAGTGAGCTTGGTGGTGATGGTGCCGGCGCCGCAATTGAGCTTGCCGGGCGCCGCCTTGGCCTTGGCGATCAGGTCCTTCGCGGTCTTGATGTCGCTTTGCGCATTGACGACGAGAAGGCCGATGGTCTTGGCGACCAGCGTGATCGGCGCAAAATCCTTGATCGGGTCATAGGGCAGCTTGCCGTAGAGATATTGATTCATCACCAGCGTTGAATCGATCGCCATCAGCAGCGTGTAGCCGTCGGGCGGCGACTTGGCGACGTACTCGGCGCCGATCAGCGTATTGGCGCCGGGCCGGTTGTCGATGACGACGCCTTGGCCGAAATCCGCGCTCATCTTGTCGCCGATCAGCCGCGCCATCACGTCGGAGGGGCCGCCGGCCGGGAACGGCACGATGATATGGATCGGACGTTCGGGGTAGGACGCCTGCGCCAGAGCCGGCGCGACGATCAGCGTCAGCAGCCCCGCGAGCATGATCGAGCGGAAGTTGTGCATTGCGGATTTCCTCCCCAGCCTTTTATTGGCGGCAACATTCGCATGTGGGGCCGCGCGCGCCTAGTGCGGGATGCGGATTACGCTGCAAAGCAGCATTGCCTGGCAAGAATGCGCACTTGCGGCCGCATCCGTGCAAAGGCAGACTGCGTGCTCGATGAGCACGGCTTCGCTTCCCGCTGACGACGCTGTTCACGGCACCGGCGCCGCGACCCGGCTCATCTTCGCCGCCTCGCTCGGCAATGCGCTCGAGTTCTACGAGATCCTGGTCTACGGCTACTTCGCCATCATCATCTCGAAGGTGTTCTTTCCATCGGCCGACGAGGCCGTATCGCTTCTGGTCACCTACGGCACGTTCGGCATTTCCTTTCTGGCGCGGCCGGTGGGCGCGATCTTTCTCGGCGCCTATGGCGATCGCAAAGGGCGCAAAGCCGCGCTGACGCTCTCGATCCTGCTGATGACCATCGGCACCGCGCTGATGACGCTGATGCCGAGCTATGCCTCGGCCGGCCTGGCGGCGCCGATCCTGGTGATTGCCGCGCGGCTGCTGCAGGGCTTTTCCGTCGGCGGCGAATTTGCCAGCTCGACCACCTTCCTTGTCGAACATCGTCCGGACCGTTCCGGCTTCTTTGCCAGCTGGCAATGGTCCAGTCAGGGTCTCGCCGCGCTGGTTGCGACCGGGCTCGGCGTTCTGCTCACCTCGACGATGTCGGCGGACGATCTGCAATCGTGGGGCTGGCGCATTCCGTTCGCGGTCGGGCTCCTGATCGGGCCGGTCGGCTACTACATCCGCAGCCATCTCCCGGAGACCCCGGAATTCCTCGCCGCCGGCGCGGCGCAGGCGCCGCTGCGCGATCTGTTTGTCGATCAATGGGGCCGGCTGCTTCTGACCATCGGCGTGGTCGCGGCCTCGACCAGCTCGCAATATGTGCTGGTCTACATGCCGACTTACGCGATCCGCGAATTGCACCTGCCGCAGTCGGTCAGCTTCCTGGCGGCGGTGGCGGCGGCGGCGCTGCAGACCGTGGTCGTGCCTTTCGTCGGGCTCTCCGTCGACAAGGTCGGCCAGGTCCGGATCATGCTCGCCGCGGCGCTGTTATTCATCGTCACGTCCTATCCGGCCTTCATGCTGGTCGCGGGTCATGCCTCGTTTGCCATGCTGCTCGCAGTGGTGTGCTGGTTCGGCTTCTTGAAGTCGATGTTCTCAGGCGCGCTGCCGTCGCTGATGGCCAAGGTCTTTCCGGTGACGACGCGCGTTTCCGGCATGTCGCTCGCCTACAATATCGGCGTCCCGATCTTCGGCGGCTTCGCGCCGCTCGCCGCGCAGTCGCTGGTCGACATCACCGGCTCAAAGCTGTCGCCGAGCTATTACATGATAGCGACCGCTTCGGTCAGCCTGGCCGCGCTGATCGCGCTGCAGCGGCGGTATAAGGTATGACTGCTTTCAAGCTTTCCCGTCATCAAGCGAGAAAGTCGGGCGCCTACCGGATTCTCGCGCGAACAGGCACCAGCACCGGTCGTGGGTTCTCGATCGGTTGCAAAAACAGCCACTCGAAATAGGTCGTGGCGTTCCGTTCTTGCTGGGGACGTTTCGGCTGCGCGGTCACAAAGGTGTCGCGGCACTGTCTTGAACAGTAGCGCCCTTTGCCAAACAAGCCGCGCCGGTAGGCAACGAGGCCTAATCCGCGACCGCAATTCGGGTTTGAGCATTTCATGACACGTCTCCGCTTCGGGTTCCGCTGGATTTTTGGGTTCCGCTGGACGCGGTGCTTCCACTCACCAGTGGGACAAGGCGGGGCGGAGAAAGGTTCAAGCACGGTCTCGATCGGCATTTTCGACAGTGGGCGCCGCGCAGCGCGATCAATTAAGCGCTCATAAGGTTCGAATTTTAGCACCGTCAATCTTGTGAGCCGGCGCCGACATCGGTCGGCGGCCAAGGACTTCCCGCCTGCCACCCGCTACAATGATCTTGTGAAGAAGAGGGCGGGTGCACTCCAGACAACGCGTTCGATCCTTTGATGCCCGTTTCATGCCGGCGCAGGAAAAGAATGGCACGATGATGGATATATTGTTCGGCGGTGTCGGCTGGACCGACCTCGCGATGACCCTGAACCGCATCGCGGTTGGCGCATTCTTTATGCATTCGGGCTATCACAAGCTGTTCAACGCAGAGCGCCACCATACATTCGTCGATGAACTGAAAGGGCTGGGTGTTCCAGCTTTGGGCTTCAATCAATGGTGGGTGCCGTTGGTCGAGTTCGCCGCCGGCGCCGCGGTCCTTATCGGGCTCTTGGCGCCACTTGCCGCGCTTGGCCTGCTCGTCATCATCCTCATTGCCATCGCCACGTCGGGACGGCAGCGGATCAAACTCTACAAGCCGATCGATAGAGGAGATCTCATCGACGATTGGCTCTACCTGCCGGAAACGCTTTATGCCTTTATGCTGATCTGTGGTCATTTCGGCCGGCGCCGGGCCGTACAGCCTCGATGCCGTGATCCTAAATCTGATGAACAAACATCGTCGCGTGATATCGCATCCTCACCGGATATCTTCTCGCGATGCCGCAGCAGGCCGGCAAACGGCCGCCATCATGAGTAGCTTCGCAATGATCGTCACGACGTTTCCGAGACCGGTGCGCGTCATCGAGAACACGTGGATCCCCCTGAAAGACGGCACCAAGCTCGCCGCCCGCATCTGGCTGCCGGAAGACGCGGAGCAGAATCCCGTTCCGGCCATTCTGGAATATCTGCCTTACCGCAAGCGCGACGGGACCTACGAGCGGGACGCGCTGACGCATCCGTATCTGGCCGGTCACGGCTATGCCGGCGTTCGCGTCGACCTTCGCGGCAGCGGCGAATCGACGGGCTTGCTGTTCGACGAATACGCCAAGCAGGAACAAGACGACGGCGTGGAGGTGATCGCTTGGCTGGCGGCTCAGCCCTGGTGCAATGGCGCGGTTGGGATGATGGGAATTTCCTGGGGCGGGTTCAATGGACTTCAAATTGCCGCGCGCCGTCCCCCGGCGCTCAAAGCCATCGTCACCATTTGTTCGACCGATGATCGCTACGCCGACGACGCGCACTATATGGGCGGCGCGTTTCTGACCAAGGCTGGACTTGAATGGGCCTTTTTCTTTTTCAGCTTGACGTGCCTTCCGCCCGATCCGGCGCTGGTCGGCGATAACTGGCGCGCGATGTGGCTGGAGCGCCTGCAGAACATACCGCTGTTTCAGGAGAATTGGTTTCAGCATCAACGGCGCGATGCGTATTGGAAGCACGGATCGGTATGCGAGGATTATGCGGCGATCCAGTGCCCGGTCTACGCCGTCGGTGGTTGGACCGATGGATATAAGAATGCAATTCCGCGCCTTCTCGAGCGACTGACGGTGCCTCGCAAGGGTCTCATCGGGCCATGGGCGCACGCCTATCCGCACTTCGCATATCCCGGGCCCCAGATCGGCTTCCTCCAGGAAATGTTGCGGTGGTGGGATCATTGGCTCAAAGGCATCGATACCGGCGTGATGGACGAGCCGATGCTGCGGGCGTGGATGACGGACAGCGTGAAACCGGCGAGCCACCACGACACGTTGCCGGGCCGTTGGATTGCAGAACCTTCGTGGCCGCCGGCAGGAATAACGCCGCGGCGGCTGTTCTTGACCGACGAAGGACTGCGAGACGCCGCGGCGCCTTTGACGACCCGCGCCGTCTGCTCGCCGCAGACGCGTCGGCAAGAGTTCGGGCGAATGGGTTCCGTTCGGTCGCGGGCGCGATCAGGCCGGCGACCAGCAAGAAGACGACACGCGCTCGCTCCTTTTCGAGACGGCGCCACTCGATGCGCCGATCGAAATCCTTGGCGCCCCGATCGTCACCCTCGATGTCGCGTCCGACCGGCCGATTGCAAATCTGGTGGTTCGGTTATGCGACGTGCATCCGTCCGGTGAGTCACTGCGTGTCAGCTACGGCGTGCTCAACCTCACGCATCGCGAAAGCCACGAACAGCCCGCCTGCTCACGCGTGGGCGAGCGCTACCGCGTGCGCATCAAGCTCAACGATGCAGGCTCGGTATTTCCGTCCGGCCACAAGGTGAGGCTCGCGATATCGACGGCTTATTGGCCGATGATCTGGCCCAGTCCGGAGACGGCAACCGTGCAGATTTTTGCCGGCACGCTCGATCTGCCGCAACGCTCGCCCAACGCCGCGGACGCCAAGCTCTCGCCTTTTCCCGAACCGGAGACGGCGCCACCCGAGAAGCCAACGATTCTTCATCGCGATGGCGTGCGGATCGAGCGCATCGACCGCATCGGTCTGGAATTGGGCACACAGTGGAATACGCAGTATCACGTCGAGGAGAACGATCCGCTTAGCGCCGTTGCCGAATTGCACAATACCCAGACTTTGTCGCGAGACGAATGGCAAATCCGGGTCGAGACGCAGATGCGGCTGTCATCGACGGCCAATGCCTTCTTGCTGCAGGGAAGCTTGCGCGCCTTCGAGGGCGCGAACGAAGTGTGTCATCGCGACTGGGATCGCTCTATTCCGAGGGATTTTTCATGATAAGTGGCATCAACGATGAGCTCATTCTTGCGGCCCGTCTTCTTCTCGCGACGCTGTTTCTGATTTTCGGCGTGAGAAAGGTGAGAGATTATTCGGGCACCGTCGCTCAAATGGTGCAGCTTGGCCTTCCGATGCCGATCGTGCCTGCCGTCGTATCGATCTTTATGGAGATTCCGGTCGCGTTCGCGATCGCCATTGGCGTTTTCACGCGACCCGCGGCCGCGCTCATGGCTTTATATTCGCTCGGAACTGCGTTTATTGGGCACCGCTATTGGACAGTGAGAGGTGCGGATTACGTCGACAGCCTGGATGGCTTTTACAAAGACCTCAGTATTATGGGCGGCTTCTTGTTGTTGTTCATGACCGGTGCAGGAAAATATTCGATTGATGCATTGTTAGGCATCGCCGCGCCGTAAAAAAGGCCGGTGTCCCTGCTGGAGTAGCGGTCATGCCCACCAGAACCACCGTCGAAGCGTTCATTGCCCGTGTGATCTCGGGCGATCACGTCGGTGCAATCCGCGACTGGTATCACGACGACGCGTGGATGCAGGAAAACCAAGCACCGCCCGTCCAAGGCGGCCGAGAAGCGCTGATGAAGCGAGAGGCCGCGATGTTGGAGCGTAGCCAATCGCTCAAAACCGAACTGATTGGCGGTCCGATGATTGAAGGCGACCAGGTTGCGATCCGCTGGCGTTTCACTTTCGCCTTCAAGGATGGCGGAAAGCTGCAACAGGAGGAAGTCGCATGGCAAACCTGGCGCGGCGAGAAGATCGCTACCGAGACTTTCTTCTATGACCCGGCGCAGCGCGGCTAGAGCGAACGCTGCCTGACGTATTCTCGCGAACAGGAGTCACCCATGGGCCAAGTCCAAGTCGACCAGAAAAGCTACGAGATGCCGCCAAAGGATGGGATGACCATCGCTCACTTTATGGTCGTCGCCGATGTTGAACGTTCGTTGCGCTTTTACGAGAAGGTGTTCGGCAGCCGCATTCTGAGCAGAGGCGACAGCAAGGGCGCGCCGGGCTATCTCCAGCTCGCGAACATGTGGCTCATTGTCAATGTCGGGGGCGGCCCGACGCCCGACAAACCAAAGACAATGCTAAGCGTTCCAGCCGACCCCGATCTGGTCAACAGCTTCATGAATATCCGCGTCGCCGACATTCAGGCATGCTACGAACTCTGGAAGAGCCGCGGAGCCGAGTTCATCACCGAGCCGAAGCCCAAATACGGCGAGACGCGCTGCTACATTCGCGATCCTGACGGCTACATCATAGAAGTTGGGCAGAGCAACCCGGGCGTCACTTATGGCTAAACATATGAAGCCCGAGAGGGACGGCATCGATCCCGCGGCCATGCCAAGCGGGACGGGCTGCGTCGAATGCCTGACTGCAGGCAAATGGTGGTTCCATCTTCGCCGATGCGCGCAATGCGGTCACATCGGCTGCTGCGATAGTTCGCCAAATCAGCATGCTTCAAAGCACTACGCCGCCACGGGTCATCCGGTCATCATGAGCTTCGAGCCGGGCGAGCACTGGTTTTACGATTATCGTACCGAGGAGTTTTTCGCCGGCCCAAAACTTCCTGCGCCCGTCTGCCATCCGGTGGATCAGCCGGCGCCGGGACCCGCCGGAGCGGTGCCTTCAAACTGGCAAACGCTGCTTCACGAATAGGGAAGAGTCGCAATCCGCCGCACTACAACCGGTGGGACAAGAGTGGGCTTGGAGAAAAGATCATCTCGGCAACGAAGTATCTGCGACGATCCCATGGATTGTGACCGCTGAGAGTGCGACAATGCCTTCGGGGCGCGACATGGCTGTGGTGCCACCCGCCGAATAATAGCTGGCCTGAGTGCAAGCGATCCTTAGCTAAGAAAATTTCCGACAAGAAGCCGAACCCTCGCACTTGCTCCGGATCCGTTTAGCGGACGCCGCCGCATTTGACTTGCTGACAGCAAGAGCAGGAGTGAGCCGTGACGAGAATTTCAACTTCTATGATTGCGATCACGTTGGTATTGCTCGCGGCCGTGGGCAGCATCGCCCTTGCCGCGCAGGACAGGTACACGCTGAAACTGGGCAAGCTCTCGTTTGGCGATTTCAAGGGATATGAAAATTGGCGGGATGTCGCGGTCAGTCAGACCGAAACTCTGCTGAAAATGATCGTGGCGAACGATGTGATGATGGACGCTTACCGGAAAGGTCTCCCCGCCGACGGCAAGCTCTTTCCGGAGGGATCCAAGATTGCGAAGATCGAGTGGACGTTCAAAAAGAACCCTGTGTCGCCTTATTTCGTGCAGGTGCCGGACACGCTGAAAGCGGTTGCTCTCATCGAGAAAGACTCCAAGAGATTTCCCGACACCCACGGCTGGGCCTATGGCAATTTCAACTACGACGCCGCGTCCGACACGTTCACGCCTGAAGGCAACGATGCCAAATGCGGCTTCGCCTGCCACACGACCGTAGCGTCAAAGGACTACATCTTCACGCAGTATCCGAAGCGGTAACGGCGGCGCGTTACCGCCAGCCCTTCATCGGCAGCTCGAGCTTGTCGGTGGCCAGGTTCT
>CAWFWC010000010.1:0-867500 GCA_963819465.1 uncultured Alphaproteobacteria bacterium
CTGCGCAATGTCCGCCTGCATTTCGATGATGCCGCCGACCTCATCGCCTGGCTTCCGCAACATTCGCTGGCGCGGATCGACCTGATCCATCCCGACCCCTGGCCGAAACGCCGGCACTGGAAACGCCGCTTTGTCCAGGACGAAATGGTGTCGCGGCTCGCCCGCATCTTGCGGCCGGGCGGCGAATTCCGCTTTGTCACCGACATTGCCGACTACGCCGCCTGGACGCTGCAGCGGCTTTTGCGCTCAAGCGAATTCGAATGGACCGCCGAATGCGCCGACGATTGGCGCAAGCCCTGGCCGGGCTTTCTGCAGACACGCTACAACGTCAAAGCCGAACGGCAGGCTCGCGCCGCGTGTTTTCTGATCTTTCGCAGGCACTGAGCCGATTTGCGATCAGGCGTTCTGCTTGACCTGCCAGAAGCGCACCACGCGCTGCGCCGTCGACACCGAAAGCCGCTCGTAATTGACGAGCGCGCTGTCGAGACCAACGACCGAGCCGCCATTGGCTTTCGCACATGACGTCATGATCGACTTGACCGTCGGCCAGCTCATGCCGGCGGCCTTGCACATGATCAGCACCGGGTCCGGTCGTTCGCCGGCCAGCAGCCGATCGACGATGTTGATCGGCACCTTGGACAGCGCCGCCACCGCCACCACCGTTTCCTCGTATTTGTTTTCGCGGGCGAACGCGCTCAGCACGGCTTCGTTCATGCGGCCGGATTGCATCAACGACAGCACGATGCGCTGCGCGGTCCGGTAATCGCGAGGGCCGATCTCCGCCCCGACTTCGCCCGACACCTGTTCGAGGACACGCCGGATCTCCTTGCGCAAATCGGGGCTTGCCGCGGCGAGCAGCCGCTCACGCACGATGGCGGTAGCTTTGGTCAGGAGCTTGCGGAATATTTTCGGCGGAATGTCAGGGCGCTGGACGACTTTCTCGGCCAAGACGCCGTCGGTTTCAGCGCGTTCGACCAGGCGAACGAAGCCGGTTTCGGAGATGCGGGCGCCGTGATTTTCGGCGACTTGCCGCGCCACTTCGCGGTCGCCGCGCCTGACCAGTACGTCGGTCACCGCCTCGCCGAGCGAAGACCGTTCTGAGATCGCCTGCAAATGAGCCTGGCTCTTGGTCTCGGCCAGCGCGACGAGATCGTCCTCATCCAGATGTTTCGAAAATTTGAGGACCGGGCCGGCGACTTCGATAGCGTCGTCGCGTGCGAGCGTCCGCAGAATCTTGGCGGGCGCCTTGTCGAGCGGCGCAAGCTGACCGGCGAGGACCGCGCGCGCCTTGGTCTCGATTTCCGCGATCAGAAGGCTGAAGACTTCGTCGAACAGATCGATTTGCGCATCGCTGTAGCGGCTCGAGTTCATGCACGAACAGCGCAGCGATGCGCTCGAGCATCTCGGTACGCTTGGCCCGCGTGCCATGCGCGATGACATCTTCCAACTCGGGGATGAGCGAGGTGGCGGCTCTCATCGTCGATACGTCACCACTTTGCGCAACACCTGTCTTGGCAAAAAGCGCTTGGCAAAACAGCGATCGCGGTCAGAAAACTGGCCATGAAGTTAATCCAAGGGCTCAACCGCTGGCGAAACGGCGAAAAATGCCGCCAATCGGCGAAGATCGGCCGCCCTTAGGGAGAGATTAATTCACCAATCCTGAAAGAAATGTTGCAGCGGCAACAGAGCCGCGCGCTGGATGCTCTTGCAAAGCCCCGATAATCGGCTATATTGCGCGCTGTCCGTTTAGGATACCTCATTACCGATCGGTTTTGAGAGTGGGTTCCCCCGGGGGCCCGCTCTTTTTTGTTACCTGAAATCCGGTTCGATGGCTGAGGTCCGGCGGCGCTCTGCACCATACGATTTACGGCGAGTGATGGACGACAGGACGACAAACGCCGAGCTTGCGAATTTTGCCGACGAACCGAGGCTCATTTCCGAGCCGGGGCGTGCGGCACGCGTCGCCGCCGTCATCGAGCCGGTGCTTGCTTCGCTAGGTTATCGTCTGGTTCGCGTGCGGGTCACCGCCTTTGCCGGCTGCACCGTGCAGATCATGGCGGAGCGGTCGGACGGCAGCATGAACATCGACGACTGCGAAGTTGTCTCGCGCGCACTGTCGCCGGTGCTCGACGTCTCCGATCCGATCGAAACCGCCTACCGGCTTGAAATCTCGTCACCCGGCATCGATCGGCCGCTGGTGCGGCGCTCGGATTTCGACCGCTATGCCGGCCATGTCGCGCATGTGGAAATGCAGGTTCCGGTTGACGGCCGCCGCCGCTTCCGCGGCGAGCTCTTGGGGACTGACGGCGATGCGGTGCGGTTGCGCTTCGGCGACACCGACCAGGATCGCAACGACGTGCTTCTGCCGATCAACGACATGACGGAAGCGCGGCTCGTGCTCACCGATTCGCTTATTGCCGAGTTGTTGCGCAAGGAAAAGCAAAACCGACAAACAGAACCAACGCAAGGAGACTCCTGATGGCGACCGTTAGCGCCAATAAACTCGAACTCTTGCAGATCGCCGAAGCCGTCGCTCGGGAAAAGGCGATCGACCGCAAGATCGTGCTCGGCGCCATGGAGGACGCGATCGCCAAAGCGGCGCGCTCGCGCTACGGCAGCGAAACCGAAGTCCGCGCCGAGATCGATCCCAAGAGCGGCGAGCTCCATCTGTCGCGCCATATGCTGGTGATCGATACCGTGGAAAATTCCGCGACCCAGATCAGCCTGGAAGACGCGCGGCGCCGTCATCCGGCGGCTCAGATCGGCGATACCATCGCCGATCCGCTGCCCCCGCTCGAATATGGCCGCATTGCCGCGCAGTCGGCCAAGCAGGTGATCGTGCAGAAGGTGCGCGAGGCCGAGCGCGACCGGCAATACGACGAATACAAGGATCGCATCGGCGATATCGTCAACGGCATCGTCAAGCGCGTCGAATACGGCAATGTCGTCGTCGATCTCGGCCGCGGCGAAGCCATCGTGCGCCGTGACGAAATGCTGCCGCGCGAAGTGTTCCGCAACGGCGACCGCATCCGCGCTTATATCTACGATGTCCGCCGCGAGCAGCGCGGGCCGCAGATATTCCTCTCCCGCACCCATCCGCAGTTCATGGCGAAGCTGTTCGCGCAGGAAGTGCCGGAAATCTATGACGGCATCGTCGAGGTCAAATCGGTGGCCCGCGATCCAGGCTCGCGTGCGAAAATAGCCGTGGTAATCGCGGGATTCCTCGGTCGATCCGGTCGGCGCCTGCGTCGGCATGCGCGGCTCGCGCGTGCAGGCCGTGGTCAATGAATTGCAGGGCGAGAAGATCGACATCATCCCGTGGTCGCAAGACATCGCGACCTTCGTCGTCAATGCGCTCGCTCCCGCCGAAGTCGCCAAGGTCGTGCTCGACGAAGAGCGCGAGCGCATCGAAGTGGTCGTGCCCGATCAGCAGCTGTCGCTTGCCATCGGCCGGCGCGGTCAGAACGTACGGCTCGCCTCGCAGCTGACCGGCTGGGACATCGATATTCTCACCGAGCAGGAAGAGTTGGAGCGCCGCCAGGCCGAATTCGAGAACCGCACCCGCATGTTCATCGACACACTCAATGTCGACGAGGTGATCGGACAATTGCTCGCGTCGGAAGGCTTCAGCTCCGTCGAAGAACTGGCGATGGTCGATCCCAAGGAGATTGCCGGCATCGAAGGCTTCGACGACGACACCGCCAATGAGCTGCAGACCCGCGCCCGCGATTATCTCGACAAGATCGAAAGCGAGCGCGACGCCAAGCGCAAGGAGCTCGGCGTCGAGGATGCGGTCAAGGACGTCGAGGGTGTGACTTCGGCGATGCTGGTTCGCTTCGGCGAGAACGACATCAAGACGGTCGAGGATCTCGCCGGCTGCGCCACCGACGATCTCGCCGGCTGGACCGAGCGCAAGGATGGCGAGGCGGTCCGCCAAGCCGGCATTCTCGACGGCTTCGAGGTGTCGCGCGAGGAGGCCGAGGCGCTGATCATGCGGGCGCGCGTCAAAGCCGGCTGGATTACCGAGGCTGACCTGGCGCCCCAGGCTGCCGACGACGCAGCTCCCGCGGAGGCGGAAGTCTAACGGAGTCCGTTACGCGTGATGATGGCAGCGAACCAGGCCGAATGCGATGACGGGCCGCGCGCAAGGGGCAGCGAACGCCTCTGTGTGGCAACGCGCGAGGTGCGTCCGGTTGCCGACCTGATCCGCTTCGTGGTCGGGCCGAATGGCGAGGCCGTGCCCGATCTCAAGCGCAATCTGCCGGGCCGCGGCGTATGGGTCACGGCCAGCCGGGAAATCCTCGGGGAAGCGATCAAACGCAAGGCTTTTGCCCGCGGTTTCAAGCGTGACGTGCGGCTGCCCGCCGATCTCATCGAACGTACCGGGCGACTGCTTGAGCAATCGGTGCTCGACGCGCTTGCCATCGCCGCCAAAGCCGGGTCGGTCGTTTCCGGCTTTGCCAAGGTTGAGAATGCGTTAGCACATGACCATGTAGTGGGTCTCCTGCATGCAGCCGAAGCCGCGCCGGATGGCGTGAAAAAGCTTAATGCTGCACTGCGTCGGAACCCCAATTCCGGCTCGGTGCCCGTGATTCAGGCGCTCACGGGGCTACAATTGGATTTGGCACTTGGCCGCCCAAATGTGATACATGCAGCCTTGCTCGCCGGACCTGTGAGCGACACGTTTCTAGCGCGTTTGCAGCGCTTGGAGCGGTTTCGCACCGGCGATTTAGGAACAAGTGAGGGCAAGCAGGCCGGAACACCGACCGGCCTTGCGCTGCCGCACTGACCCGGAACCAGCGTACGGAATTGGATACGAATGACCGAGACGACCAAAAATAGCGGCGAAAAGCTGAGTGTCACGCCGAGCAAAACGCTGACGCTCAAGCGGCCGGGCGTGGAGCAAGGCGTGGTCCGCCAGAGCTTCAGCCACGGCCGCAGCAAGGCGGTCGTCGTCGAGAAGGTGAAGCGTCGCGTCGGTCCGGGCGAAGCGAAGCCCGAACCAGCCGTAGCCGCGCCGGCAGCAACGCCGAAACGGTCCGGGGTTGCAGCGCGCAATGCCGCGCCGGCGCAAGCGCCGAGCGCCGCTCCTGCGGCGTCTCCCAAATCCTCCGGCGTCGTGCTGCGCACGCTGACCGATGATGAACGCAATGCCCGCGCTCAGGCGCTGGCCGGCGCACAATTGCGCGAGCACGAAGAACGCGAGCGCGCCGAGGAAGAGGCAAAGGTCCGCCGCACGCGAGAAGACTCCGAGCGCAGCGAGCGCGCCGCCGCCGAAGCCAGAAAGCGCGACGAAGAAGATCGCCGCAGGCACGACGAAGAAACCAAGCGCAAGGCCGACGAAGTGGCCAAGAAACGCTTCGGCGGAGATACGGCATCGCCGCTCAAGCTCGGTGCGCCGCGCCCAGCCCAAGTGGCAGATGACGACGAGGGTCCGCGCACTCCCCGCCGCGGCCCCGGCGGCGCTACTGTCGCACGGCCGGCGCCGGCTCCGAAGCCGACGCGCGCCGGAGTTGGCGGCGAGAAGCGCCGCGGGCGTCTCACCGTGGTGACCGCGTTGACGGCCGACGAAGTGCGTGAACGTTCCGTCGCGTCGTTCCGCCGGCGCGTTCAACGCATGACCGGACATCGCGACGAGCCGAAGGAAAAGATCGCGCGCGAAGTCACGGTCCCGGAAACAATCACCATTCAGGAATTGGCCAACCGCATGGCCGAGCGCGGCGTCGACGTAATCCGCATCCTGATGCAGCAAGGCCATATGGCCAAGATCACCGACACGATCGACGCTGATACCGCACAGCTGATCGCCGAGGAACTCGGCCACACCGTGCGCCGCGTCGCCGAATCCGACGTCGAAGAGGGAATGTTCGATGCGCCGGACGATCCGGCGCAGCTGCAGTCGCGCGCGCCCGTCGTTACGATCATGGGTCATGTCGACCACGGCAAGACGTCGCTCCTTGACGCCATCCGTTCGACTGAAGTCGCGGCCGGCGAAGCCGGCGGCATCACCCAGCATATCGGGGCCTATCAGGTGACCTCGCCGTCCGGCGGCCGCATCACCTTCATCGACACCCCCGGCCACGCTGCGTTCACCGCGATGCGCGCCCGCGGCGCCAAGATCACCGATATTGTTATTCTCGTGGTCGCCGCCGATGACGGCGTCATGCCGCAGACGGTCGAAGCGATCCAGCACGCAAAAGCCGCCAAGGTTCCGATCATCGTCGCCATCAACAAGATCGACAAGCCCGGCGCCAAGCCGGAACGCGTGCGCACAGAACTGCTGCAGCACGAAATCCAGGTCGAGTCGCTCGGCGGCGACGTACTCGAAATCGAAGTGTCGGCCAAGGAAAAGACCAATCTCGACAAGCTGCTCGACATCATCGCGCTGCAGTCGGAAGTGCTTGAATTGAAGGCCAATCCGAACCGCGTGGCCGAAGGCACCGTGATCGAGGCGCGACTTGATCGCGGCCGCGGCCCGGTGGCGACCGTTCTGGTTCAGCGCGGCACCCTGAAGCCCGGCGACATCGTCGTGGCCGGCACCGAATGGGGCCGCGTCCGCGCGCTAATGTCGGATACTGGCCATTCCGTGGTTGCCGCGGGTCCGTCGATGCCAGTCGAGATTCTGGGTTTCAACGGCACCCCGGAAGCCAGCGACCGGCTGGCCGTGGTTGATACCGACGCCCGCGCGCGCGAGATCACCGATTATCGCGAGCGTCAGAAGCGCGAGAAGATGGCCGCGCGCCAGACCGGTATGCGCGGCTCGCTCGAGCAGATGATGAGTCAGCTCAAGACCTCGGGCCAAAAGGAATTTCCGCTGCTGATCAAAGGCGACGTGCAGGGCTCGATCGAAGCGATCATCGGCGCGCTGGACAAGCTTGGCACCGAAGAGGTCGCCGCGCGCGTGATCTATTCCGGCGCCGGCGGTATCACCGAATCCGACGTGACGCTGGCGGAAGCTTCCGGTGCCGCTGTCATCGGCTTCAATGTACGCGCGCATAAGGAAGCGCGCGAAGCCGCCGATGCCGCAGGGATCGAGATCCGCTATTACGATATCATCTATAATCTCGTCGACGACGTGAAGAAGGCGATGTCGGGCCTTTTGGCGCCGACGCTGCGCGAGACCATGCTCGGCAATGCCACCATCCTCGAAGTCTTCAGGATTTCGAAGATCGGCAACATTGCCGGTTGCCGCGTGACCGACGGCACCGTCGAGCGCGGCGCCAATGTGCGGCTCATTCGCGACAATGTCGTCGTGCATCAAGGGAAGCTGTCGCAGCTCAAGCGCTTCAAGGACGATGCGCGCGAGGTCATCGCCGGCCAAGAATGCGGCATGTCCTTCGAGAACTATCAGGACATGAAAGCCGGCGACACGATCGAGTGCTATCGCGTGGAGACGGTGCAGCGGACGCTGTGAGTTCCATACTCACGTCCGCAACTCCGCATCGTTGCCGGAGGCTTTTCCGGCAATCACGACGTTAAAGACAAAGCTCATTGGAACGAAATGCGCGGACATTTGGTAGCCGTTCCGCGCATGACGGCAGCAAGAACATGGCGCGTCACCAACACCATCGTCGCGATCAATCGGCCGGCGGCTCGCAGCGTCAGCTCCGCGTCGGCGAACTGATTCGGCACGAGTTCGCCGACATGCTGTCGCGCGGCGACATCCACGATCCGGTCATCGAAGCGCACTTGATCACCGTGCCCGAGGTGCGGATATCTCCCGACCTCCGGCTCGCCACGATCTATGTCATGCCGCTCGGCGGCCGCGACAAGAACGATGTCGTGGCGGCGCTCGAGCGCAACAAGCGCTATGTGCGCGGCGAGATCGCACGCCGCGTTAACCTGAAATTTGCACCTGAAATTCGATTTCGCGTCGACGAGCAATTCGACGAAGCAGAACGTATCGAGAAGCTTTTGCGAACACCTGTAGTCCAGCGCGACCTGAACGGCGAAAGCGAATCGGACGACGAGAAAGACGAATGACGAAATCATGAGCGCACGCGCGATCATTGAACAGAACGGCGCCGCATTGACCGAGTCGCGCACTGACCAGCCCGCGTCGCAATCGCGACCGCGCGGCGCCCCGCAAAAAAAATCCAACAAGCGCGACGTGCACGGCTGGGTCGTGCTCGACAAGCCGGTCGGCATGACCTCGACCCACGCGGTCGCGGTCATCAAGCGCCTGTTTACGGCCAAACGCGCCGGCCATGCCGGAACGCTCGATCCGCTCGCCTCCGGCTGCCTGCCGATCGCGCTGGGCGAGGCCACCAAGACCGTCCCCTACGCGGTCGACAGCCGAAAGACCTATCGTTTCACCATCCGTTGGGGCGAGGAGCGCGACACTGATGATGCCGAGGGCCGGGTCGTGGCGACCAGCGACCGGCGGCCGGACGCGGCCGCGATCCAGGCTCTCCTGCCCCAATTCACCGGAACCATCGAACAGGTGCCGCCGCGCTACTCGGCCATCAAGGTAGATGGTGAGCGAGCTTATGATTTAGCCAGGGGTGGCGAGACCGTGGAATTGGCCGCCCGGACCATCGAAATCCACGATTTACGGCTGATTGACATGCCGGATGCCGATCACGCCGTCCTGGCGGCCGAATGCGGCAAGGGCACTTATGTCCGATCCTTGGCCCGTGATCTCGGCCGGGCCCTCGGGGCGCTTGGCCACGTTTCGGCGCTCCGCCGGAACCGGGTCGGGCCGTTCCACGAGGCCGACATGATCCCCCTGGAACAGGTCGAGGCTTTGTGCCATAGAGCCGCCGCAGGCGAGGGACACCTTGCCGATACGCTTCTGCCGATCGAGACCGCGCTGGACGACATCCCGGCGCTGGCCGTGAGCCCGGCGGACGCGGCGAGGCTCTCAAGGGGCCAAGCCGCATTGTTGCGCGGAAGGGATGCCTCAATCTTCCGCGGTGTGGTCCAGGTCGCTGCAAGCGGCCAGCTCGTGGCCATTGCCGAGATTGATCGTGGAGAGATCGTTCCCCGACGCGTGTTTAATTTAGCCGGCATCGCAGGCCGAGCCGGCAGAAAGAGGGTTCAGGACGATGTCGACAACAACCGCGCGTAAAGCGGAATTGATCAAGACTTATGCCGTCAAGGCAGGCGATACCGGTTCGCCCGAGGTGCAGGTTGCTCTGCTTTCGGAACGGATCAATCAGTTGACCGATCACTTCAAGACGCATGTCAAAGACAACCACTCGCGCCGCGGCTTGCTCAAGCTCGTGTCGCAGCGGCGTCAGATTCTCGACTATCTCCGGCGCACCGACGACGGACGTTACAAGGGATTGATCGAGCGGCTGGGTATCCGCCGCTAGCAAATTGCGCGCGGGAACGTCCCGCGCGCTTGTCGGCGGAGCGCATGAGGCGTCCGCCGTTACCCGGCAGCGAAGCTGCCGCTTTGTCGAACGGGCCCATTGCCCGTTCAATCCGATGAAGGCCCGAGAGCCATGGCAGGATCGCCGGATGCTGATGCGGCATTGCAGCCTGACAGCTGCGCCGTCAGCGTCTCGCCGTCTTGCTTATGGCTTTCGCGCTTTCGCGAAAACCATGAGAGAAAATCGCAATGTTCAATACCCATACTGTGGAACTTGACTGGGGTGGACGGCCGCTCAAGCTAGAAACCGGCAAGGTCGCGCGTCAGGCTGACGGCGCTGTCGTCGCCACTTACGGCGAGACCACTGTGCTCGCGACCGTCGTCGCGGCCAAAGCGCCGAAACCCGGCATCGACTTCCTGCCGCTGACCGTCAATTACACCGAGAAATATTATGCGGCCGGCCGTATTCCCGGCGGCTATTTCAAGCGCGAGCGCGGCCCGACGGAAAAGGACACGCTGACATCGCGTCTGATCGATCGCCCGATCCGCCCGCTATTCGCCGAAGGCTGGCGCTGCGACACTCAAGTCATCGTCACCGTGCTCTCGCACGATCAGGAGAACGATCCTGACATCGTCGCCATGGTCGCGGTTTCGGCAGCGCTGACGCTGTCCGGCGCCCCGTTCATGGGCCCGATCGGCGGCGCGCGCGTCGGCTTCAGCAACGGCGAATACGTACTCAATCCGACGCTCGACGAGATGAAAGAGACCAAGCTCGACCTCGTCGTCGCCGGCACGCAAGAAGCCGTGCTGATGGTCGAGTCGGAAGCGCAGGAACTCTCCGAAGAGGTCATGCTTGGCGCCGTGATGTTCGGCCACCGGCATTTCCAGCCGGTGATCAACGCCATCATCCAGCTCGCCGAGAAGGCCGCCAAGGAGCCGCGCGAGTTCGCGATGCCGGAAACGGCTGTGCTGGAAAAGGAAATGCTCGGCGTCATCGAGCAGGACCTGCGCAAGGCTTATGCGATCCCGGCCAAGCACCAGCGCCAGGAAGCGGTCGCTGCTGCGAAGAAAAAAGTGATGGAGCACTTCTTCCCGGAGGGTGCCGACAATCCGGACCGGCCGATGACGCAAGTCGCCGCCGTGTTCAAGGAGCTCGAAGCCAAGATCGTGCGCTGGAACATTCTCGACACGTCAAAGCGCATCGACGGCCGCGATCTCGTCACCGTGCGGCCGATCAATGTCGAGGCCGGCTTCCTGCCGCGCACCCACGGCTCGGCGCTGTTCACCCGCGGCGAGACGCAGGCCATCGTGGTCGCCACGCTCGGCACCAGCGAGGACGAGCAATTCATCGACGCGCTGCAGGGCACCTACAAGGAAGCGTTCCTGCTGCACTACAATTTCCCGCCCTACTCGGTCGGTGAGACCGGCCGCATGGGCGCGCCGGGCCGCCGCGAAATCGGCCACGGCAAGCTCGCCTGGCGCGCGATCCGCCCGATGCTGCCGCCGAAGGAGGAGTTCCCCTACACCATCCGCGTGGTGTCGGAGATCACCGAATCGAACGGCTCCTCGTCGATGGCGACGGTCTGCGGCACCTCGCTGGCGCTGATGGATGCCGGCGTGCCGCTGAAGCGGCCGACCGCCGGCATCGCCATGGGCCTGATCCTCGAAGACAAGCGCTACGCCGTGCTGTCCGACATTCTCGGCGACGAGGATCACCTCGGCGACATGGACTTCAAGGTCGCGGGCACCGCCGACGGCGTCACCGCGCTGCAGATGGACATCAAGATCGCCGGCATCACCGAAGAGATCATGAAGGTCGCCCTCAATCAGGCCAAGGGCGGTCGCATGCACATCCTCGGCGAGATGTCGAAGGCGCTCGATCATGCGCGCGCCGAGCTCGGCGAATACGCGCCGCGCATCGAGACCTTCAAGATCCCGACCGACAAGATCCGCGAAGTGATCGGCACCGGCGGCAAGGTGATCCGCGAGATCGTCGAGAAGACCGGCGCCAAGATCAACATCGAGGACGACGGCACCGTGAAGGTGGCGTCCGCAGACGGCGAATTGATCAAGGCGGCGATCAACTGGATCAAGTCGATCGCCTCGGAGCCGGAAGTCGGCCACATCTACGAAGGCACGGTCGTGAAGGTTATGGACTTCGGCGCCTTCGTGAACTTCTTCGGCGCCAAGGACGGCCTGGTTCACATCAGCCAGCTGGCGCCGCGCCGGGTGCAGAAGACCTCCGACGTCGTCAAGGAAGGCGACAAGGTCAAGGTGAAGCTGCTGGGCTTCGACGAACGCGGCAAGACGCGGCTGTCGATGAAGGCGGTCGATCAGGACACCGGCGAGGACCTCGAGGCCAAGCAGAAGGCCGAGGGCGACCAGCCTGAAGCGGCGGCCGGCGGAGCCGAGTGACCAGTCATCACATCAAAAATCTTGCGAACGACAAAGGCGGCCGAAAGGCCGCCTTTTTGTTTCTCAGAGCGTGGAAAGTCTGCACTCTTAGTCGGCGACCACGTGATTGGTATCGGCTGGCTTGTCGGAGCGCTGAAACACCAGCAGCAGCGGAAGCACCGCGAGCGTGGCGATCATCAAGAGCTTGTAGTCGTCGATATAGGCAATGATCTGCGCCTGCACGGTGATGACCGAATCGAGCGCGGCGCGCCCGGCCGCCGTCATCGGATCCCAGAAATGCGCGATCGCGGGATTGTCGAAGCCGTGGTTCACGGCGGTCACATGCGACGCGATGCTGGCGTGGTTGACTTGCGTGTTGCGGGTGAGCAGCGCATTCACCACCGAAATGCCGACGCTCGAGCCGATATTGCGCGACAGATTGTAAAAGCCGGCGCCTTCGGTGCGCCGCTCGGCCGGCAGTGTCGACAACGTCGCCGCGCTCAGTGGCACGAACAGGAAGCCTAGCCCCACGCCTTGGACAATGCCTACGCCGATGATCGATGACTGCGAAATATCCGGTGTCCAGCCGGTCATGGCGTAGAACGACCAGGCGGTCAGCGCCAAACCGAAGCTGAGCAGAATCCGCGTGTCGACGCGGCCGACCAGACGGCCGACGATCAGCATCGAGGCCATCGTCCCCATGCCGCGCGGCCCCATGACCAGGCCGGCGGTGACGACCGGATAATTCATCAGCTCTTGCAGATAGGGCGGCTGCAAGGCCAGCGACGAATAATAGGTCAGGCCAACGACGGAGACGAAGACGACGCCGGCGGCGAAGTTACGGTCACGGAACAGATCCGGCCGCACGAACGGCTTATCGGCGGTGAACGTATGAACGATAAAGAGATAGAAAGCCGAGGCTGCGACCACGGCCTCGATGATGATTTCGCCGGAACTGAACCAGTCTTTGATCTCGCCGCGGTCGAGCATGACCTGCAGCGCGCCGATGGTCAGACTTAAAGTGGCAAAGCCGAACCAGTCGAGCTTGTCGCCCTGGCGTCGCGGCGTGTCCGGCAGATACATGATCATTCCGATCAGGCCGAGAATGCCGATCGGCAGATTGATATAGAAGACATAGCGCCAGCTGTAATTCTCGGTCAGCCAGCCGCCAATCACGGGTCCCAGCACCGGGCCGACCATCACGCCGAGGCCAAAAAGCGCCATGGCGAAGCCCTGGCGCTCCTTCGGATAAACCGAAAACAGCACCGATTGCGACAGCGGCACCAGTGCCGCGCCGAAGGCGCCTTGCAGCATGCGGAAGAGGACGATCTGCGTGAGCGATTGCGCCATGCCGCACAGCATCGAGGCCACCGTGAAGCCGGTGACCGAAGCGAGAAACAAACGCTTCAATCCGAAGCGGCCGGCGAGAAAACCGGTCGGCGGTGTCATGATCGCGGCGGCGACGATGTAGGACGTCAACACCCAGTCGATCTGGTCCTGGCTCGCGGCGACGCTGCCCTGCATGTAGGGCAGCGCGACATTGGCGATCGTGGTGTCGAGCGCCTGCATCAGGGTCGCCAGGATCACGCAGAGCGTGACCATGCCGACGTTGATATTTTGCTTTTTTTCTTCGGCGGCCATTGGCGTACCACTCAGGATTCAAGGTTACGCCTACCAGAAATGCGGCAGGCCACGGGCGTGGCCGGTATCGACATTGACCTCGACGCTCATGCCGGCGCGCAGCGGCGGCAGTTTCTGATCGCCGGTGTCGACGCGCACCCGCATCGGCACGCGCTGCACCACCTTGACCCAATTGCCGCTGGTGTTCTGCGCCGGCAGCAGCGAGAACTCCTGCGCGGCCGCGGGGCTGATGCTTTGCACGGTGCCGTGCCAGACGGCATCCGGATAAGTATCGACCGTCACGGTGACGGTCTGGCCCAGCCGCACATAAGTGAGCTCGGTTTCCTTCGGATTGGCGTTGATCCAGAGATGATCGGTGTCGACCAGATAGAACGCCGTCGTCGACGCCGCGAGGTATTTGCCGGGCGCGATGCTCGGCACGTTCGTCACCGTGCCGGCGAACGGCGCCTTGACTACGGTATGATCGAGCTCACGTTGCGCTTCGTCGACCTGTGCCTGCGCCTGCTTGTATCGCGGATGCTGCGTGGTCTCGATATCGGCATTGCCGCCGAGCTTCGCCAATTGCGTCGCCGCTTGCTGACGCAGCGACTCGAGCTTGCTCTTGTCGTTGAGCAGCGTGTACTGCGACTGATCGTATATCGCCTGCGAGACGGTGCCGGAATGCAGCAGCATGTTGCTGCGATTGAAATTAGTCTGGTCGAGATCGACCTGCGCCTGCTGGGCGGCGACATCGCTCAGCATGTGCTTGTAGTCCTGCTTCATGGCGTCGATTGCGAGCGCGGTCTGCGCCAGATTGGCCTTGGCATTGTCGAGCGCGATCTGAAACTGGCGCGGATCGATCCGGTAGAGGACCTCTCCCGCCGTGACATGCTGGTTGTCGGAGACATCGACGTTCTGAACCAGACCGGCGACATCGGTCGAGATCGCGACCTTGTCGGCATCGACATAGGCGTCGTCGGTCGACATGATCTTGCCGCCGGCGACATAGAAATAGCCGCCGACAACCAGCGCCAGCGGCAACAGGCCGAACAGCGTCCAGCGCGTGAGACGCTTGCGGTCGAATTGCTTTGCCTTGCCGGACGCTGCGCTAAGCGGCCGCAGCACGGCCGGTTGCGACTCGCGGCGCTCCGTCGTCTCGTCAGTCTCGGGCGAAGCCGGCACCGGCTTAAGGGCGCGCTCAGCCATAACTTTGTTCTCCTTCAGCCGTGGCGGCCGCTACGGCTTTGTTTTTGTGCTGGATCGCCTGGCGCAAATTTTCTTTCACGATCGCGAGCTGCGCCACCATCAGCTCGACATGCTCGCGCTCGACGCCGGCGAGCGCCGTTCCCATCAATTCGGTGCCGAGGTCGCCGAGCTGTTCGAGCAGCGGCTTGGCCTTGGGCGTGAGGTAAAGGAGCTTGGCGCGTCGGTCGTTGGGATCGGGACGACGTTCGATCAGGCCGCATTCGGCCAGTCGGTCGAGCAGGCGGGTCAGCGTTATCGGCTGTAGATCGAGCATTTCGGCGAGCTCGGCCTGCTTGAGCCCTTCGAACCGGTCGAGGCGGACTAAGACGACCCATTGCGCCCGGGTGATCCCGAATTGGCTTGCTTTGTGATCGGCATAGGTTCGCAGCATTCTCGCTACATCATTGAGAATAAATCCGAATTCTCGATTTAAGGAGCGCGGCAGCATGGATGCCTCCAAGTCCGTCGGTCGATCCTCGACCGATCAGATGTGAGCGTAATATAAGGATACTTACTAAATTAAGGTGTGGAAAATACGGCAGGGCAGCCCTGCATGGCCGTCATTGCGAGGCATTTGAAGGGCAATGCGGTTAGGCCAGTCCGAGGTCGCCAAAGGCGGCGGCGTGCTGATCCGCTGAGGCGGGCGAGAAACAGCAGAATACGACCCGGGTCAGGCCGCGCGGTGAAGCCGTGAGTTCGGCGACGACGGTGCCGACCGCGATCCGAGCCGCGCGATCTGCCGGGAAGCGATAAATCCCGGTCGATATCGCCGGATAGGCGATCGAGGTGACGCCGCGCGGAACGGCGAGATCAAGCGCGGTGCGATAGCAAGATGCGAGCAGATCATCTTCGCCGGCGCCGCCACCGCTCCAGACTGGACCGACGGCATGGATCACGTATTTGGCCGGCAGCCGGAAGCCCGGCGTGATCTTGGCGCTGCCGGTCATGCAGCCGCCGAGAGGCTCACACGCCGCCAGCAATTGTGGGCCCGCGGCGCGGTGGATGGCGCCATCGACCCCGCCGCCGCCGAGCAGGCGGCGATTGGCGGCGTTGACGATGGCGTCGACCGCAAGCGTCGTGATGTCGGCGACACAGATCTCGAGCTTTGCCCGCCCAACATCAGCAATCAGAAGCGGAGGTGCCGGTTCGGACATGCCGCGTCTCTATCAGATCGCACCCGTAACCGCTCAGGCCCATTCCGCCTGCGCCTCGGCCGCGAGATCGACCGTGCTACGCACGCCGATGTCATCGAAGTGCTCGTCGAGAAACCGCCGTGCCGCACGCTTGCCGCTCAGATGCAGCATGTCGAAGAAATCGTAATCGGTCGACAGCCTGCTGAAAGAATCGAAATTCGTGCCGAAACGATCGAGCAGAATGCGATGAATATTGATGCGCCGATATTCCCCGGGCCCGGTGCCGCGCGGCAACCGGCCCTGATCGATCAGGCGCGCGACGAATTCGATGGCGCGAAACTCGTCTATGAGTGACGAGTTGAAGGTGATTTCGTTAATGCGATTCATGATCTCGCGGGCGGAGGTCGGCGTCGACTTGCGCTCCTGTGGATTGATCTCGACCACCAGCACATCCTCGGTGCTGGTGGTGCGGAAAAACGGAAAGATCACCGGATTGCCGCGATAACCGCCATCCCAATAGGGCACGCCATCGATCTCGACCGCCTGAAAGAGAGTCGGCAGGCACGCGGACGCCATGATCGCATCGGCAGTGATCTTATCGCCGCTGAAAATGCGCACCCGCCCGGAATGGACATTGGTCGCGGACACGAACAGCGGGAATTCGGTATTGGCGCGCAGCTTCTCGAAGTCGACGAAACGCTCGATAAGCTCCTTCAACGGATTGATGTTGAGCGGATTGATATCGTAAGGCGAAAAATACCGCGACATCGCATTCATCCAGTCCTGCACCGACGCGCCCTCTATGGGCGTGAACGACAATAGCCGCTCCATCACCGTACGCTGCAAAGTCGGCAGATTTCCCGTGCTCGACACCGCGCGCCAGAAATCTGCGAGACGTTTTTGCGCCTCCGCGCGGCCGCCGCGGATCAGGCCGTCGACCAGCATCACCGCATTGACGGCACCCGCTGATGTGCCGGACACGCCTTCGATAATGAGCCGTTCGTCGCTCAGGATCTGTTCGAGCACGCCCCAGGTGAACGCGCCATGCGCGCCACCGCCCTGCAGCGCCAGATTGATGCGCTTCGTCGGCGACGCAGCCCGCTTGTCGGATGCGCGTCCCGGAAGGATGGTCGAGAGGATGTTCTTCATGCCCAAGCGTCAGGCCCGAGGCATGCGATGATTATTCTGCAGTCCAGCCACCATCGATCGAGATATTGGCGCCGGTGATCGACTTCGCCGCATCGGAGGCGAGATAACACGCGAGATCGGCGACCTGGTCGACGGTGACGAATTCCTTAGTCGGCTGCGCCGCCAGAAGCACGTCACGCTTGACCTGCTCGGCCGTCATGTTGCGCGCCTTCATCGTGTCGGGAATTTGCTTCTCGACGAGCGGCGTCCAGACATAACCGGGGCTGATACAGTTCGCGGTGATGCCGAAGGTCGCGACTTCGAGCGCCACGGTCTTGGTCAGACCGGCAAGCCCGTGCTTCGCCGTGACATAAGCCGACTTGAACGGTGAGGCGACCAGCGAATGCGCCGAAGCGGTACTGATGATGCGGCCCCATTTGCGCGCCTTCATGCCAGGCACGGCGGTACGAATGGTGTGAAACGCCGAGACTAGATTGATCGCAATGATCAGATTCCACTGGTCGATCGGAAAGTCCTCGATCGGCGCGACATGCTGAATACCGGCATTGTTCACCAGCACATCGAGCGAGCCGTAAGTCGCCTCGGCCTTCTTGATCATGTCGGCGATCTGATCGGGCTTGGTCATGTCGGCCGGCGAATAGGCCGCTTTGACGCCAAAATCTTTCTCGATGCCGGAGCGCTCTTTCTCGATCGCGTCCTTGTCGCCGAAGCCGTTGATGGTGATGTTGGCGCCCTGCGCGGCAAAGCCGCGGGCCATGGCGAGACCGATGCCCGAGGTCGAACCGGTCACCAGTGCGGACTTTCCTTTCAACATGATAATCCCCAATTCAATGATGATGGTTGATTGAACGAAAGGTGGTTCTGTCGGCGCGCCTATCCGCGGCGTTGAAATTTGCAAAGATCTAGCGAAGTCCGGCGGACTCTGCGGCGCTTCCTGTTGCAGCGCAACATAAAAATCCGAGGAATCGTCACATGGGAACCGTCACGTTTTCGCGATCCCGACGCGCACGGGCGTTGGCTCGCGACGGGCAACCGCGAATTTTGAGCCGGCAGGTTCAGCCATTAGAATGACCAAGCGATGACGAATACACCTCATGCGGTCTTCCCCGCGCCGGACCACGACCATGAGCGCTGCACCAGCGCCGCGATCGCACATGCGGAAGCGCACTGCGCAGCCCGCGCGCAGCGCCTGACGCCGATCCGGCGCCAGGTGCTCGAGGCGCTGTTGGCGAGCCACAAGCCGCTCGGCGCCTACGAGATTATCGAGCATTTGGCGCAGCTCAGCGCGGCGCGGCATAACCGGCCGGCGCCGATCACGATCTATCGCGCGCTCGACTTTCTGCGCGACAACGGCCTCGCCCATCGCATCGAGAGCCGCAATGCATTCGTGGCCTGCGCGCACAATCATGGCGACGACGAACTCGTGGTGTTTCTGATCTGCGAGAAATGCGGCGCAGTGGGCGAAGCGACCGGCGGCGGGGCAGCGGACGCGCTCAAATCAGCCGCACGGGCGGCGGGGTTTTCGCCCAAGAGTCCCCTCATCGAAATTGCCGGCATTTGCGCGCATTGTCGCGAGAGTTGAACCCACGGCAGTGGGCCCTCGGCTTGGCGTGAAAAATTTGAAGGCTTTCCTGGCGCCGTCCGGCGCCTTTTTGTTAATGAAATTACTTATTTATTTACAATAGGATAGGATGATGGAACCGCCGCAGCCGCGGTCACGACATAAATGCGTCGCCGGAATTTAGTCTCCTTGCAATCAGGGCCCGCCACCGCCTCGTCAACCGCCTCTGATGAGGCTATATGCTGGGGGTCAAGGTCAGCCTTTTTTCATGTTTTGGCGAAGCCATCAGCCCGGCTGACGGCCAGCCTTTGAGACCCTTAAGGACCTTGCTTAGGACTTGCCCAGGAACTTGCTCATGAACTTGCCTATGAAAGAATTTCCCCGTCCCGCCGCCCGGCACAAAACCGTTGCCGTGAAGGTTGGCAATGTGACGGTCGGCGGCGGCGCACCCGTCGTGGTGCAGTCGATGACCAACACCGACACCGCCGATGTCGACGGGACCACAAAGCAAGTCGCGGCGCTTGCGCGCACCGGTTCGGAAATCGTGCGCATCACCGTCGATCGCGACGAGGCGGCGGCTGCGGTGCCGCACATCAAAGAACGCCTACTCAAGATGAATGTCGACGTGCCGATCGTCGGTGACTTCCACTACATCGGCCACAAGCTTCTCGCCGACCACCCGGCCTGTGCCGAGGCGCTCGACAAATATCGCATCAATCCGGGCAATGTCGGCTTCAAGGAAAAGAAGGACAAGCAGTTCGGCGCCATCGTCGAAACCGCGATCCGTCACAACAAGCCAGTACGCATCGGCGCCAATTGGGGTTCGCTCGATCAGGAGCTGCTCACACATCTGATGGACGAGAATTCACGCTCGTCCACTCCGATCGATGCGCGCGACGTGACCCGCGAAGCCATGGTGCAGTCGGCCTTGCTGTCGGCCGAGCGGGCCCAAGAAATCGGCCTGCCGCAGGAGAAGATCATCCTTTCGGCGAAGGTCTCCGCGGTGCAGGATCTCATTGCCGTCTATACCGAATTGGCGCGCCGCTCCGACTACGCACTGCATCTCGGGCTCACCGAAGCCGGCATGGGCTCGAAGGGCATCGTCGCTTCGTCGGCGGCCATGGGCGTGCTGCTGCAGCAGGGCATTGGTGACACGATCCGCATTTCGCTGACGCCAGAGCCGAACGGCGACCGCACGCTCGAAGTGAAAGTCGGCCAGGAATTGCTGCAGACCATAGGCTTGCGCACCTTCGTGCCGCTGGTCGCCGCCTGCCCCGGCTGCGGCCGCACCACCTCGACGACGTTCCAGGAGCTCGCCGCCAGCATCCAGAAATTCATTCGCGATTCGATGCCGGAATGGAAAACACGTTATCCCGGGGTTGAAGGTCTCAACGTTGCGGTCATGGGCTGCATCGTCAACGGGCCGGGCGAATCGAAGCATGCCGATATCGGCATTTCGCTACCGGGCACCGGCGAGCAACCGACGGCGCCGGTCTTCATCGACGGCAAGAAGGCCATGACGCTGCGCGGCCCGACGGTTGCGGCCGACTTCCAGAAGATCGTGATCGACTATATCGAGCAGCGATTCGGCGCCCAGCGCACCGCCGCCGAATAGGACACGCCGGTCCCGGAGCGCCTCGGGCTACCATCGAGCGACAAGCCGAACGCAAGCCCGCATGGAAGGTCGCTCCGGCGGCTTCCCAGGCGGTGGAAAATGGTTGCCAAATAATCACAGCGGCCGGAATTCACACTCTATCCACTGCCCTTCTCCTCGACAGTTTCGTGCGGTTCGGTCAAGTTCCGCATTAACCATGCGGCGACGGCATGCCTCCCTGGATGCGGCGCTGGTGGATGGGGGAGTCATTCAAAATGAAGCGGTTCATTATCGCTGCCGTGGCCCTGGTGATGGCCATTGGCGTGCATTCGAATGCACAGGCGCAAGGTCCGGCACCGGCGCCGAATTGGGGTTGGGGCAATGGTAGCTTCCTAAACTGGTGGGGCCACGGCCAGGATCCGCGTCTGACGGCGTCCGGCATTGGCATCGGAATCGGCACTGGCGTCGGCGCCTATCTTCTCACCAAGAAGCACGGCAATCCGGGTGTCCGTCACGTAACGGCGCTCGGCGCTTACGGCATCACCACCGGCGCCTGCATGGTCGCCACGCCGTTCATCTATACCGTCGCTGTCAATCGTCCGCTGACCTACCGCGAAGTTTACATGGGCATGGCCGATTGCATCGTGCCGTTCATCGGCAGCTATCTGGTCGATGTCTACCTGCCGCATAACGTGCTGTATGACGGCGTGAACGGAAAACTGGTTCGCAACTAATTCGAACCAACCACCGCGAAATTAAAAAGCCGGCCTTCGGGCCGGCTTTTTTGTGTTCTGATTCGCGTTCGTGATGAGATCGGCAAATCAATCCGATGCGATCAAATCAGATCGCGCTCAGTGCTTTCTTTCGAGCCGCCGCAGCACTTCGTCGAGCTGATCGTGGTTGCGATAGCGCACGGTCAGCGTGCCGCCGCGCGCGCTGTCGTCGATGCTGACGATAAGACCGAGCGAATCGGAGAGCCGCTTCTCAAGCGACACCAGGTCCGCGTTCTTTTCGGCCTTCGCCTGAGCGCCGCGGCCTTTGCCGCTCTTGCCATGCTTCTGCCCGGCCTCGCGCGCCAGCGCTTCGACCTGGCGCACATTGAGACCGCGCGCGACGATTTCTTCCGCTAGCTGTTCGGCATTGGGCTGGCCGACCAGCATGCGCGCATGACCGGCGGAAAGCTTGCCGGAATTGATATGCGCCTTCACTGTCTCGGGCAGTTTCAGCAACCGCAATGTATTGGCGACATGACTGCGGCTCTTGCCGACGATCTTGGCGACGTCGTCCTGGCTGTTGTGGAATTCTTCCATCAGGGCGCGATAACCGTCGGCCTCTTCGAGTGCATTGAGATCGGCCCGCTGCACGTTTTCGATGATGGCGATCTGCAGCGCCTCGGCATCGGTCGCCTCGATAATGACGACGGGCACCTCATGCAGGCCGGCGCGCTGTGCCGCGCGCCAGCGCCGTTCGCCGGCGATGATCTCGTAAGCGTCGTTCGTGCCACGCACCGGCCGCGCGACAATCGGCTGAATGATACCGCGCTCGCGCAGCGAGGCGACGAGCTCGTCAAGCTCGGTATTGGAAAAAATGCGCCGCGGGTTGCGCGCGTTCGGGCGCAACGCGCCGGTCGGCAGCCGGCGCTGGCCGCGCGGCCGTTCCGACGAAGCTTCCGCGGAGACTTCGCCGATCAGTGCGGCAAGTCCGCGGCCCAGTCGTGATCGCGATGCGTCTTCCGCCATCGCCGCTTTCCCCAATAGCTCACTCACGTCGCCTGCCCTCATCCAACACTGAGTTTCTTTTCGCGTTGGATGACTTCGGTGGCGAGGCGCAGATAGGCCTCGCTGCCGCTGCATTTGAGATCGTAGACCAAAACCGGCTTGCCGTAAGACGGCGCCTCCGACACCCGCACGTTGCGCGGGATGATCGTGTCGTAGACTTTGGCGCCCATGAATTCGCGCACGTCGGCGACAACCTGGCCGGAGAGATTATTGCGCGCATCGAACATGGTCAGCACGATGCCGTGAATGGTGAGGCCCGGATTGAGCTGCTCGCGCACCAACTCGACGGTCTTGAGCAATTGCGACAGGCCTTCGAGTGCAAAGAACTCGCATTGCAGCGGCACCAGGATGGCATTCGCCGCGGCCATCGCATTGACGGTGAGGAGATTGAGCGACGGCGGACAATCGACCAGCACGTAGCTGTACCGCGTGCCGCCGGCGGCGTTCAGCGGCGCCAGCGCATTGCGCAGACGGAACGCGCGATCGCGCGATTGGCCGATCTCGAGCTCAAGACCGGACAGATCGAGCGTGGACGCCGCGAGATGCAGACGCGGCACGGCGGTTGGAACGATCAAGTCCCGCAGCGCCGCCTCTCCAGTCAGCACATCGTAGGTCGAGTGGTTGCGACTGCGGCGATCGATCCCAAGGCCGGTCGAGGCATTGCCCTGGGGATCGAGGTCGATGATGAGCACGTCCTCGCCGATGGCAGCGAGCGCAGTGCCGAGATTAATGGCGGTCGTGGTCTTGCCGACCCCACCCTTCTGATTGGCGATGGCAAGCACCCGGGGCGTCCTAGCCTGCTCGGCGGCTCGCAGGCCTTCCGGCGTGGCGAAGGCAATCACGGCTTCGTCGGGCGCATCGTCCACTGTGGTTGTCATGGCGGTTGTCCAAAACTGTCCAGGCACAATCCTGGGTTGATTTTAGGTGCGTTTCTGCCGTCTAGGTTCGGCGCGATCTAAGACAACGATCCGAGCCTTCGGATCGGTCCGGCTTTCAGCCAGGCTCGCCTCAATGTTCCAACATTTAGCGGCCTCGGTCAATTCAGTGGCCACATCTTGTCCCTTGGGAAACAGACCCCGGGCTCCTCTTTTCAACAGCGGATATGCTTCGGCGAGCAGTTTCGGCAGCGGCGCCAACGCCCGCGCCGTGACAAAGTCGATATGCTTAGGGGCCTGTTTGACAAAGTCCGCGACGCGCATCGCGTGAACTTGTGCCGGCACTCCGGCGGCAAGCGCGGCCTCTCGCAGGAAACTCGCCTTCTTGCCAACGCTTTCGACCAGGTGGATCTCGGCGCCCTTTTGGTCTGCCAAATCGCACGCAAGTACGAGACCCGGAAATCCAGCTCCGGAACCAAGGTCGACCCAGATTTGTGAGCTAGCTTGTGATTCCGCAGAGGTCTTTTGGGGCTTAGCTAGGTCGATCAGCTGGAGAGAATCGGCAATATGCCGCGTCCACAGCACGGGCTCGCTGGAAACCGCTATCAGGTTTGTGTGCCGCTGCCACTGCAGCAGGACTTCGACAAACCGATCAAGTCGAGCCAATGTTTCACGTGAAACAGGGGTCAGTGCCAGGGCCCTATCGCGATCCGTGGCCAGAGCCGCAGCAAGCGCCGCCGGATCATTGCCAGGGCGGCTTTTTTCCGACCCCGGCCTCTCTCGTGTCGCGTGATCCCCCTGATGGGGCGCGCTCATCAGGCCACTCCGCGGCTCGGGTTGCTGTTCGGCTTGCGCTGTTGCCGCTTGACGTGCGCCGCCAGCAGCGTGAGGGCAGCCGGCGTCATGCCATCGATCCGTCCGGCCTGGCCAATCGTGCGCGGCTTATGGGCCTGCAGCTTGTGCCGGACCTCGTTGGAGAGGCCTGGAAACGCCGCATAATCGAGATCATCGTTGAGCACGAGGCTTTCATCGCGCCGATACGATTCCACATCGGCCGCCTGCCGGCTCAGATAGACATCGTATTTGGCGTCAATTTCGAGCTGTTCGGCGATCTCGGGCTCGATATTGCCGATTTCGGGCCAAAGCCGCGCGAGGTCCGACACCGCGAGATCCGGATAGGACAGAAGCTCAAAGGCCGTGCGTCGCTGGCCATCTTTCCGGAGTGAAATCTGATGTTTAGCCGCCTCGTTCGGTGTCACCGAGAGCGCGTGCACCATCGCCCGTGCAGCGTCTAGCAGGCCCATTTTCTCGCGATGTTTGCCGGCCCTCTCGGTGCCGACACAGCCGAGAGAGATACCCCGGTCGGTGAGCCGCTGATCGGCATTATCGGCCCGCAGCGTCAGCCGATATTCGGCGCGGGAGGTGAACATCCGATAGGGCTCACTGACCCCCCGTGTCACCAGATCGTCGATCATGACGCCGAGATAGCCTTCAGCGCGATCGAAGATAATCGGCCCCCTGCCGCCAGCCTTGGCGGCAGCATTGAGCCCCGCCACCAGGCCCTGCGCGCCCGCCTCTTCGTAGCCCGTGGTGCCGTTGATCTGTCCCGCGAGGAAAAGACCCGGTAGACGCCGCGTTTCAAGCGACGGCGTGAGCTCGCGCGGGTCGACGTGATCATATTCGATGGCGTAGCCCGGCCGCACGATCTGCGCCCGCTCGAGGCCCGGAATAGACGCGACAATAGCCGCCTGCACATCTTCCGGGAGCGAAGTGGAGATGCCGTTCGGATAGACCGTCGTATCGTCGAGACCTTCAGGCTCAAGGAATATCTGGTGGCCGTCGCGCTCGCCAAAGCGGACGATCTTGTCCTCGATCGAGGGGCAATAGCGGGGCCCGCGGCTTTGGATCTGGCCGGAATACATCGGAGAACGGTGCACATTGGCCCGGATGACCTCATGGGTCGCCGGCGTGGTCCGGGTGATGGCGCATTCGATCTGCGGATTGGTGATCCGTTCGGTGAGCATCGAAAACGGTTCGGCGGGGTCGTCACCCGGCTGCATTTCCAGCATCGCCCAGTCGATGGTTTTGCCGTCGAGGCGGGGTGGCGTGCCGGTTTTGACGCGTCCCAAGGCAAATCCGGTGCGCTCCAGGGTGCCGGAAAGCCCTATGGAAGGCGCCTCCCCGACCCTGCCCGCCGGAATCTGCCGCTCGCCGATATGGATCAGGCCGCGCAGGAAGGTGCCGGTGGTCAAAACCACGCCGCCAGCGCCAAAAGACCGCCCGTCCGCCAGGCGGGCGCCCGTGACCCGCCCCTCTCCGAGCAGGTCATCCACCTCACCTTCGATCACTGACAAATTCGCCGTGGCGCGAATGCCTGCCTGCATGGCCGCTGCATAGAGTTTCCGGTCGGCTTGGGCACGCGGCCCCCGGACGGCAGGTCCTTTGCGGCGGTTGAGCAGGCGAAACTGGATACCGCCTGCGTCCGCGACGCGGCCCATCAGGCCGTCCAGCGCATCGATTTCGCGCACCAGATGGCCCTTGCCCAGACCGCCGATGGAGGGATTGCAGGACATGGCGCCGATGGTGGCAAAGCGCTGGGTCACCAGCGCCGTTCGCGCACCCATGCGGGCAGCCGCAGCCGCGGCTTCACAGCCGGCGTGGCCACCGCCCACGACAATCACATCGAAGCGGCCGTCCATCGGAATCTCCAAGAAGAAGCCGGTTGTAGCCAAGCACGAATGCCGGGTCAAAGCTTGAACAGCGCCCAAGCTGCGATTGTTTCACGTGAAACACGCCGAGGCGCAAATCCCGCGACGGCGTTTTCACGTGAAGCAATATAGGGCGGGCCGCGATCTCGTCACGCGAGGGGCCCGCATCATTTTCCGATGCAGAAATCCCGAAAGATCACGTCGAGAATGTCCTCTACGTCGACCCGTCCGGTCAGGCGCCCCAAGACGGTCGCCGCAGCCCGCAGCTCCTCGGCGACGAGCTCCTCACGTGCCGCGCCATTGCCCTCGGCCAAAGCGCGATCCAGCGCCGCGATAGTCTCCTCGAAGGCGCGGCGATGGCGCGCCCGCGTCACCAGGGTCGATTCTGCCGCTGCAAAGAACGATTTCGCGTAGCCGGCCAACCCGGCTTCCAGTGCATCAATTCCCTGCCCCCGCTCAGCGGACAAAGTATAAATGAATCCTTGTTCATCTCTTCGCGCGGAGGAGGTCAATTCTTCAACCAAATCAATCTTGTTCCTGATCCACCAGATGTCAGACATTGCCGCCCCGGGCATGGCTGTTTGTTGCACTGCAGCATCAGCATCGACAACCCACAGCACAATATCGGCCGCGGCCGCCCGATCACGTGCCCGGCGAATGCCCTCCTGCTCGATCGGCTCGCTGCTGTCTCTGATTCCAGCGGTGTCCAACAGGCTGATTGGATAGCCATCAAGATCGAGATGCACCTCGATCACGTCCCGCGTGGTGCCGGCATAGGGCGACACGATGGCGGCGTCGCGCTTCGCTAAACGATTGAAAAGAGTAGATTTTCCTGCGTTCGGCGGCCCGGCTATGGCAACCACCAACCCCTCCCGTAGCCGCTCGCCGCGGCGCCCGTCGCCGAGCTTTGCTGCGATCTCGCCGCGCAATTGCTGCGCAGCATGAAGCGCCGGGCCGACCAGGTCTTCGGGCACATCGGCCTCGTCGGAGAAGTCGATCCGGGCCTCGACCAGCGCCAAGGCCTCGACCAGCCGCTGCCGCCAAGCCTCGGCTCGGTCGCCGATCAAGCCCTTGAGCTGCCGAAACGCCTGCCGCCGCTGCGCAGCGGTTTCCGCAGCGATCAGATCGCCCAGACCTTCGACCTCAGTGAGATCGAGCTGCCCCGCCTCGAACGCCCGGCGGGTGAATTCGCCCGGCTCGGCCAGACGGCAGCCCGGAATCGCGCCAAGCGCCTCAAGCACGCCGGCAATCACGGCGTGCCCGCCGTGCAATTGCAGTTCGGCGACGTCCTCGCCGGTCTCGCTGCGCGGTCCGGGAAACCACAGCGCCAGCGCCTCGTCGATCGGCTCTCCATTGGCCGGATCGCGCACTCGCGCCAGCGCTGCTTTGCGCGGCTCCGGCAAGCGGCCGATCAGCTTTTCCAGCGCGACGCCCGCCTGCGGCCCCGACACGCGCACCACGGCAATCGCGGCCGGCGGCCGGCCGGAAGACAAAGCGAAAATGGTCGAGCGGTCTGACATCGCAGCCTGTTGAAGCCCATCTCTACGCGAGTGCTTCGCGTCACGCGGGCTACTTGCTACGGTGCATCCATGTCAACGCCACTGTCACCCCACCATTCGTCGTCGCCCTCGCACGAAAACCGCTTGGCCCAGGAGACGAGTCCCTATCTCCTGCAACACAAGGACAATCCGGTCGATTGGTGGGCCTGGGGACCGGACGCGCTGGCCGCGGCCAAGAACAACAACAAGCCGATCCTGCTCTCGGTCGGCTACGCCGCCTGTCACTGGTGCCACGTGATGGCGCATGAAAGTTTCGAGGACGACGACACCGCGCGCGTGATGAACGAGCTGTTCGTCAACATCAAAGTCGATCGCGAAGAGCGTCCGGACATCGATCAGATCTACATGTCGGCATTGCATCACTTGGGCGAACATGGCGGCTGGCCGCTGACCATGTTTCTGACGCCCGACGGCGAGCCGATCTGGGGTGGCACGTATTTTCCAAAGACTTCGCGCTACGGCAAACCGGCCTTTGTCGATGTGCTGCGCGAGATCTCACGGCTGTTCCGCGAAGAGCCGGAGAAGATCGAGCAGAACCGTGCCGCCTTGATGCGCGAGATCGCCGCCACGGCACGCGCCGGCGTCGGCGCGACAATCGGCGTCGACGGATTGAATGGCGCGGCGCGCCAGCTCGGCGGCATCATCGATCCGGTCAATGGCGGCACGCGCGGCGCACCGAAGTTCCCGCAAGGCGCTTTGTTTGAACTGCTGTGGCGCGCCGGCCTGCGCACCGGCGAAGAGCGCTACTTCGCGGCTGTCGAGATCAGTCTCGATCATATTTGCGAGGGCGGCATCTACGATCACCTCGGCGGCGGCTTCTCGCGCTACTCGGTCGACGAACGCTGGCTGGTGCCGCATTTCGAGAAAATGCTCTACGACAATGCGCAGCTTCTCGAATTGTTGGCGATCGCTTATCGGCGCAACGGCAAGGCGCTCTACCGCCAACGCGCGCATGAAACGGTCGAATGGCTCAAGCGCGAAATGACCACGGGCGAGGGCGGTTTTTCAGCCTCGCTCGATGCCGACTCGGAGGGCGAAGAGGGCAAATTTTATGTCTGGTCGCATGATGAGATCATCAAGCATCTCGGCGCCGAAGACGGCGAATTTTTTGCGCGTCATTACGACGTGACGCCGGCCGGCAATTTCGAAGGCCACAATATCCTCAATCGCCTGAGCCCGCTGCCCCGAAGCGAAGCGGACGACACCCGCCTCGCCGCCTTGCGCGACAAGCTTCTTGCCGTGCGGGCAACGCGCGTGTGCCCAGGCCTCGACGACAAAGTACTGGCCGACTGGAACGGGCTGATGATCGCCGCGCTGACCAATGCCGGGCTCATTTTCGACGAGCCGGCGTGGCTAAAGCTTGCCGCGCGCGCCTTCGATTTCATCGCCAGCGCGATGACGCGCGGTGACCGTCTCGGCCACTCCTTCCGCGAAGGTAAGCTGAAATTTCCGGGGTTAGCCTCCGACTTCGCCGCGATGATCCGCGCCGCGCTCGCGCTCTATGAAGCGACCGGGCAGAAAAAATATCTCGATCAGGCGCTGTCATGGCAGCGCGCGCTCGATCGCGACTATAGCAATGCGGAACTTGGCACGTATTATCTCACCGCGGCCGATGCCGAGGGCCTGGTGATCCGGCCGGCGGCAACAACCGATGACGCGACGCCCAACCATAATGCCGTCGCCGCGCAAAACCTCATCCGGCTTGCCGTTCTCGCCGGCGATGACGCCTGGCGCGAGCAAGCCGACCGGCTGATCGGCGCCATCGCACCGCAAGTCACCGAAAATCTTTACATGCATATGGCGCTCCTTAACGCCATCGATGTGCGGCTTAACGCGACCGAGATTGTCGTCACCGGGGAAGGCGAGGGGGCGCAGGCCCTGCTCGCGGCGGCGCGCCGGTTATCGCCGCTGAACCGCATCGTTCTGCATGCGCCTTCGGCCGCGGCCTTGCCGGAGAACCATCCGGCCCGCGGCAAGGTCGCTACGGCGAAGGAGCCGCAGGCCTTCATCTGCGTCGGTGAAACCTGTTCGCTGCCGGTGACCGATTCCGCAGCGCTGACTAGCGCCATCGCAGCGGTGCGACATTCCTGACGCAGCAGCCTAGCGCGTTTCATGCTCTATCGATTCGCGGGGCGCGCATCCACACGGAGACTTGGTCATGCGGATCCACATCGGAGTCGCGATCGCGGCTGCGCTCACGATTGTTTCGTCAACCCGCGCCTCTGCCGATGATTGGTGCGGCTACGCCACCGGCGACACTGCGGTGATCGAATGCGGTTATACGACGCTGGCTCGTTGTGAGGGCGCCATCGGCAAAGGCGGGATGTGCTTCGTCGATCCGGACACTGCGCTCAACGTCAAGCGCGCAATGCCCGCAGCCGCGACCAAGATTTTAGGTAATGGCCTGGAACGGGCGTCCGGGCGGGGCTGAAGCCCCGCCCTAGCGAGACCCGAGTTACGTATTCATCGAGTCGAAGAACTCGCCGTTGTTCTTGGTGTTGCGCAGCTTGTCCAAGAGGAAGTCCATGGCGTCCATGGTGCCCATGGGATTGAGGATGCGGCGCAGCACGTACATCTTCTTGAGCTGATCCGGCGGCACCAGAAGCTCTTCCTTGCGGGTGCCTGAACGGGTGATGTCCATGGCGGGGAAGGTGCGCTTGTCGGCAACCTTGCGGTCGAGAATCAATTCCGAATTGCCGGTGCCCTTGAACTCTTCGAAGATCACTTCGTCCATGCGGCTGCCGGTATCGATCAAGGCCGTCGCGATGATGGTCAGCGAGCCGCCCTCTTCGATATTGCGCGCCGCGCCGAAGAAGCGCTTCGGCCGCTGCAAGGCGTTGGCGTCAACACCACCGGTCAGCACCTTGCCGGAGGAAGGCACCACGGTGTTGTAGGCGCGGCCGAGGCGGGTGATCGAAGTCCAGCAAAATGACGACATCGCGGCCATGCTCGACCAGGCGCTTGGCCTTTTCGATCACCATCTCGGCGACCTGAACGTGGCGGACGGCCGGCTCGTCGAAGGTCGAGGAAACCACCTCGCCCTTCACCGAGCGCTGCATGTCGGTGACTTCTTCCGGCCGTTCGTCGATCAGAAGCACGATCAGATAACATTCCGGATGATTGTGCGTGATCGAGTGGGCGATGTTCTGCAACAGCACGGTCTTGCCGGTGCGCGGCGGCGACACGATCAGCGCGCGCTGGCCTTTGCCGACCGGCGCCACGATGTCGATGACGCGAGCCGAGAGATCCTTCTTGGTCGGATCCTCGTATTCCATCTTCAGCCACTCATCGGGATAGAGCGGCGTCAGATTGTCGAAATTGACCTTGTGGCGGGCCTTTTCGGGGTCTTCGAAATTGAGCGAATTGACTTTGAGGAGAGCGAAATAGCGCTCACCCTCTTTGGGGCTGCGAATATGGCCGTCGATCGTGTCGCCGGTGCGCAGGCCGAAGCGGCGGATCTGCGAGGGTGAGACGTAGATATCGTCGGGGCCGGGCAGGTAGTTCGCTTCCGGCGAGCGCAGAAAGCCAAAGCCATCCGGCAGCACTTCGACCACGCCTTCGCCGACAATGTCGGTCTCGCGCGCCGAGAGCTGCTTGAGGATGCCGAACATCAGCTCCTGCTTGCGCATCGTCGAGGCGTTTTCGACCTCGAGCTCCTCGGCAAATGTAACGAGCTCCGCCGGAGTTTTGGCCTTGAGCTCTTGGAGTTTCATTTCACGCATAAAATGTCCTGTGGAAATTCGCCGGACGGTGGAATTGGGTGACGGGCCGCTGGCGATAAGGAAAGTCGCAGGTCTTGTCGCAGCAGCGACTTCTTGCAGCAGATCTTTAGGAGAGGAGGGGTTTTGGGCCCCGGACCTGATGCACGGGTGGCTCCAATTCACTGGAGCCCGAACGCAACTGCATCCGCCTACGTTTGGTGGGATGTCGCCAAGATAGGAAAAGACTGGACTTCAGGCAAGACCCGCGGCGCGGGAAGACGGAGTTTTCAGTAAGCAACGCGTGAACTTAGCTACGGTTTCAAGACCACTAGCAGGACGATGCCGACCATCAGAATCGTCGGTACTTCATTGATAATCCTATAGAATCTAGCAGAATGCCGATTTTCGTCGCGCCCGAAAGCCTTCATCCATCGGGCGAACAGGCCATGGACGGCCGACAGGATCAGGACAAGCGCCAGTTTGCCGTGAAGCCAAGGTGCGGCGAACCAGCCATAGTGAGAATCAGGGCCATTCCAGGCCAGCCAAAGCCCCAAGGCCCAGGTCGCGATCATCGCCGGGTTGATAATGCCGCGCAGGAGCCGCCGCTCCATGACCTTGAAGGTCTCCGACTGCACTGAGCCCTTCTCGGCCCCGCAATGATAGACGAACAGCCGCGGCAGATAGAGCATCCCCGCCATCCAGGCGATAACGGCGATGATGTGGAAAGCCTTGACCCATTGATATGCCATTCACTGATCCGCTTCAGTTGCCGCGCACGCGCTCAACCAGACGCTCGACATGCGCAATCGGCGTTTCCGGCAAAATGCCGTGGCCCAGATTGAAGATAAACGGCTGCGCCGAAAATTTTTCCAGAATTGTATCGATAGCACGATCCAGCGCCTCGCCGCCGGCGAGAAGCACCAGCGGATCGAGATTACCTTGAACTGGACGACGTGACTGGATGCGGTTACGGACAAAATCAGGATCGATCATCCAGTCAAGTCCAACGGCATTGACGGCAACCTTGTCCACGTAGCGCTCAAGTTTGGTGCCGGCTCCCCGCGGAAACCCGATGATCTTGGCGCCGGCAATCTCGTTCCGAACCAATTCGATGATCCTGGTACTCGGTTCAACACACCATGTCTCAAACTCGTCAGGCGGCAAGACGCCCGACCAGGTATCGAAAATCTGCACCGCATCAACACCAGCCTTGAACTGCGCAATGAGGTAAGCCGCGGAAGCCTCAGTCAGCGACCGGATGAGCTTCGCGAATGCGTCGGTATGGCGATAGGCGAATACCGCGCCGGAATTTGCTCGTCGCTCCGAAACCGGCAACCATATAGGTCGCAACCGTCCAAGGCGCACCGCAAAAGCCTAATAGCGTCGTATTAACCGGCAGTTCTGCTTTCACCAGGCCGATCGTTTCATAAACCGGCGCCAGCGCCCTCTGATCGATTTCTGGCTTCAGGCGATCAAGACCAGCCGGACCGGCAATTGCATCAAGCCGCGGTCCTTCCCCGGTCTCGAAACTCACACGCTGTCCGAGCGCATGCGGAATCACAAGAATATCCGAGAATAGGATCGCCGCGTCGAAACCGAACCGACGGATCGGCTGCAATGTCACCTCGGCCGCCAATTTCGGATTGAAACACAGATCGAGAAAATTTTGGCACGTCTGACGAATTGACCGATATTCGGGCAAATATCGTCCTGCCTGACGCATCAGCCAAAGCGGCGGAGTTGGAAGCGTCTCGCCTTCAAGCACACTAAGAAGAGGTTTTATACTCGACTTATCCGCCACGTCTTCTTCCCAAACTAAGAATAGACTCTTAGAATCTGTTGTAGTAGTTAGACCGTTGATTAGACTCATACGTTGGTATTCACATTCGATCCACGTGCTGCCCACATATCCCCAATGTTTCTTCGTAGATCGAGTGTGGCCGATACGAACGTCCGAGTCAGCAAGCTATTCGGCTATTTGTGCTGTGCCTTCGGCTGAAATTTTACGATGCTTGTGCACATTTCACCGCTGCGCAAATTGTCTGATCGGTTTTCTCTCCCGGATCCGGGACGAATGTGGATAGGCCGGAGGTGTTACCCAAAGGGTGGCTTGCGCCTCCCGTAAAGCCGTGGCCTTCTCCATGGTTATCGACAGAGTTATACAAGCGGATTCGAGCGCTCGATGGCCGACGCGCCCAGTTATTTCCACCTGCATCTCATTTCCGATGCGACCGGCGAGACTTTGATCGCCGTCGGACGGGCGGCAGCTGCGCAATACGCCAAGGTCATGCCGGTCGAGCATGTCTATCCGCTGGTGCGGTCCGCAAAGCAGCTCGAGCGCGTGCTTGGCGAAATCGAAGAATCGCCCGGCATCATTCTCTACACACTGCTTGACGATCATCTTGTCGAGAAGCTTGAAAGCAAATGCCGCGAACTCGGTCTGCCCTGCCTGTCAGTTCTGGGACCGGTGCTGAACCTGTTCCGTGCCTATCTCGGCGCCGAATCGACGCATAAAGTCGGCGCTCAGCACACGCTCAATGCCGAATATTTTCGCCGCATCGACGCGCTCAATTATACGATGCTGCACGACGATGGACAGATGGCCGACGATCTCGAAGAAGCGGACGTGGTGCTTCTTGGCGTATCGCGCACATCCAAAACACCGACGTCGATCTATCTTGCCAATCGTGGCGTTAAAACCGCCAATGTTCCCCTGGTGCCCGGCGTACCTTTATCGCCGCATGTCGAGCGGCTGAAAAATCCGCTGGTGGTCGGCTTGTTCGCAACGCCTGAACGTATAGTGCATATCCGGCAAAATCGCTTGCTCGGGCTCAAAGTCCAGCGCGAGGATGATCAATATATCGATCGCGAAGCTGTTGCCGCCGAGATCGCAGCCTCACGCAAGCTCTGCAGCCGACACAATTGGCCGGTGATCGACGTGACGCGCCGCTCGATCGAAGAAACCGCGGCGGCGGTGCTTGCTTTTCTTGCCGAGCGCCGCAGGCAACGGGCGGTCGTGACGCCGCTCTGGCTGGCCGAAAAGCCGCTGATTTTGGCCTCGCGCAGCAAGGTCCGCCAGGCGCTGCTCGAAGGCGCAGGCATTCCGCTCGACGATTTGCCCGGCGGATATTGACGAGCGGCGGCTCGAAGCCGGTGCGGCTTCGCAAGCACCCGGTGTGGTGGCCGCGCATCTCGCCCGCGAAAAAGCGCGCGCAGTGGCGAAATTGCATTCGGGTGCGCTGACGCTCGGCGCCGATCAGACGCTCGCGCTCGGCACTGCTCGGTTTTCCAAGCCTGCCGATATCGAAAGCGCCCGGGAGCAGTTGCGTATGCTCTCCGGAAAAACCCACGAGCTTCACTCGGCCATCGCCTTCGTTCGCGATGACGCAGTACTCTTCGAATATGTTGGCGTGGCGCGGCTCACCATGCGCGCCTTTTCGGATGAATTTCTTGCGTCTTATTTGAAGTGCGCCGGCGCTGCCGCGACCGCGAGTGTGGGTGCCTATCAATTGGAGAGTTTTGGTATTCAGCTCTTCGAGCGCATCGAAGGCGATTATTTCACGATACTGGGTCTGCCGCTTCTGCAAGCCTTGCAGTTTCTGCGGCGGCAAGGATGTCTCGCGCGGTGAGCGATGAACGACCATTCGTGCTTTGTCTGACTGGCTCGCTCGGCATGGGCAAGTCGACCGCGGCGAGATTTTTCGCCGAGGAAGGCGTGCCGGTGCACGATTCCGACGCCACCGTGCATGCGCTCTATGAGGGCGAGGCGACGCCGCTGATCGAGGCGGCGTTTCCGGGCTCGACCTCCGGCGGCAGGGTCGACCGCACCAAGCTCGCGGCCATGGTGCTCAACGACAAAGCGGCGCTGGCGCGGCTGGAAGCGATCGTGCACCCGATGGTGACGGCCTCGCGGGAAAAGTTCCTGGCCGAAGCCCGGAAGCGGGGAGCAAAGGTGGTGGTGCTCGACATACCGCTCCTGTTCGAAACGAAGGCGGAGCGCGGCTGCGACGCGGTGGTCGTCGTTTCGGCACCGGCGGAGATCCAGCGCAAGCGGGCCTTCGAGCGTCCCGGCATGACCGACGATAAGCTTGCCGCTATTCTCTCAAAGCAGATGCCGGACGCGGAAAAACGGCGTCGCGCCGACTTTGTTGTCGATAGTTCACAGAGTTTCGACCATACGCGGGCGCAAATCCGCGAAATTCTGCGCCAAGTGGCTAAACTTCCCCGGCGCGGCAAGTGATTCGCGGCCAGTGAATTGCCGCAAAAACCTGAGACCAGATCGAAATATTCAATGCGCGAGATCGTCTTCGACACCGAGACCACCGGCCTCGACCCGTTTCAGGGCGATCGCATGGTCGAAATCGGCTGCATCGAATTGGTCAACCGGTTCCCGACCGGCAAGACATTCCATTGCTACTTCAATCCGGAACGCGACATGCCGGAACAGGCCTTCAAGGTGCACGGCCTGTCGATCGAGTTTCTCAAGGACAAGCCGCTGTTCGCCGACAAGGTCGATGAACTGATAGCTTTTCTTGGCGAAGACGCCGCGCTGGTGGCGCATAACGCAATGTTCGATCTCGGCTTCCTCAATGCCGAACTCGAACGTGCCGGCCGCGGTTCAGTCAGCCGCGAGCGCATCGTCGACACACTCTTGCTGGCGCGCCGCAAACATCCGGGCGCTGCCAATCGTCTCGACGATCTATGTGGCCGGTATGCCGTCGACAATTCGCGGCGCACCAAGCACGGCGCGCTGCTCGATGCCGAGCTTCTCGCCGAAGTCTATATTGAATTGATCGGCGCGCGGCAGGCGCAGTTCATTCTGGCGCAGACGGCCGCGCCGATCCGTGTCGCGAACGAGCCGATTGTGCTGCGCGAACGGCCGGCGCCGTTGCCGTCGCGTCTGTCAGAGGGTGAGCGCGCCGAGCATCGGCGCTTCGTCGCCACGCTCGGCGACAACGCGATCTGGCGCGATTACATTCGCGCTGACGAATTCGCGCAAATACAAAACTAATTAGGCGTTTGCCGAAACCGGCGCTGCGGCCTGGGCTTGGGCCAGGCGTTGCCGATACAGCGATACGAAATCCACCGGCTCGAGCAGCAGCGGAGGGAACCCGCCATTGCGGGTCGCGGTGGCGATGATCTCGCGCGCGAACGGGAACAACAGCCGCGGGCATTCGATCATCACCGTTGGCTGCAGGCTCTCCGGCGGAACGTTCAGAATGCGGAACACGCCGGCATAGAGAAGCTCAAAGCCGAACAGCAAAAGTCCCTGTGACTCGGCTCGGCCGTCCAGCCGCAACGTCACTTCGCAGTCGGTCTCGGTCAGCGGCGCCGCTTCAACCGAAATATTGATGTTGATGGTGGGCTGCTGCGAGCTCGGCGCCATCGAGCGCGGCGCATTCGGATTCTCGAAGGAGAAATCCTTCACGTATTGCGTGACGATGCCGATCTGCGTCATCGGCATTTGCGGCATGCCGGCCTGGGGATCGGGCCCACCATTGGTCATAGACATACGCGTCTCCGGCTGCGTCGCCTGCGGTCTTTCAGGCCGCTGGCGGTCGTCCTTGGTAGTGTAAACTTGGCGCTTGGCTAACACAGGGGCGAGGGGCGAACAATGCTGCTCCGAATGCTGCCTCTTGGGCTCAAGACCAGGGCGAAAAGCGGCAAAATCGCCGGATTTGCCCGAAAGTGTGACACGGCGGACCGGCCGCCTTGGTTGGCGCGGCGGCACTGATCGTTTAATGTTTGTCCTGCCACGCTAACTTGGCACGCTGATTTGGCACGCTAAGGTCACGATCCAGAGCTAATGGATGCCGAAGCTGCCGGAAGCCAAGCTACCGGAAAACTGGCTATTGAACTTGGCTATTGAACTTGGCGATTGGATGGCTCCAAACGTGGACTTTCATCGACGCGTGCCCACATAGAGCGGATGGACCGGAATTTGGGGCGAGATTTGGCATTTGGATATCTGCCGCGGTCGCGTTGAACCGCAAGCCCGATCCGCTCGTTGGCCGCCCAACTGCTTGCGATGCCGAAAGAATGCCTGACGTGTTCGACATCTACACCATCATCTTTCTGGCGCTTGCCGTGTTCATATTCCTGCGCCTGCGCAGCGTTTTGGGCCAGCGCACAGGTCGCGAACGGCCGCCTTATCCGACGCAAGATGGGCCTCGCCGGCCTATCGATACGGTCGTGCCGATGCCACAGCGCCCGGCCGAAGTTGCGCCGCGGCCCATGGAAGCTACTCAGGCTCCGCAAGCCGATCGCTGGAAGGATCTGGCCGAGCCAGGTTCGCCTGTCGTCGCCGGGCTAGACGCCATCGCGGCGGCCGATGCGAGTTTTGACGGCAAGCATTTTCTCGCCGGCGCGCGCGCGGCCTACGAAATGATTGTCACGGCTTTCGCCAGCGGCGATCGCCGTCAGCTGCGCAGCCTGTTGTCGCGCGAAGTGTTCGACGGTTTCGACGCTGCAATCACCGACCGTGAGCGCCGCAGCGAAACCGCGGAGTCCCGTTTCGTGTCGATCGACGGTTCCACGGTCACCGCCGCCGAACTGCGCAATCGCACCGAGCAGCTCACCGTTCGTTTCGTCTCAAAACTCATTTCTGCCACGCGTGACCGCGATGGCGCCGTCATCGACGGCAATGCCGAGAAGGTCACCGACGTCACCGATGTGTGGACATTCGCGCGCGACATCTCTTCGCGCGACCCCAACTGGAAAGTGATTGCCACTGAAGCCGGGCAGTAAGGTCGATGACGTTGTACCGGGGCGTTGGCCTGCTGATCCTGGTCGTGGGTCTCGCCGGCGGTCTGCTTGCGGCGCCAAGGCGCCCATTTGCAAGCCTTCAACCCGTTGATCGGCATTCGGCCAAGATAGTCGTCCAGACAATCCGTCTAGCGCGGCAACCGATCCGATTCCCCGATCGCAATACGAGCCGGTCGACTGGGACAGTCTGGACGGATGGGACAAGGACGATCATGAAGCGGCTTTCGCGGCCTATCTCGCCAGCTGCCGCGCGCTTAATGCCAAACCGCGCCGCAGTAATGCGCGCGCGAACCAGCGCGCGAACCAGAATGTCCAACTGACCGGAATGGCCGCGGCGCTGCGGGACGTCTGCGAACGCGCACAGGCGGTGATCCCGCTCGACGACGACGGCGCCAAGAAATTCTTCGAAGAAAACTTCCGTCCGCTCCATATCGAAAAGCTCGGCGACAGCGCGGGATTCCTCACCGGCTATTACGAGCCGATCATCGACGGCTCGCGCGTGCCGACCGGCGACTTCACCGCGCCGCTATATCGGCGGCCGCCCAATCTCGTCGTCTCCGGCCGGCGCCGGCTCGGCGATGCCTTCCCGAGCAAGGGTGTCTTCGTTGGGCGCCGCGTCGGGCGGCGCAAGATCGTGCCCTATTACACGCGCGCCGAGATCGAAGACGGCGCGCTCACGGCTGGCATCTGGAAATCTGCTATTTGCACGATCCGGTCGATGTCTTGTTCGCGCAGATCCAGGGCTCGGCCCGCATCAGGCTCGAAGACGGCACCATTCTGCGCGTCAATTACGACTCGCATAACGGCTGGCCTTATACGCCGGTGGGCAAAGTGCTGCTCGACATGAAGGCCATGCCCAAGGATCAGATATCGATGCAGAGCATTCGCGATTGGATGGAGGCCAATCCCGACCAGGCCAAGGACGTGCGCCGCGCCAACAAGTCCTATGTGTTCTTCCGTGTCACCGATCTCGCCACCGAAGACGAGGCGGTCGGCGCGCAAGGCGTGCCGCTGATGCCCGGCCGCTCCATTGCCGTCGATCATTCGCTGCATACTTACGGCATGCCGTTTTTCATCACCGCCGATCTGCCGATCGCTGCGGAACGGACAGTGACGAAATTCGAGCGTCTCGTCGTCGCCCAGGATACCGGCTCGGCCATTGTCGGTCCGGCGCGGGCCGACATCTATTTCGGCGCCGGCGACGAAGCGGCGCGCGCGGCCGGACGCATCAAGAATCCGGGTGACTTCTACATATCTGTTGCCGCGCACGCTCGATCCGGTCGAAGCTGGACGCGATATGCCGTTGCCGCCCGAACGGCCAAGCGCCTTCGGCTTTGTCACCAGCACGATGGAAGACCCGACCGCGCCGGATCTGGAGAGCGCGCAGGACGTGCCGCTGCCGGAACCGAAACCCGCCGCCGCATCGACCATTTCTGCGGCGCCGAAAGCGAAACCTACGAAAGCCGTGAAGCCGCGGCCAAAGCAATGAGCCGCCGCCGTGAGCTAAGCGGCGAAGAAGAGGCGCTGTGGAGCGGCGTCGCGCGTTCGGTCAAGCCGCTGCGGCCAGTAAAGACGAAAACGAAATCCATCAAGGCGAAAGCGGTTATCGCATCATCGCCCGCTGCGGCGGTAACAAAAACCACGTCCCAGCGCTCGCCGACGCCGCGGCAACCGGCCACCCGTCCGCGAAACAGCAGCCGTCGCTGCCGCACTCGACAGGCGCGGAAGAAAGCGGGTGGCGCGCGGCCGCGATCCCATCGATGCGCGGATCGATCTTCACGGCAAAACGCAAAGTGAAGCGCATGACGCGCTGGTGCGTTTCGTGCAGCGGGCGCAATCAAATGGCGCGCGGATCGTTCTTGTCGTCACCGGCAAGGGCTCGGGAACTTCGCGCGGCGAGCGAACGCGAGCGCGGCGTGCTGCGGCGGCAGGTTCCACTCTGGCTTGCGCTGCCTGAGTTCCGCTCGCTCATCATTGGATTCGAGGAAGCGCACGTTGCGCATGGCGGCGAGGGCGCGCTTTACGTGCGGCTGCGAAGGATTCGTTAACGCTAATAATAGGTAGGTCAAACATTCAGCAAGAATTAGCCAACTTCGCCTGCGACAATAATGACCATCGTTGTTCGAGTAAGCTTGGGGTGGAGTCATGACCGATCCGTTCGCTCCGCGGGCCAAAGCGCCCAACGATTTGGAGATGCTGGTTCAGGTCGAGCAATGGATGGCGAGCGATCCAAGAGATCGGCCGCGAGGAGTGCGCTGAAATAAATTCGGCCAGCGACCGCCTCGAGCGCCTGCTCAGCGAATAGATCTTAAGATTGCGCATGTCCTTTTCGGAAAACCGTGCCCACTTTTCCGGGACATGCGCTACAAAATAAAGCGACTGAGATCGGCATTCTTCGCCAGGTCGCCGACATGCTTTTCCACATAGTCGGCATCGATCTTGAAGGCTTCGCCGGAACGGTCGGGCGCGCCGAACGAAATATCGTCGAGCACGCGCTCCATCACCGTCTGCAGGCGCCGCGCGCCGATATTCTCCACGCTTGAATTCACCGCCACCGCGACATCGGCCACCGCGTCGATGGCATCTTCGGAAAATTCCAGCGTCACGCCTTCAGTCGCCATCAGCGCGATATATTGCTTGATCAAAGAGGCTTCCGGCTCGGTGAGAATGCGGCGGAAATCGTCGCGCGTGAGTGGCTTCAGCTCGACGCGGATCGGCAGCCGGCCTTGCAGCTCGGGCAGGAGGTCCGACGGCTTGGAAATGTGGAATGCTCCGGATGCGATGAACAGGATATGGTCGGTCTTCACCGCGCCGTGCTTGGTGGCGACCGTCGTGCCTTCGATCAGCGGCAACAGATCGCGCTGCACACCTTCGCGCGATACATCGGCGCCGGCCCTGCCTTCGCGCACGCAGATCTTGTCGATCTCGTCGAGGAACACGATGCCGTTGTTCTCGACGGTCTTGATCGCTTCCTGGGTCAATTGATCGGTGTCGAGCAGCTTGTCGGATTCCTCATTGATCAGGATCTCGTGGAAATCGTGCACGGTGACGCGGCGTGTCTTGGTGCGGCCGCCGCCGAGCTTGCCGAAAATATCGCCGATGGAGATGGCGCCCATCTGCGCGCCGGGCATGCCTGGAATGTCGATCATGGGCATACCGCCGCCGGCCGCTTGCACCTCGATCTCAATCTCCTTGTCGTCGAGCTCGCCGCCGCGCAGCTTCTTGCGGAAGGCTTCCTTGGTCGAGGCGCCGGCATTGGCGCCGACCAGGGCATCGAGCACGCGATCCTCGGCGGCTTTCTCCGCGCGCGTCTTGACGTCCTTGCGCTTCTTCTCGCGCGATCAGAGTGATGGCGACCTCGACCAGATCGCGGACGATCTGCTCGACATCGCGGCCGACATAGCCGACTTCGGTGAACTTCGTAGCTTCGACCTTGAGAAACGGCGCGCCGGCAAGCTTTGCCAGCCGCCGCGAAATCTCGGTCTTGCCGACGCCGGTCGGGCCGATCATCAAGATGTTTTTCGGCAGCACTTCTTCGCGCAGCCGCTCGTCGAGCTGCAGGCGGCGCCAGCGATTGCGCAAGGCAATCGCGACCGCGCGCTTGGCGTCGGCCTGGCCGACGATGAAGCGGTCGAGCTCGGAAACGATTTCGCGGGGCGAGAAGTCGGTCATGCGTCATGTACCATCAACAATGCGCGGCCATCGGGCGTATAGATAAGGCTAGCGCTTTTAAAGCCGGCTTTTTCGTAGGCGCGCACGGCGCGCCGATTGGCGGGATCGGGATCGGTTACCACACGCGGCGTGCCTGATCCGATCTGGTGTTCAAGAAAATTTCTTATGAATGCCGAACCGTGACCGCGTCCGATCATGTCCGGTTCGCCGATGAATTGATCCATTCCACGCGTGCCCGCGGGTTGGGCGCCGAAGCCGTTGTCAGGCCATGCGCTCGGATCGTAGCACTGCAAATAGCCGAACGGCCGGTCGCCAATTGCAACAATGAACTGTTCCATCGCCGGATCGTCGAGATCGCCATGGACCAGCGCGTATTGCTCGGCGGGGTTGCCCCACCATTCGGCGACATGCGGCTCCTCGAGCCAGTGACGCAACATCGGCAAATCCGCAGCTGTTATGGGACGAAAGACATATTCGCGTTCAAAATTGTTTGCGGGCGCTGCGATCATTGGCCTCACGATCGCTCTCGCGGCCTAGCCGGCTTTCAGCGTCTCGATGGTGATATTGCGATTGGTATAGACGCAGATGTCGGCGGCGATATCGAGCGAACGGCGCACGATGGCCTCGGCATCCAGCGGCCCGTCGGCAAGCGCGCGTGCGGCCGCCAGCGCATAATTGCCGCCCGACCCGATGCCGGTAATGCCGGCTTCCGGCTCAAGCACGTCGCCGGTGCCGGTGAGCACCAGCGACACGTCCTTGTCGGCAACGATCATCATCGCTTCCAGGCGGCGCAGATAACGGTCAGTCCGCCAATCCTTGGCGAGTTCGACGGCGGCGCGGGTGAGCTGCCCCGGATATTGTTCGAGCTTGGATTCCAGCCGCTCGAACAAGGTGAAGGCGTCGGCGGTGGCGCCGGCGAAGCCACCGATCACGTCGCCTTTGCCGAGCCGGCGCACCTTCTTGGCATTGGCCTTGACGATGGTCTGGCCGATCGAGACCTGGCCGTCGCCGCCGACCGCGACCACGCCGCCTTTGCGCACGGTCAGGATGGTCGTGCCGTGCCAGAGGATGGATTGGCCGGGTTCACTGGACGTCATGGATTCGCGCCGGGCTTGAGCTGGATCTGCGCCGTTAGGGCTAAAAACATGCGGTTAAACCTTGATTTAGGAGTTAGCCGCCGACTTTGCAAATTAGCGCCGGAAAGCTTGGCGGGGCCGACAAAGCCCTGTTAAAAGGCGCGAACCGGGCTTTTGGAGACCGCGATGCGCAAAGCATCCGTGAAGCGTAAGACCAAGGAAACCGATATCGAGGTCGCCGTCGATCTCGACGGCACCGGCGCATCCTCGATTTCGACCGGCGTCGGTTTCTTTGATCACATGCTCGATCTACTGGCGCGGCATTCGCGGATCGATCTGATCATCAAAGCCAAGGGCGATCTGCATATCGATCAGCACCACACCACCGAAGATGTCGGCATTGCGCTCGGCCAGGCGGTGAAACAGGCGCTCGGCGACATGAAGGGCATCACCCGTTACGCCAGCGTTCACATGCCGATGGACGAGACGCTGACGCGCGTCGCGCTCGACATATCGGGACGGCCGTTTCTGGTGTTCAAGGCCGAATTCGGCCGCGCCAAGATCGGCGAGTTCGATACCGAGCTGGTCCAGGAATGGTTCCAGGCCTTCGCCATGAATGCCGGCGTGACGCTGCATGTGACCACGCTCTACGGCAGCAACGACCATCATATCGCCGAATCCTGCTTCAAGGGTCTGGCGCGGGCGTTGCGCGCGGCTGTGACCATCGACCCACGGGCGGCGAACGAGGTGCCCTCGACGAAGGGCACTCTCAGTAACTAGATAACGATCAGATTTCGGGGCCGTCGGCCTCGGCGCTGAAACCGAACACAAGTCTGAGCACATGCGTGTCTATACCGTTCACGAACCGCCGGTGCGGGCGGCCGGAGCACTGGCCGATCCGGCACGTTTCATCTTCGTGCGCGACGGCTTCTATTGGTGGGCCTTCCTGCTGACGCCGCTGTGGCTACTGTGGCGGCGGCTGTGGCTCGTTTTCGTGCTCTATTTGGTGGTCTCGATCGGGATCGAAACGGCGATGCGCATCTATGGCGCGTCGGCCGGAATGGTCTCGCTGGTCACGGCGCTGATCTCGCTGCTGGTCGGGCTTGAGGCCGCCACGTTGCGCCGTTTCACTTTGAACCGGCGCGGCTGGAAGAATGTCGGCGTCGTCTCCGGCGGCGATCTCGAGGATGCCGAGCATCGTTTTTTCGCCGCCTGGGTCGGTGGCGTGAAGCCGCAAGCAAACCCGCCGGCTGCCGCTCTGCCGCCAACTCCGCCCGCAACGCCGCTGACAACGGCCATGGCGTCTTACATGCCGCCGGTTTCCGCGCTGACCAGGACGCTGACGCAACCGGCGGCTGACTCGTCGGGCGTGATCGGCCTGTTTCCCGAGCCCGGAGCACGGCGGTGAGCGTCGCCATCGTCCATTACGGCTCCGGCAATCTGCACTCGGCCGCCAAGGCCTTCGAGCGTGCGGCGCATGAAGCCGGCGTCGATCAGCCGATTGTCGTGACGCAGGATCCGGCCGCGGTCGCGCGTGCCGATCGCATCGTGCTGCCCGGGGTCGGTGCGTTCGCCGATTGCCGGCGCGGAACTCGATGCCGTGTCCGGCATGGTCGAGGCGCTGGAAGAGGCGGTGCGCCGCCGAGGCCGGCCGTTTTTCGGCATTTGTGTCGGCATGCAGCTGATGGCCGAACGCGGCCTCGAATACGAGGTCAAACCGGGCCTCGGCTGGATCACGGGCGAGGTCGATCGCATCGCGCCCCAAGATCCGGCCTTGAAGATTCCGCATATGGGCTGGAACACGCTGAACGTGGCGCGGCCGCATCCGCTGCTCGACGGGCTTGAACTCGGCGCAAGCGGACGACACGCCTATTTCGTGCACTCGTATCAGCTCAAGCCGGGCAACCGCGCCGATCTGATTGCTGACGCCGATTACGGCGGCGCGGTCACTGCGATCGTCGGCCGCGACAACATGGTCGGCACGCAATTTCACCCCGAGAAGAGCCAGAAGCTCGGCCTCGCTCTGATCGCGAATTTCCTGAAGTGGAAGCCGTGATCCTGTTTCCGGCCATCGATCTGAAAGACGGCCACGCCGTGCGCCTGCAGCAAGGCGACATGGCGCGCGCCACCGTGTTCAACGACGATCCGGCGGCGCAGGCCAAAATCTTCGCGCAACAAGGCTTCGACTATCTGCACCTGGTCGATCTCGACGGCGCCTTTGCCGGCAAGCCGATGAATGCCGCGGCGGTCGAACGCATTCTCGCTGCGGTTAACATCCCGGTGCAGCTTGGCGGCGGCATCCGCGATCGCGTCACGATCGACGCCTGGCTCGGCAAGGGCATCCGGCGTGTCATTATCGGCACTGCGGCGGTGCGCGATCCGGCGCTGGTGAAAGAGGCGGCACGTGCTTTTCCCGGCCGCGTTGCCGTCGGCCTTGATGCGCGCGATGGCAAAGTCGCGGTCGAAGGCTGGGCGGAGACGTCGACGCTGTCGGCGGTCGAGCTTGCGCAGCGTTTCGAAGACGCCGGCGTCGCCGCCGTCATCTATACCGATGTCTCGCGAGACGGCATGCTCAAGGGCCTCAATCTCGAAGCGACCATCGCGCTCGCGGAGAAGATTTCAATTCCGGTGATCGCTTCCGGCGGACTGGCCTCGATCGCCGACATCCGCGCGTTGCTTGAGCCGCGCGCCAAAAAGCTTGAGGGCGCGATTGCAGGCCGCGCGCTCTATGATGGACGGCTCGACGCGGCGGAGGCCATCGCGCTTCTGAAAGCTACGCGACACCAAGTGAGTGCATCGTGAGCGTACCAGCCAATTCATCAGCGGGTGGTCCAGTCAAAAAAAAGAGCCATGCCATCGCTTGGCTGATCATCCCGTTCGTTTTGATTCTGCTGTTCACGGCCTCGCCATTCATCGTGAGCTTCGGCGGCGCAGGTCTCGCGAGCGCCTTGGGGTGCGACGGCAGCATGCAAATTCGCTCGCCGTGCCTGTTGATGGGTAGTGACGTCAGCCAAACACTGACAACGATGATTTACATAGGCTATTTGGGCTTTGTCACGATACCGGTCGGCGAGTTTCTGCTGATGGTCTGGGCGGTCATCGCCTGCGTGGTGGCACTTGTCAGGTGGCGCCGCCGCCGCGCCGCGGCTTAGGTCCAAGCATGTTCAAGGTCCGCGTCATCCCCTGCCTCGATGTCAAAGACGGTCGCGTCGTCAAAGGCGTCAATTTCGTCAATCTGCGCGACGCCGGAGATCCGGTCGCCGCCGCCATCGCTTATGACGAAGCCGGCGCCGACGAGCTGACGTTTCTCGATATCACCGCAAGCCACGAGAACCGCGGCATCATGCTCGACGTGGTGCGGCGCACCGCGGAAGCCTGCTTCATGCCGCTCACCGTCGGTGGCGGCGTGCGCACCATCGAAGACATTCGCGTGTTGCTGGCTTCGGGCGCTGACAAGGTCTCGATCAATACCGCGGCGGTGTCGCGCCGTGAATTCGTCAAGGAAGCAGCGGAGAAATTCGGCGACCAGTGTGTTGTCGTCGCCGTCGACGCCAAGCGCGTGTCAAAGCCGGGCGAGCCGCCACGCTGGGAGATTTTCACGCATGGCGGACGCAATGCGACCGGGATCGACGCGGTCGCTTACGCCCGCGAAGTGGTCGCGCTCGGCGCCGGCGAAATCCTTCTCACGTCGATGGATCGCGACGGCACCCGGCGGGGCTTTGATATCGAATTGACGCGCGCGGTGTCCGATGCCGTGAGCGTGCCGGTGATCGCCTCGGGCGGCGTCGGCAATCTCGATCATCTCGTCGCCGGCGTTCACGATGGTCACGCCAGCGCCGTGCTCGCCGCCTCGATCTTTCACTTCGGTGAGCATTCCGTGCGGGAAGCCAAAGAATATATGGCTCGCACCGGCTTGCCGATGCGGCTCGATCCTTAATCGCTTTGCTTTGCCCAAAGCACCGCGCGTTCGAGCCGGTCATTGCCCCAGAACAATTCACCGTCGGCGGTGATGAAAGTCGGCGCGCCAAAGATGCCGCGCTGTGCCGCTTCATCCGTTTGCTCGCGCAGCCGCGCTTTGGTGTCGTCGCTCTGCGCAGCCTTCAGCACCGGCTCCGGCGCGATCTCGAGGCGCGCCAGGATTCGCCCGATCGCCTCGGCACCGTCGATGCGCTGGCCCTCGCCGAACTGGCTGCGAAAGACTTCAAGACAAAATTCCTCGCCCCACGTTTCGCGCAGACCAATCAGCGCGACGCGGGCGGCGATCAGGCTGTTTTGCGGAAACGGGTCGGGCCGCACGAAGGGCAGCGCCAGATCGGCGCAAATGCGCTCGAGATCGCGCCACATATAGCCGCCTTTGGCGGGGTAGAGATTGAATGGCGAGCTGGTCCAGCCTTGCGCCTTGAACATCGGCCCGAGCAGAAATGGCCTGAAATTAATCGTAACCCCGGCGTCCTGCGCCAACTCGCCGACCCGCAGCGCCGCCGGATAGGAATAGGTCGAGGCGAAATCGAACCAGAAATCGAGGGCCGGCGGGTTCACAGATGAAGCCATGGATTCGATCCTAAATAGGAACCATACCCGGCGAAATACTGTTGGCGGCCCGCAAAAATCGTGCTCTCCCAGGCTGGCTCGAGAGATGCTAAGGAAAGCAAATGAGTAGCTTTGACCTTCACGACCTGGAAAAACGGGTCGAAATGCGCGCGCAAGAGAGCGCCGACGTGTCCTATACCCGCAAGCTTCTTGATCGCGGCGTGGCGCAATGCGCCAAGAAGCTCGGCGAGGAAGCGGTCGAGGCCGCGATCGCTGCCATTAGCGAGGACCGCGAGCGGGTAATCGGCGAGGCCGCTGACGTGCTCTATCATCTTCTCGTCATGCTGTATGCGCGCGGCATCAAGCTTGACGAGGTCGAAGCCGAGCTTGGTGCGCGCACCCGCCAATCCGGCCTTGACGAAAAGGCCGCGCGCAAAAGCGGATAAAGAGCATGTGAGCCCCGGCTGAAGGTCATGGAGCAACGCACCCAACAGGACGTGTCGCCGTATCGCGTGTTCTCGCGCCGCGAATGGGCGACGTTGCGCCAAGACACGCCGATGACGCTGAAGCCGGCCGAGGTCACGCGGCTGCGCTCGATGCACGAACGCCTCGACATGACCGAGATCGAGGAAATTTATCTGCCGCTGACGCGACTCCTTTCGCTCTATGTGGCGGCGACGCAGCGGCTGTTCCGCGCGCAACAAGGCTTTCTCGGCACCGAAGACGCCAAGGTGCCCTATATCATCGGTGTCGGCGGCTCGGTCGCGGTCGGCAAGTCGACTACCGCGCGCGTGTTGGAAGCCCTGCTCGTGCGCTGGCCGAACGTGCCCAAGGTCGGGATCATCACCACCGACGGCTTTCTCTATCCCAATGCGGTGCTCGACCGCGAAGGCCTGATGGACAAGAAAGGCTTTCCGGAAAGCTATGATCTGCCGGCGCTGCTGCGCTTTCTGTCCGATATCAAGGCCGGTCGGCATCCGGTGCGAGCGCCGGTCTACTCGCATCTGATCTACGACGTCATTCCCAATCAATCGATTGAGATCGAGCGTCCGGACATTCTGATCGTCGAAGGACTGAATGTGCTGCAGACCGGGCGGTTGCCGCGTGACGGCAAGGCGGTGCCATTTGTCTCGGACTATTTCGATTTCTCGATTTTTCTCGATGCCGATGAAGACGTATTGCTGCGCTGGTATGTCGCCCGCTTTCTGACACTGCGCGGCACCGCCTTTGCCGATCCGAAATCCTACTTTCACCGTTACGCGAAACTATCCGACGAAGAGGCGGTCGAGACCGCAACCTCGATCTGGAATCGCATCAACCTCGTCAATCTGCACGAGAACATCCTGCCGACGCGGCCGCGCGCCGATCTGATCCTGAAGAAAAGCGAGCAGCATCAGATCACGGAAGTGGCGCTGCGGCGGCTCTAGAGCATGATCTCGAAAAGTGGAAACCGGTTTTCGGAAAAGATCATGCTCAAATGGAAAATCTACCGCGGCGCAAATTCTATGACGCGAAGGCCAGCATGCCCGGCGCCGCCAGCGCGGCGGCCACGCGTTCGCGGTCGAGCGGCTTGACGACAAAGCCATCCATGCCCGCGGCGAGGCATGCGGCGCGATCTTCGGTCGCGGCATTGGCGGTGAGTGCCGCGATCGGCGTCCGCGGCAACTGTTCCTCGGCCTCGATGGCGCGGATCGCGCGCGCGGCTTCGAGCCCGTCCATGCCCGGCATGTGCAGGTCCATCAGCACGCGGTCGAACGGCGCGCCGGCCTCATGCGCTGTGCGCCAGCATGCGATCGCTGCGCCGCCGCTCTCGACCACGACCGGGCGGTGACCGAGTTTCTTCAGAAGCGCGCGGGCCAGCAGTGCGTTGATCTCGTTGTCTTCCGCCACCAGGATCGAAAGGCCGTCGTGATCGGGCGCGATGCTCGGCGTCTCAGCCGGCTCGGCAAGCGGTTCGGAGCTCAGGCCACGATCGAAATCGTCGTCGCCGGCAAAGCGCGCGGCGAGCGAAGCGGCGCGAACCGGCTTGATCAGATAGCCGGTGAAGCCCGCGTCCTTGAGCGCCGGCAGTTCGTGCCGCATCGCCGGTGTGATCAGCACGATGCGGCGGGCAAATGCCGCGGCCTCTCGCGCCAGCAGCGCGCTTGCGGCGGTGCCGAGCGCATGGTCGGCCAGCACGGCGCTCCAGGCGTGCTCCGGCAACAGCGCCGCCGCCACCTTCTCGTCGGGCACGATGGTGGTGCGCGCGCCCCAGCGTTGCAGACGGCGCGCCAACAGTGACGCCTCAACGACTGCCGGCGCGACAATCAGGATATTGTTGCCGGTGAGATCCGGCGCCGCGAACTGCGTTTCTTGGCCGTCGCCGTCGGGCGGCAGCGGCAGCGTGACCCGGAAGAGCGAGCCTTTGCCGACGGTGCTGTCGATGGCGATGGTGCCCGACATGCGCTCGACCAGGCGCTTGGAAATGGTGAGGCCGAGCCCGATTCCGTCATAGCGCCGCGTCGAGCCGATGTCGGCCTGCTCGAATTCGTGGAAGATCCGCGCCTGATCTTCGGGCGCGATGCCGATGCCGGTATCGCGGACAGCTACGGTGATGCGGCCGGGCAGATCGTCCGGCTCGACAATGATCGAGACGCCGCCACGCTCGGTGAATTTGATGGCATTGCCGACCAGGTTGAACAGCACCTGGCGCAGCCGTGCCGCGTCGCCGATGACCCGCGCCGGCAGCCGCTCATCGACATAGGCGCAGATTTCGAGTCCCTTGGCTTGGGCGCGCGGCCCAAGCAGTTCGGCCGCCTCTTCGACGAAACTCGCCAGCCCGAACGGATGCGGCGTCAGATCGAGCCGTCCGGCTTCGATCTTCGCCAGATCGAGCAGGTCGTCGACAAAGGACACGAGCGTATTGCCCGACATCTTCATCGCCGCGAGATAGGTTCCCTGTTCGGGCGTCAGCGGCGTATCGGACAACAGATCGGCCATGCCGAGAATGCCGTTGAGCGGCGTGCGGATCTCGTGCGAGGCCATGGCCAGAAAGCGTGATTTGGCGCGGCTTGCGCCTTCCGCAAGATCGCGCGCTTCGGCGAGCGCATGTTCGGCCTTGACCCGATCGGTCACATCGCGGCCGACGCTCTGCACCTCGCTGTCGCCGTCGGCGCGCACCACGACCTCACGCCAGGCGATCCAGCGCGGGCCCTCAGGCGTAGTGATTTTTTGATCATAGCCGCTGGTGCCGTCCGGCAGGGTCACGGTCTCGCTTTGCGCCGCGACCGGCAGCACGAAAGCCGTGCCGACCAGCTCGTTGCGGGTTCGCCCGGCGAGCTTGCAAAACGTATCGTTGGCATAAGTGATGAGGCTTTTGCCGTCGCGGCGGACGATCGCGTCGCCTTGCGCCTCGAAGAAGCTCCTGGCGCGCTCCTGCGCCTCCTTGAATTCCCAATGGCGGTCTTCCGCCGCATCGAGACGCCCTTCGAGCTCGCGCAATTCGCGCTTCATTTGCCGGATGCGCGACACCATCAGGCCCAAGCCGCCGCAGGCCGCGCCGAACAGCGCAGCAACCCCGATGGCGAAAAGATTCGGATCGTAATTCGAGCCAGCCGATGTCGTCGCCGACAGGAAGCCGAACGCCACTCCGAAGGCCATCATGGTGATGGCGAAGGCGCGGATCACCAGCGTGAACACGCGGCGGGTGATGATGGCCGGCTTTCGAAGCGCTGTGCGAGGCCGCATGGTCCGATCTGGTCCCTGTCCCGCCTGGTCCGCGTGGCGCATGTCTCGGTAGGGTTTGGCGGCGCGGCAAATAGGCGCCGCGTCCGGACCCGGTCTCTCGATGCGGTATGCGGCTATTTTGGCCCTTGAGTCTTGCGCATTGCTTGCGAAACACGCGGCCCAAACTTGCCGGATTAGGGGAGGGTTGATGCTTTATTAACGTCGGCTTGGCTGATCTAATTCGGCCCGAAGCATGTTCCCGACGCGGGAAACCTTTTCCGGAATGGAACATCCAACAGACTTCGTGTGCAACAGACGTCCTATGAATGCCCGGCCGGAGAGACTCGATGGACAAAGCCCTAGGTTCCAAACGTTCGCGCCCGAAAGGCGCCGAATCGGCCAAAGTTGCCTCGGCCCCTCGCGCGAACAGGCCGAGGGCGCCGTACGCACGCTGATCCAGTGGGCCGGCGACGATCCCGACCGCGAGGGCCTGCGCGCCACGCCGTCGCGCGTGGTGCGCGCCTACGAGGAATGGTTCTCCGGCTACAACGACGATCCGCGCGAATATCTCAAGCGCACATTCGAGGAGACCGGCGGCTATGACGAGGTCGTGGTGCTGCGCGACATCCGCTTCGAGTCGCATTGCGAGCATCATCTCGCTCCGGTGATCGGCCGCGTTCATATCGGCTACCTGCCGCGCAACCGTGTCGTCGGCATTTCCAAGTTGGCGCGGCTGGTCGAAGTCTTTGCCCGGCGCCTGCAGATCCAGGAGAAGATGACGGCGGAGATCGCGTCATGCCTTGACGCCGTGCTCAAGCCGCACGGCGTCGCGGTGGTCACCGAAGGCACGCATCAATGCATGACGACGCGCGGCGTGCACAAGCCGGGCGTCACCATGGTGACAAGCCGCATGGTCGGCGTGTTCCGCACCAATGCCGAAACGCGTCAGGAATTTTTGGCGGCGATCGGCATGCGCGGCGCGATCCACACCGCCAACGGCGCGGGCTAGATGTTTCTCGAATTTCAAGCCGCCGGCGCCTGTTGTGCCGCGGCGGGTTGCGGCATCGAGAACTTGACGCCTTCCATGCATGGGTCGTTCTTGTGGAAGGCGATGAAATTGATCCCGGCCGGATACACCGCATAGCCGAAACCCTCGAGCCGTGCGCGCAGGGCCTCGGCATCTGATTTCAAATATTCGACCAGCATGATCGGCCGCTTCTCGGCGATGCATTTCGCCGCGCCTTCGAGCACGTCGAGCTCCATGCCCTCGACATCGATCTTCAGAAGATCCAGGCGGGGAAAATTGAGCGCATCGAGATGGATCATCGGCACGTCGGCCATCTTGTCTTCGGAATAGTCGATCACTTGACCGATGAACTCCGGCCGTTCGGCCTTTTTCAGTTCAAGGCTGCCGAAGCTCGCATTGGCCAGATAATTCGGCTGCGGAATTTTCATCGTGCCGGATCGGCTCGACACCGCGGCATTGACGGCGCGGGCATTGAAGCAATTGTTGATCGCGATATTGCCGGCGAGCGCGTAATAGACGCGCTCCTGCGCTTCGAAGGCCAGCACCGAGCCCCAGCCGGTCATGGATCGCGCCCACTCGACGGTGTGGACGCCGATATTGGCGCCGCAATCCACCGCGAGGAGACCGTCGCCGTGATATTTGCGGCGCAGCTCGAGGACTTGAATCATCAAGGCGACTTCAGTCGGGTCATAGGCGGACTTGGAGAACAGGTCGTACGCCATGCCGAACGGCGTTCCGGTGCCGACGTTCTGGTCGAACCGGTTGAAGATCATGGTGCCATGATCGGTCGAGCCGAGAATGAAGGCGAGGGGACGGATCGGATTGGGCATGGCTGGACGGACCTGGATGGCAAGCTGAAGGATGCCGCAGCCCGGGCCGGATGCGCTGCGCGGGGCGGACCGGGCGGCAGTTTAGGTGATTTGCCCGGGATGCGCTTGGTCTAGGCCGCGCGCCGAACCTCGTCGGCAAGGGCGCGATAGGATAGCGCTTCGGCGAGGTGCACGCGGCCGACTTTGTCTAGGCCGTCGAGATCGGCCAGCGTGCGGGCGACGCGCAGCACGCGGTGATAGCCGCGGGCGGAGAGCCGCATCGCGTCGGCGGCTTCTCGCAACAGCGTCATGCCACTCGCGTCCGGCCGCGCCACATCTTCCAGCACGGCGCCGGAGACCGCGGCATTGCTGCGCACATGTGGCAGTCCGATCGCGGCGTAACGCGCAACCTGGCGTTCGCGCGCGGCCGCGACGCGCGCAGCGACTTCGCGGCTGCCTTCGGTCGGCGGCGGCAGGATCAGATCGGCGGCGGTCACCGCCGGCACTTCGATATGAAGATCGATGCGGTCGAGCAGTGGGCCGGAGAGCCGGCCCTGATAATCGGCGCTGCAGCGCGACACCGGTCCGCGGCGGCAGGAGAAGCCCGGTTCGCTGGCATGGCCGCAGCGGCACGGATTTATCGCCGCCACCAGCATGAAGCGCGCCGGATAAGTGACGCGGTGATTGGCGCGGGCGATCGAGACTTCGCCGGTCTCGAGCGGCTGGCGCAACGAATTCGAGCGCGTGCGGCTGAAATTCCGGAAGCTCGTCGAGAAACAGCACGCCGTGATGGGCGAGTGAAATCTCGCCGGGCCGCGCGTGAATGCCGCCGCCGACCAAAGCCGGCATGCTCGCGGAATGATGCGGCGCGCGGAACGGCCGCCGATTGGTGAGCGCGCCGCCTTTGATCTCGCCGGCGATCGAGGCGACCATCGACACTTCGAGCAGTTCGGACGGCGTCAGCGGCGGCAGGATCGAGGGCAGACGCGCAGCGAGCATCGATTTGCCGGCGCCCGGCGGTCCGACCATGAGCAGATTGTGGCCGCCAGCTGCTGCCACTTCGAGCGCGCGCTTGGCGCTCTCCTGGCCTTTGATGTCGGCGAGATCGAGCGACGGGCCGGTGACATCGAGTATCTTCGGCTGTGGCCGCGACAGCACCTGCGTGCCTTTGAAATGGTTCGCGAGCTGGATCAATGAAGAGGCGGCGATGATCTCGATATCGGGGCTGGCCCAGGCCGCTTCCGGCCCGCAGGCCGCCGGACACATCAGGCCCTCGCCGCGCGCATTGGCGCCGATGGCGGCGGGCAGCACGCCGGCGACCGGCGCGATCGAGCCGTCGAGACCGAGTTCGCCGAGCACGGTGAAGCCGGCCAGTGCATCGTGCGGAATGGCGCCGATCGCCGCCATCAGTCCGAGCGCGATCGGCAGATCGTAATGGCTGCCTTCCTTGGGCAGATCGGCGGGCGCAAGATTGATGGTGATGCGCCGCGCCGGCAAAGCGAGGCCCGAGGCGATCAGCGCCGAGCGCACCCGCTCGCGCGCTTCCGAGACCGCCTTGTCGGGCAAGCCCACGATGTTGAAGGCCACCATGCCGGCCGCGACCTGCACCTGCACGTCGACCGGGCGAACCTCGATGCCTTCGAACGCAACCGTGGAGACGCGCTGGACCATGTCTGCCCCGCCAGCGGATTGTTCGCCGGTCAGTCGTCAAACCTGACTTCAAGCTACCGTAAGTTTAGCTGGCGTCAAGAACATTTAGAGAACATAGTTCCGGCTGCCGATCCAGGAAAGAATTTTTCTCTGAAATCAATGCCTTCCAGCACCGAGCAATTCGCGCCGGGTGGCTTCGAGAATTTCGTCGGAGAATTCTTTGTTGCCTTTGCTGCCGACCGCGCGCGCCAGAAGCAGCGCGCCGACGAGGCCGGCCATGGCGGCGACGCCTTTGCGGCGGCGTTCGGCCTTGGTGCGGCCGGGCGCGGATTTGGTCAGAAGATCGATCAACGGTTCGAGCCCGTCGGCGAACGCGTCCTGCACCACCGCGCCGCTGCGCGCCGCATCGGCGCCGAGCGCGGCAAACACGCAGCCCTGGCCCGGCTCGTCGCGATGGCGCGACTGCAGATAACGGCTCAGCAGCGCCGCATAAGCTTCGTCGGGAGACTGCGTCGCGGTCTTTTCCCAATTTTCCGCCGCTTTCGCCGTGGCTTTGCGGCAGGCCTGCGCGACCAGATCGTCCTTTGATTTGAAGTGCCCGTAAAATCCGCCATGGGTGAGATTGGCGGCTTTCATGATGTCGGCGACGCCGATGCCGGCAAAGCCGTTGGCGCGCAGCAGCGCGCCCGCCGCCTCGATAATGCGCTCGCGGTTTTCGGCAGCCTTCTCGCGGCTCACTCTCATCACGCACCTCAGCTATGCGCGGCGGCGCCCAGGGCGCGCCGCGACCTTGACAAATTATATGACGATCGTCATCAATATACAAGCATTCGATGATGGCCATCATTTAACTGCGGTGGTGGCCATCGTTTTGTTTTTCGCGCCAAGCCGATACCGGCAGAATTGGGAACATCATCATGCCGTCGACCGCGCTCGCTGCCACTTTGGCCCGCCGGGACATTCATTACGGTTGGGTCGTCGTTGCCGTCACGTTCTTCACGCTGCTATGCGGCGCGGCCGCAATGGGCACGCCGGGTGTGCTGATCGTGCCGCTCGAGCAGGAATTCGGCTGGAGCGACGCGCAGATCTCTTCGGCGCTGGCGCTGCGGCTCATGCTGTTCGGCTTGTTCGGTCCGTTCGCCGCCGCTTTCATGAATCGCTACGGCGTGCGTCGCGTCATCATCGCCGCCATGGCGCTGATCTCGGCCGGCTATCTGATCTCGCTCGGCATGACGCAGGTGTGGCAGCTCGTTCTGCTATGGGGCATCGTTGTCGGCGTCGGCACGGGCCTCACCGCGATGGTGCTTGCGGCCACCGTGGCGTCACGCTGGTTCAATCATCGCCGCGGCCTGGTCATGGGCATGCTGGCCGCCAGCAATGCCACCGGGCAATTGGTGTTTCTGCCGCTGATAGCGCATCTGACGACCAGCTATGGCTGGCGCATGACACTGGTGTTCGTCGCCTGCATGCTGGGCGTGGTCGCGCTGTTTGCCTCGTTGTTCATGCGCGACCGGCCGAGCGACCTCAATCTGCCGGTCTATGGCGAGACCAAGATCACCCCGCCGCCCGCGCAAGGCGTCGGTCTCGTGTCGCTTCTGCTGTCGCCCCTCAACGTGCTGAGAGAGGCGGCGCGGGTGCCGCTTTTCTGGGTGCTGTTCGCCACGTTTTTCGTCTGCGGCTGCAGCACCAATGGCCTGATCCAGACCCATTTCGTCACGCTGTGCCACGATTACGGCCTGGCGGCGACGACCGCGGCAAGCGTGCTCGCCATGATGGGCATTTTCGATTTCGCCGGCACCATCGGTTCGGGCTGGCTGTCCGACCGCTTCGACAATCGCTGGCTGTTGTTTTGGTATTACGGCCTGCGTGGCCTATCGCTGCTCTATTTGCCGTTCACCAATTTCTCGTTCTACGGCCTGTCGCTGTTCGCGGTGTTCTACGGGCTTGATTGGATCGCGACCGTGCCGCCGACAGTGAAGCTCACCGCCAATCGTTTCGGCCCGGAGAAGGCCGGCATGGTGTTTGGTTGGGTGTTCGCCGGCCATCAGATCGGCGCCGCCAGTGCTGCGTTCGGCGCCGGCCTGATCCGTACCGAATACGACACCTACTTGCCGGCCTTCTTCGCCGCCGGCGCGCTGTGCATCATCGCTGCGGCTTTGGTGCTGATGGTGCGGAAGTCGACGCACAAGGATGTAGTCGTTGCAACGCCGGCGCCTGCTCGCGCTTAGAGCATGATCCCGAAAAGTGGGAACCGGTTTCGGAAAAGATCATGCTCAAACTAAAAGATCAGCGGCGCTTTTCCGCGATCTTGTCCCAGATCAGCGCCGCGATGTCCGCCCCGCCTAAATTCTTTACCGCCCGGATGCCGGTCGGCGAGGTGACGTTGATCTCGGTGAGATAGTCGCCGATCACGTCGATGCCGACGAACAGCAAGCCGCGTTCGCGCAAAGCCGGGCCGAGCCGGGCGCAGATTTCGCGCTCGCGATCGGTGAGGTCGGTCGCCTTCGGCATGCCGCCGCGCACCATATTCGAGCGCAGATCGTCCGCCGCCGGCACGCGGTTGACCGCGCCGGCGAATTCGCCGTCGACCAGGATGATGCGCTTGTCGCCTTCCTTCACCGCCGGCAGGAATTTCTGGATCACCCACGGCTCGCGGAAGGTCGCAGCGAACATGTCATAGAGCGAGCCGAAATTGAGATCCTCGCGTGACAGCAGAAACACCGCCTCGCCGCCTTTGCCATAGAGCGGCTTCATCACGATGTCGCCGTGCTCTTTGCGGAACGCCTTGATGGCGTCGAGGTCGCGCGTGACCAGAGTCGGCGGCATCAGATCGGGAAATTCGGTGACGAAAACTTTCTCCGGCGCGTTGCGCACATGCGCCGGATCGTTGACCACCAGCGTCTTCGGATGCACGCGCTCGAGCATATGCGTCGAGGTGATGTAAGCGAGATCGAACGGCGGGTCCTGCCGCAGCAGGATCACGTCGAACGACGACAGCTCGGCATGGCGGGCTTCGCCGAGCGTGAAGTGGTCGCCGGCGACGTCGCGCACCGCCAGCGGCCGCACGCTCGCCGATACTTTGCCGTCGCGCAGCGACAGCTGGTCGGGCGTGTAATAGGACAGCGGATGAGCACGCGCTTGCGCTTCGAGCAGCAATGCAAACGTCGAATCGCCGCGGATATTGATCCGCTCTATCGGGTCCATCTGGACGGCGACGTTAAGGGCCATGATGCGAAAGGGTCCGGCAAAGGTGAGAGGGTGAAACGGAAGAAGGTCTACGCAATTTTCGCAGGCGCGGCTAGCAATCAGGAGAAGGGGCGTTAGCGGCTGGCATCAAAAGCATTTGGGATGTGCTGGGGCAGTTTGCCAGGCGTCACCACGATGACGTCGAAGCGGACATCGCCTTTGCCGTCCTGCGGATGATGCGCGAGCCACAATTCGGCGGCGCCGATGATGCGCTGGCGGCTGCGCTCGGTCACGGCCTCCATGGCTTGGTCGGCGGTGCCGCGCGCCTTGACCTCGACAAAGACCAGGGTGCGGCGGCGGCGGGCGACGATGTCGATCTCGCCGAATGGCGTCTTCCAGCGCCGCGCCAGGATCCGATAGGCTTTGGCGATCAACAGCATTGCTGCGCGGCTCTCCGCCGACACGCCGAGCTTGAATGCCGCAACACGCGCCGGCCGCGGCGCGGCTTTGGAGGGTTTGGTGGCGTTCGGCTGGATTTGGCCGGGCTTCACCGAAGGCCGGCCCAACGGTTGCGCGCGGCGCGCCATCACTGACGTCCTCCGTTTGCATCTTCGTCGTTCTTGGTCACGAGTTGTCAGCGCTAAAGCACGCTGATAGACTTCGCGCCGCGGCAGCCCGGTCGCGTCGGCGACTTCGCCGACGGCGTCCTTCACCGAGAGCCGCGCCAAAGCTTGGCGCAAAAGGCTGTCGGCCTCCGCCGCGCTCACCGGCGCCGCCTGTTGCGGCGGCGCGATCACCAGCACGATTTCACCGCGCGGCTCAGTTGCCGCGCAAGTCTGCGCGAGCGTCGTCAGATCACCGCGCAGAACTTCCTCATGCAGCTTGGTGAGCTCGCGGCACAACGCGGCTGGGCGATCGGCGCCGAGACCTTGCGCCAAATCGCCGAGCGCGGCCGCGGCCCGCGGGCCGGTCTCGAACAGAACCAGCGTTGCCGGAATGCGCGCGAGTTCGGCTATGCGGGTGCGGCGTGCGGCCTCTTTCGGCGGCAGAAATCCGGCGAACAGAAACTGGTCGGTCGGCAGTCCGGCGATCGTCAGCGCTGCCAACAGCGACGAGGCGCCGGGCAGCGTTGTGACGATGTGTCCGGCTTCCTGAGCGGCGCGTACGAGCTTAAAGCCTGGATCGGAAACGAGCGGCGTGCCCGCGTCGGAGACCAAAGCCACGGCCACTCCGTTGGCAATCTTTTGTAACAGAGCCGGCCTTGCCTGTGCCGCATTGTGCTCGTGATAGGGAGTGAGGGGGGTCGAAATCGCGTAGCGTTCGAGGAGCTTGCGGGTGACACGGGTGTCCTCGCAGGCGATCAGGTCGGCGCCGGCCAGTGTCTCGAGCGCGCGCAGCGTGATATCGCCAAGATTGCCGATGGGGGTGGCAACGACATGCAGACCGGCCTTGAGCTTTGGCGCCTCGCTCTCATGGCCCGCAAGCATGTAGTGCCGCGAAACGGCGGGGGCCGAAGGGGAGGGCTTTCCATGCAGGGTATTCATCACCGACAATCTAGCCGTGCCGCGCCAAGCCGTCATGATTCAAGTCGTCATGACGACGGCCCGCTCGGCGGCGCACGCCGCGGCGGGATTTCCCCAATTCTTGGCTTGGGTTAACCATTCGCCGCCAATATGTCAGATTGGCGATGCCAAATTTGCTCGGCGCCAGTGCCACAATTTCTGAGTTTCGCGCCGTAAGGAGACCCGCTTTGTCATCGCTGGCGAAGGGAGAGACGTCGGCCGTCACGCCTATGTTTTTGCCGACGCGGCGCCGCTCGATTGCGGGGCTGTTGGCGAGCGCCGGCGTGCTCGCGCCGGCTGCACGCAGAATTCCCAATATTTGTCGCCGAATGCGGTTCCGACGAATACCCCGACGGCCGCGGAGGCGACCATCGGGACCGGTCAAGTCAAAGTCGGGCTCATTCTGCCTTTGTCGGCGCCTGGCAATGCCGGCGTTGCCGGGCAGGCCATGCGCAATGCCGCTGAATTGGCGATCGCCGAGTTCAATGCGCCAAATGTCCAGATCCTGGTGAAGGACGATGCCGGCACACCGGACGGCGCGCGGGCCGGCGCGCAGCAGGCAATCGATCAAGGCGCCGAGATCATTTTGGGCCCGCTATTCGCGCAATCCGTGACCTATGTCGGCCAGGTGGCGCGGGCGCGCAACATTCCCGTCATCGCTTTTTCCACCGACACCAATGTCGCAGCGAGCGGCGTCTATCTGCTCAGTTTTCTGCCGGAATCCGATGTCGACCGTATCGTGCAATACACCACGTCAACGGGGCGGCACTCGTTCGCGGCGCTGATCCCCGACAATCCCTATGGCACGGTCGTCGAGGCCGCTTTCAAACAGGTTGTGAGCCGGCGAGGTGGACAGGTAGTCGGGCTCGAGCGCTATGCGCATGACGGGGCCCGATGGCCGGCCCGATCCAGAATATCACCCAGGCTTCGGCCCGCGCCGATGCGCTATTCATCCCGGATGGTGGCGACGCGGTGCCGGGTGTCGTTGCCGCGCTGGCGGCGAATGGCGTCAATCTCAAGCGGATGCAGCTTCTCGGCACCGGCCTGTGGGACGATCCGCGCATCTATGCGACGCCGGCACTGGATGGCGGCTTCTATGCGGCGCCGGACGGCGCCGGTTATCGGAACTTCACGCAGCGCTATCGCAAGCGCTATGGACAAGATCCGGTCCGAACGGCCACGCTTGCTTATGATGCGGTGGCGCTGGTCGCCGCCTTGGTCAAAACCCAGGGCCCGCACGGTTTTCGCCGGAGACTCTTGACCAACCCATCCGGCTTCTCCGGAATCGACGGTCTGTTCCGATTCCGGGCGGACGGCACCAATGATCGTGGGCTCGCGGTGATGCGCGTCACGCCGGCTGGGCCGCAGATCGTCTCGCCGCCGCCCAAAAGCTTCGGCGTGTCGCCCGCAGGATAATAAGCTTGCTTATATACGCCCTGATCGGAGAGGTCCTGCCGTAGCTGCGGAAAGCGCCGATTTTCATTGGGAAAATCGAGCCTCGCAACCCTGCACATGGCCGTGCTACATTTTATAAGCTAGCTTATTAATATCAGGCCGCCAGATCCGCCACCACGGCGTCGAGGATCGGGAAGCCAGGCAGCGTCACCCGCAGGCAGCCGTCCTCCGTGGTCTCGACCAATCCGTGCGCCAACAGGGCGGCGACCCGTCCGGATCGAGCTTGCGGCCGGAAATTTCCTCATAGCGGGCGACATTGATCCCCTCGGCCAGCCGCAATCCCATCAACAGGAATTCGTCGGAACGCTCTTCGCGGGTCAGCACCTCGTCGGTAATGACGCCGTGGCCCTCCGATTCGACCAGGCTGAGCCAGGTCTCCGGGCGCTTTTCCGTGGCAGTCGCGTGCCGTTGGCCATCGACGTCGAGCCGGCCATGGGCGCCGGGCCCGACGCCGGCATATTCATGTGAGCGCCAGTAGATCAGATTGTGCCGGGATTCGCCGCCGGGCCGGGCATGATTGGAAATCTCATAGGCCGGCAGCCCCTGCGCGGCGCAGATCTCCTGGGTGGTGTCGTAGAGCGCCCGCGCGGTGTCCTCGTCAGGCAGTTGCAATTTGCCGGCCGCATGAAGCCCGGCAAACGGCGTGTCCGGCTCGATGGTCAGTTGATAAAGCGAAAGATGCTCGCCGGCCTCGGCCAGAGCGGCACGCAATTCGGCCGCCCAGGCTTTCGGCTCCTGCCCCGGCCGCGCATAGATCAGGTCGAAGGAATAACGGTCGAACACTTTGCGTGCGACATCGACGGCGTCGAGCGCCTCACGCGCGGTGTGCAAGCGGCCGAGCTCCGCCAGCACCCGATCGTCAAGCGCCTGCACGCCGAGCGACACGCGATTGACGCCGGCCGCGCGATAGCCGCGAAACCGTTCGGCTTCGACGCTGGTCGGATTGGCCTCCATGGTGATTTCGGCGTTGGGCGCGACGCGCCACTGCCGCGCGATCGAATTGAGAATGCCGGCGATGGTCGAAGGCTGCATCAGAGACGGCGTGCCGCCGCCGAAGAAGATCGACGACACGGTGCGGCCGCGCATCCGTTCGGCGGTCGTGCCGATCTCGGTGTGAAAGGCGCGCAGGAAACGCGGTTCGTCGATCGCCGTGTGACGCACATGACTGTTGAAGTCGCAATAGGGACATTTCGACAGGCAGAACGGCCAGTGCACATAAACGCCGAAAGGCCAGGTCGCCTGGGATTTTCCGCGCGATTGTCTCTGCCATGGTGTCAGTCAAGACACGCCTCCGCAAGTTTCAGGAATGCGCGCGCGCGATGTGAAAGACCTTTACCACGCGGCGGCAATCCGTGTTTTTCCTCGCTCGGCATTTCGCCGAAAGTCCGATCATGCCCGTCGGGCAGAAACATCGGATCATAGCCGAAACCTTTGTCGCCGCGCGGCGGCCAGACCAGAACGCCATCGACCCGTGCCTCGAAATCCTCGACATGACCGTCCGGCCAGGCTACGCACAAAGCCGAGACGAAATGCGCCTTGCGCTCACCTGGCGCGGTCGCGCAGCTTTGTTTCAATTTGTTCTCGATCATGGCCATGGCGCCGGCGAAATTCTTATCAGGTCCTGCCCAGCGCGCCGAGTAGATGCCGGGCTCGCCGTCAAGCGCATCGACCACAAGGCCCGAAATCGTCAGCAAATGCGGGCAGTTTTGCCGCTGTCGCCGCGGCCTGCGCCTTGATGCGGGCATTGTCGCGGAATGTCGTTCCGGTCTCGTCAGGCTCGGCAAGTCCCAATTCACCCGCCGATATCGCGGCGATGCCATAGGGCGCAAGCAATTCGCGCATTTCGGCGAGCTTGCCCGGATTGTGGGTCGCGATCACCAGGCGGCCCGTGATGCGGCGATGTTTTTGTTCGCTCACATCACCGCCATCTTCTGCAAATCGACAAGCTTGGTCACGCCTTTGCGCGCCAGCGCCAACAGCGCGGAAAACTGATCTTCGGAGAACGGGATCTTCTCCGCAGTCGCCTGTATTTCAACAATATTGCCGGAGCCGGTGAGGACGAAATTGGCGTCGGTGTCGGCTTGCGAATCTTCGGCATAGTCGAGATCGAGCACCGCGGTGCCCGAGCAGACGCCGCAGGAAATCGCCGCGATATGATCGCCCAGCGGATTGCCGTCGAACATCTCGCGCGTCTTCATCCAGGCAAGACAATCGTGCAGCGCGATCCAGGCGCCGGTGATGGAGGCAGTGCGCGTGCCGCCATCGGCCTGGATCACGTCGCAGTCGATGGTGATCTGCCGCTCGCCCATGGCCTTGAGATCGACCACTGAGCGCAAGCTGCGTCCGATCAGACGCTGGATTTCCACGGTGCGTCCGTTCTGCTTGCCCGCTGACGCCTCGCGGCGCGTGCGCTCGAGTGTCGCCCGCGGCAGCATGCCGTACTCGGCTGTCACCCAGCCGCGCCCTTGGCCTTTCAGCCAGGGCGGCAGGCGATCTTCCAGCGTCGCCGTGACCAGCACGTGCGTATCGCCGAATTTCACGAAGCAGGAGCCTTCCGCATATTTGACCACGCCGCGCTCGAGCGAGACGGCGCGCAATTCGTCTGGTTGTCGGCGGCTTGGCCGCATGCAGGTCTCCCGGTTCGCAAAAGGCGAAGCGTCTTTTACGTGCTCGGCCACAATGAGCGCAATGGCGGCTGCCGGGACCCAATGCCGCTCGGCCGGAAACGAGCCACAATTGCCTTAGGTTGCGGCTACCCGCTACGCTCCGGTCATCCGGTTCTAGGGAGGTTGCGGTGAGTCAAGAAGCAAAACAACCAGAAGCTACGCAAATCCTTGCAAAATTCGCGGCAAGTCTGACCTACGACGATCTTCCGGCGCGGGCGCGAGAGCACACCAAAAATCTCCTGCTCGATGCTCTGGCCTGTGCGATTGCCGGCAATCAAGGCGAGGAGACCGGCCAGGTCTCGGCTTTTGCGCATGCGCTCGCGCAAGGCACGGAATCGAGCGTGATCGGCGGCGGCCATATGTCGCTTGCCGGCGCGACGCTGCTCAACGCCTATCTCGTGACCGCGACCACGATGTGCGACGTGCATCGCGCGACCATGACCCACATCACGCCGGAGATCGTACCGCCGGCGCTGATGATCGCCGAGCGCGACGGGCTGTCTGGCCGCGATCTTCTGGTCGCCATCGCCGCCGGCTCTGAAGTCACGACGCGGATCGGCATCGGGCTCGATTATCCGGTATTCCGCGCCCGCGGCTGGCATGGGCCGGGCATTATCGGCCCGTTCGGGGCCGCGGCTGCCGTCGGTTCGCTGTTGCGCTTCGATACCGGCACCATGGCGCGCGCCTTCGGTCTTGCCGGCAGCCAGGCCGCGGGCACGTACGCCGCCTGGGGCACGCCGACCGTGAAATTCCATCAATGCCGCGGCGCGCTGTCCGGGCTGATGGCGGCGCTTCTGGCGCAGCAGAATTTTGTCGCCACCCGCGAATTCCTTACCGCCAAGGACGGTGGGCTCTACCATGCCTATGTCAGCGGCGGGTTGCCGGATGTGGCGACCGCCGATCTCGGCACGCGCTATGAGCTCGAACAGATTGCGCTGCGGCTATGGCCGTCGGCCACGGTCATTCAGGGTCTGGCGACGGCGATTTTCGATCTGGTCGAGAAGCTGAAGATCGAGCCGTCGCGCGTGCGCAAAGTCCGCATTGGTGTCAGTCAGACGGCGTTCGATCTGCACGGCGGCTTCAGCACTTACAAAGCCAAGTTTGAGGCGCTGCTCTCGGCGCATTATACCGCGGCCGTCATCTTGCACGATCGGGCGCTCACGCTGGCGCAGTTCGAGCCCAATCGTTACGACGATCCTGCCCTGCGTGCTTTCGCCGCGCAGAAGGTGGAGGTCTATCCCGAGCCGGCGGTGAAGGGCTCCGGAGCCAAGGTCGACATCGAGATGGATGACGACAAAGCCCATTCGGCGCGCTGCGAGCATCCGCTCGGCTCGTTCGAGAACCCGCTATCGCGGGCGCAGATCGAGCAGAAATTCCGCACCTATGCCGCGGGCGTGCTGCCGGATGCCGCTGCGGAAGCCGTGGTGAAGGCCGTCGACCGGCTTGAGGACTTCGGCTCGGTCGGCCAACTCATGGCTCTCTTGAACAGCGGTGGGCCTGCTAGTTCGCGTGCTATGGCGGCGGCGGAGTGATATATCTAAATAGCAGATGTTCTTGGCTATTCGGGGTCGTAATCCGGGGTCTTAATCCTTGGCCAGCCACGATTTTCCCCTCGGCGTGAACCAGCAGGGCTTGGCGCAGCTCAACGAGCGCTCGCGCGAAATCTTTCGCCTGATCGTCGAGAGCTATCTCGCGACCGGCGAGCCGGTCGGCTCGCGGAATCTCGCGCGCATCTTGCCGATGACCTTGTCGCCGGCTTCGGTGCGCAATGTCATGTCCGATCTCGAACAGCTCGGACTGGTCTATGCGCCGCATACGTCGGCAGGTCGGCTGCCCACGGAAATCGGTTTACGCTTCTTTGTCGATGCGCTGATGCAGATCGGCGATCTGACCGAGCGCGACCGCAAGGCGATCGAGGCTCAGGTCGCGGCGTCCGGGCAGGCGAAGTCGGTCGAAGGCGTTCTCACCGAGGCGTCGGGACTGCTCTCGGGGCTCAGCCGCGCCGCCGGCGTGGTGCTGACGGCCAAAGCCAATCCCCGACTCAAACACATCGAATTCGTTCGTCTCGAGCCGGAACGGGCGCTGGTCATCATGGTCGGCGAGGACGGCCAGGTCGAAAACCGCGTCCTCAATGTTCCGCTCGGTCTGCCGACCTCGGCGCTGACCGAAGCCGGAAATTTCCTCAACGCGCGCATCCGCGGTCACACCCTCAACGAGGTCAAGACCGAGGTCGAGCGCACGATGAAGGACAGCAAGGCCGAGCTCGATCAGCTGACGCAGCAAGTCGTCGCCGAAGGGCTCGCCAGCTGGTCCGGCGGCGAGACCGACGAGCGCAAGCTGATCGTGCGCGGACAGGCGCACCTGCTCGACGATCTCAAAGCGCTCGCCGACCTGGAACGGGTGCGGCTCCTGTTCGACGATCTCGAAACCCGGCGCGAGGTGATCGATCTGCTCGGCCGCGCCGAGCAGGCCGAAGGCGTCCGCGTCTTCATCGGCTCGGAAAACAAGCTGTTCTCGCTGTCGGGCTCCTCGACCATTGTCGCGCCCTATCACGATGCCTCCAGGCAAATAGTGGGCGTCCTTGGCGTTATCGGTCCGACACGGCTCAATTACGCGCGGATCGTGCCGATGGTGGACTACACGGCCAAGATCGTCAGCAAGCTACTCGGTGGCTAGTCCTGGTTCCGGCGGCGCTCAAACGGGCGTCTTAAACATAAGGACACTTATCTTCTTGCACCGCGGCGCTTGATTTTTGCCGGCTAAGCCCTGATATCCGGGGCATAAATGGGCCAGACCGCCGGATCTGGCACGGACAGACTCCTTTGTACGGCAATCTGCCTGCGACGTTTTTCAGGGATCAGGCGTTCTAAGACCGAAAAAAGATGGGATTGAGCTATGACGGAACAGACCGCTCGCGCTGAGGACGAAGCGGCCGCGCCAAACGAGGCCGCGGCGCCCACGCCGTCCACCGCGCTTGAGCGCGAGCATGCGGACATGAAAGACCGCCTGCTGCGCACGCTCGCCGAGATGGAGAATCTGCGCAAGCGCACCGAGCGCGAGGTCGCCGACTCGCGGCTCTACAGCGTCGCCTCCTTTGCCCGCGACATGCTCAATGTCGCCGACAATATGCGCCGCGCGCTCGATGCGGTGCCGGCGGAATTGCGCGCCAATGCCGATCCTAACGTCAAGGCGCTGATCGAAGGCGTCGATCTCACCGAGCGTGAGCTTCAGAAGGCCTTGGAGAAGAACGGTATCCGCCAGTTTTCGCCGCAGGGCGAGAAATTCGATCCGAACCTGCATCAGGCGATGTTCGAAGTGCCTGATCCGACCGTGCCGGCCGGCAGCGTGGTGCAAGTGGTGCAGCCTGGCTACATGATCGGCGACCGCATCCTGCGGCCGGCTCTGGTCGGGGTGTCGAAGGGCGGCCCGAAGATGGCGCCGTCATCCTTCAACGACAACGCCAAAGCGGTCAGCTAATCATCTTGGTTCGATGCTGTCGCGGATGGTGCGCAGGCGGTTGAATTCCGTCGGCCAGACATCGGCGTGCACAATGCCGACCATCTGCAGGTGACCCGCGGTGCCAAACCGCAGCCATTGCACCACCATGACATCGGCATTGCTCTGGCTGTCCTTTGCCTTGGCGAGCGTCTCGAAGCCTGGCTGACTTCCGATGCGCAGCGGCTCGGCGTCCTGCACCCGCACTTCCTTGATGCCGATGATCTGCTGGAACGTATTGCGCGCGAAATTACTGCGATCGCCGGGCTCCGCCGGCGCGCCCGGCATGGCGGCAATAAACAGACGCGCCTTGAAGCTTGACGGCTCCGCGGGTTCATTCGTGGCCTGATCCGGATCGCGATCGACCAGCATCACGGCGCGGCCCGGCAAGGCCTCGCCGACATGAAAGCCGGCCAGGTCGCCAATATTGAAGGGCATTAAGCCGAGCTGTTCGGCGTCGGGCACGCTGTCACGCACCGCAAGCGTCATGAGCGTGCCGCGCATCGCTGTGTCGGAATAAGCCGCATCCTTGTCAGGGGCCTGGATGGTCACCAACGCCGTGATCTTGCCGGCGGCTACGACCAGCAGCCATTTTCGATAGCGCGTGTCGCCGGTGACTTGGGTCCCGGTGAGCAGGAAGCCCTTACCGATGCCGAGCTCGATCGGCTCGCGCTTTTCGACATCGACGCCGTCGCCCTTCATTGCGTCCGGCACCATCGACTTGTCGAGCGCCTCAAAGGCTTTGGTCGGCAGCGTCGTGAACAGGATCGCGGCGTTCTTCCGCGGGTCCTCGAAACCGACGAAATTGCGGCTTGTCACCATGCCCTCGGGCGGCACGACGCCGATCCGCGAGCCGGGTGGAAAGATCGGGTCCGCAGCCATCGCCGGAGTCATGGCCGGACGCGTCGACAAGCTTGCCAGGAGAACGAGGGCAAAGGTCGCGGCGGCATAGATGCCAAAGTGAGATCGGATCGGTCGGATCGGCATTGGATTAGTCCACAGCAGCGGCCGGGGCAGGGTGCTCACGGCTTGGCGCGTCATGACTTCGCGGCGGTTGTGTCACCCGTCGCATGGTCAAATTGATCCGTCCACCCCCTGCCAGCCCGGCCTGCGCGAATAAGGTCGACGTCTCGGGATAGATGCGGTCGACGCCATGGAAAGCAAGCCGGGTCGCGCCACCGAGCACGATCACGTCGCCGGAATTGAGGCGGACGGAACGGGTGGGATCGCCGCGCTTTAAACCGCCGATCCGGAACAGACAGGAATCGCCCAGCGACAGCGACACCACGGGCGCCGAGAAATCCGCCTCGTCGCGATCCTGATGCAGACCCATTTTGGCGTCCGGGCTGTAAAAGTTAATCAGGCAGGCCTCGGGCGGATGCGGATAGAAGGCGACGTCATCCCACAATGTCGCAAGCGGCGCTGGCAGTGGCGGCCACGGTCTGCCAGTCTCGGGATGGGCCGGCGTGTAGCGATAGCCGTTCTCGTCCGACATCCAGCCAAGCGTCCCGCAATTCGACATGCGAACCGAGAATGGGCGTGCCGATCTCGGCATGCGCGGCGTAAACAGGGGTGCGGCGGCAAATATCCGCTGCACGGCGGCGAGCACGGCGGCCTGTGCATCGCGGTCGAGATAACCCGGATAAAACCGCGCCCCGTTGATATCGAGAGCCTGCATCTTCATTGGCCCTTTACCACGGCAAGGCAGGTTGGGCACGGCAGGCTGAGCACCGCAGTTGGAGCCCAGCAATTTGCCCACGCATTGTCAGTGGTCTTGTCTCAGTTCATCGTGCCAGTCGCCATCCATGCCGAAGCTTCGGCCACGAAGCTGCGACAAGACCGCGTCAGTAAGTCAGGATACGACCCCCTTAAATAGCCCGATGGCAAGCCGCTTTACGTCAAATCCTGTCTTGCGGGGCGGCGGGTCCCTCCTATATGAGCCAAGGGAAATCCCCCTAGCGTAGCGGGCTTTAGGACCGGTTCTTGAGCAGCGCACGGGGTAACTGAGTGTCATAAGGGGGTCGGACCTAACGGTGCCTTCGGGGCCTGCCCGACCTGCCACAAGAGAGAGGATTAAGGACCATGGGAAAGGTCATCGGTATTGATCTCGGGACCACGAATTCCTGCGTCGCTGTCATGGAAGGCACGACGCCGAAGGTCATCGAGAACGCAGAGGGAATGCGCACTACGCCGTCCATCGTCGCTTTTACGGACGAGGGCGAGCGGCTCGTCGGCCAGCCGGCCAAGCGCCAGGCGGTCACCAATCCGGAGCGCACGATTTTCGCAGTGAAGCGCCTCATCGGCCGTCGTTATGACGACCCGATGGTGGAGAAGGACAAGAAGCTCGTCCCTTATAAGATTGCGCGCGCCTCGAACGGCGACGCCTGGGTCGAGGTCGAAGGCAAAACCTATTCGCCGTCGCAGATTTCCGCCTTCATCCTGCAGAAGATGAAAGAGACCGCGGAAGCCTATCTCGGCTCCAAGGTCGATCAGGCCGTCATCACGGTTCCGGCTTACTTCAACGACGCACAGCGCCAAGCCACCAAGGACGCCGGCAAGATCGCCGGTCTCGAAGTGCTGCGCATCATCAACGAGCCGACCGCGGCCGCGCTTGCTTACGGTCTCGACAAGACCAAGACGGGCACGATCGCGGTCTATGACCTGGGCGGCGGCACGTTCGATATTTCCATTCTCGAAATCGGCGACGGCGTGTTCGAGGTGAAGTCGACCAACGGCGACACCTTCCTCGGCGGCGAAGATTTCGACATGCGGCTGGTCAATTATCTGGCCGACGAGTTCCAGAAGGAGCAGGGCATCGATCTGCGCCGCGACAAGCTCGCCCTGCAGCGGCTCAAGGAAGCCGCCGAGAAGGCCAAGATCGAGCTGTCCTCGACGACGCAGACCGAAATCAATCTGCCGTTCATCACGGCGGATGCGTCCGGCCCGAAACATCTGACGATGAAGCTCACCCGCGCCAAGTTCGAGGCGCTGGTCGACGATCTCATCCAGAAGACGATCGAGCCGTGCCGTCAGGCGATCAAGGACGCAGGTCTCTCCGCGGCCGAGATCAACGAGGTCGTTCTGGTCGGCGGCATGACGCGCATGCCGAAGGTCCAGGAAGTCGTGAAGCAATTGTTCGGCAAGGAGCCGCACAAGGGCGTCAATCCGGACGAAGTCGTGGCGGTGGGCGCGGCCATTCAGGCCGGCGTGCTGCAAGGCGACGTCAAGGACGTGCTGCTGCTCGACGTGACGCCGCTGTCGCTCGGCATCGAGACGCTGGGCGGCGTGTTCACCCGGCTGATCGATCGCAATACCACGATCCCGACTAAGAAGAGCCAGGTGTTCTCCACGGCCGAAGACGGCCAGACCGCGGTGACCATCCGCGTGTTCCAAGGCGAACGCGAAATGGCGGCCGACAACAAGATGCTCGGCCAGTTCGACCTGGTCGGCATTCCGCCGGCGCCGCGCGGCATTCCGCAGGTCGAGGTCACCTTCGACATCGACGCCAATGGTATCGTCCAGGTTTCGGCCAAGGACAAAGGCACCGGCAAGGAGCAGCAGATCCGCATCCAGGCGTCGGGCGGCCTGTCGGACTGCGACATCCAGAAGATGGTCAAGGACGCCGAGGCTCACGCCGAGGAAGACAAGAAGCGCAAGGCCGAGGTGGAGGCGAAGAACCACGCCGAAGGTCTGGTCCACGCCACCGAGAAGACGTTGGCTGAGCATGGCTCGAAGGTCGGCGAGGCCGAGCGACGCGCCATCGAGAACGCCATGGCCGATCTCAAGGAAGCCTTGAAGGGGAATGACGCGGAAGCGATCTCGGCCAAGACCAACGCGCTGGCGCAGGCTTCGATGAAGCTCGGCGAAGCGATGTATAAGCAAGCCGAGCAGCAGCCGGGCGGCGGTGATGCCGCAGGTCCTGGCGGCGCGGGCGCGGAAGAAGCCAAAAAGGAAGACGTCGTCGACGCCGAGTTCACGGAAGTCGACGACGATAAGAAGAACAAGAAATCTGCCTAAAGCAGCGAGGTGCTGATGCCATTGCCGCTTGTCAGAATTGCGCCCCCGGTACAAAACGGGGGCGCTTGTTCGGTCTGAACAGGCCGTCAGGTGAACGATGAAGCGCTGCTACTACGAGACCCTTTCGGTCGAACGCACCGCGACTGAGGTCGATATCAAGACGGCCTTCCGCAAACACGCGATGCAGTGCCACCCGGATCGCAATCCGGGCGATGCTCAAGCCGAGCACCGGTTCAAGGAAGTCAACGAAGCCTACGAAGTCCTCAAGGATCCAGACAAGCGCGCCGCCTACGATCGCTTCGGTCACGCCGCCTTCGAGCACGGCAATGGCGCGGCGGGCTTCGGCGCCGATTTCGGCACCACCTTCTCCGATCTGTTCGAAGGCATTTTCGGCATGTCGGCCGGCGGCCGCAGCCGCGGCTCGGGCCGCGAGCGCGGCGCCGATCTGCGTTACAACATGGAAATCACGCTCCAGGAAGCTTACGCCGGCAAGACCGCGCAGATCCGCATTCCGACCTCCGTCACCTGCGAGGCCTGTTCCGGCTCCGGGGCCAAGGCCGGCACCAAGCCCAAAGTCTGCGCGATGTGCGGCGGCCAGGGCCGCGTGCGTCACGCGCAAGGCTTCTTCACCCTGGAGCGCACTTGCCCGAATTGTCATGGCCGCGGCCAGTCGATCGACAGTCCCTGCGGCTCGTGCTCCGGCTCAGGCCGCGTGACCCGCGAACGCACGCTGTCGGTGAATATTCCGCACGGCGTCGAGGACGGCACCCGCATTCGCCTTGCCGGCGAAGGCGAAGCCGGCGTGCGCGGCGGTCCGCCGGGCGATCTCTATATTTTCCTGTCGATGGCGGCGCATCCGTTTTTCCAGCGCGAGGGCGCCGACCTGCATTGCCGCGTGCCGATATCCATGGTGACGGCGGCGATGGGTGGCGACATCGAAGTGCCGACGATCGATGGCGGCAAAAGCAAAGTGAAAATCCCCGAAGGTGCGCAGTCCGGCCGCCGTTTCCGCCTGCAGGCCAAAGGTATGCCGGTGTTGCGGCAGCGGCATTATGGCGACCTCTACGTGCAGGTCGTCGTCGAGACGCCGCAGAAACTCACGAAGAAGCAGCGCGAGCTGTTGGCCGAATTCCACCGGCTATCGTCGACCGACACGCAACCGGAATCCTCGGGCTTCCTCGGCAAGGTCAAGGAGTTCCTTGACGGATTGGGCGGCCGCGAAGGCGTTTAGGCTGGCCAAAGGTCGAACGGCCTTTGGCCATATGGCCTTTGTCATCCAAATGTTTTAAAAATGGCAGGAATTTGTCGCGTGCTTCCGTCCGTGCACCCTTGGTTGCACAGTCCGCGTTCACCAGTGTTTGGATGTCATGTCGCTGCCGGCCCTACAAAAATTCGAACGCAAGATCGAACGGCAGCTGCGCCTCCTCGAGGTCGGCAAGATCCTCATTGAGCGCCGGATCGGGCGCCATATCCGCGAATTCGAATCGCGCCGCGAAGATATCGGCCGCAAGATCGAACAGAGCATCGAACAGCGCATCAAGCAGTTCGAGCTGAAGAAGGGCATCCGCCTCGACGACGAAGTGCGCTTCATCCGCTCCTGGATCGAGCGGCCGCTGTCGACCGGCGCGGTCACACCCTCGGGTAAAATTCTGGCGCGCACCATGGCGCGCTATGTCGATCCCAACAGCTCCGGTCCGGTGGTCGAACTCGGTCCCGGTACCGGGCCGGTCACCGAAGCCCTGGTCGCGAATGGCGTCGATCCGTCGCGTCTGGTGCTGGTCGAATTCAATCCGACCTTCTGCAGGCTTTTGCGCGCGCGGTATCCGCAAGCGACTCTGGTGCAGGGCGATGCTTACAGCATGCGCAGGCTTCTTGAATCGCTTCTGCTGCAGCCGGCTGCGGCTGTCGTGTCCGGCCTGCCCTTGATGACCAAGCCGATCAAACAGCGGCTGCGTCTCATCCGCGACGCCTTTGAGCTGATGCTGCCCGGCGCACCCTTTGTGCAATTCACCTATTCGGTGGCCTCCCCGCTGCCGCGGCGGCAGAGCTTCACTGCCGAAGCGTCCGAGCGCATCTGGATGAACCTGCCGCCGGCGCGGGTCTGGATCTATCGCAAGGCCTAGCGCGCTCGTCGCGGCCGGAAGAACGGCGCCGCCTTGCTCGCCTTGCTCCGGCCATCCACGTCTTTAATCTCGCCGGTATGCCGACACCCAAAATCCTGATCATCCCGGGCTCGTTGCGCACCGGCTCGCACAATGCGCGGCTCGCCGCGCTGGCAGGCAAGGAGCTCGCGCTGCTCGAAGCGGACGTCACGCGGATCTCGCTCGAGGATTATGCGCTGCCGCTGTTCGACGCCGAACTCGCCACGACGTCCGGACTGCCGCCGGCCGCGGTGAAGCTTAAGCGCCTGCTGCTCGCGCACAACGGCGTCTTTATCACCAGCCCCGAATATACCGCGTCGGTGACGCCGCGCCTGAAGAACACGATCGATTGGATTTCGCGGGTGCGCGATCCCGGCGAGGCTGCCTATGCCGCCTTCAAGGGCCGGGCCTTTGCCGTCGGTTCGGCGACCAACAGCGGGCAGGGTGGCCTGCGCTCGCTGATGGCGCTGCGGCAGATCCTAGAGCTCGGCTGCGGCGCGCTGGTAATCCCCGAACAGATCGCGGTGCCGCACGCCGAGCAGGCGTTCGACGACATGGACAATCTCAGGGACAATGCGCTTGCCACTACGCTGAAAACTGCTATGCGCAGGCTCGTCGAACTGGCAAGTCTCATGTGAAACAGCGTCATGCGAGATTGAACCCGTGTCACAGCGAGTTTCGAATATGCCGATTGAGCCCCGCGACCGTCTGATCGTCGCACTGGACGTGTCGACGGTGGAAGAAGCCCAGGCCATGGTGGCGCGGCTCGGCGACACGGTGTCGTTCTACAAGATCGGCTATCAGCTCGCACTTTCAGGCGGGCTCTCTTACGCCGCGGGACTGATCAGCGGCGGCAAGAAGCTATTCGTCGACATGAAGCTGCACGATATCGGCACCACCGTTGCCGCGGGCGTCAAAAGCGTGTCGCGTGTCGGCGCTACTTTTCTCACCGTCCATGCCTATCCGCAGACGATGAAAGCCGCGGCGCAGGCCCGCGAGGGCGATTTGCGCGTTCTCGCGGTCACCGTGCTGACGTCCTATGACGATGCCGATCTCAAAGCCGCCGGCTACGCAACGTCGGTGCGCGATCTGGTTGCGCAGCGCGCCCGGCAGGCGCTGGACGCGCAAGTCGACGGGCTGGTCTGCTCGCCGGAGGAGGCGGCCAGTTTGCGCGCCATTGTCGGCGACAAGCTCGTCCTGGTGACGCCCGGCATTAGACCGGCCGGCAGCGAGGCCGGCGGCCAGAAGCGCATCGCCACACCTGCCGCCGCCATTGCCGCCGGTGCGGATTATCTTGTCGTCGGCCGGCCGATCGTCGCCGCCGCCGATCCGAAGGCAGCGGCCGAGGCGATCATCGCCGAGATCGCGTCGGCGGCGAAGAAGAACTAAAATAAAAGAGCTGAACTCAGACGTTGAGCTGACGGGGAGAGTATCATGCCGAAGGGCTACTGGATCGCGCGCGTCGATGTGCACAATGACGAAGGCTATAAGCCCTATGCCGCGGCCAATGCCGCGATCTTCAAGAAATTCGGCGGCCGCTTCGTGGTGCGAGCCGGCAAGTTCGAAGGCATGGAAGGCAAAAGCCGTTCGCGCAATGTCGTGATCGAGTTTCCCGATTATGCCACGGCCCTCGCCTGCTATCGCTCGCCCGAATATCAGGCGAATATCAAGGTGCGCCAGCCGTATTCGGATATCGAGATCATCGTCATCGAGGGCTATGACGGCCCGCAGCCCTGACTTTCAGACGAAGGAAGCGCGTGATGCCTAAAGGCTATTGGCTACCGCAGATCGACGTCAGCAATCCTGAGGGTTATCAGGCCTATATGGCGGCCACGCCGCCGGCACACGAAAAATATCGCGGCATGGCGCTGGTGCGCGGCGGCCGCAGCGAACGGGTCGAGGGCCATGTCCGCTCGCGCGCGGTGATCCGCGAATTCCCCGATTACCAGGCCGCGCTCGCCTGCTATCGCTCCGACGACTATCAGCGTGCGCGCCCGCTGCGGCTCGCGCATTCCACCTGCGACTTCCTGATTGTCGAGGGCTATGACGGCGTGCAGCCGCCGGCGCCGGAGGCACCGCCTGCGGCATCCGCGCGCAAAGGCTATTGGATCGGTCACGTCGATATCACCGATCCGGAAGGCTACAAGGCCTATATGACCGCCGACATGGCTGCGTTCGGCAAATTCGGCGGCCGCTTCCTGGTCCGCGGCGGCACGCGCGAAGTGACCGAAGGCAAATTCCGCAGCCGCGCCGTGGTGCTCGAATTTCCGAGCTACGACGCCGCGCTCGCCTGCTACCGCTCGCCCGATTATCAGGCAGCCAAGAAGCTGCGCGACGCCACATCGCAAGCCGATCTCGTGATCGTCGAAGGCTACGACGGCCCGAAATTCTAGCCTTCGCCGTAAGTCGCGACGCTCGCCTCGGCTTCAGGGGAAGGGCAAGATATGTGCTATACCGCCCAGCGGGTTGCGAGCGTGAGGAAGGGCAATGGCAGCGCAGAATTCCGATATGAGGGTGGTGATCGCCGGCGCCGGCGGACGGATGGGGCGCGCGCTGATCGCCGCCATTGCCGCCACCAAGGGCGTGGCGCTCGCCGGTGCGGTCGATGCGCCGGGCTCGGCGGTGATGGGGCGGGATTCCGGCGAGCTTGCCGGCCTCGGCCCGAACGGCATCAAGGTGACGAGCGACGCTGCGGCACTGTTGCGTGACGCCGATGGCCTGATCGAATTCACCATCCCGGCGGCAACACTCGCTTTCGCCGAGCTCACCGCCGCAGCCGGCAAGGCGCACATCATCGGCACCACCGGCCATTCCGGCGAAGAGGACGCGGTGATCGCCAAGGCGGCTAAGCGCGCGCCGATTGTGAGGTCCGGCAACATGTCGCTCGGTGTCAATTTGCTCGTCGCGCTGACCAAGCGCGTGGCAAAGACGCTCGGTGACGAATACGACGTCGAAATCATCGAAATGCATCATAACAAGAAGATCGATGCGCCGTCCGGCACTGCACTGATGCTCGGCCGTGCCGCGGCCGAGGGCCGTAGCATAAATCTTGCAAAGCATTCGGCGCGCGGCCGCGACGGGGTCACCGGCGCCCGCACCGTCGGCGATATCGGCTTTGCCTCGCTGCGCGGCGGCACCGTGGTCGGCGAGCATTCAGTGATCTTCGCCGGCCCTGCCGAACGCATCGAGCTGGTGCATCGCGCCGAAGACCGCATGATCTTCGCGCGTGGCGCGTTGCATGCGGCGCTGTGGGCGCGCGGCAAGGCGCCGGGTCTCTATTCGATGGCGGATGTGCTGGGGCTTGCTGATATTTGACCGCGCCAAGATTTTGAAAGCGAACATGTCAGCCGACCGCGCCGGACGCATCCGCAAGATTCTGTCTGACTTGGTCGGCTTCAACACGGTCAGCGATCGCTCAAATCTGCCGCTGATCGATTACATCGAGAAATATCTGGCCGATTTCGGCATCGGCGGCCGGCGGCTGCTCGACCAGACCGGACAGAAAGCCTCGCTCTGGGTCACGATCGGGCCGCAAGACCGGCCGGGCCTTGTGCTCTCGGGCCATACCGATGTGGTGCCGGTCGAACGCCAGCCCTGGACCAGCGATCCCTTCACCATGGTCGAGCGCAACGGCCGCTATTACGGCCGCGGCACCACCGACATGAAGGGCTTTGTCGCGGTCTGTCTCGCGATGGTGCCGGAGATCAGCGCCGCCGATCTGAAAACGCCGATTCATCTGGCGATCTCCTATGACGAGGAAGTCGGCTGTGTCGGCGTGCGGCCGATGCTGCGCGAGATCGCCAAGGCTTCCCTCAAGCCGCTCGGCTGCTTTGTCGGCGAGCCCACGCGGATGCAGATCATCATTGGCCACAAGGGCAAGCACGGCGTGCGCGCCACTTTTCGCGGCAAATCGTGTCATTCCTCGATCGCGCCGGAAGGCATCAATGCCGTGGAACACGCCGCCGATCTGATCGCCGAAGTACGCCGCCGCGCCAATCAAATGGCGAAGGAGGGCGCCCGCGATGACATGTACGACGTCGCATATACGACGCTGCTCACCAGCGTTGCCCAAGGCGGCACCGCACTCAACATCGTGCCTGACGAATGCGTGGTGGAATTCGAGGCGCGCGGCCTCGGCATGCTCGAGTCGAAAGAAGTGACCGACGCCATCGTCGCCTGGGCCAAGGCCGAGATCGAGCCGCAGATGCAGGCGCGTGACGCTGGCTGCGGCGTCGATTTTGTGGAGATCCTCGATTATCCGGCGCTCGACATGAAAGCCGATCACCCGCTGGTCTCGTTGACCCAGCAATTGAGCGGCCGCAACAGCCACGGGAAAGTGTCATTCGGCACTGAAGCGAGCCTGTTCGTCAGCATCGCCGACATTCCGACTGTCGTTATTGGCCCCGGTTCAATAGAACAGGCGCACAAACCCGATGAGTTCGTGGAAATTTCAGAGCTCGCGAAAAGCGCCGCCTTCATCGAGCGGCTGATCGCGCATTGCGTCAGCCGCACCGGCCTCGCGGCCTGATCGGCGGGTCACCCCGCCAACAGCGATGCGCCGGTCATTTCCTTCGGCTTCGGCAATTCCATCAGCTCGAGCAGCGTCGGCGCGAGATCGGCGAGGCGGCCCTCCGCGACCAGACCGCGATTGCGGCCGCCGAACAGCAGCAGCGGCACCGGATTGGTGGTGTGCGCGGTATGCGGGCCGCCGGTCGCCGGATCGCGCATCATTTCGCAATTGCCGTGATCGGCGGTGACGAGCAGCGCGCCGCCGGCTTTGTCGATCGCCTCGACGATGCGGCCGAGCCCGTCATCGACGGTTTCCACTGCCTTGATCGCCGCCGGCAGGCTTCCGGTATGGCCGACCATGTCGGGATTGGCGAAATTGAGCACGATCAGATCGTACTTTCCGGAATTGATCGCGGCGACCGCCTTGTCGGTGAGTTCCGGCGCCGACATTTCCGGCTGCAGATCATACGTCGCGACTTTGGGCGAGGGCACCATGATGCGCGCTTCGCCGGAATAAGGCTCCTCGCGGCCGCCGTTGAGAAAATACGTCACGTGCGGATATTTTTCCGTCTCCGCCATGCGCAGCTGCGTGCGCCCGGCGTGCGCAACGACTTCGCCCAGAATGTTGGCGAGCGTCTGCGGCGGAAAGATCGTCGCCATCAGCTTGTCGAGCTGGTCGCTATATTGCGTCATGCCGACGGCGGTCGCGAATTTGACGATACGCTTGCGGGCAAAGCCCTTGAAGTCCGGCTCCAGCATGGCGCCGAGAATTTCGCGCACGCGGTCGGCGCGGAAGTTGAAGCATAATACGCCGTCGCCATCTTTCATGCCTTTGTAGTCGCCGACAACAGCCGGCAGGATGAACTCGTCGAATTTCTTGTTGGCATAGGCATCGGCAACGACAGCCGGCGCATCGGCGAAATGCGGTCCGTCCGCTTCGACAATGGCGTTATAGGCTTTCTCGACGCGGTCCCAGCGCTTATCGCGATCCATCGCATAGTAGCGGCCGCTGACGCTCGCGACTTTCACCGACTTCGGCAGTGCCGCGAGCAGGCGCTTCACATCGTCGGCCGCCGATTGCGGCGGCGTATCGCGGCCGTCGGTGAGCACATGCACCAGTACCGGTATGCCGGCTTCGTCGAGAATTTTGGCCAGCGCGGCGGCATGGTCCTGATGTGAATGCACGCCGCCCGGCGATACCAGACCAATCAGATGGCAGGTGCCGCCGCTTGCTTTGAGCTTCTTGATCAGATCGGCGAGCGCCGGGCGCGCGCTTGATATCGCCGTCGCTGATCGCCGTACCGATGCGCGGCAGATCCTGCATCACCACGCGGCCGGCGCCGATATTGAGATGGCCGACTTCGGAATTGCCCATCTGGCCGTCCGGCAGTCCGACATCCTTGCCGGACGTGCGCAGGAAATCCGTGCGGTTCGTGCTGCCACAGCCGGTCGAAGGTCGGCGTCTTGGCCTGGCGGATGGCGTTGTCGGCTTTGTCCTCACGCCAGCCGAAGCCATCGAGAATAACGAGCATCACCGGCCGCCGACGCTGCATATGCTTTACCCTTCATTACGGATGACAACGCGGTATTGCGAATTGCGGTCCAGCCGTCAATCCGAGCCGTTTCGCCGCGCACTACAACTCTCCTAAGCTTTTCAATTCAATGCAGTCAAATAAGGTAAAATTCTAATTCACATTGTATTTGAATGGGTTAAGTGCTTTTAGACTCGCCGATGGGGCGGGCTGTATTTTTCTCATTTCTGATCTTGTTGGCAGCGAGCGCTGCAGGCGCGCGCGGTCGAGCGGCCGCCGCAATTCGTCGAGATCGCCTTCGACAATTGCACCGAGCTCGAACGCTGGAAGGAGCTTTCCGATTTCGCCGCCACGATGAACAAAGACGGCGATCGCCTGCATTTCACCTTCTTCGTCTCCGGCGTCAATTTCATTGCCGACGCCAATCGCAATCTTTATCAGGCGCCGAACCACTCGCGCGGCACTTCAACCATCGGCTTCGGCGGCACCGCCGACGAGGTGCGCCAGCGCGTCGACTATATGAACGCCGCCTATCAGAACGGCCATGAGATCGGTTCGCATGCGGTCGGCCATTTCTCGGGCCGTGGCTGGTCGGCCGCCGATTGGGCGCGCGAACTGCATTCCTTCCGCGACATTCTCGCCAATGTCGGCCCTGAGCAACGGGCTCGGCAGCGACGTGAAATTCGTCTTCCCGCGAGTCGCAGGTAACGGGTTTCCGCGCGCCCTATCTCGATTTCAGCTCGGGACTCTATGCCGCGCTCAAGGACGCCGGGTTTCCGTTACGACACGTCAAGCGACAGCGAGCCCAAGGCCTGGCCCGAGAAGACCGGCGGTCTGTGGCGCTTCAATCTCGCGGACATCGAGCTCGACCACACGAAGCGGCGTCTGCTGTCGATGGACTACAATTTCTTTATCGCGCAGTCGCATGGAAGTCGTGGTGCCGAGCCGCCACGAATTCTTCAAGCAGCAGATGCTCGACACCTATCTCGACTATTTCAAAACCAATTACACCGGCAATCGCGCGCCGATCCATATCGGCCATCATTTCTTCGACTATCAGAGCGGTGCTTATCGCGAGGCGCTGCTGGAATTTGCCCAGACCGTCTGCGGCCTGCCGGAAGTGCGCTGCACGACCTATTCGACGCTCGCAAATTTCCTCGAGCAACAGGATCCGGAGACGTTGCAGGCCTATCGCAACGGCGATTTCCCGCACGCCGTGGATCCATTCGCCGTCGCCGACAATTGGCGCCTGCGCGGCCGCATCGAATAGCTTAGTTCTGACGCGCCGGCGGTCTGTCCAGCCTCCCAGCCGAGCATCGCGCGCTTGCGCGTCAGCCCCCAGTGATAGCCGGTCAGATCACCCGCTTTGCCGATAACGCGATGGCAGGGCACCACGAACGATACCGGGTTCTTGCCGACCGCGGCGCCGACCGCGCGCGCCGCTTTGGGTTTGCAGATCTTGGCGGCGAGATTCGAATAGGTGGTGACGCGGCCCATCGGGATTTGCAGGAGCGCATCCCAGACCCGCACCTCGAAATCGGTGCCGATCAGGATCACGCGCAGCGGCTGGCTCGGCTGCCAGCGCGACGGATCAAAAATGCGCCGCGCGACCGGTGCGGTGAACGCCATATCCTCGATATATTTGGCCTTCGGCCAGCGTTGCTTCATGTCGGCGAGCGTGGCGCGCTCTTCGCCGGGATCGGCGAAAGCAAGTCCGGCGAGCCCGCGCTCGGTGGCCATGACCAGCGCGTTGCCGAAGGTCGAGGCATGGAAACCAAAGCGCAGCGTCAGTCCCTCGCCGCCGGATTTCCATTCGCCGGGCGACATGGCTTCGTGGGTGACGAAGAGATCATGCAGCCGGCCCGGGCCGGACAGCCCGACCTCGTAGGTCGCGTCCAGCACGCTTGCGGAATCGCGAAGGAGCCTTCGCGCGCCGTCGAGCGTGAGCGCCTGCACGAAGGCCTTGGGCGTCAGTCCGGCCCAGCGGCGGAACAGGTGATGGAGTTCGGTCGGCGTGACGCCGGCGGCTTCCGCAATGGCCTCGATTTCCGGCTGCTCGCGCCAGTGGCCGCGGATATGGCCGATGGCGCGCCGCACCACGTCGTAATCGGCGGCGGCGCCGGTCAGAAAGGCGTTCAGGGTCGGATCGGCGACGCGATCGGGCGATAGCATGGATGCCTCCATCATTTGCTCCCGATCTAGTGTTCGTCAGGCGGCCGAACCACCCAATTCCTGAGGAACTTGTGTCCTTGGCTTCAGTCGAGGACCGTGCGCGTCGGGCCCCTTTTCGCCTCGCCGAGGGCCTTGCCCAGTGCGTGGGCAAAGCTCGCCTTTTCCGCAGGTCCCAGGAAGGCCGCGATCGGCAGCTTTCGGCCGCGCGACACCAGGAACAGCCTCTCGACGCCGAATTCCTCGTGCACGATACGGTCGAGCTTCACCCAGAGCGGGTTGAGCGTCCATTCCCGCACCCGGCCGCGATGGCTGACCTGGCGGATGGTCAATTCGGTGGCGGTGACCGTCACCTCCTCATAGGCGCGGGCGGTGCGGTAATTGGCGCGGAACGCCCAATAGACCAGGAGCACGTCGAGTCCGAAAAAGCCGAAAATCGGCCAGGCGCCGATCGAGACGAAGAATATGCCGCTGACGAAGCTGATGCCGCCGATGAACAGCATGAAGATCAGAAAGCCGGTCGGCCCGAGCGAACGATGCGGGGTCAGCACGGCCGAGAAGATTTTGGGATCGGCCGAAGTGTAGGCGGCCGAAGTGTCTTGGCGGGGATTATGGCCGTTATCGGGGGTCCGCACGTTGTCGCTCGTCATGCCGACTCAGTATACAAAAACCATGGCGCGAAAAACCAGCAAGCTGAAGAAATCTACCGCGATCAAATCGCGGCAAGGTCGGGTTTCCCGCAAGGCTGCCAAAGCCAGAAACAAAGCGGGGAAGACGACCAAACAAGGTCTTGCCGCAGCGCGAAAGAGCAAAGCCGCCCGTCTCAAGCCGGTCAAGGCGCAGATCAAGGCCGATGCCAAAGCCTTGCACGGGCGAGACGCCGCCATTGACCAAGCCCTGGACCAAAGCCGAGATCGAGGAAGCATTCCGCCGTTTTGCCGCCGCCAATCCCGAGCCGCGCGGTGAACTCCACCACATCAATCCGTTCACGCTGCTGGTCGCGGTCGTGCTGTCGGCGCAGGCGACCGATGCCGGCGTCAACAAGGCGACACCGGCGCTGTTCGCGCTCGCCGACACGCCGGAGAAAATGGTCAAGCTCGGCGAAGCGCGCGTGCGCGACCTGATCAAGACCATCGGGCTATATCGCACCAAGGCCAAGAACGTGATCGCGCTGTCGGAAATGCTGATCGCGCAGCATGGCGGCAAGGTCCCGCATGATCGCGACGCGCTCGAAGCACTGCCCGGCGTCGGCCGCAAGACCGCCAATGTCGTGCTCAACATCGCCTTCGGCGAGCCGACCATCGCGGTCGACACGCACGTCTTCCGCATCGGCAACCGCACCGGGCTTGCGCCCGGCAAGACACCGCTCGATGTCGAGCTGAAGCTTCTTGAAGTCGTTCCGGAAAAATATCGCCTGCACGCGCATCACTGGCTCATCCTGCACGGCCGCTATGTCTGCCTTGCGCGCCGTCCGCTGTGCGAGAAATGCATCATCGCCGATCTGTGCAAATGGCCCGGTAAGACAGTCAGTATCCCGGCCACGGCGGCCGCACACTTCACTGCCGTCGCCGCAGAAAGATGATACGCGGCGCCTTTTGCAATCCAAGTTCCGCGCGGTTCCCATTGGATAAATTTTCTTTTCCACCGCCGCGCCTCGCTGCAGGTCAAAGCGTGTTTCGTCAAATCTGTTTGGTTTTACCGACGCCGCCGGTGCGCGATCCACTGAGTTATCCCCAAACGCCGGAGTGCCTCACGTGTGGCGGCTTCTCCTTGCAAGCGAGCATCACGGCGGTATCCTTGTAGCCAGATCGGTCGCGTTTGGTTCTGCCGGATGTGACGATCGCCAGGGCCGGGCTCGCCTGGGTGTGTAGCCGCTACCAGCGCCGCACCACGTGGCAGGTCAGACACTGGTTCCCAGCCGCGGGTAGCAGCGCTAGGAACGTGACGGGCGGGCGCAAGCTCGCCCGTCATGATTTTGGGGTTAGCTTCTCCAATCCTCCCTGTTTTTCCCATGGGTTGACCGCCTCAGCGCTGTCGGCGATATGGGTTCCAGCATGGGGACCAAGTCTAATTTCATCTGCCGCCGGCAATTCGTCATCGAATGGGGCCATTGCGATCCCGCCGGCATCGTTTTCAACGCGCGCTATTTCGAGTTCTTCGACGCCAATACCTGGATCATGTTCGAGCGCGCGCTCGGCCTGAAAGCGCAGGCGTGGCCGAAAGCCTATGGCGCGTTCGGCGTTCCGCTGGTCGATTCCAGCGCCCGCTTCCTGGCGCCGGCGCGGTATGGCGATATCGTCGAGATCGCTTCGCAAGTCATGGAGTTTCGCCGCTCGAGCTTCGACCTTGCGCACACCATCATGGCCAACGGCAAAATCGCCGTCGAAGGCCGCGAGACCCGCGTCTGGGTCGGACGCGATCCGAGCCGATCCCGACAAGCTGAGATCGCAGCCGATCCCGCTGGAACTGCAGGCGAAGTTCGCAGCGGCGGCGAGCGCCTAAGCGTATATAGGCAGCAAAGCTCGTTTGCCGCGCCGCAATATGCGCGCGGGACGTTGAATGTCGTTTCCTTGCCAGCCTAGCGGTTTTGGGGGACACTTCAGCAAATACAAAAAATTGGAGGAATGCCGATGGAAGCGATCCAGATCGGTCCCGGCTTCGCCGCCGAAATGCGCGGCGTGACGCATCGCCGACGTGGCCAATGATGATGCCGCTTACGCGCAAGTGCGCGCCGCGTTCGAAAAGTACTCGGTGCTGGTGTTTCGCGATCAGGACGTCGGCGACGACAGCCAGCTCGCGTTTTCGCGCCGTTTCGGTCCGCCGGAAGTGACCAAGGTCGGCTCGCTCGGTACCGGCACCCATTTCGTCATCCTCACCACCATCGACAAGGACGGCAAAGTCGTGCCGCCGGATCATCGCTATGCGATGCGCAACAAGGCCAATCAGCTCTGGCACACCGACAGTTCGTTTAAACCGACGCCGGCACTGACTTCGGTCTTGTCGGCGCGCGTCATTCCGGCGAACGGCGGCGAGACCGAATATGTCTCGACGCGGCTCGCCTTCGAGCGGCTCGATTCGGAGCTGCAGCGGAAACTCGAAAACTCCTTCGCCTGGCATCATTACGGCGCTTCGCGTCGCAAGATCGCGCCCGACCTCGCCACCAGCGACGAGCTCGCGGCGCTGCCGCCGCAATGCTGGCGCATGGTCTGGACCAATCCGGTGAACGGAAGCAAGGCGCTCTATCTCGCCTCGCATGCCTATGCGGTGGAGGGCATGGATCCCAAAGCCGGTGAGCGGCTGATCGACGATCTGACGGCGCAAGCCACTGCGATAGGCAGCGGCTACACCCATACGTGGCGCTCCGGCGATGTGGTGATGTGGGACAATCGCGCCACCATGCATCGCGGCCGGCCGTGGCCGGCGCACGAGGCGCGCCACATGGTGCGCACGACCATCCAGGCAACGGCTGTCGATGGGCTCGAATCGATACGTCCGCCGCGGCAGGTCGCGGCCGAATAGCTTTACTCCGCCGCCATCACGTTTCCGCTTTGCCGCGCCGCGTTTTCCATCTCACGCCGGACTTGCACAGCCTGCATGTTGGCGTCGAGCGCGACGTCAGCCGCGCTGACGGTCTCACCGGCGGCGACATCGCGCAGCACTTTGACGTGGTGGGCAAGCCCGATCGGCAGCGCGTTGCGGGCGAGGCTTTTCGCCGCCGGAATGAGCTTGGCATAAACGGTATAGCCGCCTTCGCCGTCGAGCATCTCACCGGCTTTCAGCGCACGCTTGGCAACCGCGACCGCGTCGCCGCGCCAGGCCCGGCACGCGCCGGTCGGCTTCGCCGCGCAGCGCCACGTTCAGCACCGAGATCGACAGCTCGAGCCCGATCAGATGAAACGGCTTGTACATCGCGGCATAACGGCCGCTTGACATCGGTCGGCAGGCCGTATTGCTTGAAACAGGCCGCGGCATAATCGTTTTGCGCTTTCAGCACCACATAGACGCCCCAGCGCAGATCGCGCGCGACGGCGCGCACCATCGCGCTCCAGCGATGACAGCACTTCCACCATGCCGTCGCGCGTCGAGCACGCCGCCGAGCGAGTGCGGCCGTAGCACGCGCGCCAGATCGTCGGCGCCACAGGGCGGAAAATGCAGACCGTCCTGCGGCACGTCGAGCGCGCAGGCATTGGCGACCGCGGCCATCTCGATCGCGGACTTGGTGCCGTCGAGAAAGGAATTGAACATCTGCGGGTTCATGCCGGCGGCTTTGGCTTCGGCGGCGGTGAGCCCGTAGTGCGTCCCAGACCCCATCCGGCGTGACGCTGTGATAGGCCGGCAAATATTTGGTGCCCTTGCCGGCGGCGGCGACTTCGAAGCCGGCCGAACGCGCCCAATCCACCATTTCGGCGATCAGCGCCGGCTGATCGCCATAGGCCATGGAATAGACCACGCCCGCCGCGCGCGCCTTGCCGGCCAGATAAGCGCCGGCGAGCGTATCGGCCTCGACATTGACCATGACGATATGCTTGCGCGTCTCGAACGCGGTGAGCGCATGCGCGATGCCGGCCGCTGGGCTTCCGGTCGCCTCGATCACAACCTCGACGCGCTCGTCGCCGCAGGCCTCGCGGCCGTCGCTGACAAATCGCGTGCGCGCGATGCGCGAAGTGTCCCAGCCTACAGTGCGGCAGGCCGCTTGGGCGCGCTCGGGATCGAGATCGGCGATCACCGCGACCTCAAGGCCCTTTATCGAGGGCACCTGCGCCAGAAACATCGAGCCGAATTTGCCGGCACCGATCAGGCCGGCGCGCACCGGCTTATTGGCGTCGATGCGCGCCGCGAGGAGGGGTTGCAGGTTCATGCCTACTCCGCCGCGACGCGTGCGCCCGCGCATATTGCCAGAAGCGCATCATCAGCGACCGGCACAAGCGGTGCAAAATCGCGATGCGCGATCCATTCTTCGCGGGTGAATTTGGTGATGTGATTGCAGACCGCGCATAGCGTCAGATAGACGATCTTGCGTGGATAGGGCGTGATGTTCGGCGGCGAGGCATGCACCAGATTGCCGTGGAACATCAGCACCGAGCCCGGCTTGCCGGTCGGCGCCACGATCGCCGCCATCGGCGGCAAGTCGCGTCACGGTGTCCTTATCGAGCGTCCAGAGCGGATAAGAGGTGGTCAGCACTTATCATGTCCGGCCTGAAGAACGCCGGCTTTGATGGCTTTTCGGGATCAGCAATAGCGCGCCGTTGATCGGCATCACCTCGTCGAGGAAGATCGCGATGTTCATCGCCCGCGGCTCGGGCATGCCGTCGTCGCGCGCCCAGGTGCCGTAGTCCTGATGCCATTGCCAGACGTCGCCTTCGAAGGCGGCCTTGGCGTTGAGCTTGAACTGGTGGACATAAACGTCTTCACCGAACATTGGCGCAGCGGCTCGACCAGCCGCGGATGATGCGCCATCAGGCGGAATATCTCGTTGAAGGTGTGGGCGGCAAAAGCGGTGCGCGGCGCGCCGGATTTCTCGCGCCAAACTTCCTTGCGGTCGATTTTGAGGATCGCTTCGGCGTCGTCGCGTAAGAGCGCGATCTCTTCCTCGTCGAAGCAATTGGGAAAGAACAGATAGCCCTGATCGTCGAATTGCTTGATCTGCTCCGGCGTGAGCTTCATGGCGCCTCTCCCGTGATGGCTCTTAGAAGCAATGTTAGCCGCAATTTCCCGGCCATTCCATGGCCGGGAAAAGCTCAGGAAATGGCGGCGCGCAGGGCCACGACGAAGCGGTCGATATCGGCTTCCTCGTTATAGACATGCGGGCTCACCCGCAGCCGCCCAAGCCGAGGCGCCACATAGACTTTCCGCGCTGCGAGTTTCTGCGTAAGCCCTTCGGGCAGGCCGCCGCGAAAACCGAGGCTGAAAATATGCGGCGTGCGAAACCGGACCTGCGGAAACGAGATCATCTGGCCCGCCGTCTCAGCCAATCCCTCTTCAAGACGCGCGGTGAGGGCACCGGTCCGCGCGGCGACCGCCGGCGCGCCCCAGGCCGCCATCATCTCCATGCCGATGGCTGCCATTTCCATCGAGATGAAATGGTCGCGTTCGCCCATGTCGAAACGCCGCGCGTCGCCGACATAACCGGTATCGGTGAAATAGGTACTTTGTTCGGAGCGTACGGATTTGCGGCCATAGCTCGTCTGTTCGAGCGGAATGCCGCTCTGATGCCGCTTGGCGACATAGATGAAGGCGCGGCCATAAGGGCCGAGCAGCCACTTATAGGTCGGGAACAGGACGAAATCCGGATCGAGCGTGCGCACATCGAGTTCGATCACGCCCGTGCTCTGCGTCGCGTCGATCAGGTACACCGCGCCTTGCGCGCGGGCCGCCCGTCCAATCGCCGTAACGTCGAGCACGGCGCCGTCCGCCCAGTGCACGGAGGAAATTGAAACCAGCGCCACCGGCGGTGCGCCCGGACGCTCGATCGCGGCGAGCACTGCACTCGTCCAGTCGTGATCGCTCGGGCTTTGCACCGTCTCGACCGTGAAGCCGCTGCGTATCCTGTGCGCGCGTCATCCATTCCAGCACCGGCGAGGAATGATCGTCGTGCAGCACGATCACGCGGGAGCTGCGCGGCACCGCGACAAGTTTGGCGGCGGTGGCGACGCCATAGCTGATCGAGGGCGTCAGCGCCACGTCCGCGGCATCGGCATTGATCAGGCGCGCCGCGGCCTTACGCGTGCGATCGTATTGCGCGGCGGCGAAGTCATTATCGATCAGCCAAGGGCGGCCTTTGCGCCCGACCGCGGCGCGGCCGGCTTCGAGTGTCGCCAACGGCAGCGGCGAATAGGACGCGGCATTGAGATAGCAGACGTCGTTCGGCAGATCGAACAGCGCGCGTTGCGATGGCAGCATTGATTTCTGGCCCGAGAGCATGATCCCGAAAAGTGGAAGCCGGCTTTCGGAAAAAGATCATGCTCCAATAAAACTATTCCTCGGCGACAAAACGATTGCGCATGCGGCCGAGCAGTTCGATCTCGGTTTCTACGACGTCGCCCGCTTTAAGGAAAGTGTTGGTGCCCTGGCCGACGCCGCCGCAGGTGCCGCAGCTGAATATGTCGCCGCTGTCGAGTGACAGCATGTTGGAGGCATATTCGATCTGCTCTTCCGGCGTGAAGATGAATTGCGAGGTATTGCCATCCTGCTTCACTTCGCCGTTGACCGTGAGCTTGATGAACAGATTCATGTGATCGGGCACGAAGACGCGCGGCACCAGAAACGGCCCCGTCGGCGCGAAATTATCGTGGCTCTTGCCGCCGAGCCAGTCCGAACGCAGCGCCGGTCGATCGGTGCGGATCTGCTGATCGCGGCAAGACACGTCGTTTGTGGTCATGAAACCCGCGATATGGTCGAGCGCGTGTTCGACCTTGATGCGCTTGCCGGGTTTGCTGATGGCGAGCGCGATTTCCGCCTCCCAATCGATCTTCTTCATGCCGCGCGGGATTTCGATATCGTCGAAGGCACCGGCGAGCGTGCTCGGCGCCTTGAGAAACAGATACGGCACCGTCGTCGATTTCTCTCCGGTGAAGATCGGTCCGCTGGTGGGTGACATGCCGGCGCGGATCATTTCATTGACGTGTTCCTGGAAATTCTGCGCCGCATAGAACATCTTGCCGGGCCGGCGCACCGGCGGCAACGCCTTGAAGCTTGAAAGCTTCGCCGCGCCGGACTTCGCGGCGCCTTCCTTTTCCAGGAAAGCCACGATCTCCTGCAGCACGGCGAAGTTCTTGTCCCAGTCCTCGAGCAGGCCGAGCATATCATCGCTTGCACTCAGCTCGCCCTTGCGCCCCGCGGCGCGATAGGCCGCATGGGCGCTTTTGAGATCGATCGCGTCGTCGCCGAGAACGACGGCAACAAACGCGTTGCCGCCGGATTTCGCCAAAGTGGCGAGCTTGAACGCTGTTCCGTTCATGACTTCCTCATTGCACGCCTGGATTTTTGAGCTGGATGCTCCAGGCGTCACTTCTTCGCGTCCGCATAGGGATAGATCATATCGCCGGTCTTATATTCTTTCGGCCACACGACCACCTCGTGACTGGAGTCCCTGAATTGGTCGAGCGAACTCGGCGCGACATGCTGAAACTGGGTGAAGAAGACCCGCGGCTTGTCCCATTCGCCGTCCTTGCCGAATTTGATGTCGCCGACCACGGTGGAAAACGTGTGCGTGTGCATGTAGTCGGCGAGCTTCTTCTGATCGAGGCTCTTGGTGCCTTCGACAGCCTCGGCGAGCACCTGCCCCGCGGCATAGCCGAGCGGCGGGAAGGCCGGGCCGAGTGGATCGATCCCGGCATCTTTCGCCATGGCCTGATATTTCGCCAGCAGCTCGCGCGTGCCGGTGAACATCAGCGATGAGGCCGGCAGGAAAATCTCGTTGTTGACGATGCCGTTCATCAGCGGCCCGAGCTGCACTTTGATCGGCGTCACCAGAAGCCCGATGAAGGCGCCGCCGAACATCTTCGGTGTCAGCCCGATCTCGTTGGCGGCGCGCACGATCCCGACCAAATCCGGCGGATACGCTGCGACGTAAAGGATGTCAGGATTGGCGCCCTGCACCGCGCGCATCACCGGCGTGTAGTCGGTGGTTGCCGGCGGATATTTGTTATCGAGTACGAGATCGAAGCCCATCGCCTTGACGACTTGGCGTGCGCCGTCGGCGGCGTTCTGGGCGAATTCAGCGTCGGCGGCGATGATCGCAACCGTCTTTGGCTTCGGATTTTGCGCCGCCGCCAGCTCGAAGAAGCCCTGCGCGAATGATTTCTGCGGCTCCGGCCCGGTCGGCAGCATCGAGAAATACTGGTCGTAATGCAGCCGGGAATTGGCTGCATTGGCCAGAATGCCGATGGTGGTTTTCTTGTGCTCCATCAGCACCGGTATGGCCGGCGCCACCATGTTGGTGGCGTAGGGTCCGATGAACAGATCGACCTTGTCGACGTCGATCAGCTTGGTGAAGAGCTGCGGCACATTGTTGGGGTTGCTCTGGTCGTCGTAATAGACGAGCTCGACCGGCCGCCCGAGCAGGCCGCCTTTGCCATTGACGTCGTCGCGCCAGATCTGCAGCGCTGCCAGTACCTGTTTGCCGATCGGCGCGACGCCGCCGGTGAGGGCGAGGCTGGTGCCGACTCTGATCGGATCAGCGGCTCTCGCCGCATTCGTTGCAAGCAAGGTGCCGGCAACGACAGCGGCTGTGAGACCCGCGGATCTCACCCAACTCGTGAATGTGCGCATTTTTGTCTCCTCCCGTGCATGCCTTCTGTTTTTTGCGGCATGCTCTCATTTTCAGATCACGTTGCGTCTCCTGGGCAGGCCGTTGTGACGGCCTTGTTGTTATCGGCTTTCTGGGCATCAGAGCCGTATCATAGCTTACTATGACACCTTGAACATCGTCATCAGCTGCCGCGGAATTTGGCCTTGCGCTTGGCGTGGAAGGCTTCCACGCCCTCGCGGAAATCGTCGGATTGGCGGAGCCGACTGTAGCAATGGCCTTCGAGCTCGATTGCGGCTTGCAGATTGGTGTCCTCGGTCGCATTGAGCAGCGCCTTGGCGGTGCGTTGCGCCAGCGGCGAGAAGGCGCGCAATTCGTCAACCAAGCGCGTCGGTCGCGGCTTCGAGCTTGTCGTCGGGAACACATTCGGTGGCGATGCCCCAGTCATAGGCTTGCTTTGCCGGGATGCGCTTCGAGCGCATCACGATATCCTTGGTACGGGTGATGCCGATGATCTTCTTGCAGCCGTGCCGAACCGCCCGAGCCCGGAATTTGGCCGAGCCGCTGCTCCGGCAGGGCATAGAGGCAGGTTTCCGACACCAGGCGGAAATCGCAGGCCAGCGAAATCTCGAAACCGACGCCGAAGCAGTAGCCGCGATTGGCGACGATCACCGGTTTCGCGCAGCGCGCCGGCGCCGCGATATTCCAGGCGAGCTTCGACACGTGTTCGGGCGAAGCGGCCAGGAAGCCGGCGATGTTGCCGCCGGAGGAAAAATGCTCGCCGACCGCGCGCAGCACGATCACGCGCACGCGATCGTCTTCGTCGAGTGTCTCGAACACAAGCCGCAGCTGATCGCGCTGTCCCATCTCGATGACATTGAGCGGCGGACGGTCGAGCACGATGTCGGCGCGCTCGCGCTCGGCGTCGATCTCGACGCGGAAACCGTCGAGTTTTTGCAAACGCGGATCAGAAAACACACTCATGCGGTACTACCTTGCTGACACGGAACTCGGAGACGAGGACGTTTCGATCGTATATTCGCCGGCGACGAGTTTTCTGCGCAAAAGCTTGCCGACCGGCGATTTCGGAATTTCCTCGACAAAGACATAGCGCCGCGGCCGCTTGAAGCCGGCAAGCCCCGAGGTGCGGCAATGCGCGTCGAGCTCTTCGGCTTCGACGCCGCCACGGCGCTTGACGAAGGCGGCGACGACTTTGCCCCAGCGCTCGTCCGGCAGGCCGATAACGGCTACTTCGGACACTGCGGCATGCAGCGACAGGCAGGATTCGATCTCGACCGGCGACACGTTTTCGCCGCCGGTAATGATCATGTCGTCGACGCGCCCGGTGACGAACAGATCGCCGTCGGCGTCGAAAAAGCCGGTATCACCGGTGAAATACCAGCCGTCCCGCAGCGCCTTGGCATCGGCCTCGGGCCGGCGCCAATAGCCCTCGAAGGATTCATCGCCGGCAAGAAGCGCGATGATCTCGCCTTCCACACCGGGCGCGGCAATGTCGCCGACCGATTGGGCGCCGAGCTTCACCACGCGCACATTCTGATTGATGCCGGCGCGTCCGGCGGAGCCCGGCTTTCTCGGCGCGTCCTGATCGATGGTGAACGTGTAGATTTCTGAAGAGCCGTAATGATTGACGAACAGATCCGGCTTGAACGCGGCTTGCAGCTTCTGCAGAAGCCCGTCGGTCATCGAGGCGCCGGCAAAGCCGAGTTTGCGTACCGAGCTGACATCGGTCGCCGCGAATTGCAAATGATGCACCAGATCATGATAGAGCGTCGGCACCAGATAGAGATTGGTGATGCGTTCGATGGCGATGAGCCTGAGCGCTTGCGCGACATCGAAACGGCGCAGGCAGACGAAGGCGCCGCCGACCAGCGACATCGCGATCAGCGAACGCACACCCATGGTGTGATAGAGCGGCATGACGCCAAGCGTCCGCTCGCGATTGGCATAGAGATTCTGCGCGACATGGGCGAGGCCCGCGGCGCGCTCGGCGTGCTGGCGGCGCGGCACGCCTTTCGGCTTGGCCGTGGTGCCAGACGTATAGAGCATCACTGACCAAGCGTCTGCATTCGCGCGCGGCTCGGCATCCGGCGCATCGCGCAATACCAGCGAGGCAAAAGTAATGTCGCTCGGCTGCGCGGCGTCGAGCGCGATGCGGTTTATGCGCTGCGCCCGTCCCGACCCGGCGACCGCAGCCGGCGGAAACGTCTTCATAGACGAGCGCTTTGGCCTCGGCATTCTCCAGATAGAAGTCGAGCTCTGCCGCGGTCGTGCGCCAATTCACCGGCGTGATGATGAGGCCCGCGAACTGGCAGGCCCAATGCAGCGTTGCCGCCTCCCAGCGGTTCTGCAAAATCGTGACGAGATGATCGCCCGGCTCGAGACCAAGCGTATCGAATGAAGCCATCAATGCCGAAATGCGCCGGTACCATTGCGCATAGGTCAGGCGCAGCGCGCCATCGACGATGGCAAGAGCTTGCGGGTCGCGGGCGACGCTTCCGATAAAGCTTTGGCCAAGATCAAGCATACGCGACACGGACCGACAAAGCGGAAACAGAATGAAAACACCAGCATGATAAGGGTTTGGAGGCTGATGACAAATCCGTCATCGGCCCGTGATGGAATTTCGGCGGCGTGGCGCCGTTAGTTCAGGGTGGCGGGGAGCGTTGAAACTGCCGGGTTGCAGGAGAAGATAATGATCCGTGTTACGAAATTTGCCTCGACTATGCTTCCGATTGCCGCAGCCGCGGCGCTTTGGCCATCGGCGCAGCCACGCCGGCAGCGGCGGCCACGCATCATGCCAGTGGCCCCGCGCATTATGCCGGCCGTCCGCTCTACAATGTTGCCCCGCAAAGCCGAGCGCCCGTCAATTCCGACGACTCCGCGCTGACCGGTGGTGGCAGCATCGGCTACAACCAGAACATCTATAACTGGTGAGATGCCGGCGGCACACGCGTCAAGAAACCAACATCGACGCAACACCAATGACAATCGGGGCGGGCTATTAGCCCGCCCGCAATCATTTCAGAGAAATGCGATTACCGTTTCGTCGGGAACAGCGCCGCCGGGAAATCGGCGGCCGAGCGCGGCGCGCGTTCAGGCGGCTTGAAATCCGGCCGCGGATTTGGATCAGGCTCGACGGCCTTCCTGTAGAGATGCCAGGTCGCGTGTCCGAGCACCGGCATCACCACGGTCAAGCCGACAAAGAACGGAATCGAGCCGATCACCAAAAGCGCGGCGACGATGAAGCCCCACAGCGCCATCGTGCCTGGATTGGCGGCAATGACGCGGATCGAGGTGGCGACCGCAACCGCGGCGCCGACATCGCGATCGAGCAGCATCGGGAACGAGATCGCGCCGATCGAGAGCACAGCGACCGCGAACACGAAGCCGACAAAGGTGCCGACGGCGATCATCGTCCAGCCGGACGAGGTGAACAGCACCTTGTGGGCGAATTGCTGCAGATCGCCCGGACCGCCATAGCCGAAATTGGCGACGTAGATGGCTTCTGCGACCGCGAGCCAGACAAAGAAGATCGCCATGAAGATGACGCCGAGCGCAAGGATCGCGGGAAGTGACGGCGAATAACGCACGTCGAAAGCGTGCATCGACGTCGTTTCGAGCCCGGCTTCGCGGCGCCGGCTCAACTCATACAGGCCGATAGCGGCAACCGGCCCGATCAGCGCGAAGCCCGCGGCAATCGGAAACGCCAGAGGAAGAAGCGAATTGTCGAGCGTCATGGCGATCAGAAACAGGCCAAGAACCGGATAGATCGCGCAAAGAAAAACCGCATGGCTCGGCATCGCCATGAAATCATCCACGCCGCGCGACAACGCCTGATAGAGATCGGACGGTGTGATGTGGCGCACCACAGGCCGGGCCGGACTTAAGCTCTCACCGGTAAGAATATGCGAGTAGGACATGCTGCTCCTCCGAAACCCAATATCGATATGGGTCCTGAACCGTCTTGGGTTCGGGCCGCAGTCGCGGCGGGAGTGGCAGTCACGGCCGCAAAGCGCCCGAGCGTTCTCCAGTGCTCATGATAATGGCATCGCCGCCCCCAGGTTGCACGGGGCGGCGTGCTCACAGGCCGGATTTTCGGTTCACAAAGCGGTGTGGTGAATTTGGCGTGTGCGCTGCAACAGTCGGTGCTGCGCGTCGCCGAACGCGGAGAGTTCGCATCGAATAACGAAGGGCTCCCGCTTGCGCGGGAGCCCCAGTCGTTCAGGTGAAATCGCCGTTATCGGAGATCGATCGGCGATTTAGCGATGATAATGGCCGTGCCCATGACCATGGCCGTGCCAGCCGCCGCCACCGATCACGACATTCGGGCCGCCATAATAGTCATAGTACCCGCTGCCGCAGTCGTAAGGTCCGCAGCCGCCGTTATCGTAATAGCCCGGCGCGCCGACTTCGACGCCCACGCCACCACGGCCGGCGTAAAATCCAACCTGGGCCATCGCTGGAGCCGCGCTCAACAGCACCGCTGCCGTGGCCACTCCGAGTGCGAGTTTCTTCATATTGAACTCCTCTGTTGTTGCACTCTCCGTTCACAGAGGAAAACGCGTGAGCTGAAGCGCCGTTCCTTTTTGATGTCACATGCGCGTCACGCAGCTGTGCGGTTCCAGCAAGGTTTTTTTGGAACAAGTTCGCGATGCCGTGACGCGCTACGGGCGCTAATTATTCCGCGGCGACCGGCAAAGCTTCCGGATCGGAGCTTCGGCTTCGTGCGCTTTGCCGCCATTGAGCCAATTCTGCAGGCGGTCGAGATAGAGATAGACCACGGGCGTGGTGAACAGCGTCAGCATCTGGCTCAGGATCAGGCCGCCGACCATCGCGTAACCGAGCGGCTGGCGCAGCTCCGAGCCGGAGCCGTTGCCGAGCATCAGCGGCAGGCCGCCGAACAAGGTCGCCATCGTCGTCATCATGATCGGGCGGAAACGCAGCAGGCATGCGGCACGGATCGCCGCCTCGGGCGTGAAGCCCTCGCGTTCGCGCGTAATGGCGAAGTCGACCAGCATGATGCCGTTCTTCTTCACGATGCCGATCAGGAGAATGATGCCGATAATGCCGATCACCGACAGATCGAAGCCACCGAGCCACAGCGCAAGCAGCGCGCCGACGCCCGCCGATGGCAGCGTCGAGAGAATGGTCAGCGGATGGATGTAGCTCTCATAGAGCACGCCGAGGATCACATAGACCACCACAAGCGCGGCTGCGATCAGCACCGGCTCGCTCGACAGCGAGGTCTGGAACGCCTGCGCGTTGCCCTGGAAGCCGGTGATGATGGTGTTCGGCATGTCCATATCGTGCGCGGCCTTTTCAATCGCCTCTACGGCCTGGCCGAGCGCCACTCCCGGGCGCAGATTGAACGCCAGCGTCGCCGCGGGGAATTGCGACTGGTGCGAGACTGCCAGCGGCCCGATGCTGAATTGGTGTTGAAACTGACCAGCGTCGATAGCGGCACGAGCTGTCCCGTCAACGGCGCTTTGACATAGATCTGATTGAGGGAATTCGGGTCCTGCTGCATATAGGGCAGGATCTCCAGGATGACGAAATACGACGTCGTCTGCGTGAAATATTGCGTCACCTGAGCTTGGCCAAAGGCGTCGTTGAGCGTGGCGTCGATCTGCTGCGCCCGGATGCCGAAGCGCTCGGCGGCGTCGCGGTTGATGGTGACCGTCAGCAAGGGCGCATTGGTCTGCTGGTCGGTGGACACATCGGTGATCTCGGGCAGCGTCTTGAGCTTGGCCTGCATCTTAGGCGCCCAGGTGCTCAGCTCTTCGAAGCTCGGATCCTGCATGGTGAATTGATACTGGCCGGCGGAAATGCGTCCGCCGACGGTGATGTCCTGCGACGGTTGCAGGAAGAGCTGGACGCCTTCGATCTTGGCGAGCTGCGGCCGCAACCGGTTGATGATCTCGACGGCGCCCGCCTTGCGCTCGTCGCGCGGTTTCAGTGCCAGGAAGAAGCGCGCCGTATTGAGCGTATTGCCGCCGCCATTGCCGAAGAACGAGCCAAAGGCCGCTATGTCGGGATCGCGCGCCAGCACGTCCGAAAGCTGCTTCTGGATACCGCGCATCCGGTCGGGCGAGACGTCCTGCGCGGCATAGGCGATGCCTTGGATGGCGCCGGTGTCCTGGGTCGGGAAGAAGCCTTTGGGTATGGCAACAAAGAAGACCGCGGTGCAGGCCATGGTGGCGAAGAACGTCATCAGGGTCACGAACTGATGGCGCAGCACCACGTCGAGGCCTTTTTTGTAGCCGTTGATCAGGCTTTCGAAGCACCATTCGATCGCGTTGTAGATGCGGCCGTGATGCTGATCATGTTCGGCGACGAGAAAGCGCGAGGCCAGCATCGGTGTCAGCGTCAGCGAGACGACGACCGACACCGCAATGCACGACGTCACGGTGATGGCGAATTCGCGGAACAGGCGGCCGATGATGCCGCCCATCAAGAGCAGCGGAATGAACACCGCGACCAGCGAGATGCTGATCGACACCACCGTGAAGCCAATTTCGCTCGCGCCCTTCAGGGCCGACTGCATCGGCGACGTACCCGCCTCGAGATGGCGGAAGATGTTTTCGACCACGACGATGGCGTCGTCGACCACGAAGCCGACGGCAATGGTCAGCGCCATCAATGACAGATTATCGAGGCTGAAGCCGAACAGATACATCAGCGCCGTCGAGCCGAGCAGCGCAAGCGGCACGGTGACACTCGGAATGAGCGTGGCGCGGATGTTGCGCAGGAACAGCAGGATCACCGCAACGACCAGGCTGATGGTGATGGCGAGCGTGAATTCGACGTCCTTGACCGAGGCGCGGATGGTCTGGGTACGGTCGATGATGGTGTCGACCTTGAGCCCCTGCGGCGCGATCGCGGCAAGCCGCGGCATCGCCGCCTGGATGGCGTCGACGGTGGAAATGACGTTGGCGCCGGGCTGCTTGTAGATCAGCAGCAGGACGCCGGGCGTGACGCCACTCGGCAGGCTGGCCAGCGCGCTTTGGGTGATGTCCTGCGGCCCCGTGACGGCGTGGCCGACGTCGCGGACCCGGATTGGCGCGCCGCCGCGGTAGCCGATAATCACATCGTCATATTGCTCGGGCTTGGTGAGCTGGTCGTTGGTCGCGACCGTAAACGTCTGCAGCGCGCCATTGATCGAGCCCTTCGGGGCATCGACGGTGCTCTGGGCGAGCACGCCGCGCACGTCTTCAAGCGTCAGATTGCGCGCCTGCAATTTCGCCGGATCGACCTGGACGCGGATCGAGGGCTTCTGCTGGCCGCCGATATTGACCAGCGCCACGCCGCTGATCTGGGAAATCTGCTGCGCCAGCACATTCTCGGCGAAGTCGTCGACCGAGGTCAGCGGCAACGTATCGGAATGCGTGGCGAGAATGAGGATCGGCGTATCGGCCGGATTCACCTTCTTATAATAGGGCGGCACCGTGAGGTTCTGCGGCAGAGTCTTGCCGGCCGCGGTGATCGCCGCCTGCACGTCCTGCGCGGCGCCGTCGATATTGCGGTTGAGATCGAATTGCAGCGTGATGACGCTGGTGCCGAGCACGCTGACCGAGGTCAATTGCGTGACGCCGGCGATCTGGCCGAACTGCTGCTCGAGCGGCGTCGCCACCGTCGCCGCCATCGTATCGGCGCTGGCGCCGGCGAACTGCGCGGTGACCTGAATGGTCGGAAAGTCGACTTGCGGCAGCGGCGCGACCGGCAGCAGCGGAAACGCGACAATGCCGATGAGCGCCAACGCGCTCATCAGCAGCGATGTGGCGATCGGCCGGCGGATGAACGGTTCGGAAATGTTCATCAGGACTTATCCGCGCCGCCCGCTGCCTGCTGCTGTGGCTGCTTGTTGTGAGCTTGGCGTCGACATGCGAGCCGATGTCCAGCCGATATTGGCCGTTGACGACGACGCGCTCGCCCGCCGCGATCCCCTTGGTCACGATCGCGGTGTCATTGTTGATCGGCATCGTCTCGATGCTGCGCTGCTCGACCGTATTGTCCGGCTTCACCACCCAGGTATAGAGCCCGTTCGGGCCGTGCTGGACCGCGACCGGCGGGATGGTGATCGCATCCTTGCGCGTCTGGATCAGGAGGCGGATGCGCACGAATTCGCCCGGCCACAGCCGCTCATCCTTGTTGTCGAATTCAGCCTTGAGCTGGATCGTCGAGGTCGTCTGATCGATCTGGTTGTTGATCAGCAGCAGGCGGCCTTGCGCCAGCTGCTGTTTGTCGTCCTGGTCGAAGGCGACGATCGGCACCGTGCCCTGCAGCATGGCTTCGCGCACCGGGCCGAGATCGTTCTGCGGCAGGGTGAAGATGACGGTGCTGGGCTTGATCTGCGTCAGCACCGTGAGCGGATTGGTGTCGTTGGTGTGGATGATGTTGCCGAGATCGACCTGGCGGAAGCCGACGACGCCATCGATCGGCGCGTTGATGGTGGCGAAGTTGAGCTGGGTCTGCGCCGCTTCGATCGCGGCCTGATCGGCATCGATCATGGACTTGGTCTGGTCGACCTTGGCTTGTTGCTTATCGACGTTCTGCTGGGTCTCGTAATCGCGCTGCACCAGCTGCTTGAATCGCGCCAGATCCTTCTGCGCGTCGATCAGCTGCGCCTCATCCTGGCTCTTCTTCGATACCGCCTGATCGAGATTGGCCTTGAACGGCGCCGGATCGATCTTGGCCAGCACGTCGCCCTGATGAACTTCCTGACCCTGGCGAAAATCGATGGAGGTGATCTGGCCGTTGACCTGGGCGCGGATCGAGACCGTGTTCAGCGCATTCACGGTGCCGAGCGCATCATAGTAAACCGGCACGTCTTGCAGCGCGGCCGCGGTCACGGTGACCGGGATCGGCGGCGGCGCGGTATTGGTCGCTGCTTGTGTGCTGCCGTGACGGTAGAAGCCGAGCGCGATGACTGCCGCCAGGACCACAACGCTCGCGCCCGCGAAAACCGCGCGCCGAGAACGTTGCCCTGCGATGACCTTGCTCATTGTCCAGCCGCCTTCCGGTGTCCTCTGGTTAATTGCTCGGCCGTGAACTCTATTCCTGTTTTCAGCCGGTTCCGGCGAACAGCACAGGCAAGAGCGAAGCCACCGGAACGCCACAACATGCCCAACCTTCGAAGTAACTCCAGCCGCTATACGGCACAATGACTGCGAGATTAAAGTTAATTAAGGTGGAGATGCGCAGCGATTAACGTTGCTCGCTTATCGCGAGAATAAAACTGTATTTGCCGCTTGATCCGCGCATGACGCTGATGGCTAGTTCTTCTGAAAACCTCTGCAATCAGCAGGAAAGTGCTCGGTCCTCGTGTTGTCGCGGCCCACAATCCTTGACGCTCGAAACCACGGTCCGGTTCTCGCGGTCGTGCTGCGCGCGTTCGAGGGCGGCGGCGCGCAACGCGACATGATTCTGCTTGTTAACGCGCTGGCTGCGCGAGACGTTCAAATAGTTATATTGTGTTTACGCGGCGACGGGCTGTTGCGCCGCCTGCTCGATCCGTCCATCGCCGTCGTCGAAGTGCCGGGAGCCAAAATCCGGTACGCGGTTCCGGGCCTGCGCCGCCTGATTCGTGATCTGGCGCCGGCCGCTATTGTCAGTTCCGAGGCGGCGCTCAATCTTTGTACGCTGATCGCGGTGCGGACATTGCCGCGGCGCCGACGGCCGAGGCTCGTCTTGCGCGAGGTCGGCAGCCCTTCGTTCGCGCAGCAGCGCGATCCTTATGCCCAGAACCGCATCGCCTATCGCATCCTGCGCCACCTCTACCGCTACGCCGATCGGATCGTCGCTTTGACCGACGGCGCGCGCCGCGATCTGCGCGAGAATTTTGCCGTGCCCGACAATGTCATCGCTCCGATGCTCACCAATGCGGTGATCCCGGAAGAGACCGCGGCGCGGCTCGCGCGATGGGACGGCGAGAGCGGCCGCGAGGCCGAACTCATTGTCAGCGTCGGCCGGCTGTCGCCGGAGAAGGATCAGCGCACCCTCATTCGCGCCGTGGCGATGCTGCCGGCCGATCTGCCGTGGCGGCTCGCCATTGTCGGCGACGGCGCCGAACGTGCGGCGCTGGAAGCGTTTGTGCGCGATCTCGGCCTTGCCGATCGGATCGTCTTCACCGGCCAGGTCGCCGATCCGTTCGCTGTGGTGATGCGCGCGCGCGTCGCGGTCTGCGCTTCGGTCTATGAGGGCCTGTGCAACGCCATCATCGAGGCGCTGGCCTGCGGCACGCCGGTCGTGTCGACGAATTGTCCTTACGGTCCGTTTGAGATCCTGCAGGGCGGGCGGTTCGGCGCGCTGACGCCGGTCGGCGACGCCAAGGCCATGGCCAAGGCCATCGCCGCCGCGCTGACGCAAGTTCCCGACCGCGCCGCGCTGCGCGCCCGCGGCTTCGACTACACCACGGCACGCGCCGCGGAGAGATTCCTCGAAATCATCAGCGGGCTCGATGTGCTTCCGGCGCAGCCAAGCGGTCCGCTCGCCGTCGCGAGCGCCTCATGATGCAGACTGTCCTGCAGCCGTTGGTCAAAGGCGTGTTGCGGCGTGCCGCGCGGCACACCCGGTCCAAGACGCACGCGATGTACAATACCGGGCCGCTTGTCAGCTTCACGTTCGACGACGTGCCGGATTCGGCTTTCGTCAACGGCGCCGCGGTCCTGGAACGGCGCGGGCTTCGCGGCACCTTCTATATCGCCAGCGGCATCTGCGGCAGCCAGGATGAGCATTGGCGCGTGATCGGCGAAGACCAGGTCCGTGCGCTGCACGCCGCCGGCCATGAGATCGGCTGCCATACGTTTTCACATGTGCGCGTCGAGGATCTCGATGCACGGCAGATGGAACAGGAATGCGCGCAGAAATCTGCGCCGGCTGCGCGAGCTCTGTCCCGGCATTGCGCTCACCGATTTCTGCTATCCGTTCGGCCGCGCCTCGTTGCCGCGCAAGATGCAATTGCAAAAGCGCTTCAATTCGTGCCGCGGCATCTACCAGGGCATCAATGCCGGCGTTGCCGATCTCGGCATGTTGCGGGCGATCGATCTCTATGATCGGACGCTGACCAAGGACAAGCTGCGGCGCATCCTGGACGAAACCAAAAAGCGCAACGGCTGGCTGATCTTCACCACCCATGACGTCGCCGAGACGCCGAGCTGGATCGGCTGTTCGCCGCGTTTGCTTGACGAGGTGGTCGCGGCGGTTACGGCCGAGGGCATGCGGTGCCTGCCGATCCGCGATGCGCTCACGGCGATCGGCTACGTCCGTTCAAGCCGATAGGCCTACCGTCCGCGCGGCGTCCGCTTCGCCATGAAGATGCGGAAGATTTTCGGCGACTCCAGCAGATAGCGCCGCCACATCCGGCCCGGCTCGCGCATCAGCCGGTAAGCCCATTCCAGCTTGAGCTGCTGCAGCCACACCGGCGCGCGCACGCTCTTGCCGGTGATGAAGTCGATCGAGGCGCCGACGCAGAGCGCGATACCGGATTTGCAGCCAAGTTCCGCGAGCTCCTTTGCGATCAGCTCCTGCGCCGGGCAGCCGACGCACAGCAGCAGAATATCCCAGCTCCGGTTAGCGCAGGCACGCGCCACGGCAAGCCGCCGCTCCGCGCTTTGCGACAGCGAGTTCGGCGCCGGCATGATATCGATGTCGAGCTTGGGATAGGTCCGGCGCAGCACCTGCCCGGTCTCGCGCGGCGGGCCAACAACGAGAATGCGCCGCGGCGTGTGCGCGCTCTCCGATACGCTCAGCGCCGCCAATAGCGCTGCGATCAGATCGCTGCCGGTCACGAGCGGCAGCGGCAGCCGGTCGAACCGCGCCAGCGCCTGCACGATGCGGCTGTCGCACAGCGACAGCCACGCCGACTGATAAACCGGCAACAGCTGCGTCGGCGCGTCGTGGACCGTGACCACGTGATAGCGCGTTCGGCGTCACGACATAGCGATAAGGCGTGCCGCCCTGTTCGGCGATCAGCCGGATCACTTCCACCTGGTGGAGCAGCGAAAACGGCAGGCCGAGAAATTCGGCATGGCGCGGCTGCCTGCGGCGGAACTGCTGCGGAGCCGAAATGACGCTGAGCGCGCTCATCATCTACGGCACCATCGCGCTTTCGGCGGCGACATCGGACGTCGCCAGGCTCAAGAGATCGAAGCGGCGCACGGCAAAGCCGCCGCAGACCGCAAAGATCGCCGCGTCGATCAGGAGCAACTGCGTGGGCGCGGCGACCCATTTGGCCGCGGCATCGGCGCCGAATATGAACAACCCGGCGAGCGCCGGCATGACCGCCAATGCGGTCAGATCGACCGGCATGCGGTACCAGCGCCGGCCGAGCACCATGAAGGCGAGACAGGCGACGATGCAGGCCACCATCAGCGCGGTTGCCGCGCCAGCCGGGCCGTAACGCGGGACCAGCAGCATCGACAGCGTCGTCGAGACGCCGAGATACAGCAGCGCGACCACCAGCTCGAGATAGCTCGCGGTGGTGAAATAGATCACCTGCGCGAAATAGAAATTGCGCATGGTGACGAACGCAAAGCCGACGGCGAAGATCGGGATAAGATCGTGCATCGGCGCGACGAATTCCGGCTGCAGCACCGACCCGCAGCACGGCGTCACCGAAGACGATGAAGAACGCCGCGCCGAAAGTTGCTGCGGCAAGGCAGGCATTGAAGGCCTTTTGCAGCGTGTCGGCGGCGCCATCTTCGTCGCCGCGATTGGCTTGCGTCTTCGCCACCGTCACCAACGACAGAGATGATCGCTTCGCCGACCACGGTGAAACTCTGCCGCAGCATGTCGGCAACGACGCCATAGGGTCCGAGCGACGCCATCCCGAGATAATGCGCGAGCAGGAGCCGATCGATGCTCTGGCCCACCGCGGTGACGCCGAAGGACAACAACAGCGGCCAGCCATAGCTGACAATATGCAGCGCTGCCGCGCGCGACGAATGCCACCAGCGTACCCGCGAGAAGGTCAGCCAGCGCCGGTGATCGCGGCAACGAGATGCGCAACCGCGATTGCGATCGCGAGGCCGCGCGCGCCGCCGCCGAGATAAGCGCGAGACTGCCGAAGCCGACCGTGAGCACCGCGCGCAGGATCATCGCGAGCGAGGCGCCGCGCGCATTCAACAGCGTGCGCGCGACTTCGAACGCGGCCTCATAGATCGCCATGCCGCAGACCAGTGCGAAGACCGCGGCAAGGAAACTCGGCTCGAACAGGCCGAACAATCCGATGCCGAGCAGAACCAGTGCGGCCAGTCGCGAGTCCGGCCACGAGCAGCCGCGCCAGCGAGGCGATGTATTCGCCGAAACGGTCGAGATGGTAAACGCCGAAATAGGCAAAGCGCATCCACTGCGTACTGAATCCGTAGGCGATCATCGCCCACGCGTAGATGAACACATAGTGGCCGTATTCGGCCGGGCCGGCCATGCGCGAAAAGATGATGACGGCGAGCAGGTTTCCCACCGCCGACATCGCGCGCGCGCTCAGATAGAGCAGGCCAGAGGTATTAAGCATTACTGCGTGATAAGCGATTGTTGCGACCGGCAGAAGTAGGTACGACAGCGCATCACGGAGTATCGTTAAAAGCGCCGCCGCAAGACCAAACAAACAATCGTGCGGCGGTGCGTCTGTTGCAAGCGGGATGTGATGCGGATCGTACAAATCATCCACGATGGTGAACGTGGCGGCGTGCAGACGCTGGCGCGCATGATCGAAGAAGGGCTTGCGCCGAGCGGGTTCCGAATCGCGACGGAATATCTTTATCCGCGCCCGGATATTTCGCCCTTCGCCAAACTCGGCTACGTGCTGAGCATGGCGCGCCTGATCTGGCGCGGCGGTTTCGACGCGCTGATCGCCTATCAGTCGAGCGCTTCGGTTCTGGTCGGCGTCATCGGCTGGCTTTCGGGTTGCCCGCTGCGCGTCGTTCACCAAACCTGCACGCCCGCCGAAATGCCGCGGCTTGTTGCGTTGGCTGGACATTATTGCCGGCACGCTTGGGCTCTATTCCGCCAATATCATTAACAGCGCCAGCACCTGGGCGGCGTATGCGCGCTATCCAGCGCGCTATCGCCGCAGCATGGTCCTGATCGAGCATGGCCTCGACACGCCGCAGCCGCAGGAGAGCCGCACGGCAACGCGCCGGCGTTTCGGCCTGCCGCAAGCGCAGCCGCTCCTTCTCAATGTCGGCCGGGTCACCGAGCAGAAAAATCAGGACGTGCTTATCCGCGCGCTCGCCTGCCTGCCGCAAGCGCATCTCGTCATTGCCGGCGCCGGCGCCAAGGACGACGCCTTCCACGAGCTCGCGGTCACTCTCGGCATCGAGAGCCGGTTGCATATGCTCGGCGCGCTGCAGGCGCAGGAGATCGCCGATCTTTACGCCGCGGTGCGATCTGTTCGCATTCCCTTCGATCTGGGAAACCTTCGGTCTTGCCGCGGCGGAAGCTGCCATGGCCGGTCTGCCGATGGTGGTCGCCGATCTCCCGGTGCTGCGCGAAGTGCTCAATGCCGGCGGGGCGGAGCCTGTCGACATTCGTCGCGCCGCGCAATGTCGAAGGCTGGATCGCGGCCATCGGAACCGCGCTTGGCGACGCCGCCCGCGGCGCCGACGTTATCGAACTTCGCTCGTGCGATCGGCCGCAAATATTCGCGGCAGCGCATGATCGAGAGCTATCTGAGCCTGTTCGAAGCCCATCAGCGGCGGCAGCATCGCGGCATTTCCGCCTTGCGGCCGGCGGCGGAGGAGTCCTGATGCGGCGGGCGTGGCTCGCCCTCGCCGCCGCCGCCTTCGTCGCGGCCTTCAGCGCCACGCCAAGATCGCTGACCCAATCGCTGACCCGGTCGCCGACCCACTCTGCCCGCGTTCAAACGCGGCGCGACGCTGGTCGAGTTTTTTGAATTCCCCGCGATCAAAGGCGACGGCGCGACGAGAGCCTATGCCGTTCCTGCGTTTCCGCATCCGCTCGACGCACTGAAGCTGTTCGACTTCGACGCTCTGCATCGCGCAGGGTTCGATCATATGCGCGTGCCGCTCGATCTCGGTCCGCTGATGACCGGCAGCGACGACGAGCGGCGCAAGACGCTCGCGCAACTGGCGACGCTCGTGACCGAGATCAACCGGCACGGTCTTGCCGTACTGGTCACGCTGCTGCCGCCGTCGCTGCACCATGAATTGCCGGAGGCGACGCTCGACGGACTCGAAGGTCCGAAATTCCGCACCTATGCCACTGAGGTCGAGCACGTCACTCGCGCGCTCGCCGCGATGCCCTCTGCGCAGGTGGCGCTCGAGCCGATGAACGAGCCGCAATCGCAATGCCGGGTCGTGTTCGGCACCGACTGGAGCGCCTATCAGCAGGTCTTGATCGAGCGCATCCGCCGAATCTCGGCGCAATTGCCGCTGTTCCTCACCGGCGGCTGCTGGTCGAATATCGAGGGCCTCGTCGATCTCGATACCGATCTCCTTCACGATCCGCGCAATTTCGTCAGCATTCATTTCTACTACCCGTTCCTGTTCACGCATCAGGGCGCGAGCTGGACGGAGCCTTATCTCGCCGGCACCATCGGCGTGCCCTATCCGGCGTCGGCCGGGAATGTCGGTGATGTGCTCGATATGACCCTGCGGCGCATGCAGACCATGCCGCTTCCAGCGAAAGCCGATCCCGCCACCGTGCAAAGAAAGGCGGAGACGGAGATCGAAAAATATTTTGCGCAGAACCAGGGGCCGCAGCAGATCGAAGAATGGATGGATCGCGTCGCGCAATGGCAGCAGCGCCAACGGGTGCCGTCGAGCCGCATCGTCTTTACCGAATTCGGCGCCATGAAAGAGACCGTCGACGGCGCGCCGTTCGACCGCGTCTCCCGAGCGCGCTGGCTGCACGATGCATCGGCCGCCATCGCGCGCCGCGGCTGGGGCTGGACGGTTTACGTACTGCGTGACGATCCGTTCGGCATCTATCGGCAGATGAGCGATCCCAATCCGGATCTCGAGCTCGATGAAGGCATTGGGACTGTCGCCGTCCGCGCCCGCGGAGGGACTGAGCGCCATGAGAGCATGATCCGGAAAAGTGGAAACCGGTTTTCCGAAAGATCATGCTCCATCAAAATGCTAGAGCGACAACCGATTTAATCTAAAACAACTCCGCTTAGGCCGTCGTCCGCATCAGCGAGGCGTAGCGCAGGCCGAAGGCGGAAATCATGAAGAAGAACCAGACATTGCCGACCTGCTGAAAGATCGAGCTCTCGAAGCACGACGCATAGATGCCGTAAAGGCACACCCGCAAGAACAGCAATTGCATCGGCGCCGATCGGGCATCCGAGGGCAGGCGATAAAAATCGGCAGATCGGCAGCACCACGATCCATAGGATCGTCAACAGCAGGCCGGGCAGGCCGATGGTCAGCGCCAGATTGAGATAGGCATTGTGCGCGTCGGTCGCCTCATTGGCCCAGGTCTGGCTTTCGCCTAGGCCATAGACGACTTCCGGCGTGCCGAAAAACGCCGAAAAGCCGTAGCCGGTGATCGGGCGCTGCGCCACCGCCTGCACGCCGACTTCCCAGATGTCGGTTCGTCCGGTGAAAGTCGCGTCCGGCATGACCATGGCGACGAGTTTCTGCACCGCCGGGAAAATCACGGTGCCGACGGAAAACAGATTGAATGCGAAGAGAATGGCCGACGATCAGCGTGATGCCGACGAGCGGCCTGCGGCTATGACCGATGATGGCCGACAGGATCAAGACCATCGGCAGCACGCCCATCGCGGTTTTCGAACCGGAAAAGCCAAGGAAGATCAGGGCCAGCGCCGTGATCAGGCCGCCGAGCGCAAGACTTCGCATGCGCATGACGAACAGGCCGATGAAGACGATCATCACCATCATCGCGCCGGCCTCGTTCTTATGCGAGAACACGCCGCGCCATTCGCCCGCATGTTCGGGCTCGAGAAAATCCGTCGCCTGATGCACGGCAAGCTGCGGCACCAGGAAGGACGCCGAGATAGCAGGCGATCAGCGTGATCAGCGCCACCGCCGCGATCAGATCGCTGAAATGGCGGACGGTCTTCGGCAACAGCAGCACCATGGCGCCGATGCCGAGCAGTACCACCGCAAAGGCGAAACGGCGTACCGCGAACGCCGGCTCCCAGGAGGTGAGGCAGGTCAAGCCGATCCAGAGCAGCAGGATGACGAGGGCCGGCCGCGCCGCCAACAAAATCCGTTGCGGCTCGTGAAACCAGGTCCACGCCAGAAGCGCGAGGAACAGGCCGGAAAAGGCGATCTGATTGACGAGATCGCCGCCCTCGTTGACCGCCTGCGGCGGCTCGGCAAGGCTCTGGAACGGATGAAACGAAATCCAGGCGGCGAGAAAGGTCGCGACAAACAAGAGACTACGGATCAGCGTGTCGGCATCCACCGCCGCGTGCGGCGCTGCGCCGGATGATGCGTGAGCGTCGAGCTGGGCCATCTAAGCTGGGCCATTGGCGACCCTATCCGTCGGCGCCGGTCAGCACCGCGCCGCGGACTTTCTTGGCATCGAGTCCAAGCCGCGCGATCAGCCGCGCCACCGCGGCTTCATCGTGCTCGCCGGCCTTGGCGACGACGATGATGTGGTCGACGACCTTGCCGAAAAACCGCGTGCTCGGCGCGCCGGTGACATCGATCGCGGCGACGATCACCAGATCGAAACGCTTGGTCTCGTCAAAGGCGCGGCGGATATCGTCGTCGACAATGCGGCCGTCGCGGCGGCTCTCCGGCGATACGAAGGAGACGAGATTGATATTGGTCTCGCGGTCGCGCGTGATCACGTCGGAGAGGAGACGCCGGCCGGTCGCGACGTCGACCAGACCCGGCTTCGCTCTGCTGCGCGTCGATCGCCGACAGCGTGCGGCGCTCGATATCGGCGTCGATCAGCAGCACGCGCTCCTTCTCGGCCGCCAGCGCCGCAAGCGTGAGCGCCACCGTCGCCGAATCGTCTTCGGCATCAAGCGCGATGACGAGCACGCTTGGATTGTCCTGCCGGTTCTCCTGCCGGTCATGGCTTGTCTGCAGCGCGTCGTAGACTTTGTGAATGCCGATGGCGAAAGGCGATTGCGGATCGTCGACGGCGTTGAGCCCGAATGAGACGTCGACCGCGGGCAGCACCGCGAGGACCGGGATCTTGGCCTTGCCGCCGCGGGCCCGGAACCCGGTCGCCGCGCCCTTGGCCGCTTTGCCGATGCGGTCGCGCCAAAGATCGCGTCCACGCGGGCTTTTGTCCCGCCATGCGTCGTCGTCTTCGCTCGGGAACGGCCCGCACCAGCACGATGCCGCAGCCCGTCGCGGCGCCGAGCAAGAGCGCACCGAGCGCGATCAGAATGCTCGCCGGCGGCGAACTCCTCCGCAGCGGCAGATCGGCCTTGGAGATGACGCGGATATTCTTGGTGTCGATCTGCTGCTGCTCGCCGGTTTCGCGCGCGCGCACCAGGAACGCCTGATAGATGTCGCGGCTCGCCTGCGCCTCGCGGTCCAATTCGCGCAAACCAACCATAGCCTGGTTGGTGTCGACGGTCGTGCCTTCGAGCGCTTTGAGATTGTTGGCGAGCGTCTGCTCGCTGGCCTTGGCGCTCTCGTATTCGGTGCGGGCGGCGACGGCGGTGCGGTCGATCTCGGTGTCGATCATGTGGCGCAACCGTTCCGCCTGCGCCTGGATGTCGAGCACGGCCGGATGCCGCGGCCCGAGCGTGGTCATTTGCTCGGCCTCGCGGCGCATCACTTCGGCATATTGGCTGCGCAAGGCGGTGATGGTCTGCGACAGCAGCGCCGCCGGGAACGCGCCGTTCTCATCCTTGGTCTTTTGGACTTGCGTCACCTGGTCGAGCCGGCCCTTGGCCTCGGCGGTTCGGGCGCGCGCGGCCACGAGCTGCGCGTTCATCTCCGTCAGCTGCTGTTCGGTCACGAGCTGGCCGTTACTGCCGACCATGTTGTGGCTTGTGCGATAGTCCTCGACCTTTTTTTCGGCGTCGCGCACGCGGTCGCGCAGGTCCTGCAGCCGCGCCGACAGCGATTGCGACACCTGGCGCGCCGCATCGGCGCGGATCTGCGTCTGTTCGGCGAGATAGGCGTCGGCGATGGCGTTGGCGATCCGCGCCGATTTTTCCGGACTGCGCGTGGTGACGTCGACCTCGACCACGTAAGTGCGCTCGTCGCGCTTGACGGTGACACGGCGCCGCAGCTCGGTGAGCGCAGCCAGCGTCTTGTTGTCGGAGGTGGTGTCGCCATGAATGCCGATGACACCGAGAATGTCTTCGCTGAGCGCGCGCAGCGGCGAACGGGAACCGGCGAATTCGGGATCCTTGTCGAGATCGAGCGCGGTAACAACGCGGCGCAGCACCGCGTCCGAGCCCAAGACCCGCACTTGGCTCTCGACCTGCAGCAGGCCGGCGTCGCTCAACGGCGTTGATGGCGTTGTCCCATTGCCGACTGCAAGCAGGTCAGTTGGATCGATGAGGATTTGCGTCGCCGCCGTATATTGCCGCGGCGCGACCGCGATGAAGACGAGCGCCAGCACGAGCGCCGCGAGCGCGCTGAGGATGATCGTGCCTTTGCCGCGCCACAGCGTCGTCAGCGTTTTTGGGAAATCGATCTGTGCCAGCGGCGCAAAGCCAATACCGACGTCACCGGCACCGACGGCTACAGGTCTGATCTGACGCGGCGCTTCGAACATCTACAACTCGCATTCCCACGCGCGAAAACGGACTCACGATCGCGCCGAACTTTGCTCCGAGCTTTGGCCAAAGTGCGGGCAAACTTTCGCGCCACACGCCATGCGTATGGTTAATCAATTCATAACCGATCAGGGTTAACGCGCGGTGTATGTCGCGCTGCCGGCTAAAGCCGGCGCAACGCGCCCACGACGGCGCCGAGGATCACGATCGCTGCGACAAAAGGCAGCCAGATCAGCGCCGTGCCGATCAGGAGCAGCAGCAGGACGACGGCGAACAGTCCGATCACCAGCGTCGCCAGCCCGAAGCCCAATGGCCCGATCCGGGTGATGAAAATCCGCTGCGGACCGCCCGCGCCCGCGGTGTAGCCGTAAGGCGGCGGCGGCCAATTCTGACCGTTCCGGCCGCTCCGGTCCGGCGGCAGGATTTCGGGCTCCACGCGCGGCCGTTCCGGTTCGTTCGACTGCGGCATTGGTATCCTTTTTGACGGCGTACTCGCCGCCTGTTTCGGCTTAACTATGTAACCTTTGCCGGGGCCATCACAAGCGGCGTTTGGCCGCTTTGTTCACATGAGAAGGCAGGCATCCGTGTTCACTGCACATGCGTGCGGGCGTGATGGTCGTGCAGGAATTTGGCCAGCTGTTCGCGCAGGCTTTCGTCCTCCTCGCGCTGATGCCCGAGCACCACGGCGCGCTCGAACACGGCGTGCTGGAGGTCTTGCGGCAGGCTGCTCCAGAGATCGGCAGCGGCGGCGCCAAGCACAAGCAGATAACGGGCTGGAATGTCGTTGACGACGTGGTCCGGTTTATTCATGACGCCTCGCGGAGTTTGTTTTCTCCCTCGCCCGCCGGCGGAAACGGTAAGCAAACAAAACGTGGACGTCCAGGGCATGATCCGGAAAAGCATGCCCTTGGACTTGATCCGAGGGTGGGAACCGGTTTTCCGAGCCTGCTCAAAAAACACTCGCGCCGGAGCAGTGCTAGCCCGCCGGTTCCAGGCGATCGAAACGGCCGAGACGGTAGATCGCAATCGAGATCAGCCAGCTGCCGACAAAGATGGCAATGATCAGATAGCCGAGGTTGCCGAAATTGTCGTTGAGCGCGCCAATGAACGACCAGAACGGTCCTTCGAGATTCATGCGATCGACCAGAAGGCCGAGTGCCTCGATGCCGCCGATCAGCACGGCAACCAGCACCGAAACAAACGTAATGGTGAGATTATAGTAGAGCTTGCGCACCGGCTTGGTGAAGGCCCAGCCATAGGCGCCAAGCATCAGCACGCCATCGGTGGTGTCGATCAGAGACATGCCGGCGGTGAACAGCGCCGAAAACACCATGATCGACCAGATCGGCAGCCCCTTCGATGCCTCGGCGGCGGAAATACCGAGGAGCCCGACCTCGGTCGCGGTGTCGAAGCCGAGCCCGAACAGGATGCCGAGCGGATACATGTGCCAGCTCTTCGACACGAAATGAAAGACCGGCCGGAACAGGCGGCCGAGCAGGCCGCGCTGCGCCAGGAGATGATCGATGTCTTCCTCGACATAGTCGCCGCCGCGCCGCACCCGCTGGAAGGTGCGGTAGACCGAGCAGAGAACGATGAAATTAGCCGCGGCAACCAGAAACAGGAAAATCACGGAGACGCTGGTGCCGACCACGCCGCCGACGATTTTGAACACGGCAAAGCGGCCATCGAGCGCGACTGCCGCGAACGCGATCGCGGCGGACGCGGCGACCACGATGGTCGAATGCCCGAGTGAGAAGAACAGGCCGACAGCGACCGGCTTCTTGCCCTCCTGCATCAGCTTTCGCGTCACGTTGTCGATGGCCGCAATATGGTCGGCATCGACGGCGTGGCGCAGCCCGAACGTATAGGCGAGAAAGGCAGTGCCGATCAGCACCGGATAGTCGCGGAACGCAATCAGCGCCCAGATCCAGGCCAGCACATTGGCGGCGATCAGCACGCCGTAGATGCCGGCGATCTTGCCCGCAAGCTCGGGGTCGCGATCGAAAAGTCTGGCGAGGCGCGTTTGCATTCAGCGCAGTGAAGCAGAACCGGCCGGCATTGTCATGGCGGCTATTGTCATGGCGGCTATCGGCATCCCCATGACATTGCCTTCACGCCGCGACGCTATTGCGGCTGAATTCCGGCAGCTTTGATGACGTCATCCCAGCGCACCGTCTCCGACTTGATGAAGGCGGCCACTTCGGCGGGCGAGCCGCCGCCGGGCGTGATGCTCAGCTTCGCGAAGTGCTCCAGCAGCGCCGGATCTTTCATCGCTTCGTTCGCTGCGGCATTGAGCTTGGCGACGATGGCGTCGGGCGTCTTCGGCGGCGCGGTCAGCGCGTGCCAGGTGTCGGAATCGAAGCCCGGCACGCCGGCTTCTGCCATGGTCGGAATGTCCGGGATCGCCGGCACGCGTTTCTTCACCGTCACCGCGAGAATGCGTGCATTGCCGGCTTTGTTCAGTTCGATCGAGGTGGCGAGCTCGTTGAACATCATGTCGACATTGCCGGCGAGCAGATCGTTGATCGCGGGCGCGGTGCCTTTATAGGGCACGTGCGTGAGCTTGGTATGCGTGATCGTCTGGAACAGTTCGGCGGTGGTGTGCGACGTGGTGCCGATGCCTTGCGAAGCATAGTTGATCTTGCCGGGATTGGCCTTGGCGTAAGCGATCAGCTCTTGAACGCTGTTGGCCGGAAAATCCTTGCGCACGAGCAGCACGTTCGGCACATGCGACATGATCGCGATGCCGACGAGCTGCGTCGGATCGTAGTTGAGCGATTTATAGAGCACCGGATTGGTGGTGATCGGCGACGGCTGCGACGCGAGCAGCGTGTAGCCATCGGGATCGGCCTTGAACACCGTTTCGGCCGCGATCGAGCCGCCGACGCCGGCGCGGTTTTCGACGATCAGCGGCTGGCCGAGCGGCCCGCGCATCTTGTCGGTGACCATCCGCGTGATGGTATCGACGCCGCCGCCCGCCGGTACCGAGACGATGACCCGGATCGGCCGGTCCGGATAAGTGTCGTCGGCCAGAGCGCGGCCGCCCATCGCGGCCAAGTCCAGAGCTATGCCCAGAGCCATGCCCAGCGCCAGTATTGCGGCAGTAGCCGCGCCGAAAACAACGGAGAATTGCAAGCGTCCCAGCATTCGCAAAAACCTCAAAAAACAGTCCAATCTTGGCCCCGTAAGCCGCGGCGGAATAAGCCTCGATCCGGGGGGCCGGAGCTTTTGGCATAGCGCAGCGCGCCGGGGAAGTCCCGCGACCTGCTGCCGCGACTGCGCCAGCCGTCGTGCCTTCGAACCGGCGTCCCCGCCCATGCAGGTCCGGCCCGAAAACCGGTTCCCGGCCTTGTCGATCATGCTATGCAACTGCGCCCCGCAAGGGGGAGACCTGCTGCAGGAGACACGCCGCACAATGAGCAAGCTCGATTTCGTTCTCGAAGAACTGGTCACGGCCAACCGCATCCTGGCCAACGAAGGGATCGTCGATTCCTTCGGACATGTCAGCGCCCGGCATCCCGAGCGGTCCGATCATTATCTGTTGTCGCGGGCGCGGGCGCCCGAGCGCATCGAGAAGGACGACATCGTCGAATATACGCTCGACGGCACTCCGATCGACGAGCGCGGCCGCGCGCCTTATCTCGAACGATTCATCCACGGCGCGATCTATGAAGCGCGGCCGGACGTGCATGCGATCGTGCACAATCATTCGCCGAGCGTGATTCCGTTCGGCGTCACCGGCAAGAAGCTCAAGCCGCTGCTGCATATGTGCGCGTCCTGCGGTTACGAAGTGCCGATCTGGGATTCGCAGGACAAGTTCGGCGACACCACGCTCTTGGTCAGCGACATGGCGATGGGCCGCGATCTCGCCAAGCATATGGGCGCGAACCCGACCACCTTGATGCGCGGACACGGCGCCACCGTGGTCGGCCGTTCGGTGCGCCACGCCGTTTTCGTCGCCGTCTATCTCGAGGTCGGCGCCAAGCTGCAGATGCAGGCCACGCAGATGGGCGAGATCAAGTTCCTGAGCAAAGGCGAGGTCGACAAGATCGTGGCGCGCGTCAACGACTACACGCTCAATCGCGCCTGGGAGAACTGGGCGCGCCGCGCCGGCCGCGAAATGCAGAAGCAGCCGGCTGCTTAGGGAACTGGTTGCTCAGGGAACCGGCCTGAGCAGGCAATCGGCCTGAACAAATAAAAGAGCCCAGTGTGCGATAATGCGCACACTGGGCCTTTTTGTCGTTCAGCTGGATCGAGCGCGTCTCGATCCGGGCTACGACATGTGTCCGTCAGTTCGGCACGCAGGCGTGCACGTTCCAGCCGATGTGGTAGCCGTACGGGCAACCCGAGCTCCGGCCGTAGTTCGATACACAGAAACCGCTGAAGTTCCGATGCGAACCGTGGCCGCAATTGTCCCAGGCCAACGCGCTACCGCTGAACAGCGTTCCCGCCAGAGCCGAAGCAGAAAGTAGAATGAGCAGCCGTTTCATGGGGTCCTCCGAACATTGCTGCGGTGCGTGGCATTGGCGCAACAGGGCGCTACCGGTTGGTCAGGAGGAACAGCGCGCAGGTTCAACAGATCGTCTGAACTGTGTTCCCGATCACAAGACCGGTCACTAGAATCGAAATGGCCGGGAACGAAGCCCGGCCATCGCGACGTCCGATTTTGATTTTCGTCGAAACCTTACTCCGCGGCGAGGCGAACCTCGGGCGCGGCGGCGCGGACTTCGGCGTCCACGGTCTCTTCGTATTTGGTGAAGTTCTTCTGGAACATGCCGACAAGCTTGCGCGCGGTCTGATCGAACGCGGCTTTATCCTTCCAGGTCTTCTGCGGATAGAGAATGTGCGGCTCGATGCCGGGAACCGAGGTCGGCACCGCGAAGCCGAAATACGGATCGGTGCGGTAGCTCGCATTGCGCAGGCTGCCGTCGAGCGCGCCGGTGACCAGCGCGCGCGTCACCTTGATCGGCATGCGGCGGCCGACGCCGTAGATGCCGCCGGTCCAGCCGGAATTGACCAGCCAGCAATCGACATTGTGCTTGGCGATGTAGTCGCGCAGCAGCCGGCCGTATTCCGCCGGCGGGCGCGGCAGGAACGGCGCGCCGAAGCAGGTCGAGAATTCAGGCTCGACGCCGACCAGGCCCTTTTCGGTGCCGGCGACCTTCGCCGTATAGCCGGACAGGAAGTGATACATCGCCTGCGCCGGCGTCAGCTTGGCGATCGGCGGCATCACGCCGAACGCGTCGGCGGTGAGGAAGATGATGTTCTTCGGATGGCCGGCGGTGCCGGTGCGCGAAGCGCTCGGAATGAAATCGAGCGGATAGGCCGAACGCGTGTTCTCGGTCTTCTTGTCGCTGTCGTAATCAGGGATGCGGGTCACCGGATCGAACTCGACGTTTTCGAGCACGGTGCCGAACCGGTTGGTGGCGTCCCAGATCTGCGGCTCGGCCTCGGCCGAAAGCTTGATGGTCTTGGCGTAGCAGCCGCCTTCGAAATTGAAGATGCCGTCGGGCGACCAGCCGGTCTCGTCGTCGCCGATCAGTGTGCGGTTCGGATCGGCCGACAGCGTCGTCTTGCCGGTGCCGGAGAGGCCGAAGAACAATGCGCTGTCGCCGTTCTTGCCGACATTGGCCGAGCAATGCATCGGCATCACGCCTTGCGCCGGCAGATAGAAGTTCAGCGTGGTGAAGACCGACTTCTTCATCTCGCCGGCATAGGACGAGCCGCAGATCAGAACGATCTTCCGCGTGAAGTCGATCGCCACCATCGTGTCGGAGCCTTCACGGCCGCCGTGACGCTTACTGTCCGGCTTGAACGACGGCATGTCGATGATGGTCATGTCCGGCACGTAGCTCGACAGCTCGGAGTGCTGCGGACGGATCAGAAGCTGACGGATGAAGAGGGAGTGCCAGGCGAGCTCGGTGAAGACGCGGGCTTTGATGCGGTATTTCGGATCGGCGCCGCCGTAGAGATCTTGGGCGTAGAACGTCTTGCCTTTGGCGTGTTCGAGAAAGTCTTTGTAGAGATTGTCGAAGTGCTCTTTGCTCTGTTTGCGATTGCCGTCCCACCACACCGTATTCTCGGTGGTGGCATCGACCATCGTGTGTTTGTCTTTCGGCGAGCGGCCGGTGTGATGGCCGGTCTCGGCGCAGAGCGCGCCGCCGGCGACAATGGTCGCCTCGCCGTTGCGGATCGCGTGCTCATAGAGCGGGGCTGCGGTCAGGTTCCAGTGAACCGCCTTGAGGTCTTTCAAGCCGAATTTGTCGGCGCCGTGGGCGCCGTTCCGCACACCCGTCTCCTGCACTCTACCCTCCGGAAATGCGCCCGCGGCAGGCGGGCATGCGACCCTATATCCGAGCGTCCCAGCATCTGCCAAGACGCAAGTCTCCTCAAGCCTAACCGGTGCATAGCCCTCACGTTCCGGCACGGCGGGTTACGCTGCAGCGCAGCGAAAACCGGGGGCCGCAAATGGAGCACTAGGTAGGCTGGAGCAGCGCGGTTGCCCCGCAAGACGTTAACGCATTGATGATGCAGCGCGTGTCGTTTCCGGCGCGTACGTTTTTCAGCCGGCCCGCGCTTTCGCCGCCAACTCCACCACGACCTTGCGCAGCTGCTGCGCATCGGTCACGCGCCGTGGAAACGGCAGGCGCAGCGTCATGTCGCCGCGCGCCAGATCGAGGCCCTCGGGATCAATGCCGGTGATCCGCCATAAACTCCCACCTGGCGGACCGCCGGTATCGGCGCCGCAGAGCTTGGTGGCATAGAGCTGCACGGCGTCGGCATGATCGGCATTCATATGTGCGATCGCGCCCGCTTCGGCCGCGATTAGATCCTCCGCACCGGACAGGTCGGTGAGCACGTCGCTCGCGTTCAGATCGGCGGCGCGGGCGAAGCCGCCGTTGAGATGCGCCGACGCCGTTTCCAGACGCCAGAACGAAAAATCGGCAAAGCCGGCATAGAGCTCGGACTTCGGATGGCGGGCGAGAAAACGCCGCCGCAGACGCGCTTCAATCGCATCGTCGCGTGCGACATGGATGAAGGCGCCGAGCACGGTGAGACGCGGATGCGCCAGCGGATCGCCCTTGCCGCTCGACGCAAGGAGCAGCGAGGCGCGCGGATCGGTTTCAAGATTGGCGGTGTGCGTCGCAAGCCGCGATACCAGGATCAACGGCGCGCCATCGGCATCGGTGGCGACATTGACCAGCGACGCGAACGGATGCCCGGTATTGCGATCGATGGTGGCCAGCGTGCCGGCGCGCGTTGCGCGCAACAGGTCCTTGGCGACAGCTTTGGGCTCGAAGCCCGCGGCGCCGGCGGCATTTTCCGGCAGGCGATCGGGCATGGCGCCGGGAAGCGGCGGTGAGGGGCCTGTCGCGGCGGGATCGGTCTTGTCTGCGTCGGCCATGGTGTCCCAATTCGCTGTGTTCTGGTGTAGAATGACCCGAATGCGAAGGTCCTCGGCGTGCCGCAAACGAGGGCCGATCGGCGGCTGATCGGGGCGCTTTAGGCCCGGTCCGGTCGGGTACTACATTAAGGAACCCTAATGGAATTGCCCCCGTTTCGCCTTGTCTGGTCACACTTCCGCCCCCACATGGGTCTGTAAAGGTTTACGGGGCCGGGGCGGGTGATGCTTGCGGCCAACTCATGCTAAAAGGCCGCTCATGCCGACAATCGCTCTCGTCGACGATGACCGCAACATCCTCACCTCCGTATCGATCGCATTGGAGGCGGAGGGCTATCGGATTACGACCTATACCGACGGCGCGTCCGCACTCGACGGCTTCAAGTCGGCGCCCCCAGACCTCGCCATTCTTGATATCAAAATGCCGCGCATGGACGGCATGGAGACGCTGCGCCGGCTGCGCCAGAAGTCCGATCTGCCGGTGATCTTCCTCACCTCCAAGGACGAGGAGATCGATGAGTTGTTCGGCCTCAAAATGGGCGCCGACGATTTCATCCGCAAACCGTTTTCGCAGCGCCTTCTGGTCGAGCGCGTCAAGGCGGTGCTGCGGCGTGTGTCGCCGAAGGACGGCATCGTGGTGAAGGAGACCGAGAGCAAGGCGCTCGAGCGTGGCTTGCTCCGCATGGATCCGGAACGCCATACCTGCACCTGGAAGAACGAGCCGGTGACGCTCACCGTCACCGAGTTTCTGATCCTGCAGGCGCTGGCGAGCCGTCCCGGTGTGGTCAAGAGCCGCAATGCGCTGATGGATGCGGCCTACGACGATCAGGTCTATGTCGACGACCGCACCATCGACAGCCACATCAAGCGCCTGCGCAAGAAGTTCAAGGCGAGCGACAACGATTTCGACATGATCGAGACGCTGTACGGCGTCGGATATCGTTTCAAGGAATAAGACGCGTAAACACGCGTCGAAGGCCGTGGACGGTGGTCGCGGCATGCTCCGGAAAAGCGGACATGCGCAGCTGGTACCCCTAACCATGGCCTCCTGACTGGGCGGCTGACGTGCGGTAGTAATAGGGGTCCCCCCAGATGAGGGGCAGGACCCAAACCCCGGCAGGCGACGTGCTCGACCGAACTACAGACACTGCAGGGCCAGAGCCCGAAAGCGCCAGAATGGGCGCCGCTGACGCCGTTGCCAAAAAGGCAGCGACGCAGATCGCGGACCATATGGAACGACGCGCCGGCGGATGGCCATGCCGAGATGCAGGCCCGTGACGAGGCCGCGGCGCGGCCGCGCGGCGCCGCACGGCTGCGCGACTGGTTGGCGCACGCCGCGCAGTTTTTGGCCGCGCAAAGTTCGTCGAGCCTGACCCGCCGCATCGTCGTGCTCAACGTCACCGGCCTTGTCGTGCTCTCGATCGGCATTCTTTTTCTGTCGCAGTTCCGCGCCGGCCTGATCGACGCGCGCATCCAAAGTCTGCAGGTGCAGGGCGAGATCATCGCCGGCGCCATCGCGTCTTCCGCGACTGTCGAGACCGACCAGTCGATCACGCTCGATCCCGAGAAGCTGCTCAATCTGCATCCGGGCGAAAGCTACGGACCCGATGAAGACGCGCAATACGGCATCGAATTCCCGATCAATCCCGAACGCGTCGCGCCGGTCCTGCGCCGCCTGGTTTCGCCGACCAAGACGCGGGCGCGGATCTACGATCGCGACGGTGTGCTGCTGGTCGACAGCCGCGCGCTGTTCGGCCGCGGCGACGTGCTGCGCTTCGATCTGCCGCCGCCGACCGAGGAGAAGCCGGGCTTCTTCCGGCGCGCCTTCAATGCCGTGCGGATGTGGCTCGGCCGCGGCGATCTGCCGGTCTATCGCGAACTCGGCCCCGATGACGGCCGCGGCTATCCGGAAGTGGCGCAGGCGTTGAACGGCGCCGATGCCAGCATGGTGCGCGTCACCGACCGCGGCGATGTCATCGTCTCGGTAGCGGTGCCGGTGCAGCGCTTCCGCGCCGTGCGCGGCGCGCTGATGCTCTCGACCCAAGGCGCCGATATCGACGACATGGTGGAAGCCGAGCGGCTCGCCATCATCAAGGTGTTTCTGGTCGCCGCCGGCGTGATGATCGTGCTGTCGATCCTGCTCGCCGGCACCATCGCCGAGCCGGTGCGCCGCCTCGCCGATGCCGCCGAAAGCGTGCGCCGCCGCATCCGCAGCCGCGTCGAGATTCCCGATTTCACCCGCCGCCGCGACGAGATCGGCCACTTGTCCGGCACGCTGCGCGACATGACCAATGCGCTGTACAGCCGGATCGAGGCGATCGAAAGTTTCGCCGCCGACGTCTCGCACGAACTGAAAAATCCGCTGACATCGCTGCGCTCGGCGGTGGAGACGCTGCCGGTGGCCAAGACCGAGGAAAGCCGCGGCCGCCTGCTCGCCGTCATTCATCACGACGTGCGGCGGCTCGATCGTCTGATTTCCGACATTGCCGACGCCAGCCGCCTCGATGCCGAATTGCAGCGCCAGGAATCGGCGCCGGTCGACTTCGCGAAACTGCTCAGCACCATCGTCGCCGTCGCCAACGAGGTCAAACGCGACGACGATGTGAAGGTCACGCTGCGCTTCGAAGGCGGCTGCGCCGCGCGCGTTCCAGATGCCGGGCCATGACTCGCGGCTCGGCCAGGTCATCGACAATCTGATCGAGAATGCGCGCTCGTTCTCGCCGCCCGGCGGCACGGTGCGCGTCATATGCCGGCGCCTGCGCGCGCATATCGAGACCTATGTCGATGACGACGGCCCGGGCGTGCCGCCGCATGCGCTGGAAAAGATCTTCGAGCGCTTTTACACCGACCGCCCGCATCAGGGCTTCGGCCAGAATTCCGGACTCGGACTTTCGATCTCCAAACAGATCGTCGAGGCGCATGGCGGTGCGATCTGGGTCGAGAACCGGCTCGGTGCGCCGGTCCCGGGCGGTCAGGCCGCGGGCGAGCTCAAGGTGATCGGCGCGCGCTTCATCGTCCGCCTGCCGGCGATGTGATGTTCGCAGATTCGCGCTGGATGAGCGGGACAGACCGGCACGATCCACGCTTCCGCGGTCTTGGTCGGCGCGCGCGCGGTCCTGATCCGCGGGCCGTCGGGAGCAGGCAAGTCGCGGCTGGCGTTCGATCTGATCGCGGCGGGACGCGCCGGACAGTTTCCCTTCATCGCGTCTCATCGGCGACGATCGGGTCGAACTCATCGGCGCCGGCGGCCGGCTTCTGGTGCGGCCGGCGCCGGCGCTGGCCGGGCTCATCGAAGTCCGCGGGGCCGGCATTTTCCGGCTCGATCACGAGCCCTGTGCCGTGGTCGGGCTGGTGGTGGATCTGGCCGCTACCGATGCGCAAAGGCTGCCGGAGAACGATCCGATCACGCTCGAGAGCGTCAAATTACCGCGATTGGCCGTGCCGGAGGGCGTTTCGGCCTTGCCCGGCATCCTCGCGCCACCTCACCTTTGAGGTTGCGGCGAATGCATGATGTTTGATGTGTGCCGTCCGGCCGAAATTGGCAATTGGTTAACCATAATCGGCCAACGTTTCCCGAACCGAGTTTGGCGTTGAAATCGCTTTGTCGCGCTGCGACCCACGGACATTTCCGGTTTCCAAGACGGCATCAACGATCGACGATCGCACGATGCCGGCACCAAGGCGGCCGTCTTTACCGCAATGCAACAACCCTCAGAAACGACCCAAAATGCCACTTGCGCACGGACTTTGGATGGTCATGATGGGCGTCCTTTCGTGCGGCGCAAAGGGGAAGCGCCCGCGGGGAGTTCCATGATCGGTCTTGTGCTTGTTACCCACGGTCGGCTTGCAATTGAGTTCCGGGCCGCCCTGGAACACGTGGTCGGACCCCAGGGGCAAATTGAATCCGTCACCATCGGGCCGGATGACGACGTCGAAGAGCGTCGCAAGGACATCATCGAGGCGGTGCGCCGCGTCGATTCCGGCGACGGCGTCGCCATTCTCACCGACATGTTCGGCGGCACGCCGTCGAACCTCGCCATCTCCGTGATGAGCCGGCCCAAGGTCGAAGTGCTGGCCGGCATCAATCTGCCGATGCTGGTCAAGCTCGCCAAGGTGCGCGGCGAGTGCCCGCTGGCCGAGGCGGTCGCCGCGGCGCAGGAAGCCGGGCGCAAATACGTCACCATCGCCAGCCGCGTATTGACCGGCAAATGAACGAACCGGCGCATAGCGGTCATCGCGAGCCGGAGCAGCAACCGGCCCAAGAGCCTGCAACAGATACCGCTGTCGCCCGGGTCTTTCTCATCTGCAACAAAAAGGGCCTGCACGCGCGGGCCTCCGCGAAGTTCGTGCAGACGGTCGAGAAGTTCGACGCCGACGTGCGCGTTAAGCGATGCGGCGACAACCACGACACCGTCGGCGGCACGTCGATCATGGGCCTGATGATGCTGGCCGCAGCGCCCGGCACATCGATTTCGGTCGAGGCGACCGGGCCGCAGGCCGCCGAAGTGGTCGAAGCGCTGGCAGCCTTAATCGCAAGTCGGTTCGGCGAGGCGGATTGATCCGCTTGCCGATATGCGATAGCCGGGCTGCATTATGCCGAGAGCCGTCTCGAACCGCCCCGCGTCGCGGGCCAAACCGTCGCAAAAGACGGCTAAGAAGCGATCGCGTCCGAACATCTCGCCGCCCGAACATCCGTTGAAGGAGAACAGACCCATGGCCGAACCAAGCTCAAAAGCATCGCCCGCGGCGCAGGTACCGGCTGCGGCCGCCGAACGGCAGCCGGCCCAGATCCGTTACCTCGATAATGCGGATATGGCGGAGACTTTCGCCAACTCCATCACCGGTCTGATCTTCGACGGCCAGACGCTGCGCATCGAATTCGGCGTCACCCGTTTCGACGAAGTCAGGCCCAATACGCAGGTCACCGGCCGCCGCTATCCGGCCTGCCGCCTGGTTCTGCCGCCGGCCGCCGCCGTCGAGCTCATCAACCGCATGCAGCAGATCGCCGCCGCGCTGACCCAAGCCGGCGTCGTCCGCGCCAATCCGCGCCCCGGCGCTGAAGCGGCGAAGGCGGACTAATATCTCGTCATTGCGAGCGTAGCGGAGCAATCCAGTTCGGCGCTTCTGCCTGGATTGCTTCGTCGCTTCGTTCCTCGCAATGGCAAATGCCTCAACTCTTCCCCGCCGTCTCCCGCGCCGCTTTCAAATCGGCAACGAAATCTTTGTACGCTGTGTGCCTGTCGTCCTCGTTCGCAATGGGCAGCAGCGCTGACGGATGCATGGTGACGACGAGTTTGGTCCCGTCGCCAAGCGTCAGCGGCGTCTTGCGCGCTTTGGAAATCGTCAGCGTCTTTCCGGTCAGGCTGCGAGCCGCGCTGACACCGAGTGCGACGATGGTTGCCGGCTTCACCAGTTCGCGCTCGTGGTCCAGCCAGATTTTGCAGCGCTCGATTTCGTAATTGTTCGGCCGCTTGTGCAGACGCCGCTTGCCGCGCATCTCGTATTTGAAATGCTTCACCGCGCCGGTGATGTAGGTTTTGTCGCGATCGATGCCGGCCTCAGCGAGCGCCCGGTCGAGAAGTTGCCCGGTCGGGCCGACAAAGGGTTTGCCCGCCAGGTCTTCCTTGTCGCCGGGCTGCTCGCCGACCAGCATGAGATTCGCGTCGGCAGGACCTTCGCCAGGGACCACCTGAGTGGCGTCTTTATAAAGCGGGCAGCGGGTACAGTTGGCTTCCGCTTTGTTAAGCTCTTTCAATGACTTGATCGGCTTGTCCATGCCCTGATCCATAGCGGCAGCAGCCATCGGCTAGCAAGACATATAAAGGTATCTTTATGTCTTTATTGCCGCCGCCGTTAAGGCCTGCTATAGGCAGGCCCCGAATTCCACCGGCGCATGTCCCGGAAGTCAGTCCGACAAGGACATGCGCGATCTCAAAACCCCGCCGCTACGGCCAAAGGACATCAGCATGAGCACCGCCGCCGCCAAAACCCTTTCGCCCTCCGACTATGTCGTCAAGGACATCGGCCTCGCCGAGTGGGGCCGCAAGGAAATCACGATCGCCGAAATCGAAATGCCGGGGCTGATGGCGACGCGCGAGGAATATGGGCCGAAGCAGGTGCTTAAGGGCGCCCGCATCGCCGGCTCGCTGCACATGACCATTCAGACCGCGGTGCTGATCGAGACGCTGAAAGCGCTCGGCGCCGACGTGCGCTGGGCCTCCTGCAACATCTATTCGACGCAGGATCACGCCGCCGCTGCGGTCGCCGCCGGCGGCACGCCGGTCTTCGCCATCAAGGGCGAGAGCCTCAAGGACTATTGGGAGTACACCCGCAAGATCCTCGAATGGGGTGACGGCGGCCTGCCGAACATGATCCTCGACGACGGCGGCGACGCCACCATGCTGGTTCACGCTGGGCTCCGCGCCGAGAAGGGCGACGCCGCGTTCCTCGACAAGCCGGAGAACGAGGAAGAGGAAGTGTTCTACGCGCTGATCAAGCGCACGCTGAAGGAAAAGCCGGGCTGGTTCGCCAAGCTTGCCGCCAGCATCAAGGGCGTGTCGGAGGAAACCACCACCGGCGTGCACCGGCTCTATCAGATGGAAAAGGACGGCAAGCTGCTGTTCCCCGCCATCAACGTCAATGACAGCGTCACCAAGTCGAAATTCGACAATCTCTACGGCTGCCGCGAGTCCCTGGTCGACGGCATCCGCCGCGGCACCGACGTGATGATGGCCGGCAAAGTCGCGATGGTCGCGGGCTTCGGCGACGTCGGCAAAGGCTCGGCGGCGTCGCTGCGCCAGGCCGGCTGCCGCGTCCTGGTGTCGGAGATCGATCCGATCTGCGCGCTGCAGGCGGCGATGGAAGGCTACGAAGTCGTCACCATGGAAGAGGCCGCGCCGCGCGCCGACATCTTCGTCACCGCGACCGGCAATGTCGACGTCATCACCATCGAGCACATGCGCAAGATGAAGGACCGCGCCATCGTCTGCAATATCGGCCACTTCGATTCGGAGATTCAGGTCGCGGCGCTGAAGAACCTGAAATGGAGCAACGTCAAGCCGCAGGTCGACGAGATCGAATTCCCCGACAGCAAGCGCATCATCCTTCTGTCCGAAGGCCGCCTGGTCAATCTCGGCAATGCCATGGGCCATCCGAGCTTCGTGATGTCGTCGTCGTTCACCAACCAGACGCTGGCGCAGATCGAACTGTTCGGCAATCCGGGCAAGTATCAGAAGAAGGTCTACACGCTGCCCAAGCATCTCGACGAGAAGGTCGCCCGCCTGCATCTCGACAAGATCGGCGTCAAGCTGAGCAAGCTGTCCGACAAGCAGTCGGCCTATATCGGCATTCCGGTGGCCGGCCCGTACAAGACCGATCAGTATCGGTATTGAGAGATATCAAAGGGATCGTTCCCCGGACGCGGTGCAGCGCGAAGCGGTGCACCGCAGATCCGGGGTCTTCGCAGTCTCGGCGCGTAACAGCTCAGAGCGCGTAACGATCCCGGGTCAGCAACGCATCATTCCGCTTCGCTCCATGCTGCGTTGCGCCCGGGAAACGACATCAATTGTCTCGGCCGGGCATGACGGCAGAGACAGGAGAGGGGACATCAACGCTTGCCGCCCCGATACGCCGGTGTTATCTGCGCCCCATGGCCGCGAACCCAATCGAAAACATCCGCAATTTCGCGATTATCGCCCATATCGACCATGGCAAATCGACGCTTGCCGACCGGCTGATCCAGCTCACCGGCGGGCTCGAGGCGCGCGAAATGGTCGAACAGGTGCTCGATTCCATGGATATCGAGCGCGAGCGCGGCATCACCATCAAGGCGCAGACGGTGCGGCTCAATTACCGCGCCCAGAACGGCAAGGACTACGTCCTCAACCTCATCGACACGCCCGGCCATGTCGACTTCGCCTATGAGGTGAACCGCTCGCTCGCCGCCTGCGAGGGCTCGCTGCTCGTGGTCGACGCCAGCCAGGGCGTCGAGGCGCAGACGCTCGCGAACGTCTATCAGGCGCTCGACAACAATCACGAGATCGTGCCGGTGCTCAACAAGGTCGACCTGCCGGCCGCCGAGCCCGACAAGATCAAGCAGCAGATCGAGGACGTGATCGGGCTCGACGCGTCGAATGCGATCCTGATCTCGGCCAAGACCGGCTTGAATATCGGCGAAGTGCTCGAAGCCATCGTGCATCGCCTGCCGCCGCCCAAGGGCGATGCGTCGGCGCCGCTGAAAGCGCTGCTGGTCGATTCCTGGTACGACGCCTATCTCGGCGTCGTCGTGCTGTTCCGTGTCGTCGACGGCGTCCTGAAAAAGGGCCAACGCATCCGCATGATGGGCACCGACGCCGCCTATGATGTCGACCGCGTCGGCATTTTCACGCCCAAGCGCGTCGAGCTCGGCGAGCTTGGCCCGGGCGAGATCGGCTTCCTCACGGCCTCGATCAAAGAAGTCGCCGACACACGGATCGGTGACACCATCACCGATGACAGAAAGCCCGTCACCGAGCCGCTGCCCGGCTTCCGTCCGGCGATCCCGGTCGTGTTCTGCGGCCTGTTTCCGGTCGATGCCGCCGACTTCGAAGATCTGCGCGCCGCGATGGGGAAGCTCCGCCTCAACGATGCGAGCTTCACATTCGAGATGGAAACGTCGGCCGCGCTCGGCTTCGGCTTCCGCTGCGGCTTCCTCGGCCTGCTGCATCTGGAAATCATCCAGGAGCGGCTCGAGCGCGAATTCAATCTCAACCTGATCGCGACCGCGCCGTCGGTGATCTACAAGATCAAGCTGCGCAACGGCGAACAACTCGAAATCCACAATCCGGTCGACATGCCGGACCCGAACCATATCGAGGAAATGCAGGAGCCGTGGATCGAGGCGACGATCCTGACGCCTGACGAATATCTCGGCGCGGTGCTGAAACTCTGCCAGGACCGCCGCGGCGAGCAGAAGGAGCTGACTTATGTCGGCAACCGCGCACTCGCCAAATACGATCTGCCGCTCAACGAAGTGGTGTTCGATTTCTACGACCGGCTGAAATCGGTGTCGCGTGGCTATGCTTCGTTCGATTATCACCTCACCGATTATCGGCCCGCCGATCTGGTCAAGCTGTCGATGCTGGTCAATGGCGAGCCGGTCGATGCGCTCGCCATGCTGGTTCACCGCACCCGCGCCGAGAGCCGCGGCCGCGCCATGGCAGAGAAGCTCAAAGAGCTGATCCCGCCGCACATGTTCCAGGTGCCGATCCAGGCCGCGATCGGCGGCAAGATCATTGCGCGCGAAACCGTGCGCGCCTTCCGCAAGGACGTCACCGCGAAATGCTACGGCGGCGACGTCTCGCGCAAGCGCAAGCTGCTCGACAAGCAAAAAGAGGGCAAAAAGCGCATGCGCCAGTTCGGCAAGGTCGACATCCCGCAGGAAGCGTTCATCGCCGCGCTGAAAGTCGACGTCTAGCAGACGGGTGTTGAAATTACCTGCGGGACCACTCAATCTATGATTGGGTGGCTCCAATGCACGATTTCCTTGAAAGAATTCGGGAAGCGCTGGCGCGGGCGACGCTTGATAGCGTGTTCGGTCATTCCATCGCCGAAGCAATTGGTGGCTTCGCGGGTAGCGTCGCGGCAGACATTATTGCTGGTATAGTTCTGACTGTGCTCGTTGGCGCAGTCGGATGGTTCGCTTGGTTTGAATTACCTGGCCGGCTGAAGGCGAGATCAATTCGGCGCGGCAATCCGAATCGACTGAACATCTTGGTTGCTAGATTTGAAGGCGATGGAGGTGCTGATATTCGGGACCGCATTCGGGAGCAGATGCAAAAAGCCTTTGGGGAGATATCGGGCCGGCCCTTCGATGTATTTTATTTTCCGGTCACTCTTCGCGATGTAGATGCTGGCGAAGAAGCTGCGCATATCAGTCGCGTCGAGAGAACGGGTCGTCGCTGGATGGCCCGTTCGCGTGCCAATCTCTTAATTTGGGGACGTGCGCACCGGATTGACGATAAAGCCACCATCTACTTCCTTTACGAAGAGGAGTACGGCAGCCGTAAGAATATTTCATCTGATCATGGCCAAGGTCAGCACTTTCGGCGCTCAAGACCCAGGGGGACTAAGGTATATAACTTTGCGGAAATGCCAAACGAATTTGGCAATGACTTAGCGCGCGCCCTCGCGTTCGCCGCCGCCAATTGCGTTCGCAGGATTTTCGATTCCGAACATATAAGACGCCTTAAGCCCGCGATTGCTCGCAGCCTGACCAACAAGCTCGCACCGTTTATAGATCACTCGGTGAAGGGAATTTCCGTAGAGCTTCGGGCGGAAATGCGTGCGAGTTACGCTTCGGCCTCGGAAGGCCTAGGCCGACAAGGGCTCATAGATGGTTGGAACGAGGCCTTCCGCATCCGCTCCGAAGATCTCAGCAAGATAGACAAGGAGAATCGCGCAGAAAATTGGATCGCCGCCGCCGAGACTCTGGCGGAGGCATTTCGCTTCGCTGGCGAGCGATATGGCGTAAATGAGTTTATGGAACGTGCGATTGCTCTTAATCAAGAGCTGCTGTCCGGTATCGAGAGAACACCGATAGATCGCGCTAACACCCAAAACAATTTAGGTGCTGTACTTCAGGAGCTTGGCAAGCGCGAGACAGGCATCAAGCGGCTTACGCAATCCATCGATGCTTATCGCGAGGCGTTACGGGAAAGAACACGCGAGCGTGTGCCGTTGGACTGGGCTACGACGCAGAATAATCTCGGCAATGCACTTATAAGCATCGGAGACCGCGAGAGTGGCATCGAACGGCTTGAGCAGGCCGTAGACGCTTTTCGCGAGGCGCTAAAGGAAAGGACGCCCGAGCGTGTGCCGCTGGACTGGGCCACGACTCAGAATAGCCTCGGCGTTGCACTCTTAAGCATTGGCGAGCGCGAGAGTGGCATTGAACGGCTTGAGCAGGCCGTAGACGCTTTTCGCGAGGCGCTAAAGGAAAGGACGCCCGAGCGGGCGCCCCTGGAATGGGCCGAGACCCAGGACAATATCGGTAATGCACTTGTAAGCATCGGAGAGCGCGAGAAAGGCATCAAGCGGCTTGAGCAAGCGGTTGCTGTGTACCAAAAAGTGCTGAAGGAAATGACCCGCGAGCGTGCGCCGTTGGGCTGGGCTGGGACGCAGAACAATCTCGGCAACGCACTTTTAGCTATCGGCGAACGTGAGAAAGGTAATGAGCGGCTTGAACAAGCGATTAGTGCGTACCGAGAGGCGCTGAAGGAAAGGACGCGCGAGCGGACGCCGCTAGACTGGGCCATGATCCAGACCAACCTCGGCAACGCGCTTGTAACCATCGGCGAGCGGGAAGGCGGCATCGAACAATTTGAGCAGGCCATAGCTTCCTATCGCGAGGCGCTGAAGGAGAGGGCGCGCGAGTGCGTGCCATTGGACTGGGCCACGACCCAGAATGGTCTCGGCAATGCGCTTATGAGGCTTGCTGAGCGCGAGAGTAGTATCAAAGGGCTTGAGCAAGCTGTTGATGCCTTTCGTGAGGCGCTGAAGGAAAGGACGCGCGAGCGTGTACCGCTGCACTGGGCCGCGACCCAGAATAACCTCGGTAATGCGCTTTTTCGTATCGGCCAGCGCGAGAAAGGTATTGAGCGGCTTGAACAAGCAGTCGATGCTCTTCGCGAGGCGCTGAAGGAGAGGGCGCGCGAGTGCGTGCCGCTCGATTGGGCCAAAACTCAAAACAATCTTGGCAATGCGCTATTAGAGCTAGGTGAGCGTGATAGCGGGGCCAAACAGTTCGAACGAGCGGTCGAGGCCTTTGCGCTTGCAATTGGAATTTTGGAAGATTCGGACGATGAATACGATCTCGAAATGGCTCGGCGGAATCTGCGGCGGGCTCAGGAGGCGCTTCCGGAAAAATCTTGGCGAGATGCCAAATCTGCTTAAGAAGCGTCAGACCGTGCGTTCCTTCGGCAAGGTCGATATCCCGCAGGAAGCGTTCATCGCCGCGCTGAAAGTCGACGTCTGATCCCGCGCATCAGACATCGCGGCGTTAAACAATCGCGCCGTTAACTTTTATTACCGCCGCGCGCCGGTAATCATCGGCCATATCATACCGCCCGGCTTTTGCTTGCGCCGTCCGCGGCGAATTGCGAAAATGCCCCGGGGATGGGCGACTTCCCAACGTTTTATTGCTCCATCCGCGCCGCTGCGCGGCCATTTCACGAGGTTCAGGCGGGTCCGCCTGAACCGCACAGTTTGTTTGCGTCACAGCCAAAGGGATCATCCAATGGCAACGTCGATTACAGTCGCCCAAGCGATTGCTTACGAAAACGATCCGTCGACAATTCCCGCCGGCTCAATTTTCGACATTGTCGATACCACGGCCAATATCAAGTCGCTGACCGCCGGCGAGATTAATCACCTGAGCTCGATCGGCGTCAGCGCGATCAAATCGACCGACGGACTCGTGAAGGTCGATCCGACTGGGGCCAAGGAAACCGCGTTCGCCAACGCCAATATCCCGATCACGGCCGACATCACCGTCGCCAAGGCGCTTTCGCTCGAGTCGAATGTTGCGTCGGGCGGGTCGCCAGTTCTGGTGCCGCCGGACGAGCGCATCACCGTGGTCGGCACCGCGGCCGAGCTCGAATCGCTGACCCGGAGCCAATTGAAGGCGCTCGGCGCCATTATTGACACGACAGCAACGGGCGGCACCGACAGCGGCAAGACCGCGGTCCACAAGATCGCGGGGAGCGATGCGCCGCCGGTCTTCACCGCCGGCGACATGACGGCGCTCGGCAACGCCCACATCGCGGTTGTCGCACCGCCCAACGATCCGACCCAGAACGACGGCACGACGGTCATCACCGGCCGCGGCATGACCTTCGACATCACCTGGGATTCGTCGGTGGCCTCGGCGCCCGCCGCCTTCCAGACCGATGTCGAGGAAGTGTTTCAGCTTTATGCCGACACTTATACCGGGCCGGCCGGATCGCCGACGACGCTCTACTATCATGTCGGATTCGGCGAGGTCGACAACGAGGTGATGTCGTCGAGTGACCTCGGCGAGAGCGACTACAACAACTCGGTCGGGGAGAAATACGCGACCGTGTTGTCGCAGCTCGCCGCCGACGCGACATCGCCGGCGCAATTGGCGGCGCTGGCGACATTGCCGGCGACCGATCCGACCAGCAACAAAGTTATCGGCTTCTCGGGCGCGGAGGCTCAGATCCTGGGCTTCGCCAATGCGCCGGTAAGCTCCAACGCCGATCCTGACGGCTATGTCGGCTTTTCCGACAATAGCGACTGGAATTACGCCGCCGATCCCAATCAAACGCCGGCCGCGAACGCGTACGATTTCATCAGCACGGTCGAGCACGAAATTTCCGAGGTCATGGGCCGGACCTCGGCCATGGGAACGGGCACCAGCGAACAGGCGACCGGCGACTTTTCGCTGATGGATCTTTATCGCTTCAGCGCTCCGGATACGCGCGCACTGTCGCCGTTCGCTGACCCGTCCTATTTCTCGATCGACAACGGCACCACGAATCTCGCCGACTGGAACAATTACACCAGCGGCGACAGCGGCGACCTCGGCGACTGGTCGGGAGCGACGGTCAACGGTGTCGTCAAGCACACGAACAATTCGTTCAACGACGCCAGCGACCCGGGCGTCGACGATCCGTTCACCGCGACCGACGCCACTTTGATGAACGTGCTGGGCTACGATTTCGCCGCCCCGCCGCCGTCGCCGCTGCCGCTGGCTTCGAACAAGATCGCGATCAGCGCCGGCCAATTGCTCGAATACATCACGCTGAGCGAGATCAATCCGGGCAGCGTCAACCCGCCCGCCGGCGACAGCTATGTCGTCATCGACACCGCCTTCGACATCGAGTCGATCACCGCGCCCGAAATCACGGAAGCCCTGTCGCTCGGCGTCAGCCAGTTCATCGTCGATGGCGCGATCGCCGATCTCAGGCCGGGACAAATCAAGGCGCTGGCCGGCACGCCGTTTGACGCCGTCCTCACCGTGGACCAGGCGTTCACCGAGGAAGCCGAAGCGGTCACCGTGCCGAAGCATGAGACCGTGATCGTCGCCGACACCGCGGCCAATATCGAGGCGCTGACCCCGACCGATCTTTTGGACTTCAGCGCGATCTCCGTGTCGCGCATCGTCGTCTCCGATCTCGACGGCGTCGGACCGTTGACGCTCGAAGACGGCTACAAATATACCGTGACTGGCCCGGTGTCGTCGGGGGAGACCATCACCTTCGCCGATACCGGTCTCAAACTGACTTTCGACGATACCGCCGGCATGGGCGGCACGATCGATGGGTTCGATTCGTCCGATAAAATCCGCCTGAAAGACGTGCCGTTCGATCCGAACGGCAGCGCCAATCTGCTGCCCGACAACGTCCTCGACGTCACGGAGAACGGCGTCGATTACTTCCTGCAGTTCAATCCGCTGCAGAATTTCACCAACGAATTCTTCCATATTTCGCGCGATACCCATGGCGGCGCCGACATCACCGTGTCGACGACGCCGTGTTATTGCCGCGGCACGCTGATCGAGACGCCGCGCGGCGAACAGCGCGTGGAAGCGCTCCAGATCGGCGACCAGGTCATGACCCGCTCGGGCGCGGCGCGTGCGATCAAATGGATCGGTCGCCGCGGCTTCGCCGGGCGCTTTATCCTGGGCCGCAAGGATATCCTGCCGGTCTGCATCAAGGCCGGCGCGCTTGGGGCCAACACCCCGCGGCGCGATCTGTGGATCTCACCGCATCACGCCATGTATTTCGATAGCGCGTCCGCCGGGGGCGTGCTGATCGAGGCCAAGGATCTGGTCAACGGCATCTCGATCGTGCAGGCCGAGCACGCCGACAAGGTCGAATATTTCCACATCGAGCTCGAGACGCACGACGTGATCATCGCCGAAGGCGCGCTGTCGGAGAGCTTCATCGACGATGACAGCCGCGGCATGTTCCACAATGCCCCGGAGTTCCACGCGCTCTATCCGCAGGCTGCGCGCAACGCCGCGCAATATTGCGCACCGCGACTGGAAGACGGCAACGAGGTCGAGGCTGTGCGCCGCCGAATTGCCGGCTTTGTGGCGCCGGCATACTTTGCCTTGGCGGGATAGCTGATCCACTTCAATTGAACTGGATCAAGGTCCTGCCCGCGTTCCTTCGCCGAGCATCGAGTGCATCGGTTCCTGGAATACCGGCGGAACATTCTGCCGGTGTTCAAGAGGCGATTCGAACAAACAATCCGCCGCCGGAAATATTGCAGGCGTCAGCAAAGTTAGTCGCGCCGGTTCCCGCTTCACGCTCGCGCCGCAGTTTTATCTCGCCACGAACAATCAAACCGCGTCGCGCCAAGCCCGCGCCAAACAACGGCCGCAGTGGCGGTAAATCTTGTTGAAAACGCCGGATCGATTTCCCGCATTCATAGTTATTGAGTCCGTGTCTCTTGAGTCAAAGAGGGTCGACCAATGGCTACCGCGATCACCGTCGCACAGGCGCTGTTCTTCGAACAAAATCCATCGCAGAATTCCTCCGGGTTCCGTTTTCTTCATTTCCGATACCGCGACGAACGTCGAAGCGCTCACCGCCGTCCAGCTTGCCCAGCTTCCCGCCGAGCGCATCGATGTCTCCGATCTCAACGGCGCCGGTCCGCTGATACTGGAGGATGGCTACTCCTACGCCGTCCACGGTCCGGTTTCGTCGGGAGACACTATCACCTTCGCCGATATCGGCAGCACGCTGTCGTTCGACAATTCGGCGGCCATGGCCGGCACGATCTTTGGCTTTGCCCCGTCCGATACGATTGATCTGACCGACGTCGCCTTCGATCGCAACAATGGCAGCGTCCATCTTGCGGCTAATAATGTGCTCGACGTCACCGAGAACGGCCACACCTATGCGCTGCACCTTAATCCGTCGCAGAACTTTTCCGGCGAGTTCTTTCATCTGGCCGCCGATGCCGCCGGCACCGGGACCAATATCATCGAGAGCACGGCGCCGTGCTATTGCCGCGGCACCCTGATCAGAACCGCGCGCGGCGAGCGGGCTGTCGAGGAGCTCAAGATCGGCGACCAGATCATGACCAAGTCGGGCGTGGCGCGGCCGGTCAAATGGATCGGCAGGCGTGGCTATGCCGGGCATCTCCTGCGCGGCCGCAAGGATTTGTTGCCGGTCTGCATCAAAGCCGGCGCGTTGGCGCCGGACCTGCCGCAGCGCGATCTGTGGATCTCGCCGCATCATGCCATGTATTTCGACAGCACTTATTTTGACGGCAACGACTGCACCAATGCCTGCCTCGGCGGCGTGCTGATCGAGGCCAAGGATCTGGTCAACGGCGCCTCGATCGTGCAGGCCGACGATGTCGAGGAGACCGAGTATTTCCATGTCGAGCTCGACACTCATGATGTGATCATTGCGGAAGCCGCGCTGTCGGAAAGCTTCATCGACGACGACAGCCGCGACGTGTTCGGCAATGCCGACGAATTCCACACCCTCTATCCGCAGGCCAGGTATCCGCAAACATTGGCAAGCGCGGCGCAATATTGCGCACCGCGTCTGGAAGAGGGTTACGATGTTGCCGCCGTGTGCCATCGCATCGCCATGCGCGCAGGGCGGATGTCTTCGGCCGATACGGTCGGACCGCTGCACGGCTTTGTCGATTCGATCGGGCCGCGCTCGATCGAAGGCTGGGCGCAGCACGCCAACGCGCGTGAGGTGCCGGTCTGTCTCGACGTCTATGCTGGCGGCCGCCTCCTGGGCCAAACCTTGGCGAATGTCTTCAGCGCCGGTCTGGTTGCCGCCGGCCTTGGCAGCGGCCATCACGGCTTCCGCTTCGCGCTGCCTGAGGGCTTCGTCCCGGCCGGCGAACCGATCGAGGTCCGCCGCTCCTCGGATGGCGCGCTACTGCCCGGCGCCTCGGACCACCGCGCCGCGGCTTAGGGCGGCAAGCTCGTCACAACAATCGTCATTGCGAGCGAAGCGAAGCAATCCAGACGGCCTCGCCGCACTGGATTGCTTCGTCGCTGACGCTCCTCGCAATGACGCAAACGTGAGGTCACCATATCATTGACAATTGTCACTGATAAAGTTACATATCGTCTTGCGATTCTCGCTCAGTGAAAGGACCGGCCGCGAAGGCACATCGCGGTTCGGGAGCGAGGGCGGTGCCCGCGGGCGGAATTGCAAGCCGCACCCGGGCGGCTTCGGGCATCAGTCTCCCGGCACTACAGACTGGGCCGCGAGGTGCTCGCTGGACTGGGACAGGTGAAGGCGGGTAACGCCCGCAAAAACTGCGTCGGCTCTGCCCCGGCAAGGGGACGTGACAGAACCGGCGCTAAACCCAAGTCCCAGGAAGCATGGCCTGAAGTTGACACCTGGGCGATGAGATACTCCCCAGGGCAGAGCCGCGGTGAGACGCCGATAGGCGTGCGCCTTCTGCTGAAGGCGCGGCCGTGCCAGCAGCACGGCAGGTTGGCTACAGCGTCTTTCGGCGTTCCATTTCCTTTCGTCTGTTTCGTAGGGTGGGTTGAGCGCAGCGAAACCCACCGGTTCGTGCCGAAGATGATGGGTTTCGCTTTGCTCAACCCATCCTACGCGAAGCGAAAGCGCAGAACGAAACGAAGGCACCACCCCTTCTTTTCCTCAACCGCTCTCCCTTCGCGCTTGCCACCGTAGCGTCACCGCAAGACCCGCCGCGCCTATGCGCGAGCAAGGGAACGATCCTTCGCGAAAATAGCCGGCACGTAAATTTGCCTGCAAAAGGCGGATCAACTTTCTGCGATGGTGCGTTTCATCTCTGCAATTGCCGCATTACTGTGGGATGTTGCTTAAGGAACCAAGCATTTCCCGGAATTCGGAAAGATCGCCAATCGGGAGGATGATCATGTCCGGTCGCGTTATTTCGTGCATGACTTTGCTCAGCCATCGGCCGCGCCGCGCCGCAATTCTTTCGGCGCTTTTGGCCAGTGCCGCTTTGCTCATTGCGCCCAGCTCCAGAACCTCGGCGCAGCCGGCGTCCTCCGCCGCGCAGGACAATGCCTGTACCGGCGATAACGGCGGCATCACGCTGCCGCCCGGCTTCTGCGCCACGATCTTTGCCGACAATCTCGGTCACGTCCGCCACATGACGGTGGCGCCGAACGGCGTGCTCTATGTCAACACCTGGAGCGGCCGCTATTTTCGCAACGCTCCACCGCCACCGGGCGGCTTCCTGATCGCGCTTAAGGATTCCAAGGGCGACGGCCATGCCGACAAGATCGAGCGCTTCGGCGCCGGCGTGCCGGAAGGTTCGGCGGGCGGCTCCGGTATCGCCTACTATAAAGACGCGATCTATGCCGAGCAGAACGACAAGATCATCCGCTATGCCTTGTCGTCCAATTCCATCGTGCCGAACACGGCGCCGCTGGCGATCGTCACCGGCTTGCCGCTCACCGGCGATCATCCGATGCATCCCTTCATCATCGATGCGCAGGGCCACATCTTTGTCGATATTGGTTCGGCGACCAATTCCTGCCAGGCCGAAAATCGCATGCCGAGTTCGCCCGGGCACGATCCCTGCACCGAGTTGCAGACGCGCGCCGGCACCTGGCTGTTTGACGCCAACAAGAGCGGCCAGGAATTTTCGGCGACCGAGCGCTATGTGACAGGGCTGCGCAACGGCGAAGGCTTTGGCATCGATTCCGCGGGCCGGCTGTTCGCGACCCAGCATGGTCGCGATCAGCTGTCGCAGAATTTCTCCAAGCTCTATACGCCCAAGCAAAGCGCGGAAGAGCCGGCCGAGGAACTGGTTCAGGAGCAGAAGGGCGCCGATTTCGGCTGGCCGGAATGCTATTTCGACAACGAGCAGAAGAAGCTCGTGCTGGCGCCGGAATATGGCGGCGACGGCGGACACAAGGTCGGCGTCTGCGCCGAGAAGACGGCGCCGGTCGCCGCGTTCCCCGGCCATTGGGCGCCCAACGATCTGTTGATTTATACCAGCGGCGCTTTCCCGGCCGCCTATCACGACGGCGCGCTCATCGCCTTCCACGGTTCGTGGAATCGCGCGCCGGAGCCGCAGGGCGGCTACAACGTCGTGTTCCAGCCGCTCAAGGACGGCAAGGCCGCGGGTGATTTCATCGTCTTCGCCGATGGCTTTGCCGGCGCCATCAAGGAGCCCGGCCAAGCGGCATTCCGGCCAACCGGGCTAGCAATGGCGCCCGATGGCGCGATCTTCATTTCCGACGACAAGCATGGCCGGATCTGGCGTGTCACCTATCACGGCCCCGCCGATGCATCGCTGGCGCCGGCGCCAGCACCGAAAGTCGCCGCGGCGACCGGCTCCGGCGCGGCATCGCCGCCGGAAGGCACGCATCCCGATGCCGGGCGGATGGCCGCGGCATCGCTGCCGGTTCCTCCCGGCGCGACAAAGGAGGAAGTGGCGCTGGGTGAGCGCATCTTCCACGGCGAGGCCGCCGGCGGCACGTGCAGCGGCTGTCACGGCTCGGACGCGCGCGGCGGCCCGCAGGCGCCGTCTTTGGTGAAGGGCCGCTGGCTGATCGGTGACGGCAGTCTGAAATCGATCACTGAAACCGTCACCAACGGCGTGCCGAGGCCGCACAATTACGAAGTGCCGATGCCGCCGAAGGGCGGCTCGCCGCTGTCGGATGCCGATATCGCCGCGGTCTCCGCTTATGTCTGGGCGATCGGCCAGACGCGCGGAGGTGGATAAAGCGTACATCCTCCCCCGCTTTCGCGGGGCAGGATGTTTTGTCTAGTGGATCACGATCGTCGTCGCGCCCATGCCTTCGCGCTGGACGATATTGAAGAGCGTGGCGGCGTTGCTGGGATCGAGCCGCACACAACCATGGGAGGCGGGGCCGCCCAGCCGTGAAATCTCGTAAGTGCCGTGAATGGCAAAGCCGCCGTAAAAGAAGATCGAATGCGGCATCGGCGAATTGTAATACTTCTTCGAGAACCATTGCCGCGCCAGCATTTGCGGATGGTAGGTGCCGGGCGGCGTGACGTAGCCGGCGCGTGCAGTCGATACCCGCCAATTATAACGCGGCACGCCGTCGACCGTGACCGACATGCGCTGGCTCGAGCGATCGATGTGAACCGTGACAGCGGCTTCGGCGCGACTGCCTGTGCCGCACCAGATCACCGCAAAGGCAGTCAAGGCAAACAAGAGATAAGGGACACGCAGCCAACCACGCATGACACTTCTCAGCCCGGTTACGCCGCGATCGGATGATCCGATCCGGCATCCTCTACCTTAGCGCGCAATCGATCATATTTGTAAAGTTACCGTCGTTTCGACAGTTAATCGCAAGCGCAGGAATTCGTGCATTCCCGATCTTAGCCGCACACGAATTAGCAACGATGACAGCCTTCGATCTTTTTTCCATCGGTCATTCCAACATCCCCGCGGAGCGCTTCATCGCGCTGCAGCACGAGGCCGGCGTCAAGACAATCGCCGACGTGCGCTCGACGCCGTTCTCGCGGTTTTGCCCCTGGTTTTCCGCCAAGAACCTGGCGCCGCTGCTCGCTAAAGCAGGCATCGCCTACTCATCTTACGGCGCCGAGCTCGGCGGGCGTCCGGGCGATCCGGCACTCTATAGCGACGGCGTTGCCGATTTCGAAGCCATGGCGCGGCAGCCGGATTTTCATGCCGGCCTCGACCGGCTCGTCGCCGAAGCGGCGCGAAGCCCGCTCTGCATGATGTGCTCGGAACGCGAGCCGCTCGAATGCCACCGCTGCCTGTTGCTCGCGCGTGCGCTGGCCGCGCGGGGACTTACTGTCGGCCACATTCTGCACGATGGTAACATCGAGCCGCATGCCGTCACCGAACAGCGGCTCGTGGCGCTCGACCGCGAGGGCGACAGTCTTTTCGTAACTGGACAGCAGGAGCGACTCGCGGCAGCGTATTTGCGTCAGTCTCGTGCCGTGGCCTACCCGCAAGGGGCGTGACAAGGCCAGCACAGTTGGTGTTTCGGCCAGTCGCAAGGCCGGTGTTTCGGGGGCGAAGCAGAAATCCGCAGCCAGGAAGAAATAATGCACACGCTATTTCGATTGCTTGCGGCCCTTCGTTTGTTCGGCGTCGTGGCGGCAGCGCTCATGACGGCGGCCGGCGGTCAGGCACTCGCGCAGGTCAATGCCGATCCGACGCCGCCGGGCACGCTGCATCCGGCGCCGCTGCCGCCGCTTGCCGATCCGAATTCGCCGACGGTGCCGGCCAAGGAACTGTTCGCCCGCAAGACCGAGCCCACGCACGGCCCGGCGCGCTCGATCGGCGGCTATGCCGACGGCTGCCTCGCCGGCGGCGTGGCGCTGCCGATCACCGGCCCGAACTGGCAGGTGATGCGGCTGTCGCGCAATCGCAATTGGGGCAATCCGGAGCTGATCACTTTCCTCGAGCGGTTTGCCGCGCATGCCAAGCGCGAATGGAACGGGCTATTGGTCGGCGACATGGCGCAGCCGCGCGGCGGCCCGATGATCTCGGGCCATGCCAGCCATCAGATCGGGCTCGATGCCGACATCTGGTTCACCCCGATGCCCGATCATGTGCTCAGCGCCGAAGAGCGTGAAATGAACGGCGCCACCAATATCGTCGCGCCGGACGGGCTTGGCGTCGACACCAAGGTGTGGACCCACAATTATCTGGAGCTGATCCGCACCGCCTCGCTTGATCCGGCGACGACGCGGATTTTCGTCAATCCGGCAATCAAGAAGCAGATGTGCGGAGAGGCCGGATCAGACCGGGCTTGGCTTACCAAAGTGCGGCCATGGTGGGGCCATGCCGAGCATTTCCATGTCCGGCTCGCTTGCCCCGCCGACAGCGCCGAATGCAAGCCGCAGAAGCCGCCGGATTCGGGCGACGGCTGCGGCGCCGAGGTCGAAATCCTGGCTCAAGGACGTGACGCGTCCCAAACCGCCGCCCACGACCCCGAAGGTGCCGCATCCGCCGATGACGCTTGCCGGCTTGCCGCCGGCCTGCAAGCAGGTGGTCCAGTCGCCGTAACGACGATCAAAATCCCGGCGTACCGAAGATCACGTGCTGCGCGACGGCTGCGCCATAGACCAGCGCCGTCGCGCAGGCTGCTATTGCAATCGCGAACGTGAGCGCCATCTGTTCCGGCACCTTCGTCAGTCGCGTCGTGCCAAGCCACAACACGTAGAGGCCGTAGAAACCGAGCAGCGCGAGGAAATGCAGGCCCGGCAGCAGCAGGAATATTCCGCAGAGCCAGACCGGCGTGAACGAATAGGCTGCGAGCTTGAACGCATTGTTGAAGCCGCGCTGGCCGCCGAACAGCGGCGCCAGCACGTAAATGCCGAACGCGAGCACCAGCACGATGGCGCAGGCCGCGACGTAACCGAAAATGGCGCCGAATACGCCGTCAACGAGATGCACGCGCAGCACCGCGCCGTCTTTGCCGGTGACGCCGATCAGACAGGCGCCGATGAAGCCGGACAGGCTCGGAATGACGGCGAGCAACGCCACATGACGCGAGAGGATGGAGGCTACATCTTCGGGCTCCCGCGCGATGCGGTCCCATTCGTCATGCGGATCGGTGAGAATCGCTTTCGCGCGCTGCATGACGTTCATGATGCGGATTTCTTATGCGAGGGCTTTGGCATCTTCGCGCAGCATGGCGGCGCCTTTTTCCGCGATCATCATGGTCGGCGCATTGGTATTGCCCGACGTGATGCTCGGCATCACCGAGGCGTCGATCACCCGCAGCCGATCGAGCCCGATCACGCGCAGCCGCTCGTCGACCACGGTCATCGGGTCGCTCGCAAGCCCCATCTTTGCGGTGCCAACCGGATGAAAGATGGTGGTGCCGATATCGCCCGCGGCCTTGATCAGCGCCTGCTCGTCATCGTCGTGCGCCGAACGGCCGGGCAGATATTCGTCGGGATGGAACGGCTGAAGCGCCGGCTGCGCCGCGATGTGCCGGGTCAGGCGTATCGCGCGCGCGGCGATGCGGCGGTCTTCATCGGTCGACAGATAATTCGGCCTGATCGCCGGCGCGTCGGTTGGATTGGCCGAGCGCAGCCGCACCGTGCCGCGGCTTGTCGGCCGCACATTGCAGACGCTGGCGGTGAAGGCCGGGAATTTGTGCAGCGGATCGCCGAATTTATCCAGAGACAATGGCTGCACATGATATTGCAGATTGGCGCGCTCCTGATCCTTGTCGGAGCGGGTGAACAGGCCGAGCTGCGACGGCGCCATGGTCAAAGGCCCGCGCCGGAACAGCGCATATTCGGCGAGCATGCGCGCCATGCCGAACGGCGCGTGATAGCGCGCGTTCAGCGTGTCGATGCCGTCGACCTTGTAGATCATGCGCAGTTGCAGATGGTCCTGCAGATTCGAGCCGACGCCGGGCTTGTCGAGTACGACCGCAACGCCGCGCTCCTGCAAATGCGCCGCCGGCCCGACGCCGGAGAGCAGAAGGATTTGCGTCGAGCCGAGCGAGCCCGCGGCGAGCACGACTTCGCCGCGGCAGCGCGCGCTGCGCGCCTGACCGTTCTGTTTCCAGCGCACGCCCACGGCACGCTTGCCGTCGAAGATGATGCCTTCGACCAGGCAGCCGGTCTCGAGCCGCAGGTTCGGGCGATGCAGCACGGGCTTCAAGAACGCCCGCGCCGTCGAGACGCGGCGGCCGCGCGTCTGGTTGACGTGGAAAGCGCAGCAGCCTTCGTTGTCGCCGCAATTGAAGTCGGTGATGGATTTGATCCCGGCCTGTTCGGCTGCGGTGCGGAACGCATCGAGCAGATCCCAGCGCACTCGCGGCGGCGAGATCGGCCATTCGCCGCCGGCCGCATGCGCTGTGCTCTCGCCGAGAAAATGATTCTCGTGCTTGCGGAAGAACGGCAGCACGTCGTCCCAGCCCCAGCCATTGAGCCCGAGCTGGCGCCAGTGATCGTAATCCGCCGATTGGCCGCGCATATAGATCATGGCATTGATCGCGGACGAGCCGCCGATCACCTTGCCGCGCGGATAATTCAGGCTGCGTCCGTTGAGCCCCGCTTCCGGCTCGGTCTTGAAGCACCAGTCCGAGCGCGGATTGCCGATAGCGAAAAGATAGCCGACCGGGATGTGAAACCAGATCCAATTGTCGCGGCCGCCGGCCTCGAGCAGCAGCACGCGTTTGCCCGGATCGGCCGACAGCCGATTGGCGAGCAGGCAGCCGGCCGAGCCGGCGCCAGCGATGATGTAGTCAAAGTCGCCGGCAATCGCTGTGTCGGGCAAATTCACTCCCCTGCTCGCTTCCCTGCGGCAATATGTTTCCGCGAACATAGCAGCCGGATCATGCCTGGGAAGGGCCCAAAGCTTGTCCGCTCCTTACCGGGGTTCTATTATTGCAGCGCGACATGCGGCGCGCCGTGCGCACGCCGGACAGGCCTGGAACGACGGTTCTCGGGTTGTCGTAAAGCCACCGCTTTGAATGCTGCTCGCGGATCCCGCGAGCCGGCGCGCACGCGTTGCGCGCATCACCGTTTTGGAGAACCGTCGTGCTGAAAAGAACAATCCTTGCGGCTCTTGCCGCCGCCTTCGTCATTTCCGTGGTGCCGCAGATGGCGGCGGCCCAGGAGAAATCCGTCACCGTATTCGCCGCGGCCTCGATGAAGAACGCGCTCGATGACGTCGATGCGGCCTGTACCAAAAAGACCGGCGTCAAAGTGGTCGCCAGCTATGACGCGAGCTCGGCGCTGATGAAGCAGATCGAGGCCGGCGCGCCGGCCGACGCATTCATTTCTGCCGATCTGAAATGGATGGATTACGGCTCGCAGAAAAAGCTGGTCAAGGACGACACCCGCGTCAATCTGCTCGGCAACCAGCTCGTTCTGATCGCGCCGAAGGATTCCAAGATCGACAATGTCGCGATCAAGCCGGGCTTCGATCTTGCCAAACTCGCCGGCGACGGCCGCGTCGCCACCGGCGACGTCAAAGCGGTGCCGGTCGGCCTTTATGCGCAGGCGGCACTGCAGAAGCTCGGCGCGTGGGCCGCGGTCGAGCCCAAAATGGCGATGACGCAGAACGTCCGCGCGGCGCTGACTTTGGTCGCGCGCGGCGAAGCGCCGCTCGGCATCGTCTATTCGACCGACGCCAAGGTCGAGCCCGGCGTCAAAGTGGTCGGTGTTTTCCCCGAGGATTCCCACGATCCGATCATCTATCCGGTCGCCGCGACCGTGACCGCCAAGCCCGACGTGACGTCGTATCTTGCTTTCTTGCGTTCGGCCGAGGCGAAGGCCATTTTTGAGAAATACGGCTTCGTCGTTCTGGTGAAGCCGACGACGTAGAGTGCAGCCAAACGGGCCTCTATTTTGTTCGACCTGACACCTGCCGATTGGGTTGCGATCGAACTGACGATCCGCATTTCCATCGTTGCCACGCTTTGCGCGCTGCCGTTCGGTCTTGGCTTCGGCTGGCTGCTCGCGCGCAAAAAATTCTGGGGCAAGTCCGTCCTCGACGGACTTGTCCATCTGCCGCTGGTGATGCCGCCGGTCGTGACCGGCTATCTGCTGCTGATCTCGTTCGGACGCAAAGGCCCGATCGGCGCGCTGCTCTACGAGTATCTCGGCATCGTATTCTCGTTCCGCTGGACCGGTGCTGCGCTTGCCTGCGGGGTCATGGGTTTTCCGCTGATGGTGCGGCCGATCCGGCTTGCGCTCGAAGCCATCGATCGCAAATTCGAGGATGCCGCGGCCACGCTCGGCGCCAATCGCGGCTTGGTGTTTCTGACGGTGACCCTGCCGCTCGCTTTGCCGGGCATCATCGCGGGCGTCGTGTTGTGCTTCGCGCGTGCGCTCGGCGAATTCGGCGCCACCATCACCTTCGTCTCCAATATCCCGGGCGAGACGCAGACCATTTCGGCGGCGATCTTCACGCTGACCCAAGTTCCAGGCGGCGATGCCGCCGCCGGACGATTGGTACTGATCTCGATCGCACTCGCCTTCGCGGCTCTGTTCGCCTCGGAATGGCTCAGCCGCCGCGCCGCCATCCGCTTCCACGGAGACTGAACGTGCTCGCAGTCGACGTGGAAAAACAGCTCGGCGCGCTCAAGCTCGACGTCAAATTCGAGGCCAAGAACGGCGCGACCGCTTTGTTCGGGCCGTCAGGCTCGGGCAAGACCTCGATCGTCAATATGATCGCGGGTCTGATCACGCCGGATCGCGGCGCCATCGCGCTCGACAAGACCGTGCTGTTCGATTCCGGCGCCCGCATCAACGTGCCGCCGCATCGGCGCCGCATCGGTTACGTGTTTCAGGAAGGCCGGCTGTTTCCGCATCTCTCGGTGCGGCAGAATCTCGATTACGGCCGCCGCATGAGCGGTGTTGCGCGCGACGACGACGAATTCGCGCGTATCGTGCGGCTGCTCGATATCGGCCACTTGCTCGATCGCCGTCCGGGCCGCTTGTCGGGCGGCGAGCGTCAGCGCGTCGCCGTCGGCCGTGCGCTGTTGATGCAGCCGAAGCTTCTTCTGCTCGACGAGCCGTTGGCCTCACTCGATGCCGGCCACAAGCGCGAAATCCTGCCCTATCTGGTGCGGCTGCGCGACGACGCCGGGATTCCGATCGTCTATGTCAGCCACGCGCCGGCCGAAGTGCGCCGGATCGCAACCACCATCGTGCGGCTCGATGCCGGCCGCGTCGTTGCGACCGGCGGCGTCGAGCTTCTCAAAGATGCCGAAGCCGACATATTTGCCTGATTTCTCAGGCTTCAGGGGCCTTCGCAGTCGGCGAAGTCAGGCATGACGAAGTACGGGTTGTCCGGCAAATCCGCAGATGCCACATGATGCCGGATGGATGATTCTTCCGCGCCGGCGGCGCAATTCACCGCGTCCAAGCATCCGACTGCTCTAGGTGTCGCCTGCGGCGCTGGCGCGGCTTTGTGCTGGGCTTTGGGCTTTGTCGCCGCGCGCCACGGCATCCTGGTCGGTATGTCGCCTCTGGTCCTGGCACTGCACCGTTATGTCTGGCCGGGTCTCGCGCTGATTCCTCTCGCCGCCATGGGCAGCTTCGGCGATCTCGGCCGCATCGGGATGTGGCGCGCCATCGCGATCACGCTGTTCGGCGGCCTGCCGCTCGCGCTGTGGAGCTATTACGGCTATGTCTATGTGCCGCTCGGCCATGGCGCGATCATTCAGCCGTCCTGTGCTGCGCTCGGCGGTCTTGTCCTCTCGAGCCTCGTTCTCGGCGAGCCGCTGCCGCTGCGCCGCGTTCTCGGCGGCGTGGCGATGATCGCGGGCCTCGCCGTCATCGGCATCGAGGCGCTGCACACGATCGGCGCGCATGGCTTTCTTGGCGACATGATGTTCGTCGCCGCCGGTTCGTCATTTGCGGTTTTCGGCATGATGCTGCGGCTCTGGCGCATTTCGCCGATGCCGGCCGTGGCGCTGACCAGCATTGTTTCGCTCGCCGGTCTGCCGCTGATCTTTTTCAGCTACGAAAATTTCCTGGCCGCCGGCCTCTGGGAAAATCTGCTGCAGGCGGTGGTGCAAGGCTTATTCGCCGGCGCCGGCGCGGTGTTTCTGTTTACCCGCGCCGTGTTTCTGCTCGGTGCGAGCCGCGCCGCGCTGTTTCCGGCACTGGTGCCGCCGTTCACGCTTCTGATCGGCTTCTTTACGCTCGGCGAGGCGCCGAGCGTCTCGCAGCTCACCGGGCTTGTGGTCGTCGTTTTCGGCTTCTGGCTGACGCAGAAAGATTAGCCGCGTCACGCCGCCTTGCGGTTGGTCAGAAACTCGCCCATGCGGTCGAGCGCCTTCAGAATGTTTTCGGTCGAATTGGCATAGGAGACGCGCACATAGCCTTCGCCGAGAATGCCGAAATCCGGTCCGCCGATCAGCGCGACGCCGGCATCTTCGAGCAGCGCCGAAGCCAGCGGCTTCGCCTTCCAGCCGGTGCGCTTGACGTTTGGAAAGGCATAGAACGCGCCCTTCGGCATGATGCAGGACGTGCCGGGCAGCTTGTTCAAGCCGTCGACCACGATTTTGCGCCGCTTGTCGAATTCGGCGACCATCTTGTGCACTTCGTCCTGCGGCCCGGTCAGTGCGGCAAGGCCGGCATATTGCGCCGACGCATTGACGCAGGAATGCAGATTCACCGCGAGCTTGCGGGCGAAATCATAGAGCTTGCCCGGCCAGATCGCGTAGCCGAGCCGCCAGCCGGTCATGGCATAGGTCTTCGACCAGCCGTTGAGCAGGATCAGCCGGTCGCGGATCGATGGATAGGACAACAGGCAGACATGCTTTTCGCCGTCATAGACCATGTGGTCGTAGATCTCGTCCGACATGATGGCGACATCGGGAAAACGCTCGAGCCCGGCGACGAGCTTGTCGACCTCGGCCTTCGGCGTCACGCCGCCGGTCGGATTGGCCGGCGAGTTGAGAATGAGAAGCCGCGTCTGCGGCGTGATCAGCTTCAGCGTCTCTTCTGCCGAGAAGGCGAAATTGTTCTCCTCGCGGATCGGCACCGGAACAGGACGCGCGCCGGTATATTCGATCATCGAGCGATAGATCGGAAAGCCGGGATCCGGATAGAGGATGTCGACGCCCGGTTCGCCGAACATCAGGATCGACATGAACATGGTCGGCTTGCCGCCGGGCATGATCATCACTTGGTCGGGCGAGACACTGACATTGAAACGCTTGTGCAGGTCGGCGGCGACCGCCTCGCGCAGCGGCACGATGCCGACCGCAGGCGTATAGCCGTGATGGCCGTCGCGCAGCGCCTTCACCGCGCGCCTCGACGATGAAATCCGGCGTGCGGAAATCCGGCTGGCCGATGCCGAGATTGATGATGTCGCGGCCTTGCGCGGCAAGCTGCATGGCGCGCGCCAGCACCGCGAAGGCATTTTCCTCGCCGATGCGATCGAAGGCGGCGACGGTTTTCAGCATGGCATTTCCCCCGGCAAACGCGTTTACCGAGCGCGCAGTTCAGCGCAAGCGCCGATGCAAATGCAAACCGGGGTCAACAAGCGAAAAGCCCCGGACTTTGATCCGGGGCTTCCCGCGCTTTCACGACGTCAAGTGAAGAGCCTTAGCGGCCGAGACTGAACTGCGCGCCTGATTCCTGCGACTCGAGCGAGCCGGTGCGGTCGGCGCCAAAGTCCGGATAATGCAGCGCCGGGCCGCTCTGATAGGCGTTCGCTGCCGGCATAGTCCTCCAGCACGCGCTGATGCTGGCGCTGCGCGAAAGCCGGCGTTGCAAGCGTAGCAACGACGAGCGCGGTCAGCGCCAATTTGATGTTCAGCGGCTTCATTGGAAACTCCATTTGCGGTCAATCACCCTTGCGCCGATACGTAATCGAAATTTCGCATCGCACAACGGATGGTCGGTTCACAAATTTGTTATATAATTCAATGAAGTAATACGAAATTTACGAGCCTATTTATATCGTATTTTGCGGTGCAAAATCCACCATGGGTGTCGTTCTTTGCGAACATGGCGACCGTGATCGGCGGCAAATTTTATATCAACGGCGGTGCAGATTTTTCCCCCGCCACGGCGTTAAATCATCGGAACCATGGGCACAGCCGGACGACGTTTGCGTCACGCGCAAGGCTGCCATCCCGGGCGCAGCGGCGATGAAATCGGAGGGCGGTGATGAGCGGAAACGGCAACGACCAAGGCAAGCATCCGCACAAGGATCAAGGCCGCCGCCTGCGCTCGCAATTGTGGTTCGATAACCCCGACAATCCCGGCATGACCGCGCTCTATCTCGAGCGCTATCTCAATTATGGACTGACGCGTGAAGAACTGACGTCGGGCCGGCCGATCATCGGCATCGCGCAGACCGGGTCAGATCTGTCGCCGTGCAATCGCCATCATCTCGAACTGGCGCATCGCGTGCGCGCCGGCATTCGCGACGCCGGCGGCATCGCCTTCGAATTTCCGGTGCATCCGATTCAGGAAACCGGCAAGCGCCCGACGGCGGCGCTCGATCGCAATCTCGCTTATCTCGGTCTGGTCGAAGTTCTGTTCGGTTATCCGATCGACGGCGTCGTGCTGACGACCGGCTGCGACAAGACCACGCCTGCCTGTCTGATGGCGGCGGCGACCGTCAATATTCCGGCCATCGTGCTCTCCGGCGGACCGATGCTCGATTATGTCCGCGACGGTAAATTGCTGGGCTCGGGCACATTGATCTGGCAGGCGCGCGAAGATCAGGCCGCCGGCAAGATCACCTACAAGGAGTTCATCGATATCGTTGCCGAATTCCGCGCCCTCGGTCGGCCATTGCAACACGATGGGCACGGCCTCGACCATGAATGCGCTCGCCGAAGCACTCGGCATGTCGCTGCCTGGCTGCGCCGCGATCCCCGCGCCTTATCGCGAGCGCGCGCAGATGGCCTATGCGACCGGCCTGCGCGCCGTCGAGATCGTACGCGAGGATCTCAAGCCTTCGGACATTCTCACGCGCGCGGCGTTCGAGAATGCGATCATCGCCTGTTCGGCGATCGGCGGTTCGACCAATGCGCCGATCCACATCAATGCCATCGCCCGCCATATCGGCGTGCCGCTCATGATCGAGGATTGGGAAAAGATCGGCTACGACGTGCCGCTGCTGGTGAACATGCAGCCGGCCGGCGCCTATCTCGGCGAGGACTATTATCGCGCCGGCGGACTGCCGGCGGTGATGCATGAACTGCTCACCGCCGGAAAGATCCACGGCGATGCGCTCACCATCAATGGCCGCACCATGGCCGAGAATGTCGCGCCGGCCAAAGTGAACAATCCCGAAGTCATCCTGCCCTATGGCAAGCCGATGAAGCCGCAGGCCGGCTTCAAGATCCTGCACGGCAATCTGTTCGACAATGCGGTGATGAAGACGAGCGTGATCTCGGACGAGTTCCGCAGCCCGCTATCTCAGTAACCCGAAGGACCTCAACGCCTTCGAAGGTCGCGCCGTCGTGTTCGACGGCCCCGAGGATTACCACAAGCGTATCGACGATGCCGCGCTCGGCATCGACGAGCACACGATCCTGTTCATGCGCGGCACCGGCCCAATCGGCTATCCAGGCTCGGCCGAAGTCGTGAACATGCAGCCGCCGGCGGCGCTGATCAAAAAGGGCATTACCGCGCTGCCGTGCATCGGCGACGGCCGGCAATCCGGCACGTCCGGCTCGCCGTCCATTCTCAACGCCTCGCCGGAAGCCGCGGCCGGCGGCGGACTGGCGCTGCTCAAGACCGGCGACCGCGTGCGCGTCGACCTCAACAAGGGCACCGCCGACATTTTGGTCTCGGCCGAAGAATTGGCCGCGCGCGCTGCGTTATTGCAGCAAGATGGCGGCTATCATTACCCGCCGAGCCAGACGCCGTGGCAGGAAATTCAGCGCGCCATGGTCGATCAACTCGGCAGCGGCATGGTGCTCAAACCCGCGGTGAAATATCAGCGGGTGGCGCAGAAATTCGTGCCGCGCGATAATCACTGATGTTGCCGCCGAAGACTGAACATCATGATTGCTGGGATCGACCATGACCGTGAACCCGTCCTTCGACCGCCGACAAGCGGAAGACCTTTCATAAGCTTCACGAATCCGGCTGTTTCGTCATTCCCAATCCGTGGAATGTCGGCAGCGCGCGCTATCTGCAGGGGCTTGGGCTTCAAAGCACTGGCGACCACGAGCTCGGGCCATGCCCATTCGCAGGGCTATGCCGACGGCGCGCAGAGCCGCGATCAGGTACTGGCGCATTACCGCGAACTGGCGGAAGCGGCCGACATACCGCTCAACGCCGATTTCGAAAACGGCTTTGCCGACGATCCCGACGGCGTTGCCGAGAATGTCACACGCTGCGTCGCGACCGGCGTCGCCGGCCTCTCGATCGAGGACTCGCCGAATGACGGCAAGCGGCCGCTCTACGATTTCGACCTCTCCGTCGCTCGCGTGAAAGCGGCACGTGCGGCGATCGACCGCGCCGGCGGCGAGGTCGTGTTCACCGCGCGGGCGGAAAATTTCATCCGCGGCGTCAACGATCTCGACGATGCGATCCGCCGCCTGAAAGCCTATGCCGCGGCCGGCGCCGATTGTCTCTATGCGCCGGGCATCAAGACCCGCGAGCAGATCGAAGCCGTGGTCAAGGCGGTGGCGCCGAAGCCGGTGAATTTTCTCAACAGCGGCGCGTTGGGTTTTACCGTGGACGATATCGCCGCCATGGGCGTGCGCCGGATCAGCGTCGGCGGCTCGCTCGCCCGCGTCGCCATGCATGCTTTCATCCGCGTCGCGACCGAGATCGCCAAACAGGGCAAATTCGACGGCTTCGACGGCCTGATCACCAACCAGGAGCTGAACAAGTTTTTCAGATGACGACCGCAAGCAGAGCGCGTCATGAGCGACGAAGTTTCGAACCACATCCGCAGACCGGCCAGCCGATCGGGCTGCCGGTTGCCGATCCGACGCCGGCGCCGCGTCCGGGTCCCGTTGTGCTCAAGGGCCGCTACGGCCGCATCGAAAAGCTCAAGCCCGAGCATGCCGCCGATTTGTGGAAAGCGTTCGGCGGCCACGATCACGTCTGGACCTATATTTCGACCGACGGGCCGTTCGCGAGCGAAGCCGAGTTCACGCCCTTCATCGCCATGCGCGCGGCGGCGGAAGATCCTTATGCCTATGCGATCATCGATCCGGCCGATCGCGCCGTCGGCTATTTTACGTTGCTGCGGATCGTGCCGCATAATCGGGTGATCGAGGTCGGCCACGTGCTCTATTCGCCGTCGCTGCAACGCACGCCGCTCGGCACCGAGGCGCAATATCTGTTGGCGCGTTATGTTTTCGAGACGCTCGGCTACCGGCGCTATGAATGGAAATGCAATTCATTGAACGCGCCGTCGCGGCGCGCGGCATTGCGTTACGGCTTCGTCTATGAAGGCACCTTTCGCCAGCACATCATCGCCAAGGGCCGCAACCGCGACGATGCCTGGTTTTCGATGCTCGACAGCGAGTGGCCTGAGCGCAAGCGCAATTTCGAGCGCTGGCTGGCGCCGGAGAATTTCGACAGCGAAGGCCGGCAGAAAATCAGCCTTGGAGCCTTAAACGGAGTTGGGCGTTAATCAGGACAAGGGTTGGGGCCTTAGACAGAGCCGGAGCATCACATGAGCGGCAGAGTCCAGAACAAGGTCGCACTGGTCACCGCAGCCGGGCAGGGCATCGGCCGCGCCATCGCCGAAGCGCTGATCGCCGAAGGCGCCATCGTGATCGCCACCGATCTTGCCGACGACAAGCTTGCCGGCCTCAAGGCCAAGAAGCTGCAGAAGCTCGACGTGCTGTCGCCGCAGAATGTCGAAGCCTTGGCGAAAGACGGTCGCGAACGAATTCAACGCGCTCGATATCCTGGTCAATTGCGCGGGCTTTGTCGCCAACGGCTCGGTGCTCGATTGCACCGACAAGGATTGGGATTTTTCGTTCGACCTCAATGTCAAATCCATGCACCGCATGATCAAGACGTTCCTGCCGGCGATGCTGGCGAAGAAGTCCGGCTCGATCGTCAACATCTCGTCGGCGGTGTCGTCGATCCGCGGCGTGCCGAACCGTTATGCCTATGGCGCCACCAAGGCCGCGGTGATCGGACTCACCAAGGCCGTGGCCGCCGATTTCATCAAGCAGGGCGTCCGCTGCAACGCGGTGTGTCCCGGCACCATCGAATCGCCTTCGCTGGATGATCGGATCGCGGCGCAGTCGAAAGCGAGCGGACAATCGGCCGACGCGGTGCGGCAGGCCTTCATCGATCGCCAGCCGATGGGCCGCCTCGGCAAGGCGCAGGAAGTCGCGGCGCTCGCCCTCTTTCTCGCCAGCGACGAGGCAAGCTACATTACCGGGCAGGCGCATCTCGTCGACGGAGGGATGGCGCTGTAGCGTCATAGAGACTGGGGCGGAAAACAAAAATGCACATTCTGATTACCGGCGCCGCCGGAATGATCGGGCGCAAGCTCACTGCGCGTCTGGTCGGCGATGGCGCGCTCAACGGCAAGCCGATCGAGCGGCTCACCCTGATCGATGTCGTCGCGCCGCAGAAGCCGGCCGGGTTCAACGGCAAGGTCGAGGCGGCGGCCACCGATATTGCCGATGAAAAAACGGCACGCGCCGCGGTCGCCGGCCGCCCCGATGTGATCTTTCATCTCGCCGGCGTCGTCTCCGGCGAGGCCGAAGTTGATTTCGAGAAAGGCGTGCGCGTCAATCTCGACGGCTCGCGCGCGCTGCTCGAAGTCGATCCGCGCCATCGGCGACGGCTATCGTCCGCGCTTGGTTTTCTCTTCGTCGATCGCGGTGTTCGGCGCGCCGTTTCCGGAAGCGATTCCGGACGATTTTCATCTGACGCCGCTGACATCCTACGGCACGCAAAAGGCGATGGTCGAATTGTTCCTCGCCGATTATACGCGGCGCGGCTTTCTCGACGGCGTCGGCATCAGGCTGCCGAGCATCGTGGTGCGGCCGGGCCGGCCGAACAAGGCGGCATCCGGGTTCTTCTCCTCGATCATCCGCGAGCCGCTCGCCGGCGAAGAAGCGGTGCTGCCGGTCGAGGACAGCGTGCTTGCATTGGCACGCCAGCCCGCGCGCGGCGGTGGGCTTTCCTGATCCACGCCGCGGGTCTCGACGCGAAGAAGCTTGGCCCGCGCATCAACCTGACCATGCCGGGCGTCTGCTGCACCGTCGGGGAGCAGATCGCGGCGCTCGCGGCGTATCGCCGGCGACAAGGTCGTGGCCCGCATCCGCCGCGCGCCCGATCCGCTGGTCGCCGGGATCGTCGCCGGCTGGCCGAGCCGCTTCGATCCGGTTCGCGCGCCTGGCGCTCGGCTTCAGGGCCGAGGCCTCCTTCGACGACATCATCCGCGCCCATATCGAAGACGAGCTGGACGGCAAGATCGCCGCCTGACCGGGCCGATTTCAGCGCGGTCTGCGGGGCAAAAAGGCCGGTTCCACCGCGTAATCGCGGCTATATACGGGCTTTTCCGCATCCCACTTTGCTTGCGTTAACCCCGCTTATGCTTACATTGCTGGCAGCAGTTTTTCGCATTATCCCACGCTCACGATGACCTATGTCGATGCGGCCTGCGCGCCGTTGCGTAAGACCGGCCAGATCAAGATTCACGGCGCCAGCGCCTTCGAGGGCATGCGCAAGGCCGGCCAGCTCGCCGCCCAATGCCTCGACATGCTCGTCGGCGAGATCAGGCCCGGCGTCACCACCGACCATATCGACCGGCTGGTCTTCGAGTTCGGCATGGACCATGGCGCCACGCCGGCGACGCTGATGTATCGCGGCTACCGCAAGTCGACCTGTACGTCGATCAATCACGTCGTCTGTCACGGCATTCCCGGCGACAAGCCGATGCGCGAAGGCGATATCGTCAATGTCGACGTGACGCTGATCCTCAACGATTGGCACGGCGAATTCCAGCCGCATGTATCCGATCGGCGAGATTCCGCGCCGCGCCGAGCGGCTGATCGAGGTCACTTATGAGGGCATGATGCGCGGCATCGCCGCGATCAAGCCCGGCGCCACGACCGGCGATATCGGCCAGGCGATCCAGACCTTCGTCGAGGCCCAGCACATGAGCGTGGTGCGCGATTTCTGCGGCCACGGGCTCGGCCAATTGTTCCACGACGAGCCGAATATCGTTCACGTCGGCCGCGCCGGCGAAGGCATCGTGCTCAAGCCCGGCATGTTCTTCACCGTCGAGCCGATGATCAATCTCGGCCGCCCGCATGTGAAAGTCCTGTCCGACGGCTGGACTGCGGTGACGCGCGACCGCTCGCTGTCGGCGCAGTTCGAGCATTCGGTCGGCGTGACCGAGACCGGCGTCGAGATATTCACGCTGTCGCCGGCCGGCCTGGAGAAGCCGCCGTATCCGGCGGTGTGATGCGCGGCGTCACTAGCGCCGCCCCAATTGCAAATTCCGCCAATCCGGGCATGCTTGGCCGCAATCGCGCGTTGTAGTGTGGCGGCTTTTAGCTGTGAAACAGGCGGAGAAAAATAACGAAAGCGACGGCGGCGCATCCGCTCCCGCGCCGCATTATCACGGCCATCGCGAGCGGCTGCGCGGCCGCTTCCGCGAGGCCGGTGCCGAAGCTCTGTCCGACTATGAATTGCTCGAACTGCTGCTGTTTCGCGCGCAGCCGCGGCGCGACGTCAAGCCGCTCGCCAAGACGCTGCTGGAGACATTCGGCTCCTTTGCCGAAGTCATCTCGGCGCCGGAGAAGCGGCTCGCCGAAGTCAAAGGACTCGGCCGGGCCGGCATCGCCGAGCTCAAGATCGTGCAGGCCGCGGCGAGCCGTCTTCTGCGCGGGGCGGTGAAGAAACGCCCGGCGCTGTCATCGTCAGCGAGCGTGCTCGACTATTGCCGCAGCGCTCAGGCTTTCGCCGAGCGCGAGGAGTTTCGCATCCTGTTTCTCGACAAGCGCAATCAGCTTGATCGCCGACGAGGTGCAGCAGACCGGCACCGTCGATCACACCCCGGTCTATCCGCGCGAAGTGGTCAAGCGCGCGCTCGAACTGTCGGCCACCGCGATCATCCTGGTGCACAATCATCCGTCCGGCGATCCGACGCCGTCGCACGCCGATATCCAGATGACCAAGCAGATCGCGCGGTCGCGGGTCCGCTCGGCATTGCCGTGCACGACCACCTGATCGTCGGCAAGGACGGGCATGCGAGCTTGAAAGGCTTGCGGCTGATCTAGGCAAGCTTCCGATGGAAGGTGGATTTACCTGCCTGCAAGCTGGGCTACAATCACCAAGTCTTAAAACAAAAATCTGCAATTGGAGGAAACGTCAATGAAACGCTGGGCAAATCTCGGGGCAAGTCTCTTTTCGGCGCTGCTGATTGTGTGCGGTGCCGGACTTATGCTGTCGCAAACCTCGCAACATGCGGCCGCGGCAAATCATGCCGGCTGGATCGTGCTGTTCGACGGCAACAATCTCGACAATTGGAGCCCGATCGGTACTGCCAATTGGAAGCTCGACGAGGACGGCGTCGTCATGGCGGACAGCGGTAACGGATTTCTGGTGTCGAAGAATTCGTACAAGGATTTCGAGCTTCGCGCCGAGTTCTGGCTTGAGCCGAAAACCAATAGCGGCATTTTCATCCGCTGCACCGACTCGACTAGTGTCAGCGGCAAGACCTCTTATGAGGTGAACATCTGGGATACGCGGCCGGAGCAGAAATACGGCACCGGCGCCATTGTCGATGTCGCCGCCGTCGATCCGATGCCGCATGCCGGCGGCAAGTGGAATGTCTATGACATCATCGCCAAGGGCGACACGTTCACCGTGTTCCTCAACGGCCAGAAGACGGTGGACGGCGCCAAGTCCGACAAGTTTGCCGCCGGCCGCATCGCGCTCCAGCACGGCATGGGCGCCACCGACGACAAAGGCGTCGTCAAATTCCGCAAGGTGGAAATCAAGCCGCTGTGACCTGTTCGGCGCGGCGATAGGCCGATCGGTCTATCGCCGCTGACAGGCTCGTGACGGAGCTGGCTGGCTAGAGGCGGCCGACGGCTTTGCCGAGCGCCGCCCCAGCGTCCGCTGGCGCCCGGTCGGCGGTCCAGGCGACATAACGATCCGGCCGGACCAGGATGAGCTTGGCTTCGTATTTGGTGCGGCCGTCCGCATAGCTGTCGCGGACGATCTTCAACGGCACGCCCAGCGCACGCGCAGCCTTCTCGAATGATGCCGCGGTTTGCCCTTCACCGTCGAAGTCGAACAAGGTGAAGTCCGGCCCGAGCTCCTCGAAGACATTCCGCCCGGAAGACAGCAGCTGCGGCGGCAGATGATGTCCGGCGCGCGCCGTGAAGGTGTGCGAGCCGTGCGCGCTTGATGTACCGCCCGGCGGCCCGAATACGATCGGCGAGCCTTCGTAGTTCGGCTCATAGGTCAGGACGCGCGGCGCCGCGGCATTGGCGTGCTCCTGCCAGGCTTTCTCGAATTCGGCGAGATCGCGCTCGGGGCTATAGTGCGCCATGAACTCCTTGTCGCGTTCGATGCCGGCCTCGATGAAGTCCTCGGCGGTCTCCTTGAAGATCGGGCGACGCTCCTCGGTGTAAGTGCGCAACAGAGCGTCGCTGCCGAAGCCTTTGAGCTTGGCTGCAAGTTTCCAGCCGAGATTGACGACATCGTCGAGCCCGTTGTTGAGCCCGTAGGCGCCATAGGGCGGATGCGAATGCGCGGCGTCGCCGGCGATGAAGATGCGGCCGACCTGATAGTTCTCGGCGACGGCGATGCGCAGATCCCAGAACCCGACATAGTCGAATTGCGCGGCGAACGGAAAGCCTGTCGCCTTCTGCAACAGGCCGTGGAAATCGTAGTTCTCGCGTGTGGTGTCGGCCGGCACCGGCGAGTGGAAGAACCAGCTCTCGCCGACATCGACGCGGCCGAAGAACTGCCAGTAGCCTTTGAGGTCCGGGTGCAGCACGCGATAGGTCGAGCGCGGCGGAAAACGCTCGAGCTTCTCGTGCAGTTCGCGCGAGCGGAACAGCGCCAGCACCATCAACTCATCGAAATCGGAGCCGGCGCGCTCGATGCCGGCCTGCTGGCGCACCGTGGAATGGCCGCCGTCGCAGCCGACCACGTAATCGGCTTCAAGCGTGACGCGGCCCGAGCCGCCATCTTCGGCACAGGTGACGCGCACGCCGTTGCCGCCTTGGGTGATGGTCTCGGCGGCCCAGCCGAAGCGCGCTTCGACGCTCGGCAGCTGCGCCATGCGTTTGCGCAGGACATATTCGCCCTGATATTGCGGCAGCCGCTCGTTGTCCTGGAAATAATAGGAATTGACGATCTCGCGCAGCGGCGGCGCGTACCAATATTTGTTGTTGAGGTCGTGATAAGCGATGATCCCGCTCATCGGATAGGACGGCGGCAGCATGCGTGCGGCCTTGAGCTCTTCGGCAACACCCCAGAAGTAAAAATGCTCGGCCGAGCGTTGCGTCAGGTTCTGGCCTTTTGGAATCCGCTGCGGCTCGCGCCGGCGCTCCACCACGCCGCAGGAAATGCCGCGCTGGCCGAGTTCGACGGCGAGTGCAATGCCGACGGGGCCACCGCCGACGATGACGACTTGATAACGCTCTTTCATTTCTGCTGATCTTTCTTCGCACTTTTTTCGGCAGCTCTTGCTTGAGCTTTCTTGTCGGGACCTACTGCCGCACCAGCAGAACCGGAACGGAGGATTCCGGCACGCGCTGCCAGGTATTGGTGTCGCTCTGTTCGAACTGCCAGGTCTGGCCGTTCGGCGACATCAGCATCAGTTCACCCTCGTCCATGCGCCAGCCGGTCGGAGCGAAGCGGGTGATCGCGCTGTCGCCGCAGCCGGGCTTTACTTTCAGCGCCAGGATGTCGGCGGTCAGAGGATTATTGGCGAGCGTAATAAAGCAGTTCGGCTTGCTGGAGCCGTGCGTGACCGCCCAATCTCCGGCGACATCGCCCGCCGACAATTGCGGGGTCGAAGTCGCAGCCTGCAGAATATAGCGGCCTTCTTCGGGAGTGAATCCGTCATACATGCCGGTTTCGACTTCCGACAGATCGACGACCGAATTGCCGCTGGAATCTAGCAGGCGAAGACTGCCGAAATTGTCGACCGCCCAGGCCACCATGGTTTTGGTCGACGGAAACAGGTTCGGACAGTTCCTGTCGACCTCGAGCTTGTAGCCGTTCGGTACCGCATCGGCGCGGAAATTGAAGTGGCAGATCTTGTCGTGGTCGGCATTGGAGAATTCCCACGCGCCGACCATGTTGTGGACGGTGTCGTTGGCGGAATTCTGCTGCGTCGCATCCGGTGATGCGGCCGGTGGCGGAGATGCAGGCGATGTAACCGCACCCTTCGGCGCGGCCACCTGCGCATTTTGCGCGATGGCTGTGCCGACGAAAAGGCCCGACACGATCGTCATCACGATGATACCGCCGCGCAACATACTGAACTCGCCAAACCCGACCTGAATGTTTCCACGATGCGGCACAGGTTAGCATGGGCGACTGGTTCCGTCATGCCGAAGCCGGGCATGCCAGACGTGCAGCCATTACCTCTGGCGCCAGCGCTGCCACGGAGTTTCGGCGACCGGGGTCAGCGGCGGCTTGCCCGCCACCCAGGCCGCGATGTTGTCGACGACAAGCTGATCCATCTTATCGCGCGTGAATACCGATGCCGATCCGACATGCGGAAACAACACGACATTGTCCATCGCCATCAGCTCGGCCGGCACCTGCGGCTCCTTGGCGAAGACGTCGAGGCCGGCCGCCATGATGCGTTTGTCCTTGAGCGCCTGGATCAGAGCCGGCTCATCCACGACGGAGCCGCGCGCCATGTTGATGACGACGCCGTTCTCGCCGAGCGCATCGAGCACCTGCGCATTGATCATGTTCGCGGTCGCGGCGCCGCCGGGCACGATCACCATCAGCGTGTCCACGTCGCGTGCCATGTCGAGCAGATTGGCGTAGTGGCGATAAGGGAGCTCGGCCCGCTTGGTGCGGGTGTGATAGACGACCGGCACGCGGAAGCCGTCGAGCCGGCGTGCGATCGCCTGGCCGATCGCGCCCATGCCGACCATGCCGACGGTGCGGTTGCGCAACGTCGCCCGCGTCAGATGAAAGCCCTTCTCCGGCCATTTGCCGGCGCGCAGATATCGCTCGGCCTGCGGCAGTTCGCGCACGGTGCAAAGCAGAAGCCCGAGCGCGGTATCGGCGACTTCTTCGGTGAGCACTTCCGGCGTGTTGGTGACGGTGATGCCGTGCGCGCCGGCCCATTTGGCGTCGACATGATCATAGCCGACGCCGAAGCTCGAAACGATCTCGAGCTTGGGAAAGCGCGCCATGAATGCGTCCGTAAGCCTGTCGACCGGGACGGCGACCGCGATCGCCTTCACGTCGGCATGGGCGGCGTAGAGTTCGTTGCGGTCCTTGGCTTCCGCCGTCTTATGGACCGTGCAAACGGCTTCGAGCCCGCGCACGATCATCGGCTTGAGCGGGCCCATCAGAATGACGTCCGGCTTTGCGGCCATGCTGCGTCCTCACACCAGGAGACTGACCGGCTGTTCGATAAGGGTCTTGATAGCGGCCAACAACTGCGCGCCCAGCGCGCCGTCGAGCACGCGATGGTCGCAGGACAGCGTGATGCTGATCATACTGGCGAAGGCGACGCCGCCGTCGTCTTTCTCGACCGCCTGCCGCCGCGACGCACCGACCGCGAGTATGGTGGCGTGCGGCGGATTGATGATGGCGGTGAACTCCCGCACGTTATGCATGCCGAGATTGGAGATCGCCGACGATCCGCCCTGATAATCGCCCGGCTGCAGCTTCTTGTTGCGTGCCCGCGCGGACAGGTCCTTGACCTCGGCCGAGATCGCGCTCAGCGATTTGGCTTCGGCGTTGCGGATCACCGGCGTGATCAGGCCGCCCTCGAGCGCAACGGCGATGCCGATATCGGAATGCTTGAAGCGCAGGATTCGGTCGCCGGCCCAGATCGCATTCGCTGCCGGCACTCGTTGCAGCGCCAGCGCCAGGCCGCGCACGACGAAATCGTTGAGCGAAATCTTGAAGGCGGGATTGCCGTCGTTGTCCTTGGGCGCCGCGCTGTTGGCTTCCTCGCGCAGCGCCAGCAGACGGTCGATGACGACATCGGCCATCAGATAGAAGTGCGGAACTGTTGCCGCCTGCGTCAGCCTAGCTGCAATGGTCTTGCGCATGCCGTCGAGCGGCACTTCTTCGTAACTGTCCGGCGCATAGAGCGCCTTGATCTCGGCGGCGCTCGGGCCTTCGTAGGCTGCGGGTCCGCGCGACGGCCGCGGCGCGTCCTGGACGTCGCGCGCGACGATGCGGCCATGCGGGCCTGAGCCGTGAACCCGGGAAAGATCGATGCCGGCCTCGCCGGCGAGCCGCCGCGCCAGCGGCGTCACCTCGATGCCGCCGGCAAGCTTGGCCGCGCCGAAATTGCGGTCGGGCGTGCGGACCTCGAAGAATGGATCGAGCTTGATCGGCTGTGCGGGTTGGCGTGATGGCGCGGCCGCGAGGGGTGCAGCAGCGGGAGGAGCCGAAGGTGCGGCCGGTTTCGGCGGCGGTGCTTTGGCCGGCGCAGCCGGCGCGCTCGCCGCAGCGCCCGAGCCATCGGCGATGACGCCGACGATGGCGCCGACCAGCGCGACTTCGCCTTCGGCGACGCGAATCTCGCTCAGCACGCCGGTCGTGGTCGACGGCACTTCCATCGACACTTTGTCGGTCTCGATCTCGAACAGATTGTCGCCCGGCTTCACGGCATCGCCGGCCGACTTGAACCATTTGGTGATCTTGCCCTCGGCGACGGTCTCGCCGAGTTGCGGCATCAGCACATCCATTCCACCACTCTCCGAAGCCGCTCTATGTGATCTTTTCCCAGGACACTTCCATCGTCGAATTCGGCGGCCGCAGCACCAGCCGATTGCCGACGAATTCATAACGGCGCACCAGATCGCCGTTGTCGCCCGGTTGGATACTGTCGAGGCGGTGATGGGTGACAGTGCCGGCCTTCTCGTCGACCGTATAGGTGCCGAAATAGGCGATGTAGTCGGCGAGCGCTGTCTTAGCCTCGTCCGCCGTCATCACCGCGCCGGCGCGCGTGCGCTTGACGTCGGGCGCGACCTGCACCGACATCTCGCCATGCGGGCCGTAATAGATCATGCCCTTCGGGTTCGGGCCGCGATCCCAGTTTCCGCCGTTGATGCGGGTGCCGACATAGCGCCAGGCGCCGAGCAGCTTTTTGGCGGCTTCACCTTCACTCATGCTTTGCTCGTTTGCGTCATTCGCGGGCCTTACCATGTCACCGAAAAAGCCGCGGTCCCAGTTGATGCGGGTGCTGAAATGACGCCAGGCGCCAAGCAGCTTTTTGGCGAATTCACCTACCATGTCACCGAAATGTACTGCGTCTCGGTGAACTCCATCAGACCTTCATGCGCGCCTTCGCGGCCGAGGCCCGACTGCTTGACGCCACCGAACGGCGCGGCAGGATCGGAGACGAGACCACGATTGAGCCCGATCATGCCGAATTCGAGCTTCTCCGAGACGCGCATGCCGCGGCTCAGATCCTTGGTGTAGAGATAGGCGACCAGGCCATATTCGGTGTCATTGGCGCGCTTGATCACTTCGTCATCGGATTTGAAGGTCTGCAGCGAAGCGACCGGACCGAAGATTTCGTCGTTCAGCATTTTCGAAGTCGTTGGCGACATTGGTAAGCACGGTTGCCGGATAGAAGAAGCCAGGACCGCCCGGCGCCTTGCCGCCGGTCAGCACTTTGGCACCTTTGGCGACCGCGTCGTCGACCAGTTCGATCACCTTGTCGCGGCCTTCCTTGTTGACCAGCGGACCGAGCGCGACGCCGTCGTCAAGGCCATTGCCCATTTTCAGGCCGGACATTTTGGCGGTGAGCTTCTTGGCGAATTCCTCGTGCACTTTTTCATGCACGTAGAAGCGGTTCGCCGCGGTGCAGGCCTCGCCCATATTGCGCATCTTGGCGATCATCGCGCCGTCGATGGCGGCGTCGATATCGGCATCTTCGAACACGATGAACGGCGCATTGCCGCCGAGCTCCATCGCCGGCTTGACGATATTGTCGGCGGCTTCGTGCAGCAGCTTGCGGCCGACTTCGGTCGAGCCGGTGAACGACACGACGCGCACGCGCGGATCGTGCAGCATCGCGCTCACGACCTTGCCGGATGAGCGCGACGGAATCACGTTGACCACGCCCGCCGGCACGCCGGCTTCTTCCAGGATCGGCATCAGCGCCAGCATGGTGAGCGGCGTATCGGAGGCGGGCTTGAGCACGACCGGGCAGCCGGCGGCGAGCGCCGGGCCGATCTTGCGCGTCGCCATCGCCGCCGGGAAATTCCACGGCGTGACCAGCACGGCGATGCCGGCCGGCTTGTGATGCACGAAGATGCGCGCGCCGGTCGACGGCGCCACCGAATTCTGGCCGACATTGCGCACGGCTTCTTCGGCGTACCAGCGGAAGAATTCGGCCGCATAGGCGACTTCGCCGCGCGAGTCCGACAACGCCTTGCCGTTTTCGATGGTGATCAGTTTGGCGAGCCGCTCCGCATCGCGCATGATCAGCTCGTAGGACTTGCGCAGGATCTCGCCACGCTCGCGCGGCTTCTTGGCAGCCCAGCCGGGGAAGGCAGCCTGCGCCGCGTCAATCGCGGCCTTGGCGTCGTCGATGGTCGCGCTCGCGACCGAGGCGACCTTGTTCTCGGTCGCCGGGTCGATCACGTCGAAGCGCGCGCCGTCGGAGGCTTTGCGCCATTTGCCGCCGATCCACAGATCCGTCGGCACATTGGCGAGAAGATTGTCGTACATGGCCATGGTGTTTCCTCGGTCTCTTTGCTCGTCATGCCCGGGCTTGACCCGGGCATCCATGCGGCGTCATCGCTTCATGGATTGCTGGACCAAGCCCAGCAATGACACTTAAGATTCCAGCGACCTTCGCACCCGCTCGGCGATGCGGTCGACGCTCGGCAGTGCGAGATCTTCCAGAATGTCGGCGGCCGGCAGCGGAATGTGCGGTGTGGTGATGCGCACCGGCGGGCCGTCGAGTTCGTAGAACGCCTCGTCGGCGGCGATGGACACGATCTCCGCGCCCCAGCCGCACAGCCGCGGATTTTCCTCCACGGTGAACAACCGGTGGGTACGCGCTACCGAGCCGAGAATGGTCTGCGTGTCGAGCGGCACCAGCGAGCGCACGTCGATCACTTCGCAATCGATGCCATGCTCGTTCTTGAGCTCCTCGGCGGCGGCAAGCGCGCGCGGCACCATCAGCGCCAGCGCAACAATTGTCGCGTCTTTGCCGGGCCGTACGATTTTTGCAGTGCCAAGCGTGTCGACGATCTCGCCGTCGGGTACCTCGCCCTTGGTCGCATAAAGCGACTTATGCTCGAGGAAGATCACCGGATCCGGATCGCGCACCGACGCGGCGAGCAGCCCGATCACATCGCGCGGCGATGACGGCGCCACGACCTTCAGGCCGGGAATCATCATGCACCAGTTCTCGACACTCTGCGAATGCTGCGCGCCGAAACGCGAGCCGGCGCCGTTGCCGGTACGGATCACCAGCGGACATTTGAGCTGGCCGTTCGACATGTAGCGGCTTTTCGGGAATTCATTGGCGATGTAGTCGAAGCAGACCGCGAAGAAATCCGAGAACATGATCTCGGCGATCGGCTTCAACCCGGTCATGGCCGCGCCCATGGCGGCGCCCATGATCGCCTGTTCGGAAATCGGCGTATCGCGCACGCGCAGCGGTCCGAATTGCTCGTAGAGCCCGACCGTCGCCTTGAACACGCCGCCGGCCTTGGCGACGTCTTCGCCGAGAAAGACGACATCCGGATCGCGCGTCATTTCCTGGGCGATGCCGCGGATGACGGCATCGCGATAAGTCAATTCCGCCATGCGAAGCCTCCGTCGGCATAAACATCGGTGGTGAGAATGTCAGCCGGCGGCATCGGTGACGCCTTGCACTTCTCGGTCGCTTCGTCGACCTGCTGTTTCACTTCGGCGTCGATGCGGGCGATGACCTCGTCCTTGACGCCGAAAGCTTTAAGCCGCTCGCGATAGATCTTGATCGGATCGCGCTGCTTCCACTTTTCAAGTTCGCCCTCCGGCCGGTATTTGGCGGGGTCGGCGCGCGAATGGCCGCTGTGGCGATAGGTGAGGCACTCGATCAGCGACGGTCCTTCGCCGGCACGCGCCTTTTCGTAAGCCGCGCTCATGGTGCGATAGACGATATCGGCATCGTTGCCGTCGATGACGATCCGCGGCAGCCCGTAAGCGGCAGCGCGGTCGCCGGCCGGGCTCGGCACCGCGGTGACGTCGGCGATCGGCGTATATTCCATGTAGAGATTGTTCTCGCAGACGAAGATCACCGGCAGCTTCCATACCACGGCGAAATTCAGCGCTTCATGGAAGGCGCCGATATTGGTGGTGCCGTCGCCGAAGAAGCAGACCGAGACGTCCTTCTGTCCCTTGTATTGCGCGCGCCAGGCAGCGCCGCAGGCGATCGGCAGGTGCGCGCCGATGATGGCGTAGGAGCCCATGACGCCGTGATCGACCGACGTCAGATGCATCGAGCCGCCTTTGCCGCGCATCAGGCCGTTGTCGCGCTGCATCAGCTCGCCGAGCACCTTTTCGATCGGCACGCCGCGCGCCAGCGTATGGGCGTGGCCGCGATAGGTGCAGAACGACAGATCGCCGGGTTTCATCGCGGCGGCGCAGCCGGCGGCCACGGCCTCCTGGCCGAGCGACAGATGGCTCGTGCCTTTCACCAGGTTCTGCAGGAACAGGTCGAAGGCGCGCTGCTCGGCCTCTCTGATTTCGACTTGCAGGCGATACAGTTTGAGCCGCGTCTCCTCACCGATATCGTCGTTGAGGCTCGCATTCGGGGCGAGCGCGCGGTCCTCGAGCTTGGCCATGAAAAATCCTTGGGCTAATTCCTGAGACGGCTCCTGGGCTGGTCCCTGGTCCGGTCCCTAGTTTCGATCCGTGAACTGCCCCATTAAGCTGGGTCGGCCGCAACTTAGCGCCAGTTGCGAAGCCGAGGCAATGTCATTCCCGGCCGCAGCAAAAGCCCGATTTGGCAGGTTTCGGAAATGGCTCGAATGGCTTTTGCACCCCGGCCGCGACGGGAGTGGGCAAAGGGTACCGCCGGCGGATTACCGCGATTTCACCCGCCGGCCGCTTGCGCGCAGGGATACAAGTTCCTAGTTGATTTGCGGCTTCAAATCGGCGGCTAATAAAGACGCCCGAAACGGATGCCGCCGAGGGTGCCTGATTTAGGCGGGAAGATTTGCGGGAGATTTCGATGAGCCAACAACCGGCCCAGCCGAGCCTGGAATCGCGCAATCCGCAGGATTACGTGCATCGCTTTTTCGGTGGACCGCCGCTCCAGGTCATCGGCCGGCTCGTTCTGCTGTCGATCCTGGTCGGCGTCATCCTCGCCGCAATCGGGCTCGATCCCTGGAACATCATCGAGTCGGTCGAGCGCCTGTTGCAGCACGTCTGGAATCTTGGCTTCGACACCGTGCGTTGGCTGTGGCGCTACTTCCTGCTCGGCGCCGTGATCGTCGTCCCGATCTGGCTGTTGACGCGGGTCGCCAAGGCGCCGCACCGGCTCTAGCGGCATCGCGCATGCGCTGAAAAGAAAAAGCGCGGGCTTCCCGCCCGCGCTTTTTTGTACCTGTCGCTCTGAATGTCAGGGCTTATTCGTCGTTCGAACCGCCCTGCGGTGCATTGTCACCGGACTGATCGCCGCCGTGATCGCGGGGGCTGCCGCCACGATGCCGCCGCCGCCGCCGATGCAGCGGGAAACGGTCAGGCGAACCGTCATATCCGTTCTGGCCGCTTTGACTATTCTGGCCGTTTTGACCGTTGTTGCCCTGGCTGTGTTGAGGCGCAGGCTGCGACTGGCCGCCGGTGATGAATGACGGCAGGCGTTCGATATCGCTGTCATTGTCCGCCTGCACGGGCTGCGGACGCTGCTGCTGATAGTGCTGCGGCTGCTGTTGCGGCTGGAATTGCTGCGGCTGGTTCTGCTGCTCGCGCGGATAAAACGGCTGCGGCTGCGGCGCAAAAGGCTCGCCGCCCATGGCCGGCTGATCGTTCTCGCCGTCTTCGTAGTCGTCTTCCGCACCGTTGCTGCGCACCTCGCCCTGCTGCTGGAAATAGGGCTGCGTCTGGCGAAGCTGTTCCTGGGCGGCCGCGATCAGGCGAAAGTAATGTTCGGCGTGCTGATAATAATTCTCGGCGGCAACCGGATCGCCGGAACTCTGCGCGTCGCGCGCGAGCTGAACGTATTTCTCGGCGATGTGAGACGCAGTGCCGCGAATTTTCACGTCCGGTCCGTTGGACTCGTAAACTCGCGACAACGGATTCTGATGATGATGCCCACCCTTACCACGGTTACGACCGCGCATACGTTTATTTTGACCGTTTCTCATGGTTTGCTGTTCCGCAATCCCCTTGACGTGCGACGGCACAGACGCCGCCGCTTCTCTTCACCAGATTTCATAGTGCGGCATATCGCAAAGCCGATATGACCAGAAACAGGCGCGCCCTCTTGCTCAAGCGCCGTGTCGATTTGAACTGCCCAAACTTGCCGCCCCCACTCGCACGTCAATTGCGCTTCACACGTGCGACCCTTACCGAACCCTCAAGCAAGCAATCCGCGCCGCATCTAAAGCCCCGCCCGCGGCCGGCTCGCCGCCAATGTGGCGAACACTCAGGTCGCGCGCGCGACCACCGCCCAAATCCGCGCCGACCCGTTGGTAGTTGACTGTCTGAACCTTCGAGGTCTAAATCTTGTGATCTCGTATGCCGACCGATGCGGCTTTCGATATCCAGCTTTCGCTTGCTTTAGCGCTCGCTTGCCAGCATTCGCTTTGCGTGTGCTTTGCGCTGCCAGCCTCTCGGGAGCCAATCTTCCGGAGCCGAGCTCCTTGAGATTTGTACTCCGGGCCTTTCGGGCAACGCGGCGCCTCGTTTCGAGGCCGATTCCGTGACCGCAAGCTAGTCGGTTCCGGCCGATATTCCAAGTGTTTTTTGCCGGGCCACCTGTGCTTTTTTGCCGGGGCTTAACGCCCGGAATTACGCCCATTTTTCCTGGATTTGGCGGCTCTTTCCGGTGGGGGCTCGGCCGCCATTCAGGACCGCATCCGAGCCCTTTGTTCACCGGCCATTCGCCGCAGCTTTCGACCCAACAACGACGCGCGGCATGCCGTTAAGATCGGGACGGGGCGGCGACGGCACAAGCCCTGCCGCGGCAAAAAGCGCCGCAACGGGTTCCGCCTGACTGATCCCGATCTCGACGAGGACAGCGCCGTCGGGCGCGAGCAGCGCCGGCGCGGCCGACGCGATGGCGCGATAAAAATCGAGCCCATCCGCACCGCCGTCGAGCGCCAGTCGCGGATCAAACAGACGCACCTCCGGCGCCAGCGCGGCAATGTCGCCAGAAGCGATATAGGGTGGATTGGAGACGATCAGGTCGAACGGTCCACGCAGCGCCGCGGTCAGATCGCAGACGACGAACAAGGCACGATCCAACGAAAGCCGCCGCGCGTTGCCCCGTGCCGTCAAGACTGCGCGATTGTTGATGTCACAGCCGACGCCGGCGGCATTGCTCAATTCGCTCAGCAGCGCGAGCAAAATGGCGCCTGACCCGGTGCCGAGGTCGGCGATGCGCAACGGCCGCGCGCGCGCGCCGTGACGATCGACAGCCGCCAGCGCGGCTTCCACCACCGTTTCCGTCTCCGGCCGCGGCACCAGCGTCGCCGTATCGAGACGAAGGTCGAGACTCCAGAATTCCTTGGCGCCGACAATGCGCGCGACAGGCTCATGCGCGAGGCGACGCTCCGCCAATCCGGCGATGGCGCTCTCTTCGGCGCCGTCGAGCAGCCGCCGACCGTCGGCCAGCAGCGCCGTCTGATCGCAGCCGAGCGCATGCGCGATGAGCAGCCGCGCATCGAGTTGCGGTGAATCGAGACCGGCGGTCTGGAATGTCTCGGCCAAGGCGCGCCGCACGGCGTCGACGGTGTGCGCTGTCGCGGCCGGCATCGCAGTGTCGGCCGGCACTTACGCTGTCTCCGCCGCAAGCTGCTCGGCCTGGTGATGCGCGACCAGCGCGTCGATGATTTCGCCGAGCGCTTCGCCTTCCATGACCTGCGGCAGCTTGTGAAGCGTGAGATTGATGCGGTGATCCGTCACCCGGCCTTGCGGATAATTGTAGGTGCGGATGCGCTCGGAGCGGTCGCCGGAGCCGACCTGGCCGCGTCGCTCGGCGGCGCGGGCGCTATCTCGTTTCTGCCGCTCGAAATCGTAGAGCCGCGTGCGCAGAACGGCCATCGCCTTGTAGCGGTTCTTATGCTGTGAGCGCGCGTCCTGCATCACCACGACGATGCCGGAAGGGATATGCGTCATTCGCACCGCCAATTCGGTCTTGTTGACGTGCTGGCCGCCGGCGCCGCCGGCGCGCATCGTGTCGATTTTGAGATCGGCTTCGTTGATCTCGGCGTCGACCTCCTCGGCTTCTGGCAGGACTGCGACCGTTGCGGCGGAGGTGTGAATGCGGCCGGAGCCCTCGGTGTCGGGAACACGCTGCACCCGGTGCACGCCGGACTCGAATTTCAATTTGGCGAACGCGCCGCGCCCGGCGATCTCGGCAACGATTTCCTTGTAGCCGCCCATGGTGCCTTCGCTTGCGGCCACGATCTCGACCTTCCAGCCCTGAAGCGCCGCATAGCGCTCGTACATGCGGAACAGGTTGCCGGCGAATAAAGACGCTTCGTCGCCGCCGGTGCCGGCGCGGATTTCGAGGATGACATTGCGCTCGTCCATGGCGTCTTTGGGCAGCAGAGCGAGCCGCAATTGCTGCTCGAGCGCCGCGCGCTTGGTCTCAAGGCTGGGCTTTTCGGCTTCGGCGATCGAGCGCATCTCGGCATCGGTCGCCGGGTCGGCGATCATGCCGGTGAGGTCGTCGAGTTCGCGCCGCGCCGCCCGATAGGACTTCACCGCGTTGACGACCGGTGCAAGCTCGGCGAATTCGCGCGACAGCTTGACGTAGGTCTCCGCCGATAGGCCTGACGAGAGCTCACGCTCCAGCAGCGCATGCCGGTCGACCAGCGCATCGAGTTTTTGATCGGGTAGCATCGTCTGTCTTGGTTACGCCCGGCATACCGCCGGGCGCCTCAATGTCATGCCATGATTTCAATGTTCTAAAGCAGCAACGCCCTAAAGCTGCAAGCCGCTCTGGGCGGCGAAATTTTCCAGCTGTTCACGGATCGGTGCGCCGCGATTCGGCTGTTCGATCAGGGGGCAAAGAAACGCGGCAGCCTTGCGGCAATCGACGTCAAGCAGCATGGCCTTGACCGGGCCCATGGCGGACGGCGTCAGCGACAGCGAACGATAGCCGATAGCGGCCAGCGCCAGCGCGCCGATCGGGGTCGACGCCATCTCGCCGCAGACCGTCGCCGGCTTCTGATGTTCGCGGGCCTTGTCGGCAATATCCTTGAGAGCGCGCAAAACCGGCGACGAGATCGCATCGAATCGGTTCGACACCCGCGGATTGCCGCGGTCGATCGCATAGAGGAATTGCACCAGATCGTTGGAGCCGACCGACAGGAAATCGACCCGGTCCAACAGCTCATCGAGCTGATAGAGCAAGGACGGCACTTCGACCATGCTGCCGATCTCGACCTCGTCGGGCAGCTTGTGGCCGTGCCGGCGCAGATGGGTCAATTCGCGTTCCACCAGTTCCTTGGCCTGGTCGAATTCCTGCACCGTCGAGATCATCGGGAACATGATCTTCAAGGCGCGGCTGCCGGCGGCGCGCAATAGCGCACGGATCTGGGTGCGCAGCAGGCCGGGCCGGTCGAGGCCGAGTCGGATGGCGCGCCAGCCCAGCGCCGGGTTCTCTTCCTCGACATTGCGCATATAGGGCAGCACCTTGTCGCCGCCGATGTCGAGCGTGCGGAAGGTCACCGGCTTGTCGCCGGCGGCATCGAGCACCGCGCGATAGAGCGTATGCTGCTCGCTGGTACGCGGGAAGCTCGGCGCCACCATGAACTGCAATTCGGTACGGAACAGACCGATGCCGCCGGCGCCGGTGTCCTCGATATGCGGCAGGTCGACGCTCAAGCCGGCATTGATCAGGAGCTTGAACTCCTCGCCGTCCTTGGTGATGCAGGGCCGGTCGCGCAGCGCCTGATATTGCTGCTGGCGCCGCGCTCGCAGCCGTACGCGTTCGGCATAGGCCGCTTCCATGTCCGGCAGCGGCCGGATGTGCAGGTCGCCGGTCGCGCCGTCGACAATGACGGCGTCGCCCGGATCGACAATGCCGGTCGCATTGTCGATTTCGCCGATGGCCGGAATGCCGAGCGCGCGGGCGACAATGGCGACATGCGAATGCGGGCCGCCTTCTTCCAGGATCAGGCCGCGCAGCCGCTTGCGGTCATAGTCGAGGAGCGCCGCCGGTCCCATCGAGCGGGCGACCAGGATGGCGTTTTCCGGCAAGCTCTCGCGCGAGGGCGCGTGGTCGCGGCCGGTGAGCTGGCGCATCAGCCGGTTGGCGAGGTCGTCGAGATCGTGCAGGCGCTCGCGCAGATAAGGGTCGGTCTGCCGCAGCATGCGCGCGCGGGTGTCGCTCTGTACGCGCTCGACCGCGGCTTCCGCGGTCAGGCCGGTCATCACCGCCTCTTCGAGCTTGTGCACCCAGCCGCGGTCATGGGCGAACATGCGATAGGCCTCGAGCACGTCGCGATGCTCGCCGGCCTCGACCACGTCGCCGTGTTCGAGCAGTTCGTCGAGATTGGCCCGCAACGTCTCGATCGCGTCCCGCAGATGCTCGAGTTCCTTCGGCACGTCGTCGGCGATGAAATTGGTGACGACCACGCGCGGCTCGTGCAGCACGACATGGCCGAGCGCGATGCCCTCGCTGAGGCTCGAGCCTTTGACATGGACCGAACGGCGCGCCGCGGGCTCGGCGCCGGGAGGCGCCAGCGCCGACAATTCGCCGGACGCGATCATTTCCGCCATCACCATGGCGGTGGTCTGCAGCGCCTCGACTTCTTCCTCGGAATACGTGCGCCGGGCGCGGTTCTGCACCACCAGCACGCCGAGCGTGTTGCCGGCGCGCAAGATCGGCACGCCGAGGAACGAATGGTAGATTTCTTCGCCGGTTTCCGGCCGGTAGGAGTAAGCCGGATGCGCCTGGGCGTTGGACAGGTTGATCGGACTGGCCTGGCTCGCCACCAAACCGACCAGGCCTTCGTCCGACTTCATCACCGTGTTGTGGACGGCGTCGCGGTTGAGGCCCTCGGTCGCATAGAGTTCCAAGGTCGCGTCGACGCGCAGCACATAGACGGAGCAGACCTCCGCAACCATGTTGGCGGCGATCAGCACCACGATCTTGTCCAGGCGTTCCTGCGCGCTGACCGGCTCCGCCATCACTTCGCGAAGCCGGCGCAACAGCACGCGCGGACCGCCGAGCGCGCCTCGCATGGCGTGAGGTCCCTCGGGCGTGACTACGGCCGGACGCGCAGCCCATGCGCGCCGGCCTCATTCAAAGAGGAGTTCGCCTTAGGTCCCGGACCGGTGGCGACTGTCCCAAAGCCTATATCGAATGCGGCATGCAAACCGCAAGCCAAAGACAGCGTTATGACCGCCGTGCAGCGCCGCGGTTTTTGTGCGTTGCAGCGAGACTGATTGGAAAAATTCCGATTTACGCGGCCGCTTTGTCGAGCCCGTAGAGCGAATGCAGCGTGCGAACCGCAAGTTCGGTAAAGGCCGCGTCAATGAGAAGCGAGAATTTGATCTCGGATGTGGTGATGGCGCGGATGTTGATCGAACGCTCGGCGAGCGCGCTGAAGGCCTGCGCCGCGACGCCGGCATGGCTGCGCATGCCGATGCCGATGACCGACACTTTGGCGACGTCGGTGGCGCCGTCGAGCCGGGCATAGCCGATCGCCTTTTTCGCCTTGGCGAGAACATCGAGGGCGCGCTGATAGTCCGAGGCCGGCACGGTGAAGGTGAGATCGGTGGTCTTGCCGTCGCCGGAGACGTTCTGGACGATCATGTCGACATTGATATTGGCATCGGCCAGCGGGCCGAAAATAGCGGCGGCGACGCCGGGCTTGTCCTGAACTTGGCGAATCGAGATTTGCGCTTCGTCGCGCGAAAACGCGATGCCGGTGACGGTTTGCTGTTCCATGATCTCACTCTCGTCGCAGATCAGTGTTCCTGGAGGATTGCCGTGCGGATCGATCGCGTCCGGCTTGTCGAAGCTCGAGCGCACGAAGATACGCACATTGCGCACCATGCCAAGCTCGACCGAGCGTACCTGCAGCACCTTGGCGCCGAGCGAGGCGAGCTCGAGCATTTCCTCGAAGGCGACCTTGTCGAGCCTGTGCGCGCGCGGCACGACGCGCGGATCGGTGGTGTAGACGCCATCGACATCCGTATAGATGTCGCAACGGTCGGCATGGATTGCGGCGGCGATCGCCACCGCCGAAGTATCGGAGCCGCCGCGTCCGAGCGTGGTGACGCGGCCGGTCTCCTTGAACATGCCCTGGAAGCCGGCAATGACCGCGACTTCCTTGCGCTCGTTGAAACGCTTGATCAGCTCCTCGCCGTTGACGTCGGCGATGCGCGCCGAGCCATGCGCGTTGTCTGTCAGGATCGGAAGCTGCCAGCCTTGCCAGGACCGGGCATTGATGCCGATGCCTTCGAGCACGATGGCAAGCAGCCCCGCGGTCACCTGTTCGCCCGAGGCGACGACGGCATCGTATTCGCGCGCGTCATGCAGCGCCGACGCCTCACGGCACCAATCGACGAGCGCGTTGGTCGTGCCCGCCATGGCAGAGACAACGACGGCCACTTCGTGGCCGGCATTGACCTCGCGCTTGACGTGTTGCGCGACGTTGCGGATGCGGTCGATATCGGCGACCGACGTTCCGCCGAATTTCATAACCAGACGAGCCATCAGAGCTATTCACGGCCATTAAAACAACTGCGCCAATGCGCCCAGCCGGCGCGAAAGGCGCGTATACATAACGGCGGTGCCCGCCGGCTGCAACATGACAGCCGCTTGCCGGATTTCGGCGCGGTTTAGCCCCTGAAGTCTTGGTTTTGATGCGGTCGGAATTTTGATGAAGGCCCAAATCCAGTAGGATGGCGGGCTGTTTATTGAGGGAGGGTCGGTTCGTTAATCGTGGTGTTCTTTTGGCTCCGGCCGGGCGACGTCGCCGAAGCACGCGGCGCTCGCCAGCAGTGAAGACCAGAAGGTCACCCACAGAAGTATGGGCATCTCAGTTCTCCTCGGCGGCTCAGCTCCTCGCGGGCCACAAACAAATAACGTCTTTTGTATTCGGACCGTTCCTCGAAACCAGGCAAACACTTAGGCGCGAGCGCAGGGAACTAAAATCGATGTCGCAAAAGGACGAGTCAAAAATCCGGCGAGCCGATCGGCATCGTCGGCGGCGGGTTGATGGGGCACGGCATCGCTTATTTGCTGGCCGCGGCCGGTCACAAGGTCGCTGTCTACGAGCCGTCGGCCGAACTGCGTGCGACACTGCCGCAGCGCCTCGCGGCGATCGCAGCGCTGCTCGAGGACGACGCGGCGCTGGCCAAAGAAATATCCGTGCATGACGCGCTCGCGCCGGCGATGCACGGCGCCAGCTTCGTGTTCGAAGCGGCGCCGGAGAAGCTGCCGCTCAAGCAGCAGCTCTTTGCCGAGATCGAAAAGTTTCGTCGTGCCGGAGACGATACTCGCCAGCAACAGTTCGGCGATACCCTCGACCGAGATCGGCCGGCATCTCAAGTATCGCGAGCGTGTGCTCGGCACGCATTTCTGGAATCCGCCGCATCTGGTGCCGCTGGTCGAAGTCACTCAGAACGAAAAGACCAGCGCCGAGTGTGGTGCGCCGGACAATCGATCTGTTGCGCGACGCCGGCAAAGTACCGGTCCATGTCCGGCGCGACGTGCCGGGATTTGTCGGCAACCGGCTGCAGCACGCGATGAAGCGCGAGGCGATAGCGCTGGTCGCATCCGGAGTTTGCGATGCCGAGACGATCGATACCGTGGTGCGCGAAGGTTTCGGCGCGCGTACCGCGGTGCTCGGACCGATGGAGCAGACCGATCTGGTCGGCGTCGATCTTACGCTCGACATCGCCGATGTGCTTTACAAGGACCTCGACGCGACGCCGGGGCCGCATCCGTTTCTGCGCGAGAAGGTCAAGGCCGGCAAACTCGGCATGAAGACGGGCGAAGGCATGCGCAAATGGACTCCGGAGCAGGCCGAGGCTGTTCGCAGCCGGCTATCGCGTTTTCTTGCCGAACAGGCCAAGGCGCGCCGGAAGGCCGCGACACGCTGATCGCGGCGGGCTGCTCGTGAAATTGCCGGCGAGTTGTTCTTGACCGTGCCAAAAGCGCAGTAGAAGATAATCGCGCCGCGGTTGTCCATGTGACTTCCGGGTTTGGCCACGTTGGAAAGCATTACGCGTTTCGTGCTGCGGTGTCGTTGCGGGGGCGGCGATTATCGCTTGAAAATGCTGAGTGGAAATGCCGCGTGAAATTCGCGGTTCAAGCCCGACAAAAAACTAAAAACAAATCAAAACACGCGCGCCAGAACTCGGCGGAAAAAAGATCTGGGAGGATCTCTGATGTCGAAGTTCACAAGCTTCGCTGCGTCGGCGCACGTTCGTACACGCCAGTCTCGCACTTGGCGCCAGCCAGGTGATCGGTGCGCCCGTTCATCGTCAAGGCGCTCGGCGACGAGCCGGTCAAGATCGGCATGGTCAATCCTTTGACCGGCGTGCTGTCGGCGCTGGCGCAGAGCGAGGTCGACGGCGCCAGATACGCCGAAGCCGAGATCAACAAGAAGGGCGGCATACTCGGCCGTCCGGTTCAGCTCCTGGTCGAAGACTCCGCCAACGATGTCGGCACCGGCGTGCAGAAAACGCAAAAGCTGATCGACCGCGATCAGGTCGCCGCGATTCTCGGCGACGTCAATTCCGGCATCGCCTACGCGATGTCGCAGGTCACGCCGAGCAGAAAGTGTTCCATATCGTGCCCGGCGGCCATACCGATCCGATCACCGGCACCAATTGCAAATGGAACGTGTTCCGCGTCTGCAACACGACGTCGATGGATGCCAATGCAGTCACGCCGGAACTGGTCAATCGGTTCGGCAAGAAGTGGTTTTTCATCACCCCGGATTACGCTTACGGCCACACGCTGCAGGACGCCTTCGTCAAGGCGCTGACCAAGCTCGGCGGCACCTATGACGGCGATTTCCTGCCGATCAACAATACCGATTTTTCACGCCACACTGATCAAGGCCAAGGCTTTCAAGCCGAATGTGCTGCTCAACAATATGGGCGGGCTGACGCAGATCAATTGCATGAAGCAGTTCACCCAGTTCGGCATGCAGAAGGAAATGGCGCTTGGCGGCGCGCTGTTCGAGTTCGAGACCGTCAAGGCGCTGCCGCCCGACGCGCAGAGCGGCTGGTGGGATATGGAATGGTGGTGGGACCAGCCCAATGTGCCGGAAGTGGTGAAGTTCGTCGCAGATTATCGCGCCGCCACCAAGAAGACGCCGTCGGCGCGCGACTGGTTCGGCTATGTCTCGATGCATTCGGTGCGGCTCGGCGCCGAGCGGGCAAAATCGCTCGAAGGGCCGAAACTGGCGGCGGCGATGGAAGACATGGAACTGCCGCCGGATGTCGCGCTGCAGCCCGGCAAAGTGCGCTACCGCGCCGGCGATCACGAACTGATGCCGAATATTTTCGTCGGCGAAATGCACCCGCCCAAGGGCGATCCCAACAATGTGTTCACCGTGTCGAAGCTGGTGCCCGGTGAAGAGGCCGCGGGCACCGTGGCCGATACCGGCTGCATGATGACGCGACCGACCTGATCCGCCGTGCGGCCTGAAGGAAAGGGCGGCGGATGGCGCAGGTCATTCTGTACAACGTCACCAACGGGCTGATCATCGGCGCGTTTTACGTGCTGATGGCGCTCGGTCTGTCGCTGATTCTCAATCTCAGCAACGTCATCAATTTCGCGCACGGCAATTTTCTCGCCCTCGGCGGCTATCTCGCCTTCACACTGTCGCCGGTGTTCGGTTATTGGGGCGCGCTGCTGGTATCGCCGGTGCTCACCGGCTTGATCGGGCTCGTGGTCGAGCGGCTGATGGTGCGCCGCATCTACGGCCGCGATCCGGTTTATAGCCTCCTGCTCACATTCGGACTCGCCTTCGTGATGCAGGACATGGCCCGTTACATCTGGGGGCCGAACGGCCTGCCGCTCGGCCTGCCCGACGTGCTGGCGCAGCCGATCACGCAGGATCTCTTCTTCATTACCTGGTACCGCGTCTTCATGGTGGCGATCGTCATCGTCTCCGTGGTCGGGCTGTTCGCCTTCCTGCGCTACACCCGCGTCGGTCTCCGCATCCGTGCCGGCACCTTCGATCTCGAAACCGTGTCGGTGCTGGGCATCAATGTCCGCAACCTGCGCACATTCAATTTCGCCCTCGGCTGCATGCTGGCGGGCTTGAGCGGCGTGCTGGCGGCCGGTCAGATCGGGCTCAATCCCAATATGGGCGACGATCTGCTGATGCCGAGCTTCATTGCTATCATTGTCGGCGGCGTCGGCAGCCTGATCGGCACGCTGTTCGGCGGCCTGCTGATCGGCATGGCGGCGGCGCTGACGACGGTCGTTTATCCGGCGGCGAGCGAAGCGGTGATCTACGCGATCCTGATGGCCGTGCTGCTGCTGCGGCCGCGCGGCTTGGTCGGCGAAGAGGGCATGATGTCATGACCACCGCCGTTGTCGCCGGCAAGCCAGTGGAAAAGAGCCGCGGCGTAGCGTGACGGGTCTCGCCGGGCGCCAGCGCGTCATCTTGCTGGTCGTGATCTGGGCGTTGCTGGTGACTGTGCCATTCTGGCTGCCGCTTCTGGGCGGCTATACCGCGCTTGCCGGCCGCGTCCTGGTGTTTGGCCTCGCCGCCATGGGTCTCAATATGCTGCTCGGCTTCACCGGCGTCTTGAGCTTCGGGCACGCCGCCTATTTCGGGCTCGGCGCTTACGGCGCCGGCCTGACGTTGCGTTATCTCGTGCATTCGACGCCGCTCGCCATGCTCGCCGGTACGCTGTTTGGCGGGATTGCCGGAACTTTGTTCGGACTTTTGATCGTGCGCCGCCGCGGCGTCTATTTCGCCATGTGCACCATCGCTTTCGGGCAGCTCTGGTACTACCTCGCCTATAGCTGGAACAGTTTCACCGGAGGCTTCGACGGCTTGCGCGATTTTCATCGCGAGCCGATCGGCTGGGGCGCGCTGACGCTCGACATCGAGATAACAAGCCCATCGCTCTTCTACTTTCTTCCTGCTCGCTGTCTTTGCGGCGGCCGTGGCGCTGATGGGCTTTGTGCTGCGCTCGCCGTTCGGCCGCACTTTGCTGGCGATCCGCGAGAACGAGCGCCGCGCGCGCTTCCTCGGCATTCCGATCGAGAAGCATATCTGGCTGTCGTTCTCGATCTCCTGCTTCTTCACTGCGCTTGCCGGTACGCTCTATGCGCTGCTCAATAATTTCGCCGATCCGCTGGCGCTGCACTATTCGCTGTCGGGCTATTTCGTGGTGATGACGGTGATCGGCGGCATGCGCACGTTTTGGGGACCGCTGCTCGGCGCCGCGGTGTTCGTCGTGCTGCAGGACTACATCTCGTCGATGACGGTGAACTGGATGTCGTTCATCGGCACCATTTTCATCCTGGTCGTGTTGTTCTTCCCGCGCGGCCTCCTCGGCACGCGGCGCTACGCGGCGAAGTGAAAATAAGCGTCAGCCCTGCTGGCAGCCCTGCGGATTGAACACGCGCTTCGTCGATGGCGGGTTCTTGGCGAGCTTCCCCGGTGGCCGGATCGGACGCGGCGCGAAATTACCGCCGCAATTAGGGCACACGCCGCCGAGCCTGGTCTCCACGCAAGCGCGGCAGAAGGTGCATTCGAAGGTGCAAATCATGGCGTCGGCCGCCGACGGCGGCAGATCCTTGTCGCAGCACTCGCAACTTGGGCGTAATTGCAGCATCGCTTGCGTCTCCGTTCCCTCGGCTCAGTACGGCAGCCCCACATAGTTCTCCGCGAATGCGGTCTGCGCCGCCTTCGAGCGGAACAGATAGTCGAGTTCGGCCAGCTGCAGCTTGAGATCGAACGGATTGTCGGAAATCCGATGCAGGGTGGTCGTCATCCACCAGGAAAAGCGCTCGGCCTTCCACACCCGCGCCAAAGCCTGCTCGGAATAGTGATCGAGCCCTGAATCCGACTTGTCCTGGTAATGCTCGATGAGCGCGCGCCACAGATATTGCACGTCGCTCGCTGCCAGATTGAGACCCTTGGCGCCGGTTGGCGGCACGATATGGGCGGCGTCGCCGGCCAGGAACAGGCGGCCGAACCGCATCGGCTCGGCGACGAAGCTGCGCAGCGGCGCGATGCTCTTTTCGATCGACGGTCCGGTGACGAGACTGGCTTGAGCCTCTTCGTCGAGCCGCGGCCGAAGCTCGTTCCAGAAACGCTCGTCGGGCCAAGCCTCGACATGGTCATCGAGGCCGCACTGGATGTAATAGCGGCTGCGGGTATGCGAGCGCATCGAGCACAGCGCAAAGCCGCGCGGATGACGGACATAGATCAGTTCGTCAGAAACCGGCGGCGTGTCGGAAAGGATACCAAGCCAGCCGAACGGATAGATACGCTCGAACGTCGATAGCGATTGCGGCGGCACGCTCTGGCGGCTGACGCCGTGGAAACCGTCACAGCCGGCGATGAAATCGCAGATGATTTCGCCGGGCTTGCCGTCGGCATTATAGGTCACACGCGGCGCGCTGCCGGAAATATCGTGCAGCGCGACGTCGTGCGCCGAATAGACCGTGCGTCGCGCCAGCTGCGGCGCGCCCTTCCATCAGGTCTCTGGTGATCTCGGTCTGGCCATAGACCATCACCGATTTTCCGGTCATGTCCTTGAACGACAGATGATGCCGCTTGCCGTCGACACAAATGTGCACGCCGTCATGCACCAGGCCGTCGGCATGCATGCGCTTGCCGACACCGGCCTCGTCGATAAGCCCCATCGTGCCCTGCTCGATGACGCCGGCGCGGATGCGGCCCAGCACGTAATCGGCGGTCTGCCGTTCCAGAATGATGTTGTCGATGCCGTGCCGGTGCAGAAGCTGGCCGAGCAATAGTCCGGCGGGGCCGGCGCCGATAATGGCGACCTGAGTTCGCATGAGAAGGGCGCTTTCCTCGCCGGCGGCAATGTTTAGCGCAGCCGAATTTAACTTATCGTTCACCACGAATTTTGTCCCCTCAGCGCATGCGCCGCAAGCATGAAAAGTCAAGCGCCAAAGGCATTACCGGACGCTGGGCCCGGCAGATCGATAAAATCAGAAACATTTCCTTACAGGCGATTCAATGGTTCTGTTGTCTATTCGCGAAATGCGGGTGGTCAGAAAAACACACACACAGTCGGCGGAATGGTTTGCTGATGCGGTCAGCACCTATACGCGCCCGCCTGAGAAAATGAAACTCATGCCAGCGCGTCCGAGTGCAAGGATACCGCGGGCTCGTCGATCCGCGCCGTCATCGCCTCTTCGGTATTCATCATTCTTTTTGCCGCGGCCTTGCTGGTCGGCGGCCATGCCGCGATCGATCCATTCCTGCATCCTTCTTTGGATATGGCTGACGCCCGAGGATCCAGCGACGTCGTCGTTACCATGCCGGATGGCAAATTCTGCCGGCACATGTCGTTCGACAATACGACGGGGACCATGGTCGAAGGCACGATCGTCGCCATGCACGGTCGATATCACCCGCGACAAACGCCCTGCTGTAACCCAAGAGCGGGGCTTTGCCTGGAGCATGCGCTGAGCCGCGCTTAGTCTCCGCACGGCAAGCCATCGCCTCTAATTACCATCGTAGCGCACAGAACTTTTCATTAAATCCGCTATCGACTGCGCCGTTCGCCCCGGTTAGTTTGCTGCTGCGTCGCGGGGCACAATCCTCTGGGGGCAAGGATGATGATGATGCGGATCTTCCGTTCTGTTTGCGTGCTGGCATTGCTTACCGGTTCATTGGCTTTGGGCGCCGGCGGCGCGATTGCGCAGGGCACTGACGCCGAGCGTCAGGCCTGTACGCCGGATGCCATGCGGCTGTGCGGCGATGCCATTCCCGACGTCGGCAGGGTCACTGCGTGCATGAAGGCGAAATCTTCGCAATTGAGCCCGGAATGCCGCACCGCGATGCGCGCTGGCAAGGGCGGGCCGCTGCGCATCACCATTACACTCGGCACCATTGTCGGCACTGCTGATCGCGACGCGCCGGGCAAGAGAAGCTGCGGCGCGTGGTCGCGCCGTTTAAGCTTGAGCGTTCCTGCGGGGCGATGCCATCACTTGGTCACTTTTTGGCGGCCGACATAAATTGCGGCATAAGTCGCGACGTGGGACTTTTGCTTTTGTTGACGTGGCTATGATTGGGGCGCGGGAGTGAGGATGCTGGCGGCCACACGGCGTACGCTGCGGCAGCAAATGAAACGACTGGCTGGGCCGTGGATCTGGACGTCGATCCGGACAGGGGTTCGGACATGCCTGTGCCTCGGCTTCGTGGCGGCGCGCTGCTGATCGCCGTTCTTGCCGAAACGCGGGCGCAGCCTGCCGGCGAAGAGGGGCTGGTCGGCGCCGCGCAAAAGACGCTGACCGACGCGCTGCGTGCCGGCGACAAATCCGCGGCCCGCAAACTGCTCTCGCTGCAATTCACATTTGTCGACGAGAACGGCAAGGTCTTTCCGCGCAAGGAATTCCTCACCGATCTGAAAGGCGTCGCCGCGGGCTGACGCGCCGACCGACGTAAAGGTCAACGTCTATGGCACGGTCGGCATGGTCACCGGATCGCACAAATCAGCGGACGGAAATCCGGTCTTCTTCCTCGACATCTGGGCCAAGCAGAGAGGCTCCTGGCGGGCGCTGACGATGCAGGACGTTGGGCTCGGCTCAGGCGACGCGCAAGTCGCGGCAGCCGGTCCACCGCCGGGCGGCAGAGCCAAGGCGCTGTCAGTGTCCGGCGATCCAAAACCTTACGAGTGCAAGAACCCCTGCGACACGATCCCCTATCGGGTTCGTTCACCCGCCGAGCAGGACGTTATCACGGCGCTGCAGGCGATCGTCAAAGCCAGGATCGCCGGTAATGCCGACGAATGGGGCAAGCATGTCGCCGACGACTTCATGCGCTACCAGTCGGGTCATGCGCCGATCGGAAAGGCCGCCGCTATCGCGCGCTCGAACATGAAAAGGCTGGCGGGACCGTGAGCGAGATCCAAGCCATGCGGCTGGCGGTCTATGGCGACGGCGCCGCGATGATCGCGAGCTATGTCTCGCCCGACAATTCACGCCCGCCGTATCGCGCGGCCAGCGTCTGGGCCAAGCGCAACGGGCAGTGGCAGCTTGTGATCGATGTCGAGACCGACAGCAAAAGCTGACGGTCTGAGCATGATCCGAATTCAGTTCTGCGGCATTTCCTTGACGCCGAGCTTCTTGGCAAAATCAGCGATCTGCTTGACGCTGATCTTCGAGCGACTTGGCGAATTCATCCGAGCCGCCGACATTGAGCAGCTGCCCGGTCGTCATCAAGCGATCGCGGATCGTGTCATCCGCCACGGCCTTCACGTCGGCCGTGATCTTGTCGCTTCACGGCCTTCGACATACCGGTCGGCCCGAAAATTCCGACAAGCCCGTCGACAGTCAGGCCGGGAAAGCCGGCTTCTGCGACCGTCGGTAGATCCGGCAGATTCGGCGCCCGCGCGGTATTTGTAATCGCGATGACTTTAATTTTGCCGTTCTGCAGCTGCGGTCGCACGATGGCGAAAGCGGATTCGTAGAATTGCACCCGCCCTTCAGCGAGATCGTTGGCCGCCTCGACCGGATTCTTGTACGCGATCTTGGCGACGTTGAGATTTTGCTCCTGCAGCCAGCCGGCGAGCAGAAAGTCGAGCGCACCGGTCAGCCCCGCCCAATTGAGCTGGCCGGGCTTTTCCTTGGCCAGCGCCACGAATTTCCCAACCGAATCGACATTGAGGCTCGTCGGCACCGAGACCGCGACGAAGGTGTTGGATACCCGTGTGATCGGCGCGAGGTCGCTCAACTTATAGGGCAGATGATCGTGCAAGAAGGGATGCGCGGTAAAGGACGATGTCGGGCTGAAGAGAAGGACATGATCGTCATGCGCGGAGACAAAGGCGTTGATGGCAACGATGCCGTCGCCGCCCGGCCGGTTGTCGACGATTACCGGCTGGCCCCAGCGCTGACTGAGCTTGTCGGCGAGCAGGCGCGCGCCGATATCGGCGCCGCTGCCCGGTCCGAGGGTGAGGACGAGCCGCACTGGCCGCGTCGGCCAATCTTCGGCGGACGCTGAGCGGATGGTTGCCGCAATCGATAAAGCGGCGGCAAGTCCGATCGCAACGAGCACACGCAGCTTAAGCCGAATCATCTTCTCACCCTCATTTTGCTTTTCTTGATTCCGAGCCGTGCTGTCAGTTTTCCAGCCCGGTCGGTACGTTCTTGTTTTCGCTTTCAAGCTTCATGCCGGCGGCGAGCGCCATGGTCTCGGCGAGCGCGGCAAAATCCTTGGCCAGGTATTCTTCTGGATTCTTCTGCAGCATCGCCGCGCCGAAATGGCCCTGCAGCACTTCGCGCGTCGCCGCCGTCACCGGCATCGGCACGTCCATCTCGCGGCCGAGTTCGAGGCCCAGATCGAGATCCTTGCGCAGCAGCTCGGGCGTGAAGGTCGTGGTCCAGTCGAGATTGACCAGCGCCGGCGACTTATAGGCGGTGAACATCGAGCCCATCACGCCATTGTTGAGGAAGGCGAGAAAAGCGTGGCGCGGTACGCCCATTTTGTTGGTGAGAAGCGTGATCTCGATGAGGTTCTCGATGACGACGCCGAGCATGACATTGTGCGCGATCTTGCAGACACGTGCGAGTTCGCCCTCGCCGACATAAGATACGCCGCGCGGTGCGAAGACTTCGACGAGCGGCATGGCTTTCTTGCACGCGGCTTCGTCGCCGGAGACCACCGACGAGAGCTTGCCGGCCTTGATGACCTTGGCGTTGCCGCTCACCGGCGCTGCAACGAACTCGGCGCCGAGGTCCTTGAGCTTGAGGCGGATGTTCTTGGATTCATCGACCGCGATGGTCGAACAGTCGACGATCACCGGCGGAATCTTGCCGCCCTGGCTGCAGACGCCGTTCTTGCCGTACAGCACCTCTTCGACATCGGCGCCAGTGGCGACGATCGAGAACAGGATGTCGACCGACTTCAGCTCGTGCAGGTGATCGACCACCTTGCCGCCGAGCTTGGTCAACGGCTCGGCTTTCGAGCGCGTGCGATTCCAGATCGTGACGTCATGGCCCGCTTTGAGCAGGCGCTCGGCCATCGGATAGCCCATGCGGCCCATGCCGATCCAGCCGATCTTCAAATCGTTTTTCGTCGCCATACCCGAACTCCTTGTGCGAGGTCCCTTGCGGTTTCCGGGGCTTCCTAGCACAGGACACAAACACTGCAACGGTCGCCCTTGGCAGGGCTGGGTCAACATGGCGGCTTGTCGCAGTGTGCGCGGCCGCACTATCCTTAATGCCGATATGCAGGATGTTGCAGAGCATCGCGACTTCGGCGCCGACCTTGGCGTCATGGTCGCAACCAAAGCGGGGAAGGGGCGGGAGCGTTGGCGCAACGCTCTGCGCAACGCATTCCCGTTTGTCGTGGTGGGCGCAGTGTGGGAGGTGCTCGCGCATCTGAACCTGTTCCCGCCGCGATTGTTTCCACCTTTGGAAAACGTCGCCGCGGCTTTCATCCGCCTCACCGCCAACGGGACTTTGCCGCATCATACGCTCGATACGCTGATCCGCTTGATCGCGGGCTTCGCGCTGGCTGCCGTGGTCGGCGTAACCATCGGAATCTTGATGGGACGCTCTCGCCGTGCCGAGGACTTCATGCTGCCGGTGATCAGCATCGGCGCCCCGATTCCGGGGCTCGCTTACGCGCCGCTGTTTCTGTTGTGGTTCGGGCTCGGCAATGTCTCCTCCGTGCTGCTGGTCGCATTCGTTTCGGCGTTTCCGATCATCTACAATTCCTGGACCGGCGTGAAAGCGGTCAAGGACATCTGGGTGCGCTCGGCGCAGGCGATGGGCGCCGACGACCGCCGGCTGTTCCGCCATGTCATCATGCCGGGCGCGCTGCCTTACATTCTGACCGGCCTGCGGCTCGGCCTCGCGCAAGCCTGGCGCATTCTGGTCGGCGTCGAAATGCTGGCGGCGGTGCCCTGGGGGCTCGGCTGGCTGATCTTCGGCGCGCGCGAGTTCCTCAATACCGATGTGATGCTTGCCGGCATCGCGGCGATCGCGGTGATCGGCATCGCGCTGGAGAAGCTCGTCTTCCAGCCGCTCGAACGATACACCGTCGTCCGTTGGGGCATGATGACATGAGCGCGGATCAATCGCTTTTTCGCCGGACTCAGTCGCTGCGCCGCGGCGCGATCTCGCTGCTCGTGCTGGCAGGCGTCTATGAAGCGGTGGCGCGCAGCGGGCATTTCGCGCCGGCTTTGATGCCGCCGCTCGGCGAGGTCGCGCAAACCCTGTTCGATTCGATCCGCGACGGCAGCATGATCGTTCATGCCGGCGTGACGCTCTATCGCGTGCTCGCCGGATTTGCGCTCGCGGTTTTCTTCGGCCTGCCGCTCGGCGTCTTGATGGGACGCTTTCGCGCGGTGGAGAATTTCGTGCTGCCGCTGACCAGCGCGCTGATGCCTATACCGTCGTTGGCCTGGGTGCCGGTCTTCATCCTTTGGTTCGGACTCGGCGACACCGTCACCATCCTGATCGTGCTCTATGCTGCGCTGTTTCCGATGCTGCTCAATACCTGGACCGGCGTGCGCGCTGTCAATCCGATCTGGCTGCGCGCGGCGGGCGCCATGGGCGCGGACGAGCGTGCGCTGTTCTGGAAGGTGATCGTTCCCGGCGCCTCGCCGTTCATCATCGCCGGCCTGCGGCAATCCTTCCTGCGCGCCTGGATTGCCGTAATCGGCGCGGAAATGCTCGCCGCCTCGAGCTTCGGTCTCGGCTGGGTGATCTTCGACGCCAAGGAATTCCTCAACACCGACGTGATGCTGGCGTCGCTGGTCGTGATCGGCCTGATCGGATTTGCCACCGAGCGTCTGGTGTTCGGCTCGCTCGAGCGCGCCACGATCTATCGCTGGGGCATGGCGCGGGCGGCGAAGAGCTAGCCGCGCGAGCAAGGCTCATTCCGATTTGATATCCGCCGCCTTGATGATCCCTTGATACTTGTCGATCTCGCGCCGCACGAAGTCGGTGAATTGCGGGATCGTCAAAGCTGACACCTGCGCGCCGTCATGCTCCAGCCGCTGCTTGATCTCCGGGTCGAGCAGGACCTTGTTGATCTCGGCATTGAGCTTGTTCGCGACGTCCGGCGGCAGGCCGTGCGGCCCGAAAAACCCGACCCACAGCGTGAAATCGAAATTGGTGATGCCGCTCGCCTCAGCGACGGTCGGGATGTCCGGCGCGGCCGGCGCACGCGTGCCGGACGACACTGCGAGCAATTTCACCTTGCCGCCCTGCGTCAAAGGCAGAGCGGCCGGAAAGCCCGGAAAATAGAAATCGACTTGGCCGCCGACCACATCGTTGAGCGCCGGCGCCGCGCCCTTGTAAGGCACGTGGGTCATTTTGTTGTCGAGCTTGAGCTTGAGATATTCGCCGGCGAGATGGCCCGGCGTGCCGACGCCGGCGGACGCGAAGGTGATCGGCGCGCCGGTGCGCATGAATTTCACGAAATCCGCCATGGTCGAATAGGGCGCCGACTCGGGCACGACCAGCGCCAGCGGCACGACGCCGGTGAGCGCGAGCGGCTGCAGATTCTTCAGCGGATCGTAGCCCGCGCCTTTCATGAAGAACGGATTGATGGCGATCTCGGGCGTCTGCGCTACCGTCAGCATGTAACCGTCCGGTGTCGCATTGGCGACGTCGCGGGCGCCTAGCGTGCCGCCGGCGCCGGGCCGGTTCTCCACGATCACGGACTGGCCGAGATTGGTCTGCAGCTTGGCGCCGATAAGGCGCGCCACAATGTCGCCGGTGCCGCCCGGCGCGAAGTTGACGATGAGATGGATCGGGCGGCTCGGATAGTTGTCGGCCCTGGCCGGTAGCGCCGTGCAAGCAACTGCAAGCGCCAGCCCAACACCGGCGAGCATGCGCGCCGGGATTGTGTCCATCCGTGACCATGACCTCATGACGCCGTCCTCCCCCTGTTCGCGCGCAACGGCTTCTGGCACAAAGCCAGCGCGCCGGAAAGAAGCGCGCAAGACGCATGCCTGTCAGGGCATGATCCCGAAAAGCCGTCCCGGAGCCAACTGGGGAAGAGGTGGGAAACGAGGCAGGAAACGGCGATGCCCCATATCGAGGCGCGCGACATCACACTGGTTTACGACACGCCCGGCCGCGTCGTGCCCGGTGTTCGCGGTGTCAACTTCGTCATGGAGGCCTCGGAATTCCTCTGCGTGGTGGGTCCGAGCGGCTGCGGCAAGTCGACGCTCCTGAACATCATCGCGGGCTTCCTCACCCCCACTTCGGGCGAGATCCGCATCGGCGGTGCGCCCGTCAACGGCCACGGCATGGATCGCGGCGTTGTGTTTCAGGATTTCGCCCAGCTGTTCCCCTGGCGCACCGCGCTCGGCAATGTCGCCTTCGGGCTGGAAATGAAAGGCGTGCCCAAGGCCGAGCGCGAGGCCATCGCGCTCGAGCAGCTTCGCTTGGTCAAGCTCGAGAATTTCGCCAAGAGCTTTCCGCATCATCTGTCCGGCGGCATGCAGCAGCGCGTCGCGATCGCGCGAGCGCTCGCCTACAACCCGGCGGTGCTGCTGATGGACGAGCCGTTCGCGGCGCTCGACGCGCTCACCCGCGACGACATGCAGCAATTGCTCGCCGATGTCTGGCGTACCACGCGCAAGACCGTGATCTATGTGACCCACAATGTCGCCGAGGCGGTTTATCTCGCCGACCGCGTCGTGGTGATGACGCCGCATCCCGGCACCGTGAAGGTCGAGGTGCCGATCAAGCTGCCGCGGCCGCGCGATCCACTCAGCGTCGAATTTCTCGATTATCAGAAAGAATTGTTGCGTCTGCTCGGCCAGGAGAAACACGCGTGAAGGGTTCTAGAAGTCGTGTCGCGTTGCGAATATCCCCTGTTGCGACGCTTGCGGTCTTGTCGATCACGCTCACGGCGCTCGCGGCACGGGCCGACGATGCCTATCCGAAAAAGACCATCCGGCTTCTGGTCGGCTTCGGCGCCGGCGGGCCGACCGATATTCCGGCGCGCTTTGTTGCCAACAAGCTCGGCGATGCGCTCGGCCAGCCGGTCATTGTCGAGAACAAGCCTGCGGCAGCCGGCATCATGGCGACGCGCGATCTGCTCGCTGAACCGGCTGACGGCTACACGCTTCTGCTCTGCACGCATTTCGATCCGATCAATGTCGCGATGTATCGCAATGTCGGATTCAAGCTCGATCAGCTCGCGCCGATCTCGCTGATCGCCGAGTATTATTACGGGCTCGCTTTGGCGAATGCCGTGCCCGCCGACAGCTTCGAGTCCTTTGTCACCTACGCCAAGGCGCATCGGGGCGACGTCACCTATGCCACGATCGGCGCCGGCTCGGCGCAGGAGATCATGGCGCGGCAATTGGAGAAGCTCGCTGGCATCACCATGAACCGGATTCCATTTCGCGGCGGTCCGCAGGTGGTGCAGGAAATGGTCGCCGGCCGTGTCGACTTCTATGTGTCGCCGACGCTTGCCATCGTGCCGCAGTACCAATCGAAGCAGCTCAAGATTCTGGCGACGACCAGCCCGGAGCGGCTGGCCAATCTGCCGGGTGTGCCGACGGTGCGCGAGAAGGGCATCGACTTCGTGCGCTTCGGCTGGCTCGGCATTTGCGCTGCGAAGGGCACGCCGGAAGCGATCATCAAGACGTTGCACGACAAGATCGTGCCGATCGTCGCCATGCCGGAATATCATGCGCTGATCGAGAGCGGCGGCCAGATCGCGATTTCGTCGACGCCGGAAGAACTCGGCACGGTGATCAAGAAGACCTCGGACGATGTCAGCGCCAGCATTGCCGAGTTCGGCATGCAGCAGGATCAGTAATCATTGCCGCTTTGAGGAGGACAATCATGAGCCAGACCATGCTGACGCGACGTCAATGCCTTGCCAGTGCGGGCGCCGGTGTCGTCACCCTCGGCCTTGCCGGCGCGGGCCCGGCCGCCGCTGCTGAAACCATCCGCCAGGGCTACCAGACCAATATCTGGGGCATGCCGACCTATTATCTGATGAAGTCCGGCTATCTCGAAAAGCATGGTCTCGCCGTCGAGGAATATCCGGTGCCGTCCGGCAATCTCACCATGCAGCAGATGGTGGCGCGGCAGGTCGACCTCGGCACCTATGCCGGCCCGTCCCTCATCATCGGCAATGTCAAAGGCGGCCTGGTCGCCATCGCCCAGATCGAGCAAGTCGGCAAGACGGCGCGCGTCGTCGCTCGCAAGGATCTCAACATCACCAAGCTCGAGCAGTTGCGCGGATTGAAGATCGCCAATCAGACCGGCTCATCGGTCGGCAACGACTTTGTCGATCTTATCGGACCGCAGCACGGGCTCAATAAAGGCGACTACCAGGAAGTCCGCATGGACGTGAACAACATGGTCGCCGCGCTCGCCGCCAAGACTGTCGACGCCATGGTGAATGTCGAACCCTATAACGTCATCGCCGTGTCCGAGGGCATCGGCACCGATCTTATCGATTTTTCCAAAGCCGATCCGATGCCGGTCTTCATGGCGGCGACGCCGGACTTCATCGCCCAGAAGCCGGATGCGCTCATCGCCTATCTCAAGGCCTGGCTCGATGCCGCCAACGACTTCAAGAACAATCCGAAAAAGGTCGCCGATGTGATCTATACGTTCTACACCGGTAAAGGCTACACTATGTCCCTCGATACCTTCACCGAGGCGCTGTCGCGCGTCGAAGTGAATCCCGGTTTTCCCACCAATCTGCAACCCTACATGCAGCAGCAGGCCGAGATCCTTCTTCAGAACAAGCTCATCAATGCAATTCCGGACTGGAGCAAGGTGCTGCGTCCGGATTTCATGGAGCGCGCGCGCTCCGGAGCGTAATATCGGTCGCCCGCCGCTGGAAGAATTCAACAGGAGAGTTAGGAATGCCCGCCACGGACAAAGGCCCGCTGACCCAGGGCTATCAGCCCGTCACTTGGAATTTCAAGCTTCTGGCGCACGACATGCTCGGCGGCTTTGGCGGCATGGGCGAGGGCATGTCGGTGCAGATCGCGCCGGATGGACGGCGCATCATCTGGCTTGCGCATGAAAGCGCGCCGAAGAATTTCACCGCGGTCGACGTCAGCGATCCGCGCAAGCCTAAAGTTGTCTGCCAGACCGATCTGCCGCACGCCAATATGCGCTCGAATTCGCTGGAGACCTGCGGCAACATGATGGCCGTCGCCTATCAGACCTCGAAGAAGGATCTGCAGCCGGCCGGTTTCGAACTGTTCGACATTTCCAAGCCCGAGAATCCGAAATCGGTCGGGTTCTTCGATTGCTCCGGTCCGCATTCGCGCGGCGTGCATCAGCTCTGGTTCTGCGACGGCGAATATGTCCATTGCGCCTCGGGCTCGCGCGACTTCACGCCGACCCATCCGCAGGACGATCAGTTCTATCGCTGCGTCGACGTGCGTAATCCGTCAAAGCCGGTCGAGGTCGGTCGCTGGTGGATGCCCGGCACCAAGCAAGGCGACAATGTGATGCCGCCGTCGCGCCATCCGATCGACAAAGGCTTCCGCGCGCATAACTGCAACGTCTATCCGCAGCGGCCGGACCGCTGCTATCTCGCCTATATCGACGGCGGTATGTTCGTGCTCGACATTTCCGACAAGGCCAATCCGAAGAAGATCTCGTCGTGGACCAATTCACCGCCCTATACCGGCTTCATGCATACGATCGTGCCGCTGTTCGATCGCGGCCTGATGCTGGTGACGGACGAGTTCACCGAGAACAATGCCAAGGACTGGCCGAAACTGATCTGGGTGCTCGACGCGCGCGACGAGACCAATCTCGTGTCGATCGCGACTTGTCCGCTGCCCGATCCGAAGGTCTATGCCGAGGCCGGCCGCTTCGGCGCGCACAACATCCATGAGAATGTGCCGCTGCCGACCTCGTGGTTCTCCGATCAGATCGTGCTCGGCACTTTCTTCAACGGCGGGCTTCGTGCCTACGACATTTCCAACCCGTATCAGCCGAAGGAAGTCGGCGTGTTCATGCCGCCGGCGCCTCCCGGCGCACCGACCGGCACCATCCAGATGAACGACGTCTTCGTCGACGAACGCGGCATCGTCTACACGGTCGACCGCCATGTCGGCGGCCTTTACATCCTGGAGATGGACTTCTAAGCGAGGCTCATGCTCGACCTGTTCCCCTCGCGCGAGGCCGGCCCGTTCGGGCGCAGGGTCAGGCGTGAGCGCGGTGCGCGGATTCCGGTGACGGTGGTCACCGGCTTTCTCGGCGCCGGCAAGACCACGCTGATCCGCCGCTTCCTGCAAACGCCGGAAGGCGCGGGAACCGCTGTCATCGTCAATGAATACGGCGCTGTCGGCATCGATGACGCGCTGATCCGCGACAGCGCCGAGGAGACCGTGCTGCTCGGCAACGGCTGCGTCTGCTGCATTACCCGCACCGATCTGCAGGTGGCGCTGCGCAAACTGGTGTTCGACCGCGAGCGCGGCACGGTGCCGCCTTTCGCGCGCGTCGTCATCGAGACGTCGGGCCTCGCCGATCCGGCGCCGATCCTGCAGACCTTCTCCACCGATCGCGCGCTGGGCGGCGAGTTCCACGTCGAGGTCGTGCTCGCCGTGGCGGATGCGGTGAACGGCGAGACCGAGCTCGACAGCGCCGCGGAAGCGCGCAAGCAGATCATCCTTGCCGACCGCATTGTGATCTCGAAGAGCGATCTTGCGACACCAACGACAGTCGAAGGCCTGACGCGGCGTGTGAAGGCGCTCAACCCGCGCGCGGCGATCGATATCGCCGTTGCCGGTGCGCTCGATCCGAACCGAATGATCGAGCCGGCCGGCGGCGAGCGCGGCGCGTTCATCGCCGAAGCCGAGCATGCCGACGGCATCACGAGCTTTGTCATCACGCAGCAGCATCCGCTGTCCTGGCCTGCCTTTTCGCGCGCCATGGAGACACTGATCGCGCTGCGCGGCGCCGACCTCCTGCGCGTCAAGGGCATCCTCAATGTCGAGGGCTGCCGCGGGCCGGTCGTGGTGCAATATGTGCAGCATCTCGCCCACCCGCCGGTCGAGCTTGAAGTCTGGCCGGACGCCAATCGCGACAGCCGCGCCGTCTTCATCACGCGGGGCATCGCCGAGCGTGACGTCAAGGCGCTGTTTGCCGCCATCGCGGCGCTGGCGAAACCCTCGCAATAAATTTCCTGGTCGGAGCCACTCGGAAAACGCAAGGCGCGTAGGTCGCGGCGCGCCTTGAAAAGCGATTGGAAGACGGCATTATCGCGCGCCGCGAGACGCGCCGCGCCAACAGCATGTGCAGGGAAGAAACATGAGTATCGCTGAAGAAAGCCGCCGCCGCATTCTGACGACAGGCGTGGGCAGTCTCCCACGGCGGAACTCACTGTCCGATCTCTTGCTGGCGCGGATGATCGGAAAGCCGTTCGACGCCAAGGCGCTCGAACGCGAAACGACGGACGCCGTGGCCGAGGTCGTACACAAGCAGACCGAACTCGGCGTCGACATCATCAGCGACGGCGAGCAGTCCAAGACCAGCTTTCAGCATTACATCGCCGACCGGCTGACCGGACTCGAGCCAATCACGCCCAAGGCGACCGAAAAGCGCACGCGCGAGAATGCGGCGTTCCCGACCTACTACAAGGACGGCGCGCATTCCGGCTCGCAACAGGCGCGGCTCGCCTGCACTGGGCCGATTAAATATTCTGGGCAAAAGCAGCTCGCCGAAGACATCGCCAATTTCAAAGCGGCGCTGAGGGGCGTCGATGCCGTTGGCGTGTTCATCCCGTCGGTGTCGCCCTCGAGCTGCGCCGGCACCATGGAGAACAAATACTACCAGAGCGAGGAGGAGCATCTGCTCGCGGTCGCCGAAGCGCTGCGCGAGGAATATGAAGGCATCGTCGCGGCGGGCTTCGAGGTTCAGATCGACGATCCGCGATTGGCGATGCATTACATGCTGTCGCCGAACGAGACGCCCGAGGATTCCCGCAAATGGGCGCGCCGCCGCATCGAGGTCCTCAATCACGCGCTGCGCAATATTCCGCCCGAGAAGATCCGCCACCACACCTGTTACGGCATCAATATCGGGCCCCGCGTCAGCGACTTCGAGATGAAATATCTCGCCGACCTGATCGTCACGATTCGCGCCAAATATTATTCGTTCGAGATGGCCAATCCGCGCCATGAGCACGAATGGCAGATATGGGAGACGGTGAAGCTTCCGGACGACAGGGTGCTGCTGCCCGGCTGCATCACTCAGGCCTCGGTCGTGGTCGAGCATCCGGAACTCGTGGCGCAACGCGTCACGCGGCTCGCCAAGATCGTCGGCCGTGAGCGCGTCATCGCCAGCGCCGATTGCGGCTTCGCCTCGACGCTCTACACCAATAAGCCGCCGGAAATCGAGCCGGAGATCGTCTGGGCCAAGTTCGAGAGCCTGGTCGAGGGTGCACGTCTCGCCAGCAAAGCGCTGTGGGCCTGATTTACGAATAGGCCGCTTTAGCCGGCGAGAAGACCGGCATGGATGGCGAAATAACAGACGGAAAGCGACACCGAGCCGAAAAATAGCACCACCCAGGCGGTGATCGCGGCAACCGGCGGCTCTCTGTTTTCTGCGTTGTTCATCATGGCGCGCTCCGTATCCCACAAACGTAAACTAGCGGTTGGCGAGCCGCGATTAATCGCCGCCGCGGTGATGTAATTCATCACCAGCGGTAAATAATTGGTGGCTACCGCCGTTGGCCATCTGCGCCCGGCGATCCGTCCGGCGGAGCGACATATCGGCTATTGGCAGCCGAAAACCGTGTTCCAAAACCGCCGGTTTCGGAATAGGCTTTGGCCCTCGCAATACAGCGGCATTGGGACACACCGGCACATGCGGTAGCGCCCAAACAGAACCGCGGCATGGTTGGAGGGAACTGATGAAACAAAGCTATGCGCTGAACGTCAACGGCACGGTCCATAAGATCGATGCCGACGAAGACATGCCGCTGCTTTACGCGCTGCGTGACGATCTCGGTCTCAACAATCCTCATTTCGGCTGCGGCCTCGCCCAATGCGGCGCCTGCACCGTTCATGTCGACGGCCAGGCGGTGCGCTCCTGCATCACGCCGGTATCGTCGATCGGCGACAGCAAGGTCGTCACGCTGGCGGGGCTCGGCACGCCGGACAAGCCGCATCCGCTGCAAACCGCTTACGTCGAAGAGCAAGTGCCGCAATGCGGCTATTGCATCAACGGCTGGATCATGACCGCCGCCGCTTTCCTGCGCGACAAGAAAAAGCCGACCGACGACGAGATCAAAAGCGCGCTCGAAGGTCTCAAATGCCGCTGCGGAACGCATGTGAGCATCCTACGCGCCGTCAGGCGCGCCGCCACGATGATGGGTTGAGGGAACGCGCCATGACCAAAATCGAAAAGCCAGCGAATTTCTCGCGCCGTGCTCTCTTGAAAGCCGGCGGTGCGCTTGTCGTCTCGATCGGCACACCCGTCACGTTTGATACAGCGCTTGCTGACGACGCCGCGGGGGCCGCGGCAATGAGCGTCGCTGTGAAGCCTGCGCTGACGCCGGATCAGCTTTCGAGCTATGTCGCCGTCAATGCCGACGGCACCGTCGCCGCCTATTTCGGCAAGATGGATATGGGACAAGGCTTGTTTGTTGCCGTCGGACAGATCGTTGCCGAAGAGCTCGACGTGCCCTTCGACAGCGTCAAAGTCTCCATGGGCGACACGGCGACGAGCGTCAATCAGGGCGGCGCCTCCGGTTCGACCGGAATTCAGGAAGGCGGCAAGCAGATGCGCGTTGCCGCAGCCGAAGCGCGTCGCGTCCTGGTGCAGATGGCGTCCGACAAACTCGGCATGCCTGCAGATCAGCTCGCGGTGACGGGCGGCGTCGTTCACGCAACCGGCGATGCGACGAAAAAGATCAGCTACGCCGACTTCATCGGCGGCCGCTATTTCAACGTCCATCTCGATTGGAACGGCAAATACGGCAATCCGCTTTACGCGCCCGGTAAGGCGCAGCCGAAGGATCCTAAGAACCACACTGTAGTGGGCCAGCCGATCAAGCGGCAGGACATCGCACCGAAAGTATTCGCGCAGCAGGACTTCTGCACCGACGTGAAAGTACCGGGCATGGTGCATGGCCGGATGATCCGCCCGAAGATCGCTGGCGCGGTGCCGGTCAAGGTCGATGAGGGCTCGATCAAGGACATTCCCAGCGCCAGGGTGGTGTGGAAGGAGGGTTTCCTTGGCGTCGTCGCCGACAAGGAATGGGACGCCATCAAGGCATCGCAGCAGCTCAAGGTCGAATGGTCGGATGCAAAGCCGCCGTTTCCAAATCAGGCGGCGCTTTACGATCACATCCGAAGCACGCCGTCACGCAAGCGTGAGGTCGAAGGCAAAGAGGCCGGTAATGTCGACGACGCCTTCAAGACTGCGACGCGCGTCATCAAGGCCGAATACGAATGGCCGTTCCAGTCGCATGCCAGCATGGGGCCGGCCTGTTCGTTGGTGGAGATCAAGGACGGCCACGTGACATGCTGGAGCGGCACGCAGAAATCGCACTTTGTCCGTGCTGGCCTCGCCGCGATCCTACAAATGCCTGAGGACAGCGTTCACGTGATCTGGACGCCGGGTCCCGGCTCCTATGGCCGCAACGACGCCGATGATGCCGCCATGGATGCGGCTGTACTGGCAAAAGCCGTCGGCAAACCGGTGCGTGTGCAATATATGCGCAACCAAGGCACCGGCTGGGATCCGAAGGGGCCTGCCTCGATCCATCAGGTGCGGGCCGCGATCGATGCCCAGGGCAACGTCGTTGCTTATGACTTCCTGAGCAAGGCTTTCTCGCGCGTCGATGTCGATACGAACGGCAGCAAACCTTACGATACGCTGGCTGGCCAGACGCTCGGCGTCGATCTCAAATCGGGCGATGGTTTCGGCATCCCGTCAGGAGTCCTACGGCTTTGCCAATAAGCGTACCGCCTGGGAAGTGATCCCGCCGCTGCTGGATCGCGCCTCGCCGCTGCGCACGTCGCATTTGCGCGATCCGGTTGGACCGCAAATCCACTTCGCCAGCGAATCCTTCATGGATGAAGTGGCGGCGGCGCTCGACATGGACGCGGTTGAGTTCCGGCTGCGTTATGTCAAAGACCCGCGCGACATCGCCGTCATCAAGGCGGCGGCGGAGAAAGCGGACTGGCAGACGCGGCCTTCGCCGCGAAAGGACCAGACCGGTAACAAAGTCTCCGGCCGCGGCATCGCTTATGCGCAGCGCGGCGGTACTCGTGTTGCAATGATCGCCGAGGTCGATGTCGACCGGCGTAGCGGCAAGATATGGGTGCGCCGATTCACGGTCGCCCATGATTGCGGCCAGATCATCAATCCCGACGGCCTGCGTCTCGCCGTCGAGGGCAATATCGTGCAGGGCATCAGCCGGACGCTTTGGGAAGAGGTGAAGTTCGACAACAAGAATGTCACCAGCGTCGATTGGATGACCTATCCGATCCTCGACATCACCGAGACCCCGATGTCAGATCGACGTCGTGCTGATCAATCATCCGGAGATCGCGCCGTCAGGTGCTGGCGAGCCGTCGAGCCGCCCGATCGCGGCGGCGATAGCCAATGCGGTGTTCGACGCAACCGGCGTGCGCATCCGCCGCGTGCCGTTCTCGCCCGATAATGTGAAATCGGCGCTGTCGTGACAAAGACTCCCTCTCCCGGCCGGCCGGGAGAGGGAGTAGCCTGACCGCATGGTATCCATCATCCGCCCGCTCGACGAAGCTCTTGCGCCGATCACCGACGGCTGCCTGCTCGCGGTGCCGCGGGAGAGTTCGGGCGCGGCGATGGCGGCGACGCGGGCGCTGATCCGCCGCGGCGTCAAGCGTCTGCATCTGGTCACGCTGCCGACCTCGAGCTTGCAGGCGGACCTTCTGATCGGCGCGGGCTGCATCGAGACGCTGGAAACCTCAGCGGTCAGCCTCGGCGAATTCGGGCCGGCGCCGCGCTTCAATGCCGCCGTGATTGCCGGCGCGATCCGCATGATGGATGCGACCTGTCCGGCGCTGCATGCGCAGCTTCAGGCGGCGGAAAAAGGCGTGCCTTTCATGCCGCTGCGCGGGCTCATCGGCTCGGACGTGCTGGCGCATCGGCCGGAGTGGAAAGTGGTCGACAATCCGTTCGGCAACAGCGATCCGATTGTCTTGCTGCCGGCGCTCAAGCCGGACGTTGTGTTGTTTCACGCGCCGATGGCCGATCGTTTCGGCAATATCTTCATCGGCATCCAGCGTGAGCTGGTTACGCTGGCGCATGCGGCGCGCAAGACCGTGGTGACGGTCGACAAAATTCACGACGGCGACCTGTTGCGCGATCCGGTGCTCGCCGCCGGCACGCTGCCCGGCTTCTATGTCGAGGCGGTCGCGGTCGAGCCGCGCGGCGCCTGGCCGCTGCCGCTGCCGGATCATTATGCGATCGATGCCGCGCATATGACCGAATATGCGCGGCTTGCCGCTACGCCCGAGGGCTTTGCCGATTATCTGCAACGGTATGTGCATGAGCGGCGCGCCGCCTGAAGCGTTTCGCGACGAAGAGTTGCTCGCCAACGTCATCTGCCGGCTGATCGGCGACGTGCGTCATGTCGCTGTCGGCGCCGCTTCGCCGATCCCGGCCACCGCGGCGTTGCTCGCGCGCGAAAGAGGCGGCGGCAGACCCTATGTGTCGTTGCTCGGCAGCCGCGATCACACCTTCTTCACCGACGGCTCCCGCGAACTGTTCGATTGCGCCGGCCAAGGCCGTATCGACGTGTTCTTTCTCTCCGGCGGCCAGATCGACGGCGAGGGCAATATCAATCTGGTCAGCGTCGGCGACTATGCGCATCCCAAGGCGCGCTTTCCCGGCTCGTTCGGCTCGGCCTATCTCTATTACGTGGTGCCGAAAGTGATCCTGTTCCGCGTCGAGCATTCGCGCCGCACGCTGGTGCCGAAAGTGGATTTCATCAGCGCCGCGGGCGGCAGCGCCGACAATGTGTTTCGTCCCGGCGGCCCGATCGCGCTCGTCACCAACCGCTGCCTGTTCGATTTCGACCGCGCCCGCCGGCGCTTCCGCCTCGCGAGCGTGCATCCGGGCCACAGCGTCGCCGAGGTGATCGAGAATACCGGCTTCGACTTCGACCGGCCGGACGAGGTGCCGGTGACGCCGGCCCCTTCCGCAGAGACGCTCCGTCTGATGCGCGGGACGGTCGGACCGATGTTGGCCGAGGTTTATCCGCAATTCGCCAAAAACGTCTTCGGCACTGCAGTTTCCGCCTCGCATCCGGCGCCCTGACCAAGTGCCGCGGGAAGCATTGCACCCCCGGCCGCATCATGGTTTTTATGCGCCCGCAACTAACAGAGGGAACGCGCGGTGAAGACAGTTGAAGCGGCAGTGATCGGGGTTGGCTGGATCGGGGGCTTGCGGGCGGACACGCTGTCGCGCACGGCCCTGGTCGATAAATTGCATTTGTGCGACATCAAGCCGGACCGGCTCGCCGAGGTGACCAAGCTCTACAAGCCGGCGACTTCGACGCTCGACTACGACGACATCATCAAGAACGACAACATCCGCGTCGTCTATATCTCGACCACGCCGGAGGCGAACCATTATCCGATCGCCCGCGATTGCCTGAAATCCGGCAAGAACGTGATGTTGGAAAAGCCGATCGCGCTCGAACTGTGGGAAGCCGACGAGCTGATTCAGCTGTCGAAGCGCAACAATCTGAAGTTCACCATCGGCTATTCGCAGCGCTTCAATCCGAAGATCGCCTACGCCAAGAAAAAGATCATCGACGGCACGCTCGGCAATGTGGTCTCGGTCCTGGTCAGCCGCCATCTGTCGCGCGAACTTGGCAAGAAGATCGCTAGCCGGGTGCGGCTCTCGCCGGTGGTGATGGAATCCACCCACGACCTCGACTTCGTGTTCTGGCTGCTTGAGCCCGCCAAGCCGGTGCGTGTCTATAGCCAGGGCGCCTATGGCTATATGAAGCCGGTCAACGGCTCGCACGACATCATGTTCACCACCATCACCATGGACAACGGCGTCGTGGTGATGATCGGCGGCGGCTGGAATTTCCCGCCGAGCTATCCGAATTACTGCTCGACCTGGATCGAGATCACCGGCACCGACGGCGCGCTGACGCTCGACGACACCCAGCGCGACAACTGGCTCAATACCGAAAAGCGCGGCCAGGAATTCACCATGTCGACCATGCCGGGCGAATGGGTCGATCATGTCTATGCCGGCGGCATCGGGCCTGAGACCATCCACTTTCTCGAGGCCTGCATCCGCGATACCGCTGTCATGGTGACGCCGGAAAGCGCGCGCCGGGTGATGGAGACGTATAGCGCCGCGGATCTTTCCGCCGACCGCAACGAGCCGGTCGATCTGCCGCTGACCAACGAAACGATCTCCGGCATTGCCGAGCTCAAACAGAAGAACCGCGCGGGGTTGAACGTATGAAGAAGGGCGCGAAGGGGCTCGGCCTCGCCATTATCGGCGCCGGCCGCGTCGGGCTGTTCCGCGGCGAAGTGGCGGCGCGGCATCCAGCGGTCGAATGGATCGGCATCGCCGAGCTCAATCACAATCGCGGCGGCGATGTCGGCGCCAAGATCGGCGCCGATTTCATCACCACCAGCCATCGCGAACTGCTGGCGCGGCCGGAAGTCAATTGCGTCATCATCGCCACCGACGAGCATCTTCACGTCGATCCGGTTCTGGCCGCGGTCGAGCGCGGCGTGCCGATGCTGATCGAGAAGCCGCTCGCGACCGACTTGGCGCAGTCCGAGCGCGTGCTCAAGGCGATCACCGACGCCAAGCTCGATGCCGTGGTCGGCTACACGCAGCGCTTTCGCCGCAAATGGCTCGCCGGCAAAGAGAAGGTGCGCAGCGGCGCGCTCGGCGACGTGACCATGGTGACGTCGCGCGCGTTCATAAATCGGCTGGTCGCCATCGACAATTACAAGCGCACCAACGACCCGGCCACCATCTCGCCGATGGTGATCTCCGGCACCCACGCGCTCGACATCGTCATGTGGTATCTCGAAGGCAAGCAACCGGTCGAATGCTATGCGCGTTCGGTCGACAAGGTGCTCGGCCCGCTCTATCAGGGCATCGACGCCACCGCAGGCATGATCATGTGCGCGGACGGCACCGTCTATCACCTCAATATTTCCTGGGCGCTGCCCGTCACCTGGCCCGGCGCGGTCTATAGCCTCGAAGTCGGCATCAACGGCACCCACGGCGTGCTCACCATCGACGATACCCATCGCGATATGGTGCTCGCCGTGTCGGCGCCGCAAAGCGAAGGCTACGCGCCGGACCAGAGCCGGCTGGTCGATTTCCTCGGCTCTTATCCGCCGGGCGACATGGCGCTCGGCGAATTGCGTGGTCCGATGCGTGAGGAGACCAATTCCTGGCTCAACCGCGTCTCGCTCGGCCTGCCGACGCAGGCGGCAACCGCCGCGGAAGCACATAATCGGCTGATGCTGACCAAGGCGCTCGATCTTTCGGCCAAGCTCAAGCAGCCGGTCAAACTTCCGCTCGCGCCGGACCACGGCAGACAAGCTGCCTGAGCCTCGTCATTGCGAGGAGCAAAGCGACGAAGCAATCCAGTTTCTCACGCCGCCCTGGATTGCTTCGCTTCGCTCGCAATGACGACCAGGGAAACTCAGTGCAGCGCGACGACGAGTATCGCGATCTCGCTGATCTGCTCGACCGCGCCGAGCACGTCGCCGGTCTGCCCGCCGATCTGCTTGCGGCTGAGCCATCCCATGACTGCGACAATGACTGCCAGCAAGATCAGTGCGACCACCGCGCGGGTGAAGCCGACGCAGACCGCGGCGAAGATGAAGCCGAGGATCACCGCCGCGCCGGCGCTTTCGACCGGCGGCTGGCCGGCATCCGAGGAGAGTCCGTCGCGGCGCGCCGGCGGCACCAGGAACATGAACGCCATCATCGCCGCACGGGCGCCGGCATGCGCGGCAAGAAGCCCCCAGGCGGCAGTGATGCTTGAGAAAAAACTTGCCAGTACGCCGACGCGAAGCAGCAGCGCGACAATCAAGGCGCAGACGCCGTAAGTGCCGATGCGGCTGTCGCGCATGATGTCGAGCTTCTGCTCGCGCGTCGCGCCGCCGCCGAAGCCGTCCGCCGTGTCGGCGAGCCCGTCCTCGTGCAGGCAGCCGGTGACGAGAAGCGTCGCGGCGATGCTGAGCGCTGCGGCCGGCCAGGCCGGAACGCCGGCGCGATGCGTAAACCCGTACACGGCCGCCGCGATCAGGCCGACCACGATCCCGGCAATGGGGAATGCCCAGGCCGCCCTGGAGAGGGTCGCGCCTTGGACGTTTGTCGCGGGCCATAGCGGCAGCCGCGTGCAAAAGGCGAGGCTGGCCATGAGCTCATCACGTCGGTCGCTCAGCCAGTTTTCCTGAAGCCAGCTATCTGGAGGCCATTTGTCGGTCATCGCTATCCGCTGAAAATCGTGATCCTGCGAACACTTGTGGCTGCCATCGAAGGCATTTGCTAGAGACGTTGGCGATGACCGACCTTACCTCATTTTCCGGCTTGCGGGCGGCCTGCCTCGATCTGCCTGGCGGGCGTCCAGCCGCGAGCGCCGCCGTTGCCCAGCGCGAAGCGACCCTGACCAAGCCGCCGAGGAGCCTCGGCCGGCTTGAAGATCTCGTTGCCTGGCTGGCGCATTGGCAGGGTCACGCTCCGCCGCGGCTCGACTGCGTCGAAATCCTGATCTTCGCCGGCAATCACGGCGTGACCAAGCAGGGCGTGTCCGCCTATCCGGCCGAAGTAACGGCGCAGATGGTGGCGAATTTCGGGGCCGGCGGCGCCGCCGTCAATCAGCTCGCGCGCGCTGCTAGTGCCAAGCTGCGCGTCATTCCGCTTGCGCTCGACCAACCGACGGCGGATTTCACCCAGGCGGCGGCGATGAGCGAGAGCGAATTCATCGCCGCGGTGACAGCCGGCCACGACGCCGTCTCATCCGACTGCGATCTCGTCTGTCTCGGCGAGATGGGTATCGGCAATACCACGGCGGCGGCCGCCATTGCCGCCGCGCTGTTTGGCGGCGGCGGCGAACGCTGGGCCGGCCGCGGCACCGGCGTCGATGAGGAGGGCTTATCGCGCAAGCGCGCCGTGATCGACCGGGCGCTGGGCCGGCATGCCGGCGTGCTCCACGATCCGCTGGCAGTTGCGGCGGCACTCGGTGGCCGCGAGCTTGCCGCCATTCTCGGCGCGACGCTTGCGGCGCGGCAAAAAAACATTCCGGTGCTGCTCGACGGTTTCGTCTGCACCGCCGCGGCGGCGCCGCTGGCCAAGCTGCGAGGTGATGCGCTTGCGCATACCCAAGCCGGTCACGTTTCCGCCGAAGCCGGTCACCGCCTGCTGCTCGACGAGCTTGGCCTGAAGCCGCTTGTCGATCTCGACATGCGGCTTGGTGAAGCGTCAGGGGCTGCGGTCGCGCTGCAAATCTTGCGGTCGGCGCTCGCCTGTCACACCGGCATGGCCACATTCGCGCAAGCCGGTGTTTCCGATAAACCTGCCGACGATGCCGAGCCCAAAGCGGCGGGCTGAATTTTTTTAAGGGGAGGGGAGAATGCCCAACGGCGGTGAGACGGTCTGGCTCGTCTCCGGTGTGCGGACGCCATTCGTCAATGTCGATGGCCCTTTCGCCAAGCGCGACTCGCTCACGCTCTCGGTGCCCGTGGTTCAGGCCATGGCGCAGCAGGTCAATGGGCGGATCGATTTCGGCGTCTGGGGCTCGGTGGTGGTCAATCTCGCCTACGCCAATCTGGCGCGCGAGGTCTGGCTCGAGGCTAAGCTCGACCCGCACGTGCCGACCTTCACCACCATCATGCAATGCTCGACCAGCATGGTCGGCGTGTTCGAGGCCGCCGGCATGCTCGATGGGCGGCGCGCCTCACTTGCCATGGTCGGCGGTGTCGAGAGCATGACGCGGGCGCAGTTCGGCTTGAGCGAAGGTCTTTCGGTCTGGCTGCGGCGGCTGGTTCAAGCGCGCAGCGCCGGTGACCGGCTGCATGTGCTCGGACAATTTCATCCATCCGATGTGCGCCTGCATGTGCCGAAGGTACAGAACCGCGTCACCCGTCGCAGCATGGGCGAGCACACCGAGGACATGGCAAAGGACTGGAAGATCGGCCGGCAGGAGCAGGACGAACTCACGCTCGAAGGCCATCAGCGCGCCGTTGCGGCGCAGGACCGCGGTTTCTTCAAGGACCTCGTCATATCAGTCGACGGCGTCGACAAGGATCACTTTCCCCGCCGCGACACGTCGCTGGAGAAGCTCGCGCGGCTGAAGCCGGTGTTCGACCGCACCAGCGGACGCGGGACGCTCACCGCCGGCAACAGCTCGCCGTTGACCGACGGTGCTGCCGCGATCTGGGTCGCGACCGAGGACGGCCTCTCGCGTTTGCCGGCGCAGGCGCCGCGCGCGCGGCTTGTCGATTTCGAAATGGCAGCGGTCGATATTCTTCACGAAGGGTTATTGATGGCGCCGGTCACCGCCATTCCGCGGCTCTTGGCGCGGCACGGCCTCAAATACGATGACATCGCGCTGTGGGAAATCCATGAAGCCTTCTCGGCGCAGGTGCTGTGCCATCTCGAGGGGCTGGTCGACAAGGATTTCGTCCGCGCCAAGGCCGGCGTCGAGAATACCTTCGGCGATTTTCCGCGCGAGCGCATGAATCCGAACGGCGGCTCTGTCGCGCTCGGCCATCCGTTTGCGGCAACCGGCGCGCGGATCCTGAGCCAGGCGGTGAAGGAACTTGCGGCCATGCCGCAAGGCAGCCGCGCCATCGTCAGCATTTGCTCCGACGGCGGGCTCGGCACAGTGGCGCTGTTGGAGCGTTAATCGCTGGCCGCTGCAATCGCGTGGAAGAACGAGCCGCTGACATGACCACGCCGGCCGCCGGACTTGCCGAGCGCTCTACCTTCGCCGTCATGGACTTCCGCGAACGTCTCGTCGCTGCCCGCAGCCGTCAGCGTCGCGTAATGAAATTCATGCCCGCGCACGATCGTGTCCTTGCCGCCGAGCACGCCGTCGGCAAGAAGTCGCGCCGAGCGATAGCCGAGATGCAATTTGCGCTTGGCAAAGCTCGTCGCATGTCCAAGCAGTCCAGCCATTGCGTGCGTCTTGCCTGCTGCATCTTCGAGGCTCTCGCCCAGCACCATGTAGCCGCCGCATTCGCCATGCACCGGGCGCGTCTGGGCGAAGGCGCGTAACCCGGCGATAAAGCGATCTGCTGCGGCGAGCTTGTCCGCGTGCAGTTCCGGATAGCCGCCGGGCAGCCAGCAACTGTCGGCGCGTTCGGGCGGCGGCTCGTTGGCAAGCGGCGAGAAAGCAATGATCTCGGCGCCGGCGGAACGCCACGCGCTCATCAGATGCGGATAGACGAAGCTGAAGGCCTGATCGCTCGCCAGCGCCACGCGCTGGCCGGGTGGCGGCAGCGCCGGTGATTTGTTGGAGGCGCGCGGATCGATCGCGAGCGTTGCCGCGGCAACCATGATTGCATTCAGATCGATATGGCTTTGCGCTACCGCCACCAGCCGGTTGATCAGCTCGCCGAGATCGGCGTGCTCGCCGGCCTGCACCAGGCCGAGGTGGCGTTCCGGCAGCGCCAGTTCGGCTTCGCGCGGGACCGAGCCGAGGACGGGAATGCCGATCGCTTCGATCGCATCCGCCACCAGCACGCGGTGCCGCTCGCTGGCGACGCGGTTGAGGATCACGCCCGCGATCTGCACATTGGTGTCGTGCGTGGCAAAGCCCCGCACCAGCGCCGCGGCCGATTGCGCCTGCCGCGATACGTCCAGCACCAGCACGACCGGAAGGCCGAAATGCGCAGCAAGCTCGGCGGTCGCGCCGCGGCGTCCGATGGTGCCCGCCGCGCCATCGAACAGGCCCATGACGCCTTCGACCACCAGGATATCCGCGCGCTCGGTCGTCTGCGCCGCCAGCGCATCGAGGAGGGTAGGCGGCATCGCCCAGCTGTCGAGATTGACGCTCGGCGCGCCGACGGCGGCGGCATGGAAGACCGGGTCTATATAGTCAGGGCCGGCTTTTGCCGCTCGGACAGCGAGCCCCCGCCGCCGCAGCGCCGCAAGAATGGCGAGCGTCACCGTCGTCTTGCCGGCGCCGGAATGCGGTGCCGCGATGATGATCCCGCGCGCGGTCATCTGCGCTTTCACGCCGCGCCTCCGCGAAAGCGGCGGCGATAATCGGCGTCATAGAGCGCGCTGTCGCGAAATTCCTCCGCTGCGAGCGCCCGCCCGACCAGGATAAGCGCCGTGCGCTCGATCTTCGCCGCCGCGACCTTCGCTGCGATATCAGCGAGCGTGCCGCGGATGATCTGCTCGGCCGGCGACGAAGCTTGCACCACGACCGCCACCGGACAATCGGTCCCGTAGAAAGGGGTCAATTGTTCAACGACCGCATCGATGGCGTGGATCGCGAGATGAATGGCGAGCGTCGCCTTGCTGGCAGCGAAGGTCGCAAGCTTTTCAGTCTCAGGCATCCGTGAGGCGCGGCCGGAGACGCGCGTGAGCACGACGCTCTGTGCCACTTCCGGCACGGTCAATTCGCAGGCGAGCGCGGCGGCCGCTGCGGCAAAGGCCGGAACGCCGGGCGTGAGCGTGTAAGGAATGCCGCGGCGGTCGAGCCGGCGCAGCTGTTCGGCGAGCGCCGAATAGATCGACAGATCGCCCGATTGCAGCCGCGCCACGTCGTGACCCGCTGCATGCGCGCGTGCGAACTCGGCGTCGATCTCATCGAGTGCGAGCGGCGCGGTATCGACAATGCGCGCGCCCGGCGGACAAAAGCCGAGCAATTCGCGCGGCACGATCGAGCCGGCATAGAGACAGACCGGACAGCGCGCGATCAGATCGCGCCCGCGCAGCGTGATGAGATCGGCCGCGCCCGGTCCGGCGCCGATGAAATGCACGGTCATGACGCGGGCTCTGACGCCGCAAGCGCGCAGGTCGCCGAACCGAGCACCAGGCGTGGGCTGATCAGCCGCGCCAAAGGCCCGGCGGCGGCCAGCGCCGCGGCCTCGGCCACCGACGGCACGCCGGTGAGCGCGAGTACCCGCTCGGATTTCGTTTCAGTGCGGCTGCCCGCGGCTTTGAGTTCTGTCTCCGCCACCAGCACGACATCGACGCCGAGATTGGCCGCTGCCGCTTCGATGCCGGCCTCGTCATGTTTCGCCGCCGTTGTCGCGATCGCCGTGAGCGCATTCGCGGCCAGGCCCGCTTGTACGAGCGCCGCGCGAACGGCGGCTTCGATATCCGGCGCGGACGTGCCGCGGCGGCAACCGATGCCGGCGACGATCATGATTTGGTCCAACGCCATTGAGTAATCGGCATGGCCGGACGCCAGCCGGTCTTTCCGCCCAAAGGTTCCGCTCGCGAAATCGCGATACGGACAAGTTCACCACCCAGCGCAGCGTGTCGCGCCAGCAGGAGCGCTTCGGTCTCGAGCGTGACCGCGTTCGCGACTAGGCGGCCGCCGGGGCGCAGGGCGCGCACCGCGACGTCGAATGTCCCGCCGTCGTCCGCGCCGCCGCCGATGAATATAGCGTCAGGCGGCGCCAAAGTCGTGAGCGCGGTCGGCGCCATGCCTTCGGCGACTTCGAGCGCCGGCACGCCGCAGAGCGCGGCATTGCGCCGGATCCGCGCCGCGCGATCCTCGCGCTGCTCGATGGCGATGGCGCGCATCAGCGGATCGAGCAGCATCCATTCGATCGCCACCGAACCGGAGCCGGCGCCGATATCCCATAGCAATTCGCCGCGGCGCGGCTCGAGCGCGGACAAAGTTACGGCGCGCACGTCGCGCTTGGTGATCTGGCCATCATGTTCGAAGAGATCGTCGGGCAAGCCCGGCGCGCGCGGCAGGATACGCGCGTTCGGCGACGCTGCGACTTCGACGGCGACGGTGTTGAGCGCCTCCACCATGCCGGGCGGAAAGCCCGCCGCGGTCGTCGTCTGGATACGTTCGCACGGGCCGCCAAGTGCTTCGAGGATTGTCAGCCGCGAAGAGCCAAAGCCGCTTTGGGTGAGGAGCCTGGCCAGTTCCGCCGGCCCGTCGCCGTCGGAAGTCAGTGCGATGATGCGGGCGCCGGGTTGCAGGTGCGGGCGGATCAGATCGAGGTTGCGCCCGTGCAGCGACAGCAGCACCGTCTGCGGCAGCGACCAGCCGAGCCGGGCGGCGCTGAGGCTGAAGGCCGACGGCGCCGGCACCACGACCATTTCCCGGATATCGACATAGCGCGCCAGCGTCGTGCCGACGCCGTAACAGAGCGGGTCGCCCGAAGCGAGCACGCAGACCGGATGACCGCGGTGACGCAGCACTTCGCTGACGGCGGTGTCGAACGGGCTCGGCCAGCCCTTGGTCGTCCCTTGAATGAGCGGGGCGGCAAGCCCCAGATGCCGCCGGCCGCCGAATACGATTTCGGCATCGTTAATCAGGCCGCGTGCTACCGGGCTTAAGCCTTCGGCGCCGTCCTCGCCGATGCCGACGATGGACAGCCAGCGCGGCATTGCGGCAGTGTCGGCGCGAAACGTGGCCGGAAGCGGCGGGTTAAACGTCATGCCAAATATCCTGACCCGTGTCCTCATCCTCGGCGGTACTACGGAAGCGCGCGGCTTGGGCGAGCGCCTTGCCGCGCGTACCGGCCTCGATATTACGCTGTCTCTTGCCGGGCGCACTACCGCCCCGATTCCGCTGCCGGTTCCGGTCCGGAGCGGTGGCTTTGGCGGCCCCGAGGGGCTTGCGGACTATCTCACGCGCGAGCGCGTCGGCATCCTGATCGACGCCACGCACCCTTATGCCAATGCTATTTCGGCGAATGCCGCCGTGGCCGCCCGTCGAACCGGCGTGGCCTTTCTGGCCCTGCGGCGGCCGCCATGGCATCAGACGGGCGGTGACCGCTGGACCGAGGTTGGTGATGTCAGTGCCGCGATTGCCGCTCTTGGCGACGCATCGCGCCGCGTCTTTGTTGCGCTCGGCCGCAACGAGCTTGTGCCTTTCATCAAGGCGCCGCAGCACCATTATCTGATCCGCAGTGTCGATCCGGTCGAGCCGCCGCTGCCATTGCCTCACGTCGAATATATCACCGGCCGCGGTCCATTCAGCGAGGCCGACGATCACGCTTTGCTTAAGTCGCATCACATCGACGTCGTGATCGCCAAGAACAGCGGCGGCAGTGCGACCTATGGCAAAATCGCCGCGGCCCGCGCCTTGGAGGTCGAAGTGATCATGCTGCGCCGGCCGGTATTGCCCGACGCGCCAACAGTCGCAACAGCGGACGAAGCGGTAGCGTGGCTTGATCAAACGCTCACCTTGGCCGCGGCGCGCGGCGTATAGATCAGCGGAGACGCACCTGGACGCTCGATCATGCGCGTTTCGCGTGAGCCGATGATGACCAAAGTGGCCATGTCGGCTTGTTCCGCGTCGGCCGTCTCGCAGCGTCGTAATCTGTATGTGCTCATCGGGCCGCCCGACGGCACGGCCGAACACGACGGGCGTGGCCTCCGGCAGATGCCGACGCAGCCGCTCCAGCGCATTACCGAACTGCCATGGCCGCGCCCGCGAGATCGGATTGTAGAGCGCGATGACGAAGCCCGCGCCGGCAGCGGCATCGAGCCGGCGTTCGACCACATCCCAGGGTTTGAGATTGTCGGACAGCGACAGCGCGCAGAAATCATGGCCGAGCGGCGCGCCGATCCGCGCTGCGACCGCCAGCATCGCGGTGATGCCTGGGATAAATTCAACGTCCAACGCGCGCCACGCTTCCGGACCGGACTCGATCTGCTCGCAGATCGCTGCCGCCATGGCAAACACGCCGGGATCGCCGCCGGAGACGACCGCGACATTCGCGCCCTCCGTTGCATGTCGCAGTGCCGCGGCGGCCCGGACGCCTTCTTCGCGATTGTCGGACGGATGACGGCTTTGCCCTTGGCGCTCTGGCACGCGATCGAGATAGGGTCCATAGCCGTAAAGCGCGTCCGCCTCCGCGAGCGCATCTGCGGCTTGCGGCGTCAGATAAAGCGGGTCGCCCGGACCCAGGCCGATGACGACAAGCTTGCCGGGCATGGTCGGTGTCACGGCTGCTTCTCCCAGCCTGGCACCAGCACCACGGCGAAATAGGGCGCTTCATCGTCGGTTTTGGCGGCGAGCGGAATCATTTTCTCTTCCGCCATCGTGCCGCGCTCGACATAAAGCGCGCGCGGCAAGCGGCCGCTGGTCTTGAGCGCACGGCGCAGTTTCGGCAGATGCCGTCCGACTTTCATCACCACCGCCGCATCGGCATCTGACAGGCGCCGCGCCAGTTCGGCTTCCGACAGCGTCGCCGGCAGCACGGTGAACACGTCATCGCCTTGAGCGATCGGCATGCCGGCCGCCGACCAGCAGCCGGACATGCCGGTGACGCCGGCGATAATCTCGGTGGCAAAGCGCGGCGCCAGCCGCGTGTGCAGATGCATATAGGAGCCGTAAAACAGCGGATCGCCTTCACTGATCACGGCGACGTCGCGGCCGGCGTCGAGATGTGCTGCGATCTGCGCCGCGGCGCGATCGTAGAAATCGCAAAGCGCGTCGCGATAATCCTTGCTGCATGCGGGCAGTTCGGTGGTGACGGGATAAAGCAGCGCCAGTTCGACCACGCCACTGCGCAGATGCGGAGCGACGATGGCGCGCGAGTGGCTCGCATTGCCGGCCTTGGCGAAATGCGCGATCACGTCGGCCATGCCGAGCGCGCGCATCGCCTTCAGCGTCATCAGTTCCGGATCGCCCGGTCCGACGCCGACGCCGAACAATTTGCCGGTGCTGATGCCCTGGCTCATATCCCGCTCCTGGCCAAAGCGTTGATCGCGGCCGCCGTCATGGCGCTGCCGCCGGCGCGGCCGCGCACGATCACAAACGGCACGCCGCGCGGATTTGCGGCAAGCGCCTCTTTGGATTCGGCGGCGCCGACAAATCCGACCGGAATGCCGAGAATGGCGGCAGGCTTTGGCACGCCGGCATCCAGCATTTCCAAAAGCCGGAACAAAGCGGTCGGCGCATTGCCGATGGCGACGACGCTGCCGGCGAGGCGATCGCGCCACAGCTCGAGCGCCGCCGCCGAACGCGTCGTGGCAAGCTTTGCCGCGAGACCGGCCGTGCGCGGATCGTTGAGCGTGCAGATTACCTCGTTCTTGGCCGGCAACCGCGCCCGCGTCACGCCATGCGCGACCATCTCCGAAGTCGCAGAAGATCGGCGCGCCAGCCTTCAGCGCGTTGCGCGCCGCCGCGACAAGATCGCCGCCGAACACGATGTGCTGCGCCATATCGACCTGACCGCAGGCATGGATCATGCGCACAGCGACGTCGGCTTCTTCCGAGGAGAAGCGCGACAGGTCGGCCTCGGCGCGAATGATGGCGAACGAGCGCTCATAGATGGCGGTGCCGTCGCGCATATAGGTAGTTTCTTCAGATAGGCGCTCAGACATGCGCAGGCTCCCGGCGGTGCTTGCGCACATGGTCACTTATCGCGACGCCCAATTCGCTCTCCGGGACGACGGCAAACGGCGCATCGCGCACCGAGCCATTGGCAATCATGGCGCAGCCTTCGGCCGTGCCGACAATGGTGAGTCGCGGCCGCTGTCGCATGGGCGCAGCCCTTGGCGCAGCCCGAAATGTGGATCGTACCGTCAAAATGCTCTGCGGTGTCTGCCGCGATGACAGGGGCGAGTGCCCGTGAAGCAATATGGGCGGAGGCGCAAATCGGCGCGCCGGCGCAAGCGATGACTTTGCGGCGCGGATCGTCGGCGCAGGTAATGAAGCCTTGTCGCGCGGTTTGCATGGCAAAGGCAGGTGCGCGGTCTGGCGCAAGTCCGATCACGAGTAGCGCGCGTCCTGGTGCTGTGCGTAGGCCGATTGCTCCGGTCGTGTCCGCCGCATCAATCAGCCGTCTCAATGCGATTGAATCGGCATGACCGAAAGCGAGGCCGATGCCGACGGCGCATGTTCCGTTGCGCAATGGGAATGTACCGATCGGAGTACTCCGCTCATTCCCGCGCAAGCGGGAATCCGGCTCTGGATCGAGGCTCGTTGATTGCCGCACGAAACACTTTCGCTCCCTCAGCAGCAAGCACGTCGCGGGCGCGCGCCTCGCGGCCGTGCCGTGCGATCACGTCGAGCAAACGGATCACCGCCTCAATGCCGTGTGTTGGTGCGATCGAGCCAAGCTTGGAGGTGTGGCTGTCGTCGCCACCGACACTGACATCGAGCGTAATATCGCCATGCCGTTTTTCCGCGCGCAGCCGAATGTCGGCCGCAATGGCTTCGAGGCCGATCGCTCCGCCGCCGTCAATGACGATCGAGACTTTGGGCGAGAGCCGCGATGCGGGGTTCCTTCGCGCGATGTGCTGCCGCAGACTTTCTGCAAAAGACGCCGAATCGAAAATCTCGTCGGCGTCGAGTCCGGCGAGTGCGTTGCAGAGCACCGGCACGCCATCCGCCGCCACGATATCGAGCGCGGCAATTGCGTCGGCAAATTGCGGCGCAGAGGTTTCACTCAAGCCGCGCACTTGTATGCTGCCCCGCGAGGTCACTTCGACGATGCCATTGCCGTATGTCCGGGTCGCTTCGCACAAGGCAGCGAAAGCGGCGAGTGGAATCGTGCCGGTCGGCAGGAGGCGCACTAGCAAGCCGTCGCCGGTCGGCATCGGTGCCGACAATCCGGGACAGGCGCCACGGCGCTGGGGATGTCTGGTCACTGGCGCGCTCATGCCATCGCCTCCATACGCAGCGCTGCGAGGCCAGAGTCGATATCATTGCGGCGAGGGTGCCAGAAGCCGCGGCGGCGCGCGGCGTCAAGCCGTTCGGCGATGGCGGCAGCCGCGGCGGGATTCTCACGCAATAGAAAATCGCGCACCGCTGGGTCGGCGACATAGGCCGCATAGAGCAGGTCAAACAATTCGCCGCTCACGGCATCGGTTGTCACGGCGAAGTCGCAAAGCCGGTCGACGGTTTCGGCGAATTCCGCCGCACCGCGCGGGCCGTGCCGCATCTGGCCGGCGATGAAACGCGGATTAGCCGCGCGCGCCCGCACGATGCGGGCGAGCGCCGCCGACAAGGCCCGCGCGCGGGGCCGCTGCGGGTCGGTCATGTCGAGCATCACCAGATCGGCCGTGCGGCCGAGCATTTTTGCCGCCGCGGCGAAGCCGCCGACAAAGGCCGCGTCCTCGGCGCCTTCAAGAAGATCGCGGGCCGGATCGTCGCTGATATGAACCAGCATGTCGGCCGCGGCGACACGCTCCGCAAATCTTCCGGCCGACGCGTTGGCCTCACCGTCGGCACCGCCATAGACATGCGACGTGGCGGTGAGATAGGCGGCGCCGATCTTCTCGGCGTCGGCCTCACGACCGAGGAGATGTTCGACGCCAGCGCCATAGGCGCCCGGTGCGGTGCCGAAAATGCGGTCAAGTCGCGACGTGTCTTCGGCGCAGCGGCGCGCGGCCGCGAGCGGGTTTTCATCATCGGTCTCATCTCGAGCGGCTACCGCCTGTACGGCAGCGTCAATGAGCGCGATCTGCGCCGGGAAGAGATCGCGGAACAAGCCGGAAATGCGCCAAGTGACATCGACCCGGGCGCGGCCTGCCGCGGCGGCCGGCAGCACTTCGACGCCGGTGACACGGCCGCTGGCATGATCCCAGATCGGCCGGCAGCCCATCAGCGCCAGGCCCTGTGCGATCTCCTCGCCGCCGGTGCGCAGGGTCGCACTGCCCCAGAGATCGACGACCACCGAGCGCGGCATGTCGCCATGGCTCTGCAAATGCGCACGCACGATCTCGTCTGCGGCAAGGCGGCCGAGCTCCATCGCGGTCGGCGTCGGCAAGGTGCGCGGATCGGCGGTGAACAGATTGCGCCCGGTCGGCAAGACGTCGCGGCGTCCGCGCGCCGGCGCGCCGGCCGGTCCGGCAGCGACCCGGCGGCCATCAAGCGCCGCCAGCAGCGCCGCGCGCTCGGAATGCGCGCTTGCGGGCCACGCCGGATCGCTGGCGCCTTCAGGCGCGCGGCCGTAGATGTGCTGGCCGTCCTTGACGGCGATATCTTTCAGATCGCACAGCCAGGCATCGATGCGGCGCAAAGCCTCGCCCGGTTCATCGGTCACGCCGAGACCTGCTTCCCGCGCCAAGCCGGTGCGCTGCGCGGTCTCGACGATCAGCGTTGCAAGCCGCTCGCGGCGGCGGCGGTCGAGACCGTCGGCCTGCGCATATTCGTCGAGGAGCAATTCCAACTCATGCGCGTCGCCGCTCGGCCCGCCCGAGGTCAAGGGCGGCGGCAAATGGCCGATGGTGACGCCGGCGATACGGCGCTTGGCCTGCGCGGCTTCGCCGGGATTGCTGACAATGAAGGGATAGATCACCGGCAGCGCGCCGGTGACGATTTCAGGAAAACACTCCGCGGTCAGCGCCACCGCCTTGCCCGGCAGCCATTCCAGCGTGCCATGCGCGCCCATATGCACCAGCGCATCCACTTTCGCGACATATTGCAGCCATAGGCCGAACGCGACCAGCGCATGGCGCGGCGGCAAAGCCGGATCGTGATAATCGGCGCGGCGCGTCGTCGGCACGGCCGCGATCCGGCGGCAGCGCGACCAGGATTTTTCCAAATTGTTTCGCGTGAAAACGGAACGCGCCGTCGCGCACATCAGGATCATTCGTGGGATCGCCCCACGCTTGCTGCAAGCGCGCGAGCCGCCGCATCAGGCAATCGCGTCAGGAGACTCCTGTACTGATCGAGCGAGAGCGTCGCCGCTTCGGACCCTTGCGACAGGGTATCGAGGAGATCGCGCGCACTCTTCGGCGCGCCGGTCACGCCATAGCCGGCAGCGGCAAGATCATCGAGGGCTGCGATCACGCTTGCCGGCACGTCGAGGCCGACGGCGTAACCGGCGCGGCCCGGCGCGCCGGGATAATCCGGCATCAGCACGGCGACGCGCCGCTCGCCGCGCGGCAGCGTCTCGCAGTCGAATGAGTGCCGCAATGCGGTCCGCGACGATCGCAATGCGATCAGGTTCGGGCCGGCTGATCTGCGCCGTGAAGGAAAGTCCCTCATGCGGCGGCAGCGGATCCTTGAATGCCACCGCGCCGGCGAGCACGCGGCCGTCGAGCTCGGGCAGGACGATATGCATCGCCAGGTCGGCGGCGCCGAGGCCGCGCGGGCTGTCACGCCAGGCGGCCCGCCGGGTGGTGGCACTGACAACCTGCAGGACCGGCACGCCGGGTTCATCGAGCACGCTCGGCTCGTCGCTGCCGCCCGCGGCGAAGGCGGTCATAGTGACAATCACGGCCGGATCGAAGTTTCGCGAAAGCGTCACGCAGGAAGGCGTGCGCCTCGCCGTCCTTCAAGCTGGTCACGATCAAGCGGCTGGCGCCAAGCCACGCGCGGCAAGTGCCGCGCACAGCGCATCGACCGGCGCGGTGTCGGCCGCAAGCAGCATGGCGCGATAGAAGATGATCGGCACCACAGGCTTTGCCGGATCGAGCGCTGCAGCAAGCTGATCAAGCGCGACCGCGCCTTTGCCGGGCACATAACCGGCAAACCGTGGCAGCGGGCTTGGCGCCTGCGTCTCGATCTCCGCACCGGCATGGCGTGCCAAGAGGCGCAAGAGACCGCGCAGATTGTCCGGGCCGCCTTCGCGGAAGAAGCGCAGCAATTCGTCGGTCTGTTCGGGTGCCAAGGTCGACGCAGCGGTGAGCCGCGCATCGTCGCGATCTTCGCCCGGCAACACTGCGAGCGCGATGCCGCGTTCGCGCGCCAGCGCCGACAGCCGCTCGATGCCGTATTTCCAGAACTCGAGACCGCCGAGGAGGCGCACCAATATCACTTTGGTGCGCATGCCGACGCGTTCGATCCACAGATCGACGGACATCGGATGGCGCAGATCGCGCAAATGCGCGAGCCGCACGCTCGGCAACACGTTGGGCTCGATTTGGCGCTCGATTTGCCAGGCAGCGGCGAGACCGGTGAGGTCGCTGTCGGCGAACGACAGGATGGCGATATCGCCCGGCGACTGGCCGAGATCAACCGCTTCGACAAGCTCGTCGAGGCCGGTTGAACTCGTCGTCAACAAATGCATCGCTCAATTATCCAGTGAGAGTTTGCGTCACAGCGGCGCGATCCAGTCCTTTAAGCCCGATCACGACGAGGCGGCCTTCACGTGGCTCGGCCGCGGCCCAAGGCCGGTCATACTGGTGCGACACCCGCGGACCGACGGCTTGCAGCAGGAGCCGCATCGGCTTGCCGGTCACCGCGGCAAAGCCTTTGACGCGCAGCACGTCGAAACGCTCGGCAAGCGAGGCCACGCGCGCCGACAGCAGCGAGGGGTCTTCGATCTCGCCGATCGGCACGACGAAAGAATCGAAATCGTCATGGTCGTGATCTTCTTCGAAATCGTGATGGGTGCGACGGTTGGCGATATCGTCCTCGGTGCCGACGCCGAGCCCAAGGAGCAGGGCCTGATCGACCTTGCCGTCGGTCACGGTCAGTACTTTGACGCTGCGCGGCAACGCGTTCGAAATCGTCGCCAATGCCTGATTGACGCCGGCTTCGTCGAGCAGGTCGCGCTTGTTGAGCACCACGAGGTCGGCGCAGGCGATCTGATCCTCGAACACTTCTTCCACCGGGTCGTCATGATCGAGCGCCGCATCGGCACTGCGCTGGCGCGACAGCGCTTCGAGGTCTTGCGCGACGCGGCCGTCGGCGAGCGCCGCGCCGTCGACGACGACAACGACACCGTCGACGGTGACCCGGCTCTTGATCGCCGGCCAATGGAACGCCTGCACCAAGGGCTTCGGCAGCGCCAAGCCCGAAGTCTCAATGACGATATGTTCAATGCCGCCCTTGGCGAGAAGCGCATCGAGCGCCGGCACGAATTCGTCGGCCACCGTGCAGCACAGACAGCCATTGGCGAGCTCGACGATATTGTCCTCCGGACACGCGGCATCGCCGCAGCCTTTGAGGATTTCGCCGTCAATGCCGACGTCGCCGAATTCATTGACGATGACAGCCAGGCGGCGGCCTTTCGCATGGGTCAGCACGTGACGGATCAGCGTCGTTTTCCCGGCGCCGAGAAAGCCGGTGACGATGGTGCACGGGATGCGTGCGAGTTGGCCGTTGGTTGTGACGGTCATACATCAGCCTCGTTGAAATCGATGGGAGGAACGCGCGCAATCAAGCCGCGCTTGAGAATGTCGGGACGGCCACGCCACGGCAGAATGCCGTCGTTCGCCGTGGCAAGAAGCTTGGCGCCGTCGACCAGCGCCTGCGCATTGTCGACATCGAGCCCGCCGAACACATAGGTCCAGGAGCCATTGCAGCGTAGCGCCGCACTCGGCCCGCGCGTGCAATTGGCGAGGCAGCGCAGCCGGCGCACGTCGACGCCGCTGCCCTCTGCGGCGCGCTCGGTCGCGTCGGCAAGGAGCGTGCCCGGGCGTGGATCGCTTTCCAGCGTGTCGACGCGCTTGCACGTGGTGCAGACATAGATCGTTGGCGTTCGGCTCATGGATATCGCCTCACGCTTCGTCGATCGTGGTTCTCAGGAAACTGAGCAATACTAAATCCTCGCGTGGCCTGCCGTCGGCGCGAGCGAGGACCAAAAGACCTCAAGTCTTTTGGATCATCCATAGGTACACCCCGACCCATGTTTGTCGCGTCGACACGACCGATGGCAGGTCTCCTGGCTCGCGGATCGGCGCCTCGTCCTGCCTTCCCGGCGATAGCCAGTGGCGCTATGGAACGAGACTTCCCGCTCACAGTTGCGGGGGCAGCTGCGGTTTTGGCCGGCTTTTTGCGCCTGCCGCACCGCATTCCCTCTTCGCCCTCTCGCGAGGGACCATCGATAGGCTAGTGATAGATTTCGCCGGGCCGGGCTGTCAATCTGGCGCCAAGGTTCCGACCTGTACCGACACGGATATCATGTCCAGCACAGCGAAAATCACGCTTGTTCTCGGCGGCGCCCGTTCGGGCAAAAGCCGCTATGCGGAGAGCGTGATTGCAGCCCTGCCCCCGCCTTGGGCCTATGTCGCCACAGCCGAAGCGGGCGACGCCGAAATGGCGGAGCGCATCGCGGCGCATCGGGCTCGCCGCGGGCCGAATTGGCAGACCATCGAGGCGCCGCACGATCTGCCCACCGCACTGCGAACGAGCCAAGGCCGCCCGGTGCTGATCGATTGTCTGACTTTGTGGCTGTCCAATCTGCTGCTGGCCGACGACAATATCGAGGAAGAGACCGCGGTGCTGGAACAGGCTGTGGCGGCATGCACCGCGCCCGTTGTGCTGGTTGCCAACGAAGTCGGTTACGGCATCGTGCCCGAGCATCCGCTCGGCCGACGGTTTCGCGATTTGCAGGGCGTGCTCAATCAGCGTATCGCCGCGCGTGCCGATCGCGTGGTGTTGGTGGTCGCCGGCATACCGCTGGCGGTGAAGGGGACGCTGTGAGGTCGTGAGATGACGGAAGCAACGGAAGACGCCGAACGCCATCGCGCCAAAATGGCGAAGCGCAAAGCGGTGCAGGATGCCGAAGTCGCCGAAAAAACCGTCGAGAAAGGGCTGCTCATCGTCCATACCGGGCCCGGCAAGGGCAAGTCGACGGCGGCCTTCGGTCTGGCGCTGCGCATGATCGGGCGCGGCCATCGCGTCGGCGTTGTGCAATTCATCAAGGGCGCGTGGCACACCGCGGAGCGCGATGCGCTCGCCAAATTCGGCGATCAACTGGTGTGGCACACGATGGGCGAGGGTTTCACCTGGGAAACGCAGGATCGCACGCGCGACGTCGCTGCGGCCGAGCGGGCCTGGGCCAAGGCCTGCGAACTGATCGAGGATCCGAGCTTCGCCATGGTCGTGCTCGACGAGATCAACATCGCGCTGCGCTACGACTATTTGAATCTCGACAAGGTCGTCGCCGTGCTGACGGCGCGGCGGCCGAGTCTGCATGTCGTCGTCACCGGCCGCAATGCCAAGCCGGAAATGATCGCGGCGGCCGATCTCGTCACCGAAATGACGCTGGTGAAGCACCACTTTGCCGCCGGCGTGAAGGCGCAGCCGGGTATCGAGTTCTAAGATCATGCCGGCGCGCGCCCTGATGTTTCAAGGCACCGGCTCCGACGTCGGCAAATCGCTGGTCGTTGCCGGGCTGGCACGCGCACTGACGCTTCGCGGGCTCAGGGTGCGGCCGTTCAAGCCGCAGAACATGTCGAACAATGCGGCGGTGACGGCGGACGGCGGCGAAATCGGCCGCGCGCAGGCGCTGCAGGCGCGGGCGGCGCGCGCGCCGCCGAGCGTGCACATGAATCCGGTGCTGCTCAAGCCGCAGAGCGAGATCGGCGCGCAGATCGTCGTGCAAGGCAAGGTCCATGGCAGCGCCAAAGCCGCCGCCTTCCAGCACATCAAACGCGATCTGATGCCGTACGTGATGGAAAGCTTCGAGCAGTTGCGCAGCGAAGCCGATATCGTATTGGTCGAGGGCGCCGGCAGCGCTTCCGAAGTGAATTTGCGTGCCAACGACATTGCCAATATGGGCTTCGCGCAAGCCGCCGGCGTGCCGGTGGTGCTGATCGGCGACATCGACCGTGGCGGCGTGATCGCAAGTCTGGTCGGCACCAAGGCCGTGATCGCACCCGAGGATGCAGCGCTGATCTGCGGCTTCATCGTCAACAAGTTTCGCGGCGATCCGGAATTGTTCGATGCCGGGATGGAACGCATCGCGCAATTGACCGGATGGGAAGCGCTCGGACTGGTGCCGTATTTCGCCGATGCGAGCCGCTTGCCGGCCGAAGATGCGCTCGCGCTCGAACAGGTTCATGCGCGCAAGCCGAACGCCAAGCTTCGGATCGCCGTTCCGATCCTGCCGCATATCGCCAACTTCGACGATCTTGATCCGCTCGAAGCCGAGCCTGCAGTTGATCTGGTGCGCGTGCGGCCGGGCCGGCCGCTGCCTGTCGACGCCGATCTTATTTTGCTGGCGGGATCGAAAGCGACCATTGCCGATCTCAACGCATTGCGTGCGGCCGGTTTCGATATCGATATCGCCGTGCATCACCGCCGTGGTGGCATGGTGCTCGGTCTTTGCGGCGGCTATCAGATGCTCGGGCGCAGCGTCGCCGATCCGGACGGCGTCGAAGGGCCGCCGGGGACGGTCGATGGTCTTGGTCTTCTCGATGTCGAGACGACGCTGTCCGACGAGAAGCGGCTTGAGCCGGCGCACGGTGCGACCGGCGATGGCGTTCCATTCGTCGGCTACGAAATGCATATGGGTGTGACCGAAGGTCCGGACCGCAGCCGGCCCTTCGCGCAGCTTGCGGACGGCGCGCAGGAAGGCGCGGTGTCGGCTGACGGGCGCGTGCTCGGCACCTATATCCACGGTCTGTTTGCCGATGATCGCCAGCGTGCGGCCTGGCTCGGCCGGTTCGCGGCGGGGCCCGCGCAAGTCGGCTATGAGACGCTTGTCGATGCGACGCTCGATGCGCTGGCGGAGCATCTCAACGCGCATCTGGATATTGATCGTCTGCTCAAGCTGGCGCGATGAACAAGGCTGTCAGCAGCGCCAGCAGCAGGATCAGCGCCGCATCGGCGCGGCGGAAGAGCGACAGCGCCTGGCGGATGTCGCCGGCATTGGCATCGCGGCGGCCGAAGCCCATCACGGCGTCGTCGACCGCGACGCCGTCATAGATGCGCGGGCCGGCGAGCGCGAGGCCGAGCGCGCCCGCCATGGCGGCTTCCGGATAGCCGGCATTGGGCGAGCGGTGATGGGAGGCTTCCTGCCATGTCGCGCGCCAGGCGGAGCCGGCGTCGAACCGCTGGCCAGTTGCCGCGGCCGCCATCAACAACAGCGCCGCAAGGCGGGATGCCGGCAGATTGACCAGATCGTCCAGCCTGGCCGCGGCCCAGCCGAAGGCCGCATGGCGCTTGCTGAGATGGCCGATCATACTGTCGGCGGTATTGATCGCCTTGTAGACTGCGGCCCCCGGGAGCCCGGCAATGACCATCCACAAAACCGGCGCGACGACGGCGTCGGAAAAATTCTCGGCAAGACTTTCGATCGCGGCGCGCGCCACACCCGCGGCATCGAGCGCGGCGGCGTCGCGCCCGACGATATGCGCAACCGCGGCGCGGCCGGCCTCGACGCCGCCGGTTTCAAGCGCTGTGGCCACGTCCGCCACATGCCGGTATAGGCTGCGCTGCGCGATGAAACTGCTGGCCACAAGGGCCGTGACAAACACGCCGAATGGCACGGAGAACAATAAACGTTGCAACAGATACGCAGCCGATCCAGCGGCGACGGCAACAATCAGGATCGTCAAAATGCCGCTAACTTGCCGCAGGGCGTCACTGCTGCCGTCGTGGTTGAGTCGGCGATCGAGAAGGCCGATGAGACGGCCGATCCAAGTCACGGGATGGCCGATGATCCGGAACAGCCACTGCGGATAACCGAGAGCGAGCTCGATCAGCATGGCGAGAAGGGCAAGCGCAGCAGACATGTCGGCCTATAAAGCTGCCATCGAAGCGCGTCGGCGCGCCGCCGCGATTGAGGTAGAACGCGATATCGACCATGGCGGCGATCTCGGCGCCGCTCGAGTTCTGTTCCCCGGTGCGCCGGAGCCGTTTGTCGATCTATCGACCGGGATCAATCCCAATCCGTATCCTGTACCGCCGCTATCCGGCGATGTGTTCGCGAGATTGCCGGATTCGGCAACGTTGGCAAACCTCGCAGCGGTTGCGGCTGCTGCCTATGGCGCGCCGTCAGCGGCGCACATTGTGCCGGCTCCGGGCACGCAAATCTTGCTGCCGCTGGTCGCCGGGCTCCTGCGGCCCGGTCGCGCCGCGGTGCTGTCACCGACCTATGCCGAACACGCCCGCGCCGCACAACTCGCCGGACACCAGGTGGTGGAGGCGGACAAGGTCGCCGCGCTGGGTGAATTCGATCTAGCGATCGTGACCAATCCGAACAATCCGGACGGACGGCTCTTTGCGAAGGAGGAGCTCGCATCCGTCGCCGGCAAGCTCGCCTCGCGCGGCGGAGTTTTGCTGGTCGACGAGGCCTTCATGGATGTTGCGCCCCCGGCAGCAAGTCTTGCCGGCGAAGTGGGACGCGGCAACGTCGTGGTGCTGCGCTCCTTCGGCAAATTTTTCGGTCTTGCGGGCCTGCGCCTCGGTTTTGCGCTTGCCGCGCCTGATCTGACCGAGCGCATAGCGGCGCGATTGGGGCCATGGGCGGTCTCGGGACCGGCGCTTGGCGTGGGTGCACAGGCGCTTGCGGACCGAGCCTGGATCGCGGCGACGCGCGCACGGTTGGCGCAGGCGGCGGGCCGCCTTGACCACATATTGACCGCATCCGGTCTCGACATTGTCGGCGGCACGACTTTGTTCCGGTTGGTACGCTGCCAAGCAGCGGACGCGCTCTTTCAACATCTCGGACGCGCGGGAATTTTTGTCCGCAGATTTGCCGATCATCCGCTTTGGCTGCGCTTCGGGTTACCGGCCGCGGAGCCGGAGTGGCGGCGGCTGGAGCAAGCAGTCGCCGGCTTCGCGCAGCAATGTCTCGGCGCCAGGCATTTCGCGCTCCAGGATCGCAAGCGCAGACGGCTCCGCCGAAAGCGCAGCAACACCCGCCACCACCCTCCCGCCCGTGAGCTTCGATGCCGCATTCCGCGCCCGCTTGCGAGACCTTCTCGCCTGGCGCCGCGACGTCCGGCGTTTCCTGCGCGATCCGCTGCCCGACGGCGCTCTTGAACAGCTTGTCGAATGTGGGTGCCTTGCGCCTTCGGTGGGCCTGAGCCAGCCCTGGCGTTTCGTCATCGTCGACGATCCCGCACGGCGCGCGGCGATCCGCGACAACTTCGCCGCCTGCAACGCGCAGGCGCTAGCAGTCAGCAAACGCCGGATCGGGCGAGCCTCTATGCGACGCTGAAACTCGCCGGATTGGAGGAAGCGCCGGCGCATTTTGCCGTCTTCGCCGATCGCTCGACCGAACAGGGCCATGGGCTTGGCCGTCATACCATGCCGGAAATGATCGACTATTCCGCGGTGACGGCTGTGCACACGATCTGGCTCGCCGCGCGCGCCCAAGGCATCGGCATGGGCTGGGTGTCGATCCTCGATCCGAAGGCCGTCGCCGCCATTCTCGGCGTCCCCGAAGACTGGAAGTTCATCGGCTATTTTTGCCTCGGCTATCCGCAATCCGACGACAAGGTGCCGGAGCTCGAGCGCGCCGGATGGGAATCCCGACGGCTGCCGCCATCGACCGTGCTGCGCCGTTAATCTTTCTCTGAATCGTCAGCGAATTTCCGTCCGCGGTTTAGCTTAACGTTTTGTGCCAAATCAGAGCACATCCGCTGGCACCTGCCTTGCTCTCATCAGCCCGGCTGTCGGCGCGCATTTCGCGCCGATCGCGAACGCCCGAAATGCCGGCCGCATGAGGCCGGCGTGCGTTTGAGGGAGAGAGCCGTGTTAACGCTACGCTGTGCCAGAACGATCCTGCGGTCCGGTGCCGGCCTTGGTGCCGTGCTCGGCCTGTCCGCCGTGTTGGTTCCTTTGGCTTCGACCGCAGTCCGCGCCGACGGCTTGGCGGTCGGCGGCTGCGTCGGGACGCACTATTCCATCACCTGCGTGACGCGGTGGGGTGGCTATAGCGATCCCTATATCCGGCTGGTGCCGCAGCAGACCGAGGCCGAAAAGGCGCACGGCGCCGAGCACGATCGCAAATGGCACGCACACTGCAAGCCGGTCGTGGTCCAGGATCCCTACGGCGTTCCGCGCTACGAGTACGCCGCGCCGGGCTGCGAGTTCGGCGTTGTCGAATAGAGTACCGGCGCTAGCGTTGGCCGTTGACGGGTCGGCTTTGCTGCCCAAGCACGGCAACCGGCCGACCAACTCTGACCTGACCCGCCACATTCGCCGCCGGCGCATGTTGGCCGGGCAGATACTTGGCGATCACCACAGGATCGAGCTGCCGCATCGCGCTGTCGGGCAGGCGGTGCCAAATTTCGTCGCTGCCGAATAATGCGATGCCGAGATAGCCGCGCACGGTGAGCGTCTGTCCGTCGGGGCTCAATGTCATCAATGCGTTATAGATATTGCCGTCGCGCGGATCGAGGATATTGCCGCCTCGGTAGGACAAGCCATTCCGCGTCATGTTTCTGATCAGCGAAATCCCGAGGATCGGCGCGTTTCTGCGGTCATCCTGACAGCGCGTGCAGGTCGGATGATCGCCCGGTTTGTCGAAAGTCTTGGCAATCGCCCCCTCGTAGATAGCCGCCGCGCTCGACAAACAGGAACCAGCCGACCGGCGCTCCGGTCTGTTCGTCGGTCTTCTGCCACAGGCCGATGACCGAGGGGTCCGCCGCGGCCGGACGCATGGCCGCGAATGACGCGAGAAGTCCGAGCAACAGCGCCGCAACGAACGTTTTCAGGCTCAGCTTTGTGCTTTGCATGACCACAGGCATTTCTCCGTTCGCCCCAGCAAGAGAATCACCCCGACGACAGAATCATCAACAACTCAACGAGGCGTAAATTGTTGGGTGGCATTGAGGAGATTTCGGGACCATTTTGCTGCGATGGCCCGGCGGGCGGCCAAGATCCGGCTGATCCGGCCGCTCCAGCTTCGGCCTCGGAGGTCGTCGGCATCGGATAGGCGTGAGGGCGCACTAGACACGCGGCAAAAAGGTTTGAACGCGGCGTCGCGGATGTTATGTGGTCGCGATAGTCGAGCTCGCCGCCCGAGCTTTGCAGGCTCTTGGTAGCGGAAATTTCGGGCAGCGCGCTTGGCCTGTCTTCACGATGCGGCTTTCACGACAATTCCGTGACAGCCGATGCCATGTCGTCAATTCGTGACCATTAGGCCGTGATTTATGCGCGTAAACGTGCCGATTTCTGCCGGCAGCTTGAGCGGCCTGTTCAGCCGCTGGGACGTGCTCGCGTTTCTCCTGATCCTTGGCCTTCTGGTATTTCTCGGCGAGGCCAGCCGGCATCTGTTCGAGCCGCTCACCGAGCTGCGGCAACAGCCGATATCGCTCGACCCGCGCAATCTGCCCGAATATGCCGCGCGCACGACGCTGCGCATGCTCGATCGCGATGGCGCTGTCGCTGCTTGTTCACATTCACCTACGCGACGCTTGCCGCCAAAAGCCGCACCGCCGAACGATTGCTGGTCCCGCTTCTCGACATCCTGCAGTCGGTGCCGATCCTCGGATTCATCTCGGTCACGGTCGTGTTCTTCATGGCGCTGGCGCCGGGCCGCGTGCTCGGCGCCGAGTTCGCCTCGATCTTCGCGATCTTCACCAGCCAAGCCTGGAATATGGCGTTCAGCTTCTATCAGTCGCTGCGAACGATTCCGACCGAGCTCGAAGAGGCGACGCGCAATTTCCGGCTCACGGCATGGATGCGCTTCTGGCGGCTCGACGTGCCGTTTGCGATGCCGCAGCTAATCTGGAACATGATGATGTCGATGTCCGGAAGCTGGTTCTTCGTCGTCGCATCCGAAGCCATCAGCGTCGGCAATACGACGGTGACACTGCCCGGCATCGGCTCCTATATCGCGCTCGCCATCGATCATCAGAACCTGGTTGCGGTGGCTTGGGCGATCGGCACCATGCTGATCGTCATCTTCATCTACGACCAGGTGTTGTTCCGCCCGCTCGTCGCCTGGGCCGATCGTTTCCGCTTCGAGCAGGAGCCGGGCGCTTTGGCTCCTGAATCCTGGGTGTTCGACGTGCTGCGCCGCTCGCGTCTGATCGAGCGCCTGACCGCACCCTTTGCCGCGCTCTGGCATCTCACCTTCCGTCCTCGCGCGCCGGACAAGCCGATGCCGGCGCCGCGCACGTCGGCGATCGCACCGGGCCGCTTCGCCTTTCAGGCCGGCCTGATCGTCCTGGCGCTGGCGGCAATCGCGCTGTGGCAGACCGTGAGCTTTGCCATCGAGGGCATTACGCTGGCCGACGTAATGACGACGCTGGTGCTGGGCCTGGCGACGCTGACGCGGGTCGTCGTGCTCATTGCGCTTGGCGAGCGTGGTGTGGGTGCCGATCGGGGTTTGGGTCGGCGTGCGGCCGCGCGTCGCCAATATGGTGCAGCCGGTGGCGCAATTCCTCGCCGCCTTCCCGGCGAATTTGCTGTTTCCGATCGTCGTATCGGTCATCGTCGTCTGGAAGCTGAGCCCGAATATCTGGCTCAGCCCGCTGATGATCCTCGGCACGCAATGGTACATTCTGTTCAACGTCATTGCCGGCGCCGCCGCGATCCCGAACGAGTTGCGGTCCGTCGGCATGAATTTGCGGGTGCGCGGCTGGCTGTGGTGGCGGCGCATCGCGCTGCCCGCCGTGCTGCCCTATTATGTGACCGGTGCGATCACGGCGTCCGGCGGATCGTGGAACGCCAGCATCGTCGCCGAGGTCGCGTCCTGGGGCGACGAGCATCTGAAGGCCGACGGGCTCGGCGCCTATATCGCGCAACAGACCGAAGCCGGCAACTTCCACAAGATCGTGCTCGGCATCGCGGTGATGAGTCTGTTCGTCGTCGTCGTCAATCGCCTGTTCTGGCGTCCGCTATACTATTACGCCGAACGCAAATTCCGGCTCGGGTGAGATCGCAGATCAAGGTTACAGGTCACGATCGCTGTGAGGGTCAAATGAGTGCTGCATTGCTCGATATTCATGGCCTGCGCCAGGCATTTCCCCGCGCCGACGGCGGCGAGCATCTGGTGCTCGATGGCGTCGAACTGCAGCTCAATCAGGGTCAGATCGTCGGCCTCCTTGGCCGCACCGGATCGGGCAAATCGACTTTGTTGCGCCTGATCGCCGGCCTATCGCAGCCGGTCGGCGGCTCCGTCACTTATCTCGGCCAGCCGGTAAATGGCCCTGCGCCGGGCATCGCCATGGTGTTTCAGTCCTTCGCGCTGTTTCCCTGGCTGACGGTCCTGGAAAACGTGCAGCTCGGGCTCGAGGCGCTCGGTCTGCCGTCCGCTGAAATCCGCAAGCGCGCTCTGGCCGCGATCGACCTGATCGGCCTCGACGGCTACGAATCCGCTTTCCCGCGCGAATTGTCCGGCGGCATGCGCCAGCGCGTCGGCTTTGCTCGTGCGCTCGTCGTGCATCCGAATATTCTGTCTGATGGACGAGCCGTTCTCCGCGCTCGACGTGCTCACCGCCGAGACCTTGCGCACCGATTTTCTCGAACTGTGGGGCGAGGGCAAGCTGCCGATCAAAGGCGTGATCCTGGTCACGCATAATATCGAGGAAGCGGTGCTGATGTGCGACCGCATCCTTTTGTTCTCGTCCAATCCGGGTCGTATCATCAGCGACATCCCCGTCGAGATGAAACAGCCGCGCAACCGCCTCGATCCGCAATTCCACGATATGGTCGAGAAGATCTATGTGGCGATGACGGCGCACAAGGCCGGTCCGACCCAGATCGGCGCCGCGCCGACCATGACCCTCAATACAGTGCTGCCGCGGGTGTCGGCCAATCTGATGTCCGGTCTGATGGAGACGGTCGCCGTGCCGCCGTTCAGCGGCAAGGCCGACCTGCCGGTGCTCGCCGACGAACTCGCCATGGAATCCGACGAGCTCTTGCCGGTCGCGGAATCGCTGCAGATGTTCCGCCTCGCCGAAATCGAGGGCGGCGATATCAAGCTCACCGATATCGGCAAGCAGTTCGTCGAGATGGGCACCGACGATCGCAAGAAGCTGTTTGCGCGCCAGCTTCTGGCGCAAGTGCCGCTCGCCTCGCATATCCGCCGCGTGCTCCAGGAGCGCACCAATCATGTGGCGCCGAAGAGCCGCTTCCTCGACGAGCTCGAGGATCACATGAGCACCGAGGATGCCGAGCATACGCTGCGCGCCGTGACCGCCTGGGGCCGCTTCGCCGAGCTGTTTGCCTATGACGACGATTCCGAAGGCTTCAGCCTCGAAAATCCGACCTAGACGTTAAGTCGGATCCAGCCGGATCAGGTGAAGCAGGCGCCCAAAAGGGCCTTGCCAGCCGTTGTTCGGCGCTATTACCGTGGCCGGGCTGACTGGAACCGAGCGCGCGACGTGCGCGCGTGAAAGGTTCTGGAATTTCGAGACTGCGTTGATTCTGGAACAAAGACACTGCCTTCCGTCCGTGTCGGAGCAGGATCTTTCCAGAGGCGACGCTCGAAAAGGCGAGGGCGACTATGTCAGTATTTCCGCAGATCGAGAGCCGCACGCACGCGCACTGGCTGTTGCTGGGCTCGTTGGCGCTGAACTTGTTTTTTGTCGGCGCGGCCGGCGCCGTGGCCTACCGCTATAGCGGTCCGGTGCCGCTGACGCTGATGACCGTCAGCCGGGTCGACCTGATCGGCAGACTCAATCACGTCGCCGATACATTGCCGCCGGGCGACGCCGCCAGCTTGCGCGCACAGCTTCGTGCCGACGAGGAGAAAATCGTGGCGGCGCGCGCCGATCTGCGCCTGTCGCGCGACGACGTCCGCAGAAGCCTGCGCGCCGAGCCGTTCGATGCAGAGGCGATGCGCAAGGCGATGACGGCCAATCATGCCGCCCATGAGCGGTTCGATCAAGTCATTCACGAAACGCTGGCCTCCGCGGCCAGCACGATGTCGGTGATCGGGCGCACCAAGCTTGCCGATTGGCCGGTCCAGAGCAGCAATGCGCGGCCGGTGCCGTAAGCATTAGGCAGCGCTGCGCCGTCCGTTCGCGGCGATCGCCAGCAGAGCGCGCTCGGCGACGGTATCGGCGAGCAAGGGTTTGCGCCGCGAATCCAGCACCGCGTCGGCAAGTTCGGTCATGGCGCTCGCCAGGCGCGTAGCGTTCCAGTTCTTCAGCGCCACGCCGATCAAATCCTTGCGGCGAAAATGCAGCGGCGGCTGCACCGCATCGAGCGAGAACGGCGCGCCGTCCTCGATCGCCAAGCGCCACTTGTGCAGCTGCGCCACCTGACGCTGCGCCGCGAACAGGATCGAGCCGGCATTGGTGCCCGCCGTCCGCGCCTTGGCCAAGTTGGTTTCAACATCGGCCGGACGGCCGGCGAAGGCCGCATCGACAATGTCGTCGAGCGCGAGCGCGGAAGCGTCCGACACCACGGCCATGACGTCGTCGGTGCTGACCTGCTTCTTGCCATGGGCGTAGAGCGCAAGCTTGTTCAGTTCGCTGCGCGAGGCCGAGCGGTCGCCGCCGAGGAGCGGGATCAAGAGCGCGCGCGCATCCGGCGCGATCGCAAGGCCGGCCGCGCGCATCTCGCTGTCGATCAATTGCGCGCGGTCGCGCTCGCTGTCGGCGTAGCACGGCAGCGCCGCGGCGTTCTTGGCCCGCTCGCAGACCACGCGTAGCGGCGCATTGCGCCGCAAATCGCCGGCCTCGATGATGATGCGGCAATCGACAATGTCGACTCCGAGCAGCGCTTCGACGGCGGGCGCGATATTGCGGCCGGCGGCCTTGACCCAGACCGCGCGGCGGCCGCCGAACAGCGGGATGGTCTGCGCCTCCTCGACCAGCCGCGCCGGATTGGCGGTGACATCCTCGCCTTCGAGCCGCGCCAGGGCGAACGGGTCATTGACGTCATCGACCGCGGCCTTGACCAGCGCATTGACGCGTTCGCTGACCAGGCCTGCATCCGGGCCGAAGACGAGCACCACCGGGCGCGCCGGATCGGGGCGCGCGACAAAGGCATCGGCACTGGCGGCTTTGATCGCGACCATCAACGCAATCTAGGCAACGGCGCGGAAAAGAAAACGGGCCTGTTCGGAAAAACCGAGAGACGGCAGATCACGTGCCGGCGACGAAATAGGACGCGAGCCGGTTGCGGATCGCCTCGGCAACGGCGATCACCGCACGATCCTCGGCGTCGCGCTTGCCGCGCTGCTGGGCGAAGCGCTGCTGCGAGCCCGGCGCGTCGACGTCGGCATGCGAGAACGCGCTGTCCCTGAGCACGACCTTGCCGGTGGCGATTTCCGTGAGCTGATAGTTCACGATGACGCCGTCGATATCGGCGGTCGGCCGGCCGGAGGCAACATCGACGATCACGGTCAGCGAGGTCGGCGCAATGGTCATCGTCAGGCGGTAGGTCGGCGCGTTGGGGCCGGCGCCGCCGTTGAAATCGTATTGCAGCGCGTTGCGCATGCTGACCGCGACGCGCGCGGCGGGCGAGCCCTGCCGCGTCGGGATCACCGGGATATCGACCTGGGCGAGCTTGTCGCGCACGCTGTCGGAGCCGGGCGGGGCGCCGTTGCGGCCATAGAGCGGCTCAAAGCAGCCGGCGGTCAGGCCGGCCATCGCCAAAACCACGGCGAGGCGCGCGGCGGCGTTCAGGCTTTTCCGCTCAAACCACGACATTGACGATCCGCTTCGGCACGATGATGACCTTCTTCGGCGTCTTGCCTTCCAGCGCCTTTTGTACCGCATCCAGCGCCAGAACGGCAGCCTCGATCTCGGCATTGGCGGCGTCGCGAGGCACCGCAATATCGGCCCGCTTTTTGCCGTTGATCTGCACCGGCAGCATGATGGTGCCCTCGATCAGAAGCTCACGCTCGGCCTTCGGCCACGCCGCTTCGGCGACGAGGCCTTTGTGGTCCAGCGCCGCCCAGCATTCCTCGGCCAGATGCGGCATCATCGGCGCGAATAATTGCACGAGAACATTAACCGCTTCACGCATGGCCCAGCGCAGATCCGGCGTGATTGCGGCCCCCTCATTAGCCCCGGATTCAGTCCCCGTCTCAGCCCCGATATCGCCAATTACCTCGTTGAGTTTATTGGCGAATTCGTAGATGGCGGCGACACAAACATTAAAGTGCAGCTTTTCAATGTCATCGCTCACTTTGGCGAGCGCGCCGTGGGTCGCTTTGCGCAAGCCCATCGCGGTTTCCGAGAACTGCGCGGGCCGCGCGTCCGGCGCGCCTTTGGCGACCTCGCCGGCCTCGCCGGCCAGCCGCCACAGCCGCTGCGCAAACCGGAACGCGCCTTGCACACCGCGCTCGGTCCATTCCACGTCGCGTTCGGGCGGCGAGTCCGAGAGCATGAACCAGCGCGCGATGTCGGCGCCGTAGCCGCCAATGATCTCGTCGGGGTCGACGGTGTTGCGCGTCGACTTCGACATTTTCTCGATCGGGCCGATCTCGACCGGTTCGCCGGTCGCGATCAGCGTGGCGCGCCGCGCATCGCCGTCGGCCTCGATCTTGATCTCCGCCGGCGCGACCCATTGGCCGCTTTCGGTGCGATAGGTCTCGTGCACGACCATGCCTTGGGTGAAGAGGCCAGCGAACGGTTCTTCCAGCCCGACATGGCCGGTCTTCTTCATGGCGCGCGTAAAGAAGCGGCTGTAGAGCAGATGCAGGATCGCGTGCTCGATGCCGCCGATATATTGATCGACCGGCATCCAGTCGTCGACCATCGGCCGGTCGGTCGGCGCGGTGGTGATCCACGGATCGGTGAAGCGCTCGAAATACCACGACGAGTCGACGAACGTATCCATCGTGTCGGTTTCGCGCCGCGCCTTGCCGCCGCATTGCGGACAGTTCACGTGCTTCCAGGTCGGGTGGTGATCGAGCGGATTGCCCGGCCGGTCGAACGTGACGTCTTCCGGCAGCGTCACCGGCAGGTCCTTTTCCGGCACCGCCACTTCGCCGCACTTGTCGCAGTGAATGATCGGAATCGGACAGCCCCAGTAGCGCTGCCGCGAAATGCCCCAGTCGCGGAGCCGATAATTGATCTGCCGCTGCGCCACCGGACGATTGCCGGCGGTTTCCTTTTCCAGGCGCTTGGCGACTTCTTCCTTGGCCTGCGCGATCGTCATGCCGTCGAGGAAGCGCGAATTGATCATCGTGCCGTCGCCGTCATAGGCGGTCTTGGTGATGACGAAAGTCTTCGGGTCTTGTCCCGGCGGACAGACGACCGGCACGTTGCCGAGCTTATATTTGTTGACGAAATCCAGGTCGCGCTGATCGTGCGCCGGGCAGCCGAAGATGGCGCCGGTGCCGTAGTCCATCAAAATGAAATTCGCCACATAGACCGGCAGTTGCCAGGTCTTGTCGAACGGATGGATCGCGCGGATGCCGGTGTCGAAGCCCTGCTTCTCGGCGGTATCGATCTCGGCCTGCGCGGTGCCATGATGCCGGCATTCCTCGATGAATGCGGCGAGCTTCGGATTCTTCTTCGCCGCGGCCAGCGCCAGCGGATGATCGGGCGCCAGTGCCATGAACTTGGCGCCGAACAAAGTGTCCGGCCGCGTCGTGAAAATCTCGAGCTCGCTCCCGCCGTCGGGCGTGGTCTTCGCATCGAGTGCAAAGCGCACCAGCAAGCCCTCGGAGCGGCCGATCCAGTTCTTCTGCATCAGCCGGACTTTCTCCGGCCAGCGGTCGAGAGTATCGAGCGCGTCGAGCAGTTCCTGCGAGTAGTCGGTGATCTTGAAGACCCACTGGCTCATCTCGCGCTGCTCGACCACCGCGCCGGAACGCCAGCCGCGGCCGTCGATCACCTGCTCGTTGGCCAGCACGGTCTGATCGACCGGATCCCAATTCACCTTGCGCTTCTCACGCTTGACGAGACCGGCGTGCCGGAAATCCAGGAACATCTTCTGCTGATGCTTGTAATAGCTCGGATCGCAGGTCGCGATCTCGCGGCTCCAGTCGAGCGACAGGCCCATCGACTTGAGCTGCTTCTTCATCGCCGCGATGTTGGCGTAGGTCCATTCCTTGGGATGGACCTTGCGTTCCATCGCCGCGTTCTCGGCCGGCATGCCGAAGGCGTCCCAGCCCATCGGATGCAGCACGTTGAAACCCATGGCGCGCTTGAACCGCGCCACCACGTCGCCCATCGTGTAATTGCGGACGTGGCCCATGTGGATGCGCCCCGACGGATAGGGGAACATTTCCAGCACGTAGTATTTCGGCCGCGGATCGTCGTTCTTCGTCGCGAAGATGCCGCGCTCGTCCCAGATTTTCTGCCAGCGGGCCTCGGCGTCGCGGGCGTTGTAGCGGTCAATTGCCATTGCAATCACAGTTCTTTTCGGGTTGCCGGACGTGACACAAAACGGTGCCGGCGGTCAATGTTTTAGCGGCGAATCTGGGCTTTCCGGGAGCGCTTCGCTTCCGCCCCCGCGATAGCGGGGGAGGGGGACCGCGCTCTTGCGCGGTGGAAGGGGCGTCTAACTCGTCGTTTCACTGTCGTCGAAAGAGATTCGTTAAGTCCTGCGCCCCTTCCACCACCCTTCGGGTGGTCCCCTTCCCCGCTTTCGCGGGGCAGGATGAAAAACCTCACGTCAAACTCGACAGCGGATAGCGCCGCAGCACCCATTCCATATGCGTCGCCGGCGACTGGCGTTTCGGTCCGCTGGCGCGCACCGCGGCGCTCGCGCGATTGAGCTTGTGCTGCGGCACGCCGTCCGCCCCGCGCCGCAGGCAGATTTGCGGATCACAGGCGCAGCGGCGGTGTCTTCGGCATTTCGGCTTCGCGCACGCGCGCCACAGTTCCAGCACATCGCAATAAAGCCGCTGCGTTGCCGCGCGCGCGGCCTTCTGCAGCGCCTGCTGCTCTTTCGGCGTATGGCGCTTGTTGAGATGCTGACGGTTCGCCGGTTTGTTGCGCCACGAGGGCATGTGGGACTCCTTTGTCGAAGCCTCCCCCTGCAGGGGGGAGGCAGCCGCGCAACGCGCGGCGGAAGGGGAGGTGCGCGCGACGTTGCCTTTGTCCGCATGCAGTACTTCCCCACCTGCGTCCTTTCAGGACGCGGTCCTCCCCCTGCAGGGGAGGACGAAGACACGCGCTCTCATTCGCGCGCTACGCCTGCGCGCGCAGTGACGCCACGATGTCACGAACGAAAATCCAACCGCCCAAAGACAAGCGAAGGGGGCAGAGCGCCGACAGGCGCACCTTCCATTGGCGGCATCATACGGATGCCGCAGCGCATCCGGCGGGATGCGCTCGCCTCTCGGCGCTCCACCGCGGCTCTTGGTTAGGCGACCGAACGCCACCCCTCAGCTCCGGGCCGCGCTTCCTGACGGCGGATAGATAGCGGGCTTGAGGCCCTCTCCGCCGCCGAGTTCAGCCAGACACCTGGCAGACCGGTCATCATGCCGGCCGGGCCGATGCCCGAAGCCGCCCGGGAGCGGACTGCAAATCCGCGCGCAGGCGCCGCACCCGCTCCGCCTTCAGGCTTGCCTCCGGAGGGCGCCCTTCGATGAGCAGGATGGGGTTGATGTAACCGAAGTAGTGACAATTGTCAAGAATGATGTCACAAAAAAAGGGACAACAGAAAGCGCAGCGACGCCTTAAGTCAATCTATTTTGTCTTCGGGCAATTCCACCAGTGCTCAACCCGCCGTTTCAATAGATAGCTGAGAAAGGCAATAGTGATCCAAATGAAGGTGACTGTGAAAAAGATCACTGCGCGCGCGGCGAGTGGATTGGTTGAGTAGGGAGCAAGAAATTTGCGCACAAAATCCAGATTAACATATGACCAAAAAACCGTTTCAATTGAAAACACCGCGAATATCACGAGAAAATAATAGAGATATCTTCCCAGCCTAGCCATTGGCGGGCCACACGCGAAGCATGTCCCGCGCGCGCCCAATCACCTCATCCCACGCCCCAGGCGTCTTCTGATGAAACAGCCGCGCTGTCGGATACCACGGGCTGTCGTCGCGGTGATTGAGCCAGCGCCAGCAGCCGTCGAAGCGCGAGAGGATGAAGACCGGCTTGGCCATGGCGCCGGCGAGGTGGGCGACTGACGTATCGACGCTGATGACGAGGTCGAGATTGGCGATCAGCGCCGCGGTGTCCTCGAAGCCGGCAAGCTCCGAAGAAAAATCGGTCAGCGCAAAACCTTCCGGCGGATGCTGCGCTTGCGCTGCGGGCTCGCCTTTCTGCAGGCTGAAGAAGTGGATGCCGGGGAGTCCGGCCAAGGGCGCGAATTCGCTCAAGCTCAGGCTGCGCCGCGTGTCGATCGCATTGGCGTTGGAATTGCCGGCCCAGACCAGTCCGATTTTGGTCTTGCCGGCGAAGTCCGACAATTTTGCCGCCCAATGCGCGACGAGGTCGCGATCGGCGGCAATGTACGGCACGTTGGCCGGAATGGTTTCGAGTTGCGTGCCGAAGGCGAGCGGCAGGCTCAGCAACGGACAATAGAGATCGAACGGCGGCAGTGGTTCGCCGCGCGCGATGACCGCGCTAACGCAGGGCATCTGTGAGAGCAGCGCTTTGAGATGCTCCTGGACTTCGAGGACGACCGTGGCGCCGCGCTGCGCGAGCAGCGGCGCATAGCGGACGAATTGCAGCGTGTCGCCGTAGCCTTGTTCGCAGTGAAGCAGCACGGTCTTGCCGGCGATGTCCTCCTTGCCGAGCCAATGCGGGCCGCCGTAGTTGCGTCGTTGCGGCTCGAATTCGGCCAATTGCCAGCGCGAACTCGTAAGCGGCCCAGCCGCGCGCGAAATCGCCGAGCGCCAACAGCGCGATGGCCTGTTCGAAGCGCGCCGCCGCATAGTCCGGCTTGATGCGGAGCGCCTTTTCCGAGCTTTCGAGCGCCTCGCGGGGCCGGCCGAGATGGCGCAGCGCCACCGTATAGTTCTGGAGGATTTGCGGGTGATCCGGCGCGATGGCGAGCGCCTGATTGTAGCTGGCGAAGGCCTCGTCGAGGCGATTGAGCTTCAGCAGCGCATTGCCGCGATGACACAGCGTGTCGGCGTGGTTGGGCGCCAGCGCGAGCGTCGCTTCGAAGCTTGCCAGCGCCTCGGCAAAGCGCCCGAGCCCGAGCAGTGTCGAGCCCTGGTTGAAGCGCGCGAACAGATAATCGGGCCGCAACGCGACGGCGCGCGTGAAACTGTCGAGCGCATCGTCGTGACGTTCGAGGCAATTGAGCGTGGTGCCGCGATTGTTGTGCACGTCGGCATGGTCGGGCTTGAGCGCCAGCGCGCGGTCGAACGCGTTCAGCGCCTTGGCGTAGTCATTCTGAGCGTGCAGCGCCAGACCGAGATTCGACCAGGCATCCGCCGAATTGGGCTCGCTCTTCAGCGCGGCCGTGATGCGCCTGACCGCGTCGGACAGGCGTCCGCGCTGATAGTCGATAAGGCCGAGCATGTGCAGGGCGTTGAATTCGTCGGGCCGCTCGCGCAGCACCGCGGCGTAGAGCTTCGCCGCCGTTTCGATCTGTCCGGCGCGCTGCGCGGCGACCGCGTCATGGAGCATCCGCACAAGCTTCTGCACGGAGGTTGCGTTGCGGGCCACAGCGGCGCGGCTGCTCATGGCGAGGTCAGCGGTCTTTCAGGTGCAGGTGATTCGTGCGCGCGAATTATAGCGCGCCGCGCCTGCTATTCCTCGTGATTCTCCGACCAGCCGTTGCAATGGGCGCGCTCGTGGCGGATATAGGCGCGCAAATCCTTGACGGGGCCGCCCCGGGGAATGACCAGAAAGCAACTGCGGCCGCTCTGCCAGGAACAGGCATCGGCTTGAACGCCGCGCTTGGCGCAGGCTTGGCGGGCTTCCTTGAGCGGCAGCACGCGCTCGATGACCGAACCGGCAAAGGCGTGATTGTAGCGCATGGGCGGTTCGAGAACGTAGATCGGCACGGTTGCATGTCTCCTTGATCAGGGCGTGCCCGTCATTGCGAGGCGTGAAGCGACGAAGCAAGCCAGATCGGCGGCGCGGTCTGGATTGCTTCGCTTCGCTCGCAATGACGGTTACTCGACTAGGCCCGCGAGGCAGCCGCAGCGCTATGCGGACGCTCCAGCCCGATGAGCACATCGACGCTGTACGGACCGGCGCCGAAGGCGAAGACATAGAGCATGCCGCCGAGCATCGAGATGTGCTCCAGGAATGCGACTTGCTGCGCATGCATCTGGGCCGCGGGCATCGCCCAGTAGTTATGGAACACCAGCGCCAGCGTCAGCAGGTAGAACGCGAAGATCAGCGCCAGCGGGCGCGTGAACAGGCCGAACATAAAAGCCAGGCCGCCGCCGAATTCGAGCGCGACGACGCCATAGACCAGGAGATTGGGCAGCGGAATTCCGTGGCTCGCCATTTGTCCGGCGGTGGCGTCGATCGTCCAGATCTTGCCGAAGCCCGACAGGACAAAAACCAGAGCCAACAGGATCCGGCCCAGAACCGGAACGAACTTCTCAACAGCATCCATTATTTTTTTCCGCCTGTGATTGCGGTCACCCCGGCGTGAATGTCTTCACGCGGCGGCGCGTGTCAACGCCGCGCAACTCAAACGCCGATCAACGAGTTGTGATGGCGATAAAGTGCGGCAAGCGACATACGCGCGTAACAGCAGGCGCTACGACGCCATGACTCATTTCCATCGTGTCCTGGATGAAGCCGCGCAGCATGTCGCTGTCGAAAGGCTTGCGCAAAATCTTCAAGTCCGGCGGCGCGGCCTGGGCGGCGTCGCTGTAGCCGGTGGTCAGGATCACCGGCAAATGCGGATAACGGGAGCGCACTTCGGTGGCGAGCCCGACGCCGTCGATGGTGCCCGGCATCACGATGTCGGAGAACACCAGATCGATCTTGGCGCCTTCGCCTAACAGCTTCAGCGCGGCTTCGGCGGAAGTCGCGATAGACGGTGTCGTAGCCGAGATGCTCGAACAGGGACGATGTCACTTCGGCGACCTCGGCGCTGTCGTCGACGACCAGCACCATCGGCCGCTGCAGATGCTGCGTATCGACTTCCGCGAGTTTCTTCCTCGGCAATGGCCTCGTGATCGCAGGACGGCAGATAGACCGTGATCGTCGTGCCTTCGCCGATCTTGCAGTCGGCGGTGACGGTGCCGCCGGCCTGATGGGCGAAGCCATAGACCTGCGACAGGCCAAGGCCGGTGCCCTTGCCGACTTCCTTGGTGGTGAAGAACGGATCGAAGATCTTCGACAGCAGGTTCGGCGGAATGCCCCCGCCGGTGTCGGAGAACGAGATCGCCACATAGCCGAGATTGTTCTCGTCGTCGCGCAGCTCTTCGTCGGTCTCGACATTGCCGGCGGTGAGCGTGAAGGTGCCGCCGTTCGGCATGGCGTCGCGCGCATTGACCGCGATATTGACGATCGCGAGCTCCAATTCCGCCAAGTCGACTTTGATCGGCCAGATGTCCGTGCGAGATATTCTCGGTATAGACGATGTTGCCGCGCAGCGAGCTCTCCAGCATGGTGCGCATGTTGCGGATGCTGGTGGAGAGATCGACCACGGTCGGCGACAACTGCTGGCGGCGCGAGAAGGTCAGCAATTGCCGGGTCAGGCTCTCGCCGCGCTTGGCCGCGGTCTGAATGGCCTCGATGGCGCGCGGCAGTTTCGGATCGAGCAGCCGTTTGAAGGTCTGCGCATTGCCGCCGATGATCATCAACAGATTGTTGAAGTCGTGGGCGATGCCGCCGGTCAATTTGCCGATGGCTTCCATCTTTTGCGACGTGGCGAGCTGCTCGCGCGCCTCGACGAGCTTCTCCTGGGTGTCGCGCCGCTCGGTGGCGTCGCGGATGATGTTGGCAAGCCCGATCAAGGTGCCGTCGTCGTCGCGGATCGCGGTCAGCGCGCCGGTCATGAAGAACGGCGTGCCGTTCTTGCGGATGCGCCAGCCCTCGACCTCGTGCTTGCCGTTCTGGATGGCGGCGGCGAGCGCGCGCTTGGGTTCGCCGGCGCGGCGTTCGTCGGGCCGGTAGAAGATGCCGAAATGCTTGCCGATCACCTCGTCGGCCTTGTAGCCGATGATGTTCTGCGCGCCGGAATTCCAGCTGGCGACGCGGCCCGAGGAGTCGAGCAGGAAGATCGCATAGTCGGTGACGCCTTCCATGAAGATCTGGAAGTGCCGCTTGGCGTTCTTGAAGGCGAGCTGGGTCTGCTCGACGCGGCGGTGCATCTGCTCCTGGCCGAGCAGCAAACGGGTCTCGATATCGCGGTGGCCGAGAATGGTGGCGCCGAGGACGAGCGGCGCCAGCGAGGTCGCGACCGCGAGCGCGAGCAGAAGCACCAGCGAATTGGCCAGATCGGCCGACGAGCCGAAACCCGCCGACACGCCGGCGATGCAGCAGAAGATCAGCGCCGCGGTCGCAGCATCGCGCTGATTGCCGCGCAAGGCCGCCGCCATCAGCGGGACGACGATGAGGAAGCCGAGCAGGCCGCGATAGGGCATCAGCGTATCGAGCGAGCCGCCGAGCGCCGGCGTCAGCGGGCTGAAGGCCAGCACGCCGATCACGGAAGCAGCCAGGAGGATCACCGCGGTTTCCGCGACGCTCGGCCCGACGCCGGCCGATTTTACCGCGGCTTTGATGGCGGCGATCTTGCTGGCGCCGCTGCTGCCGGCGGTGCTTGACGGCGTCTGCCGGCCGCGGATTCGCCGAACGCGGTCGCGGTCGCCCACAGCACGATGACAGGCGTCACCACGAGACTGCCGCCGGCATCGGCGAGCCACCAGGTGTCATAGTTCGACAGCAGCGCCGGCCAATTGGCGAGCACGTCGGCAAAGCCGCCTTCGCCGGCGACGAGCTTGCTCGCCATCGTGCCGGCAATGGTTCCGATCATGGCGAGCGCCGAACTGACGACGGCGATCGGGCCGAAACAAACCAACGCGAAACGGCCGATGCCGCGGGTCGTGGTAAAGGTCTTGCGGCCGTGCGACCAGCGCTCGAGCACCCAGGCGCCGACCAAAGCCGCGAGCGTGGTGCCGAGCGCCGCGGCGCCGGCCTCGACGATCGGGCGGATATCGACCACGCCCGACGCGACGATATGGGCGACGAAAGAGCCGGCAAAGATGGCTGGCGCCACGCGATAGCCGCGCAGCATGACGATGCCGAGCGCGACGCCGGTCGCCGGCCATAGCGGCGTGTTTGCCGGATTGAGGACCGGGATCAGGAGCGCGGCGCTGGTGAGACCGAAATAGATGACCGCGATCAGCACCAGCTCAAGCGCAATGGTGGCGGCGTCTAGAACCGCGCGAAGAGGGGGCAACCGCTGCGCTTCGCCAGTTCCAGCTCGTGTCATGCAAATAGGTCTCGCGCTGGGAACTCCAAAGATACTCAATATTACCTCTTTGGCCACAGTCTTGTTCAGGTTTGCCGGAATAAGGCGACAATGTGGGAGCGCGGACTAAACGGCTGCAATGAAGATATTTTTTCTGCGCGCGCCTTAATTCATCCACCGCGGGACCGGACTCGGAACTATTTGAAAAACGCGCGCGGGTCGGCGAGCCGCCAGTTGACTAGAGAACTCGGCTACGGAACTCGACCACGTTCGCCCCTAATCGCGACGGCCGACGCCGAATCGCGTGCCCAATTCCCCGATACTCAGCTACCTTCAAGTGACGCGGAAAATGCGGCAACGTCGCGCCGTTCTCGCGGCACGCATGCGCGCGAGTGAGGGGCTTTCAAGTCATCATGTCTGATCGGGTTCGCGATCATCACTACGCGGTTTCGGTGACGTGGCAGGGCAATCGCGGAACCGGCACTTCCGCTTACGGCGCCTATGGACGCGATTACGAAATCACCGCCGACGGCAAATCGCCGATCGCCGGCTCGTCGGATCCGGCGTTCCGCGGCGATCGCGCGCGCTGGAACCCGGAAGACCTGTTCGTCGCTTCGGTCTCGGCCTGCCATCAGCTCTGGTATCTGCATCTCGCCGCCGATGCCGGGATCGTCGTGACGGCTTATGCCGATCGGGCCGAAGGCGTGATGGAGGAATATGCCGACGGTTCCGGCCGCTTCGTCCGCGTGGTGCTGCGCCCGGCGGTGACGCTCGCCGCCGGCGGCGATATCGCGCGCGCCGCGGATTTGCATCACACCGCGCATGAGAAATGCTTCATCGCCAATTCGGTGAGCTGTCAGATCATCTGCGAGCCGCGCATTGTTGTTGCGGACTGAGACGAGAGGATTCCATGAAGAAGAGCGGATCGCAGAAGAGCAAATCCCCTTCCACGCATTCGCCGTCGCAAGCGATCGACGGGCGAATCAAGGAACTCGGCGACTGGCGCGGCGAGATGCTCGGCCGGCTGCGCGCCTTGATCAAGGACGCCGATCCCGACGTCGTCGAGGAATGGAAGTGGCGCGGGGTGCCGGTGTGGGAGCACGACGGCATCATCTGCACCGGCGAGACCTACAAGGCGGTGGTGAAGATGACCTTCGCCAAGGGCGCGGCGCTGAAAGATCCGTCGCGCCTGTTCAATTCAAGCCTCGAAGGCAATGTCAGGCGCGCCATCGATTTCCATGAGGGCGACAAGATCGACGCGGCGGCGCTGAAGACTCTTATTCGCGCCGCGGTGGCGCTGAACACGAGCAAGGCGAAGGCGAAAGCGAAAGCCAACAAGTCAAAAGCAAGAAGAGCTAGCCGCGCGAACGCCAAGTCACTTCGGGATGAGCCCCGCGACCGCGCGGTCCACGGCGCTGTCGCTTGCGGCCAGGCCGTCGACGACGCCGGCGCGGTCTTCGGCGCTGCGGTTCTGACTCATCTTGCGCTTGGCATCGATGCGGGTGATCGGCATGCGCAAGCCGACAATGCCGCGCAGTTGCGACTTGATGAAGTCGTTCGGCGCATCGGTGACGAGCCAAGGCTCGCCGCCCGAAGACCTGGTCAGCGCATCCTCGTGCAGATTTGTCAGCCGCGTCACGACCTCGAGCAGCCGGTCGGCATCTTCGAAGAATTCGACCGGGCCGTAGACGTGCACCGCCACGTAATTCCAGGTCGGCACCACCTTGCCGGTTTCGCGCTTGGTCGCGTACCAGGACGGCGTCACATAGGCGTCCGGCCCCATGAACACCGCCATGGCGTCGCCGGTCGTCGCGAGCTTCCATTGCGGATTGGCGCGGGCGACATGCCCATAGAGCGTGCCGTGCGGCCCTTCGGTCTCGTCGAGGATCATCGGCAGCGGCGTGCCGACCATTCCCTCTTTCGTTGCCGTGATCAGGGTCGCAAGCCGCGCGGCGCGAATCGCGGCGTGAACGGAGGCGATGTCGTCCTCTTGGAAGGCCGGAGGGATATACATCGAGCGCCTCTTTGCGCAGCCGCGGCGGTTCGCCGTCACAGCGTTCGGCCGGAATACTGGTCCGCACGAATGAGAAACTGGAGCGGGCGAAGGGATTCGAACCCTCGACCCCAACCTTGGCAAGGTTGTGCTCTACCCCTGAGCTACACCCGCATCCGAGTAGGGTAACGACCGGCCGCTTTTGGCGGGGGCCGTCTAATCCAGCCGTCATATAGGCGGCCAGAGGCGCGAAGCTATGCCAAAGCCCGCCCGGTTTTGCAACCGGTGCCGTTTTTGCCTTATGAAACCGCCAGATGTCCGCCTCGCCCGACGACCTTTTTGCCTATTTCGACAGCCTCAATATCCCGCACCGGACCGCCTGGCATGCGCCGGTCTTCACGGTCGCGCAGGGCCGGGCGCTGCGCGGTGAAGACGCGCAAGGACATACCAAGAACCTGTTCGTGCGCGACAAGAAGGGCACGCCGTTCCTGGTCACGGCGCTCGAGGACACCGCGATCGAGCTCAAATCGCTGCACCGCCGGCTTGGCGCGTCGGGCCGGTTCTCCTTCGGCTCGGCGGAGATTGATGCGCGAACTGCTCGGCGTCGAGCCCGGTTCGGTGACGCCGTTTGCGGTGCTTAACGACAAGGAACGCCGCGTCTCGGTCGTGCTCGATGCCGCCATGATGACGCATGAGCTGCTGCATTTTCACCCGCTGACCAATACCGGCACGACCACGATTGCGCGGGCCGATCTGGTCAAATTCCTGACCGCCACCGGCCACCCGCCGCGGATCGAGGTTTTGACCGGAGACCACTGCGTGCGGCCGAATCGTCGTCTGGCGCTCGCCGGTCTAACCGTGGCGGCAAATGCCGATTGCATTTGGCCGGTTTTCTTCCCATTTAACCGGACGAACAGGGCTTTCGCGGCCCGCCGGGGCCTCGCCCGGGGCGGACCGGACGGAGTACATTTCGGCATGATCTCTTCGGGAAGCCGGCTGTTACCTTTCGACAAGCGTGCTTTAGGGCAGGGACATGTTGCAGGAAGCTGAGACCACGGTCGCGGACACGTCGATCAAAGACACCACGACCCAGACCTTCGTGAAGGACGTCATCGAGGAGTCCAAGCGCCAGCCGGTGCTGGTCGACTTCTGGGCGCCGTGGTGCGGGCCGTGCAAGCAGCTCACGCCCATCCTCGAAAAGGCGGTGAAGGCCGCCAAGGGCAAGGTGAAGCTCGTCAAGATGAATATCGACGAGCACCCGGCCATTCCGGGCCAGATGGGCATTCAGTCGATCCCGGCCGTGATCGCCTTCGCCAACGGCCAGCCGGCCGACGGCTTCATGGGCGCGCTGCCGGAAAGCCAGGTCGTGGCGTTCCTCGAGCGGCTGACCAAGGACCGCATCGGCGGCGAAGCAAAGGATCTTCTCAAGCGGCCGATGCCGCGCTCGCCGCAGACGACGCCGCGGGCGCCGCCGATCTTTACTCACAGCTCCTCGCCGAGGATGCCGGAAAATGTGCCGGCGCTGGCGGGGCTTGTGCGCTCCACGTGAAAACCGGCGCGCTCGATCAGGCCAAGCAGACGCTGGCGCTGATCCCCGAGGCCAAGCAGAACGACGCCGCGGTTGCGGCCGCGCGCGCCGCGCTCGAACTCGTCGAGCAGGCGAAGTCTGTCGGCCCGGTCGCCGATCTCGAAGCGAAGGTCGCGGCCAATCCGCTCGACCATCAGGCGCGCTTCGATCTGGCGCTCGCGCTCAACGGCAAGGGCCAGCGGCAGGACGCGCTCGATCACCTGATCTCGATCGTCAAGCGCGACCGCAAATGGAACGAAGACGGCGCCCGCAAGCAGCTGGTTCAATTCTTCGACGCTTGGGGGCCGACCGACGAGGCCACGATCGAGGGACGCAAGAAGCTGTCCTCGATCCTGTTCGCGTAACCTTCTTTTCTCGGTGCCGTCGTGGGTACGGATTACGGCATGCCGATGAATACGAGCTATAAAAGTCCGGAAGAACTGCCCGACGTGATCCCGGTATTTCCGCTGCCGGGGGCGCTGTTGCTGCCGCGCGGGCAGATGCCGCTCAACATTTTCGAGCCGCGCTATCTCGCCATGGTCGAGGACGCGCTGCGCAGTACGCATCGCCTGATCGGCATGATCCAGCCCGATCCGGCGCATCCGGGGCCCGACGAGAACAAGCCGCATCTGTTCCATGTCGGCTGCCTCGGGCGCATGACGCAATTCGCCGAGAGCGGCGACGGCCGTTATCTCATCCAGCTCACCGGCGTCTCGCGCTTTCGCATCGAGCAGGAGCTTCCGGTGCCGACGCCGTACCGGCAATGCCGCGTGACCTATAAGCCTTTCGTCAGCGATTTCACCGCGCGCAAGGGCGAGGATGCGGTCGACCGCAAGTCGCTGTTGCGCGCGCTCACGGCATTCCTCAAAGCCAACAATCTCAAGGCCGATTGGGAAGGCATCGAGAACGCGCCGAACGAGGCCTTGGTCAATGCGCTGGCGATGATGTCGCCCTATGACACCGCCGAGAAGCAGGCCATGCTGGAAGCGCCGGACCTCAAGACCCGCGCCGAAATCCTGGTCGCCGTCACCGAGATCGAACTCGCCAAAGGCAAAACCCCGGCGAAACGTCATTGCAGTGAATTTCTCTCATTGGAGGAGCAGAAGCGACTGCAATGATCGGTGCCTCCATGACGTAATCATAAAATATCCCTCATGTCCGACCATCCGGCCGACAGCGTCGATCCGAAGCTTCTCGAAATCCTGGTCTGCCCGCTGACCAAGACACCTTTGGAGTATGACGCGCAGAAACAGGAATTGATCTCGCGCGCCGCCAAGCTCGCCTATCCGATCCGCGACGGCATCCCGATCATGCTGCCGGAAGAGGCGCGGCGTATCGATTGACATTGTCCGCTGGCATTTCTCCGTCGTCACCCGCGGGCTTGACCCGCGGGTCCATGCTGAATTGCCGAAATGACGGCACTACCAGACACGATGGACTTGGAGAGACGATGAGAAAATCAACGCGAGTTCTTGTTGCAGTGGCTGCTGCAGTGGTTTCGGGTCTCATAACAGCAGTATTGGGCGTCGCCGTTGGTGTGCTTTATATCGTCGTGCAGATACGCCATCTTACTCCGCCGATCACTGGCACTGACGCAGCTTACGGCGTAGGGATGCTTTTCTACGTCGGTGTAGGTCTGCTCATAGGGATGCTGCTGGGGCTTTTCGTCTACTTCAAAGTCGAGGACTTTCTCCGCTCTAAAGGGGTCAGTACCGTATGGCCGGGCGCCGTTCTTCAAACCGCTATGCCGGCAATGACGGAAGAAATGACGAATTGGAAGTGCGGAGGAAGTGCGTGATCAAAGTCTGGGGCCGGAACACGTCGTCGAACGTGCAGAAGGTGATGTGGGCGATTGCCGAGATGGGCGTGCCTTATGAGCGCATCGATGTCGGCGGCGCGTTCGGCAAGACCCGCGAGGCTGAGTATCTCGCCAAGAACCCGAACGCGCTGGTGCCGACGCTCGAGGAAGAGGACGGCTTTATCCTTTGGGAATCCAATTCCATCGTCCGCTATCTCGCTGCCAAGCACAAAGCGGCCGTGCTCGAAGGCGCCGACCTGAAGACGCGGGCGCTGGCGAGCAAGTGGATGGACTGGCAGCTCTCGGTCTGCGGCCCGGCGCTGACGCCGGTGTTCTGGGGCCTCATCCGCACGCCGCCGGAAAAGCGCGATCATGCCGTGATCGAAGAGGGCAAGAAGAAGTCGACCGTGGCGTTCGGCATGATGGACGAGCAACTCGGCAAGACGGCCTATCTCGCCGGCGATGCGTTTACCTACGGCGACATTCCGGTCGGCATCATGGCCTATCGTTATCGCCAGCTCGTGCCCGATCGTCCGCCGCTGCGCAATTTCGAGCGCTGGTATACGGCGATCTCGTCGCGGCCGGCCTTCAAGGACCAGGTCGGCAGCGTGCCGTTGTCGTGACGGCCGAGTCGTCTGGGTGCCCGGGTCGCCCCTCGGGGGAGAGGGCGACACGGCGCGTCAGAAATAAAATTGGGTGAGCGGATTGTGGCCACGACCCCTCGACCCAAAGTGCCGATGGAAATTCCGGCGCTGCCCCTCCCGTAAGGGGAGACTTGGGCAAATGCCGTTATTCCGCCGCGGCGCGCGCATTGCCCGAATGCGCCGAGACGATGTAATCCATCGCCGCCTGCACGCCGCCCTTCTTGTGCGGGATGCCGGCGAGGCCCAGCGCCATTTCGGTCGCGGCGAGCGCGCCCATGTGCCAGGCGTCGTTGACGTCGCCGAGATGGCCGATGCGGAAATATTTCTTGGCATAAGGCCCGAAGCTCGCGCCGTAGGAGATGTTGAAGGCCTCAAGCGCCAGTCCGCGGAAGGCGTCGGCGTCATGGCCTTCGGGCAGCAGCACCGCGGTGATGGTCGGCGAATAGTATTTCGCATCGCGGCAGAGGATTTCGAGACCCCACGCGCGCACCGCGCGCCGCGTCGCTTCGGCAAGCCGGTGATGGCGGGCGAAGACATTGTCGAGGCCTTCCTCGTGCAGCATGTCGATCGCGGTGGCGAGCCCGTAGAGCATTTGGGTCGCAGGCGTATAGGGGAAGAAGCCCTGCTTGTTCATGTTGATCATGTCGTCCCACGAGAAGAACGACTTCGGCAGCTTGGAGGTCTTCGAGGCCGCGAGCGCCTTGTCGCTCACCGCATTGAACGACATGCCGGGCGGCAGCATCAGGCCCTTCTGCGCGCCGCCGACGGTGACGTCGACGCCCCATTCGTCATGGCGATAGTCGGTCGAGGCCAGCGAGGAAATGGTGTCGACCATCAGCATCGCCGGATGTCCGGCGGCATCGATCGCCTTCCTGATCGGATCGATCGGCGACAGGCAGCCGGTCGCGGTTTCGTTGTGCAGCACGCAGACCGCCTTGATCTCGTGCGCCTTGTCCTTCTTCAGATGCTCTTCGATCTTGGCTGGATCGGCGCCGGTGCGCCAATCGCCGGGAATGAATTCCGGCTGCAGGCCGAGCTTCTGCGCCATCGTTTTCCACTGCGTGGCGAATTGGCCGGTCTCGACCATCAGCACCTTGTCGCCGGGCGACAGCGTATTGACGAGCGCTGCTTCCCAAGCGCCGGTGCCGGTCGCGGTATAGATGATGACCGGATTGGTGGTCTTGAAAATGGTCTTGATGCCGTCGAGGCAGCGCTTGCCGAGCTTGGCGAATTCCGGGCCGCGATGATCGATCAGCGGCATGTCCATCGCGCGCATCACGCGATCGGGCAGCGGCGTCGGCCCCGGGATCTGCAGGAAATGGCGGCCGGCGGCGCGCGAGGTGTTCTGCGGCATCGAGAAAGCTCCTTCGGACTTTTCGCAATGATCCCGGCGGCGCGTGTCCGAAAGCGCCGAGGCTCTATTGGCTTGTGGCGTTGATTAGCGAATGCGACATTGCGGTCAAGTCTATTCGACGCGACCGTTAGCCCTTTGTTATTCCGTCGAATTTGGGCATTTGCCCCGTGGACCACAAGAGGCAGGACAAGGTGCCGGAGCGGTTAAAGGCAAAAAACCTGAGCCCATTGGAAAGAAAACTCGCGGCTGGGCGCGCGGGCGAGGTGCGTTTCGACGCGTTCACGCGTGGGCGCCATTCCACCGATGCATCGCATGATCAGATCATGCCGCTCGGAAATGGCTGCCCCGCGCGCGATCAAGGAAGCCGATTGGGCGATCAGCATTGCCGCGCTACGGATCAAGCGCATCGGCGAGTTGCGGCGCAGTTTGATCGGGGCGGGTGCCGCGCGAGGCCGTCAGATAGCCCATGACTTGGTCCTTCAAGTCGAGGACCGTGCAAACAAGAATAAGCAAAGACAGGCCGCCGATATAAATTTGCATGTGCGCATAGCTGATCAATAATTCCGGCATCAGGCAGACGATCGTCAGGTAGGCGGCGCCGATTAGCACTGTGCGCGATAGCGCGTCATCGAGATGTATAACCGTCGCATCACCCGGCGCGATCGACCGGATAGCTGCGCCCTGTTTCTGCAGCCGCTCGGCAATGTCCTCCGGGCTGAACAGGTAGGCGGCATAAAAAAGCGTGCAGAGAAAAACCAGCACTCCGTAAAGCACGAAATAGGCCGGTCGCCCTGCGACAAGTTGCGTCGTCACCAGATCGGACCAATCCGGATTGAACACGGCGACTGTGCCAATGAACAAGACCAGGATGCTCAAAATCCAGGAGGCGAGAATGGCCGGAATTATGCCGGCGGGATTGAGCTTGACCGGCAGAATCGAAGACGGACTTTCCAAAATGCGATCGCCGACCTGACGCTTCGCATAGTCGACCTGAAAACATCGTCGCGCGCGTTCGACAAGCACGACGATGCCTGTGACGAGCACGATCACGGCGAGCGAACTCAGCACGCCGTTGCTCGACAGCAGGCCACGCTGGCTTAGATGGACGGTCTCGACGATCGGCTCTCGTATCGCCGTGACCGTGTTGGCTAGCAGAATGAGAGCGATCCCGTTGCCGACGCCGAACGCCGTGATCTGCTCGCTGAGCCAGGCCAGGAATATGGTGCCGCCCGTCATGCTCAGCGTTGCCAAGGTGAGAAACTGCCACCCGGGATTCTCGACCACGCTGAAGCCGCTCACTCCCCCGTTAATCCGCTCAAGGGCATTTGCGATCCCATAGGCCTGCAGGGCTGCAAAGACGATCGTGAGGCCGAGCGTAAGCTTTCGCAGGGTCTGACGGCCGCGGTCGCCCTGCATTTGCAATGCCCGCAGCCGGCGCAGCACGATGCCGGCGACTTGCAGCAACACGGCCGCGGAAATGTAGGGTGTGATGCCAAGCGCAAAAATCGCCATCCTCCGCAAGCCGGTGGGAAGCATGAACCAATCCAGCCCGCTCCCATTCGGCGGGAAAACCCGTCCCAGCATTTCGGCATTCAGACCGGGCAGCGGAATGTTGCAGCCAAGCCGGTAGATCAGGAGAGCGCCGAGGGTAAATGCCAGGCGACGCGCGAGCTCAGGGCCCATTGGCCTGCCTCAATCAATAATTGTATGTGAGCCCATAACATATTTTGCGTTCGGTGATCACACAGAGCCTAAACGTAGGTGCCGCAGATGGACGCGATGGAGCGGCATCTGGTATCCCGACACTTCTGTCCTCGCTCGCTCGGCCGCAACGCATCCAGAGACAAAAATGACCACGCTGTTTCCCGCGCTCGAACGCCGCCTGAAGGCCGGACAGGCCGGCGAGGTGCGTTTCGACGCATTCACGCGTGGGCGCTACTCCACCGACGCATCGCATTATCAGATCATGCCGCTCGGTGTCGTGGCGCCGCGCACGATCGAGGAAGCGGTTCGGGCCATCGGCATTTGCCGCGCCGAGGGCGTGCCGGTGACGCCGCGCGGCGGCGGCACGTCGCAGGCCGGGCAGACGGTCAACACATCGGTCGATCATCGACTGCGCGCGCCACCTCAACAATGTGATCGAGGTCGACACCGTCAATCGCCGCTGCGTGGTCGAGCCGGGCATCGTGCTCGACGAGCTCAATCGCAAACTGAAAGCCACGGGGCTTTGGTTTCCGGTCGATATCTCTACCGCATCGCGCGCAACGATCGGCGGCATGGTCGGCAACAATTCCTGCGGCGCGCGCTCGCTGCGTTACGGCAACACGCGCGAGAACGTGCTGTCGATCGACGCCGTGTTGCCGGACGGCACGCATGCACATTTCGGCCGCATCGGCGATGCCGGCGTCAACGTGCCGCAAGCTTTGGTGAACGATCTGCTCGCGCTTGCCGCGCGCGAGGCCGGCGAGATCGAGCGGCGCTTTCCGAAAGTGCAGCGCCGCGTCGGCGGTTATAATCTCGATGCGTTGGTGCCGTCGCCGCAACGACATCAATCTCGCGCATCTGTTGGTCGGCTCCGAAGGCACGCTCGCGTTTTCGACCAAGATCGAACTGAAGCTCTCGCCGCTTCTTGGCCGCCGCGCGGTGGGCGCGGTTCACTTCGGCAGCTTCCACGAGGCGATGGCGGCGGCGCAGCATATCGTCAAGCTTAATCCGATCGCGGTCGAGCTGATCGATCGCACCATGCTCGGGCTGGCACGCGACATCGCCATGTACAGGCCGACGGTCGATGCGTTTCTGCGCGGCGATCCGGAAGCAATCTTGTTTGTCGAATTCGCCGAGGACGATGCCGAGAATCTGCGGCGGATGAAGCAACTCACCGAGCTGATCGGCGATCTCGGCATTGGCTGGGACAGGCCCGGCGCGAAATGGGGCGGCGTGGTCGAAGTGCTCGACGCCAAATTGCAGGCCGCGATCACCGAGGTGCGCACCGCGGGGCTCAACATCATGATGTCGATGAAGGAGGCCGGCAAACCGATCTCCTTCGTCGAGGATTGCGCCGTACCACTGGAGCATCTCGCGGACTACACGGCGCGGCTGACCGAAGTGTTCGAGAAGAACGGCACGCGCGGCACCTGGTACGCGCATGCCGCGGTCGGCTGCCTGCATGTCCGGCCGGTGCTCAATCTGCGGCTCGACAAGGATGTGCGCGCGATGCGCGCCATTGCCGAGGAAGCTTTCGCCATGGTGCGCGATTATAAGGGCTCGCATTCCGGCGAACATGGCGACGGCATCGTGCGTTCGGAGTTCCACGAATTCATGTTCGGCTGCGAGCTGGTGCAGCGCCTTCGAACAGGTGAAGGACCGGTTCGATCCGCACAGCCTGTTCAATCCCGGCAAGATCGTGCGCGCGCCGAAATTCGATGATCGCAGCGAATTTTCGCTACGGCCCGGACTATCGCTCGCAAGCGATGGAAACCGCGCTCGACTGGTCGGCCTATCCGGGCGCGGGCGGCGGTTTTCAGGGCGCGGTCGAGATGTGCAACAATAACGGCGCCTGCCGTGCGCTCGCCGGCGGCGTCATGTGCCCGAGCTATCGCGTCACCCGCGAGGAACGCGACGTGACGCGCGGCCGCGCCAATGCGCTCCGCCTTGCCATCACCGGCCAGCTTGGGCCGGACGCGCTCACTTCCGACGAGATGGCGGAGTCGCTGAAACTTTGCGTCTCCTGCAAGGCCTGCCGGCGCGAATGCCCGACCGGCGTCGACATGGCGCGGATGAAGATCGAGGTGCTGCGGGCGCGGGCGGAGAAAAATGGCCTGTCGCTGCATGATCGGCTGGTCGGCTATCTGCCGCGCTACGCGCCTTACGCGGCGCGGCTGTCCTGGCTGCTGAATCTACGCGATGTCGTGCCGGGCGCGGCGAAATTGTCCGAGGCTGTTGCGGGATTTAGTGCGCGGCGGAGTTTGCCGAAATGGCGGGCGGACTATTTTCTAGAACCCGCGGATGCTGCAACGCTGTCTTTATCCGCTCATTCCCGCGAAAGCGGGAATCGAGAAACTGGGTCCCCGCCTTCGCGGGGACGAGCGGAAGAGAGCGGCGAAGTCGTGCTCTTCGCCGACACCTTCAATCGCTATTTCGAGCGCGAAAACATCGACGCCGCGCTCGCCGTGCTGACAGCCGCCGGCTATCGCGTTCACTTCGTGGCCCCCAAAGGAGAGCGTCCGTTGTGCTGCGGCCGCACGTTCCTTTCAGTCGGCAAGACCGACGAAGCGAAAGCGGAAGCAGAGCGCACCTTGGCGGCGCTGGCGCCTTTCGTCAGCAGAGGCAGCCCGGTGATCGGCCTCGAGCCGAGCTGTCTGTTCAGCTTCCGCGATGAGATTCCCGCTCTGGTGAAGAGCGACCTGGCGCGGCAGGTCTCATTGAGCGCTTTGTTGTTCGAGGAATTTTTGGCGCGAGAGGCGAAAGCCGGGAAGCTCAAGCTGGCGCTTCAACCAATGAAAAAGCGTGCCTTGCTGCACGGCCATTGCCACCAAAAGTCGTTCGATACGATGGGTGCGGTCGAGACGGCGCTGAAACTCATCCCCGATCTCGAAGTCGAGAAGATCGAATCGAGCTGCTGTGGCATGGCGGGCGCCTTCGGCTATCACGCCGACACGATCGAGCGTGTCGCGCGCAATGGGTGAGTTGTCTTTGCTCCCGGCTGTGCGCAAGGCGCCGGATGACGCCATCATCGTCGCCGACGGCACATCGTGCCGGCATCAGATTCACGATGGTGCCGGACGTGAGGCTATCCATGTCGCGAGAGTGTTGGCAATGGCGCTGCCGGATTAATGACCCGTCTTTCCGAGGAGCGAAGCGACGAAGCAATCCAGGGCCGAGGCTCAGCGCTGGGATTGCCTTCGAGGCTCGCGCTCGCAATGACGATAGGGTCGGAGCCTTAGCGTTCCTGCATCCAGCGCGCTTTCGTGCCAGCGGCGCAGCGCCAGGTAATTGACCAGCGACAAAGCTAAAAGATCACGATGCCTGCGAGCGAGAGCAGCAGGAGTGCGGCGAACATGCGCGGGATATTGAGACGATAGCCGGATTCAGCGATGCGGTAGGCGAGGCCCGAGCCGGCGCCGGCGGAGCCTGCGGCGATCTCGGCGACGACCGCGCCGATCAGCGACAGGCCGCCGGCAATGCGCAGGCCGCCGAGAATGTAGGGCATCGCCGCCGGCAGTTTCAGATTCCAAACACTTGCCCGCGCGAGGCGCCGCAAAGCGCAAACAGATCGGCGAGATTGCGGTCGGTCGAATTGAGCCCGAGCGTGGTATTGGCCAGGACCGGAAAGAACGCGACGATCCAGGCGCAGGCGAGCACCGCGAGCGGCTGCGGCAGATAGATCAACAGCAGCGGCGCGACCGCGACGATCGGCGTCACCTGCAGGATCACGGCATAGGGATAGAGCGAATATTCGAGCAGCCGGAACTGATTGAACAGAACGGCGAGACCGATGCCGCCGATGGCCGCCAACAGGAAGCCTTCGATGGTCGTGAGCAACGTCACCAGCAGCGAGTGCCAGAGCAGCGACCCGTCGGCGATCAGCGTCTGCAGGATCAGGCTCGGCGCCGGCAGCACGTATGGCGGAATATTGCCGATGCGAACGATCGCTTCCCAGGCGAAGAGGATCAGCGCCAGGACAATGATTGGCAGGGCGATACGGAGAACATGACCATTATTTGCCGCTCGTCCCCGCGAAGGCGGGGACCCAGCTGCTGGATTCCCGCTTTCGCGGGAATGAGCGGAGGGTTGGCTACTCATTGCTCGCCCCCTGCAGCCATGGCCTGCGCCAGCGCCTCGGAGGTGCGGCGGCACAGCGCGGCATATTCGGCAGAGGTGCGGAAATTCTGATCGCGCGGGTAGGGCGCCTCGATGGCAAGTTCGGTGAAGACGCGGCCCGGCCGCGCCGCCATGATCACGATGCGGTTCGACAAGAACACCGATTCGAACACGGAATGCGTGACGAACACGACCGTTGTGCGCAGCGCTTGCCACACCTCCAGGAGATCGTTGTTGAGCTTGAAGCGCGTGATCTCGTCGAGCGCAGCGAACGGCTCGTCCATCAGGAGCAGATCCGGCTCGGTGACGAGCGCCCGCGCAATAGAGACGCGCATCCGCATGCCGCCGGATAATTCTCGCGGGTAGGAGTCCGAAAATTTTTGCAGCCCGACGCGATCGAGCGCCGCGGCAACACTCGCCGCCGCCTTGTCGCGCGCGGCGCCCTTGAGCTTGAGCGGCAGCAGCACATTGTTGAACACCGTGGTCCAGGGCATCAGCGTCGGCTCCTGGAAAACGAAGCCGATCCGGCGTCCACCCCGCGTGTTCGCCTGCTGCGGCCACGCGACGCTGCCGGTGCTCGGCTCGCTCAAACCGGCAATGATGCGCAAAGCCGTCGACTTGCCGCAGCCCGACGGCCCGAGCAGCGACAGGAATTCGCCTCGCCGCACGTCAAGCTCAAGCCCCGCGAGCGCCGCGGTGCCGTTGGGAAAGGTCTTGCCGACACCATGCAGCGCGACAATGGAGGGGCTAGCTGGCGCGGGCATTATGGCTTCGGCCGCAGATCGAGCCCGACCTTCTTGTCGACGAATTGCAGCGTGTAGCCCTTCTTGTAGTCGAGCCCGGCCTTAACCACGCCGGCATGCACCATCTGGTCGAAGAACGCCTTGTAGCGCGCATCGGTCATGGCGCCGACGCCGAGCGTCGTCGCGTCGCCGGAATCGACGATGCCGTATTGCTTCAGCTTGGCGACGCAATAGGCGAGCAGGTCGTCGGTCATTTCCGGATTGAGCTTCTTGATCATCGCATTGCCGGCGGAATTGTCGTGATAGATGTAATTGTACCAGCCGATGATCGAGGCATCGACAAAGCGCTGCACCAGATCGGGCTTCTTGTCGACGAGGTCGCGCCGCGTCTCGATCAAGGTCGAATAGGCGGAAAAGCCCTGGTCGGCGAGCAGGAAGACTTTCGGCGTGAACTTCGCCGCCTTCTCGACGGCATACGGCTCCGATGTCGCATAGCCCTGCATCGCGCTCTTCTTGTCGAGAATAAAGGGCTGCGGATTGAACGTGTAGGGTTTGACTTGCGAATCCTTGAAGCCGTAATCGGCCTTGAGCCATTGGTAATAGCTGGCTACGCCTTCCTGCGACACGAACAGCGTCAGGTTTTTCAGATCGGTGAACTTGTCGATGCCCTGATCGGGATGGACGAGAAAGACTTGCGGGTCTTTCTGAAACATCGTCGCGACCTCGACGGTCGGAATGTTGTTGGCGACCGCGTCGAAGCTTTGCAGCGTATTGGCGCTGAGGAAGAAATCGATCTTGCCGACCGGCAGCAGAATGCGGTTGTTGGCGTTCGGCCCGCCCTGCAGAATCGTCACGTCGAGCCCGTATTTGCGATAGGTGCCGTCGGCGAGCGCCTGAAAGAAGCCGCCTTGCTCGCCTTCGGCGAGCCAGTTGGTGCCGAAGGTGACCTTGTCGAGGGGTTTGGACGAAGACTGGGCGCGGGCCGGACCGAGCGCGGCGAGCCAAGCCGTAAGTACGGCAGCGAGAACAGCTACGATGCGAAAAGTCCCGGCAGACGGCATGGATTGCCTCTCCATCATCACGCGAGGCGACAATAAAGCATGATCGCGAAAAAAAGCCGAACCCGTCCGGGACGACGCGCCGGCTTGCGGTTTTCGGGTAAGATCGCGGCTCCACGTAGCCTGATTCAAGCGGCCAGAGATTTTTGATGCTGCCGAAGCGCAACTGGATGGAGATGACCTGGCAGGAGATCGCCACGGGCGAGACCGCGCGCTGGATCGCTGTCTTGCCGTTGGCCGCCGTAGAGCAGCACGGGCCACATCTGCCGCTCGGCGTCGATACGTTCATCGCCGAAGCCTATATCGAGCGCGTCGCTAAACTGTTGCCTGCCGAACTGCCGGTGACGTTCCTGCCGGTGCAGCGCGTCGGCGTGTCGGCCGAACATCTCGAATATCCCGGCACACTCACGCTGTCGCCAACGACCGCGATCGCGGCCTGGACCGAGCTCGGCGAGAGCCTGGCGCGCGCGGGCTTGCGCAAGCTGGTTCTGATCACGAGCCACGGCGGCAATGTCGCGGCGATGGAAACGGTTGCACGCGAATTGCGCGTGCGGCTCGGCATGCTCGCCGTCACCGTCGGCTGGCATCGCTTCGGTTATCCGGACGGCACCTTCACGGCCGACGAGAAGAAACACGGCATTCACGGCGGCGATATCGAGACCTCGCTGATGCTTGCGGCAAAGCCCGATGTGGTGCACATGGACAAGGCGCCGAACGCCGTGCCGGCGACGATTGCGATGTCCAAGGAATTCAAGTGGCTCGGCGCCTATCGGCCGGCGGGTTTTGCGTGGATGACGCAGGACATCAATCCGACCGGTGCCGTGGGTGACGCGACGCTGGCGAGTGCGGCCAAGGGCGACGCGGCCTTCGCGCAAGGCGCGCAAGCCTTTGTCGAATTGCTGCGCGAGATCGATCGCTTCGATCTCTCGCGTTTGCGCGAAGGGCCGCTGGGCTAGCGCCGTTACGCCGCGATCTTCACGTATTCGAAATCGCCGGGCTTGTTGTCGATGCCGACGCGCGGCGGGGCGATCCAGCTGGCGAATTGACCGGGCTCGACCACCTGCTTCATCAGACTGCCGATAAAGTCGCCGTCGTCTTTTGACGGCAGCCATTTGTTGGAGTCGCGGCTCCATGCCGCGTCGTCGATCAGCTTGCCGTCCGGCGTGATCTTGGCCGCCTTGAACTCGCCGATCTGGCGGTGGAAGCCGACATGCGGCAGTTCGAGCTTGAACCCGACGCCGGTCTTCTCGACGATTTTGTTCCAGCGATCGATGCCTTTCTGACAATCGGCGGTGTAGTCGTCGCGCAGCCGCATATTGATCGCGGTCAGCGCCGGCTCGTCGACGCGCTTGATCTCGCCATTGACGAATTTGAGCACCGGATAGGTCGAATGCTTCGAGCTGGTGATCGTCGTCGATCCTGGTCTCCTGGAAGCGGCCCTTCAGTCCTGAGCTGAACGTGTTGGCGGCATTGGTCGAGACTTCCGAGCCGAACAGATCGAGCGACAGCGAATAGTGCAGATTGAGCTTCTTCTGCAGCGTCGGCAGATCGATGACGCCGAGAGCGCGGATCTTCTCGATCTCGCTGGGGTCCTCGATGCCGGCCGCCTTCATCGCCTCGCAGGTGCGCTGGATGGTGCGGCCGACGCCGGTCTCGCCGACGAACATGTGATGCGCCTCTTCGGTCAGCATGAAGCGGCAGGTGCGCGACAGCGGATCGAAGCCGGATTGCGCCAGGCTCTCGAGCTGCATCTTGCCGTCGCGATCGGTGAAGAAGGTGAACATGTGGAACGACAGCCAGTCCGGCGTCGCCTCGTTGAAGGCGCCGAGCATGCGCGGCTTGTCGGCATCGCCGGAGCGGCGCTGCAACAGCTCGGCGGCTTCCTCGCGGCCGTCGCGGCCGAAATATTTCTGCAGGATATAGACCATCGCCCAGAGGTGACGGCCTTCCTCGACATTGACCTGGAACACGTTGCGCATGTCGTAGAGCGACGGCGCGGTCTTGCCGAGATGACGCTGCTGCTCGACGGAAGCCGGCTCGGTGTCGCCCTGGATGACGACGAGGCGGCGCAGCATGGCGCGATATTCGCCCGGAATGTCCTGCCATGCCGGCTCGCCGTAATGGCGGCCGAACGGAATCGTGCGGCCGTCTTCCTTCGGCGCGAGCAGGATGCCCCAGCGGTAATCGGGCATTTTCACATAATCGAACTTCGCCCAGCCCTTGGGATCGACCGAAACGGCGGTGCGCAAATAGACCAGCGCTTCCTGGAAACCTTCCGGGCCCATGTCTTTCCACCAGTCGATATAGCCCGGATGCCAGCTCTCGAGCGCGCGCAGTACCTGGCGGTCCTCGGCGAGATTGACGTTGTTCGGAATCTTGGTCGTGTAATCGACGTTCTCGATGTTCATGACACTGGTTCCTGATTAGAGGTCCTGATTACACCCGCTTGGTATCGAAGACCGGCTTCTGGCCGCTGCCGTAGCGCTTGAGCGCGCCTTCCTCGCCGATGGCGTTGGGGCGCTGGAAGATCCAGTTCTGCCACGCGGTGAGGCGGGCGAAGATTTTGGTTTCCATGGTCTCCGGCCCGGCAAAGCGCAGATTGGCTTCGAGCCCGGTGAGGCCGTCCGGCGAGAAGCTGGCGCGCTCTTCCAGGAACACGCGCACCTCGTCGTCCCAATCGATGTCGTCGAGCGCGAAAGTGACGAGGCCGAGCTCTTGCGCCTGTTCGGCGTCGAGCATTTTGCCGCGTGCGGCCTTGGCGGCTTCCACGCTTTGCGGCGTTGCCAGAAAGCGGCATTGAAGCCGCGTCAGCCCGTTCGACATCGGATAGGCGCCGAAATTGGCGTCCGCGAGCGCCAAGGCCGCTGCCGGTTCGTTGTCGCCCTCGCGCCGACCGATCAGCATGTAGGAGCGGTCGCTGGCGAAGACCAGCTCGGCGAGCGTGCCGGCGAAGCATGAGCCCGGCTCGATCAAGGTCACCAGCGAGCGCGAGGTGAGATCGATGCGCTTGAGCACGCGCTTCCACAAATGCCGGATCTCGCGGGCGAGCCAGTGATCCTTGTTGGCGTCGAGGAACGTGTCATAGGCGAGCACTTGCGCCGGATCGCCTGCGGATTTGAATACGATCGCCGCCGTGTCCAGCTCATTGAGCCGGATATGCAGGATCGCATCGTCAAGCTCACGCGCAAGCTTGAGCGGCCAGAAATCGGCGCCCAGCGCCACCATGGCGTCGGCAGTCGCAGGCGGCGGCGTATTCGGCCCGCGCAGCGTGATGGTGGCGATGCGCTCGGTGCGCGCGAGTTCAACTGTGAGCGTTTCGTAGGTGATGCCGGCGGGCGAAATCGTGCGCTTGAGCGGCGTAAGTTTGATACCCGGTCCCGAAGCCTTGCGCGGCGATTGCGCGGCAAATTCCTTGGCGCGGGCGGCGACGGTGTCTTCGAATTTCGAGCCCGGCGCTACCGCGTCGACCAAACGCCACTCGACCGCACGCTTGCCGCGCACGCCTTCTTCGGTGGTGCAGAACACGTCGGCGAGATCGCGGCGCACTTTGCGCTTGTCGGAGACGCGGGTCAGTCCGCCGGTGCCGGGCAGTACCGCGAGCAGCGGCAGTTCCGGCAGCGACACCGCGGCGGTGCCGTCATCGACCAGCATGATGTAGTCCGTGGCGAGCGCGAGCTCATAGCCGCCACCGGCCGCGGTGCCGTTGATGGCGCAGATCGATTTCACGCCGGAGCTCTCGCTCAGGTCCTCGATGCCGTTCCGCGTCTCGTTGGTGAATTTGCAGAAATTGACTTTGTGGGCGTGGCTCGCGCCGCCGAGCATGCGGATATTGGCGCCGGCGCAGAATACCCGCGGCTTGGCCGAACGCAGCACCAGCACGCGGGCTTGCGGATATTCGAAGCGCAGCCGCTCGATGGCGTCGGCGAGCTCGATGTCGACGCCGAGGTCGTAGGAATTCAGTTTCAGGTCGTAGCCTTCGAACAGGCCCGCCTTCTCGTCGACGTCCATGGTCAGCGTCGCGACATCGCCGTCGACGGCGAGCTTCCAATGCCGATAACGCGCGGGCTCGGTCTGGAAATCGATGGCGCTCTTGCCGCCGGCCAATCTGTCGCTCTTCGTTTTGGCGTGAACCGTTGCGCTGACGTCGGCTGCGGCGTGATCGCGCGCTTGGCCCATAGCCTGGCTCATGACGATGCCTCCGCCCTCAAGCTCTTGGTTCAGCTAGCGTTTATGTATTATAATGCAGTTTACGTCGCGTCCGCGTGAAGGACTATGCATTATAATTCATGAGGCGGCAATACCGGATTGCGCCGGCTGCTCCGCCTCATGATGGTCCTGCAGCAGCCGGTTGACGAAAGTCGCGATGGTTTTGAGCGTGAGCTCCGGCGCTTCGCGATAGGGCACATGCCGGACGCCGGGAAACACTGCGGTCTCGACCGGGCAATAGCATTCCTCTTTGACGATCTCGACCTGACGCAACGTGCCGTATTGATCGTCCGCGCCCTGGATCACGAGGACGGAACGCGGATGTAGCCGAGCGCTTCGGTGATATCCCACTTTTCGAAGTCGGGATGCGTCCACGGCTCGTGCCACGAGCGGAAGGCCGCATCGACATCGGCATGCCAGGGCGCCAGCCGCTCACGCAGCGCGCCGGTCGCGAATGATCTTCCGGCGCGGCGGATTTCGAAAAGTCCCTTCTCCTCGGTGAAGAAATGCGGCGCGATCAGAACGAGGCCGCGCACGCGGTGATCCTGGACGCTGCCGGCATAGATCGCCGCGATCGAAGCGCCGTCGCTGTGGCCGATCAAGAGGCCGCGCTGAAAACCGATGGCGTCGAGCACGCGCGGCAGAACCTCGCAGGCTTCCTCGTTGAGGAACGACGTCGACCGCGGCATCTTGCCGGGAGGTGACTTGCCGTAACCGGCGCGCGAATAGACAAAGACGCCGGCGCCGGTCGCCTCGGCGATCGCATCAGGCAGCGAATTCCACAACCCGACGCTGCCGAGCCCTTCGTGCAGCATGACGATGGTCGGCGCCGCGTCCGGCCGCGGCCCGATCATGCGATATTCAAGCCGCAGCGGCGCGACGTCGAGAAATCCTTCATCCTGAAGTTTCTGCACAGGCATCGCCGGCTATTGTCCCTTCAAACTCAACAAATTCGTGACCAGCCGTAACAGCTTGGCGGAACTCTGTTCCACCGTGTCGCCCGACGTGTCGAGCTCGGCCTGCGCGCGCGCATAATCGGCGCGGCGGGCGTCGAGGATCGCGACCAGATCGGCCATGGCGGCGCGGTTTTGCGCCATCGGCCGGAAGTCGCCCTGCGCCATGACGCGGCCCATGTGATCGTCGGGCTTTGCCTTGATCCAGATGGTGTGGGTACGCCGCAGCAGCAATGTGTAGGTCTCGCGGCTCGATACGATGCCGCCGGCGGTAGTGATGACGGCGGATTCGTTCCTGGCGATGACGCGCTCGAGCGCGCTGCGTTCCTGGCGGCGGAACGTGGCGATGCCGGCCATCTCGATCAGATCGGGAATGCGCGCGCCGTATTCTTCCTCGACCACGCGATCGAGCTCGATGAACGGCCAGCCGAGATGCTCGGCGAGCTTACTCCCCAGCGTCGACTTGCCGGCGCCGCGCAGGCCGACCAGCGCGATACGCCGCGCCCGATCGGTGTGTTCCGGCGGCGCGACGCGCGCTTCGATCAATTTGGTCAGCGCCGGCAATTCGGCTTGCGGCACTTGCGCGAGCAGATCGAGGATGCCGCCGAGCGCGGTGTTCGGCGCCGCGGTTTCCGGCAACAGCGCGACGATCGGCAGTTCAAGCGCGAGCGCAATCGCGCGCAGCACGCTGACGGAAGGATTGCCGGCGCCGCTCTCGATCTGCGCCAGATAGCGTTCCGAGGTTTCCGAAGCATGTGCCAATTGCCGGCGCGTCATGCCGCGCTTGGCGCGGTTGCGCCGCACTTCGCGGCCGATCGCGGCGAGGAAGGCGGCGACGGCGGCGGGCGCGTTCGGCGCCGGCGCAGCCGTTTTATGACGGGTCTTGGATTTTGCCGTGGCCACGTTCTGGGATTCTTTGCTGGGATTGCTGGGCTGATCGGCTATGCATTATAATGCATGTCGCATAATGCCCGCTGGCCGCGTGCTGGCAACCGCCCTTACCCCAAAATTCGCCAGTTGCCGTCGCTCGGCGCGGAAGCCGGCTCGCTCTCGTCGACACCCTCGGGGCCAGGATCGTCGGGCGCGTGAACAAGCGGAATGACGGGCGCGGGCTTGCCGTCGCCCAAACCTGTTTCAGGCTGCCTTGGTTCGGGTCTCGCTTCGGCTTTTATCTGCGCCGGTTCGCGCGCGCCGGGCGGCGCGCCTTTATCGGGCGCCGGCACGGCGCCTTCGGCCGAGATCGTTGTGCCGGATGCGACCGTGGCGCTCGGCTCGATCGCGGGCTCGATCACTTCGGCACTCAGCGTGCCGGTGAGCGGCACGCGCCATTCGAAGGCGTCGATGCGCCCGGTGATTGGCGAGGCCGGCAGCCAATGATCGGAGACGTAGCCGTCGGCGGTCCAGGCCGGATCCGGCGCGGCATTGACGGCGCGCGCGGTCCACTCGCGGGCGCGGCCTTCATCATTGCCCTCGGCGCGCTCGATCGCCGCCATCAGAGGCAGACGCGCTTGGTCGGCGTGTCGAGATAGGGCTTGAGCGCCGTGCGCGCTTTGGCGAAGTCGCGCGCATCAAGCGCGGCGCGCGCCAGCGCGAGCGCGCCTTCGATATTGTCGGATGTTTGCCGCGCCAGTGCTTCGACGCGCTTGAGGCGGTCGCGCGCGGCATCGCCATAGCGCAGCTGCGCGTAGGCCTGCGCCAGATCGGGATGCGGATTAGCGCGCCAGGCTTTTTCGATGACGCGGCTGGCTTTGCGCAAGCGATCCGCCTTCGGCCCAAAGCCGGCCGGCCATCGCGGCGGCGGGGATCAAAGCCGGCGCGAGCGGCTGCGCTTCAAGCACGAGCGCCTTGGCGGCGTCGCGGTCGCTGGCCTCGGTTGCAAGCGCACGCGCGGTGAGCAGCACCGCGCGCTGGCGGCGATAGGTGGCTTTGTCGAGCGCGTCTTTGCTGCGTTCGAGCAGCGCCAGCGCGCCGGCCCAGTCGCCGGTGGCGCAGCGGGATTTCGAGCACCGCGCGCGCCGCCCAGCCGAGCGCCGGCGTCGTGCGCGCCGCTTCTTCGGCGAAGGCCTGCGCGGCTTGCGGATCGTTGCGGCGGCGCGCCTCGATGAACAGGCCGTGCAGGCCGAGCGCTTTGGTATCGGCGCGGCCGGCCATGGTTTGAAACGCGCGCTCGGCCGCGGCGCGGTCGCCGGACAATTGCGCGGTCTGCGCGTTCAGGAGCAGCGCCAGCGGCTCGCCGGGCGCGAGCTGATTGGCCCTTGCGGCAAATCTTCTGCGCGGCGGCGATATCGCCGGCGCCGATCGCGATCAGGCCATGCGACATGGCCTCATAGGCGCGTAGTCCCCGGCGCATTCGCCGCATCCGCGACAGTGCATGCGGCGAACGCAGGAATGGCGCGGATGACGGCGGCGATAAAATAGAGCGCGAGCAAAAGCGGCGAGCAGTGCGGCGCCCGCCGTCACGAGCGAGAGCTTGTATGGCACGCCTTGCCAGATGAGGACGACGCCGCCCGGCACATCGGCAAATTGGACGACGCCATAGGCCGCGGCTGCCAACCAGGATCAGATAAATGACGACCCGGATCATTGTGCGCGCCGGTTTGCTGAGAGCCGCCAATGCGCCGGCGGTAATGCTGCGGCTGGCAGCGATGGCAGCTTCGCGCGCCTGCGCCTGTCTTGGCCCAATCCGCCACGATCGGCTTGGCACGATCCGGCAGCGCGGCGATCTCGCTCAAGGCGCCGCCAATGTCGGCCCGATTGGCGTCGATCTCGATGCGCGTGATCACCGCGGCGGGATCGTTGCCGGGCGGCGCATCGACCGGCGATGAATTGGACCAGTCCCTGCATATTGGCTTTGAGCTTGTCGAGGAATGTCGCGTCGGCGGGCGACGTATCCGCGGCTCGGCGCAAGGCCGGCAGCAGCGCGGTAAGATCGTGCGCGAGCGCATCGCGCGCGCGGCACTCCGCTGGCGGCAAAGGCTTCGAGCGGCGCCATCGCGTTCGGGGCGGCGCCGAGCGCCTGCACCGCTTTCAATTCGGCCTGATACGGCGCGCCGCGTTCGACGGCGACCGATAGCACTTGCGCGGCAACGGTCAGACGCACCGCCTGATCGACGCCGGTGGCCGGATGCGCGACCTGTTCCGACAGCGTTTTGACCGCACTTTCGAGCGCGCCGATGCGGCTTGAGAGTGCGGCTAGATCGCTCGGCTGAACGCCCGCTTGTCCGGCGCTTTTCGCGCCGCTCGGCGGCCGCCGCGGCGCTTCGCGGCCTGCTTCTGCGCCGCCTGGCTCGTGGCCGCGACGTCGTCGAGCCTGCGATTGAGGGTCGCGCTCGTATCGCCGAGCATCTTGGCTTGCATTTCCATCGCCGTCAGCCGGTTGCCGACAGCGGGCGGAATCGCATCGGGCTTTTGTGCCTGGATCGCGTGCTCGATCTTGTCGAGCCGCGCCGTGATGTCCGAACCCGCGGCTGGCGACGACGAAGTCTGCGAGTTGACGACATCGCGCGCGGACGTGAAGCCGGCGAGCCAGAGGCCGCCCAGGACCAATATCGCCGCGATCGCGCCGACCGCAGCGCTGATGGCATGGGCGAGCGCGCCCGCTTTTGCCGCCGGTTTTGCCGCCGCCGCGTCTTGAGATGCGGATTCGGCTTTGGATTCTGTCTTGGCTTTGGCGCTGCCCGCGCCCGGCGGATCGACTTCAGTCGCCTTGAGCTCGATGGTCGGCGGCGGGCGGCCTGTGCTGTCAGACTCGCTTGTCATCGTATCCCTCAAGCTCGGCTGCGGATCAAAGACCAGCACACCGTCACGGCATAATACCCGGCTGGCTTCCGCAGCATGTCCAGATCCTAGAGCATGATCGTATCCGAAAACCGGTATCCACCCTCGGATCAAGTCCAAGGGCATGCCTTTTGGGATCATGCTTTTAAAGCGAAAACACGGTCGAAACGGCTAAATTTTCTGGAGCATGATCTTGTCCGAAAACCGGTACCCACCCTCGGATCAAGTCCAAGGGCATGCTTTTCGGGATCATGCTCCATCACCCGCAAAGTTCGATCAATGCCGCCTCGTCGGGCCGCGCCGCGACGCGGATATTCGCCGCACCGGCCTGCCGCAGAGGCTCGGCGATCCGCTCGGACAGGCAATAATGGACCGGCTTGGCGAGCGCCTCTTGCAGCGAGGCCGCCATGACGCGCGGCATCCAGATAGGCCTCGGCGCTCCGGCGGGAGAAATGGAAGACACCGTCGAGGCCTTCGGCCAGTGCTGCTGCGGCAGTGCGGGGCAAATCCGTTGCGACGACGGCGCGATAGACCAGAACGGTATCCACGGCGAAATTTTTCTGCCGCAAAAGACCGGCGAGATCGCCGGATCGTTCTTCGCCGGCGAGATAGAGCAAGCGCACCGGCGGCTGCAGCCTGCGCGGCGACCAAGGCCGCGAGATCATTCACATTGCCGGCGGCGGAAGTGACATTGGCGAAGCCGCAATCGCGCATGGCGTCCGCGGTGCGGTCGCCGACGGTGAAGACTTTGATGCCGCGCAATTCCTCGCGGCTGCTTGTGGCCGGCAAGCGCGCGCACTGCGTTGCTGCTTGTGACGAGCAGTGCGGCCCAAGGGCCGGCGCCGAGATCGGCATCGGATAGCAATCTCGAGTTCAAGGAGCGGCGCAATGATCGCGTCATGCCCGCGCGCACGTAACGCTATGGCGGTGCGCTCGGCATCGGCCTGCGGACGGGTCAGGAGAATGCGCAAGGAGCCTCCGCTCAGGCCTCGACAAAGAAACCAGATCCGGCGCGCGCCTTGAGATCATGCGCCGCATCGGCGCCGAGTTTCGCCGCTTCGGCGGCGCGGCCCTCGCGCGTCACATTCAGCACTTCGCTGCCGTCGGTCTTGGCGAGCAGGCCGCGAAAACGGATTTGCGTGCCGCTGACGCGCGCATGTCCGCCGATCGGCGTGCGGCACGAGCCGTCGAGCACGGCGAGAAAAGCACGTTCGGCGGCGAGCGCGGTCGCGGTGTCGGCGTCATTGATGGCGGCGACCAGTGCGCGCGTTTTGTCGTCGTCTTCGCGCGTTTCGATCCCGATCGCGCCTTGGCCGACCGCGGGCACGAAATCCTCGGCATCGAGGAACGAACTTGCGGCGGTCAGTACAGACCGAGCCGCTTCAATCCGGCGACTGCGAGAATGGTGGCATCGAAGTCGCCGGCTTCGAGCTTGCGCAGCCGCGTTTCGACATTGCCCCGCAGCGGCGCGATTTTCAGATCCGGCCGCAGATGCTTGACCAGAGCCTGCCGGCGCAGCGACGCGGTGCCGACCACGGCGCCGCGCGGCAGTTCGGCGAGCGTTTTGACGTTACGGCCGATGAAGGCGTCGCGGGCGTCCTCGCGCGGCAGGAAGGCCGACAGAGACGAGGCCCGGCGGCAATACGGTCGGCATGTCCTTGGACGAATGCACCGCGAGGTCGACGCTGCCTTCGAGCAACGCCTCCTCGATCTCCTTGGTGAACAGGCCTTTGCCGCCGGCATCGGCCAGCGGCCGGTCCTGGATCGCGTCGCCCGTGGTGCGGATCACCTTGATCTCGATCCGGGCCGGGTCGAGGCCACTGGCCTTGGCCAGGCGGCTCTGCACCTCGCGCGCCTGCACCAGCGCCAGCGGCGAGCCGCGCGAACCGATCCGCAGGGTCAACGATTGTGCCATTATTTGTGCCTTGACGCCTTCAAGTGCTACGTGGCCATCCCGAATTCCGCAATGGCCTGACCTATATAATACCGATGATCGTCCTGGGCATCGAAACCACCTGTGATGAGACGGCGGCCGCCGTGGTCGAGCGCACCGACGGCGAAGACGGGCTGCGCGGCCGTATCATGTCCAATGTGGTCCTGTCACAGATCAGCGAACATGCCGAATTCGGCGGCGTGGTGCCGGAAATCGCGGCCCGCGCCCATGTCGAAGCGCTCGACCGCATCATCGAAAAGTCCATGGCCGAGGCCAAGGTCGCGTTCGGCGATCTCGATGGCATCGCGGCCGCCGCCGGGCCCGGCCTGATCGGCGGCGTGATCGTCGGGCTGACGACGGCCAAGGCGGTCGCGCTCGCGCACAACAAGCCATTGATCGCCGTCAATCATCTGGAAGCCCATGCTTTGACCGCGCGCCTGACCGACAGCGTCGGCTTTCCGTATTGCCTGTTTCTGGCCTCCGGCGGGCATACCCAGATCCTCGCCGTGCGCGGCGTCGGCGATTACATTCGGCTGGGCGGCACGGTCGATGACGCGATCGGCGAGGCTTTCGACAAGACGGCGAAATTGCTTGGGCTCGGCTATCCCGGCGGGCCTTTGGTCGAGCGCGAAGCGGAGCGCGGCGATCCGCAGCGTTTCGCGCTGCCGCGGCCGATGAGCGGCCGCCGCGATGCGGATTTCTCGCTGTCGGGCTTGAAGACGGCATTGCGGATCGAGGCGGAGAAAATCGCGCCGCTGTCGGACCAGGATGTCGCCGATCTGTGCGCCTCGTTTCAGCAGGCGGTGGTCGATGTCGTGAAGGACCGCTTGCGCGCGGGCCTGCGCATGTTTCGGCTTAGAGTTGATGCGCCGAAGGCGTTGGTCTGCGCCGGCGGCGTTGCCGCCAATCAGGCGATCCGCAAGATACTGCAGCGCGTCGCGTTCGAAGTCGGCACCGAACTCGTCGCGCCGCCGCCGGCTTTGTGCACCGACAACGGCGCGATGATCGCCTGGGCCGGCGCCGAGCGGCTCGCCTTGGGGCTGACCGATCCGCTCTCCGTCGCGCCGCGGGCGCGCTGGCCGCTCGAGCAGGTGACGAAGGAAGCGGGGGAGAAGGCGGCGGGTTAGCCGCATTCACCTCCGCCATTGCGCGGCGCAAAGCGACGAAGGAATCCAGCTTCTGAGGTGCCCCGATTGCTTCGCGGCGGACGAGCGAGAAGAGAACTATCCCTTCGCTCTGCGCGATCAGCGTCTCGAGCCGTTCCAGCCGATCGGCCTCGCGCGGCGGCTTGTCCCAGCGCAAGCGGCTGATGCGGGGAAAGCGCATGGCGAGCCCGGATTTGTGCCGGGTCGAGCGTTGCAGGCCTTCGAAAGCAACTTCGAGGACAAGGCCTTGTTCGGGCTCGTGCACCACTTCGCGCACCGGCCCGAATTTGTCGGTCGTGTTGCGGCGGACAAAGCGGTCGATCTGCAACAGCTCCTCGTCGGTGAAGCCGAAATAGGCCTTGCCGACCGGAACAAGCTCGTCGCCGGCTTCACCTTTGGTCCAGACGCCGAACGTGTAGTCGGAATAATAGGACGAGCGCTTGCCGTGGCCGCGCTGCGCATACATCAGTACGGCATCGATGATGAAGGGATCGCGCTTCCACTTCCACCACGGCCCTTTCGGCCGGCCAGGCAGATAGAGCGCGTCGCGCCGCTTGAGCATCACGCCTTCGACCGCCGTGGCATCCGCGCCGGCGCCGGCTGCGGCCGGATCGAGACGCGCAGCGATCAGTTCGTCCCAGCTCGCGAATGGGATCAGCGGCGAGAGATCGACACGTTCCTCGTGAAGCCGCGCGATAAAATCTTCCAGCCGCTTCCGCCGTTCGGCAAAGGAACGCTCGCGCAAGTCCTCCGCGCCGTCGGCAAGAAGATCATAGGCGCGCAGATGCGCGGGAAATTCGGCAATGAGTTTCGGCGTGACGGATTTGCGGTTGAGCCGCTGCTGCAGCACGTTGAACGACTGCACACGGTGCTCGCGCATGATCAGAAGCTCGCCGTCGATCGCGCCGGGCAGGTGGAGCGCGTCGAGCAGATCGGGAAAGCTTTTGGAAATGTCCTCGCCGGTGCGCGAATAGAGCCGCGCGGTCATGTCGCCGTTGTCGAGCTTCGCGGCGACGGCCTGCACGCGGATGCCGTCCCACTTCCATTCCGCCATGAAATCTTGCGCGTTGAGTTCGGCGAGATCGGCATCGTCGAGCGCGTGCGCCAGCATCGGCGGCCGAAACGGCGCCGGATCGATGTTCACCGGCTTGTCGCCTTTGCCTTCGAGCCAGGCGAACAGATCGCGATAGGGCGGCGCGAGGCCGGGCCACAGCAATTCGACATCGTGAGCATCCTTGTCGCCGAGCGCGGCGACGGCGGCTTTGGCGAGCCGTGCCGAGACGCCGACGCGCAAGCCGCCAGTGACCAGCTTGATCAGCGCCCAGCGCCCGGTCTCGTCGAGCGCATCGAGCCAGCGCGCCAGTCGCGCCGGCAATTGCGCCTTGCCGAGCATGGACAGCGTTTCGATGACGGCGGTCAGCGAGATTTCTCCTCCCCCCTGCGGGGAGGGGTTAGGGGTGGGGGTCGCGAGGTGGCTCGCAAACGTCGACGCTTGTGCGCCATTTCCCGACCCCCCACCCCAATCCTCCCCCGCAAGGGGGGAGGGAGCGCGCTCTGCGTGCGGCGAGGGCCACATCAACGCGACGGTTTCGGAGAGATCGCCGACGTAATCGTAGGACAGCGCGAACAGCACCGGGTCGGTGCGCTCGGTGATCAGGCTGCGGATGAGGCCGGATTTGGCGTGCGGAAAACTCAAGGCACCGGTGAGGGCCGCCAGCGCCCAGCCGCGCTCGGGATCGGGCGTTGAGCGAAAATAATCCGTGATCAGCCGCAGCTTGGCGTTGCGTGCGGGCTCATAGGCGAGGCGGTCGAGAAGTTCGGCGAAGCGGTTCATGACTCCTCTTCGCCGCCGCTTGTCGCGGCCTCCGTCTCATCCTCGTCGCCATAACCGACGATATCGAGCGGCCGCGCTTTGAGGCCGCGCATCGTGCACCAATGCACCAGCGCATCCTCCTGGCCGTGCGTGACCCAGATTTCGCCGGCGCGCGGTGGCGGCGATCGTTGCGGTGAGACCGTCCCAATCGGCATGATCGGAAATGACCAAGGGCAGCGTGACGCCTTGCTGCCGGGCACGCGCCCGCACCCGCATCCAGCCGGAGGCGAAGGCGGCGAGCGGCTCGGGAAAGCGCCGCGTCCACAGATCGGTCAGCGCCGACGGCGGGCAGATCGTGATGGTGCCGGCGAGATCGGCCTTGCCGGCGCCGCGGACGAGCCGCAATTCGCCGAGATCGATGCCGCGCTCCACATAATAGTTGGTGATCTTCTCCATCGCGCCGTGCAGATAGATCGGCGCCGCGTAGCCCGCCTTGCGCAGCAGCGCGATGACGCGCTGCGCCTTGCCGAGCGAATAGGCGCCGACCAGATGGGCGCGCTCGGGAAACAGCGCCGACCGAACGCAGCAGTTTTGCGATCTCGCCGTCGGGATCGCCATGCCGGAACACCGGCAGCGCAAAGGTCGCCTCGGTGATGAAGACGTCGCAAGGCACCAGCTCGAACGGCGCGCAGGTCGGATCGGGCACGTCCTTGTAGTCGCCCGAGGCGACGATGCGCAGTCCATTCGCCTGTACCGCGATCTGCGCCGAGCCGAGCACATGGCCGGCGGGATGGAAGGTCACGGTGACGCCATCGATGGTGACGGTTTCGCCATAACGGATCGCCTGCGTCGTGCCGGCGAAATTATCGCCGTAGCGCAGCCGCATCATGTCCAGCGTTTCCTGCGTCGCCAGTACGGCGCCGTGGCCGGCGCGGGCATGGTCGGAATGGGCATGCGTGATCAGCGCCCGCTCGACAATTCGCGTCGGATCGATATGAAAGCCGCCGCGCTTGCAGCACAGGCCGGCCGGGGTCGGCACCAGGATGTCTTCAGGACGCATCTTCCATTAGATAAACTCTGCGCGTCATTCCGGAAGCCGCCAGTCGTCACCATGACCGAGACCGGGCCATTATTCGTCTCATCCGGCGATCTGATCGCCGACCGGCGCTATCAATGGGCGCTCGATCTCATCGCGCGCGGCGATCTGGCCGGCGCCGCCGATCTTCTGGCGCAGACCGCGGAACTTGCGCCCGGCTTCGCCGCGGCCTGGTTCATGCTCGGCGAGGCGCGCGAGAAGCTCGGCGACCGCGACCGGCGCGGTGGCGGCCTTCACGCAGGCGCGCGCGGCGGACCCGCAGGATCGGCAAGGCGCCGGACTTCAGCTCGCACGGCTTGGCGGCGGCGAGGCGAGTCCCGCGATGTCGGAGGCTTACGTCCGTCACCTGTTCGACCAATATGCCGGCCGCTATGACACAGCTCTCACCGAGCATCTGCGCTATCGCGGCCCGGCGATCCTGCTTGAGGCTGTCCAGCACGTGATGCGTGGGCTGGGCCATCCGCCGCAATTCGGCGATGTGCTCGATCTTGGCTGCGGCACGGGACTTGCGGGCGCGGCCTTCCGTCCTTTTGCGGCTAAGCTCGTCGGTGTCGATCTCTCGGCGGCCATGATCGCCAAGGCCGCCGAGAAAGGCATCTACGACGAAACGCATGTTGCCAAGATCGAAGATTTTTTGAACGCAGTGGAGTATGCGCGCTACGACCTCGTTCTCGCCGCCGATGTCTTTGTCTATGTCGGCGATCTCGCGCCGATCTTTGCTCCTATCGCAAAGGTTCTGGCGCCCGGCGGCCTTCTCGCTTTCACGGTCGAGACGCATTCCGGCGACGGCACAAAGCTGTTGCCGACGCTGCGTTTCGCGCATGGCGAGGCCTATGTCCGCACGGCTCTCGCAGCAAATAGGCTGACGGTTCTGCATCTCGCCAGGACTTCGGTGCGCAGCGAAAAGGGCGTGCCGGTCGAGGGGCTGGTCGTCGTGGCGTTGCCGTTCCGGGAGATTTGATCGGAACCCTCGCCACCGCGAGCGCCATTATCCCGCGTCCTTTATTTCTTCTCGCACCCTGCTTATCTGCTTTTGGCGACAGGGCGCGAAGGCGGACGGGGTAAATTTGCTCGACCAACCAGTAGCAAAACTTCCAGAGAAGTTCGCGCGCTGGTTCGCCGGCCGCGGCTGGACGCCGCGCGCGCATCAATTGGAGCTTTTGGCCAAGGCGCAGTCCGGCCGCTCGGTGCTGTTGATCGCGCCGACCGGCGGCGGCAAGACGCTGGCTGGTTTTTTGCCGAGCCTCGTGGACTTGAGCGGGGGTTTGTCGCCGCAAGCCGCGGTGGCTGAGCGCAAGCGTCTCCTCTCGACCGGCCGCGACGTCCGCCGCGACGGCGGCTTGCACACGCTCTATATTTCTCCGCTCAAAGCGCTCGCCGTCGATATTGCGCGCAATCTCGAAGCGCCGATTGCGGAGATGAACCTGCCGATCCGCATCGAGACCCGCACCGGCGACACGCCGGCCTCGAAGCGCCAGCGCCAGCGCCGCGATCCGCCGGAAATCCTGCTGACGACGCCGGAGCAATTGGCGCTGCTGCTCGCCTCCGCCGACGCGCCTTATCTGTTCGGCTCGCTGCGCCGGATCGTGCTCGACGAACTGCATGCGCTGGTGACATCGAAGCGCGGCGATCTGCTGTCGCTCGATCTGGCGCGGCTGTTTCGCCTGGCGCCGCATGTCGCGAGCATCGGTCTGTCGGCGACCGTCGCCGAGCCCGACGATCTGTGCCGTTTGATGGTGCCGCAGCGCGAGCCCGGCGGTGCGCCGGCGCGTGCCGATCTCATTGTCGCGCAAGGCGGCGCCGAGCCGCATGTGGTCATGCTTGATTCTGCCGAGCATGTGCCCTGGGCCGGACATTCCGCACGCTATGCGCTCGCCGAGCTTTATTCGGTCATCACGGCGCATCGCACCACGTTGGTCTTCGTCAATACGCGAAGCCAGGCCGAGGGCATTTTCCAGGACCTTTGGCATCTCAACGAGGACAATCTGCCGATCGCGCTGCATCACGGCTCGCTCGACGTGGCGCAGCGGCGCAAGGTCGAGGGTGCGATGGCGGCGGGGATCCTGCGCGCGGTGGTGTGCACGTCGTCGCTTGATCTCGGCGTCGACTGGGGCGATGTCGATCTGGTCGTCAATGTCGGCGCGCCGAAAGGCTCATCGCGACTGCTGCAGAGAATCGGTCGCGCCAATCACCGCATGGACGAGCCGTCCGAGGGCGTGCTCATTCCGGCGAACCGCTTCGAAGTGCTGGAATGCCGCGCCGCGATCGATGCGATCGCGGTCAATGCGCAGGACACGCCGGCGCAGCGCACCGGCGGCCTCGACGTGCTGGCGCAGCACGTGCTCGGCTGCGCCTGCGGCGAGCCGTTTCGCAGCGACGATCTTTATGCCGAAGTCACGACGGCTGCACCCTATGCGGCGCTGACGCGCGAGGATTTCGACGCCGTGGTCGATTTCGTCGCCACCGGCGGCTACGCGCTCAAGGCCTATGACCGCTTCGCCCGCATCCGCGAAGGCAAGGACGGCCGCTGGCGCATTGCGCATCCCAAAGTGGCGCAGCGCTATCGCATGAATGTCGGCACCATTGTCGAAGCCGACATGCTCAAAGTGCGGCTGGTGCGTTCGCGTGTCTCGAAAATGATCCCGCGCGGCGGCAGGCTGCTCGGCGAGGTCGAGGAATATTTCGTCGAGACGATGGTGCCCGGCGATACGTTCGTCTTCGCCGGCGAAATCCTGAAATATGAAGCGATCGTCGAGGACGCGGTCTATGTGTCGCGCACGGCGTCCGAAGATCCCAAAGTCCCGGCCTATGAGGGCGGCAAGTTTCCGCTCTCGACCTATCTCGCCGAGCGGGTGCGCACCATCATTTCCGATCCGAGCGCCTGGCGCCAATTGCCGGAACAGACGCGCGAATGGCTCGAGATTCAAAAATGGCGTTCGCAAGTGCCGGGGCGGCGCGAATTGCTGGTCGAGACATTTCCGCGCGGCAACAAGAATTATCTGGTCTGCTATCCGTTCGAGGGACGGCTGGCGCATCAAACGCTTGGCATGCTGTTAACGCGCCGACTCGAGCGGGCGCGGCTGCGGCCGCTCGGCTTCGTCGCCAATGAATATGCGCTCGCGGTCTGGGGGCTGGGCGACGTGGCGCAGCGGCTTGCGCGCGGCGAATTCTCGCTGGCCGAACTGTTCGACGAGGACATGCTCGGCGACGATCTTGAGGCGTGGCTTGCCGAATCGGCGCTGATGAAGCGGACTTTCCGGAGCTGCGCGATCATCGCCGGCCTGATCGAGCGGCGCTTTCCCGGCGAGGAGAAATCGCGCCGGCAGGTCACGATTTCCACCGACCTCGTCTACGACGTGTTGCGCAGCCATCAGCCCGACCACGTGCTGTTGCGCGCGGCGCGTGCCGATGCGGCAACCGGCCTCCTCGACGTGCGCCGGCTCGGCGAAATGCTCTCGCGCATCAAGGGCCGAATCGTCCATAAAGCGCTCGATCACGTCTCGCCGCTGGCGGTTCCGGTGATGCTGGAGATCGGGCGCGAGGCGGTTTATGGCGAAGCGGCGGAGACGCTGCTGGCCGAGGCCGAGGACGAATTGGTGAAAGAGGCGATGCAGTGAGCCTGTCTTCCGCTCGCGGGAGCGCGGCCGAGGAAGCGAAGCCGCCGATGCGGGATCATGTGCGCGAGATTACGGTCGCGGGCGTTACGCTGATCGCCGATGCGGCCGGTGCGCTGTACTGGCCGGAGGAAAAGCTCCTGGTCGCCGCCGATCTGCATCTGGAAAAAGGTTCCGCTTATGCGGCGCGCGGCGTGCTGCTGCCGCCTTACGATACGGCGGCGACGCTGGCGCGGCTCGCGCACCTGATCGGGCACTATGCGCCGAGCCTCGTCGTTGCCCTCGGTGACAGCTTCCACGACGGCGGCGGTCCGGCGCGCATGGCCGAGTCCTGCCGCGGCGCGCTCGGCGCACTGCAGCGGGGCCGCGACTGGGTCTGGCTTGCCGGCAATCACGATCCCGATCCGGTCGGCAATATCGGCGGACGCTTCGCCGACATGCTGGCGCTCGGCGCGCTCACGTTCCGCCACGAGCCTTCCGCCGATCCGGTCGAAGGCGAAATCGCCGGCCATCTGCATCCGCTGGCCTGCATCGTGCAGCGCGGCCGCGCGCTGCGGCGGCGCTGTTTTGCCGGCGACGGCCATCGTCTGGTGATGCCGGCCTTCGGCGCTTATGCCGGCGGGCTCGAATGTGCGCCATCGCGCGATCGCGTCTTTGTTCGGCCCGCGCGCCTTCACCGCACACATGCTGGGCGAGCGGCGACTCTATGCCGTGCCGGCGGCGCGCTGTCTTTCGGATTGATCGCGGCTTATCACCCGCCGCTGATCCGCTGCGCCATCAGCACGATGGTCCTGCGGTAGACCTCGGAGTGATTCCACTCCCGCATCGCCACCTCGAAATTCGGCGTGCCCTGGGTAAATGGCGCGCCGGCCTGCCAGCCATTGGTCTTGAGCAGATTGGCGGTCGAGGCCAGCACATCCGGAACGGAATGGCGCAGATCGACATGGCCGTTGCCGTCATAGTCGACGCCGTACTTGATGTACGACGAAGGCAGAAACTGTGTCTGGCCGATCTCGCCGGCATAGGCGCCGACCAGATCGCGCAACGGCAGATCGCCGCGCTGGAGGATCTGCAGGGCGGCGATAAGCTCGCGCTGGAACAGCTCGGAGCGGCGGCAGTCATGCGCTAGTGTCGCCACCGTGCGGATCACCGGCAGCTTGCCCATGTCGCCCGTGCCGTTGTCGGTTTCCAGCGTCCAGACCGCCACGATCACCGACGCGGGCACGCCGAATTGCTTCTCGATGCGCCCGAGCAGCGCGGCGTGCACCTGCATCAGTTTCCTGGCGCGGTTGATGCGGGCCGGGATGACCCGGGTGGCGGCGTATTCCTCGAAGCTCTTGGAGTGGAACATGCCGCGCTGGCGGCGGTCGAAGGCAAGCACGGCGGGGTCGGGCGTCAGGCCGGCGAAGGCCTGGTCGATGACCGCGCGCGAGACGCCCTGAGCCTGCGCGTCGCGCGCCATCGCGGCCAGGAAAGCGTTGAAGTCGCCGCCGCATTGCGCGGCGAGGGCCGGCGTGGCGAGGAGCAGCAGGGCGAGGGCAAGGAGCAGGCGGCAGGATTTCCCCATCCGCGCATCCTAACCCGACGCGATTTATGTGCAAACGCCCTAGAGTTTGGCTTCGGGCTTGCCCGGAAGCTTCGGCTTGGGCGCAGGCTTTGCGGCTTGCATGTCCCAGCCGCCCGGCGGCGTCTTGACGTTGATCGCTTCGTCGGGCTGTGCCGCGGCGGTCCATTTCTGCGCCGCGGCTTGCGCCGCTGCGAGCGACTGCGTGTCGAGATGAGCGGCGATTTCGTCACGCTTCTTGCCGGCGTCGGCGTCGCCGTGATTGGCGGCAAGCGTGAACCACTTGTAGGACTCCGCGTAGTTCTGCTCGACGCCGATGCCGCGCGCGTAGAGGATCGCGAGATTGTATTGGCTGTCGGTGATGCCGCGGTCGGCGGCCTTGCGGAACCATTGTGCGGCGGTCTTGTAGTCGGCCGGACCGCTGATGCCTTCGGCATAGAGCACCGCGAGATTGTGCATGGCCTTGCCGTTACCCCGGTCGGCGGCGGCCGTGTAGAAGTCGCGCGCCTTGGTGAGGTCCTTCTTCACCCCGATGCCTTTTTCGTAGAGGCCGCCGAGGCGGAACTGTGCCGGCGCCAGGCCCTGATCGGCGGCGCGCTGCAGCCAGTGCACGGCCTGCTCGTTGCTCACGGCAACGCCGCGGCCTTCGGCGAAGCGGGAGGCGATTTCGTATTCGGCCGCCGAATCGCCGGCCGCGGCCGCGGCGCGCAGCGTCGGGCCGCCGATCGTCGCCGGCAATTTGTCGGCATCGACCGCGGACGGAACCGGCACGGGGATTGGCGCAGATTGGAACGGCGCGCCGGGCTGAGCTTGCGGCGACCACCGTGACGGCAGCGAGCCAGTGGAGTCATTGGGCACCCACGACTGCCGCTGCGGCGCGGTGTTTGGAATCTGATCCGACTGCGGGTTCGGTTGCGGCGGCGGCGCGATATTGAGCGGCTGGCCGGGGGCAGCATTCGGCATTGCGTTCACGGGCGCATTCGTTGCGGGGGCCGGAGCCGGCGTGGCTGTCGGCCCGCTGATGGCCGGCGGCGGCGTGACTGCGGAATCCTTTTCCGGCCCGGCGTCAAAAGAATGTTCCGGCAGCGGTGGCGGCGAAATTGCCGAGCCCGGAGAATTGTCCTGGAACATGTGCAGGACGACATGCACAAGCAGCGCAGCGACGACAACGGCGCCGCCGGCCACGAACAGCTTGCGCAGGCGCTGCGACAATCCTTTCGCCGGCGCCGAAGATTTCTTTGCGCTCCATTTGCGTTCGGCCGGAGCGGCGGCCGCGGCCTGCGCGGCTTTGCGCGCCGCCGCAAGGTAGTCGTGCTTTTCGCCCGCCGCGCCGGGCGGCGGCGGCACCATGTTCGCTGCGGCTTCCGAAGCCGCGATCCGATCGGCCGCAGAGGGGCTGCTGGAGCGCGCGCCAAGCGGAGCAGCCAGCTGGGACGCAAGCGTCGATCCGGGGGCCGAACCCGGCTCGAGCGGATGATCGGGCGGCAGGTTCGGATCGAGCGGGGCGCGCGAGCCGGCGACCATGCGCCGTGGCGCGGCCTCAAACGCAGCAGATTCAGCGGCAGGCGGATGGCGCGGCGCCTCGGGCGCCGACATTGGCATCGGCGCCGGTGCGACCGCCGCAGATGCGGCTGAAGCCGCGGCCGGCGTGGACCTGAGCAAATCCGGCTCGCGGTCGCTGAGATTCGTGCTTGTTGCCGAACGTGCCGGCTCCCGCGCGGCTGCTTGCGGCCTTGCCGCCTCGGCTTTCGGCGTCTCGGTCCTTGCCGGCGCGGGAGCCGCCTGGTCGGCGTCGTGGAGGCCGCTTTCGATCATCGCCAGGCGATCGACGACATGCTCGACGGCGCCGTGAACGGCTTCAAGCGAATCCTGAACTCGGCGATCACCACGCATGATGTCGGCGACTTCACGTTTGATGTCGGCGATTGTCGCCGGCTGGGGCGCCGGTAGCGTGGGCGAAGCCAGCGCCGCGGCGCCGGCATATACATTCCCCTGCGCGCGCGCCTCGTTGATATGGACCAGGAGATCGGCGAGGCCGCGCTCGACGGCTTCGAGATTGCCAAGCCGCGCGTCGGAGGCGTCAAACCGCTTGATCAGTTGCGCGATGCGGTCCTCGAGATGGCCGAGCGCGGCGTGATCGGTGTGGGTGAGCTGAACCCATTCGAGCTTCTCGATCAGTCCGGAAAGGAGTTTTTCCAGCTCGCGCGGCACCGCGTGGCCGGCTTCGGTCGAGGCATTGAGCGCATTGGCCAGCGTATCGAGACGGCTTTCCAGCGCCGCCACCGCATGTCCACTCGCGGCCTGATTGGCGAAATCGTCGATCTTGGCCGCCAGCGCCCGCACGTCCTCGGCGACCTTGGTCAGCGTGTCGTCGGAGGCGACATGCGAGACGATGCCGCGCAACGCCGAGATCGCGGTCTCGAGCTGCTGCAGCGTCGCCGGATCTTCCTTGCCGATGATCAGATCGACCTTCTGCGCCAGCCCTCGGACCGCGTCCTGGAAGCCGACCAGATTCTCCGCCGGCGTCAGCCGGTGCAGCGCATCGCGCACTTCGGCGAGGCCGCGTTCAAGCCCGGCCAGCGCCGCCGAATCGACGCTTCCGTTCGCGCGCGAATGATCGATCCGCTGCGCCAGAGCCTGGATTTCGATCTGCAGCGATTCCACCGCGTGCCGGGGCAGCGCTTCGGTAATCTGGCGGCCGATATCGGCAAGTTCCTTGCGGAAGCCGGCGATGACTTCCTCGAGGTCGCCGGCCGGCCGCAACGTCTCGATCCGCGCGGTGATATTGCGCAATTGCTCTTCGAGCTTGGAAATGTCGAGGGCCGGCGCCGGCGCGCTCGGCATGATCGGCGGGGAAGCGGCTTCCGGCAGCGGCTGCGGGGCTTTGGCGCTGAACGATAGCGGCGCCGGCTCAGGCTGCGGCTGCGGCTGCGGCTGCGGCGGGAGCGGAGCCGTCGCACGTGGCGGCTCAGCGGGTCGCGCCGGCGCTTCGCCGTAAAGTGCCCGCTGGCGTTCGGAGATTTCAGCGATCGCATCGTCAACGGTGAGCGAGCCGACAGCGGCGCCATTTTGTGCAGGCCGCGCTTGCGGCCGGCCAGGCGGCGTCGCGGGCTCGCGATGGAGGGCCGGCGGCGCGCCGCTCAGGCGCGCCGGTTCGGGCCGCGCAAGGTCTGGCCGCCCCAAATCTTGTCGTGCGATGCGTTCGAGTTGATGCGAGAGCTTGTCCAGGCGGGCATGGACTTCGCCCATTTCCGACCTTGCCCGCGCCGCTTGGCGGGCGTCCTCGGCGCGAGCGGCGTCACGCGCCTCTTCGCGCATCGCCTGCCGCGCGGCTTGCCGCACCCGCGCGTCATTGCCGCCCTGTTGGCGGCCGCGCTCGGCTTCGCGGGAGCGAGTTTCCTGATCGGCGCGGTTCGCCCGCCGCTCTTCATCGCGGGCTCGTGCCGCGGCGCGGGCCGCCTCGCGCAGCCGCGGCGGCGCGCGAAGCAAATCGGGTTCGAGCTCGGTTTCGACATCGCGGTGGCGGCCGCCATGATGGCGCCCTTCGTGCCGGCGTTGCGGATAAGGTTCCGGTTCGTCATCGCGCGCGTCGCGCGGGCGGCGGCTCTGGCGGCGCGGCGGATCGTCTGATTCGCGGTCGCGGCGCGAATAGCGCTCATCGTCACGCTGGACGCCGTCATCGTCGGTGTCGCGGTCGCGCGCATCGTAGTCATCGTCTTCGGGCCGGATGACGTCGTTGAGCCACTCGCCGACAGACATGCCGGAGTCACGCGCGGCGCTGCGAGCGGCTTCGCGCGCTTCTGGACGGAGGCCTCTCAAGTTCCACGGACCGCCAGATTTCATTGCGCCCAAATCACATTGGGAGGAGCGGGATGGCCCAATCTTTGGCCCTGTTTCTGAGCTTTTGCTCGGCAACAGACGAAGCAGAGGGCGCGGCGTCCTCGAATGCCGACTTTTCAGGAATAGGGTAAACAAGCGGTTAAAGACCGGCCGGAACCGGTAAAGAACGGCCGGTCGGCGCGGTCTCTTCCCGGCCTCCGCCGGAAGCCGGGAGGCATGGAACCGGCGGGGGTCTCCTCCGCCCCGGCCGTCGTCGCCCTATCGTGAATTCGGCTAGCCTGCGCGGAGGCCTAAGCGCGCAACGGGGGAAGATCATGCCGAGCTACAAAGCTCCGGTCGACGACGTCATGTTCCTGTTGACCGACGTCTTCCATATCGAGCGCTACAACAACCTGCCTGGCTTCGCCGACGCGACCCCGGATCTGGTCGCCGCCGTGCTCGGCGAGGCGGCGAAATTCTGCGAGGACGTGCTGACCCCGCTCAATCGCGTCGGCGACAAGGAAGGCTGCCGCCGCCATGCCGACGGCAGCGTGACGACGCCGACCGGGTTCAAGGCGGCGCACAAGCAATTCACCGAGGGCGGCTGGGTCGGTCTTGCGGCGCCGGCCGAATTCGGCGGGCAGGGACTGCCGAACGCGATCGCGCAGGCGGTCAGCGAATTCGTCTGCTCGGCCAATATGGCGTTCTCGATGTATTCGAGCCTGACCCAGGGCGCGGTCGCGGCTCTGTTCACGCACGCCACGGCGGAGCTCAAGGCGCTCTACTTGCCGAAGCTCATCAGCGGCGAATGGGCCGGCACGATGAATTTGACCGAGCCGCAATGCGGCACCGATCTCGGCCTGTTGCGCACGCGCGCCGCGCCGCAGCCGGACGGCAGCTACAAGATCACCGGCACCAAGATTTTCATTTCCGCCGGCGAGCACGATCTCGCACCGAACATCGTGCATCTGGTGCTGGCGCGGATCGAAGGCGCGCCGGAAGGCACCAGGGGCATTTCGCTGTTCGTCGTGCCGAAATTCCTGCCGGCAGCCGATGGCGGCGCCGGCGCGCGCAATGCGGTGAGCTGCGGCTCCATCGAAGAGAAGATGGGCATCCACGGCAACGCTACTTGCGTGATGAATTACGATGGCGCCACCGGCTGGCTGGTCGGCGAAGCCAATCGCGGCCTGCAGGCGATGTTCGTGATGATGAACGAGGCGCGGCTCAATGTCGGCCTGCAAGGACTGGCGCTGTCGGAAGTCGCCTATCAAAACGCCGCCGCTTACGCCAAGGAGCGGCTCGCCGGACGGGCGCTGGCCGGCGCAAAATTTCCCGACAAGCCCGCCGATCCCATCATCGTGCATCCGGACGTGCGCCGCATGCTGATGACTATCCGCGCCTTCAACGAAGCGGCGCGGGCGCTGGTGCTATGGACGGCGCTCAAAAGCGATGTCGCGCATCGCTCCGAAGACGCGCACGAACGCGAAGCCGCCGACGATCATCTGGGATTGCTGACGCCGGTGATCAAGGGCGTGCTGACCGATCAAGGCTTCGCCAATACGGTTCTGGCGCAGCAAGTCTTCGGCGGGCACGGCTATATCGCCGAGCACGGCATGGAGCAATTCGTGCGCGATGCGCGGATCCCGATGATCTATGAGGGCGCGAACGGAATTCAGGCGCTCGATCTGGTCGGCCGCAAATTGGCGAAGGACGGCGGACGGGCGCTGCGCGCTTTCTTCGGCGAGGTTTCGGCCTACATCAAGGACCACGGCGCCGACGCCGCGATGACGCCTTATACGGCGCCGCTCGGCAAGGCGCTCGGCGAGTTGCAAGAGGCGACGATGTGGTTTGCCCAGCACGGCATGGCCGATCCCGACAATGCCGGCGCCGGCTCGACCGATTACATGCAGCTCTTCGGTCTAATCGCGCTCGGCTACATGTGGTGCCTGATCGCGGAAGCGGCCAAGGGCGGCAATGGCGCGGATGAGCGGATGGCGCAGCGGCTGATGACCGGACGATATTTCATGGAGCGCGTGTTGCCGGCGTCAAGCGCGCATCTTGCCCGCATCAAAGCCGGTGCGGCGAGCACCATGGCATTGCCGCTGGAAGCGTTCTAACCTTTATATATCGACAGCGGGAAAGACGGGGACGGAGAGGAATCCATGCCCGAAGCGTTTATCTACGACCACGTGCGCACGCCGCGTGGCCGCGGCAAGGCGGACGGCGCGCTGCACGAGGTCACCGCGCTCAATCTCGCGGCGCAGGCGCTTTCAGAGATCAAGACCCGCAACAATCTCGACACCGCGCTGGTCGACGATGTGGTGATGGGCGTGGTCGATCCGGTCGGCGAGGCGGCCGCGGATATCGCACGCACCGCGGCTCTGGTCGCGAACTATGGCGACAGCGTCGCCGGCGTGCAGATCAACCGCTTCTGCGCCTCCGGGCTCGATGCGGTGAATTTCGCTTCGGCGCAGATCATGTCGGGCCAGCAGCAATTGGCCATCGGCGGCGGCGTCGAGTCCATGAGCCGCGTCGGCATCGGCGCGGCCGGCGGCGCCTGGGCCATGGACCCCTCGATCGCGGTCGCGCATTACTTTTTGCCGCAAGGCATTTCCGCCGACCTGATCGCGACCAAATACGGATTTTCGCGCGACGATGTCGATGCCTATGCGGTCGAAAGCCAGAATCGCGCGGCCGTGGCCTGGGACGAGGGCCGTTTCGACCGCTCGGTGATGAAAGTGAAAGACGTCAACGGGCTGACGATCCTGGCCAAGGATGAGCACATGCGGCCGGGCACGACGATGCAGTCGCTGGCGGCGCTGAAACCGTCTTTCGTCCAGATGGGCGAACTCGGCGGTTTCGACGCGGTGGCGATCCAGGCGCATCCCGAAGTGGAATTCGTCAATCACGTGCATCATGCCGGCAATTCGTCGGGCATCGTCGATGGCGCCGCGGCGGTTTTGATCGGCAACAAGGAATCGGCGGCGAAGACCGGACTGAAGCCGCGCGCCAAGGTCCGCGCCTTCGCCAATATCGGCTCCGATCCGGCGCTGATGCTGACCGGGCCGGTCGATGTCACCAACAAAGTGCTCAAAGCCGCCGGCATGCAGATTTCCGACATCGATCTGTTCGAGGTCAACGAAGCCTTCGCCTCGGTGGTGCTGCGCTATCTGCAGGCTTTCAAGCTCGATGCCGCGAAGGTCAATGCCAATGGCGGCGCCATCGCTTTGGGTCATCCGCTCGGCGCCACCGGCGCGATGATCCTCGGAACGCTGGTCGACGAGCTCGAGCGGCGCGATCTCACCACCGGCCTGGTCACGCTGTGCATCGGCGCCGGCATGGGGACCGCGACCATTATCGAACGCGTATAATTTTTTCTTTTGAGAGAAACGCGATGCCCAAGATCGATATCAGCAAGATACCGACGGATACCCGTACCGGCTATCCGGCGCCTTATGATCGCGTCGTCCTCGGCCGCGAACGCAAACGGCTCGGCAATGCGGGCGGCCTCGACCAGTTCGGGGTAAATCTGACGACGCTCAAGGCCGGCGCCTCATCGGCGCTGCGGCACTGGCACAAGCACGAAGACGAGTTCGTCTATCTGCTCGAGGGCGAAGTGGTGCTGATCGAGGACGACGGCGAGACCGTGCTCAAGGCCGGCGATGCCGCCACCTTCAAGGCCAACAGCGGCAACGGCCATCAACTGGTCAACCGCTCCGGCCGCGACGCGGTCTATCTTGAAGTCGGCACCCGCTCCAAGAATCGAGTGGGTCGAATATCCCGAGGCCGATCTCATCGCCGTGCGCGACGACAAGGTCTTCCGTTACACCCACAAGGACGGCTCGCCCTATGAGTAAGAGCCCGAAGGCGGCCTATAGCAAATTCAAGCTCGACATCGACATCGATGGCGACGGCATCGCGCTCGTCACCTGGGATGCGCCGGGCCCGACGATGAATCTGATCGACATGACGATGATCGCCGAGCTGTCCGAGATCGTCGAAAACGTCGCCGCGGATGCCAAGATCAAAGGCGCCATCATCACCTCGGGCAAGGACACGTTCTGCGTCGGCGCCGATCTGACCATGCTGCAATCGATGAATCGCGCCTTCAAGGATCTCGTCGTCTCGCAGGGCGAAGAGGCGGCGAATGCGCAACTGTTCGAGGACAGCCGCAAACTGTCGCAGCTCTATCGCCGCATCGAAACCTGCGGCAAGCCCTGGGTCGCCGCCATCAATGGCACCGCGCTGGGCGGCGGCTTCGAATTGGCGCTGGCCTGCCATCGCCGTATCGCCGCCGACAATCCGCGCACCCGGCTTGGTCAGCCCGAGGTTAAGATCGGACTGTTTCCCGGCGCCGGCGGCACCCAGCGCATATCACGGATGCTGGCGCCGGCTGACGCGCTGCAATTCCTGCTCAAGGGCGAGCAGATCAAGCTCGACCGCGCCAAGACGCTCAATCTCATCGACGCGGTGGTGGCGCCGGGAGATCTCATCAAGGCGGCGAAGGAATGGATCAAGGCCGGCGGCAGCGCCAATGCTCCCCTGCATGTGGCGCCGTGGGATTCGGACGGCTTCAGGCTGCCGGGCGGGCCGGTCTATACCAAAGCCGGGATGAATTTCTTTCCGGCGGCCAATGCGCTCTATCGCCGCGAGACCTATGACAATTATCCCGCCGCACACGCCATCATGCAGGTCGTCTATGAGGGCCTGCAATTGCCGATGGATGCCGCATTGCGCGTGGAGTCGCGCTGGTTCGCCCATGTGCTGCGCTCGCCGCAAGCCGCGGCGATGATCCGCTCGCTGTTCGTTTCCATGCAGGATCTCAATGCCGGCGTTCGCCGCCCGGCCAAAGTGCCGCAGAAGGCGCTGAAAAAGATCGGCGTGCTCGGCGCGGGCTTCATGGGCGCTGGTATCGCCTATGTCAGCGCGCTCGCCGGATTGGACGTCGTGCTGGTCGATCGCGATCCGGAGATCGCGGCCAAGGGCAGAGCGCATGTGGAAAAGCTGGTCGCCGATCAGATCAATCGCGGCGCGATCGGCGCCTCCGACCGCGATGCCGTGCTGTCGCGTATCACGCCGACGGCCGATTTCGTCGAACTGAAGGGTTGCGATCTCGTCGTCGAAGCTGTGTTCGAGGACCGCAAGGTCAAGGAAGAGGTGATCTCGCGCACGCAGAACGTGATCGGCAGCGATGCGATCTTCGGCTCGAATACGTCGACTTTGCCGATCACGTCGCTCGCCGCGGCATTCAAGGATCATCCTCGCTTCATCGGCATTCATTTCTTCTCGCCGGTCGAGCGCATGATGCTGGTCGAGATCATTATGGGCAAGGAGACCGGCGACGAGGCGCTGGCGAGGGCGCTCGATTACGTGCGCGCGATCCGCAAGACGCCGATCGTGGTCAATGATTTGCGCGGCTTCTATACGTCGCGCGTCGTCGGCACCTATCTGCGCGAAGGCCATCTGATGCTGATGGAGGGGATGCCCGCGGCGCTGATCGAGAATGCCGGCCGCATGGCCGGCATGCCGGTCGGCCCGCTCGCGCTCAATGACGAGGTCGCCGTCGATCTGGCCTGGAAGATTCTGAAAGCAACCGAAGCCGATCTCGGAGCCGCAGGCGATCGACCCGCGGCAGAAGACGCTGCTCGAGGAGATGGTGGAGAAGTTCGGCCGGCTCGGCCGCAAGAACGGCAAAGGCTTTTACGATTATCCGCAGAGCGGGCCGAAGCGGCTGTGGCCGGGGCTCGCCGACCTGCAGCCGAAACACCTCGATCCGGACGGTATCGACATCGCGCGGGTGAAGCAGCGGCTGCTCGCGATCCAGGCGCTGGAATTGGCGCGCTGCATCGAGGAAAAGGTCGTCACCGACGTGCGCGAGGCCGATGTCGGCTCGATCCTCGGCTTCGGCTTTGCGCCGTTCACCGGTGGCACGATCTCCTATATCGACGGCATGGGGACCAAGGCCTTTGTCGATCTCTGCAACGAACTTGCGCAAGAGTTGCGGCGATCGCTTCCGGCCGGGCGACCTCCTGTCGACATGGCGCGGACCGGCGACACGTTCTACGAGCGTTTCCCCCCGCCGCAGCGCAAGGCGGCCGCGTAAAGTCTGCTTTATGGGGTCCGATAATAACGCTTGCCGCATTGTCAGACCCTGTTGCATAAGGCTTGACCGCCCTACCTAATGGCATGCTGCCGGCGCGTTCCGCCCGGATTGCCCTCCGCCTCACGCCGCGTGTAAGGTCGCGGCCGTTTTTCTCCCGGGACCCTGCATGGCACGTGATCAAGTCGACCTGACGCCGCTCGAACGGCGCGACGATCTCGTGGATTGGATTGCCCAGGGCGTCAAACCCAAGTCGCAATTCCATATCGGCACCGAGCACGAGAAATTCGTGTTCACGCTCGAGGGCCACCGTCCGGTGCCTTACGAAGGCCAGCGCGGTATCCGCGCACTGCTCGAGGGCATGCAGCATCTGCTGGGTTGGGAGCCCATCATGGAAGGGCCGAACATTATCGGCCTGTTCGACGTGACCGGCGGCGGCGCGATCTCGCTCGAGCCCGGTGGGCAGTTCGAACTCTCCGGTGCGCAGGTCAAGACCGTGCATCAGACGTCGAGCGAGCTGATGGCGCATCTCGCGCAGGTGCGCGAAGTGGCGCGGCCGCTGCATATCGGCTTTCTCGGACTCGGCATGACGCCGGATTGGCGGCGCGACGAGATCCCGAAAATGCCCAAGGGCCGCTACAAGATCATGACCGTCCTATATGCCGAAGGTCGGCACGCTCGGCCTCGACATGATGTATCGCACCTGCACGGTGCAGACCAATCTCGACTTCTCCTCCGAATCCGACATGGTCAAGAAGCTGCGCGTGTCGGTCGCGCTGCAGCCGATCGCGACGGCTTTGTTTGCCAATTCGCCGTTCACCGACGGCAAGCCCAACGGCTTCCTATCGTTCCGCTCGGAAATCTGGCGCGACACCGACAATGCGCGCGCCGGCATGCTGCCATGGGTGTTCGAGCCTGGCATGGGCTTCGAGCGCTGGGTCGACTACGCGCTCGACGTGCCGATGTATTTCGTCAAGCGCGGCGACACTTACATCGACGCCTCGGGCCAATCGTTTCGCGATCTGATGGCCGGCAAATTGCCGGCGCTGCCGGGCGAGCTGCCGACGAGTTCCGATTGGGCCAATCACATGAGCACGACCTTTCCGGAGGTGCGGCTCAAGCGTTATCTGGAAATGCGCGGCGCCGATTCCGGACCGTTACCAAATCTGCTGGCGTTGCCGGCGCTGTGGGTCGGCCTGCTTTACGACGACGTGTCGCTCGATGCGGCCTGGGATATCGCCAAAGCATGGTCCGCCGAACAGCGACAGAAGCTGCGCGACGAAGTGCCTAAGCTCGGGCTGGCGGCCAAGATCGCGGGACGCACGGTGCTCGAGATCGCCGGCGAAGTGGTCAAGCTCGCACACGCGGGACTGGAGCGGCGTAAATATTATGATTACGGCGGCTGTGACGAGACGCGCTATCTCGAAGTGCTGGAGGATCGCCTCGCCCGCGGGGTCACGCCGGCAGAAGAACTCCTGGCGAAATATCACGGCGAGTGGGGCGGCTCGGTCGATCCGATTTATACCGAAGAAGCCTATTAGGGCTCGTCATCCCGAGACGCGAGACGGCGTTGGCGCCGGGCTCACGGTTGAACGTCGTAGAGCCGTCGTGCTTCGGTCAGAGCCTGACGACAGCCCGCCGCATCTCCCGCCGCATCCGCTGTCTTGGCGCGTTCGACCGCAGCATCGCCGTCTTTGTTGGCGACATGTGCGGCGTGTCCCACGGAGCCTGGGGTCGGCTGATGATGCAATTGTGCGCCGACGGACTGCGTGGCAGTCGGACCGGAGATCCGGACCTGGGATGTCGCCGGCGATCTGGTGCTCGAATTGATCGATGTCGGCGGTGCACGGCCCGCTGTGTGCCGCGCCGGCGCCGCAGAACAATATTGCGGCTGCTGTGAATGCCGATAAACCCCGGCGGCTCGTCTCTCTGACCGCGCCTGTCACGTCGGCCTCCTGGCTGGAGAAGCTACTGCGCCAACTTTGAAGTGGCGCCGCAGTTCCTCGGCCGAGCGGCTGGCGATCTAAGTAATGAGCGGCGGATCCGGCGCGCGTTGCGCTTTGACGCTTCAGTCTCGAAGATCGAAATGGCGCCGCGCTTCCACGAGCGCGCGCGTACAGCCGTCGACATCGCCGTCGTTGTCGGCTTTCCACGCCCGGTCGATCTCGTCGTTGCCGGCTTTGTAGGTGTAGTGCTGCGCTTGCACCACGGTGTCGAGCGTCGGCTGGTGATGCAGCTGGGCGTCGAGCGACTGCGGCAGGATGTTGAGCGAGCCGAACGCCACCGGCGCCGGCAAATTGATCGAGATCTGTTGCTCGAGTTGCACGATCTCCAATCTGCACGGACCGGCCAGGGCGGCGCTGGCGCTAAAGAGGACGGCGGCGCTTGCGCTCAAGGCCAGAACGCGACCATAAAAGGACCGGCCGCCGAACTGCTTTCGCCATCGATCGGTTGCGGATGTTCATTTTGATCTCCTGCGAGCCGGAAAACGACGCCAAACAATCTAAAATGACGCGAAAAAATTCAGCCCTTCAAGCGCCGTTCGACGCGGCCTGCCAAAAAAACCGGCCAATCAAATCATAATGGTCGTAAGGAAGTGCTTAGAACGTCGCTCGGAGTCTTAACTGACGCATGGCATCATTTGTTAATGCTGTGCTTTGCGCGCTGCTCGCGGCTGCGTTCTTGACGGTGCTCGGCTACGGCGTTGCCCGCCACGTCCTGCCGCGGCCGCTGGCCGCCGGTGCGGCTCCGGTCATCGGCTGGGCGGTGTTCAGCGCGGCGACGCTGCCGATCCTGACCGTTGCCGGTTTCAATGTGCTGACGGTGACCGTCGCCGGGCTACTGTTTCTTGTCGGCGGTGCCAGCCTTATGGCGCTGCGCCGCGGCGCGCGCGATGATGCCGCCGCGCCGGCGGTCCCGCTGTGGAGCTATCTCGCCGCCGCATTGCTCGCGCTCGGGTCCCGCGGCGGCGCTTGTGCCGAAATTCACCGCGGCCGGCGTGCGGCTCGCCGACCCGATCTTCGATCACGCCAAGATCTCGGCGATCGATGCGATGGCGCGGCAAGGCCTGCCGCCGGTCAATCCGGCTTTCGGCGCATACGGCGAGGCCGGCCGGCTCGCTTATTATTATCTCTGGCACTTCAGTGCGGCGGAACTCGCATTGCCGCTTTCCATCAGCGGCTGGGAGTCTGCAATCGGGCTTGCCTGGTTTACGGCCTTTGCCTCGCTGACTTTGACGATGGCGCTCGCGGTCTGGCTGAGCAAAAAGCCGAACGCGGCGATTGTCGTCGTGCTTGTCGCCGCTGCGGGGTCGCTGCGCGTCACGCTGAGCTGGATCTTCGGCTCCTATGACCTGACGCCGTTCATGCAGGGGCCGAACGGCTTTGCCGGCTGGCTGTTTCAGGCGACCTGGGTGCCGCAACATCTGATGTCGGCTTCTTGCGTTGTGGTCGCGACACTGCTGCTGATCCGGAGCACGCAGCGGCAAAGCTTCGCCGTGCTGCCGACGCTGGCTTTGGTGGTCGCCGCCGGCTTCGAGAGCTCGGCCTATGTCGGCGGAGTGACCTTCGCCATTATCGCCGTGGTCTGTGCGCCGATCTTGCTGGCGGGCGTCCGGCAAAACTGCGCGTGCGCTTTGCCGCCGGACTCGTGATGGCGGCGGTACTGGCCGTCGCGCTGACCGCGCCGCTGATCCGCGATCAGATCGCCAATGTCGCCGCGCGCGGTGCCGACGCATCCCATCATGGCGAGCCCCTTCGCCGTGCTCGGCGAAACCGTGCCGGCGAGCGGTGCGCCGCGTGCTCGATCTGCCGGCCTTTTGGCTGCTGCTGCTGCCGATCGAATTTCCGGCGATCTTTCCCGCCGGCATCCTGGCCTTTGCGGTCATGTTGCGCCGCGCGACGCCGGGCGCCGACAAGACCGCCGTGGCGGCGTTGACCGCGGCGGCGCTGGCGAGCCTTTGCGCGTCGTGGCTCCTGGTCTCAATGGTCGGTGACAATAGCGATCTGACCTTGCGCGCCGTTCTGCCCGCGACTCTGATCCTGATGGCGTGCGTCGCCGCGGCCCTGATGATGGCGTCGCCGTTGCGCGCGGCGATCGCCGTGCTGGCTGTTGGCGGCCTTGCTCTCAGCCTGCCGGACACGGCGCGGATGCTGGCTTCGAATATCCAAGGCACAGCGCGGCCGGGCGAGGCGCTGTTTGCGCAAGCCCCCGAGCTTTGGGCCGCGGTGCGCCGCTATGCGCCGCCGGCCGCCCGTGTCGCCAACAACCCGCTCTATTTGCAGGACATGACGGCGTGGCCGGTGAACATTTCGTGGGCGCTCATGGCCAATCGCAGCTCCTGTTTTGCCGGCCGCGAAATGGCGCTCACATTCGCGCCGCTATCGCCGGAGCGCCGCGAAGCGATCAGTCAGCAGTTTGTCCGCGTGTTTGCCGGCAAGGGCATGCCCGAGGATGTTGCGGCCATGGCGAAAGACTACGGCTGCGATGTCGTGGTGCTGGTGCCGCAAGACGGCGCCTGGAATGCGGATCCTTTCGCCGCAAGTCCGCTCTACAGGCTTGCGGAAGCGCGCCAAGGCCGCTGGAAGATCTACGTGAAAGCCAACTCGATTCCGGCGAACCGCTAGAACTCGAGAATCGAGCGCTGATTTACACCGCGACGCGGCGCAGGAAGCCGTCGACGCTGTCACTCAAACTGACAGCGGCCTTCTCCACGGCATTCGAGGCGGACAGCACGGTATCGGCGGAATTGTGCATGTCGGAGATCGCGGCGGCGACCTTTTCCAAAACGCCGACCACCGCCCGCGTCCCGGAGGCGGCCGCCGTCACATTGTCGGAAATTTCGCCGGTTGCCGCGTTCTGCTGCTCGACCGAGGTCGCGATGGCGGACGTGAACAGCTTGATCTCCTCCATGCGGCCGGTGATGCTGCCGATGGCGCGCACCGCGCTCTGCGTCGAGGATTGCACCGCTGAGATCTGCGCGGCGATGACGTCGGTCGCCTTGCCGGTTTGCACCGCGAGCGCTTTGACCTCGGAGGCGACCACGGCAAAGCCCTTGCCGGCCGTCCCTGCGCGCGCCGCTTCGATCGTCGCATTGAGCGCCAGGAGATTGGTCTGCCCGGCCACGCTCTGAATGAGCTTGACCACGTCGTTGATCTTCTGCGCCGACTGGGCGAGCTCGCTGATGACCGTGTTTGTGGTCTGCGCCTCTACGGTGGCGGCGCCGACCACGTCGCTGGCGCTGACCAGCTGACGATTGATCTCGGCAATCGACTTCGACAATTCGTCGGCCGCCGCGGCGGCGCTTTCGACGCCGCTGAATGCGTCGTTCGACGTGCGCACGGCGCTGTTGGTCTGTGCGGTGGTTTCGTTCGATGTCGTCGACAGCGCGGTCGCAGTGGACTTCATCGCCGCGACGCTGTCGGTGACGGTCTTGAGCACGTCGGCGACGCTGCCACGGAACCAGCCGATGGCCTCCTCGACCACGGCACGCCGCGTCTCCTGCTCATTCAGTTTCGCGCTCTTCTGCTCGGCGGCGAGGCGCACGGTGATGTCGTCATGGGTGCCGACCCAGTAGCCGCCGCCGGCAATCGCGCGGTTGACGACCGAAATCGAACGGTCGCCCGGCGCGTCGGCGATGAAGCTGACGGTCTTGCCGGACGACATGCTCGCCATGAGTTCGTCGAAATATTGCTTCGGATCGCGCTGCAGGCTGCCGGTCGTGGAGCGGTGGCCGATGATGTCGACGAGGTGTGCGCCAGGTTTGACGACCTCGGGCGACAGTCCGTACATCCGCAGATAGCTCTCGTTGCAGACGACGAGACGGCCGGATTCGTCGAACATCACCACGCCCTGCGGCATGTTGTTGATCGCGAGCTCAAGCAGGCGGCCCTTGTCGTCAAGCCTGCGGTCGGCAAGCGCTGCGATCAGGCTCATGCCCAGGATCGCGACCGCGATGCTGGCGATGGCGAGCGCCAGCGAGTCCGGCGACAGCGACAGCGCGGTGATCGCACGCGTCGGATCCGGGACGATGTCGACGGCGCCCATGGCGACGAAGTGATGCGACACGATGGCGAGCGTGAGCAGCAGCGCCGCCAGCAAGACCGCGTAACGGCTTTGCGACCATGACGCCACCGCGAGCGCGGCGGTGCCGAACAGCATGCCGATCACGATCGAGGCGACGACGTAAGGCAGTTCCCAATCGACATGCCCAGGCAGTTCGAGCGCCGACATGCCGAGATAGTGCATGCAGGCGACGCCGATGCCGATGATGGCGCCGCCGATCAGCGGGCCGGCGCCGCGAGGAAAGTAGACCGCGGCCGCAATGCCGAGCCCGGTGACGATCGCCGCCACCATCAGCGACAGGGTCGTGTACTGGATATCGTAGGCGACCGGGACGGCCGGGTCGTAGGCCAGCATGGCCAGGAAATGCGTCGCCCAGATGCCGCAGCCGGACGCGGCCCCGGCGGCGGCGATCCAGATCACGCGGGTGCGGCTTGCCGTCGAGCGCGCCCGATTGAACAAAGTGATGGCGGTCAGGCTCGACAGAAAGCAGACGACGCCCGCCACGACGACGAGGCGTAGATCGTGCTGAGTCGCTAAACAGTTGAAGACCCGAAACATTCCGATCCACGCCGCCAGATGCCGCCGCTCGATGTGGCTTACCTAATTGGTAACCAACATCCATTTCCGGCACGTTAATTACGGCGCGAAGGGCTCCCCAATGGCGCTCAATCAGGCGCTTAATCGGTCAGGATCGCCTTGTCGGGATCGATCCAGAACGCCCACACCGCCGAACCGACGACCAGGAGCCCGGCCGCGACGATGAAGGGGGCCTGCCAATTGCCGCCCTGCGCCAGGAAGCCGAACACGATCGGCGAAATGGCGCCGCCGAAATTGCCGGCCATGTTCATCATTCCGGACACCGTGCCGGAATATTTGCCCCCGGTATCCATCGGCACCGCCCAGGACGGGCCAATGGTGAATTCGAGAAAGAACATCGACGCCGTGAGACCGTAGACGGCGGTATAGGCATCCTCGGCCAGCGCCGCCGGCACGATGCAGACGGCACAGCCCAACAGCCCGACAATGGCGACACTGCGCCGCGCAATCCTGGCGCTGCCGGTTTTGCGCAACAGCCAGTCGGTGGCGAGACCGCCGACGGTGTCGCCAACGACGCCGGCAAGCAACGGCAGCGACGCGAACAAACCGACCTTGATCAAGGTGAAGTGTCGAGCTTCGACGAGATAGGACGGCAACCAGCTCAGGAAAATCCACAGGCAGTAGACGTAAGTGAAGTAGCCGCACATGATCGCCCACATATTCCCCGAGCGCACCAGCTTGCTCCACGGCACGTTGGTCTGCTTCTGGACGTTCGCCGGCTTGATCGTTCCATCGGGCGCGAAGCCGCGGATATGTCCGAGCTCGTCCTTGTTCACCATGGGATGATCTTCGGGCAGATTGCGGTAGCTCAGCGCCCACCATACCGCCCAGATCAGCCCGACCACGCCGCAAATCCAGAACACTGCACGCCAGCCAAGCGCGGGGAATGTAAGTCCGCCGAACTGGCCGCCGACGATGATCAAAGCGACGATCGGTGGCGCCATGGCGGCGCCGAGCCGGCTGGCGCTGTGGGTGATGCCTTGCACGAAGCCGCGCTCGCTCTGCGGATACCACAATTGCATCGCGCGCGTGGCGCCGGGAAAGGCGCCGGCTTCGCCGATGCCGAACAGGAAGCGCACGACGATGAACGACACCGAACCGAAGGCGGCGGCCGTCGCCGCGGTCATGATCGACCAATAGGTAACGACGCCGGCCAGCACCTTGTGCGCGCCGAAGCGGTCGGAGAGCCAGCCGCCCGGGACCTGAAACAGCGCATAGGACCAGACGAAGGCGCTGAAGATGAAGCCCATGGTCAGTTTGTCGAACCCGAATTCCTTGCTGATTTCGGGCGCCGCCGTCGAGATATTGACGCGGTCGAGGTAAGTGACGAGATACATCACGCTGATCAGCAGCAGGATGTACCAGCGCCCTTTGCTCGGGCTTGTGCGGCAGGCTTATCGGACATTTGTTTCGCTCCCCGGCGGCTTCCCACGCCAATATTATTGACGGCCCGGGCATGTATTTTTCGCCGGACTTCCGCGGCACACTGCCTCTTTATCGGTAAAGCGGCAAGCGCGCGCGATGCCGCGGCGCTATAGTTAGCAAACAGTGCCGATAGGAAAGTCCGACGGGGGATTGGGGCCCAGCCATGATCAAGCGTTACAGCGACCACGCCGCCAATGAACGCACCTTTCTCGCCTGGGTCCGCACCGCCATCGCGGTGATGGCGTTCGGCTTCGTCATCGAGCGGTTCGATCTATTCCTGCAGGTCATCGCCCCGCAACTGGCGCAACGGCAGGCCAGCGCTCAGCTCAGCGGCCACAGTCAAACCTTCGCCAATGTGGCCGGCCTCGCCTTCATCGCCATCGGCGTCATGATGATCGCGCTTGCGGCAGTCCGATTCTGGAAAACGACAAAGGACATCGAATCCGAACAGGACGTACCGAGCGCGGGCGCGCAATTCGATGTCGCGCTCGCCACGCTGGTCGGCCTCCTCGGCGTCGCGTTATTTCTTTATCTCTCGCGCGCGGTACTGCCGGCGCTCTGAATGAGATCCGGCGTCAGTGCTTCGGCTTCAGGCGTGCGAGCGCAGCTTCGATCGGGCCGAACGGCCCGTATTTGTGCTGGCGCTCGCTGAAATGGCCGGCATAGGGGCCGTAAGGCGCATCCACCGGCTTCTTCAGAAGATCGGGAAAGTCGTGCTCGAGGCCGGCCAGATCCGGCCGCCGATGCGACAGCACGAAGGCGGCAATATCCCAGGCATTCTCGACGCTGAGCTGCGGGTCCACGTAATCGGTGCCGTGCGGCATGTTGAAATGAATGAAGTTGGCAAAGGTGATGAGCCGCGCCATGCCGGCGCCGTCGTTGAACGTGTCCGATCCCCATAGCGGCGGCACCAGATAGCCGAGACTGGAATTCGCCGTGCCGTTGCTGATGCCCGAGCCGTTGCCGTTGTGGCAGTCGGCGCAAATCTTCCGGTAGAGCGGCGCGCCGCGTTGCGGCGAGGCGGCGCGATCGAGCTGCGGCATGTGGCCGGTGCCGAGCCCCGGCAGTCGCTGATCGGGTTTAACGCCGGACGAGATGAATTTGATATAGGCGACCATGGCCTGCATTTCCGGAGAATCCGCCGGCAGCGGGCGGCCGTTCATGCTGCGCGTCATGCAGGAACTGATGCGGTCCTCGATGCTGATCTCGGTGCCGGTGCGGGCGCTGTATTGCGGAAAATCCTCGTAGAGGCCGAACAGCGGCAAGCCGAATTTCTTGGTGCCGGCCTCGAGGTGGCAATTGGTGCAGGCGAGATTATTGCCGGCAAATCGCTTCGCCGCGTCCGGCACATTCGGGCCGATATAAGCGTAGGTGGCGGTGATCAGATCGCGGCCGTCGCGGACCTGCGTCCCGTGCGCATCGTGCGGCAGCGCGCCGATCTCGGGATGGTCCAGGGCGGCCTTGTTCGGCCCGTGGGTTTGCGCGCTCGCGATTTGGGCCACAGCAGCGACCGCGATGAGTTGCGCAACCGCCAAGCTTGCGAGCCAGTATCTCACGGCGTCTCCCCCAAACTGTCGGATGCATTTATGCGCTGATTCGCCGTCGGTCTTGGCCGGCCCATCATTACCGCCGCACCACTGCTGCGGCGCAGCGGTTAAGCCATCACTAACGGACATAAAGGTAAAAGGTCGGCGGGCCGCTCAGGGGCGATGCGCCAAAATTCCCCGTTCCGGAGCACGAGCCGGGCGGATGTGTACGAACTATGCGTCACGAAGCGTTGGTCTTTCGCTGTGGCAGGCCCGCGCGATGCGCAAAACGCAGAGCCGGGCGATGTATCGAGTATGAGTAAAGAGCCACATTCGCTCTGCGCGCACCGCTGTGCGGCAACGCGCTCGACCGCCGTGCTGGCGAAGGCGGCGTTCTTCTCCCTGCTCCTGCTCGCCGGCTGCGCAACCTTCAACAAGCCCGTCAACGTGCCGGTCGCCGCCGGCTCGAGCCCGATGCCGCAATTCATGCCTCCGGACGTCGGCGGCGACACTGCCGTCGCGCTCGCCTTCTCCGGCGGCGGCACGCGCGCCGCTGCTTTCTCCTTTGGCGTCTTGCGCGGCCTCGATCATGTGCAGACGCGCGGCGGCAAAAGCTATCTGGACCGGGTGATTTTCGTCTCCGGCGTCTCGGGCGGCTCGATCACCGCCGCCTATTACGGGCTCAAAGGCCGCGCGGCGCTCGCCGATTTTCGCGAGCGCTTCCTCATTCGCGATGGCGAAGAGAACTTGAACACGACGGTCAGTCTTGGAAATCTCGCCCGCGGGCTCGACGGCGGCGTCAACGACGCGACCAGGTTTCCGGCGTGGCTTGACCGCAACCTGTTCGACAATGCGACGCTCGGCGATCTGTTTCAGCCCGGCAAGCCGCTGGTCTGGATCAACGCGTCGGATCTTTACAACAGGACGCCGTTTCTGTTTTCGACGGAAACCTTCGCCGCGCTGTGCAGCGACATTCGGAAATATCCGCTGTCGAATGCGGTCGCCGCTTCGGCCGCCGTGCCGATTGCGTTCGTGCCGACCGTGCTCGAAAGTTTTCCGGCGGCGTGCTCGACCCCGCTGCCGCCGTGGGTCAACCGCGTCCTGGCCGATCGCAATTCGGGCGCGCAAGTGCGGGCCTTCGCCGAAGCGCTCAAGCATTATCGCGAGCCCGGACAGATCGAGTATCTGAAACTCGCCGACGGCGGCATCACCGACAATTTCGGCCTCTCCGGCTTCGTCATCGCGCGGGCCGCGGCGGACAAGCCGTACTTTCCGCTCACGCCGGAAAAGGCCGTGCGATTGCGCCGGATCGTCTTCGTGGTGGTCAATGCCGGCAAGGCTCCGGAGGGGAATTGGTCGCACACCATTCAAGGGCCTTCCGGCACCGATCTGCTGAACGCCGTGACCGACACCGCGGTGAATTCCGCCGTCCGCAGCGGCTACGATGCGTTTCGTTTGAGTTTGCACGATTGGGAGGACTCGATACGGAAATGGCGATGCGGCCTGCCGCTCGCCGAAGCCCGCCGCCTCGGCGCGCAGAGCGATTGGCGGTGCAGCAGCTTCAGCTTCCAGGTCGTCCAGGTCGGCTTCGATCTGTTCGACGCGCAACGCGCGGCCAAGCTGTCGTCGATTCCGACGCGGCTGAAGCTGCCGACCGACGACGTCGACTTGCTGATTCAGTCGGGCAGCGAAGCCGTTCTCGCGAACGCGGCCTTCAGGCAGTGAGGGCGATCAGCCGGGTGTCAGCGTCGCCAGCTGAACCGTGTCGTATTTCGCGCGCAGCGCGGCGAGCGCGTCCGGTGACGGCTTGCTGCCCCTGGCCACAAGGTCGCGCAGCTCGTCGAAATATTTTTCATGTCCGGGCGGCGCGGTGATCAGGAGCATCCGGCCGGGTGCTGATCCGGAATTGCCGAAGGCATGCGCCACGCCGGGCGGGACGAAGACGCATGTTCCCGCCCCGCCGCGCAAAGTGCGGTCGCCGCAGCGCAGATCGAGCTCGCCGTCGATGACGTAGAAAATCTCTTCGATCTTGGAGTGGTAATGCGCGCCGGTGTTGAATCCCGGCGCGACCGTGAACTCGAACAGCGAGCAGTGCTTGGAATTTTCGGCGGTGACCAGATAATCGACCCGCGTCTGATGCAACGTGACGCCGTGGGCCTCGCCGTGGTGCAGGATCAGTCCCTCGACCGACATCTCAAGCCTCCCCCTTGTTTTATAACGCAAAACTATATGAGGACGGGGTCACGCGATCAATCAGCCACGGTGTCACGTTGGCCGGGTCGTTTCTGGATTTAGCGAAACAAAGGCTGATCGTTAGGCTATGGCCTTTATGGCCTTTAGGCTTTGCAGCAATCGCGCAGCTTCCGCGGCGGGTACCGCCTTGCTGAACAAATAGCCCTGCACCTCGGTGCAGCCTTCTCTCTTGAGTGTCCGGAGCTGCTCTTCGGTCTCGACGCCTTCGGCAGTCGTCTTCATGCCAAGGCTGCTGCCCAGACCCGTGACGGCGCGGATGATTGCAATCGATTCCGGACGATCGAGTTCGTTCACGAACGAACGATCGATTTTGATTTTATCGAACGGAAATTTCTGCAGATAGGCCAGGCTGGAATACCCGGTTCCGAAATCATCCATGGAAATTCGCACGCCGAGACCGCGCAGCTCTTCGAGAATTCCGATGTTTGATTCGGTATCCTGCAATAACACGGCCTCGGTGATCTCAAGCTCGAGGCGGTGCGCCGGCAAACCCGAGGCACCGAGCGCCGCGATGACGTCGAGCACGATCGCCCGGGGCCGGAACTGCGCCGGCGAAACATTTACCGCAATGTGGATATGATCCGGCCATTTCGCGGCTTCGAGGCAGGCCTGCTTCAGCACCCAAGCGCCGATCTGGCCGATCAGCCCGATTTCTTCCGCGATCGCAATAAATTCGGTCGGCGGCACCATGCCGCGCCTGGGATGGCGCCAGCGCAGAAGCGCCTCGAAGCAACTGATCTTTTCGGTCTTAAGTGTGATGAGCGGCTGATAATAGACCTCGAACTCCCCAAGGGTAAGCGCCCGGCGCAGATCGATCTCCATCGTCCTGCGCGCCTGCATCCTGGCGTCCATGTCCGGCTCGAAAAACCGGGTCGGGTCGCGACCGTCGCTTTTCGCACGATAAAGAGCCATGTCAGCGTTTTTGAGAAGCTTGTCCGGATCGCTGCCGTCGTTGGGCGCAACCGAGATGCCGACGCTCGCCCCGATCACCACCTGATGCCCCTCAATCTCGAACGGCTTGGCGATCTCGGCAATCAGGCGCGTTGCAAGCGCGGTGGCGCCGAATGGCTGTTCGATTCCGGCCTGCACGATGGCGAATTCGTCGCCGCCGAGCCGCGCGACAAGATCCGCCGGACGCGCCGAAGCCTGCAATCGATCGCCGACCGCCCGTAACAGCGCATCGCCGATCGGATGGCCGAGCGTGTCGTTGACCGCCTTGAAACGATCAAGATCGAGGCACAGCACGGCGATCGGTGCGCGATCGACGCTCTCGATCGCCTTGACGAGGTGTTCCCGAAAAAGAACCCGGTTCGGCAGATCGGTCAGTGCGTCGTAATGCGCCATGTGCGCGATCTGCGCCTCCGCCTCGCGGCGCGCCGTGATGTCCTCGTGAGTGGATAAAGAGCTGCCGCCCGGCAGTGGCTGGTGCCAGACAGAGATGGTGCGCCCGTCCCGCGTGGCTCGAATGGTGTGCCACGGCTCGGGCGCTCGGGCTGCCGCCAGCGCCTGCTCCACGAAATCGGGATCAAGATTGTCGCCGAAATAGCCATGGGCCGCTCGATATTCCAACGATGTCCGCAGAGGCATGCCAGGACGAATCATGTCAGGCGGCAAACGGTATATTTCCCCGTATCGTTTATTGGTCGCGACAAGCTTCTGCTCATCGTTGACCATGCAGAAGCCGAGCGGCATGTTGTTCACTGCGGCGTTGAACTGCTCGTATTGCGCGCGCAGCAACTCGCGGAAGCGATCCTGCCTGCGCCGGGCCTGTGCGGCCGCTTGATCCGTCCGACGCCGCTGGGTGCGGACAATGAATTCGAAGATGACCACCAATCCCATGCCGATGGTAAACGTCAGAATGGTCAGGGTCAGGACGTTCGTTTGCTCATCAGCGAGTTCGTTGAGTTGCTGCACGGCTGCGTCATGATGCGCTTTTGCAGCAGCGAAAACCTGAGCTTCCATGCTGTCGAAACGAGGATCAACCTCGGTACGATCAATCTCGTTGGCGCGGGGCAGTTCGCCGGCGTCGACCGCAGCGAACATTTGGCCGATCGCAAGCAGGTATTCCTTGTGCGTTGCCTCCACATCGCTGATCAGCGCGTCGTCGGCGCGATTACCTAACGCTCGCGCGCTCGCCAGCGCGGCTGACAGGGATGCGGCGGCCTCACGATGTCGGACAAGCACCTCTGGGCTGGGCTGCAGCCGGTACTTTCGGTTCAGAGACTCCTCGGCGGCTACCGCAAAACGGGCTTGTTCGAAGGCATCGCTCAGCTGGCTGAACCGCTTCGCGGCGCTACCTGCCCGATAGGTGGAAACCGTTCCCCACCCGGCCAGGATAAAAAGTACGATCAACACGCCAGCGACGCCAAATGGCGCCCAACGGCTGACACCAGGCCAATAAACTCTCGCGCGATGGGAGAATGCCCTTGCGAGACTGGTCAATTGGTACACATTTCGTCTCATCCACTCGAGATTGTGGGATGTGTACTTTCAACGTCCAACGAGAGCGCCAAAGCGAGCTTTCCCGAACATTTGACCCGGTATGCCTTGTTGTTTGTTGCGATAGTCACTCGCATTTGAACTGGGGAAACCCCGTACGTCGCGAGCTGGGGCGCGAAAGCAAAGGTAAACCGCCGCGAGACGTTGTCGCTTAAGGGCAGGCGTCTGCGGCACGCTGAAAAAAAATCAGGAAGCAGATACGGATGTCAGCCGGGCACGGATGGAAGCGTTTCGGTCGAGCGCGACATTTAGCTTAAGTCCTGGAAACAATTTTACGAGCCGGCGGGGTGCTATTGGCTCCCGGCGAAAACGTGGGTTGTCCGAGTTTGGGTGGTCCGGGGTATAAACGCGGCCATTTTCTCGACGCTGTCGGCCACCACAGTTTTCACGCCGGCCCTCGCCGGGTACCTTCGCCATTCTCATGGCTGCAGCACCGAAGGATCATCGCGCTGGCGCTGTGGAGATGCGGTTTGCTTCGTCCCCGGAACTGCGTGGGACATTTTGAGCGGAGAAAGGAAGAGATTCAAAGCCGGATTTTTGTGATGGTGCCCAGGGGCGGAATCGAACCACCGACACCTGCATTTTCAGTGCAGTGCTCTACCAACTGAGCTACCTGGGCATTCACGCTGCGGCACCCGCTCAAGCCAGAGATGCGGTTGCGGGGTCCGCGAAAGCGCCGTCTTATAAAGGGTCGCTCCGGGGCTGTCCAGAATGGGGCTTGAACAGGTCTTGAACTGGTCTTGAACCGGTCTTGCGCCCCTTCTGAGGGCCGGATCTTCGGAACCGCTAATGCTGCGTGTCGTCGTCCTCGATGCGCCGCTCGTCTTCTTCCTCGTCCTCGGTCGCCGGCACGGCATAGACGCCGGTCAGCCAGCGATGCAGGTCGACATCGGCACAGCGCTTCGAGCAGAACGGCTTGAACACTTCGTCGGCCGGTTTGCCGCAGATGGCGCAGAGCTTTTGTTTTTTGGTCTCGGCCATGATCCGAATATGGGGAGGGTAGCCGCCGCCGTCAGCGGCTAGCGGTTGAGCATGGTCTTTTCGGAAAACCGGTTCCCACTTTTCCGGATCATGCTCTAGACCGCGTTCAGCCAGCCGAAGTGGATCGGATAGCCTTCGCCGCCGAGCAGCGTCAGCGTCTCGTAGAGCGGCAGGCCGACAGTGCTCGAATAGGAGCCGACCATCTTGACCAGGAAGCTTCCGGCGATGCCTTGCGCGGCATAGCCGCCGGCTTTGCCGCGCCATTCGCCCGAGGCGAGATAGGCCTCGATGTCCTGTTCCGACAGCCGCTTGAATCGGATCTTGGTTTCGACATGGCGCTGTCGGAACGTCTCCTTCGGCGTCACCAGGCAGACCGCGGTGTGAACGCGATGATTGCGTCCGGACAATAGCCGTAAGCATTGCGCGGCTTCGTCGAGCAATTCGGCCTTGGGCAGGATGCGGCGGCCGACCGCGACCACGGTATCGGCGGCCAGGATATAGGCGCCTTTGAGCTCGTCATCGATGCGGATCATGTTCAGCGCGGCTTCGGCCTTGGCGCGCGCGAGCCGCGTTGCGCAGGCGCGCGGCAATTCTCCGCGCTTGGGCGTCTCATCGATGTCGGTTGGGCGCAGCGCGTCGGGCTCCAGGCCGATCTGATTGACCAGCGACAGCCGGCGCGGCGAGCCCGAGGCCAAGACGAGTTTTGGACGGCCGATCATGTGACGCCGATCATTTGAATCGGTAAGTGATCCGGCCTTTGGTGAGATCGTAAGGTGTCATCTCGACGAGCACCTTGTCGCCGGCAAGGACGCGGATGCGGTTCTTGCGCATGCGGCCTGCGGTATGAGCGATGATCTCATGCTCGTTCTCGAGCTTGACGCGGAAAGTGGCGTTCGGAAGCAGTTCCGTCACGACACCGGGGAATTCCAGGAGTTCTTCTTTCGCCATTCGTTATCCGGCAGTGTGGGTCCGGCCGACACCTTGAGCCAAGAATGAGCCAGGACCGCGAGCAGAGCGACCTCAAGAAAGACTATCGACCAAATGGGCCGAAATTTTCGCGCGAACCTAGCGGAAGGCGGCGCGGTTCACAACTGCCGAGGGGCCTTTCGTTCCGCTCATTCCCACGGAAGCGCGAATCCAGCTATCGGGCGCTGGGTCCCCGCTGCGGTGGGGGGAGGGGAAGCCACGCGGCCCGTCACTCATTGCCGGTGCCGCGGGCGATGAATCGCTGCCTGATTCGGGCGAGCAGCTGATCACGGACCTCGCGATAGGCCTCCAGCCGCTGTTCGCGGCTGCCTTCGGCGACGCTGGGGTCGGCGGTCGGCCAATATTCGACATCGATGGCATTGGTGCGGGTGATCTCCAGCGCCCGGTGATGGGCCTCCGGCGCCAGCGTGATGATGAGATCAAAATTCAGCCCCTCCCACTCCTCGAGCTCCTCGAAGGTCACCGGCTTGTGCTTGGAAATATCGAGCCCGATCTCGTCCATGACGGCGACGGCGAACGGATCGGTCTCGCCTTTGCGCACGCCGGCAGAGCCGACATAGATCGCACGGCCGAAAATCTGGCCGAACAGAGCCTGCGCCATCGGCGAGCGGATCGCATTCTGCCCGCAGGCGAACAGCACCGCCAGCGGACGGGCGGAAGCGCTACTGTGCGGTGTAGCCATCCGCCGATCAAAACGCAATCGACAGGGTCGATTGCGCTCCCATTTTTCGAGGGCGCATGATCTTTGCGGACCTTGCTTCGCCCGCCGAAGCGGGCTTCGCGAAGGCGGGAAACCGGTATCCACTTTTCCGGATCATGCGCTAGCCCTTCCAATGCAAGACCGTGATCAGCGTGAACAGGCGCCGCGCGGTGTCGAAGTCGAGATCGACTTTGCGCTTGAGCCGCTCGGTCACCAGCGTCGAGCCTTCGTCATGCAAGGAGCGCCGCGCCATGTCGATGGCTTCGATGCGGTCGGGCGTCGCGGTGCGGATCGCCGCGTAATAGCTGTCGCAAACGGTGAAGTAGTCTTTGACGATGCGGCGGAACGGCGCCAGCGACAGCATGTGCGCGATCACCGGCGCGCCGTCGGCAAGGCGGATGTCGAACACCAGCCGCGCGCCACTGATGCCAAGATGTAATGCATAAGGCCCGCCGTCATGGCCGGTCGGCCGGAAACTGTTGCCCTCGAGCAGATCGTAGATGGCGACGCGGCGCTCGTGCTCGATCTCGTCGCTCGATCGGCCGAGCGAGGCTTCGTCCAGCGTCACTGCCGTGAGCCGGCCGGCTTTTTGCTTATCGCGGCCGCCGGAGGCCATCACCTGTTGAGCCGTATGGACACCGAACGGGCGTGAGCATCGAGCCCTTCCGCGGTGCCGAGCGTGATCGCGGCCTCGCCGAGCGCGCGCAATTGCGCCGGGCCGCATTTGAGAAGCGAAGTGCGCTTCATGAAGTCGAGCACGCCGAGGCCCGAGGAGAAGCGCGCCGAGCGCGCGGTCGGCAGCACGTGATTGGAGCCGGCGACATAGTCGCCGATGGCCTCGGGCGTGTGCGCGCCGATGAAGATCGCTCCGGCATTGCGGATGCGCGCGGCGATTGTGTCGGCGTCGGCAGCGGCAATTTCCAGATGCTCGGGCGCGATCGCATCGACCAAAGCCGGCGCCTCATCGAGCGTGCGCAGCAAGATGACGGCGCCAAAATCGGACCACGATGCGCTGGCGACTTTCTCACGCGGCAGGGTTTTGAGCTGGCTATTGACGGCGCGTTCGGTCGCGTCGGCGAGCGCGAGATCGTCGGTCAAAAGAATGGACTGGGCGCTCGCGTCATGTTCGGCCTGCGCCAACAGGTCGGCGGCGATCCAGTCGGGATTGCCGTTCTTGTCGGCAATGATCAGCACTTCGGAGGGTCCGGCGATCATGTCGATGCCGACCTTGCCGAACACGATGCGCTTGGCGGCGGCCACATAAGCATTGCCCGGACCGACGATCTTGGCGACCGGCGCGATGGTCGCGGTACCGTAAGCCAACGCCGCGATCGCTTGCGCGCCGCCGACGCGGTAAATCTCATCGACGCGGGCAAGGCTCGCCGCCGCGAGCACCAGCGGGCTGAGCTCGCCGTTGGGCGAAGGCACCACCATGACGATCCGCGGCACGCCGGCGACCCTGGCCGGCACGGCATTCATCAGCACCGACGACGGATAAGCGGCCGTGCCGCCAGGCACATAAAGTCCGACCGCTTCGATTGCGGTCCAGCGCGAACCAAGCTCAACTCCGAGCGCGTCGGTGAAGCGATCGTCCTTCGGCAATTGGCGGCGGTGATAGGTCTCGATGCGGCCGCGCGCCAATTCGAGCGCGTCGAGCGTCTCGCGGCTGCAGGCCTTTACCGCGGCGCCGATTTCATCCGCGGTCACGTGCATTGCGGCGTGGTCGAGATCGAGCTTGTCGAATTTGCGCGTGTAGTCCTTGAGCGCCTCGTCGCCGCGGCGGGCGACGTCATTAACGATGATGCGTACGGCCGCTTCGACGTCGGCTGAGGCCTCCCGCTTGGTGTCGAGGAAGGCGCGGAATTTTTGCGCAAAATCGCTGGAACGGATGTCGAGACGAACGGCCATCGGAGTGCAATCGGATTGCTGCAGGATATTGCCACGGAATTGGCGAAGTTGGCGTTCGAAGCCGGACGCCGAATTCGCCGCGCAACTGCGCGCTAGTAGCAGTCATCTATCATTATAACAATTCTAATGTTGGGCTTTTTGATTGACAAAAAGTGCGCTGTTCCCCAACTGCTAAAGCATCAATTCACCGCCCCGGGAGACCGCCTTGCCGACCGCGCAGATCGTCATGCCGACAATGTCCCGGCGGCTTTTGGCGGCCTTGCTGTTTGCTGCGGCACTCGTCGTCGGCGGCGGCTCCGTGAAGGCCGACGACGCGGTGCAGCTCTCGATCACCATGAAGGATCGCGTGTTCGATCCCGCCGAATTGCAGGCGCCGGCCGGCAAGCAGATCGTGATCCACGTGAAGAACCTCAACTCGATCGTCACGGAATTCGAAAGCGGCGACTTGCATTTCGAGAAGATCCTGCCGGTGGGCAGCGAGGGCGTGGTCTATGTCCGGCCGCAGCAGCCGGGCCGTTATAAATTCTTCGACGATTTCCACCACCAGACCCAGGGCGTCCTGGTGGTGCAGTGAAGTGAGGGTGTCTTGCTTGCGTCATTGCTGATCGTCTTTCGCGAAGTCTTCGAGGCCGGACTGGTGGTCGGCATCGTGATGGCGGTGACGTCCGCGGTCCCGGGCCGCGCGATGTGGATCGCGGGCGGCGTCGCCGCCGGTGTCCTCGGCGCCTGCGTGGTTGCGCTGTTCACCAGCGGCATTGCCGAACTGTTCAACGGCAGCGGTCAGGAAATCTTCAACGCCAGCATCCTCGGCGTCGCCGTGGTGATGCTGACCTGGCACAATGTCTGGATGTCCCGCCATGGCCGCGAGCTTGTCGCCGAGCTGCGCGCCGCCGGCGAGGCCGTGGTGGCCGGCTCGAAGTCGCTTTTGGCGCTCGCCATCGTCGTTGCGATCGCGGTGCTGCGCGAAGGTTCCGAAGTCGTGCTGTTTCTTTATGGCGTCGCCGCATCCCAGGGCGGCGCCAGCTGGTCCATGGTCGGCGGTGGTCTCGTCGGACTGGTTCTCGGCTCGGCGGTCTGCCTCCTGACCTATCTGGGCCTGATCACGATCCCGGCGCGTTATCTGTTCGGCGTCACCAGCGCGCTGATCGCGCTGCTTGCCGCCGGCATGGCGGCGCAGGCGATCGCTTTCCTGGAGCAAGCCAATATCGTCACCGCGCTCGACGAGACCGCATGGGATACGTCGTGGATTCTGAGCGATTCAAGCCTGCTCGGCAAAGCGCTGCACACGCTTATCGGCTATGTCGATCAGCCGACCGCGATGCAGGTCGTCGTCTACGCGGCGACGCTGTCGGTCATTGTGCTGTTGATGAAGCTGTTCTCGACGCCGGTGCAGCACCAGGCGCGCACGGCGTAAATAATCTTACGCGGCAGCAGTGCCGGCGTCGGAATGATCCGGGCAGATCGAGGCCGTCCGTACCTCGCCGAGATCGGCAAGCTCGGCTTCGAGGCATTCAACTTCGAGGCGGATTACGCCGCCGCCGGAGAAGGTCAGCGTGACACTGCCGGCCGGCGCGTCGGTCTCGGCGAATTCGACCGCGAGCAGGTTGAGGCAGGCGTCCTTGCCGGCCGGATCGATATTGCGGGTCTTGCAGCCGAGCACGCGTTCGAACCGCAGCGCCGTCCGGCACCGCCGGTAATCGGCCTTGGTGCCGGGCTTCGCCTCTACCGCGCTGAGCCAGTCGAAACGGTTCATCGCCACTACGAAGCGATGCTCGCGCGGCTGCCAGAAAATATCGGCGATCCGCACCAGGGCATCCTGCACGTGGGCCGACACCACTTCCATGTCGTCATTGTCGAGCGCGACAAGTTTCAGTTCAACGCAGGAATCCATCGCCCGCCTATTTGGTCTGCTTGGTCTGCACGCTGCCTGATTGGCTCGTCTTCCGCTCCGACAAAATTAGGAAGCGGCCACGCCGGGCGCAAGCCCCGGCAAGCCCTTGGACGGCGAAATCGGCCAAACGCGGTCAGAAGGAAACGCAGGCCGGACGCAGGATGACGGCGACGGATTGCTGATGAAAGCGGCGTTTATAGGCGGCAACGATGGCGTCGAGCTTGCTCTCGTCATCGGCTGCGCCGGGGAGGACGATTTCGACGCGCTTCGCCGGTTCCCGGGTGATGGCGTCGGAGCCGCGGTCGCGCCACTGGCCGGTGGCATCGCTGATGGTCAGCCCATCGGGAAATCGTGGTGTAATTTCGCGGGCGACAAAACGCGCAAAGGCGCTTTCGCTGACGCCGAGGCTATGTCCGATGTCGCGCCCGAACAGCAGTTCGGCGATTTGCCGCGACTGCTGCGTGCCATGACAGGACATGGCCGTTGCCGCGACTTGTGGCGTGTTGGTCTGCGATCGCGGCAGTGTCTGAGCGCGCAGATCGATCTGCGTTGCACTGACGAGCAGCAGGATCAGCAAGCAAAATTGAATGCCGCGGCGAGTAGGCCTAAACTTTGCGCGTGTCGTTTTCGGAAAACCGGCGTCCACTTTTCCGGGACACGCGCTGCTCAAACTTCGCTGGCCGGCGAGAAGCCGTAGTCGCGCATCAGACGATCGCGCGTCACGGCCGCGGGAGCCGCTGCCCACAACACCAATGTGCACGTCACACCAAAAAAGAAGGTGATGATGATTGTTTGCATAACGCCCGCCTTTTGACCGCGCAACCTAACAAGCGGACGTTTCGCAAAAGTTAGAAGTGGGCCACAGAAAGCCAGCGAGCCGGCGAAAATGCACCGGCTCGCGGGTCTTGCTTAAGAATTCATTTGCGGCCCGGTCTATTTGCAGCCTTGAGGCGTCGCGGTCTTGCCCGGCGGGCATCCGGGATGCGGCGGCGGCGCCGGGTGTGGCGGTGGCGGAGGCGGCGGCTTCGCCGCGGCCGGTGCCGGATGTGGCGGAGGCGGCGCCGGATGCGGTGGGGGCGGCGGCGGCGGAGGTGATGGCCTCACCATTGCCGGCGCCGGATGCGGCGGCGGCGTGACCGGTTTTTCAATCGCCGGCGCTGACACGCTCGGATGCGGTGGCGGTGGCGTCGGCTTCGCAAAGGCCGGCGTCGGACCCGTCGGATGCGGCGGTGGCGGTGCGGGCTTCTCGAAGACTTGCCTTGGCGCATTGGCGCCCGGATGTGGCGGCGTGCCTGGCGCAGGCGGCTTCTCGATCGCCGGCGCGGCGCCCGCCGGATGCGGCGGTGGCGCTTCCGGTCTCACGAACGCGCTTGCCGGCGGCGGCGGTGCGCCAGCGCCCGGATGCGGCAGCGGCCCGCCCGCACCGGGATGCGGCGGCGGAGTTCCTGGCGTGCCGGGTGTCAGCGTCGCCGGCGTGCCGAAGCCAGGATGCGTTCCAGGAGTGCCGGGCGCAACCGGCGCACCGGTTGACGCTCGCGCGGCGGCGGCCGGCAGAGATACGCGGAATTCGGGACGACCGCCCGGTCCCGCCGGCGTGCCCGGCGGCGGCTGACGCACAATCACGGTCGCTGGCGGCCGGATGAAGGCGGCAATAGGCGCCGCTGCGGGAACAGGCAGCGCGAAACGTTCGCGCGGCGGCGGTGGCGGCGGCAGCACCGCGAATTCACGCGGCCGCGGCGGCAGAAAAAGCACCGGCGGCCTTGGCGGCGGTGCAAAACCCAATGCGCCGAACATAATGAAAGGCCGATCGATATAGCCCAACTCATATGGCGGCGGCGGCGGCACGCCGAAATCGATCATGGCGAAATCCGGCGGCGGCTCCATCTGCGCACGCAGGAACTCCAGCCGACGACGCGCGTCCCAGGCATGCGGACCATCCGGATATCGCCGCAGATAGGACCAATAGGCCGGCGGCGTATCGTTCATCACGCAATGGCGCCACGCGATCTCTTCGCGACGCACGGCGATCATCGCAGCGATGCGAGGCGAATAAGGACTGTTCGGATAGATGGCGAGGAATTGCTCGTAGCCGTCGATGGTGTCGAGCGCCAGCGCCGCGCCATAGGCGTCATCCGGATTGCCGAAGTCGCGCATCGGCCGGCTGCGGTACTGCGCAATCGATTCCACGTTCGCGGGCGGCGGCGGCGCATCGGCAGCGCGTTCGGTCATGAAGAACGGACCGTCGATCTGCGCGGCATACCAGGGCACCTGCGCGCCTTGGGTCTCTTCGCTGACGCGCAAGCGCACACGGGCAAAGATATCGTCGAGGCTCAAGCCTCCGGTGCCGATCATCTCGGTGAGCGCGGTGGCGTAAGCGCCATAAGGTCCCTGTCCGTCGGGCGCGACGGTGCCAGGCGCCGCATTGAAGGCGATGGCAAGGCTCGGCTGCGGATCGACCAGCGCGAGGCCGCCCGCCAGCGGCTGGTCACCTTGGCCGAAGCCGTTCTGCCGCGCGGCGTCGAGAATGACGATCTTGACGCGTCCGGGCAGCGCCGTCAGAGGCTGCGTGAAATCCGAGATCCGGATCGCCTGCAGCGGTACGTCGACATCGTGAGCGATGTCGGCATCGACCGGCACGAAATAATTGTCGCCGGCATATTGCACCCCGTAACCGGCGAGATAGACCAGCGCGACACCGTCGGGACCGGCCGCGGCGACCTGATTGATGAACTCGCGGAACGATTCCCGCAGCGTGGCTTGATCGAGATCGCGGGCGCCGGTGACCGTGAAGCCCGCGGCCTGCAGGGCGTCGGCGACGAGCCCGGCATCGTTGGCGGGCGTTGCCAGCGTTCCGGTCTTGTATTGCGAATTGCCGATGACCAGTGCAAAGCGCTGTTCCGCCGCCGCGCTCGACCGCGGCGCAAGCGCAAGCACGATGCAGGCCATGAGCCAAAACAACGACAGCCGCACAAAGTTTCTCATCTTATTCCCCAAATCGACCGATGCCTGACCGAGACTTGACATTATCCTGCCGATCAATGGGTCCGAATGATGTCGGGCGGTATTTGCTCGTCTCAGTCGCTGTTGACGTCCGCAACTTTTTCGGCAGCCGCGCGGCACGCCAGCTGCGTCGGTCTCACGATATTGCAGCGCCGATGATTTGCTCGCGGCGCGATTGCATGGAAGATTTGCGTCCGGGCGATGACCGGGCTAAGAACAATCTAACAAACTTCAGCTAAGTCGGCTTTCTCACCTACAGCCGGTCGTTCCAATCTCTTCCTATTCTTGGGACATCTTCTTGGGACATCCCATGCCGCCGTGGGCTCGACAGCCGTTATTCGAACGCGTCGGTCAACAAAATACTGTCCCGGTGACCTGAAAACGGAACGGCGCGGATTTTTTGCAACACTCTTTTTTTGCAACAAAGACCTGTGAAGTAAAGGCTTGCGCAACCAAGGTTCATCTGCAAATAAGGTTGCCCTTCACACCGGCTAATAACTTTTCTCACACTCCCGTAAGGGATACAAACTGCCTTTCTTGAAAGGGAGGTTTTATGGCGAAGATGAAAAAGAAGCGGCGCGCGTGGACAGCAGCCGAAGTTCGTGATCTCAAAGCAATGGCGAAGAAGAAGACCACCGCGGGACAAATCGCGAAGAAGCTGAAGCGGACCGAAGGCGCGACGCGTCAGAAGGCCTTCAGCATCGGGTTGTCGCTCAACTCCCGTTCCTAATTTCTCAAGTTACAGATCGACGTGAGATTTGACGGCATGCCGACCTGCCTCGTGCGGGTTCGGCATGCCGTTGCACGTCTGTTTGTCAGTTTCACTTCCGCCGACCGACGATTGTCACGCGCGGGCCCCGCCGTGGCAGAGTCTGGTCTGTTTGAGTCGGCGTTTCGGCTTGGTGTTCGGGTTGCCGTTGACCTTGCCGCTTTGGCCGGGCGCTTGAGCTTTGCCGCTGTGCCCCGTCCAGTGATTTAGTCGGCCTCCGACCTCGGCGTGCTCCGCGATTAACGCCTTGCTCCGCCATTAACGCTAGGAAGGAGGTCAGGCTCGGCGCCGCCGCTCCGACGGAGAGGCCTTTGGGGTGCGACTCCGGCCGGTTGGGCGGCTGACTGTGGCCATTGGCGCCATTTACTAAGTGCTTCGAACCTCCCCCAATGGTTCTGTGACTAAGCTTATAATAGTCCCGAATCTGGTCGGTATTTCCCGCCAGATAGAGGCCTTTTCGAGCGCTCGGCGGCCCGCTGTGCGCATCCTGGGCGTGGTTTTTCGCCCGTTTCGGTGATACGAACGCTCATGAGCCAGCCTACCGGCCCGCTGCGACAGCAGCCCGCCAGCACCGAGCTTGCCAACGCGCTTGGCGCGTGCCGGAGGGCGTTTTACGCCATCGCCATGTTCAGCGGCATGAGCAATCTGTTGATGCTCACGAGCGCTGTGTTCATGCTTGAAGTCTATGACCGGGTGCTGCCCAGCCGCAGCGTGCCGACGCTCGTGGCGCTCCTGTTCTTGGCGACCGGCATGTATGCGGCGCAGGCCGTCATCGACATGATCCGCAGCCGCATTCTCGTCCGCGTCGGGCGCAGCCTTGACGAGGCGATGAGCGGGCGCGTCTACGACACGATCGTGCGGTTGCCGCTGAAGGTAGGCAATCGCGGCGAGGGCACCCAACCGATCCGCGATCTCGATACCGTGCGCGGCTTCCTGTCCGGCATCGGCCCGGTGGCCTTCTTCGATCTGCCGTGGATCCCGATCTATCTCGCCATCTGTTTCATCTTCCACTTCTATATCGGCCTGACAGCGTTGTGCGGCGCCATCATTCTTGGCGTGCTCGCCGTCATCACTGAATTGAAGACGCGGCATCCGACGCGCAGCGCCACGCAATACGCCGCCGCGCGCAATACGCTTCTCGAAGCAAGCCGGCGCAACGCCGAGGCGATCACCGCCATGGGCATGGTCGGCCGGATTTCGCGGCGCTGGAGCGATCTCAATCGCCACTACATTGTCGCAAGCGGCCGCGCCAGCGATGTCGGCGGCGGTCTCGGTGCCCTGTCAAAGGGCCTACGCATGCTGCTGCAATCGGCGCTGCTGGCGGTCGGCGCGGCGCTGGTGATCAATCAGATGTCGACGCCGGGCATCATCATCGCCGGCTCGATCCTCGGCGGGCGCGCCTTGGCGCCGGTCGACATGGCGATTGCCAATTGGCGGGGCTTCGTCAGCGCGCGGCAAGGCTGGCAGCGTCTGTCCAAATTGCTCGGGCATCTGCCCGCGGTCGTCGAGCCGATGCCGCTCAAGCCGCCGACGCGTACGCTGACCGTGCAGAATGCCGCGGTCGCGCCGCCCGGCGTGCAGAAGATCGTTGCGCAGGAAATCAATTTCACGCTCACCGCCGGCAAGGCGCTGGGCGTCATCGGGCCGACGGCTTCGGGCAAATCCTCGCTGGCGCGCATGCTGGTCGGGGTGTGGACGCCGGCGCGCGGCACCGTGCGGCTCGACGGCGCCACGCTCGATCAATGGTCGCCGGAATCGCTCGGCCGCCATGTCGGCTACGTTCCGCAGGACGTGGAATTGTTCAACGGCACCGTGGCTCAAAACATCTCGCGCTTCGAAGAGCCGCCGGATCCGGATGCCGTCATCGCCGCGGCGCAGGCGGCCGGCGTCCACGATCTCATCATCAATCTGCCGGACGGCTACGACACGGTGGTCGGCGATCACGGCGGCGCCTTGTCGGCCGGACAGGCGCAGCGGCTGGCGCTGGCGCGCGCGCTCTACCGCGATCCGTTCCTGGTCGTGCTCGACGAGCCCAATTCCAATCTCGATGCCGAGGGCGACGAGGCGCTGACGCGCGCCATTCTCGGGCTGCGCGCGCGCGGCGCGATCGTGGTCGTCGTGGCGCATCGGCCGAGCGCCATCGCCGGCGTCGACTATATCCTGATCATGGGCAAGGGCCGGCAGCAGCAGTTCGGCCCGAAGGAAGAGATCCTCACTCGCGTCACCGCGCAGAACCCGGCGCCGCGCGCCCTGAAAGTGGCCGAGCAGGGAGGCGCCGGATGACCGACGCGCCTTTCCGAGGAACCGGCAAGCCCAGGATCCCAATGGCTGGCCAGCCCGGCGGCCGGGCTACCGGCAGGGCCCCCGAGAACAGGAGCAGGCCCGCGGAACCTCCGCCGAACAAATTCTCGGAGGCGCTGGCCGACAAAATCGCGGCTAAATTTCCTGGCAAGCTTGCCGGCAAGATGGCAGGCAAAATTCCCAGCAAAATGTCCGGCAACCTCGCCGGCAAGTTTCCGAGCAACCTGGTGAACCGGCTGCCCAGCAATTGGCGGCTGCCGCGCCAGTTGCATTGGCTCGGCGAGAAGCTGCAGCCGACTATCACCTGGCTGTTTCACGACACATCGCCGGCCGAAAGCGCCGAGGCTTCGATCCGCCGTCACATCATTGCCGGCGGGATTTTGATCGGCGTTCTCCTGTTCGGCCTGGGCGGCTGGGCGTCGACCGTGGAGATTTCCGGCGCGCTGATCGCGCAAGGCTCGCTTGTCGTCGATTCCAACGTCAAGAAAGTGCAGCATCCGACCGGCGGCGTGGTTGGGGAACTTCTTGCGCATGACGGCGATCATGTGAAGGAAGGCCAGGTTCTGCTTCGTCTCGACGAGACCGTGACCCGCGCCAATCTCGCGATCGTCACCAAGGGCCTCACCGAGCTCTATGCGCGCAAGGCTCGGCTCGGCGCCGAGCGCGATGGCGCCGATTCCGTCGCGATGCCGCGCGAGCTTGCACCGAACGCCAACGACCCCGATGTCAAAGAGGCAATCGGCAGCGAGCGCAAGTTGTTCGATCTGCGGCGCACGGCGCGGTCTGGGCAGAAGCAGCAGCTGCAGGAGCGCGTCACCCAATTGCAGCAGGAGATCACCGGGCTTACCGCCCAGCTCAGCGCCAAGGACAAGGAGCTCGGCCTGATCGAGCAGGAACTGCAGGGCGTGCGCGAGCTGTGGCAGAAGAACCTGGTCCAGCTCAACCGGCTCACCTCGCTGCAACGCGACGAAGCCAAGATCGAAGGCGAGCGCGGCCAGCTCGTCGCTCAGGCCGCCGAAGCCAAGGGCAAGATTGCCGAGATCCAATTGCAGATCATCCAGGTCGATCAGGATCTCTCGAGCGATGTCGCCAAGGAGCTGCGCGAGACCGACAGCAAGATCGGCGAATATGTCGAGCGCAAGGTCACCGCCGAGGATCAGCTCAGGCGCACCGAGATCCGCGCGCCGCAGGACGGCATCGTGTTCCAATCGACCGCCAATACGGTCGGCGGTGTGGTCACTCCCGGCGATCCGATCATGCTGATCGTGCCGGAGAGCGACAATCTTCTGGTCGAGGTCAAGGTCGATCCCAAGGACAGCGATCACATCCAGCTGGATCAACCCGTGGTGCTGCGCTTCTCCTCGTTCAATGCCCGCACCACGCCGGAGATCAACGGCAAGGTGGTGCGGATCGCCGCCGACACGTCGACCGACCAGCGCACCGGCGCGAGCTATTATCTGGTGCGCATCTCGATGTCCGAAGACGAGGTCAGGCGGCTCGGTGACGTCAAGCTCACGCCGGGCATGCCAGTCGAGGCGTTCATCCAGACCGGCGAGCGCACCGTGCTGTCCTATCTGCTCAAGCCGCTGCATGATCAGTTCATGCGAGCGTTCCGCGAGAAGTAAAAAGAACCTCCGCCGCCGCCGCGCGGACGGATAAGATGCCGCGCGGCGAGAGCTTTCCGATCAGGAGATCTGCCGGAGATGAATTGGTTGGCCCGCTGGGCGCGGAAATTCGGCGTGGCGCGCGCGGTATGCCTCGTGCTGCTGTTCGCGCTCGTTCCGCTGCGGCTTGCCGATCCGCGGCCGCTGGCGGAATTGCGGGCGCGCACTTTCGATCTGTTCCAGGTGCTGTTGCCGCGCGAGCAGACCTCGCGCCCGGTCGTCATCGTCGATATCGACGAAGACAGCCTCAAGGACATCGGGCAATGGCCGTGGCCGCGCACCACCGTTGCCGATCTCATCACCAAGATCACCGATCTCGGCGCGCTCGCCATCGGCTTCGACATCATCTTCGCCGAGCCCGACCGCATGTCGCCTGCGATCGCCGAGCGCAGTTTCCGCGGCATCGACGCCGAGACGCGCGCCAAGCTCGACAGCCTGCCGAGCAATGACGCGGTGTTCGCCGACGCGATCCGGCATTCACGCGTGGTCGTCGGCCAAGTCGGCTCGGCACATGTCGACCCGAGGACCAAGGCCGAGCAAGGCCTGCAGACCGGTTTCGCCATTCGCGGCCCCGATCCGACCGGCTTCCTGGTGACGTTTCCGGGCTTGCTGCGCAACGTGCTGCCGATCGAGGAGGCTGCCGCCGGGCGCGGCCTGTTTTCGATCAATCCGGAAATCGACGGATCCATCCGCCGCGTGCCGATGATCATGGAGGCGCAAGGCACGTTGGTGCCGTCGCTGACCATGGAAATGCTGCGGGTCGTGTCGCGGGCGAGCGCCATCCTGGTGCGCGTCAACGAGGCCGGGGTGCAGGCGGTCGCGGTGCCGGGCCTCGAAGTGCCGACCGACCCCCACGGTCAGCTTTGGGTGCATTTCAACAAGCATGATCCAGCGCGCTATGTCTCGGCCAAGGACGTGCTGGAGGGCAAAGTATCGCCGGACCGGCTGCGCGGCCGCCTCGTTCTGATCGGGACCTCGGCCACCGGCCTGCTCGATATCAAGACCACGCCGCTCGACCGGGTGATTCCCGGCGTCGAAGTGCATGCGCAGATCCTCGAAAGCGTGCTGACCAAATCCACTTTGGTCAATCCGAACTACGCCATCGGCGCCGAGCTTGTGATCGCGGTGCTGCTCGGCATCGGCGTCATCATCGCCGCGCCGATGCTGTCGCCGACCGTGAACGTCGTGTTCGGCGCGCTTCTGATCGCCGGCCTGATCGGCCTTTCGCTCTATTTGTTCGTTGCGCAGAATCTGCTGATCGACTTCACCTATCCGCTGATCTCGAGCTGGCTGATCTATCTGGTTCTGACCTTCGTCAACTATTTCCGCGAACAGAAGCAGCGCCAGCAGATCCGCTCCGCGTTCGGCTACTATCTGTCGCCGCATATGGTCGAAGAGCTGGCGCGCTCGCCGGACAAGCTCGTGCTCGGCGGCGAGGAGCGGCGCATGACCATCCTGTTCTCCGACGTGCGCGGCTTCACCACGATTTCGGAGCATTACAAGGACGATCCGCAGGGCCTGACGCGGCTGATGAACCGCTTTCTCACCCCGCTCACCAACGCCATCATTGAGCGCAAGGGCACGATCGACAAATATATCGGCGACGCCATCATGGCGTTCTGGAACGCGCCGCTCGACGATCCCGAGCAGGAAGCCAATGCCTGCGAGGCGGCACTGCAGATGCTGGAGCGCGCCGAGACGCTTAACGGCGAGCTCAAGAGCGAGGCCGAAGCGAGCGGCGGCGACTACATGCCGCTGCGGGTCGGCATCGGGCTCAATACCGGTCCCTGCGTGGTCGGCAATATGGGATCGGACTTAAAATTCAATTATTCGGTGCTGGGCGACACCGTGAACCTCGCCTCGCGGCTCGAGGCGCGGACCAAGGATTATCGCCTGCCGATGGTGATCGGATCGCGCACGGCGGAGATTGCCAAAGACAAATTCGCGACCATGGAGATCGATCTCATCCTGGTGAAAGGCAAGAAGCAGCCGGAAGCGGTGTTCACCGTGCTCGGCCGCGCCGAGGTCGGCCAAGACCCGCGCTGCGTCGAATTGCGCGATCTCAATGCGCAGATGCTGGCGTGTTTCCGCAAACAGGACTGGGACGGCGCCTTGGAGCTGATCCAGCGCTGCCGCAAATGCGCCAATGGCTTCGATGTGGCCGGGCTCTACGACATGTATGAGGAACGCATCGCGGCGTACCGCGTGCATCCGCCGGGACCGGACTGGGACGGCGTCTACGAAGCTGAATCCAAGTAAGAGCCTTCAGTCGGCGATCGAAGCCGGCGCCGGCACGGTCCGGCGTTCGCCGATCAGCACGTCGGGCAGGAACTGCCGCACGCCCTCGGCTTCGAGCGCGAACAGCGGCACGGCCTGCGCCATCGCCGTGTCTTCGACCAGTCGCAGCCAGCGATTGTCGAGAATGATCCAGGCGCCGTCCAGCCGCACCGCGGTCACGGCATGGTCCTCACTGGCCGCGGTGTTGCGGACGATCATCAGTTTGACATCGGCTGCGGCAATGCCGGTCTCGATCAGAGCGGCATATTTGGCGATGGCATAATCCTCGCAGTCGCCCTTGCCGGTGGCGAAAGTCTCGAGCGGGGAACTCCAGCGGTCTTCAACGCCCCACTGCGTCATGTCGCTCACCGCCATGATCGAAAGGTTGATGGCGCGATTGATCACGCCGATGCGGGCGCGCCCAACAAGTGCGCGGCCCTGATCGACGATGGCGAGAAATTTTTTCGCCGCCTTCGGGCAGGTTTCCATATTCGCCCGGCAATGCGCATAGACTTCGCTCTCGGCGCGCATGGCGTCCTGCACGCCGTTCCATTTCGCCAGCACGCCGCCGCTCTTGACCGGCAGCACGTTGAAGCGGAATGACGCATCGATATGGGGTAAATCGTTGCCCGGCGTCGCCAGCGGCGGCACCACAGGAGCGAGAGCAGGTGCAGGACGATCGCGGGCCGGCGGCTCGAGCGCGGCGAGCTTTGCCCGGGCGGTTGCCTGATCTTGATTTGGCTCGGCGTCGGACAAGATCACGGGCTGTACGGCGGGGCGTTCGGGCGCGGGCTCGGCGGCCTGTGCGGCAAGTTTTTCGGGCGCCGGATCACCGGCCTCGACCGCGGCAACTTCTGCCGGAATTTCGGTTGACGGGACATCGCGCGCGGCGGCGACCACGTCGGAAGGGATCACGACCGGCGGCATCGCCGTTGCGATCGCCGTTGACGGCGCGACCGCGCTCGCGCCAGTTTCGATACTGGCAAGCGCGGGCATGGCCGCAAGGAATGCGGCGGAGCACCAGGCCGCAATACGCAACAACATTTTGACGTCCCTGAACGGCGGGATGAGACGCTCGCGCGCGCTCTCCCGGCTTTTTGTTCAGGGATCGGCATAAGGTCGGCGCCGCTGCTGGGCGGTTAAATTGCGGCGGATCGGCGGGAAATGATGGGCGACAGCGTGGAGGCGCCGCTACCGCGAAGCTCGCAATTTTCTTGCAATTTTATCGTTTGGCTTCGGCCGGTTGCTTGTAAAGCGGCCGGCTTCTGCGATTAAATGGGCGCTAAAATTGGTAAACGGGGAGAGGGACACGATGCGCAACATCTCGCGCCGCATGCGGCAACGGACATTCTGCAATTTGGCTGCGGCAGGGCTTCTGCTCGGCCTGTCGCTCGGCGTCGGCCCGGCTAGAGCGGAGGATAAGACCTTCGAGCTCAAGCTGGCGCATTGGGTGCCGCCGTCGCATCCGTTGCAGAAGGCGATCGAGGCCTGGGGCGACTCGGTGCAACAGGATTCCGGCGGCACCATCAAATACAAGATCTATCCGGCGCAGCAGCTCGGCAAGGCCTTCGATCATTACGACATGACGCGCGACGGCATCGCCGATCTCGCCTACGTCAATCCGAGCTATCAGCCCGGCCGCTTCCCGATCTTCGATGCTTCGAACCTGCCGTTCATGATCAATAATGCCAAGGCCGGCTCGGGCGCGATCGACAATTGGTATCGCAACTATGCGCCGACCGAGATGAAGGATGTGAAGTACTGCTTCGCCTTTGCCCACGATCCCGGCTCATTTCACTCGCGCACCAAGAAGATCATGGTGCCGAGTGACATTTCCGGCATGAAGATTCGTCCGGCCACCGCGGTGATCGCCTCGATGGTCACCGCGCTCGGCGGCACCAATGTGCAAGCCTCGGCGCCGGAAGTGCGCGACGTCATCGAGAAGGGCGTGGCGGATGCGGTCACCTTTCCATGGGGCTCGATCGTGCTGTTCGGCATCGACAAGGTGACGAAATATGACATCGACTTCCCGCTCTATACGACCGGCTTCGTCTGGATCATGAACAAGGACACTTATGCCGCGATGTCGCCCGCGCAGCAGAAGGTGATCGACAATCATTGCAATCGCGACTGGGCGGAGAAGATGGCTTCGGCTTGGGCCGATTTCGAGCATGACGGCATCGCCAAGATCAAGGCCGAGCCGGATCACGAGGTCTACACGCTGACCGACGCCCAGCTCGATCAATGGAAGGCGGCAGCGGCGCCGGTGGTGCAGGCCTGGTCTGCCTCGGTGAAGAAAGCCGGCGGCGATCCTGATGCGGCGCTCAAGAGCCTGAAGGACGAACTCGTCAAATCCAATTCCAGCTACTGACGCGTCTTGCGCGACGCCAACATGGAGCCGGAAGCCGAGCCGCGAGAAGCTGCGCCGCGCCGCTTGACGCCGCGCAGCTTCATGGATCGCTTCATCGACGGCATCGAACTGATCGCTGCGTTCTTTGTCGGCATTGTCGCGCTCGACATCTTCGCCTCGGTGATGCTGCGTTACTTCTTCGCGATGCAGATCCCGGACTCCTACGATTTCGGCCGGCTCCTGCTCGGTATCTTGATCTTCTGGGGCATCGCGGCGACGTCCTATCGCGGCAGCCACATCACGGTCGATCTCCTCTATTCCAATGTCGGCGAACGGTGGCAGCGGGCGATCGACGTTTTTGCCACGCTGGTGCTTTTGTTTGTCGTCACCGTGCAGACCTACACTTTGTTCGACAAGGTGCGCGGCACCTATGCCGACCATGTTTTGACCTTCGATCTGCGCCTTCCGGTCTGGCCATTCTACCTCGTCGCCTGGCTCGGTGACGTGTCGGCGGTGCTGCTGATCGCCGTGCGCACCTATCGGCTGATTTTCCATCCCGACCTGCTCGGCGGCCGCTATCAGATCAAACCGGTGGAATGGCCAAAGCCGATGAGGCGTGATCCGTGAGGCGCATTTGCATCTGAGTACCGACGCGGTCGCGATTATCGGCTTTGCCACGCTGTTCGCGCTGATGCTGTTGCGCGTGCCGGTCGGCATGGCGATGGGCCTCGTCGGCGTGTCCGGCTTCGCCTATCTGGTCGGGGGCACCGCAGCGCTGAAAAATGTCGGTCTCACTTCGATGCGCACGGTGACCGACTACACGTTCGGCGTCATCCCGATGTTTCTTCTGATGGGCGCCTTCGTGTCGAATTCCGGCATGAGCCGGGAACTATTCCGCGCCGCCAACGCCTTTGTCGGCCATTTCAAGGGCGGGCTCGGCATCGCCACCATCGCAGCCTGCGCCGGCTTCGCCGCGATCTCCGGGTCCTCGGTCGCGACCGCCGCCACCTTCGCCACGGTCGCCTATCCGGAAATGCGCCGCTACAACTATCCGCAATCTTTTGCCACCGGTGTCATCGCCGCCGGCGGCACGCTCGGCGCCATGCTGCCGCCGTCGACCGTGCTCGCGGTCTACGGGATCATCACCGAGCAGGACATCGGCAAGCTCTTCATCGCCGGCATCATCCCGGGACTTCTCGCCGCGTCGATGGACATGCTGACCATCGTGATCATCGGCAGGCTGCGGCCGAATTATCTGCCGGCGACGCCGCGGCATTCCTGGAAGGAGCGGATCACCGGCCTACGCGACATCTGGGCGACGTTGCTGCTGTTTCTGTTCGCCATCGGCGGCCTTTACGGCGGCCTGTTCACGCCGACCGAAGCCGGCGGCATGGGTGCCTCCGGCGCGCTCCTGATCGGCGTCGCGCGCGGCAAACTGACGCGCGCCGAAATCCGCCGCTCGCTGTTGCAGGCGGTGCGCACGGCCGCCGCGGTGCTCACGGTCCTGATCGGCGCGCTGCTGTTCGGCTATTTCCTCACGGTGACGCAGACGCCGCAAAAGGTCACGGAATTCCTCACCGGGCTTGGGCTCGGCCGCTACGGCGTGCTGGCGCTGATCATGGTGATGTACATCGTGCTCGGCTGCCTGATGGACGCGCTCGCCATGATCATCCTGACCATCCCGATCATCTTCCCGGTGATCATGCAGCTCGGCTTCGATCCGATCTGGTTCGGCGTGATCATCGTCATGACGGTGGAACTCGGGCTCATCCATCCACCGGTCGGCATGAATGTGTTCGTGATCAAGAGCGTGATCCCCGAAGTGAGCTTTTCGACGATCTTTGCCGGCGTCCTGCCGTTCATCATCACCGACATCATCCGGCTGGTGATCCTGATCGCCTTCCCGATGCTGGCACTGTGGCTGCCATCGCACATGTTCAAGTGAGACGCGCTCAAACGAAGATGCCCGGCACCGGGCCGGGCATCTTGTCGCAGTGAAAGTTGCAAGCCTTCGAGCCTTAGCTCCGTCCGCCGCCTGCCAGGACGGCGCGGGTAGCCCGGTCCGGCCCGAAGTCATCGACACTGTCGATGGCCAGCAGATCGGCAAGCCGCGTACGGGCGCGATTGACCCGGCTCTTGATAGTGCCGACCGCGCAGCCGCAGATCGCGGCGGCGTCGTCGTAGGAGAAGCCGGACGCGCCGACCAGGATGAGCGCTTCGCGCTGATCCGACGGCAGTTTTCCCAAGGCGGTCCGGAACTCTTCGAGTTCCACCCGTCCGGTCTGTTCGGGATGAGACTTCAGCGTCTCGGCGTGACGCCCGTCCGCATCCTCCACTTCACGCCGGCGCTTGCGGTATTCCGAGCGGAACAAGTTGCGCAAGATGGTGAAGAGCCAAGCGGGCATATTGGTGCCCGGTTGGAAGGAATCGATATGCGCGAGTGCGCGCAGCAGGGTTTCCTGGACCAAGTCGTCGGCGCGGTCGACGTTGCCGCATAGCGAGATTGCGAACGCGCGCAAGCTCGGCACGGTCGACAGCACTTGGTCGCGAATGGTTGGGTCGAGTTTCATGCTGCTCGTCCCCCTCAATCGTGGTCCTGGTCGCTTAACCGCCGGACCAGATCGGCCAAATGTGACGGCACGCCCTGATTGACGACGTCGTCATAGATGGCGCGCAACTGCTGGCCGATCCTGGCCTGGACCTCGCGGCCCAGCCTGGCTTCCGACCTCACGGGTCTGACCATGTTGTCCTGGCCTTCCGGCTTCTGACTGACCGGATCCACCGGCTCAAGATTGGTGTTGCGGTGTTTCATATGCTCATTTCCCCGTTCACCCATTGTTTCTGCCCCGCCGCACGCGACCCCCACTACTCCCTCTAATCTTGCGCTAACGCGCCGAAACGCCCCAGGTTCCGTGCTAAGATTCAAGGTATGGAACCTATTTTGCCTAACAGAGTTTTTGTAAGTTACCTCAGCGCCATGGAAGGGGAGCTCCTAGTGTCCACGTCGCAAGCTGTACTCCAACACCTGCCATCTCTTCGCCGCTATGCCCGCGCCCTGACCGGGAGCCAGGCATCGGGCGATGCCTATGTCGTCGCCACCGTGGAATCGCTGATTGCGAGCCCGAAACTCCTGGAAACAAGCTCCAGCGCGAGGGTCGGCCTCTATCGGCTGTTCACGCAGATTTGGAATTCGGTCGCCCTCAACGACAAGCCGGAATCCGGTGCGGTCATCTTGCCACCCGAGCAGCACCTGACCCAGATCACCCCGCGCCCGCGCCAAGCCTTCCTCCTGGTGGCCCTCGAAGGCTTCTCCGAGGAGGACGCCGCCGAAGTGCTCGGCTGCGACCTGCAGACCCTCCGCGGTCTGGTCGAGGAGTCCGGGCGCGAGCTTGCCGCGGAGATCGCGACCGACGTTCTCATCATCGAGGACGAGACCTTCATCGCCATGGATATCGAGGCGCTGGTCGAAAGCCTGGGCCACAACGTGATCGGCATCGCCCGCACCCATAGCGAGGCGCTGGCGCTGGCCAAGAAAAAGCGGCCGGGCCTCATCCTCGCCGACATCCAACTCGCCGACGGCAGTTCAGGCCTCGATGCGGTCAACGAACTGCTCGGCACGTTCGAAGTGCCGGTCATCTTCATAACCGCCTATCCGGAGCGTTTCCTGACTGGGCAGCGGCCGGAGCCGGCCTTCCTGATCGCCAAGCCGTTTCAGGTCGCGGTCGTTTCGGCGGTGGTCAGCCAGGCGCTGTTCTTCGGCCGCAAGGCGCGGCAGCGCGAGCGCAAGCCGATCGAGCGCCAGGCCACCGCATAAGCAAGGCGCCGCCGCTCCGGCGCAGAACCCATTTTCGAAGTGCAACGGCCGGGCTCAGCCCGGCCGTTGGCGTTTTGATGTTGTATGTCTGGCGAAGCGTCCCACCGATTTCGCAGTTGCGAAAAAAGTTGAGGCGCAGCCGATCGGCATATCGGCTGCGCCCAACTCGGCCGGCCAAGCACGGGGGGAGGGGGAAAGACTGGCCGGCGCTTCATGACAAAGATCGACTGCAGTGTTTGTTCCTCATTGTTCGGCGGGGATTCCCGGAGCAAACAAACAAAGCGACGCGATCGCGCCCCGCGTGTTTGAACCCAAGCCGGCTCTCTTCACGTCTCAGTGAATGTGTGGGGGTGATGGAACCGTCGGCCCATCGGGCACGTTGCTGCATCGGTGAGGTTGTCAATGCGGGGGCTTTTGGTGTGCCCGGCTGATCGCGGCAAAAGCGACGGTGCGGTGCGCTGGAGGGTCCGATGGCAAGAGCCTTATTCGTCCGCGTCGCGAGCGCGCTTGGGCTGCTTTCGCTGTCATTCTTTCTCGTCGGTCTCATCCCCTTCCTGAGTGTCGGTCCGAGCAGCGGCGCGGGCTTTGTCACGCACGCGCCGGCGATCTCGGTCAATCATGCATTCAAGGGCGACCGGCTGCCGCCGCTCTCCAGCAACAATTCGACTTTCAGCAAAAGCGAGCCGCAGCGGCGGCAGATCTCCAAGGACGTCCCGGACGGTTGCGACCGCTCATTCTCGCCGATCACCAATCCGCAATTGGCCTATGTCTACGGCCGCTGCACGACGTAACACGGCCGGCGTTTTCTGAGCGCGCCGGTGGCGCGCCGATCGCATAATTGTGCCGATCGGCGCGCCGCTTTTCTCGTTGCATCCCCCATCACCGATGAATCTTTGAACCTTTTATCGCCGGCAAGAGTCCCATTTAGAGGGCTATTTGAGCCGAACGATACAATTCTAATGAAATTCGACCGAGCGTTTTCAGTCGACTTTTATTTGTTTGGTGTTTGTTTGGCGCGCGGTGGAACTCAAACGCCTCATCAGCATTTGAAGACAAAGAGAACGGCATTCTCTTTAAGCACGGGGAGACAGTCATGCCAGCACATCGCAGCTCACGTCATCTTTGCGGCATCGTCCTGTTCGCGGGCCTGTTGATCGCGCCGGTGACGGCATCGGCACAGGTGCTCGCCTTCGGGCCGATGCAGAACTACCAGCCAGGATTCCCGCAATATGCGCCGCAAGCCGCGCCGCAATATGCGCCGCAGAACGACGAGGCCTCAGCCGGTCCGCTGGCGCCGGAATTGCGGCACCAGATCGTGGCCTATTCGTCGAGCGAGCCGTCCGGCACCATCATCATCGATACCCCGCACAAATTCCTCTACCTGACCATGGGCGGCGGCAAGGCGATGCGTTACGGCATCGGCGTCGGCCGCCAGGGCTTCACCTGGGCGGGCATGCAGACGATTTCCCGCAAGGCCGAATGGCCGGATTGGATTCCGCCGAAGGAGATGGTCGCGCGTCAGCCCTATCTGCCGCGCTGGGTCTCCGGCGGTCCGGGCAATCCGCTCGGTGCGCGGGCGATGTATCTCGGCAGTACCGAGTACCGCATCCACGGCACCAACGATCCGTCGACGATCGGCAAGAATGTCTCCTCCGGCTGTATCAGGCTGGAGAATTCCGAAGTCGAGGATCTCTATTCGCGCGTCAATGTCGGCACCAAGGTCATCGTCCTGCCTAATGATCCGCGTGCTTCGGCGCAGCGCCTCTCGGCGATCGATAGCGGCACGACGAGCGACGGCAATATCGCGATCGCGCACAATCAGACTGGACGGATGACGGCGCAGATCGCGGTCGCGGTGCGTTGACGAATCTCATGAAGGCGCGCCGGCTCGGCGCGCCTTCGACGCCCAGTCCGGTGCCGTTCTAAACGGTTGCCGCCGGTGGGTTCCCGCCGGCGTTTCTATTTCGCAAGACGCGTCCGCCGCTCTCACGATCAAATAATGCTGCGCAGTCTTTCAGCCGAATGTGCAGCGCCGATCTTTACGTGAGAGACGGAAGGTGAAATCGTAAGGGGCATGGATATGCCTGAAAAGAACACGCCCCCAAGAAACGGAACCGCCAACGACAACGCGAACAAAAACGCAGAGGATGCCGCGCTCGGAGCAACGCGGAACTCCGCGTCGGAGTTCTTTCCAAGCGCTGCGACCGTGCGTGCCGGACTTGAAAACGCGCGCATCGGCGTCTGGTCCTGGGATGCCGGAACCAACGCGCTGACCTGGTCGATCAATCTCGAAGCACTGCACGGCCTGCCGCCGCACAGCTTCAACGGCACGCTCGCGGGCTTCCTCGACTGCATTCACAGCGACGATCGCGCCAATGTGGAGGCCTTGCTCAAGGAGGCCATGCATGCGCGCGGGCCGTTTCGCGCGCGCTATCGGACGCCGGTGCGCAATGGCAGTGACGAATGCTGGCTGGAGGCCACCGGCGCGGTTCGTGCCGAAGGCGGCAAGCCTGCGGGCATATCGGGTCTGTGCTACGACATTACCGGCCGCGTCAGCCTGGAGAGCGAATTGCGCAGCCGCGCCAAGCAGCAGGAAGCGCTGGCGCAGATTGGCGAACGCGCGCTGGCGGAGCCCGATCTCGATCGGCTCTTGAACGGCGCCGTCTCGTCCGTGGCGCTGACGCTCTCTGTCGATTTCGTCGAGATCCTCGAGCTGATGCCGGGCGATCGCGAACTCCTGCTGCGCGCCGGGTTCGGCGGGAAGAGCAATCTTGCCGGCACGGTGGTGACGACGGCCGAGCCCGGCAGCCTCGCGAATTTGTGCTCGATTCCGGCGCGCCGGTGATGATCGACGATTTCGCCAGCGACAAAAGATTCGTGCTGCCGTCCTATCTTAACGACCATAACTGGGTCTGCGGCATGTATGTCCCCATTGCCGGCCGCGACGGCCGTGCCTACGGCGTGCTTGGGATATGCAACAGCCGCCGGCGTCAATTCAGCGCCCAGGATGCGACGTTCCTTGCCGCCGCCGCCAACTTGTTGGCTGGCGCCATTCAGAGCCGTCTTCTCGAGCAGCGTCACGAATTGATGATCCGCGACATGCGTCATCGCAGCGGCAATCTGTTCTCGCAGCTGTTGGCGCTGTTCTCGCAGACGGCGCGGACCTCGAAGAATATTCCCGACCTCACCGCCAAATATCAGGCGCGCGTCTTGGCCATGGCCAATGCGCATCGGCTGATCACCGAAGGCGGCTGGCAATCGATCCCGCTTTCGGAGCTGCTCCACGCCGTGCTTGGCCCTTATCTGGAGCGGACCTCGCTGAAGGGCCCGGACGTCGACCTTGAACCCGATCCGGTCTTCAGCCTGAACGCGGCGCTGCACGAGCTTGCCGCCAATGCGATCAAACATGGCAGCCTGTCGCGGCCCAAGGGTCATCTCGATCTGCACTGGTCGGTCGAGCGGACCGATCGTGGCATGACGTTGATCATGGATTGGGTGGAGAAGAACGGTCCGCCGGCACGGCGGCCACGCAAGACCGGCTTTGGCACCCGGCTGATCGATCTTGTCATTCAGCGGCAATTGAACGGCGAGGTCATCCGCAATTTTTCGGGCGACGGCCTGAGCGTCAAACTGCTGGTGCCGCTCACCCACGAACGATGGCCGGCTTCGGCTGCGGGCGGCAATGAACCTGCTGTTAACGCTCGTGCCGACGCAGCCTTGCCGTCACCCTTGCCGTCAGGGGTCCAAGCGCCCTAGTGTCAGGTTGCAGCGCAGCAAGCGCGACCGCGAGCGGTAAGGAGCAGGCTGTGGCGCAAAGACGCACGCCGTTCGAGCAGATCGCTTTACTGTTGCAGGGAGGCGGCGCGCTCGGCGCCTATCAGGCCGGGGTCTATGAAGCGCTGGCCGAGGCCGATCTGCATCCGGACTGGGTCGCCGGCATTTCCATTGGCGCGATCAATTCCGCCATCATCGCCGGCAATCCGCCGAAGGGGCGTGTCGATGCGCTGCGCGCATTCTGGCATGCGGTTTCGGCTTCGCCGCTCGGCATTCCCTCCTTCAGGAATATCCAGTTCGACGACACGCAGCATCTGCTCATCAATCAGGGGCGCGCCTGGAACACGTTGTTCTTCGGCGCGCCGCATTTCTTCGTGCCGCGCGTGCCGCCGCCGTACCTGTGGCCGCCGCGTTCTGCCGACAAAGCAAGTTATTACGACAATACGGCGCTGCGGGGGACGCTCGAGCGGCTGGTCGATTTCGACCGCATCAATTCCGGCGAAATGCGCTTTTCCGTCGGCGCGGTCGAGGTGCGCAGCGGCAATTTCATTTACTTCGATTCAACGAAGCACAAGATCGCTTTTGAGCACATCGCAGCTTCGGGCTCGCTGCCGCCCGGATTTCCCGCGACCAGGATCGGCGACCATTATTTCTGGGACGGCGGATTGGTCTCCAATACGCCGCTGGAATGGGTGCTCGAATTCGCGTCCGCGACGGGACACGCTCGCTCTCCAAGTCGATCTCTGGAACGCGCGCGGCGAATTGCCGAAGGACATGGTCGAGGTCGAGGTGCGGCACAAGGAGATCATCTATTCGAGCCGCAATCGCGCTGCCACCGAGCGATATAAATACATGCAAAAGCTGCGGATCGCGTTGGCCAATCTCATCAAGAAAGTGCCTGATGAATTGCGCGACGGCGAGGAGGCCAAGCTTCTGCTTGGCGAAGCCAACGACAAGGTCTGCAATATCGTCCACCTGATTTATCGCGCCCGGTCCTATGAAGGCATCGCCAAGGATTTCGAATTCTCGCGACGCACCATGGAGGAGCATTGGAAGACCGGTTACGAGAATATGCAGGAAACGCTGGCCAATCCGCAGGTTCTCGAGCTGCCGGATCGTCTTGAAGGGGTGCGCACCTTCGACCTCGGCGAGCAACACAGCTGATACCGAACTGTCCGACTATTCGCGTATGTTGAATCATTGCAACGAAAGGGATTCGTCATGAAGGAAAGCGAAGTGAAGAAACGGGCCTTCGCGATGCCGCTCACCAGCCCGGCTTTTCCGATTGGCCCTTATCGCTTCGTCAATCGCGAATTTCTCATCATCACCTACCGCACCGATCCGCAGAAACTGCGCGAACTGGTGCCGGAGCCGCTGCAGGTCGAAGAGCCGGTGGTCAAGTTCGAATTCATCCGCATGCCGGATTCCACGGGATTCGGCGATTACACCGAAAGCGGGCAGGTCATTCCGGTCAGCCTGAACGGCCGCAAGGGCGGCTATTCGCATTGCATGTTTCTCAATGACCATCCGCCGATCGCCGGCGGCCGCGAATTGTGGGGCTTCCCCAAGAAGCTGGCGCAGCCGACGCTGCAGCCGCAGATCGACACGATGGTCGGTACGCTCGACTACGGCTCGGTCCGGATCGCGACCGGCACCATGGGCTACAAGCACAAGGTCGCCGATCACAAAGCGATCAAGGCCTCGCTCGAGACGCCGAATTTCCTGCTCAAGATCATGCCGCATGTCGACGGCACGCCGCGTATCTGCGAACTGGTCGAATACGAACTGACCGATATCAATCTCAAGGGCGCCTGGACCGGGCCGGCGGCCTTGACGCTGGTCTCGCATGCGCTGGCGCCGCTCGCCGAATTGCCGGTCCTGGAAGTCATATCCGGCGCCCACATCATTGCCGATATAACGCTGCCGCTTGGTAAGGTTGTTCACGACTATCTTGCTTAAGGTAGCCGCTCTGCGCTAGTGGCTCGGGTCTCTTGACCCACCCCGGCCGCGATGTCGCGCGGCTCCTGCAGCGATTGGCTCACATGAAAGAAGAAACCGTCAGCTTTCAATCCGCGGGCTTGCGCCTGCACGGTGCCGTCGGCGTTCCGGACAATTTGGCTCCGAAGGAACGGCGGCCGGCTTTCATCGTGCTGCACGGCTTCGGCTCCAACAGCGAAGGCAACAATGTGCTGCAGCCGACGCGCGTCTTGAGCGAATTCGGCTATGTCACGATGCGCTTCGACATGCGCGGCTGCGGCAAGAGCGAGGGCGAATTCGGCCGCGTCATCTGCCTCGAACAGGTGGAAGATCTCGGCAATGCGCTGGCTTTCCTGGCCCAGCATCCCAATGTCGATCCGGATCGTATCGGGGTCATCGGCTCGAGCTTCGGCGGCGCGGTCGCCGTTTATGCGGGCGGCACCAATCCGCGCGTTGCCGCGGTGATTTCCAACGGCGGCTGGGGCCATGGCGAGCGCAAATTCCGCGGCCAGCACCGGACGCCGGAAGGTTGGGCCAAGTTCACCAAGATGCTCGCGGACGGCCGCGAATATCGCGACCGCACCGGCAAATCGATGATGGTGCCGCGTTACGACATCGTGCCGATTCCCAATCATGTGAAGGAAAATCTCGCCAAGCAGAATGTCGGCATGCTGGCGCCCAATTCGGTGGAAATGTTTCCGGCCGAAACCGCGCAGAGCATGTTCGACTTCCGCGCCGAGGACGTGGTCGGCAAGATCGCGCCGCGGCCGCTGTTGCTGATCCATGCGGCGAACGATTCGGTGACGCCGACCGAGCAATCCGTCGAAATGTTCAAGCGCGCCAACCAGCCGGCTGAATTGCATTTGTTCGCCGGCCTCGACCACTTCCTGTTCGCCGAGAATTCGACGCGCGTCTGGAGCCTGATGCGCCACTGGCTCGATACGTATTTTCCGGCCAAGTGATCATGAGCCGCGAGAAAATTGCCGTCGGCCATGAAGAGCTGCAGCGCTTCATCCGCGACGTGTTCGTTGTTGCCGGCGCGAGCGAGGCTGATGCAGGTGCGGTCGCCGACGGCTTGGTCTGGGCCAATCTGCGCGGAGTTGACGGCCACGGCATATCGCGGCTGCCGCGCTATCTGAAATATGTCGACAGCGGCGAGATCGACGTAAAGGCGCAGCCAGAGCTGATCGTCGACCGCGCCGCGACTTTCGTCATCGACGGCCATCACGGCTTCGGTCCGGTCGCCGGCATGCGAGCCTCGGCGCTTGCCGTCGAGCGCGCCAAGCAGGCCGGCATCTGTTACGGCCTGATCCGCGAGACCACGCACACAGGCGCCGTTGGGCGCTATGCGCAATGGATCGCGGAGCGCGGCTGCGCCGCGATCATCCTCGCCGCGGGGCAGACCCTGATGGCCTATCACGGCGCTCGCGTCGCGAGCCTCGGCACCAGCCCAATCGCGATGGCGGTGCCTTCGAGCAAGGGCCCGATCGTGCTCGACATGGCCACCAGCACCATTTCCAACGGCAAGATCCTGCTGGCGCGTGCGACCAACGAACAACTTCCGGCCGGGACCGTGCTCACTGCCGCGGGCGAAGCGACCACCGATCCGCGCGCGGCCGAAATCCTGTTGCCGCTCGGTGGCGCCAAGGGCTCGGGACTGAGCTTCATGATTGAAATGCTGGTGAGCGTTCTTGGCGCGGCGCCGATCCAGGCGCGCGTGCTGGGTCCGGAACAGCGCAAGCGCCACACCGCGAATATGGCGGTCATCGCCGTCGATGTTGCCGCGTTCCGGCCATCCGGCGAGTTCATCAGCGATGCCGATATGCTCGCGGCTCTGATCAAGGCGCTGCCTCGGCAGACGGGCTTCGACGAGATTTTGCTGCCGGGCGAGCGATCGGGCCGCACCGAGGTACAGCGCCGTAAATCGGGCATTCCCGTTCCCGGCAAGCTTTGGGAGGAGCTCGAGGCCCTTACCAAGCCGCAATCGATTCGTATGCCGGAGCGCCTGCCGGCTCGCTGAGCAGGCAGAGCCACGCCGTTTTGGCGGGGCCCGCAGGAAGTGCTACCAGATGCCCGTGAAGACAGGCTCCGACATGGACCCACAGCTGACAGCCGCCGCGACAGTCGACGAGAGCGAAGTCGCCCGCTTTTCGCGGCTGTCGAGCCAATGGTGGGACCCGAACGGCCCGATGGCGCCGTTGCATAAGTTCAATCCGGTTCGGCTTGGCTATATCCGCGATCGGGTCGCGTCGCATTTCGGCCGCGACGCGAACCGGCTCGACAGTCTCGCCGGGCTGCGCATGCTCGACATCGGCTGCGGCGCCGGGGTTCTCTCAGAGCCGCTGGCGCGATTAGGCGCGACCGTCGTTGGCGCCGATCCTTCGGACAGCAATATCGCCGTGGCCAAGCATCATGCGGCGCAATCGGGATTGGCCATCGACTATCGCGCGACCACGGCGGAGGCGCTCGAAGCTGCCGGTGAGAGCTTCGATGCGGTGCTCGCTATGGAAGTGGTCGAACACGTCACCGATCTCGGCCTGTTCGTCGAGATCGCAGCCGAGATGGTGAAGCCCGGCGGCCTGATGTTCGTCGCCACGCTCAATCGCACCATCAAGAGCTTTGCGCTCGCCATCGTCGGCGCCGAATATATTTTGCGCTGGCTGCCGCGCGGCACGCATCAATGGGACAAATTCGTCACCCCCAACGAGCTTGAAATCGCGATCACGCAGAGTGGGCTTGATGTCACCGACCAGGCCGGCGTGATCTACAATCTCCTCGCCGATCACTGGCAGCTTTCGAACGACATCGACGTGAACTACATGGTCACCGCGGCAAAACCCTCGCGCTGATGCCGTGATGATCACCGCAGCCTTTCTGTCGTCCTGGCTTTGGGCCATCTTCACAGTCATCGCCGCGTTTGCGCAGACGGTGCGCAATGCGATGCAGCGCGAATTGACCGGCACGCTCGGCACCGCCGGCGCCACGCATGTGCGGTTTCTGTTCGGCTTTCCCTTCGCGCTGCTGTTTCTGATCGTGCTGATGGCGGTGACCGGCGCGCCGCTGCCCCGGCCGGGATTTAAATTCTGGCCGTGGACCATCGACGGCGCGTTGTTTCAGATCGGCGCCACGGCGCTGATGCTGATGGCGATGGGCGAGCGCTCGTTTGTCGTCACCATCGCCTATATCAAGACCGAGCCGATCCAGGTGGCGATCTTCGGCTTGTTGTTCCTCGGCGATGCGGTGACATGGCCGATGATGACCGCGATCCTGGTCGCCACCGCGGGCGTGATCGTGATGTCGATCAAGCCGGGTGGTATGGTTGGCGGCGCCAAGCCGACGCTGTTGGGGCTCGCCTCCGGCGGCATGTTCGCACTGTCGGCGATCGGCTATCGCGGTGGCATCCTCAGTCTCGGCCTGTCCGACTACATGATGGCCGCGACGTTCACACTTGTGGTCGGGCTTGCCATGCAGGCCGTGGCGCTGTCGCTCTATTTATGGCTGCGTCAGCCGAGCGTGATGTTCGCTCTCATGAAAGCTTGGCGGCCATCGCTGTTCGCGGGCTTTATGGGCGCGCTCGCCTCGCAATTCTGGTTTCTTGCCTTCGCGCTGACCAGCGCCGCCAATGTACGCACGCTCGCATTGATCGAAGTTCTTTACGCACAACTGATCGCGCGATTTTCCTTCGGGCAGCGCACGACGCCGCGCGAAGCGATCGGCATGGTGCTCGTCGTCGCTGGCGTCGTATTGCTAGATGTCTTTCAACGCACTAGTTCTGATCGTCCGGCAGGATCGGCAGCGGATGAAATTCGATGCCTTCTTCGTGCAGCGCCTTGGCGTCTTCGGGTGACGCCTCGCCGTAGATCGAGCGATGCTCGGTCTCGCCGTAATGGATCTTGCGCGCCTCTTCAGGGAAGCGCGATCCGACATAGTTCGCATTCTTGACGATGTGGTCGCGGATTTCCTTGAGCTTTTGCCGCAATTCCCGTTCCGGGGGCGACATCACCGCGACCGGCGTCGGTTTCGCGGCCGGCTGCGGCGCGGCTGACGAGGGTGCAGCCGGCACAGGCGATGGCGGAGCTACGATCTCGTTATCCGATGCAGTCGCCGACACGCGCGGCGCCATGATCGCCTTCTCGATCTTGGCCGAGCCGCAAACCGGGCAGGTCACGAGCGAACGTTTGACCTGCTTGTCGTAAGCGGCCGAATTCTGGAACCAGCTCTCGAAAGTATGGTCCCGTTCACAAACGAGCGCGTAACGGATCATGTCGGCTCCCGCACGGCGTGCAGGTAGGTCAGTTCCGCCATCGGCTCGACCAGTTCGAAGCGCCGGCCATGACCGAGCGACGGAACCTTGGCGCGGGCGGCGGCGACGGCCGCGGGATCGATCTCGGCCATGATGACACCGGGCTCGGTGCCGCCTTCGGCAACAATGCGGCCCCACGGATCGACGACGAGCGAATGACCAAACGTGTCGCGGCCATTCTCATGCCGGCCGCCCTGTGCGGCGGCGAGGACGAAGCAGCCGTTTTCGATCGCGCGCGCCCGCTGCAGCACATGCCAATGCGCTTCACCGGTTTGTTTGGTGAAGGCGGACGGAATGGCGAGGAAGGACGCGCCGGCTTCGGCCAGCGCCCGATAGAGCGCCGGGAAGCGCAGATCGTAGCACACTGTCAGGCCGAGCCGCCCCCACGGCAGATCGCCGATGACGGCGAGATCGCCGGGACGATAATTGTTGGATTCGCGATAGCTCTCGCCGCCGGCGAGATCGACGTCGAACATGTAAATCTTGTCGTAGCACGCGGCGATCTCGCCCCTGCGGTCGATCAGGAAGGAGCGGTTGGCGGCCTTGTCCGGCGACACCTTGATCGCAAGCGAGCCAATATGGATGAAGGTCTGCGATTTGCGCGCGACCTCGCGCAGGGTCGCAAGCGTCGGGTCCTGCTCCTCGACGATGATGTTGGCGAACAGATGCTCGCGCTTGAGCGCGAGGATATTTGTCATTTCCGGCGTCTGTACATAATCGGCGCCGGAGCGTTTGGCCTCGTCGATCAACGTCAGCGCCGCAGCGAGATTGGCCTGCGGATCAAGCCCCGACCGCATCTGGATCAGGCCGACCTTGAAAGTCGAATTGCCAGTATTGGTGGTGCTATGGCCGCTCATGAGTTTTTGATCTCGGCCAAAAGCGGATCGAGCTTGCCGGCCTCATCCAGCGCATAGAGATCGTCGCAGCCGCCGACATAGGTCGCGCCGATGAAAATCTGCGGGAAGGTGGAGCGGCCGTTGGCGCGGGCCATCATTTCCTTGCGCACCTCGCCGTTGGCGCGGCCGTCGATCTCATGGAAGCTCACGCCCTTGCGCCGGAGCAGGTCCTTGGCGTCGGCGCAATAGGGGCAGTAGGGGATCGTATAGATGTCGATCTGGGCCATGATGGGCGGCAATTTCCGTCAAATTTCTTTCATTTATATGGACGTTCGCCCCGGGTCGGCAACCCTCGCAAAAACCAGTACGTCGACATTGGCGGCGCCCGCCCGCAACAGCGCCCTGGCGCAGCCTTCGACAGTGGCCCCCGAGGTGAGCACATCGTCGACCAGGACCAGGCGGCGTCCGGCGACGGCGGGTTTTCCGGCGTCCGGCACCTTGAAAGCGCCCTGAATATTGTCGCCGCGCTCGGCCCGCGACAGGCCGACCTGCTGCACCGTCGCCTTGACCCGCTTGAGCGCCCCCGCTGCAATGGGCACCCCGCTTTGGGCCGAAATCGTCGTTGCCAGCATGGCCGACTGATTGAAGCGCCGCGCCCACAATCGCCGCCAATGCAGCGGCACCGGCACGAGCGCATCGGCCTCGGCCAGGAGCTCGCGCCCCGCAGTGGCGATCCAGCGCCCCATCATCGGTGCAAGATCGAGCCGGTCGCCATATTTGAGTGCGTGCACCAGCGCGCGCGAGATTTCGTCGAAACGTACCGCGGCGCGGGCGCGGTTGAAGGACGGCGGGTCGGCAATGGCTTCCATGGACAGGATGCCCGGGCCCGGGTCATACACGAATGGAATGCCGAGCCGCTCGCAATAGGGCCGGGTGATGAAAGACAGTTTGGACCAGCACGAGGCGCACAGCCCACGGCCTTCGACAGTGTCGCGACAGGCCGGGCAGAGCTGCGGCAGAATGAGATCGAGCGCCGATTGCAGCAGTCCGCGCATCGCGCCGGCGGCCCGTTTGACCGGACGCGGAGTTACAAAATTCAACGATGGCTGCGACAGCGACATGGGCCAAGGCTATCGCTGTGCGGCGGAAATGTCATCGCGCTACACCAATAAGATCAGGCGGTCATGCCAGGGTCACTAACAGCAAGTCCGCAGATTTTTGACCGGGCGCTGGTTCGGGCGCGGCAGCGGCGTGCGGCTGGCTTGGGTCCGGTGACGTTTCTGCTCGACCGCGTTGCCGATGAATTTGTCGACCGGCTCGGCGCGGTGACACGCCGCTTCGATGTCGCGGTTGATCTCGGTACAGCGGGCGACGCCGTTGCGAAAGCGCTGGCGCGATCCCCTGCAATCGGCACGGTCATCAGATCCGGCTTTGCCGCCGATGCGCAACACCTGGCGATTGCCGCGGACGAGGAGATATTGCCGTTTCGCGACGGCTCGCTCGATCTCATCGTTTCGGGTCTCGCGCTGCAATTCGTCAATGATCTGCCCGGCGTGCTCGTACAAATCCGCCGCGCGCTCAAGCCCGACGGCTTGTTTCTGGCGGCTCTGCTTGGCGGCGAGACGCTCACCGAGCTGCGGCAATCGTTCGCCGCAGCCGAAAGCGAGCTGGAGGGCGGCGCGTCGCCGCGTGTCGCGCCCTTTGCCGATCTGCGCGAGCTCGGTGCGCTTCTGCAGCGCGCCGGCTTGGCGCTGCCGGTGACCGATGTCGACCGGATCACGGTCAGATACGACACGGCCTTCGATCTGATGCGCGATCTGCGCCGCATGGGCGCGACCAATGCGCTGGTGGCGCGCCGCCGCACGCCGCTGCGCCGCGCGACGCTGTTGCGAATGGCTGAAATCTACGCCGAGCGTTTTGCCGATCCCGACGGGCGGCTGCGCGCGACATTCGAGATCGTCTGGCTATCGGGCTGGGCACCGCATCCGGATCAGCAGAAGCCGCTGCGGCCCGGTTCGGCCAAGACGCGGCTTGCCGATGCGCTCGGCACGCGCGAAATCGCGGCGGGAGAGAAGCCTGATGGTGGATAGATTTCTAGACAGCAGGAGCTATTGAAATGCGCTCGAGACGCTGGTGAACAGGCCTTTGACGTTGGAGCCGAGGCTCGTCACCGTGGCGGCAATCGCAACACCGATACCGGAAGCGATCATGGCATATTCGATGGCGGTCGCGCCGCGCTCGTCGCGCACAAAGCGCGTCAGAATGGCGGAAAGTGTCTGATCTTCGATCTTGAGCATCGTCATATGCCTTCTGGCGTTCAATCACAAAAGCGTCGTCAGGTGCGAAATCAGCGGTTCGTCTGCTGGCGGCATCGGGTAGTTCCGCAGCTCGTTCGGCTTCACCCATTTCAGCTGCTGCCCTTCCTGCGGCGACACGAAACCGTCCCAGCGCCGGCAGACATAGAGCGGCATCAGTAAATGGAAGTCAGGATAGAGATGGCTCGCAAAGGTCAGCGGCGCGAGACACTCCTCCTTGACGGCGATGCCCAGTTCCTCCTTCAGCTCGCGGATCAAGCTCTGTTCCGGCCGTTCGCCGGTCTCGACCTTGCCGCCGGGAAACTCCCACAGACCCGCCATCGACTTGCCCTGGGGGCGTTGTGCCAACAGCACGCGGCCGTCGGTATCGATCAGGGCGCAAGCGACGACGAGAACAGTTTTGACGCTCACAACCGGCCCCAATCTATGCACGCGATGGTAAATGCTGGTTCAAACCGATCGTACAAAGTGCGGCAATCGCAGCATTGGTTAACGGTAGGCTACCCCTGTGCCACAGCGAGAACCGATTCCGCAAAGGCTTCCGGCGCTTCCTGCGGCACGTTGTGGCCGACGTTCGGCAGGCTGCGCCGCTGGCGCGGCCCGCTGAAATTGACATCGAGATGTTCGAAGGCGGTGGAGGCCTGCACACCGTCGGCCTCGCCCTGTAGGATGATTGTCGGCACGCCGATCTTGGGCTGCGCGGCAAGCCGCGTTTCGAGCGGTTCGAGCGCGGGATCGCCCGGCGCATTGCCATAGCGATGCCGGTAGGACTGGATTGTCACGGCGACGAAATCGGGATTGTCGAAGGACACGGCGCTGCGCGCGAAGGTCGCATCGTCGAATTGCCAATGCGGCGACCACAATTCCCAGAGCAACCGGCAGAAGCCGCGGCGGTTCATCTCGAGTCCCGCGCGCGCCCGTTCAGTGTGAAAATAATATTGGTACCAGAAAGCGCGCTCCTGCTCGGGCGAAGCCGGCAGGTTCGCCGCCGGAATGTTCTGGATATTGTAGCCATTCGCCGTGACGAGGCCCTGCACGCGCTCCGGCCAGAGCGCCGCGACGATGCAGGCGGCGCGACCGCCCCAATCGTAGCCGGCAAGCACGGCGCGCGGAATCGACAGCGCATCCATCAATTCGCGCAAATCATTGCCGAGCGCCGCCTGCTGGCCCGAGCGCGGCGTGCCCGGTGAGAGGAATCGTCGTTGCGCCGAAGCCGCGCAGATAAGGCACGATCACGCGATGGCCCTTGGCGACAAGTGGCGGCACGACAGCATCGTAGCAGCGCGGATCGTAGGGCCAGCCGTGCATGAGAAAGACCGGCCCGCCATCCGCGGCACCGTGCTCCTCATAGGCGATGTCGAGGACCGGCGTGCGGATATGGCGGAGTCGCGCTCATGACTTTTCAGAAAACGGCTTCCACTTTTCCGGATCATGGGCTAGCTGCGATAGTCACCGTTGATAGCGACATACTCTTTGGTGAGGTCGCAGGTCAGCACGCGGTCGCGGCCCTTGCCCATGCCGAGCGCGACTTTGAGCGTGATTTCCGGATGCTTCATGACGGCGGAGACTTCGGCCTCGTCATAGGCAGGGTCGCGCGTGCCTTTGTGCGCGACGCGGATACCGCCGAACCAGATCGAGAGCTTGTCGCGGTCGGCGGGCTCGCCGGCTTTGCCGACGGCCATGACCACGCGGCCCCAATTGGCGTCTTCGCCGGCGATCGCGGTCTTCACCAGCGGCGAATTCGCGATCGACATGGCAATGCGCCGCGCCGATGCTTTCGACACCGCGCCTTCGACGATGATCTCGAGCAGCTTGCGCGCGCCTTCGCCGTCGCGGGCCACCTGTTCGGAGAGGTTGGCGAGCACGGCATTGAACGCTTTCGAAACGAGGTCAGCCGCGGATCGCCGGGACGGGTGATGCGCGGGGCTTTCGCGGCTCCTGTCGCAAAGGCAAGCAGGGTGTCGGAGGTCGAAGTATCGCCGTCGATGGTGACGGCATTGAACGTATCGGCGACGCCTTCGCGGAGCAGCGTCTGCAGCACGGCGGGCGAAACCGGCGCGTCGGTGAAAATGAAGGACAACATCGTCGCCATATCCGGCGCGATCATGCCGGCGCCTTTGGCGAAACCGTTGATGGTGACCTCGGTGCCGGCAATGCGGGCGCGGGCGGTGGCGACTTTCGGAAACGTGTCCGTCGTCATGATTGCCTTGGCGGCGTCCATATAGCCGTCCGCCGTCGCCTCGGTTTCGAGCGTGGTCATCACGCCGTCGAAAGCTTGCGCAGGGTAGCGGCTCGCCGATGACGCCGGTCGAGGCGAGAAACACCTCGGTCGTCTTGCAGCCGACAGCCGCGGCCGCGACTTTGGCGGTGAAGGCGCAGGCATCGCGGCCGTTCTTGCCGGTAAAGGCATTGGCATTGCCGGAATTGACCACAAGCGCCCGCGCGCGGCCGCCTTTCAGCCTGGCGCGGCACCACTCGACCGGTGCGGACGGACATTTCGAGCGTGTGAATACGCCGCCGACGCTTGTGCCTTCATCGAAGACGACGAGCAGGACGTCAGTGCGGTTCTTGTAACGGATGCCGGCCGCGGCCGTGGCGAGCCTTATGCCGGCGACGGCCGGCATGTCGGGAACGGTTTTCGGGGCAAGCGGCGAAATGGTGGAAGACATAAAAGTCGGCGCTCATCGTTGTCCACGATCCTTGGGCGGGCTATTTTTTAAAGACGTGGATGCCCGGCAAAAGTTTAACCGTTGGCCGGACAACAGGCTCGGACCCGAAAGCGTGCGAGGCATGACGAGGTCAGCCGTGATGACGACGTATTCGCGTTTCGCAGACGATGCGCTACTTCTTCGCCGGCGCAGCGGGATTGAGCGCCGACGGATCGGCGGCTGGAGCTGGCTTGTCGAGGCGCTCGATATTGGCGCCGCTGCGCAGCTGCGAGACAAGTTCGGCTTGCGCGCGATGCGCCACATAGTTCTCGAAGCTGACCCTTGACCTCGTCGAAGGTCGGTGTCGGCTTGGTGCGCTTGTCCTCGACCTTGATGACATGCCAGCCGAACTGGGTATGCACCGGATCGGAAATCTGGCCCTTGTCAAGCTTGAATGCGACATCGGCAAATTCCGGCACCATCTGGTCCTTGGTGAAATAGCCGAGATCGCCGCCGTCGGCCGCGCCGGGATCCTTCGACTTCTCTTTCGCGAGCGTGGCGAAGTCAGCGCCCTTTTTCAGCTGGTCTTCGATCGCTTTCGCTTCGTCTTCGGTCGGCGACCAGGATGTGGCGTGCATGCACTTCTTGCTCGCTCGGCATCTGCTTGACGGCGTCGTCATAAACCTTGTGCATCGCGTCGTCGGTGACGCCTTTCGTGCCAGCGTCCTGCAGCAGGGTCTCCATCAGCACCTTGTTGCGCTCGAACTCGATGCGGTGCTTGACGTCGTCGCGGTCAGCGAACTTCTGCTTTTCGGCGGCCTGCGCCAGGATGATGACATCCCCCAGATAGGTAACGAGGTAATCGCGTTTCTGGTCGGGACTCATCTGCGGCATGTTGGAGCCGACTTCTTCCTCGGCGAACGCGAGGTCGCTCTGGCGGATGTCGACGCCGTTGACGCGGGCGACGACCGGGTCGGCATCAGCCGCGCGCGGCGCCGAGGCGGGTGCGACCAAAACAGCGACAAGCGCCAGCGCCCCGAAGGCGCGGGCAACGGACAATCGTGGTGGAGGCCATCAGACGCGATCCTTTGGGAAGCCGGCGGTTGTCGGTCAGTTGCCGCCGGGTCTCTGTTGCAGGGGTGCGGGACGCGTCGCCCTAGCGCTCCCGGGTCGGCGCGGACACTCGCCGAAACCTTAAGTCTTGGCAATGGCAGAGTTCGGAAAAGCGCCTAACGAGCGCGTGAAAACGGGCCTTTGCATTGACAAAAAAACGACCCCCTCCTATGTCTCCAGCAGGTATTTGGGACCTTCAATCGCCTTGCAGCAGCCCGAATAAAGCCGCGTTTTCCGCTGGTTGGGTGGGGTGCCGCCCGCGGGGGAACAGCGGGGTGCCAAGATGGCCGGCCCAGATCAGCGGCTTCAAGTCAGTGGACGGGAACCCGTTTTCGGCCAAGATCGTGCTTCATCACACAGCCCGCAAACAGGCGGCTTTGAACAGGTGAGTGGCGAAGGCCCGCGAGAAGGATATTGATGCAATGATCGGCGCTGTCGCCCGCAAACTGTTCGGTTCCTCCAATGACCGCCGTATCCGTACCTATCGGCCGCGGGTCGAGCAGATCAATGCGCTTGAGCAGGAGCTCGAAGCGCTGTCCGATGAGGCGCTGCGCGCCCGTACCGACGAATTCAAGAAGCAGCTCGCCGAAGGCGTCGTCGCTCGACGATCTTCTGGTGCCTGCTTTCGCCACCGTCCGCGAGGCCGGCAAGCGCGTGCTCGGCCAGCGCCATTTCGACGTCCAGCTGATCGGCGGCATGGTCCTGCACGAAGGCCGTATCGCTGAAATGAAGACCGGCGAAGGCAAGACCCTGGTTGCAACCCTTCCGGTCTATCTCAATGCGCTGACCGGCAGCGGTGTCCACGTCGTCACCGTCAACGATTACCTCGCCAAGCGCAACTCCGAATGGATGGGGCAGATCTACAAATTCCTCGGGCTGACGGTCGGCGTCATCGTCCACGGCCTCGACGATGCCGAGCGCAAGAAGCAATACGATTGCGACGTCACGTACGGCACCAATAACGAGCTTGGCTTCGACTATCTGCGCGACAACATGAAATACCGGCTGGAGGACATGGTCCAGCGCGGTCATGGCTATGCGATCGTCGACGAGGTCAATTCCATCCTGGTCGACGAAGCGCGCACGCCGTTGATCATTTCCGGCCCGCTCGACGATCGCTCGGAATTCTACAACACCATCGACGCCTATATCCCCAGGCTCGACAAGGACGACTACGAGCTCGACGAGAAGCAGCGCTCCGTCAATCTCACCGAATCCGGCATGGAAAAGATGGAGACCCGGCTGCGCGATGCCGGCCAGCTCAAATCGGATTCGCTTTACGACGTCGAGAACGTCTCCGTCGTCCATCACATCAACCAGGCCTTGCGCGCGCACAAGCTGTTCCAGCGCGACAAGGACTACATCGTGCGCAACGGCGAGGTGGTGATCATCGACGAATTCACCGGCCGCATGATGCCGGGCCGGCGCTATTCGGAAGGGCTGCATCAGGCGCTCGAAGCCAAGGAGCATCAGCCGATCCAGCCGGAGAACCAGACGCTCGCCTCGATCACGTTCCAGAACTATTTCCGCATGTACAAGAAACTCGGCGGCATGACCGGCACGGCGGCCACCGAGGCGGACGAGTTCCAGGACATCTACAATCTCGAAGTTCTGGAAATTCCGACCAACAGAGAAATGGTCCGCATCGACGACGACGACGAGGTCTATCGCACCGCCGCCGAGAAAAACCGCGCCATTCTGGCGCTGCTCGAGGATTGCAGTAAGCGCGGCCAGCCGATGCTGGTCGGCACGACCTCCATCGAGAAATCCGAGCAGCTCGCCGAACTTCTGCGCAAAAGCGGCTGGGAGCAGCACGACTTTTCCGATGCCAACGCCTTCGCTTCGCTCTATTCCGGAAGCAGCACCAAGAAGGTGTTCGCGGTGCTCAATGCCCGCTATCACGAGCAGGAGGCGCAGATCATCTCCCAGGCCGGCGTGCCGGGCGCGATCACGATCGCGACCAATATGGCCGGCCGCGGCACCGATATTCAGCTCGGCGGCAATGCCGACATGCGCATCCGCCAGGAGCTGGCCGATATTGCCGATCAGCAGGAGCGGGAAAAGAGCCCGCGCGCCGCGGAGATCCGCGCCCAGGTGGGGCGTCTGAAGGAGAAGGCACTCGCCGCCGGCGGCCTCTATGTGCTCGGCACCGAGCGGCACGAAAGCCGCCGCATCGACAATCAGCTGCGCGGCCGTTCCGGACGCCAAGGCGATCCTGGACATTCCAAGTTCTTCCTGTCGCTCGAAGACGATTTGATGCGCATCTTCGGCACCGACAAGCTCGACGGCATGTTGACCAAGCTCGGCCTCAAGGAGGACGAGGCCATCATCCATCCCTGGATCAACAAGGCGCTGGAAAAGGCGCAGCAGAAGGTCGAGGCGCGCAACTTCGACATTCGCAAGAACATCCTCAAATACGACGACGTGATGAATGATCAGCGCAAGGTCATCTTCGACCAGCGCGTCGAATGGATGCAGGACGAGGCCGTGGGCGAAGTCATCGGCGATATGCGCCACAGCGCGATCGACGACTTGGTCAGTCAATTCGTGCCGGAAAACGCCTATCCCGAGCAGTGGAACACCGCGGGCCTGCGCGAAGACCTCAACCGCGTGCTCGGTCTCGATCTGCCGGTCGACGAATGGGCCAAGGAAGAGGGCATCGCGGACGAGGAGCTCTTTACCCGCATCGAGCGCCGCGCCGACGAGCACATGGCGGCGAAAGTCGCGCAATGGGGCGCCGACGTCATCCGTTACATCGAGAAGTCGATCCTGTTGCAGACGCTCGACCATCTCTGGCGCGAGCATCTCGTCATGCTCGACCATCTGCGCCAGGTCATCGGCCTGCGCGGCTACGGCCAGCGCGATCCGCTCAACGAATACAAGGCCGAGGCGTTTACCTTGTTCGAGACGATGAGCCACAGCCTGCGCGAGGGCGTCACCTCGCAATTGATGCGCGTCGAGATCGTCGCCCAGCAGCCGCAGCAGCAGCCGTCGCCGCTGCCGGTGATGGAGGCCCACAAGCTCGACCCGAACACCGGCGAAGACGAAATGGCATTGGCGCTTGCGGGCGCGGAGACGCTGGCGCGTCACGGCATCGGTGCGGCCGCCAACCCTGGCGCGTCCGGCGCGGGCGGGTTGCCTCCCGGCGGCATACCGCTCGGCGGCGGCGCCGCCTATAGCGGTCCAGCGTCAGCCATTCCGCCGCGGCCCGCGATCACGCAATCGCGCGATCCGCAGGATCCGCAAAGCTGGGGCAAGGTCGGACGCAACGAGGCCTGCCCCTGCGGCTCCGGCAAAAAATTCAAGCACTGCCACGGCCGCTACGCCTGACGCGCGGCCATTATCGGACGATGCGTAGTGGGGGACGTTGCTTCGTCCCTCATGCGCTACCCTGGCTCGTTTATGCGCCGTTGATGCCGCCGCACCGTCGTACCAGGCATGCGGCGACAAATCCCTGTATTACTCGGCTGCCGTGACCTATCTTGCGCGCCCATTCCTCCTTGGGCTCGACGTCGCCAACCAACAACAACCATGGGGGCCAATCGGGGCGCGCTCGCCGTGAGCGCGCCAGGGGGAACACGATGCCGCGATTTCTCGCTTATCTCATTGCCGGGTTTTCGTGGTTCGCGGTGGCCGTGGGGGCCATGGCGCAATCCGCCTATCCGAACCGTCCGGTGCAATTGATCATTTCCTATGGCGCCGGCTCGACTGGCGACGTCAGCATGCGTCTGCTGATGGAACAGTTGAGCGCTAAATTGGGGCAGCCGTTCATAGTCATCAACAAGCCCGGCGCCGGCGGCATCGCAGCGGCGCAAGCGGCAGTGGCAACGGCGCCGGATGGCTACACGCTATTCCTCACCGGCAATAGTTCGGCGATCAGCGTCGCGCTGTTCAAATCGCTGCCCTATAATATCCTGACCGACTTCGCGCCGGTCTCGACGGTCGCCAATTTCGACATGGTGGTGGCGGTCAAAGCCGGCTCGCCGCTGAAGTCGATGCAGGACGTCATCGCTTACGCCAAGGCCAATCCTGGCAAATTGAACGTCGGCACGCTGGCGCCCGGAACCACGGAATTCCTTGCCGCCGAATTGTTCAAGATCGCAACCGGCACCGACATTGCCGCGGTGCCGTTTCGCACATCGCCCGACATGATGACGGCGCTGCTGCGCGGCGATGTCGACGTCGGGTTCGAGTTCTTTGCTCCGATGCAGGCGCTGCTGGCCGACCACAAGCTGACGGCTATCGCCACAACCGGCAAGACGCGCGCGGACTTCCTGCCCGATGTTCCAACCGTGATCGAAAGCGGGATCCCTACTTTCGATGTGACGAGCTGGAACGGGCTCACCGTCCCGGCCGGCACGCCGCGGCCGATCATCGATACGCTCAGCCAGGCGACGATCGAGGCACTGAAGACGCCGTCGGTCCAGGAGGCTGGCAAGCGGCTGGGCATGGAGATGCGCGGCAGCACGCCGGAGCAATTGACGGCGCGGCTCAAGAGCGACATTGCCAAATGGACGGATGTCGTCGAGAAGGCGCATATCCCGAAAATGGATTGAGCCTCTATCGTGAGCAGTGACGACAGATTTCCGGCCGCGCTTGACGCGAAAATCCCGGAGACGCTTGCCGACTTTCTTCGCCCGGGCCGCGTCGTGCTCGTCATGTGGGACATGCAGAAGGGGCTCGCCGGGCGTTCGCCGGTGATCGACCAGATCGTGCCCAATGCCAATGCGCTGATCGGCGCGGCCGAGCGGGCGAAGATTCCGGTGATCTGGAGCCGCCATATCCTGCCGCCGCTGCGCCTGACCAGCGGTCCATTCCTGCGCTTTCTCATGAAAAAGCAGAAGGTGGACCGGCCGAGCCAGCTCAAGCCGACGATGCAGGAGGGCATGGACGACACCGCCTTTGTCGACGGGCTCGCGCCGCTGCCGCATCACATCGTGTTGCAGAAGAGTCAGCCGTCGCTGTTCGTCGATACGCCGCTCGACCTGCGGCTCAAGACCTTAGGCGTCGACACGCTGGTGATGACCGGCGTGGCGACCGATATCGGCATCGAACTGACCTGCCGGCACGGTGCGGCGCTCGGCTATTACAGCGTCGTCGTTGAAGACGCGACTGGCTCCTATACCAGCGAGGCGCACGAACGCAGTCTCACCTTCCTGCGCGGCTGGACGACGCCGGTGGTGACGGCGCAGATGATCGTCGACATGTGGTCGACGCAAAGCGGCTGAGTGGAAAAGAAATGACGTCCGATCCGCAGGTCGATCTGATCTTCTCGCATTTCATTCCACGTTATGAGGCGACCGGCGTCGATCCGAACGATCTGCGCAAATTGATGCGCAGCATCACGCGCTGGGAAGATTGGTGCCGCATCTGGTCGGAGGAAGGCGCGCGCCACGAGAGGCTTGCCGAAGAGGCCGCGGCGCAGGGCCGGGCGCTGACCGCGGCCGAAGCGTATGTGCGCGCCTCGATCTATTATCATTACGGCAAGCACCTGTTCGCGGCTCAGGCGGACGAATTCAGCAGGGCGCACGACGCCATGCTGCGCTGTTACACGGCCGGCGTCACCAAACTGCCGAACCCCGCCGAGCGCGTCGAATTTCCGTTTCGCGGCGTTGCCATGCCGGGCTGGCTTCGCAAGCCGCTTGGTGTTGAACGCCCGCCGGTTGCGGTCATTCTGCCCGGCCTCGATGCCTGCAAGGAGGAGCTTCACGCCTGGGCGGAAGCCTTCGTGGATCGTGGCACGGCGGCGCTGACGCTCGACGGCCCGGGACAGGGCGAGACGTCATTTCATCTGCCGACCACGCCCGAATGGGGTGCTGTGCTCGGCGCCGTCATTGATGTTCTTGAAAAGCGCGATGATGTCGATGGCTCCCGTGTGGGCGTGGTCGGGCAGAGCCTCGGCGCGATTTATGCGCCGCTCGCGGCGGCGGGTGAGCCGCGCTTGAAAGCCTGCATCGCCAATTGCGGGCCTTATGACTGGGGCGCAGTGCTGCCGAAAATGCCGCGCGTGTCGCAGGAGGTGTTTCGGGTGCGCAGCCACGCGAAAAGCATGGACGAAGCTTTTGCGTTGGCGAAGAAGATCACGCTCGAAGGGCAGGCAGAGCGGATCGCCTGTCCGCTTCTCGTCGTGTTCGGTGCGGGAGATCGCCTTGTGCCGCCGAGCGAAGGCGAGCGCCTGGTGAAAGCAGTGTCCGGGCCGTCACAGCTCGTCGTCTACGAGGAAGGCAATCACGTCTGCTTCAATATCAGCTACAAGTTCCGCCCGCTGACCGGCGACTGGATGGCGGAGCAATTGCGGGCGCGCACGCGCTGACGCGCAGCGTCGCGGATCTCGATCGTGCTATTTCGGCTTATTGCACTCCGGCCCAGCGGCTGTCGAACGAGCCGCTCGGAACCGTGGCCTGCGCGCCCTTCATCACACTGCCGGTCACCGTTGGCGCGGCATTGGCTTCCTGCTGCGGCTTGTTCGTCTGCGCAGCAGACGCCGTCGTGGTGGCGACGGTCGGCTTGAGCTTGAGCGTCTGCGCAACCTGCGGCGCCGCGCTCTTCTGGTCGGGCTTCGCGGTTTCGGTCTTCGCAATGTCGGTCTTGCGCGGCGCTTGATTTGGCTTCAGGCCGGCCAGCGCGACGCCTTGCGCCTCGGTGGGCTGCGGCGCGGGTTCGGCCTTCGGTTTGAACCAGCTGAAGAAGCTCGAATGATCGTCGGCCGACGCGACCTGCGTGCTGGCTTGCGGCGCCGCCGGCTGCGCCTGCGGCGCGCTGTTGGATTTGAACATCGCCAGCAGGCCGCGGCCTGAACTGCCGGAGCTGTCCGGATTCTCGCGCGGGCTGCTGATCGTCGGCTGCGGCATACCGGGATGGACCGGTGGCGCATGCAGATGACCGTCGCTGCCATAGAACGGCTCGGTGGTATCGAGCTTGGCGACAAAGAACCGGTTCATGCCGCCGTCGGTGCCCATGACAACCGGCGCGGTCGCGACGTTTTGTTTGGTCAATTGCGCGAGCTGATAGTCATCGTTGCGCGACTTCTCCAGCGCCGGTCCCGCGATCTCTTGCGGCACGTCGAAGGCCGGGCAGCGGCCGCTCGGGGTGAACACCAGCGGCTTGGTCGAGTTCGCCGGCGGCTGCGCATCGAACACGTAGCGCTTCTCGCAGACATCAACCTTCGGCTCGAGATGCGTCACTTCGAAATGGTCGTTGCCTTCCTTGAGCATTTTCCAGAACGGCATGTTCGGATTGGTCCGATGCCGTGCCAGATTCGCCGCCGTCATACGGAACGGATAGGCCTGGATCTGGAATTGCTTCTCGCCGCCGAGGAAGGCCTCGCGCGCCAGCGAATAAATCTCCCCGATCTGCTCATCGGTCATCGCGTAGCAGCCCGCCGACGAGCAATCGCCGTGGATCATCAGGAAGGCGCCGGTGTAGTTGTTGGCTTTGTCGTAGGCGTTGGGGAAGCCGGTATTGATGGCGAGATAGTAATTGGAATTCGGGTTCATCAATCCGGGGCTGATCGGATAGAAGCCTTCGGGCGCCTGGCGGTCGCCTTGTACTTTTTTCGGGCCGAGTTCGCCCGACCAGCGGCAGATCGGATAGACCTTCAGCAGCGCGTAGCGGCCGGTCGTGTCCTGCTTCCAGACTTCGAGCTCTGACTTTTCCTTGAACACCCGAACCAGGATCGGGGAATCCTTCGGCATGTTCTTCTGGTCAAGCAGCGTGAGCATTTCCGGCGAGAGTTCTTTCATCGCCTTGGCGGGGATTTGATAGCCCTCGTCGCTGTAGCAGCCGCCGAGTGCGAGCGCGCTGAAAATGACGAAAAGCGTCGCGAGCGCGCGCAAGCCAAAAACAGGCGTGCGGAATGCGCGCAAATCGAATGCGCGGTGTTCACCGGCGCGGATCAACCTTGAGGTCCCCGACAGATGGATTTTCCCCGTGCCATCTACTCGCAGATGGTTACCCATAAGAGGTGGCTTTCGCAAGGCAACGGGAGGCTCGTGTTCCCGTCGATCGTGCGTGCCCTAACCTATGGTAAATTATCAGCGATTTCGGCTCAAAAGCCAACGATTTTGGGGCGATTGGGCGCAGGTCCGTGCCCAATCGCGGCAAGATTGTGGCAACGGGTTCCCGAATTCCCCGCTGCGCACCGTCCTTCTGTGGAAAACGTGGCGTCCGAAGCGGCGGCGTGAGGCGCCCGACCGCGCTCAGCCCAACGTCCGGCCGATGGCGAGGAATTTTTCGCGCCGGCGGCGGATGACGGTCGAGCGATCGAGACCGCGGAATTCGCCAAGCGCGGTGCCGAGCGCTTCGCCCGCGGCCGCCATGGCCGCGGCCGGCTCGCGGTGCGCGCCGCCGGTCGGCTCGGGCACGATCACATCCACGACGCCGAAACGTAGCAGGTCTTGGGCGGTGATCTTCATGTTGGATGCCGCGTCTTGCGCCTTCGACGTATCGCGCCACAGGATCGAGGCCGCGCCTTCCGGCGAGATTACGCTGTACACCGCGTGCTCCTGCATCAGCACGCGATTGGCCGTAGCGATGGCGATTGCCCCGCCCGAGCCGCCTTCGCCGATGATCAACGCGATATTGGGCACGCCGATTTCGAGGCAGGCTTCCGTCGAGCGCGCGATCGCTTCGGCCTGGCCGCGCTCTTCGGCGCCGATGCCGGGATAGGCGCCGGCGGTGTCGATCAGCGCGAAGACGGGAATGTCGAAATGATCCGCCATGACCATCAACCGCACCGCCTTGCGGTAGCCCTCGGGCCGCGCCATGCCGAAATTGTGCTTGAGCCGGCTCTCGGTGTCGGAGCCTTTTTCGTGGCCGATGATGCAGACCGCTTCGCCGCGGAAGCGGCCGAAGCCGCCGATAATGGCGGAGTCCTCGCCGTGCTTGCGGTCGCCGGCGAGCGGCACGAAGTCGGTGATCAGGGCCGCAATGTAGTCGAGGCAATGCGGTCTGAGCGGATGCCGCGCGACTTGCGTCTTTTGCCACGGCGTCAGCGTGGCATAGAGCTCCTTGAGCGCGACCGCGGCCTTGCCCTCGATGCGGCCGATCTCTTCGCCGATCGCCTCGCCGTCCGAGCGCAACGCCCGCAATTCGTCCGCCTTGGCCTCGAGCTCGGCCACCGGCTTTTCGAAATCGAGATAGGAACGCATCGCTCAGATCAACCGATCATGCTTAATGGAATTGACCCGCGAACCAGGGCGGGCGGGCTAAATCGCCCGCGTAAAGCAGGGAAGTCAAGGAAGGGTGCTGGTTCCATCGTTATATTGCGAGCTCCGTGCCTAGGCAGGCTCATCCTGCGCCAGCGGGTGCAGGTCGCGCACCAGGCTTTTCAGGCGCTCTTCCAATACATGGGTATAGATCTGCGTCGTCGAAATATCGGCATGACCGAGCAGCGTCTGCACCACGCGAAGGTCGGCGCCGTTGTGCAGGAGATGGCTGGCGAAAGCGTGGCGCAGCACGTGAGGGCTTATCTGCGTCGCACGCAGGCCGGCCGCGGCCGCGAGCGTCTTAAGCTCGCGGGCGAAGTGCTGGCGCGTGAGATGCCCGGCCTCGCCGAACGACGGAAACAGCCATTTCGACTGCGCCAAATGGCCGATCTCCTGTCCGCTCTCCTTCAGCAAAGCGAGATAGGCTGCCATCGCTCGCTTGGCCGCGTCATTGAGCGGCACCATGCGTTCCTTGTTGCCCTTGCCGCGCACGATGATGACGCGCGCGTCCTTGCGCGCCGCGGAAACCGGCAAGGCCACCAGTTCCGAGACGCGCAGGCCCGTTGCGTAGAGCAGCTCGACCAGGCAGGCGAGCCGCGCCGCGCGCAGCCGCACCGCGAGCGGCGCTTGCGGATCGGATGCGGCGGCCGTGCGCAGCAGCCGATCGACGTCGGCGAGCGACAGCGTCTTCGGCAGGTTGCGCTCGCGCTTTGGGCCTTGCAGCACGGCCGCGGGATCGTCGGAGCGACGGCCCTCGGCATAGAGAAAGCGATAAAGCTGCCGCATGGCCGAAAGCCGCCGCGCCACTGTCGTCACGCGCATGCCACGCCGCGACAGGTCGCCGAGATAGCCGCGCAGGTCTTCGGTGTCGGCCTTGGCGATGGAACGGCCGTGATCTTTCAGGTAGTCGGAAAAATCCTCGAGGTCGCGGCGATAGGCTGCAAGCGTATTGACGCCGGCGCCGCGTTCGGCCGCCAGCATATCGAGATAGAGCGCGATCAGCGCTTGATCGGAATGGGATGCCGCGGTTGGTTTGGCGCGGGCCATCGTCGCACTCAATGATCTTTGAAGAACTTGTCCGGCGGGATCGTCACGCTGATCTCCCGCGTCTTCGGCGGCACGAAATGCGCCAGCGCATAGAGTCCGCCATAGACGGTGCCGGCGATGATGGCGATGACGGTGAGCAATCGGAACAGGCTCGGCATCTTGTCTCAACGCTCGCGCTGGTTCCTCAGGGCAAGTAGGACCGAGTACGATCATGTTCGCGCCGGACTGGCAAGTGATCTGATCGGCCATCGGAGGAGACACGCGTCGCCCGACCGCGATCCGCGGGTAACAATTCGGTTCGATGCGGCGCGCGCTTTCGCCCGCAATCTGATAAGCAATCGCGGTGGCTCGTCCGGGGGCTGCTTGCAGGCTCCGGCGGCCAGGGTCAGGTCTTAGGCTAAATGACTGATATTACAGTTCAAAATGATGCTGGCGAGCAGGCTTTGGCAGGCACGATCCTGGCACGCCTCGGCGGCCGTTCGATCGTGCTCGTGGGTATGATGGGGGTCGGCAAATCCTCGATCGGCCGCCGGCTGGCAGCGCGGCTCGGCGTGCCCTTTGTCGATGCCGATGCCGAAATCGAGAAGGCCGCCGGCATGAGCATTGCCGATATTTTCGCGCAGCACGGTGAAGCCTATTTTCGCAGCGGTGAAGCGCGTGTGATCGCGCGGCTTCTGGATTCCGGTCCGCAGGTTCTGGCCTCGGGCGGCGGCGCGGTGATGAATGCGGACACGCGCGCGGCGATCAAGACTAAAGGCGTGTCGATCTGGTTGAAGGCTGAAATCGACGTGTTGTTGCGCCGCGTCGCCAAGCGCAAGAGTGAGCGGCCAATGCTGCACACCGACGATCCGTCGGAGACACTGCGTCAGCTTCTGATCGCGCGCGAGCCGGTCTATGCCCAGGCCGATCTTACCGTGCAGTCGCACGAAGGGCCGCATGACGCGATCGTTGCCGAGATCATGCAGGCGCTGTCCCGCTTGCTCGGTCAGCACACTGGGAGCAGCGCATGACCGCACCGGTTCGCTCGGAGATCACGACGGTCCCGGTCGCGCTCGGTGAGCGCAGCTACGATATCGCCATCGGCCGCGGTGTGCTGGCGTCACTGGGCGCGCGCATCGCCGATCTGCGACCGCGCGCCAAAGTCGTCATCGTCACCGACGAGAATGTCGCGCGACTGCATCTTGCTGCCGCCGAGGCGGCGCTCGCGCATGCCGGTGTTGCCACGCATCGCGTGATCGTGCCGGCAGGCGAGGCGTCGAAAAGCTACCGCGTGTTCGAGCAGGTCTGCGAGGCGGTGATCGCCTCGCGCCTCGAACGTGACGATCTCATCATCGCGCTCGGTGGCGGCGTCATCGGCGATCTCGCCGGCTTCGTCGCCTCGGTGGTGCGCCGCGGCGTCGATTATGTGCAAGTGCCTACCTCGCTCCTGGCCGATGTGGATTCTTCGGTCGGTGGCAAGACCGCGATCAATTCCGCCCACGGCAAGAATCTGATCGGCGCGTTTTATCAGCCGATCCTGGTGCTCGCCGACACCGCGCTGCTCGACACTTTGCCGGAGCGTGAGTTTCGCGCCGGCTATGCCGAGGTGGCGAAATACGGGCTGCTCGGCGACGCACCGTTCTTTTCCTGGCTCGAAGGCAATTGGCGTGACGTTTTTGCCGGCGGACATGCTTCCGGCAAGTCGGCCCGCGACCATGCCATCGCCGTTTGCTGCCGCGCCAAGGCCGACATCGTCGCCCGCGACGAGCGCGAAACCGGCGACCGTGCCTTGCTCAATCTCGGCCACACATTCGGCCACGCTTTCGAGGCGGCTTGCGGTTTCTCCGACCGGCTCCTGCATGGCGAGGCCGTTTCGCTCGGCATGGCGCTCGCGTTCGCCTTTTCCGCCAAGCTCGGCCTGTTGCCGGCAGCCGACGCCGCACGTGCCATACGGCATCTCGCCGAGGTTGGCCTGCCGGTGCGGATCAGGGACATCCCCGGGCCGTTACCGAGCCTTGACCAATTGATGGATCTGATCGCGCAGGACAAGAAAGTGAAGCGCGGAATGCTTACATTCATTCTGGTCAAAGGGATTGGCGCCGCGTTCGTCGAGGGCGGCGTCGACGCCGGCGCGGTACGCGCATTCCTCGGCGAGAAGCTTGCGGAGCAATGAGCACCATCGAGTGGCTGACCGTACTCGCGGTCCTAATCTGCCTTCTGATTTCAGGGTTCTTTTCGGCCAGCGAGACGGCGCTGACGGCGTCGTCGCGGGCGGCGATGCTGCGGCTCGAACACCAGGGCAACCGGGACGCAACGATCGTCAACCGCTTGATGGCGACGCGCGAACGGCTGCTCGGCGCCATCCTGTTCGCCAACAATTTCACCAATATCGCGGCGTCGACTTTGGCGACCGGCTTGCTGCTGACCTATTTCGGTCATGCCGGCGAAATCTACGCCGCTTTCATCATGACCTTCCTGATCTTCATCTTCGCCGAGGTGCTGCCGAAGACCGCGGCTTTCAACGCGCCGGACCGCATGGCGCTCGTCGTCGCGCAGCCGGTCGAGCGGACGGTGCGCGTGTTCTCGCCGTTCCTGCGCGTCGTCGAGGCCATGGTCCGATGGATGCTGCGCGGGCTGGGCATGCCGACGGGCAAGATCCACTCGATCCTGTCGCCGGACGAGGAATTGCGCGGCGCCGTCGATCTGATGCATTCGGCCGGCACGGTCGCCAAGCAGGACCGCGACATGATGGGCGGTCTGCTCGATCTGCGCGAGCTCGCGGTCTATGACGTGATGGTTCACCGCACCAAGATGGTGATGCTCGATGCCGACGAGCCGCCGAGCCAGATCATCGATGCGGTGCTCGCCGCCGGCGTTACGCGCATTCCGTTATGGCGCGAGAAGCCCGAAAACGTCATCGGCGTGCTCAATGCCAAGGAGGTGTGGCGGGCGCTGCATGCGGCGGAAGGCAATATCAAAAAGATCGACATCGAATTGCTGGCCGTGCCGCCCTGGTTCGTCCCTGACACGACGCCGGTCGCCGAACAACTCAAGGCGTTTCGTCATCGCAAGACGCCGTTTGCGCTGGTGGTCGACGAATACGGCGAGCTCGAAGGGTTGGTCACGCTCGAAGACATCGTCGAGGAAATCGTCGGCGATATCACCGACGAGCACGACATCGCGGTGCCCGGCGTGCGGCCGCTGCCCGACGGTTCGGCCAATGTCGACGGCGGCGTGCCGGTGCGCGATCTCAACCGTGTCATGGACTGGAACATTCCCGACGACGAGGCGACCACCATCGCCGGCGTCGTCATTCACGAAGCGCGCTCGATCCCGGAGCCGGGACAGAGCTTCACCTTCTATGGCTTTCGCTTTCAGGTCCTGCGCAAGTCGCGCAATCGCATCACCGCGCTCCGCGTCGCGCCGCTGACGCGCAAACCCGCGGCAAAGGCGGGCTGATGGACAATCCACCGATCGACGCCGGTGTCCGCATCGGCCATGTGCATCTCAAGGTCGCCGATATCGATCGTGCGCTCGCCTTCTATTGCGGTGTGCTCGGTTTTGCGCTGACGCAGCGGATCGGCGCGCAGGCGGCTTTCATTTCCGCCGGCGGCTACCATCATCACATCGGGCTCAATACCTGGGAAAGCCGCGGCAGCGAGCCCCCGGCGCCGGGCACCACCGGCCTCTATCACCTCGCGATCCTTTATCCGACGCGGGCCAAACTGGCCGACGCGCTGCGCCGGCTGATGGAAGCGAACATCCCGCTCGAAGGCGCGTCCGATCACGGCGTCAGCCAGGCGCTTTATCTGCGCGATCCCGACGACAACGGCGTCGAGCTTTATTGGGACCGGCCGCAGGCCGAATGGCCGCGCAACGCCGACGGCGGGCTCGCGATGTTCACCCACCGGCTCGATCTGGTCGACCTGCTGAAAGAAGTCGAGAAGGCGCCAGCCGTCACTTGAGCGGTCAATCGGCCGCGACGGCGATGCCTTGGATCTCGATCAGCATTCCCGATCGCGCGAAGTCCGACACCGTGATCAGCGCGCTGCACGGATAATGGCCGGCGGCGAAGAATTCCTTGCGGATCTCGACGAAGCGGTCGCCGTGACGCGGATCGTTGATGAACACGGTCATGGTCACGAGATCTTTGAGGCTCGCCCCGACTTTCTTCAGCGTCGCATCCAGCAGCTGAAAGATCGTGCGGGTCTGCCCCTCGAAATCGCCCAGCAGCGATTTTCCGCTCTCGTCCTGCAGCGCGGTCTGACCGGCGAGATAGATGGTGCGGCCGCCGCGCGTGACGATCGCCGGCGAATAGGAGCGGCTCGCATGGCGTTCCGTTCCCGAATAATGCTCGATGGAAGAAGTACTCGACATGATGGCTGGTCTCCCGGATTAAACTTCAGTGAGCATGATCTTGTCCGAAAACCGGTATCCACTTTTCGGGATCATGCTCTAGTGATCGAAAGGATGATCGCGATCGAGCCGTTGCCGGGCCTCTTTCGCAATCGACAGGTCGAAGAGTTGCGATGCAGGAAGCTTCTCCGACGCCAGGTGGAAGTAATCGACCCAGTAATCCTGCATGCGCAGGATCGCGTCGGTCGAGGGCATGCCGTCTTCGCTGGTCGCCGTCCAATGCGGCGCAAAACTCGTCAGCATGTCGGTTTTGCCTTGCATGGTCGCCTTGGCGAGCAGCGCGACCGTGTCCGGATGTTCGGCCGGCGCGCCGGCGGCGGCGTTGAATTCGCGCGCCGCATACATGATAGCCATGGCGAAGCGCACCGCGGCGTCGCGGTTCTTTTGCGCAAAATCCTTGCGCACTGCATAGGCGGCGACCTGGCCATCCTTATCGACCGTACCGGCATCCATGATCAGCGGTGCAAGCTTCTGATCCTGAGCGAAGCTGCCGAATTGCCAGGCGAGGTTCGCGGCGTCAACCAGATCTCGGCCGAGCATTTTGACCAGATCGGGCTGCGACGCGCCGCTGATCCATTGCACATCGGTGCGCGGATCGAGCCCGGCCTTCTGCAAGGCGAGCGCCGCTTCGTATTGATTGATGCTGCCGAGCGCGGTGATGCCGAATTTTTTGCCTTTGAGCTTTGCGAGCTCGGCCGGCCCGGTGACGCCGGCGGCAAACATTGCGTTGCTGACATTGATGGCGCTGCCGCCGCGGCCGGTGCGGTTGTTGCCGCGGTCGAGGAAGATCACCATCGGCGCGCCCTTGCCGATGCTGTTGAACAGGCCCGCCGACATGGTCACGAGCGTTATGTCGAGTTCGCCCGACACCATGGCCGGTACGGCGAGCGCGCCGTCCATGAAGATCCGGGTATCGACGTCGAGGCCGAGCTTTGCGAAATAGCCCTTGTCGCGGGCGATGAAATAGGGGCCGCCGGATATGAACGGCCCTTCGCCAACATGAATCGTTTCGTTCGTGGCGGCGGGCGACGCATCAAGCGCCGCGAGCAGCAGGAGCATTGCAGACAACAGCCTCAACATGAGTGACCTCTCGGTTATTCCCGGTTGGCTCCGGCATCGACGGCCCACGGCGCCGCCTTCCGGTCGATGAAACGCTGCAGCTTGATGATCACGGCGCCGATCACCGCCATGACGACGAGGCTGGCGAACACCTTGTCGGTGTCCATCACCTGTCCGGCGTTGATGAGCAGATAGCCCATGCCCATCTGGTCCGAGCCGCCGATCATCTCGGCGGCGACGACCAGAATGATGGTCACGCCCATGCCGAGCTGCAGCCCGTTGAAAATGTGCGGCACGGCCGCCGGCAGGATCACCTTGGCCTGGATTTGCCGCGGGCTCGCGCCCAGATCGCGCGCCGCGAGCACAAGGCCGCGGTCGACCTGCTGCACGCCGGCATAGGTGCTCAGCACGATCGGAAAGAACGCACTGATCGCGCTCATCACGATGTTGTAAGTTTCGCCGGTGCCGAGCCAGATGATCATCAGCGGGATCAAAGAGATTTTCGGCAGCGGATAAAGCGCCGCGAGCCAGGGGTCCGCGATCTGCGCGACGATCTGCGAGCGTCCCATGACGAGGCCGAGCGCGACGCCGCATAGGGCGGCGACCGCAAAGCCTGCGAAGATCCGCAGCAGCGTCGCACCGAGATTGATCCAGAGGCTGCCGTCGCGCGCCATCTGCGCGAGCGCCATGCCGATGGCGCTTGGCGCCGGCAGATAGATCGGCGGAATGCCGCGCAGATCGACGACGATCTGCCACAGCGCGATGAACCCGATGATGCTCAGAGCCGGCAGCGTCAATTCGGCGATGCGGCGGCGGCTCATGCGGCCTGCTCTGAAGCCTGTTCGGGATTTTGCTCGGACATGGCGCGCGTCACCTCTTCGCGGATGAGGTGGAACACGTGCTGGAACAACGCGCCGAATTCCTTGGTGTTGACGAGGTCGAAGGAACGCGGGCGCGGCAGATCGATCGGGATCACCTCTTTGATGCGGCCGGGACGCGCGGTCATCACCACGATCTCGTCGCCGAGCAGGATCGCCTCGTCGATGGCGTGCGTGACGAACAGCACGGTCTTGCGCGTCGCTTCGAAAATGCGCAGCAGCTCTTCCTGCATGACGATCTTGGTCTGGGCGTCGAGCGCAGCGAACGGCTCATCCATCAGAAGGATCGGGCGCTCCATGATCATCGCGCGGGCGAGCGCGACGCGCTGGCGCATGCCGCCGGACAGCTGACGCGGCAAATGGCGATCGAAACCCTTTAGCCCGACCGCAGCAAGCATGGCGCGCGCCCGGCGGTGGCGCTCGCTGCGGCCGATGCCGGCCACTTCCAGGCCAAAGGCGACATTGTCGATGACGCTGCGCCAGGGAAACAGATTGAGTCCCTGCCACATCATGATCGAGGCCGCGCCGACCGGCGCGCTGCGCCCATTCGCCGGATCGAAGATCGAGATTTTTCCGGTGCTCGGCGTTTCCAGCCCGCCGACGATCTGAACGAGCGTCGACTTGCCGCAGCCGCTTGGACCGAGCAGGCAGGAGAAGCGTCCGGACGGAAAGCGATGATGAACCGTGTCGAGCGCCGTGACCGGGGCCGCGCCCGCGACGTTCCAGATCTTGCTGACCGCTTCGACGCTAACTTCCATCGGTCCTGACGGCCGGCGAGAGCGAAATTGCTGCTTTGCCGGCTCATGCTCTAGCCAACAGCATGCGCGAACAGATATCTTAACGTCAAGATACCTTGGCAAGAGGGCTTTTGCGGGATGCGATCCGGGATCAGGAAGGTTGCAACGCCGTCACGCCGCAAGAGCGCGGCCGGAAACGGCGCCGCGCACGATTCGATCGACCTTCTCGTCGATGAATGGCGGCGCGAGCGGCCCGACCTTGATCCGTCGCCGGTCGCGGTGCTCGGGCGGCTGCATCGCATATCGGCGCGCCTGCAGCGGCGCATCGAAACCTGGCTCGATCCGCTGGGACTGACCTGGGAGAGTTTCAGCCTCATCCTGACACTGCGGCGTTCGGGCGCGCCCTTCGCCCTGCGTCCGACCGATCTGTATCGGGAATCGCTATTAACGTCGGGCGCGATCACCAACCGCATCGACCGTGTCGAGCGGCAGGGTCTGGTGCGGCGGCGCCAGGATCCGAACGACGGGCGCGTCATGGTCGTCGAGCTCACCGCCGCGGGGCGCCGGCTGGCCGACAAGGCGGCGGCAATTCATTTCCGGGCGCTCGCCGAAACCTTCAATGGTCTCTCCCGGCAGGATACCGCGCAGCTCAATGCATCGCTGGCGCGGTTGATGGCGGTTTTGGAGACGGAATAGAAACGTCCGCGCGGCGGATATTCAGCGCGTCAGATTTTCGCCAGGCGCCTGGGCGTGGATGGCGAGCGCGTGAACGCGGCCCTTCATCTCGTTGGCGAGTGCTGAATTGATCATGCGGTGGCGCTCGAGGCGGCTCTTCCCTTTGAACGCGCTCGACACGATATAGAGTCGGAAGTGGCTCTCGCCGCCCGGCCGGTGGCCGGCGTGGCCCTCATGCAGGTGCGACTCGTCCTCCACATGCAGGCTCTCCGGCGCGAAAGCCGCCATTAATTTGGTGGTGATGATGTCCTGCATGCCCATGATGGTTCGGACTCGATGATACACCTTCTCATGCGCATTGGTGCACACCAAAATCTAAGCACTGTCCTGTTACGGTCAACGATCACGCAAGCTTAAATGGCGTAATGTCGAATTGCTTCCTGTCAAGTCTTGAAGCTGCCATCGATGCACCCGCATAATCATGTCCATGAGTGGTGACTCGCCTTTGTTCGATCGCATCCGGGTGAAGCCGGATCGGGATCGCCGCCTGCGCGCCGAACTGCCGCCGTGCGAGTGGCCGGGCTGCACCGGCGGCGCAACGCATCGCGCGCCGAAAGGCCGCGAGCAGGCCAACGAGTATTGGCGGTTCTGCCTCGACCACGTGCGCGAATACAACAGCACGTACAATTTCTTCGCCGGTATGAACGACGATGCCGTCCAGAAATACCAGAAGGATGCGCTGACCGGCCACCGGCCGACTTGGAAGATGGGCTCGCTTGGCGGCAAGCGGGCGGCGCGCACGGGAAGAGGCTTTCGCGGCTCCGGCCACGCCAACGACGATCCGTTCTCGCTGTTCGGCGAGAGTGGCGCGCGCACGAATGCCAGCCATGCAGAGACGAAGGCGGAGGCGCGCAAGGTCTTCAATGCGCAGCGCCGTGCTCTCGAAACCCTCGGCCTTGAAGACGATGCCAGCCGTGCCGATATCAAATCCAAGTTCAAGACGCTGGTGAAACGCCACCATCCCGACGCCAATGGCGGGGACCGGGGCACCGAGGCGCGTTTGCGCGAGATCATCCAGGCCTATAACTACCTGAAATCAGCGGGCTTTTGCTGAGGTCAAGGGTCGGCACCCGGGCATACCGGGTCCGCGCACAGGTCGCGGGGCCACCACTTTCGCCGCGCCGCGCCTTAATGCTAGACCTAGGCCACTATCGGATCGCCGGTGACAACCGATGAGCGCCTTGGGATCGCCCGGGCCGACGACCAAGGTTGCCTCGCCGAGCCTGCTTGCCAAGCCCGCCTCGCCAAGGTCCGGAACTTGCCAAGTACGCCTCGCTGAGGTCACGGAGGAGCAATGACTCTCGCAACTGACTCGACGTCCGGATTGCCGGACATGAAGGTTTCGGTCCGTCAGGTGTTCGGGATCGACAGCGATCTCGAAGTGCCGGCCTATTCGGAGCCGGATGAATACGTGCCGGATCCCGATCCGGATTATCGCTTCGACCGCCCGACCACGCTCGCCATTCTTGCCGGCTTCGCCCGCAACCGGCGCGTGATCGTCACCGGTTATCACGGCACCGGAAAATCCACCCATATCGAGCAGGTGGCCGCACGGCTGAACTGGCCATGCGTGCGCGTCAATCTCGACAGCCATATCAGCCGCGTCGATCTCATCGGCAAAGATGCCATCGTGATCCGCGAGGGCATGCAGGTCACCGAATTCCGTGACGGCATTCTGCCCTGGGCGCTGCAGAACAATGTCGCGCTGTGCTTCGACGAATATGATGCCGGCCGCCCGGACGTGATGTTCGTCATCCAGCGCGTGCTGGAATCGTCAGGCCGTTTGACGCTGCTCGATCAGAACAAGGTGATCAAGCCGCATCCGGCATTCCGGCTGTTCGCGACCGCCAATACCGTCGGTCTTGGCGACACGTCGGGCCTCTATCACGGCACGCAGCAGATCAACCAGGGCCAGATGGACCGGTGGTCGATCGTGACCACCCTGAATTATCTGCCGCACGACAATGAAGTCGAGATCGTGCTCTCCAAGGCCAAGCATTATCGCACCAACGAAGGCCGCGAGATCGTCTCGAAGATGGTGCGGGTCGCCGACCTTACCCGCAACGCCTTCATGAACGGCGACATCTCGACGGTGATGAGCCCGCGGACCGTGATCACCTGGGCCGAAAACGCCGAGATCTTCACCGGCGATATCGGTTTCGCGTTCCGGCTGACTTTCGTCAACAAATGCGACGAGCTCGAGCGGCCGCTGGTCGCGGAATTCTATCAGCGCTGCTTCGGCCAGGAATTGCCGGAGAGTTCGGTCAATGTGGCGCTAAGCTGAACATCACCTCTCCCTGCTTGCGGGGAGAGGAAAGAAGCCCATGTCCTCGAATATCAAGCCGAAGAGCACCGCCAAGGAAGCGCCGACCGAGCCGTTCAAGCGCGCCGTCGGCGTTTGTCTTCGCGCCATCGCCGGCAAGGGCGATCTCGAGGTCGGCTTCGCGTCGGAACGGCCGGGTCTTGCCGGCAGCAAGGCGCGGCTGCCGGAGCCGCCGCGGCGGCTGAACGAACGCGAGGCTGCGATCGTACGCGGCCATGCCGATTCGATCGCGCTGCGGCTCGCCTGTCACGACCCGACCGTGCATCGCAAGCTCGCGCCCGGCGGCCAGCAGGCGCGCGCCGTGTTCGAGGCAATCGAGCAGGCCCGCGTCGAGGCGATCGGGTCGCGCCGCATGGGCGGCGTCGCCAAGAATCTCTCCGCCATGCTCGAGGACCGCTTTCATCGCGGCAAATTCGACGACATCACCGATCGGGCCGACGCGCCGATCGAAGAGGCGCTGGCGATGATGGTCCGCGAGCGGCTCACCGGCGAAGCGCCGCCCGCCGCAGCACGCAAACTCGTCGATCTGTGGCGGCCTCTCATCGAGGAGCGCGCCGGCCGCAATCTCGACCGGCTCGAACGCGTCCTCAACAATCAGCGCCAGTTCGGTGACGTCATCCACGACCTGCTCGAATCCCTCGATATGGGCGAAGACCGATCGAGCGAGTCCGACGAGGAGGAAGGCGAAGAGGGCGAGGACGAAAGCCAGAAGGACGAATCCGGCGAGGACGGCGAGGCGACCGACACCGCCGAGAGTGACAAGGCGGCGAGCGAGGCGGAAGCTTCCGCCGACGAAATGCCCGACAGTTTGTCGGAAGCCGTCGACGCGCCGGCTGCCGAAATGGCCGACGACGCCGAGATGGGCGATTCGGAAACCGCCGCCGAGCCGTGGCGACCGCGGCAGGGGCGTAACGAACCGCGCGGTCCGGACTACAAGCCGTTCACGACAAAATTCGACGAGATGGTTGGCGCCGAAGAATTATGCGAGCCGGAAGAGCTCGACCGGTTGCGCGGGTATCTCGACAAGCAGCTCTCACATCTGCAGGGCGTGGTCGCGCGGCTTGCCAACAAGCTGCAACGGCTGTTGCTGGCGCAACAGAACCGCGCTTGGGAATTCGATCTCGAAGAGGGCCTGCTCGATCCGGCGCGCTTGCCGAGGGTCATCACCGATCCGATGCATCCGCTGTCGTTCAAGCGTGAGAAAGACACCAATTTCCGCGACACGGTGGTGACGCTGCTGCTCGACAACTCCGGCTCGATGCGCGGCCGGCCGATCACGGTCGCAGCGACCTGCGCCGACATTCTCGCGCGCACGCTGGAACGTTGCGGGGTGAAGGTCGAGATCCTCGGCTTCACCACGCGCGCCTGGAAGGGCGGGCAGTCGCGCGAGACTTGGTTGGCTCAGGGCAAGCCGCCCAATCCCGGCCGGCTCAACGATCTGCGTCACATCGTCTACAAGGCCGCGGACGCGCCGTGGCGGCGTGCGCGCAAGAATCTCGGCCTGATGATGCGCGAGGGCCTGCTCAAGGAGAATATCGACGGCGAGGCGCTGGATTGGGCGCACAAGCGGCTGCTCGCCCGGCCGGAGACGCGCAAGATCCTGATGATGATTTCCGACGGAGCGCCGGTCGACAATTCAACGCTGTCGGTCAATCCTGGCAATTATCTCGAACGCCATCTGCGCTGGATCATCGAGGAGATCGAAACCCGCTCGCCGGTCGAATTGATCGCCATCGGCATTGGCCACGACGTCACGCGTTATTACCGCCGCGCGGTCACCATCGTCGACGCCGAGGAACTCGGCGGCGTGATGACCGAAAAGCTTGCCGAACTGTTCGAAGAGCATGCCATGCAGGATATGGCGCGTACGGCGGCGCGGCCGCGCCGGCGCGTGAGCGCCTAGCTGCGATCAACCTGTCCAACGCCCATGCGAGTTGGGTTGCCGCTAGGCTGCGGCGGCCGCGCGCTTCTTTTCGACCTGGCGCTTGAGTTCGAGCACCCGCGGCGAAAGCTCGGCATTCTTGGCCTTGAGCAAAAATGCATCGAGCCCACCGCGATGGTCGACGGTCTTGAGCGCGTTGGCCGACACCCGCAGCCGAACGCGGCGGCCGAGTACGTCCGACATCAGCGTGACATTGAGCAGGTTGGGCTTGAATTGCCGCTTGGTCTTACGGTTGGAGTGGCTCACTTTATGACCGATCTGCCGGTCCTTGCCGGTGAGCTCGCAACGCCATGCCATGGTTCAATTCCTTGCAAATTATCCTGGCGCAAACGCCTTTTCGCTCCCGCGCCGCCACGTCGCGCCAGCGCAGCTTTGGCCGCCTACCGGACAATGGGGGGAGATGGCGGCGGAGCTATAGTCAGACGCTCGCAAAGCGTCAAGCGCGGCTTGGCTTTTGGCCGCTTTTTCGCTGGTTTCGAGGGGGTTTTCGCGGGATTGGTCTGACCGGATTCCCATCGCGCTTCCCGCTTTGTCGTAACAGCGTAAACCACACAAACGACTTATTCTCCGCCAAAACAGTGCGTCCGGTTCCGCGTCCGGCCCCAAGGGAAAAATCATTGTCCGCCTTCGTGTTACCGACACAGCTTGGCCGTGGGGACATCGCCGCGTTGAGCACGGCGTTTTTCTTCTGGATCGGGTTTGGCGTTCCTGCCGTTGCGGGCGAGGTGAGCCGCGCCGCCGCAGCGCCGGTGGTGCACGGCCGGCTCGAGGCCGAATATGTCGCGAGCCTCGCCGGCCTTCCGATCGGGCATGGCAACTGGACCATCGAGATTTCCAACGATCATTACACCGCGGCCGCGAGCGGAGCGACCACGGGAATCGTCCATTTCTTCACCGGCGCACACGGCACCGGCGCGGCGCATGGCAGCGTGACCGGCGGCCAGCCGGTGCCATCGAGCTATGGCGCGACCATCATCTATGACCGCAAGACTGACGATGTGCGGCTGACGCTGGCCGGCGGCAATGTCACCGAATATGCGGTCGACCCGCCGCTGCCCCCGGTCGCCGAGCGCGTACCTGTGACCGAAGCCGATCGCCACGGCGTCTTCGATCCGATGACGTCGATGCTCAATCGCGTCGGCGGCAACGGCGATCCGGTGTCACCCGAAGCGTGCAATCGCAAGGTTCCGGTTTTCGATGGCCGCGTCCGCTACGATCTGCGCAGCGAGTTCAGGCGGATCGAAAACGTCAAGGCGGAGCACGGCTACGAAGGGCCGGCGGTGGTTTGCGCGGTCTACTTCACGCCGATCGCGGGCTATGTCCCGGATCGTCCGGCGATCAGATATCTCATCCAGCTGCGCGACGCCGAAGTGTGGCTGGTGCCGATCTCGGGCACACGCGTCCTGGTGCCGTTCCGTTTTTCGATGCCGACGCCGCTCGGCACCGGCCTGTTGCAGGCGACCTCGTTCGTGTCGGCTGTGACGGTCGTGCCGCCGTCGCATTCAATTGCCAAGACGCAGTGAATCTTGAAGCCGACACTGAGCGCTGAGGCTAGCGGCGTGACCGACGGACGCATCCTGACGATGCGGGGCATGGGATGAGAACCCGAACCATGTGTCCCCACTATCCACAGCGTGCCGGTCCTTGACTCTCTGAGGAATCGTGATCGTGCGACACGTTAACGCCTTTGACGCTAAAGCGGCGGGTTCGAATCGTAAAATCTACCCGATTTGGTGTTCGGCTGTAATGACGGCGCCATATATCGCGGTGAACGGAATCGAACAGCGTTGGAGTCGCCGATTCGGCCGCGTTTCGTTCCAAACTCGTTCCACATCTTAAGCACAGAGCTTTTGCGCGTCACATTGTGATACAGAAGCCCTCTCGAAAATGCGCAATACCGCGTGAATGCCGGGACCTTGATGCCGATTTCGTTTTCGCCGCCTGCCGATCGTGACTTGCGTGCCCGTGGTGCCGGCGTCACCGCTGTACTGGGGCCGACCAATACCGGAAAAACCCACCTCGCCATCGAGCGGATGCTGTCGCATTCCTCGGGCGTGATCGGCCTGCCGCTGCGGCTCTTGGCGCGCGAGGTCTATAACCGCGCGGTCGAGCGCGTCGGCGCCGATTCCGTCGCGCTGATCACCGGCGAGGAGAAAATCAAGCCGCCGAATCCGCGGTTCTGGGTCGCGACCGTCGAAGCGATGCCGCGCGATCTCGACGTCGCTTTTCTTGCCGTCGACGAAATCCAGTTGGCCGCCGATTTCGAACGCGGCCATGTCTTCACCGACCGCATGCTCAACCGGCGCGGCCGCGAAGAGACACTGGTGCTCGGCGCCGCGACCATGCGGCCGATCGTCGAACGGCTCTTGCCCGGCGCCAGCATTGTCAGCCGGCCGCGGTTGTCGCAGCTCACTTTCGCCGGCGAGAAAAAACTGACGCGCCTGCCGCGTCGCTCCGCCGTCGTCGCCTTCTCCGCCGACGAAGTCTATGCGATCGCCGAACTGATCCGCCGCCAGCGCGGCGGCGCCGCCGTGGTGCTCGGCTCGCTATCGCCGCGCACCCGCAACGCGCAGGTCGATCTCTATCAGTCCGGCGAGGTCGATTATCTGGTGGCGACCGATGCCATCGGCATGGGACTCAATCTCGATGTCGATCACATTGCATTCGCTTCGGACCGCAAGTTCGACGGCTATCAGTATCGCAAGCTCAATCCGTCCGAACTCGCCCAGATCGCCGGCCGCGCCGGCCGTGCCACGCGTGACGGGACCTTTGGCACCAGCGGCCGCTGCCCGCCGTTCGAGCCGGAACTGGTGCAGGCGCTGGAATCGCACACCTTCGAGCCGGTGAAGCTCGTGCAGTGGCGCAATTCCGATCTCGATTTCTCTTCGATCGGCGCGTTGCAGGCGACCTTGGCGGCGGCGCCGACGGAAAGCGCGCTCGCGCGCGCGCCGGTCGCCGAAGATATCTTGGTGCTCGATCACGCCGCGCGCGACGAAGATGTCCGCAACATGATCGGCGCGCCGGCCGACGTCGAACGACTGTGGGATGTCTGCCAGCTTCCGGACTATCGCAAAATCGCGCCCGCCAACCACGCCGAGCTTGTCGTTACGGTGTTCGGCTATCTGCAGCGCGAGGGCAAAATCGCGACGGATTGGTTTGCCGAACAGGTCGCGATGGCGGACCGCACCGATGGCGATATCGATACGCTGTCGACGCGTATCGCGCATATCCGCACCTGGACCTTTGCCGCCAACCGGCCGGATTGGCTGGCCGATCCGGAGCATTGGCAGGACGTCACCCGCGCCGTCGAAGACAAGCTGTCCGACGCGTTGCATGAGCGGCTGACCGAGCGCTTCGTCGATCGCCGCACCAGCGCCTTGATGCGGCGGATGCGCGACAACAATGCGCTCGATCCGCAATTCAACAAGACTGGCGAAGTAGTGATCGAAGGCCACGTCATCGGCCGTCTTGATGGCTTTGTGTTCGTGCCGGAATCGTCAGCCGGCGGCTCGGAAGCGAAAACGTTGCAAAACGCGGCGCAGAAGGCACTCGCCGGCGAGATCGCCGCGCGCGCGGCGCGCCTCGCCGAGGCGCCGGATGACCAATTCGTGCTGGCTTCCGACGGAACGCTGCGCTGGACCGGCGCGCCGGTCGGCAAGCTCATCGCCGGCGAGGACGTGTTGCGCCCGCGCGTACGGGTCATCGCCGACGAGCATCTGACCGGCGCGCCGCGCGACGCCGTCGATGCGCGGCTCGATGCTTTCCTCAAAGCGCATATCGAAAAGCTGCTCGGACCGCTGTTGCAGCTGAGCGCCGCCGGCGACATCAGCGGCATTGCTCGCGGCGTCGCCTATCAATTGGTCGAAGCGCTGGGCGTGCTGGAGCGTCAGCGTGTTGCCGACGAGGTGAAGGGGCTCGATCAGCCCGCGCGCGCGACCTTGCGCAAATACGGCGTGCGCTTCGGCGCCTATAACATCTATCTGCCGAGCCTGCTCAAGCCGGCGCCGCGTACGCTCGCGACGCAGCTCTGGGCGCTGAAAAACGACAGCGCGCCGATCAAGGGCATCGACGATCTGCTGCACCTCGCCGGTTCGGGCCGCACCTCGATCCCGCTCGATAAGGAGATCGATCCATCGCTCTATCGCACCGCCGGCTATCGCGCCTGCGGCGAGCGCGCAGTGCGTGTCGATATTCTCGAACGGCTCGCCGATCTGATCCGCCCGGCGTTGTCCTGGCGCGAAGGCGCGCCGGGGCCGAAGCCGCCGGGCGCGGTGATCGGCGGCGGTTTTGTTGTGGTCAACGGCATGACGTCTTTAACGGGCGCGTCCGGCGAGGATTTCGCCTCGATATTGCGCGCGCTCGGCTATCGCATGGATCGCCGCCCCAAGCCGCCCGAGCCGCCGCCGGCGGCGGAGGCAGTTCCCGCGGCGGAGGCAGAAGCCAAAGCTGCCGAAGGGGTGACCGAGACATCGGACGCGGGTAGCAGCGCTCTATTGCCCGACGTCGCAATGATCTCGGACGCGAGCTTGGAAGTTGGCTCGGATTTGGCTGCAGGATCAGTCACCGAGGGTGAAATCGCTGACGTCGTGCCGCAAGAGTCTGCGGTTGATGCGCCGGCGGAGGCGGAGGTTTTGCCGAGCGAACCAGAAGCCGTTGCCGCCGACACTGGGCCCGTCACGGCGGACAGCGAAGTTCAGCTCGAGAACGCCGCCGCGTCGCCTGGCGCCGGCGAAGAGAGCGAAGTTGCGGCGCCGGACGGAGCATCCGCGGCGTCCGCCGAGCTGGTCATGATCGAAGTCTGGCTGCCGGGCCGCGCGGTGCGTCAGGAAGGCGCGCGGCGTCCGCGGCAGCGGCGCGCGCATCGCCGGGACGCAGGGCATGGTGCGTCGCTGGCCGCAAAGTGGCGACAGCGCCGCGACGCCTGCGGTTGCTGCTCCGGAAGCCGGCGAGGCGGCGCCGCAAACCGCTGACGGTGCGCCGGCCCGCGAAGGTCGTCATTCCCGCCGCCGCCGCGGTCAGGGCCAGGTCCATGTCGACAGGCGGCGACGTCACGGTGGCGAACGGCATGCCGGCGAGCAGCGGCAGGATCGTCCGCCGCGCGACCGCGATCGTGGACATGAGCGAGGCCAGATCGAGGTCATGATCGAGGTCATGGCAAACGTTTCGAGCGGCGCGAGCGTGACAAGGCGCCGGATCCGAATTCGCCTTTTGCCAAACTCGCGGCGCTGAAAGCCCAACTCGAGGCCGATGCCAAGGAGCGCCGCTGAGTGGCGGCCGAGCCGGATCGGCAACGCATCGACCGCTGGCTCTGGCATGCACGTCTGGTGCGCACCCGCGATGCCGCTGCGGCGCTCGCCGGAGGCGGCTATGTCCGCGTCAATGGCTCGCGTATCGATGCGCCTGGCCGCATGGTACGGACCGGTGACGTCATCACGCTCGCGCTTGATCGCGGTGTGCGGGTGTTGAAGGTGACTGGTTTTGTGGAGCGGCGGGGTTCTGGCGGCACCGGCTCGGCCCTATATGAGGATCTTGGATAAGCCCTCGCCGCAGCCTGATTCAGTGCCGGTACTGCTAGCTTGCGCGCACCGGACCCATGCGATAGGAGCAAGGCTCCCAAAAAGCCCGCTTAGAGTGTCCAGATGACCTATATCGTCAACGACAATTGCATCAAATGCAAATACATGGACTGCGTCGAAGTCTGCCCCGTCGATTGCTTTTACGAGGGCGAGAACATGCTGGTCATCCATCCCGACGAATGCATCGACTGCGGGGTTTGCGAGCCGGAATGCCCTGTCGAGGCGATCAAGCCGGATACCGAGCCGGGCGTAGAGAAGTGGTTGGGTGTGAACGCGGAATACGCAAAGACCTGGCCCAATATCACGGCCAAGAAGGCGCCCCCGGCCGATGCCAAGGACTGGGAAGGCAAGCCCAACAAATTCGAGGAACAGTTCTCGCCGAATCCGGGCAGTGGCGACTGACACCCGTATTAGTTGCCGATATTAACCATTGTTAACGAATTGCCGGCGCTTGCCCGGCTGCGACGCTTTCGTGAAGCGTTAAGGCTTTGATTTTAGCCGAAAATGTGCTATAAGCGCACAACACAAAGAATAACACCCCCGAGACGCCGTTTCCCCCGCTTTGGAAACATCCTTTTTCGGGGGAACTTTCGAGGAAACCTTCAATAGAGGCGTGAGACCCACGCGAGAGCAGTGGCAGAGAAAACTCGTCGTCGTTCAAAGAAAAGTGCGACCGGCATGAGCCGGAAGACAGCCAAACCCGCCTCCCGCGTCAGCCGGAGGACAACTCAGTCCACGCGGACAATGGCCCGGTCGAGGGTCAGCGTGGCCAAACCCGCCCAGCGGCCCAAGCCCGAGGCGGAAGGAGCATCTTTGGGAATGAATGCGAAGAAGACTACTCAACGACAAGGCTTCAAAACTCAGGAATTCATCGTTTATCCGGCTCATGGCGTGGGTCAGATCATGTCGATCGAGGAGCAAGAGGTCGCTGGTGCTCGGCTTGAGCTGTTCGTCATCAATTTCGTCAAGGACAAGATGACGCTGCGGGTGCCGACCTCGAAGGTCGCCTCGGTCGGCATGCGCAAGCTTGCCGAAACGCCGATGGTCAAGAAGGCGCTCGAGACGCTCAAGGGCCGCGCGCGCATCAAGCGCACCATGTGGTCGCGCCGGGCGCAGGAATACGAGGCCAAGATCAATTCCGGCGATATCGTTGCCATCGCCGAAGTGGTCCGCGACCTCTTCCGTTCGGAGTCGCAGCCGGAGCAGTCTTATTCCGAGCGTCAGCTCTACGAAGCGGCGCTGGATCGGCTGTCGCGCGAAGTTGCGGCCGTGCAGCGGATCACCGAGACCGAAGCGATCAAGGAGATCGAAGCGGCGCTCGCCAAGGGTCCGCGTCGCGGACCGAAGCCCGAAGCTTCGGACGACGAGTCCGTGGTCGAGGAGGAAGCGGCGTAACGCTGCTGCTCGACATCCGGTTTTGTTCAGCGAAAGGCCCGGCAGCGATGCCGGGCTTTTTTGTTGTCCGCGGGCCGCCAGGATAGCGACTACGCCGCCATTCGGTGCGCCAAGAGGGCTCCGAAAAATGCCAGGAATTGCCTGAAGGTTAAGTCCCCGCCAGCAAAACTCCTCCAGTTAGCCCTAAATTAAGCTTCATTTGAAAGGACACAGGGCGCAGTGGAATTGGGGGAGGGGCGCCGATCATGCGGCGACGACAAGCGCCTTTGGGCGAGCGGGCTCCGGTTGTTTCATACAAGATCGTTCGGGTCGTTCCGATTCTTCTGGCGGGCTGCGTGGGCTATCTGCTCGGCAACGCCCATATTGGGGATTTCCACGGCGCGGATTTGTCGGCCGCCGAGGCTGTCGCACTGCGCTTTCCGCAAGATGTGAGGAACGCTTCGGTGACCACCGCGGTCGCTTTGCGCAGCGCGGCGACGAAGGTTCACTCGCAAGGCTCGGCGATCGTCGCAGATGTTACGGCGCCGCTGCGTGACGCGCAACGTGCGCTGCTCGAACCGATGCCAATCATGCCGACAATGGTTCGGGCCGACCAGAGCGCCATCGCACCGGCCAAGTGCAGATGGCTTCGGCGGAAGATGCCGGCACGCTCGCCGCGACAGCCCTCAATGCCGTCACGCCAACTGCGCGCGATCCGCTGGTTCCAGCGCCTGCGCAGAAGCCGGCACAAAGCGCCGCTGTCGCCGGCACCGCCCGCCGCGAAGGTCGCTGTCGTGACGCCGCGCCGTCCGGCCGGTCGAACAGCGGCCGGGCTATGTGCTCAATGATGCGCAGATCGCCAGCATCAAGGAGCGGCTGCATATGACGCCGGATCAGGAGCAGATGTGGCCGGCGGTCGAAGCTGCATTGCGCAACGTCGCCTATACGCATCAGCAACAGCCGCGTAGCCGCGTTGCTCCTGCGGGCACCGCGCAAACCGCCGCGATCGATCCGGAGGCGGTGCAAAACCTCAAATCAGCCGCCGTGCCGCTGATCATGAGCTTCAATTCCGAGCAGAAAGACGAAGTGCGCAACCTCGTCCACGTCATGGGGCTCGATCAGCTGGCGTCGCAGTTCTGACCAGTCAGATGCGGGGATTTTCGCTGGCGCGGGTGCCGCGCAGGTTGTTTATCGCCGGCCGCAGCAGATCGGCCGTGCATTTCGCCCCGATCAGCGCCAATCCGGCAAAGCAAATCAGCTCGCCCAGATCCAACGGATCGGAAAAATAAAAGGTGTAGATCGGGTCGTAGAGGAAGAATGCGCCGCAGACAGTCGCTGCGGCCACACAAATTATTGCAGATGGGATGCCATAGAGGATCGCCACCAGCACCATCGGCAATAGATAGAAAAAAACCAGATGCGGTTCGTCGCCGAGGGCCTGCCGCACCAGCCAAAGTACTGCCGTGGCCGCTAAGGCTGCGGCGAGCGCCGCGACAACGGGCTCAGCCCGTTTCAAGATCGCACATACATTCCCCCACTGCCCTCGGGCCTCTTTTCAGGGCCGTTTGCAAGGGCCTCAGCTTCTTTGCGGAGCAAATGGGTCGTATTTTCCTGCCAGATTAGAATGCACGGTTCCACACCACTGCCGGGTGTAAGCCATTATTCGACAACGACTTTTACTTGGCTGCCTGGCTTAAGCCGGTCACCAGGATCGAGCCCGTTCAAGGCGCGGAAGCGCTCAACGGCATGATCGGCGGCTGCCATTTTGCCGGACAGCTTCTCCACCGTGTCGCCGGGCGCCACGGTGACGATCTGCAGGCGCAGCGGCTTCGCGGCCTCGATCTCGGCGAGGCTCAGGCGCCGGAACGTGCCGACCGATTCGCGGAAGGCGCGGTCGGAATCAACTGTGCGATGTTTCGCAGCAAAGGTGAAACGATAGACGTCGGTGCCGAAGCGGATGACATAAAGGCGGTAGTCCCATTGGTCGCCTTTGGCAGCGGCGGTGGCGGCGGGGAAGCCATTGATAGTGACGTCCTCGACCGTCGCCGGATCGATATTCTCGACCCAGCCGGACGTGAGGTAGGCGGCAAGCGTTTGCTCGGCCGGCACAGGCACAACTTCAAGCCGCAAGCCCTCCGCGCCGCCGCGCTTATAGCCGTTTACGGCTTCCACCGCATTGTCGAGGATGAAGCCATCCGGAGCGGTGAACGTGAAGCCGAGTTTCGGATGCAAGAAACGCCGGCCGCGGACGAAGCCTTGGCTTGGGTCTTCGCCATAGACGATGCCGCCGATGTCGGCGAGATAGGCCGATTTGGCCTGGGCAACATCCTGGCCGTTATCGGTGGCGGGCGCGCGATATTGCCGGGCATTGGCAAGCGCATTGGTGATGCGTTCGGGCGTTGCCGGATGCGACGACAGAAAGTCAGGCGCCGCCGGATTGATCGACGCGGTCTGTTCCGACTTGAGATCGGAATTGTGCTCCATCGAGGTGAGGAAGCGCACCGCTCCGTAGGGATCGTAGCCGGCGCGGGCGGCGATGCCGATGCCGATGGCATCAGCCTCGAATTCCTGCGAGCGCGAGAAGCTCGCCAGCGCCAGCTTCGATTTGGCGAGCGCCAGCGCGCCGGCTTCAGGATCGGTCACGACATCAGTCACGACGCGGCTGACAAGGTCGGCTTGCTTGGCCTGTTCCTCGCGGATCTCGGCGTGACGCGCGATGACATGGCCCATTTCATGCGCCAGCACCGAAGCGAGTTCGGAATCGTCATTGGCGAGCGCGATCAAGCCGCGGGTGACGTAAAGCTGTCCTGTCGGCAACGCAAAGGCGTTCACCGACGGCGAATTCAGCATGGTCACTCTGTAATGCAGATCCGGCCGCTCCGATGCCGCAACCAGGCGCTCGACTGTCTGCTCGGTCATGGCCTGCAGACGGGGATCGTTATAGACGCCGCCATAGGCGGCGAGGATGCGCTGATGTTCGCGCAGCACCGCCGGCGGCATGGTGGCGTCGGCTGCCGGCTTGGCCGGACTTGTGACGCGAGGCTTGCGGCGTGGCGGACGGCGGCGATGCCGTGCAGGCGGCAAGCGCCAATGCCGCGAGCGCGAACGCAGCGATCGCTACGTTCGCGTGCCCGAGCCGGAAGCTTTGCCGTAGTCCCCGCTGCACTGCCTTGTCCAACGTTCCTCGCGCCCGTCGCCCCCAAGCGCGTACGCGAATCTACTTTCGATCGGCGATCTCTATTTGCTCCGGCCGCAAAACTTCCATCCAGGGAACATTACCGTCTGGGCCGCGGGCCTCGACCCAGCCACGAACCCGGATGCGTCGCCCGGCGAGACTCATCACATCGAGACCCGCTGCTGCAAAACTACGCTCGTTTCGCTTCGAGATCGTAACCGCAAAGCTCTCGGACCACCGTCGCCCGAAATTCATATAGATCGTGGCCCCGCTTTGACGCACCGACACCACTTGGCCCTCGACCAGCGCAAATCGGCCCCGTTGCGCCAGCACATCCACAGGGGCGTCGGCATTAAGGATTTCATAATACGGATCGCCCCAGAGGCCAAGTTTGCTGGCCCGCGCCGTCCTTTCGGCAGTCAGCAGTTCCTCGACGCAGCTTTTGCCATCGATCCGGCCGGCGGCGCGGGCCAGACCCGCCTCGATCAGCGCGCCTTGCGCGAATAATTCCACGCCGTCTCGTTGTGCATAAACATAGGCCACCAGACGGCCGTAGCGGTCCAAATTGTGATCCAGACCGGCATCGGCCCGGCGCAGCGCGATTTGATCGTCGCGGGTCAGCGCGTCCAGTGCCGCTCTTGCGGCATTGCCGAGGCGGCCGGAGCCGTCTTCGGAGCCTCCGGTCGAGGAGAGGGGCGGAACCTCGATGGCGGCGAGCCTGACCTCCCGTCCGTCGCTCAGGAGGAGCGTGCGGCCGTCTATGATGCTGCTCACAGTAGCCTGCGCCAGGACCTCGCCACCGCATGCAATTGCAGACGCCGCGGCGTCCTGCGCCGCCGCGCAGCCGCAGCAGCAAAACGCCGCAATGGCGGCGCCCAAAATGCCGTCCCACCACCCCATCATCCGGCTCGAGTGAAAAGCGACAATGCGGCGCGGCTGCGGCAAGTTGTATTAAAAATCGAATTCTCCATTTGCGTGCGCCGATGGCAATCCGAGCTTTTAGGCCTATAATCTTGCGCAAGCCGGGCGGGGAGCTGGGGTCCGGAGTGGTGAGACTGAAACATCCTCGCTGCTCCTGAGAGCGAGAAGCGAACACCAGCATCACCAGGTGTGAGAGGCTATGACGGATCCTGTTCGCAAATCGGAATCCGATGTGGATGGCGAAGCCACTTTGCCGGATGGCGCGGAGCCGACGGCGAGTGCTTCCGATGCAAGCCCAGCGCCGCACATCGGCGCCGGTTTTCCGGAAGCCGCGACCGAAACAATCGCCGCGCTGCTCCATCTCATCAAGCTGATGGGCGGTGAACTCGTCCTCAATGTCGCCGGCGGTGAAACCGAACGCTTCGAACGCGCCGTCCGCAGCAAAATCGCGCAATATTCCAGTCCGACAACGGATCCGACCGCGCGCAAATCGGGCCTCGCCTTTGCGACCCATCTTGTCGAGCAGGTGCTGACGCAGTTGCGCGCCCAGGCGGAGGTGAAACGAAGCTTGGCCAAAGGCAAAGGCGCGCCGCAGCAGAAGGCGCGTGCCGACGAGGCCGCTCCCTCGCCGAGCTCGAAATTCCTCAATTGACGCACGCGCGGTCTCACGCAAAAAGAGACCTGCAAACCAAGCCTGCGGGTCCCGTAGCTCAGCTGGATAGAGCAGCGGTTTCCTAAACCGAAGGTCAGAGGTTCGAGTCCTCTCGGGACCGCCACTCATTCGCATGCCATTCTTCGTCTATATCCTGGGCAGCCGGCGCAAAACCGATCGCCGCACCTATGTGGGCTGGACAACCGATCTCGACCGGCGCCTGCAACAACACAATGCCGGCACGGGCGCAAAATCGACGCGCGGACGGATATGGATTCTGCTCTATTCCGAGCTCTGCGAGACCAAACGAATTGCTATGAGCCGCGAGTGGCACATCAAGCGCGACCGCAAGTTCCGCGCCAAAATTCGTGAAGGGTTGCGGGCAACCATCCCGACGGGACGCCAGCAGCCCCGTGCACGGAACGCCGCGCCGAAGCCTTAGCGGCAATGCCCGAACCTTCGAACATCCTTGGCGCGCGCCGGCATGTCAGCGGCAGTTCTTGAACCGGCATTTCCCGCCCTATAGGCTTTCCGCCCGACTTTCCGCCCAAGGCGGCGGGCTGCATCGGCCTGCCGGGAAACCAACCAGAAAACGGTACAATGGCCAGTCAGAACCAGGACGAAGCGAGAGCCGCCGCCAACGCCGCGGCCACGAGTGAATTTCACAATCTGCACGAGCTCGCCGCCAAGGCCCGCGCCAATCTCAATCAGAACGATTGGGATTATATCGTCGGCGGCACCGAGACCGAGACGACGCTGCGGCGCAACCGCATGGCGCTCGATTCGATCGCGTTCCGGCCCCGTGTGCTGCGCGATGTGAGCAAGGTCGATGCGTCGTCCCAGGCGCTTGGCAAGAAGCTGCGGCTGCCCGTGGTACTCTGTCCGGTCGGTTCGCTCGAGAGCTTCCACGTTGGCGGCGCCGAACCGGTGGTCAATGCGGCGGCGGAATTCGGTGTCGCCCATATGCTCAGTTCGGTGTGCGACCCCGGCCTCGAGGCGGTCGCGCAAGCGGCGCCGAATGCGTTGCGCATGTTTCAGCTTTATGTCCGCGGCGACGCGGCCTGGGCCGACGATCACGTCGAGCGCGCGATCAAGAGCGGCTATTCGGCGTTCGTCCTCACCGTCGACACCGCCCATTACAGCCGGCGCGAGCGCGATCTGGCGAAACGCCACACGACCGGCGGGCGCCGTCGCGCCACCGGCCGCGATTTCCAGATGGCGCTCGACTGGCGCACCGTCGAGCGCATGAAAAGCAAGTATAAGATTCCGTTCGGCATCAAAGGCGTCGGCACCGCCGAAGACGCCAAAATTGCGCTCGATCATGGCTGCGAGATCATCTACGTCTCCAATCACGGCGGCCGGCAGCTCGATCACGGCCGCGGCTCGTTCGACGTTTTGCCGGAAGTCGTTGAAGCTGTGGCTGGCCGCGCGATGATCATCGTCGATGGCGGCTTTTATCGTGGCACCGACATCGTCAAGGCCATCGCGATGGGCGCCAATCTGGTCGGCCTCGGCCGCATGCAATGTTATGCGCTCGCGGCAGCAGGGCAGGCCGGCATCGTGCGCATGCTGGAGATCATGGAGGACGAGGTGACGCGCGCACTCGGCCTGCTTGGCGTCACCAGCTACGGCAAGCTCGATCGCTCCTATCTCGCACCGGCGGTGCCGGCCAATGCACCGCACGTGTTCTCGGCCTTCCCGCTCTGGGAGCACACGCCGTATCGTTACTGACAATCCGCATCCGCTCGTCCTTCGCCGAAGCGGGGACCCGGTCTTGGATTCCCGCAGGCACGGGAATGAGCCGAAAATTTTGTTTTTCATCCTCCTGAAATCGAGTCCATGAATCTCCAGCTCAGCATCGGTATCACCAACAATCCGCGCACTTGGCCCATCATCGACGGCAGGGTGAAGCCCGATGGCATCGATCTCGTGCCGACGGTGCTGCATCCGTCGGAGCTGTTCTGGCGGCAATTGCATTTTTCCGAATTCGCCGTGTCGGAAATGTCGTGCTCCTCCTTCATCATCGCGCTGGAGCGCGGCGACGACCGCTTTGTCGGCTTGCCGATCTTCACGACGCGGCGGTTTTTTCACACCAGCATCCTGGTGCGGCGTAAGGCCGGCATCGAAACGCCGGCGGATCTCAAGGGCAAACGCGTCGGCGTGCCGGAATATCAGCAGACCGCGGCCCTGTGGGCGCGCGGCGTGCTGCAGCACGAATTCGGCGTCGCGCCGAAGGACATGGAGTTCTGGATGGAGCGGACGCCGGAAATGAGTCACGGCGGCGCCACGGGCTTCAAGGCCCCGTCCGGCGTCACCGTGCATCAGATCCCGGCGGACCGGAGCATCGCTTCGATGATGCTCACAGGCGAGCTCGACGCCGTGCTGCATTATCTATCCGACCGCAACCTGGTCGATCGCAGCCGCGCCGATCTGCACAATCATCCGGATTTCAAATTGCTGTTTCCCGATCCGATCGCCGAAGGCGTGCGCTTCTACAAGAAGACCGGATTGTTGCCGATCAATCACCAAGCCGTCGTGCGACGCGATATTTTCGAAAAAGAACCCTGGGTCGTGCTCAATCTGATCAAGGCGTTCAACAAGGCTAATGAGATCGCCGATGCAGAGCGCGTCGCCCATGTGCAGGATCATTTGGCCGCGGGCCTCCTCTCCGGCGATCCGAAGCCGCGGCTCCTGCATCACGGCGTCAAAGCCAATCGCAGGGTGATTGAGACCATCGCGCAATATTCGCTGGAGCAGAATCTCACCTCGCGCCTGATGAAGGTCGACGAGCTCTATGCACCGTCCGCGATGGACACCTGACGCAGAGCTGGATTCAAAAATGTGCCGCGAGCCCACGCGCGGCGACGAGTTCGGCGACCTGGTCGCTGCGCATGCCGTGGGCACGAAGCACTTCGCCGATGTCGCGGCTGTTCTCGGCGGCGCTGCGCTGATGTTCCGGCTTCAGCCGTGCCGAGAGGTAAGTGCCCTCCTGGCGGGACAGCTCGACCAGCGCTCGTCCGAAAATACGTTGCGCCCGGTCATAACGGGCAAGGCCTGAGGCAATGTCGTCGCCGGCGTCCTGCAGGCAATGCGCCAGTGTTGCCGCGTCGATGGCCGCTTTGGTGGTGCCGGCGCCGGCATGCGGGCGGGCGACAAAGGCGGCGTCGCCGGCGAGCGCCACACGGCCGAACACGATTTGCGGTGACTCAAGGTCGTAGATCGGCTGAAAGAATGGCGCGGCACGCGTGAAAATCCCGGCGATCTGCGGTGCCAGTACCCGCTCCGCATGCGCTTTCACGCGGGCGATCACGTCGGGGCGGATCAGGGGCGGTGGAATGCCGGCGTCGTGGCGGCGGCCGCTGGCGTCGGTTGAAATATCCGCGAGCGTCGCCGCATCGGTCGGCTGGTACCAGACGATGTTGTAGGCGCGGCGGCCGACCTCGGTGTCGTTGTCGCGCCCGGGCACCGGATAACCGAGCAGCTGTTCGCCTTCCGGCATGCAGAAGGCGTAGAGCTCGAACACTTCGCGGTGGATGTCGGCCGGGATCAGCCGTTCCTCAAGCACCGCACGCCAGGCGACATAACCGGCATAGACCGGCTCGACCTGCGGCAGAAATTGCGCCCGCACCGTCGAGCGCAACCCGTCGGCGCCGACCAGCAAATCGCCGTGTTCGCGGCTGCCGTCGGCGAAGGCAGCGGTAACCTTTTCGCCGGCCTGCGCGATATGCGCCAGCGCCTTGCCGAGCCGATAGTTCTTCTCCGGCAGAGCATCGCGCAGCACGCGGTAAAGTCGCGCCCAGCCGCTCATCGTGCGTGCCGAGGGCTGCGCCACAATGGTCCTGCCGGCACCGTCGAGGCAGACGACTTTGGGCACCGGAATGCCCATGGTCTCGTCGAAGTCGATGCCGGCGCGGCGCAGGATGGCGATGAGCTGCGGATGCGTGCCGAGCCCGACGCCGCGGCCGGCCAGTTCCTCGCTGTTACGCTCGAAGACGGTTGCGTCCCAGCCGATGCCGCGCAGGAGATGCGCCGTGATCAGGCCGCCCAGCGAGCCGCCGATCAGCAGCGCGCGCGGCATTTCGCGGCCCGCCGCCGATCGGGCCTAGCTCACGACAAGGCCCACGACATGCCGTCGTGGCCGGGCTTGTAGTCCATATTGGTCACCGCCGGATTGCGGTTGACCAGCGGCCGGCCATACATCGGATTGGTCATGCTGCGCGTCTCGTGCTCGACGCGGAATAGCGGCTCGCGCGTATCCAGATCGATGACGTCGAGGAAGCGGTACTCGTAATCGTTGGTCTCCATGCTGATCAGGCTGAGTTCCTTGAGCCGGTGATAAGGACCGGAAAAGTCCGCCAGATAGATCTGCACGTGATGATTGTCGTAGGCCGCTTCCGGCGCCTCGGTCTCGCGGAAGTAAAAATACTGCTTCTCGCCGACCTGCACGCGCGCTTCGGGGCCCGCGCCGTTCTTGACCAGATCGGCATTGGTACGCAGCACGTCGCGATAGAAGCGCACGATGCGCTCCGCGGTGCCGGGGCGAACGTCGAAGCGCACATAGGCGATGCCGAGCGCGACGCGGCCGAAGCGCTCCTCATCGGGCGTGTGGACGTGAATGCGGTTGCCCCAGGGACAGACCGTCTCGACGCAATCGTTGCTTTCGCGAAAATCGAACTTGGTGCCGGCGAGAAGCTTGCGCGCATTGGCCAGCCGAGCGAGCAGCGCCTCACGATCCGGAATGACGAGGCCAGTAACGCCGCGCAGCACTTCGGGTTTGCCGATCGGCAGATGGAATTGGCTCATCCCGACATTGATCCACATATTGCCGGAGCCGGTCATCAGAAACGGATCGCGCGTCAGCCCGAGTCCGGTGACGTAGTAATTCGTGGCGACGTGCTGGTCGCTGATCGAGACGTTGACGTGGCCGAGATTGACGATGTTGCCGATGTCCTGTGCGGCGCGGTCGTAATGTCGTTCCAGCATGGTCGTTTCCATTTTTCTTAGGCTATGCTCTGCGCTTATAGTAAGCGCCGGACGAAATGCGCTCAACTGCTCAGTTCTGCCGGTGGCGGGCGTTCGATCGGTCGGGCGTGCTACGGCGGCAGCTTTTGCAATTCCGGAAACGGCGTATAGGTCGTGCCGGCGCATAAATCCTTGATATTCTCGATGAACTGATCAAATCGACCGGCCATGAATTCGGCGGCAATCTCCTTGGTGCCGGCATACTCGTTGCCGCGGCCTTTCTTGCCGTTGAATTTCACGCAGACCACGTAGCGGGTCGTGCCGCCTTTGGTTTTGAGGGCCGGCTCTCCGATCGCGGCCTCACGAATCCCGGTCGGGTTGTCGAGATAGGCATGCATCGCGCCGAGGATGTCGGACTTGTAGTTCGCCGGATAGGCATTGAGTGCATTCGTCGTCGTCGTCGTCCGCCCGATGATGATGGGGCAGCCGGCGAGCACGGTGGCAAGCAGCATTACACCGAGAGACAGGCCGGCTTTCGCAAAAGCGCGCGCAGGCCGAGCCGTGATGCCCCGCATCTGGTCGTTTGCCCCTCTTTAGTCTTCCCCGCGCAACCGTAAACCCTGTTCCGCGCCGGCGCCACTTCCTCGTTTACTCGGCGGCCTCGTGGGCAAAGGTCTGTACCTGGGTGTTGACCAGTTGCAGGGGCGACGCCGTCTCCTCGAGCATGCCCCAGCTCTTGAGCCAATCGTAAGTGCGCTGCATTTCTTCGGGCGGGATCGGGGCCGGATCGCAGACAACGAGACGGCTCTCGCGCAGATCTTCGACTTTCAGAGCTGCTATCTCGGGATCCTTCGCGGCGTAGTAGTCGATGAAGTAATGCATATAGGCGGACTTGTCGGCGTTGATGCGCCGCACCGCCTCGCGCACCGCGCGATTGAAGGCCGTGTAGGTCTCGGCATCGACGCGATCCGACGCCACCTCGGTGCCGTGATAGAACGCCGAGCAAATGACGCGGCAGCCTTTCTTCTCGGCGAGCGTCAGATGCGGCTCCGACAGCGTGGTCGCTTCGATTTCGCCCTTCAGCATCGCAGCGAGCCGAAAGCGCGAGCCGTTCGGCGCACGGCACAGCTTGATCATGTCGCGCGGCACAAAGCCTTCCAGCAAATGCAGCGCGAGATAATGACTGCCGAAATAGAACGGCACGCCGACGGTGCGGTTGGCCAGTTGCTGCGGCGTATAGACCGGCGAATCCGGCCGCACCACGATCGCGGAATAGGCGAGGATGGCGCGCCGTCCGAGCTGGCGGCTGCCCGCTCCGGTATCGGCGACGCGACAGTAATTGCCCCATTCGCAGGCGTTGTACATGTCGGCTTTGCCCTGCTCGAGAAGCTTGCCGTGGCTCGCGAACGGGGTGACGCCTTTGGGCGTCGTCACATCGGCTTCAACCTTCTTGTCGACGCCGGCTTCCCGGTCGGCCCATTCGATATCGAGGCCTTCCTTGGCGAACAGGCCTTCGTCATAGGCGACGAGTTCCGGCATCCCTGGAACGGCGCAGTGGTCTCGAGAATGAGCTTTTTCATGACGCATTCTCCTGCGTGTATTCTCCCGCAGGGAACATCGGGTCGCAAGGCGGGGCGGTCATGCAGAATGGAATGGCGCAGGCCGGTGCGTCAAAGACGATTTTGCATCGCATCCGCCTGAACGGCGAGGGGACCTGAGACGACAAAGTCAAGGCATTATCTTTCCGGCGGAATATGTATAAGTAATCGCCGTTCCGGTACACAGCCCGTAATGCATTTCATCGAACATCTCATCCATGCCTACGGCCTAGTGGCGGTCGCCCTCATTGTCGGCCTGGAATGCATTGGCTTTCCGCTGCCAGGGGAAACAGCGCTTCTTGGCGCCGCCATCTATGCCGGTACCAAACATGATCTGAATATTGTTGCAGTGATCTTGACCGCCGCCGCCGCCGCGATTGTTGGCCGTATCCTGGGCTTCGTCCTCGGCCGCGTGTTCGGCTATTGGTTGCTGTTGCGCTATGGCGGCTACGTGCGGATGACCGAGGCGCGCATCAAGCTCGGCCAGTATTTGTTCCTGCGCCATGGCGGCAAGATCGTCTTCATCGCGCAATTCGTGCCGATATTGCGGACCTTTGCCGGCATTTTCGCCGGCGCCAATATGATGCCGTGGCGCGATTTCATGTATGCCAATGTGTTCGGCTCGATCATGTGGTCAGTGAGCTACGGCTATGCCGCTTATGCGCTGGGGCGGCAGTTCGAGCGCCTGCAGGGTCCGGTTGTGATTATTCTCGTACTCATCACCGTGGTCGGGTTCATCATCGGCGGCATTTTCATCAATCGGCATGAAGCGCAATTGTTGGCCGAGGCCGAGCGGGCGATGCCCGGACCCTCTGAAAATGCCGTAATCGCGCTTGCTTCGGCGGCTATTGAGCGACCGAATGCTCTTCTTGAACCCATTGATCCGCATAGCCATATTGCCATGAGGCCGGCGGGCGATCCGTCCGGTCATTGGGGCGCCGGAAAAGGGCCCCGCCAAAGTCGCTTAACCAAGGGCTTTGAAACCATGTCCAGGGTTTCGTCGCTTTCAAGTCCGTTTTTGCTCGGCTTCGACGAGATCGAGCGCGTGCTCGATCGGGTCGGGAAGGCTGCGGACGGGTATCCTCCGTACAATATCGAGCGCATTGCGCGTGACGGGAATAATCCGGAGTGGCTGCGGATCACGCTAGCAGTTGCCGGTTTTACCCGCGCCGAGCTCGATGTGAGCGTGGAGGAAAGCCAGCTCATCATTCGTGGCCGCCAGCAGGACGACAAGTGTCGGCAATACATCCATCGCGGTATTGCGGCGCGTCAATTCCAGCGCGTCTTCGTGCTTGCGGATGGAATGGAAGTATTGGGTGCGGACTTGAGGAACGGATTGCTGTCGATTGATCTGGTGCGTCCGCAGCTTGACCGCATCGTTAAGTCGATCTCAATCAAAGAATGCGATTAAGAAACCGGTAGGACTCGACCGCAACAGAGAAAGGATCGAGGGCCATGAACGAGGTGACGAGAAACGGTGCCACGGGCACCGAGACGAAAATGGAGTTTTCAGCGGAAGCGCTGGCGCAGCTCGGCGATGGCCACATCGCTTACGTCAAGGCGGTGCGCTTCGAGGACTTCCGCAAGATGTTTCCGCAAGCGGAAGTGCCGCAGATCGAGCCGGGAAGGGTTCTGTTTGCGCTGCACGCCGCCGACGGCACGCCGATCATGCTGACGGACAGTCGCGAAGCCGCTGTCGCCAATGCCTGGAGCCAGGAGCTCGAAACGGTCAGCGTGCACTGAGCTGGAACAATTGGCAGCAATCAGTCATCGGAGCGGGGCTGCGCTTGTGGCGCGGCCCCGTTTCTGTTTTTGATCTTTGGTGGCTGAGTTCTGACGCCGCTATGCGGCGGAAGCGGACGGCATTGCCAGCACGGCGTAAAGCGCCTCGGCATCGCGGGAGCCGCGTAGCTTGTGAGTAATCCCAGGATCGCGAAGCAGCCGGGCAATGCGCGCCAGCGCCTTAAGGTGATCAGCGCCGGCGCCTTCCGGCGCGAGCAACAAGAACACGAGATCGACCGGCTGGTTGTCGAGCGCTTCGAAATCGACCGGCCGTTCGAGCCGCGCGAACAAACCGAACAAGCGTGTCAGAGTCGGCAACTTGCCGTGCGGGATGGCGATACCGTTACCGACGGCGGTCGAGCCGAGCTTCTCGCGCTGCATCAGGATGTCGAAGATCACGCGCTCGTTCTGCCCCGTGAGCGTGGCCGCGCGCGCGGCCAGCTCATGCAGCACCTGCTTCTTGCTGTTGACCTTGAGCGCCGGGATGATCGCATTCGGCGCGACCAGATCGGTAAGCGGCATATTGGGAAACCTGAAAGTGGGTCGGGACCTTGAAAAAAAGCGAGGCGGCGCAAAAGCGTCTATGGCTGTCTCAGTGGCTATTGGTCGCGGTGGAACCGGGTCTCATCTTCGCATCGGAGCATGAACTTTTCCCGAAAGCCACTGCCCGATCCGTGCCAACGTTCCGCTGCCGTCCGGCCAGCCGTTTTGGCACCCTGCGAAAGGCGGCGGACCATAAGGAGACGGTGTCACCGCGTCAATGGGCATCTGCGGCGGTCAGGAGTGGAGGATCAATCCAGCCGAGATGGCCGTCCGCGCGGCGGTAAACGATGTTGATGCCACCATGCACGGCATGACGGAACACGAGCACCGGCGCGCCCGTCAGATCCAGTTCCGTCACCGCGTCGCTGACCGAGAGTTGTTTGAGCGTGGTCGTTGATTCGGCGATGATGACCGGGGTGAAAGCCTCCGCGTCCGTTTCGTCCTGCTCCTCCGGCGCGGCAATGATGTAGCTTGCCGCGTCGACGGCGGCCCAGTTGGCCGCACGTGTTTCGTTGCGCTCCGAGCGGTGATCCTTGAGCCTGCGATGATAGCGGCGCAGCCGCCGTTCGATCCGTGACGCGGTCTGATCGGCGCTGGCATAGGCATCCGGCGCCATGCCGTCGGAGTGCAGCGTGATTTTCGAATCGAGATGGATGGCGCATTCGGAGCGGAAACCGAAACCGTCGCGCATCAGCGTGAGGTGTCCCGAATAGCCGCCATCGAAATACTTATTCACAGCTTCCGCAATCCGATCATTGATGCGGTCGCGCAGCGCGTCGCCGATATCGAGATTCTTTCCTGATACACGAAATGTCATGACAGCCTCCGTATTAATACCGACAGCTTCACAACGGGCGTTTTCGTGGCAATATACCTTCACCTAAGGGCCTGACTCGACGTAAGTATCGGCGGCCGGCAAGTCAACGCGAGCAGCTCCGCCCATAGCAACAATGCATTTTCGGCGCACGACACTGGATGGCAAGCGGCCAAGCCGTCAATGCGCGCTACTCGCTCTAGTTGGAGACGGCGGCCTGTTTCTCGCGCCGTCGTTGGACCGAGGATGGAATGCGCAGCGCCTCGCGGTATTTGGCGACAGTGCGCCGCGCGATATCGACACCGGCCTCACGCAGCTTCTCGACGATCGTGTCGTCGGGCAAAATATCGGCAGCGCTCTCGCCGTCGATCAGTTGCTTGATGCGGTGACGTACCGATTCGGCGGAATGCGCCTCGCCGCCATGCGCCGCTGCGATCGCCGAGGTGAAGAAATATTTCAGCTCGAATATGCCGCGGCTTGTCGCCATGTATTTGTTCGCGGTGACGCGCGATACCGTCAATTCGTGCATGCTGATGGCTTCGGCGACGGTTTTCAAATTGAGCGGCCGTAGATGCTCGACGCCGCGGGCGAAGAATGCGTCCTGCTGGCGCACGATCTCGTTGCTGACTTTGAGAATGGTGCGGGCGCGCTGATCCAGCGCGCGCACGAGCCATGTGGCGCTTTGCATACACTCGGTGAGATACGACTTGTCGGTATCGCGCCGCGCGGTGGCGGACACTTCCGAATAGTAGCTCTGGTTGATCAGAACTTTCGGCAGCGTGTCCGAATTCAATTCAACGATCCAGCCGCCGTCGGGTGCCGCCCGCACAAACACGTCGGGCACGATCGGTTGCACGAGGGCCGAGCCGAAGGCGTGACCGGGTTTCGGATTGAGCCGGCGCACTTCCGCGATCATGTCGGCAAGATCCTCATCGCCGACGCCGCAGGCCTTTTTCAAGGCGGCAAAGTCGCGCTTGGCCAACAGATCGAGCCGTGCGATCAGCGCTGCCATGGCCGGATCGAAGCGGTCGTTTTCCCTGAGCTGGAGCGAAAGACACTCGGCGAGGTCACGCGCGCAAATTCCGGGCGGATCGAAGCCCTGCAGAATGGTCAGCACGGCTTCGACATCCGCCAAGCCGGTGCCAAGCTTCTCCGCGGCCGCTGTGAGGTCGCCGCTCAGGTATCCGGAATCGTCGACCAGATCGATCAGGTATTGGCCGACCATGCGCTGCACCGGATTGGAAATCGCAAGCGTGAGCTGTTCGCGCAGCCAATCCGCCAATGTAGTCTCGCTGGAGACGAAGGCTTCGAGATTGTACTCGCCGTCGTCGCGGCCGCCGGAGCCTGTGCTGGCCCATTCCGAATAGGCAGCCGGACCGTCTGCAGCACGTGCGGGTGCCGGTGCGGGGTCGCTGTCGTCGTTGTAGTTCTCGCCGGGCGCGGTGCCCGGCGCATCGTCGTGGACGTGGCCGTTCAGTTCGGTCTCGCGGCCAAACTCGCCAGCTGGCTCGCCGCTAAAGTCGCTGCCCCTTTCGCTATCCGGCGCTGCGGCAAATTCGCCGCCGTCGTCACCGCCGAAGTCGCCATCGTTGTAGGCCTCGCCATCCGCCGCTGCCTCGGCGGACGCGTCGCCAGGCTCGCCGGCCGATTCCGGCTCGCTGCCGCGATCGAGCAGGGGGTTGCGCTCGAGTTCCGCCTCGACATAGGCGACCAGATCGAGATTGGAGAGTTGGAGCAGCTTGATGGCTTGCATCAGCTGCGGCGTCATCACCAGCGCTTGGCTTTGCCGTATCTGTAACCGCTGCGAGAGCGCCATAAGGACCTGTGGCGTGAGAACTTTCGATCCGACCGACCAACGAATTGGTCCGATTCTTGCTTATCTTCTTACCGTATATCGTCGGCTGTGTCGCGAGACTATTTTCGTCAGCCCAAAGCCCTGATTTTCCACCAAATAGTACCATTTTCGGGGTCGAATTTTGGCTCAGGCGAATTTTTGCCCATGAATTAGGCAGGTCGCCTCCTTGCCGATTTCGGTGTTTTCCACTCGCTTGCTTCCACCGCTAGCGTCGTTTGGTTGGTTCATCTGGCCGGCCCCTGCTATGAGGAGGCCGCAGGCTGGGGGCCGGATCTGGGATGCTCTATCGGGTGTGTGGTCCGGGGCTTGGATCGCCTGCCGGATTAGGGGTCATTCGGTGGCTTTGTTCAGTGTCACGGCGGTGCCGGAACGGCGCTATCAATCGGTCGTCCTGGCGACGATTCTCACGCTTGTTGCGGTGCGTCTTGTCTTTGCCGGAATGACGCCCTTGAGCTTCGACGAGAGCCTCTATTGGCTCTGGTCCAAACACATCGTTGGCGGCTATCTCGATCACCCCCCGGTCAATCCGATTCTCATCAGGATCGGCACGACGCTGTTCGGTAACACCGAATTCGGCGTGCGCGCGATCGGCACGCTGCTGGCCTTGCCGGCCAGTTGGGCGGTCTGGCGGTCGGGAGCGATCCTATTCAACGACGACCGGCTCGGCGCCACTGCTGCGCTCTATTTCAATCTGACCATCGTCATGATCGCCGGCTCGGCGCTGGCGACCCCTGACAATGCGCTGGTGATTTCAACGACGTTTCTGCTGTTCACGCTGGTCAAGCTCGTCCAGACCGGCCGCGGTGAATGGTGGCTCGCGATCGGTGTCGCGTTCGGCATCGGTCTTTTGTCGAAATACACGACGGTCTTCTTCGCCGTCAGTATTCTCGCCTGGCTGCTCATCGTGCCGGGCGAGCGCAAATGGCTGTTCACGCCGTGGCCGTGGCTCTCCGGCGTCATTGCCGCCGCGCTATTTTCGCCGACCCTGATCTGGAACGCGGAGCACGGCTGGGCTTCGTATCATTATCAGTTCAACCGGCTGGTCGTGCACGAATGGTCGCTGCGTTATCTCGGCGAGTTTTTTGTCACGCAGATGGGGATGGCAACGCCGCCGATTTTCGTCCTCGGCTGTCTCGGCCTTGCGGCCATGCTCAAAGGCGAAGGCGGACCGCGGTCGTCGCGCGTTCTCATTAACGCGATGGTGTGGCCGCTCCTGATCTATTTTACCTGGCATACGTTCCACGGCCGCGTCGAAGGCAATTGGCCGGAGCCGATCTATGTGCCGTTCGTCATTGCCGCCGCCGTCGCCGCCGATCGCATCAAGTGGAATGCGACCTGGGCGCCGGTCGTGTCGTGGTCGCAACGACTCGCCGTGCCTGTGGGGCTCGGCATTGCGGCTTGCCTTTATCTACAGGCGGTATTCGGCGTGCTGCCGCTCGGCCGTGCCGATCCGACCGCGCGTGCGCTCGGCGCCGGCTGGACCGAACTCGCGGCCAAGATCGACGATCTGCGGAAGCAGATCGGCGCACCGATCGTATTGACGACGGATTACGGCATCGCCGGCTGGCTGACATTTTATCTGCCGTCGCATCCCTTCGTGGCGCAGATCAACGAAACCATGCGCTATGTCGACCTGCCGCAGCCCGATCCTTCGTTATTTGCCGGCAACAGCATGTATGTCTGCGAGACGCCTTGCGGCGCGCTTTGGCGCGCAGGTGAAAAATTCAGCAGGGTGGAACTGTTGGCGACTTTGCCGCGGGCCCGCCATGGCGTTACAATCAAGGAATATTCGGTCTATCGCCTGGCCGATCCGAAGGGACAGGTGCTTGATCCGCCGCTGACGCAGCAGCAGCCCTGACGTGGCCCAAATTCTGACGAGGCCCATGTGAACGAGCAACTTCGCGTCTCGATGCCGCTGCCGCAGGAGGCGCGTTCGCGCCCGCGGCTATCGATCGTTGCGCCTTGCTACAACGAGGAGGCCGGTCTCGAAGAATTTCACCGGCGTATGACCGCGGCGGCCAACGAGACCGTCGGGAGCGACTACGAACTGATCCTGGTCAATGACGGCTCGGCCGATCGCACCTGGGAGATCATGGTCGAACTCGCCAAGCACGATCCGCAATTGGTCGCGATCAATCTGTCGCGCCGCCACGGCCATCAGCGTGCGATGACCGCAGGCCTGCATTCCTGCAGCGGCGGCCGTGTGCTTACCATCGATTCCGATCTGCAGGATCCGCCGGAACTGCTCGGCGAGATGTGGCGCCTGATGGATCGTGTCGAGGCCGACGTGGTCTATGGCCAGCGCCGCGAGCGGCAGGGCGAGACCATGCTCAAGCGCGGCACGGCAGCTTTGTTTTATCGGATACTGCAGCGATTGGCCGACAGCGACATGCCGGTCGATACCGGTGATTTCCGGCTGATGAGCCGCAAGGTCGGCGATATCCTCAATTCCATGCCGGAGCAGCAGCGCTTCATTCGTGGTATGGTCAGCTGGATCGGCCTGCGCCAGGTCGCGCTCGCTTATGATCGCGCTCCGCGCACGACCGGCGCCAGCAATTATTCGCTGTCGCGGATGTTCGGGCTCGCCTTCGACGCGCTGACCTCGTTCTCGATCATGCCGCTGCGGATCGCGTCCTATCTCGGCATCGTGCTCGGCTTTTTGAGCCTGTTGATGCTCGGCTACACGCTCGGCAGCTGGGCCTTCGGCCATGTCGTCGAGGGCTGGACCAGTCTGTCGACGCTGGTCCTTCTGCTCGGCAGCATGCAGCTCATTCTGTTCGGCCTGCTCGGCGAGTATGTCGGCCGTCTTTATCTTGAGTCCAAGCGGCGGCCGCTGTTCGTGATCGACGAGATCCGCACCGGCGCAGACGCGTCGATGCCCGCCTCCTATCCCGTTGCCGGCGAACCGCGCGGCGCAGGCGAGCCGCTGAATTAGCGCAAGATCTAGAGCCGGAATTCCTCGCCGAGATAGAGCCGGCGGACGTCGGGATTGTTGACGATCTCGTCGGCGCGGCCTTCCATCAGCACCTCGCCCGAATAGATGATGTAGGCGCGGTCGGTGAGGCCCAGCGTCTCGCGCACATTGTGGTCGGTGATCAAGACGCCGATGCCGCGATTGGTGAGATGCCGCACCAAGGATTGAATATCGCCGACGGCGATCGGATCGATGCCGGCGAACGGCTCGTCGAGCAGCATGTAACTCGGCCGGGTCGCCAAAGCGCGTGCGATCTCGCAGCGCCGACGCTCGCCGCCGGACAGCGCGATCGCTGGCGTCTTGCGCAGGCGGGCGATGTTGAACTCTTCAAGCAGCGAGTCGAGGTCGCGCGCGCGACGCTTCTTGTCGGGCTCCACGACTTCGAGCACCGAGCGGATATTGTCCTCGACGGTGAGGCCGCGGAAGATCGAGGCTTCCTGCGGCAGATAGCCGATGCCCAGCCGCGCGCGCTGATACATCGGCAGCTTGGTGACGTCGTGGCCGTCGAGCTCGATGCGACCTTCGTCGGCCTTGATCAGGCCGGTGACCATGTAGAACACCGTGGTCTTGCCGGCGCCGTTGGGACCGAGAAGCCCGACCGCTTCGCCCTTGCGGACATAAAAGCTTACGCCCTTGACCACTTTGCGGCCGACGAAACTCTTCTCGACGCCGTGCACGGCAAGAAGGCCGCTGCGGTCGCCGGGAGCCGCGCCATTGCCGTCGCTGCGGCGGCGCGGGCGCGGCGCGGCGGTGGGGCGCTGGCCGTTGACCGCGGGCGGCGGACGCTGCGGCCGTGCGGCAGGGCCGGGAGGTTGTGGCGGCGGGACAGGCGGCGGCGAAGCCGGAGCCGAATTCGGCGGCGGCATGAAGGCCCGCGGCGGCGGCACATTGGCCTGCGGTGCAGGCGGCTGCGCATATTGTTGCTGGACGTGAGTTTGTTGCTGCGGTGCCGCCGACGGCAATGCCTCGCGCGGAGGCGGGGCTTCGCGGGCCGCCGGCGCTTCGCGTGGTGGCGCTTTGGATCGCAGCTTTTCCGCCGGTGCACCCACGCTCGCAATGTCGAGATAGACGTCGCTGATCTCGCCGCCGATCGATTCCAGATCGATGGCGTCTTCCGCGACCGGCTTGCGCCTGGCCTTGGCCGGGGGCCGGCGAAAATATGACAACAGGTCAGCCACGGTTGTTAGATGCTCGCCTTCGCTCGCAGGTCGATTCCGTCAATATACGGAATTCTAGCCGATTTTCCCCTTCCGGGGCGGCGGGAGCTTGAATTGGACGGCATCTATAGGGATGTCAATTCGACGTGCCCGGCCCGAAGGTCATGACATTCGACCCGCCGGTACCTTGCCCTTTGCTGGGCTGGATCAAGGCCCGAACCCGCGGTTGCTGGCCCGGAGCAGTGGGGCCGCCGCCAGTATTGCTGGAGCCAGACTCCACCCTCGCATTGCCGGTGACAGTATCAACCACGACCCGCTCGCCGTTGATGACATTTTGGCCCTGGCTCACGGTCACATGACCAGACAGCGTGATGGTTTTGCTCTGCAGGTCATAAATGCCGAGGTCGCCTCTGGCGTTTTGATCCTTGGTGATCACCGTGACGCCGCCCTGCGCCTCGATGCGGCGGATGTTCTGCGCTCCCTGCGGCATGCCGGGAGTCTTTTTTATGGTGGTCACCGGCGTGGTTGACGCCTGTTTTTCGCCGCCGGCGATGCCCATCTCTTGGCCGTAGAAGACGACAAGGCGCTGGCATTTCATCGTGGTGTCGCCTTGCACCACTTGCACATTGCCCGAGAACATCGCCTTCTTGTCTTTGTCGCGCACTTCAAGCGTCGCGGCCTCGATCTGGACCGGCTGATCCTTTTTTTGATCGTTCATCATGCCCTGGAATGGGCCAGGCGTCGCGTTGGCCGTCGATGGCTGTGCGGCGGCGGGGTAAGCCGCCAGGAACACAACGGCAACAAGGCCTGTCGCAAGCGCAAACCGCCTTTGCTCGAATTTTTGTTGGTCGCGCTTCATTGATCGCCAGCCTTATCGCCAGTCTTGGTCGATGCTGCGGCGCTGTTCTTGTCGGCTTCCTTGCCCGGCAGCAGTGTCATCTGGACGCCGGTGAAGCGAAGCACACTGCCGTTCTCGGCAATGTCGAGGTGCTGCGCATTGAGCGAACCGTTGAGCATGTTGACTTGAACCGGCTTGTCGGAAGCGACGGTGCCTTTCTTGACGTCGATCACCGCCTCGCTGAGGTGCCCCGAATAGCCGGTTGAGGATTGCAGCTCGATATTCTCGTTCAGCGTCAGGATTTCCGTCTTCACATTGTAGATGCCTGACACTGCCGACATCTCCACCGTGCTCTTGTCTTCCATCTGCATCTTGGCGTGAAGCTTCTGCAGCTCGACCAAGTCCGGCTTGGTCATGTCTTGCGCCGCCGCATTGGCGGAGAATTCGTAGGCGCGCGAGTCGGACGTGAAGCCGGTCAGCCGCGGCGACTCCATGGTGATCTTAGTGCCGTGGATGACGAGATTGCCGAGCTCGCCGGGCAGCCGGAACCCGCCGATCGGCGGCATGTAGTTCATCGCCACGACCATGAACAAAAGCCCAGCGATGCCGGCCGGCACGCCAATGCGCAGCAGCCGCACCTGCCGGCTATGCCGCTGGCGCGGAGCGGTAGTTGCGCTCGAAGTCGCTGCGCGACCTCGTCGCCAGTGCCTTCGCGCCATGTTCCGGGTAGGTGATCGCCAAGCGATTATCCTTAAGAGCATCGCCCCGAATCGGGTCCTCAGCCAGGCTTTTAACGGATTTGCCCGCTCAACAGTCGCTGGCGAATATGTCTCAGGCAGGGCCGCCCCGAGGCAAGCAGTATGGCAGGCCCTAAGCCTCCAAACGCCGGCCTGCCCGGCCGCCCCTGACCCCGAAAAACCCCTTACGAATGAGCAAATATGTCGTCTGCGGCAAAGCCCGCAAGGTCGAGCCGCACCCGCACCGGCAGGAAGCGGAAACAGGCCTCGGCTAGGCCTTCGCGGCCCTCGCGCGCCAGCATGGCGGACAGCTTGTCCTTGAGCGCATGCAGATAGATCACGTCGGAGGCGGCATAGGACACTTGGGCGTCGCTTAATGTCGACGCGCCCCAGTCCGACGATTGTTGCTGCTTGGAAATCTCGTGGCCGAGCACTTCGCGCACGAGGTCTTTGAGTCCATGGCGGTCGGTATAGGTGCGCGTCAGCCGCGAGGCGATCTTGGTGCAGAACACCGGCTCCGGCATCACGCCGAAAGTCTTGCACAGCATGGCGAGATCGAAGCGGGCGAAATGAAAGATCTTTGAGAAGCTTGGCGTCGGCGAGAAGGCGCTTGAGATTGGGCGCGGAGTCCGCGCGCGCATCCGGCGCGATCTGCACGACGTCGGCCGAACCATCACCCGGCGACAACTGCACGACACAGAGCCGGTCGCGATTGAGATCGAGACCCATGGTCTCGGTATCGATCGCAACCGCGCCGGTGTAGCGCGAAATGTCGGGCAGGTCGCCGCGATGCAGGCGGATGGTCATGGCGGGTTGGCTATAGAGGAATTTGTGAAGGGTCTAAAGAGCCATTTATGGGACGAAACGTCGATGCCGCAATGCATAGCCAGGATTTGCCGATTTCGCAATGCGCGGCCGTGTGTTTTGCCCTTTGTCGTCAAGATGTTGGAGTAATCGTAACGTCGCAAAATCGGCGCGCCGCTAGTGCTTCGAGAAGTATTTGCTGACGGATTCCAGCTGACGCGATCCGCCTGCGGGTTCGCCGATGATACGGCGGTCGATCTGCGCGGTGATCTCGCAAGGTCCCGACGCCGGAAAAGTCTCGCTCGTGACGTTGTCGTATTTATAGGCGCGGCATGCGTCGCCCGGACCGTGCAACACCAACATGCCGATCTGCGTCCGGATGAACTCGCTGTCATTGCTTTCGAGCGGCGAGTTCGGGTGCCACAAACTCCACACGCCGAAATATCGCGACAGAAAGATTGTCGCGATCAACAGGCAGCCGCATCCCGCGAGCAATATCCCTTGTTTGGTCCCGAACGTTGTTTGCTTTGGCTTTCTTCGCGCGATCATCGAAATCCGGCTGAGGAGTTGCATGCTTTCGTCACTTCAGTTTCTTCTTATGACTATTGGACCGACTTGCCATTGCGGTAGCTCTGCTCCAGGAGATGCAGATTGGCCTGGATGTACGGACTGCTCGGATCCTTGGCCTGCGCTTCCTGGAGCGCCTTGTTGGCCCGCGCATAGTCGCCGCGCAGCATGAAGGAAAAGCCCATATCGTTGAGAATTTCCGGCGTGCGTCCAACCAGGCGCATGGCCTGGCTATAGGCGCGATCCGCCAGATCGAAGCGGTGCAGGCGGTCATAGGCGGCAGCGAGGCCAACCCACGCCTCGGCATCATTGGGATGCTTCTCGACCGCGCTTTGAAAGCTACGCTGAGCTAGGCCGAAACTATTGTTCCTAAAGTACTTTTTCCCGAGCTGCAGGTCGTCATTGGGGTCGTCGCCGAGAAAGCCCGGTTTGGCCAAGGGTGCTACCGGCTCCCCGCTTGGCCCTGGCTCCGCCGGCTGGGTTACGATCGAGCCCGTAGTATCGCCCGGATCGGCGCTGGCGGTGTTGGTAGTGGCGGCGTCGCCGGGCTTGCCGAGGTCGCTCAATTTGGCCGACGACGTGCAGCCCGCGAGCATCATCATAGCCAACATCGCGCCCGCAGTGCAGGCCGCCGTCGGTAGGCGTATTCCCGTCTTTGGCCAGTCAAATACGCCCGACACAACGCGACGCATCCCAGCCATCTCCTCTGCTCGGAGGGGCAGGACTGCCTCCCAAGGCTGACGATGCCTGGAGGACGGAACTTAAAGGTGGAGCGTTAACGAATTGCTTTGCGGGTTCAAAGCCATACAGCCCGAAACGTGTCCATCGCGGGCCATGGCGATCACCAGTTGTTGGTGACCAGCCGCACGATAACCGGACAAAGAATGACGATGAACAGCACCGGAAAGACGCAGACCATCATCGGGATGGTGAGCTTGGCGGGTAGGGCATGGGCCTTCTCCTCGGCCCGCGACAGGCGCTTGTGGCGCATGTCGTCGCTGTAGACCCGCAGCGTATCGCCGATGCTCGAGCCGAGCTCGTCGGACTGCTTGATCAGTGTCGCGAAGGAGTGCGCCTCATCGAGGCCCAAGCGTTCGGCAAATTGCTCAAGGGCGTCCGTCAGTGAGCGTCCGGCACGGATCTCGAGGTTCGTCATGTGGATGTTAGTCGCAAAGGACGGATAGGCGCCGCTCAATTCGCCGCGCACCCGGTCCAGCGCCGCTTCGATGCTAAGTCCGGCATCCGACGACACCACCAGCAAATCCATGAAATCCGGAAAACCCAGACGATATTCCAGGCGCAGCGCCTTGGTGCGTTTATCCAGATAGATGCCCGGCGCCAGATATCCGGCGACGCCGCCGCAAATCAGCGACAGCCAAAAACTCGTGCCGCCGGAAATTCCCATCAGTGGCGCCAGAAAGAACGCGACCACGGCCAGCACTATCGTGCAAAGCGCGCGAGCCATGAAGAAGTAGGCGACGCCCTGCGGGTTATAGACGCCGGCATTGAGTAGCCGCCGCCGCAATATCTTGAGTTCTTCGGTGCCAAGAGACGCATAGTGCTGGTTGGCGTAGTCGACGATGCGCTGCGCAGCGCGCATGCCTGAATGTTGCAAGCCCTGGGGCTGCCCCGATTGCGCGTTCACACCCGCGGCGCGCCGCCGCACGGCCTCGCGCGTCCGCATTGCGACCATCACGACAAAAGCCAGCGTCGCGACCGCAAGGAAAACCAGCACGCGCATCAGCAGGATCGGATCGTTGGTGAGATTTTCAAGCATGCCCGGGCTCAGATCTTGAAATTCACCATGCGGTACATGATCAGATCGCCGAGGCCCATCCAGAGCAGCGCGCCGCCGAGCAGTTCCTTGGTCAGGAACTCGTTCCAGACCGCGGCATAGAAATCCGGCGAGATGAACTGGATGATCAGAAAAACGCCGATCGGCAACGATGTCAGAATCATCGCCGAGGCGCGTCCTTCCGAGGCCAAAGCCCTGATCTTGCGCCGCATCTTGAAGCGCTGCCGAATCACATTGGAGAGGTTCTGCAGGATTTCGCCGAGATTGCCGCCGGTCGAGCTCTGGATCGCGACGGCGGTGACGAACAGCGGCAGGTCATCGGAGCCGATGCGGCCATAAAGGTTGCGCATCGCGGTTTCCAGATCGGCGCCGTAAGTGATCTCGTCGGACACGATGCCGAATTCGCTGCCGATCGGATCTTTCATTTCCTGCCCGACCATCGACACCGCGATCGGCACCGGATGCCCGGCGCGCAGGCTGCGAATGATGATGTCGAGCGCATCGGGAAACTGCCCCTCGAATTTCTTCAAGCGCCGGCCGCGCAGCATCCGCAGCGCCAGATACGGCACGGCTGTCGCGCACAAGATGCCGGCTATGCCGGCCTCGACGACGCTCTGGCGAAAGAACAGCGTAACCAGGAACGCAGCGGTCGCGCCTGCGACGACGATCATCAGCAGCTTCTTCAACCCGAGCGTCAGGCCGGATTGAAGGATCAGTTTGTTCAGCGCGGCAAAGCCGAGGCGATAATCGCCCTCTCTGGTCAGTCCGCGCTGGCGGCGCAGCTCGATATAGACCGCCTCGCGGTCGGTATGTTCCTGCAGCAGCATCAGCCGATGATTGATGCGGCTGCGATATTTCGTGGCCGAGGCGCAGACAATATAGACGGCTTCCGCCATGAGCCCCGCCGACAGCGCGACCATCAGCCAGATCAGATAGATCGGATCGAAATTGAGCGTCATGATCAGAGCGGCTGCGATGGATCGAAAAGGGAGCCGGGCAGCTTGATGCCCATGGCGATGAGGTCATTGAGGAAGCGCGGGCGCACGCCGGTGGCCTGAAAGTGGCCTTGCACGGTGCCGTCCGGCGCCACACCGGTGCGGACGAATTTGAAGATCTCCTGCATCTGGATGATGTCGCCTTCGAGACCGGTGATCTCGGCGATGCTCATGACCCGGCGCTTACCGTCGGACAGACGCGACAATTGAACGATGATGCGGATGGCGGCGGCGATCTGACTGCGGATGCTCGCGATTGTCATCGGCAGGCCGGCCATGCCGATCATCTGCTCGAGGCGGGACAGCGCGTCGCGCGGCGTGTTGGCGTGAACGGTCGCCATCGAGCCCTCATGGCCGGTATTCATCGCCTGCAACATGTCGAAGGCTTCCTCGCCGCGGCACTCGCCGAGGATCACCCGGTCGGGCCGCATGCGCAGCGCGTTCTTGACCAGATCGCGCTGGCGGATTTCGCCGCGGCCTTCGACGCTCGGCGGCCGGGTTTCCATGCGGCCGACATGCGGCTGCTGCAGCTGCAATTCGGCGGCGTCCTCGATGGTGATCAGGCGCTCGGTCTGCGAGATGAAGGCCGACAGCGCGTTGAGCATGGTGGTCTTGCCGGAGCCGGTGCCGCCGGAAATGATCAAAGTGACACGCGCGCGCACCGCGGCGGCAAGCAAGTCGGCCATCGGCGGCCGCAGGGCGCCGACTTCCACGAGCTTGTTGAGGTTGTACGGCTTCTTCGAAAATTTGCGGATCGACATCAGCGGCCCGTCGATGGCGACCGGCCGCACCGCGACGTTGACGCGCGAGCCGTCGGGGAGGCGCGCGTCGCACATCGGATGGGCTTCGTCGACGCGCCGGCCCACCCCCGACACGATCTTGTTGACGATGCGCAGGAGATGGCTCTCATCCTTGAACCGCACCAAGGTCGGCTCGAGAATGCCTGCGCGCTCGACATAGACGTTTTCGTGACCATTGATCAGGATATCGTTGACGGCAGGATCCTTCAGCAGCGGCTCGAGCGGGCCAAGCCCGGTCATCTCATCGAGAATCTCCGAGACGAAATCGCCGAGCTCTTGCGTGTTGAGCGCCAACCTTTCGGCGAGTACATATTGCGCGACCAATTCCTGCACGTGCGAGCGCAAGGTCTCTTCCGGCAGCTTTTCCAGCGCCGACAGATTGATGTCTTCGAGCAGCTTGCGATGCAGGCGCACCTTGGCATCAAGGAGCTTCTCCGCGAGCAGTGCATTTTTTGATGGGGCCGCCGGCGTAGGCTCCGGCGCGGGCGGCGCGATGATTTCCGCAGCCCGCGGCGCTTCCTGAAGCGGCGGGCTTTCTACCTCCGGCAACGGTTCCGGAGCTTCGGCGGTGCGGATCGAGAAGCGGCCAAGCATGATGTTGCCCGACTTGGGTGATTTGCCTAGGTGACTTTTTGCGGCGTGAGCACGGCGGCGACTTTGCGTTCAGCCGGCTTGCGCCCGAGAAACGGAATGCCGGAGCGCTCGCGCGTTTCCTCCGGGAAGATCAGCTTCTTCAGCTGTACAGTGATCTTATTGCCGGGCTTCACCTCTTCGAGTGTTACGCCGCGGTCGATCGCTTCGCGGACTAGCGCATAATCGTTGGGGATGCACGACACGAGCGGCCCGCCGATCGCCTTCTCGATGTCGCTTTGCCGCAGGCCGGGCGCGAACATGCGCTGCACGAAGCGGTTGATGATAACGCACGGCTTGACCGCGTCGCCGAGGCGGTCGTGAATGGCGGTGACGATCTGCTTGGTTTGCCGCAGTCCCGGCACCGTGGGCTGGCCGACGATGAACAGCTTGTTGCTGCCGAGCAGCACGTTGTCGGTCCAGCCGAACCAGGTCCTCGGCATGTCGAAGACGACGTAGTCGAAATTCGCCGAGACGAGGTCGAGGAGCCGGGTCACGACGGTCGGATCGAACGAACGCATTTCAGCGGGACAGTTCGGCGCCGCAATGACGGCGAGCCCGGACGCGTGATAGGACAGCATCACTTCGAGCAATTGGCGATCGAGCCGCTCGGGTCGTGGCTCGATTTCGCCGAGATTGAGCCGCGGCTCGATGTCGAGATAATCGGCGCAGGCGCCGTGTTGAAAATCCAGGTCGACCAGGCAAGTCGTCGCCTTGGTCTTCTTGGCGCTATTGAGGAGAATCATCGCGGTCTGCACGGCGAGCGTCGTGACACCGGCGCCGCCCACGGCCGGCAGGAAGGCGAAGATCTGCGCTTCCTCCCCCGCGCTCGCTTTCGGATTGCGCGCCGCTTGTGCGCAGGTGCGCGCCAGCTCGGCCGGCGAAATCGGCTTTTGCAGACAGTCGGCAATGCGCATCTGCATCATGCGGCGGGCTAGCGTCTGATCGAAGCGGTCAGTCAGGACCACGACCGGCGGGCCATCGGCCATGCCCGCCATCAAGTGCTCCAAAGCCGCAAGCTCCTCGGGATTTTGCAGATTGATGTCGATCACCGCCACCGTCGCGGCGGCAAGCCGCGACGCGTCAAGACCGGCGGGGAGGGGGCCCTCGACGATCTTCAGATCGACATGTTCGCTCGCGCCGAACGCCTGTTCGACGGCGCGAGCGAAATCCTTGTCGCCGGTGACCAGCAGAATGGCTGCTCGGTTGATGCGTTTGGAGGCAAGCATGGGGTGAATTTGCTGTTGCTCTATACGCCGATCACCATGGTCATTTGGACTGTTGTCCGCCGCCGAGCGCGGTGCTCAGTGCGCTGCCGACGTTGTTGCTCGACCCATTGTTGCTCCATTGACTGGCGTTATTGCCGTTGATCGCCTGCAGCGTGGCGTCGCAGCTTGCCGGTTGCGGCGGCGGGACCAAAGAGGAGGTGCCGTCAGTCGTAGGATCGATATCCGCCGGAGGCGCGACTTTGCCGATGCGATAGCACTCGACTGCGTGCTGCATCCGCTGCCCGTTGAAGGTCAGGCGGTTGTTGTTGCTGTGGCGCGGCCACGGATCGATGGTCTGCTCGGCGGCATTAGCCGCGACCGAGTCGCCGCCATCGAAGGCGATAGTCTCACGCCGATCGAAATAGAGATCGGAACAGCCGGCGAGCAATGATCCCAGCAAAACCGCGGCCGAAACCGCGCGGCTTGCGGACTCAGTCTTTGACCGAAACATAGAAGCCCCCCTTTTTTGGCAGATCGAGGATGTGGCCGACATAAGGCCGGTTGAGCGCGCCGACCGCGAGTCGGGCGAGCGCCGGGCTGACCTCGGCATTGCCCATCAGAAAGAAGTCGACGTCGTTGGCCGGCAGCGTGCTGTCAAGCGGCGTGTGAATCGGATCCTGCGGCCGCAGCGGATGGACGAGATGCGGCGTCACCACGATGACGAGATCGGTCTCGTTCTTCTGATAGGCGGAGCTACGAAACAGCGCGCCGAGAACCGGGACGTCACCAATCCACGGCAGCTGGTTCTGATTGGTTTGGCTGATGTTTTGCAACAGGCCGCCGAGCATGAAGCTCTGGCCGTCCCGGAGCTCGACGGTCGTCGAGGCTTCGCGCACGGTCAGCGCCGGAATGGATATGCCGGCGATAGTGACGGAGTGGCTTGGATCGAGCTGGCTGACATTGGGCTTGATGACCAAATTGATTTGCCCGGCATTGAGCACCGTCGGCGTGAAGGCCAGCCCGACGCCATATTTCTTATACTCGATGCCGATAGAGCCGAACGTGCCCTGCGGAACCGGGATCGGAATTTCGCCGCCGGCCAGAAAGCTCGCCGTATCGCCCGACAATGCCGTCAAATTGGGCTGCGCCAGTTCGCGAATGAGACCGCGCGTCTCGAGCGCATTGAGCTGGACGTCCAACGGGTTGTTGCCGCCTATAAGCTGGGCGATCATGAAACCAAACGGTGTGGAGCCCGACAGAACCCCTGCCGCGACGACCGGAGAAATGGTAAGTGCGTTCGCTCCGACATTCAGGCCGCCAACTCCAGCGCCGTTCAGCGCGGGCTGCTGAAACGTGCTGTTCGGCGCGGTGATCGGCAGCTGCGAGGCCTGAACGTTATTGCCGACATTGGCCAGCACGCTGTGGCCGAAGGCGTTCCATTGTACGCCGAGCTCTCGGCTTGCTTCTCGCGAAGCTTCAATGAAACGCACCTCCAGCATGACCTGTTGCGCTTGCGTCACCTCGACGGTGTTGAGGATGTCGGGCGCAAACTGTCTGGCGATTTGGACTACCTTATCGAGCGTTACGGCGTCGGGCGACGTGCCGCTTAGCATGATGCGGCCGTCGACCGACGAAACCCGGATGCCGCCGTGGCTGATGCGCGCCACTTCCACCGACAGGCGGGAGACGTCGTAAGAGACTTCGACATCGAAGATCCCGACCGGCTTCTTGTCCTGGTCGTAGACCGACACCCGCGTGGTGCCGATCTTCTTGCCGAGAATGGAGATCGAATGATCGGTCAGCGGGCTTGCGTCGGCGACATCCGAATTCCCTACGGTGACGTCGGCGTAGGCCCGGTCGGTGCGGACGTCCTGCGACTTGCCCATGATCACGTTGACGGTCGACGTGTGCAGCGGCACGGGCAGCGCTGCTGTATACGGCGATGCCGCGTTCTGTGATGCCGTGGTCTGTGATGCCGTGGTCTGTGGCGCAGCGATCTGTGGCGCCGCGTTCTGCGATGCCACGTTCCGCGACGACATATCCTGTGCCCAGCCGGTCTGACTGAACGACACGTTGCACATCAAAGCGATCATAAGGCCGGCACTCATGCGCCGCGCCGTAATGTGCAAGCCGCGGCCGTCCACCCAGGCCGGCGCGGCCTTCTCCATGAAATGAAATTTTGACACGCTACTCTCCCCGCCCGTTCAAACCTGCTTGGTTTTGACCAAGCTTCCCCTTCGCCCCAATCACGTGCTCGATTCCTGCCGAAGGTGCCGCGGCGCCTTCGACCGGAACGGAGTAGTCCATGCGTTCTTGCTTGGCCGGCCGATTGACCTGGATATTGACGAAGCGGCCGTCCTGTCCTGCGCTCGCAGGCCGTCCAATATCGATCAGCGTGATGCGGCGAGATTTTTCATCGCCCATCTCGCCCGCCTTGCGCAGCAACAGAGACAAAGTGCCGGCCGTGCCGGCCACCGCGACCTTCTGGCCGTCAAGTTCGTTGACTTCCAGCGTGACGGCCTTCACCACCGATGGCTTGTCGGTGCGTTCGTCCGCGAGTTGGTCGATGGCCAGGACGCGGATGTTTTGAATGACGACGTCGTTAAGCGTGAGGCCCTTGTCGTTACGCGTCAGCAGCACGTCGACATGGTCGCCCGGCAAGACGAAGCCGGCGACGCCTTCGACGTCATTGACGCGTACGGTGACAGCCTTCATGCCCTCGCCGAGCATCGCCGAAAGCGTTGCGCGCTGGCCCGGACCGGTGATCTTGTTGCGCAGGATGGCTTCGTTCGGATCGATCGCCGCGAGCACGATGCGCTTTCCCACCAGGATGTCGGAGATCTTGGGAAACGCTCCCGCCGGCAATGCATCTTCGGGCCACGCGACTTCGCGCAGCGCGGATGCACCGAGTTCGTCGCCAAAGCGCAGCGCCTTGGTCGCAACGACGATCGTGCGCGCCGGCGGCGCGGCCTTGCGTTGTGCTTCGAGATTTTTTCGTTGCTGATCGGCGGCGTTGTTCAGCCACACTTGCGCGAGAAACACCGCAAGCAGGCCGAACACGGCCGCGAACCCGATCATGATCAAAGTACTGACTCGCACAGACGCCCCCTGATCGGCGCACAGAAGATCTTTTGTTGTTTGGAGTGTGGGGCGACGATGGTTTTAAATAAATGAAGTGAGCGCGTGTTTTGGCTTCATACTGAAGATTGCTTGAAGCCATATTGTTTACGCGCCGTGTATTCATTCAATAGAGATGAAGATGAAGTCTTCACTATCGAAGACTGCAGGGATCATTAAGGACGATGCCGGCGCGGCGTGCGTGCGATCGTTTCGTTCTTCACGGCGCAAATGAGCGCGCGTGGCGGCCGCAATCTCTAACAAAACTTTTCACGCATGAATTTCGGCGCAAGTCGCAATGGCGATGCAGTCTTTGTTCACTGTCGATTTGTCGAAACATGTCCGCAGTTACAGAACGGGTCGCTTACAGAGTTTGGTTATAGGTTGAGCAACGGGACTGTTGTGCTGCGCGTGCGCGCGGACGCGTCTGGTTAATTAAACGCGCGTTCTCGCGGCAGCCGCGGGGTCAGCTCAAGTCGCAATTGCTGCCGCAGGAATTAGCGGACGGTTAAGTGCACGGCTCAAACGTGCGCGCACCACTTAACGCTGATAGGACTCCGACCCGGTCGTCGCTTTGGAAAGGCGTGCCGCTGCGGTCGACCTCGCCGCGATCGCGAGTGGTTAAAAGGATCGGATTGCCGCGCCGCTTAGTAGCAGGCGCAATAGGGATTGCCGAAGGGGTCTGGGCGGCAGGTGTAATAATAGCCGGTGGGGCAGGCGGGACGATCTCCGCCCGCCCAGCATCCGCAGTGACGGTCGCCATATGAGCCGCGCCAGCAGGTGTAATGCGAGCCTGCAGGGCAGGCCCAAGGCCAGGGCGAGTAATATCCCGCTTGCACGACGCGAGCCGCGGGAGCGAGATGCTCGATCGCGAGCGGATCAGCTTTGGCCGCCCAGGGCGACATGGAAGAGGCGATCGCAAGCACCGCCACGACAACGGCCAGGCAATGTGCGTTTCCAATATTCCTGCTGACGGGACCCATCGTGGCGGCCTTTCTTCGAGGCAGTTTCCCCTGATTTCGCGGGGTGCGAAACGCGATCGTCACAACTCAACTTTGATCGGCTCATTTAAGCGCGTTTTTAATAGAGCGCCCATATATTTTGGGAAAAGGGGTGAGAATAGTTCGATGTCTGGCCCTGACTCCCGGCGGTCACTGCGCGTAGCGCCAAGAGGGCTCGTGCCCCGAACCGGCAAGGTATTGCTTTCGGCGGAAGCGGCGCCGATTGATTGCCAAGTCGTTAATCTCTCGGCAGGTGGCGCCTGTGTGAAGCTGTCGGTGATGCAGCAATTGCCGAAGCGTGTTGAATTCCTCCATGGCGCAACGCGCAAACTGGCTCAGGTCGTGTGGCAGCGGGGCTACCTGATCGGCCTCTGCTATGAGGCGTCAGTGAGCAAATCACTCCTCGGCTCCAAGATCGGCAGCGGCGGCGTCAAGCAGAGCATCCTGTCCCGTCGCCGGCGCTAGAAGCGCCACCCGCAAATGGCGTGGTTAACCATTCGTTTCTTCTGGTATCCGGTGCCGCGACCGCTTGTCAGGTAAAACCCGGCGGTCGATGTGGAATTGCACTTTGTTAATTCAATTTTAGAACTGAAAATTCATCCTGCTATTTCAGCAGAAGTTGTGCGCAGGACGAATATACCCCGCTAACGTGCACTCTTTGTCAGCGACGCGGAGCGCCTCGCCAAGGAGACGGTCAAGGCGGGTTTGCCGCTCAAGCGCACGGTCATTAGACTAAATAAGTCCGCGCCGCCAATTGAGCGTCATTTATGTCCGGCACGAACAAACCGATTGAATCGACTGTGACCGGTGCGGCGTCCGCCAATTCCCTGTGCTTCATCATCGACAAGGACTTCATCTTTCGTCAGGGCCTGGCGACGGAATTGCGTCGCACCGGTATCGACATCGTCGAGCTTTCCGCGGCCACGCGTCTGTTGGAAATGGTCGAGAACCAAAACCCCGACATGGTTCTCATCAGTGTCGAACGGTCGTCGCCGCATGAATGCATCAGGGCGCTCCTGGTGCTCAAGGATTGCGGCTACAAAGGCGTGGTTCAGCTCTTTGGCAACAGCGACGTGGGAGGGCTCGATTCGCTCAATCTGGTGGGGTCAGATTGCGCTCTGACGATGCTCGATCCGCTGCAGAAGCCGATCAAGGCGGCCACGCTCCATCGCATCATCCGCGAGCGCAAGCTCGGCTCCGGCTCGCCGGCGGCGGACGGCATCACGCTTGCTGAAGCTTTGGCGAGGGACCTAGTCACGTTCCTCTATCAGCCGAAATTCGATCTCAAAGCCGGGAACCTGGTCATCGGCGCCGAGGCCATGGCGCGGGTCAATCATCCCAGACTCGGCCTGCTGACGCCGGACTGTTTCTTGAAAGGCGCCGATCAGGACGACCTTCTCAACCTCTCGAACCATGCCCTGGTGAACGCCGCCAGATCGAGCCTGCATTTCCAGGAGCTTGGTCTCGCCATGCAGATCTCCATCAATATCGGGGTGGAGAACCTATTGGCCCTGCCGGTCGACGACATCGTTTCGCGATATCGGCCCGAGCGCAACGACTGGGGCGGCGTGCTCCTGGAAGTCACAAGCCGGCAGTTGATGAACAAGAGCGGCGCACTGAAAAGTATCGCAGCCAAGCTGACGGAGGCCGGCGTTCCAATCGCCATCGACAATTTCGGCATCGGCGTCATTCAATTCGAAGTGCTCAATCGCGTTCCTTGCGCGGAGATCAAGATCGACCGATCCCTGGTCGAAGGATGCGCGACCGACGCCAGCAAATCGCGAATCTGCAAAAGCATCATTGAGGTCGCGCACAATTTCGGCAGCAAGGCCGTTGCCGTCGGCGTGTCAAACGAAACCGATCTGGACGCGCTCATGGCGCTCGGGTGCGACTTGGCGCAGGGATTCCTGTTCGGAAAACCGATGTCGGTGCAGCAGATCGATTCGCTCATCGCTCAGTCACGGCTTGGACCGAAAAGCGCGGCTTAGAAATTTCTACGTCGGGCTATTCTACCGGGCGCTTTAGTAAAATTTATAAGGGTTCTTGGTAGTTACACGAAGCACCAGCCGATGGGGGGGAAAACAGCGAAAGCTCCTGTCCCAGATGTCCAGCCGCGATCATGATTACACGCTCAAAATCGCTCAAGAGACCCTTGAGCGCATCAGGGCACTTAGTCTGCCCGCCGATCCGGCGGCCTTCGAGCTCTGGTACACTTACGTCACCGGCGTCAATGAGCCGCTCAATCGGTGCATCAATACCATCATCGAGGAGAAGGGGTCGCTCTCGATCGATGAACTGGAGAAGATCCAGGAGGATTATGTATCCCATTCGCAGCTGTGCTCGACCGCAGGCCAAGTCACGACCAAGGTCTCTGCGGAAATCGATCACATCGTCGGCATGCTGAGCGAGCTCATTCTCTCGACCGCTCAAGGCCGCGAGGATTGCGCCAAGGCATCAAGCCGGCTTGAATCCGCCGAAGACCGCGAGGCGGTGCGCGCGATATCGGACACGCTGATCGAATCCTTGCGCACTATCGAAGTGCAGCACGCCGCTCTGGAACGGCAGCTCATCGCGTCGCGAGCGGAGGTCGAAGCCGCAAATCACGCACTTGCCAAGGTCACGGCTCAGGCGAACATGGATTCGGTAACCGGTCTCGCCAATCGCCGAGGCTTTGACGCCGCGCTGGAAAAGGCCGCCGCCCGCGCGCACGCCGGCAAGACGCCATTCTCGCTGCTTCTGATCGATATCGATCATTTCAAGCACTTCAACGATCGCTTCGGCCATCTGATGGGCGACACGGTGCTGCGGCTGATCAGCGTTTCGTTGCGGCAATCGATCAAGGGGCTGGATTTTGCTGCCCGATATGGCGGCGAGGAATTCGCCATCATTCTGTCGGACATTGAGTTGCCCGGAGCTGTTGCATTTGCCGAGCAGATCCGGACCAAGATTATGAGCCGTGAACTCAAGAAGCGCTCGACCGGAGCAAACTTGGGCACAATCACGGTCTCGATTGGCGCAGCCACGTACAGGTCGGGGGACCGTGCCCGCAATGTCGTCGAACGGGCTGACGCTTGGCTCTACGAGGCCAAGAATGCCGGCCGAAATTGCACGAGATACGAGAATTTTGAAGGCACCGCGGCACAGGCCGGTTGATCCGATCGGCCTGGTCCGCCGCGCTGCGCCAAGGATCGCAAATTCAATTTAGTTTTTATCGAACTAGTTAGCCGCCTCCTAGGCGGCCCTCGCTACAAGAAAAACAAGAGCAGTGTCGAGGGATCACAGGCCATGCGTTTCTTCTTCGATTTCACCAGCGATGAGAAAGTCATATTCGACTATCTCGGTCTGGAGTTCACCAATTCGCGCGGCGCGATCGACTTCGCGCAGGAGAAGTCGCAATTCCTCAAGAATAGCCGATCTGAGGAATGGTCCGGCTGGTCGATCGAGGTTTGCAGCCCCGAGGGCGCCAAATTGTGCATCCTGCCGATTGACGACGCCGTGGGAGCAACCGCCGGGCAGCGACCGCAGCTCGCGTGGTTGCATTAGGCACGGCTGAGCACCAAGACGCCGCTGTCGTTCAGGCGACTCACTTAGCTGCAGGCAGCGGCCGGAATCCTGGCGTGATTCCGCCATCTGAGCGCGGTCCCGTGCACAATGATGCCGGATCTTTGGCGCAGTTCCCTGGCCTGATAGCGACTGATCGCGAAAAAAGACTCAGCCAGTTCTTGTGGTCACTGGAATGCGTTTTCATTGAATGACGCAGAAAAGTCTTGCTGCGTCCGTATATCGTTCAAGCTTTTGGCTCGGTGGGCACGCACGGCAGGCGACCGGGGGTAGTCTTTGGTGGCTTTGGCGACTGAACAGCGGCGCGATCATACCCGCCGCATCGCGGTCACGCAGCGCAAAGGCGGGGTTGGCAAGACGACCATCGCCATCTCGATTGCGGCTGAACTATCTCAACGCGGCGATGACGTTGTCCTGATCGACGCCGATCCGCTGCGCTCGGCGTGCCAATGGGCGGCGCTCGGCGGACTGCCGTTTGCGGTTCGCGAGCTCACATTTTCTGCGCGCAGGCCGGTCGCCGATTGGGCGGCGGCGGTGCGCCGTCTTCACAATGAAATTGTGATCATCGATACGCCGCCGTCCGACGACTCGTTGGCTGCATCGATCGCTCTTGCCGACATCGCTGTCATTCCGGTTCTGCCTTCAGGCTTGGATCTGGAAGCCACCAATCGCACGCTCGAAATCGTCGGCGCCGTGCGTGCCCGCCGCACCGACAATGTTCACGTCGTTCTGGTGCCCAATCGCGTCGATCGGCGCACGCTCGAGGGCAGGCAATTGGTCGAAGAGATGGAAGGATACGGCGAGATCATCGCGCCGCCGATCGGCAGTCGCACCGCTTTCGTGCGTGCTTTCTCGATGGGCAATTCGGTCGGCCAGTTCGATCCGCACGGTCAGGGCATTTGCGAGATCCGCGATTTGTGCGATGTGGTCGAGCAATGTCTGCAAGGCGAGGACGTCGACCGGCCGTTCTGAGCGCTTGCGCGACCGAACAAGGATCTGCATCGTCGTGTCGAGCGCGCTGTTTCTTCTGTCTTTCCTCGCCATAGCCGCACCGGTTTCCGTCGGCTTCGACACGGGAGTTGCGAGCCTGTGTCTCACGCTGTGGACGGCCGTGCTGCTCGGTATTGCCGGCATTGCGCTGCGGCCGGCAGAAGCGGCCCATGTCTGGAGGACCATTCGCACGCTGCTGCCGTTCGCGCTCATTCCCGTCATCTGGATGATCGTCCAGCTGCTGCCTACGCCTTATCTTGCACATCCGATCTGGCAGAGCGCGGCCGCCGCGCTGGACGCGCCGCTGCGCGGCACGATTAGCGCCGATCCGGGCCTGACGTTGCAGGTCTTGCTGCGTTACGTGACTCTGCTCGGAGTCATCTTGGCGGCGCTTTGCGTCGCCATCGATCGGCGTCGCGCTTATCGGCTGCTGTGCGTGTTGGCCGCGGTGACGGGGTTCGTCGCCATCGCTTTCATTATCGTCGCCGCCGGCGGCTTGCGAACTGTCGAAGCTCCCAACTTCTTCGATTTTAAAGCGGACTTCGCAACGATCGCCAATCTCGGCATGCTGCTGTCGGCATCACTGATGATCAGTGCGCTCGATCAATATTTGCTGCATCGATCCGGCTCCGACACCAGTGGCCTGCTATCCCCCGAGTTGTGTGCCACGGGCGCGATGTTTGCGATCTGCCTTGGGGCAGCGGCCTTTGCTGCGCCGCACCTGGTCTTCATTGCCGGCCTGTTCGGCTTGATCCCGATCTTCCTCGTCGCGTTCTTCCGCCACGTGCCTAGTCATCGCTGGGAAAAGGGTCTCGTCACCGCCGTCATCATGATCGTCGCCGTGGCGGCGTTGTTCAGCGCGTTCGGCAAAGGCTCGGGCGATCTCGCATTCCGCGCGGCGGCAGGCGCGGCGCCGGCGCAAACAGCGCTTGCCGGCCGGATGTTGACCGATGCCGGACCATTGGGCACCGGCGCGGGCACATATGCGGCCTTGCTGCCGGCCTATCGTGGCATTGACGATCTCGCGGTGCTCGCAGCTCCGAGTGCGGCCGCCAAGGTCAGCCTCGAATTGGGACGTTCCGGCTTGGCGGCAGTCCTCGCGCTCGGCGTTGTCTTTTCGCTGATGTTTTTCCGCCGCGCGTTCGCACGCGGCCGCGACTCGCTCTATGCCGCCTTGGGATCCGGCTGCATGGTGCTGCTGATGCTGGACATGTTCGCCGACGCGAGTGTGACGGCTACAGGCGTTTCCGTACTGGCGGTGCTGACGATCGGGCTTGCGCTCGGCCAAAGCGTGAGCTTGCCGCGCAGTTAAATGATGCTCCGTTCGACCGCAGCCCAGAGCATCGGATTGCTCGGGGTCTGCACCCGCACCCAGGCATAAGACGTGCGCGACAGCGGGCGGACGTCGGCGTTGAGATTGTCGGCGACGAAATCGCCCTCCAGGGTCCGCACCACCAGGACGAGATGATGTTCACCCCACGAGGTCACGACCTCGGCGAGAAGAAGCGCATGGGCGGGCCAGCCCTTCGCCAACAGCTCGTGGCGCTTGGTCACCGCGTAGTCGTGGCAGTCTCCGGCCGCCGGCGCGACGACCCACTTTTCGGTGGCGAGACCGCCGAGATTGGCATGCGGATGGATCGCGCGGTTCACATCGGTATTGATGCTCGCAACTTCCTCCCAGCGCTCCGGCGTCAACTTGATGCCGCCGCCGCGGAACACGATTTTGCGCGGAGCGCATTCGCGCGGATAATTCATGCAGAAGATCGTGTGCGCCATCGGCGGCAGCGTCGGCTCCTCGAAGCGCAAGCGCTGAATCTGCAGGCCCAAGAGACGCGGCATGCTGAAGAACGACGCATTCGCCGCATGGAAGCCCGCCAGCACGCCGGCCGACGCCAGCAATACCGAGATGAGGGTTCGACGCATTTTTATTGCTCCCCGACCTTTCGGGAGCAACGAATACGCGACTTGATTTGCGATACCGTTCGGCCGCGGCGCGTAATTCAAATCAAATATGCCGCCGGCTCAGAGAGACTCCGTTAACCGCGTTGCGGCCGGCCGCGTCCCGCGAACGTGGACAAGGTTAAGGAAATCTGCTTTGGCGGTCTGCGCATAAGCGGGCAACGAAGGTGACGACGAGGTGTGGAAGTCGCTTCTCGGCAAGACAAAAAGACAGCTACCGGCGTCGCCCGAGGGCACGCTCATCTACGCCATAGGCGACATTCACGGCCGCGCCGATCTGCTGAACAAATTGTTTACCCAAATCGACACCGACCGCGCGCATAGTCCGGATGCCGAGGCCGTCGAGATCTATCTCGGCGATTATGTCGATCGCGGGCCGGCGTCACGGCAGGTGATCGACGATCTGATCGCCCGCGGCCGCAGCCGGCGGACGGTTTTCTTGAAGGGCAATCACGAAACCTATCCGCTCGAGTTCTTGCGCAATCCCGCTTTTTTCGGAGCCTGGAGCCAGCTCGGCGGACGCGAGACGCTGATCTCCTATGGGGTGCTACCGCAGGTTGGTTCCGGACCGAACGAGTGGACCGAAATTGCGCGCGCTTTCGAAGCGGCATTGCCCGCCGAGCATCGCGCTTTCCTGCAAAACCTGCAGCCCAATGCGTGCTACGGAGATTTCTACTTCGTTCACGGCGGGGTGCGGCCGGGCGTCCCGCTCGAGCGGCAGCGCGAGGAGGATTTGCTGGAAATCCGTGAGCCGTTCCTGAGCAGCCAGGATGATTTCGGCAAAGTCATTATTCACGGTCATACGCCGGCGCTGGAGCCGGAATTTCGGCCCAACCGCATCGGGATCGACACCGGCGCCTATGCCACCGGCAAGTTGACTTGCCTGGTTATCGACGGCGACAGACTGCGGGTTCTGTAGAGCAATGCCGTTCATTCAATCAAAGCAAGTTTCCACGCTCTCGCGTGCGGGTTTGACCGCAGACAATGCCGCGCACAGCCGTCGCGTCAGGATCGGCATCATCGCGATGAGCTGCGTTCTGGCTGTCTACGCGCTGTGGCAGCTGACAGCCGTGCTCTTGCATCCGGCGGCGCCTTATTTTGTTTCGGCCGCGACCGAGCCGACGGGCGAAGCGTCGGCAGCGGCGCGGGCGGCGGAGATAGCTCAGATCCGCGGCGATTTTTGGTTCGATGACGCGTCGCTCGCAAGGATGAAAGCGTCGCGCGGCAACGGCGCCCTGCCTGCCGCTGCTCTCGATGACGCGTATGCGGCGGCTGTGCGGGCTGCAGCGCTTGCGCCGTACGATTCCCGGGTTTGGCTTTTGCTGGCGCTGATTGACGCACAGCGCGGCGCAGGCTCGGCGCGACAAGCCGAAGCTCTGAAGATGTCCTACTACACGGGACCTGACGATGCCGCGCTCATTCCGCCGCGCCTGAAACTGGCGGTGCAATCGGCGGCGATGACCGATCCGGATTTTCAGCAGTTGGTGTCGGGCGAAGTCCTGGCGGCGGTGCGGCAGCCCGCGCTGCACGGGGCGATCCTGTCGGCCTATCGGCAGGCATCGCCGGACGGCAAGCGCTTCCTGCTGGCGGCGGTGGCAGTGCTTGATTCCGAATTGGCCGGACAAATGCGGGCGACAGACGGCGTTCCGCCGCGGCACTAACGGGCAGTTCTAGCGGCCGATGGTTTGCCGGTTGGCAGCGGACGGCGCAACGCGCAACGCGCGCCGCAGCATGCTGGTCTGCGCGGTATAGGCGCCGGCCAGATAGCCGACTTCGATGCTGGTGACGAGGAGGAATGCCGTCAGCATGGTCGCGGTGAAGCTGCAGGACGATAACAGCATGACCGCGGTGGTGACCGGAACGACCGCGCTGAGACAGACCAGCAAGGCCCAGACGTTGAAACGCAAGCCGAGCAGGGCGCCGAATATCGGCGCAACCACGAGCAACGCAGCCATCGACATCGCAGCCATTGAGGACGCTCCACGCGCCTCAAGGGTGCCGCCTGGCGATTTAAGAAAGCATGAAACCCGTTGAGTTCAGGCCGGGGGCGGGGCGTCAGCGCGCGCTCCAAGAGTGATCGGCCGGCCCAACTAGGAATTAATACTTATAGCTGAACGAGCTCCAAAATGCCGTTCCGCCATAGGGACCGTAAGCGCCATAGAGCGGATAGCAGCCGTAACCGTCGGGGCAGGCCATAGGACGACACACATGCTGCCAATCGCAGGCACCATCGCGGCAGGTCCACACGCGCGGACAGGACGACGCATAGTGTCGCGGCTGATGCGGTGCGACACCAATATCGGCGTCGGCGGCAAAGCTAGGTGCCCACAATCCGCCAAGAGCTAGCAGCCCAATTCCGACGACTAAGCCCTTAAGCATTTCGCGCGCCCTCATGCGTTTTGCCCGTTGTCGCACACCGTCTCATTGCACCTTCTCATGATCGTTGCGGATTTACAACACACCCCGACCTACCGCGATTGGGCACGTGAACCGCAGTCCCCGTCGCTGGTCGGGTTCGCCGCGATATGTTACCGAATCGACAGGGTGAATGGGGTTCCATGAGAATCTGTGGCGGCATTGTACGTGCGGCGGCGGCATTTCTGTTGCTCTCGGTGATCGTTGCCGGGTGCGGCTTGCCGCAAGCCGGGCCGGCCGGTTGGGACATTCGCAACGGCAAAGAGAAGACTCCCGAGAGCATTCCCTATGCTCTCGTGAAGCTCAGTCCGAACGTTCTCGACATTCTTGCGCACGGCTTGCCTCGTTTCGCTGCATCGTTTCCCGAGCGCCGGGCCCCTGAGCAAATCCGCTTCGGCATTGGCGACGTTGTCAGCGTCACGATCTTCGAAGCCGCTGCCGGCGGCCTGTTCATTCCGGCCGAAGCCAGCGTCCGGCCCGGCAACTTCATCACGCTGCCCAACCAGAATGTCGACACCAGCGGCAATATTTCGGTGCCGTATGCGGGCGCCGTTCGGGCCTCCGGCCGCACACCCAGCGAGGTGCAGGCTGACATTGTCGACAAGCTCAAAAATCGCGCGATTGAGCCTCAAGCGGTCGTCGCGCTTGTCGATCAGCGCACCTCCTTGATCAGCGTTCTGGGCGAAGTGAATTCGCCGCAGCGATTTCCGGCAAATGCCGCGGGTGAAAAAATTCTCGACGCCATTACGCGGGCGGGTGGACCGAAAGGCCAAGGCTTCGATACTTGGGTCATGCTCGAGCGTAACGGACGGCGCGCGACCGTACCCTTCGGCGCCCTTGTTTATGAGCCTGCCAACAATGTCTGGGCGCTCCCCAACGATACGATTTACGTTTATCGGGAGCCGCAGACCTTTGTTGCTTTCGGCGCCACGGGGCAGCAGGGCCAAATTAATTTTGACGCATGGCGCATCTCATTGACCGAGGCGGTCGGCAGGGCCGGCGGGCTGCAAGACACGACAGCAGATGCTGGAGATGTCTTCTTGTATCGCGGCGAACCGCCCGAGGTCGCGGCGAAACTTGGGGTGGACGTGACGCAATTCTCGACGCCACTGATCCCCATCATTTACGAGGTGAATTTCCGCGATCCGTCGGGCTATTTCCTGGCGACCAAGATGCAGATGCGTAACAAGGACGTCCTCTATATTTCGAACTCCCCGTCCGTCGAAGTGTCCAAGGCCCTGAACTACATCCGCCTCATTATCGCTACCGCGAACGATCCGATGGTGGCTGCGACCAATGGCTACATCCTGAAGAACGCCATAAATGGCGGCACGATCTCAGCAGCGGGCTCGGCGACGTCGCCCTAGTTCCGGCCTAGTCTTGGCCGCCTAAATGCGGTTGCGGCATTTCGTGCGGCCGCTCGGCCGTGCGATAACCCACTGAATTTACCTGTACTTTGCGGTTAAGCAGGCGCGGCCGGGGTTTACGTTAATTGGCGCTGCACGGCTTAATCCGCCGGTTTTTATTTGTAACAGGGGCGTTTTATACGTTTAATGAGGGCGTGAAATTGCATCAGTTGGAGAAGAACATGAAGGGCGGTCGAATCCTGCGCGCGGGTGGCTTTGCTGCACTGATTGCGCTTGCGACGAGCACGGCGGCCTTGGCGCAAGGGGCCGGCTCGAGCCAAGCTGGAGTTCCGCCCTCCAATGACCCAACGTCGGGACAGCCCGGCAAGGGCTATCACTGCTGTAACAACAATCCCGGACCGCTGAACGACAACCAGGTCGCAAACCTGGAAGGCGATATGAATGGGATTTTGCAACGGAATCCGAAGGGCGGCGGCCAATTGGTCTCCACCATTCGTGATCTGATGCTGTCCGACTCCGACGCTCTGCCTCTGATCTTCAATCTCCTGTCGGGGGCGACGCCGGATCAGAAGACCGCGATCGCGTCCGGGCTCGCTCAAGCGGCGCGGCTGTGGGTTGCGTCAACTCAGGGGCCGACACCGCCGAGCGGTCCGACGATCGGCCAGGGCGTCAGCACGGCCATTCAACAGAAGATAGCAAGCACGAACGATCAGTCCTTCATCCTGGCGTACTCGACCGCGGCGGGTAACAATCCGATCGGTGCCGCGGGCGGCGGCGGCGGCTCGAGCGGCGGCCCCGGCGGCCAGACCAGTGCCTTGAGCAACGGCTTTTTTGGCACCGGGTCTGCCGAAGGGATTGGCGGTGGCGGCGTCAACACGAGCGGCTTTACGATGACCGGCGGCGTGACCGCCGGCTCGTTTACCACTTCGACGACGACGACGAGCCCGTAATCCTGCTCTGCAAGCCTCATCAGGCGCGCAGTGGAGCGATGACGCGATGAGCTGCCGGCTGTGAGGCCGCTCGTCGTATTTGTATCGAGTTTCGCAAAGGCGTGGTCAGCGGCAGATGCTTCAGACGAGCAAAGTTACCGTCGAGTCTCCGGACGTCGCCGAACATCATAACTTTGCCGCGGAGTTCTACGGCTGGTTCGTCGCCTTTGTGCGCCGCCAGCTGCCGATCATTGTGATCAGTACGGTCGCAACGGTCGTATTGGCATTGTTCTACGTGTTGAACACGCCGCCGAGCTACACGGCTCAGGCGACGATGATCATCGACAGTCACAAGGTCAACGTCTTCCAGCAACAGTCGATCATCGGCGATCTTCCCGTCGAACTCGGCGACCGTGGAAAGCCAGGTCGAAATATTGCGCTCGGAAAACGTCGCGCTCGCGGTGATCAAGGAACTGCACCTCACCGACGACCCCGAATTCGTCGGCTACGGCGGCGGCCTCATTGGCAGTCTTTACGGCTCCATCGTCCAGGCTTTGGGCATCGTCGGACCGAAATCGCAATTCGAATTGCAGCGTCGTGCGGCCGAGACGTTTGAGAAGCGGTTGGCCATCAAGCGTGTCGGTCTCGCTTATGTGATTGAGATCAGCTTCAGGGCCGACAAGCCCGAGCGCGCCGCGCAAATCGCGAACGCGGTGGCGGACGCCTATATCACTGATCAGCTCTCGGCGAAGTTCCAGGCCACCCAGCGCACGGGCGTGTGGTTACAGGACCGCATTCGTGAGCTTCGCGACCAGGCGACGACTGCAGAGCGCGCCGTGGTCGATTTCAAGACCAAAAACAATATCGTCGACACCGGCGGCCGGCTGATGAATGAACAGCAGCTGTCGGAAGTGAACACCCAGTACATTTCGGCGCAAAAGAAGACTGCGGAAGCAAAGTCGCGGTACGATCGCATTCAGCAGATCATCACCACCGGCGGCGAGGCCGACGGAACGGTGACCGACACGCTGAAGAATGACGTCATCATCAAGCTACGAATGCAATATCTGGAGCTCAGAGACCGAGCGGCCGATTGGGCGAATCGCTACGGCGCAACCCACATTGCGGTGGTGAATCTACGCAATCAAATGGAGCAGTTGCGTCAGTCCATCGTGGACGAGCTCAACCGCATCGCCCAAACCTACAAGAGCGATTACGACATCGCCAAACAGGACGAGGAATCGATCCGCAAAGGCCTGTCACAGGCGGTCAGCCAATCGCAGACCACAAACCAGGCGCAGGTTCAGCTCCGCGACCTGCAAAGCTCGGCACTTACGGCCCGCACGCTCTATGACAATTTCCTGCAGCGCTACATGGAAGCTGTGCAGCAGGAAAGCTTCCCGATCACTGAAGCTCGCGTCATTACTGCTGCGACCGCGCCGCTCAAGGCGAGCCACCCGAAGGTCACGATCATATTGTCGCTGTCGGCCCTTGTCGGTCTTGCTCTTGGATTGGGCATTGGCCGGCTGCGCGATTTGTCGGATCGGGTGTTCCGCACCGGCGAGCAGGTCGAGGATGTTCTGCAGACGGCTTGCCTTGCGACAATGCCCGTATTGCGGGGCGGCGACGCCAAACCCGCTTTGCCTGCACGTCTGAAGGGCAAGGGAATTCAGCGTAGCAACGACGCGTTCTGGGAAATTCTCGATGCTCCCTTCTCGCGATCTGCCGAGGCCATTCGCGCCATCAAGGTGGCGGCCGATCTCTACGGCGCGAAGAAAACGTGCAAAGTCCTGGGGATCACGTCAGCGCTTCCGAACGAGGGCAAGTCGACAATTGCCGCGGCGCTCGGCGCCTTGGTCGCTCAAGGCGGTGCAAAGGTCTTGCTCATCGACGCGGACCTCCGCAATCCGTCGCTGTCGCGCCGCCTGGCGCCCAACGCCGGTCAGGGCCTTCTTGAAGTGCTCAGCGGCGCGGCCGAGATCGCCGATGTCGCCTGCACGGATCAGGGCAGCAATTTGAAGTTCATTCCGACGGTGACACGAAGCCGGATCGCGCATACGGCCGACATTCTCGGCTCCGACGCAACACGAAGCTTCGTCGAGCAGCTGCGCGCGGATTACGATTACATCATCGTCGATCTTTCGCCATTGGCGCCCGTGGTCGATGTCCGGACCGCGACGAGCCTGGTCGACGCCTTCGTCTTTGTCGTCGAGTGGGGCGGCACCAAGATTGAGACCGTGCAACGCGCGCTGGCGGACGCGCCGGGGGTGGCGCAGAACATGCTTGGTGTCGTGCTCAACAAGGCCGACACCAATCTTTTGTCCCGCTATGACGGTCACCGCGGCCACTATTATTACAACAAATATTATTCCCGATACGGCTACACGGACTAGTCGGCTTTGAAAGCCCGTGCCGCACTGCGCATACTTGCCATTGTGCTGGGCTGTGTCGGCGTGGGCTGGGGCGTCCTGACATTTCCGATCTTCGCGCGCGACGCGCAAATCGAGCCGGTTGCCGCAAAGGTTCTTCGCGGTGAGATTTTTCAACCGCAACAGCTTGCCGCGCAGCTTGGCACAATTCATTCGGTCGCAAGCCAACCCTACTGTTACGCGCCCGCGGCCAGAAACGCCGCCATCATTTCGCTGCGGGTTGCGGAAGATTCTCTGAACAATCCCGCAATCGGCCAGATCGACGAGAACATGGCGGCGGCGACGGCGGCGGTGAAATCGTCGCTGTCGTGCGATCCCGTCGACGGCTACCTGTGGCTGAGCCTGTTTTGGCTGCGTGCCATCGGCTCCGGTACCCAACCCAAAGACCTTGATCTCCTGAGGATGTCCTACGCGAAGGGTCCGAACGAAGGCTGGATCATGACCAAGCGCAATCATCTCGCGCTTGCCATTTTCCCATCGCTGCCGCCGGACCTCGCTGAACAAGCGCTCGCCGAATTCGCAAAAATGCTGACGCCTGAATTTGTCGCGATCGCCGCCGATAATTTTGTCGGCCCGGGCTGGCCGATCCACGAAAAGCTCCTCGATCGGATAAAAGATCTGCCAGAAATCGGAACGATGGGATTTTGCGGAGACGCTCGCGATCAAAGGCTACCAAATCGATGTACCCGGAATCGAGCTTCCGAAGCGGCAATTCCAATGATGCCACGGAGTTTCGGCTCGTCGCATGCCCGTTAGGAGAGCAAGCTTGATCAAGTTTGCCTCAATCATCCTATTCACGGCCATTGCCGCGGCGCCATTCCCTTTTGGATCGACCGACCCGAGTGTGATCGCGGTCTGGTGCGTGGTTTTGGGCTTTGCGCTGATCTTGGCGTCGGCACGCAGTTTGCAGCGCTGGCAAGGGCTGCCGTTGATCGTCTGCGGTATCCTTGTCGCCCTGTATGCCGCCGTGATCTGGCTGCAGGTCAGTTCGCCGCCGTTCTTGGGGGCTGCTCCAGACCCGGCGTGGCGCGAGGCCGGCGCTATCTTGGGCGCTGGCCTGAACGGCTCCATAACCGCGATCCGCAATGAGCCGTTCTTTGCGTTCGGGGCGCCGCTCCTGGCGATACTCGCCTTTGCGGTGAGCTACCTCGTCTGCCTTGACGAAGCCCGCGCACGACAGTTGCTTATCGTTAATTCTTGGTCCGGCGCATTTTATGCCGTTCTCGGCCTCGCGCTTTTCCTGATCGATCCGACCAAGGTCTTGTGGCGAGACAAGCTCGCATATTTCGGTTCTCTGACCGGAACGTTCACAAACCGAAACACGGCGGCGGTCTATTTCGGCAGCTGTGCCTGCGTCAGCATGCTTCTCCTTTTTCGGGAGGTTCGTTCATTTCAGGCCAACGGTAAGCGCCCATTGAAGACCGTCTTCTCCACCTCCGATCGGCGTGCACAGCGCCGGATGCTATGGGCCGCGTTGCCGTTTTTCGTCCTGATGCCGGCGCTATTCATGACGGCTTCGCGCGCCGGCGTCGTGTTCTCGTTGCTGGGTCTTATCTTCGCCTTTGTCGTCTTCTGGTGGCGTCACCTCAAACGCCCCAGCATGATCTTGGCGACGATCGGCGCGGTCTTGCTCGCCCTTGCTCTCTTGCAGTTCGCGGGCAGCGTCGGCGCGAGATTCAACGAATCCGGTATCGGCGACGCCGTTCGATTTGAGGTGTACCGCTCGTCGTTGCAGATGATCGCGGATCGGCCTTGGCTTGGTCACGGCCTCGGCACGTTCATTTGGGCCTTTCCGCCTTATCGGGATGCCGGCGCCATATGGGGCATCGTGAACCGCGCTCACAACACGCTGCTCGAAATTGCGCTCGAAATGGGCATCCCGTTTGCCGTCATCGTCGTCATGGCCTGGGTCGGCGCCATTGCCGTCCTCATCCATGGCGTGCGCGTGCGCAGGGACGGCCTGTTCATACCCGCGGCCGCGCTTGCCGTCGCCGCAATCGGTCTTGCGCATTCGATGATCGACTTTTCGCTGCAGATTCCGGGCTATTCGATCATGGCGTTCGGCTTGCTTGGAGCCGGAGTGGCGCAATCGTCGCGCGCGCAGCGGGCGAAACGCTCACGTTTACGTTAATCGGGAGCCCGGGCGCGGATGCGTCCTGTCGCTGGTACTATGTGGCGAGCAGCCGAATGCCGACCTATGCTAGGAAGGCTGCAGTCGCCCGATAAATCACGGGCGCGTGCGCCGTTTCAACAAATGCCACTCCAATCATCGCGTCCGTAATGCAGCAGGCCACGAAGCAAGCCGATATCAACTCCTACTTCTTTCCGGAAGTGTCCGCCGGTGGATTTACGCGGATCGATGGCAGCATTCAGTTTTATCAGCGCATTCATGCCTTGATCAATTCCGGCACCGTGATCCTGGACTTCGGCGCCGGGCGCGGCGCGCAACGGCTGAACGATACGGTCGCATTTCGACAAGCGCTGCTGAATTTCAAGGGTAAGGTCCGCGAGGTCATCGGCGTCGATGTCGATCCGATCGTCACGCAGAATGATTCGCTCGACCGTGCCCTGGTCATCAAGCCGAATGAATCCATCCCGCTGCCGGATAAATCCATCGATCTGATCTTGTCCGACTTTACTTTCGAGCACGTTGCCGAACCTGCATCCATGGCAGCGGAGTTCGATCGTCTCCTGGCCGAGGGTGGTTGGATCTGCGCGCGGACGCCAAACCGGTGGGGCTACATCGCCGCCGCGAACCGCTTGGTGCCGAAAACGCTGCGCATGCAGGTGCTGCGGTTCTCGCAGCCGGAGCGGCAAGAGCAGGACGTGTTTCCGGCGCTGTATCGGCTCAACACGCCGGCCGCACTGAACAGGTTCTTCGATCCCGCGCGGTTTGAACACTTCGTCTACGCGCTCGACGCCGAGCCGGCCTATCACGCCAATTCCAGGCTTCTCTACCGCGCCCTTCTCGCGGTCCATGCGCTCACGCCGAGACGCTGGAAGACGATGCTCTTTATCTTCATGCGCAAGCGCGCCGATGTGCCGGCAGCAGGCGACGCATGATCAGCACCACCGCGCGCCGACGAATTTGGGGCACGGTCGCTGGCAACGTCTTTCTGCGCCTCGTCCGGGTCGCGGAGCAGCTTCTGCTCGTGCCGGTTTTTCTCGCGGTGTGGGGTGCCGAGCGTTACGGCGAATGGATCGCGCTCAATTCGCTCGGCTTGTTCGTCGCTCTCGCTAATTTTGGCATTGGCCAAGCCGGCGCCTCCGACATTGTTCTGGGCTATTCCAGAGGTGATCAGCGGCAGGCGGCGCGGTCTTTCGTCACGTCGATGATTTTGATCACGCTCGTGATCGCCTGCGGTTACGGCCTTTTGGTTGCCGCGCTGAACACGTTCGATCTCGGATCGGTCCTGACCGTGCAGTCCTTGGGACTGTCCGAGGCGCGCGCCGTCCTTCTCATCATCACGCTCTCGACACTGCTCGGCTTTTATATGGAGCCGTTCAACGGCGTGATCAGCGCGACAATGGGTCAGGCTTTGCCCAGCGTGCTGCTGGCTGTGTCCAAGGCGGTGGAATTGATCGGTGCTGCGTGTGCGCTGATCGTCTTCTCCGCGGGGCCGGTGACGGTCGCCGCGGTGATGCTCGGCGCGACTTTGCTCAATTTGGCGATGAATGTCGTCGTTGCCTTTTTCTACGCGCCCTGGATTTCCTTTTCGTTCCGGGATTTCGACCTTGGCGCCCTGCGACGAACCTGGAAAGCCTCGCTCGGCTTCTTCGCGCTCTTGGTCTGCGTTGTCGTCTTTGCCAGCCAGTTGCCCCGTTTGATCATATTCCACTATTTCGGCGCCAGCGTGCTCGCGGGCTTTTCGGTGCTCGTGATTTACACCCGCGCGGCCCGGCTGCTCGCGCAGACGATGTCGCAAGGGGCGCAAGTCGAGATCGGCCGGGCTTTCGCGCACGGTCTGCTCAGCCAAGTCAAACATATCATCGAGGCGATCCTCGGCGGCGCGGTGGGCACGGCCGGCTTGATTCTGGCCGCAGAAATCGTTCTCGCACCTGTCGTTATTCCGATCTGGACCCATGGCCAGGTGCAATTTTCATGGGATGTTTTGGTCGTGCTGGCATTGGTCGCTTTTGTCGGCGCCTACTTCGATGCGGCGATGGTCGGTGTCGCTGCGATCAATCGGGTTGGTTCGACAGCGCTCGCTTATGGTGCCGGCCTTGCTGTCGGATTGCTTGGAGGAACGGCTCTGCTGCCGATTCTTGGGCCGGTCGGAATTTGCTTAGGTTTGCTGCTTCCGGAATTTAGCGGCGCATGGGCTGCGATCCGTAGGCTCAACAACACCGTGCCGAATCTCGGCTTGCGGGCGCTTCCACAATCGCTGTGGCCCTCGGTCCTCATCAGCTCGGCGCCCGAAGAATCATGATCCCGCGGCCTTCTCGGTCATCGCGATGGTCGCGGCGGTACATGATCCCGGGCATGGCAATCTGTGCCGCCCTGATGATCATCAGTCCTAAACCAGCTTCGGCTGGCGAAGCGACGGCTCCCACCACTCAAATTCCCTGGAACAGCATCAGACAAGTCGCGGAACAGTTTGTCGCCAAGGAGTTGCCGGCCGACATTTGGCCGTTCAGGGCCGCCGATACGCGCACGCTCGCGGCGGCCACAAAAAAGGTATTTGCCGATTATTTCGATCCCATCCAATTGTCGGCGGACAATTTGCCGTCGCGGCGCGATTATTATGCGACTCAATTGCTGCCGCGGCAGGGCGTCGAAGGAAAGTTTCTTCGCCAGGGTGGGTATTTGCGCGGGCGTCCCTTGCCGGTCGGGCCATGGAACAGTCCGTATTGGCAGCAGATCAATTATGCCATCGATATTCTTAGGGCGCGCGCGATCGGCCTCGATGGCTTTCAATTCGACATGTTGCAAGCCAATACGGGACGATATTGGGACGACCTATTGATGATGTGCGACGTCGCGGCGGCGGTCGCGCCCGGCTTTTCCGTCGTTCCGGAGCCGGATATGGCGGCCCTGCAGCAGATCAGCGTGGACGATCTCACGCGCGCTCTCGCGAGCCTGGCTCAGCAACCTTCGATCTATCGTCTTCCTGACGGCCGTATGCTCGTTACGCCATTTTACCCCGAGAGCAGTGCCGCCGGTTACTGGAGCAATGTTGTCGACGAGATGACGAAGCGCAATGCGCCTATCGCGCTCGTTCCCGTGCTCTTGAACTTCGGTCTGCACGCGAACAGTTTCGCGCATTTCAGCTATGGCCTGTCGTATTGGGGCGATCGTGACCCTGCGAGCTTTGCCGACGATAATTTTTTCGGTCGCGTGCGCGCCCTGCGATCGGGACAACTCGCAACAATGCTTCCGATCGCTCCACAGGACGTTCGCCCAAAGAGCTCGATGATGTGGGAAGCGGCCAATACGCGGTTGTTTCGGGCAGAGTGGTCCAAGGCTATCGCGGAAGCCCCGGATTTCGTGCACTTGATCACGTGGAACGACTATTCAGAAAGCACGGAAATATCGCCGTCGAGCGGAACGCAATACGTCTTTTACGACCTGACGCGGTTTTATACGCACTGGTTCAAGACCGGCCAGATGCCCGCCATCGTCAAGGATGCGATTTTTTATACGCACCGCCGCCATGTCGAGCGCCTGGGCGAGCCGCCGGTGAGCACCGACGTGCCGATGAAACTTAACGGCGCCGAGGCACTGCACAATGATATCGAGGTGATCGCCTTTCTCACCTCTCCGGCGCAGCTCGAAATCGAGATTGACGGACATCGCTACACGGCGGAAGCGCAGGCCGGACTGGCCGACCTCCGCGCGCCCGCAGCGGTGGGCCGGCCGCGGTTCCGTATTTTGCGTGACGGCGTCCCGGTCGTCGAAAAGCTCAGCGACTGGCAGATCGAGGACCATCCGGACGTCGAGGACCCAACCTATGTCGGCGGTTCGAGTTCTCGTTCCTTTATCGAGGTACCGAAGGGCCAATGAACGCCGGTCGGTTGCGGTTTGCGCTAATGGTTAATCGCAAAGTGATCCCGGCGAGATTGCCCCGCTGGGGGCGATGCGATAACCGTTAGGATGGCCCGCGCACCATTTGTTGTGCAGCACCAGGCATTTGCCCGATTGTCGACATGAGTTCTGACGCGCGACTCGAAGTCATCATCGTAAATTACTGCACCGCCGATTCGGTGATCCGGTGCGTGGAATTTATCCTCGGCCAAGGCATCGCCCGGCCGGAGCAGGTCGTGGTTGTCGACAACGCTTCGCCCGATGGCTCTTACGACAAGTTTGTCGCTGCGATCGGTCACGTCAGACTTATCCGCTCTGACACAAATCTGGGATTTGGCGCCGGCGTCAATCTCGCCGCGCGATCCTGCAGCCGCGAATTCCTGCTGGTCCTGAATCCCGATACGTATTTCACGGAGAACAGCACGGTTCCGGCTTTGGCGGCGTTCGATCGCGCTGTGGGTGTGGTCGGACTCGATCTCGTCTCGCCGCAAGGACGCCGGCAGTATGCCGCGCGGCACTTTTACAGCCTGATGGATGTCATCGGACGCCGGACGCCGCTTGGCATGTTCTGGCCCTTGAGGTCCAGAGTGAAGCGGCATCTGATGGTCGATTCCTGGTGCAGCGAAAAAATCTTCGAAGCCGATTGGGTCATCGGTGCGGGGTTCATGATTCGCCGCAGCGTGTTTGAAGACATCGGCGGGATGGACGAGTCCTTTTTCCTTTACATGGAGGACGTCGATCTTTGCGCCCGCGTATGGCAAGCTGGATATCGCGTCGTTGCGGTGCCGGGCGCCGTGATCATGCATGAGCACCGGCGGGCGAGTGCGAGTTTCTTCGGCCGTGCTGCCCGGGTTCACTTTCGCAGTCTGATGCGATTTCGCGAAAAGTATAACGTACCGCTGTTGCGGCCGCCCAATGTGGATGGACTTGCACGCACGCCGCTCGACTGTTCGGTCCGGCCTTTGGTCAGCGAAGAGTCCCGTTCGGAGTGTCGATGCGTGTAGATGCGCAAGGGACGGACCTGCCGCAGCGCGAAGTCGTCCTGATCTTCTTTGCCTATTTCCCGTCCGAATATTCAGTGGGCCCGGCCATCAGCGTCAGGCGGCTGGCCAAGCATTTGTCCCGTTACGTCAACGTCCGCATCGTGACGCTCAATTATGACTTGACGACGCGCCGGCCGCTTTTCCCCGAACCACACCGCGTCTTGCAGGAAGGCGATTATCTCGTCGAATATATTCCCTACGACTTCCAGCGTTATCGTTATCTGCTCCGACACCTTCGCAATCCGGAAACGGTTGTCGGTGTCAATTGCGGCTTCGATTATCGTATCGCGATTCCGACGCTCATGATGGACAGGCTGCTCGGCTCACCAAAGCGGATTGTTCACTTTCCTCATGGCATATTTCTTCCGGTGCTCATGGGCCAGAAGCAGTTTAAGAAGATCTTGTTCTGTCGCGCCTTCGATCTGATCGGGCTTGGCCGAAATATGCTTCACGTGGCTTCCAGCGAGGATGAAGCGCGCGACGTGCAAGAATCGTTTCGAACCACGCAAGATATCGTCGTGCTGCCTCACTTCGGCGAAGAACCGGTCGACGACGGTGTGGACGCCCCGGCGCCGAAGCGTCCGGGCGAACTCAGGCTTTGCTTCGCCGGACGAGTTGCGGCCCAGAAGAACCTTCTCGGCGCGTTCGACATCCTCGGGCGGCTGAATGTGCCATGCGAATTCGATATTATCGGACCGGTTGGCGATGAGGCCTACTATCGCGCCTGTCAGGATAAGATGCGTGCGTTGCCCGGCAACGTGACTGTTCGCTTCCTCGGCGCAATTCCGCACGACGAACTCAAGACCCGGCTGAGCGCGTACCACGTGTTTTTCTCTCCCACATTCGGAGAGAATTTTGGCCAGGCCATATTGGAAGGTCTCGCCTGCGGGGTGCCCGCCTTGATCAGTGAACGGACCCCGTGGAACGATCTTGAAGCGCACGGTGCAGGCTGGGCCGTCCCGCTTGCCGCGCCAGATCGGTTTGTCGAGATCCTGCAGCACGTCTATCACATGGGCGCGGACTTTGCGCGCGCCCCTGCAATTGCTTATGCCGCCGCCAAGGCCAATCCACCCGGCCTGGATGAAGCTTTGCTCGATGCCTTCGGTCTGAGTAAGGACAAATTCATCGGGCAGACCAGACCCGCAGGCGGACACGGTCAGATCCGGCTCTCCCAAGAGAATGCGCGATGATGATCGTTGCGGCTGAACACAGGCAAGGGCATCGCGGCCGGTGAGCGAAAATCAGCAGCTTTTCGCGCATCCTGTCAGGCCGGCACGCCGGAACGGCAGTACCTTCGGCAATTCGGCCGGAGGGCTTGAGCTCCTTTTCGATGCCGCGGTCGCGAGCATTACATTTTATTATCTCGTCGCATCGACCGTCGATCTGTTTGACGATCAGCCGGGCAAATGGGCTGCCGGGCTCGTTCTGCTGGTCTGCGGGCTCGTCTCTATTGTCGGCCTAGTCGCCGCGTTGCGCCGGGCGCAGCCGCTATTCGTTGTCATTTTTTATTTCAACTACATCTTCCTGTCGATTGGACCGTTGCGGCAATTGGCTATTTTCGAAGATCCGATCTACGGCGACGACGATCTGGTGTGGCTTGCAGTTTGGCTGTGTCTCGGTTTTTGCGTTCTTGGATTGCCGTTTCTCTTTCAAAAGGCCGATCACACCGTCCGGTCCAAAGGCTTCATGTGGCAGACGGTCAATGACGGTCATTTTCAGCCGCAATTCCTGTTTGTGACCTCGCTGGCTTTCAGCTTGGCGCTCCTCGCGTTCTATTGGCCGGCCCTTTTGACCACGCGCGAGGCTATGGACACGTATCTCGGCGCGATCTTCAGCAAACCGTTTCTCATCCTTTTTCACTCGTTCTTTAACCCGTTTGCCTTCATCAGCGTGTTCATCGGCTGGGCGGTTGCCTGGCGTCGCCGGTCGTTCGGTTGGGTCACGGCGTTCACGGTGAGTCTCATTCCGGCCATGCTCATCAACAATCCGCTGAGCTTCGCACGATTTCGCGTTTCCGCGGTCATTGTGTTTGCATGTCTCGTGCAATTCGGCGTCAAACGCGTCCGTTTCCTTTTGCTGTTGCTCGCCACGGGAACGCTCATGTCGAGCTTCCTCAATACCTTTCGTTTCAATCTTAACTACGGCCAGGATCCGGACATCGTAAAAGGCGGTACTTTCGCGAGCATCGACTTCCACATTCTCAATCTGCTCTGTTACGCGATCAAATACGCGCAGGATTACGGCTACAGCTACGGTGCAAATATTTTCAGCGCGATGTTGTTCTTTGTGCCGCGCGCCGTTTGGGACAGCAAATCCGACTACATTTCGTCCTATCTAGCGCCGATGATAAGCAAATACCGCTTCTACGGTACGGACGACCTCTCGTCTCCGCTGATCGCTGAAGGGTATTTCGCCTATGGCATCATCGGCGCATTGCTGTTGTCGGCGGCCGCGCTTTATCTTCTTCGCCTGGTCGAAAAGCGCGGGCTCGCAGCGCCGTGGGGCTCGCCGTGGCATTTGATCTTGTGTCTTTTGCCGATGCTGACCATGATTCTGATGCGCGGCCCGTTCATCGTTGGCTATTGGGAAGTCTTTTCGCATATTGCCGCGCTGTTTGCGGCGATCGTCCTGCTGCGCTTCTCGTCCGGACTGCGAAACGGCGCCGTTGCCAAGTCAATCCGGCAGTACTGAAAATCAACTGCGCTCGGCTTTGGCAATCCGCTCATACAGATAAGAATATGATTTGAAGAACGAGTCTTCGGGTCGTCCGTAAACCCGCGGCACCTTATAGACACGCTTGAAGCGGCTGGGATCCGGCACCATTTTCGAGCCAATGACGTTGTGGCTGACAGATCCGTCTGTCTGTTTGAATTGAAACGGGACTTCGTGATTGACGTGCATGAAATACCGGCGACAAATGCGATTGATCACGGACAGGTAATGGAGCGCGGCAGCGCTATCCATTTCAGAGAAGCTATTTGAATTGAACACCAGGTCGGCAGACATGTCCGGCAGAGCGTCAATGCAAAAATGCGGAAACACGCCGATTGCAAATGCATCCGTAGGCGCGGCTTCGCCGAAAAGGCGAATGTCATCGTCCGGAAAAGCACGCAGCAGGAAATAGCTCGCCACGATCTGAACTTCCGGAATGTCGAAGTCCAGATACTTGGCGATCGGATTCCCGGCTTGTTTGGACTGCGCGATCAATTGGTATGCTTGTCCGCCGAAACCGCCGCCGATCTCGGTCACTGTCGGAAGCCGGACGCCCAAAAGCAGATCGCGCATTGCGTGCGCCTTATAGGCGTGACGAAGCGTCTCGATCTGGACGACCGTCCCGTTGAGCGCAATCCCGGCGGGATTCCCGATCGTGGGATGCGACAGTTCTGACAAGTCATAGCCGCTTGCGCAGAGCTTATCGCGGTAGTCGGACCATATGGTCTTGAAGTAGCGCCGACCAAAGATCGAGTGCCGGATGCGATTGAAGTCTTCAAAATTGCCGCCAGTCCCGACAGCGAATTGCTCGCGCTGGAAATTCCGAAGCAACTGCGCGGCGCGGTCCAACTCTCCCTCGGACAATGCATCGATCAGCGGGCCATAATTGATCCTGATCCACTCGTCCCAGAGACCGCGAATTACAAAAGGGCTCGCGGCATCGAGTCGCGTCGATTTTGCCAGGGAATAGGCCCGCGCTATTCGCGCAACAATCGCCTGGTCATCGCGTTGCCCGCTCAATCCGCGCAGCAGCTGGTCGGTCGGTCCGGTGTCGATCGTGAGGCTTTTGTCCGCGCGGCTTAAGCGCGCGTATTTGTAATTCACGAATAGCGGCACATAAATCGCAGTCAGAATCTTGCGGACGAATCTCTCCCTCAGCGTGCCGCTGAGCCAGGCCGATCGGCATTTGTCGTAGTAATATTTAAATCTGGAGATCATCGCACACGTCACGCGAAACGAAAGGAAGCATTTTTGTATTGCGGAGTTGTTCCATTCCCAATACCGCTCGCCATATGGTTCAATGCGCCACGTCTAGCGAAGGAGCTGCCAATGAAGTCAATGATGCGAAGCACTTTGGTCATTACGGCGTTCTGTGTTCTGACGCTGACTGGATCTTCGATTATGGCGCAAACATTCATGGGCCGGCAGATCGAGGTCGATAAGATCTACAGTGTGAGAGAAATTTCGCCCGGCATGATTGAGATTGACGTGGTGCTGACCGATGGCTCGAAGAGCGCGGTGAGAATGAACGTATTCACCGCGCAGCTTTTGGCGGCTCAGCTTAATCGATTCAACCTTTAGAAATGCTCGCCGCGTCGCGCCAAGGCTGCATCTTAAGCACCTCAATGATGTGATCTCTCGTCCACAGGCACATTTCTCTCGGCGGATCAGGCTCCTTCCAGTCCGCTATTCTGGATAAGACGTCGCTCGGGAAGTTATAGGGCGGGGCGAACAAATCGATCAGCCGATAGTCGCCCGTGATGATGTCTCTGTTTTTGAACCCATTGCGGTTGATGTGGGTCGTTGTCAGCAGATACGGAATCTTTGCCGCGACGAAATTCTGCAGCACCAGCCCGGTGTCGCGAAAAGACAGGTGGAAAAGGCAGTCCCTGCAGATCATGAGATCGCAGGCTGGAAATGCGTCCCCCGTAAGATCGAGGTGGACGAATTTCGTTCGCTGATTCGCGTATTTCGACGTGTTGGCGGCAATGAGGGGAGCGACGATGTCTCCGCCTATGTAGTCGATTTCGGCTTCTTGCAGAAAATGCCGCATCCAGTTGAAGTCGCCGCAAGGTGCATCGAACAGGCTCTTGATCGAATATTTCTTGACCAGATGCGGAAGCTCGCGTCTGAGATTTGCGGTGTAGTCAAATGACGATCCGGCGCCGCTGCTGCTCTCGTCGCTGCTGAAGTGCCAGGCCTTTTTCTTGTAGATCTCGGTGAATCGCTCCTCGATATTGTCGGAGCCGCGGAGGATGAGGTCGATATTTCTCTGTCGCTGAGGGTACCGGATTATCTTCTTCAACGTGCTCTTGAGGCCGGAATGCCTCAGCGAGAGTACGGTCCTTTCGATAAGTCTCAGCATTGAGTTCGATCAGCCTTTCAGTCTGGGCGCCCTGCGGTGAGGCAAATGGCGCGAAACATCGCCGCGGATCGCCAACACAATGGCAAGCATCGACCCGAACATCTTACCTTCGCGTGCGAACGACGACTCTCCCGAGTGATACCTATGCCGGAACCTTACAACCTAAAGGATTGAATTCGCTCAAGGATGGTTTTCTAGACTGGCGCATTTTTCCTTTTGCGGCTAATAGGAACCTTCGTTTAGGTGTTATTAAGGTTTCCGCGATGTCACTGCGTGCGGACCCGGAGTTCATCCATGTCGAGGCGGCGAAACGCGTAAGCGTCGGCCGCTCCTTTCCGTTCCCGACATCGTGGATCGGCCCCCTTGTCTTTCTGGTGGAATTTGCGGCGATTGTCGCAATCAGCGTCATCACCGGTGTCCTATATGAGGAGATCGCGCTAGGGCACGCAGAGACCATCGGGTCGTTCGTCGCGGTGGGCGCCGCCACCTACATCGATTTCGCACTGATCCAAGCCTATGGCGGCGCCTATTCGCTGTCCCGGCTGATGTCGAAATGGCGGCAGGCGCGTGAAGTCACACTGGTCTGGGTTCTCGTGTGTCTGTTCCTGATGGGCATCGTATTCCTTTTGAAGATCGGGACAGAATTTTCTCGAGGGGCGACAACGCTCTTCTTCCTCTTTGGCCTGCTCTCCCTCGTTTTGTCGCGATTGTATCTCGCGCGTTATTTGATCTCGGCCCGCGAACGCGGTGCGATCGCCGAGCAGAGGGCGATCGTCCTGGTCGGCGAGGACTGTGCGGATTCGTTGAGCCGGCTCAACGAGCTGCGGCAAGCCGGTTATGATCCGGTACGAGTCATTTCGATTGGACGTCAGATCGGCGACGGCGTCGAGCAAGTTGCGAGATCGACCTACGAAGATCCCTCGATCGGCAGCATATTTCTGATCCTTGATTGGCAGCAGACAGCGCGCGTGCGCCGGGTCATTCGCCGGCTCAGTATCGTGCCGCTGCCGGTCTACTTGCTGCCTGACGGCAAGATGGACGAGATATTGCGCCGGCCGATGGTGCAGATCGGATCGCTGTGGACCGCTGAACTGCAGCGCGGACCGCTGTCGGTGGCCGAGCGCGCCGTCAAGCGGGCCGTCGACGTCACGATCGCGGCTCTGGCGAGCATTCTGCTCGCGCCGCTGGCGTTGCTGGTCGCGCTCCTGATCAAGCTCGATTCGGCAGGCCCGATATTGTTCGTTCAGACCCGTGCCGGCTTCAACAATAGACCGTTTCGAATCTTCAAATTCCGCACGCTTTACACGCTCGAGGACGGGCCGGTGGTTCGGCAGGTTTCTCGCGATGACGTGCGGCTGACGCGGATCGGTCGCTTCTTGCGGCGAACGAGCATCGACGAATTGCCCCAGCTCGTGAATGTATTGCGCGGTGAAATGTCGTTGGTCGGTCCAAGACCGCATGCGGCCGCGCATAACTCACAGTACGAGCAATTGATCGCAAATTATGCGTTTCGGCATCACGTCAAACCGGGGCTCACTGGCTGGGCTCAGGTCAACGGCATGCGCGGCGAGACCAACGTCGCGACAATGCAAAGCCGGGTCGATTTTGATCTTTGGTACATCGACAATTGGAGTTTGTGGCTCGACCTCAAGATCATGGCGCGAACCGCCGCTTTGATGTTGCACCCCGCAGCTTATTGAGGCTGAGGTATTCCGCTACAACCTTATGTAGCGTCTCGGTTTCCCCTCTCGCCGCTGTTCGGTTCCCGCGCTGAGTGTGCAGCGCACAATCGCACTGCGCCGCGTTATATATACCATTGAAGCAACAAGGAAATTTCGAGAATTGGGCTCGCCCTCTTGGGCGCGGAATGTCGCTTGACTCTGAAGGTGCGGTTTAAGACTATGCTAACCAACTGGGTTGAAGGGCCTGCAATTTCCTATTTTTGCTGCGCTGCACCTGGAGCTGGCACCTGTGATGCCGGCGACATGAGGGACAGGTTATGGCTTACGGGCTGGAAACACTTTCGATTCCGAACTTCGAGACGTATCTCGCGATGCACGGGTTCGACACCACGTCGAGCACCGAGATCGTCAATTATCTTGCGAGTTTGGGCTACACGAGCACCGTAACGCTGGACCAGGAAATTGGCCCTCCGTTCACGGGCCCGGGTACGTTTGCCCAGGTTGATGTGTCGTTTGGTTCCATTACGAATTTCAACACGGGCGCCGGCGGCAACTCGCCTGGCTTTGTCCTTTTGGATGCGGCGACCAATTCAATCGTCAATGTGACGGGTTCTGCCAACGTCGCTGTCTCGACCGCGTTGGGCAATTCCCAAATCAATCTTGAGGGCAGCGGCAAAGAGAAAGCCTTCCTGGGAATGGGCGACGATACCGTTTGGGTCGGTAACAACACGACCGTTCCGGGCGCCACCGGTGCCGATACGATCTACGGCGGCATCGGCGACGAAACCTACGGTGTGGGTTCGAGCGCGACCAAGGGTGCTGTCTTTTACGGCGGTACCGGCAACAACGTGTTCTGGGACTTCAGCTCGACGAACAACACCTACCACGGCGACACCGCTCCCGGCGCAGGCAGCGACAGCGTTTATCTGCACAATTCGGGTAACGACACGATCTACGCAGGTTCGGGCACCGATACTTACGATGGGTCAAACGCGAGCCCGGGCGGCATCGATGCGATGTTCAGCACCGGCCACAACTCGCTCGTCGCCGGTACTGGCACCGACGTCATCCTCGGCAGCATTTCTGGCGGCACCGACACGATCGTCGGCGGCATCGGTCCGGATACGCTCTATGCCGGCACGAACGGCGATTTGCTGCAGTCCGGCAGCCATGCCGGCGGGTACAATCTGCTTGCCGATTTCTTCGGCGCCGCGGGCGGCAGCAATACGCTCGATGGCAGCACCGGTGCGGGCAACGACCAGCTGTATGCCGCAAGCGCAGCCAACGATGTGCTCAAGAGCGGCGCCGGCAACGACACGCTCGAACTCGACTGGCAGCACCGGCAACAACACGTTCGACATTGCCGGCGCCGGCAACAACCTTGTCAGGACGGGCTCTGGCGAAACCACGATCAATGGCGGCACCGCTACGGGCGACAATTCCTATCAGCTCTTCGGCCCGCTGGCCGGCTCGGGCGGCGGCGTCATCGCGCAGCTCGGCCATGGTTCCGACACCGTGGATATCGCTACCAATAATGGCGCAGGCTACAACCTGACCGACAGCATCTCTGCCGGTTCTGGTCAGGACTTCGTTGACTTCATCGGCTTGAACCAGTCTGCAGCCAATATCCACACCGTGGGTGCCGTGACCACCGTGACGTTCGGTGCTCAGACCGTCGTGGTGACGGCGTCGAGTTCGCCTGGCTCTGACGTGACGCTGCGCTTTGCCGATGGAACGAACTATAACGCTGGTTAAGGCCGCTGACGGCAGTTACATAGCGTAGTATTTCGTGAGGGGGCGGCGAGACCCGGGTCTTGCCGCCCCTTCACGCGCATTAATTACATGCCCTTTTGTTCCGGCGGCCCTTAATCATTTTTCGACAGAACTCGCTCCAGTTTCGCTGTAACATCTGGGCAAATCCTTGAATCCGGTCCATAATTTAGTTGCATTGTACGGCTAACGAATTCGGGGTTGTGGCGTTGAGCCACGTACCGCCGATATAGGCTCAGGTTGAGCGCTGCGGCGCGCCCGCAATTTACGAGGATAGCGAGATGGATGTCGTGACAGAGCCGACTTCTGTCGGAGCGACCTTCGCGGCGGATAACGCGGAGACACCGTCGGGCCTGGGGTGCCTTGTTTACGTCGCGCGCCGTCACGGCGTTCATTTGTCGGTCGACAAGCTCGTTCATGACAACGTGCTCGGCCGGAACGAAGTGTCGGTTGCCGATATCGTCAAATGCGCCAAGTCGTCGGGGCTCACGGCCAAGCCAATCGATCTCGATTGGAACGGGCTTTTGCAACTCAGGAAATCTCTGCCCGCCATCGTTCGCCTGCGCAACGGCGCGAGCATGGTGCTTCTCAAGATCCATAGCGATGACGCGAGCGGGAATGTCCTGTTGCAGGATCCCAACGCCGCCGATGACACTCCGCTGATCGTCGATCGCGTTCGCTTTGAGGACGCGTGGACCGGCGAAGTGGTCCTCGTCAAACGCAATTACGAGATTGACGACGAAAGCCAGCCGTTCGGCTTCGGCTTCATGTTCGCCCTGATGTTCCGCGAACGCTGGGTTGTGCGTGACGTCGTCATCAGCGCCATCATGATGAGCATGCTGGCGCTCACGCCGATCATGTTCTGGCGGCTTCTGTCCGACAAGGTTCTCTACTTCAAAGCTTACAACACGCTGTACGTGCTCTGCATCGCGATGGTCATCCTGATGGTGGTGGATGGCATCTTCACGTACATGCGCCAGTATTTGATCTTGCACATGACCAAGCGGATGGACGCCAAGCTTGGCATGTATGTTTTCGAAAAGGTTCTCAATCTACCGATCGATTTTTTTGAAAGGACGCAATCCGGCAAGGTCTTCCATGACATGTGGGAGCTCCGAAAGATCCGGACCTTCCTGGTCGGGCAGATGTTCGGAACGCTTCTCGATTTAGCGACGTTGCTGATCTTCATTCCCATCATGTTCTTCTTCAGCCCGGCGATGACGGCCGTCGTCCTCGGCTGCTGCGGCCTCATCATTATGTGGATCCTGGCTTTGATGCCCCGATCGCGGCGGCAGCAATCCGCGGTCGAGCACGCCGCCACCGAATATGGCTCGTTTCTGGTGCAGACGATCCACGGGATTCGTACCGTGAAATCCCTGGCCCTCGACGCGCGCCAACGCCATACGGCGGACGTGCACGTCGCGCGCGTCGCAAAATTGCAGTTCGAAGCGGAAATGACCGGCAACCTCATGTATGCGGTTGTCAAGGTCATCGAACGGCTGTCGCTGACGGGATCGTTTGCTTTGGGTGTGTACCTCGCCCTCACCAACAATGATCCGGTCTATATCGGCGCGTTGTTCGCCTTCATGTTGCTGTCGCAGCGTGTTGCGGCGCCGCTCACGCAAATGGCGCGCCTCGTCAATCAGTTTGATGAAGCTCGCATCGCTGTCGACGTGGTGAGTGGGCTGGTAAACCAGCCGGCGGAAGAAGGCCGTACGGGGCGCGGCGTACTGGATCCGCTGAAAGGCAAGATCGAGTTCTCGGGAGTGACCTTCAAGTATACAGGCACTGTCTCGCCTGCACTGCAGAAGGTCGCGTTCGAAGTTCCTCAGGGAACGACGCTCGGCATCATGGGCCGCAGCGGCTCGGGCAAGACTACGATTACGCGGCTATTGCAGCGGCTTCATTCGGATTACGAGGGCCTCATCAAGATCGATGGCATCGACGTTCGCGAATACGACGTCGACCATTTGCGCAGCAGTCTCGGTGTCGTGCTGCAGGAAAACTTCCTCTTCAGCGGGACAATCCGCGAGAACATTACGGCCGCTAAATCGGACGCCACCTACGATGAAGTTGTGCGCGCGGCACGACTTGCCGGCGCGGAGGAATTCATCGACAAGTTGCCCCGCGGTTATGAAACCTTCGTCTATGAGGGCTCCCCGAACCTGTCGGGCGGCCAACGGCAGCGGCTTGCCATTGCGCGCGCCTTGATCACCGATCCGAAGATTTTGATCCTCGACGAAGCGACGAGCGCGCTGGATGCCGACAGTGAAGCGATCGTCAATGCCAACATTTCGCGGATTGCGCGCGGCCGCACCATGATCATCATTTCGCATCGGCTTACGTCTCTCGTCAATTCCGACGCCATCTTGGTGCTCGAGCGCGGCGAAGTGCATGACGTCGGCAAGCATCAGGAACTCTTGGCGCGCTGCGACATTTATTCCGATCTTTGGCATCAGCAGACCCGGAACGTCCTGAGCTCAGTGGCTCGTAAACCCGCTCTGAGGAGCCCGACCCTTGTCTCGTGAGCAAAACCAGATCGCTGCTGTCCGGCAGTTCGAGTCCGAGACAGACGCCATCCGTGAAGCGCCGGAACCGTGGTATGCGCGAGCGACCGTTTGGACGCTGGCGGGCGGCATCGTGCTGTCACTGTTCCTGATGGGCGTGACGCGGATTGATCGTGTTGTATCTGGTACGGGAAGGGTCGTGCCGACCAAGGCGCTGAACGTCTATCAAGCGCTTGATACTTCCATCATTCGAACGATCGATGTCCGGGAGGGCGAAGAGGTCGCCAAGGGCCAGCAACTCGCTTCGCTTGACGCGACCTTTGCAGCCGCCGATGTGCGACAGCTGCAGGTGCAGATTATCGGGCTGAATGCACAGATCGCGCGTGACGAGGCGCAGTTGCAAAACAAGCCTCTGGTCTTTCCGCCGAGTTCCGACGCCGACGTCGGGAAATATCAATCCTTGAACCAAGCTTATTACGACCAGCAGGTGGCGCAATACAAAGCCCAGCTCAACAGCTTTGACGCCAAGGTCAAGGAAACCGAGGCCACCCAACAGAAGTATCAGTCGGATCGTGACGCCTACCAAAATCGGTCTGATATTGCGAAGAAAATTGAAGACATGCGTACGCTCCTGGCCGAACACGGGAGTGGATCCGAACTCAATAAGCTCATCTCTCAGGATCAACACATCGATCTGGTGCGAAATCTGGAATATGACAACAACAGCTTGGCCGAAGCGCAACACACCTTGGCTTCGTTGAAAGCGGATCGCCAGGCGTTCATTCAGCAATGGCAGACCAACTTGAGCCAGGATTTGGTCACCGCGCGCGGCAGCGTCGATAGCGCGAAGACACTCCTTGAAAAGGCCCAGAAGCACCAGGACCTCGTGCATTGGGCGGCGGAAGAGCCGTCGATCGTGTTGACCGTTGCGCGCCTGTCCGTCGGCTCGGTTCTCAAGGAGGGCGACACGCTCCTCACGCTGATGCCGGTTTCGACTCCGCTGGAGGCCGAAGCAAGTATTTCATCGCGCAATGTCGGTTTCGTGCGTGTGGGTGACTACTGCACGCTCAAGATCGACGCCTTCAATTACATGGAACATGGCACGGCGAATGGTAAGGTGCGCTGGATCAGCGACGATGCCTTTACGACCGACGATGACGGAAAGCCCGTCGAGCCGTATTACAAAGTCCGCTGCAGCGTCGAAAACACCAACTTCATCAACGTCGGTCCGAACTTCAAGCTGATCCCGGGCATGACGTTAGCCGCCGATATGAAAGTGGGCACGCGATCGGTGCTTGCCTATGTCCTCGGTGGCGTGATGGCTGGGTTCGGCGAGTCGATGCGCGAGCCCTGAGGCCACACCGTGCCGAGCTTGCTTGATCGCATTCGACCCCTCACGGGCGGCGGCACGACACGACCTATGGAGCGTGCCAGCAACGCCTACATCGCAAAGCGCTATCTAGAAGCATTGCGGGTTTGGCGCGACATCGCCGAGCACGGCGATGCGGAGGCGCAATATCGTATCGGATTGCTCTACCAGCGTGGCGAAGGCGTGCACCGTAGCTGGGCGGATGCCGTGCCGTGGCATATGCGCGCCGCCGAGCAAGGGCATATCGAAGCGCAGTACGAGCTTGGGCTGATTTATCTGCATGGCGCGCCGGCGCCGAAGTGGCCCGGCGACAAGGAGAGATGGCTCGACGCTGCCTCGGCACACAACAAAGAAAACGCCGACAAAAATTTTGACCTGCTTTTCCCGCACGGTCTCTATGTCGAGCGCAACGCGGAAGAGGCCTTACGCTGGCTGAAGATTGCCGCCGAGGCTGGCAAGACGGAAGCGAAGGCCATCCTTGGCGATCTGTACCGCTCCGGTCATGGATGCGAAAAGGACTACGAGGAAGCGCGCCGTTGGCTTTTGCAGGCTGCGGCCGACAATAATGCGCGCGCTGAATTCTCATTGGGCGACGTCTATTACCAGGGGCTAGGTGTTGATCGCGACCCGGCGACCGCTGCGGAATGGTACCGGAAGGCATCGGAGCATGGCGATGCGCGGGGCATGGTGGCGCTTGGAACCCTTCATTTGAACGGTGATGGCGTCACGAAAGATCTCGACAGAGCGGGTGAACTTTTCGCGGAAGCGGCCGAACAGGGTGACCCCCGCGCCCATTACAATGCCGCTTTGATGTATCTGAGCGGCCAGGGTCTGCCAGAGAATTCTGATCGAGCGGAAACCCATCTTCGGAAGGCCGCGAAACAGGATTATCTGCCGGCGATCATCAGCCTTACCGAGTTTTATACACGCGGACGCGGTGTTGAACCGGATTGGCGAGAGGCGGCAGAGTGGTACCGGAAAGCCGGGGAGCTCGGAGACGAGCAGTCGCAATTTCTCATTGGCCGATTTTACGCGACAGGTACCGGCGTTCCGGTCAACTTGCGCGAGGCGGCACGTTGGTTCCTCCGCGCCGCCGAACAAGGCCACGCGACCGCCGCGCATAATGTTGCGGTCTTCTATGGCAAGGGCACCGGATTAGATCGCGATTCCGCCAAGTCCATCGAATGGTACAAGGCCGCAGCCGAACGGGGCATCACGGCTGCGCAACTGCAGCTCGGACGAATCTATCTGGCCGGCGACGGCATCGAACGAAATGCCGACCGTGGCCTCGAACTCATCCGACAGGCCATGGAGAGCGGCGACGCCGACGCCAAAACCACGCTCGCATTGCTGCACCTCCACGGCGAAGAGACCGACAAGGACCCGTTCCGCGGCGAGGGGCTGCTCAAAGAGGCGGCCGAGGCTGGTCATGCCGGTGCCGCGCTACAGCTCGCGCATCTTTACACCGGCAAATTCGGTGGGACGCCGAATGCCGAGCGGGCGCGGCGATGGTTTGAAAAAGCCGCAGCCGGAGGCCAGCCCGAGGCGCAATTTGCGCTTGGCATGGCCTATCTCAATGGCAGCGGCGCGACGGTTGACGTCCAACGGGCAGCGCATTGGCTGGAACGGGCGGCGCATGCTGATAGTGCCGCGGCGCAGTTCCAGCTGGCCGTGATGTATTGTACGGGGCAGGGCGTGCCAAAAGATTTGGCGAGTGCGGTGGCATGGTATGAGCTCGCCGCCCAACTCGGGCATCGGATCGCGCAGTTTAATCTTGCCGTCATGGTTTCGAAGGGGCAGGGCTGCGACGCGGATCCGCAAAGGGCAATGAGCTGGTTCGAGAAAGCCGCCGAGCAGGGCGTGCCTGACGCCCAGATGGCTCTCGGAGAGATCTATCGCACCGGCGGCGGCGTCGAGCAGAACCCGGAGCGAGCCAAATATTGGTTTGAGAAGGCCGTGCAGGCCGGACACCCTGCCGCGGCAGGCAAACTTGCTCAGCTCAAGTTCTGAGCGGCGAGCTTGTTCAGAGTACTTCCGGAAACAGATCCAGCTTAACTGTCTTCAGATCAGCCAAGACATTTTTGATATCGGTGTCCGGCATGACCGCCAGAGCCCATAGGTCGTAGGCCGCGCCACGTTTGGCAAACGCTTCCGCAAAGCCGGCATCGATCAACAGACGCCCAAGTCGGTCGGCGGTAAACCCCGTGTTATGCGCCATGAAGTGATTGCCATGAGCGATCGCGCTCGACAGGCCAAAGAGCATGTCGAGAGCAGCGATAGGCCCCGCCGGCGATTGATACGCGGTATCCTCCAGCCGGCCGGCAACGACCAGCTCAGCAATGCTCTCCAGGTCGGGCGTTGTTATCAGAGCAAAGCCGCGCGGAGATAGCACCCGACGAAATTCAGAAAGTGCTTTCGGCACCTCGTAGGTGTGCAAATGCTCCAGATTGTGTGAAGACCAGATTGCATCGCACGACTCGCTTTCTACCGCCGACATGTCGACAATTGAACCGACGATGTCGGGGCTGACGCGCGTATCGATGTCGTATCTGACTTCTTTCCATTCGGGATTCCGGAAAGTGGGATGAAGCTTATCGGGCGCATAACTCCCGGAGCCAACATTCAGCACTGTCTTTGCGGCCTTCGTGTCAGCCCAATCAACTTCCATCATGCTGGATGTCTCGGTCATCGCATTACCCACAGCGGTCTGGTCTGTATCCACAAGGCTCAGTCTTCCACAAAAGATGCGCTTAGCGCTAGAAACCGCTGGGCAGATCGCTTGCCCGCGGTGCACGATTCATTCGCGCGCCGCAATCCCGCGGCGGCCAAGCCAAGGCGGAATAGGGCATCGGGTCGAGCGAAAGAATTGGGCTATAATAGGGGTCGTCGAGAAGAGAATTCCCCCAGCGCGACCGCAGACAGCTCAGCTCTCGCGAAAAACGTGCTGCTTTGTCGGCTGTCTCATCGCGTCCACGACTGGCGGATTCATGATGATACAGCCGGGCGTGGGGCGTCAGAACGATTCTCTTCCCCTTTTCGCGCAGTCTGAGGCAGTAATCGACGTCGTTGAAGTTGACCGGGAAGTGGACGGCGTCCATTCCTCCGACCGCGAGATAATCGCTTCGGCGTGTAAGCAGGCATGCCGCTGTGACCGCGCTACATTCATGCGCCGCAAGAAGCATTTCGGCATAGCCCGGATCATCGTGTAGCCGATCCGAGAATGCATGGGTCGCCGCAAAACTCGGCCCAAGCACCGTGCCGCCGTGTTGAACAACGCCGCTCGGCCAGAGCAGCAGTGCTCCGACGGCGCCGACATCGTTCTCGCTGATCCGCGACAGCATCTCGTCCAGCCATCGATTGTCGATGGCGACGACATCGTTGTTGAGGAGGCAAAGAAAGTCGCCGCGGGCTTGTTCCGCGGCCACGTTGTTCAAATGCGCAAAGTTGAACGGTCCCGGGACGGAAATGACGCGGACGTTCTCATCCTCTAACTGTTTGAGATAGCTCAACAATTTAGGATCGTCCGAACCGTTGTCGACAATCATGAGGTCGACCCGCCCCCCGACCACGGGCGCGATCGAGCGCAGACAGGTCCGCAAAAGCTCGACCCGGTTACGGACAGGAATGACGATCGTCGTTGTCGCCGATGGGATTTCTCGCGCGACATGGATCGTCGAGAATAAGACCGAAGCTCCTTCGATAGTTTCAGCAATAATGCCGCGGTCGGCCAAATGACTTTTACCCGCCGCGGCGAGCAAGGCGCGATCCGCCGTTGTGCTTCGTAAGGGGATCGTCGCCAGCGCTCCCGGAATATGGACGACGTGCGAAGCGTCTCGGTCTAGCGCCCGAAAGAACAAGCCATAAAGGTCGGCGGCGCCGCCTTGAACCGCCTCCAAAGCTCTCTGCCGGCGCATCGCAAAGAAATGGGTGCAATAGCCCTGCTCGAGCAGCCGCTCGTAATCAAAGGACGGCAGAGCCACAGGCCACTGGGCCGCGTCCGAAGCCAGGACGTCGAAATCGCCATAGATACACGTGGCGTCTCGAAAGCGCTCAAGGGCTTCAGCTATTCTTTGCAACGCGTTCGGCGCAAAAACGCTGCCCGCATGCGTGAAGACGACGTAAGTCGAATCTGCCGCGTCTTCGGTGAGAAATCGCATCGCCTGCTCGCGATCGAAGCCGGACTGTCCGAGCGTTTCATCAAGTGCGCCCACGACCCAGTCCTTGAAGTCATTGTCCTGCAAGCTGGCGGCGGACGTCTCCGCATCGCCGGCGCCGATCAACGCGACCGCAATTGAGGCGTTCTCGGATCCCGCGCCGGGTTCGATCGGAAAGCGCTTAAGCCAATGCTCATATTCCGAAAATGCAATCGACATCGGGAAAATACGGTCGAATTGCAATGCGCGAAGCTGCTCGCCCTCCGCGGCATTAAGATTCTCGATTGTACGAATGAGCCCGTCATAGAATGCAACAAACGTTATCGGGCTCCCGTGCAGTTCTTCGCCGTTGCTTAGAAGAAACTGCACTCGTCGGACGCGGCCGTCGGCAAATTGATCAGGCAGGTGGATATTAAAGCGGCGCGCGAGGCGAAAGACATTTGATGTACCAACATTTGCCCAGCGGGTTGCTTGAACTGCAGCGATGTTCTCGCCATCGATAACGGCGCGGATCTCGGGAGGGCTTTTGTCGTCCGATATATACCAGCCCTCAAAGTGCAATCCGCCCAGCCAGTTCACGTCGCTACGCAAAGGCGCTACCGCGGGCCGATCATCAGCGCGGGACAGAGCAATCGGTTCCCCAACGCGAACGGTCGTGTTGGCGATCCTCGCCTCGATGACGCTTGCCTGCTCGATCACACGATCGGGAAAGTCGCAAGCGAATGCGTAGCAGCCGTCGCCGACACCTTCGAGGGCAAGTTCATTATGATAGCCGTCAGCGCGAGCAAGTTTGGTAGGGTACCCATCCACGAGAATTTCGACGATAAATCTGCGAAGAAGATCGCTCTTATCGACGACGTAACCGACGAACATACGATCGTTCAGGCGGCCGAAATCGCTTTCCAGCTGCTGGCGCACAAGCTCGGGCGATGAACGAATGTGATCATTCATGGGTCAGGCCGGTGGTAGCCACGAAACAAGCGCTTCAGCAATTTCGTCGTGGCCGAAATATGGACTTAAGGCGAGATCGCCAAGCCGCGGTGACACTCCGCCGAACGACCAATCGAAAAACGCTGTCGGTCGGCGTGCTGAAAGACTGTCCAGCTCCGGGTGCGCGAACAGTGGTCTTTGCGCAGCCACGAACAGGGTATCGATCGCGTATTGCCGCAGGGTCCTTTCGTGCTCATCGATCTGCACCGGGCCTGTTGCGAATACGTTATCGAGACGAATTAACTCCAAGTCGTTCAAGGTCTGGCCGATGATCACCACGCCGCGTTCAGGCAAGGCTTGGTTGAGCACGAGCGCGACCTGCTTCATCAGAGCGTGATCCGAGACCGCCGCACCAATCGAAACGAAACCGATCGAAGGGGATCGACCTTCCCGAGGCCATTCAGCGGGAGCGGCGCGGTTCGGATTTTCCACGGTAAGTGTGACCGGGCGATCGCTAAATCGCGATGCGAATGATTTCGCCAGAGAACATGGTGCTAGGACGTGTTCGGCCCGTTCCCAAAGCGCGTTCTGGATCGACGACTTGGCTCTGAGCGCCCCGCCTTCCTTCTCGTCCGCAAGCGCGAGCGAACATTCATCGCATAAGCGCCGTGTTCCCACCGCCTTGCATAGCGCGCCATTGGGCCGAGTGAAGCCGCCGCGGGGACAAACGAGTTCGCCGTCCGCGACGAAAATGTCGATTTGAGCCGGGCTATTCAACAAATGATCGAAGACGGCCAAGGGCATCGCTTCGATACTTGCCACCTCTATGCGCGCCGGCCGAATACGCTCCAGATACGAAATCGCCTCCGCACACTCGTTCGCGTTTGAAAGTGAAAAAGAGAGGGACTGCGGGATATCCTTCCCGCCGCCGGATAGGGCTATCGAGAGACTGCGTCCCTTTCGTCTTATCTGAGCCAGCAGAACACGCTCTCCTCGCTCATAAAGGTTCTGGGCGCGCTGTTTCACGACCGCTGCGCTCGGACCGGCAGCGCTTACGAGAAGCGTGGCTCCCTCCACAAAAGCAGTCAGCTCTTTTTCGAGGGCTTGGCGCGCCTCCCCCAAAGGGTCGGCCTCCAAAAAGGCCGCACATTCCATCCGATACCGTGGAAAATTCCTTTCCATCGTCGCGAGGTTCCGAACCACGAGCGCGCGCTTGCCGCTGCCGAAGGACTTTGAGCCTGCGTGCCCGACATAGACGGAAGTGGCGCAGAGATTCCTGAAGCCGCGCTCGCGGGCGCGCAAGCAAAACTCGACATCCTCGAAATAGCCGCGACGAAAAGCCGTGGATAGTTCCCCAACGGCCTCGAGGCAATCACGCGTTATGTAATGGCAGAAGCCAATTCCATTCGGCATGTCGATAGTTGCATTCTCGCCGTTGGCGCGCGCGGCCGCGGCGTCGATCGCACAAACATCGTCGAAGCTGGGTAGAGGATTCGGCCGAAAGCGCACCGGAAAGCTTGTAAATTCGCCGTTATTGGTCAGCGGCGTGATGGTTCCTATTCCTGGCGTGTCGCGCGCAATGGCGCTCAGACGTGCGATGATTCCTGGAGGAACCAGCGTATCGGCATTCAATAAAAGGACGTCGCCACTCTTAACCTCGGCAAGCGCCCTATTGACCGAGCCGGCAAACCCCAGATTTTCTTCATTGCTGAGGAGCCGAGTTCGCTCCTGAGCGGATATTTTCCGCAAAAAATCTTTGATGTTCGGATCCGGTGCGGCGTCATCGACAATGATCAGCCGAGTATTCTGGTTGCGAGCAATCTCTTTCATCAGGCTGTCAAGACACGCCTTGGTCGCTTCGAAATCGCCGTAAACCGGCATGATGACCGAAACAGAGGCCGAAGAGGTTTCGGCCAAGGAGCCCTTTGGATATGAACGCGGCTTGATGCGGGCGCTCTGCAGGTTAGGCGGCAAGCGCGTTTCGAAGATCTTTGTGCCGCCAGCGAAAATCACGACACGCTGGGGCAGGCCCGACCGAGGACGCTTCATGATAAAGTTCGAGGCGTGCGGAAAGGTGGCGGCCAATGGATGGCCTTCGTCGGCCTCTAGCCAGCTGATGTCTTTGGAGCCGCCGTCACACTGCAGAATAATTTTTACGCGTGAAGGTCGGGTCCATCCCACCCAGCCGGTGATGCGATCGTACGTGGTTTCGATTCTTGCGACGGCCCGTTTCTCGCTCGATGGCAATCCTTCAATGGCGGCGGCAATACGGTTGAAATCGTGCTCGATCGTCAAAAGGCGTTGGGCCGCCTCGACTTGATCTTTTCCGCTGCCCCAAAGCAGAACACGACGGTTGGCGGCAATATCTTCCGGCGCAAGATCCAGAGCACGCTTGAGATCCGCAAGCGCGTCAGCCGTGTACCCCAACATATGGGAGATCTCGCCGCGCAGCGTAAAATGGTGAGCTTCGGCTATCGGCGGAATGCGGCATCGGCGGTCCGCCAATCGGAAGGCCTGCGCAAGGTCACCTTCGGAAAGGCAACGAAGCGACAGCGCCTCCAGCGCTGCGAAATGCGTTTCTTCGTCGAACAGCATCAAGCCGGCATGCACTTTGGTTGCTCTCGGCTCAGCTTGCTCATTCCCGATCGGCCGGCATTCCACCCGGCAAAGCTAACCGAAACGGGTGTGCATTGGTGCATTCCTCGATCATGGAGCGAGAGCTTCTTCCTTCTCGGCTCTTTCGAGCGGCTTCGTGAGCTCGATACCCAGGAATTCCAGCATCTTCGGGGCGCACACCCGGCGCATATCGTACTGTTCCACTGCGGTCGCTCGGGCTTTTGCGCGCAACTGCTTGAAACGGCGCGGATGGGCAAGCGCCTCGATAACGCGCTCAGCGAGTTGTTCAGAGTTGAAGAACGGCACGAGTATCCCATTTTCGGAATTTAAGACCTCCTGGACAGGGGGCGTTTCCGAGCCAATGACGAGACAGCCGCTGCTCATGGCCTCGATCATCGACCATGAAAGGACAAACGGGTAGGTCAGGTAGATGTGCGCCGAAGATATTTGTAACGCGCGTAGGAAATCCTGATGGCTAGTGTGGCCGATGAAATGGAGGCGCTTGTGGTCAATCTTGTGTCCGACTTCTTTCAGGAAGATGTTCTTCCAGTTTTGCCCACTCGGCGCCAGGGCGCCGTAGGGTTTTCCGTCGCCGCCGATGAGGAGTATCTGAGCGCGCGGGCGCGCCGCCAAAATTCGCGGCAGGGCGCGCATGAGAATATGAAAACCGCGTACGGGCTCGAATGAACGCGATACGTAGGTGATGACTTCGTCGTCCTTGGTCAGCGTACGACCGTCGGGCAGACTAAATCTGGCATTTGCAGTCGGCTTTGCGCGATCGACATCAACGCCTTCGTGAATTACTTTTATCTTCGACTGGAATTCATCTGGAAAAGTCGATCGTTGCCATCGCGTTGGAGAAACGCCGCTGTCGCAGTCGACGAGCGACAATAGCGTCGCGGCGTTCTTGATGCGAAGCCCAACATCGCCATCGAGACCGGTCTGGGGAAACTCCAAGTCAAATCCGTGGTCTTGTCCCTGCAGTCGGTAAAAGAGCTCGCAGTAAGCGATATGGCGGGCATTGGGAAACACTGAGCGAAGCGGAAGAGTTTCGCCCCAACCCGGGTGCGCCAGAACGATGTCGGCGTTGAAGCCCTCGGCTGACAACGAAGATGCCGCATAAAGCACTTCTTCGCCGCGCCGGCACTCAAGGTCGAAGCGCCGCGCGAAAGGATGGGTCGCTGCCAAGTCCACTTTGGGGACGCTGTATTTCATCAGCTTTACGCCGGCGATGCGCTGCGCTGTGTGCGTACCGATGGCGGCCATCGCCACATCTGGTTCATCGGCCAAGATCTGCGCCAAATGCCGAAATTGCCCAGGAAAGTTGTTATGAACAAATAGGATTTTTTTCATAATGCGTTACTTGACCACCCGCTCCTGCACTCCAGCGACGCATGGTTACTCGTGGCGACGCGCGTTGTTCCTACTACCAATTGGCGCGAAGCGCGCATCAGTTTGGCGTTTGCCTTACCGCGATAACTCAATAGCATTTCCGGATCGCAGCGGGTATATTGCGCCGCAGCGAGCACATCGAACATTGTTGAGCATCGGCGAGCGTACCTTATGGAGCTGTATTCTCAGCAGAAGACCCTCGACATGCACCGGGGGCTTTTCCTTATTAAGTACGAAGCGAGCGACGACGGACACGCTCCGCCCAACGTGCAAATCGAAGCTGAGGCGGGGAGCGAGGGTTCCGTGGAACTCATCCTGCCGCCTGGCGCACAAGAAGCCGTGCTTTGGTCACCGGGAGCAACCGTAGTTGCGCGCGCGAATTCAAGCAGCCGCTTGCGGCTGGTAGTTTCTCCCACCCAGCCCAACGGTTCCACCTCCGCTCGTATCCAAATCATAGAATTATCGCAGGACCCCGGCGGCGCCCGAAGCGCGGCACCAAGCGGCCCGCTCGATCTGTCCAATTTAAAAATTCTCGGGCATGTGGCGGGTCGGGGCGATGTTTTTGCAGACTGCGATACTTGGATCGGGGGACCGCTTGCACCGTCGCGCATTGAAGGTTTGACGGTTCAATGGCCGGACAAAACACCTGCGCTGAATTTGCGCTACTCGGTTGTGACCGGCGGCCCAAGTCCGACCCGCGGACCGATGGTGGACGCGGGAACATTCGCGGGAACCCGCGGCCGAGCCCTTCCTCTGATCGGCGCAACGTTTGAGATAGCCGGCAACGCTGCCGCCGGGCAGCAGCTTGTCGTCGACTCGATTTTCTTGGGATCGCCGCAGACCCGCGCCGTTGGACAGCGAGTCGTCCTTGTCGGACCGACGGGCAGAGAACCGCTCGTCGGCTTGCGCGTCCGGATCGATCCGGTGGATCGACCCATCCCTGTAGGAGCGCCATCGGCATCCGCCCAATCGCAGCCGAGCGCGCCTGCGCAGCTTTCAGCGCCGGAGCCCGACGCTCCGCCTCAGCAAAGTTCCGCATCCGACGCGTCAGAGAAACTTCAACCGGCTGCGGCGCAAGAACAGCGTCCTTCGCCAGCCACGCGCGAAAAAACGGCCAACGGTAGTGGAGAGCCGGCGGTGAAACGAACCGGCCGCGTCCGGGTCTTCCGGAGCCAGAACAGAAAACCGTCACAGACTTCTCCTAATCCTACTTGACGCGAGAACTCTGAATGACGCGAAACATCGCCATCGTCACATGGCGAGGTCGTAGCGATGCTTCGCCGGGACTAGCTTTGGCGCCTTCGCGCAACCTTTGGATGCGGTTTCGATGAACGATTCGGCGCTAGGCTCCGTTGTGCGAACAGCAACCACGGAGTCTAAGCCGATCCTGCTCGTTGTCGAACGACCGAACCAAAATGAAGTCGTGTCGGGATCCTCTCCGATCTTGATTTCCGGATTTGCCTTGGCGCGCTCGGAAATCGAAGAAATTCTCATCGAATGTGCCGGCACAGTTCTCGCCGCTGAAATCGGCGTCTATCGCGAAGATCTTGCCAAGGCCTATCCGGCCTATCCGATTCTCGCCAAGAGCGGCTTTAAATGCGAGCTGGATCATAAACTACTCGCGAATTTGACGGTGGAGCTCGCGAGTGAAGGCGTTCCACTGCTGGTTACCGCGCGCGACCGCAATGGGTATAAACAGACATTCGAAACGGTGCTGCGGCTCAACTTTGCGCCCGCGCAGGGGCGCATCTCTGCAACAGCAAATGCCGATCAGGCTTTGGTGCTGCAGATTGACGACGCCGTTGTCGATAGGCGCGGCCTTCTGCAGGTCAAAGGCTGGGCAGCTTCGCATTCTCCGATAAAAGACGTCGTCGTATCTTTCGATTCGCAGCTGCTGGGCCTGGCCGAACTCGCGCTGGCGCGTCCGGATGTTGCGGTAGCGTGGCCGCAATTTGCCAGCGCTGCAAATGCCGGGTTTCTGTTGGTCACAGATGTGGCATCGTTATTTGCCGACAGCGGGAACGCGCGTGGCAAGGAGGTTAAGGTTGTCGCCCGCACTGCGAGCGGTGTGTCACGCGAACTCAAGCTTGTCTTGCAGGCGCCGGCAAATCTAAACCCGCGCCAACAAAAAGATACCCACGAATTTTACTGTGACCACATACAGCTCACAAAGGCCGGTGTCTTGTCACTGGTCGGATGGACGGTATCGACCGCGGGCATAGAGGAAATCCGGGTCAGCTTCGAAGGCCAGCCTCTCGGCTCTGCCCAATATGGCCAGGATCGGCCGGACGTCGGCAATAAATTTCCTTCCGTCGCGCAGTCGCGCAAGTCCGGCTTCAGCTTCCGCAGCACGATCGATCCGTCGAATCTGGACGGCGGTCATCAAGTTGAAATCGAATGTGTGTTCCAGGACGGTTCGGTGCGAACCAATCAAGTGTCCGTAACGGCCGCAGACGTGACCGAGCCAATCCGAACTGGGGAGCATCCGGCAGCCGACGAAATTCTCTTGAACATCGACGCACCCGAGATCGTCGACGGCAAAGCGCAGCGTCTCATTGAGGGAACCTTTGGGATCAACGGCTGGGCCATCGCAAAGGAGGGAATCGCGTCCGTCGAGTTCGAGCTTGACGGTCAAAAGGCCGGGCAGGCGTATTACGGTGTCCGCCGCGAAGATGTGGCTAAGGCATTTCCGGCCTACGGTTGGGAAAATGCGCTGCTGAGCGGTTTCGCGTTTTCCCTGCCTCACCGGTTGCTGAGCGAAGGACGGCACCATGTGACCGTCAGGGTCAAAACCAAGTCGAATATCGAAAAGACAAGAAACTTCGAAATCGAGGTCGGTGCTGTTGGCGAGCACCCAGGACCTTGGAGTCTTCGCCAGCGCATCCCCGCGGCGGAATTGCTGCTTGAGGAGCAGGTTATCGCCGGCCTCCAATTTCGACCGACTTTTTATGTTTGTGTGAGCTGTCGGGCTGACGGGCTAGAACTCTTATCCGAGACGCTGCGTAGCACGGTTGGCCAGTCCTATCTCAATTGGACGATCGTGGTGGCATGCCCCGCGAAGATGAAAGATGCGGTGGATGAGGTCGTGCGGGATCGTTTCATCGCCTTCAGCTCGCAGATCCACATTTGCCCAGCGCGAACCGAACTCGAAGAGCTGAATGCAGGCGCAAAGCCAAGAGATCTTGTTTTGCCGCTCGATGCCGGCGATGTCCTCTCTGCCGACGCGCTCTATGAATTCGCCGTGGCGCTCAACCGGGGAGAGGCCATCGACTTCCTCTATGCCGATGAGCGACGCCATAATGTCGGAACCGAAAGGGAAGATGCCTTCTTCAAACCCAATTGGTCCCCCACGCTTCTGTTGGCGTCGAATTACGTCGGCCGGCCCTGGTGTGCGACCGTCGCGCAGTTCCGAGACGTCGGGATCAATCCTTTCGGCCCGATCACAAATTTCGATTCCGTTCTCCGTCTGACCGAGGCCGCGCAGGGTATCGTCCACGTGCCACAGATGTTGGCTCGCCGAACTGTGGGGAATGCAGAGGCGGCCGACGTCGAGCTGCGGGCCCTGAAAAGCGCGCTGCAGCGACGGCGCCTCGCCTGGACGGTGGAGGATGGGCTCATTGCGAACACCTACCGCTGTCGCCCCAAAAAGAAGGTTGACGGGCTGGTCTCGGTCATCATTCCCACCTGCGCGGCGCGCGGCCTTATCAAGACTTGCCTCGATTCACTGCGCCGTCTGAGCACCTATAAAAACATCGAGATCATTTGTATTGAGAATATTCTCGACGAAGACAGCGAATGGAAGCCGTGGCTTCGCGAAAATTGCGATGTGGTCATCGAAATCCAAGAGCAATTCAACTGGTCTCTGTTCAATAACGTCGCGGCGCGAGAAGCGTCGGGCTCCTACCTCCTCTTCCTGAACGACGACATCGAAATCATTCAGCCCGATTGGCTGGAGGCGATGCTCGACTTGGCAGGGATGGACGATGTCGGTGTCGTTGGTCCGCAGCTGCTCTATCCCGATCGCAAAGTGCAGCACGCCGGTATGTTCCTGTCGGGCGGCAGCGTGGCGCGGCACGCTTTCCAATTCTGCGAGGCTGATGATCCGGGCTATTTCGGCTTGGCGCTCACGCAGCGTGATGTCATTGCGGTTACCGGCGCATGCATGCTGCTCAAGACAAAAACATTCGAAAACCTTGGCGGCTTCGATAAATCGCATTCCGTTATCAATAACGATCTCGACTTCTGCCTGAAGATCAATCAGGAAAAGTTGCGCTGTGTTTATACGCCCTTTGCGAGTCTCATCCACCACGAACTCGCCAGTCGAAAAGATCTAAAGGACGATCACAACTCAAGCGCCTTCGATGCGAAATGGGCCAGTTTCACCGCGGCCGGCGACCCGTTCTTTCATCCCGCGCTCGATACCGGTAGCGACATGTATCAAGTGGACCCTGAAGCGACAGAGATCATCTTCGCGGGCCATCCACTGTTCAACCGGCAGGCGGTTACGCGCGTCCTTGCCATCAAGCTCGATCATATCGGCGATTTTATTACGGCATTTCCTGCATTCCGGCGGATAAAGGAGCAATTTCCAGGTGCGGAACTCACCGCGCTGGTCGCACCCGCATCGAAAAATCTCGCAAAGCTTGAGCCGGCGATCGATCGGGTCATCCCGTTTCAGTTCTTTCACGCACGGTCGCAGCTGGGTCAGGCGGAGGTTTCAAAAGATCGATTGGATGAGCTCGAGCGAGAATTGGCGCCCCATGGGTTCGATCTCGCCATCGATTTGCGCAAGCAGGGAGACACCCGAAATTTACTGAAGTCGTGCGGCGCGAACGTCCTCGCGGGCTTCGATTATCGCAATCAATTCCCCTGGCTTGATATATCGCTGGCGTTTGAAGGGGATATCCAGCTGGTTCGCAAGCACCAGCATGTGTCGGACGATCTGGTCAATCTGGTTGATACGGTGGCCGCGGCCGGGAGCCTTGAGCGGGTTGGGATTTCCAGACCTAGCGATCTCTCGTCTCGACAAAAAGCAATTGTTCCACGTTTGCGGAAGCTTGGCGTTTATCGCCGGCGCCTTGTCTGCATCCACCCGGCTTCGGGCAATGAGATGCGGCAGTGGCCGCCCGAACGCTTTGCCGAGATTTCCAACGCCCTCATTGCCAGTGAGGATGTCGACATTGCGCTGATCGGCGGCCCGGACGAGGAAGCATTCGCTGCAGATGTCGAGCGTCGCGTCCAAGATCGCGCACGCATTCACAACCTGGTCGGAAAATTCAAGCTCGACGAGCTGCCGTATTTCCTCGAGACTTGCGCGCTGTTTGTCGGAAACAATAGCGGTCCAAAACATATGGCTGCCGGTCTCGGCGTGCCTACTATCGGTATTCACTCGGGGGTCGTGGATGCCCGGGAATGGGGTCCGTTAGGCCCTTATGCGGTGGCGGTTCAACGAAACATGGTTTGCTCGCCTTGCTACTTTGCCACCCGCGATCAGTGCCACCGCGGACTTGCTTGTCTTAATGGCTTGACTGCAGCACAGATAATAAGCACGTGCCGGAAGTTCCTGAGGCTTGAGCGCGGCCTGCAGCTCAACTAGCCTTTCGAGGAGCGAGGTGTTCGGCAATGAACCAGTCGACGTATGTTATCCCCTATTCAGCCTTGCTGAAGGAGCTCGGCATTCAGACGCGCTTACGTGACGACGATACTGTCGAATTGACCGGCGATCAGCTCCGGTCGCTGGTCAAAAAGCTCCTCGTGTATATTTCCGTCGACGAGACCTGGTACAGAAGCATGTATTCCGACATTGACCGCGCAATCGAGTCCGGTGAGGTGCCGTCAGCGAAAGAGCATTTTGTCTCCGACGGCTATTTTGAGGATCGGCTGCCGTCCAAAGTTCTCGTCGACGAAGAGTTCTATACAAGGCGCTATCCGGATGTCGCCCGGCGCATTGACGATGGTGAGATCGATTCGGCTCAGGAGCATTTCGAGAATCACGGCTTCAGCGAGGGCCGCCTGCCGTTTGAAATCTAGGTGCCTCATCAGATGGCCGACCGATAGGGTAGTGCACGAGCCTTCTGGCTCTGTTAGTTTTCCGGGGATGGACGACGGCTGGGCCGGATCTATTAACACCTGAGTGGACGACTTTTAAAAAAATGATTCTGGTCACCGGCGGCGCCGGATTTATCGGTTCAAATGTCGTTGCCGCGCTGAACGAAGCCGGTCGCACTGATATCGTGGTCAACGACCGGCTCGGCACAGGGCAGAAATGGCGCAATCTTGCCAAGCGGCAGATCGCCGATTTCGTGTTTCCACACGACCTCGATCGATGGCTACAGGGCCGAAAGCTCGACGCCATAATTCATCTGGGCGCGATCACGGCAACGACCGCGACGGACGGCGATGCCCTGATGCAATCCAATTTTGGCTTATCATTGAAGCTGCTCGATTGGTGCACCGAAGCGCAGGTGCCGTTCATTTATGCATCATCCGCTGCAACCTATGGCGACACGACGTCCGATTTTAACGACGATTGGTCTTCGAACGCGCTCCGACGCTTGCGGCCGATGAACCCCTACGGTTGGAGCAAGCATATTTTTGACCAGCTCGTGGTCGATCGCTTCGAGAAACAGCAACGTCTGCCGCCACACTGGGTCGGTCTTAAATTTTTCAATGTTTTTGGCCCCAATGAATATCATAAGGGCGCAATGGCGAGTGTGCTTAGCAAGGTGTTCGATCAGGCCAAGGCCGGGAACCCCGTGCGATTGTTCAAGTCGCATCGACAAGGCATTGCGGATGGAGAGCAGCGCCGGGATTTTATTTATATCGACGACGTGATCGCAGTCATTATGTGGTTTCTAAGCAAGCCAAAAGTCTGCGGCATTTACAACGTCGGAACCGGCGCCGCAGGGAGCTTCCGTGAAATGATCGATGCCATGTTCGAGGCGCTGGGGAGACCACCGGATATCGAGTATGTCGAGATGCCCGATACGATCCGCGATTCTTATCAATATTTCACGCAGAGCGAAGTCAAAAACCTCCGGAAGATTGGGTGCGACCTGAGCTTCACGCCACTGCGATCGGCGGTCGGTCGCTATGTAAACGAGTTTCTCGACCGCCCGGTTCGCTACCGCTAGCTCCACTCGGGACCCACACAAAACACACATTGCGTTCCTAGATAGATTTTTGTCGCGCGGCGCGAGGCTCCGTATTGACGTTATGACGCATCATCCCTTCTGTCGAACGGAACTGTGACTGCAGCACAATCGGGGCTGCGCGCTTCCTGGACCGCAACATGGAGCGAAATGACAGCATGAGAACTGGGTACGTTGATTTTGTTGATCGTAGTCGAGTGTTGGGGTGGGCGGCCGACACAGAAGCGCCGGATGAACAGCTGGACGCCATCGTTTACGTCGACGGCGAATACCACGCGCGCATCCGATGCAACCGCGTCAGAAACGATTTAAGGGACGCGGGAACCTGGGGTGCAGGCGACCACGGATTCGAGCACTGTTTTATTCCCGCCCTTTCTCCTGAGGTGGCTCACCGTATCGTGGTGCGGTTTGCGGACTCCGATCAAAACCTCCTGAATGGAGAGCATCTGATCCGTCCCATTTCCCACGGTGCCGGGCTTCGACCGATCCTCATAGTGGCGCCTGGCCGCTCAGGTACGACATTGCTTATGAGCAAGCTCGCGCAATATGCACAAATTGTCGTTGCCGATATGCCGCCATTCGAGCTTCGGCTGCTCTCATATTATGCGACGGCTCACCGTGTTCTGACATCGCCTGCCGATTTCGATCGGTCCATGCATCCCGATCATCTCGAGGGATCGGGCTATAGCGTGGGATTCAACCCCTTTTCGCATCAGATCTACTCGGACCTATTTCGAGAGAAGGATCTCTTTAATAGCTACTTCTCGAATTTTGTGTCTCATGAGTTGTTGGGTTCCTTTAGAACGATGATATGCGAGTTCTATATTCGCCTGGCCGACCAGATCGGAAAGTCGTCGGCCGCGTACTTCGCGGAGAAATCCAACAGTCTCGACCCGCTTCCGGTCAGTTTCGCGAGAGGTGCGTTCGGCCAAATAAAGCAGATCGTGCTCGTCAGAGATCCGCGCGACATCGTCTGCTCTCACATGAGTTACTTTAAGTCAGATAAGCGCAAGGCGTTCGATGAAGTCTCAAAAGCCTGCGCAAGCATGCTCAAAATCGAGGCGAGCCAGAACACGGATACTATTTTCATCCGATACGAAGATATGATCCTAAACTATGAAAGCGTGCTCGTTGCACTATCGCAATTTCTTAACACCAAATTGCCGCTTGCAAATGCTCATTCTAAGGAAGGCGAGATCTTCAGTTCGCATGCCACCAGCCCCACGGCGACGTCATCTATCGGCCGGTGGCGAGAGCAATTGTCTGATATGGAAAAGAGAGATCTGGGATGGCGCGTCGGCGAATTCCTCGCCAAGTTCGACTACGAAACCTCTGACACATTAATGAGACGCGATGCTCCGGAGGAGTTGCGCAGCGATGTGGCCCCGGCAAGGGCGCGGATATCGAAGTTCTAAGAAGCCGGCATCAGTGATGGGAAACTGCTTGCAGATGTCCCGCGGTCCGGTTTCCTTCGAGCCTCCCGATCGCCCGACAAGCTCGCGAATGCGGCATTGCCGATACGCGGCAGCTTTCGTTTTGGGCGCGCTTATGTGGATATATTCCGGTCCGACGCAATGCGCGGAATTCTGGGTGGCGACGACGACTCCGTTTAGTCGCGACCCAGGCCGATCGCATATTGCGGCCGATTTCCTGGACTTGTTTCAAGACGGCTCGCAGTGGGACACGGCGGCCAAGAATCTTAAAGTATTCAAGATTGACTGGGCCTTCGTGGATCGCGCGCCTATCGATGTTCTGAGAAAGAGCTTTGAAGCACTGCAGAGGAGAGGAATTTCGCTAGGCTGGGAAATGGGAGCAATTCCACCCGGAAAGGACTGCGGTAGCGGTACCGAGGGATATGCGGGAGACACCGAGAAGAGGCTCTCGCGGATTAAGGAGGCCGGCGGCCGGCTTGATTATGTCGCTATGGACGAGCCATTTTGGTTTGGCCATTTCGCCAAGACGAAGAATACGTGCGCTCTCACCTTGAGCGAGCTTGCCTCCGGCGTCACCCAGCAACTGTCCTTGGTTTACGCGGCGTTCCCCGATGTGAAGGTTGGTGACATCGAGCCCGTGATCGGCGGTTCGACGGATAATTTCGTCAGCGAGCTATTTGCGTGGTTTGACGAATTCGCAAAGGCCAACGGCCGGCCGTTGTCCTTCTTTCATGCCGACGTGAATTGGCAGGGGGATGGCGAAGAAGAACTACCTGCGATCGAGGCTCATCTGCGCGAGAAGAAGATCAGGTTCGGCATAATCATCAACGGCGATCCACGCGCCTCCTCGGACATCGCGTGGACCGATGCCGCCATGAACCATCTTCAGCAGGTGGTGGATATAGACCGCCTGAATCCCGACGATATCGTCTTTCAATCGTGGGATGACCGGCCGACGCGAGTCCTTCCCGAGACGCAGCCGGGTACTCTCATGAACTTGGTCCGCGAGGGCAGTAAGCCGCCCGCCGGACTCACGCTTGATGTCAGGAAGGACGCAATCGAAGGATACGTTACCGCGCCGGGGGGCGCCGCGCTCGATGGAGCCGCCGTGACCATCCAGGCTGCCGACCTCATGGGTGTCGAGGGCTTCCGTAAAATCGCCTTGGCAGGCGTCGTGCCCGACGGTGCCGTGCGCGCGGTGTTCGGTTTGCGACTCGGATCTGAATGCAACTGCAGTGGTCCCATCGATCTCAAGATCGATAAATTGACCTTCTCGCAATCCGCCACGGAGACGATCGCAAGATACCTGCGCAATCCCGCGAGCATATTGACGATATCGGGCGCAGCTCCTCGGGCTTCCGTAAATTCGGCGCCCTTTGCGGTCGAACCTGGAAAATCCTACTCGGCTGACGCCCTCGTACGAGTTCAGGAGTTAACCGGCTATGCCGGTTATTTATCTGTCATTTTCCTTTCCGTGAATGGTCAAGAAGTCAGCCGAGACAAATTTACCCTCAAAGCTAGCTACCGGGGGATTGCGCAAGTTTGGCTTGATAAAGGCGGTAAGTTTGTGGTCCCATATAATGGTACCGTGCCAGCCGGTACCTTGGCTTGGTCGCTGAACATTGGGGCAAGTCCCAAGACGCGTCCTACCCTTTTTGAGCTGCTCCCAAAATGAATGTCGTGCAGGCGGAACGCGCAGGAGCTGTCGACCTTCTCTTTGGCCGGGCAGAGTATCGGCGTGACATTGTTTTCCAATGGTCTCGCGAACGGATTTCAAGACTGCAAACCAAAGCAGAAAATCCCGCAGAGCCGGAATTCGTACGCGCATGCGCCCAGTCGCAGTTAGCCGCCGCCGCCGGTAACGGACGAGCGGCGGCACGATTTCTGCGTCAGATCATCGAGAAATGTTGGCATCTTTATCCTCACTCCGGACATTTCTGCGATCACATCATTCAAGCAGCAATTTGCCTTCAGAATTTCAAATTAGCCGCGACTATTATCGAGGACCACTCGGGAACTGGCGAGTTTCTTCGCATTGTGCCGCTGCAATCGACCGTCAGTCAGACCGCAAACTTGGCCAAGTTCACTGCGGCTCGCCAATGTGAGTATTGGCTTGATCCCAGGATTCCTGGAGCCGCCGATGCGGATTATTTCATCAGCCATTGGAGGAGTCCGGCCATCCTGCTTGCAAGCTATTGCGGCAGCAAAAATTATGAGGCGGGCGGCGCGATCTTCAACGTGGGAGAGCATGGTCATGTCCCCGGCGTGGCCTATTGCGCGAATACCGGCGACTTCCTGTTGGTCCCAGACAACTATTTTCTGACGTCCCAAGGCTACTCGCAGCTCAAAGATCTTTTCGGCAAGCATCGTCTTGGCTGGGACGAGCGTTTGCCGCTGGCCTTCTGGCGCGGAGGGACGACGGGAATCAGGCAACCTTCTTCAGACTGGAAGTCGCTGCCTCGTGTCAAGCTCGCGGAGATTTCCCGCGAGAACTCCAGCTTGATCGACGCCAAGTTGTCCACGGTCGTCCAGACGTTGTCGCCTGAAGAGGCTGAAGAAATACGACTCTCAGGACTTGTGGCGGGGTCGGCGGCTCCGGAACAATTTCTGAAATACAAATATCAGATCGATATAGATGGCAATTCCAACTCCTGGCCCGGACTAATTCAAAAGCTGCTGACGGGCAGTCCCGTTTTGAAGGTTGAATCGCCACTTGGGTTTCGTCAGTGGTATTACGATAGATTGGAGCCAGGGCGAAATTTCGTTCCTGTGAAAGCCGATCTTTCTGATCTGATAGAAAAAGTCGAATGGTTGCATGAGCATGATAAGGAGGCGGAAGAGATCGGGAGCGCTGGATTGATGCTGGCGCAGTCGCTTTCGTATGAAGGGGAGATCCACGGGTCGGCGGACACGATACGGGCGGCCGTAGAGCGATTTAGGCTTGCTTCTTCACCGAAAGGTTCCGCAGCGCGATGACTTTTCAAAAAGGCCCGGCACACTGTAAGGTCTGCGGCGCAGCAGCAACGCTGTTCGATGTGGTCGATTTCGCCAAGCACTGTTCTCTCGATAACCCGTATGTGTTCGGCCTGACCGGCATTCCCGTATATTATCTGCGATGCCAAAAGTGCGGTTTTATTTTCACCGAGCACTGTGACGGGTGGTCCGCGGAAGACTTCAGACGACATATTTATAACGACGAATATCATTTGGTCGACGGCGAGTACGAGACCGTACGGCCGAACATGCTGGCCAATTTGTTTGCCGAGCTATTCGTCTCTGCGCGTGACAGCCGAATTTTGGATTACGGCTCCGGTTCAGGTGCGTTCGAGAATGCGTTGCAACCCCGCGGCTTTAAGGTCACGAGTTACGATCCCTTCTCGCATCCAGATCGGCCGAAAGGGAAATTCGATTTGATCACCTGCTTCGAAGTCATGGAGCACGCACCGGATCCGCTTCGATTGCTGGACGATCTCGCGGATTTCATGGCGGAGGATGGTGCAATTGTATTCTCGACCGGCGTACAGCCCACCGATATTGAGAAGCAGCGCGGCGGCTGGTGGTACATTGCTCCAAGGAACGGCCATGTTTCCATCTTCAGCGAAGAGGCTTTGAGCGCCCTTGCCAGCAAGCGTGGCCTCAACCTCTTCAGGTGTTCCGGTCTTCTGGCGTTTGGGAAGAAGCCGCCTCTGGCCTCCGCGAAGCTTTGCCTTTGGTATTTGTGCGGAGCGCCCGATTCGAAGGCCTCGCCGGACTGGCATGGCGTGGAAATGACTCGAGACTCGCAAGGATTTCGCTGGACTTCCAGCAACCGCTTGGATTTCGAGCTGACACCATCAATCCCGCCTCAGCAGTGCAATGTCACGATCCGAGTGCCCTATGTGAACCAAATCGAATCCGGCTTTGCCGCGCAGGCAAAGGTGGCGATCGGCAAAGCGGCACAGGGCGTAACGCTTACGACCTGGAACGGTATTCCCGCTATTCAAGCTGTCTTTGAAACCGCGGAGCCGCAATCGACCGTATCGCTTCTGACGCCATCCACGAAGCGGCCGTGCGATATCAGCAGCTCTGCCGACAAGCGCCCCCTGGGCCTCGCGGTCGTAGTCAAGGCGGAATAGCTCTTGGCTGAATTGCCATTCTGGGCGGTTTGCGTGCTATAATTGGCGCAACCACAAAAATCGGATATGTGCCAGTTGTAACCTCTCGCTGAGTGCAATCAGCAAGGAGATGTTCCGTAATGGAGAAGCAATCGGTCGCTTCAAGCCCCGCCATTTCCGGCGCGCCGTTCGAGACGGTTCTGACTCAGTTCCCGTCGCGGCGCATCCTGGTCATTGGCGACCTGATGCTGGACCGTTTCAGCTACGGCAGCGTGGGCCGCATTTCGCCGGAGGCGCCGGCCGCCGTCATCAATCTCGACCGGGTCGAGGAGGCGATCGGCGGCGCGGGGAACGTTGCCCGCAACATCGCCTCGCTCGATGCCCATTGCGATCTTCTTGGCATGGTCGGAACCGACGAGGCGGCCAATGCCATCTGCCGGTGCCTCGCGGCGCTGCCCAATATCGAGGCGCATCTCATTCACGCGCCCGAGCGCGTCACTACCGTCAAGAGCCGCTTTGTCGCCAAGCTGCACAACACACATCTGCTGCGCGCCGATGTCGAAGATTCGACGCCGATTTCATCCGAGTTGCAACAGAAGGTCGTCCGCGCCGCCGCGGAGCTGATGCCGCATGTCGACGCCGTGCTGCTCTCCGATTACAGCAAGGGCCTGCTCACCGACGACGCGGTGCGCAAGATCATCGACGCGGCGCGTAAGTGCGGCAAATTCGTCGTCGTCGATCCCAAAGGGCGGGACTACGAGCGCTATGCCGGCGCTGATCTCATCACACCAAATCTGCAGGAGCTCAGCCAATCGGTGGGCGCCGCGGTCGACACCGAGGAGCACCAGATTGCCGCGGCACGCAAGCTGTTGAGCATGATCAAGGCGCGCGCCGTGCTGGTCACGCGCAGCGAGCAGGGCGTTCTCGTTGTGCCCGCCGACGGCGAAGCGACGAGTTTCGTCGCCACCGCGCGGCGAGTGATCGACGTGTCCGGCGCCGGCGATACGCTTGTCGCTGGTTTCACCCTGGCGCTGGCGAGCGGCGCCTCGATCGCTAATGCGGCGCGGCTTGCCAATTACGCGGCCGGTATCGCGGTGTCGAAATTCGGCACCGCCTGCGTGACACATCAGGAGCTGGCCGATGCGCTGTTGTCGCGGCCGGATTTCCACGTGCAGTCGAAGATTTTCAGCGGGGCGCCGCTGTTGCGCCAGGCCATGACCAAGTGGCAGGAAGAGGGCATGGTCGTCGGCTTCACCAACGGGTGCTTCGACATCATCCATGAAGGTCATATCGAGCTCCTGGCCGAGGCGCGTTCGCATTGCGACCGGTTGATCGTCGCCATCAACAGCGATGCCTCGGTAGGCAAGCTCAAAGGGCCGACACGCCCCATTCAGTCAGAGCGCGCGCGGGCCCGCGTCATTTCCGCTTTGGCCTTTGTCGATGCCGTGGTCGTCTTCGACACAGAAACGCCATTGGAACTGATTACTGAATTGAAGCCGAATGTTCTGATCAAAGGCGCCGATTACAAGGTCGAGGAAGTGGTCGGACGCGCGGTTGTCGAAGCCAATGGTGGCCGTGTGGTGCTGGTTCCGCTGGTTCCCAATTCGTCGACGACACGCATCGTGGAAAAGATGCGGGCGGGCGAAAAAGAAGCGCTGGTATAGGTACAGGTCAGTCGCAACGTGAAGCTGAAGCCCTACACCAAGCAGGCCATTAAGTGGCTCGTAATTTCACTGCTCCTTTTCGTGACCACTGCCGTTGTAAGCCAAGTGGCATGGATGCAAATGATGGCTGGCGCGGGCTATGCGTTGGCTTTCACGCTTCTTGTCATCTTATGCGTCATGGCGGCGATCGCGCTTTGCATCTCTATCTATTTTGCGATCATCACAATATCCTAAATCATCAGCATTCATCACACATCCCAAAGTAGATGCGGTCGCAACCCACCTCCGTAGCAGTCAACGATCGATTTCCCAGGCTGCGGCAAGCGCTGGGCCCGCTTCTCGCCTGGACCAGGGACACGGCGCTGCCGTTCTGGGGAACGGTGGGCGTCGATCGCAAGCGCGGCGGCTTTCACGAGCGGCTTGACCTTGCCGGCAAGCCGGTTCTCGAAGTGCCCAAGCGCCTGATGGTGCAAGGCCGCCAGCTCTTTGTCTATTGCAGCGCTGCGCTGCTCGGCTGGTATCCCGACGGTAGGGAACTGGCGGATCGCGGCGTCGACTACATGGTCGGAAAATTCTATCGCGCCGACGGCAAGCCGGGCTGGGTTCATTCACTTGCGCCCGATGGCAGCATCGCCAATCCTGCGCGCGATGGCTATGCTCATGCCTTTGCGCTTCTTGGCCTGTCCTGGTACTACCGCCTGACCGGTGATCGGCAAGTCATCCCGGTGATCGACGCGACCATTGCTCATCTCGAAGCTGCCTTTGCCGCGAAGAGCGGCGGCTATCTCGATGCCGTACCGCCGGCTGACACGATCCGTCGCCAAAACCCGCATATGCATCTGTTCGAAGCCTTCATCGCTTTGAGCCAGGCGATCGGCGGCGAATCATATCTCGCGCGCGCGACCGCGATGTTCGAGCTCTTTGCCGCGCGCTTCTTTCAGTCTTCGAGCGGCACGCTGTGCGAATACATGAGCGGCGAGCTTGCACCGCTTCCCGATGCCCAGGGCCGCATCTGCGAGCCGGGTCATCACTATGAATGGATCTGGCTTCTGCGCCAGTACCAGAGGCTGACCGGCCGCGACGTCGCGCCCTATTGTACGGCGCTCTACCGGCACGCCGACACTTACGGCTGGGACAAGGACGGCTTCATCATCGACGAGCTGAATTTTTCCGGAGCCGTCATCACCAATTCACGGCGCAGCTGGCCGCATACGGAGGGCGCCAAGGCGAACATTGTCGAAGGCGAAGCAGGTCGCGCTGGCTGCGACGAAAAGGCCGCTCAATGCCTTGCCCGTTTGATGGACACCTTCTTGTGTCGTCCGATACCGGCCGGCTGGATCGATCGCGTCAGCGTTGATGGCGCGCCGATCGTCGAATTCATGCCGACGAGTACACTCTATCACCTGTTCGGCGCGGTGACCGAAGCGCATCGTGTTACGTCACCGGGGGTGAGCTAGAGCTTGAGGCCGATGCGCTCGGCTTTGTAGCCGCGGTCGAGAATGGCCTGCCACCATGGCCGGTTCTGCAGATACCAGGCGACGGTCTTGGCGATCCCGCTCTCGAAATTCTCTTCGGCACGCCAGCCCAGTTCAACTTCGATCTTCGAAGCATCAATGGCGTAACGCCGGTCGTGGCCTGGGCGATCGGTGACAAACGAGATCAGGCTTCGGCGCGGTCCATGCGTGGAGGGTTCCAGCCGATCGAGCAGCTCGCAGATCGTCTCCACGACGTGCAGATTGGCGCGCTCGTTGCGGCCTCCGATATTGTAGGTCTCGCCGGGTTTGCCGCGCGCGACCACGAGCGCCAGCGCTTTGGCATGGTCCTCGACATAGAGCCAGTCGCGAATCTGCTGGCCGTCGCCGTAGACCGGCAGCGCCTCGCCGGCGAGCCCCTTGATGATCATGTGCGGAATGAGTTTTTCCGGGAAGTGATAGGGGCCGTAATTGTTCGAGCAATTGGTTACGATCGTCGGCAGGCCGTAGGTTTCGCGCCACGCCCGCACCAAGTGATCGGACGACGCTTTTGAGGCCGAGTAGGGCGAGTTCGGCGCGTAGGCGGTGTCTTCCTTGAACAGTCCCTTGGCGCCGAGCGATCCATAAACTTCATCGGTTGAAATGTGATGGAAGCGGAAGCGCGATTGCCCGTCCTGGCCGAGGCTTCGCCAAAAGCGCAAAGCCTCCTGCAACAGCGTGAAGGTGCCGACAATATTGGTCTGGATGAACTCACCGGGCCCGTCGATCGAACGGTCGACATGACTCTCCGCGGCGAGGTTCATCACATAGCCGGGCTGATATTGATCGAATAATTGCCGCAGCGCCGGTCCATTGCAGATGTCGACTTGCGCGAACCGATAGCGGCTATGGTCCTTGGTTTGCGGGATTGAATCGAGGCACGCGGCATAAGTGAGCTTGTCGATATTGACGACAAAAGCCGGCGTCTTGTCGAGCAGGTGGCGCACCACGGCCGAACCGATGAAACCCGCGCCCCCGGTGACGAAAACAACGGATTTGTCGAAATCAGAGCTCACGGTCAGAGTTCCGCTCGGCGCGACTTCACGAATGTCTCATGGATACTGAGCAGATACTGGCCGTAACTGCTCTTGGCGCAGCGCTGCGCCAGCTTCTCGAAGTGATCGAGGGTGATGTATCCCATGCGCAGCGCGATTTCCTCGGGGCAGGCGACGCGCATGCCTTGGCGTTGCTCCAGGATCTGCACGAAGTGGCTGGCCTCGACCAGCGATCCATGCGTACCGGTGTCGAGCCAGGCGAAGCCGCGGCCAAGCACCTGCACGTAGAGATCGCCTCGTTCCATGTAGGCGCGATTGATGTCGGTGATTTCGAGTTCCCCGCGGCCCGACGGCTTCAGGGCTGCCGCGATCTTGATGACGTCGTTGTCGTAGAAATAAAGACCCGTGACTGCGACATTCGATTTCGGCCGGGCCGGCTTTTCCTCGATCGAGATCGCGCGTCCGGTGTCGTCGAGTTCGATGACGCCGAATTGCTCCGGGGTCTTGACCGTATAACCGAAGACGGTAGCGCCGCCGGAGCGCGCGTAGGCGCGCGCCAGCATGTCAGCCATGCCGTGGCCGTAAAAAATATTGTCGCCCAGGATCAGGGCGACACGGTCATCGCCGATGAAGTCGGCACCGATGATGAAAGCGTCAGCAAGACCGCGCGGATGATCCTGCTCTGCATAAGCGAGGCGCAGGCCGAAATCGGAACCGTCACCCAACAGTCGCTGGAACAGGCTCTGGTCTTGCGGCGTGGTAATAATGAGAATTTCCCTGATGCCGGCAAACATCAAGGTCGACAGAGGATAATAGATCATTGGCTTGTCGAAGACCGGCAGCAATTGCTTCGAGACAACCGATGTCACCGGGTAAAGCCGCGTGCCCGATCCGCCCGCCAGGATAATGCCCTTCATTTGGACCCCAATTTAGCGAGTTTAATGATCTATGCAAATTTGGAACTGGGTCTGCCTGCCGCGCGTTGTGCCGTCTCAGCGCGGCTGCGGCAAGTTCAAACCGTGTCCCGAAGTTGACCGAGCCTGGGTATATGTTACGGTGAACGTATACAAAAAAGCCATTCAATGTGTTTACCCGTTGACGGCACCTGCTGTCACGGCCGGATGATTATGATCGTTACCGAAACTCCCATTCCTGGCGTTCTTATCATCGAGCCGAAGGTTTTCGGCGACAGCCGCGGTTTTTTCTGCGAGCTCTTTCAATCAGAGCGCTATGCGCAGAACGGTATGCGGCGCGGTTTTTTTCAAGACAACCTCTCGCGTTCGGTGAAAGGCACATTGCGCGGCCTGCATTTTCAGAATCCGAAGCCGCAGGGCAAGCTGGTTACGATCCTGCGTGGCAGCGTGCTCGACGTTGCCGTCGACATTCGCCTTGGCAGCCCCACTTTCGGCCGGCACGTGATGGTGGAGCTCAACGACGAGAACCGGCGTCAGTTTTGGATCCCGCCGGGCTTCGCTCACGGCTTTATCGTGCAGTCGGAATCCGCGGATTTTTTCTACAAGTGCGACGAAATCTATTCGCCGGCCGACGAGCATGTCTTGCAGTGGAACGATCCGGGGCTGGGTATCAAATGGGGCACCGACAACCCGACCTTATCCCCGCGCGATAAGGCCGGGCACACACTGGCCCAGCTTGAGGGCAAACTCCCGAAATACGGCGCCGTCTGATGCGTATTCTGGTGACGGGCGTTTCCGGGCAAGTCGGCGGCGTGCTCGTCCCCCGTCTCGAGCCTTTTGCCACCGTCATTCCGCACGACGAGTTTTCGCTCGACTTTACGCGGCCGGACCTGATCCCTCTGGCGCTTGATCGTGACGCGCCGGATCTCATCATCAATCCGGCCGCCTATACCGCCGTCGACAAGGCCGAGGATGAGCCTGAGCTGGCCATGCGCGTCAACGCCGAGGCGCCGGCGATCATCGCACGCTGGGCCGCCGAACACGGCGTCCCTCTGGTCCATTTTTCGACCGACTATGTCTATGACGGACGTGGTGACAGGCCTTGGCGCGAGGAAGACGAGGCGCGTCCGCTCGGCGTTTACGGCAAGACCAAATTTGCCGGAGAAAATGCCGTCCGCGCCGCCGGCGGCTCGTTCCTGATCTTCCGCACCTGTTGGGTTTATGCGGCGCAAGGCAAGAATTTCATGCGCACAATCGCGCGGCTGGCGCTGGAGCGCAAGGAGTTACGCATCGTTGGCGATCAGGTCGGCGCGCCGACTTCGGCGGCGCTGATCGCCGACGCCGTCACCAAGATCGCTTCGGGCGGGCTCGACCGCTTGCGCGAACGCGCAGCGCGCGCCAACGGCCTCGTGCATATCTGCGGCATGGGAGAGACGAGCTGGCATGGCTTCACCTGCGCCATCGTCGAGGGACTGAAACAGCGCGGTGTGCGGCTTGCCGTCGACAAAGTGGTTTCGATCCGTACCGACGAATATCCAACGCGCGCGACGCGCCCGCTGAACTCGCGCCTCGACCTCTCACGCTTACGAGCCGTATTCGGAATTGTACCGCCGCAGTGGCATGAGGCGCTGTCTCCTGAGCTCGACCAGCTTGCAAAAGAGTTGGCAACAGCTCAGGCCACGGCGTGACGGATTTAAGCGCCGGAACAGCTCTCAACCTGGCTCATAAAGGCGGCGATAAATCACTCGGCAATGGTCGTCCGTTGTTGCAAGTGATAGTAGCGACGCGCCTCAACGATAAGCCGCTCAACGTATTCACTCCCGGTCGAATGCGATATCGCCTCACCGGGACTAGCCTGAGCTGTGTTGCGCTCGAGCGGATACTCAAAGCGGCGCAGAAATGCACCGCAAATGCCGTTGATCACGAGCAGATCGCCATCGGTCAAAAACGTGTGCCAGTCGCCGCTTGATCCGCGGCGATGGACCCGCTGGAACGCCGCTCCCACGTCGCGGCTTCCTGACAAGAGCGCTTGCAGGGGGCCGCGGGGGATTGTTCTGCCGACATAGTCTTCGTAGCGCAGAAAGTGAGCTGTCTTGCCGCTTTTGGCGAGAACGTCATCGACGAATTGCAGATATAATTCGTAGACGTGCTGGGTGATCAGAAATCCCGCTCCAAAGCGGTCAATGATCTGCGTTTGCATGTCGATCAAACCCACGCGCTGCGGCGCCGCTTCCTTTTGCCGGAAAATATTCACCCATGCGTCGCGATCCTCGTCCGTTGTCGCCCGCGTGGAGAAGTAGGTGTAGGCCAGGTAGTGGAGCCTGCTTATCGCCTCGTCGCGAGGATCGCGGACAACGAGAATGGTGATCGGCGCGGGACCAGTGCTCGCATCAGACAGGAATTGCCGCAACTTCTGGGCACGATCGACCCAGTGATCAAAAAGGATTTTGACGATGAGCCGATCGCTCGTTTCGGCCCCGATGTCCGCAAGATCCTGCGGCTCCATGCAGAAGCCCGTAATACGCAGCGTGTTCCGCAGCGTCATCGCCACGGCAGTCGTACCGGTCTTGGCCAAGCCGACAATGACATATCTCTCGCGAGACATGGGGTGGACCGATTGCGAGGGAGGGATTTTAAGCGATCAATTTGAAGACGGCGATGCAGATGAGGAGTCCGGCATTTGGATCGGCAAAGACGGCGTAGGCTTCGAACGTGTTTGGGTTCCAGATTGCGAGGCGCCACCGGCTTGCGCCGCGCTGTTTGCCAACGGAACCTGGACGTTCGAAGGCGGCGTCACTCCGCTCAAACAAGAGTTGGCGCATGTACTCAGCTTGGAGCTGCAGGTTTGCATGCATGTCAGCCAGTTCTGAGTCTGGTTCGTCGCGCTAAATTGCCGCGAACACGTCATCTGACAGGTAGAGTTGCTTGTTTGGCATTGCGACCGACACATCAACGGATTGGACGAACCTCCCGCACGCGCCGAGGATCCCGCACCCGCTGTATTGCTTGCGGAAGCGCTCGTAATGCTCGAGCCTCCGGCTGGACGGAGGCCTCCACCGCCTCCGCGGCTGCTATCGCCACTGACCTTGGCCGACCCTGTTGGCAGATGCGAATTTCCGGTGCTCGGCGTTCTTTTATCCGTCGCTTGACCGGATAGTATCGCGCCCAGCCCTGCCGGACGGGCGCGGCCGCCACTGCCGGTGCCGCAGGCGGTGTTATCGCTGTTCGCTGGATTGCTGCTCAGAGGGCAGGGGGGCGGGTTCACGAGTGAAAAGGCGTACCAAAAGCAAACCACGCAAAATAAGGTGAGGACCGTGAACACGGCACCACGCTTGAGCGCGGCGTTTGTCGGTTTGGCAGGTTTCACATACGCAAGCTTTGCAGGTTGCATGGCTGTTCCAATGGCCCCGCCATATTTTATGCTTCAATTGGACCGTTCAACGGCAACGGAACTGATGCCCAGCCAATTTTTCAACGGATCACCAACTCGAGGCCCTTTTATTCTGCGAAAAATTCCACTTTGCTAGCCTAGCCTCTGGTCGAAGACTTGATATCACGACAACACGCAAAGGTCACTGCGTATGGGACATTTGATTGCGCCGGTGTGTCGGATCCGGTGCTCTATCCGGGCTTAACCCTACCGTTTCCGGTCCACGCGTTGCATTCGTCCGGTCACGTTGGCGGGCATAGGGGGCTTCCATTGCTTCTGCACCAAAAGCTGTATCTCCATGCATCTATTTAGCGGTCTGGATATTCTCTACGTGCTGTCCGGCTTCTGCGTCGGCGCGCTCGTCGGCATGACTGGCGTCGGCGGGGGTTCCTTGATGACGCCGCTGCTCATTCTTTTGTTCGGAATCCATCCGACGACGGCCGTCGGCACCGATCTGCTTTTTGCTGCTTCGACCAAGACATTGGGAACGGCGGTGCATGGCGCCGCACGGACCGTCGATTGGTCGCTGGTCGGCGAGCTCGCCCTCGGCAGCGTGCCGGCGACAATCGTCACACTTCTCGTGCTCTCGCAGTTCGATTTGCATGGCGCGGCCGCGCAGCATGTCGTCACGCTGACGTTGGGCGCGGTCCTGCTTTTCACTGCGACATTTCTGCTCGCCGGGCGCGCGCTGCGTGAGCGTTACGCCGAGCGATTGGCCAATCTCGATGCTCGCAAAGTTCGCCTGCTGACGATCCTGCTCGGCATCGTCATGGGCGTCCTCGTGACATCGACTTCGGTCGGCGCCGGCGCTATCGGCGTGACCGTTCTGCTTTTGCTGCATCCGAAAATGCCGGTCGCACGCATCGTCGGCTCCGACATTGCACATGCGGTGCCGTTGACGTTGCTCGCCGGCGCCGGTCATTGGCTGCTTGGCTCGATCGACTGGAAGCTCCTGGCCACTTTGCTGATCGGCTCGCTGCCCGGGATCGTCATCGGCAGTTATCTGGCCGGCCGTGCTGGCGACGCGGTGGTGCGCGTGACGCTCGCCGCAGTGCTGGTCGTCGTCGGCGTGCGGCTGATGGGCTAGAGCCTCGTCGGCAAGCGCCTCAGTGCTCGGTCGTTACGATCTGCCGATCGGCGAGCTCCTGCAGCACGGCGTCGGTGAGTTGCTCCGGTGTGCGGTCGAGCGTGTGCAGATGGATCTCGGGACTTTCCGGCGCCTCGTAGGGGGCATCGATGCCGGTAAAATTCTTCAACTGCCCGGCTTGCGCCTTGGCATAAAGCCCTTTCGGATCACGCTCGATACAGGCCGCAATCGGCGTGTCGACGAAGACTTCGATGAATTCGCCGGGTTCCATCAAGCCCCGCACCATGTCGCGCTCGGCGCGATACGGCGAGATGAACGAGCACAGCACGATCAGGCCGCTTTCCACCATGAGCTTGGCGACTTCGCCGACCCGGCGGATGTTCTCGACGCGGTCGGCTTCGGTGAAGCCGAGGTCGCGATTGAGGCCATGGCGCACATTGTCGCCGTCGAGAACCATGGTGTGATGACCGCGGGCATGCAGCCGCTGCTCGACGAGACTGGCGACGGTCGACTTGCCGGCGCCGGACAGACCGGTGAACCAGATGATCGCTGGCCGCTGCTTGTTCAGCGCTGCGCGCTGGGTCTTGCCGATCAAGAGCGGCTGCCAATGGATATTGGTGCCGCGGCGCAGGCCGAACGTGATCATGCCGGCGCCAACAGTATGATTGGTGAAACGGTCGATGATGATGAAGGCGCCGGTGCGGCGGTTCTGATCGTAGGGATCGAAGGCGACCGGGAAGCCAGTCGACAGGTTGCAGACTGCGATGTCGTTGAGCTCGAGCGTCGTCGCCGCGAGATGCTTGCGGGTATTGACGTCGAGCTTGTACTTGATCGCGGTGATCGTCAGCGGTGTGGACTTGGTACCAATCCGGCTGAGATAGGAGCGTCCCGGAACGAGGGGCTCGTCGCTCATCCAGATCACATGCGCGGCGAATTGATCGGAAACTTCCGGCCGCACCTTTGGACTGACCAGAACGTCACCGCGCACGATATCGAGCTCGTCGGCAAGCGTGAGCGTGACGGCGTCGCCGGCCTCGGCGCTCGGGACTTCGCCGTCATAGGTGACGATGGTTGCGATCGTCGATGTCCGCCCCGAGGCCGCCTCCACCACCGGCTCGCCGACCTTGATCTGGCCGGAAGCGACGGTGCCGGCGTAACCGCGAAAGTCCTGGTTGGGGCGATTGACCCATTGCACCGGAAAACGAAACGGCTTTTCGAGGATGTCGCGGTCGATGTCGATCGTTTCCAGATATTGCAGCAGCGACGGCCCGCTGTACCACGGCGTACGCTGCGAAGCGTTCGTGACATTGTCGCCGAAACGCGCCGAGATCGGGATTGCCGCCACCGAGGCAAAGCCGAGCTCGGCGCCAAAGGCCGTGTAATCGGCGACGATCTTGTCGAACGTATCCTGCGCGAAATCGACCAGATCGATCTTGTTCACCGCGACTACGACATGGCGGATTCCGAGCAGCGAGCAGATCAACGAATGCCGCCGTGTCTGCACCAGCACGCCCTTGCGCGCATCGATCAGGATCACGGCGAGCTCGGCGCCCGAAGCGCCGGTCGCCATATTGCGCGTGAACTGCTCGTGGCCGGGCGTATCGGCAACGATAAAGGAGCGTCTGGCCGTGGAAAAGAAGCGATAGGCGACGTCGATCGTGATGCCTTGCTCGCGTTCTGCCTCGAGCCCGTCGACGAGCAGGGCGAAATCGAGATCCTTGCCGGTGGTGCCGTGGCGGGCCGAATCCTTCGCCAGGGCCGTGAGCTGATCCTCGAAGATCAGCTTGGAATCGTGCAGAAGGCGGCCGATCAGCGTCGATTTGCCGTCATCGACCGAGCCGCAGGTGAGGAAGCGCAGCAGATCCTTGGCGTGACCGGTGCGAAGCGAACGCTCGAGACGGAAGTCCATCAGAAATATCCCTCGCGCTTCTTCTTCTCCATCGAAGCCGCTTCGTCGCTATCGATCAGGCGACCTTGGCGCTCGGAGACCCGTGCGGTTTCCATTTCGGCGACGATTTCGGCCAGCGTCGTGGCCGGCAATTCGATCGCGCCGGTGAGCGGATAGCAGCCGAGGGTGCGGAAGCGCACGCGGCGCATTTGCGGCGTCTCGCCCGGGTCGAGCGGCATGCGGTCGTCGTCGACCATGATCCAGGTGCCGCCACGCTGCACCACCGGGCGTTCCTTGGCGAAATAGAGCGGCACGACAGGAATGTCCTGCAGCATGATGTAGGTCCACACGTCGAGTTCGGTCCAGTTCGACAGCGGGAAGACGCGGATCAATTCACCCGGCCGTACCCGGGTATTGAACAGGTTCCACAATTCCGGACGCTGGTTGCGCGGATCCCAGACGTGGTCTTTCGAGCGGAACGAGAAGATGCGCTCCTTGGCGCGGCTCTTCTCTTCGTCGCGGCGGGCGCCGCCGAAGGCGGCATCGAAGCCGTATTTGTCGAGCGCCTGCTTCAACGCCTCGGTCTTCATCACGTGCGTATGCACGGCCGAGCCCGAGGCAAACGGATTGATGCCGCGCTTGAGCCCATCCTCGTTAGTGTGGACGAGCAGATCGAGTTTGAGCCGCCGAGCCGTTTCGTCGCGGAACGCGATCATCTCGCGGAACTTCCAGGTGGTATCGACGTGCAGGAGAGGAAACGGCAAGGGCGCCGGATAGAACGCCTTCACGGCAAGGTGCAGCATGACGCTGGAGTCCTTGCCGATCGAATAGAGCATGACCGGCTTTTTGAACTCGGCGACGACTTCCCGCATGATCTCGATCAACTCCGCTTCGAGCCGTTTGAGATGCTTGGGCAGCGCCATTGCTGTCGTGCCGCGGATAATCGATTGGTCGTTCATACTGATCCTGAATGGAACCGGAGGTATTCGGTCTGCCGCCCCGCCATCGATGCAGGGCCGTGAGGCGGTCATTTCCGCCGCTTTACCCGCCCGGCGACGCGAACATAAACAGCGGCCGGGGTTTCGGCAACGCAGCCCGTATTTCCAATTAAATAGCGGCTGCAGCAGGGCTTTTCCGGAAGTTCCGCAGCAGGGGTAAATCCGTCTATCCAGAGCCAAAGCACGCTTGCCGGTCCCTGCCCATCCTCCGGTGTGGAGGCCCATCAACGAGCGCATTCCCGTCGATGGCCGCGCCAGCGTCAGGCATTGAATGAAGGCGGCAGCTGCGACGACCAATAGAGTCGTGATCGCGGTCACATACGCAGGGCGCGCAGAACAGGCTTAGTGGCGTTGCGGCGTCAAAGCGCAGCGGTATTTGTGAATGAGTGCCGTTGAGTGGTGTTCATTGTGTCAAATGACGCAAAAGCGTCTTCAGTTTTGGTCTAGTAAAAGCGCGGATGACGTATCGTCCGGTCCGCAAGGAATGCGATTTAAGGCAAACCATGGCTGCGATGACGGTCCCACAAAAAATCAACGACTTCCTGCTGCAGCGGCAAGACCGCATGTATTGCGATACCTGCATTCAGGAGCGTCTGGGTTTGAAATGGCGGCAGCAGGTCCAGCTGATCACGGCTACCCTGGCGGTCACCGCGGGTTTTTGCCGGGAATTCAACAAGTGCTGCACCTGCGAGGAGATCAAGCAGGTCACACATGCGATCGGCGATCAGCCGCGTCCAACGCCCGTTCAGCGAAAAGCGGAGGCGCCGAAGTTGCGAGTGAATGTATCGTCACAGCGCCCGCTCGATGCTGACGGAACGGACACCGACGGGTTGACCGAGACCCGGCTCGACGCGCACTTCGCCGCCAGTCCGGCGCAGCATACGGATTATCCGGCTGCATCGAGGTCGGTTTCCGCGCACGGCCGCGAATCCAATTAGCGGTTAACCTGACCCGGCCCAAACCGGCCCTGTCCAAGTTTAACCTTTATTTCTGGATGTTCGCTGCAGGCGTCCCGGACTTGCTATTGGGCAATTCGACGGGAGCTCATTTGGCACGTTGGCAATGTCGTACAGGTTCATTCCGGAGAAGATCAGGGACTTCTTATTGCAGCGGCCCGGCCGCAGTTATTGCGACAGCTGCATTCAGGAGCGCCTTGGCCTGCGCTGGCGTCAGCAGGTACAGCTGGTCACCGCCACGCTTGCGGTGACGCAATCGTTCGAGCGTGAACGCAGCATCTGCTGCACCTGCAACGAAGAAAAGCATGTGATCGCTGCCGTGCGTATGCCGACGGATGAGGTGCCGTTGAGTCCCGGCGCCGAGAGCCCGGATTCAGGGCGCGCGGCATCGCGCGACTTCAAGCTCGTGCTGGCACCTCGTATCCGTTAGCTTCGGTGCGAAAGGCGCGCGCTTACGGCCGGCGGCATTCCGAATAGACCTGGGTGTCGAGCGCGTCGGTGCGTTCGAGGCAATGTGCCGGGTCGGTAATCGCGCCGCTCACCGTAAAGTCGTAAGCCGTGTTCTTGAGCGCCAGGGCATAGCGGCCGGCCGGCAGCGAGAAGCTGTCGTTTTGCGGCCGGATAACGATCATTTCGGGATTGCCCTCGACCGGCGCGACTTTCATTTCGTAGGAATTGTTGCGCACGGCCCAGGCGTCGTCGACACCGGTCTTGGTCGCTTTGCCGCCTGTGAATGACAGCGCATGCATGACCTGGGCGACCACGCGGATCGTCACGTGATCCGGCGCGTCATTCGTGAGGTTGCGGCGGAACACGACGAATTGCACGCGGCCGTTAGGCAACGTGGTAGGGCTCGGTGCAGTGATCACCCCGGATATTGCGACCCTTGGATCGGGAACGCGGATCGGCAGCGGCTCGAGCTCGGTGAGCTTGCCGCCGTCGAGCGCATAGACGCCGTAGCTGCTCGGCACGGGAAAGCCCGGATCGGGAGTGCGTGCCAGTGCCGCTGTGGTCGGCGGCGGTGCGGCGACCTGGTTGCCGCCCGCCGTCGCAGCCGGTTGCGGCATGCTTGGCGCGACAGGCCTGAGCCCAAAGAGCGTTGCGAGATCGGCGCGGTGATCGAAGCCGCCAAAGACGGCAATGCCGAACAGGACCGCAGCCACGACCTGGGTCTTGAACCACAGACGCGGCTGCGGCTGCACGGATTGCGGAGCCGGCCCATAGCCATGGTCGAAGGGCATAAGCGGCGGCAGCGGCTGCGCCGAATCGACGCGGTGCAGCTGGACAGGCACGGGCGTGGCCGGGCTAAGGACGGGCACAGGCGTATCCGGGCCCAGGACTTCCACCAGATTGGAGCTGAGTACCGTGGCCTGGATCGACGACTGATGCAGGATGAGTTCAGTCCCGGGGGATTCGTCGCCGGGGGCGCCGTTCATGGCATCGCGCTGCGGCAGCGATAGTAGCGGCACTTCGCCCGCCGCATCGGCTTCGATTTGCGCGATCGCAGCTTCGAGCTGGATCAACTGGTCTTCCATCTCCGGGCGACGCAGATGCTGATGTTGCAGATAGAGCTGCCGCCGCAGCTTCTGCCGCGCCAGCTCGTACACCATCCTGCGCAACTGGTTCTCGTCCTGCATCGTGGCCGCGATCATGCGCGCGAGGACAGAATAATAATCATCCTGCATCATTGATCCGTCGGATCACGTTCCCGGCGGCAGTCGTCGGCCTTCGGCCCCATGTCCGCAGCGCAATTGTCCCCTGAAATGACAGTTGTTTCAACGCCGGCATCCATTCGATCTTAACGCCAAAAGGCCGCCTTAAGGGCGGCCTTCGCACCCGGTTAGCCTTCGATTTGGCCACAAATGAGGTTTTGTCGGGAGCCGACGGCCCGGCTTAGGCGGGCTTCTGCCGGTTGTCGGGATGTGGCACTGGCTTCGGCCTGATCTTGAACAAAAACTCAAGAAGGTCGCCGCCACTGAACTTGTAGCCGGCAATACCGGCTGCCGCAGCCGCCTCGCAATCGCTGTCCTTGTCGCCGATCAGAAAGCTTGCCGCGCGATCCACCGGCCACTTGTCGAAAAGATCGAGAATCATTCCCGGAGCAGGCTTGCGCCAATCGCTGGCGCGGCGGTATGTGGCGACGACGCCGTCCTCATGAAATGGGCAATAGCGCAGATCGTCGATATGCGCGCCGGACTGGGCAAGTTCCTCGTCGAGGTCCTCGTGCAGCGCGACGATGTCGTTTTCTCCATAGAAACCGCGCGCCACGCCGGCTTGGTTGGTAACGATGAAGACAAAGGCGCCGCTATCGTTGATCGCCTTCACCGCGGCTTGCGCGCCGTCGATCCAGCGAAACGCCCCGCGTTTGCTGACATAGCCGTCGTCGTGATTGAGCACGCCGTCGCGATCCAGAAACACCGCGGCGCGCTGCCGCTGCCGCGGCACTTCCTCTTGCGCGCGCGCCAGTAAATCGGGCACGCCGATATCGATGAAATAATTCTCCGACGCCATGGCGGCGAGCTTGCCCGATGCCGCAAGCGCGGGCATCACGTCTTCTTCGAGCGAGCAGCGCGTTGTCAATTTGTCGATGATCGATGCGCGCCAGGCGTAAACGCCGCCGGAGACAAAACCGCCGCCGCCCGATTGCGCCGGACGAGAAACGAATTCCTTCACTTTTCCGCTGTCGATGAGGACGACACCATAGCGCGAAGTATCGGCGAGATGCCGCGCCGCGATCGCACCGGATAAAGCCGGATCGGCGTCCATCAGCCGCGCCAGTTCGAGAATGTTGATGTCGAACCAGGAATCGCCGTTAAGCATGAAGAATGAGGGATCGAGCTTGCCGCGGGCATGCCACAAAGCGCCGCCCGTTCCCGCCCGTTCGGGCTCGACCGACACATCGATCTGCAGCCCGAAGCGTTCGCGCATCGGCGTCGCCGCGGCATAGGCTCCAATCTGATCCGCGGCAAACCCGGCCAGAAGCAATATCTTTTTGATGCCTTGGCGGCCGAGCTCGAACAGCAGCACGTCGAGGAAGGGCAGGTTACCGGCCTTAAGCAGGGGCTTAGGCGTATTCGCGGTCAGCGAGCCAAGCCTGGTGCCGAGCCCGCCGCAGAGAATGGCTGCCTGTCTGATCATTCTCGCCATTGCCGCCGCGCGCCTCGCGCGCTGGAGGTGATAAAGGATTTTACCTGCGGATGAAACTGCTCATATCCGGCGTTTACTTTCGGCCGTATCCGACGTGTCGTCGGGCTTGAACTTGGCCTAAACTTCGGCCGATGCGGGCGGCCGTGCCGACGGCGCGCCCGGTTATGTTTTGGGACAATTGGCTGATGCTGAAAGGCAACCTCGATCTGGTTAATTTGCGGCAAGCCGCCGGCTGGGCCCAGGAGGATACCCAGCCGGACGTGCCGGTCAGCCTTTTGGTTATCGACAACGACAAATTGATCGGCCGCATCCTCGCCAATCGTTATCGCGAGGACCTGGAGAGCGCCGGTATCGGCAGCGGCCGGCACGGCTTCGATTTCCAGTATCCCAAGAGTCTGCCGCCGTTCGAAAAACATGTGATCAAGATCTGCCGCGAGACCGACGGCAAGGAACTGCCGCAATCGCCGATCGTCCTCGAGCCTTCGCAGGTATTCGACAAGGCCGCGCAAGATGCTCTGTCGGATATTATCCGTCGCGTCGGCGTCGAGCAGGATATTGCCTTCAAAGTCGATTTCCTGGCGCACGAACTCGATCTGTTGCTGCAGCAATTCGCCGATCACGACAGCAAGCGTTTCGAACGCGGGCTGTACCGGTCGCTGCTGCAACGCTGGCGGCGCTCGCCGCACGAAGCTCAAAGCGGGATGTCACAGAAGGCGATGTCATCCGGTGCGCAGGAGCCGCCGCGGGCGGTGCGGCGCGCGCTGGTGATCGACGATCGCGTCCCCAAGGCCGACCGCGACGCCGGCTCGCTCGCGATCTTGAGCCATATGCAATCGCTGCAGCGGTTCGGGTTCGAGATCGTGTTTGCCGCGGCGGCGGAATTCGGTGCCTCCGAAGATTGTGCCGGACTTGCGGCGCTCGGCATGACCTGCGTTCGCGCGCCCTATTACGGCTCGATCGAAGAGGCGTTGCGCCGTCAGGCCGGCGAATTCGACCTCGTCTACATGCACCGGGTCGCCAACGCCGTGAAATACGGCGAGCTCGCGCGCCACCACAATCCGAAAGCACGGCGGATCTACAGCGTCGCCGATCTCCATCATTTGCGGTTCGCGCGCCAGGCCAGCGCCGAAGACCGGCCCGAGCTGTTGGCGCGCAGCCGATGGCTGCAGTTTATGGAATACGTGGCGGCGGTCTCCGCGGATGCGGTGATCACGCATTCGAATGAGGAAGCGCAAGCGCTCGCCAAGCAGATTCCGGCCGGCAAGGTTCATACCGTGCGCTGGTCGGTGCCGTTGCGCGAGGTCACCCGGCCTTTCGCCGAGCGCTCCGGTGTCGCCTTTATCGGTGGCTACGGTCATGAGCCAAATCTCGACGCGGCGCGCTGGCTGATCGACGAAATCATGCCGCAGGTGCGCAAGCGCCAGCCGAATATCGAATGCTTTCTGGTCGGCAGCAATTTGCCGGAGCAGATCCGCAGATTATGCGGCAACGGCGTGACGGCCGTCGGCTATGTCAGCGATCTGAACGAAATCTTCGACAAGGTGCGGCTGACGGTGGCGCCGCTCAATTTCGGCGCTGGCATCAAGGGCAAGGTCGTCGAAAGCCTGGCCGCGGGCGTGCCTTGTGTCTGTTCTCCGGTCGGCGCCGAAGGCCTTGAGCTTCCGCCAGCACTGCAGGCCTGCGTCGCCGATGGCGCCAAGGCTCTGGCGGCGCTGATCTGCGATCTGCACGAGGCGGAAGAGAAAAACCAAGCCTGCGGCCGCGCCGGTCTCGCCTATGTGGCCGAACTCTTTTCCGAGCAGCGGCTCGACGCCGGAATGCGAGGGGTGCTGGGCCCGTTTGCGCCGGCGCAAGCCGCGGCGGCGTTCAATACCGCGGCACCCACGCAGGGGCCGGGCCAAGTTTCGCAGCCCGATGACGCGGTCGAAGCGTCGACGTCTTCGTCCATGCCGGGCGTGCGCCCGTAGCGGCACACATAAGACGACTCCTGAGCTTCGCGAAATTTCGCAGCGCCGGCGTGGGATTCCGGCCGAATATTGCTGGCGTTTCACGCGGTGTCATCTGCGTGTCAGCTAATTGTCATGAACGGTACCCTAGGGTGCGCGGCCGCAACTTAGGGGAATGTGCATGAGCCAGCTGACCGCGAGCGATTTTCAAGCCTATCCGGCAAGCGTCAGCGACGACGACGCGATCGTTGCCGGACCCGGCGCGCTGTTCGCCGTGTCGCTCGATGACATCCTTCCGACGCAGATGAACGAGGGGTTCAGTGAGGTCGGCAAGAAGGCGGCCGGCTTTGATCTTCTCACCACCCAGGCTGAGCTGACCGCGAATCTGTTGACCGATATCGAACCGGTGGTCATCGGTCCGGACGGCAAGCTCTATCTCCTCGACGGCCATCACACTTTCACGGCGCTTGCCAACTCGGTCTGGGGCGCCAGCGATCCGACCGTCTATGTCGATGTTGTCGCCAATTTTTCAGGTCTGACCGAGTCGCAGTTCTTCGCGACAATGCAGTCGAGCAATCTGCTGCTGCCGCTCAACGACGGGGTGCCGCAGACCGTCAACGACGCGACCGGAGCGCCGATCCCAACCAGCCTGCTGAACCTCACCAACGATCCCTATCGCGGCCTCGAATACAGCATCCTCAAGAACAAGAGCTCGAAGCTCTTCACCAACGCAAACAACATCACCGGTGCAGCCGGCGCCGCGACTCCCGGTCTCGACAAGATGACCGGCTTCTATTCGGACTTCCTCGAGGCTGCAGCCTATCGAGACGCCAATAACGAGCGAGGATTGGCTTATCTGTCGCCCGGCGACATCGCCTACGCGACGCAGTGGAATTTGACCGCGGCCAATCTCACCACCCTGCCGAATGTCCCCGGTCCGGTGGAAGTCGGCCAATTGCCCGGGTTCATTCTCGGCGCCAACATCAATATCACTGGCGTCGTCAGTAATTCGACGCTGGCAAACGGCGCGCTCGACGGCACCAAGACCGGAACGTTCGACGAAAGCACGACATTCGCTTCGTTCAACGGCATCACCGAGATCAATGCGGGCACGGTTGCCAATCCGATCATCATCGGCACGCCGAATGTCGGCTTCATCATGCAACTTGGCGCCGACAAGGGCTTCACAGTCTCCTTGTCGAACACCGCGAATACTTATACCGGCGGCACCTCGCTCCTCGCCGGCACCTTGATCATCGCCAGTGACGGTTCGCTCGGCGCCGCGCCGACTGAGACCGACACCCAATTCTTGTCCAGCCTGACCATCGGTTCGGCGGGCGTTCCGACCAATGTCAAAACGGCGGTCCAGGCCGACAACGGCGTTATTTTCAACGGCCTCACCGAAGGCAATCCGACGCTCACAGTCGGGACTTCGGTGGGCTCAGGCACGACGCCGTTCACGATCAGCCGGGTCATAGCCGTCGGCGGCGAGGTCGCGACCCTGAATGTCAACGATTACACCGTCACGCTCGGCGAGGAGCTGATTTCGCTCGGTGTCGACGGTGACGGCGTCGGCAATGCTACCGGCTTCTCCGATTTCACCATCGACGATCTGAGCAGCGCCGGAACTGGCAAGGCGATCCTGTCGGTGGCGAGCCCCTATTTCTACGGCAATATCATCATCGGCAATACCGGCACGCCAACCGTCGAAGTGATGAGCGATGCCGCGCTCGGCGCCACCACCGGCCCCGCCGACATGATCGGCCAGGTCGAGTTGAACGGCGGCACGTTTCAGGTCGGCGCCAATATCACCGCTGCCGAGCGCAACTTCTTCCTCGGCGGCGGCAGCACGATCGACGTCAACGGTTTCACGTCGACCTGGGGCGTGCTCACCGATGTGCAACGCACGCTGGAAATTCTCAACAGCAATACATCGACCAAAGGCAACATCACCTTTAGCGATCTGACGATCTCGGCGACGGCGAGCCTGCAGCTGGCCGGCGGCGCCGCCGGCGAGACGGTGACCTTCACCAACGGCATCGTACGCACCGGCAACGATACGCTGATCATTCAGCCGTCGTCGAAGACCTCGCTTGGTACGACGGAGCAGGTTTTCTCCAGTGGCGCTTCGACGACATTGGTCAACGGCATCGCATCGGTTTGGATCGTCGAGAACAACGACGTCTCCAAGAGCGCCGGCCCGTATGATTTCGTCACTTACGGCGCCAACGGTTACGTCAAGGCGACCTATACCAGCACAGCGACGCCGAATTCATCGACGGGTAGCGAAGTCGTCGCGCTGTCCGGCACTGCCACGCTCACCGGTGATGCCAGCGTCTATGCGCTTAATACCGAGGGCCAGACCGTCGCGCTTGGCAGCCACACGCTGACGATCGGTGACGGCACCGATGCGGCCGGCCTGATCCTCGCCTCCGGCACCTCGATCTCGAATGGCACCTTGGCCTTCGGCACCAGCGAAGGCGTGATCTGGCTCAGCGGCTCGAACCCGACAATCTCGGCGCAGATCACCGGTTCGGGCGGTTTGACCTTCTCCGGCTCCGGCACTGTCGGCATCAGCACCGCGGCCAATGTCACCGGCGCCATCACCATCGATTCCGGCACGGTGAACTTGACCGGAGCGAATATCTTTACGAGCGACAGCTCCGGCATCCTCCTCGACAACACCAAGAGCAAGCCGGCAGCGGCCAGTCTCGGCATCAGCGCCAACAACACGCTCGATCAGCTCAACGCCGTCGGCAACAACGCGGTCATCGCGCTCAGCAACGGTGCGGCGCTGACGATCGGAGACGCCGTCAATAATTTCTCTTCCACCATCAGCGCGGGCATCACCGAGACCGGCGCGGTGACCGCCGGTGCGCTGACTTTCGACGGCTCGGGCCTGTTCGATCTGTCGGCTGGCAAGATTACGCTGGTTGCCGGCAGCACCGTCGTCCTCAACAACAGCGCCCAGCTTCGAATCGTCGCCAGCGAATTGTCGGGTTCCACCTTCGGCTTCGTGCTCAACGGCACCAGCCAGTTGCAGTTCGCGCAGAACGGCGGCGGCCAATTCGCCAATGCGGTCTCCGGCACCGGTGAACTGCACCTGATCGGCGGCACGCTGCAGCTGACCGGCGCGGCTGGCTCTAACAGCTATTCGGGCGGGACCGTCGTCGAAACTGGCTCCACGCTGGATTTGACCACCAATCAGGTTTCGACCGGCGGTGCCAACATCACCGATGCCGGCGGCCTGATCGTATTCGATCAGGATTTCACCGGCACCTATGGCGGCGTGATCTCGGACGGCCTGGAAATGGGCGCCGGGCCGTTGCTGTCGGGCTCGCTCGATATCGACGACAGCGCCAACACAACCGCCGCTACCGCCGGCGTTACGCTGACCGCAGTGCAGACCTATACCGGCGCGACCTATGTCGAGGCCGGTACGCTGACGCTGAACGCCGTCAATGCCATCGCCGATTCGAGCGGCCTCACTCTTGGCCGCGTCGGCGGGGCGCTGGACGGCCAGACCGCCCACCTGGTGCTCAACGCCAATGAAACGCTCACCTCGCTGTCCGACAATGCCGGCAACACCACCACGGTGGTGCTCAATGGTCATGTGCTGAAATTGGCTCCGACCGCGACCAGCACGTCCGTTTACGACGGCACGATCAGCGACGGCACCGGCGGTGCAGGACGCCTGATCGTCAATGGCGCCGGCGTGGTGACCCTCGAGAACGGCAATACGTATACGGGCGGCACGACGCTCGATGCCGGGACGCTCGAGGTCGGTCAGTCGGGGTCCCTCGGCACCGGCGGTATCGCCTTTGACGGCGCCGCCACTCTCGAGATCGTCGACGAAGCGGATCCGATCAATACGATCACAGGCTTCAATTCGACCGATACGATCGATCTCCTGGGTTTCGACCCTACGACGACGTCGGCGAATATGAACTACAGCACCGACGTGCTGATGGTCACCGACGGCAATGGCGACAGCATCACGCTGAATTTCGCCGGCAATTTCGGCGGCGAGTTCTTTCACCACACTGCGTTGACCGACAGCGCCGGCAACATCATCGGCGCCGCCATCACCGAGAGCGACGTCGCCTGCTATTGCCGCGGCACGCTGATCGATACCGATCGCGGCCGGGCTCGCGTCGAGGAACTCAAGATCGGCGACAAGGTCATGACAATGTCGGGCCACTCGCGCGCCATCAAGTGGATCGGTAAGCGCAGCTATGGCGGCCGCTTCATCATGGGGCGGAACGATATTCTACCGGTCTGCATCAAGGCCGGCGCGCTCGGCGACGGCGTGCCGTACCGCGACCTCTGGGTCTCGCCGCATCACGCCATGTACCTCCGCGATGACAATCTCGAAGGCGCGCTGATCGAGGCTCGGGATCTGATCAACGGCATCTCCATCGTGCAAGCGGGAGCGGTCGGCAAGGTCGAGTATTTCCATGTCGAGCTCGACAGCCACGATGTCATCATCGCCAATGGCGCATTGTCGGAAAGCTTCATCGACGACGACAGCCGCTGCATGTTCCACAATGCTCTTGAATACGACACGCTTTACTCCGACGAGGATGCATCGTCGGCCCAGCCGCATTATTGCGCGCCGCGCCATCGCGAGGGCTATCAGGTCGAGGCGGCGCGCCGCCTGATCGCACAGCGCGCCGGGCTGTGCGCGGCGTCGGCGCCGGTCGGCGGGCTGCTCGGCTTTGTCGATCAGGTCGGCGCAAAGCACATCACGGGCTGGGCGCAGTCAGCGGACCATCCCGAAGCGCCGGTCTGCCTTGACATCTACGTCCAAGGCCGGCTGATCGGCCAGGTTCTGGCCAATCGCTATCGCGAGGATCTCGAGCGGGCGGGCGTCTGCTCGGGCTGTCACAGCTTCGACTTCGCGCTGCCGGCGGGCCTTCAGGCTACGCCCGACACAATTGAAGTGCGCCGCTCGCTCGATGGCGTCCTGCTGATGTGCACGGCGCGCGCCCGTTCGGCCGCCTGAGCGTCAGCTTATCCTGAGATATGCAGGGTCCTCGCGCGGATGCGCGGGGAATCGTGCCTGATCGACCAGCCGTTGTCAGCCGATCCAGCCGGTGTAGATACCGGCGAGGATCACGACGCCGAGCAGGAAGCGATAGATGACGAACGGCCAGCTGGAAAAATTCTCCAGGATCCGCATCAGGCCCCAGATTGCGAAAAACGCCGAAATCGATGCGACGACGAGGCCGACCGCGAGCACGCTCCAGCCATGGGCGTCGAGATGCACTTTGTGCAGCTCGTAGATTTCCTTCAGTCCGGCGAGCGCAATGGCGGGCAGGCCGAGCAGAAACGACAGCCGCGCGGCCTCGGCGCGCTCAAAGCCGAGCATCAGGCCCGCGGTCAGGGTCGAGCCGGAGCGCGACACGCCGGGAATGAGCGCGCCGACCTGCGCCAGTCCGATGACGACGGCATCGATAAGCGTCGCGTCTTTGATGGTGCGGCGATGGCGCGCCCAGATTTCGGCGCCGGCGAGGAGCGCTGCCATCACCATACAGGCCCAGCCGATGACACCGAGTGTGCGCAACGGCGAGCCGCACCTGTTGAGCACGTGCGACAGCGCGAGCCCGGCAATACCGATCGGGATAGTGGCGACCACGATCCACAGCACGAACTGAAAGGATTTGTCACGGAAGCGGCCGCGCAACGCCGCCGCAATCGAATCGGTGGTGAGCCATCGGATGTCGGCCCAGAAATAGCTGATGACGGCGGCGAGCGCAGCCATCTGCATGGCCGCCGAAAATGCCGAGCCAGGATCCTGCCAGCCGAGCACGGCGGGCACGAGCCGCATATGGGCGGTCGAGGAGACCGGCATCAGTTCGGTAATGCCCTGCACTACGCCGAGTATGGCGACCTTGAAATAGCCCAGCGCCACAAAGCCGGTGTCGACGCCTTCGGTGCAAGCATCAGCCATGGTCACATTGCCTGTTTATCGATGAGCCGATCGCGGAGCCCAGCCAGCCGGCGGCAGTCGAGGCGGTCTGGGGCCGGCGGGGGTGTCGTCTTGAACTGCGGATCTACGCGGGACTGGCCGAGTGATCCCGATTGGTGCCCAGGAGAGGACTCGAACCTCCACGCCTCGCGGCGCTAGTACCTGAAACTAGTGCGTCTACCAATTCCGCCACCTGGGCAGTGTCGGGCTTCGGAGTCCGGGATAGGTACGGAGCGGTCACCGCCTTGTCAATCGAAGCGATCAGTCCCTAACCCTCTGATCCAATTCCCAGGATTAGGGCAGACGGCGCCGCACGCATTTGATCCGAAAAGCGGTTTCCACTTTTCGCGATCATGCCCTATACATCCGGAAAACCACTGGATATTCCGCAAAAAATGGCCACGAAACTCGCGATTGAAAAGCTCGTCACGGTGTTCGGCGGCTCGGGGTTCCTGGGCCGCCATGTGGTGCGGGCGCTGGCCCAGCGGGGCTATCGCATCCGCGTCGCGGTGCGGCGGCCGGGGCTCGCCGGTTACCTGCAGCCGATGGGGCGGGTCGGCCAGATTCACTCCGTCCAGGCCAATCTCCGCTACCCCAATTCGGTGGCGGCGGCTTTGCGCGATGCCGACGCGGCGATCAATCTGGTCGGTCTCATGGTTGAGCGCGGCGGCCAGCGCTTCGACGCCGTCATGACGCAAGGGGCGGAAACCGTCGCCAAGGCCGCGAGCGCGGTCGGCGCTCCGCTGGTTCATGTGTCTTCGCTGTCCGCGGCGCCAGAGTCGGCTTCGCACTATGCGCGCACCAAAGGCGAGGGCGAGGAACTGGTCCGCGCGGCACAGAGCGGCGCGATCATCGTGCGGCCCTCGATTTTGTTCGGTCCGGAGGACGATTTCTTCAATCGGTTCGCCGCGATGTCGCGGCTGATGCCGGCGCTGCCGCTGGTCGGCGGCGGGCACAGCCGCATGCAGCCGGTGTTTGCTGGCGATGTCGCCGAAGGCATCGCCAAGGCGGCCGACGGCGAATTGAAATCGGGCGCGATCTATGAATTCGGCGGCCCGGATGTTTACAGCTTCAAGGAACTGATGGAATTCATTCTCGCCACTGTCGAGCGGCGTCGCCTGTTGGTGCCGATCCCGTTCGGCGTGATGAAGGCACAAGCCGCAATCTTGCAGTTCCTGCCGAAGCCGCCGATCACGCCCGATCAGGTCGAATTGCTGCGCTTCGACAATATCGTGTCCGAAGCCGCCCGGCGCGACGGCCGTACGCTGGAAGGGATCGGCATCATTCCGGAATCGATCGAGGCGATCGTACCGACGTACCTGTGGCGCTTCCGCAAGACCGGCCAATTCCAGGCGCACGCGGCATAGCGGCCAGTGCAGGTCATTCCATCGCTGCGTGCTCGGTGCGAGTTCGCGGGTGTAATCGCTTCCAAATTGTTAAGGGATTTTGCCCAGGCTCCGCCCGTGGGGACCTGATCAGGCATTGGGAGCCAGACCACATTTCGCCGCTTTTGACGCGCGGCCGCAACGCGGCCAAGTTTCAGGGCAGGTTTTCGGGCAAGGCTCACCGCGCATGTTGACGCTGCTTCATCATCCGATCTGCCCGCAGTCCCGCTTCGTGCGGCTCGTGCTGGAAGAGTATAATCAGCCGCCGCGGCTGATCGAGGAACGGGTCTGGGAGCGCCGTCCGGAATTTCTCGAGCTCAATCCGGCGGGAGCCACGCCGGTTCTGGTCGATGAGGGTGCGCCGCCGATTCCCGGCGCCGCCGTCATCGCCGAATATATCGACGAGGTCATCGGCACCACTTTCGCCAATGGCAGGCTGTTGCCGCTCGAGGCCAACGCGCGCATCGAAGTGCGCCGGCTGATGAACTGGTTCAACGAAAAATTTTTTGAAGAGGTCAGCAGCCCGCTGGTGATGGAGCGCGTCTACAAGCGCTATATTCCGATGGACAAAGGCGGAGGCTCGCCAGACACCGAGGCGTTGCGTGCCGCCAAGGCCAACATCAAGTATCATCTGGCCTATATCGGCTGGCTGGTGCGCGCGCGCGACTGGCTGGCCGGCGATCAAATGAGTTATGCCGATCTGGCGGCGGCGGCGCATCTGTCCGCCGTCGATTATCTGGGCGATGTGCCGTGGGACGCAGACGAGACAGCGAAGAACTGGTACGCGCGGGTCAAATCGCGCCCGTCGTTCCGCACGCTCCTGGTCGAAAAGCTGTCCGGGCTGGTGCCGTCGCGGACTTACGCCGATCTGGATTTCTGACGCCTAAGGCCCTGAAGGCGGAGCTTATTCAAGCCGCGCGGGAGCACGGCTTTGATGCCATCGGTGTCGCGCGTCCTGACTCCATCCCGGAGGCCGCGCCGCGTCTGCGCGCATTTCTCGAGGCCGGGGCGCACGGCGATATGGGGTGGCTTGCCGACAAAGCCGCATGGCGGGGCAATCCCGCGGCGATGTGGCCGCACGTGCGCTCCGTCATCATGCTCGGCGTCAATTACGGCCCGGACGAGGATCCGTTGGCGGTGTTGCGGCAGCGCAGCCATGGCGGCATTTCAGTCTATGCGCGCGGCGACGATTATCACGACATCATCAAGCCGCGGCTGAAATCGCTCGCCCGCTGGCTGATCGAAAAAGCCGGCGGTGACGTGAAAGTCTTTGTCGACACGGCCGCGGTGATGGAAAAGCCGCTGGCTGCGGCCGCCGGCATCGGCTGGCAAGGCAAGCACACCAATCTCGTGTCGCGGCAGTTCGGCTCCTGGCTGTTTCTTGGCGCGATCTTCACCACGCTCGATCTGCCGCCCGATGCCGCGGAGGCCGATCATTGCGGTAATTGTCATGCTTGTCTGGACATCTGTCCGACGGCCGCGTTTCCCGCGCCCTATCGTTTGGATGCACGGCGCTGCATCTCCTATCTCACCATCGAGCACAAAGGCGTCATCCCGCGCGAATTGCGCGCTCCGATCGGCAACCGCATCTACGGCTGCGACGATTGCCTCGCGGTTTGTCCATGGAACAAGTTCGCGGTGGCTGGCCATGAAAACAAACTCGCGGCGCGTGCAGAATTGCGGGCGCCGCGGCTTGCCGATCTGGCACGGCTCGATGACGCAGCATTTCGCGCGTTGTTCGCCAAGAGTCCGGTCAAGCGGCTTGGCCGCGTGCGCTTCATCCGCAATGTGCTGATCGCGATCGGCAATTCGAGCGACGCAACTCTTGCCGGCGAAGCCGAGCGTCTGCTCGGCGATGCCTCGCCGCTGGTGCGCGGCATGGCGGTCTGGGCGCTCGGCCGGCTTGATTCGGAACGCTTGCAACGAGCCGCCGCTACGCGCCAACCCGCCGAGACCGATCAAGACGTGATGACGGAATGGATCGCGAGCGCGAACGCATGACAAGCCTCATTTGCTTCGGCTTCGGCTATTGCGCGGAACATTTCGTGGCGGCGTTCGACCAGAAGTTCGATCGCATCATCGGCACCGTGCGCGGCGCTGAACGGGCTGCCATTCTCAATGCCTATGACGGCAACCGCCTGCATGCACTCGTCTTCGACGGCACGAGACCGCTGTCTGAACTGAGCGACGCCATCGCTCAGGCCGACTATGTTCTCGTCTCCGCGCCGCCTGGCGAAAGCGGCGATCCCGTGCTTTCGATCTTCGGCGGCATGCTGGCGCAGGCGAAGCAATTGCGCGCGATCGTCTATCTTTCGACCATCGGCGTTTATGGCGATCGCGACGGCGCGTGGGTCGACGAGACGACGCCGCCGGATCCGGATTCAGGCCGCAGCACTGCGCGGCTTGCCGCGGAGCGCGCTTGGCTTGGCATCGGCGAGCGCAATGGTGCCAGCGTCGCCGTGCTGCGTCTCGCCGGCATTTACGGTCCTGGCCAGAATGCGCTCGAACAGATCGCGCGCGGCAAGGCGCGGCGCATCGCTAAGCCCGGACAGGTTTTCAACCGCATCCATGTTGTCGACATCGCGCAGGCGATCGATGCGGCGTTCTCCCGCCGTGCCTTCGGCATTTTCAATGTCGCCGACGATGAACCTTCGCCGCAAGGCGATCCGATCGTCTTTGCCGCGAAGCTCCTGGGTGCCGAACCACCGCCGGAGATTCCGTTTGCGCAAGCTGCGCAAACTATGTCGCCGATGGGGTTGAGCTTCTGGCAGGAATGCCGGCGGGTGAAGAACGACAAGCTCAAGCAAGAGCTGGGCGTGACCTTGCGCTATCCGACTTATCGCGAAGGATTGCGGGCGTTGTTCGAACAAACCTAGTGCAGGCTTGGTCCTTTCAAGAACCGGTTGCGCTCGCTCGACTTGACGCGCATCTCCATGGTCTCGCCGTCGCGATAGATCGTGATCGGGACGTCGACGCCGGCCTGACCTTGCGCCCAAATGCGGCGGAAGAAACTGGCGAGATCGTTGACGTCTGCGCCGCCGACCGAGAGCACGATGTCGCCGGTACGCAGGTCAGCCTTCTTGGCCGGGCCGCGGTCGGCAAGCCCGACAATGACCAGACGGTTTTCCACTTCGGTCGCATAGAGGCCAAGCCAGGGCCGCGGCGGCATATTGCGGCGTCCGAATTTGAGCAGATCGTCGACGATCGGTTTCAACAGATCGATCGGAACGATCATGTTGATGTTCTGTGCCTTGCCTTGCTCTGCCGCCTGCTGCAATTGCAGCGAGCCGATGCCGATGAGGTCGCCCGCCGGACCGATCAGCGCGGTGCCGCCCCAGTTCGGATGCGCCGGCGAGGTGAAGATCGCTTCGTCGAGCACGTATTCCCAGTAGCCGGCGAATTCCTGCTTGGCGACGATACTGGCGGCGACCGAGCGGTGCCGCCCGCCGGCGCCGCCGACAACCACCTTTTCGCCGACCGTCGCTGCCGACAACTCGCCGATCTCGAGCGCCGGCACTTCAAGCTTGGCCAGCGCCTGGACCAGACCGAAGCCGGTCTCCTGATCGTAGCCGAGCACGTGGCCCGGCACCGACCGGCCGTCATTGAGCGTGATCCAGATCTGGTCGGCTTCGGTAATCAGGTAGCCTACGGTCAGCACGAGACCATTGCCGCGAATGAACACGCCATTACCGGCGCGCTCGGTGCCGAGCGTTTCCGCGGTGAAGGCGTCCTGCGGGACGGTGGCGCGCAGCGCGACCACCGAGGACAATGCATGATCGAGATCATAGGCATAATCCGCGGACTTTGGCTGTGACGAGGTCGGCACCTTCCAGTCGCTTACCGATGGCATCGGATAATCCTTCGCTTCGCCCTTGTTATTTGTTGTCTCGAGTACGTTTGATCAAGCGGTTCCCGATTGCGGCGCGATCGCCCCATTCCGCCCGGTTGCAAGTCGCCTTCGACAACAACCGATCAGCCGCCTAAGTTTCCCGCGCGCAAAAACTCCTTGGACCATGTCGCGTAGTCGGTCTGCCGGGTCACTCGCTTCATCAGGTCCGCGGATGCCACCGACTTGATGCTGGCTGGCGGTACGCCCTCGCGCAACGCTTTCAAGGTCTCGTAAGTGGCGTTGACCGCCGCCATGAACGGCATATGACCTTGCAGGCAGACGCGTACATTGCGGGCGCTCAGATAATCGAGATCGTAGAGCTCGGCACCCGCGCCGCCGAGAAACAAGGGAAGTTTGACGGCTGCGGCGACGGCGTCAAGCTGGGCGCGCGCTTTCACCCCGGTCATGAACAGCATATCGACGCCGGCTTCCTCGTAGGCTTTGAGCCGCGCGATCGTATCCTCGACGCCGCTCATGGCCATGGCGCTGGTGCGGCCGATGATGATGAGCCGCTTGTCCTGCCGCCCGGCGAGCGCCGCTTTCATCTTGCCGACACCTTCGGCGATCGGGATGAGCGTCGCGCCGCTCGCGCCGTAGCTCGTCGGCAGTGACGTATCCTCGATGGTGAGCCCGGCGACGCCCGCGGTCTCGAGCTCATCGACGGTGCGTTTGACATTGAGCGCGTTGCCGTAGCCGTGATCGGCATCGACAAAGAGCGGCAGCTTGCCGGCGCGATTGATGCGATAGGCCTGCTGGGCGAATTCAGTCAGCGTCAGCATGACGATGTCGGGAGCGCCGAGCACCGTGAAGGAGGCAATCGAGCCGGCGAACATGCCGGCTTCGAAGCCGAGATCCTCGGCGATGCGTGCCGAGATCGCGTCGTAGACCGAGCCCGGATAAATGCAGCGCGGTCCGGAAATGATCGCGCGTAACCGGTCGCGCCGGTCGGTCCAATCCATGTTGGCATCCTTTCAATCCGCTTGAATGTCGGACAGCGTTCTAGCACGGGCCAAAAACCGGCGCTCGCGCCGCCGGCGCGAGAGACCGAGGCGCTCGCGAACGCGCGTTATTTTTTGGTCGGGGCCGCCGTCTGCTTTTGCAATTCGTCGAGCTTCTTTTCCAATTCGGGCAAGTGCGCGATGAGGCTGCAGTTCCTGCGGTCGTCGGCCGCCTCTTTCTGCACCATGTCCCAGCGCGCGATGGCGTCCTCTGCGTTCCACGGCCGCCTGGTTTCCGGATTGAAGGTGTGCTCCTGCGCGAGGCTTTCCAGCGAACGGTGATAATCTTCAAGATTGAGAACGCGGTCGCGCTGGCGGAAATAGAAATTGGCGCCATTGAGCTCGCTGCAATGCGCGATGCCTCTGCCGAACGTCTGCTGCGCCATTTTGGCGTCGAAGATCTGGCCTTTGAGGTCGTTGATTTCGGCGGTCTGCGCGCGTGCTGAAGCCGAAACGGCAAGCGCCGGCAACAAGACGATTGCATGCACGGCCATAAGCCGTACGCCGATCCGCGTCATAGTGTGGTCCCCACAAGCAGCGCCGGACCGATGGCCCCACATCGGCGGTCGTCGCTGATTTCCCCGGATGTGCCAGCAATAGCACACACGCTGTTACGAATGTTACCAATTATTCACCAACTCACGGGGATGTGGCCGCATCGGCGCTGGAACCGCGCCTCGGCGCCTTCTTCCCGCCCTATGTGCCCGGCAAACCAATGTTGAATTAGGGGTCGTGGGGGTTTGCCTTGGGTATCCAGCTTCGCTTCGTCCTCGTTGCATCCGTGGTGGCTGCAGGCCTCGCCGGCTCGCTGAGCAGTGCGTCGGCGCAGTATTATCCACCACCGCCCGGTGCCTATCCGTCGCCTTATGCGCAACGGCCCGTCTATCGTGATGCCAATGGCGCACCGCTCGAGGAGGATGCCTATGGCCGCCTCTATGCGCCGCAGCCGTTACCTCAAGACGAGGGCCAAGCCTTCGCCCGCCCGCCAGGCAATATCGGTGGTGGAGATCCGGCCGATGTGACTGGGTCGATTCGTTCATCGACGGCACCAGTGCCGGCCCAACCGAGTCGGGGTACCGTCGTCGCCTCGCTGCCGCCGGAAGAGCAACCCGACCAAGGCCCGTCGAACCTGGCGCCGCAATTCCGCCGCCAGGTCGTCGACTACAACACGATCGAGGGTGCCGGAACCATCATCATCGATACGCCGCACACCTATCTTTATCTCGTGCTCGGCGGCGGCAAGGCGATGCGCTACGGCATCGGCGTTGGCCGCGAAGGATTCACCTGGACTGGCACCCAGCGCATCAGCCGGATGAAGGAATGGCCGGACTGGTTCCCGCCGAGGGAAATGATCGAGCGTCAGCCCTATCTGCCGCGTTTCATGGCCGGCGGTGAAACCAATCCGCTCGGCGCCCGCGCCATGTATCTCGGCGATACGCTCTATCGCATTCACGGTACCAATCAGCCCTCCACCATCGGTACCTTCGTGTCATCGGGCTGCATCAGGCTCACCAATGACGATGTGTCGGATCTCTACAGCCGCGTGAACGTCGGCACCCGCGTCATCGTTCTGCCGGGTGCGCAGGCGAGCGCCGCGCCGCCGCCGGTCGCGCGCTAGAACAGGCCCGCGAGCCGCAACTGGTTTAATCTGAAACCATCCTGCGGTCGCGGCCCATGCGCATCGACGACTGGTGCGCGATTGTCACAAAATCTTGCAATATTCGCAGCACGCCGCTGCCCGAATCATTTTTTCGATTGATTTCTCAGCGACTCAGCTAAATTCCCGGCAACGGAGCTGACCGTCCCGGTAGCACGCTGGCCGTTTGCGGTTGTTTCCGCTGCTGCGAAATTGGCACGGTGCGACGTGACGTCATCGTCAAATCCGGCCGTCAGTTTCGCCCTCGCGATGATCTGAAGCCATGTGACGCGTGCTTCTTCGGCGTCGCGCGCTGCCGTTATGCGAGATCGAATGTTTGCCAATGTCCGTCTCATGCTCGTGGCGATATCGGCCTCGCTGCTGGCGGTCGTGTGCGCCATGGCGTTTTTCATGGGCATATTCGCGGTCTTCAGTGTCGCGCACGAGCCGTTCTCCACGTTCGCGGCGGCCAAGCCGCCGTTGCAGATCGCGCTGGCCGACGAGATGTCGGTGGCGGTGGCCGAAGGCAAGCCGGCGCCGTTCGGCGTTCGCTTTCAAGTGAATGCACCGCCGATTGCGAAGCGGCCGGTGATCGTTGCAGTACCGCAAGCTGTTGACCGTCCTGCGCCACCTGACACCTCGACCGTGGCGGCGCCGGTGACCAATGCCGCGGCCAATGCGCAGCCGGCCAAAGTGGCGCCGTCGGATGACGCGCAGCCGTCGCCTCAGAGCAGTGCCGGGAGTGAGTCGGCAAATGAAAAGGCAAGCGAGAGGGCGAGCGACAAAACGAACGACGCCAAGCCGGACAGCATCGCCAGCAATGCCGCCACCGCCGTGGGTGGCACTCCTGCGATTATCAAGGCCGAACCGGATTCACCAGTGTCCGACCGGGTGCCTGCCGCTGCGATCGCACCGCGCCGCGCCGCGCCGCAAATCCGGATCGTGTCGCACGAGTCGGACAATCCGGCGAGCGTGACCACTTCGCCGGCACCAACGCCCACTGCCCGCAACAAGGTGATGAAGCGTCGCAAGCTTGCCGCCCATCTGCGGCAATCGCATCACTTCCGCAGGCCGCGGGTCTATCAGATCGGCACGGGCCTGACACAAGGCGGTTACACGACCGGCTTCGTTCAACCGAATGCCTATCAGCCGCCGAGCTACGCAACCGGCACTTACGGCCAGTCGAGCGGCTTCACCCAGCAAGGCTTCGGATTCACACCGGCAGTGATCAGGCCGAGGGCGACGAGATTTCGCCGCGCCGGCACCGACAATTCCTCAAACCGCTGACGAGCGGATGATGGACGCAGGCGCTCGGCCCGCCTCTGGCCAGTCGGCGGTGCCCGCCACGCTGCCGCGAGCCTCTCGCATCACGCGAGCGGAGCCCCTATTTAATTGCTTTGTCCTTTGACGACGCCTCTCAAGAGTCCCGCTTGATTCCGCTCTCAGTTCTCGATCTTTCGCCGGTGACCACCGCGACACCCGGTTCGGTCGCCTTGCGCAATACGCTCGATCTGGCGCAGCTCGCCGACCGGCTCGGCTACAAGCGCTATTGGGTTGCCGAGCATCATAACCTTGCCAATGTCGGCAGTTCCGCGCCCGAGATCATGATCGGACAGATCGCCGCCGTGACCTCGCACATGCGAGTCGGCTCCGGTGGCGTGATGCTGCCCAACCACGCGCCGCTGATGGTCGCCGAGCAATTCAAGGTCCTTGAAGCGCTGTTTCCCGGCCGCATCGATCTCGGGCTTGGCCGGGCGCCGGGCACCGACCAGATCACGTCCTACGCACTGCGCGCCCGGCAGGATCCGCGGCAGGGCGACGATTTCCTTGAACGCTTCCAGGAGTTGCTGCTGCTTGAGCAGAACGCCTATCCGGAGGGCCATCCGTTTCGCAAAGTGCATGCGGTGCCCTCCGACGTCGCGCTGCCGCCGATCTGGCTTCTCGGCTCAAGTGGTTACAGCGCCGAGCTCGCGGCATCGCTCGGTCTCGGCTTTGCCTTCGCCCATCACTTTGCCGACTACGATGCGGCGAGCGCGATGCTCACTTATCGCGATCATTTCAAGCCGGCCGCGCTGCCCGCGCCTTGCGCCATTCTCGGCACCGCGGTGATCGCGGCGGATACGGACGAGGAAGCCGAGCGGATCGCGGCGAGTGCCGATCTGCACTATGTCCGCCGCGCCCAGGGGGAATATCTGCCGCTCGCGTCGCCGGAAGAAGCTGCCGCTTATCCGTACTCGCCGATCGATCGCGAACGCATCGGTCGTCAGCGCACTCGGCTTGTGGTCGGCGGCATCGCGCGGGTCAAGGAGCGGCTTCTGACCCTGGTCGAAGCGACACGCGCCGACGAACTGATGATCACCTCGATGATCTTCGATCACGGCGCCCGCCGGCATTCCTACGAATTATTGGCGCATGCGTTTGCGCTTTCGCCGCCGGTCTGAGCCCGGCCGCGGGGTGGCATGCCTGGAAAGACATAGCAAAAAGACATGCCGAGATGGCCCGGACTGCGCCCGGCGCTCGGCTGAAGCATGTCACAGAGCGACAAAGCCAAACCGCCATGAGCCTGCATGAGCACGGAAATATCGGGACGATAACGACTTTTGGTCTGTTGGTCCGTCGCGAGGCTGCGCGGCAGGTTCCGAAGGCCGTGGCTTCCACGCCTCATTAACGTAAAAACTCCTTCAACCATTGATCTGTATGTAGAACGGGCGGGGCGCGTCGCGTAAGCTTTGCGACGAGGGCCTGGAACGCGGATTTTTGCGGATTTCCGGTGTTTTTCCGGTATCTTGTTTGAGGTCTGAGTTGAGCATCATCATCATGCGGCATACAGGCGCTTCGTCATCTCGATCGCAAGTCGGCGGCAAGGGGCGCCTGCTTTGCGGGGTCGCCGCCATCGGTATCATGGTGACGCTTGCCGCGGCGTTCACGGTTGTGCTCGGCACCGAGCCGGCTGCGGCGCGGACCAAGGACAAAGCGCTGCACCGCGAGGTGGACCGCAAAGGCACCGAACCGTTCGGCAATGTGCCGAAAGGGCCGGTGCAGATTTTTGTGTCGATCAATCAGCAGAAGCTGCATGTCTACAGCGACGGCACCCACGTCGCTGACACTTCGATCGCGACGGGCGTGCCGTCGCTGCCGACGCCGACCGGCGTCTTCAGCGTCATTCAGAAGCAAGTCTTCCACCGCTCGAATATCTATAGCGGCGCGCCGATGCCGTTCATGCAGCGCATCACCTGGTCGGGCGTCGCGTTGCATGAGGGTGAGAATATCGGCCATCCGGCCTCCCACGGCTGCATCCGCATGCCCGGCGAATTCGCCGCGCGGCTCTATAAGTTCACCCGCCTCGGCGCGCGCGTGATCGTGGCCAAGGGAGAGCTCAAGCCGGTCGATTTCGCCGACCCGCATCTGTTCGTGCACCGGGACATTCAGGCGGCCGCCGTGCCGGACACGGTTGCGGTGAAGACCGCGCAAAGTGCTGACGCCGACAAGGCGAGCGATGCGAGTCCCATCGCCAAGCCGTTCGAACTCGGGCTGCGCGGCACCAATCCCAATGTTCCCGGAAGCTTCGTCGTGGCTGCTTCCGATGATCAGAAGCCGATCGCGACCGACGCGGTCAGAACCGCCGCGCCGCCGACTGACGCTGCGAAACCGTCCGATGCAGAGAAGCCGTCTGACACGGCCAGCTCATCTGACGCAGCCAAATCTTCTGACGCAAGTAAGTCTGACGCGCCCCAGTCCTCCGAGACAGCCAAGTCCTCTGACGGCAAGTCGGACGCATCGGCTGCGGCCGCCGCAAAAGCCGCCGACAAGTCCGCGCCTGCTTCCGATCCGAAGCCGGAGGCATCGTCGGTGACCGGGAGCACGACCGGCGTGCCGGTGATCGCGGTGCCGGATCAGCCGGCTGCCAGTCCAGCGGCCGATACCGCCAAGCCCAATCCGATCAAAAAAACGCCGATCGCGATTTTCATCAGCCGCAAGGAGAAGAAAATCTTCGTGCGGCAGGATTTCGAGCCGGTCTTCGAGGAAGCGATCACCATCGCGCAGCCCGAGCAGCCGATGGGTACGCACGTCTTTACGGCGATGGAGTTCCTTCCGGACAACAGCACTTTCCACTGGAACGTCATATCGATGCCGGCGGAATCGGCGAAGCCTTCGAAGCAGTCGCGCATCGTCGCCGAGGAGGAAAATCGCTACGACCGCTACGGCCGCCCCGTCAGGCACAAGCGGCCGAGCGAGAGTCAGCCGGCGGCCGAACAGCCGGCGCCGCAGACACCGCAAGAGGTGCTGGCGCGTATCGACCTGCCGCAGGACGCGGTGGATTTCATCTCCCAGCGCATGGTGCCGGGCTCGTCCCTGATCGTGTCCGATCACGGACTGGGCGATGAAACCGGCGAAGGCACGGACTTCATCGTCGTTACGCGCTGAGACTTGTTCGCGGTGGCATTCCGGCCCTGCCGAAACCGCCATTCTACAGGCATCCCTGACGTTGTATGGTCGCGCGCGGGCCGCCCCCTATCGGCTGCCTGGCGTCGCGTTTATTCGACACGAGGAGGATCGCCTTGGGTAAGCATTTTGCATTAACGTCGTCCGACAGTTTCAAGTTTGGCGCCTATCGCGCCGACCCCGCCGGAAAGGCCAAGGGCGGCATCGTCCTCATTCAGGAGATTTTCGGCGTCAACCATCACATCCGCGCGGTGTGCGATCGGCTCGCCGGCGAAGGCTATGCGGCGCTGGCGCCGGCGGTGTTTGATCGCCAGCAGCCGAATTTCGAAAGCGGCTACACGCCCGACGAGATCGCCAGTGCGCGCAAATTCGTCGCCAATCCCGACTGGGGTGCAATGCTGCGCGACGTGCAGGCCTCGATCAACGAGATGAAAAAGGATGGCCCGGTCGCCATCATGGGCTTCTGCATGGGCGGCACGATTTCGTTTCTCGGCGCCTGCCAGCTCGATGGGCTCAAGGCCGCGGTCTGCTATTACGGCGGCCAGATCGTCAAGAACGCCGACAAGAAACCGAAAGTGCCGGTGCAGATGCATTTCGGCGAGAAGGACGCCTCGATCCCGATGAGCGACGTCGACATCATCAAGGAGAAGCGCGGCGGCGATTGCGAGATCTATGTCTATCCCGACGCGCAACACGGCTTTAACTGCGACGAGCGCGGCAGTTACAACGAAGCCGCCGCCAAGCTCGCTTGGCAACGCTCGATGGCGTTCCTGGCCAAGAATGTGAAGTGATCAGAAATCGAATGGCCGGCTAGAACCAGCGCCGGTCAGAACCAGCGTTCTTGGACCCGCACCGTGTCGCCGGGACAGATCCGATAGGTGTTCGGCACTTCGAAGCGCAGGGTCCCCGCCGGGGAATTGCGGCTGATGATCATGGTCTTGTGGAAGCCGCGCGGCCCGAAGCCGCCGGCAATCGCGACCGCCGTCTCCACCGTCATGTTGGCGACGTAGGGATACTGTCCGGGCTGGGCGACTTCGCCGAGGATGAAGAACGGCCGATAGGCTTCGACCTCGACGGCGACATGCGGCTCGCGGATATAGCCTTGGCGCAGCGCTTCGGCGATGCGCCCCGCCAATTGTACGCTGGTCAGCCCACGTGCCGACACTGAGCCGATCAACGGCATGGCGATATGGCCGGACACGTCGACCACATAGGAATTGGTCAACCCGTCCTGGCCGAAGACGACGACACGAAGCCGGTCGCCGGAATCGAGCGTATAGCCGCCTTGCTGGAATGGCGGGCCGGCATCGGGCCCGAGAATAGGCGCCGGAACAGGGCCCGGCATCGCGACCGGTATCGGGGCTGCGACGGGTGCTGGCATCGGCCGGACCACGGCCGGGCCGGGCCCGAAGACCGGGGCAGGCCCGCCGAGCAGCCCGCGATAGGACGGACCGCTTCCGTTATAGGCTGCGGGCGCGGCAGGCGGCGGTGCTGGGGTTGCGCCATAGACGACGTTGTCGATGCCTTGCGGGGCGGGCGGCGGCACGGCTGCGTATTGGACGCGCGGCGCAAATGCACATCCGGCCGCGGTCAGGGCCACGGCGCAGACCAGCAGGAAAGAGCGGGCGACCCGCATACGCACAATCCGACCCCAAAATTCCGGAATGAGTCCCAGAACCCGAAGCCGAGTTAACGCCGGTTATGGTTAACAATCCCTCACCGGCGCATGCGGCCGCAAACGCCTGAGGTCAACAAGCGCTATTTGGCGTGGTGCTTGCGGTTGTCGCTCAGCCAGTCGGCGGCGGCGAGAATCAGCATGACGACGGCGAACACGAGCGGGAAGCCCATCACCCAGATCAGCTTCGAGGTGTCGGGCTCCTTCTCGAGATCGAAATACCAGGCCAGCGCATCGACCGCAGCGATGCCGACCACGGAGCCGAGCAGTTTTTGCTTGAGCGCGCCGAAATCGACCTGGGTGAGACCTTCCGGCCAGTCCGGATGGTCGGAGGCCTCGATTCGGCGAATGAAGTTCTCGTAGCTCGAGAAAATGACGATGAGGATGAGGTTGGCGGTCAACGCCAGATCGACCAGATTCAGCACGCTGGTGACGACGTCGTGCCAGACCATCTGCGGGACCTGAACGATCAGCACGAACAGGTCGCCGAAGAACCGGTAGATCAGCGCCAGGAGGCAGACCAAAAGGCCGAGCAGAAACGGCGCCAAGAGCCAGCGGCTGAAGAAAATCGACGACTGGATGTAACGACCGTCCGGCCAGCGCATGAGATTCCCCCGAAAGGCGGTCAATGCCGCCGGATTCGCGCCGCAAAATAGCGCGGCTTCGTGCCTGGTGCACCTTCGGCAATCACGAGCCTGCAAAATGGGGTCTTACCGACGGCTTTTCCCAGCCACTTTTGCCGCCTATTGTGCCCAGCCGCCGTACAATTCGGCGTGAGACCGGTTTGGAGGGTGTCCATGCCCTGCGTGTCTATGCCCTGCGTGTCTATACCCCGCGTGTCTGTGTCCCGCATGCTTGCCGTGGCTTGCGCGTTGGGAGGCGTGCTCGTGATGGCGGCCGCCCCCGCATTGGCACAGCAGCCCGCCGCCGCCCCCGCTCCGGCAGCAGCCGCGCCGGTTTCGACCTCGAACATGCCCTATGGGCCGCCGATCACGCTCGACCAGGCCAAGCGCGCCATGGCCGCGGCCGAACTCGAAGCGCTGAAGAATTCCTGGCAGGTCGCCATCGCCATTCTCGATTCCGGCGGCAATCTGGTGCTGTTCCACAAGGTCGACAACACCCAGCTCTCCGCCTCGGAGGGCGCACAAGGCAAGGCGCGCACTGCGCTCGAATTCAAGCGGCCGAGCAAGGCGCTGGATGACGCCATCGCCGCCGGCGGCGGCGGCATGCGGCTGCTGGCGCTGAAGGATATTACCCCGCTCGAAGGCGGTATTCCGCTCGTCGCCAATGGCGCAATCATCGGCGCCATCGGCGTCTCCGGTGCGCTGTCGGCGCAAGATTCGCAAATCGCCAAGATCGGCGCTGATACGCTGGCCAAGCCTGGAATGTGATCTCGTCAGGGAGACGGATTGAGCGTCGCCTTCAGCGCGCTCGCGGCTGCGGCATAGCCGCCGCTCGCGCCGTCAACGAAATGGACGTGATCGGCCCGCAGCGGGGATGGCGTGAAGCAGGTCATCATCGCGGTGTCCTGACGAAACAGACCATAGCGCGCAATGCCCGAAGCTGCGGCGAGCCTGCGTTCGAGCGTGTCGGCGAGTTCGGGCGTGCAGTCGAGGATCATGCGCAGGCCGTCGTCGTATTTGCGGTAGTCGGTATTCTCGACGACCTGCCGCATGTACCGCGCCGGCACGAAACGGCCGATCGGGCGGTTGGCGCGCATGATCAGATAAACGACGAGCGTCTTGGCCAGCACGGCGATGCGCCGCTGCAGCGGGTTGCCCGGCGCGGTGTGCGTCTCGAGCTCGGCTCCCGGCGGCGGCCAGCCGAGCTCCGGCCCTTGTGCCGGCACCGGCCGCCCGGCATCCGGGCTCGCCTCGACCAGCGCCACGATCTCCTCGGTGAGGGCGCGGAAGGCCGCCGGATCGTAGCCGGGCATCGGCAGCACGATCAGCGCCAGCACCAGGCCCTGCATGGCGCGGATTTCCTGAAAGCGGCACGACAGGCCGGTGAGGTCGGGCCGAAATTCCGGACCGCCGCCGTCCGGCGCCGGCGCCACGGCAAAGTCGCCGCGCTTGATCGCGCTGTCGGCCCAGGCGAGCCCGCCGCCGGAGAACATCGCATAGGACAGGTTCGGCGACGGCGCGTAGCGCGCCAGCCGCACGTCGTTCCCCGCCGCGCGAATGGCCGCGATCGGAATAAGCGCCACGCGCAAGGTGAGCCCAAGCTCGGAATTGGCCCAGGCCGCGGTCGCGGCGAGCGCTGCACGCGCGGTCTCGACGTCGCCCGGCGCTACCGCGAAGCTCGCGCCGTCGCCGCCGAACACGAAGGGGAATTCGCGGCCCTCGAGCGCATTGGTCAAAGCCGCGATCACCGCGGCGCCAGCCATGTTCACCGCCTTGTAGCGCTTCTCGGCAATGGCCCTGGTCGATTGCACGATATCGGCCATGCCGACGGTCCAGTCCGCCGGCAGCGGCGTGTATTGCGCCGGATCCATCAGCGCGCGAAAGCCGCGCTGGACGGGAAGCGTCGCGTAAAAAAGGGCGGTGTCGCTTGGCGCGTTCATGGCTCTCCCGCTCCAACCAAATACAGAACAAGATACGGATCAGATACGCAGCAAGATTTAGCCAGTTTCAGCCACCATTGCCCGGTTCGGCGCGGCACTCTATCGGCAGGTGCGAGGTGCTGAGAATGGCGAACTAGCGTGTCGCTAGAAACGCCTCAGCTTCAGAACGAGTCGGAAAACGACCAATTTCGCGGTAGTCAGGGCAATGTCCTGCGGTCCCGGGTGATCGCAACGCGACAAACTGGTTGCCATCCTGATCGATCACCTTGGTCAGATCGTCGCTATCCATGGGCGACATATGCCGGGCACCACAATGCGGACAATCGTCATCGCACATGCATGACCATTCGTCCTGCCAGTCGCGGCCGCAGCGTGCGCATTTGTAGTGATTGAGATACCAGGCCATGAGCTGGTTCCTTAGTTCAGATCATGCGTTCGCAGATCGTAGGCGATAATAACCGCGAGACATGAAGTCCAGATAACCCCGATCTCTCAAGAATTGTAGCTGCTGACGAATCTTCGGTCTTACGTTTTGATTTCCAGGATAAATCCGACTCAGACGACCTTCAAATGCATAAACGTCGTCGATTTGAAATTCCTGTTTGCCTAGAGACTCAATGCACTTCATGACTTCTATCAACCAGCCTCGTCCCTCTTGCGTCTGGTCACGTAGAAATAGCGTTTGCCTCCACTTCGAGAGGACTAACTCCTTCGATTCGATCTGGCCTGCTCGGATGATGTATATTTTACCAGATTCTGGAATTTGGCTTAGCAGGATATGAGAGCCAACCCATCCTGCTCTTCTGGCTGTAGGCGCCAAGGGCTTTCGCTGTTCGATGATCTCCAGCACAAAGAAGTGCTTCGGAACAACGAAAAGGTTCGTGACGCTCAGCGTTTTTACGTCGTAGTTGAGCAGCAAAAGACTTGGATTGTTGTTTGCAGAGAGACGCTGACATTTCGCGCTGTAGGCGCCGTCGAGAACCTTGCCTCCAAAGCTGTTTTTTTGGCTTTTTAATTCGTATTCCTCGTTGCATCTGCCGCAAAAGAAGTCAGCAACGGGACTGTTGTTTGGAAAAGCGCTAATGTTTGAGCCGCCGCAGTTCGGGCAATAGACCGAGGCGCGTACCCAACGCTCCGTCCACACGCGGGCGCTTTGCGAGCCGCTCGAATAGGGTGACTGAGTTTCTTCAAATTCTAGCTTCATTGGTGCGGGATCATCGCCCCATGGATTGCCGGGTCAAGCCCGGCAGTGCCGCTAAGAATTTGAAGCGCTGCGCAGACTAGCTCCAAGGGCTCTCCAGCCACGCCACAACGCCCGCGTCCCACAGGACCAGCCCCGCAACGGCGCCGAGCAACGCGCCCCAAAGCCGGTGTCGCCGCCAGGCGATGGCGCCGATCAGGGCGCCCAGAATCAGGCCCGGCGCGCCGACGAACAGGGCGATCTCGGCCCAGTCGAGTGGTCCCCAGTCGAGGCGGATATCGGACATGGCGGCGGTTTTGGCAGCGGCGGCTTCGGTCGCGGGTGAGTGTTGGCCGGCGTCAATAAAGATTGCCGAAATCTCGCAGCTTTCCTCCAAGCGGTACAGGGCAGGCGGGTTGAAGCTGCGATGAACCGGGCATGTCTGGCCCGCGACTAACGGCTTTGAGCACCGCGCCCAAGCGGGGTGCCATGTGTAGGCTCATGTGTAGCCCCATGTGTAGCCCGATGTGTAGCCCGATGGGTCGCCATGGATGCCCGTGAACCTTTTCTTTAGCCGTCACGTTGTTTCTAGCGGCGGATTGTTGCCGGGAATGCCGCAAGTGCGGAGCAGGGTGATGTCGAGCTCAAAAATCCTTTATCGCGTGCTGGCGTTCGGGGCTGCGGTGATTCTCTATTCCGCCGCCGGCATCGCGCTCGCAGCCTATGGAGCCGAGATTCCAAAGCCCGTCGCCGGCAAGGTTGTCCATTTCCCGGATGGCACTTGGTCTGGCCTGCCGCAGACCGGCCCGAATGGCAAAGTGCGGCAATGCGTGATGATCGCCTCGCGGCCGCGCGCCGGCTCGGACGGTAAGATCGACACCGACTTCAGCGTTGATATCAGTGCCGGCGCCGGCCTCGCTTTCGGGTTGAGCGACGACAAGCTGCCCGCCGACCCGATCCTCGACGACGAAGCCGAGGTCATTCTCGACGGCAAGACGTTCCCGGCCGTTGCCTTCACGCTTGCAGCGGGAAAAGGCAAACTCGCCTTCCATCCGGGTGACGCCGCGACCGTGCTCGCGGCGCTCAAAACCACCGACACCGTCCAGCTGCGCGCCGACAGCGGCAGGATCGATACCGGGCCGATCGTGCTGGCGATGCACGGCGACAGCTATTCATGGCTCAAGCAATGCGGCACGCAGTTCAAGATCGCGATCGATAGACCGACCGATCCCGACGCGCCGGTTTTGCCGGTGGCCTATCCGCGTTCGCCCGATGTCGGCACGTCGCAGCCGACCGCGGCCGGCCCGCCCGGCATCGAGGACAAGCGCAAGATCGGCGGCTGGGACGCCTCGGAAATCCGCGGCCTGGACGGCCGGGTGCTCGCCTGCATGATCCGGCGGCATTATTCCGAGGGCGGCGCGAAGCCGCACACGATCGCCACGTTCCTCGTCGTCAGCCGCACCAAGGGCCTGACCATGCTGATCAAGGATTCGTTCTTGAATCTGCCCGGCGGCGCTTCGGTCAACTCCACGTTCAAGATCGACGACAAGCCCTATTCGGCCTATGCGGCGCAAGTGCAAGGCAGCGACGAGATCGCGATCTTTCCCGATCACGGCGCCGATCTGGCCAAGGCGCTCGGCGACGGCGCCAGCGCGCATTTCGACGCGAAGAATGTCGAGACTCTCGACTTCCCGGTCGTCCCCGGCGTGATGCCGTGGCTGCGGGTCTGCACCCACCGCTGGGGCTTCAGCTTCGAGCCGGAAGCGAAGGGCTGATCAGCCGCGTTGGGCGGCTCGGCTATGCTCGCCCCTGGCTCGTCTTGCCCCTAGTTTTTCTTGCCCCAGGTGCCAGGCTTCGCTTGGCTGTGCATGTCGGCGAACGGCGAAACCGGCGTGCCGCCGCCTTTCTTCTTGTTCTTGTCCTGCTTCGGCTTCTTCTTCTCTTTGTTGCTTCGCATCTGACCTTTGGCCATGGCGCCCTCCAAGTCTGCTATGTGTGATCGCGGTACGTGATTCTGTGCGAGCGGCGCAATTCTAACCCATCGGCCGTGCAAAGTCCGAGTGGAATGCGCGGACGCTCAGCGCTGGCGCGGTTTAAAACCGCCGTGCATGCCGGGGCGGCCGAGCGTTGAGCGCGGACCTGAAGATTTTCCGGGAATGCTTTCGACGCCTGGGCCCATTTCGTCGAGATTCGGCTTGCGAGGTACGTCGCGCTTGGCGCCGGGCCGGTGCGGCGCGACTTCGTGATAGAGCGCGATGCCCATTTCGTCGAGCGCCGGCTTGTGGACTTTGCTGCTGCCCTTCGCACCCCGTCCTTTTGCCGGGGAAGGTAAGAGTTTCGCCGTCGGATCGTCCGTCACCGCAAGCTCGGTCGTGCGCAGGCGCTTGATCTCATCGCGCATCCGCGCCGCTTCCTCGAAATTGAGATCGGCCGCGGCGGCGCGCATCCGCGTTTCGAGATCGGCGAGCACCGCCTCGAAATTGTGGCCGATGGTGGCGGCATCCTCGAATTCGCCGGCTCCGCCGGCGCCAGCCGCGATCAGCACGTGGTCGCGCTCGTAGACGCTGTTGAGGATGTCACCGATACCCTTGCGCACGCTCTCCGGCGTGATGCCGTTCTCGGTATTGTAGGCTTCCTGCTTTTCGCGGCGGCGGCTGGTTTCCGCCATGGCGCGCTCCATCGAGCCGGTGACGTGGTCGGCGTAGAGAATGACGCGGCCGTCGATATTGCGCGCGGCACGGCCGATGGTCTGCACCAGACTCGTCTCGCTGCGCAGAAAACCTTCCTTGTCGGCATCGAGGATCGCGACCAGCGCGCATTCCGGAATATCGAGGCCTTCGCGCAGCAGATTGATGCCGACCAGCGCGTCGAACGCGCCCAATCGTAGATCACGGATGATCTCGATACGCTCGATCGTGTCGATATCCGAATGCATGTAGCGCACGCGGATGCCCTGCTCGTGCAGATATTCGGTGAGGTCCTCGGCCATGCGCTTGGTGAGGACCGTGATCAGTGAACGATAGCCGCGTTGCGCCACCTGCCGCACTTCGCCGACCAGATCGTCGACCTGGGTGCGCGCCGGCCGCACGTCGACCGGCGGATCGATCAGCCCGGTCGGGCGGATCACCTGCTCGGTGAACACGCCGCCGGATTCGTTAAGTTCCCACGCGCTTGGTGTCGCCGAGACGGCCGTCGTCTGCGGCCGCATCGCGTCCCACTCCTCGAACCGCAGCGGCCGATTGTCCATGCAGGAAGGCAGGCGGAAGCCGTATTCGGCCAGCGTCGCCTTGCGGCGGAAGTCGCCGCGATACATGCCGCCGAGCTGCGGCACGGTAACATGGCTCTCGTCGACAAAGACCAGCGCATTGTCGGGCACGTATTCGAACAGAGTCGGCGGCGGCTCGCCGGGCTTCCGTCCGGTCAGATAGCGCGAATAATTCTCGATGCCGGCGCAGGCGCCAGTCGCCTCCATCATTTCAAGGTCGTAAATGGTGCGCTGCTCGAGCCGCTGCGCTTCGAGCAGCCGGCCCGCGGCATTGAGCTGTTCAAGCCGCTGGCGCAATTCGAGCTTGATGCCGGAGATTGCCTGCAACAGCGTCGGCCGCGGCGTCACATAGTGCGAATTGGCGTAGATCTTGACGAATTCGAGCTCGTCGGTCTTCTGCCCGGTGAGCGGATCGAATTCGTGGATCGATTCCACTTCGTCACCGAACAGCGACACCCGCCAGGCGCGATCTTCCAAGTGCGCCGGGAAAATCTCGATGACGTCGCCGCGCACCCGGAACGAGCCGCGGAAGAAATCGCCGCCTGAGCGCTTGTATTGCAGCGCCACCAGGTCGGATAGCAATTGGCGCTGATTGAGCTTCTCGCCATGCTTGATGGTGAAGGTCATCGCCGAATAGGTTTCGACCGAGCCGATACCGTAGATGCAGGACACCGAGGCGACGATCACCACGTCGTCGCGCTCCAGCAGCGCGCGCGTCGCCGAGTGGCGCATGCGGTCGATCTGCTCGTTGATCGAGGAATCCTTCTCGATATAGGTGTCGGTGCGCGGGATATAGGCTTCCGGCTGGTAGTAGTCGTAATAGCTGACGAAATACTCGACGGCGTTGTCGGGAAAAAAGCTCTTGAACTCGCCATAGAGCTGCGCTGCCAAAGTCTTGTTGGGCGCAAGGATCAGCGCCGGGCGCTGCGTCTGTTCGATCACCTTGGCCATGGTGAAGGTCTTGCCCGAGCCGGTGACGCCGAGCAGCACCTGGGTGCGGTCGTTGCGGCGCACGCCTTCGACCAGTTCCTCGATCGCCCGCGGCTGGTCGCCCTTGGGATCGAAATCGGACTTGATGACGAGCTTGCGCCCGCCTTCGGATTTTTCCGGCCGCGGCGGCCGGTGCGGCATCCAGATCTTGCCGGCGCCTTCGCCTTCGCGGAATTCCGCGCGGCCCTCGCGCAGCAATTGCTCGAGCGCCTGCATCGAGGCGGTGACGCCGAGCGTCACCGGCTGCGGCGACGGACGGTGGCGCTTCTCGCGCTGACGTTCGAAGATTTCGGCAAGCTCGTCGCGCTCGTCGGGAGGAGGGCCGATCAGCGGCTTGCTTGGATCGCTGCCGGTGAAGCCGAGTGCTTCGGCAAGCTCCGGATCGATATCGACGGTCCCCTTCGCCGCGTAGCCCGATTGCGGCGCTTCATTGAAGCCCGGCTGCTCTTGCGTCGATTTGCGCGCCTTGTGCGCGTTGGAGAAGTCGCGGCGCCGGTCGAAGGAATTGTCCGGCGGCGGCGCGAGCTTTGATTCCCCTCCCCCTTGTGGGGAGGGACTAGGGGTGGGGGTCCCGGTCTGCGAGCCGACGCCGGCGCGGCCCTGGCCGATGGCCGGGTTCAGGATTTCCGCAAGCGATGGATCAAGCTCCGGCCTATCCGGCCGCGCCGCTTTGGCGCGCGTCGGCTTGGCCGGGTCTTTCTTCGAATGCTTGGCCGGATGTCGGGAATAGGGGGTTTTGGCCATGCGCCCAATATGGGTCGAGTCCGGCTACGAAGAAAGTGCGTGGTGGTGGTCCCTGTTGCCACAGCGATGACAGCAGGCCCGTGAAATCCCGCGGAAATGCTACGCGGATTGAAGGATCTGCCGAGGGCGCGCGGCGGTACCGGCCCTAGTCGGTCGCCGGTTCGGAGTGATGCTCATGCGCGATGCGCCAGTGGCCGTCGGCTTTGCGCAGGCCGACGGTCAGCCGGAACAAGAACCCGTCTTTGTCCGCTGGTTTGCTCGACACGTTGGGAGCACAGCGCATGATTGCCACCGCGAAGGCGACGTCGTGGCCCGCTGTGACGGCAAGTTCTTGGATGTCGAAGGCCGTTCCGGGCGTGTGATAGCGAAAGAACAGGTCCCAGGTCTCCTTATAGGCGTCGATCCCCTTGCATTGCAGGGGCGGCGGCAAATCGAACATCACCATGTCCGGTTCGTGATGCGCGAGGATCGCGGGAAGATCGTGGCGACGGACAGCGTCTGCCCAATTCTCGAGAAGCGCTTTGATCCGTATTTCGTCGTTGTTGGCGTGTTCGGACATGGTTTGCTTCCTTTGTGTGTCCAGAGGACGAGCGAACAGGCACGAGTCCGACACGGGCGTCGCAAAAAGTTGCAACCGCAGGGCCCAGCAAGGCGATTTGGGGCACCGGACTAAATTCGGTCGAACTTCCGTCAAACAAGCTTATCGATGCGTTCCAAGCCGTTACTTGGCTGCGCAGGCTTTGAGCAACCATGTCTTGAACGAATGCATGCCGCTTGTTTGTCGTTTCGACTTCAAAGCCGTCAACCAATAATCGCCTGCCGCGACTTCCGTTCGAAACGGCTGCATGAGGCGCTTCTCGCGTATTTCCTGCGCGAACATGCGGATGGGCAGCAGCGCGACGCCGTCGCCGCGGGCGGCGGCATGCGCCATCACGATCGAGGAGTCGAAGACCGGTCCGCGGATAGCAGGACACGGCGCGTGGGCGGCCGCAAACCAGCGCTGCCATTCCTCGTCGCGATAGGAACGCAACAAGACTTCTTTGGCCAATGCTTCGGGCTTGCGAACCCGCTTGCCCAATTTGGGGGCGCACAACGGCGATAGTGGAGCACTCAGCAGATGCGTGGCTTCCGTTCCGTGCCACAAGCCGTCGCCGAAGCGAATGGCGAAATCCAAGCCTTCGCCCGCAATATCGACACGGTTGTTGTTGGTGCGAATCCGCAAATCGATATGCGGATGGTTCTTCTGAAATTCCTCCAAACGCGGAAGCAGCCAGCCGGCGGCGAAAGTGCTGACGACCCCGACGGTCACGATCTCGCGGATCCGCCCTTTTGCAAATGCATCCACGGCACTGCGCAATTGCCCGAACGCCTCGGATACCGCCGGCAGCAGAGCCAGTCCCTCGTCGGTCAGTGCCAGGCCGCGTGGCACGCGCCTAAACAAGGGTGAGCCGAGCGTCGCTTCGAGCGACTTTACCAAATGGCTGACCGCAGCCTGGGTCACGCGCAATTCCAGGCCCGCCTTGGTGAAGCTCAAGTGGCGCGCAGCAGCTTCGAAAGCGCGCAACGCATTCAATGGGAGGTGCGACTTGGCCATGGAGCTAAGACAATGAATTCCACGTTCTGATCAACGATATTTTTTCTATTGTTTCGCCCAAATTTTGATCGTTTGCGCCGACGATACCCGTTCAGCATGATCGCCTGGATATTATGAGGGAAGTCAAAAGGATGAACAGGCGTGAAATGACCGCCGGCTGTGTGGCCGCCGCGGCGACCTTTGGATTCTTTGGCGTAAATCGATGCCACGCAGGCGCTCCGTTCTTGGCTGACCAATTGGGCCAAATCGAGCGCAGCAGCGGCGGGCGGCTCGGTGTCGCAATCCTTGACACCGCTACGCTGCGTCGCGCCGAACATCGTGCGACGGAACTGTTTCCAATGTGCAGCACATTCAAGCTGTTGGCGTCGGCCGCCGTTTTGAAGCGCGTCGAGAACGGTGAGGATCGTCTGGACCGGCGGATAACATTTCAATCTTCTGACGTGGTGGTGAATTCGCCGGTGACCAAGGATCATGTCGGCGGAGCCGGCATGACGCTTGCCGAGCTTTGCGCCGCGGCTCTGAACTACAGCGACAATACCGCCGGCAATTTGTTGCTTTCGAGCCTGGGAGGGCCGCAAGCCTTGACCGCGTATGCGCGCAGCATCGGCGATCAGGTGACGCGCCTCGATCGCATCGAGCCTGACTTGAATGAGGCCGTGCCCGGCGACCCGCGGGACACCACCACTCCCGCCGCCATGCTGCAGAATTTGCACACTTTGGCTTTCGGTAGCGCCCTGTCCGCGGCCTCGAAGGATCAGCTTAACAAGTGGCTCCTTGGCAATCGCACCGGCGATACGCGGCTCCGCGCCGGACTGCCCCCGGGATGGCGTTGCGGCGACAAGACCGGATCAGGGGAACGTGGTGCGACCAACGACATCGGCGTGGTCTGGCCGCCACAGGGCTCACCGGTTCTCGTGACAGTTTATCTCACCGAGACCACCGCACCGGGCGAGGCGCGCAACGCAACGCTTGCCGACGTGGGGCGGCTCCTCGCCAGTGCATTTGCTGCTTGAGGCATGCGGAATGTCGGAATCTGGCATTTAACGGACAGTGATCTCGTCCGCTGATGACCCGATTCTTGACATTGGCGACCTCGATAATCTCGCTCATCCGGCTCGATTGAAGCGAACGGCGGACAACCATCGCCTTCAACCGAAAGGTTGCGGCCGGCGACCTGCCATGTACCTGGCATGTACGTGCCATGTACCTGCCATGGCCTCGCGCCGAGTTCATGAATTGTGTATTTGGGGTGAACGCGGCGCCGAGGGCGGCCGAGGCATTATCGCGGTGTAAGGCGATGATCGACGAAAAAAAGCTCGAAGAGCGCTTGGTCGCGCTCGAAGCGGCCAAATCTTGGAGTCCGCGCGTCGTCTCGCGCCTGGAAATGCTGCTGCGCTCGGGCACGGACGAGGCGCTCTACCGCATCAATCCGATCCAGTTCGCCACGGAGAAATCGATTGCCGAGGCTGAAGCGATCGATCTTTTCCTCCATGCTTGCGTGGCTGGGCTATTCGACATGGACTGGCTGCTTGTTTGTCCGATGTGCTCCGATGTTGTCGAGAGCTTCCGTAGCCTGGGCAAACTGCACACGCATTTCCATTGCCACCTCTGTCAAAGCGATTACGACGCCGCGCTCGACGATTACATCACGGTGACGTTTACGGTTTCGCCCGCCGTGCGGAGCATCCGCTTTCATAAACCGGATGCGCTTTCGGCCTGGGATTACGTCTTCCATTATAAAATGACGCCGGGCGGCCTTTTGCCCGACGGCGTGCCATGGAGCGAGGCCGCCAAAGGGCTGGTGAGGGCACTCACCCGCATCGAGCCCGGTGCTGCCGCCCGTCTTGAGGTTGATGCCACCGAAGGCGCGCTTCTCGGCCAGGATTTCGAAAGCGACGCGCAATTTTTTTTCCCGGTCGCAACGGGGACGGGTGTAACGCCGCCTCATGTGCCGGTCATGCTCGACAGCGGCAAATGCGTGCCCGCTGCAGCAAACATCGCACCCGGCAAGATCGTGTTCGAAGTTCGCAACGCCGGCAAGGTGCCGACGGTATTTGGCATCTTGCAGCTTCCGATGGCGACGTTTGAGCATGCGAAGCTTCGCTTTTCGCCATCCTTGTCCGGCAAGCGGCTGCTGATGACACAAACCTTTCGCGATTTCTTCCGCTCCGAAGTGATCGGCGCGACCGAGGGCATTGCGGTTCTCGATGTTGCCCTCCTATTCACCGATCTCAAGGGCTCGACGGCGCTCTACGAACGGATCGGCGATCTCAACGCCTACATTCAGGTGCAGCGGCACTTCCAGCATCTGCTCGACGCCACCGTCCGGCACAATGGTGCCGTCACGAAGACGATCGGTGACGCCGTGATGGCGGCGTTTCTGACTTCGGCCGATGCGGTGCAAGCGGCGCTCGATATGCGCGAGGCCGTCGATCAGCTAAACCGTGACCGCCCGCAGCGTGATTTCATCCTGAAAATCGGCGTGCATCGTGGCGCCTCGATCGCGGTCACGCTCAACGACCGGCTCGATTATTTCGGCCAGACGGTGAATATCGCTGCACGGGTGCAAAACCTTGCCGATGGCGACGAGATTTGCATCACCGAAGACGTTTACGGCGCGCCGGCCGTGGCGGAAATAATTGCGCCATACCCGGTGGCAAAGAGCGAAGCGGAGCTCAAGGGCGTCAGCAAGGCCATGTCGGTCTATCGCCTGGCCCGAATGGCGTAGCAGGCGCGCCAAAAACGCGTCACGTACCTATTGACATTTGTCACCGTAACAGTTACATTCTCCACGCTCGCTCACGTCAGGGACGTATCCGGATGCGATCCGACATACGGGGCGAGTGCGGTTCCTGCGGGCAGGTCTCGCAAGCCTGCTCCCGGGCGGCTTTGGGCATCGACCCGACCGGCACTACGACCGGTCTGCCGGGTGTCCGGCTGAACTTGACGGCGGAGAGAGCCTAAAGCTCGTTTGCATCCGTCGTCGGGAAGCGCGGCCCGAAGCTGAGGGGTGGCGTTCGGTCGCCTAACCAAGAGCCGCGGTGGAGCGCCGAAAGGCGCGCGCGCTGCGATCAGCGCGCGCGGCATCCGCAATGATGCCGCCATGGTTGGATGCGCCTCTCGGCGCTCCGCCTCCCTTCTTTCGTTGGGGAGATTCTTCCTTGCCGTAGCGTTTGAGCCAACTCGCGCGCGGTTGCGCCTGCGGGAACGCGGAATCGTACCCTCCCCTGCAGGGGGAGGGTACGCGCACCGTCAGGTGCGCGGGGTGGGGTGCACGGCGGTGCGGCTATCAAAAAGCGCCGGAAACTTCCCCTTCCGCCGCGCTGCGCGCGGCTGCCTCCCCCCTGCAGGGGGAGGCGAATATGCGCCGTGCCAAATTTGGAGCCAAAGCAGGGATGGATGATGTCGGGATTCACGGCTGAAAGCGTCTATCGCCATGTCTTCTCCGTTTTCAGAAGAGGCAGATCCTCCTATTCCAGCTTGATCCCGGCGCGCTGGATCACGTCTCCCCATTTCTTGTATTCGGAGGCGATCAGGGCGGCGGTTTGGTCCGGCGTGCCGCCGCCGACGTCGTCACCGATCTGCGCGATCTTCGACTTGAAGCCCTCGGACTGCAGCGCCTTGTTGGCGGCGGCATTGAGCTTGTCGATGATAGGCTTTGGCGTGCCGGCCGGCGCTACGATTGCCGTCCAGGTCGGCGCTGCATAACCCGGCACGCCGGCCTCTGCCACGGTCGGCACGTCGGGGAACGCAGGCGAGCGATGATCGCCGGTGACGGCAAGCGGGCGCACTTGGCCCGATTTGGCGAACGGCGCGATCGAATTCAGGCTCTCGAACATGACCTGCACGCGGCCCGCGATCAGATCGCTGATCGCCGCCGCGCCGCCTTTGTACGGAACGTGCACGATATCGGTGCCGGCCATGACCTTGAACAATTCGCCGTCGACATGGCCAGGCGAGCCGTTGCTCGACGACGCGTTGAGAAGCTTGCCGGGATTGGCCTTGGCATAGTCGATCAATTCCTTGACCGAATGAAGATCGGTCGTCGGCGATACTGCGAGCAGCATTTGCCCGCGCGTGACGACAACAATCGGCGCGAAATCGTGCTCCACATTGTACGGCAACGGATTCACCAGGTGGGGGGTCAGCGCCAGCGCTCCGATCGGCGCCACGCACAGCGTGTAACCGTCGGGCGGTGCTTTGGCGGTGAAGTCCATGCCGACGGTGAGCGCGCCGCCGGGCCGGTCGTCGATAATGACGGTTTGGCCGATCGCGTCGCTGAACGCCGCGCCGAAAATGCGCCCCAGCGTATCGGTGGCGCTGCCGGCTGCTTGCGGGACGACAAGATGGATCGGCCGATCGGGAAATTCCGCCGCCGCAGGCCTTGGCAGGGCGCACATCACGAGCAGGGCGAGCAGACTCACATAGCGCATTTCAGCATTCCTGGTGCGAAGGGGCCAAAGGTGGGCCAAACAGGGCGGGGAACAATAGCAAGTGCAGCGCTTTCGCCAACCCGTCTGCCGGCCGCGAATTGCCGCATGTTTCAAATCTGTACTAGTCTTTTGCCCGACAAGGGGAAGCCCGGGACTAACACGCATGGCTGCAGAAAATTCCGCGTTCGATTTCGCGCCGCTGCTCGCGCCCGGCCTGCCGCCGGCTGCGCTGAAATGGAATGGTTTCGCCAAATATAATTTTATCGGCGGCCACAACGATGCCGATCATGTGCCGCTCGACGCGCTGATCGAAGCCGCCAATGCGGTGCTCACGCGCGAAGGCCGCTCGCTCGCCACTTACGGCCTTGCCAGCGGTCCGCTTGGCTACCGGCCGCTGCGTGAGTTTCTGGTGCAGAAGCTCAGGCGCACGACCGGCATGGTCTGTTCCGCCGACGAGATTTTGATCACCTCGGGATCGCTGCAGGCGCTCGACCTGGTCAACGGCATCCTGCTGACACGCGGCGACACGGTGATCTTCGAGCAGGCCAGCTATCAGGGCTCGCTGAACCGCCTGGACTCGCCTCGGCGTCAATGTGGTCGGTATTCCGCTCGACGCCGGCGGCATGCGCATGGATGCATTGGCGGACGCGCTCGAAGATCTCAAGCGCCGCGGCGTGCGGCCGAAATATATCTACACCATTCCCACCGTGCAAAATCCCACCGGCACTATTCTGAGCGAAGCGCGCCGGCATGAGCTCCTGGCGCTGGCGGACAAATACGGCGTGCCGATTTTCGAGGACGATTGCTATGCCGACCTGATTTGGGACGGCAAGCGGCCCGATGCGCTCTATGCCATGAGCAAGAGCCGCAACGTCATTCACATCGGTTCGTTCTCCAAATCGATCGCGCCGGCGCTTCGCGTCGGCTACATCGTCGCCGACTGGGATCTTCTGTCACGGATGTTGGCGATCAAGACCGACGCCGGCTCGGGCGCGCTCGAGCAGATGGTGCTCGGCGAATTCTGCCCCAAGCATTTCGATGCGCATGTTCCGGTGCTGACGCGCGGTCTGCGGTCGAAGCTCGAGACGCTGATGGACGCGCTCAACGCGCAATTCGGCACCACCGCCGAATTCGACGATCCCAAAGGCGGCATTTTTCTGTGGGTCAAGTTGCCGGACGAGGTCGACACGCTGAAGCTTTATCAGCCGGCGCTTGCCGCCGGTGTCGCCATCAATCCCGGTCCGGAATGGGCAACCGACAAGAGCTATGGCAAAAGCCGCATGCGCCTGTGCTTCGCCAACGCTTCGCATGAGGCGATCCGCGACGGCGTCGCCGCGCTTGCCGAGGTTTGCCGCAGCGAATTTGGCGTCCCGGTGCGCAGCGCCAATGTCGCGCGGGCGAAAGCGCCTTCCGGCGCGGGGGCCTAATAGCGGCGCAATAACAGCTGGGAGGAGAGATCGTTGCGTATTGCGATTATGGGGTCGGGCGGCGTCGGCGGCTATTTCGGCGCGCGGCTGGCGAAGGGTGGCGCCGACGTGACGTTCATTGCCCGCGGCGCTCATCTTGAGGCGATGCGCGCGAACGGTCTCGCCATCGACAGCGCGCACGAGCCGCTGCATCTGCCCAAGGTGAACGCCACCGACGATCCGCGCACTATCGGGCCGGTCGATATCGTTCTGTTCAGCGTGAAGCTGTGGGACACCGAAAGCGCCGCGCGCTCGCTGCTGCCGATCATGACGCCGCAGACCGGCATTATTTCCTTCCAGAACGGCGTTCAAAAGGACGACACGCTGCGCCAAATCTTCGGCGCCGATGCCGTGATGGGCGGCGTTGCCTATATGGCGACCACGATCGGCAAGCCCGGCGTCATTGCGCAAACCGGCACCATGCAGCGCATGGTGTTCGGCGAATATAACGGCAAACGCTCGGCGCGTGCGGAAACGCTGCTCACCGCCGGCAAAGCCGGCGGCATCAATGCCGAGATCAGCGATGATATCCGCCGCGCCATCTGGGAGAAATTCTCCTTTCTTGTCGGGTTGTCGGGAAGCACCACGAGCATTCGATTGCCGCTCGGGCCGATCCGCGGCAATCCGCGCACGCGGCAATTCCTGTTCGATCTGATGCGCGAAACGGTCGCCGTCGGCCGCGCCCAGGGGGTGAATCTGCCGGCGGACTATGCCGCACAGCGGCTCGCCTTCATCGACGGACTTCCGGTCGACATGACCTCGTCCATGCACCACGATCTCGCGCGCGGCCGGCCGCTCGAAGTGCGCTGGCTCAGCGGCAGCGTCGTCGAAATGGGCACCAAGATCGGCGTGCCGACGCCGGCCAATCGCTCGGTTTACGACGTGCTCGCGCTTTATGAAGACGGCCCGCCGCGCGGCATCTTGGCCGAACAGTCATGAACGCAGCGCTCCCGCTCCTCACCATCCGCGAAATCAAGGCGACAGCCGTCAACGTGCCGATGACCTATGCGCTCGGCACCAGCCGTCAGCGCATCACCACGGCACCGCTGCTGCTGATCGATTTGCACACCGATCAAGGGGTAATGGGGCGCTCTTATTTGTTCTGCTATCTGCCGGCCGCCGCGCCGGCGATCGCGGCAATCGTGGCCGAGGTGGCGCGCGTGGTGAAGGGCGACGTGGTGGCGCCGCTCGATCTGTGGCGCAAGCTCGCCCGGCGCTTTGCCTTGATCGGCGTGCAGGGTATCGTCCGCATGGCGATGGCCGGATTGGATACGGCGGCCTGGGATGCGCTCGCGATCGCCGCGCAACTGCCGCTCGTACGCCTGATCGGCGGCACCCCAAAGCCAATTCCCGCCTATAACAGCTGCGGCCTCGGTTTGATGGACGACCCGGAGCAGGTCGCCGACGAGGCCGAGAAGCTTCTCGTCGGCGGCTTTCGCGCCATCAAGCTGCGCCTCGGCTATCCGACGCTGCAGCAGGATCGTGCCGCGCTGCGCGCTGTCAGCAAGCGGGTGGGAGACGGCGTCGGCGTGATGGTCGATTACAACCAAGCACTGACCGTCGCGCAGGCGCTCGAGCGCGGCCGCATGCTCGATGCCGAGAACGTCGCCTGGCTGGAAGAGCCGATCCGCCACGACGATTATGCCGGCAATGCGCGGCTGACGCGCGAACTCACGACTCCGGTGCAGATCGGCGAGAATTTTTCCGAAGTCACATCGATGGCGGCCGCGATCGCGGTGCAAGCCAGCGATTTGGTGATGCCGGATCTGGAGCGGATCGGCGGCGTCAGCGGCTGGCTGCGGGCCGCCGCGCTCGCGGCTGCACACGGCATCGAGATGTCGTCGCACCTGTTCCCGGAAGTGAGCGCGCACCTTCTCGCGGCGACGCCGACCTGTCATTACCTCGAATATGTCGATTGGGCCGACAAGATCGTCCGTGAGCCCTTGCGCATTGTCGACGGCTGCGCGGTTGTGACCGAGCAGCCGGGCAATGGCCTGGTCTGGGACGAGGACGCAGTCGCGCGCTATGGGACCGACTGACGCGCCGCCATACCTTGCCTCGGGCTAGCCCATTCGGCGGCCCCGATAGAATCCCTTATTTGTCGTGTTCTGTTTGATATTCGCGGTGTCGCCTTCTTCGGCGGCGTTATGATGTTTTTCGGTCTGCTTGACCGATTTATTCTCCGCAGCTTCGGAATTGATCTCTTTGTCTTTCTTACTTGAACTGGCGGGACCTTTGTTGCTCCGGTTGCCGGGAGGAACGGGCGGCATATTGCTCGACATGTGTACTGAACCTCGGTTGGTCACGCGGTGGCTGTTCGCGTGAACGGAGCGCGATCGCAGTTGATCACAGGCCGGACACTGCGCCTAATCCCGACGTTAAGGAAGGCCGAATGAAGCAATCCTAGGCCTCGATGCTCGGCTTCTCGTTCAGAACGAAGTTCAGCAGGGCCTTTTGCACTTCCAGTTTTCCATTGTAGTTGATCAAGCCCAGCTTCCTAAATTTATTCATGAATAGACTGACACGAGATCGCGTCGTGCCGATCATCTCGGCCAGTGTTTGTTGATTGACCTGCACGGGTATCGGCTCCGGGCCGACGTCATTGCCGTAATTGGCCAGCAGCAGAAGGGCGCGCGCCAGCCGCATCTCGCTCGAGTTAAACAATTGATCGACCAAGTCCGCTTCAACTCGCGCGGTTCGGGTCAAAAGATGGGCGAGAAAATAGTCGCCGAATTGCGGGTCTTCATGGAGCAGGCGCACCATGACATTTTTTTCTATCCGTACGATCTCGCACATGGAGATTGTAGCGGTGCTGGCCAGGCGCATCGGCATCCCGGTGAGGGCTTCCTCGCCGCAGAATTCGTCCGGTCCCCGAATTGCGACGACCGCTTCCTTGCCGCGCTCTGAGATGACGGTGACCTTGACCTGCCCGCTGCGAACGTAAAACACAGCATTGGCCGGATCCCCTTGTGCGAAAACAACTTGGCTTTCTTGATAAGTCGCTACGGGCATCCCGGCATTTTTTTCTTTGAGAAACGCCATCACGTCAAAGTTCGGCACCTTTGCAATCACGACGACGACCCCCATCGATGTCATGTCACAAATATATTATCTTCAACCCAAAATTGAAATAATTTATTTTTAGCGCAAATTAAGCGCGAAATAGTGCAAACACGTACATAGTGCTTCGTCGCATTTTTCCCACTCATGCGACCTATTGCAGCAGCCAAGACACAAATCCGCTTAGCCCAGATTTCCCTGGCATTGGCTCGCCTGGCGTCCGATCGCAATCGATCCTGCGTTTCGTCCCAAATTGCACTCTGGGGGAGCCCCGACCGGCTTCTGCGACCTGCTTCTGCTCGTAGACCTGATCCAGCGGGTAAAGCTTTCGTCCGCCGCATCTCGGGCACAGCACGGAAAATTCTCGCGGCAAACTTTTAGCGTTGAGCACAGTAATTTCGCATGAGCACGTCGGACAGCTCACGTAAGTAGCGGGATTAACAACGGCTTTTCGATAGGCTGCCACGTGTATCTACTTTCGTATCTCCGGGGATGGGGTTATTCCAAGTTCCATTATTGCTATGAGACGTCCCAGTTTCTCGTCGATCTGCCCAAGTCGATACGCGACATACTCCGCCGCATAGGCGGTTCGTTCTTCTGCGCCCGGCATTTGCTCGTAGCGAAATTGCGGCGCGAAGGCATTGGCAAATGACGTCCGATAGCGGTCGCGAATTGCATCAACTGATGTGTTGCTGAGGCGTGCCTGCGGCATGGTGTGCTCCTGTTTGACGGAAACCGGGGTCGCCGCCGCACCATTCGCGTCAGTGGATAAGCCTGGCCGCAAGCGATTGTTCTTCGAATCTCTCTGTAGCGACCGGGGCCGGCGTCAACTCGAAAGCCATGGAAGATGCCGGCCGGCGATGAGTTCATATGCGAAGGCGGTCGGAGCCGTCTCGTCATCAGATAGTTATCGTCCGGTTCAAAACCAGAAGCTGAACTGAAATATTCACGTGAATAAAATGTTTGCGAAGTTATCGCGCCGAGACAACCTCAAGTAACCGATATCGAAAATTGTAATGAGTTAGTTAGCAAACAAAGAGGCATAGATCAAAGGGAGTCAGTGCCGTGGTCAATATTGCTCAGGCCGCGTCTTCCAAAGCGCTTAGCGTCTTCAATCATGGGAATAGGTTGTCTCATCACAGTAAGGACGCCCTCACCGGTGGGGGAGTTTATCACCGTCGGCTATTTGGTCGCCGAGCAGGACATGGCGCGGGCGGTTGGAATTATCGAACGTAATATTGCAAAGACCACGGACAAGGTTGTGGCCGTGAGTCGCGTCTCCGAAGAATTGTTGGATGTGCTTGGCGTGCGGCCGGGTAGCTTTACGCGTTCCGACGGACGGCCGTTCAAGAGGCCGACAATGGATCGGATCGACCAGCATTCGCAGTTTTGACCAGAGGCCCAGATCTACGCCTTGCGCCCGAGCTGCAGCATGGTTTGCGCCTTTGCCTCGTTGAGGCCTATTCTCGCACCTCAGTGTCTCAAAAAATGAAATTAACAATCCGCCTGGAGACGGACGAGTGCGAGCCAAAATCGGGCGCAGTAACCTCCGCTGTGACCGATACCGAAAAGTTCTCACGACGCGATGGGCCTTGTCGCATCTCGGCGAATTTCGTGACGCAAGTCGCAGCAACGTTTTTTCGTCTTCCTCTGACAGGCGCACGGCGGCGCGCGGATTTACGCGATGGAATACGAATTTACGACCGTGCGGTAGCTCCCAAAATCAAACCAGCGGGACCGCCGTCTATCGCAAAACGTAATCGTCATGCCGGTCAATGCCGGCGTTAATTGGGATGAGTTTTGGTGCCACGTGGCTGTCGACTGGGACCCGGCAGAACGCCGGGTTCTTTTTTGCGTTCCCTCAAATTGCTCGCCATGGCATCCGCAATCCTACAACCGCGTATTGGATTCGATGCGGCGCCATTCACGCCCGGGCCGAAGAGTTCGGAGGTGAGTTGCTGCTGCGGTGAGCGCTTTCGGCGGACTTTTTGCTTTGCACACGCGTCACTTCGATGCCGGCGCATGTATACTCGTGCAGTTTATTACGCAGACAGCGAACGGAGATGTCGAGGGTCTTTGCTGCATGGGTTCGATTGCCGCCGCAGTGAGCAAGCGCACGAATGATATGCGTTCTTACTGCCTCGGCCAGAGTGGCGTCATCGTCTATGATCGTCATGACCTCACCTTTATTTCGCTGGAAAACGTGAGAGGCCAACGTCACTCCATTTGCACTTGCTCCGGTCTTGAATGGCGCCGAACGGCATTTGCCAGTTTTAGCCATTCCGCCGCCATTTCGCGTTGGATCGCGCGAGAATCCGGATCACTCGCCGCAGTCTCCAAGTACAAACAATGTGCTGCGTAATGCGCGTAGTCTTTGTATTTTTCGTCGCTCGAAATTGCCATGGTCCCTCCGCAGCAGGCCGCCGCCGTGGCGGTCCCTTTCCTCGTGGACTCGGCAAGCGATTCAACAGCCTCGACGTGCCGTCGTTAAAAGCGGGAACAGAACTACCGAACTTTCGGTCCGACGCCCTTGGGACAGGCCGACCGACGATAGAATCATCTACGCTCGATTCGAGCGCCATGCTGGTCAATTCTAGACAGGAACTCTGAAGTGGAACTTCGCGGGAACCGGCGATGCCACTTGGGAACCGAGGAGAGCGTCGAGAACGCGGTCTTCAGCTTGGTGAGAACGCGGAGGGACAATCCTCGGGTTAGCTAGATAGGGAAGATTCCGTACGCTTCAGAATCCGTGCACGGCCTGCGTCACGTGCTCGACTTCAGGCGGCGAAGCGAAGCAATGGCCGACCAGCTTGCGCCATTCCTGAAAATCCGCCGAGCCGCGAAAATCGACGGTGTGGTTCTCGACCGTCGCCCATTTGACGAGCAGGCGATAGCGCGACCGCTTCTCGATCGAGCGCTGCAAGTCCATGCCCTGGCAGCCTTTGGCGCGCTTGAACACCGGCGCGGCCTGTTTCACGCCAGCCTCGAATTCGGCTTCCATGCCCGGCTTGATGTCGATCTGCGCGATTTCGGTGACCATGTCCCGGCCTCGATCCGTTGCTGCTTGCCTGCGCAAGCCTAGCACGATCGAGGTTTGCGGGTATCAATTGCCGCAATCCTGCCGGGACGCCGGGCCGGCGCCGGGATCGAGCCGCGCCTGAACCTGCCGGAACGCCTTGGTATCCGCGGCCGAATTGGTCGAGTCATCCGCTGCGAGCTCCGCAACCAGCCGAACCGTGTCTTTCGGGAAGTCAGCGGGCCCGAAAATGCCCTTGGCGTGAACGTGAGCCATGGCGTCACGGACCCACACGTCGAGCGGCGAGCCAAAAGTCCGCCGCGCGCGCTCGAGCTTCTGCGAGTTCGAGGAACCGCACGTGCGCGTCGCGACGCACGGCGCAATGCTGAGCCAGGCGCGGGCATAGGCCACCACCGCCTTGATGTAATAGTGCTTCACCGCCGGATTGCACGGGTCGTCACTGAGCGCCTTGGCGTAATCGAGCACTTCGTGACGCAATCGGTCGCGGGTCGGGTCGCCGTCGCTGATGGAGGATTGTGCAAGCTGAGAGGTGGGGCCTTCGGCATCGACGCGCTCGAACGTCGGCATGCGCGGGTCGGGCTTTAGCGGTTCGACGCGCAGGTACCAGTTCATGCCGAGAAACGCGGCAGCGAACATCAAGGCGGCGAGACCGAGAAAGCGCAGCGTGTCCATGGCGACCCCCTTGCACCCAGCTCGTCGAGACGAACGGCGCGAGGACCGATATGTACGCCTGTGCGCGTTAAGTGCGTGCAATTCTTGCCGGGAACCCGCCTGGATTGCGAGCCGTGGTTTCCACGAGGTTATTGGAATGAATAAAATTCAGCCGAGCGGTGCGCCGAAGATGCGGAAGGCGGAAGACCACGGGGCCGGCGACGAGAAACGCCAGCAGCAGGTTGCGCCAGCGTGGCTCCTCGAGCGCGCGATAAAGCGACGTCCTTGCGTTCTGCGCCTACCACCGCCGAGAGAACAAACAAGACCGGAATGATCACTGCGGCGAACAAATTTGTCGTCGTGGGTGCGGTGAGCGCGCCTAAGGGAGCAGGCCCGGAAGCGTATGCGTCGGCGCTGGACACGGGGGACAGAGTTGCGCCGGCGGGGGTTAAATAATCGCCAGCCGGCGGCTAGATTATTGGGGCTCCCCGCAAACGATCCGAAGGTTCATCATGATCGACGTACACTATTGGACCACGCCGAACGGCCACAAAGTCACGATTTTCCTCGAGGAGGCCGGCCTCGAATACAAGATCATTCCGGTCAATATCGGCAAGGGCGAACAGTTCAAGGCGGACTTTTTGGCGGTGTCGCCGAACAACCGCATCCCAGCCATTGTCGATCACGATCCGCCGGGCGGCGGCAAGCCGCTCTCCGTCTTCGAGTCGGGCGCGATCCTGGTCTATCTCGCCGAGAAGACCGGCAAGTTCATTCCGAAAGACATTCGGGGTCGCGTCGCCGCGCTGGAATGGCTGTTCTGGCAGATGGGCGGTCTCGGCCCGATGTCGGGACAGAACAATCACTTCAGCAATTACGCCGCCGACAAGATTCAATATGCGATGGACCGCTATCGCAACGAAGTGAACCGTCTCTATGGCGTGATGAACAAGCGGCTCGCCGATCACGAATATCTGGCCGGCGACTATTCGATCGCCGACATGGCCTGCTATCCCTGGGTGGTGCCGTGGGAACGGCAGGGCCAGAATATCTCCGACTTCCCGCATCTCAAGCGCTGGTTCGATGTCATCGCCAAGCGGCCTGCGGTGGTGAAGGCCTACGAGTGGACGCCGAAGATCAATCCCGGTCAGGGCGGCATTCGCACCGCCGAGGAGCGCGCGATTTTGTTCGGTCAGACCGCGCAATCGGTGACGGCGGCAGCTTCGGCGCAGAAATAGCCGAAGCAAAAAGATCCCAGGCGCGACGCAGCTTTTCGTGCTGCTCCGCGCCCGGGAAATGCGTCCAAAAAGTCGCTTAGTCTTGCCGGACGATCACATGCGTGCCGACCGGCACGCGGCTGTAGAGATCGATCACGTCGTCATTGACCAGCCGGAAGCAGCCCGATGACACTGCCTGTCCGATCGTCTCCGGCGCGTTGGTGCCGTGGATGCGATAGACGGTGTTGCCGAGATACATCGCCCGCGCGCCGAGCGGATTGCCGGGGCCGCCCGCCATGAAGCGCGGCAGATAGGGCTGGCGCTCGATCATTTCAGGCGGCGGATGCCAATCCGGCCATTCCGCCTTGCGGCTGATCTGCAAGAGGCCCTGCCAGGTGAAGCCATCGCGGCCGACGCCGATGCCGTAGCGCAGCGCATGCGTCGGATCCTGGATCAGATAAAGGTGGCGCTCCTGCGTATTGATGATGATCGTGCCCGGCGGCTGCAGCGAACGGTACAGCACCAATTGCTTCTGGTACTCATCTGGAAGACTAGCGTTGTTGCCGTGGTCGACACCCGGATCAACATCCTTCGCCGTCACTGGATACTGATAAGCGCCGGTCTGAGCCGGCACCTGCACCGAGATCAGGCATAGCGCCAATGCGCCGAGCCACGGCACAAGGCGCGCAAAGCTTCTCACTCGTGAGCTTGCCATTCGTCCCACCCTCATTCTGGGGCATTGTGCTGCGGACTTGAGCCCCCTTCAACTCCTCTTACCCGATGGCGGCCGGCCAAGACCTGCATAAGAGCATGCGCGAAACGCCGCTATCCGCCTCGGGTAGTATCATGATGCCGGTGCGGTCCGCCCGCCCCGCGTGATGCCCCTCCGCTACGGCGACGCGCCGCCGATATAACCGGCAATTTTCCAGCCGCTTGCATCCTTGCTGTAGCACATCTGGTCACTGCCGAGCGGCGAGATCAATTGCGCGTCGGCAAAGCCGGTTTTGCCGTCCGGCGTGGCGATATGCAGGAACAGGGGGGCGTTCGGATCGGCGCCCTGGCCGCTGTCCGGCAATACCCGGACCAGATAGACCCCGAGCTTTTCGACCACCGGCGAATTCGGCTTCGCCGTCTGATGCACTTCGACGCCGTCCTTGTTGGCATAGCCCCATTCCGACGGATCGGTTCCGGTCGACTTGCCGAGCGCTTCGAGCTTCTGCGGATCAATGGTCGGATCGGCGGGTGAGCAGAAGACGCCTTTTTGCTGCGGGGATTCGGCCGCCGTCGGCTCGTTGGCATAGCCTGCGAGCGTTTCCCAGCCCGAGCCGTCCTTGGCGTCCAGATCGATCGCCTTGGCGAGATTGTCGATGCCGGATTTTTTGGGGTCGGCGAGATTCTTGTCCTGAAGCCAGAAGAAATTCTGCGCCACGACGAGCTTGGCGAGCCCGGCACGGTCCTTTTTCGCAGCGGCGTCGCCGATCTGCTTGCGCAGCGCAATGAAGCCCGGATCGTTGAGCGCCTGCGGGGGGGTCACCGCGACGGTCTGATAGGGTTTGATTGGGGCGGCCGGCGGGGGTTTCAAGGCGGGCAGGCCCTGCTGCGCGAAGCCGGTCGCCGGCAGCGCGATCAGGGCGGCGAAGCCGATTATTGCGGCAAGGGTGGACGTGGCGGCAAACGGACGGACCATCGAAAATTCTCCCGGTTCGGTCTCAAGCGCAATACGGCAAGCGTTATAGCCGAATTGCGACGGGCATGCGGCGGCCGGTCGCACCTAGGGTTGTTTGATGGCGGTAATTGGCGGCCCGGCAATGTAATGGAACGCGGGCGCTGCCGGCACCCGCTTCTTACTCCGCCGCCTGCATGTCTTCGGCGTCGATGAAGCCGCCGGCCTGCCGCCGCCACAGCGCGGCGTAATGGCCGTTCTGCGCGAGCAGCTCGCGGTGGCTGCCCTGTTCGATGATACGCCCGTGGTCGAGCACGACCAGTCGGTCCATCTGTGCGATGGTCGACAGCCGATGCGCGATGGCGATTGCGGTCTTGCCCTGCATCAAAGTGCCGAGCGACGACTGGATCGCAGATTCGACTTCGCTGTCGAGCGCCGACGTGGCTTCGTCGAACACCAGGATCGGCGCGTCTTTGAGGATCACGCGCGCGATGGCGATGCGCTGGCGCTGCCCGCCGGACAATTTGATGCCGCGTTCGCCGACATGGGCGTCATAGCCCCGCCGGCCGTGCCAGTCGATGAGATCGGGGATAAATTCCTGCGCATGTGCGAGCTGAGCCGCACGCTCGATCTCGGCCTCGCTGGCCTCGGGCCTGCCGTACCGGATATTGGCGCGGATCGAGCGGTGCAGCAGCGAGGTGTCCTGCGTCACTACCGAGATCTGGGCGCGAAGCAATTCCTGCGTCAGGTTGGAAATGTCCTCGCCGTCGATCAGGATCGCGCCGCCTTCGAGATCGAAGAAGCGCAGCAGCAGGTTGACCACCGTCGACTTACCGGCGCCGGAGCGCCCGACCAGGCCAACCTTCTCGCCGGGCTCGATCATGAGATTGAAATTCTTCAGGACGCCGGTCTCGCGGCCATAGCCGAAATTCACGTTCTTGAACTCGATGCGGCCGGTGTGCACCGTGAGCGGCTTGGCATGAGCGGGATCGGGCAATTGCAGCGGCTGGGCGATACTCAGCATGCCCTCCTGCACGACGCCGATATCTTCAAAAATTTCTGTGATGCGCAGCGCGATCTGGCGCGACATGTTGGTGAGCTGCAAGGTCAGCGGCAGCACCATGGCGATGGCGCCGACCTCGATCTTGCCGAAGCGCCAGAGCAGAAGTGCGAGCGCGCCTGATCCGGCGATCAGAAGCGCGTTGAGCATGTCGAGTGTGGCGCCGAAGACGGTCAACAGCCGCTGCGAGGCGGTGAACAGATCGACATGGCGGTCGACCGCATCGCGCACATATTGATCCTCCTCGCGGGCGCGGGCGAACAGCTTGACGGTGAGGATATTGGTGTAGCTGTCGACGATGCGTCCGGTCAGCTCCGACCGCGCCAGCGAGCTCACCTTCGAACGCTCGCGCATCCGCGGCACGAGAAAATAAAGCAGTGCCGCATAGGCCGCGAACCACAACAAAATCGGCACTGCGAGCCAGCGCTCGGCCGATGCCGTGAGCACGATCGCCGACACGCCGTAGACGAGGATGTACCAGACTGCGCTGATGGTCGCGGTCAGTGTCGAGCGCACCGATGGCGCGGTCTGCATGACGCGATTGGAAATGCGGCCGGCAAAGTCGTTCTGGAAGAAGGCCCAGCTCTGGCGCACCACATGCCAATGCGCCTGCCAGCGCACGAGCCCGGTAAACGGCGCCGCCAGCGCCTGGTTGTTGACCAGGTAGCGCAACAGCATCACGCTCGGCCGCACGATCACAACGACAATGGCCATGCCGAGCAGCCAAGGCCACCCCTCGGCGAAGAAGCGGTCGGCCGGCATTTCGGTGACCATGGTGACGATGCGGCCCATGAACCAGGGCACCGCGCTGTCCCCCAGCGCCACCAGGCATTCGATCACGAACAGGGCCGCAAACAGCCATTTCGCCTGCCGGGCGAAGTGCCACAGGAAGGCGAGAAGGCCACCCGGCGGCTCCGGATGTTCCGGCGGCGCCGTCGGCGTCAGGAGTCGTTCGAATTTTGCGAACATTTGCGGATGGTTACAGGCCGCATATAGGCGGCGTCAATCGCGGCGCCAAGGGTTTGACGAGGCTGTGAGCTTTCCAAGCCGCCGCTTGCGCGTCACAACAGCCGTCCTGACCTATCCGCGCAAGCGCGTACGTGCCATCGTTGCCGCACAAAAAGAATAAACGTCAAAGCTGCGCATCGCGGAACGAGGAGAGGGAACCATGAAACGTGGCAGTTTCATCGGCGCGCTCATCGTGCTTCTGGCCAGCGTGCTTCTAGGAGGTGCGGGCGCCGTCCGCGCCGAGGATTATCCGTCGCGTCCCGTCACCATGTTGGTCGGGTTCCCGCCTGGCGGCCCGACAGACGCGCTGTCACGCATTGTCGCCGACGGCATGAAGGACAGGCTGGGCCAGTCCGTCGTGGTCGAGACTGTGAGCGGCGCCAGCGGCACCATCGCGACCGGCCGGGTCGTTCATGCGGCGCCCGACGGCTACACGGTCGGCATCGGCAACTGGTCGAGCCATGTCGGCGGACCCGCGCTCTACAATCTCGATTACGATGTGCGCAAGGATTTGCAGCCGATCTCGCTACTGGCGACATCGCCGCTGTGGATTCTCGGCAAGGACACGGTCCCGCCCAACACGGCGGCGGAACTGATTTCCTGGGTGAAGTCGAGAGTGCAACCCGCGACATTCGGAACTGTGGGCACTGGCAGCGCTGCGCAGCTGTGCGGAATCTATTTCGGCCAGAAGACCAAAGCCAATCTGCAATTCGTGCCATATCGCGGCGCCGGACCGGCAATTCAGGATCTGGTTGCAGGCCAGATTGATCTCAGCTGCCTCGAAGCAACATCGAGCCTTCCTTATGTGAAGGCGGGCAAGATGAAAGCATTCGCGGTGTTGGGCGAGGAGCGCTGGCCGGCGTCGCCGGACACGCCGACTATGATTAAATCAGGCGTGCCCGGTCTGAGCATCTCGTTCTGGCACGGCCTCTGGACCACGAAGGGCACGCCAAGCCCGGTCGTCGCGCGTCTCGACCAAGCCGTCCAATCGACGCTCGCCGATCCCAGGATACGACAACTCCTGGAAAAGCTCGGCGTGGTCATCTATCCGCGCGATCAGCAGACGCCCGACGCGCTCGCCGCCTACAACAAGGCCGAGATCGACAAATGGTGGCCGGTCGTCAAGGCGGCCGACATCAAGACCGAGTAGTGGCCCGACGAAGCTCAGGACCGATATAGGACCTGCATCAGCGGCGTATGCGCGCTCGCCATGCCGATCGATACCGCGGTCGCGGCAATCACGAGTGAAATCGCAAGTGCAATGGTCGCGAACAGCTCGACGCCGGCGCGTCGCCGCTTCACGTTTGCCTTATCAGCAATCGGAGAGGTGAATCCCACCTGCCCCTTCAGCGCAGTCATTGGTGTCATCCTTGCAGCGTCTTCGCCGGGCCTACAGTCGGGCTGGGCGAATCAGTCAATTCATCTTGCTGCATGATTTGCCGCGAAATGCCGGCGCGGCACCGGCGGGACTTTGGCGAACTCTTTGAAGAAGAAAGGCAAATTCGTGATTTTGGTTAATGAAGTGTTAACAGCGGACCGCATTACTGCAATTTCGTGCCGCCGTGGCTTTGCCGCCACGCAGTCGCACGCTTACGCCAGTGCCGGGGCTGCCGCGGGGCGATATTCCATCGGCACAAAGTCCGGCTGACGGGCGACGCGGTCGAGCCAGGCGCGGATCGCGGGGAATGGTGTGAGATCATAGTCGCAGTGATGCGCGACATGTGTGTATGCATACAGCGCGATGTCGGCGATGGTGTAGCGCTCGGCACTGAAGAAATCGTGCAGCGCCAGATGCCGCTCCATGACGCCGAGCGCACGGTTGCCTTCCTCCATCCAATCTTCGAGCGCGTGCTGCTGCAATTCGCGCCCGCCCTTGACCAAGGCGAGCCAGAAATAGGCGGCGCCCATATTCGGCTCGAGACTGTGCTGTTCGAAGAACATCCATTGTAAAATCTCGGCGCGATCGATGCGATCATCCGGCGCGAACGGCGTGCCGCCGGCGAGATACCAAAGGATGGCGTTGGATTCGGCGAGATAGCGGCCGGGCGCCACTTCCAGCAGCGGCACCTGGCCGTTGGGATTTTTCGCCAGGAATTCCGGCGTGTGACTCTCACCCTTGAGGATGTCGATCTCGACCAGCCGATAGTCGATGCCGAGCTGCGCCAAGGCGAGCCGCGCCTTGTAGCTGTTGCCCGATCGTTGCATCGAATAGAGCGTAAGCATTTGCCGCTTCCAAATTCCGTGCGGCAGTAGCGCGCGAGTGTTGCGGCCTTGCGACGTCAACGCGGCGATGTCGTGGCCGTGTTCATGGCCGCGTGATCGTCGCGGTATTTTCGGCAGCAACGGAGTTCTGCGACACCGCCTCACTCGGTACGGTGTCTAATGTAGTGGATGTGCGCGGGAATGCCACTGACAAACCTGGATCGCCGCGAAATTCGCGGCCAAATCCGCTGCGCTGCAATATGAGAGCAAAAACCGCCAGCATCGCCGGCACGCCGAGTGGAATTAGACTGATTTGAGCAACGCCGCGGGTAAGAAGCGGCACGAGCCACAGTGCTGCCAGCAAGGTTTTTTCCCACGGGCCGAAGTTGCGGGCGAAACCGTCTACCGCCACAAAAGCGATGGCCGGCGCCAGGACCATCATGTCGTAATCGAAGCTGTAAGGGGTCGCGAGAATGGTCGCGAGACACAAAGCTGCGGCCTTGAGCGGATAGGGCGCGGCGCTGCGCCACAGCCAGACTAACGCCGCGGCAATGCCGAGGACGACGGCGCCTTGCAGCGCATAAGCGAGCGGAATCGGCGCGCCCCACATCCGCGCCCAGGCGAACACGCTTTGGATCTTGTGCCAGCCGGTATTGCCTTGTTCGAGCACGACCGTGCGGGTGAATTCGGTCGAGGCGAAGAAGGCGCGCCACGCCTCCATGCCGAAGACGAGCGTGGTGGCCAGCGTCAGCAGTGCGACGGTGATCGCGGCCGCAGCAAAACATTTCCAGCGGCCGCTCACCATCAGCACCAGCGGGATCAGCAAGCCGTATTGCGGCTTGTAGACGAGAAGGCCGAACAGAATCCCGGCCGCGATCGGCCGGCGCTCGAGCAGGACCAGCGCGCCGCCGAGAAGCGCGGCCGTGAGAAAGCCGTTCTGGCCGTGGCCGATATTGATGAGGACGGCGGGGAAGGCCAGCGCCAGGAGGAGCCAGAGATGATCGCCGCTGCCTGCTATCGCAGGAGAGCGAGCAACAATGCCCCGCATCATCAGCACATAAAGCGCGAGCGTCACCGCCTGCCAGATCGCGAGCGCCAGGCCATAGGGCATCCAGGCCAGCGCCGCGGCGACGAACAAAAAGAACGGCGGGTAGTGCCAGCCGTAGAACTGGGTCGCCTCGCCGAAGATTTTCTGTTCGCGGGCAAATTGCTGCGGCGGATCGAACGCCGCCGGCGCCTGACCGTCGAGCACATAGGTGCCTGCCGCATAGACATTGGAGAAATCGGTGCCGAGCGGCCGGCCTTGCCGGTCGACCACACCATGCGCGGTGACGACAAGGAACATGAAGCTCGCCGCCGAGGCCAGAAGCAGCACTGCGGCGATGAAGCGGACGCGCTCGCGGGCAAGCCAGTCCCCGCTTCGCAGAATGTCGCGCACGCGGTCCATTTTGGTCCTTTTGCCGGCCGATTGCGGGCATTAGGCCAAAGCGGCCTTAACGGACTGTTGCGCGAGAGGCGCAAGTCGGCGCGAGATGCTGAAAATGCCGGATATGTGAGGGAGAAATCACGGATTTGCGCTTGCTTGTGCGGCACTCGGGCTTTAGGAAACCGCGGTCGTTCACCACAGGAGAATCGGGAGACTTGAAATGGGTTTCATCGCTGATCAGGTCATGCGCATTAAGCCGTCGGCCACCATCGCCGTCACGGATAAAGCGCGTGCGCTGAAAGCCGCCGGCCGCGACGTCATCGGCCTTGGCGCCGGCGAACCCGATTTCGACACGCCCGATAACATCAAAGAAGCCGCGATCAAGGCGATTCGCGACGGCAAGGCTTCGAAATACACCGCTGTCGACGGCATTGCCGAGCTGAAGCAGGCCGTGTCGAAGAAGTTCAAGCGCGAGAACGAGCTCGACTACAAGCCGTCGCAGATCATCATCGGCACCGGCGGCAAGCAGGTGCTGTACAATGCGCTGATCGCCACCATCAATCCGGGCGACGAGGTGATCATTCCGGCGCCGTATTGGGTGAGCTATCCGGACATGGTGCTGCTCGCTGGCGGTACGCCTGTCGAGGTCGTGACCACGATGAAGTCCGGCTACAAGATGCAGCCGGAGGATCTCGAGCGCGCGATCACGCCCAAGACCAAATGGATCATCTTCAACTCGCCGTCGAACCCGACCGGCGCGGCATATACCAAGGACGAGCTGAAAGCGATCACCGACGTGCTGGTGCGGCATCCGCATGTCCATGTCATGTCGGACGACATGTACGAGCATCTGGTCTACGACAATTTCAAGTTCTACTCGCCGGCGCAGCTCGAGCCGCGGCTCTATGAGCGCACGCTGACGGTGAACGGCACGTCGAAGGCCTATTGCATGACCGGTTGGCGTATCGGCTATGCAGGCGGTCCGGAGAAATTGATCAAGACCATGGCGATGATCCAGTCGCAGTCGACGTCGAATCCGACGGCGGTGGCGCAGTGGGCCGCGGTCGAGGCGCTCAACGGGCCGCAGGACTTCATCCCCAAGCACAACAAAATCTTCAAGGAGCGCCGCGACCTCTGCGTCTCGATGCTCAATCAGGCGAACGGCATCCAGTGCCCGAAGCCGGAAGGTGCGTTCTACGTCTATCCGTCCTGCGCCGGCGCGATCGGCAAGACGGCGCCGACCGGCAAAAAGCTCGAGAACGATGAGGATTTTGTTACCGAGCTTCTGGAGGCTGAAGGCGTCGCCGTGGTCCAAGGCACGCCGTTCGGCGTCGGCCCCGCGTTCCGCATTTCCTATGCGACCGCGACCACGGCGCTGGAAGAAGCCTGCACGCGCATCCAGCGCTTCTGCGGCAACTTGCGTTGAGAAATCTTCCTCCCCCGCGACAGCGGGGGAGGATCTCAAAACTCACTCGGAAACAACCGGTATTGTGCCGGGCGCAGGTGCAGCACCTGCCCGATTGCACAATCGTGGCTGCGCGGCGCATCGATCTCGATGACGGTCTGGGCGCCACCGACGGCGACGTCGATCCGGCGCGCCGGACCGATGCCATGAATGCCGCGGATCTCGCCATGGAGGCTGTCGGGCGCGGCATCGGACAAAATCGTCATGTTGAACGGCCGCGCGAATAGCGTGGCGACGCCGTCGGCCGCGCCCCGCGCATCGACGCCGATGGGGCGGCCTTCGAAATGCACGGCATTGTTGAGCACAACCACCGGCAGCATGATCGACTCACCGATGAATTCATGCACGAAAGCGGTCTGCGGCTGGTCATAGACCTGCTGCGGCGTGCCGGACTGCTCGATGCGGCCCTTGTCCATGACGACGACGCGGTCGGCGACTTCCATCGCCTCTTCCTGATCGTGGGTGACGAAGATCGAGGTGACGTGCATCTCGCTGTGCAGGTCGCGCAGCCAGCGCCGCAACTCCTTGCGCACCTTGGCATCGAGCGCGCCGAACGGCTCGTCGAGCAAGAGAAGCCGCGGCTCGATCGCGAGAGCGCGCGCCAATGCGATGCGCTGACGCTGCCCGCCGGAAAGCTGGTTCGGATAGCGGTCGGCAAGCCAGCCGAGTTGGACCAAGCCAAGCAGCTTTTGCACGCGATCGCGTATTTCTTCTTCGCTCGGCCGTATGCGGCGCGGCCTGACGCGAAGCCCGAAAGCGATGTTCTCGAATACCGTCATATGACGGAACAGCGCGTAATGCTGGAAGACGAAGCCGACATGACGCTCGCCGGCCGAGCGCGCGAGCGCATCCTCGCCGTCGAACAGGACTTGGCCCTCGTCGGGCCAATCAAGGCCGGCGATGATGCGAAGGAGCGTCGTTTTGCCGGAACCCGAGGGCCCGAGCAGTGCCAAGAGCTCGCCCGACCGCACTTCAAGATTGACCCGATCGAGCGCGGCGAAGACGCCGAAGCGCTTGCTCATGTCGGCCACGGAGATCTTCATGGTTTCAGCTCCAGTTCAATTCCGTTCCAGGCGGCTTTCGAGCACCACCTTGATGACGAGGGTCACGATGGCGAGAAGTGCGAGCAGCGAGGCGACAGCGAAGGCCGCGGCAATCTGGTAGCCGTCATAGAGCGTCTCGACTTGCAGCGGCATGGTCAGCGTCTGGCCGCGAACATGGCCGGAAACAACGGACACCGCGCCGAATTCGCCCATGGCCCGCGCATTGCACAGCAGCACGCCGTAAAGCAGCGCCCATTTGACGTTCGGCAGCGTGACGCGAAAGAAGGTGGTGAGGCCCGAGGCGCCGAGCGACAGCGCTGCTTCTTCTTCCTCCGTGCCCTGTTCCTGCATCAGCGGAATGAGCTCCCGCACCACGAAGGGGAAGGTGACAAAGATCGTCGCCAGCGCGATGCCGGGGAGCGCGAAAATGATCTTGACGTGATGGGCGAGAAGCCAGGCGCCGAAATAGCCTTGAAGGCCGAACAGCAGCACGAACACCAGGCCGGCAATCACCGGCGAGACCGAGAACGGCAGTTCGATCAGCGTGATCAGGAAATTCTTGCCGCGGAATTCGAATTTGGCGATCGCCCAGGCGGCGATCACGCCGAAAATCATATTGGCGATGACCGAGATCGCGGCGGCGAGCAGAGTGAGCCTGATCGCGGCAAGCGTATCGGGGTCGGTCAGCGCGGCGAAATAGGCGGCGACGCCTTTGGCTAATGCTTCAGTCATGACGCAGGCGAGCGGCAGCACGATGAACAGGCTCATGAAGGCGACGGCGATCGCGATCACGATGAGACGTACCCACGGCGCGTCCTCGCGTGCACCGGCCCTGTGCTGCGGCATCGTCGACGCCTGCGCCGAAGGACGGGCCGGCGTCGGCGCCGATACGCTCGCCGGCGAACTCGGCGGTTTGGGATTGGTCTTGATCGGCACGGTGATCTGGATCGAACTCATGATGCTTCAGGTCTGCTTGCCGATGCGCAGCTTGGACCAGCGCTGCAGGCCATTCACCAGAAATAGGAGGATGAACGAAGCGACCAGCATCACCGCGCCGATGGCGGTGGCGTCAGCGTAGTGAAACTCCTGCAACCGGATGACGACCAGAAGCGGCACGATCTCCGAGACATTCGGCAGGTTGCCGGCGATGAAGATCACCGAGCCGTATTCGCCCACGGCGCGGGCGAAGGCGAGCGCGAAGCCGGTAAGCAGCGCCGGCAGAATTGTCGGCAGTACCACGCGCCGCACGGTGGTCCAGCGCCCGGCGCCGAGCGAGGCGGCGGCTTCCTCATATTGGCTGTCGAGATCTTCCAGCACCGGCTGCACGGTGCGCACCACGAATGGCAGGCCGATGAAGACCAGCGCGACAAAGATGCCGAGGGGTGTGAAGGCGACCTTGATGCCGAGCGGCGCCAAGAGTCCGCCGATCCAGCCTGACGGCGCGTAGAGCGCAGTCAGCGCGATGCCGGCAACCGCGGTCGGCAGCGCGAAGGGAATATCGACAATGGCGTCGAGCAGTCGCCGGCCGGGAAAGCGATAACGCACCACGGCCCAGACGACGACCGAGCCGAATACCAGATTGACCGCCGCGGCCGCGAGCGACAATCCGAACGACAGTTCGAAGGCATGCAGGACGCGGCGGCTGGTGATCACAGCCCAGAACTGGCCCAATGACAGTTCGGTCGTCTTGAGGAACAGTCCGGCGAGTGGAATCAGCACGATCAGCGACAGCCAGAGCAAAGTGACGCCGAGCGTCAATCCGAAACCCGGAATGACGCTGCGTTTCCGCCCAACTAAGATCGCCGCCCCGCTCACGCGCGTATCGCCGTTATTGCGAATAGATCGAGTCGAAGACGCCGTGATCGGCGAAATGCGTCGTCTGCGCTTTACGCCAACCGCCGAAGTCGTTGATGGTGAGCAGATCGAGCTTGGGGAATTTGTCCGCGAACTCCTTGGCGACGTTCGGATCGCGCGGCCGATAATAGTCCTTGGCGGCGATGGCTTGGCCTCGTTCCGAATAGATGAATTTCAGAAAGGCTTCCGCAGGTTCACGCGTGCCTTTGCGATCGACCACCTTGTCGACTACCGCGACCGGCGGCTCGGCGAGGATCGACAGGCTCGGGACCACGATGTCGAACTTGTCCTTGCCGAGCTCGTTGACGGCGAGGAAGGCTTCGTTCTCCCAGGCGAGCAGCACGTCGCCGACGCCACGCTCGACGAAAGTGACAGTCGAGCCGCGCGCGCCGGTATCGAGCACCGGCACATTGGCATAGACGGCTTTGACGAATTCGCGAGCCTTGTCCTCGCTGCCGTATTTCTTCAGCGCGTAGCCCCACGCGGCGAGATAATTCCAGCGTGCGCCGCCGGAGGTTTTCGGGTTTGGCGTAATCACCTGCACGCCAGGCTTCACCAGATCGTCCCAGTCCTTAATGCCTTTGGGATTGCCCTTGCGGACCAGGAACACGATGGTCGAAGTGTAGGGCGTGGAATTGTTGGGCAGGCGCGACTGCCAGTCCGGCGCGATCAGTCCCCGGTCGGCGATGGCATCGACGTCGTAGGCGAGCGCGAGCGTCACGACGTCGGCTTCGAGCCCGTCAATCACGGCGCGGGCCTGCGCGCCCGAGCCGCCGTTCGAAGTCTTGATCTCGACGCTCTTGCCCGCGTCGGCCTTGTATTTCACGGCAAAGGCGTCGTTGAGATGCGCATAGAGTTCGCGCGTCGGATCGTAGGACGCATTCAGCAGGCTGATATCGGCGGCCTGCGCCGCACCGACGAATGCCGCAGCGGCCAACGCCGCCGACACAGTCATACCCAAGAGCGAATTCTTCATCACCGTCTCCATTGCTTTCGGATCGCGGTTCAACCCTTTTCCACCTGCCATCCTATTCATAATAATTTTTGTAGACAATATAGAGAATGTGATGCCAAAAGCGCGGCCGGCGGGAGAACGTCTTATGTGGCGAGGGGCGCCCGGAAATAAAAAGTATCGCCGCGGGAGTGCGGCGACACTTCGTTGTGGCGCAAAAAACGCGGCGCGCTAACCCGTCGGCGGCGCGATCTCGTCGAGGCTCTTCTGGCGCGCCTCGGGGCCGAGTTGCGTCACCGCGACTGCCGCGATGATGAGCACCACGGCAAGTGAGATGAACACCGCCTCCAGCCCGAACGCCGTCCGGACCAACAGGATGCCCGGAACGATGCCGGCGGTCGCCAGCCGGCCAATGCCTGCGGCCCAGCCGAAGCCGGAGGCGCGCGCATTGGTTGGGAACACTTCGGACGCGAAGATCTGCGCGGCATTGCCGGCGACCTGCACGAAGAAGATCATCACGAAGCCGGCCAGCAGCAACTGGCTATCGGTCGTGGCGTTGGCGAACAGCACGGCCATGATCCCCGCGCCGATGAAGGCGCAGACCGACGTGATTTTGCGGCCGAATTTGTCGAGCGTGTACATCATGCAGATGCTGGCGCAGGGCACCGCCAGGTTCATGATCAGCGTGTATTGCAGCGACTTGGTGATGGTGAAGCCCTTGTCGGTCATGATGCCGGGCAGCCAAGAGCCGAGACCGATGGCAACGCCGAAAAACGCCGAGAAACAGATCATGCCGGCGACGACGCGCCTCGGATATTGCGTGAACACCACCCAGAACGGGTCGCTCTTGGTGTCGCTTGCCGCATCCGTCGTCAGCGGCTCGGTCGGCCCGGCAATGCCGAGCTTGCCGAGCACGTCGAGCGCTTCCTTGCCGCGGCCATGCGTCGACAGATAGCGCGGCGATTCCGGCAGCGCGAAACGCAGCACCCAGACGATCAGCGCACCGACGCCGAAGCAGAGCCACACACCGCGCCAGCCGATCTGGTCGCGGAAGGCGAGCACGAAAAGCGTCGAGATCGGCCACACGCAGGCGCCGCCGACGAAGTGAATGATGGCGAGGATCCGGCCGCGGATCGCCTTCGGCGAATATTCACCGGCATAGGCGAAAGCGAGCGGCTGCTCGGCGCCGAGCCCAAGGCCGGCGATGAAACGGCAGATCACAAGCAGCGTCAGGCTGGGCGCCAGCGCGCCGAGAATGGTGAAAATGCCGAACAGCAGAAGGTTGAACTGATAAACGAAGCGCCGCCCGAAACGGTCGCTGAACTGGCCTTGCAGCGTGGTGCCGATGAACATGCCGAACGTGGTGGCGCTCACGATGAGCGCGAAGCCCGGCGCGTCGGCAAAGCCGGACGCCTTCATGTCGGGGAACAGCGAGCCCTGGACGATGTAATCGATGACGTCGAAGAAATATCCGGCGGCAATCAGCGAGATGATCTTGATATGAAGCGGCGATATTTTCGCTTCATCCAAGGCACTGCCCACGAATCCTTCGATGGTTTGCGCCCCGCGGCCTTGCGCGCCGCCGAGTTGCGCTGCCGAAACAGTCGCCATTCCGTCCTCCCCATGATGCCCCGGCCGCTTGTGCGGCTCTGCAACGGTCGAGTGTGGTAGGGCGGTCTCCCACTGTCAATGTGGTTAAGGGGGCTTCGGCAGCAAAGGTATTATTTCTTACTTTCGAGGATAAACGTGCGATCCGGCCTGCGTTTGTTTGCTCCGCCCGTTCGTCTTACCGGCCCTCGAACTGCAAAATATAAAGCCCGGCGTTGGAATCCGTCACGTACATCGCGCCCTCCTTGTCGACGAAGCAGTCGCAGGACTGGATGATTTGCGGCCGGTTCGGGCGCGGATCGTACATGCGCTCGGGGTTCGGCGGCACGTAATAGGCGACCTCCCGCGGCGCAAACGGATTGTCGATGTCGTAGACGCGCACCCCGGCATTGTGCAGCGTGGCAAAGATATAGCGCGAGCTGACAAAGTTGCCGGGCCGGTTTTCCCAGAGATTATGCGGGCCGAAATTGCCGCCCTTCTTGCAATAGTCCGCCTCGTCCGGGATCGGCATGGTCGAAATGCTGACCGGGTTTGACGGATCGCGCACGTCGAACACCCAGATGTAGCGCAGTCCGAGCTTGCAGTCGGCGAAATTGGCTTCGTCCGCCACGACCAACAGATTGCGGTCCGGGAGCGGCAGCGGCGAATGGGTGCCGCCGCCGAACGGCGGATCCCAGTTGCGGTAGGACACCATTTTGGGCTTCGCCGGATCGCCGACATCGACGACGGCAAGGCCGCCGTCGCGCCAGGCGCTGTAGGCGAGATTGCCGGCGATCAGCGCGTGGTGCAGCGCATAGCGCCTGCCCTTTTGCCAGGTCGGCGTTTCGCCGCCGGCCGTCCACATGCCGGGCAGCCAGAACTTGCCAACCACTTCCGGCTTGGTCGGCTCTTTCATGTCGACGATCACCAAGACGTGGTCGGAAAATTCCGGCAGATGCACTGAGACATAGGCGTAGCGCCCGCCGACATACCAGATGCGATGCGGGCCCAAGCCGCCCATTGGCAGGAACCCGATCTCGCGCGGTGCTTCAGGTTTTGAAATGTCGTAGACGCGAAGCCCGCTGGTGAAGGTCTGACCTTTCAGTGCATCGCCCGACGTACCCTTGAAATAAGATTTTCTGCGTCACCTGCATGGTCCATACGCTCGGTCCGTTCACTGCAAGCAGGAGATCGCCGTGAGTTTGTATGTGATGCGCGCGGGTATTGGGCGGGCAAGGCAGAAACTGCACCGGCTTCGGCTTCGTCGGATCACGCACGTCGATGATGGTGATGCCGTTGGAGAAGCCGTGGCCGATATAGGCGAAGCCTTTGTGCACCATCAGCTGCACGCCGTCGCCGCGTCCGCCCTGGTCGCTGTGGCCGAGGAATTTGATGTTGTGTGACGCAACGGCGGTCATGAATTTACTCTCCCTCTATCCCATCATCGTATCCGTCATGGCTAAGCTTGTCCCGGCCATCTCGCTCGGGCAGTCATTGCCTGGCAAGTCGGGATGCCCGCGACAAGTTCGGGCATGACGGCTAAACTCGCGGCCGCATGCAAGGGAAGAAACGATGAGCAATGAAAAGAATTCACAGGGCCTGATCGCGGTCGACAAGATGGGCGCGAAGGTGCTGTTCCTCAATCCCAAGACCTACGAAACCGAAATCGTGCTCGACGGTTACAAGCGCACCGTTCACGAGCTTCTGATCGTGCCGGAATCCGACGGCCTTCCGCCGACGGCCTATGTGCCGATCTTCGGCGACGGCATTCACGGTCGCAATCCCAATCCGCAGCATGAATTGTGCGTGTTCGACCTGCACAAGCGCGCCCAGGTCGCGACCATCGACCTCTATCCTTACATCGCGCCGCACACGCTCAAGCTCGGACCCGACGGCTTCATCTATATTACGTGCGAGAATTCGGCGGTGGTCGCGGTGATCGACCGCAAGGCCAACAAAGTGGTGGAGGCGATCGATTCCGGCTCGACCAACGGCCATCGCCTGATCATCGCTGCCGACGGGCAGCGGCTCTATACCGAGAACGAGGAAGACGGCGCCATTTCGGTGATCGACCTGCCGAAACGCAAATTGCTCGGCAAGATCAAGACGCCGCGTCCGCTCGCCGGCATTGCGATTTCACCCGATGGCGGCACGGTGATCGCGGTGGACGATGCGCAACCAACCTTGTTTCTGATCGACACGCAGGCCGGCAAGCTGCGCGAGGAGATTGTGCTGAAGGACGTGCCGAAGGCGGCGCAGATCGCACGCTATGCTCCCGACAACAGCCTGATCGGGGTCACCAGCCTCAACAGCGATACCGTCAGCCTGATCGACCCGTCCTTCAAGCAACAGACCGCGATCAAAGTCGGCTCGCAGCCCATGGACATGGCGTTTCGCGGTGACGAATTGTTCGTTGCCTGCCAAGGCGACGGCTCGGTGCATATTGTCGATATCCCGAACAAGCGCCACAAAGGCAGTTTCAAGGCCGGGACTGGTTGTGAATCGCTGGGCTTTTTCTAAGTCGTTCTATTTGCCCGGCAGCGATCCGGCTTTTGCAAAGAAAAACTAACTCTGCGCCGCGTTCGCCTGCAGAGCCGCCGCAACAGTCGCGGCTTGCCGCCGCTCTTGCTCTTTCATCTGCATCATCAGCACGAACAGCTCGTGCGACAATTTCTTCGGCGGCCGATAATAGGCGCGCATTCTTTCACCGAGCATCAGCTGGATGGTGTGATGCAGCGTGGCCGGTTCGTCCCGGTTTCCGTGGCCTGCTATTCGTTGCGTCATTATTGGGCTGCAGGTTTCTAGCTTCCGGACCGATAAATCGGATCGTGCGCGTCTGGTTCCTGACCGACGCATCATTACGAGTGCTTGCGACCTCCAAGTTCGACCGCCCGCCGAACGCCGCCGCGCCGCCAATTGCCGGCCACGAATTCTGGCCAATGGAGGCAAGACGTGGCCGGTGTTCTCGCTTATGATGCGCGACGAAATGGCCCATAGCGGGCCGGGGGCTAAGGAGTAAGGTTATGTTTCGTAAGGCTTTTCCAGGCAGTCTGAGTTCGGTTCTGATGGCTGCCGCGGCCCTTGGCGCGGTTCTCGTCCTGCCCGCTGATGCACAGCCGAGCCGTGTGCAGGTCGGTAAGCTTGCCTGCTCGATTTCGGCGGGCGTCGGCCTTCTTGTCGGCTCGCAGCGCAACGTCAGTTGCAACTTCCAGCCCGACGGCGGCCCGCCCGAAGCCTATATCGGCACCATCACCAAGATCGGTCTCGATGTCGGTTTCACCACCGGCGGCGCCATGGTTTGGGGCGTGTTCACCGATACCAATCGCTATGCCGGCATGCTGAGCGGCACTTATGCCGGCGTGCAGGCCGAAGCGACCATTGCCGCGGGCCTCGGCGCCAATGTTCTGGTCGGCGGCTCGAATTGTTCGGTGGCGCTGCAGCCGCTTTCAGTCCAAGGCCAGACCGGCTTGAACGTCGCCGCCGGCGTCGGCGCGCTGGAACTGCATTACGCACAATAGCGGTAAGAAATAATAAGGGGCGCGGGCATGCGCCTCTTGACCGCCCCCGCCGCCGCCTGAAACGATAGCTGCCTGACATATAAGCCCGCGCGATAAAACAGCGGGCGGTCCGGGGGTTGTTGCGGGAGGTTGTGATGGCAACTAACGGCGGCAATGGTAACGGCGCAAGAGCGGGCGGTCCTCGCTGTGTCGCTCTCGTCGGTCCCTTTCAAAGCGGCAAGACAACTTTACTTGAAGCGATCCTCGGCCGTACCGGCGCCATCCCGCGCCAAGGCACGGTCGAGGCCGGCAACGCGGTCGGCGATGCGACCAAGGAAGCGCGTCACCATCATATGAGCGTCGAGCTCACCGTCGCCACCACCAATTTCATGGGCGACGCCTACACGTTTCTCGATTGCCCGGGCTCGGTCGAGTTCGCCCACGACATGCGTGCGGTGCTGCCGGCGATCGATGCCGCCATCGTCGTCTGCGAAATGGACGAGAAGAAGGTCCCGCAGCTTCAGCTCATCCTGCGCGAGCTCGAGCAACAGAAGGTGCCGCGGCTCCTTTTCGTCAACAAGATCGACAAGGCCGATGCCGGCGTCCACGACGTGCTGCAATTGCTGCAGCCGGCCTCGCGCACCAAGCTCGTCTTGCGCCAAATCCCGACCTTCTCGGGCGACATCATTTCAGGCTTCGTCGATCTCGCGCTCGAGCGCGCCTTTGTCTACAAGGAGCATGCGCCATCCGAGGTGGTGCCGCTCGAGGGCGACAGCGCCGATCGCGAAAAGACCGCGCGCTTCTCGATGCTGGAAACGCTCGCCGACCATGACGACGAGCTGATGGAGCAATTGCTCGAGGACATCCAGCCGCCGCGCGACAAGGTGTTTGACGATCTGACGCGCGAATTGCGCGAAGGCCTTGTCTGCCCGGTGCTGATGGGCACGGCGACGCGCGCGAACGGCGTGCTGCGGCTGCTGAAGGCGCTGCGCCATGAATCGCCCGGCATTGCCGAGACGGCAAAGCGGCTCGGCGTCAAATCCGGCTATGAGGCGGTGGCCTATGTGCTGAAGACGCAGAACACGACGCATGGCGGCAAGATGTCGATCGTGCGCATGTTGGCCGGTCAGGCCGGCGATGGCACAACGCTGGTCGCCGGCGATGAGGAAGCCGGCCGGGTCGCCGGCACGTTCAAGCTCATCGGTCAGACCAGCGAAAAGCGCGGCCCCGCCGCGCTCGGCGAGACAGTCGGCTTCGCCAAGCTCGAAAAGGCGAAAACCGGCGACACGCTGTCGGCCGGCGGCAAGGCGCCGCATCCGGCGGTCGCGGCGATCGAGCCCCATGCGCCGGTGCTAGCGATCGCGATCTCAGCCAAGGAGCGCAAGGACGACGTCAAGCTCGGCCAGGCGCTCAACAAGCTAGTCGAGGAAGACCCTTCCATCACCGTCGTGCACAATCCGGAAACGCACGAAGTGGTGCTGTGGGGGCAGGGCGAAATGCATCTGCGCGTCGCCACCGAGCGGCTCAGTGACCGCTTCGGCGTCGCCATCGAGCGGCGCACGCCGAGCGTCAATTATCGCGAGACCATTCGCAAGCCGGTGACTCAGCGCGGCCGCCACAAGAAACAGTCCGGCGGCCACGGCCAGTACGGCGACGTCGTGATCGAGATCAAGCCGATGCCGCGCGGCGCGGGCTTTTCGTTCGAGGACAAGATCACCGGCGGCGTGGTGCCGCGCAATTACATTCCCTCCGTGGAGGAAGGCGTCGTCGACGCGCTCAAGCACGGGCCGCTCGGCTTTCCGGTGGTCGATCTGCATGTCGCGCTGGTCGACGGCTCCTATCACACGGTGGATTCCTCCGATATGGCGTTCCGCACCGCGGGCCGCATCGGCATCGTCGAAGGCCTGCCGCAATGCCAGCCGGTGCTGCTCGAACCGATCTATTCGGTCGAAATCGTCTGCCCTAACGACGCCACCGCGAAGATCAATGCGCTGTTGTCGGGCCGCCGCGGCCAGATTCTCGGCTTCGACACCCGCGAAGGCTGGGACGGCTGGGATGCGGTACGCGCCATGATGCCGGAATTGGAGATTGGCGACCTCATTGTCGAGATCCGCTCGGCCACTGCCGGCGCCGGCACCTTTACCTTCAAGTTCGATCACATGGCCGAGCTGACCGGCCGCACCGCCGATCAGATCATCGCCGCGCGGCGGGCGGCGGAATAGTCTTCTTTACACGTTCTGCAGGCCAAGCACCGGCGCGGTGTCGGCGCGTACTTTGCGCGTCAATTCGGCATCGTCGATCAGCGAGTGCCCATAGGACGGAATGATCTGCTCAAGCTTTGCCTTCCAGCCGTCGGCCAATTGCCCGGCGAAGCAGCGGTCCAGCACCTGGATCATGATCGCGGCCGCAGTCGAGGCGCCCGGTGAGGCGCCTAGCAGTGCGACGAGCGAATGGTCGGCGCAAGCGACGATTTCGGTGCCGAATTTGAGAACGCCGCCCTTGACCGGATCGCGCTTGATGATCTGCACCCGCACTCCGGCGACTTCAAGCTTCCAGTCCGGCTGTTGGGCATGCGGGTAGAACGTCGTCAAAGTGCCAAAGCGATCCTTGGGCGATTGCACGACCTGTTCCACCAGATATTCGGTCAGATCGAAATTGTGCAGGCCGACTTCCATCAGCGGCAAGATATTGCCGGGCCGGATCGACATGAACAGATCGAGCAGCGATCCGCGCTTGAGGAATTTGGTCGAGAAGCCAGCGTAGGGCCCGAACAGAATGTGACGCGAGTTGTCGATGATGCGCGTATCGAGATGCGGCACCGACATCGGCGGCGAGCCGACCGACGCCATGCCATAGACCTTGGCATGATGCCGTTTGCTGATTTCGGGATTGTCGGTACGCAGCCAGATGCCGCTCACCGGGAATCCGGCATAGCCGTAAGCCTCCGGAATTCCGGATTTTTGCAGCAGCGGCAGTGCGCCGCCGCCGGCGCCGAGAAACACGAATTTCGTGGTCGCCGATATCATGGCGCCGCTCGTCGTATCCCGCGCCTCGATGCGCCAGCTGCCGGCGTCGCGATGCAAATGCGTCACCTGGTGAGAATAATGGATGGCGAAGCCGCTTTGCGTTTGCAGATAGGCGATCAGATTGCGGGTGAGCGCGCCATAATCGACGTCAGCGCCGGTGATCATGCGCGTGCAAGCGACGTCTTGGTTGACGGTACGGCCCTCCATGACGATCGGCACCCATTCGCCGATCCGCTTCGGGTCTTCGGTATATTCCATGCCGCGATAGAGATGGTTTGCGGTCAGCGCGGCGTGGCGTTTCTTGAGAAAGTCGACATGCGCCTTGCCGTGGACAAAACTCATATGCGGCACGGAGTGGATGAACAGATCCGGCGAGGCGATCGCCTTTTTCCGGATCAGATAGGTCCAGAACTGCCGCGACAGATCGAATTCGGTGTTGACCTGAAGCGCCTTGGAAATGTCGATGCTGCCGTCGGGCCGCTCCGGCGTGTAATTGAGCTCGCATAAAGCCGCGTGTCCGGTGCCGGCATTGTTCCAGCCGTCGGAGCTTTCCAGCGCTGCGGCATCGAGTGTCTCGAAAATCTCAATCCGCAGCGACGGGTCGAGCTCCTTGAGAAACACCGCGAGCGTGGCGCTCATGATGCCGGCGCCGACCAGAATGACGTCAGGATTTCCGCTCGACGTTCCGTTCATGGTTATGTCTCCGGTAGCAGTGCCTTGCGCGACAACGCATTACGTCTTCTTTTGAAACGGTACGGCCGCGTCCTTGGCCAGCACCACATAGACGCGTCGCCATGGCTGGTCGTCGACCAGCTTCCATTTGTGGCCGCCCCCGCTGGTGTCCTCGGCGAGCAAGATGTCGCCGGGATGCAGGATGAAATGCGTGCCGCCGCGAGTCTCGAAATCGAGCGTGCCGGACAGCGTTATCACCAGTTGCCGCACCGGAGCGTCATGCCAGGCAAAGCTGCCGCCCGACGCGGTCTCCTCGAACGACACCGTCGTCACCGGCAACTTGCCGGTCAGAACGTCGCCGCGGGCGCCCTGTTCGAGCGCAATGACGCCGTCTTCGAAATGGGAGTTCTTGTCGGCTCCGGTCCAAAGGCGCACGCAGCGAATCATGGTGTTGACCTTTCACGGAACGGCACGTCGGCATCCCACGTTGGCGATATCATTGAACCCAGTCCAGGGACGCAGCGTTCCGCCGGATTCCCGATGTTTATTATGCAAACATGAAACAAAACATTGAATTTGACGGGCGAATAATTCCTCCAATGGGGAGCCCGCCGCTTTGCTTATGATTTCGTTGATAAAATTTTTCCGAATCAGGCTTTTAACTGCGCGCCGGGATGCATGCAGGCCGAACCATTCGGCCGGCATCGGCTAAGTCGGCGAGTGGATCGAAACTCGATCGAGCGGCCACTTGAGGAGGGCTAAATGAGCGATTTTCGCACGGAGACCGACAGCCTCGGTGAGGTGCGCGTTCCCGCCGACAAATTGTGGGGCGCGCAGACGCAACGCTCGCTTGAACATTTCAGCATCGGCAAGGATTTGATGCCGCGGGAAATGATCACGGCCTACGCAGTTTTGAAAAAAGCGGTCGCCAACGCAAATTATGCGGCCGGGCGCCTCGACGGCAACGCCCACGGATTGATCGTCAAGGTCTGCGACGAGATTCTGTCCGGTGGCCACCATGACATGTTCCCGCTGCATGTCTGGATGACGGGCAGCGGCACGCAGTTCAATATGAATGTGAACGAGGTGATCTCGAACCGCTGCAGCCAATTGGCCGGCACGCCGCTTGGCAGCAAGAAGCCGGTGCACCCGAACGATCACGTCAACATGTCGCAGTCGTCGAACAACTCGTTTCCGTCGGCGATGTATATCGCTTCCGCTGTGGGGGTGAAGCAGCGGCTCATTCCGGCCGTGAAGGCGCTGCACGACGCCATCGCTGCGAAGGCAGCCGAATGGGACAGCATCGTCAAAATCGGCCGCACCCATATGCAGGACGCGACGCCACTGACGCTCGGCCAGGAATGGTCCGGCTATGCCGGTATGCTTGCAGATGATCTCGAACGTCTCGGGGCTGCACTGACAAGCGTCTATCACTTGGCTTTAGGCGGTACCGCGGTCGGCACCGGGATCAATGCCGAACCGGGCTTTGCCGAAGCGGCCGCGGCCGAAATCGCCAAGCTTTCCGGACTGCCGTTTGTCACGGCGCCGAATAAATTCACCGTCCAGGGCGCGCACGATGCGCTGGTGCAGCTTTCCGGCACGCTGCGCACGCTCGCGGTATCGCTCTACAAGATCGCTAACGACATCAGGTTGATGTCGTGCGGCCCGCGCGCCGGTTTTGCCGAGCTCCTGATACCGGAAAACGAGCCGGGCTCGTCCATCATGCCCGGCAAGGTCAATCCGACGCAATGCGAGGCGCTGACCATGGTCGCTGTCCAGGTGATGGCGAACGATGTCGCCGTGGGCTTCGGCGGCGCCAGCGGCTACCTGGAAATGAATGTCTACAAGCCGCTGATGATCTACAACATTACCCATTCGATCACGCTGATGACCGACGGCTGCGCCAATTTCCGCAAGTTCCTGGTCGAGGGCACCAAGCCGAACCTGAAAAAGATCAAGGAAGATGTCGAGCGGTCGCTGATGTTGGTGACGGCGCTGGCGCCGGTGATCGGTTACGACAAGGCGTCGAAGATCGCGCATTACGCGATGGACAACGATCTGACGCTCAAGGCGGCGGCGCTGAAGCTCGGCTTCGTCTCGGAAGCGGAGTTCGACCGCGTCGTCGATCCGGCCAAGATGGTCAAGCCGTATGTCGCCACCTAAGGGTAGACGGGTTACGGCTTCCGCCGACGATATCGCATTACTGTCGGCCTGCGCTCGGCTTCTGTTCGAGAACGGCGAGACCACGCGTTGGACAGTCCGGGAGGTGGAGCGTCTTGGCGAAGCGCTGGGCTTTCGCGCCGCGCTGTTCCCGCACTGGGGCGAATTAAATACGCGCATCGACGATGCTGCAGGGACGCATTACGACATTGTCGCTTCGGCGCCGCTCGGCGTCGATATGCGCAAGGTCACCACAACAGTCGACGCCATCGACAGGTTTCATGACGGCCGCATCGATGCAGCGGCGGTGCAGGCGTCGGTCGATGCCAGCGCGCGTCTCGAACCAATTTCGCTTGTGCGTTATGCCCTTATGGCCGGCGCGGGAGCCGCCGCGCTCGGCGTGATTTTCGGCGCGGAGCATTTTCTGACGCTTATTCTCATCGCCGGCAGCGCCGGTGCTGGCGCCTGTTTGCGCCGCGGGCTGGCCGGGATCAGCGTCAATCCGTTTGTCCAACCGTTCTGCGCCGCGTTGCTCGCGGGCGCGGTCGGTGCGGCTGCTACCCGGTTCGGCCTCAGTTCGCCACTGCTGCTTGTGGCGATTTGTCCATGCATGGTCTTGGTTCCTGGCCCCCATCTTCTTAACGGCATGATCGATCTGACCCGTGCCCGTATTGCGCTCGGCGCGGCGCGTGTCGGCTATGCCAGCGCCATCGTTCTTGCCATCAGCGCGGGACTCATCCTCGGACTATCGCTCGGCGGCGTCGATCTGCCGGTGTCGGGGCCGGCGCCCGCCGTTCCGCTCGGCTATGACGTCATCGCTGCCGGCATTGCCGTCGCCGCTTATGGCACGTTCTTCGCCATGCCATGGCGCGCGCTCCCGATCCCGATCCTGATCGGCATGGCCGCGCATGCGTCGCGCTGGGCGTTGATCGTGCTAATGGGTGCCAGCGTTGAAATCGGTGCGCTGGTTGCCTGCCTGATTGTCGGCGCGGTCATGACCCTGATCACGGATAGACTGCGTCTGCCGTTTGCCGCTTTCGCCTTCGCGGCGGCGGTGTCGCTGATCCCCGGCGTTTATCTGTTCCGGATGGCCGGCGGTCTGGTTCAACTGATCAGTCTCGGCCGTGCCGCACCGCCCGATCTTCTGCTCGACACGGTCGTCGATGGAGCGAGCGCGCTCCTGATCACTTTGGTCATGACTTTCGGCTTGATCGTGCCGCGGATGTGCATCGACTATTTTTATCCGCCCTATGGCGATCCGCCTCAGCGCAACGTCTAAATCCGACTTATCCGGCCACCAAAGAAACGACGGAGCTTCGTCAATGCCAGCCTATTGGGTCGCGCGTTCCAAGATCAACGATCCGGTCGAGTACAAGAAATATACCGACCTGGTCCCGGGCATCATCGCCAAATACGGCGGCAAGGTTCTGGCGCGCGGCGGCAAATTCCAGATCATGGAAGGGCCGGACAAGTTCAAACGCTTCGTCGTGATCGAATTTCCGACCTTTGAGCAGGGCGTCGCCTGTTTCACCTCGAAGGAATATGACGACGCTGCAGCGTTCCGCAGGAGCGGCGCTGGCGAAGTCGAAACCATCATGGTCGAAGGCGGCGAGGCGACGAAGTAAGGTTTAGCCCGCTTTGATATTCGCGAACTTGATCACCTTCGCCCATTTGGTGGTCTCGTTGGCGATCAGCGCGCCGAACTCCTCGGGCGATTTCGGCATCGGCACGCCGCCGAGATCGGAGAGGCGCTTCTGCATCTGCGGATCGGCGAGCGCGGCGTTGATTTCCTTGGCGACGCGATTGAGAATTTCGGGCGGTGTGTTCTTCGGCGCGCCCATGCCTTGCCAGGCATAGGCCTCGTAGCCCGGAACGAATTGCGACACCGGCGGCAGATCGGGCAGCACGGCGAGCTTGTCGGTGTCCGACACCGCCAGCGCCTTGAGCCGGCCGGCGCGGATGTGATCGATCGACAGAATGACCTGGTCGAACATTACCTGCACCTGGCCTTCGAGCAGGTCGGTGATTGCCGGCGCATCGCCCCGATACGGCACATGCAGCATGTTGACGCCGGTCATCATCTTGAACAGTTCGCCGGCGAGATGCGGCGTCGAGCCGACGCCACCCGAAGCCATGTTGAGTTCTCCAGGATGCGCCTTGGCATAGGCGATGAGATCGGGAACGGAATTGACCGGCAATGACGGATGCACGACCAGCACCTGCGGATTGCGGTCGATGCCGGCGATCGGCGCGATGTCGCGCACGATGTCGAAATCCGGCACCGGATTGAGCATGGCGTTGATGACATTCGGATTGGCAATGAACAGCAGCATGTAGCCGTCCGGCGCCGAACGCGCGACGGTTTCGGCTGCAATGCTGTTGCCGGCCGCGCCGCGGTTCTCGACGACGATCGGCTGGCCGAGCCGTTCCTGAATCATCGACGCCGTGAGGCGCGCGAGGATGTCGGCGGTGCCGCCCGGCGGGAAGCCGACGATCAGATGGATGGGCCGCGACGGATAGGTGTCGGCGCGGGCGCTACGGACGAGGGCCGGCAATGCAACCGCACTGGCGGCCAGATTGAGGAACTGACGGCGCGGGAGGGTTTTCATGGCGGCGCACCATAGTCCGCCTTTTGGCCCTGTAAAGCGCCTTTCCTCTATGCCGCAGCCGTTAAGCAGCGACCTTAGGCTCACCACCGCCAGGCGGCGGAACCGGCACGCCGTCGGCCGTATATTCGTTGAGCTTGTTGCGCAACGTGCGGATGGAAATGCCGAGCACGTTCGCCGCATGCGTGCGATTGCCGAGGCAGTGCTTCAACGTCTCCAGGATCAGATCGCGCTCGACCTCGGCGACCGTGCGGCCGACCAGCCCGCGCGTTACCTGTTCGGCGGCCAGCGCGGCATGCGCTACGGCCGGCGCGTTCTTTTGCTGGTCGAGGCGGACGCCGTCGGGCGTGAGGATCGCTTCCGGCCCGATCTCCTCGCCGTTCGCCATCAGCACGGCGCGGTGCATGGTGTTCTCAAGCTCCCGCACATTGCCCGGCCAGTAGTTCAAGGTCAGGGTGCGCCGCGCTTCCTGCGACAACGGTCGCACCGGCGCGCCGTTGGCCGCGGCGTATTTCTTGACAAAATATTCGGCGAGTTCGAGTACGTCGGCCGGCCGCTCGCGCAAGGGCGGCAGTTTCAGATTCACGACATTGAGCCGGAACAGCAGATCTTCGCGGAAGATGCCCTCGCGCACGGCTTCGGCGAGATTGCGGTTCGAGGTGGCGACAATGCGGATGTCGATTGCCACCGGCCGTGTACCGCCGACGCGGTCGATCACGCGCTCCTGGATGGCGCGCAGGAGCTTGGCCTGCAGCCGCACGTCGATCTCGGAAATCTCGTCGAGCAGCAGCGTGCCGCCATTGGCTTCTTCGAACTTGCCGATGCGGCGGGCGATGGCGCCGGTGAACGAGCCCTTCTCGTGGCCGAACAATTCGGATTCCAGAAGCGTCTCCGGGATCGCGGCGCAGTTGACGCAGATCAGCGGCTTCTTGGCGCGGGCGGAGCGCGAATGGACATAGCGCGCCAGGACCTCCTTGCCGGTGCCGGATTCGCCGGTGATCAGCACCGAGGCTTCGCTCGTCGCGACTTGCTGCGCCAGCTTGATCACCCGGGCGGTTGCGTCATCGCGATAGATCAGATCGCGGCTGTCGTCGGCGACGGCGGCAAGAACGGCGGCGATCAATTCGGCGTCCGGCGGCAACGGGATGTATTCCTTGGCTCCGGCCTGGATCGCCGCTACCGCGGCGCGGGCATCGGTCGCGGTGCCGCAGGCGACGATGGGAGCGTGGATGCGCTCGGCCTCGAGCGAGGTGACGAGCTCGCGAATATTGATGGCGACATCCACCATCAAGAGGTCGGCGCCGCGTCCGGAGCGCAGCACCGCGAGCGCTTGGCTGTTATCCGCGGCATGAGTGACAAGCGCGCCCTTTTCCATCGCGATCTTGGTCGCGGTGGTGAGCTGGCCATTGAGTGAGCCGATGATCAGAAGGCGCATCGTCGTTTTCCTTGTTCGTTAGAGTAGAGCCGCCGGATTGCCGGCATTACCGCTCCGCCTTGATGATTTCCGTCATGGTGACGCCGAGCTTTTCCTCGACCAGCACGACCTCGCCGCGCGCCACCAGGCGGTTGTTGACGTAGATGTCGATCGCCTCGCCGACCTTGCGGTCGAGTTCGAGCACGGTGCCGGGCCCAAGCTTGAGCAGGTCGCCGATGTCCATCCGCGCCCGGCCGAGCACGGCCGAGACCTGGACCGGCACGTCGAAGACCGCTTCGAGATCGGAAGCCACGTGGCTGACCGGCCCGTCGGCGGGCATCGCCGTCGGCGGCGATTCGACCGGCGCATCGCCGGCTTCCAGATTGGGCAGCGGGACTTTGGTGTCGTCCTCACTCATCATGATCTCCTGAACTCGTTTTCGAGCAAGTCATACCCACTGGCGCGGCTAGTCTGCGGATCCGGCTGTGGATCGGGTTGCGGATCCAGTTGCATGTCGCCCGGCGTGACGGGTGGCAGGTCGAGCGTCATGTCGACCGACACGTCGAGGGGCATGTCGAGCTGCATCTCGGCTGACGCATCGGGTGTTGCTTCGGGTTGATCCGGAGCGATCGGCGGCGCTTCGCGGCTCGCGGCCTCCGGCTTTGCGGTGTCTTGCTTCGGTGTCGGCACGCGGCGCGGTTCCAGCCCGGCCAGACTGCGGCGCGCGCCGATATAGCCGTCGACTGCCTCGCCGATCACCGCTTCGGCTCCGGCGATGTCGCGATTGATGCCACCATCGGCCCATTCAACACGGCAATCGCCCGCCGCAATGTCGGGCTCGGCAAGCACCACCAGACGGCCTTCGAACGTGCAGGCGCGGGCGATTTCCTCGAGCTTCTCTTTGGCGGTGGCATAGACCGCATCGTTGACCCGCACCACGATGTGCGGCGCGGCGATCAGCTGATGGAAGCAATCGCTCGCCAGCGCCGAGATTTCGGCAAACGGCTCGCGCGCAATCAGGGTCGGCGCGAGCTTGCGCGCCACAGCGACCGCGACTTCGACCGCCTCGCATTCGAGCCGTGCCTCGATGGCCGTCAGCGCCGCGCTGGCCGCGGCGATGTTCTGGCCGATCGCGTCAAGCGTGGCGGCGATGCGGCGATCGACCTCGACCTCGGCGTCGTGCTGTCCCTGCGCGTAGCCGCGTTGGAGCGCCGCGGTCTCGGTCTCGGCAAGCTTGACCTGATGTTCGGCGACCGTGATCACCGGCTCGATGGGCTTGCGCGGCCCGCCGCCGAAGTCGTTGTCGAAGGTGAATTTGGTCGGAGCGGTCATCGCCATTGCCTCAATAAATCAACTCTTCTTCGCCGCGCGACTTGGAGATGACGATTTCGCCCTTGGCCGCGAGGTCCTTGGCGAGATTGACCAGGAGCCCTTGCGCCTCGTCGACGTCGCGCAGCCGCACCGGACCCATGGCCTGCATGTCGTCGAGCAGCATCTTGGCGGCGCGCGACGACATGTTCTTGAGGAAGAACTGGCGCACCGGTTCGGCGGCGCCTTTGAGCGCGATGCCGAGCTTGTCCTTCTCGACATGACGCATGAGGGTTTGCGCCGAGCCGGTGTCGAGCTTGGTCAGGTCGTCGAAGGTGAACATGAGCGTCTTGATGCGCTCGGCGCTCTCGCGATTGTCTTCCTCGAGCGAGGTCAAGAAGCGGGTCTCGGTCTGGCGGTCGAAATTGTTGAAGATTTCGGCCATCACCTCGTGCGCGTCGCGGCGCCGCGTCTGCGACAGGTTCGACATGAACTCGATGCGCAGCGTGCTTTCGACCCGTTCGAGCACCTCCTTCTGCACCGACTCCATGCGCAGCATGCGGTTGACGACGTCGAGCGCCAGTTCCTCCGGCAGGATGGACAGCACCCGCGCGGCATGTTCCGGCGTGATCTTGCCCAGGACGACGGCGACAGTCTGCGGGTATTCGTTCTTGAGATAGTTGGCGAGCACCTCCTCCTGCACGTTGGAGAGCTTCTCCCACATATTGCGGCCGGCCGGGCCGCGGATCTCTTCCATGATATTGCCCACCCGTTCGGGGGGCAGATATTGCTGCAGCAGCCGTTCGGTCGCTTCGTAATTGCCCATGATCGCGCCGGAGGCCGACATCCGCGACACGAATTCGAGCAGAAGATTCTCGACCAGACCGGCTTCGATCGTGCCGATGGTCGACATCACGACTGAAATCTGCCGCAACTCCTCGTCGTCGAGCATGGCCCAGATGCGCGAGCCATGCGCGTCGCCGAGCGCGAGCATCAGGATCGCGGCGCGCTCCGGACCGGAGAGCTGCCGCTTCTCCACGCCTTCGGGAAGATTGCTGGCAAGCTGCTGCAGCACGCCGGCGAGGTCGTTTTGGGCGGCCTGTTTCTCGGCCTCGCTCTTCGGCTTATCAGTTTGGTTGATTGCTGTGTCGGGCATTGCTGTGACGGCTATGGTTGCGATCAGGCCGGCGGCATTTCATGCAGCCAGTGGCGGATGATGGCGACGGCTTCTTCGGGATTCTTGTCGGCGAGCTCGCCGACCTTCTTCACAGATTGAGCGTGGACCTCGCCCTGGATCTGGGCGATGTCGATCATCTTGGCGGCGAAGCTGGGTTGGCCCGCCGCTTCCTCGTCGACGGCTGACGCGGGAAGCATGCCGGGCAGGCCAGGCACGAGCTCAGTGCCCGGCACTTTCGGCGCTTCCGGCGTGACGATGCGGCGCACCAGCGGCCGGACCACGAACAACAGCACGACCAGGCTGAGAATGCCCATCACCGTCATTTCGATGGCGCGCATGATGTCGTCTTTGGTGAAATGCAGCGCCTCGAGCCAACCGGTCGGCTCGGGGATGCGCAGCGCCGGCGTGTCGGCAAAGCGCAGATTGACGACCTCGACCTGATCGCCGCGCTTCTGGTTGAAGCCGATCGCGGAGCGCACCAGGGTCGCGATCTGGTCGAGCTCCTCCTTGCTGCGCGGCTGATAGGTGATGTCGCCCTTGTCGTCCTTGCCGTAAGTGCCATCGACCAGGACCGCGACCGAGAGCCGGTTGACGCGGCCGCCTTCGATCACTTCGGTCCTGCTGGTCTTGGAAATCTCGTAATTGACGATTTCCTCGCTCTTCTTGCTCTGGTCGCGCGAGCCGGCATCGGCGGCGGGCGGCGGTTTTTGATTGGCGTTTGGCAATTCGTTGCCGACCGTCACCTGTTGGTTGGATTTGGTCGACCCGGTGCTCTCCTCGCGAGTCTGGCTCGAGCGGATGACGCGGCCATCGGGATCGTATTTGTCCGAGGTTTGGGTGATTTGGTTGAAATCGAAATCGGCGTTGACCTGGACGCGCGAATGGCCGGGGCCGACCACCGAGGACACGATCGTTTCGACCTGTTGGCGCAGCCGCTTTTCCAGGGACGCCTGCCGTTCGTCGGCGCTGACATCGCTGCCGCTATTGGGGTCGGTAGCGCCGTCGGCAAGCAGCTGGCCCTGCTCGTCGACGATCGAGATGCGCTGCGGGCTCAAGCCATTGACCGCGGTAGCCACCAGATGGCGGATGGCGCGCACCTGGGACTGTTCGAGCGTGCCTCGCACTTTGAGCACGATCGAGGCCGAGGGATCGACCTTGTCGCGCGAGAACAGCGGCCGCTCCGGCATGACCAGATGCACGCGCGCGGCTTCGACGCGGTCGATGCCCTGGATGGTACGCGCGAGTTCGCCTTCGAGCGCACGCAGGCTATTGATGTTCTGCACGAAGCTCGTGGTGCCGAGCGCGTCCGACTTGTCGAAGATCTCGTAGCCGATGCCGCCGCCCTTAGGCAGGCCGCTCTCGGCGAGCGTCATCCGCAGCCGCGCCACCCGATCGACCGGCACCATGATGATATTGCCGTCGTTGCGCACCTGGTAGGTGACGCCCTGCCGGTCGAGCTCCTTGACGATCGCCCCGGAATCTTCGAGCGACAGGCCGGTAAAGAGCGGCGTCATCTGCGGCGTTGTGACCCGCATGATGACGAAGGCGAAAAAGCCGACCAAGGCGATGGTGACGGCGACCATGGCGGCAATGCGCGGGCCGCCAAGCGTTTTGGCAAACTCGATTAGACCTTGCACCGAGCCTTCCCCCGCGGAGCGAAGCACGCAATTGCGCTTCACTCGGCAAGATTTGCCCGGTGGATGGTTAGCGCCCGGTTAATAAATCGGTTCCGGGCGCACAAAAGCACTTCCGCCGGTGCAAACCGGCTTCCCGAAGACCGCCAGATGTTAAGCGAGTGTTACTGGCGGTACTGCTGGATACGGGTCGTGCGCAGGCCGGCTAGGCCATGCTGGTCGATCGAATATTGCCAGGAGAGGAATTCCTCGACCGTCAGCGTATAGCGGCTGCACGCTTCTTCGAGCGACAGCAAACCACCGCGAACCGCGGCAACCACTTCCGCCTTGCGGCGGATGACCCAACGTTTCGTCCCCGGTGCCGGCAGATCGGCAATCGTCAGGGGCGAACCGTCCGGCCCGATCACGTATTTGACCCTCGGGCGATGGGGTTCGGTCATATCAACTCTCACCAACTCGACTACTCCACAGAGGCCGACCATACGCAGACCCGCTTAAAATTTACCTAAGCGAAGCCTGCAATTGGCGGTAATCGGCAAAGTCTGCCGCCCGATTGGCGGAGCGCAGCGCCGTTTGGCCGTGCGCAGGAGCATGGCGGTCAGGTGGAACCGGTGTGGCGCCGCGGAAGCGGGCCGGCGCCTAGAGAATTGAATTCAGCGTGTTCAGCGCCGAATTGAGGCTGCTGAGGGAGGTGCTAAGCCCGCCGAGCGTGGAGTTGGTGACCGACTGCACCGAGCTCATGGGATAATCCTGGCCCCCGACAATGAGCTGCGGCGGGCTCTTGGACATATCGACGCCGCTCACGGTGCCCGAGACCTGCGGTGTGACCGTGACCGCCTGGCCGGTGGCGCTGGTCGCGGTGACAGCGATCGTATACTGGCCGGCCGGCCAGGTCTGGCCGGTATTGCCGGTTCCGTTCCAGGTATAGGTGTTGCTGCCGGCATTGAGCGACGTGGTGCCGGTGAAAACGACGCCGCCGCTCGAATTGGTGATGGTCACATTGCCGGTAGCCGGACTCGCCGAATTGAGGGTCCAGGAGGCGGGCGCGCTCGACGTCAGCGAGGAACTGGTGCCGGTGAGCGTGACGGTAGCGCCGACCATTTGCATCGCCGAGGCCGCCTCGTTGGTCTGCTGCAGCGAGATCAGCGTCTGCATGTTGGTGTTCATGTCCACCTGCTGCTGGACGCCGGCGAACTCGACCAATTGCTGGGTGAACTGGTTGGTGTCCATCGGCGACAGCGGGTCCTGGTTCTGCAGCTGCGTGGTCAGCAGCGTCAGGAACGAATTGAAGTTGCCGGCGAGCTGATCGAGGCTGGAATTCGCAGCGTTCGACGAACTCGACGAACTGCTGGAACTGTTCGTATTGGTCGTCGTGTTTGTCGTGTTGTTCGTCACACCGGTGGTCATGATCGATCCTCACCCCAAAGACTGTTGACGCCGTCATTCGGGCGCCGGTTACACGCGGATATCGAGCCCACCGCGCAGGTTAAGACGTGAATAGATTTGCGTTGTATCGACGGACGACAGGCTCGAATTGGGGATGACGATCTGCTGCATGTTCGATTGCGAGTTGTTGCCGTTTTGCGCGAAATTCTGGTTCTGCTGCTGCTGGCCGGCGAATGACTGATCGCGCAGCGAGAATTGCATGGCGCTGTCGGAGGTCTTCAGCCCGGCCTGCTCGAGTGCCTGCTGCAGCTGCGGCTGCTGGCTCTGCAGCAGATTGAGCGTGTCCTGGCGGTCGGCGGTGATGTGGGAGACCACCTGACCGTCGCTGTCGACGCTAAGCTGCACCTCGATGCGGCCGAGTTCGGGCGGGTCGAGCCTGATCTCGAACTCGCTGGAGCCCGCCTGTGCGCGCGAGGCGATGGCGACCGGAAGTCCCTCGAGCGAGACGGTGGGCTCCATCGCGCCTGTGGCGGCGCTTGTCGCCGTCTGCGGCGTGGCGGCCGTAACATTGGCTGCGACGATACCGAATGCCGGCACATTGGTTGCGGCCGCTTTCGTCGCGGCGCCCGCTTGCGACGCCGAACCGGCAGTCTCCGCCGGCGCCGTTGTGCCCGCGCCATGCGTAGTGACTGTCGGCGTGCTCGCCGGCGCATTGGGATCGCCTTGCGCCGGCGTCGAATTCGCCTGGTTCAGCGTCTGCTGGAAATTGGCGGCGACCGGCGCGGCATCGGCGGGTGCGGCCGGCGATGGTGCGGCCTGCGCATTGCTCGCGGTATTGGCGTCGGCAGAGGTCGTGGCGTTGCCAGCAGCTGAGCCGGCATTCGTGCCGCCGTCGGTATTTTGCGATGTGCCGGCATCCCGACCGGGGGCGCCTGCTGTGGCGATCAATGTGCGGGCCTTGGCTTGCGCGCCGATCGCGAGGCTCGGGGGCGCGTTTGCCGCCGCGCCTGGCGTGGTGTCGATCGCGCTATTGACGACGATGACCGTTGCGACCGGCGTCGGCGCATTGGCTGACGCGTCGGGCGAAGCGCTTGTGCCTGTCGCGCTGGTATCGCCCGTGCCGTCGTCGGATTGCGTACCGGAGGAATCCTTTGACTTCTTGCCCGGTCCCGACGCGGTGGAGTTGATGGGGTCGCTATTTTGCGCATTCGCGGCCGCGGCCACTGTTGCAGCGGTGGTCGCGACAGTCGTAGCGGCGCCGGCATCCGCGTTCGGTTGAGGTGAGTTGCTCTGTGCCGATTGCGGATCTGCCGGTGTATTTGGATCCGTGGTGTTAGGATCGTTCGCATTCGGATCGGAATTGGCCGTCGAACCCCCGGTCTTCGGAGCCTGAGACGCAGACGCGGTTCCCGTGCCGCCGCTCGCGCTTGCCGAGGAGGAATTGGCTTTGCCATGCGTTGAGGCGGACGACGCGCCGGATGTGGTGTTCGGGTGCTGCGAACCGCCGCCGTTCTGGGTCGTTGCGCCGGAGGAATTGGCGTTGTTGCCCGTTCCGGTCGGCTGCGGTGACGTGGACACGGTGCTGCTCGCAGTGTTGGAGCCGGCGTTATTGCCGCCGTTGCCTGAGGCGCCGGCCGACCCGGTTGAGGCGGCGGCCGTCTGCTGCTGGGCAGGTGACGGATTGGGCTGAGCTGGCGGCGGAGGCACATTGACCGGAACCGGCGCGCTGGCGTCGAGCAGAGCCGCGAACGGGTTGCTATCGATAGCGTGGCCTTGGGCAGACGCGGCCGCCGCCAGCGAAGAAGAGGAGACTGCGGTGGAAGCGCTGGGCGCTATACTCGGCACGCTTGGCACTGTCGGAAACTCCGGAAGCGACAATAATAATGGTTGTTTCGCTTGCAACAGGCAGGCCAGCATCGCTTTCGACTAAAACAGTATATATATCAACTAGTTAGTATCTTGGGGGCCAGCCTCCCTGCGGCAAGCTTTTCGCGACAATAGGCAAGATTTGCCGGATACGTCGTCGATAAAGCGTTGGAGGCGCTATGCGGCCAGCAAAAAAGCGGCCAAAAAAGCGGCCCGAAAGCAGATGTGACAGCGGACCATGGCGAAGCGCCGGATCGGCCCCTATAATATTGGCCAATCAACGCGATGCGGGGGCGTCAGCGAATGCCCCGTTGGTTCCCCCTGACGCACTTTGGCGCTGCCTGGATAGACGAATACGGCCGGATGGCATGGTGAACATATTGGATATCGAGGGCCGGCCGGCCGATACGCGGGTCGTTGTCGCCATGTCGGGCGGCGTCGATTTGTCGGTTACGGCAGCGCTCCTGGCTGACGCCGGCTATGACGTGGTCGGCATTACGCTGCAACTTTACGATCATGGCGCGGCGACCCATCGCAAGGGCGCCTGCTGCGCCGGCCGCGACATCCAAGATGCCCGCGCCGTTGCCGAGCGGATCGGCATTCCGCATTACGTGCTCGACTACGAGGACCGCTTCAAGGAAGCGGTGATCGAACGGTTCGCGCAGAGCTATGTCGCGGGCGAGACGCCGGTGCCGTGCGTGGAATGCAATCAGTCGATCAAGTTCCGCGATCTGCTTGGCACCGCGCGCGATCTCGGCGCCAAGGTGCTCGCCACCGGCCACTATATTGCTTCGCGCGCTTTGCCGGACGGCGGCCGCGCGCTTTATCGCGCGCGCGAAGCCGAGCGCGATCAAAGCTACTTCCTGTTTGCGACCACGCCTGCGCAGCTTGATTTGTTGCGCTTTCCGCTGGGCGACCGCACCAAGGCGGAAACGCGCGACTTGGCCCGCCGCTACGGACTTGCCGTCGCCGACAAGCAGGACAGCCAGGACATCTGCTTCGTGCCGACCGGGCATTATGCGCAGGTAATCGAGCGACTGCGGCCGGGCGCATCCGGTCCTGGCGACATCGTCGATCTCGACGGCCGCGTGCTCGGCCATCATGACGGCATCATCCATTTCACCGTTGGCCAGCGCCGCGGGCTCGGCATCGCGACCGGTGCGCCGCTCTATGTGGTGCGGCTTGACGCCACTTCACGCCGCGTCGTGGTCGGCCCGCGCGAAGCGCTGCGCACGCGCCGCATCAGCCTGCGCGACGTCAACTGGCTTGGCGACGGCACGATCGAAGAGGCAATCGCGCGGCATCCCGAAATCTTCGTCAAGGTTCGTTCGACGCGGCCGCCGCAGCCTGCTTGGCTGCACGCTGCGCCGGGCGGCATCGAGGTCGAACTCACCGGCGGCGAAGACGGCGTCTCGCCGGGCCAAGCCTGCGTCTTCTATGATGCGGCCGAAGGCCAGGCGCGCGTGCTTGGCGGCGGCTTCATCGCAAGCACCGTGGCTGCCGCGAGCGTGGCCAAGCCGGGCGCGGAACTGCTCGCAGCGACGCATCTGCGTTGAGACGCACGGCGCTGAGGCTTGGGGGCGATTGTGGGGATTGAGCTCGACAAGGACAGCGTTGCTAAAGCCTATGCGCGCTGGGCGCCAATCTATGATTTCGTGTTCGGCGCTGTGTTCGATCGCGGCCGCAAAGCGTCGATCGCCGCGGCCGAGCGCATCGGCGGCCGCATCCTCGAAGTCGGCGTCGGCACCGGCCTGTCGCTGCCGGATTATTCCTGGTCGAACCGGCTTATCGGTGTCGATCTATCGGCGCCGATGCTGCGCAAGGCCAAGCAGCGCGTCACCGAGCACGGCCTGACCAATGTCGAAGGCCTGGCGGTGATGGACGCGCAAAATCTCGGTTTCCAGAATTCCTCGTTCGATGTCGTCGTCGCGCAATACGTCATCACCACGGTGCCGGATGCTGAAGCGACGCTCGATGAGTTCGTGCGCGTCACCAAGCCCGGCGGCGAGATCATCCTGGTGAATCATCTCGGCGCCGAGCAAGGCTTGCGCGCCGCTTATGAAAGCGCCTTCGCGCCGATCGCGCGCCAGCTCGGCTGGCAGGTGGGGTTCCGGTGGCGGCGGCTTGAACAATGGGCGGCGAGCCACGGCGGCGTCGAACTGATCGAGCGGCGGCCGATGCCGCCGCTCGGGCACTTTTCGCTGATCCGTTTCAGCAAGCTTGGGCGCAGCGCGAACTGAGCATGCGTTGACGTGCCGGCTCAGCCGCGGCGTTCGGCTTCCCAATGCCCCGAACAAGCCGAGCTCGACGAGCGGCCGGTCCAATGTCCGTCGCCATAATCGCCGGAAAGGCGGCCGGTACCATGAGCAGACTGACCGCCGGCGCTGACGCCGACGCTGACATTGCCGCGCGGATCCACGTGTCCGGTCACGCTGAAGCTCGGATCGTCGTAGAAGACCCGGCCATCGGCGATCCGCAGCGCGTAGCGGTAGGCGCGGTCGCAGCTGCCGGAATCGGTCACGATCAGGACGCTCCAGTTGCCGTCATAGGGCCCGCGGGCCTGCGCCGGGGTCGCGGTCCAGGGCAGGGCCAAGGTAACGGCCCAAAGGGCGCCTCCGAGCGCACAGGCACTCACAATTGCCGCTAAACTGCGTGGTTTTCCGCTAGTCATGCCTGTCTCCTGAAATGGCGATTCGGTAGGTTGGAGCCGCAATTTAGGCTCTTTGTGTAACTTTCCGCTGAACCGGCGCGCAATCTTGCCTTGGGTCTTGGAAAGACCGGGAAACTACCCTAAATCTTGCCCCGCCGGCGCCGGATTTCAAGGCCCCAACCTTTCCAAGGTCATGGGGTTTTGTCCCCCGGCCCCATCTGCCGGTTCAATCTGCGATGGCGGAGTAGCTCAGTTGGTTAGAGCAGCGGAATCATAATCCGCGTGTCGGCGGTTCGAATCCGTCCTCCGCTACCAGCACTCGACTCCCGTCTGCGCCCGGAGCCGAGTGAGTGTAGCGCCCCTCCGCTGCCAAGTTTCTATTTCCAAAGTGTCGCTCGCTATCGAAGGCAGTTTTCTAGCGCTTGGCAGGATCATTACGCCCACGAAATATCGTTGGCTTGAAAAATTGAGCGACGATCCAATGCTGCCATTCAATATTCAGGCAGGCCGGCTGCGATTTCGGCGCGCCCGATTTTCTCGCTCGCCGCGAGCCATAGCGGGCTGGTATTCTTGGACGGCATCCCAATGTTTTCTAACTTTGAACCGGGCCGCTGCGTGAGCGCTTCGGCCATGGCTGCCTTGGCCTCGTCGAAACGGCCGAGGCGCTGATAGGCGCCGGCCAACAGCATCTGCGTTCGGCCGGTTCCCGGCGTGATGTCGAGCGACCGCTGCAGCCAAGGCACCGCCTCTTCGTTGCGATCCATTAGCATGTAGGTCATTCCCGCGCCGAGGAGCCAGGTCCAGCGCGACACCGCCGGCGTATCGAAACTATCGGCTTCTCTGAAGGTCGCAAGCGCCTCGGAGAAGCGCCCCAATTCGTCCTGGGCCATGCCGAGATTGAAGCGGACCAGTCCGTTCCACGGGTCGAAGGTCAGAGCATTGGCGCAGGCGACGAGACTTTCAACGAAATGATTGGTTGCGGTCTGAAACCGGCAATAACTCTCCAGCACCGGCAGGTATTGCGGCTCGGCCTGTAGCGCGCGCTCAAGCAGCGACTGTGCCTTGTGTTCGGCGGCTTCGCTGTCGGCGGGACTGTACCAAGCGCTCTGAATGCCGCGCAGCAGATGCGCGGCGAGTGCCGATTCGAGATCGACATTGTCGGGGTCTTTAGCGAGCGCATCCTCCAGCATCCCTTGTGCCACAGCAAAACGTTCGCGACTCGTTTGATTGATATAAGCGGTCGCCTGCTCGACCACGATCTTGGCATTCGCTTGTTTAGCTTGGGCTTGCACGGCGGACCCACCCTGCCGCTCGCGGGAATAGACCAGCGTGTTGATGTACTGCGCAAGATTATGACCTAGGCCGCCGACAAGGCGGGAGCGTTGCAGCATCTCATCGGCGTTTTCGGTGGCGACGGAGACGGCGGTCGACCAGCGGACCTCGCCGGTAGCCGTGTTTGTCGCCCGCGCTTGCAGGCTCCATGCCTTGCCGTCCTTCTGCAGCCTTCCTTCCACCAAAATGTCAGGATCGGCCGCTGGCGCGAAGGGCGCCGTCTTGGCCGAGGTCGACGCGGACGGCGGCGGCGACAGCATGCGGATGGCGCTGATCTTGGACAGTCCCTCGGCGACATCCGCGGTGACATTGCTTGCCATCAATGCCGTTTGCGGATCATTGCCACTGTCGACGATCGAGAGCGCAATGGTCGGCTGTTTTGGCGACAGGATATAGGGACGCAGCAGCTCCGTCGCGGCGACGGTGAGCCCAACGATCGTGCAAAGTCCGATCAGGCCGATGGCCGCTGCGCGGAACGGGACGCGCGCTTTGCGGGGCATCTCAGTCTTCGCTTGGAGCGTTGCAGGATCGATACCGTCGCTGCCCGGCTGATACGACGCCTCCCCGGGGACCGAAGCCGGTGTTGCGACGGGTCTCGCGCCTTCGTCCTGCTCGCGCACCACCGCGCTTTCGAACAAATAGCCGCGGCCGGATATAAGCTTGATCAATTGGCGGTCATCGTCGCCGAGCGCTCCGCGAATTTCGCGCACGCATTGGAACAGGCTGTCTTCGCCGACGTGAATATTCGGCCAGACCGCCTGCATCAATTCCTGCTTGCTCAGCGTTCGTCCGGCATTGGCCACGAACACCTGCAGCATGGCGAACGGCTTGGGCCGCAGCCTGATGACTGCGCCGTCGGGGCCGCAAAGCTCCGCACGCTGCTCGTCCAGTTCAAAGCCGGCAAAGCGTAGCACTGTCTTTATCGTTGCTCCCGATTGCGAGCCGAATTATCAAGAAAGCTTCGGAAAGTCACCGCAACGCAACGAGCGCGGATTTGCACGACCGTTAACGGAGCCGCGTGGTGAGGCAACGTACGGTAAAAGTTCCGGCTTCGGAACTAATCACGAACGAGCCCGCGGCGAGCGCCCGCGCGGCATCAGATATCAGAAAAAATTCAGAAAATTGCGACCATTCGCTCAGGACGCAAGGGCGCCTGCGTGACACTGTTTGAACCGGCTGCTGACGAGGGCGGCGGCCTCGCGCATGCATAACATGTGAAATGACGCATCCTCAGCTTCGTGCGCGCACCGCGCAGCCGAAGGTGGGTTTGGACACCGTTCACCTAGATACCGTTCACCCGGACACTATTCACCCGGACCCGTGGGGGCACTTTAATGACTGGCAACAACGGAAATCTCGCGGCGTGAGGTCCCAAGTGACCGAGACGCCAACGATTTCGGCCACAAGCGGCCTCGCATACGATCCGCTGGCGAGAATGCGTGATTTCAGCAGCGCGTTGAAGCGCGGCGACACGCAGGCGGCTTTGGAAGCAGCGCGGGACGCCTGCCTTGCCGCCCCAAATACCGCCGAGGCGCACTACGCTTACGGCCAGGCCTGGATGGCCGCCGGCAAGCCGGCGCGCGCCGAACAGGCCTTTGCCATCGCGGTGAAGCTGCGCCCGGGCTTCGCCGACGCCTGGATCAATTTCGGCCTCGCGCGCTATGCGCAAGGGTCGGTCGACGATGCCAAGATCGCGATGACCCGCGCCTTGCAGGCCCAGCCCGGCCATCGCGCGGCGACGAGCAATCTTTCGGCGCTGCTGCGGCTCAGCGGCGGCTACGAGATGGCCGAGACGCTGCTGCGCGAGGCGCTCGCGCGCGACCCGCACGATGCCGCCGCGCGATTGAACCTCGTCGCCGAGCGCCTGCAGGAAGAGCGCTCGGCCGAAGCGCTCGCGCTGCTGAACGAAGTCGATCCTCCTGCCGACAATATCCCCGCGGCGCGCCACTGGCATTTGCAGCGCGCGGTGGCGTTGATCGCTCTCGGCCGGCCCGACAAGGCGCGGACCGCGCTCGGCGAATTCGATGCGCTCGGTCACGCGCCGCCGGAGATCGCGCCGCTGCGGCTTTGGCGAGACGCGCTGCTGGCGCTCGCCGAAGGCCGCCGCGCCGACGCGCGCGCTTGTGCCGAAGCGATGGAGGCGGCGATCGGCGATATGGGGCCGGGCGCCGTCTTCGAACACAGGATCATGGCGCGCTACGACCTCGCCAAATTCTGGTCGCGCGAGGGCGAAGACGCCAAGGCTTTCGTGCAATGGCGCGAGGGCCATGCGCTGCTGAGAACCATCCAGCCGTTTTCGCGCGCGGCGGCGCAGGCCTATGACGACGCCGCGATCGCGACCTTCACGCCGGAGCGCTTCGCCGGCGAGGCCCGCGCCGGCAACGCCGATCCCGCACCGGTCTTCATCGTCGGCATGCCGCGCTCGGGCACGACGCTGGCCGAGCAGATTCTTGCCGCCCACCCGCAAGCCGCCGGCGCCGGCGAGCGCTCAGCGCTGGGGCGGCTCGCCTGGCGGCTGGGCGGCGGCGAGGACGCGGAAGCGATCGCCCGCGTTGCCGCGCTCGAGCGAAGCGTGCTCGACGCCGAAGCCGAGGCCTATCTGAAAGAGCTCCGGGCGCTCGCGCCGGGCAAGAGCCGCATCGTCGACAAGATGCCGGGCAATTATCTCTACGTCTGGCTGATCGCGCTCTTGTTCCCGAAGGCCAAGATCATTCATTGCGCGCGCGATCCGCGCGACATCGGCTTTTCGATTTTCACCTTCCGCTTTCATGGCGAGCACGGCTACGCTCACGATCTCGCCGATCTCGGCTGGATGATCGGCGAGCAGAACCGGCTGATGAACCATTGGAAATCAGCGCTGCCGCGGCCGATCCTGACGCTGCGGCTCGACGACTGGGTGAAGGATTTCGACGCGACGCTCGCCCGCGTGCTCAGCTTTGTCGACCTGCCGCCCGATCCGGCCTGCGCGCGCTTTTATGAAGCCGACAGCCCGGTGCGCACGGTGAGCCGCTCGCAGGTCAGGCAGCCGGTCAATGCGCGCGGCCTCGGCCGCTGGCGCGCGCATGCCGACGGGCTCGCCCCGCTGATCGAAGAGCTCGAACGCGCCGGAGCGCTTGAAGGCTGGCGCGACGGCGCTGACGCCCGATCGGCCGCAATCGATAATTTCGACGACGCCTCGTCCCTTCCTGCCGCTGAAAGGTCGCCACGATGACCACGCTCTCGACCACGCAGATCAATACGTTCGACTACACCGGCGCGATCGAGACCGTCACGATCGGGACAGCGGGCTATTACGACATCGTGGCCGACGGCGCGTCAGGAGGCCGTGGCTACAGTGGCGGGCGCGGAGCCGTACAGGGCGGGCTCGGCGCGATGGTGAGCGGTGACATCTTTCTTCAGGCAGGCGCCCAGCTCGAGATCGTCGTCGGTGGCTTTGGCGAGAGCTCGCACGGCGAGGGCGGCGGCGGCGGCGGCGGCAGCTTCGTGATCGAGACCAACGACGGGTCGGGCGCCGTCAATGTCAACGAAGTGATTGCCGGCGGGGGCGGCGGCGCCAGCGGCTTTAGCTTCAACCCTGCCGCGGGAGGCCCCGGCAGGACGCAGGCGGCCGGCGGCTCCGGCGGCTCCGGCGGCAGGAGCAGCGGCGGCGGCGGCGCCGGCGGCCTCAATGGCGCCGCAGGCCAGGGCGGGTCTGACGGCCAGCGCGGCGGCGGCGGCGGCGGCGGCGGGTTCACGGGCGGCGCCACGGGCTATTTCGCGGGCCTTAGCAGCGGTAGATCCGGACAGAGCGGAAGCACATTGGGCGTGAGCTTCGGCGGCGGCGCGGGAGCATCCGCCGGTTACGGCGGCGGCGGATTTGGCGGCGGCGGCGGCGGCGGCGAATTTGGCGGCGGCGGCGGCGGTTTCGGCGGCGGCGGCGGCGGCGGCGGTAGCGGCGGCCAAGGCGGCGGCGGTGGGTCCTTTGTCAGCGCGAGCGCAGCCGGCGGGACGAAGATCGCGGGGATCAATTTCGGCAATGGCCAGGTCGTAATCGCCCTGGCGACCCCGCCCACGATCGCGGGCGGCTCGATCACGCACGCGTTGGTCGGCTCGACGACGGACCAGCCTTTCGCGGGCGTCACGATCAGCGATGTCAACCTCAATTCGCTGGACACGGTGACCATCACGCTGAGCGATGCGAACGCAAAGCTCGTGGTCGGCGCCTCACATCCGGCGGGCGTCACGTTCACCGGCGGCAACGGCAGCTACACGCTGACCGATATCGCGGCCAATATCACCAGCGACCTCGACGCTTTGACGCTGACCGCCCCCTCGGCCGTCACCGGGGCGGTCGAGGCGCTGACCTTCTCCCTCTCCGACACCTCCAGCGGCTATCCGCTGGCGACGACGGCTTCCGTGACGGCCGACATCAGCACGACTTTCCAGTACACCGGCGCCATCCAGACATTCGCGGTCCAAACCTCCGGCTATTACGTCATCACGGCCGAGGGCGCGCGGGGCGGCAACGGCAGCGGCGGCTTTTTTGGGGTTGGCCCCGGCGGGTTCGGCGCGATGGCGAGCGGCGCCGTCTATCTGCAGGCCGGCGCGCAGCTCGAGATCGTCGTCGGCGGCGCGGGTCATAATGGGGTCCATGACGCCGGCGGCGGCGGCGGCGGGGGCAGCTTCGTGATCGAGACCAACAACGGGTCGGCCGCTGTTGACATCAATGAGGTGATTGCCGGCGGCGGCGGCGGCGGCGGCGCGGACACCGGCGGCGCCGGCGGCGGCGGCGTAACGCAGGGGACCGGTGGCGCCGGTGGCAACGGCGGCTTCGGCGCAGCCTATAGCGGCGCCGGCGGAGTCAATGGCACCGCGGGCCGCGGCGGCCACGCTATAAGCAGCGGCGCCGGCGGCGGCGGCGGCGGCGGGTTCACCGGCGGCGCCGGCGGCGGCGGCACGGGGGTGGGGTTGGTTTCTGGACAGAGTGGAAGGGTGAATGGCGCAACCTTCGCCGGCGGCGGCGTCCTCCCCAACCTTCTCAACGTCCACGGCGCCACAGGCGGCTTCGGCGGCGGCGGTGGCAGCGGAAGCGGAGGCGGCGGCGGCGGCGGTTTTGGCGGCGGCGGCGGCGGCGGCGCCGGCGGTTTTGGCGGCGGCGGCGGGTCCTTTGTCAATGCAAGCGCATATTTCGTGGCGAAGACCGCCGCGGTGAACAACAGCGCCGGCATCGTCACCATCACGGCGGCCGTGCCCGTCCGGCCGATCATCACGGGCACCGGCTCAACCCCGATCGCCGCGGCCGGCTCGACAACGGCCACGCCTTTTGCCGGCGTCACGATTGGCGATGGCAACGTCAATTCGCCAATAGACACGCTGACCATCACGCTGAGCGATGCGACCGCAAAGCTCGCGGTCGGCGCCTCACATCCGGCAGGCGTCACGTTCACCGGCAGTAATGGCAGCTACACGCTGACCGGTTCCGCGATCAACATCACCAGCGAACTCGACGCCCTGACGCTGACCGCGCCGTCGAGCCTCACCGGGGCGGTCAACGGCGTCGAGGCGTTGACCTTTTCCCTGTCCGACGCCTCCAGCGCTTATACGCCCGCGCCAACGACGGCCACGCTGACGGCCGACCTCGTGGCCGCCCCGCCGACAATCACGGGCGGGTCGACCACCGACATCTTGGTCGGTTCGACGACGGAGCCTTTTGCCGGCGTCACAATCGCTGACACAAACCTGAACTCGCCAACCGACACGCTGACCATCACGTTGAGCGATGCGAACGCAACGCTCGTAATCGGCGCATCACATCCGGCGGGCGTCACGTTCACCGGCGGCAATGGCAGCTACACGCTGACCGGTTCCGCGATCAACATCACCAGCGAGCTCGACGCCCTGACGTTGACCGCGCCGTCCGGCCTCACAGGCGCGGTCAACGGCGTCGAGGCGTTGTCCCTATCGCTGTCCGACGTCTCCAGCGCCAATGCGGCGGCGGTGACGACGGCCGCGGTGACGGCCAACATCACCGTGCCGGCCGCGCCCGTGATCACGGGCGCCGGTTCAACCACTTCCGCCAACGCCGGCTCGACGACGGACATGCCCTTCGCCGGCGTCACGATCAGCGACGCCAACCCGAATTCGCCGACGGACACCCTGACCATCCAGTTGAGCGATGCCAACGCCTCGCTCGCCGAAAGCGCGACCTATGGCGGGCCGCTGTCGCTCATTAGCGACGGCCATGGAGAATACACGCTCGGCGGCACCGCCGCCGCCGACACGGCGGCCAATATCACGGCCGCGCTCGACGCGCTGACGCTGACCGCGCCGTCGGCCCTCACCGGGGCGGTCAACGGCGTCGAGCTGTTGACCTTCTCGCTCTCCGACACCACCAGCGCCTATGCGCTGCCGCCAACGGCAGCCACGGTAACCGCCGACATCCTCGCGCCGACTTTCAGCAAGACCTTCGGCTATACCGGCAATATCGAGACCTTCACGGTCCAAAACTCCGGCTATTACGACATCGCGGCCGATGGCGCGCAGGGAGGCGTCGGCTTTTTCAACGACGGAGGGCTCGGCGCCTTCGCGAGCGGCGCCGTCTATCTGCAGGCCGGCGCGCAGCTCGAGATCGTCGTCGGTGGCGCGGGCCAGAGCGGGCGCAGCAACGGCGGCGGCGGCGGCGGCAGCTTCGTGATCGAGACCAACAGCGGGTCGGGCGCTGCCGATGTCAACGAAGTGATTGCCGGCGGCGGCGGCGGCGGCAGTCACGTCACCGACGGCAATGGCGGCGGCGGCCGAACCCAGGGGACCGGCGGCGCCGGCGGCGGGGGTTTCGGCGGTTTCGGCGGCGGCGGCGGAGTCGGCGGCGCTGCGGGCCACGGCAGTATCGGCTTCGGCAGTTACGGCGCGGGCGGCGGCGGGTTCACCGGCGGTGCAATCGGACAAGACGGAAGCGTGACTGGCACAACATTCGCCGGCGGCTTCGGCGGCAGCGGCGGCGGCGGCGGTTTCGGCGGCGGCGGCGGCGGCGCTTCTATCGTCGCCGGCGGCGGCGGCGGCGGCGGTTACGGCGGCGGCGGCGGCGGAGTGCGCGGCGGCGGCGGCGGCGGGTCCTTTGTCAATGCAAGCGCATATGACGTGGCGAAGACCGCAGCGGTGAACAGCGGCAACGGCAGCGTCACCATCACGGCCGTGACCTTCCTCACGCCGAGTATCACGGGCACCGGCTCAACAACGGACCAGCCTTTTGCGGACCTCACGATCACCGACGGCAATCTGAACAACCCCATCGACACGCTGACCATCACGTTGAGCGATGCGAACGCAACGCTCGTAATCGGCGCATCACATCCGGCGGGCGTCACGTTCACCGGCGGCAATGGCAGCTACACGCTGACCGGTTCCGCGATCAACATCACCAGCGAGCTCGACGCCCTGACGTTGACCGCGCCGTCCGGCCTCACAGGCGCGGTCAACGGCGTCGAGGCGCTGACCTTGTCGCTGTCCGACGTCTCCAGCGCCAATGCGGCGGCGGTGACGACGGCCGCGGTGACGGCCAACATCACTGTGCCGGCGATCACGGGCGCCGGTTCACCCACTTCCGCCAACGCCGGCTCGACGACGGACATGCCCTTCGCCGGCGTCACGATCAGCGACGCCAACCCGAATTCGCCGACGGACACCCTGACCATCCAGTTGAGCGATGCCAACGCCTCGCTCGCCGAAAGCGCGACCTATGGCGGGCCGCTGTCGCTCATTAGCGACGGCCATGGAGAATACACGCTCGGCGGCACCGCCGCCGCCGACACGGCGGCCAATATCACGGCCGCGCTCGACGCGCTGACGCTGACCGCGCCGTCGGCCCTCACCGGGGCGGTCAACGGCGTCGAGCTGTTGACCTTCTCGCTCTCCGACACCACCAGCGCCTATGCGCTGCCGCCAACGGCAGCCACGGTAACCGCCGACATCCTCGCGCCGACTTTCAGCAAGACCTTCGGCTATACCGGCAATATCGAGACCTTCACGGTCCAAAACTCCGGCTATTACGACATCGCGGCCGATGGCGCGCAGGGAGGCGTCGGCTTTTTCAACGACGGAGGGCTCGGCGCCTTCGCGAGCGGCGCCGTCTATCTGCAGGCCGGCGCGCAGCTCGAGATCGTCGTCGGTGGCGCGGGCCAGAGCGGGCGCAGCAACGGCGGCGGCGGCGGCGGCAGCTTCGTGATCGAGACCAACAGCGGGTCGGGCGCCGCCGATGTCAACGAAGTGATTGCCGGCGGCGGCGGCGGCGGCACTTACAGCGAGCGCGGCGGCGGCGGCCGAACCCAGGGGACCGGCGGCGCCGGCGGCGCGACTTCGGGCGGCAGCGGCGGAGCAGGCGGCGCCGCGGGCCTGCACGGCAATTACTTCAGCATTGGCGGCGGCGGTGGCGGCGGGTTCACCGGCGGTCCAGCCGGACAAGACGGAAGCGTGACCGGCATAACATTCGCCGGCGGCGCGGCGGGCGGCGGATTTGGCGGCGGCGGCGGCAGCGCGGGCAATAGTTTCGGCGGCGGCGGTGGCGGTTACGGCGGCGGTGGCGGCGGCGGTGGCGGTGGCGACATCGACCGCGGCAGCGACGGCGCCGGTTTCGCCGCCGGCGGCGGCGGCGGGTCCTTTGTCAGCGCGAGCGCGTCCGACGTCGCGAAAGTCGCCGCGATCCATAGCGGCAATGGCCAGATCACCATCACGGCCGTGACCGCACCGACGATCACGGTGGCGTCGCCCTCGGCGCATGCGACCTCGGCGGGGGCGCCGGTCGATCCGTTCACAGGCGACGTGATCGGCGACCAAAACGTCGGCAGCCCGACCGAGACCCTCACCGTCACGCTGTCTGCGGCGGCCAACGGCGTGCTCAACGACCCCAACGCCGGGACGGATGGAAGCTCTTACAATCCGACCACCGGCGTCTATTCGATCTCCGGCACGGCCAATGACGTCACCAGCGCCTTGCAACTCCTCGCCTTTGACCCCACCGCGGGCGTGTATGGCGACACCACCTTCACCATCTCGGACCTCAGCTCGGCCTATCCGCTCGCGGTCAGCGACGCCTCGACCACCGTCTCCGACACGCCCTGCTATTGCCGCGGCACGCTGATCGAAACCAAACGCGGCGAGAAGAAAGTCGAGACGCTCGCGATCGGCGATAAAGTCGTGACCGCTTCCGGCGCGCTGCGGCCGATAAAATGGATCGGACGCAGAAGCTATGGCGGCCGCTTCGTCATGGGGCGTACCGACATCCTGCCGGTCTGCATCAAGGCCGGCGCGCTCGGCGCCAACATGCCGGGGCGCGACCTGTGGATCTCACCGCATCACGCCATGTATTTCAGCGATCACGGTGGTGTGCTGATCGAGGCCAGGAATCTCGTCAACGGCGTTTCGATCGTGCAGACCGAGCACGTCGACACGGTCGAATATTTTCACATCGAGCTCGACACCCACGACGTGATCATCGCCGAAGGGGCGCTTGCGGAAAGCTTCATCGACGACGACAGCCGCGCCATGTTCCACAACGCGCACGACTACGCCACGCTCTATGCCGAAGAGGTTGTGCGACCGGCGCACTATTGCGCGCCCCGGCGTGATGAAGGCTACGAAGTCGAAGCGGTGCGGCAGCGCATCGCGCATCGCGCCGGACTGCGTCGCGCGTCCGAGGGACCGTACACCGGGGAGTTGCGCGGCTATATCGACCTCGTCAGTGAAAGCTGCATCGCCGGCTGGGTTCAGAGTGTCGACCATCCCGAAGCGCGGGTCTGTCTCGACATCTATGCCGGCGGCCGGCTGATCGGGCAGGTGTTGGCGAATACGTATCGCGAAGACCTGCAGCGAGCCGGCCTCGGCTCTGGCCGCCACGCCTTCACGTTCACGCCGCCGGCGGGCCTCGCCTTGCGTCCCGACGCGGTGGAGGTGCGCCGCTCGCTCGACGGGGCGGCGGTTAAGTTCTCAACCATATCTCGACGTGCATTGCGGCGGCTCGCGGTCGCGTAGATAATCCGGCGTCGGTCAGTCAGCGGTGTTTTGTGAAACGGCTGTTTTTTTCAATTATTGCGTTCGCAACGTTGATCGCAGCGGGACCATGCGCCGCCGCCGAAAATAATTGGAGCGGCTACTACATCGGCGGCAATGTCGGGTATGGCTGGGGAAGCGCCAACACCGCTACGACCATTGCCGATGGAGCGTTTCTTGCCTGCCACTTCTGCGACAACACCATACCTGGCGGCCCGACGGTTGATCATCTCATTGCGCAGGCCGCCGGCTCCCCCAAATTAGAACCCAAAGGGTTCGCCGGTGGGGCCCAACTCGGATACAATTGGCAAACGGCACATTGGGTTTACGGCGCGGAGATTGACTTCGGCGCATTCGACCAGCGCGATGCCGCAAATAACAGCTTTGTGTTGCCAGGGAACACGGCATTAGCGGTCGGCGGCGGGGTTTGCGGTACAACCGGCGCCGAAACCTGCATCGGTAACTATTCGACGATGATCCGGACGGAATGGCTGCTGACGGTTCGGCCTCGCGTCGGCTATGCTTGGGGACACACGCTCGTCTTTGGTACGGGTGGTCCTGCGCTCACGCGATTGAAGTTTTCACAAACTTATAGCGACAATATTACCTATCCCCTTCTTGTGCCGCCCTCGACTGGCGCGGGCGGTTCGGAACACGCGTCGGCGTCGGCAACAAAAATCGGCTTTGCGTTGGGCGGCGGCATTGAGCAGGCCATCGCCGACAATTGGTCGATGAAGGCCGAGTATCTCTATGTCAGATTTGACGGCATCAACGCCGCTGGCGTCCTGACCGATGGCTTTGGTGGTACTGCTAATTTCGCCAATTCCGTGGATCACTTTTCAATAAGCGTTGTTCGCGTCGGTTTGAACTATCGGTTCGGCGGCCGGCAACCGTAAGCGAAGAATCACGTTTCGTGACGTCGGTTGATGGCTTTCGAATGCCCGCTGTGGTTCAAAAGCCGCCGCCGGTCTGCTGGCTGTGGCTCGTAGTTGGTGGGCCCGCAGTCCGGCTATGCCGGCAAGCGCAGCAGCTTCGCGGCGGTGCCTCCGAGGATCGCGACCTTGTCGGCAGGGCTGAGCTCGGCGGTCGACAGCACGTGATCGACCGGAGCCTTGGCCCAGGGAAATCCGTAGTCCGTGCCGACCATGACTTGGCTGGCGCCGACGGTGGCGACCAGGTGACGCAACGCCTCCGGCGAGAAGACGAGCGAATCCACGTAAAGCTGCTTGAGATATTCGGTCGGCTTCTTCTTCAGCGCGACATCCTTGCAACGGGCGGGGAAGGTCTCGCACACCGCGTCCGAACGGTCCGCATAGGACGCCAGATAGCCGCCGCCATGTGCCGCACAGAGGCGCAGCTTGGGAAAGCGATCGAGCGTGCCCTCGAAGATGAGATGCGACAATGCGATCGTCGTTTCCAGCGGGTTGCCGATCGTGTTGTACAGGTATCCCTTGCCGCGCAGCCGCTGTTCGGTGCCGGTGGCCACCGCGCTGTCCTGCGGATGCATGAACAGCAGCGCATCGAGCTCTTCGCATTTCGCCCAAAACGGGTCGAAGCGCGGCGATGACAATTCCTCGCCCTCGACAGTCGGACCGATCGCGCCGCCGACCAGGCCGAGATGCTTCATGCCGAATTCGAGTTGCTCGGCCGCAAGCTCGGGGAACTGCAGTGCAACGCTGGCGAAGCCGACCAGCCGGCCGCCCGAGGCCTTGCAAGTCTCCGCGAGTTTCTCGTTCTGCACATCGATGAGCCGACGCGCCAATTCGCGGTCGGCTCCGTACCAGAACTCGTTGATGCTCATCGCCTCGACGTCGATACCGAGCGCGTCCATCGTGGCGATCCGCGTTTCCAGCGGCGGATTGTTGAATTTGCTGTCGAGCGTGGTGCGAAAGTGCTTCTCGAGCGGCGTGCCGGCGACGGCCGCCAGCGCTTCCGAAATGACGCAGTGGCAGTGTATGTCGACGACGCGAACCGGCTTGCCGTCGACTTCGACCCGGCGCCGCGTCCCGCTCGGCTTGGCGCTCGAATTGGCCTGGGCAAAGGCGCCCCGCATGCCGCAGCCGAGGCAGATGCCGCCTGCGGCGAGTTGAAGAAACGAGCGGCGGGACAGTGGCGTCATGGGCGTTCCTCACCTGTTTTTTGCCGGCGTCAGGTTATGACCGTAACGGATCGCGCCGGCGCGCAGAACCGCTGCACGGCTTAATTCGGCGCGAGCGCGCCAGGCTAGCCGAGAATGGTGCCCTTGCCGCGCCCGCTCTCTGATTTTTCGATCATGACCGTGTCATGCTCGAGCGCGACGCGTTTGGTCAGCTCGGCGTTCATCAACTGATCCTGAGTGAGCGCGTGCATGGCTGCGAACATGCCCTCTGTGCCCGCCGGACTATAGATCATCAGCATGCGGACGCCGTCCTTGGATGTGACTTGATGCGTCACGCCGGGCGGAATGTGGACGCATGAGCCTTTCTTGGCGTGGAAGAGTTCGTCTCCGACCTGAAAATCCGCGCTGCCGTCGAAGATGTAAAAAGTCTCGAATGCCTTGATGTGATAATGCGCGCGGGATTGAAAACCCGGCTTGCAGTTCTCCTCGACGACCTCAAACGTCTGGTTGGTGTCGCCGCCGGTGATCTTGACGATGACCTCGTTCGACTTGGCGTAGATATTGCCGGCGCCGGGTTCGGAGTGCTTGCCCTTTGCGGTCATGTCTTTGCCTCCAGCATTCCTGCTTCCAGAACGAAAAGATAAGCGTGGTTATGATGGCTGATGTGGCCCTGGAGTTCAGCCCGAGGCGGCCAGATGATGACGGCCCACTTGCAACGGCTCGTCTTCGAGCGGGGTCGCCATGGTTGCATTCCAGCGGTTGACAAAGCCGGTCGCGGCGATGGCGGCGACAATCTCGATGATGTCGTTCTCGCTCCAATGCGCGCGCAATTGCCTGAACATGTCGTCGGTGACGGCGTTCGGCGCGCGGCCGGCGGCGCGCGCAACGGCAAGTGCGGATTTTTCCGCCGGGGTGAACATCGGGCTCGCCGCGAAGTCGTTCGCGGCCGCGAGTTTTTCCGGCGCGATGCCGAAATGCAGCGCGCCGCTTGCAGTATGCGCCATCGAATAGGCGTCTCCGGCTGAGCAGCTCGCCACGTGGGCGATCAGGCGCTTGAGGCCGCGATCGACCTTGCTGTCCGGGCCCCAGATCGCGCCCTGCAGGGTGACGAAGGCCTGGACCAGCTTTGGATCGCGCTGCATCGTCAAGACGCTGTTGGGAACGAAGCCGAGCGACTTGAGGAAGCTTGCGAACTGGTCCTTCAGCTCGGGCGAATGCTCCGGCGGTAGCGGATCGAGCCGGGCCATCCCGCTTACCGCACGTTCTGCAGCAGCAGCAGAAGCCCGCCGAGCACGGCAAGATTGGCGCAGAAGCCGTTCTGCATGCCGAGCCGCATCGGCGGCACGTCGACCTCCCAGAAGCGCAGCAGCAGCAGCGAGGCGATCACGATGAACGCGATCAGGATCATCACGCCGATATCGGCATGCCAGTTCGAGAGGATCATGAGGCAGGCGACGAACGAGGCCGCCTCGCCGACCCAGAATGTCACCTTGGGCATCGGCGCGCCGAATTTGGTCAGCCGCGCGATGTGATCATCGATGTGGAATTTCTGCATGTTGCGCAGGCCGATGATCACAAAGAGCGCGACGATCAGGAGGCGGCCCGCGGTGTCGAGCCACGACGCGTCGTTTGGATAGAGCCCATGCATGTCCGCCTCCCCCCTCGCCGCTTTGCCCGCGGCTTTGTCAGGCCACTTTGCCGGCCTGGTCGACCGCCTGCTTGGCCCAATAATCCTCGCGCGATTTGGTGTCCTTGAGCTTGGTCATGTCTTCGTAGCCCGGAGCCATCGAGGCCTCGGTGCCCGCCATGACCTGATGGTGCTCGATGTTGAGCAGCCGCAGCCAACTCTGCTGGCCGAGCGTCAGGCCGATCATGCAGCCGAGCTCTACCAGTTCCGCCTCGGTGAAGTTCTTGTGCATGCGATCCCAGAACGCATCGTCGGTGTTCATACGCCACGTGATCGCTTCGGCGTAAGAGAGCGCCGCTTTCTGGCGCTCGTTGTAGCGGGTGGACTTTTCGAAATAGAGCAGGTCCATGACATGCTCCTCGATCAGCGCGCCGCTGACGACGGATTTCACCGAACGCTGATTGCCGCAATACTCGCATTGCACCGAGCGCGACACGTAGAGCCGGCACAGCTCCTTGATGGCGTGATCGAGCACGCCATTGTGGAACAGGTTTTTCCAGGAATCGGCAAAGAACCAGAACGCCGCCGGAACGTGGGCGCGAACCGCCGTGCTCTCCGGCCGCGGCGTGCCTTCGCGCTGGCAGCGCTCCATCTCGGCGCGCATCTTGGCGTCCATCTTCTCCAGCGGAACGTAGCTGATCCGTTGCGTGGCCATCGTCGTTTCCTTTCCTCGTCCTATTCGGCGGCTTGGATATTGACCGCCCCCCGCCCAGTGTCCTGAGCTTTGGCATAATCCGCGGTCGCTTGATACTCGGTCTTGTCGGTCTTGGCCTCAATGCCGCACACCCGGCGGGCAAAGGCGGCGAATGGGCCGGAGCCCGTAAACTCCGCCCGCTTCATGGTCAGCGACAGCAGGGTCTGTAGCGGCGTGCCGTTGAAATTCTCGAACATGAACAGCCGGCTGCCCCAGTCGGTCAGGTAAAGGTCGCGAATGACGCGGGCGATCTTGATCCGGTCATAGGCGTCGCCGGTCGCGCCCTTGTTGAGCTTTTCGAACCACGGCCGCATCTCCGGATTTTGCCACTGCGCTTCGGTCGGGAACATGATGGCGCTGCGGCCGCAAAGATCGATCAACTCGTCGACCATCGGCCCCAAGTTTTGCAGGAAATAGACGCGGCCCCAGTTGAAGAGCTGGATGTCCGGCTTGTAGAGGCCGCCCGGCGTGTAGAAGCCCTGGTCCTCGGCGGCAAGAACGTGGGCGTAGGTGGTCTGCTGGAAGGCGATGATCTTCGCCAGTCGTGCCTGCACAGCATCGATCTTGGCGGTACCGAGATGCTCGCACATTAGGATCGCGAGGCCGCCAAGAAGTTCGGCGCGCACCGCTTGGCGCACCAGCGCGTAATAGTGCCCCCAGTCGAATACCCGCTGCGGATAGAGCTTGGCGTGGTCCGGATTGCCGATGTGAAAGACGTATTTCCACGGGATCAGCACATTGTCGAAGATCACGGTGGCGTCGAGCTCGTCGCCTTGCGAGGCGAGGGGATGCTCGATCGGATCCTTGGCCACTACGCTGTCGCGGCAGACGATGGTGATGCCCTTCAGGTTGGCCGGGCAGACGCCGTAGATGATCTGGTCGCCCTTGGCGCCGGGGCGGAAGAACACGCCGAGATGCAAGAAGTCGCCGAAGGCCGAGGCGGTGCCGATCGCTTTGACGCCGTTGACCAGGATGCCATCGTCATTTGTTGACATGACGCGCAGCGCCGGCGAATTGGCATGCGCATTGGGATCGGAGCGGTCGGCCTGCGGGTCGACGAAATGCGGCGCCACGACGAGGTCGTGGTCCATCGCATATTGCCAGAAATTGCGGATATTGTCGGCAAGCCCGCGGCCGTCGGCGCCGATCGCGGCTTTCTCCCAAGGCTCCGGATCGTCGATATAAGTCACCAACATGTAGTTCTGCGAATCCGGCGTGCGCGGCATCGATGCGGCAACGAAATTCCGCATGATGAATTCGAGATATTTGCGCTTTCGCACCAGCTCGTCCTTGCTGCGGTGCTGAAACCACATCATCGAACGGCGCACGCCGTGCTCGTCGATAAAGGTGAGCGTGTCCCACAGCCCCTCGCGGTGATGCAGGTCGAAGAAGGTTGCGGTTTGGCTCGCGTAATCGCGCGTCAGCGGGTGAGTGGCGACGTTGTCGATCTTTTCGTTGCCGACCCAGACCACGCGGCCGTCGTTGAGTGAATCCAGATAATGCTGTCCGGTCCGCAACACGGCCCGCGTCGCCTGCCGCGGGGCGCAACTTTGCTTCGGCGTGATGACGGTCATGGGATCCTCGTCGTCGTAGCCTTGATCGCTAGCCTTGCCGGTGCCTCCTAGACTACTCCCGCGCCGCCCCCCATACTATGCACTAATGGATATGATCTCCATTCCATCCGGCTATTCAGCCGACCTCGACCTGCATCATTTGCAGGTGTTCGACGTGCTGCTGCGCGAGCGCAGCCTGACGCGCGCGGCGCGCGTACTCAACGTCACGCAGCCGGCCTTGAGCAAGACGCTGGCCAAGCTGCGCCGCTGCTTCGACGACCCGCTGTTCGTGCGCGTCTCATTGCGCATGGAGCCGACCGCAAAGGCGCTCGATCTGGAAAAGCCGGTGCGCGCCGTCATCGATGGCATGCGCACGCTCCGGACCGAGAACGTGCCGTTCGATCCGGAAACGTCGAGCCGCAATTTCACGTTCTGCGTGGTCGATGCCGGCGTGATCAAGCTGCTGCCGCCGCTGGTGAAGCTTCTCGAGACCGAGGCGCCGCGGGTGCGGCTGAGCGCCGTGCAGTTCGACGCCGAGCATCTCGATTCATGGCTGGAGACCGGGACCATCGATTTCGCGATGGGATCGTTCTCGCATCTCGGCAAGGGCATCCGGCGGCAGCCGCTCTGGACCGAAACCTATGTCAGCGTGGTACGGCGCGGTCATCCCCGGATTGGCGCGGAGCCGTCGCTGAAGGCGTTCACCGCCGAACGGCACGTTCTGATCACGACATTCGGCACCGGGCATGCGCATCGGCGCGCGGAGCGTGCGGTCGAAGCGGCGATCGCGCCGGCGAATATTGTTTGCCGCGTGCCGATCTTCCTCGCCGCTGCCATTGTTGCTAAGCGCAGCGATGCGGTCGCGACCTTGCCGTTATCGATCGCAAGAGTGCTCGCGGAAGACCTGGATCTTGAAGTGATCACGCCGCCGATCAAGCTGCCGAAAATCGAGATCTCGCAATATTGGCATTCGCGCTTCCACCACGAGCCGGGCAATCAGTGGATCCGCTCGGTGTTCGCCCGCTTGTTCCGCGAAGGCCGCGCGCCGGCGCGAAAGTCGCGATAGCGGCGATCGCGGGTGCTTGACGCCGGCGCAGCTGCGGCGAATCTTGGTGCTCAGCTTGACCTAAGGCGGAATTGGGGGAGGGTGCAGTGCCGGATCATGCAATGACGCGCCGTGTGGCGCTGGGCGCGGGAGCCGCAGGACTGGCGATGGGTACGACGCAGGCCAAGGCGCAAACTGGCGCGCGCAAGACATTTGTTCTGATCCACGGCGCCTATCACGGCGGCTGGTGCTGGCGGCCGACGGCGGAAATTCTGGAGAGCCACGGCCACAAGGTCTATGCGCCGTCGCTCACCGGAAACGGCGACCGTTCGCATCTGCTGTCAAAGGATATCAATCTCGACACCCAGATCACGGACATTGTGAATCTCGTGAAATGGGAAGAACTCAAGGACATCTGTCTCGTGCCGCATTCCTATGGCGGCTGGCCGTGCTCCGGTGCGCTCGAAGAGATCCACGACCACGTCGCCTCCATCGTATGGCTCGACGCGTTCAAGCCGAAGGACGGCGAGAAGGGCACCGATTACATTTCCGAGTTCAGCCGCAAGGCAATGGAAGAAGCGGTGGCGCGCGGCGAGCCTGGCCGCAAGCCGCCGCCGGCGAAGACCTTTTCCAAGAGCGAGAAGGATTATCCCTGGATCGATTCCAAGCTCACGCAGCAGCCGAACGGTCCGGCGCTGCAGCCGATCAGGCTCAGCGGCAAGCGCGAGACGATTGCGAAGAAGACCTACATCCGCGCGCCGCAATATCCGCAAGCCGCCTTCGACAAGGCGTTTGCCGAATGCAAAGCCGATCCGTCATGGCAGACCATCATCAATGACGGCACCGGCCATGACGTCATGATTGATCAGCCGCAATGGCTTGCGGATGTGCTGCTGAAAGTCTCTTGAGGATTGCAGCCTGCAGCGTTCAAGACTGAACGCTGCCGAAGGGTAACGCTCGCCCAAACGGGCTAGCGCTGCACTTTGAGGTTCTCCGCCGACGAGCGTCCCCGGTTGGAGACCTCTTCGTATTCGACGACTTGCCCTTCATTGAGTCCCACTCAGCCCGGCGCGCTCCACGGCCGAGATGTGAACGAAGATGTCTTTGCCCCCGTCCTGCGGCTGGATGAATCCATAGCCCTTCTGGGAGTTGAACCACTTCACGGTACCCTGAGGCATTCTCTGCTCCACTGAACTTGGCAGCGGCCACCGCTTCTCGCGCGCCCGCATCGAAATGATCACGTGATCACGCTGATAGAAATATCGGCAATGTCGTCCACATGATGCACGACCAAGTTTATAGCGGGAAGTTCGTTGTGTCCTGTCCGATCTGGCGGCGGTACAGGCGACATCAAACAACCATTCGTGATGTCGTGAATGGTTCCTTGCCGCGATAGCGCAGGCTGTCTTAACAGCGCAGGCCGATGGTATTTTCGTAATCCCGCATCAGAGGATTTCGATGGTCGCGCGGGTGCGCGTGCCGCCTCAGAACCCGGAAGAATCTAGCACGTGGCCGCTGAAGTCGTAGACAATCCACGCATATTCAGCCCTCACCGAATCCACCGGTATGTTGCGCAGGCGGACCTCGATGGCGCGCGCGCCGGCCTGGCGGACGAAGGGATGTGCGCCGATGGTGACGCTCTCCAAATACGCGGTCTTGCCTGCGCTCAGCCGCTTGAACGCGTCGGCTTCCATCACCGCAAGCTTTTGCTCGTCCAAAGCGGCAACGTCTGAAAGGGCAAAGCGCGCTCCCATCGAATTGAGCGAGAAGCTTATGCCTGCGCGCGACACGCCATCCGTGGTGAAATCGAAGGTCGCCGCCTGCCCGCCATGGGCCGGGTCGTCGACGGTGACGCGGCCGCGCTCGTCGTCGGCGACGATCGAGGTGATCTTCACATTGGGGCCGAAGATCGTGCCGATCCGCGAGATGGCGGAGGCGAGCGCTTTGGGATCGCGCCAATCGATCTTCGGGCGGCGCGATGCCGGCGGGTCGACGCGCACGATTGCGCCGGTTTTGTCGGCGATCACCTTGGTGGTCTCGCCGCTCGGCTCGACGATCTCGACGATCCAGTTGAGCGCCGGCTGTCCCGGCTGATCCGTCGTCATGGCGAGCCCGACATGCTTGATGCTCGCCTGCGGAATCGCCGCTTTCGCCAACGCGTCGCTTTCGAGCTTGCCGAGCATCGTCCAATCCACGTCCTTGATGCTGAACGAGGCAGGGGCCGGCGTGCCCATCTGGGCGTTGACGTCGATGGTGCCGAGCCGGCGCTGCAAGCCGTTGAGATCCCAGGTGAAGGTCGCTGTCGCCGGCAGGCCGCTGCCCAATCTCGCCAGCGACTGATCGCGGATATTGGTGCCGAAGCTGACCGACTTCGCCTCGATCCCGACCCGGGTGAGAACCGACTGATCGCCGATATTGTCATGAAACGCGGTCGCGGCATCGGCGGCAAGCGCGGGCTCTTTGAGGACGTTCAGCGCCCTGGCGCGGTCGGTGCCGGCGAGGTCGGTGCCGATGATGGCGCCCTGCGCATCGGCGATGATGCCGGCGCGTTCGCGGCCGGAATCGATGCGCAGCGTCCAGCGAATGTCGCCGCTCGATGGCTCCGGCAGCAGATAGATCTGCCGCTGGATCTCCATATGCGTGACCTTCGCCGCATCCTGCAGCCGCGCGCGTGCGATCGCCGCCTCGATGAGCTTCGGCAGTGCCGAGAACTGCACCGCGTCGGGGTCGAACAGATTGGCCTCGAGATCCGGATTGATCAGGGTCGGATCGACCGGCTCGGGACCTGTGAGACGCCGCAACGGAATCATGCCGAGATAATTGATGATGCCGTAGCGCCAGTGATCGATGTGATGAGGGTTGTGCGGATCCTGCGCCTCGATCTCGATGCCGTTGCCATCGCCCTCGATCTTGAGCACCCGCGCATGCTCGCCGATCGCGCCGCGCAGCACCGAAATGGCAAGACTGAAGGTCGCGCCGTCGTCGATAAAGCTTGCTCTGGCGGATGTGCCCGATGCAAGCAAGATCGCGCCGATCAGCGCGCACAGGGCCTTCATCGCAACCTCGTAAGTGCACGGCGCATGTCCCGGAAAAGTGGGTACCGGTTTTCCGATAAGGACATGCGCAAATCAAAATGTATGACGCCGTGACGGTTGGTCGCCATAGCACGGTGCCGGGTTCAGGCCATCAATTTTTCAGCGTGAAATCACGCAAAATTTCCGGCCTGAAGGCAAGCCCGTGTCCCGGCCGCTCCGGCGCGGTGATCATGCCGCTTTTGACCGGGACCGGCTCGATCCAGAGGTCTTCGGACAGGCCCATATCCTCAATCCATAACCCGTTGGGGATCGAGGCCAGGAGCTGCACGTTCAGTTCCGGAAACAGATGCGGCGCGAGCGTCATGCCCCAGGTGTCGGCGACGACCGCAATCTTGCGCAACTCGGTAAAGCCGCCCCGCATCGGATCGGGCTGCAGGATCGGCAGGCGCGGATTTTCGAAGAACGGCTTCAGGTCGAAGCGGGTGAAATGGGTCTCACCGCCGACGATGCGCAGATCGAGCGCCTCGGCAATGCGCAGATAGCCGGCAAAGTCGTCGGGCACGACCGGCTCTTCCAGCCAGTATACATTATACTCCTCAAACTTGCGCCCCATCAGGATCGCGACATCGGCGGTCCAGCCCATATTGACGTCGATCATGATATCGATGTCGGAGCCGACCGCTTCGCGCATGCGTTTGACATTATCGAGATCGGTCGCGAGATCGGCGGTGTGCGCGACCTGCATCTTGATCGCCTTGTAGCCGCGCCCCTTGTAATGCAGCGCCTTCGCAATCATGCCGTCGCCGCCCGCGCCGCGGAAACAGCCGGAGCCGTAGACCGGCAGCTCTTTGCGATAATGACCCCACAGCCGGTGCAGCGGCAATTTCGCCGCTTTGCCGAGCGCGTCCCACAGCGCGATGTCGAGCGCCGACATCGCCATTGTCGCGATGCCGCCGCGGCCGTAGGTGATGGTCGCGCGCCACAAATCCTGCCAGATCGCCTCGACCGCGCTTGCGTCTTTGCCGATCACGCGCGGAATGATGCATTCGTCGAGACAGGCGGCGATCGAGCGCATGCCAGGGCGGAACAGGAGCAGATAGCCCATGCCGGCGATGCCGCTCTTGGTCTCGACATCTAGCACCAGGATATCGCGGGCTTCGCCGAACGCATGACCCTTGAGCCACGGCGTCTCCGGCCACGGCACGCGCAGCATGGTGGTGCGGACGGACTTGATCGTCATGTCGGTCATGGACGCTCTCTTGGATGCTTCTCTTGGACGCTTCTCGCAAACGCCATCTGTGCGACAAAGCTCCACTGCGGATATGGGAAACAGCCGTTCGGCGCGATTAAAGCCTGCGGCCGGCGAAATGTCATGTCGATCCGCTCTGTGAGACAGGCGAGAAGAATAGGTCTGTGCGGTGCCGCGGAAGGAGAATGTGCGCGGGCCTAAGCGAAAGCCGGCATCGGAATGCGCACCGGATTGACCGGCTGGAATTGCGCGAGTTGCGCCAGCGCGGGCATATCGGCGAAGAAGACGCGATGGTCGTCGATGTCGACCATGCCGCCGGCGCGCAATTGCCCAAGCGTGCGATTGAGATGCGGCACGCTGAGGCCGAGCGCGTCGCTCATCATTTCCTGGGTGAACGGTAGCTCGCAGCTCTCATCGTCGGCGCGCCCGACCACGGACAGGCGCGAATGAATCTCGAGGAGAAAATGCGCCAGCCGCTCCGTCGGCGTGCGCCGCCCAATGCTGATAATGCGTTCCGCGTACACCGCCGCCTCCTGCGCGGCGAGCCAGCTCAGGACCAGCGCGAATTTCGGTCCGCGGCAGCACAGATTGACGAAAGCATCGAGCGCGCAAACCCGCAGTGTCATGTCGGTGACCGCGATGACCGAATGCGCCGCACGGTCGAGAAAACTGCCGGGTAGCCCGATCATGTCGCCGGGCAGCAGAAAGCTGACGATCTGGCGCTTACCGTTACGCAACAGCTTATAGCGCACGGCATAGCCTTCTTTGATAAAGCCGAGCTTGCCGAAAGCGTAGCCGTCGAGCACGATCTCGCGCCGTTTCTTGACCGGCTGCTCCCATTCGATCAGAGCAAACAGCGCGTCGAGATCAGACCGCGTAAGATCGACAAAGCTGAGAAGCCGTGCAATGAACGCTTCCTCGCGCCAGCCGCTCGGCGCAACCGCGGCCGGCCGGTTTCTGTCGGCAATCCGTAGCGGGAGCTCGTTCATCTTTATAATCTGGATCAATACGCACGATTAAAGCTACCCCTACTAAAGGCGGTCAAACTCCGCCCTATAACAAACCAACCCCCAGGGAGGTCGATGTGACTAAAGGAAAAAAGCCCGTGAAATCGGGCCTGTCGCGGCGCCGGCTCCTGCGGCAAGCCGTCGCAACAAGCGCCGGTCTTGCTGCACTCTCGGCCGGCACGGGCAGCCGGTTCGAAATCATCCGCTCCGCCTTCGCAGAGAATGCGCCGATTGGAACCTGGCCCGACGGTTCGTCCGGCAGCACGGTTAATATCGGCGCTGCGGTGCCGCGCACCGGCACTTACGCAGTCCAGGGCGAAGACGAGCTCAAGGGCTGGCAGCTCGCGGTCGAGCACATCAATTCGGGCGATCCGTTACTGCAGAAGATCGCGCCGAAAGTCACCAAGGGCCTGCTCGGCAAGCAAGTGAATCTGCTCGTCGCCGACAGCGCCGCCAAGCCGAACGACGCGGTGCAGGCGGAGCAAACATTCATCAACCAGAACAAGATCGTGCTGATGACCGGCTCGACCTCGAGCGCTGTCGCGGTCGCGCTCAACAAGTTCGCGCAGCGCGAAAAGGTGCTCTACGTCACCGGCATCTCGGGCTCGAACGACACCACCGGCAAGGACTGCGTGCGCTACGGCTTCCGCCAAAACTTCTACGGTGAGACGGCGGCCAACGCGATCGGACCGGTGCTGCTCAAGGCCTTCGGCAAGAACCGCAAGGCAGCGTTCATGACGCCGGATTACACCTATGGTCACACCGTGACCAAGTCGGTGAACGATTATCTGACCGCGAACGGCGGCTGGACCATGGTCACCAACCAGATCTCGCCGCTCGGCACGCAGGACTTCAGCCAGTACATCACCAACATCGCCAATTCCGGCGCCGAATTCCTGATCAACGTGAATTGGGGTCGCGATGCGGTGCTCTCGGTGCAGCAGGCCAAGCAGTTCGGCATCCTGCCGAAGATGACGCTTGTCATACCCTATCAGATCCCCTTCCTCGCCAAGGAAGTAGGTCCGGAACTCACCTCGGGCGTCTATGCCGCGACGGATTTCTGGTGGACGCTCGAAGACAAGTATCCGCTGGCCAAGATGTTCGTCGACGCGTTCTACAAGAAGTACAACTATCGGCCGGAATGGGGCGCCAACAACGCCTACATGTCGTTCGCGATCTGGGCGCGCATGGTGTCGCAGGCCGGCTCGTTCTATCCGCCGGATGTCATCAAGCAGTATGAGAAGGGCGAAACCTTCCCCTCGACTGTTGGTGACGTGCACTTCCGCCCGCAGGATCACCAGCTGGTTCGTCCGGTGATCATTGTGCGCGGCAAGAAGCCGTCCGACATGAAGAACCCCGAGGATTATTGGGAGGTGACCGAGGTTGTGCCTGGGGAACCGCTCATGCAAAAGCCGGACGCCTTCGGCTGCAATCTCGGCGATTACGCCTAACCGCTGCGGCAACCTTCTCCGCGGCGTTGCGGAGAAGGCTCGCTTCTTTCCTGTGGAGGGGCCGCCCGGGGAGCGCGCCCCTCCACAGCTTGTTTGTGATCGGAAACGCCTGCATGCTAGGCCGTAGAGCCGGCAGCTCGCCGAGGCAACTTCAACATCCGCGAACGCGCACGTGATCAACTGGGGCAATTTCATTTCGCAATGCTTCAACGGGCTGGTGCTCGGAGCATTGCTCGCGCTGATCTCGTCGGGATTGACCATCATCTACGGCACGCTCGGCGTCCTCAATCTGGCGCACGGCGCCATGTTCATGCTTGGCGGCTATGCCGGCTGGGTGGCCTATAGCTTCACGGGCTCTTTCATCGTCGCGGTCATCGCCGGCTCGGTATTCGTCCTGCTCGTCGGCGTCCTGACGGAGCGGATCATCATCCGTAATTTCTATGCCCGCCCGTCTGAGGACCAACTGCTGGTCACCTTCGGGCTCGGCATTGTCTTCGTCGAGACGGTCCGCTTCTTCTTCGGCAGTCTGTCGAAGGCTTTGCCGCCGCCGGCGCCGCTCGTTGGCATCACGCCGCTCGGCTTCATGTTCTATCCGACCTATCGGCTGGCACTCCTCGGTATCGTCGCCGCGGCGCTGCTCGCGCTCTATCTGGTGCTGTACCGGACGCGCATCGGCATGATCGTGCGCGCCGGCATCGAGGACTCCGTGATGGTCGATTCGCTCGGCATCGACGTCTACAAGGTCTTCATGCTGGTGTTCGGCATCGGCGCCATGGCTGCCGGTTTCGCCGGCATCGTCAATGCGCCGGTGGTCTCGATCGCCCCCGATGTCGGCGAGGCGATCTTGGTGCAAACCTTCGTCGTGGTCGTCATCGGCGGCGTCGGCTCGTTTCCGGGCGCGATCCTCGGCGGCCTGGTCGCCGGCGAGATCATCAGCGTTACCTCGATGTTCAACCCGGGCTACTCATACGTCATGCTATTCGTCGCCATGACTCTGGTGCTGGTGGTGCGTCCGTACGGATTGCTCGGCACCGCCGGCCGCGAATGAGGGCGGCGTTCTGATGCTCAGGCAACGTCCCTATCTTGTTGAGGCGCTCACGGCGATCGGGCTGATCGCGGTGCCGTTCATCCTGCCCCACCTCGGCTTCACGCCGACCACGGTCAACCGCATCTTGATCTGGGGCCTGTTCGGCATCGGCTTCGATATTCTGTTCGGCTTCACCGGCCTGCTCTCATTCGGCCAATCCGCCTTTTTCGGTACCGGTGGCATGGTGGCGGCCTATCTGCTCACCGTCGTCAATTTTCCGCATGTGGTGACGGCCTTGTTCGTCGGCATGTTCGTGACCGTGATCGTCGGCTTCCTGGTCGGGCTGATCGCGTTGCGGCGCACCGGCATTTATTTCGCGATGATCACGGTGGCGATCGCGGAAGTGTTTCATTTCGTCGAATTCAACCCGCTCTCGGACTATACCGGCGGTGAGAACGGGCTGCCCGGAGTGCCGACGCCGACATTCGATCTTGGCTTCACGACGATTCACTTCAATTCCGACTGGAAGCTCTACGTGTTTCTGGCGTTCTGGTACTTCGTCGGAATGGTGATCGCACTGCGTATCGTGCGTTCGCCGGTGGGCGCCGTGCTCCGCGCCATACGCGACAATCCGCTCCGCGCCGCTGCGGTCGGCCACAATATTCACGGTTACAAACTGACCGCCTTCGTCATTGCGGCCGCTTATGCCGGCTTTGCCGGCGGTCTCCTCGGCATCATGCAGGGCTTCATGCCGCCGGACGCGTTCATGTTCGACACGTCGGGGCAACTGGTGATGCAGACGGCCATCGGCGGCGCCGGCACATTGTTCGGGCCGCTGATCGGCGCCACGGTGTGGCTCTATCTGAGCGATTTCCTCCAGACCACGCTCCAGATCGGCGCGACCTGGAAGCTTGTCCTTGGCATCGTGTTCGTGCTGCTGGTCTGCTTTCTGCGGCACGGGCTGGTCGGCGGCATGAGCGATCTGTACGAACGTCTGACGCGCCGCCAAGCGCCGCCTGCAACTCCGGTACAAGCGGTTCCGGTCTCCGGCATCACGGCGCTGGAGGAACAACAGGCCGCCAAGGCGGAGCTCGCCAAAATGCCGGATGCGGCGCCGATGCCGGCGGCGCATCGAGAGATCGGCCGGGCGGCAGGCCCGATCCTGCAGGCAACCGGACTGACCAAGCGTTACGGCGGCATTGTCGCCAACAGCGATATCGACTTCACCGTCAGTCACGGCGAGCTGCGCGGCGTGATCGGCCCCAACGGCGCCGGCAAGTCGACTTTTTTCAAAATGCTGACCTGCGAAGTGGCGCCGACCACGGGCAAGATCGTCTTTGAAGGCCGCGACATCACCGGCATGAGCGTCACCGACGTGTGTCAGCTCGGCTTGACCAAGAGCTATCAGGTCAACCAACTCTTCACCCGATTGACAGTCCGGGACAACGTGGTCATCGCCGCGCTCGCTGAATTGCGCGGCAAATTCCGGTTCGACATGTTGCGCAGCGTGCCGGCAATCCCCGGCCTCAACGAGCAAGTCGAGCACACGCTCGAACTGGTCCATCTTGCCGACCGCGCCGATACTCCGGTCGCCGGGCTTGCCTATGGCGAAAAGCGCCGTCTCGAAGTCGGGCTGGCGCTGGCGAGCTCGCCGAGCCTGCTGCTGCTCGACGAGCCGCTCGCCGGCATGAGCCCGCGTGAGCGCGTGGAAATGGTGAGCCTGCTCAAATCCATCGGCAAAGGCCGCACCATGATCATCATCGATCACGACATGGATTTACTGTTCGAGCTGGTGCAGCGCGTCACCGTGCTGCAGGAGGGCCGTGTTCTGGTCGAAGGCACGCCGAGCGAGATCAAGGGCAACAAGATGGTGCAGGAAGCCTATCTGGGCGGAGTGCGCGCGGCATGAGCCTGCTCGAAGTCGATGGCCTCAACGCCTATTACGGGGATTCGCACATCCTCTTCGACGTCGCATTGCGCGTCGACCGCAACGAGGTGGTGGCGCTGCTAGGCCGCAACGGCGCCGGCAAGAGCACGACCTTGAAAAGCCTGATGGGCGTCGTGACGCCGCGTTCGGGCTCGATCCGTTTCGACGGCGAGGAAATCGCCGGCAAGAAAAGCCACGTCATTGCGCGCTCCGGCATGCAGCTCGTGCACGAGGACCGCCGCATTTTCGGCAGCCTGAATGTCGAGGAGAACATTATCCTCGCCGGCCTTTCGGCGCCCGCGCGCTGGCCGCTCGAACGCATCTATACGATGTTCCCGCGGCTCAAGGAGCGACGCACCAGCCGCGGCACGGATCTCTCCGGTGGTGAGCAGCAGATGCTGGCGATCGCGCGGGCTCTGGTCCGTGAGCCGAAGATATTGCTGCTCGACGAGCCGTTCGAAGGCCTGGCGCCGATCATCGTGCACGACCTTCTCGCCACCTGCCGGGCGCTCGCGGAGGCCGGCCAGACGATCCTGATCGTCGAACAGAATATCTCTGCGGCCATGAGTCTCGCCGACCGCGTCTACATCATCAACAACGGCCATATCGTCGAGGCTTTGGCGGCCGAAGCCGTGCGCCAGCAGCCGGAAGTGCTGCATCGCCATCTCGGCGTTTAGCTCTAAGCGCAGATTTCGACGGTGGAATTGCCGAGGGCGCTTGTCACCGGCGGTGAAATCGCGCGACAAATCGCATTGCTGCGCCGGAGATCCGCTTGGCTACGACGATCAATGTTTCCGCCTATAGCGACGCGCTGGTCGTGCTCGGCACGGCGGGCATCGTGGTACCGATCGTCAGCAGGCTCGGATTCTCGCCGGTGCTGGGCTATCTCGGCGCTGGCGCCCTGCTCGGGCCTTTGGGGTTGGGCTCGCTGATCAAGGTCTTTCCGGCGCTGTATTGGGTCACGGTGGGCGATGCCAAGGACGTCTCCGGCATTGCCGAACTCGGCATCGTTTTTTTGCTGTTCCTGATCGGCCTTGAACTGTCGCTGTCGCGTCTTCTCACCATGCGGCGGCTGGTTTTCGGACTCGGCGGCTTGCAGGTGGTGGCGACGACGGCGCTGCTTGCCGCTGCGGCCGATCATGCCGGCCTCAAGCATTCCGAAGCGCTCATCCTCGGCGCCTGCCTGTCGTTGTCCTCGACAGCGATCGTGATCGAGTTGCTTTCGAAACAGGAGCGGCTCACCAGCAATGTCGGCCGCGCTGCGTTTTCCATTTTGCTGGCGCAGGACCTCGCTGTCATTCCGATCCTGATGTTCATTTCGCTTTTGGCGGAGGGTTCCGGCGGTTCGGTGCTGCAAAGCCTTGCTCGCGCTTTCGTGCAAGCCGTGATCGCGCTCACAGCGATTGTCCTGTTCGGCCGGCTGTTGATGCGTCCGCTGTTCCGGCTGGTGGCTTCGACGCGATCGCGCGAATTGTTCATCGCCGCCGTGCTGTTCGTCGTCATCGCTGCCGGCGTGGTCGCGAGCGCGGCCGGATTGTCGATGGAGCTCGGCGCCTTTGTGGCGGGACTGCTCTTGGCCGAGACCGAGTACCGCAAGGCGGTCGAGGCCACTGTCGAGCCGTTCAAGGCGCTTCTGCTCGGCATTTTCTTTTTCACCGTCGGCATGAATATCGACGTCCGCGAATTGCTCGAGGCGCCTGGTCTGCTGCTGGCCGCCGTCGTCGGGCTGATCGCCGTCAAGGCGCTGCTGCTGATCGGCCTCGCCAAGCTGTTCCGCCTGTCCTGGGCGACATCGGTCGAAACCGGCCTTCTGCTCGGGCCCGGCGGCGAATTCGCCTTTGTCGGTATCGGTATGGCGTCCGCGCTCGGTCTGATCGAGGCGCGGCTTGCCGGCGCCGCGCTTGCGGTGACTTCGGTCACCATGGCGCTGACGCCCGCTTTGTCGTTCGTGGCGCGGCGCATCGGCGCGAAGCTACGGGTCAGCGGGCCGGTCGCCAGCGAGCTCGCGGTGCGGCCGAGCGCCGAGGAGAAGCACGCGATCGTCGTCGGCTATGGCCGCGTCGGCAAGGTGGTCTGTGCCATGCTCAAGGAGCACGGCATTGCCTTCGTGGCCGCCGATTCCGATTCCTCGACCGTGACGCGCGACCGCCGCGACGGCCACGACGTCTATTTCGGCGATGCCAGCGACGACAAGTTTCTCGAAATGTGCGGCCTCGCCAAGGCCGCGGGCGTGATCATCACCATTCACAATCACGACCTGATCGACGATGTCGTCGAACACGTGAGGGCGCTGCGGCCCGACATTATGATCGTTTCGCGCGCCCGCGATGCCAACCACGCGCGGCATCTCTACCAGCTCGGCGCGACCGACGCAGTGCCGGAAACCGTCGAGGCGAGCCTGCAGCTCTCCGAAGCCGCACTGGTCGGGCTCGGCATTCCCATGGGCCCGGTGATCGCCTCGATCCACGAAAAGCGCGACGCGATCCGCCACGATTTGCAGGAGGCAGCCCGCGAGGCCGGTCTCGAAAAGACTCACGCTGTGAAGCGCAAGCGGCTGCGCCGGCGCCGGGCCTCATCGCGTGAGGTTAACCCGGGCTAGGTCGACCAGCTCGCGGGCGCGGCCGTCGAGAAAATCCAAGCATGAGCGTGTGCGCGGCACGCCGCCATGATCGCATGATACCACCGCAGGCGCTTCGGTAGATGGCGCGAAGTCGTCGCGGCCATAACCGGCCGGCATGGCTCATCAGATCATTTATATCGTTGTCTCCGTGATATTTCATTTCTAAACTATCTCCTTCCGCCAGGACGTGCCGGCGCCTGGAGCATCAAACGGGACATTGTAATGTCGACCGTGCCGAAAGACGTAGTGTCCGGAAAACTGCTGGCCGGAAAACTGGCGCTCTTTATCGCCGCTTTCGTCGTTGCCGCGTTCAGCGCATTTGCCGAGAACGCAGCCTATCCTAGCCGTCCTATCACGATGATCGTGACATTCCCGGCTGGTGGCGCGTCCGATGTTTTGGCGCGCGCCAGCGCCGACGCCTTGTCGCGCGGGCTCGGCCAGCCCGTGGTGGTGGACAATCGGCCCGGCGCGGGCGGCCATATCGGCGCGGAGTTCGCCGCGCATGCGGCGCCCGACGGTTATACGATCCTGTTCGGCACCAATGGCACGCTCGGTATCGGCCCGGCGCTCTACAAGAACCTCCGTTACGACCCACAGCGCGACTTGGCGCCGATCGGCATTCTGCACAAACTGCCGCTGCTCTTGATCGTACATCCTTCGGTGCCGGCAAAAACCCTGGCCGAATTGATCGACTATGCGCGGCGCAATCCGGGAAAGCTCAGCTTCGCGTCGGCGGGTGTCGGCACGGCGTCCCATCTCGCCGGCGAACTGTTCAAACGGGAAGCGGACATCGACATCCTGCACGTGCCCTACAAAGGCGACGGCGCCACGTTCCCGGATTTGCTGGCGGGCCGTGTCTCGATGATGCTTGGGACGATATCGACGGCGTTGCCGCTGGCACGGAGCGGGCAGATGCGTGCGATCGGCGTGACGACGAAGGACCGATCGCCATTAGCGCCGGACATTCCAACGCTCGCTGAATCCGGCCTGCCGGGCTTCGATGTCAGCGCATGGACCGGCTTGTTCGTTCCCGCCGCCACCCCGCGGCCGATCATCGAGCGCTTGAACGCCGAAACGCAAAGGATTGCCGGCGACAAAGCCTACGTCAAAGTGATTGAATCGGTAGCGACCGACGTCTCCAGTTCAACGCCGGAAGCGTTCGGGACCTTCGTGCGCGATGATGTGGCGCGATGGAGCAAGGTCATTCACAGCGCCGGCATCGCCCAGATCGAATGAGAGACTTTTGCCGCTAGAGCCAAGCACAGCTAAGGAACATCCAATGCCTACGTCCAATGCCGAACCTTATGAATCAATTTCGGTCCAGCCGGTATCGCCGCATATCGGCGCCGAAATCGGCAATATCGATCTGACCAAGCCGCTGCCGAACAAGCAGGTCGAGGAACTGCATCGCGCCTTCATTCAGTATCAGGTGATCTTCCTTCGCAATCAGAAGATCAGCTTTGATGATCAGATCCGCTTCGGCCGCCATTTCGGCCCGCTCGGCCAGCATGTCGGCGGCGCGACCATCAGCAAGACGACCGACAATCCGCTGGTGCGAAAATTCCACTACGACGAGACCTCGACGCAGATTTCCGGCGAGAACTTTCACAGCGACCAGTCCTGTGGCGCGATCCCCCCGCTCGGCAGCATTCTCTATAATCACACCGTGCCGCCCGACGGCGGCGGCGACACGATGTTTGCCAGCATGTATGCCGCCTACGACGCGTTGTCGCCGCAGATGAAGACATATCTTTCAGGGCTGACGGCGACCCATGACGGAAGGCGGGTTTTCGGCCCGACCGCGCCGTTCAATGTCCACCCGGTGATCATCAAGCACCCGGCGACCGGCAAGAAGGTGATCTACGTCAACACCGACTTCACCGCGAAGATCAATGAATTGCCGGCGCTGGAAGGCGAACGCGTGCTACGATTCCTGGTCGATCATTGCAACAAGCCGGAGTGGACCTGCCGCTTCCGCTGGACCGCGAATTCGATCGCGTTCTGGGACAATCGCTGCACCCATCACAAGGCGATCTGGGATTACTGGCCGAATGTGCGATCCGGCTTTCGTATCCAGGTCGAAGGCACCGCCGCGCCCGAGGCGGGCTAGCCTTCCGTACCGAATATCGAGTCCAGGCTTTTTCCCGGAGCTTCGACAGACTGTTTGGGCGCCTCAGCTGGCGTCACCGGGCCGACTTTGACCGATCCGGTGGGCGTGTCGCCGGACGCCGGTTTGCTGTTGGGCGCGGCAATATTTGGCGCCGACTGCGGCTTCGGACTGGCGATAACTGGACTGGTATTTGGCGGACGGCAGCTTTGCGCATGCACTGTCTGCAAAATCGAGTTGAGCGCCATGCCTTGCAGTCGCGGCGATTTGTCGATGGTGAAGTGATCGATGCCCGGGTCGCCCGAGACGTCGACATTCTGCAGCTTGCCGTGGAAGCCCGAGCCCGGCCGCATATAGGCATATTCCCGCTGCGTCAGATTGAGCACGCAGGCGACGTTCTTCGGCGCATAGTAAGAACCGGTGCCGTCGAACGGGATGACCAGCGCCACTGGAACGCCCTGGGTATTGAGACTCTGCGCCATCTGCATCACGGCATCGGCGCCGAGCGAGTGGCCGACAAGGATGTAAGGACCATGATCGCCGGCGTGATATCTGGCGATGATCTGCGCAACCACCGAGTCGGCAACGGTGTGATTATAGACGTCGGCGGAAATGCCGTGGCTTTGGATCTCCGCTGCAAGCTGATCCATGCCGAGCGAAAAGATATTGAGGAGCCCGCGCATCAGATAGACATGCGCATGGGATGTCTCGACGGCGGCCGGTGTCGGCTTGACTGCGCTGAAGGCCGCCCGTGGCAGTGTCGTCAGCGTCAGGCTTGCCAAGGCCAGCGACAAGACCAGCGGCAAAGCGACCGCCTTGGCAACAGTCCGAAAGCGATCAAGGCGCGCCGCCCCCGATAACCCTTCGCGAGCACCCGTCATCGGCACAACTCCACGCTACGCCAAAAACGCACGCATAAACGACAACGTCCGGATAACGCCGGAGACTATGGCTCAAACAAGGTAAAAATTTCCTTGTCGTGGCCGGAATCCCGATCGTCAGATGCGGAATTTTCAGCGATTGAGCGCGGCGCGGCGCTGGGCAAGATCGAGCACGATCGGCTGCGTCGCCGCCCTGATCGGCATGCGGCGGACGTCGGACAGGACGTGCAGGAAATGCGTGAACCAGGCTTGCACCGACGCCGTCTTGAGCCGGCGCATCATTGCGCGCCAGCGCTCGCGCCGTTCCTCCACGCTCATCTTGAGCGCGGCGGCGATCTGGCGCGCCATGCCGTCGATGTCGTGCGGATTAATCAGCAGCGCGGCGTCGAGCTCCTTGGCGGCTCCCGCGAATGACGATAGGACCAGCACGCCGGGATCGAACGGATCCTGCGCGGCGACATATTCCTTGGCCACGAGATTCATGCCGTCATGCAGCGGTGTCACCAGGCCGACACTGGCGGCGCGATAGAAGCCGGCCAGCGTGAGCTGTGAAAAGCCTTTGTTGAGATAGCGGATCGGCGCCCAGTCGACCTCGCCGTGGCGGCCGTTCACTTCGCCGACCAGGCCGGCGAGCTCCGCTTTCAGCTCGCGATAGGCCTTGATATTGCCGCGCGACGGGACGGCAACCTGCAGGAGCGACATGTGGCGCTTGAGCCCGGGCTCGATTTCGAGCATGCGATCGACGGCGCGTATGCGGTTGGCGAGCCCCTTGGAATAATCGAGGCGGTCCACGCCCAGGACCAGTTTGGCGCCATGCAGGCTGTCGCGCAGCCGCGCCACTTCGGGGCGATTGATCGCCCTGGTCGAGCGCGTGGCGAATTCCTCGACGTCGATGCCGATCGGGAAGGTCGCAAGCTGAGTGAGTCCCCAATGCGACGCAGCCGTGCCGTCGACGACGTTGAGGTCGAGCTCGGTGCGCAGATAATCTTCGAAATTCTGGCGGTCTTCGACGGTCTGAAAACCGATCAGATCGTAAGCGAGCATCGCTTCGGCGAGTTCGGAGCAATGCGGCACCGCCGACATGGTGCGGCGTTCGGCCCACGGCGTATGCAAGAAGAAGCCGAGCGGCCGCTCGATGTCGAGCCGGCGCAATTCCGCCCCGAGCGTCAGGAAGTGATAGTCCTGAATCCAGAATACGGCTTGCGGTGAATTGAAACGCACCAGCGCGCGCGCCATGAAGGCGTTGACCTCGCGATAGGACGCGTAGTCGTCGGCGGTGACATGAATGAGATCGGGCCGTGAATGCAGCGCCGGCCACAACGCTGAATTGGCGAAGCCTTCGTAAAAGCCGCGATAGTGCTTGGCCGGCATGTCGACGGTCGCGAGCGCACCGGTGCCGAGCGCTTCCACCTTGGCGAATGAATCGTGTGACGGCGCGGTGTCGTTTGACGGTCCGTTCGATCCGACCCAGATCGCCCCGGAATCACGCACCATCGGCAGTAGCGCCGCGGCAAGGCCGCCCGCGAGCGGCTCGTCCGGCTTGGCGCGCGCCACGCGGTTGGAAACTACCACCACATTCATGGAACTACTCCGTCCCCTCGTGCCGTCCCCCGGCAGACAATCAACGGTTTTGGCCGCGCTTTGTTCCGATATGTGGTGCGGTGCAATGTGGCACTGACAAAGCGACGAGTTTTCAATGGCCAATTGTGGCGAGTTCCCCAATGTGCGCTTTTATGCGCCGCATATTTGGAATTCTTTAGGACTCGGAATAGGCCGTGGTCGAAAGTAGGCTGATTTCGGCGCGGCGCGAATCCAGCCGTGTATGTTGCACCACAATCGGCACATCGGATTCGAAGACCGATGAATAGGCGGTGTCGCGCGGCACCGGCTTTGGATCATTGAGATCGTTGAATTTCAGATGCAGCGTCCGCCGCGCGCCGACGGTGACGAGATACGGGCCGATCGGCTCGTGATCGGCGAAGAAAATCGTGATGCGCACATTTGCATTGCGGTTGCCGGCATTGAGGATGCAGGCCGTCTCATGCGACGCCAGCGCCGGATCGGTGAACGAGCTTTCCGAGGGAATGTAGCCTTCGGCAATAGCCCAGCGCGTGCGGCCAATCGAGTCCATCAAGAGGCTCCGTATGCTTTCTCGGACAATTTGACGCGTAAAGTCATTCAACTGCTCAGAGCCGCCGCTAGTTCCGCAGCCGGAACTCTTGGCGTGATTGAACGTTCCTTTCGAGGGCGGCATTTGCGCCAAGTATCTTTTCGGGAATTCGTCATGCGTGCTCTGACGGTTGCGCCCGGCATCGCCAATTCGGCGCGGCTCGACGAAGTGTCGGAGCCGCCATTGTCCGACGGCAGCGTGCTGGTGCGCACTCTGGCGCTCGGTGTTTGCGGCACCGATCACGAGATCGTCTCGGGTCATTATGGTTTCGCGCCGCCGGGCCAGGCGCGGCTGACAATCGGCCACGAGTCGCTGGGTCATGTCGAAACGGCACCGGCCGGCAGCGGCTTTCACGCCGGCGATCTGGTCGTCGGCATCGTGCGCCGCCCCGATCCGGTGCCGTGCCCGTCTTGCGCCGTCGGTGAATGGGACATGTGCCGCAACGGCCGATACACCGAGCGCGGCATCAAGGAGCGCAACGGCTACGGCTCGGATTTCTTCCGCATCGAGCCGGATTTTCTGGTCAAGCTCGATCCTTCGCTCGGCATGAACGGTGTCCTGGTCGAGCCGACGAGCGTCGTCGCCAAGGCCTGGGATCACACCGAACGCATCGGGCGGCGTTCGCGGGGTTGGGAGCCGAAGACACTGCTCGTCACCGGCGCCGGCCCGATCGGGCTATTGGCGGCGATGATGGGCGCGCAGCGCGGCCTCGATATCCATGTGCTCGATCATCAGGAGAGCCTGGACAAGCGCAGAATTGTCGAGAAGCTCGGCGGCAAGTTCTATCTCGGCCGCATCTCCGATCTTGACGGCCTCAAGCCGGATATCCTGATGGAATGCACCGGCGCGCCGAGCGTCATCCGCGACGCGCTCGGCTGCACGGCGCCGGGCGGTGTCGTCTGTCTGGTCGGCGTCTCGGCGCCGGGCCAGGATCTCGATGTCGATATCGGCGAAGTCAACCGCACCATGGTGCTCGACAACGATACGGTGTTCGGCAGCGTCAACGCCAATCGTAAGCATTACGAGGATGCTGTTGCGGCCTTGAAGCGTGCCGACAAGGACTGGCTTACCCGTTTGATCACGCGACGCGTTCCTGTCGAACAATGGACGCAGGCGCTCAAGCGCGAGCCGGACGACATCAAAGTCATCGTCGATTTCACCTGACGGCGCACACATGGCTTCGCCTATTGAGGACTATGCGCTGATCGGTGATTGCCAGAGCGCCGCGCTTGTCTCGCGCGACGGCTCGATCGACTGGCTGTGCTGGCCGCGCTTCGATTCGGAGGCGTGCTTTGCCGCGCTGCTCGGCACGCCCGACAACGGGCGCTGGCTGGTCGCGCCGCGCGAAGAAGGCGCCCGCATCACCCGCCGCTATCGCCCGGACACGCTCATCCTCGAGACCCATTTCGAGACCCCAGACGGTGCCGCGACTTTGGTCGATTTCATGCCCTATGGCACCGCGCAATCTCAGATCATGCGCATCGTTCACGGTACGCGCGGCAAGCTTGCGATGCATACCGAGTTGATCCTGCGCTTCGGCTATGGGGCCATCGTGCCGTGGGTGACACGGCTTGAAAACGGCGCGACGCGCGCCATCGCCGGCCCCGACATGGTGGTGCTGCGCACGCCGGTTCATGTCAAAGGCAAGGGCATGACAACGGTCGGCGAATTCATCGTCACGCGCGGTGAGACTATTCCCTTGGTCCTGGTTTACGACCGCTCGCACAACCCGCTGCCGGCGGCGGCCGATCCGACCGGAGCATTGGAAGCGACGGAAAAGTTCTGGACGGAATGGGCGAGCAAGTGCCGGCCGGCAGGCGAATGGTCCGAGGAGGTGCGCCGCTCCGTCATCACGCTCAAGGCCCTGACCTACGAGCCGACCGGCGGTATCGTTGCGGCGCCGACCACGTCGCTGCCGGAGATGATCGGCGGCGAGCGCAACTGGGATTACCGTTATTGCTGGCTGCGCGATGCGACGCTGACGCTGCTCGGCACCATGCATGCCGGCTACTACAAGGAGGCCGAAGCCTGGCGCGAATGGCTGCTTCGCGCGGTCGCCGGCAGCCCGGACCAGTTGCAGATCATGTACGGCATTCGCGGCGAGCGGCGCCTCAACGAATGGGTCGTCGAATGGCTGCCGGGCTACGAGAAGTCACGGCCGGTGCGCATCGGCAATGCCGCCCACACACAACTCCAGCTCGATGTGTTCGGCGAGATCATGGACACCTACCATCAGGCGCGCCGCGGTGGTCTGACCACGAATGAATCCGGCTGGGACACGCAGCTCAAATTCCTCGAACATCTGGCAGGGATCTGGCAGCAGCCGGATCACGGCATCTGGGAAATGCGCGGGCCGCCGCAGCATTTCGTCTATTCCAAGGTCATGGCCTGGGTCGGCTTCGACCGCTCGATCAAGAGTGCGGAAACATTCGGGCTCGAAGGGCCGGTCGAGACATGGTGCAAGCTTCGCGACGAAGTCTACGAAGAGGTATGCGAACGCGGCTTCAACAAGACGCTCGGCACTTTCGTCCAGGCTTACGATTCCGACCAGCTCGACGCCAACCTCTTGCTGTTGCCTTGCGTCGGCTTCCTGCCGGTGACCGATCCGCGCATCGAAAAGACCATTGCGGCGATCGAGCGCCGTCTGCTGCGCGATTGTTTCGTGCTGCGGTACAGTACCGAGGAGGTCGAAGACGCGCTGCCGCCGGGCGAGGGTGCATTCCTCGCCTGCAGCTTCTGGCTGGTCGATGTTTACATCCTTCAGGAGCGTTTCGACGAAGCCGAGAAGCTTTTCCGGCGGCTCATAAGCCTCGCCAACGATGTCGGTCTGCTCAGCGAAGAATACGATCCGGCGGCGAAGCGGCTGGTCGGCAATTTCCCGCAAGCCTTCTCGCACCTCGCCTTGATCAACAGTGCCTATAACCTGACGCGGGTGCGCAAGCCCGTGCATCAGCGCTCTCAAGACGAGCATGCGCCGCCACCGGCAGTGCGGCTGGAGGAGCGTGATGAGACGCCGGCGGAATAGGGCGCTTGTGTCCCCGTCAGGTCAGCAAGTTTACTTTGCCGGTCTTGAGTTCGTAGACACCTCCGATAACCCGGATCTTCTTGTTATCCGCGAACGCCTGGAGGATCGGCGGCGCGCTCTTCAGCTTGTCGACGTTCAGCGCCACGTTGCGCTTGATCGCGTTCACCAGCATGTCGCCGGTATCGTTCTTCACCGCATCGACTGCGGGCTTGAGCGCGGCGACCAGCGACGGCAAATGGCCGGGCAGCGTGGTGCCGTCCTTGACCGACTTGATGGTCGCATCGACCGCGCCGCAAGCGTCGTGGCCTAGCACCATGATCAGCGGCGTGTTCAACACCTGCACGGCATATTCGAGGCTCGCGGTCATTTCGTCACTGGCGAAATTGCCGGCGATACGGCACACGAACAGGTCGCCGCGGGCGGTGTCGAAGCAATATTCCGGGGCGATCCGGGAATCGGCGCAGCTCAGGACCGCGGCGAAGGGATTCTGTCCGGCCGCGAGCGCCTCGCGCTCATGCTTGAAGTCGTGGCGACGGCTGACGCCGTCGATATAGCGGGCATTGCCCTGCATCAGCCGTTCGAGCGCGGCGTCGGGCGACATGACGTTTTGCGGCTTTGGCACCGCGGCCTTGTCCGACTTGGCAAATGCTGCCGGCATCGCAGCGAGACTTGCGGCGGCCGCCATGCCAAGCGCCAAAAGGCTGCGTCGCCCGATATGCGGATCAGGAGCATCCGAGTCGCGAACCTGATGCTTTTTAGCGGCGTCCAAGCAAAGATGGCACATGAGCGTCTCCTGATCCGGGCGATCTCAAAGGGGGTGATTCGGCGCGGACGCAATTGTGGAGTGCGTCATTTGCTAAACAGTGAAGGACCAAGAGGTAAATGGTTGGTCGGGGCAACCAAGAGGTAAGATTGATGCGCTGGGAATTTTTGCTGGCCTGCGCCCTGTTCGGCGCTCTCGGGCTGAGCGTTTGCGCCGCTCCGGCCATGGCCGATCAATGGCGGAGCTATCATAATGACAGATACGGCACGGCCATCGACTACCCGGATCAATTCAAGCCCGAGCCGCCGCCTGACGCCGATGACGGCCGCAAGTTCAAGGACGCGCAAGGCGCCGAATTTGCCGTCTACGCCTCCTACAATGCGCTCGATTTCGATCTCGCCAAATATCAGGATTTCGTCCTGAAGAATCTCGATCCCGGGCAGGTCGTGACCTACCAGGCGCATGACGGAAATTGGTTCGTCATTTCCGGCACCAAAGGCGACAGCATCTTTTACCAGCGGCATCTGCTGTCGCATGGCGGCCAGATGACCGAGGCCTTTTCCATCACTTATCCGGCAGCGGCAAAGCTCAGCTACGACCCGCTGGTCGCGCGGATGGCGAAATCACTACGGCCCGGCAAGGGCTTTCAGTTGCCGTAGCGTCCAAACAGTCGGCCTGGCGCCGCGGCGCGCGGCAACTGCCTTAACCAAGCTTCAACCATATTTCTTTACCAATCCCGGGAGCTAGCTCCTTGGATTCTTATGCCGGCGTGCACGTTCAAAAAGACGATGGTTACCGCGGCGGTGCCGCGCGAACATCGCGTCTTTGGTCCGGCGAGCGCCAGGCTTTCGATTTTCGGCTTCTGGTTTTTTGTTGTTGCGCTTGGCGGCGCGGCGCGTGCGGCGGATATGCCTGCACCACCTCCGCCGGTGTTGCCGCTATGGACCTGGACCGGCAGCTATGTCGGCACCCATATCGGCGCGGCGTGGGGCGACACCAAATTTTCCGATCCCGCGGGCATATCGCTGTTCGGCGATGAGGTCTCGACGCCCGGTGTCATCGGCGGCTTTCAGGCCGGCTACAATTGGCAGGTGCCGCAATCGCGGTTCGTGCTCGGCATCGAAGGCGATCTCAGCGGCATCGTGTCGAAGGGCTCCAATACCTGTCTCGCGTCATCCCGGTTGGTTGTCTCGGCGGATTGCCGTAGCGATCCCTTTGCGAGCGCGACGATCACGCCGCGCATCGGCTATGCGATCGATCCGTTAGGCCGTACGCTCGCCTACATCAAGGGCGGCTTTGCCGCCGTTTACGACCGCACCGAGATTTCGACCAACGGCACGTCGCCCAAAACCGAGACCACCGACCGCTTCTGGACCATAGGCTGGACGGTTGGCGCTGGCGTCGAGCGTGCATTGACGCCCGCTTGGTCGCTCAAGCTCGAATACGATTATCTCGGTCTTGGACGGACCAATGTCGCAACGCCGCCAGGTCAGGTCCAAGCCATTCCCGGCGATTTCACCAGCTATCAGGCGACGCCGGCCGGTACGTCGAGCCTTTCGCAGAACGTCCAGGAAGTGAAATTCGGCCTGAACTATCGCTTTGGCGTCGATCCCTTCGCGCATTGGGATTTGCCGCAATGGGCCTCGGCGCCGTTGCCGGCGAAGGCCGTCTGGTCCTCGGGCCCGGAGCCGCAGGGTTTTGCCGCTTGGTTTCCCGGCTGGCAATTCGAGGCCGGCACGCGCTACTGGCTGAGCTTCGGCAAATTTCAGAAGGATCTTGGCGGCGACAGTTCGAGCGCCAACGCCAACGTGCTGGTGTCGCGGCTGTCTTATCATTCGGAGGGGAATTCGGGCGAATTCTTCACCCGCATCGACAGCCCGCAGCGGCTCTTCATCAAAGGCCTGGTCGGCGCCGGCTCTCTTTCCTCGGGCTATATGAATGACGAGGACTGGGCGCAGCTTGAAATCCTCGGTGTGGGCAATCAGGGCAGTTGGCCGACTTCTTCGACCAACCCCGTGGCCTACTCCAACACCCGCTCCAATGTGCAGGGCACGATCGCCTACGCGACCGGCGACATCGGTTACAATCTGTTCGAGGCGCCCGATTACAAATTTGGTCCGTTCATCGGCTACAATTACTATCGCGAGAACAAGCAGGCCTATGGCTGCGTGCAGATATCGAACGAGTTTTCCGACTGCGTCACGCCCATTCCCAATACCGTGCTCGCCATCACCGAGGATGACACCTGGAATTCGCTGCGTATCGGTTTCAACGGCGACGTGATGCTGTTGCCGCGCCTGCGCTTGAATGCGGATGCGGCCTTCATTCCCTACACGCAGTTCAGCGGCGTCGACACTCACTGGCAGCGGACCGACGTCGCCAACCAGACCTCGACGGAAACCGGCCGCGGCATGGGCGTGCAACTCGACGCGATCCTGACCTATTATTTCACGCCGGCCTTTAGCGTCGGCGCCGGCGGCCGCTACTGGGCGATGTGGACCAACGACAACGCCTATACCAACATTTTCGGCACGTCGTGCCCGTGCCAGACCTTGCCGGTAAAGACCGACCGCTACGGCCTGTTGCTGCAGGCGAGCTACAAGTTCGGCGTGACCGACGCGATCGCCGTCAGATAAGTCAACCGCGCCAGTAGCGGTCTTCCCAGCTACGCGATAGCCGCATCGCCGACAGGATCAAGCCGGCCATCGAATAGGTCTGGGGGAAATTGCCCCACAGCGCGCCGGTCTGCGGATCGATGTCCTCCGACAACAAGCCATAGCGGTTGCGATATTTCATGGCGTCGGCGAACAGATCCTGCGCTGCCTCGCGCCGGCCGAGCGACCACAGCGCGTCGATCAGCCAGAACCGGCAGATCAGAAACGCCGTCACCGGCATGCCGAAATCGTCCTCCGCGGCGTAGCGCATGACATGCTTTTCGCGCACCAGCTCGCGCTCCATGGCGGAGACGGTCGAGACGAAGCGCGGATCGTCGACTTCGACAACGCCGAGATCGGCCAGCAGCAACACGCTGGCATCGAGATCGTCGGAGCCGAAAGCCGCGGTGAACGCGCCGCGCTTCGGATTCCAGGCCTGATCGACCAGTTCGGCATGCATCGGCTCGGCGATCGCGTTCCAATATTTGGCGCGCGCGGTGAGTCCGAGCCGGTGCGCGATCGCCGCGAGACGCTGACAGCCGGCCCAGCACATCGCCGCCGAATGAGTATGAACGCGTTGGCGTCCGCGGTATTCCCAGATGCCGGCATCGGGCACGAAGGCCTTTTCGGCGGCGCGTTCGCCGAGCGATTCCAGAAGCCGAAACAGGCCTTCGTCGCCTGGGCGCGGCAAGCGGCGGTCAAAGAACATCGGCATCGCAGCGAGGATGACGCTGCCATAGGCGTCATGCTGGACCTGATCGACGGCGGCATTGCCGATGCGCACCGGACCGTCGCCGCGATAGCCCTGAAGGTCAGGGGCGATGCGCTCCTCAAGCGGCGAGTTCGGCACCACGCTATAGAGCGGCTTGAGCTCCTGGTCCGGTCGCGATGCGATGGAGAGCGTGAAGGAGATGAACTCCTCCATGGTACGGGTCGCGCCGATGCGGTTGAGCGCCTGCACCACGAAATAGGCGTCGCGCAGCCAGCAATAGCGATAGTCCCAGGTGCGGCCGGACGACGGCGCTTCGGGAATCGATGTCGTATGCGCGGCGATGACGGCGCCGGTCTCGTCGAAATTCGACAGCTTCAGCGTGATCGCGGCGCGGATGATGGCTTCCTGCCAGTCGTAAGAGATGGACAGCCGCCGCACCCATTCCAGCCAATAATCCTGGGTGCGATCGAGGAAATCGCGGCTGGATTTCTCCAGGTCTCCGGTGAACGGTTCGTCCGGCCCGAACACCAGGTGCAACGGATGGGTGACCACGAACGGCGCTTCGCTGTCGATCAGCGACAATGGCGCATCGGTGGTGAGGCGGATCACGGTGTCGTCGTCGGAATAGCGGATGTGATTGCTGCCAAGCGTGCGGCGCGGCAACGGCTTGCCGTAATGGGAGGCCGGCCGCATGCGGATGGTGATGCGCGGCAGTCCCGACAACGGCTCGATGATGCGGTAGATTTGCGGCGGCCGGAAGACGCGGCCGAACTGGCGAAAGCGCGGCGTGAAATCGGTGACCCTGACCTTGTTGCCGCGGCTGTCGGTCAGTTCATGGCTGACGATCGCGGTATTGCGGACATAGGCGGATTGATAGTCCACCATGTCGTCCAGCACGATGTCGGAAAAGCCCTTTTCCTCTTCGCCGGCGAGCAGGCGGCAGAAGATCGGATCGCCATCGAAACGCGGATAGCACCACCATACGATCCGTGTGTTCGGATCGACCAAAGCGGCCGTGCGCCCATTGCCGATGACGGCAAGATCGAGCCCGAAATCCTTCATTCCTCTGAGCCCTTGCTGGAGGCGAGCTGCGTCAGCCATCGGCGCACCGATTGCGGCTTGGCAAAGCGTCCATTGACCGCGGCAGCGACATGGCCGACCGAAAAGCCAAGCCCGCCGAATTGCGCGACGACGGCGAAAACCGGCTCGTCGGTGACGTCGTCGCCGATAAAGACCGGCTTGCGCTTGGCGAACGGCGCAACCGCCATCAGGTCACGCACCGCATTGGCCTTGCTGATGCCGGCGGCCTTGATTTCGACGACGGACTTGCCAAGGAGAATTTCAATCGGCTCGGCCTTCGCTTCGGCGCAGATCGCGGTGACGGCGGCGCGCACGGCCTCGGCTCGATCCGGCGCCAGCCGATAGTGCAAGGCGAACGAATAGCCTTTGTCCTCGGCGATGATGCCCGGCCCGAGCTCGCGGACCGCGGCAAGCTTGCGCTTGAGATCGGCGTTGAGCGGCCGCGTCCGCGATGATGCCTGGGCGCTCGGCGCGGCGCGCCATTCGGCGCCATGACCGCCGATCGCCGCGAGTTTGAGCGGCGCGAAAATCAGATCGATATTTGCAAGCGGACGGCCGCTGACGAGCGCGAGTGCGCCGCCGGTCAATTCCCGCAGCCGTTCGAGGGTCCGCCCCAAATCCGGCGGCACCTGCACCTGCTCCGGCGAGGGCGCCAGGTCGAGAATGGTGCCGTCGATATCGAGCAGGATCGCGTATTGGCGCAGATCGAGATTTGGCGGATCTTGCGCAAGCTTCAAATCGGGGTCGTTCATATCGACGCTGAAATCAGAACATTCCAAGCTCATCTGCAAGCCTATCAATCGAATTTTGTTGTCAGTCGACGAGAGCCAGCGGCCGCGCCACCGATTCCAGCGGTTGGCGTTCGGCCGCCACGCCGAGGCGTGCTTCGACCAAGGCGGCTCCAATCATCAGTAGGGCGCCAATGACATAGCCGATGGCGACGCTTTCGCGCGAGCCCGTACTGATCAGCATGCCGAACAAGATCGGCCCGGCGATGCCGCCAATACCGGTGCCGATAGCATAGAAGAATGCGATGGCAAGTGCGCGAATCTCGAGCGGAAAGATCTCGCTCACGGTGAGATAGGCCGAACTCGCCGCCGCGGACGCGAAGAAGAAGACGATCATCCATGCGATCGTCAATGTCTGCGCGGTGAGCAGGCCGCGGCTGAACAGGGCGGCGGTGACGGCAAGCAGGAGCCCTGAAAGCGCATAGGTCGATGAGATCATGGTCTTGCGGCCTATCGTGTCGAACAGGCGGCCGAGCACGATCGGACCGAGCACATTGCCGAGCGCGAACGGCAGAATGTACCAGCCGACGTCTTGCGCCGGCGTGTCGAAGAAGTCAGTGAGGATCAGCGCGTAGGTAAAGAAGATCGCATTGTAGAAGAAGGCCTGCGCCGACATCAGACTCAGTCCGACCAGCGTGCGCTGGCGATAGGTGACAAACAGCGTATGCGCGACTTCGGCGAGCGGCGTGTGGCTTCGCATGCGCAGGCGCGTCTTGTCGTCGGTCGGCATGTGCCGTCCGCCGAAATGCGCTTCGATCCCGCGCACGACGGTGTCGGCGGCGCGGGGGAAGCCATGGGTGATCAGCCAGCGTGGGCTTTCCGGAATCCAAAGTCGCATCAGCAGTATAGTAAGTCCAATGGCCGCCCCGATCAGAAAAGCAAGCCGCCAGCCGAGTGCTGGATCGATGATGGCGGGATCGAGGAGAACGAGGGAACCGCCCGCACCAAGCGCTGCTCCGACCCAGAAGCTGCCGTTGATCAACAGGTCGGTCCAGCCGCGGAACCGTGCCGGGATAAGCTCCTGGATTGTCGAATTGATGGCAGTGTATTCGCCGCCGATGCCGCTGCCGGTCAAGAACCGGAAGAGCGAAAAACTCCACGCATTCCACGACAGGCCGGTCGCCGCCGTGGCCAGAAGGTAAACGGCGAGCGTGATCGTGAACAGCTTTTTGCGGCCGAGCCGGTCGGTGAGCCAGCCGAAAAAGAAAGCGCCGAGCACCGCTCCAAAAAGGTAACAGCTTCCGGCAAAGCCGATTTCGGCATTGCTGAGGCCGAGTGCGGAGCTGCTTTTGAGTTCGCCCGACAAGGCGCCCGCGAGCGTGACTTCGAGACCGTCGAGAATCCAGGTGATGCCGAGCGCCACGATCACGAGGAGGTGAAATCGTCCAAACGGCAGGCTGTCGAGACGCGCGGGCACGTCAGTCTCGACGACATTGCCGTGAACGGCGGCGCTGACCGTATCCGGTTCGGCCTTTGGCCGATCGATTGCCAAATCAGCCCGTGTCCGGGGGCGCGGATGCGGGTTCATATCGGCATTGGAAATAAGACGCGAAAATACCTCGGCAGCGTAAGCAATCATGTCGGAGGCCACCACCCGGCTAATGGTGACTAACGCCTTGCGTCATCGGGTGTTCCGACCCCGCACCAGCGCCAGTCCGACGCAAATATGTTGACTCCAAAGCTGTTTGGGACGATTGGCTTTTATTCATTGGTGCGGTGCACTCCCGCGGCGAATTCGGTCTCCGCATCATCAGGAATACTGGCATCTGGTCAGCCCTCAGGGCGCCTGATCGGGGCCGGCGACGACAGCGATTCCAGTAACGGAAAAAGCGATGACGGCAACAACGGGAGAGCGAACCTATTCCTTAAGCATGCCGCATCGGATGGCGAGAGAAACGGCGCCGGGTGGGAGTTCTGTTTACCGCCTACATTATATGTATCGGTATACGTGTTGGCGGTGGTGAGTTTTGACCGCAAGAGCCGCAACCAGATTCGAGATTCCCCGGCGCCTGCGCGCGCTGGTACGGGCGCGGGAATCGAGCCTGATCGGGCTGGCGGCGCTGGTTGGCGTTGTCGGCGGATTGGTCGTTGCCGCGATGGGCACGGCCGTCGACCTGATCCACGAAATCCTGTTCAACCTGCAGCATGGCGAACGCCTGTCGGCGCGGCTCTCGCTTGATCCGAGGCTGGCGCTCGCGGTGCCGCTCATTGGCGGCGTCCTGTTCGGCGCCATCACCGAACTGATCCGCCGCTGGCGTCCCGAGCGCGAGATCGACCCGATCGAAGCCAATGCGCTGCACGGCGGCCGCATGTCGCTGATCGGCAGCATCATCGTCGCGCTGCAGACGATGTGGTCGAGCGGGGTCGGTGCGTCGGTCGGCCTCGAAGCGGGCTACACGCAGCTGGCAAGCGGCATTGCCGCGCGTCTCGGCATGTCGTTTCGGCTGCGCCGCGCTGACCTGCGCGTCCTCGTCGGCTGCGGCGCCGCTGCCGGCATCGCCGGCGCTTTCGGTGCGCCGCTTGCCGGCGCGTTTTACGCGTTCGAGCTGATCATCGGCAGCTATTCGCCAAGCGGTCTGGCGCCGGTCGGCATTGCCGCCCTGGTCGGCTATCTGGTGGCGCATCAGCTGTCGCCGGCCGAGCTCGGCGTCGTGCCGCCCCAGCCGACCACAATGACCGGCCACGATCTTGCGCTTGCCGCGCTTCTGGGTCTCCTCGCAGCGGCGCTCGGCATCATCCTCATGCGCGGCGTCGCGATCAGCGAGACCATGTTCGCACGATTGCGACTGCGGCCGTCGTTGCGCACCATGCTCGGCGGTCTCGTCGTCGGTCTGCTCGCGATCGTGTCGCCGCAGATCATGTCGTCGGGCCACGGCGCGCTGCGCGTCGCCGGCATGCTCGATCTGTCGTTTCGCTCCGTGGCGCTGTTGTTCCTGCTCAAGATCGTGGCTTCGATCGCTTCGCTCGGCTCCGGCTTCCGCGGCGGCATGTTCTTCTCGTCGCTCCTGATCGGCGCCCTCGGCGGACACCTTCTGGCGACGTCGCTGACGATATTCTGGCCGACCGTCTATTTCGATCCCAATGCCTATGCCGTGATCGGCATGAGCGCGCTGTCCGCTTCGGTGATCGGCGGACCACTGACGATGATCTTCATCGCGCTCGAAAGCACTGACGATCTGTGGCTGACGGCCGCGGTGCTGATCGCCGTCATCATATCGGCGCAGGTCACCCGCGAAGTGTTCGGCTACTCGTTCGCCACCTGGCGTTTCCACCTGCGCGGCGAAACCATCCGCAGCGCCGCCGATATCGGCTGGATGCGCGATCTCACCGTCGAGAAGATGATGCGCCAGGACGTCCAGACCGTGCACATGTCGTCGAGCATCGCGGAGTTCCGCGAATTGTTTCCGCTCGGCTCGGCGGCATCGGTGATCGCCGTCGACGAGGAGGAGCGCTATGTCGGGCTCATCGTCGTGGCCGACGTGCATGCTTCGGAATTGGAGCCCGAGCAGGCGATCAAGGAACTCCTGCAACATCGCGAGGACATGCTGCTGCCGGGCATGGCGGTGAAGGAAGCGGTGCTCGCTTTCGACCGCGCCGAGACCGAAACGCTCGCCGTCGTCAATTCCTTCACCGACCGCCATGTCGTCGGCCTGCTCACGGAAGCCTATGTGCTCCGCCGCTATTCCGCCGCGCTCGAGGGCCGGCGGCGCGATCTCACCGGCGAGGAATGAGCTTTCGGCGGCTATTTCGTGCCGAGATATCGGAACGTGGTCTGGTCCCACCCCTCGCTCCGCCGTGCATCGAGAACTGCCACATTGACGGGCTTTCGCAGCGGGCTATTGCCCGGCAGCGCAAATGCATAGTCCTGGACGTCGAAGGTCTTGTCGAGCAGATCGATCGATGACGAAAAGCTTTGCCGGATGAGCCAGGCCAATAGCGGCTTGTCGTAGACGAAGGCGTCGATCGTATGCGACCGCAGCGCCTTGAGGCCGTCCTGCGGGGTGGCGAAAGTCCGGTACGCTATTCGCAAATGGGTCAGCGCGTCCTCGGTCGAGGTGCCGGCAACGGCGCCGACCCGCACCGAAGAGAGATCGCTGACCTCATGCACCTCTCCCTGGAGATGCCGGATCGTGAGCACCGATGTGACGCTCGCGGTAAAAACCGCGATGGTGACGATCGAGGCGACCATCCACACCATGGCGACGACGCGCCCGAGAAAAGTCTTCGGTCCGACGTCGCCGGTAAAACGCTGTGTCATGGCAACGGTGGACCACCAGACCCCGGCGCTGACGCCCTTGGCGACGCCGCCGCCGAAATGGTCGTTGTGGCGCCGCTCGATCAGCCAGACGACAAAGCCGGTCGCCAAAGCCAGTCCGACCAAAGCGAGTACAGCCTGCGCAAAGCCGAACGACGTCAGCGTGCGGATGATCGGCAGCCAGTTGGCTTCGCCGCCCGCGCGCACCGCAATGCCGAGGCCGGTGGCATAGAACGGCTCGGTGAAATCGACGACGCGTTCGCGGGCCGCTGTCACGGTCAGCGCGGCGACCGCGATGTCGAATTTTCCGGAGGCGACCCCGTCGATGAGCCCTTGCACTTGTGCTTCCTCGGCGAAGCGGTAGCGCAGGTGCATTTCTTCGGCGATCCGCCGCCACAAATCGATGCTGATGCCGCTCCAATTGCCGTCGCTGTCCTTCATGGCGAAAGGCGGCGTTTCCTTGGTGCCGACGACCAGTTGCCGCTGCGACGCGGCACTATTCGTGTTGTCCGCGGTCTGTGCCTGGCACGGAGCCGCAACAAGCAAAGCTGCCAGCACGCAAAGAGACAGCGCCCTGTGCATGGCGGCCGCCATCAGCCTTTGATCTTGGACATCGCGTCCACCGCCTTGGCCGCCGGGTTGTCGAGACAATATTCGATGAAATCGCTGGTCTGCTTGTGCATCGCGTCGAGATCGAATGTCCCGCTTCCCGACTTGCCCAACAGGAAGCCGTGAATAAAAGCGATGGTGACATCGCGATTGTCGCCGTGCTCGCGCATCACGTCCTTGCAGGTGTACTGGTCGATCGTGCGGGTATTGGCGGCCTGCGCCGTAACCCAGTTTGCGCCGAGTGCGCCGGCAGCGATCACGGCCGTCGCGATAACGATGGTGCCGGATTTCATGATCAACCTCCGCAAGAGAGCCGTCGGAACAGGCCGATGCATGTCCCGCCGGATCCGCTGAATGTGATGGCGCCCAAAGTCGCCGGCGGATCGCCGCCGCCGATGCCGAGATCGCTCGCCATGCTCTGAATTTGTGGCATCGGCGGCGGATTAATCGGGCCGCCCTGGGTGGCGCAATAGGTGCCGTCGATCAGCGGGTTGCACGATTGCTGTTGCGGCGGTTGTTGCTGCTGCGCCTGCTGTGCGTCGGGCAATTGCAGCGGACCCGACGCGAGTTGCGGTGGCGGCGGGGGAGGGCCCGCCGGATTGTTGATGCACAGGCCGCCGACGCCGGTCACCGAGGCTTCACACATCTGCAGCGTCGAGAATCCGCAATCGCGCGACGTACCGTCCTCGAACAGCGCGCAATAAGGATAGTATTGCGCCGCCGGCGTGCGCGGAAAAAGCTGCACCGCAAGCAACAGGCAGCCGGCAAAAATGAGCAAGCGCGCTGTCATACTCCCCCCATCGCCGCGCCGAACCCGGCAAGGATTATAGAACGGACTTTCCATAAGGTCTTGTGCTTCGGCTGTCAGGTTTTTCCCCGCATAGCCGTACCGCCCCGGCTGCGTTTTCCAGATTCGGTTTTCAAACAGCGACGCAATGCATCCTGCCCTGCGATAGCGGGGAAGGGGACACAACATTTCTCCTCGTCACCACCGGGCTTGACCCGGTGGTCCATGATGACGCGCGGCTTGGAGAGCCTCATCGGAAAATCCGAGCAGGCTCCGGCTCCGCATGGATTGCCGGGTCAAGCCCGGCAATGACGAAAGAGGAAGAACGACGAACGAAAGAAAAAAGAAGGAAGCGGAACGCCGACAGACGCAGGTGAAACTGTCCGCACCAGCGGGTGCGGGGCGCGCCACGGAGAGATCGGCTTGCGCCGACCCTCCGCTGCGGGCGCGCTCGCCTGTCGGCGTTCCACTGACGGTTCTTCCTGGAGATGTCGGAACATCTCCGTCCAGCTTCAGGCCATGCTTCCTGGGACGCGGCCGCCACGATTACTCTGCTAAGTGGGCGTTACCCACCCCTACCTGTCCCAGTCCAGTGCGCACCGCACGGCCGGCCACGCTTGCCGGCGGCTGATGCCCAAAGCCGCCCGGGTGCGGGTCGTAACGCCGCCCGCGGGCACCGCCCTCGCTCCGGCCTTCCGGTCTACCTCCCGCAGGCGTCCTTCATGAGCGAGATGATTCGTGGAATGTAACCGAAAAAGAGACATTTGTCAATAATTATGAGACAGCAACGTTTTGCGTTTTCCGCGGCTGGGGGCAACATCGAAAAGGGCGATTAAGAGCGGTACTATTTCGCCGTCGCCGACTATTCGCGGCACCAGAGAGGCGTGTTCACGATGATGGATGTCATTGTCGCTCGGGCGCTTCATGTGATCGCCGTCGTGATCTGGATCGGTGGAGTGTCGATGGCCACAACGATCGTCCTGCCCGGGGTCCGCCGCGGCCGCTTCGGCGACAACAAGCTTGAGGCCTTTCAGGCGGTCGAACATTTTTTCGTCTGGCAGGCAAGGACTGCAATCGTCGTGGTCGGCCTTTCCGGATTGTATATGGTCAGCCGGCTTGATTTGTGGGATCGCTTTCAGGCCGCGCAGTTTTGGTGGATGCATGCCATGGTATGCGTCTGGCTCCTGTTTGTATTCGTGCTGTTCATTGCCGAGCCCTTCATTTTACATCGCTACTTCCAAAGATGGGCCACCGAACGTCCCGACACCGCCTTCCTTTGGCTGCAACGGGCGCATTGGGTCCTGCTCGTATTGAGCATCGTCACCATATTCGGCGCGGTCTGCGGCAGCCACGGATGGTCGGTGTTCTAGCGGCGTTACAGGCATTGAACTTCGTAGTGACTTCCGTTGTCACATGCGCTTCGCTCGCTGGTCGCATTGTTCGAGGTGGGCGCCGGAACCGATATTGTATCTGGTGAGTAACTTGGGTGTAGTACCGCTCGCGCACTCCGCGAAACCGGGGGAGTGAACAGTCATGCAATTTAGACCGAGTGAATGGTACATCGCAGCAATCGGGATCGCTGCCTTTGCCGCCATGCTCTATTTGGCTTCACTGTCAACGAGCGATGGCACGGGCAATCAGGCCAAGCAGACCGCCGCGAATTCGCCCGCACCCGGGCCGCCGCAAGCGCCGGACCGATCGAGCGCACAACAACAAGCGCCGGCGCGCACCGTTCCGTCGAACCCATCTCCAGCCGCGCCGCTGGCCACTGGGCAGAATGTTGCGTCGGCTCCCGCAAACACCGGTCCGTCAACTCCGGCCCCTGCCGCCCCGCAGACCACCGCGCAGAATACCGCGCCGGCCCCCGCCAAGCCGGCTGCGGCTGCGCCGCAGCCGAGCGCTGCTCCTCCGCCAGCGCCGCCGGCTGCGCCGAGCGCCGCCCACAACATGGCGACGATGACGGCGCCGGTCGGCAGCGGCGATCCGACCGCCGGCAAGCTGGTGTTCCGGAAGTGCCAGGTTTGCCATTCGTTGGAACCCGGCAAGAACGTTCTCGGCCCGTCGCTCGCCGGCATTGTCGGCCGCAAATCGGGCGCGGAGCCGAATTACTCGTATTCGCCGGCAATGAAGAACGCGAATCTGACCTGGGATGCCAAGACGCTCGACAGTTATCTCGACGATCCGCAGAAACTCGTTGCCGGCAACAAGATGCCGTTCCCGGGACTGAAGACGCAGCAGGATCGCGCCGACGTCATCGCCTACCTCGCCGCTCCCGCGGCGCCGACAGCACGGGCGAACGCGCCGGCGCCTGCACCCGCACAGCAATCCGCGCCGTCAGGTCAAGCGCAAGGCGCCGCGCCTGCGCCACCTGCCGAATACATTCCGGATGCGAAATACACGCTGCGATCCGGTATCGCCGAGGGCCGCATGGTGTATATCGGCGTCGGCGGCGCGATCGACGGCAAAGTCAATCCGGTGTTGACCGCGGCTGAAGGTCAGGTCATCGAGCTGACGCTGATCAACGGCGAAGGTGCCGAGCACGACATCGTCTTTCCCGATCAGGATGCGCGCTCGCCGCGCGTCACCGGCAAAGGCGCCAGCACGACAATCGCGTTCCGCGCCACCAAGTTGGGCGATTTCGTTTATTATTGCAGCGTTCCCGGCCACCGTCAGGCCGGCATGGAAGGCCAATTCACCGTCACGCCGCGGCTGGCGCCGCAAACGGTGGTCGAGGCCGATATTTCGCGCGAGCCGACCGACCTGCCGCCGCCGATCGGCAAGCGCGATCCGCAGACAGTGCGCGTCGATCTCTTCGCCGCGGAAGTTGAAGGCCGGCTCGCCGAAGGCACGACCTTCGGCTACTGGACCTTCGACGGCAAAGTGCCGGGTCCTTTCATCCGCGTGCGCGTCGGCGACACCGTCGACATCCACCTGAAGAACTCCGGCGACAGCGCCATGATGCACTCGGTCGATTTCCATGCCGCGACCGGACCGGGCGGCGGCGCCGCCGCGCTGCAGGTGGAACCCGGCAAGGAGAAGTCGATGACCTGGAAAGCGCTGGTGCCGGGACTCTACGTCTATCACTGCGCCACGCCGATGGTCGCCGAGCACATCGCTAACGGCATGTATGGCCTGATCCTGGTCGAGCCCGCGGAAGGCCTGCCGAAGGTCGATCGCGAATTCTACATCATGCAGGGCGAGATCTACACCGACATCACTTACGGCCAGCACGGCAGCGCCGAGTTCAGCGTCGAAAAATTGCTCGACGAGCACCCGGAATATTTCGTGCTCAACGGCTCGGTCGGCGCGCTGACGAAATTGCACCCGTTGCACGCCAAGGTCGGCGAAACCGTGCGGATCTTCTTTGGCGTCGGCGGGCCGAACTTCACCTCGTCGTTCCACGTCATCGGCGAGATCTTCGACAAGGTCTATGAGTTCGGTGGCTTGCTGTCCAAACCGGCCGAGGGCATTCAGACGGTGAGTGTCGCGCCGGGCGGCGCAGTCATTGTCGAGTTCAAGACCCAGGTGCCGGGGAACTACACCATCGTCGATCACGCCTTGACGCGGCTCGAGCGCGGTCTGGCCGGCACTCTTTCTGTCGAGGGTCCGCCCAATCCGGATATCTATAACGGCAAGGTGATGCCGGGCATGGGACATTGAGGCCGCGCGCGCCTTCATCAGGCCAGCGCGCCGATCCAGCGAGCTTCTCAATCGTGTTGCGAATGGTGCTGATGCTGAAACACATCGAGCGCCAGCCCGAGGAAAACCCATGACCATCAGTGACGACAGGCCACTTCCAGTTATCGGGGTCTATTGGATTGATGAAGGAGATTACCCGACGCTGCGTGGAGTTTTTGATGATGGCGACAAGATGCCGCTCACCTGGAAGGAATGGTTGAAAATGGCCGAGGAAATGAAGCGAGGCCTGGAGTCCTACGGGCACATCGTCATGCGGGTTCGCATCGATCCGCGCACGTTTTTGGATTGGTGCGTCCGTCATGACATGAAATCGAGCCGTGAAGCACGGAAGAGATTCGTTGCTGAAGCTGTCAAAGAAAGATACGGCGACCAGACCTGATCTTGCCGAGCACGTCAGGATAATCATTGTCCATCGCAGGGGCCGAGCAGAGGAATTGCTGTCGAATGTGCGTGCCGCGTGATTGGGCTAGATGCCGTGGCGGCCTGAAGCAGCCGCGTGCCACCACGGCTGACGTCGACCGGCACCGAGCCTGTTACCGTGGAGATGAGGGCGATAGATCTCCGTCTCCGCTAGGCGCCAGAAACAGAGATCGCCGCACACGATTCCGACGAGCTCGGTCGCGCCGCCGGCATTCACCTCATGTTCCCGAATTGCTAAGCGAAGATCATTGTGGCAGTTACGCCGTTCCTTTATCGGCTGGCGAAAAGCACACGCCTCCGTTAGTAACGCATCACATCATAAAGGCGGTGGAATTGGATGGGTAAATACGAGGATCCTGGTTTCCAGGGACGTAAGGATACAGCCGCAGCGGCCAAGAAGGCGTTGTTGCAAAAATTTCTGGCGGCGGCCGAAGGTCCAAAGATTGCGCAGCGTCGGGCAGAGCGCGCGGCCATCAACGAGGCCCGTCTGATCCGCAAAGCCGAGCGTGAAGCCCTTCGACTCAAACGCGAAACCGAACTGGCGGAGGAACTGGCAGCGGCAGCCGAACGCGACGCACAGGCCCGGCTCGAAGCTGAAAAAGCGGCAGCTCTATTAGCCGTCCAAAACGCCGGGCGTGAGGCGGAAATCGCGGCCGAGAAAAAGGCTGAGCGTGATGCGCGCTACGCAGCACGGAAAACTGCCAAGAAGGTGCGCCGCCGCGGCTACTGAGCCCACCGTCAACCCTCGATGGGACGTGTCTCCGGCGAAAGAAAGCAGCTGGCTTTCGCTGCCGCGCTGGCTGATGGAAGTCGTGTTCGCTTTACCGCCGAAAGCGGACATGGATCGCGACTGCCGGATTGTCGGCGAAGTGCCATTAGGCGACTAGGTGCATCGCGGCAAACAACGGCACTATTCGATCACTTCGTCGGCGGTGGCGAGCAGCTTTTCCGGGATGGTGAGGCCAAGCGCCTTTGCAGTCTTGAGATTGATGACGAGCTCAAATTTAGTTGGCAATTGCACTGGTAAATCTGCCGGCTTGGCGCCTCTAAGGATCCGGTCGACATAGTCGGCTGAGCGTCGGTACAGATCGGCGTTGTCAACTCCATAGCACATCAAACCGCCCGGCTCGACCATGAAGCGATATGGATAAATCGTTGGAATGTGGTAGCGGGCTGCGAGCGCGATGATCGCTTCGACATTCCGACGCACCGCGGTGAAAACGTCAGGCATCACGACCAATCCGACATCCGATTTCTCAGCGAGACTGGCGACGACGCGCTCGATATCGGCGGTTGTATGGACCGGGGCGTCGACTGGCTCAATTGCGGCGGATCGCGCATTAGTCTCGAACGGCTGCAAGTAATATTTGAAGTACGTAGCGGTCTGCGGGTTATACAAGAGCGCCGCACGGGCCGTGTGCGGGGCGATAGCTTGCAGCATCCCGATCCATTTGCCGCTCAGCGACGATTCAAGATTGATAAAGCCCGTGATATTGCCACCGGGCCGCGACAGACTAGCGACAAATCCGCTGCCGACCGGGTCGGACACAACTGCAAACACAATCGGAATGGCCTTAGTTTCGCTGTGCAGCGCGGCGACTGCCTCTGTCGTGCCACCCACCATCAGATCGGGTGATAGGTTCACAAGCTCCTTTGCCAGCTTCCGCATACGATCGACGTCAGCGTGACCCCAGCGATAGTCGACGTGGATGTTGCGCCCGTCGGTCCAACCAAGCACTGCAAGCGCTTTGCTGAAGGCCTCGACGCCCGCCTGCGTCTGCGGATCGGTCTCCGTACCGCCGATCAACACGCCAACGCGCCGCAGACGCTCAGGCTGCTGCGCATCAGCCAAAAGCGGCCAACCCGCAACCGCACCGCCGATAAGCGAGATGAAATTGCGCCGCCTCACAGAACTGTCCCTTCCCCGGGAGCCTACCATTAGCAGCTAGGCATGTGCACCACAGCATGAAATTGGACGTCGCATGACGGCCTTTGGGCCATAAGCCGACATGCCCAAGCGGTTGGACGAGCTCTGCTTTGCCTCCAATGGCGGACGTGAGAGCGGGCGATATCGATGTCAGCCAAGTGCCAATTTCGGAAATGAAAGAGGCCGACAACCAAGGCAGTTTACTTGTCGCTCGGCTTAAGCCGGGTCACGACGCGCGCCATCCGATATTTCGATGTCGAGGCCGTCGAGCATTTTCTTTGCTTCGACAATAGCTTCCTGGTCGGAAGCACATTGCGCGAGATGAGCGGGCCGAAACGGCCGCAGCTTCGGATTCAAAGTGCCGGTCCGAGATGATCATCGTCCCTGCGGGTCCCGGAAAGACGATCAAAATCGTCAAAAACGGCTTTGATCAATGTTTTGCGGCGCGGGTCTTGCCCCGAAGGGGTGGCCGCGAAAACGGATAGCAGATAACGCACCTTGTCTGCCACTTCATCCCAAGTCGACGCGGGAGCGGCAATCAACTGCACTTCCAGTTCTTCCTGCGTCTTGCGCAAGGCTTGTTCGTTGGCGGTGACTTCCGTCAACAGCCGGCGAAGATCCGTTGCCTTCTGGGCGGCCATTCCGCGATGATGATCGAGATCGACGGCTTTGTCCGTCATGGGCGGCCGTCTCCGTCTCCGGCCAAAGCGTCGCGAAGATCGAGCGGATCAATCGTCACCATTTCGACTGACGATAACCCGTGAATCCCCGGCACGAAGATCATGGTCGAAACTCTCCGATAGACCGGAAAGGAAGTTTCGTTGATCAATTCTTCATCGGTCACGACCCGATAGTCACCCGCGGGAAGAACGCGGTCGACACCCTTCAGCAAAAAGGGTTTGCCGAACACGATAGTTTCGCTGCGTGATCGAGCGATCATACCGGTGACTCCACAACCCTTCGAGCAAGAGGGTATCGCGCGCTCGTATACAAGCGGCGGATCTCCGCGCTCTCGTATCTCAATTCATTGACCTCGAGATAAGTGCCGACGAGGAACTGCGGCGGAAGGTCCTCGATGACAAAACGGACCGCCTCTGCCGCCTGCGCAAAGCGGCGATAACCGAGCGGCGGACGCCGGCCCTTGCTGGCTTTAGACGAGAATAATTCAGCGCTCATATCGTAGTCGAATGACTCGCTGGTATCCGTGGAGCTCATTCTCCGCACGCCTCCGCGAACTCTCGCGATAGGGCCAAAATCTGATTCTTGGCCGCCTGCTCTCTGTCGTCGTCTGATCGCCTGTCGGGCGGGCCTTCGACACCCACTGTCACGCGACCGGAGAGCTCCCCACGCTTCGAGACAAATGTGAATCTGTACGAGCCCGGTCCGTCTTCCACCAGCGCGATTTGCATCGGTCGTTCAGGCGGGCTGGACAATATCGGCTCCGTGCGATCCAAAAAAGAGAACCCCGCCGAATGGCGGGGCTCTCTCGAATTCAGCTCTTGTTCGCGTCCTGGCCGGGCTTCTGCGCAGGTTGCTGTGTTTGCTGCTGCTCTGGCTTTCGGCCCGGTTGCTGGCCCTGCTGTTGATTCGGCTTATCTGTTTGGCTGCCCTGCTGCGGCTGGGCCTTGTTGTCTTCTTGCATGTAAATCTCCAAAAAATCACTGAAACATGATTTGAATGTTCATCATTCAAACTACTCCACTTAATCTATGGCGCACGCGGACTAAAACTAGTGCCTGGGCGAAATATATATCTGAAAGACCAGAATTACGTTCAACGTGCTGGGTTAGACGTTATTCGTCATCCTCAACATGGCACGACGATACTTGCTGGTAAGATTCATTAGCCGACATTCGAGCTGCTAGTGTCGAACGTCCGCTCAGTGCCGAAGGCGGTCATCATGCCAGCGTGAGCGCATTTAGTTCTTTCCGCGCCGTGCCGAAGGTGCCGAGCTGATAGACCGAGGCGCCGGCCGGCGAGAACGTGAACGACGGGAATGGCTCCGCCAGCATCTTGTTCAAATATTTTTCCGTTCCGACGCCGATCGTCACATGCGGATTGAACCGTTTGCCCGCGGCGATCTCGACGAAATGGGCGACGTACTCGATCAGCGATTTTTGAATGTCGCGTCCGCCCGCCTCGCTGAAGAAGGCCGCCGGGGTTCCGGTCTTTACGGTGTAGGGCTTGACGGCCGTAATGAGCTCGTCTTGCAGCCGATGCAGGTTCTCGGTCGGTTCGGCGACAATTCCCGCAAGGCCGAATGGCGGATCGGGGATGTAGTAATACTTGAACGCCTTGAGCGTCCATGCCGTCGGTTTTTCCTTGACCATGATCGCGTTCGCCGCGGCGAATATCTTGTCAAGGTCGTCGGTGCGGACAAACTGCTGCAAGACACTGACATGCGGGTGGTGCGTCTCATCCAGCGCAAAGCCTTTGGGGAAAGATTTGAGCAGGCGGGCGTTGGCGTCTTTGGCGTGCGCAACCATCGTCGCGTCGGGTTCGAGTGCGATATCGATCGCCGTCACCGGATTTTGTTGCGCGAAGGCGCTCCGGGTGAACGCGAGGGCCGGCACTGCCGCCATGCCTGCGACCAGCGTGCGGCGAGTCACGCCGAATGATGTTTGCTTCCGTTCCATTGCGCCACCTTTTCGTCATCGGCGGCCATGCCGGCGTGAATTTTCGGCGACGCGCTTATGTTACCCGCGCGGCGGCGCCTTGGTCAGCATCGGCGGCGGAGATTTGTCCGCCGCCGGCGGCGCGGGCGACAGCGATAGTGTCAGCCAGGTATTCCAGCCGCTGGGCCTGTCATGACCGTCGAATTCGCCGTAGGCCTTGAGGTTCAGATAACCCTGCATGCCCGCCACCGGAAAGATGTATCCGATCTGCGGGCCGACACCCGTGACTTGCGACTTGAACGGGCAGAGTTGCGGCAGGCAGCCTTGGTCGGCGGTGAGTTGATTATAGAAATATCCAACCAGTCCGACCTGCAATTGCTTGGTCAGGAATTGCGAGGCGCCCCAATCGGTGTGCCAATCGATGCCGTTGCGGTAGTCGGTCGCGGTATTGGTGAAGTTATAGGTGAAGCCGGTCGTGACGGAGAATTCGTGCCCGGTCTGGGGATTGAAATAGGTATAGCCGCCGCCGCCATCGATGACGCCGTGCCCGAGGCCGAGATTGGCGAGGCTTGCCGAATTGTACATGCCGGTCGGGATGTCGCCGGTAATGTAGGTCATCCAATTGTCGACGCCCTGGTTCCAGCGCAGCGACGCGAATGGGATAAGATCGCCGAAGCCATCGCGCGCATCCTCGATGGCGCCTTGCCGCGTGACGGCGAACGGGCCGGCGCTCGCGGTCAGCGTGCCATTGACCTCCGTGATGCTGCGGCCAAAAGCGGTCATCAGGGCTACCTGGAACTGACCGCCGAAGACCGGCGTCGCAAACGTGTAGCTCGGAATCGCGAGCACGAGGTCGGGATTGGCCTTCAGGTTGGCATTGAGGCTGACATTGACGGTCGCGTTGAACCGGTTGATCGTGACCTCGCGCGCCGCGGCTACGTTGCCGCTGGCTCTTACCGAGTCATAATAATTGATGAGGGCGAGCGCCCAGCCCGGCTGCGCCGGCGCAGAGGCAAGGCTGCCGAAGAATCCCGGCACCCAGAAGCCGACGCCGCCTTCGTCGGCGCGCGCGGCATTCGTCGAACAGAGCGCAGCGGCAAAACTCACCAACACCGCCACGCGCAATCGCGCGAAAAGCGTGAGGAGCCTCGACCTGGGCATTGCTTGCATCGGCGCCCCCGCGGCGGTGGAAACAAGCCTAGCCGATGCGATCTCATTCTGTATCGTGCAGAACACGTATTGCGGCTGTTCCACAGGCGATTCAGCGCAGGTGTGGCGCTCACATCACAACTGCAATGCAACCCGCTGAAAATATGAAATGAACCGCGCCGGAGGATCCGACGCGGCGCGCCGCCGCGGTTATGCCGGGCAAGAACCCAAGCCGGTGCAATTGCCGATCGTGAAGGCGCCGGTGCTCCACACGTCCGCTGCCCGCTCTATCGCTTCGTCGGAGACCTTGTCGAAGAAGATGTCGTTCTCGACCTGACCGATATCGCTTTGCAATTGATCGCTCTGGATTTGAAACATGGCACGGATCCTTCCTGCGTTGAAATGTTGTCATGAGAATTTGGCGGCACCGCCACGTTAGCAACACGCGGACTGTCAGTCAGATCGCGAATACCTTGGTATAGAGCCGCTATACGTTCGTATAGGTATGGGATTTTTCAAGTAAAATGCACGTGAGTCTCGTGCACGGCGGCGATGCCGCATGCAATCGAAAACCCCCGCGCAAAACTTTGGATGCATTCCCGACATTTCTCGGCTAACGTTCCCGCAAGACGTTGCTGTTGTTTCAATAAACTTATCGATTTTGTTCAAAGCGCCGGAAAGACGGCGCGAAGAAAAATTGGCGGCTGAACGCGTTTGCGCGAGGAAGCCCGTGGACGATAGTGCGGTTGTGTCATTGCAGCGGCCCGAGCCATCGGCGACGCCGCCCAATATGGTCCGGATTCCAGGCGGAACGTTCCGCATGGGGTCGGATCAGCATTATCCGGAAGAGGCGCCGGTCCATCGCGTCAATGTGGGCGGCTTCTGGATCGATCGCGCGCCGGTGACCAACCGGCAGTTCAAGGAATTCGTCCGCGCCACCGGCCACGTAACTTTCGCGGAAACTTCGCCCGATCCGAAAAATTATCCGGGAGCCTTGCCGCACATGATTTTTGCGGGCTCGCTGGTGTTCACACCGCCGCGGCATCCGGTCGATCTGCGCGACTGGAGCCAATGGTGGACGCTGATGAAAGATGCGAACTGGCGGCGTCCTTACGGGCCGAAGAGCAATATCAACGCCCTCGACAATCACCCGGTCGTGCACGTGACATTCGCCGACGCCCTCGCCTATGCCAAATGGGCCGGCAAGGATATGCCGACCGAAGCCGAGTGGGAATATGCCGCGCGCGGCGGGCTCGACGGCGCCGAATTCGCCTGGGGCGACGAGTTCACGCCGGGCGGCCAGCACCGCGCCAATACCTGGCAGGGCAATTTTCCGCACGAGAACAAATGCGACGACGGCTTCGAGCGTACTTCGCCGGTGCTGTCGTTCCCGGCCAACGGCTACGGCGTCTACGATATGATCGGCAATGTCTGGGAATGGACCGCGGATTGGTGGTCCGCCAGGCACGAAGCCGATGCGCCGAAAGCCTGCTGCGTGCCGGATAATCCGCGTGGCGGCCGCGAAGAGGACAGCTACAATTCCTGCCAGCCGAAGATCCGAATTCCCCGCAAGGTGCTCAAGGGCGGCTCGCACCTATGCGCTCCAAACTATTGCCGCCGTTATCGCCCTGCCGCGCGTCATGCGGAGCCCGTCGATACTTCGACGAGCCATGTCGGATTTCGCTGTGTGGTGAGAATGACCAAGTGACTGAAGTTCATTGATACTAGACCAGCAACCAAAGAAGGGGTGGACGACCATGTTGAGTTTCCGATCTGCAATCAAATACGTCGTGGCGGCGGCCGCAGCATTTTGCATCGTGACCGCGGCGGCGTCGCCGTCGCAGGCCCAATCCAGCACCGGCACCGTGCAACTGCACGTCGTCAAAGCGGGCTTCATCATCGGCGTCGGCGGCGGCAACGGCGTGCTGCACTTCAACGGCAGGACATTTCGGCTGCGGCTCGGCGGCATCGGCATCGGCAGCCTCGGCGTCGCCGCGGTCGATCTCAGAGGCACGGCCAGCAATTTGCGTCACGCCTCGGATATCGCCGGCACTTACGGCGCGGCGGGCGCGGGCGCGACGTTTGTCGGCGGCGGCCAAGTCGCCACGCTGCAGAACGAACACGGCGTCGTGCTGCGGGTCTCGGGCCCGCAAGTCGGGTTTCAGGTCTCGCTGGGCCTCGGCGGCATGACCATCGCCATGGCCCGGTGAAGTTAGGCGCGATGATCTGACACGCATTTTGCCGCGCCGGCCATGCGCCGGCGCGGGCGGTCTCGACCGATAAAGGCAGCACGCCGTCTCGCGTGCTCGCAGACGATCACAAGCTTTCATCCGGCGGCGTGCGTCGCGCCGCCGGACGTGACGGCACTCCACGCAGCCTGTCCATGTTCTGTGAAAGCAGGGAGCGAGAAATGTCCGATCAAGACAACGGAGACAAGTCGAACGCAAAGCAGCACGCCCTCAATCGCCGTAACATGCTGCTCGGCGGCACCACGCTCGCCGCCGCATCCGCGATCGCACCGACCAATTCGATTCAAGTCGCGCAGGCGCAAGCGCAGCCCGCCGCGCCGTCAGGCAAAAAGCCGAACATTCTCGTCATTTTCGGCGACGATATCGGCCAGTCCAATATCAGCGCCTATACATTCGGCCTGATGGGCTACAAGACGCCGAACATCGACCGCGTCGCGCGCGAAGGCCTGATGTTCACCGACTATTATGCCGAACAGAGTTGCACGGCGGGGCGGTCGTCCTTCATCACCGGACAATCGGTCATCCGCACCGGCCTGTCCAAGGTCGGCACTCCCGGCGCTACCGTCAGCCTGCAGCCAGAAGACATCACCATCGCCGAAGCCCTGAAGCCGCTTGGCTATGCCACCGGGCAGTTCGGCAAGAACCATCTCGGCGACCGCAACGAATTCCTGCCGACCGTGCACGGCTTCGATGAGTTCTTCGGCAATCTCTATCATCTCAATGCCGAGGAAGATCCGGAAGATCCCGATTATCCCAAGGACCCCGCGTTCAAGGCCAAGTTCGGTCCGCGCGGCGTGATCAAGAGCAAGGCCACCGACAAGGACGATGCGACCACCGATCCGCGCTGGGGCAGGGTGGGCAAGCAGACCATCGAAGATACCGGGCCGCTCAACAAAAAGCGGATGGAGACGATCGACGACGAGACCACGAACGCCGCGATCGATTTCATCAAGCGGCAGGCGCAGGCCAACAAGCCGTTCTTTGTCTGGATGAACACGACACGCATGCATCTCTATACGCATGTGCGGCCGTCGATGCGCGGCCAGAGCGGCATGCCAGACAACGAATATGCCGACGGCATGATCGAGCACGACGGCGACGTCGGCAAGCTGCTCAAGACGCTCGACGATCTTAACATCGCAAACGACACGGTCGTGCTCTACACCACCGACAATGGCCCGCACATGAATTCATGGCCGGACGCGGCTATGACGCCGTTCCGCAGCGAGAAGGACACCAATTGGGAAGGCGCCTTCCGCGTGCCGTGCATGGTTCGTTGGCCCGGGCATATCAAACCGGGCAGCGTGGCCAACGACATTTTCGGCAGCCACGATTGGTTTCCGACTTTGCTCGCCGCTGCCGGCGATCCCGATGTCGCGAGTAGGCTGTTGCAGGGCTGGAAGATCGGCGACCGCACCTACAGGGTCCACATCGGCGGCTATAATCAGCTTCCGTTCTTGACCGGACAGCAGGACAAATCGGCCCGGCGCGCTTTCATCTACTTCAATGACGACGGTCAACTCGTTGCGCTTCGCGTCGACGATTGGAAGCTGGTCTTTTACGAGCAGAAGACGCCGGGCACGCTCGACATCTGGGGCGAGCCGTTCACGGCGCGCCGCGTACCGTTGATCTTCAATCTGCGCATGGACCCCTACGAACGGGCGCAGATCACTTCAAACGAATATTACGCGTGGTCCATGCACAAGCTGTATCGTCTCTTTGGCGCGCAAGCCATCGTGGCGGGATTCGTTGCCACGCTGAAAGACTTTCCGCCGCGGCAGAAGCCGCAGAGCTTCAATCTCGATCAGGTCATGCAGCAACTGTCGCATCCGGCGCAGAGCGATTGATAATCGTGGCATATCTCCGGTTGAAAATTGGAGCGAAGTGGAAGTTCTCCGAAGCCGTCGCGGTGAAATAACCCATGCGCTCATCACGTCACAGGATCGGCCGCCGCGAATTTCTGATTGCTGCATCTTCGGCGACAACTCTGGCCGTGGGTGGCCGCGCCATCGCGCAATCGATCGCGCCGGCGGCGCCGCGCACCGATCCATTGTCGTCGTGGAACGACAGTGCAGTGAAGAAGTCGATCATGGATTTCGTCGAGCGCGTGACGGCGCAGGGCTCCGCTGGTTTTGTACCTCCGGAAGATCGCATCGTGACTTTCGACCAGGACGGCACATTATGGGTCGAGCATCCGATGTACACGCAAGTGGTCTATTGCCTGGAGCGGGTGCCGGCGGTCGCGGAGCAAAAGCCCGAGCTGAAAAAGCGCGAGCCGTTCAAGACCGTGCTGTCCGGCGATCGTGAAGCGATTGCGAAACTGCCTCTGCACGATCTCGAGGAGATTTTGGCCGCGACGCTGACCGGCATGTCGGTTGATGATTTCCAAGGCGAAGTGGAGAAATGGATCGGCAGCGCCAAACACCCGCGCTGGAACCGTCTCTACACCGAACTCACGTATCTGCCGATGCAGGAGCTGATGCGCTATCTGCGTGACAACGGCTTCAAGACCTACATCGTCACCGGCGGCGGCCAGGATTTCGTGCGCGTCTATGCGCAATCGGTCTACGGCATTCCTCCAGAACAGATCGTCGGCACCGCCAGCGGCACCAAATACGGCTACGACAAGAATGGAAGGCCGTTCCTGACCAAGGAGCCGCGGCTGTTGTTGAACGACAACAATGCCGGCAAGCCCGAGGGCATTCATCTGGAGATCGGCCGCCGTCCGCTCGCGGCGTTCGGCAACTCCACGGGCGATCGTGAAATGCTGGAATATACCGGCGCGGGCGGCGGCGCGCGGCTGATGATGCTGGTGCTGCACGACGATGCCCAGCGCGAATACGCCTATGGCCCGGCGCAAGGATTGCCTGCGTCCAAGATCGGCACATTTCCGCAGGCGCTTTATGACGAGGCCAAGAAAAGCAATTGGGGCGTCATCAGTATGAAGAACGATTGGAAGAAAGTCTTTGCTTTCGATTAGTGCGATTGCGGCAAGCGGCGCGGCATTGAGGCCGCGTGCGCTGCGGCTCGAGTGATCCAGATGAAGGAGGGCGACGAAGCGTAAGCGACTGCATCCTAACGAGTGACGTCGGCTTTCATAGCTTAAACATAACCGGGAGTGTGCAATGTCTAGTGAAGATCAAGGAGAGAAGTCGAACTCAGAACGTCGCGCCGTCAATCGGCGCAATATCCTGCTCGGATCGACCGCGATCGCCGCGTCGGCTTTGGCAGCGTCGGCCGAAGTGCAAACCGCGCAAGCGCAACAGCGGGCGCAAGCGCAGCCCGCGCCGGCCGGCGGCAAGCCGAATATTCTCGTGATCATGGGCGACGATGTCGGCTGGTTCAATATCGGCGCCTATCACCAGGGCATCATGTCCGGCAAGACGCCGAACCTCGACAAGCTCGCCGCCGACGGCATGCGCTTCACCGATTATTACGCCGAAGCCAGCTGTACCGCCGGTCGCGCCAATTTCATCACCGGACAAATTCCGTTGCGCACCGGGCTCACCACCGTCGGCCAGGCCGGCGCCGATGTCGGCATGCCCGAGCAGTCGGTGACGACGGCGCTGCTCCTCAAATCGATGGGCTACGCCACCGGCCAGTTCGGCAAGAACCATCTCGGCGATCTGAACAAATACCTGCCGACCCTGCACGGCTTCGACGAATTCTTCGGCTATCTGTATCACCTCGACGCCATGTCCGATCCGTATTGGTTCGATTATCCGCAGGACTGGATCGACAAATACGGCCCGCGCAACCTCGTTCATTCCTACGCCACCGATACCGACGACCAGACGGTGCAGCCGCGCTGGGGCAAGGTCGGCAAGCAGCGCATCGTCGATGAAGGCCCGCTCAAGCCGTTCAAGGACATGAGCGCGGACCATCAGATGTGGCAGAAGGGCCGCGACGCCAAATACGACATGGAGACCTTCGACGAGGTGCTGGTCGAGAACAGCAAGGCCTTCATGGACAAGGCCAAGGCGGCCAACAAGCCGTTTTTCATCTGGCACAACACCACGCGCATGCACGTCTTCACCTATCTGGCGCAGAAGTATCAGGCGAAGATGAATTACGAGAGCAATTTCGGCCTGGAAGAAGCCGGCATGGCGCAGATGGATGACGACATCGGCGATCTGCTCAAACATCTCGACGATATCGGCGTCGCCAACAACACCATTGTCATCTTCACCACCGACAACGGCGCCGAGGTCTTTACCTGGCCGGATGGCGGCATGACGCCGTTCCGCGCCACCAAGGGCACGGTGTTCGAGGGCGGCTTCCGCGTGCCGTGCATCGCGCGGTGGCCGGGGCATATCAAACCGGGCACGGTCGAGAACGGCATCTTCTCCGGGCTCGATTGGCTGCCGACGCTGGTTGCGGCGGCGGGCAATCCGAACATCGTCCAGCAACTGCTTCAGGGCGTGACGATCAACGGCCAGACCTACAAGAACCATCTCGACGGCTATAACCAGATGGATCTGATCACCGGCAAGGGGCCCTCGGCGCGGCACGAGATCTTCTATTTCGGCGAATCCCAGCTCGGTGCGCTGCGCATCGATGACTTCAAATTCCAGTTCTACCAGCAGCCGTTCGGCTGGCCGGGCGAGAAGGTGACGACCGACATGCCGACGATCGTCAACTTGCGCCAGGACCCGTTCGAGCGGACGCCGTCGATTCGCGGCCAGACGCTCAACGACCAGGGCGGCGGCTACATGAACGACTTCATGGCCCGCGAATTCTGGCGTTTCGTGCAGGTGCAGCAGACGGTGGGCGCAGCGGCGCAATCGTTCGTCGACTATCCGCCGATGCAGCAGGCGGCCTCCTTCAACCTCGAAGACGTGAAGAAGAAGGTCGAGGAGATGATGAAGGCGCACGAAGGGCAATAGGCCGTATACCAGAGCCGCGGGCGCCCGAAGCGGCGCCCGCGAAGCCGCAGGAGTTTTCCGTCGTTTGGGGAAGGAGGAGGGGCAGTCACAGGAGAGCGACCATGAAAAAGGTCATGGGAGTTGGAGCAATCCTTGCAGCCGCAATCCTCAGTGCAGCGCCGGTTTCGCTGAACTGGTCGGCAGACAAGGGCCTGTTAGTCTCGCAAGACAAGGCCAATGCCATCGTGGGAAGGCCGGCGACGCCGCGAAGCGTTGCCGGCGTGGCCCGCAGGACGGATCGCCGGATGATACGCCGCAACGTCTATTGATTGCCGGGTTGCAACGGCAATAGTGTGCGCGACTAGAGGGCGCGTCTCGCGGCGCGCCCTCGCCATCCCAAGGGAGAGATCATGCATCGTCTGTATCTTCTTGCACTCGCATTTACGGTGGCGCTTTGCGCGCCGGCCTCGGCGCAGAATTGGACCCAGGTCGGCGCGCTGATGTGCAAGGTCGATCCCAATATCGGCTTCATTATCGTCGGCCATCAGCCGATGCAGTGCACCTACACGCCGAGCACCGCTCCGGCACCGCCTGAATATTATGACGGCGCCCTCAACACCGTGGGGCTCGACCTCGGCGTTTCGGCCGGCAGCGTTCTGGGCTGGGGCGTTTTCGCCCCGACCACGGGCCTCCCGCAGGGTGCGCTTGCCGGAGAATATGTCGGCGCGTCGGCCGATGCCGGCCTCGGCCTTGGTGCCGGCGCGAACGTCCTCATGGGCGGCTCGGGCCGGACCATCGCCCTGCAGCCGCTGTCGTTGCAAGGCTCGGTCGCCATCAACGCCGTGCTCGGCCTATCGTCGCTCAAGCTGCGTCCGGCGGTCGGGAGATAAGACTTGGTGACGTTTAGGTGACGATAGGCCTGATGAACCCGCTATATTTGGCGCGTTCCGGTGTTAGAATGAGTTGCGGTTGAGACTCGCTCGGCGAGTCTCTGCGAGGAGGCGACAATGCGCATTTATCTCAATTTATCCGCGGCCGCGGTGGCGGTGGCTTGTCTGACGCTGCCGGCGCGCGCCGACGACGTGCCGACACTTCAGGTCGAGCAGGTCTGCCACGGCATCGTCAATCAGTCCGGCGGCTCACTGACGGTGGGCGATCCGAAAGTGGCGTTCGATCAATGCATGGCCGGGGAGAAGGCCGACCGCGAGACCATGATCAAGGAATGGTCGACGTTTTCGTCGGAAGACAAGCGTCATTGCACGGCCGAAACCCGGATGGGCGGCGAATCGAGCTATACCGAGCTCGTCACCTGCCTTGAAATGGCGCGCGACGTCAGGAATCTGCGCAACGATCAGACCAAGGCGTCGACAGGAAAGTCAAAATGAATTCCGACACGATCCGATTCCATGTCGCCGCTTTCGGCGATGTCGTGACCAGGTTTCGGCCTTTGATCGTCAGTGCTGCTTTGCTGGCAGCGTCAGCCTCGGCGGCGCATGCCGGCGCCTGCGCCGCCAAGATCGACACCATGCAGGGTCGCATCGACGCCAAGCTCGAAATCGGTCGCGGCCCACGGACGGGCCGCGAAGGAGAGCGCCGCCGCCGGCATGAGCGTCCAGCCGACGCCGCGTTCGCTGGAAACCGCCGAGACCAAGCTCGGCGAGCTCAATCAGCACATGATTCGCAATATCAGGCGCGCCATGACGCGGGCGCGCGCCGCCGATGCCCGAGGCAATTTGCGGCGATGTGAGAAGGAATTGTCGCGCGTGCAGCGCGCGCTCGGTCCGTCCACCTAGCCGTATAGCGGACGGATCGTCCGATCGCGCTGCGGCCTTTGTTGCTGCGGCCTTTGTCGTTGCAAGTCTGTGAAGCTTAGCGCAAGGAAGGAGACATCGTCATGCGAGGCTTGGTCATGCGTGTCTTGCTGATCGGAAGCATGCTGGTCCTGCTCGCGGCAAGCCCTCCGGCCCGCGCTGACGATGTACCGCAACTCAATGTCGATCCGGTGTGCCGCGGCATCGCCAAGCAATCGGCGAGCCCCGGCGAAAAAGGCGCGCCGGATCTCGGCTTTTCGCAATGCGTGCAGAACGAGCAGGCGATACGGCAAAAGCTCGTCGGCGAATGGTCGACGTTCAATGCGTCCGAAAAGGGCAATTGCGTCGCCGGGGAAACCTCGGGACTGCTGCCGAGCTACACCGACCTCATCACCTGTCTCGAAATGGCCCGCGACGCGCGGCAGCTGAATGCGCCCAACCAGGCGCAGCAGAACAAATAGCGAGGACGCAAAAGCCCGGCGCAGGTTCGACCTCGAATGGGCCGCATCACGGCCCGCTCGCAACAAGAAGAAACTGAACCCCAACAGACGTACCGGGAGAAGAGATATGTCAGCGACGTTGATTAATCTCATCATCCAGATCATCGCCGGTGCTGTCGGCGGCAATGCCGTGGGCGCCGGGATGAAGAATGTCGATCTCGGCGCGCTCGGCAATACCATTGCCGGCGCCATCGGCGGCGCGGGCGGCGGCACACTGCTCACGGCGCTGTTGCCGATGCTGCAAGGCGCAGCCGCCGGCAATGTCGATATCGGCGCATTGCTCGGGCAGGCGGTCGGCGGCGGCGTCGCCGGTGCCGTCCTCACCGCCATCGTTGGCCTCATCAAGAATATGATGGCCGGACAGACTGCGCGGTAAGAATCGCCGCGCGGTCAAAGCTGCGCCGAAGATCGACTAGGCGATCGCCAACATAACTGAACGCCTGCGCGGATCGCGCGCAGGCGAGAGGATAGATTGCTCCGTTATCCGCCGCTTTCTGAAACCTTAAGCGGTCAGAATCGCAATCAGAATTGGTTGTATTGCGCGATGATCGCTCCGTATTCGGGGAAGCGGAACATCAAGTTCAGCGCGACCAGGAGGCCGATCAGAGAAAACGCCAGGACCAGCTGAAAATCAGCTCCCCCGGCGCGCTCCTTGAACCGTGACCAAAAACCGGTCGAGGTGGGGATACGCTGTGCAACGACTTGCGGCTGTGGGGGCGTAGAACGTTCGACCATGTGCGGCACTCCATTGATCCCCGCGCAACCTCTTAAAGAGGAATGCGAGCCGCTCCTGTGATCGGTGTCACGAAATGCAGCTATTCCGCCGCGATGATACGCGCACGCGCATCGCGCCTCTCACGGAACGACGACGGGTCCCGTTACGCAGTCTCGATATGCCATATGCCGCAGGCACGGCAGTGGAAGGTCGCAAGTTCCGGCAAGCCGTCGAACCGCGCGGTCCGCTTGGCAAGCCGCATCAACTGCGCGCAACTCGGGCAACGCGGCGTCGCGAGCGTGGAACTCGGTGCTTTGGTTTCACACATGGTCGTCATTCCCGGACTCTGGTTAGCGCGATCTTTTTCAGAAAAGTCGGCTTCAATTTTCAGGGTCACGCTGCCAAGCGGAACGGTTCTTTTTAAATCTTGGTCCCGTTTGGCCAGCCCGAAATAAATGGGAAACGCGAATTACCGGGACGTGGCGGGCTGATTAAGCTTTGGCAATCCGCGCGCCGGTGCGCCGATAGCGGCTAAGCTAGAAGCGCTGCCTCGTCCCCATCGGCGTTTGTTTCAGGCCATCGAACGTCGGGCAGAAATCCGCGCTTGCGGTTTCGGTTCGGCCCGATTAATTTGGGTGTGTCGGGGACATGCAGACTCCCCGTCAGACGGTTCCCGTCCAAGCTCTGCGCATCACTCGCTCGTCGAGGAGAATGCGCATGGACGGAACGACAGCTCCCAATTCCATTTCTTCTGATCGGCTTTACGCTCGTCTCGGCACGGCGTTCTCGCCGCTTTTGCTGGATGTCCGCCGGGCCGAGGCTTTTGAGTCCGGCGATCGCCTGATCGCCGGCGCCGCGCGGCGCGATCCCGAAAACGATCCGCAATGGCTCGAGGGCCTGCCGGCGGACCGGATGGTCGTGGCCTATTGCGTCCATGGTCAGAATGTCAGCCAGAGCGCGGCGGCCGCCCTGCGCGACGCCGGCTTACAAGGCGTTTTTCTCGAAGGCGGCATTGCGGCCTGGACCGAGCAGGGTCTGCCGACGCGGCAGCGCGTGCCCATCCCGACCAAAGCCTGGGTCACGCGCGAACGGCCGAAGATCGACCGCATCGCCTGTCCCTGGCTCATCAGCCGCTTCATCGATCCTGAAGCGGAATTCGTCTATGTGCCGACCAGCGACGTGATCGCCTATGCGGGCCGAATCGGCGCTACTCCCTACGACATCGAGGGCGTCGAATTCGCTCACGAGGGCGAGCGCTGCTCGTTCGACACGATCATACGGATTTTCGGCATCGAGGATCCGACGCTCGACCATCTCGCGACCATTGTGCGCGGCGCCGACACCTCACGGCACGATCTCTCGCCGCAATGCGGCGGCCTGTTCGCGATCTCTCTCGGGCTGTCGGCAAATTTCCAGAACGATCATGAGATGCTGGCGCACGGCATGGTCATTTACGACGCGCTCTATACCTGGCGCCGCTCGCTGCAGGCGGAAACACACAATTGGCCGGCGAAAGCGCGGGCAGCGAGCTGAGCTACGCGCGAGAGAGGGCAACGTGTCCGAGACAATCCCGGAAAAGCAAACGACGTTCCGCGAATTGACGCTTTATTTTCTCCGGCTTGGCCTGCTCGGCTTTGGCGGGCCGGTGGCGCTGGTCGGCCAGATGGAGCGTGAGCTGGTCGCCGAGCGCGGCTGGCTCACCAAGGAGCAGATGCGCGAGGCCATCGCCATCTGCCAGTCGCTGCCGGGACCGCTGGCGATTCAGGTCGGGATTTATGTCGGCTACCTGCGCTGCGGTTTCTGGGGCGCCTGGATCGGCGGCTGGGCCTTCATCTTCCCGAACTTCGTGATCGTTGCCGCGCTCGGCGCGCTTTATGTCTATCTCGGCGATCTCAAACCGGTCACCGCGATTTTCTACGGCGTGAGCCCCGCTGTCATCGCGCTGATCCTGCATTCCTGCTATCGTCTCGCCAAGCTCGGCATGGAAGATTGGCTGCAATGGGCGATCGCGGCGGCGTGTCTCGTCGTGACCGTGGTCCTGCAGGCCGAAGTCGCGATCCTCTTCATTGGCGCCGGCCTGATCGGCATTGCCTATTACGGCACGCTGTTCCGCCGCGCGCCGAGCGCCAAGGTCGCGCTCGTTCCGGCGGTGCTGGCGCCGGTGGCATCGAGCTCGACGCTTGGCAAGCTCTTTTTGTTCTTCCTCAAAGCCGGCTCCCTCACTTTCGGGAGCGGGCTTGTGATCGTGCCGTTTTTGCAGCAAGGCCTGGTCGAGCAATATGGCTGGCTCGATGAGCGGCAGTTCCTGATCGCGGTCGCCGTCGGCATGATCAGCCCCGGACCGGTGGTGATCACGGCGACCTTTGTCGGCTATCTCGTCGCCGGCTTCTGGGGCTCGCTGGTCTCGACGGTTGGCATCTTCCTTCCTTCGTTCATCTTCATCCTGGTCGTGGCCCCGCTGCTTGCGCGCCACGGCAAGCATCCGAATGTCCAGGGCTTCGTACGCGGTGCCTATGGCGCGGCGATCGGCACCATCCTCGGCGCCTGCTTTTTGCTGGGCAAGATCGCGATCGGCGATTGGCTCACGGCGCTGATCGGCATCGTGTCGCTTGCCATTCTGTTCCGTTGGAAAGTCAGCAACCCACTGTTGATCGCGGCGGCGGCCGTCGTCGGTCTCGTCGCCTATCCGATCCTGCAGCCGGCCTGGGTCATGGTGAAATAGAATAAAGTCATGGTGAAATAGAACGATGACAGCGCACAAAATCGCGATCCTGTGGCGTGGCGACCGCGAAACGCGGGCCAAGGCGGCGCCGACGAACAATCGTTATCACCGCATCTTCGAAGAGCTTGCCGCCCGCGGTGTCGAGGCCGTGCCGGCGGTCTATGCCGACGACATGGCGGACGAGGTCTATACCCAGCTCATGACGGTCGGCGGCGTGCTGGTCTGGGTCAATCCCTTGGAGGACGGCCGCACTCGCGCGAAGCTCGATGCGGTGCTACGCGACGTCGCCGGCAAGGGTCGTCCGTGGGTCAGCGCACATCCCGACGTCATCCTGAAAATGGGCGTCAAGGAGGTCCTGCACCGCACCCGGCATCTCGGCTGGGGCACGGACACGCATCTCTACCGCACGGCCGACGAATTCCGCGATGCGTTTCCGGCGCGGCTCCGCTCGGACGGGCCGCGCGTGCTCAAGCAGAATCGCGGCAATGCCGGGCAGGGCGTGTGGAAGGTCGAAAGCGCCGCGCAGCCGTCCGGTTCGGTTTCGGTGCTGGAAGCGCGGCGCGGCAGCGTGCCGGAAGTCGTGCCGCTCACGGATTTCATGACGCAGTGCGAGGCGTATTTCGGATGGGGCGGCTGCATCGTCGATCAGGCGTTTGCGCCGCGGCTGCCGGACGGCATGATCCGCTGCTATATGGCCGGCGACAAAGTCACAGGCTTCGGACATCAATTGATCAAGGCGCTGATCCCGCCGCCGCAGGAAGGCCTGGACTCACCCGCCGCGCAGCCCGGGCCGCGCATCATGCATGGGCCGGACGCGGCGCCGTTCCAGGCGCTCCGCATGAGCATGGAAGCGAATGGACGCCGCAGATGATGCAAGTGCTCGGCGTCGCGGCGCGCGAGCTTCCGATCATCTGGGATGCTGACTTTCTTTATGGGCCGCGCACCGCGACCGGCGAAGACACCTACGTGCTGTGCGAGATCAATGTGAGTTGCGTGTTCGCGATCCCGGACCAGGCGCCAGCCGCCATTGCCCGCCTCGTGGCCGGTCGGCTCAACGGGAGGCAATGACAGGCGCGGGCGTTGTCGTAACATTGCCGATCGGGGATCTGCGGTCTCCCCACAGATGGAAAGCCATCCAAGCGCCGTTCACTTCGTGCTTGGAGGAACTGCCAATGGATGGTTTCACGATCGTGCTTTTTTTGATTGCGGCCTTTATCGGCGGCTTCGCATCCGGCGTCGCCGGCTTTGCCATGGGCTTTGTCGTCTCCGGCATTTGGCTGCATTTCCTCACGCCGCTGCAAACGACGACGCTGATCGTCGGCTACGGTCTGCTGACCCAGGGGTATGGCGTTTGGAAGCTGCGCCACGCTTTGGCCTGGCGCAATGTTGCGCCGTTCATCATCGGCGGCTTCATCGGCATTCCGATCGGCACGATGCTGCTCACCTATCTCAATCCGGCTTATCTGCGCACCGGCGTCGGCGTGCTGCTGATTGCCTTTGGCCTCTATGGCTTGGCGCAGCCCAAGCTCAAGCCGGTGCCCGGCAATGTGCCGATTGATACCGGTGTTGGCTTCGCCAACGGCGTGCTCGCCGGCCTCACCGGGCTGCCCGGCTTCATCATCACCGTCTGGTGCCAATTGCGCGGCTGGCCAAAGGATTTTCAGCGCGCGGTGTTCCAGCCGGTCTTGCTCGCCGCGATCCTCGCCAATGTCGTATCGCTCGCCGTCGCCGGCGCGATCACGATGGACATCCTGCGGCTCTATCTGCTCGGCCTACCGGCAATGATCGTGGGTTTGTGGGTCGGGTTCAAGCTTTACGGCAAGCTCGACGAAGCGGCGTTCCGCAAGCTCATCCTGATGCTGCTGCTGCTGTCCGGCTTCGGTCTGATCCTGCCGCAGTTCATCTGAATGGCTGTCACGCTCGTGCTTGTGTATCGTTATCGACGATTTTGCGCGGCCAAAACAGTGGCGCGAGGGCGACCGCCGCAAGCGCGCCGGCGATTTGCGCCGCGATGAACGCAGCCACCCCCGAAGGTGCAATGCCGGCGAAGGTGTCGGACAGCGCGCGTGCAATCGTCACGGCGGGATTGGCAAAGGATGTTGACGCTGTGAACCAATAGGCCGACGTAATGTAAAGCCCGACGGCGAAAGGCACCGCGCTCGACGCCTTGGCGACGCAGCCGAAGATGGTCAGCACCAAGCCGAAAGTCGCTATGAATTCGGCAAGCCATTGTCCGGCTCCGGCGCGCACATGCAGCGACACTTGCCACACCGGCAGTTCGAACATCAGATGCGCGATCCACACGCCGATCATGCCGCCGGCGATCTGCGCCGCGATGTAACAGGTCGCATCGCGCCACAGGAGATTGCGGCGCAGCGCGAAGGCGATGCTCACGGCCGGATTGAAATGGGCGCCTGAGACCGGACCGAAGATCAGGACCAGAACCACGAGGATCGCGCCGGTCGGCAACGTGTTGCCAAGAAGCGCAAGCGCCTCGTTCCCGCCCGAGAGCCGCTGCGCCATGATGCCGGAGCCGACCACGGCGGCGAGTAGAAATGCGGTGCCGAGCGCTTCGGCCGCGAGTCGCCGCGAAAGCCCGGTCATCGGGCCGGATCTGCCGCCTTGGCCGCGGCGCCAGTCATGCGGCTGATGTCGGCGACATGCTTCTGCAGGCTCAATCGGTCGAGGCTCTGGATCGGCAGGGCGACAAAGATGCCGATGCGCTGATGGAGCATGCGATAGGCGTCCTTGAAGGCGAGCGCGACCTCGGCCGGATTGCCGCCTGCCTCGGCCGGATCGGGCACGCCCCAATGCGCCGTTGTCGGCTGGCCGGGCCACAGCGGACAAGACTCTCTGGCCGCGTTGTCGCAGACGGTGAAGACGAAATCCATGACCGGCGCACCGGGCTCGGCAAACTCGCTCCACGATTTGGAACGAAAGGCCCGCGTGTCATAGCCGAGACCCTCCAAGAGCCGCAGGGTTTCGGGATGCACGCGGCCTTTCGGCTGGCTGCCCGCGCTGAAGGCGCGGAGTTTTCCGGCACCGACCTTGTTCAGGATTGCCTCGGCGATGATCGAGCGCGCCGAGTTGCCGGTGCAAAGGAAAAGCACGTTGAAGGGACGATCGGTCACGACACACTCACTTGCAGCAGGCAGCGGCGGACTTTTTGACCGCCTCCGGCACGCAGCATGACTTCTCATGCGCGACGCGCGCGACACGTTCGCCGGTGCCGTCGCCATAGTTCGTGCTTTCGCCTGTCGTTAGGAAGGTTTCCCAAGAGATGCCGGCCGGATCGTCGATCCAGGATTTTTCCGATTTTGCATAGCAGCAGCTGGTCTGCCCCTGCTCGATGATGTTGCCGCCCGCCTTGCGCAGCCGGTCATAGATCTCGTGTAGCTCGTCCTGGTTCTCGACCTGGACGCCGAGATGGTCGAGCCCGGCCTCGCGTCCGCGAGTTGAAATCGCAAAGTTCACGCGCGGATCGTCGAGCATCCATTTGGCATAGTCGGGTTTTGTCATAGACGGCTGCGCGGCAAACAGCGCCGAGTAGAAGCCGATCGAGTGTTGCAAGTCGTCGACGGCGACGTGGACATGCAGGCGTTTCATGAGGCTACTCCTCTAAATCGCCTGCAGCGGCTGGTAGCCGATGCGGCGCATCATGGTTTCAAAATAGTCGCGGACTTTGTCCGGGAAGCGCAGGCCCTTGACGACTCCTGCGGAGCGCAGCAGCGGCAGGACTCGGATATCGTCCAGCGAGAGCGCGCCATTCACTGCGGTGGGACTCTCGATCATGGTGTCGAGTTTTTCCAGGTCGGGCATCAAGGCGTCGATCAGTTCGCGCGTGCGGGCGCGAAGCTCGACGAGATCGCCCAGGCTCTTTCGTTTGCGAACCACGAAGTGATCGTGCGCGGCGATGGTGCCGAATTCCGGCAAGCCGAGAAGCGGATAGCGCGGCCAGGTCAGAGGCGCGGTCTTATCCGCGGCAGCGCTGGCCCAGGCCGCGATTTCGCCGCGTTGCGGGCCGGTGAAAATCGGTGCGCCTTGGCTCTCGATGTGGGCTACCATTTCCATGCTCTCGAGCATCGGCTGTCCGTCGTCCTTCACCAAAATTGGGATGACGCGCCTGCCGACAAGATTGACCATGGTCTCGGAGTCGTCTTCCAACACAACGGTTTCTTGCAGATGCAATCGCTTGAGCGCCGCGGCCATGCGGACGCGGAAACAGAGCGAGCAGTGCTCAAACAGATAGAGCCTCATGACACCCGCTCTTTCCGGCGGGAGGACTTCACGGGCGTGCATTCGGCTGGCGCGCATGTTTCCGCCGCGCCTCGGCAGCAGTTTTCGGTGAGATACGCCAACAGACCGTTCATCGTGCCGAACTGCGCGGCATAGATCATCGAGCGGCCTTCACGGCGCACGGTGACAAGGCCGGCGTCGCGCAGCCGGTCGAAATGAAATGTCAGCGTGTTCGGCGCGAGACCGAGTTGGTCCGAGACCTGGCCCGCCGGCACACCTTCGGGACCGGCTTCGACCAGAAGCCGGAACATGTCGAGACGATTGTCCTGAGCCAGCGCGGCCAAAGCCGCCAGCGCATCGTGCTTTTTCATATTTCAGTATCTACTGAAATATTTGCGCGGCGTCAAGATTTATTTCAGTGATTACTGAAGTAATTTCTGGCGCTATGGATAGCCCGGGAAGTTGCCGAACGAGCCGAAGCCCCAGGCGCTGCGCCAGGTATCTTTCGGCCAGTGCCGCGGGCGCAGCGGCGTTTCCTCGTGCCAGGGACGCGGCTGCCAATAGCCGAGCGTCTCGTCATACATGAGGTCCATCTCGCAATAGAACTCGACGCGTAGGTCGTCGTGGTTGCGATGATAGGCCGCGATGTTGTGGCCGACGATGTGGCGCAGCGGACCCCAGACCAGCGGGATCTTGTTGCGTTGGAGGATCTCGCAGGAGCGCTGCACCTCGGCCCAGTCCTTCACTTCGAAGGCCACATGATGCAGGCGCGGCGTGTCGTAGCGCACGAAGTTCACGGTATGGTGGTCGACGCTGCAGCGCATGAAGACGAAGTGGTCGGCGACCCAGTCCGAGACGCGAAAGCCCAAAACCTCCTCGTAGAATTTCGCCACCTTCGCCGGGTCGGTCACGCGGGAGGCGACGTGGCCGAGCTTGAGCGGATTGACGCCGCTGCCGGCGGCGACGACCGGATGAAATTCACATTCCGCGAACAGCTCGACCACCGTGCCCTTGGGATCGGTGAAGGTCAGCGCCTTCTTCACGCCCGGGGTGGCGTCCGAGCGCAGCTCGTGCGCGACGCCGGCCTTGTCGAGCGCCGCGCCCATATCGGCAAAATTGCTGCCCGGCGCGACTTGAAAGCCGATGCGGGTGAGGTCGGCGTGATCGCCTTTTTCCAGGACGATGGCTTCCTGCCCGAGCATCGTCGTGAGCACCGCCCGCTTGGCATCACGCGCCACGACATTGAGCCCGACGATGTGCGTCCAATAATCGACCTGCTTGTCGAGGTCGGGCGTAGACAGCGTCGCATGCGCGAGCCGGCGCACCTGGATCATTTCTTCACTCCCTCATCCGGCACGTCATTGCAGGCATGCGCGCCAAAACTGAACTTGCCTCAATCAGCAACTTGCTCCAACACTAAACTTGCCTCAACACTATGCAATAAAACATGGGGCGAAGAGGACGCGGGATGGCGGCGAACGGGCTCGTCGATGTCGGCCGGCTGGTGGATTCGCAGCCGGTCCGCGCCTTTCACGTCAAGCTCATCATTCTCCTGTTCTGTGTCTTGATCTCCGACGGCTTCGACCTGCAGGCGATCGGCTATGCCGCGCCGGGCCTCGTTAAGCTGTGGCATATCGATCGCGCGGCGCTCGGTCCGGTCTTCAGCGCCAGCCTGGTCGGCATGCTGATCGGCGCGCCATTGTTCGGCTGGCTCGGCGATCGTTACGGCCGCCGCAACGCGCTCCTTGCCGGCGTCTTGATCTATGGCGTCGTCACGCTCGCCTCGGCGGCGTCGCAGACACTGACGCAATTGCTGGTATTGCGCTTCATCACCGGTCTCGGGCTCGGCGGCGTGCCGGCTAATGCCGTGGCACTGGTCGCGGAATACGCGCCGCGCCGCGTGCGCGCCACCATGATCGTGCTGGCGCAGCTTGGCCTCACTGTCGGTTCGATGATGCCCTCGGTGGTCTTCGGCTTCCTTGATGAAACTTACGGCTGGCGTTCGCAATTCGTGGTCGGCGGCTTGGCTCCGCTTCTGGTCGGGGTCGCGCTGCTACTGTGGCTGCCGGAATCGCTGAAATTCATGGTCGCCGCCGGGCGGTCGAGCCGCAACATTTTCAAACTCGCAAAGGCGCTCGACCCGGATCTTAACGCCGATGCCGAGACCGCGTTCGTGACGCCCGACCGCACCGGCGCAGGCAAGCGCCTTGACGTGCGGCAGCTGTTCTCCGGCGGACTGTTCTGGATCACGCTGATCCTCTGGGTGCTGTTCATCTGCTATCTGATGATCAATTTCTTCCTGCATAGCTGGATGCCGATCCTGTTCCGCGACGAGGGCCTGAGCGTCCACGCGACCGCGGTGACCACGGCAATGTTCGATGTCGGCGGCATATTCGGCGCGCTCGTCATCAGCCGGATGATCGACAAGCGTGGCGTCGCGGCGATTGCGGTGCTTTATCTTGTGGCCTGTCCCGCCGTCGGCGTCATCGGCTTCATCAATCAATCGACTTATCTGCTCGGCGCGGCGATCTTCCTCGCCGGCTTCTGTCTGGTCGGCATTACGCTCGGCATGAACGCAGTGGCCGGCCTGATCTATCCGACCGAGGCCCGCGCCAAGGGCATAGGCTGGGCCAACGGCATCGGCAGGTTCGGCTCGATCAGCGGTCCGTATTTGGGCGCGTGGCTGGTCGGAATGCATCTGCCGATCGCGCAGCTCTTCCTCGCGCCGGTCGTGCCGCTTGCCATCGGCTTCGTGCTCTGCATGATCTTGACCAAGCTCTGCGTCGACCGCTTCGGCGGCCATGGCTTTCACGAGCGGGACGTCAATGCGCCGGACGAGTTTCCACCGGCGGAGACTTTGCACGGCATCGGTCTGCCGGACCATGCACTTGACGCTCGGGCGCGGTGAGACCAGAGAGAACTCGACAACACGCGATTTCAATTTCAGGAGCTTCCCCGATGACGATCATCGATTGCCAAGTCCACGCTTATGAGGCGAATACGCCGAAGCGGCCCTGGCACAACGTTCCGAACTGGCCGCCTCACGTCACGGGCGACGAGATGGTGGCGGCGATGGACAAGGTCGGCGTCGACGGCGCGATCTTCATCTCGGCCTTTGGCTTGTACCGCTACGATGGCAGCTATGCGGTCGAGGTGCAGCGCGCCCACCCGGACCGGTTCGCGATCGTCAAGCCGGTCGATCCGGACGATCCGGCCGTCGGCGACGTCATCGCCGATTGGAAGCGCACGCCGGGCGCGGTCGGCGTCCGCATCATGCTGACCAAAGAGCCAGGCCGCGACCGCGATCCGGCCGACCCTGGCCTTGAGCGCATCACGCGGGCGGCCGCCAAGCACGACCTTCCGGTCAACATCTTGTTCTGGGGCAATCTCGATGCCGGCACGAAGCTGATTGACCGCAATCCCGACACCCGCTTCATCATCGATCATCTGGCGATTATGCAGCCGCGCACGCCGCCGGCGCCGGAGCATCCGTGGGCCGATCTGCCGAAAGTGCTGGAGCTGGCCAAGCGCAAGAACGCGGTGATCAAGGTGAGCGGCGCCTGCACGTTGTCGAAAGAGCCATATCCGTTTCCCGACATCTGGGATCCGCTCGCCCGCGTGTTCGACGCCTGGGGTCTCGACCGCTGCCTGTGGGGTACTGACTGGACCCGCGCCTACGCCGTCGTCAATTACGAGCAGGCAGTCGAGCCCTTCCGCATCACCGACCGGCTGAGCAACAGCGACCGGGCGACGCTGATGGGCGGCGCCTGCGCCAAAGCCTATCGCTGGTCGCCGAAAAAAACGTAAGGCTGGCCCGCCGCCCTCAGGGGAACCTCGCCGTGAAGGGAGTTTTGAAAGAACTCATCTACATTGCGGTGTTGGCGACTGCCATTTTCACATTGGCTTGGTTTGCCGAGCCGGTCGAACACTCGTTGATGACGGGAAAAACCTGCGCCGAGGTCATGGATCGGGTCGCGGCGCAAAAGAAAGATTACGTTTTAACGCCGGCCGAGCGGATCGATATCAACAATTGCAGCGAGCCATAACGCCGCATTGGCTTCCCGGCCGGCGTCTTTTTGATTGATCGCGGTCAAGCCGCCTTCTTGTGCCGGGCGATCAGTTGATTGGCGACGTCATCGAGATCCTTGCCGACAATTCGCGGCTGCGGGCCGACACCCAGAACGTCGTTGCCGGGGCGCTTGATCAGGGCGGCCTCCCAGCCTGCGGCGACGGCGCCGAGCGTGTCCCAGGTGTGGCAGGCGATCAGACAGAACTCCGATGGTTTTGCGCGGAGCTCCTTCTCGACATAGGCATAAGCCTGCCGCGACGGCTTGTGGTGCTTGACGCCATCGGCACTGAACCGCCGTTCGAACAGATCGACAATGCCGCCATGTTCGAGCTGGCGGGTCTGCACCTCGAGCAGATTGTCGGTGAGGGTGAAGAGCCGGAAGCCCGCGGCGCGCAGCTTGCGCAGCGCTGCCGGTACCTCGGGATGCGGCGGCATGGTGGAGAATTTCTCGGTCAGTTCCTTCTTGTCGGCCTCGCCGATCTTGATGCTGCGGGTATCGGCCAGCATTTTCATCACCGCCGCGCCGATGTCGGTGAACGGCACATAGCAGCCGGCCACGGTCAACGCCGCCGAATACAAAATCAGATTGGCGAACCACAGGCGCATGGCGCTGTTGTCGCCGAAGATGCGCTGGAACGTCGGTTCCATCGTTTCAAGATCGAGAACGGTCTCGTTGACGTCGAAGACGATCAGGGGAAGCGCTGTCATGTCTCTCTACTCCTGTATGTCGCCCTCGGTTCTGGAATTGGTCAGCTCGTCAGTGCTTGTTCTTGAGCCGGTTGCGGTGCGCAGCCTGCTTGGCGCGATTGCCGCACACCGCCATGCTGCACCAGCGCCGCGCGCGCCTGCGCGTATGGTCGGCGAACATCAAGGTGCAACCCGGTCCCTCGCACGCTTTGACATCGGCGAAGTCTTCTTCGCATACAAACCTCGCTAAAATCTGGCCGATCGGCAGCAGCAATGCTTCCGGCGATTGCCAGCGCCGCGTCGTTTGCAATTCAAAACGATGGCCCTTACCGCGGCCATCGCGCGCGATCTGGCTGAAACTTTGGTCACGCTCCAGAAGCTTGTTCAAAGGCCGTAATTCCTGAAACGCCTTGGGCGCGAGCGGGCGGCCCATATGCTTGCGGACGAAACCGCGGAACCACTCGCGCAAAACGCGGGCCTGATCTGCAACTTTGTCCAGTTCGCGCGGCATCGCTCGCGCCTTCAATTCGTTAAGGACGTGGACTGGAACAAGCTCAGCTTGAGCCAGCCATTTCAAGAGGCCATCGCCGCTGCCGATCCAGTCGACCGGCGTATCGACCGGCATCGCGACGGAGTTAAGGAAATCGAGGCCGAGCGAGTCGGCGATGAACATTGCAGGCGGCAAAGATGCCCGTGATCTGTGTTCCACGATGGGCCCCTTCCAAAGCAGGGAAAGAATCCCAATCGCACAACCAGCCGCATAACCAGTCAAGCCTTAATTGACAAGTTATGCGCCGTTATGCGAGCTTCGCTCCTAACCTGTCAATAGGCATTAATGCGGTTACTAACTCGGCAATGCCTGCGACCGCGGGAGCAAGTGATGGCGATGAAGGACGTAAGCGTGGTGCTGGCCCATGGCGCCTGGGCGGATGGCTCGAGCTGGGCGCGGGTCATTGCGCCGCTCACGGCGGAGGGCGTGAACGTGTCAGCCGCGCCGCTGCCGCTCACCTCGCTTGCCGACGATGTTGCCGCGCTCAACCGCAGCCTGGACCGGACGCAAGGCCCGATCGTCTTGGCCGGACATGCCTATGCCGGCGCAGTCATCGCTCTCGCGCGTCCCGAACGCGTCAAGGCGCTGGTTTATGTCACCGCGCTTGCGCCCGACGAGGGTGAGAAAGTCGCCGACGTGTTCTACCGCGTCGAACCGCATCCCCAAGCGCCCAAGCTTGCACCGGACAATAACGGGCTGATCTGGCTGCCCGCGGACGCCTTCGCGACGGCTTTCGCGCAGAACGCTTCCAAGGAAGATCACGCCGTGCTCGCGGCGGTGCAGCGGCCGATCTCGGTGAACTGCATTACCGTTCCCGCCGGACGCCCGCTGTGGAGGGACGTTCCGAGCTGGTTTCTCATCGCCGAACAAGACCGGATGATCGTGCCCGCCACGCAGCGCTTCATGGCGGAACGCATGAAAGCAAAGACCAAGGCGCATCCGGTCGATCATGCGCCCAGCGTCACGGCGTCGGCCGCCGTCGTCGATATTCTTCGCGATGCCATCCGCGCTGTGACTGGCAATTGACATATGGGAGCGTCGAATGACGCCGATTAAATACCAGGCCGCCGACGTCGATGGCTTTAAGGTTTTCTATCGCGAAGCAGGACCGCGCGACGGCCGGAAGCTTTTGCTCTTGCACGGCTTCCCGAGCGCCGGCCACATGTTCCGCGACCTGATCCCGCTCCTTGCCGACAAGATACACATCGTCGCGCCGGACCTTCCCGGCTTCGGTCAATCCGACATGCCGCCGCGCGGCAAGTTCAGCTACACATTCGACAACATCGCCGGTGTCATCGAGCGCTTCACCGAAGTGATCGGCTTTGATCGCTTTGCGGTCTATGTCTTTGATTACGGCGCCCCGACCGGCTTCCGGCTCGCGGTTCGTCATCCCGAGCGGATCACGGCCATCATCTCGCAGAACGGTAACGCCTACGAAGAAGGTCTCAGCGACGGCTGGACTCCGATCCGGGCCTATTGGCAGGATCCGTCCGAGGCGAACCGCAAGGCGCTGCGCGCGTTCCTCGCGCCGGAGACGACCCGCTGGCAATATACGCACGGCGTGCCGGATCCGACGGTGGTGTCGCCGGATGGTCAGAACCTCGACGATTTCTATTTGGCGCGCACCGGAGCTGATGAAATTCAGCTCGACCTCATCGGCGACTATAAGAGCAATGTCGCGCTCTATCCGAAGTTTCAGGAATACTTCCGCACGCACAAGCCGCCGCTTCTCGCCGCGTGGGGCAAGAACGATCCGTTCTTCATTCCGCCGGGCGCCGAGGCATTCAAGCGCGATATTCCCGGCGCGATCGTCCGCTTCTTTGACACCGGCCACTTTGCGCTCGAAACTCACGCTCGTGAGATCGCTGAAAGCATCCGCGATTTCCTGAAATGATGGCGGGGGTCAGCCGTGCTTCATGGCAGAAGGAGTCCCGAACGGCTGAATACGTTCTCCGACGGCGTGTTCGCCGTCCTGATCACTGTGCTGGTTCTGGAACTGCGGCCGCCCGAGATTCCGACCTTCAAAGCGCTGCTATCGCTGTGGCCGACCTGGTTGAGCTATGCGGTGAGCTATCTGTTCATCGCCATCGTCTGGGTCAATCACCACCATCTTCTGCGTTATGCCAGCGAGGCGACGCCGCGCCTGATGTGGTTCAATTTTGCGCATCTGTTCTCGGTGTCGCTGCTGCCGCTGTCCACTGCCTGGATGGCGGTGAGCAAACTGGCGCCGCAACCCGTGGCCTTCTATGCCGCGGTCTTCTTCCTGGTGAACGCGACCTACATTTGTTTGATCTACGAGCTGATTGATCGCTCGCCGGTGGACGACATACCGCCCGGCGAGCGCCGGATCATGCACGTCCGTTCGATCATCACGCTCTGCGTCTTCGCGGCGGCCGCGGTCGTGGCGCTGAAATACCCGTTGATTGGTCTCGGTATGTGCATTTGCTGCTTGATCGTCTATCTCAAGCCGGAAGCGCGGAAGGCTGAGAAGTGAGCTTGCTCCGGGCGTACTTCTCGCAGACGTTTTGTTACTGTTCACAATGACGAAGCACGACGCGGAAAGGCTGCAAATCTCCGTCGATCCGTCACGCTCGGTCTCGGGCCTGCTCCTGCGGCCGCCGCGCGCGATCGCTTGCTATGTCTTCGCTCATGGCGCCGGCGCGGGAATGACCCATGCTTTCATGGCCAATGTCGCCGCGGGCCTGTGCGATCGCGGCATTGCGACGCTGCGCTATCAGTTTCCCTATATGGAGAAGGGCGCGCGCCGCCCCGACGCGCCGGCGCTTGCGCATGCCACGGTGCGCGCCGCGGTGGCGGAAGCGGCGCGACTTTATCCGGACGCGGTGCTTGTGGCGGGAGGCAAATCGTTCGGCGGCCGCATGACTTCGCAGGCGCAAGCGCTGCGGCCGCTACCCGGCGTGCGCGGGCTGGTGTTTTTCGGCTTCCCGCTGCATCCGGCCGGCAAGCCTTCGGCCGAACGGGCGAAACATCTCGCCGACGTACATGTGCCGATGCTGTTCATCCAGGGCACGCGCGACAAGCTCGCCGAGCCCGCGCCGATGAAAGGTGTCATTGTCAAATTAACCGCGAACGCGTCGCTGCACGAGATCGACGGCGCCGATCACAGTCTGCACGTTCCGGCCAGATCCGGCCGCCGCGATGCCGACGTCTTGAACGAAGCTCTGGATGTCATGGCGCATTGGCTGACATCGACCGCAGGCAACGATCGCGGAGCGCGGCCCGGATGAAAGCTCGCCGTTCAGGCCGCCGCGGTTCCGGCCATCCGTTGCGCATCCTTCCCGGATTGCGGCAGCATGAAGCCGTCGAAATATGACGCGAGCTGCGCGTATCCATCGAGCGGCAGCACATGCGCGACATATTGGTCGGGCCGCACGATGACCATACATCCGGCCGCGCGATCGATGCCGCGCCTGGCAAAGATGTCGTTGCCGCCCTTGATGTCGGCGCAGAACATCTTCTCGTAGTCGAGCAGGCCGAAACGGCCCTTGCGCGGCAGCAGCAGCGCCGGCATGGCCTCGATGGCAAGCTCGCGATGAGCCTGCTGAAACACGGCGCGGACATCGATCACCGCATCGATATCCTCGCCGCCGCGCGTGTACTTTCGCACCGGCGATGCCGGATCCTGCGCGAGAAAATCGCACAGGCGGCGGATCGCGGAATTCGCGGCGGCCGGGCCGCCGGCTCCGGCAAACGCAATAATCCGAAAGCGCCCGTCGGCTTTGACCGCGTGGCCGAGATGCATCGGCTTGCCGTCGGCGAGACGGATCACCGGCGCGGAATGAAAACGCGTGCCGACGACAAATCCCTGCGCCAGATGTTGGTGATCGCCCTTGCCGGTCAGAAGCGCCGGGCTGTAATGCGTCGCGGTCCCCGCCGTATAGCGGCCGCTCCGCACGAAATAGTTTTGGGTCTTGGCCGGATCGGACTTTGCGCCTTTTTTGGCGCCTGTCTCATGGGTCGCAAGCAGCGCCGCCCATTCGCGGTCGAAGTCGATCAGCTCTTTGGCGATCGCCCGCCGTTCCGCGGAATAGGTGTGCAGCAGTGACGGCGGGCACTGCTTGCGCAAGACCGCGACCAGCTTCCATCCGAGATTGAAAGCGTCCTGCATCGACACATTCATGCCTTGCCCCGCCTTCGGACTATGGGTGTGGCAGGCATCGCCGGCGATGAAGACGCGCGGCAACCGGGTCGCGATCTCGTCCTCGGGCACGTCGTCGAACTTGTCGGTCAGGCGCTGGCCGATCTCGTAGACCGACCACCACGGCACCTCTTTCACCTCGAGCTTGTACGGATGGAAAATCCGTTGCGCCTTGGCGACGATCTCGTCGAGGCCGATGTTGCGGTTGGCGACCCGTTCGCCGACGTCGAGCTTGGCGAGCTCGACATAGAGGCGGACGAGATAGCCGCCTTCGCGCGGGATGATGAGAAGGCTGCCTTCATCGGCGGACTGGATCAGCGTTTTGCAGCGAATATCGGGGAAATCGGTGACGGTCAGGACATCCATCACGCCCCAGGCGTGGTTGGCGGAATCGCCGTGCAGCTCGCGGCCCATCGAGCTTCGCACCGCGCTGCGCGCGCCGTCGCAACCGACCACATAGCGCGCCCTGATCGTCTCGGTCTCACCCTGGTGCGGGCCCTCGGCCCGCTCCAGCGTCACAGTCACGCGCTGCGCGTCGCCGCTGCCTGATGCGGGCGTGACACCGACGAGGCGCCGCCCGTAATACGGCTCGAGCTTCGCCGCCGACCGACGCATGACGTCGAGATAGAAATCGTGCACGCGGGCCTGATTGAGAACGACGTGGGGAAATTCCGACAAGCCGTCTTCGACGTCCTGAACCCAACCGCTGCGGACGATATTTTCGCGCCGCGTGTCGTCGGGCTTCCAGAATGTGGTCTCGTTGATCCAGCACGCTTCCTTGAGCACGCGCTCGGCAAAGCCGAAGGCGTTGAACATCTCCATGGTGCGGCAGGCGATGCCGTCGGCCTGGCCGCGCAGCATGCGCTCAGGCTTCTGCTCGACGATGCAGGTCTTGATATCGGGAAATGCCGACAATTGCGCCGCCAGCGTCAACCCTGCCGGCCCGCAGCCGACGATCAGAACATCGACCTCTTTGGGAACGGAGCCTTCCGCGCCCGAAGCGGGAGAGCGTTCCGAGCGGTCGAAAATCTCCGGGTCGCCCGGCTCGAAGCCATTGAGATGGAACTGCATTTTCCGTTCCTTTTTGGCCGCTGCCGCCATGCGTCGCACGGCACAGCATGCTGATAATCAGTATACTGCCTATTGCTCAGTATGCTGATTATCAGTATGCTCGTCAAGTCCCTCGCGTGAGTGAGTCTGCTATTTTTGAAGTTCCAACGGCCCTGGGCCGGAGAGGTTTCCGTGAACGACATGAACGACATGCATGACATGCCCGGCCACTTGGCGCGCCGTTTCCAGCAGATCGCGGTGGCGGTGTTCCTCGCCGAAATGGAGAAGGAAGGTCACGACCTCACGCCCGTTCAATTCGCGGCTCTTGCCGCGATCGGCGCCAATCCGGCGGTCGATCAGGTGACGCTCGCGGGCCTGATCGCATATGACCGCACGACTATTACCGGTGTTGTCGACCGGCTGGTGCAGAAGGGGCTCGTGGCGCGACAAGAGAGCAGCCGCGACCGGCGCGCGCGCGAATTGAAGATCACGGACGCTGGACGCCGCACTTTGCGCGGCGCTACGCCGGCAGTCGAGGCGGCGCAGCAAATCATGGTACGCGGCCTCACTGACAAGGAAGCCAAGGAACTGGTGCGGCTTCTGCAGAAGGCGATCGCCGCCGGCAACGAACTCAGCCGCGCGCCGCTGCGCGAAGTGGCCTCCGCCTAAGCCGGGGACGATCCGCTGCGAGAATGCGAAGACACCGGCCTCATCCGCATGCCGGAGGTAACTTAATGAACAGACTGGGCAATCCGACACAGCTTGGCTAGGATGGAACCCGGAAGGATGATCACCGGTGCGACTTCACGGGCGGTGAGGGGAGGCGTTCATGCGTACTCGCGCGCTAAGACAAGCGACATTTGTCTTTCTGTTCTTATTCGTGATTGGCGGGATCGGTACGGCTCGCGCTCAGACCATGAGCTATGCCGACGCCATCTCGCAGCTGGCCGCGGCTTGCGGCCGCGACGTTGCCAAATACTGCCGCGGCATTCCGTTGAGCGGCGCGTTGAAGGCTTGCCTCGACAGCCATGCCGGCGGGTTGTCGCCGGGCTGCGCGCAGACCCGCGCGGCGGTCTATGACTCGATCAGCCGGCGCGCCGCGGCGCAGCGCAATATCGGCGATATTTGCGAGCCGGACATTTTGCGTGTGTGCGGCACCTCGCATGCCGACGCGCATCTCGTCGAATGCCTGAAAATGACGTCGGCGGCGGCGCTCAGCCCGCGCTGCAGTCAGGCCTTCCTTGATTCCGGCTGGAGCACCGAGAGGGCGCAGCAATGAGACCGCATCATATTTCCGCTATCGCGGCCGTCGCTTTCGCGCTCGTCGTCACGGCCGCCTTCGCGCAAAACCGTATCGGCGCCGGACAAATGACCAACAGCCTCGCCGCCGTCAGCGGTGACGTGCGGCTCGATCTGACCGCCTCGCAGATGCGCCAGGCGGCGCTCGACAATATCCGCAACTATCCGGGCGCTCTGCCGCCGCGGGCGCTGTCGTTCCCGCAGCTGGAAAATCTCGCGCAGTTCACCGTCGAGGTCGATTTCGATTTCAATTCGTCGGTGATCAAGCCGTCGTCCTACCGCACCGTTGGTTCGATCGCCGACGCGCTGCATAATCCGATCCTGCTCGGCTATGGCTTCCTCGTCATCGGCCATACCAATTCGGTCGGCGGCCGGGAATATAATATCGGGCTCAGCCAGCGCCGCGCCGACGCTATCGTCGCTGCTTTGGTCGATCCGTTCGGCATCAATCCCAGCGTGCTGCAGCCGGTCGGTTTGGGCGAGGAGCAGCTGCGCGATCCGCGGCACCCCACTTCGGGCGTCAATCGTCGCGTTCAGCTGATCAATGTCGGCAAGAAGTACTGCTTCGGCCGCTCCGGCGAGCAGTTCCAGTGCCAATAACGAAAACGCGGCGCGACTAGCGCGCCGCGCAGTTCACGGCCGCAGATAGGCGTAGTCCTGCGCTTGCAATTGCGCGAGGCGCACGACGCCGCCTTTGTCGGCAACGGCGAAGCCCGGCAACAGGTCTTCCAGCGTCACATTCTGCGCGCGCATCGTGTTGATGCAGGCGTAAAGTTGCAGCCCGCTCTTTGAGAAATCGGCAGTGCGCTTCGCCACGTCGGGCGAGGCGCCGGCGGTATGAAACGCCTTGAGCGCCGGGCCGTGGATCACCAGGGCAATCGTGACATTCTCCGGGCCGCCCATGCCTTTATAGTGATTGGCAATGTTACCGAGCACGAAATCGACTTTGTCGAGATCGGCGAGGTGGTAGGCGACTTTGGCGGCGTCGGTGGTGGTGGCTTGCGCGCGCGTCGCCAGCAGGCAGGCGGGCGTCAGGGCGAGGGCGAGTTGCAGCAGATTGCGTCGGCGCATGATGGCTCCTTGTTACTTTTTCTTCGTCCGCATCGCGGCCAGTTCCTTGCGATCGGTAACCAGCGATCGGCATTCGTCGAGGCTCGTGCGGTCGAGCCTGAATATCTTGTCGTCGGCGCCGCCTTCCATGGATCGGTGCGGGGCGTCGTCGGCGTCCGTGCTCTTCCAGATGCGCATGCGGTCGAGCTTGACGATCAGCGAATTATCGTTGTTGGCGAGATTGACCGCAATGCCGCCGCCGTCGCAGTCGACGCCGCAATTGAAGTCGATGCCCGCGGCCGGCATCGGGTCGGTATCGGGATTGCGCACCGTCGGCGCGTGGCCGCAGTCGCCGCTGGAATCGAAATCGCCGGGCCGGTCACGGAAATTGACGCCGAGCCGGAACGAATAGTTGAGGTACTTGTCGTCTTCCAATAGCTCCGAGGTGATCAGGAGCTTCAGGACAGTGACCTTTTGCTTTGGATGCTCCGCCATATGCGCGGCATCGTAGCGCCGCGCGAAACAAGCATAGGCTTTTGGCTTGCCGACATTGCCGGCGAAGAAGCGCTTGGCGAAATCGGTATCCGCCGGCTCGCTGGCGCGCGCGGCTTGGGTGCCGCAGGCGATGGTGCTGGCGATGCCCATTGCGACGGTCATGGCGATCGCCGTACCTGCTTGCCCAGACCGCAGCGAAATTGCGCGCAAACACCGCATCTCATTCCCCTTGCCGCTGATACATTATGACTTGGTCGCGGCCGCTGTCTCTGCCGTTCAAGTTGCGGTACGAACCGGTATAAGATGCCGCAAAACGGCAAGCCCGCGCCGCGAGGCGGGGGCGTTCGAGGGGAGGATTTGGAATGACATTCTGGTTTCGCCGCACGGCCGCGCTCGTGTGCTTTCTCGCGGTCAGCGCGACTGCGGTCACGACCCAGGCTTTGGCCGACAATTACCCCTCGAAGCCGATCACCATCATCGTGCCGGCGTCGCCGGGTGGCGTCACCGATATGCTCGGCCGGCTTCTGGCGCAGCATTTCATGGCCGATTTCGGCGCCCAGGCGGTGGTCGAGAACAAGCCCGGCGCCAATAACCAGGTCGCGGCGGAATACGTCACCAAGCAACCGGGCGACGGCTACACGCTGTTCATCGGCCCGGAGACGACCTTCATCGTCAACCCGACGCTCTACGATCATCTGCCCTACGACCCGGTGCACGGCTTCACGCCGATTTCCGGTCTGGTCGAGATCGATCACGCGCTCATTCTCAATCCCGCGGTGCCGGTCAGCAGCGTCAAGGAACTGATCGCGCTCGCCAAGGCAAAGCCCGGCCAACTCAATTACGGCACCTATGGCGTCGGCTCGAGCGGCCACCTCAACATGGAAATGTTCAAGACCATGACCGGCACCGACATGGTCCCGGTGCATTACAAGGGCGCGACGCCGGCCATGCAGGACGTCATGGGCGGACAGATCCAGCTGATGTTCGTTTCGACCGGCAGCGGCATGCCGCAGGTCAAGGCCGGCACGGTGAAGATGATCGCGGTCGGCGCGCCCAAGCGGATGCGGCTGTTGCCGGACGTGCCGATCGTAGCCGAGACCGTGCCCGGCTTCGCCGCGATATCATGGTTCGCGCTGTTCGGCCCCGCCGGCATGCCGCCCGACGTGACCAAGAAGCTCAACGCCGAAGTGCGCAAGATATTCGCCGACCCGAACGTGCAGAAAAACTTTCTCGACGTGCAATATTTCAAATCCATCGCCGGCTCGCCCGAAGACCTGACCAAGCGCATCGCCATCGAGGAGCCGCGCTGGCGCAAGCTCCTCCAGGACGCGCATATCAAGCTTGAATGAAGGACGGCGTCATTATCCCGCGTGGGAGAATTCGCGCGCGATCTCGGTGTAGAAGGCGAGATTGACCGCGGCCCCGGCAATCGCCCACAGCGCGCCGGGGATGAGCAGCCGGTTGATGACGCTCAACAGCAGTCCCGGCACGGCGGACAGCCCGGCGAGAAATAGCGCCGGAACCGTGGCGACCCATTCCATGCCGTCGCCCATCGGATTGGCGTTGCGCGCAATGTAGAAAATCAGCCCGACCGGCAGCAGTGCCTGCGCGGCCGAGACAATGAATATGGCGAGGCGCAGGCCGGGAATGTCCCGGCCGTTCAGCAGGCCAAGCACCTTTTTCAGTTCGACCGGCATGAACGCATCTCAGCGCCGTTTGCTGTCAACGTCGTTTGGCCTTTATGCCACGCCGCGGCGCCTTGCCGTAGATCTTCGCCGCCTTCATGGCGCAGGCCGCGCAACGGCAGCCGAGCGGCGCGATGAAGAGATCGAAATAGTCCTTGCCGTAGTCATAGGTGACCTCCTCGTCCGGCGCGATATCGCGCAGTGCGAGGAGGACGATCTTGCCCTTGCGCAGCGCCGGTTCGCAATTCGGGCGGCAGGCATGATTGGCATAGCGCCCGAGATTGCGCCGCGACGAGCCGTCGATGGTCCAGCGGGCGTTGATCTCGAACATGTACCTGGCTTTGCCTTCGCGCTCGCGGCGATGCGCTTCCTTCGTCGAAATTCGCTTGCCCTGGTAGGTGACGATATAGGCGTTCTTGGCGATCGGCCTGACAGCGAACAGGCCGAGCCCGGCCGACGAACGGCCGATCCGGACTTTGCGGGACGAGGCGACAGGCGGGGAAGGCGTACGAGGCGGCATGCCGCGTCCTTAAAGCATGATCCGGAAAAGTGGAAACCGGTTTTCCGCCTTCGCGAAGCCTGCTTCGGCCGGCGAAGCAAGGCCGCAAAAGATCATGCGCCGGCAAAAATCCGGCAAAATCGCCGCAGGGCAAAGCATCGCGTTGCCCTATCCGCCCGCTGCGCTAAACTCGGCCTCCCGCCGACGCTCCAACCCACCGCACGCGAAATACCGGAAACGCCATAAGGAATAACCATGCGCACCATCACGCTCGAAGAACACTTCACCACGCCCGCCTTCCGCGCCGGCGCCGGACGGCATCGCGAGGAACATGCCAAGAAGGTCGGCGGCCGCCTCGCCAAGATCTTCGAGCAGCTCGCCGAAGTCGGCGACGCCCGCATCGCCGCGATGGACGCGGCCGGCATCGACATGCAGGTGCTGTCGCTGACCTCGCCGGGCTGCGAACAGCTCGAGCCCGCCGACGCGGTCGCGCTGGCGCGCGAAGCCAATGATTTTCTGAGCCAGGCGGTGAAGAAGCATCCCAAGCGCTTTGCCGGCCTCGCCGCGCTGCCGACCGGAGCGCCCGACAAGGCGGCCGCCGAACTCGAGCAGATGGTGCGCAACCACGGCTTTGTCGGCGCCGTCGTCCACGGCCACAACCGCGGCCGCTATTTCGACGACAAGTTCTTCTGGCCGATTTTCGAAAGCGCGCAGGCGCTCAACGTGCCGATCTATCTGCACCCGACCGTGCCGCCGAAGGCCGTGGTCGACGCCTCGTTCGCCGGTTTGCCGCAGCCGGTCTCCGACGCCTTGGCCGGATCGGGCTGGGGCTGGCATATCGAAACCGGCCTGCACATTCTGCGCCTCGTGGTCGGCGGCGTGTTCGACGCTTTCCCGAAGCTGCAATATGTCATCGGCCATTGCGGCGAGGCGCTGCCCTTCATGATGCAGCGTTTCGACGAGCGGTTTCCGGCTGCGGTGACCAAGCTCAAACAGCCGGTCAGCCACTATCTGCGCAACAATGTCCACTACACCATCGCCGGCTTCAATTTCCCGGCCACCTTCCTCGATCTCCTTCTGGAAGTCGGCGTCGACCGCATCATGTTCTCGGCCGACTTTCCGTATAATTCGATGCAGGAGGCGCGGGCTTTTCTGGATCAAATCCCGGTGAGCACTGTCGATCGCGCCCGCATCGCGCACGGCAATGCGGAGAAATTATTCAAATTGTAGGCCTGTTTGACGCGCATCCTTCGTTCGCGCCGCAGCGCGGATCGTTAAACTTTGAGGGAGTTTTACAACGGCCGCTTAGCACGCGTGGCGTTATCGCTCAGGCATGAGCTCGATCCTCACGATCGCCGTGTCGGGCGTCACTGCTGCGTCGGAGCGCCTCCAGGACTCCGCGAGCAATGTCGCCAACGCCGAATCCGACGGACCGGCCCCGGATGCGAGTGCGATAGTGCAGACGCAATATCCGCCGCACTACACGCCCAAAGAGGTGCATCAGGTCGCGCTCGCGGGCGGCGGCACGCAGGCGGTCACCACCAACGTGCAACCTTCGACCGTGCTCGCCTATGACCCGACTGCGCCTTACGCCGATGCGAACGGCGACGTGGCGCGGCCGAATGTCGACCTCACCAGCGAGGCCTATCAGCAGCTCACCGCCCGCTATAATTTCGTGGCCAACGCTTATGTGATGCGCATCTATTCGCGCATGGTGAAGTCGCTGCTGGACGTTCAGACGTAGTGACGTCCCGATTTATCTCCTGAAGCAGCGCCAACTAGCGCCTCGTTGCCAGACTTGACCCGGCAGTCCATGCCGACTTTCCATATAGCCAGACCTGTAACGGACCGGACCCATGCCGGAATTCGGCGTGGATACGCGGGTCAAGCCCGCGTATGACGGGCGGGAAAAGTGTATAGGGTTCCCCAACGTCAAGCATTTAGCCAGGCAAGCCCATGAACGCACCTCTCACCGAACATCCGCTCCCGCCCTATAAGCACACCCCGCTGTTTCCGCTGGGCAAGGACAGGACGACCTATCGCAAGATCGCCGACGGCGTGAAGGTCGAGCGGGTCATGGGCGAAGAGGTGCTGGTGGTGCCCCGCGAGGCGTTGCGGGCGCTCGCCGAGGCCGCGTTCACCGACATCAATCATCTGCTTCGCCCCGCGCATCTCGCTTCGCTCAAGGCGATCGTCGAGGACCCGGAGGCGTCGGGGAACGACAAGTTCGTCGCCTACGATTTTCTCAAGAATGCCAATATCGCCGCCGGCGGCGTGCTGCCGATGTGTCAGGACACCGGCACCGCGCTGATCATGGGCAAGAAGGGCCGGCTGGTGTGGAGCGCGGGCGATGACGAGGCGGCGCTCGCCGAGGGCGCGCGCGATGCGTATCTCAAACGCAATCTGCGCTATTCGCAGCTCGCGCCGGTCTCGATGTTCGAGGAGAAGAACACCAAGAACAACATGCCGGCGCAGGTGGAGATCTTTGCCGAGAGCAAGGGCGACAACGACGGCGCCTACAAGCTCCTGTTCATCGCCAAAGGCGGCGGGTCGGCCAACAAGGCGTTCCTGTTCCAGGCGACGCCGTCGATCCTGACGCGGGAGCGCATGCTGGCGTTCCTGAAAGAGAAAGTGCTCACGCTCGGCACCGCGGCCTGTCCGCCTTACCATCTCGCCATCGTCATCGGCGGCACGTCGGCCGAGATGACCATGAAGACGGTGAAGCTCGCCTCCTGCAAATATTACGACGAATTGCCGGATCACGGCTCCGAGGACGGCCACGCCTTCCGCGACAAGGAGATGGAGCAGGAAATCCAGAAGATGACGCAGTCGCTCGGCGTCGGCGCGCAATTCGGCGGCAAATATTTCTGCCATGACGTGCGCGTGATCCGCCTGCCGCGGCACGGGGCGTCGCTGCCGATCGGGCTCGGCGTTTCGTGCTCGGCCGATCGCCAGGCGCTCGGCAAGATCACCAAGGACGGCGTGTTCCTCGAAGAGCTCGAGCACAATCCGGCAAAATATCTGCCGGAGGTCGATACCGGGAAGCTTGGCGGCGACGTGGTGAAGATCGATCTCACCAGGCCGATGAAGGAGATTTTGGCGCAGCTCAGCAAGCATCCGATCAAGACCCGGCTGTCGCTGACCGGCCCGATGATCGTGGCGCGCGATCTGGCGCACGCCAAATTGCGCGAGCGCCTGGAGAAGGGCGAGGGGCTCCCCGACTACTTCAAGAACCATCCGGTCTACTACGCGGGACCGGCGAAGACACCGGAAGGCTATGCCTCGGGCGCATTCGGCCCGACCACGGCCGGCCGCATGGATTCTTTCGTTGCCGATTTCCAGGCCGCCGGCGGTTCCATGGTGATGCTGGCCAAGGGCAATCGCGCCGCGACCGTTCGCGACGCGTGCAAGAAATACGGCGGCTTCTATCTGGCGTCGATCGGCGGCACCGCAGCCAACCTCGCCGAGCACTGCATCAAAAAGGTCGAGTGCGTCGAATATGCCGATCTCGGCATGGAGGCGATCTGGCGCATCGACGTGGTCGATTTCCCGGCCTTCATCGTCATCGACGACAAGGGCAACGACTTCTTCAAGGAATTGAATCTGGGGTAACTCTCCCGGGGTGAGGTCGGGCAGCAAAAAGGGTAGCGCATGAACATCAAGCGATCGTTCCTGCTGGCCGGCGCCGTGTCCGTTGTGGCGCTCGTCATCGTGGCGGCGACGGATCGGCTATCTGCGCAGCCCGCCGAGAGCGGAACGACGCTCATTACGCTCGGCACGCGTGGCGGCCCTCTTCCGACCAAGGATCGCGCGCAGTCGTCAAACCTTCTTGTCGTCAATGGCACGCTCTATCTGATCGACGCCGGCGACGGCGCGACACGCCGGATTGTGCAAGCGGGCTATGATTTCCGTAAAGTCGGGAAAATCTTCATCACGCATCCACATAGCGACCACACCAATGGCCTTGCAACGCTGCTGGCCTCGCAGTGGGAATATCAGCGTGCCGAACCGACTGATATTTACGGCGGCGAAGTCGAGGCGCTGGTCAAAGGTGTGATCGACTATCTCACGCCCAATGCCGAGATTCGCTGGGCCGAAGGCAAGCAGCGGCCCATGGCTGACACCTTTCACGGCCATGACGTGCAGCCGGGCGTCATCTACCAGGATGCCAACGTCAAGGTGACGGCGGTCGAGAACACGCATTTCAACTTCCCGCCCGGCAGTCCGCCCTACGGCAAGTACAAGTCCTATTCTTACCGTTTCGAAACGCCCGGCCGTGTCGTCTTCTTCACCGGAGATACCGGCCCTTCCGACTCCGTTGCCGATTTGGCGAAGGGCGCCGACCTCTATGTCACCGAGGTGACCTTGCCGGACGATGTCGTCGCGGTGTTCAAGCGCAACGGCATCTGGCAGGCGAAGTCGCCGTCGGAGCAGGAGGGTTTTCTCCGCCACATGCACGAGGAGCATGTCACGCCGGAGAACGTCGGCAAGATGGCTGCGAAAGCCGGCTTGAAGGCCGTTGTCATGACGCATTTCAGTCCTTCGGTCGACCCTAACGACGACTATCAGCGTTACCTCGACGAGGCGAAGAAGTATTTTTCCGGGCCGATCACGCTCGCCAAGGACTTGATGAAGTTCTGACGGCGGTGGGTGCTGTAACCGGCGCCTTGATGTGGGTGATTTCCCAGCCTTTCCCCGTCATCGACGACAAGGACAACGACTTCTTCAACGAATTGAATCTGGGCTAAGGTGGCGGCTCTGAAGTTCCCAATACCAGTGGGACTTCCCGGGGACGCGCCTTTGCCGAAGCACAAGCTTATTCGTCACGCTCTCTGCTGGTCGGTGCTGTTCGCGCTTGTGGCTGCGCCGTGGCTCGCCGCCGCGCAGCAAATGCCGCCCGCGGCCCCGGTCGAGATCAAGATCGGCATTGCCGATCCGTCGAACACGGTGCTCGCGCTCTACATGGCGCGCCCCGCCGGCCTTGATACCGCGCACGGGCTCAAGATCGATATCCTCGACATGAACGGCGGCAGCCGCGGCGCCGAGGAATTGCAGGCCGGCCGCATCGACGTGATGCAGGTCGGACTGTCGGCGGTGATCAAGGTCAATCAATCCGGCGGCAATCTGCGCCTGATCGCGGCGCTGTCGAACGTCATGCGCTTCAGCCTGATCGGGGCGCGCGGCGTGACTTCGGCCGCCGGCCTCAAGGGCGGCACGATCGGCATCAGTTCGTCGGGCTCCGAGAGCAATTCCGCCGTGACGCTGGCTTTGCAGAAGCTCGGCCTGTCGCGCGACGACGTCACCATCAAGGAATATGGCTCCAGCGCGCATCGTCTCGCCGCGCTGAAATCCGGTGAGATCAAGGCGGCGCCGCTCGACGAGCCGCTCGCATCCGCGGCGCGGCAGGCGGGGCTGAACCCGCTGGTCGATTTCGTGCCGATGCAGATTCCCTGGCTGTTCGCCGGCCTTGCCGTGCGGCATGACGATATCGGCGCGCGGCGCGATCTGCTCACGCGCCTCCTCAAAACCTGCATCGAAGGCAATTACATCGCGCTCACCGACGAGAAGCGCGCCAAGCAGGTGCTGGCGAAGGAGCTGAAAATCACCAGCGAGAAAAATCTCGATATCGCCTATCGCGACTTTGTCGCGCAATCGCCGCTCAATCTCGAACCGTCGGGGACCGGCGTGCAGAACGTCTTGAAAGTGTTCCCCAAGGCCAGCCAGAATGTCGGTGATTTCATCGATCTCGGTCTGCTCGATGCGCTCAAGGCGCAAGGGTTCTTTGCCGCGATGGACGCGAAGTACAAGAAGTAGCTGCTCCGCGTACGGAGCAGGAAAATGCTGAAGGAAAGACAATGCAAGCCGGAACTGCCACTGCGAAAGCCAAAGGTCCGATCGTCTGGCTCACCATGGACCAGCAGGAGCTCGACGACGCCTACGATCAGGTGGTTTATGCGCCGAACCGCGATCAGGTTGCGGCGCGTCGCGTCGCCAACAGCAAGGCCGTGCGCGCGCGGCTCGGCGAGCCGCTGCGGCTCGCTTATGGGCCGACGCCGATCGAGGGCGTCGATGTTTATCGCAGCGAGATGCCGAACGCGCCGGTTGCGATTTTCGTCCATGGCGGCGCCTGGCTGCACGGCAATGCCGCAGAACACGCCTGTCTGGCCGAGCCTTTTGTGGCTGCCGGCGCGCATTTCGCGGCGCTCGATTTCACCAATGTCACCGATGCCGGCGGCAGCCTGTTCCCGATGGTCGAGCAGGTGCGGCGCGCGGTCGGGCACCTCTATCGCAACGCCGCGTCATTCGGCGGCGACAGCAAACGCCTGCATCTGATCTCGCACTCGTCAGGCTCGCATCTGGCCGGATGCGTGGTCACCAGCGATTGGAGCAAGGACGGCTTGCCGCGCGACATTCTCAAAGGCGCGACGCTGTCGAGCGGCATGTACGATCTCAAGCCGGTGCGGATGTCGAAGCGCTCCAAATATGTGAAATTCACCGACGAAATGGAGCACGAGCTGTCGGCCATGCGCCATCTCGATCGGCTGCATACGCCGCTCGTGCTCACCCACGGCACCTATGAGACGCCGGAGTTTCAGCGCCAGACCCGCGACTTCGCCGCCGCGGTGAAAGCCGCCGGCAAGCCGGTCGAACTGATCGTCGGCGAGGGCTACAACCATTTCGAGATGCTGGAGACGCTCAATAATCCCTACGGCCTTCTCGGCCGTGCGGTGTTCGCGCAGATGGGATTGAGCCGATGATGGAACCGGGGGGCCGCCGCTCAGGGCCCGGAATTGCCGGAATTGGCTAGGCCGCCGCCGGCTTGGCGTCCGTTGTGCGCCGCACCGAAGTCCGTATCAGTTCCGCCCCGCAATTGCGGCAGGCGTAGACGGTATCTTCGACGTCGGCGGAAACCGGGCGGTGGCCGTGATAGGCCATGCGCCCTGCGCAAACCGGGCAGGGCATCATCAGAGAAGGCAGACTTGACGTGGGTGCGGCCATGGGATGGCGCATGAGCAAAGCCCTCGATCGGTCGGCACTGAGATGACCGATTTGTGAATTACCTCTCTGATTTGGGCCGGAGTCAAGGAAAAATTGTGCGGTGCACAGTTTTTGATTGCATTGCGGCAAGCCGGCCTGCCCGGCCCTTGGCGGAACCGCGCCACCCGGCAACCGCAAAGCCGGCCGAATCGTTCCGCCGGGCAGGCCCAGGTTCTCCCGTTAACCCTCGAGCTTGCGTTATCGCACGCGCCGGTCGACCTCGGCGGCGAGATTGACCAGATCGTCCGCGACGTCGACCGGATAGGCGGCGCCGGGTGTCAATTGCCGCAATGCTTCGGGCAGGGATTCAAGTTCGCGCTTGGCATGTTTGCGAATGTCGTCGAGCGACGGCTTTGCCTTCGAGCGTTTTCCGCTGTGCATCACCGAGTGAATAAGCGGTTCGCCGGCCTTTTCGTGATCGGCGAGGGTAAGTACATCTTCGGCCATCCGGCCTTGCGCATCGTAACGCCGCCACACCTGCTTGCGGCCGGGCCAGGTCGCCTTGTTTTCCGAACGCTTGCGCCGCGGCAGGCCGGCGTAGTCCTGCAATTTGTAGACACAGTCGATCGACGGCACGTCGGAGGATGTGGTGAGGCTCGTGCCGATGCCGATGCCGTCGATCGGCGCACCGGCTTTGGCGAAAGCCAGCAGCGAATCCTCGTCGAGGCCGCCGCTGACAAAGATCGTGGTGTCCTTGAGACTACCGGCGTCGAGAATGGCGCGCACGCTCTTCGACAGCGCGACCAGATCGCCGCTGTCGAGCCGGACGCCGCGAATCGCGATGCCGGCTTGCTTCAGCTTCGGTGCCAGAGCCACGGCTTTGCGCGCCGCCGCCTCGCTGTCATAGGTGTCGAGCAGCAGCACGACATTGTCGGGCCGGGTGCGGGCGAAAGTCTCAAAAGCCTCGGATTCATCGCTAAAAGCCTCGATGAAGGAATGCGCCATGGTGCCGAACAGCGGGATGCCGAATTGCTCTCCGGCGAGCACCGTCGCGGTACCGGCAAAGCCCGCGATGTAGCTCGCGCGTGCCGCCATCAGGCCGGCTTCGGCGCCGTGCGCGCGCCGCAGGCCGAAATCGACCAGGAGCTTGCCGGGCGCCGCGAGCACGCTTCGCGCGGCCTTGGCGGCGATCAGCACCTGATAGTGCAGGATGTTGATGAGGCGCGATTCGACGAGTTGCGCCAGCGGCAGCGGCGCCGTCAGCCGCAGGATCGGCTCGTTGGCAAAGAATACCGTGCCCTCGGGCATGGCGTGGACATCGCCGGTGAAGCGCAGCCCGGCGAAGTAGTCGAGCAGATTCTGGTTGAAGCGCCCGGTGCTCTTGAGCCAGGCGATCTCCTGCGCCGAGAAGCGGAGCTGCTCCAGGAAATCCACGGCTTGCTCCAGACCTGCGGCCATCAGGAAGCCGCGCCGTGCCGGCAGCGTCCGAACAAAGAGTTCGAACACGGCGGTGTCGGTGTCGCCATGGTCCAGATAAGCCTGGATCATGTTGATCTGATAAAGGTCCGTCAGCAGCGGACTGATGTTTTGCATCGCGCCTTCCATCCCAGTGCTGCAATCGGGACGGGTATGACCTCCGGTCCACGATTATCGGCAGGGCCTTTACCATTGCCCGCGCCTTGCCTGTAAGCCCGCCCGCCGCCCGCCGCCCGTCCGGGCCGGCCCGCCGCCAGGCCATCATGGTTAATTTGACCCCTCAAATTGAACCTTTTCTGGCTCTGGAGCGACCCAGGTTACCCCGCTACCGCGCCGCTTTACTTTGTCGCGGTAAAGCGGCCGTAAGTCCTTAATAAGTCCTTGCCGAACGGCGCCAATTTGTAACAATGTGCGCTCGCGCGGCAGCCAGGGATGGACGAGGGGCGGCCGCGCATTTGCAGGCGATCCGGGGGAAGTCGAGAACGACGCTCTTTTGAGGGGGCGGGTGGATGCATTTGTTCACGTCTGCGACGGACGAAAATCACGGCGGTGAATTTTCGCTGATCCATTCCGATTCGCATTTCGCCAACGCCATCGTTGTCCCGGATGCGGAGCTGCTGTTCACCGGCAGCTTCCATCGCTCGGGGCTCGACCTCGTGCTCACCGGCCATGACGGCCGGCACCATGTCATTCCGAGCTATTTCGCCAACGAGCATCCGCCGGCTCTGATGGCGCCGAACGGCGCGCATCTCACGCCCGAAATTGTCGACATGCTTGCGGGGTCGCCCGCGCCGCATGAATACGCCCAGGCCGGGACGCAATCCGTTACGCCGCCGGATTCGATCGGCAAGGTGCAGAAGGTCACCGGCACGGTCACGGTGGTGCGCAACGGCGTCTCCGTCGCGGTCAATGTCGGCGACGCGGTCTACAAGAGCGACGTTGTTCTCACCGGCGCCGATTCCAAGTGCGGCATCACCTTCCCGGACGGCACCGCGCTCGAGCTCCTTCCCAACACGCGGATGGCGCTCAACGAATACAATTACGACGCCCATTCGACTTCAAATCAGGCGCTGTTCACCCTGATCGACGGCACGTTCGGCTTCGTTGCCGGCAAGGTCGCGCATTCCGGCGACATGAAGATCGGCACGCCGGTCGCGACCATGGGCATTCGCGGCACCACCGGCGTGGTCCAGCACATCCACAAGGTCAACGCGACGATTGACGACGCGACCTACTCGTTCTCGGTCTACGACGATCCCGGCACCACCATCAGCGGCTGGTGGGACATGTTCGTGCAGAACACGGACGGCTCGGAGCAACTCATCGCCACCGTGTCGCAGACCGGCTATGTCACGTTCGTCACGCCGCAAGGCGCGGGCCTGCCGCCGCTGGTCACGACCGTCCCGCTCACCGCCTCGCAACTCGGCGACGATCAGCAGATCCTCCAGGATCTGTACGAGACCTATGCGCTCGGCGGGCCGCGGTCGATCGGCATTCCGGGCAGCGGCGACAATCCGCTGCTGCAATTGCCGCCGAATTTCCTGCCCGGCATCGATAATGGCGGCGGGCCCTTTGCGCATAACAACCAGCTGCCTGGACTTCCCGGCCTGCCGCCGCCGTCAGATCCGCAGGGTCCAGTATTTCCGTCGAACTCCAACATCTTCATCTGGCCGATCGGCAACGGCACTTGGCCGACGGGCCCGATCTGGAACCAGGGCTTCTCGCCGACCAATCCGATCGACATCGTCATCATCGAGTTCGGGCATCGTCACCTACGATCTGAATCTCACGATCTACAGCTTGACGATCAACGCATCGCTGGAGAATGGCGGTTTGCCGCCAGGCGAGCTGTTGATGATCGGCGGCGGGCTTGCGGTGACCAACGGCCTCGACATTTTCGGGACGTTGTTCCTCCAGGGCGATCCGCCGTTCTTCGCCAGCTATGGCACCTCCACGATCGAGACTGGCGGCAAGGTTGTCGTGACCGGGGCCGGCGCGGTCGCCGAGTTCTCGCCGAATCCGGCCAATCCAAATGCCGGGCCTGTCACGGTCAATAATTTCGGCACGATGGCCGCGAAGACCGGCGGCGACATCGAGTTCATCACCGCCACGGTCACCAACGAAGCCGCCAATCTCACCACTGGCGCGCCGGCGGGCGTGATCGAAGCCAAGGGCGCGGACGCGGTCGTTGATTTCACCGACACGACCTTCATCAATGGCGGGAAAGTCATCGCCGCGCATTCCGGCAAGTCCGGCGGCGTGTTCTTCGTCAACACCAACGCGATCAACGAAGCCGGCGCCAGCATTACGGCGAGGCATCACGGCACCATTACCTTTGCGACCTCCAATCTCATCGGCAATCCGCTGGGGATCGTGGTGGAGCTGGTCAATTCCGGCCGGGTCGCCGCCGAGTCCGGCGGTGAGATCAATGTCGACGTCGCGACGTTCAACGAGCTCACCGGCCGCATCGTTGCGAACGGCTGCGATTCGCTCATCACGCTCACCGGCCAGGAACTCGACAATTTCGGCTTGGTGCGCGCGACGTCGGGCGGCACGGTCAAGCTCGTCGGCGCCGACATCATTAATCAGGCGGCGAATAACACGGTCTCGCCGGCAATCCCGGGCGGCAAGATCGAGGCGCGGGACTGGGGCCGCATCGAGATCCAAGGCGGTAGCGTCAGCAACTTGTCGGGCGCCGTCATCAAAGCGTCGGATCACGGCGGCGTCCTCTTCGAAGGCACGCATGCCAACCCGCTCGAGGTGACGAATTCCGCCGGCGGCAAGATCGTGGCCGTGGATTGCGGCCTCGTTGCTTTCGATGACACCACGCTCGTCAACGCCGCCGGCGCTGTCGTCGAGGCCAAGGACCACGGCATCGTCACGTTCTTCGAAACCAAGCATTCGACGGCCGGCATCACCAATCTCGGCACCATCAAGGCGGTGGACCACGGCATTGTCGCGTTCATCGACGTCGGCGGCGACCACAATAACGGCGTGGATAATACCGGCGGCACGATCGAGGCGATCGGCTGCGGCGCCACGGTCGATCTCGTGCAGTCGACCATCGACGGCGGCACGCTGCAGACGCGCGACGGCGGCAAGATCGAAGCCGTCTATGGCTGGAACGTCTTCTCGGGTGTCACCATAAATGGCGGCATCGTGCAGGTCGATTGCCATGCCGCGCTGGCGCTGAAAGGCGATACCGTCATCGACAAGACCGTCACCTTCGAGGGACCGGGCGTTTTCGTGCTGAAAGGCTCGGATTCGATCACCGGCGGTGACGCGCATGCGCTGCTCAAGAACGACAGCACCATTGAGGGCAGTGGCACGATCGGCGGCAATGGGCTGACGCTGATCAACGAGTACAAGGGCAATATCGTCGCCGACGGCGGCAAGCATACGACGCTCACCATCGACACCGGTAAGAACCGGGTCGTCAACGACGGCACGATGGAAGCCGTCGCCCTCAGCACGCTCGAGATCGACAGTAAGCTTGAAAATTTTGGCCGCGTCGTCGCCGAGTTTGGCGGCAAGGTTGTCGACACTGCCAATGTCGTCAACGAAGCCGGCGGCAAGATCGAAGCTCTGCATGGCGGCACCGTCACGCTTGACGGCAACAAGATCACCAATGATGGCGCTGGAGAATGCGCACCGGCCGGCTTGATCCTCGCCGAGGGTCGCGACTCCAAGGTTCTCATCAAGTCCAGCACCGTCGACAACGACGGCAAGATCGAAGCGAAGAACGGCGGCGTGGTCGATATCTTCGACACCGAGGTCGACAACCGGGGCGGTCATATCGACGCCGATGGTTGCGGGTCTCTCGTTGTGCTTGCCGGCAGCGATGTGATCGACGGCTATATCTCGCTCGAACATCACGGCGCCCTCGACGTCACCCGCGACAGCACGCTCGACGATGTCGACGTGACGGCTGGCTACAGCGGTGAAATTGACGTTAAGGACGGCGCGATCCTGACACTGGACGACGGCACCACGGTCTCGGGCGGCACACTCAAGATCGCGCACGGCAGCGAGCTCCTCGTCGAGTCGAGCCACGGCGCGACGCTCGACGGTGTCGATGTCATCAATCACGGCACGATCCAGGTCGACATACTGGCCAACTCGGCGACAGTGCCCTTGGTCCTCACGGGCGACACGATCATCGACGGCGGCAAGCTCGCGGTTGGCAGCGACGGCCTTGTTCAGGTTGAAGGCCGCGGCGCGACGTTTGATGGCGTCAAGGTCGATGTCAGCAATGGCGGCGAGATCGACGTCGGCCAGCCGGCGACGCATACGCACACGTTCTTTGAAAGCCACACCGCCTCCGGCACGATCCTGACGCTCGATGACGATACGACCGTCAGCGGCGGCACGCTGGTCATCGAATCGAATGGCGAGGTCGATGTCGAAGCGGGCCATACCGGCACCGGCGCGACTTTGAAAGGCGTCGACGTCGTCAACTCCGGCCTCATCCAGGTCGAAGAGGGCGCTGTCCTCGATCTCGAGGGCGATACCATTGCCGGCGGTACGCTCAATACCATCGGCTATCCGCCGAGTTATGGCCAAGACGGCGGCGTGATCGAAGTGCTCGCCAAAGGCGGCACGACCACCTTTGACGGCTCGGCAAGCAAGGTCACTGTCGAAGGCTATGTGCAGGTTGCCGCCGGCGCCGAACTGGAATTGAAGGGCCGTATCGATCTCGACAGTGCCGACAATCTCGGCATCATCGAGCTCGACCAGACACAGTCGCCCCACGCCAAGGGCTCTACGCTTGAGATTTCAGGCGCGGTCACGCTCAGCGGCAACGGCTATATCGCGCTCGAAGGCAGCAAGACGTCCATCGTCGCGGCGCAGAACGGCGCCACGTTGACCAACAAGAGCAATATTTTCGGCGGCGGCAATATCGGCCATGATGGCGATGGCGCGCTGACTTTCATCAATGCCGGCCTTGTCGAGGCCACGGCCGCAGCGGCCGGTCATATCGTCATCGATACCGGTACGACCACCACCAATACCGGCACGCTCGACGGCGCGGACTACAGCGAGCTCGACCTCTACGGTAAGTTCAACAATTCCCAGGGCAACAACAAAGGCCTGATCGAGGCGACCGGCACCGACGGTACCGTCGCGCTGTTCGACGCCACGATCGTCGGCGGCAAGATGAGCATCGGTACGACCGATACGCTTGCCATTGAGAACGGCACCTCCACGCTCGACGGCGTGAGCGTCACCGATTCCGGCAATATCCAGGTCGATTGCGAGCATGTCAGCGCCACGCTGGTGCTGCAGGGCGGCACCACGATCAAGGGCGCTGATGTCGGCACGCTCACGCTCGGCACCGCAACTCCCGTTGCGACCGTCGGGATGCTCGACGTCGAGGGGACGGGCGCGACGCTGGACGGTCTCCTGGTGACTGCTAAGGACGGCGGCATCGAGGTCGGCGTGACGACCACGTCCGGCACGGTTCTGACGCTCGATGACGGCACGACGATCACCGGCGGAACGCTGGCGGTCGGCAGCGCGGCGCACCACACCAAGGCCGAAGTCGATATCGAAACCGGCGGTGCGACGTTCGATGGCGTCGCCGTGACCCTCACCAACGGCAGCACGATCGACATCGACAAGAAGACGATAACCGCGGTCCTGACGCTCGACGACAACGCATCGATCAGCGGCGGCGCGATGACGGTCGGCGACAGCGGCGAACTCGATGTGCAGACCGGCGCGACCGGGACCGGCGCCACCCTGTCCAACATCAAGATCACCAATGACCGGCTGATCCAGGTCGAAGAGGGCGCAACGCTCAATCTTTACGGCGTGACCGTGGCGGGCGGGACCATCAATACAGTGGGTAGCCCCTATGCCGGCGGCGGCGTGGTCGAGGTGCGTTCCGCCAGCACATTCGACGGCTCGAGCAACGGCGCGCTGACCGTCGAGGGCGATGTGAAAGTCGCCGCGGGTGCTTCGCTTGACCTGAGCGGCACGATCAAGCTCGACGGCAGCAACGGTGCCGGCATCATCGAAGCCGATCACGCCGGAGCCACCGGCTCGAGCATCAATATCTCCGGGACGACGACCTTGACCGGAAACGGTTATGTCGTGCTCACCAGCGGCGAGACCGGCATCATCGCCGCGGCCTCCGGCGCGGTGCTCAAGAACCAAAGCAGCATTTTCGGCGCCGGCGATATCGGCAACAACGGCGACGGCAAGCTGACCTTCAACAATTCGGGTCTCGTCTATGCCGATGGCGGAGCCGCCGGCCACATCTTCATCGACACCGGCACGGTCACGACCAATACCGGCACGCTCGACGGCGCGGATTACAGCGAACTCGATCTCTACGGCACCTTCAAAAATGCCCAGGGCAACAGCAAGGGCCTGATCGAAGCCACCGGCACCGACGGCACCGTCGCGCTGTTCAACGCGACGATCCAAGGCGGCAATGTCAGCGTCGGCGCGACCGATGTCTTGTCCGTCATCGGCGGCGGCAACACGTCGATCCTCGACGGCGTGGCCGCGACCGTCACCGGCGCGGTCGATGTCGGCAGCACGGTGACCGGCGCGATCCTGATGCTCGATGACGGCGCTACGATCGCCGGCGGCAATACCGGCACGCTGACCGTCACCGCTGGCAATACGCTCGATATCGAGAAGGGTACCGGCTCCGGCCAGCATTCCGGTGCGACGCTCGACGGCGTCAACGTCACCGATCATGGTTCGATCGATGTCGGCGATGTGGCTTCCGGCGCGATCCTCACGCTCGACGACGGCACGGTCATCACCGGCGACGGAATCGGCAAACTCGTCATTCACAGCGGCGATACGCTCGCCATCGAACCGCAGAGCGGCGCGACGCTCGATGGCGTCATCGTCACCGACGACGGCAGCATCACCGTCGATCCGGGCCATGCAGACTCTGACGCTCGACGACGACACGACGATCAACGGCGACGGCTCGCTGACGATCGGGTCCGACGGCACGCTCGATGTCACCGGCGGCACGTCGACCATCGGCGTCGGCATTGCCAACCACGGCAACCTGTCGGTGGAAAACGCGACGCTGATCGTCAATGGCGCCGTGACCGGCACCGGGACCGAGACGATCGGCCATGACGGCGTGCTCGATTTCAACTCGACCGTCGGCTCGCATCAGACCGTGAACTTCGCCGATGGCACCGGCACGCTGGACATCGCCCACGCCGGCGATTTCAACGGAACGATCTCGGGCTTCGGCGACGGCGATACGATCGATCTTCAAGACGTCGCTTACTCGCCCGGAACGGAGTACGACGTGTGGGTGCAGACCTCGAGCGCCGGCGGCACGCTGACGATCTACGAGGGGACGACGGCCGCCGAGACGCTGAATTTCTCCGGCATCCACAGCACGAATGACTTCGAACTGGTCAGCGACGGCGCCGCGGGAACGGCCGGCACCAATGTGGTGCAGACGCATGTGGTGTCCGGAGACACCGCGACATTCTCGACCGGCACGATCCTGTTCGAAAACGGCCACTGGGTGGTGGACGACGGCATCACCACGCTGAGCGGCGTCGACAAGGTCGTGCTCGACGGCAAGACCTATCTCCTGGTCGATCAAACCGGGCCGACCGGCGGCTATCAGACGATCCAGGCCGCGGTGGATTCGGCGCATTCCGGCGACACGATCCTGGTCGCGCCCGGGACCTATGCGGAGCAGGTCACTGTCGGCAGTTCGCTGAGCGGGCTGACCATCGAGTTCGATCAACGGCGCGAGCACGGTGACGGTGGAGTCACCGGCCGGAACGGGGGCTTTGGTGCAGACCGGCACCTCGCCGGTGACCGGCAATGCGGTCGACGGCATCTTCACCGTCAACGGCGCCAGCAACGTCACCATCACCAACCTGACCGTCAACGGCCTGGACTACGGCGACGGCGACCACTTTGCGCCGGGCCAGACCAACCCATCGCTGGTCGGCATCGCCTATATCAACACCACCGGCGGCACGATCGACGGCGTGACCGTCACCGGCACACGCGAGAGCAACGACGGCATCGGTGATCAGCGCAATCTCGGCATTTTGGTCGTGAACGCCGATCATCTTGCCGGCGATATCCCGACCGAGACCGAAGCGAGCGCGCTCAACACGATCGCGATCTTCAATTCGACCCTGACCGACTTCCAGAAGGGCGGCATCGTCGTCGAATATGCCAACGCCAAGATCAGCGGCAATACGCTGACCGGGCTCGGCGAGGTCAATACCGCGCAGAACGCCATCGAGGTGCTCGGCTCCACCGGAACGGTGTCGCACAACACGATCACCAATATCGGTTATTCGGGCAGCACAGCCGCCGCGACCGGCGTTCTCGGTTTCGACAATTACGGGCTCAACATCACCGACAACAGCTTCACCGGCGCGCTCGACAGCAACAATCATCTGCTGCTGTCGCCGGTTGGCTATTATGTGATCAACTCGACCAACGGCGAGATCACGGACAATACGGCGACCAATGTCGATGATGGCATCGTCGTGCAGTCGGAAGGCTTTGGCGGCGGCGATACCGACGAGATCACCGGCGTCTGGACGGTGTCGGGCAACACCATCACTAATGTCGTGCCCGCTTCCGAAGGCGGCGCGGCGATCTACTTCGACCCGGTGCCGACCACAGCGGCCTCTTCGTTCACCGCGACCGGCGGCGCCCACGACAGCGGCGACGTGTTCTTTGTTTCGGCCGGCACCGACACACTGACCGGCGGCGGCGACGGCGACAATACTTTCGTCGTCGTCAATGGCTCCGACCTCAGCCATTCCGACACCGTGACCGGCGAGGGCAGCGGCAACACTCTCGACTTCCTCAGCAGCACCGAAAACGACACACTGACCGTCGGCAGCAATGTCAGCGACATTCAAAACCTGAACGTCGGCGGATTCGACGCCAGCGGCAATTTCGTCGCGACTGGCACGACCGATCTCACAGTCGACTTCTCCGGCTATCAAGCCGCGCTGACGGTGACCGGCAATGCCGGCAACGACACCTTCATTGTCAACGCCGCCAACAACACGATCACCGGCGGCACCGCCGGCGAAAATACGGTGAAATACGATGCGCCGCTGACGGCATCCGACCTGACCGTGGTCAACGGCCAGTGGCAGGTGACCGATGGCAGCCACGGCACCGATACGCTGAACCATATTGAGCAAGTCACCGACGGCACGCATAACTTCCTCCTGGTCGGCGCCGGCGGCTTTGCGACGATCCAAGCGGCGGTCAATGCGGCGCATGCGGGCGACACGATCCTGATTGCGTCCGGGACCTATGCCGAGCAGGTGACGGTCGGCAGCGCGCTCAACGGCCTGACCATCGAGGCGGCGAGCGGCGCGACGGTGACGGTCGAGGCGCCGGCGGGAACAGGTGCCTTGGCGCAGACCGCGGTCTCGCCGGTTTCCGGCCATTCGTTCGACGGCATCTTCACCGTCGATGGTGCGAGCAACGTCACGATCACCGGCCTGACCGTTAGTGGCCTGGATTACGGCGATGAGAGTCATTTCGCTGCGGGCCAGAACCAGCCGTCGCTGGTCGGCATTGCCTATATCAACACCACCGGCGGCTCGATCGACGGCGTGACCATCACCGGCACGCGCGAAACCGACGCCGGCATCGGCGACCAGCGCAATTTCGGCATCTTTGTCGTGAACAGCGACACGCTTGCCGGCGATATCCCGACGCAGACCGAGGCGAGCGCGCTCAACACCATCTCGATCACCAATTCGACGTTGAGTGAATTCCAGAAGGGCGGCATCGTCGTCGAATACGCCAATGCCACGATCAGCGGCAACACGCTGACCGGGCTGGGCGATGTCAATACCGCGCAGAACGCCATCGAGGTGCGCGAATCCACCGGCACGGTGTCGAACAACACCATCACCGATATCGGCTATATCGGCACTTCCACGTCGCCGACCGGCGTGCTTGGGTTCGACAATTACAATCTTGACATCGCCGGCAACAGTTTCACCGGCGCGCTCAACGGCAATGCGATCGGCTATTACGTTACCAACTCGACCGGCGGCACGATCGAGGACAATAGCGCGGCCAATGTCCTCAACGGCGTTGTCGTGCAGTCGGAAGCGTTCAGTGCGAGCGACCCGACAACCGGCACCTGGATCGTGTCGGGCAATACCGTGACCGACGTGGTGCCAGTGTCGCAAGGTGGGGCCCCGATCTATTTCGATCCGGATCCGACGACGGGCGGCTCGTTTGCGGCGGCCGGCGGCACGGGCGATGTTGGCGACGTGTTTTTCGTCAGTCCCGGCACCGACACGCTGACCGGCGGCGGCGGCGGCGACAATGTCTTTGTCGTCGTCAATGGCTCGGATCTGAGCAGCGCCGACACCATTACCGGCGCCGGCACCGGAAACATGATCGAGTTTGTCAGCAGTACCGCAAACGACACGCTGACCGTCAGCAGCAGCAGCAATGTCAGCGGTCTGCAAGACATCAAGGTCGGCGCGTTCGATGCCAGCGGCAGTTTCATTTCGACCGGCACGACCGCACTCAAGGTCGACGCTTCGGCCTATACCGGCGACCTGATCATCACCGGCAATGACGGCAACGACACGTTCATCGGCGGTTCCGGCAACGACACATTCAATGTCGGCTCCGGCGACAACACCATTACCGGCGGTACCGGGGCCGGCACGACCAATACGCTGGTCTACGACGCGCCGGTCGTGGCGAGTGATATTACTTATATCGGCAGCGGCCTGTTCCAGGTCACCGACGGCGTCCACGGCACCGATACATTCAGCAATATCCAGGTCGTCACCGACGGCGAGTACCTGATTGTCGGTCCGGGCGCCTATGCCACCGTGCAGGACGCGCTCAGTGCCGCGCATAACGGCGACACGATCGTGATCGGCGAGGGAACGATCCCAGAGTCTCAGCGACCTTAATTTCGGCACTCTCGACCAGAACCAGATCACCATCGCCGCGGCGAACGACAGCATCATCGATCTCGGCGCCGGTGCCGTGCTCGAAGTCAACGGCACCGATCCGAAGTTGATCGACTTCACCGGTGCCGACGGCACGCTGGTGCTCGACACGCCGGCGGGCTTCAGCGGTACGGTCGAGGGCCTTGCCGCCGGCGATACCATCGACTTCGCCAATATCGGTACCGTCACCAGCGCCGTGTTCAACGGCACGACCTTGGACGTGAACGGCACGTCCATCAACATCGTGGGCCTCTCCGCGTCTTCATCCGACTTCTACTTCACGTCCGACGGCGCCAAGGGCACCGATTTTGTCGTTGCGGCAGCACCGGCTGTGGCGATCACGACTCCGGTTGCGGGCGACAATATCGTCAACGCATCCGAAGCTGCCGCTGGCTTCACGCTGCAGGGCACGGCGTCCGATAGCAGCATCGACGTCGATGGGCAGACCGTCACGGTCGACATCTTCAACAGCTCCAACGCGCTGGTTTACAGCTTCTCGGAGAAGGTCACTGCGGGGGCTTGGTCTCTGGTCGTGCCGGGTTCGGATCACCTGTCCGACGGGACTTATACTGTCACGGCTGACCTCAACGGCTGGGCCGTCGATTCGCTGACCGAAAAAGCACAAACCTTCACAGTCGACGAGACGGCGCCGACGGCGGTGGGTACGGTCACTGCGCTGAGCCAGGATACCGGCGCGTCGAGCACTGACTTCATCACCGACGTCGCGTCACAAGCCGTGAGCGGCACCTATACCGGCACGCTCGGCACTGGCGAGACGATCCAGGTCAGCGCGGATGGCGGCACCACGTGGGTCACCGCGACCGTCAACACCAGCAACCACACCTGGTCGGCGAGTGGCGTCACGCTGTCGAGCGGCGCCGGCACGCTGTCGGTGCAGACGATCGACACGGCGGGCAACACCACCGCCGGGACCGGCCACGCTTATACGCTCGACACCACAGCGCCGACGGCAGTGGGTACGGTCACCGCGATCAGTCCCGACACCGGTTCGTCGAGCACCGACTTCATCACCGACGTCGCGTCACAAACGGTGAGCGGCACCTATACCAATACGCTCGGCACCGGCGAGACGATCCAGGTCAGTGCAAACGGCGGCACGACGTGGGTGACGGCCACCGTCAACACCACCAACCACACCTGGTCGGCGAGCGGGGTGACGCTGTCGAACGGCGCCGGCACGCTGTCGGTGCAGACGATCGATACGGCGGGCAACACCGCGGCCGGGACCGGCCACGCCTACACCCTCGACACCACGGCGCCGACGGCGGTGGGTACGGTTACTGCGCTGAGCCAGGACACCGGCACGTCGAATACCGACTTCATTACCGACGTTGCGTCGCAGACCGTGAGCGGCACCTATACCAATACGCTCGGCACCGGCGAGACGATCCAGGTCAGCGCGGATGGCGGCACCACGTGGGTCACCGCGACGGTCAACACCGCCAACCATACCTGGTCAGCGAGCGGGGTGACGCTGTCGAACGGTACCGGCACGCTGTCAGTGCAGACGATCGACACGGCTGGCAACACCGCGGCCGGGACCGGCCACGCCTACACCCTCGACACCACGGCGCCGACGGCGGTGGGTACGGTCACCGCGATCAGTCCCGATACCGGCGCGTCGAGCATCGATTTCATCACCGACGTTGCGTCGCAGACGGTGAGCGGCACCTATACCGGCACGCTTGGCACGGGCGAGACGATCCAGATCAGCGCAAACGGCGGCACCACGTGGGTCGCCGCGACGGTCAACACCAGCAACCACACCTGGTCGGCGAGCAGCGTGACGCTGTCGAATGGCACCAGCACGCTGTCAGTGCAGACGATCGACACGGCTGGCAACACCACCGCCGGCACCGGCCACGCCTACACCCTCGACACCACGGCGCCGACGGCGGTGGGTACGGTCACCGCGATCAGTCCCGACACCGGCGCGTCGAACACCGACTTCATCACCGACGTTGCGTCACAAACCGTGAGCGGCACCTATACCAATACGCTCGGCACCGGCGAGACGATCCAGGTCAGCGCAAACGGCGGCACGACGTGGGTGACGGCCACCGTCAACACCACCAACCACACCTGGTCGGCGAGCGGGGTGACGCTGTCGAACGGCGCCGGCACGCTGTCGGTGCAGACGATCGATACGGCGGGCAACACCGCGGCCGGGACCGGCCACGCCTACACCCTCGACACCACGGCGCCGACGGCGGTGGGTACGGTTACTGCGCTGAGCCAGGACACCGGCACGTCGAGCACCGACTTCCTCACCGATGTTGCCTCGCAGACCGTGAGCGGCACCTATACCAATACGCTCGGCACTGGCGAGACGATCCAGGTCAGCGCAAACGGCGGCACCACGTGGGTGACGGCGACGGTCAATACGACCAACCATACCTGGTCGGCGAGCGGCGTGACGCTGTCGAACGGCGCCGGCACGCTGTCGGTGCAGACGATCGACACGGCAGGCAACACTACCGCCGGGACCGGTCATTCTTATACCCTCGACACCACGGCGCCGGTCATCAGCGTTCCAAGCGGCACGCAGTCATTGGCCCTTGGCACGCAGACATCGATTTCGGGTGTGAGCGTCACCGAAGCCAACAACGTGACCGGCGAAACCTTCACGGTCACGCTGAGCGACAATAACGGCACGCTGTCGGCCAACGACGGTACCTGGAATGCCACCACTCATACGCTGACGTTGAGCGGCTTGTCGCTGACGACGCTGAATAGCGATCTGGCGACGCTGAAAGATACCGACGGCACGGCAGGCTCAGACACGATCACTGTCAATGCATCCGACAGTTTCGGCAATGCCGCGACGCAGCAGACCATTGCAGTCAACGCCTCCAGTTCGACGCCGACCGGCTTTACCTTCACGCCCGACGCGGCGACTTTGGGCAACCTGGAAAACGCCGGCTTCCTCACCAAAAATGTGCAGATCGGAACCTTCACCAAATCCGGCGGCAACGCCGGCGACACTTATACGTTCACGATCGGCGGAACGAGTTCCAACTTCAAGGCGACCGCGGGAACCAACTCGGAAGCGCTTCTCACCAACAGCAATGTCGGCGACGCCGGCAACAATCCTGGCCTCTATGCCTTGACCGTGACGGTCAATGACACGACGAACCACACGTCCACCTCCGCACTGCCGTTCGACGTCGTGGTGGGCACGACCAATGTAGGCGCGACGATCAATCTGCACACGGGATCAGGCAACCTCGGTATTGCGGCGGCGACGCCGACCATCGTTTATGGAATGATCGACGGAACGATCAGCGCCAGCGGGATGACGGCGAACGTTTGGTTTGTCGGCGGCACAGGCCAGCAAGTGATGACCGGCGGCACCGGTCAGAACGTGTACCTCTATGCCGATGTCAGCGAGTCCGACAACGGCCTTGAATTCGGCAGCGGTCCCGACACGATCATGAATTTTACTCATGGGCGGGATGTTATCGATTTTGCCCCAATGAGCGGCGTTACCACGGTACTGGGCTTGCAGAGCAGCATATCGCAGGTCGCGGCACACAGCATCGAATGGGTCGTGAACGGCACCACCACGACTGTCTATGTGAACACCGCTTCCCAGTCGCTCTCTATACACAATAGCGGCACAGACTCCGTGATGGAGATCGTTCTCGACAACATCACGAATCTTGCCGCGACCGATTTCATCCTTTCGAATGGAAATGTCGGTCCGGCTGGCACGGCCGGTCACGCCATCAATCTTGCGCTTTCCAACCCATCGTCGACGAACGGCGCGCCGGTTTCCGTGACGATCTCCGGCATGCCGGCGGGCTGGTCGCTCAATGCGGGCCAAGACCTCGGCAATGGCACCTGGGCGGTCCAGTCCGAAGACCTGAGCCAGCTGGAGCTTACGACGGCGGCCACCTTCGCCGGCGCCATGCTGCTCAAGGTCGCCGAGACCTGGACCAATGCCGACGGCACCACCGGTACGGCCTTCATTGCCGACAATGTCGAGGCCTATGCGCCGGGCTCGCCGATCTTCGCGCTTGCGGGCGACGACAATCTGACCGGCAACGGCGGCAACGACATGTTCGTGTTCGCCCAGCCGATCGGCAACGACACGATCTACGGCTTCAATGCCGCAAGCGACACGATCGACCTGACCGGGTTCTCCAGCGCCGGCAGCTATGGCGATCTCCATATCGCCGACAATGCCAGCGGCAATGCCGTCATCACGCTCGGCAACGGCGAGACGATCACGCTCGTCGGTGTCGACGCCTCCGCGCTGTCCGCCAGCGACTTCGTTTTCAACCAGACGCCGGTCACCGTAAATCACGGCACGATCACGGTGGGCGACGGTGCAGAGCTGCCGCTGTCCGGCACGATCGACAATGTCGGCCTCATCGCCATCGATTCCACCGGCGACCAGTCGGTGCTGCAGTTGACCGGCGACGGCGCGACGCTCGAGGGCGGCGGCCATTTCACCATGTCCGGCGACGCCGAGATCACGGGAACGGGCCCGTCCGACGTGTTGACCAATGTCGACAACACGATTTCCGGTTCCGGCCAGATCGGCACCGGCGACGGCAATCTGACCCTTGTCAATGAAGCCCACGGCGTCATCGACGCCGATGTCGCGGGCGCGGCGCTCGTGCTCGATACCGGCCACGCCATCGTGAATGCCGGCCTTCTCGAAGCGACGAATGGCGGACTCCTGCAGGTCGACGATGCCGTCAACGGCGGCAACGCCAGTATCGCCGGCGGCACGGTGGCCTTCGAGGCGCAAGCGAACGTCAACGTGACGTTCGACAATGGCGCAAGCGGAACGGATTACGGCAAGCTCGATCTCGGCCAAGCGGAAAGCTTCGCCGGCACGATCTCGGGTTTCAGCGGCACCGACGCTGCGCATTCCGATGTCGCCGACCTCGCGGACATCAACTTCAATTCAGCGCAGTTCGCCGAGACCTATCACGCCAACACGGGCGTATTGACCGTAACCGATGGCGCCAACAGTGCGAGCCTCACCTTCGACGGTCTTCTGGGCGCGCTTAATTTCGCCTCCGACGGCAGTGGCGGTACCGACGTTACCGATGCCGCGGCGCCGTCGAGTGCGGCGACAACGGCCGAAGGCACGCTGTCCTTCGCCGACAACGATGCCGCGAGCAACCTGAGCGTCAATGTCACGCCGGACGGCCAGAACCAAAACTATGTCGGCCATCTCACGACGGACACGGTGACCGAGAGCAACGGCACGGCCTCGGTCGACTACGGCTTCTCGCTCGGCAACGACCAGATCAGTGTCGCGCCGGGCCAGACGGTGACGCAGTCCTACCAGGTCAGTCTCGTCGACGCCCAGAACCCGGCGGCGAATGCGACACAGACTGTCGCGGTCTCGATCGGCGGCGCCGGCAACGACAATTTCGTCTTTGCGCCGGGCGTCGGCCACGACACTGTTCTCAACTTCAATGCGCAGCAGGACACGGTCGAGCTCGACCACTTCGCCAATGCGCAGACGGTGCAGGAATTGCAGTCGCTGATCACCGCGGACGCGCACGGCAATACCGTGATCGATCTCGGCAACCACGAACTCGATCACGTTCCAGAATACGACGCAGGCGCAGCTGCAGCAGGCGGTCCAGAACAGCCACGTCCTGCTGCACTAGGATACAAGCCCAAAGTCTCGGCCTCGACCCGATCTATCGGGTTGGATCGTGGGCAAACGTTCCCGGGTCTGCGCAAAGTTTTCCGCAAAACACAGCGATTTCAAGGCTTTAGACCTTCACCTTTCATTTACAATAAGCTTGCTCGCAGCCGCGAGATGAAGCATTGTTCGCCTGTTCGGCCGCTATTTGGGGATTCGACAAGGGTGGCGGTCGGGCTGCTGGCATATGGGGATCTACAGCACGCTCTCTGAGGGGCGATAATGACGGCTGCGTATTTTGGAGTGGGCGGCTACGGCGGCGGTTCGGCTTCCGTGCTCCATGCCGATTTTGCGAATCCCGACCACATCGTCGTTCCCGACGCGCAGTTCCTGTTCACCGCGCATTTCCATCGCGCCGGTCCCGACCTGGTTTTGACCGGCGGCGACGGCCACAAGCTCGTCATTCCCGAATATTTCGCGAGCGAGCACCACCCGGCGCTGAGCGCGCCGAATGGCGCGTCCTTGTCGGCGCATCTCATCGATCTGCTGGCAGGCTCGGCGGCGCCCAACGAATATGCGCAGGCCGGCCCGATCACGCCGCCCGAGCCGATCGGCCGCTGCGAGAAAGTCGTCGGCACTGTCACCGTCATCCGCAACGGCGTGTCCGTGTCGCTCAATGTCGGCGACGCGGTCTACAAGAGCGACGTGGTGCAGACCGCCGCCAATTCCTCGGCCGGCGTCGCCTTCCCCGACGGCAGCGCGCTCAATCTCGTCGCCAATACGCGGATGGCGCTGAACGAATATTCCTACGACCCGAATTCGAATGCGAATTCCGCGCTGTTCAATCTGGTCGAGGGCGGCCTGTCGTTCGTCGCCGGCAAGGTGGCGCATACCGGCGACATGAAGATCGGCACGCCGATCGCCACCATGGGCATCCGTGGCACCGCCGGCTGGCTCTTTGAGGACCAGGTCGCGAGCATCACCGCCCAGGCCGGCAATGTGACGCTGCACTTCGCCGCCGTGTTCGACAGCGTCACCAATACCCAGAGCACCTATTCGCTTTACGCAGTCGACGCCAACGGCGAGCTGATGCACGACCCCAACGGCAATCTGATCAAGCTGGCGGACGTCTCTTCGCTGCAGAACGGCTTGGTCACCACGCTGACCGGCCAGGGTGTCAACGCGCTGCCGCAGGTCAACGTGGCGCCGCCCGATCTCTCGCAGCAGCAGTTCCAGAACATCGTCGTCCCGCAAGTCATCAACATGGCCATCCAGGCCATCCAGCAATATCAAAACCAGCAGAACCAGCAAAATAATCAGACCAATCCGAATTCCAATCCGACGTCCGGCAGCAGCTCGCCGCCGCCATCGCCGCCGCCTACCAACAGCAATCCTCAAATTCAGAACATCAATCTGAACAATGGCACGACGCTGACGATCACGACTTTCGGCAGCACGCCCAGCGGTAGTTCGTCGCCGCCACCGCTGCAGCAAACGCAGCCGCCGACGCCGCCGACGACTACGACACCGACGAGTCCGCAGCAGTCATTTTCGTGGAATCCGCCGTCTGGAAGCGGTCCGCAACAGTTCAACAATGGGCCCGATTGGCAGCCACCGTCATCCTCGCCCACGCCTGTTCCGGGTCCAACAGATAACGTCGTGGACAATTCGCCGACCGCGATGCTCGTGAACGACGCCGAGACCATCAACCAATTGACGGTCGGGTCGGGCGCGCTGGTCCATGTCGTCGGCCTCACCGCGCCGGGCTCGTTGACGGTCACAGGCGCTGCCAGTGTCAGCGGCACGATCACGTCCGATTCCACGACCGACGATCCGATCATCACCTTCCAGCAGGGTGTGACCGTCGCGGCTGGCGGTCTGATCGATGCTGTCGCCGCCGACGGCAGGGCAGCGGAAATTATCTTCGAGGGCGGCGTCACGATCGCCACCGGTGGGGAGATCGAAGCCACCGGCACCGGCGCCGCCATTGAAATCATTTTCGGCGCAGTCGACGATTCCGGCACGATCCTGGCGGCCAACCGCGGCGAGATCACGATTGGCGTGCCGCTCACCGTCGAGTCCGGAGCCACGGTCGAAGCCAGCGGCAACGGCTCGTCCGTCATCACCGGCAACAGCGTGACCCTTGCCGCCGGCGCCACGATCGAAGCCCTCAACGGCGCGTCGGTCACCTTGGACGGCGGCGCCACGATCGGGGCGGGCGCCATAGTCGAAGCCAGCGGCAACGGCGCGTCGGTCTTCATCAAGAATGTCGGCGGCCCCGAAGTCGGCAATGCCGGAGTCATCGAAGCAGCCGACGGCGGCAAAGTTACGATTTTCGACGTCCAGGTCGAGAACGCCGGCGGCACGATCGAGGCGATGGGCGCCGACTCGATGGACCTGACCACGGTCACGCTGTCGGGGTCCGACATTGTCGGCGGCAAGCTTGAGACCGGCAGCACCGGATCGTCGATCTTTGGCGAAATCGTGGTGGGTGCGGGCCTCGAGGCGACATTCTTTGACGGCTCGAAAAGCGCCGGCGCGGTCACCATAGATGCCTTCGTGGAAGTGAATAGCGGCGCGAGCCTCGACCTCGTCGGCGCCATCACCGACGACGGCACGATAAACGTGGTGAGCGGGGCGACGCTGATGCTGTCCGGCGCAGTCGTCGACGGTGACGACGGCAATAGCATCAACGTCTTCGGCGGCGGCAATATCGAGGTCAGCGCGTCGAGTACCTTGGACGGCGGGCTGGTGGTGAACGGCTTCTCCGGCGGGCTAACCGTCGACAACGGCGCCATGCTGACGGCCGATGACATCACGTTCCAGAGCCTCGACGTCACCAATAATGGCACGCTGCAGACCGATCCCGGCCACACGCTCAAAATCAACGGCGGGACTCTCGACGGCGGGACCATCGTCGACAACGGCACGATCGAGATTTCCGGCTCCGTCACGATCAGCGATGCCGTCTTAGAGGGTACCGGCCAGATCATCGTCGACAGCGGCGCCACGCTCTATCTGGAGGACGACGGCGACACGCTCGATGGCGTGAGCATCACCAATCACGGCAATATTCAAGTCGATGGCCCAACGCCGCAAACGGTCCTGACCCTCGAAGGCGACGCGACGATCACGGATGGCCCGTTGTCGATCGGCGCGCAAGGCATCGTTGCCATCGCGACCAGTGCGAGCGGTCCAGGCGCCACGCTGACGAATGTAATGGTCGACAATTCCGGGGAGATTGATGTCCACGGCACGCTCGATCTCGACGGCGGCACTATCTCCGGCGGCACGATCGATCTCACGCTCGGCACGGCGAGCCCGCAGCTAATCGAGATTGCGGTCCCGGATTATTACGCGATCGGACCCGAGGTCAGCGCCAACGGCCAGTTCGTCGCCTTCCTCGCCTCGACCAGCCTGCCGGGCCAGGGCGACGGTGACACCAACGGACTGATCGAGCTTTACAATGTCGCGGCCGGGGGCCAGCCGATCGCGATTTCGCTGCTGGCGTCGCCGTCGCACGCCGGCGAGGTGTTCGGCGATGTACCGTCGATCAGTGACAACGGCCACCTCGTTCTCTTCGAGGGCAAGTATTCGACCGACAACGGCCCGTCGTCGGAGATTTTCCTCTACAACAGCAATGCCGCGCCGGGATCGCAGGTGACGTTGGTGCGGTCCGGCGCCGGCCAAGCCGTCCTCAGCGGCAACGGCGCCGTAATCGCCGCCGAGGGCAACAACACATCCGGAAGCAGCGGCACGCATATCCTGCTGATGAACGATGCAGGCGTGGTGCAGACCGAGATCACCGGCGATCCTAGCTACGTCCCGCCCAACAATAATTCCGACAATTTCGGCAATGTCGGCTCGGTCTATAATCCCTCGCTGAGCGACGATGGCCGCTATGTCGCGTTCTGGAGCACCTCGTCCGAGATCGCCATCGTCGGTGGTCCGGCCTTCGCGACCGGCAATACCACCGGCGCCGCCGAAGTCTACATCTACGATACGCTGACTCATTCACTGCAGGAGGCGTCCGGTGTCATCGGCGGCCTGCAAGGCAATGGTGACAGCGGGGCGTTGTCGCTAAATGACGACAGTAGTTCCTGGGCACCATCGCTCAGCGGCAGTGGCCGTTTCGTGGTGTTCCAGAGCACGGCCAACAATCTCGTCAATGACGTCGGCGACGCCGCTAACGACATCTCCAATATTTTCCTCTACGACGGCCGTAACGGAACGATCACCGCGGTGACCGACGCCAACGGCGTGAAAGGCACCGGCGACAGCATCCGGTCGACCGTCAGCGGCGACGGCAAATCGATCACTTTCTCCAGCGATGACAGCGATCTGCCCGGCTATAACGGCGGCTGGCAGACCTATATGGTCGCGCTCGATCCGGTAACCGGGACCTTGAGCGCGCCGCAACTGCTCTCCGCAGGCTTCCCCGGCACCGATAACGGCCAGAACAATCTCGCCAGCAGCGTCAGCGACGGCGGCGGGGTGACCGCCTTCGGCGGCGCTGTCCTTGCGTTCAACACCGACCAAGGCCAAGCGACCATCGGCGGCGGCACGATCACATTCTCGAATCTGTCGCTGAGCGACTTCGACACTTCCGGCGACACGCTCACACTGACGATCAGCGTTGCGCACGGCACACTGGTGACCGCCGGGTCGGGCGGCACCGGCCAGCAGACCCTGACCATCACCGGCACGCTGGCGCAAATCGACGCCGCGCTGCAGACCGGAGTCACCTATACGCCGGGATCGCCGCCGTCAGCCAGCGACACGCTCTCGCTCCATGTCACCGACCAGACCAGCGGCGCGGCCGCGTCGTTCGTCTCGACATTCAATCCGACAGCCACCGATCCGTCTCAGATTTTCAGCGGCCAGCCGACGACAACCGGCCAATACGACATTTTCATCAGCGAGCAGCAGACGGTCAACGTCACTGCCGACACCACGATCGACGGTGGCGCGCAAATCCAGGGCGGCCTCATCGCCCTGGCGAGCGGCGTGACGCTGACGCTTGACGGCATCACCGATACCGACACGTCGATTTACGATTTCACCGGCACTGTGGCGTTCACCGGCTCGAGCACGCTCGACGGTACCGGCATTTTCGGCGGCACCAATCAAAGCGGCCAGCCCACCGGCAATATCACCGTCGGCAGCGGCGTGACGCTGATCCTTGACGATGCAGTGTTCAAGAACGAAGCCGTGACCGTCGACAGCGACGGCACGACGGCGAGCTTCCAGATCGACCTCGGCCATACGTTCTCCTGGGCCGGCGCGAGCACGTTCGGCGGTCCGGGATCGATCATCATCGACAACAACGGCCGCATCATTCACGACGGCACGCTCGATATCGGCTTCACGCAGGTGACCTTCGAAGGCATCGGCACGGTGACCCAGAACGGCGGCAACCACGGCACCGAAGCCCAGGCCTTGGTCAACGAGGGCAACAAGATCGACGGCTACGGCACCTATGGCAGCCTGGCAACGATCGACAACGAATCCGGCAGCTTCGACGCCGATGTCGCCGGCCACGCACTGGTGCTGCAGACTGGTCATACGATCACCAACAATGGCGGCTTCATCGCCGACGGCGGTATCCTGAAAGTGCTCGACGCGGTCACCGGCTCGGGCTCGGCGACGATCGAGCACGGCGGCACGCTGGAGATCGGCAACGTCAATGCGCAAGCTGTTACGTTCGACGGTGCCGGCACGCTGCAGCTCGATCAGCAGCAGGCGGGCAATACGGAGGCTTATACCGGCACGATCCACAGCGTCGCCGCGGGCGATGTCTTGGATCTCACCGGGTTCGGCACCGGCGCGAATGACCAATTCCAGCTTTCAACGAGCTATGATTCCAATACCGACACAACCACGCTGACGGTCACCGATACGACGCTGTCCAATTCGCCATCGTCGGCGTCGATCCTGCTTTCCGGCGACTACACCGATCCGCATGACTTCTCAGTGGCGAGCGACGGCCATGGCGGCATCGATGTCACCGCGGCGGCAGGCGCGAGCGAAAACATCTTTACCGGTTCCGGCGATTTTTTCGATGGCGCGCACTGGAGCGCCGGTGCGGCGCCGAATCCGGGCGACACCGTGGCCATCGCCAGCGGCGCACATCCTTCGTTCGACCACTCCGGGAATTTCACCGTCGACGACATCACCCTGCAAAACAGCGGCGAATTGGACGTGGGTGTCGTGTCAGGCGCGATCGTCACGTTGGAAGACGGCGCGGTCATCGACGGCGGCGCGCTGAAGATCGGCGCCAACGGTGAGGTCGTTATCAGCTTCAGTGACAATATCAGCCCGGACGCCACCTTCACCGGCGGCCTCACCGTGTCCAATGCGGGCGAACTCCGAATTGACAGTGACGCGACGCTGGCGCTCGGCAGTTCGCTCACGCTGACCGGCGGCGGCGACGTTGTGCTGGAAGGCAACAGCCGCATTGCCGAGGTTAGCACCGGCACGTTTGTTACGCTGGACAATGTCGACAACACTGTCTCTGGCTACGGCACGATCGGCAATCACGACCACAATTTAACGCTGACCAACGAAACGCACGGCACGATCGATGCCAATGTCGCCGGCGAGACGCTCTCCATTGACACGGCCGATAATTCCGACGCCAGCACTCTGACCAATACCGGCACCCTGGAAGCCGAGAATGGCGGCGAGCTTTCGGTTCACAGCATCGTCGACGATACCGGCGGCACGGTCTCGGCCTCCGGCGGCTTCATCGATTTCTTGCTCGGCGTCAGCGGCGGCAATGCCACGATCTCGGGCGACGGCAAGATCGAATACGGCTGGTCGTCCGATGTCGCGACGACGTTCAATGGCGACGGCACTTTGGTGCTCGATCACCAAGCGGATAACGATCCGAATGTCGCTACGGCCTCTTATACCGGCGTGATCTCAGGCTTCGGCACCGGCCAGGACACGATCGACGTGACCGATCTGGCCTATTCCCCGACTGCGACTCCTAGCTGGGACACCGCCACCGGTAAGCTCACGATCGACAACGGAACAACGACGGCGGAAATCTCGCTCGCCGGCGTCTACGGCCCGCTCAGTTTTGAGCTCGCCCCGGATTCCAACGGCGGTACGGATGTCACGGTGGCTCCGGTCGACAACTTTACTGAGGGTGCCATCGGCGACCCCAGCAATTGGTTCGACTCGGACAATTGGAGCATCGAACTGCCGACGGCGAAGGACCAAGTCGTCGTTAGCGCGACGCTGGCCGAGATCTTCTCCGGCGCGGCTGTGGCCGGCAGCCTCGACGTGAACACAAACGCGACGCTCGACGTCGCCGATAGCACGCTCACAGTGAAGTATACGGCTCAGAATGACTCCTCGATCGACTTGGTAGCCGACAACGCCGGAATTCATGCGAGCCTGTATTTCGGTGGAGACGTCATCAACAGCGGCAACATTGCGCTGAGCGGCGATGAGGTTCCGTTTGCCACGTCTTCGAACAGCGAGAGCGTGACCTTTGAAGGTAGCGTCAACAATAGCGGCAGCATCGCGCTCGACGCCGACACTAATGGCGATGTCGGCGGGGCTGCCAACCGGGCCAGTGCGCTCTTTGACGGGGCCGTCACCAATACTGGCACCGGCGCTATTACCGTCGGTGCCGGAACGACTGCCCTGGTCGCAAGCGCGACCTTTGAATCTGATGTCGAGAACGGTGGCCTGCTGGAGGCGACCAGCGGCGGCACGATGCAATTTTTGGGCGCCACGCTCACGAATAACGGCACGCTCGAAGCGGATGGCGGCACGCTCATCGTCGCCAGCAGCGTCAGCGGTAGCGGCGGAGTGACGATTACCGGCAGCGGCACGGCCGATTTTCAGGATGCTCTGAGTCAGAACGTGGTGTTTACCGGCGATGGCACGCTGCAATTGAGCAATCCCGCCACGTTCACCGGCATAATCTCGGGCATTGTGGCATCCGATCAGAATCAGATCCTGGATCTCGGCGGACTAAACGCAAACAGCACCGATACGTTTGTGGTCACCAAATCTGTTGAGGGTGGCAACACAATTCTAACGGTGACTGACCAAGCGACGGGAAATCATGAATCCGTCACGCTTGCTGGCACCGCCGCCAATGGTTTCAACTGGACGGCGGAATACGACGGCGCACACGGCGCCAAGGTTTTTGATCCGCCGGTGACGGATACGGATGGCGGACTCCAGCTTTCCGATGCTCACCCGCCTATCGCTCTGATCAATGACGGTCAGGCGATCGAGATCGTCGGTGGCGTCGCACTCCATCTCGATGCTCCATCCAGCCAGACTTTCGTGTTCGGGGACGCCGCTTCATCGATCTTCATCGATCAGCCGGCGGACTTCACCGGCCATATGGGAAACTTCACTGGCACGGATGCCGGACATTCGGACCTTGTCGACCTTTCGGGCATCGATTTCAACTCGGCGCAGTTCGCCGAGACTTATCATGCCGCGACTGGCGTATTGTCTGTGACGGACGGAGCCAATAGCGCGAGCTTCACCTTCGACAATTTCCAGGGCGCCCTCGATTTCGCCTCGGACGGCCATGGCGGCACTGCGATAACTGATGTGCCGACCGATGCCGCGGCGAATCCGTTGAGCACGGCGACCGCACAAGGCACGTTGTCCTTCGCCGATAACGACGCAGCGAGCAATCTGAGCACGACCGTCACGCCGGACGGTCAGAACTATGTCGGCCATCTCACCACCGGCACGGTGACGGAAAGCAATGGCGCGACCTCGATCGATTACGGCTTCTCGCTCGGCAACGACCAGATCAATGTGGCCGCAGGCCAGACCGTGACGCAGTCCTATCAGGTCAGCCTCACCGACGCGCAGAACCCGGCGGCGAATGCGACGCAGACCGTGGCGGTGACCATCGGCGGCGCCGGCAATGACAATTTCGTCTTTGCGCCGGGCGTCGGCCACGACACCGTGCTGAACTTCAATGCGCAGCAGGATACGGTCGAGCTCGATCACTTCGCCAATGCGCAGACAGTCCAGGAACTGCAGTCGCTGATCACCGCCGACACCCACGGCAATGCCGTGCTCGATCTCGGCAACCACGACTCGATCACGTTTGCGAATACGACGCAGGCGCAGCTGCAGCAGGCCGTCCAGAACGGCCACGTGCTGCTGCATTAGCCTTCGGAATCGATCTCTACAGCCGCGGAATACCGAGCTGCTCGACTTCGCCGAGCACCGCCGTCAAATTCTGATGGCCGCCGCCGAAATGGCTTTTCGGGTCGGTCAGCGCCACGGTGTGCACGCCCTCGAGCCGGTAATGCTTGTCGTGCACCAGGCAGCGATTGCGGATCAGCGGCCATAGCATCAGCCCCAGCATGCGCTGATCGTGGCCGTACTTTGCGGTCGGACCGAACTTGAAATAGCGCCGCATCAAATCGACGATATCGATGCCGCAATCGGTGCGGCCGCCCCACAGGCAGCCGATCATCAGTTCGTTATGCAAGACGTGGTCGCGCACGACGTGGAACGGATGACCGCTGTCGATCCATTGCCGCACCAGGTCGGTTTCCGCCGCCGACAGCCGCGCGTCGCAATCGCGCACCAGGAAGCGGCCGACCGCAGGGTCGTTCATCACCAGGAAACGCTGGAACAGGCCGACGCCGGGATATTCATCCTCGATATTGCGGACGTCGCCGCCATTATCGCGCAGATAGGCGACGCAGGCGCGCGGCACATTAGCGTCGACATAGAAGCGGCAGGTCCAGTCCGGGTACAGTCTGTGGGCGAGCGCGAGATTGATCATGGCGCCGTAGCAGTAGAACGGCAGCGCGCCCCACAACGAAAACGACAGCACGTTGGCGCCCTGAGGTGGCGTGTCGGGCACGCCGACAATGACCGGCGGCGGCGCGCGGCCGGCCTCGACATCGCGCAGCTCGATGGCGCGCTGGCCGTACCGGATCGCCTCCTCGGTCTTGCCGGTATAGAAATGCGCGACCTTGAGCGCATCGAGGATGGTGAGATCCTCGCCGTGACGCACGATGTATTGAAACGCCTGCGTGATCGCCTGGTCGTAGCGTTTCATGTTCGACAGCGTCGCGATCAGCGCTTTTTCCAGCCGTGCCACCTGCGGCGCGCGGCGGGCGAGCTCCTCGGCGAGCGCCAAGGCCGGCGGCCAGTCGCGCTTCTGAAAGAAGGCGTCGAACAGAAGCTCCTTGGCGACGAGATCGTCCGGGCGGGCAATGGCGATGCTGGAGGCTCTGACGATTGCTTCGTCGTTCTTGCCGGCGCGCAGCAGTGCGCGGATGGCGTCATAGGCCTGGGCCTGTGGCGGCGTTGGCGCAACAGCAGTCGGTTGCGCTTGAGGCTGCGTCGCCGCAGGACGCGCGGCCGTTCCGCTTGCGCCGTCTGTCATCCGAACCTCTGCCCCCGCAGGACCGCTGATGTCCTGTCGCTCATGACGCCAGTATAGGCAGGAAATGTAACGAGGGGAGGGAAGTTCGGCTCACATAAGGGCAGCGCGGCGTAAGCGTTTACCGCTTCGCCGCGCAAGCCTCACAGGTGGATTGGGGCTACCGAAAAGGGGCCGGCCGACCAGTTGGCGCTATTTGCCCCAGCCGAAGTGATAATTCAGTCCGGCGCGGACCACGTCCTGGTGCATCGAGACATTGTCGTTCGGCGCGATCCCGCAACTTGCGCCGCAATTCATGCGGCCGAGGTCGACATGCAGATATTCCGCCTTCGCCGTCCAATTGCCCGGCAGCGCAAATTCGAGTCCGCCGCCGACGGTCCAGCCGGCGTTGGTAGTGCTGGCGCCGGCAAAGCCCGGGGTCGCAGCGCGGATATCGCCGACGGCGAGACCGCCGGTTACGTACGGCATCACGCCGCCAAACGCGTAGCCGGCGCGGCCGCGCACGGTCGACAGCCAGGTATCACTGGTGGTGCAGCCGTTCGGGCACAGCGGAGTCGTGGCCGTGCCCCTCATGCCCGACCAGTCGATATCGCCTTCGACGCCAAGCACGGCATTGCCGTACTGCCAATTGTAGCCGGCGGTGCCACCGACCTGGCCGCCCGAAAGGCCGACGCCGGTCGAATTGGCGTCCCAACGCGAATGGCCCCAGCCACCGCCGCCGTTGACGCCGAGATAGAAGCCGCTCCAATTGTAGGCGGGGCTCGCTTGCACCGGCGGTGGCGCCTTGTAGAGCGGCGCAACCGACAGATCGGCCGCGGATGCGCCTTGCGCCGCGACGAGCGCGCCCAAGGCGAAAACAGCGGCGATAAACTTCTTCATGGTTCTTATTCCCCGGCCTCACCCCGCGCTGGTGCCCTGAAGCGCCACACGCAGGTAGGACAGTGCGCAGAATTTCGTTACCCCCGGCTTACCGTTATGGTTAAGGCCCGCCGGAGTCGTCGCCGCTGGTTGCTACTGTATTGACCAGAAGGGCAAAATTGCGCCAACCCAGCGGCCTGACCTGGGCCTCACCAGGGCAGACAAATCGGCACAAATGGGGGTACTTTCCCCGCCCGCCGAATGCTTAATTCCCGAGCGGCATCCAAGTTCCGCGTCTCACGTTCCGCCGCTCTACGGAGGCTGAGTGTCCTGGATCGTCTTCGCCTTTTCCGGGCCGGTGCTGTGGGCGATCTCCGTCCATCTCGACAAGTACCTCGTCGAGCGCTTCTTCAAAGAGAGCAATGTCGCGGTGATGCTATTGTTCACCGCCTTTATCGGAACTCTGCTGCTGCCGTTCATCTGGCTCTACGAGCCCTCGGTCACCGCCCCCGGCGCCCGCAGTATCGCGCTCATTATTCTCTCCGGGCTTCTCTATATGGGTGCGATGCTGCTCTATGCAGGCGCTGCAGACCGAGGATGCCTCGGTGGTCCTATTTCCAGGCCAGTCCGTTGTTCGGCTTCGGGCTTGCTTATCTCGTGCTCGGCGAGACCCTGTCGGCGCGGCAATTGGCCGGCGGAGCAATGATCGTGCTCGGCGCGCTGATCGTCTCGGTCCGTTTCAAATACGGCGCGCGCCTGTTCAAGACCCGGCTGGCGGTCCTGATGCTGAGTTGCGGTTTCACCAGCGCCCTCGGCGGTCTGATCTTCAAGATCTATGCGATCGACGTCGAATTCTGGACCACCACGTTCTGGATGTATGTGGGCGAGGCGCTGTTCGGCTGCGCGCTGCTTGCGGTTCCGGCCTATCGCCGGCAGCTTGCGGCGACGCTGCGCGTCAACACGGCGGCGCTGCTTTCGATCAACGGTTCCAACGAGCTCATCAATCTCGGCGGCGGACTGGGCAACCGTTATGCCTTGATGTTTGCGCCGCTTAGTCTCGTTCAAGCCATCGGTTCGACTACGACATTGTTTGTGTTTGCCTTCGGCGTGGTGTTGAGCCTGTTTTGGCCGGGCGTCATACGCGAGGATTTGTCGGGCGGCGAGCTTGTGCGAAAAGGGCTGGCGGCGCTTCTTGTGGCGGCCGGCGTGGCGCTGGTGACGCGTTGACGCAACCACGGGGCTTTTTGAGAAATCAGGTCAGGATATCGCAATGACGCAACGGAACGACGGTCAGGTCGAACTCGTGGATACCCGCGAGGTCTATGGCGGCTGGAGCAAGATGCTGGTCGCGACCATCAGGCTGCCTGACGGCCGCACCATCAAGCGTGAGATCGAGGATCACGGCGAAGCAGTATGCGTGCTGCCGTATCATCCCACGCGCAAGACGGCCGTGCTGGTGCGGCAATGGCGGGTGCCGGTGCTCTACGCGCTCGGCAGGCAACAGCAGCTGCTCGAGGCCGTCGCCGGCGTCATCGAAGATGTCGATGCCGCGACCTGCGCGCATCGCGAGGTCATGGAAGAAGCCTTGCTGAAGCTCGATTCGCTCGAGCCAGTGTTCACCTCTTTCACCATGCCCGGCCTGTCGACCGAACATATGCATTTCTTTTTTGCGACCTATTCCGGCGCGCCGCGGCCGGAGACGCCCGGCGGCGTCGACGAGGATGAATATACGGTCGCGGTCGAGATCGGCCTCGCCGAACTGGCGCGCATGGCGGACGAGAACCGGCTCCCCGACACCAAGACGCTCGTCCTGTTGCAGACGTTGCGCCTGCGCCGACCGGACCTATTTGTATAAGCGGCGGCGTCTATTGCGCGGCAAGCGCGAGACGCCCGGAATTGGCCGCGATTGCCGCCGATCGTTAACAGACGCCGGTTTAGCCGCCATCGTGCCAAGCTGGCACCGAGCATGCTATCGTGCGATATGCTAGGGTAGCGGCTGGAAAATCAGCGATTTTCACGGCCGCAATTACGTCCACCAACGGGTCACGTGTAGATGAACTGGATCTCCAACGTCGTACGGCCAAAGATTCGCAGCATCCTGTCGAAGCGCGAAGCGCCGGAGAATTTATGGATCAAGTGTCCGGAATCCGGCCAGCTGGTCTTCTACAAAGATGTCGAGGCGAACCAGTTCGTCATTCCCGGCTCGAACTATCACATGCGCATGACCGCGACGGCGCGGCTGAAGTCGATGTTCGACAACGCCACCTGGTTCGACATCGCCGTGCCCGAAGTCCCGGTCGATCCGCTGAAATTCCGCGACGAGCGCCGTTACATCGATCGCCTGAAGGATGCGCGCACCAAGACCGGCATGAACGACGCCGTGAAGCTCGGCTACGGCAAGCTTGACAATTTCGGCCTGGTCATCGGCGTGCAGGATTTCGAATTCATGGGCGGCTCGCTCGGCATGGCGGCCGGGGAGGCGGTGATCAGGGGCCTCGATACCGCGGTGGAGAAGGGCTGTCCGTTCGTTCTGTTCGCGGCGTCCGGCGGCGCGCGCATGCAGGAGGGCATTCTGTCGCTGATGCAGATGCCGCGCACCACGATCGCGGTGCAGAATCTGCGCGCGGCCAAGAAGCCCTATATCGTCGTGCTTACCAATCCGACCACGGGCGGCGTCACCGCTTCCTACGCCATGCTCGGCGACGTGCATATCGCCGAGCCCGGCGCCCTGATCGGCTTTGCCGGGCCGCGCGTCATTGAGCAGACCATCCGCGAGAAATTGCCGGACGGCTTCCAGAAGTCGGAATATCTGCGCGACCACGGCATGGTCGACATGGTGGTGCACCGCCACGAGCTACGCGCGACCATCGCCAGACTTTGCCGGCTTCTCACCAAGGCGCCGGTCGCCACCGAGACGCGCGCCGATCCCCGTGCTCTGGCGGCGCCCGAAACCGCGGTTACGTGAGCGCGTCCAAGGCCAGCGCTGCCCCGCTCGACGCCATCCTGGCGCGGCTGCTGGCGCTGCATCCCAAGCGGATAGACCTTTCGCTCGACCGCATGGAGCGCATCTGCGCGGCGCTCGGTCATCCGGAGCGGCGCCTGCCGCCGGTGATCCACGTCGCCGGCACCAATGGCAAAGGCTCGACCATCGCTTTCATGCGCGCGATCCTCGAAGCCGCAGGCAAGCGCGTCCATGTCTATACCTCGCCCAACCTCGTGCGCGTCAACGAGCGCTTTCGCCTCGGCCACGACGGCGGCGGTCAACTCGTCGGCGACGATGAGCTGACTGAGGCGCTCGGCGAGTGCGAGGCGAAGAACGGCAATGCGCCGATCACGGTGTTCGAGATCGAGACCGCGGCCGGGCTGTTGTTGTTTTCGCGCCATCCCGCCGACGTGCTGCTGCTCGAAGTCGGGCTTGGCGGCCGTCTCGACGCCACCAATGTCGTCGCGCGTCCGATCGCAAGCGTCATCACCAAGCTGTCGCTCGATCACCGCGACTTCCTGGGCGACAGCCTCGAGGGCATTGCGGCCGAGAAGGCCGGCATTCTCAAGCGCGAAGTGCCGGCGGTGACGGTGAGCCAGGTGCGCGAAGCGCTCGCCGTGATCGAGCGGCAGGCGGCGCGCATGCATGCGCCGCTGTCGATTGCGGGCGAGGACTGGACCGCGACCGAAGAGCGTGGCCGGCTGGTTTATCAGGACAATATGGGCTTGCTCGATCTGCCAGCGCCGAAGCTCTACGGCCGGCATCAATATGAGAACGCCGGGGCTGCAATCGCGGCGCTACGCGTGAGCGGACTGAAACTGCCGGCTGCGGCCTTCGAGGCCGGCATGACGCGTGTCGAATGGCCGGCACGCATGCAGCGCCTTGCGCATGGCAAGCTCGCCGAGCTCGCGCCGCCGGAGAGCGAGCTTTGGCTCGACGGCGGTCATAATGCCGATGGCGGTCAGGCGATCGCCGCGGCTCTGGCCGATCTGGAGGAGCGTGTGCCGCGGCCGCTCGTGCTCATTGTCGGCATGCTGTCGACCAAGGACAGTGCGGGATTCCTGAAGAACTTTTCCGGCTTGACGAGAAAAGTCGTCGCGGTACCGATCCATCAGGACAAGACGGTCCCCGCGGCCGAACTCGCCGAGGTCGCTGCCGGCGTCGGCATTCCGTCACTGGCGCGGGATTCGCTTGAAGATGCGATCGCGGCGGTTGGCAAGCTCGATCTTGAGCCGGCGCCGCGCATCCTGATCACCGGGTCGCTTTATCTTGCCGGCGAGGTGCTGTCCGCCAACGGCACGCCGCCGCAATAATCATTCGAGCTTGATATCCGCTTCGCGAATGAGCTTTGACCACTTGTCGCGTTCGGCTTTGATGAAGGTGGCGAATTCTTCCGGCGGTCCAGCCATCAACTCGAACATCTGCGGATCGAGGATGCGCGCGCGGAAGGACGGATCGTTGAAAATGCGGATGACCTCGGTATCGATTTTCATCACGACGTCGCGCGGTATGCCGGCGGGGCCGAACAGGCCGAACCATGCGGTAGCCTCGTAGCCTGGCAAGCCGCTCTCGGCGACGGTCGGGACATCCGGAAGCTGCGGCATGCGCTTGGGGCTCGCGACGCCGAGCATCTTGATCTGTCCCACCTGAGCGGAGGGCAGGCCGGAGGCGATGCTGACCGTCATGGTATTGATCTGGCCGCCGATCAGATCGTTCAGCGCCGGCGTGGCGCCGCGATAATGCACCGGCGTGATCTTCACACCAGCCATGTTGTCGAACAATTCCATGTTCATGTGCAGCGCCGAACCGACGCCGGCGGTGCCATAGGTCAATTGCCCCGGCTTTTGTTTGGCGAGTGCGATCAGTTCGGCGGCATTCTTCACCGGCAGCGCGCGGTCGGCCAGCAAGGCCTGATAGATGCGCACGAGGCCGGTGATCGGCACGAAATCCTTGTCCGGGTCATAAGGCAACTTGCCTTGCGGCATCAACGTCGGGTTGACGGTGAAAGTGCCGGATTCGCCGACCATGAGGGTGTAGCCATCCGGCGCTGCTGTCGCGACGGCCTGCGCACCAATAATGTGCGCGGCGCCGCCTTTGTTCTCGACGATCACCGGCTGGCCCCAGGCCTTGGACAGTTCCTGAGCCAGCGCCCGCCCGGTGACATCGGTCACGCCGCCCGGCACGGAGGTGATGACCATGGTGACTTGACGGGTCGGGTAGGATGCGGTCTGCGCGGCGCAGGGGCTGCCGAACAGCGCCAGCACGATCAACGCGCCGAGCAATCGGGTCATCGGCGATGTCCTTGGGCAGTGGGTTGGTGTTATCGGCGTTCTTTGCGAGCTAGTTCGGCTCGATGCCGGCAGCTTGCACTGCTTTTTGCGCCTCGTCGACCTGGGCGCGGAAAAATGCCGCGACCTCCGCGGGCGAGCGGTTGTCGGGGATGTAGCCTGATTTCTGCACCACATTGGCCACGGCCGGCATCGTCAGCGCATGCCGCACGGCGGCATTGAGCTTGTCCACGGTCGCGGACGGCGTTTTAGCCGGGGCAAAGAAGAGGCCCCAGCCCTTGACCGGCGGATAATCCGGCACGGTGTCTTTCATCAGCGGCACGTCGGGCAATTCCGGGAACGGCTTCGATCCGGTGAACGCGATCGCGCGCAGCTGGCCGCTCTTCACGAGCCCGATGACCGAAGGCGGCGTCACGAACATCACGTTGATTTCGCCGCCGAGAAGCGCGGCCGAAACCTCGGATGCACCCTTGAACGGCACATGCTCCATCTTGAGTCCGGTCGCCTTGTTGAACATCGCGGCTGCGAGGTGCAGCCCATTGCCGATGCCGGGCGAGCCGTAGAACACCGGGTTCTTCTTGGCGTAGTCGATGAATTCCTTGACGTTGTGCGCGGGCGAGGAGGGATTGACCAGCATCAAAAGCCCATCGAGCACGCCGACCGACGCGACCGGGCTCAGATCCTTGAACACGTCATAGGGCAGGTGCTTGTAGATGAACGGCGTAGGCGCGATCGAGTCGCTGGTATAGAGGAGCGTGTAGCCATCCGGCGCCGCCTGGGCGACCACGGCCGTGGCGATGGTGCCATTCGCACCCGGCCGATTTTCGATGATGAAATTCTGTCCGAGATCGGCGCCGACTTGCGCCGCCACCGCGCGCGCCAGCACGTCGGGGCCGCTGCCGGCGGCGAAGCCGACGAGGATATGCACGGGGCGATCGGGATAGGTCTGCGCTTGGGCCGTAACGGCAAAAGCAGCACAGATTGCAATGCAGGCAAACGCGCAGCGCGACAACCGGGCGCCCAGCGAACGAGACATGATCATGATGGCTTTACACTTTTCTTGGTGGGTTTTTGTCGGTGTTTAGATGGGTTTAGAGGCGGATCTCGCCGAGATTGATGCTGGCGCCCAAACTCGTCTCGATGACCTTGGAACGGCCCCCGGCATAGATTTGCACAGTATAGCTACCGGAATTCTCGTCGAGCCGGTCGAATTTGAAGTCGCCGTAATTGTCGGTCGTGGTCACCGCGACCGAGGTGCCGTCTTTCACAAGCTGCACGCTCGCGCCCTCGACGCAATCTGTGATGCCGTCCTTCTCTTCCGCCACCGAGCCGCCGATGAAGCATTTCGAGTAACGCCACAGGTTACGATAATAGACCCGCGGCTTGGTGTTCAATTCAGGCTTCATCACCTCGAGGCGTTGCTCGGCGGCGAGCCGTGTCATCTCCTCGTCTTCGACACAGACCGAGCGCATCGCGCCGGTCGGACAGGATTGCTGGCCGCGCGTCTGCTGCCAGCCTTGGTCGATCAGATGGGCGTCGAAGGTCCAGGCCTGCGGCAGCTGCAGCTCTTCGTTCCACCAGATGTGACCGTAAGGACAGGCATCGACGATCTGCTTCTGGCCTTTCGCCTTCACCGGATCGATCAGCACGATCCCGTCCCTGCGTTTACTGATGGCGCCTTTGGGCGCGGCCTTCAGGCAGGGCGCATCGTCACAGTGATTGCACAGCGTCGGAACATAGGCGATGTCGATCGTCGGCGTCTGCCCGCGTTCCTTCTGCAGGATGTTGATCCACTTGTGGCCGTGTTTCGGCATCGCCGCCGAATAGCCCGGCCAGTCATTGCCGACATATTCGTCCATGGCGGCCAGCGTGCACAAATTGCAATTGGTGCATTCGGCGACGTCGATGATCAGGTTCCACTTTTTCATTTGGCCGGCACCAGCTGCGCTTCGTTCTCTTTGTGCGTCACGACCTTGTCGCGTGGCGCGGCCTTTGCCGCGCCGGCAAAGGCTGCCGACATGTGCTCCGTGCGCCGATCCCACAATTCGATCTGCACCAGCGAATTGGCGCCGGCGAGTGAGTGCGTGGATTTGGTCTGGGTGCGCTCGGGCGTGAGCAGATTGAGGCAGCCGCCGCGATCGACCGATTTGCCCGGCTCGCCCATCGGGTCATAGACCGCCGACAACTCGTAGCCATGGGCGACGCCACGCGGCAGTCGCTGCGTCGGCAGCGCCGCGCAGATCACCGCGCCGCGGTCGTTGAAGACTTTGACAAGATCGTGCTTTTTGATGCCGCGCGCTTTGGCGTCCTCGGCATTCATGCGCATGACCCAATAATAATAGCCGTCCACATTGACGCGATGGTCCTCGATATTGAGCAGGAACAAATCCTTGCCGTCGCCCTGGGTGTGGAACGAATATTTAGAATGCGGCGTGAGCAGCTGCAGCGGATAGCGTTCGAAGCGCTCGCCGGAATGCGGCCCCTCCCAGGACGGCTCGTATTTGACGATCGGCGGCCGCTCCGGATCGTTGAACCGTTTGAGCGAATTGCATTCGAACTCGAGCTTGCCGGACTGGGTCTGCAAGCCGCGCAGATATTCTTCCGTGTAGTCGGACGGCAGCGGCTGCGCTTCCGGCACGTCCTTCTTGCGGTTTTCGAAGAACCAGCGGAATGACACCGGCGCGCGGAGCTTCTCCTTTTCCGCCGGCACGACGAAGTAGCCGCGCTTGAGGAATTTCCTCCAGGACATGTGCTGCGGCAGGTCGGAAGCGAGGAAGGCGCGCTTGACCCAGTCGATCTCGTTGCAGCCTTCGGAGAAGTAATTGGCAAGCCCGAGCGGCTTGCACAATTCGTTGAAGATCCAGAAGTCCGATTTCGATTCACCGAGCGGTTTGATCGCCGGCGCCTGGAACACGATGACGCGATGATTGAGCTGCTGTTGGCCGTGATGGCCGTAACCGCCGAGGCCCGCCCATTCCGAGATGTCGGTGCGCTCGAAATTGGTGCAGGCCGGCAGGATGACGTCGGCGAATTTGGCTTCGCCTTCGAACCAGATCGACTGATTGACGACGAATTGGAGATTCTCCGACTGATACATCCGCACCCAACGGTTGGTGTTGTTCATGGTCGAGAGGATCGAGCCGCCGTATTTGTACAGCATGTGCACCGGCGAATGGCCGGCCGCCGGATAGGTAAACTTCGGAAACTGATGCTCGATCGATTTGCCGACCCACGGATAGCCTTCGGCCTTGCCATCGATGATCGCCTCCGGCACGAAGATGCGCGGGATGCGCTGGCCGTTCGAATTCATGGTCGGCAATTGCGGCATGCGCTGATAGAGCTCGACCGGCATCGAAGTATTTTCGAGATCGCCCGACATGCCGCCGTCGGCATAGCCGGGGAAATAGAAATTGAAATCGATCGGTGTGCCCCATTGCAGATTGCCCATATTCACGCCGGGCTTGCCGAGGCCCTGCATGGCGATCAGGCACACCATCACCCGCGCCCAGGGAATGCCGGTCTGATTGCGGCAGGCGCCGCCATGGCCGTTACCCCAGCCACCGGGCGCGAGATAGACGCGCTTCTTGCCCCATTCGCGCGCCAGCGCGCGCACGTCCTTGGCCGGAACACCGGTCTCTTTCTCCTGCCATTCCGGCGTTTTCGCAACACCGTCTTCTTCGCCGAGCAGATACGCTTTCCACTTGTCGAAGCCGACCGTGTGCGTCTCGACATATTGCTTGTCGTAGAGTCCCTCCTTGATCCACACATAAGCGATCGCCATCGCCATCGCGACCGACGTGGTCGGCTTCGGCGCGAACCATTTGCCCGGAAGGAATTGCGCTGACGCGTTGTAATAGGGATCGACGTGCACGACTTTGATGCCGAGCTTCGGATCTTTCAGCCATTGCCGGCGGGTCGTGCCTTCCTGCGCGCCGTAAGAGCCTGAGGTCGATTCCGGATCGGCCGCCCAGAACACGACCATGTCGCAGTTCTGCAGGCAGTCCTCGACGGTGCCGTAGGTCTCCGATTGGCCGACGCGTAGCGTATGGCCCCAGTGATGCACCGCGCCCCAGTACCAGCCTTCCCAGGAATCGGGATTGTGATGGATGCGCGTCATGCCGACCGCATTGGCGAAACGAAACAGCGCCGAGAGGTAGTAGCCGATATTGCCCCAGGTGTGATGCGAGCCGTGTGAGAACGTGATGGCGCCGGGGCCGTGCTCTCGCTTCTGCCGCTTGATCTCGTCGGTGACGAGCTTGATCGCCTCGTCCCAGGAGATGCGCACATAGCCCGACTTGCCGCGGTTTTGCGGATTGCGCACGCCGTTCGGATCGAAGTCGACGCGCTTCATCGGATAGAGCAGGCGATCGGGCGAGTAGACGATGGATTTGGCGTTCTGGCCGTGCGGCGCCAGCGTCGTCTTGCGCGGCGGCGTGAGCTTTTGGCCTTTCGCCTCGATGGTCCAGGACGCGCCGTCATCGTCGGCGAGATCGATCGGCGTCATGCGCAGGATCCTGTCGTCCTTGACGTCGACAAAGACCGGGCCGCCATTGGTCATGTTGCAATAGCGCCGCACGCCGCGGCGCGGCCGCTTGCCGTATTTGAGCCCGGCCGACTGATTCAGCATCAGCGTCTGCGCGAACCAGTTGGTGAGATGTTCGGGGCCCTCGACGGTGAGGTTGAAATCCTTCTGCGCATTGATCTGCGCCAGCCAATTGATCGGCGGCGTCAACAGCGCGGCGCCGATACGCGCATTCTTGAACATCAATTTGATGTCGGGTCTGTCGTGCAGTCCCGCGCGCGACGTGATGTGGCCACCCTTGAATTCGATCCAGCGCCCGATGCCTTCGTCGCGCGTCACGATCTGAGCGACGAAATCGTGCTCCTTGACGCGTGCCTCGAAGTCCGGGTGACGCCGCGCCGCGTATTTGAGAAGTTGCGACGCGCCGAACAGAACGATCGGCAATTTGAGCGTGGCAAGCGACATCGCGCGTCCTCCCCAGGTCCCGGACGATGCGCCGCGGGGCATATCCCCTTTTGTGCGGCAGCCCGAGGTGGTAGATTTTGCAACAAATTCCTGGGCTTGGAAACAGCCGCGCAAGGCTGGAATCCCGCCTGTGACGCTTAGCGCGGCACGATATTTTGCATGTCGGCGGTGCGACCGGCGAGGAAGTGCCGCATATTGTCGATGATCAGCGGCATGATGAACTCTTCATATTCGACGACATAGCCGCCGACATGGGGCGTGATGAAGACGTTCGGCAATCGCCAGAACGGACTTTCCGGCGGCAGCGGCTCGGCGTGAAACACGTCGAGCCCGGCGCCGGCGATACGCCGTTCGGTGAGCGCTTCGAGGAGCGCGTCTTCATCCACGGTCTGGCCGCGGCCGGCGCTGATGTAATAGGCCGACGGCTTCATGGCGCCGAACACTTTGGCGCCGAACAGTCCGATATGGTCGTCGCTCGCCGGTAGAATATTGATCAGATAATCGGCCTTGGCCGCGGCTTCCGGCAATTGCGCCTGCGGCATCACCTCGTCGTAGCCTCGGATCTTGCGCGGCGTGCGGGTGACGCCGATGGTGCGCATCCCGAAGGCTTGCAGCAATTCGCCGATGGCCTCGCCGATAATGCCGGTGCCGACCACCACGGCGGTCTTGCCGTGCAGCGTGCTCCACATTCGGCGCTGCCAGATACGGTGCTGGTGATCTTCCACCTGCCGCCGCGCGTCGCGGCTTACTCCCATCATCAGGTAGACCACCTGTTCGCGCATCGGCGGGCCGTGAATGCCGCGGCCGCTGGTGATCTGCACGTCGGGCTTGAGCGAGGGGCAGCGCAGGAAATGATCGACGCCGGTGGCGAGCGACTGGATCCATTTCAGCTTCGGCGCGCCGGCGAGCATCTCGTCGCGGACTTCGATGCCGAACATGATCATCACGTCGATATCGGACAGATCGCCGGTCACCGCCGGGCCATTCTTGAACAGCTTGAATTGCAGCGACGGAAATTCCGCCTGCAACTGATCGCGATACATTTCGGCGTGGATATCGACGACGAGGACTGTGGTGCTCATGGATCGGAATGATGCGGGGTGGCGTCAGGTTTTCGGCAGGCCAAGATGCTTCGCCGCGTTGTTATAGGCAATATCCTGGCGGATGTTTTCGCTGAGCGCCACGTGGTCGATAAATTCACCGGCCTCGCGCGCGGTCTCGAAAGGATGATCGGCGGCGAACATCACGTGCTCATGGCCGAGCGCCGCGATCGAGCAATTCAGCGGCTCCGCCGAGCACATGCCCGACGTCGTGACGAAGATATTCTCCTTGATATAGGCGGACGGCGGCTTGGCGAGCTTGACGTTGTAGAGCTTGGCGCGGCTGTCGAACCGCCACAACAGATAGGGCAGCGTCTCGCCGAGATGGCCGAGCATGACCTTGGCGCGGGGGAAGCGGTCGAACAGCCCGCCGAACACAAGCCGCAACGCGTGCGACCCGGTCTCAAAACCCCATTCCCAGGTGGCGCGGCGCAGGCCGCTATAGCCCTCGAGCACCGGCGCCGGTGTGGTCGGATCGGTCGGATGGATATAGATCGGCGCGCCGAGCGCTTCGGCCCGCTCCCAGAAAGGTGCCAGCGAAGGATGATCGAGATATTGGCCGTTGGTATGGCCATTGATCATGGCGCCGCAGAAATTCAGATCGCGCACGCAGCGTTCGAGCTCGTCCGCGGCCGCGCGCGCGTCCTGCATGGCGAGATGGCCAAAGCCCGAATAGCGATCCGGTTTCTTGGCGACCTGTTCGGCGAGATAGTCATTGGCGGATTTGGCGTTGCGCACCGCCGTCGTGGTGTCGCGCTCGGCTTGCACGCCGGGCCCGGCGAGGCTGAGGACCGAGCGGACGATCCCGGCCTCGTCCATCGACTTCAGCCGCGCCTCGCCAAAATCGGTCAGCGCGGCAAATATCTTGGCGGCATGGTTGGGATCGACACCAGCCACGGTGGGGCGCCAATAGCCTTCGAAACTGGGCGGAAGGAAATGCTCTTCGAGCGCGATCTTCTTGACCATTGATCCTCCCGGGTTATTTGCCCGACTTTGCCGCGCCGGTTCTGACGCAGGTCCTCTGTACCGTATCGCGGTGATCCTGTATCAAAGCGTGAAACGGGCAGCAAGTTTGGCAAATCGGCGCACATTGGTTGGGAAGCACATGGCGATACAACGGATGCGGACCGCGCGGGCTTCGAGCGACAAGAGCAGTGCCAAAAGCCAAGACAAGAGCCAAGTGCAGGTGATCGCGCGTGCTGCAGCGATCCTGCGTGTGCTCGAAGACGAGATGGACGGGTTGAGCCTTGGCCAGATCGCGCAGCGCGTCAATCTGGCGCGCTCGACGGTGCAGCGCATCGTCGGTGCGCTGGCGGCGGAGAAGTTCCTGATCGCCGCATCGCCGAACGGCCGGGTGCGGCTCGGCCCGACGATCCTGCGGCTTGCCGCTTCCGCGCGCACGGATTTCGTCGCGGCGACGCGGCCGTTCCTGATCGATCTGTCGAACGAACTGAAGGAAACCGCCGATCTCGCCGTGGTCAAGAACGATCACCTTGTCTTTGTCGATCAAGTCATCGGCTCGCAGCGGCTGCGCACCGTGTCGGCGGTTGGCGAGACTTTCCCGCTCTACTGCACGGCCAACGGCAAGGCCTATCTCGCCGAGCTTGATGACGCCGCAGTTGCGCGCCTGATCGGCACGACCTATCCGCGCCGTACCCCGAGCACGCTGACGCGGCTCGATCATCTGCTCAAGGACCTCAAGACCGTGCGCAAGACCGGCGTTGCCATCGATCGCGAAGAGCACACGCATGGCATCTGCGCCGCCGGCATCGTCACCCGCGATCCGCTCGGCAATATTCTCGCCATTTCGGTGCCGGTTCCGGCGCAGCGCTTCTATGCGCATCAGAAGCGGATCGTCGAGCGGCTGCGCGCCACCAAGGCGGCGCTGGAGCGGCATCTTTTGGCGGCCGCGGCCTAAGCGCCGGCGGCTTGTCCGCCTTACCATAGTTCGGTACAACTGTACCGAATTGCAGTACATGCCAGCGACCGCGATACGGGCGCAGGCGCCAACCGGGAGGAAGATCGTGACGCAAAAAATCCGCGGAGTGACGTTCGAAGAAAATCTCAACAATGCGATGGGGCTCGAGTTCTATAACCTGTCGCATCGCTTCGGCTATCAGTCGCCGAACTGGCCGTATTTCGAAGACGTCAAGATCGAGCGCATCCACTACATGGCCAAGTCGGGCGTCCTGTCGCAGCGCATCACGACCTCGATGCACAACACCACCCATATCGATGCACCGGCACACGTGGTGCAGGGCACGCCGTTCATCGACGAAGTGCCGCTGCCGCATTTCTTCGGCTCCGGCATCGTGATCTCGATCCCGAAGAAGAAGTGGGAACAGATCACCTATGACGATCTGGAAAAGGCCGCCGGCAAAATCGTGCGGCCGCGCGACGTCGTCATCGTCAATACCGGCTGGCACAAGCTCTACGAGGACAGCGAGGATTATTTCTGCCGCTCGCCGGGCTTCGTATCGTCGGCGGGCAAATGGTTCGTCGAGAAGCAGGTCAAGGTCGTCGGCCACGACACCCAGGCCAACGATCATCCGCTCGCCACCGCGATCGGCCCGCAGCGCAACGGGCCGCTGCATCCGCATCTCGCCGCGGAATACAAGGAATGGTCCGGCGGCCGCGACTGGAAGGACGATTTCCCGGAATGGGAACCGGTGCACCGCATTCTGTTCAACAACGGCATCCTCGGCATCGAGAATGTCGGCGGCGATATCGACAAGATCACCGGCAAGCGCTGCACCTTCGCGTTCTTCCCGTGGAACTGGGATCGCGGCGACGGCTGCATCATCCGCCTGGTGGCGATCATGGATCCGAAGGGCGCCTATCGCATCGAGAAAGGGGAGAGCTTCGCATGATCGTCCGCAAATTTTCCGAAGCAAAGCCGTACGACGCTCCGAACCACCGCGACTACAAGTCGTTCCGCGTGTTCGGCGCCGAAATGGGCGGCTCGCAAACGCTCGTGTTCGGCATCTCGCACTTCCTGCCGGGCGGCGGCGCCGGCCCCGACGCTTCGCCGCCGGAGAAGATCTATTATGTGCTGGCGGGCGAGCTCACCGTGATCGTCTGCGGCAAGGAGCACGTCATCAGGGCCGGCGACAGCTGCTATATCGGGCCGAACGAGAGCCGCGAGATCGTCAATCGCGGCCATGATGTCTGCACCATCGCCGTCGCGGTCGCGCCGGTTAAATAAATCGCCTCTCTCCGCCGTACGGGGAGGGGTCGTCGCGCCAAGCGCGGCGGGAGGAGCGTCCATGTCCGAAGAATTCCTGAAGAACCCGCTGTCGCTATTCGACGTGCGCGGCAAAGGTGCCGTCATCACCGGGGCGACCGGCGCATTCGGCGCCATCGCCGCGAAAACGCTGGCAGCCGCCGGCGCCAATGTCGTGCTCGCCGCCAATAACGCGGAAGGTTTGAAGAAGCTCGCCGCCGAGTGCGTCAAGCTTGGCGGCAAGGCGGAAGTCGTCGCCAAGCGTCCGAGCTCGGAAGCCAATTGCGATGCGATCGTTGCAGCCGCTGTCGAAAAGTTCGGCGGCCTCGACATTCTGGTAGTCGCCTCGGGCCAGAACAAAGTCGCCAAGATCGTCGATCAGAAGGCGGAAGACTTTCTCGACGTGATGGATGCGAATGTCACGCAGTCCTGGCTGATGGCGCGCGCGGCATCGCGGCAGATGATCAAACAGGGCCGCGGCGGGAAAATCATCCTGATGTCTTCCGCTCGCGGGCTCCTCGGCCATCCGGCCGGTTACACTGCTTACTGCGCCTCGAAATCCGCCATTGACGGCATCACCAAGGCGCTGGGCTGCGAGCTCGGCGCGACCGGCATCACCGTCAATGCGCTTGGCCCGACGGTCTTCCGCTCGCCGTTGACCGAATGGATGTTCGCCGACGATGAGCGCGGCAAGACCGTGCGTGCCGGCTTCCTCACGCGCGTGCCGAAAGGCCGTCTCGGCGAGCCGGAAGATCTCGCCGGGCCGCTCCTCTTCCTCGCTTCCAAAGCGTCGGACTTCTATACCGGCCACATCCTCTACGCCGACGGCGGCTATACGGCGGGCTGATCATGGCGGTCGAAGCGGAGAAGGCGCAGATTGCAGTCGTCGGCGCCGGCCTGATGGGGCACGGCATTGCGCAGGTCTTCGCGCTTGCCGGACACGACGTAACCATCACCGACTTTTTTGCCAAGAATCTCGACACGGTGAAATCGCGCATCGCCGCGAATCTCAAAGATCTTGGCGACGACCCGTCCGCGGTCGATCGCGTTACGCCGAAAGCCGACCTCGGCGAAGCCGTGCGCGATGCCGACTATGTCGTCGAAGCGGTGCTCGAAGACCTGCCGCTCAAGCAGAAGCTGTTCGCGGAGATCGAGCGCCATGTCGGCGCCGACACGATCCTCGCCAGCAACACTTCGGTCATTCCGATCACCGCGATCATGCAGAACTTGAAGCGGCGCGAGCGGGCGCTGGGCACGCATTGGTGGAACCCGCCATTCCTGGTGCCGCTGGTCGAAGTGATCGAGACGCAATGGACCGACCCCCAGACGGTGGCCTGGACCATGGAGCTGCATCAGCGCGCCGGCAAGAAGCCGGCCCATGTCAAAAAAGACGTGCCCGGCTTCATCGGCAATCGCCTGCAGCACGCGCTGTGGCGCGAGGCGATTTCCCTGGTCGAGAACGGCATTTGCGACGCCGAGACGGTGGATGCCGTGATCAAGGCCTCGTTCGGCCGCCGCATCGCGGTGCTCGGCCCGCTCGAAAATGCCGACCTGGTCGGCACCGACCTGACGCTCGCGATCCATGAGACGGTGCTGCCGGCGATCGACAGCCGGCCAGGAGCATCGCCCTATCTGAAAAAGCTTGTCGCCGACGGCAAGCTCGGGTTCAAATCGGGCGAGGGATTTCGCAAGTGGAGCGCCGAGGAGCAGGCGGCCTTGCGCGCCAAGGTCGTGGCGCATTTGAAAGCGTCACGCGACAAATGACCGGCGAAAAGCCGATCCGAGGGAGAGCGCAATGACCAGTGACAGCAAGTGGCCCACGGTTGATCGCCGCAGTGTCATCGCCAGTGGCCTTGGCCTCGTAGCGGCGCCGGCCGTGCTGCGCATCATTCCCGCCAATGCGCAGTCGAAGGCGATCAAGCTCGGCCTCGTCAGTCCGCATACCGGGCCGCTCGCCGGTTTCGGCGAAGCCGACGCCTTCATCCTTGATCAGGTGAAGACGGCTCTCGGCAAGGGGCTCGCGGTCGGTGGCAAGACCTTTCCGATCGAGATCGTCACCAAGGACAGCCAGTCCAGCGGCACGCGCGCTGCCGAAGTAGCCTCCGAGTTGATCCTGCACGACAAGGTCGACCTCCTCCTCGCGCAAGGCGCGCCGGACACGACCAATCCCGTCGCCGATCAGGCCGAGGTCAACGAGGTGCCGTGCGTCACCACCAATTGTCCCTGGCAGCCCTATTTCTTCGGCCGCAATGGCGATCCGAAGAAAGGGTTCACCTGGACCTACAACTTCTTCTGGGGCCTCGAAGACGTCATTGCCGCCTACCTGCCGCTGTGGGATTCAGCGCCGACCAACAAGGTGATGGGTGGACTGTTCCCAAACGACGCCGACGGCAATGCCTGGGGCGATCCGAAGCTCGGTCTGCCGCCGGCTTTGACACAAGCAGGCTACAAGGTGATCGATCCCGGCCGCTATCAGGTGATGAACAACGACTTCACCTCACAGATCACGCGCTTCAAGGAAGCCGGCGCGGAAATCGTTGTCGGCAATATGATCCCGCCGGATTTTGCGACGTTCTGGTCGCAGGCGGCGCAGCAGAATTTCCATCCCAAGGTCGTCACCATCGGCAAGGCGTTGCTGTTCCCGTCCGTGGTCAATTCGCTCGGGCCGCGCGGCAACGGGCTGACCACGGAAATCTGGTGGACGCCGACCTTCCCGTTCAAGTCCGGCCTGACCGGCCAGACCGCCCGCCAGCTCACCGACGCCTATGTCGAGGCCACCAAGCGGCCGTGGACGCAGCCGATCGGTTATCAGCACGCGCTGTTCGAGGTCGCCATCGATGTGATGAAGCGCACCAAGAGCATCGACCCCAAGGCCATTCTCGATTCCATCATAGCCACCGACTATCACTCGATCGTCGGGCCGGTGAAATGGACCGGTCTGCCGGTCAAGAACGTCACCAAGACGCCGCTCGTCGCCGGCCAATGGCAGCGCTCCGGGTCGGGCTTCGATCTGGTGATCACGGAGAACAAGTCGGCGCCGGAAATTCCGGTCGGCGGCAAGCTGCAATTGCTGTCGTAGATTTTTATTCCGCGGGGGTCTGCGCCCTCATTCTGTCCCACCACGGGCAGACGCCGGTCATTTTATTGTAATTGCCGTCGATGACCTGGACCGGACGGCGGAAGCCGTTCTCGGCGTTCTTCAGCCGCAGCGCGCGCGCTTTGGCCTGATCTTCCGCCGAAAGCCAGGAGCGATCATGGCCCCACATGCTCGGGCCTTCCTTGCGCTCGGTGGCCTGCCAAGTGTCGACGTCGATCGAGCGCGCGCCCCAGCCGTATTCGACCATGAATTCGGATGGCGTCCAGCTGTAGAACGAAGTGATGAAATCGCTGGTGTGGCGACCGAGCGTCACCGAGACGCGGCCCTCTTCGCCAAGCGCGAGATCGTAGCCCTGTCCGACGTCATCGAAGCTGAACAGTTCCATCATCACGTGATGTACGGCGTTCTTGCCGGTCTGAATGAAGGCAAGGCTGTGATGACGCGGATTGAGATGCAGGAAGCGCGCGACGAAGGGATGCGAGTAATAGTCGGTCAGCCGGAAGCCGAGCGTATCGCGATAGAACGCCATCAGCCGATCGATCGTCTGCGGCGTATCGGCATTGAGCACAGCATGGCCGAGGCCGAGCGGGCCGGTACGGAAACCTGAAATGGCGCGGCCGGGCTTGAACGGTTCGGTTGCGGTTTCGGCGCCGTGGAAAATCTCGAGCCGGTTGCCGACCGGGTCCTCGAGCACGATCAGATCTTTCACGCGGCGCTCGTCGGCAAGCGCGCGCGAGCCGTGCGCGACTTTGACCGTGCTTTGCTCGAGACGCGCCGCAATGGCATCGAGCGCAGCGGCATCGGCCGCCTCCCAGCCGAAAAATCCGATGCCTGAGCCGCCGTCCGCCTCGACCAGAAACCGCTGCTTGCGGTCGTCCATCCGGAACGCCAGCGTGGTGCGCGATTTGTCGATGCGCTGCAGGCCGAGGAGATTCGAGCCGTAGCTTGCCCAATCGCCGATATCCTTGGTGCGGACGCCGATATAGCCCAGCGCCTGCGGCGTGATTCGCTGTGGAATGGAATGGTCCGGAGCCATATTGTCCATTGCGAGAAGCCGTTTGCTGATTGCTGTTCTTACATTACAAGCAAATCGGGCTGGCGCGCGCCCTGTATTTGGACGAACCCAGGATCTCGTGACGGCGCTATGACTTCGCTGAAAAACGCTCTGCCAATTCAGAGCTTGCGCGCAGAGTGTGGCTCGTAGCCACGATCCTCTTCGGCATCGAACTCGGCTTGGCTGAACAGGCGCTCAAAGCTCTGCAATACCTGTCGCTGCTCGTTGGATTGGGCGCGGCGCGCCCAGCGCCGGCACCGGTCAGCCCACTCGCCAAGTTCCTCCGCAGCGGACTTGAACATGGGGGACGCCCCCTCAGGTCGTCGATGGCATAGTGAATGCAGGCCCCAACAAATGCCTTCCGCGTACCAGCGTTGCCCGCGCGGCGCGTGCGTCGAGCGCGGTTTGCACCAAAGCCGGCAATTCCTTCGGCTGCCGCAGCACCGAACGCAGCATGGCCCCGATATTTGTCGTGCCGTTCGGCCGCATCGCTGCGACCGCAGAGGCCGGCAATGCGCGTTTGGCGGGGTCGGTGATGACTCGGATCGCCGCCACCGGCAGTTCATGCGCCAAGCCCACCGCAGCAACGATATGGGATTCCATATCGACGGCGATGGCGCCGGTCTTCAGGTAAAGTTCCCGCTTTTCTTCCGGATGCGCGATCGGCGTCGGCACGCCAAGCAGCACGCCAGGGATCGCTTCCGGAATGGTGTGCAACAGCTTCTGCGACCATTCGGCGCTGATCGGCATCCGCCGCTCGCCGGAGACGACCGCGGAGCCGACGACGCAGGTGCCGGGCCGCAGTTGCGGCGCCAGCCCACCGGCGACGCCGAAACTGATGATGCCCGGGCAGCCCTGGACACGCTGGCGCGCATCGGCGATCGCCGCCGTGAGCTTGGCGGCTAGGTTGCGCCCATCGCCACTGCAGATAACACGCACCCCCGGCCCCGCGGCGATACGCGCTTCAAATGCCAGTCCGACGACGATAATCACGTGGCCCCCACCTAACTTTAGTCACACCGCAATCCATCACGACTGATGCATTGCACGGGGTGCGGCATCTTTAAAAGATCGCCCTGCGGGAGCGGCCGACATTCCCGTCAAAATGCCGGCCGTTTCGCAGTTAGCCTTTCGTGACGACCGGCGGCGGCGCCTTGCCTTTGCCGACCTGAGCGCAACCAGCGATGCTGAGAAGCGCAAGAATAACTGCCGTTCCGAACGCGAGCTTCTTCATTTTTGCCCCCTTCCTGAGACATCTAAAACGCGAAGATAGAAGGGGCTTCTAGGGTCCACTAGTGCAGAAAAGCCACACCTCACAGCGGAATCGGTGCTTTCGCACCTCCGGCCCCGATATGGCCCGGAGATATTTCCTATATGGCTTGGAAATGACGCGGTTCAGATGAGATTTTTCGCTCCAATCGCTGGGATATTCGGTCTCGCGCTGCTGACCGGTCTTGTCGGCTATTTCGGCTTTGCGTCGGTCGCGCAGGCTGTATTCAGCTCGGAATGGGCCACGGCGCTGGTTGTCCTGGCGCGGGCCGTGGCGCTTGCCGGCTGCGGCATCGGCTGGTGGTGCCTGCTGATACCGAAGGGCCCCCCAGCGCACGTCTTCATTGCGCTCCGGTTCATCCGCGAAGCGATCAACGGGCTTTTTCCCTTCGCGGTGGTTGGCGGGGACATCATCGGCGCACGGTTGCTGTCCCATTTCGGCGTGGCGATCAGCCTCGCCGTTGCCAGCGTTCTGATCGACATATTCGTGCAGGTTGTCGGCCTGTTGATCTATGTCGGGGCCGGCGTCGGAATCTTGCTCGATGTCCCGGGCCCGCATCGTCTGTCCACCGTGACCTTCGTCATGATGGCGATCGCGCTGCCGGCAGTGGTGGGATTCTTTCTGGCACTCAATTTCGGCGCGTTCGATCCGGTGGTGCGCTGGCTTGTCGACTTCGGCGAAAAGCGGCGTTGGTCGGTCTTCGCCCATGTCGTCGATCTCGGCGACCAGCTGCAGATGATCTGGCGCAATCACCGCGGCCTGTCGGCCTCGCTTTTCGTGCATGTGATCACGGTTTTCTTCGGCGCGGTGGAAGTTTGGATCGCGCTGTACTTCATGGGCCATCCGGTCAGCGTGGCGGCCGCGATTGCGATCGAGAGCATCGGCCAGGGCGGCAAGGCGGCTGCTTTCATGCTGCCGGGAGGTATCGGCGTGCAGGACGGCACCTTGATCGCGGCGGCGGCGATTTTCGGTGTTCCGGTGGAGGTCGCGGTTGCGATGGCGCTGATCAAACGGGTGCCGGATCTGGTTCTCGGCATCCCCTCTTTGCTGCTGTGGCAGGCGCTCGAGGGGCGGCGGCTGTTTGCCCGCAGACGATCGGTAGGCGGCTCGCCTTAAAGGCGCGAGCTGCGGCGGCTAAGCGAGGGCGGCCGGGCAGATCCCGCCGTTGGTTTTGCGTGCATGCGCTGCGGCGCGGCCGTATAATCGGCAACTGCTCGGGCCGGGGGAAGTGGGGGCATGGACGAGTTGTTGGCGAACTGCGTCTTCACGGCGTCGCTGGTGTTCTATGCGGCGGCCGTGCTGGGCTGCATTTACGCGCTTGTCGCCGCCTACGCCGCTCGGCGTTTCGCGGCTGCGGCGCGCCATGACGCGCCGACCAGCTTCCCGGCCGTGACCATCCTCAAGCCGCTCCACGGCGCGGAGCCCAATCTCTATGCCAATCTGGCGCGGTTCTGCGTCCAGGATTATCCGGGCCCGGTGCAGATCGTGTTCGGCGTGAGCGATCGCGCCGACCCGGCCGTGGCGGTCGTGCGCGAAATTGTCGCGGCTTTTCCCGGCCGCGATCTGAAACTCGTCGTCAATTCCCGCCCCCATGGCAGTAACCGCAAAATCTCCAATCTCATCAACATGGCGGCGGAAGTCAGCCACGATGTCTTTGTCATGTCCGACAGCGACATCGTCGTTGATGCCGATTACCTGAAAAGCGTGATTGCAAGCCTGCAGCAGCCCGGCATCGGCGTCGTCACTTGTCTCTACCGCGGCGTGGCCACGCGGGGCATTTGGTCCAGTCTCGGCGCTGCGGCGATCGACTATCATTTCCTGCCAAGTGTCTTGGTTGGCCTGATGCTGCGCCTCACCGCGCCCTGTTTCGGCTCGACCATCGCCATTCGCAGAGAAACGCTCGCCGCGGTCGGCGGGCTGGAATCCGTCGCCGATCAATTGGCGGACGACTATGCGCTCGGCGCTGCGGTCCGCCGCGCCGAATTGGGCATCGCCATGCCGGCCTATGTTGTTGGCCACGACTGCACGCCGAGCTCCGGGGCGGAACTCATCCGCCACGAGTTGCGCTGGGCGCGTACCATCCGCGCTGTCGACCCGGCGGGGTTCACCGGAACTGTGGTCACGCATGCCTTGCCGCTGGCCTTGCTCGGCTTTCTCCTGGGCGGTATGACCCCGCTCGCTATGCTGGTGCCGGCGGCGCTGATCTGCCGTGCGCTGCTGCAGATGGAACTCGATCGGATCTTCCATTTGCGCGACCGTCTTTACTGGTGGGGACCGTTGCGCGACCTGGTGTCGTTTGCGGTTTTTGTGGCGAGCTTCTTCGGCCGCAACGTCGAATGGCGCGGCCATCGTTACGGGGTGCAAGCCGACAATTCGCTGGCTTATTACGGTGAGGTTGAAACGTGATGCGTTGTCTGTTCCTCCAAGCGCCTTCGTTTGACGGTTTCGACGGCGGAGCCGGCGCCCGCTATCAGATGAAGCGCGAGGTGAAGTCGTTCTGGTTCCCGACCTGGCTGGCGCAAGCCGCCGCCATGGTGCCGGGCTCAAAGATCATCGACGCGCCGCCGCACGACCTGACCTTCAAGGACATCGAAGACGACGTGAAGTCGCACGACTTCATTGTCATTCATACCTCGACGCCGAGCTTCAAGTCCGACGCGAAATCGGCGGCGATGATCCGTGCGCTCAATCCGGCCGCCAAGATCGGCTTCATCGGCGCCAAGGTCGCGGTCGAGCCGCAGCAAAGCCTGGATGCGGCGCCTGCGATCGATTTCGTCTGCCGCAACGAATACGAACACACCGTCAAGGAGCTTGCCGAAGGTGCCGATTGGTCGACGATCAAAGGCCTGTCCTATCGCACGCCGGACGGCAAGATCGTGCATAATCCCGAGCGCGAAATCCTGATGGACATGGACCAGCTGCCGTCCGTGCTGCCGGTCTACAAGCAGCTCAAGGTCGAGAAATATTTCGGCGGCTATCTCAATCACCCTTACATGAGCTGGTATACCGGCCGCGGCTGCAAATCGCGCTGCACGTTCTGTCTGTGGCCGCAGACCATCGGCGGCCACAAATACCGCGCCCAGTCGATCGAACGCGTCGTCGAAGACGTCAAATACCTCATGAAGGAATTTCCGCAGGTGAAGGAAATCTTCTTCGACGACGACACGCTGACCGACGATCATCCGCGCGTCGAGGCGCTCGCCCGCGCGCTCGGCCCGCTCGGCGTCACCTGGTCGTGCAACGCCAAGGCCAATGTGCCGCGCAAGACGCTCGAAGTGATGAAGGAGAACGGCCTGCGCCTTCTCCTTGTCGGCTACGAGTCCGGCAATCAGAAAATTCTGCACAACATCAAGAAGGGCCTGCTGGTCGACGTGGCGCGCCGCTTCGCCAAGGATTGCCGCGAACTCGGCATCATCGTGCACGGCACTTTCATCCTCGGCCTGCCGGGCGAGACGCGCGAGACCATCCAGGAAACGCTGCAATTCGCCAAGGACGTCAATCCGCGCACGCTGCAAGTGTCGCTGGCGGCGCCCTATCCCGGCACGTTCCTCTACAAGCAGGCCAAGGAGAATGGCTGGTTCGCCTCCGACACCGATCTCCTCACCGATGACGGCACGCAGATCGCGCCGCTCGACTATCCGCATCTCGGCCATACCGAGATTTTCAAGTCGGTGGAGGAGTTCTACAAGAAGTTCTACTTCCGCCCGTCAAAGATCGCCGAGATCCTCGGCGAGATGCTGACCAGCCGCGACATGCTGGTGCGCCGGCTGCGCGAGGGCGTCGAGTTCTTCCACTTCCTGCGTGCGCGCAAAGAGACGGCGCACTAGGTCTCGGCATTAGCGTTTCAGATAGCCGTTCTGCTTGAACCAAGTGATCGCATCGGCGATCGCCTCGGTGTAAGGCCGCGCGTGATAGCCCAGTTCGCGCTCAGCTTTGGCGGAGCTGAAGAACATCAGGTCCTTGGCAAGCTTGAGCCCGGTCGTCGTGACGAACGGCTCCTTGCCGGTGATATAGGCAATCGCCTCAGCCCCGTAGGCTATGGGATAAATGAGCCGCCGCGGCAGCCGAAGCGTCGGCGGCGTGCGTCCGGTGCGGTGCGCGATCTCGGCCAGCATGTCGCCCAGGAGCACATCCTGCCCGCCAAGGATGTAACGCTCGCCGATGCGGCCCTTCTTCCAGGCCGCAAGGTGCCCCGCGGCGACATCTTCGACATGGACGAGATTGAGCCCGGTATCGACGAAGGCCGGCATCCGTCCCGACGCCGCTTCGACAATAATCCGCCCGGTCGGCGTCGGCCGCACATCGCCCGGCCCGATCGGCGTCGAGGGATTGACGATGACGACTGGCAGGCCTTGTTCGGCGACCATCTTTTCGACCAGGCGCTCGGCGACGACCTTGCTGTATTTGTAGGCGCCGACCGCGGAATTTTGGTCGAGCGGAAAGGTCTCGTCGCTTGGTGCGCCGCCCGGCTGCGCCTTCAGCGTGGCGACGCTCGATGTATAGACAATGCGCTCGAGGCCCGCGCGCTTAGCCGCTTCCATCAGCGTGCGCGTGCCGTCGACATTGGTGCGGATGATGTCGTTGTCGTTGCGCGCCCACAGCCGGTAATCGGCGGCGACGTGGAACAGCACGCGGACGTCTTGCAAGGCGCGCGCCAGCGAGGCCGCGTCGCGCAGGTCGCCTTCGACAATCTCGAGCTTCGGATCGGCGACGTTGACTCGCGAACTGGTCGAACGCACCAGCACGCGCACCTGCTCGCCGGATTGCAAAAGCTGGCGCGCCACTGCGGAGCCGACAAAGCCGCTGGCGCCAGTGACCAGGATCATGGCCGTCCTCTTCTGGCACAGGAAGGGTCGTTATGGTTTGATCCGATAGCAGCAACTGCGCCAAAACCAAAACCGATAGGCAAATCATGAAACTGCCCAGCCGGATTGTCGACCTGTCGTCGCCGCTCGAAAACGAGACGGTCTATGACCCGCCGTTCATGCGGCCGAAGATCAAATATGTCAGCAATGCCGAGACCGCGCCGCTGCTCACCCAGCTATTTCCGGGGCTGCGCGTCGAGGACCTGCCGGAAGGCGAGGGCTGGGCCATCGAGGAGATCGCGCTGACCACGCATAACGGCACGCATATGGACGCGCCTATTCATTTTCAGTCTAAGACCATCGACGGCAAGCCGATGATGACCATCGATCAGGTGCCGCTCGACTGGTTCTTCCGGCCCGGCGTCAAGCTCGACTTCCGCAAGGTGCCGGACGGCCATGTCGTCACCGCGGCCGAAGTCGAGGCCGAGCTCAAGCGCATCGGCCACGAGCTCAAGCCGTTCGACATCGTTCTCGTCAATACCCGCGCCTCGAGCTGCATCGGCAGCGACGAGTATCTCACTGCCGGCTGCGGCATGGGCCGCGAGGCGACGCTTTATCTGACCTCGCGCGGCGTGCGCGTCACCGGCATCGACGCCTGGGGCTGGGACGCGCCGTTCGTGCACATCCGCGAAGCCTGGCTGAAGACGCACGATCCCTCGATCATCTGGGAAGGTCACAAGGCCGGCCGTGAGATCCCGTACTGCCACATGGAGAAACTCTGCAATCTCGAACAATTGCCCGACCGCGGCTTCACCGTGGCCTGCTTTCCCGCAAAAATTAAAGCGGGCTCGGCGGGGTGGACCCGGGCCGTGGCGATGTTCGATTGACTCTTCAAGACCATTGAACCCGGCTTTCGCCGACCTAGATAGGGAGCGCCTGAAGGTTCATCCCAAGCGGCGCGGTCTGCGCCAAAGGTGACCCGAAGAGGTGGACCATGACCTTCTTTGCTTTCGCGCTCAACATTCTTTGGATCGTGTTCGGCGGCGTCTGGATGGCGATCGGCTGGCTGATCGCGGCCGCGATCATGGCGATCACGATCATCGGTCTGCCCTGGGCCTGGGCGGCGTTCAACATCGCCTCCTATACGCTGTTACCGTTCGGCCGGAAGGCGGTGTCACGCGCCGAATATTCCGGCCATGACATCGGCACCGGTCCGTTCGGGCTGCTCGGCAATATCATCTGGCTGGTGCTGGCCGGCTGGTGGCTCGCGCTTGGCCATTTGATCACGGCTGTGCTGCTCGCCATCACCATTGTCGGCATTCCGTTCGCCTGGGCGCATCTGAAACTTGCCGGCATCGCGCTGTGGCCGATCGGCAAGGAGATTGTGCCGGCGGATGCGGTGCCGGGACGGCTGACGGGACGGGCGGTCTAGGCGCGGTATCGTCAGCGGCCGACTGCGGCGTCGCCTTTGCGCAGCCAAATCTTGTTGTCGTGAAACGCGGCGCCGCCGAACGGTGCGATGGAATCGGCGCCGGTCAGCGTGTTGATGCCGCGGCCATCGATGAAAGCTGAATTCGGCCAGATCGATTCCGCGATCAGGACGCCGCGGCGCACGCCCTCGAACAGACGCGCATGCAGCCGTACCTGGCCGCGCCGGTTGCCGAGCGTGACCAAGTCGCCAGCCGCGATGCCGAGGGGGTCGGCGTCGTCAGGATGGATCATCACCTCCGGCCGCCGCTCGATCGAGAGCGAGGTCGGCGTCTCGGTAAAGGTCGAATTGAGAAAACCGCGCGAGGGCGACGTCGCGAGCCGAAACGGATGCGCGGCATCGGCTTCCTCGATGACCTGCCAGTGATCCGGCAGTTCCGGCATCTTGATCGCGCTCATATCCGTGTGCCAGCGGCCGAACGGCACTTTGTGCCAATCCGGCTTGAAGCGGAACTTGCCGTCAGGATAGGCGAAGCCTTTGAGGTAATGTGCGGTCTCGAAATCCGGCTGGCAGTCGATCCAGCGGTTGGCCTCGAGTTCGGCCAGCGTGCCCCAGCCTGACTTTCGCAGCGTCGCGTCGATCAGTTCGCGCGGCGTCATGTGGAAGCCCGGGTGCTCCGCGCCTAGCCGTTTTCCAAGGCCGCAGATCACCTCGTGATTATTGCGGCACTCGCCACGCGGCTCGATCAGTTTCGGGCCGAGCAGAAGGTATTGGCTGCCGCCGGCCGTATACATGTCGTCGTGCTCGACGAACATCGTTGCCGGCAGAATGATATCCGCCGTCTTGGCGGTTTCGGTCATGACCTGTTCGTGCACGCAGACGAACAGATCGTCGCGGGCGAAGCCGCGCTTGACGAGTTCCTGCTCGGGAGCGACGACGACCGGATTGGTGTTCTGGATGAGCATTGCGGTGACCGGCGGGCCATCAAACAGCGAAGCGCTGTCGCCGGTCAGAATCGGGCCGATGCGCGATTGATCGAGCATGCGGACCGAGGGGTCTCTGATGTCGCCGCCGTCGATCAGGTTGATGTCGAGATGATAGATCCCGCCATTGCTGTGAAAAGCGCCGCCGCCTTCGTGACGCCAAGCGCCGGTGACGGCGGCGATGCAGCTTGCGGCATGCAAGTTGACCACGCCGTTGCGCGAGCGCGAGAAGCCGAAGCCGAGACGGAAATAGGCTCGCGGCCGCTCGCCGATGAGACGGGCGAAAGCTTCGATCGTCTCGACCGGGCAGCCGGTGATTTTCGCCGCCCAATCCGGGCCGCGGCTCTTCACGTGTTCGGCAAGCTCGCGCGGCGCATCGGTATAGCGATCAAGGTAATCCCAGTCGGCCTTGCCGTCGCGGAACAGGCAATGCATCACCGCGCAGGCCAGCGCGCCGTCGGTGCCGGGGCGGATCAGCACCGGCAGATCGGCCTGCTTCATCGTCCCATTCATATAGACGTCGACGACGGCGATCTTGGCTTGGCGCTCTTTGCGGGCGCGCGTCGCATGCGTCATCACATTGACCTGGGTGTTCACCGCATTGGTGCCCCAGATGACGACAAGATCGGACCTCGCCATTTCGCGCGGATCGGGACCGGCGAGCTTGCCGGTGCCGGCAATGAATCCGCCGCGGGCCGGATTGTTGCAGATGGTGGAGAAGAAGCCGGAATAGTTCTTGGCGTGGCGCAGCCGGTGAATGCCGTCGCGCATCACGTAACCCATCGTGCCGGCATAAAGGTAAGGCCAGACCGCCTGCGGGCCATGCTTCTGCTCGGCACGGATGAAATTCTCAGCGACGATGTCGAGCGCGTCGTCCCATGATATCTGCTCGAACTGGCCCGAGCCTTTCGGTCCGGTCCGGCGCAGCGGATGCAGTACGCGGTCGGGATGATCAACCCGCTCGGCATAGCGCGCGACCTTGGCGCAGATCACGCCCGCAGTGTAGCCGTTGTCGACCGCGCCGCGGACCCGGCCGATGGTCGCCCCGTCAAAGACCTCGATCTCGAGCGCGCAAGTCGACGGACAATCGTGCGGGCAGGCGGAGGCGGCGATGCGCGGGCGGACGAGCTGGTTCATCGGTTTCTGTCAGATCTCGATTCCAGCACTTTAGACGATGTCGCCGCGCGGCGGTACCGGGCGTTGGGAACGAATTCCCGAAAGTGCCGGCTAAAGCGAAACCTAGCTAAAGCCTCGCGCGCAACCGTTCTCCGGCCTCGACCATGACGCGCAGCTTCTCCTGCGCCAGCGCCCGGCTGATGGTCATCAGGCCGCAATCGGGGGCGAGCCAGACCTGTCTGGGGTCGACATGTTCAAGCGCTTCGCTAACCCGCCGTTCGATGGTCTCGACCGACGGAACCGGCGCATCGCCCGGATCGACACAGCCGAACATGATGATGCGGTCGCCGCACATTTTCAGCACCTGCGGGTCGAAGGAACTGCGGCCGAATTCGACCGTGAACCCGCCGATGCGCGTTTCCATCAGATGCGGCAACAGATCCTTATATTCGTATTGGTGCTGCCGGTAGCCGCCGCCCGGATAGCCGTAGCAAAGGTGAACGAGTGTCGGCACCGTGATGCCGTCGAGGCAGCGGTCGAGCGCCTTGGCGCCATAGGCCGCGACCTTTTCGTGATAGCGCGTCATTGCCGGCTCGTCGATCTGCAGCACGTCGCAGCCCGCCGCCTGGAGGTCGCGTAGCTCGGCATTGATGGCGACGGCGGCATCGAGGGCCAATTCCTCCTCGCTACGGTAGAATTCGTTGGCGGCGCTATCCGCGACCGTCATCGGCCCCGGCACCGCCATTTTCAGCGGACGCGCGGTATGCGCCTTGGCGACGCGCAGATCCTCGACGGACGCGGCGGTTCGCCGCACGATCTTCCCGGTGATGCGCGGCACCATGCGATTGGCGGTGCGGTTGCGGTAGATCGTCTTGTTGACGAGGTTTTCGGTATCGATGCCGTCCCATTTGCCGGCGATATGAAAAATGAAGTGCGTGCGCCGCATCTCGCCGTCGGTCAGAATGTCGAGGCCGAGTTCCTCCTGCTCGCGCAGGACAACGACGGTGGCATCATCTTGGGCTTCCTTGAGGGCTTCGCCCGTCATGCGGAACGTCGCTTCGCTGCGCTGACTGCCAGCAAGCCAGACCGGGCGGGGAAAGCTTCCGACGCTGGTGGTGGCGAGCGCGCGAAACGGCGTTTGGGCTCGTATTTGATCGGCCATAGTCACATTCCCTTGCAAATTTCTGGTACCGCGTAGCAAAGACCAAGCCGCGACGATAACATAGCGCCTGTCAACATGGCTGCCGTCGCGCGATAGACGGCGCGAGGCTCGAGCCTATAGTCTGCACTTCAGCAAACATCCGGGAGTGAGACACGATGAAAGCCGCCGTTCTCGGCAACAGCGGGGTCGAGGTTCGCGACCTGCCCAAGCCTGAGCCCAAGCCGACCGAAGTCTTGATCCGGGTGCGGGCTTCGAGCCTCAACCGTGCCGACCTCCTGGTGGCATCGGGACACCAGCACGGCAGTGTCGGCGGCGCTGGCGCCCGCATCGGGCTTGAATGTTCCGGCGAGGTCGAAGCGGTCGGCAGCGAGGTGAAGGACATCAAACCCGGCGACCGCGTCATGGCTTCGGCGCCGGGCGGCTTTGCCGAATATGCCGTCACCGATGCCGGGCGGGTCAATCGCATCCCCGGCAACAACATGACTTACGAGCAGGCGGCCTGTTTTCCGGTCGCGCTGCAGACCATGCACAACGCGGTCGTGACCGCGGGCCGCCTCAAACGCGGCGAGACCATGCTGATGCAGGGCGCCAGCGCCGGCGTCGGCCTGATGGGCATGCAGATCGCGAAGCTGATGGGCGCCTCGCGCGTCTTCGGCACCTCGACGAACGCGGAACGCCGGGCGCGGCTCGGCGAATACGGCTGCGATGTCGCGATCGACACCACCGATCCCGCCTGGCCGGAGCAGGTCAAGAAGGCGACCGATGGCAAGGGAGTCAACCTGATCGTCGATCTGGTCTCCGGCGGCGTCGCCAATGGTAATCTGGCGGCAGCCGCGATCCTCGGCCGCATCGTCAATGTCGGCCGGCTTGGCGGCATGAAGGGCGAGTTCGATTTCGATCAGCACGCGCTCAAGCGTATCGACTATATCGGCGTCACATTCCGCACCCGCAGCATCGAAGAGGTCCGCGAGATCAATCGCTTGCTGCGAGCCGATCTGTGGCCGGCGGTGGAGGCGGGGAAACTGTCGCTGCCGATCTATAAAACTTATAAGCTCGCCGACATCGCCGACGCGCTGGCCGTGATGCGCGCCAATCAACATTTCGGCAAGGTCGTCATCGCCGTGTCATGAAAAAGAAGCAGCCGGATCGCAAGCCAGCAAAGAAGAAAGCGTCCACAACACGCGCAGCTCGGCGTGAATACCGACTTGCTCTGGGCGAATCGGTCCGGCATAGATTTCATATGACTGATTCGGCCAAAGGCCCCGTGCCGATTTTGGCTGCGGGCGGAATCGTCTTACGCGGAACAGCAAAGCCACGCGTCGCCGTCGTGCGGATGCGACGGGAAAAGGCCTGGGTGCTGCCCAAGGGCAAGCTCATGCCGCGCGAACATCCACGCGACGCAGCCAAGCGCGAAGTCGTGGAAGAGACCGGGCAGGAAGTGTCGGTCCATGAATTCTTGGGCTCGATGTCCTATGCCGTCGAAGGCAAGGTCAAGATCGTGCAATTCTGGCTGATGCGCGCCAATGGTCCGCCGACGCACGAGCTCATGGACGACGTCAAAGCGGTGAAATGGCTGCCACTGAAGGAAGCCGTCAAGACGCTGACGCGGCCGCATGAGAAGGTGTTCCTCACCCATGTGGGTCCGATCGCGCTCAGTCATGTGCGCAAGGTCGCGCAAGAGAAGTCGCGCTCCGGGTCGCGCAAGTCGACGACACGGCGGCGGCGCAACGCGCCGTCATCGTCCCTGGGGACGCCGGTCGAGCATGTGATTGCGATGGACTATGAGAAGGCGCGGCCCTCGACCTTCGTCAAGGCGCTCGGCACCTGGATCGGCCGCGTCGCCCACGGCGCCGCGCGCCGGGTGGGCTAAGCGCCCGCCGATTTCGAAAGCTCATTTCAAGCTGCGTTCTTCAGACGCTCGATCGCTTCGCGCGCCGCAGGATCGAGACCTGCGCCGCCATTGTCGAGATGGGCGAAGATCGCCGCAAGCATGCGCGGGTCCCAGAATTTCTTGATGTGATCCGCCGTGCCTGCGACGGCCAAGTCCGACCCCTGGCTCGCAAAGAACTTGCCGATCTGGTTCGCCATGGTGACGAGCTTTGCGGACGTGTGTGAGGCGCTGCCGGACATGACTTTATGCGACACTTTCGCTGAGAGTGGCCGCCGTTGCGGCGATGCGATGCGGATGGGTGAAAACCTCAAAGCCGTCATCGCGCGCGATGGCGATCAGCGTGATGCCGGCGGCCTCGGCGGTCCTGAGCGCGAGCGCCGTCGGCGCCGATACGGCGACGATCAGCGGCACGCCCAGCGCCGCCGTCTTCTGCACCAGTTCGACCGAGACCCGGCTGGTCAACAGCACCATGCCGGATGATCCGGCCACGCCATCTCGCGCGAGCGCGCCGCCCAGCTTGTCGAGCGCATTGTGCCGGCCGACATCTTCGCGCACCGCGACGAGGCCAAGATCGCTCCGCCAGAACGCCGCGGCATGGACGGCGCGGGTCTGCCGGTTCAGGTCCTGGCGCGATCCAAGCGCGGCCAGCGCCCGCAGGATGTCTCCGGGGCGGAAGGCGCCAGAGCTTTCGTCCACGCGCGGCACCGGCCGCAGCGCTTCGGCAAGGCTCTCGATGCCGCACAGGCCGCAGCCGGTCGGCCCGGCCATGTGCCGCCGCCGTTCGGCGAGCGCGTCGCCGCGCGGCGCGGAGAGCCATAGGCGCAGCTCGATGCCGCAGCCGTGGTCGCCGATGGCCTGCTCGACGATGTCAAATTCTTGGATGTCGTCCGGCGCGCTGATGAGGCCCTCGGTGAGGCTGAAGCCGACGGCGAAATCCTCAAGGTCCTGCGGGGTCGCCATCATGACCGCGTAAGTGCCGCCGTTATAGGTGAAGGCGACCGCCGTCTCCTCCGGAATGACCCGCTCGGCCGGCGTCAGGCGCGGTGAGGCGCCGGCGCGCCAAACCTGTTCGGCAGCGCGGATGACGGGCGCTGCCACGCGCTACTCCGCCGCCTCGATGACGATGCGGCGGCTCTGCCGCGCCTGCTCGTCATATTGCCGCTGCCATTCGGTCGGGCCGTTCGACGGCGTAATCTGCACCGCGGTGACCTTGTATTCCGGGCAATTGGTCGCCCAGTCCGAGAAATCCGTGGTGATGACGTTGGCCTGCGTGTTAGGATGATGGAACGTCGTGTAGACGACGCCCGGCGCCACGCGCTTGGTGATCAGCGCGCGTAACGTGGTCTCGCCGGCGCGGCTTGCGAGCTTGACCCAGTCGCCGTCGCGCACGCCGCGCTGCTCGGCATCGTGCGGATGGATCTCCAGGCGATCTTCCCTGTGCCACGCCACATTCTCGGTGCGGCGGGTCTGCGCGCCGACATTGTACTGGCTGAGAATGCGGCCGGTGGTGAGCAAGAGCGGGAAGCGCGGACCGGTCCGCTCGTCGGTCGCGACATATTCGGTGACGATGAATTTGCCCTTGCCGCGCACGAAACCGTTCACATGCATGATCGGGGTGCCGATCGGCGCCTTGTCGTTGCACGGCCACTGGATCGATCCCATCTCCTCGATCCGTTTGAACGAGACGCCGGCGAAAGTCGGCGTCAGCTGCGCGATCTCGTCCATGATCTGCGAGGGATGGTCGTAATGCATGGGAAAGCCCATGGCATTCGCCAGCATGACGGTGATTTCCCAGTCCTCGTAGCCGTTCTTCGGCGCCATCACTTTGCGCACCAGCTGAATGCGGCGCTCGGCATTGATGAAGGTGCCGTTTTTCTCCAGGAAGGTCGAACCCGGCAGGAAGACATGGGCGTAATTGGCGGTCTCGTTGAGGAACAGGTCCTGCACGATCACGCATTCCATCGCCGCGAGGCCGGCGGCGACGTGCTTGGTGTCGGGATCGGACTGTAGAATGTCCTCGCCCTGGATGTAGATGCCCATGAACGTGCCGTCGACGGCGGCGTCGAGCATGTTGTTGATGCGCAGGCCCGGCTCCTTCTCGAGCCGGACGCCCCACAGCGCCTCGAACATTTCGCGCGTGGCGTCGCCGGAGATGTGCCGATAGCCCGACAGTTCGTGCGGGAACGAGCCCATGTCGCAGGAGCCTTGCACGTTGTTCTGGCCGCGCAGCGGGTTCACGCCGACGCCGGGGCGGCCGATATTGCCGGTTGCCATGGCGAGATTGGCGATTGCCATGACGGTGGTCGAGCCCTGGCTGTGCTCGGTGACGCCGAGCCCGTAATAGATCGCGCCGTTGCCGCCGGTGGCGTAAAGGCGCGCCGCCTGGCGGATGGTCTCGGCAGGGACGCCGGTGAGCTTCGCCACCGCCTCGGGGCTGTGGCGCTCCTCGGCGACGAATTCCGCCCAATGCTGGAATTCATCCCAGTCGCATCGTTCGCGTACGAATTGCTCGTTGACGAGACCTTCGGTGACGATGACATGCGCGAGCGCGGTCAGCATCGCGACATTGGTGCCGGGCAGCAGCGGCAGGTGATGAGCCGCTTCGATGTGTACCGAACGCACGAGATCGATGGCGCGTGGATCGATGACGATGATCTTGGCGCCCGCCCGCAGCCGCTTCTTCAGGCGCGAGGCGAAGACCGGATGGGCGTCGGTCGGATTGGCGCCGATCAGGATCACCACATCGGTGTCTTCGACCGAGTCGAAGTCCTGCGTGCCGGCGGACGTGCCGAAGGTCTGCGACAGGCCGTAGCCGGTCGGCGAATGGCAGACGCGGGCGCAGGTATCGACATTGTTGGTGCCGAAGCCGCCGCGGATCAGCTTCTGCACCAGGAAGGTTTCCTCGTCGGTGCAGCGCGACGAGGTGATACCGCCGATCGAGGCCTTGCCGTATTTGGTCTGAATGCGCTTGAGCTCGGAAGCGGTATGGGAAATCGCTTCGTCCCACGACACTTCGCACCAGGGCTCGGTGATCTTGTTGCGGATCATCGGCTTCAAGATCCGCTCGCGATGATTGGCATAGCCCCAGGCGAAGCGGCCCTTGACGCAGGAATGCCCGCGATTGGCCTTGCCGTCCTTGTACGGCACCATGCGCACCAATTCGTCGCCGCGCATTTCGGCCTTGAACGAGCAGCCGACGCCGCAATAGGCGCAGGTCGTCACCACCGAATGTTCAGGCGTGCCGATGTCGATGACGGCTTTCTCGTTCAGCGTCGCCGTCGGGCAGGCCTGCACGCAGGCGCCGCACGACACGCATTCGGAGGTGAGGAACGATTCCTCCATGCCCGGCGAGACGACGGAGCCGAAGCCGCGGCCGGCAATGGTCAGCGCGAATGTACCCTGCACCTCTTCGCAGGCGCGAACGCAGCGCGAACAGACGATGCACTTCGACGGATCGTAGGTGAAATAGGGGTTGGACTCGTCCTTGCCGGGATTGGGATGCTTGTCGCCATTGTAGCCGTAGCGCACGTCGCGCAAGCCGACGGCGCCGGCCATGTCCTGTAATTCGCAATCGCCGTTCGCCGAGCAGGTCAGGCAATCGAGCGGATGGTCGGAGATGTAAAGCTCCATGACGCCCTTGCGCAGGCGCTTGAGCCGGTCGGTCTGCGTGCGCACCACCATGTCGGTCGCGACCGGCGTGGTGCAGGATGCCGGTGTTCCGGCGCGGCCCTCGACTTCGACCAGACACAGGCGGCAGGAGCCGAATGCGTCGAGCATGTCGGTGGCGCAGAGTTTCGGAATCTGCGTGCCGAGCTCCATCGCTGCGCGCATGATGGAGGTGCCTTCAGGCACGGTGATGGCGGCGCCGTCGATGGTCAGCGTGACGGTCTTCTCCGCTTTGGAACGGGGCGTGCCATAGTCGATTTCTGAAACGAGCGACATTGACGTCCTATCTTTCACTCAGCGGCGACGAGGCGTTTCGCACGCGGCGCAGCGCCGAAATCTTCGGGAAAATGCGTGAGCGCGCTCATCACTGGATAGGGCGTGAACCCGCCGAGCGCGCAGAGCGAGCCAAATTTCATGGTGTTGCAGAGGTCTTCCAGGACCGCGAGATTGGCGGCGCGCTCGCTGTCGGCGATGATGCGGTCGAGCACTTCGACGCCGCGGGTCGAGCCGATGCGGCAGGGCGTGCACTTGCCGCAGGATTCGACGGCACAGAATTCCATGGCGAAGCGCGCTTGCTTGGCCATGTTGACGCTGTCATCGAACACGACGACGCCGCCGTGGCCGATCAGCCCGTCGCGCGCCGCGAAAGCCTCGTAGTCGAACGGCGTATCGAACAGCGCACGGGGAAAGTAGGCGCCGAGCGGGCCGCCGACTTGAACGGCGCGCACCGGCCGGCCGGTGAATGTCCCGCCGCCGATATCGTCAACGAGTTCGCCGAGCGTGACGCCGAACGCGGTCTCGAACAGGCCGCCATATTTGATATTGCCGGCAAGCTGGATCGGCATGGTGCCGCGCGACCGGCCGAGCCCGAAGTTTTTGTAGAAGGCTGCACCCTTGTCCATGATGATGGGGACGGTGGCGAGCGACAACACGTTGTTGATGACGGTCGGCTTGCCGAACAGGCCCTTATGCGCCGGCAAGGGCGGCTTGGCGCGCACGACGCCGCGCTTGCCTTCAAGGCTGTCGAGCAGCGACGTCTCTTCGCCGCAGACATAGGCGCCGGCGCCCTCGCGAACTTCCAGGTCGAATGCGAAGGTTGATCCCTGAATTTTCGAACCAAGCATGCCGCCGCGGCGCGCAGCCGCGATCGCCACTGTCATGGCGGCGATGGCGTGCGGATATTCCGAGCGGATATAGATGTAGCCTTTGTTCGCGCCGACGGCGACGCCAGCAATGACCATGCCTTCGATCAGGACGAATGGATCGCCTTCCATGATCATGCGGTCGGCGAAGGTCCCGCTGTCGCCCTCGTCGGCATTGCAAACGATGTATTTCTGGTCAGCCTTGGCTTCGGCGACGGTCTTCCATTTGATGCCGGTTGGAAATCCTGCCCCGCCGCGGCCGCGCAAGCCGGATTGCGTGATGTCCTCGATGATGCCCGCCGGGTTCGCCACCGCCTTGGCGAGGCCCTTGCCGCCGCCATGGGCGATATAATCTTCGAGCGAGCGGGGATCGGTGATGCCACAGCGCGCGAAGGTCAATCGCGTCTGTCTCTTCATGAACGGATGGTCTTCCGGCACGCCGACGCGCAGTTTGTGATCGGCGCCGTTATTGAGCATGGCGTCGAGCACGCCTTCGACATCGGCAAGATCGACTGGTCCATAGGCGATCCGGCCGTTTCCGGTCGCGACCTCGACCATCGGTTCGAGCCAATGCATGCCGCGCGAGCCGTTGCGGATGATCTCGGCGCTGATTTTGCGCTTCGTAGCCGAAGCCTTGATTGCCGCCGCGATCTCGTCCGCGCCGCAGGCCACGGCCGCGGCGTCACCGGGCACATAGATGCGGAGCGCGCTCACCGGTCGGTCTCCGCGATCAGCGCGTCGAGCTTGCTTTCGTCAAGCCGCCCGATAAGCCTGCCGTCGAGCATCGCCGAAGGCGAGACCGAGCACAGGCCGAGGCAATAAACCGGTTCGAGGGTCATGCGGCCGTCCGCGGTCGTGCTGCCGAAGTCGATGCCAAGACGTGACTGCGCGCGCGCCGCGAGCGCGTCACCGCCTGCGGCTTGACAGGCCTCGGCGCGGCAAAGCTTCAGCACGTGCCAGCCGCACGGCGCCGCCTTGAAGTCATGATAGAAAGTCACGACGCCGTGCACTTCGGCGCGCGACAGATTGAGAGCCTTCGCGACGATCGGCACCGCGTCTTCAGGAACGTGACCGAAGGCATGCTGAATGGCATGCAGAATCGGCAGCAGCGGCCCTTCGGCGCCGCGGTGCTCGGCTATGATCTGCGCGGTTCGCTCCGCGCTCCATGGTTCGTCAGTGGGCACGCCTGCACACTCAAAAGTGGAGGCGTTGTTAATGACTTAGATGGCGGCTTAGAATCAATAAAGGTGATCGGTTGTTTGATCGGATTTCCTGATCGGTTCGATCACGAATCCCGATTGTGCGATCGGCGTCCTTTGCTCTTGGTCGCCCCGCGCGAGCCATCGCTTGCCGCTTTGGTTTCTTTGCTGCCGGCTGCGGGCTGTTCGAGGGTTTTTGCAAGCATCTTCGCTTCGGCAAGGAGCGCCGTGATCAGAGGCGTGGTAGGTTCCCGGTCGGGCACGACAAGGCCGACGGCATGGGTGACGAGCGGGTCGACGATCGGAATCGAACGCACATTGTCGGTGAGCCCCAATGTCTCGGCGAGTTTCGCCGGCATGATGGTAGCCCAGCGTCCGCTGCGGACATGCGAAAACAGGACGATGACCGAATTCGACTCCAATGTCGGCGCCGGCTCGCTGCCGGCCCCGCGCAACAGCCCATCAAGGATGCGCCGGTTCTGGTTGTCCGGCGTGAGAAGGCAGAGCGGGATTTGCGCGACTTCCGCCCAGGTCACATGGTCGCGGTCGCCGAGCGGGGCCGAGCGCGAGGTCAGAAGCCGGTATTCCTCCTGATAAAGTGTCACTGATTTGACGCGGCCGAGCGGCTCGTTGTCGAGGTAAGTCAGTCCGGCATCGACTTCGAGATTCTCGATCATGTTCAGGATCTGGATCGAGGTCCGCGACAGGATGGTGAAGCGCACGTCGGGATGCTTGGCGCGGTAGGGCGTGGTCAGCATCACGCTCATGCCCAGCATGGTCGGGATCGCGGCAATGCGGATATGGCCGACCAGACCGCGCTTGAGCGCATCGATGTCCTGCCGCATGGCGCGGGCATCGCCGACGATGCGCCGTGCCCATTCCAGAACGCGTTCCCCCTCCGGGGTGAACCCTTGAAAACGCGAGCCGCGCTGAACCAGAAGCACGCCGAACATGTCTTCGAGATATTTGATGCCGGCCGACAGCGTCGGCTGGCTGACGCGGCAGGCCTCGGCGGCGCGGCCGAAATGCTGCTCGCGGGCGAGCGCTATAATGAATTCAAGCCGGTCGATCATTTAGATTGAAATCTGCATGTCAAACTCCGCCGCCCGGCGGGAGTATAGGAATATCGCAGAGTGCTGATGACCGCTAATCCTAAGAATGCGATTTGGCGGCCCGATAGGGCAATCACGAAATCAAATTACTGTCGCTGAGCGCCTGTTCGCTGCCGGCATCTTCACTCGCCTCGGTCAAGGGCGGCGCGGCACCGCCGCGCGTCAGGCCGTCCGGCACGACTTCGTGGAACAGCCGGTAGTCGAGCACGAGCCGGCCTTCAGGCGAAAGACTGGTCATGTCGTTGTAGCGATGATTCCAGCGGATCGCCTCGCAGGGATAGATCATGCGGGCGTAAAGCTGTTGTGCCGAATTGTCGTCGACGCCACTGACATTGAGCACCAAGGCGGCTTCCATCGCGGTCAGGTCGCCGGGGGTCAGGTCGTAAAGCGGGCTGGTCTCGTCGATGATGTGAAACAGCGACCAGCTCAGCCCGAACATCGGGTGCTCGCGGCGATCGAGCTTGAGCTCGTAATAGCGGCGGAGCTGATGGCCCTCGCTCATGTTCTCGAGCCGGATCACCCAGAGCCGCGCGTTCGCCTGCGAGATCGTGTTGGTGCGCGCATTGGCGATGCGGATCATCAGCGTCGGCCGGCCCTGCTGCATGGTGACGACCGGGTGTTCGGCGAACAGAAAGAGGGCGCGCGGCCGCGAGAAGCGGGCGAAGATCAGGCCGGTCATCACCGCGAGAAAGCTCATGCCGGTGAAGATCTCGACCGTGGCGACCAGATGACCGTAATTGCTCTGCGGATGCATGTCGCCGTAGCCGACCGTCGCCAAGGTCTCGATCGAGAAATAAAACAGGCTCACCGGCAGCGGCAGGTTCGGCGCGACATTGGCGACAGGATCGCTGCCGAGCCAGAACAGGAAGGCGAAGACGGCGTTGAGGACGATGAAAATCGCCGCGGCAGTGGCGAAGAAGGCCGGCCAATAGACGGTCAGCGAGCGGTGATAGAGGTCGCTCCAGAAGCCCGGGGCGAGCCCAAGAGTCTCGATCTCGCGCGCGCCGATGCGCACGACGCGCATTTTGCTCGGTTCGCCTGGGCCCGCTGTTATCGGATTCTTCGCCAATGCGTTGCCTTCCGCGCGGGCTTACGCCGGCAACTTGAGGCGGCTGTAGACCTTGCGCGCATTGCCTTCGAAGATTTTCTTCTTGTCGGCGTCGGAGATCGGCGCCTTGTCGACATAGCGCTTGGTGTCGTCGAAGCCGAAGCCGGTCCTCGGGTCGTTGCCTTTCACCGCGCCGACCATCTCCGAAGCGAACAGGATGTTGTCGATCGGCACCACTTTGGTGAGCAGGTCGATGCCCGGCTGGTGATAGACGCAGGTGTCGAAGAAAATATTGTCGCCCATGATCTCGGCGAGCTCGGGCTTGCCGTTATTGAGCGCGATGCCGCGGAAGCGGCCCCAGTGGAACGGCACCGCGCCGCCGCCATGCGGAATGATGAATTTCAGCTTGGGGAAAGTCTTGAACAGGTCGGAGAGCAGGACCTGCATGAACACCATGGTGTCGGCGTTGAGATAATAGGAGCCGGTGGTGTGCATCGCCGGATTGCAGCAGCCGGAGACGTGGATCATGCACGGCACGTCGAGCTCGATCATCTTCTCGTAGAGCGGAAACCACGACTTGTCGGTCATCGGCGGCGAATTGAAATAGCCGCCGGACGGATCCGGATTGAGGTTGCAGCCGACGAAGCCCATTTTCACGCAGCGCTCGAGCTCGGCGGCGCTATGGCTCGGATCGACGCCCGGCGATTGCGGTAATTGGCACACGCCGATGAAATTCTTCGGATAGAGCGACACCACGCGCGCGATCAGGTCGTTGCAGATCTGCGACCACTCCATGCTCACGCTCTCGTCGCCGATATGGTGGCCCATGCCGGAGGCGCGCGGCGAGAAGATAGTCACGTCGGTGCCGCGCTCGCGCTGCAATTTGAGTTGGTTCTGCTCGATGCTTTCGCGGATCTCGTCGTCGGACATTTTCAGCGACGCCCGCGACGGCATCGCCGCCTTGTCGTGGGCATTGGCGGCGGCGGTCTGTTCCTTGCGGAAACGGTGCAGGTCCTTGGGTTCGGTGGTGTAATGGCCGTGACAATCGATGATCATGAGGGCGCCAAATTAGGGGTTTGAGGACGCGCGATGCTACGGCCCGGAGCGCGATTGTCAAACGGTGACAACCCTCTATAAGAAGGGCCATTCTCGGCATGGAGGGGTACGAAAATGGCTGATCTTCCGCGGCTCAACGGCATCATTCGCGCGCTGGAAGCAGGCCAGCACGCGCTCACCTGTTTCACCCCCGCCGAGACCTCCAGCGCCGTGGCCATGGCCACGTCCAAGTATGACGGCTGCGTCTTCGAAATGGAGCACCAGCCGTGGGACGGCCGGCTGCTGCGCGACTGCCTGCAATACATGCTCAACCGCGCCCAGATCGCCAAGGCCGCGTCAGTGGTGCCGGGCGTCACCCCGCTGGTTCGCGTACCGGTCAACGGCGTCGAGATGGCGCAATGGCACGCCAAGCAGGCGCTCGACATGGGCTGTTACGGCGTGGTGTTTCCGCACATTTCCACGGTCGCGGAAGCCGCCAATGCGGTCGGCGCCTGCCGCTATCCGCGGCTCAAGAGCGCCGCACATTTTGCGCCGCCGGGCATTCGCGGCGACGGCCCGACCACGGCCGCGCGCTATTGGGGGCTCAGCCAGCAGGACTACTACCAGAAGGCCGACGTCTGGCCGCTCAATCCGCAAGGCGAGATCTTCTGCATCCTGCAGATCGAGGACACTCGCGGCGTCGAGAATCTCGACGACATGCTCAAGAACGTGCCGGGCATCGGCTGCATCCTCATCGGCGAGGGCGACCTGTCACAGGAACTCGGCTATCCGCGGCAATACGAGCACAAGGTCGTGCTCGAATGGATGAAGCGCATCGTCGACACCTGCAAGAAGCACAATGTCGTGGTCGGTCATCCGCACGTCGAAGTGCACAATGTCGAGCGCGTGGTCTCGGAAGGCTACCGCTTCCTGATGTGCGCGCCGGTGCAGAGCACCGGTCACCTCGACAAGACCCGGCAGGTCGTCGGCCGGGCGTGACGCGCTCGCGCTAGTTCTCTTCAGCTTTGGCGCGCGGGCCGACGACGCTGCCGGCGGCGAGCAGGAACCAGGCGAGGAAAATGTACCAGGCCGGGTTCGCGGTCAGACCCGGGATCGGGAGCGAGATCGGCAGCGACGCCAGCACGCCCATCAGGGCGAGGCAGCCGGCAATGACGAACAGCGCTGCATTCGGCGCATATAATTTCATTGGATCCTCAAGTCTGCGCAGAGCAAAGAGCAAATTCACCCGCGGAACTGTGTCCTATGACGGTAAAGCTTTGCTTAGCGGGGCAACAAAGGCGGCGACAAAATCGCCCAATAGGCGAATTTGGTTATTGCTTTTAAGCGTCTAATAACTCGCAAAATCTAACTATTGGGGGGCGTTCGGCACGCTTGCCGCGGTGTCGGATTGCACGGCAATGTCGCAGGAGCCACGATGGGTCTGATCAAAAGGTTTCTCAAGGACGAGAGCGCCGCGACGGCGATCGAGTATGGGCTGATTGCGACCGGCATCGCCGTCGCGATCATTCCGGTGATCACCGGGCTCGGCACCAAGCTTAAGACCACCTTCACCAGCATCTCGACGGCGCTGAAATAGCGTCCACGCCACCGCTACTACGAAGCGCTTTCGCGCCCGCGCAAAAGCTGCGAAAACCCTCTCCTTAAATTTGCCGGTTTGGCTTGCCGATCTGGGCGCGGCCGTGCTCTAGGCGGCAGCGCTGCCCTTGGGCAGCTCGTACATGCCTTCCGGCAAGGTATCGAGGAAAGCAAGGACTTCGGCGGTCTTCACCACGTCGGCGTATTTGGCGTTCATGTCGCAGAGATTGATGGCGTGGCTTGCCTGCGAGCGATCGAAGCAGCCTTCCTCGGCGAGCGCGACGCGGTAATTCATGCTGAAGGCGTCGAGCACGGTGGCGCGCACGCAGCCCGACGTCGTGGTGCCGGTGACGATGAGACTGTCGCAGCCCAGCAATGTCAGATAGCTCGCCATATTGGTGCCGAAGAAACCGGACGGCTTCTGCTTGAGCACCACGATATCCTTCGGGCCAGGCGCGATCGGCGTGACGATCTCGTTGCCGTCGAGATTGGTCACGATGGGTTGCCGATCCTCGTTGCCGCGCGAATTCTTCCATAGCCAGGAGCCGGAATCCCAATTGTCGTCGCGCCGCACGCCGGTGGTGTAGAGCACCGGAATGCCCTTGCCGCGGCATTTGTCGATCAGCGAGCGGATATAGGGCAGCGCCGTCCAGGCATCCTCGCCGCAGGAATTGCGCCAGCGCTTGATCGATTCGAGGATCGGCTCCGGGCGGTCGCCGCAGAACGCCCAGTTCACGTCGATCACCAGAAGGGCGGGCCGCTTGCCGAAGCCACCGCGTGTGCCGTAACCGGAGTCGTTGAAGACAGCCTTGTCGCGTTCGGTAAGAAACTGGTTCCAGATCGGCTCGGACACGGCATCGGACATGACGCATTTCCTTTCGCGGCGGCTGACAGAAAATGAAAGATTAGAGCGTGGCGCGGACGCTGTCGACGAAACTCATGTCGATGATCTGGTCATAGCCGATATCGATTTTCAGCAGACCAGCGCCCATCACGACCGCTTTCGCCGTGTCCCACGATGCGCGGCTCACAGTGCCGTCCTTGCTCCAGAGGTTGTCGTTGAACGAGCGCGTCAGCGTTGCCTTGAGGTCGTCGGCCGACATGGTCGGAAACTGCTTCTTGGCGATTTCGGCGGTTTCGTCCTTGTTGGCATCGACGAATTTCAGCGCCTTCATCATGCCGCGCACGAAGCCGCGCACCATGTCCGGCTCTTTCTGGATCGAATCGAGCCGCACATTGAAGGTGGAATAGGCGTAAGGACCGAGCTCCTTCGGGATGCTGAAGAACGGCTCGCTCCAGGTGCCGTTGCGAATGCCCTGGGTGATGAAGGGCTCGGTCGGATTGCCGATCTGCGCCTGGCCGTTCTTCACCGTCGGCATGATCGCCGAATTGGCGGTTTCCACCAGTGTCACGTCGGTCTTGGCGTCGAGCTTCCATTTGTTGAGAAGGTAACGTGTGATCGAATTCGGCGTGCCGCCATAGGGGCCGCAGGCGATGGATTTGCCCTTGAAAAATTTCGGCCAATCGGTGTCGGTCGGCTCCGTGCCCTTGGCGGCACAGAAATAGACATTGCCGCGATCGACGCAGTTCACCACTGAGCGCAGCTCGGCGCCCTTCGCCTTGGCATAGGCGTCGTGCTCCGGTCCGCCGATGAAGGCGAAGGCCTGGCCCGACAACACCGCGTTGGTGTGGCCGCCGCCGCTTTCGATGGTGACGAGATTGACGGTGACGTCATCGAACAAATTCTTCGCCATGCCGACATAGAGCGGCAGATAGCCGAGGCCATGGACCGGCTCGGCGATCAACACGGTCTTGGCGTCAGCGCGGCCGATCATGGGCGAGGCGATGACGGCGCCGCCGGTGGCGAGCGCAGTGCCGAGGAGCTGCCGCCTGTTCCACTGGCGCGCGCCGCGCCGCTTGATCCTGTCCATGACCGTTACTCCTTGTTTCGATGGCTATTGCTTGACGCCCTTGCGCAGCAGGCTCTCGATCCAGGACACCGTCACATACATGACGACGGCGAGAGTCGAGAGCACGAACACGGCGACCCAGACCAAAGCAATGTCGTAGGTCTGCCCGGCATAAAGAATCTGCCGGCCGAGGCCGTGCTGAGAGGCGATGAATTCGCCGACAATGGCGCCGGTCAGCGCAAGCCCGATATTCACGCGCAGCACCGAGATGATCCACGGCAGGCAGAACGGCACGATCAGCTTGCGAAACACCTGAAAGCGGCTCGCGCCGAGCGAATAGAACAGCCGTTCCTGATCGGGGTCGACCGCTTTGACGCCGGCATAAGTTGTCAAGGTCGACACCACGAGCGTGAGCGCGGTTGCGATCGCGACCTTCGACGCGAGCCCCATCCCGAATACGAGGATCACCAGCGGCGCCAGCGCCAGCTTCGGCAGCGACTCAAAGCAGATGACGAAGGGCTGGGCGATGGCGGCGTAGTTGCGCGACCACCAGAACGACAATCCGAGCAATGAACCCGCCGCGGTGCCGACCAGGAAGCCAATGATCGTCGAGCGGAAGGTGAAGCCGATATCGATGAAGGCGTCGCCGTCGGTAAAGAAGGTGATCAGGGTTGCATAAATCGCGCTCGGCTTCGACCAGAAGAAGCCGTCGATCCAGCCGCGATCGGCGGCGACCTCCCATAGCGCGATCACGCCGAACAGGATGCCCAATTGCGTTGCGACGATTCCCCATAGCGGCCAATGTTTCTGCACCGGCAGGCGGCGGATCTTGCGCGCCGGGCGGGCGGCCGGCGCCGGCTCGCTATGCGCGGGATCGCGGGCGACGCTTCCGATCCGCGATGTGTCCTGGATGGTCATGTGCGCCCCATCACGCCGCCTCGCCGACCGTGGTGTCGTGCGCGGCCGTCAGCAATTCGAGGCATCGTTCCTTGATGGCGATGAAATCCGGCGTCAGCGTCACGCTGCGCGGGCGCGGGCGTGCGACCGGCACTGCAATCGTTTCGACGATCCGCCCCGGGCGGGTCGCCATCACGTTGACCTCATCGGACAGGTAGATCGCCTCTTCGACGTCGTGCGTCACGAAGATGACGGTCTTGCCGAAATCGCTCCACAATTGCAGCAGCCATTCCTGCATCTGCAATTTGGTCTGCGCGTCGAGTGCGCCGAACGGCTCATCGAGCAAGATGACGTCGGTGTCGAACATCAGTGTGCGCAGCAGTGCGGCGCGCTGGCGCATGCCGCCGGACAGCGCGCTCGGATAAAGATGTTCGAAGCCGCCCAGTCCATAGCGGCGCAACAGCGGCAGCGCGCGATCGCGCGCAGCCTGCAGCGGTACGCCCTGGATCTCCATGCCGAGGATGACGTTGTCGAGCACGGTGCGCCACGGCAGCAGCAGATCCTTCTGCAGCATGTAGCCGACGCGGCCGATCGTGCCGGTTGCATCCGCTCCATCGATCATGACGCGTCCGCCGGACGGCTCGAGCAATCCGGCAATGATGTTGAACAACGTGCTCTTGCCGCAGCCCGACGGGCCGATAAGGCTGACGAAACGGCCTTGCGGAATAGCCAAGGTCACCGGCGCCAGCGCGGCAAAGGCGCCGGACGGTGTCTTGAACGACATACTGACGTCGTCGAGGCGAAGCTTTCCGAGAGCAGCCATGGCGTCACCGCGGTGTATTGGTGCTCAGCGCCGCAAGAACTATGCCAGCAAAAGGCCTTGTCGTCCCGTGGTTTCACGGTGCCGCAACTGCATAATCTTGCGGCAGCGCTGCCACTCCGGCACTCGACGCCGCAATAATGCCGGGAAATCGGCTGGCTCAATCCTCGGTGGGGCCGAGCTCGATCGGGTCGACCTTGTGCGGCAACAGCGCAGCCGCGAAGGCGCTGGCTATGGCATCCTTGCTTTTGCCGGCATGGAGCGCGTCGCCGATGATGATCACTTTCTGTCGCGGCTGTGCGAGCTTGCGTAAAGGCAGGCCGGTTGCAACGCGTGCGTTGTAGTAGAACCAGTTGCGCAGCTTCGGCGATGCGAACAACCGCGCGATGCCGGGCGCGCGGGCAAGACCGTGCTCGAGCATCCAGGTCGCGATGACGCCGAACCAGCGATGCCGGTATTTGGCGCCGCTGGCGATGACGATGCGATCATAGGAGTCGAGCTCGACCGGATGTTGCGCGATGTCGCTCGCATAGCGGAAGCGCACGCCACGCCTTTCGCAAGCGGTCGCGACGTTGGCAATGTAGCGCTCGAAGCTGTTCTGGTTCGCCTCCACTTCCTGAAACAGCGGCGCCTTGCCGGCATAGCGAAACGAGCCGCCGGGCACCTTGTCTTTCTCATAGACCGTGACCCGATTGCCGTCCGCGACCAGCGACGCGTAAGTGAGCCCGGCCGGTCCGGCGCCGATCACGGCGATGCGTTCGCCGCGTGGCGGCTGCGCGTGAGCAAACAGGGTCTCGCGGCCGGCCGCGCCGTTGACCAGACAACCGATACGGGCGCCGCCCCGCATCTCGTTGATGCAGGTATTGCAGCCGAGGCAGGAGCGCACCGGCTCGCCGCGCGCGACCTTCTCGACCCATTGCGGATCGGCGATCAGGCTTCTCCCCAATGCGATGAAATCCGCTTTGCCGTCCTCGACCGCGGCGCGCGCGATGTCCGGATCGCCGAGCCGGCCGACCGCAATCACCGGCACCTCGACATCTTTCTTCACCTCGGCGGCAAAGTGCAGAAATGTCGCGTCGGGAAAATTCATCGGCGGCAGCACGATCTGCGCCGAGGGCAGGGAGCGGTAATGGCCGGCGGTGATGTGCAGCGCGTCGGCGCCGGCTTTCGCCGCCCACAGCGCGACCTGCCGGCCTTCCTCGAACGGCATGCCGCCCGGAAAGTAGTCCTCGACGGAGAGGCGATAGATGACCGGAATGCCCGGCACCTTCTCCTTCACCGCGCGCAGCACGAACAGGCCGAAGCGGGCGCGGTTGAGAAGGCTGCCGCCGAATTCGTCGGTGCGGTGGTTCTCGAACGGTGCGTGGAATTGCGAGATCAGATAGCCGTGCGCGGCGTGAATTTCGACGCAGTCGAAGCCGGCGGCCTTGGCACGGCGTGCGGCATCGACATGGGCGGCGATGGTCTTGGCGATCCGAGCCTTGGTCATGGCTTCCGGCACGATGGTCTCGAACGTCGTCTCGTAGACCGGATGCGGAATGGCCGACGGCGCAATCGGCGTCTCGCCGCAAATGTCGATGCGGGTATGGCCGCCGCCATGACCGAGCTGGATCGAGGCTTTGGCGCCGCCGCGATGAATCTCGTCGACCAGGCGCGTGAGGCCGGGCACGAAGCGATTGTCATAGATGCCGACTTCGTGGCGGCGATGACGTCCGGCCTTTTCCGGCGACGCCATTTCGACGGTGATGAGGCCGGTGCCGCCGCGCACGCGCGCCATGTAATAGGCGATCGAGTCGTCGGTGATGAAGCCTTCCTCATCCGCCGTGCGCGTGGTCATCGGCGGCATGACAATGCGGTTCTTGATCTCGACCGATCCGATCCGCGCCGGCGTCAAAAGAATGTTCATAACCATCTCATTCCAGGATGAGCCGGAACCTGGAGCCCGTATCCCCAGCAGGCATAATGATCGCGCGCTATTCTCTGAATCCTCCGGTGTCCGGATTATGGAGACAGGGAACTCGCCGAAGCAATTTTAGCAGTTGCAAAGTTCCGTAGTTCCAAAAAATGAAAGCGTCACAGGACCGGGATCTCGCCGCCGTCGAGATCGATGGTTGCCCCCTGCAGCCAGGTCGCGCGTGACGAAACGATGAAGGCGACCATATCGCCGACATCCTCGACCGTGCCGACGCGGATCGGATTGTTGAATTCGCGCAGGATATCGGCGCGGATGTCCTTCTCCGTCCGGCCGGTGCTCTCGATCTGCGCCTTGATGCGCCGCCGGGTGCGGTCGGTTTCGACGATGCTGGGATGGATGCAGTTCACATGAACGCCATCCGTCTTGCCGCGATCGGCGAGGCATTTGGTGAAGGCGGCGACCGCGGCATTGACCGAGCTGCCGATGGTGAATTGCGCCGTCGGCTTGCGCCCGCCGGTGCCACCGATCGACACCAGCGAACCGCGCCGCTCCTTGAGCAGCGGCCAGGCGGCGCGAGCGAGCCGCATATGGGCGAAGAATTTCAGCGCATAGCCGTCCTGCCAATCGGCGTCGGTGAGTTCGAGAAAGTCGCCGCGCTTGGTGGCGCCGGCATTGTTGACGAGAATATCCAGGCCGCCGAACTCGCGCTTGACGTGATCGATCAGCTTCTCGGTCGTGCCAGGCTCGCGCAGATCGAGCGTCGAGGTCGCGGCGCGGCGGCCCTTGGCGCGGATCGCGTCGGCTGCCTCTTTGAGCGCGGCCTCGTCGCGCCCCGTCAGCATCAGGTCGCAGCCTTCGGCGGCGAGCGCCTCCGCGACGCCGCGGCCGATGCCGCGGCTCGATCCCGTCACCAGCGCGATCTTGCCCTTCAGTCCCAATTCCATACTTTTTGTTCCCTTGTTCAAGACGTTGTTGTGTCATTGCGAGGAGCGAAGCGACGAAGCAATCCAGGCGGTGCCGCAGTCTGGATTGCTTCGCTCCGCTCGCAATGACGATGTGCAACAGCCCTTTATTCAAGTTTCAGTCCGAGCTTCTTGACGAGATCGGCCCACTTGCCTTCCTCGTGCTTGATGTTGGTCGCGTATTCCTCCGGCGTCGAAGGGGTCGGATCGCTCCCGGCGTCGCGCAGTAGTTTTTTCATGTCGTCGGTGGCGAGAATGGCGCGCAATTCCTTGTTGATCCGCTCGACGATCGGCCGCGGCGTTCCGGCCGGCGCCGCGAGCCCGTAATATTGCACGGCCTCGAAACCGGGCAGGCCGGATTCCGCAGCCGTCGGCACATTGGGCAGCGCGGACGAACGCTGTGCCGCGGCGACTGCAATTCCGTGCAAGGCGCCGGCGGCAATATTGCTGACCGAGGCCGGGATGGTGTTGAAGCCGATCTGCACATGGCCGCCGAGAAGATCGTTGGTCAGTGGGCCGGTGCCCTTGTAGGTCACGACCGTGATCTGGGTGCCGGCCATCACATTGAACAATTCGGCGGCGAAATAATTCACGGTCGGCGCCGGCGGCGTGCCGGCCGAGTACTTGCCGGGCTCTTTCTTGGCGAGCGCGATCAGATCGGTCAGCGATTTCGCCGCGATGGAAGGATGGGTGACGACGATGATCGGCGTCGAGGCCACAAGCCCGATCGGCGCAAAATCCTTGTTGACGTCATAGCCGGGATCGGGACCGAGGCTGATGCCGGTGAGCAGCATCACGAGCGTATAGCCGTCCGGCGTTGCGCGCGCTGCGTCGCGGGTGCCGATCATGCCGCCGGCGCCGCCGCGGTTCTCGATCACCACCTGCTGGCCGAGCGCCGTAGACAGCCGCTGCCCGACCATGCGGCCCATCACGTCGACGCCGCCGCCGGCCGGATAGGGCACGATCAGGGTGATCGGCCGGGTCGGATAGTCTTGTGCGGCCGCCGGCCGAGCCGTCTCGCCCGTCAGCGTGACGGCAAGCGCACAGGCCCATAGGCCCGCGATCACTGCACGGTATGTCATTATGTTTTCCTCCCTTAATCCCACTATAGCTCCCGGCGCGGGCCATGCGCTACATTGGCGCCGTAGCCCAACTGTGTCGCCTAGCCGCGACACGCCAAAGCCGCGGCTATCAAGAACGGCGGCAACCAAGGAGCCGGCGCTATGCAATTTGGACTTTTCGGCAGCGCAACCGCGCGGCATGGCGGCCCGGATGTCGATTCCGGCCAGGGCTACAAGCAATTCGTCGACTACAATCTCGAAGCCGAGGCACTCGGCTATCACTCGACTTTCCTGGTCGAGCATCATTTCACCGGCTTCGGCCAGGTCTCGGCGAGTCTTGCACTTTTGACCTGGGTGGCGGCGAAGACCAAGACGCTGCGGCTCGGTACCGCGGTGCTGGTTCTGCCCTGGCACAATCCGGTGCTGGTGGCGGAGCAGGCCGCGACCATCGATCTGCTCTCTGGCGGGCGGCTCGATTTCGGCGTCGGCAAGGGCTACCGGCACAACGAGTTCGCCGGCTTCTGCCTGCCGATCGAGGAAGCCGACGCGCGTTTCACCGAGTCGCTCGATGTGATCGTGAAGTCGTGGACCTCGAAGCAGCGCTTCTCGCATCACGGCAAGTTCTGGCGTTTCGAGGACATCATTGTAGAGCCGCCGACGGCACAGAAGCCGCATCCGCCGATGTGGATGGCGGCGGGCAGTCCGGATTCGATCCGTCAGGTCGCGGCGCGCGGTTACAACCTCCTGCTCGATCAGTTCGCCTCCATCGAGGGGGTGAGCGAACGCATCGCGATCTTCAAGGAAGCCGTCGAGGCGCGCGGCCGCGTCTTCGATCCGATGGATGTCGGTGTCGCGCGTGCTTTCTTCGTCGCGAAGGATCAGGCCGACAAGGACGCGGCGCTCGAGCGCCGGCTCGAAGCGCAGCGGCGGCTGGCCGCGATTTCCAATTCGCCTGACGGCAAGAGCAAATCGAGCATCATGGCATTCTCCGACACCCGCGAAGCGAGCGAGGAAAGCGCGCTCTACGGCACGCCGGACGAGATCGCCAAGAAGCTCGAAAAGCTGCAACAGGTCGGCGTCGGTTACATTCTGCTCAATGGCGGCGGGCCGGCGGAGGAAAGCCTGCGGCGCTTCGCCCGCGAGGTGATGCCGGGTTTCGCCAAAGCGCCGCGCGCCAAGGTCGTGGGATAGTTTTTCAAAGCTTCGATGATCAACAAAATCGTTCAATCCATGGCGGACGCCATGGCCGGCATTCGTGACGGTGCGGTCGTGCTGCTCGGCGGCTTCGGCAATATCGGCCAGCCGCACGCGCTGCTTGACGGCTTGATCGAGCAGGGCGCCAAGGATCTGACCGTGGTCTCCAACAATGCCGGCGTCGGCCGCACCGGTCTGGCGCGGCTGCTCGATCTCGGCCGCGTACGCAAGATCATCTGCTCCTATCCGCGCACCGCCGATCCGATCGTGTTCGAGGAGCTCTACCGCGCCGGCAAGATCGAGCTTGAAATCGTGCCGCAGGGCACGATGGCGGAGCGCATCCGCGCCGCCGGCGCCGGCATTCCGGCGTTCTTCACCGCGACGGCGGCCGGCACCAAGCTCGCCGCCGGCAAGGAAGAGCGCGAGATCAAGGGGCGCAAATATCTGCTCGAGGAATCGCTGCCCGGCGATGTCGCGCTGGTCGAGGCCTGGGAGGCGGACCGCTGGGGCAACTTGACCTATCGGTCGTCCGGGCAGAATTTCAATCCGATCATGGCGGCTGCCGCGCAATTGACCGTGGTGCAGGCGCAGCATCTGGTCGAGCTCGGCGCGCTCGATCCGGAGAAAGTCATGACGCCCGGCATCTACGTCAATCGCGTCGTGCATGTGCCCTATGGCGATCCGATGGTGCCTTGATAGTTTGCGCATGTCGTTATCGGAAAACCGGTGTCCACTTTTCCGGGACATGCGCGGAGGAAACACACGATGAGCCTCTTCGCCGCCTGCAAGCCGATGTCCCGCAACGAAATGGCGGAGCGCCTCGCGCACGACATTCCCGAGGGCTGGTTTGTCAATCTCGGAATCGGCGCGCCGCTCAAGGTAGCCGACTACGTGCCAATGGAGCGCGAAGTTATCTTCCAGTCCGAGAACGGCGTGCTGGGCATGGGGCCGATGCCGGAGCCGGACAAGATCGACCGCTGGCTGATCAATGCCGGCAAGCAGTATGTCACGCTGCGCCCGGGCGGCTCCTACATGCATCACGCCGACAGTTTTGCGCTCATTCGCGGCGGTCATCTCGATCTCTGCGTGCTCGGCGCTTTTCAGGTCGCGGAGAACGGCGACATCGCCAATTGGTCGATGTCGGACAATGATTCGGCGCCCGCGGTCGGCGGCGCCATGGATCTCGCCGCCGGCGCCCGCCGGCTCTGGGTCATCATGGAGCACCAGACCAAATCCGGTGACAGCCGGCTGGTGCGCCGCTGCAGCTATCCGTTGACCGCGATCGGCGCCGTCACGCGCGTCTATACCAATCTCGCGGTGCTCGACATCGCCGCGGACGGTTTCGTGGTCCGCGACATGGTGCCGAGCCTGACGCTCGACGAGCTGCAGCAAGTTACGGACGCGCCGTTGCGGCTAGCGGCAAAAAATTCCTGAAACAAGCCGGCCAATAAATTTGTGACCCGCGATTTGTGACCTCCTTGCGGCAGGCCGGCACCGAGTTTGTCAAAGCTGCCATGAGCAGCTAGAAGCCGTGCGGCCGCGGCATTGCCTCCTAAAGCAACGGATTTTGATCTGAAATGGACTTGCGCCCCGTATGCGACTTTGCCTTTGATGGAACGGGTCGAAGCCATGCGGGGAGCCACAGTAGGTAAGGCATGTTGCGGACGCTGACGACTGTGACCTTCGTCTATGACCCGCGCGAGGACCGGATCGCGGCGGCGATCAATGCCGGCCGTGACGAGGCCTGGTCGTGTTGGCTGACACGGCGGCTGGCTTTGACGCTGCTCGAGCGAGCCTCCGGCTATTTGAACAAGACCTCCGACCTTGCGCGCCAGGCGCCGCCCGAGATGCGCAAGGAATTCGCCGCCTTCGAGCACGAGGCGGCGATGGCGTCGACTGCGGGCGCGATGTCCAAAACGCCGGCGGAGATTCTCAAGACGAGCACGAGTGACGCCGTGCTCGCCGAGCGACTGACGATTTCGCGAAACGGCAAAAGCGGCTTCAAGTTCGAATTCCACGGGCAAGACGGCGATGGCGCAATCGGCGCGCTGACGCGGGCCGAAATGGAGCGGGTGCTGCAGATGCTGGCCAGTGTGGTTGGCAAAGCGGGTTGGCTTACGCTGCCGCAACAGCCGCAAGCCGCGGAGGCGCCGGCAGCGGCCAGCGCGCCCAAGCCGATCCGGCACTGAATCCCAGCCCTGGCGAGACGTCCGGACCCCCGTTGTCAGTCGTGCGGCGCATAGCCTAACGTGCGGGCCGGGACAGGGAGAAACGCCATGAAAGACGTAAAAATCGCTTGGGATCACATCCATCTGCGCACGCCCAATCCGGAAGGCATGGCGCAGTGGTTCGAAAAGATGCTTGGCGCCGAAGTGAAGCGGTCCATGCAGCAAGGCAAGGAGCGCATCGATCTGCGGCTCGGCGGCGCCAATATTTTCATCGCCCCGGTCGGCGATAGCGACAAGGTCAATGCCGCCCCGGCGATTCCCTATCGCGGCCTCGACCATTTCGGCCTCTCGGTGAGCGGCATCGACGAGATCGCCGCCGAGCTCAAGTCCAAGGGCGTCGAGTTCACCAAGGAGCCGACGACGGTGCGGCCCGGTGTGCGCATCTGCTTCATCAAGGCGCCGGAAGGCGTGTCGATCGAGCTGCTCGACCGCGATCCGCGGCATCAGTGACAGTCGCCGAGTAAGATTCTTGATCGTCATTGCGAGCGGAGCGAAGCAATCCAGTTCGGTGCCGAAGAGCTGGATTGCTTCGTCGCTTCGCTTCTCGCAATGACGGCTCGGCTTCAGGCCGATCAGCCGCACTTCAGTTCACCACCACCGGCGTACTGAGCTTCACCCGGCCGTAAAGGTCGGTGATGTCGTCATTGTTGAGACGGATGCAGCCGAAGTTCACCGGATTGCCGATGGTCCGGGGCGCGTTGGTGCCGTTGATGCGCGAATTGCCGTCGTCGAGTTGCATGAGCCGCGCGCCGAGCGGATTGCCGGGGCCGCCCGGCAACGGCGTGGGGTTGCTTCGCAGCATTTCCGGCGGCGGCTGCCAAGCCGGCCATTCCGCCATGGTCGAGATGTGACGCATGCCGGCAAGATTGGAGCATTGATCGCCGACCGCGATGCCGTAGCGCAGCGCTACATTGTTCGGCTGGATCAGATAGAGAAAGTGCTGCCCCTTGTCGACGATGACGGTGCCGACCGGTTGCAGCGTGCGATAGAAGGTCGGCTGCCGCCGGAACACATATTGCAGATCGGGATCGGATGCGCCGCCGTCGACGCCGGGCGCGAGTTCGCCGCTTTTGCCGTAGTTGAGGGCGGCGAGTTTCGACGCGCTGGCGCCGGAAGCGGTCGTGCTGGGCGCCGTGGCTTTCGCGACGGGGGCACTCGGCGGGGCGGCTTTTTGTGCCTGCTGCGCCGGCGCCGGCTTGTGTCTGCCGGACAAGACAAGATAGCCGCCGGCGCCAAGCGCCGCGATCAGGACCGCAAGCCCAATCAGGACCAGGTTGCGCGGCGACCATCCCGGTTCGGAATCGGCCGCGAAATAGTCGTGGGATGTTCCGGCGTATTGATCGTCATCGGCGGGCGCGGCCGCGGCGCGGTTGGTCCAAGCGGCTTTGGCCGTTGATTTTGATGACGGTGCTGATGCCGGCTGGGCCGGCGGCCTTGCTCCCGGCTTGGCGTCCGGTTTGGAGTTTGGTTTGGATCCCGGCCTGAGCGATGAAGGCTTGAGCGATTCCGGCTTAAGCGACTCCGGTTTTAGAGACTCTTGCAGCGAAGGCAGCCGGCCCGTCGTGCGTGGCGGCCGCGCCGCGAGTGGCACGCGCGGCTTTTGCGTCGCGTGCTCTTCGGTCCAGGACAATTCGGATTCGATGCGCTCGATGGCGGCTTCGAGACGCGCTTCCTCGCCGGCAATGTCGGCGAGCGGCGCCGGCGGCTCGAGGCTGCGCATCCGTGTCGACAGCATCTGCCGCGATCGGTCGTAGATGCCGCGCCGCCAATGGGCATCGCCGGCGCCGGGCGCGGTCACTGCACGCAACAGGATCGAGTAATAGTCGACCATGTCCTATTCGCTATCTGGTTGCCTTTTCGAGAAATTCCAAAACCCGCATGCTGGTCGCCGCCTCGGTCTGGCCCTCGACCGGCATATCCCAATAATCCGAAAGCGGCAGGCATTCGTCCAGATAGCGCGCGGCCGAAGTTGCATGGGAATCGTCATGGCCGGGCACGACCAGGGCCGGTATTTCGGTATTGACCAGGTCCTCGGGCTGGGCGCCGGGGGCGGTATCGCGGTCGAACAGCGCATCCCGCATGGCTTCGCAAATGCCGATATAGCGTGCGACATCCTGCCCGGCATAGGCGGCGGCGAAGCCGGCATCATGTTTAATGACGGAGGCCCAGGGGCCGCCGCGCGGATCGGCGCCGAACGGCTTGCCGTCGCGCCGCACCAGATCGACCACCGCCGGAAGCCCTTGTTCGCGCACGAAACCGAGATGGTCGGCGAAGCGCTTGTGGCTCGACCGGCGGTATTTGTAGCCGCCGACCGGCCAGTACAGGATCATGCTTGCGACCATCTGCGGATGTGCCACGCCGAAGGCGGCCACCGGGCCGCAGCCCATGCAGCCGCCGATCAGGTGCGCGCGCGCAATGCCCAAATGATCGAGCAGGCCTTTGCCCTGAGCGACGAAATGCCGCCAGGTGATCGGCTCGACCCGGCCGCCCGACTGGCCGCATTCGCGGCGGTCGAACGCGATGCAGGTGAATTTCCGCGGCAGATGGTCGAGCAGCTTGACCTTGGCGTAGATGCCGAGCGTCGACCAGCTTTCGATCGTCGCGTTGAAGCCGCCCGGCGCGTACATCAGAAGCGGCGGGCCAGAGCCTTTGATTTCGTAGCGCGTCGCGATGCCGTCGATGTCGACCATCGGCATTTCGTCAACCCTTGATCTGGCGGCCGGCGCGGGCGTCGGCGATCAATGCGGTGAAGGCGGACAGCGCGATCTTCGCGGTATTGGCGTAAGTGTCGGTCTTCGATTTAAGCCATTTATCGCCATAGCCGATCGCGGTGTGGACGAGCCGCACGCGGCCGTCGAGCCAGGGACCGCCGCCGAAGCCGCCGATCACCGGGATCTTCACCGCGGCGACGACGGCGGCACCGGCGACCGGACCGGAATTGGTGAAGTCGAGGAGGCTCGCGCCTGAATCTTCGAGCAGCCTTGCTTCTTCGACCAGCTTTTGCGCGGCTTCCGCTGTTGCCTGCGCTTCCGGAGAATTCTGCGCACTATAGGGAATGCCGTATTTGCCGGCGGTCTGCGGCGTCAGCCCGAACTGCGCAAAGACCGGAATTTCTCGCGCACCAGCGTGCGCACCACTTCGGGAAATTCGGCGGCGGCATCGACCTTGATCATGTCCGCGCCCGCTTCGACGAGGCGCGACGCGGCGGTGAGCGCCGCGTCCGGGCCCTGCTGCGCCGGGCCATAGGGCATGTCGCAACTGACCAGCGCGCGCGAGGTGCCGCGGCGCACCGCCTTGCAGCAGACCAGGATCTCGTCGACGGTGACGTCGAGCACGTCGTCGCGGCCCCAGAGATTGACGCCGACGGAATTGCCCACGGAAATGAAATCGAAGCCGGCGCGGTCGGCGATGCGCGCGATCTGGGTGTCCCAGGCGACGAGACCGATGCTCTTCTTGCCTTCGCGCTTCATCGCCTGCAGCGCGGGAATTGTCACTTTGTCGTCCATGCCCCTGTCAGGCCTCCCTCATCGCGACGGCAGTTCTAGCATGCCTCATCCTCCCCCGTGCAAACGGGGGAGGGGGCATAGGCGGCCTTCGGCCGCCGTCCACTAAGAAAGAACGCCGACGCGAAGCGTCGGCTACGACGAAGTGCGGTGGAAGGGGCGCAGGCCTCGTCGTTTTCCCGTCGTCGAAAGAGATCCGCCGAGTTCAAACGTCCCTTCCACCGCGCAAGAGCGCGGTCCCCCTTCCCCGCTATCGCGGGGCAGGATGCATGATCGCGTTCCCGCGCAGCGCTTCTGCGCGCGAGCCCACGTCACGCCATCATAAAATTTCCACGAACGAAATAAGGGAAGCGGAGCGCCGAGAGGCGCATCCAATCATGGCGGCACCATACGGGTGCCGCAGCGCATCCGGCGGGATGCGCTCGCCTTTCGGCGCTCCACCGCGGCTCTCGTTTAGGCGACCGAACGCCACCACTCAGCTTCGGGCCGCGCTTCCCGGCGGCGGATGCGAGCGGGCTTTAGGCCCTCTCCGCCGCCAAGTTCAGCCAGACACCTGGCAGACCGGTCGTCATGCCGGCCGGGTCGATGCCCAAAGCCGCCCGGGAGCGGAGTGCAAATCCGCGCGCAGGCGCCGCACCCGCTCCGCATTCAGGAATGCCTTCCGGAAAGCGTCCCTTACGTAAGCGAGGTGATATCCAGCGTAATCAAATAGGAGACAAATGTCAACGAAACAGTGACATCACATTTGTGTCATTTGGCATCGCGACAGGAGAAATCCAAGACGGAGGAGCGTGCTACTGCGCCGGTGCAGGCTTCGGCTTTTTCGGTGCAGTCGCCGTGCTTGCGGCTGTGGCCGAGGACGGCGTGTAATGGACGGTGCTGCCGGTCGCCTTGCCGGTTTTGCCCGGTGCGCTTGCCGGCGCCGGCGCGCTCGGCGTGACAGCGGCGGCCTTGGTGCTGGGCTTGGCCTCTGCCTTGGCCGCCTTCTTCTTTCCCTTTTTCGGCCCGGCATCGGCGGCTTCGGGCAGCGCGGCGAGCGCGTCGATCTGCTGCTGCGTGCGGGTCGGGCCGGTATAGACGATGGTCGGCACCACCGGTCCGATTTCGGGCAGCATCGCGAGATTCTTCGTCGTCGGTGCGCGCAGCGCCGACAACAGCACCGAGAATTGCGGCGAGGGACCTGCGCCGACACCATTGCTGCCGGCATTGTTGGCGCCGCTGTCGTCGGGCGCGTCCGGATCGTCCTCTTCGGTGGCCGCTCGCTTGCGGTGCGGACCGCACATCGAGTTTTTCAGGTTCGGCGGCGGCGCATCGATCGGCGCGAGCTGGTCGACGGTGCCGAGCGACGGTTTCAGCCATGACAGCTGCTTCTGCTGGAAGCCGCCCTCGAGCAGCTCCGCCGCCTTCACCGCGCGCGCGGCCGAGGATGGCGCACCCAGCACGACGGCGATCAGCTGCTTGTTGTCGCGCGTCGCCGTGGCGACCATGTTGAAGCCCGAGGCGCAGATGAAGCCGGTCTTCATGCCGTCGGCGCCGGGATAGCGGAACAGCAGGGGATTATAATTGCGCACGACGCGGCGGCCATATTTGATCGCCGGCACATGCCAATAGAAACTGTATTGCGGGAATTCGCGAATAAGCGCCCGGGCCAGAATGGCGAGGTCGCGCGCCGACATGATCTGGCCGTCGGCCGGCAGTCCGTTCGGATTGACGAAATTGGATTCCGACATGCCGAGCCGGTGCGCGGTCTCGGTCATCGCTTGCGCAAAGTCGTCGATCGAGCCGCCGACGCCTTCGGCGAGCACGACGGCCATGTCGTTGGCCGACTTCACCATCATCATTTTTATCGCGTTATCGACGGTGAGCTGCGTGCCGACCGGAAGGCCCATCTTGACCGGCGCCTGCGCCGCCGCATTCGGCGACACGGGCAACAATGTATCGGCCGTGATTCGATGATCGCGTATGGCGCTCAGCGTCATGTAGAGCGTCATCAGCTTGGTGGTGGAGGCCGGATACCACGGATAGGTCGCGTTCTCGGCGCGCAGCACTTTGCCGGTATCGGCTTCGACCAGGATCAGCGCCGAGGCGCGCGCTTCTTGGACAGAACAAAGCGCGACAGCCGCGAGGGCGAGCATGACGGCAAGCATGGAACTTGCGGCAAAGCCGAGCAGGCGCGCCCGGAAAAATTCTCTGACAATCACGTGTCGCGGTCCGTTTGGTTGGTCGGGCCAAGCTCGAAATCGAGTTCGAGGTCGAGCAAAGCCGCAAAGGGTCGGTTCACGTTGCGTGGGCGCGTCCCTATCTAGACCAAAGCGGGACTTAAAGGCAAAGCCCAATCGCGCTAGGCTCCCGCTTTGTGGATTCCAGGAATCGCTAAGCCAAGGAAAAGCGACGAAAATTCGGCAAGGCGCCGGCGCGGGGCGCAAAGTCGCGGTAAAAGCGGCGCGGTGCATCAAGGTATCCGCGGCGTAAACGACAGAGATTGGAGCGATCATGACGGCCTGTATCGTGGGCTGGGCGCATACGCCCTTCGGCAAGCTCTCCGGCGAAACCGTCGAGAGCCTCGTGGTGCGGGTGGCGGGCGAAGCGCTGGCGGATGCCGGCATCGCGGCGAAGGATGTCGACGAAATCCTGCTCGGCCATTTCAACGCCGGCTTCTCGGCGCAGGATTTTACCGCCTCGCTGGTGCTGCAGGCCTCGCCCGATCTGCGCTTCAAGCGCGCGTTGCGCGTCGAGAATGCCTGCGCCACGGGTTCGGCCGCGGTGCATCAAGGGCTGAAATCGATCGCGGCGCGCTCGGCGCGGATCGTTCTCGTGGTCGGCGTCGAGCAGATGACGACGACACCGCCGGCCGAGATCGGGCGCAATCTGCTCAAGGCATCCTATGTGCGCGAAGAGGCCGATATCGACGGCGGCTTCGCCGGCATTTTCGGCAAAATCGCCGGGCTTTATTTCCAGCGCTGGGGCGATCAGTCCGATGCGCTGGCGCGGATCGCGGCGAAAAACCACAAGAACGGCGTCGCCAATCCTTATGCGCAGATCAGAAAGGATCTCGGCTACGACTTCTGCCGCACCGAGAGCGACAAGAATCCGATCGTCGCGGGGCCGCTCAAGCGCACCGACTGCTCGCTGGTCTCCGACGGCGCGGCGGCGGTGGTGCTGACCGACGTCGAGACGGCGCTGTCGATGAACAAGGCGATCGTGTTCCGCGCCGCGCAACATGTGCAGGACTTCCTGCCGATGTCGCGGCGCGACATCCTCAAATTCGAGGGCTGTGCGGTCGCCTGGCAGCGCGCGCTGCAGGAGGCCGGGATCGCGCTGCACGACCTGTCCTTCGCCGAAGTGCATGACTGTTTCACCATCGCCGAGCTGATCGAATACGAGGCGATGGGGCTGGCGCCCGAAGGTCAGGGCGCCCGCGTGATCGCCGACGGCGTCGTCGCCAAGGACGGCAAGCTGCCGATCAATCCGTCGGGCGGGCTCAAATCCAAGGGCCATCCGATCGGCGCCACCGGCGTGTCGATGCATGCGATCACGGCGATGCAGCTGATGGGCAAGGCCGGCGACATGCAGATCAGGGACCCCAAGCTCGGCGGCATTTTCAACATGGGCGGGGCCGCGGTGGCCAACTATGTGAGCATCCTCGAGCGGCTGCGCTGATATTTCCCCGGATATTTCCCCGGCCTGGCCGCGCGTAGCGGCGAGGCGTCGCAGCCACCGGTTAACCGATTGCAAACCCTGGCGGCTTTATGATTCCGCCGGTCGCTGCGAGAGGGCGTTCGTGCCCTGCCGTTTCGATCAGCAAGGCGGGGTCACGTCGGTCGAGACGAAACGGCGCGGCGTTGCATTTGCAATAACTGCCCGTGGATTCCCCAACACGTGAATTTTCCCGGCGAGCCGCGGACGAGAGCCCGCGCTCGGCAGCTCATTGACGACTCAGGGGGCCTTTGCCATGCGGCTGAGCCTTTCAATCGGCACCAAACTCACCATCACCGTCGGGATCGGCATCGCGCTGGTGGCGGCGATGGTGGCGACGCAGCGCTACAGCGATGCCGGCGTCATGCGGATCGCGAGTTTGGAGCGCCAGGAGCAAGCGGCGCTGTCCGACCTGTTGCGTGCCGGCGCGGCGCTGCAGCGGATGCAGATCGGGGTCCGCGAAATCCGGCTGGCGGTGACCGATCACGAGGCCGACGACGCGCATACCGCGGTGCAGAGCAGCGTCGACAAGGCGATGAACACGCTGAAAGCGCCGCAGCAGGTCTGCGCGGAGGTCGGCAATTGCGATGAGATCGGCAAGCTGGTCAGCCTTGCCAAGGATTATGCCGCCGTCACCGCCGAAATCACGGAGCTGAAAAAGGCCTATGGCGACTTCAGCGCGGCGCTGACGCGCGCCGATAAGATCGGAACCGAAATCGACCAGCAGATCGCCAAGGCCAATGCGGTTGCGGATGCCTATTCCGCCAAGCTTGCCGGCGAGGCCGCGGGCAAGCGGGCGACGGCGACGAATATCGGCACCGCGTTCGGCGCCTTCGTCATCCTCATTCTGGTCGGCGCCGCCGGTTTCAGCATCCTGTCGATCGGGCGGCCGATCAAGCGCGTAGCCGCGATCCTGGTGGAGCTTGCGCAGGATCGCATGGTGGACGTGCCCTACACCAAGCGCGGCGACGAGGTCGGCGCCATCGCCAGGGCCACCGAGGTGTTCCGCAGTTCGATCGCGCAGAAGGTCATCAATCTTCGCGTCCGCTCGGCGCTCGACGTGGTGCATTCCAATGTGATGCTGGCCGACGATCAGGACACAATCATCTATGTGAATGCGGCGCTGCAAGACATGATGACCCGGGCCGAGGGTGAAGTGCGCAAAGTGCTGCCGGACTTTGCCGCGGGCAAACTCATGGGCGCCAAGCTCGATCTGTTCGACGCGGGCGTCGCCTGCCAGCCGCCGCTGATGGCCGCGGTGGCCAAAGCGCGCGATGCCAAGACCGATGCGCATGTCGCCATCGGCAGCCAGAAATTCAAGCTCGCCGCGAATGAGGTGGTCGATCAGCACGGCGTGCGTGTCGGCACCGTGGTGGAATGGAAGAACGAGACAGTCGAAAAGGCGATCGAGGAAGAGGTCGACGCCATCGTGCGAGCCGCGGTCGACGGCGACTTCGCGCAGCGCATCCCGACCGCGGGCAAGACCGAGTTCATGCTCAGCCTCGCCAACGCCGTCAATTCGCTGTGCGACAATACCGGCAAGGCGCTCGACGATCTGGCGGCGATGATGGCCGCGCTCGCCAGCGGCGACCTGACCAAGCGCATCGAAGCCGATTATCGCGGCATGTTCGGCAAGCTCAAAGCCGACGCCAATACGATGGCGGAACGGGTCGGCACGATCATCGCCGGGATCAAGACCTCGGCGGGCGAAGTCGCCGAAGCGGTCTCCGAAATCTCAGCCAGCACCACGGATCTGTCGCAGCGCACCGAAGAGCAGGCATCGAGCCTGCAACAGACCTCGGCGTCGATGGAGGAGATGTCGGCGACCGTGAAGAAGAACGCCGAGAATGCGCAAGCCGCCAATCAGTCCGCCGGTACGACGCGTGAGGTCGCCGATCGCGGCGGCAAGGTGGTGACGCAAGCGGTCGAGGCCATGGCCAAGATCGAGCAGTCCTCGGCCAAGATTTCCGACATTATCGGCGTGATCGACGAGATCGCGCGGCAGACCAATCTGCTCGCGCTCAATGCCGCGGTCGAGGCGGCGCGGGCGGGCGATGCCGGGCGCGGCTTTGCCGTGGTGGCGGCGGAAGTGCGCACGTTGGCGCAGCGCTCGTCGCAGGCCGCCAAGGACATCAAGGAACTGATCACCAATTCCAACGGCCAGGTGAAGAGCGGCGTCGATCTGGTCAATCGCGCCGGCACCGCGCTGACCGAGATCGTGAACTCGATCGGCAAAGTGGCGGATATCGTCGCCGACATCGCCACCGCCAGCGCCGAACAGGCAAGCGGCATCGAGCAGGTCGGCAAGGCGCTCGGGCAGATGGACGAGGCGACGCAGCAGAACTCGGCCTTGGTCGAGGAGAATGCGGCGACCGCCAAGACGCTCGAACATCAGGCCAAGGCGATGGATCAGCGCGTGAGCTTCTTCAAGGTCGGCGCGACGCATGCGGGTACACATCTGGATGTCCCGCTGGTGCCGGACGAAGCGCCGGTCGAAGACGATCTGGTCGAAGATTTGCCGGTCGAAGTTCCGCCGGTCAAAGCGGCGCGGGTGAGCGCTGCGCCGGCAGAGAAGAAGCCGGCCGAAGCGGCTGCCGACGCGTCGGAGTTGCCGTCGCTGCCGTCGAAGGAACAGCGCCGGCCGGTGGCGCGCATGCATACGGCCATCGCCACGGCCTTCAAGGTGCAGGAGGAGTGGAAGGAGTTCTAGTCTTCTGTCGCTTCGTTTTCTTCTCCCCCTCTGTTGGGAGAGCGGACGGCAGCGAGAACTGCGCCTCGACCAGTTCGGCAAAGAAGCCGCCGCGCGCCGCCAATTCATCGAACGTGCCGCTCTCGATGATGCGGCCGTCCCTGAACACCAATATCCGCGTCGCGTTGCGCACGGTGGCGAGCCGATGGGCGATGACGAAGGTGGTGCGGCCCTTCATGACTTCGTCCAGCGCCGCGGTCACTTTCGCTTCGGTGACCGGATCGAGCGCGCTGGTGGCTTCGTCGAGGATCAGGATCGGCGGATTCTTTAAAAGTGCCCGCGCGATGGCCAGGCGCTGACGCTCGCCGCCGGAGAGGAGCCGACCGCGTTCGCCGATCGGCGCCTCGAACCCTTCCGGCTTGCGGTCGATGAAGTCTATGGCTTGCGCGCGCGTCGCGGCCCCACGCATCTCCCCGATGGTCGCATCGGGCTTGCCGACGCGCAGGTTCTCGGCGATCGAGCGGTTGAACAGCAACGTCTCCTGGAACACGACGCCGATATTGCGGCGCAGTCCCGTCAGCGTGAAGTGACGGACATCCATGCCGTCGACCTTGATGATGCCGGATTGCGGATCGAAGGCGCGGTGCAGCAGCGCCAGCGCCGTCGACTTGCCGCTGCCGGTCGGGCCGACCAGCGCGATCGTTTCGCCGGGAAGCGCGGTGAAGCTGAGATCGGTCGAGGCGGAGGTTTTGCCGTCATAGGAGAACGACACGTCGTTGAATTCGACCAGCCCGCGCACGCGACCCGGATCGATCGCGTCCGGCCGGTCGCGCACCGCCGGCACGGTGTCCATCACCTCGAAGAATTCGGCGAGACGCGGCGCGTCCATGAACAGCCGGTTGGCGAAGCTGACGATCTGCTCGAGCCGGGTGATCAGGAGCGAGGCGATGCTCATGAAGCTCACGATCTCGCCGACCGAGGCGAGGCCGACGAGCTTCAGATAAGTTCCTGAGATCAGGATCACGAGCAGCGTCAGCGTCGTCGCGGCGCGCGTGAGAACGGCGGCGATCGCCCACCATGACAGTACCGGCATCTGCGCGCGCAGCAGCGAATTGACCAGCGACTTGAGGCCGGACACTTCGATCTCGATGCGGGCATAGCTCTGCACCAGCGCGACATTGCCGAGCGCGTCGGCCGCGGTCTCCGCAAGATCGGAATAATGCCGCTCCACCGTGCGCTGCAGCCCGGTCGCCTTGTTGACGACGAGCACGGTCAAAAGCGTGAAAGCGACGCAGAGCACGAGCAGTGGCAAAGCGAGCCGCCAGTTCAGGATCAGCGTCGCCGGCAGCAGCACGAGGATGAAGACGAAGGCGGCAAAATGCTCGCGGAAGAACTGCACCCACAGCCACCACAGCGTATCGGTGCCGGTCAGCATGATCTTCATCTGCCGGCCGGAATGGGCGCCGGAATGATAGGCCAGCGGCAGTTGCAGCACGTGCTCGAAGAAATCCGCCAGCACCAGGTTGCGACGGCGATGCGCCATGCGGTCGGCGAACCAGGCGACCAGCGCGCCGGCAAAGATAATGAACAGGCCGAAGGCAACCCAGGTACCGATCAGCGGCGCCAGCGCGCGAGCCGCCGCGCCGAGGCCCGCCGGCAGCGCGCCGGACAGCGCGTCGATGATGCGGCCGAACAGCACCGGCTCGACGAATTGCGCGCCGGCCAGAACGATATTCGCCAGCGCCAACGTCACCGCGAGGCGGGTGTCGGTATGCAGCAGGCCGAGGACGCGGAGGTAAGTGCGTATGAAGGACATACGGTGAATTTAGCACGGGGCGCTTGCGTTTTTCCTCCCCCCTAACACGGGGGAGGATGCAAGCTTACGGCCCGCCGCCGTCGAGCTTGAACCACGGATCCCACGCGCGCCACGGATTCCATTTGAAGTCCGGGTCGGCGATATCGGCGAGCTTGGTCTGCGAATCGCGCAGCAGCAGATCGAGGCTGTTCTGCGCGCGAGTCGGGCGAAAATCGTTCGGCGCCTTCGAGAAATATATTTCGTTGCCGTGCAGGTCGATGTCGTCGTTGGTGTCGTGCGCGAGCAGCGAGTTGCGGCCCTTATAGGCGGCGAGGACCTTGCGCATATCCTTGCGCGGGATTTTCACCTCCGCGGTGCGGCTCCGATTGAGCACGCACCAATAATCGTAGCCTTCGAAGCTGAACACCACCGGCACCAGCACATAGGCGGCGGTCTTCGCCGAGACCTCGCCTTCGTCCCAGCCGCGATCCTTGTCGTAGATCGCCGGCGGCTCGCCATCTTCGCCGTCGAGCCCGTACGTCCAATCGACCTGCGACAGGCAGGCGGAAATGTAATTGTTGTCGTCCGGATTGGTCATCGGCTTCACGCCATCGACCGTGATATTGGCGATCTTGGCCCAGAATACATTGTCGATCGCAAAGCTCTCGTTCTGTTTGAGCGCAAGAATCTTGGACAGCACGAGCGGCGGGATTTCGGCGTCCGTGGCGTAGCTCTGCACGCTTTGCATCAGGTCGCGCAGCTTATCCGCATCGACGTCACCTGATGGATAGAGCGGCGAGCGGAAGATCAATTGCCCGCCCGCCTCGAGCCGCCGGTCGATGGCCTTGCGCGACAGCCGCGTCCAGCCGACTTGGCCGCCCATGAAGGCGAGCGCGCAGGGGCCGGCGCAGGTCGTGCCGCTGAGGATGCGCGTCTGCACCGCCTTGTCGGCGAAGAAGCCGCCGAGCTCGATGGCGCCTGGGATACTGCCGCCTTCGCCCGACATCTCCACGGTGACCATGCTGCCGTCGCCGTCATAACCGTAGCCGGAGGTGGCTCTGATCTGGGTTTCGAGAAAGTCTTGCAAATGATCGGCGTCGCCCGGCGCGATGTCGCCGACGAGCCGCAGAACCATGACGCCGTTGATGAGCCGGTCGGCGGAGCCTTTGCAGTTGGTTTTCGGCGGTGTCTTGGCGAGCTCTTGGTCTTTGCCGAAGTCCTCGGGGCAGCTTTTGTAGATCACCTCGAATTGCGCCGCCTGCGCCGTGGCAAGCGGCATGACCGAAACGGCGAGCGCGAGCAGGAGGCATTTCACGAGCGGGTTCATGGCTGCGCGGCTCCGAAAGGTGTCTTCGATCCTTAGTGGGCGCAGCCTCGAGCGGCGTTCTGCCCACCGACGAAAAATCCCGAATGGACATAAGAGTAGCCGCGTCTTTGCCGTTGACAGTCGGGCGATTGCAGCGTATTAAACCAATCGGTTATTTAACCGGATAGATAAATGAGCCTCGACACTACCTTTTCAGCCCTGGCCGACCCGACCCGCCGCGCCATCCTGGCCCGGCTGGCGTTGGGCGAGACCTCGGTGACCGAGCTTGCCCGGCCCTTCGACATGAGCCTGCCGGCGGTGTCGAAGCATCTGAAGGTGCTGGAGCGCGCCGGCCTGATCAGCCGTGGCCGTGCGGCGCAATGGCGGCCGTGCCGGATCGAGGCCAAGGCGCTGAAAGACATCGACGACTGGCTCGAACATTACCGCAGCTTCTTCGAGGCCAGCCTCGACCGGCTCGAGGACTATCTGAAAACGCTCAAGGCCGAAGACGGCGTAGCGAGTTCGCGTATGCATGCGAGGAAGAAGGACGGGGACAATGGCGACAGTGAGTAGTGTCGATCTCGAAAGGGATCCGCGTTCGATCATCGGCATGCGCGTGCTCGACGCGCCGCGCGAACTTGTGTTCTCGGCTTTCACCGATCCCCAGCACCTGTCGCAATGGTGGGGGCCGGACGGCTTTTCGACGACCACCAGCGCGTTCGATTTCCGTCCCGGCGGTCATTGGCGCTATGTCATGCACGGACCGGATGGCCGCAATTATCAGAACCTCATCACGTTCGAGGAGATCGTGCCGCCGCAACGCATTGTCTCTCGCCATGGTGGCAGTGAGATTGGCGGCGACAACGGTATGGAGCCGGTGCAGTTCCGGACCACCATTCTCTTTGAGGATCTCGGCGGCAAGACGCGGCTGACCTGGCGCGGCGATTTCCCGTCGGCGGCCGAGCGCGACCGCGTGATCAACGACCACGGCGCCGCCAAGGGGCTCGAGCAGAATCTCGAACGGCTCGCGGCGTTTGTCGCGGCGTTGACCTAGGAGATTCCGCGATGTCGTTGGCGCTCTACGGTCATCCGTTCTCGTCGTATACGCAGAAAGTGCTCATCGCACTCTACGAAAACGGCACGGCGTTCGAGTTCCGCTGCATCGGGCCGGATACGCCGCAGCACGTCGAGGAGTGGATGCGGCGCTGGCCGCTTCGCAAGTTTCCGCTGCTGCTGGACGGCGAGCGCGAGGTCGTCGAGTTCGAGCATCGTCATCGAATATTTGCAGCTCGCGCATCCTGGGCCGGTGCGCCTCCTGCCGACCGACCCGATGACCGCGCTGGATGTGCGCTTCCTCGACCGCTTTTTCGATCTGCATGTAATGGACGCGGCGCAGATTGCCGTCGACAGCGCGCTGGGGCGGCTGCCGGTGAAGAAGGAGCAAGGATTGGCCATCGCCGGCGAGAGGCTTGAACGCGCCTATGCCTGGCTCGACGGACAACTCGGCGGCCGCATCTGGGCCGCTGGCGCAGACTTCACCATGGCCGACTGTGCCGCCGCGCCGTTTCTGTTCTACGCCGATTGGGTGCACAGGATTCCGGAAAGCTGCACCGCTTTGCGCGCCTATCGCACGCGGTTGCTGGCCCGTCCGGCCTTCGCCAGGGCGGTGGAGGAGGCGCGGCCGTTCCGCTCGTACTTTCCCCTTGGGGCCCCGGACAGGGATTGAAGCTCAGGCTTCGGGACAAAATTCTTTTTGCGGATGTCGGATTGGCGCATGGCCGGTCGTCTTAGAGGCAGCACAGCACACGGGAATTGGGGAGAAAGTCATGCTGGAATTGCTGCTCTATTGTCAGATGTTCGCGCGCCTGCGCTACGCCGGCGAGATCATGGTCGTCATGGATTTCATCGACGATTTCGCCACACGCTGCCGGCGCTTTGTCGCACTGGCCGCGGCCGACCGTCGGGAACCGGCCTGCGCGTTCGGTTTCTTGACGGAACACGCGCTCGACCGGCTCGATGCTTATGTCGGATCAGCGGCTTAGCGGGACCATAATATTTTCAAGGGCGTGTGTCGGGATCGGGCATAGTCGATCGTCCTTGGTCTGAATGGGAGGCTTTATGCTCTACGCATTTCTGTGCTGCCACGACGAAGCGGTGGTCAATTCCTGGACCAAGGAAGAAGACGACGCGGTTCTGGCGAAGCGTCACAAGGTGACCGAGAAGCTCGCCGCTTCCGGCCGGCTCGGACCGGCGCTGCGGCTGATGCCGACCACGGCGTCGACCACCGTGCGCATGCAAGGCAAAAGCGGACGCGATCCGGTCGTGCTCGACGGTCCTTTCGCCGAAACCAAAGAATCGCTGCTCGGCTTCTATCTGATCGATTGCGCTTCGCTCGACGACGCCATCGAAACCGCCAAGCAGATCGGCCGCGATGAGAACGTCACGTTCGAGATCCGGCCGGTGAAATTGTTCGCACCGAAAGGGACTGCGTGACCGAGATCGCGTGGATCGATCCGCTGCTGCGTTCGGCCCGCCCGCAGGCGCTTGGCGCGCTGATGCGCTATTTCCGCGACCTCGACCGCGCCGAGGAAGCGTATCAGGAAGCGTGCCTGCGCGCGCTGAAAAACTGGCCGGTCAATGGCCCGCCGCGCGATCCGGTCGCTTGGCTCGTTCTGGTCGGACGCAATGTCGGGCTCGACGAGGCGCGGCGCGGCAAGAAGACGTCGCCGTTGCCGGACGACGAGGCGATATCCGATCTCGACGATGCCGAGAGCGACGTCGCCGAGCGGCTCGACAATTCGCATTATCGCGACGATCTGCTGCGGTTGTTGTTCATCTGCTGCCATCCCGATTTGCCGGCGGTGCAGCAGATCGCGCTGGCGCTGCGCGTCGTGTCCGGTCTCACGGTCAAGGAGATCGCGCGCGCCTTTTTGGTTTCCGAGAGCGCCATGGAGCAGCGCATCACCCGCGCCAAGAGCCGCGTCGCCGATGCCGAGATGGCGTTCGAGACGCCGGGCGCAGTCGAGCGCGCCGAACGGCTCGGCACGGTCGCCGCCATGATCTATCTGGTCTTCAACGAAGGCTATGCCGCAAGCGGCGGCGAGGCGCATATGCGCGTGGCGCTGTGCGAGGAATCGATCCGGCTGGCGCGGCTTCTGCTCACGCTGTTTCCGGCCGAGCCGGAGATCATGGGGCTTCTGGCGCTGCTCCTGCTGCAGCATGCGCGCGCGGCGGCGCGGCTCGATGCCAACGGCGCCATTGTGCTCCTCGACGATCAGGATCGCGGCCTTTGGGATCGCGACTTGATTGCGGAAGGCCATGCGCTGATCGAAAAGGCAGGGCGGCACCGCCGGCCCGGGCGCTATCAGATCCAGGCGGCGATCGCGGGCGTGCATGCGCATGCGCAGACGCCGCAAGACACCGGCTGGACGGAGATCGATCAGCTCTACGCGGCGCTCGAGCGTATCGAGCCGTCGCCGGTGATCTCGCTCAATCGCGCGGTCGCGGTCAGCAAGGTGCAAGGTCCCGCTGCTGCGCTGACAATGATCGAGCCTCTGGCAGCGCCGCTTGCCAGCTATTTTCACTTCTTCGGCGTGCAGGGCGCACTGTTGGCGCAACTCGGCCGCCTCGATGAGGCCCGTGTCGCGTTCGACAAGGCGATCGCGCTCGCGCACACGCCTGCCGAAGCGTCGCATATCCGCATGCATCTCGATCGTCTGATGAAAGACGGCGAACTCTGGAAAAATCGGCAGAAAAAAGCCGTCGGCGATGTCGGAATGCCGCGGCCGCGCACGTCCTTGGTTTGAAGCTCACGCTGAAGCACACACAGGAAGGAAGAGAGTCATGCAGGTTCAGCCTTATCTGTTCTTTGACGGCCGCTGCGACGAAGCGCTGGATTTCTACAAGAAGGCGGTCGGCGCCACGCCCAAAATGCTGATGCGGTTCAAGGACGCGCCCGATCAGTCGATGATCACGCCGCAGAGCAAAGACAAGGTCATGCATGCCGCGGTCGATATCGGCGACACCACGGTGCTGATGTCGGACGGCCATTGCGCCGGCAAGACGGAATTCAAGGGCTTTTCGCTGGCCTATTCGGCGCGCAACGAGGCCGACGCCGACAAGGTGTTCGGCGCGCTGTCCGACGGCGGCCAAGTGACGATGCCGCTCGCCAAGACGTTCTTCTCGCCGCGCTTCGGCATGCTCACCGACAAGTTCGGCGTGGGCTGGATGGTGCTGGTCGGGCAGTCATAGGACGAACGATTCAAAGCGACGCGTGAGAGTGAAAGGGATCAGTCATGCTTGCTGTTGCAAAGAACAAAGACTTCGTGACCACGCGCATTTTCGACGCGCCTCCGGCAGTGCTGTGGAAATGCTTCACCGAGCCGGAGCGCATGAAGGAATGGTTCGGCCCGAAGGGTTCGGTGGTCGTTTCTTCGAAGATGGATCTGCGGCCCGGCGGCACCTATCACGGCGCCATGCGCGACGGCGAAGGCCGGGTGATGTGGGCCAAGTTCGTCTATCGCGAGGTCACCCCGCCGCGGCGGCTGGTCTGGGAGCACTCGTTCTCTGATGAAGCCGGCGGTCTCACGCGCCATCCGTTGAGCGCGACCTGGCCGCTCAAACTGCTCACCACCGTCACGTTCGAGGACGCACCGGGCGGCAAGTGCAAGCTGACGCTGACCTGGGCGACGCTCGAAGCGACAGCGGAAGAGCAGGCCACGTTCGACGCCGCGCATGACGGCATGGCCATGGGTTGGGGCGGCTCGTTCGAGCAGCTCGACGTTTATCTTGCGAGTTCAAAATAGAGCTGACTCTCAATTCCGCTCGTCCCCGCGAAGGCGGGGACCCAGCTCTTGGATTCCCGCTTTCGCGGGAATGGGTGGAGTGAGCAGCAGCGAAGGAGGAGCACATGGTCACGACCATTCTTGTCATCATCGCAATCCTGCTTGTCGTCGCGATCGGCGCCGCGCTGATCTACGCTTCGACCGCGCCGGACCGGTTCATGATCAGCCGCTCGGCGCTGATCGATGCGCCGGCCGAGCGGATCTTTCCGCTGATCAACGACCTGCATGCGCAGTCGCAATGGTCGCCGTTCGAGAAAGATCCGAACATGAAGCGCGTGCATAGCGGCGCGCCGGCCGGCAAGGGCGCGATCTATGAATGGGACGGCAACCGGCAGGTCGGCGCCGGCCGTATCGCGATTACCGATTCGGTCCCGCCGTCGCGGGTGTCGCTGGCGCTCGACATGTCGCGGCCGTTCGCTGCGCACAACACGGTCGACTTCGTGCTCGAGCCGAATGGCGCCGGAACAGGGGTCAGCACCAAAGTGACTTGGGCGATGCAAGGCCGCCAGCCGTTCATGGCGAAGGTGATGAGTCTTTTCATCAATTGCGACAAGATGGTGGGCAGCCAATTCGAGCAAGGTCTCGCCAAGCTCAAGGCGCTGGTCGAAGGCGACCCCACGCGTGTAGCGGCAGAGTAGGGCGGCGCGGCGCGCTCGCCGTGATGTGGGAGCGCGCGTTTATGCGCGCGTTACAGTGCACTTTATTTCGTTGCTGAAATTTCATTTGCTGCGCGGCGATTATTGGGAAACTTACGCGGCGAGGGCGATGTTTTGAAACAGCAACAATAAGGAGCATCGTAATGATTAAAGCTGGACTCGTCGCCACCGCCGTCGCGTTGATTATCGCCGCGTCGAACGCCGCATTCGCGCAGCAGCCCACGACCGGAAACCCGGCGGTCAATGCATCGCGCAGTGGCGGACCGGGCACCCATGTTGGTGCCGAGCGGACCGGTTCGGTGTCGAACAATGAAAAAGTGCTGGGCAACCAGAACGGCTATAGCCGCTAGTAATCACGATCGCGTTACGCGTGTAAAAAGCCCGGCTCTTAGGCCGGGCTTTTTTACGCCTCTCGATGCGCTTCGTGCGCGCCCTATCAGGGAACCGGACTCCGCACAAAAGGTTAAGCGTCCGCGTGGGCTGGGACCTTGAGGTGCCCGCATGGACCAGAGATTGGCGCATAACGATAACGAGATTCCCTTGGTTTTTAGGAAAGCTCGCGAGATCGGTTCCGCCCTGCAAGATCCGGTCGCCGATGAGTTGTGGCAGCGGCTTGCAGAGAAACCCGCCGAGCAGCAGCGTCTCGACAGGGAGACTTGAAGCCGCAAAGCGCACCGCACCGCCATCAACCTGATAGATTCACCTCGTCATTCGCAGCCACGCCGGGCTTGCGCACCGAGCGGCCGAAGAACGATTGCCGCTCGAGATCGAGCCGCCGGCTCGCTGCGCGCACCCGCATCAGGTCCTTGCGCGCGATCAGCCCGACCAGACGGCGCGTCGCCGGCTCGACGATCGGCACGCGTCCGACATCGTGCGCCACCATGCGATAGACCAGATCGGCGACGATCTCGCCCGGATAACCGACGACCGCCGACGCGTCCGACAACAGATCGTCGAGCGTGCGCTGCTCGGGCGCGCCTGCCGACATCCAGCGCAGCACGTCGGCGCGGTCCACCATGCCGACCACGTGATGCTGGGCGTCGACCACCGGATAGGACCGATGGCGCTTGGTCTCGCCGGTGAAGAAGGCGATGGCGTCATCGATCGGCATGTCCGCCGGCAGCGTGTCGACCGCTTTCACCATCACGTCGGCGACGCGCGCGAGCGATAGCGGATCGATGGCGTATTCGCGGGTGACGTGCTGGCCGCGGCGCGAAATCTTCTCGGTGAGAATCGAGCGCTTCAGGAGCAGCACCGTCACCGCATAGGCCGCCGTGGTCGCGACCAGGAGCGGCACCAAGAGATGCACATTGCCGGTGAGCTCGATGGCGAACAGCGTTCCGGTCAGCGGCGCCCGCATCGTGCCGCCCATCATCGCGCCCATGCCGATGATCGCCCAAAGCCCGCTGCCGCCCGGCAGCCACAGGCCTTCGATCCAGCCCAGCGCGCCGCCGAGAATGAGCAGCGGCGCGAGCACGCCGCCCGACGTTCCCGAGGCCAGCGCGATGATCCAGATGACGGCCTTGACGAACAGCAGCATGGCGACGACGTGAAGCGTCATGTGGCCGTTGACCAGGTCGGCAATGACGTCGTAGCCGACGCCGAGCGCCCGCGGCTCGATCATGCCGCCCAGGCCGACAAAGATGCCGCCGATCAGCGGCCACCACATCCAATGAACCGGAAGCCGCTCGAACAGATCTTCGCCGGCATAAAGCAGGCGCGTGCACAGTCCCGATTGCAGGCCGCCGACGATACCGACTGCCGCGCAGGCGAACAGGCCCCACCACGGCAAGTCCGGCACCTGCGCGTAAGGGAACAACGGCGCCTGGGCGAACAACAGCGGCCGCAGCCCGATCGAAACGGCGCAAGCGGCCACCACCGGAATGAAGCTGCGCGGCTTCCATTCGAACAACAGAAGCTCGACCGCCAGCGCCACCGCGGCGAGCGGCGTGCCGAAGATCGCGGTCATGCCGGCGGCGGCGCCGGCGACCAGTAAGGTCTTCCGCTCCGCGGCGCTCATATGGAAGCATTGCGCGAACAGCGAGCCAAGTGCGCCGCCGGTCATGATGATCGGTCCTTCGGCGCCGAACGGACCGCCGGTGCCGATCGAGATCGCCGACGACAGCGGCTTGAGCACCGCTACTTTCGGATCCATGCGGCTGCCGCCGATCAGGATCGCTTCAATCGCTTCGGGGATGCCGTGGCCGCGGATCTTCTCGGAACCAAATCGTGCCATCAGTCCGATGGCGAGCCCGCCGAGCGCCGGGACCGCGACCGTCCACGGCCCGAGCACGGCGTTCGCCGGCGAGACCGTGACGAAGGAGAAGCGCCCGAACCACGACAGGTTGGTGGCGAGCGCGATCAGCTTGATCAGGAGCCAGGCCGAACCGGCGCCGCCGGCGCCGACGACAATCGCCATGGCGACGAGAATAAGCACGCGGGGATCGGCGCTGAAATCGCCGAGCCGGGATTCCATGGAATGGTCGTTCCGCGCGGTGCGGGAATTCCTTGCAGACATATGACTTCCGGGTTGTTTCGCACGCCGAATCGACGCGATTTATGCAATCTTTTGGGGAGACGAGGCCGGCCATGGTTTCGATAACGGCCGGCTGTGAGGCAATTATATCGTGTCACGACATAATTCAAGACGAAGGCCATTCAGGGTGAAAGCAAGGTGAAGCGACCCGCCAAGCCGATTTCAACGCAGGGCCGCAAGCGCGTTTCGGGCAAGCCGCCGGTCCGCCCGTTCGACTATCGGCGGCTCGCCGCATTCCGCCACGCGCTGCGGCGGTTTCTGGCCTTCAGCGAGGCGGCGGCGCGCGATGCCGGCATCACGCCGCAGCAGCATCAGGCGCTGCTCGCGCTCAAGGGCGCGGCAAGCCCGCAAGCCGCTACCGTCGGCTACCTGGCAGAGCAACTGCTGCTGCAGCCGCACAGCGCCGCCGAACTGGCCGAGCGCATGGTCAAAAGCGGATTGTTGGAGCGCCGCTCCTCTGCCGCCGATCGGCGGCGCGTCGTGCTCGCTTTGACCCCGGCCGCGGAACGGGTGCTGCGCGATCTGTCGGCGGACCACATCCGCGAACTGCGCCAGGCGGCGCCGGTCATCGGCGGCCTGTTCGAGATCCTGAAGCCTCGCGGCGCAGGTGCGCGACGCAAGGATTGAGCATCGGCAAGCCGATGGAACGGCTAGTTGCTCGCGAAATACGGCCCGAGCCAATCGAACTTGTAGTTCACGCCGAGCTCAAACGTATCGACGGATTGCGATATTCCGATGCGCTGCGTGCTGATCGGCGGCATGGTCGGAAACGACGGCGTCACGGTCGCTAGACCGACGTGGTCATATTCGAAGCGCGTCGTCCAATGGTCGGTGATCGCATATTCGAGACCGATGCCGGCGACCCAGCCGAGCGTATCGATATGGGAGCTCGCCTGCCCGAGCGTCAGGGCGAAAGTGTTGCCGTCGAGATTGTAGGTCGTGTTGGTCCAGGCGCCGCCGCCTTTGAGGTAGAAGAGCGAGCGGTCCCAGGCAAAACCGGCGCGGCCGGCGAGCGTCGCCAGAACGTTGACGACGTGCTCGCAATTGATGCCGCCCAGTCCCGAGAAGCAGGTGTTGTCGCCGCGCAGCGTCATGTAGCTGGCATCGCCTTCAATGCCGTAGACCCATGGGCCGAATTGCCAATTGGCGCCGGCCTGGCCGCCACCGAGCGGGCCATGCGCCTTGGTGATGTCGCCGAAATAAGGAACGTTCTCGGAGCCATCGAGGCTCGTCGTCGGCCCGAACGGATCAGACCATTTGGCATTGCTCCAGGCGCTGCCGAGATGGCCGCCGACATAGACGCCGCTCCAGTTCATTGGTCCGCGGGCAAAGGCCGGCGCGTCGGCGCCGGCGCGCGTCGTGTCGCCCCAGTGATAGCCCGACTGGACGAAGGCGCCATAGCGGCGGGTGCCATAGTTGTTCGGTTCGGGTGCGGGCGGCGACGATCCCTGCGTCCCGAAAATGGACTCCGAAGTGCCGTGACGCATGGTCCAGGACCAATAGCGTCCGCCGGCGCCGACATTCCAATGGTCGGTGACGTTGTAGCTGAACAGCGCTTCCAGCATGGTGCCGTAGCCGTCGGAATCCGTTTCCGGAAAATAGGCGGCGCGCGCATTGTGGTTGTCGACGCCGTTCATGTAGACGAGCGGCACGTAAGCCGCATCGGCGACGAATTTCAGCCGGTCGCTCAGCATGAACTCGGTCGACAGGCCGACGCGCATCGAATTGTATTGATCTTCGTTCGAAATGATCAGGTAGTCCGTGTTGATGCCGAAACAGCTGTCGCCGTCGGCCACTTGCGTGCAGCTGCGCCCCTGCAGTTGCTCACTGTAGAAGTTGTAACCGACAAAGGCGCCGAGCTTGGCGCCGGGCGCTTTCAGCAACGTGTAGCCGAGGTCGATCGTCGCATAGCCGAGACTGCCCGTGACCTTGCTGAAGGTGTTGGAATAGCCGCTGCGGAAGCTGAACGCCGGGAAGTCCTCGTCGCTCAGGCCGCCATTGAATATTCCGCCGGCGCCGAGGTTGCCCTTCACAAACCAGCCGCTCGAGTGATCGACGCGGGCATAGGTCTCGCCGGCCAGCGAATTCAGATTGGCGTAGAACAAGCGCGACAGGACGATTGGGGGGACCCCAAACAACGGATTCGACTCTTCGTCGAGACCGTTACTGAAAAAGGCGCGCGCGCCGGCTTCGAACTCCCAATTGGATTTGTCCCAGATCGAGCCGGTGTCCGGCGGTGCGAACGATCCGCCAGCGGCAGCGGGGTCGGCGCCGCCGAAGCGATAATTGAGACCGAGCCGCACCAGGTCGGCATTGAGTTCGGCGCTCTGCGTCACCGCCTGCGTCGTGTCGCTGGTCGCGTTTTGCTTCGCCGTGAAGCGGCCGAAGCCGATATGCTGATAGTCCGCACGCACACTCAAGTTGCCGTCGATCGCATATTCGATGCCGCCGCCGGCGGTGTATCCGGCATGCAGGCCCTTCAGCGCGCTTGATTGCTCGAAGAAGACACTGCCGTTCTGCAGCACGGTACTGAGCGCGAAATCATCGTCGAAGTTCGTGACGGCCAGGCCCCCGGTCACATAATAGAGCCAGCTGCCCGAGGCGAAGCCCAGGCGCGGCCGCAACGTCGCGACCCAATTCGCATTGCTGTACGCGTTGATCTCCCCGGTCCTGGTATTGATGGGCGAGAACGAAACGTAGGTGCGCGAGGTAAAATTCAAATGCAGATAGTTGATATCGCTCTCGATGCCGGCAACCCAGGAGCCGGCTTGCCAGTTGTAGCCCCCTTGCACGCCGCCGGCGAAACCGAACGGCCCGGCCTGCTGCGCTCCCGCGGCATTGATCAGCGCAACGGTGCCGGCATTCGTGATCGAGCCACCCTGGACCGTCGAGGTCACCGGGTCGAACCTGCCCCAGGCAATGCCGGCGTTCACGCCCGCATAGAAGCCGCTCCAGTCATGTACGGCGGGCGGCACTGGTGCTTCGGCGAATGTGGGCTTGGCCGGGACTTTCGATCGGCTTTTTCGCAGCGCTTGCGCCCGAAGCGGACGAAACAACCAATAAAGCAACGGCGATGTGCGCCGAGATCGTGGGATTCACAATACACCCCAACTGACCGCTCGAAATGACACGTCAATAATATTGCAGCGTTGCAGATACCTCCGGACGAGATGAAGCGAGAAATCGCGTATCGTCTGATTTTCCAGGCGGTGTTGCAGCCGCGCCACTTTTGCCGGGCGAGTGTTTTTCACGGCTTTCATCGTGTTACCCCTCCACGAATTTCGCCAGGAAGGGATAAATTACAGCAATGAGTGCACCCGATTCTGGGCTGCCAATTTTTCAGGCTCCCTATGCGCCGCCGGACGAAGATCCTCGCGGCGCTGCTGCTGGGTGATGCCGCCCGTGACGCGGAGGCGGAAAGCCGCGTCGATGCCCGCGCGCGAAAAATGGTCGAGGCCATCCGCGCCAAAACCGGCGGCGGCATCGGGACACTCGGCGGCATCGACGATTTCCTCCACGCCTATTCGCTCTCGACCAAAGAGGGCCTGGCGCTGATGGTGCTGGCCGAGGCGCTGCTGCGCGTGCCGGACACCGCGACCGCCGACCGGCTGATCGAGGACAAGCTCGCCGCCGGCCGATGGCGCGACGGCGAGTTGCATTCGGCGGCGCTTCTGGTCTCGGCCTCGGCCTGGACGCTCGGCATTGCCGCGCGCGTCATTCATCCGGGCGAGAGCCCGGAGACGATCCTCGACAATATCGTGCACCGGCTCGGCCTGCCGGTGATGCGCGCGGCGACGCGGCAGGCGATGCGGCTGCTCGGCTCGCATTTCGTGCTCGGGCAGACCATCGAGGAGGCGCTGTCTCGCGCGCGTGCGAATTCGCAAGCGCGTTACTCGTTCGACATGCTGGGCGAGGGCGCGCGCACCGCCGACGATGCCGACACGTATTTCGACCATTATGCGGCCGCGATCGCCGCGATCGGCAAGAGCGCCGACAGTTTCAAGGGCGCGAAAGGCGGCGGCGCTGCCCGGCCCGGCATTTCGGTGAAACTCTCGGCGCTGCATCCGCGCTACGAGGCGATCTCGCGCGAGCGCGTGCTCGACGAACTCACCCCGCGCCTGATCGAGCTTGCGCAGCTGGCCAAGGCGCATGATCTGCAATTCACCGTGGACGCGGAGGAGGCGGACCGGCTCGAACTGTCGCTCGACATTATCGGCCGCGTCATTGCCGATGCGTCGCTCTCCGGATTGGGACGGGTTTGGCCTTGCGGTGCAGGCCTATCAGAAGCGGGCGCTGGCGCTGATCGGCTGGATCGAGGATGTCGCGGAAGCGACGCGGCGCCGGCTCACGGTGCGGCTGGTCAAGGGCGCCTATTGGGACACCGAGATCAAGCGCGCGCAGGAGCGCGGGCTGCCCGACTATCCGGTGTTCACGCGCAAGGCCATGACCGATCTTTGCTACATGGCCTGCGTGCGGCGGCTCCTTGCCGCGCGCAACCGGCTGTTTCCGCAATTCGCAACGCATAATGCGCTCACCGTCGCCAGCGTCATCGAAGACGCCGGCAGCATCGACGGCTTCGAATTCCAGCGGCTCTACGGCATGGGCGACGCGTTGTACGAGGCACTGCGCGCCGAATTGCCGGAGGCCGCCTGCCGCATCTATGCGCCGGTCGGCGGCCATCGCGATCTGCTGGCGTATCTGGTGCGACGGCTCTTGGAGAACGGCGCCAATTCGTCCTTCGTCTCGGTTGCCGCCGATCCGCGGGTACCGATCGCCGAAATCCTACGCCGGCCGCAGACGCGGATCGCGGACGCGGAAGACGCGCGCAACAAAAAGATTCCGCTGCCGTCGCAATCTTTACGAGCCCGAGCGGCAAAATTCGGCCGGCGTCGAATTCGGCGACCGTGCGAGCCTCGCGGCGCTGCTCGCCGAGGTGCGCGAGCACGCAGCGGCAGATGCTGTGGCCGCGCCGCTGCTGGACGGCGTCGCGCTGCCCGGCGTCGAGCGCCAGATCATCTCGCCGATCGACGGCAGCATTGTAGGTGTGTCCTATGACGGCGACGATGCGATCGCCCGCTCGGCGGCGGCCGCGGCGGCGGCCGGTTTTCCGGCATGGGCGGCGACGCCGGTCGAAGAGCGCGCGGCGCTCCTTGAACGCGCGGCCGACCGGCTCGAGATCAATCGCGGGCGACTGTTGGCGCTGCTGCAAAGCGAGGCCGGCAAGACCCTCGACGACGCGCTCGCCGAGTTGCGCGAGGCGATCGACTATTGCCGCTATTACGCAGCGCTTGCGCGTAGCACGCTCGCGCCGCAGCCGATGCCGGGGCCGACCGGAGAGAGCAACGTACTGCGTTATCGCGGCCGCGGCGTATTCGTCTGCATCAGCCCGTGGAATTTTCCGCTCGCAATTTTCCTCGGCCAGGTCGCGGCGGCGCTCGTTGCGGGCAATACCGTGGTCGCCAAGCCCGCCGAGCAGACGCCGCTGATCGCGGCGCTGGCGATCGCGCTGTTGCACGAAGCCGGCGTGCCCAAGATGGCGCTGCATCTTGTGCCCGGCGATGGGACCGTCGGCGCGAGCCTGGTCGCGCATCCGCGGATTGCGGGCGTCGTCTTTACCGGCTCGACCGAAGTGGGTCGCGCCATCAACCGGGCGCTCGCCGCGAAGGACGGACCGATCGTGCCGCTGATCGCCGAGACCGGCGGTATCAATGCCATGATTGTCGACGCCACCGCGCTCCCCGAACAGGTCAGCGACGATGTCGTCACCTCGGCGTTCCGCTCCGCCGGCCAGCGCTGCTCGGCGCTGCGGCTGCTTTGCCTCCAGGACGATGTCGCCGAGCGCATGCTGGACATGGTGATCGGCGCGGCCCGCGAATTGACCGTCGGCGACCCGCGACAGATCGCCACCCATGTCGGCCCGGTGATCGACGCCGAAGCCAGGGCAAAGCTCGAGGACTGGATCGCTGCAGAACGAGCGGGCCGGACGGCTGCGCTTCCGCGGCGAAGCCGCCCCGGAAGGCGGCACCTATGTGACCCCTGCGGTCATCGAGCTCGACCGCGCGCTCGACCTCGATCGCGAGGTTTTTGGTCCCGTGCTCCATGTGGTGCGCTGGCGCGCCGGGCAGCTGGAGGCGCTGCTCGATGAGATCGCGGCGAACCGCACGGCCCTGACGCTCGGGGTTCATTCCCGCATCGACCTGACCGTCGAGCGCGTTGCCGCCCGGCTCCCGCACGGCAACGTCTACGTCAACCGCAACATGATCGGCGCCGTGGTCGGCACCCAGCCGTTCGGCGGTACATTATTGTCCGGCACGGGCCCGAAGGCCGGCGGGCCGAATTATCTGCGCCGTTTCGCGACCGAGCAGGTGGTCACGATCAATACCTCCGCGGCCGGCGGCAATGCCGGCTTGCTGGCCCAGGACGAATGAGAAGGACGAGTGAGAGGGCGGCCGAAGGGTGGCTCGGCGGCCGGTCATAAGCACGTGAAAATACGGATGGAAAAAGACGGCTGTGACAGTACGACAGCCGACGGAATGCGAAATTTCGGCCCGGCATTAACACAATCGCGACACGATCGCGTTATTCTGATGGGCCATGAGTGATTCGATTGCACGGCTGTTTGAAGCGGTCCACGCCTGCCGCCACGACGATCCGTCCACCTCACGGACGGCGCGGCTCCTGCGTTCGGGCCGCAGCAAGATGGCAAAGAAGCTCGCCGAGGAGGCCGTCGAGGTCGTGATCGACGCCATGAACGGCGACCGCGAGGCGGTGGTCAAAGAGAGCGCCGATCTCGTCTATAATCTCGTGGTGCTGTGGGTCTCCGCCGGCATCCGCCCGGAAGACGTCTGGAAGGAAATGGACCGCCGTGAGCGGCTCCTCGGCATCGCCGAGAAAGTGCCGAAGAAGATGCCGGATGATATCGGCCGTCGCCAGATCGTCATGCTCGAGGGCCGCCGCAGCCGAAAGCGGCGCTGATCTCTGGATATTTCGTTTTGAGCATGATCTTCTCCGAAAACCGGTCCCCACTTTTCGGGATCATGCTCTAAATCCCCGACCGCGCCATGCTTGAACGGATCATGTCGGTGCTCGTGCCCGCGATCGTCGGGGTGATTTCGGCCGGCGGCTATCTCGGCATTGTCGTTCTGATGGCGATCGAGTCGGCCTGCATTCCGCTGCCGTCGGAAATCATCATGCCGTTCGCCGGCTATCTGGTCTCGACCGGGCGCTTCACTCTGATCGGCGCCGCCACCGCCGGCGCGATCGGCTGCAATGTCGGCTCGACCGTTGCCTACTACATCGCCGCGAGCGGCGGCCGCAAAGCCTTCGAGCGCTGGGGCCATTATGTGCTGATCAGCCATACCGAGCTCGATCATGCGGAGCGGTTCTTCGCGCGCTACGGTTCGATCACCGTGTTCGTCGGACGGCTGCTGCCGGTCGTTCGCACGTTCATCGCGTTTCCCGCCGGTCTGGCGCGGATGCCGATGCTGAAATTCCAGATCTACACCTTTCTCGGCTCCTGGCCGTGGTGCTTCGCGCTGGCCTATATCGGCTTGGTTCTGGGCGAGCGCTGGAACAACGACCCGACCTTCCGCCGCCTGTTCCACCAGTTCGACATCGTCATCGTCGCGGTCGTCCTGGCGGGCGTTGCCTGGTTCGTCTGGTCGCGCTGGCGGGCGCGGCGCGGCTGAAATAGCTGAAAATCCCGGTTCGCCGGCGAGGGCGAGGTTTAGGCCCGTCCGACGGGCGATTTTTGGCCCTGATTCCACCCCCATCTGATTGCCACAATTGTTGTTCGATTATTAGGCACACAGGTCTCGGGGGCCTATAAGGCAGAGGCAGGGACGGAAAAGTCAGGCGCGCCGCGCGGACTTGCCCCTTATGCGATGCTCCGGTGGCTTGATCGCCGGGTGGTCATGGACGGAGTGGCCGTGACAATAGAGTGCAGGGAATTGTCGCGTTTCAGATCGGCCGCCGGCGGCTTCGCCGTCGCGGTGCTGCTCTGCGCGCCGTTCGAGCTTGCACAAGCGCAGACCATTAACCCCGGCAGCGCTCCGCTCAATGCGCAGAATAATAATGTGCCCGGAAATGCCAATGCGCCCGGGAGTGCCGCTGCAACGCCCGCTGTCGTGCCGCTGCCGGGTGCTGACGCGTCGAAGTCCGCCGCCGCACCGGCGGCGGGCGCAGCCTCGGCGACGACATCACCGCCGCCAGCCGGTGCTGCGGCAGCGAGCCCGCAATCCGCGAGCCTGCCCGGGGCGCCCGAAGAGAAGCGCGGCTTCCTCAACGATCTTGGCAAGTGGTGGGACGACTTTGTCTCCAATTTCAATGCCAAGATGAAAGAGCAGCAGGCCAAGCTCGACGAGTTCAACCGGAAACAGAGCGAGGCCGCCAAGGACGCGACCAAGGCGATGAAGGACGCGTTCACGCCGTCCAAGGTGATCGAGATCCAGGAACGTTGCCCGATCGCCGGCAACGGTGCGCCGGACTGCGCCACCGCCGCCACCAATGTTTGCAAGGCCAAGGGCTTTAGCGACGGGCGGCCCGTGGACACTCGTATTGCGGAGCGCTGCAAGGCCTCGCTCTGGGTCTCCGGCCAGGCGCCGACCGCAGCCGATTGTGCGACCGAGACCGTGCTGCTGCGGGTCTCCTGCCAGCCGTGAACGTGCCGCGCGGCGCTCGCTTCACATCATCGCAAATGTGCTAAGCCTTTCTCCCAATCGCGCTTGAGGGAGGAGTTTCCGCCATGATGTCCGATGCCGATCGCGGCAAGGCCGCCGACATTCTGATGACCGCCGAGAAGGAGCGCAAACAGGCGGTACAGTTGTCCAAGACCTGGCCTGACATCAGCATCGAAGATGCTTACGCGATTTCGAGCGAAGTGGCGCGGCGCAAGATCGCGGCCGGCGCCAAGCTGATCGGGCACAAGGTCGGGCTGACGTCGAAGGCGATGCAGCGCTCGTCGCAGATCGACGAGCCGGACTACGGTCATCTGCTCGATAATATGATGATCGCCGACGGCGCCAGCGTGCCGCATGCGAACTACTGCCTGCCGCGCGTCGAAGTCGAGCTTGCCTTCATCATGGGCAAGCCGCTGAAGGGGCCAGGCGTCGGTCTCACCGATGTGCTGCGCGCCACCGAATATGTCGTGCCGGCGATCGAGATCGTCGATGCGCGGCTGCAGGATCAGCGCAAGATTTTCGACACCGTGTCCGACAACGGCGCCGCCGCCGGCATCGTCATGGGCGGCCGGCCGATCAAGCCGCTCGACGTCGATCTGCGCTGGGTCGGCGGCATCATGTATCGCAATGCCGAGATCGAGGAGACCGGGCGTGGCTGCGGGCGTGCTCGGCCATCCGGCGCTCGGCGTCGCCTGGCTTGCCAACAAGCTCGGCGCGCATGGCGTAACGCTCGAGGCCGGCCATATCGTGCTTGCCGGCTCGTTCACGCGCGTGGTGTTTGCGCGCAAGGGCGACACGCTGCACGCCGATTTCGGCAATCTCGGCGGCATCGCCGTGCAATTCGTCTGAGATTTGCGGCGAGGCTGATCCGCACCGGATTCTTGGAGGCACAACGAGCAGGAGGTGTAATGACCGCTTCACCGCGCCTGAAATCATTTGCGCCGCAATTTCTGGTCGACGATATCGACCGCGCCATCGCCTTCTATCGCGACGTTCTCGGCTTCTCGTTCGGCGAGCCTTGGGGCGGCTTCTATGCCATCGGCGCGCGCGACGGTTTCGCCGTGCACCTCAAATGCGCGCCCAAGACCAGCGAAGAGCGTGCCAACCGGAAGCAGCACGACCATCTCGATGCTTATGCCGATGTCACGGGCGTCGCCGCGCTTCATGACGCGTGCGAAGCCAAGGGCGCAATCATCCTGAAACCGCTCGAGCGCACGCCGTGGGGAACCCAGGATTTTTATATCGAGGATCCGGACGGCTACATCCTCGCCTTCGGCGAACAGTCTTGAATAGGCCGCTTTGCAGCGCGATCATGGACGTCATGTCGGTGATGGGTGGGTGAACCGTGCCGTTGCGCGATTTCAGGCATTGGGTTCTGGCTGCAGCGGTGCTCGCCGTCTCGGCGACGGCGTTACGCGCGGCACTGCCGGCGCGGCCTGACGTATCCGGCCGCACCTCGACCGAAGGCGAACTGCTGATCGCTTCGCCGGAACTGCCGCGTCCGTTCGATCACGCCGTGATCCTGATGGCGCAGCACAATCGCGACGGCGCCTTCGGCATCGTCATCAATCATCCCGCCGGCCGCCGATCCGATCGCCGAGGTGCTCTCGGCGATGAGCGCGGACGCGAGCGGCGTGTCGAACGACGTGATGATGTTCCTCGGCGGTCCGGTAAGTCCGGAGACCGCCTTCGTGCTGCACACCAACGATTATCGCAAGGACAGACACCATCGACGTCGACAGCCATATCGCGCTGTCCAATGCCGCCGAAGTGCTGCGCGACATCGGGCTCGGCAAGGGCCCGCAAAAAAGCCTGCTCGCCTTCGGCTATGCCGGCTGGGCGCCGTCGCAACTCGACGACGAGATCAAGGCCGGCGCCTGGACCACGGTTGCTGAAAATCTGGCTCTGGTGTTCGACGACGATCGGTCTAAAGTGTGGGCCGACGCAGTCGCTCTGCAGAAAACCGCCAAATGACCGATTTCCGCGGCGTGCTTCCTTATCTGGTGTCGCCCGTCGACAGCGAGGGGCGCGTCAAAACGAAAGTGCTTGCGCGAACTCGTCAACGATCTGATCGAAGCCGGCGTGCACGGCGTCACGCCGCTCGGTTCGACCGGCGAATTCGCTTATCTGCGGACCGTGCAGCGCACCGACGTGGTGCGCGCGACCATCGAAGCCGCCGCCGGCCGGGTGCCAGTGGTGGCCGGTGTCGCGGCCACCGCGACGGGGGACGCGGTCAACCAGGCAAGGGGTTATCAGAAACTCGGCGCGTCCGGCATTCTCGCCATTCTCGAATCCTATTTCCCGCTTGCCGAGCCGCAGGTCGAAAGCTATTTCCGCGCCATCGCCGACGCCGTCGACATTCCAGTCATTCTTTACACCAATCCGCAATTCCAGCGCACCGATCTCACCCTTGATGTGATCGCGCGCTTAAGCGAGCACCCGCGCATCCGCTACATCAAGGACGCCTCGACCAATACCGGGCGGCTGCTCTCGATCGCCAATCGCTGCCCCGATCTGAAAGTGTTCTCGGCCTCGGCGCACATCCCGGCTTGCGTCATGCTCATTGGCGGCGTCGGCTGGATGGCCGGCCCGGCCTGCGTCATTCCGCGCCAGAGCGTGCGGCTCTACGAATTGTGCCGCGAAGGGCGCTGGCCGGAAGCGATGGAACTGCAGCGGCGGCTCTGGCAGATCAACGAGATCTTCGCGCGCTTCAATCTCGCCGCCTGCATCAAGGCCGCGCTGGAAATTAAGGGCTATGACGTCGGAGATCCGGTGCCGCCGCAGCCCAAGCTCGGCGCCAAGGAGCGCGACATCATCGCGGCGTCACTGTCCGACGTCGAGGAACTGGTGGCGGTGTTTTAGGTCATCCTCCCCCCGCTATCGCGGGGCAGGATGGCTTTGCCGCATTCGTTAATTTCTTCCAACCAAATGTTAACGCTTCCTTGCTGTAGTGGCGCTTTCCCTCGCGTTGCGCGTTTCGCGCAGAGGTCGCTGTGGCATCGGTCGATCAGGATTTCGCGCCGCGGGCCGCCGTTGAGCGCACCAGGGCCGCGATTGCCAGCGCGCGCCGCGCCGTGCTCGCCGACCGCTATCCTGTCCACTCGCTCTCGGTCGAATGGCGCTGGCTTGCCGACCTCGTTCCGCTGACAAGCGCCTGGCGCGATCTCGCCGCGCGCGCGCTCGAGCCAAACGTGTTCTATGAGCCCGCCTTTGCGCTCGCCGCCGGTTCGGCGTTCGGCCGCGATGTCGGCGCGGCTTTGGTCTGGTCGGCCGAAGAGCCGCGCAAGCTTGTCGGCTTTTTCCCCGCGCGTGTGGTGCGCCGCCGTTATGGTCTGGCGCTCCCTGTGCTCGAGGCCTGGACCCATCCTTACGCGCCGCTCGGCACACCGCTGGTCGAGCGCGAAGCGGCGGAACCGGTGATCTCGGCCTGGCTCACCTATCTTGCCTTCGACAGTTCACTGCCCGGTCTGTTGCGCCTGCCGCTCATCGTCGAAGACGGCCATTTCACCGCGGCGCTTGGGGCGGTGCTGCGCCGCCTGCAAATGCCGTTTGCGGATTTTGCCCGCCATCGCCGGCCGCAACTGGTGCCCGGCGACGATCGCGCCGCCTATCTTGAACAGACGGTCTCGGCGCACCGGCGTCGCGAATTGCGCCGCAGCGTCCGCCGGCTTGCCGACCAGGGCGCGCTAATGTTCGCCGCGAGCCGCGCCGGCGAGGCGATCGACAAGGAGATCGAGGATTTCTTCGCGCTCGAAGCGAGTGGCTGGAAAGGCGCGGCCGGCACCGCCGCGTCGCGCCACGACGAATTGCGCGCCTTCATGAAAGCGGCCGTGCGCGCGCTCGGCGCCGAAGGCAAGGTCGCGGTCAACCGCATCCTGCTCGACGGCCGCGCCATCGCCGCGACCATCACGCTGCGCTCGGGTGATGGCGCCTGGTACTGGAAGACAGCCTATGACGAGACGCTGGCGCGCTTCGCGCCCGGCGTGCTGCTCTCCGCCGCGCTGACCGAGGATCTGGCCGAGAACGCGGCCATCGCGCGCACCGATTCTTGCGCCGCGCCGGGCAATCCGATACTCGACAATCTCTGGCGCGAGCGGCTCAATCTCTGCGATCGCCTGATCGAACTGCGTCCGCGCGCGTCGTTTGGTTTCGCCTGCCGCCTCGAAAGCCTGCGCGGCGTGGCGATCGGTATGGCGAAGCTGTTACGCAAGCGGTTTGGGCATCGCTAAAGCGATCTGGCGCTCTCTTTGACTCAGAACGGACCTTGACCTGACATCTTGCGGACGTACGCTTCAGCGCTCGGCCGCCCGACGAGCGCTCCCTCGAAGGTTGGCAGGCGGGCAAACCAATGCCGTCCTGAACCGCGCCTGAAGTCCCGTCATGAGCAACCGCATCCTCGTCTTTTACGGATCGTATCGTTCTGATCGAAAGGGAATCCGCTTGGCCCATTTCCTGGTCGAGCGGCTGCGGCGCCGTGGCGACAATGTCGAGTTGATTGACGCCAAGGCGGTCAATCTCCCGATGCTGGATCGGATGTACAAGGAATACCCGAAGAGCCAAGCTCCCGAAGCTCTTGAACGGCTTGCCGGGAAAATCCGAGATGCTGACGGATTCGTGTTTGTTACGGGCGAATACAATTGGGGAATTCAGCCCGGACTGAAGAACCTGACAGATCATTTCCTCGAAGAGTGGTTTTGGCGTCCGGTTGCCATTGCCAGCTATTCGGCAGGGCGCCTCTCAGGTGTGCGGGCCGCAACCAGCTGGCATAGCACCCTCTCCGAAATGGGAATGGTGGTGATTTCCAGTACGATAGGGGTTGGTCCGATCGACCAGGCCTTGTCGGCCGAAGGCGAACCCATCGGCGAGAGCGGCCTGGCGCTTGAACGCACGTTTCCGCGCTTTGCCGACGACCTGGCATGGTGGGTAGAAGCGGCCAAGGCGCAGAAACAACATAAAACGCCGCCATATTGACGGCCGCACACGTGATCCAGGTGATTGTCATGACAAGTCCAGACATCCGTGCCGCTCTCGAACGTCACTGGGCGGCATCCGATGCGAACGACTTCGAAACGGAACATGACATTTATCGCGACGATGCGATCCTCGACTATCCGCAGTCGGGAGAACGCGTCCGCGGCCGGCGCCACATCCAGCTTTCACGAACCGCTCAGCCGAACAACAAGCGGTTCAATGTCAAACGCATCCTGGGCGCAGGCGATCTTTGGGTCACAGAGCTTGTGATGACGTATGACGGGCAACCGTCCTACGTGGTCAGCATCATGGAATTTCAGGGCGGGCAGGTGGCCCATGAAACGCAATATTTCGGCGATGCGTTCGCGCCGGGTCCGTCGCGTGCCCAATGGGTCGAGCCCATCCGCTAGAGATAGCGCAGGCGCATCGTTGACATTTGCCTGCATTTCCCGCGTATCTGCGCGCCGGAGCATCGTCTGACATTTTGATGGAGCATGATCTTATCGGAAAACCGGCGTCATTTGCGCGGCTCTCACGGGAAGAAGGGCTTCGCAAGACAAATGACCAAACCGATCGCGATCCGCATGGGCGGCTATGGGCCGCCGACCACATCGTTTTCACGCTCGCTGCAATTGATCGGCGACGAGCTCAAGGCGCAATTCGGCGACCGTATCGACGTCAAGTATGTCTGGAACATCATGGATTTCGGCTATCGCGCCGAAGACATCCTGTGGCTGGTCGAGGACGGCGTGCTGTCGCTCGGATATCAGTCGTCGAGCTATCTCGCCGACCGCGTGCCCGAGCTCGGCTTTGTCGATCTGCCGTTTCTGTTCGAGAAGCGCGATCAGGCGCGCGCCGCCATCGACGGCGCGCTCGGGCAATATCTCGCCGAGCGGATCGAGGCGCGGGTCAACTATCGCATCCTCGGCTATTTCGAGAACGGCTTCCGTCATATCTCGAATCGACTGCGTCCGCTGCATACGCCGGCCGACATGAAGGGCATGCGCATTCGCGTTTTGCCTAGCGAAGTGCAGGCGCGCACGTTCGAACTTCTCGGCGCGGTGCCGCTGCGGTGGGATCTCACCGAAGCGATCGCCGCCATCAAGGCCGGCACCATCGATGCGCAGGAGAACCCGTTCGCCAATACCGTCACCTATGGCGTGCACAAATTTCATCACTTCCATACCATAACCAATCACTTCTACATTTCGCGGCCGATCTTCTTGAACCGTACGCAGTTCGACGGCTGGCCGAAGGACCTGCAGGACGCGATGCGCGCGGCGGTCAAGAAGGCGATCGCGTTCCAGCGCAATCTCGCCATCGAGGAAGACCGCGAATCGCGCGCCGCGATCGAAGCGGCGGGCTGCGAGATCGGTACGCTGACACCGGAAGAGCACGCGCAGTTCCGCGCCGCCGTCGCGCCGCTTCTCAACGATGCGCGCAAAACCTATGACGACAAGATGTTCAAGATGATCTGACGGTCGGAGTGGGGTGATGAACGAAGCTGGAAAAAGCTTCAGCGGCGGCTGCCTGTGCGGTGCGCTTGCGCTACGAAACCGAAGGCGCGCCGAATTACATGGGCCACTGTTATTGCGAGGATTGCCGCAAGGCGTCCGGCTCGGGCTTCATCCCGTTCATGGGATTTGCCGCGGGTGCGGTGCGCGTCAGCGGTGAGAGCCTGAAGTTCGGATCGAAGGCAGCGAACGGCAACATCGCGGTGCGCAATTCCTGCCCGGTCTGCGGCAGTCTCGTTTTCGGTGGTCAAGTCGGCAAAGATGCCTCATTGCACATTTATGCAGGCACGCTCGACGATCCGTCTCTATTTCATCCGACGATCGCGATCTTTACCCGCGGGCGGCCGGATTGGGCCGTGATTCCGCTAGGGCTGAAAGTCTTTGAGAGAGGCACCGCAGGGTTAGGCCCGATCAGCCCTTGCGATCCTCGGGCGTGGCCATGATCAGCGACCAGTACACTTTGTATTTCGACTTCGGCGTATAGACCGCGGCGATGCCCATCTGGGTGACGCCGGAATTGAGCATATTGGCGCTGATGCGGCGGTGAATCGCGCCAGCCGGAGAAGGCTTCGGCCAGCGTGTGATAGCCGGCGCCGATATTTTCGACCGCGACGCTTGCGTTATAGCCGGACTTGCGGATCCGTTCGGCAAACGGATGCGCGGCGTCGTGGTCGAGCTTGTCGCGCGCCGCCATCGCCTGCGCCTGGTCGCTCGCAAGCCGCATCAGTTCGGGATCGATGACGAGCGGGCCGAGCCCGTTATTGCCGCGATAGCCGGAGATCATCGATTGCGCGGCATTGGCGTCGAGCGTCGTGCCCGGCTTCGACAAATCGATATAGAAACTCGGCTGGCCGCTCGGCGGCCCGTTGCCGGTGCACGCGGCAAGGAATGCAACGCCAAGGAATGCCGCGCAGAGTGCGAGCCCGCTGAATGCGAATGCGGCGGCCGGCCGGAACATCAGAATCCCAAAGAACTCTCAGTCCCAAAGGGCTCCCTACAGTTCGGCGAAAAAGATGACCGAACCATGAAGGTAAGCACGAAGGTACGACTTCTGCCATCCGCGGCCGCACGGCCAAAGCCCTGATCTCCGTGCGACTTTCATGCTCTGGCGGAAGCCACCATGCTCAACTAGCATTGCGCTCACCTAGCATCGTCCGGCCGCGCCGTCGCCTCTGACGCCAAGGAGTTATCCACATGGCTGCTGATATGGCTGCTGACTCAAGCCGCTGACCGCTCCGGCTTCCGCCGCCCGTACGCCGGGCGCCAAACGCGCCGGCGCCGGCGAATATCTGTTCAACCTCGCCAATGTGAATCACATTCTTGGCGGCCCGGATTATTCGACCGCGAACGGCGCCTGCGTCGAGGGCGACCGCATGATCGTCGGCCTGATGCGCATGCCGGCGGGAACGGGCGCCGCCGCGCATTCGCATCCCAACGAACAATGGATCTACATTCTCGAAGGCACGTTCCACGCCACGGTCGGCGGTAAAAATGTCGAGGCAAAGCCCGGCTCCGTGCTCTATATCCCGGCCGACACGGTTCATGACGGCAAAGCCGGCGCCGACGCCGATGTTGTCTTCTTTACCGTCAAGGACGCTTCGCACAGCCTGCACGGCATCAAAGCGGCATGACGATTGATCGCCCGCGCAGCAACAAAATCAAATCGTGCGTGAGCGGACGGCGATACAAATACAAATAAAATAGACGAACAACAATTCAGCGGCTCGCAAGAACGGCGCCGCGACAGGGAGGGAAAATATGAAGTTCGCAAAGTTTCTGCTTGCTGCGCTGTTGAGCGTCGCCGCGGGCGCGGCGCTCGGCTCAATCGCCGGACAAGTATCCGTCGCATCCGGTCAAGATCATCGTGCCTTACGGGCCTGGCGGGGCCACCGACATCGTCGCGCGCATCCTCGCCGATCAACTCGGCAAAAGCCTCGGCCAGCAATTTTATGTCGAGAACAAGCCCGGCGCCTTCGGCATGCTGGCGATCGAGGAAATGGTGAAGTCGCCGCCCGACGGCACGACGCTGATGATCGGCAATGTGTCGACCAATGCGATCACGCCGATCATCTATCAGTCGAAAATGAGCTTCGACTACATGAAGGAAGTGGTGCCGATCACCAAGTACGGTCGACATTCCGGCCTTCCTGGTCGCGACCAAGAAGAATTTCGACGTCACGACCGTGCCGCAACTCGTCGACTACGCCAAGAAACATCCGGGCCAAGTTCGCTACGGCACCGTCGGCAACGGCAGCTACCCGCATTACGACATGGCTTATTTCGCTAAGCGCGCCGGCGATCTCGACATGGTGGCGATCCCCAACAAGGCCGGCGGCTCGGGCGTGATCAATGACATGCTTTCCGGCTCGACGCAGGTCGCCTTCCTCAATGTCGCGAGACCGCGCCGCAGGTGAAAGCCGGAAGCCTGCAGCCGCTGGCGCTAGTCAATCACGCGCGGCTAGCGGAATATCCGGATCTGCCGACGATGCAGGATCTCGGCTATCCGGGTGTCGGCACCATCGCTTGGCAGGGTTTGTTTGCGCCGGCCGGCGTGCCGAAAGACGTCTTGCAGAAGATTTTCGATGCGACCGTCGCCGCCTTGAAGACGCCTGAGGCGACCGAGGCGTTTCAAAAGCAGACCTTCAACATCGTGCCAAGTTCTTCGCTCGCCGACGCCAAGACTTGGCTCGCACAGCAGATGGACACCTGGCGCAAGATCACAAGCCAGGTGAAGATCGAGACGGAGTGAGGCCGACAAGCCCGTCATGCCCGCGCTTATCGCGGGCATCCACGACTTAACTTCACCGTTGCAAAGACGTGGATGGACGGAACATAGGCGAGCGAAGCATTGCCGTTGTTCGAACGGCTATGCCGGGCCATGACGCTGTGTAAGCAGGAATATCAGAAGTGAATAAGCAAGAAGTCATTACCAATCCCGCTCACCCTGTCGTCTTCGATCAGGATGTCGACGTGCCGATGCGCGACGGCGCGCAATTAAAGGCCGACGTGTTTCGCCCCTACGGCGACGGGAAATATCCGGCCATTCTCAATCTCGGGCCTTATCAAAAGGACAAGCTCTGGCTCGTGCCGGCCGCGCTCGAGGAGAAGCAGAACGACTGGATGAATTGGGAGACCGTCAACCCGGAATGGTGGGTGCCGCGCGGCTATGCGTGCGTGCGCGTCGACGGTCGCGGCTCAGGCAAGTCGATGGGCCAATGCGAGCCGTGGTCATTCGCCGAGGCGGTCGATTTCTACGACGCCATCGAATGGGCGGCGGCGCAGCCCTGGTGCAACGGCAAGGTCGGACTTCTCGGCATTTCCTATTTCGCCATCAATCAGTGGTTCGCCGCCAATCTCTCACCGCCCTCGCTCAAGGCGATCATCCCGTGGGAGGGCTTTGCCGACATCTATCGCGATGCGCTCTATCACGGCGGCATCTTGAACCTGTTCATGACCAACTGGTTCACCGCGCATATGCTGCATCATCTGCTCGGCCGCGCGTCGCGCGAGCAGCCCGACGGCTGGCAGGTCAACACGCTGCATTTCTGGCTGCGCAACAATCTCGACAGCGGCGCTTTTGCCGGCGCGCAGGCGCAATGGGACAAGATCGATGTGCCGTTCTTCTCGGTCGGCAATTGGACGGGCATGGCGCTGCATCTGCGCGGCAATACCGAAGCCTTCATGCGCGCGAAGACGCCGCACAAGAAGCTCCGCATCCATCTCGGCTCGCATGTGCATCCGTTCTATACCGACGAAGGCCGGCAGGATCAGATCCGCTTTTTCGACCACTGGCTCAAAGGCGTCGATAACGGCGTGATGGACGAGCCGCCGGTGAAGCTTGCGATCCGTAAGGGCGGCGACGCCTTCGAATGGCGTAGCGAGCAGGAATGGCCGCTCGCGCGCACGCGCTGGACCAAGCTCTATCTCGATCTGTCGCAGGCACAAGAAACACCGCCTGCGGGCCTGCCGCTCACCGGCACGCTCGACGTGAAAAATCCGCCGGCGACCGGCTCGCGCAGCTATCCGGCATCGAGCCTCGGCACCATGGGCTCAACGTCCGCCGCCTCATCGCAGGTCATGGGCGGCGGCATCAAGCCCGGCATGGGCGTCTCGCTCGAAACGACAAAACTCTCGGTCGATACCGAGATCACCGGGCCGCTCGCCTGCGTGCTCTGGGTGTCGAGCACGACCGAGGACATGGATCTGTTCCTGACGCTGCGCAATATCGGTCCGGACGGCAACGAGATCATGGAGACCGGGCAGCAGGGTGCGCCGGTGCCGGTCGCCAAGGGCTGGCTGCGGGCCTCGCATCGCGAGCTCGATCCGGATTTGTCGCGGCCGTATCGGCCCTATCACAAGCATCGGCGCCGGCTGTATCTGACCCCCGGCGAGATCGTGAAGGTCGAGATCGAGATCTGGCCGACCTCGATGGTGTTCAAGAAGGGCCACCGCATCCGGCTCGACATCCAGCCGCGCGACGGCGTCGGCAGCGCGCAATACATGCATTATCACGCCGACTACAATTCCGGCGCCATCAACACGATCCATGCCGGCGGCGACAAGGAATCCTATCTGCTGCTGCCGGTGATTCCGGCGGGCTGAGCGCGCCTCGGCCATTGGCCGAGGCGGCGTCGAACCAGATACGCGCCTTTAGATTCTGTTAACGGATTTCGCCCGCGAATTGTTAACCGTACAACAACCGCCGCGCCAATATAGTCGGGCGCTTCTCATCAGTTTGCGTCGTGCGATGCTCGGCGGTTTCAGCTTCTCCAAGGTTAGCCGCAATTGGAAGCTCGTCGTTTTGGCGGGCGCGTTGGGCTTTGCCGCGGGTCTTGGCTTCGTATTTTTCTGCGGGCCGCATGCATTGGTCGGCATGCTCGCGGCCGCGCCGGATTGGGCCGCGGTGATTGCGTTCGCCGCGCCGTTCGGGCTTGGCGCCGCGACGCTGGCCGGCCTTTTCGTCAACGCGCTCCGCCGCTCCCATACGCGCAAGCTGCGCGCCGCGCTCAATCACATGACGCAGGGCCTGTGCATGTTCGACGGCGCGGGACGTCTGCTTCTCTGCAACGAACGCTACGTCGAAATGTACGGCCTGGGTCCGAACGACGCGAAGGCCGGCACGAGCTTGCGCGAACTGCTGCTGCAGCGCGCCGCCTCCGGCACGTTCACAGGCGATCCGGATGCCTACGTCGTCGAGGCGCGGCGGCTCATCGCCGAAGGCAAGACCGACGCCAAGACCGTCGAGCTCGCCGACGGCCGCATGATCTCGCTGGTCAACCGCCCGATCAAAGGCGGCGGCTGGGTCGCCACCCATTTCGATGTCACCAACCGGCTCAAGGCGGAGAAGGAGCGCGACACGCTGCTGCAGCGCGAGGAGCGGCGGCGCAAGATCGACGTCGCCATCACGAAGTTCCGCGAGCGGGTCGAGACCGGACTTGCCACCGTGGGCCAGAGCGCGGCGGCGATGAAGGCCGCCGCCAAGTCGCTGTTGACGACGTCGGATCACACCATGCAGCGCGCCGAGAGTGCGGTGCGCGGCTCGAACGAAGCCTCGAGCAATGTCGAAACCGCGGCCGCCGCGGCAGCCGAGCTTTCGGTGTCGATCAAGGAGATCAGCCGTCAGATCAGCCAGGCGAACGATGTCGTGCGCAGCGCCGCGGCCGACGCGGCGGCGACCAATGACGACATCACTACGCTCGCCAATGTCACGCAGAAGATCGGCACGGTGGTCAATCTGATCTCGGACATCGCCGGCCAGACCAATCTGCTCGCGCTCAATGCCACGATCGAGGCGGCGCGCGCTGGCGAGGCCGGCCGCGGCTTCGCCGTCGTCGCTTCGGAGGTGAAATCGCTCGCGGTGCAGACCGCACGCGCTACCGAAGAGATCACGCAAGGAAATTCTTTCGGTGCAGCATTCCAGTGGTAAGGCGGTGAGCGCGATCCGCGACATCACCCAGCGCATGCAGGACATCAACACCTATACCAGCGCGGTCGCCACTTCGGTCGAGCAGCAGGACTCGGCGACCGGCGAGATTTCCCACAATGTCGCGAGCGCCGCGACCGGCGCCAAGGATATCACCGTCGCGCTCGATGAAGTGGCAAGCGGCGTGACGCGGACCAAGGGCTCGGCGGAAACCATGCTGACAGTGTCAGAGGAAGTCGAGGACGCGACTGCCAAGCTCCGCCGCGAGGTCGAGGAGTTTCTGGCGACGGTGGCGGCGTAGATATCTATCTCCCCGCCGCGTAGCCCTGCATGCCGCGCGCATTAGCGGCGGCGCGGCGGCGGCGGCCGGTGCGTGAGGCCGCGGTGAGACGGCCTTCCGACCAATCCGGTCCCATTTCCACGATATGGCCGCGGCGCTTCAATTCGTCGACGGTCTCCTGCGGCACGCGGCTTTCGAGCACCAGCACGCCGGGACGCGCGGTGCGCGGCCAGAACGAGCTCGGGAAATGCTCGGAGTGCCAAGCCGGCGCGTCGATCAATTCCTGCAAATTCATGCCGCAGTGGACATGGCGCAGGAACATCTGCGTGATCCATTGATCCTGGCCGTCGCCGCCGGGCGAGCCCCAGGCGAGATAGGGCTCGCCGTCGCGCAGCGCCATTGTCGGCGACAGCGTGGTGCGCGGACGCTTGCCGGGTGCGAGCGCGGCGGGATGGCCTTCTTCCAGCCAGAACATTTGCCCCCGCGTGCCGAGGCAGAAGCCGAGCTCGGGGACGACCGGCGAGGAATGCAGCCAACCGCCCGACGGCGTCGACGAGATCATATTGCCGGCCTTGTCGATGATATCGAAATGCACGGTGTCGCCGCGCATCGTACCCATCTTGCCGACGGTGGGTTCGCCGGCGCCGAGCCGGCCGACAGTCGGCTCACCGGCGCCTGCCGCCGTCGCTGCGGTCTCACGGCGCAATTTCACCACTGCGCCAAAACCTTCGATCGAGCCCGGCCGCAATTCGAGCGACGCCTTGTCGGTGACGAGCTTTCTGCGCTCGGCGTTGTAGGCATCCGACAGCAGAGTCGCCATCGGCACTTTGACGAAATCGGGATCGCCGTAGAACGTCTCGCGGTCGGCATAAGCGAGCTTCGAGCATTCGACGACGAGATGAATGAAATCGGGGCCGGTCGGATCGAGCCCGTCAAGATCAAAATCCTTCAGCAGTGCGAGCTGCTGCAAGGTCACCGGGCCTTGGCCCCACGGCCCGGTCTTGCAGACGGTGTAGCGGCCGTAATCGTAGGTGAGCGGCGCTTCGATATGCGGCGTCCAGCGCGCGATGTCGTCGGCGGTGAGTACGCCGCGGTGTTTCTCGCCGCTGGTATCCATGATGTCCTGGGTACGGCAGAAGCGGTCGAAGGCTTCGGCGACAAAGCCGTGGCTCCAGGTTTTGCGGGCGCGTTCGATCTGGGCGACGCGATCTTTGCCGGCGCTCTCGGCCTCTTTGACGATGCGGGTGTAAGTCGCGGCCAGCGTCGGATTGGCGAACAGCTCGCCGGTCTCGGGCACTTTATTGTGCGGCATCCAGACCGCGGCTGAAGTGGGCCAATAATCGCGGAACAGTTCGGCGACGGTTTCGATCGTGGCATTGGTGCGCTCGAGCAGCGGATGGCCGTTCTGCGCATAGCCGATCGCGGGCGCGAGCACTTCGCCGACCGTCATGGTGCCGTAGTCGCGCAGCAGCATCATCCAGCTTTCGAACGTGCCGGGGACGACGGCGGCGAGAAGCCCGGTGCCGGGCACGAGATCGAGGCCGAGGCTCTTGTAATAGGCAATCGTCGCCGCGGCCGGCGCCACGCCCTGGCCGCAGAGCACCTCCGGCTTGCCGCGCTTGACGTCGTACATAATGGCCGGCACGTCGCCGCCCGGACCGTTCAGATGCGGTTCCACCACCTGCAGCGTGAACGCGGTCGCCACGGCGGCGTCGAAGGCATTGCCGCCGCGTTCCAATATCCCCATGCCGACCGCGGTCGCGATCCAGTGCGTGGTCGTCACCACGCCGAACGTGCCTTCGATCTCCGGCCGCGTGGTGAAGGTGTTGGGATTGATATTGGTCATGTACGTTCTCTTGTTGCTTTCAGACATGCAGCCGGAGTCCCAAAGTTGCGTGCGCCATCGCCAGCGCCTAGAGACTGAAGGGGCTCAATTTATCCGGCCACGGGCGGCGCGGCCAGAGCGGAGAAGTATCGAAGTGGCAAGGGAAAGTGCGGCGCAGCAATTCGTTAAAGTCGGCCTGGCGGGCCTCGGCGCGGTCGGGCTCGAGGTGGCGCGGCGGCTCGAGGCCGGCATTCCGGGCTTGGCGCTGGCCGCCGTTGCGGCGCGTGATCACGCCAAGGCGCGGCGCAATCTGCCTGATGCCGGAGCCCGCATACCGATCGTCGCGTCCGGAGGCGCTCGCCGAAACCTGCGACGTGGTCGTCGAAGGCTTGCCGCCGAAGATGTTTCGCGCCGTGGCCGAATCCGTGATCGTGCAGGGCCGCATTTTCATGCCGCTCAGCGTCGGCCAGCTTCTGGAAAACTGGGATCTGGTCGATCTCGCCAAGGCCAACGGCGCGCGCATCCTGGTGCCGACCGGCGCGCTGATCGGGCTCGATGCGGTGCGCGCCGCGGCCGAAGGCGAGATCCGTTCCGTCACCATGATCACCCGCAAGCCGCCGGGCGGGCTCGAAGGCGCGCCTTATCTGGTCGAGCATAATATTTCGCTGCAGGGTCTCGACGCGCCAAAAAAGGTATTCGATGGCACCGCGCGCGAAGGCGCCCGCGGCTTTCCCGCCAATGTCAATGTCGCGGCTGCACTTGAGCCTCGCCGGCGTCGGGCCGGACAAGACCCGGCTCGAAATCTGGGCCGATCCGGCGCTCAGCCGCAACACCCATCGCATCGAGGTCGATGCCGAACTCCGCGCGGTTCTCGATGATGATCGAGAACGTGCCGTCGCAGGAAAATCCGCGCACCGGCAAGATCACGGCGCTCAGCGCGGTCGCGGCGCTGCGGGAGCTCGTCAGCCGCGCTCAAAGTCGGCACCTGAAGCTTCGGGTCAGACTCCGAAAGAATCAGCTACAAAGCGTGAATCGAAGTGCCGCATCGGCGGCACGTCTGCGCCTGCGGGCGGTGAGTGCAATGGCCGACGTCGCACCAGTCTTTGCCCAGGATTTGTTTGCTAAAGGACTGGCGCTGCACCAGGCCGGCCAATTGGCGGATGCCGAACAGATCTATCAGCGCATTCTCGCCGCCGAGCCGAAGCATTTCGATAGTCTGCATCTGCTCGGCGTGATCTTCATGCAGCGCGGCGACCCGGCCGCCGCGGTGCGCCAGATCAGCGCCGCGCTGCAGGTGGCCCCGCACCACATCCTCGCGCTCAACAATCGCGGCAATGCGCTGCAGCAGCTGCGCGAGTTCGGCTCCGCTCTCGAAAATTATGATCGAGCGCTCAGCGTGCGGCCCGACTATGTCGAAGCGCTGATCAATCGCGGCGCGACCCTGACCGAGCTCAAGCGCTACGACGAGGCGCTGTCGAGCTACGATCGCGCCATCGCCATCCGTGCCGACGTCGCCGAGGCGCATTCCAACCGCGGCAACGTGCTTTCGGCGCTCGGCCGCCACGACGAGGCGCTGGCAAGCTTCGCGCGTGCGCTGGCGCTGCGGCCGGATCATGCGCCGGCCTATTACAATCGCGGCAATGTGCTGCATGCGCTTGGGCGTTATCACGATGCGGCGGCGAGCTTCGATCGCGCGCTCGCGATCTATCCGGATTATGTCGACGCCCTGACCAATCGCGGCGTGAGCCTGCACGCGCTCAAGCGCGACGGCGAGGCGCTCGCAAGCATCGAGCGTGCGCTCGCCCTCGACCCGGACAATGTCGAGGCGCTGACCAATCGCGGCGTCACGCTGAACGCGCTCGGGCGCTACGATGAGGCATTGGCGAGCTATGACCGGGCGCTGATTCTCGATCCGGAGCACGCCGATGCGCTGACCAACCGCGGCGTTGCGCTGCACGAACTGCGCCAGTTCGATGGGGCGCTCGCGAGCTACGATCGCGCGCTTATTCTGCGGCCGGACGACGCCGAGGCGCTGTCCAATCGCGGCCATACGCTGCACGATCTGATGCGGTTCGAGGAGTCTCTGGCAAGCTGCGACCACGCCGTCGCGCTGCGGCCCGATCTCGCCAGCGCGCATAGCAATCGCGGCAATGCCCTCAGCGCGCTGCGGCGGTTCGATGAAGCGCTCGAAAGCTACGAGCAAGCGCAGACACTGCGGCCGGACGATGCCAAGGCGCTCACCAATCAGCGGTATCGCGCTCCATGGCACTCAAGCGCTTCGGCGAGGAAGCGGTACGCTATGAACGCGCGCTTGCCGTCTAACCGGATTATCCCGAGGCACATTTTAATGCCGGTTGGCGCCGCATGCTGCTCGGCGATTTGCGCGGCTGGAGCGAGTACGAGTGGCGCTGGAAGACCGGCGAGCTGAAACGCTCCCGGCGTGAATTCGCGCAGCCATTATGGACCGGCGCCGAAGACATCGCGCACAAGGACGGTGCTGCTGCACGCCGAACAGGGTTTTGGCGACACCATCAATTCTGCCGATACGTTCCTATCGTCGCGCAACGCGCCGCACGCGTCATCCTGGAAGTGCAGGGGCCGCTTCGCGCACTGATGAGCGAGTTTTCCCGACCGCGCATATCGTTTCGCGAGGCGAGGCGTTGCCGGATTTCGATATGCAATGTCCCCTGCTCAGCCGCCACTGGTGATGGGCACGACGCTTTCGACAATACCGTCGCAGGTGCCTTACCTCGCATGCGCGTCCGGACGCCGTGGCCGAATGGGACGTCTTCCTTGGACCAAGAACATGCCCGCGGGTCGGACTGGCTTGGTCCGGCAATCCGACACACCGCAACGATCGCAACCGATCGATAGCGCTTGCCGCCGTTTTGCCACTGCTCGGCGCCGATGCGACTTATGTCAGCCTGCAGCCCACGATCTCCGCCGCGGATGTCGACTTATTACACGCGCGCGGCGGCATTCTTCATTTCGGCGAGCAGCTCAAGGAATTTTCCGACACCGCGGCGCTGATCGCAAATCTCGACCTCGTCATCGCCGTCGATACGGCCGTCGCTCATCTCGCGGGCGCGCTCGACAAGCCGGTTTGGGTGCTGTTGCCCTTCATACCGGATTGGCGCTGGCTGCTCGATCGCGAGGACAATCCTTGGTACCCGACGGCGCGGTTGTTTCGTCAGGACCAGAGTCGCTCCTGGGACAAAGTGGTCGCGCGTGTTGCCGCGGCGCTGCGCGAGCGCTTCGCGCGCTGAGATCGCGCAGCGCGGCTATTCGACCTGCGGGATCTTGGCGTCCTTTATCAGATCCTTGAAGAACGGCACCTCTTTGGCGATCGCGCTCTTGGCCACATCGGGACCGCCAGCGACCAGTTCATAGCCGAGATCGGTCACGCGTTTCTTGACGTCATCGCGCGCCAGTGCCGCGAGGATGGCCTTGGTCACTTGGTTGAGCACCGATTGCGGCGTGCCGGTCGGTGCCAGCAGGAAGTGCTCGGTCTTGAGCGTGATGTCGGGAAAGCCGGAACTCGACGAAAGTCGGCACGTTGGGAAGACCGGGCCAGCGCGCGCTCGTCGTCAGCCCAATGCCCTTCATGGCGCCACCCTGGACTTGCGACTGGGCGCCAGGGAGCGCCGTGGAGAGTATGTCGACCGTTCCGGTGAGCAGCGCTTGCGTCGCCGGGCCGCCGCCGTTGAACGGAATATTGGTGATATCGACGCCGGCCTTCAGCTTGAACAATTCCATGGTCAGCTGCGGCGTGGTGCCGTTGCCGGGGCTGGCGTAATTCAGCTTGCCCGGATGGGCCAAGGCGCGGTTCACGACATCGGCCAGCGACTTGATGCCGCCACCGGCCTTCACGGCGAAAATGTTCGGCGCAACGGGAAGGGCGGCGATCGGCGCGAAATCCTTGAACGGATCGTAGGGAATCTTTTTGTACAGGCCAGGATTGACGACGAAGGCGCTCGAGGTCAGCAACAGTGTCGTGCCGTCGGGATTGGCGCGCGCCACTTCGGACGTGCCGATATTGGTGCCGGCGCCGGCGCGGTTCTCGACAATGACGGTGTGCTTGAGTTCCTCCTGCAAGGGCTGCTGCAGCAGGCGCGCCAGCGTGTCCGACGATCCCGCCGGTGCGAAGGGAACAATGATTCGGACCGTGGCCGAGGGAGGAAGCTGGGCCGAGGCCGGAGACGCGAGGAAGGCCGTCGCAAGCGAAACCAAAAATGCTGCAGTTGCGAGATGCCGCCGGTGACGCCGTAAACTCCGCGTGAAGAGCGACATAAGCGCCAGCAGTATGGGCGTCCTGGCCGTGCGAGCGGCGTAAACACCGCGCCAATTCATTTATTCCTCCCATCGATAAGCGGTTGCGCCGTTCATGCCCCGGCAACGATTTCAGCACGGCAGCATTCTACTTTACGCATTGCTGATGCGTACAATGCACGCATGTCTTTGACCAGAGACGACGCCGAGGCTATTTTCAAGCACAACGCAATGTGTGCGCTGTTATGTCCTGCATCGCCCAAACTCTGAGGAGAGCCGCGGTGGTCACGATCGAAGTCAACGGAAGCCCCCATCAGGTCGACATCGAATCCGACACGCCCTTGCTGTGGGTGCTGCGCGATGTCATCGGCCTCACCGGAACCAAATTCGGCTGCGGCATTGCCGAGTGCGGTGCCTGCACTGTGCATATCGACGGCAAGCCGATGCGCTCTTGCTCGGTGCCGATCGGTCTGCTCGACGGCGCCAAGGTGACGACGATCGAAGGTCTGTCACCCGACTCCAGCCACGCGGTGCAGAAGGCCTGGATCGCCGAAGACGTGCCGCAATGCGGCTACTGCCAGTCCGGGCAGATCATGGCGACGGTCGCGTTCCTGAAGAATTTCCCCAATCCGACGGACGCCGATATCGACGCCAACATCACCAATATCTGCCGTTGCGGCACCTATGAGCGGCTGCGCCGCGCGATCCATCGCGCCGCCGACGCCATGAAGGCGTGAGGGAAGCGAGCATGACCAAGCATCTCAACGTTGCCGCCACCAAATCCGCCGCCAAGCCCACCACAAAGCCGGCGCACCTGTCCCGGCGTCATTTCATCGTCGCCGGCGCGACCGCGGCCGGCGGCCTTGCCATTGGCGTCGGCCTGTTGCCGGGTGACGCCGAGGCCTTCACCGTCGATGCGAAACCCTGGGCCCAGCCGATGGACCAGGAAGGGTACTCGCCCTACGACATCGACGCCTGGATCGCGATCGAGCCGGATGACACCATTCTGATCCGTTACACGCGCTCAGAAATGGGGCAGGGCAGCATGACGGCGCTGCCGATGATCGTCGCCGAGGAATTGCAGTGCGACTGGTCAAAAGTGCGGGTCGAATACGGCTCCGCGAACCGCAGCGCGCGCGAGAAAAATATCTACGGCGACATGTCCTCGGTCGGCAGCCATTCGGTACGCGAACTCCCACTTCAAGCTGCAGCAGGTCGGCGCCAGCGCACGCGAGCGTCTGATCGCCGCCGCGGCGGCGCAGTGGAATGTGCCGGCATCCGAATGCAAGGCCGCGAACAGCGTGGTGCTGCATCCGGCGTCCAATCGCAGCATCGGCTACGGTGCGCTCGCCAGCGCTGCGGCGCAGATCAAGCTCGCGGCAGAGCCGGCGATCAAGACGCCGGAGCAATATACTTTCATGGGCAAGCCGCAGCCGCGAGTCGATGTGCCGCTGAAGGTGAACGGCGCCGCGCAATACTCGATCGATACGCGCCTGCCCGACATGGTCTATGCCGCGATCGTGCAATGCCCGGTTCCCGGCGGCAAGCTCGTGCGCGTCGACGACACGCCGCTCAAGAACGCGCCGGGAATCGTGCAGGTGGTGCGACTGTCCGATGCGGTGGCCGTCGTGGCGACCGACACGTTCTGGCGCGCCAAGCAGGCTCTCGCGAAGCTGCATCCGGAATGGGATTTCGGCGCCGCCGGCTCGACCGACAGCGCGCAATTCGCGAAGGAATACCGCGAGGCTGCGTTGACCGGCAGCGCACCCGTCGCGCGCAATGATGGCAATATCGATCAGGCATTGACGTCGGCAGGCGACAAGGCGCTGTCGGCTGTTTACGAGGTGCCGTATCTGGCGCACGCGACAATGGAGCCGATGAACGCGACGGTGCATCTGCAACCCGACCGGCTCGACGTCTGGGTCGGCACGCAATCCGCCGACCGTACTTTGACGGCGGCGGCCGCTGTTTCCGGCCTCAAGCCGGAGCAGGTCTATATCCACAATACCTTCATCGGCGGCGGCTTCGGGCGCAAATCAAAGAACGACGAAATGGCGCAGGCGATTCAGATCGCCAAGGTGATCAATCGCCCCGTGAAGCTGATCTGGACGCGCGAAGACGACATTCGCCACGACCGCTACCGGCCGCAGGCGGCGATCGCCTTCAAGGGCGCGGTAGGCGCAGACGGCACGCCGACGGCGCTCTATATCCGCACCGCGGTCGGTTCGCTGCTGCGGTCGCTCGGCATCAACAAGGTCGAGAACGGCATCGAGCCGATGGCGGTCGAAGGCCTCGCCAACCATCCCTACAAGATCGCCAATTCCAAGGTCGAATGCGCGCTCAAGAACACGCACATTCCGGTCTCGTTCTGGCGGTCGGTCGGCGCGTCGCAGAACGCTTTCGCCATCGAAAGCTTCATGGACGAATTGGCGCATGCCGGCGGCCAGGATCCCTACCAGTTCCGCCGCACGCTGCTGGCCGGCAAGCCGGATTGGCTCGGTGTGCTCGACATGGTCGCTGAGAAAGGCGACTGGCGTAAACCGATCGAAGCCGGCCGCGCCCGCGGCATCGCCATTCACGAGTGCTATGGCACGATTGTCGGGGAGGTCGCCGAGATCACGATCAAGAATGGCGAACTCAAGGTCGACAGGATCACGCTCGCGGCCGATGCCGGCCACGTGGTCAATCCGCTGAGCTTTGCCGAACAGATGGAAGGCGGCTGTATCTTCGCGCTGACCGCTGCCCTTTATGGCAAGGTCTCGGTGAAGAACGGCGTTCCGGAGCAGGGCAATTTCGACACCTATCCGATGGTGCGGTTGGCTCAAGCGCCGAAGATCGATGTGCATCTTGCCCTGAGCGGCGGCAAGAAGTGGGGCGGCGCCGGCGAGCCCGGCGGCGCGCCGACCGCGGCTGCAGTGTGCAACGCGGTCTTCGCCCTGACCGGCAAGCGCATCCGTTCGCTGCCGCTGATCGATCAGGATCTGAGCAAGTCGGCCTGAGCGTGCTGCGCACGATGCGCACACGTCTTTGACCCGAGACGACATCGAGGCTATTTTCAAGCACGACGCAATGTGTGCGCTGTTATGTCCTGCATCGCCCAAACTCTGAGGAGAGCCGCGGTGGTCACGATCGAAGTCAACGGAAGCCCCCATCAGGTCGACATCGAATCCGACACGCCCTTGCTGTGGGTGCTGCGCGATGTCATCGGCCTCACCGGAACCAAATTCGGCTGCGGCATTGCCGAGTGCGGCGCCTGCACCGTCCATATCGACGGCAAGCCGATGCGCTCTTGCTCGGTGCCGATCGGTCTGCTCGACGGCGCCAAGGTGACGACGATCGAAGGCTGTCGCCCGACTCCAGCCACGCGGTGCAGAAGGCCTGGATCGCCGAAGACGTGCCGCAATGCGGCTACTGCCAGTCCGGGCAGATCATGGCGACGGTCGCGTTCCTGAAGAATTTCCCCAATCCGACGGACGCCGATATCGACGCCAATATCACCAATATCTGCCGTTGCGGCACCTATGAGCGGCTGCGCCGCGCGATCCATCGCGCCGCCGACGCGATGAAAGCCTGAGGGAGGTCGCGATGCACGGAACCAGCGTTACTTCAGCTCTCACCCGCCGCCACTTCATCCTCACCTCCGCGACCGCCGCCGGCGGTTTCATGATCGGCATCGGCGCCGCTCCTGATGCCGCCTACGCCGCCGCGGTCGTGGCGCAGCCTTGGAACGACGACAACGCCTATGCCGCGAACGAAATCGACGCCTGGATCGCGATCGATCCGGACGATTCCATCCTGATCCGCTATCAGCGCTCGGAGATGGGTCAGGGCAGCATGACCGCGCTGCCGATGATCATCGCCGAGGAACTGCAGTGCGATTGGTCGAAGGTGCGCATCGAATACGCCTCGCCCAACCGCAACCACCGCGAAAACAAGATCTATGGGGCCATGAATTCGAACGGCAGCCGTTCGGTGCGGGGTCGCAGAAGATGCTGCAACAGGTCGGCGCCAGCGCGCGCGAGCGCCTGATCGCGGCCGCGGCGGCGCAGTGGAACGTACCGGCGTCCGAGTGCAAAGCCGCCAACAGCATCGTCAGCCATGCCGCGTCCGGCCGCACCGTCAATTACGGCGCGCTGGCGAGCGCGGCGGCGCAGATCAAGCTCGCGGGCGAGCCCGCGATCAAGAAGCCCGATCAGTTCACTTTCATCGGCAAGCCGCAGCCGCGCATCGACGTCGTTCACAAGGTCGACGGATCGGCCAAGTTCGGGATCGACGCGCAGGTTCCGGGCATGGTTTTTGCCGCGATTACGGCTTGTCCGGTACCGGGCGGCAAGTTGAAGAGCGTCGATGATTCGGTGCTCGCCGGGGCGCCGGGCATCATCAAGGTGGTCAAGCTCGAGAACGCGGTGGCCGTGGTGGCGACCGACAGCTACTGGCGCGCCAAGCGGGCGCTGTCGCGGCTGCAGCCTGAATGGGATGTCGGCGAGGCAGGAAAGGTCGACAGCGAACAGCTTTCGAAGGCTTTCCATGCGGCGCTGAGCGAGCCCATGCTGACCGCACGCAATGACGGCGATTTCGACAAGGCCATGCCGGGCGCGGCAAAGACCTTCGAGGCCGTCTACGAGACTCCCTATTTGTCGCATTCGCCGATGGAGCCGATGAATGCGACTGTGCACTTGCAGCCCGACCGGCTCGATGTGTGGGTCGGAACGCAGGACGCGTTCGAGGCGCTCGAGGCGGCGGCGCACGCTTCCGGCCTGAAGCCGGAGCAGGTTTATCTGCACAACGCGTTCGTCGGCGGCGGTTTCGGCCGCCGCGACGCGAACGACGAGGTCAAGCAGGCCATCGCCATCGCCAAGGCCGTGCAGCGGCCGGTCAAGCTGGTCTGGACGCGCGAAGAGGATACCCGGCAGGACAAATTCCGTCCGCATGCGGTGGTCGCCTTCAAGGCCGGCGTCGGCTCCGACGGAATGCCGACAGCCTGGTCGATGCGCGTTGTGACCTCGTCGATCTGGGCGTCGGTCGGCAGGACGCCTCCCGCCGGCATGAAAGTCGAGCCGCAGGCTACGGCGGGATTGGCCGACAACGGCTACAAGGTGCCGAACACCCGCGTCGAGGCGATCATCAAAAACACGCACCTGCCGGTATGGTTCTGGCGTGCGCCAGGCGCGAACCAGCACGTGTTCGCGATCGAGAGCTTCCTCGACGAGATCGCGTCGGCCGGCGGTCTCGATCCCTATCAGATGCGGCGCAAACTGCTGGAAGGAAAGCCCGACTGGCTCAAGGTTCTGGATACCGCCGCTGAGAAAAGCGACTGGGGCAAGCCACTGCCGAAGGGCAGCGGCCGCGGCATCGCCATCTGCGAAGACACCGATAGCCTCTGCGCGCAGGTCGCCGAAGTCACCGTGCGGCCCGATGGCCAAGTGAAGGTCGATCGCGTCACTGTCGCGCTTGATACGCGCTACATGGTCAATCCGCTGACCATCGCCGAGCAGGCAGAAGGCAGTGTGATCTACGGCTGACCGCCGCGCTGTTCGGCAAGCTCACCATCAAGAACGGCGCCGTCGAGCAAGGCAATTTCGACACCTATCCGATGGTGCGACTGGCGCAGGCGCCGAAGATCGACGTCCATCTGGTGCCGAGCGGCGGCCCGAAATGGGGCGGCGCGGGCGAGCCCGCAACACCGCCGATCGCCGCCGCGGTGGCGAACGCGATTTTCGCCGCGACCGGCAAGCGCATTCGTACGCTGCCGATTATCGATCACGACTTGGCGGGATCGGCATAGTTGGCGGCGCGCGCACCATGCGCGCCGCTCAAACCAATTTTCAGTTCACCTTGGGTCGACGGTATCGGGGTCGACGATTTTGCCTGCCTGTTAGGAGCCGGGGAACGTGATGAAGACTGTGATAACTGCTCTTTTCATGGTGCTTACGCTGGGCGGGGTCTGTGCCCGCGCCGACGACGCAAAATGGCGCCGGAAAATCCCGGCGAATATCTGGCGCGCGCCGGCGATTGCGTCGCCTGCCATTCCGTGCCCGGCGGCAAGGCCTTTGCCGGCGGCCTGAAAATGGGCAGTCCGCTCGGCAACATCTATTCGACCAATATCACGCCCGATCCCGAGACCGGCATCGGCAATTACACACTCGCAGGATTTCGATCGCGCGCTGCGTCAGGGCATCGCCAAGGACGGGCACCGGCTCTATCCGGCCATGCCCTATCCGTCCTATGCCAAGCTCACCGATGCCGACGTCAAGGCGCTCTACGATTTCTTCATGAAGGACGTGCCGGCGGTGCAGTCAGGCCAACAAGCCGAACGAGATTCCGGCGTGGCTCAGCTTCCGCTGGCCGCTCGCGATCTGGAACGTGGTCTTCACGTCAGGCGGCAGCTATGTGAACAAGCCCGAGCATGACGCAGTGTGGAATCGCGGCGCCTATCTGGTGCAGGGGCTCGGCCATTGCGGCGCCTGCCACACGCCGCGCGGCTTGGCCTTCCAGGAAAAGGCGCTCGACGAGAGCAGCTCGGCCTATCTCAGCGGCGCGCTGCTCGATGCCTGGCTCGCGGCCAATCTGCGCGGCGATCAGCGCACCGGGCTCGGGCAATGGTCGCAGGCCGATCTCGCCGAATTCCTGAAGACCGGCCATAACCGCGACGGCACCGCTTTCGGCTCGATGATCGATGTCGTCAACAATTCCACGCCGTATCTGTCCGACGGCGACATCACCGCCATCGCGGTCTATCTGAAATCGCTGCCGGCGAAGCGACGGGCAGGAGGACTATGCTTACGACGATGCGACCACGACGGCGCTGCGCGGCGGCCACGCTACCGAGCCGGGCGCTGCGCTCTATGCCGGCAATTGCGCCTCGTGTCATGGGCTCGACGGCAAGGGCTTTGCGCCTTATCTGCCGCCACTCGCCGGCAATCCGACGGTGCTCGGCGAGGATCCGTCGTCGCTGATCAATCTCGTGCTCAACGGCTCGGTGCCGCTGGTGGTGAAAGGCACGCCGGATGCGTATCGCATGCCGCAGTTCCGCCTGAAGTTCTCCGACCAGGAGATCGCCGACGTCGTTACCTTCATCCGCAAGGGCTGGGGCAACAACGCCGCGCCGGTGGCGGCGAAGCAGGTCGCCGAACTGCGCAAGTCGACCGACCCGAGCAGCGACCAGGTGATGATCCTGAAGATGCGGTGAGCAATCCGCCCCGCCTGGGCGGATTATCGCAGCGATTGCACGGCTTGCGATTCGTGTGCACTCATAGGGCGACCCGAAGGGTCGCCGCGGTGCAAGCAACGGGCTATCGCGCATCCTTGACTTCGAATTCCTCTCAGGCACCCTTTGGCCGTGCAACAATGAAGATGTAGACGCTGCAGGCAGCACGGTCATCGTAAGGGAAGTGCAATGAGTGGATTGCCGTCGTCAAAGCCGTTTCGCGTCGAAGAAGCGACGATCGCCGATCTGCACGCGGCCATCAAAGCCGGCCGCACGACCTGCGCCGATGTGCTGCGCCAATACATCGCCCGCGCCCGGGCCTTCAACGGCGTCGCGACGCAACTCGTCACGGCGGACGGAACTCCGGCGCCGGAACGGCCGGGCACGATGCGTGCCGGCGCGCCGTTGAAATTTCCGACGGCGACAGTGAAGGCCGTCGTCGTTTCTGCCCGATCTCGACAGCTATCAGGGCCCGCCGCTCGAATATGGCCGGATGGAGCCGACTGCGTCCGATCCGGAGTGCCCTTCAGCAGTTCGGCATGATCGCGGGCGTCCCAATGGCGATCAGCTCAATGCACTGGCGACGCTCAATATCCGCGGCGAGCGCTCCGTGACCTGCAAAGGCGAGTTCGACCGCCATCCTTCGCTCGGCCCGCTGCCGCCCGGCGCGCCGCCGGTCTGCGAATATTTCCGCCAGTTGCCGGATGCGCTCGAAACCGCCGAGGCGCTCGATAAGGCCTTCGGCCGCAATCCGGATCTCGACAAGATGCCGATGTATGGCGTCGTGTTCTCGTTCAAGGATCCGTTCGATACCAAGGATATGCGCTCGACCGGTGCCGGGGACGCCGCCTACGACATCGACTTTCCGGCACGCGATCACGTGCTGGTCGAGCAATTGCGCAACAAGGGCGCGATCATCTACGCCAAGGCGCTCAACACCGAATATAACGGCCGCGCCGGCAATCCCGGCGGGCGCAATCATCCCGACAAGGTGCTGCCGTCGACGCTCGGCTATCAGCGCAGCAGCTGGGCCGGCAATCCGGTCAATCCGTACGATACGACCCGTTCTGCCTCGCTCGGCTCGAGTTCGGGCTCCGGCGTCTCGGTGTCGGCCAATCTGGTGATGGCAAGTCTCGGTGAGGAGACGCGTGCCTCAACCCGCGGTCCGGCCAATCACAATGCGGTGGCTTTGATTTTGCCGCACAAGGCCATGCTCGGCTTCGATGGCGGCGCGATCGGCGCCGATATCTATTGCGATCGCACCGGCATTCTCTGCCGCACGCTCGTCGACTGCGCCAAAGTGCTCGATGCGCTGAAGGATCCGGACAACGGCTATTACGATCCCCGCGATCCGTTCACGACGGTGCCGCGCGCTTCGGTGCTCAGCGGACCTATGCGGCACATGCCGCGCGGAGCGGCGAAGCCGGTGCGCTCAAAGGCATGCGGCTCGGCGTCATCCGCGAATCCATGCTGATCCGGCAGAACTCCAAGACCGAGGAGCCGATCGTCACTGCGGCGGCGCGCGAGATCAAGACCGTGCTCGGCGGCAAGCTTGGCGCGACGCTGGTCGAATCCTCCGATCCGCTCGTGGCGGCGCGACGCCGAGGTCGAATTGATGCGGACGGATTTCCGCCGCGCGCTGGCGCAACTGGTGCCGGTGTTTATGCCGGATCTTCTGTTCCGGCTCGGCCGCGACGGCAAGCCGCTGTTCAAGGAATTCGCTGCCGCCATCGAGCCGACCGAATTCGTGCCGGGAAAAATCTTCGGCTCCGGCACGATGAAGCCAATCGACTATATCGTGGCGCTCGCCGAGGGAACGATTACCCCGCCGGCTAATCTCGACATCGCCACCATCCAGCAGCAGCAATTGGCGAATACGTTCCGCTTTCATATCCCGCAATATCTCACGCGCCGCGCGGCAGACTGGAAAAAGGCGGGCTTCGCCGAGACGCTGACCGATTTCGCCGCGCTCAATGCGCGTTCCAAATATTGGGGCGACGATCAGCGCGCCGCCTTCAAGAACTGGGAGGAAGTGTCCGATCCGCGCAATCCGCTCGGCGGCCGGCAGGGCGTCGACGAGCGCATCATGCTGCGCGAACTCCTGCGCCGTGCCGACATGATGGTGATCTACGAGAACAAGCTCGATGCGCTGGTGCGGCTGCACACGCCGTGGCCGCCGGGCATCATCGGACACGCCTATCAATACGACATCGAAAGCAATCTCAGCCCGGAATCGCTCTACGGCCCCAATGCCGGGCTCACCGAAGTGCTGGTGCCGGCGGGCTATGTCACGACCACTTACGATCCGGTCTATAAGCTCAACGATGACCGTACGCGTTACGTCTCGGCGGCGTCGCATACGCCGACCACGATCGCCGCACCAGGTCTGCCGTTTTCGCTGGTGTTCCGCGCCGATCCCGGCCGCGAGGACGTGCTGTTGCAAATCGCCTCGGCCTACGAGGCCGCTTCCAAGCGGCGCATTCCGCCGCCGCGTTTCGGGCCGCTGGCTTGAGCTAATCCTGCGGGCGCAGATTCCAGCTTGCGTTCTCGACGTGGCGCTTGCTCTCGAGCCGCTCGACGAGGTCATCGAGCTCTTTCGGGTCGGCGGCGGTGGAGAACAGGATCGCGACCAGTTCGACGTCGCCCTGTTCGCGTTCGATCACTTCGACGTCGCGCGGCGGGTAATGGGCGGCTTCGAGCTCGTCACGCAGTTGCTCGCGGACGTCGTCGAGATATTCGTTCTCCGTCGTGACATGCACCTCATAACTGGCTTCGGTCGCGCCCTGGTCGATCGGCGCGCGGTTGATGGCATCGACCAGCGGGCGCAACAGCGTATTGCCGGCGAGGACGAAGATCGTCAGCGCGATCGCCTCGAAGGCGAGATCGGCGCCGGCACAGGCGCCGACCGCGGCCGAGCACCACAGCGTCGCCGCGGTGTTGAGCCCCCAGACATTGCTGCCCTGCTTCATGATCACGCCGGCGCCGAGGAAGCCGACGCCGGAGACGACATAGGCGATGATCTGCGTCGCGCCGGCATTGCCGTTGAGATGCTGGCCGATATCGACAAAGGCCGCGGCGCCGACGGCGACCAGCACATGGGTGCGTAACCCGCCGCCGCGCTGACGATATTGCCGCTCGGCGCCGATCAACGTGCCGAGCACGAAGGCGGCGGACAGGCTGACCAGCGAATTGAGGAAGTCCGGCAGCGTGAAGGAATGAAGGAACGCCATATGGGCCTATCGCCGCCGCCGGACTTTATGTCGTAGAGGACGCCGTTATTCGGCAGCCTCTGCGGGATGTCCTCCGGCCTGTCTCATCGCGCAAATGGCTCGGAGCGCGGTGATAGGTAAGGGGCTCGCCGATCGCGCGCTCGATCTCGTCCACGATCTTGCGCGTCGGATTTGAGCAGCTCGTGGTTATAGCCCTGCGCCATGACCAAAGCCAGATTTATATGTCGCCCGCACGACGCTGATCCGGTCATCCGCGGGTAGGGAGGCGACGAACTTGATGGTCTCTTCGACATGCGAGACCTCGCTGCCGAGCGCGCTGTGGCTTCGCAGAAAGCGGAAGGCATCGACGCCTTCCGGACAAATCGCCTGGACCTTTTCGATGTCGGATTCCTGCTTGAGCGCTGCGATCCGTTCCAGGCAGTACGAATAGCCGATGCTGCCGATCGGATAGTCCTGGACGCACAGATCGTCGAACTGCTTGCACAGCGGCGCGATACCTTCGGGCATCAGGTTGGCAACGAGACGTTCGCCCGGCACACCGAGTGCCTTTAGATCCTTGAGCGCGAGCCGGTCGTGGCCGGTTTCCTCGCGGGCGCGTTCTTCGAGATAGGCCGCGACTTCGGGCCTGCCTATATCCTCGAAACGCTTGGCGGCGCGACGGAGATTCCGCGGGGTGTCGACCGAGGTGTGATAAGCGCCGACCAAAGCGAGGATATAGGCGGGGATTGTCGGGGCTGGCCGCGCGAGTTGCGCTTCGATCGCGGCAAAGCCGAGATTGATCGCGCCATCAAGCAGCCTGACCGTGCTTCCCTCCGCGCCGGCACCGGTCATCGGCGCCGCGAAGGGATCGTTCTCCTGCTTGGTGTGAAACCAGACCTCGCCCGACTCGCGAGCGATGATGGAAATATCGCCGGCGACGTTGACCCATTCTGTGACCATCTGCGACATGCGAAGACTCCCGGTTCGGATTGCTCGTGTGCGAGCGTTTAGTGCTAAATTCCGTTCGGCGTGGCGGCCATCAACAAACGAGCCGTCTCGAGAAGAGACTGGTTCGATTGCGGCTTGACCCGCTGCTGGTTCGGCAGAACGAAGACGACTTCCGTCTTTATGTCGGCGGGCTGTATTTGATAGCCGTTATTGAATTCGTCTTCCGAGATCACGACCGCGCGATCGAGAAAAATGCCTGTTTGCGCGAGGGCTACCCGAGCTAATCTCGCAGCAGCCGGCGTGGCATGGCCGTTCGCGTCGCGTTGTAACAGGTGGTTTCGGAAATCGTCATCGACCCAGGCGTCGACGATCATTTGCGCAAGAGAATCGTTGGGGTGATAGGAAACGTCCGGCACCGGCAGCGGGGGATTTCCCGCGCCGGTGCTCTTGGTAATACCAGGAGCCATAGCGCCGCCCTCCCAAAAATGAAGCAGGTACTGAAGCAGGTCCGGCGCGTCTCGCCGTCCCGCGCACTCTCGTACTTTAGTAACAGGGCTTGATGACCGCAAGCAGGAATAGACAATTCAAACTGTCGCTACGAGGCGGTGTATGAGCACCCTCAACAATACCCGGTAGTCCTGCACGGCAGAAATTATCGAATGTCAGAAGCGCTTACGCGCGACGGGACGATTTGGATCAGCGCAGGCTCTTCAGAACATCATGCGCGCGCTTTAAATCCCCGGTGGCGGCACCTTCCTCGAACCAACGGCAGGTTGGCTCCAGCAGGTCGCGTGCCTCATCAGTCTTTCCATGCTGCCGCCAAAGTTCTGCAAGGCTGGTCGCTGCGCGTAATTCCAGGGCCTTCGCATTCTGACGGCGGGCGATTTCAAGAGCGCTTTTAGAAGCGATTTCTGCTTCTGCAACCTTCGACGGGTCAAGGTGCAGGAGGATTTCCGCTTTTTGGCGCAACAGTTCGGCTTGCCATGATCGGCCCGTCGCGTCGCTGGTCTCGTTCAATGTTTGCTCGACGATCGCCAGCGCGGCCTCGTTGTCACCGGACTTGGCATGGGCGTCGGCCAGCCAGCTTTGCATCATCGGCCGCATGAAGCCGACACCGGTGCGGCGGCCTTCGGCAATCCCGGTTTCGTATCTCCGTAATGGCTTCGCCAAGCCGCTCGAGCTCGCCCAGCGCCCGGCCGCGCGAGATCGTGGACAGCAGCGCGTACAGGGAGAACCGCTGTTCCCGCGAGACTTCGAGGCTCAACTCGGCGCTTTCCAGGCCACGGGCCGGGTCGCCACGCAGCAGATGGACGACGGACGTCATGTAATGGGCGAAAGGCGATGCTGTAGGGCTGCGTCAAGATTTTGCGCCAGAGCGAGCGCTTCCGAGACGCGCGCGAGCGATTGGTCCGCATAACCGAGAAACCACAAGTCCCAAGACAGCAGTAATAACGAAGCGACTTGCGGCTCGACCATGTAAAGTTCATGGATCGGCGGCCGGCCTTCGCGTTTCGACAGCGCGATCGACTCTTCGAAGTGGTGCCGCGACGTTACGAACTGGCCGATGGTCAAGAGCGTGCTGCCCATGACGCGATGACCGACCATCTGCAGAATGCCGTCGGACGTTGTTTCGGCCCGCGGCAAGAACTCATTTGCCATCGCCAGCGCTTCATCATTTTTGCCGCTCATCCAGGCATGTCCCCATAGCCCGAACAGCGCCTGGAAATGCTCGCGCGATTTGTCGTCCTTCAGGCACAGCGCGCGCGCCCGCGCGAACGTCTCCCTCGTCTCCGGTGCGACATAGCCTTGAACCGCGATGACAGGGATGCCCAGCGCCAGTTGAATTTCGATCTCGTTGCGTGTTGCGGTCAGGCCGTGTCCGGCAATGTACCCAGATGATGCAGCGCGCTGCGCAAGTGACTGATGGCTTCCACATTGGCGGACTTCGCAATGGCGCGACGGCCGGCCTCACGCCAGTAGCGGATGGCCTTCTCGCTGCTTCCCGCCTCGCTGTAATGATAGGCGAGAATCTCAGGCCGGTTATCGGTGAGCTCGCGGAAATGAGTCTGCCAGCATCGCGGCGATGTCGGCGTGAATCTCCTGCCGGCGTCCGCGCAGCAGGGAATTGTAGACCGCGTCGCGCAACAGCGCATGTTTGAAGGAAAAACGCACCGACGGTAAAAGGCCGGTGCGGATGATGATATCGGCGGCCTCCAGTCGCGCGAGAGCGTCGACCGCAGATCGGTTTCGTCGGTTCGCGACGCGACCGTCAAGAGATCGTAGGAAAACTCCCGCCCGATCACCGCTGCGATTTGCGCCAGCTGGCGGCCATGGGTGACCCGATCGAGCCGCTCCATCAGGGCATCGTGCAGGGTCTCAGGCACCCTGGCGTCGCCGATCGGCGTCGTTCCCTCAAAGCCGCCATTTTGCGGTCGGCTTTGCCGCGGAGCGCTGAGGATGCTCGTTGTCAGTTCCTCGATAAACAACGGCACGCCTTCGGCCCTGTCGATAATCTGGTCGAGGATTTGCTGGGACAGGCTGCCTTCTTCCGCCATCTCCTTGATCATCCTCGTCACTTCGCTGCGCGATAATTGCGTCAGCGAGTGCGAGGTGACGTTGGCGAGTGTCGACCAGGTCCGGCGAAATTCGGGCCGGTGAGGAAACCACAATCATGACGCGTGCACGGTCGATCCGGCTGATGGCAAGATCGAGCAGTTCGAGCGTCGACGGATCGATCCAGTGCGCGTCTTCGAAGATGCACAGCGTCGGCCGCTGCGCCGACGATGACAAGATCATCTCCAGAAGCTTGACGACCGTCTTGTTTTTGATTTGCTGAGGCGTCAGCACCGATAGTCCGCTCCGATCTTCCATCGGAATTGAAAGGAGATGAGCGATCAGGGCGGCCGAGCCCGCTCGACTCGTCCGTGAAGCTTGAAAGATGGGTCTTTATCTTGGCGAATTTGTCCGCATCCGAGTCGCTCGCGGTCAGCTCGGCAGCCAGTTCTATCTGCTCGATGACGGGGAAAAAGGCGCTTTGGCTATGATACGGCGAGCACTGATAGTTCAGCAGCGAGTAGGGCGCGTCCTGAATGCTTTCTTTCAATTCATGGATCAGCCGCGACTTGCCGACTCCCGGGATGCCGGACAGCAGGACGACTTGGCCGTCGCCTTCCTTGACCTTCTGCCATCGGTCCAAAAGTAAGCTCAGCTCAGCCGAACGACCGACCAATGGGGTCAGCGCGCTCGCATGCGCCGCCTCGAAACGGGTCGCGGTATGCTTGGTGCCAAGAACGCGATGCACGCGAACCGACTTGGAGACGCCTTTGAGCTTTTGCAGGCCGAGGTCCTGGAAATCAAATGCCGCCGTTGCTAGTCGTTGCGTCGAATTGGCGACGAGCAGTGAGTTCGGCGCGGCAAGCCCCTGCAGACGCGCGGCGATATTGGGCGTCTCGCCGACCGCTTCCATCCATCCCGCCGGCCCGCCGGTTTGACCGACCACGACGCGGCCCGAACAGATGGCGGCCCGCGCCGCTAATGTCACCGACTCCGGGAATCTTGGTGACTTCGGTGAGGATTTCCTGCGCCGCATGCACGGCGCGAACGGCATCGTCTTCATGCGCGCGCGGCCAGCCGAAAAACGCCATCACGCCATCGCCGGCGAAGTTGGCGACCCGGCCTTCGTATCGGTCAATCGCGATGCTGCAGGTTTTGCGATAGACGTCGATCAGGGTACGAAGATCTTCGGGGTCCAATTTTTCCGAGAGCTCCGTCGATCCCACCAAATCGCTGAACAGAACGGTGATCTGGCGGACTTCCGGTTCATGACGGGGTTACTTGCTCGGCAACGGCCACGGCTTCCGTGGTAACATGCGGGACTGCGCGCACCGGCTCGTTCGGCAGCGGTTTTGCGTCGATCGCCTCGATGGCCTTGAGCAACCGCTTGCGGTGACCCAACGAGAGCCCGAGATTTTTAAGATCGTCGTCGGTCAAATACGGAAGTATGCTGTAATCGATATGATTATCGGCAAACGTCTGGACGTATTGGCCCAGTCCGCGTTCGTTGAGCCACTCTGCCAAGTTTTGACTTGATCGCGACATCTTCGAAGGGTTCTACAGCCACCGCAGTTTACGCCAGTGAATGCTCAAGCGACGGACCTGGCTCACCAATACCGGGCCTCTATCGCGGCCCAGCGTTTACAAACCATAGCATAAGAAATTCGCGTTTTTTGCGAACCGGACCGGTCGGGCAGGGATCGCCACGGAAAACGCGGCTAAATTATTGAAATTGCTATTTGTCTTATCGCGCTGCGGTAATTGGCGCCACAACAATTTTACCAGTAGTTCGAAACGGTTCATTCGGCTCTCTCGTCGGCTATTTATTGCAGACCCTCGTGGCGAAGTCGGCCTAACCCGCTGTCCCGTTAGCATGCGCGCGATCGTGACGTGTGTGATGGCGATCAACCTATTCCGACGGCTCCGCTCGCTTGCCACCGCAGAGTTCCAAAACTAAACTGCGGTCTCGTGCGTATAGTGAGAGCGGGACGGTAAAGAGACGATTGCTCTCACGAGGAGGTCGACTGTGGCTATTCACAAGAAGGTTCCGGACAAGTCAGGTGGACACAAACATCTCGTGTTGCCAGCATTTTCCTTCGCACCTACTGACGGTCTTGCCAGGATGATCGTCGATGCCTGGGCTAATCCCGGTCATCTCCTGGAGCGGGACCACAACACACAACTCCCGACGCCGCGCGCCGTGACCGAAGCGACCGCCAGGATCAAGCAAGCCGGCTTTGATCTGGAGCGCGCCGTCGTGATCACGGAAGCGGAGCACGATAGCGACTACATGATGCAATCCGACAACGAGATCGTGTTCGTGCTGCCGAACAAGAACCGGCTGGCGTCTCCGACCGCTAACCTTCTCGATACGGCCAAGCTGCTGATGGGCTGTACGCCGAACGGTATCTAGCGATTTCGGATTTAAATCGTCTCAGTTGAGCGGATACGCTGCGCCAATGGCGCGGCGCGTTCGTTTATTGCGGCGCAATGCCTGCGAATTTGACGACCTTGGCCCATTTTTCCGTCTCGGCGGCAATGAATTTGGTGAAGTTCTCGGGCGAACCCGGCGACAGGATCAGCCCCAGATCCGCATAGCGGGCTTTGACCGTTGGGTCGGCCAGCGCCGCATTGATCTCGGCATTGAGCTTGTCGACGATGGCTCGCGGCACGGCTTTCGGGGCGACAATGCCGTACCAGCCGCTCGCCTCGTAGCCGGGCAGGAATTCGCTCACCGCGGGCACATCCGGCAAGCGCGGCTGCCGCGTTGCCGATGTCAGGGCCAGAGGCCGCAGCTTGCCGGCCTTCAGATAGCCGAGCGAAGCAGGCATGGCGGCGAAAATCACATTGATCTGTCCACTCATCACGTCGGGCAGCGCGGGCCCTTCGCCGCGATAGGGCACATGCATCATGCTCACGTCGGCCGTCATGCAGAACAGCTCTTCGGCGACATGCGCCGGTGAACCGGTGCCGCCGGACGCCATGGTCACCTTGCCGGGATTGGCCTTCAGATAGGCGATGAATTCGGGCAGCGTCTGCGCCGGAAACGACGGCGTCACGGCGACGACAAGGGGAATGCTGCCAAGCCTGCCGACGGCTTGCGTATCTCGCATGAAGTTGAAATTGAGATGCGAGAACAGCGACGGGTTGATGGCGTTGCTCGAGATCGCGACCAGCAGCGTATAGCCGTCCGGCGCGGAGTTCACGACATATTCCGTGGCGAGATTGCCGCTGGCGCCGGGCCGGTCGTCGACAATGAAGGGCTGGCCGAGCCGATCCTGCAGCCATTGCCCGATCACTCGCGCGATGATGTCGGGCGAGCCCCCGGCCGGCGTCTCGCCGATCAGATGCACCGCACGCGTCGGATAATCCTGTGCCGCGGCGGGCCGCGGGGCAATGAAAGACAGGGCTGGCGACAGCGCGAGCGAAGCTGCACCGGTGGCCAAGCGGAGAACGTGCCGGCGGGGAAATGTCATGATTCTCTTGCGGTTTTCTCAAGGTGCGGGCGATAGGACCGGGGAGACTAGTCCGATCGCCCGCCGCAAGAAAGTCGGAAGCGTCAGATCGTGCTTGCCTAATCCATGATGTGGTAGCCGCCGTCGATATAGAGCGTTTCGCCGGTGATCAGGCGCGCCGCATCATGGGCAAGAAAGGCCGTGGCGACGCCGACATCGTCGATGCTGACCAGGCTGCGCGTCGGCGCCTTCGATTTGGCCTTGTCCAGCAAGGCGTCGAACTCGGGTATTCCCGAAGCCGCGCGGGTTGCCAGCGGCCCCGGTGAAATCGCGTGGACGCGGATGCCCTTGGGGCCGAGCTCTGCCGCGATGTAACGGACGGCAGCTTCCAACGCCGCCTTGGCCACGCCCATGATGTTGTAATTCTTCACCACCATCTGGCTGCCGTAATAGGTCATGGTGAAAAGCGTGCCGCCTTTGCGCATCAATGGCTCGGCCAGATGCGCCATGCGGATGAAGGTCCAGCACGACACGTCCATCGTGGTGAGGAAGCCGTCGCGCCCAACGTCGGTGACGCGGCCCTGCAGCGCCTCCTTCGGCGAAAACGCGATGGAGTGAACGACAAAATCGAGGTGGCCCCACTCCTTTTTGATGCGCTCGAAGACCGCCTCCATCTGGCCCGGCTCGCGGGTATCGAGCGGCATCACGATTGCGGCCTCGACCTCGCGCGCCAGCGGCTCGACATATTTTTTGGCCTTGTCGTTCAGATAAGTGATCGCGAGCTCGGCGCCGAAGGCATAAAAAGCCTTGGCGCAGCCCCAGGCAATCGATTGATCGTTAGCAATACCGACGATCAGTCCCTTTTTGCCTTCGAGCAGCTTGGCTTTGACGGCGGGGATCATGGCAAATCCTCTCTGACGTCGTGTTGGTGGTGGCGTTCAACTCAGGTAAACTTTATTCGTGCAACGCGCTTGGATTTGATGCCGGGATCGTGCGACACGATGACACCGGATACTCCCGCGCATTTTATAACATTGGTATTTTCCGGCGCTTGACGGATTTTTGACCGCCGCTTGCCGCTCCATTGTGCAGCCATGATTATGCAGCTTTGATATAACGTCAAAAGGCCGTCGTCTTGGCGAGCTAATTTGGACTTGGGTTCCGTCCGTTCCAGTGCCGCAGGCGTGTTCGACAACTCGCATTGTCGTTTTGATCGCCGCCGGTTTTCGATGAAGGGACCATAGAACTATGTCGGAACAATCACAGCTCCCCGCGCAAAAACCCGCAACAAAGACTGTACAAGAGCCGTGGCAAAACTCCTGGAATGCCGGCGGATTCCCGTTCGGGGCCTTCGCGCCCGCGATCGAATACATGGTCGACGCCGCCCAGCGTTGGGTGCTGTTTCTCGACGTGATGCGCCAGCGCGGCAATCAATACCGCGAACACATGGCGCAGACCGCGCCAAATGTGCTGAGCTATGCCGCGGAATTGATCATGGACGGCCGCCGGCTCGAACGGCCGGTCAATTACGGACTGGTGCGCATCGTTCCACCTGCGGGCGTCGAGATTGACCACCTGAAGCGACCCTTTGTCATCGTCGATCCGCGCGCCGGACACGGGCCTGGCATCGGCGGCTTCAAGGCCGACAGTGAAATCGGCGTCGCGCTCCAAGCGGGTCATCCCTGCTATTTCATCGGCTTCCTGCCGGACCCGATGCCGGGCCAGACCATCCCGGACATCGCCCGCGCCGAAGCGATGTTCCTCGAGAAGGTCGCCGCGCTGCATCCGCATGCCGACGGCAAGCCCTGCGTGATCGGCAATTGCCAGGCCGGCTGGGCGGTCATGCTGCTGGCTGCGATGCGGCCCGAACTGTTCGGCCCGATCATCATTGCCGGCGCGCCGCTGTCCTATTGGCAGGGCGTCCACGGCAAATACCCGATGCGCTATTCCGGCGGGCTGCTCGGCGGCAGCTGGCTCACCGCTCTGACCAGCGATCTCGGCGCCGGCAAATTCGACGGCGCCTGGCTGGTGCAGAATTTCGAGAACCAGAATCCGGCCAACACGCTATGGACCAAGCAATACAATCTTTATTCCAAGATCGACACCGAGGCGCCGCGCTATCTCGGCTTCGAGCGCTGGTGGGGCGGCCATGTCAATCTCAACGCCGAGGAGATTCAATTCATCGTCGACGAACTGTTCGTCGGCAACCGTCTCACCTCGGGCGAGATCAAGACATCGTCCGGCGACGCTGTCGACCTGCGAAATATCCGTTCGCCGATCGTCGTATTCTGCTCCAAGGGCGACAATGTCACCCCGCCGCAGCAAGCCTTGGGCTGGATTCTCGATCTCTACGACGACGTCGAGGAAATCCGCGCTTACGGCCAGACCATCGTCTATACCATCCACGAGACCATCGGCCATCTCGGCATCTTCGTATCGGGCGGCGTGGCGCGTAAGCAGCACAACGAATTCTCCAGCAATATCGATCTCATCGACACGCTGCCGCCCGGTCTCTACGAAGCCGTGTTCGAGAAGAAGACCGCCGACACCGTCAATCCCGAATTTGCTCACGGCGATTGGGTGATGCGTTGCGAGCAGCGGACGCTCGAGGATATTCGCGCGCTCGGCGGCAATGACAGCGCCGACGAGCATCGTTTCGCCGCCGCCGATCGCGTGTCACAGACCAATCTCGCGCTTTATCGCACCTTCATGCAGCCCTTCGTGCGCGCCTGTGTCACGCCGCAAGTCGCCGATACGATGCGGCAGCTCCATCCACTGCGCCTGCAATTCGACCTGTTCTCCGACGCCAATCCGATGATGGCGCCGCTTGCTGCGATGGCCGAACAGGTGCGCGAGAACCGCAAGCCTGTGACCGCCGACAATCCGTTCCTCGCGCTGCAGGAGAACATCTCCCGCCAGATCGTCGCCGGCCTCGATGCCTGGCGCGACGCCACCGAGGCGCTTTCCGAGCGCGTGTTCATGAACACCTATGGCTCGCCGGCGCTGCAGGCGGCCGTGGGCGTCGATCCGGCATCGACCTTGCCGTTGCGCAAGGCGGCCAAAAGCCCGCTGCATCGCGAACTCATGGACAAGCGGATCGCTGATCTCAAGTCGCGGATTTCGAGCGGCGGATTACGCGAAGCCGTCATCCGGGGGCTGTTGTTCGCAGGCATTGGCCGCGCCGCCGTCGACGAGCGCGGTTTCGAAGCGCTGCGCCGCATCCGCGACACGCAGAGCGATGTACCGTTGTCGGAATTCAAGGCCATCGTGCGCGAGCAGTTCTACATGCTCTTGATCGACGCCGACGCGGCCCTCAAAGCAATTCCGGCGATGCTGCCGGACGATGCCGAGGTGCGGCAACGGGCCTTCGATCTGATCATGCAGGTCTTGCGGGCGCGGGGTGAATATTCCGCGGGCGATCAGGAGCGTATGGCCCGCGTCGCCGGACTGTTCGGCGCCGATGCGCAACTGAGTGCGGCGCCCAATCCTGCGCTTTCGGCCGCCAACGAAAATCAGGCAAAGGCATCCTGATCGCGGGCGGAGCGCTCTCAGCGACGACGTGGGCCGGGCGGAAAAAAGAACGTCAGCGCCGGCCCAAATCACACGCTAACGCCCTTTTCCTGGGATGTCTTAAGCAGATCGTCGAGGCCGGCAGTGCGGTCGAGGCCGCCGACTTTCTCGCCGATACCCTCGGCCCGCAACATGTCGCGCAGCCGCCCATGTGCTCCGACAATTCGTAATGCGATGCCCTGCGGCGCGAGCGCATCATGAAGCTGATGCAGCATCCGGCACCCCGCGAGATCGATAAAGGGCGATGCCGACAGGTCGCACACAACCAAACGGACGCCAGCCGACGCGCTCCGGCAATAGTCTAGAACCGCCGCCAAAACTAAATCGGCATTGACATAGAGCACCGAGGCTTCGGGACGGAAAGCGACCAGGCCCGCAATGCGCTCGTTTTCCGGGTGACGGGTGAGGTCGGAATAGCGATCTGTGCCGGGAATACGGCCGAGGAAAGCGACGTGGGGCTGCGACGCGCGCGCAAGCAGCATCAGGACCGAGGCCGCAGCCGCGAGCAAAATTCCTTGCAGAATTCCAAGTAGCAGCACGGCGGCCAGCGCTATCGCCGCGGCATAGAAATCCATCTTGCTGATGCGCCACATGCGACGGAGCGCCGGGATATCGATCAGCCCGAGCACCGCGGTGAATACGACCGCGGCTAACACCGCTTTCGGTAGATTTGCCAGGACGCCGGTGAGAAACAAAAGGCATAGCCCGAGCGCAACCGATGCAAAGATCAGGGCAAGCGAGCTGCGGGCGCCGGCCTTGTCATTCACCGCCGATTGCGACAAGCCGCCGGCGACGGGATAGCCGTGGCCAAAAGCAGCCGCGAGGTTTGCCGCGCCTAGCCCCAGAAATTCCTGTCGCGGATCGATCTCATAATTATACTTGGCCGCAAACGTACGCGCGGCTGAGACGGATTCGATATAGGCGAGAACGAGACAGCCGGCGGCGAGCGGAAAAATTCCTTCGACGTCGCGCAGGCGAAGCGCCGGTCCAGCCAAGGACGGAAGGCCGCTCGGCACAGATCCTGTCGTGGGCAGCCCAAGCGCTGCAAGTCCGAAAACACCTGTGGCCGCGATTGCAAGTGCGACGACTGCAAGCGCGATTGGCCTGCCCGGCAAAAGCCGTTCGCCCAAGAGCAGGGCCGCCACAGCGGCAGCGCCGACCGCGAGCACAAGGACATTAATCTGACCGAGTTCGCCCGCCAGCAGCACCGCACGTTCGAAGAAATCATGGCCGCCGCCTGAAACGCCGAGCAGGCTTGGCAGTTGCGTCATTATGATCGTAAGCCCCGCTCCAGCCTTGAAGCCGACCAGAATGCTGTCGCTGATAAGCCGCACCAGCATGCTCAAGCGCAGAAGCCACGCTATGAAGCAAAGAAGGGCAACAGTGAAGCCCGCGAGGCTCGCGATTGCCGCATAGCGCTCGGCATCACCCGCCGCCATATCGCCGACGGTAGAGGCAATCATGAGTGAGATTGCCGATGTCGGTCCAATCGCAAGCTGGCGCGATGAGCCCAGCAATGCATAGCCCAGGCCTCCGAGCAGATACCCGTAGATGCCGACCTGGGGAGGCAGGCCGGCGAGGCCCGCATAGGCTAACGAAACCGGGATAGCGTAAGCGGCAAGCGTGGCGCCCGCGACGAGATCATGTCCCAGCCAAGCGGGCCGATACTGTGCGAGCCAGGATACCGGCGGCAGGTATGGAAATCGGGAGGGCTCGTGGCCGTTCCCTCCGCGATCACCATCCATGGATCCGCCGATCAGTGCACGGTCCGAACCGTCGCCGGAAGCTGCGCCCCGGGCCGGAGCCATGCGTCATAAGTCTCAAATCGTACGCCGAGCTTATGATAATCGACGCGCAGATAGCCATCGCGGCCGGCAAAAACCGCCTGCGGCATGACTTGCTGCACGTCCTGCGCCATCACGCCGACATAGGCCGTGCTGCCGCCGTTGTAGCTGAAGCGGTAGAAGCCGAGCCCGTCGTCGAGCGTGCCAAGATAGACGAGGTCGTGCTTGAGCCGGATGTCGGAGCGCCGGCCGCCGCCACGCCCGCCGCCGCCGCGATGGCCACCGCCGCCGCCGCCACGGAACCCGCCACCTCCGCCGGCATGCGCGCGCATGCCGCCGCCACCTCCGACATGGGGTCGACCGCCGCCACCTCCGACATGAGGCCGGCCGCCGCCACGGCCGCCAGCGGGTCTTGCCGCCGCGTGGGCTCTGCCACCCCCGGCGCGTGCACCGTTGCCGCGTGCAGGCCGCTGCGCCGCATGGGCGCGGTTGCCGCCGCGGTTGCCGACATTCGGATGCTGGCCGGGCCGATGCCGCTCGCCGACATTGGTCCGGTTGCCGCCGACGATATTGGCGCGATTGGCGCCGCCGGGATTGAGCACCCGCTGGCCGTTGCTGCCGCGGAAGTTCAGTCCCTGTTCGCGCCCGCCGCGATTGCCGAGCCGGTGCTCGACATGCGCACCGCGGTTCCAATTGCCGCTTCCGCCGCCCGGCCGATTAATGGCGATATTGTTGTTGTTCCAATTGACATTGCCGCGCCAATAACCGCCCGAGGCCCAGCGCCCGAGTGCATAGCCGGCGCCGAACGCGATGCCGGTCGCGATGATGCCGGCTGCGATATAGCCGGGCGCCGGCCAGTAGTAGGGCGGATAATCCGGATAGGGCCAGTCGCCATAGACGACGCCCGGATCGTAATACGGCACATAGAGCGTATCGGGATCGGCCGGCGCGATGGCGATGTATTGCCGGCCCTGCTGTTGCGAGACCGTGACAGTCTGCTGCTTGTTCGACTGTAATTTATTGTTGGCCTGCGCCTTGGCCCGCAGACGCTGGATCGCGTCCATGACGTCGGCCTGCTGACCGATCACGGCTTCGCCGAGTTTCTGCGTCCAGTCGAGCTTCGTGCTCATCATTTCGAGGACGGAGGGCGTCGCCACCAGCGACTTGATGCTGTCGTCCCAATCCTGCTTGTCGACGGCGGCTTTGAGCGCATCTCCCTTGAGGTTCTTGTTGGCACTGACCCAGCGTTCCGCCTCGACGACTTCGAGCGGATAGGTCGACGCCATCAGCACTTCGGACAGCAGCGTGTCCGGATAGAGCGCGATCGGCGCCACGAGCTGACCGATCTGCGCGGAACTCAGTTTCGCCGCGGGTTGAGCGTTTGCATTTTGTGGACTCGCGTTCTGAGCGATTGCCCCGCAAGGCAAGAAGATTAGCGCCGTGATTATGAGTGACCTTATCGCCGATAAAGTCATTTCCACCTCCCGCCGGCTAAAGATGCCAACGCATGCACACGCCTTCGCGCAGTCGGCAGTCTATGCTTTATTGTTCTCCCTTTTCTTATACTCTAGCATAATAGACCGATGCATGTAGAGGCATACGCTCGCAGGTCAGCTTAATTTGATGACGCGTTGCAATATCGGCTTTCAGTTCGTTTCAGCCGAGAATTTGACATATATCGACCATCGACTATCGACCATCGACGTGATTAGCTGGCCCCCCAAGTGCGCAAATTATCTGCGACAAGTTTGCTTTTGTCACAATGCCGAGCAATTGATTTGATATGCGGCCTTTTCGCGCAAGCAGTAGATCTAAGCCGCGCAAGCAGATCGATCTAAAGCTAAGGCTCAAGATAAAAAATAATAAGGAAATGAAGTCGTGAATTAAGCAGCAACTTCCTGGGAGGACGAGATGGAAGGAACAGCTGGCGTCGCGAAAGGTTCGAAGGGCGAGCGTCACTGGAGAAACTTCCAACCCGGAAGTTGGCAAACCAGGATCGACGTACGCGATTTCATCAGCACCAATGCCACGCCTTACACCGGCGACGAAAAATTCCTCGTCGGCCCATCCAAACGCACTAAGGCTGTTTGGGAAAAGCTGCAGCCCTATTTTCAGGAAGAACGAAAGAAAGGCGTGCTTGCCGTCGACGTGCATGCGCCGTCGACCATGCTGGCGCACAAGCCTGGCTACATCGATAAAACGAACGAAATCATTGTCGGGCTGCAGACCGATCAGCCGTTCAAGCGCGCGATATTTCCGTACGGCGGACTGCGCATGGTCGAAGCCGGCCTCAAGGCCGCCGGCATCGAGGCCGATGCCAAGGTCCATGAGATCTTCACGAAATACCGCAAGACCCACAATGACGGCGTGTTCGACGCCTACACGCCGGAAATCATGAAATGCCGCAAGTCCGGCGTGATCACCGGCCTGCCGGACGCCTATGGCCGTGGCCGCATCATCGGCGACTACCGGCGCGTCGCGCTCTACGGCATCGATCGGCTGCTTGAGGTCAAGCACGCCGAACGCGCGCAACTCAACGATATGTGGCCGGTCGATGAGGTCATCCGGCAGCGGGAGGAATTGGCCGACCAAATTCGTGCACTCGAAGACCTTGCCGAAATGGGCAAGCGCTACGATTGCGACCTCACCAAGCCCGCGACAGATGCGCATGAAGCCGTGCAGTGGACCTATCTCGCCTATCTCGGTGCGGTCAAAGAGGCCAACGGCGCGGCGATGTCGATGGGCCGCATTTCAAGCTTCCTGGACGTCTATATCGAGCGCGATCTGCGCGAGGGCATTCTTGACGAGTCCGGCGCCCAGGAATTGTGGGACCAGCTGGTGCAGAAGCTGCGGATCGTCCGCTTCCTGCGCACGCCGGAATACGATGCGCTGTTCAGCGGCGATCCGTACTGGGCAACCGAGTGCGTCGGCGGCATGAGTCTCGACGGCGAGACGCTGGTCACCAAGAGCAGCTACCGCATGCTGCACACGCTGACCAATCTCGGGCCGGCGCCGGAGCCGAACATCACCGTGCTGTGGTCGAAGCACCTGCCGGAGAATTTCAAACGCTATTGCATCAAGATGAGCCGCGATACGTCGTCGTTGCAATACGAGAACGACGATCTGATGCGGCCGCATTGGGGCGACGATTACGGCATCGCCTGCTGCGTCTCGGCGATGCGGCTCGGCAAGCAGATGCAGTTCTTCGGCGCCCGCGTCAATCTCGCCAAGGCGCTGCTCTATGCCATCAACGGTGGCCGCGACGAGATGTCGGGCGACCAGGTCGCGCCGCCAACTCCTGCGGTGACCAGCGAGGTGCTTGACTACGACGACGTGTCCGCGAAATTCGACACGCTCATGGAGTGGCTGGCGCGCACTTACGTGCATGCCATGAACTGCATCCACTACATGCACGACAAGTATTTTTATGAACGCCTCGAAATGGCGCTGCACGATCGCGATATCCTGCGCACCATGGCGTTCGGCATTGCCGGCCTGTCCGTGGTGGCCGACGGCCTCGCCGCGATCAAATACGGCAAGGTGAAGGTGATCCGCGACAAGACCGGTCTCGCGGTTGATTATAGCAACGAGAGCAACGACAAGATGCCGCAGTTCGGCAACAATGACGATCGGGTCGACTTGATCGCGTCGGATATCGTCACGCGGTTCATGCAGAAGATCAGGAAGCATCCGACCTATCGCAATGCTACCCACACCCAGAGCGTCCTGACCATCACCTCGAACGTGGTCTATGGCGCGCATACCGGCAACACGCCGGACGGGCGGCGCAAAGGCGAACCGTTCGGCCCGGGCGCCAATCCGATGCACGGCCGCGACAGCCATGGCTGGCTGGCATCGTGCCTGTCGGTGGCGAAGCTGCCCTACGACGATGCGCTCGACGGCATCAGCTACACGGTGTCGGTGGCGCCGCAGAAGGCGCATTTGGCCCCGGACGAGCTTGTCACCGAGGCGGTCAAGGCCTTCGACGTGTATTTCGGCGCCGGCGGCTTCCACATGAACCTCAACGTCATCGACAAAGCGACGCTCGAGGACGCCATGAAGAATCCGGACAAATATCCGCAGCTCACGATCCGGGTCTCGGGCTATGCCGTGAACTTCGTCAGGCTGACGCGCGAGCAGCAGCTCGATGTGATCGGCCGGACATTCCACGGCCAGATATGATTTTCGGCGGCGGCGCGGGCCGCCGTCGAAACTGCGTGCCGCGGCGTCGTGACGTCGCCCCGGTGCGTTGGGCAAATGCAGAGTGAAAAACGCGTAGTTTACAAATCGGGAGGATGAAATGCTCAAGGTCAGTCTAACGTGTATCGCGATTGCTCCGCTTGCCTTCGCTTTGGCGCTTGCGACGAGCGACATGGCGTCGGCGAAGAAGGCGAAGAAGGTGGCCGCAAAACCGACCTATGAAGAAGCGTGGGGGATCTGCACCAAGGAGATGGATCGCAATCACATTCTGCGGGCGGATGCCACCCAGCGTTACGCCGCCGGCGCGGCTTGCATGCACAGGCACGGATACACCATCTGAGCAGCTGCGTTAGCGACGCCCACGACGCATGACCGTCGTGGCTTCGTTCTTGAAGCCGCGACGGTGAGCCGTCTTCACAAGAAGGGTGATCATGTCACAGGTCGGAACGCTGGAAGCGGGCAGCCGGTACGATCTCCACGCCGGCATTTCACCCGACGCGCCTGACGCGGCGCAAATCAACGAAACCGACGGCGCATTCGGCTATTGCCATTCCTACGAGACGTCGTCGCGCTATGACGGCCCGGGCCTGCGCATCGTTCTATTTGTCTCGGGCTGCCTGTTGCGCTGCTCGTATTGCCACAACCCGGACACCTGGCATCTCAAAGACGGGACTTACGTTTCCACGCAGGCGGTGATCGACCGGCTGAGCAGTTTCGCCCCGGCGATGCGAGCGCTCGACGGCGGGCTGACGATTTCCGGCGGCGAGCCGTTGGTGCAGGCTGCGTTCACGCGCCGGATTCTGGCTGCGGCCAAGGACATGGGCCTGCACACCGCTATCGAAACCTCGGGCTTTCTCGGCGATCGCGCCGACGACCGCTACCTGTCCACGCTCGATATGGTGCTGCTCGACATCAAGAGCTCCGACCCGGACACCTATCGCAAAGTCACCGGCCGCGACGTGGCGCCGACACTGAAGTTTGCCGAACGGCTCGCGGCCATCGGCAAGCGGGTCTGGGTGCGCTTCACGCTGGTGCCGGGATGGACCGACGCTCCGGACAATGTCGAGGGTATCGCGCGCTTTGTCGCGCCGATGAAGAACGTGGAATGGGTCGAGGTGCAGCCCTTCCATCAGATGGGCTCGTTCAAGTGGAAGGCGATGAACCTCGAATACAAATGCGAGGACACGCAAGCGCCGACGCCAGAATTGACAGAGCGCGTCATCGGACAATTCCGCGCGGCCGGCTGCAACGCCCGCTGAGCGACAAAGGGAGCATGGGGATGCTGGAATTCGCGCAGAACATCATCGGGACGCAACCGATCCTCACGGCCTTTCTGGCGATCGGCCTCGGCTATCTCGTCGGCCAGATCAATCTCGGCGGATTTTCGCTCGGGGTCGGCGCCGTGCTGTTCGTCGGTCTTGCGCTCGGCGCCTTCGCGCCCAAGGCGCAGATCACGGGCCCGATCGGGCTGATCGGGCTGATCATGTTTCTTTACGGGGTCGGCATTCTCTACGGCCGGCAGTTTTTCGAAGGCATGATCGGCGCGGCGGGCCGCAAATATAATCTGTTGGCGTTTGTCGCCGTTATCGTTGGCCTGTTCGTCGCGCTCGGGCTCGGCCACATCTTCGGCATCAAGGTCGGCCACACGTTAGGGCTCTTCGCGGGATCGATGACCAGCACGGCCACGCTGCAGGCGGCGCTCGACACCATGCGCAACAGCGAGCCGTCGATCGGTTATTCGGTCGCCTATCCGTTCGGCGTGATCGGACCAATTCTGTGCATCTACTTCATGACGCGGGCGGTGCAGCCGAAATTCCCGCCGAAAGAGCCGCAATTGCACATGGCGGAAATCACGCTCGGCGCCGATTGCGCCAATCTCACGCTCGACGATCTGCGACAGAAGATTCCGGGCGGTGTGCAGATCGAGATGGTGCGGAGAGACCATCAAAACTTTCTTCCTTCGCCCGATCTTTCCGTGAATGCGGGCGATGCTCTCCTGGTGGTTGCCGAGCGCCAGAGCGATATCAACGACGCCGCAGCGCGCGTTGGAAAATTGGAACCTGGTCGCCTTGTCAAGGATCGTTCGGCGCTTGATTACATTCGTGTCTTCGTCGGCAAAGCCAATGTCGTTGGCGTGCCGCTCGGGCGGCTGCAACTGCCTACCGGGTTTCCTGCCCAGATATTGCATGTCCGGCGATACGACGTGGACATCGTGCCGAATCCGGATCTGACACTTGAATTCGGCGATCGCGTCGGCGTGCTGATGCCGCCCGACCGCAAGGACGACATACGAAAATATTTCGGCGACACGGTGAAATCCGCGGCCGAGTTCAGCTACGTATCACTCGGCGTCGGTATGGTGCTCGGCGTCCTCCTCGGACTCATCCCGATTCCGGTTCCTGGCGTCGGCACGGTGACGCTGGGTATCGGCGGCGGTCCGCTTATCGTGGCGCTGATCGCCGGCAAGCTGCGACGGACGGGTCCACTGCTCTGGGTGATGCCTTTGCCGGCGAATATCGTGCTGCGAAATTTTGGTCTGGCGTTGTTCCTGGCCGCGGTCGGCATCAATGCCGGCCAGCCGTTTCTTAAGACCGTGACGGAAACCGGACCAACTCTGCTCTTGATCGGTGCGGCGGTCGTGTTCATCACCGTTCTGATCGTTCTTCTCGTCGGCTATTATTTGCTTAAAATACCCTATGACGATCTGGTCGGAGTTGCATCGGGCGCTACCGGAAATCCGGCCATTCTGGTTTACTCCGCGCGAATGGCGCCGACCGAACGGCCCGACGTCGGATATGCCATGATCTTTCCGTCGATGACGATCGTCAAAGTGATCGCTGTTCAGATCGTCGGTTTGGTGCTGGGAACCGGTATTACTTGAACGCCAACGCGACCAACCTCATGGAGCGACCATGTCAAATGAGCATCCCGTCGGCGCCAAATATGACCGCCTGATCGCACGGGCCAAGGAAGTCCCGCCGGCCAAGACGATTGTCGTGCATCCCTGCGACGAGACTTCGCTGCGTGGCGCGGTCGAAGCCGCCGAACTCGGGATCATCGTTCCGACCCTGGTCGGCCCGCGCACCAAGATCGAGAACGTCGCCCGCGAGTATCGCCTCGCCATCGGCAAATACGAGCTGGTCGATACGCCGCACAGTGACGCCGCCGCCGAACGCGGCGTCGAACTCGTACGCGAGGGCAAAGGCGAAATGCTGATGAAGGGCAGCCTGCATACCGACGAGCTGATGCACGCGGTGGCCTCGTCGAGCAAGGGACTGCGGACGGCGCGGCGGATCAGCCATGTCTTCATCATGGACGTGCCGACCTACCCTGAAACGCTGTTCGTCACCGATGCCGCGATCAACATTTTCCCGGATCTCGAGGCCAAGCGCGACATCATCCAAAACGCCATCGATCTATGGGTTCAGGTCGGCCTCGGTCATCCGCGCGTCGCTATTCTCTCAGCGGTCGAAACGGTCACATCGAAGATCCCGTCGACGATCGATGCCGCCGCACTGTGCAAGATGGCCGACCGCAAACAGATCACCGACGGCACGCTCGACGGTCCGCTGGCCTTCGACAATGCGATTGACCCGGAGGCGGCGCGGATCAAGGGCATTCAGTCGCCGGTCGCCGGCCATGCGCAGATCCTGGTCGTGCCTGATCTCGAAGCCGGCAACATGCTGGCCAAGAATCTCATCTTCATGGCCAAAGCCAATTCCGCGGGCCTCGTGCTCGGCGCCCGGGTTCCCATCGTGCTGACGTCGCGTGCCGATTCGGTGCGCAGCCGCATGGCTTCGTGTGCGGCCGGCGTGCTCTACGCCGCGGCGCGGCGCGGCGACGCCAAGAAGGCCGCGGCGGCGTAAGCGCCCATGGACACGATCCTTGTAGTCAATGCCGGCTCGTCGAGCATCAAATTCGAGATTTTCGCCATCGCCGGCGGTGGTCTTGAACGGCATATCAAGGGCCAGATGGACGGCATCGGCACGCGGCCGCGGCTGCGTGCCAGTTCGCATGACGGCTCATCGCTGATCGACAAATCCTACGATGCCCAGGCCATAGCCGACGTTCCCGCGGCGATGGCGGCGACCGGCGATTGGCTGCGCGAGACCGCGAATGTCGATCTCATCGCCGTTGGTCATCGCGTCGTGCACGGCGGGCCGGATTACAAGGCGCCGGTTTTGATCGACGCCGCCGTGCTCAAGCGGCTCGAGCAATATAATTCGCTCGCGCCGCTGCACCAGCCGAACAATCTCGCGGCGATCAAGCTGATCATGGCGCGCCGCCCGCAACTGCCGCAGGTCGCCTGCTTCGACACCGCCTTTCACCGCACCCACAGCACGGTCGCCGATCACTTCGCCATTCCGGAGGTCTATTATCAGGAAGGCGTCCGCCGTTACGGCTTCCATGGCCTGTCCTACGAATATATCGCCGGCCGTCTGCGCGAGGTCGCGCCGGACATCGCCGGGGGACGCGTGATCGTCGCGCATCTCGGCAGCGGCGCCTCGATGTGCGCGCTCGCCGGCGGCAAGAGCGTCGAAAGTACGATGGGCTTCACCGCGCTTGACGGGCTGCCGATGGGGACGCGGCCGGGCCAGATCGATCCGGGCGTGCTGCTTTATCTGCTCAGCGAAAAGCAGATGACGGCCAAAACGCTCGAGCGCATGCTCTATCACGATTGCGGGCTCAAAGGCCTGTCCGGCGTCAGCAACGACATGCGCGAACTCGAGGCGAGCAGCGCGCCGGGCGCGGCTTTGGCGATCGAGCATTTCGTCTACCGCATCGCGCTCAATACCGGCATGATGGCGGCGGCGCTCGGCGGGGCCGACGCTTTCGTCTTCACCGCCGGAATCGGCGAGAACTCGCCGCGGCTGCGCGAACGCGTGGCGCAGAAGCTCGCCTGGCTCGGGATCGATCTCGACGCCGCCGCCAATGCGGCGGGAAAGCTCCTGATATCGCGGCCGGACAGCCGGACGCGGCTCTATGTCATGCCGACCAACGAAGAGCTCATGATCGCCAAGCACACGCTCGCGGTGTTGACGCGAGCGCCCGCCGCTGCGGCGTCATGAGGCGATCGCCTCGGGCGCGGTGATCGTCTCCGCGGCCGGCCGGTGTGCGGGCAGCGTGCGCAGCACGATGATCGCGAGCGCGGCAAGGACCGGCGCGATCGCCAGCACCACGAACAGCTGCACGCTGCTCCATCCGGCGCCGGTCACGAAGCCGGCAAAGAGCGGCGACAGCACTTGGGCGAAGCGGCCGACGCCCATGGCCCAGCCGACGCCGGTAGAGCGGATGGGAGTAGGATAGGTCAGCGCCGCGAGCGCGATCGCGCCCGAGCCGCCCATGCCGACGAACAGACCGATCAGGAAGACGCCGACGGCCATGCCGACCGAGGACGCTGCGGCAAAGCCGAGCAAGGCCGTCGTGACGGCGCCGAGCAGGAACGCCGGGACCAAGACTGGGCCCGCGCCGAAGCGTTCGATCAATCGTCCGGCGGCGCTCATGCCGATCAAAGCGCCAAGCCCGTTGAAGGCAATGGCCCGCACGGCTTCCGCAAGCGGGATGCCGTTGTCGTGCAACAGCGTCGGCGTCCAAAGCACTGCGACAATCAAGACGCCGAAGGCGGCGAAGAACGGCACCCACAGCAGCAAGGTCCACAAAGCGCGGCCGTCGCTGAACAGATGCTTGAGCGGGACTCCCTCCACACGCTGCTCGTTGGAGACGAAATGCGCATTGGCCGGCAGACCGGGCTGCAGGCGGCGGACGATCGCTGCGATTCGCGTGGTTTCGCCGCCCTTGGCGATCAGGAATTTCAGCGATTCCGGCAGCCAGATCATGAAAGCCAGCGTGATCAGGATCGGCAGCACGCCGCCGATCAGGAAAATCGCCTGCCAGCCGAACATTTGCAGGACGTAGGCATTGAGAAATCCGCCGACGAAGCCGCCCAATGGAAACGCCGACCAGATGACGCTCGCCACCATGGCGCGGCGGCGTGCCGGCGCGAATTCGGACGCCAGCGCGATGAAGCAAGGCGTTGCTCCGCCCATGCCGATGCCCCCGAGAAGGCGAACGGCCAGGAGCTGCTCGTAAGTCTGCGCGTAGGCGGTTGCGATGGTGAAGACGCCGAACAGGAAGACGGCAATCGCCAGCATGACTTTGCGGCCGTATTTGTCGCCGAGCGGACCGAAGGTCAGCGCGCCCAGAGTGGCGCCGACCAGCGCGGACGAGAACACCGGGCCGAGCGCGGCACGCGTCAGGTTCATGTTGGCGGCGATGATCGGGGCGGCGCTGCCGATATTCTGCGTGTCGATGCCATCCAGGAACGCAGCCAGCGAGCACAGGACGAAGACCGCGATCTGGAAACTACGAATTGGCAAGTCGTCGATGACCCTTGTGACGTTGATCGTATTGCCGTCCTGCATCGTCATGACGCCACCCTCCCAAGCCCTTGGTTATGTCTGTCGCTGATGGCCGCGAAATCTCGCGGCATTGATTGCGCATTGCCGCTGATGGTCCGGATCAGCGCGTCAGCGTCGGCGTCGGCGCCGCGCCAGGCGACGAACTGATCCGGACGGATCAGCGCGAGCGGTGCGGCATAAAGCTTTTCCAGTCCGGTCTCGCGCAAGTCGAAGAGCTTCAGCGGTACGCGGGCATGGGCCGCTGCCGTCTCAATCTCTTGCGCCAAAGCGGCGGCACTGCCGTCGAGAAGCAACAACGTGAAGCCGGGCCCGAAATGGTCGTAGAGCGAGGAGCCGTCGGCGAGCCAGGCATGAGGAGCGAGGCAGCCGGGGTGCGCGGAGGGCTCGAAATTCGCATAGTGCTCGGCGGGCGGCCTGCTGCCGTCGTCGGCCACGATCGGTGAGCCGTCATAACGCGAGCCGAGCACGACGCCGAGCGTATCGAACTCGCGCGTCTTGGTGGCGACGATTTCCTTGGCGATGGCGGCGCGGGCGCGCTGGCCCGCGGCATCGTCGGCATCGAGATCGTCCTTGAGCAATTCATCGCTCAGGGTGCGGTAGTTCTCGACCGCTTCGTCGATGGTGCGCAGATGGACCGGGCGGCGCTCATCTTCATAGGAGGCCAGCAGCGTGTCGCCGCCCCAGCCGTGCAGCGCGGCGGCGAGTTTCCAGCCCAGATCGACGCCGTCGGCGATCCCGAGATTCATGCCATAGCCGCCGAACGGCGGATGCAAATGGCAAGCGTCGCCGGCGAGGAAGATGCGGCGCTCGCGATAGCGATCCGCGATCAGGCGATGCGCGGCCCAATAGTCGCGCGCCACGATCTCGACCGGGAGCGGCCGGCCGATGGCGGCATGGACGCGGCGGATCACCTCGTCATCGCTGATGGCGGTGACGCCGGGCGCCAGCCGGGTGATGAAGGCCCATTCGCCGTTGCAATCGAGCGGGCTCAAGACGCCCGGGCTGTCGCGATTGATCAGCCAATACATGATGGCGCGCCGCTCGGGCGGCGCGCGGTCGAGCTCGGGAATGCGCAGGCTCAGATTGTAATTGAGCGCATAAGCATGTTCGCCGGTCATGCGCGCGCCGATGATCTCGCGCACCCGGCTTTTGGCGCCGTCGGCGCCGACCAGATAATGCGCGCGCATGGTCCGGCGGCGGCCGCTGTCGAGTTCACGCACCACGGCCGTTACACTTTCGGCCGATTGCGAAGCGTCTTCGAGCGACGCGCCCGACACGAGCCGCACCGACGGCAGTTCGGCGATGCGCTCGTGCAGGATCTTCTCGACCGTATATTGCGGCACCCATTGCGCCGGTTCGGGAAAGCGCGGATCGCGGCATTTCCGCCCCGCGAAGGCATTCTCGATCACGGCCAAGGTGCGGCCATAGAGCGTGGTCGAGAACACGATGTCGGTTGGATAGTCATAGGGCAGGGGCGCCGCGGCGCGCAGCTTCTCGGCAAGACCCCAGCGCCGCATGTGCTGCATGGTGCGCACATTGGTGGTCTTGGCGCGCGGCTGCGCGCCGGTGCGCGAGCGCTGCTCGACGATTGTTACGTCGATGCCGCGCAGCCCAAGCTCGATCGCCAGCGCAAGCCCGACGGGGCCCGCGCCGACGATCAGCACTTCGGTCTCGCCCGCTTGCGTCTCGCTTGCTTCCGTCACCCGCGCGCCCGCTTAGTGTTCGGCTTCGTGGTTGCGGACGAAGTCCTCGGGCACGTTGGGGCCCCAGAGATAGAAGGAATCCTCGCCGAGATGATCGGCAGAAGCCCAGTCGACGGTCGAGGGGACGAAATCGATGTCGGCGGAAAATTCCGACCAGCTGCCCCACGGATCCTGGATGTAATGAAAGTAATTGGAGCCGAGCACGTGGCGGCCCAGACCCCAGCCGTGGGTGAAGCCCTTGCCCGCCATCTGCATGGCGCCAAGCCCGATGTCCTCGACGCTGCCGACATCCCAGCTGCAATGATGCAGGCCCGGCCCTTCCGAGCGGGCGAAGGCGATGAGATGATGATCGCTGCCGTGGACGCCGTGCAGAAAGGCGATATTGCCTTCCGAGGAATCCGACAGCCGCAGGCCCAAGACCCTGGTGTAGAACTCGATCGCGCGCGGCACATCTTTCGTGAAGAGCAGAATGTGCGCGAGCCGCCGCGGATGTGTCGCCGGCGCCTGACTGCGTTTCACCGCGGCAGCGACGCCGGGCGCTCCCGGCACCACACTGAAGACCGACTTCGCATTCGGCGAGGATTTTTCCGCCACGCGAATTTCGACCGGCACGCCTTCGTGATCGCGGAACCACAGGCCATTGCTTTCGAAGCCGGCCGGCGGATCGAGCCGTTCGATGCCGAGCTGATTCAGGTGCTCGCGGAAGCGTGGCAGGTCGTCCTCGAAGGCGCCGAACGACAGGTAATGCAGCTTCTTCTTCGGACCCTCGGTCAATGTGCCCCAGCGATGCGGATGGCCGTGGGTATGGAGCGCAATGCCCTTGCCCTCCTTGCGCACGTCGAGGCCGAAGGTCTCGTAGAAATCTTCGCCTTGTCGAGGTCGGGCACGGTGAGGCTGAAATGATCGAGCGAATGCACGCCCAAGACGCCGGGGCGGCGGGTGGCTTCGATGAAGCCGCGGATCTGGGTCATCGTTTCCTCTTATGTGCTCGCGCAGTCTTTAGCGCAGTCTTGGGCGCGGTCTTGCGGGCTGCGTTGCTTAGGGTTGGTCTAGTCCTGGACGGGGATCGCAAGAAGATCGCATAATCGTCTGAGCGATAACCATCTGATATCAGCCGGTCAACCCGTCGAAAGCGCATGAAACTCAACCAGTTTCGCGATGTCGTGGCGATCGCCGAGCGTGGCAGTCTGCGCGCGGCGGCGCGGCATTTGAAGCTCGCCCAGCCGGCGCTGACCCGCAGCGTGCAGGAGCTCGAGCGCGAGCTCGGCGCGCCTTTGTTCGAGCGCCGCGCCCGTGGCATGATCCTGACCCCGATCGGCCAGGCTTTCGTGCGCCGCGCCAGCGCGGTGCTCACCGAAGTGCGGCGCGCCCGCGACGAGGCCGAGCAGCTGCACGGCGGCACGTCGGGCAAAGTCGTCGCCGGTCTCTCGCTCGCCGCGCATATCGCGCTGTTACCCAAGGCGCTTGGGCCGTTCCGCGCCCGTTATCCGCATGTCGACCTGCATCTGATCGAAGGCTGGTATCCGACGCTCGAAGCGGGGCTGAAAGACGGCAGCGTCGATTTCTATGTCGGGCCGCGGCCCGATCAGGCGCCGTCGCCGGAGCTTTCGCAGGAAATCCTGTTCGAGAACTTGCGGATCATTCTCGCCCGCAAAGACCATCCGCTCGCCGGCGTGCGGTCGTTGCGCGATCTCGGCGGCGCCGAATGGGCGACGACGTCCGTCACCTTCCGCGCCGAGGAGGAACTCGGTCAGCTGTTCGCGCAGCACAAAATGCCGGCGCCGCGGCTGGCGCTGCGCAGCCAGTCAGCGCTGACTTTGATGGTCGCGCTCGCCAGCAGCGATCTGCTCGCCATGGTGCCGATCCAGTGGATCGAATTTTCCGAGACCGGCGGGACGCTGGCGCCGATCCCGGTGAAGGAGGTGCTGCCGGCGCCGCCGATCGTGACGGTGCGGCGCGCCGGGCTGCCGCTGACGCCGGCGGCCGAATTCCTGCTCGACCTGTTGCGGCGGCATTTGCCGCAGTCCGCAAGCAAGACAAAAGCGGCGCGAACCCCGCTCCGCCTTTAAATTTTTTTGGCTTCGTTGCGTCCGCACTCAGCTCGAACTTGTCAGCTCGAACTTGCGCGGGCCCGGCGCGAATTTCAGCGCCACGCCGTTCATGCAATAGCGCAAGCCCGTGGGCTTCGGGCCGTCATTGAAGACATGGCCGAGATGGCCGCCGCAGCGATGGCACGATACCGCGGTGCGGGTCATGCCGAAGGTGCGGTCGGTGGTCTCGTCGACGGCATTATCGAGCGGCGCCCAGAAGCTCGGCCAGCCGGTGCCGCTCTCGAATTTGGTCTTCGAGGAATAGAGCGGCAAGTCGCAGCCGGCGCAGGCGAAGGTGCCGCTGCGATGCTCGTCGAGCAGCGGGCTGGTGAACGGCCGCTCGGTGCCCTCACGCCGCAGCACGTCGAATTGCGCAGGCGTGAGCAGCTTGTGCCATTCGTCGTCACTGTGGGTGACTTCGTAGGCGTGCGGCGCGGGGGTTGCGGCGTGCGGACGGGTGAGACGGACAAAAGCAAGCGCCAGTCCGGCGCCACCGGCAAGAGCCATGTGTCGGCGTGTGAACATTTCGGTCGTCCTCCAGAACCGGAAAAGCCAAGACAATCCTTGCCCCTGTTCTAGCGCAAATCCTTTCGCAAAGGATGCCCGCGACACGCTATTTGATTGCGGCACAACGAAAACTCACACAGAGTTGATAGGGGCAGGGCCGGTTCGCGGAAGGGTCGGTTCGCCGAGGAAAACCCGATGCCGCAAGGGAGGTCGCGTGGCGCCGCAAGTCGAGATCCAGGTCGAGATCAAGGTTCTGAGCACGACCGCCATGAAAATGGTGTTCGAGGAGATCGCGCCCGCATTCGAGCGCATCGCCGGTCATCGGCTCGCCGTCGAGCTTGGGCCGTCATTGCGGCAGGAAAAGCGGCTCGGCGAGGGCGAAGCGGCCGATGTCGCGATCGTCACCCGAGATGGCGCCGAGGCCCTGATCGCGAGCGGCAGGATCGCGCCGGCAAGCCTTATCGACGTGGCGCGTTCGTCGATCGGCGTCTGCATCGCCAAAGGCGCGCCGCGGCCGGATATTTCCTCAGCCGAGACGTTCAAGCGCGCGATGCTTGCGGCCAAATCGGTGGCGCTGAGCAAGCCGGTCGGCGGTGGGGCGAGCGGCGTCCATATGGCCAAAGTGTTCGCGCAACTCGGCATCACCGAGCCGATGGCGGCCAAGTCGCATTACGGCGCCGGCGGCGCGGCGGGGCTCGCCGGCCTTGTGGTGCTGCGCGGCGAGGCCGAGATCGGCATTCAGCAGATGTCGGAACTGATGGCGGTCGCCGGCATAGATGTTGTCGGCGCGCTGCCTGCCGAATTGCAAAGCGTGACCATGTTCACCGGCGGCATCCCGACAAGCGCGAGCCACGCCGAAGCCGGCCGCGCATTGCTACAATTCCTGACGACGCCCGACGTGAAGCGCGTCATCAAGTCGAAGGGACTGGATCCAGCTTAGATCTTCCGGCTGTCATAGGCCCAGTGCAGCAGCGCCTGGCGCTGCCGCGGCCGACAAGCGGGATCGCCCGGCTCGCAATGGCGCTGGATCTGCCGGATGTGGCGGCGGATCGCTTTCCACCGTTTGATCTGCCGCGCGTCCTCGGCCGGGATGCGCCGGCCCATATAGTAGCGGCAATACCATTGAAACCAGCCGCGCGGATCGTCGCGAAAGATCCAGCCGTTCTTGCGCCACACCGAAAGCGGCTGGCTCGCATCGACGCCGAAACAATTCAGCGCGGGATCGCGGTGATTGGTGGCAAGCTTGGCGCGGGCAAACCAGCTCTTGGGAAATTCCTTGCGGCAGTCGGTCATGTATTTGCCGGCGAACACGCCGAGCCGCAGCATGTCCGACGGCGTGAGCTCGGGCCGGAATTCCGGGTCGAAGCCGCGTCCCGCCGGCGCGCTCAGCTCATAGCGGTAGCCGCGCTGCATCCTGTCATTGACGGTGACAGTTTTCTTGCGCAATGCGTCACGCCCGCAGCGACTTATTGTTCAGCACTTCTGCGTTGATCACGTTGGTTGGAGCACCGCCGGCATAGGCCGTGATCTGATCGAAAATCTCGGTGAACTGCGTCTCGTATTCTTCGCGCGTCACATAGCCGAGATGCGGCGTGCAGATCACGTTCGGCATTTTCAACAGCGGATAATCCGGATCGCGCACTGGCTCCTGCTCGTAGACGTCGACCGCGGCGAAACCGGGCCGGCCTTTGCGCAAGGCTTCGACGAGCGCGCCGGGTGCGATCAGCGGCGCGCGGCTGGTATTGACCAGAAGCGCGGTCGGTTTCATGCGGGCAAGATCGTCGGCGGTGACGATGTGGCGGGTGGCGTCGACCAGCCGCATATGCAGGGTGATCACGTCGCTCTGCGCGAAAAAGGCTTGCTTGCTCGGCGCTGTCGTGTAGCCGTCGGCGCGCGCCTTCTCCAGCGTCGCCGGCCGCGCCCAGACGATGACATTCATGCCGAAAGCCCGGCCATAGGAGGCGACGACCGCGCCGATGCGGCCATAGCCGTAGATGCCGAGCGTCTTGCCTTCGAGCGTGGTGCCGACGCCGATCTGCCAAGTGCCGGCTTTGAGCGCAGCCGCCTGCTGCGGAATCTGGCGCGCCGCCGCAAGGATCAGGGCCCAGGTGAATTCGGACGTGGCGCGCGACGGCGTGCCCGGATGCTGGCTCGATGACAGGATGATGCCGAGCCGGGTGCAGGCATCGACGTCGATATGCGGATAGACGCTGCGCTGGCTGATCAGCCTGAGCTTTTTGAGCCGCTCAAGAAGCGGCGCACGGATCTGCGTGCGCTCGCGGATCAGGACCAGCGCCTCGGTGTCGGCGAGACGTTCCGAGAGCTTGTCGACGTCCTGCACATGATCGTTCCAGATGGTGACGTCATGGCCCTTGAGCTTCGCGAAGCAGGGCAGCGTGCGGATGGTGTCGTGATAGTCGTCGAGGATGGAAATTTTCACGGACTTCGCTCAATCGGTTTTTCGGCGGCCACCTTTTACGCCGGGATCGACGGCGGACGCCAGCGCAAACCGGGCGAGCCATGCGGCAAGCCGCGATGACCCCGGGAGCGCGGGGTTGCTGATAGGCTGATTGTCACTCGTGAGAATAGGCGTGGGCCAAGACGCGGGCGCACTGCATGGGCATGTCATACGACGTGCCGGGCAGCAGAGAAAAAAGAAAACCGGGCCCTTACGGGCCCGGTTCAGTACGCCGGCGTGGGGGCGCCAGCGACACCTTCCAGAGGGGAACAGCTGCCGCTCTTTCGATCGCCTATCTGGGAGGATGGCAGCGACCGACGCGCGACAGCACAACAATCAAGAGTATGCGATTCTCAGTCCTGGCGCACAATGCGAAGCGGGGCATGTCAGCCATGCGGTCATCGCAAAGTGCTGAAAATAATGCGTGTAGAAAGCAACAATCTCTCGTGCCGTTTCCTGCAGGAAAAATCGTCCCAGAAAGGTGTGAGACCACACGTTTTTACCGCATGGTGGCGCAGGTCGCGCAGCATTTTCGTCTCGATGTCATGTGCGGGCAGCCGACGCGTGGACAGATTGCCGCGCCACGCGTGTGCGGCTTATTTGATCTCACGCATGCTTTTATCGAAGAGCTGGTGCCCACTTTTCCGGGAGATGCACCAGACACGCTAGAGACTGTTGCGCTAGTAATTCCAGCGCTGCGCGTTGGCGACCAAAAAGTCGCGGAATGCCTGCACGCGCGCGACCGATTTGAGCTCTTCCGGATAGACGAAATAGGCGTCGAGCGCGATCGCGTCGGCCTCGGCGAACAGCGGCACCAGGCCACCGTTCTCCTCGACCAGATAATCCGGCAGCATGGCAATGCCTAAGCCGCGCTGACAGGCGCGCAGGATGCCGAGAATATTGTTGATGATGAGATGCGGCACGCGCGGGCCTTTGCCGTCGCGCGCCACCTCGACCAGCCAGCGCGAGCGCTGCAGATAGGCCGGCACATTGCCGCCGCCGAGCACCAGGACACGGTGTGTGTCCAGATCCTCGAAGTTCTTCGGCGTGCCGAAGCGCTTGAGGTATTCCGGCGAGGCATAGACGTGGAAGTGCACCGAGAACAGCTTGCGCTGGATCAAATCAGGCTGGGTCGGCTGGCGCAGCCGGATAGCAACATCGGCCTCGCGCATGGCAAGGTCGAGTTCCTCGTCCGTCGTGAGCAGGGTGATGTGGACTTCCGGGAACATCTCGACGAATTCGCCGAGCCGCGGCGTCAGCCAGTGCACCCCGATGCCGGGCGTGGTGGTCACGCGCAAATCGCCGTTCGGCCGTTCGCGGCTGTCGGTAAGCTTGGCGCGCGCCGCCTCGAGCTTCATGAAGACGTCGTGGGCGGTGCGATAGAGCATCTCGCCCTGCTCGGTGAGGATCAGCCCACGGGCATGGCGGTGAAACAGCGAGACCGTCAGTTCCTGCTCGAGCGCGCTGACCTGACGCGACACCGCCGACTGCGACAGGCCGAGTTGCTCGCCGGCATGCGTGAAACTGCCCGCCTCGGCCGCGGCGTGAAAGACTTTCAGCTTATCCCAATCCATTGTCCGGCTTTCTCCCCGCGCCAAGCTCCGACCAGCCGCGCGAGGGACTAAAAATCATTCCGCTGCCGCGCGATGCGAGGCTTTCGCGGCGAGGTAGCGTTCGGCCTCCAATGCGGCCATGCATCCGAGCCCGGCCGCGGTCACGGCCTGCCGGTAGATATCGTCGGCGACGTCGCCGGCAGCGAACAGGCCCGGCACCGAGGTCGCCGTCGAATGCGGAGCGGTCTTGATATAGCCCGACGCCTTGGTCTCGACCTGTCCCGCGACCAGTTCGGTGGACGGCGAATGTCCGATGGCGATGAAAATGCCATCGACCGCGCGCCCGGTGATCGCGCCGGTCTTGACGTTTTTCAGATGCGCATGGGTGACTTTGAGCGGGTCGTTCTGGCCGCTGATATCGTGCAACTCGCTGTCCCAGACCACTTCGATCTTGGGATGCTTGAACAGGCGCTCCTGCAGGATCTTCTCGGCGCGCAGCGAATCCCGCCGGTGCACCAGCGTCACCTTGGAGGCGAAATTCGTCAGGAACAGAGCTTCCTCGACCGCGGTATTGCCGCCGCCGATCACCAGCACCTCTTTGTTGCGATAGAAGAAGCCGTCGCAGGTGGCGCAGGCGGAGACGCCATAGCCGCGGAATTTCTGCTCGCAGGGCAGATCGAGCCAGCGCGCCTGGGCGCCGGTGGCGAGGATCACGGTCTCGGCGAGATAGACGTCGCCGGAATCGCATTCGAGGCGGAACGGGCGCTGCTTGAGGTCGAGGATGATGACGTGGTCGGCAACGAGCTTGGTGCCGACATGTTCGGCCTGCTTCTGCATCTGCTCCATGAGCCAGGGACCCTGGATCACATCGGCGAAGCCCGGATAGTTCTCGACGTCGGTCGTGGTGGTGAGCTGGCCGCCGGCGGCAAGCCCCTGGATCAGGATCGGGTCGAGCATGGCGCGGGCAGCATAAATAGCGGCGGTATAGCCGGCCGGGCCGGAGCCAATAATCACGACTTTGGCGTGGATGACGTTGGACACCGGCCTATTCCCAATCCTTGCGGCAGGGCCAGGCGCCGATCAAAGGCGCGAAGCCCGCTTGGACGCCCCCCGCGAGCGCAGGGCTTCTATGTAAGGATTCTTGCGAGCTATGCAAGTTACGCAACCCCCCATACGCACACGGGTTGAATTGGGAACTCTTGCAACTCTCGCGCTAGTGGGCGGGATTCCCCAAAGGGCCTGGGAGCAATCCGGGCCATCGGCTTCGAGTGCAATCCAGCCGTTTGGAAGCCGCTGTTGCAGCCGCTACTTCCACTCGACCTTCATCACCTCATAGGCCTTGGCGCCACCCGGCGTGACGACTTCGACCTGGGCGCCCTTTTTCTTGCCGACCAGCGCGCGGGCCAGCGGCGAGGTGATGGAAATCTTGCCCTTCTTGGCGTCGGCCTCCGGCTCGCCGACGATCTGCCACACCGCTTTTTTCTCGGTGTCCTCGTCGACCAAAGTGACGGTCGCGCCGAACGTGATCGTGTCTCCGGAAAGTTTCGACACGTCAATCACTTCGGCGCGCGCAAGCTTGTCCTCGAGCTCGGCGATGCGGCCCTCGTTGAGCGACTGCGATTTTTTGGCGGCGTGATATTCGGCATTCTCCGACAAGTCGCCGTGAGTGCGCGCGTCGGCAATCTGCTGAATGATGCGCGGCCGCTCGGTCTGCTGGCAGTGCTTCAATTCGGTTTCGAGCGCCGAATAGCCCGCCGCTGTCATCGGAATCTTGTCCATCGGCCTTCAACCTCCAATGCCCACGCAGGTCCGGATTTCGCTAGTTCGCGGGAACCCTAAGCCCGCGATCAATGTCGGAAATCGAACGGACACATCTCCATAATTCTAGCGCGGATACTGAATTTGCCTTGCCCAAAAGCCTGCCGCATAGCCCGCCTTTGAAAACCGCAAATCCACGCGCCAGAGACAAAAAACCAACCGCGGGCCGACGCCTTTTTCGGCCACGCGATTGCGAACTCTGTCTCTACACCGACCGCCGCTGCGGCCGCTCCGATGCTGGATCAGAACTCGGCCCCGAAATAGCTCTGCAGCGCACACACCTCGAGGTCACCCCCAAGATAGGCCCTGATGCCCTGCGCTGCGGCGACGGCCCCGGAGAGAGTGGTGTAGTACGGCACTTTATGCAAGAGGGCTGCGCGGCGTAGCGAACGGCTGTCGTTGAGGGCCGTCGCCCCCTCAGTCGTGTTGAAAACCAGCTGAACTTCGCCGTTCTTGATCGAATCGACGATGTGCGGCCGGCCCTCGGCGACTTTGTTGATCCGCACCGCCGCGACCCCGTTCTCGGCGAGGTAGCGCTGCGTGCCCGAGGTCGCCAGCACCTTGAAACCGAGCTCGGTCAGCAGCCGGATTGCTTCGAGGATGCGCGACTTGTCGGCATCCTTGACCGAGACGAAGACGGTGCCGGTCTTCGGCAGCCGCGAGCCGCCGCCGAGCTGGCTTTTGACGAAAGCGACATTGTAGTCGCGATCGATGCCCATCACTTCGCCGGTCGATTTCATCTCCGGACCGAGCACGGTGTCGACCCCGGGACCAAAGCGCGCGAACGGGAACACCAATTCCTTGACGCCGGTATGTTTCGCCTTGCCCGGCGAAAAGTCCTGCGGCTTGAGCTTGAAGCTCGACAGCGCCTCGCCGGCCATGATGCGGGAGGCGATCTTGGCCGCCGGAATGCCCATCACCTTGGCGACGAAAGGCACGGTGCGCGAGGCACGCGGATTGACCTCGAGCACGTAAATGTCGCCGTCCTTGATGGCGTATTGCACGTTCATCAGGCCGCCGACCTTCAGCGCCAATGCGAGCTCGCGGGTCTGCCGCTCGAGCTCGGCGATGGTCTTCTTGTCGAGCGAGTGTGGCGGCAGCGAGCAGGCGGAATCGCCGGAATGAATGCCGGCCTCCTCGATATGTTCCATGATGCCGGCGATGTAGCTGTCCTTGCCGTCGGCGAGGCAGTCGACATCCACCTCGACCGCGTCGGTGAGGTAACGGTCGATCAGGAGCGGCCGCTTGTCGGAGACCGCGATTTCGGTCGGCCCTTCGAGCGTCAAGGCAAGCCGCGCGACGTAACGATCGAGCTGATGGCCATCATAGACGATCTCCATGGCGCGGCCGCCGAGAACATAGGATGGGCGGATCACGATCGGATAGCCGATCGACTCGGCGATGGCGCGCGCCTTTTCGGGGCTCGTCGCGATACCGCTCTTGGGCTGGCGCAGCTTGAGCTGTTCGAGCAGCTGCTTGAAGCGGTCGCGGTCCTCGGCGAGATCGATGGCGTCGGGCGACGTGCCGAGGATCGGCACATCGGCCTTTTCCAGCGCCTCGGCGAGCTTGAGCGGGGTCTGGCCGCCGAACTGCACGATGACGCCGTGCAACGTGCCCTTGCTGCGCTCGGTGTCGATGATCTCGATGACGTCTTCGGCGGTGAGCGGCTCGAAATAGAGCCGGTCCGATGTGTCGTAATCCGTCGACACCGTCTCCGGATTGCAATTCACCATGATGGTTTCGTAGCCGATGTCCTTCAGCGCGAAACAGGCATGGCAACAGCAGTAATCAAATTCGATGCCCTGGCCGATGCGGTTCGGGCCGCCGCCGAGAATGACGACCTTCCTCTTGTCAGACGGCGCCGCCTCGTCGGCGACGCGGCCGGCGAATGGCTTTTCGTAGGTCGAATACATGTAAGCGGTCGGCGAAGCGAATTCGGCGGCGCAGGTGTCAATGCGCTTGAAGATCGGCCGCACGTTGAGCGCGCGCCGCCGCTTCGATACTTCTTCGGTGGAAAGCCCGGTGAGGCGGCCCAACCGCGCGTCGGAAAAGCCCATCGCCTTGAGCCGACGCAAGGCGGTCGCCGTCGTCGGCAGGCCCTTTTTGCGGATTGCCGCTTCCATATCGATGATGCCGCGGATCTGTTCGAGAAACCACGGATCGATCCGGCAGGCGGTGTGAATGTCGGCGTCGCTCATGCCGAGCCGCATCGCCTGCGCGACATTTAACAGGCGGTCGGGTGAAGGCGTGCCGAGCGCGGCGCGGATCGCGTTCTTGTCGTCGCCCTGATCGAGCCCGGGGATGACGATCTCGTCCAAACCGGTGAGGCCGGTTTCGAGCGAGCGCAACGCCTTCTGCAGGCTTTCCTGGAAGGTGCGGCCGATCGCCATCGCTTCGCCGACCGATTTCATCGAGGTCGTCAGCACCTGTTCGGCGCCGGGGAATTTCTCGAAGGCAAAGCGCGGCACCTTGGTGACGACGTAATCGATGGTCGGCTCGAACGAAGCCGGCGTGGCGCCGCCGGTAATGTCGTTGGCGATTTCGTCGAGCGTGTAGCCGACGGCGAGCTTGGCGGCGACCTTTGCGATCGGAAAGCCGGTCGCCTTCGAGGCCAGCGCCGACGAGCGCGACACCCGCGGATTTATTTCGATGACGACCAGCCGCCCATCGGTCGGATTGACGGCGAACTGGACATTGGAGCCGCCGGTCTCCACGCCGATCTCGCGCAGCACCGCGATCGAGGCGTCGCGCATGACCTGGTATTCCTTGTCGGTCAAAGTCAGCGCCGGCGCCACCGTGATCGAGTCGCCGGTATGCACGCCCATCGGATCGATGTTCTCGATCGAGCAGATGATGATGCAATTGTCATTTTTATCGCGCACCACCTCCATCTCGTACTCTTTCCAGCCGAGCACGGATTCCTCGATCAGCACTTCGGAGGTCGGCGAGGCGTCGATGCCGCGTTCGACGATCTCGATGAATTCGGCCTTGTTGTAAGCGATGCCGCCGCCGGTGCCGCCGAGCGTGAACGACGGCCGGATGATCGCCGGCAGGCCGATATCGTCGAGCGCCTGCAGCGCCTGGATCAGCGTCTTGATCTGATGCGAGCGCGGCGTCGCCAGGCCGATTTTGGTCATCGCCTCGCGGAACAGCTGGCGGTCTTCCGCCTTGTCGATGGCGTCGGCGGTGGCGCCGATCATGGTGACGTCGTATTTGTCGAGCACGCCCATCTTGCGCAGCGACAGCGCGGTGTTCAGCGCGGTCTGCCCACCCATAGTGGGCAATAGCGCGAAGCCGCCGGGCACGGCATTGCGTTCCTTGGCGATGATCTTGGCGACGATCTCCGGCGTGATCGGCTCGATATAGGTCGCATCGGCCACTTCCGGATCGGTCATGATCGTGGCCGGATTGGAATTGACCAGGACGACGCGGTAGCCCTCTTCCCTCAGCGCCTTGCAGGCCTGCGTGCCGGAATAGTCGAATTCGCAGGCTTGGCCGATCACGATCGGCCCCGCGCCAATGATCAGGATCGAGGAAATGTCGGTCCGTTTCGGCATCGCACTCTGGGTGTCAGATACAAAAATAGCGCCTCAGAAGGCGCGCTGGCGCTGAGCCTTGCCCTGCGCGAGGGGGTCTTAGACCAAATTCGACGGGGAGGGAAGGGCGGCTGCCCCGTCTGTAAACAGCCGCGCTGGCCGGCATTTCTGCGTTGTTGCCGCGACCGTTGACTCACTACGCATATAGCGTCGAGAGTTGCCGTAACAAGAGCAACAAACAGGGAGACCCGCGCCATGAACGTCCACGCCGATGTGGCGGCCTCGAAGCCGCTCGCCAAGCCGCCGTTCCGCGCCGAACATATCGGCAGCCTGCTGCGACCGGCGGAGCTGATGGCTGAACGCGCCCGTTTCGCCCGCGGCGAGATCGATCAGGCGGCGCTCTCGGCCGCCGAGGACAGCGCGATCCGTGGCGCCATCCGTCTGCAGGAGGACCTCGGCTTCAAGTTCGTCACCGACGGCGAATTCCGCCGCCGCTCCTATCACAGCTTCTTCTATCGCGAGCTCGGCGACCTTTCGATCGATACGATCGGCGGCGCCGATGCCAAAGGCGCCGAAGGCGGCCAGAGTAGCAAGGGTGGTAGCCGCGGCGCGCAGCCGGCCGCGATCATCGACAGCCGCGTGCGCTGGGCGCATCCGATCAACGGCGGCGATGTTGCATTCCTGCGCGCCAATTCGGACGGGCTGGCCAAGATCACCATCCCCGGCCCCTGCGCGCTGCATTTCCGTGGCGGCAGTGCCGCGGTGCTCAAGCGCGCCTATACCGACTTGGAGCAGTTCTGGTCGGATACGGTGGAGGCCTTCACCAAGGAACTGCGCGCGCTTGCCGATGCCGGCTGTCATTATGTCCAGATCGACGAGACGGCCTTCGCCAAATTCGGCGATCCCGACGTGCAGGCGGCGCTCGCCGCCCGCGGCGACGATTGGAACTCGCTGATCGACACTTACATCGCGGTGACCAACCGCATATTACGCGCCGCGCCGGCCGAAATGCATATCGGCATGCATCTGTGCCGCGGCAATCGCGGCGGTCATTGGCATTCCGAGGGCAGCTACGAGGAAGTCGCCGAGCGGCTGTTCAATGCGCTCGAAATCCCGTTCTATTTCCTCGAATACGACAGCCCGAGAGCGGGCAATTTCACGCCGCTGCGCTATGTGCCGAAGCACAAGATGGTCGTGCTCGGGCTGGTCTCCACCAAAGTGCCGGAGCTCGAGGACAAGGCGGACCTGCGGCGGCGGCTCGACGGCGCGACGAAATTCGTCGCGGTGGATAGGCTTGCGGTCAGCCCGCAATGCGGCTTCGCCAGCGTCGATACCGGCAATCCAGTGACGCCGGAGGCGCAGCGCCGTAAGCTCGAACTGGTCTGCGGTCTGGCGCGCGAGATCTGGGGCGACACGTAGGCCAGGCGAGAACAAGATCAAAAGACTGCAAACGAAGCGTGGGGGAAGAAGATGCGCGTAAGGAGTATGGTTCGGCTTGCAGGCGCTGTGGGATTGCTGGCGGCGTGTTCGTTTGCCGTGTCGCTTTCTGCATCTACCGCCGACGATGCCGCCAATTATCCGAACCGTCCGGTGCGCATGCTCGCGGCTTCCGCGGCGGGCGGCAATCCTGACGTGATCGCGCGGCTGCTTTCGGCAAAGCTCAGCGAAATCTTCAACAATCCGTTCGTTGTCGAGGACGTGCCGGGCGTCGGCGGCGTGCTTGACGCCAACCAGACCGTGGCCGCGCCGCCGGACGGCTACACGCTCTCGCTCAACGACACCGGCGCGCTCGCCATCAATGTCGCGATGAATCCCGACGTCAAATATACGCTGAAGGATTTCACGCCGATCACCGCGCTCGCCGCATTGCCGACCGTGCTCGTGGTCAAGCCGGCGGTCGCGGCTAACACACTCGCCGAATTCGTGGCGCTGGCCAAATCCAAGCCCAATGGGCTGACCTTCGGCTCCGCCGGCACCGGCTCTATTCATCAGCTCACGATGGTCATTTTCGAGAAGCAGGCCGGCATCCAATTGCTGCACGTGCCCTATCGCGGCGGCACCGGGCTGGTGAACGCACTGCTCACCGGCGAGGTCGATGCCGGCTGGTCGGGAATTTCCAATGTGCTGTCGCTGATCCAGACCGGCAAATTGCGCGCGCTGTGCCTGAGCGTGCTCGAGCGCGACGTGTCGCTTCCGGACGTCCCGACCTGTTCGGAACTCGGCTACAAAGGCTTCGATGTTGCGACCATGCTCGGCCTGCAATCCTCGGCCGGCGTTTCACCGGCCATCGTCGCCAAGCTGCAGGGGGCGGTCGCCAAGGCGCTGCGCGCGCCGGATATGGCGGAGCGGATGAAGACGCTCGGCATCCACATGGCGGAAAACGGCACCGCGGCCTACGCCAAATTCATGCAGGACGATCTCAATCGCTACACCGACATCGTCAACGAGTTCCACTTGCAGATTAAGCCGTGATCGCAGCCTGCGGCCGCCACAGCTCCATCAGCGGACCCTGCACGCCGAATACCGGATCGGTTTCCGGCGGCGGCACGTCGGCGATCTCGATGATCGCCTTGGCGCGTTCGGCCTTGCTGGCGCGGCGGAGATTATAGGCGCCGTTCGGCGGATAGGCGCCGACCACCACAAGGCCCGGGCTGGCGAACACGCCCTGGTGTCCGGTCCCAGCCGGCAGCATGACGACGTCGCCCGGCCCGATATCGATCTCGCAGCCCGCCGTGCCGCCGAACCGCACGATGGTGCGGCCGCGCGCCACCGCCATCACCTCGTGGATGGTCGAGTGATAATGCGGATAGGCGTAGACGGCGTCGTTGCGCCATACATCGCCCCAGCCATTGGCGACGAATTTTTTCTCGATCAGGTCTTCAGGATAGGGCGTGCCGGCGAGGTGGATACCGGCGCGGTAGATCACGAGCGGCAGTACCGGATTGTTCGGAATCCGGCCGTCATCGGCGAATTGGTGGGTGACCAGATCGGACGTGTTCATTGCCATGACGGTACTGACGCGGGGCGCGGCGCCAAGCGCACCGGCGGAAGCTGCGGTTTTACCCGGCATTGAGTTGAGAATTCCTAACGCGCCGCCGTCCGGCCCGCGGCCGTCACTCGGTCTTTGCCCAGTATTTTGGGGGATTTGGCGCCAACTCAGCGGCCTTTTGGCGCGCCTTACGGGCCGCCTTACTTGGCTTTGCGCATCAAGCCTAAGAAACGGTCAAATAAAATGTGACTATCGCGCGGACCCGGTGAAGCTTCTGGATGGTATTGCACCGAGAACACCGGCTTGTCCTTGAGCGCGATGCCGCAATTGGACCCATCGAATAGCGACACGTGGGTCTCGACCGCGTTGGCCGGCAGCGTCGCGCGGTCGACCGCGAAGCCGTGATTCATCGAGGTGATCTCGACCTTGCCGGTGGTGAGATCCTTCACCGGATGATTGGCGCCGTGGTGGCCCTGGTGCATCTTCATGGTCTTGGCGCCGACCGCGAGCGCCAGCATCTGATGGCCGAGACAGATGCCGAAGGTCGGCTTCTTGTCGATCAGCGCGCGGATCACCGGCACCGCATATTCGCCGGTCGCCGCCGGATCGCCCGGGCCGTTGGAGAGGAAAATGCCATCGGGCTTGAGCGCCAGAATGTCCTCGGCCGAGGTCGTCGCCGGCACCACCGTCACTTTGCATTTGTGGCCGGCGAGTTGGCGCAGGATGTTGCGCTTGATGCCGTAGTCGATGGCGACGACGTGGAACTCGGTCTCAGTCTGGCGGCCATAGCCCTCGCCCCAGAGCCAGGGCGTCTCGTCCCAGCTGAAACGTTGCCCGGTCGTCACCATAGGCACCAGATCCATGCCGACAAGTCCCGGCCAGGCCTCCGCTTCGTGCTTGAGCTTGTCGAGATCGAAGCGTCCCGACGGCTCGTGCGCGATCACGGCATTCGGCATGCCCTTCTCGCGAATGAGCGCGGTCAGCGCGCGAGTGTCGATCCCGGCGAGTCCGATGATGCCGCGGCTCTTGAGCCAGGCATCGAGACCGCGCGTGGCGCGATAATTCGACGGCTCGGTGATGGCGGAATGCAGCACCACGCCGCGCGCGCCCGGTGTCGCCGCGAGGTTGACGGTCTCGATGTCGTCCTCGTTGGTGCCGACATTGCCGATATGGGGAAAGGTGAAAGTAATGATCTGTCCGGCATAGGACGGGTCGGTCAGCACTTCCTGATAGCCGGTCATGGCGGTATTGAAGCAGACTTCGCCCACGGCATGACCGGTAGCGCCGAGCCCGAATCCTTCGAGCACGGTGCCGTCGGCGAGGACCAACAGCGCCGTCGGAGTGGGTTCCGACCAGCCGGAATCGTCTTGTTCGGGTGTCATGAGCGGCCTAGATAGACCTCACTTACGGCTGCGTCAAAGCGGCAAAAACTGGGGTGAATAAGTCAAGCAAATGGCCGAAGTTTCTTGCCTGTAAGAGCCGCCGGGTTCAGTTTCAACAGCGATTTCGAAACAGCGAGGTTTGACGTGCTGCGCGAGACGATCAAAGCCGACATGACCGAAGCGATGAAAGCCCGCAACGAGCTCCGCGTGTCGACGCTGCGGCTGATCAACGCCGCCATCCTCGCCCGCGAGACCAGCGGCTCCGAGCGGGTCACGCTCGGCGACCCCGAGATCGTCGACGTGATGCAGAAGATGGTGAAGCAGCGCCAGGAATCGCTCGAGATCTACGAGAAGGCCGGCCGCGCCGAACTGGCCGCTCAGGAGCGCGGCGAGATCGAGATCATCACCAAATATCTGCCCAAGCAGATGTCGGACATGGAGGCCGCGTCCGCGATCTCGGCGATGATCAAGGAGCTCGAAGCCGCGACGCTCAAAGACATGGGCCGCACCATGGCGGCGCTGAAGCAGCGCTTCTCCGGCCGGATGGATTTCGGCAAAGCCGGTGCGGTGGTGAAGAAGCTGTTGGGCGGCGGTTAGCCCATCTCGGAGTTGATCAAAAAATAAGAACCCGGCCGTGAGGCCGGGTTCTTGCGTTTTCACTTTCGCCCAAGCTTACGCGGCGCCGCGGTGCGCGGCATGATGGCCGGCGACGCGGTCAAGCGAACGGCCCTGATGTGCGGCAACCCGAGACGCGTCGTTCTTGCGCACGGCAACCTGCGAATGGGTCTGCTGCTTTCCCGGTTCCCCGGTCCAGGCGCTGCGGCCGCCGTCATTTTGATATTGCAGCGGCATCACATTGCCGGTCCCGTCGCGCGGATTGAAGGACTGGGCGAGCGCGGGCGACGCGACACTCACGGCCACCAGTGCGGCGGCGAGCGCGAGCTTTGAAATATTGGTCATGCTGGGTCTCCTGAAAATCGGAATAAGGCCTGCTGCCTTGTCACTCGGCTAAATATTTCGCGGTCGGCGATCTTGAATTGGCGAAAGATGAAAGGAACTGTTCGTCTGAAGTGAACAGTCGCAAATGCCAAAGGCCACCTGGGCAAGGCATTGAGCCAAAGGCTCGGAGCCAAAGGCTCGAATGGGTCCGGAAATTGTTTCTTGTCGTTGAATAGTCTGTTCGCTGTGCCGGCGGTTAAATTGCGCCGGGCGCGCGTTATTTACCGTGCACCGCATGATCCGGGAATAACGCGCCCTCCATTTTGATCTGAGGGCTGAAGCGGTTTTCCCGCCTTTGTGAGCCCGCTCGGCGGGCAGAGCAAAGTCCGAAACAGATCGTGCTCCAACAGATGCCGGAATTGGAAAACCGCTTGCGGCATTGCTTTGCCCTTTAGGAGACAAGTCATGATCAGCAAAACAAGCCTCAGCGCCGGTGGTCCGGCGACCTCCGCCCGGCCTCTTTTTGCCGATACCATCGGCAAGCTCGGATCGTTGTTCTCGACGGCCGCGCAGCAGCTCTACACCGCGCATACTGAAAAAGTGCAGATGCGCTTTGCGCCGACCCCGATCTATTCCGGCCGCATCTCCAACCGGCGCCGTCCGTTCGGCCTGTAAGCAATCGGCGGGCCGGCATCGTCCAGACCGAAGTTCCCCAATTGCGCCGAGTGGCAAAAGCGGACATCCTGCGACGCCCTTGAACACAGATCTGTGCTCAAGGGCGTAAATTTTGGATCGTCCTCCAGGCATAACGGGACAAAGCATCGCAGGGAGGCCGAAGCCTGCGAGGGCGCGGCAATAAAAAGGCATGCTAATCTCGCCGCAAATCGTGAAGGGAGAACGTCCGTGCGCCGCTCATTTTGGTATTTGATCGCTTGCTTCGCCCTGCTCATGCCGTGCTTCGGCGCGGCGGCCGCCGACTGGCCGGACCGCCCGATCCGCGTACTGACAACGACCAGCCCGGGGGGCATCAGCGACGTGTTCATGCGCGCGCTTGCGGAAAAGCTCGGGCCGAAGCTCGGCGAGCCGCTGGTGATCGAGAACCGGCCGGGCGGCATGCAGAACATCGGCGCCCGCGCCTGCCAGGATTCGGCGCCGGACGGCTACACGATCTGCATCATCAATGCCGATCCGATGATCTACAACCAGTTCCTGATGAAGGACATGCCGTTCGATCCGGTGCATGGCCTGCAACCGATCACCAAATTGTTCGATCTCCTTCATGTCCTGGTCGTGAACTCGAATCTGAAAGTGAAGACTGTCGACGAGCTTGTCGCTTTGTCCAAAGCGAGGCCGGGCACGCTGTCATATCTGACGCCCGGCGCACCGATGGTGCTCTACATGGAGACGCTGAAGAAGGAGCACGGCGCCGATTGGGTGCGCGTGCCGTTCAAGGGCGGCGGCGAAGGGGTGAATGCTATCTTGAGCGGCTCAACGCCGATCGGGCTATTCGGCGAGGGCAATGTCATCGGCCAGATCAAAGCCGGCACCATGACCTCGCTGGTGATGCTCAACAACATCCATTCGCCGAACTTCCCCAACGTGCCGACGCTCAAGGAGATCGGCTATAACGGGCCGCCGTCGCGCGGCTGGTATGGCCTGTTCGCGCCTGCCGGCACGCCGCGGCCGATCGTCGACCGTATCGCCAAGGAAGTCGCCGCCATCGTCGCCGACCCGGATTTCGCCCAGAAGCAGCTCAAGGACCGGAGCCTTGTCGGCGCGACGGATGGGCCGGATGAATTCGCCAAGCAGATCGAAGCTGATCGTAAAGTGGCGGAGCAGGTGGTGAAGCAGGCCGGCATGGGGCCCGACGACTGATCATCGCCGACGATCGTTCCATCGCGGCGCGAACTCGGCCGTCGGTGAAAGGCCGGGCAAACGGAGCAGCCGCGGCAAAAAGGCCCAATTCGATCTGTGGATAACCGGGACAAGCCATCGCGGCCTCGCGCTGAGCTTGCGGGGCGGATCGCCCGCCCTATCTTCGCGCCACCATCCCGTTACCCTGGCGAATCACCATGCGCTTCACGCCGCAATTTCTCGACGAACTGCGCGCGCGGCTTCCGGTTTCGGAAGTCGTGGGCCGGCGCGTGAAATTGCGCAAGGCGGGACGCGAATGGAAGGGTCTGTCGCCCTTCAACAAGGAAAAGTCGCCGTCGTTCTTCGTCAATGACCAGAAGGCGATGTGGTTCGACTTCTCCTCCGGCAAGAACGGCAACATTTTCGATTTTTTGATGCTCACCGAGGGGGTGAGCTTTCCCGAAGCCGTCGAGCGCTTGGCAAACCAGGCCGGCGTGGCGCTGCCGGTGATGACGCGCGAAGCACAGGTGCAGGAAGAGCGCAGGAAGACGCTGCACGACATCGTCGAGCTTGCGGCAAAATTCTTCGAGACGACGCTCGCCTCACGCAACGGCGCCCGCGGCCGCGGCTATCTGCTCGATCGCGGGCTCGCGGCTGCGACGCAGCTCAAGTTCCGGCTCGGCTATGCGTCGTCCGACCAATATGCGCTCAAGGAGCATCTCGGCGCCGCAAAGATCCCGGTCGAGGACATGGCCGAGGCCGGGCTTCTGGTCGCGGGCGAGGATATCGCCGTGCCCTACGACCGTTTCCGCGATCGCGTGATGTTCCCGATCAGCGACTGGCGCGGCCGCGTTATCGCTTTCGGCGGTCGCGCGCTCGAGAAAGACGTTTCGGCCAAATATTTGAACTCGCCGGAAACGCCGCTCTTCCATAAGGGCGGAACGCTCTACAACATCGCCGATGCCCGCAAGGCTGCGCATGACGGCGCTCGCGTCATCGCGGTCGAAGGCTATGTCGACGTCATCGCCATGGTCACGGCCGGTTTCGAAGGCACCGTGGCGCCGCTCGGCACCGCGCTCACGACCGATCAATTGGGTCTGATGTGGCGGATGGCCGACGAGCCGATCCTCTGCTTCGACGGCGACGGTGCCGGCCGGCGGGCGGCCTATCGCGCGGTCGATCTGGCACTGCCGCTCCTCAAGCCCGGAAAGAGTCTTACTTTCGCGGCGCTCCCCGACGGACAGGATCCCGACGATCTGGCGCGCTCCGCCGGCCGCGAAGCGATCGAGGACGTGCTGAACGGCGCGCGTCCGCTGGCACAGATGCTGTGGACGCGCGAAAGCGAAGCCGGCCCCTTCGATACGCCGGAGCGGCGCGCTGCGTTTGAAGCGCGTATCAGCGGAGTGACGGCGACCATCGGCGACGAAACGGTGCGCCGCTACTATCGGCAGGATTTTGCGGCGCGGCTCAACCAGCTGTTTGCGCCGATCCAGGTTTCGTCGCGGCGGGGGGCTTTCGGCCAGCAGTCGTTCCGTCAGCAATCACTTGGCCGAAGAGAATTTGGCCAAAGAGATTTCGGCCAGAGAGGCTTCGCCGACGGCGGCCGGCGGATGGCGGCGGGAAATTTCGGCGCGGCGCGAATGGGGCGAGACGATGCCTATGTCGCGGTGAGTCCGCAGCTCGCGGCCGGCCCGCTGCATCGCGGCCATCGCGCGGCGATCCCGCTGCGCGAGGCGCTGATCCTGCTCGCGGCGATCAATCACCCTTGGCTGCTGCATGATCATCTCGAAGAACTCGCGGCGTGCGAGTTCCGCCATGCTGATACGCAAAAGCTCAAAGGCGCGCTGATCGACGTGTTCGCGCATCATTTCGGTGACGAGTTCGCGCACGATGCAGGCCTCGATCCCGAGCATAAGGGGGTTGCCGAGCGCGCCGCGCTTGCGACCGAACTGGGCAAGCGCGGTTTTGCCGATCTTCTCGGCCGCATTGGCCGCACTATCACGACACCATCGGTCTGGGGCTCGGGGCCGGAGGCGGCAAAATCCGATGTTTTACTGACCTGGAAGCAGCTTCTTGCCTTGCATACGCAATGGCATTCCCTAACTAGGGAACTGAGAGATGCGGAGGCCGCGCTCGGCGCCGACAATACTGAGGCGAATTACGAGCGGCTTCGCGACGTCAAATCCAGGCTGTCCACCCTCGAGGGAACCGAGGCCCTGATCGAGGGAATCGGCGCCTCATCGGGCCGGGCAGCCAAGTCGCTATGACTAGTCGCTATGAGGCGCGTTTCTGAGCAACGGCAGTAGCGTCCGCGTCAAACCGGTGCGGCACCCCCGGGCGGGTTTTTGGCGTTGATTTCTTGCCCTTCACGGCATGCGCCGGGGATGGGCCGATAAAGGCCAAATCGCCGGTAAAAACGTGGTGCGAGGCTTTACGCTAGGCGGGCGAGGGAATAGAGGTCGCCCTCGCTGGTTTTCAGGGTTAGTCGGAGCTTAACGTAGTTCCGACAGATTGGCCTCAATTCGGGCAGTGGCGGCTGGGATAACCCCCTTACCGGCACAGCCCTTTTCGGTCATGGGGCCTGGTAAGGTCAAAGACCTTCCAGGCCGCGCGCCCATCCGCTAGGAAAGGTCCCTCGCGGGTAGGCCAGTGGCCCAATAACAGCGCATGTCCTGGACCGTGGGCACCGGTTTTGGACATTCGCAAGAAACTGGACCCTGATTGGGGACATGGGCTCCGCGCCCAGTTCGAGCATCGGGTTCGAGCCGGTTTTCCGACCCTTCGGCGCATCGATTCCCGCGCCATAGGGTAGGGGACCATGAAAACCCGGGCTGCGCTTTTTTCGAGGAAGCGCGCAGGTGGAGAAGATGAATATGGCAAGCAAGAGCGCGGCCACCAAAACCGTACCGACCAAAGCCAAGGCGCCCCCGCCGAAGGATTCCGATACACCGGAGAAGGATGGCCCGGAAACCCCCGATGGGCCGCTGCCGCTGCTCGACCTCTCCGACGCCGCCGTCAAGAAGATGATCAAGTCGGCGAAGAAGCGCGGCTACGTCACCTATCAACAGCTCAATGCCGTGATGCCGTCCGAGGAGGTCACCTCGGAGAAGATCGAAGACATTCTCGCGATGATGAACGAGATGGGCATCAATGTCGTCGAGAACGAGGAAGCCGAAGCCGAGGGTGAGGAAGGCGAGGAGGAAGAAGAAGAGTCGGAATCCGGCGAACTGGTCGAAGTCACCGCCAAGCCGCTCGCCAAGTCCGAGGCCAAGGAGCCGGCCGAGCGCACCGACGATCCGGTCCGCATGTATCTGCGCGAAATGGGCTCGGTCGAACTGCTCTCGCGCGAGGGCGAAATCGCCATCGCCAAGCGCATCGAGGCGGGCCGCGAGGCGATGATCGCCGGCCTGTGCGAAAGTCCGCTGACGTTCCAGGCCGTCATCATCTGGCGCGACGAGTTGAACGAGGGCAAGGTTTTCCTCCGCGACATCATCGATCTCGAAGCGACCTATGCCGGCCCCGACGCCAAGGCGCCGCAAGGCGCTCCCGGCGATCCGAATGCCGCCGGCAACGGCGCGACACATAATCCAGGTCATGGCGCGCCCGGTTTCCCCGGCCAGCCAGTCCAGGCGCCGCCATCGGCGCCGCTCGCCGCGACGCCGTTCAAACCGATGGGTGGCAATATGGGTGGAGGCGTGCCCGGTGCTGCGCCTGCCGCCAATGCGGGCGGCGCGGCATCCGGCGAAGGCGCGGACCCTGGCGAAGAAGCCGCCATCGCCGACAACGATTTGGACGAGGACGATCTTGAGAATTCGATGTCGCTCGCCGCGATCGAAGCCGAGCTCAAGCCGAAAGTACTCGAGACTTTCGACAATATCGCCGACGCCTTCAAGCGGCTGCGCCGCCTGCAGGAACTCGACATTCAGGGCAAGCTCAAGAACGAGACGCTGTCGCCCGCGCAGGAACGCAAGTCGAAGAAGCTCAAGGAAGACATCATCCAGGAGGTGAAGTCGCTCCGTCTCAATCAGGCGCGCATCGACGCGCTGGTCGAGCAGCTCTACGACATCAACAAGCGGCTGGTCGGCCATGAAGGCCGGCTGATGCGGCTCGCCGAGAGCCACGGCGTGATACGCGACGGCTTCCTCAAGCAGTACCAGGGCTCCGAGCTCGATCCGCGCTGGCTCAATCGCGTGTCGAAGCTTTCGGAAAAAGGCTGGAAGAACTTCGTCGCCCGCGACAAGGAACGCATCAAGGAACTGCGCACGCATATCCACACACTTGCCTCCGAAACCGGTCTCGAGATCGGCGAGTTCCGCAAGATCGTGCACATGGTGCAGAAGGGCGAGCGCGAAGCCCGCCAGGCCAAGAAGGAAATGGTCGAGGCCAATCTCCGCCTCGTCATCTCGATCGCCAAGAAATACACCAATCGCGGCCTGCAATTCCTCGACCTGATCCAGGAAGGCAATATCGGCCTGATGAAAGCGGTCGATAAGTTCGAATATCGCCGCGGCTACAAGTTCTCGACCTATGCGACGTGGTGGATCCGCCAGGCGATCACCCGCTCGATCGCCGACCAGGCCCGCACCATCCGTATTCCGGTGCACATGATCGAGACGATCAACAAGATCGTGCGCACGTCGCGGCAGATGCTGAACGAGATCGGCCGCGAGCCGACCCCGGAAGAGCTCGCCGAAAAGCTCGGCATGCCGCTCGAGAAGGTGCGCAAGGTCCTCAAGATCGCCAAGGAGCCGATGTCGCTCGAAACGCCGATCGGTGACGAAGAGGATTCGCATCTCGGCGATTTCATCGAGGACAAGAACGCGATCCTGCCGATCGACGCGGCGATCCAGTCGAATCTGCGCGAGACCACGACCCGCGTGCTCGCCTCGCTCACGCCGCGTGAAGAGCGCGTGCTGCGCATGCGCTTCGGCATCGGCATGAACACCGACCACACGCTCGAAGAAGTCGGCCAGCAGTTCTCGGTGACCCGCGAACGCATCCGCCAGATCGAAGCAAAGGCGCTGCGCAAGCTCAAGCACCCGTCGCGCAGCCGCAAGCTGCGCAGCTTCTTGGACAACTAAGTCGGGCGATTATTTGCGTCGCGTCCCGGCGCGGACGGAGATCCAGGCGCATTCTCGACATGGCGCGGGCATGGTGTCTTGGGACCGCTATGCCCGGCCATGTGGCATTCGACGCATGCATATGCGCCCATTTCCCGCTACTGGCACGATCCATGCGAAGAAAGACGAGCCGGCGCATTGGCAACGTGAGCTGCATCGCATGATCGAACTTGAAACCGACGTCCTGATTGTCGGCTCCGGCGGCGCCGGCATGTATGCGGCGCTCGAAGCCGCCAAGAATGGCGCCTCGGTCATTCTCGCCGATCGCAGCCTGATCGGCCGCGGCGGCGGCACCGTGATGGCGATGATGACGGTCGCGGCCGCGATCGGCCAGCAGACGCCGGACAGTCCCGAGAACCACCTCGCCGATACGCTCGCCGCCGGCTACGGCCTGTGCGACGAGGAGCTGTCGGCGATCCTGTGCGAAGACGGGCCCAAGCGCATCCTCGAAATGGATTCCTGGCACGTCGGCTGGGCGCGCGAGAACGGCCATATCAAGCAGGCGCATGCGCCGGGCCATGACCGGCCGCGCTGCGTCTATGTCGATTTCCTCAGCACCGGGCCCGCCGTGTCGAAGACGCTGCGGCATCAGATGCAGAATGCGCCGGCGATCCGCCGCATCGGCGATCTGCTCATTGTCGACATCGCGCTCGAAGACGGCGTCGCCTGCGGCGCCACCGCCGTGCACGTGCAGACCGGCGAGACCGTGACCATCGCCGCGAAAGCAGTCGTGATCGCGACCGGCGGGCTGACGCGGCTTTATCGGCGCAACAGTGCGTCTTTGAACATGGGCGGTGACGGCTATGCGCTGGCTTTGCGCGCCGGCGCGCAACTGATCGACATGGAATTCGTGCAGTTCTTCCCGATCGGGCATCTGGCGCCGCGGCTCGTCGGGCTCGACCCGATCATGTGGGATCCGTTCCGTTACAAGCTCGGCGGCAAGCTGCTCAACGGCCAGATGCAGGAATTCGAGCAGAATTACGCGGTCGCCGGCGGCCGCAACGACGGCACTTACGTGCTCACCCGCGATCTCGCGACCTACGCCATCCTCAGAGAAGTCGAAGCCGGACGCGGCAGTCCCGCCGGCGGCGCTTATTTGAGCTTCCAGCAGTGCCGGAGGCGGAGCTGCGCCGCAATTTCGGGCCGGTGATCGATACGCTCGCCAGGAACGGCATCGATCTGACCAAACAGCCGATCGAAGTGTCGCCGATCGCGCATTATCACATGGGCGGCGTCAAGGTGGACACGCGCTTTGTCACCGCGGTGCCGAACCTGTTCGCCGCCGGCGAAGCGGTCGGCGGCGCCAATGGCGCGACGCGGCTCTCCGGCAACGCCATCACCGAAGCGCTGGTGTTCGGCGCGCGCGCCGGCAAGAGCGCGGCCGATGTCGCGCGCACGGCCAACAAGCAGGATGGACCAGCGGGCGGCGTCGCCCCGCCGCTCGATCTTCTGTCGCGCCGAACGGCCAAAAAGCGATTGCCAATCCCGCCGCTCTGATCGTCGACCTGCAGGCGGTGATGACCGACAAGGTCGGGCCGTTCCGCACCGAAACCGAAGCTCAACGAGGCGCTCGCGGAGATCGGCCGCATCGCACGCGCGATCGGGCCCGATCCGATGTCGTCGGGCGAACCGTCCGATGCCATGCTGGTCGACTGGCTCGACCTGCGCAACATGACGCTGGTGGCGGAGAGCGTCTGCCGCGCCGCGCTCGCGCGGCAAGAAAGCCGCGGCGCGCATCAGCGCGAGGAGTATCCCCGGCATGGATGCGCGCTTCAAGTTTAATCAGATCGTCGAATTGCGCGACGGCAAGCTCGCGCTGTCGTCGAACAGCGGCGCCGGCGCCGAAGCTCGCGGCGCTACGGCGTGAAGCAGACATGAGCGCGACCATGAACACGACCCTTCTCGTCCAGCGCGGGGCGCCGGGCGAGCCGCACGAGACCGAGCGCTTCGACAAACCCTTCGCCGCCGGCCAGCCGTGCTCGATGGGCTGCGCTATATCCGCAGCCACCCGATCCGACGCTCGCCTTTCGCTTCTCCTGCATCAATGCCAATGCCTGCAAGGAATGCATGATGCTGATCGACGGCGAAGTGGATTATGCCTGCACCACGCGGCTGCACGAGGGCGAAATGACGCTCTGCCGCTGCCGAAGAAGAAGTTGATCAGCGCCTCGTCACCGAAATCGCGCCGCCGGACGAGCGGCTCAAATCGCCGGCGAAGTGACGGGTTAGTCAATATCGTCATTGCGAGCGAAGCGAAGCAATCCAGGAGTGCTGAAGCGCCGTTCTGGATTGCTTCGTCGCTTCGCTCCTCGCAACGACGGCGGTCTCATGCCTTCCACAGCGGGCTGAACTGCGTCGCGACGACGTCCTCGTAGGGGACGTCGCGATCGAGAAGTTCCGACGTCGCGGGCGAACGGCGTTCATGCCGGCGACGAAATCGCGCGAGATCGTGGCATCGTAGTAGGGCAAATCGCGGCGGATCAAGCGGCGATCAGTTCGGCTTCGGCCGGCGGAAAGAGATTGCGCGCCCGGCTTTGGTCGCGAGCGTCGACGTCGGCGATCAACGCCGCTTGCGTCTTGACGATCGCGCGAACGGCGCGCGGCCGCCGATCTCGGGCGCGCGCGCGATCAGCGCATCGGTTGTCGGCAACCGATGCCATGCGTGTAGTTGAAGCACGCCTTCGGTCCGTCGCCGCGGCGAATGTCGAGCACGAGCGTGCCGGCGCCGCTGCGCTGCGCCACTTCGGCGCCCATGCCGTTGGCCCAGAAGCCGTCGATCTTGCCCTCGGCGAGCGCTTGCGCCGCCATCGAGCCCGAAGTTCGCTTTCTCGCCGATCGCGCCGGGAACCGGCTGGATCGTGACGTCGTCGCGCTGCGAGATCGATGCCGGCCTCGACCAGCAGCCGGCGCAAGCCCATCTCGACCCACGGCGCCGCGCCGATGCGCTTGCCCTTAACCGCCGCGATGTCGCCGCGTGCGCCTTGAGATCGGCACGCATGATGAGAAACCAATACATGCCCTGCGCTTGCGCGCAGATGCAGCTTGACGCCGTTCCAGTCGCGGAAACGCGGCGAGCGCCGAATGCGCCGAGCCGCCGACGAAATCGACCGCGCCGTCGCGCAGCGCCGCATAGCACTTATCGACCGGAAAGATCAGCTCGAGTTCGACATCGAGCCCTTCGTCTTTGAAAAAGCCGAGTTCGACCGCGGCCGCGGCCGGAAAATAGGAGTTCGAGATCAGATCGGGTACCGCGAGCTTCATGGGCTTTTCCTTGCAAGTGACGGTGGCTAACGCCCCTGTCATAGCCAAGCTTTCTCCACGCGTCATCGCCCCATTTGTTCGGGATCGAATCGACGGCAATTGACACCCGACTTGGGCAAAGGCACGCATGGCCGATGTCGAGCCCGTCTGGTCGCTTCACCCGCAGCTTGAGGCCGATCGTCGCCGGTCGGCGATCTGCCGCTGTCGCGGCTGCTTGCCATCGACGACGCCACCTATCCGTGGCTGGTGCTGGTGCCGCGGCGGGCCGGCGCGGTCGAGATCGCGGATCTTGGCGCCGAAACGTCCGTCCTGATGGACGAGATCGTGCGGATATCGAGCTTCTGAAAACTGTGACCGGCTGCGACAAGATCAATGTCGGGGCGATCGGCAATGTGGTGGCGCAGCTTCACGTTCACATCGTTGCGCGACGCAAGGACGATCCGCTGTGGCCGAAGCCGGTCTGGGGCCATACGCAGTCGCGAAAGGGCGATGCGGCGGTCTTCGCGCGCTTCATTGCCGCCATTCGCGCGGCGCCGGCATCTAGCGGACTTCAGTTCGCGGTGCTGGCTCGTCAACGAATAGGGCGGCGCCCCGGTCAAATCGCGGCGAATTCGCGAACGCGCGACGCGCAAGCCCAGCTCACGTTTTTATTATTCAGTCCCACGCAACACTGTGTTGCGCTGCAGCACGATGAATAAAACGCGCGGCGGCCCATCTACTCGTCGTGCGGCAACGCGTTTGGTGCCGTACGCGAGTTCGATAGGAGATCAAGGAGAAATTCTATGAAGAGACTTATCGCGATTATCCGCTTGCGCTCTCGGTGAGCCCGCCATGCCGGCTTTTGCCACGCCACCACGTTCGAAGATCCGTCGCACGGCGCCGGCATCGCCACACAGAGCTAATTCATAAGCTCATATCACACGCGAAACCCGGCCCAGCGCCGGGTTTCGTGCTTCAAGGAAAGGAACATGTGATGAAAATCACAAAACAAACCACTCTCGCGCTGTTGCTCGCGCTCAGCGCGACCTTTGGCGCCGCTTCCGCCGCCTCGGCACAAAGCGCCTACACCACCGGCACCGTTGCCTCGAGCGACCGCGCCGGCTATCCGGCGGTCTCGCCCTATGGCGGTGGGCTCTACGCCTATGCGCCGGGCTACGGCTCGGCCAACGTCCCAGGCTATGGCGCGGATGGCCGCCCGCATGCGCTGAGCCGCGTCGAGCGGTAAGGCAGCCGACGACGTACCTTTCTATCTCCGATGCCCGGGCCTGGCCCCGGGCATCGACGTTTCTGACATCGGTGTTCCCTCGCACAACATCACCTTCTCCAACTCACCAAACGGCCGAAGCGAGGCCGGATTTGGCGGTGACAAGTCCGCGCGGTGAGGGGCGTTGCTACGGAGTTCCAATATGCAACGTTCGAATTTCGTCGGGAAATTCGTACACGGTTTGTCGTTCCGGGGTTGCTTGCTGCAGTTTCTGCATTTGTTTGTTTGAATAGCGTGTCGGCGACGGAGCATCGCAGCGGGCATTGGAGCGGTCATCACCACTATTCACATGCCGCGCATTGACCGCTCATCACATGCTGCCGATGGAGGCGAGCTACGGCAGTTTCGGCTTTGGCCAAACGGCGCCGGCTGACGGCATTTCCGGGATGGCGTCGGCGCAAGCGAGCGCGGCCGGGGTGCCGGAGTCGCTGGTCGAGCGCGTCATCCGGCGCGAGAGCGGCGGCAATCCACGCGCGGTCCATGCCGGCAATTACGGGCTGATGCAGATCAAGCTCGGCACCGCGCGTGCCATGGGCTACACCGGCTAGGCCACGGGCCTGCTCGATCCGCAAACCAACATGACCTATGCGGTGCGCTATCTCGCCGGCGCCTATCGTGCCGCCGGCGGCAACGAAAGCCGCGCGGTCGCGCTCTATGCCAGCGGCTACTACACACAGGCCAAGGCAGGCGGTTTCTCGCCGTATAAACCAGCCGCACCTTCAACGACGGCCATCGGCTTCTTCACGCCAACGGCGTTCAATGTGGCGGGAGCGTCAGGCGGCATGCCGGTCTATCGTGTGAGGCATAGCCGCCGGCACGCGGTCTAGAGGCGGGAGCCTCAGCCGAAACGACCCAACGCGCGCTTCATCCTCCCCCGTTTCGCGGGGGAAAAGAGGCGGCCGCGTGTCACAATATCCGATTCATTCGCCCGCGGCGGGGCAACAGGATTTGTCCGCAAATCCGCCCTGAACTGACAAGGGCGCCGGTATAATAGAGGGGAGGGACGCCAATGACCGAAACAAAGCTCGACCTCAACGAGGCCGACATTCTCGATTACGAGGTTTCCGACGAAGTGATCGAGGCCGCGGCAAGCGCCGGGCCATTCGGGCTGCAGGCTTTTACCGTTGCCATGTGCACCGGCAATATGGAGTGCCCGTTCTAAGCTTCTGCGGTCTTCATATCCGCGGCACTTCAAGACAGGCTGCAAGGCAAAGCCGCATCCGCGTCCTCCCCCTCGGTCGGGGGAGGAAAATTTTTAGAGCGCCGCGACCGCGCTGACCTCGATCAGGAATTGCTCCTGGACGAGCCGGTCGATCATCAAAAGTGTGTTGGGCGGATAGGCGCCGTTCGCGAACATTTTCGGAAATTCGCGGGTGCGGTAGGCCATGAATTTCGGGATGTCCTGCGAGTGCACCAGATAAGTCGTGAACTCGACCAGATTGGCAAAGTTTGCGCCCTGTGACGCCAATGCCGCGCCGATATTGGCGAAGGCGAGCGCGCATTGGGCGTCGAAATCGGCCGGCGTCTTGCCGTCCTTGCCGGCGCCGATTTGCCCAGCGATGAACAGAAATTCCGACGCCTTGACGCGGGTGATTTGCGAATATTGCCCGAGCGGCTTGCCGAGGCTGTAGGGATTGAGGATCTGGATCTGCGGCGGCGACATGAGTGGCTCCTCCGTTTCTGGTCGAGGAGCGCAAGCTTAGCGCAGAGGAAGCATGCGGTCAGCGGGCATAGTTAGCCGGCGTGCTCAACCGAATTGGCGCTCGCCGTAATTGCGGTCTTTCTTCTTGGCGCCGGAACGGGCGATGGACTTGATCGCGGGCTGCGCCCGGCCGGATTTTTCCGCGATCTCGCGATCCTGCTCGATGAGGAAGCCGTGCGCCGGCTTGTCGCCGTCGATCCCGCCAAGGAGCTCGCGCGGCACCTTGCGGTTGGAGCGCTGCGAGCCATCCTCGTATGTCACGTCGAACATGACGAATTCCGAATTCAATCCCGGTTTCCTGGGCATTGTTGTTCTCCTTGTTCACCTGTCAGGGGTTGTCCAGCAAATGGGGTCCGAACACGGAAAGCGCTAGACTTTGCGTTCGAGCATGATCTTTTCCGAAGACCGGGACCCACTTTTCGGGGTCATGCTTCAGCGCAAATCAAGCCGCGGCAATGCGATAGGCTGTAGAAACGAAAACACCAGCACCGATCGGGCGCAGGTGTGACGTCAGCATCTTAAGGTTACGACGCCTGCAGATTGGCGGCTGTTTCCTTGCCGCTGCGGCGGTCGGCTTCGATGTCGAAGCTCACTTTCTGACCCTCGACCAACGTGCGCATGCCGGCGCGCTCGACAGCGGAGATATGGACGAACACGTCCGGGCCGCCGCCGTCTTGAACGATGAAGCCGTAGCCCTTTTGGGCGTTGAAGAACTTGACGGTACCTTGAGCCATGATGGCCTCCTGGAAGACGCAAAACTCGTTTGCGGCCGTGCAAACCATTCGCACGGTCTTCAATCCGGATTTCGCGTGGTCTTGAATACCGCCAGGAGATCAGTCCAAGCGCAGCAGCAAGGGCAGCTCAATCGGAATGGCGCTATATAAAGTGGCGGAACCGCCTTGGCAATGCGGGTTTTGGGCATTTTCAGGGTTTGGTAAGGCGACGGTTAGATGGCAGCCTTACATAATATTTATGAATTAGCCCGCCGCGTGCAGCTTGCGCTTTGCGTTGTCCTTACCATTTCACCGCCGTTGAGAGTTTGAAGCGCCAAATCTGCGCGAAGCGGCTGTTGCGGTGCAAGGACGGGCTGACATAGACTTTCCACGACGGGTTTTGCCGGGTTCCGCGGTTTCGGTGGAGGCTATTCCAGCTTCCGCGATTTCGCCGCCTCGCGTTATGCACGGGCGTCGCGCCCCTATGACGCGCAGTCGCGGCGCGCGGCGCTCGACCGGCTCGATATGCTCGCGACCGCTTTCGACACGGCCTTCATCCTGCCCGTCCTCAACATTCGCTTCGGTGTGGATATCGCTGCTCCGCCTCGTGCCGGGGATCGGCGATGCCGCGGCCTGGCGATGTCCTGCTATCTGCTCTTCGAGGCGCGCCGGCTCGGCGTACCGCGGCTTCTGTTCGCGCGCATGGTCATGAACGTGCTGCTTGAGGGCACGGTTGGCGCGGTGCCGATCGCGGGTGACGCCTTCGACGTCATCTTCCGCGCCAATCGCCGCAATGTCGCGCTGCTGCGCGAGCATTTTGCAAAAGTCGGCTACTAATTGGGTAATGCGGGCTTATCCGGAACTAGTGTTAAGATTCCGCCGCGCCATTTAATCGCGCGGAGTCCCACCGGGTTTCTCAGCCACAGGACGACAACAAACAAGCGATGAACATCCACGCGACGCGCGCTCAGGCTAAACCGCCGCAGCCTCGCTTTCTGATGTGCCCGCCGCGCTTCTTCGCGGTCAGCTACAGCATCAATCCCTGGATGAACCCGGCCGATTGGGCCGGCAGCGCCGAGAATTTGCACGGGCGTGCCGAAGCAATGGAACAGCCTCCGCCGCGTCATCAAAGGGCTCGGCGCCGAGGTCGATACGCTCGATCCGATGCCGGCCCTGCCGGATCTGGTCTTCACTGCCAATGCCGCGGTCGTGCTCAACGGCAAAGCGGTGCTGGCGCGCTTCCGCCATGGCGAACGGCGCGACGAGGAGCCGGTCTTCGATGCCGCGTTCCGGACGCTGAAGGTGCGCGGCATCATCAATGAGATGATCGAACTGCCGCAGGACGTGACGCTCGAAGGTGCCGGCGACTGCATCTACGATACGCGCCGCGATTTGCTTTGGCTCGGCTGCGGCTTTCGTTCCGATGCCGCGGCGGCAGGACCGATAGGAGGCGCTTGGGCTTCGCTGTGTCACGCTGCCGCTCGCCGACCCGCGCTTCTATCATCTCGACACCGCGCTCTGCGCGCTGCCGTGCGGCGGCGTGATGTATTATCCGGCGCTTTCACGCCCGCGGCTCTGGCGGCACTCCGCGAGCATGTCGCGCCGGGCGACCGCATCGAATTGAGCCAGGCCGATGCGGCGCGTTTTGCCGCCAATGCCGTCTGCGTCGGGCGCGCAATCGTGCTGTCGAGCTGTGGCGATGGACTGCGCGCCAAGCTCGAACGCCGCGGTTATGCTGTGGTCGAAACGCCGCTCGATAGATTCCAAAAGAGCGGCGGCTCGGCCTGCTGCCTGACATTGCGGCTCGATCATCGTTCGGCCACGGCAGCCGAAGCGATCGAAGTAGAACCGGCGCCGGCGAAAGTCGCCGCGGCGGGACGCTAAGAGCTGACGCCGAGAGCTGCGGCGAAGTTATTCCGCCGCCTCGATGATGCGGATGTCGCGCACCGCGCCGTCGCCGAGCGCCTGCAGCGCTTTCTGATAGTCCGGGCTCTTATAGGCGGCGATCGCTTTCTCGAGGCTCGGGAACTCGGAAATGACGATGCGCTCTTTCTGGCCGGCCTCGAAGCATTCGGCCGCCTTACCGCGCGCGATATAGCGGGCGCCGAATTGCATGGTCGCCGGCGGCGCCAGCTTGGCATAAGCATCGACTTTTTTCGGATCGGAAATCTCGCGATGACGGTCACCCAATAGGCTTTCGGCATTTTATCGACTCCCCCTGGAACTGTAGCGGCCGCACACCTTCCGACAACGGCTGCTCATGATATCAGTTCGTCGGGCAGCACGTCGGGCGTGTAGTTGCGCGGCGTATTATTGCTCAGGACCCGCATGAATGGCCAGACGAAGAGCGCGCCGGCACCCACCAGCATCAGCGCTTTCATGTCGCCGGTGAGGATGGCGAGCACGAGCGGGGTGGCGACAAAGAACAGGCCGGCGATCATGAGGGTGACGAACAGGCCTTTGTAGCGCAGGTCGGACATGCCGGCGGTGAAGCTGATCCTGCTTTGGCCGGCGCCGGCGAGCCGGCCGTGCAGATCGCAGACGAAATCGCGATAGATCTGCGTCTGCTCCTTGTCGGAAAGCCCTTCGAGGCGGCGTTGGAGACCGTGATCGTATCGCCCGAAGCGGGCTCGATCTTGCACTGGTCTATGATGTCTCGGCCGACAGATCCGCTGCCGAGATGAATGCCGGCGACGTCGGTGAAAGCGCGGGTCCGCGTCTGGCCGTCGACGGCGAAGCTCATGCCGTTCTCGCCGACGGTGATGCCGTGATTTGTGTTCCACAAGACAAAGCGTGGTCCGCCGGAGACCGTGAAATAGACGTCATAGGCCTGCGAATGCTGCGCCTTGAGATTGAGCTCGATCATGGTTCGGCTCTTTGGCCGCGGTTCGGCGGCCTTTGGGGCGGTTCTAAAGCGTGGCGGCGCGCGGAAATGTCTCGCAACAGGCTTTGTCGGCGGCCAAGGGGTAGAGGTTCGGACGGCGGAGCGAAAATTTGCTAGGCTCGCGCGATTTTCGTCCAGTCCGGAGAGCCCAAAATGTCGTTCTTTGCGTCCCTGTTCCGCCGCGGCTCAGCCCCGTCGCAAGGCGGAACGAAAGCCGGCAAGGCGGCCGCGCCGGTGGAACACAAGGGCTATGTCATCGTCGCCGCGCCGTTTGCCAATAACGGCCAGTATCAGACCGCGGGCACGATTACGCGAGAGATCGACGGCGTGCGCAAGGAGCACCGCTTCATCCGCGCCGACTCCTACGCCGTCGCGACGACGACGCGGTGAACTTCACCGAGAACAAGGCCCGCCAGATCGTCGACCTGCAGGGCGATCGCATCTTCAATCAGAGTTGAAAGTTACAGCCCCTCGACAATACGCATGTCGCGTTCGCAGGCATTGCCGAGCGCCTTCAGCGCCGCCTGATAGCCCGGACCGTCGTGCGCGGCTTCGGCCTTTTCAACGCTGTCGAATTCGATCAGCACGGTGCGTTGCTTGACGCCCTTCTCGTAGGCCTTGGCGGCGGTGCCGCGGGCGAGAAAGCGTCCGCCGCCGGCCGTGATCGCGGGGCCCGCGAGCTTGGCATATTCGGCGAGCGCGTCCGGATTGGACACCGAAAAATAAGTCGCTCTATCTAATAGGCTTTGGCCATCATTGCCTCCCTTTATTGTCCAGAGCACGATCCGGAAAAGTGGGTAGCGGTTTTCCGAAAAGATCGTGCTCAATCAAAACGACGGCACAGTATCGGCCTCGCGCTCGGAAGGCGAGGGGCGTGCAGCGCGGACAGATACGGACAGGACTTAAGGCACCAACGGCGCGTCACGCAGCTTCGTCGTCGCCGCGGCCGGCCTTCTCGCGCTTGACCCGCTTGAGCACCGAACGCAGCGAGGCGATTTCCGCCTCCAGCATGGCGACGCGCTGCACCACTTCGGTTTCCGACAGCTTGGCGTCCGGCGCATGCTCGCCCGACACGGCAAAGGCCAGGCCGACTTCATCGCCATGACGCCAGCGCACCTTGGCGCGCAAGGTCTGGTCACGCTGCGGAATGTACAGATCGAACGTCTGCGGCAGCGTCACGCTGTCGGAAAAGATGATGCGGGCGCCCTTGTCCGACAGGTCGCGGATCAAACAGGACAGCGCCCCTTGCTCGCGGCTGACATAGACAGAGCCGCGCAGAAAGCTCTTCGTCCGTCTCGAACTGCGGCGTTCGCTCATGGTCGGCTTTCGCGCGCGATCAAAAAGGCCCGGTCGCGCCTCGAGCGGAAAAGTTACGCCGCAGGCATTAATGCCGGATTACCGGGCTTATTGGGCTAAAAGGCCAGGAATTTGGAACTGGATTTGGAACGAACTGGATGTGGAACGGACAAAGCCAGTTCACGCGCGGCGTGCGCCGGGGCGGCAAGACTGCGGCAAGGCTAATGCAGCGCCGACACCAAGCGCTCGACGTCGTAGATCACGGCCCCCAGCGCACAGGCCAAAAGGCCGGCGCCAATAAGGACGATCACGATCGCCGTCTCCAGCCGGTCGACCGCGTCGCGGACCGGATGGGCCTTGTCGGAAGTGGGCCAGGCGAAGTCAGCCATTGCAGGACCCCTCAGCAAGTCGTTCTGTACAAAGCAACCGACTTGCAACTTGCGCGCATTTCGTCGCCCCGCGCGCCTTATCTAACAAACGACTCTGGCAAATAAGATCGTGCGCCCGGGCGGATCAGCTTTGCAACTGTTGCGTAGCTTCCAGCGCCGCCGCCGCAATCACAAAATCTGACAATCTGCGGCACTGCCGCGGCGGTCAAAAGTTTCACATCGCCGCCAGTCGCCATTGCGATCAAATTGCCTTAACTTCCAGTGGCATGATCCGGAAAAGTGGAAGCCGGTTTTACGAAAAGATCATGCCCAGGGGAAAGCTAGAGCGGGAACGATCCGGGGGGGGGGGGGGGGGGGGGGGGGGGGGGGGGGGGGGGGGGGGGGGTTTTTTTTTTTTTTTTTTGGGGGGGGGGGGGGGGGGGGGGGGGGGGGGGGGGGGGGGGGGGGGGGGGGGGGGGGGGGGGGGGGGGGGGGGGGGGGGGGGGGGGGGGGGGGGGGGGGGGGGGGGGGGGGGGGGGGGGGGGGGGGGGGGGGGGGGGGGGGGGGGGGGGGGGGGGGGGGGGGGGGGGGGGGGGGGGGGGGGGGGGGGGGGGGGGGGGGGGGGGGGGGGGGGGGGGGGGGGGGGGGGAAAAAAAAAAAAAAAAAAAAAAAAAAAAAAAAAAAAAAAAAAAAAAAAAAAAAAAAAAAAAAAAAAAAAAAAAAAAAAAAAAAAAAAAAAAAAAAAAAAAAAAAAAAAAAAAAAAAAAAAAAAAAAAAAAAAAAAAAAAAAAAAAAAAAAAAAAAAAAAAAAAAAAAAAAAAAAAAAAAAAAAAAAAAAAAAAAAAAAAAAAAAAAAAAAAAAAAAAAAAAAAAAAAAAAAAAAAAAAAAAAAAAAAAAAAAAAAAAAAAAAAAAAAAAAAAAAAAAAAAAAAAAAAAAAAAAAAAAAAAAAAAAAAAAAAAAAAAAAAAAAAAAAAAAAAAAAAAAAAAAAAAAAAAAAAAAAAAAAAAAAAAAAAAAAAAAAAAAAAAAAAAAAAAAAAAAAAAAAAAAAAAAAAAAAAAAAAAAAAAAAAAAAAAAAAAAAAAAAAAAAAAAAAAAAAAAAAAAAAAAAAAAAAAAAAAAAAAAAAAAAAAAAAAAAAAAAAAAAAAAAAAAAAAAAAAAAAAAAAAAAAAAAAAAAAAAAAAAAAAAAAAAAAAAAAAAAAAAAAAAAAAAAAAAAAAAAAAAAAAAAAAAAAAAAAAAAAAAAAAAAAAAAAAAAAAAAAAAAAAAAAAAAAAAAAAAAAAAAAAAAAAAAAAAAAAAAAAAAAAAAAAAAAAAAAAAAAAAAAAAAAAAAAAAAAAAAAAAAAAAAAAAAAAAAAAAAAAAAAAAAAAAAAAAAAAAAAAAAAAAAAAAAAAAAAAAAAAAAAAAAAAAAAAAAAAAAAACGCTCTGGCGGGGAACGCATAAATTCCCCGTAAAATGCGGCAGTGGAGGGAACGGGCATGCACGTGTTCAGCATCGTCGAAGAGGCGCGCTACGATCCGAAAAAGCACGTCGAAAAGATCCTCGGCAAGATCGAGGACGGCGACGTCACGGTCGCCTGCTGGGAGCCGCACCAGATCAGCCCTTACCATTGCCACCCGTTCGCCACCGAAATCTATTTCTGCTTCGAGGGCGGCGGCACCATGCGCACGCCGACCGAAACCATCACCGTGAAGCCCGGCGCCTTTGTCGTGCATCCGCCCGGCGAAGTGCACGAATATGCCAACGGCGCGCATCGCACACTGCTATTCCGCGTCCGCTACGGCACCGACATGGCCGCCCGCCATGTCGACTGGCGCGGCCACGAAGGCTGGACGCAAAGCGCGGAAGATGCGGCCTATTACAAGGCGCATCCGGTGGGGGCTTAGTTTCACGCACGCCAGCTCGCACCTCCCCTCCACCCTCCCCCCTGCAGGGGGAGGAAGTACATTGCTGCCATTCGGAGCCTGACAAGCTCGCGGATGCCATTGCCGCTTCTCTCCCCTGTAGGGGGGAGAGATAGAAGGGGGTGCGGCTTCGCCGCTCGCACCACAGCGTGACCGGCTCGATTATTGTTCACTGATACCGCCCGCGCACGGGGGTGGTTGAGCGGCGCACCGTTGGGCTCGCAGAAATCGGCATTGCCGCGCTTGGCGGAGAGGCATTGCTCCATCGTCTCGTAAGCGCATTCGCGCGCCGGGCCGGTGAGCAGGCAGAAATTGTGGTGCACATAACCGGATTGGGCCAAGGCCGGCGTTGCGCCCGAAGGCGCCAAGCGCCCCGAAGGCCGCGGCAAACAGGATCGCTGACGTAAAGGCTCGCATCGAAATCTCCATTTTTGCGTCGCACACCAACAACGCACAGTTCGAAGCGTTCCTGAAATCACTCTCGTTCACGTCGGCGTCATGGGCATGACGGCTTGGGAGGACGCACTTGCCGGCATGACGCCCAATTGCTACACGCTGCCTACACAAAGTCGCCGCATAACGGGGGAAATAAATGTTCCGTAAACCGCATTGTCCCGTCATCGCCATCGAAGAGCACTATTGGGACGAGGAGCTGGAAAAGACCTATGCTGGCTCCGAAGCCGGCCGGCCGGGCGAGCAGTTCAACCGGCTGCATGATTTCGGCGCGATGCGCATCAAGGAGATGGACGAGGCCGGCATCGACATGCAGGTGCTCTCGCACGGCGCGCCGTCGACGCAGAAGCTTCCGGCCGAGACCGCGGCCGCGTGGCCGCCCGCGTCAACGATCGCCTCGCCGCGATCGTCGCCAAGAACCCGACGCGCTTTGCCGCCTTCGCGGCGCTGCCGACCGCGACGCCCGACGCCGCCGCCGACGAGCTCGAGCGCACCGCGGAGCTCGGCTTCAAGGGCGCGATGCTGCACGGGCTCGCCAACGGCGAATTCCTCGACCAGAAGAAATACTGGCCGATCTTTGCCCGCGCCGAAAAGCTCGACCTGCCGATTTATCTGCATCCGGGCCTGCCGCATGCCGACGTGATCAAGAGTTACTATGCCGACTACGTCAAAGACTTCCCGATGCTGCCGCGCGCCACCTGGGGCTACACGGTCGAGACCGCGACGCTGGCGATCCGGCTGGTGCTCTCCGGCGTGTTCGAGAAACATCCCGAAGCTGAAAATCGTTCTCGGCCATCTCGGCGAGACGCTGCCGTTTTTGGTCTGGCGCGTCGATCACACTTTGGCGCGGCCGGGCCAGAAATCGGTCTCGTTCCGCGACGTGTTCTGCAACAACTTCTATGTCACCACCTCCGGCAACTTTTCCAATCCGGCGCTGCTCTGCTGCGTCATGGAAATGGGCATCGACCGCATCCTGTTTGCGGTGGACTGGCCCTTCGTGATGAACCCGCCGGCGGTGAAATGGATGGAGACAGTGCCGCTCTGCGACGAGGACAAGGCGAAGATCCTCTCCGGGCAATGCGAAGCGGCTGTTGAAGATGTGATTTTTCGCCTCCCCCTGCAGGGGGAAGGCAGCCGCGCTCCGCGCGGCGGAAGGGGAGGTCTGCGCCGCATTGCATTGGCCGGATGCCGCGTTCCCCACCCCGCGTTCAGGACGCGACCCTCCCCCTGCAGGGGAGGGTGCAGAGCATCACTCCGGAAACTTTTTCCGCGCCGTGGTCGCGCCGAGCACCGAGCCATCCGGCGCCAGCGCCTGGATGGTGAACTCGTAAGTGTGCACCTCGCCGGGCGGCGGCGTGGGGCCGACGAAGCCCGAGGCAAAAGCATCGCACGGCACTTCCGGCTGGCCGCGATAGCCGACCGTGCCGCCGCCGTGATGGAACGCCGGCTTGTCGAGATCGGTCATGGCAAAGCGCAAATTCACCGTGCCGCGCGGCACATCGCGCAACTGAAAATTCGGCGACCCACTGGGCGCGCCCTGGCACCAGTCGAAGGTGACGGTGAAGGCAAGGGCGGGTGTGGTGGAGGCGAGGGCGAAGCACGCGAGGGCGGAGTGTTGCGAAGGGGCGCATAGGTCGCGTCTTGATGTTCAGTGAATTGAACCGCCTGACCATGCCCTCTCTCCGCGACGGCCTCGACCAAGTTTAGCACGGCCGTATCCTCCTGCGCCGCGATGTTTTGCACATCCGGTCGACGGGGGTCGTACAATTCAGTCATGTTCGTCGGCTTCGCGCGTTGCGGCGATGCGGCTGAGTTGTTCGGCGACCTGGGTCTTATCGCCAGCAGGAGCGCCGTTGAGGCCGGGCGTCCAAAAATCGTCCGGCAAACGGGCACAATGAGCCAATGCGGCAGCTTCGTCGCCCAATCGCGCGTGCGTGTCCGCCTGGTAGAGCAGCCCCAGCACGTCGGCCTGCCATCTTGCAGGGTCAATTGCTTCTCCGCGGCCGTAATCCTGCAAAGCCTTCTGGTATTCGCCCAGATGCCGGTAGACGTCGCCGCGTGACAGAAACGACATAGAACATGGTTCTAACGCGATGGCTTTATCGAGGTCTTGCAGAGCCAGCTGAGGCTCGCCGATGTCCATCCAAGCGAAGTGGCGGCTGAAATACGCGCTTGCGCTTTGGGGATTGTCGAGGATCCATCGGCTGACAATCCCGAGATATCGTTGAGGATCGTTGCGAGAAATTCGGTGCAGCGTCAAAAGCTCTTCCGGTGTGGTGGGTTCGTTTATTAATTTGTCTTTTTCGGTCGCGGTCATGTTCATGCACCCAAGGCGTTTCCGCCTCATCGTTCGGAGACTTGGCCCATAACGCATCGATAAAAAACTTCCCCTTCCCGCGATAGCTAGCGCCGCCGAGCCGCTTTTTATCGATCAGGCCTTTGCAATAGCGTTCTGCCGCTGCCCATTCTGCCGCACATTCCGGTCGATCCGGATAGGGATTTTTGGGAACGGCGCGCGGACTAATGGCGGGGAACGCGGGCGCGATCTCGGAAGGCAACGGAATAGTGCGCGGAAGCGGGAGCGTTCGAGGAAGCTGCAACGCCCGCGGAAGGGCGAATTCGAACGGAGCGGTAATGACGGGGGCTTGGACCGGGATAACCTGCGCGCTCAAATCCGCCGCCGTAGAAGTATCTGCCGCAGCCCCGCTGGGCGCAAACTCCCCGCCAATACTGTGAGGGCTTCCTGCCGGCCAGCGTGGATGTTTGGCTGGGTCCCAATCCGCCTTCAGCATACCGTTGGCTCTCAAGCGGTACGCTAGATCCATAACTTGGCTCGTTGTCTGTTTCGATCTTGCAAGTGAAGGCGGATCAGGAATTCGCAGGTGCAACGTAGCGATCTGGGCGTGAATAACGTCACCCCGGTTCAGCGCGCGGGCAATTCCGAAAAGCGCATCGATCCTTCCGTCGAATGCAATCGGTACGCCGTATCGCTTGCTGAGATCGTGGTTGAGATCACCGATCGGTCTTGGCTGCCATCGGCGACCGACGTTGGCGCTATCAACGAATTCTAAAAGAGCTACGTCGCCGACGAACAAGCCCGTCTTCACTGCAGAAGACGCCGTCCGCTCGCCTATGAGACAAGCTAAAACGCTGTCCGATTTGTGTCATGACATCTCCGTTCTCGCTGCGCATCCGCGCGCGAGCCCTTGTGGCGCCACTACGAAATTCCACGAACAAACGAAGGGAAGCGGAGCGCCGAGAGGCGCATCCAACCATGGCGGCATCATACGGATGCCGCTGCGCATCCAGCGGGATGCGCTCGCCTTTCGGCGCTCCACCGCGGCTCTCGTTTAGGCGACCGAACGCCACCACTCAGCTTCGGGCCGCGCTTCCTGCGGCGGATCGACCTTGGCTCATGACGGGCTTACGGCCCTCTCCGCCGCCAAGCTTAGCCAGACACCTGGCAGACCGGTCGTAATGCCGGCCGGGTCGATGCCCAAAGCCGCCCGGGAGCGGGTGCAAATCCGCGCCGCAGGCGCCGCACTCGCTCCGTATGTCGGATCGCATCCGGATACGTCCCTAAAGTGCGCGAGGGATTCGGGGATGTAACTGAAATGGTGACAAATGTCAAGTCGCGTCTCTATATCTGGGACAGCCACTCCGCACGGTACCAATCAAATATAGATTTTCGGCGGTCGTCGCCGTCTTTGCAATCAGTATTTGGCAATTTATGGCTGCCAAGGATTTCCCATGCCCTCGTGCCATAGCTTGATGCGGTTCTCCTTCCAATACGTCAAAGTCAAACTTTTTTTGCACTTGCCGCACACTCCCTTCTGCCCTCGAATCCTCGCGCTGCATGTTGTTTGATAATGCCGGATGTTCAGGAGCCTTTGTCCTCATCGAGCACAATACGGAAATACCCGACTTCTCTCCACATTGCGTCCTGCTCCGCCTTTTGGTGAACAGATCGGCGTCGCAGTCTTTGTAAGCACGTAGTGATAAGTTTTTTGAGTTTCAGCTTTTCGACATTGCCTACGAGAAGTAGCGAAGAGAGATCAGTGACTTCGGACGTCACAGTTACTGAGGACAGTCTTGTTCTTAAAGCTTCGTGTAATACCGGAACTCCTCTTCGATGTCTGAAAAAAGCTGAGTATAGAACCGGCCCTTAAGCCTTCGCGGCTGAACGTTCGATTTAGCTTTGTGGCTCGCCGCATTGGCATCGTTCCAGCCCACCCGCATCACGAGATCGAATACAATGCGAATTCATTGGACTCCAGAAAAACAGGCTGAACAGCGGAGAAGGGGGAGTCCCTGGCTTCAGTATTCTATTTGTGAGGACCCGACAACACCCTCGCCGATAGCCGCTCCGCCCAAAGCTGACTTACGCCAGCACGAAAGAGGGAAGCACCCGTCTGCTGAATTTACTTCGTCGGCGCGGCGGTCTGGCTGAACAGCGAGAAGACCGTAGGTTAGGAATTCGAAGGAGGCCCTTACCGGAAAGCCCGGCCATGACGCGGGGAGAGGTCCAATAACTTCAATTCACCCGGACAAGCCGCGCGGCTTTTGCCGCGCCGGCGCGGCGGCCGGATGGTATTGCGTGTTGCGCTCGCAGAAGCCGCCGATGCCGCTGACGTCGGCCATGCATTGTTCGAAGGTGACGAAGAGGCAGTTGATCGCGCCTTTGGTGTAGTTGGCGCACCAGGGATAGTCCTGGGCCTTGGCGCTGGTGCCGATCGCGGCTGAGGCGGCGATGAGGGCTAGCGCGAGGGTATGTTTCATAACCAGTCTCCTGGTTGGCATCGTTTCACCCTTATGAACGCCGCGTCTCTGGCTTTATTTCATTCGGCCGGAGCGGCCGGCGACTGCCCCACCCCGCGCACCTTTGGTGCGCGACCCTCCCCCTGCAGGGGCGGGTGCAGGGGCGAAAATCCATTCGCCCGCCCTCTTTTCCCGGAACTTTCCGCCCCCATATTTCCTATGTCGGATTGCCTCTCGGGGGATCCAGCAACCTATCGCAGTCTGGCGGAACCTTGATCTTCATCACGGTTTAACCGGGCGGCCGCACTAAATTCACCCAATGACGATGGTCCGGCTACGCCTTCGGGGTACCGGTATAGGCCGAGGGAAACAACATGGACTTTGAAAAATATACCGACCGCAGCCGCGGTTTCGTGCAGTCTGCCCAGTCGCTCGCGCAGCGCGAGGGGCATCAGCAATTTTCCACCGAACATCTGTTGAAGGTCCTGCTCGACGACCCGGAAGGGCTCGCCGCGGGGCTGATCGATCGCGCCGGCGGCAATTCGCGCGCGGCTTTGGCCGCGACGGAAGCGGCGCTGGCGAAGCGCCCGAAAGTGTCGGGCGGCGGCGCCGGCCAGGTCTATCTCGACCCGGCTCTGGCGCGGGTGTTCGACACCGCCGAGAAGGCCGGGCAGAAGGCGGGCGACAGCTTTGTCACCGTCGAACGGCTCCTGCTCGCTCTGGCGCTCGAGAAGACCAGCGACGCCGGAAAGATCCTTGCCAATGCCGGCGTCACGCCGCAGGCGCTCAATGCCGCGATCGAGGCGCTGCGCAAGGGCCGCACCGCGGATTCGGCCACCGCCGAGAACGCCTATGACGCGCTGAAGAAATATGCCCGCGATCTGACGCAGGCCGCGCGTGACGGCAAGCTTGATCCGGTGATCGGGCGCGACGAGGAAATCCGCCGCACCATTCAAGTTCTGTCGCGGCGGACCAAGAACAATCCGGTGCTGATCGGCGAGCCGGGCGTCGGCAAGACCGCGATCGTCGAGGGCCTGGCGCTGCGCATCATCAATGGCGACGTGCCGGAAAGCCTCGAGGACAAGAAGCTGCTGGCGCTCGACATGGGCGCCTTGATCGCCGGCGCCAAATATCGCGGCGAGTTCGAGGAGCGGCTGAAAGCCATTCTGCAAGAAGTGACGGCGTCGGCCGGCGCCTACATTCTCTTCATCGACGAGATGCACACCATCATCGGCGCCGGCAAAGCCGACGGCGCGATGGATGCGTCGAACCTGCTCAAGCCGGCTTTGGCGCGCGGCGAATTGCATTGCGTCGGCGCCACCACGCTCGACGAATACAAGAAATATATCGAGAAGGATGCGGCGCTGGCGCGGCGCTTCCAGCCGGTCTATGTCGACGAGCCGACGGTCGAAGACACGATCTCGATCCTGCGCGGGCTGAAAGAGAAATACGAGGCGCATCACAAGGTGCGGGTCACCGACGGCGCGCTCGTGGCGGCGGCGACCTTGTCGAACCGCTACATCACCAACCGCTTCCTGCCCGACAAGGCGATCGACCTGGTCGATGAGGCGGCGGCGCGGCTGCGCATGCAGATCGATTCCAAGCCGGAAGAGCTCGACAATCTCGACCGCGAAATCGTGCGCATGAAGATCGAGCAGGAGGCGCTGAAGAAGGAGACCGATGCCGGCCTCCAAGGACCGGCTCAAGCGGCTGGAGAAGGATCTCGCCGGCCTGCAGGAGAGCGCCGACGCGATGACGGCGAAGTGGAAGGCCGAGAAGGACAAGCTGTCGTCGGCGGCCGAATTGCAGAAGCAGCTCGACAAGGCGAAGAACGATCTCGCCGAAGTGATCCGCCGCGGCGATTTCCAGAAGGCCGGCGAATTGCAGTATTCGACCATTCCGGGCCTCGAAGCGAAGCTGAAGCAGACCGAGGAGCAGACGGCGGGCGCCATCGTGGCGTCGGAAGCCGTCACCGCGGACAATATCGCGCAAGTCGTGTCGCGCTGGACCGGCATTCCGGTCGACCGCATGCTCGAAGGCGAGCGCGAGAAGCTGTTGAAGATGGAAGACGCGCTGGCCAAGCGCGTGGTCGGCCAGGCCGAAGCGGTGAAAGCCGTCTCGACCGCGGTGCGGCGCGCGCGGGCGGGCCTGCAGGATCCGAACCGGCCGATCGGCTCGTTCATGTTTTTAGGCCCGACGGGGGTCGGCAAGACCGAGCTGACCAAGGCGCTGGCGCAGTATCTGTTCGACGACGAGCATGCGCTGATCCGCATCGACATGTCGGAATATATGGAGAAGCACTCCGTGGCGCGGCTCATCGGCGCGCCGCCCGGCTATGTCGGTTATGAGGAAGGCGGCGCTTTGACGGAAGCCGTGCGTCGGCGGCCGTATCAGGTCGTCTTGTTCGACGAGATCGAGAAGGCGCATCCGGATGTGTTCAACGTGCTGCTGCAGGTGCTCGACGACGGGCGCCTGACCGACGGGCAGGGGCGCACGGTCGATTTCCGCAACACGCTGATCGTGATGACGTCGAACCTGGGCGCCGAATATCTGGTGGCACAGGCCGACGGCGAGGATTCCGAGGCGGTGCGCGATCAGGTGATGGCGGAGGTGCGGGCGCATTTCCGGCCGGAGTTCTTGAACCGCATCGACGAGATCATCCTGTTCCATCGGCTCAAGCGCGAGCAGATGGGGCGCATCGTCGAGATCCAGCTCGCCTCGCTGCAGAAGCTGCTCGAGGATCGCAAGATCGCGCTGACGCTCGACGCCAAAGCGCGCGATTGGCTGGCCGAGAAAGGCTACGACCCGGCTTACGGCGCGCGGCCGCTCAAGCGCGTGATCCAGAAGTCGGTGCAGGATCCGCTCGCCGAGCTGATCCTCTCCGGCAAGATCAAGGACGGCGAGAAGGTCGCGGTCTCCGCCGGCAAGGACGGCCTGGTGTTCAACGGCGCCAAGGTCGCAGCAGCGGCGTAACGCAAATCATCCTCCCCCGCGAAAGCGGGGAGCGGGACCGCGCACTTGCGCGGTGGAAGGGGCGTCTGACTGCGACGTCCCATCGCCGTCGCAAATTAAGAAAAGCGTCCCCGCTTACTTTTTTCCTGAAGTATCGAGGCACGGAATCTTCCGCGCCCCTTCCACCACCCTACGCTCGCTGCGCGAGCTTCGCGTGGTCCCCCTTCCCCGCTAGCGCGGGGCAGGAAGCTTAGCGTCGCGGCTGCGGCGTGGGCGCCACGGCGTTGAGCCGCTCGCGCACATGGTCGACGAAATATTTCGACGCCGATTTCGACACGCCGGTGATCCACAGCGGATTGGCGCCGCCCGAGCTCTCGACCGAGACCGCGTCCCAGAAGAAGCCGCGGGTATGGGCGACTTCGGCGATATGCGACAGCGGCAGATGCTCGTCGGTGCGCTGCCAGGGCGTCAGCCAGAATTTCACGTCGCTGGTGGTGACGCCGAGCCGGTCGGCCGCCATGCTCAGCGGAAACAGAAAGCGCGTGAAATTGAAATGGATCAGCGCCCAGAGCCGGCTCGAGCGCACTTCGAGAATGTCGGGATCAGCCATCGTCCTTGCCACCACCAATTCCGCTCATTCCCGCACAAGCGGGAATCCAGTGCTGGGTCCCCGCCTGCGCGGGGACGAGCGGCAACGAAACCTATCACCGGATTAACGCGCCTGCGCGACGAATAGATGCGCCGGTACGACGTATTTAATCAGGAAGTCCGCGCAATCAACGCGCCGTCGCGACATGCGGCGAGGTGGTGGCCGGACCGTGGGAGAGCACGGCATCGAGCTGGTCGCGGTCCTTCTCGAAGGTGGCGAGCGTGCCGCCGTCGAGCACGCGGCCGCGCGGCAGTTTGATGCGCATCGGGTCGACGAAGCGGTCGTTGACGATGATCTCGAAATGCACGTGCGAGCCGGTCGACATGCCCGAGGAGCCGACGAAGCCGATCACCTGGCCCTGGCGCACCTTGGTGCCGACATCGATGCCCTTGGCGAAGGCGGTCATGTGGCCGTAGGCGGTCTCGTAGCCGTTGGCGTGCTTGATGCGGACATATTTGCCGTAGCCGCCCTTGAGGCCGGCTTCTTCGATCTCGCCATTGCCGGCGGAAAAGATCGGCGTGCCATAGGGCGCACCCCAGTCGACGCCGGAATGCAATTCGCTGACATGGAGCATCGGGTGCGTGCGCCAGCCGAACGGCGACGTCACTAGGCCGACGGCGACGGGCTTTCGCACCAGGAATTTCTTCGCGCTCTTGCCGGTCTCGTCATAATAATCGAACACGCCGTCGTCGGCGGTCTGGAAGCGGTAGTATTTCTTGGTCTCGCCGCCGACGGTGAGCGAGGCGAAGCGCACTTCCGGACGGTCGCCGTTCTCGTCGTCGGCATAGAGCACGTCGAAACTGTCGCCGGCCTGCGCCTTGCGCTCGAAATCGACGTCGTAGGAATAGATGCGGACCAGATCCTCGATCACCGATTTGGGCACCTTGTTGCGCAGCGCCGTCTCGTAGAGGCTCTGATAGAGCTGCACATTGCTGCCGCCATCGGCATCGGCCTGCTCGTCGCCGCTCTTCTCGGCCGCGCCGCCGGCGTCGATATTGCGGATGTCGACCGGCACATAGCGGCCGGTATCGTTGAGCGCGACCGCGGCGGTGATGCCAGAGTCGCCGGCGATGATGACGCGCAGCGGCTGGATGTGGCCGATGCCGGCCGGTGTCGCCAGCACGCGAAGCTTCTGGCCGTCCTTGAGGCCGCCGTCCAGCGCTGCCGGCCCGATCACGGCGATGATCGCCTTGATCTCCTCGGGCGCCGCCCCCTGTTCGCGCAGGATCGATCCGACGGTCTCGCCTTTCTTGACGACGATCTGCTTTTCGCTCCAGTCGCCGCCGCCATTGGCGAGGCTCGTGGTCTTCGGCAACAGCGTGACGTTTTCCGGCACCGCGCGCGGCACGAAACCGAAATAGGTGTCGGGATCGGCCTCCGGCGCGTAGCTCATTTTCAGGTTCGGCGTGCCGTCGGCATTGACGAGGAGGCTGCGCGTCGTGCCGGTATTCGCGTGCATGGCGACGTCGCGCACCCGCGCCATCACGTCGTCGAGCGGCAATTGCGTCGACGCCTTCACTCTGGACAAAAGCGAACTGAGATCGCAGCCGCCGGGCGCGGCGGTTTTGTTTTTGCTGACGGGAGCGACCAGGTCGCATTCGACGAAGGAGACTTCGGCATCGGGCTCGGCGGCGGCCTGGGCCTGATCGTCGCCGACGCTGTCGGTGAGAAGCTTTGCCGGATTATAGGGCGGGATTTTCGCGGAGAGATCGGACGTGGTGAGCGAGAGATTGCCGGTGACGCGCCAATAGGGCCGCAT
>CAWFWC010000010.1:875000-1152767 GCA_963819465.1 uncultured Alphaproteobacteria bacterium
CTGGCCGATATCATGGAGCCCGAGGCGACCTATCTCGCCGGCCTCACCACCTACATCATGAAGCTCGGTGTGGAGAATTTGCCGCCGCCGTTTACGACTGATATCGACCGCCGCATGGTATCGGCGCCGCCGGTAGTCGCGATGCGCTTGCGGTTTCAGCAAGTCGTGAAATTGCTGGCGGACGGCGTTGAGCCGATGCTCACGGCAACCGCCGCGGCCCCGCTTGTCTTGATCAATATCGGTGGTGGCCCTGCGATCGACAGTCTCAATGCGCTGATCCTGCTCCGCCGCCGCAATTCGGTGCTACTCACCCGCCCGATTGCGATTCATGTCTTGGACATCGATGCGGCCGGGCCCCGTTTCGGAGCTGCGGCCTTGGCAGGGCTGTCGGCGCAAGGCCAGCCGCTCGCCGGATGCGATATCGCCTTCTCGCACGAACAATATGATTGGAATGCGCCGGCACTGCTTGCGAACCTGCTTGGCCAAGCGGCGTCGCAAGGCGCGATTGTCGCCGCCTCTTCGGAGGGGGCTTTGTTTGAATACGGCAGCGACGACGCGATTGCTGCCAATCTCCGTGCGCTTCACAACGGCGACCGCGGTGCCAAAATGGTGGTCGGCTCGGTGACGAGCGCCGATGCATTGCATCGGCAGTCCGTCGCCAATACCCGGTTCAGGCTGGTGCCGCGCGGGCTCGACGGTTTTCGGCCGCTCGCCGAGCGCGCCGGCTTCCGCATCGCGCGCACCGAAGCGGGGCCGCTCGGCGACCAGGTTCTGCTAGAACCGGTCTGAGCGCAAAGGAGCGCAGAGGGGACGAGCGATGCGGCGAATACTGATGGCTATACTGGGATTGCTGATCGGTTATCCGATCTTTGCCTTTGCCGGCTATTGGATCATTCAGCTGTCTTCCGGCAACACGTTCGACCGCTCCCTGGAGGCGAGCATGACCGCGGTGTTCGCGATCGGTCCGCTCGGCGCGGTCGTTGGACTTGTTGCGGGGATGATTCTGGCTTCGCGCCGGCCCGCGATCGTGCCGTTGCAGGAGCCGCAAGGCAAGGATATTTGAGGCGGCATGTCTGGAAAATCCGACCCGCGCCAATATCGTCCGCATGTACCGCGCAATCGCGATCCGATCCTCGACGTGCTTAAGCGCGTGCTGCCGCAGCGCGGGCTCGCGCTCGAGATCGCAAGCGGCTCGGGCGAGCATGCGGCTTATTTTGCGCAAAAACTGCCGGCGCTGACCTGGCAGCCGAGCGATCCGGATCAGACAGCTTTGGCAAGCGCCGCGGCGCACCGCGACGCTGCAGCTCTGCCAAATCTGCTGGCGCCGCTGCATCTCGACGTGACCGCGCCGTCGTGGCAGGTCGAGCGTGCTGATGCGATCATCTGCTGCAACATGATCCATATCGCGCCGTGGACGGCCTGCGAGGGCCTCGTTGCCGGTGCGGCGCGCGTGCTCGCGCCCGGCGGCATTCTCTATCTCTATGGACCTTATAAGATCGGCGGGGCGCATACCGCGCCGAGCAATCAGGAGTTCGATGGCTATTTACGAAGCCAGAACCCGGCCTGGGGTATCAGGGATCTCGACGAGGTGACGGTACTCGCCGGCCGCCACGATCTCAAGCTCATCGAGACGGTGGCGATGCCGGCCAATAATTTGAGCGTGATTTTTTCGCGATAAGCTTTATGACAGCGGCCATGAAAGCGACGATGAAAGCGTCTCTGGAAACCGTATCCATCGGCCCAATCGATCTGCCCAATCCGGTGTTTCTGGCGCCGATGTCGGGCGTCACCGATGCGCCGTTCCGCCGCCAGGCGGCGGGCCTTGGCGCGGGCCTCGTGATCTCGGAAATGACCGCTTGCGCCGCGCTCGCCGAACAAGGCCACAAGCGGGCGCACATCGCGCAGCAGCGCGTGACGGATCATGGCGCGGGCCTGCATGTGGTGCAGATCGCCGGCTGCGAAGCCTATTGGATGGGCGAGGGCGCGCGGATCGCGGAAAGGTCCGGCGCCGACATCATCGACATCAATATGGGCTGTCCGGCGAAACACGTGACCAACGGTGCGTCCGGCTCTGCGCTGATGCGCGACCTCGCTCATGCGCTGACCTTGATCGAAGCTGTGGTGCAAGCCGCGCATGTGCCGGTCACATTAAAGATGCGGCTCGGTTGGGACGATGCGTCAAAGAACGCGCCCGAGCTCGCGCGCCGCGCGGAGGCGGCCGGCGTCAAGCTCGTCACCGTGCATGGCCGCACCCGCTGCCAGTTCTACAAAGGCAGCGCCGATTGGACGGCGGTGCGCGCGGTCAAGGATGCCGTATCGATTCCGGTCGTCGTCAACGGCGACATCGAGAGCTTCGCAGATGCCGACGTGGCGCTGGCGGCGTCCGGCGCCGACGCAGTGATGGTCGGCCGCGGCGCGTATGGGCGGCCTTGGTTTCCGGGCCATCTCGCGCATTATCTCGCCACCGGCGAAAGGCAGGCGGCGCCGTCGCTGGCCGATCAGCTCATGCTGGTGAACACGCTCTACGAGGAGATGCTCACGCTTTACGGCACCGCCATCGGCGTGCGGCACGCGCGCAAGCATCTGGGCTGGTCGCTTGATGTGGCGGCGGCGATCACCGGTGCGCCGTTTCCCCTGCTGAAGAGCTATCGCGAAAATATTCTGACCGCGACCGATCCGAAGGTCGTGCGCCAGCGCCTCGCCGCGGCCTTCGACGACCTCGGCGTCTTGAGCGCGGCGGCGTAGGAAGCCCGCCATGAAAGCTGCGATCATCACCGAGCTCGGCAAGCCTCCGGTCTATGCCGATTTCAAGGAGCCCGTCGCCGCTGCCGGCGAGGCTCTGATCGAGGTCAGCGCTGCGCCGCTCAGTCATGTCACGCGCTATCGTGCCTCCGGTACACATTACAGTTCGGCCGGCAGCTTGCCGTTTGTCGTCGGCCTCGATGGCGTGGGCCGGCATGACGGCAAGCGCGTCTATTTCATCCTGCCGCGCGCGCCGTTCGGCAGCATGGCCGAGCGCACAGCGGTGCAGGCTTCGCATCTCGTGCCGCTGCCCGACGACATCGAGGACGCGACAGCGGCTGCCATCGCCATTCCGGCGATGTCGTCCTGGGCGGCGCTGACGGTGCGCAGCAAAATGACGCCAGGCCAGGTGGTGCTGGTCAATGGCGCGACCGGAATCTCCGGCCGGCTCGCGGTGCAGATCGCAAAACTGCTCGGCGCCGGCAAGGTCATCGCCACCGGGCGTGACGCTGCGATGTTGCAAAAGCTGTCCGCGCTTGGCGCCGATGCGACGGTCTCGCTGCTTCAAGACGATACCGCGCAGGACGCGGCCTTCACACGGCACTTCGCCGACGGCGTCGACATCGTGCTCGATTATTTGTGGAGCGCGAGCGCCGAGCGTCTTCTGGCCGCTGCTGCCAAGACCACCAAAAACGCCAAGCCGGTGCGCTTCATTCAGATCGGCTCGTCGGGCGGAGCGAATATTTCGCTGCCGGCGACGACGATCCGCTCGTCGGGATTGGAGCTGATCGGCTGCGGCATGGGCAGCATCACCCTCGGCCAGATATTGGACAGCGTCGCTCAGGTGTTCAAAGCAACGACCCAGCACCGTCTGGCAATAGCGCCGAAAATCCTGCCGCTCGCGAAGGTGGACGGCAATTGGGCGATCGACACCACGGCGACCCGGACCGTGTTCGTCACGGCGTGACGCGGGTCATGGAAGTAACTGAAATATAAGCGTTTTTCTCACGACAATTTTTCTCCCGGGAATGTCACGCCGTCGACGGCTCGCTCGTCTTAGGCGCAGAGCAGGGCTGTCCGGCCCCATCGCAAGGGAGAACGTGATGCTAAAATGGTTTCTGCGGCGGCAGATCGCCGGTTTCGAACGAGCCTGGACCTATGACGCGAGCTATCTGCGCGAGATGATCGACATCGATCCGCAATCGCTGACGACGTTTTGGAAGGTGCAGGGCTTGTCCCGCTATCGCAAGGATATTCCGCTCGCGCCCTACTGCGCCGCGGGCATTGTCGCGGTGATGAGCGAGGACTGCGGCCCGTGCACGCAGCTCGGCATCGACATGGCCGAGCGGCAGGGCGTCGACCCCGCTATTCTGCGCGCTGTCGTCGCCCGCGACTATCAGGCCATGCCGTTCGAGGTGGCGCTTGCGGTGCGCTTTACCGAAGCGACGCTGCGCCACGCGCCGGAAGCCGACGATCTGCGCGAGGAAGTCGTCCGCCATTGGGGCCGGCGCGGCCTGATCTCGCTCGCCTTCCGGATCCTGGCGGCGCGCATGTATCCGACCTTGAAATATGCGCTCGGCCACGGCCACGCTTGCACACGGCTCAAGATTGGCGGCGAAACCAAACCGGTGCTGCGGGAATTGTCCCTAGAGTCGGCAATGCACTCGCCGAAGATCAAAACGGCTGCCGCATGACCATGATCAAGCATGACGCCGGCGTGGAGAATTTCGAGGCGCACCGGCGCGCGCTGACCGGGCTTGCCTATCGCATGCTCGGCTCGCGCGCCGAAGCCGAGGACATAGTGCAGGACGCCTATCTGCGCTGGCACAAGGCCGATCGCGCGGCGATCAAGGAGCCGCGGCATTATCTCGGCACGATCGTGACGCGGCTCTGCCTCGACCGCATGAAATCGGCGCGGGCGCGGCGCGAGCTCTATGTCGGGCAATGGCTGCCGGAGCCAGTGGTCGACGAGGCTTTCGACGACAACACCGCCGGCGATCTGTCGCACGATATTTCGGTGGCGCTGATGCTGGTGCTCGAGCGCCTCTCACCGCTCGAGCGCGCGAGTTTCCTGCTGCACGACGTGTTCGGGCTGGACTTTGCTGAAGTGGCGCGTGCGCTCGGCCGCCGCGAAGCGTCGTGCCGGCAGCTCGCCGCACGCGCGCGGGCGCATATCGAAGACGGCCGGCCGCGCTTTGCCACATCGCGCGAAGAAGGCCATCGCCTCGCGACGGCCTTTCAGAAGGCCGCGGCGTCCGGTGACACCGCCGTCCTGCAGACCATCCTGGCCGAGGATGTCGTGCTTTATTCCGACGGCGGCGGCAAGCGCGCCGCGGCGCTCAACCCGATCCATGGCGCCGACAAGGTCGTGCGTTTCTTCAGCGGCATTCTGCGGAAGAATCCCGCTTTCGCCGCGGCGCAGACGCGTCCGGGCATCGTCAACGGACTCGCCGGCTTTGTCGTGCGCGAAGAGGACGGCGCCATCGATACGCTCGCTTTCGCGCATCGCGACGGCCGCATCACGGCGATCTATGCGACGCGCAATCCGGACAAGCTGCAACGCGTGCGGTTTTGAGGCCGCTAAGCAGCAACCGGGCCGGCCTGTGACGGTGCTTGCATATGCGCGAGGTGGGACGGCAGCGTGCGGAATGCGAAATGCGTGCAATTGTTGAAGGAGACGGTCTTGTAACCGTGCCGGCCCCAGAGGGCGGCGAGTGACCGCTTCGAGAACATCGAGACGTGACCGTTGCGCGGGGCGACGTACCACCAGCTCAATCCGTAGAGGTGAAGATCGGTCGGCAGCAGGCAAGTCGAATAACAGATCAGCCCGGGCTCGGCCGAACATTCGATGATCTTGGCGATCCCGCCCTCGGGATCGGGCATGTGCTCCATCGTCTCGAAGCAGGTCACGAGCTCGAATTTGCCGTCCGGGCGCTGCGCGAATTCGGGCACAATCGGATCGTAGCTGACCGCGGAGGTAAAACCTTTGTCGCGGAGCGTCGCGCACATCACGTCGTTGCCGCCGCCGTAATCGAGCAGCCGGCACGTGGTCCGCAGCTCGCCCCAGAACTGTTCAACGAAGTCGGCATTGTCGCGCGGCCGCTTGAGCGCGTATTCCGGGTCGGCCAGGGCGTATTCATCGTTGTAGATATGCGCGCGGAAATCCTCGATGCTCCAGTCGTCGAACGCGTCGGTATAGAGGAAGTCGCAGCTCACGCATTGGCGATAGTAGACCGGCACGCCCGACAGCGGCAGTTGCAGCGCATGGCCCGGCGTCACGCAGTGCTTGTTGAAGTCGACGACGCCGAACAACGGGGCCGCACCGCCGCAGATCTTGCAGGGTTGCGGCGCGGTCGACAGCGGGCGCAAAGCGGGGAGCTTCATCCGCCCATTAAGACTCTGTTCACCCTAATATTCCGTTAAAAGCCGATTAAACCGCGACTTTCGCCTGCGTGTGCTGGCGAAATTTCGGCATCACATCCTGCGCCAGAAGCCGCATCGAGTCGCGTTCCCAGGCCCGGTTCGGTCCGCTCCAGTCGAGTCCGGTCATCAGCAGCGTGCCGAACGGGCCGGCCGAGTCGCGAAACGCGATCAACTTGTCGAGGAACGTCTTCGGCGAGCCGTAGAGCGCCGAGCCTTCGGTGATCGCCTCGACCGTGGCTTCGGCATCCGTCATGTCGACGCGCGGCTTCAGCGCCGACAACAGCCCGACGCGTGACAGCACTTCGCGCATATAGGAATAGAAATAGCGGTTGGCGCCCTGCTCGCTGTGGACGCGGTCGCGCGCTTCGGCCTCGCTTGGCGCGATCATGATGTTGCGCGAGACGCGCCAATTGTCGCCGCGCGCCGGCTTGCCGGCCTCGCTGCAGGCTTGGTTGTAACTTTCCCAATGCGAACCGAGCGCCTCGCTCGGCACGTTGTTGGCGGAGATGATGCCCCAGCCGCGCTGCGCGGCGATGCGTGCGGTCGGCGAATTGCGGCTCGCCACCGACATCGAAATCGGCGGATGCGGCTTCTGATAGGGTTTTGGCATGTAGCCGATGCCGAGCTCGGGAATGATCGCCTCTTTGAGCTTCACGCTCCAGAACTCGCCATCGATATCGTAGGGCGGATCCTGCGCCCAGATGCGCTGGATCATGCCGATCGATTCCATCGCCTTCTTCTCGCGCACCTTGCGGTCGCTGTTGCCGAACAGCTCAAAGTCGGAAAACAGCCCGCCGATGCCGATGCCGAGCATGAAACGGCCGCGGCTCATGGCGTCGAACTGCGCCACTTCGGCGGCGACCTTCACCGGGTGATGGCTCGGCAGGCAGATCACCGCGGTGCCGAAGGTCAGATTCTTGGTGCGCGGCAACAGGCTCGCCATGAACATCAAGGGCGAGGGGATCGGCTCGGTGGTCGCGGAAAAATGCTCGCCGAGCCATAATTCATCGAAACCGAGCGCATCGGCGTAAAGCGATTTCTCCTCGTCCTCGGCAAGCGTGTCGGCAAAGGCGCGGTCCGCCGGATGCACCGGCATCATGAACAGGCCCAGTCGCATCTTTTGGTCCTCCGCGGCCGCGTTGCGCTCACCGCAGCGCAGAGACAAATTGAAGTCAAGGACGAGGTCGCGTATGCCACATGGTGAAACGCCGCCGACCCAGAGAGCGCACCGGAGAGGAACGTCATGAATGCCGCTGTAACCGCCTCCAACAACGGCCAAAAGCCCACCAATCGCGTCTATCGCATCGCTGTTATTCCGGGCGACGGCATCGGCAAGGAGACGGTGCCGGAGGGCGTGCGGGTGTTGGAAGCGGCGGCCAAGAAATACGGCTTCGAGCTGCGCAACGACGATTTCGACTTCGCCTCCTACGATTATTACGAGAAGCATCAGCGGATGATGCCGGAGGATTGGAAGGAGAAGATCGGCCACCACGACGCCATCTTCTTCGGCGCGGTCGGCTGGCCGGCGAAGATCCCGGATCACATATCGCTGTGGGGCTCGCTGATCCTGTTCCGCCGCGAATTCGATCAATACGTCAATCTGCGCCCGGTGCGGCTGATGCCCGGCGTGCCGTCGCCACTCGCCAACCGCAAGCCCGGCGACATCGATTTTTGGGTGGTGCGCGAGAACACCGAGGGCGAATATTCCGCCATCGGCGGTCGCATGTTCGGCGGCACCGATCGCGAGGTCGTGGTGCAGGAGACGGTGCTGTCGCGCATCGGCGTTGATCGTGTGCTCAAATTCGCCTTCGAGCTGGCGCGCAAGACGCCGAAGAAGCATCTCACCTCCGCGACCAAGTCGAACGGCATCGCCATCACCATGCCGTACTGGGACGAGCGCGTGGAGGAGATGGCCAAGCAGTTTCCCGACATCAAGTGGAACAAATTCCACATTGATATTCTGTCGGCGCTGTTCGTGCTCAAGCCGGACCAGTTCAACGTTGTCGTCGCCTCGAATTTGTTCGGCGACATTCTCTCCGATCTCGGGCCGGCCTGTACCGGCACGATCGGCATCGCGCCGTCCGGCAATATCAATCCCGAGCGCAAATTTCCGTCGGTGTTCGAGCCGGTACACGGCTCGGCGCCCGATATCGCGGGGCAGGGCATCGCCAATCCGATCGGACAGATATGGTCGGGCGCGATGATGCTCGAACATCTCGGTGAGATCGAAGCTGCCAACGCCATCGTCAAGGCGATCGAGCGTGTGCTCGCCGAGCAGAAACTGCGCACCCGCGACCTCGGCGGGCCGGCCAACACGATCGACTGCGGCAAGGCGGTGGCGGCGGCGCTCTAGGTCACCGGCGCCTGGCGCGTGCAATCCTGAGACGCTCAATGATTGGCAGTCATTGCGACACGTCGGCGAATGGCGGGCCCGCGGTGGCGCTGGCGCTTCCAGCCGGCCTGACCAATGGCGGCGTCACGACTTGGGCTCTGGCCCTCTCAAAACGACTGAACGAGAATAACCATTCGTCGAAACTGATTTGTCACAGTCCGTGGCCGGGTCACGCGACCTTCGACGCTGACGACAGAAGCGATCTTATTCATTGCGACGGATTGGCCTGGGCCGCTGGCACCGATGCAATTCGTGGCTTCCTCGCCACTTACTCCGCTGTCGAAGCGGACATCTTCATCCCGAATTGGTCATGGGGAACGTACGGGACGGTTGCTCTCATGAGCCGCAACGAGGCTTGTGACATCCGTGTCATCGCTTTTGCTCACACGGACCAAGATCACTATTACGAGCTTTTGTCCTACTACGAGCCGATTATAGGCAAGTTTGTTGGCGTGAGCGAAACAATATGCCGGCGGCTCCGCCGCCTTTTGCCTTCTCGCTTAAACGATATCTGCAAGCTCATGTATCCGGTTGCAGTTCGAAGCGAGGGCAGAATGCCGGAACGCGAAAAGCCGCTCACAATTACCTATGCAGGGAGAATACAGCAGCGGCAGAAGCGAATATTCGACTTGATCGCATTGGCGGATATGCTCGCCGTCGAAAGCGGACGCTACCACTTCAAGATTGTGGGCGATGGGCTGCAATCGGCTCAACTTGCCGAGCATTTCGAGAAGACAAGATATTCAAACGTCTCGGTCGAGTTCCTCGGATTGGTGGCCCACGATTCCATGACCGATTTATGGGCCAACTCGGGCATCAGCATCCTCTTTTCCGAGTATGAGGGCATGTCGCTGTCCATGCTTGAAAGCATGGGACAAGGATGCGTGCCGATCGTCACGGATGTCAGCGGCGCTCAAGAAAAAGTCACGCATGGCCAAACCGGCTTTGTCGTTTCCGTTGGCGACGTCAACTCCATGGCGCACATCATTGCCGGCCTTGACGCGGACCGTTTTCGTCTCCAGCAGATGTCCAATGCCTGCATCTCGTCGCTTCGCGATCACCACCGATTTGACGCTTATGATCAGGAATTCGCGAGGATCATGCGAGAGTGCATGAACGGCCCGTCGGCGAGGTGGCCCATGAGCAAGGCAATCCTGCCGATCAAGCCGGCAGGCGCCAACTGATATAGAGTGGATCCGGGGCGGATCGCCGATTTGACGGTGTGGAGGCTCGTGACATGGCAGACCGCGGCGGTTGCGCCGGTACCGTTCACGTTGCTTGCTGCTTCGACCGGAAAATGGAATTGCCCTTTCTGGTTCTCGCCAACTCACTGAAGCGACATCTGAAAGGCGATCGAAAGGTCGTTCTGCATGCCTTTCATTCCGATCCTATTGCGCTCGACCCGGATTATTTCGCCGGGTTCAATTCCGCGACGTTCGAGCTTCGATTGCAGCAAATCGAGAACAGGTTCGAGCGACCGGCCCCGTGGCCAAGCTATCTGACGGCCGCGACGTTACTCCGCCTGCAGTTGCCTTCGGTCCTGCAAGGCGTTGACAAGATCATCTACCTCGACAGCGATCTTATCGTTCTGAAAGACATCGCGACGCTCTACGATACGGATCTATCGGATTTTCCGCTGGCGGCATGTCTGGATTTCTGGCTCACGAGCGCTCCAGCCCCGGCGCCGCCGGGCTGGGCCGTCGGGGAGTGGCTGAAATTTCTGAGTGAGGTCGTCGGACTTGCCGACCATAAAGCCTATTTCAATGCGGGAGTGATGGTGATGGACCTCGCGAGGTTTCGTAGCGCGAAACTCAGGCGTGCCGCCGAAGAGTTCCTTGAACAGAAAAATTATAAGACGGCGTATGTCGACCAGGATGCGCTGAACCACGTGATCAAAGGTGCATTTGTCAGGCTGGATCCACGCTGGAACGTGCTTGGCAGCCGCAGTCCGACTGACCTTGGCGATACGGCAGCCCAGATTAATTCGGACCCGTGGATCCTGCACTATGCCGGCCCCAACAAGCCGTGGAACTGCGAAGAGCGGCGGATCACATCTCGGCATCGGCGGTTCTGGCAGGAGGCAGCGGCATCGGCGGTGTTGCCGCTGTTGCAACGGGCATATCCGGAACGCGCGATCGGCGCGGATTGACCAAGCCGCAGTCCGGGGGCGTCCTCAGAAAGGAGGTATGAACCCGCGCTCAAACCAATCGCGCAGGGTCGTTGGCATCGTGATGTCCAACTTTATCGGCCCGGCGTTGCGGATGACTTCGTCGTACCACGCGAGATCATAAGCGTGCGGTGGCCGGGGCGGCGGCGCCGTCAATTGCCAGGACTTGCCGAAGCCCGAGCAGTGCAAGATGGCGGGCGAACCGAATGTCCCGACGCGCAGAAAAGGGTAATGCGGCGCCACGGCTGCCCAAATATCAGGAGGGCTTATGCCGATCAGTGGGCCCTCCCAGTCTTGGAGCAAGGCATTAAAGACGTCTTGGTCGGACAATGGAAAGTCGACATCGGTCCACAATGCGCCGGGAGCGGTGAGTGTAGAACGGATCAGCGAATCCCACTGCGCGAGGAGGGTGCGGTCGCGCTTAAAATCAAAGGCGAGCACGCCGGTGTGGTAATAGCGATCGGGCCAATGTTGCGGACGCGCGGGCCGGCCCAAACGTTTCGCCCAATTGTACCGCCGATAATCAATCGACGAGATCAGATTTGTGACAGCGACGACCGGAGCGACTTCGAGCCATTGCTCGATGCGCGGAAAAAGAGTCTCGTCATTGACGATGATATCGGCGTCCAGGAGCACACAGTGCTCACTGGGATGTTTCAACGGCAATTCCGGTTTGCGATTTCCGGGCCAATAGCCGTTTTGGCCAAGGGCGTGAAACTCAATTCCCTCCACGGGCTGCTTTGAGATTGAAAGCGGCTCCGGACTCCCGACGTGGATCTTTCCTGAAAAGCCGCGCCGGCGCACGGAATTGATGAATGCCGCAACTCCCGGAACAAATGCTTCGTCGGCAAACGTATACAGCGACAATTTCATTTTTTCTGACAGTTATGTGAATTTGCAAATCACTCAAACGAGCAGCGCCAATACTAGTCCACCAACTGGCCAGAGGACCATGGGGTGGAAATGAAGCGATCACACGCGCCGCAGATGCACTGATGGGGCGAGGAGACCGCTCATTTTTCAAAAAATGAATCTGCTGCGCTGCCGCTCCCTCGCAGGTCGCGTCTCCTCTCGCCCGTCTCGATCGACGCAAGACATTCCAAATTTGCGAATCGACCAAAATTTATATTGTTGAGTAATTCCATAGACAATATGTAACTCTTCCAGTGGCATTTGGAGAGCGGGTGCGGGCGTCATGACAGGCTCTGAATCGCGCGGTCCCTACGGCGCCATCACGACCGTTCGCACGGTGGATGTGCTCGTGCTCGGCGGCGGGCCGGCCGGCGCTTGGGCGGCGCTTTCGGCCGCCGAGCGCGGCGCCAAGGTGGTGCTTGCGGAAAAAGGCCTGCTCGGCACCGGCGGTGCGACAGCGGCGGGCAACACGACAACGATCCACAGGGCGCCGGACTCGCCAAGCCGGGAGGCGGCGATCAAGCGGCGTCTCGCGCTCGCGCACGGTCTTGCCGATCAGAGCTGGATCGAGCGCGTGATCGATGAAGCTTATCGCAAGCTCAATGTGCTCGCCGACTGGGGCTACAACTATCCCAAGGACGAGCACGGCATGTCCTATCGCGGGTCGCTGCGTGGTGCGGACTATTTGCGCTTCATGCGCAGCCGGTTGCGCCGCGCCGGCGTGGAAATTCTCGATCAGAGCCCGGCGCTCGAATTGTTGCTCAGCGACGGCGCGGTGGCCGGCGCGTCCGGCCTTAATCGCCTCACCGGCAAGGCCTGGACCGTCCGCGCCGCCGCGGTGGTGATCGCGACTGGCGGCTGCGCGTTCCTCAGCAAGGCGCTCGGCACCAACGGATTGACCGGCGACGGCTTACTCCTGTCGGCCGAGGCCGGGGCAACGTTTTCCGGCATGGAGTTGACCGGCCAATACGGCATCGCGCCCGCATTTTCGAGCGTCACCAAGGGCATCATGTATTTCTGGGCGACCTTCACCGATCGCCACGGCAATGTGCTCGAATGCGAAGGCGACCGGCAAGCGCTGGTGGCGCGCCATCTGATCAACGGGCCAGTTTATGCCGTGATCGACAAGGCGGCGCCGCGGCTTCAGGAAGGCATGCGTCGCGGCCAGCCGAACATGTTGCTGGCATTCGATCGAAAGGGCATCGATCCGTTCACGCAGAGATTTGAGGTCACGCTGCGCTACGAAGGTACGGTGCGCGGCGTCGGCGGACTTGCGATCGACACCGCGTGTGCGACGACGGTGCCGGGCTTGTTTGCCGCGGGCGACGCGGCTTCGCGCGAAAACCTGGTTGGTGCGACCAGCGGCGGCGGCGGCCCGAACGCCACATGGGCCATTGCGAGCGGTGTGTGGTCGGGACAAAGCGCGGCGGGCTTTGCCCGCAAGGTCGGTGCGTCGCACGCCCGGCGCGGTACGTCGGCGGCGGGGCGTGCCGGCCTGCGGCCAAGCGAGAAGCCGGACGCGGCGATCACTGCGGCCGAACTCATCGGCGCGGTCCAGCAAGAAATCCTTCCGGTCGGCAAGACGTTCTTCCGCACCGAGGCGGCGCTACGGGCCTCGCAATTGCGTCTCGATAGCGCCTGGAAGTCGGCGCGCACGCATCTTTGCGCCCCGTCTTCGGCGCCCGCCGAGATCGTGTGCGCGCGCGAGACCGCCGCGTTAATCGCAACAGCGCGCTGGCTGGTCGCGAGCGGCATCGAGCGGCGGGAGACACGCGGCCTCAACCGCCGCCTCGACTTTCCCCAGCAAGATAACGGAGGCGTGCATCGCCTGCTGTCCGGCGGACTCGATCAGGTGTGGGTCCGGCAGGATGCGAAGGCGAGAGCGCTGGCATCATGATCGAGCTCGTCAGTACGGAACGCTGCATCACCTGCCAGGCTTGCGTCGCGGCGTGTCCGGAGAACGTCTTCGACAAGGTGCCGCACCGGCCGCCGCTCATCGCGCGGCCGGATGACTGCCAGACCTGCTTTCTCTGCGAGCTCTATTGCCCGACCGATGCGCTTTATGTCTCGCCGCTCGCCGACGCGCATGAGCAGGTCGACGAACAGGACCTGATCGCTGCGGGACTTTTGGGCAGTTTCCGCCGCGCCATGGGCTGGCAGAGCGGCCGTCCGGACGGCACCGACCAAGATCTGACTTACCGCATGTTCGAAGAGGGCCGTGTCGCGCCCTAGCGCGAAACAGAGAACCGATGAGGAGCAAAATGAATCGCCGCACATTCAACACATGGCTTGCCGCGACGGCTCTCGCCGCAGCGGTCGCGACTCCGCTGGGTGGCGCCTACGCGGAAAACCTGCCGGACAAGATTCGCATCGGCGATGTCGGTTTCGGCTTCGGCCAACCGTTCGGCCGCGGCCTCGTCGCGATCGCCGACGCCAAGGGATTTCTGGCCGACGCCTTCAAGGACACGCCGGTTAAGCTCGAATTCACTTATTTCGTCAATACCGGCCCGGCCATCAACGAGGCTTTCGCCAACAAGCAGCTCGACTTTGCCGCCTACGGCGCCGTGCCCAATGCGATCGGCCGTGCCAGCGGACTGCCGACGCGCATTCTCATGTCCTATGGCGGCACCACGATCTTCGCCGGCGCGCGCAGCGAACTGCCGGTCAATTCGGTCAGGGATCTCAAGGGCCGCAAGATCGCGGTGCAGAAGGCGACCATCATTCACTGGAGTTTGATCGCTTCGCTCAAGCAAAACGGTCTCAGCGAGCGCGATGTCACACTGGTTGACCTGAAGAACGCCGACCAGCTTGCCGCCATCATCGCCGGCAGCGTCGATGCCATTTATGGCGGGAGCTTCTTCCTGCCGCTGCGCGACAAAGGGATCTTGCGTGTCATCTACAATACCAACGAGCAGGGCGCCAAGGCGACCGGCATCGGTGCCGTCCTCGTCAGCGACGATTTCCAAGAGGCTTATCCGGAAGCAACGGCGCGGTTCACCCGCGGACTGCTGAAAGCCGCGCAGTGGCTTGGCGACGACAGGAATCGCGAGGAAGCCTTCACGATCTGGGAGCGTACCGGCGTCACCGGCGAGGTGTTGCACGAGGAATTCAAGGGCGTATCGCTGCGCGATCAATTCAATCCACTGATCGATGACTTCTATCGCGCGCAGTACCGTGACGTCATCGCTTTCGATCACGATCAGAAGCTGATCCGCAACGAGATCGATTTCGATCAATGGGTCGAGCCGAAATATCTGAATGCCGCGCTGGCCGACCTCAATCTCGCTCATTACTGGCCGGAACGCTCGGCCGACGGCAGCGTGAAGCCGACCAACTGACCGCCGTGGCCGCTCGAGGGCTTGCGTCATGAATGTCAAACTTTCCGCGCTGGCGCGTTCCGACCTTGGCGTTCTGCGCAATAACACGCTCGTCCCACGCCGGCTCGGTGTCCCGCAACTTCGGCTGCCGCAGTCTGTCCTGCCGCTGCTTATTCCGGTGGCCGTTATCATGGCGTGGCAGGCAGCCGCGTCATGGAGCCTGCTGCCGCCGCAGATTCTGCCGCCACCGTCGCTGGTCGCAGCGACTTTCGTCGATCTGTTTCGCGGCGGCGACATCGCGGCGAACTTGCAGATCAGCCTGTGGCGAATTTCCTGCGGCTTTCTGATCGGCGGTGCTGTCGGTCTCGTCCTCGGCACGGCCATGGGGGTATCGCGGCGTGTCGATGACTATTGCGGCCCGCTGTTTCGCGCATTGGCGCAGATTCCCTCCCTCGGTTGGGTTCCGATCCTCATCCTGATCTTCGGTCTCGACGAAATCGTCAAATATCTGATCATCGCCAAGGCTTGCTTCATTCCGACGACGCTCGCGACCGCGCAGGGCATCCGCAACATCCCGCGGCAATATCTGGAGGTCGCCGCCGTGCTGCGGCTGAGCCGCCGCGCAGTTCTGACCAAAGTCGTCGTGCCCGGCGCATTGCCGACGATCTTCGGCGGCCTGCGGCTCGCGCTCAGTCATGCCTGGATCGCGCTGATCACGGTGGAGATGCTCGCCGCCACCGAGGGCGTCGGCTACATGATGGTCTGGGGCCGCACGCTGTTTCAGATCGACATCGTCATCGTCGGCATGATCCTGATCGGCATCATCGGCCTGGTGATGGATCGCGGATTGACCTGGCTCGAACGCCGGCTCCGGCGCTGGGCGCACGCGGCATGAGCCAAATCACCGACATTGCGGAAACGCTGCCCTCAGGCATCGTCCGGCGCAAACGCCCCGGCAGTGCCTGGCGCCGCGGATTGGTTCTGCCCTGCGTGCTTGCGATCGCCTGGGCAGTGCTTGCCCGTGTGCCGGCGCTGCACAACGAGCTTTTCGTTCCGCTCGACCGGATCTTGACGGCAGCGTTTGCCGACGACGCCGGCCGGCAAGTCTGGCCTGGCCTCGCCGAAAGCCTCGTCCGTTTCGCCATTGGCTTTACGATCGGTGCGATCGGCGGCGTCGGTTTCGGTCTCCTCGCGGGTGTGTCGCCGGCGGCGAAGCGCACCGCGCTGCCTTCGTTCGACGCGCTGCGGCAGATCACGCTGTTCGCCTGGATACCACTGCTGTCGGCCTGGTTCGGCAACGGCGAGAGCGCCAAGATCGTCTATATCGCGCTGTCGGCGTTTTTTCCGGCGGCGTTGAACACTTATGACGGGCTGCGCACGATCCCCGTCCATTATCTCGAATTGGCGAAAGTGCTGGGCTTCTCGCCAAGGCAGCGGATGCGGCGCCTTCTTTTACCCGGCGCGCTGCCGTCGATCTTCATCGGCATTCAGATCGCGCTCATTACCGCCTGGATCGGAACTGTGGGAGCCGAATACATGCTGGGCGTCGGTCGCGGTCTCGGCACGTTCATTGCCGAGGCGCGCGGCCAATTCCGGATGGATCTTGTTCTGCTCGGCGTGTTGCTACTAGCGCTGGTCGGCTTCGTCATCAATGCGGCATGCCGGCTCGTCTTCGCCCGTCTCCTCGGATGGCAAGGTTCTGCTTCATGACCGTGACGCAAACAGCAAGCGTACAATCCGAACTGCATGTGCGCGCGGTCAGCAAGAGCTACGCCATCGAGGGCGAGCCGCTGGCCGTGCTCAGGAACGTCAGTTTCGAGGTCGCGCCGGGCGAGTTCGTCAGCGTCGTCGGCGCGTCCGGTTGTGGGAAATCGACGCTGCTGCGCCTCATCATCGGGCTCGACACCAATTACGACGGCGAGATCGCGCTCGGCTCGCGCCGCATCGCTGGCCCGGGCGCCGAGCGCGGCCTGGTGTTTCAGGAGCACAGGCTGTTTCCATGGCTGACGGTGCGCCAGAACGTCGTGCTGGGCCTCCAAAGCCTCGACGCCAAAGAAGCTGATGCCCGCGCCGATGAGAGCTTGAGCCTGGTCGGCCTGTCCGGCTTTGCCAATGCCCATCCACACCAGCTGTCGGGCGGCATGGCGCAGCGCGCCGCCATCGCGCGGGCTTTGGTGACGCGCCCCGACATTCTCCTTCTCGATGAGCCGCTCGGAGCGCTTGATTCGCTGACGCGCAGCCATCTGCAAAACGAGCTTCTGCGCATCTGGGAGCGCGAGCGCGTCACCATGATCATGGTGACGCACGACGTCGAGGAAGCCGTCTATCTCAGCGACAAGATCATCGTCATGGAGCCGCGGCCGGGGCGCATCAAATCGATCGTGCCCGTCGATCTCGAGCGGCCGCGTCGCCGTGCGGCGCCCGAATTTGCTGGTATCAAAGAGCAGGTATTTGCGCTGCTGGCGTGAACGCCGACAGGCCGGGCCGCGGCATGGCGCCTACTTGTAGACCTCGACTGTCTGCATCATGCCCATCTCTTCGTGGTTCATCATGTGACAGTGCAGCATGTAGATGCCGGTGTAGTCGAGAAAGCGGCTGCGGAAGGTGAGCGTGCCGCCCTTGCGTTCGACGATCGCCGTGTCGCGCCATTGCGGCTTGGCGAGCGGCTTGCCGTTCAGCTTGACGATAGAGAACGGGTTGGTGTGGATATGGAACACATGATCGTCGTGGTCGTGCGTGTTCAGGATCGTCCACTCTTCGACCGCGCCGAGCTTCACCCGCTGGTCGATCCTTGTCGGATCGAACTTCTTGCCGTCGATGAAGAAGCTGAACTCTTGCCAGTGTCCGGCGGCATCGGCCTCGGGTGAACTCGCCGAGAAGACGAGCTTACGATGTCCGGTCAGTTCGGAATCCTTGATGTCGTTGAGAGGCGGCTTCGGCAGCGCCGCCGGCAGTTTCATGTCCATTGGCCCTCCCGACACCACGATGCGCGCCAGCGGCCCGACCGGGGAGGGATGTCCCTGGTCATAGGGCAAGGCGTGCAGGTCGTAGGTGCCGGCGCTGCCTGCCTTTACTAGGAAATCGGCGCGCTGGCCGGGCAGGATCAGGTGCGTCTTCATCGTTTCCATGGCGCCGAGCTGGATGCCGTCATAGGCGACTGCGTGCAGGTCGTGCTGCTCGAGCTCGAGCAGCATGTCGTCCTGGTAACCGGCGTTCACGATGCGCCAGCGCTGGACCTCGCCGGGCCGCATGGCGATGGTCGGCCGGCGCTGACCGTTGACCGCGAGGAAACGGGTCGCGGTCTCGGGGAACAAGGTATCGAACGTCTCGACCATGCCGCGCTCGTCAAAGACCACTTGCGTCAGGACCAGCACGCGCTCCTTGGCGTTGGCGATCTCGGGCACCTCGGCGAAGTCGCCCTCGACGACGACCATGCCGACCATGCCGCTTGCCACCTGGATGTCGGCACTGCCGTGATGGTGCGGGTGGTACCAGTAGGTGCCTCTGGTGTGGTCCTTGGGCAGGGTGATTTCTATGTCGTAGGACTCGCCCGGCACCATCGAGCGCATGACGTTGTCGGAGATGCCGCCGGGGTCCGAGTGGCTGCCGTGAAAATGAAAGTTCGTGTTGTTGAACTGATGCGGGTTGCTCATATCCATCGGCATCAGGTCGCGGTTGGGCGGGAAGTCGTTGGGCATGCGGATCTTGAGGGTCTCGCCGGGCTTCATGCGCAGGGTTGGACCGGGCGAGCCGCCCTCGTAGCTGCGCACGTAAAGCCGTGCCCCACCAACGTCGCGATAGGTGTAAGCGCAACGCAGCGTCGTCTGCAGAACTCCGTTCACCGAGCGGCGCGTCTCGGGCTCGATCAGGGGCGCGTCCATCGCCGGTGCCGGCTTGCGCGGCTCGATGCCGAGCGTCGGGCTCATATTCATGTGCTCGTGCGGCTCGGCCGCTCGCGCGAGCCGCGGCACCCAGATGAATGCGCCCAGCCCTGCCGCGCTGCTCAGGAGGCGGCGTCGCGAAAATCCATTCCTGCGAGACATGTCAGCTCCTGCTTAGCCGGCCAACCGCATCCGGGGTGGTTGGCGCATGATCGCGTCCGTCAGTCGCCGCCGAGCGCGGGAGGTTGAGACGCCTTTCCGGACCAGACCTGTCCGAGCCGCACGGCTTCGAGCGTGGTTGCTTGCGCGTTCGGTCTGACGAAATCGTATTTGAGAACGCTTGCGTCCGCGGCTCCAGGCGCGACGCCGCTCACCAGCAGATGAGCGCCAGTCGTGGTGCTGGTCGTGGCAACCCGCGTGCTGGTAGATCCGTCAAATGGCGCGAAGCTCGCGATCTCGCGGAAATCCGCGCCATGGTCGTGGTGCAGAGGGCTGTGCAGGTACATTGCCGGGCCGCCATCCAGGGCCGAGCCGTTCGAAAAAACCTTTACCGAGCCGCGGTCGGCGAGCTGGCCGACAATGATCCGCTTGGCGCCACCGAGTGAGCCGGCGAGCCATCCCGTCGCCAGAGAAACGCCGCCCCGGTAATCGTTGCCGAACGGCACGAAAGAGGCGGTGTTCACCGGCTCATCCGATGCGTGCATGTTGTTCATCGCGTGCATGCCGCCGTGACCGGCCATGGTATTGGACTTGGTTGCGGCGTTGGCGACGGGCTTGAAAAGCGGGAAGGCGAACACCTTCACCTCCGCCGGGCTGCCGGGGCCCGGTGCAGTGACGATGCTTTCGCGGCCGGTCGAAAAGTCGACAAAGCCCGTGGCGACGCTGACGCCTGACCGGCTGTCGCCATAGGGCTTGAACGACGCGAACAGCGCCGGCCCGCTGTGCGCTGATGACGCCAGCGGAATTTGATAAACCTTCACTTCGCTCGGAACGCCGGGAGCCGATCCGACGATGATGTCGTCGGCATTCGTTCCGTCGATCTGCGCAGCGGCCACGCTGACGCCGCCGCGGGCTTTGGCATCGAACGGCTGGAAATGCGCCAGCTCCGTACCGAAACTGCCTTTGCCGCGGACCGACGCGCCGGCATAAACCACAACCTCCGGCGCATGGTCTTTGCCGGAGCCGACGATCAGGTCGAGTATGCCGTCGCCGTCGACATCGCCCATTGCGACATTGACGTTGCCTTCATAGCCGGGGAACGGGATGACGGTGCCGGCGAACCGGTCGCCGTTGCCGTCGTACAAGCGAACCTCGGCGGGTTTGCCGGGCGCGCCTGGAATGGCCATCGCATACATCGAGACCGCCGGTATGACGTTGATGAGCGCCATCAGCCCGTTGTCTTCGTGGTTGAGGCGATGGCAATGCATCACGTAAAGCCCGGTATATTCGTCGAACCGGGTGCGGATCGTGAGAATGCCGGGCTCGATCACGGTCTCGTCGCTTTGCATCTTCGGCGCCGGCGCATTGGCATTGTCGATGGAAAATTTGTCGGGGCCGGTGCGCAGACCGGTCGTGGGATCGAAATAGTCGATCACCTGAAAGTCGTTGACGTGAATGTGGATCGGGTGCTCGTCGTTGTTGTTGTTGACGATCCTCCATTCCTCGACTGAATCGAGCCGCGGCTGGATCAGCGGCACATTGGGAAATGCGCCACCGTCGAACGCATAGACGAACGCTTTCGGGTCGTCGGGGCTCGCCAGGTTGTTGAGGAAGCCGCCGGATATCACGATCTTCCGCGTAAAATCCGGCGTGGTCTTGGCCAAGTCGACAAAGGACGTGTAGCCGTCGAGCGGCTGGCCTTCGACGAACGGAATTGTGACCCCGCCGGCCTCTGTCGCTTGAGCTCTGACCAGCACCTGGGTCGGGAAAATAAAGAAGCCATCGAAATAGCTGACCGCCGAGGGCGGCACGCTCAGACTGCCGAGCACCGCCGGAGGATTGTCGGTGCCATTATTCGTATAGAGCACGCCGGCGGCGGTGGTTGCTTTGGCGTCGCCGTTGCGCTCCGGCATCTCCAGAACAAGATCGCCTTGCGACGGCATCGTCACGGCAATCGCGAACCGGCTCGCCGGCGGAATAAGCAGCCGGGTGCCGTTATCGGTCGGCGGGTAGTGAACGGCCGTATAGGGATTGCCGTCCTGGCCGACAATGGCGATGCGCGGATGCCGCCCCGTCGCCGTCTCGGTGAGCTGCACGTTGATGTAGGCAATGTCGCTCACATTCGCGAGCGCCCAAATTTCGGTCTGGCCGGCCTTGCTCTTGATGACCGGCTGAAACTGGCCGTTCACGGTGAACTGGACGTCGCGCTGATAATCCGGCAGCGCCGGATCGGCCGGCACGTTGCTGCCGGCTTTGGAATCGGTCGCGGTGAATTGCTGGAGATTGCTCGGAATGAATTCGAGCTGGCCGCGATGATTGTCGATTGAAAGCGGCCCCGCGTACCACACCGTGAAGTATTTTGTTCCGGGCTTGGATCGGTTGAAATTGACCGGCGCAAGCAGGGGGCGGTATGTGCCGTTCGCCAGCTCGCCAGCCTTCGGGGGCACCATCGTACTGACCCACTGGGACCAGTTCGGATTGTTGAGCTGCTGCAGACCGCCTGCGCGATCAAAGACAAAATTGTACTGCAGCGCCATGTTGCGGATCGGAATATGATTGTCGGTGACAAGGGGCAGGTTGCCGTCCGTGCGTCCGATCTCCAGCAATCCCACGAGACCGGTATAGACTTGCGCCGCGGTGAGCCCGTGAAGATGGCAGTGATACCAGTACAGTCCTTGCGGCATGTTCCGAGGAACGTCGTAGGTGTAGGTGTTCGACATCCCCGGCGGGATGTGCAGCATGACGTTGTCGGCATTTCCCTTCGGACTGATGTGCGCGCCATGGGTGTGGAGATTGATCGGTGACGAGGTCATCTGCTCCGGGTAGAGCGGAACGGGCTCACCCTTAGCCGTGTATTGCGGAATGAAGTAGTCCCGGATGGTCAGACCGGTGAGGCCGTTCTCGAAATGCACGATCAGCCGTTCACCGGGAAACACCTGGAGCGTGGGCGCCGGATAGAGATTGCCGCCGGATTTCTGACCGTTGGATGCCGTGCCGCGGATCACCTCGTAGTCGAACAGAAGGAAGTTCTGGACAGGCGTCGCGACCGTGTCGAGCGTTGCTTGGCCTTGGCTTGCAGTGAGCCGAATTTCGAGGACGCCGTCCTTGCTGGTCAGCACGACGGGCTCCCGGAAATCCGGCCGCACCGCCGGATCGGATCTTTTATTAGCAATTTGCGTGGAGGCCGTCGTGCCGGGCACTGCCAGCACCAGCAAGATCGCGACGGCGCTAAGGACGGCACCAAGGGCGGCACCAAGAAAACCATACAGGCGACCGGTGTCGATCGTTCGCATGGTCTTTCTCCCAATGATGCCCAGTAGCGGCGATGCGCCTTGACTTTCATGACGATAAGCAAAGCCCGCAGACGAGAACGGGCCGTCGCCATTCGGCGCGAATCAGTTAGAAAGATTTGATGCTCGTGCGAATCATAGATCAAGGCGACGATGGTGCAACATGCGTTGCGCAACGGGTTTTCAGATTCGCACGATCTTCACACGACATCTACCTCGGCGCTGCAATGTCATGGTGTTCATTATTGAACAGCGCCCATGATTATGGCGGTCTTTGTCTGAACCTTTTCGCAGAAAAAGCCTTATAACAGGGCGCGCGTCGGCGCGAAGCGCCAGCGCCGAGCAAAAGGGTGACTTGGTGAGGACCTCGCGACGCGAGTTCGTTAAGTTGGTCACGGCGAGCGGCATCGCGCTGTCCATGTCGCGCCTGGCCATCGCCGAGGAGCCCAGCTTCGCAGAGCGCGAGACACTGCCGGGACGGCAACGCTGGAACCCGGCCGCGGGCGGCCGCGGCCGCATCGACGCCTTGCCCAAGGTCACAGGAGCCAAGCTCTACGCGTCCGATTTTCGCGCTGCCGATCTCCCGGGCTGGCCGCAGAACACCTCGCACGCGATGCTGATCCGCGCCGCGGATGCGACCCACGTTTTGACCGGAATCGACGTTTCATTGCTGACCGGCGCGTTGAAGCCATCCGTGGTCGTGACCGCCGACGACCTCGCGCGAATCGGCGCGCGCGTTCCCGAATATTATGCCGGCGACCTCTTGTGCCCGGTGGGCAAAACGCCGCTCTACCTGGGCCAGCCGGTGGCGATGTTGATCTTCGAGGACTTCGACACGTTCGATCAGGCGCGGCTCGCACTGCGCGACCAAGCTGTTCTGAAATTCGGCGCGGAAACCGGCCCCGTCAAAATGCCGAACTACGGCCAGTTTCGATTCACGCGCGTGGGAGGCCCTACCCCCGACGCGCCCGACGTCTACTCGCCGTCCAAGAACGGCTGGGTTAGTCCGGGATTCTTCGAGAACTCCGGGGCCCCGATATGGCCGCGCCTCCCGGTGCCGAGCGGCGCGGCCTATGCCGAGGCCGCAAGCTACGGCGAAAAGATCCGCGCCGAGCTCGATGCGAAAAATCCTGCACTTTTGGTGCTGGACCGCGAATTCGAGACGCAGTCAGTCGACCCGATGGCTCTCGAGCCGGAAAGCGGCCTTGCCTGGTATGACGCCGGACGCAAGAACCTCAATCTCGTTATCAGCGTGCAGTCGCCCGCCGAGATAGCGACAGCGATCGCGTATCTGCTCGGCAACGCCCAGGCGGCCTTCAAGCCCGCGCACATCAACACCAATTTCGCCTCTTGCGGCGGCGGATTCGGCGGACGCGACCACACGCCGTTCCCGCTCTACGTCGCATTGGCGGGGATGTTCTTCCCGAATCGTCCCGTCCGGCTCGCCAACAACCGCTTCGAGCAGTTTCAATTGGGGATCAAACGACACGCCTTCAAAATGCGCACGCAGATCGGGGTCGATCGGGCGACCGGCAAGATCGTCGGATTCGCCGCGGACCATGCGTTGGACGGCGGAGGCCTGGCGAATTTTTCGGCCCAAGTGGCGTCCGTCGGCGCTCTCGCCGCGCTCGGCATTTACTATGCCCCGAAGGTTGATCTGACGACGTATGCGTACCACTCGCGCGGCGTGACGGCCGGCTCGATGCGTTGTTACGGCACCATACAGACCATGACCGCGCTTGAAGTGCAGGTCGACGAGATCTGCACGGCCCTGCCGCTCGACCCGATCGAATTCCGCCGCCGCAATGCCACTCGCAGCCGGCAACCGGTGGCGGGGAACACCTACGTCGTGTCGATCCGCACGCCCGAAATCCTCGATAAGCTGGAGAAGCATCCGATCTGGGCGCAGCGCGCCGAGGAGAAAGCGCGTGGACAGCAGTCGGGAATTCTCGTCGGTACCGGCGTCGCGTGCGCCACCAAGAACTACGGCACCGGCGGTGACTCTTGCCTGGGATCCGTCGAAATCGCGTCCGACGGTCAGATTGCCATTTATTGCGACGGCGCTGAGATGGGCAACGGTCTCGGAACGGCGCTGGCCAATCGGGTCGCGGCGCATCTGGGCGGTGTCGCTGACGAAGTCGCGCTGATGCAAGTCGACACATTCGGTCCGCTCGATCTCGTGAGCTCCGGGCGACCCCTTCACCATGGATCAGAAGACGCAGGACGCGGGGGCGCGCAATCCGCGTTGGGTGCCTGCGATCAGTTCAGCGACCGCCGCCTCGACCGGCGCCCATGTCGGGACACACGCCGCAGCCGAGGCCGCGCGCGTCATCTTCCGCTTCGGCCTCTGGCCGGCAGCGCTCGAATTGTGGGGCATCGCGCCCAGAGATCCAAAGGCCAAGGACTGGGAGAAGGCACGGTGGAAAGACGGGCAACTGGTGATGCCGGGACTGAGGCCGCTTCCTTTGCAGGCAGTCGCCGCAAAGGCGCATGCGCGCAACGGCGTGACCGGCGCGATGGCGCACAGCTTCAACCGCTGGGCCTGGGCGCGCGCGACCTTCGCGGTCGGCGGACAGCCGTGGACGGCCGACATCGATGCGCTGGCTGTGCGCCGCGGCACGGGCAAATTTGTTCGCATCGATCGTTCCAACGTGAAGTTTCCGCCAGCAAGCCTCAACCAGAGCGGACCGACCTACACGACGCAGTGCGGCACGCTGGTCCGCATCGAGATCGACCGCGCAACCGGCGCGTTACGTATCGCAAAGGCATACAGCGTGTTGGAATGCGGGCAGGCGCTGGTTCCCGAGATCGTGCTGGGACAGGCGCAGGGCGGCTTCGCAATGGGCGTCGGTTACGCGTTGCTCGAGACGCTGCCGCTTTACGAGGATGGGCCTGGCAACGGGAAATGGAACCTCGGCCAATACCTCGTTGCGCGCGGCTCGGACCTGCCGCTGCACGAGCTTGAGATCGAGGTGTTGCCGCCCGTCGATCCTGCGGAACATCCGAAGGGCATGGCGGAGGTCAACATGATCCCCGTGGTCCCGGCGCTCCTCAACGCCATCTTCGACGCCACCGGCCACCGCTTCCGGTCCTTGCCGGTGACGCAGCACATGATCAAAGGGAGTGCTGACAAGTGACGACGTTGACCGTCACCATCAACGGTCGCGGCTACGGCCCGCGCGAAGTGCGCGACGAACTGACGATGAACGATTTTCTGCGCGAATATCTCGGCATGACCGGCACCAAGTTCGGCTGCGGCGCGGCGCAATGCCTGAGCTGCGCGGTCATCGTCGATAATCCGGACGGAACGAGTTACACGAGCCCGACCTGCATCGTTCCGGCGGCGAGCTTTGACGGCAAGTCGATCCGCACCGTCGAAGGCCATGCCAAGGACGGCGAGCTTACCGCCTTGCAGAAAGCCTTCATCGCGCACTTCGCCTTTCAGTGCGGCTATTGCACCGCCGGCTTCCTCAACGAGAGCCAGGTTCTGCTCGAACGGCTGGCGAAGAAGCCGATGGCGCGCGCCGATCTCGAGAAGACCATCGCCGAAGCGCTCGACGGCCATCTGTGCCGCTGCACCGGTTACATCAAATATCATGAGGCGGTGCGCGACGTGATCCTGGCGGATCCGGCAGCGCTATCTTGTCTAGTGCAGAACCCAGGAGGAGTGGCGCCGTGCGGGCTGATCTGCATCGCCGGATTTCTATTGTCGGTCGCGGCTCTGCTCGCGACTTTGATCTCGCGTACAGGCTGCTTCGGATGTGCCGGCGGACAGTCTTGCCGGCGTCGAAAGCTTTTCCTCGATCGGCGATCCGGCCGCGCGCTCGGCCGCCTTATTCACCGAAGCCGGCCAAAGTGCTGACCCATCCGCGCTGTCATGAATTGCCATCCCGCCGGCGATCGCCCGCGCCAGGGTGACATCCGTCGGCTGCATCAGCCGCCGGTCGAGCGTGGCGAAGACGGCTTCGGTCTTCCGGCGATGCGCTGTCCGATCTGTCATCAACAGGCGAATTTCGACCCCGGCCATGTGCCGGGCGATCCGATGTGGCATCTCGCGCCGCGCGAAATGGGCTGGGAAGGCAAGACGATCGGGCAGATCTGCGCGCAGATCAAAGATCCCGCGCGCAACGGCGGCCGGTCCCTCGAGGAGATCGTGCATCATGTCGGGACCGATCATTTGGTCGGCTGGGCCTGGGCTCCGGGCGCGGGCCGCCAACCCGCTCCAGGCACGCAAAGCCAGGCTGGCGCGCTTCTCGACGCTTGGGTGAAAACCGGAGCCGTCTGTCCGAATTAGGATTGCCGCGGCGGCAGGCCTGCAAAGGCGGGCACGCCTTCGGCGATGAGATGGAACGGCTGGCCTTCCGCGGTGAAGATCGCCATTTGCGCGCCGCCAAATGTCGAAGGATCGTCCAGCGTTCCGATCTTCAGGACCACCGGCGGCAGGCCGGGACGGCGGGTGATCATGTGGGTGCCGCATGCCGCGCAGAATTCGCGCGTAACGGCGTCAGCCTTGTCGGGCCGCGTATAGGTCTTCGGCACGCCTTTGGTGTAGGCGAAGCCTTTTGCCGGCATCAGCATGAACAGATTCGGTGCGCCGCCCGAAATATGCTGACACGCGCGGCAGTGGCATTGCCCTCTCACAGCGGGCTCACCCTCCGCGACATAGCGCACGGAACCGCAATAGCACCCGCCTTCGAGCCGCATGATACCTCTCCCGCACCGCCGGCGACCATGTGGCCATTCATAACTTTGCCAACTATGATTGCAATCTGGGCTCCAATTTGATCCGAAACAGCAGGCCGCTCCGTATATTCCGGGCCGGCCGCCGCTGGGGAATTAAGCGGGTGAAGAAACGATCGGTCGCTCTTGCTCTGTGCTGCTTTCTGCTGTGCTCGCCGTGCCGCGCAGGGACGTTTATCGGCGTCCTGTGGCCATTGTTCGGGCCGCTTGCGGCGCCGGGGCTGACTCAGTTCGTGTCCGACCTTCAAGCTATGCCGGATGTCGAAGTAGAGACCTATTGGCATTCGTCGTGGTCGTCGCTGGTTGACGATATCAAGCGTCAGCCTGACGGAACGCACGTCCTTGTCATCGGCTATAGCCTCGGCGCCAATAATGCGGTGCTGGTCGCGAACAATTGCGATTACATTGACTCGGTCATCGCGCTGCAGCCTTCGATATTCACGCACAAGACGCCGCTGACCGGCAAAGTGGGACGAATTGTCGAAATCTACGACCCCAATCCATTGATGACTTTTGGCGGCATGGGCTCGCGGAAGCTCGAGGGCCCGAATATCGAATACATCGCGAATAACAACTCGCATATCGGAGCGCCCTACAATGAGCAGTTCCGCGACCTGGTAAGAAGCGAGATCGCGAGACTTGCCGCGTTGCCGGATCCGAACGCGGCGCCGCCAATCGTCGCGGCTCCAAACGCCAAGCCGGCAAAGATGCCGAAACCATCCAGTGTTGCCAAAAGTACCGGCCCACTGCTGCCTCAGAAACAGTCCCCGGCGAACTAGCGCAGGCTTCAGGGCAGATCCGATTGGATTTGAGGCAAAGCTGGCGCAGTTTGCGCGCGACTTGGACGCTGTTTGCGAACGCAGTCTATACCGCCTCTGGAACCATCGCGCGTGCGATCGCGTTAAACGTGACAGAACTCTCTGGTGAAATCGCTTTGAGAGCGCGGATCACATGCAAACAGCACAACAAGAGCAGTTGCAGTACTATCGCCACAAAGCGGCCGAATGTGCACGCAAGGCGCTTGCCTGCCGGGAGCCGACGGTCCGGCGCGGCTTCGCAGAAGCCGCGCGGCGCTGGCGCGTTCTGGCACAGAAGAGTGAAAACGGCCCGGAAGTCGAGCCGGTCAGCATTTTTGCGCTGCGCCGCTGAGGCTGGCTCGCTTTACGCCGCGACGCTGTCGGGGTCGCGCGCCGGCACGAGGTCGCGCAGCTTCGGCGCGACGTGCTCCATGAACATCCGCATCGAACGCGCGACCTTTTCCGGCGTCGCCCATTTCTTGCCGGCGACGATCAAGAGCGTACCGAAGCCCCCGGTCTCGTCGTAGAACTGGCGCAGCTGCTTGGCGACCGTGTCGGGATCGCCGAGGCAATAGATGCCGGTTTCGGCAAGCTCGTCGAAGGTCACGGTGTCGCCCTTGAGCTTCAGTCCGTAGCTCGAGGTGATGACGCGGATCAGGCCGCGCTTCATCTGGAAGCCAAGCTCGTAATTGATGTCGTCGCGCAGATCGTCCATCGCCGCGCGGCGGCTGTCGGCGAGATAGACGTAACGCGCCGCGGCGATGTTCCGCAGCGGCTTGTCGTGGCCCGCGGCTTTGCCGGCGCGCAGATAAATGTCGGCGCGCTTGCGCAGCGAGGCCGCAGGTTCGAGCTGCGCGGAGAGCAGCGTATAACCGCGCGCGCCTGCGACTTCGATCATGGCCGGCGTGTCGGTCGCGGTCGCCATCGGCATATGCGGCGAGACCAGCGGCCGCGGCGTCGCGACGATGCCTTTGCCGCGCCAATGCTTGCCGTCCCAGTCGAACGGCTCGGGTGCCGTCCAGCACTTCAAGATTAGGTCGAGCGCTTCGCGCAGGCGTTCGTGCCGATCGGCGAAAGGCAGCCCGCGCTCGTCGGAGAATAGCGGGCTGGGAAAGCCCGAACCGAAGCCGAAGATATAGCGGCTGCCGCCGATGACGTGATCGGCCACCGCCGCCTGCATGGCGGTGTCGACCGGATGGGTGAGGTGAATGAGCTTGACCGCGGCGCCCATGCGGATGCGCTTGGTCAGCGCCGCCGCCTTGCACATCAGAAGCTCGGGAACCGGCAGCGTATCGACCTTGTCGATATAGACCGGCTCGCCATGGTGCTCGCTGATATAGGCGTCGCGAAAGCCGAGTTCGTCGGCGAGCACGATTTCGGCGAGGTCTTGCTGGTAGGTCTGCGCGGCACTGGTGTGGGGCCGAAAGCCGTTCGAAAACAGTCCGAATTCCATTTGCAATCCTTGTCTCGAAAGATCGTGTCGTCTCGATCAGTTGTTGCCGCCCGCGAGCCACACCGCGTCGGCGGCAAGCTCGGGCCAGCCGATGGCGCGGCTTGCGCGTGCTGCCGCTTCGGCCGGCGCTAGGCTGTTGTCCCAGCGCGCCGCGGTGACGCGCCGGCCGGAAAAATTCTTGGCCTCGTCGGAGACGAGCCAGGCTGTCGGCGGCCCCATGATCTCCGGCCGCAGCATTTTTTCGCGCGGCCAGCCGGTCTCGTCGGCGATGAACGGCGTATCGGTCGGGCCACCTGGCACCAGCACATTGACGGTGATGCCGGAGCCGTCGAACTCCTTGGCCCATACCGCCGACATCGATTTCTGCGCGGCCTTCACCGCGCCATAGGGCAGCACGCGCAACATGGTGACATAGCTGGTCGTGTTGTTGATGATGCGGCCAAAGCCGCCGCGCTTCATGTCCGGCAAGAAGGCACGCACCAGTAGGAGCGGCGCGCGCACGAAAATCGCCAGGAAGCCGTCCCAAATCTCCGGCGTCAGCTCTTCGATGCCGGGTATGCGGGTTTCGGCATCCGGCCGCACGCTGCTCATGCCGATGCCGGCGTTGTTGATGAGGGTGCCGATGGCGCCGAAGCGGGCGCGGGCCGCGGCGATCGCGGCCTCGCAGCCGGCCGGCGTGGAAAGGTCGGCGCGGATCGGATGCAGCCGATCCTTGGAGGCGACGTGCTCCGCCGCAAGCCGGTCAAGCGCTTTGGCATCGCGGTCGACCGCGGCAACGGCGTGTCCCGCCGCGAGCAGGGCTTCAGTCATGGCGCGGCCAATGCCGCCGGCGGCTCCGGTGAGAAACACGGTATGATTGCTTGCTGATGCCACGATTTGGCCCCGTCACAAACCGGGCGAAGCATATTGGCGAAAGCCGCCGATTGTCGAGTATGGTGGGTCTCGGCTCACGGAGGACGGATGCCCGCGTTGCAAATTTATGGTGTCGCCCGCACCCGCGCCTTCCGGGCGTTGTGGGTGGCGGAAGAACTCGGCATCGCCTATGAGCACCGGCCGATCGAGATCGGGGATGCTGGCGCGCGCACGCCGGAATTCCTGGCGCTCAATCCCAATGGCCGCCTCCCGGTGATCGTCGACGGCGATTTCGTGCTGCCGGAATCGCTCGCCATCACGCTCTATCTCGCCAAGAAGCACAGTCTGGGGACGCTTTATCCGCAATGTCTGGAAGACGAAGCGCGCGCTTGGCAATGGAGCTTTTGGGCCATCGCCGAGGTCGATCGCGGCGTCAATATCTGGTCGCTGCATGCGGTGCGGCTGCCGCCGGCCGAGCGCAACACCGCCTTGCGCGAGGAGGCGCTCAAGGTCACCGCCGCGCCGTTCAAGGTGCTCGATGCGGCGGTGTCGAAACAGCCGTATCTGCTCGGCGGGCAATTCACCGTGGCCGATCTCAATGTCGCCGCCGTCATCAGCCGCGCGGCCGATATGGACCTTTCGGCGTGGCCGCATCTGCAAGCCTGGCTGACGCGCTGTCTCGGACGGCCCGCGGCGCGCGCGGCGCTCGCGCTCAAGGACAAGTCCGACGCGGCGACGCCGGCCGACGTCACGCGCCGCATCGCGCAGCTCAACCGGCTATGAGCGCGCCCTTCAATGTCGGCGAGGCGATGCGGGATGCCGTCGGCGCGCACCGGGAGGGCCGGCTGCGCGACGCCGAGAAGGTTTATGCACGCGTGCTCAAGGCGGCGCCGGCTCATTTCGACGCGCTCAATCTTCTCGGCGCCATCAAGGCGCAGCAGGGCCATGTCGGCGAGGCGCATCGGCTGTTCGCCGCCGCGGTGAAGGCCAATCCGGCGGCGCCTTCGGCTCTGAGCAATCTCGGCCAGGCGCTGCATGCGCTCAAGCGCAGCAGCGAGGCGCTTGCCGCGCTCGACAAGGCGCGCGCGCTCGCGCCGAACGATCTCGGCATTCTCTATCAGCACGCCAATGTGCTGTTGAGCCTCGATCGGCCTGGCGAGGCGCTGGCCGAATTCGAGGCCGTGCTGGCGCAAATGCCGCAACAGCATCCGCCGCAGCTTGCCGAGGCGCGTATCAATTGCGGGCTGGCGCAGGCCGCGCTCGGCGTGCCGGAAGAGGCGCTGGCCGAATTCGACGCCGCGCTCGCGCTCGTGCCCGGCCATCCGGCCGCGCAGTACAATCGCGGCGTCGCGCTGCTCAAGCTCGGGCGTTACGAAGAGGCGGTCACCGCCAACGATGCGGCGCTGGCGGCCGAGGCCGGCCACGTCAATGCCTGGCTCAATCGCGGCAAGGCGCTGGCGCAACTCAATCGTTACGACGAGGCCATCGCCAGTTACGGCCAAGTGCTTGCGATCAAGAAAGATCACGCCGACGCGCAGTTCAATCAGGCGCTGGCGCTGCTGACGCAAGGCGATTATCGGCGCGGCTTTGCCGCCTATGAATGGCGCTGGCGCCGCACCGGCATGGCGGCGCAGAAGAGCCGCAGCAAGCCGCTCTGGCTCGGCGAATATCCGCTTGCTCGCAAGACCGTGCTGGTTCACGCCGAGCAGGGGCTCGGCGACACCATCCAGTTCGCGCGCTATGTGCCGATGCTCGCCGCATCCGGCGCCAAGGTCGTGCTCGCAGTGCAGCCGGAATTGCAGGCGCTGATGTCGCGGCTCGAAGGCGCGCCGACCGTGATTGCGCGCGGCGAAGCCGCCGGTCAGCAGAATCTTGCGTTCGACGTGCATTGTCCGCTCGGCAGCCTGCCGCTGGCGCTGAAAACGGAGCCGGGCACGGTGCCGGCGCACATTCCTTATGTGACCGCGGACGGGGCGCGGCTCGCTAAATGGTCGGCGGAGGTCGGCGCGTTGCCGCAGCCGCGTATCGCGCTCGCCTGGTCCGGCAATCCGAACCACGACAACGATCGCAACCGCTCGATCGCGCTGCACCGTCTCGCGCCATTGTTCGAGAACGGCCCGGCGAACTTCATCAGCATCCAGCGCGATCTGCGCGACGAGGACGCGCAAGTGCTCGCCGCAACTCGCATTGTCCCGATCGGCAATGAGCTCGAGGATTTTGCCGATACGGCGGCCGTGCTGGCGCTGTGCGATCTCGTCATCACCGTTGACACCGCGGCGGCGCATCTTGCCGGCGCGATGGGACGGCCGGTCTTTGTGCTGGTGCCCTTCGCGCCGGATTGGCGCTGGACGCTTTCGGGCGACACCACGCCCTGGTATCCGAGCGCGCGCCTGTTCCGGCAGCCGAAGCCTGACGATTGGGATTCAGCGATCGCGCGTGTCGCCGCAGAGCTCAATCGCGCCTGAGAATCAATTTTCGATCGAATGTGCAGCCGGCTTGGCCGGCCTTGAGACCGGTGCAGGCTGCGGCGTCGGTGCCGGTACGACGCTCACGCTTCCGGTGCTGGTGTCTTGCGCCGAAGGTGGAGCGGCCTCCGAGCGCGGCGAAACCGGCGCCGGTGAAGGACGCGCGGCGGGAGCCGCTTCCGGCGCGACTATTGTCGGCGCGGCCGTTGCGGGCGACGGCGAAGCCTTTGCGCCTTCGTCCGGCATGCTCGTCGACGATGTAGGCTCGGCAGATGTGGGCTTTGCCGCGACCGGCGCGCCTTCGCCTTTCGGCGGGGCGCTCGGATGCCCGACCACGGCCATGACCTCGCTGATGGCGCGATTATGCGTGCGCGCGGCCTTGTCGATATTGATGTGATCGATATTGGCATCGAAGCTGACGTCGACATTGGCGAGCGAGCCGTGGAAGCCCGCGCCACCACGTGCATAGGCATAGTTGCGCTGGGTCAGATTGACGACGCGCGCCACGTTGGACGGCGCATACAACGTCTTGGTGCCGTCGAAGGGAATGACCAGCGCCACCGGAACGTCCCGGCGCCCCAGCGCGGCGGCCATGTCCATGACTGCGTCGGCGCCGAGCGAATGACCGATCAGGATAATGGGATTTTCGGTGCCGGCCTTGTAGCGCGACGCGGCTTGTTCGGCGAGCGCCGACCAATCCGCGTAATTGTTGACCGAGGTCTGCACGCCGCGCTTGTTGAGTTCTTCGGCGAGCGTATCCATGCCGAGCGAGAACACGTTGAACAGGCCGCGCAACAGATAGACGTGCGCGCGCGGCCCATGCGGCTGCTCGGTACGCCCTTCCTGCGCGTGCGATTGCGGTGTGGCGGCGTGATGCGCCGGCCGCGCTTGCGCGGGCGGGCTCCCCGCCGACTGCGCCCGGGCGCCGGTCAGGCCGACGCAAGCCAGGCCGAGCGACGCCAGCAGGGCCAGATATAAGCCATTGCAGCCAAAACGTTTCTGGAACCGGATCGCTGGCATCACCTGCTTTGCCTTTGATTTCAATGGCTTGAATTGATAGGCGGGGTCTGCCTATCTAATTTCAGCACAACGCCTAAGTCAATTTTGCAAATTTTGAATGATCGTGCCTCTCCGAAAAAGGCCGCAGGGGGCCCGTAGCAGGGACTCAAAACTTCGGAACCCCGCTCCGGCGCTTGAAGGACCCGTTTGCATGTCGATAGCCGCGCCGGCGGGCCGGGACTTCACGGCGGAGGATTTCGCCGCGCTCGCCGCCGCGCTGCGCGCGCCGGAACAGCCGTTGCGCATCTGCCAGGCCCTGGAGAAAGTGAGCGGCGAGGTGATCGGCCATCGGCTGTTCACGGTGATGCGCTTTCACGGCGCGCAGTCCGAGGTCGAGCGCATCTACAGCAATATGCCGTCGGCCTATCCGGCGGGCGGCCGCAAGAAAAAGAAGGACACCGCCTGGGCCGGCCACGTGCTCGGCGACATGGAAGTCTTTCGCGGTACCGACGCCGATGACATCCGGTCCGCCTTCGACGATCACGCCACCATCCTGGGACTGGGATTGGGGTCGGTCCTCAACATTCCTGTCGTGTTCGACGGCCGCTGTCTGGGCACGATGAATTCTTCTGCACCACGCCGGCTGGTATCGTCCCGAGGACGAAGGCAGCGGCCTGTTGCTCGCCGCGTTCCTGATCCCCGTCCTGCTCGGCGGCAATTTCTGAACACGGATGGCGGCCGATGGTCGCGGCGCGGTCCGTTTCCACTTTACGCCTTAGCGAGCGATCTGACAGACTGGCGCATCAAAAAAATTTGCTGGCGACACTGGAGAAAGCTGGATGATCGGATCGACGCGGAGAGCAGTGGTAGTGGGGCTCGGCGGCTTGGTCGCGGGCGCTGCGCTGCGCGAGAGCCGGGCGGAGGACGCGCCGAACTACCCCACGCGTAACATCGCGCTGATCGTGCCGTTCGCGCCCGGCGGCTCGACCGACATTCTGGCGCGGGTTGTCGCCGGCCATCTACAGCAGTCGCTCGGCCAGCCGGTCGTGGTCGAGAATCGCGACGGCGCGTCCGGCAATATCGGCACCGCGATCGTCGCGCGCGCGGCGCCGGACGGCTACACGTTCCTGTTCAACACCATGAGCGTGCACACCATGAACCAGACGCTGTTCGCGTCGATGCCGTTCGATGGCGTGAAGGATTTCTCGCCGATCGCGCTTCTGGCCTATGTGACCAACGTCATGGTCGTTCATCCTTCGGTGCCGGCGAAGACGGTGAGCGAGGTCATCGCCTACGCCAAGGCCAATCCAGGCAAGATCAACTACGCCTCGGCCGGCGCGGGCTCGACCAACCATCTGTGCGGGGCGCTGTTCGAAAAGATGACCGGCGTGCAGATGGTGCACGTGCCATATCGCGGCGGCGCTCCGGCCGTCGCCGCGACTGTCGCCGGCGAGTGCCAGCTGTTCTTCACCGCGGGAACGCAGGCGCTGCCGCATGTGAAATCCGGGGCGCTGCGGCTATTGGCGGTGACCGAGGGCAAGCGCTCGCCGCTATTGCCCGATGTGCCGACCGTCGGCGAAACCGTTCCCGGCTATGAAATGGCGGTGTGGTACGGCGCGTTCGGGCCGGCCGGCATGCCCAAGCCTATCGTCGACAAGCTCAATGCCGAGATCAGCCGCATCCTGTTTCTTCCCGACGTCAAAGAGAGAATGGCCGGCATCGCCGTCGAAGTGGCGAAAGCGACGCCCGACGAGCTCGGCGCGCTGACGGCGCGTGACGCGGCGAAATGGAGCAAGACCATCAAGGAGCTCGGCATCACCGCGGGCTGATGCGGCAGGCGCCGCTGTCACTCTTGCGAGTGACGGACTGCAGTTCTTGCATCGTTCAACCGGGCTCGACGATTGCAGCGATGTCGTCGCACGCGTTGGCGCAGAGCTCGAACGTCTTTAGCCTGTCATGAACGTCCAGGGCGCTTAGGACGACAAAGCCTTATGAAACGAGTCATTCGCGCAGTTGCCGTGTTCGCCGTCCTGATGGCTGGGGCCTCGATGTCATCCGCCACAACGGCGGCGACGCCCGAGAGCGCCTATATCGCGGCCCGCGATGCCGCGATCGCCAAGATCAAGGCGATGGATGCGGCACAGCAGAAGGCCAAGACCAGCGACGATACCGCCATTCTCGATTTCGACAAAAAGGCCGAAGCCGAACTCGAGAAACAGATGCGCGCCATCGTCGGCCCGATCAGCATCAAAGGCCTCGAAGGTGACGGCGCACTCAATCTCGATACCTTGCTCGAGGGTGATGAGGATTTCGGTTTGCTCGACGGCATGGTCTATGGACCGGTCGACAGCAAGACCCGTGTCATCGTGACGACCGACGGATTGTTCCAGCACTGGCTGCGCCAGCATAAGGACTGGTGGGGCAAAGATTCCGCCAGCATGCCGCTGAACCCCGAAGCCGCGGTCAAGGCCGATGGGTTCTATACACAAGCGGTCCAGAACGATGCCGCCATTATGGAGTTTGCCGAGCTTCCTGTTCGCAAACCGCAGGGCGCGAGCTTTGCCTTCGCCATGCTCGCCGCGCGAAGCCAAAGCGATGTTCCGACTCAGGCCGACGAGATTTTCATCGCAATGGCGCAAGGCGGCCGCGTGTTCATCGGCCATACCGGCGAGTTCGCTGCGGTCGGGCCGATTGCGGCATGCGACAAGGTCAGGAGCGACCTCGTCGAGCAATCCACCGCCGCCGCCACCGAGCCGGGATTGAGCGATGCGGCGCGGCAAAAGAAGTCGGACGCGTTGAGCGCAAAGTCCGAAAGCGAATTCCTGCGCTGCTTTGCCGAGAAGGCTGCGACGCAAGGTGGTTTTGCCGGCGCGGTGGCGGCGGCCCAGGGCCTGCTGGACCGGCTGCCGCTCCGCTAACTCAAGGCCGCGCGTCCGGAACGTGCCCTGATCGGCCTTTTTCTCATTCGGTTCCAATGGCAGACTGTTCCGGCCACTGGGGAGGCTGGCGCGTTCATGGTCATTGTCCAGGTGATCGCGGGCGGCTTGTTGCTCGGCGCCATCTACGCACTGTTCTCGTCCGGCCTCACGCTGATCTGGGGCATGATGAATTTCATCAATTTCGCCCACGGCGAATTCGTCATGCTCGGCATGTATGTGGCGTTTCTCGCCGTGGTCTGGCTGCACGGCGGCCCGCCGGTGTTTTCGCTCGCCGCGGCTTTGGCGCTGTTCGTGCTCGGCGTCGGTATCTATGCGTCGCTGATCCGGCACGTGATCCGCGGCCCGATGCTGTCGCAGATCCTCTCCACCTTCGGCTTGGCGCTGCTGTTGCGCTACAGTGCGTTCTATATCTTCTCGGCGAATTTCGTGACGCTGCCGCCGAATGCGCTGTCCGGCACCATCAATATCGGCGGCGTGTTCCTGCCGCTGGCGCAGCTTGTCGCCGGCGCGGTGGCGATCGTGCTGACGTTAGGGCTGCACCTTCTGCTCACCCGCACCACTATTGGCTCGACGCTTCTCGCCGTGGCGGAAGACCGCGCCGCCGCCATGCTGATGGGGATCAGGCCCGATCGCATGCAGGCGCTGGCGTGGGGATTGTCGGCGGGCGCCGCGGGCATTGCCGGCGCGTTGCTGGCGACGGCTTATCCGTGGTCGCCCTCGGTCGGCGAGACCTTTGGGCTGATTGCCTTTGTCGTGGTCGCGCTCGGCGGCTTCGGCAGCGTGATCGGCTCGCTCTATGCCGGCTTGATCATCGGCCTCATTCAGGCGGTGTCGGCGTTCTGGCTCGGCGCCATCTATAAGGACATCGTCGTCTATGGCCTATTCGTGGCGCTGCTCTGGTTCCGGCCGCAAGGCCTGATGGGGAAAGCGTGAGCATATTTTCCCCGCGCCTCGGATTTTGCCTGCTCGCCGTGGCGCTGATTGCATATCCGCTGGTGCTGCCGGGCGCATTCTATCGCGACATCGGCGTGACCCTTCTTCTCGCCGCGATCTCGGCTTCCGCCTGGAATATTGTCGGCGGCTATGCCGGACAGGTCTCCGTCGGCCACAGCATGTTCTTCGGGCTCGGCGCCTATATGCCGCTGCTGTTCTATAATCTCTGGGGCTGGCCGCCGGTGGCGGGCATTCCGGCGGGCATCGCGCTCAGCGTTGCGCTCGCTCTCGTCGTCGGGCTGCCGACCTTCCGCCTGACCGGACACTATTTCAGCATGGCGACCATCGCCGTCGCCGAGCTCATTCACATTTCCACCGGCACCTGGGACTTTGTCGGCGCCGCCATTGGCCTGCAGGGCCCGGCGACGGCGCGCAGCATCTGGGATCTCACCTTCCGCGGCGAGCTGCCTTATTATTACATCTTCCTCGGCGTGCTGGTGATCGTGCTGGTCACCACGGCGCTCCTCGAGCGCCGCCGCTTCGGCTTCTATCTGCGCGCGATCAAGGCAAGCGAGCGCGCCGCGAAGAGCCTCGGCGTGCCGGTGCGGCGAACCAAGATGCAGGCGCTCATGTTGTCGGCGGCCTTCACCTCGGTCGCCGGCTCACTCTACGCGATCAAGACCGGTTTCATCGATCCGGATTCCGGCTTCGGCATTCTGGTCTCGGTGCAGATGGTGATCGTCGCCGCGATCGGCGGCGCCGGCACGCTGTTCGGGCCGCTGCTCGGCGCCGTGATCCTGATCCCGCTGCAGACCACGACCAATAGCTGGCTCGGCGGCGGCGGCTCAGGCCTCACTTACATTCTCTATGGCGGCATCATTGTGCTGATTGCCCGCTTCGAGCCGGGCGGCCTGCTCGATCTCTGGCACCGCGTCGCACCGGGTTTGCGGAAACGCCTCCATGCTGCTTGAAGCCAAAAACGTGTCAAAAGCATTCGGTGATTTCCGCGCGGTCGCCGGCGCCGATCTTGCGGTCGACGAGGGCGAGATCATCGGCCTGATCGGGCCGAACGGCGCCGGCAAGTCGACCTTCTTCAATTGCCTCGCCGGCGAGACCATGCCGACGGCGGGCGCGATTTCATTCGCCGGCAAGGACGTGACCTTTGCGCCGCCGGACGCGCGCGCCCGACTCGGCATCGGCCGCACCTTTCAGGTGCCGACAACGTTCGAGGATATGAGCGTCTTGCACAACGTGATGGTGGGTGCGTTCCTGCGCCATCCGCATCGCAATGACGCGCGCGAGCGGGCGCTGCGCATCATCGAACTGACCGGGCTTCGTGCTGAGCAGCCGGCGCGGTCGCTCGGCACGCCGGGACGCAAGCGGCTCGAAATCGCGCGCGTGCTGGCGACCGAGCCGCGGCTCCTGCTGCTCGATGAATCGCTCGCCGGACTGACGCCGACCGAATTGCGCGAGGCGATCGCGCTGGTACGCCGCATTCACGACGTGGGCATCACCATCGTCATCGTCGAGCACATCATGGAAGTGATCATGACGCTGACTAAGCGCGTGCTGGTATTCAACCAAGGCCATGTGATCGCCAGCGGCACGCCGGAGGAGGTGGTGCGCCAAGAGGCGGTGATCGAAGCCTATCTCGGCCGCCGGCATCGGCGTTCGGCGGAATCGTGACCATGCCGGAGCTGAAAGTCGAACATCTCGAAGTGCGCTACGGCGACCTGGTCGGCGTCGCCGATATTTCGCTCGCCGTCGAAGCCGGGCAGGTGGTGGCGCTGCTCGGCTCGAACGGCGCCGGCAAGACGACGACGCTCAATACCATTGCCGGCCTGGTGCGTCCGGCGCGCGGCAGCATCGAATGGCGCGGCAAGAGCATTTTCGGCGAGCCGGCTTTCGCCATCGTCAGCAAGGGGCTGGCGCTGTCGCCGGAAGGCTGGCGGCTGTTCGTGTGGCAGACCGTCGAGCAGAACCTGCGGCTCGGCGCTACCGCACTGGCCGACCGGTCGCGTCTCAGCGCGCTGTTCGAGCGCGTCTATGCGCTGTTCCCGCGGCTTGCCGAACGGCGGCGGCAAGCGGCCGGCACGCTGTCGGGCGGCGAGCGGCAGATGCTGGCGCTCGGCCGCGCGCTGATGAGCGAGCCGCGGCTGCTCATGCTTGACGAGCCCAGCCTTGGCCTCGCACCCGCCGTGGTCGAGCAGCTCTATGACACGCTCGGCGAATTGCATCGCCAAGGGCTGACGCTGCTTCTGGCCGAACAGTCGATCCCGCTGGCACTCGGCATTGCCGACTATGCCTATGTGCTGCAGACCGGCCGCATTGCGCTCGAAGGTCCGGCCGCGGAGCTCGAACGCGATCCGCATGTGCAGGAGATTTATCTCGGCATGAGCACAAGCGGCGGAGCAACCGTGCAATGACGAGGCCTTACTGCTCCCACAGCGCTTCGAGGCGCTGGCGGAACGCTTTCGGCCGCTCGGCGAACAGGCGGACGGCGATGCGGGCGGCGCGTTGCGCGAGTTGTGCCGAACGCTCGGTACAGGCGGGCGTGAGCCGCGAGCGCCAATGCGCCAGGATCTGATGCGGCGCGGTGAGCCGCGTCAGCACTTCGATGTCCTGGCATTGGCCGAGCCGGCCGCGGATGCGCTCGGCTTCGCCGATCCACATCTTGCCGAAGCGCGGCCATAGCGGCTCGATCAGCTCCATCTGGTAGCGCAAAGTGACGACGCGCTGGCGCAGCGTGTGCAATTCCTCGCCGGCCGCCGCTGTCCAATCCGCCGGGATCTGGTTGCGCGTGCTGCGATAGCTTTTGGCGAGCTGCGCGGCGATGGCGGCGAAGTCGAGCGCATCGAGCGGCCACATTTCGACCGCCGAGGCCGCGAGATCGAGCCAGGCGACGATCGCGTCGCGGAGCATCGGGGTGAGGCCGGTGCGCTCTTCGCCGGCGCGCAGCGCTTCGAGCCGGGCGCGAATAGTGTCGCTCGACCGCGCGGACAGAACGAGATTGCCCTTGTCGAGGAGCCCGTCGAAGGCGTTGAGCGCGGCAGCGCCGTCGCGGGCCTGCGCCAAGGTGCGCGCATGGTCGCGCGCTTCGTGCCGCCAGCGGGTCGCATCCGCGATGAACGGGGCCAAAAGCCGCATCAGCGCTCGCCATTCCTTCATGGCGCGGCGGAAATGGTGAACGGCGGCCTCGTTGGTGCGTTCGGGGTCGGAAATCGCAACCCGCGCCTCGGCCAGAATGCCGGCCGCGACCGCGCGCAAAGCCGGCCCGATCGCCGTTTTGGGTCGCAGGGCGTGTTTTTCGGCCATAAACGCTTCTACGGGGCCGTGCATGTCGTTTCGATGGGTTGGTTTATGACATTACGACGAAAAATAGGGGGCCGTCTGCACTTCCATTATGCCAGGGCCCTTGCTACATGAGCCTACGAAAAATCAATGCTTTGGCGCGGGGTGGAGCAGCCCGGTAGCTCGTCAGGCTCATAACCTGAAGGTCGTAGGTTCAAATCCTACCCCCGCAACCAAAATGCAAAAGGGTCCCGTTCCGGGGCCCTTTTGCATTTTCGGGGATCCGCCGCCGCGCGCCCCAGCGGGAACTCGAAACTCGCAATTTCCCGCCGCGACGGTGTGTGCAGGCGAACATTGTGGCGGCGGACAAGTTATCCCTCCGGTGCGCCGGGCCGTGGTCCCCTGCGGCCTAGCGTGCCCGTGGCCCCGGACCTAGCGCCATCCCCGACGAAGTAGTTCGGGGCCACACCGGGCTGGGAGCTAGACGATGCGTTGCGGCGGCAGGGCGCGGCCGTCGGTACGCACACGCATGTCTGTCTTCATGTCACCGATCTTTGTGCCCGGATTTGATGAGCGTCGCGATCCACGTCGCGCGAGCGATCACGCCAAACGCTGTGTCAAATGACGCGCATGCGAGGCCACGCGTGATGAAGTTTTCGATTTTCGATTGCATCGCGCAATTCGCTTCAATTGCGCTATGCACGGTAACGGCTTGCCGTTGTTGATACGCAGAGGGCTTCTTGACGAACCGGCGGTCGAAACCGCACACTGCCGACTCAGATGGCCACAGCGTCATTTCTGCGTCATGGCGAAAAGTATAGCGTATTCGGCGGTCATCCGGGGGCGCGTGATTCTAAGGGAATGCAGCAGGAGGCAGAGATGAGCGATAATCCCAAAAATTTGGACATCAATGAAGTTGCCGACATCACCAGTGATTTGCACGAGGGCCGGCTGTCACGTGGCGGTCTTTCCAATCGGCTGAAGGGACTTGGTCTCGGATTTGGCGCAGCGTTCGTGCTTGGCATGACCGGCGCGCAGGCGGCCGCAGCGCCCGACGCCAATGTTGTGCTGAAGTCGAACAATCCCGCGCTCGCCTCGATCATCCAGAGCGGCTCGGAAACCGGTCAGGCCGCGACCGACGACAAGATGCAGCAGCTGGCCTGGTTCCGCCGCTTCTTCCGCCGCTTCTTCAATCGGTTTTATCGCCGCTGGTGACCGGCGCCGGCGAAGCTTTCAGGCTTCGCCAAGGCGCACAACGAAGCAAAGCGCCCGCGGGAAATCTCGGGCGCTTTTTGCACTTCCGGCACATTGATACGGGCCCGTTGATGTGGGCACATTGGCGCGTTCACGATGCGAGCCGATGAGCAGGCCAAAGAGGCGAGCATGACATCCACCGACATGATCGGCGCCGCATCGGAAGCCGCGATGCGCCGCTTCTCGACGTCGCCGCTTGCGGACCGTCCTTTCACCTTCGTTCTCGTCAAGCTCGCGGCGCGCTGCAATATCAAGTGCACCTATTGCTACTGGTTTCGCGACGCGATGGTTTACGCCAAGCCCGCGGTGCTCACGCCCGAGGCGGAGGACGCGTTCTGCCAGCGTCTCGAAGAGCACATCCGCGAATTCGAATTGCCGATTTTCCTTTTGGTGTTTCACGGCGGCGAGCCGCTGCTGTTTCCCAAGCGCCGCTTCGACGCGTTCCTGAAAAAGCTGCGCGCGGTCGAAGAACGCACCGGCTGCATGATCAAGCGCGGCGTTACCACCAATGCCATCCTGGTCGATGACGAATGGATCAGGCTGTTCAAGGAACATGACCTCAGCGTCACCGTCAGCCTCGATGGCCCGGCTGAGATCAACGACAGGTTCCGGGTCGACTTCAAGGGCCGCGGCACGCTGGCGCAAACGCTGGAAGGATTGGCGCTGCTGCGCGCGGCCGGATTGGATCCGGGACTGATCTCGGTGTGCAATCCGGGGACCGATCCGGAAAAGGTGCTGGACTTCGTCGTCAATGAGCTCGGCTATAAGCAATTCGACATCCTGCCGCCCGACGCGACGCATGCCGACAATCCGCCGCCGATCGACGACTATTTCATCCGTCTATTCGATGTCTGGTTCGACAAATATGCCGCGCTTGGCGTCAATATCGACACGCTCGATGCGATGATCCGCGGTCTGGTCGGGCAGTTGTCGCTGTCGGACACGATCGGCCTCGGTCCGATCGATACCATCACGCTGATGCCGGACGGCTCGCTCGAGCCGCTCGACGTACTGCGTATCGCCGGCGACGGCTCGACGGCGACCAAGACCCACGTTTCTAGCAACGCCATCAAGGACGTGCACGACGATCCGGTCTGGGAGGAGGCCTACGCGGCTTCGACCCGTCACTGCGAGACCTGCCTGAAATGCGAATTCCTGGATGCTTGCGGCGGCGGTCACCTGGCGCAGCGCTGGTCGACCGAGCGGCGGTTCGACAATCCGAGCGTCTATTGCGAGAGCTGGAAGCGCATCCTCGGTCATATGTGGGACCGGATCGCGCCGACCTTGACGGTCGAGGTTACACCGGCCGCCGAAACGCACTAGACCTCGATATCATGCTCGCGCGGGCCGTTGCGGGTGGCGGCGAGGCGCCGCCGTACATCCGGGCGGGCGCCCCGCTTCCCCCATGCCGGCGGCATGCGCCGCCATAGCAACTCATCTCGACCGGGCGCGATGCCGCGCGTTACGACGCGGCTTGCGCCGTTGTCCGGATCCGATCGAGGAAAGCCATCGCTGCGCGGCGGGCCGCGCCCTGGTCGTAGCGTGCTTCTTTGTGCGTGAGCGAACCGTCGCTGCCGATCTCGAAGCGGTAAGTTTCAGCCGTGCGACGGCACTTCACGTACACATCGGGATGGTCGTAGCCGGTGACTTCAAACATGCGCCGTCATCCGTCGCAGATTTTCGTGGAGCATGCTCGTGCTCCGCTGCGACGATTACGAACCTGGATGATTAACGAAAGGTTAATGCCAGTGCCGCACCGTATTGGTGCGGATGAAACGCGGTTTCCGGATCGATAACGGCGGATTTGCCGGCGCTAGAACACGTGATTGACGATGACAAGGGCGGCCAGCAGGAACAGGCCGATGCCGAAGCTGAAGCCGATCAGCTTCTTTTCGGCCGGCTGCAATTCGCCGGGCAGGGAGCCGTGCAGATCCGGATACAGCAATTCCGAGCGCAGATCGGATTGCGCCGGTTGCGTGAGAAGCGATTCCTTAGCGGCATAACTTGCCATGGCTGTATCCTTGACGCTGTATCCTTGACCTGTGCCCGCGCCGGTTACTTTTGCGCAGCTTGTCATGATGATCTCAGCATGTCGCCGCGCGGCGTCAATCCGGCCCTGCAAAATAAGAGAGTCTTGGTCGTGCGCGGCCGGTTGTAGCGAATGAATTCGCCTTCACGCGTGCGGCTGGAAGAAGCAAATTTTCCGGCAGTTCTTTAACAATTCCGGCGTTTTTGCTCACGCCGCCTGCTGGGCGAGGCGGTCCATCTCGCGTTTGACGAGCTCGCGGTAAACGCCCTCCTTGCGCACCAGGATATCCGGCGGGCCGTCCTGCACGACCTTGCCGGCCTGCAGCACGATGATGCGGTCGAAATTGCGCACCGTCGACAGCCGGTGTGCGATGGCGATCACGGTGCGGCCTTTCATCAGCTGGCCGAGCGCCTGACGGATCGCTTCCTCGGATTCGCCGTCCAGCGAAGAGGTCGCTTCGTCGAGCAGCAAGAGCGGCGCGTCTTTCAGGAAGGCGCGCGCAATGGCGATGCGCTGCCGCTGGCCGCCGGACAGCCTGACGCCGCGTTCGCCGACGATCGTGCGCATGCCGAGCGGCAGGTCCTCGATGAAGTCGCAGCGCGCGGCGAAGGCAGCTTCCATCACTTCTTCGTCGGTTGCGTCGGGGCGGCCGTAGCGAATGTTCTCCATCACGCTACGATGGAACATGGAGATGTCCTGCGGCACGATGGCCATGGCTGCGCGCAGGCTCTCCTGCACCACCAGCGAGATGTCCTGGCCGTCGAGCAGGATGCGGCCGGACTGCACGTCATAGAAGCGCTGCAACAGCGCAAACATCGTCGACTTGCCGCCGCCGGAATGGCCAACCAATCCGACGCGTTCGCCCGGACGGAAGCTCAGGCTGAATTCCTCGAAAATCCGCTGACCGTCGGCATAGCGGAAATCGACATTCTCGAATTTCACGCTGGCGCCGCGGTGGACGAGCGGCTCGGCCTGCGGATGATCGCGCAGATCGTGCGGCACCAAAAGCGTCGCCACCGCTTCCGACAGGCGCGCGATATGCTGGGTGATATCGACCAGCGCCACGGCAAGGTCCCGGGTGGCGCTGAGCACCGAGATCGCGAGCGTGCAGGCCAGCACGACATCGCCGGTGGTGGCTGCGCCCTGCTGCCACAGCATGATCGCCCAGGCGAGCAGACCGAGCGCCAGCAGCACCGTCACGACGGCGTGAAAGATGCGCAGCTTTTCGAGATAGAACAGGCTGCGGCGCCGCGCGTCCAATTCGCGGCCCACGGTGGCGTCGAAGCGGCGCCGTTCGCGCAAAAAGCCGCCAAAGGCGCGCACCAGCGGCATATTGGTTATGACGTCGACCATTTCGCCGTCCACCGTCGCGGCCTTGGTGGCGAAGTCGTGATGCAGCGGCTTGCCCGCGGCGGCGAGCTTAAACATCAGCAGCACCATGATGCCCGCGATCAGCGCCAGCGCGCCCGCCATCGGCAGGCTGATCGTGGTGACCAGCGCGATCGCCGCCACGGTGGCGACGCACGGCGGCAACACGTTCCAGACGAACATGTTTTCCGCTGTGAATACCGCGTTCGATGTCGCGGTGACGCGGCTTGTCAGCATGCCGGGGAGTCGTTCGGCGAAGAAGTTCGGCGAATGGCCCATGAGATGGCGGAAAAGATCGCGCCGCAGGTCGCCGGTGACTCCGACAAAGGCGTAATTCGCGATCCAGGCCGCGATCCGCCATAGCAAATTGTCGGAGGCGATCAGCGCGCCAAGAAGCGCGAACGCCATCCAGACATTGGCGCCGTGACCTTTAGATAAAGTATCGACCAGGAACTTCACGCCGTACTGGGTTCCGACCGAACAGATCACCGCCCCCAGTACCGCGACCAGGATCACCGCATGGGCGACCGGTCGCTGCCGGATGTAACGAAACAAGAAGGCGAATGGACGTGAGGCATAATCATAAAGTTCGGCCATGCGCGATGTCGTTTCCACTGAATGCACTGGTACTGCCCCGCAACTGAGAACGAACCGAACAGGCTCGCGTTCCGCCCTCGTTTGCATGCGGCGCGCACGCGCCACTTCAAATTTGCATACAAGTAGATCGGCTGCCGCACGGCCCGGCGTGGGGGTTGCGCTCGGCGCTTCTGGAATCTGATTCAGGAACCGCACGAAAGTTCCACGCGGCGCGAAAATTAAGTTCCGGTCATGAAAGGAAAACATTTTGGCTCTGCGACGTTGTCGCTAGTCGCAAGGTGAGGAACTTTACGAAAAGTGAAAGGCACGCCGATGCATATCGCTCAAATTGCACCGCTCACTGAAGCTATTCCTCCGAAGCTTTACGGCGGGACCGAGCGCGTCGTGTCTTGGCTGACGGAAGAACTGATCGGGCTCGGTCACGACGTCACGCTGTTCGCGAGCGGAGATTCGGTGACGTCCGCCAAGCTCGAAGCGATCTGGCCGCGGGCGCTGCGGCTCGACGGTTCGGTGCGCGATCCCAATGCGTTGCACATGGCGATGCTCGAGCGAGTGTGTCGGAACGCGGGCGATTTCGACATTCTGCACTGCCATCTCGACTACTATCCGTTCTCGCTGTTTTCGCGGCAGCCGACGCCGTTCGTCTCCACGCTGCACGGCCGGCTCGATCTGCCCGAGCATCAGCCGGTCTTCGACACCTTCGCATCGGTGCCGGTGGTCTCGATCTCGAATGCGCAGCGGCGCCCGCTGCCGCAGGCGAACTGGGTGCGCACGGTGCTCCATGGCCTGCCGGAACGTCTCTTGATGCCCAAGCCGGTCAAGCCGGCCTATTTTGCCTTCCTTGGCCGCATCGCGCCCGAGAAGCGCGTCGACCGCGCCATCCGCATCGCCGAACATTGCGGCGTTCCTCTCAAGATCGCCGCTAAGGTCGACCGCGCCGACCGCGAGTATTACGACGAGCAGATCGACCCGATGATCCGCGGCAGCAAAGTCGTCGAGTTTATCGGCGAGATCAATGACACCGAGAAAGCCGAATTCCTTTCCGGCGCCATTGCGCTGCTGGTGCCGATCGATTGGCCGGAGCCGTTCGGGCTGGTGATGATCGAGGCCATGGCCTGCGGCACGCCGGTGATCGTTTACAATCGCGGCTCGGCGCCGGAAATCATCGAGGAAGGGCTCACCGGATTCGTCGTCGAGGACGATGAAGGCGCCATCGGCGCCGTCGATCGGCTCGGCCAGCTGTCGCGCGAGAGGATCCGCCAGCGCTTCGAAGAGCGCTTCACCGCCCGTCGCATGGCGCAGGATTATCTCTCGGTCTATCGCAGCCTTGCGGCGAACGCCGAGCCGCACCTGCGGCTGGTCCGCGACGAGGCGCCGGCGCTGTAGAGCACCGGCCGCGGCTAAGACGCCCCTTCCGCCTCTTCTTCCTCGCGCTCAGGCGGCCGCGTCTCCGGCATCCACAGGGCGACAACCGCTAATCCTGCGACGCCGATCGTGGCGAGCGCCGCGAAGGCCGCCGCGCTACCGAAATGGTCGGTCATGTAACCCCCGAGCGTCGCCGACAGCGATGCGCCGATGCCGGTCGCGGTGCCGAGAATGCCCTGGCCGAGATTGAAGCGGCCGGTGCCGCGGGTGAGGTCGGCAACCACGAGCGGCACCATCACCGCGAACACGGCGGCCGTGATGCCGTCGAAGATCTGCACCGCCAGAAGAAAGGTCGGGTCGGTTCCGAGCGCGAACAAAAAGCCGCGAATGGGCAGCGAGGCGAAGCCGATCAGCAGCAGCGGCCGCCGGCCCCAGACCTGTGCTTTGGTACCGACCCACGGCGACAGCGCCGCGACGATGAGTTGCGGCACCACGATGCACGCCGCGATGATCAGCGTCGCCCACTGGCTCGAATGCATGGTGACGACGCTGCCGACCAGCGGCAGCATGGCTGAATTGGCCAGATGGAACAGCAATAGGCACGCCGCGAAGGTAAGCAACGGGATGTTGTGCAGCAATTCGCTAGCTTTGATCGGCGGCTTGATCTTGCGCCGCCGCGGCTTCGCGCCGTGGGCGCGTTCAGCGTCGATTTCGCTGTTCGATATTTCGCGGAGCGCAATAAGCGCCGGAACCAGCAGAAGTACCGTGACAATGAAGACGGAGCGCGGCGACAGGAAATAGCCGCACGCGCCCATGGCGGCTGCGGCAAGCCCGTTGCCGACCGAGGCAAAGCGCGCATTGCGTCCCAAGCGTTCACCGATGGCGGCTGGACCGACGAGACCGAGGCTGATCGCCGCCATGGCGGGGCCGAGCACGCAGCTTGCGAGAGCATGCAGGACCGAGCCGGCGAACACGATCGTGAATACCGGCAGCGCGGCGTAGGTGAGCGCGCTCAGGCAGACCACGACGATGGCGCAGCCGGCGACAAAACGTTCGGATTTGGCGGCGTCGACCAGCGCGCCGCCCGGCATCTGTCCGATCAGCGAAGCAAAGGCTGCAGCCGACAGGACCAGACCGATGTCGACCTGAGTCCATTTCTGCGCCGTCAGATAGACCGAGACAAAGGGCCCGAAGCCGGTCTGCGCATCGGCGACAAAGAACACGAACCAATCCAATCCGCGCAGACTGCGGCGAGACGGCGCAATCGGCGGTTCCGGACCGGCTCCTTGCGGCGGGACATTTGTCGGATTGAGCGGCGGTGCATTCTGGATTTCGCGACCGGCCGGCTCGTGCGGCTCGGACGGCTCTGGAAACCGCGATGAGCGATGCTTCGAGAGCAGGCCGAAATCTCCCGCCACAGTGAGTCCCTTGTTCGGCATCGTTATTGGAACGGCAGCGGCTCGAGCTTGCCGAGCGCGCCCAGCACGACGACCTGCTTGCCATCCTGATATTCAGGCGCTGCTTTCACCTGGTCGCGCGTCAGCTCAAGGGTGATTTTTGCGTCGGTCTTCGCCGGCGGCGGAAAATGCAGCGCGTTCCATTCCACGGCGATCTTTCGGCTGCCGACGCCGAGGAAGCCGCCGAAGTCGATGATCGCGGCGCGGACTTCGCCGCTGCGATCGACCAGGACATCGACGATGCGGCCCATATCCTCTCCGTTCGTGCTCAAGACTTCGCGGCCGAGAATGCTCTGCACCTCGTGGTTCGGCAGGATCGTCACCGCGGCCGGCGGGGTCGCAGGGGCCGGCGTTTGTGCGGGCGGCTGTGCCGAAGGTTGCGCCGGTGCCGGTCCTGGTTCCGGCTTGTCGGCACTTGTCGGCGGCGGTTGCTGTGCCGGAGCATTTTCCGCACGAGCGCGGTCGGCTACGGCGGCCATGCCGAACACCAGGCCGATCGTCAAGATTGTCGTGGCTGCCTGCAAAGCCCTGCGCATCATGCCTCCCGCCATGTGGAACTTCAGTCCACTAAATCCAGCAAGTCGCGCGAGTTCCACGATCGCCGGTTTTCATGACGGCGGCGGCTCATGGCCGTTATTCGTGGCGTCCTAAAGGCAACAAGGACGGAACCGCTAAGGAACCTGTTGCGGAACCGATACTGAATTCGATCAGGACGAAAACACGACGGCGACCCGGATATGGCCGCTGATGCGGGGCGTATCGAGAGATACGCTGTCGCCGTGACGGCTGACGTGAAGATCGACCCGTGCGGGGCCGAGGCGCAGGTCACGTAGCATGACTTCGTCGAGGAACGGAGGCAGGCTGGGATTGCGCAGACAAATCTCCGTGTTGAGCGGATCGAATTCGAGGCCGAGCGAAGCTTCCAGAAGCGTGAACGGCGTCGCGCTCGCCCACGCCTGCGGTGAACAGGCGACGGGATAGAGCGTCGGACCGTGGCCGCGCTGACGCGAAAAACCGCAGAACAGTTCCGGCAGCCGGCGCTGGTCCATGTAAGTGGCGGCGCCAAACAGGCCGGCAAACAGCGTTTCCAGCGCACGCTTGTGACCATAGCGAGCAAGGCCGAGCGCAATCAGCGCGTTGTCATGCGGCCAGACCGAGCCGTTATGATAGGACATCGGGTTGTAGCGCACAGCCTCTTTCGCCAGCGTGCGGATGCCCCAGCCGGAGAAGAAACTCGGCTGCAGCAATCCCCGTGCGACACTCCCCGCGCGATCGGCTGAAGCGATGCCGGTGAACAGCACCTGTCCGGCATTCGAGGTGCGCACCTTACAGGGCTTTTTGTCGCCGTCGAGCGCGAGCGCGTAGGTGCCGAGATCGGGGCACCAGAATGCGGCCTCGAACTGTTCGGCGAGGCGGCGCGCCTGCGCTTCGAGCCTGTCCGCCATGATCGCGTGGCCAAGACGGCGGGCGCAGCGCGCCGCCATCAGCTTGGCCGCGTAGACGTAAGCCTGCACTTCGACCAGCGCGATCGCGCCTTCGGCCAGGCTTCCGTCGGCGTGAAAGATCGCGTCGTGTGAATCCTTCCAGCCTTGATTGGCGAGGCCTTGATCGGTGGCGCGCATATATTCGACAAAGCCGTCGCCGTCTGGATCTCCAGGGCCGTCGATCCAAGCCAAGGCCGCCTCGATCGCCGGCCATAATTCGGCGATGGTTTCGACGTCGCCGGTGCGCTCGGCATAAAGGCCGGCCAGCAGCACGAAGAGCGGCGTCGCGTCGACGCTGCCGTAATAAAGCCCGAAGGGCACTTCGCGCAGCGCCGCCATCTCGCCGCCGCGCATCTCATGCAGGATCTTGCCGGGCTGCGCATCGGCAAGCGGATCGGTGGTCGTGGCCTGATAGAAGGCGAGGCGGCGCAGTACGCCGCGCGCGACCTCTGGCGACCACCACAGCATCTGCAAGGCGGTGATCAGCCCGTCGCGGCCAAATGTCGTCGAATACCAGGGAATGCCGGCATAAGGATAACGGCCCTGCGGCGTATCCGTCATCAGCATCGCCAGATCAGCGGCGGAGCGGCACAAGATCTCGTTGAAGCGATCGTTGGACGTCTCGACCGACGTGCGTTCGAGCGTTTGCGCGCGCATTTCGCGCCGCGACGCGATCATACCGCGCAGGAACGGCAGCGGTCGCGCTTGTGTCTGGTCGCAACTTGCAGTGAGAAACAGCGGCCGCATTTGTCCGGGCGCAAGTGCGATCCGGTAGACGGCGGCGTTTGGGGTCAGCCGGTCGGGAGGCGGATCGAAGGTGAGTGCGGTGCGCCGCAGCTTGTTATCGAGTCCTTTATAAAGCAGGAGAACGCGATCGGCGCCTTGCAGTTCGGCGGTTGCGACGCCGCGCCTGTCGCGGTGCGCGCCGCGCACCTCGAACAGGTCGGCAAAATCGTTGTCGAATAGGATGGCGAGCCGCAGATCGGTCGGATGATCGCCGTAATTGCGCACGCCGAGCCGCTGATAGGCGGTGTCGCGCCACAGAAAGATCGTGCGCTGAATATGGATGCGGTCCTTTTCCAGGACGATGCGCTGGCCGTCCATCAGATCCGGATTGGTCAGATCGATGAAGAAGGCTGAATTGTCGTCGCGCAGCGTCGAGCCGAGCAATAAAGGCGGCGCACCATTGACCAGCAATTCGAGGCGCGACAGATGCCGGGTGTCGTTGTGAAACAATCCGGCAGACCCGCCGGACAATATCCCACCCGCGTCCTTACGGATGTCGCCACGGCTATCGAGCACGATGAATGTATCGCCGTATTTCAATACGCGCGGCGACCGTGCCGATTGCGACGCGGTGATGGTGAATGCCTCGGCCGCCGTCTCGTCGATGAATGTCACGCCGTGGGCGTATTCGGCGACCTCTGCCGCGGTTTTTAATGACATCGCTCTCGCTTGTTTGGCTTGTGCTTGTTTGGCGCAACGCAACGCAGGGAAACGAGAGGGCGCCGCAGTGAAAATGCAGTGGCATTGAGGCGAACGCCGGGCGGGCCAGATTGTTCAATCTGTTTTTGTTGCGATGCACCAAAAGTGTTGGCCACCGGTTGCGTCCTTTCGCCACGCACCAAAAAGCGCCGTCGCGAACTGGTAAAATTGAAACTGCTGTTCTAATCTCAGGACAAGAACAAGCAGGAATAAATAATACCAAGGATTTAGGGAGGAGTTATGACGGTCACGTCCACCCTGGACCGCACCACCGCGGCCGCGACTTCGTCAGCCCGCTGGGGCTATCTCACCGCGTGCATCATCTGCATGGTGATGATCGCGAACCTCCAGTATGGCTGGACATTCTTCGTCAACCCGATCGCCAAGGAGCACGGCTGGACGCTCGCCGAGATCCAGTTTGCGTTTGCGCTTTTCATCGCACTGGAGACCTGGCTGACGCCGATCGAAGGCTGGATTGCCGACGCGATCGGCCCGAAGATCGTGGTCGCCTTTGGCGGCATCATGGTGGCGATCGGCTGGACCATTAATTCCTATGCCAACTCGCTCGGAATGCTTTATCTCGGCGCGGCTGTGTCGGGCATTGGCGGCGGCGCGGTGTATGCCACCTGCGTTGGTAACGCGGTGAAATGGTTCCCCGACCGGCGCGGCCTCGCCGTCGGTCTCACGGCGGCGGGTTACGGCGCCGGCACCGCTCTCACCGTCATTCCGATTCAGATGGTCATCGCCAACTACGGCTATCAGGCCGCCTTCCTTTGGTTCGGAGTCGTCCAGGGCGCCGTCGTTTTCGTCGTGGCTTGGTTCCTGCGCGCCCCGGAGCCCGGTGAATTAGCTAATGCACCGGCCGCGAAGGTTGCGCAGTCCTCGCGCAGCCATAGTCCCAAGGAAGTGTTGCTGACGCCGGTGTTCTGGCTGCTTTACATCATGTTCGTCATGGTGTCGGCGTCAGGCTTGATGGCGACCGCGCAGCTCGCGCCGATCGCCAAGGACTTCAACGTCAGCAGCGTTGTCATTCTGGCCGGTCTCTCGACGCTCAGTCTCGCGGCCATTATCGACAATATCTGCAACGGGGGCGCACGGCCGCTGTTCGGCTGGGTGTCGGACAATATCGGCCGCGAATACACGATGGCGATTGCCTTCGGCTTGGGCGGCGTGTCCTATTGGCTTCTGGGCAGCTTCGGTCACGAGCCTTGGGGCTTCGTGATCTTCGCCGCGCTGATCTTCCTGACCTGGGGCGAGATATTCAGCCTGTTCCCGTCGACCTGCACCGACACGTTCGGGCCGAAATTCGCCACGGTGAATCTGAGCTTGCTCTACACCGCCAAGGGCACCTCGGCCTTCCTGGTGCCGGTCGCCAATCTCATCAAGGCGTCGACCGGCACTTGGCACATGGTGTTCGTGGTCACCGCGATAATGAATTTCGTGGTCGTGGGGCTGGCCCTCTTTGTGCTCAAGCCGCTACGGGCACGCGCCATGCAGCAAAGCTGACGGCAATCGCGCGAAGCCGGCAGGGCGCTGGGCAACCGGCGCCCTGCTTCGGCTTTTCCCGGGCATCGCCGGGTCCCGTTCATCCCGCAAGATCCCGGAAATAGGGCATATCCGCTCTGGCATAATGTATTACGGTGCGCTATGCATGGCGTGTTGAACGCGGCCCAAGCGGCGTGAAACCGCCGCAAGATCGCGCAACACGTCATTGCAGGGTTGTGAAGCGTCTTTGTCGCGAGTGTCTTTCATGTCTTCTGGTGCGTCCCGATTATCGGTCTCGCAGAACGGCGATGCCGCCGCTCCAGGCGCGGGTTCAATCCCGGCGCCGCGGCTCGATCCGATCGACACGTCTTTCAGTTTCAAGAACAAGGCTTATGCCGCGCTGAAATCCGCGATCGTCGGCATGGATGTCTATGGCAGTTCGAGCGACATCCGGCTCGACGAGCGCGGTCTCGCCGAGCAGTTCGGCATCAGTCGCACGCCGGTGCGCGAAGCCATGGCGCAGCTCGAGCGCGAGGGCTTTGTCCGCACCGTGCCGCGCCGCGGCGTCTATGTGGTGCGCAAGACCAGGCGCGAAGTGATCGAGATGATCACCGCCTGGGCGGCGCTCGAAAGCATGGCCGCGCGGCTTGTCACCGAGCACGCCACCGCCGAGGAGATCGCCTCGCTCCGCAAGATGTTCGCCACCTTCGACAACGGGCAGGTGCGCGCGCATCTCGACGAATATTCGGAAGTGAACATCGAATTCCACCAGGCGCTGATCCGCCTGAGCCGCAACGGCGTGCTGGTCGAGCTCGCGGAGAACCTGTTCACCCATATGCGCATGATCCGCAGGAAAACGATCGGCGAGAAAGATCGCGCCGACCGTTCGATCCGAGATCACATGCACATCATCGAGGCGCTCGAGGCGCGCGAAACGGTGCGCGCCGAAACCCTGGTGCGCGATCACGCGCTCGGGCTTGCCGAGCATGTCGAGAAATACGCGGACTATCTGGATTGAGAGATCGCGTCATGCCGCATTTTTTTCTCAAGCTGATTGCGCCGCGGCCGAGCTTCGCGATGGATATGAACGATTCCGAGCGAGCGATGATGGCGGAACATGCCGCGTACTGGAAAACAAAGCTCGACCATGGCGAGGTGATCGTGTTCGGCCCGGTGATGGATCCCAAGGGTCCCTATGGCGCCGGCATCATCGCGGTGGCCGATGCGGCCGCGGCGCGTACTTTTGCCGACGGCGACCCGGTGATCAAATCCAATCGCGGCTTCGTCTGTGAAATTCATCCGATGCGCGCCGTCACGCGCGATAACGTCAACGCTCCATAAGGGAGAAACGTCATGGCCGATGCAGCAGTGAAAACGAAACCCGAAATCCGCCGACGCGCCGGAGCGGGAGCTCACCGACGGCTTCCACCTCGTCATCGAGGCGCTCAAGCTCAACGGCATCAAGACGATCTATAACGTGCCGGGCATCCCGATCACCGATCTCGGCCGCATGGCGCAGGCCGAAGGCCTCCGCGTGATTTCGTTCCGGCACGAGCAGAACGCCGGCTATGCCGCCTCGATCACCGGCTATCTGACCAAGCAGCCGGGCATCTGCCTCACCGTCTCGGCGCCGGGCTTTCTCAACGGCCTGACTGCGCTGGCGCATGCCACGACCAATTGCTTCCCGATGATCCTGATCTCGGGCTCTTCGGAACGCGAGATCGTCGATCTGCAGCAGGGCGACTATGAGGAGATGGACCAGCTCGCGATCGCCAAGCCGCTCTGCAAGGCGGCGTTCCGCGTGTTGCATGCCGCCGATATCGGCATCGGCATCGCGCGTGCGATCCGCGCCGCGGTGTCGGGCCGTCCGGGCGGCGTCTATCTCGATCTGCCGGCCAAGCTGTTCGGCCAGGTGATGGATGCGGAAGCCGGCAAGAAATCGCTGGTGAAGGTCATCGATCCGGCGCCGGCGCAAATCCCGGCCCCGGCCGCGGTCAAGCGCGCACTCGATGTGCTCAAAAACGCCAAGCGGCCGCTGATCATTCTGGGCAAGGGCGCGGCCTATGCGCAGGCCGACGATGCGATCCGGGCTTTCGTCGAAAAGAGCGGCGCGCCATTCCTGCCGATGAGCATGGCCAAGGGACTGCTGTCCGATACGCACCCGCAATGCGCAGGCGCGGCGCGCTCGACCGTGCTGAAGGATTCCGACGTCGTGCTCCTGATCGGCGCGCGGCTGAACTGGCTGCTGTCGCACGGCAAGGGCAAGAACTGGGGCGAGCCGCATTCCAAGAAGTTCATCCAGATCGACATTGAGCCCAAGGAAATGGACTCCAATGTCGAAATCGCCGCTCCTGTGGTCGGCGATATCGGCTCCTGCGTGGATGCGCTGCTTCACGGCATGGGCGCGAATTGGACGCCCGCAGCGGCCGATTGGGTCAAAGCCGTCAATACCAAGAAAGACGAGAACGTCGCCAAGATGGCGCCACGGCTGATGAACAACAATTCGCCGATGGACTATCACGGCGCGCTCGGCGTGCTGCGCACCATCGTCAAGGAGCGTCCGGACGCGATCCTGGTCAACGAAGGCGCCAATGCGCTCGATCTGACGCGCGGCGTCATCGACATGTACAAGCCGCGCAAGCGCATCGACGTCGGTACCTGGGGCGTCATGGGCATCGGCATGGGCTACGCCGTCGGCGCCGCGATTGAGACCGGCAAGCCGGTGCTTGCCATCGAAGGCGACAGCGCCTTCGGCTTCTCCGGCATGGAGATCGAGACCATCTGCCGTTACAACCTGCCGGTCTGCGTCGTTATCTTCAACAATGACGGCATCTATCGCGGCACCGACGTCAACCGTTCCGGCAACTCCGACCCGGCGACGACAGTGTTCGTCAAGGGCGCGCGCTACGACAAGATGATCGAGGCCTTCGGCGGCAACGGCGTCAATGCCACCTCGCCGGACGAGCTCAGGCGCGCCGTCAATGCGGCGATGGATTCCGGCAAGCCGACCTTGATCAATGCAGTGCTCGATCCGGCCGCCGGCAGCGAAAGCGGCCGCATCGGCAACCTCAATCCGCAAAGCGTACTCAGCAAAAAGAAATAAGGCTCAAGGAGAGAAGCAATGGCAACGCGCAAGAAAGCCAACAGGAAAGCAGCCAAGGCCAAATCGAAAACCGCGGCGAAGAAGTCGGCCGTGAAAAAATCGGCGGCGAAGAAGTCGTCGAAGAAGGTCGTCAGGCTCGCGGCCAAGAAGCCGGCCGCGAAGAGCAACGGCAACGGTTTGCCGCGTCCGAGCGCAAAGCCGTTCGGCCAGGCGGGCAGGGCGCTCGAAGGCATCAAGATCCTCGATTTCACCCATGTGCAGTCGGGCCCGACCTGCACGCAGCTGCTCGCCTATATGGGCGCCGACGTGATCAAGGTGGAACGTCCCGGCGTCGGCGACATCACGCGCACGCAATTGCGCGACGTGAAGGGGCAGGACAGCCTCTACTTCACCATGCTCAACGGATCGAAGCGCTCGATCACGATCGACTCCAAGCATCCCAAGGGCAAGGAAATCCTCGAACGCCTGGTCAAGGAATGCGACGTGCTGGTCGAGAACTTTGCGCCCGGCGCACTCGACCGCATGGGGCTGACCTGGGAGCACGTTCACAAGCTCAATCCGCGCATGATCGTCGCCTCGGTGAAGGGTTTCGGCCCGGGCCCGTACGAGGACTGCAAGGTTTATGAGAACGTCGCGCAATGCGCCGGTGGCGCCGCGTCGACGACCGGCTTCCGCGACGGGCCGCCGCTCGTCACCGGCGCGCAGATCGGCGATTCCGGTACAGGACTTCATCTCGCGCTCGGCATCGTCACCGCGCTCGTTCAGCGCTTCCGCACCGGTCGCGGCCAGAAAGTGCTCGCGGCCATGCAGGACGGCGTGCTCAACCTGTCGCGCGTCAAGCTGCGGGACCAGCAGCGCCTCGCGCACGGCCCGCTCACCGAATACAGCCAGTACGGCGAGGGCGTCCCGTTCGGCAAAGCGACGCCGCGCGCCGGCAACGATTCCGGCGGCGGTCAGCCGGGCTGGATCGTCAAGTGCAAAGGCTGGGAGACCGATCCCGACGCCTACATCTATTTCATCACCCAGGCGCCGGTCTGGCAGCCGATCTGCGATCTGATCGGCAAGCCGGAATGGAAGACCGATCCGGATTACGCCACGCCGCCGGCACGGCTGCCGCGGCTGCGTCACATCTTCGATACGATCGAGGCATGGACCAAGACCAAGACCAAGTTCGAGGTCATGGACATCTGCAACAAGCACGACATCCCGGTCGGTCCGATCCTGTCGATGAAGGAGATCGCCGAGGAGAAGTCGCTGCGTGACACCGGCACGGTGGTCGAGGTCGATCATCCCGGCCGCGGCAAATATCTGACGGTCGGCAATCCGGTGAAGTTGTCGGACTCGCCCGCCGACGTGCGCCGCTCGCCGCTGCTCGGCGAGCACACCGAGGAAATCCTGAGCAAGGTGCTGGGCTATTCAGATAAGGAAGTCGGCGAGATCAAGCTCTCCGGCGCAATCACGCCGCCGGAGAAGCCTGCCAAGGCCGAGGCGGCGTAACTTTGTTTTTCCTCTCCCCCTTGTGGGGAGGGGCAGGGGTGGGGGTCGAGAGGTCATTCTCGGCTTTGACGTGCTCCGTGCAGTTGTTTTTGCCACGCGTCGCCTCCCGACCCCCACCCTAACCCTCCCCACAAGGGGGAGGGGACATTCATAGTTTTTGGAGAGGTTTTTCAGATGCGTATTGTCGTTCACGGGCAGCAGGCGTTCGGCAAGGCGGTGCTCGAAGCGCTGCTCAAGCGCGGCGACGAGGTCGTCGCCGTCTATGTCGCGCCGGAGAAGCCGGGCGCCAAGGCCGATCCGTTGAAGGAAGCGGCGCTGGCGGCAAAGCTTCCGGTCTATCAGCCGGACAATTATCGCAAGCCCGAGGTCTTGGAGGAATTCAAAGCCCTCAAGCCGGACCTGCAGGTGATGGCTTTCGTCACTTTGTTCGTGCCGGAAGAATTCCTCAACCTCCCGACCCACGGCTCGATCCAATATCATCCTTCGCTGCTGCCGGCCTATCGCGGCGCGAGCGCCATCAACTGGCCGATCATCAAAGGCGAGACCGAGACCGGGCTATCGATCTTCTGGCCCGACAACGGGCTCGATACCGGCGATGTGCTGATCCAGAAGAAGACGCCGATCGGCCCCAGCGACACGCTGGGCACGGTTTATTTCGACCGCCTGTTCCCGATGGGCGTCGAGGCCATGCTGGAATCGGTCGACCTCGTGAAGGCCGGCAAGGCGCCGCGTATCAAGCAGGACGAGGCGAAGGCCACTTACGAAGGCCGCTGCACCCCGGAGAATGCCAAGATCGATTGGGGCAAGCCGTGGGAGCAGATCGACCGTCTCGTCCGCGGCTGCAATCCCGCGCCCGGCGCCTGGACCACGCTCGACGGCAAGCAGCTGAAAATCTTCGACGCCAAACCGCTGCCGGCGAAAGATCCCAAAGGCATTGCCGGCAAGCTCGGCGAGATCGTCGCGGTCGAAGCGGATAGCTTCACCGTGGTCTGCGCCGATGGGCGCTTCAAGGTGACGCGCGTTCAGCCCGCCGACGGCAAAAAGATCGAAGCCGGCGAGTGGGCGAAGTCAGCCGCCATTCAACCCAGGGCCAGATTCACCTGATCAACTGAAGTCCAAAATTCCCGCCGGATTCTCTTTCAAGCAACGGATCACACAATGCCCGCCTCGCAACATCAATCGCCGAAATCCGATATCGAAATCTCGCAGGCTGCCAAGAAGCGGCCGATCGTCGACATCGCCAAGGAACGTCTCGGCATCGCGCCGGAAAACCTCGATCCGTACGGCCACTACAAGGCCAAGGTGTCGATGGATTACATCAAGTCGCTCAAGGACAAGAAGAACGGCAAGCTGATCCTGGTCTCGGCGATCTCGCCGACACCGGCGGGCGAGGGCAAGACGACGACGACGGTCGGCTTGACCGATGCGCTCAACCACATCGGCAAGAAAGCCATGCTGTGCCTGCGTGAGCCTTCGCTCGGCCCGTCCTTCGGCATGAAAGGCGGCGCCGCCGGCGGCGGTTATGCGCAAGTGGTGCCGATGGAAGACATCAATCTGCACTTCACCGGCGATTTCCACGCCATCACCTCGGCGCACAATCTGCTTTCGGCGCTGACCGACAATCACATCTACTGGGGCAACGAGCTCGGTATCGACAGCCGCCGCGTCGTTTGGCGCCGCGTCATGGACATGAACGACCGCGCGCTGCGCGAAATCGTTTGTTCGCTCGGCGGTGTCGCCAACGGCTATCCGCGCGAAGCCGGCTTCGACATCACTGTCGCGTCGGAGGTGATGGCGATCTTCTGCCTCGCCAATGACCTCGACGATCTCAAGAAGCGGCTCGGCAACATCATTGTCGCCTATACCCGCGACCGCAAGCCGATCCGCGCCAGCGATCTCAAGGGCAACGGCGCCATGACTGCGCTGCTCAAGGAGGCGGTTGCGCCGAATCTGGTGCAGACGCTCGAAGGCACGCCGGCCTTCATTCACGGCGGTCCTTTCGCCAATATCGCCCATGGCTGCAACTCTGTGGTCGCGACGACGACCGCGCTGAAGCTTGCCGATTACGTGGTCACCGAGGCCGGCTTCGGCGCCGATCTCGGCGCGGAAAAATTCATCGACATCAAATGCCGCAAGGCCGGCATTGCGCCCGATTGCGTGGTCCTGGTCGCGACCATCCGCGCGCTCAAGATGCACGGCGGCGTCAAGAAGGAAGACCTCAAGTCCGAGAACCTGAAGGCGCTCGAAGCCGGCATGAGCAACCTCAAGCGGCATGTCGAGAACATTCAGAAATTCGGTCTGCCCGTGGTGGTTTCGATCAACCGTTTCTCGGCCGATACCGAAGCCGAGATCGCGCTGGTCAAGGAAAAGTGCAAGGCGCTCGGCGTCGAAGCGCTGATGGCCGATCACTGGGCCATGGGTGGCGAAGGTGCGGCGGATGTGGCGAAGGCGGTGGTCAAGACCATCGACGAGGGCAAGGGCAAGCTGAAATTCCTCTATCCCGACGACATGCCGCTGTTCGACAAGATCCGTACCATCGCCAAGGAAATCTACCGTGCCGACGACGCGACGGCGGACAAGTCGGTGCGCGATCAGCTCAAGACCTGGGAAGAGATGGGCTTCGGCAAGCTGCCGGTCTGCATCGCCAAGACACAATATTCGTTCTCGACCAATCCCGACGCCAAGGGTGCGCCGACCGGCTTTAGCATTCCGGTGCGCGAGGTCCGTCTGTCGGCGGGCGCCGAGTTCGTCGTTGCGATCTGCGGTGAGATCATGACAATGCCCGGATTGCCCAAAGTGCCTTCGGCGGCTTCGATCGACGTCAAGGATGGCAAAATCGTCGGACTTTTCTAAATAAGCCTATGGGCCCGAACAGCGGCCCGCAAAGACGCAACGGGAGACATCCATGCTGAAATTCTATTATAGCGGCGCGCCCAATCCGACCAAGGTTGCGCTTTTCCTCGAAGAATCCGGCCTGCCTCACGAGGCCATTCCGGTCGACACCCGCAAGGGCGAGCAGCACAAGCCGGATTTCCTCGCCATCAATCCGAATGCCAAATTACCGGCGATTGTCGACGGCGACGTCACCGTGTTCGATTCCAGCGCGATCCTGCTTTATCTCGCCGAGAAGACCGGTAAATTCCTGCCGGCCAAGACCGACAAGGCGCGCGGTGAATTGTTGTCGTGGATGTTCTTCGTGTCGTCGGGCGTCGGCCCCTATTTCGGCCAGGCGGTGCATTTCAAGAACTACGCGCCCGAGAAGCTGCCCTATGCCGTCAACCGTTACGTCTTCGAGGCGCAGCGTCATGCCGGCATTCTCGACGCGCGGCTCGCCAAGCACAAATATATGCTCGGCGACACTTACACGATCGTCGACATGAATGTCTGGGGCTGGGCGCGCATGCTGCCGATGGTGATCGGCGACGGCGCCTGGGACAAGTATAAGAACCTGAAGCGTCTGGTCGACGAGGTCGGTGCGCGTCCGGCGGCACAAAAGGCTTCGACGTTGAAGGATCGTCACAAGTTCAAGACCGAGATGGACCAGGAAGCGCTGCACGCGATGTTCCCGCATCTGAAGGAAAAGGTCGCGTAGCCGCCTCAGCAGCGAAAATAACAGCACCATGCGGGGCGGCGGTGGACGTCACGGACGTCTGCCCCGGCCCGCAAATTTTTTTGGTTACCAAATTCTTTTCGCAGAGCCTGCGCGCGAAATGGGGCTTTCTCAGCTAATTCCCTAAAATTTGTGTCATTTTACGTAGCGCTTGGTGGTGTGGATTTTTGTACTTGCCCGTTAGGGTGGATCGAGTTCCGCCCGCCAGGAATCGACATGAATTGAAAAGGCGGCAAGCGGAGTGATTGAACGCCGAGTTGGAAAGTACCCATGTTTCGCGCCGCCGCCTTTCAAATCGTACCGCCGCTCGAGAATCTCGCCGATAATCTTGGTCTCGCTTCAAACGAGCCGGCGAGCCGCTCACTGATCGACGAGCTTAACGAAGCCGTCTCATCCGGCGGCGACGCGCACCGCCAGCGCATTCTCGAGCGCATCACCGATCTCTTTGCCGCCGGCTCGCGCGGCTATAACGGCGACCAGATCGCGCTGTTCGACGACGTGCTGCAGGAACTGGTCGCCGATATCGAAGTGCAGGCTCGCGCCCGGCTGTCGCAGCGGCTTGCCCATATTCAAACCAGCCCGCCCGGCATCATCCGTGCGCTCGCTTTCGACGATTCGATCGTCGTCGCCGAGCCGGTGCTCAAATATTCGCAACAGCTCAGCGATGCGGACTTGGCCGAAAATGCCCGCACCAAGAGCCAGGAACATCTGCTCGCCATCGCGCAGCGGCTGAAACTGTCCGAGACGGTCACCGATGTTCTCGTCGATCGGGGCGATCACCGCGTCGTCGACAAGGTGGTCAAGAACCGCGGTGCGCGCATCTCGCTCTCCGGCTACGAGAAGCTGACGCACAAGGCGCGGCGCGACCGCAAGCTGACGCTGGCGCTCAGCCGGCGCAGTGATCTGCCGCGGCAGTACTTCCTGAAATTGCTCGAAACCGCCTCGGCCTCGGTGCGCGCCCAGATGGAGCGCGACAACCCCCTTGCCGCCGCCGAAATTGCCGGCGCTATCGACGAGGTTGCGACCGACATGCAGCGCGAAGTGCGCGACGCCTCGCGCCGCTACGCCAATGCCGAACGCGACGCGACGCGCTGCGCCAACGTCAAGCCGCTCACCGAAGCCAATGTGCACGCGCCGGCGCGGAAGCAGGAATTCGCCCGCACCGCGATCGCGCTGTCGAAACTTTGCCGTTTCCCGGTCGATGCCGTCGAGCGGGCGCTGCTCGACAAGGGCGAGGACATGATCCTGGTGCTCGCCAAGGCGGCCGGCTGCTCGTGGACCACGACGCGCGAACTACTGCTGATGCACGTCGCCGAGCGCAACCTGCAGCCCTCCGACCTGGAGAAGACGTTCGATCGTTACAAGAAGCTGAGCCAGGAAGTCGCGCGCAACGTCATCAGCTTCCACGGCCAGCGCATCGAGCTGCAGGGCAAGCGCGCCGCCGAGGATTCTCCCCCCGACTAAACAGCTACTGCTTGACGCCGATGCCTTTGATCAGCGGCGCGAGCCGGGCGACGTCGCCTGCGACATAGCTGTCGAAGGCGTCGAGCGCGATGGTGTCCGGCCGGATGCCTTGCGCCGCGATCTTCTGCCGCAATTCGGGGTCCTGGCTCGCCTTGGCGATAGCGTCGGCGAGCTTGTTCAGCACCGGTTTCGGCGTCTTCGCCGGCGCCAGAATGCCGTACCAGGTGGCATAGCGATAATCGACGCCCTGTGAGATCGCCGTCGGTATCATGAGCGGATCGGCGATCGGCTCGTCGGCGCCCACCGCGAGCGCGCGCAGGCTGCCGTTCTGCAGGAATGACAGCACGAAGGCGAGCGGGTCGAACGAGGCCTGGATGGCGCCGCTCAGCATGTCCGAGATGATATTGGTGCTCACCGTATAGGGCACGTGCACCATGTCGATCTTGGCCTGCGCCGCGAAATAGGCGCCGGCGAGATGCGTCGAGGTGCCGATGCCGGCCGAGCCGTAATTGATCGTGCCGGGTTTGGCCTTGGCCATATCGACGAACTGTTTCAGGCTGTTCACGCCGAGCGCGCTCGGTACGACGACGATCGCCGGCGCTATGCCGATCATGGACACGCCGGCAAAATCGCGGATCGGGTCGAATGGCAGGGTCGGATTGAGGAAGCCGAGGATCGAGTGTCCGGAATTGGCGAAAAGCAGCGTATAGCCGTCCGCAGCCGCATGGGCGGCGGTTTCACCGCCGAGCGCGCCGCCGGCGCCGGGCTTGTTCAGCACCACGACCTGCTGACCGAGACTTCGTGACAGCTTGTCGGCGTAAAGCCGCGCCAGGATGTCGATCGTGGTCCCGGGCGTCAGCGGCACCACGATCGTGATCATGCGCGAGGGGAATTCGTCGGCCGCGCGCGCCGGCAATGCCAGCATGGCCAGTAGCAGAACGGCCGCGATCGATCGCAGACACCTGGCAAAGCGCTTCATTGTATTCCCCCATTCTAGTTTCTGTGTCAGACCAAAGCGACCGCGCGGATCGGCGAGGCTTCGGCGCCGATCAGGTTCAGTGGCAGGCCGATCAGCGTGAAGCGCTCCTTGCCGATGCGGTCGAGATTTTTCAGATAGGGCATCGTGATCACGCCGTGTTCGGACAGCGTGCGGGAGTTGTGGAATACGCGCGGCGCCTTCGGCTCGTCATTGCCGTGATAGAAGTCGTAGCCGACGATGACGACGCCCTTGTCGATGCACCACATGGTGGCGCCGATAGTGAGATAGGGCGAAGTGCTCATCCACGTCTCGGAGCCGCCGTCATAGCTGTTGTTGAGGTCGGTGCGCAGCATCAGGCGGTCGCCTTTCTTGATCTGGGCGCCGACACGTTTCTCCAGATCGTCGGCGGTGATCGCCTTCGAGGGCAGCTTGTCGCGCAGGTCGGCGACGATGGCGTCGCCGATGAACAGCTCCAGCGGCAATTGATGGATCTGCGTGCCGCCGCGCACATTATGCTCCGGCGCGTCGACATGGCTGCCGGCATGCAGCCGCATATGCACACCGCGCACGATCTGACCGGCGCCGCCCGGCGCATCATGCTCCTTGATCACTTCCATCGCGAACTGCATGTCCTTCTTGAATCCGGCAGGCGTGCGCATGGCGAAGTTCTTCGGATCGAGTTCGAGGCTGATATCGACGATCTTTGCATTGGCCGGCAGCATGAATCTTCACTCCCTGAAATCTGATGCGGTGTTGGTGCGTGTTGCGCGGGTCTAACTGAGCCTGGTTCCGGCGCGGATGTCGCGTCGCAGCGCCTTGACCGTGCGCGCGACTTGCGCATCGTCCTTCAGCTCGCCGGCCAAGATGACGCGGCTGGTTTCAATGAAGTGCTCGACCGTGAACTTCACCGCCGCATCGGCATCGCGGGCGAGCGCCGCATCCATGATGCGCTGGTGCTCGGCGTCGAAGTCGCGGCCGGACAGGCCGCTTTGCACCGAGAGCCGGCGGTAGCGGTCGCTGAGATCGTAGAGCTGGGCGCGGAATGCCATGGTCTGCCGTGAATTGCATGCGGCCGCCAGCGCGTCGTGAAAGGCGCGGTTGTCGCGGTACCATTCGTCGCTGAGCCTCTCGCCGTCATTCTTCGGACAGGTCTTGAGCCGGTGCGCGGCGGCGATGATCTGCGCTTCCCAGTGGCGGTCGCCGGCGGCGATGGCGGCGCGCAACGCGGCGCCCTCGACCCAGGCGCGGGTCCTGGTGATGTCGAGCAGGTTTTCGACCGACACCGGCGCGACGCGGAAGCCGCGCTGGCCCTCGGCGACCACGAGGTCGAGCGAGCTCAGCTTCGACAGCGCTTCGCGAAGCGGCGTGGCGCCGACGCCGTACTCACTGCGCAGCCGCTCGACATGCATTTTCTCGCCGGGCCGGAATTTGGCGCCTAGAATGTCGGCGCGCAGCCGCACAAAGGCGGCTTCGGCCAGCGTGGCGGTGGACGGGTTGAGCTCGGTCAGCATGGGCGTTTTCTCGATAGAAGACAAAAATATCGATATTTTCGTCTTTATCGCCAAAGACCACCCGGCTGTCTAGCGTCTCCTTAACCCGTTCATTGACAATGGCTTTTCGAGATGCCCGGAGTATACGCGCACGCGGCTGGCGCGCTTAGAGCTTCGCTAAGCGGTTGCTTTCGTAAAAAGCCGGCGAACGAGATGGCCTTTCCACATCCACAACCCCGAAAGCAGCATGATGGGAAAGAACACGAACCGCGTTGGCGGCGCGTAATTCGGGATCTGGTCGAACGGACTATAAATGTAGCCGATGATCGGAATGCTGCAGATGATGTGAATCCAACGAATGATCACACGTTGCGTAACGTCCTTCATGATCACCTGTACTCCATGCGTCGGCGACACCGCGCCTTTGATTCCGGTCTGATTTCGGTTGGGCGGCCGCGCTTCAATCCAGCCGCGCCAAGAGCTGTTCGAGATTTCCGACAAAGCGCTGCCAGCCGTAAGTGGCGCCGCGATAATTGTTGTCCTCTTCCGAGTGGAAGCCGGATTGCTCCATGCGCAGATGCGTGCCGCCCGCGCTCGGCGTCAGCGTGAAAGTGACGACGGTTTCGAGCCCCAGCGCGGCCCAGCTATAGGACAGCCGCTTTTCCGGCTCGATGGCGAGGACTTGGCAATCGATCACGCCGTTCCATTGCGGCATCGGCGTGCTGCGGAAATTGAATTTATGGCCGACGTTTGGCGCGAAGTCGTTCGCCATCAGCCAATCTGCGAGCATCGCGCACTGCGTCAGTGCGCGCCACACCTCCGCGGGCGGATGCCGCAGATCGCGTTCGACGACGAGGGTGCGTGTTGCGGCTGCCGTGGTCGCGTTCATTGGTCCATCCTGTTCAGGAGATCTTCCAGGCGGTCGAAGCGCTCGCGCCAGAACACGCCGTAATGGTTCATCCAGTTGATCAAGGGCTTCAGTCCTTGCGGCCGGGCGCTGTAATGGGTTTCACGCCCCTGCCGCCGGTCCTCGACGAGGCCTGCTTGCTTGAGCACGCCGAGATGTTTGGACACCGCCGGCTGCGAGACGCCGGAGCTTGCGGTCAATACATGCACGGTCAGCTCGCCGCCGCGGCTCAAGCGTTCGAACAGCGCGCGCCGCGTCGGATCGGCAAGGCTACGAAAAACGTCATCGGCCGCATTGTGCACTGTGGCTTGCATGGTCAATTCATAACCATGTAGTTATGGATTAGTCAAGCAGTTTCCACCGCCCTGTCAGGTGCCGGGTCGTCCGACGACCAGGAGGACGAGGCTGAATAACGTCATGCCGAAAGCGAGCGGCAGCAGGATCTGTAACGGCGCACAAAAGAAAACCGCTTCCCTTCGGTGACGAAGGAAAGCGGCTTCAGTCCCTCAGAGTGCTGTTCGTCTATTGGAACAGCTTCATGGCGTTTTCGAGCGTCGACAGTACGCCCCAAGCGAGGGGGATGCCGACAAAGCCCCAAGCCAGGATGAGTTGGAGCGTCGTCGTGCCTTGTTGTTGTTCTGCCATGATCCCCTCCTTTAGGCTTTGGCCGTGGCGCCGACGCCGCTCGGATCGCGCAGCGCCTCGTGATCCGGACTCATGTGGTAGCGCTTGTCGACGGCCTTGACCAACAAGTTGCAGATGAAGCCGACCACCAAGAGCCCGGCCATGATGTACATGGTGACATTATAGGCCTGCGCCTTCGGCACGCCGTGATCGATATTGTACTGGCGAATGTAATTCACCAGCACCGGCCCGAAGATGCCGGCCGCCGACCAGGCGGTGAGCAACAGGCCGTGGATGGCGCCGACATAGCGCGTGCCGAACATATCTCTCAGATAGGCCGGCACGGTGGAGAAGCCGCCGCCATACATGCTGATGATCACCAGGAAGGCGCAGACGAACCCGACCACGCTGCCGATCGATCCGGTGTAAGGCACCGTGCAGTACAAGATGAAGCCGAGCACCATGAACACGAAGTAGGTGTTCTTGCGGCCGATATAGTCCGACGTGGAGGCCCAGAAGAAGCGGCCGCCCATGTTGAACAGACTCATCAGGCCGACAAAGCCCGCCGCCGCGACCGGCGTGATATGGCCGGGGAACATTTCCTGGCTCATGGCGGAAGCCTGGCCGAGCACGCCGATGCCGGCGGTCACGTTCAGACAAAGCACCATCCAGATCAGCCAGAACTGCGGCGTCTTCAGCGAGTCATAGACGAAGACATCGTTCCTGGTGATCAGCTTCTGCGCGACCACAGGCGCGACATAGCCTTCCGGCTTCCAGCCGGGCATCGGCAGGCGCACGATGAAGGCGCCGACCACCATGAAGAAGAAATAGACCACGCCGAGCACGATGAAGGTCTCGGCCACGCCGACATGAGTTCGGCGAGGAGAACTTGCTCATCAGCCAGACCGAAAGCGGCGAGGCGATGAAGGCGCCGCCGCCGAAGCCCATGATGGCCATGCCGGTCGCCATGCCCGGCCGATCGGGGAACCATTTGATCAGCGTCGAGACCGGCGAGATGTAGCCGATGCCGAGCGCGATGCCGCCGATGACGCCGTAGCCGATATAGATGACCCAGAGACTGTGGATGTAGACGCCGAAGGCGGAAATGAAGAAGCCGCCGGCCCAGCACAACGCCGCCGTGAACATGGCGCGGCGCGGTCCGCCTTCCTCGACCCAGCGGCCGAACACGGCGGACGACACACCCAGGAAGAAAATGGCGATGGAGAAGATCCAGCCGAGATCGGTCAGCTTCCAGTCATCCGGCGCCGACTGGGTGATGCCGATCAGTTTGGTCATCGGCAGATTGAAGACGCTGAACGCATAGGCCTGGCCAATGCACAGGTGGACGCACAGTGCCGCGGGAGGCACCATCCACCGGCTGTAGCCGGGTCCGGCTATCGAATGGCTGCGGTCAAGAAAGCTCATCGCGTGATCCCTCCTCAGGTTCCCCCAGACGCCCCGTTTCCTTCGCGTATTTTCATCCCGATTATTCCGGGACCGCGCGGACCGGCGCTTCTTTTTGGTGCAAAATGTTCCTATACCCGCGTCCGAATAGCAAGCTAAACCAAAAAGACCCACGCCTATTCCCCGCGCATAAAGCCGCATAAGGACGATCTGATTGCGCTCTGATGAAACTGTTTTCGCATTGCAAAATGACGTCAGTTTTTGGTGGGCCGATCGATCAGGAAATGAAATTGAATGATCGGAAACGCCGATCATGAAAAAGACTATTGATTCTCCGGTGCGGCGCTTTAGCTCTGTTCTAACTGGTATTTTTTGTACCAGGGTCACCGTCAAGGTCACTGCCCCGTCCCGAGGCCAACACATCAACGGTATCCGATGAGCCTGACTGAATTGCCGCCGCGGCCGCCCGCAGAGAAGACCGGACAAGGGGGGCGTCGGCGCCCACCGCGCACGCCCAAGGGCCGTCAGATCGATCCGCAAGCCGCTGCCGATATCGAGGCGCTGCTGACCGACCGATCGCGCCGGCGCGACCTTCTGATCGAGCATCTGCATCTGATTCAGGACAAATACGGTCACATCTCCGCAGCGCATCTCGCCGCGCTCGCGGCCGAGATGAAGCTTTCGCAGACCGAAGTCTATGAAGTCGCGACCTTTTATGCGCATTTCGACGTGGTCAAAGAGGGCGAGACCCACCGCCGCCGGTGACGGTGCGGGTCTGCGAACTCTTTGTCCTGCGCCATGGCGGGCGCCGAGAGTCTGCTGGCCGATCTGACAAAGACGCTTGGGCCCGGCGTGCGCGTCGTGCGTGCTCCCTGCATGGGCGCCTGCGATCAGGCGCCGGCCTGCGCCGTCGGCCATGTGCAGGTGAACCAGGCCAAGACCGAAGCGGTCAAGAAACTCGCCCATGCCCACGCCCACTCGGAGGCGCTGAAGCCCGGCGCTGACTTCGACGCTTATGTCAAAGCCGGGGGTTACCATCTTCTCAACGAGGCGCTCGACGGCAAGCGCACGCGCGACGAGCTCATCAAGGTTGTCAGCGATGCCGGCCTGCGCGGGCTTGGCGGTGCGGGCTTTCCGACCGGACGTAAATGGTCGCTGGTACGCGCCGAGCCGGCGCCGCGGCTGATGGCGGTGAATGCCGACGAAGGCGAGCCGGGCACGTTCAAGGACCGCTACTATCTCGGCCACGATCCGCACCGCTTCCTCGAAGGCATGCTGATCGCTGCCTGGGTGGTCGAGGCCGCCGAGATTTACCTCTACATCCGCGACGAATATCCCGAATTGCGGCTGATGCTGATCGAGGAGATCGAAAAGCTCGAAGAGGCGGGCCTCGACCGTTTCAGCAAGATCCATCTGCGCCGCGGCGCCGGCGCTTATATCTGCGGCGAAGAATCGGCGATGATCGAGTCGATCGAAGGCAAGCGCGGCCTGCCGCGGCATCGCCCGCCTTATGTCGCGCAAGTCGGCCTGTTCGGCCGCCCGACGCTGGAGCAGAATGTCGAGACACTTTATTGGATCCGCGACATCATCGAGAAAGGCGCGGAGTGGGTCACATCGCAGGGCCGCCACGAGCGCAAAGGCTTCCGCAGCTTCTCGGTCTCGGGTCGCGTCAAAAATCCCGGCGTGAAGCTCGCCCCGGCCGGCATCACGGTGCGCGAACTGATCAACGAGTTCTGCGGCGGCATGGCCAGTGGCCACAGCTTCAAGGCCTATCTGCCGGGCGGTGCGTCGGGCGGCATCCTGCCGGAATCCATGGCCGATCTGCCGCTCGATTTCGGCACACTGGAGAAATACGGCTGCTTCGTCGGGTCGCACGCGGTTGTGATTCTGTCCGACAAGGACGATGTGAAGGCTGCCGCGCTCAATCTGATGAAGTTCTTCGAGGACGAAAGCTGCGGCCAGTGCACGCCGTGCCGCGTCGGCACCGAGAAGGCGGCCGAACTCATGGCGCACGGGCCGTGGGATGCGGCCCTCCTTGACGAGCTGTCGGCGCTGATGCGCGACGCCTCGATCTGCGGGCTCGGCCAGGCCGCCCCCAATCCGCTGGTCTGTGTGCTAAAATACTTTCCGGACGAACTGAAAACGCCGCTGCGACATTGGTAACCAGAATCTGGGTAATGAAAGCCGGGTAATCTCGGGCGACCTAACGAGCGATGCATCCATGAGCGACGCCAAGAAGACCTTCACCATCGACGATCGCGAGATCGACATCCGCCCCGGCGAGACGATCTTCAGCGCCGCGCGACGGCTCGATATCAAGCTGCCGCATCTGTGCTATTCGCCCAAGCCCGGCTACCGGCCCGACGGCAATTGCCGCGTCTGCATGGTCGAGATCGAGGGCGAGCGCGTGCTTGCCGCAAGCTGCCTGCGCACGCCGGCGCCCGGCATGAAGGTGAAGACCCAGACCGACCGCGCCAAGATCGCGCGCAAGATGGTCGCCGAGCTTCTGATCACCGACCAGCCGGCGATCGAGGTCGCGCACGATCCGGATTCCGAGCTGATGAAGACGGTGCGGCGGCTCAAGGCCGAGCCGGGCCGTTTCCCCAGGCGCAAAGCGGCCGAAGTGCCGAAGCCCGACCGCAGCCATGTCGCCATGGCGGTCAATCTCGACGCCTGCATTCAGTGCAATCTCTGCGTCCGCGCCTGCCGCGAAGTGCAGGTCAATGACGTGATCGGCATGGCCGGCCGCGGGCATCTGGAAAAGATCGTGTTCGACTTCGACGATCCGATGGGCGCCTCGACCTGCGTCGCCTGCGGCGAATGCGTCCAGGCCTGCCCGACCGGCGCCTTGATGCCGGCCACGATGGTCGACGAGCACAATGTCTATAAGGGCAAGCCGGATCGCACTGTCGACAGCGTTTGCCCCTATTGCGGCGTCGGCTGCCAGCTCACCTATCAGATCAAGGACGACAAGATCGTCGCCGTCACCGGCCGGGACGGCCCGGCCAACGAGAACCGGCTTTGCGTCAAAGGCCGCTTCGGCTTCGATTACGTGCACAATCCGGAACGCCTGCTGAAGCCGATGATCCGCAAGGACGGCGTGCCGAAAGTGCCGCATGAATTCATCGATCCGTCCAATCCGTGGACGCATTTCCGCGAGGCGACCTGGGAAGAGGCACTCGACCGCGCCGCTTCGGGCCTGAAGAAGATTCGCGATCGCGAGGGCGGCAAGGGGCTTGCGGGTTTCGGTTCGGCCAAGGGCTCGAACGAAGAAGCTTATCTGTTCCAGAAACTGGTGCGCACCGGCTTTAACACCAACAATGTCGATCACTGCACGCGGCTGTGCCACGCCTCGTCGGTGGCGGCGCTGCTTGAAGGCGTCGGTTCCGGCGCGGTGTCGGCGACCTTCAACGAGGTCAAGAATTCCGACGTCATTATCGTGATCGGCGCCAATCCGACTGAGAACCATCCAGTCGCGGCGACCTTCTTCAAACAGGCAGCGAAGAAGAACGCCAAGCTCATCGTGATGGATCCGCGCGGGCAGGCGCTCAAGCGCCATGCCTGGCGCATGCTGCAGTTCAAGAACGGCGCCGACGTTGCGATGCTCAACGCGATGCTCAACGTCATCGTCAGCGAGAAGCTCTACGACCAGCAGTATATCCAGACCTATGTCGAAGGCTTCGACACCTGGAAAAAGAGCGTCGAGGAGTTCACGCCGGAAGAGATGTCGCCAATCTGCGGCATCCCGCCCGACACACTGCGGGAGGTCGCCCGCACCTATGCCCGCGCCGAGGCGGCGATCATCTTCTGGGGCATGGGCGTGTCGCAGCATACCCACGGCACCGACAATGCGCGCTGCCTGATCGCGCTGTCGCTGATCACCGGCCAGATCGGCCGGCCCGGCACCGGGCTGCATCCGCTGCGCGGCCAGAACAACGTGCAGGGCGCTTCCGACGCCGGCCTCATTCCGATGTTCTTCCCCGACTACAAGTCGGTCGAGGACCCGGAGATCCGCGGGCAATACGAGAAGGCCTGGGGCGTCAAACTCGATCCGAAGAAGGGCAAGACCGTCGTCGAGATCATGGATGCGGTCCATCACGACGAGATCAAGGGCATGTACATCATGGGTGAAAATCCCGCGATGTCCGATCCCGATCTCAACCATGCGCGGGGCGCACTGGCGCATCTCGAACATCTCGTGGTGCAGGATCTGTTCCTGACCGAGACCGCGGTCTATGCCGACGTGGTGCTGCCGGCCTCGGGCTGGCCGGAAAAGGACGGCACCGTCACCAACACCAATCGCCAGGTGCAGATGGGCCGGCAGGCGCTGCCGCTGCCGGGCGACACGCGGCACGATATCTGGATCATCCAGGAACTCGCCAACCGCCTCGGCTGCGGCTGGAACTACAACAATGTCGGCGAAGTCTTCACCGAAATGGCGTCGATGATGCCGGCACTCGCCAATATCTCTTGGGACCGCGTCGCGCGGGAGGACTCGGTCACTTATCCGGTCGATGCCCCCGATGTGCCGGGCCGCGACGTCGTGTTCGACAAGGGCTTCCCGCGTCCGGGCGGCTTCGCCAAGCTGGTGGCGACCAAGCTGCAGCCGCCGGCCGAGGTGCCGGACGAAGAATATCCGTTCATCCTCACCACCGGGCGTCAGCTCGAGCATTGGCACACCGGCGCCATGACGCGGCGGGCGTCGACGCTCGATGCGCTCGAGCCTTCGGCTACGGCGGCGGTCTCGCGCGGCACCATCGCCAAGCTCGGCATCGCGCCGGGCGACATGATCCGCGTCACCACCCGCCGCGGCACGGTCGAGCTGAATTCGCGGCAGGACGATGCCATTCCGGACGGCGTCGTATTCATTCCCTTCGCCTATGTCGAGGCGGCGGCGAACCTGCTCACCAATCCGAAGCTCGATCCGTTCGGCAAGATTCCGGAATTCAAGTTCTGCGCGGCGCGAGTCGAGAAGGCCACGCCGCAGATGGAAGCGGCAGAATAGTCGCCGCGCCGCGCGTGCAGCGCGTGCTCAATCGACTGCGAGAGCGGTTTTCGTTCTCGCCGGCGATGCGGGCAATTCCGCCGTCGGCGCACCCTTGGCGCTGATTAAAAACGCCAGCTCGATATTCTCGGGCGTCTGCTTGAATTCCGTCGTCACTGCGTGCCGGACGGTCTCGGCCAATTGGGCGAGCGGCTGACCGTCATAAACCTTCGGAAACAGAACCGTCACCAGGACGAGCCGCCCATTGTTCCAGTTGAAGCCGACTTGCGGCTTGACGCCGGTCGCTTTGGCCAGATCCTCTTCGACGGCCGCTTTGTATTTGAAACCGCCCTTGAAAGTGCTGATCACGTCGCAGCCGGCAAGGCTGGACGCGACCAGAAGCAGCGCTGCAATTCTCCACATGTAGCTCTCCCAGGAAACGCGAGGCGGGGCCGGTCGTATAGGACGTCGCGCGACGGATTTATTTCTTGTCTTTGAAATAGACTTCGACCGGGCCGCTGAGCTTGATCGTCAGCGGATTACCGTGACGATCCTTGGTCTTGCCGGCTTCGACCTTGATCCAACCTTCGCTGATGCAATATTCGGCGACATTGGTCTTCTCGACGCCCTTGAAACGCACGCCGATGTCGCGCTCCAACAGTTCGGCGTTGTAATACGGGCTCTTTGGATCGTTGGAGAGCCGGTCGGGCAGGGTGTCGGTTCCCTTGGTATCGGTCATTTTTCCCTTCGGGTTTGATCGTTCACACAGCGACGGTTCCAATACATATGAAACCCTCGTTTCCTATGTAACACCACCTTAAGTACAGCGGCGAGTTTAGCCGCGACAAAGTGTGTTTTTGCGGGGCCTGCAAGCGCTTTATCGGCTTCCTGGGCGTTTAATTCTGGACAGTGAATTCCGTCCCAATCCGCGGTTTGCCAACCGCCGATTGTGGCTCTGGATGCTCATGCTGACGCTCACACCACCAGTCATTGGCAAATTTCGCCAATATCTGCCGAGCCTGCTCGCCGGCGCCGTAGGTATTGCGATGTCGGTCGCCGCCGCGGGCTTTACGGCCAGCCGCGAGGACAATCTCGCCCAGGCGCAATTTCAAGCCATCGCCGAAAACCATTTCATGGTGATGCAGAACGGTCTCAACGAATACGTGAACCGGCTGCGCGCGGTGCGCGCGCTGTTCGACAGTTCGGAAGGACAAGTTTCGCGCAGCTCGTTCGAAGTCGTTCACGCGGCCGTTATTGCAGGAGAACGCCGGCATCGCGACGCTGTCCTGGGTGCCGCGGGTCTTGGGCTCCGAACGCGCCGAGCACGAACGCGAGGCAGAGCGACAAGGGCTCGCCGGGTATCAGATCAAGGAAATGGGCGAAGGCCGCAAACTGTCGGTGTCGCCGGAACACGACGAATATTACCCGATCTTCTTCGCGACGGTGCCGCGAACCTCGCCGCTTTACGGTCTCGACCTGCGCTCGGAGCCGGAGACGCTGGTCGAGCTGGAACAGGCGCGCGATCACGATCGGCTGGGCTTTTCGCCGATTGTGAAGCTGGTCTCGAGCGCCAATACCAGAAGCGGCTTTCTGTTCTCCCTGCCGGTTTATCGGCGCGGCCTGCCGCATGGCACGATCGACGAGCGACGGCGCAACCTGATCGGCTTCGTCCACGGCTCGATGATCACGAGCCAGATGGTCGACACGATCATCAACACCAACAATGGGCCGGAAGGCCTCGATATCTTCTTCTTCGCCCCGGACGCGGGCGCCGAAGCGCAGCCGATCTATGTGCACGGCTCGCGGCTGCGCAGCGAGCCGGCGCGGCCGGCGAACCAGGCTGTCCTTGATGCCGGGGAGCATGCCTCGCGCGAGCTCGTCGCCGACGGGCAACGCTGGATGACCATGGTCATGGTACCGACGCCGGACGGACCGCTGATGGCGACGCATGATCGCGCCTGGCTCGTTCTGATCGCCGGCCTGCTCATCACCGGCGCGGTCGTTTCCTATATCCAGGCCTCGCGGCGGCATGCGCTGCGCATGATACGGGTCAACCGGAAATTCTCCGATCTGGCGCAGACCGACACGCTGACCGCGCTGCCCAACCGGCGCGCCTTCATGAAAAGCATCCATGCGGCTTTCGCTGCCGCCAATCGCGGCGCCAAGCCGTTCGCCGTGCTCTATTTCGATCTCGATCATTTCAAGGACGTCAACGATACGCTGGGCCACGCCGTCGGCGATGCACTGTTGCGCCAGGTCGCGGCGCGGGTGCGCGGCGCGATCCGCGAGAACGACATCGTCGCGCGCTTCGGCGGCGACGAATTCGCGATCCTGCAGAGCGACGTCGGCGAGCTCGATGCCGCGGGAGCGCTGGCCGCGAAAATCGGACAGATCGTGGCGGAGCCCTACAATATCGATGGCAATATCGTGCACATTTCCGCAAGCATCGGCATTTCCCGCTATGCGGCGGAGGTCGCCGGGCCCGAAGCGATGATGATCCAGGCTGATCTTGCGCTCTATCGCGCGAAGGAGGACGGCCGCAACTGCTATCGCTTTCACAGCGCTACTCTCGATTCTCAGGTGCAGGAGCGCGTGCTCATCGCCGACGATCTCCGCGGCGCGCATCTGCGCAACGAGCTCGAACTGTATTACCAGCCGCAAGTCGAATTGCGCAGCGGCCGAATCATCGGTTTGGAAGCGCTGCTGCGCTGGAATCATCCCAAGCGCGGCCAGATTCCGCCCTTGCTTTTCATCCCGATCGCGGAGCGTTCGGGGCAGATCCAGATCCTTGGACAGTGGGTGCTCGACGCCGCATGCCGGCAGCTGCGCACATGGCAGGACCAAGGCATCGCGCCTGCGCTGGTCGGCGTGAATTTTTCCGCGATCCACTTCAAGGCCTCGACCGATCTCGACGGCGAGGTCGCCGCCTGCCTGCGCAAATGGGGCATCGCGCCGAACCTGATCGAGATCGAGCTCACCGAGACCGTGCTGATGGACATCACCCAACAGCACAACGAACGTTTCGAGCGGCTGCGGCAGCTCGGCGTGCGAATCGCCATCGACGATTTTGGCACCGGCTATTCATCGCTGAGCTATCTGGCGAACTATCCGATCAATCGCGTCAAGGTCGCGCAGGAACTGGTGGCGGGGGTTGATACCGATACGCGCAGCGCCGCCGTGGTGCGCGCCGCCATCGGGCTCGCGCAGGAGCTCGGCATCGAGATCATCGCCGAGGGCGTCGAGACCGAAGGCCAGGAGAAATTCCTGCTGTCGGCGGGCTGCGCGTACGGCCAGGGCTATCGCTTCGGCTGGCCGGTCCCCGCCGTCGAGGCAACGGCCATGCTGCGCCACGGATCGGTCAAACCGGTGCGCAAAACGCTGCGGCTCGTCGAAAGCAGCGCTGCCTGATCGGATTGCAGTTGCGCGCAAGCGGCCGGAAAATAAGGCTATTCTCCAGCGTCCGGAGAGGGCTTTTCGGCGGCCCCCGGGGCAGCTAAGACTTGCGTCATGACGTTTGCCGCCGAAGCTCCGCTGCCTTTTTCACAAGGCGCCCTGCCGCGACACGATTGGACGCGCGAGGAGGTGCGGGCGCTGTTCGATCTGCCGTTCCCGGAACTGATGTTCCGCGCGCAAAACATACATCGGCAGAATTTCGATCCGGCGGAAGTCCAGATTTCGACGCTGCTGTCGATCAAGACCGGCGGCTGTCCGGAAGACTGCGCCTATTGCCCGCAAAGCGCGCATTACGACACCGGCGTCGCCGCCGACAAGCTGATGACGCTCGACAAGGTGCTCGCCGAGGCGCGCGCGGCAAAAGCGGGCGGCGCCAGCCGCTTCTGCATGGGCGCGGCCTGGCGCTCGCCCAAGGATCGCGATATCGAGTCCGTCTGCGCCATGGTCGAGGGTGTCAAGGCGCTCGGGCTCGAAACCTGCGCCACGCTCGGCATGCTCACCGGCTCGCAGGCGCGGCGGCTCAAAGACGCCGGATTGGATTTTTATAATCACAATCTCGACACGTCGCCGGAATTCTACGACCACATCATCACCACACGGACTTATCAGGATCGTCTGGAGACGCTCGATCATGTGCGCGAGGCCGGCATCCATGTTTGCTGCGGCGGCATTGTCGGCATGGGCGAGACGCGCGAGGACCGCGTCGGCATGATCGCGACGCTCGCGAGCTTACCGATGCATCCGGAATCGGTGCCGATCAACATGCTGGTGAAGGTGGCCGGGACACCGCTCGGGCAAGAAAACGCGCTCGACGCAATCGAATTCGTGCGCACCGTCGCTGCCGCCCGCATCTGCATGCCGCGCTCGATGGTGCGGCTGTCGGCCGGCCGCGAAGACATGAGCGACGAAACCCAGGCGTTGTGCTTTTTGGCCGGCGCCAATTCGATCTTTTACGGGCCGAAGCTTTTGACCACGCCGAATCCCGGCCGCGACCGCGATCGCGAGCTGATGGAGCGGCTCGGCCTGAGCCCGATGGAATAGCCGGCCGTATCGCAGCCCGGGCAAGCGGGCTGCATGTCTCTCACGACGAGATGGATGGGATGCAAACGAACCGGATCAGCACGATCATGACGCGCCGCGGCCTGGTTGCCGCAATCGGCACCATGACGGTAGCGGGCATGCTCCCGGCGGCGGCCTCCGACGAGGTCGGCCACGATATTCTCAGCCGCGATGCCGTGCTGCGCGATCCGGAAATCCCGGCGCTGGGCAATCCGCAAGGCGATCTGACCGTGGTCGAATTCTTCGACTATCAATGCCCTTATTGCAAAAAACTCGCACCCGAGATCGCGCAACTCCTCAAGGAGGACGGCCATATCCGCTTGGTGCTCAAGGACTGGCCGATCTTCGGCGCGCCTTCGACGACGGCGGCGCAATTGACGCTGGCGGCGAAATATCAGAACAAATATGAAGCTGCGCATGACGCGCTGATCGGCGCGACCGAGAAACTGACCGAGGCCAATATTCCCGATCTGCTGACCAAGGCTGGCGTCGACGTCGACAAGGCCAAGCAGGATCTGCAGGCGCACCAGAAGACCATCGAGGATCTCTTGATCCGCAACAATGATCAGGCCGACGCGTTCGGCTTTCAAGGCACGCCGGGCTTCATTGTCGGCACTTTCCGCGTGCCGGGCGTGGTCGAGATGAAAGTGTTCAAGCAGATCATCGCCGACGCGCGGGCCGTGGCGAAGAAGAAAAAAGCCTGATTCTTCCGCAGGGATACTTGGCGGCCGCGCGGAAGAAATCGCCGGGCGGCCGCCGCTTTACGTGACGATGAGTTGAAGCTTACGGCATCTGGCCGTGCTCGGTCATGCAGTTGCCATAGACCGCGAACTGTGTGGTCTCCCACGTGCTGAAATTGTACGGCTGCGCTTTCATGTTGCAGTCGTGCATCGCCTGCGCCCGGCTCTCGCTCATTGGCATTTCGCCGAGTACCTGATCGTGCTGATCGAGGGCTTGGCCGGCATACATGTGCAGCCCGTTCAGAGACCGGGCAGCACGATGATGATGGTGCTGCGTTGCGGCGATTGCTGGCGCGCCGCCGACAGTCACAAGCGCGGCGAGAGCCATTGCAACGGGAAGGTACTTGATCGCAGCTTGGTTCCGGCGTGGCGTCAACGTCGTGTTGTGCGAGGTCTTGTGCATTCTCTTGTTTCTCTTGTTAGGCATCGCCCTTGCGCGCTTGATACAAGAGACGCTGCGCCGCAGCATGACGCGAAGATGAACCTTACGACGATGTAGTGGTTGTAATTTCAATGAGTTGATGCGGATTATACGGACGACTTTTCGACGCAAGATATTGCATTGCACGCATTACGACTCTGAGCGCCGGCGGCGCGTCGACTTTGTCCTTGCAAACCGGCAACTGGCGCAGCCGAACGTGTTGCGCCTGCGCTTCGTCTCACACGCAACGCTCATATGCGTCGCGCGCGGATAAAATCGCCATAGCTCTTACGACGTTGCGTATCGCTGCCATGCGCGACTGCATGCGAATTCAAAGTTTGGTGATGCGTGCGGCGACTTGTGGCGGCGAATTTATACGCCTGCCGCGCCGCCGTCGGCGCGCGGATCGTGCGCGGCTTCGCAAGTGCCGTCCTTGTGCAGCAGCGCGGCGCCGGCATGGCCCAGGACGTCGGAATAATCGTCCGGCAGAATATCGACGTCGTGACCGGCGGAGAGCAGGCGATCGATCAGATTGCCGTCGAAGCGCGCTTCCATGCGCAGCGCCGTCTTCGGCGCGCCCCAGGTGCGGCCGAGCACCCAGCGCGGCCGGTCGAGCGCTTCGAGGAGCGGCTCGCGGAATTGCACATGGCGGGTGAACACCGCGGCTTGCGTCTGCGGCTGGCCGTCGCCGCCCATCGTGCCATAGGCCATGACGCGGCCGTCCTTGAGCACGGCGAGCGCCGGATTGAGAGTGTGGAACGGCAGCCGCCCGGGCGCGAGCCGGTTGAGCGTGCCGGCGCCGAGCGAAAAGCTCGCGCCGCGGTTCTGCATCAATACGCCGGTGCGCGGCAGCACGCAGCCCGAGCCGAATTCCCAGTACAGCGACTGGATGTAGGAGACGACCACGCCGGAGGAAGTCCGCAACCCCCATCCAGATCGTGTCGCCGGCGCCGGCGCTGACCGGCCAAGGCGAAGCCTTGTGGCGATCGATCTTCATCGCTTCGCCGGCGATGAAGCGGTCGTCGAGCACGCGGCTCAGCGCATGCGGCAGATGACTAGGATCGGTAACGACGCGGTCGCGCACGCGCAGCGCGCGCTTGGTGGCTTCGACCAGGCAATGGATGTGATCGAAGCCGTCGGCTTCCTTGACGCCGAGCCGCTCGAACAGTGCCAGGATCATCAGCGAAACCACGCCCTGGGTCGGCGCGTCGGTGTTGTAGATAGTTCCCGAAGGGAGCTCGATGCGCAGCGGCTCGGCGGTCGTGGCGTGGTAGCGCTCGAGATCGGCGCGCGTCAGCGGACTGCCGATGCGTTCGAGATCGGCCGCGATCTCGCGCCCGATATCGCCGCGATAGAAATCGTCGAAGCCCGGCATGGGCGAGCTGCTCGAGCGTCGCCGCCAGCGCTTCCTGCTTGAGCACAGTGCCGATCGCGGGAACTCTGCCGTCGACCAGGAATGTTCTGGCAAAGCCCGGCACGCTTTCCAAGGCTTCGAAGCTTTCCAGCGTCAGCCGCTCCTGGCTGCGGGTGACGGTATAGCCGCTCGCGGGCTTGCGCGATGGCCGGCGCGAGCAGCAGCGCGAGCGGCATTTTCCCGCCGGCAACTTTTGCGGCTTCGAGCGCGATCATCCAGCCGCCGATCGCGCCCGGCACGGTCAGCGCGGCAAGCGGTCCACGCGGCGGGATCGCTTCGTAGTCGCGATAGAGCTCCGGCCGCGCCTGCTGGGCGGACGGGCCGGCGGCCATGATGGCGCGGACGCGGCCCGAGCGCTCGCGGATCATCCAGAAGCCGTCGCCGCCGATATGATTCATGTGCGGGTAGACGGCCGCGATGGAGGCGGCCATGGCCAGCATCGCCTCGATCGCATTGCCGCCTTCGGCCAGGATCTGCCGGCCGGCTTCGACGGCGGACGCATGCGGCGCGCAGACGACGCCCCGGCGGTGACCGGCTGTGTGCAGATCCATGGGCTCGCTCAGCGGGAGGTCACGGGTTCGGAAAAGCCGCGCTTCTTCAGAAGCGCATCCGCGCTTGGCAGCCGGCCGCGGAAGGCCTTGTAGGCATCGGCGGGATCCTGCGAGCCGCCCGCCGAATAGATCGTGTCATGAAGCCGCTTCGCCGTCGCCGGATCGAAAATGTCGCCGGTCTCCTCGAACGCGGCAAACGCGTCGGCGTCGAGCACCTCGGACCACATGTAGCTGTAATAAGCCGCGGCATAGCCGCCGCCGGAAAAGATGTGAGCGAAGTGCGGCGGCCGGTGGCGCATGGCGATCTCCTGCGGATTGGCGATGCGATCCAGCTCCTTGCGCTCGAAACCATCGACATCGGCGGCGGCCGCGATGTCAGTGTCCGACGACAGCGAGTGGAAGTCGAGATCAACAATGGCTGAGGAAATATATTCCACGGTGCCGAAGCCCTTGTTGAAATTGCGCGCGGCGACGAGCCGCTGCAGAAGTTCCTCCGGCATCGGTTCGCCGGTCTGGTAGTGGCGGGCGAATTGGCGCAGCACTTGCGGCTGTTCCAGCCAGTGCTCGTAGAGCTGCGACGGCAGTTCGACGAAATCGGTGGCGACGCTGGTGCCGGCAATGCTCGGATAAGTCACCGACGAGAGCAGCCCGTGCAGTCCGTGTCCGAATTCGTGGAACAGCGTGCGCGCGTCCTCGAAACTCAACAGCGTCGGCTCGCCGCCGGGCGCCTTGGTGAAATTGCAGACATTGACGATCAGCGGGTGGATGTCGCCCGCCAGCTTCTCCTGGTCGCGGATCGAGGTCATCCAGGCGCCGCTGCGCTTTGACGAGCGGGCGAAGTAATCGCCGAAGAACAGGCCGACTTCGTTGCCGTCCTTGTCCTTGACCTCCCAGACCCGCACATCGGGATGCCAGACCGGCACATCCTTGCGTTCCCTGAAGCTCAGGCCGAACAGGCGCTGCGCGGTGTAGAAGGCGGCTTCGATCAGGCGATCGAGATTGAGATAGGGCTTGATCGAAGCCTCGTCGAAATCGCAGGTCTTCTGGCGAAGCTTCTCGGCGTAATAACGCCAATCCCAGCCTTCGAGCTTGAAGTTGCCGCCGTCTTCGGCGATCAGCTTCTGCATAGCGTCGCGATCGGCGAGGGCCCGCGTGCGCGCCGGCGCCCATACGGTCTCGAGGAGATTGCGCGCCGCGGCCGGCGTCTTCGCCATGGCGTCGTCGAGCCGGTAATGGGCGAAGTCGGCAAAGCCGAGGAGCTTGGCGCGCTCGGCGCGCAGCCGCACCATTTCGGCGATATTGGCTTTGTTGTCGGTCGGCCCGCCATTGTCGCCGCGCATGATGAAGCCGCGGAAAATCTTTTCGCGCAAATCGCGGCGGCTGGAGAATTGCAGGAACGGCTCGACGCTCGATCGTGACAAGGTCGCGACATAGCCGTCGAGCCCGCGCTCGCGCGCCTCGGCCTTCATCGCCTCGCGCATGAAGCCGGGCAGACCGGCCAGCTCGGCCTCGTCCTTGAGCTGCAAAGTAAACGACTGTTCGTCGGCAAGCACGTTCTGGCTGAACGCCGTACCCAGCGCCGCCAGCCGTTCGATGATCTCGGAGAGCCGCTTCTTGGCCGGCGCGTCGAGCGCGGCACCGGCGCGGCGGAAGCCAGTGTGATAGCGCTCGATGACCCGCTTCTGCTCCGTGGTCAGCGGCAGCTTGCCGGCCTCGCGCATGAGCGTGTCGATACGGGCGAACAGCGCCGCATTGGTGTTGATGGCGTTCCAGTGGCGGGCGAGCTTGGGCGAAATCTCGCGCTCGATCTCAAGCAGCGCGTCATTGGTATGGGCGCCCGCCAGGAGGTGAAACACATTGCCGACGCGGTCGAGCGCGCGGCCGCTCCGCTCCATGGCGGCGATGGTATTGTCGAAAGTCGGCGGCTCGGGATTGGCGGCAATTGCCGCGATCTCGGCGTCGTGCTCGGCCAGCGCCCGCGCATAGGCCGGTCGGAACTGCTCCGGCGCGACGCGGTCGAAGGGCGGGACGGCGTCCGGGGTGGCCCAGTCCTCGAAGAACAAGTCGCCGTTCATGCTCGGGGTTTGGGTGTTAAGGCTTCTGGGATTGGCTCATCGGCGGGTCATACCAAATGCGGGTGCGGGCGTGATATATGTGGTGTGGAAAACGCGCCCATAAAGGAGAGCCGCGACATGTCCCGCCACGCCCAATATGCGCCGCACGGCGTCATTCCGGCCGTCCTGCTGCCGTTCTTCGACGATCTTTCGATCGATGAGCAGAGCTTCCGGGCGCATCTGCGCGACGTCGCCGCGGTCGACGGGCTGTCGGCGATTACCATCAACGCGCATTCGACCGAGGTCGCCTCCTGCACTTTCGACGAGCAGCGCCGGGTCCTCGATATCGCCCAGGACGAGATCGGCAGCCGCTTACCTATCGTCAACGGCATATGGGCCGACGGCAGCCTCGAAGCCGCGCGCATCGCCAAGATGGCGGAGGCCGGCGGCGCGTCGGCGCTGCTGGTGTTTCCGCCGGCGCCGTTCACGCTCGGCCAGTCGCCGGCCATGGCGATCGAGCATTTCAAGCGCATCGCCGATGCCTCGAGCCTGCCGATCATCGCCTTCCAGTATCCGCTGGCGACCGGGCAGGGCTATCCGCGCGACACGCTGCTCAAGATGGTCGAGGAGGTGCCCAGCCATCCGCGCCATCAAGGATTGGGCCGGCAATGTGCCGCAGCACGAGATGCATATCCGCGAGCTGCAGAGCCTCAAGCGCCCGGTGAACGTGCTGTCGACGCACAGCGCCTGGCTGTTCTCGTCGCTGGTGCTCGGCTGCAACGGACTGCTCTCCGGCTCCGGCAGCGTCATCGCCGACCTGCAGTCGGGGTTGTTCAAGGCGGTGAAGGGGAACGACCTTGCCGCAGCAAAGCGGTTCAACGACCGCATCTATCCTCTGGCCAAGGTGTTCTACGCCGAGCCCTGGGCCGACATGCATAACCGCATGAAGGAGGCGCTGGTGCTCATGGGCAAGCTGCCGCGCGCCGTGGTGCGGCCGCCGCTGGTCAAGATCACCCGTGCCGAGATCGACCGCATCCGCGGGGCGCTGGTCGAGGCCGGGCTCCTTGGCGCCAAGGCCAGGGACGCGGCCTGACGCGGCTGGCCTAACGCCGTTATTGGCCCCGCCTTGATCTTGCCCCGACTTTCGCTGTAAGTGCCGCCTCATGAGCACTACCGGCAGCAACCAAAGCCCGATCCAGCGCAGCAAACGCATCGTCTGGCTCAACGTCGTGACGGTGATTTCCGCCGCTATTCTGATCAGCGCCGAGGTGTTCGGCGCCGCCTTTGCCGGCAGCTGGGCGATCGCCAATCTGCTCGCGCTCGGCAGCTTCGGCGCGCGCGTGCTCGACGGCTTGTTCATGCTGATCGGCGTCGTGGTGATGGTGCAGTTCGTGCGCGCGGCGCACCGCGTCGAGCCCTTCACCGCCGAGTGACGCGCGCCTCTCGCGCCGCTCCACGGCCGCTGCGCGTTTTTACGTTTCGTTAAAACTAAAATTGTTGCGCGCGCGCGCCAAATCGCTTATTGCGGGTGTGCCCAATTTCGCACGTGCCTGTGGCCGTGTGTCGGTCGGTGGGCATCCGGACAAGAGGCCGGACAGCCGCCTAAGGGAGAGAGCGCTTTGTTTGCTCCTGCTCCCTTGCTCCAGCGACCGGCAGCCGGAGGCGAACCGGCAATGCCCGCTCTCCACGGGCGACGCGGCTTAAAGCAACGACGGAAGGGCTTTTTTGGATGACTACCGGCGCCAATGCCGGGGACACCGAAAGGGCTTGTCCATCTTTGCCAGCAGTGCGGAACGGGATTTCCCTCATCCGGACCAAGGCAGCAATCACGGCGGCGTAAGCGCATTCGCATCGTGCGGATCAGTGCGCGTCGCAGGAGGTTCACCTTCGGTGGCTGCGCCACCGGCCGGATAGGGAGCTTTGTGGCATGACCACACGCATCCGCGAATTCCTGAAGAATCGTACCGATAACGGACCTTGCCTGGTCGTCGACCTCGACGTGGTCCGTGAGAACTACCAGAACTTCGCCAAGGCGTTGCCGGACACCAAGGTGTTCTACGCCGTGAAGGCCAATCCGGCGCCGGAAATCCTGAAGCTCCTCGCCGGGCTCGGCTGCTGCTTCGACGTCGCCTCGCTGGCCGAGACCCATGACGTGCTCGCTGCCGGCGCCACGGCCGACCGCATTTCCTACGGCAACACCATCAAGAAAGAGTCCGAGATCGCCACCGCCTTCGGGCTCGGCGTGACCTTGTTCGCGATCGATTGCGAGGCCGAGGTCGAGAAGGTGGCGCGCGCCGCGCCCGGCAGCCGCGTCATCTGCCGCATCCATTGCGACGGCTCCGGCGCCGAATGGCCGCTGTCGCGCAAGTTCGGCTGCGAGCCCGCCTATGCCGCCGACATTCTCGAGTTCGCCCATAAGAAGCGGTCTCGTGCCTTACGGCATTTCCTTCCACGTCGGCTCGCAGCAGCACAATGTCGAGGCCTGGGATCGCGCGCTCGCGTCGGCCGCGGCGATCTTCAAGGGCTGCGCCGAGCGCGGCATCGGGCTGTCCATCGTCAATCTCGGCGGCGGCTTCCCGGCCAAATACATCCGCAAGACGCCGAAGCTCGAGAGCTACGGCAAGGCGATCTTCAAGGCGCTGCGCAAGCATTTCGGCAACAACCTGCCCAACACCATCGTCGAGCCGGGCCGCGGCCTGGTCGGCAATGCCGGCATGATCGAGGCCGAGGTGGTGCTGATCGCCAAGCGCAGCCCCGAGGACGAGGTGCGCTGGGTCTATCTCGACATCGGCAAGTTCCACGGCCTCGCCGAGACCATCGGCGAGTCGATCCGCTATCCGATCCGCACCACGCATGATCGCGACGAGATGGCGCCCTGCATCATCGCCGGGCCGACCTGCAACTCGGTCGACGTGCTCTACGAGAAGACGCCGTATCCGCTGCCGGTCTCGCTCGCCATCGGCGACAAGGTGCTGATCGAGGCGGCCGGCGCTTACACCGCGACCTATTCCTCGGTCGGCTTCAACGGCTTTCCGCCGCTGCGGCAATACGTGATCTGAGCTTCCAATCTCGCTATTTCGGCTGAACGTTCGGATTGCCGCCGGGGCTGCCCGGCGGCGGGATCACCGGCATTTTGCCGGTGTTCGGCGTCGGCGCTTTCATGCCCTGATCGACGTCCGGGGGACAAATCACGCCACCCGATTGGGCGAGGTTATTGCTCAACTCTCCCGGACTGCCGGTGCTGGCGCAGTTTTTGGGATCGGGTTTAGGACCGCCGCTCTGCGGCGTTTGCTGCTGCATTTGCGCGACGGCGGCTCCGGCCAAAGCCAAGCTCAATACGGCCGCCGCGATAGAAGCGCGTTGCATGAATCTGCTCATGCATGACAACGGCTGGGGAAAATCGTGGTTCAGGCATGATCCCAAATGGGAACCGGCTTTCGGAAGCGATCATGCTCAAACGACCCCTCAGGTGAGATCAAGAATGCCGGCTTCGCCGTTCTCGGTGCCGAAGACGAGATAGAGCCCGTCCGCGTTCCAGTTCAGCGCCGTGACCGGCGCGTCGCCCGGCCGCTTGGCCAAGATCTCGGCGCCGTCTTCCATGCGCACCAGGAGCACCATGCCGTCATCGTAGCCGGCGGCGACGATGTCCTGCTTGGGATGGCAGGCGACGACCGAGACGCGATGCTCCGACGGCGCCAGCAAACGCGGCTGTTTGCCCATCGGGCCGTCCTTGGTGTGGAACGGCCAGAGAATGATCTGCGTCGCGCCGGATGTGGCGAGGAAGCGTCCGCCGATGGTCCAGCCGAGCGAGGTGACGCGCGAGGAGTAGCCCGACATGCGCATGTGCTGGCCGTCGGCAAGCCGCCAGCCATGCAGCATCGGCCTCCTGCATCGAGGTGACCAGGAAGCGGCCGTCCGGGCTGACCGTCACACCGAGATGCGAGCCCTTCCATTCGAGCTTTTCCGGCTCTGCCTGCGCGGCATTGGGAAACCACAGCGAGGCGCCGTTGTAGTGCGCGATGGCGAGGCGGAAACCTTTGGGCAGGAAGGCCAGCCCGCCGACGGTCGACGGCGCCTCGAACTGCCGCGGCTCCTTGCTTTTGTCTTTTCCGCCGGCCTGCACGAACGCAGTCTTGCCGGCCGACCAGGCGACCGCGCCGTCAGGCCCGAGCGCGACCTGGTCGATCCATCGGCGCTTCGGATCGGTGGCGAGCGTCTGGCTTTCGCCCTTGGCATCGGTCGCGACCAGCTTGCCGTCGTCACCGCCGGTGACGACGCGCTTGCCGTCGGCCGTTGCGGAAAGAATGGCGCCGCCATGGGTGTCGACGCGCCGTGGCTCGCCGTCGCGGCCGGCGAGCACAATTGCTTCCTCGGCCAGCACGAAAGCCGCGGTCTCGCCGAGAAAATGCGCGGCGATAACGGCGCCGTCCGCCGCCACCTGGTGGGTGCGGTCGATGACGGAAGGGCTGTCGTCGGGTCGCGTATCGGTCATTGCAGGACGAAGGCTACGCGATGCAGCTTTCAAAACCCTCGGTGATCATCTTGCCGGGCAGGTTGCGGCCGATGAAGACGGCGCGGCTGACGCGCTTCTCGCCGTCTTTCCACGGCAACTGGTGATCGCCGTCGAGGATCATATGCACGCCCTGGAACACGAAGCGCCGGTCATCGTCCTTGAACGACAGGATGCCTTTGCAGCGCAGAATGTTCGGGCCTTCGGTCTGCACCAGGTTCTGCACCCAGGGAAAGAATTTGTCCGGGTTGAGCGGCTTGTCGGTATTGATCGAGATCGATTGCATATCTTCGTCATGGTAGTGCTTCAGCCCGCCATGCGAATGCTTGTGATCGTGATCGTGGTGATGATGCCCATGATCGTGACCGTGCTCGTGACCGTGGTCATGATGATGATCATGATCGTGATCGTCGCTTTCGAGGAAGTCCGGCTCGATATCGAGAATGCGGTCGAGATCGAAGGCATTGCGCTCGAGCACTTCATTCAAGGCGATCTGGGCGCGCTCGGTCTTGTGCACCCGCGCGTAGGGATTGATGCTGCGGATGCGCGCTTCGACGTCTTCAAGTTCCTCGCGTGAGACGAGATCGGTCTTGTTGAGCAGGATCACATCGGCGAAGGCGATCTGGTTCTTGGCTTCCGGCGCATCCTTGAGCCGGTCCTTGAGCCATTTGGCGTCGGCGACGGTAACCACGGCGTCGAGCTTGGTCTTCTTGCCCACATTCTCGTCGATGAAGAAGGTCTGTGCCACCGGCGCCGGATCGGCCAGCCCCGTGGTTTCGACGATGATGGCGTCGAACTTGCCCTTCCTGCCGCATCAGCCCGTCGAGGATGCGCACCAGATCGCCGCGCACCGTGCAGCAGATGCAGCCGTTGTTCATCTCGAAGACTTCTTCGTCGGCGCCGACGACCAGATCGTTGTCGATGCCGATCTCGCCGAACTCGTTGACGATCACGGCGTATTTCTTGCCGTGCGGCTCGGACAGGATGCGGTTGAGCAAGGTGGTCTTGCCGGCGCCGAGATAGCCGGTCAGCACGGTGACGGGGATTTTCTCGTTATTGGCGGCGTCGGACTTGGTGCTGGCCTTGGGATCTTGCATGGCGAAGTCACTCCGGATGAGCCGCAGATATATTGAGTACGGCGGCAAAACAAAACCCCTGTGGGCCGGGCCGACGAGACGGCCCGGAGGAGGGGCTCAGGCCTCCAAATGGCGGCCGGGAAAGGCGCGCCAGATGATCCCGCCGACCGGTCCCACGAGAACCGAGCCGAGATAGAGCACGCCGGCGAACAGCGTCACCGCCGGGCCGGACGGAAGGCCGGAGTGATAGGCGAGGATGACGCCGGCAAAGCCCGAGACCAGCGCGCTGACGACGGCGATCGCGATCATCGCCGAAATGTCGCGGGTCCAGAACCGGGCGATGCCGGCCGGGATGATGATGATACCGACGCCAAGGAGCGTGCCGAGCGCGTGGAAGCCTGAGACCAGGTTGAGCACGAGCAGCGCCATGAAGGTCAGATGGGCGACGCCGTCGGCGCGGCTGACCGAGCGCAGGAAACCTGGATCGACGCAGCCAAGCACCAGCGGCCGATAGATCAGCGCCAGCGCGGTAAGGCTGATCGTCGCATTGACTGCGATCACCAGGAGCTTCCCGGTATTCATCTTCGCGGCGGTCTCGCCGAACAGGAAGGTCATCAGCCGCTCGATGTCGATGCCATTGAGCGTCACGATGACGACGCCGAAGGCGAGCGAGACCAAAAGGAACACGGCGAGCGAAGCGTCTTCATGCAGCGCCGTGGCGCGGCTGACGGCGCCTGCAAGAAGCGCGATGATCAGCCCTGCGGCGATGCCGCCGAGCGTCATGGCCACGACATTGAGCCCCGCGATCAGGAAGGCGATGGCGACACCCGGCAGGATCGCGTGCGACATCGCATCGCCGACCAGACTCATCCGCCGCAGCATCACGAACACGCCGATCGGGCCGGCGCTGAGCGCCAGCGCCAGCACCGCGGCAAGCGTATGCCGGAACGACGGGTCGTGGAGCGGCAGCAAAGTGGACAGCATGGGGCTACGCCACGTCGCGCATGGCGCAGGCCTCGGCGCTGTCGTCGAAGGCCTCGCACATCAGCCGCGCTTTCGCGAGGTTGTCGGGCGTCAGCACCTTCGGCGTCGCGCCCCAGGCGACAGGCTCGCGCGCCAGCAGCAGGGTCTCGGGAAAATGCGTGCGCACGAGATCGATGTCGTGCAGAGCGGCGAGCACGGTGCGGCCCTCGTCGTGCCAACGCCGCACCAGGCGCAACAGATCGGTGGCGGTACGCTCGTCGATCGCCGCGAACGGCTCGTCGAGCACGATAATCGGCGCGTCCTGGACCAGAAGGCGCGCGAACAGCATGCGCTGCATCTGGCCGCCCGACAGCGTGCCGATGGCGCGCTGCTCGAAGCCGGTCAGGCCGACGGCTTCAATGGCGTGCGCGATGATGTGATGATCCTTGGCGGTGATGCCGCCGAACAGGCCTTTGGCGCGCATCAGTCCCATCGCCACCATGTCGTAGAGGCTGATCGGAAAGCTGCGGTCGATCTCGGCGAGTTGCGGCAGATAAGCGATCTGCCCGGCATCGAGCCCATCGCGATCGATCGTGCCGGCGAGCGGCTTCAAGGCGCCGGCCACGCCCTTGAACAGCGTCGATTTGCCGGCGCCGTTCGGCCCGACCACGGCGAGGAGGGCGCCGCGCTCCACCGTGCCGTTCAGATGATGCACGGCGGGATGGCGGTCGTAGCCGAGGGTCAGATTATGGAATTGCAATTTGGTCATCGTGCCTTCGCTGCCGTGCGCTCAGCGGGTCGCCCAGAAAACAGCCGCCCAGATCAGCGCGATCAGAACGCCCGCGCCGGCCAGGCGCTCCACGGCGGAAAGACGGAGCAGCGACGGCGAAACTGTCGGCGACGGATGCGGCGCGCCGCCATGGTGATGATGGGTCATGAGGACCTTTAACTACCGGCAAAACAGGGCGAATTCGGTAATGTTATAATATAACAGTGATTTCGGCTCTGCGCCACCCTCTTGCTGCCGAATTGAAGAGTATGGTGATCAAACCAATGACGCGCCAGTCCGTTCGACGAGATAAGCCCATGAGCGACGAGCGGAAAACCAGCGTCATTTGCGTCGGCGAGGTCCTGATCGAACTCGCTCGCGGATCGGACGGCCGGTTTTCGCCGTCCTGCGGCGGCGACACATTCAATGTGGCGATCTATCTGGCCCGCGCCGGGCTCAGTGTCGGCTTCGCCAGCGCCGTCGGCGACGACCCTTATTCCCAGAGCGTGCTGGCGCTGGCGAGCTGCCGAAGGCGTCTCGTCCGATCTCGTTCTGCGCGTTGCCGGTCGCCAGCCCGGGCTGAGCCTGATCGAGAACGGCCCGGCCGGCGAACGCATCACCCGCTATTGGCGCGACGGCGCGCCGGCTTCCGAGCTGTTCGAGCTTGCCGACTGGGTCCACATTGCTGAGCGGCTGACGCGGCGCGCTTGATTTATTTCTCCGGCATCACGCTGTCGCTCTATTCCACCGTGGGTCTCGGCCGCTTCCTCGCCGTGCTCGAAGTCGCGCGGCAGCAGGGCGCCAAGGTCGCCTTCGACGGCAATTTCCGCCCGCGCGCCTGGAAGGGCGACTTGCAGCGCACCCGCGCCGTTTTCATCGAGACGCTCAAGCGCGTCGACATCGCGCTGCCGACGTTCGACGACGAGGCGGTGCTGTGGGGCGATCCGAGCCCCGAGAGCACGGTCGAGCGGCTGCAGGCCTTCGGCATCGGCGAGATCGTGGTCAAGAACGGACCGAATTCGGCGCTGGTCGCGGCAAGCGGCGGACATGAATTCGTACCGGTGCCCGAAGTGCTGGTTCCGGTCGATGCCACGGCCGCCGGCGATGCGTTCAACGCCGCCTATCTCGCGGCGCGGCTGTCGGGAACGGTTCCGGTCGATGCGGTCGGCGCTGCCCATCGGCTCGCCGGTAACGTTATTCGTCATCCCGGCGCGCTGGTGCCGCGCACCGGCGCCGACATGCATTGAGCGTGACCGCCAAAGGACGAGCGGTTTTCTCAAAACCCGCGTTCAAACAACAAAATACCCCTAGACCGACGGGCCGCCGGAAAAATCCTTCCGCTTCGTCGTTTAACGATTGTGGCTGCGGCTTTTCCGGTCCCCCCTGGACAAAAGGTGGCATTGGCGCTGCCCACTCTTTCGCGGCTAGAACTTATGCAAGACTGCAAAAAGACGACAGAACAATAGTCTTTTCAACGCTGTTCAGGGGCGGCGATCAGTGCGGTCAGAGCCGCACCAGGGAGGAAATCAATGAAGGTTCAAGTCACCAGGCGTGCGGCTCTGGGAATGGCTGCCGCTGTGCCGGTTCTCGGCCTCGGCAAACCGGCTTTCGCCGATCCGCTCATCATCAAATTCAGCCACGTCGTGTCGCCGGACGCCCCCAAGGGCAAGGCCGCGCTTTTGTTCAAGCAACTGGCCGAAAAATACACCGACGGCAAAGTGACCGTCGAAGTCTATCCGAATTCCTCGCTCTACAAGGACAAGGAAGAGCTCGAAGCCCTGCAACTCGGCTCGGTGCATCTGCTGGCGCCTTCGATCTCCAAATTCGGCCCGCTCGGCGTCAAGGAATTCGACGTCTTCGATCTGCCGTTCCTGATGACCGACGACGAGCATGCGCGGCAGATGACGGCGAGCCCGATGATGGGCGAGCTCAACAAGAAGCTCGAAGCCAAGAGCGTCAAGCCGCTGGCCTATTGGGACAACGGCGCCCACGTCTATACCGCCAACCGGCCGCTACTCATGCCCGACGATTTCCAGGGCCTGAAAATGCGCATCCAGGGCTCGAAAGTGCTCGATGCGGTCGCCCGCCAGCTCGGCGCCATTCCGCAGATCATCGCCTTCGGCGAGCTCTATCAGGCGCTGCAGACCGGCGTCGTCGACGGCGAAGACAATGTGCCGTCCAATATCTGGACGCAGAAATTCTACGACGTGCAGAAGCATCTCACCGTCTCGCATCACGGACGGCTGACCTATGCGCTGATCACCAATACGAAGTTCTGGGATACGCTGCCGGCCGACGTGCGCCCAGGCCTCGACCGTGCGGTCGCCGAATCGTCGAAGTTCTTCGACGACACGGCGGCGCAGGACAACGCTACCGCGCTCGATCAGATCAAGGCGAGCGGCAAGCTGCAAATCCACGTCCTGACCGACGCCGAGAAGAAGGCCTGGATCGCCAAGCTGATGCCGGTGCATCAGGAGATGCAGGGCCGCTTCGGCAAGGATTTCATCGAGAAGATCTACAAGGCGTCGGGCTTCGTCCCGCCGCAGGCTTAACGGAACGGTTGATCTGTCCCGCGAGCGGCGCACCTTTCGCTCGCGGGCGGGTTTAGCGCGGGGACGCTAGTGCTCGACCGTATCCTTAATCGGCTCGAAGAGTGGATTATCCTGACGCTGATCGCGGCGGCGACGGTGCTGACTTTCATCGCCGTGGTTCATCGCTACGGCGCCAGCAATTCGGCGCATCTCTCGCGCTGGGCCGGCGATCACAATCTCACAATTCTCAAAGTGGCGGCGGGCTTCGTCTATCTCAAGCTCGCCGCGATCAATCTGTCCTGGGCGCAGGAACTCGCCACCTACATGTTCGTGTGGATGGCGAAATTCGGCGCCGCGCTCGGCGTGCGCACCGGCATCCATGTCGGCGTCGACGTCTTCGTGAATAAGCTCACGCCGGCGACCCGCAAGCCGGTCATCGTGTTCGCGCTGCTCTGCGGCGCGCTGTTCACCGGCGTCATCGGCACGCTCGGCGCCCTCTATGTCTATGAGCTCGATCCGGATGAAGTTTCGCCGGAACTCGAATGGCCGAGCTGGATGATCTATCTGTGCATCCCGCTCGGCTCCTATCTGATGTGCTTCCGCTTCCTGCAGGTGATGTGGCGCTATCTGCGTACGGGTTACGTGCCGCATCAGGGTCATGGCATCGAGTACGAGGAGCCGCACGACGAGACGCGCCAAGCCGGCAACGCGGCCTGCCCGCTAAGCGAGGCGGCGCGATGACAGCGATCCTGCACGGCTCGCAGACCACGACCGCGCCACGGCCGCTCGGCGCCGTGATCATGTCGAGCAGTGATCGTGATCACGCCGATCGTGCTGGCGCTGATCTGCGTCGCCGCGCGGCTGCACATTATCGAATTGTCGCAGACCACCCGCGCCGAATTGCTGTTCGCGCTGCTGCTGGCGCTGATGGCGACCGGCATGCCGATCTCGATCGCGCTCGGGCTCTCGGTCCTGACCTATCTGTTCATTCTTTCGAGCGTCGATCCGAAAATGGTGGGGCTGAAGCTGTTCACCAGCATCGATCGCTTCGAGATCATGGCGATCCCGTTCTTCATTCTCGCCGGCAATTTCCTCACCGCCGGCGGGGTGGCGCGGCGCATGATCGATTTCGCCACCGCGATGATCGGCCATTGGTACGGCGGATTGGGGCTCGCCGGCGTGGTCGCCTGCGCGCTGTTCGCGGCGATTTCCGGCTCGTCGGTGGCGACCGTCGTCGGCATCGGCTCGATCATTCTGCCGGCTTTGATGGAGCAGGGCTATCCGCCGCGCTTTTCCGCGGGCGTCATCGCCACTTCCGGCGCGCTCGGCATCCTGTTTCCGCCGTCGATCAATCTCGTGATCTTCGCGGTGGCGACCTCGGGCATGCAGCCGCGCGGGCCGACCGGCGCAGTGGTCGATTCCGCCTCCATCGGGCAATTGTTCATCGCCGCCCTCATTCCCGGCCTGATACTCGCCGTGATGCTCGGCGTCACCACCTGGTATCGCGCCTGGCGAAACGATTATCCGCGCATGGAACGCGTGAGCTGGGGCGATTGCTGGCAGGCTTTCCGCGAAAGCGTCTGGGGGTTGTTGCTGATCGTGCTCGTGCTCGGCGGCATCTATACCGGCCTGTTCACGCCGACCGAAGCCGCCGCCTGCGCCGCGGTCTACGCCTTCTTCATCGCGGTCTTCGTCTACAAGGGCCTGAAATTCTCCGAAGTGCCGGCGGTGCTGCTGAAGGCGGCATCGATGAGTGCGATGATCCTCTACATCATCACCAATGCCGCGGTGTTCTCCTGGCTGCTGACCTCCGAGCAGATTCCGCAATCCATGGCCGGCTGGATGACGGCGCAGGGCTTCGGCATGGTCGCCTTCCTGTTCATCACCAATATCGTACTGCTCGCGGCCGGAAATTTCATGGATCCGGCGGCGATCACCCTGATCATGGCGCCGATCCTGTTCCCGATGGCTGCAGTGCTCGGCGTGCATCCGGTGCATCTCGGCATCCTGATGGCGGTGAACATGGAAGTCGGCCTGTGCCATCCGCCGGTCGGCCTCAATCTTTACGTCACGTCCGGCATAACGAAGATGGGCATTACCGAGCTCACCATCGCGGTGCTGCCGTGGCTGCTCACCATGCTCGTGTTCCTGGCAATGGTGACCTATATCCCGGCGCTATCGCTGTGGCTGCCGCGCGCGCTCGGGATGCTGTGACACCGAACGCGCGCGACTTCGCGCCGGCCGAAGCCGCGGTTCATCAAATAAGATGGCTCGGCGCCGGATTTTGCGTTGTGCGCCGCGGCTAAATCCTTATCTGCTGCCTGCGGCATAAGGAGCGCGCACGATGGCGAAAAATTCTCTGTTGCAACGGCTCGGCATCGCGCATCCGATCCTGCTCTCGCCCATGGCCGGCGCCGGCGGCACGCCGGAACTCGCGGCCGCGGTGAGCGAGGCCGGGGGGCTTGGCGCCTGGGGCGGCGCCTATGCCAAGCCGGAAGACATCGCGGCGACCATCCGGCAGATGCGCACGCTGACGCGCCATCCCTTCAACATCAATCTGTTCGCCGGCGGTTACGCGAGCGGCCACGCCATCGATCCGCAGCCGATGCTGGAATTGGTCGGCGAGGCGCATGCCGCGCTCGGGTTGCCGCCGCCGGTTCTGCCGCCGCTGCCGCGCGATCCATTCGATGACCAGATCCAGGCCGTGATCGAGGAGCGGCCGCCGGTCTTCAGCTTCACATTCGGCATGCCTTCGGAGGCGCAGATCGCGGCGCTGAAGGCGCGCGATATTGTCGTGGTCGGCACTGCGACCAAGATCGAAGAGGCGGTCCGGCTGGAACAGGCCGGCGTAGATGCGATCGCGGCGCAAGGCGCCGAAGCCGGCGCGCATCGCGGCACCTTTGCCGGCCCGTTCGAGAGCGCCATGGTGCCGCTCGCGACGCTGCTTCGCGAGACTTGCGCCAGGGTCAAGCTGCCGGTGATCGCGTGCGGCGGCCTGATGGACGGCCGCGATATTGCGGCGGCACTCAAGCTCGGCGCCGCCGCCGCGCAGCTTGGCACGGCGTTTCTGCCCTGTCCGGAATCCGGGGCGCCGGCGCCGCACAAGCAGGCGCTGCTCGGCGCCAAGCAAGACACGACCGTCATTACGCGCGCATTTTCGGGCCGGCCGGCGCGCGGGCTCACTAATCGATTCATCGCAATGGCAAATGGCAAGGAAGAATTCATTCTGCCGTTCCGCCAGCAGAACGATCTCACCCGGCCGATGCGCAATGCCGCGGGGCAGAAGGGCGTGGCCGATTACATCTCGCTGTGGGCGGGGCAGGGCGTCACGCGCTCGCGGCAGATGCCGGCCGCGGAGCTGGTCAAAACACTGCTTACTGAAATGTCAGCCGCGGAAGTCGTCGGCGCGTAGCTCGATCGGCGCGCCGTGCGGGGTGCGGGCGCAAGCCTGCGCCCAGGCGTCGTGCATGCGCTTGAGCTCTCCCGCGTCAGTCAGGCCTTTTTCGGCAAGCACGCGTTCGAGCGTCGCCAGCCAGTGATGATAATAGGTCTCGCCGGTATCGGGATCGCCCGCGGCCTGCGCCTTCTTGATCTCGTCGCCGAGAATTTGCGCCCATTCGCTCCAGGTGAACACGCCGCGCTCGTTGAGCGAGACCGCCAGCGCGAAGGCTTCCGCTTCCCACGGCTCACCGAACACCGGGCCGTTGTCGTTGCGCGGAATGCGCAGTTCGTCAACGCGCATGGGTGTCGTCATGCCGGCTCCAGATAAGGTTCGAACGCCTCGATCGAGATCTTCAAGCTCGGGTCGGTATCGTCGCCCCACAATTCACGACCGTCGAACAGCACGGTGTAGAGCCATTGCGGATTCTCGCCTTGGCCGACGGCGACCGTGTCCGGATAGACGTGACAGCCGCGCAGCGCCTCGATCACGCCGGTGCGGCCGCGCGCGTAGCGCGGCAGGCGCGTATGCGTCGCCGGATGAATGTTCTTGGTGCGCACCCGGTCGCCGATCTTGAAATGCGCCGGCGCCGGCGCCGGCCGCCCATAGGAGCCGCGCGACAGCGTATTGGACACGTCGGCGGCATTGAGCTTGCGCTTGAGCGTCTTGCCGGGACGAAGCGCATGACCGGCTTTCACCTCGTCGGCGCCGGCGAGCCCGCGTTCGATCACGAGGTTCTCGAGCCGCACCGCCCATTTCCGGTAATACGAACTGGTGAGATAGACGTCCGGCGGCAGTTCTTCGATGCCGGCGCGGGTCTCGTCGATGGTCCAGATGCCGGTAAAGCCCATGGCGCGGTTGAGCGCGAGGCAGCGGCCTTCCCACTTGGCGTGAAACACCGGCTCGTTCGGCTCCGGCTCGACTTTGCCGAAACCGTCCATGCCGCCCATGTCGTGAATACCGTCCATTACGCAGCCCTCCATCAAGCGACTTCTTAGGCTTGTTTGGCCAGTCCGGTGCCGATCATGCTGTCGCGCGTGACCAGCGCGGCAAGCTTATCCTCGCTCCAGCCTTCGGTGCCGGGCGGCCGCATCGGCAAGACGATGAAACGCGTCTCCGCGGTCGAATCCCAGACGCGGACGGCTGTATGCGCCGGCAGCGTGACGCCGAAATCGGACAGCACGCCACGCGGATCCTTGACGGCGCGCGCGCGATAGGGCGCCGACTTGTACCAGACCGGCGGCAGGCCGAGCATTTCCCAAGGGTAGCAGGAGCACAAGGTGCAGACGATCATATTGTGCTGCTGCGGCGTGTTCTCGACCGCGATGAGATGATCGCCGACACGGTTGACGACGCCGAAGCCGAGCACGGCCTTGCTGGCATCGTCGAGCAGCGCCTTCTTGAAGGCCGGGTCGCTCCAGGCCTTGGCGACGACCTTGGCGCCGACATGCGGGCCGACTTTGGTCTCATAGGCCTGGACCAGCGCGTCGATGGCGGCCGGGTCGAAATAGCCTTTTTCCGCGAGCACGGTCTCGAGCGCCCGAACGCGCAGCTGCATTTCCGATAATTCCGAGCCGTGCTCGTGCTCGTGGTGGTGACCCTCGTGGTCGTCGTGATCGTGCGCCATGGTGGATATCCCGGATGTTGCGCCGCGGCGGCGCCATGCGCCGCAACAGGCCTATGCTATGGTGATTTTAGCCATGAGCCACCCGATCGCGCAATTCGCCGAAACCGCCGCCCATGCCCTCGACCGGGTGAACGCGGCCATCGGCCGGACGGCGGCCTGGGGCTGCCTTTATATTGTCCTCGCCGAATTTGCGCTGGTGGTGATGCGTTATGCGCTCGGCATCGGCTCGATCCGCCTCCAGGAATCGGTGATGTATGCGCACGCGGCTGTGTTCATGCTGGCCGCCGCCTGGGTGCTGCAGAGCGACGGCCATGTCCGCGTCGATATTTTCTATGGGTCGGCAAGGCCGCGGGCGAAGGCCGCGATCGATCTTCTCGGCACGCTGATCTTTCTCGCGCCTTTCGCCGTTGCGATCCTGCTGTTGTCGATCCCCTATGCGGCGCGCTCCTGGAAATTGTTGGAGCATTCGCCGGAGGCGAGCGGGCTGCCGTTCGTCTATCTGCTCAAGACGCTGATCCCGCTGTTTGCGCTTCTGCTCGGCCTGCAAGGCATCGCCCAGGCCATCCGCGCGGCGCTTGTGCTCGGCGGCCGGCGCTAAATCATGGCGGCGCTCGGCGACACGCTTGCCGTCGCGATGGTGATCGCGGTCTGCCTGCTGCTGATGATCGGCTATCCGGTGGCGCTGACGCTCGGCGGCGTCTCGCTCGGCTTCGCCGCGCTCGGCACGGCCGCGGGCGTGATGAATCTCGGACTCCTCGGCGCGCTGCCCGAGCGCATTTATGGCGTGATGAGCAACGAGGTGCTGCTCGCCATTCCGTTGTTCATCTTCATGGGCGTGATGCTCGAGCGTTCGCGCATCGCCGAAGAATTGCTGGAGACCATGGCGCGGCTGTTCGGAGCGCTGCCCGGCGGCCTTGGCCTCTCGGTTGTTTTTGTCGGCCTTTTGCTCGCGGCGGCCAAGGGCGTGGTCGGCGCCACCACCGTGACCATGGGCCTGATCGTGCTGCCGACCATGCTGCGCCACGGCTATGACAAGGCGCTGGCGGCCGGCACCGTGGCGGCGACGGCGACGCTGGCGCAGATCTTTCCACCGGCGACCGTGCTGGTGCTCCTCGGCGATCAGCTCAGCAATTCCTATCAGGCCGCGCAATTGGCGCAGGGCAATTTCGCCCCGCGCACCGTGACGGTCGCCGACTTGTTCGCCGCCGCCATCGTGCCGGGACTGGTTCTGGTCGCGCTTTACGCGGTCTATCTGATCGCGGTCGCGTTTCTGTTCCCGAAAACGTCGCCCGCGGTCGCGCCCGATCCCAAGGCGCCGCGCGGTGCGCGATTGCTCGGCGGGCTGTTGCGAGCGCTGGTCGCGCCGATCGGGCTGATTGTCGCCGTGCTCGGCTCCATTCTCGGCGGCATCGCGACGCCGACCGAGGCGGCCGCGGTCGGCGCCGTCGGAGCGATCCTGCTCGCCGCCTTTCGTTCCGGCGCCGCGGGGCTGATCGCGCCGGTGACGCGGCGCACCGCGCAGATTACCAGCATGATCTTTCTGATCCTGATCGGGGCGACGGTGTTCAGCCTGGTGTTTCGCGGTTTGGGCGGCGACCGCCTGATTGAGCGGCTCCTGACCGGGCTGCCGGGCGGCACCGGCGTTGCCGTGCTGGTGGTGATGCTCGCGGTCTTCGTGCTCGGCTTCGTCATGGACGCGTTCGAGATCATCTTCGTCGTGGTGCCGATCGTGGCGCCGGTGCTGCTGCAGATGCCGGGCGTCGATCCGGTCTGGCTCGGCGTCATGTTGGCGGTGAACCTGCAGACGTCCTATATGCATCCGCCGCTCGGCGCGACGCTGTTCTATCTGCGCGGCGTCGCGCCGCCGGAACTGACGACGCGGCACATCTATCTCGGCATTATCCCGTTCGTGCTGATTCAGCTCGCGATGCTGGCGGCGCTCTGGTTCTTGCCGCAGCTTGCGACCGCCCTGCCGCATCGGCTTTATGGCTAGATTTTGCTTTTGAGCATGATCTTTTCCGAAAACCGGTCTCCACTTTTCGGGATCATGCTCTTGGGGAAGGACACATAAAATGAGTGCCGCGGACATTTTCAGTCTCCACGGGCAGGTGGCGATGATCACCGGCGCCTCCAGTGGGCTTGGGCTGCGCTTCGCGCAGTGCCTCGCCGAGAACGGCGCCGCGGTGGCGCTGGTGGCGCGGCGCGCCGACCGGCTCAAGGTGCTGGCGACCGAGATCGAGAAGTCAGGCGGCAAGGCGGTTGCTATCGAAGCTGATGTGACCGACCGCGCCGCGATGACGAAAGCCTTCGATGCGGCGGAGCAGGCGTTCGGCACCGTGACCATCCTGGTCAACAATGCCGGCGTGGCGCATGGCGGCCGCGCCGTGGACATGCCCGAAGAGGAATGGCGGCGCGTTCTCTCCACCAATCTCGACGCTGTGTTCTTTTGGGCCCAGGAAGCCGCGCGGCGTATGCTCGCGGCCGGCAAGCAAGGCTCGATCGTCAATATCGCTTCCGTGCTCGGGCTTGGTGTCAGCAAGGGCGCCGTCGCCTACGCCACCGCCAAAGCCGGCGTCATCCAGCTCACCAAGGCGCTGGCGCTCGAACTCGCCTTCAAGGGCGTGCGCGTCAATGCCATCGCGCCGGGCTGGATCGTCACCGAGCTCAATCGCGAATATCTCGCGGGCGAAGCGGGCGCGAAGCTCAAGCGCGAAATTCCGGTCGGCCGCTTCGGCCAGGAGCGCGATCTCGACGGCCCACTGTTGCTACTCGCCTCCGACGCCGGACGTTTTGTCACCGGCGCGACTATCGTCGCCGACGGCGGGCAGATGGTGGCGCTGCGCGGCGCTTGATCCATCGCTATATTCGATACTACATAACGAAGATCGCACGACATCGTGAATGCGTGTGAATGGCATTGCGCCGTGGGGCGTGAGTAAAACACTCTAGCTCTCGCCCGGAACCCATCATGACGCTTTTGATCCTGGCCTATCTCGGCGGCGTGCTGACCATCATCAGCCCGTGCATTCTGCCGGTATTGCCTTTCGTCTTTGCCCGCGCCGATCGCCCGTTTATGCAAAGTGTGCTGCCGATGCTGATCGGCATGGCGCTCACTTTCGCCGCGGTGGCGACGCTCGCCGCCGTTGCCGGCAGCTGGGTGGTCGAGGCCAATACCTATGGCCGCGCCGTCGCCATGGTGTTGTTGGCCGTCTTCGGTCTGACGCTGATCTTTCCCGCCTTTGCCGATCGCCTGATGGCGCCGCTGGTGGGCCTAGGGGCAAAGCTTTCCAATTCGGCGAGCAGCGCCGGCACCGAGCGTGCGTCGATCCTGCCATCATTCCTTCTCGGCTTCGCGACCGGATTTCTGTGGGCGCCATGCGCCGGACCCGTGCTCGGCCTGATCCTGACCGGCGCCGCGCTCAATGGCGCCAATGCCGGCACGACGCTGCTGCTGCTCGCTTATGCCGCGCGGCGCGGTCACCTCGCTGGCGCTGGCGCTCGCGATCGGCGGCCGCGTGTTCGCCGCGATGAAACGCTCGCTCGGCGCCGGCGAATGGATCAGGCGCGGGCTGGGTGTTGCCGTGCTCGCCGCGGTCGTCGTCATCGGCCTGGGTCTCGATACCGGATTTCTGACGCGCGTTTCGCTGTCCAGCACGTCATTCGAACAGAGCCTGGTCGATCGGCTCAAGCCGGCGACAAAATCGGCCGATGCCTCCGGCGCCGCGACGGAGAGCGTCAGCGTGGGGAGTGGTTTTCCGCCGCTCGACGGCGCCACCGAATGGCTCAACTCGCCGCCGCTCACGCCGCAAGGTCTCAAGGGCAAGGTCGTCGTGATCGATTTCTGGACCTATTCCTGCATCAATTGTCTGCGCTCGATTCCTTATGTCCGGGCCTGGGCCGAGAAGTACAAGGATCACGGCTTGGTGGTGATCGGCGTGCATACGCCGGAATTCGCCTTCGAGCGCAGCGTCGCCAATGTGCGCGCCGCGGTCGCGGCGCTCAAGATCGGCTACCCGGTCGCGATCGACAACGACTACAAAATCTGGCGCGCCTTCGATAACGAATACTGGCCGGCGCATTACTTCATCGATGCACGGGGACATATCCGCCATATGCATTTCGGCGAAGGCAATTACGATGAGTCCGAACGCATGATCCAGCAATTGCTGGCCGAAGCCGGCAACAAGGACGTGCCGACCGGTATCGCCGATGTGAGCGCTTCGGGCGCCGAGGCGGCGCCGAGCAGCAGCGATCAATCGCCGGAAACCTATGTCGGCTACAATCGCGCCGACGGTTTTGTCTCCCCCGGCGGCCTCGTCCCTGACGAGAGCCATATCTACACCGCCGACGCACAGCCGGCGCTCAATCAGTGGAGCCTCGCCGGCGATTGGACCGACACCGGCGAGCACGCTTCGCTCAATGCGCCGAACGGACGGATCACCTATCGCTTTCACGCCCGCGATCTGCATCTGGTGCTCGGGCCGTCGCCGGACGGCAAACCGGTCCGCTTCCGGGTCACCATCGATGGTGCCGCGCCGGAAGAGGATCACGGCGCCGACGTCGACGCCGCAGGCCAAGGCATGATCGACGGGCAGCGCCTGTATCAGCTCGTCCGGCAGGTCGGCGCGGTCAAGGACCGCAATTTCACGATCGAGTTCCTCGATCCCGGCGTACAGGTCTTCGCTTTCACCTTCGGCTGAAAGCTCGGATTTCTCGTTGGAGCACGGCTGCTGCCAGTCGCGCATTTGCCGCGAGTCCGGTATGGATCACGGCATGCAATTCGGCACACTACTTAGCCTGGGGACGCTCCAGATCATCCTCATTCTTGTCGGTGCGGTCACCGGCGGGCTGGTCAATGGCCTGACCGGATTCGGCACCGCGCTGACGGCGCTCGGCATCTGGCTGTTCGCGCTGCCGCCCACCGTCGCCGCGACGCTCGTGATCATCTGTTCGGTGGCCTCGCAGCTGCAGACGCTGCCGATGATCTGGCGCACCATTCTCTGGAAACGGGTCCTCATATTTGTAGCGCCCGGCCTGCTCGGCGTGCCGATCGGCACGCTGCTGTTGCCGCATATCGATCCGCGCGTCTTCAAGATCGTGGTCGGCCTGCTGCTCGTCGGCTATTCCGGCTATGCGCTGCTGCGGCGCGCAGATTTCAAGACCGCCTGGGGCGGCCATATCGCCGATGGCGTGGTCGGGTTTTTCGGCGGCGTCCTCGGCGGCTTGGCCGGCGTGTCCGGCGCGCCGCCGGTGATCTGGACCGATCTGCGCGGCTGGACCAAGCACGAGCGGCGCGCCGTCATGCAAATGTTCAACACCGCCATTCTTTCACTGGCGCTGGTGTCGCACGCCGCCTGGGGGCTGGTCACGCGCGAGGTGATCGTCGCCGCAATCGTGGCGCTGCCCGGCACCATCATCGCCGTGCATGCCGGCGCCTTCATCTATCGCCGTCTCGCCGATCACAGCTATCAGCGTGTGATCCTGGGGTTGTTGTTGGTCTCGGGCCTTATCCTGATCTGGTCCGGCCGCTAAGCGGCTTCAGTAAATCGCCGGCACATACATATCGTGTGGCACCGGATGGCGCGTATAATCCGGCTGGTGCTCGCGTTGCGGCAGCACGATCGGCGTGTGCGGGATGTCTTGATACGGCACCTGCTGCAAGAGGTGGTGAATGCAGTTGAGCCGCGCCCGCTTCTTGTCGACGCCTTCGATCACCCACCACCGCGCCTCGGCAATGTGCGTCCGCTGCAGCATCTCTTCCTTGGCCCTGGTGTACTGCTCCCAGCGCCGGCGTGATTCCAGATCCATTGGGCTCAGCTTCCACTGTTTGAGCGGATCGTGGATGCGCATCAGGAAGCGGAGATTCTGCTCCTCGTCGGTGATCGAGAACCAGTATTTGATCAGAATGATGCCCGAGCTCACCAGCATGCGCTCGAATTCCGGTACGGTGCGGAAGAATTCCTCGCACTGCTCTTCGGTGCAAAAACCCATGACGCGCTCGACCCCGGCGCGGTTGTACCAGCTGCGGTCGAACAGAACGATCTCGCCGCCGGCCGGCAGATGCGGGATGTAGCGCTGGAAATACCACTGTGAGCGCTCGCGCTCGCTCGGCGCTGTCAACGCCACGACTTTGCAGATGCGCGGATTGAGCCGCTGCGTCACCCGCTTGATCACGCCGCCTTTGCCGGCGGCATCGCGGCCCTCGAACAGCACGACGACCTTGAGCTTGTTGTGCGCCACCCAGTCCTGCAGTCTCACCAGTTCTTTCTGCAGGCGCAGCAATTCCTTGAAATAGGTATGGCGGTCGAGCGTGTCCTCGACATCGATATCGGCGACGCTTTTCAGGAGCTCGGCAAGCCGCGTATCGTCGATCTCGAGTTCCAGTTCCTCGTCGAGCACATCCGCCATTTCCTCGTGCAGCCTCTCCTGCGGCGGTACATGTTGCGGCTGCTTGGCGTCCATCGGCATGCGCTCCTTGGGGAATTTCAGGCCCTGCGCGGGGTGCCCGGAGCCGATGTTCGAGCGCGGATGTGACGGCCGTAAGACACTGGCGGCTGGCAATGGCGCGGCGCGCCCGATCCATCAGAATTATGCCATTGTTGCCGGGCTCAATACTTTGGCGCTCCGACACACGGTTGACAATTCGAATTTCAATGACGCTTGCCGAAACCAAAGGCGATCTGGTGCCGACGCTCACGCCGTTTGAGCTGCGGGCGTTGCGGCAGGCCATCCTTCACCTCGAAGATCAAAGCTTCGCCTCGCAGCTGGCCGATTATGCCGGCCGGCCGATCGATCGCGTGATGCGGCTGATGCCGGAAGTGGTGTCGCGCCGGCTTCACACCGCCGTCGAGGCCGCGATCCTCAATTGCCTCAACGTGGCGATCACCTCGATCGAGCCGCAATCAAAAGCGCTCCCCGGGTGGCGCGCCAGTACGCTCTTGGCCGGGCTGAGCGGCGGCGTGTCCGGCTTCTTCGGGGTTGCGGCGCTGCCGATCGAATTGCCGCTGACCACGACCTTGATGCTGCGTGCCATCGCCGACATCGCCCGCCACCACGGTGAGGATCTGTCGACGCTCGAGGCGCGGCTTGCCTGCGTCGAGGTCTTTGCACTGGGCGCGCCGCGGACCGGGACCGGGCGGCGCGTCGATTTCGGTTATTACGCTTCGCGCGCGCTGCTCGGCCGTCTTGCGGCCAATGCCGGCGCGGTCCTGGCCGAACGCAGCGCGGCCAATCTCTCCGCGCCGGTCGTCGGCCGTCTCGTCACCGAGATCGCCACCCGGTTCAGCCTCGTGGTGTCCGAGCGTTCGGCGGTGAGTGTGCTTCCGGTTCTCGGCGCCGTCGGCGGCGCGACGGTGAACATGATCTTCATGAATCATTTCCAGCGCGTCGCCTCGGGGCACTTCGCCGTCCGCAGGCTCGAGCGTCGCTACGGTCACGCAATGGTGCGCCGTCTCTATGCCGAGCACGCCGCGCCGCGCGCGAACGCACGCGCAGCCGGACGCAAGGCCGCCAATGGCTGACACGGCGCCGGAATCGGTGGTTGCTCAGGTCAATTGTCTGCGGCCGCGCTCTGCGATAAAATACATAAAGGTGCTTTTTTTGATCGGGGGGTAGGATGTTCCGGTCGATTGCCGCGTTGTTTGTTGGTTGTGCCGCCTTGGCCGTGTCTGTGACCGCGGCCGCCGCGCAGACCCAAGTTCAGGCCCAGTCTCAAGTCCAGATCCCGGCGGACAGCAAGCTCAAGTCGATCCTCGACAAGAAGTCGATCCGCATCGGTTATCGCACCGATGCCGCGCCGTTCGCGTTTGTCAACGCGCGCGGCGAGCCGGCCGGCTTCTCGCTCGATCTCTGCCAGATGGTCGTCAAATCGATCGCGCAGCAATATGGGCTGCCGGACATCGCCATCGAATGGGTTCCGGTCAATGTGCAGACGCGGTTCTCCGCGGTCATGAGCGGAAAGGTCGATCTTGAATGCGGCTCGAGCACGGTCACGCTCGGCCGCATGAAGGACGTCGATTTCTCAAACTATATTTTCGTCGAGACCACCGGCGTGGTGGTGCCGCGCGCCTCGAATGTCCACGCCTTCGCTGACATGAACGGCAAGAAGATCGCGGTCATTTCCGGCACGACCAACGAACGCGCCATCAAGCAGCAGAACAGCCAGCACGATATGAATCTGACCATCGTGTCGGTGAATAGCCGCGACGACGGCATCGCGGCGCTGCAAGCCGGGAAGGTCGACGCCTATGCCAGTGACAAGCTGCTTCTGCTCGGCGCCCAGATCAACCGTGCCGACGCGTTCGTGATGCTGCCTGACGATCTGTCGATCGAGCCCTATGCGATCGCGATGCCGCGAGGCGATTGGGCGCTGCGGCTCGCCGTCAATACCGGTCTCGCTCAGATCTATCGCAGCGGCCAGATCGTGGCCGTATTCAAGAAATGGTTTGAGGAGATCGGCTTGCGGCCCGGCGCGCTGCTCGGAGCGGCCTATACATTGGGCGGCCTTTCAGAATAGGCGTGGCCCTCGCTCGCCAGGGTTAGGGGCGCGGTGAACTCAGCGCGGGCCGTTAGTGCCCACGGGTGCCGACGGTCTGCGATGATACGCCCGTCGTTCCGGTGGCGTGCTGGGTTGCCTGGATTTGGAGCTGGAAGGCATTCGAACTCGAGGCTACCGGTCGGATTCCACGGCTGGTTCGGGCAATTATAGCTAGGCCGGCCGGCGAGGCCGCATTCGCCGATGGTCACATTGGTCAGGCCGGTCACGCCGGCGTTCTGACCCGGCTTGCTGGTCAAGAGCTTGAGCAGAATGGCGATCTCTTCCTGACTGACGCGCAAGGGCTCGCTCGGCGGCGTGTTCCAATTTTTGACGGTCACGAAGAAATCGGGCCGGCTGAGCGTCGTGATTCCGGCGCCGTTGCGAATGGTGATGATACCGAAATGGTCGATGATCTTGGTGCCATTGGGCCCTTGAATGACACTCACCGTTCCGCCGCGGATGCCGATGGCGGCGTCCTGGGTGGTGATCGAGGCCTCGCCCTGATGGCTCAGCGCGCCGCCGACAAAGCGCAGCGCGCCTTCGGCCAGGTTGGTCAGCATGTGCCCGGTATTGGTTTTCGGGTCGTAGACATATTCGTCGATCAGGAGATTGGTGTTCGGCGCGATGCTCAACGTGCTCTTGTCGAGGAACAGGAGCTGTACCGAGCCCGACGGCGTCGTGTGAATGCGCTCCTTGTGCACGACATTGGCGCCGACGGTGAGATTAATCGTGGTGGCGCCGGGCTTGGTGCTCTCGCTGGTCGGGTTCACGGCGGTTGCGGTTCCGACCTGTTGCGCCAATGCCGATGCCGATCCGGCGGTCACGATCGACGCGGCCAGTGCCAGCACAACAACAGGACGACGGCTCCGTATCATGGTTCTGCCTCTAGAACTTGAATGTCGGTCCGCCGGAAACGGCGAGATCATGCATGGTGAAGGCCTGGATGTTCGAGGTGTCGGCGCGATATTGCACCAGCATGCTCATATAGACCTTGTTCCAGAGCGGCACATCGAGGCCGAGCCCGGCGCGCCATTCGGTGGTATGCGGCGTATTGAGCGGATCGATGGTCGGATCGGGGGCGTTGTACTGCCAGTGGGTGAAGCCCGCGATCGGCGTGATGGTCCACAGCCGGCCGTCGCCGAGCAATGAAAAATTCCACGGCAGCCAGAAATCGGCGGCGAAGGCGTCGTAGCTGTCCGGACCGAAATTGGCGGAGGAATGCGCAAACGCGCCGCGCGCCTGCCAGCCGAGTCCGGAAGTGATCGGCCCGGACGCCCGCAGGCCGACAGTGGACAATGGGCCGCTCAGATTGCTGGCGAGCGGATAGAAGGTCGAATTGCGGAAGCTCTGCTGCACCATTTCGGCAAATGGATCGAGCATGACATTGCCGACCGTGGCATGCATCGTGAGACCGCCGCCGACGCCACCCGAATAGACCGTGTCGGCGAGCAGCGCACCGTTGGCTACGAAGTAGGGCTTGATCGACACCGCATAGGGACTGCCGGGGGTCAGCACGAAGCGCGGGCCGGCGCGCAGTTCGAGCGTGCCGATGTCGAACTGGTGCAGGCTGAACTGCTGGGCGTCATAGCCTTGCAGCGTAGCCTCGAACGTGTCGCCGCGCTGGTTCTCGAAATCGTGGACGTAGTTGAGCGCGAAGGCGCCGAACCCGTTGCCGTCGCCTTTGGCGAAGAAGCGGCTGTTGAAGCTCTGGCCGGAGGCAAGCACGGTGCCCGGTCCCGGTCCGCCGCCGGGATTGGTCTGATAGCCGAGCCCGATCTGCACGAAGCCGGTGAACCTGTCGGCCATCAGCTGCTTGTCGACATCGGCGAGCAGATCTTCGGTCCGCTGCCGCAGCGCCGGAGAAATATCCTGCTGCTCCAGCGCCGATTTGAAATAGCCGCGCGACATCTCGTAAGAGCCGAGCCGGTAGTAGAGCACGCCGAGCTCAAAGCGGATCTTCGACAAGGTCGGATTGTAGAACAGCAATTGTTCGTAGGTGCCGATCGCCAACTCGATGTCGTCGGCGGACGCGTTCGCGGCATATTGCAGCGTGTTGGTGAGATCCGATGGCCGCGTCAAATTGGTGAGAAACAGCGGATTGAGGCTCGCGGAAAAATCAGCAGGCGACTGCGCGGACGCCGGCGCGCCGAAAGCGAACAGGCCCATTGGCGCAAGCACCGCCGCAAAACCAAACCAAAGAGATGTGCGCTTCACACGAAACCGCAAAACCGCCCCATCGTTGTCGCCGCTTGTCTTCGTTGCGCGCAGCCGTCATCCGGCCGAAGCGGCGAATATCGTCAATGGTATTATTGTCCGCGCGTTCTCAGGCGCAGGCGGCAATTTAATATGCGGTCTCTGCCGAGTCGAGCATGCGATGCGCTCTGTCGCCGCGAAGTCTCTCTCCGGACTACGAAATTACCGGTTGTGCGGAACAAACTGTGGCGAAGAAAAGGAACTCGCGGCACTCATCGCGCCCGAGGGGCGTTTTGGCCGGGCTTGTCCTCGCGACACCGGCCGGCTCGAAGGTAATATGATCGGCAGCGGTAGCGGAGCGCGCTCCGCGTCGCGGCCGTGATTCGTACCAAGCAGGGTTGAAGCTTTCAGTTGACTCCGGACGCCGCACGGTCCGAAGAAAGGTTCTCCACCTCCTCTCTGCAATCGAGGCCTTGATGGCTGCCGTCCGCTGCGCGCTCGCGATCATTCTCATTTTTGTTCTGAGCGCGATTGCCCAGGCCCAAGTCGTGCATCGCCGGAACGTTCCGGCCGGCGACGCCGCGCCGGAAGGCGGCTCCTTTTCCATCCACTTTCCTGTCGCCTACAACGACACTGAAGTGAACGCGGACGATCCGCAGGCAGCGACAGCGACGCTCTACATACTCACGGGTATCGACAGCGACAAAATCAGATTTTCGGCGACCGAAGCGCCGATGGCGGGGATGCAGCCCAGGCCCCTGGAAACTTTCATGACCGGGATCGGCGAGAAGTCCGGTGGCACGTTGACGAACATTCATCATGATTCCGCCGGCGGCGAGGAGACGCTGTCATTTACGCTGAACGTGACCGATGGCGGTTATTATTTTCGCGTGATCCGCGTCAATAATGTACAATACATGCAGGTCGTGCAGTTTTTCGAGAGCGCGCGCGATAAGGCGATCAAGATGAAGGATGACTTCTTCAATTCCTTCAAACTCATCAAGCCATGAGCCGGTCATGAAGTGCGGGCGCATTCAGACTGCCGTGTGTGCACTATTGTCTGAGCAAGTGCAGGCGCGAGGATCGCGGAGACGATGAGGCGGACGCAGGAGGAGCGCCGGCAGGCGACACGAGCCGCAGTCCTGGCGGCGGCGCTCGACGTGCTGATCGCGGACGGTTACGCCAATTTCAGCGCCAGCCGGGTTGCGGCGCGCGCCGGCGTCTCGCGCGGCGCGCTGGAGCGCTATTTCCCGACCAAGAACGATCTTTTGGTCGCCGCCACGGAGCACGCCATGGACGCGGCCGTTGCCCATGCCGAGCGCCTGGCTGCCGGCAATGGCGCGCATACCGTCGAGCGTTTCCTCCGCGATTCCGAGCATTTCTTCTTTGGCCCGCTCTATCGCGCGATGCTGGAACTCGCGATCGCTGCGGCGAGCGACAAGGCCTTGGCCAAGCCGCATCAGCCGATCGTGCGGCGCGCGCGCAGGAGCCTCAACCGGATCTGGCTGGACCGGCTCAGCGCCGCCGGTTTTCCACGGCACAACGCCGAGCGCTTCATCCTGTTGACCCACTATCTGCTGCGCGGCCTCTTTGTCGTCGACACCTGGCTGCCCTACGAGACCAACCGCCGTGCGGTAATCAAGGAATGGTCGGCGCTGGTGCCGGCGGTCCTCGGCCTGCCGCATGCGCCGCCGAAATTACCGCGTCGGGAAACAAGGTCATCGCGCCGGGCCGGGGCGGGCAGCCGCCCAAAACGCAAAGGCGCGCGCGGCAAGCCGCCCACGTTGGCTTCGAAGTAGCGGCACCGTAATAAAAAGCATAAGTCCTTTTTTGTTTGAAATGGCCGAGGCCTTCGGCTAGCCTCGTGCAAAAGCGCGCGGCAAAAGCCGCGTGCGGAGGAAACAATCAAGCCACGGCTGCGATCGTTCGCAGCGCCGGGCGGGAGGAGGGCGCATGACGCTGCAGCAGAATAGCGGCCGCATTCAAACAACCCATATCGGCAGCCTGCCGCGCCCGCACCATCTGCTCGACCGGCTCAAGGCCAAGTTTGCCGGGCAGCCCTTCGACGAAGTCGCATTCGCGAGCGAGCTGCGCCACGCCGTCGTCGACGTCGTGAAGAAGCAGAAGGATTGCGGCATCGACATCGTCACCGACGGCGAATTCTCCAAGCCTGGGTTTTTCACTTACATCCAGGAGCGGCTCGCCGGCTATGAGCCGCGCCCGAGCCAGAAAATGCTGCTGTTCCAAAAGGAGGTCGCGGCCTTTCCGGAATATTACGCCGAGTATTTCAAGCAGGCGATGATGGGCGGCGCTATTGTCGCGCTATCGCCGGTGGTCTGCACCGGGCCGGTGACCTATCGCGGCGAGGCGCCGCTCAAGCGCGACATCGACAATATCAAAGCCGCGGCCGCGTCGGCCGGAGTGCCGCTCGAGCATGTGTTCCTGCCGGCGACCGCCCCGTCCGGCGTTGGCATCAACGAATATTACAAGAGCGACGAAGAGTATTTCCACGCCGTCGCCGCGGCGATGAGCAAGGAGTACAAGGCCATCGCCGATGCCGGCATCCTGGTGCAGATCGACGATCCGTTCCTCGCCGACATATTCGTCGAGCCCGGTCTCGATGACAAAGGCATGGCGCGCCGCGCCGACATCTATGTCGAGGCGATCAACGAAGGGCTCAAAGGCATTCCGGTCGAGCGGGTGCGCTTTCACACCTGTTACGGCATCAACGAAGGGCCGCGGCTTTACGAGGCGACCCTGCCGCAGCTCATCAGCTATATGCTCAAGATCAAGGCCGGCTCCTACAGTTTCGAAGCCGCCAATCCGCGCCACGAGCACGAATATCACCTGTTCGAGCAGGTGAAGATCCCCGACGGCAAAGTCTTGTGCCCGGGCGTCATCACCCATGCGAGCAATATCGTCGAGCATCCGGAGCTGATCGCCGAGCGCATTCTGCGCTTCGCCAATCTGGTCGGCCGCGACAATGTGATCGCCGCCGCCGACTGCGGCTTCTCCTCGCAAGCGCTCTACCGCACCGAAGTCCATCACACCGTGGTGTGGGAGAAGTTCAAGGCGATGCGCGCCGGCGCCGACATTGCCAGCAAGAAGCTATGGAAGAACTGACGGTGCGCTGAACGAAAGCAATTCGCAGGGAGGACGACATGATCGAGCGAAGACGTTTTGCGCTTACGGCGGTAATCATGATGCTCGGCGGATTGCTAACGCATCCTGCCCGTGCCGACGACACGATCAAGATCGGTTTCATCGCGCCCTCGACCGGCCAGTTCGCCCAGATCGGCAATATGATGATCGCAGGCGCCAAGTATTTTATTCAGGAGAACGGCACCAAAGTCGCCGGCAAAAACATCGAGTTGATCATCAAGGACGACGGCGGCCAGCCCGACAATGCGAAGCGCCTCGCCCAGGAACTGGTCGTCAACGACAAGGTTGCGGTACTGGCGGGCTTCACCTTCACGCCAGTCGCGCTCGCGGTGGCGCCTATTGCGACCGAGGCGAAGGTCCCACAGGTGGTGATGGCGGCGGGCACCTCGATCATCACCGAGAAGTCACCCTACATCGTGCGCACCTTCTACACCACGGCGCAGGCTGCGGTGCCAATGGCGCAATGGGCAGCCAAGAACGGCGTGAAAAAGGTGGTGACGCTCGTCTCCGATTATGCGCCGGGTTATGACGCCGAAAAGACCTTCGGTGATGAGCTCAAGAAGAACGGCGGCGAGGTCGTCGCCAATATCCGGGCGCCGGTGCAAAGCCCGGACTTCGCGCCATATTTGCAACGCGCACGTGATGCCAATCCGGACGGCATCTATGTGTTCATCCCCGGCAATTTCGCCGGCACTTTCGCCCGGCAATATGTCGAGCGCGGACTCGACAAATCCGGCATCAAGCTGATGGGTAACGGCGATATGACCGACGACGATCTGCTCAATCCGATGGGCGATCCGGCGCTCGGGATCATCACCGCGGGGCAATATTCCGCCGCGCACCCGTCGCCGGAGAACAAGGCCTTTGTCTCCGGCTTCACCAAGTTTGCCGGCAAGCGCCCGAACCTGATGGCAAACTCGGTCTACGACGGAATGACGCTGATCTACAACGCGATCAAGAAGACCGGCGGCGATACCGACGGCGACAAGCTGATCGCGGCGATGAAGGGCATGAGCTTCGAAAGCCCGCGCGGACCGATCACCATTGACCCGGATACGCGCGACATCATCCAGAACATCTATATCCGGCGCGTCGAGCGCAAGGACGGCGAGCTCTACAATATCGAGTTCGCAACCTTCGCGGCGGTGAAGGACCCGGTCAAGGAAGCGGAGAAGGCGGCAAAGTAGAAGGCCGGCGCGTCAGCCCCTCGACTGCGTGCGGACGAAATTGATGATGCCGGAGAAGTCGGCGCCGCTCGAACCGGTCTCGGCGAACTCCTGATAGATGTCGGCGGCATGGGTGCCGATCGCGGTCTCGACATGGGCCGAAGCCGCGGCCTCGCGGGCGAGATTGAGGTCTTTGAGCATCAGGGCCGCGGCGAAACCGGGCTTGTAACCGTTATTGGCGGGGCTGGTCGGCACCGGGCCCGGCACCGGGCAATAGCTGGTCAGCGACCAGCATTGGCCCGACGACGACGACACGACGTCGAACATCGCCTGATGCGACAGGCCAAGCTTCTCGCCGAGCACGAAGGCCTCGCTGACCGCGATCATCGACGCGCCGAGGATCATGTTGTTGCAGATCTTCGCGACTTGGCCGTTGCCGGCCTCGCCGCAATGCACGACGCGCTTGCCCATGCGCTCGAGCACGGGCTTGCCTCGCTCGAAGGCATGCTGTGAGCCGCCGACCATGAATGTGAGTGTCGCCGCAGTGGCACCGCCGACACCGCCGGACACCGGCGCGTCGAGAGTGGCGATACCCTGCTGGGCGGCCAGCTTGTGCGCTTCGCGGGCGCTTGCGACATCGATGGTCGAGCAATCGATGAACAGCGCGCCCTGGTTCGCCTCCGGCAGAATATCCTTCCACACCGAGAGGACATGATGACCGGCCGGCAGCATGGTGATGACGATCTCGGCATTCTCGACCGCCGAGCGCGCATTGGCGGCGATATCGACGCCGTTCGCGGACGACGCATCGCGCAATCCCGCCACGACATCGAAGCCGTGAACATGTTCGCCCGCCTTGACCAGATTGGCGGCCATCGGGGCGCCCATATTGCCGAGACCGATGAATCCGATTTTCGCCATTTGCGTTGTCCTTGAAATGCGTTTTCCTTGGAATTCACGCTGCGAATTTCAATTCCAGCGCGCCGACCGGTTGAAAGTGCCGCGCGACAATGTCCGGCGTCACTTGCTCCAGCGTGTCCGGCCGCCATTGCGGATTACGATCCTTGTCGACGATCGTCGAGCGGATGCCTTCGATCATGTCGTGGCCGGCCACGCAGGCGAGCGCAATACGGTAATCCTGGACAAAACATTCCTCAATGCGGCTGAACTTCGCCGCGTCGCGCATGTTACGCAGCGTGATCTTGAGCGAGGTGGGCGAGGCCTTCTTCATGGCGGCGAGCGCCTCCTGCGCCGCCGGCGCGGGATTGGCCGCCAGCCGCGCAAAAATCTCCTCGACCGTATCGGCTTTGAAACAGGCGTCGATCCAGGGGCGCGCCGCTTCGAGCTGTCCGGGGGCGGGCGGGGCGGATAAGGCGGCCAGTTGCTTGCGCACATCCCCGGCCGTGCGGCACCCGACGAGCGCATCGGGGATTTCGGCAAGTCGCGCAGAGGGAATATGAATATCGGCGAGCCCGGCATGGATCGCGTCCGCCGCGTTCATGCGTGCGCCGGTGAGCTCGAGATAAGTGCCGGTGAAACCCGGCGCGCGCGCCAGCGGAAACGAGGCGCCGATATCGGGGAAGAAACCGATGCCGACTTCGGGCATGGCCACCATCGAGCGGTCGGTCACCACGCGATGTGCCGCGTGACCGGCGAGCCCGATGCCGCCCCCCATGACGACCCCGTCCATGATTGCGACCACCGGCTTGCGGTAGCGCGCGATCATCACATTGAGATGATATTCGATGGCCCAGAATTTCTGCGGCAGCGGATCGCCGGCTTTCGCTGCATCATAGATGGCGCGGATATCGCCGCCGGCACAGAAGCCGCGCTCGCCGGCACCGTCGAGCAGTACCACGCCGACATCGGGATCGGCGGCGAAAGCCCGCATCATCTCGGTCATGGTGACGGACATGCCGAGCGTGACGGCGTTGAGCGCTTTGGGGCGGTTCAGTGTCAGGCGGCGCAACGCACCGCGGGCGCGGACGAGGACATCGCCGTCTTGCACAAGCGTTTCGTTCATCGCCCGACGAGTTGCCTTGCCACGATCAGGCGCATGATTTCGTTAGTGCCTTCGAGGATCTGGTGCACGCGCAGATCGCGCACGATCTTCTCGATGCCGTATTCGGACAGATAGCCGTAGCCGCCGTGCAGCTGCAGCGCCTGATTGGCAACGTCGAAGCAGGCGTCGGTGACGAAGCGCTTGGCCATCGCCGAAAGCTGGGTGAAGTTCGCGTCCTTGCGGTCGAAGGCAGCGGCGGCTCGCCAGAGCAGCGAGCGCGAGGCTTCGAGCGCGGTCGCCATGTCGGCGAGACGGAACTGCAACGCCTGGAATTCGTCGAGCCGTTTGCCGAACGCTTTGCGCTCCTTCATATAGGCCAGCGTCTTGTCCAGCGCGCATTGCGCGCCGCCGAGCGAGCAGGCTGCGATGTTGAGCCGTCCACTGTCGAGCCCCGACATCGCAATCCGGAAACCCTGGCCTTCCTCGCCGAGACGGTTGGCGAGCGGCACGCGGACGTTTTCGAACATCACCGCGCGCGTCGGCTGCGCGTTCCAGCCCATCTTGCGTTCATTGGCGCCGATGGAAATGCCGGGCGTGTCGCCGGGCACAATGAACGCGGATATGCCGGCTGCGCCTTCGCCGCCGGTGCGCGCCATCACCAGGTAAACATCGCCGGCACCGGCGCCTGAGATGAACTGCTTCTGGCCGTTCAGGACGTAATGATCGCCGTCGCGTCGCGCGCGCGTCACGAGCGCGGCGGCGTCCGAGCCCGCGCCCGGCTCGGTGAGGCAATAGCTCGCGAGCAGCTCCATGGTGCAGAGCCGCGGCAGGAAGCGCTTACGCTGTTCGTCATTGCCGTAAGCGTCGATCAGCCACGCCGTCATATTGTGGATCGACATATAGGCGGAAACCGTCGGACAGCCGGTCGCCAGCGCCTCGAAGATCAAGGTGCCGGTCAGCCGGGAGAGGTCCGAGCCACCGAATTCTTCCGCGACGAAGATGCCGCCCATGCCGAGCTCGGCGGCCTTGCGCATTTCCGCAACCGGAAAGTGCCTGGCCTCGTCCCAGGCAAGGGCGTTCGGCGCAAAAGTGTCATCGGCAAAACTCTTCGCCATATCGCGCACGGCGATCTGGTCGGCATCGAGTGCGAAGGCAGCGGCGTTCGGCGAAATATCGAGCATGACTCTGGCGTCCGGTTTCGCGGTCGGCTCGTGTGTGGCGACAGCATTGCCGTTTTCACGACCGAAGGGAAGCGGTCGAAGCGATGAAAAGTTGTGCGCTGCGGCAGCGCAGCAGCTAGTCCAAATATTTCTTGAAAAAATCCAAGCTCAGCGCAAGCGCGCGATCGGCTTCCGGCTTGCTGTAGGTCTTGCCGCCGTGGCGGGCGAAGGCATGATCGGCGCCGGGATATTTGTGAATGGTCACCAGCGGATTGGGCGAGAGCCGGCGCTCGATAAGCTCGTTGACCTCGGCCTGCACCCAGCGGTCCTTCATCGCCATGTGCAGCATGAAAGGCCGGTGCAGGTTCTTGGCTTCCTTGATGCGGTGCTCGATATAGGTGCCGTAATAGGCGACCGCGCAATCGATCTCGGTGCGGCAGCACATCAGATAGCAGAGCTTGCCGCCGAGGCAGTAGCCGACCGCGCCGACCTTGCCGTTACATTCCGGCAGCTGATCCTTCAGATAGAGACGGATGTCCTCCATGTCGCGGACGCCCAGGTCGTAGTCGAACTCGTAGTAGAGATCGAAGGCCTTGTTGATGTCGTCGGGATTGCCGTCGGACAATTCGACGCCGGGCTCCTGCCGCCAGAACAAGTCCGGCACCAGGCAGACAAAACCGGCTCGCGCAAATTCATGGGCGTGGTAGCGCATGGTATCGTTGACGCCCCAGATTTCCATGATGGCGATGACGGCGCCGGCCGGCGTGCGGTCGGGAACGGCGAGATAGGCGCCCATCTCGCCATCGCGCAGCGGCACTTTGATGTTCTTGGTGATCATGGCGGAGTTTCCTAGAGCTTGAGCAAAGCGCGCGCATTGCCGGCGAAGATCCGGTCGCGCTCCTGTTGCGGGATGTCGAGGTTCTTCACCGCGCGAATGGTGTCAGTGATCAGCCAGCGGCCTTGTTCGGAGTCGAACGGCGCGTCCGTAGCAAAAAGACAGTTCGACGTGCCGAAGAAAGCGTGGCCGCAGCGTGTCGGCGCCTCTTCGCCGCCAAGCGCGGTGTCGGCATAGAGCATTTTGTAATAGGTCAGCGGCGGCTTTTTGAGGCCGCGCTCCTTCGCCACCGGGTTCTCGTCGCGCGTGCCGAAGAAGATCTGGCGGAAGCCGAGATTAATCTTGGCCGGAAAGTAAGGGATCATGCCGCCCATATGATGCGAGATGATCTTGGCACGCGGCAATTCGTCGAACAGGCCGGAATAGATCAGTCGCGTCATGCAGGCTGTCGTCTCATAGGGCCAGCCAAACGAGAACCACACTTCGTCCTGCGACGTTTTCTCGCTCGCATAATCGGCGAAGTCCGGGCCGCGCATCGGGTGCACCCAGACCGGCAGATCGTGCTCGGCCATGCGGCGAAACAGCGGGCGGAATTTGGCGTCACTCAGCGGCACGCCGGCGACATTGGTGAAGACCTGGATACCGCGCGCGCCAAGCTGCGTGACGCTGCGATCGAGTTCGGCAAGCGAGGCCTCGACATTATTCATTGGCAGCGCGGCGACGAAGGCCGGGAAGCGGTCCGGATGCTTGCGGCAAATCTCCGCCAGCGAGTCATTGGCCAGCCGCGCCAGATCCGGCGTGGCCTCCGGCCCGGCGACGTGTTCGAGCGGCGGATTGGCGAGCGACAGCACCTGCGCGAAGTCGCCGTACCCGTCGAGCAATCTCAGCCGCGCGTCGACATCGATCAGGGTCTTGAGCCGTGGAAAGGCCGTGGTCGCGACATGGCCCGGAATCAGCGCCGCCAGCCGGTCAAGATAGGCTTTGGGCATGAAGTGGTTGAAGATGTCGATGATCATGGCCGGCTGTCATCCATGCGCGCGCCGAACATTTACATTGTCTCGGGCTGCCTTGTCACATCTGGTTTTCTATTGCATCTTGCGGCCCAATAAAAACGAGCCGCGGCGACAACAGCGGTTGTAAATGGGGGAGACACATGTCCGACGCGCGCAGGCCGTCCGTTGAAATTGCTTCCGCCGAGCTCGTCGCTCGCCTGGAGCGCCTGCCGTTTTCCAAATGGCACCGCCATTTCTTCATCCTCGCCTTCTGCGGCATCGCGCTCGACGCGGCGGACTTCGCGATTTTCGGCGCGGCGCTGCCGCCGGTGGCGCGTGAATTCGGCTTGGGTCCGGCGCAGGCCGGCTTGCTCGCGACGGTCGGATTGGTCGGCGCGTTTCTCGGCGCGCTGTTCTGGGGCACGATCTCGGATTACATCGGCCGCCGCACTTCGTTTCAGGCAACGGTCGGACTGTTCGCGGTGTTCACCGAACTCGTGGCGGTGTCGTGGAACGTGCTGTCGCTGTCGGTGTTCCGTTTCCTGTCGAATTTCGGCCTCGGCGGCGAAGTGCCGGTGACGTTGACGCTGAGCTCGGAATACAGTCCCGGCCGCATTCGCGGCGCCATGACCGGCAACATCATGGCCGCCTTTCCGGTCGGCCTGGTTCTCGCGGCGTCGTTGAGCCTTCTGATCATTCCGCGCTGGGGCTGGCGTGCGCTGTTCATCATCGGCGTCGTGCCGGCGCTGTTGCTGTTCTTCGTGCGCCGCTACATGCCGGAATCTGCGCGCTTTCTGTTGAGCAAGGGCCGCATCGCCGAGGCCGAAGCGACCGTCGCCGGCATCGAGAAGGATGCGATCGGGCGATCGCTCACGGCTGACGAGATCAAAAGCCTCGCCAATCTGCACCCCGAAGTGGCGGCGCCAAGTAAAGTGACGGTATTCGAGCTGCTGGCGCCCGGGCGAGCCAAGAACACGCTGTTGCTCTGGATCGTCTCGTTCGGCTTTCTCTGGGCTTCGAACGGCATCCTGTTCATGCTGCCGACGATCCTGACGCAACGCGGCATTCCGCTGACGCAAGCGATCAGTTTCCAACTTGTCCAGGCGTTGAGCGCCGTCGTCGGTTACTCGGCTTGCGGTTTCTTGATCGACCGCTACGGCCGAAGGCCCGTGCTGTTTCTCTATTATTTCGTCGGTGCGTTCTTTCATCTGTGGTTCGCGATGGCGAGCGGCATGTGGCTCTATGCTGCCGCAGCCGCCGTGGGCTGGGTCAATCCCGGCGTCTATGGCGCGACCGGCATCTATGTCAGCGAGCTGCATCCGACTCATCTGCGTGCCACGGCGGTCGGCTGGTTCTTCGGCATCGGCCGCATCGGCTCATTCCTGGCGCCAACTGTCGTCGGCTTCATGCTGGCCTATGGCGTCGGCGCCTATGTGCTGCACACTTTCGCGCTGGCCTATCTGGTCTCGGCGATCGCGCTGTGGCTGATCGGGGTCGAGACCAAGGGACGAGTGCTCGAACAGATCACCGAGCACGGCGGCATCGCCACGACCGCGGAGGAAGCCGCGCCCGCGCCGGTCATGACGCCGGCGAGTACTTGAGACGCGGTAGACTGCCTGAGGACGTCCTCAGGATTTGTGCGAATGCTTGCGCGGCTGGCGTCGAGAATAATGCCGGTGATGCGTGACGGGAGCTTGTTGCCAGCCGCCCGATCCATAATCCGGCCCGTACCCGTAAGCCGAACTCGACCCATCGTATAATTCGAAGCATGCCCGAAATAGGGATTCATGGCGCAGAAGCCGCGATTGCCCGCGAGCACATTGGGTGTGCAGGCTTCGACAGTGGCGTAGTAACAGTCGTAGTGCACGCCGCCGCTACCGACCTGTATCGCCGCACACCACGGCGCGGTGCCGCTGATACTGGGCCTGGCTCGGCGATGCATGAAGACAAATCAGGGCCGCGACGGCGGCGGTCGAAAGCGCGATACGCGTCATGGTCGTCACCTTGAGCGTTGTGTTTCCACCTTGGTGAGTGCTCCATTATAACCCCTTTGCAACGGACGTATTCCCGCTTCTGCCCTGTCGATTGCCGCCGATAATCACATTTGGGGGACGCCAGCATGGATTTCGCCCTGTCGCCTGAGATCGAGGACCTTCGCCTGCGCACGCGCGCCTTCATCGAGGAGCATGTGCTGCCGCTCGAAGCCGATCCGCGGAATTTTTCTGAGCACGAGAATATTCCGCTCGATCGGCTGGCGCCGGTTCAGGAGCAGGCGAGGAAGGCAGGACTCTGGGCGCCGCAATCGCCCAAGGAATTCGGTGGTATGGCGCTGCCGATCGTGGCCTGGGCCGCTATCTATGAAGAAGCCGCGCGCTCGCTGTTCGGCCCGCTCGCGATCAATTGCGCGGCGCCCGACGACGGCAACATGAATCTGCTGTCGCGCATCGGCACGCCGGCGCAGAAGGAATGGTGGCTCAAGCCGATCGTCGAAGGCAAGGTGAAGTCATCCTTCGCCATGACCGAGCCGGCGCCCGGCGGCGGCTCGGATCCCGGCATGATCCGCAGCTATGCAGAGAAGAAAGGCGGCGGCTGGAAGATCTACGGCCGCAAATGGTTCATCACCGGCGCCGCCGAAGCCGCGCATTTCATCGTCGTCGTCCGCACCTCCGACGACAAGCGCCGCGGGCTCACCGCCTTTCTCTATCATCGCGACCAGCCCGGCTGGCGCATCGTGCGCCGCATCGGCATCATGGGACCCGAGGAGCATGGCGGGCATTGCGAGCTTGAATTCGACGGGCTCGAGGTCTGCGACGACAATATTCTGCTCGGCGTCGGCGACGGCTTGAAGATCACCCAGATCAGGCTCGGGCCGGCGCGGCTGACGCATTGCATGCGCTGGCTCGGCCAGGCCAAACGCTGCCTCGAAATCGCGCAGGACTATGTCAACAATCGCGAGGGCTTCGGCGTCAGGCTTGCCGACCGCGAAAGCGTGCAGATCAAGCTCGGCCAGATGGCGCACCAGATCCAGATCGGCCGGCTTCTCACCATGCATGCGGCGTGGAAGCTCGATCACGGCGACCGCGCCCGCAAGGAAGTATCGATGGCGAAAGTGCACGTCGCCGACACGCTGCACCAGGCCTGTGATATCGCGATCCAGCTCAACGGCGCCCGCGGCTATTCCAAGGACACCATCCTGGAATGGATCTATCGCGCCGCCCGCGCCGCGCGTCTCGTCGACGGCGCGTCGGAGGTGCATAATATGGTGCTGGCGCGTTTTCTGCGCGAGGAAGGCCGCGACTTCTGGACCTGGAGCGCGGGCAACAAGATCTGAAGATTGCTTGCTGCGTCATTGCGCCGCCGGAGCGAACCGCGACAATTCCCGGCGTTGCGTAAATTCGTGTTATCGCGCGAATGGCGAAGGCGCGACGATCGGCCGCCGGTGGCGGGCACGCGTGCCGAAATTGTCAAACAAATTCGGGCGGCGTATGAAGTTGCAGCAGGGCCAGATCCGGCAAGCATTGTCGCGGCTCGCGCAAAAAACACGCCGGGAGGAAAGCATCGTAAATCGCCGTGATTGCCTGCGTCTTGGGGTCGCGGGTCTTGCCGCCCCATACCTTTGCGGCACTGCCGCTTTCGCGCAGTCCAAATATCCGCAAGAGACCATCCGCGTGATCGTGCCCTATCCGCCCGGCGGCGTCGTCGATGCGGTGGCGCGCAATTGGGCCGAGCGCGTGCGCGGTCCGGTCGGGACCGTGATTATCCAGAACGAAGGCGGCGGCGGCGGTACGATCGGCGCTGCGACGGTCGCGCATGCCAAGCCCGACGGCTATACGCTCCTGTTCGGCGATACCAGTTCGCAGATCATCGCGCCGTATCTGATGCTGCATCCGTCTTACGATCCGGCGAAGGATTTTTCGCCGGTATCGATGATCGCGACATCGTCCACGGCAATCGTCGTGCATCCGAGCGTTCCGGCGAACAGCCTGAGTGAATTCATCCCCTATGCGCAAGGCCATCAGAAGGAGTTGACGTACGCGTCGGCCGGCGTCGGCACGGTCACGCATCTTGCCGGCGAACTGTTCAAACAGCTCATCAAGGCGCCCGGCATCCTGCACGTGCCCTATCGCGGCGCCGGTCCCGGCTTGATCGACCTTCTCGCCGGCACGGTGCCGATGATGACGCCGAACGTGACCAGCCAGGTGCTGGGCTATCACCGCGAGGGCAGGATCCGGATTCTCGCGGTCTGCGCGCCGGCGCCGCTGAAGGCCGCGCCGGAAATTCCGGCGGCGGTCACGACGCTTCCCGATCTTGTGGTTCAGCTCACCTGCGGCGTGCTGGCGCCGGCTGGAACATCGCCGGCCATTGTTTCGCAACTGTCCGCGGCGACCGCGCAGGTCGTGCAAAGCCCGGACTTCCAGAAGGTGATGGAGGCCGCCGGCCTCGATACCCGCATGGATGCGAGTTCGGCGTTCGCGCAGAACTATCTCACCGCCGAGCGCGAGCGTCTTATCCCGATCATCAAGGCCGCGGGCTTGGAGCCGTCATGAAAATCCACCGCCGTCATTTTCTGAATCTCGCGCTGAGTGCGGCGTCGCTTCCCGCCTTCGCGCAAGTCGCCCGCGCCGACGACTATCCGGCGCGCCCGGTGCATATCGTGGTCGGCTTTGCGCCGGGCTCGGCGTCGGACATCGGCGCGCGTTTGGTGGCGCAGTGGCTGTCCGACCATCTCGGCCAGCAATTCTTCGTCGACAACAAAACTGGCGCGGCAAGCAACATCGCGGCCGAATATGTCGTGCGCGCGCCGGCGGACGGCTATACGCTGATCTACGCGACCCCGCCCAATGCCATCAATGCGGCGCTCTACCCCAACCTCGGCTTTGACTTCCTCCACGACATCGCGCCGGTCGCCAGCATCATGCGCACGCCCTTCGTGATGGAGGTCAATCTCGACGTGCCGGCCAAGACGGTGCCCGAGTTCATCGCCTATGCCAAAGCCAATCCCGGCAAGATCAATATGGCGACCGTCGGCCCCGGCAGCGGACAGCATCTCTACGGCGAATATTTTCAGATGCTGTCCGGCGTCAAGCTCGTGCCGGTGCACTATCGCGGCGCTTCGGCTGCGATCGCCGACCTGATCGCCGGCCGCGTGCAGGTCATGTTCGACGTCGTCGTCTCTTCGATCTCTTATGTTAACTCCGGCCAGACCCGGGCGCTCGCCGTCACCACCGCATCGCGGCAGGACGTGCTGCCGGGCGTACCGACGGTCGGCGAATTCGTGCCGGGTTACGAGGCGGCCGGCTGGCACGGCATCGGCGTGCCGCGCGGCACACCCGTGCCGATCATCGATAAGCTGAATAAGGAGATCAACGCGGCGCTTGCCGACGAGAAATTCAAGGCGAGCCTCGCCAATCTCGGCGGTCAGATCTTTGCCGGCACGCCGGCCGACTTCGGCGCGTTCATGGCCGCCGAAACCGAGAAATGGGGCAAGGTGGTCAAGGCGGCGGATGTGAAAGTGGAATAGCGCTCGTTGCGCGATCAATTCCGCCAGTTCGGATTGATGCCGTCGATCATGCGCAGATAGGCCGGCCAGTCGGCCGAGCCGCGGCCGGAATCGTGGTGCTCGTATTGCCGCGCGGTCTTTTCGCAGATCTCCGGCGGAATCTCGACCAGCGCGCCGCCAGTCGCTTCCATCGTCAACTGGATGTGCGCGGCTTCGAGCAGCGACTTCATCAGCACGAACGCCTCACGGGCGGTTTTGCCGACGGTGAGCAAGCCGTGATTGCGCATGATCAGCGCGCGGTTGTTGCCGAGCGCCTTGTTGATTCGCGCGCGTTCGCCGAAATCCTCGGTGATACCTTCATAGTCGTGATAGCCGGTGCGATTGTAGAAACGGATCGCAGCCTGCGACACCATGCGCAGGCCATGCTGCAGGCCCGAAATTGCCATGCCGGTCTCGGTGTGCACATGGACGGCGCAGTTGACGTCCGGCCGCGCCGACAGCACGCCGCCGTGCAAGGTGAAGCCCGGCCGGTTGACGCCCGAGGATTCGTCGAGGTCATCGTCCATGCTGACCTTGACCAGATTGGCCGGCGTCACCTCGGCGTAGAGAAGCTCGTGCCGTTTGATCAGGAAATTGCGGTCTTCGCCGGGCACGCGCATGGAAGAGTGATTGTAGATGACGTCGCCCCAGCCGTAATGCGCGATCAGTTGATAGGTCGCGGCGAGGTCGATGCGGGCCTGCCATTCGGCCGGTGAAACTTCGGACGGCGCGGCATTTTGAACGTCGGCGTTCTTGATGTGCGTGTTCATTGTGACCTCCCCGAGAGTGCGATCAGTCTAGCACGCCAGGCGTGCGGCAGGCAGCCGCCCAAAACAGCACGCCTCGGCTTGCCGAGGCCGTGCTAAAAGCGCGCGCATGGCCGCTCTCGCCATCATTATTAACTGATCGTCAACCGGCCTCGATAAATTGTCGTCCATGCTGTGGCCGCACACGGCTTTCCTGATCAGGAGAGTCGCAGCAGTGACGATTGCCGTTCTGGCGCTGGTGGGCGCCTGTGGCTCGCTGTTCGCCGATCCCGAGCTCAGCCTGCAGACTATGCGCAAGCAATATCACCGGCCGGCGCAGATCCCTTATCCGAAGGACGATCCGTATCTCGGACAGCAAAGCGAAGCTCGGCCGAGTCCTGTTCTTCGATCCGCTGCTGTCAGGCTCCAAGCTCCACTCCTGCGCGTCATGCCACAATCCGGGCCTGTCCTGGGGCGACGGCGAGCCGCAAGCGGTCGGCGAAAAACACTTGCCGCTGCGGGCGCCGACATTGCTCAATGTCGCCTGGACCCCGAAGCTCGGCTGGGACGGACATTTCCGCGATCTGGAAAGCGTCGCGATCGGCCCCCTCAGTTCTCCCGACAATATAAATCTGCCGGTGGGGGACCTGATCGCGCGACTATCGGTCATTCCGGATTATGTCGCGTCCTTTAATGCCACTTACGGCCAGGGCGATATCACGCAGCAGAAGATCGAGCAGGCGCTCGCCACTTTCCAGCGCTCCATCGTGTCCAACGAAGCGCCGTTCGACCGCTGGATCGGCGGCGATCCGAAAGCGATCAGCGAATCCGCCAAGCGCGGCTTCGTCCTGTTCAACACCAAGGCCAATTGCGCGGCCTGTCATAGCGGCTGGGCGTTCACGGATTCCTCGTTCCATGATGTCGGCGTCGCGAAGGACGACGATACCGGCCGCGGCAAGCTGTTCCCGACTTCGGTGAAGTTGAAATATGCCTTCAAGACGCCGACGCTCCGCGACGTCGCGCGGCGCGGCCCCTATATGCATGACGGTTCGGTGACGACGCTCGACGACGTCATTGCGCTCTACGATCGCGGCGGTATCGACCGCCCGAGCCGCGACAGTGAGATTCACTCTTTGAAATTGTCGGCTGGCGAGAAGGCCGATCTCATCGCCTTCCTGCAGACGCTCAACGGCACGCCCACGGCCTATGCCGTGCCACCGCTGCCGCGCTGATCAGACAATCACGAAATTCGAGAGCGCGTAGCCGGCGACGGAAAAGCCGCCGATCACCAGGATTCCGGCCGCGGTTTCCAGAGCCTCGCGATGGGACGGATAGCGGTCCGACGCATAGGCGGCGACCGCGCCGGTCACCACGCTGAACAATCCAACAAAGCCAATCATCACGCCCCCGCGCCCGAAGCTCTTCTTTGAACGACGTTTCTTCGCCGGCGCGGGGGCGGTTGTAGCGGGGGAGGGCTTACCGGGCGGCTCCGGAAATAGATTGCATTTGTTTGTATCCGGCGCGGGTTCCCGTACGCGGTTAACCAAAGGTGAAACTGCGACACCAAAACGTGGCCGAGTTCCGAAAAACCGTGGTAAAGAAAAGCTTAAGGAAAGCAGATGCCTGGGGCGGGTGGCGTATCTGTTGTGTCAGGTTGAGTAACCGGAGGCCCTCAATTATGAGTCGGCTGGCCAAGCGGCTGCTGTCATTCGCAGCCGCAATACCGCTTGCATGTGTGCTCGCCGGGCTGTTCGCCGGCACCGCAAGCGCCCACGTCAAATGGTTCTGCGCTTTTGATGTGGCGGGACAGCCGGAAGGCCTGGAAAACGTCCTCTGCCCCGATTTTGAATGGCTGGTCGGGCTGTCGCTGCTGACGCTGATGGTGGGCGCCCTGTTCGAGGGCACGCCAGTCGGCGCCGCCATGTTGCGCTCGCTCGACCGGGTGACGCGTTTGGCGCGCGACAACATCGAGACCATTTTCCGCGCCGCCTGCGCATTCTTCTTCATCGCCATCTGGGGCGCCGGCGGCATCCTCCTGACACCGGAGCTGAAAACCGACTCGAGCTGGATCGGCGCGCTGCAACTCGGCATCGCCGCCGGCATGCTGAGCCGGCGCACGATGCCGCTGTCGGCGCTCGGCATCGCCATTCTGTTCAGCATCGGTGTGTGGCAATACGGCGCCTTCCATCTCGCCGACTATCCGGTCTTTCTCGGCGTAGCGGCTTACCTGGCGCTGACCGGTCTGCAGAAGAATCTGTTCGGGGTCCGCCCGATCGACGTGCTGCGCATCACCGCCGGCGTCACTTTGATGTGGGCCTCGATCGAAAAATGGGCCTATCCCGAATGGTCCTATCCGCTGTTCATCCTGCATCCGTCGATGTCGCTCGGTCTGACGCCTGACTTCTACATGCGCGCCGCCGGCGCCGTCGAATTCGCGCTCGCATTCGCCCTGGTGTGGACGCCGCTGGTGCGCCGGCTCGCGGGCGTGATGCTGATCGCGATGTTCGTCAGCGCGGTCATCCCGTTCGGCAAGATCGATCTGATCGGCCACACGCTGATCGTGGTCGCGCTGCTCGGCATCGTCGCCGACGACGGCGGCAAGCCGGCGCGCTTCCGCAATTCCTGGCTGCTGCCGTTTGCCTATGCGGCATCGCTCGCGATATTTCTCGCGACCTATTACACCGCGCATGCGGTGCTGTTCGGCACGACGATCTTATAAGCTCGCGATTATTGGACCCGGACCTGAAGCTTCATCTTCGGGTGGATTGCGCACAGCACGTCGAACGTGCCCGCCACCGGAAAGGTGACGTCGGTCCTGCTGCCCGGCTGCTGGTCGCCGGAATCGAACGAGAAGTTCTTCGCGTCGATATAGGCGTGATGCAGCAGGTCGCCGTCGTCGTTGACGATCTGGATGGTGTCGCCGCGCTTGATTGCGATCTGACCCGGATGGAACTCGCGACCCTTTTGCGAAATCGTGTTTTGCGGCAGCGCCAATCCGACCAGCGTGCCGAGCGCGACAATGGCCACGGCCGCGAGGCCCACCGCGGAGAGATGGCGCAGCCGCCTGGCCGCCTGTGACATTTCCATGCTCGCCTCGCAGTCGGAGCACCGGGGGGAAATCGGGGCGTGTTTTCCACCGTGGCGGGCCTCGGTTAAGAGGCCGTTAAAGCATCGCATAAGGCGTTCTTACGTCACGCAATATTCACCCCGCATAAGCCGCTATTAAGTAACTCCGTAAGATTGGCGGGCGCGAAGGGGAGGCCTTAACCGCCGTCCATATAATGAGTATGCGGCATAGTTGGAGTAACAAGTTTCAAATGCCGCGTAGCCGGGCGACCTCCCTGCTGTTGCGAACCGTTTCGCGCTGGCGCCGCCGCGCCGCGCGGCTTGCTGCGCATTGCATGACGATTCGCGGCCGCATTCTGATCGCCTTTCTGATCATGAGCGTCATCACCGCTGCTCTCGGCGGTTACGCCGTCATGGGCATCAAGAATGCCGGCGTGCTGGTCGACAAGACGTTCGATAAATCGCTGATGTCGATCAATTACGCGCGCGCAGCGGCGACCGATTTCGCCGCCATGCGCGCCGCTTTCGCGCGGCGCTGGACCGCGGCCGACCCCGGCCTGCGCGCCGCGTTCGACAGCGAGATGGAAAATCTCAGCGTGTCGTTGTCGCAGGACCTCAAGATCGCCGCCGCGCGCTCGCAATCGGCGCGCGCCGCCCGCGCCGCCGAAAACGTGCAGCGCGCGGTCGACGCCTGGAAGAGCATTTGCGATCGGCTCATCAACGGCCATGAGAACGAAATCAACTGGGATACGCTCGATCATTATGCGGGCAAGGTCGACGATCAGATCGATCTGTTGGTGAACTACACCGCGGGCGATGGATTCCTCTATCGGCAGACCGCGCGCGCGACGGTCGCGCACGACATGCAACTCACCATTGCCGGTGTCCTACTGGCGCTGCTGCTTTCAGCGATGGTGGCCTGGGGCGTGGCGCGCCGCGTCGTCGGCCCGGTCGCGGTGGCCTCCGGCGTCGCCGAGCGCATTGCCGCCGGCGAGCTCGATGCCGCGGTGCCGCGCGGCGGCGCCGACGAACTGGGCGCGCTGCTCGCCGCCATGGCGAAAATGCGCGACAACATCAAAACGATGATGGAGCGCGAAGTTGAACAGCGCCGCTCCGCGCAGGCGCGCCTCGCCGATGCCGTGCAATCTTCGCAGGAAGGCGTCATCGTCGTCGATGCCAGTGACTGCATCGTGCTCGCCAATGCGCAGGCCGCCGATTATCTCGGCGTCGAGCGCGGTCTGCTCGAGCCAGGCACGCCGCTCGCGCGGCTCGAGCCCGCGTTGCAGGGCGCGGCCGAGGCCGGTGACATTCTGATCCGGCACGACGACGATGTGCAGGCCACCGGCGACATCCTGATGGCCGACGGCCGCTGGCTGCGCATCAGCCGCAGCCCGAGCCATGACGGCGGCTTCATCGTGCTATGCAGCGATATCACCAAGCTCAAGACCCAGGAACGCTCACTGCGCGAGAGCAATCTTCTGCTCGATGCCGCGCTGGAAAACATGTCGCAGGGCCTTTGCCTGGTCGATGCGCAGGGCCGCATCCAGATGTTCAACAAGCGCTATTGCGAGATTTTCAACCTGCCGCCCGATCGCATCAAGCCCGGCATGGAGGTCGCTGAGGCAATCGCAATCAGTATCGAGCGCGGAATTTGGCCGGACCGTACTGTGGACGAAATCTTGATGGAGCGCGCGCAGCGCATCAAGGACAACCCCACCGGACCGCATCTGTGGGAATTCCCCGACGGCCGGGTCATATCGAGTCTCTATAGCCCGACTGGAGACGGCCGCTCCGTCGTCACCTGCGAAGACGTCACCGACCGCCGCCGGGCCGAGGCCAAGATCATGCACATGGCGCGGCATGACGCGCTGACCAATCTGCCCAATCGCGTGCTGTTCAAGGACAAGATGGAGCAGGCGCTGGCGCGCGGCGAGACGCTCGCGGTCATGTTCCTCGATCTCGACCGCTTCAAGGGCGTCAACGATTCGCTCGGGCACTCGATCGGCGACGCGCTGCTGTGCGCGGTGACCGAGCGGCTGCAGGGTGTGGTGGCGGATGGCGACACCGTGGCCCGCCTCGGCGGCGACGAATTCGCCATTGTGCATTCGCGGGCGACTCCCATGGAGGCCAGCGAACTTGCCGCGCAGATCATCGATGCGCTGGTCGAGCCGTTCGACGTGCGCGGCCACCAGGTCGTCATCGGCACCAGCGTCGGCATCGCGCTTGCGCCCAATGACGGCACCGAGCCCGACCAGCTTCTGCGCAATGCCGACATGGCGCTGTACCGCGCCAAGGCCGAAGGCCGCGGCACCTATCACTTCTTCCAGGCTGAGATGGACGCCCAGATGCAGGAGCGCCGCCGGCTCGAGCTCGATCTGCGCAGGGCGCTCGCCGAAGAACAGTTCGAGCTGCACTATCAGCCGCTGGTCAATATCGACAACGGCAAGGTCTCGGGCTTCGAGGCGCTGTTGCGCTGGAATCATCCCGAGCGCGGCATGGTCGGACCCGACGTGTTCATCCCGGTCGCCGAGGAGATTGGCCTGATCGTGCCGCTCGGCGACTGGGTGCTCAAACAGGCCTGCCGCGACGCCGTAACGTGGCCGGAGAAGCTCACCGTCGCGGTCAATCTGTCTGCGGTGCAGTTCCGCAATTCGACATTGGCGCTGTCGGTGATGTCGGCGCTCGGCCAGACCGGCCTCGCAGCCTCGCGGCTCGAACTCGAAATCACCGAAACCGTCCTGCTGCAGGAAAATCCGGCCGTGCTCGACGTGCTGCATCAATTCCGCAAGCTTGGCGTGCGCATCTGCATGGACGATTTCGGCACCGGCTATTCCTCGCTCAGCTATCTGCGCCGGTTCCCGTTCGACAAGATCAAGATCGACCGCTCGTTCATCCGCGAATTGGGCAAGGAAAACGACTGCGTCGCCATCATCCGCGCGGTGATGCGCCTCGGCTCGAGCCTGGGCATGATCACCACCGCCGAAGGTGTCGAGACCGAGCAGCAACTCGAGATCCTGCGCGCCGAGGGCTGCATGCAGGCACAGGGCTATCTGTTCAGCAAGGCCAAGCCAGTGAGCGAAATCCCTGCAATGCTGCAGAAGATCCGGCCGCATATCTGGGCGGCTTGAACGCCCTCACGGCTTGCAAAGTGCCGTGTCCGCTGCGGCAAACCGTTGCGACGCCTTGATCCACCGGCATTGCCGCGCGCCGGCAGCCCCCTATATCGGTCTTAAAACCCGGTCCCTCTGGCAATATCGGGTCGGTAAGGGCAAACTGCCGCCGGAGTCCCGATTCCGGGTGGTGTGAGGCCTGCGTTATGGCGCTGCGCGACGTCAAACTCGACGATAAGTACGATCTCGGCCAGCGTCATATCTTTGTCACCGGGTACCAGGCGCTGGTGCGGCTCTGCCTGATGCAGAAGGAGCTCGACCGCCGCAACGGCCTCAATACGGCGGGTTATGTCAGCGGCTATCGCGGCTCGCCGCTGGGCGGGCTCGACAGCCAGTTCATGCGGGCGCGGGGCTTCCTCGAAAAGAGCGATATCCGCTTTCAAGGCGGCATCAATGAAGACCTGGCCGCCACCGCGGTCTGGGGCTCACAGCAGGCGGAACTGCGCGGCGAGGGCAAGTTCGATGGCGTCTTCGCCATGTGGTACGGCAAAGGTCCCGGGGTCGACCGCACCGGCGACGTATTCCGCCACGCCAATTTCGCCGGCTCCTCGAAACATGGCGGCGTCCTGGCGCTGATGGGCGACGACCACACCGCCGAATCCTCCACCACCGCGCACCAGTCCGAATATCATTTCATCGACGTCATGATGCCGATCCTGAATCCCGCGGGCGTTCAGGAAGTGCTCGATTACGGCCTCTATGGCTGGGCGATGTCGCGCTATACCGGCGCCTGGACGGCGCTGAAGACCATGCACGAGACGATCGAGTCGACGGCCGCGATCGACGGCAGCCTCGACCGCATCAATATCGTGACGCCCGACGATTTTCGCATGCCCGACGGCGGGCTCAATATCCGCCTCAACGATCCGGTCCTGGCGCAGGAAGCGCGGCTGCACGATTTCAAGCGCGACGCCATGCTGGCTTTTGTACGCGCCAACAAGCTCAACCGCACCATTACGTCCGGCGGCCGCGATCCCAAAATCGGCATCGTCACCACCGGCAAGAGCTATCTCGACGTCCGCCAAGCCTTCGACGAGCTTGGCATCGACGAAGTGAAGTGCAACGCGCTCGGCATCCGGCTCTATAAGGTCGGCTGCTCATGGCCGTTGAGCCAGCGCGAGTTGAAGGAATTCTCGAGCGGCCTCGATCTCATAATCGTGGTCGAGGAAAAGCGCTCGCTCCTTGAAGTGCAGGTCCGCGAAGAACTCTACGGCACTGCGAACCAGCCGATCTGCATCGGCAAGCGCGACGAGCAGGGCGAGTGGCTATTCCCGGTCAAGGGCGCGCTCGATCCCAACGACGTCGCCATCTGCATCGGCGAGCGGCTGCTCAAGTATCATCGCAATGACGATCTCATCGGCCGCGTCGAGCGGCTGAAGGAAGCGCAACGGATCGCCGCGGCCACCAAGGACGTTGCCCAGCGCATTCCGTATTTCTGCTCGGGATGTCCGCACAACACTTCCACTGTGGTGCCGGAAGGCATGCGCGCCTATGCCGGCATCGGCTGCCATTATATGGCGCAATGGATGGACCGCTCGACGCTCGGCTACACGCATATGGGCGGCGAGGGCGCCAACTGGGTCGGCGAGGCGCCGTTCTCCAACCGCAATCACGTATTCCAGAATCTCGGCGACGGCACTTACAATCACTCGGGCTATATGGCGATCCGCGCCGCGATCGCGTCCAACACCAACATCACCTACAAGATCCTGTTCAATGACGCGGTCGCCATGACCGGCGGCCAGGCCAATGACGGCGGGCTCACCGTGCCGCAGATCGCGCGGCAGGTGGCGGCCGAGGGCGCCAAGCGCGTCGTCATCGTCACCGACGAGCCGGACAAATATGCCAGCGACACGGTGTGGCCGAAGGGCGTCACCATCCATCACCGCGACGATCTGATCACGGTGCAGAAGACGCTTGCCGAAGTGCCGGGCGTCACCGTCCTGATCTACGACCAGACCTGCGCCGCCGAGAAGCGCCGCCGCCGCAAGCGGCACACGTTTCCCGATCCCGACAAGCGCGTCATCATCAACGAACTGGTCTGCGAAGGCTGCGGCGATTGCGGCGTCAAATCGAATTGCGTCTCGGTGCAGCCGCTCGAAACCGAATGGGGCAGGAAGCGCACCATCGACCAGTCGAGCTGCAACAAGGACTTCTCCTGCGTCAAAGGCTTCTGCCCGTCTTTCGTCACGGTGCATGGCGCCAAGCTCAAGAAGGGCAAAGGCGTCGCCGCCGATCATGATCTGGCCCGGCTGCCGGATCCGAAGCTGCCGGCGATCGACCAGACCTACAACATCATCGTCACCGGCGTCGGCGGCACCGGCATCGTCACCGTCGGCGGCATTCTCGGCATGGCGGCGCATCTGGAAGGCCGCGGCGTCGGCGTGCTCGACATGGCGGGCCTTGCGCAAAAGGGCGGCGCGGTCTTCAGCCACATCCGCTTCGCTGCAAAGCCCGAGGACATTCATGCGATCCGCGTCGCCGCCGGCCGCGCCGATCTGGTGATCGGCGGCGATATCGTCGTCGCCGGCACCAAGAAGGTGCTCGCGGCCGTCAAGCACGGCGCGACGCAGATGGTGATCAATACCGACGAATTCCTGCCCGGCGAATTCACCCGCAATGCCGATTTCTCGCTGCCGAGCGAGCGGCTCAAGCGCACCATCACGGCCGATGCCGGCGCCGATCATACGCACTTCGTCGATGCGAGCCGCATCGCCAACGCGCTGTTCGGCCAGTCGATCGGCGCCAACATGTTCATGGTCGGCTTTGCCTATCAGCTTGGCGCCATCCCGGTCTCGGCGGCGGCGATCGAGCGGGCGATCGAATTGAACGGCGAAGCCGTCGCCATGAACCAGGCCGCGTTCCATTGGGGCCGCCGCGCCGTGATCGATCGCGCTGCGGTCGAGGCGCTGGCCAAGCCCGCCTCATCGAGCGCGAGCGACGCCGAACATCTGTCGGAAAGCATTTCCGAAGCCGTCGCGCGGCGCGAAGAATTTCTCAAAGCCTATCAGAGCAACGCCTATGCCAGGCGTTATCGGTCCTGGGTGGACAAGGTGATAGGCGCCGAGACGTTGCGGGCGCCCGGCAAGAGCGGTCTTGCCGACGCGGTGGCGCGCTATCTGTTCAAGCTGATGGCCTACAAGGACGAGTACGAAGTGGCGCGGCTCTACACCGACGGCGCGTTCGCGAGCCAGGTGAAGAATGCGTTCGACGGCGACAACCTACGCTTCGAGTTTCACCTCGCGCCGCCGATTCTGGCGCGGCGCGATCCGGCGACAGGCTTGCCGCGCAAGACGAGCTTTGGCCCGTGGCTGATGCCGGCCTTCCGCGTGTTGGCGAAATTCAAATTGCTGCGCGGCACCGCGCTCGATCCATTCGGCCGCACGCTTGAACGCCGCACAGAACGCCAGCTGATTACCGATTACGAGGCGATGCTCGACGAAGTGCTGGCCAGGCTGACGCCGGACAACCATCACCTCGCCGTGGGCCTTGCCGTCATTCCGGAAAAGATTCGCGGCTTCGGACACGTCAAGCAGCGTCATCTTACCGCCGCCAAGGCCGACGAAGCGGCCTTGTTCGAGCAATTCCGCGCCGGCGGCGAAAGCCTGCTGAAAGCCGCCGAATAGGCGCGTCGCTCAGACGCCGTGCGTCTGCAACACGACCTGGCAGGCCTTGCTGAGCTTCTGCCGGTTCGTCTGCAGGCACGCCAGCACGCGCATCTGGTCCGGGATCAGCTCCTTGCACAACCGGTGCGCATCGCGATCGCAGGCGTCTTCGTCTTTCTGGCTGTGCGGACCCACCTTGTTCTCCGCCCATGCGGCCGTCGAAAGTAACAAAGCAATGACGAGAGTGACGCTGCGGACCATGTTGCATTCCTGATGGAGGGGACGAAAGGCGGGGCGTTATTTACCGTCAGCCCAATGAGGCCAAATTGAGACTCGGTCCGAAGCAACGGCAGGCGGCAAGGTTGCGCGATTGCAGGCCGAGCCCGGATGAGTGAAGTAAGAGTTCGGCTGGCGGATCACAAGGCAACTGACGGCGTGGAAATGCAGCTATGAGCTAGCGGATAGTGTAAGGTCCGAGAATGAACGACGTGCCGACCCTTTCCGAGACTCCTCCGACGGTTACGGACAAGCCGCCGGACGCCGGGAATCCGACGATTTTACCGCCGGCATCCGCGCCGCCGGAGTCTGTGCTGCAGGAGTCTGCACCAGTTGCTGCTCCGGAAATCGCCGAGCCGATCGCGCCAGCGCCCGCGGCTGACGCGCCGCCGACTGAACCCGTAAAGAGCGCGGCGGCCGTTGCGGCGCCGGCCAATGTCGCTGTTGCGCCGAGCGCTGCTGTAACGGTTGCGCCGGCAACCGCCGCGCCGGGCATCGGCGTCCTCCTGGTCAATCTCGGCACGCCCGAAGCGGCCACGCCGCAAGCCGTGCGCAAATATCTGCAGGAATTCCTGACCGACAAGCGCGTGATCGAGACCGACACGCTGTTATGGAAGTTCGTGCTCAACGGCATCATCTTGCCGCTGCGCTCGCGGCGCAAGGCGCGCGACTACGCCAAGATCTGGAATCGCGACAAGGACAAATCGCCGTTCAAGACCATCACGCGTTCGCAGGCGGCGAAGCTTGCCAATATTCTCGAGCCGCTCGGCGCGCACGTGTCCGTCGGCTGGGCCATGCGTTACGGCGAGCCGTCGATCGCATCGCAACTGGAAGCGCTCACCGCCAAAGGCTGCAACCGTGTCCTGATCATGCCGCTCTATCCGCAATATGCTGCGGCGACCACGGCGACGGCTTGCGACGAAGTGTTCCGCTTTCTGATGCGCCAGCGCCGCCAGCCGGCCGTTCGCGTGCTGCCGCCCTATTACGACGATCCTTATTACATTGAAGTGCTGGCTTCGACGCTCAGCGCGCAGATCAGGTCGCTGCCGTTCAAGCCCGACGTCATCGTCGCCTCCTATCACGGCCTGCCCAAGGAATGTTCGCTCAAGGGCGATCCCTATGAAAGCCAATGCGTGCGCACCACCGAATTGCTGCGCGCTAAGATGGGGCTCGACGCCGCCAAGCTGATGCACACCTATCAATCGCGTTTCGGCCGGGCGAAGTGGCTCGAGCCTTACACGATCAAGACCATGAAGGCGCTCGCCAAGAAGGGCGTGAAGAACCTGGTCGTCATCACGCCGGGATTTTCCGCCGACTGTCTGGAGACGCTGGAAGAGATCGCGCAAGAGAATGCGCATGTCTTCAAGCGCCATGGCGGCGAGAATTTTGCCGCCGTGCCCTGTCTCAACGACAGCGAGGCCGGCATGCTCTTGATCTGGCAGCTGGCGATGCGCGAGCTCAAGGGCTGGGTGTAAGGCAATGGACGCATCGTTGACGACATCGCTGGTGTCCTGGGATTGGTTCGACCTCGCGCTCATGCTGTTCGTTGTCGAATATTTTTGGCCCGGCCGTTTTGCGCTGTGGCTCGGCTTTGCCGCGGTGCTGATCGGCATGTTGGCCTCGGTCGCGAAATGGCCGTGGCCGGCGCAGGTTGCGGCGCTCGTCGTGCTCGCGGCTCTGATGATTCCCGCCTGGCGCCGCTTCGAGCGCAGGGCTTAAGGCTCGCCCCGCCGCTCATCGGCAAAAACCGCGAATTCCGGCCCTTTTGGCGCGGCAAAACCGGGCGCTGAAGGCTCAATCAACCTCTCATTAACCATATCCGTTTTAACTCCGTTAACCAGCGCGGCTCGCCGTCGGGCAGGGCGTGCTGGCTATCGCGCGGCGCGATGCCGTGCGGGTTTCCGAGGCGCGGTCCAGTTCCTTGACGGTGGTCCGGTTTGGCAGCTTCCGGGGTGACGCGGACAGACCAGTGCGGCTTCGGGGCGAGGAGGTTGCAGGTGCCGCGCCGTTGCCGACCGCTCAGCGCATCGCGCGTCTTCGGCTTGGTCGCTGGCCTCGCTGTGACGGCGGCGGCCGCGGCGCTGTGGCCGATGCCGGCGCGTGCGCAGACCGTCGCCGCCAATGCGCCGCAAGCCAATGCGCCGCAAGCCAATACGCCGCAAGCCAATACATTGACGACGCCCGCCAATGCCGACGCCGATCTGTTCCTGCCATCGTTACAGGGCTCGCCGAATAATCCCTCGCGCTTCGTGGCGCGCCGGAACACGGTGAGCGCAAACCAGGCGCCGCCGACCGGCGCGTTTACCGGCTCCGCGATTCCGCCCGGGCCGCCGGTCTATGGCAGTCCGACGGGCTTCGGCGCCGGCGATACCGGTTTCGAATTCCACCAATGGGCGGCGCCGGCAACGGGCGCGCGTGCCGAACGGCGGCACGGCGATCGTGCCGCCGCAGCCGACCACGACGTTCGATCCGCTGCCCGCACCGCTGCCACCGCCGCCCGAACTGCCGTCGCGGCCGCCCGTGCTGGCGCCGCCGCTGCCGCCTGAAATCTACCCGTCACGCGCCGCGTCGCGGCCCGGCGCGACCTTGCCGCCGCCGCCGACCGAGCTTCCGATCAGCAATGTGCCGGCCGAGGTGCATCCCTTGAGCGCGGCGGTGCGCCCCGGCGCGTCGGTGCCGCTGCCACCGCCGCCGCTCGATATCAGTTCACCGGCCAGCACGCCGCCGCCCGGAACGCCCGTGCCGGGGACCTTGGCGCTCGGCGCCGTACCGCGGCCGACGCTGCCGTTCATCGGCGGCGATCCTTACGAGGCGCTCGGCATCAAGGCGGGAAGTTTTCTGATCCTGCCCGCCGTCGAACTCTCCGCCGGCTACGACAACAATCCGGAGCACACGCCCGGCGGTCCGGGCTCGTCGACCTTCACCGTCGCGCCGGAATTGCATGTGCGCTCCGACTGGCCAGTCCACTCGTTCACCGCCGATATCGTCGGCTCCTATTTCTGGTACGGCAACGACGGCGCGATGTCGCCGCCGCTCGAGCGGCCCTATCTCAACTCGAAACTCGACGGCCGCATCGACGTCACCCGCAACACCCAGATCCTGCTCGAGAACCGCTACATCGTCTCGACCGACAATCCGGGCAGCCCGAACATCCAGGCCGGTCTCTCCAAGCTGCCGATCAACCAGACCGTGGGCGGCACATTGGGCGCGGGCGAACAATTCGGCCGCTTCGACGCCACGCTCAAGGGCACGATCGACCGCACCACCTATGCGAGCTCGCACTTCACCGACGGCGAGATCGAGAGCAACGACGACCGCGCCTATGACCAATATGCCGGCATTTTCCGCCTCGGCTACTGGCTCGATCCCGGGCTCAAGCCGTTCGTCGAAGTCAGCAACGATACGCGCCAGTATGACTCGCCGATCGACTTCTTCGGCGAGAACCGCAGCTCCAACGGCACCAGCGCCAAAGTCGGCGGCGAGTTCAAGCTCGCCAACTCGTCGCTGGTCGGCGAAATCGCGGTCGGCTATCTGCAGCGCGACTATCACCAGCCGCTGCCGAACATCGCCGGCACCTCGCTCGACGGCTCGCTGCTCTGGCTTGCGACCGGCCTCGACACGGTGAAATTCACCGCGACGACGCAGGTCTACGAATCGACCCTGCAAGGCGTGTCCGGCTCGTTTAGTCACGACGTCAGCCTCGAGTGGGATCACGCGCTGCGGCGCTGGCTGGTCGCGACCGGCACGTTCGGCTATGGCCACGACGATTATGTCGGCGAGCCGCGCCAGGATGACCGCTACTATGCGATCGCCGGCCTGATCTACAAAATGAACCAGCTGGTCTGGATCAAGGGCCAGCTGCGCCACGACTGGATGACCTCGACGCAGAGCGGCAATGCATATCAGTCGACCTCCGTGCTTCTGACCTTGCGCTTGCAGCGGTAGTTCTGCCATCTGGCCATTCCTGCCAAATGCGGAGGCTACTGTGAGCGAATACGAGCGCTGGGAAACGCGATACGCCAAACCGGACTATGAATTCGGCACGGCGCCGAACGAGTTTCTCGAAAGCTGCAAAGCCTTGCTGCCGAAATCAGGCCGCGCGCTGTCGGTCGCCGACGGCGAGAGCCGCAACGGCGTCTGGCTCGCCGAGCAGGGCCTCACGGTCACCGCGATCGACTTCTCGCCCACGGCGCAAAAGAAGGCGCGGGCGCTGGCGGCCAAGCGCAACGTCAGCCTCGAGATCATTCAGACCGACGTGCATGCCTGGGCCTATCCGCAAACGGCGTTCGATGTCGTGGTCGAGATCTTCGCCCAGTTCTCGACGCCCGACGAACGCGCGGTGAAATGGGCCGGCATGCGCCGCGCGCTCAAGCCCGGCGGGCTTCTGATCGTGCAGGGCTATACGCCCAAGCAATTGGATTACGCGACCGGCGGGCCGAAGCAGATCGAGAACCTTTACACCCGCGCGCTATTGCAAGGGACCTTTGGCGATTTTCGCGACGTGAAGTTCACTGAAGAAGAGCGCGTGCTGCACGAAGGCGACGCGCATTCCGGCATGTCGGCCGTGATCGGGCTGACCGGACGCAAACCCTGAAGAACTAATTGCCCAAGTACTTCTTGATCTCGGCGCGGAAGGCCGGCGCGATGTCCTCGCGGGCGAGCGCGTAGGAGACGTTGGCGGCGAGGAAGCCGATCTTGGAGCCGCAATCGAAGCTGCGGCCTTCGAACTGCAGCCCATAGAACGGCTGCGTCTTGGCGAGCTGGATCATGGCGTCGGTGAGCTGGATCTCGCCGCCGGCGCCGCGTTCCTGCTTGGCCAGGAGCTCGAGAATTTCCGGCTGCAAAATGTAGCGGCCGGTGAGGATGAGATTGGACGGCGCGCGATCGATCGGCGGCTTTTCCACCATGCTGGTGATCGAGAACATCTTGCCCTTGCGCTCGCCGACGCCGACCACGCCGTATTGATCGACGCGATCGTGCGGCACTTCCTCGACGGCGACGATATTGGTCTTGCCGGGCAGCGCGCGGGCTTCGTCCATCATCTGGGCCAAGCAAGACCGCTCATGCTGCACCAGCACGTCCGGCAGCAGCAGCGCGAACGGCTCGTTGCCGATCAGCTCGCGCGCGCACCACACCGCGTGTCCGAGCCCGAGCGGCTCCTGCTGGCGGGTGAAGCTCGTCGTTCCGGCGCCGGGCAGATCGCGCGACAACAGATCGAGCACCGGCTTCTTCTGCCGCTCGAGCAGCGTCATTTCCAGCTCGAACTGGCGGTCGAAATGATCCTCGATGACACCCTTGTTGCGGCCGGTGACGAAGATGAAATGCTCGATGCCGGCCTCGCGCGCCTCGTCGACGACATGCTGGATCAGCGGCCGGTCGACCACCGGCAGCATTTCCTTCGGCATGGCCTTGGTCGCCGGCAGGAACCGGGTACCGAGACCGGCGACGGGAAACACAGCTTTGCGGACGCGAGTGGAGGCTTGGGTCATGTAATCCGGATTGATTGTTGTGCTTGGCCTTTAACGGCGGGCAGGGGGAAATCAGGACGAAATCCACGGCGGAATTATTGCCAAAATTGCGCGGCAAAGTCCCGCATCTTGCGGGTGTAGGGTGAATGGGTCAATCGTTCGCCTCTGCGTTGGTCTTTACATCGGCCTTTGCAACTTCGCCTTTCACAACAAACGGACCGAAACGGCCCATCAACACTCGCCTGCTAACACCAAGAGCAGGTCGCCTATTGCGCCAGAGCCGCAATCCTTGAGCGAAGAACAATGACCGGTTTCGCCGTCACTCGTCTTCTGTCCTGCGCCGCGGTGGCATGTGTGGCTGCCGGCGTGGCCATTGCGACGCCGGCACGAGCACAGGACAAGCCTGACAACTGGCTGTCCCACCTGTTCCAACCGCAAAATGCTAATCCTGTTCCCAATCCGGTGCCTGGCTCCGGCGAAGAAACGCCGTGGAGCGGCCAATCCGGCGCTTCCGGTAATCCCTTGATGACAGCGGACGCGATCCGCGCCGCGGCGGCGGATTTCAAGAATTGCATCGCCAATCTGTGGCCCGATGCGGCGCGGCGCGGCATCACGCGTGAGAATTACGATCGCTTCACCGCGGGGCTGACGCCGGATCTGCACATCATGGACTTGCTCGACGCGCAGCCGGAATTCACCAAGGCGCCGTGGGACTATCTCGATCTCTTGGTCAGCGACGATCGCATCGCGCGCGGCAAGGCGCTGCTCGCCCAATATGCGTCGGCGTTCAGCGCCATGCAGCGCACTTACGGCGTCGATCCCGCGATCATCGCCGCGATCTGGGGCGTGGAGAGCAATTACAGCACGCTCGGCGGCACGCGTCCGGTGCTCCGCTCGACCGCGACGCTCGCCTGCGTCGGCCGCCGCCGCGATTATTTCCGCGAGGAGTTTCTCTCGACGCTCGACATCCTGCAGCGCGGCGACGTGCCGGCGGATCATCTCATCGGCTCCTGGGCCGGCGCGTTCGGCCCGACGCAATTCATGCCGACCACGTTCAAGCGTTTTGCGGTCGACTTCGACGGCGACGGCCATCGCGACATTGTCGACTCGGTGCCGGACCTGATCGCTTCGACCGCCAACAATCTGAAACAGGACGGCTGGGTGCCGGGCCAGACCTGGGGCTACGAAGTCGTGCTGCCGCAGAATTTCGATTACATGCTCGCCGACCGCTCTAAGCAGATGACGCTCAAGCAATGGGAAGCGCTCGGCATCCGCCGCGCCAATAACGGCGCGTTTCCGCATCCCGAGGATCGCGCCTATCTGCTCATTCCGGCCGGCGCGCGCGGACCGGCGTTTCTGATGCTGCAGAATTTCCGCGTCATCATGAAATACAATCCGGCCGAGGCTTATGCGCTGGCGATCGGCACCCTCGCCGACCGCATGCGCGGGGCTCCGCCTCTCGTGCAGAGCTGGCCGCGCGACGAGCGCGTGCTCACGCTCGACGAGCGCACCGAGATGCAGCAGCTCCTGGCCCAGCACGGCTTCAATGTCGGCCAGCCCGACGGGCTTTTGGGCCCGCAGACCCGGATCGCCATCCGCAACTTCCAGGCCTCGGTCGGGCAAGTCCCGGACGGCTTTGCCTCGAGCGCGGTTCTCGGCCGGCTGCGCAGTCAGTAATTCATCGCGAAACCGACACTTTTGCCGGGAATGATGCCGGTATTCGGGTCCCACAGCGGGCTCGCCGGAACCGGCTGCGCCGTCGTATATTGAGTTCGCAGGACTGGACGGCGCTTTTTTGGAACAACGAATGGCCTCGCGCGACAGCAGACGTTTTCGATTGCGGCACCTGACCCCGGCTTTGGTCGTGGCGCTGTGCGCGCTTGGCGGCACGGCGCAGGCGCAGTTTTTCGGCGATCGCTATTACAACGAGAACGGCTATGGCGGCGGCTATCAGCAGCGCTATCAGCAGCCGCGCGAGCAATTCAATTTCCCGTTCGGCGACCGCTTCATGCGGCCGGCGCCGCCGCCCGCGGACTATTCCAAGGCGCCGGGGCCGCGCAAGCTCGAAGCGCCGCCCACGACCAACATCGTCGTCATCGGCAATTCGCTCGCCGACTGGCTCGCTTACGGCCTCGACGAGACCTACGCCGATCAGCCGGATATGGGCGTGGTGCGCAAGATCAAGGCGACCTCGGGCCTGGTCCGCTATGACGCCAAGAACGAGACGCTCGACTGGGCCGGTTCGATCAAGGACACGCTTGCCGGCGAGCGGCCGAATGCGATCGTGGTCATGCTCGGCCTCAATGACCGCCAGTCGCTGAGGGATCGCATTCCGCCCAAGCCCGTGCCGGCAAAGCCGGGCGAAGCCCAAAGCGCGGGACAGGCCGCGGGACAAGCGCCGGGACAGGCCGCCGCCGGCGCTGCCGGCCAGCCGCAAGCTCCAAATCAGGCGCAAGGCAAAGCGCAGCCCGGACAGGCTCAGGAGCAGAAGCCGCCGCAAGGCCAAAGCCAAGCACAACAAGGCCAGCCGCCGGCACAGAGTGCCGCGCAAGGCGGTGCATCGGCGCCGCAAGCGCCGCAGGTCAACGCCGCGGATTCGGAAGGCGGCAAAGAGCTTGCCAGCGCCGCGCCGGTCCCTTCCGGCGGCACGTTCGAATTCCAGACCGACAGATGGGCCGAGGTCTATGGCCGGCGCGTCGACGAGATGATCAATGCGCTCAAGACCAAGGGCGTGCCGATCCTGTGGGTCGGCCTGCCGGCGGTGCGCGGCACCAAGTCGACCAATGACATGGCCTATCTCAGCGAGATCTATCGCGAGCGGGCGGAGAAGGCCGGCATCGCCTATGTCGATATCTGGGATGGCTTCGTCGACGAGCAGGGCCATTTCACGGTGCAGGGGCCGGACTTCGAAGGCCAGACGCGCAAGCTGCGCACGCCGGACGGCGTGCATTTCACCAAGGCCGGCGCGATCAAGCTCGCGAGCTATGTCGATCAGGAACTGCGCCGCGTGATGTCGCGCGGCGTGATCACGCCGGTGGCGCTGCCCGGCCCGGACGCGGCGGCGCCGAAACCGGCGGCGGCCGTGGGCGGCCGTCCCGATATCGGCCCGGTCGTGCCGCTCGTCTCCGGCCCTGCCGGTGGCGGCGGCGATCATGGCGGCGATCTTGCGGGCGGCGGCCGTCCGGCGCAGCTCACCTCGACCGATCCGGTCGCGGTGAAAGTGCTGACGCACGGCGATGCGATCGCGGCGCCGGCCGGCCGCGCCGACGATTACGCCTGGCCGCGCCGCGGCGATGCGCCGCCGGTGACGCTCGATACCGGCCCGATGCCGACGCCGGTGCAGCCGCCGCCGACGCCAAATGCACCTGTGCCGAGAAAAGCCAGCGACAAGGCGGCCGACGCCAAAGCCGGCAATGCGAAAGCCGGCAACGCCAAAACCAATGACGCCAAAGCGGGCGACAAGAACAAGTCTTCGCAGCAGGATCAGACGAAGCCGCGCCGCTCGCAGGGCGGCACGCTCGACGGCGCCGCCCCGCCACGCCCGCCACGCGACGTCGGCGGCTTCTGACGGCGAGATTATTTCCGCCGATTATTTTGCCGCTATTGTTTTTGCGATGATTGGCTCTGCGACGCTTTGGCGGTCGAAGCCGGTTTCGTCGCGCCCGACGTGCAAGCGAGCTGCATCCGCGCTCCAATGAACACGCCGGCCAAGCCCGCGCCATAGGTGTTGCATTGGTTCGCCTGCGGCTTGCCGGTGATCTTTGTCGGGGCAACGGTAAATGGCGACACCGGTTCCGCGGGGAGGGCGACCTGGTGATAGCCCTCGCCCTTGTAGCGGTCGATGCAACCTTTCTGCTGGATCCCGGCGACCAACGAACTGGCCAAGCTCACGCCGGCCGCGTTGCATTGTGCCGTCTGGCCCTTGTTATTGGCCAATTGAACCTGGGACACGCAGCCGCCCAACATCGACAACGTCGCCGACAGCAATGCCGCCGACGCAACAACTTTACGCGCGACCATTCGACTTCCCCCTCAACCCACATGCGGTTATAGCGGACTTTTGCAACCCCGCAAGCCGCGCCATCGAGAGGCCATAGGACCATCGGCCCGGCTAATGCCTGGCCGCGGCGTATTTCCGATTCTGTTTTCAAACAGCGACGTAATGCATCCTGCCCCGCGATAGCGGGAAGGGGGACCATGCGAAGCATGGTGGAAGGGGCGTCGGACTCGACGACACTCTTGCGACGACGGTAGAGCGACGCGTCAGACGCCCCTTCCACCGCGCGAGAGCCATAGCCAATGCTCCGCATTGGCGTTCTTCAGTACGGCGACCAGAGGTCGCCTATGCCCCCTCCCCCGTTTGCACGGGGGAGGATGCAAGTGTGCTTTCCCCGTCATTGCGAGGAGCGAAGCGACGAAGCAATCCGGAATTGCTGCACCGCTGCACTGGATTGCTTCGCTTCGCTCGCAATGACGAACGAAAAGAAAAATGAAGGAAGCGGAACGCCGACAGACGCAGATGAGACTGTCCGCACCAGCGGGTGCGGGGCGCGCCACGGAGAGATCGGCTTGCGCCGACCCTCCGCTGCGGGCGCGCTCGCCTGTCGGCGTTCCACTGACGGCTCTTCCTGGAGATGTCGGAACATCTCCGTCCAGCTTCAGGCCAGGCTTCCTGAGACGCGGCCGCCACGATTACTCTGCTAAGTGGGCGTTACCCACCCCTACCTGTCCCAGTCCAGTGCGCACCGCACGGCCGGCCACGCTTGCCGGCGGCTGATGCCCAAAGCCGCCCGGGTGCGGGTCGTAACGCCGCCCGCGGGCACCGCCCTCGCTCCAGCCTTCGGGTCTACCTCCCGAAGGCGTCCTTCATGAGCGAGATGATTCGTCAACTGTAACTGAAAATGATACAACTGTCAATTTAAATGTGACGACGAGTTTGCGCCTTACCCAGACTAGTATGCGGTCGTCAACGAAGGCGCAGCGGAGATTGTGTAACGAGGCAGCGGACAGGGCGCGACCGCGTCGATGCCCGGAACCGGCCATGGTTCCACAAGAATAAAACAACGTTGAAATAAAGCTGCCAGTTGTTAGGGCGCTTTCGTGAAGCTTTCCGGCCGAGAATACCAACTCTCTTTGGGTGGGCCGAGCAGGAGGACGAAATGAACAATTTGTCGATCGATCGTCGGGATAGCGAGGAAGCCATCCTCAACTATCAGGTCTCCGATGAGGCCCTTGAGAAAGCTGCAGCCGCGCCGGGCCAGGGCGTAGCTTTTACCATCGCATACTGTACCGATCGCGAGTGCCCGATAGGCGATTAGAGTAGGGTCAATTCGCCTGACCGCTCATTCTGCTTCGAGCCCGTTTTCGATCTTTCCTACCCGTGGATTGTTTCGCCACGCTCGAGCATGGCTACGAATTCCGCAATCTTGCGCGCTCTCGTCTCGGCTTTTTTGACGCTGCCGATTCGGTACAGGATTGCGTAGCGATTCCGACTGTTCAATGTCGCAAAGAATGCGGACGCCTTCGGGTTGTCGTCCAGGGCCTTCTGGAGGTCGACAGGGACTTCGGCCCGGCTCGCCGGGGTGTAGGCGCCCTCCCACCGGCCATCTTTCTTGGCGGCTTCGATTTGTGCGAGGCCCGCAGCTCTCATGCGGCCCTCCTTGATGAGCATCAGCGCTCTGTCGCGGTTCAGCGCCGACCACTTGCTGCGCGCTTTGCGCGGCGTGAAGCGAACAAGCCAGTGTTGGTCGTCATACTTTTCCAGTTTTCCATCGATCCATCCGTGACAGAGCGCAGCGTCAATCGCTTCCGTTTTCGTCAGTTTCGCTCTTGTCGCTGCCTTCTTGGCGAACTTGATCCAAACGCCAACCGCATCAGCCGCTTGGGCCGCGAGCCATTTTTCGAACGACCTTCGATCCGCGAAGCCAAGAACCGGCAAGCCTGATCGCTTTTCCGTCATTGGAGACATCATGCCGTGTCCCGGGTCACGGGCCTCACGGCCGCAAATGCATCGCTGTCGCCGCGGCCATCGCCGCCAGAATAAAGAACACTACGCCGGGCCCAGTGGCCATCACCGAAACAATGACGAGCCCCATGCCGTACCCGCCGGACGCAGCCTCGATGGCAAGGGCGATGCCAAGGATGAGGAACAACGCCGCCAGGAACGCCTGAAGCAAAAAAAAGAACTTGCGTCCTTCACGCTCTGACATTTGTGCAGCCCCTGAAAGAATCCGTCTGGCTGACGGCCGGGGGCATGATCCAAGGCTGTCGCCTCGCGGGCAAGGGGTTCCCCCAAAGGCTCAAGGCCGCGTCAGCCGGGCTGTCATTAGCTCCGATCGCGGATGGATCCGCTTCATCGCCGAAGCAGACATCAGGCGCTCATCAAATCATGCCGGCAGTGTGCTACGATCGGGCATTCAGGGGAGGGATCATGCGCAAGGGTTGGTTTCGCCTCACCGTGGTCGCCGCGACTGCGCTCGCGATTTACGCGGTTTCCGCGACGGCGAGCTTCGCCCAGCAGTGGCCTACGCATCCGGTGCGCTTCGTGCTGCCGTACGGTCCGGGCTCAGGCGCCGACACCGGCGCGCGGCTCATTGCCGACAAGCTGCAGCAGAAATGGGGCCAGCCCGTCATCATCGACGGCAAACCCGGCGGCGACGGCCTCTTGTCGCTCGATGCCGTGGTGTCGGCGAAGGATGACCATACGCTCTACTTCGGGCCGAGCAGCATCTTCGTCGTCCAGCGTTACGTGCACGAGAACATGTCGTTCGATCCCGAGACCGACCTCGCGCCGATCGCGGGCGTCGCCAGGGTGCAGATCGCCATCGCGGTGCCGACAAGTCTCGGTGTGTCCACGCTAGCCGAATTCGTGGCGCTGGCGCGCGCCAAGCCGAACGAGACCAGCTATTCGGTGGCGCCGGGATTTTCCGAATTTGTCTTCAACGGCTTCGTCAAGGAAAGCGGGCTGGCGATCGCCGAGGTTCCCTACCGCGACATCACCAAGTCGCCGGTCGATCTCGGCGAAAACCGAATCCAGTTGTCGATGCAGTCCTACGCCGCGATGCGGACCTATGCGCAGACCGGCAAGATCAAGATCATCGCCATCAACACGCGCGAGCGATCGCCGATCGCACCGGACATTCCCTCCGTGGTGGAAGCCGGATATCCGTCGCTCCTCGCCAGCCCCGTGCTGGGGCTGCTCGGACCGCGCGATATGCCGCTCGACCTGCGCCGGCGGATCGCGGCCGACGTGCTCGCCGCGCTCGACGACAAGACGGTCGGCGAAAGACTGGCGCTCACCGGCCAGCCCGCCGCGCCCATGAGCGTCGACGCGTTTACCGCGGCGCTCAAGGAGCAATTCGCGCAAGTCGCCCATATCGCCTCTGTGCTGGGCATCGCGCGAAAGTGACCGAGTATCAGGCAGAAGCGCGTAGGATGGTGGAGCGAAGCGGTCTCGTTTGGAATCGACAACTGTAGGCACAAGGAGGACCACGATGTTCTTTGCTCAAGAAGGTTTCACCTACCGAAATTTCCTGATGGATATGGTTTCGGTGTTCGCATTTGTCGTCTGGTTCTGGCTGCTCATCGTCATCTACGGCGACCTGTTCAGACGTCACGATATCTCCGGTTGGGGTAAGGCGTTGTGGGTGATCGTGCTGATTGTGACGTCCTACATCGGCATCTTTGTCTACCTCATCACCCAAGGCAGAGGCATGGCCGAGCGCAACGCGCAGCAGGCTCAGCAGGCTCGCGACGAATTGCGAAGCATCGTCGGCTTCAGTGCTGCCGACGAAATTACCAAGCTCGATCAGCTGAAAAAGTCGGGATCGATAACCGACGCCGAGTACGGACGCCTTCGCGCCAAGCTGGTCTGACCGGGCTGCGCGACAAATGTCGTAAGCCGCGACGGCAACTGCGGCGGCTTTATCTCGTCGACATAAGCCGATCGCTCAGCAATAGCGGTGCGATACGCGGTACCATCTGCCGCCGTGGCCGTGAAAGTAGCAATGGCCGCGATACCAATAATAACGGCCATGGCTGCGTCGGCCATGGCTGGCAATAAGCGCGCCGGTTCCGGCTCCCACCAAAGCCCCGATGGCGGCGCCTCGGCCACCGCCGGCCAACCCGCCGATAAGCGCGCCGCCGGCCGCACCGCCGAGCGCGCCACGCCCAGTTCGGGCGGTGGCCGGCTGCGCCAACGCCAACAACGTAGAGAGGAGAACGAGAAGGATCGCACGATGTTTCATCTTTGTCCCTCGGGTCGTTTCGTTGGGTAGATAGAAAGCTCAATACGGCGGCACTGAGCCTTTGACCGTGGTGCGGAACATGAGGCGGCGTTCGGTCGACGGGAAGTCGGTGCGCGCGTGGGACGAACAACGATTGTCCCAGAGCAGCAGGTCTCCCAATCGCCAGACGTGTTCGTAGACGAATTCCCGTTTCTCCGCATGATCGAAGACCGCATTCAGGAGCGGACCTGCTTCAGCTTCAGACATGCCGACAATGCCGGTCGTCATCAGCCGATTGACATAGACGGCCTTCCGTCCGGTGTCCTCGTTGGTGCGGAACGCCGGATGATTGCAGGTGCCGAAGGCCTCGGTTCCCTTGCGATCGCCCTTTATCGTCGACCCATAATTGTAATGATGGGTGGCGGTGCGGCCATCGAGTTTATTGCGCACCGCAGGATCCAGAGTGTCGTAAGCCGCATAGCCGCTGGCAAAGAGCGTATTGCCGCCCGACGACGGAATCTCGACTGCATAAAGTAGCGTCGCCTTATCCGGGTTTTCCGAATGGATCATGTCGTGGTGAAACATCATCTCGCCGTCCGGCAAAGCGCCGATCGGCTCGCCGTTCTCACGGATGTTCGAGATCATCATGATGCCCGGCAGAATATTGGCATATCCCTTCGGGAAAAATTTCGCCGGCCGGCGCGGCATGCCTTGTTCGCCGAAATAGTGGGTGACGCGATTGAGATCTTCTTGAGACAGCTTTTGGCCGGGGAAGACCACCACCAGATGGTCAAGCCAGGCCTGATAGATTGCCTTGACGGTTGATTCATCGGGTTGCTCGCGAAGGTCGATACCGCGGATCTCCGCGCCGATATGCTTTGTCAGCGGCACGACGTCGATTTTTTGTTTTGTCGTCGTTGTCGTGTTCATGGCTTCCTCCAGACTAATCCAGCGGCTCAAGCTTGATGATCGACGCGGCATGGTCGTTTCCGGCCCAGACCGCGACCTGCGGCGTGCGGTCGTCGACGAAGGCGCGGCGGAGGTTGCTGTAGCGCGGCAGCGGATAGTTCACCCAGGCGCCGGTTTTCGGGTCGAGACGGCCGAGGCGGTCGGAGGATTCGTTGATCTCCCAAACGTGCCCGTAGCGATCGGCGACGACATCGTAGGGCGACTCCCATGCAAGCGGCGCTTTCCACTCGGTGATCTTCTCGGTGACCGGATCGAACATGCCGACGCCATTGCTGCCGAACTCCGCGAACCACAGCCGGTTCTGCGCATCGACGCGGCCGCGCCGTGCCCGCGAAAACGGCGTCGGCGTCGGATAAAACGAAAAGGCGTCAGTCTTGGCGTCGATCCTGCCGATGCCGCCGTTGCCGAATTCGAGGATGTAGGCGTTGTTCTGGGCATCGGCATAGATGCCGTAGATGCCGATCGGCTTTCCCGTCGCCGGAATGGTGTACGAGCCGAGATTGACGTATTCGCCGGTGACCGGATCGAGCTTGAGCACCTGCGAATGATCTGAGTTCTTCACCCAGATCTTGCCGTCGGCCTTCATCCCCGCGACGGAGAAGTGCGATTGCTGGGTGGCGTCGGTCTGCCATTCCTTCGGCAGCGGATAGATACGAAACTGTTCGGTCTTCTTGTCGAAGCGCGCCATCCCGCCCTGATACATCATGCCGACCCAGATCGCGCCGTCTGGATCCGCCTCGAGATCGAGCGTGCCTTTGGGATGATCCGGCTTGAGCACCGGAATGGGATAGTCCGTCACCTGGCCGGTTTTCGGATCGAGCTTGGACAGGAACTGCTCGGCGAAATGCGAGAACCACACCGTGCCGTCGGCGTCGACGATCACGTCATGGGGCTGGATTTCCTTTCGCGGCAGATCGTATTCGGTGATGATGACGCGCGTCGCGTCGCCGGTGGCGCGCGGCGTCATTTTCAGATCGAAGCTGTGCTCGGCACGGCCAGCGAGATTCAGCGTCGCCAGATAATCGGCAAATCGCCGCGCCAACGCCGAATCCACCGCGGGCCGGCGGTGCTGGCCATTGAGTCGTTGCGGCTGCAGGTCCGACGCGCCGGGATAGTAGCCGCCCATGCGGTCGAACACCTGGAGGAATTCCTCGCTGCTGTGGTTGGACATGAAAATCCGCTGCAGCGAATGACAGTCCGTGCAGTTGAGCATCGCGCGCTTGAGCTCGTCGGGGCCGGGCGCGCTCGACAACCACTCGGCGTTGGTCACCTGATCGGGCGTGACCGGCGCGGGCTTGAGCTTGAGATCGGCCGTTGCCGGACCGCCCGGAGACAGCGTGATCGCATCGGAGCGGTCCAAAGCATAGCCCGCCGCCCGGATGGCGAGCTTGTAGGCGCCGGGATCGAGCCGCCCGGCAGGAAAGCCGTAATGGCCCTTGGCGTCGCTCACCACCGTGGTCGTGACGGTCGATCCCGTCTTTTTGGCGCTGACAAGAACGCCCTCCATCGGACCTTCGCGATCGGAGGATACCGTTCCGGAGAGGACTGGCGACGGCTTGATCTGAGGTGAACCTTGCGCGTGCAGACCGCTGATGCTTGCGAGCAGGACGAGAAAGCAAAATGATCCGGTGACGGCTGTGCGCACGGCGTTCTCCCATTTCATTTCTTTTTGCGCCGCGATTGCACCGCGACGGTCGTCGAGCCGATGGATAAATCATCTGCGAGCGCGGCAAAGGCGTCAACGGGCTTTGCAGCCGGAAGCTGATGCTGGAGCGTGGTTAGCTCTGCATTTGCGCACCGCGCACATGCTCTGAACGCTCTGCGGAGGGGTCTGAATGTCTGCTAGGCTGGAGCTACAAAATATAACATCTAGGGGGTGCGCGCCATGATTGACGTTTCCGATATTCGCCATGCCGCAACGCGGTTGACGCGTGCGGCCGTGGTAATCCTGCTGGCGACGTTCATGTTTTCCGCGACCAAAGCGCAATCGCAGGGATTGCCGCCGCTGGCAAAGAATTTGAAGCCCAGCGAGACCGCGCTCATTCTCGTGGACTTCCAGTATCCCTTCACCAATCCAGCCGGCGGCAATTATCGCGCCGTGAAGAGCGAACTCGAAGGCAAGCAAATGCTCGACCGTACGGTCGATCTGGTCAAGAAAGCACGCAGCGCGGGCGTTTGGGTGATTCACGTCACCGAAGGCTATAGCGGTGATTACCGTGAGGTTGACGCTTCCAATCCGGGCGGGTTTCACCGCGGGCAGATCCTGAGGCAGGCCTGGAAGACCGGCTCGCCGGAGGTGGCCTACTATCCGCCGCTCTTGCCCGGCCCGGGCGACAAGGACCTGTTCCTGCCGCCGCGGATCCAGACCTCCGCATTTGGCGGCACGGGCCTTGATCAGATACTGCGATCGCGCGGAATCAAGAACATCGCCGTCGCCGGATTCACCACCGACGTTTGCGACTATGCGACGGTCACTAACGGTTACGATCTCGGCTACCACGTCTATGCGCTGAAGGACGCGATGGTCGGCTACTTCCCGGATCAATCGGAGCTCATGCTGAAGAACACCTATCCGATGTGGTCGAAGGTTCTCAGCAATGACGACTTCGTTGCCATGCTCGCGACAGAGTCAGAAGTGACGACACGCTAGTCATTTGACTTCGGCGGGAGCGTCGCTGGTGAATTCGGAGGATCTTTCGGGCCGCATCGATGAGTCCCGGCGCCGATTGGTGACGGGACTCATTGCCGTGCCGCTGGCGATCGCCCGGGCCTCGGTCGTGCGCGCAGCACCCGATCAGCCGGTTGCGCATGTGTCCGAACTGGCCCAGCCCTGGTCGGCCGTGAAGTTCAACTTGCCCGATGCGGATGGCGGCGACATGCCCTGCATCGTCATCCGTTTGCCCGGGGACAAATGGTATGCATCAAGCCTGATCTGCCCACATAACAAATGTACGGTCATGTATGTGCCTGACGTGGACATGGCACGTGATTCATTCAATGTCGAAACCAGCACCCCGGTGCTGGCCTGCCCTTGCCATTTCAGCGTGTTCGATCCGGCGCAGAGCGGTCGCGTGCTAGGGGGACCTGCACCCGGTCCGCCGCTGCAATTGCGGGTCGAAGTGCGGGGCAACGATCTGTTTGTCAGGTTTTGAGCGCGACCTAACGCCTATTTAACGTCACCGGCCCAAGATCGGTCATCGACCGAAGGGTTCGCGGATGACGGCACTCGAGAAAGGCGTTGCGCCGGCGCACGAAATGCCGCTGGCGTTGCGGGTTGCGCCGTGGCTGTTTGCGGCGACGCTGTTCGTGTCGGCATTCCTGCTGTTTTCCATACAGCCGATGTTTACCAAGATGGTGTTGCCGCTGCTGGGCGGCTCGCCGACTGTCTGGTCGATCGCTCTGGTATTTTTTCAGGCGACGCTGCTCGGCGGTTATGCCTATGCGCATGTGATCGTGCGCCGGATTCCGCTCGGGATCGGTGCGCTCATTCATCTCGGCGCGTTGGCTGTCGCCGCCGTGTTGCTGCCGATCAGCGTCGCCGACAGCTTCGGCGCGCCGCCGGCGGATGGCATTGCGTTGTGGCTGATCGCGCTCTTTGCGATGTCGATCGGTCTGCCGTTTGCCGTCTTGGCGACAACCGCGCCGCTCCTGCAAAGCTGGTTCGCGGCGAGCGCCACGGCCAGGCGCGCAATCCATATGTGCTCTACGCCGCTTCCAATCTCGGCTCTTTCGCCGGACTGTTTGCTTACCGGTCGCCGCGGTCGGAGCGGCGGAGGGCCTGACCACCTTTATCAAGGTCGACGACCGGCCGCAGACGTCGTCAGCCGACTACAAGACGAATGCCGAAGTGGTTGCGCTGGCGCGGCGTCCGGAGGACCTCGGAGACCTTCAAGCCCGCCGCGGTTGGCACAAGCTTGAACCGGATCGCGACGTCCAGCCCTGGACCGACGATTACTCCAATATTTTGGGAGCCATCCTGCGCAAGCAACTTGAGCGATGGCGTCCGCCAGGCTGGGCTGAAGCTGCAAAAACGCCGTAGGCCTTCAATTCGCATCTTTGCCGCAGGCTTGTTGCGGCGGCGTCACATCTTGACCGCGCTGATCTGAATGACCGGGTGGATGTTGGTGTAGTTTGGAATGTCGGCCATGATCGCCGCCGCGTGCGGAGCGAAGGCGTTCTGGAAAGTGTCGGCCGTGTCGAAATAGAGATGGCCCATCGCGACATAGGTCGCGGGCGCTCCGGGCGCGCCGCCGGCCATGCCTTCGTCAACCGCCATGCGCTTGCAAGCCGGGCCAAGCTTCTGTTGCACCATCGGCATGTGCCGCTTGAGATAATAATCCATGTCGAACTTGCAGCCCGCCGTGTTGGGGTAGAGCACGCTGACCTTGACCATTGTTTCCTCCGCCGGCGCTGGGGTTAGTCGGGAAGCTTGGTGAGCTGCAGGCCCTTTTCGAAAGCGGCCCAATCCTCCTTGCGGCGGAGCGGCCACATGTTCTTGAAACTCGACATTCTGTAGGACGGATCCATCTTCAACAGCTGTCCGACTGCCTTGGTCATTTCATCGTCGCGGCCGGCAAGCGCCGCGCTGACCGCGGCCATGACGATGGCCGTGACATAGCGCGGGTTCTGCGCCAGCGACGTCTTGGCGGCAGCCAGCGCCTCGTCGTAGCGGCCGGCGAAGAAGTGCGCGAAAATGAAGCCCATCTGCACGATGAAGATCAGCGGGTCGAGCGGGCTCAGGCGCAGCGCCCGTTCGATCGGCTCGATCGCCTCGTCTGGCCGGCCGAGGAACACTTTGACAAAGCCGCTGAAGCGCCAAGCGGCGGCGAGATTGGGATTGAGCACCAGCGCGCGATCGATCAGCGCCATGCCGTCGTCGAGCTCGCCGACGACGAAGGCAAGCGCAAAGCCGGCATGGGCGAGCGCGACGGCGTCGTCGTGCCCGAGCCGGGCCGCCGCCCGCGCCAGGCGCTCGGTCTCGGCGATGGTGCGGTCCTGGTCGTCGACCCAGCCGTTGGCTTTGCGCCAGACATGGCAATAGGTGCACATGCCGTAGGCCGCCGCGTAATTCGGATCGATCTCGATGGCGCGCTCGAAGTCTTGCAGCGCCTCGATATTGGCGTCGCGCGTGCCGTCGTAGATCCGGGCCATGCCGCGCAGGTAATAGTCGTAAGCCGCGAGGCTTTCGGTCGGTTTGCGCAGCGCGCGCTCCATTTCGGTCTGCTCGACCTTCGGCGCGATGGCGCTGACCACGTCGGTGGTGACCTCGTCCTGCAGGTCGAACACATCCTCGAGCGCGCCGTCGAAACGGTTCGCCCACAGATGCGCGCCGGTCGCGGCGTCGATCAACTGTCCGGTGATGCGCACCTTGTTGCCGGCCTTGCGGACGCTGCCTTCGAGCACGTAGCGCACGCCGAGTTCGCGGCCGACCTTCTTGATGTCGACGGCTTTGCCCTTGTAGGTGAAGCTCGAATTGCGCGCGATGACGAACAGCCAGGTCATGCGCGACAGCGCGGTGATGATGTCCTCGACCATGCCGTCGGCGAAATATTCCTGTTCGGGATCGCCGCTCATATTGGTGAAAGGCAGGACGGCGATGGACGGCTTGTCCGGCACGTCGAGAACTCCGGGTGCAGCCGCGGCGCGTGGCACCGCGGCACCGTCATTGAGCAGCGCCCGCCAGGCGCGCAGCGGCTCGGCAATGTTCTTGAGCGATTGCGGGCCCATATCGTCCCAGGCGATCTCGATCTTGCCGCGCACCTGCCGGTGCGAATCGTCGGAGATGCAGATGCCGCCGGGCTCGGCGATCGATTCCAGCCGGGCGGCGATGTTGACGCCGTCGCCGAAAATGTCGTCATCGTCGATGATGATGTCGCCGACATGGATGCCGACGCGAAGGGCGAGGCGGATATCCTCCGGCACGGCCTCGTTGGCCTCCGCCATGGCGCGCTGAATGTCGAGCGCTGCGCGCACCGCGTCGACCGCGCTGGCGAATTCGACCAGCATGCCGTCGCCGGTCGTCTTGACGATGCGGCCGCGATGCTCGGCGATTTTCGGATCGACCAGCGCGCGCCGGCAGTCCTTGAGTCGCGCCAGAGTTCCCTCTTCGTCGCGTCCCATGAGCCGGCTGTAACCGACGACGTCTGCCGCAAGAATGGCTGCGAGACGGCGCTCCACGCGGGCGCTCGTCATACTTCAAGTTCCATTGAAACGCGCACTCCTGCGGCGAGGCGGCAACTATACCTTGCCGCCGGACGAAGCGGTACGCGTTTTGCCGTATCGGGTCTAGCGCCGCAGGGCGGGAAATTTCGCAAGCAGACGCGGTAGATTGCCCGATCCGCCGGTCAGAACTTCCAGTTCAGACCGCCGCGCACCAGCTGGAAGGCGACGCCGCTGTAGGTCGCCGTGAACGACGCCGGGATCGCGCCGTTGCCGTTTTGCGCGACGATGTTGAACGTGTTGCCGCGGCCGAGATTCACGTAGAGATATTCGGCCTTCACGCTGACATTGTTCCACAAGGCGTATTCCCCGCCGGCGCCATACGCATAGCCCGTGGCGATCCGCGTGCCATTGCCGAGGAAGCAGTTCGTGGCGATCCCGGTGCCGCAACTGAAACCGAAGCCGTGGCCGACCGCGCTGACGCCGGTCGCATTGAAGTTCAGCGCGCCATTCTCCTCCACGCGGCCATAGGCGAGGCCGCCGGTGGCGTAGAGGAGGAGCTTGTTCGTGACTAGGTATCCGGCGCGCGCTCTGACCGTCCCGAACCACTTGACGTTTTCCGAGGCCTGTAAATTCCCGGGAACGCCGGAAAACAAGATGTCGGACATTCCGGTGCCATCGACTTTCGACCAGTCGAAATCGGTTTCGAAGCCGACGAGCCAATTCGGATTGATCTGCAGATTATAACCGGCCTGTACGCCGCCCAATGCGCCGCCGATGCCGAACAGGGCCGACGGCGGGCAGTTGCCGACACCGCAGGTGCTGAGCAGGGTCAGTGTGTCATTAGGCGCGAAGCCCACCGCCGGATCGCCCTTCCAGCCATAGCCGGCGTTGCCGCCGACGTAAAAGCCGGTCCAGCTATAGGCCGGAGCGGGAGCGGGCGGGGGCGCTTTCACCGCCATGTCGGCCGCCAAGGCCGAGCCGCCGAACGAAATGGCGGCCAGAAAAACCACAAGCCTTCGCAACGTAATCCCCAGACGCAATCGATCGCCGCCCGGCGCCAAACTTATACGTCTTCGCCGCAAATTGTTGTGGCGAGCGTGCAACAGGTCACAGGATAGTTGGTGACGGCGCCTTGTTCGTCTTGCCCGCTTACCGCGGCAGGGTGCTCGATCCCATCAGGAATTTGTCGACCGCGTACGCGGCCTGGCGGCCTTCGCGGATTGCCCAGACCACGAGCGATTGGCCGCGGCGCATGTCGCCGGCGACGAAAACCTTGGCGAGCGAGGTCGCGTAGTCGTCGGTCGAAGCCGCGACATTGCCGCGCTGGTCGAGCTTGAGCCCGAGCGATTGCACGAGGCCTTCGTGCACCGGATGCACGAAGCCCATGGCGAGGAGAACGAGATCGCCGGGGATTTCGAACTCGGTGCCGGGCACGGGCTTCATCTTGGCGTCGAGCCGCACGCAATGCAGCTTCTTCACCGCTCCGTTCTCGCCGGAGAATTTCGCCGTCGCCACCGCGAAGTCGCGGACCGCGCCTTCCTCGTGGCTCGACGAGGTGCGCAACTTCAACGGCCAGTTCGGCCAGGTCAGCGGCTTGTTCTCGCGCTCCGGCGGCTGCGGCATGATCTCGAAATTGGTCACTGACAGCGCGCCCTGGCGGAACGAGGTGCCGATGCAGTCAGAGCCGGTATCGCCGCCACCGATGACGATGACATGCTTGCCTTTGGCGAGGATTGGTTCGTCGGCGGTCGCCTTCTCGCCGGAGACGCGGCGGTTCTGCTGCGGCAGGAAATCCATGGCGAAATGGATGCCCTTGAGTTCGCGGCCGGGCACCGGCAGATCGCGCGGCTTCTCGGCGCCGCCGGTCAGCACCACGGCGTCGTGGTCGTTAAGCAGCTTGTCGGCCGGCAGATTGACGCCGACATCGGCGCCGTAATGGAACGTGACGCCTTCCGCCTCCATCTGCGTCACGCGGCGATCGACATGGACTTTTTCCATCTTGAAGTCGGGAATGCCGTAGCGAAGGAGGCCGCCGGCCTTGGCCCAGCGCTCATAGACATGGACCTCGTGGCCGGCGCGCGCCAATTGCTGCGCGCAGGCCATGCCCGCCGGGCCTGAACCGACCACGGCGACCTTCTTGCCGGTCTTCTTCGAAGGCTTTTCCGGCTTCAGGCCGGCGGCGATGGCGCGGTCGGCGATGGCGCATTCGATCGATTTGATGGTGACCGGGTTCTCGTCGATGTTGAGCGTGCAGGACGCTTCGCACGGCGCCGGGCAGACGCGGCCGGTGACTTCCGGGAAGTTGTTGGTCGAGTGCAGGTTGCGCGCCGCTTCGTCCCAGTCGTCGTGATAAACGAGGTCGTTCCAGTCGGGGATCTGGTTGTTGACCGGGCAGCCGGGCGTGCCGGGCGCGACCGAGCCGGTGCCCTGGCAATAGGGCACGCCGCAATTCATGCAGCGCGCGGCCTGGGTGACGTAATCCGTCTCCGGCAGCGGCTGCACGAATTCGCGCCAGTGCTTGAGCCGCTCGGCGATCGGCTCGTAGTCGCGATCCTCGCGTTCATATTCCAGGAAGCCGGTGATCTTACCCAAGGCGCAAACTTTCTCGAGATTGACTGACGTGGAAACTCAAACCGATCGCAGCGTCACTCCGCCGCGATGGCCGCCGCTTTCATCTCGTTGAGAGCGCGGCGGTACTCGACCGGCATGACCTTCCTAAATTTCGGATACCACGTTTTCCAGTCGGCCAAAATCTTGGCGGCGACCGTGGAGCCGGTGAAGCGGGCGTGTCGTGTGATCAGGTGATGCAGCCGGTGGCCGTCGAAGCTGCCGAGGTCGGACATGATGTCGACCAGGCCTTTAACCTCTACCAAGCCATGGGCTTCGAGATCGTGGGTTTGGTGGAAGACCTTGGCATTGATGTCTTCCTCGCCCGGCATCGGCTCGAGCTCGACCATGGCGAGATTGCAGCGCGAGGCAAAAGTGCCGTCCTCGTCGAGCACATAGGCGATGCCGCCCGACATGCCGGCGGCGAAGTTGCGGCCGGTCGGGCCGAGCACGACGGCGACGCCGCCGGTCATATACTCGCAGCAATGATCGCCGGCGCCCTCGACCACCGTGATGGCGCCGGAATTGCGCACGGCAAAGCGCTCGCCGGCGACGCCGCGGAAATAGCATTCGCCCTCGATGGCGCCGTAGAGCACGGTGTTGCCGACGATGATCGACTGCTCGGGAATGATCCCGGATTCATCGGGCGGGCGCACCACGAGGCGGCCGCCGGAGAGGCCCTTGCCGACATAGTCGTTGGCGTCGCCGTGAAGCTCGAACGTGACGCCACGGGCGAGGAAAGCGCCGAAGCTCTGTCCGGCGGTGCCCTTGAACCGCACCACGATGGTGTCGTGCGGCAGGCCGGAATGGCCGTAGCGCTTGGCGATCTCGCCCGAGAGCATGGCGCCCACGGCGCGATCGACATTCTTGATCGGGAAACGCATCTGCACCGGGGTGCGCTCCTCGAGCGCGGCCTGCGCCTGCGCGATCAGCTTGCGGTCGAGAACATTGCTGATCTTGTGGTCCTGCTCTTCGCTGTTGAACAGCGCAACCTCGGCCGGCATCTCCGGCTTGGTGAACAGTTTTGAGAAGTCGAGGCCGTTGGCCTTGCCGTGCGCGATCAGCTTCTGCCGGTCGAGCATCTGCATCTGGCCGATCATGTCGTCGAAGCTGCGGAAGCCGAGCTCCGCCATCAGCTCGCGCACTTCCTCGGCGACGAAGAAGAAGTAATTGATGACGTGCTCGGGTTGGCCGGTGAAGCGCTTGCGCAGCACCGGGTCCTGCGTGGCGACGCCGACCGGGCAGGTGTTGAGATGGCACTTGCGCATCATGATGCAGCCGGCGGCGATCAGCGGCGCGGTGGCGAAGCCGAATTCGTCGGCGCCGAGCAGCGCGCCGACCACGACGTCGCGGCCGGTGCGGATGCCGCCGTCGACCTGGACGCAGATGCGGCCGCGCAGCCGGTTGGCGACCAATGTCTGGTGCGTCTCGGCAAGCCCGATCTCCCAGGGCGAGCCGGCATGCTTGATCGAGGTCAGGGGCGCGGCACCGGTGCCGCCTTCATAGCCGGAAATGGTCACATGGTCGGAGCGCGCCTTCGACACGCCGGCGGCGACGGTGCCGACACCGACTTCGGAGACGAGCTTCACCGAGACGTCACCGTCCGGATTGACGTTCTTGAGATCGAAGATGAGTTGAGCGAGGTCTTCGATCGAATAGATGTCGTGATGCGGCGGCGGCGAGATCAGGCCGACGCCGGGCGTCGAGTGCCGCACCTTGGCGATGGTCTTGTCGACCTTGTGGCCGGGCAGTTGACCGCCTTCGCCGGGCTTGGCGCCTTGCGCGATCTTGATCTGCATCATGTCGGAATTGACGAGGTATTCGGCGGTGACGCCAAAACGTCCCGAGGCGACCTGTTTGATCGCCGAGCGCATGGAATCGCCGTTCGGCAGCGGCTTGAAGCGGTCGGCCTCTTCGCCGCCTTCGCCGGTATTCGACTTGCCGCCGATCCGGTTCATGGCGATGGCGAGCGTGGTGTGCGCCTCGCGCGAAATCGAGCCATACGACATGGCGCCGGTCGAGAAGCGCTTGACGATGTCCTTGGCCGGTTCGACCTCGTCGAGCGGCACCGATTTGCGGCCGTCTTCCGCGGCCGGCTTGATGCGGAACAGGCCGCGGATGGTCAGGAGCCGCGACGTCTGGTCGTTGATGATACGGGCGAACTCTTTGTACTTGTCGGCGGAGTTGCCGCGCACCGCATGCTGCAGCGTCGACACCGTGGCCGCGTTCCAGACGTGATCCTCGCCGCGGACGCGGAAGGCATAGTCGCCGCCGACATCGAGCATGGAGCGATAGATCGGCGCATCGCCGAAAGCGTCGCGATGCCGGTGCACCGCTTCCTCGGCGATTTCGGAAAGGCCGACGCCCTCGATGCGGGTCGCGGTGCCGGTGAAATAGCGGGCGACGAATTCGGTCTTGAGCCCGATGGCGTCGAAGATCTGCGCGCCGCAATAGGACTGGTAGGTGGAGATGCCCATCTTCGACATCACCTTGAGCAGTCCCTTATCGATCGACTTGATGTAGCGCTTGATGATTTCCTTGTCGTCGAGCTTCGCCGGCAGGTCGCCCTTCATCGCGACCAGCGTCTCGAAAGCGAGATACGGATTGATGGCTTCGGCGCCGTAGCCGGCGAGGCAGGCGAAATGATGCACTTCGCGCGGCTCGCCGGATTCGACGACGATGCCTACTGAAGTCCGCAGCCCTTCGCGGATCAGATGATGATGCACGGCGGCGCACGCCATCAGTGATGGGATCGGAATGCGGTCGGCGCCGGCGCGGCGGTCGGAGAGGATGATGATGTTGATGCCATCGCGCACCGCGCCGTCGGCATTGGCGCAGAGCTCGGCGATGGCGGCTTCCATGCCGGCGGCGCCGCTATCGGCCGCCCAGGTGGTGTCCAGCGTGCGCGACTTGAAGTGATCGCCGATCTCGGTGATCGCGCGGATCTTTTCGAGGTTGGCATTGGTCAGGATCGGCTGAGTGACTTCGAGGCGCTTACTCTTCGAGGTGCCTTCGAGGTCGAATAGATTGGGGCGCGGACCGATGATGGAGACGAGGCTCATCACCAGTTCCTCGCGGATCGGATCGATCGGCGGGTTCGTGACCTGGGCGAAGTTCTGCTTGAAATAGGTGAACAGCGGCTTGGCTCGCGCCGACAGCGCCGAGATCGGCGCGTCGTTGCCCATCGAGCCGACCGCTTCTTCGCCGGTGGTCGCCATCGGCGCCATCAGGAGCTTCAGGTCTTCCTGGGTGTAGCCGAACATCTGCTGGCGATCGAGCAAAGCGAGGTTCGAGATCGGGGCGGCTTCCGGCGTTGCCGGCAGCTCTTCCAGCACGATCTGGGTGTTCTTGAGCCATTCGCCGTAAGGATGCAGCTCGGCAAGCTCCGACTTGATCTCCTCGTCGGGAATGAGGCGGCCCTTGTCGAGGTCGACCAGGAGCATCTTGCCCGGCTGCAGCCGCCACTTGGTGACGATGTCTTCCTCGGGCACCGGCAGCACGCCGTTTTCCGAGGCCATGATAATGCGGTCGTCGCGGGTGACGAGATAGCGCGCCGGGCGCAAGCCGTTGCGGTCGAGCGTGGCGCCGATCTGGCGACCGTCGGTGAAGGCGATCGCGGCCGGGCCGTCCCACGGCTCCATCAGCGCGGCGTTATATTCATAGAACGCGCGGCGCTCCTCGCTCATCAGCGCGTTGCCGGCCCAGGCTTCCGGGATCAGCATCATCATCGCATGCGCGAGCGAGTAGCCGCCCATCACCAGGAATTCGAGCGCGTTGTCGAAGCAGGCGGTGTCGGACTGGCCTTCATAGGAGATCGGCCACAGCCGGTTGATGTCGTCGCCGAAATGCGGCGAGGACACCGACGCCTGCCGTGCCGCCATCCAGTTATTGTTGCCGCGCAGCGTGTTGATCTCGCCGTTATGGGCGATCATGCGATAGGGATGCGCCAGCGACCAGGCCGGGAAGGTGTTGGTCGAGAAGCGCTGGTGAATGAGCGCCAGCGCGCTCTCGAAATCCGGATCGTGCAGGTCGGGATAATAGGTGCCGAGCTGGTCGGCGAGGAACATGCCCTTGTAGATCACGGTGCGCGAGGAGATCGACACCGGATAATAGTGCGACACGCTGCGCTCGCGCTTGCCGTAGAGCGTGCCGGAAATCGTCTTGCGGAAGATGTAGAGCCGGCGCTCGAACTCGTCGCCGCGCGGGACCTTCGGATTGCGGCCGATGAAGACCTGCATGTTCACGGGCTCGGTCGGCTTCACCGAGACGCCGAGCGTCGAATTGTCGGTCGGCACGTTGCGCCAGCCGAGCACCTTCATGCCTTCCTTGGCGGCGACCGTGACATAGGCGTCCATCACGTCGCGGCGCCAGGCTTCGTCGTGCGGCATGAACAGCGCGCCGACGGCATAGTCGCCGGGCGCCGGCAACTCGAAGCCCAGCTTGGCCGCCTGCTTGACGAAAAACTTGTGCGGGATCTGCACCAGGATGCCGGCGCCGTCGCCGGCGCGCGGGTCGGCGCCGACCGCGCCGCGATGCTCGAGGTTGAGCAGGATGGTCAGCGCGTCTTCGACGATCTTGTGCGACTTGCGGCCTTTGATATCGGCAATAAAGCCGACGCCGCAGGAATCCTTTTCCTGCGCCGGATCGAACAGACCGAACGCCGTCGACGCGTCCATCATCTTACCCGCGCCCATCTTCCCGCTCGCGCTCCTCGCAGCGTGCTTCACCGCGTCCTTCACCCTCGGCCTGAAGACCGGAGTCTTGCAGGCTGTGACACGACTTGCCCCGGAGCCGGACTGCGCTGTCTCGCGCAAAGGTTCCTGCTCCAAAGGGCGAGCCCTTCAATCTAGGAGGCAACCTTCGTGCCGCATGCTTTTCGTCACATGCCGGCCGATTGGCTGCTTGTTCTCGCCGCCGTGCGACGCGCCCTCGTCCCGGCGGCCGACCCAGGGCGCAGCTGCCTCGGAAGCTTTGAGGCTCGCACCGTGCGGGTCACGCCAATTGGGACAGCAATGCTGTCCTATACAGAACATGGCAAATTCCGGGCTTCAGTTCAAGGGTTTGCCCGAGCGCACACCCCAAACACTTTGGCCGGATCGCGACAAAAAATGACCGGCCAGGCTCTCCCGTTCCCGCCGATCCGCCGCGGATTTTCTGCGATGTCCCGCATCGCGAGTGGATCATGGGACGCGCACCAGCGCAATATCTGCGGGCCTAATCGGCAGTCCTATCGCCCGGGAAATTTGTCGGCTGTTCGCAATTGAAGCGGCGCGCCGGTTACGAAGCCTTCCGCGGCAAGGTCCGATCCGCATCGGACGGCAACGGAAGCCTTGCGCCGTCGAGTGAGCGGCGCACCTCGATCGTGGCGGGATCAAGCATAACGCCCGCCGGCGCTGTGAACGCGAAGGCGTGACGGCCGGAGCCGAGACCGACGCGTTTGAGATCGTCGCGATAGGTATTCGCCAGCACCCGGCCGATCAGTTTTCCGTCCGTGTAGATGTCGAGGCAGACCGGAGCTTCCGGTGTATCGCTATTCTGCGCCCAGCCGAAAATGGCGGTAGCCCGAATGCGGTCGACATAACCGTGCAGCGCGCCGAGCCCCGGCGTGCCGGCAGAGCCCGCGAGACCAGCGCGTGCTGCGAGACGCTGCCGCACCTCTTCGACTTCGTAGCCTTCGTCGAGGCGGGGCGCGCAGTAGGACGCAGGCGCCGGGTGCTCTTGCGAGTACAGCGTCTCGAACTCATGCGCGTTGTGGAACATGCCGCGGCTGTCATCGTCGATGAAGCTCTCCGACAGCGCGCCCTCGGCGATGATGACATCGTGAGTGTCGAGCTCGATGTGGAAATATTCGAGCGTGTCGACGGCCTGCTCCTGCACGATCGAGATGCCGTTGAGCAGGTCCTTGGCCTCGATCAGCACGCCGGAGAGATACATCGCGTGATTGGGCGAGATCCGCAGATCGCGCGCGGGCACATTGTCAGCGATCGCGCCGGCCTTGATGCAGACTGGAAGAATGTCCCTGCGGCCGGTGACGAAGCGGGCACCGTAGCTGCGCGTGCCGATCCATTTGATCGGCCGCAGCGCGCCTGACGCGATGCGCAGCTTGTCGCCGATCTTCAAGTCTTCGACCTGCTTCTGGCCGTGCTTCGTCATGATCCGCGTGCCGCGGCAATAGCACGGCGCGTAGTCGATCACCGTAAAGGTCTGACCGGGCGCTTGTTGCTCGACGTGAAAGTCCGCGATGTTCTGGCCGGGAATCGTGAGCACGACCGTCTCGGGCGTTGTGCCGGTCGGGTCGGTGCCCAGGATCGTGAGCTGATTACCGGAATAGCTCTCCGAGGTTTCAAGAAAGCCGTCGATCTGAAGCTTGTCACCGGGGCCGAAGCCGTCGATCTCGTTGTTCGGCGCATTCGACCAGGTGAATTCGAGCGTCGGATCGATGGCGGCTGTGTTGTGGAACGTGATCGTGCCTGATCCTGCGGCGCCGATCGAGCCAAGCACGACCGTGCCGTCTTCAATCGTGATGCCGCCGGTGAAGCCGCCCTGCGACGATGCGCCAGGCGCATTGTCGGCCGCAAGCACGAGTGTGCCGGCGCCATTCATGAACAGCGAGCCGCTCGGGCTCGTGGAATTGCCTTGGGCCTGATCGGCAATGACGCCCGCGATGGTGACAGTCTGGCCTGCGCCGGGGTCGAACGTGACCACCTGCTGGCCCATAAGAAAGAGACCGCCGCCAAGACCCTGGCCGCTTCCTCCGGCGGCAGCGCCAGTCCCACCGCCGCCGCCGCTCACAGCGCCTTGGTCGAGCGTGCCGCTTTCGATGGTCAGCGAGCCGCCTTGCTCGACAAAGATGTCGCCGCCCGCGCCGAGGCCGCCGCCGCCTCCGCCGCCACCGCTGCTAGGGGGGGTGGGGGGGGGTACTCCTGGAGGGTGAACAATAGGTATTGGTAATGGGGAGGTGCCGCCAGCGCCGGCACCAAAACCGCCAGAGGCGCCGTGGTCCAGGTTAGCGCCCTGTGTGCCACCGCCCCCGCCCCCGCCGCCGAATTGGCTCGAACCGCCACCACCCCCGCCTCCAGTGATGACAATTCGACCGTCGGCGAAGCCCAGGTGCTCCAGCCTACCGCCCCCGCCCCCGCCACCTGCGCCAAATCCTCCGGAAGCCCCGGCTCCCTTGCCACTGGAATTGCCGCCGCCGCCGCCAGGGCTGCCGGCGAATCCACCGCCGGCACCGCCGAAACCCACACTGCCGGATTGAAGGCTGCCGTCGCCGCCGGCACCGCCAGTCGAGGAATCGTTGTGGAATGCGACATTGCTCAGCGTCACATGGGCCGTACTGCCGACAAAAAGTCCGCCGCCAAGCCCGGCGCCGCCACCACCACCGCCTCCGCCGCCGCCGGAAGGCGCATTTTGGCCTGCGTCACCCACTGCCTTGGCATTGGCGATCGTCAGGTCATCGATCGAGACATTGCTCGCGGAGACGAACAGACCCCGATGGCCGGCAGCGTCGATTGTGATGCCGTGGCCGTCCGTGGTCGTGCCGTCGATTGTGACACTGTTGATGATCGCAGGCAGATCGCCGGTGAGCGTATAGGTGTCGTTGCCGGCGGTGAAAACGCCCGGTGCAAATTCGATGACAGAACCGGAATCCCGGTTTGCGAGCGCGATCGCTTCGCTGAGCGTGAGATCGTGGCCGGGATCGGGATCAAAGTCTGATGTCGTGGTGACGACGTAAACATCGGCCATTTTGTCCTCACACTCTAATGCGAAACCGACTTCTAGGCTCAGGACGCCCGGCGATGCACTTTGATGCGCGGCGGGCTGAGCACCGTACCGTCGAGCGAGCGTCGCACTTCGATCATGATGAGATCAAGCACCACGCCTGCCGGCGCCGTGAACGTGAAAGCGTGACGGCCGGAGCCGTAGCCGGCGCGCCTGAGGTCGTCGCGATAGACATTCGCCAGCACCCGCCCGATCGGCTTGCCGTCCGCATAGATGTCGAGACAGACCGGGGCCTCCGGCGCATTGCTGTTCTGCGCCCAGCCGGAAATGCTGGTGGCGCGAATGCGATCGACGCAGCCGCGCAGCGTGCCGAGTTGCGGCACACCGGCGGTGAGGCCGGCGCGCGCTGCCAGCCGCTGACGCGCGTCTTCGACCTCGTAGCCTTCTTCGAGCCGCGGTGCGCAGTAGGACGCCGGGGCAGGGCGCTCATCCGGAAACAGCGCTGCGTGTTCAGGCGCGTTGTGGAACATGCCGCGGCTGTCATCGTCGATGAAGCTCTCCGACAACGCGCCTTCGGCGATGATGACATCGTGAGTGTCGAGCTCGACGTGGAAATATTCGAGCGTGCCGACACCTTGTTCCTGCACGATCGAGACGCCGTTGATCAGATCCTTGGCCTCGATCAGCACACCGGCGAGATACATCGCGTGATTGGGCGAGATCCGCAGATCGCGTCTCGGCACATTCTCGGCGAGCGCGCCGGCCTTGATGCAGACCGGCAGGATGTCTTTGCGGCCGGTTACGAAGCGGCCGCCATAGCTGCGCTTGCCGATCCATTTGATCGGCCGCAGCGCGCCCGATGCGGTGCGCACCTTGTCGCCGATCCTCAAGCTCTCGACCCGCTTCTGGCCGCGCTTCGTTGCGATCCTTGTGCCGCGGCAATAGCACGCGGCATACTCGATCACCGTGAAAGTCTGGCCGGGAGCAAACGGCTCGACCTGGAAGTCCGCGGTGGTCTCGCCGGAAATCGTGAGCACGACCGTCTCGACCGTCGTGCCGGTCGGGTCGGTGCCCACGACCGTGAGCTGGTTGCCGGTATAACTCAGCGAGGTTTCCAGAAAGCCGTCGATCTGAATCTTGTCGCCGGAGCCGAAGCCATCGATCTCATTGTTCGGTGCATTCGACCATGTGAATTCGATGGTCGGATCGATGACGGCCGCGTTCTGGAACGTGATTGCGCCCGCTCCTGCGGCCCCGACCGCGGCAAGCACGACCGTGCCGTCTTCGATGGTGATGCCGCCGGTGAAGCCGCCTTGAGGGGCCGACGGACCGGGCACGTTGTCGGCCGCAATGATCAGCGTGCCGGGGCCGTTCATGATCAGTGAGCCAGCCTGGTCCGCAGGATTGCCTTCGGCCTGATCGGCAATGACGCCGGCGATCGTGACGGTCTGACCCAGCCTCGGGTCGAACGTGACGGTTTGATTGAACATGAGGAACATGCCGCCGCCGAGGCCCTGACCGTCGCCTCCGGCAACCCCTTGCGTTCCGCCGCCGGCGCCGCCTTTGCCGCCATCGACGACACCCGCGCCGAGCGTGCCGCTCTCGATGGTCAGCGTGCCGCCATACTGGATAAAGATGTCGCCGCCCGCGGCGGCCCCGCCGCCGCCGCCGTTACCGGCCGTGCGAGGAAGAGTGCCGGCATCGCCTCCCGCGCCGCCTGCGCCGCCATCACCGCCGGTGGTGCCTTTGCCACCTGCGCCGCCCGCGCCGCCTGTACCACCAGTGCCGCCGGCGCCACCATCGCCGCCATTGCCGAATAGGCCACCAGCGCCGCCTGCACCACCGGTGCCGCCGGTACCGCCTTTGCCACCTTGACCTCCGGCGCCGCCGGCGCCACCATCGCCGCCATTGCCGAATAGGCCACCAGCGCCGCCTGCACCACCGGTGCCGCCGGTACCGCCTTTGCCACCTTGACCTCCGGCGCCGCCTGTGCCGCCCGCACCACCGGCGCCACCTGTACCGCCCGCGCCACCATCACCGCCCTGGCCGCCAGCACCACCGGTACCACCAACGCCGCCTTTGCCGCCTGTACCGCCCGCACCTCCTGTGCCGCCGTTGCCGCCCTGGCCGCCGACGGCATTACTGCCGCCGCTGCCGCCGAAGGAATTCCCGCCGCCATTGCCATCAGCGCCGCCACCGCCGCCGCCGCCGAATGTGCTGCCGCCGCCGCTGCCGCCGGCGCTGCCCAAAGTGCCGTGGCCATAACCGCCGCCGCCCCCCCCGCCCGCTCCGAAAGCGCCAGCGCCGCCAGTGCCTTTCGCGCCCGAACCTCCCTGTCCGCCGGAAAAGCCGGGGAATGCGCCGCCATTGGCGCCATCCCCGCCGCTGCCGCTGCTGGTCTGCACCGCACCGGTGCCGCCGGCTCCGCCGGTGGCGGAGTCGTTCTGGAACGCCACATCACTCAGCGTGACATTCGCGTCCTTGCCGACAAACAAGCCGCCGCCGAGACCTGCCGCGCCGCCACCGCCGCCGCCACCTCCGCCGGAAAGTGCATTTTGACCGGTCGCTCCAACAGCCTTGGCATTGGCGATGATAAGGTCGTCGATCGAGGCGTTGCCCGACGAGACGAACAGGCCGCGGTGGCCGGCAGCGTCGAGCGTGAGACCGCCGCCCTCGATGGTCACATTGGCGGCGGTGATTGCCGGCAGATCGCCGGTGAGGGTGTAAGTCCCGGTCGCCAGGACGTCCGGAGCGAAATTGATGAGGACAGCCTTGGAGTCGCTGTTGGCGTCGGCGATCGCCTCGCTCAGCGTCAGATCATTGCCGGGATCTGTGTCGGTGTCGGAGGTTGTGGTGACGGTGAAGACATCGACCGCGACAACAGTCATCGGGCACCCCCAGTTCTTCGAAGTTCTTTAAATTAATCGACGCCCTCATCCCACATTTTATTTCTTTGTCAAAAAAAAGAAATTTCGATTTTTTTCGAGGGAGTTACCGGAAGAAATCAACGCCTGTTTTGTGTGAAAAAGATATGTGAAAAGACACAGGCGGCCGTTCATTTCATCAATTAAGAGCTTTCCCGGCCGCTTTTTCGCAATGTCGCGATGGCCGCAAAATAGCGGCCGAGGTCTTCGCCCGGCATTCGGAGCGGCCGCGTACGGCCATTTCGATAATAGCGTTTGGCGAAGAAACGGCGTTTGCCGGCCAGTACCTTGATACCCTCCTCGGCGAGCACGCGGTCGGCATCCGGGCCGTCGGCAGCAAACACATTAACAATGACGCAGTCGCCGTCCCAGCAATCCTCGCTGCGCAAGTCGCCGCGTCCGGTGACCCATGCTTCGGCGATCGCTTCGTTGGCGAGCGCCCAGCCGAACATGCCGTGGACGTGGCGCTGCTCATCGACGGCGAAGAAAAAATGGCCGCGGTTGATTTGGCCGACCAAGATTTGCGCCCATTCGCCGAACGGAAGCTTGGCGAAGACCGGCTGCTTCAGCAAAAACTCGACGGCCATGCCCAGGGCGGTTGCCGGATCGGTGGGCTTCACGGCCCTCATCGCAGAGCCGGTGGCCGCGTCGCCCGACACGCGCATGAAAGCGCCGAGATTGGCGGTTGCGGCGGCGTGGTCCGGCTGCCGCGCCAAAGCCTCGCGCATGGCACGCTTGGCGTCTTCAACATGGCCTTGGCGGTAGCGGGCGACGCCGAAATTGACCCAAGCGTCGGCCCATGCCGGGTCGTATCTGATCGCGTCGGCGAAGGCGCGTTCGGCGCGCGCCGGATCGTTCAAGGCCAGCCACGCCTGGCCGTAAGCATAATGCGCTTTCGGCTCGTGGGGCGCGCAGTGACAGGCGTCGCTCGCAGCATGGAGCGCGCCGTGCGCATCACCTTGCTGGAGCTTTTCGATCGCGAGCTTGAGAAATTCGGTGGCTCGCGCAGCCGCTCCGAGCGGCGAATCGGCGGCGTTGCCGTTGTCGGGCTCCGACGAGACGGTCATGCTGACGGCAGCATCAGATGAAATGCCGTGCCGAACGGGCTGCGCGGCGAGGCCCAGAGCCGACCGCCGTGCGCATCGACGATTGAGCGGCAGATGTAAAGTCCCATTCCCATGCCGTGCTGCTTGGTCGTGAAAAAGGTGTTGAAGATACGGTCATAGTCGACCGGATCGATTCCGCATCCGGTGTCTTCGACAATGATTTCCAGATTTTTGGCGTCAATCTGACCGGCGCGGATCGTCAATTCTCGCTCTCGCCCATTGACGGCGCTCATGGCTTCAATGGCGTTCATAACGAGATTCAGGAGAACTTGTTGAAGCTGGACGCGCTCGCCGACCACCTGTGGAAGCTCGCTCGACAGCTCATTGCGAAGAGCGATGTGTTTTGAATGCAGTTCTCCCTGCGCGAGAGCAAGAATATCGGCGACGAGACTGCTGACGTCGAGCGGAGCCGAGTCGGGCTCCTCCTTGCGAAACATCGCGCGTATGCTCGAAACGACGTCATCGATACGCTGACTTTCCTTGGCAATGACCGCGAAACATCGCTGGGCTTCCGCCAGATCCGGCTCGGGCCGGTTCAGCCAGCGCAAGCCTGCCCTTGCGCTGGCCGCGACCACCGTGAGCGGCTGTTTGAGTTCGTGACCAAGTGACGCGGTCATGATGCCCATGGTGCTGTCGCGCGACACGTGGGCCAGCGTGCGTTGAAGCTGATGGAGTTTTTCCTGGGTCTGTCTGATCTTTGTGACGTCTCTTGCGACGGCATAGACCTGTCCGCGGTCCAAGACCGCGCGCCACGCCAGCCAGCGAAAACTTCCGTCTTTGCACGATAGGCGATTTTCGAAGTGTTGCGGCTCGCCACCGGCCAGCAATCGACGAAACTCCTCGTGTGAGCGGTCGCGATCGGCGGACCACACGAACTTCTCGAACTTGTTGCCGACCAATTCGCCGGATGACCAACCGAGCTTGGACGACCAGGCCGGATTGACGTCGAGAATAACTCCCTCGAGATCCATCACCGCCAGCAAATCCTGCGACACGTTCCAAATGCGGTCACGTTCTTTGGCCTGAGCCTCGACGCGTTCGGCCAACGTGTCGTTGAGCTGGCGCAGGCTCTCCCGGCTTGCGGCAAGCGCCTGTTCGGCGCGCTTGCGTTCGGTGATCTCCTCGGCGGCGACATTGACGCCGAGGACAACGCCGCTCTGATTTTTCATCGGATGCCAGTAGGTGATCCAGATCCGGTCCGTGTTCGAGCCGTCCGGGCGCTGGCCGTTGATCTCGATGCCGGTGACCGGCTTGCCCGATTGCACGATCGCTTGCACGAGTTGCTCGACCTGATCGGCTACTTTTGGAACGCAGTCCCTGACGGATCGCCCGATATGATCCGCGACGGATATTCCGCAGATTTCGGTCAAGTGCTGGTTGATCAGGGCGTAGCGGCAATCGGGCGTGAGAAAAGCCAGGCCTATCGGCGCCGTGTCATAGATCAGGCGCAACTCCGGAGAGGCAGTCAGAGCTATGGCCTGATTGGAATGTGCGATGCTGCCACTCATTTGCGTCCGACGCGGCTACTGTCACAAGGCGGCCTGATCACCTACGGTGGCCGATTATATCGGAAGAATAGCGCCTTGCAGCTGGCTACATTGGCCAAAGGAACTGCCATGGAGCGAGACATCAAGGACGTCATTGGCATCCTGATGCGCGCATTGGATGGCGGCGACGTCTCGCATGAGGACCTGGACGATCTCGCATTCGAGGCCGACGGCAAGTTGGAGACGGCCCTCAACGAGGCTTACGTCAAGCCGCGCGAATTTGCGAACGATCGGGATCTGAGGCTGAATGATGATGAGATCGACCGACGCATGCGTCTCGATCTGCGGGATTGTCTCGACGCAATCGTGAAAGCAGCGGCCACGCCAACATGAATTTCGCCAGCGACAATACCGCGCCGATCGCCCCCAAAATCCTTGAAGCGCTCGGCGCGGCCAATTCCGGCTATGCGCTGGGTTATGGCAGTGACGACTGGACCCGGCAGGTCGAAAAGCGCTTTGCCGAAATCTTCGAGTGCGAGGTCGCGGTGTTCCTGGTGCCGAGCGGCACCGCGGCGAACGCGTTGGCGCTGGCGCATGTCTCGCCGCCTTGGGGCGTCGTGCTCTGTCACGCCCAATCCCACATCATGACCGACGAATGCGGGGCGGTGGAATTTTTCGGCGGCGGGCCCAAGCTCATCGGGCTTGCCGGGGAGGGGGCCAAGATCGCGCCGCCATTACTGCGGCAGGCGCTGGCCGGTTATGGCGGCCACTCGCCGCACCAGATGATCCCGTCGGCGGTCTCGATCACGCAGGCGAACGAGGCCGGAACCATTTACCGCACCGACGAAATCGCTACTCTGGCCGAGATCGCGCACGCGCGCTCGCTGGCTTTGCATATGGACGGGGCCCGCTTCGCCAATGCCCTGGTCCGGCTCAATGCCTCGGCGGCGGATATGAGCTGGCGTTCGGGCGTCGACATCCTGTCGTTCGGGGCGACCAAGGGCGGCGCCATGGCCGCGGAAGCCGTCATTGTCTTCGATCCGGTGCGGGCCGCCTTTCTCGGCGAGCGGCGCAAGCGCGCCGGCCAGCTTTTGTCGAAACATCGCTTCGTGGCCGCGCAAATGCTGGCTTTTCTCGATCGCGACTACTGGCTCGAACTGGCGCGTCACGCCAATGCCAAGGCCGACCGCCTGGCGGGCGAACTGGCCGCGATCGGGATCAAGCCGCTCTGGCCGGTCGAGGCCAACCTGGTTTTTGCTGCGTTGCCGCGGGCGCTCGATACGAAACTCCGGGCGGCCGGTGCGACTTATTATGTGCGTCCGAGCGACGGTCTCGATATCGGCGCCGACAATGTGCTGGTCCGGATGGTCACGTCGTTCACCAGCACCGATGAAGATGTCAGTCGCTTTGTCGAGCTTTGCAAAGAATTTTGAGTTGCCTGACAGCCGTTCGTAATGCCGCCCCAATTTAAGTTAACTTCATACGGGCGTTTGAGCTAACCTTCGGGCTGTCAGGGTTGGGAATGACAGACTGGGGACGATCTGGGGAGAGGCCTTAAACGTGCGTGTAGGCGTCGTGGCCGCGTCCGCTTTGTGCACTGCGCTGTTGACCGGGTCCGGTCAGGCGCAAGTCCCTGCTTCTCCTGTCACCTCTATTTCCGCTGCACCGCTGCATTCGCTCGGCTTCATGCCGCCTTACGAGATCGCGCGGAAGGTGCGGCGCGCCGGCTTCGACCCGCTGTCGCCGCCGTTGCGCGAAGGCTCGATCTACGTGGTGCGAGCCACCGATTTCCGCGGCATCCTGATGCGCGTCGTGGTCGATGCGCGCTCCGGCGTGGTCCGCGATGCCAGCCGCATCGTTCCGGGTCCGGGATCCTATGGCCAGCAGGCGGCGATGCTGCCTTACGAGCCGTTGCCGAATGAAATACCGGGGACGGCCTATGGCCGGCCGGCCGACTATGAAGCGCCGCCGGTCCCGCTCGAGGACGGCGAGATGATGCCGTCACGGGCGCCGGTGCTGCATCCGGCGACCCGCGCCAGCGTGACGGTGCAGCCGCCGCTGCCGCGGCCACGGCCGCCGGAATTGGCGGCGCGCAAGCCAATCGACGATGCCAAGCCGGAAACGAAGCCGGATGCAAAGCCGGCTGCCGCGGCAAACGCGCCGGCGAAATCGGAGCCGAAAGCTGAAGTGACAGGCTCCACGGCTGCGCCGGCTTCGTCCGCGCCGCCAATTTCAAGCACACCGCCCGCCACTGCGGCCGCGAGACCCGCCAAGTCGCTGGCACCGCCGCCGATCAACGACTAAGGCCTGCGGATCGTTGGCGTTTGTTCCTTCATGACAGTTTGACGCAGGCAATTCCGGGCCTTTGAGGGCTTTTGGAGTTCCGCGTATAATTCCTATCAAAATGCCGCGCGGACTTGGCGGAATAATAGCGCCCGCTCACTCTGGCTTGGCTCGCGCACCCTTTACCGCGCCCCTGCTCCGCGGCCTGAAAAAACACAGCGCGTCGCTCCGTGGGAGGATCACAGTGCGGACCCATATCAGACGGCGCGAGTTCACGACCCTTTTGGGCAGCGCGGTGATCGGCTGGGCGGGCACTTCGACCGCCGAGCTGGCCGAGGGGCCGCGACGAGTTCGGTGTGCTGATGGGCATCGGTGAAAATGACCCGGAGGCGAAGCCTCGCCTTGAAGCATTAGAGAACGGCTTCAAACAACTCGGCTGGGGCGACCGTATTCATCTGGACTACCGCTGGTCAGCGGGCGACGTCGAACGAACGCGGCGGTTCGCAAGAGAGATCGTCGAGCTCAAGCCTGAAGTCATCATCGTGCACAGCACGCCGGCGGTTAAAGAACTGCGCGAGCTGACGTCGAGCATCCCAATGGTCTTCGTGCTGGTTGCGGATCCGATTGGCAGCGGCTTTGTCGCGAGCCTCAATCATCCCGGAGGAAACCTGACCGGTTTCATGAATGTTGACGCCCCGATGGCCGGCAAATGGCTGGAGCTGATCAAGGAAGTCGTGCCTACGATCAAACGCGTGGCGCTGATCTACAACCCGCACACATCGCCCTACCAATCCTTTGTGCGCGCGTTCGACGAGAGCGCCCCGATGCTCCAGGTGAAGGCGATCGCAACTCCAGTCCACGATGCGGCCGAGATCGAAAGCGCGATAACGGCGCTTGGCGGCGAAGCCGATAGCGCCCTATTCGTCGTGCCCGATATATTTGTTCAGGTGCATCGCGAGCTGATCATAAAGCTTGCCACCCAATATCGGCTGCCCGCCGTCTATCCCTATCGGTTCTTTGTCACGAGCGGGGGTTTGATGTCCTATGGCCTCGACACCATTATCGTGTTTCGACAGGCAGCATCGTATGTCGACCGGATTTTAAAGGGCACCGCGGCGGCCGATCTGCCGGTGCAGGCGCCCGATACTTTCAGGCTGGTCGTTAATCTGGCGGCCGCCAAAGCGATCGGATTAACGATCCCCCAGTCGTTCATCATGCGCGCCGACGAGGTCATCGAATAGCGGCTGCGATTTGCGCCATGCGCGCCGCCTAGATGGCCGCGACGCAATCAATCTCGATGTCGAACGGGCCGGGCCATGACGGCACGTGAATGAAAATGCGCGCCGGCGCCTCGCTCGGGAAATAGCGGGCGTAGACTTCGTTGAAGATGCCGAAATGCGATTGGTCCGGCGTGCAATAGACATTGCACTTCAAGACGCGATCGAGCGATGAGCCGGCCGCTTCGAGGCAGCATTTCATCTGCTCCAGCACGATCTCCGACTGACGGACGAACGGCGCGCTTGTGATCTCGCCGGTCTGCGGATCGAACGGTGGCAATCCCGAGACATAGACGGTTTCGCCGGCCACGATCACCGGGTAGATCGGGCCCTTGCGGCGGCGTTCGAGATAGGTCGAAATCGGCTCGACGCGTATGGCGGTGCGTTTCATGGAAGTCTCCAGGAAAGTCGCCAAGTCCGCGCATTGTTGTTGCTGCGCGCGCCATTGTCTCGCGCGGATAGTTCGGCCGATGCCAAACTGTCGTCGATTGATATGCCTCCACCGCCGGCGCTAGGATGAAGAATGGCCGCGACTGCAAATCTGGTGGAAGTCGCCGCGCTGGTGGGTGACACCGCGCGGGCGACGATGCTGGCTGCGCTCATGGGCGGCGAGTCGCTGACGGCCACCGAGCTAGCCTATTGCGCCAATGTCTCGCGCTCGACGGCGAGCGGCCACCTGAGCAAACTGGTTGCCGCGCGGCTCCTGACCGTCACGCGCAAGCGCCGCTTCAGCTATTACCGGATCGCGTCGCCGCTGGTCGCGACAATGCTCGAAAGCATGAAAGTCGTTGCCGCCATCGAGGTGCCGCCCCGCCATCAGCCGCGCTCGGCACAGGACGATGCGCTCCGCTTTGCGCGAAGTTGCTACGACCACCTGGCTGGCCGGTTGGGCGTCGCGATTACCGATGCCCTGGCGGCCATGGGGCACATCGTGCTGACCGACGAAGGCGGCGAGCTCACAAGTTCGGGCGCGCGCTTCCTCACAGCGTTCGGCGCCGAGCTGCGGCCGCAGACGCGGCGGATGTTCTGCCAGCCTTGTCTTGACTGGACCGAACGCCGCTATCATCTCAAAGGACTCGTCGGCGCTGCAATCCTGCAGCGCCTCTTGGATCTCGGATGGCTCAAACGCGGGTCCGGCAGCCGCGCGCTTCGGCTCACGCCGTCCGGAAAAGCCGGCTTGTCCGAAACCTTCCATATCGAGGTCGACGACGAAGGTGTGCCAAGCGGCCGCTTATTGGACGCGCCACGGTTGACGGCTTGAGCGCGGCAAAATGAAAAGCGCCCCGGCTTGCCGGGGCGCTCCCTTTAGTCCAAACGCCGTCAGATCGATTAGGCGGCAGCCTTCGCGCCCTCGATCGCGGGCGAGCCACTGTTCTGGTCTTGGGCCTGCACGCTGATCGGGATCGCACGCGGCTTTTTCGCCTCGGGGATCTCGCGCACGAGGTCGACGTGCAGGAGACCGTTCTCGAGGCTCGCGCCTTTCACCTGGACGAAGTCGGCGAGCTGGAACACGCGCTCGAAGGTGCGGGCGGCGATGCCCTGGTAGAGCACGTCACCGCGCTTCTCTTCCTCCTTGGCGTTTTTCTCGCCGCGGATGGTCAGCGTGTTCTCTTTCGCCACGACCGAAAGCTCAGGCGCGTTGAAGCCCGCGACCGCTACCGATACGCGGTAAGCGTTGTCGCCGGTCCGCTCGATATTATAGGGCGGGTAACCGGGAGCGGCGCCGTCACTGCCCTGATCGAGCAGCGAGAACAGCCGGTCGAAGCCGACGGTGGAACGATAAAGGGGAGCAAGATCGAAAGTTCGCATGGCATATCCTCCTTGAGCGACATGCGGGTGGCTCGCCCATATGGGCCAAGCCTATGAATGTGCAGCCCTATTGGCCCTGCACCTAAAATATATGGGAACGGCTTTTGGCCGCCGCAAGGGTAGGCAGGAACCGCGCGAAATCCTCTGCAAAAACATCCGGTTTTCGCTGCGGTTTGGTTGAGCGGCTATCGCGGACTGTTATAAGCGAGAATCGTTTGCATCCGACTCTTCCATGAAACTGATATCCATCCCCGCCAATCCGGCTCCGGACAATCATGTCGTCGGCACCATCAAGACGCCGGACGGCGTGAACCTGCGCTATGCGCGCTGGCAGCCGCCGGCCGGCCGCAAGGGCACGGTGTGCATCTTCCAGGGCCGCAGCGAATGGATCGAAAAATATTTCGAGACGGTGCGCGATCTGCGCAGCCGCGGCTTTGCCGTCGCGACGCTCGACTGGCGCGGCCAGGGCCTGTCCGACCGGTTGTTGAGCGACCGCCGCAAGGGCTATGTGCGGGATTTCTCCGACTACGATACCGATCTTGAAACCTTCATGCGCGAGGTCGTGCTGCCGGATTGCCCGCCGCCGATCTTTGCGCTCGGCCATTCGACCGGCGCCACCATCCTCATTCGCGCCGCGCACAAGGGCCACCGCTGGTTCGACCGCATGGTGCTGACCTCGCCGCTGATCCACCTCGGCGGCGTCGATTACACGATGGGCGCGGGCGCCGCCATCGTGCGGGTGATGCGCTGGGCCGGGTTCGGCTCGATGTATGTGCCCAAGAGCGACACCAGCATCGTCGAGTCGCGGCCGTTCCTCGGCAATATCCTGACCTCCGATCCGGTGCGCTATGCGCGCAACGCTGCGGTGCTCGAAGCCGAGCCGGCGCTGGCGCTCGGCGCGCCGACGGTGGCCTGGGTGGATTCCGCGTATCGGGCGATGGCGCAATTGCAGGAGCGCAGTTATCCGGCGCGGATCCGCCAGCCGATCATGATCGTCGCCGGCGGCAGCGACCAGGTGGTGTCGACCGAGGCGATCGAGGATTTCGCCACTTTGCTGCGCGCAGGCTCACACCTGGTCATTGTCGGCGCCCAGCACGAGATCCTGATGGAGCAGGACCGCTACCGCTCGCAATTCTGGGCGGCGTTCGACGCCTTCGTGCCGGGCACGCCGCTGTATTAGGCGGACATCGCCTCGAAGAGTTTCGGCGGTCTTCCGTTACCGACCTGACGCGTCCTCCACAGGCTGAGCGCAGCGTTCATGCGATGGTGCCTCAACAGCAACCCGAATCAAAATCGTTTTGATATAGGTCGTCCGCGCATCTTCCTGGGAAGAAAACTCCCGGGACGAGGACTGCAGGATGTCACTGACAACACGCCGTCACGTGCTGGTGGGAAGTGCAGCTGGGGCTGCGTCCTTGCTGGTGCCGGTCGTGGTGCGTTCGAGCCATGCACAGTCTTCGAAAGACGAGACAGCTTACGACATCACCGACTGGATCGTCATCGCTTCGACCGGAGCGGTGACGCTCGGCCTTTCGCAGCCCGAAGTCGGGCAGGGGTCGTATACGGTGCTGCCGCAAATCCTCGCGGATGAGCTCGACGCCGATTGGCAGCGCGTCACGGTGCGGTTCGTGACCGGCAAGGAAGCCTACAAGATCGCATTCAAAAACGAGGCGCCGGCGCAAAAGGAAGGCGCCTCGATGTCGACCACGTCGTTCTATCAGCGCTTACGCATAGCGGGTGCAGCGGCGCGCGATGTGTTGACCCGCGCCGCGGCGGCGAAATGGGATGTGGCCGCCTCGGCATGTCGTACCGAGAAGGGCTTTGTGATCGCCGCCAGCGGAAGCCGGCTGTCGTACGGCGAGCTTGCGCCGGCAGCGGCGCGGCTCCCGCTCAGCGACTATCCGCGTCTCAAGCAGCCCGACCAGTTCACGCTGATCGGCAAGCCGATGCCCCGTTTGGATTCACGGGCCAAGTCGACGGGCAGCGCCCGCTTCGGGATCGATGTCAGCGTCCCCGACATGCTGAACGCCGCGATCCGGATGGCGCCGTCTTTTACCGGGGCGGTGCGTGCCATCCGAAACGAAGCCAAGATTCTCAAGATGCCGGGCGTCCACGCGGTAGTGAGGATCGCGGCCGTCGCGGTGGCAAACGAAGAGCCCGCCTCCGAACATCCAGGGCTCATATCCTTGCCGCGTGAAAACGCGGTCTGCGTGGTCGCCGATCATTTCTGGCAAGCCAAGCGCGCGCTCGATGCGCTGGATGTCGTGTTCGACAGCGGCCCGCAAGGCGGCCTTTCGACTACGAAGATCGACGCTCTGCTGCAGGCCGCACTCAACGGCACCAAGGCCGTTCCGGTCCTCGACACCGGCAAGGCGCGACAGATCCTGCGTGACAAGCCGGCCTCGGTGATCGAGCGGCGCTTCGTACTGCCGCACATCGCGCATGCGCCGCTCGAGCCGGTCAATGCCACCGCACACTACAAAAACGGCACCGTGGAAATTTGGGGCCCCATCCAAGCGGTCACGGCTTGCCAGGAGGCGGTGGCCAAGGCCATGGGCTGCACGCCCGACGCGGTGAAGGTGAATGTGACGTTCCTCGGCGGCAGTTTCGGCCGCAAGATCGTTCCCGATTATGTCGTGCAGGCCGTGCAAGCGTCGAAAGCGGTGGGCCGTCCGGTCAAGCTGATCCGCACGCGCGAAGAGGACACCCAGCACGATGTGTTTCGGCCGAATGCCGGCGCACGCTTGCGCGCCATGCTCGACAAGGACGGCTATCCGCTGGCGGTGCATGTTCGGGTTGCCGGCCAATCTTTGTTCGGCGCCACCCGCAAGAGCTGGCTCGACCAGACGCCGGAGGGCGCCTGGGACGAGAGCATGGTCGACGGCATCTACAATCAAAACTATCGGATACCGAATTTTTCGGTCGAGACCGTCGACACTCCGCTGCCGATCCCGGTGTATTTCATGCGGTCGGTCGGCTCGACGGCGGCGGTTTTCTTCTGGGAGAGTTTTATCTCGGAGCTCGCAAGTCACGTCAAAGCCGATCAATACGCCTATCGCCGTCATTTGCTGACTGAAGAGCCGCTTGCCTTACGGGTGCTGGACGCCGTGGCCAAAGCGTCGGATTGGGCGAATCCGCCGGCGCCGGGTCTGTATCGCGGCATTTCGTACAATTGCTATGTCGGCCGCGGCGGCCGCTTCAAAACCTATGTCGCCGAAGTGGTCGAACTGATGGATGTCGGCGATCGCTTCAAGGTCAAACGCGTCTTCTGCGCGGTCGATCCCGGTCTGGTCGTTAATCCGAACACGCTCACGGCACAGATCCAGGGCGGTATCGGCTTTGCCATGACGACGGCGCTGCACAGCCGAATTACGTTCTCGAAGGGCGGTGCCGATCAGCAGAATTTCTTCGACTATCGTCTGCTCAGCATCGAGGAGATGCCCGAGGTCGTTCCGATCATACTGCCAAGCGATCGTCCGCCGCAGGGATTCGGCGAGGTCGTTTTGGCGCCGTTGGCGCCGGCGATCGCGCAAGCCCTGCAGCAGGCAACCGGGCGGCGGCTCGACGTCATGCCATTTCCCGAGGCGGCATTTCGGAGATGACAGTGGGTGTCTTCACAATCACCGTCAACGGAGCTTCGCGCAGCGTCGAGGCCGATGGCGATACGCCTTTGCTCTGGGTCTTGCGCGACAATCTCGGTCTTACCGGCACGAAGTTCGGCTGCGGGATCGCCTTGTGCGGCGCTTGCACCGTATTCGTCGACGGCAAGCCGCTGCGCGCCTGTTCGTTGCCGATCTCGGCGCTCGGCGCGGGCAAAGTGACGACGATCGAGGGAGTGTCCGGGCCGGAAGCCGATGCCGTGCAGGGCGCATGGGTCGCGCGCGACGTTCCGCAATGCGGCTACTGCCAATCCGGCCAAGTCATGAGCGCCATTGCGCTGCTCAAGGAGATCAAGAAGCCGACCGACCACGACATTGATCTGGCGCTGAGCGGCAACCTCTGCCGTTGCGCCACCTATATTCGCATCCGCGCCGCAATTCACGACGCGGCCCGCATGTTGGTAGGCTGACATGAAGCGCGCGCTCATCGTCGCCGGCGCCGCCGCGCTGCTCGTCATCACCAGCGCCGCAGCGCAGCACACGCTTGGCCAAAACAGTATCTCCGCTGTGGCGCGTTCGATCGCGTTGTTCCAGAAGGCGGGTAAGGTCTTTCAGAACCCGCGTTGCTTGAACTGCCATCCGGTGGGCGACCGGCCGACCCAAACCAATCGGATGACACCGCACCAGCCCTTGGTCGTGCGCGGCAGCGACGGACACGGCGCGCCGGGTCTTGCGTGCGACACGTGTCATCACGCGGCGAATTTCGACGCCGCGGGCGTGCCGGGAAATCCGGGATGGCGTCTCGCTCCCGCTTCGATGGGGTGGCAGGGAAAATCTTTGGGCGAGATTTGCGAGCAAATCAAAGATCCGGCGCGAAACGGCGGCAAGGATATGGCCGCGTTGCTCAAGCATGTTTCGGAAGACGGTCTCGTTGGATGGGCCTGGGCGCCGGGTGGCCTGCGCCCTCCTGCACCGGGTACCCAGGCGGAGTTTGGCGCACTCATGAGAGCCTGGGCCGCCAGCGGAGCGCACTGCCCGCCGGCCAATAGGAAGTAACAACCGAAGTCGCCGAGAAGGGGGATCACCCCAAATCCTGATGGAGCAGGGCCGCTACCGCTCGCAGTTGATCGGGTGATGTAACCTTTACCGCCTCCGAAGCGAAAGCGACAAGGAGGAGGCTTGGCCGATGGCACAAGGAAATGTGATAGCGGCAGCGCGGCGTCGTCCGTTGTGTCTTGCTGAGTTACGATGCTCAATAAGGCCTTCATCGGCCATTGTGTCGGGCGCGGAGCGGACGATTAGCAATATAACAATACGCGCCGGCAAGCCGCGAACGGAATCGGGTGGCCGGCGTTCGGCGCTCATGGCCGCGGCGCAGGCCGGCGATCGCGTGGCCTATGAGACATTGCTGCGCGATTGCGTCTCATTCATCGCGGGCATCGCGCGCCGTCAGGGTGTTCCGCCGGACCGGACCGACGACGTGGTGCAGGAGGTTCTCCTTACTGTGCATCGCGCGCGCGCGACCTACGATCCGCGGCGCTCTTTCGAGGCTTGGCTCCGTGTCATCACGGAGCGACGCGCCATCGACCTTCTGCGCCAGCTTTATCGACAACAAAGCCGCGAAGTGCACTCTCCGCTCGACGTTGAGAACCACGCGGACGAAGCCGCCGATGCTTCTGCGGCAGTCGAGCAGGCGGAGAGGACGAAGTTGATCGATACGGCGCTGACCGCTTTGCCGAGTCTGCAACGCCAAGCGGTGCATCATCTCTTGCTTGAAGCGAGATCGCTGAAAGAAACCGAAGCGATAACCGGCCGCAGCAGAGGCTCGCTGAAAGTGAGCCTGCACCGGGCTCTGAATGCCTTGCGCACCCGGATGGGTCATGGAGACTGAGATGGACGCCTCGAATGATCGCCTGATCAGCGCGCTTTCGGCGCGTCTCGAGCCGGTGCGACCGTTGCTGTCGCCGGCGCGTCGCACGCTGATCTGGCTCCTGCTCGTTGCCGCTATTGCCGCCGCGCTCGCGATGTTTGCGAACGTGCCAGCGATGTGGCATCGCATGACCGCCGTTCCGGACATGTGGCTCGCGGTGCTCGGCTCGATTGCGACCATGGCGGCGGCGGCATTCGCCGCTTTTGAGCTCAGCTTGCCGGATCGGTCTCGCGCCTGGGTCTTTCTGCCGCTGCCGGCTTTGGCGCTGTGGGTGGGAGCGAGCGGCCTTGGTTGCCTGCGCGCTCATATCTTGCCTGGGACTCATATCGCCGCAGCCGGGGAGGCCCGGGATTGCCTTTTTTTCATCCTGGGGCTTTCCGTACCGCTGTCGGCGGCGCTGTTCGTCATGCTGTGGCGCGGCTATTCCCTGTCACCCCCGCTGACCGCGGCAATGGCAGGTCTTGCTTCGGCCGCGGCAGCTGCGGCGTTGTTGAATTTCTTTCATCCTTTCGACGCGGCTGCGACCGATCTTGCCGTGCACGCGGTTGCGGTCGTGATCGTCGTCGTCGCGGCGCAAGTGGTCGGCGGCCGGGCCCTGCAAAATCCTGTTTCCGAACCGTAACCTTTCGCGCGGCCGGTCCGAATTAGGGTCTGATGGGATCGATACCATCGTAACCTAACGGAGAACCAGGATGATCGTCCGTTCGCGTCTGCTTTTGTCCGTGGCTGCTGTCGCGCTCGCTTTTGCCTTTGCCGCGCCCGCTGCTTTTGCCGACGACATGGGCAAGAGCAACATGTCTAACGGCATGTCCAAAGACAGTGGAATGAAGAAAGACACGATGTCCAAGGACAGCATGTCGAAAGGCTCGATGTCGAAAGACACCATGTCCAAAGACTCAATGTCGAAGGATCACATGTCCAAGGACAACATGTCGAAGTAACAAAGTGCCGTTTGGCATGCGCCGGGCCTGATTTCAGGCCCGGCGGTTTCCGCTTCGGCCGTAGCGGACGTGGTATCAGCCGTTGAGCAGCGCCATCGCCTGCGCGTGCACGCGCTTGTCGCCGGCGGCGACGATGCGGCCGCCTTTGTGCGCCGGCTTGTTGTCCCAGGTTGTGATGACGCCGCCGGCGCCTTCGATGATTGGGATCAGCGCCAGCACGTCATAAGGTTTCAATTCGGTCTCGATCACGAGGTCGACATGCCCCGCTGCCAAGACGCAATAGGCGTAGCAGTCGCCGCCATAGCGCGACAGCCGCACGTCCTTCTCGACGCGAACGAAGCGTTTGCGGTCTGCGTCTTTCATCAGGAGCGGCGAGGTCGTGCACAGCACGGCGTCGCCGAGCGAGGCGCAGGGGCGCACCCGCAAGGTGCGGTCGCCGGCAGGTCCGCGATAACGCGCGCCGTGGCCGTCGCCGGAGAACTGCTCGCGGATGAACGGCTGATGCATCATGCCGTAGATCGGCTCGCCGTTGCGGGTCAGCGCGATCAGCGTGCCCCAGACCGGCATGCCGGAGATAAAGGATTTGGTGCCGTCGATCGGATCGAGCACCCACACATATTCGGCATCGGGGTGCTCGGGCTCGAATTCCTCGCCGATCACGCCATGCGCCGGAAAGGTGCGCTTGATCATCGTGCGCATCGCGGCTTCCGCGGCGCGGTCGGCGGCGGTGACCGGGTCGAAGCCGCCCGAGCGGCTTTTGTTCTCAACGTCGATGGCGCTGCGGAAAAATGGCCGGATGGTCTCGCCCGAAATCGTGGCGAGTTCCTCGACGAAGGCCGCGAAATCGATTGCCGTCATGAAAGGGTGCTGCTTTGCGGATCGAGGATCGAAAAGGCTGGCTTCTTCATTTGAGCATGATCTTTTCCGAAAACCGGTGTCCACTTTTCGGGATCATGAACGGGAAATCGGGGCTGTCGCCGATCGGTCACGAGCGAGGGCTATTCGCCATGCAAAAGCGGTATGACTCATCGGCGCTGAACGGCCGTCTCTTGACGGATTTTTGAGCAGGACCGGAACACGCTAATAAGTCTTTGTAATAAAAGATACATTTCTCGCGCTCCCGCACGCCGATAAATTTTGAGTCAAGCTTCTGCCGCGTTTTAGAGCAATTCCAACGGGAAAGCCGGGGGTAAATAGGTCAATAGACCTTGCTTTTTGTGCGACGCGGTGTATGTTGCTGCAGTGCGGTAGCGAGAGTTCGCTCTCGTTTACCGTCGCCCTCCTTGGGCGTTTCCTCCCTAGACTTGGGCCGCTCCCGCAAGGTGAGCGGCCCTTTTTCTTTTTTGGCGCGAAGCGCCCGCTATTCAGCGGCCGCGCGGTAGGGCCGCAATTCCTCGGGCGGGATGGCGGCGAGCCGATCGGACAAGATCTCGAACTCGGCGGCGAGCCGGGCAAAGCTCGGCGAACGCTCGTAGCGCCGCTCGTCCATATAGAGCGCCCGGTTGATCTCGAGCTGGATCGCATGCAGGCCGTTGGCGGGATTACCGTAATGCTCGGTGATGAAGCCGCCGGCATAGGGCTTGTTGCGGCTCACCACATAACCGAATTCGCGCATGCAGTGCTCGATGGTCTCGGCGACGGCCGGAACGCAACTCGTGCCGTAGCGATCGCCGAGCACGAAATCGGCGCGCGGGCGCTCGTCGCGGCTGCCGCCCGTGCTCGACGGCATCGAGTGGCAATCGACCAGGATGGCGGCGCCGAATTCATGATGCAGCCGCGTGAACAGGCGGCGCAAAGCGCGGTGGTAGGGTTTATAGAGCCCGTCGATCCGGCGCATCGCCTCGGCGACTGAAATGCGCTGATCGTAGATTTCCTGGGCGTCGCCGACGACGCGCGCCACGGTGCCGAGCCCGCCGGCGACCCGCATCGAGCGCGTATTGGCGAAGGACGGCAGGCGGCCGTCGAACATGCGCGGATCGAGCTCGTAGGGCTCGCGATTGACGTCGACATAGCAGCGCGGGAAATGCGCCCGCATAACCGGGTGGCCGCGCCCGACGACACCTTCGATCAATTCGCCGACGAAGGAATCCTCGGAACGGCGCAGGGTCGCCAGATCGAGCCGCGAGGTCTCAAGGAAGGTTTCCGGATAGACCCGCCCGCTATGGGGCGAATTGAACAGGAGCGGCCCGCGGCATTCCGCGGGTTCAAGCGCCTCGAATGGTGGATCGAATTCGTCCTCGATGTCCATGACGCCTATTGGCTGGGTACGCAGGCCCGGATAACTCGGGACCAAGCTTGCGCGAAACTCGTGTCCCCGCCCACCGTCACCCAAGGTGCGGTCATTGTCCATAGCATAGTGTTTCGGCCGCAACGCCCATAAATTTGCGCGTGGCGACGGCATTAGGGCCGGTTTTCACTCCATGTTTACCGGACATCCGGCTTATGGGAATGTATGGGGGCCGGCCGCCAGCCGGAAACGATTGCATGAACAAGCCGCCGATGACCAAGATCCTGCTCGCGGAAGACGACATCGACATGCGCCGCTTCCTGGTAAAGGCGCTGCAAAACGCGGGCTTCGATGTCATTTCCTATGACAACGGCCTATCCGCCTACCAGCGGCTGCGCGAGGAACCGTTCGAGCTGCTGCTGACCGATATCGTCATGCCGGAAATGGACGGCATCGAACTCGCCCGCCGCGCTGCCGAGCTCGACCCCGACATTAAGATCATGTTCATCACCGGCTTCGCCGCGGTCGCGCTCAACTCCGACTCGACCGCGCCCAAGCACGCCAAAGTGCTGTCGAAGCCGATCCATCTGCGCGAACTCGTCACCGAAGTGCAGAAGATGCTGGCGGCCTAGCAGGCCGTCATAGCCGGACTGTTCCGGCCGTACGCTTCTTCACGGCTTCAACACGTCGGCGATCCAATCCCACATGTAATGGATGCCGATGGTGACGTTATCCACCTGGCAATGGTGGAAGCCGCCTTCCTCGCGCGAAAATACTTTCAGCTCTTTTTGTTTCGAGCCGACGGCGGCGTAGAGCTTCTCCGCGAGCGGCAGCGGAATCTGCTCGTCGCCGGCGCCGTGCAGCAGCAAAAACGGACAGCGCATCTTCTGCACAATACCGTCGAGGCGGAAGCTTTCGAGCTTCTTCAGCGCCGCGGCGCGGCTGTCGACGCCGAGCACCCATTGCAGATGTTCCGGCGGCACCGACAGCGACAGCACCTTGCCGGAATCCAGCGCTTCGAGCCGCCGCGCCCAGATGTCGTGATAGTCCCATTGCGCGCCCCAGGCGACGCTGCAGGCGTAGCGCGGCTCGAGCGAGGCGGCGCGCGGCGCGTAATAGCCGCCGAGCGACAGCGCCATCACGCCGATACGCTTGGGATCGAACTCCTTGCGCCCGGCGAGATATTCATAGACCGGCGTCGCGTAGTGCTCGGTCTCGGCGATCAGCGGCAGGTTGCGAAAGCGCACGCTCTCGCCATTGCCGGGCCCGTCGACGATCAGACAGCCGATGCCGCGCGCGGCCAAGTCCGGAACGCCGTAGCCATATTGGATCTCTTTGGTGACGTCGAAGCCGTCGAAGAACACCATCGCCGGCGCCGGCTTCTTGCCGGCGACTTCGGGGTCGGGATGGACCAGGAGGCCGGGCAGGGTGGTCGCGCCGTAGGGAATCTCGACCGACTCGATACGGGGGCGGCGCATTAAAGCGGCTGCCTCCTGAAAGATGCGCACCGATTTGGCGTAGACATCCATGCTGGCCTGCGAGCGCGGATGGATGAAGCGTTCGCCGGTCTGGTAGTAGCGGGTCGCGCGCATGAAGCAGGAGGCGGCCGTGAGCTGGTGGCCTTTGCGCAATTCGTCGCGGCCGCGGGCCTCGACCTTCTCGCCCATGCGGGTCCATTCGGCGAACCAGGCGTCGTCGTCGCCGACCTTGCCGGCGAGCGCCCGGCCGACCCGGTTGACCTCGTCGATCTCGGTGCCCATCCAGGGGGCGCCGGAAAGACAGATCAATAGCCCCATCGACCAGCGGTAATTGGTCGGAAAATACAGGAACGCCGGATCGTCGCTTTTGCCGAATGTGGCGGCAGTTTTCGTTTCCATTCCCCAGACCTTCCATTCCCTGAAAAGGCAGCGCAGGCTGCCCTCTATCTTGGGCGCGGATTTGCCACGCCAGCGGACTTGATACCAGGAGGGAACCGGTTGTCGGAAGGGGTCCGCCATGACACCATCAGCCGCGTCATCTATTTCGCGGTTGTTTTTACGGTTCGTGCGGCCATGCGGCGTAAGAAATATTCCTGGACCTCCCTCTCCGACGACGAGTTGCTGGAGCTGCGCATCAAGGACCTCAAGGTCACGGTCGAGGGCACGTGGCTGCAGCGCTGCGTGAACACGCTGCACGCCGAGCTTGATGCCCACGATATCCGGGTGCGGCCGCATGCCTGGATTTCGAGCGAATGGTTCAGCCCGGACAACACGCCCGGCATCGCCATTCCGTTCTACCTCGCGCATCCGCGGCTGATGCGGCTGGAAAAGAAACTGATCTTCGATGTCGAAGGCGGCACCTGGTCGGAATGCATGCGGATCATGCGGCACGAGGCCGGCCATGTTATGGCGCACGCCTATCAGTTGCACCGCCGCCGGCGCTGGCAGCAATTGTTTGGTCCGTCATCGAAACGCTATCCGCGCTACTATCGGCCGAACCCGGCGAGTCGCAGTCACGTTCAACATTTGCGGATGTGGTACGCACAGAGCCATCCCGATGAAGATTTCGCCGAGACCTTCGCGGTGTGGCTGCGGCCGCGCTCGCATTGGCGCAGCCGCTATGCCGGTTGGCCGGCGCTCAAGAAGCTCGAATATGTCGACGAGCTGATGAAAGAGATCGCGGGCAAGCGGCCGATGCTGACGCACCGCGCAAAGATCGATCCGGCCTTCAGGCTGACCCAGACTCTTGATGAATATTACAAAAAAAAACGTTCCCTTTACCTGGTCGATACGCCCAAAACCTATGACCGGGACCTGCGCAGGCTATTCTCAGAAGACCCGAAACATCGGCGTTCCGAGGCTGCTTCATCGTTCATTAGGCGGAATCGGGCCAAAGTACGGGAATTGGTGGCGAAATGGACGGGCGAATATCAGCTCACATTTGATGTTGTACTCGAGGACATGATCCAGAGATGCCGCGAGCTCAATTTGCGCGCCGTCGGGTCCGAGCGAAAACTGCTCATGGAATTTACCGTGTTGTTGACCGCAAAAACCATGCACGCGTTGTTAGGTCCGTCACGGCGAAGGTGGATCGCGCTATGAAGCAGCTTCGCGTCCTGGTGCTCATGCATCCGGATCTGATCCCGCCGGACTCGAAGAAGGGTCACACCGAGGCGGAAATCAACGTCTGGAAGACGGAGTACGACGTCGTCTCGACATTGCGCGCCGCCGGCCACGAGGTGCGCCCGCTCGGCGTGCACGACGAGCTCAAGCCGATCCGCGAGCAGATCGACGCGTTCAAGCCGGATGTGGTTTTCACTTTGCTCGAACAGTTTCGCGGCGAGGCGATCTACGATCAGAACGTCGTCAGCTATCTCGAGCTGATGCACATGCCCTATACCGGCTGCAATCCGCGCGGGCTGATGCTGGCACGCGGCAAGGATCTGTCGAAGACGCTGGTGCACTATCACCGCATCCCGGTGCCGGACTTCGCCGTCTTTCCGCTCAACCGCAAGGTCAAGCGGCCGAACCGGCTGTCGCTGCCGCTGATCGTCAAGAGCGTCAACGAGGATGCTTCGATGGGCATCTCGCAGGCCTCGGTGGTCGACAGCGACGAAAAGCTCACCGAGCGCGTCGGATTCATTCACGAGCGCATCGGCACCGCCGCGATCGCCGAGCAATATATCGAGGGCCGCGAGATCTATGTCGGCATCGTCGGCAATGAGCGGCTCTTGGCGCTGCCGGTGTGGGAATTGCGCTTCGACAATATGGCCGACGGCGACTGGCACATCGCCACCGAGAAGGTCAAGCACGATACCGACTATCAGGAACGCCGCGGTATCAAGCACGGTCCGGCCAAGGATCTGTCGCCGGAATTGGCGGCGCGCATCCAGACCATGGCGAAGCGGATCTACCGCACGCTCGAACTCGACGGCTATGCGCGCATCGATTTCCGTCTCACCGCCGACGGCACGCCGTATTTCCTCGAGGCCAATCCCAATCCGGAAATCGCCGAGAGCGAGGAATTCGCCCACGCCGCCAAGCATACCGGCGTCAGCTATCCCGACTTGTTGCAGCGTATCGTGGCGCTTGCCATGCGCCGAACCGGCACGGCGCGCGCCGACGCGGCGGCGTGATCAGCAAACCAGTCAAAATTTTAATCCGGTCGAGATTTTAGACGCGGCGCTTGTCGGCGCGCTGCTCAACTTCGCGTTTGCCAGGTTGCTTGCCCGCCGGCTTCACGGCCTGTTGTTTGCTCGCCGCTTGCTTGTTTGCTGCTGGCTTGACCGCTTCTTGCTTGGAAGCCGCGAGCTTCGCCGGCGCGTGCTTGCCCTTGTCGGCGGTGCGGTGCGCACCTTTCGCGCCCTTCTTGTCCCGGCCATGCGCCGGGGTCGTCTCGGGCTTCATTTCGACGTCGTGTGCGCCGGCAAGCGCCGGAGGCAGCGCCGGCAAGTCGGCGATGGCGCCGGTGACGTCGTCGGCCTGTTCAAGCTTGGCTTGCTCGATCTTGGCTTCGGTCTGCGTTTGCTGTTCCTGCTCGACAGTGGCGAAGGCCGGCATGCTGCGGCAGGGCAGATGCCCCACGAAAGTGAGCGCCTCGTCGCTCACGCGCATGTTGCGCCAGGCATCGACCGAGAGGCCGGTGACCTTCACAACGTAATTGCGGGTCTCGCGCGGCAGGTCGACGCGGCGCTCGAGCCATCTGGCGACGCGGCCAGGGCCGGCATTGTAAGCAGCGGCAACGAGGCCGAGATTGCCGAATTGCATGCGCAGCTCGCGCAGCAGGCGCGCCGAGGCGGGCAGCGCCTTGATCGGATCGAACGGATCGTCGAGACCTTTCTCGGCGGCGACCGACGGCATGAATTGCGCGATGCCCTGCGCGCCTTTCTTGCTGACGTCACCGGGATTGAGCCGGCTCTCCTGCCAGATCAGATTGGCGAAGAATTGCACCGGGATGTCGTTGGCCTGCGCGGAGGTGAATAGCGCGTGGCAGAGATCGTCGAGCGACACCGCGGTGCCGCGGATGTCGTTGGCGCCGTCGCTCGGGCTCGTGAGCATGCCGGCGTCGATGTCGGCATTGGCCGAGGCCAGCCGCAACTGCATGTCGGCGGCGGTCGGACGGAAGATCTGCAGCGTAAGCGCGCGGGGCTGAAGCGTAGCGACCGTCAGACGGTCGGACCGCCCGGTTGCGGAATTGATCTCGACTAGCGGAGAGGCCGCACGACCATGCGTGGCGGTGAAGTATTCCGGCTCGTATGCGATGCCGCTGAGACCGAGCAGGATGATCCCGCACGCAATGATCAATCGCATCGCGCCCCCCGTGACACCACGTTTCCCGCGGCGGCGGCCTTGCGGCACCGTCAACGTGGTTAATGCGCAGTTAAGTAGTTAATGCGCAGTTAAAAATCCCTCGACCCTCCCGACATGCAGCCCGAACCGGGCGGCTTTTTGGACGGATTGTGGCCCTTTGCGGCAAATTGCGGCAGCGAACCTCCATGGAATGGGTCTTGGCGGCTTGGAAGAGGGTACGGAATTTGCTTTGCTGACCCGCATGGAGTGTTGGAAAATGCATGAAATAAAGCGTTTCTACGTCATTGCCGCGATCGTGGCGCTGGTGTTCGGGACAGTCGGCGTCAGCGCGGCGCATGCGCAAAGCTCGCCACAAAGTTCAACCGATTTCCCCACACGTTCGATCACCGCGATCGTGCCCTTCGCCGCCGGCAGCGCCAGCGACGTCGTCAGCCGCATCATGTTCGCGTCGATGTCGAAGTCGATGGGCCAGACCATCGTGGTGGAAAACCGCCCCGGCGCCGGCGGCAACAACGGGACCGCGGATGCCGCCAAGGCGACGCCCGACGGCTACACCATGGTCGGCAGCGGCTCGGGGCCGATGGCCGCCAATGTCTCGCTGTACAAGCAACTCGGCTATGACCCGCAGAAGGATTTCGAGGTTATCTCGCCGTTCGCCAAATTCACCATCGTGGTCGCGGCGAGCAACAAATTGCCGATCAACACGCTGGCCGAGCTGATCGCTTACGGCAAAAAGAATCCCGGCCTCAATTTCGGATCGGTCGGCATCGGCAGCTCGCAGCATCTCGCCGGCGAATATTTCAGCCAGCTCACCGGCGTGCAGATGACGCACGTGCCGTACAAGAATATCGGCCAATATGTGCCCGACATGATCGCCGGCGACGTGCCGCTCGGTTTCCAGTGGTATCCGAACGTCGCCGCGGCGCTCAATGCCAAAGGCGCCAAGGCGCTCGCCGTCGCCGGACCCAACCGGCTCGACATCTTGCCGGATACGCCGACTTCCAAGGAAGCGGGATTGCCGGACTATCAGGTCTCCGGCTGGTTCGCGCTTTCGGTGCCCAAAGGTACGCCGGCGGCCGTCGTCAACAAGCTCAATGCCGAGGTGAAAAAAGCCCTGGCCGAGCCCGAGGTGCGCGCCAAGTTCCAGCAACAGGGCGCCGAGACTTATTATCTCTCGCCGGAGGAATCGAAGAAGTTCATTTCCGACGAGATCGCCAAGTATCGCGATATCATTACCAAAGCGGGCATTGCGCAGATCGAATAGCGACCGCTATGAATTTTCGTTTGAGCATGATCTTGCAAAAGCCGGATTCCGCTTTCGGAATCATGCGCTGAGGGGCTGATCATGAAGGCCGTCGGGCTCGGCTGTGCGGGCTTTTTTCTCGGCGCCATCCTGGGCGGTGTGCTTGGCGTGATCTGCGGCCTGATCTGGACGAAGGTTTTTCACACCAGCTCGTTCGAAGGTTATGACGGCATGCTGGTGTTTTTCACCTTGATACCGCTCGGCGCACTGATCGGCGGCGGCCTCGGCGCCGCCGGGCTCGCCTATCTGGCGTCGCGCGAGGAGGCGCGGCAGCAGCAAGGTTCCAAGTAATCAGGATACGCGCCGCATGCGCCGCGGTGGGCGGCGCCGCACCTTTTTACGATGCGATTGCGAACGGCTGCTCGTCGTCGGCGGACGGCGTATCCGCTGTTTCAGCACTGCCGTCGAGATTGAAAAAGGCGACGCGCCCGCTCATCGCTTTGGCTTGCTGCTCGAGCGTACGGGCGGTGGCTGCATTTTCCTCGACGAGCGAAGAATTCTGCTGAGTGGCTTCGTCCATCTGCGTGATGGCCCTGTTCACCTGCTCGATGCCGATCGCCTGCTCTGCACAAGCGCCGGCGACGTCGGCGACCAGCGCCGCCATGCTCTTGATGGTGGCCACGATCTCGCTGAGCGACTGGCCAGCCTTGTTGACGAGATCGACGCCTTGCCTGACCTGCCCGCTCGAAGACGAAATCAGGTTCTTGATGTCCTTGGCGGCCTCGGAGGAGCGCTGCGCCAGGCTGCGCACTTCGGTTGCCACAACGGCGAAGCCGCGGCCGGCTTCGCCGGCACGTGCGGCTTCCACCGCGGCGTTCAAGGCAAGGAGGTTGGTCTGGCGCGCAATCTCGTCGATCACGCTGATAATGTCGGAAATCTTGTGCGAGGACTTTTCGATGCCGGCCATGGCCTCGACCGCCTGGACGACGATCTGGCCGCTGCGGTCGGCAAGCTCAAAGGCGCTGCCCGCCGACCTGTTGGCGGCTTGCGCATTATCGGCATTCTTCTTGACGGTCGCGGAGATTTGTTCGAGCGCCGCAGATGTCTCTTCGAGGCTCGCGGCCTGCTGTTCGGTTCGCTGCGACAGATCGTTAGTGCTCAGAGAAATCTCGCCGGTGGCGGCTGCAACTTCGTTCGTCGCAACAGCGATATCGCGAACCGTCTCCTGAAGCCGCCCCAACGCGCCGTTGAAGTCGTCCCGCAGCCGCTGATAGTCGGCGGTCATGCCGTCGTTCAGGCGCGCTGTCAGATTGCCGTCAGCCAAGCTCTTCAATCCGCCGGCGAGGAGCGCGATGACCTGCCGCTGCTCATCCGCGGCCTGGGCCCGTTCCTCGGCGGCGCGCGTCCGTTCCTCGCTGTGGCGCTGCTGATCGCGCTCCGCCCGCTGGCGCTGTTCGTCGGCCTGTCGGCGCTGTTCCGCGGCTTCCTCTTCGAGCCGCATCTTTTCCTTGGCGGCCTCGCGCAGCACCGCCAAAGCTTTGGCCATATCACCCAACTCGTCGTTGCGGCTGACCTTCGGCGGCTCGGATTCAACGTCGCCCGCGCTCAGCCGCTGCATCGCCCTGACCATCTGGATAATCGGTCGGGAAATGTTGCGCCCGAGATAAAGCGCGAACAGGCCGATCAGCACCGTCAGGACAGCCGTGCCGTAAAGCAAATTCTGCCGCAGTTGCGCGGCCGACAATTGCGCTTCGGCGTAGCGCTTCTCGGCGGCGTCCTGGACTTTGACCAAGTTCGGCCGCAGCCGGTCATAGATCGTCATCAGGTCGGTCACGTCGTCCTGCACCGAATCCTGCTGCACCATGAAGCCCATGAAGCTTTGCTGATAGGCTTCGATCAGGCTCTTGAGCTCGGTCTTGGTGTCGTCGGGCAGCGTCGTGGTGGCGAGCAGCTTTTCGAACTCGGTGACGCGTTTGCGCAGCTCGTCTGCATAGGTCTCGTCGCTGCGCAGCATGTAGTCCTTCTCGTGCCGGCGCATCATCAGCATGAGGACAGTCAGGCGGGGCTCGTCGACCTGGCCGAGCCGCGCTTCCGCCTTGTGAACGGCGTCGCGCAACTTGCCCTGCAGCCCCTCCTTTTCATCGAAGCCAAGATTTTTCTGGCCGCCCGCGACGCTCTGGAAGCGGATGGCATACATGTTGATGCCGGCGCCGAAGGCATCCGCCTGCCGCAGCGGATCGGCCGCATCGAGCGGCGCGACCAACTTGCCGATCGCCGCGACGAGCCCGCGGGCATGAACGATGATGGCGGCGTGCTTATCGACGGCAGCTTGCGTGTGCTTGAGCAGAAACTCGGTGGCGATCTGCTTGGCCTGCAGCATGTCTTGCGACAAAGCGGCGACGTCGGTCGCCAGCGCCGCACTCTGGTCGGCGATCTCCTGCTTCTTGGTTTCGATCCGCGAAGCAACGAAATAAATGCTGCCGAGCAGCAAAACGCCGCCGATGCCCAGCATGGCGACGCGCCAACGCAGGCTGAAACGGAAAAATTTGCGTGGTTTATTTCGCGGCTTATTTCCTGCCTTGGCAGCCCTGCTGCGAAGCCGCAAACGGAGATAGCGCATATCCCAGCCCCCAGACCGGCCGAGGCTTAGCGCCAAATGCTTGGTAAATCGTTCCAAAGCCTTTATTTTTTCACTAGCCTTATTTTTTCACTAACCGCGGCATGCGGCCGGCGCTCGGTGCGACGCCCCGGCCGGTGACAACAGGTTGAGGCTGCGGATAGGCTTGACCAGACGACGGCCCTCGACGGCCGGCACTGTCATAAAAAGGTGGGAGGATCGCTTGGCGAGGCTTATGGCGCTGCTTGCGGCGATTGCGACCGCCACCGCTCTCTTTGTGGAAGCGAGCGCGGCGGACAATTATCCGAACCGGCCGATCGTTCTGGTCATCCCGCTGCCGCCCGGCGGCACCAACGACATCATGGCGCGCGCGGTGTCCGATAAGATGAGCGCGGCGCTCGGCCAGCGCATCGTCATCGAGAACCGCAATGCCGGCGGCAGCGGCACGGTCGGCACCCGCGAAGTCGCGCGCGCCGCGCCGGACGGCTACACCATCATCCTCGGCTATACGTCGACGCTCGCCACCGGCCCGCATCTGTACAAGGATGCCGGTTACGACCCGCGCAAGGATTTTGCGCCGATCGGACTGATCGCATCGGCGCCGGCGCTGCTTCTGGTCTACAAGGATGTGGCGGCGCATTCGGTCGGCGAACTCATCGCCATGATGAAAAGCGCCAAGGAGCCGTTTCAGGTCGGCACGCCGGGCGCCGGCACGGTCAACTATCTCGCCTCGATCTTGTTCGCGCAGCAGGCCGGCGTGAACGTTCAGCAGATCGTCGAGAAAGGCTCGAACCCGCTGATTACCGACATGATGGGCGGCTTCGTCAAGGTCGGCTTCAATCCGATCCCGGTGTCACGCGCGGCGCTCGACGGCGGCTATATCCGGGCGCTGGCGGTGACGTCGGCGCAGCATTCGACTTTGATGCCGCATTTGCCGACGCTTGCGGAATCCGGATTGCCCGGCTTCGACGCAACGCTGACCTACGGCCTGCTGGCGCCGGCCGGCACGCCGAAGCCGATCATTGAGCGGCTGAACAAGGAATTGCGCGCGGCGCTCGCCAACCCGGACGTGAAGAACAGCATCATCAATCAAGGCGGCGAACCGACCCCGACAACTCCCGAAGAACACGCCGCAGTGGTCGCGCGCGAATACGATAAATGGGGAGCGGTGATCCGCGACGCCGGCATCGAGCCGCAATAGGCATCTGAACAATACGGCCGTGCGGAAAGAGCTCCCGCACGGCCGTCATTTCACGCGCCAGAGTCTAGTTGTCGCGAGCTATAGTCCTCTTCGGAAGCCGCCGCGAAGGCCGCCAGCGAGCAGCGAAACGAGGAACAAGACCAGCGCCACAACAAATACGATCTTGGCGATGCCGACCGCGGCACCGGCGATACCGCCGAAGCCGAGGATACCGGCGATCAAAGCAATGATCAGAAGCGTAACCACAAGGCTCAGCATATTCGCGCTCCGTCTGTCGAGTTGTCGTGCAGTCAACTCACGACCCCCGAAAGCGGTTCCGCCTGTGGTTCCCGATGACGCGAGCGCGTCAGATTTGGTCGAAATCGTTCTTGGGCGGGAACAAAAAGACGCCCAGCACGAGAAGCAGGATGAGTGTCGCGTAAATCTTCGGTTCGGAATTGTGCAGCGCAGTCGCGAACACGCCGCACAGGTGATCGACCTGTCCCAGCAACGAAAGTGCAGTGATCATCCTGAAACTCTCACCAATCGGCGCAAATTGCGCTATGACCCAGCCAGCGCGGCCCGTTTGCAGCGCGAACCAAGCGAAAGTATGTCCCAGAGAAATGCCGACAGGGTGGGAATGATGCGCGCTGTTCTAAAGCCGCTGATGGGTCTTTTCGCGGTCTTTGCAATGTGTGCGGGCGCTTTTGGGCTCGCGGCCGCCGACGATTATCCGACGCGGCCGATCACGCTCATCGTTCCTTATCCGGCCGGCGGCGGCAATGATGTGCTGGCGCGGCTGGTCGCCGCCCGCATGAGCGTGACGCTCGGCCAGCCGATCGTGATCGAGAATCGCGGCGGCGCCGGCTCGACGATCGGAACCCGCGATGCCGCGCGCGCGGCGCCCGACGGCTACACGCTTCTGATCGCGACCAGTTCGCTTGCCATCAATCCGCAGCTCTATCCGGACACCGCATATGATCCGGTCAAGGACTTTGCGCCGATCGGGCTGATCGCCAAGAGTCCTAATCTGGTGCTGGTGAATCCCGCGGTGCCGGCGAAAACGATTGCCGAACTCATTGCACTGGCGAAGCGGGAGCCGGGCAAGATCGATTTTGCCTCGACCGGGATCGGGACCTCGACGCACTTGTCCGGCATGCTGTTCGCCACCATGGCCGGCATCAAGATCAATCCGGTGCCGTATAAGGGCGTGGCGCCCGCGCTCACCGATCTGATCGGCGGCCAGGTGGCGCTGATGTTCTGTCCGATGGCAAGCGCAGTCGGCTTCGTGCAGGCCGGCACGGTGCGTGCGCTCGCGGTCACCGGCGACACGCGGTCGCCGTCATTCCCGGATCTTCCGACAGTCGCGGAGGCGGGACTGCTGGGCTATGCCGCGGAGCTGCATTACGGCCTGCTCGCGCCGGGCGGCACGCCGCGCGCGATCGTCATGAAGCTCAACGCGGCGCTCAATGCCGCGCTCGCCGAAGCCGACATCAAAAGCCGCTTGCATACCGACGGCGCCGAGCCGCTGCCGTCGACGCCCGAGGCCTACGCCGCCGACATCGCGAGCGAAGAAACAAAATATTCGGCGATCGTGAAAATGTCCGGCGGCAAGCCGGAGTGACGCCTCGAAAACTACAAGAACTTTCCATCAGGTCCACGGAACGGATAAGGGCCGTCGAAACTGCCGATCGGCACGTGATGTGTGATCAGATCGCCGAAGCCTTCACCGGCAAACCAGGCATGCAGATGAAAGGCCGGCGGCTCGACTGTTGAGCGACGGCGGCAGAGCTTCTTCGAGGTCGAGGGCGACCGCATGATCGGGGCCGGGCAGATCGTCGCGGCGGATGCCGGCGAATTGCGTCAGCGTCCCGCGGTGGACGTGGCCGGCGGCCACCAGACGCGTACGCGTGGTGCTGCCGCAGAATGCGCGGCGAGGGCGGCGGCGTTGCGCAGGTTTTGCACGTCCATGTGCGCGATGCCGGTGACGAAGGGCGGATGGTGCAAGAAGATCAGCGCCGGCCGCGTTGACGATGAAGCGAGCGACGGCATCGAGCCAGGCGAGCGTTGTCGCGTCGAGCTCGCCATGCGGCTTGCACCGGCACGCTCGAAGTCGAGCAGGATGAGATCGAGCGAACCGACCGCGTGCAGCGAATTGAGCGCGCCGCTTGGTTGCGCGTAGCCGCGGCCTTGGGCAACGCCGCGCGCATCAGCTCGCGGCTGTCGTGATTGCCGGGAACGGCGGCAAAGCCGATCTCCAGCGGTGCCAGCAGGCGCTTGAGATGCTCGTATTCCTCGGCCACCGGCGTATCGGCAAGATCGCCGGAGATCACGACCAGCTCCGGCCGCGGCCTGAAGCGGTTGAGCGCTGCGACGCATCGCGTGAAGCGCCGGCCGCGGTGTCGACCTGCCGATAGGCCAGCGCGCCGGGCGCGCTTGATGTGCAGATCGGAAATCTGCGCGATCAGGAGCGGGCGCGCTCATGCTTCGTATCTCTCGGCAAGAGCCGGATCGCGAGCGGATCGACGGCAAGTCCAACCCGGTCGCCGGCCTTGATCAGCGAGCGTATTCGGCACGTCGACGTCATGGCATCGGCCGGTCGGCCGCGCCGCTTATGGTCAGGCGCTGGCGGTCGCCGACGAAACTGACATTGGTCCACCTCGCCGGTAAGGCTCGCGCTGCCCGGCGCGACGATGGCGATCGATTCCGGGCGCACCATCGCGAACACGGTGCGCCGGCGAGCCGTCGATGGCGTCCTTGTCGATCGCCAGCCTGCCACCGCGCAATGTCAGGGCGCCGCGCCGCGCAGGCGCCTTCGACGAATATTGGCGGCGCCGACGAATTCGGCGACGAAGCGGCTCGCCGGCGCGAAATAGATGTCACGCGGCGCACCGATCTGCGCGATCGCGCCTTTGCGCATGACCACGATGCGGTCGCCGAGCGCCATGGCTTCGGCCTGGTCGTGGGTGACATAGATCGTGGTGATGCCGAGCGTGCGCAGCAGCCGGTTGAGTTCGCCGCGCAGCCGGTCGCGCAGCGCCGCGTCGAGCGCGGTGAGCGGCTCGTCGAGCAGAGCACGCTCGGCCGCACGGCGACCGCACGCGCCAGCGCCACGCGCTGGCGTTGGCCGCCGGAAAGCTGGTCGATGCGGCGGTGTTCGAGCCCTTCGATGCCGGTCAGCGCGACCAGCTCGGCGATGCGGGCCTTGCGCTCGCTATCGGCGACGCCGCGGAATTTCAGGCCGTAAGCCGATATTGTCGGCCACATTCATATTGGGAAACAGCGCGTAGGACTGAAACACCATGCCGACATTGCGCTGTCTCGATCGGCACGTCGGTCACGTCAGCGTCGTTGAAAGAAGTCCGGCCGCTGGCATCGGGCGTCTCGAGCCCGGCGATGATCCGCAAGCAGCGTGGTCTTGCCGCAGCCCGAGGGGCCGAGCAGGACCAAAGTCTCGCCGCGCGCGACATGCGAGCGTTACAGGTTCCAGCGCGCGGGTGCCGTCGGCGAAGGTCTTGCCGCAGGCCTCGATGCCGCACCGCGACGCCATGATGTTGCCTTGCGTGCTCATCACCGCCCTCCGAGCGCCGCGCCGCGGGTGCCGGCGAAGATCTGCATCGCCGATCAACAGCGGGATGATCATGATGAAAAACACCAGCGTATAGGCGGAGGCGACTTCAAGCCGCATCGAGGCATAGCTGTCGGCGAGCCCGACCGGCAGCGTCTTGGTCAGCGGCGTATGCAGCATCCAGGTCAGGTTGAATTCGCCGAGCGACAGCGTCACCACCATCAAGGAGCCGGCGAGAATGCCGGGGCGCGCATTCGGCACGATGACGTCGAGAAAGCGCCGCCAGGGTGATGCGCCGAGCGAGGACGCGCTTTCGTCGAGCGTCTTGACGTCAATGGCGGCGAAGACCGCCATCACCGAGCGCACCATGAACGGCAGCGTGAACATGACGTGGCCGGCCAGAATGAACAGCCAGGAGCGGCGGAAATCGCGTGAAGCCGTTATAGGTGAGCAAAAGCGCCAACGCGATGGCGAGGCCCGGAATCGCGAGCGGCAGCGTGATGATTTCCTCGATCGCGCGCGACAGCCGATCCGCTGCGCAGATGCAGCGCGTAGGCCGCCGGGAACGCCGATGAGCAGCGTGACCGCCAGCGCCGCGAAGGCGATCAGGAAGGAGCGGCAAATGGTGTCGCATAAAGGTCCCAGACCTGCGCCACCCATTGCAGCGTGAGCCCGGAGCTGATGCCGAGGAAATAGTTGGCCGTGACGCCCGCAAGTCATCGACAGCCCTGCGGGCACGATCAGGAATGCCGCGACTGCGAGCGTGAACAGAAGCTGTCGCGGCAAAAATCAAGCGGTCGCGCGTCGCGTCTATCCCGCCGCCGCAACGGTGCTGCCGCCGAAGCTGCGCGCCAGCGCCAGAATCGCCCAGGTGACCAGGCCGAGGCCGACCGACAGCGCCGCCGCCATGGCGATGTTCGTCGACAGCGTGAACTCGGTGTAGATCAGCATCGGCAGCACATCGATATTGGTGGCGAGCGTAAAGGCGGTGCCGAAGGCGCCCATCGCCGTGGCAAAGGCGATGGCGCCGGAGGCGACGAAGGCGGGTGCCAGCGCCGGCAGGACGACATCGCGGATCACGCGCCAGGGTCCCGCGCCGAGCGCGCGGGCCGCTTCTTCCAGGCTCGGGTCGAGTTTCTCGACCGCCGCCATGATGGTGAGGATGACGCGCGGGATCGAGAAATAGAGATAGCCGAGAAACAGGCCCTGCATCGAATAAGCGAAGACCACTTTTCGCTGAACAGCGTCTGCGTCACTTCGCCGATCAGGCCCTGGCGTCCGGCCAGGAGGATGATCATGAAGCCAACCACGACACCTGGAAAAGCCAACGGAAAGGTCAGCATCGCGATCAGCACGGCGCGGCCGGGAAAGCGATGGCGTTGCAGAAAAATGCCGCTGATGGTCGCGATCACAAGCGTGGCGGCAGTCGTCGCCGCCGCCAGCAGCACGGTGTTGATCAAGGTCGAGCGATAGCGCGGATCGAGCAGGATCGCTGCATAGGCTGCGAGGCCGGTCTTGCCGCTGGCACCGGTCACGACCAGCCACGCCATCGGCAGCAGGAAAAACGCCGTGACCACGAATGGCGAGCGGCACGAAGCAGAAACCGATGAACGTCTTCTTGCTCATGAGCGATTGGGCCCGGCAATGCGGCCGGGCCGCAATTTATGTCATTGCGCCTCGGCCAGATAGCGCTCGGTGAAGCCGTTCTGCAGCGCTTCCATCTTGGCCCAGTCCACGCTCTTGGCGCGGGCATAATCGCTGTCGGGCAGGAACTTGCTTTGATCTCGGCCGGCAGCTCGATCGGCCGCGCCGGACGCAGATAAGCATTGGTCCACATGGCCTGACCTTTGTCGGACAGGAAGTAGTCCAGCACCTTTTGCGCCTTCTCCTTGTCGGGCGCGTTCTTCACCAGCGAGGTCGACATAGGGAAAGACCACCGTGCCTTCGCAGGGAATGACAAATTCGAAGTGGCCGTTCTCGCCGTATTTGCCGCGATAGGCGTTGAAGTCATAGTCGAACAGGATCGGGATTTCGCCGGAGACGACGCGCGCATAGGACGTTTGCTTCGGCACGATCGGCTGGTTCTGGTGCAGCTGTTTGAAGAAATCGATCGCCGGCGTCATGTCGGTGTCGTTGCCGCCGAGCGCGTTGTTCACCGCGACCGCGCCGACAAAGCCGACCGCGGCGGAGGACGGATCGAGATAGCCGACCATGCCCTTATATTGAGGCTTCAACAGGTCCTTCCAGCAGGCCGGCACCGGCGCGCCGCCGAGCGCGTCCTTGTTGACGAAGAGGCCGAGCGTGCCGGAATGAATGGTGGTCCAGTAGCCGTCGGGATCCTTCAGGCCGTCGGGCACCTGCTCCGAGAGCTTTGGCTTATAGGGCTCGATCAGATCGCCCGCGGCCTTGGCCTTCATAGCCGAAATTGACGCCCCAATAGACGACGTCGGCGACGGGGTTGGCCTTCTCGGCGATGATCTGCGACATCGACTGGCCGGAATTCTTGTTGTCGAAGGGGATGTCGTAGCCGAGATCGGCCTTGACGTTCTTCAGCATAGTGGCGAAGTCGGCCCATTGCGGCGGACAGTTGTAGCAAATGACGTCGGCGGCCTTGGCCGCGCTGTGTGGCGCGATCGCCGTCAACGCCACGACCAAAAACGCGATAGACCAAGCCTGAAACCGTTTGCGCATTGCTCCGCCTCCCAAAGATCCAGCTTCAACGCAGTGATGACATGATGCGTTAAAAACAGGCGCACGGTAGTATTGCAGCCCGATGACAGATGCAGAGGAAGACTAGGCTTCTGAACAGAAGCCGCCAATAGACCACAGAGCGAGTTTTGCCGGCGGCCGGGAAGTGCCGCAAGGGGCCGAAGAGGGTGTCATGAATTTTGACTTCACGGGCGAGCAGCGGGTATTCGCGGAAAAGGTGCAGCACTTCGCCCGCGCGCATCTCGCCAAGGACGCGCTCAAGCGCGCGCATGCGGGCGGCTATCCGTTCGACGTGGCGGCGCTGATGGCGCAACACGGCCTGATGGGGATCAGCCTGTCGAAGAGCGAAGGCGGGCAGGGCGGCACGCTGATGGATGCCGTGATCGCGATCATGGAGATTGCGGCGGTGTGCCCGCGCAGCGCCGATGTGGTGCAGTTCGGCAATTTCGGGCCGATCCGCACCTTCGCCGAATACGGCACACAAGCGCAGAAGGCGCGCTGGCTCGACGAACTCCTGTCCGGCCGCGTTGTGATGTCTCTCGGTATGACCGAGGCCGACGCCGGCTCGGCGGTGACGGAGCTGCAAACCAGCGCGCGCGCCGACGGCGCGCATTATGTCATCAACGGCAGTAAGGTGTTCGCGACGTTTAGCCCGGACGCGCAGCTGTTTCTGATCTATGTGCGCTTCGGGCCCGGGCTTGACGGCATCGGCTCGGTGCTGGTCGAAAGCGGCACGCCGGGATTTTCGATCGGAGCGCCGCAGGTCTTCATGAGCGGTGAAGAATGGTCGGAGCTCGCTTTCAAGGATTGTCGCATTCCGAAGGAGAACGTGCTGCTCGGCCCCGGCGGCTTCAAGAAGCAGATGGCCGGCTTCAATGTCGAGCGGCTCGGCAATACCGCGCGTTCGCTGGCGCTCGGCCGCTACGCTTTTAGCGCGGCGCGCGACTATGCGAGTAAGCGCGAGCAGTTCGGCCGGCCGCTGTGCGAATTCCAGGGCCTGCAATGGAAGTTCGCCGACATGGCGATCAAGCTCGACAGCGCGCAACTGTTGTTGTTTCGCGCCGCCGCCAATGCCGATCGCGGCCTGCCGTCAGCCTATGAGACCGCCGTCGCGAAAGCCGCCTGCAATCAGGCCGGCTTCGAGGCGGCGAACGAGGCGGTGCAGATCATGGGCGCGCTCGGCTATAGCCGCGAGACGCTGGTCGAATATTGCATGCGGCGTACGCGCGGCTTCCTGATCGCCGGCGGCTCCATGGAAATGCTGAAGAACCGCATTGCCGAGCACATTTTCGATCGCCGCTTCGACCAGCGTAATCGCCGGCCCGCGGCGGAGTGACTATCCGCCAAGACTCCCCGCTCTGCGGCCGCGCCCAAAGCTCATCAGCAGCCATGCCACCAGAATGGCGCCGGCAATCAGCGCGCCGAGATCGAGTTCTGCGCTCGGCTTCACAACGGTGGCGAGCGCCAGCACCGCGAGGATGAGATTGACGATGAAGACGCGGCGCACGATCTGGATCACGGTGAGGCCGTTGTCGGTGGCGCGCTGATAGAAATGCGAGCGATGCGCCTGCCAGACCTTTTCGCCGTTAACGATACGACGAAACAGCGTGAGCGTCGCATCGGCGAGATAATAGAGCGGCAACAGGATCGCGGCCGGCCAATCGCTGCTGCCGGCGACAAGAATAAGGAGCCAGGCGAGGATCAGCCCGATCGGCAGGCTGCCGACATCGCCGAGAAACAGCTTGGCCACCGGGCGATTGAAGAAGGCGAAGCCGATCGTGGCGCCGCACAGCGCCAGGCTAACGACGATGGCCCATGGCGGTTGCGCTTCGAAGAAGCCGGTGAGGGCGAGCGCAGCGGTGATCGGTACGACTTCGGCCACCGTCATCCAGTCGATCCCGTCCATGAAATTGACGAGGTTGACGAACCACAAGGCGCCGAGGAGGAGCAAGGCACGCTCGGCCCACCACGGCAGGACGGGAATGACGCGCAGCCCGTCCGGCAGGATGTAAATCATCAAACCGACCGCGACCGCCTGCAGCAGAAATCGCGGCACGACATAAGCAGGGTGGATGTCGGCGATGATGCCGACGATCGCCGCCAGGATGACGGCGGTGAACAGGACGACGAGCGGTCCGGTGCCGGCCTCGTCCGAGGCCGAATACATCATGCCGACCGTGACAATGATCGTGGCGCCGATGACGGCGATGCCGCCGCCCTGGCGCGTCGGCACGGTATGCGAGGACCGCGCATTCGGCCGGGCCAGCGCATAGCGTTTGAACAGCGGACGCAGGATCGTGACAAGCGCGATGCATGCCAGCATCGCGATGAGGATGATCGCCACAGGCGTCGTCAGCGCGTCATCGAGGGTGAAAGGCATTGTGAACAGCCGCTGTGGTTAAGCCGGTTCGCCCCTCTAGCACAGAAATTCGGCGAGGCCGATTTCTTGCACGCTCTTTGCGGCATCTTTGAGATGTTGATCGCGACCAGCAAAAACGCGTAATCCTTGACGGATGACGACCGCAACCGCCGCCACCCGCTTCGATACCGCATTTTTGCGACCGATTGCCGATTGGCTCGCCGTCGGCGTCGCGCTGGCGCTGCCCTGGTCGACCTCCGTCACCAGCATCCTGATCGTCGCCTGGCTTCTCGCCGTGCTGCCGACGTTGAATGCGGCCGAGATCAAACGCGAGCTCGCGACGCCCGCGGGCGGCCTGCCGGCTCTGCTGTGGCTTCTCGGCCTGATCGGCATGCTGTGGGCGGATGTCGATTGGATTGCGCGGTATCGCGGCCTGGACAGTTTCAACCGGCTGCTCGTCATTCCGCTTCTGCTGGCGCAATTCCGTCGCTCGGACAACGGCATCTGGGTTGCCGTGGGCTTTTTTGTGTCCGAGACCGCAGTGCTGGTTTTGTCGTACATCCTGGTTTTGACACCCGGACTGACGTGGCGCGGACACGTCGTCGGCGTCCCGGTGCATGACGATATCTATCAGGGCTCGGCGTTTCTGGTCTGCGCCTTCGGCGCGCTCGGCTATGCCGCCTGCCGCGGCAGGAAGCGTCCGGTCGCGACGCTTGTCTGCCTCGTCATTGCCGCGTTGTTCATCGCCAATTTCGCTTTCGCCCTGGTCAGCCGCATCGCGCTGGTCGCGGCGCCGGTGCTGATCATCCTGTTCGGCTGGCGGCTGCTGCGCTGGAAGGGCGTGGCCGCGGCTTGTTGCGCCGCGCTCGCGCTCGGCGGCGCGCTGTGGGCGTTGTCACCCAGCCTGCGCGCGCGCGTCGCCGATTCCGTCAAAGAGATCGAGCAGTATCAGGGCGGCACGGAAATAACGTCGCTCGGCCTGCATACCGCCTTCTTCAAGGAATCGCTCCAGATCATATCGTCGGCGCCGGTGTTCGGACACGGCACGGGCACGATCAAGGAGCAATTCCGCCGCGCGACGGAAGGCGCCAGCGGCGCCGACGCGATCGTCGCCGACAATCCGCACAACCAGACCTTTGCGGTTGCGATCCAGATCGGCGTCGTCGGCGCGCTGGTGCTGTGGGCGATGTGGATCGCGCACTTTCTGTTGTTTCGCGGCGAAGGACTCGCCGCTTGGATCGGGCCGGTCGTCGTGGTGGAGAATGTCGTTTCCTCCATCGCGCATTCGCATCTGTTCGACTTCGCCAACGGCTGGCTCTACGTCTTCGGCGTCGGCGCGCTCGGCGGCCTGGCGCTGCGCGAACGGGCAAGATCGACCTCGCCATGATCCGGGCAGGCATGATCCGCGCCGCCCTGTGCGCATTGTTGCTGCTCGGCGCGACAGCACTCTCCGCGCAGCAGCAGCCACAGGCGCCGGGACCGGTGCAGAGCGAGGTCGCACTCGCGCTCGTGCTCGCGGTGGACGCTTCCGGCAGCGTCAGCAACGATCGCTTCGAATTGCAGAAGCAGGGCTACGCCGCGGCGTTTCGCAATCGGCAGGTGTTGAACGCGATCCGCTCGCTGAGCACGCAATCGATCGCGGTCACCATGATGCAATGGACCGGTCCGGAACTGCATGTCCAGACCGTCGATTGGACGCTTGTCACGGACGCGGCCGGTGTGAACGCGCTTGCGGATGCGATCGAAAATTCGAGGCGACAATTGTTCGGCGGCGGCACCTCGATCAGCGGCGCGATCGATTATTCGCGGGTGCTTCTCACCGCAGCCCCGTTCCGCGGCAGCCGCCGCGTCATCGACGTGTCGGGCGATGGCGGCAATAATCGCGGACGCTCCGTGACATCGGCGCGCGACGAAGCGGTCGCCGACGGCGTCAGCATCAACGGCCTGCCGATCCTCTCGCTCGAGCCGGATCTCGACCGCTACTACTACGACTATGTCATCGGCGGGCCGGGCGCGTTCATGGTTCCGGCCAAGGACTATGACGCGTTTGCCGAGGCGATCTTAAAGAAATTGATCAGCGAGATCGCCGGCGTGGCGCCGGGCCGGACAAATGTCAGCCTTGCGCGCCGAGCAATTGCCGATAGAGCGCAACGGTCTGCGGGCCGATAATGTCGGCGGCGAATTTCTGTTCGGCGAGGCGACGCGCTTCGGCGCCGTAGCGCTGGCGCAAATCGGGCGCGGCGGCAAGCCGCTCCATGACGGAAGCGAGCGCCTCCGCATTGTCGACCGGAAACAGCAGGCCGGTCTTGTCGTGAATGACGACCTCGCGGCAACCCGGCACGTCGCTTGCGATCATGGCGCGGCCGCAGGCCGCCGCCTCCATCAGCGACAGCGGCAGGCCTTCGCGGCGCGACGGCAACACCGCGATATGCGCGCGTTTCCATAGACCGGCGATGTCGCTGACCTGGCCGAGCCAGGTGATGCCGGGCTCTTCGTTCCAGGAGGCTGCTTCGGCCTGCGTCACCGATCCGGGATTGGCCGGGTCCGGCGTGCCGGCGATCAACAGGGACGCGTCCGATCCACGCTGGCGCAGCAGGCGAAAGGCGTCGACCAGCGTGCGTACGCCCTTATCGTCAAGGAGACGGCCGACAAAGCCGAAGGTCACCGGGGCCGACGGCTCGGGCAGCGGCGTGAAACGCTTGATGTCGACGCCGGAGCCCGAGATCTGCGCGATTCGCTTCGCCGGCACGCCGAGCGCGCGCAGCACCGCTTCGTCGTCGCCGTTCTGCACCAGCGCAATGCTGCCGTCGCGGTCAACCAGCCGGCGCAGCAGCGTGCCAATGATGAGCCGCAGCGTGGAAGCCTTGAGACTTTTCGAGGTGAAGGCATAGCCGAGCCCGACGAAGGCGTTAACGCAGGCGATGCGGCGGCCGATCGTCGCGACCAATCCAAGGACCGAGGATTGTAGCGCGACGTGATGGGTGACATCGGGCGCCACGTCGCTGTTGACCCGGCGCAGCGCGGCGAGCGTCGTCAGCGTCGCTATCGGCGACAGGCTGCCGCGGGCGTATCGGATCGGGTGGAGCGTGAAGCCTTCGGCCTTGATCGCCTCGGCGCCGTCCTGGACGCGCGTGGCGACATGCACGTCGAAGCCGGCGTCGCGCGCTGCACGCGCCATCGGCAGCCGATGCGACAGGAAGGCCCAGTCTTCCGCGGTCACGTAAAGAATGCGCGGCCGCGGCTCGGCGAGCCGACGCGCAGGCAAAGGCGAATTCCCACTACGGTCAGTCAAACGCTGCCCCAATTCCCGCCGGAACGTATAAACCGCGCAATGCGGGCTCGCGAGGAGTTCCAGCAGCGCCATACCGAGTAAATATTTCATTCAGTGATTTCAGTAGCTTAGGAATGTTCATCCTTTGAACAATGCGCTTGACGTTCACATGATGAACGATGTACTCGTTGCCGCCAGGGGAGGGTTGGGTCATGCCCCAGGCGGCGCGGGACGACGAACCGGACAATGCCAAAATCGTGCTCGGGCTGTTACAGTCCGTCGAGCGTGATGGTGCCCAGTCGCAACGCAAGCTTGCCTCCGACCTTGGCATCGCGCTCGGCCTCGTCAACGCTTATCTCAAACGCTGCGTCAAAAAGGGCCTGTTGAAAATCGGTCAGGCCCCGGCGCGCCGTTACGCCTACTATCTCACACCGCACGGCTTTGCCGAAAAATCCCGCCTGACCGTCGAATATCTCTCCAACTCGTTCTCGTTTTTCCGCCATGCCCGCGAGGACTGCGCCGCCGTGCTGCGCGCGGCGCATGCGCGCGGCTTCAATCGCGTCGCATTGGCCGGCGTCTCGGATCTCGCCGAGATCGCCACGCTGTGTGCCTTGGAGCAGGGCATCGCCATTGTCGCGGTGATCGACGCCAAATCCGCTAATGACAAATTTGTCGGCGCGCCGGTGGTGAAATCGCTCGCCGCCGTGACGGGCGGCTGCGACGCCGTGCTGGTGACCGATCTGCAGGCGACGCGCGAATTGGTCGCGGCGCTTGGCGAAGAGATCGGTGCCGAGCGCGTGCTGGTCCCGGCGCTGCTCGGCATCCGCCTCAATCGGCGGACGGAGAGCGCGGCATGACGCAAGACCTCAACCCGTCTTTCGATCCGCAGCTCAATCCGCGCTGGTTCGTCGCCCACACCCAGCCCAATGCCGAGGCCAAGGCCGCGGCCAATCTCCTGCGCCAGGGTTTTGGCGTCTATCTGCCGCGCTATCTGAAGCGGCGGCGGCACGCACGCAAGGTCGAGACCGTGGCCGCGCCATTGTTCCCCCGTTACATGTTCGTCGGCGTCGATCTCGCGGCGCAGCGCTGGCGTTCGATCTATTCGACGGTCGGCGTAGCGCGGCTCGTCTGCAATGGCGACGATCCGGCGGCGGTGCCGGATGCCATCGTGAACGCGCTCAAAAGCCGCGAAGATGCTGGCGGCTTCATCAAGCTCGACGCGCGGCCGGGCTTCCGTCCGGGAGAAAAGGTGCGTGTGCTCGACGGCGCGTTCTCGTCCTGCCTCGGCCTGTTCGAGGGCATGGCCGAGCGCGAACGGATCGCGATTTTGCTCGATCTTCTGGGCCGCAAGGTTCGGGTCGTGCTCGACGCCGATCTGGTGGCGGCGGCGTAGGAGTTTTTAGAGGCACGGCCGCATTCGGAAAGCGGTCCTTCGCTTTCCGGGCCGTGTTCCAGGCCGCCTCGGGCGGCTTCAGTTCTGTGTTGTCCGGGTGAGGCGATTTCACCCGGACTGCGGTAGCGTGGAAAAAAAGCGGCGTCAGAAACTTCGGCGCGGCCAGAGTTCGGAGACATCATGAGAGTGCTTGTAACCGGCGGCGCCGGATTGGTCGGAACCGAGTGCTGTAAATTGTTCGCCGGCGAAGGCTGGGACGTCGTCAGCGTCGACAATTACATGCGCGCCCGCATCTTCGGCGCCGAGGCCGAGACCAAGGGCAATATCCTCGCGACGCGGAAAAACTTTCGCATCGAGCACCACGAACTCGACATCCGCGACGAGAAGGTCGGCGAACTGGTCAAGAGTGTCGACGTGATCATCCACACGGCGGCGCAGCCGTCGCATCCGCGCTCGATCGAGATTCCGGTCGAGGATTTCGAGATCAATGCGCTCGGCACCCTCAACCTGCTCGAGGCGACGCGCAAGCACAACAAGAATGCGCCTTTCATTTTCTGTTCGACCAACAAGGTCTATGGCGAGGCGCCGAACTATTTCTCCTACAAGAAAGTCGGCAAGCGGCTCGAGCCGCATGATCCGTCGCTGTGGGATGGCTTCGACGAGCAACTGCGCATCGACCGGATGATGCATACGCCGTTCGGCGTCTCCAAGACCGCGGCCGATCTCTATTCCCAGGAATACGCCCATCTCTACGGGCTCAAAACCGGCATCTTCCGCATGGGCTGCATCACCGGCGGCGCGGCGAAAGCTACCGAGCTGCATAATTGGGAGCCGTTCTTCGTCAAAAAAGCGATGACCGGCGAACGGCTCACCGTCTACGGTCATGAAGGCTATCAAGTCCGCGACGTGATTCACGCCGCCGATCTCGCCAAGCTCTTTCTCGAATTCATTAAGGCGCCGCGGCCCGGCGAGGTCTACAATATCGGCGGCGCGCGCAAGAATTCGATTTCGCTCCTGGAATCCTTCGATCTGATCGAGAAAGTCACCCGCAAGAAGATGAACTACAAGCTCGGGCCGGAGCGCGAGGCCGACCATATTTGGTGGATCTCCGACATCAGCAAAGCGCGGCTGCATTATCCGGCTTGGGACATCCGCATCGGTCTCGAAGAGGCCTTCACGGATATTTTTGAAGCGCTGTCGAAAGCGGCTTAGGGCTCCCGGCGTTTTAGCAATAACGACGAGATGGACGCGCGCGTGCCGAAAAGCGCCTTTCTCTACATGTCATCGGCGACGCATAACGCCTACCGCAACATGGTGGCGAATGCGCCGGACGGTTTCGCTTTCGCCAACGGGGAATCCCACAGCGACTTCATGGCCCATGGTCTGGTGCAGGCGGCGCACTGCCTGCCTGCGGGATTCGGCGCCAGTCTTGCTGCAGGCGCCAAGCGGCTGGCGACGAGAGTCCAACCTTATATTTCGCCGTACTACAACGACGCGCATATTCTTCTGAACAAGCCGAAGGTGCGCCCGTTTCATTCGTGCGATTACGACATCGTGCATAGCGGCCAGAGCCTGCTCGACACCAATCTTCCTTATGTCGTCGACTTCGAGCACGCCTCCGCGTTCTGCGGCTACAGCCAATATGCGCTCAACCGCCCGCGCTTTGTCAGCGCGCTGGAGCGCGTTCTGCTCGATCCGAAGCTGAAAAAGCTCTTGGCCTGGAGCGACGCGGCGGGGCGCAGCCTGACCAATTTCATCAAGGACAACGACGTTGCTCACAAGGTGGAGACGTTCTATCCGGTGATGGCGCCAGCCAAGGCGGTGCCGCGCAGCAGCACGTCTTTCAACTTCCTCTATATCGGCAATGATTTCTACGCCAAGGGCGGCTACGAAAGCCTGCTCGCTTTCGAGCGCATTGCCGGCCGCTACGATTGCCGCTTCACCGCGATCGGCGTCATTCCGCCGGAAGTCCATGCCCGGTTCGGCAGCAACCGCAAGATATCGCTGATCGAGCGCGTGCCCTATGCGAGGGTAGTCGAGTTCTACTCCAACAGCGATGTCTTCGTGTTTCCGTCGCATTACGACACCTATGGCTTCGTGATACCGGAGGCGTTGTCGTTCGGACTGCCGGTGATCGGCGTCGACAGTTTCTCGATGCCCGAGCTCGTGCAGCACGAAAAGACCGGGCTTCTGATCAAGACCCATTTCAATTCGTTCGCCGCCGACGACGGCTATGCCGCGCCGACGCAGCAGGAGCTGGCGCGAACGCGCTATGCCGCCTGCGCCAATCCGCCGGACTGGTATGTCACCCTCCTGGCCGACGCCATGGAGCGTTTCATCAACGACCGCCGCTTGAAGGACGAGTGTTCGAGGAACGCGCTTTTGGAAACCACCGAGGGCAAATTCAGCCCCAAACGCTCGCGCGAGCAGCTCAAGCGCATCTATGAGGAAGCGCTCAGCGCCTGATCGACGTAATGCTTGCCGACGACATCAAGAAGCTGGAACGCAATGTCTATTCGCAATATGGCGAAGACGGCATCGTCGAATGGATCTTCAGCCGGCTCGTGCCCGGCAACAAGATCTGTGTCGAATTCGGAGCGTGGGACGGCCGCAATCTGTCTAATACGTTCAACCTCATCGCCCATCATGGCTGGAAGGCGATCTATATCGAAGCCGATCCGGAAAAATTTCCTGCGCTTCAGCAAACCGCGGCGGCCTATCCGGCGATCACGCCGGTGCGAAGCCTGGTCACCCCGGCCGGCGACACGGCGCTCGATGCGATTCTGCGCCGGCACGATGTGCCGGAGGAATTCGACCTGCTTTCGATCGACATCGATGGCAATGATTACGATGTGTGGGACGCCAGCACGCGCTACCGGCCGCGGCTCGTGATTGTGGAATTCAATCCGACTTTCCCCGCCGAATTCAGCTATGTCGATCACGACGGTCGCGGGTTCATCGGCTCGTCGGCCGCGGCCTTTGCGGCGCTCGCGGCGCGCAAGGGTTACGGCCTTCTGGCGCGCACCACGACCAATCTGTTCTTTGTTCGCGAAGATTGCTTTGCGTCGCTCGGCGTCACGCCGCAGGCAGTGGGTGACGTGCTCGGCGGGGAGGCGGCGTGCTACGCCTTTCTCAACTATGCCGGCGAGATCGTCTTCAGCAACGAAGCCATGGCGCGGCGGCTCTCCGGCGTCAGCTATGCCGAGCCGCTCAAGACCTGGGCGCGGCATCTGTCCGGGGCGCCCACCTTCTATCTGCTCGGCGAACCCCACGCGGCTGAGGGCGCGGTTTTGAAATTTCTGCGCACGATTGCGGCGCTCGGGCGCGGCCGCCGCGGCGCGGCGGCATCGGTGGACGGCACGCGATGAACGACATCGCCACCAAGCCGTCGCCGCGGCTGACGATTGTGGTGCCGCTGCGCGGGCGCAACCTGTTCACGTTGCGCTTCCTCTGGCACGCCAACGCGGCGCGGCTGCCGTATCGCATCCTGCTCGCCGACGGCCAGGTCAATGACGCGGTCGCACGCCACATCGAGAACAGCCGGGAGACTTTTCCCAATCTCGACATCGATTATGTGCGCTATCCCGACGATACCGGCTACAGCCGCTATTTCGCGAAGATGGCGGACGCCATGGCCCGTGTGCGCACCCCCTATGCGATGTTGGCCGACAACGACGATTTCCTCGGCGTGAACGGCATCGAGCAGGCGCTCGACTTCCTCGAGGCCAATCCCGACTACATTGCCGCACGCGGCCGGCCGATTGCGTTCTCGGCCTATTCCGGCTTCGGCGCGCCAGACAACGGCGTGCATGGCGGCCTCAATGGCTTGCGCATGACATACGAATGCGTGGACATGTCCTCGCCGAGCGTGACCGAGCGGCTGGATCAGGGCAGGCAATCGCTTTTAATCTACTATTCGATCTACCGCACCGATGCGCTGGCCGCGTTGTGGCGGGAGGACAGCGCGATCGATTTTTCCGATCTCATGCTGCACGAGACCTACCACGCGATGCGCACGCTGACGCTGGGCAAGGTACGCACCAACGCGGCGACGATCACCTATTTTTCACAGATCGGCACTTCGACCTCGTCCAATCCGACGCTGGACTGGGCCGGCCACTTGTTGCGGAGTTGCTTGACCGTGGATGTCGATCGCATGGTCGCGCGCGTCGTCGATGCGGCCGCCACGGCCGGTGCAGAGGCCAAGGCGGTCGACGAGCAGGCCCGGACGATCATCGAGGACTATTTTCGCGATTTTCTCTGGAGCAATTACGGACTTGTGGCTCGGATCAAGCGCTTCCTCCGCTCGCAATCGCCGGCCGCGGTGAAATATTGGCAATCGCGTCCGCGTTTCTCCGTGAAGCGCGAACTCACAACGGTGCTCGGGAAGCTCGGAGCCGCGGGCGCTTCCGCGCAGGATATCTCCCGCACCCGAGCCGAGATTTCCGCCATCGAGAAAGCGTTGTCGCCGCAGGCCTTCTCGGAGTTTGCCGGCCCCTTTCTCGCGATGGCGCGGGCCGGCAGCGGGCGCGAATGGTTCTGAGCATGCGGGTTTCGCCGAAATGACGGCTGAGCACAACGATAAACACAATGGCGGTCAATCGAGCGTTGCGCACGGCCTCGATCTGCGCCCGTCCGCGCCCGATCTGCTCATCCACCTGCACATCGCCAAGACTGGCGGCACCACGCTGAGCAGCATGGTGAAACACGCCTTCGGATCCGATGAGATCTTTGAGACGATATCGAAAGACCATCAGGTTTATGGCGGGATGGATTTGCTGACCCATGCTTCGTGTGAGCACATGCTGCGCGATTGCGACGTCGCCCGCATCCGCTATTTCACCGGCCACGTTCCGATCGGGGTCGACAGCATCTTCGGGCGGCCGGCCAAATATATCGCTGTGGTGCGGCATCCGGTGGAGCGGTTGCTGTCGTATTTCTATTTCCGCATTCAGGGCGGCGATCCTTATCTCAAGAACGGCAAGCCGATCGCCTTCGAAGACTATGTCGAGTCCGGCGGCGACATCATCTTCGACAATTATCAGGTGCGGATGATCAGCGGCAGCCCAGATCTCGATGCGCCGGCCGGCGGTCCCGGTGCGCTGATCCAAGGCGCCCCGGTCGAGGCGCGGCATCTCGAAATGGCCAAGCGCAACGTCGAGAACAATTTTCTTTCGATCGCACCGCTCGAACAGATCACGGACATGGCGCTGCTGTTGCGCCGGATCTACGGTTGGCCGATGCGGCGGCTGCAGACCGAATACAAGAACCCCACAGCGGAGCGGCCGCGCGCGCCCAACCTGCCGCCGCGTCTCCTGCGCATCATCGAAGAGCGTAACGCCCACGACATTGCATTGTACGAGTGGGTGTGTCGGCGCTTCGCTGCGCAGAAGAAGCTTTATGAGCCCGAATTGTCGCGCGATCGCCGCGTGTTCGCGATGGTCAACCGCGCCTTGACGACGGCGGGAGAAATCCTGCCGTGGACTTTGCGCAAGCGCATCGCCCAGATTCTGTTTTACGCCCGCTGATGAATCTGCATCTCAAACTGTTCAACGATCTGCTGACCCGGCTGCGCTGGCGCTTCCCGGTGCTAGTCGCGTGGACGGCGCTGGTCGGCCTGACCGAGGGCCTCGCGGTCATTCTTCTCTTGCCGCTACTGAGCCGCGTCGGTGTGGCGGCCGGCAGCAGCCAGGGCTTGGTCACCGGGCTGATCAACAAGAGCCTCGCCTTTGTCGGGGCGACCGAACCGCTGGCTATTCTCGCGGTGATTGTCGTGGTCGCGGGTCTGCAGGCCGTTCTGAGCATCGCCTTGAACTGGTGGAGCGTGAAGCTTGCGCGGCACTACCAGAGCCGGCGCCAGCTCGAAATGTTCTCAGCCTTCATGCGCGCGAAATGGAGCTTCCTCACCGCCCGCAAAGCCGGCGAGATGACGAATGCCATCCTCACCGAGAGCGAGCGGCTCGGGCGCGCTTTTACGATTTTGCTGGCGCTGGTCGGCAGCCTCGTGGTCGCACTGATCTATCTGATCCTGTCGCTGCTGATCGCTTGGCAGGTTACGCTCAGCCTCATTGCCTGCGCCGGCATCGCGGCGCTGGCAATGGTGCAGCTCTATCGCAAAGGTTACGAGGCAGGCAGGAGTCTGGCGCCGCTCGATGCCGAGTTGCAGTCGGCGCTCAACGAGCAGTTCGCCGGCGCCAAATTCATCAAGGCGAGCGGCATCGACGATCGCGCCTCGACTTTGATCGCGCCGCTCCTGCAAAAGCTGGAGGACGCCAACGCATTTGCCAGCGCGGCGCCGGGCACTGTGCGCGGCGTCCTCGAATTCACGGGCCTGATCGGGCTCGCCATCATTCTTGTCCTGGCCAGCGAAGGCATGGGCGTCGCCGCCGGCAATATCGTCATCGTGCTGGCGCTGTTCGGCCGGCTGTTTCCGCGGCTCACTGCGGTGCAGGCACAGATGCATTATCTGACCGGTAATCTGCATGCCATCGAGGTGATCGATCAGCTGCAGGCGGCGGCGGAGGCTGACGCCGAACGGCAGGACCGTTCCGCTGGGCCGCTCAAGGTCGATCTGCCGACGACACTCTCGATCCGCAACCTGCAGATACGGCTTGGCGAACGCACGGTGCTCGATCAGATCAATCTGATGCTGCCGATTCCGGGCGTGGTCGCGGTCGTCGGCCGCTCCGGCGCCGGCAAGTCGACGCTGGTGCACACGCTGCTCGGCTTGGTCGATACCAGCGCGGGTTCGATCCGCCTCGGCGAGCATGAATTCGCCGCCGCCCCGCTACGCGCCTGGCGCCGCGCCATCGGCTATGTGCCGCAGGAAACGATCCTGTTCCACGCCTCGATTCGCGACAATCTCACGCTGGTCAAGCCGGATGCGTCGCAGGCCGAAATCGAGAGCGCGGCGCGGCGGGCGCACGCCTACGACTTCATTACGGCCTGGCCCGAAGGCTTCGGCACCATTATCGGCGACCAGGGCGTCAAGCTCTCCGGCGGCCAGCGCCAGCGGCTCGGCATCGCGCGCGCGCTCCTGACCAGTCCGCGTCTGCTGCTGATGGACGAGGCGATGAGCGCGCTCGATACCGAGAGCGAAGCCGAACTGTTGCGGACCATCGAGGACCTGCGCCACGAGATGGGCATTCTCATTGTCGCGCATCGTCTCGGCGCGGTGCGCACGGCTGACAATATCTGCGTGCTGGATGCGGGTCGCGTCGTCGAGGCCGGCACCTGGAACGAACTGATGGCGCGACGCTCCCGGCTCTACGCGCTGGCCGAGGCGCAATCGCTGGCTCCGTCGACAGACGGTCCGGTGCTCGCGGCGTCCTGAATTTCGCACAACGATGATCCATTTATCGAGGCAATAGAGAAGATGCCGGACCATAAACTTTCGACGAAATGCCGCGTCTGCGGCGGGGCGATCGAGGCCTTCATGACTTTCGGCCGCATGCCGATCGCCAACGGCTTCCTCAAGCCGAGCGAGGTCGCCGGCGAATATTTCTTCGAGCTGGCGCCCGCCTTCTGCGACAACTGCAAGATGTTCCAGATCGTGGAGCAGCCCGACGCCACCAAGATGTTTCACGAGAACTATGCGTTCTATTCCTCGACCTCGCGCTACATGCAGGCGCATTTCGAGCGCTATGCTAATTTCGTCATCAGCGAAATGCTGGCCGGCCGGCCGGATCCGTTTGTCGTCGAGCTTGGCAGCAATGACGGCATCATGCTGCGCCACTTTCACGGCAAGGGCATGCGGCATCTCGGTATCGAGCCGTCGGCGAATGTCGCCGATGTCGCCCGCGAACGGGGCATCCGCACCGTCAGCAAGTTCTTCAATCCGGCGCTCGCCGACGAGATCGTGGCCGAGCACGGCCACGCCGACGCCATCCTCGCCGCCAATGTCATGTGCCACATCCCCGACATCAACGGGGTCGGCGAGGGCGTCCGGCGGCTGCTCAAGCCCGACGGCGTGTTCATGTTCGAGGATCCCTATCTCGGCGACATGATCGCCAAGACCTCCTACGACCAGATCTACGACGAGCACGTCTTCATTTTTTCGGCGACGTCAGTGCAGCGTGCCTTCGCGCCGCACGGCCTCGAACTGATCGACGTCATGCCGCAAGTCACCCATGGCGGCTCGATGCGCTACATCTTCGCGCCCAAAGGCAGCCGACCTATTGCTCCGCGCGTCGCGGATCAGCTGGCCAAGGAAGATACCCAGGGCCTCGACCGCGCCGAGACCTACCGGCGCTTCAAGGCGAATTGCGAGAAGTCGCGCGCCGGCCTGATGCAGGCGCTGGAGGCGCTGCGCCGCGAAGGCAAGCGTGTCGTCGGCTATGGCGCGACCTCGAAGAGCACGACGGTGACGAATTATTGCGGCATCACGCCGGCCCATGTTGAGTTCATCTCCGACACGACGCCGATCAAGCAGGGCAAGCTGTCGCCCGGCGTGCACATTCCGGTGAAACCTTACGCGGAATTCGAGAAGCAATATCCGGATTGCGCGCTGCTGTTCGCCTGGAATCACGCCACCGAGATCCGCGAGAAGGAGCAGTCCTTCATCGCCGCCGGCGGGCAATGGCTGGTCTATGTGCCGGACGTGAAGATCGAGTCATGAGTGCGCAAACGATGACCACACAGATTGCTTCTCAATCGATTCCCTGGGCTTCGCCCGCGGCGCAATATCGCGCGCATCACGCCGAGATCAAGGCTGCCATCGCGCGTGTGCTCGATTCCGGCTTCTTCGTGCTTGGCGAGGAGGTCGAAAAGTTCGAGCGCGCCTTCGCGCAATATTGCGGTGTCGCCCATGGCGTCGGCGTCGCCAGCGGTACCGACGCGCTGGAGCTTGCGATGCGCGCGCTCGGCATCGGGCCCGGCGACGAGGTCATCACCGTCTCGCACACCGCGGTGGCGACGGCCGCCGCCGTGCTCGCCTGCGGCGCGACACCCGTTCTGGTCGATGTCGAAGATGCCTATTACACGCTCGATCCGGCAAAGGTTGCGGCGGCGATCACGCCGCGCACCAAGGCGATCGTGCCGGTGCATCTTTACGGGCAGGCTGCGGACATGGATGCGATCCTGGCGCTGGCCCGCCCGCGGGGCTTGCGCGTGATCGAGGATTGCGCGCAGTGCACCGGCGGCCGCTATGGCGCGCGCCGGCTCGGCAGCCTCGGCGATATCGCCTGTTTCAGCTTCTATCCGACCAAGAATCTCGGCGCCATCGGCGACGGCGGCATCGTGGTGACGTCGGATGCCGATCTTGCCGCGCGGGTGCGGCGGCTGCGCCAATATGGCTGGGACGAAACACGCAAGACCCACGAGATCGGCCGCAATTCTCGGCTCGATCCGATTCAGGCGGCGATCCTCTCCGTCAAACTTCCGCATCTCGACGCCGACAATGCGCGGCGTGGTGCGATCGCCGCGCGCTACGATCGCGGCTTGGCCGGCACGTCATTCGTGTTGCCGACGGCGCGCGCCAACACGACGCATGTCTATCATCTCTATGTGCTCCGCTGCGACGACCGCTCCCGGCTCACGGCGCATCTGCGCGCTGACCAGATCGGTTCCGCCGTGCACTATGCCGAGCCGGCGCATGTGCAGAAGGGCTATGCGGAGAAGTCGGTGCTGCCAAAGGACGGCCTGCCGGTGACCTCGGCCATCGTCGACAAGATTCTGTCGCTGCCGATGTATCCCGAACTGACCGATGAAGAGGCCGATCGGGTCATCGCCTCGTTGCGCCGCTATGACGAGCGCCACTGAGCCGGCAGCAACGATCGATCGCGCGGCCGCGCCCGGTGCCGGAGCGCCGCTGTTCACGGTGTTTACGCCGACCTATAACCGCGCCCATACGCTGCATCGGTGCTTCGACAGCCTCGCGGCGCAGACGTTGCGCGATTTCGAATGGATCGTGGTCGATGACGGCTCGACCGACGGCACCGAAGCGCTGGTTGCCGGCTGGATGTCTTCGGCGAGTTTTCCGATGCGTTATCTGCGGCAGGAGCGCAGCGGCAAGCACATTGCGCATAATCACGCCCTGGAAGCCGCACGCGGAAAGTTCTTTACGTGCCTTGATTCCGATGATGCGCTTACACCCAATTCCTTGCAGAAGCTGGCGCGCGTCTGGGAGACGATCCCGCAAGATCAGCGCTCCGCGTTTTGCGGCGTCGACGGGCTGTGCTGCGACCAGTACGGCCGCATCGTCGGTGACACATATCCGAGCGATCCGTTCGATGCCAATTTGCGCGAGCGCAAATATGTCTATCGGCCGCGTGGCGAAAAGTGGGGTGTCGTCCTCACTGAGATCGCGCGGCGTTTTCCATTTCCCGATGTGGCGCGCGGAAAATATTTGCCGGAAGGGATCGTCTGGCTGGACATGGCCAAGACTTATAAGTGCCGAGCGGTGAATGAGATCGTCCGAATCTATTACATCGACGATGCCGAGCCGGGGGTCACCACGGCCATCAGACGCCGGCTTGCCGCGCATGCCGAGGGCAATTGGCACTATTACATCTGGCTTCTCAACAACGATCTTGAATATTTCTCCTCTGCGCCGATGACGTTCGTCAAAGCCGCGGTAATGCTGCCGGTCGTCGGCTGGCTCACCCAGCGCGGACTCGGCCGCAGCTTGGCCGAACTGCGCTCGCTCGCCGCGAGGTCGCTCGTGATGGCGGCGCTGCCGACGTCCAGCTTGATCTATCTGATGGATCGTTTGCGTAAGCCTGCGTAATGACTCAGCGTCTCACCATCGTCATGCCGCTGCGCGGCCGCCCGTTGTTCACGCTGCGCTTTCTCTGGCATGCCAATGCCGCGCGGCTGCCTTATCGCTTCATCCTTGCCGATGGGCAGGTGGTTCCGGCTCTTGCCGGCGCGCTTGAAAACTCGCGCAAGATATTTCCGGAGATCGACGTCGAGTACATTCGCTATCCGGACGACGCCAGTTTCGCCGACTATTTCGCGAAAATGCACGACGCGATGCGGCGCGTTGAGACGCCCTATGCGATGTTCGTCGACAACGATGATTTTCTCGCCCATGCCGGTATCGAGCGGAGCATTGAATTTCTTGACGCCAATCCGGACTACGTTTGTTGCGGCGGCGGCGTTGCGGGGATCTCGGCTTACATCCGCAAGGACCCGTCGTTGGGCGGCTTGGTCGGGCCGTTGAATAAATTGTCCTTTCGGTACATGCCCTATGATCGCTCGCTCGATCTGGATTCCTTTTCTGCAACTGAACGCCTTGTGCGCGGATTGCGCAATTCCTGGAGCTGGTACGCCGTCTACCGAACACCCGCACTCCTGACGATACGGCGTGAGGCGGCTGAAATGAGTCTCAGCGACCTTCAACTCCACGAGAAATTCTGTGCGATGCGAACCTTGACGCTGGGCAAGGCGCGGTCGGATCCGGCAACGATCGCCTATCTGCGCCAATATTGGACCTCGTTGCAGTACCCGTTCAGCCACGACTGGGTCCATCATTTGGTTCGCAGCCGGTTCAATACTGATTTCGCGGAAATCATGCGGCGGATTTCCACGGCAGCCGGCGCGGCCGATAATGTCGATCCGGCCAGCGTCAACGACAAGCTGTTGAGTGACATAATCTCGTGGTTCGGTGATTTTCTGGTGCGCAGCTATGGACCTTACGCCGCGTTGCGCCGCTATCTTCGGGCGCGGGTGCCGGGTCTGCTGATATGGGCGAAATCGCGTCGGCGTTATTCTTCGTCACGCGAACGGCGCAATCTGCTTGCGAAGCTTCGGCAACATGGCGCCTCCGACGGCTACGTAAGGGCCTTCAGCGCCGAGCTTGCTCAGATCGAAGACGTTATTTCCGGATCCGCCTTCGCGCGCTTCATCGGTTCCTATGCACCAGTGTTCCCATCCGAGGTTATGCACAAGCCGACAGCAACGGCTGCAAGTGCGCGGGAACCATTAAGTCGAGGCCAAAGTGCCTGACACGATTTTCGTTGTCGGCGGTGAGCAGCGCGGCGTGCCGCACTGGACGCGGGAATGGAAGCTCTACAAGAGAGCGGCGGTCACGAAAATCGCTGCCGGGCGCGCTGAGCGCGTGCTCGACTATGAGTCGCCACCGGAGCACTGCGCCGACGACACGCCATCGATCGTGTTCAAGGCTGCCTCGATCCGGGGCGACCGCGCGTATTTGTGCACCCAGACCGAAGTCTTGATCTGCGACTTCCCTTCGTTTGCGATCCGCAATGTCGTATCGCTGCCGTGCTTTAACGACCTGCATCACGTTGCAGTGGCGCCGGACGGACGGCTGTTTGTCGCGGTCACCGGCCTTGATGCAGTGGCCGAACTGACGCCGGACGGCGCACTACTGGATATCGTGAGCGTGACCGGCGATCCGGTCTGGGAGCGTTTCTCCAAGGCCACGGACTATCGCAAGATCGCGACGACCAAGCCGCATCATGCCCATCCGAATTTCGTGTTCTTTCTCGACGGCGAGCCTTGGGTGACGCGTTTCGTCCAGCGCGACGCAGTGCCGCTCAACGGCGATGCCAAGGACCGGTCGCCGTTCAAGCTCGGCCTGGAAGGCGTGCATGACGGCCATGTCGCCGGCAGCTCCGTCTATTTCACGGCAGTTAATGGCTTCGTCGTCGCCTTTGATCTCGCCTCGGGCGCAATGCAAAGTTTCGATCTCAATCTGGCGGAAAGCCCTTACAAGGATCGCCCGCTTGGCTGGTGCCGCGGGATCCTGCCGCTGGGCAACGACGTCTGGGTGGGGTTTTCGCGCATCCGCTATACGCAGTTGCGGCAGAATATCGATTGGGTGCGGCGTGGGTTTCGTGATGCCGATCGCCTGCCGCCGGCGCCGACGCGCATCGCGCGCTATGACCTCGCCAATAATGAATGCCTCGAGGAGATCGACCTCGAACCGGCCGGCCTGGACACGGTGTTCAGCATTCACGCAGCTTGAGCCAAGCGCGGATATGAAAATCACCGAGACCGGCCTTGCCGGACTTTTGCTGATCGAGCCGCGGTGTTTTCGTGACAAGCGCGGCTATTTTCTCGAGACGTTTTCCGAGCCGCGGTATCGCGATCTGGGAAATCGCCGACGATTTCGTGCAGGAGAACCATTCGCGCTCAAGCAAGGGAATTTTGCGCGGCCTGCATTTTACGGTGCGGCGCCCGCAGGCGCAGCTTGTCACGGTCATGCGCGGCAAGGTTTTTGATGTTGGTGTCGACCTTCGGCCAGGCTCAAAAACCTTCGGCCGGTGGTTCGGCGCCGAGCTCAGCGACGAGGGCCCCTGCCAGATGTATATGCCGCCGGGCTTCGCGCACGGCTTCTGCGTGCTCAGCGACGTCGCCGATCTGCACTACATGGTGAGCTGCATCTACGATCATTCCGACGAAGGCGGATTGCGGTGGAACGATCCCGAGATCGGCATTCGCTGGCCGCTCGAGCGGCCGATCATTTCGGAGCGCGATGCACGCTATCCGCTGTTTGCGGAGCTTGACGAAGCGCGATTGCCTCACCGGCCTGAAGGCTAGCGCTATTCCGGCCACTGAGCGCATGAGCCCGTTTTTTGGGAGTATGAAGTCCATGTCCGTTCCGGATGAAACTGCCGTCAGGCAGAGCGAGCCATCACTCTTCAAATTCAATACCGGTGTCTTTCCATTCGATGCATTGGTGCGCGAATGCGTCGCCGATCACTTGCGCGGTCGAGCGCCCGGAGGTCCCGGGCTTTTCGATCTGTCAGCGCTCCACCGGTACATCAGTCCGTCCCAGCTCGCCGACGTCGCCGCCGCGGTCTATGATCTTTTTCTGTCACCGGAATTCATCAAGCTGTACGATGATCTCTGTGCGTCGATCGTAGCCGATCTTTTCGCCGGCAAGGCCGCCTATCAAGCGGTTCCGTCGGTGCGCATTCAAATGCCCGGTCAGATATCGGTCAATTATCACACCGATGAATGGTATGGTCACGGGCACGAAGTGCAGAATTTCTGGTTGCCGCTCACCGATGTCGGCGGAACGAACTCGATGTTCGTGACCGACGAAGCGACGTCGCGCAGGGTCACGCAGCAGATCAGTGATGGCCGCAAGTCCATCGTTGAGATGAACGACCTTGCACGATCCGTATGTTCACCGCTGAACTTGAGCTTTGGCGAGATATTCCATTTCAACTCACGCATCATCCACGGCACCGAGATCAATCAGACCGACAAGACGCGGGTCTCCTTCGATTTTCGTATGTTGCGTGACGGCGACGATCGCGGCCTGAAAGATCAATCCTTCTTCTTGCGCCCCGGGGCGCGGTCGCAAAAGCGCGAAACGCGCAGCTTGGCTCCCGGCGCTATTTATATCGGCAAGCAGGACGGCTTCACTCAGGTCATCTCGCAAAAGTATCAGGCTCTCCTGTGCAACCGCTATGCAAAGGAGAACGATATATCGGCCTATCTCAGCGAGACCGAGCTGAGCGGCTTCTCCCATCATCCGGTGCTTTGGAACATGGTGCGCGGCAATCACGCCGAGACGATCGAGCATCTGATCTTATTTTCCGCTTTGCTCGTGCCGAATGATCCCGCCGAGCGGCGGTCGCTCGCGGACGAGTGCAAGGCCAGAAACCTCACTTTGCATTTTGTCGCAGAGGATGTTGTGGCGAAGGCCGAAAAAATGAATGAAGCAATCGAAGTGGCCGTCGCAAAGGGCCGGCAGGGGGCTGTATGAAGAATTTTCTGCGCCAGATCCGCGATCTCGTTTGCCGCGTCTTGCGGTGCCGCGAGACCGGCAATGCCATCATGGACAAGGCGGCGATATTGGTCGCCATGTTCATGATGGAGGGTGACTATCTGGAGTTCGGCTGTTTTCGGGGACGGTCGATGATCGCGGCCCACAAGGCGATCAGCGATGCCTATGAGATGTTTTGTACCTCGGACACTTGGGCCATCTATCGGCATGAGGCGGATGCGCGCCGCAAGATATTCGGTCAGATGCGATTCTTCGCCTTTGATTCATTCAAGGGGCTTCCGGCAGTCGAGGGTCTCGACGCGCTGTCCGAGGAGTTCAAGGAGGGGATGTACGCCTGCTCGAAGAGCGACTTTCTCAAGATCGTGACTTCGGCAGGTGTGCCGCGGGAGAAGGTCATCACCGTTCCGGGATTTTACCGCGATTCGCTCAAGCCGGAATTGCGCGATCAACTCAAGCTGCGCAAGGCCGCCGTGGTGTGGATCGACTGCGATCTCTATGAATCAACCAAGGACGCTCTCGAATTCCTGCAGCCCCTGGTTCAGGACGGCACCATCTTTATCTTCGACGATTGGTACGGCTACCGCGGTAACCCGACACTGGGCGAGCAAAGAGCTTGGAACGAATTCGTGAAGGCCAATCCGGATTGGATTTTCACAGAATATCAAAAAGAAGGGCCGTGGCGGAACAGTTTCATCGCCAACAAACGGTACTGATGTGACCGTGCCGGAGCAGCGATCTTTCCTCCGAATGGATCGCCGACCGATATGAGATCCATCGTGAAGCGGTTGGTCGCCTTGCTGCCGTGGAAGATGCGGAAGCTTGTCTTGTTCTTTGTCGAACATGGGCTCATCAGCCGACCGGGTTTCGCAGGTGTCCATGCGTCGTTCGCCGACGTGCCGGGCGCGATGAGTGAAGCCGATCAGGCGGCGGCCGCGGCGCGCGGCGTCGCGCGCGGGCCGAGCCGCGACGAAGCGACCAATTTTCCGCAGTTGCAGCGCGCACATTCACTGATGCCGCTGGTGGCCGCCATGCTCGGCGGGGGACGCAAAGCGCCGTTGAATATTCTCGATTTCGGAGGCGCCGCCGGTGTGGATTTTGGCAATCTGCTCGCCGCCGTCGATCCGAGCATCGACGTGCGCTATCTCGTCGTTGATTTCCCCAAAGTGTGCGCCGTCGGCCGTGATCATTGGCGGGACGATAAGCGCATCTCGTTCGGCGACACGCTGCCGCAGGCGGCGCAGTTCGACCTCGTCTATAGCTGGAGCAGTATCCAGTACTTGCCCGATCCGCTTTCGCTCCTCGCCCGGTTCGCGAGCTATGGTCCGGCCGCGATCCTTCTCGCCGGTTCGCCGTTTACCTCCGGCGACGCCTTTGTCCGGGCGCAGGTCAATCAATCCGTGCCGTTCCCGCAATGGGTGCTGAGCCTCCCCAAGGTCGAGCAGCGCATGCGCGAATGCGGTTATGATATGGCGTTCCATGTCGCGGGCGAGGACGACTACAACGTCGACAATTTTCCGCCGCGCTATCGCGTCGCGAACAGCGCGAGCCTGCTGTTCCTCAAATCCGGCGCGGGCGCCGCATGAGCACGGTCGTCATCACCGGCGCGCAAGGCTATATCGGCACAGCGCTCGCCAAGCGGCTCTTGCGCGACGGTCACAGCCTGCGGCTGGTCTCGCGCGCACCGCAGGCATCGCGTCTCGATACTTTGCCGGATGGGCATATCGACTATGTCGCTGCCGATCTGCGCGATCGCAGCGCCTGGTCGCGATTGCTCGATGGCGCCGATGCCGTGGTGCATCTGTCGTCGCGCACCGATCTGCGGGCGGCGGAGGCCGATCCGCAGGGCGATGAGGATATCAATATCACGCCGATCCGCGCGCTGGTTGCGGCCGCGGGTGAGGCTACCAGGCCAAATCCGGTCTCGGTCGTCTTCGCTTCGACGGTCACGATTGTCGGCGCGCATCCGACACTGCCGGTCGATGAGACAGTGCCGGACGCACCGTGCTCGGTCTACGACCGGCACAAGCTGATCTGCGAGACGATGCTGCGCGAAGCGACCGAATGCGGCACGTTGCGCGCCTGCACGCTGCGGCTGTCGAATGTCTACGGTTACGGTCAGCTCTCGATCAATGCCAATCGCGGCATCCTCAATATCATGATCAATCGCGCCATCGCGGGCGATCCGCTGACGATCTACGGCGAGGGCGCCTATACGCGCGACTTCACGCATCTCGAAGATGTCGTCGAGGCCTTCCGTCTCGCCGCCGAACAGCCCGCACTGTGCGACGGCCGGCACTATGTGATCACCACGGGGCAGGGCGCGACGCTCATGGAGGCCTATGTTCTGGTCACGGCCGCGGGACTGGAATTCACCGGCCGCCGCGTCGAGATCCGCAGCGTTCCCGAGCCAGCCGATCTGCACCCGATCGAGCGGCGGAATTTCGTCGGCAATTCGCAGCTGTTTGCCGAGCGGGCCGGATGGCAGCCGCGCTACGATCTCAAGCGCGGCATCGAAGACTATTTCCGGCGCGCGATATCCGAACGCGATACGGCGCGCGCACAGACGGGATCGCCACCCAACGCGGCGTAATTTCATGGAGGGAGAGGACAAAATGGCAAGCAATGTCGCTCAATTCGATCCAGGGCCTCAGGTCTCGCCGGCCCCGGTTCCGGACTGGCTCGGCTCCATTGCGCGCATTCGCCTGATCGAATTGCCGCGTTACGCGCGCGAGGACGGCGAGGTCGTGGTCGGACAGGCCTTCTCGCAGGTCCCGTTCGTCATCGCCCGCATGTTCACGCTCACGGCGCCGGCCGGCGCCCGCCGCGGCGAGCACGCCCATCGCCGTTGCACCCAGTTCATGCTGTGCGTGCACGGCTCGGTCGACGTGTTGTGCGACGACAGCCGGCAAAAGGAAGTGTTCACGCTCGACCGCAACAATCTCGGACTTTGCGTGCCGCCGACCGTATGGAACACGGTGGTCTTCAAGGAAGAGCGTTCGGTGGTCGTCGTTCTGTGCGACCGGCTATTCGAAGAGGCCGATTACTTACGCGAATATTCCGACTTCCTCGCTTTCCGGAAAGCCAATCAATGAAAATCGTCGTCACAGGCGCGCTGGGGCATATCGGCTCGGCGCTGGTGCGGCAATTGCCGCTCCATTTTCCCAAGGCCAAGGTCGTCATGGTCGATAACATGATGACGCAGCGCTATCCGTCGCTGTTCGACCTGCCGGCGGCAGGCCATTATCAGTTCATCGAAGGCGACGTGCGCAAGATCGATCTGCGGCCGGTGGTGGAAGGCGCGCATGCCGTGGTGCATCTCGCCGCCATCACCGACGCCGCCGGCACGTTCGACCGCGCCGCCGAGCTCGAGGCCAATAATTTCGAAGCGACGACCCTGATCGCGTCCGCCTGCCAGCAAGCCGGCGCGCGGCTCATTCATCCGTCGTCGACCAGCGTCTATGGCACGCAGAACGAACTGGTCTCGGAAGACTGTTCGCTCGAAGAGCTCAAGCCGCAGAGCCCCTATGCCACCACCAAGCTCAAGGAAGAGGAATTGGTGCGGCGGCTCGCCAAGAACGGCGGCCTCAAGGCGGTGGTGTTCCGCTTCGGCACCATTTTCGGCGCCTCCGTCGGCATGCGCTATCACACCGCCGTCAACAAGTTCTGCTGGCAGGCGGTGATGCAGCAGCCGCTCTCGATCTGGCAGAGCGCCTATGATCAGAAGCGGCCCTATCTCGATCTGGTCGACGCGGTTCGCGCCGTCGCCTTTGTCATCAAGAACGATCTGTTCGACGGCCGCGTCTACAACGTGCTGACCTTGAACGCGACGGTACGCGACATTGTCGAATGCATCCGCGAATTCGTGCCGCATCTACAATTGTCGTTCGTGAACAGCCCAATCATGAACCAATTGTCCTATGAAGTGTCGTGCGAACGCTTCAGTTCGCGCGGCTTCGCCTTTGCCGGAGACATCCGGCGCGGCATCGGCGAGACCGTGTCGCTGCTCGCGAACGCCAACCGGGCCTGAGCGCCATTGGCGGACCGGCGTCTCCGCATTGTCATTATCAGCTCGCGGCTCGATGTCGGCGGCACCGAACGCCATATCGCGCGCATCCTGCCGGCTTTGCAGCGGCGGGGCCTCGACGTCGCGCTCTATGTCATGGAACGCGGCGGACCGCTGGAAGCGGATATCGCCGAACAGGGGGTTCGTGTCGAGGGCTCTTTGCCCGGGGGCGTTCTGCACTGGCCCAAAGCGACGCTGGCGCTGGCGCGCTGGCTGCGCTGCGAGCGGCCCGATGTGGTGCATTTCTTTCTGCCGCGGCCTTATGTCTTCGGCTCGCTCGCGGCCGAGCTTGCCGGGCATCGCTTGCGGCTGATGAGCCGGCGCTCGCTCACTGTTTACCGCGACAAATATCCGCTGCTTGGCGGTGTCGAGCGTTGGCTGCATCGGCGGACCTTCGGCATTCTCGGCAATTCGCAGGCCGTGATGGATCAGCTTGAGGCCGAGGTCGACGACCTCGGCAAGCTGGGGTTGATCCATAACGGCATCGACCTGCCGTCGCCGGTCTTCACGAGCCGCCGCCGGCAGACGCGGGACTTGCTGCAAATCCCTGAGGGTGCGCTTGTCATCGCGGTGATCGCCAATCTGATCGCCTACAAGGGCCATCGCGATCTGATCGACGCACTGGGCCTGATCAAGGATCAATTGCCGCAGCCATGGCGCGTTCTCGCCATCGGCCGCGATGATGGCATCGGCGGCGACCTTAAGGCGCAGGCGCAATTCCTTGGCATCGGCGACAATATTCTTTGGCTCGGCGAGCGTGGCGACGTCGACGAACTTCTGTCCGCGAGCGACATGTTCATCTTGCCGTCGCATCAGGAAGGCTTCTCCAATGCGCTGCTGGAAGCGATGGCCGCCCGGCTTCCGGTCGTCGCGACGGCGGTCGGCGGCAACAGCGATGCGGTCGTCGACGGCGAAACCGGATCGTTGGTGCCGGTGCGCAATCCGCGGGTCTTGGCGGTGGCGATCCTGCGGTTGGCGCAGGATCCGGACTTGCGCGTGAACTTCGGCGAGGCGGGACGCCGCCGCGTTGAACTGCACTTTTCGCTTCAAGCCTGCGTCGATCGCTATGAGCGGCTTTATCGCGCGCTGGGCGAGGCCGACCCGCTGCCGGTCAGCGTCATTCTGGCGGATGATGCGGCCAACCATCGCCAACCCGCTGTCGTCACGCAGGCATCGACCTCCTGAACATGCGCGCCACTGCCGATAATAATGTCGACCCCGATGTCGCGCGCGGCTTCGGCGAGGAATGGTCGACCTTCCGCCAGGACGATGATCATCTTTCGGCGCAGCAGCGCCGCGAGATTTTTGACGATTATTTCCGGATATTTCCTTGGGCGATGCTGCCGCCGGGCGGTGGCGCCGGCATCGATGTCGGCTGCGGCACCGGTCGCTGGTCGCTGCTGGTGGCGTCGCGTGTCGCGCATCTGCATGTGCTCGACGCGAGCCCGCAGGCGCTTGCGGTGGCGCAGGAGAATCTCAAATCCGCGGGCAACGTCAGCTTCCATGCGGCGAGCGTTGCGGCGATCCCGCTGCCGGATGCATCGCTCGACTTCGCCTATTCGCTCGGCGTGCTGCATCACGTGCCGGATACGCAGGCTGCGATCGAGGCGATTGAGGCCAAGCTCAAGCCCGGCGCGCCGTTCCTGGTCTATCTCTATTATGCGCTCGACAATCGTCCGGCCTGGTATCGCGTGTTGTGGCGAATGAGCAATTTCGGCCGCGTCGTCATTTCGCAGCTGCCGCATGGGCTGCGTTACGTCGTGAGTCAGGCCATCGCTGCCATGGTCTATTGGCCCCTGGCGCGGCTGGCGAGGCTGTTGTCACGGCTCGGCCGTTCGCCGCGCGGCCTGCCGCTTGCCTACTACGCCGACAAGTCGTTCTATGTGATGCGCACCGATGCTTATGACCGATTTTGCACGCGGCTCGAAAAGAGGTTCACGCGATCTCAGATCGAAGCGATGCTCATACGCGCCGGCTTCGTCGATATTCGTTTCTCGGATCGCGAACCATTCTGGTGCGCTGTGGGCATAAGCCCGCGAGATAACTAGGCCCAGCGCTCGCGCCAGGCTTCGAGCATCAGCACGTCCCAGAGCAGATATTGCCAGTTGCGCCGGCCGTCGAGATGATCCTGCCAATAGCGGCGCACCATGCCGGCATCGAGCAGGCCGCCTTCGCGCAGCCTTTGTTCGCCGAGGAGCGTCTCGGCCCAGTCACGCAGCGGTCCGCGCAGCCACTCGCCGAGCGGAATGCCAAATCCCATTTTCGGCCGCTCGATCAGTTCGGGGGGCACGTGGCGATAGAGCACCTGGCGCAGGATCCATTTGGTGACGCCGTTGCGCACCTTGAGATGGTCGGGCAGGCGCCACGCGAATTCGACGACACGGTGATCGATCAGCGGCACGCGGGCTTCGAGCGCCACTGCCATGCTGGCGCGATCGACCTTGGTGAGGATGTCGTCAGGCAGATAAGTGACGAGATCGAGGAACTGCATGCGCGACAACAGGCCGGGAAAGTCCTTGGCCACGCTCGTATCGTCGAGAATGCCGCGCGGTTCCACAACCTGCGGCATGATCTCGGACGGCTCCCAATGGCTGACCAGACGCCTATAGATGGCATCGGCGCTGCCGAGGCGGAGCACGGAGGCTGCCTTGTGCACCTTGTCGCCCGCCTGCGGCGGGCGCAGTCGGCGCGGCAGTGCCGACAATAATTGCGTCCAGCGGTCTGGGCGCACCGCGGTTAGCGCGGCGGCCGCGCCCTTACGCAGCGGCTGCGGCATCACCGACAGCGAGCGCCAGAAGCGTTGCGTGAGCTGATAGCGGTTATAGCCGGCGAACAATTCGTCGCCACCGTCGCCGGACAAGGCGACTGTGACGTGCTTCCGCGTCATCGCTGAAACGAGATAGGTCGGGATCTGCGATGAATCGGCGAACGGCTCGTCATAAAAGTCGGGCAGGCGGGGGATGACGTCGAGCGCCTCCTTCGCCGTCACCGTGAGCTCGGTGTGGTCGGTTTGCAGATGCCGCGCTACGGCAGCGGCGTGATGCGCCTCGCTATAGCCTTCGATGTCGAAACCGATGGAAAAGCTTTTGACCGTGCCGCTTCTTGCCGCCTGCATCAGCGCGACCACGGTCGAGGAATCGACGCCGCCGGAAAGAAATGCGCCGAGCGGCACGTCGGCGATCATGCGGCGGCTGATGGCGTCCTTGAGTAGAGATTCCAACTGCTCGATCAATACTTCATCGCTGCCCTCGGCGAGATTGTGCGACCCGCTGCGCGCCACGCTGCGCGCATCCCAGAAGCGCGAAATGGTCGGCTCGCCGCGCCACGGCAGCGTCAGCACCGTGCCAGGCTCGAGCTTATGAACGCATTCATAGATCGTGCGCGGAGCGGGAATATAATTGTGCCGCATGAAGGCGGCGACGGCGCTGTGGTCGATGCGCGGCGTCCAGCCCGGATGCGCGCGCAGCGCCTTGAGCTCCGAGCCGAACATGAAGGTGTTGCCGAACTTCGCCCAATAGAGCGGCTTGATGCCGAGCCGGTCGCGCATCAAGGTCAGCGTGCGGTCGCGGCGGTCCCACAGCGCGATGGCGAACATGCCGATCATGCGCTTGAGCGTGGCCTCGATGCCGTTGACGGCGAAAGATTCCAGAATGACTTCGGTGTCGGAATGGCCGCGGAAATTGTGGCCGCGCGCGGCGAGCTCGGCGGCGATCGGCTGGAAGCTGTAGACCTCGCCGTTATAGCTGATGACGTAGCGCTCGTTCGCCGAGATCATCGGCTGATGGCCGGCGGCCGACAGATCGATGATCGACAGCCGGCGATGCACCAGCGCGGCTTCGGTTTCGCCGTCGGTCCAGATGCCTTGATCGTCAGGCCCGCGATAGGCAATGCTCGCCGCCATCGCCTCGGCGATCGCGCCGATATCGCCGCCGGCCGTGTTAGGTGCAGCGCCGATAAAGCCTGCAATGCCGCACATCGAACCCGTTCCGTCTCAACGTTTGTGAGTTATTTGCATATAGGCTAGGCGCGAAACTAACAACGATTTTGAGACCGGCGTCGCCGCTTAACGATGAGCATCGTTAAGCCGGGCGATGCCGTCGCTGTTGCCGGGCTGCGTTGCGAACGCTAAAGAAAGCTGCCGTTGCGCGAGATGTCCGTTTGAGCATGATCTCTTCCGAAAACCGGTTTCCACTTTTCGGGATCATGCTCTAGATCCGGGGATTTTTGTTTTGCCGCATCAACGCAAGATTGCCGTGATTGGGCTCGGCTATGTCGGGCTGCCGGTGGCGGTTGCGTTCGCGCGCTCGGGCGCCGCGGTGACCGGCTTTGACATCGAGAGCGGGCGCATCGAGGAATTGTGCGCCGGCGTGGACCGGACCCTGGAGGTCGAAAAAGCCGACCTCCTGCATCCGACACTGTCCTTTACCGCCGACCCGGAGGCGCTCGCGGGCTCGGATTTCTACATCGTCACCGTGCCGACGCCGATCGACGACGCGCATCGGCCCGATCTCACCTCGCTGTTTGCCGCCTCGGACACGGTCGGGCGCTTCCTCAAGCGCGGCGATATCGTGGTGTACGAGTCCACGGTGTATCCGGGCGCGGTCGAGGAAGATTGCGCGCCGCGTCTCGAACACGCTTCCGGGCTTCACTGCGGCCGTGACTTCATGCTTGGCTATTCGCCCGAGCGCATCAATCCGGGCGACAAGACCCATCGCTTCGAGACCATTACCAAAGTGGTATCCGGCCAGGACGACGCGACGCTAGGTATCATTGCCGACGTCTATGGTTCGGTGGTGACGGCGGGCATCCATCGCGCACCATCGATCAAAGTGGCCGAGGCAGCCAAGGTGATCGAGAACACGCAGCGCGATCTCAATATCGCCTTCATGAACGAGCTATCGGCGGTGTTCGAGCGGCTCGATATCGATACCGGCGACGTGCTCGCGGCCGCCGGCACCAAATGGAATTTCCAGAGATTCTATCCAGGCCTCGTTGGCGGCCACTGCATCGGCGTCGATCCTTATTATCTGACCTACCGCGCCGAGAAGGCGGGCTACGACCCGCAGGTGATCTTGGCCGGCCGCCGCATCAATGACGGCGTCGGGCAGCGCATCGCGCGCGAATGCGTGCGCCGGCTCTTACGGCGCAAGAACGGCGCGGCCGCGACGGTGACGGTACTCGGCATGACGTTCAAAGAGAATGTGCCGGATACGCGCAACTCGAAGGTCGCCGACATTGTCGCCGAGCTGCAATCCTTCGGGCTTGCCGTGCAGGTGCACGATCCTTTGGCCGATCCGGCGCAGGTCAAGCATGAATACGGCATCGGGCTAGTGCCGATGGAGGCGCTGCGGCCGGCCGATGCGGTGATCTTTGCCGTCGCTCATGACGCCTATGTCAAAGGTGGCTGGCCGCTTCTGAAAAAGCTGCTGAAGGACGGCGGCGGCATCGTGCTCGATGTGAAGTCGAAGCTCGATCGCGCGGCGCAGCCCGACGGCATCGATCTGTGGCGGTTGTGACGATGACGGATGCGCGCACGCAAGAGCCGGTTCTGGTCACCGGCGCCGCCGGCTTCATCGGCTTCGCGCTGGCGCGCCGGCTTCTGGAGAACGGCCGCGCCGTGGTCGGCGTCGATTGCGTCAACGATTATTACGATCCGGCGCTCAAGGAAGCGCGGCTTGCGGTGTTGCGGCGATTTCCGCAATTTCGTTTTCACAAGATCGACCTCGCCGAGCGCAAGCCGACCGAGACGCTGTTCGGCGGCGGCGATTTCGGCCCGGTCGTGCATCTCGCAGCCCAAGCCGGCGTGCGCTATTCGCTGCAGCATCCGCATGCTTATCTCGATTCCAACCTGTCGGCCTTTCTCAATATCCTCGAAGGCTGCCGCCACCGCGGCACGCGCCACTTGGTCTTTGCGTCCTCAAGCTCGGTCTACGGCTCCAACAGGAAGATGCCGTTCTCGATCCACGACAATGTCGACCATCCGATCAGCCTCTACGCGGCGACCAAGAAGGCAAACGAGCTGATGGCGCATTCCTACAGCCATCTCTACGGATTGCCGGCGACGGGCCTGCGCTTCTTCACCGTTTACGGCCCGTGGGGGCGGCCCGACATGGCGATGTTCATCTTCGCCAAGGCCATCGTCGAGGGCGCGCCGATCCGGCTATTCAATTATGGCCGCATGCGGCGCGACTTCACTTATGTTGACGACGTCACCCAAGCGGTGGAACGCATCATCGATTTGCCGCCCGCGCCCGCGGACGCTCCGGCGGGCGGCGATCTCGATCCGGGCACCAGCACGGCCCCGTGGCGCATCTACAATATCGGCAACAACCGCACCGTCGAGATTTCCCGCGTCGTCGAGCTCCTGGAACAGGAATTCGGCCGCAAGGCGATCATTGAACTGGTGCCGATGCAGCCCGGCGACGTACCGGAAAGCTGCGCCGATGTCGACGATCTGATGCGTGACGTGGGCTTCCGGCCATCAACCCCGATCGAGCAGGGTCTGCGCAATTTCGCGGCCTGGTTTCGCGATTATCATAAGCGGTAATGATCGGGCGCTGATCCTGCAGTATAGTAACGCCATGATGGATTTTCTTCGAAACCCGCGCCGCATCGGGATCGTGCTGTTTGATCTCGGTGTCACTGCGCTTGCGCTGGTGGCGACATTTTATGTCCGATTCGAGAACGCCGGCTTCGACGAGCGGCTGCATTGGCTGCTGGTCTATCTGCCGGCCTATCTCGTCTATGCGGGCGCCGTCTATTGGATCTTCAATCTCTATATCGGCAAATGGCGGTTCGCCTCGCTGCCGGATCTGTGGAACATCCTGCGCGCGGTTACGGTGCTCGCGGTTTCGCTGCTGATCCTCGATTATATTCTTCTCTATCCGACGCTCTACGGCACCTATTTCTTCGGCAAGATAACCATTGCGCTTTATTGGCTGCTGCAGGTCGCATTCTTGGGCGGCCCGCGGCTCGCTTACCGCCTGTTCCGGCATTCGCGCACCCAGCAGCATGCGCGACGGTCGGACGCGGTACCCACCCTCGTCGTCGGCGTGGCCGCCGATGCCGAGGTTCTGATCCGCGCGGTCGAGAGCGGAGCCGTCAAGAAAATACGGCTGATCGGTATCCTGTCGCCGTCAATGAACGACCAAGGTCAATCCGTGCGTGGCGTTCGTGTCCGCGGCCGGCCGGAAAATCTCGAAGGCATTGTCGCCCATCTTTCGCAGCAGGAGATCGGCGTCGGCCGCCTGGTGCTGACGCCGAGCGCACTGGCACCGGAACTGCATCCGGAAACCATGCTGATGCAGGCGCGCCGCCTCGGCCTGTCGACCAGCCGAATGCCGTCGCTCGAAGCGGGCGAAGAGGCGTTGCGGCTGGCGCCGGTCGCCGTCGAAGATCTGCTGCTTCGCCCGAGCGTGAAGATCGACTATCGCAGGCTCGAGGATTTCGTCCGCGGCAAGACCGTCGTCGTCACCGGTGGCGGCGGCTCGATCGGCTCTGAGATCTGCGATCGTGTCGTCAATTTCAGCGCCGGGCGATTGCTGATCCTCGAAAACTCCGAGCCGGCGCTGCACGCCGTTCTGGAAAAGCTCGCCGCCAAAACAAGCGCAGTGTCGAGCGGCACCGTAGTCGAGGGCCGCATCGCCGATATCCGCGACCGGGAGCGCATTTCGAGCCTGATCGCCGCGTTCAAGCCGAACCTCGTGTTCCATGCCGCGGCACTCAAGCACGTGCCGATCCTCGAACGCGATTGGGAAGAGGGCATCAAGACCAATGTGTTCGGCTCGGTGAATGTCGCCGATGCCGCCTTGAATGCCGGCGCCGATGCCATGGTGATGATCTCGACCGACAAGGCGATCGATCCGGTCTCGGTGCTCGGCGCTACCAAGCGGCTCGCCGAAATGTATTGCCAGGCGCTCGACGCCGGCAAAGCCAATGCCGGCTACACCAATGGCGGCAAGCCGCCGATGCGCATGATCGCGGTGCGCTTCGGCAATGTGCTGGCGTCGAACGGTTCGGTGGTGCCGAAGTTCAAGGCGCAGATCGAGGCCGGCGGGCCGGTTACCGTGACCGATCCGAACATGGTGCGCTATTTCATGACCATCCGCGAAGCCTGCGATCTGGTTGTCACCGCCGCGAGCCACGCGCTCGGTCCCACGCGCTCGGAGACTTCGGTCTACGTTCTCAATATGGGGCAGCCGATCAAGATCGTGGACCTTGCCGAGCGCCTGATCCGGCTGAGCGGGCTCGAGCCGGGACGCGACGTCGATATCGTCTTTACCGGCATCCGGCCCGGTGAGCGGCTCAACGAGATTCTGTTCGCTCATAACGAGGGCAGCGCCGACATCGGCGTCGAAGGCGTGGTGGCGGCGAAGCCTGTCTGTCCGTCGATCGAGGTGGTGCGCGGCTGGATCGAACGGCTCAAGACCGATCTCGATGGCGGCGAACGGGCGGCGATCTACACAGTGCTGCAAGAGGCGGTGCCGAACTTCACTGGCGACGCGCGGCAGATCGGCAAGCAGTAATTTCTCTCTCCTTCTTTGATTCCTAACGCGTGGGGAATTTCTTCTCATGACCAAAGCGGTGCTCGGTATTATTGGCGGCTCGGGCATTTACGATCTGCCGGGCCTGGAAAAGGTGCGCTCGAAGACGATCAAAAGCCCGTGGGGCGAGCCGTCCGGGCCGCTGCGCATCGGCGAGATCGCAGGCCTGCCGGTCGTGTTTCTGTCGCGGCATAGCCAGGGTCATCGCAATTCGCCGTCCGATATCAATTATCGCGCCAATATCGACGTGCTCAAGCGTGCTGGCGTCACCGATTTGGTCTCGCTGTCCGCCTGCGGCTCGTTCAAGGAGGACCTGCCACCAGGCACCTTCGTGCTGGTCGATCAATTCGTCGACCGCACGCATAAGCGCGAGAGGTCGTTCTTCGGCAAAGGCCTCGTCGCCCACGTGTCGATGGCGCATCCAGTGTCGCCGCGGCTTCGCATTCACCTCGCCGAGGCGGCCATGGCCGAGAGCATCAATGTGGTGCGCGACGGCACTTATGTCTGCATCGAAGGACCGCAATTCTCCACGCTCGCCGAAAGCCTCACCTACAAGAACCTCGGCTATGCGGTGATTGGCATGACCAACATGCCGGAGGCCAAGCTCGCCCGCGAGGCGGAGATTTGTTACGCCACCGTCGCCATGGTGACGGATTTCGATTGCTGGCATCCGGACCATGATGCGGTGACGGTGCAGGACATCATCAAGGTGCTGACGGCCAATGCCGGGAAGGCGACGAGGCTCGTGGCGCGGCTCGCCAAGGATTTTCCGCGCGAGCACGAGCCGTGCCCGATAGGCTCCGATCGCGCGCTCGACAATGCGCTGATCACCGCGCCCAAAGCGCGCGATCCAAAGCTGCTCAAGAAGCTCGATGCGGTCGCCGGCCGCTTACTCGGCAAGAAGAAGAAATAGTCGCCGGCGTCTGCTATTTTGTTGGTGGTGAAGTTTTTTAACGGAACCGGCGTATATCCGGCCGTTATGTATCGGAACGCCACGGCATTCGGCCGCGACCCGGCGCCGGCAAAGACTGCAGCAGGCAGACCTTAGGCTCAGACCTTGGCCCAACCCATCATACCTCTGATCATGTGCGGCGGCGCGGGAACGCGGCTGTGGCCGATGTCGCGCGAGGGGCGGCCCAAACAGTTCTTGCCGCTGTTTGGTCCGGAATCGACCTTTCAGGACACCATCCGCCGCGTGTCCGATCCGGCGCTGTTTGCTCGCCCGATCGTCATCACCAACAAACAATATCGTTTCCTGGTCGCCGAGCAGCTCGTGGCCATCGGCGTCGCCGCCGATATCCTGCTGGAGCCGCTGCGCCGCGATTCCGGACCCGCGATCGCGGCAGGCGCGGCCTATGCGGCCAAGCGCGACGGCGATCCACTTGTTGTCGCGCTTGCCGCCGATCATGTCGTCACCGACGGCGCAGCCTTCGCCAAAGTGTGTGCGCTCGCAGCCGGCGCGGCGGCCGCCGGCCGCATCGTGACCTTCGGCGTGCGGCCGACGCGGCCCGCTACCGAATACGGTTATATCCGCGCCGGGCAGCTGATCGGATCGGAGATCTTCGCCATCGAGAGCTTCGTCGAGAAGCCCGACGCCAAGACCGCCGAGCGCTATGTCAAAGACGGCTATCTCTGGAACTCCGGCAACTTTCTGTTCCGCGCCAGCCTCTTGCTCGACGAATACAAGAGCTTCGAGGCCGACAGCGTCGCTGCAGTCGTCGATGCCGTCGCCAAAGCCGGCACGGATCTCGGCTTCATCACGCTCGATCCGGAAAGTTTTGCGCGGGCCAACGCCAAGTCGATCGATTACGCGGTGATGGAACGCACCAGCCGCGCCGCGGTGATGCCGGTCTCCTACGGTTGGTCGGATGTCGGCTCCTGGCAGGCGGTGTGGGAATTGTCGAGCCGCGACGCGGCGGGCAATGCCGGACAGGCTTCGGGTGCCGGCGCGGTCGAATTTCTTGACACGCGCGGCTCCTATGCGGCGACCGACAAGCAGCTTGTCGCATTGTTCGGCGTCGACGATCTCGTTGTCGTCACCACCGACGACGCGGTGCTGGTCGCCAAGCGCGAGAACGGTGACGGCCTGCGCGGCCTGGTGCAGCGGCTCAAGGAAACGGCGCCCAAGGTCACCGAAGAACATTTGAAAGTGCATCGGCCTTGGGGCTCCTACCAATCGATCGATCAGGGCGCGCGCTTTCAGGTCAAGCGCATCGTGGTCAAGCAGGGCGGCCGGCTGTCGCTGCAGATGCATCATCACCGCGCCGAGCATTGGATCGTGGTGCGCGGCACGGCGCGGGTGACCATCAACGACGACGTCAAGGTCGTGCACGAAAATGAATCGGTCTATATCCCGATCGGCGCCCAGCACCGGCTGGAAAACCCCGGCAAGATCGATCTGGAACTGATCGAGGTGCAGACCGGGAGCTATCTCGGCGAGGACGACATCATCCGCATCGAGGACGATTATCGGCGGTCATAAGCGTCGCCTTCATAGCGATCCCGCAGCAGCACAATATTTGAGCAGCGGTCGGCACCCGCGGCGCGCGGTGGTAAATTTACAAAGCAATTTCAACAGGTTGAATTTGCGCTGCGCGGGACATGCAGCTTGCCTGTAACCCTTTGATTTAAATTGTGTTCCGAATTACACACACCTTCGGTCGCCAAGTTGGCATTCATCATGCTACGGACAAAGCCTGGGGTAGTTCTTCGGGTCGGCTCCGCGTAGCGCGAAGGGGGCTTTTGCGGTCATGAGTGGGACGCAAACGGGTTCGGACGGCACAATACGTATCGGCGTTGTCGGCGTGGGCGTCATGGGCAGTAATCATGCCCGCGTTCTGTCCGAAATGCCGGGCGTCAGGCTAGTCGGCATTGCCGATCCGGATGGCGCCCGATGCGATCTGGTCGCGTCGCGGCTTGGCTGCGCCGCGTTCAAGGATGCGGAAGCGCTGTTGAATGCCGGCGTCGATGCCGTGACCATCGCCGCTCCGACCCATCTGCACCGCGACATCGCGCTCGATTGTGCCGCGCGCGGCGTTCACATCATGGTGGAAAAGCCGATCGCGCCGACTGTCGAAGAGAGCCGCGCCATCGTCGCCGCGGCGCGCCGCGCCGGCGTGACGCTGATGGTCGGCCATGTCGAACGCTTCAATCCGGCGGTGCAGTCGATCAAGCGCGCGATCAAGGATCAGAACATTCTCTCGATCGCTATCACCCGCGTCGGCCCGTTCCCGCCGCGCATGTCCAATGTCGGCGTCGTCATCGATCTTGCCGTGCACGATATCGACCTGATCCGCTGGTTCACCGAATCCGAGATTATCGAAATACAGCCGCAGACTTCGAGCGCGGTCGCCGAGCGCGAGGACATTGCGCTGTTGCAGTTCCGCACCGCCTCGGGCGTGCTGGCGCATATCAACACCAACTGGCTGACCCCGTTCAAGGCGCGAACCATTCATGTTGCGACGCGCGACAAATACCTGATCGGAGATCTTTTGACGCTGCAGGTCACCGAGTGCTTCGGCTTCCAGCCCGACGGCAGCTATTCGATGCGGCATCTGTCGGTCGGCTATGCCGAGCCGCTGCGCTCGGAGATGCAGGCCTTCCTCGCCGCGATCAAGAGCGGCGAATCGCCGGCGGTGACCGGCGACGAAGCCCTCGCCAGCCTCGAAGTAGCGATCCGATGTCTCGACGCGCGCGGCACGCAATCGCTGTTGCCGCAGCGCAAGGGCCCGCGCCGCGTTGTCGGCTGATCAGTCCATTTCCGCCGGCAGGGCAGAGGTAAGCAAATCGATCATGAATCAGCACACGCGCGTTGAGCAAAAGCCGATTCCGTTCATCGACATCGCGGCGCAGCGCCGCCGTCTCGGCCGCGCGGTCGATGATGCGGTGGCGCGTGTGCTGGCGCATTGCCAATTCGTCAACGGCCCCGAAGTGCATGCGTTCGAAAGCGATCTTGCGGCGTTCTGCGGCGCGCGGCATGCGATCGGCTGCGCCAGCGGAACCGATGCGCTCCTCCTTGTGCTGATGGCATGGGAGATCAAGCCGGGCGATGCGGTGATTTGCCCGTCCTTCACCTACCACGCCACCGCCGAGATGGTGGCGCTGCTTGGCGCGACGCCGATCATCGCCGATGTGTCGGCGGAGACGTTCAATCTTGATCCGGCAAGCTGCGAGCGCGCGGTAGCGACCGCGCAGCGGCTCGGGCTCAAGCCGCGCGCGATTATCCCGGTGGATCTGTTCGGCCTGCCGGCCGACCATGAGGCGATCGCCGCCACCGCCAAGAAGCACGATCTCAAAATCCTCGACGACGCGGCGCAGGGTTTCGGCGCGACCTATCGCGGCAAGAAGCTCGGCACCTTCGGTCATGCCACCGCGACCAGCTTCTTTCCGGCCAAGCCGCTCGGCTGCTACGGCGACGGCGGCGCGGTTTTCACCGATGACGACGCGCTCGCCGCCCGCATCAAGAGTATCCGCCTGCACGGCGAGGGCGTCGATCGCTCCGAGGCCGTGCGCATCGGCATTACCGGCCGGCTCGACACCATCCAGGCCGCAATCCTGATCGAGAAGCTGAAAATCTTCCCGGACGAAATCGCCGCGCGCGACAAGGTCGCGGCGCGCTATGCGCAAGGCCTTGCCGATGTTGCCGTTCTCCCGCGCGTCGGCAACGAGTCGACCTCGGTCTGGGCGCAATACACGATCAAGCTCAAGCCCGGTCAGCGCGACAAGCTCGCGGCCGATCTCAAGGCGCAGGGCATCCCGACCGCGATCTATTACACGCGCCCGCTGCACAAGCAGCCGGCCTATCGCGATTACCCCGTCGCCGATGGTGGCGTGCCGGTCAGCGAGCAATTGTCGGGCGAGGTGATCAGCCTGCCGATGCACGCCTATCTCGAGCCGGTCGATCAGGACCGCATCATCGGCGCGGTGCGCAAGGCACTGGCGTAATTAAGTCCTCTCCTGCAGAGGGAGGACTGCCGCGTAACGCGCGGCAGGTGGGGAGTGCGGCGTTACTGCGGTTCGGCCCCACCCCGGCTGCTTCGCACATAGCCGACGCAAGCGTCGGCGTTCTTTTGTTACGGCGGCTCAACGCCGCCTATGCCCTCCCCCTGCAGGGGAGGGTGGTAAAAGACCAAACATGTTCGGCAAGATCCTCACAGTCGGCGGCTATACGCTGCTCTCGCGCATCACCGGCTTCATGCGCGACATCATGCTGGCGGCCATTATCGGCGCCGGACCGGTGGCGGACGCGTTCTTTGTCGCGTTCCGGCTGCCCAACCATTTCCGCGCCATTTTCGCCGAGGGCGCGTTCAATGCCGCTTTCATTCCGGCCTATGCGCGGGTCCGTACCCAAGGCGGCCCACAGGCGGCGAGCCTGTTCGGCGATCGTATTTTCACGCTGCTTCTTGCCTCGCAAATCGTGCTGCTGGCGCTGGCGATGCTCTTCACGCCGCAAGCGATCGAAGTCTTGGCGCCGGGCTTCTCGCGCGAGCCGCAGCAATTTGCGCTCGCGGTGTCGCTGACCCGGATCACTTTTCCCTATCTGCTGCTGATCACGCTGGTGACGCTCTGGGGCGGCATCCTCAATGCGCTGCATCGCTTCGCGGCGGCAGCCGCCGCGCCGATCCTGCTCAATGTGACGATGATGGCGACGCTCGCCGCCGTGTTCCTGTTTCCGAGCGCCGGCCATGCCGCCGCCTGGGGCGTGCTGATTTCCGGCGTGCTGCAGGCGCTCCTGGTCGGCGGCGACGCGTTCTATGCCGGCGTCATGACCTCGTTCCGCACGCTGAAATGGGACGACGATGTACGGCGTTTCTTCAAGGCTTTGGTGCCGGCGACCGTGGGCTCGGCGGGCACGCAGCTCGCGCTGTTCGCCGATACGATCATCGCGAGCTTCCTCTCCGCCGGCGCGATCTCGGCGCTCTATTACGCCGACCGCATCGATCAGCTGCCGATCGGCGTCATCGGCATCGCCATCGGCACCGTGCTGGTGCCGGAAATGACGCATCGCCTGGCTGCGGGCGACGAGGCCGGCGCACGCTCGGCGCAGAACCGCGCCATCGAATTCGCTCTTCTGCTTGCCGTGCCCTGCGTGGTTGCTTTCATCGCGGTGCCCGGGCCGATCATGCGCGGTCTGTTCATGCGCGGCGCCTTTACCGCCGAGGATGCACATGCCGCAGCGCAGACCTTGATGGCCTATACGATCGGGCTCATTCCCTTCGTGCTGATCCGCAGCGTGGTGGCGCCGTTCCTGGCGCGCGGCGACACGGCGACGCCGGTGAAGGCCGCCCTGATCGGTACCGCCGTCAATATCGTGCTCAAATTGGCGCTGATGTTTCCACTGGCCCAGGTGGGGCTCGCGCTCGCCACCGCGATCGGCGCCTGGATCAATTTCATCCTGGTGCTGATCTTTGCCGCCCGCGCCAATGTTCTTGCGCTCGATCCCGCGCTGAAATCGTCGCTGATCAAGCTTGCGGGGGCCGCAGTGGCGATGACGGTGGTGCTTCTGATCGCCGATCCCGTTGTCACGGGACTGTCATCCTCCTTGCCCAGGTTCCGCAACGAAACGGTACTGATTCTCTTGGCGCTGATCGGCGCCGTGGTTTACGGGGGACTTGTGACTGTGCTGTTCGGGCGGCGCTGGCTGTTGCTGATGCGGCGTACCGAGGCGGCGCCTTTGACCGGCGACAAGACCGCCTCCATTCCGGCGGTCGAGCCGGATCGGACCTGACATTTCAAATTTAAACTGGAGCTAGAACCAGAATGCGCGTGACTATGATCGGCGCCGGCTATGTCGGGCTGGTATCTGGGGCCTGTTTTGCCGACTTTGGCCACCAGGTCGTCTGCATCGACAAGGACGCCAAGAAGGTCGGGGCGCTCAACCGCGGCGAGATCCCGATCTTCGAGCCCGGCCTCGATGCGCTGGTCGAGGCCAATATGCAGCAGGGCCGGCTCAAATTCGCGACCGACACGGCGCTGGTGAAAGATGCCGAGGCGATTTTCATTGCGGTCGGCACGCCGTCGCGCCGCGGCGACGGTCATGCCGATCTCACTTATGTCTACGAGGCGGTGCGCGAGATCGCGCCGCTGCTGTCGGCCACGGCAGTCGTCGTCACTAAATCGACGGTTCCGGTCGGCACCGGCGACGAGATTGAACGCATCCTGCGCGAGCTGCGCAAGGACGTCGAAATCCAGGCGGTGTCCAATCCGGAATTTTTGCGCGAGGGCGCGGCGATCCAGGATTTCAAGCATCCTGACCGTATTGTCGTCGGCACCGAGGATCCAACCGCGCGTGATGTGCTCGCCGAGATCTACCGGCCGCTTTATCTGAACACGCCGCCGCTGCTCTATGTCAGCCGCCGCACCGCCGAACTGATCAAATACGCCGCCAACGCCTTCCTTGCCACCAAGATCACCTTCATCAACGAGATCGCCGATCTGTGCGAGCAAGTCGGCGCCGATGTGCAGGAAGTCTCGCGCGGCATGGGGCTCGACAATCGCATCGGCGGCAAATTCCTGCACGCCGGCCCGGGCTTCGGCGGCTCGTGCTTCCCGAAGGACACCAGCGCGCTTCTGAAGACCGCGCAGGATTACGGCGTGCCACTGCGCATTGTCGAAACCGTGTCCGCGGTCAACGAGCAGCGCAAGCGCGCCATGGCTCGCAAAGTGGTCACCGCGCTCGACGGTTCGGTGCGCGGCAAGACTGTCGCCGTGCTCGGCCTGACCTTCAAGCCGAACACCGACGATACCCGCAACTCGCCGGCGATCCCGCTGATCACCGCGCTGCACGATCTCGGCGCTACGGTCCGCGGCTACGATCCGGCAGGCATGGAGCAGGCCAAGCCGCTTCTGCCCGCGGTGACTTATTGCTCCAGCGCCTACAGCGCCGCCGAAGGCGCGCATGCGGTGGTGATTGCGACCGAGTGGGAGCAGTTCCGCGCGCTCGATCTGCAGCGGCTCAAGAGCCTGATGGCGGAACCGGTGATTGTCGACCTGCGCAACATCTATCGCGACGACGAAATGAGGCGGGCCAATTTCCGCTATCGCGCGATCGGGCGCTCGGGCGTCGGCTGACCGCGCCGCGCTTGGCTGCGGAGTGACGACAGTGCCCGGCCCTCGTGCCGGGCATTTGTGTTTTACGCGGTATTTACACCTAGCCGCGCCGCGCCAGACCGCCGGCGCACTCCACTCTGGACCAGCGCGCGACGAATCTTTATCCGTCTACCCGATGTCCCCCGAGGCTAGGCCCAAACTCGTCGCCATGATCGTCGGCTCTGCCGTGATCATGCAGCAGCTCGAACTCCACGGTGATCACCACGGCGCTGCCGCAGATGGCGATCTCGCTGCACACCGATCCGGTGCGACTCTCGGTGGCGGTCACGGCCTATATCCTGAGCCTTGCCGTGTTCATCCCGGTCAGCGGCTGGGCCGCCGACCGTTTCGGCGGCCGCACCGTGTTTCGCGCCGCCATCGCCCTGTTCACGCTCGGCTCCATTCTCTGCGGGCTCTCCGGGAACACGGTCGAACTCACCGCGGCGCGGGTGCTGCAGGGCCTCGGCGGATCGATGATGGTGCCGGTCGGGCGGCTGGTTCTTTTCCGCTCGATCGACAAGGTCGCGCTGATTGCGATGATGGCCTATCTGCAGGTGCCGGCGCAGATCGGTCCGGTGCTTGGTCCGCCGATCGGCGGCTTCATCACCACCTATTTTTCCTGGCGCTGGATCTTCCTGATCAATGTGCCGCTCGGCATTCTCGGCATCGTGCTGGTGACGATCTTCTTCGACAACCCGAAGGAAGACGGGCCGCCCGTCCGATGGACTGGCCGGGCTTCGTCTTCACCGGCGCCTCCCTGTTCTGCATCATGAACGGCATCGAAGCGATCGGCCGCGGCCACGGCGATATGCTCGAAGTGATCGGTCTGTTCGCCGGCGGTGCCGCGCTGGGCGCTTTGGCGCTGCGACATCTGCGCCGCACGCCGCACCCGGTGCTTGATCTGTCGGTGTTCGCCATTCCGACATTCCGCACCAGCATTACCGGCGGCTCGCTGTTCCGCGCCGGCGCCGGCACGCTGGTGTTTCTGTTGCCGCTGCTGTTGCAGGTCGTGTTCGGCATGTCGGCCATGGCCTCGGGCAGCATCACGTTTGCGACCGCCGTCGGTTCGATGACCATGAAGGCTTCGGCGCGGCCGATCCTCAAACTGTTCGGCTTCCGCCGCGTCATTGTCGTCAACAGCGTGATCAGCGCAGCATCGATCGCCATGTGCGCTTTCTTCACGGCCTCGACGCCGATCACGCTGATCTTCGTGCTGCTGCTGCTGGCCGGCTTCTTCCAGTCGCTGCAATTCACCGCAACCCAGGCCATGGGCTACGCCGATATCGAGCAGAGGCAAATGAGCACAGCGACCAGCATTGCCAGCATGACGCAGCAAATAAGTCGCGGCTTCGGCATCGCGCTGGTGGCGACGCTGTTGCATCTGTCGCTGTCCTGGCGCGGCGCGAGTGAGCTCGGCACGTTCGATTTCAAGGTCGCCTTTGCCGGGGCGGCGCTGATGGCGCTGCTCTGCCTGCCATTCGGTCTATCGCTGCAGCACGACGCTGCCGCCGAGGTCAGCGGTCATCAGCGGAAATCAGGCGAGGCGGAAGCTGCAGTCGAAGAAGCGGAAGTGTAGAAATCGCGTTCAATAAAAAAGCGCCGGTCATTGCGGCCGGCGCTTTTTATTTTCCACGTGCGATTTTACGCGTTCGCGACCGGACCGCTTTGTGTGGCGGCGAAACTCTTCTCGACGCTCAGCCCGAACCACGGCCGCATATAAGTGCCGAATGCGCTGCCGATGAAAGCCGACAGAAGCCACAGCCAGCCGTGCACGCTCGACGAAGCGATGCCGCTGAAATAGGCGCCGATATTGCAGCCATAGGCGAGGCGAGCGCCGTAGCCGAGGAGGAGGCCGCCGATCACGGCCGCGATCAGCGAACGGAACGGCAGCCGCCAGCCCGGGCTGAACTTGCCGGCGAGACCCGAGGCCAGCAGCGCGCCGGCGATGATGCCGAAATCCATCACCGAAGTGATGTCGGCGAACACGCTCTCGTGCAGCGCCGTGGCGCGTTCCGGCGAGCTCCAATAACCCCAGGAGGCGACGTCGACGCCGGCGAACTGGAAGATCTTCGACCCCCACAGCGCGAAGGCCGAGGTGATGCCCCAGGGCCGGCCGGCGAGATAGAGCGTGGCGAAATTGCCGATCGCGAGCGCCACCGCGCCGGCGAGAAGCGGCCACGGGCCATGCAGGAAACGGCTCCAGCCGCGGCGGTCGGTGCGCACGCCCGAGCGCAGATTGCCATGCACGCGCCGCTCGATCGCGATCGTGAGTGCGGTGATGGCGGCAAAGCCGACAAGGCTGATCGCAAGCGCGGACGCCCAGCCCCAGCTCTTGATCAGCGAGATCGAACCGAAATTCGGCGTTGCCGACCACCACGGTAGATTCCAGGCGCCGAGCGCCGAGCCGATGATGAAAAAGGCGAGCGTGACGAACATGCGCGAATTGCCGCCACCTGCCGTATAGAGCGTGCCGGAGGCGCAGCCGCCGCCGAGCTGCATGCCGAGTCCGAACATGAATGCGCCGACGAGTACGGAGACGCCGACGGCGCCGTATTCGCCATGCACCGGCTGGCCGAACAGGCTGCCGCTCGCCAGCGCCGGGAAGAACAGCACCACGGCGACGGCGAGCATCAGCATCTGCGCGCGCAGGCCGGCGCCGCGGCCGTCGGCGACGAAGACGCGCCACGCCGAGGTGAAGCCGAACAGCGCGTGATAGAGCACGAGGCCGAGCGCGCCGCCGAGCAGGAACAGCGCCCCTTGGCGCCAGCTATAGGCGTCGCCAAGCGCCAGCGCGCCGGCGCCGAGCACGGCCAGCGCCACGATGACGACCCAGTTATTCATGGAAGGGGAGGCGCCGCGCTCGGTGGCGAGCAGGCGTGCGTCAACGGACAGATCGGTCATGATGTCTCTCGGTTCCCGGAGCGAATACATCCCGGACGCTGGCCGGAACGGCCAGTGCGGCAAAGAAAATTTAGGCGGTGCAGTGACTTCGTTGAAGCGGGTGACGTTCTGTAGTTTGGGATTTGATAGGACTTCCTTGCAAATTATTCCGTGGATATAGAATATTATTTTTAATAGCTTTCAGAAAGTCGGAAAATGTAGAAATTTATTTCATCAGTCCAACCATTTGAGAAAGGGCCGCCCGGCGTGCCGGACGGCCCTCTGTCTCGATAGCTATGTTGGCAAGACGAACTGCCGTTTAGCCCCAGCGGATGGCGATGGCGCCGGCGATGGAGCGGGCGCGGCTGCGCAGCGCATGGCCATCATTGCCGGACTCGATCACCCACTGGCCATTCTCCTGGCCGACGATCTTGCCGACGTGGTGCGACCATACGACCACGGCGCCGACGCCGGCCGGGCCGGAACGGCCCCAGTGCGCCCAGTTGCGCGCGAGATTGTACGAGGTGCCCGGATCGCTGCCGACCAGCTGGCGCATCGCCCACCCGCACCAAGCGGAAGGCCGCGCGCCGACGCCGCCGGACAGGCGCGCGGGGCCGGCATATTGCGTGGCCTGAAAGCCGAAGCCCTCCTGCGTGGAGCCGGCGTCCATCATCAAGCCGCGGTGGCCGTGCGAATAGTGCGCGACGCGGTGATAGCCCCGGTGATGCTCATGCGCTTGTGCGCCTTGCGCGCACACAGTGAGAGCCGCGAACGCAACAGTGAGTGTCGTCAATTTCATCAGTCCCGATCTCCTAAGTTGAACTCAACTTTTGTTGTTGTGCCGCCGGCAAACAAAAACCCCGCCAACCGTGAGGTTGACGAGGGTGAGAAGCAGACAGCAGCGCCTCATTGACGCCGAAGCGCGAGCGCGGCTCATAGCATCATCGCGCCTGATCACACTGCCCGTTTTTGCATGGCATCTATTTGTTTGGTGGCTTTACACGCCCCATTGTCGCCCCGTTCGGCCGCGCCGAAATGGGGCGATTTATTGTTTGCTGTTTGTTTGGTGCGGAAATGCCCGAAAAAAGGCGACAAACCACGGTAAATGCAGGCGCGTGATTCACGCGCGGAGAGGTCTCGGGGCGGCCTTGGTGCCGCCCATTCCGTTAAGCCGATCTCGCGTTAAGTTTAATGTGCGACGGGCGCAACGAGATCGCCGGACTGGCCAGAGCGCTCCAGCGCGCTTTTGACGAAGCCCGATGCTTTCATCTCTTCGATGAAGCCGTTCAGATATTTCAGGCCGGCCTCGCGGCCGAGCGGTGTCGCCATTGCCTGCCGGATATCCTGGAAGTGGCCGTCCATGACGTGGACATTCGGATGGCTCTCGGCGAACTGCACCAGCTGCTGCTTGACGCCGGCGGCGGCGTCGATCTTGTCGGCAAGAAAGCCGTCGAGCGCGAGCGGCGACGTCGGATAGCGGACCAGCGTCGCGTGCGCCAGCGTGCGCGTGAGATAAAGATCGTAGGCCGAGCCCTTGCCCACGGCGATGCGCACGCCGTCATGGTCGACATCGGCGATGCCCTTCAGTGGGGAATCCACGCTGACCATGTAAGTGCCTTCAATGACCACATAAGGCGCGGTGAAGGCGATGCCTTGCGCGCGGGCTGGCTCGATGGCGACGAACGCGATGTCCCATTCGCCGTTTTTCGCGGCGTCGGTGACCTTGCCCGCCGCGTCATAGACGCGCAGATCGATCGGCACCCCGAGCCGCCGCGCCAGCTCGCGGGCCAGGTCGACCGAGGCGCCGTGGACTTGGCCGGCATCGTCCTTCTGCGCCAGGACGACATTGCCGATATTGATCGCTGCCCGCAGCGTGCCGCTCGGCGCCAGCTCTTTCACGGCTTCCGCCGGTGCTGCGGACTGCGCCAGTGCCGAGGCGGTGCCTGCCAGCGCAAAGATCATCGCGACATAAAAGACTTTCAACATGAATTCCTCCCCGGCGCAGCTTGCGGCGGCAATTGCCTGTGGCGATCATGCGCCATTGGGCGGCAGGCAAACAAGCAGGTTGGCGTCCTTGATCGTTACCCCTGCCGGCTGTACCGTCCGGAGAAAATAAAACGCGGGGAGGAACGCGGGCGGCGTTCTCCATCTTGGCGTTCTTCGTCTTGGCGGTGGCGGAGCCGGGCGCATGAAGGTCTACGAGGGCAGGCGCACGATCGACGGCCTTGTCGTCACTGTCGACGGCAAGCCGCTGTCCGAGCATTACGACGTCAAGCGCTTCACCAAATACGGCTTCGAATGGACTTATGACGGCGATAGCCCGCGGCAGCTTGCGCTTGCGATTCTGTTCGACCTTCTCGGCGACAATGTCCGCGCCATCGCCTTGTCCGAGCCTTTCATGAAGGACGTCGTCGCCAATCTCGACAATGATTGGCGGCTTACCGGCGACGAGGTGGCGAGCTTCGTGCGCCGGCACGATACAAGCGCCCTGCAGGACACGCATTGAGGGCAACGCTGAGGAGAACAAAATGATCGGTCAGCGTCAGGTCGACTTCCGCAGCGAATATCGCTCACGCATTCGCGGCTGGTATGACGGCTATTTCCACATCGTCATCATCTACGCCATGGGCGCGGCGGCGTTCTACATTTACATCGCGCACATTCATAACGTGACGCTGCTCGAATGGCTCACGGTGCCGCTGACCTTCCTGTTCACCAATATTTTCGAATGGGCCGTGCACAAATACGTCATGCACCGGCCGGTCAACATCAAGGGCCTGCGCGCGATCTACGAGCGGCACACGCTCAATCACCACCAGTTCTTCACCGACGACGAGATGCGCTTCCGCGACCACAAGGACTGGCGGGTGACAGTGTTTCCGCCTTATGCATTGGTTGTCTTTATTTTGATGTCTATCGTACCGGCGGTTCTGCTTGGCCTGCTGCTGTCGCCCAATGTCGGCTGGCTGTTCATCGCGACGACGACCGGCATGTATCTGGTCTACGAGTTCATGCATTTCTGCTGCCATGTCGACGAGAACGCCTTCGTGCGCCATTGCCCCTTCGTCAACACGCTGCGGCGGCATCACACCGCGCATCACAATGCGCGGCTGATGATGGAGGTGAATATGAATCTCACGTTCCCGATCGCCGATTGGCTGTTCGCCACGTCCGACCTCGACCGCAGTCTCGCCGGCACGCTGCTCAACGGCTACGACACGCAGCATCTGAAGAAGAACCTGCGCAGCGCACCGAAGCGGCCGGACGAAGCCGCAGCGGCGCCGGTCGGCGTGAACTGATCTCGAGGCCACCATGCCGAACGATGTCAAAACGATGTTATCGGTTGTCACGCTCCTGGTCGCGCTGGCGCTCGCCTATTGGAGCGGCTCGCCGATCCGCCATGATCTTTCGACTTTCGTCATCGTCACGGCTTTGTTGATGATCGCCGCGATGTGGGTGTTTCCGGAAGCCGGCGAGAAAAAGAGCAGCGCGCCGCGCAAATAGTCTTTTCAAAAAGGTTGGCAATGATCGTGAAATTCTTGCTGGTGCTGGCGGGCCTGATGGGCGCAGCCGGCATGGTGCTGGCCGCGGCCGCCGCGCACGCCGCTCCGGGCGCGTCACTCGACAGCGCGGCCTATATGCTGCTGTTCCACGCGATCGCCGTCATCGCCGGCGTTGCGCTTCTGCAGCGCGGTCTGTTGTGGCGGCCATTGTTTCTGCTCGTTCTCGCCGCCTGGGTGCTCGGCGCGGCGCTGTTTGCCGGCGATCTTGCGATGCGCGCCTTTGCGAGCCATCGTCTGTTTCCATATGCGGCGCCGTCCGGCGGCACGATCCTGATCGCAGCTTGGGTGACATTTGCCGGTGCGGCGATTTGCGCGCTGTTTCGGAAATCGGGCGTGCAATCATGAACAACAAGAAACAAAAGCTCAAATAAACGGAAGGCTCCATGAGAATAGGCCGCCGACGATTCCTGCATCTGACAACCAGCGCCGTGGCAATGCCTGCGGTACCGCGCATTGCGTGGGCCGATGCTTACCCGTCGCGGCCCGTGCATGTGATCGTGTTTTATGCCGCGGGCGGCGGCAATGACATCATCGCCCGTCTCATGGGCCAATGGCTGTCGGACCGCCTCGGCCAGACATTCATCGTCGAAAACCGGCCCGGCGGCGGCGGCAATATCGGCACCGAGGCGGTCGTCAGGGCCGCGCCCGATGGTTACACGCTGCTTTTGAGTTCGACGGCGAACACCGTCAATACGACGCTTTATGAGAATCTCGACTTTAACTTCACCCGCGACATCGCGCCGGTCGCCAGCATCAGCCGCGATCCCAACATCCTCGTCGTCAATCCATCCGTGCCGGCCCAATCGGTCCCCGAGTTCATTACCTATGCCAAGACGAATCCGGGAAAATTGAATTATGCATCGGCGGGCGTCGGGTCGTCGCAACACATGTCCGGTGAATTGTTCAAGATGATGGCCGGGGTCAGCATGACCCACGTGCCGTTCCGCGGCACAGCGCCCGCGCTGACGGCTTTGCTCGGGGGACAGGTGCAGGCGATGTTCGCCAGCATGCCCGCGACCATCGAGCACATCCGCGGCGGCAAACTGCGGGCGTTGGGAATGACAATTACGACGCGCTCGGACGTGTTTCCGGATGTCCCGTGCATCAGCGAATTTCTGCCGGGCTATGATGCAAGCGTCTACTACGGTATCGCCGCACCTAAAAATACGCCGCCTGAGATCGTTGAAAGACTCAATAAGGAAATCAACGCAGGCCTTGCCGATCCGCAGTTAAAGGCGAAGCTCAGCGACCTGGGCAGCACGCCGTTGCCGGGATCCCCTGCCGATTTCGGCAAGTTTCTTGCGAACGAAACGCAGAAGTGGGCGAAGGTGGTGAAGTTCGCAAATATCAAGGCTGAGTGAGATCGTCAGCGGCGCGATCGAGAACGCCGGTCACTCGATCTGAATGTTCAGGTCCTTGATGATCTGTCCCCAGCGCGCGGTCTCGGCGGTAGCGAATGTCGCAAGCTCGGCCGGCGTCGAAGTCTTGATCTCATATCCGGCCGCTTCGAACCGGCTGACGAAGGCCGGCGCCGTGATGATCTTGACCAGTTCGCGGTTGAGCCGGTCGACCACCGGCTGCGGCGTTCCGGCTCTGGTATAGAGCGCGGTCCAGATCGGGCTCAGGACCAGCTTCGGATAGCCGAGCTCGGCCGTGGTCGGCACGTTCGGCAGCGACTTCGCGCGCTCCGTGCTCATCACGACAGCGGCCTTCAGCTGCCCGCTCTGCAGAAACCCGAACGTGTCGGCGATCAAGGGAAACATCGCATCGATGCGGCCGGCGATCAGATCGTTCAGCGCCGGGCCCTGGCCGCGATAAGGCACGTGCACGAGCGAAGAGCCGGTCACCTTGTTGTACAGCTCGCCGGCAATGTGGGTCGCCGAGCCGATGCCGGAGGAGCCGAAGCTCGCGCCGCCATTGTCCTTCAGTCGGGCGACGAGGCCGGCGAAATCGAGACCGGCATATTGCGGCGCCGCCACGATGACCTGCGGATTGAGCGTCACCAGCGTGAGCGGCGCGAAATCCTTCGCCGGATCGAAGCCAAGATTCTTGTAGAGGCTGACATTGCTGGCATGGGTGCTGGTCGTCGCCATGAAGAGGGTGTAGCCGTCGGGCGCGGAACGGGCCGCATCCGCGGCGGCGATATTGCCGCCGGCGCCCGGTTTGTTCTCGACCACGACCGGCTGGCCGATTGCCTCGGATAGCCTCTGCGCGATCACCCGCGACTGCACGTCCGCGCTGCCGCCGGCGGGGAAGGGCACGATGAGCGTGAGCGGATGGCTGGGCCAATCGTCCGCCACGGCTCGCCCCGAGAAGACAGGCGAGGACGCGAAGAGGATGGCGAGCAACAATCCGGAGATTAATGACGACAAAATGCGCTGCATGGCGCACGTGCTACCACGCAGCGCGGGCTGTCGTCATCTACTCACGCCGCCGCTTGCGTTCCTGCTTGCGTTCTTGCGGCGTCATGGCGACCGTGAGCCGTTCGGTGCCGCGCAGCAAGTCGAGCGCCAAGCTGCGGGCGATCTTGTCGCCGGTGAGCGCGCGGACGAGGTCGTCGGCGCCGGCGATCGCTGCGCCGTCGAGCGCAACGATAATGTCGCCCGATTTCAGTCCGGCGCGTCCGGCCGGCGAGTCCGGCTCGACCGAGCTCACTATCACCGCGCTGTCTTGAACGAGATCGAAGGCGCGGCGGCGGCGCGGCGGGATCGCGGTCTGCTGCGCGGCGATGCCGATGAAGGCGCGGCGCACGCGGCCGTGGCGGATCAGTTCGCCAAGCACGAAGCTTGCGGTATTGGCGGCGACCGCGAAGCAGATGCCTTGCGCGCCCATGATCACGGCGGTGTTGATGCCAACCACTTCGCCGCGCGAGGAGACCAGCGGTCCGCCGGAATTGCCGGGATTGAGCGCGGCATCGGTCTGGATCACGTCGTCGATCAGCCGCCCGTTGCTCGAGCGCAATGAGCGGCCGAGCGCGGACACGACGCCGGTCGTCACAGTCGACTCGAAGCCGAGTGGATTGCCGATGGCGATGACCAGTTGGCCGCGTTTCAAACGTTTGGAATCGCCGAGCGGCGCCGCCGCGAGCGGCACCGCCTCGTCGACGCGCAGCAACGCGAGATCGGTGTCGGGATCGTCACCCATGAGCCGCGCCCGCAAGTCCTGGCCATCGGCGGTCGTGACATCAATCCGCGCCGCCGGACCGAGTGCGCCGGCGACGTGGCTGTTGGTGAGGATGAGGCCGTCCGGCGACAGAATGACGCCGGAGCCGGTGCCGCCGCGGTTTTGGCCGCCATTTTGCCCGTTTTGGCCGCCGCCATGCACGGCGAGACGAACCACGGCAGGGCCGACCCGGTCGACCACGTCGATCACCGCCCGCGAGTACGCATCGAGCAGCGCCTGATCGTCGGCGGGCACAGCAGGAATATCGGGAGACAGGACGCTTTGGGCGCCCCGGAACGCATCGTTAAGGGGCATTATTGTCATTTTGGGATCAGCACGTTAGGCCGGGCTCGTATTGGCATCTGAGCCGGCACTTGGTGAACATAGAGTGGGCGCACATATGGTGTTCCGGCAGCCGCCAAGGAAGGGCGGGTCAAAGGGGCAACGCGCAGACGGCGGTCCGCCACAATTGCGCGGCAGACCGTGCCGGCTGCGAGATTGACAGCGGCGGCCAGCTATGGTGCCGAGACGGCCTGAGGGAAGAATCATGAGCTTTACCAAAGCGGCGCGCCGCGCCGTCCCGGTTTCGGCCGTCCTTTCGCTGGCGCTGGCCGGCCTCTTGGCCGGCTGCAATCAGAGCCAGCAGGCCGGCGGCCCGCCGCCGCCGGCTGTTACGGTCGCCAAGCCGGTGCAGCGCACGGTGGTCGATCAGGACGAATATGTCGGACGCTTCGTCGCGGTGAATTCCGTCGAGGTCCGCTCGCGGCTGTCCGGCTATCTCTCCGAGATTCATTTCAAGGACGGTCAGTCGGTGAAGCAGGGCGATCTGCTCTTCACCATCGATCGCCGGCCGTTCGAGATCGCGCTCGAGCAGATGCGCGCCAACCTGGCGCAATCGCGCGCCAATCTCGCCTTTGCCGAAGCCGACCTCACGCGCGGCCAGGCCCTCCTTTCGAACAAGACGCTCACCGAGCAGGCCTATGATCAGCGCACGCAAGCCAAGAACGTGGCCGCGGCGTCCGTCGCCGCGCAGGAAGCCATGGTGCATTCGGCCGAGCTCGATCTCGATACCTACAGCCAGCTCCGCTCGCCGATCGATGGCCGCATCGGCGACCGTCGTGTCGCCGTCGGCAATCTCGTCACTGGCGGCTCGGGCAACGGCACCACTTTGTTGGCCACCGTCGTGTCGGTCGATCCGATCCGCTTCGAATTCACTTTCGATGAGCAGTCTTATTTGCGCTATGTGCGCTACGCGTCCGCCAGCAAGGAGGTCGCCGCGCTCAACGGCAATGTGCCGGTGACGCTCGAACTGATCGACGAGCACGATTTCAAGCACACCGGCAAGATCGACTTCGTCGACAACGCCATCAATACCGCGACCGGCACCATCCGCGGCCGCGCGGTGTTTGACAATGCCGACGGCATTTTCACGCCCGGTATGTTCGGCCGGCTGCGCGTGCCGGGCTCGCCGCCCTATACCGCGCTGCTCATTCCCGACGCCGCGATCGGCTCCGAGCAGGTGCGCAAATACGTGCTGGTGGTCGACGATACGGGCATGGTGAAACAGAAATATGTGACGCTCGGCCAGATCGATAACGGCTTGCGCGTGATCAAAGACGGCCTCGATGTGAATGATCGCGTCATCGTCAACGGCCTGATGCGGGCGCGCGCCGGCATCAAGGTGAATGCGCAGGAGCAAGGCGCTCCCGGCGCGCCGCAAGCTGCGCCCGGTGCCGCGCCCGCGAAAACCGGCGCGGCCGCCGGCGGCAAATCCGACGTGAAAGCGGATTGATCAAATAGAATGCGCATCTCGCACTTCTTCATCGACCGGCCGATCTTTGCCGCCGTGGTCTCGATCGTTTTCGTGATCCTGGGCGGCGTCTCGTTCTCGCGCCTGCCGGTCGCGCAATATCCCGAGATCGCGCCGCCGATCATCAACGTGTCGGGCCAATATCCCGGCGCCAGCGCCGACGTCGTCGCCTCCACCGTGGTGACGCCGATCGAAGAGCAGATCAACGGCGTCGAGAACATGCTCTATATGTCGTCGAACTCGACGGCCGACGGGCGGTTCTCGATTCAGGTCAGCTTCGATCTCGGCACCAATCTCGATATCGCGCAGGTGCAGGTGCAGAACCGCGTCGCCATCGCGCAGCCGCGGCTGCCGGCCGACGTGCGCAATATCGGCGTCACCGTGACCAAGTCGTCGCCCGACCTGATGATGGTCGTGCATCTGTATTCGCCCGACAAATCGCGCGACGCGCTGTTCATCTCCAACTACGCCACGCTCGAGGTCACCGATCCGCTCACCCGCGTCGACGGTGTCGGCTCGATCACGGTGTTTGGCAGCCGCGATTATTCGATGCGCATCTGGCTCGATCCCGATCGCCTGCAATCGCTCGGCCTGACCGCGAGCGACGTGACCAGCGCCTTGCAGGGCCAGAACATCCAGGTCGCCTCGGGCGTCCTCGATCAGCCGCCGGTGACGCGTCCCGGCGCGTTCCAGATCGCGGTGCAGACGCGCGGCCGGCTCGATAATCCCGACGATTTCGGCGCGATCGTCGTCAAGCAGACGCCGGACGCCGTGGTGCGGCTGCGGGACGTCGCCAAGATCGAGCTTGCTGCGCTCGACTATTCGTCGAACTCCTATCTCGACCACGATCCCGCGGTGGCGCTGGCGGTGTTCCAGCGGCCCGGCTCGAACGCGCTCGACACCGCCAAAGGCATCATCGACCGCATGGCGGAACTGTCGAAACGGTTCCCGCCCGGCGTCAAATACGACATCGTCTACAATCCGACGCAGTTCATCCAACAGTCGGTCAACGCCGTAATCGAGACCATCGGCGAGGCGATCATTCTTGTCATTCTGGTCGTGATCCTGTTCCTGCAGACTTGGCGCGCGGCGATCATTCCGCTGGTCGCCATTCCGGTTTCGCTGATCGGCAGCTTCTTCTTCCTGGGGACCTTCGGCTTCTCGTTGAACAATCTGTCGCTGTTCGGCCTGGTGCTGGCGATCGGCATCGTGGTCGACGACGCCATCGTCGTCGTCGAGAACGTCGAGCGCAATATCGCGTCCGGACTGTCGCCGCGCGATGCGGCGCGCAAGAGCATGGACGAAGTCGGCTCGGCGTTGGTCGCGATCGCGCTCGTGCTGTGCGCGGTGTTCGTGCCGTCGATGTTCATCACCGGCATTTCCGGCCAGTTCTACCGGCAATTCGCGCTGACCATCGCCGGCGCCACCGTGATCTCGCTGATCGTGTCTCTGACACTGTCGCCGGCGATGTGCGCGCTGCTGCTCAAGCCGCATGATACCAGCCACCGCGACACCTGGTGGGAGCGGCCGATCCACGGCTTCTTTGGCTATTTCAATTTCTATTTTGATAAACTCGCCTACGGCATATCGTGGCTTGCCTCCAAGACCGTGCGGCGCGTCGTCATGATGGTCGCGATCTATCTGGTCGTGCTCGCGGTCGGCTTGAACACATTCCGCACTACGCCGACGGGATTCATTCCGCAGGTCGATCGCGGCTATCTCATCACCGTCGTGCAATTGCCGCCGGGCGCCTCGCTGGCTCGCACCGACGAGGTGCAGCAGCGGGCGCTCGACATCGCAATGTCCGTTCCGGGCGTCGCGCATGCCGTGAACATTGTCGGCTTCTCCGGGGCGACCTTCACCAACGCGCCCAATGCCGGGGCGCTGTTCCTGGTGCTCGACCCGTTCGAAAAGCGCGCCAAGGATCCGCGTCAGTCGGCGGCCGGAATTCAGGCCGAATTGTTCAAGCGGCTCTCCGCCATTCAGGAGGCTTTCATCATCACTGTGCTGCCGCCGCCTGTGGCCGGTATCGGCAATGCCGGCGGCTTCCGCATGATGGTCGAGGATCGCGCCGGCCAAGGCTCGGAGGCGCTGAAGCAGGCGACGCTCGGCCTGATGGCGCGCGCGGCGCAGACGCCAGGCGTCGCCGGCGTGTTCTCGCTGTTCGAGACCTCGACGCCGCAGGTCTATCTTAATATCGACCGCACCAAGGCGCAGCTTCTCGGCATCAACGTCACCGACGTGTTCAACGCGCTGCAGATCTATATCGGCTCGCTCTACGTCAATGACTTTAACCTGTTCGGTCGCACTTTCCGCGTCACCGCGCAGGCCCGTGACGAGGATCGCAAGACCATCGAAGACGTGCTCAAGATCAGGGTGCGCAATTCCAGCGGCGACACGGTGCCGCTCGGCTCCTTCACGACAGTGGACAATATTTCCGGTCCCTATCGGGTGCCGCGCTACAACCTTTATCCCACGGCCGAGCTCGACGGCGCCGCCGCCCCCGGCTATTCGCAGGGCCAGGCGATCGCGATCATGGACAAGCTCGCGGCCGAGACCTTGCCGGACGGTTTCACCACCGAATGGACGACGCTCGCCTACCAGCAAATCCGCGCCGGCTCGACCGCGATGTTCGCCTTCCTCCTCGCGGTTGTGTTCGTCTTTCTTGTGCTGGCGGCGCAGTATGAAAGCCTCACGCTGCCGCTCGCAGTGATCATGATCGTGCCGATGTGCCTGGTCGCCGCCATTACCGGCGTCGTCATTCGCGGCCTCGACAACAACATCCTCACCCAGGTCGGCTTCGTCGTGCTGATCGGCTTGGCGGCCAAGAACGCGATCCTGATCGTGGAATTCGCCCGTCAGCTCGAGGACGAAGGACGCAGCCGCTGGGACGCGGCGGTGGAGGCGACACGGCGGCGGCTCCGCCCGATCCTGATGACCTCGTTCGCCTTTATTCTCGGCGTCACCCCGCTGGTCTGGGCGGTGGGGGCCGGTGCCGAACTGCGCCAGGCGCTCGGCACCGCGGTGTTCTTCGGCATGATCGGCGTGACCGCTTTCGGCCTCGTCTTCACGCCGGTGTTTTACGTGATTGCGCGCTGGATTGCCGATCTGGGGTTGCGCTGGCGCAAGAAGCCGGTCGTCGAGGTGCATCCGGCCGAATAGGGCGGATGCGGCCGATTAACCGTGCTCAGTGGGCGCCGGAATAAGCTGGTGCGCCTGGTGTTTGTCGGGGTGCGCCCAACCCGAAATTGATCGCATCGGAGGGCGCTTTTGGATTCTCGCGGGGAGCATCTCATGTTTCGCAAATCGTCTATCGTGTGCGCCGTTCTTCTGCTCAGTGCCGCCGCCGTCGCGGCGGAGGACGACCCGATCGCCGCGCGTAAAAAGCTGATGAAGGCGAACGGCGACCAGGCCAAGATCGCCGGTGACATGGTCAAAGGCACGACGCCGTTCGATCTTGCCGCCGCACACAAGGTATTTGCGACCTTCCAGGATGCGGCCGCGAAAATGCCGGGGCTGTTCCCGGACAATTCCAAGACCGGCGGTGAAACCGAAGCCCTTCCCAAGATCTGGGAGGATATGGCCGACTTCAAAGCGCGCTTCCAAAAGTTCGGTGAAGACGCCAAGGCCGCCGATGCTTCGGTGAAGGACCTCGACAGTTTCAAGGCCGCCATTGGCAATATCGGCAAAAACGATTGCGGCGCCTGCCACCAGATCTTTCGTCAAAAGAAGAGCTGAGCGCGCCTACGCGCAGGTCGAAGGACGGGCATCCGCTGCGGTTGCCCGTCCTTTGCATTATTGCCGCTGCAGCATGGGCTGCGATATGAGCTGATCAGGAATAAAGTGCAGCCGCGGCAAATCTTGTCTTGCGCCGGGAGTTTGACGGACGCGGCAGAGGCGGTTCGATATGGCAGTCGCACAAAGGCGCCGGCTGAGTTTCCGCGGGCTTGCGCTCGCGGTCGTGGCCTGCGGCATTCTCGGGTTGGCGGTGCTGTGGTTTCTGACGCGGCCGCAAACGGTGGCGGCCTCGGCGTTGCCGGCTTACACGCCCAACCTCGACAACGGCAAGACCATGTTCGCCATCGGCGGCTGCTCGTCGTGCCATGCAGTGCCGAACGACAATCCGGACAAGGTCGATCGCTTGCGGCTCGGTGGCGGGCTGGCGCTCGGATCCCCCTTCGGCACCTTCTATGTGCCGAACATTTCGCCCGATGTGAAAGACGGCATCGGCGCCTGGAGCGAAGCGGATTTCGTCACGGCCCTATGGAAGGGCACGTCTCCGCGCGGCCAGAACCTGTTTCCGGCCTTTCCGTACACGTCCTACCAGCACATGCGGCTGAACGATGTCCGCGATCTGTTCGCCTATCTGAAAACACTGCCGCCGGTCGCGGGCCAGTCGCGCCCGCATGATCTGAATTTTCCGTTCGATCAGCGTGAGCTTCTCGGCGTCTGGAAGCTTCTGTTCCTGCATGGTGGGCCATTCACGCCCGATCCGGAAAAATCGGCGCAATGGAATCGGGGCGCCTATCTGGTGAACGGTCCCGGCCATTGTGCCGAGTGCCATTCACCGCGCGATGTCCTTGGCGGCATCATCGAAAGAGAGCGCTTCGCCGGCGGCCCGGCGCCCGACGGCAAGGGCTGGGTGCCCAATATCACCCCGTTCGGCTTGCGCGACGACGGCAAGCCCTGGTCGGAGAAGGATATCTCGAGCTTTCTCAGCGACGGCATGCTGCCGGACGGCGACTATGCCGGCGACGCGATGACCGACGTCATCAACAATACCTCGCTTCTGTCCGCCGAGGACCGCGCCGCCATCGCGACCTACATCGCCTCGCTGCCGCCTGTGGAAGGCCCACCCAAGCCGGCAAAAAAGCCGAAAAATTAGGGCTGCCGCGCATATCGGCCTTCTGCCGCGCGACAAAGCCGGTTTCCGCTTCTCGGAATCATGCTCTAGTGAAGCCAGCCATGCGCGCGGGTGGCTTCTCTGATTCATGCGCGGGCGGGGGCGCCAAGACGTGACCGGCACCAGCAAAGGCATCGTGCTCAAGCTGATCTCGACGGTGCTGTTCACCGTGATGGCCGCGCTGGTGCGCTTTCTCGGCGCGCGCTATCCGATCGGCGAGGTCGTGTTCTATCGTTCGGCTTTCGCTCTCGTTCCGGTGCTGGGCATTTATGCCTTGCGCGGCGAGCTTGCTTCAGTCGTCCGCACCGAGCGGCCGCTCGGCCAGCTCGGCCGCGGCATCATCAGTATCGTCGGGATGTTCTGCAATTTCGGCGCTGCGGCGCGGCTGCCGCTCGTGGAATCGAACGCGATCTCCTTCACCTCACCGCTGTTTTCCGTCGCGCTAGCGGCCTTGGTACTGAAGGAGCGCGTGCGCATCTATCGCTGGTCGGCGGTGATCGTCGGCTTCATCGGCGTCGTGGTTGTGCTATCGCCGCACATATCGGGCGACGAACTTAAATTCGCGGCAGCGAGCGCGACGACCATTACCGGGCTTGCATTCGCGCTCACCGGCGCCATCGCCAATGCGGGCACCGTCATTCAGACCCGCCGGCTGGCGCAGAGCGAAACTACGTCGTCGATCGTGTTCTATTTCTCGCTGTTCTGCGCGATCGCCGGTCTCGTCACCTGGCCGTTCGGCTGGATCAGCCCAAGCGGCACCGAATTCCTGGTCCTGATCAGCATCGGCGTGCTGGGCGGCACCGGGCACATCGTTCTTACCGAAAGCTATCGCCACGCCTCCGCCTCGGTGGTCGCGCCGTTCGATTACACAGCGATGATCTGGGCGCTGATCCTGGGCTACGTCATCTTCGGCGAGGCGCCCACGCTCATGATCGTTCTCGGCTGCCTGATCATCGCCGGCGCGGGACTATTCGTGATCTGGCGCGAGCGGCAATTGGCGGCGGCGCGCAAGCTCGCGGCGCTCACGCCGCAAGCGACCGGCGCGGTCATGGCTACGACTGTCCAAACGCCTTGAAGGTGATGATGGTGCGGGTATCGGCGATGCCGGCAATGGGCTGCACCTTCTGGGCGATGAAATGCCCGATATCGGTGCCCGGATCGACATAGAACTTGACCAGGAGATCGAAGTCGCCGGCGGTCGAATAGATCTCCGAGGCGATCTCGGCGTCCGCAAGCTTGTCGGCGACCTCATAGGACTTGCCGAGTTGGCATTTGATCTGCACGAAAAAAGGGACCATGCGCGCGCCTCCGAACCGGGGGATACTTATATCATTCGCGGGCGCGAAGCGAGCAACATGACGGACCTGGGGCGGCCGGTGTAGAGTAACGAAAGCTATTGAAAGACTTGAGAAAATGCACGGCCAAGAAATATCCGGATCCCGGGATTTTGCCGATATCGCCGCGACGGTCCTGCAACGCATCCGCGAACATACCCCGCGCGTGCATTGCATCACCAATACGGTCGCCCAGCAGTTCACCGCGAATGTGCTGCTCGCGGCCGGCGCCGTGCCGTCGATGACGCTGTCGCCGCAGGAGATCGGCAATTTCGTCGCCGGCGCCGATGCCCTTCTAGTCAATCTCGGCACCTTCGATGCTGAGCGCCGCGCCGCGATAGAAGCTGCGCTGCAGGCCGCGGCCGCGGATGGCAAGCCGTGGCTGCTCGATCCGGTTTTCATCGAGCGCTCGCCGGCGCGCGCCGAATTTGCGCGGACGCTGGTGGGACGCAAGCCCACAGTAGTACGGCTCAACGCGGCGGAATTCGCGGCCCTGTCCGGCAATGACCAGGCGGGCGACGCGCCGGGACGCTTTGCCACGGCGCACGGCACGATCGTGGCTCTGACCGGCCGTGTCGATATCGTCGCCGACGGCGCGCGGCGGGTGAAGATCGCCAATGGCGATCCGCTGATGGGCCAGGTGACCGCGATGGGCTGCGCCGGTTCGGCGCTGCTCTGCGCGGCGCTTGCGGTTGAGCGCGATCCGTGGCTCGCCGCCATCGCGGTGCTGACGGCGTTCGGCGTCGCTGGAGAGGTCGCCGGCCGCGACGCCGCAGGGCCCGGCAGTTTTGCGGTGGCGATCATCGATGCGCTGCACAGGCTCGACAGCGCGACGTTGCGGATGCATGTGAAGGTTCAGGATGAAAGTTGATCTCCGACTGAACGCGATTGTTGATCCCGAGCGTGCCGGTGGCCATGATCTGGCCGACCTGGCGCGGCTGTGCGCGCAAGGCGGCGCTACGCTCATCCAGCTGCGCGACAAGCATGGCGGCACCGGCGCCATGGTCGAGACGGCGCGCGCGATCAAAAAAGCGCTGGCCCCGTTCGGCGTCGCCTTCGTCGTCAACGATCGCGTCGATGTCGCCCTCGCTGCCGGCGCCGACGGCGTTCATATCGGGCCGGAAGACATGGCGGTCGCCGATGCGCGGCGGTTGCTGGGTCCGGACGCGATCATCGGTCTGTCGATCAAATCGCCGTCCGAGGCCGAGGCCGCGCCGATCGACATGATCGACTATGCCGGCTCTGGCGGCGTCTATGCCACGCTGTCGAAGGAGCAGAAGAAGCCGCCGATCGGTCCGCAGGGCTTGGCGCGCATCATCGAAGTGCTCAAGCGCCGCAAACGGCAAATGCCGGTCTGCGGCATCGCCGGCGTCGACGCCACCAATGCGGCCGAGGTCATCGGCGCCGGCGCGGACGGCATCGCGGTGATCTCGGCGCTGTCGCTCGCGCCCGATCCGTCCGCGGCGGCGCGCACCCTGCGCGGCATTGTCGACAGCGCGCTGGTCAAACGAGGCAAATCATGACCATGGCGATCGCCGTGACCATTGCCGGCTCGGATTCCGGCGGCGGCGCCGGCATCCAGGCCGATCTGAAGACGTTCTCCGCGCTCGGCGTCTATGGCGCGTCCGTCATTACTGCGCTGACGGCGCAGAATACCAAGGGCGTCACCGCAATTCACGATGTGCCGCCCGATTTCATCGCCGCGCAGATCGACGCGGTGTTTTCCGATCTGCATCCGGCAGCGGTGAAGGTCGGCATGCTCGGCAATGCAGGGGCGATCGACGCTGTCGCCAAAGGCCTCGAGCGCCATCATGCGCACGATGTCGTGCTCGATCCTGTCATGATCGCGACCTCAGGAGACAAGCTGCTGCGCGACGATGCGATTGAGGGCTTGCGCAAGCTCATCACGAAGGCCCGCGTGCTCACGCCGAATCTACCAGAAGCCGCGGCGCTGCTGGATCGCCCGGCAGCGGACAACGAAGATGAGATGCGCCGGCAGGCGCAGCAGCTGCTCGCGCTCGGCGCGCGAGCAGTGCTGATCAAGGGCGGTCACGGCAGTGGGCCCGAGAGCGTCGATCTTCTGCTCGAAGGCACGACGTTCATGCGTTTTGCCGCGCCGCGCCTCGACACCAAGAACACGCATGGCACCGGCTGCACGTTGTCATCTGCCATCGCGGCCGGACTCGCCAAGAAACTTCTCTTGGCCGACGCGATAAGCGACGCCAAAGCTTATGTCAGCGCAGCGATCGCTGCGGCCGACCGGCTCGGCGTCGGCACAGGACATGGTCCTGTGCACCATTTCACGAAGTGGTGGTGATCTAAGCCGCCGCGGGCGCGCCCGGCTGTTTCAGCGGATGGGCGCGGGCGAAGGCATCGATCTTCGACAGATCGTTGGTGATCCGTGTGAAGATCGGAAACGGCGCGGTATCGACATTGAAGAACTTTGCGCCGGCCGCCTGGGTCGCGAGACAGATATCCGCCAGCGTGACTTGATCGCCGTGGCTGTAACGCCCGGTCTCGGGGCTTTGTAGATTTGTTTCGAGCGCGGTGAGCGCCGCGCGGTGCCAATGCTGGCACCATTTGGTGCGGGCGGCTTCGTCGAGCTTGAACTCGTGCTCGAGATATTCGCGCACCCGCGGCACGATCAGCGGGTGGGAATCGGCGGCGACGATCTGCGCCAGCCCGCGCACACGGGCGCGGCCACGGGCGTCGCGCGGCAATAGCGGCGGATTCGGATGGGTTTCATCGAGATATTCGATGATGGCGAGGGATTCGAACAGAACCGGTCCGTCGCCGTCGATCAGGGCCGGCAGCGCCATCATCGGGTTGACCTTGCGATAGGCCGCATCGCGCTGCGCGCCCTGCATCAGGTTCACGTCGATGATCTCGTCGGGCACGATGTTCTTGAGGTTGAGTGCGATGCGCACGCGATAGGTCGCGAGTGACCGCCAAAACGAAAACAGCTTCATGACGATGTCTCCCCTTCGCGGGAACTAACAATCTGCAATGGGACAAATTCCATCGAAGCGCGTGGCGATCAATCCGCGCCCGGATCGGCTTTCAGCCCCGCCGCCTCGATGCCGGCGATGGCGCACATCTCGTCCTTGTCCGAGGTGTCGCCTGAAATGCCGCAGGCGCCGATGACATTGCCGGCGCCATCGCGGATCAGCACGCCGCCCGGATTCGTCACCATGCGGCCGTCGCTCGCCGCCGCCAGCATGGTGAAGAATTGCGGGGTCTTGGCCGCACGCGCCGCGAGCGTGCGCGAGCCAAAGCCCATGCCGAGCGCTCCCCAGGCTTTGCCGACGGCGATGTCGTAACGAAGGATGCCGGACTTGTCCTCGCGCTTGAAGGCGACGAGATGGCCGCCGGCATCGAGCACGGCGACGGTGAGCGGGGCGAGATTGGTTTCGTGCGCTTTCTTCAGCGCGACGTCGACGATGGTGGAAGCTTGTGCAAGCGTAACGACCGACATGGTTGCTCCGATAGGTTGGTGGAAATTTTCAATTCAAGATTTGGCGCGGCTCGCCCAATAGACCGATTGCTGCGAGCCGTCGCCGCCGCCGAGTCCTTTCTTGTTGGCTTCTTCGAAGGCCGCCAGCGCCGCTTTCGTCGCTGGCATGTCGGCGCCCTTGGCGATGCCGGTATCGACCATGGTGCGTAGGTCCTTCACGGCGTCGGCGATGTTGAATGTGGTCGGGCCGGGATCGCGGTTCTCCATCATGGCAACGATCATGTCGGCCCGCGTCTTCAGACCGTTATTGGCGCCGTTGCTCTCGACGAACAACTCGAGGAGCCGCTTAGGCGTCCAGCCGACATCGCGGGCAATGGCAAAGGCCTCGCCATAGGCCTGCCAGGCGACCATCAGCGGCAGATTGATCGCAAGCTTCATCGATGAGCCGGCACCGACCGGCCCGCAATGCTCGACCTTGCGGCAGAGTTGGTTAAGGATCGGCAGCGCGCGTCCCGCGGCGTCCGCCTCGCCGCCGAGGAGTCCGAGCAGCTTGCCTTGCCGTGCCGGCGTGGTCGAGCCGCCGACCGGACATTCGACAAAGTCGGCATTCTTCGCTTCGACCTTCGGCAGTAGCGCGGTTTCCACTTTCGGGGGCACCGTGCTCATCTCGATGAACAGTTTACCGGTGACATCGCCGGAGAGGAGACCTGAAGGGCCATTATAGACCGCCTCGATTGCCGCGCCGTCGGTGAGGATGGTGATGACGACCTCCGACGTTTTTGCAAGTTCGGCAGGCGTCGCGGCGACGCTTGCGCCGCCGATCGCCTTGGCCTTGTCCGGGGTGCGGTTCCACAGCACGACGTCGTGGCCGACTTCCATCAGGCGCGTAGCAATGGCCGCGCCCATCTTACCGATACCGGCGATACCGATACGCATCCGGCATTCTCCCTGGTCTTCCGACTGTTCTTTGCCGCGCGGACCATAGGCGATCGGCGCGCGCTGAGAAAGCGCCTTGCCCGGCACGCGGCGCAATGCCATAGCGACACGTCCTTACGCAAAAATTCGATTTAGAGGAAACGAGCATGGCTTCGGCAAAGAAGGGCAGCGTCGGCATTATCGGTCTCGGCATCATGGGCGGCGCCTTTGCGCGAAATCTGGTCGCGGCCGGCTGGCGCGTGATCGGCTATGACGTCGCGCCGGCGCAGCGTCGTGCGCTTGCCAAGGCCGGAGTCGAAATCGCGGCCGATGCCGCAGATGTTGCGCGCAAGACGCCTGTGGTGTTGACCAGCCTGCCGAAACCGCAGGCGCTCGCTGAAACCGCAGCCGCCATTGCCAAGGCCAAGCTGCCGCACCGCGTCATTGTCGAAATGTCGACCTTTACGCTCGAGGACAAGCTCCGCGCCGAAGCGGTGCTGCGCAAGGCCGGCCATGTCACGCTCGATTGCCCGGTCAGCGGCACCGGCGCGCAGGCCAAGGTAAAGGACCTCGTCGTTTACGCCTCCGGCGACGCCGGCGAGATCAAGAAGCTGCGTCCGATGTTCGCCGCCTTCACCCGCGCGCTGCACAGCGTCGGCGAATTCGGCAATGGCAGCCGCATGAAATATGTCGCGAACCTTCTGGTCGCGATCCACAATGTGGCAAGCGCCGAGGCCATGGTGCTCGGCATGAAGGCTGGCCTGCCGCCGCAGCTGATCTTCGATCTGGTGACCGCCGGCGTCGGCAATTCGCGCATCTTCGAATTGCGGGCGCCGATGATGGTGAAGGACAACTACAAGAACGTCACCATGAAGATCTCGGTCTGGCAGAAGGACATGGACGTCATCGGCGGCTATGCCAAGAAGATCCGCGTGCCGACACCGATGTTCGATGCGTCGAGCGCGATCTATGCCAAGGCGCTCAAATCCGGCCGCGGCGCCGAGGATACCGCCGCCGTTTGCGCGGTGCTCGAGAAGATGGCCGGTGTGAAACGGGGCAAGAAAGGCGCCAAGGCCCGCGCCAAAGCGCGTTGATCTTCGTCACACGCAGTCCTTTTATTTTTCGCCGCTACCACCTTGTGCTCGGCATCCATGCCTTTAAGCTTTGCCGTTTCGCAGAAGACGTGGGCGGCCGGAACAAATCCGGCCGATGAGAGCGTCGGAGGAAAGCACATGTCATCGCTTCAAGGCGAAGCCCGCATGGCGTCGGGCATGGGCGATCGCAAAACCCACCAGCACCGCAGCGAAGTGCGCGACGGCATGCGCATCGACTGGGACATGCCGATCACCATGGACGATGGTCTCGTGCTGCGCGCCGATGTGTTCCGTCCGATCGCCGAGGGCCGCTACCCGGTGATCCTGAGTTACGGGCCCTATGCCAAGGGGCTGGCCTTCCAGGATGGTTATCCGAGCGCCTGGCAGCGCATGGCGGACAAGCATCCCGACGTGACCGCAGGTTCGAGCAATCTCTATCAGAGTTGGGAGGTCGTCGACCCGGAAAAATGGGTGCCGCACAATTACGCTTGCGTGCGCGTGGACTCGCGCGGCTGCGGCGTGTCGCCGGGCTTCATCGATCATTTTTCGCCGCGTGAAACGCAAGATTTCCATGACTGCATCGAATGGGCCGGCGTGCAGCCGTGGTCGAACGGCAAGGTCGGGCTCAACGGCATTTCGTATTACGGCATCAATCAGTGGCATGTCGCCTCGCGGGAGCCGCCGCATCTCGCCGCGATGTGCATCTGGGAGGGCGCCGCCGATTGGTATCGTGACATGACACATCACGGCGGCATTCTCTGCACGTTCTGGGAAAACTGGTACGACATGCAGGTCAAGACCGTGCAATTCGGCGCCGGCGAACGTGGCAAGCGAAGCCGCGTGCATGGCGAATTAGTGTGCGGTCCGGAAATCCTGTCGGAGGCGGCGCTTGCCAAGAACCGCAGCGAATTCGGCGCTGAGATTGTCGCCCATCCGCTCGACGACTTTTATCACCGCGCCCGTTCGCCGATCTGGCCGAAGGTGAAAGTGCCGTTTCTGTCCGCGGCCAATTGGGGCGGCCAGCCGCTGCATCCGCGCGGCAATTTCGAAGGCTTCGTGCGCGCTGCGTCGAAGAACAAGTGGCTCGAAGTGCACGGCATCGAGCATTGGACGCATTTCTACACCGATTACGGCCGCGAGCAGCAATTGCGCTTCTTCGATCATTTCCTGCACGGCAAGGACAATGGCTGGGACAAGCAGGCGCCGGTGCAATTGCAGGTGCGTCACGTCGACGGTTTCGTCGAGCGCGCCGAGCAGGAATGGCCGCTTAAGCGCACCCAATGGACCAAGTTCTATCTCGATCCGGCGGAAGGTTCGCTGAGCACGAAGGCGGCGAAAAGAAAATCGGTGCTGAAATTCAAGGCCATGGGTGACGGCCTTACCTTCATGACGCCGCCGCTCGAGCAGGCAACGGAGATCACCGGACCTTCGGCGCTGAAACTTTTTGTCTCGTCCTCGACCAAGGACGCCGACATCTTCGCGGTGCTGCGGGTGTTCACCTCAGACATGAAAGAGGTGGTGTTCCAAGGCGCGATCGATCCGCATGCGCCGATCGGCCAAGGTTGGCTGCGCGCCTCGCATCGCGCGCTCGACACGAAACTGTCGACGCCGTACCGGCCGTATCACACTCACACCAAGAAGCAGCCGCTCAAGCCCGGCCAGGTCTTTGAGCTCGACGTCGAGATCTGGCCGACATCGATCGTGGTGCCGCAAGGGCATCGCATCGCGCTGACCGTGCGCGGCAAGGATTATGTCTATCACGGGCCGAGCGGCGGACGCCTGTCGAACTTCAAGAACGAGCTGACCGGCTGCGGGCCGTTTCTGCATGACGACGTGCGCGATCGGCCGCCGGCGATTTTTTCCGGCACGACGGGATTGCATTTCGGCGGCGCCATGCAGCCGTATTTGCTGCTGCCCATCATTCCGGCAAAGGCGCGGGCAGGTAAGGCTGGTAAGGCGGCGCCCAAAAAAGCGGCGAAGACTAAGGCCAGAAAGGCGGCCGCGAGAAAGAAAAAATAGCGCCCGCGAATGAAAAATGAGAAAATCATCGTATAAGGTCATCGCGCCAGTCAGCGGGCACCAATAGAAGCGCCGCGCCGGTCAGGGAGGCTTGTATGTCGCGTAAGATCGGACCGCGGAAAGTCACGCGTCGCGCGTTGTTAGCCGGCACCGCGGTGGGCGCTGCAGCGGTGTTGAGCCGCTTTCCCGCCCCTGCCGTCGCGCAGCCGGCTCCGGTGCGGATCGGCCTGCTCACGGTGAAGACCGGGCCGCTGGCGCAAGGCGGCAATCAGATGGAGCAGGGCGTCCTGACCTATCTGAAGGAAACCGACAACACCATCGGCGGGCGCAAGGTCGAATTCTTCTCCGCGGACACCGGCGGTGCTCCGGCCGGCGCCAAGACCAAGGTTCAGGAATTGGTCGAGCGCGACAGGGTCGACGTCCTGCTTGGGCCGCTCGCGACCTTCGAGCTCTACGCCATCAACGATTATATCCAGCAGCAAAAAGTCCCGACCATGAGTCTGGCCGCCGCCGACAATCTCACACAGCGGCAGCCCAATCCGTTTCTGCTGCGCGCATCGGCCACGGCGTCGCAGGCGTTGCATCCGATGGGCCATTACACGGCGACCGAGATGAAGCTAAAGCGCGCGGTCGCCATCGGCGAAGATCTCTCCTTCGACTATGAGGAACTCAGCGGCTTTCAGTCGGCGTTCGAGAAGGACGGCGGCTGCGTCATCAGCAAGCTGTGGCCGCCTCTGGTCACGCCCGATTACACGCCCTATCTGGCGCAGATCGGCGAATGCGACGTGGTGTGCCAAGGCTTTGCCGGCTCCAATCCGTTGCGCTTCATGAAAGCCTATGCCGAGTCCGGACTGAAATATCCGGTCGTCACCGGATGGACCGGCGGCGATGATGCGTTGTTGAAGAGCTTCGGCGACGAGGCGAATGGGATGATTTCCTGCTCGGCCTATTCGCTCGAGGTCGAGACCGAGAGCAATCATCGCTTCATCGACGGTATGCAGAAGAACTTCAGCGTTGTTCCGGGCTTTTACGCCGCCGGCCTGTATATCAATTGTCAGGTTGTCGACGCAGGGCTGAAGGCGCTGGGCGGCGATCTGACCGACAAGGAAAAATTCGTTTCGACGCTTCGCGCCCTGAGCTTGACCGACACCCCGCGCGGTCCGCTCAAATTCGACCATTTCGGTAATGTCGTCGGCAATTTCTACATCCGCCGCTGCGGTCCCGACGGCGCCAAATACGGACTCAAGCTCTGGAATAAGATCATCAAGACTTACGACAATGTCAGCCAGTTCTGGGTCTGGCCGGAGCAGGAATATCTCGCTCGTCCGGCCTATACACGCGACTATCCGCCGCTGACCAAGTGCTGAAAGGGGCCGCGCGATCAGGCTTTACAGGCCGGGGGCGCTTCGCCAATGATAGCCGCAAATTGCCGGTGCTCCGCAGAGAGTTAACGGCAATCGCGGCTTCCGGGGGAAGGTATCTGGAACGCCACAACAACAATGGGCGCCGGCAAAATCGGCGCATCAGGGAGGAACGCTATGTCTCGTAAGCTCATGTCCGGCAAGGTCAGCCGCCGCGCCGTTTTGGCCGGTACTGCCGCAGGCGCCGCTGCGGCGCTCAGCCGTTTTCCGACGCCCGCGATCGCGCAGGCGGCGCCGTTTAAACTTGGTCTCCTGACGGTCAAGACCGGGCCGTTGGCGCAAGGCGGCATCCAGATGGAGCAGGGCGTTCTGACCTATCTGAAAGAAAAGAACTACACGATCGGCGGCCGCAAGGTCGATTTCATCTCCGCCGATACCGGGGGCAACCCTGCCGGCACCAAGACCAAGGCGCAGGAACTGGTCGAACGCGACAAGGTCGATGTCATTCTCGGACCGCTGGCCGCGTTCGAGCTTTATGCCATCAACGACTATATCAAAGAGCAAAAGATGCCGACGCTCAGCCTAGCGGCGGCCGACAATCTTACCCAGCGCACGCCGAATCCGTTCCTGCTGCGCGCGTCCGCGACGTCCTCGCAAGCGATGCAGCCGATGGGGCATTACGCGGCGACCGAATTGAAGCTCAAGCGCGTGGTCACCGTCGTCGAAGACTTTGCCTTCGGCTACGAACAGATGGGCGGCTTCCAGGCGGCGTTCCAGAAAGACGGCGGCTGCGTCGTCAACAAATTGTGGCCGCCGCTGTCGACTCCGGACTACACGCCTTATGTCGCGCAGATCGCCGATTGTGACGGCGTCTGTCAGGGCTTCGCCGGTTCGAACCCGCTGCGCTTCATGAAGGCCTATGCCAGCGCCGGATTGAAATATCCGGTTGTCACCGGCGAGACCGGCGGCGACGACGCGCTGCTCAAGAGCTTCGGCGAGGAGGCGATCGGGTTGGTCAGCTGCTGTCCCTATACGCTGGATCTTGCGAAACGAGTCGAACCAGCGTTTTGTCGATGGGATGATCAAGAACTACGATACCGTTCCCGGCTTTTATTGCGCCGGCCTCTACGTCAATTGCATGGTGGTCGATGCTGCCCTGAAGGCCGCCGGCGGCGATGCCAGCGACAAGGATAAATTCATGGCGGCGCTCAAGGCGGTGAGCCTGAACGACACGCCGCGCGGGCCGATCAAGTTCGATCACCTCAACAACGTGATCGGCACCTTCTACATTCGGCGCGTCCAGACCGAGGACGCCAAATACGGTCTCAAGCTCTGGAACAAGACGATCAAGACCTACGACAATGTCAGCCAGTTCTGGACTTGGCCGGAAGCCGAATTCCTCGCGCATCCGGTCTATTCGCGGGATTATCCGCCACTGACCAAGTGTTGAGCGGCAACAACAGGAGATACAGCTAGGAGCCGGTAAGGGAAAGGCAGGTCACATGACATTCTGGCTGCTGTTGACCGTCAACAGCGTGACGTTCGGCGGCCTGCTTTTTCTTTTGTCGGCGGGATTTTCCCTGATCTTCGGCCTGATGCGGATTCCCAATCTGACGCATGGCTCGATGTTCATGGTCGGCGCCTATCTCGGCACGACTTTCCTGTCCGGCGCCATGGGCTTCACGCTCGACTTCTGGCTGGCAGCGGTCCTTGCGGCGATCGAAGTGGCGATCCTCGGCGCCCTGATGGAGCGGCTGTTGTTGCGCCGGCTCGCCGGCCAGCCGCTGGCGCAAGTGCTGGTCACGCTCGGCGTCTCCTTCATGGTCGCCGATCTCTGCTTGATGGCCTGGGGCGGCGATCCGATCTCGGTGGCGACGCCGCACGGCTTTACCGGCTTCGTACGCTGGGGCGGCGCGGCGTTTCCGCTCTATCGCATGGCGGTGATCGTCATCGCCGTCGTGGTTGCGGCGGCGCTGTGGATGATGCTCGATCGCACGCGGCTCGGCGCCATGATCCGCGCCGGCGTCGACGATCCGCAGATGGCGCGCGTCGTCGGTATTCGCGTATCGTCGCTGTTCACCATCGTCTTTGCGCTCGGCGCCGGCCTCGCCGGTTTCGCCGGCATGATCGGCGGGCCGATCCTCTCGGTCTATCCAGGCCTCGATCAGGACATGCTCCCGCTCGCGCTGGTCGTCGTCATCCTGGGCGGCACCGGCAGCCTGCTCGGCTCTTTCGTCGGCAGCATCGTCATCGGCTTCATATATAATTTCGGTCAAGCGCTGTTGCCGGAACTCGCCTATTTCATCTTGTTCCTGCCGATGGTGCTGGTCCTGCTGTTGCGCCCGCAAGGCCTGTTCGGAGGGCAAGTTCTGTGAGCAGTCCCGTGGGCGGTCCTGTCGGCAGTCCTGTTGGCAGTCCCGCGCGTGTCTCCGACACGAGCCTGCTCACCGTCAAGCGCATCGCGATTGCGATTGCGATCGTTTTGCTGATCGCCGTGCCTTACACGATCACCGAGACCTATTACGTCAATATCGCGAGCCAGATTCTGCTCTATGCGATCTTCGCCATCGGCATCAATATTCTGGTCGGCTATGCCGGACTGGTTTCGCTCGGCCATGCCGGGCTGCTCGGCATTGCCGCCTATATCGTCGCCTACCTGCTTGCCGCGGGTTATAGCCACACGTTCGCGATCGTGTCCGCGCTCATTATAGGCCTAGCCTCGACCGCAGGCTTCGCGGCGCTGGCGTTGCGCGCCACCGGCATCAATTTCATCATGATCACGCTCGCGCTCGGCGAAATCATCTGGGGCGTCGCCTATCGCTGGATCAGCCTCACCAATGGCGATAATGGCATCAGCGTCGCCTCACGCCCGGCGCCGTTCGGCTTTTCGCTGACGTCGGCCAAGGGCTTTTACGACGCTACCCTGATCGTCTTTCTCCTCGCGATCGGGGTTGTCATGATTTTCGTGCGCTCTCCGCTTGGCGCGGCGCTATGCGGCACGCGTGACCAGCCGCGCCGCATGACCACGCTCGGCTATCATGTCTGGATGACCCGGTTCTGGGCGTTCATGCTGTCCGGGCTGTTGACCTCCGTCGCCGGCATCCTGTTCGTCTACTACAACCAGTTCATCAGCCCGCAGGCCCTGGCGCTCACCGCCTCGGCGGAAGGATTGTTGATGGTGATTTCCGGCGGCGCCGGCACGCTGCTTGGCCCGATCGTCGGCGCGGCCCTGGTTGTGATCGTCAAGAACGTGGTCAGCGCTTATGTCACGCGCTGGAATTTCATGCTCGGCGCCATCTTCGTCGCCATTGTCGTCTTCATGCCGGAGGGCCTGGTCCCGGGCGCCGTGCGGCTCACGCGGTCGGTGCTGAAGACGGGCGGGCGGTTGAGGACGCAGACCTCGCTTGCGGTGAACAAGCAATGAGCGCGCTCGTCGTCGACAAGCTCTGCAAGTCGTTCGGCGGTCTGCGCGTGACCACCAATGTCTGCCTCGATGTCGCGCCGGGCGAGCGGCGGCTGATCATCGGACCGAACGGCGCCGGCAAGACCACGCTGTTCAATCTCATCACCGGCGAGATCACCCCGGACAGCGGGTCCGTGTCGCTCCTCGGCCGCGACGTCACGCGGATGCCGACACGCAAGCGCGCCCATCTCGGCATGGCGCGGACTTACCAGATCATCACGCTATTCGCGCGCGACACGATCGAGCACAATGTGACGCTGGCCTTGCTTGGGCTATCGCCGCTGCGCTGGAACCCGCTGCGTCCCCTGAAGCAGCAAGCGCATTTGACGCGGCAAGGCTGCGAGGCGCTGGGCCGTGTCGGGCTCGACCACATCGCGCATCGGCCGCTCTCCGAGACTTCCTATGGCGAGCGCCGCCGGGTCGAGATCGCCATGGCGCTTGCGCAAAATCCCAAAGTGCTGCTGCTCGACGAGCCGTTCGCCGGGCTGTCGATCGACGAACGGCAGGAAGTGCGCAAGCTCCTGCATGCCATTCCGCGCGACGTGACCATCGTCATGATCGAGCACGACATGGACGTGGCGCTCGATTTCGCCGATCGCATCACGCTCCTGCATTTCGGCGAAGTCATCGTCGAGGGCAGCCGCGCCGAGGTGGTGAACAATCCGCGCACCCGGGAGGTCTATCTTGGCGAGTAGCGCGCTGAAGCTCACCAATATCGACGCCTACTACGGCGACAGCCATGTGCTGCAGCGCGTGTCGTTCGAGCTCGGCGAGGGGCGGCTCCTTGGCCTTCTTGGCCGCAACGGCGCCGGCAAATCCACCTGCATGAATGTTAGCATCGGCTTGCTGCCGCCGCGCGACGGCAGCGTCGAGGTGTTCGGCGCAGCGGTGACGCGGCAGGGACCGGAGAACATTTCCGCGCAGGGCGTGGCGCTGGTGCCGCAGGGCCGCCGTATCTTCAAGAGCCTCACCGTGCGCGAGAACCTCATGGTCGCCGCGCAGAAAGGGTTTGCCACGCGGCACGAGCCGTGGACCATGAACACGGTCTTCGCCATGTTTCCGCGGCTCGCCGAGCGGCGCGGGCAGCTTGCCGGCTACCTCTCGGGCGGCGAGCAGCAGATGCTTGCGATCGGCCGCGCGCTGATGGCCAATCCGCGCGTGCTGTTGATGGATGAACCGTCGGAGGGCCTTGCCCCGCAGATCGTCGCCGAAGTCATGGCCACCATCCGCAAGCTCAAGGAGAGCGGACTTTCGATCGTTCTAGTCGAGCAGAGCCCCAAGCTTGTTTTCGACATCGCCGACGATATCGTCATTCTCAATTCCGGCCGGGTCGCTGTGCTGTCGACCGCGGCGGCGCTGAAAGCCGACGGTACCGATCTGCGCCAGCACCTCGGCGTGTTCTAGAGAAAATGTGGACCTGATCCGAGGGTGGACAGCGATTTTGGAAAAGATCATGCTCAAAAATCACCCGTCACGATTTTGTCGCTTGTCTGGGGCACGAATTTTTCTGATGTCGCGAAATGGAACGCGCCTGCAATCGTTGTTGCAAAATGTCGCACTCGTCGTCACGATGGCGAGGGTAATGCGCGGGGGGCGTACTTGATTACCGTTCCCGAACTGGCGGCGGAAGGTCTCAGCTCGTTTCTGCACGAGCATATGGGCCGCCGATTTTCGACAACTCATGCCGACCTGACCGAACTGGTGCCGTCATTGGCGCGGCTCGCCATCGAATGCATCGGCAATAGCGACGCGCTCTATCACAATGTCGAGCATACGATGCTGGTCACGCTCGTCGGCTACGACATCATGAAGGGCAGGGCGCTGTTGCAGCCGACCTTTCCCGGCGATTTCGCCCATGTTCTGGTCGCCTGCCTGTTCCACGATATCGGCTATGTCCGCGGCATTCTCAAGGAGGATAGCGCCGACGGCTATGTCATCAATGCCAAGGGTGACAAGACCAAGCTGCCGCGCGGCGCGTCGGACGCGGCGCTTTTGCCCTATCACGTCGACCGTTCGAAAATGTTCGTGGTCGACCGCCTCGCCAAGATGGAATTGCTCGATGCCCAGCGCATTGGGCACGCCATCGAATATACGCGCTTTCCCTCGCCGCCCGGCGACGGCTCGGGTGACAACGAGGAGGGCATGCTGGTGCGTGCCGCCGATCTGATCGGCCAGCTCGGCGATCCGCATTATCTGCGCAAGGCCAATGCGCTTTATTACGAATTCGAGGAAGTCGGCATGAACAAGCAGCTCGGCTATACGTCGCCGGCCGACCTCACCGATCTCTATCCGCAATTCTACTGGAACAGCGTCTCGCCGCACATTCAGTCGGCCATCCGCTATCTCAATGTCACCTCGAGCGGACGGCAGTGGATCGCCAATCTCTACAGCAATGTGTTCCGCGCCGAGCGCGACTTGAGCCTGTGCGGGCCGCAGCACTGAACCGCGCCGTTCCGCAGCGCTGAAACACACTAAATCTTAAAGGAAAAGCGGCTTGTGCCGGCCGATGCCTTCGCGCACATTGCCGCCGCAAATCTTCAAGAAGTCGTCTCGGACACGAGCCGAAGGAAGAAAAGAGGCCAAGGAAACGACAATGGCCCAACAGTGGAATAAATACGCCGCAACGGCGGCCCGCAGCCACGGCAAACCCGGCCGCGAGACGCGGCCGAAAAGCATCACCATCGACATTCACTCCCATGTCGGCGTACCCGAGGCGGCGAAGTTCGTGGAACCGCATCTGGACTGGTCCACCATTCCACTCGCCCATTTCGCCAATGCCGAGACCAAGGCGCTGAGTCAGAAGCAGGAAGCCGATATCCGCGAGCGCGCCGGGCACGAGCACCGGCTGGCCGATCTCGACGCCATGGGCCTCGACATGCAGCTGATCGCGCCGCCGCCGCCGCAATGCTATTACACGGTGCCGCTCGACATCGCCGTCAAGGCGACGCAGATGGTCAACGACGGCATCGCCGCGTTCTGCGCCAAGGCGCCGGATCGCTTCAAGGGTTTCGGCTCGGTGCCGATGACCGATGCGGGCGAGGCGGTGAAGGAGCTCGAGCGCTGCGTGAAACAGCTCGGCTTCACCGGGATCGAAATCCTGACCACCATTGCCGGCAAGGAATTGTCCGATCCGTCCTTTGCGCCGTTCTGGAAGAAGGCCGAAGAGCTCGGCGTCCTGGTGATGCTGCACCCGAACGGCTTCACCGATGCATCGCGGCTGTCGCGCTTCTACTTCAACAATGTCCTCGGCAATCCGCTCGAGACCACGATTGCGCTGCATTACCTGATCTTCGACGGCGTCTTGGAGCGCCATCCGAAGCTCAAAATCCTCGCCGTGCATGGCGGCGGCTATCTCGGCGCCTATTCCGGCCGCATCGATCACGCCTGGGGCGCGCGCTCCGACAGTCACGGCGCGCTGCCAAATCCGCCGACGAGTTATCTCAAGCGCATCTATGTCGACACCGTGGTGTTTACGCCGAACCAGCTCGCCGAGCTTGTGCGCGTGTTCGGCGCCGATCATGTCGTGCTGGGCACCGACTATCCGTATGACATGGCCGAATACGACCCGCTCGGCCATATCGCCGGCGCAGGCCTCGATGCCGCGACCGTGGCGGCGCTTGCCGGTGGCAATGCCAAGAAATTACTGGGGCTGTGAGG
>CAWFWC010000011.1:0-137732 GCA_963819465.1 uncultured Alphaproteobacteria bacterium
GCCGCAATTGGCTGGCCTGGCGCGAGCGGTGCAACAATTCGATCTCGAGCATGATGATTTCCTCGCCGTCATTGCCGGCATGGAAATGGACGTCACCGCCGATATCCGCGCGCCGGGCCATCACACGCTCGACCTTTACTGTGATCGCGTCGCCTGCGCGGTCGGCAGGCTTTCGGTGCGTGTCTTCGGCATGGCGCGCGAGGACGGGCTTGCGCTGGCGCATCATCTCGGCCGCGCGCTGCAATTGACCAATATCCTGCGCGATCTCGACGAGGATGCTTCGCTCGGCCGGCTCTATCTGCCGCGTGAAGCATTGCGCGAGGTCGGCATCATATCGAGCGATCCGGCCGAGGTGATGAAAAATCCGATGCTGGGCGAAGCCTGCGCGCCGATCGTCGCTTTGGCGCAAGCCGAATTCGCCAGCGCCCGCGCCATCATGGAAAGAACTCCGCGCCAGCAGGTCCGCGCGCCGCGCATCATGGGCGAGGCCTATTATCTGATCCTGCAGGGCCTGCTTGCGCGCGGCTTCGCTCCGCCGCGCGAGCGGGTGCGGCTGCCAAAAGCCAGATTTCTTCTCATCGTTCTGCGCCATTTCTTCTGAGCGATTTTTTCATGACGCGTACGGTGCACATTATCGGTGCCGGCCTTGCCGGCTTGTCCGCGGCGATCAAGCTCTCGGGGCGCGGCGACAAGGTCGTGGTGCACGAAGCGACGGCCTTTGCCGGCGGCCGCTGCCGTTCCTATCACGACGCCTTTGTTGGCATGACCATCGACAATGGCAATCATCTTTTGTTGTCGGGCAACCGCGCCGCGCTCGCTTATTTGCGTGAGATCGGCGGTACCGATCGTCTGGCTGGACCCGAGCACGCGGAATTTCCCTTCATCGATCTGAAAAGCAACGCGCGCTGGACACTGCGCTTTGACGACGGACGGATACCGTTCTGGATTTTCGACGCCAAGCGGCGGGTGCCGGACACCGGCCCGCTCGATTATCTGTCGCTGGCGCGGCTGTTATGGGCGGCGTCCGACCAGACCGTCGGGCAGGTCATCAGCTGCGAGGGCGTGCTCTATAAGCGCCTGGTCGAGCCGCTGCTGCTGGCCGCGCTGAATATCGATCCGCCGCTCGGCTCGGCGAAGCTTGCCTCGGCCATCGTGCGCGAGACGCTCGCCGCCGGCGGACTTGCCTGCAGGCCGCTGATCGCGCGCGAGGGGCTCGGCGAGACGCTGATCGCCCCGGCGCTCACGACACTGCAGCAACGCGGCGCCAGCGTGCGCTTCGACCATCAATTGCGGGCGCTGCAATTCGGCGACGGGCGTATCGCGGCGCTGGAATTCTCGGGTGAAACGATCGCGCTCGGCGAAGACGACGCGGTGGTGCTGGCGGTGCCGCCTTATATCGCGAGCGCGCTGGTGCGCGATCTCACCGTGCCGACCGAGTTTCGCGCCATCGTCAATGCCCATTTCCGGATCGACCCGCCAGCCGGACAGCCGCGGATCGTCGGCGTGCTCAATGCCACGACCGAATGGCTGTTCGCCTTTCCCGGCCGGCTGTCGGTGACGGTCAGCGCCGGAGACCGGCTGATCGACACCCCGCGTGAGGAATTAGCTAAAACGATCTGGAGCGAGGTTGCAGCCGTGGCTGGCTTGCCAATCGATCCGATGCCGCCTTGGCAGATCGTGCGCGAGCGGCGCGCTACCTTTGCCACAACCCCCGAACAGGATGCGAAACGCCCGGACGCCGCCACTTCGTGGCGAAATCTTGTCCTGGCCGGCGATTGGACAAATACCGGCTTGCCCGCAACCATCGAAGGTGCCATCCGGTCCGGCAATCGCGCCGCCGATGTGGTCAGCCGTTCGCGCTAAAAACACCTCGACTGAGAATTATTATGAACGATGCAAGTGAATTGCGGATGAGCGCCTCGCCGACCATCCAGCCGCAGACCGACGAGATCGATCTCGATCGCAACATCGCGGCGGCGCGCGACGCGTTGCTCGCCTGCCAGCGCGACGACGGCCACTGGCTGTTCGAGCTCGAAGCCGACGCCACAATTCCCGCCGAATATGTGCTGATGCGGCATTATCTGGCCGAGCCGGTCGACGCCGGGCTCGAAGCCAAGATCGGCAATTATCTGCGCCGCATCCAGGGCGAGCATGACGGCTGGCCGCTGTTCCAGGACGGCGCTTTCGACATGAGCGCGACGGTGAAGGCCTACTTTGCCTTGAAAATGATCGGCGACGACGTGCAGGCCGATCACATGCGCCGCGCCCGCGAGGCGATCCGCGCCCGCGGCGGCGCGGAAGCCGCCAACGTGTTCACGCGCTGCCTGCTCGCGCTCTACGGCATCGTGCCCTGGCGCGCAGTGCCGGCGATGCCGATCGAGATCATGCTGTTGCCGAAATGGTTTCCGTTCCATCTCGACAAGATTTCGTATTGGAGCCGCACGGTGATCGTGCCGCTTCTGGTGCTGATGGCGAAGAAGCCGCAAGCGCGCAACCCGAAGGGCGTGCGCATCGACGAATTGTTCCTGACGCCGCCGGCGACGCTCGGGCCGACGCCGAAGGCGCCACAGCAGAAGGCGTCGTGGTTCTATTTCTTCAGTGCGCTCGACAGCGTGCTGCATGCCGCCGAGCCGTTCTTCCCAAAGGGTGCGCATCAGCGCGCCATCGACGCCGCGGTGGCCTGGGTCGGTGAGCGGCTCAACGGTGAAGACGGACTCGGCGCGATCTTCCCGGCCATGGCCAACAGCGTGATGATGTATGACGCGCTCGGCATTCCGGAGAACGATCCGCGCCGCGCCACCGCACGCCAGTCGATCGAGAAGCTCCTGGTCGTGCATGAGCATGAGGCCTATTGCCAGCCCTGCGTGTCGCCGATCTGGGACACCGGTCTCGCCGCGCACGCGCTTCTGGAAACCGGCGGCGCCGATGTCGTGGCGCGAGTCAAGCTCGGGCTGGATTGGCTGGTGCCGAAGCAGGTGCTCGATGTGCGCGGCGACTGGATCGCGCGGCGGCCGGATCTCCGTCCGGGCGGCTGGGCCTTCCAATATGCCAATCCGCATTATCCCGATGTCGACGACACCGCCGTCGTCGCCATGGCGATGGAGCGGATGCAGCATCTGGTCAATGTCGATTACCAGAGCCAGATCGACCGCGCCCGCGAGTGGATCGTCGGCATGCAGAGCGCGAACGGCGCCTGGGGCGCCTTCGACGCCGACAACGAATATTTCTATCTCAACAATATCCCGTTCGCCGATCACGGCGCGCTGCTCGACCCGCCGACCGAGGATGTCAGTGCGCGCTGCCTGTCGATGCTTGGGCAGTTCGGTGACACGACGAGCGATACGGTGAAACGCGGCGTCGACTATCTGCGCCGTACGCAACTCGCCGACGGCTCCTGGTACGGCCGCTGGGGCATGAATTACATCTACGGCACCTGGTCGGTGCTGTGTGCGCTCAACGCGGTCGGCGTGAGGCCCGAGGCGCCGGAAATGCGCAAGGCCGTCGATTGGCTCGTTGCCATCCAGAACCCGGACGGCGGCTGGGGCGAGGACGGCGACAGCTACAAGCTCGATTATCGCGGCTATGAGCGCGCGCCCTCGACGGCGTCACAAACCGCTTGGGCGGTGCTTGGCCTGATGGCCGCGGGCGCGCTCGATCATCCGGCGGTGGCGCGCGGCGCCAAATATCTTGCCGACACGCAAGGCAGCGACGGCTTCTGGAACGAGCCGCGCTACACCGCGACCGGTTTTCCGCGCGTGTTCTATCTGCGTTACCACGGCTATTCGAAGTTCTTCCCGCTCTGGGCCATGGCACGCTACCGCAATCTCAAGCGCGGCAACGACCGGCGCGTTGCCGTCGGGATGTGATCTCGCCGATTTGGCGGCTTTATTGCAGGCTAGCACCACAATCGAACCGCTACATAGCGGCGGCGTTGGGCTACATCCGCACCAGCGCGGTCGGTGATGGAACATGTCTGCTTGCCGCGGTTCCGACGGCAAGGCGGAACTTGAGGTGAGGCCGCGTCTCGCATCAGAGGAGTCCGTTATGAAACTCAACACGGCACAACTCGAAAGAACCGTGACCCAGCTGCAAGCTCAGGCTCTGCCGGACAATCATCCGTTGATCCCGCAGCTCAACCGGCTGTACGGAGACCACACCTATTTCCTCAATGGCGACGGCCTCAACATCGTGGAGCCTGCCGACAAGGCGCTGGACATCCCGACAAAACAAGTCAGCGCCATGGGGGTGGTCTTCAACGTCGCCTATTGGACGGACTCGAACCCACCCAAGCTCGAGGCGCACGAGCCTGAAATGACGGAGAACACGGTCTCGCTCGCGATCGACGGCGGTTGATGACCCGGTAGCGGTTCGCAGCCCCCGAATAAAAAAGGCAAATAAAAAAGGCATGTGAGCGGGACTCGCTCACATGCCTTTTCGTCAAATGAGAATGAGTGTTTAGGCCGCGCTGGCCGAGGTCTTGGCCGCTTCGGCCTTTGCCGCTTCCTTGGCGGCCTTCTCGCGCGCTTCGTTGGCGCGGATCTCGGACAGGCGCAGCTGCACCTCTTTGTCGAAAACATATTTCGCCGGGCGCTGCTTCGACATGTCGAGCTCGGGCGCCATCGGCCCTTCGGTGCGCACGCCGCGCCAGGCAATGCCGAACGCCTGCAGCGGGTGCTTCATCATCGCGTCGGCCGCGGTCGCCTCGTAGCCGCAATGCGCCATGCAGTTCGCGCACTTCTCGTAGCGGCCGGTGCCGTAGGAATCCCAGTCGGTGGTCTCCATCAGCTCCGTGAAGGTCTTGGTGTAACCTTCGCCGAGCAGATAGCAGGGCTTCTGCCAGCCAAAGATGTTGCGGGTCGGCATGCCCCACGGCGTGCAGTGGAATTCCTGATTGCCGGCGAGGAAGTCGAGGAACATGCCGGAATGCGACAAATTCCAGTTCTTGCCCTTGCCGCGCTTGAATATCTCGCGGAACAGCTCCTTGGTCTTGCGCCGATTAAGGAAGTGCTCCTGGTCCGGCGCGCGCTCATAGGCATAGCCGGGCGAGATCGAGACGCCGACGCCCATCTCTGCGGTGAGATCGAGGAACTTGGCGATGTCCTCGGCCGGATGGCCGTCATAGACCGTGCAATTGACGTTGACGTTGAAGCCCTTGTCTTGGGCCGCCTTGATCGCCGACACCGCCTTCTCGTAGCCGCCTTCCATGCACACCGACTTGTCGTGGTGAGCTTTGAGGCCGTCGAGATGAACGGAGAAGAACAGGTAGGGCGATGGCGTGAAGATGTTCAGCTTCTTCTCGAGCAGCAGCGCATTGGTGCACAGCGATACGAATTTCTTGCGCGCGACGATGCCGGCGACGATCTCGCCGATCTCCTTGTGGATCAGCGGCTCACCGCCCGGAATGGCGACCATCGGCGCGCCGCATTCGTCGACCGCGTCGAGGCATTCCTGAACCGACAGGCGCTTGTTGAGAATGGCGTCCGGATAATCGATCTTGCCGCAGCCGATGCAGGCAAGATTGCAGCGGAACAACGGCTCGAGCATCAGCACGAGCGGAAAGCGCTTACGTCCAGCCAGACGCTGACGCAGCACGTAGGCACCTACAACGGCCTTTTGTCGCAGAGATACAGACAAAACTTTATCCTCTCAGAATGCGTATCGTTATCGCCCCGCGGGGTGTTCAACGAATGATTAAACCTTTGCCGTGACGCGGCCGGCGGTCAGGCCGTCGGTCAGTTCGGGCGGCAAGCGGAATTCGATGGTCTCCTGCCGGCCATGCAGCTGGCTGACATCGACCGGATTGAGCCGGCGCAGCGCGTCGATGACGTCCTCGACCAGCACTTCCGGCGCCGAGGCGCCGGCGGTGATGCCGACGGTCTTGGCGTCCTTGAACCAGGTCGGGTCGAGCTCGCTGCCATCGGCGATCAGATAGCTCGGCTTGCCGGCCTCTTCGCCGATTTCGCGCAGGCGATTCGAATTGGACGAGTTTTTGGCGCCGACCACGAGGATGACGTCGACCAAGGTCGACAATTCGCGGACCGCGGTCTGGCGGTTCTGCGTCGCGTAGCAGATGTCGCGCGTCTCGGGACCGACGATATTGGTGAAGCGCTTGTGCAAGGCGGCGATGATGCCGCGCGTATCGTCGACCGACAGCGTGGTCTGCGTGACATAGGCGACCGGCGTGTCGGTTGGAATCTTGAGCGTGTCGACGTCGGCCTCGGTCTGGACCAGCGTCACCGGCTGCGAGATCTGGCCCATCGTGCCTTCGACCTCCGGATGGCCGGCATGGCCGATCAGGATGAGCTGGCGGCCTTGCCCGACATAGCGCTTGCCTTGGTTGTGCACCTTGGTGACCAGCGGGCAGGTTGCGTTCAGCACCGGAAGATTGCGCGACGCGGCTTCCTCTTCGATGCTCTTGGCGACGCCATGGGCGCTGAAAATGGTGACCGCGTTCGGCGGCACTTCGGAGAGCTCCTCGACGAAATGCGCGCCTTTGGCCTTGAGACTCTCCACCACGTGCTTGTTGTGCACGATCTCGTGGCGCACATAGACTGGCGGACCATATTTCTCCAGCGCCCGTTCAACGATTTCGATCGCGCGTACGACGCCGGCGCAGAAACCGCGAGGCTGGGCGAGTATCACTTTCATCAAGATCTCCAGAACCTGTTCCGGGCAACTTTAATCCGGGTACGTCCAACAACGACATTTCGAAGCTGGGAGCCGCGGCCTTTGCTGCGGCTTTGCGACGCAAGGAAGGCAGAGCATCCTGTTATGTCGGGGTTATTTGGCAGCTTCGTATCAGAAATCCGTTACTGGCGTAGCACCTTGCCAACGCTGGTTACATCACAACTCGCCGCAACCTCGATCGATGCGGCTTTGTCGCTTATCTGACGCTAATTGGCGGCGAAACGGTTTCGTTCAAGCCCGATCCGCCGCGCAAAATATTCGTCAGGCCGTCCCGACCGGTGCCCAATTGGGCTAATTCCGATACGAATACGGATGTTTCGCCCGGACGTTCCCCGAAAGAGCCACCATTGAGCGGAAATAGCGCTTCTTGTCCAGTACGATGGCCCGGAAATGCTTCACTTTTACATTGTAGTAAATGGTAAGTCAGCACCCACCGGACGGGGAAAACATTTGCCGAACAGTGGCTTCCGGCAGCCTGGCTCCCGGCGAGGCATTGAACCGGTCTGCGGCCTGGTCCGTCAAATGCCCCGTCGAACGCCGTCCGGCGCAAGCAGGTAAGGGGAGCTTCGGGCGAGGCGGCGCTATTCGGTAACGCAGCGGTCGCTGTGCGTTAAGCGTATAAGCCGAAGCAATTGGCGCTGCCGGCGCGGTTGCGGCATTCCGATCATCGCTGACGGCAGCAAGATACCGGCGCGCGGTAGCGGGGGAAGTTCCGGTCGACTAGGAAAATATCCATGATTTCACTTTTGTGCCAAATCAGGCATCTAAGCGCGCCGTAGCGGCCTCGGTTCCGTCCACCAATTCGCCGCTGCTCTACCGACTCAAACCGCTCACGCGATCGTTCCTCTCACTGGCCATCGGATTCCCTTGACCTACTCGCTCATGAAATCGATTACCGGCTTTGTCGTCCGCGCCATCAGCATTTGCGCGAAAAATGCGTGGCCGGTGATCGGCCTGTCCGTTCTGCTTGCCGTGCTGGCGTCCTGGTATTCGGCCACGCATTTCTCCATGACGACGGACATCAACCAGCTCATTTCGCCGAACATCGATTGGCGGCAGCGCGAAGCGAGATTCGAAAAGGCCTTTCCGCAATTCGAATTGATCGTCGCGGTGGTCGATGCGCCCACGCCCGAACTGGTCGATGAAGCAACCAATGCGCTGGTCGCGAAGCTCGCGCCGCAGAAAGATTTGTTCCACTCCATCCAACAGCCGAAGGGCGGGCCTTTCTTCGCCCAGAACGGCTTGCTGTTCGAGCCGGTCAAAGATCTCGAGCCGCAGATGAAGGTTCTGGGGCAGGCACAGCGTCTGGTTCAGGTGCTTGCTGGCGATCCGTCGCTGCGCGGCGTCATCCAGGCTTTGCAATTTGGCCTGCTCGGCGTGCAAGGCGGCCAGATCACGCTCGACAACATGCAATGGCCGATGAATCTCGCCGCGGATGCGATCGAGAACGTCAATGCCGGCAAGCCCGCGAGCTTTTCCTGGCACGAAATGGTTCAGGGCCGGGCATCGACGCCGAGCGAGAAACTGCGCTTCCTCGAAATCCAGGCCACGCTGAATTACGCCGAACTTGAGCCGGGCCAGCGCGCCACCGATGCGGTGCGCCAGGCCGCCAAGGACATCGACATCGCCAGCAAATATCAGGCGCGGCTGCGGCTGACCGGTCCGGTGCCGATGGCCGACGAAGAATTCGCCACCATCAAGGAGAATGCCGCACTGAATGCCACAGTGACGATCGCGATCGTGCTCGTGATCCTGTGGCTCGCGCTGCGCTGGTTCCGCATCATCTTCGCGGTCTTCGTCTCACTTGTCATCGGGCTCGCCGTGACGGCCGCAGTCGGCATGATGATGGTCGGCACGCTCAATCTGATCTCGGTCTATTTCGCGGTTCTATTCGTCGGCTTGGGCGTCGATTTCGGCCTGCAATTCAGCGTGCGCTATCGCGCCGAGCGGCACAATGTCGACGATCTGCGCATGGCGCTCCTGGAAGCCGGCAGCCGCGCCGGTGCACCGCTGACCCTGGCGGCGCTCGCGACCGCGGCCGGCTTCTTATCCTTCCTGCCGACCGTGTACAAAGGCGTGTCCGAGCTCGGCCTCATTGCCGGCGTCGGCATGCTGATCGCCTTCGCCACCAGCATCACGACGCTGCCGGCGCTGCTTGCCGTGCTCAAGCCGCCCGCCGAGCCGAAGCCGCTCGGTTATGCGGTGCTGGCGCCGGTCGATGAGTTTTTGGCGCGGCATCGCATTGCGATCCTGATCATGACCGGCGTCGTCGTTGCCGGCGGATTGCCGCTGCTGCATTGGCTGCGGTTCGATTTCAATCCGATCAATCTGCGCAGCCCGAAAACCGAAGCGGTGGCGACTTATCTGCAGCTGAAGACCGATCCTGAGAGCGGCACTAACGATATTCAAATACTGTCGCCGTCATTGACGGAAGCCGATCAGACTGCCGCGAAGCTGCGGGCGCTGCCGCAGGTGTCGCGTGTCTTGACCCTGTCGAGCTTCATTCCGCCCGATCAGCAGCAGAAACTGCCGCTCATTGAGGCCGCCGCGAAAACGCTGTTGCCTGCGCTCAATCCGGCGGCGCCGAGTGCGCCGCCGACTGACGCGCAAAATATCAGCATGATGAATTCGACCGTTGATGCGCTCAACCGGCTTGCCGGCAATGGCACCGGCCCGGGAGCCGTAGCGGCGAAACGCCTGGCGACCGACATGACGGCTTTGGCCAAGGCCGATCCCGCCGTGCGGCAACGCGCCGAGATCGTGTTCGTGCAGCCGCTCAAGACTGCGCTCGACGATCTGCGGCATTTGTTCTCGGCGCAGGAAGTCACGCTCAACAATCTGCCGGCGTCGCTGAAGGGCCAATGGATCACCGCCGACGGCAACGCGCGCATCGACGTCGCTCCGAGCGGCGACCCGAGCGACAATGCCAATTTGCAAGCCTTTGCCCGCGCCGTTCAGTCCATAGCGCCGGAGGCGACCGAAGGGCCGATCTCAATTTTGGAAGCGCGCCGCGCCATCGTCTCGGCTTTCATCGAGGCGGGCATCTGCGCCTTGCTCTCGATCGGCATTATTCTCTGGATCACGCTGCGCCGGATCGGCGACGTGCTGTTGACCCTCGTGCCGCTGCTGCTCGCCGGCGTCGTTACGCTTGAAATCTGCGTGTTGATCGATCTGCCGCTCAACTTCGCCAATATCATCGCGCTGCCGCTGCTGCTCGGCGTCGGCGTGGCGTTCAAGATCTATTACATCATGGCTTGGCGCGAAGGGCAGACCAACCTGCTGCAATCGGTGTTGACGCGCGCGGTGACGTTCTCGGCCTGCACCACGGCGACTGCCTTCGGCAGCCTGTGGTTTTCGAGCCACCCCGGCACGTCGAGCATGGGCAAGCTGCTCGCGATCTCGCTGCTCACGACCATGGCGGCGGCGGCGCTGTTCCAGCCGGTATTGATGGGTAAGCCGCGCGAACAGAAGGCGATGGAGCCAGAAGTGGAGCCGACTAAGGTCTAGCGGCTACTTTCTTACTGCCGGGCGGAATTCAGCGAGCCGCGCAATTCCGACCGGTGCGCCGGCGCGGCCACCGGTGCCGGGGCCGCCCCCGGCGGGCGCTTCGCCGCATTGGGATTGGTCGCGGTGTTCGGATTGATCGCCGGATCGAGCGCGCTGTAGGCCGAGTCCGGCAGCCGCGTCCAATATGTGTTCTTGCCGAGCAGTTCGATGCCGAGATAGCCGCGCACAACCAGCGTCTGGCCGTCCGGCGCCAGCTTCAGCGTCGCGTGATAGACCTTGCCGTCGCGCGGATCGAGAATATTGCCGCCGCCGTATTTGTCGGCCTCCTCCTGTTTCATGTCGCGGATGATTTCGAGCCCGAGCCAGGGATGATTGGCGCGGTCATCCACGCATTTGTCGCAGACCGGATTCGGGGCCTCGCCGGGCTTCATGAACATCTTGGCGATGATGCCGGAATAGACACCGTCGTGATTGCTGATGATGAACCAGCCGGTCGGCTGCTTGGTGCTGTCGTCGATCGCTTGCCAAAGGCCGACCGGCGACGACAGATCGGCCGCTACGGCGGGAGCCGCTGCCATCAGCGGCGTCAGCGCGGCGAGCGCCACGACGGATTGGGCCAACACGGATTTCACTCGCATCGTCCGAACTCCTAAAAGCTTCGAGGCAACGCATAGACCGCGCCCAAGAATTGCGCGCCTAAAATTCAGGACCACGACATAAACGCCGGACCGGCAGCATGCAATGGGTTAGCACGCCGCGCATTTCCGCATTTGTTCCCGCGGCAATGTCGCGCCGCGTGCGATTTACGCCGGGATTTGCCGGTGGAAATTGACAGCAGGCAATAGAGCGGCAGAAAGTTGATCTAATTGCGGACGCGCCGTCCGATGGCTGGTAACATCCTGCCGCGTGATCGTGCGACCGAGCGGAAGGGTTCAGCGGGAAGGGCATGGGTCACAAGACATGGGTGACAATTTGAAAATCAAAGCCATCGAGCCCATCGCCGTCAGCCTGCCGATGAAAAAGCCGGTGCAGATGGCCGGCGAGACCGTGGCGCGGGCCGACAATATTTTTGTGCGCATCGAAGCCGAGGACGGCACCGTCGGCTGGGGCGAGGCGGCCTCGGCGCCGACCATGACCGGCGAAACCGTCGCCAGCATGATGGCGGCGGTGGCGCATATGACGCCGGTCCTGCTCAAGCGGGCGGCCGATGATTTCGCCGGTGTGTCCGCCGCGATGGCGGCGTCGATGTACGGCAACGGCGGCGCCAAGGCCGCAATCGACATCGCGCTGCACGATCTGGTCGGCCGCGCCACCGGCCGGCCGCTGCACGTGCTGTTCGGTGCGAAGAAGCGCAGCCGCATGCCGGTGCTGGCGGTGGTCGGCTCGGACGATGCGGCAGCGGATCTGCGCGAGGCGCAGGCGCGTTATGCCGCCGGCTATCGTGCGTTCAAGATCAAGGTCGGGCTTGCTTCGCCCGAAGCCGATGCCGAGCGCACCCGCATCGTCTGCGCGGCGTTGAAAGCGCAAAGCAAGGAATGCAGCGAAGACTGCCTGATCTCCTCCGACGCCAATCAGGGCTACAGCACCGAGGCCGCCTTGCGTTACGTGCGTATGCTCGGCGATTGCGAACTCGATTTCTTCGAGCAGCCGGTCGCCGCGCATGACATCGACGGCATGGCGCGCATCGCCGCGGCCGCGCCCGCGCTCTGGATCGGCGCCGATGAAGGCATCCATGCTTTGGACGATATTGCGCGGCATCATGAGCGCAAGGCTGCACGCGGCGCGAGCCTCAAGGCGATCAAGCTCGGCGGCTTGCGGGCCTTGTTCGACGCGGGCGCGTTGTGCGCCCGGCTCGGCATGCGCATCAACATCTCCTGCAAGACCGGCGAGTCGAGCGTGGCATCGGCTGCTGCTGCGCATATCGCCGCCGTGGTGCCGGAACTCGCTTGGGGTCTGACTGTGACCAGCCCCGGTCTTGCCGAGGACGTCGTCACCGTGCCGGTTGCGGTCGCACATGGTCATGTCGCGGTGCCGGACGGACCCGGGCTAGGCATCGAAGTCGATGAGGGCCGGGTGCGGCGCGGCCAGCAGGAATTCAAGCGCGTTGCCTAGGCCGTATTCCGTGCTGGGACGTTTTTCCGGGACATGCGTTGAATGACCCAGCCGATCCTGGCTCTCGAGAAAATCTCAAAACGCTTTGGCGCCATCGTCATCGCCGACGGCATCGATCTGGCGCTTGGCGAGGGCGAGGCGCTCGGCATCCTCGGGCCGAACGGCGCCGGCAAGACGACACTGTTCGGCATTATCAGCGGCACGGTGCGGCCGGATTCCGGCCGTGTGCTTTATGCCGGCGCCGACATTACGCAAATGTCGCCCGAACGGCGCTGTGCGCTCGGCATCGGCGCCGGTGAAAATGCGGAGCGGGCAACCGGCAAATCCGGCATCGGCCGCTCGTTCCAGATCCCGCTGCCGTTCTCCGGCATGAGCGTGTTCGAGAATCTGGTCGTGGCGTCGGCGTTCGGCGCAAGACGGCGCGAGCACGACGCCTATCACAGCTGCATGGACATTCTGGCGCGCTGCGGGCTCGCCGACAAAGCCAACCGGCCGGCGGGAAGCCTGACGCTGCTCGACCGCAAGCGGCTCGAACTGGCCCGCGCGCTCGCGACCGATCCGGCCGTGCTGTTGCTCGACGAAGTCGCGGGCGGGCTCACCGAGCACGAATGCCGGGCGCTGATCGCGCTGATCCGCGAGGTGCGAAAGAGCCGGGTCTCGATCATCTGGATCGAGCACGTCGTGCATGCGCTGATCGCGAGCATCGACCGTCTCGTTGTCCTCCACAACGGCGGCTTCATCGCGGAGGGCGATCCGGCGACCGTGATCAAGAGCCCGCAAGTGGCCGAAATCTATCTCGGGATCGAGGCCGATGCCTGAGACCCCGCTCCTTGGCGTGCGCGATCTCGACGCGTTCTACGGCGATATCCAGGCGCTGTTCGGCGTGTCGATGCATGTCGCGCCGGGCGAAGCGGTCGCTGTGATCGGCGCCAATGGCGCCGGCAAGAGCGCGCTGCTCAAGAGCATTGCCGGCGCGTTACGCTCGCGGCCCGATGCGATCGTGTTCGATGGCGCGCCGATTGGCAGCCTGCCGGCGTATGCGGTGGCGGCGCGCGGCATCGCGCTGGTGCCGGAGGGCAGGGGCCTGTTTCCCTCGCTGAGCGTGGAAGAGAATTTGCTGATCGGCGGTCAGCTCAAGCGCGCCGGGCCGTGGTCGCTTCTGCGCGTCTTCGAGCTGTTTCCGGTGCTCGCCGAGCGCCGCAAGCTGCCGAGCACGGCGCTGTCGGGCGGCCAGCAGCAGATGGTCGCCATCGGCCGCGCGCTGATGTCCAATCCGAAACTCCTGTTGTGCGACGAGATCAGCTTGGGCCTCGCGCCGATCGTGGTGCGCGACATCTATGCGTGCCTGCCGGCAATTCTCGCGCAGGGCACCTCGATCGTTCTGGTCGAGCAGGACATCGTGCAGGCGCTGAAGGCGGCGCAGCGTGTCTACTGCCTGCAGGAAGGCCGCGTTGCGCTCAGCGGCGAAGCTAAAGCGCTGACGCGCGAACAAATCGCCGCGGCTTATTTCGGGGTGTGACGCGTGGATTGGGTCAACGTCATTCTGCAGGGGATACTGGTCGGCGGGCTTTACGCCATGTTTGCCGCCGGATTGTCGCTGATCTTCGGCGTCATGCGGCTCGTCAACATCGCCCATGGCGACCTCATCGTGCTCGCCGCCTATGTTGCGCTGGTGACGACGCATGCGCTCGGCGTCGGGCCGTTGACGTCGCTGATCATCGTCGTGCCGGTCATGGCGCTGATCGGCTATCTGCTGCAATGGCTCGTGCTCAACCGCACGCTCGGCGATGACCTGTTGCCGCCGCTGCTTGTCACTTTCGGCCTGTCGGTGATCATCCAGAACGGGCTGTTGACGGTGTTCACCGCCGACAGCGTCAAATTGCAGGCCGGCGAGATCGAAGTCGCGACCTTGCGGCTGGCCGAAGGTCTGTATGTCGGCGTGCTGCCGCTCCTGCAACTCGCCGTCGCGGTCGCGGTGATCGGCACGTTGCAATTCATCTTCTATCGCACCGCGCTCGGCCGCGCCTTTCGCGCCACCGCCGATGATCCCGAAGTCGCGCAGCTGATGGGGCTCGACAATCGCCGGGTTTTTGCGCTGGCGATGGCGCTGTCGCTGGCCGTCGTCGCCGTTGCCGGCGTGTTTCTCGCGGTGCGCGCCAATTTCGATCCATCGCAAGGGCCGGCGCGGCTGATCTTCGGCTTCGAAGCGGTCATTATCGGCGGGCTCGGAAGCCTGTGGGGCACGCTGGCCGGCGGCCTCATCCTCGGCGTCGCGCAGGCGATCGGCGCGCATCTCAATCCGGGCTGGCAAATTCTCGCCGGCCATATCGCCTTCCTGATCGTTCTTGCCGTGCGGCCGCAGGGACTGTTTCCCAAGGTGCGGACATGAGCGACGGAAAGACCCTGGGCCAAGACGTGCGTGTCGTCTTCGGCAGCCGGGCGAGCCATATTGGGCTGGCGCTCTGCGGGCTCGGCGTCATCGCGCTCGTCGCCGCGCCGCTATGGGGCGGCCGTGACGATCTGGCGCTGCTATCGGAAATGTTCGCCTATGTGGCGCTGGCGAGCCTGTGGAATCTCCTCGCCGGCTATGCCGGCCTGGTCTCGGTCGGCCAGCAGGCCTATGTCGGGCTCGGCGCCTATCTGCTCTTCGCCTTTGTCAATCTCGGCGGGTTGTCGCCGCTCTGGGCTATCCCGCTCGCCGGTGTCATTTCCGGCCTGACGGCGATCCCGGTCGCCGCGCTCGTGTTCCGGCTGCGCGGCCACTACTTCGCCATCGGCACCTGGATCATCGCCGAAGTGTTCCGGCTGACTGCCTCGCAAGTATCGCCGCTCGGCGGCGGCTCCGGCACGAGCCTGCCGGCGGCCATGGTCGTCGCCATCGCACCGACCCGGCAATTGCGCGAATTCATCGAATACTGGATCGGGCTCGGGCTGGTGATCGCGATCCTCGCCGCCATCGTGCTGCTGCTGCGTTCGCGCTACGGACTGGCGCTCAAGGCGATCCGCGACAGCGAGATCGCCGCCCGCTGCAGCGGCATCGACGTGACCCGCGTCAAATTGCTGGTCTATATCGTGACCGCGCTCGGCACCGGCATGGTCGGCGCGCTGATCTTCCTGCAGAAGCTGCGCATCTCGCCGGATGCCGCCTTTTCGGTCAACGACTGGACCGCCTTCGTCATCTTCATCACAGTGATCGGCGGCATTGGCCGCATCGAGGGGCCGATCGTGGGCACGATCATCTTCTTCGTCCTGCGCCAGACGCTGGCCGATCTCGGCACGTTGTACCTGATGATGCTCGGCCTGGTGGCGATCGTGGTCATGCTCGCCGCGCCCAAGGGCATCTGGGGGCTGATTGCGGCGCGTTCCGGCTTCTCGGTTTTTCCGCTTGAACGCAAGGTGCTATTTGAGGAACTTAAGCCCGCGCGGGACTAGGCTCGCGGGAAGCCGGTCAGGCTGAGAGAGTAGTAAGGCCGTAAAGGGAGAAAAGTACCAATGGCAAACAAGGTCATCATCAGCTGCGCGATCACCGGCTCGATCCACACGCCGACCATGTCGGACGCGCTGCCGATCACGCCCGACCAGATCGCCGAGCAGGCTATTGATGCCGCCAAGGCGGGCGCCGCCATCCTGCATCTGCATGCGCGCGATCCCAAGGACGGCCGGCCGTCAGCAGACGCCAATGTGTTCATGCAGTTCCTGCCGCGCATCAAGCAGGCGACCGACGCGGTGGTGAACATCACCACCGGCGGCGCCGTGACCATGACGGTCGAGCAGCGCATCTCGGCGGCGAATACGCTGTCGCCGGAAATGTGCTCGATGAACATGGGCTCGATGAATTTCGCGCTCTATCCGATGATGAGCCGCTTCAAGACCTGGAAATACGATTGGGAGAAGGGCTATCTGGCCAATTCCGACGCCTACATCTTCCCCAACACGTTCCGCGACATCACCAAGGTCCAGCAGACGCTCGGCGAAGGCCATGGCGTGAAATTCGAGCATGAATGCTATGACACCGGCCACCTCTATAATCTCGCGCACCTGGTCGACCGCGGCATGTTCAAGCCTCCGATCTTCCTGCAGCTGATCTTCGGCATTCTCGGCGGCATCGGCGCCGATCTCGAGAATCTCCAGTTCATGAAGCGCACCGCCGACAAATTGTTCGGCAAGGACTATCAATGGTCGGTGCTGGCCGGCGGCCGCCATCAAATGAATTTCTGCACCGCGGCGGTGATGATGGGCGGCAATGTGCGCGTTGGCCTCGAGGACTCGCTCTATATCGGGCCCGGCAAGCTGGCGAAGAGCAATGCCGAGCAGGTGACGAAAATCCGCCGCATCATCGAGGATCTCGGTTTTGAGATCGCGACGCCCGCGGAAGCGCGTGCGACGCTTGGGCTCAAGGGCGCCGACCGGGTGAAGTTCTAGGCGCAAACGATCTAGCCGAAGCGGCGTCTCCGCGCGATCAAGGCGGAGGAGATGAGATGAACGCCATCGACCTGGAAGATCGCACGGCGATTGTCACCGGCGGGGCGCGCGGCATCGGCTATGCCATTGCGCAGCGGCTGCTCGCCTCGGGCGCGGCGGTCGCGCTGTGGGACATGGACGCAGCGGCATTGGCCAAAGCCGCGGTCGCCTTGAAAGACGCCGGGCCGGTCTATGCATCGGCGGTCGACGTGACCGACGAAACCTCGATCGCACGCGCCGCCGAGGCGCTTCTCAACGACGCCGGCCAGATCGATATCCTGGTCAACAATGCCGGCATCACCGGCGGCAATGCGCCGACCTGGGAACTCTCACCGGATGTCTGGCGCAGCGTGATCGAGGTCAATCTCGTCGCGCCATATCTGACTTGCCGCGCCGTGGTGCCGCATATGATCGCCAACGGCTACGGCCGCATCGTCAATATCGCCTCGATCGCCGGCAAGGAGGGCAATCCGAACGCCTCGCATTATTCGGCGTCGAAGGCCGGCCTGATCGGGCTCACCAAGTCGCTCGCCAAGGAACTGGCGGCCAAAGGCGTGCTGGTGAATTGTGTGACGCCGGCCGCGGCCAAGACCGATCTGTTCGATCAGATGACGCAGGCGCAGATCGACTACATGCTGTCGAAAATTCCGATGAACCGCTTCGTCACGGTCGACGAGATCGCGGCGCTGGTCGCCTGGCTGTCGTCGGAGGAATGCTCGTTTTCGACCGGCGCGGTGTTCGATATTTCCGGCGGCCGTGCGGTGTACTGAATTGAGGAAATCCGCTGTGCCGAAAAGAGTCCTGCTGGCCCTGTGTTGTCTTCTTTTATTCGCCGATCGGCCGCGGGCCGAGGAGGCGAGGCATTATCAGCTATTGCCGTTTTCCGACCGGGCTGCTGCGTGCCACGTGAATCAGGCCGCCACCAGTACAAGCTGCATGATAAGCGAAATATTGGTTTTGAAGCCGAATAGCGAATTTGCGATCTGCTCGGCATTCTTCGAAATCCGCGAACGGGCGCTCAAGTTCTCGTCCGGCAAAGACGCCACATCCTGCAAGGCCATAAACTGCTCGACGTGCGATTTGATCCCGCCGATATCGCCGACCGATAACCGGCTTGAGCTCTATCGCCCTATTGGGATTCTCCACTCGCCGGCGGCCGACGCTGCAACGTATTGGGCAGTCAATGAGCAAACCGGCGTGTTGACGGTGTGCGCGATTGATCCGCCCTCCGCCGAGTGCAAAACGGTTAAGCCCTAAATCCCGAATTCTTTGCAGGCCGGCGGGCGGCAGAGGCGGAAGAGGGGGAAGGTGATTGGCGCAGCTGTGGCGCGCGATAAAAGGCCGCCCGCCAAAATACTGGCGGGCGGCGATACGAAAAACCGAGTGAACGGCGTCAGCTCAGTAGTACCAGGCCTTGCACCAGTGGTGCTTCATCGCCCAGCTGCCCTTCGACTGGGCGGCGTCCCAGGACGGTGTCGAGACCCACAAAACCTGAGAGGTGCCCCAGGGCTTGGCCGCGTGGTCGTACCAGGCGCGGCAAGCGCCGGTGTCCTTGAACTTGATCACGGCAAAATCCGCGCGGGCGGGGGCGGCTGCGGTCAGACCAAGCGCGAGCGCGCCGATCGCAAATGCGATGTGCTTCATAGATAGATCCCTCGTAATCATCATTTTGGGAAAGTCGCGAGAATGTACGCCCAAGCTCGAGGTAGCCCCCCAAAGCCGTAGAGCGCGATTATGAGTGTCGCGCGGCGGCGAAAAAGTTCATTTGAAAATGGCGGCGCTCGCCTGAGGCTGGCTTGCCGAGCCGTAGCTCGCGCCGGGAGCGCCCGCCTTCGCCCTTTGGGCTTTGGCGCGGCAGCCTTCGCTTCGCTGCGCGAGCGAAGGCTGGTGGGCGGTACAGGGATCGAACCTGTGACCCCTTCCATGTCAAGGAAGTGCTCTTCCGCTGAGCTAACCGCCCGGTCCAGTGCTAAAGGCCCAGATTTACTCGGGAAAACCGGCAAAGCCGCCGTGCAGGGCAGACCGTCGCCGGATCGGGCCGGGGCACGGTTTAACTGCGCCATGCCCGCGCGGTCAAGTCCGCGCGGGCCGGCGCCTAGGTTTATGAGCGGCGACCGGCCTGAGCCGTTCGCTTCAAGCGCAGGCGATCACGAACCGATTAGCTCTTGCCGGTCAGCTCTTGGCAGTCGCGTCGGAGACGCACTTTTTCGTAAAGCTGGTCTCGGCGGCGCCGTGCAGCTTCGCGGCCGCGGCGGCGTCCTTGCAGCACTTGGTGGCGGCGCTGGTGAGGGCTGCGCCGTGCAGGTTCTTCGGACCAATCGAGGTGTGGCAGGTCGCGCCCGCGGTATCGGCCGGACCGGCGCCGGCCGGGGCCGGCGCGTTTTGCGCCATGGCGGCGCCGACGACACAGAAGGAAGCAACGATGATTGCCAGGGTCTTCATGTCTTGCTCCTCAGGATGATCAAACCAAGATTGCCGCCCCAAAACCGATCGGGCCAAGCTTGCCCGCCTAAATACCGAAGCCGTGCCGATCTTATTTGAGCGGCTGCAACACTCCGTTCGGGCTCGCTTTATCGACGAGCTCCGGCAGGAATTGCGCCAAGAGCTTGAGCAGCTCGTCGACCGGCAGGCCGGCATGGCGCGCCAGATCCTGCAGCTGGGCATTGCCGAGCACCGCTTTGAGCTGATCCTCGGTGATCGGCATATTCTTGCCGTTGCCGAGCCAGGATTGCACCTGCGGGCCGAGCCCACCCTTTTCCAGCGCGGCGACCAGACCGTTGAGATCGTGATACTGCGTCTGCGCGAGGATCGCATTGACCATCGCCGGAAAGGCCGAGCCCTCAACCTGGCCCACCATGTTTTTAAGAGTGTCAAACAGGCCCATCATAGCTCTCCGTGCAATTCTCTCTGCACGGCGGTCAAAGCCGCCGCGCTTAAAAAATATCAAGCAAGCCTAGTCGAAGCCCGATGCCGGCACCAGGGGTGCCGGCACGCGACCGCGCGACTTTTATTTATGCATCAGATCGGCTGGGACCTTGCCGCCGTTCTCCGCCAGCTTCTGCATCACCTGCGCATGCAGCCACATATTCATCTTGGCCGAGTCGTTGGTGTCGCCGGTGTAGTGCAATTCCTTCGCCAGCTCCTTGCGGGCGCCGAGGCTTGAATCGAGGTTCAAAAGCTTCATCAGGTCGACGATCGAATGCTGCCAGTCGAGCTTCTCTTTGTTCGCCGATGCGAGCTTGGCCATCGCCGCATTGACGTCGACCGAATTGGCCGGCTGCTTTGGCGGCATTGTACCTGACGTGGCGCCGCCGCCTGCGGACGGCGACGATCCGGGGGCGGCCGGTGCGGCCTGCGCCGAACTGGTGATGCCGGCGTGATGGAAAATCGCCGAGACGATGCTGCCGAGTATGCTCATTGACGCCTCCTGTTACGGCTGTTTTGGCTGTTCTGTTCGCCGGTATCATGTTCCGGCGAAACAGACCCAGTCACGAGCTCAAGTAACCCAAAGCTATCCAGCGAATGACGAAAGCGCGGTGACAGCCGCGCATTCCGCCTGTCGTTGCCAGCTTTTGCGCTCTTGCAAGCCTATGCTTTGACGGGTTCGCGCGCCAGTAGCCCAAAACCGGCAATCAGGATGAGCGCGAGCGAGATCAGGGCATTGTAGCCCGCAAGCGAAATGCCGAGAAAGCGCCAGGCCGCTTCATCGCAGCGCGGAACATGGATGGTCTGCAATTGGCCGAGCAGGCCGCCGCCGCTCTTGAAGTCGGTCGCCGGTCCGGTGCAGTCGGGCGGCCCCGCCCACCAGCGCCATTCGATGCCGGCATGATAAGTCGACAGCACCACGTTGAAGCCGACCGCGGCGATGATGGCGATGAAGCCGACCATGATCAGCTTGCGCGGCGCGCCGACCAGCGCCGCGATCGCGATGAGCAGCGAGAGCGGAATGATGACGTGATAGGGGATGCGCTCTTCGAGGCAGAGCGGGCAGGGCTGATATTTCAGCACATATTCGAAGAACCAGGCGCCGCCAAGCGTCGCCAGCCCGACGACAAAGATCGCGAGCGCGGCTGTCGCGGCCGGTTGCGCGGAAAGGCTGCCGATCCAAGTCTGCTTTGACGCCTGCTTCATCGTCCTCGTCCCCGAGCCACCCGATATGAGCGAAGGCAATTTGCCAGGAGTTAGGGCGGAAGCAAGGCCGGACGCCATCAAGGTCACGTGAGGAAAGCGCCCATCCGACGCTTCTCATATGGACGCATCCGCGTGGTGGACGGCTTGGACTGCGGACTATATACATCCGCGCTTAAGCCCGTGTGGCGGAACTGGTAGACGCACACGACTCAAAATCGTGCGCCGCAAGGCATGGGGGTTCGATTCCCTCCACGGGCACCAGCCTTCGCTGCTTCGCAGCTACGGCTGGCAAGCCAGCCGCGGAGCAGAGTCATTGCTCATGTCGCGTATTCCGAAGACCCTTCCAGCCGGTTTTGTCGCCTATGGCCGGTCAGTGGAATTCACTCCGGAAACTCTTCCGGCAAAATTCAAAACCGCACACTCGACCAAAGCCGGCACGTGGGGCTTGCTTCATGTGCTGGAAGGAAAGGTGCTCTACAGCCTTGAGCCGCCGCAACGCGGCGAGCAACTGGCTGCGGCCGGCGACAGCGTCGTCATCGAGCCCGGCGTCTCGCACTACGTCGCCTTTGTCGAGCCCGGGCGCTTCTATGTCGAGTTCTACCGCGGCGCGGACTCGTCGGGATAGGACTCCGCGTCAGTCCGTTTGCGCCACGTCACTCCCGCCACGTATGGATCAGCACTGTCTGATAGTCCGGCGCTTCGAGGCCCCAACGGGCGATACAATCCACCCGCCGGAATTTCAGTCCGTGCTCCTGCGACATGACTCCTTCCTCGCCGCCGCCGAAGGCGTCGCGTGAAAAGTAGCCGGCGATGAAGAGCTGCCGGGACTCGGCCTGCGGCGCGGCTTCGTAGGCTTCCTGCAGACTTAAGCCCGGCGGCAGACAAACTCCCAAGAGGTCGTGGTCGGGGTAACGGCGCAGCGCCTCGATCGCATCCATCGGCTGCACCGGGTACCAGCCCGGCCGCCGGAAACGCGGATTGTGCTCCGGCGCGTGGAGATCGGTGGCGAGCGTTTCGATCCCGTGCACGTGACGCAGGCAATGGGCCCAGAAGCCGATGCCCGCGGCCACAGTGAGCAGAGGCGCCCGAAGATGGTGGCGGAGATAATCGAGCGCCTCGGCACTCGGCAGCGCGCAGGCGAGGCGGCCGGCGATGGCGCGGGAGACGTCTTCATCGGTGATGGCGCTTGTGTATTGTTCGATCAGGTCGCGCGACGGAAGCTGCCGGCGCGCGAGGTGCTCCTGATAAAGCGCATAGATGGCGTGCATTGCGCTCATTGCCGCTTCACCGACATGCGCTGGCCGATCAACACCGTCGCGACTACGGCAGCGGCATAGGCCAACGTCGTCGCGCTGATCGGCTCATCATTGATCAGCGCCGCGAGCACGACAATGACGAAGGGCTGCAGCAGCATCAATTGCCCGGCGCGCGCGACGCCGGCTGCGGCCATCGCGGCGTTGAAGACGAAGAACGCGAAGTATTGGCTGACCAGTCCGACATAAGCGAGGCCGGCCCAGGCCTGCGGCGGCACCGCGGCAAGATCGTGCGGCCACAGTAACAGGGCCGCGAGCGCCGACAGCGGCAAGAAGCCGACGACCTGCCACGACACGACTTCCCAACCCGGCATCCGCAGACTGAGGCGGCCCGACAGGGCGTAGCCGAAGGCGCCGGACAGGACGGTGCCGAGCAGAAACAGATCGCCCAGCGCAAAGGCGTGCGCCTGCGGCCGGCTCAGAACAAAGGCCAGCACGATCGCCGCGCCGACGAGGCTCACCAGCCAGAACCCGAGGCTCGGCCGTTCATCGGCGACCAGTGCAGCGGCCGCGGCCGTCGCGAGCGGCACGATGCCCAGCACCACGCCGCCATGCGCCGCCGGCACGCTGAACATGGCGAGCGCGGTGAACATGGGAAAGCCGACGATGGTGCACAGGCCGGCCAGGACCAGTTCGCCCCAGAGCGTGCGCGGCGGAATCGGCCGTCGCAGCGCGCCGAGAACCAGGGTGCCAGCCAAGCCGGCGATGACCGCGCGTGCCGCGGTCAGAAACAGCGGATCGATGAACGGGACGGCAAGCCTTGTCACCGGCAGGGTCCCGGCGAACAGGACGACGCCGAGAAGGCCAAGCGCGATGCCGATGTCTGTTCGGGATTTCATCATGGTGAGGCGGGATTGCGACGCGGCTTTGCTCAAGCCTTGAATTAGGTCAGCCTTAAGTCAGGTCTTGAGTTTTGTCAGTTCGGCCAATTGCCGCTTCAACTTGCGGAACTCGTCGAAGCGCGTGGTCACGTCGCGCATGATCGCCGCCATGCCGACCATGGCGCCTGCCTCGTCCCGCAACGGCAGAATTGTAAATTCGACCGAGATGGTGGCGCCGTCTTTGCGCAGCGCCGGGACCGCGAGAACGTCGCCTTCGCCGTACCGGCTCTCTCCCGTCGCCACAGTGTGCCGGTAGCCATCCCAATGACGTGCGCGCAGTCGCTCGGGAATGATGACGTCGAGCGAGCGGCCGATAACATCGTCCTGCGCATGGCCGAAAATCCGTTCCGCTCCCGGATTCCAGAAACGAATGACGCCGTCGCGGTCGGCCACGACAATCGCGTCGGATCGGGTGGAGAGCAGGGATTGCGCCAATAGGTCGGAAAGGTCTTGCACGGTCACTCACTGAAAACTGGAATCAGGCTGGCTTGGTCATAGCGGGCGATCAGCCGCGAAGCTGCCGCAAGGCGCGCCCCTTGTGCATGGCGACATGGTCGGTCTTGTCGCTCTTGATCTCGTATTGCGGGTCGTCGGCATTGGCGTGATGGATGTAGCCCTTGTAATTCACGTCCTTCGTGTGCACGCGCACGATGCGTCCGCTGACGCGGCCGGCTTCCGAGTTCCAGCTCACGTGATCGCCGACCTCGAACGCCTTGGTCATGCCGATACTCCGCGACGCATGGAGAACTCGCGCGCCATCGTGGTTATGAAACCGATGAACGCCGCCGTCCAGGCCACGATCGCGATATAGACAAAGCCGTCGGCGAGCGGCTTGAGGAAGCCGAGGTCCATGGCGTGCGCCATCTGCCAAGTGGCCGCGGCATACATGCCCAGAGGGAACACGGCGCCCCAATCCAGCGGGTCGTAGCGCAGCGGCACGCGCATGACGACGTAACGCCAGAACGCCAGGATGACGAGCATGGGAATCCACCAGCTTCCGGTCGCCCAATAGAACACCGTGAAGCCTTTGAGGAACGGCAGAAGCGAATCGAGATAAGGCGCGTGCGGCGCGTTCTCGATCAACAGCGAGCCGGCCAGGGTCGAAATCGCCATCGCGCCCATATTGATCCAATAGGGCGGCGTCAGTTCCTCCGGCGCGACTTCAAAGAACGTGTAGCGATAGAAAATCAGCGCGATCATCCAGATGTAGAGCATGCCGGCGCACAGCCAGAGTGTCAGATCGAGAAAGCTCAGCTCGATGCGATAGGGCTGCGGCCAATGTGCCGCGATGAGTTCGCCCAGCACCGCGACCGATTGGGTGGCGACCACCGCCAACAGCCAGCCGCCATTGATGCCCTCGGCCAGGCTCGGCTTGTGATGCTTGAGCCACAGCGCGGCGAAGATGCCGTAGATCAGGACGACCCAGAGCACCGCCGAAACCATCCATAGCGCGAGCGCCGTGCCGTAAGTGCCGGCGAGCAGGATGGACTGGCTGCCGATCAGGCAGGAGGCAGCGACGATCGTGAAAAAACCCGGCGCGCGCCGGTGATCGGTGAAATCCGCCAACAGCGCGTCGCGAAAGCACACAAGCCGCAGAACGGTCAGCAGGAGGAGTGCGGCATAGACCACGAGATTGAAGGCGAACAGGACGATGGCGAGGGTCCGCATGCCAAGCATCAGTGCCGCGATTGACACTATCCCGGTCGCCATGACCATGGCGAAATAAGCTGGCGGCAGGTTCTTTGCCGCAAGCTTCACGTCCGCCGCCCATCCGGGTGCGGCGGTCTCCTTCGCGCTTTCCTCGGCGCTCTCTTTCACGGCGCTCCTTCCTCGACGCAGGAGAGGTGTTTGCTGCAGGATATGTCGGCTTTTCTCGGCTTGGGATCAATATGCGGGGCTGATCTATGAACGATTTGAAATTGCGGGGGCGCTCGTGAAATTCGCCCACTTCTCCCACATCTGGGCCAAGCCCGGAATGACGCCGCATCAGCGTTACGAGCAGCTGTGGCGTGAATTGCAATTGTGCGACGAACTCGGCTTCGACCATTCATTCTGCGTCGAGCATCATTTCCGGCCCGACGAGAGCTGGATGTCGTCGCCGAGCCTTTATGCGGTCGGCGCCGGCGCGCGGACCAAGCGCCTGCGCATCGGGCCGATGGGCTATATCGTGCCGCTCTATCATCCGTTGCGGCTGGCCGAGGAGATCGCCATCGTCGACCAGATGCTGGGCGGACGGATGGAACTCGGCCTCGTGCCCGGCATCAATCCGGAATATTTCCGCCCCTTCGGCCTGGACTACGGGCAGCGCAAGTCGCCGACGCTCGAATTCGTCGATTATCTGCGCGCGGCGTTCGGCGAGACGCAGCCGTTCTCGTTTCACGGCCATGATTTCCACACCGACAATGCGCTGATTTCAGTGCCGCCGGTGCAGCGCCCGCATCCGCCGCTGTGGATGATGAGCCGCGATCCGCAGACGCTCGAATTCTGCGCCGCCCACGGTATCAATCCCGGCTACTTCCTGGTCTATCCGCGTGCCGATGCGGCGCCGCGCTATCGCAAATTCCTTGCTGACTGGAAGGCGGCCGGGCGAGCGAACAAGCCGAACATCGCCTATTGCACCGTGGTCTATGTCGCCGAGACCGACGACAAGGCGCTCGAGACGGCGGCATTTCGCGCCAGCCGCGCCTACGAGGGCTTCCTGGCGCCGGCCAAGCCCGGCGAGACCTTCGAGGAGCGGGCGCGCGAACATGCCAAGATGTTCGTCGGCCGCGGCGAGCCCGGCGCCTCGGAGATCATGCAGCATCTGTTCGATGCCGATTATCTGCTGAAGAACGATCTGATCTTCATCGGCTCGCCGGACACGGTCGCGGCCAAAATCCGCGCCGCCGCGGAGGCAGGCGTCTTCAACGTCTTTCTTGGCGAGTTCAATTTCGCCGATCTGCCGGAGGAGGCGCTGATGCGCTCGATCCGGCTGTTCGGCGACAAGGTGATCCCGGCGCTGCGTGGCTACGAGCCGTTCTAGCCTCGCCGATGACTGCCCTTGATCACAGTCCGTGGTTACTGTCCTTGCGCCAATTCCGGGTGCGCCTTCAGGCGCGCCTTGTTGAGCACGTAGATGATGTAGGTCACGATCGCGCCCAAGGCGAAAGGAATCGCCGCGAACAGATACATTTGTTCGATGGGGAAAGAGGCGATGAGAAGCGTTCCGGCGAGCGGACCGATGATTCCGCCGAGCCGGCCCAGTCCAAGCTGCCATCCCGACCCGTTCGCACGCAGCGACGTCGGATAGATCATCGCGCCGACCACATTGATGCCGGACTGGATACCGAGCACCACGGCGCCGGCCAGGAACGCCGCGATCACCAGGGCGGAAGTGGACGACAACCCGGCATAGCCAATCGCGGCGACCACCGGAACGGCGATTGCGAACAGGATCGCAATGGCAAGAAAGCGCTGCCGCTGCAGCCACCAGCACAGCACCAATGCGCCGACCGTGCCGCCGACCTGCAGCGCGGCGCCGGTGAGAGCGCCGACTGATTGTGCATGGGCCGCCTGCACCAGTATGGTCGGCGTCCAGCTGATGAGGAAGAAGTACCCCATCAAATTGAGGATGAAGATCAGCCAAGTCAGTGGCGTGATCACTTCCAATCCGTTGTGGAACAGATAACGCGGACTTGAGTTTGGAAACTGCTTTTCATCCTCGATGACGAAGCGCGCATCGGGCGGCACCTTGAAATCGGGGCGAATGGCCGCGATCAGCGCTTCCATCTTGGACCGCTGACTATCATGCAGCGTCATGTATTTGATCGACTCGGGCATGCCGAAGATCGCGATGATGGCAAACACGATCGGCACGACGCCGCCGATATAGAACAGGACCGGCCAGCCGTATTGCGGAATGAACGCAAGTGCGGCGAAACCGGCAAGGGCGCCGCCCAGCGGCACCATGCCGGCCGCGATGATGGCGAGTGTCGCGCGCAAATTGCGCGGCGCCGATTCGGCATTGATCGCCACGATGTTCGGAATGACGCCGCCAATGCCGAGGCCGGCGATCGTGCGCAGCCAGAACAGCTCCGTCAGGTTGGTCGAGTATGCTGCCCAGTAGGTGAACACGCCGAACAGAATATTGCAGATGATTAGCGACGTTTTGCGGCCGTAGCGATCGCCGACCCAGCCGAAGATCTGCGAGCCGAACAACACGCCAAAATTGCTTGCCGTGAGCACCAGGCCGAGCGACTTTGGCTCGATATGCCAGTCCCGGATCAGGTGCGGCGCGGCAAAGGCGACGGCGCCGATATCGTAGCCGTCGATGAAGGCGATCAGCACCGACCAGATCAGCAGCTTGATCTGAAACGCCCCGAGCCCATGCTCGTCGAGAAGATGCGAAACCTGAACTTCGTTCGCCGCGGCCATTATTCCCTCCCCGGAATTCCCCCATACAGCGCACTGACGGCGCCTTTGCCGAAAAGGGTAAGTCAGCGCCTGGGCAAAGGAAAGTGGCATTGCGGCGCAGCCGCGGAAAAGAGGGCGTCTGCCCATTGCTCGGCCGCCTCGGACGCGATTGGGACGCTCCGGTCTTGCCGATGTTCAGTCGAGGGACGAGACCGTTCGGCTTTTCATATTGGCGTAGATCCGGCGCAGGCTGCTTTTGAGCACGTCGAGTTCCTCACGCGACAGCCCGGCAATGGCGACGGCCTCGTAGTCGCGCGCGATCGGGATCAGTTCGGCGACCAGCGCCTTGCCCTTCGGCGATAATTCGACCGCGACCTCGCGGTTGCTCTTGGTCGAGCGGGTCCGCGTGACCAGCCGCATGCGCACGAGCCGCGTCACCATCCGCGACAGAGTGGAGGAATCGATGCTGGTCAGATCGGCAAGATCGATCTGGCGTTGGCTGCCGTTCGCCGCCAGCACCGCCGTCACCCGCCACATCGCGATGGAAAGCCCATGCCGCGAAAGCGCCGAGGCGCCGAACTGGTCGGCGATGATGTTGCCGACGCGGTTGGCGAGATAGGGCAGGTAATCGCCGAGATCGAGCTTGGTCGCGCGCGTCACAGTCAGTCCCGAAGTGGAATATGGCCCATCTAATGGAATCGCCCGTTGCGGTCAAAGATTTGCGGGTTCGCCGACCGCGAATCCGGCGGCACGTTCCGGTTCGGGCAGGATTGTTGACCTAATTATTGCTTTTACAACTGATGCATATTCAATTATTATCCCAGGAAAGCGCGGCGGTATAAGATCGCGCCAAGCAAAATGACAAACCGGCCGGACATGCGGCCAGGAAACCAGGCTGCGGGCTCGCGGGAGGAGTAACATCATGGACTTCGGCTATTTCACGCTGAGCGACAATCATTACGAAAACAATCAGCGCACCTCGAACCAGTTCGTCTCCGACATCACCGCCGAGGCGCTTCTGGCCGACAAGCTCGGCATGCATTCGGCCTGGATCGGCGAGCATCATTTCAATTCGCTCGGTGTCCTGTCCTGCCCGGACATGGTGCTGACCTATGTGGCGGCGCAGACCAAGCGCATCCGCTTGGCGCCGGCGGTGACCGTGTTGCCGCTGCATCATCCGATCCGCGTCGCCGAGCAGTGGGCGACGCTCGATCTGTTGTCCAATGGCCGGGTCGATTTCGCCTGTGGCCGCGGCTACGACAAGCGCGAATACGAGCCGTTCCGCGTGTCGTTCGCGGACAATCAGGGCATTTTCGAAGAGGGTCTCGAACTGGTGCGCAAGCTGTGGGCGGCCGACGACCGCATTTCGCACCACGGCAAGCATTATTCCTTCGACGACGTGCGCATCACCCCCAAGCCGGTGCAGCGCCCGCTGCCGACCTATGTCGGCTCGTTCTCCAAGCCCTCGATCGAACTCGCGGCACGGCTCGGCTGCGGCCTGATCGTGGCGCCGTTCGCCGCCGCCATCAGCTATGGCGGGCTCAAGCAGGTCGCCGACCTCTACAAGGAAACCTGCGCCAAGCACGGCACCAAGCCGGGCCGCATGATGTGCAGCTATTTCGCGCATTTCGCCGATGACAAGGCGCAGGAGGACGCGCAGCGCGCGCGCCAGATCCGTTATTACAAGGAATGCGTGATTCCGGCTTTCCCCAGCGACCCGAAAACCGCGCCGCCGAGCTACCTTTATTTCGTCGACATGGTTCAGCGGCTGCAGAAAGTTAAGCCGGAAGATCTGACCGAGAACTCGGTGCTGCTCGGCTCGCCCGCGCGGATTACCGAGATCCTGAAGAACGTCGAGGCCGCCGGCTATGACGAAGTGATCCTCTACTTCAATGTCGGCATGAAGCCGCACCAGCAGGTCAAGGACGAGATGTCACGCTTCATGGCCGAGGTGGCGCCGAATTTCGCCGGCGTGCACAAGATTGCGGCAGCCTGAGCAGGGTTCGGCTGCCGTTTTTTTGTTTGAACACGATCTTTTTGTGAAATCGCTGTCCGCTGTTTTGTTGAAACCGCGGCCCGGTTTCGCTGTGACCATCGTGCATAAACGAATTTCGTCATTGCGCTGTCACTACGGCAAAAGTACCCTGATGCCTGCTGGGTGACGAGGGAACCCAGTCTATCGCGGCGTTCGCGGCAATGCTGGCAGCTCAACAGGCCGACGATGGGACGCTGCTTATCAGCAGCCCGTCTGATGTTCATGGCTCGATCGTCAATGACACGATCGTGCAGCGGAACTGTTCGCTCCATGTGCGCGGCAATCTCCTTGGCAGCCTGACCATCGAGCAGGGCGCCAATGTCGTCGTCGAAGGCTCGGTCGACGGCAAGATTGTCAATAAAGGCGGCCGGCTCGTCGTCAACAACAAGGGGCTCGCCGCCTATGTCAGCCGCGAGGGCCCGCCGGAGGCGGAGGCCTGCGGCGTCCTCAAGATCAATCTCACCGCGCTCGCCACCAATTACGAAATGCTGACCAAGCGCGCCGATGCCGAGTGCGCGGCCGTGGTGAAAGGCAACGCTTACGGCTGCGGCCTCGATCCGGTCGCCGGCGCTCTCGCCAAATCCGGCTGCAGGACTTTCTTCGTATCGAATATTCCCGAAGCGCGCCGCGTGCGCGCGGTGGCGCCGAAGGCCGTGATCTATGTGCTCAACGGGTTTTATTCCGGATCAGGTCCGGCTTTTGCCGAAGTCGATGCGCGCCCGGTCATCAACAGTTCCATCGAGATGGCGGAGTGGGATGTCTTCATGGCGCAGCATCAATGGACCGGCGGTTGCGCGCTCCATGTCGATACCGGCGAGACCAGGCTCGGCCTGTCGATGGAGGAGGCGGCGGCCTTCGCCCAGCGGCTCAACACGCTCGGGCACGGCATCAGCCTCCTGATCAGCCGCCTCGACCATCCTGAGAAGCAAGATCACCCGCTCAATGATCGTCAGGTCAGAGCGTTTCGCGATCTGCGCCGCCTCTATGACGGCGTGCCGGCCTCGCTCGCCAATTCCCAGGGCATTTTCTTCGGTCCGCAGATCCATTTCGACATGGTGCGCGCCGGAGCCGCCCTCTACGGCGTCAACCCGACGCCCGGACAACCCAATCCGACGCTGCCGGTCATTGAACTCAAGGCCCGTATCGTTCAAGTCCGGCAATTGGCGCAAGGCGAGAGCGTCGCCGGCTCTTTTGGCTGGACGGCACGGCGGCGCACGCGGCTCGCGTTGCTGTCGGTCGGCTATGCCGACGGTTATCCACGGCCCGCCAATCCCGCCGATACCAAGCTTGCCGCGATCGTCGGCGGGCGCCGCTGTCCGGTCGTCGGGCGGCCGTCAATGGATCTGCTGCCGGTCGATGTCACCGACCTGCCTGATCCGACCGCGGCGCGCTACGGCGAGATGGCGACCTTGATCGGCGCGCAAGTCGGCATCGACGAACTCGCCGCCGCGACCGCATCCAGCGGGCGTGAAGTCTTGAGCGGCCTCGGCCATCGCTTCCACCGCGTCTATTACGCGATCTGACAATCCAACCTTGCACAGGACAAAGAGAGAAGGAGTACGACATGTTCGGTAAGACTAAGGACGGTTCATCCGAAGGCGATCGCGTTGTGACGCCGATCCAGCACAGTGCACGGCCGGCGGCGTCACCCTCTTCGGCGCAGAATGCGTCGTCGGATGAATCCACCATCAGCGCCGGCATGACCATCGTCGGAAAGATCACCGGCGAGGGAACCGTCAACATATTTGGCCGGGTCGAAGGCGAGCTGCGCGCTTCGACGGTGATGATCGCCCAGGGCGCCGAAGTCGAGGGCGACATCGTCGCCGACGACCTGAGCGTCGGCGGCCGCGTCAAGGGCACCATCCATGCCAACCGCGTGAAGCTCAACGGCAGCGCATCCGTCGAGGGCGACATCTTCCACCGCTCGCTGTCGATCGAGGAAAACGCGCGCTTTGAAGGCTCGTCGCGCCGCGATGAAGCCGCGCTTGAGACGCCGCGCATTCCGCTGGTCCGTACACCGCCGGTGCAGGTGCAGACGCGTCCGGCGGACAGCAGCCCGAAACCCAACGGCGCGCCGGACAGCGCGCATGCCAGTCCGGCGGCTTAGGAGATCCACAGTGCCGGTTACGGCAGCTTCGGCTGGTAGCTCAGCGCGTCGGGCGTCTCGGTCTTCGTGCCGTTGTCATACGAGCGCTGGAACGCCGACAGTTCGCCGGCGGCTTCCAGCACCGGATAGGCGACCGAACAGATGTGCGAGTGGATGCGCTTGAGATCGCTCAGCACGTCGAGGTGAAGCGACGTCGTCTCGACGGATTCCGGCCGGCCTTCGCGCAGCCGGTCAAGATGCCGCTCCGCCGCTTCGAGCTCGGCGCGGCGCATATCGGCCTTCTCGCGCAGCATCTTGCGCGCCGCTTCGACGTCGCCGGTCATGAAGATGCCGAATGCGGCCTGCAGGCATTCGATGATGCGCTTGTGGAAGGCCGCGAGCTCGGCCGCCCCTTCCGCCGAGAACTGATAGCGGCGCTTGATCTTCTTGGCCGCGATCTCGCACAGATTCTTGTCGATGATATCGCCGATATGTTCGAGATTGATCGTGAACGACACGATCTCCATGGCGCGCCGGCCTTCGCGCTCGTCGAGGCTGTCGCGCGTGAGCTTGGTGACATAGAGCTTGATGGCGTCGTCGAGGCGGTCGACGACATTATCCATCCGTGACACGTCGGCGATGAGCTTGCGGTCGTTGTTGATGAGCGCGGCCATGACTTCGCGCAGCATGGCCTCGACCGCGTCGCCCATGCGCAGGGTTTCGCGCGCGGCATTGGCGAGCGCGAGCGGCGGATTGTCCAGCACTGCTTCGTCGAGATAGCGCGGCGCCGAAGCGTCTTCCGGCCGCTTCTTTTCGGGCAGGGTGCGAACCAGCAGCGCGGCGACCGCGTCCAGCGGTCCGATGAAAATCACGGCCAGCGCCACATTGAACAGCATGTGAAATTCGGCGGTCATCTTGGCGGCGTCAGGCTGCCAGGCCGAGAACTCGCGCGCGATCAGCGGCAGGAACGGCAGCGCGATCAATATGCCCACCAGCCGGTTGAGCATGTTGCCGACCGGGAGCCGGCGGCTCGCCGGATCGCCGCGCGTGCCGCTCTCGATGAGCGGGTTGATGGCGCTGCCGAGATTGGCGCCCAACACCAGCGCCAGCGCCGCCTCCGGCGTTACGAAATGCGACAGCGCCAGCGACATGATGAGGAGGACGACGGCGACGCTTGAATGCGCCGCCCAGGTCAGCGCCGCGGCGATCAGCACGCAAAGCACGGGATCGTGGGTGATCGAGGCCAGCAGCGCCCGCACCGCCGGCGCCTCTTCCGCCGGGGCTAGCGTATCGAGCAGGATGTGCAAAGCGAGTAGCGTCAGCCCGAGCCCGATAGCGATGCGGCCGAGCGCCCTGGTGAGCGACGAGCCGCCGGTGCGGAAGGTGACGAGACCGATCACGAACAGGACCGGCGCGATCCAGGAAATATCAAAGGCCAGTAGCTGCACGATCAGCGTCGTGCCGACATTGGCGCCGAGCATGATCGCGAGCGCCGGCACGAGGCTCACCACCCCCTCGGCGCACAGCGAGGCGGTCATCAGCCCGGTCGCGGTGCTCGACTGCAGCAGCGCGGTCAGCCCCAGCCCGGCGGCAAAGGCGCTGAAGCGGTTGCCCAGCGCCTTGCTCAGATAGCGGCGCAGGTCCGGACCGAAGGCCCGCAGCACGCCGCTCAGGACCATATGCAGGCCCCAGAGCAGGAGCGCCACGCCGCCCATCAGATCGAGAAGAACAATCGAGCCCATCGCATCATCTCCAGGTGCGCATGTAGGCCCATGCGCACGCGGAGACAACCCTGAATCACTGCTGTTGTTTCTGTTTGAGAAGGCGAGGCGGCTGGGCGTTCACCCGTGCTGCAGCGCCGCGGTAAGGCCCGGGGCATCGTCGGTGCCGATGCGGCGGACGCTGCCGTCTTTCAATTTCAGCTCGACGGCGTCGAGACCGGAAACATTATAGAGGCGAAAGCCTGGGCCCATGCGCACGCCGAAGCCGTTGAGCCAACTGTTGCGCACGGCGCGGGCCGACACGATGTCAGTCAGCGCCATGCGATAGTTCCAGGCGCCTGGGCCGAAGTACCAGCGAACCTCGTTGTCATTGACGATGACCGTGAGCGACGAGAACAACCAGCTCAGGATCAATATGCCGACCGCCATGGCGCTTGCGAGCCAGCGTGAGGCGCCGGTATCGCCGTAAGCGATTGCTGCGCAAACGATGGCGCCAGCGACTAAGACCACGATCATCAATGTGCCGGGTTGCGTGTGCTCATAATGGTTTGACATTTTTGTCTCCACCGGATTGCAGCCGCTTAGCTTGAGCTGCATGGGGTTGGACAACCATCGTCAATAAAGGTTCGAGCAGCCGCGCAGCTTACTGCTTGGCTTGCGCGTTCTCGTCCTTGCCGCTCGGCGCGCCGCGATCGAGCGCAGTCAGCGCGCGATAGGCACCGACCAAGCCGGCGCCGAAATCGGAATCCGGCGTCGGCGGTCCGGGAAGCTTGGCGGTCGCGATCAGGATGCCGCGCACGTCGCTCGGCGTCAGCGACGGCTTGCGCTCGAGCAGCAAGGCGACGATGCCGCTGACGTGAGCGGCGGCGATCGAAGTGCCGGTCGAAAGCTGATAGTTGCCGCCCGGCGCCAGTGCGATGATGTCGACGCCGGGCGCGGCGACGGCGATATGGCGGCCGCGATTGGCCATCTTGAAGACGTGGTCGTCGCTGTCGGTCGCGGTCACGGCGATCACGTTGGGATCGGCGGCCGGATAGAGCGGCTCGGATTGCGGGCCGGCATTGCCGGCCGCGGCGATCAGCGCGACGCCTTTGCCATAGGTCGCGGCCACGAGCCGGCGCAGCGTCGGATCGGCCGGACCGGCAAAGCTCATATTGACGACGCGTGCGCCGTTGTCGGTCGCCCATTGCAGGCTTTTGTAGACCGCGTAGGACGTTCCCTTGGCGATGCCGGCGGTATCGTCGAAAGCATGCGCCGCCAGGATCCGCGCGTCGGGCGCGATGCCGAGAAGCTTGCCATGCGCGCCGATCGCGCCGGCCATTTCGGTGCCATGCAGATGCGGGGTCTCGCCGCCGCCGAGCGCATCGAAGCTCTTGGTCACCGTGCCGCCGAGATCGGGATGCTTGCTGTCGATTTCGGAATCGATCATCGCCACGAGAACGTCCTTGCCGGTCGCGATCTCGTGCGCTTTGTCGATCTGCAATTCGCGCAGCACATATTGCGAAGGATCGCCCCGCGTCACGGCGACGGCTGCGTCCTGCAGCGTGAAGTAGTAATTCGGCTGCACGCTGGCGACGATATTCTCAGCTCCGGCCGCATTGATCACGCTTGCGACCGTCCGGTTGCCGCCGATGCGCCACCGGTACAGGCTGGCGCCGATCAGCGGAAAGTTTTGCGTCTCGGCCTGGGTCAGGTCGTAGCGGCGCGCGAATTGATCGATGGCCTGCGCCGTCGTGTCCGGCGCAAAGGCGATGATGACTTCATTGGGAACGTAAGGCTGATCGGTTTGCGCGACCGGCGTCGCACCGCGGCCGTTGTTGTTGCTGTTATTGTTGTTATTGCCGCCGCCGGAATTGCCATGGCCTTTGCCGCTCGCGGAACCGCCGCCACCGGCAACGATGCCGCCGCCGACCGCGCCGCCACCAATGATCGGGCCGCGCGGCGAACCGCCCCAGCCCGGCCTGCCCGGATAGCCGCCGCCGAAGCGCGGCGGCGGCAGGGGACGCCGTAACAGCGGCGGTCCCATCGGCCGGGCGAAACCGCCGCGGCCGAAGCCGAACAGGCCGAAGGCCTGCGCCGGAGTCGAAGAGCCGGTCCAGCATGCGGCGACCAAGACGCCGCCGATCAGCACTGTCAGAAAATGGCGCACGGGGATCGAGCTGTTTCGCATGGTCCACCCATCACTCGGTTGGGGCGATGAAGCCTATGACCTTGTCGTTCTGCAGCGTGTTCACGATGGCCGTGAGCTCGGGCTGGGCCAGCTTGGTCTCGGCCACGCGCACACGGTAGAGCGTTCCGCCGGAAGGTCCGTCGACAATGCTGAGCCTGTGCGCGGCAAGGAAGCCTGCAATATCGGCCGCGGTCGCCTGCGGCTGAAAGCGGATCAGCACATAACTGCCGTCCGCGACCGTGTTCGATGGCGCCGAGGCCGTTTCAAACCCGCCGTTGAGCACAATGCCGCCGATGACGCCCGCCTGCAGCAGGATGACGAGCGCTGCAGCCGCGCCCGACAAGGCAAGTGTGCGCGGTGACAGCGCGGCGAAGAATTCACCGATGCGCTCGGCGAATGTGGGGGAAGAAGCCATGAGCGTGCCGGGCCGGCGCGCCGGCAAGGCGTCGATCTTGGCGAACAGCGCCTTCACGTCGCTGCCGGGCGGCGAGGCTGCTTCCTCATTGATATAGATCTCCTGCGCGAATTCGGCGCGCACCCATTCGAGACGCTCGGCGAGCGCGGGGTCCGCGGCCAGCGCCGCTTCGACCTGCGCCGCCTCGCGGCGGTCGAGCGTACCGGCCGCATACCACGGCAACAGCAACTCGATTTCGCTCGGCTCGTTCGGCGAACTGCGCGGCGTGTTGTTTGCGGCGTTCATGGCCAGCCTCGTTCGATGCCGCGTTCCGCCAGCAGCTCGGACAATTTCTTGCGCGCGTAAAACATTCGCGTTTTCACGGTCGCCTCCGGGATGCCGACAATTCCAGAAACCTCCTCCACCGATTTATGCTGATAATAGACGAGGTTGACGATCTCTCGATGCTCCGACGATAGCGCATCGAGGCACTGCCGTAGCACGGCGGCCTTGTCCTTCTTGGCGAGTGCGGTTTCGGGATCATCGGCGTCGTCCTTGATCGTCTCTGCCTTCGCTTCGTCGAGCTCATCTTCGGTTCGCCGCGCCAGCGCATTGAGCGCCTTGAAGCGGGCGATGCTGAATATCCAGGTCGAGACCGCCGCGCGTCCTTCGAACGTTCCGGCTTGCCGCCAGATGTCGATGAACACGTCGCTGTTCAGCTCCTCCGCGATGGCCTCGTTACGCACTACACGCAGCACGAACTTGAAGACCCGGACGCGATAGCGCGCGAACAAAGCCTCCATGGCGGACCGGTCGCCCTTGGCGATTTTTGCGATCAGGACCTCGTCCGTAATCGTGTGCATCGCGGAAGCACCGGCCTTGTCCATTAGGCAGCCAGCTCGAAGCCAGGTTCAAAGCAACGGCGAAAAAGATTTTGGGGCCGATCCGGGAACCGGCGGCCCAGTGTCCCTTTTTGCCCGCGAATGAGCAAGTTTGCCCGCTTGGCCGGCGCATTTTGATTAAGTTTTGAAGTGCCTGTGACCAACGTCACTTTTCCAGCGCCGCTTCATCATCCGGTAAAGAGCGTCCATTACGTCCGCCGAATGTCGCCTGAACCTTTCTCCGGGCCGCCTGTCCTACGGGTTAGTGGAACCCATACCCACTGACCCCGAACCTGGAGAACGACCATGTCCCGCAACTCTCTCTCTCGCAAAATGATCATGAGCCTTGCTGCGGCGACAATCGCCGTGGCGTCCCTGGCCTCCGAAGCGGCCGATGCCCGCGGCTTCGGCGGCTTTGGCGGCGGCGGCTTCGCCCGCGCCGGCAACTTCGGCGGCGGCCATTTCGGTGGCGGCGCATTCGGCGGTGGCCGTTTCAGCGGCCGGTTCGCGAGCTTCACCGGCCATGGTGGCCGTGGCCCGATCGTCCCGATCATTCCGATCCGCAATCCGGGCAATCCCGGCCGTCCGATCATTCCGATCCATCCGCTGCCGCTGCCGATCCCGGATCCGGGCCATCCGATCCCAACTCCGGTTCTTCCTCCGCCGGTCGTGTGGAATCACCATCATCACCATCATCACTGGGTGTTCCGTGACGGCGTCTGGGTCGTGTTCGACGACGTGACGGAAGAAGTGGTGCCCGCCGAGGTCGACGACGGCCCGGCGCCCGGCCCGTGCACCTGCCTGACCAAGACCTATACGCCGTCCGGCCTCGTGGTCTTCGCCGACGTGTGCACCAAAGAGTCCGCCAGCGCTTCGGTCTACGGCAATGCCAGTGCGCAGGCGACGCAAGTGCCGACAACTCCGGTCGCGGCGACCGCGGTGCCAATGTCGGTCGTGCCGACAAATCCTGACTATGCCGGCCGCACCTACGAGGACTATCTCGCGGCCAATCCGCAGGCAGCGCAATCCCAGGCTGCCGCGCCGCAGGCCACGCAGAAGAACTGAAGAACGCAGACAACACCGCATAAAAATTTGGCCGCCCGTGATGTCGCGGGCGGCCTTTTTCTTTGCGTCTTGTCGTCTAGCGCGAGCGATCCGCTTACGGATCGAGTTCGGTGTCCCAATACAGATAGTCGAGCCAGCTGTCGTGCAGATAGTTTGGCGGGAACAGCCGGCCGTTGCGGTGCAGATGCTGCACCGTCGGCTGGAACGGCCGCTGCGACGGCCACATCTTGCACTCTTCCGGCGTCAGATTGCCCTTGCGCAGATTGCACGGCGAGCAGGCGGCAACGACATTGATCCAGGTGGTGTGGCCGCCGCGCGAGCGCGGCAGCAGATGATCGAAGGTGAGGTCGTCGCGGGCGCCGCAATATTGGCAGACGAAGCGGTCGCGCAGGAACACGTTGAACCGGGTGAAGGCCGGATGCGTCGAGGGCTTCACATAGGTCTTCAGCGATACCACGCTCGGCAGCTTCATCTCGAAGCTCGGCGAGTGCACGGCGCGGTCGTAATTGGCGACGATGTTCACCCGCTCAAGGAAGACGGCCTTGATCGCATCCTGCCAGGACCACAGCGACAGGGGGTAATAGCTCAGCGGCCGAAAGTCCGCGTTCAGAACCAGCGCGGGCCAGCCAGAGGGCGATACATGAGCGTTCAAGCTGACGCTCCCACCTCGACTCAATGCCGCAGTGCGGCGATGGCCGACAGTTTATAGGGGGGCGTGACAGGATTGTGAAGCCTGTCCCAGGGGTTATGCGTCAGCCCGATTTATCGGGCTTTTGTTGGTGCATTTTACGGCGCCAATACGCCGCGGGGCAACAGCTGCAGCTTACGGCCGCGACAATTCGGTGGCGCCGGTGATGCGGACGGCTTCGAGCGGCGGCCGGCCGCGGATCAGATCGGCCGCCTTTTCCGCGATCATGATGATCGGCGCGTTGATATTGGCGCCGACCAGATCCGGCATCACCGAGCCGTCGACCACGCGCAGCCCGTCGACGCCGAGCACTTTCAGCTCCGGATCGACCACCGCCATCGGATCGGTCGCGAGCCCCATTTTGCAGGTACCGAGCGGATGATGGACAGTGATCGAATTGGCCCGGATATGGGCGTCGAGACTGGCGTCGTCGGTGGCGCTCTCGCCCGGCGCGATCTCGCTCGCCATGAACGGCGTCATCGGCGCTTGCCGGCAGACGTCGCGGACGATGCGCAAACCGGCGCGCAGCGTCTTCCAGTCATTGTCGGTGGCGAGGAAGTTCTGCCGGATGCGCACAGCCTGCCGCGGATCTGCCGAGGCGAGCTCGACGCGGCCGCGGCTCTCCGGGCGCAACACCACGGCGCGGCAGGCATAGCCGTCGGCGTAAGGCCGCTTGAACGGCCAGAAGTAAGGATGCGCCGTCATCGGTGCGGCGTTGAAGATCAATTGCACGTCGGGCAGCAGCGCGTCCGGGCGGCTCTTCAGGAACGCCATGCTGCCGCCGGGCAGGTCGGTCGCGATGCCTTCGCCCTTGTAATAAGCGCGCGCCAAAGCCGGCACGATGCGGTCGATGCGCATGGCGCGATGGAACGGCCCCGGCGTCTTGCGCGCATAAGCAATGCTCGCCGAAATATGATCCTGCAAATTCTTGCCGACGCCGGGCAGGGCCGCTTTCACGGCGATGCCGTGTTGCGCCAGTTCCGCCGGGTCGCCGATGCCGGACAGCATCAGGAGTTGCGGCGAATTGATCACCCCGCCGCACAAGATCACTTCGCGCTCGGCATGCGCGGTGACGGTGGCGCCGTTCTTGATGTATTGGATGCCCACCGCGCGACTGCCGTTAAAGATGACCTTGGTCGTCAGCGCATTGGTTTCGACACTGAGGTTCTTGCGCTCCAACGCCGGTCGCAGGTAGGCGTCGGCGGCGCTGCAGCGGCGGCCGTCCTTCGACGTCGTCTGCCAGACGCCGAAACCTTCCTGCTGCGCGCCATTATAGTCGGGCGTCGCCTTGTATCCGGCGGCACGGCCGGCGGCGGCATAGGCCTCAGCCAGCGGGTCGGAATACGCCGCCATCCGCGTGGCGAGCGGCCCGTCGCCGCCGCGATAGAAGCTCGCACCGCCCTTCCAGGATTCCTGGCGCCGGAAATAAGGAAGGACATGGGCATAGGACCATGTCTTCAAGCCGGACGCGGCCCAGCGCTCATAGTCGCCCTGGTTGCCGCGCACATAGGCCATGGCATTGATCGATGAGGAACCGCCGATGACGCGGCCGCGCGCGCATTCGAGCCCGCGGCCGCCGGTCGTGGCTTCGGGTTCGGCGAAATACATCCAATCGTGCTTGCGGTTGAGCAGGATATGCGGCCAGCCGAGCGGAATCTTGATCCAGGGATCGGTGTCCCAGCCGCCGGCTTCGACCAGCAGCACGCGGCGGCCTTTGTCCTCGGAGAGGCGGCCGGCCAAGGCGCAGCCGGCGGAACCCGCCCCGACAATGATGATGTCATAGTTCCGATTGTTTGGCGGGTTGTCCGGCATTGGCGTTTCCAGAGAGTGAAAAACCTTAGCGACTGCGGCGACGGCCTGTCCATCGCCAAATCAGCATGGCGGTTTCACGGCGGAACGAGCTCTCAATCGCGCGGCGGCGGTGCCACAAGATCTGGCGTGATGTCCTTGAGCGTCGCGGTGCCGGACAATTGCATGGCGCGCACCAGCTCGACGCGTAAATGCTCGAGCACTTCGGTCACGCCATCGGCGCCGCGCAGCGCGAGGCCCCAGATCACCGGCCGGCCGATCATCACAGCGCGGGCACCGAGCGCCAGCGCCTTGAAAATGTCGGTACCGCGCCGGATGCCGCCGTCGACATAGACTTCGGCTTTGCCGGAAAGCGCGGCGGCGATTTCGCCGAGCGCGGCCGCGGTCGTCACCGTGGTGTCGAGATGCCGGCCGCCGTGATTGGAGACCATGATCGCACGCGCGCCGCTCTCGACGCAGTGCACGGCATCATCGGCGCGCAGCACGCCTTTGACGATCACCGGGATCGGTGAACGCTTCGCTAGCCATTCCAGCTCGCGCCAGGTCGCGGGGTAGACCACCTTGCCGGCGAAATCCGGATGATAGGCGGTGCGCGCCATCGGCCGGCCCGGCATGTTGATATTGAGAATGTCGGGCGACGGCGCGTGCTGGTCGCGCGCCGCGCGCGGGCTCCAGCCGCCGACCGGAGCGTCGACGGTCAGCGCCAGCGCGGCGAAGCCCGCCGCCACGATCCGGTCGATCAAGGCTTCGACCTCGGCGCGGTTCGGCCAATAGTAGAGCTGAAACCATTGCGGCGCCGCTCGCCGCTCGGCGGCGGCGTCCTCGAGCAGCACGTTGGAAAAGGACGCCATCACATAAGCCGCGTTGGCCGCCGCCGCGCCGCGCGCGGTGGCGCGCTCGCCTTCGGCGTGGAACAGCTTGTGCCGCCCGGTCGGCGCCACCAGGATCGGCGCCGGCACCGCGTGACCCAATAGCGTGACCCGCGTGTCGATGGTTTCGACGTCGTTGAGCACGCGCGGCCGCAGACGGAGACTGCGCCAGGCGGTGATGTTTTCGCCGGCGCTGATCTCGTCGTCGGCGCCGGCGGCGCAGAACGCATACGAAGCCGTGGGCATTTTGGCCCGCGCCTGTTCCTCCAAGGCATCAAAATCGACGCTATCCACCCCGCAACTCCATTTTCGCTGGCCCTTCGTTGAAGGGTTGAAGCCGACCCGCGCTTACGTACACAATAATCCGGGAGCGAAACACTGCTCGCGCGACGGCCGGAGAAACGACTTGCACACCAACGATAATCTGACCACCGAACGAAAGACCTTCGTCACCCACCTCGAATGTTCGGCGACCGGCGAGCATTATCCCGCCGATCAGATCCATAATCTGTCGAAAGCCGGCAAGCCGCTCCTGGTCCGCTACGATCTCCCCGGCGTCAAGCAGGCGCTGAGCAAGGATGCGCTGGCCAAGCGGCCGCCCGATCTGTGGCGCTATCGCGAATTGCTGCCGGTGCGGCGGAAGGAAGACATTGTCAGCCTCGGCGAAGCGATGACGCCGCTGGTGCCGCTGCCGAAACTGGCGGCGAAGCTCGGCGGCGGCGAGCTGCTGGTCAAGGACGAAGGCCGGCTGCCGACCGGCTCGTTCAAGGCGCGCGGCCTCGTGATGGCGGTGTCGATGGCGAAAGCGCTCGGCATCAAGCACATGGCGATGCCGACCAACGGCAATGCCGGCGCGGCGCTTGCCGCCTATGCCAGCCATGCCGGCATCAGGACCACGATCTTCTGTCCGGAAGATACGCCGGAAGTGAATGTCAGCGAGATCGCGCTGCAAGGCGCCAGCGTCTATCGCGTCAATGGCCTGATCGACGATTGCGGCAAGATCGTCGGCGAGGGCAGAGCCAAAGTCGGCTGGTTCGACGTCTCGACCTTGAAGGAGCCATACCGGATCGAGGGCAAGAAGACGATGGGGCTCGAGCTTGCCGAGCAGCTCGGCTGGCAGGTGCCCGACGTGATCTTCTATCCGACCGGCGGCGGCACCGGCCTGATCGGCATGTGGAAGGCCTTCGCCGAGCTCGAAGCGATCGGCTTCATCGACAGCAAGCGCCCGCGCATGGTGGCGGTGCAGGCGTCGGGTTGCGCGCCGATGGTGCGCGCCTACGAGGAAGGCGTCGAACATGCGCCGCGGTGGGAGAATGCGCAGACCATCGCGTCGGGCATCCGCGTGCCGCAAGCGGTCGGCGATTTCCTGATCCTGCGCGCGGTGCGCGAAAGCAAGGGATTTGCCATCGCGGTATCGGACGAGGCGATCACGTCGGCGCTCGACCAAGCCGCGCGCGAGGAGGGCTTTCTGATGTGTCCGGAAGGGGCGGCGACCTACGCGGCCTACAAGCAAAGCCTTGCCGACGGCCGGGTCGGCAAGAGCGAGCAGGCGGTGCTGTTCAATTGCGCGACCGGCCTGAAATATCCGCTGCCGCCGATTTACCGCTCGCTCGATCGCCACAAGCCGATCGATTACGCCTCTTTGTAAGCAAAGAGGCGTCATCGCACCTGCGCCTGTTTATGCGCTAGTCGCGGGCTGTCGCGTGTTCAGCGCGATGCGGGCAACCTCGGCGACGGCCGCGAGACCGACGAGCCACAGCGCGCTGACCGCGCCGAGACGGGCGACGATCGTCGCGCTGAAAGCGCCCTCGCCACCGAGGAACGGCGTGACGGCGAACAACACGATCTCATAGCCGACATAGGCGCCGAGGAGCGCGGCCGCCAAGGCGACCGGCGTGCTGCTGCGCGGCAGCGCGCGCAGCACTAGCGATGCCATGACGGTCGCGACGAGCGCTGCCGCGCCGATGGCAAACCCCCAGGCGATGGTGTTGGCATCCACCGGATAGTGCAACACGCCGAATCCGATGGCCTGATTGATCAGCCAGGCGCCGGCGACAGGAAGGAGCGCGGAACGCAGCGGCAGCATGGCTGCAGCAAGGACCGCGAAGGCGGCGAACGGCGTGGCGCAGGCAAAGACGAAGCTTGCCACGGCACAGGCGGACGTCAGAAGCGCGAAGCAGAACAGCGGTGCGAAACACTGCTCGACCGGTGCAAGCCGTGCCGGGGTATCGGGTGTGAGGATGTTGAGGGTCATGGGCATTTCTCCTGCTGAAGATTCTAATACGGACATTGGGAAGGCCGGACGAGTGTGCGCTTAGTGGACGGCCTCCATCGGATCGAGAGTTTCCGCCAAGTCGAATTGCGCCAAGTCCGAGCGTTCGTAGGCGGAGAGCCACGCGGCCAATGCACCGGATGACGTCTCCGATTCGCGGAGCTGCCGGAGTGCGATGCGGACCGAGGTACGCGACAGGCGGTCGTCGGCGATTTCGGTTCCGACCGGTCCATGGCCGGCCATCACCAAATAGACGACGCGGCGCTTGAGCGCGACGCTTTCCGGATCGCCATAGCGCATGAGCAGATTTTGGAATTTGGTGTGGCGGTTGACTTGAAACGTCCGGCCATGGCCGAGGCCGTTGCGTGCCGGATGCGGCGGGTAGAGATGGGCGCAAGGAATCCACCCCGGCGGCACCGGCTCGGTCGCGGCATGCGTGCGGTGATGCGCCAGCAGCTTCGGCAGAACATGAGTATGCGGCCCGTCCGGGCTTTTGCCACCGGGCGGCGGGATCGGCTGAAAGACCTCGACGCGGCCGAGCCGGCTCACGAAAACGCGGTGCGGATTGGCGTGAAGGATGACGCCCATCGCACCGCTGTCGGTGGCGAATACCGATTTTCCGGCGTGACGCCTGAGCGCGGCGATAACTTCCGGGTCGCTGCTTCGGATGCAGGCGTCGACCTGCATCGTTGCCAGCCCGATGTCGAACAGGATGCCGCCGCGATCTTCGTCACGCAGAGAAGTCTTCGTCAGGGCCCAGCTCGGTGAGTTCGGCGCGCTGATTCATGGCTGCGATCTCTTCCGGCAGGCAGAGCGCAATGCGCTGGCTCCAGCTCTGGGTCGTGAGCGATTCGGACGCGAAGGGACGCAATTGCGGCTGCGCCACGATGCGCAGGCCGCCCTTGTCCGTCAGTGCGGATATCGCCTTCGTGTTGGAGCCGATTTTCACCGGCTCGCCGGCATCGCGCATGAATTCGGCGATGGCGCCGAACGATCCGACGCTCCAGGCGGTTTCGCTGTCGGCCAGTTGGCCGGCCAAAAAATCCAAAGTGCTCTCGGTCATGTTGTACCTGCGCTGCGTGGCGTCGGGCCCGACGGTGCCTGCGGCATGACAAAGGCAGGGCCGGACGAGCCGCCGCCCGGTGTTCCGCCCAGGGTGAATTTGACGCCGCCAAAAGCACCGAAGCCCGGCCGGGCGAAGCCGAGCGGGTCCTCATAGTACTTGTTGAACAGATTATCGATGCGTCCGAAGACAGTCACGTTATCGGCCCAGGCGTAATTGATGGCCAGATTGACGGTCGTGAAGCCAGGCGCTTTGACATAGAGATTAGCTTCGGTGGGCGGAATTCCCTGGCGCGTGAAATCCCACCACGGGCCGAGATAAAGCAGCGTGCCGGACACCTGCAGCCGGCTCGTCGCCTGCCACGTCGCCGTCAAGGATGCTTTGTTTTTCGGCCGCCGCACCAGTTGCTCACCCGAGAAGGGAGGAGAAGAAGCCGAGGCGGCCGCCACGTCGGCTTTTGCAACGGTGTAGGTGTAGTCGGCGCGCAAATTCAGGTTTCTGCTGGCCTGCCACGCGATGAAATTCTCGGTGCCGAATGTCGAGGCAGTCGTAGCGTTCTGCTCCATAAAGGCGCCGGGCGTCGGATTTGTCGGATCGGGTACGGCTGTAATCAGGTTCCTGATGTCGTTGCGGAAATAGGTCGAGCCAAAGCGGATCGTGTCGTTGGCCAGGGGCTGCTCGAATCCGACATCCCATCCCTTGCTCTCCTCCGGCTTCAGGTTGGGATTAGCCTGAAAGAACGGCAGGAAACTCACATACAGTTCCTCGAGCGTCGGCGCCTTGAAGCCGGTGCCGTAGGTCGCCTTCAGCTTCGTTTCGGTGCCCGGAACGATATAGACCGGAGCCACGCGCCAGGTCGTGTGATCGCCGAACTGCTCGTTGGCGTCATAGCGGATGTTGGAAACGATGAAGAATCTCTGGGTGATCTGGTTCTGCAGTTCGAGCCAGCCGGCATCGTTTCGGCGCTCCGCGCTGGTTTCGAAAAACGTGGCGTTGAAGGCCGCATCTTCGACGTTGCTCGAATTGGTGCGGAGTGTCTCGTTCTGGTCTTCCGCACCGACAACCAGCTTTTGCCCCGGCGCCATTTGCAGTTCGCCGCGGTAATCGTATTTGACGCGCGTCCCCAGATTGACCGAAGGCGGAGTCACGACCGGTGACGTCAGAAAGTTGTCGCAGCAATTGGGGTCGAAATTACGAGACCAAACATTGGTGTAATTGACGCCGAAATAGTTCGTAAACGCGGCCGTGGGTGCCCAAACCAGTTCGCCGCGGCCATAGAATTGATGGTCCTTTTGCATGCTTTGGATTTGTTCGGCGAAGCTCGTCGGGAAGAAATTCGCGAAGTCGTCGTTTAGAAAATGCAGATTGGAGTTGGTGTATCGCGCCGTCACGTTCGCGCTCAGCGTATCGGTCAGCCTGGCGCCGAGTTTGGTCGAATAGGTCCAGTTGTCGTAGTAGTCATTCTTGCGCCCTTGGCCCGGAGCGATGTCGGACCACGGCGTCACCGGCGTCGAAGCCGTCTGCAAATGCTGGACATTGAACGAGTAATTGAAATCGCCCTGTGAGCCGCTCAGGCTCGCACGCTGATTGAATGTCCCGAACGATCCGCCCTCCGTCTGCAGCGTCAATTTCGGTGGTCCGCTGCCGCTCTTGGTGGTGATCGAGATCACGCCGCCGATCGCGTCCGAGCCATAGAGGCCGCTTTGCGGCCCGCGCAGGACTTCGATGCGCTCGATATCGCCGGTCAGCAATTGGCCGAAGTCGAAGGATGCATTGGGATTGCTCGGGTCCGATGCGTCGACGCCGTCGATGAGCACCTTCACATGGTTGGAATTGGTGCCGCGAATGAGCACCGAAGTCTGACCGCCCGGTCCGCCGGTCTGCACGACATTGAGTTCCCGGGGCCGCGGCGAGCGCGTCCGGCACCGTGCGATATTGCCGGGCTTCGATGTCGCCCGCGGAAATCACCGATACCGAGCTTGCGGTCGTTTCGCTCGGAGTTGGCGTCGTCGTGGGGCTCACCACGATGTTGCTGCCGGAGCTTTGATTTGACGGACGGGACGGCGGCGCGGTGACCACCGAAGAGGAACTGGGGACGGCGCGACCTGAGGACCGTGTCGGGGACTCCACCGAGACTGCGGGTAACTGGGTCGCGTCTTGCGCGGCCGGATTCGACGCGCGGTTGACCTTCGGCTTGGGCTTCGGCGCAGGCGTTGTTTGGGCCGTTGACGGCTGTGCAGGTGTTGATGGCGCTGCTTGGGCCGGAGTCGACGGAGTAGGTGGTGGTGGCGCGTTCTGTGCTAGCGCGGCAACGATGGAGGAAACGGAATAAAGCGCAATGGACGCGGCGAGACGCGCGACGCAGCGAGTGCTGCGCCGCATGGCGGCAAAATACGGAGACATCGAGGCACCTCGGGTAACACGCTCTGTGGCACGTCACCGCGAACTGGTGTCCCGCACATCCCAATGAGGATGATGGGTTCGCCTACCGTCAGTACTCCCCGACCGACAGCGCTCGCGTATGACCACGGCTGACGGCAGGTCTCCTGGCTCGCGGGTCGCTGCCTTCCGTCGCCTTCCCAGGACCCGAGATCCCAGTGGACATATAACGGAAGACTCGCCGCTTACAGTTGCGGGGGCAGCCGCGGCGTTGAGCTAGAAAATGCTCGCACCGCGTTCCCTTTTGATCCCCAAACGGGGAACCGTCGCGAACAACATAAGCGGGGACGAAAGCTTTCGTCAAATCTTGATGACGACGCCAGATTGTCGCAGGAAGCTGATCGCGGCAGTGTTCTGGTCGCGACAGCTCGCATCGGCTAATGCGAAAGCCTGAGTGGTCGCGCAAGGCGGGTGAGCCATGAGAAAAGTATTGGTGATCGGCATTGGCGCGGGTAATCCCGACTACATCACCGTCCAAGCCATCAATGCCCTCAACGAGGCCGATGTGTTTTTCATCATCGACAAGGGAGAAGAGAAGCAGGACCTGGTTCGCCTGCGCAAGGAAATTTGCGAGCGGTACATCAAGGATAAATCCTACCGGACGGTCGAAGCGGCCGATCCGCCGCGCGACCGCAGGCCTTCGTCTTACGAGCCGACGGTGCGGGCATGGCACGAGCAGAAAGCCGGCATCTACGAAAGGCTGATCGCGGAAGAGCTCGGCGAGAACGAGTGCGGCGCCTTTTTGGTCTGGGGCGACCCTTCGCTCTACGACAGCACCTTGCGGATCATCGAGCAGATCATTGCCAGAGGGACGGTGGCGTTCGACTATGACGTCATTCCGGGCATCACCGCCATTCAGGCTCTGGCGGCAAGGCACAAGATTACGCTCAACCGGATCGGCCGATCAATTCACGTCACCACCGGCCGCAAGGTCGCCGAAGGCCTGCCCGACGACATCGACGATGTGGTCGTGATGCTGGACGCCGATTGCTCATTCAAGGCGATCGACAGCGCGGATGTCGATATCTATTGGGGCGCCTATATCGGCACCGAAGACGAGATCCTCGTGGCGGGAAAGCTGCGGGAACTCGGGCCGGACATCGAGCGCAAGCGGGCCGAAGCCAAGGCGCGGAAAGGATGGGTCATGGACACCTACCTGTTGCGAAAGCACGAGGCCTGAGCCGCGCATTTTTCCGCCACCATCCTGAAGAAGCGAACGCCGATGTTTCCGCCGCAACGGATCGTTTGTCTCACCGAAGAAACCGTCGAAACGCTTTATTTGCTCGGCGAGGACGCGCGCATTGTCGGAATTTCCGGCTATGTGGTGCGTCCGCCGCGGGCGCGGCGCGAGAAGCCGCGGGTTGCGGCCTTCACATCGGCCGATATTCCGAAAATCCTCGCGCTTGAGCCGGATCTGGTTCTGACCTTTTCCGATCTTCAGGCCGACATCGCCGCCGAACTGATCAAACGCGGCGTCGCGGTTCACGCCTTCAACCAGCGCACGCTCGCCGAGATTTTCGACATGATCCGCACCGTCGGCGCGCTGGTCGGCGCGTCGGCACGCGCCGAGCTGCTGGCCAACGACCTGGCGGACGGTGTTGCCGCCGCGCGGCGGCGCGCAGCGCAAAACCCGCGCCGGCCTAAAGTCTATTTCGAGGAATGGGACGAGCCGATGATTTCGGGCATCGCCTGGGTGTCGGAACTGATCGCCGCCGCTGGCGGCGACGATGTCTTTGCCGGTCTTTCGCGGCACACATCGGCCAAGGACCGGATCGTGACGGCGGGCGCCGTCATGGCCGCCGCGCCCGATATCATCATCGGGTCGTGGTGCGGCAAGAAGTTTCGTCCCGAAAAGCTCGCGGCGCGGCCGGGCTTTGCCGCGCTCCCCGCGGTCAGAAACGGCGCCTTGTTCGAGATCAAATCGCCGCTCATTCTGCAGCCGGGCCCCGCGGCCTTGACCGACGGGCTGGCGGCGATCGAGGCCATCGTCGCGAACACCTTTGCCGGTTCCGGATCTCGCAATTAATCGGCAGATGCAGCTTGCCGCGCTAACGGCGCCGTAACGTTAAAGAAGGCTTGCGGCCGTCGAACAGGGCCCGATTTATTCTTTTTACGCAACGAATAATCAATCGCCCCCCATTACTGATGACCCTGCAAAACCGCGATTTTATGTGCATCGCGAGGTGAGGGTATGCGCTGCAATCTGATGCGCCGTCTGATCGGCGACCGCCAAGGCAATGTCGCGATCATTTTCGCGCTCTCGCTGATCCCCATCGTGTTTCTGACCGGGATGGCGATGGACTTCTCGTCCGCGACTTCGAAGCGCATCCGCCTCAACGCCGCGGCCGACGCGGCGGCGCTCGCTGCCGTGACGCCGGCCATGATGGGACAGAGCGCCTCGGCCGCGCAAACCGCGTCGCAAAACATTTTCAACGGCACGGCCGCCGGCGTTCCGGGAACGAGCGGTGTCACCCCGACCGTCAACGTCACCAGCAGCAATGGCGGCCTCACGCGCACGGTGACGGTGACCTATACGGCGAATTCGACGAACAACTTTCCCAACGTGCTGGGGCTGATCACCGGCCAGAACAAGACGACGTGGTCGCTTTCCGGCTCCTCGACTGCGACGGCGTCGATTTAGCCGAATATCAATTTTTACCTGTTGCTCGACAATTCGCCGTCGATGGCGATTCCGGCGACGAGCGCGGGCATCACCGCCATGGTCAGCGCGACCAGCAGATCCCCGACCAGCGGCGGCAACGAAGGCGGCTGCGCTTTTGCCTGCCATGAATCCAACCCGTCGGCGGACAATCTCGGCAATCCCAACGGCGAGGACAATTACGCGCTCGCCAAAAGTCTCGGGGTGACGACGCGAATCCAGAACACAGCTTCGGCGACGCAGGCGCTGATGACGACGGCACAACAGGTCATGGCGACCAACAATGCCCAGTATAAGGCGGCGATCTACACATTCAACGGTTCGGGCACGACCACCGTCCAGAGCCTGACGTCCAACCTCTCGACGGCGGCGACGGCGGCGGCCACGATCGACGTGCAGCAGGTCTGCAAGAACAATTATCTGACCTGCAGCACCAGCAACAACGATACCGACACCGACTTCCAGAAGGCGATGACGCAGATCAACGGCATCATGCCGAATCCGGGAACCGGCACGTCTGGCAGCACGCCGCAGGAGGTGCTGTTCCTGGTCACCGACGGCGTCGACGACAACAATAGCGGTACTTGTTCGAAGGCGCTGTCAGGCACGCGCTGCCAGGAGCCGATGAATACGGCGCAGTGCACGGTCATCAAGAATAAAGGTATCCGTATCGCGCTGCTGTATACCGAATATCTGCCGATGACGTCGAACTCCTGGTACAATACCTGGATCTCGCCGTTCCAGAGCTCGATCGAGTTGAACATCCAAGGCTGCGCATCGTCGGGATTGTATTTCAAGATCACGACCGACAGCGATATCTCGGCGGCGATGCAGGCTCTGTTCCAGAAGGCCGTCGCGACGGCGCGGCTGTCGCAATAGGCACAAAGGCGAAGCACAGACATCAAACCGCGCCGGCTTCTCCGGCGCGGTTTTGTTTTTGTCTTTCCTGTTCGACAGGGCGTCGACTTATCAACGCGCAATCGCGGCCCGGGCAAAGCCGGGACTTAACGCGCCGGGCAGTACGTGGGAAAGCGGGAGAGGTTGGTCTTTGGAGCGGGGAGGGGGCCGGAGCTCAGACCAGCGAGATCAGGAATTGACCCGGGCGATCGTGGTCGAGAGCCGCGGATAGAAGAACTGGCTCTCATTGATGTTGATCGTGCCGGTGAACACATAGCCGACCGGCGGCGTATACGGATAGGTCACTTCGCCATACAGGATCGTGATATTGGCGGTCTGCAGGTTGTTCGGCAGCGTGATCGCGGAGCCGACCGTGCGCGCGGTGCCGTGGAGCGAGTCGCTCCAGGTCACGGTGGCGTGGCCGTTCGCATCGGTGGTGATCTCCGACAGCGTCACGGCCATGTTGGCCGATGGATAGGGCGAGATCACCTGTGACGACGCATTGAGGATGGTCGACATGGTCGAATTGTTGATGCTGACATATTGCGAGGCCAGATCGGTGACGGTGCGGGCGACCAGCGCCGCCTTGAACTGGATCGTGAAGCCGTCGCCGAGCTCGGCGGCGCCGACATAGAGCGACAGCATCGCCGGCAGGATGACGGCGAATTCGACCGCCGCCATGCCTTTGCGATTGCGGGCGAAGCGGCGGAGCCGCCGGCGGATCTTGCGCGTGGCGAGGCTGATCATCATCAGTAGGGCTCGTTCTTGAACACGGCGGTCGACACCAGGAGGCGGTTGCCGTTCCCCTGGGTGGACAGATTGAAGCCGAGCGGGCCGAGCACGACCGGCCACTGATACATGACCTGGACCACGACGATGTCGCCGGCATTGCCGGTGTTATAGCCCCAGCTGTTGGTGACGTTGCCGTTGGCGTCGTAGGTCAGCGTCGGCGTGGTGGTGGAGGCCGCCGAGAAGCTCGAATAGGCCTGCACGTTGATCATGAAGTTGTTGCAATTGAACAGCGCGAAGGTCTGGCCGCAGACCCAGGTCTTGAAGCCGGCTTGGCTCATGCTCGATTGCTGAGCCTGGCCGGTCATGATGTAGCGGCTGGCCTGTTCGGTCGTCTCGTCGAGCACGCGCGAGGCGAAGAAGACCAGCGCGGTTTGGAACAGGGCCATCAGCATGGCCAAGAACGGCGCCGCGACCAGCGCGAATTCGACCGCGGTCGCGCCGCTCGTGGAACGGGCGAAACCGTCAGCCCTCTGGGCCCGCTTGATGCCCCGGGCGAGCGTATGGCGAATAGCCAAAAACATGGGCGCGTTGCTCCAGCCTCCAACGCGCTTCTAGGGCCTATTTGCTAGGAAAGTGTTACATGAAACAAAGGGTTACGGTTAATTTACCTAACCTTATTGGTGCCTGATCCGACCCCTGACAACCCGGTCTATTTCAGCTTGAATCGGCGCGCCAGGAACTCGCCGCCATGGCGCAGGCCCTCGGCGTCGATGCCATGGCCGACCCCGGGCGAGATATGCCATTCCACCGGCACTTCGAGCTCGCCCAGCACCTGGGTGGCCTGGAACAGCGCCTGCGGCGGGATCAGGTCGTCGCGGTCGCCATGGACGAGTAGGATCGGCGGCCGCGCCTTGACCTCGCCAGCGAAGGCTTTGAGGTCGCCGTCCGGCGGCTCCACCAGCAGGCCGGAATAACCGACAATGGCCGCGGGCGGTGCCGGCCGGCGCAACCCCACATGCAGCGACATCATCGTGCCTTGGCTGAAGCCGACCAGCGCCAGCGCCGAGGGCGGCAGCTTGTGGCGCGCAAGCTCGGCATCGAGAAACTGATTGAGCAGCGGTGCCGCCTTGTGAACGCCGGTCCAGCGTTCGTTCGGGTCGCGGAACGTGAGCGGAAACCATTGCCGGCCGACCGGCGCCTGTCCGCAAGGTTCGGGCGCGTGCGGAGACACGAACGCGGCTTGCGGCAGATATTGCTGCCAGGCGCGGCCGATATCGATCAGGTCGTTGCCGTCGGCGCCGTAGCCATGCAGGAACACGACGAGCTGCTGGGCGGGACCGGAGCGCGGATTGAGCCGCGGACCGTCGAGTTCAACGGGCATGTTTGTTCTCGCGATGCTTCTTTGCTGCTTTGAGTTTGGACGATGGCGCGGGCGTCTTGGACTTCGTCTTGGCTTTTGTCTTGGCTTTTGTCTTGGCTTTTGTCTTGGCTTTGGTCTTGGATTTGCCGCGTGATGTCTTGGCGGCCGCGGATTTTGACGCCGATATCGGTTTTGCCGGCGCAACTTTCGTGGCGCTCGGAGCCCCTTCGCGTCCTTTGACGGCGCGATAATAGGACCACAGCACGCGCGCCGCCACCGCGCGGTGCGGCCGCCAGGCTTCGGCGAGCGGCAGCATGTCCTTGGTGCTCGGCCGCTCGACGAGACCGAAGGCGAGCCGCGCCGCCTCTTGCAGCGCGAGGTCGCCCGCCGGCCAGGCATCGGCATGGCCGAGGCAGGACAACAGATAAATGTCCGCGGTCCACGGGCCGATGCCATGGACCGCGGTCAATGCCGCGTGCGCCTCGTCGGCGGCGAGATCGCCGAGCGCCTTCAAATCGGGCTCGCCGCGGATCACGGCGCGGGCAATTTCCTTGAGCGCCTTGATCTTCGGCCGCGACAGGCCGAGCCGCGCCAGCTTTTGCGGCCGCGCCTTGACGATGGCTTCCGGCGTCAACGGATCGAACGCCGCGACGATCCGCCCCCAGATCGCGGCGGCGCTCGCCACCGACAATTGCTGCGAGACGACGGTTGCGGCGAGCCCGGCATAGCCGTCGGCACGGCGCCGCAGTGGCGGCCGGCCGCTCGTGGCGATGACCGCGTGAAAACGCGGATCGGCCGCCGTTAGCGCGGTGAGCGCGGCGTCGAGATCGCTCTCGGTGCCGATATGGGTGATCTTTGTCATATTTGTGCGCTGGTCATGCGATGTATTTTGCAGCGGTCGGGTTCTATGCGCATATAGTTGCGCAGCGAAGCGTGCCGGTGTCGAGAAGTTCGAGTTGATGTTCAGCCGCATTTTGCGTTTTGCGCCAAGTCCGAACGGCCACCTCCATCTGGGCCATGCCTATTCCGCATTGCTGAACTACGACCGTGCACGCGAGCTTGGCGGGCGGCTGTTGCTGCGCATCGAGGATATCGATCGGGAGCGCAGTCGGCCGGAATACGAGGAGGCGATCTACGAGGATCTGCGCTGGCTCGGCATTTCCTGGCAGGAGCCAGTGCGGCGGCAGAGCGAGCACTTCGCCGACTACGAAGCGGCGCTGGCGAAGCTCGAGGCGCAACGCCTGATCTATCCGAGCTTCGAGAGCCGGGCCGAAATCGCGGCCATGGTCGAGGAACTCGACCGCCACGGCGGCTGGCCGCGCGATCCGGACGGCGTGCCGATCTATCCGGGGCGCGCGCGAAAGCTCTCGGCCGCCGAACGCGCGCGGCGGCGCGCGGCGGGCGAAGCCTTCGCCTTGCGGCTCGCCATGGATGCGGCCGTGGCGCGCGCCGGCGTTTTGACCTGGACCGAGACCGGCGCCGGCCCGCATGGCCAGAGCGGCGCCATCACCGCCGCGCCGCAACGCTGGGGCGACGTCGTTCTCGCCCGCAAGGATGTGCCGACCAGCTATCACATCGCCGCCGTGGTCGATGATGCCTTGCAGGGGGTCACGGACGTGGTGCGCGGCGAGGATTTGTTCTGGTCGACCAGCATCCATCGTCTGCTGCAGGTGCTGCTCGGCCTGCCGGAGCCGAGCTATCAGCATCACAAGCTCATTCTCGACGAGGCAGGACAAAAGCTGTCCAAATCGACACAAGCCACGGGCTTGCGCGAATTGCGCGCGGGCGGTGCGACGCCGCGCGACATCCGGCGGATGGTCGGGCTTGGACGCTAGCAAGCCTGATATTCGCGCAGGTAACGCCGCTCCCGGTCTTGTTTTGTTCGGTCCGCCGCCGTGTCATGGTAGCGGCGAGGGGCAGCCATGGTGCAGTCGAAGGTCAAACGCAGGACCGGCGCGAAAGCCGCGGGCCGCAAAATGCGGCCGAAAGCGCGGCCGAAGCGACCGGCCGCGCGGGTGCGGCGGCCTGCTGCCGCGGCCCCCCATGAGGCCGCGCTCGCGGTCTTCGCCCATGATATCCGCACCGCGCTGACCGGCATTCTCGCGCTCGGCGAATTGCTGGCGAGCTCCAATCTCGACGAGCGCGAGCGGCGCTGGGCCGTCGGCGTCAAAGCCGGCGCCGAGCATTTGGCCTCGCTGACGACGCTGGTCATCGACGCCGCCAAAGCCGGCTCGGGTCTTTTGACTTTGCAACGGCAGGTGTTTCGCCCGCGCCGCATTGCCGACGTGCTGGCGCAATCGCTCGCCGCGCGCGCGCAAGCCAAAGGGCTCGAGGCGGAGACGACGATTGCCGCCGATCTGCCGGAGCGGGTCGTCGGCGATCCGGTGCGGTTGCGCGCGGCGCTGGAAAACCTGATCGACAATGCGGTGAAGTTCACCGACCAGGGTACGATACGGCTCGAGGTCAAGGCCAAGCGGGCCGCGCGCGGGCGCGTCGCGCTCATCTTCTGCGTCGCCGACAGCGGCATCGGGCTTACACCCGATGAGATCAGGCGGCTGTTTCGCCCGTTCGCGCAAGCGAGTGCAGAGATTGCCCGCCGTTATGGCGGCGCCGGCCTTGGTCTCTCGGTGGTCAAGGTCCTGGCCAAGCTAATGGACGGCGATCTCACCGTGACCTCGACGCCGGGCCGCGGCTCGCAATTTTATTTCTCGGCACTGCTGCCGGTGGCGCCGGCGCAGGACGATGAAGCGGCGGCCGCGAGCGCCGCGCCGTCGGCCGCGCGCGGCCTGAATGTCCTCTGCGTCGAGGACAATCCCTATGGCCGCGTCATCCTCAACACCATTCTCACCGAGCTCGGCCATCGCGCCGATTTCGCGGCGTCGGGCGAAGAGGCGCTCGCGGCGGTCACGCGTGGCTATGATGTGGTGCTGATGGACGTGACGCTGCCGGGCATCGACGGACTGGAAACCACGCGCCGCATCCGCGCGCTGCCGGGCGCCGTGGGCGCGACGCCGATCGTCGGCGTGTCCGGCCACACCGAAGCCGGCGACGACGCGGCGGCAGGCAAGGCCGGCATGAATTTCTATCTGCGCAAGCCGCTGAGCCCGAGCGCGCTGAGCAAATCGCTGGCGGCGGTAACGGGCTCGTAGTCTATTCCGCCGCGTCGGCCGGCTCTTTGGTCTCGGCCGAACCTTCGACGATGCGCACCAGATCGCTCATGATGCGGTTCAATTCGAAATCCTTCGGCGTATAGACTTCGGCGACGCCCGCGTCCTTCAACGCGCTTGCATCCTGCGGCGGAATGATGCCGCCGACGACCACCGGCACGTCGTCGAGGCCGGCTTCCTTCATGCGCGCCATCACGTCGTGCACCAGCGGCATGTGCGAGCCGGACAGGATCGACAGGCCGATGACGTGCACATCGCCCTTGGCGGCGGCGTCGACGATGGCCTCGGGCGTCAGGCGGATGCCCTCATAGACAACGTCCATGCCGGCATCGCGGGCGCGCACCGCGATCTGCTCGGCGCCGTTGGAATGGCCGTCGAGGCCGGGCTTGCCGACCAGAAACTTCATGCGGCGGCCGAGCTTCTTGGAGACGCGGTCGACCTCGGCGCGGATGCCGTCGAGCCCGCTGGTATCGTTGCGCGCGGCGCGGCCGACGCCGGTCGGCGCGCGGTATTCACCGAACGCCGAGCGCAGCGCAAAGCCCCATTCGCCGGTGGTGACGCCGGCTTTGGCGCAGGCGATCGAGGGCGGCATGATGTTGCGGCCGTCGCGCGCGGCGGCGCGCAGCTCTTCCAGCGCTGCCGCCACGGCGGCCGCATCGCGAGATTCGCGCCACGCGTTGAGCCGCGCGATCTGCTCGGCCTCCACTTCGTGCGGCACGGTCATGATCGTGTTGTCGCCGGTGGTCAGCGGCGAGGGCTCGGTCTCGATGTAACGATTGACGCCGACAGCGACCTGATCGTTGCGCTCGATGGCTTCGAGCCGCGCGGTGTTGCTGGCGACGAGCTGGCCTTTCATGTAGCCCATCTCGACGGCAGGGATGGCGCCGCCGAGCTTCTCGATATGATCGAGCTCTTCCAGCACCGCGCGCTTGAGCTCTTCGACCTTGGTTTCGATCTCGGCCGAGCCATCAAAGATGTCGCCATAATCGAGCAGGTCGGATTCGTAAGCCAGGATCTGCTGCATGCGCAGCGACCATTGCTGGTCCCAGGGCCGCGGCAGGCCGAGCGCTTCGTTCCAGGCTGGCAGCTGCACGGCGCGCGCGCGCGCCTTCTTCGACAGCGTGACGGCAAGCATCGAGAGCAGGATGCGATAAACATTATTTTCGGGCTGCTGCTCGGTGAGGCCGAGCGAATTGACCTGCACGCCATAGCGGAACAGCCGCTGCTTGGGATCGGTGACGCGGTAGCGCTCGCGCGCGATCTGGTCCCACAATTCCGCAAAGGCGCGCATCTTGCACAGCTCAGTGACAAAGCGCGTCGAGGCGTTGACGAAGAACGAGATGCGCCCGACCACGTCGCCGAAATTGTCCACCGCGCCGGCGGTCTTCACGGTGTCCAGAACCGCGATCGCGGTCGCGAGCGCAAAGGCAAGCTCCTGCTGCGGCGTCGCGCCGGCCTCCTGCAGGTGATAGGAGCAGACATTCATCGGATTCCATTTCGGCATGTCGCGCGTGGTGAACAGGATCGTGTCCTTGATCAGCCGCATCGACGGCGCCGGCGGAAAGACGTAAGTGCCGCGCGACAGATATTCCTTGATGATGTCGTTCTGCGTCGTGCCTTGCAGTTTGGTCCGCGGCACACCTTGTTCGTCGGCGACCGCGATATAGAGCGCGAGCAGCCAAGCGGCCGTCGCGTTGATGGTCATCGAGGTGTTCATCTCGTCGAGCGGAATCGATGCGAACAGCGCGCGCATGTCGCCGAGATGGCAGATCGGCACGCCGACCTTGCCGACTTCGCCCTTGGCTTGGGGATGGTCGCTGTCGTAGCCGGTTTGCGTCGGCAGATCGAAGGCGACCGACAGACCGGTCTGTCCCTTAGTCAGATTCTTCCGATACAGTTCGTTCGACGCGGTGGCGGTCGAATGTCCCGCATAGGTGCGAAAGATCCAAGGCTTATCGCGTAGTGGCTTATCGCGTAATGGTTTGTCGCGGCGCGGCTGGTCGGCCATCGAAGTTTCCCGCTTTCCGGCATAACTACTGTGACGCGGTTTTTGTTGCAACGCAACATGAACTTCATCGAGTTTTAAGGCTGCGCTCCTAGTTTGCGAATTGAATCAGAGCGCAGAGCCTTCTTCCCGATGTCCATGCCGGCGGCCGATTCCACAGCCAGTCACGATCAGCGGCGCGACACCTGCATTTTCCTGCTGCTGATGTGGGCGGTCGCGGTGTTTTCGCTGTGCCTGGCATCGGGCATCAACAGCCTGTCCACCGACGACGCGATGCGGCTGGTCGAGGTTCGCGATCTGCTCGCGGGCCAGAGCTGGTTCGATATGACGCAATATCGTCTGGATGCGCCGGGTGGCGTCGTCAGTCATTGGTCGCGTTTGGTCGACCTGCCCTTGGCGCTGATCATCAAGTCGGTTTCGACATTCGCATCGACGGCCTTCGCCGAAAAGGTGGCGCTTATCGTTTGGCCGACCGCGCTGCTGCTGGCGTTTCTGGCCGGCGTATCGCGGCTTGCTCGCGAACTTGGCGGCCATGCCGCGGCGCGTCTGGCGCTGGTGCTCGCCGTCCTCATGGCGCCGGTCCTGCAGAATTTTCGTACCGGCGCCATTCATCACCACAATGTGCAACTGACTTTGATGATCTGGGCACTGAGCTTTTTCGTGCGCCTGCCGTCGCGGCCGCGCGATGCCGCCGCTGCGGGTTTCCTGGGCGCGTTATCGATCGCAGTCGGACAGGAAATGGTGCCTGCAATCGCCGCTCTCGCCAGCGTCGTCGGACTGCGCTGGATCATCACCGGCGATAGTTGTAAGCGCGCGACCGCGGCCTATGCCGTTGCGCTGGCCGCGGCAGCGGTCGCGCTCGGTGTTTCAACCGTGCCGCCGGCGGACTATTTCGTCGTTCATTGCGACGCGATTTCAATCGGCCAAGTCGGCGCGCTTGCTGTCGGCGGCTTCGGTCTTGCCGTGCTCACCAAGCTGCCGTGGCTGACGTCGATCGCCAACCGGTCCATTGCGGCGGTGGGACTGGCCGCCTTGGTTGCCGTCTTCGTGCGCGCGAGCGCACCACAATGCCTCACGGATCCTTACGCGCAGCTCGATCCCCGGCTCGCCACGCTGTGGCTCGCCTCGGTCAACGAAGCCCGCAGCCTGTTCTCGATGATGCGCGACCTGCCGCAGCAGGTTCCAGCATATTACGGCATGCCGTTGGCGGCGCTGGTGCTTGGCGCGCTCAGGTGCGTGCGCGAACGCGGTGCGCAGCAATGGCACTGGATAGGCTGCGCTGCGACGCTGGTATCGCTCGTGCTGGTTTCGGTCTGGGAAGTGCGTGGCGCGAGCGGTGCCAACGCATTGGGTGCCGTGCTCGTCCCCGCCGCGCTGCTACGAATGTTTCCCGAACCGGAACACCGCGCCTCCTATTTCGGCATCCCTCGCGTAGCGTTGTTCGCTGTCCTGTTTCTCAATCCCGTGACGCTGCTGCTGCTCGGCAGCGGTGCGGCCTACGCCGTCACGGCGGGCGCCGTACCGAAGCAAATCGTCAAAAGCGGCGACGCCGGCACCTGTCAGCGCGCCGCCGACTACGCCGCGCTTGCGACGCTGCCGCGCGGGCGCATGCTCGGCTTCATCGATGCCGGGCCCTTCATTCTGTTAGAATCGCCGCACGACGTGTTGGCCGCGCCCTATCACCGCAATCAGGCGGGCAATATCGCCATGCTGGATATGTTCCTGGCGGCGCCCGATGCCGCCAAGGTTCAACTGGCCGCGCGCGGCGTAGATTATGTCGCGTTCTGCCCGGGTGCTCCGGAGCGCTACAATTACGCCGCCGTCGCGCCCAAGAGCCTTGTGGCAGCCCTGAGCCGCAACGAAATTCCCGGTTTTCTCGAACGAATCCAATTGGGGAATACGGATCTGGCGGTCTTTCGCGTGCGACACTGAAGTGGACTTTCCGACATCCGGGAAACCCCGCGTTAACCGCTGACGTTCTCGCGCTCTTAACGGCCGCCAAAGAGAATGCGCCGCATGGAATTGCAGGACAAATCGAGTTCCCTTGAAGTGCAGGCCGCCTGGCGGCTTCTTTTGCTCAACTGGATCATGATTGCGGGCATGGGCGCGGCGCTGTTGCTCGGCCTCGTGGTCACAGACTTCTCGATTGGGCTGTCAGGCCTCGCAATTGCCGGCGGCTATGTCGCGCTTTATGCGGGTTTTGCGCATGCCAATGCCCGCTCGCCGACACGGCGCGACCCGCAAGTGATGTTCGTACTTGGCGGCATCGCCCAGATCGTTTTGATCACCGCGCTGATGACGCCCCTTACCTATGTCGCCGCATCCGCCGACTGGCCGATGCAGGACGCCAATCTACTCGCCATCGATCGCGCGCTTGGCTTCGACTGGAAGGCCTATGTGGGTTTCGTGAACGATCACCCGACGCTCGCGGCTTGGTTGGACGTCGGTTATGCGATGATCCGCTGGCCGATTTTCGCGATTCCCCTCGTATTGGCGGCAAAACACTACTACCGCCGCGTCGCCGAATTCACGTTCGCGTTCGGTGCGGCATTGATTGTCAGCACGATCATCTCCGCCTTCGTGCCGGCGCTCGGCATTTACGCCACGCTCCACGACCCCTCTGCGGTCTATCCGCACATCGCGCCGAGCGCCTATTTCGAATCGCTGCGGGAACTGCCGCTGGTGCGCGACGGTTCGCTGCGCCACCTCGAGCCTTTAAATCTGAGCGGTCTGGTGACGTTTCCCAGCTTTCACGCCGCATCGGCGGTACTCTATCTATGGGCGCTGTGGCCAGTGCGCTGGATCCGGCCGATTGCCATCGTCGCCAACGGCCTGATGCTCGCATCCTGCCCGGCATTCGGCGCGCATTACGCCATCGATCTCTTCGCCGGCATCGCCGTCGCCATGATGGCGATCGCCGTCGCGTGCAAGGTCAGCCGCGCTGTAGAAGGCAACAATCTGCACACCGCCGCCACGCTGGCCGCAGTCGCCGTCGCGCCCTCCGAATAGCAAGAACTGAACGCGCGAAGAGCCGAACGCCCTTCGCGCGTTGCATGTTCTTAGAATCAAGTCCGGAGAACCGAAGCCGATTGTCGGAAAGTTCTTCGGATACGCGCCAGCGTTCGATCAGGCGCGTTTGATCAGCCGCAAGATGATCAACAAGATCACGGCGCCGATAAAGGCGTCGATGATCGCGCCGACAATGCCGCTGCCAATCACGATGCCGACCTGCGGGAGCAACCAGCCCGCGATCACGGCGCCGACGATGCCGACAATGATGTCGCCGATCAGCCCGAAGCCGCCGCCTTTGACCACCATTCCGGCCAGCCAGCCGGCAATCGCGCCGACGATCAGCCAAATAATAATGCCGTGAGCGTCCATCCTAATCCCCCTTCATGTCTGTCCCGGCAGGGGTGGAGGCCCCTGGGCGCATTCCTCACGCCGAAGCAAAGCTTAGGGATTCGTCCAGGGCCTGTCAGCAAACGGAGCCTTGGGCACGCCCGGCATCCACCGATTCATTGATTCATTCCGCACCCGCTACCAAGTACTTATTGCGCTGCAACATAAGCTGCGGCAGACTGAGTTTTGCGACCAAGCCGCGAAACGCGCGTTGTCGCAAATGCCGGTGCCAGCTGAGCCAGTTATCTGGAGCCTGTGATGGCCGTTGCGCAGATCAAACCTTCTCCCGCCCCCGCCAAAAATCTCTATGAGATCGGCGAAATCCCGCCGCTCGGCCACGTTCCTGAAAAAATGTATGCCTGGGCGATCCGCAAGGAGCGGCACGGCCCGCCGGAACAGGCGATGCAGTGCGAAGTGGTTCCGACCTGGCCGATCGCCGAAGATGAAGTCCTGGTCTACGTCATGGCCGGTGGCGTCAATTACAACGGCGTCTGGGCCGGTCTCGGCGTTCCGGTCTCGCCGTTCGACGGCCACAAGCATCCATTCCATGTCGCCGGTTCCGACGCCTCGGGCGTGGTCTGGGCGGTCGGCTCCAAAGTGCGGCGCTGGAAGGTCGGCGACGAAGTCATCGTCCATTGCAATCAGGACGACGGCGACGATGAAGAATGCAATGGCGGCGATCCGCTGTTGTCGACGTCGCAGCGCATCTGGGGCTACGAGACGCCGGACGGCTCGTTCGCGCAGTTCTGCCGCGTGCAGTCGCGCCAGCTCATGACCAAGCCGGCGCATCTCTCCTGGGAAGAGGCGGCCTGCTACACGCTGACGCTCGCCACCGCCTATCGGATGCTGTTCGGCCATTCACCGCACACCTTGAAGCCCGGCGACAACGTGCTGGTCTGGGGCGCGTCCGGCGGGCTCGGCGTGTTCGGCGTGCAACTGGTCGCCGCTTCGGGCGCCAATGCCATCGGCATCGTGTCCGATCCGTCGAAGGTCCAATATGTCATGGATCTCGGCGCCAAGGGCGTGATCAACCGCAACGATTTCAAATGTTGGGGCCAGATGCCGAAAGTCGGCACGCCCGGATATGACGCCTGGGTCAAGGAAGCGCGCCGCTTCGGCAAGGCGATCTGGGACATCACCGGCAAGCGCGACGTCGATATCGTGTTCGAGCATCCGGGCGAAGCGACGTTTCCGGTGTCGTGTCTGGTGGTCAAGCGCGGCGGCATGGTGGTGTTCTGCGCCGGCACTACCGGCTACAACATCACCTTCGACGCCCGCTATGTCTGGATGCGGCAGAAGCGCATCCAGGGCTCGCATTTCGCGCATCTGAAACAGGCCAGCGCCGCCAATCAGTTCGTCATCGACCGCCGTGTCGATCCTTGCATCAGTGACGTATTCCCCTGGGACAAGATTCCCTATGCGCACGAACTGATGCGCACCAACCGGCACAAGCCCGGCAATATGGCGGTGCTGGTCAACACGCCGAAGCTCGGCCTGCGCAACCTCGAGGACGTGATCGAGGCGGTGGCGAGCTGAATTATCTGGCGCGGCCGCGCGCGCCGTTTGGCCCGCTTTGCGGCATTTCCGGATTGGGCTGGCAGAAGCCGTGATAATCCACGGTTTCCTCGCACTGTTCACGCGTCATGAAATCGCAGTGAAAGCGATCACCGACCGAACACCAGGGATAGGGTAGCAAGAGCTGCTGCGCGCTCGCTGCTGTCGGCTGACCGAGTGCCAGCACTGCACTGAAAAGACCGAATATCGTGATTGCTGATAGCAGCAAATATTTCTGTGGCATGAGCTTCTTTGCAAACAGCAGGTAATATCGTCCTGCACCAAGCGGCCCCACTGTGGGTTCATCAGAGATATAAGTCGCTGTTTGCTGTCTGCCGTGCGCCCGTGATGTCTCCGACGACACAAAGACGTGAGGGTATTTCGCGCCCCTGCTGGTTCGATCGTCGCTAGGGAACCCTGCGTGCGGCTTTCCGGCACTGATCGCGGCTGGTCTCTTTGTTCTGTTTCAGTTACATTGCCCCGGACGGGTACGGGGTGGGGCATGCTGATTGAGCAGCGAGCCGAAGCGGGCGTCACACGCAAATTCCGTGTCGTGCTGGTAAAGCCGTCGCATTACGACGACGACGGCTATGTCATCCGCTGGTACCGCTCGCCGATGCCGGCGAATTCACTCGCCAGCGTCTACGGCCTGATCGACGACTGCGCCCAGCGCCGGATTTTAGGTCCCGACATCGATATCGACATCGTCGCCATCGACGAGACCAATACGCGCGTGCGCGTCGATCGCATCATCGAAGAGATGCGTACCAACAATAATTTCGGTTTCGTCGGCCTGGTCGGCGTGCAGTCCAATCAGTATCCGCGCTCGCTGCATATCGCCAAACCGCTGCGCGCCGCCGGCATCCCGGTCATCATCGGCGGTTTCCATGTCTCGGGCATGCTGGCGATGTTCGATCACGTCGGACCCGACCTGCAGGACGCCCTCGACATGGGCATCACGCTGTTCGCCGGCGAAGCCGAAGGCCGCATGGACGAGGTCATGCGCGATGCCGCGGCCGGCGCGCTCAAGCCGCTCTACAATTACATCAACGATCTGCCCGCGCTCGAAGACGCGGTGACGCCGTTCCTGCCGGGCAATTCGGTGCGCAAGACCATCGGCAATGTCACGACCTTCGACGCCGGGCGCGGCTGCCCGTTCCAGTGCTCGTTCTGCACCATCATCAATGTGCAGGGCCGCAAATCGCGCCGCCGCAGCGCCGACGACGTCGAGCGCATCCTGCGCAAGAATTACGAGCACGGCATCGACCGCTTCTTCATCACCGACGACAATTTCGCGCGCAACAAGGACTGGGAGCTGATCTTCGACCGCATCATCAAGCTGCGCGAGGAAGACGGCATGGACGTGCGCTTCCTGATCCAGGTCGACACGCTGTGCCACAAGATCCCGAATTTCGTCGCCAAGGCGAAGCGCGCCGGCGTCACCCGCATTTTCATCGGGCTCGAGAACATCAATCCGGACAATCTGCTCGCCGCCAAGAAGCGGCAGAACAAGATCACCGAATACCGCAACATGCTGCTGGCCTGGAAGGCGGTCGGCATCTGGACCTATGCCGGCTATATTCTCGGCTTCCCCAACGACACGCCGGAATTGGCGCGGCGCGACATCGAGATCATCAAGAAGGAGATGCCGCTCGATGTCCTGGAATTCTTCTTCCTGACGCCGCTGCCGGGCTCCGAGGATCACAAGACGTTGTGGAAGAAGGGCGCGCCGCTCGATCCCGACCTCAACAAATACGACCTCGAGCACGCGCTGACGCCGCATGCGCATATGAGCAAGGCGGAATGGGAAAAGCTCTATCGCGATGCCTGGGCGATCTATTACACGCCGGAACACATCGAAACGATCCTCCGCCGCGCGCAGGCCTATGGCATCAATATTCTCCGCCTCGCCCAGATCATCCTGTGGTTTGCGCAATCGCTCGCGATCGAACGCGTGCATCCGCTCCAGGGCGGCTTCATTCGGCTGAAGACGCGGCACGAACGCCGGCCGGAATTGCCGATGGAGCCGCTGTGGAAATTCTATCCGGCCTATGTCGCGGAGTTTTTGGTCAAGCACGCCCGCGTCGCGGGGGCGGCTTTCGGCATCTACCGCATCTATCGCCGCGTCGCGAAGTCGGCGCAGGTGCCGTATCTGGATCAGGCGATGCAGCCGGTGTCGGAGGACGACACCCAGACGCTCGAGCTCTTCACGCATAACCAGTCGGCGCGCGAGGCGGTTGATCACGCCAAGAAGGTCAAGACGCTGACGACCACGGGCCCGGCGCCGACCGAAACGGCGGCATGATCGCGCGCTAGGGTCCGCCGTCCGGCTGCTCGATCGCGGACTCTGTGCTCCTTGATCTGTGCCGCGGGAATGCGCGCGAGATCGCGGCATTGAGTTCGCCGCCGTAGATGAAAATCCAAGCTGTGAAATAGAGGAACACGAGCGCGGTCATCGCCGACGCGAGGCCCGCGTAATAATGCACATAGGCATTGGAGAAGTCGGACAGATAGCGGCCGAAGGCAAAGCCGCAGGCGAGCCAGAGCACGAGCGTGGCGATGATGCCCGGCCACACATCTTCGATCTGCCGCCGTCCGGCCGGCAGCCACATATGCAGGATCATCAGCGCCACGGTGAGAAGGAAGGCCGCCACGCTGAAGCGGCCGATGTCGTAGTGGCGCTCCAGCGGTTCGAGCCAGGGCGCATAGGAAAGCGCGGTGCGGAACACGAAGGGGCCGAGCACCACCAGAAAGGCCAGTGTCAAAAATCCGACCGCGCTGACCAGCACATAACCGATCGATTCCATGCGCAAGAGCCACCATGGCCGCTTCTCGATCAGGCCATAGGCGCGGTTGAGCCCGATGCGCAGGCTCTCGACGCCGCTCGAAGAGAAATAGATCGCGAACAGGGCGCCGACGGTGAGGATGCCGCCGCGTGCTGTGGTCAACACGCTATGGATTTCACCCGCAATGCCGCCCGACACTTCATGCGGCCAGGCGGCGATGATGAGTTGCGCCACTTCGTCGGCGAGATTCTTCGAGCCGATGAAACCGGCGATCGCCGTCACCAGGATCAAAAACGGGAACATCGACATCAGAACGGAGAGCGCAATGTGGCTGGCGATGGCCCAGCCGTCGTCGGCATTGAAGCGATAGAACGCGTCGATGGCGATGCGGAAACAGAGGCGGATTGTATTCAAAGGCGGCAATCTCCGGGGCAAGCCCAATTCCGATTACATAGCAGGAAACGGATGGGCGTCGCAGGCCTCGCCCCCTCATATCCGCGGTTCACGGCGAACCAATGAGGACCATCATGGCACAGGCCTATTACAGCACGGTATTTTCGCACGCGGCGGACGATGTCTGGAATGTCATCCGCGACTTCAACAATTATCCGGTCTGGGTCGACGGTTCGGGCGAAAGCGAGATCGAGGACGGCAGATCCGGCGACGCGGTCGGTGCGGTCCGCAATGTCCTCTACCAGGGCAAGCGCATCCGGCAGATATTGCTGGCCCTGTCCGATGTCGAGCGCGCGCAGACCTATGCGTTCTGTGGCGAACCGCCGATGCCGGTCCGCGATTATCGCGCCACTTTGCGTGTCGTTCCGGTGACCGACGGCGGCCGGGCTTTCATCGAGTGGTCGGCGACATTCGATTGCCCGCCGGAGCGGTCGGGCGAATGGAGCGGCTTCTTCAGCGACGCGTTCGGGGGCTGGCTGGGATCGCTGCGGCGGCATCTCGACGGGCGGAGCAAATAAACCGGGCGCTTTTTTGCGGGCAAAGCCGCTTTTTTCGATGGCCGGGACGCTGGAGGTTCCCGGCCATCTTATTGCAAATGCGCGATAATTTCCCGGAAGCCGGAACAAATTGATCAAGTGTTACCTAACTTCGCACAACCGGGTTTACGGAACAGAAGAAATTATCAACGGGCGGTAGGTACATTTACGCAGTGAAAAGGCTGCTTTCGGAGCTGCGGCCGTGCCGCTCGCAAATGCCAAAAGCGAAGAGCTTGTGATCGTCGAGCGCCGGCGAAATACTCGTATTATCGTCAGCGTTCCGGGGATCTACATGCTGGCCGATCACCGCAATTCGCGCGGTGAGCGCCGCACCTATCCCTGCCGCGCGGTGAACCTGGCGCCGGAGACGATCGGGCTCGTGGCGCCGGTCTGCGGCCGGCTCGGCGAGCGCGCTTTCGTCACCATCGACCATATCGGCAAGTTCAAGGGCTCGATCATCCGCCTGCTCGACGGCGGCTTCGTGATGAGCGTCGTCGCCACCAACGAAGAGCGCAACAAGCTCGCCGCCAAGATCGACTGGTTCGAGCAATTCAAGAATTTCGATATCACCGATCAGCGCGCCGATGCGCGTTTCGTGCCGGAAAATCCGCGTTCGCGCATCGTTTTCTCCGATGGAAACTCGGAGGAATGTTTCATCCTCGACCTGTCGGCGTCGGGCGCCGCGATCTCGGCGCAGACCATTCCGGAGATCGGCAGCGTGCTCGCGCTGGCCACCGTCGTGGCGCGGGTGGTGCGCCATTTCGACGGCGGCTTTGCCGTGCGCTTCGTCGAGAGGCAGGACGTGCAGCGGCTCGAGACCCGCCTCAATCTCGATACCACCGACTATAGCGTGGAATAACCCGGGCGCGGCCTGAAGGCGGCCGGGGTCGGCCGATCGCTTACGCCGCCTGGACGTCGTCGAGGAAGCGGCGCACTTCGCCCTGCAGGCTCTCCGCTTCGGTGGCGAGCGCGGCGGCGAGCGCTTTGACGTCGGCCGCGGTGGTACGGGCGCCGCTCGAAGTGCCGGCGACGCGGCTCATCGCGTCCGAGCCCTTGCGCGCTTCGTTCGAGGCGCGGTTGACGCCTTCGGCGATCGAGGCCACGGCGTTGTTCTGTTCCTCGACGGTCGAGGCGACCACGGTTGCGATCTCCGACATGTCGTCGATGATCGAGGAGACTTGTTCGATCGCCTGCGCGGCGTCGGCGGTCGCCGACTGGATCGCGCCGATCTGCGAGGCGACGTCCTCGGTGGCGCGCGCGGTCTGCGCCGCTAGCGACTTGACCTCCGAGGCAACCACCGCAAAGCCGCGGCCGGCCTCGCCGGCGCGTGCCGCCTCGATCGTGGCGTTGAGCGCCAGCAGATTGGTTTGTCCGGCAATGGCCTGAATGAGGCCGATCACCTCGCCGATGCGGTTGGCGGCATCGCCAAGCTCGGACATCGTCGTGACCGTGCGCTTGGACTCGGCGACCGCGCGGCGCGCCACGTCGGTCGACTTGGTCGCATGCGCCGCGATCTCGCTGATCGAGACCGCCAGTTCGTCGATCGAGCTCGCCACCGTCGTGACGTTGATGGAGGCGGCACCGACCGCATTTTCGGCGGCCTTGGCTTCCGACGAGACCGCGTCGGCCGCGGTGTTCATGCCGGTCGAGGCGGTCTCCAGCCGGCCGGAAGCTTCGCGCAGCCGGCTCAAAGCCTGCTCGATTGAGGCGCGGAAACGTCCGATCGAGCCGGCAACGGCCTCGCCGCGCTGCTCGCGCGCCGCGTTGCTGTCCTGCTGGATGGCGGCGAGACGCTCGCGCTCGATCATATTGTCGCGGAACACTACCACCGTGCGCGCCATGGCGCCGATTTCGTCGCTGGATTGGCTCAGCGGAATTTGCGCCGACGTGTCGCCGTCGGCCAGCCGCTTCATGGCGCCGGCGAGCCTTTCCAGCGGATAGGTGATGGACCGCCCGATCCGCCAGCTGAAGCCGAGCACGATGAGAATGACGGCGAGATCCACCCAGATGATGAACTGCCGGGTGCGAGCCCGCGACGTGGCAAGGCCGGCGGCGGCGGCACTGGCGTCATCGCGTGCGCCGTCGATGATCCTGTTGGCCTCCGGCAGCACGCTCTCGGTGTCGTGGCTGATCAGCGAAAGCAAGGGAGCAACGTTGTCGGTGCTCGCCACCCACTGCGCGAAGGCATAGCTGTAATGCTTGACCTCCTGATTGAGCTTTTCCTTCATCGACGGCGCGCCGTCGACCGACTCGAACATCTCGTTGAAATGCTTGATCTCGTCGAGGAAGCGGCGCTCGGCGATGTGATCGCGGCGCAGACGATAGTCGATCTCGTAACGCCGCATAGTCAACAGCGAGATCAGAAGATTGGCCCTGTCGACCTCGCCGACCCAGGTCAGATCGTCCTGGATGATCTTCTCGATCGCATCGCTGCCGGCGGTCAGATCGGCGGTGAAGCCCTGCTTGTCGGTGAAGCCGAGCGCCCGCTGTTCGTTCACCAGGCTGGCGAAGCTGGTCTTCAAGTCGCGCACGGTGGCGCGCAGCGGCACGATCGAGCTCTGCTCGGACTCCGGCAGCATCGACTGGATGCGCTCGATGCACTGCAGCGCCATAGCCTGGCCTTCGTCGAAATCCTTGACCTCGGTGTCGGACGGATGCGCGACGAATTCGACGGTCGCCCCCCGCATCATCAAGAGACCGATCTTCAGATCGCGGCTGGCGTCGGACACCACGGTATTGCGGTGCACAGTGTCGAAGGCCTGGCCGACCTCGGCGTCGCCGGAAATGAAGGCGATGGCATTGGCGAGGAAGCCGATCACCGGAATGACGCCCAGCACGATGATGCGGGTGCGGACCGAGAGTCTGCCGAAAATCCGCGCGAGATACATCGAAGCCCCGATTGGATGAAAAAGCGCGAGTTTGCTGACGCGGCACGCCGCCGCGTTGCTCCGCGCCAGCACACCGCAAAATGGTTAAGATTTGGCAAGAATCCGATGCGAATAGCCACTTCTGGTTGTCACAAACGTTGCCGTGCAACGGCTCCGGCGGGTCGCGGCCGCTGACCACGGTAAACCGGTGAGGGCGCGACAGGCGGCAATTGCATTTGTGCAGCGCACGCGTAAGGTTTGGCGGTCAGGCCGGGGCCGTCTTTAGTATCGATTCTCGCCGCTCACCCGGAGCCAATCATGCCGCTTGCCGCCTCCCAGCCTTCCGCAGGCCGCGATGTCATCCGCATGCTCGATGACGCGGTTTCGGCCGCCGATTCGCTGTTTGCCGATGCCCGCCGCGCCGTCGCCGAGCGCGTCACGATCGAGGGACGCATGGTCTCGCGGGTGTTCGACCGCGAACAGCGGGCGACCCACGGGCTGGCTTGGCTCGCCACCTATGTCGAGGCGTTGCGCCAGCTTGCCGCCTATGCCCGGCACATGGCGGAGATCGGGGCCTTCGGCGAGACCGAGGACCTCCTGGTGCGCATCGGCGCCGGCGAATATCTCGCCCAGGTCCTGGGCGGCATTCCGATGAGCCAGAACGAGATCGTGCGGCTGTCCGATCTCGGGCTCGCCATGAGCGCGGTCGCGCCCCGCATCACGCCCGCCGTCGAGCACCTGATCGCAACCGGCAATACACCGCAACGCCGCGCGCGCCTCGTTGAACTGATGCGCCAGCACCGCGATGCCACGGTCGGCGGCTGCGGGCTCGAAGACACGCTGGATTCGATCCGCGAGGAAATGCGCAAATTCGCCGAAGACCGCGTCGTGCCGTTCGCGCAGAATTGGCATCTGAAAAACACCTACATTCCGTTCGACGTCATTGCCCAGATGTCGGAGCTCGGCGTGTTCAACCTGACGATCGCCGAGGACTATGGCGGCATGGGGCTCGGCAAGGAATTGATGTGCGTCGTGTCGGAGGAATTGTCGCGCGGCTATATCGGCGTCGGCTCGCTCGGCACACGCTCGGAGATCGCCGCCGAACTGATCCTCAATGCCGGCACCGAGGATCAGAAGCGCAAATGGCTACCCAAGATCGGCTCCGGCGAAGTGCTGCCGACGGCGGTGTTCACCGAGCCCAATACCGGCTCCGATCTCGCCGCACTGAAGACGCGCGCGGTACGCCAGGGCGACGTCTACAAGGTCTATGGCAACAAGACCTGGATCACGCATCCGGTGCGCGCCGATCTGATGACGCTTCTGGTGCGCACCAATCCGGCCGAGACCGGCTATCGCGGCCTGTCGATGCTGCTCGCGGAAAAGCCGCGCGGCGACGACGGCAATCCGTTTCCGGCTCCCGGCATGTCCGGCACCGAGATCGAGGTGCTCGGCTATCGCGGCATGAAGGAATACGAGATCGCGTTCGACGGCTTTGTTGTGAAGGCTGAAAACCTGCTCGGCGGCGTCGAGGGCCTCGGCTTCAAGCAATTGATGGCGACCTTCGAGGCGGCGCGCATCCAGACCGCGGCGCGCGCCATCGGCGTGGCGCAAGCCGCCATGGAGCAGGCGCTGACCTACACCACGCAGCGCATCCAGTTCGGCGAGCCGATCGCCAATTTCCCGCGCGTCTCGGACAAGATCGCCTTGATGGCGACCGAGATCATGATCGCGCGGCAGCTCACTTACTATGCGGCACGGCAGAAGGATTCCGGCCGGCGTTGCGATCTCGAAGCCGGCATGGCGAAACTGCTCGCCGCGCGCGTCGCCTGGGCGGCGGCCGACAACGCCGTGCAGGTCCATGGCGGCAATGGCTTCGCGCTCGAATTCCCGATATCACGCATTCTCTGCGACGCGCGCATCCTCAATATTTTCGAGGGCGCGGCGGAAATCCAGGCGCATGTGATCGCGCGGCGCCTGCTCGACGGCTCGAACTGAGAAATATCCGGCGCGGCCCGGGTTTCGCTCGCCGCCAAGGCGGGCTACATATGGCGGCATGGCCAATTTTATGTCTCATGTCGCCGTGCCGATCGCCATTATCGCGGTCGCCATTGTTCTCCTGCTGGGTCTCATCAATCTGATGATGGGCGGCTCGGGCAATACCTCGCAAAAGCTGATGCGTCTGCGCGTCCTGCTGCAGGCCATCGCTATCGGCGTGATCATGCTCACGCTCTGGTTCATGGGAAAATAGCGCTGCATCTGAAAGCGGGACCGGACCATGGTCGTCCTCAACAAGATCTATACGCGCACCGGCGATGACGGCACCACCGCGCTCGGCACCGGCGAGCGGCGCAAGAAATTCGATGCGCGTATTGCCGCCTATGGCACGACCGACGAGACCAATGCCGCGATCGGCGTGGCACGCCTCCATACACGGGATCACGGTGCACTCGATGCGGCGCTGGCGCGCATCCAGAACGATCTGTTCGATGTCGGCGCCGATCTGTGCACGCCGGTCAAAACCGGCGGCAAGGGCGAAGGCGGCGCGCGGCTCACCGTCACCGACAAGCAGGTGGCGTGGCTCGAAGCCGAGATCGACCGGCTCAATGCGGAGCTCGGTCCGCTGCGTTCCTTCGTGCTGCCCGGCGGCAGTGCGGCGGCGGCCTATCTGCATCTGGCCCGCACCATCTGCCGGCGCGCCGAGCGCCTGATTGCCGAACTTGCCGCGCAGCCCGGCGAGCCGGTCACACCGGCAGTCCTCAAATACGTCAACCGGCTGTCCGATTTCCTTTTTGTCGCAAGCCGTTATGCGAACGACAAAGGCTCAAGCGACGTGCTGTGGAAGCCCGGCGAGAACCGCTGAAATCTCAAGTTGAAGCATGGCCTTAGCGGGCCGCCGCCGATCCGTTGGGCCGATCATGCTCGTTGACCGCAACCGCCATGGCCGTTAGGTTTCCCGCACCGCAGCATCGCCGGATTTCCGGGATTGCAAAATTTCCCAATCGTGGCCGGGCGCGGTAAGGAACAATTTCGGCCGAGTAGCCAGTCAGATCCATCATGAAGATTCTCGTGCCCGTGAAGCGGGCGATCGACAAGGATGTGAAAATCCGAGTCAAAGCGGACGGTTCCGGCGTCGAGCTCGGCAACGTCAAAATGTCGATGAATCCGTTCGACGAGATCGCGGTCGAAGAAGCGATCAGGCTCAAGGAAGCGGGCAAGGCGACCGAGATCATCGCCGCCTCGATCGGGCCGCAGCAAGCGGCCGAGACCATCCGCACCGCGCTCGCCATGGGCGCCGACCGCGGCGTGCTGGTGAAGACCGACGGCGCCGCCGTCGAGCCGCTCGCGGTCGCCAAAATCCTCAAGGCCATCGCCGACGCCGAACAGCCCGGGCTGATCATTCTCGGCAAGCAGGCGATCGACGACGATTGCAATCAAACCGGTCAGATGCTGGCGGCGCTGCTCGGCTGGCCGCAGGGAACCTTTGCCTCCAAGGTCGCGATCGAGGGCGATGCCGTGCTGGTGACGCGCGAAGTCGACGGCGGCCTGCAGACCGTGAAGCTGAAAATGCCGGCCATCGTCACTACCGATCTGCGGCTGAACGAGCCGCGTTACGCCTCGCTGCCCAATATCATGAAGGCGAAGAAGAAGCCGATCGAGGAAAAGACCGCGGCCGATTACGGCGTCGACATCGCGCCGCGGCTCGAAGTGGTGAAGACGGCGGAGCCGCCGGTGCGCAAGGCCGGCGTCAAGGTGAAGTCGGTCGCCGAGCTCGTTGACAAGCTCAAGAACGAGGCGGGGGCGATCTGATGCCGACACTTCTTCTCGCCGAGCACGACAATGCGACGCTCAAGGACGCCACCAACAAGGCGCTGACCGCCGCCAAGGCGCTTGGCGCCGAGGTGCACATCCTGGTCGCCGGGCATAATTGCAAAGCGGTGGCCGAAGCCGCGGCGAAGCTCGACGGCGTCGCCAAGGTGCTCGTCGCCGACGCCGAGCCTTATGCACACATGCTGGCGGAGCCGACCGCCGCGCTGATCGTCGCTTTGGCGCCGCCCTATGAGACCATCATGGCGGCCGCGACCACGGCGGGAAAAAATATCATGCCGCGGGTCGCCGCGCTGCTCGACGTGATGCAGATTTCGGAAGTGACCAAGATCGTCGCGCCCGACACGTTCGAGCGGCCGATCTATGCCGGCAATGCGATCCAGACCGTGCGCTCCAAGGACGGCAAGCGCGTCGTCACCGTGCGCACCGCGGCCTTCCAGGCGACCGGCGCGGGCGGGGCGGCGGCGCCGATCGAGGCCGCGACCGCTGTCGCCGATCCCGGCGTCTCGGGCTTTGTCGGCGAGGAATTGTCGAAATCGGAACGTCCGGAACTGACCTCGGCCAAGATCATCATTTCCGGCGGCCGGGCCATGCAGAACCGCGAGAATTTCACCAAATATATCGAGCCGGTCGCCGACAAGCTCGGCGCCGCCATCGGCGCGTCGCGCGCGGCGGTCGATGCCGGCTATGCGCCGAACGATTGGCAGGTGGGCCAGACCGGCAAGGTCGTCGCGCCGGACGTCTATATCGCCGTCGGTATTTCCGGCGCCATCCAGCATCTCGCCGGCATGAAGGATTCCAAGGTCATCGTCGCCATCAACAAGGACGAAGAGGCCCCGATCTTTCAGGTCGCCGATTACGGGCTGGTGGCGGATCTCTATCAGGCGCTGCCGGAGCTCGCCGCCGAGCTCGATAAGGTCAAGCCCTAGAGCATGATCCCGAAAAGTGGAAGCCGGTTTTCGGATAAGATCATGCTCAAACGGACCGGAACTGGCGCCAAGGCCTTGATAGTCGTAGAAGGGTAAGCAAGATGGTCGAGGTCAAGGAACGGTCGAAAACAGATCCTCGCGGCCATCAGGCGAGCACCATGGCGCATACGGTCAGCAAGGTCGGGATCATCGGGGCCGGCCAGATGGGCAACGGCATCGCGCATGTCTGCGCGCTGTCCGGCTATAGCGTCCTGCTCAACGACGTCGCGCCCGACCGCATCACCGCGGCGCTCGCCACCATCAACGGCAATCTGGCGCGCCAGGTCAGCAAGCAGCGCATCAGCGACCAAGATCGCCAGGCCGCGTTCAAGCGCATCGCGCCGGCCAATACGCTCGAAGACCTCGGCCAATGCGACCTCGTCATCGAAGCGGCCACCGAGCACGAAGACACCAAGCGCAAGATCTTCACCGCGCTCTGCCCCCACCTGAAGCCCGAGGCCATCCTCGGCACCAACACGTCATCGATCTCGATCACGCGGCTGGCGGCGGCGACCGACCGGCCCGAGCGTTTCATCGGCATCCATTTCATGAATCCGGTGCCGCTGATGGAGCTGGTCGAGGTGATCCGCGGCATTACCACCGATGACTCCACGTTCGAGGCGACCAAGCAATTCGTGCTCAAGCTCGGCAAGCAGATCGCGGTGTCCGAGGATTTCCCGGCCTTCATCGTCAACCGCATTCTGTTGCCGATGATCAACGAGGCGATCTACACGCTCTATGAAGGCGTCGGCAATGTCGAGGCGATCGACGCGGCGATGCGGCTCGGCGCGCATCATCCGATGGGGCCGCTCGAGCTCGCCGACTTCATCGGGCTGGATACCTGCCTTTCGGTGATGCAGGTGCTGCACGAGGGTCTCGCCGATTCAAAATACCGGCCGTGCCCGCTGCTGGTGAAATATGTCGAGGCCGGCTGGCTCGGCCGCAAGACCAAGCGCGGCTTCTATGATTATCGCGGCGAAAAGCCGGTGCCGACGCGCTGATATAAAATAGCGCCGCAAAAAAATGGCCAGGACAAAGCCCGGCCATTGAAGTTGTGTGTGGACCTTGGTCTACGCTCGATCAGAGCCCCCAGCCGCCGCCGCCCCATGAGTTGAACTTGAAGTTGAGGCCGGCCTTGACGGTGTGAACGGTGGTCTTCTCGCTAAGCGAGGGCGTACCGCCCGAGACACCTGCAAGCGTGGTGCTGCCGAGGTTGACGAACAGATATTCGGTCTTGAACGAGATGCTCGGATTGATCGCGTATTCGAGCCCGGCGCCCGCAGTCCAGCCGCCAGTCTGTGTGCTTGCGATAGAGGCGCCCGTGGCAAGGCCTGCGGCCGTGGCAGACGCGCTGCTGGTCACGCGACCATAGGCCCAACCGCCGGTGCCGTAGAACAGGACATTCGGCGTGACCAGATAGCCGACGCGGCCGCGCACGGTGCCGAACCAATCGAGCCGAGTGCCGATGCTCGCCGACGCTCCCGCGGCTGACGTCTGCGCCAAGCCCTGGATATCGGCGTCGTCGATGTCGGCTTCAACGCCGGCGACCCAAGCCGGGGCGAATTGCCAATTGTAACCCATCTGCGCGCCGCCGAAGAAGCCGCTCGAGTTCAGAGTTGATGTGCCGGTAATGCCGCCGACAGTAAACGGATACTGATTGCGGTCGCCGCCGAAGCCGCCGTTGAGACCGAGATAGAAGCCGGTCCAGCTCGGAGGCGGCGGCAGCGGCGCCGGCGCATAAGCCTTCATGGCCATATCGGCCGCGTGAACGGCCGTGCTGGTCAGAGCGATGGCCACGGTCGTAGCTAACAAACAAAGAATGCGTTTCATGACGGACCCCCAGGTTTTTTGTCCGGGCGTAAAGACGCATGCGGGCCGGTAAAGACGGGTTAAGACGGAGGCGTTGCCGAGCGTTGTCACTCAAGTTGTTGGAACGTGTGACCGCCAGGCCACATATTCGATGCGTGACCGCGCCAAACTCACCAGAGATTAAGGATGACGCGCCTGTGCAGAGCCGCCAATTTCGACGCGCTCATAATTTGTAGAGCATAGCAGCTTGCTCCGACCTTCTCCCCGCGGGTGCGGGAGAAGGCCGGATAGGCGAAAGGCGGGGATCTACGCCGCCGCCGGCATTTGTGGCGCGGTCTCATGCCAGCACGGCAGCGACGAGACGCGCTCGAACCAGCCGCGGACATTGCCATAAGGCGCAACCGGCATGCCGGCGCCTTGGGCGTGAAACAGCGGCGCCGCCACGGTGAAGTCGGCCAGCGTCAGCGTCTCATTGACCAGATATTTGTGCCTGGCGAGATGCGCATCGAGCATCTTGGCTTCCTTGTTGAAAGCTTCCGTCGCCTTGGCGATCGCGGCCTGATCGGGCGGGCCGAGCGCGGCCACGAACTTCTTCACCAGGTTCTCGAAGGTGAGCGGCCCGCAGGCCTGGGCGCCCCAATGCCCGAGCTCCCAGCATTGCCACCGCGTGATATCGGCGCGCGCCTTGGCATCATTGGGCCACAGCGGGGTCGCGACCTTGGACGCCAGATATTGCATGATCGCACAGGACTCCCACAGCGTGAACTCGCCGTCGACCAGCGTCGGCGTGCGGCCGGCGGGATTGAGCGCGAGATAATCGGGCGCGAATTGCTCGCCCTTGGTCAGGTCGATGACATCGTAGTCGAGCGGCAGTTTCAGATAGGCGGCGAGCGCCCGGACTTTCCAGGTGTTCGGGGACGCGGTAAAGCCGTAGAGCTTCATGATTCTCCTCCTCTGTTGGGCTTCGACGAAACGGAAACCTGTGCCGGTGCTACTCGCAGCATGAGGCGGATTTCGGTTGCCGGTATGACGCTTTTGTATCGATCGCGGCGCCCTCGTAACGGTCGTGGTGCCGCACCCAGGCCATGGAGAAATTCAGGCCGTCCTCGTCACGGCCCTTCGGCGCCATGTCGAGAAAGTGATAGGCGCCGATCAGCATGTCGAGGCCGCGGCCGTAGCTGGAATAGGTGTGGAAGATCTCGCCGGCGTCGTTCTTGAAGAACACGCTGAGACCCGGCCGTTCCTCGCTCGGAAATTTCGTCAGCTCGTAATTGTAATAGACCTCGCCGGCCGTTTTCTCCCGCGGCGACATCGAGACCTGATAGTCGTAATTGAAGTCGCCGCCGAACGACGACACCCATTTGAATTTCCAGCCCATGCGCTGCTGGAATGTCTCGATCTCCGGCAGCGGCGCCCGCGAGACGACGGCGAAGGCGACGTCGCGCTGGCCGAGATGGACGACCGCGCCGTCGAAATGGTCGGCGAGATAGGAACAGCTCGGACAGCCGGCTTCCCAGCCCGGGCCAAGCATGAAGTGGTAGACGATCAGCTGGCTCTTGTCGCCGAACAGATCGCCGAGCGACTGTTTGCCGTTCGCCGTGTCGAACACATAATTTTTTTCGACTTTTTCCCAGGGCAATTCGCGACGCCTTTTGCTCAAAGCGTCGCGCGCTTTGGTGAAGGTCTTCTCTTCGGCGAGGTACGCCTTGCGGGCGGCAATCCATTCCTCATGCGACACGACTTTGTGCGTTTCCATCGGAAGCTCCTGACTCAGCAGAATGAACGACCCGCAGCAGATCGACATGGCTACAAATAATCCCGAAGATCGCTGCCTCTTCCAAACGAGCCCGATCAGTTTGCCGGGGTAATCCAGCCGACGCCGGCGCCGCCGGGCTCCATCAGGATCACGATGCGGCCGACGCCCGGCACGTCGAAGGCAGGCTTCATCACGCGGGCGCCGGCGGCGACCGCTTTCTTCGTGCGCGCGTCGACGTCGTCGACGGCGAGGTAAGGCATCCAGCCGTCGGGCACACCTTTGTAGTCGGGCCCGCTGATATCGAAGAGCCCGGCGACCGGCTGATCACCCATCTTGGCGACCCAATAGGTCTGGCCGCCCGGCATCGGCATGCCGTCATAGGTCCAGCCGATCGTATCGGCATAGAACTTCTTCGCCGCCGCGATGTCGCGCGCCATCAGTTCGTTCCAATGGAAGGTGCCGTGCGAATTGCTCATCTTGCGCTACTCCAAGACATTCGTTGATGGACGCCATTGTTGGCGCGCTTTGTGTCCCTCACGTGAACATCTGTTCCATCTTGTCGAGCGCGCTGCCCCAGCCCTGCTGGTGGCGATCGCGAGCGTCCTCATCGAAGAATTGCTCATGCGTGAGCGTCAACAGCGAGCCGTCGCCGTCGGGTTTGATCGACACGGTGACCAGCGATTTACGTTCCGGCGTGGAGACCCAGGACCAGGTGAAGACGAGCTTCTCGTTTGGTACGAACTCGCGATAGATGCCGCTGACGTCATGCACTTCGCCGCTCGGCGCCCGCATCACCCAGCGATAGCGGCCTCCGGTGCGTGGATCGGTTTCCACGGACAGCACGGTGACGTCGCCCGGACCCATCCAGCGTTTCACTTTCTCCGGGTCGGTCCACGCCGCGAAGACTTTGGCGGGGGCCGCTTTGAGGTGCCGCTTGAGGGTGAGGCTCGGCTTGGTGATTGGCTTGGTGGCTGCTTGGGGGGACATGACTCTTCCTCTTCTAAAAAGGCGGCGAGACTCGAGAGCCGCTCGGACCAGAACTGTTCGTAGCGATTGAGCCACTCGAAGGCCTCGCGCATCGGCTCGGCGTCGAGCCGGCAAGCCACGGTGCGCCCGGTTTTGTTGCGCGCGACCAAGCCGGCATCCGACAGCACGTCGAGATGCTTCATGATCGCGGGCAGCGAAACGTCGAACGGCGCCGCGAGCTCACTCACCGACAGGCCGGGCTCCTGCGCGAGCCGGATCACCAGCGCGCGCCGCGTCGGATCGGACAGAGCGGCAAAAGTGCGGTCGAGCGGCTCGGTATAAAGCTTAACCATGTGGTTAAGTATAGAGACGTGCACACGAGAGTCAACAGGGGAAAGGCGAAACGGACGGGATCGGCGCGAGGGCCGGAATTTTGCGAAAGTCCGCATGTCCGCTGCACGGGCGGGCGACAAATGCCGCTGCCGAACGCAGTTAATGAAATCATTCACCTGTTCTTAAATTTGCCGATGTAGATGGTGTGGTCATGAGCCACGCCAGTCTCGCCGCCATGATCATGAGCAGCCAAGCCGGACTGACCCGGACTCAGCTCGGCGTGAGCATGGAGCGCATGAACGCCGATCGCGGCGCCTCGATCGCGAACCTGGTCGACTTTGCCCAGCAGAATCTAAAGTCGCTCGCCAATGTCTCGCCCGGGACGGGCAGCCATCTCAACGTCAAAGCTTAGACGCCGATCCGCTTCGATTGAAGGATCGCGCGCTTCTGGTTGGCGAGCAGGATGACGAGCCCGATTACGGCCGTTGCCGCCATCATCGCGTAGATCGGCAGGCTCGTTGAGGCATGCAGCAGTCCGACGCCGGTGGACGCGAGTGCGCCGATGCCCATCTGGATGAAGCCCAAGAGCGCCGAGGCGCTACCGATATTCTTGGTGAAGGGCGACAGCGCCAAAGCCGCGGCATTGGGAAAGGACGGCCCGCAGAACATCAAATACAGCAGCAGGAGAATGATGTTGGCAGCGAGCCCGTACCAGTTCAGCGCGGTTCCGATGAAGATGATGGCCATGACCAGGGTCTGGCCGATCACGGCGACGCGGAAGATCGCATCGCCGGAAAAGCGGCGGGTCAGCCAGATATTGAGCTGCGTGGCGCCGATGCAACCGGCAGCGAGGCCGGCGAAGATCAGGCCATAGGTGCGCGGGTCGACGTGAAAACCGTCGAGGAAAATGATCGGCGAACCGGTCACGTAGACGAACAGTCCGGCGAATGAGAACGCGCCGGCGAAGGCGTAAGTATAAAACCGCGGCTCGCGGATCACTTCGGCAAAGCCGAGCATCATGGCACGGGGCCTGAGCGAGATCGTGGGATCGGGCTTGTGACCAGGCGGCAAAAGCGCCGTCAGCACGATCACAATCAACGCGAAGACGGCAAGGATCGCGAAAATCCACGGCCAGCCGACGCTGGTGGTGACGAAACTGCCGACGCTCGGCGCCAGCAGCGGCGAGACGCTCAGCACCAGGATCAGGAGCGAGATGATCTTCGCCGTTTGCTCGATCGGAAAGTAATCGCGCACCATGGCGGTCGAGCCGACCTGCGCGGCGCAGCCGCCGAGCGCCTGCAACAGCCGTGCGGCGATGAAGACTTTCGGTGAGCGCGCGGCGAGGCAGCCGAGGCAGGCGATGATGAACAGCACCAGCCCGGCATAGATCGGCAGCTTGCGGCCGAAGCGGTCGAGTAGCGGCCCATAGAACAACTGGCCGGCGGCGAGCCCGATGAAATAGCCCGCCACCGATAATGAAATCTCCGAAGGCGTCGTGCCGAGATCGTGCGCGATCTGCGGAAAGGCCGGCAGATACATATCGATGGAGAACGGGCTCACCGTCGACAGCGCGCCGAGGATGAGAATGATGCGGAGATCGCGAGTGCGGGTACGGGTCATTGACGATTCACGAAAAACGATTCGCGCCCAATGCGCGGCCGATAAACGGAACACAATGCGTCGATTAGATGATACGCACGAAGGGAAGATTACGACCCGGCCGCCGCGGCGCTGACGAGTTTCACGCCGTCGGCGCTCGCCCATTCCGCGGGGCCGGCCATATTGCCGATTTCGCAGCCGGAGCGGTCGACGATCAGGGTCGTCGGCATGCCGAACGCCTTGCCGGCGGCTTTGAGGTCCTCGAACACGTGCGCGCTGTCGTCGGAAAAGAAGGCGAGATGGGTGATGTTCTCGTCCTTGAGGAAATTGCGCGGCTTCTGCGGATCGCGGGTGTCGAGATTGACGGCGACCACCTCGAAATCATTGCTGCCGAGCTTGGCCTGCAATGCGTCGAGCGCCGGCATTTCGCGCCGGCATGGCACGCACCAGGTGGCCCAAAGGTTAAGAAGCACGGTGCGGCCGCGCCAGTCGGCGAGCGTCCGCTCATGGCCCTGGGCGTCCTTGAAGGTGACATTGGGCACGCGGAACGGCTGTTTCGCCGGTGCAAAGGCCGCCACTTCGCCCTGCGCCAAGGGCGCAATCCGGCTTGCGATATTCACCGCCGGCCGGCAGGCGGCATCGCCCGGATTGCTTCGTAGACGGCCAATCCCGTATATCCCGGCCAGCACGGCCAAGGCGCCGCCCAGCGCGAACAGGGTGCGGACGGTCATTTGGCGGCGGCGGGCCTGGCGATCGGGTTTCGTCGATAATTCGGTCATGAACGCAACCTTGAATCCGGCAACTTCGATAACTCTGGCGGTCTTTCCATGAGCAACAAAATGTGGGGCGGACGTTTCGGCTCCGGACCCGATCCGATCATGGAGGACATCAACGTCTCGATCGATTTCGACCGGCACCTTTACCGGCAGGACATCGCCGCCAGCAAGGCCCATGCGGCAATGTTGGCCAAGCAAGGCATCATCGCCGCGCAGGATGCAAAGCGCATCGCTCACGGTCTAGACACGATCCTGTCAGAGATCGAAAGCGGCAAATTCGCGTTCAAGCGGGCGCTCGAAGACATCCATATGAATGTCGAGAGCCGGCTCGCCGAGCTGGTCGGCGCGCCTGCCGGGCGGCTGCACACCGCGCGGTCGCGCAACGACCAGGTGGCGACCGATTTCCGGCTCTGGGTGCGCGATGCGATCGACGAGATCGACGCCGGCCTTGCCGCCTATCAGCGCGCGCTGGCCGAGAAGGCGCTCGAACACGCCGGAACGGTAATGCCGGGCTTCACCCACCTGCAGCCGGCACAGCCGGTGACCTTCGGCCATCATCTGCTCGCTTATGTCGAAATGGCGGCGCGCGACCGCGGCCGCTTCGCCGACGCGCGCGAGCGGCTCAACGAGAGCCCGCTCGGCTCCGGCGCGCTGGCCGGCACCTCGTTCAAGATCGATCGCGCCATGACCGCCAAGGCGCTCGGCTTCAAGCGGCCGATGGCGAATTCGCTCGATGGCGTCGCCGATCGCGATTTCGTGCTGGAGACGCTGTCGGCCTGCGCCATCGCCGCGGTGCATCTGTCGCGCTTCGCCGAGGAGATCGTGATCTGGTCGTCGCCGCTCACCGGCCTGATCAAGCTCTCCGACAAGTTCACCACCGGCTCCTCGATGATGCCGCAGAAGCGCAATCCCGATGCCGCCGAGCTGATCCGCGCCAAGAGCGGGCGCATCCTCGGCGCGTTTACCGGACTCATGACGGTGATCAAGGGCCTGCCGCTCGCCTATCAGAAGGATCTGCAGGAGGACAAGGAAGGCGCGATCGACGCCATCGGCGCGCTCACCATGTCGCTCAAGGCCATGACCGGCATGGTGCGGGACATGGAGCCGGACGTCGCCCGCATGGAGGCCGCCGCCGGCGAGGGCTATTCGACGGCGACCGATCTTGCCGACTGGTTGGTGCGGACGCTGAAGCTGCCGTTCCGCGATGCCCATCACGTCACCGGGCGCATCGTCGCCAAGGCGGCGGAGGCGGGCGTGCCGCTCGACAAGCTGCCGCTGCCGCTGATGCAGGAGATCGAGCCCAAGATCACCAAGGCGGTGTTCGGCGTGCTGTCGGTGGGCAATTCGGTGAAGAGCCGTTCGGCGTTCGGCGGCACCGCGCCGAACAATGTCCGACGCGAGGCCAATCGCTGGCTCAAGCGCCTGAAAAAGAAGGCATAAACCGGTTATCAAGGCAGTGCTGGCAGGCTTGCCGACACAATGTCGCCGCGGCTTTGCGCTGTGGTAGGTTTCGGCTGGGCAAAGGGACAAGCCTCGGCGAGGCTTGGCTTTTGGGGTTTCGGGGGAGTTGGTCTTGGACCGTCTTCGTTCGGGTCTGGTGTTGGGGATGGCCGGCGTCGCCGTGCTGGCGCTCGCCGGCTGCGGCCGCAATGGGCCGCTCGAGCCGCCGCCCGGTCCCGCGGTGCCGACCCCCTCGGTCAGCTCGTCGCAATTGACCCAGCCGGACGGCACGCCGACCCCCGGCTCGCCGCAGGACACCGCGATGAGAACCGGTTTCGACGCCCAGGGCCGCCCGGTGGCGACGGCGGGCCCGAAACGGTCCTTTATCCTCGACCCGCTGCTGCGGTAGCGCCGCTGTAGCGAACCGCGAATTCTCAAGCTAAACACTCGCCATGCATTATTTCGATTATCGCGCCGGCGTGCTGCACGCCGAGGCGGTCGACCTCACAGCTCTGGCGGATGCCGTCGGCACGCCGTTCTATTGCTATTCGAGCGCCACCATCGAGCGGCACTACAAGGTGTTTGCCGGCGCCTTCGCCGATTCCGATGCGCTTGTCTGCTACGCGCTGAAGGCGAATTCGAACCAGGCGGTGATCGCCACGCTCGCCAGGCTCGGCGCCGGCGCCGATGTGGTCTCCGGCGGCGAATTGCTGCGGGCGCTCGCGGCCGGCGTGCCGCCGGAGAAGGTCATGTTCTCCGGCGTCGGCAAGACCGCCGAAGAACTCGCGCTCGCGATCGATCAGAACATCCTCTGCGTCAATGTCGAGTCCGAGGCCGAGCTCGACCTGCTCTCGAGCATCGCCGCCGCCAAGGGCCGGTGCGCCGACATTTCGATCCGCGTCAATCCCGACGTCGATCCGAAGACCCATGCCAAGATCGCGACCGGCAAATCGGAAAACAAATTCGGCATTCCGATCAGCCACGCCCGCGATGTCTATGCGCACGCCGCCAAGCTCAAGGGCGTGCGCGTCGTCGGCGTCGACATGCATATCGGCAGCCAGATCATCGAGCTCGATCCGTTCGGCGACGCCTTCGCCTTGCTCGCCGGTTTCGTCAACGAGCTGCGCGCCGATGGCCACACCATTTCGCACATCGATCTCGGCGGCGGGCTCGGCATTCCCTATCGCGAGGACAACGAGCCGCCGCCCGATCCGGACGCCTATGCCGCGATCGTCAAGAACGCGACCAAGGGACTGGGCTGCAGGCTGATCTTCGAGCCGGGCCGGCTCATTGTCGGCAATGCCGGCATCCTGGTGACGCGCGTGCTTTACGTGAAGCACGGCGAGGGCAAGACCTTCGTCATCGTCGATGCCGGCATGAACGACCTGATCCGGCCGACGCTGTACGACGCCTATCATGAGGTCCGCCCCGTACGGCAGGCCCCGCCCGGCGCGCCGCGAATCACTGCGGACGTGGTGGGGCCGGTATGCGAGTCCGGCGACTTCATCGCGCTCGACCGCTCCATGGTCGAGCCGCGCTCAGGCGACCTTCTCGCCGTGATGACGGCCGGGGCCTATGGGGCGACCCAGTCGGGGACCTATAATAGCCGCCCGCTGATCCCTGAAGTCCTTGTTCGCAAAGACGAATGGGCGCTGGTCCGGCCGCGCGTCACGGCGCAGGAGCAGATCGCGCTCGACCGCCTGCCGAAGTGGCTGTGAGCGGCTGGCGGCAATCTTGCATCAAATTGTTTTGCACGGGCTTTCCGGGCGGAAACTGTGCCTCGAAGCGGCCTACGTGTTACCTTCTTTCAATGTGCCAATTGGCCCCAGGGAACCGGGATTGGAACCAGGACTGACGGACTTTTCGTGACGGAACAGGAACAAGCCGCCACCACCGACCGGCCCGCTGAGCCTCCCGCGAAGTCGCTTCTCGCCGCGGCCGTGTGGCGGGCGCAGCTCGCGATTTTCTGGGAACGGCTGTGGCCGCTGCTGTCGCTTGTGGCGACCGTCATCGGGCTGTTTCTCGCTCTGTCGTGGCTCGGTCTCTGGCTCTGGCTGCCGCCGCTTGGCCGCGCGGTGGTGCTGATCGGTTTCGCTCTTCTGACTCTCGCGGCGCTGGTGCCGCTCGGCTTCCTGCGCCTTCCGGCCGCCACCGACGGCTTGCGCCGGCTCGATCGCGTCAGCGGGCTCGCGCATCGCCCGGCCACCGCGATCGCCGACCAGCTCGCGGTGTCCGACAAGGATCCTTATTCGCTCGCGCTGTGGAACGCCCATGTCGAGCGCGCGCTCAAGGCGGCGCGCGCGTTCAAGTCCGGTCTGCCGGAGCCGCGCATTGCCCGCCGCGATCCTTATGCGCTGCGCGCGCTGGTGGTGATCGCCTGCATCGCGACGTTCATCGCCGCGGGCGGCGAGCGCTGGAAGCGGATCGCCGCGGCTTTCGACTGGCATGGCGTGACGCTGCCGGCGGATTTCCGCGTCGATGCCTGGGTCACGCCGCCGCCTTATACCGGCCGGCCGCCGGTGGTGCTGCCCGGCATTCATCCGGGCGAGACCACCGCGCAGGCCGAAGGCCCGCTGTCGGTGCCGGTCGGCTCTTCGCTGATCGTGCGCTCGACCGGCAAGGTCAGCCTCGACGTGACGCCGAGCGGCGGCGTCGTGGCCGATACCGGCGAGGTGCACGCGCCCGCCGGCACCGAGGAGCATCGCTTCAAGATCACCGGCACCGGCAAGGCGACATTGCGCGGCGCCGGCGAAGATCTGGTCTGGCCGTTCAACGCCATCCCCGACAAGCCGCCGACCATCTCGCTCACCAAGGATCCCGAGCAGCAGAGCCGCGGCGCGCTGATGTTGTCCTATCGGCTCGAGGACGATTACGGCGTGACGCAGGCTGAGGCGACCTTCGCGCAGAAGGCGCAAGGCGGCGCCGATGCCGATCCGCCGCGCGACGGCGCCGCAAACAGCAGCACGCCTGCCGCAAGCAAGAGCCCGCGCCCGCTGTTCGGTCCACCGGATTTCGCGCTGGTGCTGCCGCAAGCGCGCACCAAGAACGCGACCGGCCAGACCATCAAGGATGTCACCGATCATCCCTGGGCCGGCGCCGAAGTGAACATGACGCTGGTTGCGCATGACGAAGGCGGCAATGTCGGCAAGAGCGAGCCGTTCGCGCTCCGCCTGCCCGAGCGCGTCTTCACCAAGCCGCTGGCGCGCGCGCTGATCGAGCAGCGGCGCAATCTGGCGCTCGACGCCAATGCGCGGCCGCTGGTCATCACCGCGCTCGACGCGCTGTCGCTCGCGCCGGAAAAATTCACGCCCGATCCCGGCACCTATCTCGGCCTGCGCGCGATCTTCTGGGATCTGGTGCGCGCCAAGAGCGACGACGACCTGCGCGAAGTGGTCGGGCGGCTGTGGCAGATGGCGGTCGGCCTCGAGGACGGCGATATTTCCAGCGCCCAGGACGCGCTGCGCGATGCCGAAAAGGCGCTGCAGCAGGCGCTCGATCGCGGCGCCAGCGATCAGGAAATCAAGCAGCTGATGGATCGGTTGCGCGCGGCCATGGACCGCTTCCTGCAGGCGATGACCGAGCAGATGCGCAAGAACCAGCAGCTGTCGCGCCCGCTCGATCCCAATGCCAAGGTTCTCAGCCAGCGCGACCTGCAAAGCATGCTCAACAAGCTTGAGGAGTTGTCGCGCAGCGGCGCCAAGGACGCGGCGCAGGCGCTGCTGCAGCAATTGCAGCAGATGATGGAAAATCTGCAGATGGCCTCGCCGGGCATGGACGGCGACGAGAGCGACGCGATGTCGAAGCTCGATGACCTTGGCAACATGATCCGCCAGCAGCAGGATCTGCGCGACAAGACCTATCGCCAGGGCCAGGATCAGCGCAATCCGCAGGGCGGTCAGCGCGGGCGGCAAGGTCAGCAGGGCCAGCAAGGCCAGCAGCAGCCGGGCAATTCGCTCGGCGAGTTGCGGCAAAGCCAGCAGGCGCTGCGCGACCAGCTCAACAAATTGCTCGACGAGCTGAAGGACCTCGGCATCGGCCAGAATCAGAACAATGAGGGCCAGCAGGGCCAGGGTCAGCAGCAGGGTCAGGGCCAAGGTCAGGATCTGCTCAATCAGCTCGGCCGCGCCGGCGACGCCATGGGCGAGGCGCAGGACGAACTCGGTCAGAACGATGCCGGCAGCGCGGTGGAATCGCAGGGCCGCGCGCTCGATGCGTTGCGCAAGGGCGCGCAAAGTCTGGCGCAGTCGATGCAGCAGCAGATGGGGCAGGGCCAGGGGCCCGGCCGTCCTGGCCGGCTCGGACCGCCGCGCGCCGATCAGGATACCGATCCGCTCGGCCGGCCGCGGCGCGGCCGCGACTATGGCGACGATTCCACCGTGAAGGTGCCCGGCGAGATCGACGTCCAGCGCGCCCGCCGCATCATCGAGGAATTGCGCAAGCGCTTCGGCGACCTCGGCCGGCCGCAGGAAGAGCTCGATTACATCGAGCGCCTGCTGAAGGATTATTGAGCATCCTGCCCCGCGAAAGCGGGGAAGGGGGACCACCCGAAGGGTGGTGGAAGGGGCGTCGCCAGCGCCGACATGAGAGCGCCGACAAAAATCGTCCGGACCGCACGAAATCTCCGGCGGAAACTATCACCACCTGAAGCCAAGTTGTGGAGTTGCCTTCGCACGCGCGAGCAAGGGAAGCCGGCAGCATCCCGTTGGTCCTTACGTGCTCGATTTCTATTGCCCAGCGTCACGGCTGGCGATCGAGATTGACGGCATTGCTCACGACATGGCGGATCGCGCTGTGCACGATGCTCAGCGCGACGATTGGCTCAAGGCTCACGACATAATGGTTGTTCGGATCCCTGTTAGCGAGTTACCCCGCGAAATTGATGAAGCTGCTGACGCTATCGTTCGAATGGCGAAGGAGAAGCTCTAGCGGGGGCGCCCCCTCCACCGCACTTCGTGCGGCCCCCCTCCCCCGCTTTCGCAGGGGAGGAAGCTTTTTCCCCGCGTTGACACCTCGCCCAGGCCGCCTAAATTACGGGTGTTCCGAGGGGTGCCCGGGAACCGGGCTGAGAAACACCCTTTGAACCTGATCCGGGTCATGCCGGCGAAGGGACGGAAACCTGCTTTCAACCCGCCCCAGTCCGCGCCCGCTCAGTTCGCGTCCGACCGGTTCGCTCGCAAGAGCGAAACCAAGGAGCCAGTTCGCTCGCAAGAGCGAAATCTAGGAGCATCGCCATGAATAAGCCTCTCGCCGAATCCGATTTCGAAACGCCGAAGGTCACGACCGGCCCGATCGCCGGCTCGCGCAAGATCTATTCGGCGCCGGAGGCGGCGCCGGATCTGCGGGTGCCGCTGCGCGAGATCCCGCTCTCGGAGGGGTCGGGCGAGGAGCCGGTGCGGGTTTATGATCCCTCCGGCATCTATACCGACAACGACGCCGTGATCGACGTCGAGAAGGGGCTCAAGCGCTCCCGCCTCGACTGGGTGAAGGAGCGCGGCGGCGTCGAGGAATATGACGGCCGCCCGATCAAGCCGGTCGACAACGGCAATGCCACCGGCAAGCATCTCGCTCGCAATTTCCCCAACACGCCGAAGCCGATGCGCGCCCTCGACGGCAAGCCGGTCACCCAGCTCGAATGGGCGCGGCGCGGCGTCATCACCAAGGAAATGATCTATGTCGCCGAGCGCGAGAATCTCGGCAGGAAGAAGATGCTCGATGTCGCGCAGGCGGCGCATGACGACGGCGAAAGCTTCGGCGCCTCGGTGCCGCTGTTCGTCACGCCGGAATTCGTGCGCGACGAGGTGGCGCGCGGCCGCGCCATCATCCCGTCCAACATCAATCATTCCGAGCTCGAGCCGATGGCGATCGGCCGCAACTTTCTGACCAAGATCAACGCCAATATCGGCAACTCGGCGGTCACGTCTTCGGTCGAGGAGGAAGTGGAAAAGATGGTGTGGGCGATCCGCTGGGGCGCCGACACGGTGATGGATCTCTCCACCGGCCGCAACATCCACAACACCCGCGAATGGATTCTTCGCAATTCGCCGGTCCCGATCGGCACCGTGCCGATCTACCAGGCGCTGGAGAAGGTCAACGGCGATCCGGTCAAGCTCGACTGGGAATGCTACAAGGACACGCTGCTCGAGCAATGCGAGCAGGGCGTCGATTATTTCACCATCCATGCCGGCGTGCGGCTCGGCTACATCCATCTCACCGCCAATCGCGTCACCGGCATCGTCTCGCGCGGCGGCTCGATCATGGCCAAGTGGTGCCTGGCGCATCACAAGGAAAGCTTCCTCTACGAGCGCTTCGGCGACATTTGCGACATCATGCGCAAATACGACGTCTCGTTCTCGCTCGGCGACGGTCTGCGTCCGGGCTCGATCCGCGACGCCAACGACCGCGCGCAATTCGCCGAGCTCGAGACGCTCGGCGAGCTCACCAAGGTGGCCTGGAACAAGGGCTGCCAGGTGATGATCGAAGGCCCCGGCCACGTGCCGCTGCACAAGATCAAGATCAATGTCGACAAGCAGCTCAAGGAATGCGGCGAGGCGCCGTTCTATACGTTGGGCCCGCTCGTCACCGACATCGCGCCCGGCTACGACCACATCACCAGTGCGATCGGCGCCGCGATGATCGGCTGGTTCGGCACCGCCATGCTCTGCTACGTCACGCCGAAGGAGCATCTCGGGCTCCCCGACCGCAACGACGTCAAGGACGGCGTGATCGCCTACAAGATCGCGGCCCATGCTTCGGACCTGGCGAAGGGCCACCCGGCGGCGCAATTGCGCGACGATGCGCTCTCACGCGCGCGCTTCGACTTCCGCTGGATCGACCAGTTCCACCTGTCGCTCGATCCCGACACCGCGCTCAAATATCACGACGAGACGCTGCCCAAGGACGCGCACAAAGTGGCGCATTTCTGCTCCATGTGCGGGCCGAAATTCTGCTCGATGAAGATCACGGCCGACGTTCGCGAATACGCCTCCGGCCTGACCGACAACGAGAAGGCCGCGCTTTATCCGGATGTCGCGAAGCAGGGCATGGCTGACATGTCGAAGAAATTCTTAGACATGGGCGCGCAGGTTTATGTCGAGAAGGAGAAGGCGGCGAAGGAAGCCAATAAAGCATTATAGGTAGAACTCGCCGCCTCCTTTGCCGGGGAGGCTAAGTCTATAAAAGAAGCAAAAGGCCGGGGCTATAGCCTGGCCTTTTTGTTATTCTGTGGCGAACATACTCCGATTCCACTTACAGAATGTGCCGTGCCAATTAGAGAGCCGATAGCATTTCTCAGCTACGTCAGATCAGACGACGAGCATGATTCCGGACGAATTACAGCCCTTCGCACGCGGCTCGAAGGCGAAGTACAAATGCAGACAGGTAAGCCATTCCCCATCTTTCAAGATCGAAATGACATTGCTTGGGGGCAGAATTGGGAAGAGCGCATCAAGAAAACGCTTTATGATGTTGCATTTCTAATCCCTGTTCTCACACCAAGTTTCTTCCAGAGTCCCGCTTGCCGCGTAGAGCTTGAAACCTTTTTGCTCAAGGAGAGGACATTAGGCGTGAATCGCCTAATCTTACCGCTGTACTATGTGCAATGTGATGAGCTCGGCGATGACTACGTTGAAGGGTCGGACGGCATAGCGGACGTCTTGAGAAAAAGAAATTGGACCGATTGGAGGCAATTCCGGTTCAAAGCTTTCAGTGATGAAAATGTTGCGGCCGAATTGGCCAAAATTGCCGGAATGATAAAGGACTCGATACGCGAGCTTGGGTCGATCAGCATTGCTGCAGCCTCGAAACTCAAAGATCAATCCCTCGAAGCACCTACGTCCAAAGGGGTTCAGGAAGGGTCGTCTGCGGAAAAGGCGACCGTGCCCCACGATGTCTCACTTCTGTCGGCCAAGGATCCCACCGATCCTCAGGCATACGTTATTGCGGAGGCGCGTCCCAAGGATGGGGTCGATTTCGGCTACCTGGGAAGCGGCTATCTCACAACCGTACTATGCCTATACGCGACGGTACGACGAAGTTTTGGAGGCAAGCGAACTGGCCGATCAGGCTGAGGTCATGACGCTTTATGATTTCCTCTCCAAGCATGTCAGCTCTTTGAAAAAGGTAAACGATACCGTCTTGCATCGTATGCTATCTCCGTATCAGGGTCGCATCAACAAAGGGCTGGCCGTCACCGTACTTTTGGACAACTCCGGAAGTATGAGGGGCGGAAAAATTCTTTCAACAGCCGCTTGGTCGCTGTTGATTGGCGAATGGATGGATAGGTTGGGGATTCCGACCGAGTTTCTCGGGTTCACGACGCGTGCGTGGAAAGGAGGGCAGTCGCGGGAGCTTTGGCTTGCAGATGGGAAAACAGCACGGCCTGGTCGTTTGAATGATCTTAGGCACGTAATCTATAAGAGGTTTTCAGCAGATATTACCGCCTCCGCACCGAGCTTCGGTGTTATGGCGAGGGAAGGCTTGCTAAAAGAGAATATCGACGGCGAGGCTCTACTGTGGGCTGCTTCTCGTTTATTGCTTCAGCCTGCAAGTAATAGAATTCTGTTCGTATTCAGCGATGGTGCTCCGGTCGATGACTCCACGCTATCGGTCAACGCCGGAAACTTTCTCGAAAAACATCTGCTCTCAGTTATCCCCCAAGTCTCAAGGGATATTACACTCTACGGCGTGGGGATTGGGTATGACTTGGGGCGATATTATCCGAACGCGATAAGAGCGAAAAACCTAAATTATTTAGGCCGGAAGTTTTTCGAGGCGTTAATTGCGGATCAAAGCTTCCATGATTGTTTTTCCTTGGATGCGACGTAAGTCGATCGTCGCACTCAAGCCATGCGAGCAGCGTTGCCCGAAATCTGATCGTACCCCGATAGTGCGCACCATCGTCGGACATGGCGTGATCGGGGGAGGAAATGTTGTCACCGAATGGTTGACAAATGTCACCGTTACGATTACGTCACGAATCACCTCGCTCACGTAAGGGACGCTTTCCGGAAGGCAGGCCTGAATGCGGAGCGGGTGCGGCGCCTGCGGGCGGTTTTGCAAACTGCTCCCGGGCGGCTTCGGGCATCGTCCCGGCCGGCATTACGACCGGTCTGCCAGGTGTCTGGCTAAACTTGGCGGTGGAGAGGGCCTCAAGCCCGCTATCTATCCGCTGTCAGGAAGCGCGGCCCGGAGCTGAGTGGTGGCGTTCGGTCGCCTAAACGAGAGCCGCGGTGGAGCGCCGAAAGGCGAGCGCGCTGCGCAAGCGCGCTGCCGCATCCGATGATGCGGCCACAGGACGGTTGCGCCTATCGGCGCTCCGCCTCCCTTCGTTTCCGGGAGGGCTGTTTGACAGGTTGGACAAGTCTCGGTGGACAAAACTCGGACGCAAATCGCGCCGCGAGAACGTGGAGCGCTGCCGCTCGGCGCGCGGCCGGAGCTTTCGCCGGCTCCCTATGCTTCCTTGCGGGCCTTCTTCACCGGCGCGGCCGGTGGTCCGGCAATTATCGTCGCGTCTCGCTCTAGCCGGAGCGCCTTGAGGCGCGCGATCTTGGTTGAAATCGCGTCGGCGCGGACTTCGTATTCCGTCGGGCCCTTGCGGCCGTCCTCGGTCCGCGTCAGCTTCTTGAATTGATCGTCGGCCCGCTTGTTGATCGAAACGCTCGACGTGTTTGCCATATGGGCTCCTTTGCAATGTCTTTCGCGATCGCCCTTGGCGATCGCTTTGGCACTCTCGCTTGGCACGCTCCGGGCTTCGCAGCGGCAAGGGCCCCGCCCGCGGCGCGGGCGAGGCCAGGTCCTTTATCTACGCACGCGTGAACTCGTGCTCTATTGCTTCGCCGCCGCCGGCGAAGATTACCGGCAATAGTGGCGATAGCCGTCGTCGCCCAGGAAGGTGCCGGAGGCCGGGTCGAAGGATTGGTAGCGCGCGATGCAATAGCTCAGACGCGCGTTTTGCGTTTCCACAGGCTGCGCCATCACCACCGGCGTAACCGCCATGTCCATCAGCGGGCGCGGCGCATAACCGACATTATATCCGCCATTATATCCGCCATATCCGCCGCCGTTGTACGCGCTGGCGCCGTCACCGTTGCCGTAGCTGTCGTCCAAGGCGATGGTGCCGCCGTTGTCGGAATATCCGGCGATCGCAGGCGCATAGGCCGTGTTGCGGCTGTAGGAAGAATAGCCGTAGGCCGGAGCGGCCGAGTAGACCGGAGCCGCCGAATAAACCGGAGCGCCCGAATAGACTCGAGCGCCCGAGTAAACGGGGGCGGAATTCACGACATATTGTCGCGACGTGTATGCCGTGGTGCTGGTCCCGTCGCGAAAGCCGCGGAGATAGGCGCCGCGCGACGCTCGCGCGTCACCGCGTCGAACGCCGGCGTCGTAGATGGCGGCGGCGCTCATATACAGATTCCTGTTGCCGCGGCTTGTCGACACTTTGAATTGGCTCGGCGGCGTTGTCAGGTCGCGGGCCTCGGCTTGCATCGTGAGGCACGCCGTGCCGGCTAGGAGCGCAACTGCCGTTGCGCAGACTGTCGTTTTCGTTGTCATGATAAAGGGACCTTTGTTGGCCCGTGCCCATAGTCTTTAACATTTGGCCGCCCACCGCGACTGAACCAAAGTGATCACAATCGCAAATAAGCAGAAATAAATAAGCCGCCTCGGAGCTTCCTTGATGGAACTATTTGCGACCGGCGCAAATGTCGACCCGAAAACGCTGCTCCTTATCGGGTTGCTCTCCCTTCAAGCCACTCCAACAACGTCGCCCGAAACGCAGCCATGCCGCGATAGTCCGCGACATCGTCAGGCATGGTGCGCACAGCGAGCGCCAGGGCTTGCGCGCTTTTGGCGTCAAGGATCGCGTCCCTCAGCGAACTGAGGTGCGTCCTGATCGTGAACAGCACGGCGCCGCTTTGCGGCAGGCGCCGCAGCGTTTGGCGCTCGACGCGCAGCCACAGTTTCTCGCCGGCATTTTCGGGCGTGATCGCTGCGGCCGTGGCGGCATCGAGTTTGTGGCCGGACTGAAACAGTTCGGGCGTGGCGTGGATCAGCCAGTTGGCGCGCACCATGATCGTGCCGTCGGCGAGATGCTTGAAGAACCGGTCGACTTGTGTGCCGAGCTTTTGCGCATAGCCCGGCACTGGGCCGTGCACGTCACTGAGCGCGCGGCCGATCTTGTCGGCGAGCCGCCAGTTCGAGGGGAAGCAGACGGCGCCCGCGGTGAGGCGATAGATGTCGCCGTCGTCCGATTGCAGGATGCAGAAATCTTCCTGGACGAGGCGCGTGGCATGTTCGAGCGGGTGCAGCGATGATTGCGCCAAGGAATGCGCAATGTCCCATTCTTCGCCGGTCGCGGCATTGCGCAGCTTGCCGCCGTCGAATGTGAAGCGGTCCGAGTGATAGTGGCGCAAGTGATCGAGCAGAAGTTTTAGGGCTTCCTCCGACGCCGGCTGCGCTTGCGACAGCACCTGAACCACATCGTCATGCCGCGTGGCGAGCAGCTTGCGCTTTTCCGCAAGCTGCGCGGAAAAATCTTCGCCGGGCTCGATCCATTGCTCGACCGGCAGCGGCTGCAGGCCCATCCGTAGGGCAAAAGGCTTGCCGTCGCTGAACGGAAGGTATGGGGCGGCCGTCGTCATCGGGGCCAAGCCTTTTCACTGCATGGATGCCCGGGTCAAGCCCGGGCATGACGGCGAGGGGACACGTTTGCCCCATTCGGCGGTCCTCGTGCTACACTTGCGAAATACCGAGGAGCTAATGATGAGCGAGCGGGCGCTGGCCTTTGTCGACGAGTGGATTTCCGAACATGTCACCGCCGCGGACGGTACGGCGGCAGGCGGCAATGGCGCCCGCGCCAAGGCGCTCGCCAACCGCTGTCTCGCCGATGCCGCGGTCGAAGGCATCCCGGCCTCGGAGATCGCCGACGCGATCGACGACCTGCCCGCGTTCATCGGCGGCGCCATCGCAGAGGCGGGCGAGCGCCAGGCGCACGCCTCGAACTTCGTGACCGACCAGGAGATTGAGCTCCTGGTCAATCCGGACAATTTCGAGAACGTGGTGGAAGACACCGAAGAAGACGAGGACGACCAGAAGCAATAGTGACCGCCGATTTGGCTACTGCCCGATCTCGCCGGGCGGGCGCGGCGCCTGGTCGGCCGGCAGCGGCTTGTCGTTGCGCAGGTGCTCCGAACTGAAGACCGAGAACAGTCCTCTGTGCTGCGGCTCTGCCGCCGCTTCGGCGCCGGCTTGCGGGCCCGGCTGCGCCGAATTGTCGACGCCGGCGACCGGCATCGACTTGATCTCGACGGGCGCGGCCGGCGGCGCGATCTGCATCGGCGCCTGCGGCTGGGCGACGGCTTGCTGCACCGGCTGCGGCGCCGATGCCGGCGTCATCGCGGCCGCGCGTGGCGGAGCATCGACCCGCGGCGGTGCTGCGATCGCGCCGGTCGACGCCTCGGCCGGGCGCGGTTTCGGCTCGGCCGCGGGCGTGCGCACGGCGATATCAGGCTGAGTGACTGCCCGGCGCGGGGCGACGGTCTCGGGCTTGATCTCGGGCTTCGTCTCCGCTTTGGCCTCGACGGCGGCATCAGGCTTGTTGTCGGCCTTGTTGTCCGCCTTGGCCGGACGTCCGGCATCGACCTTGGCGAGCGCGGCGCGCACTTCGGCTTCGATCGAATCGGCGCTGCGCGGCTTGGTGTCGGTCACGTCGCGGACCTTGCCGTCGGGCGCGGCGGCATTGGCGGTATCCGCGGGCTTGTCGGCCGGCAATGATTTGCGCAGCGCGTTCGATTTTGTGTCCTGCGGCGCCGTTGCGGCTGCGCGCTGGGCGGGCGCGGCGGGAGACGGCCACGCTGCGGGCAGGGACGATACGCCCGAAGGCACGCCCGCCGGCGTCGCGACGACGGCTGCGGGGACCGTGACCGGCGCGAGGGCCGGAGCCTGGAGCGCCGCCGGAGACCGCAGCGTTGACGGCTGCGGGCTGTTCAGAAAGCCGGTGAAATGCGCGAGCACAAAGCCGCTGACGGCGGTGGCCACGCCGGCCGCCGAAATCTCGACGAACTTCACGAAGAATCGCGAGAGGTAAGAGTCCCCGGCCGCCACTAAAATTCTCCCCGCAATGAACCCGTCAATCGCCCGTTCCCGGACCCCACCAAACGGCCGTTATGGGGCGAAATTGAGATGATGACCTGGGTTTGGGGTCAGAGATTATCGTCAACAAATCTTGAAGCTTTGTTGTCCGCCGGCCGGTATCGGGTGGCCTGCTGGTTCCCGCAATAGGGGGCCGGTTTTGGATCCAGGGCCCTCTGCGCCAAAGCCGGGGTCAAATCGGTTTCAGGGGTGACCAAGGCGGCGCCCGGTCCGTTGCGGCCAATTTACTTTCATCCTTGCCCTGCAATACTTCACGAGCCCGCACATGTCCGGGTATGCGTTATCCGCGGCGGTCAATTCCGCGCGGTGACGTGCTTTCACGCATGGTGGTCTGCAAAGGAGCCAAAGCATGTTCAAGCAAACTGTGTTCAAGCGACGGATGCCGAAACTGCGCGGTTCTCGTGTCTCCTCGATTTGGCTTGCCGGCGGTATCGTCGCGCTTGCGGCCGGCGCGGCCGCGGCGGCCGAAGTTTCGCCGCCGGATGTGCGCGGCACCTGGAAAGGCGACAGCGAAACCATCCTGCTCGGCACCGGCAATCCGCATCACACCCCGAACCAGGCGCCGGCGCCGCAATTGCGCAGCGTGCCGTTCACGCTTGTCGTCGATCAGCAGGACGGCCGGCGTTTTTCCGGCACGTTCACCTCGCCGCGCAGCAGCGAGAAAGTGGTCGCGGTGATATCGCGCGACGGCACGCTCTATATGGTCGACGACGAAGGCTATACGCACGGCGCCATGCTGGCGCCGGACCGCATGGAGCTTTGCTACATGTATGTCGCTCCCGGCGGCGCCTCGCGCATCGCGTCCTGCGCCGAGATGAAGAAGCAGCCGTAGTGCGCCAGCGCGGCGCGACACCGCAAAGACAAATATAAAGCGGAGAGAGACGATGCCGGAGCTTCCACGCGATCGCCTTCTGCACGATCATGTTGCCGTCGTCACCGGCGCGGGCTCCGGCATCGGCCAGGCAATCGCGACCGGTTTTGGCCGCGAGGGCGCGCATGTCGCGGTGCTCGACATCAACGGCGAAACGGCGGCGAACACCGCCGCCGCGATCGCCACGGCCGGCGGCAAGGCCAAGGCCTTCACGCTCGATGTCACCGACCGCGGCGCTTGCCGGGAGGCGGCGGCGAAGGTTGCGAGCGAGGTCGGCGCGGTGTCGATCCTGGTCAACAATGCCGGCATCAATCGCCGCAATGCCTTTGCCGGAGATCCCGACGCCGTGGTCAAGGACTGGCAGGACATCATGGCGATCAATCTCAACGGCATGTTCAATGTCACGCATGCTTTTCTTGCGCCGCTGCGCGCCAACAAGGGCCGCATCGTCAACATCGCCTCGATTCAATCCTTCATGCATGTGCGCACGCCGAATTCGCCGGCCTACACCACGTCCAAGCACGGCGTGCTCGGCTTCACCCGCGCGCTGGCCGCCGAGCTCGGCAAGGACGGCGTGCGCGTCAACGCCATTGGCCCTGGCTTGATCGAGACAGCGTTGAACGCCCAAGTGCGCGCCAACAATCCGGAACTGATCAAGATCTTCGTGGACCACACGCCGCTCGGCCGGGCCGGCAAGCCGGAAGACATTGTCGGCCCGGCGCTGTTCCTGGCGTCGGACATGTCGTCCTATGTCACCGGTGCGATCGTGATGGCCGACGGCGGCTATCGGACGATTTGAATTTTGCGGCGCGTTACAGGCCCAAATGGGCCTGCAGATATCGCCGGCGGATTGAGCGGGCCGCCGGCTGGCCCGCTCCGCCAAGCCGTGCGCTACTTCGTCTTCAATTGGCTTGCCGATTTCAGGACGATCTCCGGTTTGCCCTGATACATCTGCACGGTGCCGGTGATGGTCACGGTCTTGCCTTCGAGCGAGCTGGCGTCGGGGAATTTCGCCGCGTCATCGGCGAAGATCACTGCGACGAATTCATTGTCGGGGAATGCGCCGCCCATATCGATGAAGGTCGCGCCGGAGCGCGCGGTGTGCACGTCGGTGATGGCGGCTTGCACCGTCACCGGCTTGCCGACATAGGCCTTGGTCTCCGACGGCCCGATCGTCTGCGCGGCGGCCGGCAGCACAACCATAGCGGCGGCAGCGGCGGCGCCCAGTCCAACACCCAAAAAACGCGTCAACATTGCATTTCTCCTCATGCCAAAGGACTATTGACAGATGAGAACATAACATGAACTATATGGGCGTGCAAACAAAAAGTTGTGGGCTGCGTATGTCTGAGGAAGAGCAACTCAAGAATTCAACCGACGACGAACTCGCGGCGGCTTACGTCGAGAACGTATTGGCGCGTGCGGCAACGGAACATGTCGGGCGCATCAATCGCTTATTTGATACCTGTGGGAAAATCGCCAGAGAGCTAAAAGCACGCGGCACCGCACGGCCGATGCTGGAACAGTTCTCTGCGCATCGCGATCCCGAGGTTCGCAGCGCAGTTCAATCAACTCTCAAATGGCTTGATCACAAAGGCGGGGCGGCATCGCCGCGTCTTTCGCCGCGAGCGGAGTATCTGTGGCAAAGCCACAATCCCCCGCTGCCGGCAATGAAACGCGAAGAGATCACGCAACGCCTGCGTCGCGCTCTCCCGGAGCATTGCGATGAGCTTGTAAGGCTTATGCGCCCTGCGATCGGGTTGTGGCCGCAAGCCGGACGCGAGAGGATGACTGCAACCGCGTCACGTTTCGGTGGATCGCCGCTGGCTCCGCCCGGATGGCAGTGGCCAACCGTCGAAGACGAGCCCCTCCTGTTTGTTGGCCAGATCAACTGCGCCGAGCTTGCAGACTTTCCAGGTGCTGAGCTTTTGCCGCGATCGGGGTTGCTCGCCTTTTTCGGCGATCACGATGCGGTGCAAGCTTGCCGGATGGAAGCGTTGGACGACATCGCGGTTTATCATTGGGCCGATCCCGACTGTCTGGTGCCGGCGGCGGCGCCGATCGAGCCGATCCAGGTTTTTCCACAATGTGCGCTGATGTTTCGTGCGCTTGTCGATCTGCCGGATCCATTCAGCCGGACGGTCGAGGGTCTCAAGCTGAGTGAAGAGGATGGGATGCTCTACGCTGCCGAATGGCGAGAAATACGCCGTCACGGCTTTCCGGACGGCGTCGACGCCTGCGCGAGTTTCTCAAAGCTCCTCGGCTGGCCGGCCCTCGTACAATGGCACGACCTCGATGCGAGAAACCCGGACAACTCCGATGATCCGCAACTGCTTCTTCAGGTCGATGAGTACTGCAACGGCGAAGAAGTTTGCGGCTGGGCAGGCGGCGGCTCGCTCTACTTCCTCCTGCCGGAGCGCGAATTGCGCGCCGGCAACTTCGCGAACTGCTCGTTCGATATCCAGTTCACGTAACGGCTAGCCGCGCCGGCCTTGCTTGGCCTGATCGTCGAGCCAGTCGGCGAGATTGCCCGAAGCTTGACCGTCGCCGGATTTGGCCTTTTTGCCCGTGGCGGCTTTGCGCTTTTTCGCCGGAGCCGCCGGAGCAACCGCTTCGCGCGCAAGGCGCATCGCGCGCAGCCGCTCGGTCTTGGCCCGGGTCGCGATGGCTGCGGCTTCGTATTCCGCCATGGCCTGTTTGGCGTCGTTCAGACGCTGCTCTTTCGCAAACTGGGCATTCGCCCCGTTCTTCTCCGACGTATCGTTCATCTCTCATTCCTGTGCAGTGATCGCGCGGCCGGAGCCATGTCACGGAGGGTTTCTCGCACTTGATCCGTGATTGGAACCGAGTCTTCGGAAGATCAGCTATGCGCGATTGAACAAATTTGCCTCAATTTGGTTGGGAGTGGGGGTGTAGCGGCATATGGCGCGCGGAACAAGCCGTTCGTGCTCGCGCGAACTGGTGAAGGCGGGCGAGCGATGCGTCGGGGTGTGCCAGGCTTTGCGGCGTTTCCGGGCAGCGCGCTGCCCGTGGCGATTTTGCTCGTGACCTGGTTCGTCACTTGCTTCCTTACTTGGCCAGCACTGGCAGGGCAGAAGCCGGGCATTGCTTCGATCTGCACCCAGGTCGGCGGCACGACCTCGAGCGGCGAACGCTTTGTCTCGGAAAAGCTCACGGCGGCGCACCGGACCTTGCCGTTCGGCACGATGGTGCGCATCACCAATCTGCGCAACGGCCGCACCGTTATCGTCCGCATCAACGATCGCGGACCTTTCACGAAGAGCCGCATCATCGATGTGTCGCCGGCGGCGGCCAAGGTCTTGCAATTTTCTGGACTGACATCGGTCACGCTCGATGTCGTGACGGTGCAGCAGTAAGCCTCGCGATCGCGCGGCGTTATAGGCCGGCGGCCTTGCGCAACGCGGCGTTGATACGATCCTGCCAGCCCGGGCCGTCTTCCTGGAAGACATCGAGCACGTCGCGGTCGAGGCGCAGCGTAACCTGCTCCTTCACGCCGGGTATAGCCTGCGGCTGCTTGGGCGGACCCTCGATGGGCTTTGTGGTCGCCGCCTTGAAGGCTTGCTCGGCGGCGGTGCGGGGATCGGACGGGCGTCGTGACATGACTTGCTTATAGCAGAGCCGGCGCGGATTTCGCCAGAGCCGAGGCTACATCGCGGGCGATTCAGAAATCGGGTGGGCCGCAGCGCTCGCCGCGCTCAAATATCGGCTATCAACTTATGGAGGATATCATCATGCACTTTCGCATTCAGGGCCTGCCGGCCGAACAGTTCGCTCCCCTGTTCGCGCTTTCAGACACAGAGCTCGCCAAACGCGGCGCCGTGCGGCAGATCGCCGACGCAGCGCGGCCGTGCCGGATCAGTCTCACCGATGCCGATCTCGGCGACGAACTGATCCTGGTCAATTACGAACATCATGCCGTGGCGTCACCCTACCGGATGCGCTTTGCCATCTATGTGCGGCGAGACGAAAAGACTTTTGACGCCGTCGATACCGTGCCGGAGCAGTTGCGCAAACGAACGCTTGCGGTCCGCGGCTTCGACGCCGACGGCATGATGACCGGATGGGAGCTGGTCGAAGGCGCGCAGCTCGAGAGCGTGATCGAAAAGCTGCTCACCAATCCGCGCGCCGCTTATCTGCACGTTCATTTCGCCGCGCCCGGCTGTTACGCCGCGCGCATCGAGCGGGCGTGACTCCTAACGTCTGCTCTCGAACAGCGCCGAGGACAAACGGCCCTCGGCGAAATCGGGAGCGGTAGCGCGAGTGTGCGCGCGAATTATGCTTTAACCGCGTCGTTGATGGCGCGCAGCAGCGTCAGCAGCGCGTGATTGACCGGCGTCGCGATGCCATGGCGTTCGCCGGCGGCGACGATCGCGCCGGTCAGCGCCTCGATCTCCATTTCGCGTCCGGCGAGGCGGTCAAAATACATCGAGGTGCCAAGCTCGCCGGAGAATGTCATCAACGCCGCGATGGCCCGCTCGGCCTCGTCCGCGGCGAGCTCCACGCCTTGCGCGCGCGCCACCGCAACCGCCTCGTCGAGCACCGCATGGCAGAGCTCCTGGATGTCGGGACGCCGCAGCACCGCCTGGCGCTGCTGTGTCAGCGCCGTGATCGGATTGGCGACCGCATTGATCAGGAGTTTGCGCCACAACAGCGTGGCGAAATTGTCGCTCAGTAGCACCTGCAAACCGGTGCCCTCGAGCAGCGCGACGAAGGCGCGCCCGGTTTCGTCATCGGGCACGACGATATCGTTGGTGCTGGCGCGGCGCATGCGCACGTGATCGGGCGCCAGCCGCTCGCCGTTGTAATAGACGATGACCGGCAGCACCGTCGCGCCATTGGCAAGCGGAGCGACGCGCGCCACGTGATCGATGCCGTTTTGCAAAACCGCGACGCGGGTTTGCGGCGTGCACAGGCGCGCAAGCCACGGCGCCGCGGTTTCGGTGTGATGCGTCTTGGTGCAGAGCAGGACCCAGTCGGCCGGTGCGGCCTGCGCCGGGTCGGTGAGCGATTTGATCGGGATGTCCGCTGTGCCTTCGGGGCGGTCGAGCGTAAGCCGATCGAGCGGCCGGCGCGCGCAGGCGATGATGTCATGACGCCCGGCTGCGGCAAGACAGCCGGCGGCGACGCCGCCGATGCTGCCGAGCCCGATCACGGCGATGGTCGAGCGGCGCGGGCCGGAAGGACGGGTAGGCATGCGAGCGGACCTGCGGACCTGTGGGCCCCTGCCAAACGACAAAAGGCGGCAGACGGGTGCGCACTTAGTCTTGGCAAAGTGCGACAAAGTCAAATATCTGCGCCCTGCGGCCCAGCAGTTATTGTTGCATATCTGGTGGACAGATTTTGGCAGCAAGCCGTCACCGCGTTTGGGCGCGATGACGGGTCTTTATTCGATGGCTTTAGCGGACGGCGCGGATGGTCGAACTCGGGCTGGGCTGTCGATAGCTGTTGCCGGATCCGTCGTAGGAACCGTACCAGCCTCCGGGCGCATAGCCGTAATATGCCGGCGCATAGGCGGGGGCGTAGGCATAGACCGCGATGCCAGGGCTGTAGGCATAGGGCGCGCCATAGCCATAGCCCTGCGCCGAAGCTGCGGATGTTCCGGCCACAACCAGCACGGCCGCGATGAGAATCTTCCTCATGGTCCAATCTCCGTTTTCATCCGTAATCAACCATTGCGGGTCTAAACGGTTCGCGGGGTCCAAGCCGCTCTCACGTGAACGTGCTTTAATCAAAAGCCTGATGAACACATTCGATATCGTTGTCCTCGCCATCGCCCTTGTCGCCGTCGTCATGGGCTTCATGTCGGGCCTGTTGCGAAGCCTCAGCGCCATTCTCGCCTATCTGATCGCGGCGCCGATCGCGGTGGCGCTGACGCCGCGCGTGACGCCCTTGATCTTCGGGCAGGGCAATGTCACGGCGGACCGCACCTGGATTACGCTGTTCGCGTTTTTTGTCGGGCTTGGTCTCCTCATCAGCGCGTTGTTGCGCAAGTTCGTCGACGAGCTCGCCGGCGAGGACATTGGCTTGTTCGACCGGCTCATGGGCGCGGCGCTGGGCGCAGTGCGCATCTTTCTGATCGCGGTGCTGATCGTGATTGTTTTCGACCGGTTGATCCCGGCCGATCGCGAGCCGGCCTTTCTCGCCGGTTCGAAGCTGCGGCCGTATCTATCAGTTGCCGGTCAGAAGGGGCTGCAAAAGCTGCCGCCCGACATTGCCGATTATATCGACCGCATCAAACGCGATCACAGCTTGTGATTTACTTGAAGGCGTCGAGCCGCAGCGGCAGCACGGCGCCGAACCAGGCGGCATGTGCGGTGTGGTCGGTAAGATCGTCGCCGGTCTCGGGATGAAGCAGGATGGTCAAGCCGTCGCGGTTGAGCATCAGCCATGGCACGAAGGCGGCCAGCATCTGCGTCGGAAACGCGATCTGATACATGGACTGCGGGTGCGGCCCGACCAATTCGTCGTGCCAGCGCCCGAGCTTGGCGGCAGGAAACAATTCGGCGACGCGCTGACGCAGCCGCTCGGCGCGATCGCGGCTGGTCGCGGGATAGTAATAAATGTGCGCGTGGTAATCTTTGATGTCCGCCGTGCTTGGCATCGCAGCCTGTCTCTATCTGCCGGAATCGGCTTTGGCGTCTTGGCCGATCGTCCTATAAGCTCCCGCGCCGCGATCCGGTCTCGCGGAAGGTCCAGAACAAAAGGCATGTGCGCCATGCTGACGCTTTATTCCTATCCGGAACTGTTCGGCGTCGCCGACAATAACGGCTATGGATTGAAAGTCTTCGCATTCTTGCGCCTGTGCGGCGTGTCGTTCAAGCACGAACATGTCGTCGATACGTCGGCGGCGCCGCGTGGGCAATTGCCCTATATCACCGACGACGGCGAGACGATCGGCGACAGCGATACCATCATCGCGTTTTTGACTCGCAAGTATCGCCTGACTATCGACGAGGCGCTCAGCGCCCGGCAGCGCGATACCAATCTCATGATCACGCGCATGCTCGACGATCTCTATTGGGTAATGTCCTATTCGCGCTGGAAGGACGATCGCTACTGGCCGGCCTTTCGCGATGCGTTGCTTGCGCAGCATCCGAGCCTGACCGCAGCCGTGTTGCAGAAGGCGCGCGACTTCAACGCGCAGCGCTATCACTTCCAGGGCATCGGCCGCTACGCGCCGGACGCTGCGTTCGCCCGCGGCCTCGCCGATTTGCAAGTGCTGGCCGACCTTATTCCGGCATCGGGCTACGTGCATGGGATGCAACCGACCAGCATCGATGCCGGCATCTATGGCTTCATCGCCAATATCTATTTCTACCCGATCGACACGCCGCTGAAGCAATTCGTCGTCGCGCACGACAATGTGGTGCGTCACTGCAAGGCGATCCATGCAGCAGTCACGGTGAAATAGGTTTTGCTATTGCCATTGCGGTTGCCGCGGTTGGGGAAACAGGCAGGCGATGAGGACGGCGAGAATGCCGGTGAGGAAAATGCCGTCGAACGTGCCGGCGCCGCCGATGGAAGCGACCGGCGCGCCGAGGCCGCGGACTTTGTCGAGATTGGTGAGATCGGCGCCGATCAAGGTGCCGAGACTGCCGGCGATATAGGCGAGGGGAGCCGCATCCCGGCGCGTCAGCAACAGCGCCACGGCGGCCGTCACCACGACCGGCACGAAGACCGGCACCGCAATGCCGAGGCCCGGCACCGGATCGGCCAGTATGTGCAGCACCACGGCGACGATCACGGTCGCGATCAGGCCCTTGATCCACAGATTGCGCAGTGCCAGCAGATAAATCGACATCAGCGTCGGGATGACCGCGCCGCCGACATTGACCGCGATCACGGTGCCGGCGAGATGGCTGACGACCGGCACCTCGTATTGCATGCCGAAGAAATTGATCACCTGGTCGGACATCACCCGTTCCGGCGGCAGTTCGGCAATCGGAATGTTGAAGATGCTGCCGAGGAGCGAGGCGAATAGCAGCCACATCGCGGTAGCGGACGAGACCCCCAGGCTCTCATAGGCGAAGCGCACCGAGCGCAGCACCAGCACGATGACGAAAAGCCCGATCAGGATGGCAAAAAAGCCCGGCGCCAGCGGCAGGTAGTGATATTGGCTCATTTGCATCGGGGTGCGGCTCCAAAGGCCTCTTGCTCAAATATCCGGCCTGTGCGCCGTTCCACGATCTTAACCAAATGACTGGTGACATCATCATAGCCGCCTTGTAACGCCAAGGCGCGGGCCTATAATCCAGCGCTTCCTTTGCGCATAGGATTCTTCGTGGCGCCGCCGGAAGCAAAATCAACCGACACTAAATCGGGCGGTACAAAATCTGTCGCCATTATCATGGGCAGCCAGTCCGACTGGTCGACCATGAAACATGCCGCCGAAACGCTCGACGCGCTCGGCGTCGGCTATGACGCGCGTATCGTTTCGGCGCATCGGACCCCCGAACGGCTTTACGCCTTTGCCAAGGGTGCGAAGGCCGAAGGCTTCAAGGTCATCATCGCCGGAGCTGGGGGCGCGGCGCATCTGCCGGGCATGGCCGCCTCGCTGACCAGCCTTCCGGTGTTCGGCGTGCCGGTCGAATCCAAGGCGCTGTCGGGACAGGACTCGCTCTATTCCATCGTGCAGATGCCGCCCGGCATTCCGGTCGGCACGCTCGCCATCGGCCAGGCCGGCGCCATCAACGCGGCGCTTCTGGCTGCGAGCGTCCTGGCATTGAGCGATCCGGCGCTGGCCGGCCGGCTCGAAGCCTGGCGGGCGCGGCAGACGTCGTCCGTCGCTGAAACTCCGAAGGACGGAGCGTGAGCGCGCCGTCCGCACTCGAGCCCGAGGCGACGATCGGAATCCTCGGCGGCGGCCAGCTAGGCCGGATGCTGGCGCTGGCGGCGGCCCGGCTCGGCTTCAAGTGTCATGTCTTTTGCCCGAGCCCAGATTCGCCGGCCTTCGATGTCGTGCATCGTGTGACCTGCGCGGACTATACCGATACCGAGGCGCTCGATCGTTTCGCCGCCGATGTCGATGTCGTCACCTATGAGTTCGAGAACGTGCCGGCGGAGACCGCCACTTTCCTTTCGGCGCGAGTGCCGGTTCTGCCCGATCCGAAAATCCTTGCCACGACGCAAGACCGTCTGGCCGAGAAGCAGTTCGTGTCGAGCCTCGGCATCGGCACTGCGCCGTTCGCCGATATCGGCGCGGCGGCCGCGCTTGCGCCCGCGCTCGAGCGGATCGGCCGGCCGGCGGTGCTGAAGACCCGGCGCTTCGGCTATGACGGCAAGGGCCAGGCGGCGATCAAAAACGGCACCGATCCGCAGACCGCGTGGCGCGAGGTCGGCGGCCAGCCCTGCATCCTGGAAGCCTTCGTGCCGTTCGCGCGCGAGGTCTCCGTGGTGGCGGCGCGCGGGCAGGACGGTTCGGTCGCCTGCTACGACGTGACCGAGAACGAGCATCGCGATCACATATTAAAGGTGTCGCGCGTCCCGGCCGAGGTCTCGGAGGCCGGTGCGCGGGAGGCGCTTCGGATCGCTGAAACTATTGCCAAGACATTCGGCTATGTCGGCGTGCTCGCGGTCGAGATGTTCGTGTTGCAGGACGGCGGCATCCTGGTCAATGAAATCGCGCCGCGGGTGCATAATTCCGGCCATTGGACCCTCGATGGCGCCTCGATCTCGCAGTTCGAGCAACATATCCGGGCGGTGGCCGGGTGGGCTTTGGGCAAGCCGGTGCGCCACGGCCGGGTGGAAATGATCAATCTCATCGGCGCCGAGGTCGAAAACTATAAAAAATGGCTGGCCGTGCCGGGCGCCGCCGTGCACCTCTATGGCAAGGCCGCGGTCCGGCCCGGGCGCAAAATGGGTCATGTCACCCGGGTCTTTTGATGGGGCCTTTGAAGGGGCCTCTAAGGGAACCCCGACCCTCGAAACGGGCCTTTTGCGCGCCCTTGTGGACTTTCCTGCCTTATTCTGCTAGAGGCCGCGCCAAGGTGGTTCGGGCGTTGCGCCCAACCTTACCCAGCAATCTCACCGAACAGACTGCAAAAGGAGCACGCGTGCAGGTTCTCGTCCGTGACAATAATGTCGACCAGGCCCTCAAGGCGCTGAAGAAAAAGATGCAGCGCGAGGGCATTTTCCGCGAGATGAAGCTCCGCGGTCATTACGAAAAACCCTCAGAAAAGAAGGCGCGGGAAAAGGCGGAAGCGATCCGCCGGGCCCGCAAGCTTGCGCGCAAGCGGTTGCAGCGCGAGGGTCTGTTGCCGATGAAGCCCAAGCCCACCCCGGGTGGCCCGGGCGCCGGCGGCCGTTCCGCGGGTCCGGCCCGGACGCCCCGTTTCGGCTGATCGAAAAAGCCAGGTATTTTAGATGGCGCGGGTCGTTACGGCCCGCGCCGTTTTTTTGGCGTTCTGGGGTACTATTATGCCCTTCCGCCATGCATGACGATAATCACGGGGCGTGGGGCCAGGATCAGCGAAATAACGCGGCATCGGATGACAGGATCAGCTCGCGCCGGAGCCCGAACAAGAGCCGGTCACGCCGCCCGCCGCTGGGCGGCGGGGACGGTGTTGGCCGCCGCGGCTTTCGCGCTCGCCGGCTGCGCCGGCCTGGGCAATCCGGTGCCCGGTGAGAACGACACCGCGCTCTATGCCACCTCGCAAACCAATCTGGCGTCGCTGAGCGAGGTGATCGAGAAGCATCCCGACGATCCGCAGGCCTACAACATGCGCGGTTCGGTCTACGGCGAGGCCGGACGCAACGAACAGGCGCTCGCCGATTTCAGCAAAGCGGTGAGCCTCGATCCCAATTACGCGCAGGCCTATGCCAATCGCGCTCTGATTTATCGCAAGACCAACCGCCTCGATCTGGCGCTCGCCGACGACAACAAGGCGCTCGCCATCGACGCTTCCTATTCGCCGGCCTATCTCGGCCGTGGCATCGTCTATCGCGAAGAGGGCAAATCGAGTTCTCGCGCTCGGCGATTTCAACAAGGCGATCGCGCTGAAGCCGGACAATGCCGAAGCGTATTACAATCGCGGCCTGCTCTATCAGAGCCAGAATCAGCACTCCTTCGCCATCGACGATTTCTCGACCGCGATCGCACTCAGCGGCCAGAAGTCCGATCCGTTCATCGCCCGCGGACTGAGCTATCTCGCCGCCGGCGACAACAAATCGGCGACCGACGATCTCGATCAGGCGGTGCAGCTCAATCCGACGGATCTGCGTGCCTGGACCAGCCGCGGCCTCGCTTATGAGCGGACCGGCGCCAAGGACAAGGCCGCCGGCTCCTACGCCAAGGCGCTCAACATCAACAGCAAATATCAGCCGGCGCAGACCGGCTTCGCCCGCGTCGGCGGCAAAGTCGGCCAGACCTATCCGACGTTCTAGAGCATGATCCCGAAAAGCGGAGCGTGCCCTCGGCTCTAATCCAGATCGCCGGCTAGAAACCGCGCCACCGCATTGAGCGCGCCGTGCGCGTCGAGATCGTTGTGGCCGCCGTCGAGGAAACGCACGATGTGCTTGGGCTTGTTGGCGAGCTCGAACATTCGTTCGCCCATCGAATAGGGCACGGTGCGATCAAGCACGCCGTGCAAGATCAACAACGGCGCCGTCACTTTGCCGATGCGCTCGTCGGAATGAAATTGATCCTTCATCAGGAAGCGCACCGGCAGATACCAATAGTGCTGTGCGCCGACGGCTTCCGTCGAAGTGTAGGGCGCTTCCAGGATAAGACGGCCGATCGGTTTTTCGGCGGCCAGCGCCACCGCAACGCCACTGCCGAGCGATCCGCCCCAGACGACGATTTGCTGCACCGGATAGTGCGATACCGCGAAAGCATAAGCCGCTTCCGCGTCGGCGATCAGACCTTGTTCGCTTGGTGAGCCCTCGTTGCCGGCATAACCGCGATACTCGACGCCGATCAGACCGATGCCGTCGCTGATCAGCCGGTGGAAGCGATCGACCTCGCTGGCAAGAGATCCGCCGTTGCCGTGGAAGAAGAGAATGACCGGCCGATCGCCACGCGGCGGCACGTGCCAGACATGAATCCGTGTGCCGTCGGCGTCGGTCAGCGGCACCTCTTCGGCCTCGGGCAGTCCTGCCGCCGCGGGCGTCACGTGCGCCGTGTCCGGGAAATACATCAGCGAGCGTTGCGCGAAATAGATCGTCACCGTGAGCGCGGCATAGGCCACAAGCACAATCGCGGCGATCCAACCGAGCATGGCTTTGCCTCCGCGCGTGCGCAGGCGGATCGCGAGCAAGGCGATGCGCAGCGCCACCGCACCCGCAAGCGCGCGCGCAAGATCGGCAAGGCGTTGCATCGTCCCGCCGCCGGCCGGCGCCGCATTTCGTGGAGTCCCGATTGTCATCGCGACATGGATAGGCCGAATTGATTGGTGCGGGTAGCACTATCGGCGACATCACCAAGCATTGGTGAAGTTCCAAAAACAAACCGGCCGGCTGTCACAGCCGGCCGGTTGAATAGATTGTCACAGACGCCGAGTTTCGGCTGAGGTGTTACTGGCAGACCTGAACGGTACGCCAGCGATAGCCCACGCCTTCGACCCACACCTTACGCTGGCCCCAGTAGCAACCGGGAGCAAGCTGCGCGTAACCGGGCCCGGGCGGCGGGCCGTAAGCCGCAGGCGGCGGCGGTCCATATCCGGGCGGCGGGCCGTAAGCTGCAGGCGGCGGGCCGTAGTACGGCGGCGGAGGCGGCGGGTTGTTCGCGATCGCGCTGCCGATGATGGCACCGGCGGCGATGCCGCCGATAACTCCCGCACCCACTGCGCAACCATAGCAACCGGCATTCGCGGGACTCGGGCCGGCCAAGGCGGCAAGCCCGACCGCACCGGCCGCGACAAGGCCTAAGAGCGACTTATGCATGAGTTTCCTCTTATGACCGGCCGGGTGCCGATCGGGAACGTGGATAAGCGGGAAGTCCCCGTAACCCCCGACTGCAGATGTCAGACCCTCGCCCATTAGACCGCGACTCTTAGGCGGAAATTTGATGCGAACCTTGCGGTCAAATGAATTCCGCCAGATGCGGTAGTAACTTACGGCATCCCGCGGCCGGGACGCGGCCCGGCGCGGGAAGCGTGGATTTGCTCGAACGCCGTTCAAGCGCTCGGCCTGCCTCGGCCTTAGGCGTTACACGCAGGCGCGAACCCAGGTGTAGCCGTTCCAGATGCGGCGCCACACGCAGGTCGGCCCGGCATAGGGATAGGCCCCATAGCCGTAATACGGATAGGGATACGGATAGTATCCGCCGCCGTAATAGCCGCCGGCATAGTAAGGCGCCGCGATTGCGCTGCCGATCAGAGCGCCGGCGGCAAAGCCGGCGGCCGCACCGCCCCAGCCCCAGCCGCCGTGCCAGCCACCCCAACCGCCACCCCAGCCACCGCGCCATGCGAGCGCGGGAGCCGACGTTGCCACGCTGGCGACGGCGAGACTTCCCGCGACGGCCAAAGCAGTCAGAATCTTCTTCATGACATCACCTCGACTATGGGTTGCCAAAACCTCGACAACGAGTTGCCGAACCCAACCGCCCCTCAGGACGTAAAGTTCCCCTTTAATGGTGAATACAGACTGAACAGCGAGGCCTGAATCCGGCCATTTTTTTACGCGCGAGGGCGGTGGATCGCAGCCGTTATCGCCGACGCCGGGCGCTGAACCGGGGCAGACCAGAGGCTATGCTCGTCACGCGATTCGCGAGTGGGACGGGCCTTTCATGAAGGACAGCAAGACGGCAAAGCCGGGCCGAAGGCCTGTCGGTGCCGGCCGGCCGCGGCCGAAGCCGCACGGCGCGCCGCCGCGCCGTTCCGGCGGCGGCGAAGCGGCGGAGCGCGACGCGCCGCGGCGGCATGAGGCGACGCGCGCGAAGACGCCGTCGCGCGCCGTGATGGCGCGGCTTGCCGCCGAGGTCGATGCGCTCGCCGCCGAGCTTGATGCTTCGCGCGCGCGCATCGTCGAGCTCGAAGCGCGGATCGACATCGATCCCTTGACCGAGATCCGCAATCGCCGAGGTTTTGCCCGCGAGCTCGCGCGTTCGCTGGCCTATGTCAAACGCTACGGCACCAGCGCCGTGCTGATCTATGTCGACCTCGACGGCTTCAAGCTGGTCAACGACCGGCACGGCCATGCGGCGGGCGATGCGGTTCTCAAGGCGGTCGCCGCGACGCTCGTCCGGCAGGTGCGGACATCGGACATCGTCGCGCGGATGGGCGGCGACGAATTCGCCGTGCTGTTGTGGAATGTCGGAGGCGCGGTGGCCGCAGCCAAAGCCGCGGCGCTCGAAGCCGCGGTCTATGCCACGCCGCTGCGCTGGAATACGTCGACGCTCGCGGTCGGCGCCTCGGCAGGAATGACGACGCTCGGCGCACTCGACACGCCGGCCGAGGTTCTGGCACGGGCGGATGCGGCCATGTATGCGCGCAAGGCGGAGCGCAAAGGCGGCCACACTTCGCGCGCTAGGCAATGATGTCCGGTGTGAGCTGATCTTCGACGAAGGTGATGCGGTCGCGCAATTGCAGCTTTTGTTTTTTCAATCGCTGCAATTGCAGGATGTCGGACCCCGGCGCGTCCTGCAAGGCAGCAATCGCGGCATCGAGGTCGCGATGCGCCTGGATCAGGCGGCCAAGCTGAGCCCGCAGCTCGTTTTCTTCCTCGTGGGTCATCGCCGCGTCAGTCGGCCCTTTGGCGCTTTGCCGTGATTCTCGCGCGATCGGAACCCGCCAGCCTATAGCCGGTTATATACACCGGTAAATTCTTCTCGATTATCGCCTTTTGGCCGGTGGCGACAAGCCCGCCGCGTTGAAATGCCGTGTGTTTTGCGGCCGGTGTAGAATGGGGATTTCCGTAAGCCTAAAAGAAGACTAAGCTTGTTTCTTGTGGCGTGGAGTAGGATCATCAGAGCCGGAATTAATGACGCAAGGAGGCAGGAGACATGGCGATTGAATTGCATCTTGCGGAACTTGAGAAACGTCACGAAGCGCTCGAACAGCAAATAAGTGAAGCGCAAACCCACCCCTCCACAGACGACCTTCAGCTTCTGGAATTGAAACGCAGGAAATTGCATGTGAAGGACGAGATAGCCCGTCTTCGCAGCGACGTTCTCGTTCATTGATCTAGACATCCGGTTGCACGACGAGTTTGCTCTGCTCGCTCCCACCGGATGTTTCGCACCAGGCGAAAACGTGGGAGCGGGAGAGCTGTTTTTTATCCGCGGCGTATGTCGACTGCGCTGTGCGGCGAGCACTCACACCTCTTTCGCCATTTCGCGCAGCTTGAATTTCTGAATCTTGCCGGTCGAGGTCTTGGGCACTTCGGTGAACACGACGTGGCGCGGGCACTTGTAGGCAGCGAGATGCTTGCGGCACCAGGCGATCAGCTCCTCGGCGCTCGCCGTCGCGCCGGGCTTGAGCTCGACGAAAACGCAAGGGGTTTCGCCCCATTTGTCGTCGGGCTTCGCCACGACCGCGACGATATCGATTGCGGGATGCTTGTAGAGCGCATCCTCGACTTCGATCGATGAAATATTCTCGCCGCCGGAGATGATGATGTCCTTGGAGCGGTCTTTGAGCTGGATATAGCCGTCCGGGTGGATGACGCCGAGATCGCCGGAATGAAACCAGCCGCCTTCGAACGCATTTGCGGTCGAGGCCGGGTTTTTCAGATAGCCCTTCATCACGACATTGCCGCGGAACATGACTTCGCCGAGCGTCTCGCCGTCGCGCGGCACCGGCTGCATGGTCTCCGGATCGAGCACGTCGAGCGCTTCCAGCACCGGATAGCGCACGCCCTGCCGCGCTTTCTTCGCCGCCTGGTCTTTCGGATCGAGCGCGTTCCATTCGTGGTGCCAGTCGTTGACGCTGGCCGGCCCGTAGGTTTCGGTCAGGCCATAGACATGGGTGACGTTGAATCCGGCCGCCTTCATTTCGGCGAGCACGGCTTCCGGCGGCGGCGCCGCGGCGGTGACGAACTCGACTGTGTGCGGCAGCGGCTTGCGCTCCTCCGCCGACGCGTGAAGCAGCGTCGACATCACGATCGGCGCACCGCACAGATGCGTGACCTTGTGCAGCGCGATCGAGTCGAAGATGGGCGCGGCGCGCACCGCGCGCAGGCACACATGCGTGCCGGCGGCCACCGACAGCGTCCACGGAAAGCACCAGCCGTTGCAGTGAAACATCGGCAGTGTCCACAGATAGACCGGATGCTTGCCCATGCCGCAGGTGATGACATTCGCCATCGCCAGCAGATAGGCGCCGCGATGGTGATAGACGACGCCTTTGGGGTCGCCGGTGGTGCCGGACGTATAGTTGAGCGCGATGGCTTCCCACTCGTCCTGCGGCATCAGCCAAGCGAAGTCGGCATCGCCTTCCGCGATCAAGGCTTCGTAGTCGAGATTGCCGAGCCGTTCGCCTGCGCCGGTGAATTCCGGATCGTCGTAGTCGATCACCAGCGGCTTGACCTTGCACAGCGCCAGCGCCGCCTTCACCACCTTGGAAAATTCGCGATCGGTGATCAGGACCTTGGCTTCGCCGTGATCGAGTTGAAACGCGATGATCGCGGCATCGAGCCGGGTATTGATGGAATTGAGCACGGCGCCGGCCATCGGCACGCCGTAATGGGCTTCGAGCATCGCCGGCACGTTGGGCAGCACCACGGAAACGGTGTCGCCGCGCTTGATGCCGCGCTTGGCCAGCGCCGAGCCGAGTTTCTTGGCGCGGGCGAAGAACTCGTCATAGCTCCAGGAGCGCGCGCCGTGAATGATCGCGGTCTGGTCCGGGTAGACTTCGGCGGCGCGCGCCAGAAACGACAGCGGCGTCAGCGGCTGAAAATTCGCCGCATTGCGATCGAGGCCGGTATCGTAGGGCGTCGTCATGATGTGTTCTCCCTACCTTTACCGAAAGCTTAGCAAATCCGTCGCAAAGCCAATAGTGAATGGTGCGTTGGGCGGAGCTAGCGGCCGCGCCAGCCCTGCCACAACAGGCCGAGCGAGATCACAAACATCAGCACATAGGAGATCTGGTAGAACAGTTCCTGCGGCGTTTTGCGCACCAGCCAGATGCCGAGGAAATTGGCGACGATGGCCAGCGGCAACAGCGCAGCCGAGGTGGCGAAGTTGCGCGGCGAGAATTGGCCGAGCAGGAAATAGGGCGCGACCTTCATCCAGTTCACGAAGGCGAAGAAGATCACGGCGGTGCCGGCGAGCGTCAGCTTGTCGAGACGCTGCGGCAGGATGTGGATCTGAAACGGCGGCGCGCCGACTTGGATCAGAACCGACATGAAAGCGGCCAGCGCGCCCCACACCATGCCGAGCGGAACCGGAGGACGGTACGGCTTGTCTGCGATTTGCCGCAGCGACGGCCATAGCCGCGGGCCGATCCAGGTATACAGCACGAAAGTCAATCCGATCATGCCGATGGTCACTTCGATCGCGGCATCCGAAACCGAACTGGCGAACAGGGTCGCTGCACCGACGCCGAACAGCGAGCCTGCCATCAGCACTTTGAGATTCCACGGGCTCCAGCGGTGGCGATAGGTCCAGACCGAGATGACGTCCTGGCACATCAGGATCGGCAACAGGATCGCGGCCCCCTGTAGCGGCGGCACCGCGAGCGCGAGCAGAGGCGTTGCGATCATGCCGACGCCGATAAAGCCGCCCTTGCCAAGACCGAGCAGGATCACGGCCGGGATTGCGAGCAGATAAAAGAAGGGATCGGTGATCACGGGCCGGATTGAACTCAAGGAAAGTGGTGAGACCTGAGATAGATCAAAGCGCGGCGGTTGGGCCAGCGGGGGAATGCATGACCTGGCTGCGACATGAGTTCTCCGCGAGACGCCTTGCAAACGGCGTGGCTTGGCTGAGAATAAACCGAAAATGGCGGAAGGCCGCGCCAAAGAAGGCAGCGCCAGTGGAGGCCGCGTTATGGATGCCCGAACCAGCCGTTACCAGGAAGTCTACGCGCGATGGCAGCGCGATCCGCAGGCTTTCTGGGGCGAAGCCGCTGCCGATATCGACTGGTTCGAGAAGCCGAAAACCGTGTTCGATCCCAAGGCTGGGATCTACGGCCACTGGTTTCCCGACGGCGTCTGCAACACCTGCTTCAATGCGGTGGATCGCCAGGTCGATGCCGGCCGCGGCGAGCAGGCAGCGTTCATCTACGATTCGCCGCTGGCCGGCGTAAAGCGCACCATCAGCTATCACCGCCTGCTCACCGAGACGCAGGTGCTCGGCGGCATGTTGCGCGATCTCGGCGTCGAAAAAGGCGACCGCGTCCTGCTCTATATGCCGATGGTGCCGGAAGCGGTGATCGCGATGCTGGCCTGCGCCCGGATCGGCGCCATCCACTCGGTGGTGTTCGGCGGCTTCGCGGCGCGCGAACTCGCCACCCGCATCGATGACGCCACGCCGAAAGTGATGCTGTCGGCAAGCTGCGGCCTCGAGCCGGGCCGCATCGTGAACTACAAGCCGCTGCTCGACGAGGCGATCACGCTCGCCAAGCACAAACCGCAAGCCTGTCTCATCCTGCAGCGCCCGCAGTCGGAGGCGAACCTGATCGAAGGTCGCGACCGCGACTGGGCGGCGATGCGCGATCATGCGCTGGTTCACGCCCGTTCGGCCTGGGATTGCGTGCCGGTGAAAGCGACCGACCCGCTCTACATTCTCTATACGTCGGGCACGACCGGACGGCCGAAAGGTGTGATGCGCGACAACGGCGGCCACATGGTGGCGCTGAAATGGTCGATGAAGAATCTCTACGGCATCAATCCCGGCGAGGTGTGGTGGACCGCGTCCGATATCGGCTGGGTGGTCGGCCATTCCTACATCGTCTATGCGCCGCTGCTGCATGGCGCGACCTCGATTCTCTATGAAGGCAAGCCGATCGGCACGCCGGATGCCGGGGCGTTCTGGCGCGTCATCGCCGAGCATGGCGCGGTCGCCATGTTCACCGCGCCGACCGCGTTTCGCGCCATCAAAAAGGAAGATCCGCAGGGCAAGCTTCTCAAGCAGCACGATCTGCAAAAATTCCGCACGCTGTTCCTGGCCGGCGAGCGCGCCGATCCGGCGACGCTCGACTGGGCGGAAGAGCTGCTGAAAGTGCCGGTGGTCGATCACTGGTGGCAGACCGAGACTGGCTGGTGCATTGCCGGCAATCCGGTGGGATTGGGACTTTTGCCGATCAAGCACGGCTCGCCGACAGTGGCGATGCCGGGCTATGACATCCGCGTTGTCGACGAGGGCAATCACGAACTGCCGGCCAACACGATGGGCTCGATCGTGCTGAAGTTGCCACTGCCGCCCGGCTGCCTGCCGACGCTGTGGCATGCCGACGAGCGCATGCGTGAAAGCTATCTCGAGGAATTTCCCGGCTCCTACAAGACCGCCGATGCCGGCTTCAAGGACAAGGACGGCTATGTCTTCGTCATGGGCCGCACCGACGACATCATCAACGTCGCCGGCCACAGGCTCTCGACCGGCGGCATGGAGGAAGTGCTGGCCTCGCATTCCGACGTCGCCGAATGTGCCGTGCTCGGCATCAAGGACGAGCTCAAGGGCGAAGTGCCCTGCGGCTTCATCGTGCTCAAGTCCGGTGTCAGCCGTTCGCCGGCGGACATCGAGAAGGAATGCGTGGCGCTGATCCGCGACAAGATCGGCCCGGTGGCGGCGTTCAAGCTCGCCATCACCGTCGGCCGCCTGCCGAAGACGCGCTCCGGAAAAATCCTGCGCGGCACGATCAAAAAAATCGCCGACGGCGAAAGCTGGCAGATGCCGGCCACGATCGACGATCCGGCGATTTTAGATGAGATCGGTAACGCGCTGAAAGGAAAGGGGCTTGGAGCGTAACGCGATTTTAGCCGTGTTTGACTGATACGAAATTCCGGGCGGCGCCATTGCGCGTCACGACAGGCACAAATTTCGGTGTCATACGTTAGCGGGCATGACGCGCATTACCGCACCTTTGCTCCTTTACGCCGCGACGCTGCTGAGCGTGTCTGTTCATGTGCAGGCGCAATCGAACGAGCCAGCGAGCGCACCCGCGGCTCCGCCGGCTGCTGAAAGCGCGACGCCGCCGGCAGCTGCCGAAAAGCCGGATCAAAATAAAGCCGAGCCGTCGGCAGCGCCGGCGCCCACTCAAGCCAATCCGCCTGCCGCAGCCCAAGCGCAGCCTTTCACGCCGCATAATCCACCGACAGCGGATGACATTTGTCGCGCCATCGAAGTGGACGCGGCCGAGAACGGTCTGCCGGTCGAGTTCTTCGCGCGCGTGATCTGGCAGGAGAGCCGCTTCAATGCGCTGGCGGTAAGCTCGAAGGGTGCCAGGGGCATTGCGCAATTCATGCCGGCGACCGCGGATTATCGCGGGCTCGTCGATCCGTTCGATCCGATCGAGGCGTTGAAGAATTCGGCGAGCTATCTGCGCGATCTGAAAGCGCAGTTCGGCAATCTCGGTCTCGCCGCCGCCGGCTACAATGCCGGACCCGGCCGCGTCTCCGCCTGGCTTGCCGGCCACCACGCGCTGCCTGCCGAGACGCGCAATTACGTTGCGATCATCACCGGCTGGACCGTCGACGAATGGGCCTCGGCGAAGCCGCCGGAAACTTCGGAGACCACCATTCCGCAAGGCGTGCCGTGCACGCGGCTTGCCAATGTCATTCTGGCACCGAAAGAGCAGGCGCAGCGCATCGCCGCCTACATTCCGCGCTGGGGCATGCAGCTCACCGCCAATTGGTCCGAGAGCAAGGCCTGGGCGGTCTATCGCCTGATCCAGAAACGCTATGCGTCGCTGATCGGTGATCGCGAGCCGATCGTGATCAGAAGCCGCGGCATCGGGCTCGGCTTCGCCACCCGCTACAATATCCGTATCGGCGACGACGACCGCGGTTTTCTCGATCGCTTCTGCAAACAGCTGATCGGCGCCGGCGGCGCCTGCGTCGTGCTGCGCAATGATCGGGGCTAGGGCTACTCGCCCTTGCCGCCGAGCTGCTTGAGCTTGGCGAACACCGCCTCGACATTGAGATCGTCGCCCTGCTTCGGATTGTCCGGCTCGGGCTCGGGCTCTTCTTTCGGCGCGGTCGTGACCGCGGCCGGCAGCAGCGTGGCGCCCTGCGCCTCGATCGGCACCGGCTTCTCTTTGGCGGCCTTCTGCACTTCGAGATCGAGATCGATCTGCGAGCACAGGCCGAGCGTCACCGGATCGAGCGGCGTCAGATTGGCGGAATTCCAATGCGTGCGCTCGCGGATCGACTGGATGGTCGATTTGGTGGTGCCGACGAGCCGCATGATCTGGCTGTCTTTCAGCTCGGGATGATTGCGCACCAACCACAGGATAGCGTTCGGGCGGTCCTGGCGGCGCGACACCGGCGTATAGCGCGGGCCCTTTTTGGGCTTGGCTTCCGGCAGGCGTACCTTCGGCTCGGCGATATGGAGCTTGTAATCGGGGTCGGCTTCGGCGGCCGCGATCTCCTCGCGCGTCAACTGTCCGGTCAGGACCGGGTCGAGGCCCTTGATGCCCTGCGCGGCGTCGCCGTCGGCAATCGCCTTCACCTCAAGGGGATGCAAATTGCAGAGCTGCGCGATCTGATCGAACGACAACGACGTATTGTCGACCAGCCACACGGCCGTGGCTTTCGGCATCAGGGGCGCGATAGTCATGGATAAATCTCCTCTGTGCTCCGCCCGCCCGGGGGCGAAGCCACTGACGTCATCGAGGATGACAGGAAAGTAACGGCAATATAGGCGGGTGGGGGCTTCGGCGCAACCGAAACAACCGAAAACAGACGTCATGGCCCGTGCGGAAACAGCTCGAAAAGGCCCGTAGAATGAGGGCTTTACCAAGGGACTTCATATGAATCCAACCGACACCGACTTGCGCGAAATCGCGGCGGTCCGGGCGCTGCTCGGTTCCAAACCACGGCCGGTCGGCTGGGCCGAACGGCGGGCGCGGATCGAGGAAGTCGGGTCGGTTTGGCCCGTCGCCAGCGATATTGTGCTCACGCCGGTCGATGCCGGGGGCGTGCCCGCGGAATGGTCGATCGCGCCGGGCAGCGATCCGTCGCGCGTGCTCCTGTTCTTCCACGGCGGCGGCTACTGTTCCGGGTCGATTGTCAGCCACCGCCGCATGGTCACGGAAGCCGGCCGCGCCGCCAAAATGCGCACGCTGGCGGTTACCTATCGGCTCGCGCCGGAACATCCGTTTCCCGCCGCGCTCGACGATGCGATGACGGCTTGGCGCTTCCTGCGCCGGCAGGGAATTGCCGCCGAACACATCGCGATCGGCGGCGACAGCGCCGGCGGCGGATTGACCATCGTGCTGATCAACCGATTGCGCGAGTTGGGCGAAGCACAGCCGGGCTGTGCGTGGCTGTGCTCGCCGTGGACCGATCTGACCATGTCGGGATCGACGCTGACGCCGAAAGACGCAGTCGATCCGCTGATTCGCAAGGGCTATCTGGAAGAGCTGGCCGCCGCCTATGTGCCGGCCGGAATTGCGCGCAAGGATCCGCGCATCTCGCCGCTGTTCTCGGATCTCACCGGATGTCCGCCGGTTCTCATCCAGGTCGGCTCGGCGGAGACCTTGCTGGCCGACGCCACCCGCTTTGCCGCGACGGCGGGCGCGGCGGATGTCGCCGTCACCTTGGAGATTTGGCCGCATATGACGCATGCGTGGCATATGTGGAACGCGCATCTCGATGCCGGACGCCGCGCGCTCGCCAATGCCGGCGCCTTCATCAAGCGTCGCTTATCTCAGCAATAATTCGCTCCCGGCTGCAATATGTCGGGTCACGATATTGTTTCAGCTGAAATGAAACGCCTGCTGATTGCGTCTGCGCGCATGAGGTTTCGCCGAATTGCAGTTTCCACTTTGCCGCGCATTGTTCTAAAAGCCCACGCCGGGGCGTCGTCGGGGGTGTCACCATGGCCGGAGCGCTTGACGGAAGCGTGGCGATTGTCACGGGAGCCGGACGTGGTCTCGGCCGCGTCATGACACTCGCGCTGCTCCAGGCCGGGGCCTGTGTCGCCGGCGTCGAGCTCGACGAAGCCGTTCTCGAAGAGACGCAGGCGCAGGCCGAAGACGGTAACTCCGGCGAGCGCTTCCTCGGCATTCTTGCCGATGTGTCGTTCGATGACAGTGGGCCGAAGATCGTGCGCGCCTGCGCCGAGCGGTTCAGCCGGCTCGATATCCTGATCAACAATGCCGGGCTGAGCACCGGCGTGCTGCGCGGCGAAGGCCGGCCGGCCGGAAAATTGTGGGAGACGACGCCGGAAGAATTCCGCCGCGTCATCGACGTCAACGTCGTCGCGCCGTTTCTGATGGCGCGCGCCGCCTTACCGACGCTGATCGCGCAGCGCTGGGGGCGCATCATCAATGTAACGACGAGTCTCGATACGATGTGGCGCAGCTTCATGCAGCCTTATGGCGGGTCGAAGGCCGCCAACGAGGCGCATCTCCTCGCCATGGCGCAGGAGCTCGACGGCACCGGCGTCACCGCCAATGTGCTGGTGCCGGGCGGCGCCGCCGACACGCGGCTGGTGTCGCGCACCGCCGCGCCCGATCGCTCCATGCTGATCGCGCCGGAGGTGATGGCGGCGCCTCTGCTCTGGCTCTGCTCGAACGCCTCTGATGGTGTGACGGGCCAGCGCTTCATCGGCGCCAGCTGGGACAAGACCCTGGCGCCCAGCGACGCCGCGCAAAAGGCCGGTGCGCCGATGTGCTGGCAACAGCTCGGCCGTCAGGCAGCGCTGCCCGGCAGCATGCGCTGAAAGAGCCGGTCTCCCAGTTTTTGCACAAGCCGCTTTTCCTCGACGGTCGAAGCGGCTAGGTGTTTGTCCAAGCGGGATGGGCAACTCCCGCGCTGAAGAAGGGGCAATGCATCATGACTGCCGGGGAAACCACCAAGGAAGCCGCCGAACAGATCTTTGACGTCGGCATCGACGAGCGCCTGTCTTACGACCAGCTTCTCATTCTGGGCCTGCAGAACATTTTCGGCATGACCGGAATGTTCGTGTTTCCCGGCATTCTCGGCCGCTCGTTCAATCTCGCGCCGGAGCAGATCGCCTATCTCTATGGCGTGACCTTTCTGGTCTGCGGTTTCGTCACCATCCTGCAGTCGGTCCTGCTGTTGCGGCTGCCGATCATCCAGGGTCCCTATGCCGGAAGCTTCGCGACGCTGCTCGCCGTCGGCCATGTGCCCAATGCCGGGCTCGGCGCCGCCTATGGCTCGTTCTTCGTGGCGGCCTTGATCTGGTGCGTGCTCTCGGTGCCGATCGCCGGCTTCAGCGTGATCGGCTTCTTCTCCCGCTTTCTGCGCGCGCCGCTGATTGCCGGCATGATCGTGATCTTCATCATGATCCAGGTGTCGAATGTGGCGCTGCCCGGATGGATCGGGCTGCCGCAGAGCCCGGGCTTTCCGGCGGTGAACTTCCTCACCGGCGCGCTCGCCGTGGCGGTGATCATCGCGGTCAGTCTCTGGGGCGGTAAATTCCGCCGCGCCGCGATCCTGATCGGGCTCGCGCTCGGTACGATCTGCTACGCCATTTTCCGTCCGGTCTCGCTTGCGGCGGTGATGAACGCGCCGCTTCTGGTCGCGCCGAAGATCTTCCCGTTCGGCTTCGCGGTGCAGACCGATCTCGTCATCGTCTTCCTGCTGGTTCTGCTGCCGGCGAGCATCGGCTCGATGGCGCTTTATCAGATGGTCGGCAACTGGGGCGGCCAGGACGTCTCCTCGGCGCGCATGTCGCAAGGGGTTTTCGCCATTGGGCTGGGCGGCGTGCTCGCCGGACTGATCGGCGGCTTCAGCACCATCGTCTATCCGGACAATATCGGCATGCTGCGCACGACGCGCGTCGCCTCGCGCTATGCGACGCTCGCCGCCGGCGTTCTGCTGATCGTGCTCGGCGCCTCGATCAAGTTCGATCTCTTGCTCGTCGTGGTGCCGCTGCCAATTCTTGCCGCCGCGGCGACGCTGTTGTTCGGCATCGTGCTGATGCACGGCGTGCACATTCTCGCCAAGGTCAATTGGGACGACCGCACCTATATCGTCGCCGGCCTCGCCATGCTGGTCGCGCTCGGCGGCATGTTCATCTCGCCGGAAGTGCAGGCGCAGATGCCGCTTCTGGTTCGCCTCGTCGCGACGCAGCCGGTGATCTCCGGCGGCGTGACGCTGGTCATTCTGCACGCGCTGCTCTGCGGGACGCCGCCGAAGGAGGCGTAGGAGCTAGCTACTCCGCCGCCATCTTCATCTTGCTGGCGTTGATCGCCGCCCAGACCCGGCTCGAAGTCGCCGGCATGTCAATCTGCTCGATGCCGAGCGGCTTGAGCGCATCGAGAATGGCGCCGATGATCGCCGGCGGTGCGCCGGTGGCGCCGGCTTCGCCCGCGCCTTTGACGCCGAGCGGGTTGGTCGTCGACGGCACTTCGGCGATTTCCGACACAAGGTCGGGAAAATCCTCGGCGCGCGGCATGGCATAGTCCTGGAAGCTGCCGGTGACGAGCTGGCCTTCGGCATCGAACACGATGGCTTCCATCAGCGCCTGGCCGGCGCCCTGGCCGACGCCGCCGTGAACCTGGCCCTCGCAGAGCAGCCGGTTCATGACGCGGCCGACATCGTCGACTGCGGCGTAGCGTGCAAGCGTCACGTATCCGGTTTCCGGATCGATCTCGACTTCGCACAAATGACAGCCGTTCGGATAATTCGGCGGCTCGGCGGCGAACGTGCCCGACGCTTCGAGACCGACGTCGAATTGCGGCGGCAGCATTGCCGGCCGGTAGAAGCCCTTGGCGACGGCGGTGAGCGGCAGCGCGCGATCGGTGCCGACGATGCGGAAGGCGCCATCCTTGAATTCGACGTCGCCGGCGGCGGCTTCCAGCATCATCGCCGCCATCGGCTTGGCCTTTTCGATGATGCCATCGGCGGCGCGCTTGAGCGCATTGCCGCCGATCTGCATGCTGCGCGAGCCATAGGTGCCGCGGCCGAACGGCACCGCATCGGTGTCGCCCTGCACGAAGCGGATGTTCTCGAACGGCACGCCAAGCCATTCCGACACCATCTGCGCATAGACGGTCTCGTGGCCTTGGCCGTGCGAATGGGTGCCGGCGAGAATGGTCAGCATGCCGCTCGGATCGAAGCGGATGACCATGCGGTCGTTGAACACCGCGGCTTCCTCGAGGAAATAGCCGATGCCGCGGCCGCGCAGCTTGCCGTGCTTCTTGGATTCGGCGGCGCGTTTGGCGAAGCCGTCCCAATCGGCGAGCTTGAGGCACTCGTCCATCACATGCGCAAAGTCGCCACTGTCATAAGTGATGCCGGTCTGGATCTTGTGCGGCATGGCGGACGGCGGAATGAAATTGCGCCGCCGGATCTCGATGACGTCGACGCCCATGACCTTGGCCGCCCGGTCGAGCAATTGCTCGATGAGAAAGGCGGCTTCCGGCCGGCCGGCGCCGCGATAGGGCGCCAGCGGAATCGTGTTGGTCAAAACCGCATGCGCGACCGCATGCACCGCCGGTATCTGATACACGCCGGGCGCCAGGCGCACGGCAAACAATGGTACCACCATCGCGGCGGCGAAGACATGCGAGCCCATGGCGTGCAGCGCGTTGACGCGCAGACCCAGAATCTTGCCTTTGTCGTCGAGCGCCAGCTCGCCGGTGACGACTTGGTCGCGGCCGTGCGAGTCGCCAAGCAGCGCCTCGGACCGTGTCGACACCCATTTCACCGGCCGGCCGCCGACACGGCGCGATGCCCAAGCGACCAATGCGTCTTCCGGATAGCCGCCGTGCTTCATGCCGAAGCCGCCGCCGACATCGGGCGAGATGACGCGCAGCTTGGTCTCCGCGACTTTCAGCACCTGGCCGGCAACCGTCGAGCGCGTGCCGTGTGGGTTCTGCGTGGTCGAGTAGAGCGTGTAATTGTCGCTCTCGGGATGATATTGGCCGATCGCGGCGCGCGGCTCGATCGAATTGGCGCTGATACGCGCATTGTTGAGCTTGAGCTTGACGACGTGCTTGGCCTTGGCAAAGGCCGCGTCGGTGGCGTCCTTGTTGCCCATCGCCAGCGTGAACGAGATGTTGTTCGGCGCTTCGTCCCACAAGACCGGCGCGCCCGGCTTCACCGCGTCTTCGACGCCGATCACCGCCGGCAGCGGCTCGTAGTCGATCTCGATCAGTTCGGCGGCGCTGCGCGCCTGATTGACGCTTTCAGCGACCACGAAGGCGACACGCTCGCCGATGGCGCGCACCTTCTTGCCTTCGAGGATCGGGCGCAGGGTGCGAAAGCCGGGCGGTCCGCCCATGTCCTGCGGCATTGGCGGCGCTAGCGGACCCAAGCCGTCGGCTTCTACGTCGGCGCCGGTGAGCACGGCGAGCACGCCTTCGGCCGCCTTGGCCTTGGCGGTGTCGATCTTCTTGATCCGGGCATGCGCATGCGGCGACATCACGACGACGCCGTAGCACTGATGCGGCAGGTCGAAGTCGTCGACATAGCGGCCGCGGCCGGTGATGAAGCGCGGATCTTCGACGCGCGGAACGGGCTGGCCGATGCCGAATTTCTGCACGAGTTTCCTCCTCGCCAAGCGAACGCCTCCTCCGCTTACGGCGGAGGAGGCGGCAGTTTACCCGTGATTTGCGGCGAAGAAAGTCCGGAGTTGGAGCAAGGCGGGCCGCCGCCCGCGGCGTCCGAACGCCTATTTCAACCGCTTGGCGGCGTCTTCGACGATGCTGAGATCGGCGTGCTGGCCGATATCGATGTTGCCGCTGAAGAAGCCGAGTTCCTTGGTGATGTCGACATTGCTCTTGAGCGCATTGAGATCGGGCTTGCCGTCGGGATCGCGGTAATAGTCCTGCTTGGTGAACAGCCAGCTAAGCCGTTCCGGCGGCACTTTCAGGAGCCGCGCCCCGATCGCCACCACCTCGTCATGGTTCTTCGGATCGAGGTACCAGCGCTCGATGCGCAGCACGTCCTCCATGAAATCGACCATGGCGGCGCGGTTCTTGGCGAGGAAGGCCTTGCGCGCCGTCCAGATGATCATCTGCGTCCGGCCGACGCCTTCCTTCTGGGTGAACAGCACATTGCTGGGCTCGCGCAGCGCCGGATTGAGCGAGAACGGCAGCACGCCCGGCACCATGTCGACCTTCTTCTCCGCCAGCATCGACGCCATGGCGGGAAACGGCGCCTCGATGGTCGTGTAGTCGCGCTTATCGTTGAGGCCGTGCTTGTGCAGCATTGCCTTCATGGCGACATCGATACCGCTGCCGGCGGCATTGGTGGCGATGACCTTGCCCTTGAGATCCTCGATCTTGGCGATGCCGGCGTCTTTGCGCACGAAGAACTCGTCGGAATAGTAGCCCGGCGCACCGTCCTGAAATTCGTCGGCGATGACCTGCAGATCATCGATGCCGGCATTCTGGATCGCCAGTCCCAGCGTCGAATAGGCAAGGTCGGCGATTTCGAGCTCACCGGTCGCCAGCGCCGTGATCATTGGCGGCGTGCCCTGATAGCGCACGGCTTCGAAGTCGTAGGACGTGCCCCAATGCTTCGCGAGATCCTTCTTCTCCGCGAGCAGCGAAGCCCAATTGGCGACCGGCACCACATAGGCGCCCCTGATCTTGACCGGGTCGGCTTGCGCCACTCCGATGCCGGCGATCGCCGCGGCGAATGCGCCGAAAGCAAATTTGGTTAACCGCATCATGGTCGTTTCCCCTCTGGATTTGTTTTCTGTTTTATGTGTCTCAGACGGCGTCGGCAACTGCGGCGTGAATACGCAGCAATTCCGGGATCGTTGCCGGATCGCGCCTGCCGAAGCCGCATTCGGTCGCAACCGAAAAGTTCGATACGTGACTTTTGGCGGTTTTAAGCCGCCGCAACGTGCCTTCGACGCCGTCGGTGTGATGGACGAGGCCGAGGCAGAGTTGCGTTTCGGGCCGCAATTTGAGGCGTGTGAGCGGCGCGAAATAGGCGTCATCGGAACGGTTGCGTGGCACAGGCATGTGAATGAGTTGCACCGGCCGCGCGATGCGGGCGCTCAGCCGATTGGCGAATTCGACCATGTCGTTCATGTCGGTCGGCTCGACGACGTGCTTGTGGCCGGAATCGCCGTAGCACAGGTGATAAAGCAGATCGATGTCGGCCGGCACGCGGTTGCCGAGATCGATGAGGATGTTGCCGAAGGTCTTCTGCATCTCCGCCTTGGTGCGGCCGTAGCTCGAAGCTTCGTTGCGTTCGAGCCGCGCGAAGACGGCGGACGCAACGTCGAACTGGATCGCCAGCTCATCGTGCGGAATGCTGGCTGCGATCTTGTCGATCTCGCGCTTGATCGCCTCGTTATAGATCGGATCGATCGCGGCGTGGATCTGGTCGACCAGGAACAGCCAGATCACCGAATGCGCCGGCACCAGATCGACCTGGAATTTCGTGCCGGGCGCGATCTTGCCGGCCTGCTTGAGCCGCTTGAACTCGGCATAGGAGGCCTTGGCGATATCGGCATAGAACAGATTGTCGAAGTGCACGTCCTGCGCTTTGACGCCGGCTTTGAGCCGATAGCGCTCGCGCCCGGTGCCGGTCGCATGCACGCGGAAGAATTCGCCGGATTTCTCGAACGCCGGATTGGCGGAGAACGCCGGTTCGAGCCAGCTGATCCAGTCACCGCGGTCGCCGGTCTCGCCGTCCGGCAACCGCTTGATCCGAGAGCCGAGCGCGGCGCTGACCTTCTCGAACACCTCGCCAGCGCTCGCCATCGGCACGCTGCCGACCAGATACACGTCACGCGACATTCATTTTTCTCCGATTGTGTCTTTAGCCGCAGCAGGCGGCGTGGATCTTCAGCAGCGAGCGCACGATCTCTTCGGATCGGGCGCGCGCCATGCCGCATTCGGTGGCAATGCCGAAGTCCGGCGCGTGGCGGCGCGCCGCGGCGATGCGGGCTTTGGTGCCTTCGGCGCCGTCTTTGGCGTGGACGACGCCGAGGAACAACGCGGTGCCCGCGTTGAGCTTGAGATCGCGGAACGGGCGGTGGAAGGCCTCGTCGCTGCGGTCGATCGGCACTGGCATGTGGATGTAGGCGAGCTTGTGCGGGATCGCGCGCGACAGCGCATTGGCGAAATCCACCATCGCCGCGGCGTCCTTCGGCTCGATGAAATGCTTGCCGGCGAAATCGCCGTAGCAAAGATGCAGGCCGAGCTCGACATCGTCGGGGATGGTGGCGCAGAGCCGCTGCATGCGCGCAAGGATCTTGTCGCGCGGTTCGTCGGCAAAGGGTACCGCGTCTGTCTTCTGGCCGTCCCAGACCACCATCTCGTTGCAGACGTCCCATTGAATGCAGAGGTCGCGATGCGGGATGTGCCGGCACAGCGCCGCCACCTCGGCGATCATCGCTTTCTCATAAGCCGCTTCGACCGCCGCGAGCGCTTCCGGTACGACGACCGAGCTCACCACCGCGAAGGGTGTCGGCAGGCAGACCTGAAAGCGGATGTGCTTCGGCAATTCGCCGCGCTCGCGCGCCGCGAGAAAGTCGAGATAAGAGGCGCGCGCCTCGCGCATATAGCCGAGCTCGCCGAAATGCACATCGCCGGGCGCGACGCCTTCGCCGAGCGTGAGCAGCGCGAAGCGATTGGTCGGCCGCACTTTGCCGGACGGATCCGGCCGCAAGAAGGTCGAGGCGCGCAACAGCGGATATTGCCAGCTGATCCACAGCTTGCGGCCGCCGACTTCGCCGTCCGGAATGCGCTTGAGGTGCGGGCCGAGCTCCTTGCCGACGGTGCGGAAGACATCCTCGACCGTGTCGAGTCCAATGCTGCCGACGAGATGCACATCCATCGCGCTGTCCTCCCGCTTGGCCCGCTATGAGGGCCTTTTGCAGCATCAGTTGACAGCCGAGGAGCCATAATGTCCAATAAGAATATCCCCGCTTAGCATAATCAGCGTTTATGGCCGATTTGGCATGACTCCTGGCGTCGACCCCAAGCGCCTGATCGAATTGTTGCGCATCGCCGATGGCGGCTCGTTCACGCGCGCGGCGGCGGCGCTTGGCGTATCGCAGCCGGCGCTCTCCAACAGCATGGCTGTGTTGGAGCGGATGCTGGGCGTGCGCGTATTCGAGCGCACGCGAAACGGCGCGTCGTTGACCGAATTCGGCCAATTGCTCGCCGGCCACGCCGCCGCCATCGACTCGGTGCTGTCGCGCGCGGCGAGCGAGCTCGAAGCCAAGAAACGCGGGCTCGAGGGCTCGCTTGTCGTCGGGGCTTCGCCGGTCGCTTGCATCGATATCGTTCCGGGCGCGGTGGCACGGCTCAAACGCGAGACGCCGAATATCGTCGTGTCGATCGAGGAGCGCGCCGACGACGAACTCATCGCCGGGCTGCGCAGCGGCCAGATCGATCTCGTGGTCAATTCGGCGGGACTTCTGGCCGAAGGGCCCGACATTGTCAGCGAGATCCTAGCGCGCGACATCTTTGTGGTGGCGATGCGCGCCGGTCATCTGCTCGCCGGGAAGAAGTTGCTGCTGATAGCGGACCTGCATGATGCGCAATGGGTCATCCCAAGCCCGCACACGACGGCGTCGCGGCAGATCGAATTGCTGTTCGCCGCGGAGAATGAATCGTGGCCGTCGCAGGCGATCATCACCAACTCGATGACGGCGCTGAAATCGATCGTCATGCAGTCGGACTGCGTGACCATATTGTCGGAGAAGCTGGTGCAGCTCGAGGTCAAAGCGCGCCGTATCGTTTGCGTGCCGCTGCGCAAGCAGCACTTCACCCGGGAAATTTGTCTGCGGCACCGGCGGTCGCCGCGATCGCCGCTGGTCGCACGTTTCATCGCCGCCGTGCGCGAGGCGGCCGGAAGCGATCGCGAATAGCCGCTGACGAACGAAGCCGGTCTGTATCCCCGCCCGGGTTCTGCGCTATGGTCGGGCCGAGGGAGAACGCCGCGCCATGCCAAGGAATTCCACCGGGAATGCCGCGCATTTCGATTACATCATTGTCGGCGCCGGTTCGGCCGGCTGCGTGCTGGCCAATCAGCTCACGGCCTCCGGCCGGCATCGCGTCTTGCTGCTGGAAGCGGGCGGGCGCGACAGCAATATCTGGATTCATATCCCGCTCGGCTACGGCAAGCTGTTCGACAACCCCAAGGTCAATTGGCTCTACAAGACCGAGCCGGAACCGGAGTTGAACAATCGGCGCGTGATTCAGCCGCGCGGCAAGGTGCTTGGCGGTTCGAGCTCGATCAACGGGCTTCTCTATATCCGCGGCCAGCACGAGGATTACGATCACTGGCGCCAGCTCGGCAATGCCGGCTGGGCGTTCAAGGACGTGCTGCCCTACTTCAAGCGCGCCGAGGATCAACAGCGCGGCGCCGATGAGTTGCACGGCGTCGGCGGTCCGCTCGCGGTGTCGGATGTCAGCGAGCCGCATCCGCTATGCGAAGCCTTCATCGATGCCGCCGTGCAGGCCGGCTATCCGCGCAATGACGATTTCAACGGGCCGAAGCAGGAAGGCGCCGGCTATTTCCAGCTCACCACCAAGAACGGACGGCGCTGGTCGACTGCGGTCGGCTATCTGCGCCCGGCGCGCAAGCGGCCGAATCTCGCGGTCGTCTCCGACGCGCTGGCGACGCGCGTTCTGTTCTCCGGCCGCCGCGCCGTCGGTGTCGAATACCGGCAGGGCAACACGACACACACGGCTTATGCCGACGGCGAAGTGATCTTGTCCGGCGGCGCTTTCAACTCGCCGCAGCTGTTGCAGCTCTCAGGTGTCGGGCCGGCGCAGCTGTTGCGCGACCGTGGCATCGAGGTCGTCGCGGACATGCCCGGCGTCGGCCATGATTTGCAGGACCATCTGCAGATCCGCATGCAATATCGCTGCACCATGCCGATCACCATGAACGACGTGATCAACGATTGGCGGCATCGCTACGCCGAGGGCTTGCGTTACCTGATTTCGCGCAAGGGGATGCTGACGATTGGCGCTGGCTATGCGGCGGCTTTCATTCGCACCCGGCCCGAACTGGCGACGCCCGACGTGCAGGTTCATTTTCTCATTTTCAGCGCCGATGCCGCGGGCGCGGCGCTGCATCCGCATTCGGGCTTCATGGCCTCGGTCTGCCAATTGCGGCCGGAGAGCCGCGGCTTCGTGCACATCAAGTCGGCCGACCCGGCGATACCGCCGGCGATCCAGCCGCGTTACTTCACCGCGCAACTCGATCGCGACACCATCGTCGCCGGATTGAAGGCGCTGCGCGGCATCATGAATCAAAAGGTGATGCGCCAATACATCGCCGAGGAATTGCAGCCGGGCGATGCCTGCGTCAGCGACGAGGATTTCTTGGCCTTCTCGCGCGCGACCGCGACCACCGTCTATCACCCCACCTCGACCTGCCGCATGGGCTCCGATCCGAATGCCGTAGTCGACGAGCGGCTGCGTGTGCGTGGCATCGAGCGATTGCGCGTCGTCGACGCTTCGATCATGCCGACGGTCGCCTCGGGCAATACCAATGCCGCCGCGGTCATGATCGGCGAGAAGGGGGCGGACATGATCCTGCAGGATGCCGCAAGCGCGCCGATGGCGATGTCGGCGTGATTGTCGGTCAGCGCGTTGCAGTGGGCCGCCTGGTTAGGCAATAACGGCCGCGCAATCAGGCTGCGGCGTGCTGCATATCCGGCGCGGCAACGGCGAGGGCTGCGTGTATCGCGGCCGGTGGCTGCACTTGGCGCTTGCCATCACGTGATGGGGCCGGGCGCAAGATCGCCATCGGGACGAGATCGACCCAATCGCCGCCGATGAAGGCGGCTTTGCGCAACACGCCTTCTTTCTTGAAGCCCGCGGCGCGATAGGCGCTGATCGCCCGATGATTGTGCTTGAAGACGATGAGGTGGGCGCGGTTGAGATTGAGATGGTTCCAGCAGAAGTCGACGCCAAGCCGCAGCGCCTCCCGACCGAAGCCCTGATTGCGGTCCTGCTCGGTGCCGATGCGGATGCCGATTTCGGCGGAACGATGCGTCGGATTAATGCCGGTGATCTGCACATAGCCGATGATCACCGGCGCATCTTTCTTGCGGATCGCGAACACCACCTTGCCCGGATCCTTGCCGATGCTGTCCCACCATTGCTGATGCGCCATCATGTCGACCGGCCGATACGCGAAATCGAGCCGTGCCGTTGCCGCGTCATTGGCCCAGCAGAAGAACGGGCCGAAATCCTCCGGCACCAGCGGACCCAGCGTGATGTGTTGACCGATCAGCATCGGATGCAGCGTTTCGGGTCTGCCTAGCCGCCGAGCCAAATCAGCTTGCGCTGCTTGGTCCCTTTGGTCTGAACCACGTTACAGCCAGTGCCGCCGCAGACGACCGCGGCCACATGGACGCGCGAGTTGGACGTCGTCGCTGCGGCGCGACTCGCCAAGAGGCCGGCCGAAAGCAGCGTGGTCGCGGCGAGAGCCGAAAGCAGGATCTTGCGCATGCCTATTCTCCTTGAGTTTTGACAGTGAAATCGAGTGAGGCGTGAAGCGCCGCGCGCTCGCGCATGCGAGCGCGTTGCGCGGAACGTGCGGATCTCATTGCGGATAAGGGCGAAAGCGCGCGCAAGGTCGTGATCACGATCTGTGTCCAAACCGGCGCGGCATTTTCATGCCGGCAAGCGGTACGTCGCCCCTAATGCTTCGTAAAAGATTATGGTGAATGAAGCGTTAATGCCGCGTTTCCGCGGCCATTCTTGCGGCTTGAATGGCCTTGCGCCGCCGGGAAGCTCCGGTCCCAGAGCCAGACGGCTCGAGTCGAAATTCAGGAAAGGGAGAAGGGCGGCCTCTGCCGCACCTTCTCAAGTTGCCAGTGCAGGCGACCTCTTAATTGTTATAGCGGTCGTCGTGTTTTTTGATGATGACCTTCTTGCTGCCGAAGGGTTCTTCCTTCTTGATCACGGTCTTGCTGGATGTGTCGCCATCGTCCTTGCGAATGACCGTCGTGTCCTCCGCCTTCACCACGGCTGCGAGCGGCACGCTCATGGTGAAGCCGATCGCCGACAAGGCGATAATGAGTTTGCGCATCACTGTCTCCTCTGTCCGGCTCTGCATATTTTTTCAATTCACAGTGTGCGGGGCCGTTCCCGCAACAGCGCCCGCCGCAAAGCATGATTTTGTTGGAACGGATCGACCGGACGAACGTTGCGTCGCGATTTTTTGCGGCGCAAACGGAGGGCCACGCAGGCCGTTGCGCAGCCCAATGTGCAGGTGCATGATCTTGAAGTCGGTGCGGCGGATTTGGAGTTCGCGCGCAAGATCCAAACGCCGCCTTCGGGGACTGGAACGCCAGGAGCGGCTCCCATGCATGATACGGTCATTCGCGGCGGCACCATCGTCGATGGTACCGGAAAGCCGGCCTTCACCGGCGACCTAGCCATTTCTGGCGGCCGCATCGCCGCGGTCGGCGGCAAGCAGGGCGCGGCCCGGCGCGAAATCGATGCCACCGGCCTGTTGGTCACGCCCGGCTGGGTTGATGCGCATACTCACTATGACGGCCAGGCAATGTGGGACCCGCTGTTGGCGCCGTCGTGCTGGCACGGCGTCACCACGGTGCTATTCGGCAATTGCGGCGTCGGCTTTGCGCCGGTGAAGAAAGAGCATCGCGGCGCGCTGATGGATCTGATGGAGGGCGTCGAGGAGATTCCCAATCCGGTGCTCGCCGCCGGCCTGACCTGGGAATGGGAGAGCTTTCCGCAATTCATGGATGCGCTGGAGCGGCGGCCGCGCGCCATCGACATCGCGGCGCAAGCAGCGCATCTGCCGTTGCGCGTCCATGTGATGGGCGACCGCGCGATCCGGCGCGAACCGGCGACGGCGGACGACATCGCCGAAATGCGCCGCCTCACCATCGAGGCGCTGCATTCCGGCGCGTTCGGCTTCACGACCTCGCGCACCGACTCGCACAAGACACCGGACGGCGATGCGGTCGCCTCGCGCGATGCCGATGCCGACGAGCTGTTTGGCATCGGTACGGCGCTCGGTGCCGTCGGCCGCGGTGCGTTCGGCATGAACAGCGATTTCGACGACGAGGATTATGAGCTTGCCTGGATGACCAGGCTCGCACGCGAGACCGGGCGGCCGATCTGGTTCCTGCTTACCGACCGCTATGAAGACCCGGCGCGCTGGAGGCGCTTGCTCAAAGCCACGCATGCGGCGCGTGCCGAGGGCCTTTCGTTCACCGCGCAGATCGCCGGCCGGCCGATCGGCGTGATGATGGGCGTCGGCACCGCGCTCAATCCGTTCACGGTGCGGCCGAGCTACAAGAGGCTCGAAAGCCTGCCGATCGAAGAGCAGCGCAAGCGGCTGCGCGATCCGGGCGTGCGGCGGCAAATTCTCGCCGAACAGCCGTCCGATGCCGAAGTGGCCAAGCTCGCGCAATTCCGCCAGGCGGTGACGCGTAAATGGGAGCGCTTCTACACCATGGGCAACCCGCCGGATTACGAGCCGGCGCCGGAGAAGAGCGTGGCCGCGATCGCCGCGCGCACCGGCCGACCGCCCGACGAAGTCGCCTATGACTACATCACGGGTGCCGATGGGCAGTATCTCTATTTCCCGGTGGTGAACTATGTCGCCGGCGATCATTCGCCGATCTACGAAATGCTCAACGATCCGGCGTGTCTCCTTGGGCTCAGTGACGGCGGTGCGCATTGCACCTCGATCGTCGATGCCGGCGTGCCGACCTTCATGCTGATGCATTGGGGCCGCGACCGGCAGCGCGGGCCGCGCCTGCCGCTCGAACATCTGGTCAAACGGCAGACCAGCGAGACCGCCGACTTCTTTGGATTCTCCGATCGCGGGCGACTTGTGCCCGGGTTGCGCGCGGACATCAATCTGATCGATTTCGACGGCTTGCAGGTGCAGAAGCCCGAACTGGTGCACGACATGCCGGCCGGCGGCCGGCGCTTCGTGCAGCGTGTGACCGGCTATGAGGCGACCTTCGTTGCCGGCGAGCCGATCTTCGAGCGCGGCGAACATACCGGCGCGATGCCCGGACGCCTGGTGCGCGCCGGTCGCGACGGCACGGCGCTGGCCGCGGCGGAGTAACGGTCAGTCCGCTTCGGGCGCAGCTTCCGAGGCAGCGGCTTCCAGCCGCTGCAACTCGCTATCTTCTTCGCGGCGGCGTAGCGCTTCGCTCATCAGATCGCCGATCGTGGGGCGCGGCAGCGCCGTGAACGGCAAGGGCCGCACCACGTCGATCGTCGCAAGCCCCAAGCGCGCGGTGAGGAGGCCGTTGAGCAGGCCTTCACCGAGCCGCGCGGACAGCTTGGCCGCGATGCCATGGCCGAGAAGCTGCTGAATCAAGCTGTCGCTGGTCGCGAGGCCTCCAGTCAGCACCAGATGCGAAATCACATGGCGCAACAGCCGCAGCATGCCGAGCGTGCCCGGCCGCACGCCATAGAGATAGGACAGCTTACGCAGAAGATTGAGGAAATTGATCAGCACGAACAGCATGTCGATCGATGCGCGCGAGCTCACCGCGGTGACGACCGACACGCGCATCACCGAGGCCGTGATCAAGCTCTTGGCTTCCTGATCGAGCGGCGCCATCAATTCGCGCTCGGCGAGACGAACCAGATCGGCGCCGTCGATGATCTCGCCGAGATGGCTTTGCAGATTGGCGCGCGCCCGCGCGAGCCGCGGCATCTTGTGCGTCAGCGCGATGAGTTTGTTGACCAGTGTGCCGCCGTCCTCACGGTCGTCGGAGGCGATGACGTCCTCGGCGCGTTCGTGCAGATGCTCGACATTGGCAAGCCGCATCAGGCCGGCCGCCTCGCGCAGGCCGATGACGATCAGCGCCAGAGCCGCGGTCACGACCAGCGCGAGTGCGAGCCAGCCGAGCTCGGCACTGCGGGCAAAGAAGTCTTTGACGAGGTCGAAAATCCCGACCGCGATGCCGAGGACGACCAGCGCGCCTGCCGCGCTCCAGAACAGCGCACCCCAGCGGAAGCCGCGGCGCGGCAGATCGCGCGGCGGCACCGGCACCGGCAGCGCGGCGGAGTCGGGCTCCGGCACGATCTGGATTGCACCGGTGTCGCGCTCGACCTCGCGGACCGGAGTGACCGTGACACGCCGGTCATCGAGGCGAAAAGCTGCGGGGCGGCGATGCCGCCTGTCGGAACTCATTGCAGTCGATCTCCGATCAGGAATTGCAGCGCGCGGTCGAGGCGAATATGGGGCAGCGCCAAGCTGCCGCTGTCCATCTTTTCGAGCACCGGCGGCCGCACTCGCAGGAAACGAAAATCCGCCTCTTGTGGCGAACCGGTGGCGAGCCCGCGGAAGGCATGGCCGCCATCCCGGAACAGATCTTTGGGATTGGCAGGAAGGTCGCCCGGAAACAGTGCGACGTCGGTCTTGCCGTCGAAGGTCTCGCCGCCGACGATCTCGCCCGCGACGGGCGTTCCGATGACGCAAGGAAGCTGCTCGCCGCCGCGCGCGACGGTGGCTTCGCGGGTCGCGCGCACCGCGGCAAGTGCGACGACGTCGACTTGCGCGCCGGCGAGATCGGCCTTGGTGAGAGCGGGCTCGGTCAGCATTTTCAAAATCTCCTCGAGCCGGTCATGACTGGTGTGATGCAGATGATCGGCTTTGGTCGCGGCGAGCAAGATGCGATCGATCTGCGGCCGGAACAGCGTGCCCCAGAACGTCTTGCGGCCGACGTGAAAGCAGTCGAGCACGGCTGCCAGCGCACCTTCGAGGTCGCGCACCGCTTCCGGCCCGGCATTGATCGCGGCCATGGCGTCGACCAGGACGATCTGGCGGTCGAGCCGGGCAAAATGATCGCGGAAGAACGGCCGTACCACGATGTCTATATAGGCATCATAGCGCCGCCGCATCATGGCCCACAGCGAACCCGGCGGCGGCAGGCTTCCGCCCGGCAGATCGAGCGGCGCGAAAGTCAAAGCTGGCGAGCCGGCCAATTCGCCCGGCATCAGGAAGCGGCCCGGCGGCAACAGGCTCATGCCGTAATTCACGTCGCGGCAGGCGTGCAGATAAGCGGTGAACAGACGCGAGGCGGTGAGCGCGGCCTGCTCGTCGGCCGTGCTGTCAGGCCTGAGTGCCGCGAGATATGCGTGCCATTCGGCTGCGGCGCGATCGCGCGGCGGCATGCGCGACAGGCGCAAGCTCTCCGCCGACCACGTCTCATAGCTCTGTTCCAGCAGCGGCAGATCGAGCAGCCACTCGCCCGGATAATCGACAATGTCGAGCGTGAGCCGGTTCTCGTAGCCGCTCAGCGACTGGTAGTCGATGACGACGCGCAGTTCGCTGATCTGGCGCGTGGAGTCCGGCCAGTCGCGTTTCTTCACCAGCGCCTCGATATGGCCCTCGTAGTCGAAGCGTGGCACCGCGTCGTCGGGTTGCGGCGCAAGCCGCGCGCGGGCGATGCGGCCGGTCGCCAGCGCCTCGAAAACCGGAAAGCGCCCGCCGCGGGTCAGTGCGTGAATCAGCGCCGTGATGAACACGGTCTTGCCCGCGCGCGACAATCCGGTCACGCCGAGCCTGACCGTCGGCTCGAACATCGACGTCGAGAATTCGGCGAAAGCCCGTCCGGCGAGCCGGATCTGCTCAAGGAATTCGAACACAGTGGGACTCCGGGGCGGGTTACTGCCCAACATTGCAGGCTTTTTCGTTGCCGCTATATCATCGCCCATATAGGCGAAGAAGGGGAGGAGCCAGATGCAGCGCAGCACGACCAAGATTTTGACGACCCATGTCGGCAGCCTCCCGTTCCTCGCGCTCGACAAAGGCGTCGGTGCGGGCGACGAGACGCATCTGCAGGACGACGTCGCCGCCGTTGTCGCCAAGCAGCGCGCCATCGGCATCGATATCGTCAACGAGGGCGAATATGCCAAGGGCGGCGATTGGCTGCGCTATATGCAAAACCGCTTCGGCGGCTTCACCGAGATCGCGGCGCCGGAAGGCAAGCCGCTGATCGAGCAGGGCAAGGACCGCGAGGATTTCGCTGACTTTTATCGTTACGCCACCGAGCGCGGGACCTTGTTCTTTTCGCCCGGCGCGCAGATCGCCAAGAAGCGCCCGGTCCACGCCTGCACCGGGCCGGTGACCTATGTCGGCCAGGCCGAGCTCAAGAAAGAGATCGACGTCACCATCGCGACCGCCGGCAAAGACAATGTCTTTCTCACCTCGACCGCCCCGGGCAGCCTCGAAGTCTATCGCCGCAACCGCCATTACAAGACCGACGAGCAATATGTGTTCGCGCTGGCCGAGGCAATGCGCGTCGAATACGAGGCGATCGCCAATTCAGGGCTGATCCTCCAGGTCGACGACGCCTGGCTGCCGGCACTGTGGGACCGCATCGGCATGGCGATGGGTCTCGACGCATTCCGTGCGCGCAGCGAGATGCGGATCGCGGCGCTCAATCACGCGCTAAGCAATATTCCGGAAGACCGCATCCGCTATCATCTGTGCTGGGGCAGTTGGCACGGTCCGCATGCCCATGATCTCGAATTCGAGCGCATCGCCGACATCGTGCTCAAGGTCAGAGCGCAGGCCTTCCTGATCGAAGGCGCCAATGCGCGGCACGAGCACGAATATGCGGTGTGGGAAAAGATCAAGCTGCCCGAGGGCAAGATACTGATCCCGGGCGTCGTTACTCATTCGACCGATGTCATCGAACATCCCGAACTGGTGTCGCAGCGCATCCAGCGTTATGCGCGGCTGGTCGGCAGGGACAACGTCATCGCCGGCACCGATTGCGGTTTCGGCGGCCGCTCGCATCCGCAGATCGCCTGGGCGAAGCTTGCCGCCATGGTCGAGGGCGCCGCGCTCGCCAGCAAGGCGCTCGGATTCAAATAAAGGGCTTATG
>CAWFWC010000012.1:0-109719 GCA_963819465.1 uncultured Alphaproteobacteria bacterium
CGCCGCCAAAGCCGCCTGCAACGTCTTGAGTTGTTCGAGATGGCGCGTGAGCTTGTCGCGCTGCGCATCGTCCTTGGCGTCGGCGGCGTCTTCTTCGGTGTCCTTGATGTCGGCGGCAAGCACCGTCGGATCGAAATCGTCGCGCGAGCCGGCGCGGTCGGCAAGGATCGTAAGGCCCGCCGGGCTCATTTCGGCGAAGCCGCCGACGACAACGACTTCTTCACGCCGGCCCTGGTTGAAAATGGTCACAATGCCGGGGCGCAGCGCCGTCACCATCGGCGCATGCAGCGGCAGAATGCCCATATCGCCCTCGGCGCCAGGCAGATCCACCTGATCGACTTCGCCGGAGAACAAGACCCGTTCCGGCGAGACAAATTCGAAATGCAGCGACGCCATTGTTATGCCTCGGCGGCGAGTTTCTTGCCCTTCTCGACCGCCTCTTCGATGGTGCCGACCATGTAGAAGGCGGCTTCCGGCAGATTGTCGTATTTGCCTTCGACCAGGCCCTTGAAGCCTTTGATCGTGTCCTGCAGATCGACCAGCTTGCCGGGCGAACCGGTGAAGACTTCGGCGACGTGGAAAGGCTGCGACAGGAAGCGCTCGATCTTGCGGGCGCGCGCCACCGTCAGCTTGTCCTCTTCCGACAGTTCGTCCATGCCGAGAATGGCGATGATGTCCTGGAGCGCCTTGTAGCGCTGCAGCACCTGCTGCACCTGGCGCGCCACCGCATAATGCTCCTCGCCGACGATCAGCGGCGACAGCATGCGCGAGGTCGAGTCGAGCGGATCGACCGCCGGATAGATGCCCTTGGCCGCGATGTCGCGCGACAGCACCGTGGTGGCGTCCAAGTGCGCGAACGAGGTCGCGGGCGCCGGATCGGTCAGGTCGTCGGCCGGGACGTAAATCGCCTGCACCGAGGTGACCGAGCCCTTTTGCGTCGTGGTGATGCGCTCCTGCAGCGCGCCCATGTCAGTCGCAAGCGTCGGCTGATAGCCCACCGCCGAAGGAATACGGCCGAGCAGCGCCGACACTTCCGAACCCGCTTGCGTGAAGCGGAAGATATTGTCGACGAAGAACAGCACGTCCTGGCCCTGGTCGCGGAAATATTCGGCGACCGTCAGTCCAGTGAGACCGACGCGAGCGCGGGCGCCCGGCGGCTCGTTCATCTGGCCATAGACCAGCGCGCATTTCGAGCCTTCGACCGAGCCTTCCTTGGGGTCCTTGTTGACCTTGGACTCGATCATCTCGTGATAGAGGTCGTTGCCCTCGCGAGTGCGCTCGCCGACGCCGGCGAACACCGAATAGCCGCCATGCGCCTTGGCGATGTTGTTGATCAATTCCATGATCAGCACGGTCTTGCCGACGCCGGCGCCGCCGAACAGGCCGATCTTGCCGCCCTTGGCATAGGGCGCGAGCAGATCGACGACCTTGATGCCGGTGACGAGGATCGCGGCTTCGGTCGATTGATCGGTATAGCTCGGCGCCTCCTGGTGGATGGCGCGCATCATCTCGCCCTTCACCGGGCCGGCTTCGTCGACCGGCTCGCCGATGACGTTGATGATGCGACCGAGGAGGCCGGCACCGACCGGCACCGAGATTGGCGCGCCGGTGTCGCGCACTTCCTGGCCGCGCACCAAACCTTCGCTGGTATCCATGGCGACGGTGCGCACGGTGTTCTCGCCGAGCTGCTGGGCGACTTCGAGCACCAGGCGGTTGCCCTGGTTGGTGGTTTCCAGCGCATTGAGGATCGGCGGCAGGCCCTCTTCAAAATGCACGTCGACGACGGCACCGATGACCTGGGTGATGTGTCCGACTTGTTGAGCCATTGTGGTCCTCTTCGAGAATTCGTTAGAGCGCTTCCGCGCCGGAAATGATCTCGATCAATTCCTTGGTGATCATCGCCTGGCGGGTGCGGTTATAGGTGAGGGTCTGCTTGCGGATCATGTCGCCGGCATTGCGCGTGGCATTGTCCATCGCCGACATCTGCGCGCCGTAGAACGACGCGGCATTTTCCAACAGCGCGCGCAGTATCTGAACGGCGAGATTGCGCGGCAGCAATTCCTGGAGAATGTCTTCGGCTTCCGGCTCGAATTCGTAGACCGCGCCGTTCAAGGCGTCCGCAGTCTTCGAGTCGAAGACCGGCGGGATGATCTGCTGCGCGGTCGGGATTTGCGCGATCACCGAACGGAAGCGCGAATAGAACAGCGTGCAGACGTCGAATTCGTTCTTGTCGAACAGCGCGATGATCTTCTCCGCGATCTGCTCGGCGTTTTCGTAACGCAACTGGCGCACCGAGCGCAGATCGACCAACTCGACGATCTGGGTCGGGAATTGGCGGCGGATCTGATCGTAGCCCTTGCGGCCGACGCAGAAGAACTTGACCTCTTTGCCCTCGCCGGCGAGTGCGTAAGCCCGCTCGCGGGCAAGCCGCACGATCGCGGTGTTGAACGGGCCGCACAGGCCGCGCTCGGCGGTGCAAACGAGAAGCAGATGTTTCTGGTTGTTGCCGGTGCCACGGAGGAGCCGCGGCGCGGTCTCGGAGCCCGCGACCGAGGCCGCGATATTGCCGAGCACCGCATCCATGTGACTGGCATAGGGCCGCGCCGCCTCGGCGGCCGCCTGCGCGCGGCGCAGCTTCGACGCCGCGACCATCTGCATGGCCTTGGTGATCTTCTGCGTCGCCTTGGTGGCGGCGATGCGGTTGCGCAGGTCTTTAAGCGACGGCATCCGGGGCTCGATCTATTGCGATGCGCTCACGCGAAGGTTTTGGCGAAGCTTTCGACCGCCGCCTTGAGCTTGCCCGCGGTGGCATCGTCGAGGTCACGAGAATCGCCGATGCTCTTGAGGATGTCGCCGTGCTGGCTGTGCAGTACGCCGAGCAGGCCCTCTTCGAAGGCGCGCACGCGATTGACGGGCAGCGGATCGAGATAGCCGTTGACGCCGGCATAGATGACGCAGACCTGCTCCTCCATCTTCAGCGGCGAGAATTGCGGCTGCTTGAGAAGCTCGGTGAGGCGGGAGCCGCGGGCGAGAAGCCGCTGCGTGGTGGCGTCGAGGTCGGAGCCGAACTGCGCGAAAGCCGCCATTTCGCGGTATTGCGCGAGCTCGCCCTTGATGCGGCCGGCGACCTTCTTCATCGCCTTGGTCTGCGCCGCGGAGCCGACGCGCGACACGGAGAGGCCGACATTCACCGCCGGGCGGATGCCCTGATAGAACAGATCGGTCTCGAGGAAGATCTGGCCGTCGGTGATGGAAATGACGTTGGTCGGGATGTAGGCCGACACGTCGTTGGCCTGCGTCTCGATGACCGGAAGCGCGGTGAGCGAGCCAGCCTTGTTCTCGTCGTTCATCTTGGCGGCGCGCTCGAGCAGCCGCGAATGCAGATAGAACACGTCGCCGGGATAGGCTTCGCGGCCCGGCGGGCGGCGCAGCAAGAGCGACATCTGGCGATAAGCGACGGCCTGTTTCGACAGGTCGTCATAGATGATGACGGCGTGCATGCCGTTGTCGCGGAAATATTCGCCCATGGCGCAGCCGGCGAACGGCGCCAGATACTGCATCGGCGCCGGATCGGATGCGGTCGCCGCGACCACGATCGAGTAGTCGAGCGCGCCGTTCTCTTCGAGCACCTTGACGAATTGCGCCACCGTCGAGCGCTTCTGGCCGACCGCGACATAGACGCAATAGAGCTTGATCTTCTCGTCGCCGGTGGCGTTGAGCGGCTTCTGATTGAGGATGGTGTCGAGCGCGATCGCGGTCTTGCCGGTCTGGCGGTCGCCGATGATCAATTCGCGCTGGCCGCGGCCGATCGGGATCAGCGCGTCGATGGCCTTGAGGCCGGTCGCCATCGGCTCGTGCACCGACTTGCGCGGAATGATGCCCGGCGCCTTGACGTCGACGCGGGCCTTCTTTTCAGCCTTGATCGGGCCCTTGCCGTCGATCGGCTCGCCGAGCGCGTCGACGACGCGGCCGAGGAGCGCCTTGCCGACCGGCACTTCGACGATGGCGCGGGTGCGCTTGACGGTCTGGCCTTCCGCGATCCCGCGGTCGGAGCCGAAGATCACAATGCCGACATTGTCGCTTTCGAGATTGAGCGCCATGCCGCGCACGCCGCTCTCGAACTCGACCATTTCGCCGGATTGCACATTGTCGAGACCGTAGACGCGGGCGATGCCGTCGCCGACCGACAGCACCTGGCCGACTTCGGAGACCTCGGCCTCCTGGCCGAAATTCTTGATCTGATCTTTAAGGATTGCGGAAATTTCAGCGGCGCGGATGTCCATTAGCGAGCCTCTTTCATCGCGTGCTTGATGGCATTGAGCTTGGTGCGCAAGGAGCTATCGACCATGCGGCTACCGAGCTTGACTACGAGTCCGCCGATAATGGCGGGATCGACCTTGATATCGAGACTGACGTTCTTGCCGCTGACGGCTTTGAGCGCGGAGCGCAGCGCCTGCGTGTGGTCGTCCTTGAGCGGCTCGGCGACCGTGACTTGCGCGGTGGCCTCGCCCTTGTGCTGGGCGACGAACTCGCCGAACGCCCGGATCATGTCGTGCGCGGCGAACAGGCGGCGGTTCGATCGTCACGAGCTTGAGGAAATTCGCGGCGAGCCCGCCGATGCCGGCGCGGTCGAGCACCGCCGTCAGCGCCTTGAGCTGGTCGTCAGTGGAAAATGCCGGGCTGCGCACCAGGCGATTGAGATCGGCGCTTTCGGCGACCAGCGCATCGAAACGCGCAAGATCGGCCTGCACCTGATCGATCGCATTGGCCTCTTTGGCCAGATCGAACAGCGCGGTCGCGTAACGGCCCGCCATGCCGGAGACAATGGGTTCTTCAGTCGCCAAGATTCTGCTCTTTTACTGCCGGTTCGGCGTTCTTGTGGAGCATTTCCGCAAGCCCCGCAACCGGCCTGGATGGTCGGAAACAAGCCCCTGATATCAAAGGAATTGAAGCGGGACTTGAGATTCAGCGGGAACCCGGAATTTCGCCCGTCACGGCCCTTTGGCCGCGCTCGAGCAAAATCGAGGCGTTGCTAACATAGTGGCTATTAGGCGTGCAACAATGTGGGCATGACCGCAATGGCCGGCCAATTCGTCCGATCCTGCAAGCTAAGGCCGCCCACCGTATGGGCCCGGATGGTGTCGAGAAAGACTTGGCCATACTGCCGGAGCTTGGCCTCGCCGACGCCGTGCACGAGGCTCATCTCGCTCTTGTCGCGCGGCTTGAGTCGGACCATGTCGATCAGCGTTTTGTCGGCGAACACGACGTAAGCGGCGACGCGCTGCTTCTTGGCGAGATCGGAGCGCTGCTTGCGCAGCGCCTCGAACAATTCCTGATCGGCATCGGCGAGCGGAGCGCCGTCGGCTTTGGCGCGTGCGCTTTGTGCTTGGATTTGAGCGTGTCCTTGCGCAGCGTGATCTTATCTTCGCCCTTGAGCACGCGGCGGCCGGCATCGCTGACCGACCAGCTGCCGAAACCCGAGACATCGAGCGTGATGACGCCCGCGCCGTTGAGCTGGCGGAAAATCGAGCGCCATTCCTGCAGGCCATGTTCCTTGCCGACGCCGAAGGTCGGCAGCTTGTCGTGACCGAATTTAACGACGGCGTCGGTCGCCTCGCCGATCAGAATTCTGGTCAAATGCTCGGTGCCGAAGCGCGAGCCGGTGCGCAGGATCGCCGACATCGCCTTCTGCGCCGCGACCGTGCCGTCAACCGTTTCCGCACCGTCGCAACAGACATCGCAATGGCCGCAGGGCTGCGCGCTTTCGCCGAAATAGGCGAGCAGCGTCTGCCGCCGGCAGCGCGGCGATTCGCACAGCGACACCAGTGCGCTGAGCCGCTGGCGCTCGACCCGCTTCTGCTCGTCGGGCGTGTCAGCCTCGTCGATCTGCATGCGGCGCAGGCGGATATCGCCCATGCCGTAGAGCGTCAGTGTCTCGGCCGGCAGCCCGTCGCGCCCGGCGCGGCCGATCTCCTGGTAGTAGCTTTCGATATTGGCCGGCATGTCGGCATGCACGACAAAGCGCACGTCGGGCTTGTCGATGCCCATGCCGAAGGCAACGGTCGCGGCCATGACGACGCCGTCCTCCTGCAAGAACGCGTCCTGGTTTTGCGAGCGCATGTCGGGCTCCATGCCGGCGTGATAGGGCAGCGCGTTTACGCCTTCGTCGCGCAGATAATCGGTGAGCTCCTCGGTCTTGCGCCGCGAGGCGCAATAGATAATGCCGCTTTGACTTTGGTGGCTTTTGACGAAATCGAGAATCTGCTTGCGGCCGCCGGCCTTGGCTTGCATCGCCAGCCGCAGATTGGGCCGGTCGAACCCATGCACGAATACAGCGGGCGGCTTGCCGAACAGCTTTTGCAAAATATCGGCGCGCGTTGCCGCATCCGCGGTCGCGGTAAAAGCCACCGTCTGCAGATGACCTGAAGTATTTTGACCGAGCGCCGCCTGCACGGTGCCGAGCGCGGCGTATTCGGGACGGAAGTCGTGGCCCCATTGCGAGATGCAATGGGCTTCGTCAACCGCGAGCAGGCTCGCTCCCGCGCGCTTGAGCAGATCGAGCGTCTCCGGCTTGAGCAGTCGTTCCGGCGCAACATAGAGAAGCCGCAGTTCGCCGCGTTCGAGATCCTCGCGCACGTTGCGGTTCTCGAGGGCGTCATTGGCAGAATTCAGCGCCGCGGCGGCAACGCCATAGCCGCGCAATTGCGCGACCTGGTTGCGCATCAGCGCGATCAGCGGCGACACCACGACGGTGAGGCCGCCGCGCGCCAAAGCCGGGAGCTGGTAGCACAGCGACTTGCCGCTGCCGGTCGGCATCACGGCCAGCACATCGCGCCCTTCGAGAACGGTTTCGACGATCTCGGCCTGACCGGGCCGAAATGCGGAAAAACCGAAGGTTTTGCGGAGAATGTCCTCTGCCGTCGCCAAGTCGGACTTCATGTCGGACATCGACTGGATTCCACCGGCGCGCATGTCACCCAAGCCCCCATGTTCTATATTTGTTCTCGACCCTTGCCAAGGCGATTTTGTCGGCAACCCAGCCAGCGCCGGTCGCGCTCTGTTTGCCAAGCCCTCGGCGGATCTTTCCCCGTGCAATTTTGCGCAACCCTGCTTCCCTCGCGCCTTGCTTGCAGCAGCGGCGCGCCTGATGCACCGTCCGCCGCCAACACGTGTCCGCTTCCATGCTCTTTGCCGGAAATCCCGCCGAAGCCTCGACCGGCCGCGTCGTCATGACGATGGCTGCGCTGTGGCTGTGCGGCGTCGCCATGCGCATGACGATCCTCGCCATGCCGCCGGTGATCCCGCTGGTGCATGCCGAACTGCACATGAGCGAAACCCAGGTCGGGCTTCTGGTCGGATTGCCGCTTCTGCTGTTCGCGCTGGCGGCGATTCCAGGCTCGCTGATGATCGCGCGGGTCGGATCGCGCCGCGCCGTCGTGGCCGGCATGCTGATCGCGGCCTTTGCCGGCGCCGCGCGCGCCGGCGCGTTCGATGTGTGGGCGCTCTATGCCGCATCGCTCGTGACCGGTTTCGGCGTCGCCATCATGCAGCCGAGCATGCCAGTCCTGGTTCGCGAGTGGACGCCGAGCCGCGTCGCGCTCGCCACCCTCGCCTATACCAGCGGCATGATGATGGGCGCGACCTTTCCACCGCTGCTCACGCTGTCATACATTCTGCCGCACGTCGGCGGCTCGTGGCGGCTCAATCTCCTGGTCTGGGCGGTGCCCGCGCTTCTGATCGTGCCGGCATTTCTGCTGTTGAGCCCGCGACGCAGCGCCGCCGGCGCGGCAAGCACGGCGAATGCTTTGTGGTGGCCCGATTTTCGGGATCCGCTGGTCTGGCTGCTTGGCCTGACCTTCGGCGCCAACAACAGCCCGTACTTCGCGATCAATGCCTTTCTCGGCGACTACGTTGCCGACAAAGGCCGCGCCGATCTCCTGAGTCCGACTTTGGCCTGGCTCAACGGGTCGCAACTGGTCGCGCTCGTGCTGCTGTTCGCGGTGTCGAGCCGGTTGCAGCGGCGCGCCTGGCCGTTCCTGATATTCGGGCCGGTGCTGCTGGCCTCGATGCTCGCGATCATGCTGGCGCCGAGCAGCCTTGCGATCATCGTCGCCGCGACTTTCATCGGCTTCGCGACCGCGATGACCTTTACCCCGATCATGACGCTCATACCGATTCTCGCCAAGCCGGCCGATGTCGCACGCACCGCCGCCGGCATGCTCACGATTGCTTACGCTTGCGCGATCATCATTCCGACGATTAGCGGTGCGCTGTGGGATTTGACCGGGCGACCATGGACGGCTTTCGTGCCGCTCTGCCTCTGCGCCGTGGCATTGACGGTGCTCGGCTCGATCGTGGCAAAGTACCGCGCCCCCGCCGAAACATGAGCCGCGACGGACGCGTTTGTTGCCAAGAAGAATGATCAGGGAAGGAAGAGTCAGGGATGGCCAAGAAAGCTAAAACGCAAGCGAAGAAGAAACCCGCCGCGCGCAAAGCTTCGGCAAAGAAGATCATGCTGCCGACCGATCGGCTGACCTATTCGCCGATCACGCAACGGCCGCTGCTCAAATTGCCGAACGGCGCGCGCATGGCGATCTGGGTGATCGTCAATGTGGAAGAATGGGACCCGCTGCAGACCATGCCGCGCACCGTGCTCACGCCGCCGGCCGGCGGCTCGCCGATGCCGGACGTGCCGAACTGGGCCTGGCACGAATACGGCAACCGCGTCGGCTTCTGGCGCTTCATCAAGATCTTCGATGAATTCGACGTTCCCGGCACCATCGCCATCAACGGCTCGGCGCTCGCCGCCTATCCTCAGATCGTGCAGGCCGCGATCGAGCGCAACTGGGAATTCATCGGCCACGGTTTCACCCAGCGCAATCTGCAGAAGGTGCCGAACGAGCGCGCCGACATCCGCCAAGTGCGCGAGGTCATCGCCAAGGCCACCGGCAAGCCGCCGCGCGGCTGGCTCGGGCCGGGCCTGACCGAGACCTGGTACACGCCCGACATCTTGTCCGAGGAAGGCTACGACTATGTCGCCGACTGGGTGCTGGACGATCAGCCGGTCTGGCTGAAGACGCGCAGCAAGCCGATCCTCAACGTGCCCTATACGCAGGAATGCAACGACGTCGCCATGATGCTGATCCAGCATCACAAGGCGTCGGAATATTGCGAGCGCGCGCTCGACCAGTTCGAGCAGCTCTATGCCGACGCCGCCGATGCGCCGCGCATCATGGCGATGGCGGTGCACCCCTACATCATGGGCGCGCCGCACCGCGCCAAATATTTCCGCCGCATCTTCGAGACCATCCGCAAGAAATCCGACGTGCTGTTCTGGACCGGCGCGCAGATCGCCGATTGGTTCGTCGGCGCCGGACCGAAGGCGCCGTGAACTTCGACGCCAAAAATGCGACCAACAACACGGCGCCTGAGCAGGGCGCACGGCGCATGGTGATATCGGCGCGCGGCTGATGCTGGCCACGCTGTGCTTCATCTGGGGCACGACGTGGTCGGTCATGCGGGTCGTGCTCTATGAGGTGTCGCCGCTCTCCATGCGCGCCGTTTCCTCCGCGCTCGGCGCGTTGACGCTTTATCTGGTCTGCGTCGCCATGCGGCGCAGTCTGCGGGTGCCGTCAGCCAAGGCCTGGATCCACATCTTCATCGCGTCACAGCTCAATATTGTCGGTTTCTGTCTGCTCGGCACCTTCGCGCAACTCACCGCGGCGACATCGCGCGTGACGATCCTCGCTTATACGATGCCGGTCTGGTCGGTGCTGCTGGCCTGGCCCGTTCTCGGCGAGCGCCCCAACCGCCTGCAGGCGGCGGCGCTCGCCTTGTGCGCCGCAGGTCTCGCCATCCTGGTCTATCCGCTCGCCGGCAATGGGTTCCGCCCGGCATCCTGCTCGCCGCCTTGACCGGATTGAGCTGGGCGGCCGGCACGGTCTATCTGAAATGGGCGCAGATCGATGGCGACGTGATGGGCATTGCCAGCTGGCAGATGACCATCGCCTTTGTGACCATGACCGCCTTTATGTTGGTCTTTGAAGGCCATCCCGATCTCAGCCACGCACGATGGGACGGCTGGCTCGGCATGATCTGGACCGGCGTCGCCGGCAATGGCATTGCCTATGCGCTGTGGTTTCCGGTGGTGCGACGGCTGTCCACTGTGGCGGCGTCGGTGGGCGTGCTCGCGGTGCCGGTGATCGGCGTGGTGCAGGCTTTTCTCATTCTCGGCGAAGTGCCGACCGCGCCCGATATGATCGGCTTCGCCCTGATCTTTGCCGCGTCGGCGCTGGTTCTGCTGACGCGCCAGGCGACGGCCGAACCGGAGCCGTAGGTTCCCCGTTGCCTCTACGGTTTGATTGCGTGTGCGAGTTCGACGACGCGTAAGTCATCGCGCTTTGCGGATCGGCGAGCGGATCGATCACGGTGAAATGGTTGGTGCCGGCGATCGCCTCATAGCGCGTTTCGGCGCCGGCCTTGCCCCAGGTTTCCGCCAGCACGCGGCTCTGGCGCTTGAACTCGTCCAATTCGAGCCCGCCGCAGACTGCGTCGAAGACGCGCCCGGGCCGCACCGGCCAATAGAGCGGCGACAATTCGCGCGCCGAAGCCGCGTCGAGCTTGAGATCCTGATTGACGCTGACGCCGGTGAGCGGCGCGAGATCGAACACGCCGGAGATCGCATAGCCGGCGGGCACCAGGTCCGCCGGCGCCTTGGGATAGAGCGATGGCCAGTCGGTCGCCACCATGGCGCCGGTGAGATGGCCGCCGGCGGAATGGCCGACCAGCAGCAGCGGCCGATTGTAACGCTGCCACATGAACACGCAGGCGCGGCGGATCTGCGCGATGATGTCGGCGATGCCGACAATGGGGCACAGATCGTAGCCGGCGACGGCGACAATGACGCCATGCGCATTGAGCCCGCGCGCCATCTGGCTGAACGACGAAGGATCGAGCGAGCGCCACCAGCCGCCGTGCACGAACATCGCAACCGGCGCGGCTTCGCCGGCCGCCGGAAAGAACAGATCGAGCGACTGCCGCGGCGTATCGCCATAGGACAGGCCGAGTTCGGCGCGCCCCGCCTTGAGGGCCTCGGCACGATAATCTTCGGCTTCGCGTGTCCAGCGCGCGAAAATCTCCGGATGTTCCGGAACGCGGGCGCGATTGTCGTATTCGACTTCGTAATTCGTATCCGGCACCGGCGTCTCCCGCGTAGCCTTGTCGTGTTTCGGTAAGATTGCGGCATGCTTGGCGTGCTGGCAAGTTGGCACGATCTTCTGTTAGAGCAGAGCGGAAACGGCCAAATCTGGAGTCTCATGAAAGTCGACGGCAAATCCATGCGCACCATCTGGCTCGAGCCGGATGGCTGGTCGGTCGGGGTGATCGACCAGACCGCGCTGCCGCATCGCCTGGTCACGATGCGGCTGACCACGCTCGAGGAGGCCGCCCATGCGATCCGCGCCATGGTGGTGCGCGGCGCTCCGCTGATCGGCGCGGCTGCAGCCTATGGCGTCTGCCTGGCGCTGCGGGCCGACGCCTCCGACGAGGCGCTGGAGCGCGCTTATGCGACGCTTCTGGCCACGCGCCCGACCGCGATCAATCTGAAATGGGCGCTCGACGAGATGGTGGCGACTGTGCGCAACCGGCCGCGCGCCGAACGCGCCGCGGCCGCCTATCAGCGCGCCGGCGAGATCGCCGAAGAAGATATTGCCATCAACAAGGCGATCGGCCGGCACGGCCTGCCGCTGATCGAAGCCATCGCGCGGCGAAAGAAGAGTGGCGAGCGCGTCAATGTGCTCACCCATTGCAATGCCGGCTGGCTTGCCGCGGTCGATTTCGGCACCGCGACCGCGCCGATCTACACCGCCTTCGACAACGGCATTCCCATTCACGTCTTCGCCGACGAGACGCGGCCGCGCAACCAGGGCGCTTCGCTCACCGCCTGGGAACTCGGCCATCACGGCGTGCCGCATACGGTGATCGCCGACAATACCGGCGGCCACCTGATGCAGCATGGGATGGTCGACATCGTCATCGTCGGCACCGATCGGGTCACCGCCAATGGCGATGTCTGCAACAAGATCGGCACCTATCTGAAAGCGCTCGCAGCGCACGACAACAATGTGCCGTTCTATGTCGCGCTGCCGTCCCCCACCATCGATTTCACGGTAGCGGACGGCGTCGCCGAAATCCCGATCGAGGAGCGCAGCGCCGACGAAGTGGCGACCATGACCGGGCGCACCAGGGATGGCCGCATCGAAACCGTGCGCATCGTGCCCGACGGCTCGCCGGTTGCGAATTACGGCTTCGACGTCACGCCGGCGCGGCTGGTCACCGGGCTGATCACCGAGCGCGGCGTGCTCAAGCCCTCGCGCGACGGCCTGGCCGGGGCTTTCCCGGACCGCGCCGGCACGGCACAATAAACGTCTCGGGATTCGTCCCGCCGGAGTTCGTGGCGTGCGTAAGGTCGCGTGTCGTCCGCTGTCGAACCTGCCGCTACCGGGAATTCTCACGATGAGTCTGACTTCGCTCGCGCCGGCGGTGGTGCCGGTTGACGGCCGGCAATCGCCGACCGCTCTTGCCATTGCGCGCGGCACCGCGCGGTATCTGCACGCGCTCGGCTATTGCGTGGTCGCCGAATTGCCGCTGCCGTCGGGCCGGCGCGCCGATCTGGTGGCGCTCGGCGGCGACAGCGAAATCATCATTGTCGAGATCAAATCCTCGGTCGCCGATTTCCGCGCCGATCAGAAATGGACCGACTACCGGCTGCATTGCGACCGGCTGTTCTTCGCCACAATCGTCGAAGTGCCGTGCGCGATTTTTCCGCCCGATGCCGGACTGATCGTCGCCGACGCTTTCGGCGCCTCGATCGTCAACGAGGCGCCCGAACATCGGCTGCCGGCGGCGACGCGCAAAGCCATCATGCTGCGCTTTGCCCATGCGGCGGCGCTGCGGCTGCAGGCGCTGACCGATCCGCAAGGGCCCTACGCAGGCGAAATGTAGAAAAATTTACGCCGCGGCAGGCGTGTAATGGTGCTGCGTGCGGATGCGCTCGAAGCAATAGCGCAGCATGTCGAGATCGACCGGCTTTGTGATCGTTTCCCGAATATCGAGGTTGAGCGATTTCGCCGACCGCAGCGTGTCGTGGATGGTGGCCTGGTCGCAGCCGCTGATGACGACGATCGGCGCCTTGTAGCCGATGCCGCGCAGATAATACAGCATGTCGGCACCGCCGTGCTGGCCGAGCGATAGATCGAGGCTGATGCAATCGAACGCGCTCTCGAGCGCGAGCTTCGCCGCCTCGTCGTAGGTCGCTGCCCCCGCCGGCGCATAGCCGGCCTTGGCGGCGACACGGCAGATGATCTTGCGGTGAAGATAATCGTCGTCGATAACGAGAAGACGCGGCATGGCTTGTGACATGGCTTGTGGCATGGCTCCTGACATGGCTCCTGACGGCGCGACTTGCACCGCCTGTCCTTCATCGACCTTCACTGAGCGTTCGGGCTCGACCACGTCAATGCCGCCGATTCACAAATATGCTTGCGCTTTCATAGCTGCGCACGGCACAAATTTGATTTAATAAAATGGATAAAATTTGAATTATTTCGGGCCGCGCGGCTGCTATTCCGCGCGGCCCGTTCAAGATTAATGAGATACGAATGCCGCGTGCGCGCTATTTCGGCGCCCGTTTGGCGAGAATGCGCTGCAGCGTGCGGCGATGCATGTTGAGCCGGCGCGCAGTCTCGGAAACATTGCGGCCGCACAATTCGTAGATGCGCTGGATGTGCTCCCAGCGCACGCGATCCGCCGACATCGGATTTTCCGGCGGCTCGATCTTCTTGTTGTCGAGCGCGAGCAAAGCCGCGGCCACGTCGTCGGCATCGACCGGCTTGGCGAGATAATCGACGGCGCCGAGCTTCACCGCGTTCACCGCGGTCGCGATATTGCCGTAGCCGGTGAGGATGATGGCGCGCGCTTCCGGCCGCCGCTTCTTCATCGCCGAGATGACGTCGAGCCCGTTGCCGTCGCCAAGCCGCATGTCGACGACGGCAAAAGCCGGCGCCGCTTTCTCGACCTGCAGCAATCCGTCGGCGACCGATTCCGCCGTCGTCACCAGAAAGCCGCGGCCTTCCATGGCGCGGGCAAGGCGCTGCAGGAACGACTTGTCGTCCTCGACGATGAGGAGCGTGCGTTCGGTCGGGACTGTATTGGTGCGGGACTGGGCGCCGCATTGGTATTCATGACAATCTGCTCCATCGACGCATTTCCTCCGATAACGTCGCCGGTTTAGTCGCCCTTATATGAAAGTTATGAGGTTTGCTCGACCGGCTCAAGAGGCGGCGCAGCGACCGGCCGCTCGAAATCGGCCCGGCTCCAGGTCACGGTTACCGTGGCGCCATGCAGCGGCGGCGATTGGTTGATGAGCGAAAGCTGGGCGCCGGAGCGCTCCAACAGCGTTTTGGCGATAAAAAAGCCCAAGCCCAGCCCGAAAACCGAGCCATCATCGTCGTCCGGCCGCGCCCGGCGGGCCGCCGGTGGGTGACATAAGGCGCGCCGATGCGATCGACGACCTCAGGCGCGAAACCCGGCCCGTCATCGCTGATGACGATGCTCACCTCGTCCTCGGTCCATTGCGCGAAAATCTCGACGCGGCTGTGGGCGAAATCGACCGCATTCTCGATCAGATTGCCGAGACCGTAGCGGACCGCCGGATTGCGCGCGCCGACCGGCTCGTGGGCGCGGTCCGGCGGATAGGTGACGCCGATGGAGACGCCGAAATTGCGATGCGGCGCCACCGCCTCCTCGATCAGGGCGGAGAGCTGCATGCGATCGAACGGCTCGCCGGTCGGCAGTTCGGTGATCTTGGCCAGGATCGCGCGGCAGCGCTGCGCCTGTTCGCGCAGCAATTTCACGTCGTCGGCATGGGGCGAATTGGCTTCGAGCGCGCGCTCGATCTCGCGGATGACGACGGTGATGGTCGCGAGCGGCGTGCCAAGCTCGTGCGCGGCGGCGGCGGCAAGACCATCGAGCTGGGACAGATGCTGCTCGCGCGCGAGCACGAGTTCGGTCGCCGCCAGCGCATCCGACAGTTGCCGCGCTTCCTCGGCGATCTGCCACGTATAGACGCCGATATAGCCGATCGCGAGCAGGATCGAGAGCCAGACGCCGACCATGTAGATTTCCGGCAATTCCAGCGGATCTTCGGCGTCCCACGGCAGATTGTAATGCAGGAACACCAGCGCCGTGGCGCAGAGCATCGCGAATGTGCCGATCAGCAGCGTCATCCGCGGCGGCAGCGCGGTCGCCGAGATCAAGACCGGACCAAGCAACAAAAACGAGAACGGATTTTCCAGACCGCCGGTGAGATAGAGCAGCGCGGTCAGCTCGGCGACATCGAAGCCAAGCAGCCAGGCGGCGCGATCAGGCTCGAGCCATTGCGACTGGTGAAAGCTCACGCGCAGCGCGACGTTGAGGATCGCCGCGAGCGCAATGACGGCGATGCAGGGCCAGATCGGAACTTCGAATTCGAGGCCGAAATGCACCACCAGAACGGCGGCGAACTGGCCGAGCACGGCCAGCCAGCGCAGCCGGATCAGCGTGTCGAGCCGCACATTGCGCGGCCGCTCATTGGTGCGCGGCAAACCGAACATGCGATCCAACCCGGAAATCTGATTCAGGCCAGCCATCTCCCGAATGTAGTCGCTGGCGACGACTGCCGCCAAACGGCTTAATGCCGCTGCGAGCAGTTGCCCGCCTCTGGATGGGCTGGCGCCGGTCCAACGCGTTGCGCGAAAATGGGCTAACGACCGCTTCGAGCAGCGCATTCAAGATCAACAAGGGATCCTAGGGAGTACCGCAATGGCCTATGAACTCGACCAGTTCATCTCCGATTGTCATTCAAGCCTCACCCGCGATCCCGGACCGCAGGGCCGCGAAGAAGTGCGCGTGAACCTCGAACGGCTCCTGCAGAATCCGGACTTTGTCCGCAAACATTGCGAGGACGCGCCGCGCGGCTTGCATACGCTCTACGAGGACCCCAAGCTCGGTTTTCAGATCCTCGCCCATATCAACGACAAGGCGCGGGTCTCGGCGCCGCATGATCACGGCGCGTCATGGGCGATCTACGGCCAGGCGACCCATTACACCGAGATGACCGAATGGGAGCGCGAGGATAACGGCAGCGATCCTGCGCACGCCAAGCTCAAGCCGGTGAAAAAGTATCGGCTGACGCCCGGCAAAGCCGGCATCTATCAGGACGGCAAGATCCACTCGATCGACTATCCCGATTTTGCCCGCTTCGTGCGCGTGACCGGAACCAATCTCGACCAGATCAACCGCGTGCGCTTCGACCTCAAGACCGGCGAAGTGAAACAGATGACGCCGCAGCAGGCGACGTGATCCGCGGGTTCAGGCGTGAGCCGTCTGATCAGCCCGCGCGATCTGCGCGGCATGATCGGCGACGGCAGCGAGCTGGCGCTGGTCGACGTGCGCGAGGAGACTGATCTTCTCGCAGAGCCATCTGCTGCTGGCGCGATCGGTGCCGCTGAGCCGCTTCGAGTTGCGGTTCGCCGCGTCTCGTGCCGCGGCGCGGTACCCGCATCGTGTTGTGCGATGACAGTGACGGTCTCGCGGAGCGTGCCGCCGCGATCCTGTCGCGCAATGGCTATGCCGATATTGCCGTTCTCGACGGCGGCGTGCCGGGCTGGGGTGCGGCGGGCTTCGAACTGTTCTCGGGCGTCTACGTGCCGAGCAAGGCGTTCGGCGAATATGTCGAGCACACCGAAGACACGCCCAATATCACGGCGCTCGGAGCTCGAGCAGCTGATCCGCGACGGCGCCGATCTGGTGGTGCTCGACAGCCGCCCATTCGACGAATATTCGCGGGTGTCGATCCCGACCTCGACCAATGTGCCGGGCGCCGAACTGGTGTTGCGCGCGCGCGAGATCGCGCCGTCGCCGGCGACGACCGTGGTCGTCAATTGCGCCGGCCGCACCCGCAGCATTATCGGCGCGCAATCGCTGATCAATGCCGGCCTGCCGAACAAAGTCATGGCGTTGCGCAACGGCACCATGGGCTGGAGCCTTGCCGGCTTCACGCCGGACAGCGGCAAGGACCGCCGCGCGCCGAAGGCCTCGGCAAAGACGCTCGATTGGGCCCGCGAAGCCGCGCAGCGCGTGGCGGAAGTGCTGCGGTGTCAGGCATATCGATCGGGCGGCGCTCGACGCCTGGCGCAAGGACGACAGCGCGCACGCTCTATGTCCTCGACGTGCGCGATCCGGCCGAATACGAAGCGGGCCATGTGCCGGGCGCGATCTCGGCGCCGGGCGGCCAACTGGTGCAGGCGACTGACCAATATGTCGGAACGTTCGGCGCACGCATTGTCCTTGTCGACGATCTCGAGGTGCGCGCAGCGATGACCGGATCATGGCTGCGGCAGATGGGTTATGCCGACGTGTTCTTGTTCGTCGGAGACGGGAACGGAAGCAGGATACCCGGCGCCGCCGATATTGGATGCGGACATGCCGCGTGACGCTGCGATCGACTGCTCCGGCTTGAGCGAGTTGCTTACGCGGAACGCCGCGACCGTTGTCGACCTCTGCAATGAGCCGCGATTATCTGCGCGGCCACATTCCAGGCGCTTGGTTTGCGATCAGGACGCGGCTTGCACGCGCGTTCAAGAAGATTCCGCAAAACGGCACGATCGTTCTGACTTCCGAGGACGGCGTGCTCGCAAGCCTTGCCATGGCCGAGGCCGAGCTCGCTCACCGATCGGCCCGTGCGCTATCTCGCCGGCGGCAATGCCGCGTGGGGCACTGCGGGGCATCCGTTCTCAACCGAAGCCAAGATGGCCGACGAACCCATCGACCAATGGCGTAAGCCCTATGAACGCGCCGGCAATACCAAAGCAATGATGCAGGAATATCTCGACTGGGAAGTCGATCTGCTGCCGCGCATCGAACGCGACGGCTCGCTGCAGTTCGAGCGCTTCAGGCCGCGGCTTCCAACAGCAGTTCGCTAAGGCGCTCGGGCGCATCGACCATCACGTCGTGGCCGCAGGCCACTTCATAGGTCCGCCATGACGGATCGGATTGCACGGCGCGCAGCGCCTTGTCGAAACCCGGATTGGCATAGCTCTTGGCGCGAATATAGGTCTTGCGCGCGATCTTCTCGCGCGCGCCGGTGAGCGGAATCTTGTAGGTGAAGGTGCCGATCGGCTGCGGCGTGCACAGGCTGTCGACCCAGGCGCGATCGGCTTCTTTGACGCCAAAGAATTCCGCAGGCCGCGGCGGCATGCCGAGCACGCCGCTCGCGAGCGCGGTGCGGATGGCTTCCTGCATCGCGCCGCTGGTCAGGTTCTGCGTCGTGTCGCCGTTATCCGGCACAAAGGCATCGAGAAAGACAATGGAGCGGATGGCGGAGGCCATCTGTTCGGCGACGCCGGAGATGACAAAGCCGCCGTAGGAGTGGCCGCACAGTACGACGTCGTTCAATCGTTCCCATTTCATCACATTGACGACGTCAGTGACGTGGGTGCCGATGTCGATACCCGCGCGCCAGCAGATGCGAACGCTCGCCGAGCCCGGTCAGTGTCGGCGTGAAGACCTTATGGCCGCCGGCGCGCAGCCGATCGGCAACGCGCTGCCAGCACCAGCCGCCATGCCAGGCGCCGTGAACAAGCACGAACGTATAGGCCATGAGACGTACCCCGACTTTGAGCGCGCACTCCCGCGATCACGGCTGCCAGGCCGCATCGGCGACTTCCGGCTCAGCCTCACCTTTGCGCGCTCGTTCGATGACCTTGAACAAAGCGCGCAATACCCCGTTGACGCCATCGCGGCTGACACCGGACATCACCAGCGGCGTCTTTTTCGAGGCGCGCTTCAATCGCGCCACTTGCTGCTTGATGTCTTCTGGCCGTGAGCGCGTCGGCTTTGTTGAGCGCGACGATCTCAGGTCTTCTCCGCGAGCTCGTGACCATAAGCGGCAAGCTCGGCGCGCACGGTCTTGTAGGCCGCGCCGGCGTCTTCTGCCGGTGCCGTCTACGAGATGCAGCAAAACGCGGCAGCGCTCGACATGACCGAGAAAACGGTCGCCGAGACCGACGCCTTCATGCGCGCCCTCGATCAATCCCGGAATATCGGCGAGCACGAATTCGCGGCCGTCGACATCGACCACGCCGAGCTGCGGATGCAGCGTCGTGAACGGATAGTCGGCGATTTTCGGCTTGGCGGCGCTGACCGCGGCAAGGAATGTCGATTTGCCGGCATTGGGCAGGCCGACAATGCCGGCATCGGCGATCAGCTTGAGCCGTAGCCGGATCGTCATCTCGACACCGGGCTGGCCCGGATTGGCATGGCGCGGCGCGCGATTGGTCGAGCTTTTGAAATAGGCATTGCCGAAGCCGCCATTGCCGCCTCGCGCCAGCACGATCTGCTGGCCGGCTTCGGTGAGATCGGCCAGGAGCGTTTCGCCGTCCTCTTCGTAGATCTGCGTGCCGACCGGAATTTTCAGGACGATATCGGCGCCGTTGGCGCCGTGGCGATCCTTGCCCATGCCGCCGCCGCCGTTCTTGGCGTTGAAGTGCTGCTGATAGCGATAGTCGATCAGCGTATTGAGGCCTTCGACCGCGACCACGATCACGTCGCCGCCTTTGCCGCCGTCGCCGCCATTGGGCCCGCCGAATTCGATGAATTTCTCGCGCCGGAACGACACGCAGCCGTTGCCGCCGGCGCCGGAGCGAATATAGACCTTGGCCTCATCGAGGAATTTCATGACCCAACTCGTAAAGCGCTCTGGCCTTCGGCACAATCGCCAATCGCCCAAGTGGCCGCTGCCGCCCGCCTGATATAGTGTGCAAATTCGAAATTGCGGCCGGCATGCTTAAATCCAAAAACCGGCCCGATTTTGTCGCGGAGAATCGAAGGCGTGTGGGGTGTTTTGAAGCTTGCGGCAAGGGCCGCGGTCTGGCGGACGACGGCCGAACCGCAGCTTGCGGGCTTGCCGGTCCTGTTGGGCATTTCGATCCTCACCGCCGCCGTCCGCATGCTGCTGCAACTGGCGGCGGCATTGCCCTCGCACGCCTTCAATCCTTACGGCCTCAATGCGGTGGTCGCATGGATCGCGCTCGAGCTTGCGGTGGCAGCGCTGTTCGTGCGGCCGGGCGCACGCGTCACCGCGCTCTCCGCGATGTTCATTCTCTCGATCTCGGCCGATCATCGTTACCTCGGCGATCAGGCTCGGCTTCCCGCTGCTCGATCCCGATACGGCCGAGGGGCCGATCTGGTCGAGCCCCATCACTGGCATCGTGATCCTTGCCGTCGCCGTGATCTGGTGGGTTGGCGCCATGGCTTGCGTCGTCAATAGTCTCACGCCGCGCTCGCGCTGCGCGCGGTCGGCACCATGGCCGCGTTGTGGGTCGCGCTGTTCGCGGCCAATGCGGCCGTGCCGCATGCGCCGGTTTTCGTGCCGCCCGATTTCGATGCGCGCAATGCCAATTGGTGGGAAGCCGCTTACGCCTATTACCGCGAAAAGCACGGCGAGCCGCCGGCAATGTGCCGCCGCAAGTCGCGCAACTGGAAAAATCGCAAACCGGCTCTGTTGAAAGCCGAGATCGCCAAGTCTTGCGCCGCGCAAGGACGCGACCAATGTCTACGCGCTCGGCATCGCGGGCTGGGCCGAACAGGACGTGTTCATCAAGGAACTCGACGGCGGCCTCGACGCAATCGCAAGCGTGCTGCCGATCAAGGACCGCATCGTCAAACTGATCAACAATCGCGCGACACTCGGCGACGTGCCGCTCGCCACGCCGGCGAACTTCGCCGCCGCCGTGCACGCGCTCGGCGACGTCATGAACAAGGAGCAGGACGTGCTCGTGCTGTTCATGACGTCGCATGGCGAGAAGACTGGCTTTGCGCTGCAAGTGCCGGGCAGGACGCTCGAACTGACGCCGCAGCAGGTCACCTCCGCACTCGACGGCGAAGGCATCCGGAATCGCGTGGTGATCGTTTCGGCCTGCTTTGCCGGAATTTTCGTGCCGCCGCTCGCCAACGACAACACCATCGTGCTGACGGCCGCCGACGCGACGCACACCTCGTTCGGCTGCGCGCCGGAGCGCGACTGGACCTATTTCGGAGATGCCTTCTTCCGGCAAAGCCTGCATCCCGGCACCGATCTCGCCCAGGCTTTCGACCATGCCCGCGTTCTGATTTCGGGCTGGGAAATGATGGATCGCGATCCGCCGTCCAATCCGCAGGGACATTTCGGTCAGGCTGTGGTCGACAAGCTCGCGCCGTTCTTTGCCGCCGCGCAGAACGCAGGGCAATAGACGCGAGAACGGCAATTATTTCAGCAATTGCCGCTCTCGCATTTTGATGAGCATGATCTTGTCGGAGAACCGGAAGCCACTTTTCCGGATCATGCTGTCTGCCTCTTACGCGACTTCTTTGACCCGTCCCCAAGCCTTGAGCGAGGCCCACAGGCCGCGATCGAGGCGGAAGCGGTCGAGCGGCGCCGAGGACTTGATGGCGCGGATGCGATAGAGGCCGACGCCGGTCCACTGAAAGCCGCACTTTTCCAGCACGCGGCGCGAGGCGGGGTTGCTGACGCGCGCGCCGGCCTGCAAAGCCTCGTGATCGAGATCGCCGAAGGCATGATCGATCACCGCACGCGCCGCTTCGGTCGCATAGCCGTGATTCCAATAGGGCACGCCGAGCCAATAGCCGATCTCCGCCGTGCCTTCGCGCAGCCCGACACCACACATGCCGATGAGCTCGCCGCCGAGCTCGATGGCAAAGGTCGCTTCGCCTTCCTGCCGGTTGACGTTTGCCAGGAATTGCTCGGCATCATCCGCGCCATAAGGATGCGGAATGCGTGCGGTATTCTCTGCGATTCGGCGATCGCCGACGAGACGTACAATCGCTTTCACGTCGGCGAGACACGGTGCGCGCAGCACCAGCCGCTCAGTCTCAAGGACGGGAACGCAACGCTCGGATAGCGGTTGCGGGAGGCTTTGAGTCGAAAGAGTCATCGCCTGGGCTCCTGCAGAAAAACCGAAAGGGGGAGCCGGCATCCCGGTCTCCCCCTGAATCGGAGCCCATTTGGGTCCGCCGGTTCGACTGGATGCCGGCAGACCTCATATGATCCACCGTATTACTGGGCCGCTGCCTCGGTCATCGAACGTATCGATACGTAGATGCGGCCTTTGGCTTTGGTCTGGAACTCAACTTTGCCGTCGATCAACGCAAACAACGTGTGGTCCTTGCCAAGGCCGACATTGCGGCCCGGATGCCATTTGGTACCGCGCTGACGCGCGATGATGTTGCCGGCGAGCACTGCTTCGCCGCCGAAAATTTTCAGTCCCAAGCGCTGGCCCGCGGAATCGCGGCCGTTGCGTGAGGATCCGCCTGCTTTCTTGTGTGCCATCGCTGGCCTCCGAAACTCTCTAGCTAGTGGTTATACAGGATTCGTGACAGAAGCATCACTTTCCAAAATCACTTCTTTTTGCCTTTGGCCGCCGCAGTTTTGCCTTTTGCGGCAGCCTTCGGGCGAGCCTGGCTTTGGGGCTGTCGCCTTCCGTAGCTTCGGCCGAGGCCTCGACTGCTGCCTTGGGCTTCGGCTCGCGCTTCGGCCGGGGCTTTGCTTCCTTGCTCGCCTTCTGACCGTCGGTCAGAATTTCGGTGATGCGCAGAAGCGTGAACTCCTGGCGATGGCCGATCTTACGGCGCGAATTCTTACGCCGCCGTTTCTTGAACGCGATGATCTTGGCGCCACGCCCTTGTTCGAGCACCTGCGCCGCCACGGTGGCGCCGGCAACCATCGGGCTGCCCAGCTTCACGCTGTCGCCGCCGACGACCAGAACCTCGCCGAATTCGACGATTTCACCGGGTTCGCCCTTGATCTTGTCGACCTTGAGCACATCCTCGGTGGCAACCCGGTATTGCTTGCCACCGGTTTTGAAGACCGCGAACATCTTTCTATCCTTGTGTTCGAATTCCGATACTCGGATTTTTCCGTCCGGATCGGCTTCTTTCAGTCGATTCTGCTGATAGTTAGCGGCGTGATGTCCGGCCAGTACCCAATCCGGGCAAGCTTGACGACGCCAACGGGCGCTCTTATGACGGTCCCGTAACGCCCTGTCAAGAAATGGAAAACGGCCCGACCGCGACGCTTAATCGGGCCTTTTCTGCGCAGTCCTGATCGGAAAACTGGCCCGGCCTTTCCGGGACATGGACCCACGCGCCGCTGACTTCACATTGGTCACTTTGAGGTCGTTGAACTTCCAGGTGTCGACCTTGTCGGCGGACTCGGCATAGAGGCCGATGAGGCTTGACGTCTCCGGAGACTGCGCCCGCAAGCATCGCGCCGGGCTTGCCGTTGATGAAAACCGTGAGCGACTGGCCCTTGATGGTGAGCCGGAGCGTATTGGGCTTGTTGACGCCCTGCACGATGGCATCGGACTGCGTCCAATCGAGCGGTGCATTGACCCAGGCGCCATCCATCATGCGGCCGATCTTGTAATAGCCGTTGGTCGCCAGCAGAAGAAAATAGGCATTGCGATAATCCTGCGCCCAGAACGCGAGCCCGGCGGCTGAAGCTTCCGGCTTGCCGATATCGAGCGCGGTGACGGTGACGCAGATGTCCGCATCATCGAACAAGAACGCATTGTCGAGCGCCTTGTAGCCGCGCTGACTGTCGGCCTTGATCACGGCCGCGCCATCCTTGATGGCGAAATTATTCGTCTGCGCCCCCCACGACGCATCGGCTGCGCAAAATCTTCGGCGAGCAGAACCTTGTCGCCCTGGCAGGCGAAACTCGGCTTTGTGTGGGTCAGAAGGAGCGCCGCAGCGAGAAAAGCAATGGCAACAGCTGGACAGCGCATTCATCTCACCTGATTCGAGACCGGATATTCCGCGTACGCCCGAACAGCGTCAAGATAACGGCTTGAATAACATCCAAAAACCAAGAAGCTGGACCAGTTTGGAAACGCCCAATGGGCCGAGGGAGGAGCCGGCAATGACGATGAATACGGGGCTGAAAGAGACCGCCGCCGGCACACGTCGCATCGTCGCGCAAATTGTCGCGCCGGACGCTGCTTGGCTATGCGCTCGTCGGCTCCGCATGCCCAACTATCGTCAGCACGGCGCCGGCCCAGGGCGCGACCGAGATCCCGAGACATATCCGGGCCGTCAAGTCACATTCATCGTGCCGTTCGCGCCGGCCGGCTCGACCGACCTGCTGGCGCGTCTGCTGGCCGAGCGGCTGCAGCAGCGGCTCGGGAAGCCTTTCGTCGTGGAGAATCGTCCGGGTGCCGGCACGGTGCATCGCCACCAACTTCGTCGCCAAGTCGCCGCCAGACGGCTACACGATCATGATGGCGGTGTCCTCGCTCGCCATCGACGCGACGCTCTACAAATCGCTGCCCTATGACCCGGCCAAGGATCTCGCGCTGGTGTCGCTGGTGGCGACGGTGCCGTTCGTGCTCGTCGTCAATCCGTCGCTGCCGGCCACCACCGTCGCCGATCTGATCAAGCTCGCCAAGGAACGGTCGCTGAGCTACGGCTCGGGCGGCATCGGCGCCTTTCATCATCTCGCCGGCGCGCTATTTGCCAATATGGCCGGCATCAAGATGCAGCACGTGCCTTATCGCGGCACGGCGCCGGCGCTCAACGATCTCATGGGCGGATATATCCAACTCATGTTCAGCGACATGAGCGCTGCGTTGCCGCTGATCAATTCAGGAAAAGTCCGCGCGCTTGCGGTGACGACCAAGCAGCGCGTCTCGGCGCTCCCCGACGTGCCGCCGCTCGCCGAAGCCGGCGTGCCCGGCTACGACGTCGCGGCTTGGCAAGGCGTGATTGCGCCGGCCCAGACACCCGAACCGATTCTGGCCAAACTCAATACCGAGATCAATGCGATCGTGAACGGCGAGGAAATTCGCACTCGCCTCAAGGCGCTCGGCATGATTCCGGCCGGAACCGGCACGGTCCCGGAGCTGCAGAAATTTCTCGACGCCGAAATCGTGCGCTGGGGCCAAGTCGTGCGCGACGCCGGTATTGCCGGGACCGAGTAGGCGGCCGGTTCAGCTTTTGCCGGCCGCATGCGATAGTAAAGTTGTCGCGACAATTCCGGGATCACTCGTGCATAGCCCCACGAATATCGAAACAGCATGGCCGGACGCGATCCACGCCCAGTTCCGGCGTGTCGGCATCCGCCAGGTCGGCTATGTGCCCGATGCCGGCCACAGCCGGCTCATCAAACTGTGCCAGGACGATCCCACGATCGCCGACGTGGTGCTGACCACGGAAGAGGAAGGCGTCGGCCTGGTCGCCGGCGCCGCGCTCGGCGGGCAGCGTGCGGCGCTGCTGATGCAATCTAGCGGCGTCGGCAATTGCATCAACATGTTTTCGCTGTTGCGCAATTGCGGCTTCGGCTGCGTCATCCTTGTGACCATGCGCGGCGAGTTCGGCGAGTTCAATCCGTGGCAAGTGCCGATGGGCGCGATCACCGACGACGTGCTGAAGCTCTCGGGTTTTCTCACCTACCGCATCGACAGCGCCGAGGATGTCGACGACATCGTTGGCGCCGGCTGCGACATGGCCTTCGACGGCAATTTGCAAGTGGCGATCCTGCTGTCGCAGCGGCTGATCGGGCGCAAGCAATGGACGCGATGATGATCGAGCGGCGCGCCTTCGTCCGTGAGCTTCTCGCCGACCGCGGCGATCTTCTCGTCGTCAGCGGGCTCGGCTCGGCCACCTATGATGCAGCAGCGGCGGGCGATCATCCGCTCAATTTCTATCTCTGGGGCGCGATGGGCGGCACGCTGATGATCGGGCTCGGGCTCGCGCTGGCGCGCCCCGATCGCCGCGTCGCCGTGATCACCGGCGACGGCGATTTCCTGATGGGGCTCGGCAGTCTCGCCACGATCGGCGTCAAGCAGCCGAACAATCTGGCCGTCGTCGTGCTCGACAATGCGCATTACGGCGAGACCGGGATGCAAGCGAGCGCAACGCAATCGGGCATCGATCCGGTCGCCACGGCTCTGGCCTGCCGGTTCAAGCAGGGCCGTCAGGTATCGCGCATCGAGGACGCGGCCGGCATCCGTGCGTTGCTGCATTCGGGCGAAGGCCCGCTTCTCGTCCATGCACGCATCAAGTCCGAGGACACGCCGCGGGTTCTGCCGCTGCGCGACGGCCACGCCATCAAAGAGCGCTTTATTGCCGCTTTGAACGGCTAGAATTTTCGCTTGAGCTTGAACCGACGCGCGTGAAGGCCGCAAGCTTGGCAAGCCGATGCCCGACTGGACCATATCGATCCGCGATCCGCAGCCGGCCGACGAGGCGGCGTGGCGCGAGCTGTGGGCGGGCTACAATGCGTTTTACGAAACGGTGCTGTCGGAAACCGTCACGGCGCGAACCTGGCAACGCATGCTCGAGCGGGCCTCGCCGATCTTTGGCCGAATTGCCGTCGCCAACGACGACGTCGCCGGATTCAGCATCAGCATTCTTCATGAGGGCACGTGGGTCATCGCGCCGATTTGCTATCTCGAAGACCTGTTCGTCGCCCCGAAATTCCGCGGCCAGGGACTGGGCCGGATGTTGGTCGCCGATCTGGTGCAGCACGCGCGAATGAAGGGCTGGTCGCGACTTTACTGGCACACCCGCGACAGCAATCCGGCGCGGCGGCTCTATGACGAATTCACCAAGGCCGACGATTTCGTCCGCTACAAAATGAATTTTCCGGACAAGTCGTAGACTTCCGTTCGAGCACGATCTTTCGGAAAACCGGTTCCCTCTTTTCCGGATCATGCTCTACGCACTGAACCGCGCGCGATAATCCTGCGGCGTCGACGCCAAGAGCCGGCCGAAACTGCGCCGCAGGGTCTCTTCCGAGCCGAAGCCGCAGCGGGCGGCGATGCGCTTTACCGGCAGCCGCGTATCGGAGAGTAGCCGCCGCGCCGCCTCCACGCGCAGCCGCTCGACGGCGCGCGCCGGCGTCAGGCCGGTCGATTGCGCATAGTGCCGGCTGAAACTGCGCTCGCTCATGCCGGCCCTACGGGCCATTGCCGGCAGCGACAGGTCGCCGTTCAGCCGACCGCTCATCCAGGCATGCAGATCGCCGAAACGATCTTCGGCGCCTTGCAGCGACAGGACCGTGCTAAACTGCGCCTGGCCGCCGGGACGCTTGAGAAACATCACCAGATGCCGCGCCACCGCGAGCGAGAGGCCGCGGCCGGCGTCTTCCTCCACCAGCGCCAACGCAAGGTCGATCGCCGCCGTCACGCCGGCCGAGGTCCAGACTGAACCGTCCCTGACATAGATCGGATCGGATTCGACGCGGATCGCCGGATGGCGGCGGGCAAGCTCGGCACAATGCCGCCAATGGGTCGCCGCGCGCCGCTCATTCAACAGGCCCACAGCGCCGAGCAGAAACGCCCCGGTGCAGACCGAGGCGACGCGGCGCGCGCGCTTGGCGCGCCGGCGCAGCCAATCGAGCACCCTCGGATTGTTGGCCGCGGCATGCACACCCGGACCGCCGGCTACCAATAGCGTATCGAGCTTCGCCGACACCCGCGGCAGCGGCGCGACGGCAAGCCCCAACCCGGCCGAGGTGACCACGTTCGGCGCGCCCGCCGAAACCACCCGCACGGCATAGAGCGGGGCGTCACCGCGCGCGGCCACAAGCTCGTTCGCGGTGGCAAAGACCTGCAACGGACCGGCTACGTCGAGCAATTGCCCGGCAGGAAACGTCAGTATTTCAACCGTGCGCAAGCGCAAACTGCGCGAAGCGGGCGTCGGCAGTGTTGGCGGGAAACGAGGGTTCTTTGGCATTTCCGCCACAGCTTGTCATTCTACATTGCTCCTGTCGAGAGGCTGCGGCCTCTCGTAAGGAGGCACATCATGAGCGTACAAGGGAATGCACAGGTCGCGCCGGAGACGCATCTTCAGATCGGCTCGCTGATCTTCGAGCGGCTCGACCAGATCGATCTGACCGGCCCATTCGAAGTGTTCAGCCGCATTCCGAATTCGACTTATCGGATCTACGGCAAAAGCACCGCGCCACTGCGCGATCTGCGCGGCTTGCGCATGATGGCGGACGCAACGCTTGCCAAAGCGCCGCAGCTCGATCTCCTGCACATCCCGGGCGGCTTCGGCCAGGAAGCCATAATGGATGACGAGGACGTGCTTGGCTGGATCCGCCTTCAGGCAAAAGATGCGCGCTGCGTGTTTTCGGTCTGCACCGGCGCCTTGATCCTCGGCGCCGCCGGGCTGCTGCAGGGACGCCGCGCCACGACGCATTGGGCGTCGATCGATCTCTTGCCCCATTTCGGCGCGACGGTCGTGAACGAGCGCGTCGTCACGGACGGCAAATTCGTGTTCGCCGCGGGCGTTACATCGGGCATCGATGGCGCACTGCGTGTCGCCGCCGATCTGCGCGGCGACCACGTCGCGCAAGCCATCCAGCTCGGCATTGCCTATGCGCCCGAGCCGCCGTTCAATGCCGGCACGCCGGAAACGGCGCCGCCCGCCGTCCTGGCGCAGGCCCAGGAGGCGATGCGGCCAATTACCGAGCAGCGCATTGCGACGGCACGCAGGATTGCCGCGCGGCTCGGGCTTGCTGCATGAGCGGCTTTCAGCCCGATTTGCGCCGGAAGCAGCCCGGACCCTATAAGCGACGGAATGAGCCGCCGGGAGCGACGCGCCAATCTCAGCCGTGCCGGACGGACCTCCTCCCATCCTGGAGCGTCGTCCGACCCGCGGCCGCTCATAGGCATCGATGATGCCTACGCGGCAGCCATGGCGCATTACCGGCGCCGTGAATTCGTGGCGGCGCAGAACGCCTGCCGCGACATTCTCGCCCGCGATCCCGGCCATGTCGCAAGCCTCGTTCTGCTCGGCGACCTGGTGCAGCAGGACGGCCGCAACAAACAGGCGGTGAAATTGCTGTCGCAGGCGCTAGCCCGCGATCCGCGCAACGCGAGCGCGCACGACACTATCGCCATCGCCTATCATGCGCTCGGCCGCCGCGACGACGCCGTTGCTCACTTCACGCAAGCGCTGATGCTCGGACTGGGCGATGCCGAGAACCTCGTCAAGCACAGTGCGGCCATCGCCACGCCACTGCAGCGGCTCGCGGCTGCGTGGCCGCGCACTTTGCCGCTGCCCGATCTGCTCGGCGATGCCGCCGCAAATCCGCTCGGACGCGAACCGCTCTTGCTGGCGCTGCTGGGATTGCGGCCGATCCATGACGTCGAGCTGGAGCGATTGTTCACAGCGCTTCGCCGCGGCTTGCCGCAAGGCGCGGCTGATGACGACCTCGTCTTGGATGCCGACGGCGCCGAATTCTTTTGCGCCTTGGCACAACAATGCTTCATCAACGAATACGTGTTCGCGCAGAACGAGGACGAACGCGCGCAGTTGCGCAAGGTGCAAGACCGCATCGCCGCTGCGCTCGAGGACGACTTCACCGATCGCGCAGCGCGATCTGATCGCGGCCGCGAGTTACCAGCCGCTTTACACATTGCCCAAGGCCGCGGCGCTGCTACAGCGCCCCTTCCCCGGCGCGCTGATGCGGTTGCTCGTGGAGCAGATCAGCGAGCCGCTCGAGGAGCAGGCGGACCTTGCCAATATCCCAACACTGACGGCGATCGATGACGCAGTGTCGCTGAAGGTGCAGCATCAATACGAGGAAAATCCCTATCCGCGATGGATCACAGCGCCACCGGTCGAGCCGACAAGGCTCACGGATTTTCTGGCGCAGGACATCGGCGTCACTCCAGTGGCGTGGGACGATGCGGCCAGACCGATCGATATCCTGGTTGCCGGGTGCGGCACCGGCGCCCATTCGATCGACACCGCGCGGCGATTTGCGCATACGCAGGTGCTGGCGATCGACATGAGCCGCACGAGCCTCGCTTATGCGCGCAGAAAAACCCGAGCTTTAGGCCTTACCAACGTCGAATATTGGCAGGCCGATATCTTGAAACTGGTTTCGCTCGGGCGGCAGTTCGACGTGATCGAGGCCGCGGGCGTGCTGCATCACCTCGCTGATCCGGCCGCGGCGTGGCGGCTCTTGCTGTCGCTGTTGCGCCCGAACGGCTTGATGTTTGTCGGCCTCTACAGCGCCGCGGCGCGGCGGCCGCTCGCAGCAGCGCGCGCTTTGATCGCTGAGCGTGGCTACAGACCAACGGCTGAAGATATCCGCGCCTGCCGGCAAGACTTGATGGCGCGCCACGGCCTGCCACCGTTCAACGACTTCGCCAGCACCAGCGGCTGCCGCGACCTCCTGTTCAATGTCATGGAGCACGAGTTCACGATTCCGGAGATCAAAACGTTTCTCGACGCGAACAACCTGATATTTCTCGGCTTCGGCCAATTGCCGCCCGATATCCGCGAGCGGTTTGGCCAGCAGTTTCCGGATCCCGCGGCGCGGCGCGACCTCAATGCCTGGCACGCCTTCGAGCAGAAGAATCCCTACACGTTCGGCAACATGTATTTCTTCTGGGTGCAGAAGAGCGCGACGGCGTGAGAAGGCAGCCTTACGCCTTCGCGGCGCGCTTCACGGCTTCGATGATTTCCGGATAAGCGGCGCAGCGGCAGAGATTGCCGGAGAGATAGTGCTTGATGTCGTCGTCGCTCGGATCGGGATTCTCTTTGAGCAATTGATGCGCCATCAGGACGAAACCCGGCGTGCAGAAGCCGCATTGAAATGCGCCGCAATCGATGAAGGCCTGCTGCACTTTGGAAAGCGCGCCATCGGCATCGAGATGTTCGACGGTCGTGACTTTCTTGCCGTCGACCCAGACGCCAAAATAGAGGCAGCCGGACACGGCGACGTCGTCGACCAGCACCGTGCAGCAGCCACACAGGCCCTGGCCGCAGCTTTCGCGCGCGCCGAGCAGATCGAAGCGCTGCAGCAATTCGACGAGATTGCGATGCGGCTCGATGGCGGTCGAGACCGCTTCGTCGTTGAGAGTGAAATTGATGACCTGCATGCTCATTGTCGTTCCAGTCATTCGCCAATCATTCGTCGGCCAGCGGCCGGCCTTCCTTGGCGCGCAGGGCGCGTAGCACCGCTTCGGCCGTGATCGGCAATTCCATGATACGGACGCCGACGGCGTCGTGGATGGCATTCGCGATCGCCGGCGACACGCCGAACGTGCCCGACTCGCCGAGTCCCTTGGCGCCGAACGGGCCGCTTTTCTGTTCGGCCGTGACCAATTCGTTGTCCATCGGCGGGATATCGGCAATGCCCGGGATCTTGTAGTCGGCGAGCGAGGCATTGGTGACCTGGCCGCCATCGAGATGCATTGCCTCGGACAGCGAGAAGCCGAGCTGCATGATCGCGGCGCCGGTCAGCTGGGTCTTGGCGACAGCGGGATTGATCGGCTTGCCGCAATCGGCGGCGTTGACGAGCCGCAAGATGCGCACGTGCCCGGTCTCGGTATCGACCTCGACCTCGACTCCCGAGCCGCCGACCATCCAGAACGGCGTGACGTTTTCCGACATGCCCTTCGCATCCGGCGGCGCATAGCTCGGCACGAAGTTCGCCGAGCCGATGACATTGCCGGCCTGCATGCCGTAGCGCTTCTTGAAGATCTCGACCGGCGGATAATTAGTCCCTTCGGGCAGGCCCGCTTCGGCGGCAAGCGCGCGCAATTTGGCGCGCGCGTCCTCGGCGGCGAGCCGCACCGCATTACCCATGTGGTACAGCGAACGCGAGCCGAGCGTGCCCATGTCGTAAGGCGTGACGTCGGTATCGGAATGAATAACGCGGACGTCTTCGGCGTTCACGCCGAGCACCTCGGCGACGATCAGCGCATAGGCGGTGTCCGAGCCCTGCCCCATATCGACCGTGCCGGTGAGCAGCGTGATGCTGCCGTCGGCGGAGATGTTGATGATCGCAACCGAGGTGGTCGGCGAAATCACCGCTTTCAGCGCGATAGCGACGCCGCGGCCACGCTTCCGCGTGCCTTCGCCGCGATCGAACGGCGCGTTCCAGTTCATACGCTTGACGATGGATTCGAACACGTCGGGAATGGCGGCGTCGTTGAGCACGGTGCCGCTCGCCTGCGGCCGGCCGTCGCGCAGCAAATTCTTGCGGCGAAATTCGACCGGATCCATCCCGATCTCGCGCGCGATCAGATCGGTGTGCGATTCATAGGCCCAGACCAGCTGGGGAATGCCGAAGCCGCGCAACGCGCCGGCCGGCGTTCGGTTGGTATAGATCTCGTAGGAATTGACGCTGACATTGTCGACGTCATAAGGGCCGGCGGCGGTGAAGCCGGATTTCTGCGCCACGCGCGGGCCGATATCCGCATAGGCGCCGCCGTTCCAGAACACTTCGCATTTGCGCGCGATGATCTTGCCATCCTTGGTGACCCCGCTCTTGATGCGGAAGGTCGTCGGATGTTTGGTGATCATGTAGAACTGCTCTTCCATGGTCAGCGCGATCTTCACCGGACGGCGCGTGAGCATGGCGAGCGAAGCGACCAGCGCTTCGAGCTTGATGTAGAGCTTGCCGCCGAAGCCGCCGCCGAGATACGGCACCTTCACGCGGACGCGATTTTCCGGCCAGCCGAACAGCCGCGCGATTTCGATGCGCACGAAGGACGGCGACTGGTTCGCGGTATAGAGCGTGAGCTTGTTGTCGCCGGGCTCGGCCACCGACACGAACGGCTCGAAAGCAAGATGCAGGCATTGCTGCGTCTTGAAGGTGTGTTCGAGCACATGGTCGGCTTTGGCCATGGCGGCATCGGCGTCGCCGCGCCGCAGATGATAGTCGAGCGCGACATTGGTGCCGCCGCGGCCTTTGAGATGTTTCAGATCGGCGAAAGTGCCGGCCGGTTTGAGAACGTCGTGAACGAGGATGTCGGGCTGCATGGCCTCGACTTCGTCATAGACTGCCGGCAGTTCCTCATATTCCGCAGTGATCAGCTGCACCGCCTGTTCGGCGACATGCGGATCGGTTGCCAGCACCACCGCGACCGGCTCGCCGACATGGCGCACTTTGTCGAGCGCCAAGATCGGCTGGTCGTGGAAAGCCGGGCCGTAATACGGCTCGGGAATAAGCTTCTGGATATCGGCCGCCGTGAAGACGCGATAGACACCCGGAAGCTCGCGCGCCGCTTGCGTGTCGATACTGACGATGCGCCCATGCGGCACCGTCGAGCGGAACACTTTACCGTAGAGCATGTTCGGCAAGCGCAGATGATGCGTGTAGTCGGCGCGGCCGGTGACTTTGGCGCGGACTTCAAGGCGCGGAATGTTTCTGCCGACCTGGTTCATCACGCCACCTGTCGCGTGTCTTGGCCGAGCGCGCGCCGCACCGCGCGGCGCAGATAAACGCGCAGCAGCTCGCGCTTATAGGCGGCCGAGCCATGGGCGTCGGACAGAATCGAAGCCTCAATCGCGGCGGCATCGCCGGCGCGCTTGAGCACGGCATCTTCCGCGACGGCGCCTTGCAGCAGCTTCTCGGCTTCCACCATGCGCGTGACCTTCTCGGTCGCCGCGCTCGCCACCACGATCGGATCGCGGATCGCGCCGTCCGTGAGCGCAAAGGTCACCGCGACGCCGAGCGCCGGCCAATCTTCCGCGGTGCGCGATGTCACTTTCATGTAGGCCGCCTTGCGCGCGCCGAGCGCAGGCACCGTCACTTTGGTGATCAGCTCGTTCTTCTGCAGCACGGTCTCGTAATAGCCCGCGTAAAGCTGTTCGAGCGGCAGTTCGCGGGTGCCGTTCGCACTCCTGACCGTGATGCGCGCGCCAAGCGCGGTGAGCACCGGCGGCAGATCCATATGCGGATCACCATGCGCCAGCGCGCCGCCGACGCGGGCGACATTGCGAACGCGCGGATTGGAGAGCCGACCGAGCGCCCGTTTGAGCACCGGAAACAATTTTGCGACATCGGCGTCGTGCTCGAGCTGGCTCAGCGTCACCATGGCGCCGATCTGCAGTCCGCCGTCGGCGGTTGCGGAAATGCGGGAGAATTCCGGCTCGATCTTGTGCAGGCAGACGAGGCGGCTCGGCGCAAACACGCCGGCCTTCATCATCAGCATCAGCGCAGTACCGCCCGCCACCGGGCGGATCGTCGGGTCTTCCGGATCGAGCAGCGCCATCGCTTCGCCAAGCGAGGCCGGCTCTACCATGTCGAACGGAATCATTCGAAGCGTTCCACCCTCTTACGCGTTTGCCGGCCATATGCCGGGCCTATGTTGGAGCCGTTTTAAATCACACCTCGCTCCGCCGCGTCGAGCCGCCCGCGCGGCTGACGCCGTGACAAAACAGCATAGCCGATAACCGCTGGATTCACGCGCGGTTCTGGCGCGGGCTCATGAAGCGGGCGCCGGCAACCACGCCGAGCGCGATCAGGCCGGGCACGATGGCCAGCCAGAGGCTGGCCGCGGCGACGGCCGCGGTCGCGGCCCAGCCGATCGAGGAGAAAGCCTCGGCGAAGGTGGCGGTGCGCGAGGACACCTGACGGCGGCGAAACTGGCTGCGCTTGGCCTGGGTGCGGAACCAGAGCTGGATCGAGGTCGCGGCCGCCGCGGCGACGACGATGCCGCACGCGGTGATCAGCGCATGCCGGGGCGAGGCGATGGCGAGCGCTACAAGCAGCGGACCGAAGATGATGGCGATGACGCCAAGCACGGCCTCGACCTTGGCGCGGGTGATGAAGTGCCGCGGCACCGGCGCCGTGGCCACGAGATCCGGCGCGTCCTCGCCGGAAATCGCAAGCCAGGAGAGGCCGCCGGCAAGCTGGCCCGCGGCCATGACCAACACCGGCACCAGGAGCTGATAGGCACCGTTGCCGTCGTCAAAGCTGCGCCACAGCAGCACCGCGGGTGGGATCAGATACAGCATCTGCATCAGGGTCTGGGAGACAAGCCAAGGATCGCGGCGAAGCAGCAGCCACTCCTTGCGGCGCAGTGCGCCGCGCGGCGATCTTGCCGAAAGGAATGAGACCGAGCGGTTCTCACGTGCCGCACCTGAATTTGCGGCACCCGACGCCGTGATCGCATAGTCGCCAAAGCGCGGTGCGACGAGGACGATGATTGCGGCAAGCAAGAGCAGGCTCACCGTCAGCACCGCAGCGAGCGCGCGGCCATCGCCCATGGCGGCGCGCGCCGGCAACCAGACGAGACTGTCGAGGGCGGGCGCATGCGCGATGACGGCCTGCGATTCCACCACCGAGACTCGCGATAGGGTCCCGTAGGACAGGATCGCCGCCACTTGCAGCCCGATGATGAAGGCAGCCCCGATCACGGCGGCGACGACCTGCGCGACGAATCGCGTGCGCCTGGGTCCGACGGCGCGAAACATCGCGACTGTGGTGGCCAAGGCAAGCGCCGCCGCCGCTGCGCCCATGGCGATGATCAGTCCGTAAGCGCCGGCCCACCGCCAGCCGCCGCGCAAGATCAATATGTCGATGAACGGGACCGCCATCGGCAGCGCCATCATCGCGACCGACAGCGCGATGGTCGCCATGCGCACGGCAAAGACCTTTTCCGTGGACGCGGGCGAAGCGAGGATGAGATCGAGATCGGAGCGGCTGTAGAACGCGCGCGTCGCCGATTTCCATGGCCTGCGACATCATGAGGAAGAACGACAGCAGCACGCTCGCCGTGACCGCCACCAAGGTCGCCTTGTCGGCGGACGCATCGGCATAGGGGCCGACCATCCAGTAGGCGACGACATGCATGAAGACGACGAAAACGGCGACGGCGATGATCGCGCGCGGCAACCGCTCACGCCGACCCGCAGTCATCATGGAGAGCCAGTCGCGCCAGGCGAGGCGCCACTCGTGACGAGCAAACCAAAGCGCCGTGCCCGGCTCGATCATTACGCGGCTTCGGCCTGCTCGGCGACCAGCGCAAGGAAGGTGTCTTCGAGGCTCGCGCCGCCTGTATCCCCGGCATTGCCGGCCGCAGCACCCCCTTGATGATTGACTTGCTGACTGACTTGCCGGCGCAGTTCCTCCAGCGAACCTTCGGCGATCAGCCGGCCGCGGCTGATGACGCCGATGCGGTCGGCCATGCGCTCGGCCACTTCAAGAATGTGCGTGGTCATGATGATGGTGCAGCCGGTACGCGCGCGTTCGCGCAACACATTCTTGACCTGGCGCGCGGAGCCGGCGTCGAGGCCGGTGAGCGGCTCGTCGAGAATGATGACTTGCGGATCGTGAACCAGCGCGCCGGCCAGCGCCACTTTCTGCCGCATGCCTTTGGAAAAGCCCTCGCAGCGCTCGTGCGCATGCGGCAGCAGTTCGAGCCAGTGCAGCAATTCGTGCGCGCGCGGCGCCGCGAGCTCCGGCGCGATGTCCCAAAGCCCGGCGATGAATTCGAGATATTCCTGCGGCGTGAGTTTGTCGTAGATCATCGGCTCGTCGGAGACCCACGCCATCACGTGCTTGGCGCGCACCGGGTCGGCGAGCGCGTCGATCCCGGCGACGCGGATGGAGCCGGCGTCGGGACGAACGAGCCCCGCGATCATCCGCAGCGTCGTGGTCTTGCCGGCGCCATTGGGGCCGAGCAGCGCATAGAACTCGCCGGCGCGCACGGTGAGATCGAGATGATCGACCGCCGGGCGGCTGAAACTCTTGACCAGGCCGCGGATCTCGAGCGCGAACAAATCGGGAGCGAGCGAGGTGAAATGCTGCATGCGTGTCACGGGTTCGAGCGGCGCGTCAGGTGCGGCCACCCCGTCTAACCGACACTGGTTTCGGCATGGTGAATAGATTGCCGCGACCTTGATGGCCGCGGCAACAGGGTTAACGCTGAAAGACAGAAACCGATTCAGCCTGCAGCGTTGAAGGCGGCGAGCGCCGCCATGTTGACGAGCTGGGCATCGTTGGCCGAGAGCGGCACGATCTGCACCGAACGGTCGAGCCCGACCAGCATCGGTCCGATCACATTCGCGCCGCCGAGTTCCATCAACAGCTTGGTGGAAATCGAGGCGGAGTGGATCGCCGGCATGATCAGCACATTGGCCGGACCGGACAGACGGCAGAACGGATAGGCTTCGCGCAGTTCCATATCGAGCGCGACGTCGGCCGCGATGTCGCCGTCATATTCGAAATCGACGCGCTGCTGATCGAGGATCTGCACGGCCTCCTGCATGCGCGTGGTGCGTTCGCTCACCGGATAGCCAAATGTCGAGGAGGCGAGCAGCGCCACCCGCGGATCGTAGCCGAGCGTCCGCGCGACACGCGCGGCCTCGATCGTGATCTCGGCGATTTCGCTAGCCGTCGGCAGTTCGGTCACCGCGGTGTCGGCCACGAGGACCGTGCGGCCGCGCGCCAAGACCAGCGAGACACCCATCACGCGGTGGCCGGGCTTGGCGTCGATGCAGCGCCGGATATCTTCCAGCGCCACCGAGAAATTGCGGGTGACGCCGGTGACCATGGCGTCGGCGTCGCCGAGCGCCACCATGCAGGCGGCGAAGTGATTGCGGTCCTGATTGACTAGGCGCTGGCAGTCGCGCTGCAGAAAGCCGCGGCGCTGCAGCCGCTCGTACAGGTAGGCGGCATAGGCGGCGTTGCGCGATGACAGCGCGGCATTGATGATTTCGATGCCGTTTTGCTCACCTTGGCCGAGCTCGATGCCGAGCGCCTGCGCCGTGTCGCGGACCCGCTTCTCGCGGCCGCAGAGCAGCGCGGTCCCGAGACCCTGATGCACGAAGGCCGCCGCGGCGCGGATCACCTGCTCTTCCTCGCCCTCGGCAAAGACGACGCGGCGCGGCCGCCGCCGCAACCGTTCGTAGACATTGGTCAGGACGCCGGCGATCGGATCGAGCCGGCTGCGCAATTGCTGGCGATAGGTCTCCATGTTGGCGATCGGACGCCGCGCCACGTTGGAATCCATCGCGGCCTTGGCCACCGCCGGCGGCACGTCGGAAATCAGGCGCGGATCGAACGGTACCGGGATGATGTATTCGGGCCCGTATTTCGGCCGCGCGCCATAGGCGACGGCGACTTCGTCGGGCACGTCTTCGCGGGCGAGATCGGCAAGCGCATGCGCCGCCGCGATCTTCATCTCCATGTTGATGGCGCGGGCGCGCACGTCGAGCGCGCCGCGGAAGATATAGGGAAAGCCGAGTACATTGTTGATCTGGTTCGGATAGTCGGAGCGGCCGGTCGCCATGATGGCGTCGCTGCGCACTTCGGCGACCTCTTCCGGCGTGATTTCCGGATCCGGATTGGCCATGGCGAAGATGATCGGCTTGTCCGCCATCGACTTCACCATGTCCTTGGTGACCGCGCCTTTCACCGAAAGACCGAAGAACACGTCGGCGCCGGCAAGCGCTTCGGCGAGCGTGCGCGATTTGGTTTTGACGGCGAAGCCCGACTTCCACTGATTCATGCCGTCGGTGCGGCCTTCATAGATCACGCCCTTGGTGTCGCAGAGGATCAAATTCTCCGGGCGGAAGCCGATGGCGCGCAACAGTTCGAGACAGGCAATGCCGGCGGCGCCGGCGCCATTGCAGACGATCTTGGTGTTCTTGATCTCGCGGCCGGTGAGTTCGAGTGCGTTGATCAGCCCGGCGGCGGCGATGATGGCGGTGCCGTGCTGATCATCATGGAACACCGGGATGTCGAGCAGCTCGCGCAGCCTCTGCTCGATGATGAAGCATTCCGGCGCCTTGATGTCTTCGAGATTGATGCCGCCCCAGCCTTTGCCGAGCAGCTTGACGCAATTGATGAACTCGTCCGGGTCTTCGGTCGAGACTTCGATGTCGATCGAATCGATATCGGCAAAACGCTTGAACAGGACCGATTTGCCTTCCATCACCGGTTTGGCTGCCAGCGCTCCGCGATTGCCGAGCCCGAGAATGGCGGTGCCATTGGTGATGACGGCAACGAAATTACCTTTGGTGGTGTAGTCAAAAGCCTTGGTTTCGTCCTCAGCGATGGCCAGGACCGGAACGGCGACGCCCGGCGAATAGGCAAGCGACAGATCGCGCTGCGTCGCCATCGGCTTGGTGGCGACAACTTCGAGCTTTCCGGGTCGGCCCTGGCTGTGAAACAGCAGGGCTTCCTGGTCGGTAAAGGTAGGGCGGTTCACTCCGCCATTTTTGGAAGCCATTTCAATTTCCTATGGATACGCGACAACTGCGATTTGGCGGGGCGGCTGGAACTTTAGCGAACCGGTACGCCGTTGCTCAAGGGGCTGCAAGCAATGCTTGAGAGGGGCCAGGCAGGGCACGCCGCGTCACTACGGCGAGGGCGTTGCGACAAGGGTCGCATTGAACAAGCGCGCGCGGAAGGGTAATCCCTGCGGGTGCAGAGTCTCTCGACGAGTCGCCGCACCGGTTCGGCGGTCCGCAAAACTCATCCGCAAAAGACTTCCGATGATCAGATTCCTGCTTCGCTTTCTCGGCCTGTGCCTTCTAGCAACGGCATTCGTGCTGTTCGTCTATGACGGCACCAAATCGATCGCCAATCACGACCTGGTCTACAGCAAGGTCGGCGACGTGTGGGCCATTGTCGACCAGAACAGTCTCAACTCGGCGCAGAGCTGGCTGAAGCAGAAATTCGCCTTCGCCTGGGATCCCTATGTGGAGAGGGGTTTCGATCTGCCGGCTTGGGCCGTCATCGGCGTAGCTGCGGCTTTCCTGATCGTGCTCGGCCGCAAGAAGAAGCCGCTGATCGGTTACGCGCGAGATTGACGCGGGATGTGGCGCGCCGCGGATTTGCCCGTGCGACGCGGCGTTTCGCTTATCCTGATCGTGATCGCGATTCTTGTGCTCGCGCCTTACGTGATCGCGCCGTTTTACCGTTTCATCAATCCGGTCTCGATGCCGATGCTGTGGCGCTTCGCCACCGGGGCGCGCGTCGATCGTCACTGGGTCCCCTTGAACCAGATTTCACCGGCACTGCCGCTGGCGGTGATCATCGCCGAGGACGGCACCTTCTGTGTGAACCGCGGCATCGATCTCGGCGCCATGCGCGAGGCCTTGCGGCAATCGGGCGATGTCGGGGACTCGCGCGGCGCCTCCACCATCACCCAGCAGGCCGTAAAGAACCTGTTCCTGTGGCAGGGCCGCAGCTACGTCCGCAAAGTGCTGGAAATCCCGCTGGCCATATGGCTCAACTTGGTGCTGCCGAAACGGCGGGTTTTGGAAATTTACCTCAACATCGTCGAATGGGGCCCGAACGCGGAATTCGGGGCCGAGGCGGGGTCCCGCTACGCCTTTGGGAAGTCGGCGCGCGATCTTACCCCCCATGAGGCGGCCGAACTGGCCGCGATCCTGCCCAACCCCTATCGGCGCAGCGCCCGTAACCCGGGGTTCCTGGTGCGCCGGCTGGCTGCGCTCTATGAACGCCGCTCCGAGGCCTTTCCCGGGCACGCGGCCTGCGTCAGAGGCCCATAAAGCGCGATTAGGCCTTTTATCCGGGGCATGACCTTTCCGAAAACCAACTCCCACTTTTCGGGGCCATGCCCTAGCAATACTGGGCCTGTTCTTCTATAAGGCGCGCCACCCCAAGAAACACGACCTGCAACACGACCTCATCAGGAGAACGACCCCCATGGCCGTGCCGAAACGAAAAACTTCGCCGTCGCGCCGCGGCATGCGCCGGTCGGCCGACGCGCTGAAGGCGTCAGCCTATGTCGAGGACAAGGATTCCGGCGAACTGCGCCGTCCGCACCATATCGATCTCAAGAGCGGCATGTATCGCGGCCGCCAGGTGCTGAAGAAGAAGGGCGAGGCGTAAGCTCGCCGGTCTGCCGCGGCCGCAATCGGCCGCGGCGAGATGCGTTGCATGACACTATAGGGTTGTGCGACAAAAGGAGCGTGCAAGAGCCAGCTCAATTTGAGCCACGCCACTTTGAGAGCGACGAAAGACGTCCGTCATGTTCGTGCTCGGCTTCCCGCTCCTCCTGATCCCTTTCGCCATCTACAATATGATCGCGTTCCTCACGCCCGGCGTCAGCTGGACGGCGACGGTGACGACCGTGCACATGATGTCAGGCGCGGACTGGGTACTGACCTGGGAAGACATCCTGATCGCGTTCGCGATCTTTCTGCTCTGGATCGAAATGATCAAAGCGACGCGCATGGGCATGCGCAGCGTCATGGATCACATCCTGGCGATGATCCTGTTCATCGTCATGCTGGTGGAATTTTTGCTAGTGCCGCAGGCCGCGACCTCGACATTTTTCCTGTTGATGGCGATCGCGCTGGTCGACGTGCTGGCCGGCTTCATCATCGGCATGCGCGCGGGGCGGCGACAGGTCGAGGTCGAGGGCCCCGCCGCCTGACGCGCGAGCGGCCTCTAAGCCCCGCCATTCGGCCCGAAATAGCTGCAGGTTTCGCCGGTCGAGTCCCGATAGACCGTGACCCGGCTCAAGCTTGAGCAATTCGCGGCCACCCTGCGCCAGATCCAGATCGACAGATTTTCCATCGTAGCCGGACCGAGGTCCGGCACCTCGTTAAGGAAATGATGGTCGAGACCCGTGCGCGCTTGCTCGATGGCGCGGTCCAGCGTGCCGAAATCGACGACCATGCCGGTGTCCGGATCGGCCTTGCCGCGCACCACCACTTCGGCGCGGTAGGAATGGCCATGTATGCGTTTGCTGGCGTCGCGCGTCGTCTCGCCATCGGCGCCGCGGTGCAAGGTATGCGCGGACTTAAATCTGAATTGTTTGCTGATTTCCAACATCACGGAATTCCAACGAGCTTGTGCATCTGGACGCTCAGCCGCCAGTGCGGATGCGTCAGACAATAGGCGATCGCGGCCGCCGTATTAGCGGCGCGGTCGGGACCGTCCATCGGCTGCAGCCAGAAATGACCGAACTGCAGATCGAAAAATTCCGCCGGATCGATGCCGGTCTGCGGATAAACTAATTTGAGCTCGTGGCCGCTACGCTGCTTGAGCGGCGCGCCGGCCTTGGGGCTGACGCAAATCCAGTCGATGCCGTTGCCGGCATCCTGCGTGCCATTCGTCTCCACCGCGATCTCGAAGCCCAGGCGATGCACGGCCTCGATCAGCGCCGCATCGAGTTGCAAGAGCGGCTCGCCGCCGGTGAAGACGACGAAGCGCCGCGGGGCGTTGCTCGCCCAGGCTTCTCCGATTGCCCGCGCCAGGTCCGCAGCGCTTTCGAAGCGGCCACCGCCCGGCCCGTCGGTGCCGACAAAATCCGTGTCGCAGAATTTGCAGATGGCCGTCGCGCGATCCTGTTCGCGGCCGGACCAGAGATTGCAGCCGGTGAAACGGCAGAATACGGCGGGGCGGCCGGCCTGGGCGCCCTCGCCTTGCAGCGTCTTGAAGATCTCTTTGACCGTATAAGTCACGCATCAGGCTCCGCGGGGATCATTTGCGCGAGCCGCCCGCAAGGTACAAGGGCTCGATCGGCAAACCCGCCGGTTATGGCCGACTGGGCCATTGGCCGACAGCGAAATGCCCCTAAAGGCCCCTGAAAGTTAGAGAGAGCGGGACAGGACGCGCCCGGCAGCAGCCGGCCTTTGGCCCAGCCCGTTATAGACGCTGATCGCCTCGGCAGGCTCAGCGCGGCGGCGGGCCCGGGTCTGCGGGGCCTGGGCCTTGGTCGCGATCAAATGGGCGATGAAGCCGCAATCCGGCCGGCTCGCTTGATGCGGCTGGTCGGTGTCTCGGTTAATGGGCGCAACCGGAACGAGGGCGTTGTTCACCGCGATCTCCTGTCCCGGAACGGGACGCTTCCTGACCTTCAGTCAGGAGATCGCAATCGACGTGCCGGAAAATGGCCGCGGGCCGGCATTTACCGAATCGTTTAAGCTCTTGCCGCTACCGTGATTAAAGCCCGCGCCGCCTGCGGCACGCGCAGTCTTCGAACCCGCATTGCCGGTGAGTGCAAACGCGTGAGCTCGGCCGATCAGCCAAGTGCTTCCTTGCATCAGGACGCTGCCTTCGACGCCGCTTCCATCTTCGCGGCCGTCGGCGAGGCCGCCTATGACTGGCGCATCGACAGCGATGGCCTGACGTGGAGCGGAAATGCGGCCGCCGTACTGCTGGTGCGCGATGCCGCGGCGATTTCGACCGGCCGCCTCTATGCGCAAATCCTCGAAGCCGACAATGCACAGGCGCGCCACGACGCCGTCATGCAATCCGGCAAGCACGACGAGGGCGCCGGCGTCGCCTATCAGATTCAGTATGCGCTTCGGCCCGAGCCCGGCGCGGAGACGCGGTTATGGGTCGAGGATACCGGCCGCTGGTTCGCCGGCGCCGACGGCAAGCCGGCCCGCGCGCTCGGGGTCATTCGCGTCATCAACGAGCGGCGCGAGCATGAGCGCAAGCTGGCGTTCCTCGCGCGCTGCGACGGCCTGACCGGCGAGCTGAACCGGCACAGCCTCACCGAAGTGCTCGAGGACACGATCGAGGACGTGCTGCGCTTTCGCTCGTCGTGCGGCTTCCTTCTGGTCGGCATCGATCATCTCGGGCGCATCAACGAGTCCTACGGCTTCGACGTCGGCGACGAGGTGATCAGCGCGGTGGCCAAGCGCCTGCGCGCCCGCATGCGCGGCAAGGACACGCTCGGCCGCCTCGCCGGCAACAAATTCGGCCTGGTGTTGCGCGACTGCACGCCCGACGACATGACCATCGCGGCGGAGCGCATGCTCTCCGGCGTCCGCGAGGAGACGGTGCCGACAGCGGCCGGAGCGATCGCGGTCACTGTCACCATCGGCGGCATCACCGCCCCGCGCCATGCCAAGAGCGTCGCCGAAGTGCTGGCGCGCACCCAGGAAAGCCTCGACGCCGCCAAGGCACGCCGCCGCGGCTCATTCGAGCCTTACCGGCCCAGTATCGAGCGCGAGGCGATGCGCCGCGACAATGCCCGCGCCACCGACGAGATCGTCGCTGCGCTCAACGAGCGGCGGATTTTCCTTGCTTACGAAACCGTAGCCGCGGCAGGGGACCGCAAGCCCGCTTTCTACGAGTGCCTGATGCGCATTCGCCGCGCCGACGGCGGCCTCATTGCGGCAAGCGAAATCATTCCGGTGGCGGAACGGCTCGGCCTGGTGCGGCTCCTTGATTTCCGCGTGCTCGAACTCGTGATCGACGAACTGATCGGGACGCCGAGTCTGCGCGCGAGCCTGAATGTCTCGCCGGCTTCGACCACCGATCCGGACTGGTGGTCGGGCCTGGCCTCGCTGCTGCGCTCGCATCCCGGCGCCGCCGAACGGCTCATCGTCGAGATCACCGAAAGCGCGGCCATCCTTGATATCGACGAAACTCGTGGCTTTGTTGCACGCGTCAAGGATCTTGGCTGCCGCATCGCCATCGACGATTTCGGCGCCGGCTACACTTCGTTTCGCAACCTGCGCAAGCTCGGCGTCGATATCGTGAAAATCGACGGCGCCTTCGTGCGCGACATCATGCGCTCGGAAGACGATCGCGCCTTCGTGCGCATGCTGATCGAGCTTGCGCAACGGCTCAGGCTCGAGACGGTCGCCGAGTGGGTGCAGGATGAAGAGGCGGCTGGCGCGCTGCGCGATTGGGGTTGCGACTACCTGCAAGGCGCGCTGATCGGGCTGGCGACCGCGGAGCGGCCCTGGCTTGCAGACGCCGTGAAATCGCAGCCGGGAACGGCCGCGCTTTAATCTTTCTGCGAAAGCCGATCGACCTTGCGCTGCATATCGTCGAGCTGGCGCTTGAGATCGTCGATATCGCCCGACTTCGCCGCAGGCGTCTTTTCAGCTTCCGCCGCGGCTTCGGCGCTTTCACGCCGGGCGAACGGTGCGAACATCGCGAAGGTCCGCTCGAACATTTCCATGTTCCGCCGCACCTGCTCTTCGAGCGAGGTGAAGGCGCCGACGCCGAAGGCCTGCGCCATCTGATTGCGGAACTTTTCCTGCTCGCGGGTCAGCGACTCGATGGAGACTTCGAGATAGCGCGGCACCAGCATCTGCATGCTGTCGCCATAGAAACGGATGAGCTGGCGCAGGAAAGTGATCGGCAAGAGGTTCTGCCCCTGCTTGTTCTCCTGCTCGAAAATGATCTGCGTCAGAACCGACCGTGTGATGTCTTCGGAGGTCTTGGCGTCATAGACCACGAAATCGTCGCCGGTCTTGACCATGGCCGCGAGGTCTTCGAGCGTCACGTAGGTGCTCGTGCCTGTATTGTAGAGACGCCGGTTGGCGTATTTCTTGATCGTCACCGGCTCGGCGGTCTTGGTCGTGGCAGCTTCCGTCATCTGAACACCAGCACGCGGTTGTTGCCACTAAAGTAGGCCGTTTTGTGCGGCGCGGCTACCGTTATTGTGACGTCCGGTAAACACGCGCCAAAACCGAGCATAGCTGCGCCAAAACCTGCCCGGCAGCGAGGCGTGGCACCTTCTCGCGGCATAGCAGCATTGCCGCCCTTTCCAGCCTTGTCGAGGGCGAGACACGTGCCTATGACATATATCGAGCAGCCAGCGGTCAGCCCGCCTAAACCCAGCCGGGAAACGGACGCCGACCTCGCTGGGTCAAGCCCGCCCGAGAATAAGCCCGAACCGGAAGGATTTTCCCAATGAAAGACGACATCGTCATTGTCAGTGCAACACGTACGCCGGTTGGCGCATTCAACGGCGCATTCGCCAATGTCCCGGCTCATGAACTCGGCAAGACGGCGATCAAGAGCGCACTCGAGCGCGCGGGCGTCGAAGGACCGCAGGTTTCCGAAGTGATCCTGGGCCAGATCCTGACCGCCGGTCAGGGCCAGAATCCCGGCCGTCAGGCTTCGATCGCGGCCGGCGTCCCGGTCGAAACCCCGGCATGGCTGGTCAATCAGCTTTGCGGCTCGGGCTTGCGTTCGGTCGCGCTCGGCTATCAGGCGATTGCCAACGGCGATTTCGAGATCGTCGTTGCCGGCGGCCAGGAATCCATGAGCGTCGCGCCGCACTGCGCGCATCTGCGCGGCGGCGTGAAGATGGGCAATTTCGAAATGATCGACACGATGATCAAGGACGGCCTGTGGGACGCCTTCAACGGCTATCACATGGGCACGACCGCCGAGAACGTCGCGCGGCAGTGGCAGATCACCCGCCAACAGCAGGATGAATTCGCGGTCGCGTCGCAGAACAAAGCGGAAGCCGCACAGAAGGCCGGCAAGTTCAAGGACGAGATCACGCCGGTCACGATCAAGACTCGCAAAGGCGACGTCGTGGTCGATGCCGACGAATATCCCAAGCACGGCACCACGCTCAACTCCATCGGCAAATTGCGGCCGGCCTTCGACAAGGAAGGCACCGTCACCGCCGGCAATGCGTCGGGCATCAATGACGGCGCCGCCGCGGTGGTGCTGATGAAGGCAAGCGAAGCCGCCAAACGCGGCAAGACCCCACTCGCGCGCATCGTGTCCTGGGCGCAGGCCGGCGTCGATCCGAAGATCATGGGCACCGGCCCGATCCCGGCCTCGCGCTCGGCGCTGAAGAAGGCCGGCTGGAGCGCCAGCGACCTCGATCTGATCGAGGCCAACGAAGCCTTCGCGGCGCAGGCCTGCGCGGTCAACAAGGATCTCGGCTGGGATACCAGCAAGGTCAACGTCAATGGCGGCGCCATCGCCATCGGCCATCCGATCGGCGCTTCGGGAACCCGCGTGCTGGTGACGCTGCTTTACGAGATGCAGAAGCGCAACGCCAAGAAGGGCCTTGCCACATTGTGCATCGGCGGTGGCATGGGCATTGCAATGTGCTTGGAGCGCTGAACCTCTCGTTCGCGCTCGCGTTGAGTAAGATCATGGCCGGCTCAAGCATCAACTTGCGCCGGCCATTGACGTCTTTAAGCTGGTCCCAAAACCAGGACATTGCGTCCCGGCACGGGTGCCCGGCAAATTTTTTTGAGCCGTCCGGGAAATCGTAACCGGGACCGTCGTTGGATCTGGAAAGGGAGGATTTCATGCCCCGCGTTGCGCTGGTTACGGGGGGGACGCGCGGTATCGGCGCGGCCATCAGCAAAGCCCTTCAAGCAGCCGGTTACAAAGTTGCGGCCACCTATGGCGGCAATGATGAGGCGGCACAGAAGTTCAAGGCCGAAACAGGCATCGCCGTCTTCAAGTGGGACGTGTCGTCATTCGACGCCTGCGCCGCGGGTATCAAGCAGGTCGAGGCAGAGCTCGGGCCGGTCGACGTGTTGGTGAACAATGCCGGCATCACTCGCGATGCCCAGCTTCACCGCATGAAGCCGGAGCAATGGACTGAAGTGATCAACACCAATCTCGGCTCGCTGTTCAACATGTGCCGCAACGTCATCGAGGGCATGCGCGAGCGGAAGTTCGGCCGCATCGTCAACATTTCCTCGATCAACGGGCAGAAGGGCCAATTCGGCCAGACCAACTATTCCGCCGCCAAAGCCGGCGAGATCGGCTTCACCAAGGCGCTGGCGCAGGAAGGCGCGCGCGCCGGCGTCACCGTCAATGCAATCTGCCCAGGCTATATCGCCACCGACATGGTCAAGGCGATGTCGCAGGAAGTGCTGCAAAAGAGCGTGCTGCCGCAGATCCCGATCGGCCGGCTCGGCGAGCCCGAGGAAATCGCGCGTTGCGTCGTGTTCCTCGCCTCCGACGAGGCCGGCCTGCTCACCGGCTCGACCCTGACGGCCAATGGCGGGCAGTATTTCGCTTAGGCCGGCATTTCGCTTGAGGATTGGCAGACCTATATTGGGGTCCGATCAGGCAAAGTTCCCAATCAGTCGTCGGTAACAGCATGGCGTCGTCTCCAATTCCCCTCAGCGAGCGGCGGCACGACCAGATGTTCCCCGATCTCGAGCCGTTCGAGATCGACCGGATGCGCCGGTTCGGCGAATGTCACGTCTTCGAACCGGGCGACAAGCTCTTCACCGCCGGCAAGATCGGACCGGGCCTCATCGTCATCCCTTGCGGCAAGGTCCAGGTCACCCGAGACGATGGCCTCGGCAACCATCACGAAATCGTCACGCACGGTCCGGGGCAGTTCCTCGGCGAATTGGCGCAAATGGCTGGCCGGCCGTCGCTCGCCGATGCGACCGCGCTTGAGACCGTGCGCAGCCTGATCATTTCACCGGACCGGCTCCGCGCGCTGCTCGTGGCCGAAGCCGAGCTTGGCGAGCGCATCATGCGCGCGCTCATTCTCCGCCGTATGGGACTCCTTGAACTCGGCGCCGGTGGGCCGATCATTGTCGGCCGCGCCGAGAACGCGGACGTGCTGCGGCTGCGCGGCTTTCTTCGCCGCAACGGCCATCCGCATCAATTGATGAATTCCGACACCGATCCCGAAGCCAAGGCGCTGATCGAGCGCTTCCATGTCGACCCGGGTCAATTGCCGATCGTGCTGTGCCCAGGCGGACAATTGCTCCGCAATCCCGGCGAAGACGAATTGGCGCGCTGCGTTGGGCTGGTGCGGGCGATCGATCCTAAACGACTCTACGATGTCGCCGTCATCGGTGCGGGGCCCGCCGGTCTTGCGACAGCAGTGTATGCCGCATCCGAAGGGCTTTCCGTCATCGTGCTCGATTGTCGCGCCTTCGGCGGCCAGGCCGGCGCTTCCGCGCGCATCGAAAATTATCTCGGCTTCCCGACCGGGATCACCGGCATGGCGCTGATGGCGCGCGCTTATAATCAGGCGCAAAAATTCGGAGCCGAAATGGCGATCCCGGATGAGGTGAGCCAGCTCTGCGCGCAAGAAGGCGGCGAAGATCCCTTCAGCCTCAATCTCCACAATGGCGAGCGCGTGCGCACGCGTTCGATCGTGATCGCAAGCGGCGCGCGTTACCGGCGGCTCGACGTCGCCAATCTCGACACTTATGAGGGGGCGAGCGTCCATTACTGGGCGACGCCGCTCGAGGCCAAGCTTTGCGCCGATCAGGAAGTTGCGTTGGTCGGCGCTGGCAACTCGGCCGGCCAGGCGGCGGTGTTCCTCGCCGGCCAAGGCGTCAAAGTGCGCATGCTGGTGCGCCGGCCGGATCTCAATGAGACCATGTCGCGCTATCTGGTCGACCGCATCGAGGGCCTCACCAATGTCAAAGTCGAAACTGGCTGTGCGGTGAGCGGGCTTGAAGGAAGCAATGGCATGCTCGAAGCGGTGCGCTGGCGTAATGGCGCATCCGAAGTACGAGAACCGATGAGCCATTTGTTTTTGTTCATCGGCGCCGATCCGAACACCGATTGGCTTGCGGGGTCGGACGTCAAGCTCGACGGCAAGGGCTTTGTCCTGACCGGGGAGGATGCCAGCGGCGATCGTCATCCGCTGGAAACCAGCAAGCGCGGCGTCTTCGCAATCGGCGATGTGCGCTCAGGCTCGATCAAACGCGTGGCCGCCGCTGTCGGCGAAGGCGCGCAAGTCGTCGCCGCGCTGCATTCCTATCTGGCCGCGACGACCATCAAGGCGCCGACGCTGGCGGTCATGGTGCCAAACTCTTCGGCGACCAATCCTTCGGTGCAAGCTCAAACGTCTTGAAGTCGAAGCCCGGCGTCACGGTGCAGCCGACCAGCGTCCAGTGGCCGAGCGACTGTGCCGCCTGCCACGCATGAGCCGGCACAACGGCTTGCGGATGCTCGCCTGCCGCCAGATCGCAGCCCAGCGTAACGCTTTCGATTGCTCCGGGCGCATTTGAAATTTCAAGCTTCAGCGGCGCGCCGGCATGCCAATGCCAGAGCTCGGTGGCGTCGAAGCGATGCCAATGCGAGCGCTCGCCGCGCGCCAGCAAAAAATAGATCGCGGTCGATGCCGCGCGGCCGCCGACCTCGTTGCCGTCACGAAACGTCTCGCGGAAATGCCCGCCTTCCGGATGCGGCTTGAGGTCGAGCAGCCGGATGATGTCGGCTGCGGTCAATGCGGCGTCCAAGGCTCGCGCTTTCTCTAGGACTTGTTCTTGCGCTCGCGGATCTCGGCAAAAACTTTCCAGGCCGGACTGCCGGACAGGCCAACCGATTTTGCCACCTCCGCGTCATCCGCGCGCAGGAACGGATTGGCCGCCTTCTCGGCGCCGATCGTCGCCGGGATCGTGGCCTTGCCGGCGCTCAACAGTTTCTGCACCTCGTCCGCGCGCGCCAGCAAAGCCTTGTTGTTCGGCTCCACGGTTTTGGCAAAGCGGATATTGGCGTTGGTATATTCATGGCCGCAGTAGAAGAGCGTGTCGTCCGGCAGCGCGCGCAGCTTCAACAGCGACTGCCACATCATTTCCGGATTGCCTTCGATGACACGGCCGCAGCCGATCGAGAACAAGGTGTCGCCGACAAAGGCGAGCTTATCCGCCGGAAAGACATAGGAGATGTGCCCCAGCGTGTGGCCGGGCGTATCGAGCACTTTGGCTTCGAGCGAGCCAACCTTGACCTTGTCTCCCTCGCCGACGGTTTCGTCGACATGAGCGATGCGCTGCGCCTCGTTGCGCGGCGCCACGACCCGGCATTTGTGATGCGCCTTGAGCTCGCCGATGCCGGCGGTGTGATCGGCGTGATGGTGGGTGACCAGAATGTCGGTCAGTTTCCACCCGGTCTTCTGCAGCGCCGCCTCGACCGGAGCGGCTTCCGGCGCATCGATCGAGGCCGTCGCTCCCGTGGCCGGGTCGTGGATGAGGACGCCGAAATTGTCGGAAAGACAGGGAAACAGATAGGTTTCTGCCGGCATGATGATAATCCGTGCTGATTGGCGCTGAACAAGCAGGCTTTAAAGTAGGCATTGCGCCTTGTTAACCGCAAGGGCGAGCACCGGGGCCCGCCGTCCCGACTCCATCAGCGCGGAAGGGCGCGACGTGCTAATTTACCGGCATGGACGTCGTCGACCTGCGAAGCTTTTACGCCCAACGCCTGGGTGTTGTGGCGCGCCGTTTCATCGGTAACGGCATTCGTGCCCGCTGGACCGACACCCGCGGCATGCGCCTGGTCGGCATCGGCTACGCGACGCCGTATCTCGGCCTGTTTCGCGAAGAAGCCGAACGCTGTCTCGCTTTGATGCCGGCGCCGCAGGGGGTGATGCGCTGGCCCTCGGCGCGGCCAAGTCTCGCGACTTTGGTCGAGGAAGACGAGTTGCCTCTGACGGATTCGGCCGTTGATCGCGTGCTCCTGGTCCACGCGCTGGAAATGTCGCCCGACCCCGGCGAGTTGCTGCGCGAGGCTTGGCGCGTGCTGGCCGCCGGCGGACGTCTCCTCGCCGTGGTACCGAACCGGCGCGGCGTCTGGGCGCGCCTGGATACGACGCCGTTCGGCCACGGCCGCCCTTATTCGCGCAGCCAGATCACCCAGCTCCTGCGCGACACCTGGTTCACGCCGACCGGCTGGGGCGAAGCGCTCTATGTGCCACCGATTTCGCGCAGCCTGTTTTTGCGCTCGGCAACCGCCTGGGAGCGCACCGGCGCGACGCTGTCGGCGCCATTCGCCGGCGTCCACATTGTCGAAGCCACCAAGCAGGTCTATCGCGCGATCCCGGCGCGGCGCGAGAAGCGGCGTTTCGTGCCCACGCTCAAGCCGGTGCTGATCCCGTCACCCGGCGCGACGGCGATACGCTGACACAGCAAATCAGATCAATCGGCATCGCGCACATCAGATGAGCATCGACCAGAACGTTCTGAACAGCGAGCCGGTCAATCTGCTCGGCCGCATGTACGCAGACGAATATGCGGCACGAAGCGGCGCGCCAGACCAAATTCCATCCATGCTAAACGCTGTAGGCGCATGCGCAGGATTTGCGGCGCAGATTGCGGTGTGGCGCGAACTTATTTCGCCTGCGCTGAGAGATCCGGGCGATTTTCTGATCCTTGCGACGACAAAGTCGGGCAGCAATTATTTATTTGGCGATTCTCTCAACCTGTTTCTTTTCGCCACAATGGCCGACCGTCTTTCGTTTTTGAGCCTGGCGGCGGGGTCCTTGCGAAATGCCTCGGAGCTTCCCGATCTCGGAGAGCTGGCGAGGCACGTTGCGACATCCATAGGATCGGATCAGTTTGGACACCCTCGCCTCCCGTCGGGCATTCACGTGCCTGAGCTGCCGCATGCAGCGTTGACAAAGACGTGGAAAAAAGCGGCTCGGATCCTACAGAACTGTCGCGACTTTCGCGCCGGGGAGTGGCCGGCGCTCCTCGGAGCTGTTGCCAAAAATCTAATAGATGCAAACCCGGAGGTATTCCCAGCGAGCGCCGTGAAGATTCTTCTCGAGGCAGCAGTCCCGATATCCAAGCTCGATCCGGCGATGGTGGAGGATTCCGGCATCCCGGCTCCAAAGTTCTCGAATTGGAGCCATCGAGCCATTCGTCCTGAGAATCATCGCGAGATCGTGGACGAAGTTCGCGCTGTGATGCCGCCGATGCCGCCGAGGATACTTGCGAGAGCGATCGCAGACCCGATTATTGGCTTCGCAGAATCTAGCTGGAGAGCACTATGAGACGATCGTTTCTAAAGACCGCATCTCGCTCGGCCGGCTATTTCCTGGCAGGGACCGATTCACGACAACGTCAATTCCAAAGTGCAACATCCTCTTCCTGTACTGCACCCTCTCATCGTCGGGCGAAGTTTCCGGGTTCGCGACACCTCTCCGCGACTTGATTGGAATAAGCCAGGCCGCCGTGGCCGTGATCGCGTCGGAGGTTCCCGCCGACAGTCTGAAGAATCAAGAATTCACCCGATCATTGGCAAAAGGCGACAATGCAGCGGTCGATCTCGTCATTACCTTGAACCGCAACGGTGAGGCGTTTGGCCGTTTCTTCCACTCCCTTTTTGAGATGATGTTGAACGGGGTGTCGATGCCGATGGCCTGGGTTACGCTTGCTCCACAAGGACCGTATCCGCCGCCGGATGTTCCAGAAATGATCTTTCACATGGAGCGCGGCGGAGCCGCGTTTGCGCCCGAGCACGCCGCTCAATTGCCCAGCGGATGAGCTTCACTCGGGCCAAGGCTCTGCCGTGACAGATGCGGCGTCGGCGCCGACCTGATCGGCGAGGCTCGGCGCCTGATCGCGATCGAGCGCAGCGATGAGCGTACGCTTGATGTCGGCGACCAGACCGAGGCCGGCAAAGACCAGTCCGGAATAGAGCTGAATGAGGCTCGCGCCCGCGCGGATTTTCGACAGCGCCGCCGCGCCGGTATCGATGCCGCCGGCGCCGACCAGCGGAAACACGCCTTCGACGCGAACATAGGTTTCCGCCAGCATGCGATTGGCGAGCGGCAGCAGCGGACGGCCCGACAGGCCGCCCGCCTCCTTCGCGATCTTGGTCTCATGCAGATACGGCGGGCGCGCCAGCGTCGTATTGCCGACGATCATGCCGTCGACGCGGCGGGAGCGCGCGATGCCGACGACATCGTCGAGATCGGGCAATGACAGATCGGGCGCGATTTTCAGCAGCACCGGCGTCGGCCCGGCATTGGGCGCGACCCGCTCGCGCACATCGATCACGCGCGCGAGAAGTTCGTCGAGCACGGCGGCCTGCTGCAGATTGCGCAGTCCCGGCGTATTGGGCGAGGAAATATTGACGGTGACGTAGCTTGCCACCGGTGCAAATCGCTCGATGAGCTCGACATAATCAGCGACGCGATCGGGCGAGTCCTTGTTGGCGCCGACATTGATGCCGACCACGCCGCCGCCATTGGCGCGCGCGGCAAGCCGCACCAGCGCCGCTTCGGCGCCTTGCGAATTGAAGCCGAGCCGGTTGATGACGCCGCGATCGGCGTTGAGCCGGAACAGCCGCGGCTTCGGATTGCCCGGCTGCGGCCGTGGCGTGATGGTGCCGGCTTCGACGAAACCGAAGCCCAGGCGTAGCAGCGCGTCCGGCACTTCGGCATCCTTGTCGAAGCCCGCCGCGATCCCGATCGGATTGGGAAAATTGAGCCCGAAGACGCGCATGGCCAGCCGCACATCGTTTGGCTGGGCCTTTGGCAGCAGTGCGTATTTGAGCAGATTGATCGCGAGCCGATGCGCATCTTCCGGCTCGAGCGCTTGCAGGAACGGCTGGGCCAGACGCTCAAGAAAACCGATCACGGATCAAGCTCCGCGATGTTGCGGCGTCCGCCGATCTCGTCGGGCAGTGGCCGCGCCCAGCGCACCGCCGCAACCGGGAGCGTGCCGTAGAGATGAGGAAACAGCGCGCCGCCGCGCGAAGTTTCCCATTTCAGCGCGGCGCCGAGCACACCATCGTCAACGGCGACCAGCATCAGGTCGCTTTGGCCGGCAAAATGCTTGGCCGCGGTTTCGCCAAGCTGCGTCGCGGTGGAGAAATGGATGAAACCGTCGCGGTGATCGACCGCCGAGCCGCGATAAAGGCCAAGCCTTTCGGCCTCCCGCCACGCCGCCCGCTCGCAGATTTTATAAATCGTCGTCACGCCCCGAACCGCCCAGCATTCAAGCGCCTGATCCGGAAACCACTTCCGAAAAGACCCTGCGCTATCAACACCCTAAAGCGCTGATCCATGCCACTGAACCGGTCGGCGCCCCTGACGTCGGTGGCGACCCTATCGGCGGCATCTTCACGCTTCAAGCCGCGCCGGCGCAGCGGCAAAAAGCACGGGTAAAACCAGCTTCGCGGCATCCGGACTTGAGCGTCAAGGCAATAATTCCTATGATCCCGACGTTGATCGCCGGATAGTTTTGGTACTGTCAAAATCCGGCTCTAGTTTTTGCTGAGCGCGATCGTGTTCCGAAGGCTGGGGGCCAATCATCTTCGGGATCGTGCCGGGGTTTGGGGTCTGGATGCTAACGCACGCGCAGGTCTGGTCGGCGATCGATCGCCTTGCTGCGCGCGCGGGTCTCTCCGCGTCCGGCCTTGCCAAGCGCGCCGGGCTTGATCCGACCACGTTCAACAAATCAAAGCGCATCACCCCACAAGGCCGCGCACGCTGGCCTTCGACCGAGTCGATCGCCAAGGCGCTGGCCGCGACCGGCACGCCGCTCGATGCTTTCGTGACGCTGATCGAGCCGGGCAGCGCCGCCGGCGCACTGAAGCCGGTGCCACTCCTGGGCTTCGCCGAGGCCGGCAGCGGCGGCTATTTCGACGATGGCGGCTTTCCGGCCGGCGCCGGCTGGGACGAGTTGGCTTTTCCCTCAGTCAGTGACGAACACGCCTATGCGCTCGAAGTCTCCGGGCAGTCGATGGAGCCGGCCTATCGCGACGGTGACATCATCGTCGTTTCGCCGTCGGCTCCGGTGCGACGCGGCGACCGCGTCGTGGTGCGCACCCGGACCGGCGAAGTGATGGCGAAGGAACTCCTGCGCAAAACCGCGAAGGCGGTCGAGCTGAAATCGCTTAATGTCGCGCATCCCGACCGCACCATCCCGGCCACGGACGTGATGTGGATCGCGCGGATCGTGTGGGCCAGCCAGTAGATCGCGCTAGGCCGAACGCGCCAGCGCTCCGTCGATCATACTGATCGTGTTGCCGATGCCGTAGGCGGCGACGAAAGAGCCAAAGCGCGGGCCTTTCTCCTGACCGAGCAGCACCTGATAGAGCATGTTGAACCAGTCGAGCGAGACGCCGGGCTTGCCGTCCTTGCCCTTTTTCTTGACGTCGAGAAACGGTTCGCGGCGGCCGATCTCATAGACCACGTCCTGAATGACCTCCGGCGAAGAGTCCGCGGACAATTGCGACAGCGCATCGCGCAGGTCGTTGAGCGCCGCGCGCTCGGCCGCGCTCGGCTCGCGGAACTGCTTCTTCGGCGCGACGAAGTCGCGATAGTAGTTGATGGCGTAGTCGACGAGAGCCGCGAGCCGCGGATTAGTCTCTTTGGTCACGCCCGGCCGGTAGCGGCCGATGAAGCCCCACAGCGTATCGGCATTGGCCGCATTCGAGGCGGTGACGAGCGACAGCAGCATGGCAAACGGCACCGGATTGTCGGGCACCGGCGGCTTGCCGCCGTGAATGTGCCAGACCGGATTGCCGAGCCGCTCCTTCGTGGCCTGGCGCGGATAGGCGTCGAGATATTGCAGATATTCGTCGACATGCCGCGGAATGACATCGAAATAGAGCCGCTTTGCCGATTTGGGCTCGCGATACATGAACAGCGACAGGCTTTCCGGGCTCGCGTAATGCAGCCATTCCTCGATGGTGAAGCCGTTGCCCTTGGATTTCGAGATCTTCTGGCCGTTCTCGTCGAGGAACAGCTCGTAATTGAAGCCCTCGGGCGGCGTGCCGCCGAGCACGCGACAGATCTGGCTCGACAGTTTCACCGAATCGATGAGGTCCTTGCCGGCCATTTCATAGTCGATGCCCATCGCGAACCAACGCATCGCCCAGTCCGGCTTCCATTGCAGTTTGCAGCGTCCGCCGGTGACGAGCGTGGTGACGCGCTCGCCATCATTTTCGTAAGTGATAGTCCCGGCTTTGGCGTCATGGTCGACGACCGGCACCTGCAGCACGATGCTTGTCTTCGGATCGATCGGTAGAAACGGCGAATAGGTCTTCGCCCGCTCTTCGCGCAGCGACGGCAGCATCACTGCCATCACCTCTTCGAAATGCGCGAGCATGGTCAACAGCGCATGGTCGAACTTGCCTGACGTGTAGCAGGCGGTCGCCGACATGAATTCGTATTCGAAGCCGAACTGATCCAGGAAAGCGCGCAACCGCGCATTGTTATGGGCGGCGAAACTGTCATGGGTGCCGAACGGATCGGGCACTTTGGTCAGTGGCTTGCCGAGATGCTGCGCCACCATCTCCTTGTTCGGGACATTGTCGGGCACCTTGCGCAGCCCATCCATGTCATCGGAGAAGGCGATCAGGCGGGTCTTGATCTTGTCATCGGTGAGAACGCGGAAGGCATGGCGCACCATGGTGGTGCGCGCCACCTCGCCGAACGTGCCGATATGCGGCAGTCCGGACGGACCATAGCCGGTCTCGAAGATCACTTCGTCCTTCGGCTTCTTGTTCAGCCGCGCGACGATCTTGCGCGCTTCCTCGAATGGCCAGGCATGCGATTGCTCGGCGACGGCGCGCAGCTCCGCGGGATTTTCGCTCGCCGGATGTTCGATAGTCGCAGTCGTCATCACAAACCTTTGCCGCCGCCTCGCCGTCGGCGTTTGATCACATCAGAACGGGCTGATTGGGAAATAGCGCAGCCACAGATCGGTATAGCTGCCCTTTTCCCATAGCCGAAACAGCGCCCAGTTCAGCGCCTGGCGCAGCAGATCGTTGCCGCGTTTCACGGCGATGCCGATACCTTCGCCGAAGTAACGGCTTTCGAGATAGGGACCGCCGCGGAAAGCGCAACAGCCGTTGGAATCGCTGCCGTTGAGCCAGAAGGCAAGCGAGATGCCGTCGCCGAACAGGAGGTCGACCTCCTTGTTGCGCAGCGCCTCGCGCGCCGCCGCGGCATTCGGATAGGGATGCAGCTCGGCCTCAGTGAACATCTCTTTCAAGAAGGCTTCGTGCGCCGTGCCGGCGACCACGGCGATCTTCTTGCCCTCGACCAGTTCGGGCAGCACGTCGCGGATCGGGCTGTCGGCGCGCGCCACGAAGCGCGCCGGCGTGCGGTAATAGGGATCGGTGAAGTCGGCCTGCCGCCGCGTCGCCGCGGTGGAGGCGATCGAGGCGATCACCGCGTCGCCGCCCGATTTATCGTTGAGCGCATCGAGCAACAGGTCGAAGCGGCGCGCCTGGATGCTGCAGCTCGTATTGATTTCGGCGCAGAGCAATCGTGCCAGATCGACATTGAAGCCGGCGGGATTGCCGTCGGTGCCGGCATAGTCAAACGGCGGATAATCGAGCTCGGTCAGAAAGCGGATGCTCTGGATACGCGACAGATCGGGCCGCTCCGGCCGCCGGCGCGGGTCCCAAAAGCCCGGCACCGCGGCGGAGGCGCCGGCAGGCGCCGAAACACCGGCTTTGGGCACAACGCCCTCCTGAGCGATCTCCGACGCGGCCATGGCGCGGCCGGCAAAAATCGCCGCAGCCACGAGGGTCAAGGCGGCGAGCCGCGGCAGTGCGCGTGCGGATCGGCAAAAAATGGCGGATTCAGAATTCATTTTGCGTCATCTGCAGCGGAATCTGGCCTGGCGCTCGGCTTCGCCTCTATCGGCCTAATGGCAGCGCGGACAAAAGTCGAGACAGGCCGACAAAATTGGTCGCGTCCGGAGACTTTGCTCAGAGATAACGGCGCAAATCCGTCGCTTCCGCTTTAGGCGTCCGGCTGACATCGAACGGGGCGACGAAATGGCCGTTCTTGTCCATGAGATAGACCACCGCGGTATGGTCCATGGTGTACTCGCCGTTCTCCAGCGGCACCTTCTTGGCATAGACCCGATAGGCCTTGATCGCGGCATCGACGGCGGCGCGGTCGCCCGTGAGCCCGCGCAGGTGCGGATCGAAATTGGAGAGGTAATCCTTCATCACTTGCTGCGTGTCGCGCTCGGGATCGACGGTGATGAACAACGCATTGGCGCGATCGGCGTCCGGTCCCAACTCCTTCATCAGCTGCGACATGTCGAACAGAGTGGTGGGACAGACATCCGGGCAGTGCGTGTAGCCGAAGAACACCAGAAACGGTTTGCCCTTCATTTCGGCATCGGTGACCGGCTTGCCGTTCTGGTCCTCGAGCCGGAACGGGCCGCCGACGGCGGCAACGGCTTGGCTCACCGGCGACGGCGCATAACCGGTCACGATCAAGATCGTCACAAAGAACAGAACGAGGCCTGCGAGAAAAGCGCCGAGGATCAGCGCAATGCGGGAAGTCTTTTCGTCCACGGCGGGATCTTTCGAAGTAAAATGTCGTCTCTTGGAGTGAAAATCCGGTCAGCCGAAACACGCCGCAAAACCGGCGCGGATCGTTTCGAAGAAGACCGTGGTTCCGTAATGCGCCCAGAGTAAGACACTGCCGCCGAGCGCCAGCGCGGCAAATAGGCCAAAGACCGCCAGCATGCCTTTGCGCGGCTGCGGCCCAACGTCTGCCGCCGCCCCCGAAACGGTCTGCGGAGCGGCCCTAGGGATCGAGCCGAATGACGAGCCTTGTGACATGCACGCTAGATAGGCCTGAACGGAGCCTGCGGCAACGCCGCGCAGCCCGGCCGCCGCATATCGCGGCCGGCCCCAACTCATCAGACGCGGATTGCGTTAGATCCTGCGATTATTCGCAGGTCCGATAGAGCGCGGTCAGCTCCGGTCCCCGCATCATCTTCAGCTTCGGCGTCAGTCCGCCATGCCGGCCGATCCAGGCCTTCACCGCGGCTGGATAAAGCCGCATGACCTCCTCGCTGCCTTCCCGGGTCGGGATAAAGGAGCGCGAGGCGTCGTCGTAATACGATGCTGCATGGAAGCCCAGCTCCGCGCGACCGGTGACGCAGACCCGGTCTCTTGGAATAATGCCGGTCAACAAGGTGCATGCCGACAGACACGGTCCATCGATCACGACGCGTTCACCCGCGGCGCGCATCTGCTGGAACTTGTGCACATAGGAGGAGACTTCGCCCCCCACGTCGTTGGTGATAAGAACTGAGGCAGACGCCGCCCCATTCGTTAACGCGGCGCCGCTCAGCACGACGCACGACAGTACCGCAGCTTTGCCGGCTTTTATGGCCCGCTTTTTCATGGAGTACCCTCCCCCTGTTTGGTCCCTCAGCCGCTATCGCTTCCTTTTGTGGCAAGACTCGGACAGTTCGCGAATCTAATCAAAAAAGATCGTCGCACGTCGCGCGCACGGCCCCGCTCAACGATGCTATAAGGAACTCCCTGGAGCGGAACATTCAGCCATCCTCATCGCCCCATCAGTAAAGACACTTACGAAAACGAGTGCTCAGATCATGGAAACGTCAGCTGCCCGCAAGACCAATGTTCCTGAATTCTCCACTGCCTATTATTTGCTCGAAGGCTTGAAAGAGACGGGCATCGATTACCTGTTCTGCAATTTCGGGACCGACCACGCGCCGATCATCGACGAGATGGCGCATCGGAAAAAACTCGGCGAGCCGATGCCGAACGTGGTGCGCTGTCCGCACGAGAACACCGCGGCTCACATGGCCGCGGGCTATGCGCTCGTCACCGGCCGCGGCCAGGGCGTGCTGGTCCATGTCGATGTCGGCACCGCCAACACCGCAAACGGCATGCACAATATTTTCCGCAGCCGCCTGCCGGTGCTGCTGATGGCCGGCAAGGCGCCCTATACCGTCAACAACGAGCTGGTCGGCTCGCGTGACACCTATGTGCATTTCATCCAGGAGCCGTTCGATCAGGCCAGCCTGGTGCGGCCCTATCTGAAATGGGAATGGACTTTGCCGTCGGGCGTCGTCGTCAAGGAAGCCTTGCGGCGCGCGGCCTCGATCATGCAGAGCGAGCCGCGCGGGCCGGTCTATCTGATGATGCAACGCGAGACGCTGACGCAAAACTGGAGCGCCGATGATATCCGCAGCTATTCCGGCGAGGCCTACGCCGCGACGTCGCGCAGCGGCGGCGATCCGAAGTTGGCCGAGGCGATCGCGGACAAGCTTCTGACAGCGGAAAATCCGATCCTGATCACCGGCTATGCCGGGCGGAATGCCCACTCTTCGCGCGCCATCGACGCGCTCGCGCAATTTGCCGGCATCGCCGTCTATGAGGCTCACGCCACCAACAACATCTCCCACAACAGCCCCTGCTTTGTTGGCTTCAGCGCCGCAAACGCAGTGCCAAAGGCCGATGCCGGGCTCCTGGTCGACGTTGACGTGCCGTGGTTCCCGAACGTCACGCAGGCGCGGCCGGGTTCGTTCTGGGCGCATATCGACATCGACACGATCAAGCCCGGCTCGCCGATGTGGAGCTTCCCGGGCAATATCCGCATGCAAGGCGACAGCGGGCGCATCCTCGAACAGGTGCTCGAGGTGCTGAAAGCCAAGGCGACGCCGAAATTCAAGGACGCGGTCGCGACGCGGATGACCCGCATCAAAGCCATGCGCGACGAGCGCCACGCCCATGCGGCGAAGCTTGCGACCGACAAGGGCCGGCCCGGCGCCATCAATCCGCACTATGTCATGACCGAACTGGCAAAGCTTCTCGACGACGAGGACATGATCTTCAATGAAGGCATCACCAATGCCGCCGCGGTGTTTCTGCAAATTCCGCGTCCCGTCCCCAACACGCTCATCGTCGCCGGCGGCGGCGGCCTGGGCTGGTCGAGCGGCATGGCGCTTGGCGCCAAGCTTGCGGCGCCGGATCGCCTGATGGTGCAGATTTCCGGCGACGGCGGTTTCTATTTCGGCAATCCAACCTCGGCCTTCGCGATCGCCCAGCAATACAAGTTGCCGTATCTCTCGATCGTGCTGGACAACACCGGCTGGAACGCGGTGAAGCAATCGACGCTGCGCGTGTACCCGGAAGGCGAAGCCAAGACCGCCAATTCATTCGAGTCCGAGCTTGCGCCCAATGTTCAGTTCTCGAAGGTCGGCGAAGCCTTCGGCGCCTATGCCGAGGAGCTGACCGATCCCGCCGAAGTGCCCGCCGCGTTGGCGCGCTGCATCCAGGAAGTCCGCGGCGGCCGAGCCGCGCTCCTGCACGTGCGGGTGACCAAGCTGTAGTCCATAACGACAAGGCGCCGGCAGTATCGCCGGCGCCCTTTTTTTGGGGTAGTCGCTACTCGACCTTGATCTTCGCGTCTTTGATGATCTCGCCGTATTTTTGCATTTCGCTGGTGATGAAGCTCGCGAAATAGTCCGGCTTCGAGCCGATCGCCTCGAAGCCGAGCGTCGCCATGCGCTGCTTGACTTCAGGGTCGGCAAACACCTTGGCGATGCCTTCGTGCAATTTGGCGGTGACGTCGGCGGGCAGGCCCTTTGGACCCCACAGGCCATACCACGAGACGAACTCGAAGCCGGGCAGACCGGATTCCTCGACTGTCGGAATTTCCGGCACATTGGGCTGACGTTTGAGACTCGTGATCGCGAGCGCCTTGATGCGGCCGGCCTGCGCCAACGGCAGCGACGACAGCATCGGATCGGCAAGCAGCTGAATTTGCCCGCTCATCAGATCGTTGAGCGCGGGACCGGTGCCCTTATAGGCGATGACCAGCGTATCGACGCCGGCCTCGCGCTTGATCTTCTCGATCACCAGATCGCTCGCCGAGCCGAGACTGGTCGTGCCGAACGTGTATTTCTGCGGTTCCTTGCGGACCAGATCGAAAAATTCCTTGAGGTTCTTCGCCGGCACATTGGGATTGGTGCTGATGATCAGCGGACCCGCGGCGAGCAGCGAAACCGGGGTGAAGTCCTTGATCACGTCGAACGGCATGTCGTGGTAGAGGAACGGATTGACAACATGCAGCGAAGCGGTCAGCAGCAGCGTGTAGCCGTCGGGGTCGGCCTTGGCAACGACATTGGCGCCGACATTGCCCGAGGCGCCGCCGGCGCGGTTCTCGACGATGAAATGCGGCCCCAAGGTCTGATTGAGCTTGTCGACGACAATGCGCGCCACGCCGTCGACCGATCCGCCCGGCGGGAACGGCACGATCACGCTCACGGTGCGCTCCGGATAGTCCGCAGCCCAAACCGGAGTCAGAGCCGGGGCGAGCGCGAGCAGCGCGACAGCCGCGGCCATTGCAATGAAACGTCTCACATTCCTTCTCCTCATCAATGTCAGAACGTTCCCGGATAACTTCCGCCGTCGATCAACAGGTTTTGCCCGGTGATATAACCGGCATGTTCGGAACAGAGAAAGGCGCAATAGGCGCCGAGCTCGGCCGGATTGCCATAGCGCTTGGCCGGACTGGCAGCCGCGCGCGCCTGCCAGATTTCATCGAACGTCTTGCCGCCTGGCACCAGCATGCCTTCGATATGGCGGCGCTGGGCGTCGCTGTCGAAAATGCCGGGCAACAGATTGTTGATCGTGACATTGCGCGCGACAGTTTGCCGCGCGAGTCCGCCTGCGAAACCGACCAGGCCGGAGCGCGCACCGTTCGACAGGCCAAGCTCGAGCTGCGGGACCTTCACGCTGCGCGAGACGATGTTGATGATGCGGCCGAAGCCGCGGGCCATCATGCCGTCGACCGTGAGCCGCATCATCTCGATCGGGCCGAGCATCATCGCGTCGAGCGCGGCGATCCAATCCCGCCGCGTCCAGTCGCGGAAGTCGCCCGGCAGCGGACCGTCGGCATTGTTGATCAAGATGTCCGGGGCGGCGCAGCCGGCGACGGCGGCGCTACGGCCTTCGCTGGTGGTGATGTCACCCGCGACGGTTTTGACTTTGACGCCGGTCGCCTGCGCGATCTCGGAGCCGGTGCGTTCGAGCACGTCCGGCGTACGCGCCACGATGGTGACGTTCACGCCTTCCCGTGCGAGCGCCAGCGCGCAAGCCTTGCCAAGGCCTCGGCTCGCGCCACTGATCAGCGCATTCTTGCCGGCGATGCCAAGGTTCACGACGTCACCGGCGCGCTGAGAAGCCCGGTAGCCAAAGCGCCGCTTAGGCCGCCACGGCGGAGAGCGGCTTGAGCTTGTAACCGTAGGCCTTGTCGAGCCCGAGATCGGCGATGATGCGGAGCCCCTTCGCGAGCGCTTCAGCGTCGAGGCCGGTGAGCGGCTTGCGCAGATCGCCGGCCGGCATGCCCAGCGCCTTCATCAGCGACTTCACGGCGACCGGGTTGATCGCCGAATAGGTGAAATGCAGAAGCGGCAGCATCTTCAGATAAGCGTTCTTGAAATTCTCGGCCTCGGCGTAGCTCGTCCAAAGCGTTGAGATCATCGCCAGTTCAGCCGGTGCGATATTGCCGGTCATATTAGCGGTGCCGTGGCCGCCGAGCGACATGGTCGGCACGACAAGGCCGAGATTGGGGCTGTCGCAGCACATCACCGCGACATTCGGCTTCGCCGCCAACACCTGGGCGACTTGGCCGACACGCGCGGTGGATTCCTTGTGCACCACATAATTCGGATGCTTGAAGATGCGGATCAGATTATCCCAATGCAGATCGCTCTTCACCCGCGGCGGATTGTTGTAGATGCCGAGCGGCAGATCGGTGGCGTCGGCAACGTCGAGGAAGAAGCGCTCGATATCGGCTTCCGGAGCGCAGATATAGGCCGGCGCCGCCAGGATCGCGCCGTCGGCGCCATTGTCCTTGGCGAAACGGACACTGGCGATCGTCGCGTCGGTATTGTTGCCGGTGCAGCCGAAGAAGATCGGCATCTTGCCGGTCTTCATCTTCGCGGTCTCGACAATGATCTTCTTTTTTTCTTCCGGCGATAGCATGGATGTTTCGCCGGTCGAGCCCATGATCAGGACAGCGGCGGTGCCGTGGCTCTCCTGAAACTGCAGGAGCGTCCGGAAGGCCGCGAAATCGACCGAGCCATCCTTGTTGAACGGCGTGATCAGGGCCACGAACGAGCCGGTCAGCTTCTTACTCGACATTGCGATCTCCGTTGTCCTTAACGTGTTGAACGATCCTAACAGGTGTCTCAGCCGGCGGCGAGCAAAGGCTCGGCCAGCACCCGCACCGGTAAATCCGCGCCGATCCAGCGTTCGATTTCAACCAACGCCGTCAGGGCGCTCGAGCCCTGGGTCAACCGCGACGTGCCGATATCGAGCGTGAGCACATTGGGATTGCCGCCGCGCTCCGGTTCGCCGTCGGAAAGGTCCATCCACGCGCCGGTCGCCATCACTGCAACTTGCGGCAGCACGCCGTCGTCGATGATCGTGCCGGCGAGGCAGGCGCCCCGATCGTTGAACACGCGCACGACGTCGCCTTCGGCAATGCCGCGCGCCGCAGCGTCGGCCGGATTGATGCGGATCGCCTCGCGGCCCGCGACCTTGGCGGCCTGCGCCACCGGCCCCGGATCCATCTGACTGTGCAGGCGATGCCGCGGCTGATTGGTGACGAGATGGATCGGCCAGCTTTTCGCCTGCTCGCCGCCGAGCCATTCGGCGGGTGCGATCCAGGACGGATGCATCGGGCAATCGTCATAGCCGAAGCCGGCAATGGTCTCGGATGCGATTTCGATGCGGCCGGACGGAGTTTTCAGCGGATGCCGTTCCGGATCGCGTCGGAATTCCTCGAACAGGACGAAGTCTTTCTCCGGCTGCGGCAGTTCGACAAAACCTTCGGCCCAGAATTGCTGAAAGCCCGGCAGTTCGACGCCTTTGTCGGCGGCGCCTTTGCGCACGCGATCATAGATGGCTTGGCACCAGCCCATCTCGTCGCGACCTTCGGTGAAGGCCTGCTCATAACCGAGCTCTTTCGCCAGTGCGCGGAAGATATCGAAGTCGCTGCGCGCTTCGCCGACCGGCTCGATCGCCTGATGCATGGCGAAGAGAAAAAGATCGCGCGATGAGCCGCCGACATCGTTGCGTTCGAGCGTCGTCGTCGCCGGCAACACGATATCGGCGCGGCGCGCCGTCGGCGTCCACCAGCTGTCATGCACGATGACGGTCTGCGGCCGCTGCCAACCCTGTCGCAAGCGATTGAGATCCTGATGATGGTGAAACGGATTGCCGCCGGCCCAATAGATCAGCTTGATGTCGGGATAGACGCTGCGGCGGCCGTTGAAATCGTAAGACCGCCCCGGCTGCATCAGCATGTCGGCCATGCGCGCGACCGGGATGGCCGCGCGTGCTGGATTGACAGCACTCGCGATCTCCGGACCCGGCAATTCGGGACGCGGCACGCCGACGCCATTCATCGAACCGTGACCGAAAGCAAAACCGCCGCCGGGAAGACCGATGCCACCGAGCATGGCGGCGAGCACGATCGCCATCCAATACGGCTGTTCGCCGTGATGCGCGCGCTGCAGCGACCAGGCGCAGGTGATGAGGCTGCGCACCGATACGGCGCGGTGTGCGAGCGTCCGGATCGTTTCCGCCGGCACGCCGCAGATCGCAGCGGCCCATTCCGGTGTTTTCGCAACGCCGTCCGTGGCGCCGAGCAGATAACGCTCAAACGCGGCGAAGCCGGTACAGCAGCGGTCGAGGAAATCGCGATCGTGGCGTTGCCCGGTGACGAGCACGTGCGCCATGCCCAGCATCATGGCGGTGTCGGTATTGGGACGGATCGCGATCCATTCAGCGCCGATGCCTTCCGGCAAGTCGGAGCGGTTCGGGCTGATAACGACGAATTCAACGCCATTGTCCTTGGCGCGATTGAGCCAGGTCTCGAGCACATGCGCGCCGGTGCCCCCGGACGTTATCTGCGCATTCTTCAGCGCCAGGCCGCCGAAGGCGATCATCAGGCGCGTGTGCTTGACGACCGAGGACCAATCGGTGACGCGTCCGGTCACCGGCTGAAAGGTGCCGATCACATGCGGCAACAGAAACTGCGCCGCGCCCCAGCTGTAATTGCCGAGCTGATCGACGAAGCCGCCGCCGAGCGCGAGGAACTTCCGCACCAGGGTGCGCGCGTGATGCAGCCGTCCGGCCGACGACCAGCCGTAAGAGCCGCCGAAAATCGCCGTGGCGCCGAACTCCTCGCGCACGCGCTTGATCTCGCCGGCAACCAGTTCAATCGCGGTCGGCCACGACACTTCCTCGAACTCGTCGGCGCCGGTGCGCGGCTGACCCGGACCTTGACCCTTGCGCCAGCCTTTGCGTACCGCGGGCCGCGCGATGCGCAGCGGCGAATGCACCATGGCCGGGATCGCATCCAGCATCGCCGAGGGCGCCGGATCGCGCGCAAAGGGCTCGCAGCCGACGACACGGCCATTCTCGACGAGAGCCGTATAGGCTCCCCAATGGGCGAGAGAGGGAAAGCGGGCGATGACCATGCTGTCTATCTGGTGCGGAGTCTTTGTGATCCTGGGCCGCTTTCAGCCACGGCGCGTCGTCGCGGCCTGTATTGGGCTGAGATTCCAAGGCCACGCGGCCAGGACTACACCCTACGGGCTCGCGTGATTGATGAATTTCTCCGGCGGCTTCTCGCCCCATTGCGACATCAGCGCTTCGTCGGCTGAGACGAGATTGGAGCCGTTGGCGATATTGAGCCGGTCGCTGTCGGCCCAGTGCTCGTGCACGCGGCCCCACGGGTCCGCCCAATAATCATAGACCTGGCTGCCGAGCACATGGCGGCCGATACCCCACATATGCTCGTAAGTGCCGAAGTTCTTCAGATAATCGTGGCCCATGCAGACATCGTCGATGTCGGGCACTTCGAAGGAGAAGTGGTTAAGCCCGGTCTTCTCGTGATTGAGACAGAAGAAAACGTGATGATCGACATAAGTGTCGCCGCGGTCGCAGCGGTTGAATGAGCCGATCAGATTATCCTTGTGTTCAGCGTAGACATCGTCGGAACAGATGAAGCCAAGCATCTCGCGGAACCAATCGACCGTCTCGCGGAATTTCGGCGTCATCATCACGCCGTGGCCGATGCGCTTGACGTGGGCCGGGCCCTTGGGCAGCCGCATTAATTCGCCGGCGCGCGCGGTTGGCGCTTCGCCGGAATTGAGCTTCTGCCGCTTCACCGGAATCGGATCGACCGGCGCGATACCGGCAACCACTTCGATCTGGTAGCCGTTCGGGTCGGTCAAGCGCACGCGCTTGCCGCCGCCGGGCTCGTCGATGTTCTCGACACCAGAGGCGCCCGGCGCCTTGGCGAGCTTCTTCAGATCGTCCTCGTCATTGACGTAATAGGCGATGCCGACGAATTTCGAATCGCCTTTTTCGGTGACATGAATGTGGTGATTGGGATCGGTCCCACGCATATAGAGCGCATTTGCGGTACGCTCGGTGCGATGCAGGCCGAAGCGGGTCAGGAATTCTTCCGCGACATCGAGATCCGGAGACCGCAGACGGCCCCAAGCGATATCCGACGCTTTCGACCAAGGCATTTCTCTCTCCCTCACAAGTCATGCGCCGCGGCAAGGTCCGCGCTGCTGACTTTAGTCTGCCACGATCAAATCACCGGTGCCACAGCGGCGTCATGCGGCAAAGCATGATTGCCTTGCCGCACACCGTGAGCTCACCCGCGCTTGTGGTCGCCAAACGCAGCCGGCCGGAGAGCTTTCTCCGGCCAGGCCATCGGTTTCGACCGATTGTTGGGTTTCAGAATACGTCTTCTTTGAGCGCCGTGGCGCCGACCGTCCGTAAGCGCGGTGCGGCCGCCGGCGCCGGAGGGTCGGCCGTTGCCCCATCCTCGACGCGGAAATAAGCGACACGGCTATCCATCGCCTGCGACTGCTGCTCGAGGGTCTTTGCGGTCGCGGCATTCTCCTCGACCAGAGCCGAGTTCTGCTGCGTCACCTCGTCCATCTGGGTCAACGCCTTGTTGACCTGATCGATGGCCGACGATTGTTCGGCGCTGGCCGCCGCGATATCGGCGACGATATCGGCGACTTTCTTGATTAAATCGACAATGGCGGAGAGCGCCGAACCCGCCTCATTGACGAGTTGCACGCCTTCTTTCACTTCGCCGTTGCTGTTTGTGATCAGGGCATTGATGTCCTTGGCGGCCTGCGACGAACGCTGCGCGAGGCTGCGGACTTCGGAAGCTACGACGGCGAAGCCGCGCCCGGCTTCGCCGGCGCGCGCGGCTTCGACCGCGGCATTGAGCGCCAACAGGTTGGTCTGCCGGGCGATCTCATCGATGACGCCGATAATATCGGAAATCTTGATCGAGGATTCCTCGATGCGGGCCATCGCCGACACCGCCTTCGCCACGACCTGACCGCTGCGGCCGGCCAATTCGCGCGTGGTGATCGCCGACTGGTTCGCCTGCTGGGCGTTCTCGGCGTTTCGTTTGACGGTCGCGGCGATCTCTTCCATCGAGGCCGAAGTCTCTTCGAGGCTTGCCGCCTGCTCCTCGGTGCGTTGCGACAGATCGGTGGTGCTGGTCGAGATCTCAACGGAGGCGTTGGTGACTTCGCGCGCAGCCTGCTTCACGCCGGAAATCGTCGCGCCGATTTCCTGCGCAGTCGTATTCGCATTGTCTTTCAACCTGCCGAACTCGCCCTGATACTCGGACGTCATGCGCCGAGTGAGGTCGCCCTTGGCGAGCGACGCCAACATCGCGACGAGATCACCCAAGGCCGCGCCGACATTTTCACAAAGTGTGTTGATCGAAGAGCCGACGCTGAGGATCAGGCCGCTCTTGCCGTTCAGGTCGACGCGCTTGGAGAAGTCGCCGGCGACTGCGGCCTGGACGATACCGCCGACGGCTGCCTCGAACTCGCCGGCGAGATTCGCCGCCGCCGCTTCGCGATCCGCGGCGGCCTTCTTTTCCAGCTCTTTCTGCTCACGTTCCATGCGGATTTTTGCTAGGCCGTTATCTTTGAAGATGATTGCGGTCTTGGCGACATCGCCGATTTCATCCTGACGATCGGTGCCTTCAACCTCGACATCGTAGTCACCACCGGCAAGTTTCTGCAGCAGGACGACCAGCGCGCGCACCGGTTTGGCTACACCGTATTGACCGATCAGGAATCCAAGCAGCAGACTGACGGCGATGCTGATGCCGGCCGCCATCATCATCAGTGTCGACACGTGGAGATAGGCTTCGGTGGCGTCGGCGTTCACGTCGACGACGCGCTTGCCGTAGATTTCCATCATGGCCCGCATCGAGTTGCGCAACCCGCCGACGAGCTTGCTCGCGGACCCGGCCGCGTCGCGCACCTGCTGCATTTCCTGCGTCATCTGAAAGTTCTGCACGCCGTTGGCGGCTTGATAGATGCTCGTGATGGCGCCGTTCAGGGCTTCCATGTCGCTTGATATCTTGGCGAGCCGCGCTTTGCTGTCTTCCGAAACGACAAGCCCGCTCAAGGCGGTGAAGCGCTTCTTGAAGTTGGCGAGTTCGTCTTTGATCTCGGCTTCCGCCGCGTTACGGTTCTCCGGGCGTGGATCGCCGGCGAGGCGGTAGATATTAGCGCTGATGGCCTGAAGGTTGGTATTGATGCGTGAGACCAGGAGCGCCTCGTCGGACGTCCGCGACACGAGCCCGGTCTGCTCCGCGATTTGTTTGAGTGAAGAGATGCCGAGCGCGGTGATGCCCGCCGCCGCGAGCGACAGGATTCCAATGACGGCGAGAATCTTAGTGAGGATGCGGAAGCGGGACAGAATCGACATGGTGCGCGTCCTAAAAGCTTAGGGTTCAGTCCGAACGGAATTTCGAAATTCGATTCGCGTCGGGGGCCGCGGCACGATGAGCAGCAGATGCGCACAAGGCTCGTCAGATCGGTCTCGAGCTTGCCGCGCGCAGCGGCAATCAAGCGAAGCTCGGCCGGCACCTGGTTGTAGGCCGTGATCAGATCAACCCCGCGCTGCTTCCAGCAGGGCGATCCGCATTTCCGCGTGAATCTCAGGGTAAAAGTTACTGGTTAAAATTTAATAGTTTCGTCCGAAACGAATGGGGGAGAGACCCGGCTAACTCACTTTTCTATTAAAGGAAAAGGCCGCGGCATTCCGCCGCGGCCTGAGCAATTCACCTTCGCTTCGCGAAGCCAGCGCGATCAAGCGTGGTAGTCGACCGGCTTGGTCTCGTCGATCCGCGTCTTGCACATCGCGTTGAACACCGGCGTCAGAACAATCACGACGATCAAATTCAGCACGACGGTGTAGAGCGCCGTGTAGCCGGGGAAAGTGAACCCCGCAAAGTGAAGCGGGAAGTTCGGCGTGTAGTTGGCGGCAACGAACATCCAAATGCCCGTTGCGGTGCCAACCGCCCAACCGACCAACAATGCCCAGTCATTGAACCAACGCGTATAGACGCCAAGCATCACCGCCGGCAGCGTCTGGATGATCAGGATGCCACCCAAGAGTTGCAGGAAGATGGCGAATTGGGTCGGCAGAAAGATAATGACGATGAGCGCGCCGAGCTTGACGATCAGCGACACCCATTTGGCCATCTGCGCTTCCTGCTTCTCCGTCGGATTCTTATTGAAGAACTCCTTGTGGATGTTGCGCGTGTAGAGGTTGGCCGCAGCGATCGACATGATCGCTGCCGGCACCAGGGCGCCGATGCCGACCGCGGCGAAAGCAATGCCGACGAACCATGACGGGAAGGTGTGCAGGAACAGCGCCGGCACCGCAAAATTATTGCCGAACTGTTTGAAGCCGGCCGCGAATTCCGGAAGCGTTCCGACACCGGCGGCGATGGCGAAGAAGCCGACCAGCGCCAGCAGGCCCAGCATGAACGAATAGCCCGGCAACATCGCGGCGTTGCGGCGGATGGCATGCCCGCTGTTTGCGGCCAGGATGCCAGTGACGGAGTGCGGGTAAAGGAACAGCGCCAGCGCGGAGCCCAAAGCCAGCGTCGCGTAGACACCAAAAGTGCCTGTCGTGTTGGCGCCGGGAACGGCGAGCAGCACCTTTGCCGGCGGCACGGCAGCAAAGATCTTGCCGAAGCCGCCAAGCTCGATCGGAACGATGATGACCGCCGCGAACGCGGTGATGTAGATCAGGATGTCCTTGACGATCGCGATCGAAGCCGGCGCGCGCAGCCCGCTCGAATAGGTGAACGCGGCGAGAATGATGAAGGCGATGATCAGCGGCAGATCGGCGACGAGCCACGAGCTCGAGCCGACACCCACACCCATGCCGCCGATGACGACCTGAAGGCCGACCAGCTGCAGCGCGATATAGGGCATCGTCGCGACAATGCCGGTGATGGTGATCGCGAGCGCGAGCCAGCGATTGCCGAACCGGCCACGCACGAAATCCGCCGGCGTGATGTAATTGTGCTTGTGGCAGACGTACCAGAGGCGCGGAAACACCAGGAACAGGATCGGATAGATCATGATCGTGTAGGGCACCGCGAAGAACGCGATCGCGCCCGCGCCGAACGCCAGTGCCGGAACGGCGATGAAGGTGTAGGCCGTGTAGAGATCGCCGCCGATCAGGAACCAGGTGACAATGGTGCCGAAACGGCGTCCGCCCAGGCCCCATTCGTGCAGTTGGTCGAGATCACCCTTGCGCCAATGCGCTGCGGCAAAGCCCAGCCAGGTGATGAACGCGAACAGCAGAATGAAAACGGTAAGTGCTGTCCAATTGATCTCTGCCACGATGGCCTCCCCCAACTCTCTTCTTGCCTTTCTGGTCGTTAGACGCGGAACGCAGAAGGATTTCCCGTTGAACGTAGCTTATTGCGCGGCCGCCCTTGTGTCAGGCGAAACTGATCGGCCGGCTCATCCGGTTCGTCGTCTTCACCGATGCTCGGCGTCGGTGGCGAAGTAGACGATTGCCGTGAGGATCGCGCCGATGATCACCCAGAGCATCTGATACCAATAGAAGAACGGTATCCCCGCCCAGGCCGGCTCGATCTTGTTGTAAAACGGCGGCCAAAGCACCGCGATGAATTGAACGATAAAGAGCAGATACCACCAGCTCCATCCCGGCGTTTTTTCGGGCCGATCATTGGTGGTGCCCGGCGTCGCGTTTTGCAGGCTCATGTTTTTCCTGGCCCGCGGCTTTCGCCACTAGACCAACCCCCGGTCAACATTGGCGACATGCGCAGAGCAGCGCGCGTCATCCGTCACCCGCAACCATAATCGCTGCGCCCGCCGATTCAAAATGAAATGGATGCTGCGTTGCAACGGGAAAATTCCGCGCAGGCGTCCGATTGGAGCGGGCGATGGGAATCGAACCCACGACATACAGCTTGGGAAGCTGTCGTTCTACCACTGAACTACGCCCGCGCGGCGCGCAGCATAGCCAAGCCGGTGGAGGCACGGAAGAGCGCCGGCCGAAGCGTTCAGGCGGCGCGGACCGCCGCCAGCAGGCTCTCCACCTCGCTGGTCAGCCGGTTGCCCTCCTGCGACAACGACTTGGCCGAGGCCAAAATCTGCGCCGAGGCCGAGGTAATCCCGCTCGCACTCTGGTTGACGTCGCCGAGATCGGTGGCGACATGGGCGGTGCTGCCGGTCGCCGCCCGGACATTGTCGGCGATCTCGCGCGTGGTCTGCGTCTGCAGGTCGACCGCGGCGGTGATGGCGCCGGCGATCTCGGCGATGCGGGTGATGGTGCTGCCGATCTCCTTGATGATGGCGACCGAGTCCTGGGTCGCCGCCTGCACGCCCATGATCTGCACGCTGATGTCGCTCGTCGCTCTGGACGTTTGCGCCGCCAGCGCCTTGACCTCCTGCGCGACCACCGCGAAGCCCTTGCCGGCAGTGCCGGCGCGCGCCGCTTCAATGGTCGCATTCAGCGCCAGCAGATTGGTCTGGTCGGCGATCTCGGTGATCAGCTTGACCACATCGCCGATACGGCCGGCCGCGCGCGTCAATTCGGCGATGCGGCCGTCGGTCTGCTCCGCCTGCACCACCGCTTCGCGGGCGATCCGCTTCAATTCCTGGACCTGGCGGCTAATCTCGTCGACCGACGCGATGAGCTGCTCGGTGGCGATGGATACCGATTGCACACTGTCGGCAGCCTGGGTCGAGGCCGCCAGCACCTTGCCGGACATATCCCGCGTCGCCTCGGCCATGGCGCCGAGCGCCTCGGCGGCCGCCTCGAGCTCGGTCGACGACGACGACACCGTATGCGCCACACTCGCGACGGTCTTCTCGAACCGGCCGGCAACGTCGTTCATGTCAGTGCGGCGCTGCTCCTGCATACGCCGCGCCGTTTCCTTCTCGGCGATTTCCAGCTGCTCGACGCGGATGAGCTTTTCCTTGAAGGCCTGCGCGGCGCGGGCATTGTCGCCGACTTCATCGGCGCGTCCGAGGTAAGGGACCTCGACCTCCTTGTTGCCGTGAGCGAGCGCGCGCAGAACCTCGCCGATGCGGCGGATCGGGTTAGCGATGTTCACGGCGCCGAACACGGCCAGGCCCGCCAGCACGGCAATGACGAAGAGCCCGATGCCAAGATCGATCCGGCTGACACGCTGCCGCTCGGCGCTTGCCTGCTCATTGCGGTCTTCAGCGGCGCCGATCAAATCTTCGGTCGCCTCTTCGATCAGCACGTTCATCTGCCGGCCGAGTTTGACGGCCTGATCTATCTTGGAAACAGTGTCGCCGTAGTCCTTCGCGATCGCGGCGAGATCGGTGCTGACCCCGACATAATCGGCGGCGAGCGCACTGATCTTCTGCAATTGCTGCTTTTCCGCCGGCTCGTCGCTCAGACTGACCGCGGTATCGACATGGTGCGCGGCTGATGCCGCATCGGCGCGCAACTGCGTCAGCGCGCGGTCGATGTCGGCTGGCGCGATGGCGAGACGCATCTCGCGCATGGCGATCTGCATATTGCCGAGATCTTTGGCGGCGCGGAGCGCTTCGACGGCGGCGAGCTGCTTGTTCTGTGCAATCACACGCTGATGCGCGGCCCAGCGATCTCCGATCTGCTGCTCGGCAAGCATTCCGGCGACGAGCAACACGCCGAGCGCCGCCCAGATCGCGAGCTTCGTGCGAATGGGAAAATCGAAGCTCAACATTCTCGGCCCGTCACCACCAGGGTGTCATGATTAACGGCCGCGGTTAATTCAACGTAAAATTTTGCTCACAAATCTTCCCTATCTCCTTGTTGGAACAAGGTTTTTGCTAGTGCTTGTACATATCCAAGAGGATCCACACGCATAGCGTGAGCTCAACGCTTGCCCGACCGCGTCATTGCACTATTCCGCAGCGATCCTGCGGTCGGCTTGGGCCGCGATCTCGGTGAGGCATTTTGCGAGTGCCTCGCCTTCGGGATCGAGCAGCGCCGCAGTGCGCGCGTTGGCGAGCGCTTCCGCGGCTTGGCGTGGCGGCATCGTGCCGGCAAGCGCCGGCGCCATCACTTCGCGTTCGATCAGGCGATAATTCGCGGTGCCGCGCTTATGCGTATCGCCGTAGCCCTTGATGAGGCGGGCACATTCGGCGATTTCGAGCGCCAGATCGGCGGCCAGCGCCGCGGCCTGCGTGATCATTTTCAGCCACAACTCGATGGCGCGCTGCTCCTCGCCATAGCGGAACGTCTTGGGCCGGAAGCCGCGCAGCTTGGCGAGCATGAAGAAGCGCAGATAGCCGGAGATCGAAGCGGTGTTGACCTCCATGCCCCAATGCGCACGGCCGAAAGCCGGATAGCGCTCGGCGAGACTCAAAATCGGATTGGCGAGCCATGGCGGCAGCACCGAGCAAAACTCCTCGACGCCGGGCTTGAGGAATTCAGTGACATTGACTGCCTGATCGGGCTTCAGGGCCATCGCACTCTCGATGCGCGCGAACCGCGCCGGATCGATCTTGACCTGCGCGACGCGGATCACGTCTTCATACGACATGCGTACGGCGAGATGCCGCGCCGTCTCGGCGAGAAGCTTGCCGTTGGCGCCGGCTTTCGCATCGGCCTCGCGGATCGGTGTCAGGCGATCGAGATAGAGCCGCGCATAGTCCAGATCCTGATAGTGCGCGAGCCGCCGCACGCCTTCGGTCGCAAAGGCGCGCGCCGCCTCGGGTATCGCCGCGATTTCTGATTCCAAAACGGCCAGCGAAGGCGAGGCCGCTTGCGCACGTTTTTCCGGCACAGCGGCAGCCTGCGAACCGCCCTGCGCGGCGGCCAGGCCGGCGCGGAAGCCGCGCAGATTGGCGCTCACGGCCTTGCCGTCGACGCGGATCGCGGCCTCGAACGCTTCGGCCGGAATCGGCAACGCTCCGGCACCGGCGATGGCGCCCAGCATCACTGCATTGATCATCGCACCCAATTCGCGCGCGATCGCTTCGAGGTCGAGCAGCAGCGATTGCTTTGAATTCTTCTCGACCGCGGCAACGAGCTTGGGATGATCGTAGCGCCCGTCGCCCATGGCCATACGCTCGGTCACCAGATAGGAGCGGCTCAGCGAGGCGATCGTCGTGGTGCGGTCGGACGTGACAAAGCCGCCGGCAATGGCGCGGCCGGCTTCCATCAATTCGCTGGCGACGACGAGATCGACGTCGCCAACACCCGGAGACAGGCCGAGCACCGGACGGCGTTCGTCTTTGCCGGCCGCGGCGGGCACCATTTCGATGTGATAGGTCGTGGCGCCCGTGCGCTGCGCCACGCCGGGAATCGACGTCGATTGCACCGGAAAGTTCTGGCTTTCGGCAGCGGCAACGATCCAATCGGTCAGCACGCCGCCGCCCTCGCCGCCGAGCGCAGCGATCAAGACCGTCAAGGGGCGAACGGCTTGCCCCGGCTTCGCGCTGGCTTGCGCGGCCTGTTCGCGGCGCCCCGCAACGGCGGCATCGGGAGTGGAGGTCGGCTGAAGTTGCGGCAGAGAGTCACCGGAATTTCGCCGGCCGCCGAGCCAGGAAATCACGGCGCGCCGGAATTTTTGCAGCGTTCTGTCCCACCAGTGCGGATTGCTGACGATGTCGGCGCGATAGAATGACGGACAGAGCACGGCGGCATGCGCGACCTCGCCGCACAGCCCGCAGCCGACGCAGCTTTCGACCACTGCCGCCACCGGATCGGTGCGCAACGGATCGGGGTTCGGCTTCACCGTCAGCGACGGACAGCCGGAGAGCCGGATGCAGGAATGGTCGCCGGTACAAATCTCGTCGTCGACGCCGAAGCGCGTTTTCACCACACGCTCGCCGCGTTCAAGCTTTGCGGCGTCCTCCGCGCGGATGCGGCGCTGCCGCGCCAGCATGCATTCGCCGTCGGCGATGATCACCTTGAGGCCGTGCTCGGCGCTGCGCATCGCCTCCTTCAGGGTCGCGACCATCTTCGCAACGCTGTACGTGCGCACCGTGCGCAGCCAAGTGACGCCGAGCGAACGCACCGCATTCTCGATGCTGATGCCGATCGGCGCGCCGCTGCGACTGCCCTTGCTCGAGGGCAGATATTGCTGGCCGGTCGCCGAGGCATAGCCGTTCTGCATCACGATCAGAACGCCGTCGCCTTTGTTGAACACGTTGGAGGCGACGCCAGTGATGAGTCCGTTGTGCCAGAAGCCGCCGTCACCCATCACTGCGATCGGCCGTTTCTCCATGTTCGGACCGACTGCGGCCGCGCTCGCCAGCGACATGCCGTAGCCGAGAATGGAATTGCCGAGCGAAAACGGCGCGAAGGTCGCGAACGAATGGCAGCCGATGTCGGCGCTGATATGCGTCGGTCCGATTTCGCGCTGCGCCAGCTTGATCGCGGCAAAGACCGGCCGCTCCGGACAGCCGGTGCAGAAATTCGGCGGCCGCGGTGGAATGTCGCCGACCGTGGCGGTGACCGCCGGCTTGTGCGCGAAAAACTCCTGCGCATGCGCGGCGACCGCGGCGGTGTCAACGCCGGGCGGTTCTGTCTGCTTCAGGAAAACCGAAATGCCGCGCAAAAAGATTTCCGAGGTGTAATCGCCGGTGCGCGGCAGGCAATCCTTGCCATGCACGCGCGTCGCGCTGCCGGCCTCACGCAGCACGACATTGATCTGCTGCTCGACATAATCGGGCGAGCCTTCCTCGACCACGAGCACGGCACGTTTGCCGGCGCAAAAGTCCTTCACCTCGTCTGGCACCAGCGGGTAAACGACATTGAGCACATAGATCGGGATGCGCGATTGACCGTAAAGATCGGCGAGATCGAGTCGCGACAGCGCCCGCAGCAGGCCATTGGTCAGGCCGCCGAGCGTGATGATGCCGATGTCGGCAAGCTCGCCGGGAATGAGCTCGTTGAGCTTCTGCTCGCGAATGAATGTCTGCGCCGCCGGCAGGCGCTGCTCGACCTTGAGGCGCTCCTGCGTGAAAATCACCGGCGGATGCGCGAGCCGTCCATAGTCAAAGCGCGGCGGACCTGAGAGCCGATGCTGCCCGCTATAGGCGCCGCGCTTGTTGTCTTTAGCGATAAATTCGCCGGTGACATGGCAGGCGCGCACCCGTAGATCGAGCATCACCGGCGCGTGGCTCGCCTCGGAAAGCTCAAATCCCTTTTCCACCATGTGTACGATGGTCGGCAAATCCGGCCGCGGATCGAGCAGCCAGATCGAGGATTTCAGCGCATACGCATAGGAGCGTTCCTGAATGACGCTCGCGCCCTCGCCATAGTCCTCGCCGAGCACGATCAGTGCGCCACCGATGACTTCCGGCGACGCGAGATTCGACAACGCGTCGGCCGCGACATTGGTGCCGACAATCGATTTCCAGGTCACCGCTCCGCGCAGCGGATAATTGATCGATGCGCCGAGCATGGCGGCCGCGGCGGCCTCGTTGGTGCAAGTTTCGACATGCACGCCGAGATCGGCCAGAAGCTCGTCGGCATCCACCATGACGTCGAGCAGATGCGACACCGGCGCGCCCTGATAGCCCCCGACATAGCTGACGCCGGATTGCAGCAGCGCTTTGGTGACGGCGAGAATGCCCTCGCCGCGAAAAGTCTCGCCGGCGCCGAGCCGCAGCGCGGCCACTTCTTTCTTGAATGAGCGTTCCATCTCTACTTCTTGTATTCGAGATACTTATGGCGTTGCCAACAATTCATATACCTATTGGCGCACGCTACCACACAGCTAACAAATTCGCGCTGTGACGCGAATTCTCGCAGCGCCCTTGTCCTTCCGCCACGGTCGGCTAGGGTGCCCCTCAGGGGACGGCGCCGAGCGCCACGTTCGACGCTTTTGGGGAACACAAGGCAGGCGTGGATGGGTGGACAAGGCCAAATTGTCATTGACCGGGTCAACCACACCTATCGTCCACCGCGCGGACGCCCGGTGCTGGCGCTGTCGGACATATCGCTGGAAATCCGGCCCCGCGAATTCCTGGCTTTGCTCGGTCCGTCGGGCTGCGGGAAATCGACGCTGCTCTATTTGATTGGCGGATTTCTGCCCATCGAGGGCGGCCGCATCCTGGTCGGGGACAAGCCGGTGGCGGCGCCCGGACCAGACCGCGGCATCGTGTTTCAACATTTCGCACTGTTTCCGTGGAAGACCGTGCGCGCCAATATTCTCTATGGTCTTGAGCGCAAGGGCCTGCCACGGCCGGAGCGCGAGAAGCAGGCGCAGTCGTTCATCGACATGGTCGGGCTGCGCGGCTTCGAGGACAGTTATCCGTCGCAACTGTCCGGCGGCATGAAACAGCGCGCCGCGATCGCACGCACGCTCGCCATCGATCCGAACATTCTTCTGATGGACGAGCCGTTCGGCGCCTTGGATGCGCAGACGCGCGCGATCATGCAGACCGAGCTTCTGAAAATCTGGCAACGCTCGCCGAAGACGGTGGTCTTCGTCACCCACGATGTGCAAGAGGCGGTCTATCTGTCGGAGCGGGTGGCGGTGATGTCGGCGCGGCCCGGACGCATCAAGGCGATCGTCGAAACCAGGTTTTCAGATCGCAATCCGGGAATCCTGCGCAGCAAAGAATTCCTCGAGAAGGTCGACGAATTGTGGAGCCTAGTCCATGACGAGGCGGTCAAGGCGCAGGAGACGGTCGGCTCATGACGTCTGAGGCCGTCATAAAAACCTTCATCCGCTATTTGCCGATCGTCATCATGGCGATTGCCTGGGAAGTAATCGCGCGCATGAATCTCGTCGATTCGCTCGCACTGCCGCCTTTGAGCCAGGTCGCGGTGGCCTGGGCCGATCTGATGCGCGACGGCGAGCTCGTCAATAACGGCGCTGCATCGCTCTATCGCGGCAGTGTCGGTCTTTTGCTCGCCATCGCGGTCGGCGGCGGATTGGGCATCGCCATGGCGCGCTCCCGCATCATCGACATGTTCATCAACCCGCTGGTCGAATTGTTCTATCCGTTGCCGAAATCGGCGCTGATCCCGGTCACCGTGCTGTGGCTCGGCTTCGGGGACGGCTCCAAGATCCTTCTGATTTTTCTCGGCTGCATGATCCCGGTCACCATCGGCGCCTATAACGGCGCCCGCGGCAGCGATCACGCCTTGATCTGGTCGGCGCGCGGCATGGGCGCCGGCAGCATGCGCATGATCTTCGATGTCGTGCTGCCGAGCGCGCTGCCGGAAATCCTCAACGGCATCCGCACCGCTCTGGCGCTCGCCTTCATCCTCTTGGTGTCGTCGGAGCTGATCGTCTCACAGAAAGGTTTCGGCTATCTGATCGGCTATCTCGGTTCGACCGGTTCCTATGAGGGCATGTACGCGGTCGTGCTCACCGTCGCCTTCCTCGGCTTTGCCGCCGACCGGATCTATCAACTCCTGATGCAGAGGCTGCTGCGATGGCGGGAGTAGAACATCAGGCCACGCTAGCCGAGGCGCAGGCCGATATCTCCCAGGATGCGCTGCGCCGCTTCGACGATATTTTTCGGCGCGGCGCCGGCCTGTTCTCGATCCTCGTCGTGCTGGTGGCCTGGGAGTATTTCGCGCGCAGCGGCAGGGTGACGCCGTTCATGCTGCCCGCCTTCTCGGTCGTCGCGCAGCGCATCTATACCGACGCGGTGCACGGCGATCTTTGGCTCAACCTCGGGCTGACCATGTACCGCGCATTGACCGGCTTCGCGATCGCCGCGATCGGCGGCGTGGTGCTCGGCGCCGCGATGTCGCGCAGCAAGATTTGCGCTGGTTCTTCGATCCGTTGATCTCGGTCGGCTTTCCGATGCCGAAGATCGCGTTCCTGCCGATCATCATTCTGTGGCTCGGCCTGTACGACGTCTCGAAAATCTCGATGGTGGTGTTCGACGCCATTTTCCCGGTGGTGACCGCGACGCTCGCCGGCATCGCCAGTGTCGACAAGGAACTGATCTGGTCGGGACGCAATATGGGCGCCAGCGAGCGCGAGATGATGTGGCAGATCATTCTGCCGGCGGCGCTGCCACAGATCATGACCGGCCTGCAGGTGGCGCTGCCGATCGCGCTCATTGTCGCGATCATCGCCGAGATGGCCATGGGCGGATATGGTCTCGGCGGCGCCATGATGACGGCGTCACGCTACGCCAATTCGCCGGGCGTGTTCGCCGGCATCGTCGAGATCGCCGTGGTCGGGTATATCCTGATCAAGGTCATGGCAGTGATCCGCCGACGGCTTTTGGTCTGGCACGCCGAGGCAAGCCGCTAAGCAATTCTGCCTGCCCAATTAGTGCAGCTTGATCCGCGGCTCGGTGCGCTTGGTGATGGCGTGGACCAGCGAATCCAGCACCACTTTGAAACTGCCATGCAGCGCCCGCAAGTGCCGTTTGTGCAGCGCCTTATAGGTCCAGCGCGCGATCAGGCCCTGCAGCTTCACGTTCTTGAACACGATGCCGAGCGTGTTGTAGTCGGCGAGCGAGATCAGCGAGCCTCGATCGCGATAGACGAAATTTTTCAGCGGCGCGCCGCGCAACCGCTTCTTGATAGCCGCGACCATGAAGCCTGATTGCTGATGCGCCACCTGCGCGGTCGGCGGCAGCGGCTCGGGCATGCCCGGCAGCACACAATGCGCGCAGTCGCCCATAGCGAAAATGTCGTCGTCTTTGGTGGTCTGCAAGGTCGGCCGCACCACGAGACGATTGATCTTGTCAGTTTCGAGCCCATCGAGGTCGCGCAGATAATCCGGTGCCTTGATGCCGGCGGCCCAGACGATCAATTCCGCTGGTACGATCTCGCCGCCGTCGAGCACCACCTCGCCGGCGCGCAGCTCCATGACGCGCCGCCCGGTGCGGATATTGACGCCCAGTCCGCGCAGCACCTCCGCCGTTGCCGCGGCGAGACTTTCCGGCAAAGCCGGCAGGATGCGCGGCGCCGCCTCGATCAGCTCGATCTTGATATGCATGTCGAAGTCGATGCGGTCGAGATTGTAGGACACCAGATCGCGCATCGTCTTGTGGAGTTCCGCGGCCAGTTCGACGCCGGTCGCGCCGGCGCCGATGATCGCGCAATGCAATTGTCCGGGCTTGAGGGGCTCATTTCGCTCGTTCGCCCGCAGGCAGGCATTGATCATGCGGCGGTTGAACCGCGCCGCCTGATCGAGCGTATCGAGTGTGATGGCGTAGTCCTTGACGCCTGGCGTGCCGAAGTCATTGGACATACTGCCGACAGCGACGACGAGCGTGTCATAACCGAGCACGCGCGGCGGAATGATCGTCGCGCCGTCCTCGTCGACGCTCGGTGCGACATGCACTTGCCGCTTCGCCCGGTCGAGCCCGACCATAGCGCCGTTGCGATAGCAATAGTGCCGGTATCGCGCATGCGCGAGCAGTTCCAGCGAGTCCGTTTCGCTGTCGAGCGAGCCGGAGGCGACTTCGTGCAGCAGCGGCTTCCAGACATGGATGCGCGTCTTTTCAAGAAGCGTGATCGAAGCCTTGTGACGACGGCCGAGTTTGGCGCCCAGCAGCGACGCAAGCCGCAATCCGCCGGCGCCGCCGCCCACGATCAGGACACGATGCAGCGACGGATCGTCGCTCGACGGTATCTCGGCGAGACCGTCAAAAGACGGATTTGGTATCGCCCCCGACATGTTCGCTCCGTGCCGAACAGACTGCGCGCACTTGTGGCAGAGCGCAGTTTCTGCTTCCGGATCGTAGACCGCAACGGCCCTCATCTGATCGCTCGACAGCGCCAATAGCGGCGCCGACCGGCAGCCGGGCGACACATTAAGCCTGCGGCAAGCGGCGGCTTGCGCCGCAACGGGATTTCCGCCCACTATCCCGCCCAATAGCCGCTTTCAGATGAAAAAACGCGGCGTATCGGGGGGAACAGATGCGTGCAAAAATCATACTGGGAAGTGTTTCGGCCTTGCTGTTCAGCATCGGTCTTGCGCATGCGGACCCGCTGAAAATTCGCGGTGCCTGGGTCGCGCCGCTGGCCAACTGGGCTTCGGTCTGGGTGCAGAAGAAGGACCTCGCCGTCCATTTCGGCAAATCCTACGTATTCGAGCCCGTGCACTACGCCGGTACGCCGCCGATGATCACGGCGATCGCCAATAACGAGCTCGAGATCGGCAATCTCGCCTTCTCCACTCTGCCGATCGCCATCGGCAATGCCGGCTTGGACGACATCCGGGTGATCTCGGACGATTTCCAGGACGGCGTCGATGGTTATTACAGCAACGAATACGATGTGCTCAAAGACGGTCCGGTCAAGAAGATCGAGGATCTCAAGGGCAAAGTCGTCGCCACCAATGTCGCCGGCTCTGGCGTCGATGTCGCCATGCGCGCCATGCTGCGCAAGCACGGGCTTGAGGCCAACCGCGACTATACCGTCGTCGAGGCGCCGTTCCCCGCGATGCGCGCCATGCTCGCGGAAAAGAAGGTCGACCTGATCCCGGCGGTGCTGCCGTTCGTGCTCGATCCCGAACTGAAGAAGATCGCCACCAAACTGTTCGACATGCGCGATGCGATCGGCGTGTCGCAATTCGTCATGTGGTCGGCGCGCAAGCCTTTCATCGACGCGCACCGCGCGGCGCTGGTGGATTTCCTCGAAGATTCGCTGCGGATCACGCACTGGTATCTTGATCCGAAGAACCACGACGCGGCGGCCGAAATCGCTTCGCAGCTGACCAAACAACAGGCCGACCGTTTCGGCTGGATCTACACCAAGAACGACTATTATCGCGATCCCAACATGGTGCCGGACCTGCCCGCGCTGCAGAAGAACGTCGACATGACCAAGGCGCTCGGCTTCGTCAACAACAGCGTCGACATCAAGGCGCATTCCGATCTGAGCATGGTCGAGGAAGCGGCGAAGCGCTTGAAATAACGCAAAGCAAAACGGGCGCCTCCGACGGCGCCCGTTTCAACCGGTCTCAAGCGATTCTTCCCGTCAGCTCACCAGCACATTGGTGAACTGCCACGGATCGCGCTTGTCGATGTCTTCCTTGAACAGACCCGGGCGATTGGCGAGCGGTGTCCAGTCGGTATAGGTGCCGATCACCGGCCCCAGATAAGGCATCTGCACTTCGAGGCAACGGCGGAAGTCCATCTCGTCGGCTTCGACAATGCCCGCGTTCGGATTTTCCAACGCCCAGACCATGCCGGCGAGCACGGCCGAGGTGACCTGCAGGCCGGTCGCGTTCTGATACGGCGCGATCGAGCGGGTCTCCTCGATCGAGAGCTGCGAGCCGTACCAATAGGCATTCTTCTTGTGGCCGTAGACCAGCACGCCAAGCTCGTCGATGCCGTCCTCGATCTCATACTCGTCAAGGATGTGGATCGCCGGCTGCCGTTCGCCGGCCTGGCCGAACAGTTCATGCAGCGACAGCACCGCGTCATTGCACGGGTGATAGGCGTAATGGCAGGTCGGCCGGTACAAAACCTTGTGCCCCTGACGCAGCGTGAAGTAGTCGGCGATCGAGATCAACTCGTTGTGCGTGACCAGGAAGCCGTATTGCGCCTTCGCGGTCGGCGTCCATGAGCGCACGCGGGTATTGGCGCCGGGCTGCGTCATATAGATTGCCGCCTGACAGCCGGTTTTGTGCTTGTAACCGTTCTTCGGCAGCTTCTTCTCGTGCGTGCCCCAGCCGAGCTCGGCCGGCTGCATGCCTTCCGAGAGGAAGCCCTCGACCGACCAGGTGTTGACGAAAACCTCGATCGGCTTCGGCTTCTTGGCGCGCTGGGTGTCGCGCTCGGCGATGTGAATACCTTTGACGCCGAGCTTTTTGGCGAGCTTGCCCCACTCCTCGCGCGTCTTCGGCTCCTTGATCTTCAGGTTGAGGTCGCTTGCGATGTTGAGGAGCGCCTGCTTGACGAACCAGGACACCATGCCGGGATTGGCGCCGCAGCACGACACCGCCGTGGTGCCGCCCGGCGTCTTGCGCCGCGCCTCGAGCACGACCTCGCGCAACGCGTAATTCGAGCGCTTCTCCGGACCGAGCTTGGAATCGAAATAAAAGCCCGGCCACGGCTCGGCAACGGTGTCGACATAGAGGGCACCGATCTCGCGGCAGAACTGCATGATGTCGACCGAGGACGTGTCGACCGACAGGTTTACGCAAAAACCCTGGCCGCCGCCTTCGGTTAAAAGCGGGCCGAGCAGCTTGCGGTAGTTCTCGCGCGTGACCGACTGGTGGATGAACCGGATGCCGCGCTCGTCAAGGAGCTTGCGGTCTTTGTCCTCCGGATCGATGACCACAACACGCGATTTGTCATATTCGAAATGCCGTTCGATCAGAGGCAGCGTGCCTTTGCCGATCGAGCCAAAGCCGACCATCACAATGGGGCCGGTGATACGTCCGTGAACAGGCCATGCGGTCATTATTGTCGCTCCGAAGCGAATGGATTGAATGGATGAGGGATGGCTTCAGACCCCGGTTGCCGGGAGGACGGGACTGGGGTCTGAATATTTTCCGGATCGAGCTTTAGGCGGCGCGTTGTACAACAGCGTGACGGGTGCCGCCACTTTTGCTGCCGGTTGCCGCGATCAGCGCGTTGAGGTCCGGCTTGGGGGCAAGCTGGCCGGTAGCGGCGATCATGCCGCGGGCGCCGGACAGCGCTGCCGGCTTGAGTTCCAGCCCAAGGAGCCGGTCGCGTTCGAAGCTGCCCGGCATCCAGAGGCTGCCGGTCTGTGTCGCGCTGAAGCCGAAACGCCCGTAATACGGAGCGTCGCCGACCAGAAGCACGGCACCGTGGCCGGCGAGCCGAGCACGCGCAATGGCGCGGCGCACCAGCGTCATGCCGATGCCGCGGTTGCGGCAATCGGGATGCACCGCGAGCGGGCCGAGCAGCAGCGCGGCGCAGCCGGGACCGGCTGTGACATGCCACAGCCGGATTGTGCCGACGATGCGGCCGCGCTCGACGGCAACCAGCGCCAGCCCATCCGCAGGCTTACGGCCCTCGCGCAGCCGTTCCGAGGTCTTGGTGAAACGAACGGCGCCATAGGCCTCGTCCAGCAAGGCCTCGCGCGCTGCGACGTCCGCGATCTTTTCTTCCCGAATGGTCACCATTGATCCGCTCCTTGTCGGCGTTGCGCTCCGGCGCGAAGCCGAAGCGTGCGCCGGAGCCAGAGGGGTCAGATGTGGAAAGTGCGCAGCGGTGCGAAGCCGTTGAAGGCCACCGCCGCGTAGGTCGCGGTATAGGCGCCTGTGCCTTCGATCAGCACCTTGTCGCCGATCTCGAGGCTGATCGGCAGATCGTAAGGGCGCTTCTCGTAGAGCACGTCGGCACTGTCGCAGGTCGGGCCTGCGAGCACGCACGGACCGACCTCGTCGCCGTCGCGCGGCGTCTTGATCGGGTAGCGGATCAACTCGCCCATGGTTTCGGCGAGGCCGCCGAACTTGCCGATGTCGAGATAGACCCAGCGCGCCTGGTCCTGCTCGCTCTTCCTGGAGACGAGCACGACTTCGGCCTCGATCACGCCGGCATTGCCGACCATGCCGCGGCCCGGCTCGATGATGGTCTCCGGGATGGCATTGCCGAAATGCTTGCGCAGCGCCTTGAAGATCGAGCGGCCATAGGCCTGCACCGCCGGCACTTCCCGCAGATACTTGGTCGGGAAGCCGCCGCCGAGATTGACCATGGTCAGGTTCATGCCGCGCTCGGCGCAGGCGCGGAAGATCGCGGCTGCGGTCTTGAGCGCCTCGTCCCAGGCCGCGGTGCGGCGCTGCTGCGAGCCGACATGGAACGACACGCCGCAGGGCTCGAGGCCGAGCTTCTGGGCATGGTCGAGCACGTCGACCGCCATGTCCGGATCGCAGCCGAACTTGCGCGACAGCGGCCATTCGGCGCCGGCGCAGCCGAACAGAAAGCGGCAGAACACCTTGGCACCGGGGGCGGCGCGGCTGATCTTCTCCACCTCGGCCTTGCAGTCGACCGCGAACAGGCGAACGCCGAGCGCGAAGGCGCGCGAGATATCGCGCTCCTTCTTGATCGTGTTGCCGAAGGAGATGCGGTCAGCCGAGGCGCCAGCCGCGAGCACCATCTCGATCTCAGCGACCGAGGCGGTGTCGAAGCAGGAGCCGAGCGAAGCCAGCAGCGCCAGCAATTCCGGCGCCGGGTTCGCCTTGACGGCATAGAACACCCGGCTGTCCGGCAGCGCCTTGGCAAAGATCTGATAGTTCTCGCGCACGACGTCGAGGTCGACGACGAGGCAGGGGCCATCGTCCTGACCCGCTTCGCGGCGGCGGCGCAGAAACTCTTGGATGCGCTCGGTCATTGGAGTCGCTCCTTCATCCAGCTTCGGGGCCACGCTCCGGAGACTATCCGGAGGGCGTTGTGGCCCGGCGTTGCAATTCGGCCGCCGGCGCTTGCGCGCAGACGTCCGGCGTCAACGGCTGAGGGGCCTGGCGCCAAGCCGTGCGTTGGGGACACGGAGTAGGCGCGCGGCTCTTGAGCCGTAGATGCTGCCTTGGATTGGAGCGGGAGAACCCGTTCCGCACGGCCGGCAAGACAAGATGGACAAGCCTCTTCGGTGTTGGCTTTTGGACAGCCAACGAGACCAAAAAAGCCCGCTCCGTCGTTGCTTTAAGCCGCGTCCCCCGTTGAGCGCGGGGTGCGCCGGTTTCGCCTCCGGCTGCCGATCACGTAGTGAAGTTGAGAGCCTAGAAAGTCCGGCTTCAACCTCAGGCGACTGTCCGGCCTCTTGTCCGGATGCCTACCGATCGACACACGGCCACAGGCACGTGCGAATTTGGGCGATCGGCACATAGGCAACTTAGAAATGCATTGCAAGAAAAAACGACACGCGAGCTTAAAAATTTTTGAAGTTTTTGCTCGGCGCGCACGGTGGAGAGCGTCGGCGAGCGGCGCGAGGCTCCTGCGCGCGACGTGCTGAGCGTCTCGCTCAGTGCTAGGCGCCGCCCTCCCGAGCGCACAGCCGTGGTGACGCGAGTGCCGCGGTATGTGATAGCTGGCGGCCTGCCGTCCCTGAACTCCTCACAGAGGTGCATGAATGCCTGCTTTGCCGATCACCTTCGCCTGCAGCCTCTATGACCGCGTGCTCGCGCTGCAGACCGGCGAGATCAAAGCCTCGGGCGTCGATCTTAACTTTTTGGTCATGGACAACCCACGGCAGATCTTCGACCGCATGAACAACGGGCTCGAATTCGATGCTTGCGAGATGTCGAGCTCGGAGTTCATCAGCCGCTACGCCGCCAAGAAGCTGCCCTATGTGGCGCTGCCGGTCTTCGTCTCGCGCGTCTTCCGCCACGGTTTCATCGTGGTGAACCGCAAGCATGTGACCTCGGCCAAAGACCTCACCGGCAAGCGCATCGGAGTGCCGCTCTACACCCAGACCGCGGCCCTGTTCGTGCGCGGCCTGATGCAGCATGACCTCGGCGTCGACTTGTCCGGCATCGAATGGGTCCAGGGCGCGGTCAACGAGCCCGGCGCCTACGGCAATCCCGCCGTCATGCCGATGCTCAAGCCGGTCAAGATCACGCCGAACCAGAGTGGCAAGTCGCTGAGCCAGCTCCTCGAGAGCGGCGAGATCCAGGCCATTATCGGCTCGACGATCCCCGAGGCGCTCGGCCGCCACCCCGACGTGGTGCGCCTGTTCCCCGATTACCGGGCCCGCGAGCAGGACTATTTCCGCCGCACCAAGATCTTCCCGATCATGCACCTGATCGTCATCCGCAACGATGTCTATGAGCGCCACCCCGAAGTGGCAGCGAGCCTGTACCAGGCCTTGAACGCAGCGAAGGACCGGGCCTGGGAGCGGATGCGGTTCTCCGGCACGCTGCGCTACATGCTGCCCTGGCTGCCGGATGATGTCGCCGAGATCGACGAGATCTTCGGCGGCGATTGCTGGCCCTATGGCGTCGAGCCGAACCGGCCGACGCTCGAGGCGCTGGTGACCTATATGGTCGAGCAGGGACTGATCCCAGAGCGTATCCCGGTCGAAAAGCTGTTCGTGCCGACGTAAACCAGCGCCTGAGCAGGCAAGTCAGGGGCAAGTCAGCGGACAAGTCACCCGGCGCGAGTCATTTGGGCTTCGGCAAGGTCGTGCAGAACTTCGGCACCTCATTGCCGCCGCCGAGGAAGCCGCACCGGTCGATATTATGCGAGATGATGAGCTCGCAGCTGTTCTCGGCATTGCAGGGCGGGTGCGTTGCGGTCGCGACCTGCAGGCACTGTTTGACATAGATGGCGGCCTGCTTGGCGCCGACGGTATCGCGGCACGGCGTGTAAGGCGTGTTCGGCCCTGCCGTCAGCGTGCCGGTGCGCAGCGCATAGGCTTTGCGGATGCAGGCTTTGTCGGCGCCGCATTCGTTGCGGTGAGCGAGCCAGGCGTTCTGGGTCACGGCCACGGCATCGCGATCGTCGTCATCGGCGTGCGCTATTCCGGCCGCGATCGCGTCGAGCTTGGTCTTGAAAGCCGCCGCCAGCGCCCGATCGAGCGCAGCGAGATCCTCGTCATTGCAGATTGCGGCTTCTGTCGGGGTCATGCGACCCGCAGCACAGGCGAAACTCGGCTCGGCGGCCGATGCTGGCGGAACGGCGTCCGCCACCACCGTGAGGGCGGCGGCAACAAGAAGCCCGGCAAGCATGGCGCGACGAGGCATGGTGCGATAGTCGTGCGGGAGACGGCGGCGGTTCAAGCTAACTCGTCGGGCTGCGCAGCGCCCGTTCGACCATGACGCCGATCAGGTGCTTACGGTAGACGCCGCTGGCGTGGATGTCGTCGGCGGGATCGACGGCAGCGGAGGCCGCTGCTTCGGCCTGCGCGATGATCGCGTCATCGACCTTGTGGCCTTCGAGCACCGTCTCGACCGCTGTCAGGCGCAGCGGCACATCGGCGACGCCGATCGCGCCGGCATGAGCGTTGCGCGCTCTGCCCGCAGCATCCTGGTCATAGAACAGCATGGCTGCTGCCAGCGCGAAATCGCCGCGGCGGCGAGCGAATTCGCAGAAGCCGAAGCGCCGTCCCGAAGGCCAGGCCGGAAACCTGATCTCGGTGATGATCTCGTCGGCCTCGAGCTCGGTCATCAGCGGGCCGCGGAAGAAGTCCTTCGCAGCGATGACGCGGGGGCCGGCCTTGCCGACGACGGCGATGTCGGCCTCGCAGGTGACAACAATGCCAGGCAGCTCGGCGGCGGGATCGGCATGCGCCAGACTGCCACCCGCCGTGCCGCGATTGCGGATCTGGTAGTGCGCGACGTGTTCGACGGCCGCCACCAGCAACGGATGCGCCTTCGCCAGCCGCGCGTCCTTGAGGATGTCGCTCCAGCGCGCCATGGCGCCGAGCGTCACGCCGGCTTCCGTGATCTTGATCTGCCGCAGCTCCGACAGCTTGCGCAGATCGACCAGAAGCGCCGGCGCCGCGACCCGGAAGGCCAGCATCGGCACGAGACTCTGCCCGCCGGCCAGAGCCTTGGCCTCGCCGCCATGCGCGGCCAGGAGCGCGACAGCCTCGGACACACTCGTCGGACAGGCGTATTCGAACGGCGGAAGCTTCATGACGGACGCCTGATGACGAGCGCTCAGCGGCGCTTCGAACGCTAACACCGGCTTTGGCGGAGGGTCAAACGCGAGACACTGCGCACGTTTCCCCCGCATGTTTTCGGCCGCAATTCCTGCTAGGCTTGGCGCCAACGACAAGGCGCGAAACGCGCCCGCCTGATCAGCGGAGGAAGCCGATGCTGAAGAAGACGCCGCGCAACGGGAACGGCAAGAACGGCAGCACGAGCACGCACAAGAAGGCCGGCAAGAGCAGCAACGGCACGCGGGCGGCCGTCAGCGAACTGCCGAAGATCAACAATCTCACCGATACCCGCGACATCCTTGCTCACGCCGCCAAGGATGCCAAAGGGCACAACTACTTCATTGTCGACGTCGACGCTCATGTGACCGAGACCGCATTCTGGTCGGAAGTCGTCGACCGCATGGAGAGCGACGTCTACAAACAGATGGCGCGCGCCTTCAAAGAGCGCGGCAATGCGCCCGGCCTGCTCAATGCGACGCCGGGCCTGCTCTACCAAGATGTCTTTGGCCGCATTCCGCATCAGCAGCGGCTCGGCGAAGCCGTCCCGGGCGGCCGCACCCATGCCCAGGTGACGCTGGTCCAGCGCGCCATGGATTCCATGGGTGTCGACTACATGGTGGTGTTTCCGACCCCGATGCTGGTGCTCGGCATGCATCCGCAGCCCGAGATGGAAGTCGTCATCGGCAATGCCTTCAACAAATGGCTGACCGAAGAGATCCTGCCACAGGATCCGCGCATCAAGGCGATGCTGTATCTGCCGTTCAATCATCCCGAAGCCTGCGTGAAGGCGGTTGAGATGTATGCCAACACGCCGGGCGTGATCGGCTATTCGGTGACCTCGACGCGGTTCCGCGCGGTCAATCACGACAGCTACATGCCGCTCTATTCGGCTATTCAGGCGACCGGCAAGCCGCTCGCCTTCCATTCCGGCTTCCATTGGGGCGACCAGTCGATGCAGCAGTGCAACCAATTCATCTCGATGCATGCGATCTCGTTCGTCTATTACAACCTCATCCACATGACGAACTGGATCATCAACGGCCTGCCGGAGCGCTTCCCTAAACTCAAAGTGCTGTGGATCGAAAGCGGACTCGCCTGGGTGCCGTTCCTGATGCAGCGGCTCGATTCCGAATACATGATGCGGTCGTCGGAAGCCCCGCTCCTGAAGCGCCGGCCGAGCGAATATATCGCCGACATGTATTTCACCAGCCAGCCGCTCGAACGCTCCAACCTGAAGCTCACTGAAGCGACCTTCGATGCGATCAAGGCCGAGACGCAGCTCCTGTTCGCGTCGGACTGGCCGCATTGGGACTTCGACCTGCCCGCGTCGATCACCTCGCTGCCGTTTCTCGATGAACAGGCCAAGCGAAACATTCTGGGCCTGAACGCGGCAAAACTGTTCAATCTCGAAGTGCCCAAGCACAAGCTGGTCAAGCCCGATACCAGGATCAAGAAAGCACCGGCGACGCGCGTGCCGGTAACCGCGTGAGCACGGCCTAAAGTCCATGGTGAAGGCTCGCAAAGCCCGGAAGGCCGCGGCGAAATCAAAGGCTGCGATGCGCCCCAAAAAGAAGACCGCGTCGAAGAACGCGGATTTCTGCGCCGCGGCCAACGATGCGCTCAAGCGCGGCGAGCCGGACGCCATTTCCGACAAGACTCTGCAACAGGTGCTGACTGCAGCGGTGAAAGTTTACGCAGCCAAGGTCGAGCGGCGCGGCCATGACGTGGAACCGTTCCCGCGCGGCACGGTGACGGCGACCGAGACGGTGGTGACGGCCTGCGGGCTCATTCGCGCCGCCGATCTCAACATGTTCGACGTGGCAATCTGGTTTCATCGCCCGCCCGGGATTGAATGAGAACTAGTGAGAGGGATCAGCGGTTATGGATGAGGTCTCGGTCGGCAAGCTGACGGATATCGCCGACGGCGATTACCGGGTCTTCGCCCTGGATAATCTCGAAGTCGGCATTTTTCGCACCGGCAGCAAAGTGCTGGCCTATGAGAACGTCTGTCCGCATGCCGGCGGTCCGGTGTGCCAGGGCAAGATCTTTCATCAGGTCGAGGAGATCATCACGCCCGACAAGAAGAGCGCGGGACTGCGCTTTGGCAAGCAACGCCACATCGTTTGTCCGTGGCACGGCTATGAATTCGATCTGGCGACCGGTTGCCATCCGGGCGACGCCTCAGTGCGGCTGACGCCGGTCCCGGTCGCTGTGCGCGACGGCAAGATCTATGTCAGCGTGAAGGACTGATCTTTCGCCGGATCATGCCCGCAGCATCGCGTCGGCAAGCTTCTCCGCGACCATGATGGTCGGGATATTGGTGTTGCCGCGCGTGATCGTCGGCATGATCGAGGCATCGATCACGCGCAGCCCTTCGAAGCCATGGACGCGCCCGGACGGATCGGTCACCGCGTCGCGGTCGCTCGCAGCCCCCATGCGGCAGGTGCCGACCGGATGGAAGGTGCCGGCGATATTTTCCTGAATATGGGCGGCCAGCGCCGCGTCGTCCTGCACGAGCTCCGAGAGATCGACGCGGCGGTCGGCGAGCGTGGCAAAGATCGGCTCGGCGAGCGGCGGCACGGCTTCGATCAGGCCGGCAATCGCCGCGCTCCTGATCTTGTTGCCGGTCGTGATGCGATTAAGCCGCCGCAGCCGGTCGTTGAATTTCACCGGAAAGGTCAGCCGCGTCATGTCCCGCACGGCGGGGTGGGCGAGAATTTCGACACAGCGGCGGAAGCCGATCATGAAGCGCCGCAGATCGAGCTCATGACCGGTGAAGTTGAACTCGACCAGCGGATAGTCGGAAGGGGCGGCCGAGACCAGCGCCACTTGGCCCCGCGCCATCGGCTTTAGGAGCGAAGGAGCGATATTGGCGACCTGGCGGCCGAGCGGACTCCAGGACGTTTTGCACTGCACATTAATATAGATGTCCTGGGGCGGCGTGCCGGGCAGGCCCGAGGAATAGCGAAAGGCCGACATCGGATGCGGTTTGATGCGGTCCGATTGCCGGGTTCCGGGCTTTTGCAACAGGCCGAGGAAGATGATCGCGTGGTTGGACAGGTTCTGACCGACCCCCGGCCGATCGGCCCGCACTTCAATTCCGTGCCCGCGCAGAGGCTGAGCTGGGCCGATCCCCGCCCGCATCAAAAAAGCCGGCGAATGGATGCCGCCGAGCGCAACGATGATGTCGTTGCCGAAGAATTCTTTTTGTAGCCCGTCGATTGAGACGGTGACGCCCTTGGCGCGGCGGCCCTCGAAGATGAGACCGGTCACGGTGGTCTCAGCGAGGACGGTGAGATTGCTGCGGGCGCGGATCGGCGCGTCGAGATAGCAAGTTTGCGCCGAGGCACGCTTGTCGGGCCAATTGCTCATCGGCACCGGGCCGTAGCCGTCGCGGAAATCCGCGTTCATGTCAGCGACGAAGGGAATTTGGCGCTCCGCGGCGAAAGCACCGACAGCCTTTGATAATTGCGGCCAGTCCTCAGACTCTGGTCCGCCGGATCGGCACCGCGCCGTCCTTGCCATGCGCCGTGCCGTCAAAATCCCAATCGTTCTCGAGCTTCTTGAAGTACGGCAGCACGTCGTCCCAGCCCCAGCCGGTCGCGCCGTGCGCTTGCCATTCGGCGTAATCATCCGGGGTGCCGCGATAGGCGACCATGCCCATGACATTGGAACCGCCGCCGACCAGACGACCTTGGGAAAATCCGGTGAGCGGCGAATTGTCCTTGCGCCGCCAATGCACTTTCAGTCCAGGCCAGAAATACGCATCGTTGTAATAAGAGCGCGGGTAGGAATCGAGCACGTCGGCCGGTTCAGCGCCCGCCACCACGTCGCGGCCGGCTTCGAGCAAAAGCACTTTTGAACTCGAGCGCGCGGACAACCGGTTGGCCAAGACGCAGCCGGCGGCACCGCCGCCAACAATGATGACATCAAAATTTTGCGGCATTTCAGTTCCGAATCCCCCACAACGCGCCGTAACGAGCGATCGGTGCGCTTTATTGAACATCTTCGCCGCATGCTTTACTGGATCACCGATCGGCGCAAGCCATCCTACAGGCATGCTTGATCCGCGGCCGGCAGAGGTAAGTATTCCCATGACTGAGACCAGATCCCTTCACGGCGTGATTGCCGCCATCGCAACAGCGGTCGACGCCAAAGGCGAGCCGGATTGCGCGCGCTCGACCGCACTCGCCCGGTTCCTGCTCCAGAACGGCTGCGACGGGCTCAACGTGCTCGGCACGACGGGAGAGGCGACCTCGTTTTCGCTGGATCAGCGCAAGCGCGTGATGAGCGCCTATTCGCAGAGCGGCCTGCCGCTTGATCGCATGATGGTCGGCACCGGCGCCGCCGCGCCGGCCGACGCGATCGCGCTGACCAAACATGCCGCCGAGCTCGGTTTTGCCGGTGCGCTGGTGCTGCCGCCGTTCTATTATAAGGGCGTGGCCGACGATGGCCTGGTTGCCTATGTCGACGCGATCCTGACCGCGACCGCGGCAAAGCCGATCCCGCTTTATCTCTATCACTTCCCGGCGCAATCCGGCCTGCCCTGGAATGTCGCGCTGATCCGCCGCCTGCTCGATACGTTCGGCGACCGCATCGTCGGCTTGAAGGATTCTTCTGGCGACATGGCCTATGCGCGCGAGGCCGCAAGCATTCTGCCGCAATTCAAGGTCTTCCCATCGACCGAGGCGGTTTTAGCCGAGGCCCGCACCGGCGTGTTCGCCGGCTGCATTTCGGCGACCGCCAATCTCAACGCCGATCTGTGTGCGCGCGCATTTCGCACGGGTGATGCAGCCGCGCTGTCCGAAGCCGTCACGATCCGCAACCTGTTCAACGGCAAGCCGCTCGTCCCCGGCATCAAGATGCTGCTCGCCCATATTCATAGTGACCCGCAATGGGCCGTCATGGAGCCGCCGCTCTCGGCGTTCCCGGCAGCGGATCGGGCGGCTGTGGTGTCAGGATACGAGGCGGTCCGCGCCAAACGCGTTGCCTAGCGCCGCGGCATCGCCGCATCGGTATTCGTACTAAATCCGTGTGTATTCTTACGGATTGGACCTCGAAGGAGGCCGGTCTCGGCGCTAAAACATTGCCAAGTTGACGATAGGCCCTGACACCCCTATAAGCCCCGCTCTCATTCACGACTGACTGTGTTGAACTATGGCTAATACGAAGTCCGCCAAGAAGGCTGCCCGCCAGGCCGTGCGCCGCACCGGCGTCAATAAAGCGCGCCGTTCACGGGTGCGCACCGCCGTGCGCAAGGTCGAGGAAGCGATCGCTGCCGGCGATCGCACGCGCGCCGCCGCGGCCATGGCCGAAGCCGAACCGGCGATCATTCGTGCGGCGCAAAAAAATATCATGCACCGCAACGCCGCGCGCCGGAAAGTTTCTCGGCTCGCGCATCGCATCGCAAAGATCGCAAAATAGCTCGCAAAATATTCGCGCCGGCCTTATCGGGCATGAGCGCTGAGCACTGCCGCTCGCGGCAGCGTGTGAATTGCCATCAAACTGTTGTGGTATTGTCATTGCAATCTGCAATGACGGCCTTATGGGGCGCCGCGCCGTTTTGTGCGCGCGATTTCGTGTGAGCGGTTTCGATCGAGCTTTGTTTGCTCTCTCTTTGCTCGCGGATGGCTACCCCATAAAAATGATCAAAAGAAATCATTTGCGATGAAGGGGTTATTGCAAACGTTTCCGATTGGACTTTGAGTCGTCCGGAATCGGCCGCGCCGATCCGTGTTTGCTCGATGTTTGATGCGCCGACGTTTCGTCGATTACAGTACGGTAACAATTTTGTAAATCGGCAAATTGACTCAATGCGTTGGGCACAACTGAGCGCGATCGTAGTCGATGCGGTTGCGAAAGGCGGCCAATGACGCGGCTTTTTTAGATGTTTTTTTACGGTTGCAGGGCGCGCATCGCGTGCTAGGGTTTCCTTCCCTTCACATCGAAGGTTTTCAACAAGCGTTCAGGAAAAAACTCATCGAGAGTGGGTGCGGGAGAACTGTGTCTTCGGGATGCCGTACTGACGTCGCCGTTATTGCGTTGCACTTCAACCCTTCGCAAGCAGCCGATGCCGGATCGTCAGCTTACTCGAATGAACAGATGAGGATCCCGTAGTCGGCCACGACGGAAACGACAGACGACCATCGGATCTGGGAACGATGGAGGTGGGGCATGATGACGGCAATCTGCAATCCATTACCGGCTGCAAGACCGGCGACAAGCCGCGCACTGCGCGAGCTCTCGCCTCGTAAGGGCTTTCCGAGTAGGCCGTTCTGGCCGAGAGCCGCGGCTAGCGGTTGACGCCGTTTCCGTTCTGAAGCGGCAGGCCGCGTTCGTCCTTAGACGCCCCCGCCGGCCGAATTGAACTACGCTTTTCGCAGATGAGTTGCAACTCGGCGGCGCCCGGGCAGGGGTGGCTTTGCGCTCGCATCGGCGGCTCGGACAACGATTGACCTCGGGAAAGACAGACAGAAATGACAAGCATGCATCAGGAGCGCTGGGGGCGGGTCAAAGACCAATTGCGGTCCGAGCTGGGAGAGGACGTATTTTCGAGCTGGTTTGGCCGCATGGAGCTCGACAGCGTGGATAAGGGTGTCGTGCGACTGTCGGTCCCGACGCGCTTTTTGCGCAACTGGATTCAGTCCCATTATAGCGAGAAGGTGCTGACCCGCTGGCAGGCCGAGGAAGCCGAAGTCACTCGTCTTGAACTCAGCGTGCGCTCGGCGACGATCCGCCCGATCCCGGTGCGGCCGAAGCTGCCGGAAGCTGCCTCGCCGGTGCAGAATGGGCGTGATGGTTATGTGAACGGCGGCGAGGTTCGCTCAAACGTCCCGTTCCTGACCGTGCACGAGGCGCTGGGTGGCTCGCCGCTCGATCCGCGGCTCACATTCGACAGTTTCATTGTCGGGCGCTCGAACACGCTGGCGCATGCCGCCGCCAAGCAGGTGGCGACCAGCCGGCATGGCGAACCCCTGATGTTCAATCCGCTCTACGTCCATGCCGCCGTCGGGCTCGGCAAGACGCATCTGTTGCAGGCGATCACCTGGGCGGGCAACAGCGCCGGCGACCGCAAGATGCTTTACTTGACCGCCGAGCGCTTCATGTACGGCTTCGTCTCGGCCTTGCGCACGCAGACCACTCTGGCCTTCAAGGAAGCGGTCCGCGCCATCGACGTGCTGGTGATCGACGACCTGCAATTCCTGCAAGGGCGTTCGACGCAGGCCGAGTTCTGCCACACGCTCAATGCCCTGATCGACGCTGGCCGCCAGGTGGTGATTGCCAGCGACCGGCCGCCGGCCGACCTCGAGAGCCTCGATGACCGGGTCCGTTCGCGGCTTGCCGGCGGGCTTGTCGTCGAGATCGGCGCGCTTGGCGAAGAGCTTCGGCTTGAAATCCTCAAAAACCGTATCAGTGCGGCGCGCACGCATCATCCGGGCTTCGAAGTGCCGCAGCCGGTGTTGGCCTATATCGCGAAGTCAGTGACCCATAACGGCCGCGACCTGGAAGGTGCGGTCAATCGGCTGCTCGCCCACAGCAAGCTCACCGGACAGCCGGTGACGCTGGAAATGGCCGAGCGCGAAATGCGTGATCTGATCCGGCCGGCCGAACCCAAGCGCGTGCGTATCGAAGACATCCAGCGCGTCGTCGCCCGGCAGTACAATGTGAGCCGCGCCGACCTGTTATCGTCGCGCCGCACGGCGAATGTTGTGCGTCCCCGGCAGGTGGCCATGTATCTGGCGAAAGTGCTGACGCTGCGTTCACTGCCCGAGATCGGCCGCCGCTTCGGCGGCCGCGATCACACGACGGTTTTGCACGCGGTGCGCAAGATCGAAAATCTGGCCGGCACTGACAGCGCCCTCGCCGAGGAAATCGAGGGGCTCAAACGGCAGCTTCAAGATTGAGGCAAAAACGCCGAATTGCTCCAAATTTCCATCCGAAGCTTGCCGCCAAGGGTCTGAGCGCTGCCCCAGCTTAGCTGATGGGCAGCGCCCATTTCCCAAAAGCCTGTGAAAAGACAGGGAAAAGCCGGCAAAAAGGCCGGGCCGATTGCCGCCCGGTCTTGCCGAAATCGCCGCGCCAAGCCACTTTTGTCGTCCGCCAGAGCATGATCCCGATTTTCGGCGACGGTCATGCTCAACCGAAAATCTCGGCCGTGATCCGGCTCACTAAACTGGATCAGGGTCAGGCAGGGTTCAGGGCTTCTGATCCGCTGTTCTCTACGGATTGAGCGATGAAGGTCACGGTAGAGCGTTCCGAACTGTTGAAGTCGCTGGGCCATGTCCACCGCGTGGTGGAGCGCCGCAACACCATTCCGATCCTGGCCAACGTGCTGCTGCACGCGGACAAGTCGAAGCTTTCACTCAAGGCCACCGATCTCGATGTCGAGGTGACCGATGCGATCGCGGCCGAAGTCGGTCCGGGCGGATCGACGACGGTGCCCGCGCATATGTTCTTCGACATCGTGCGCAAGCTGCCGGAGGGCGCGCAGATCATTCTTGAGACCTCAGGCGATCGCGCCGCGCTTGCGATCCGCGCCGGCCGCTCGCGCTTCACGCTGCAGACGCTGCCGGAAAGCGACTTTCCCGATCTCGCCCCCGGCGACATGACGCACAAATTCACGCTCAAGGCCGCCGACCTGAAGCGATTGATCGACAAGACCCAATTTGCGATCTCGACCGAAGAGACGCGCTATTATCTCAACGGCATCTATCTTCACGCCGCCGGCTCCGGCAAAGCGCAGACGCTGCGTGCAGTGGCGACCGACGGTCATCGGCTCGCGCAAATGGAATTGCCGCTGCCGAAAGGCGCCGAAGGTATTCCCGGCGTGATCGTGCCGCGCAAGACCGTGAGCGAAGTGCAGCGTCTGACGGAAGACGCCGAAGCCGAGGTCCTGATCGAGCTTTCGGCCGGCAAAATCCGCTTCACCATCGGCCAGGCGATCCTGACCTCGAAGCTGATCGACGGCACGTTCCCGGATTACAGCCGCGTCATCCCGGCCAACAACGACAAGGAACTGGTCGTCGACAAAAAGGAATTCGAGGAAGCGGTCGACCGCGTCTCGACGGTGTCGAGCGAGCGCGGCCGCGCCGTGAAATTGTCGATCACCGGCGGACGGCTCCTGCTTTCGGTCACCAATCCGGATTCCGGCAGCGCGAATGAGGAGCTCGAAGTCAGCTACGAAGCCGATCCGATCGATATCGGCTTTAATTCACGATATCTCCTCGATATCGCGGCGCAGATCGAGAGTGAAGCGGCGGTCCTCAGGCTTGCCGATCCGGGCTCCCCGACCCTGATCCAGGACAAGGATCCGCACGGCGCGCTCTATGTGCTGATGCCCATGCGGGTCTAGGCTGCGGCCCGATTCAGTGGAATCGGAATGCCATGACGCCCGCCCGCCTGCGCCGGATCCGGTTGACGAACTTCCGCAACTATCACACCGCATCGCTTGAGACCGACGCGGCGACCATTGTGCTTGTTGGTCCCAACGGCGCCGGCAAGACCAATCTGATCGAGGCGATTTCTTTCCTGGCGCCGGGCCGCGGCCTGCATCGGGCGACGCTCGACGAGGTCGCGTTCTCCGAGGGCGACGGCTCGTGGGCGGTTGCCGCTGAAATCGAGGGCGCACTCGGCCTCGCGACGCTCGGCACCGGGATCGAGCGGCCTCCCGAGGAAGGCACGACGCAACGCAAGTTCCGCATCGACGGTGAGCCGGTGACGTCGGCCTCCGCGTTCGCCGATCATCTGCGCGTGCTCTGGCTGGTGCCGGCGATGGACGGCCTGTTCACCGGTGCGCCGTCCGAGCGCCGGCGTTTTCTGGATCGTCTCGTGCTCGCGGTCGATGCCGACCACGGCAGCCGCGTCAACGCGCTCGATCGTTCGCTGCGCTCGCGCAACCGGCTGCTCGAGGACCCGCGGCCGGATCCGCATTGGCTCGATGCAGTCGAACACGAGACCGCTGAACTCGCGGTCGCTGTGGCAAGCCTGCGCGCGGAAACCGTTGCACGCCTGGACGCCGTGCTGGCAAGCCGCAAGGATTCCGCCTTTCCCTCCGCCGAAATCGCGCTCGAAGGCTGGATGGAACAGTTGATCCCTGCGCATCCGGCACGCGAAATCGAAGAGCGCTATCGTGCGCTGCTGCGCGATAATCGTGCCCGTGATGCCGCGGCCGGGCGCACGCTCGATGGTCCGCATTTGACCGATCTGAGAGTGATCTACGCGCCCAAGGCCGTGGCCGCCGCCGATGCATCGACCGGTGAGCAAAAGGCGCTACTGATCGGACTCGTCCTCGCGCATGCCCGCCTGATTGCCGACATGACGGGACATGCACCGATCTTGCTGCTTGATGAGGTGGTCGCCCATCTCGACCCGGCGCGGCGGGGCGCGCTCCAAGGCGAGCTGCGACAGCTTGCAAGTCAGGTCTGGATGACGGGCGCCGATCCGGCACTGTTTGCCGAGGTCGGGCCCGATGCCGCACGGGTCGAAGTCAGAGCCGGTCGGCTTGAAATGCGGCCGGCAAACCCCTGATCGCCCAGCAAAGCTCCCCAAAGCTGACCTGTCAAACCCCCAAACCGGGGAACAACATAGCGCGAAAGCTCTTAGTTCTATGAGTGATACCAGCGACTAAGACAGGATTGGCGCGGTACTACATTGCCAAGGTGCCAAGAGTGCGACAGAGGCGACTATGCCGGAACCGGCTGAAGATGTGATCATTCGCAATCTGATCGAAGTCTCTGGAGCGGCTGCGCAGTGACATTGATCGTATGGAACTTTGGGCGGCCGCTCTGGGCAGCTTTCAGCACCCGGCTCCCGAATACCAGCCAACTGACCGGCACATTCTAAAGCCGTCCGAGGATCGGCGCAGCGCCCGGTCCTGACGTCCAATCCAATATCGGGAAGGCTTCGAAGGGGTCGTCATGGCCCGCTTCGATATGCTTTCAGCTTGTTATTTGTTGAGGCTCTTTGCAGGCCGAATCTGGGCCCGATTCAGCGCCTGCCAAAACCTTGAAAAATCAAGTTTCGACAATATCTTACACCCGTCCACTTTGACCTGTACGCGGCGTTGTTTTCGTGTACAAGAATCATCGTTCCACAAGCGTTTTTGGCAAGCAATTCGCGCGCTCCCGCAAGGCTGAACCTGCATGGCTGAACCTGTCCGCAAAACGACCCCTGAAGCGTCCTCCGATTACGATGCGGAATCGATCAAGGTGCTCAAGGGGCTCGACGCCGTGCGCAAACGGCCGGGCATGTATATCGGCGACACCGATGACGGCTCGGGCCTGCATCACATGGTCTATGAGGTCGTCGACAACGCCATCGACGAAGCGCTCGCGGGCTTTGCCAAACTGGTGACGGTGACGCTCAATCCCGACGGTTCCTGCACCGTGCGCGACGACGGCCGCGGCATCCCGACCGACATCCACAAGGGCGAAGGCGTATCGGCGGCCGAGGTCATCATGACCCAGCTTCATGCCGGCGGAAAATTCGACCAGAACTCCTACAAAGTGTCCGGCGGGCTGCACGGCGTCGGCGTCTCGGTGGTCAACGCGCTGTCGACCTGGCTCAAACTCACGGTCTGGCGCGACGGCCAGGAACACTCCATGGAATTCCACGACGGCGACGCCGTGGCGCCGCTCGCCGTTGTCGGTGCTGCGCGCGACAAGCGCGGCACCGAAGTGTCGTTCCTGCCGTCGAAGAAGACATTCACCATGACGGAGTTCGATTTCGCGACGCTGGAACACCGGCTGCGCGAGCTCGCCTTCCTCAATTCAGGCGTCAGGATCGTGCTCGCCGACATGCGCCATGCCGTTGAGCACCGCGAAGAACTGCTTTACGAGGGCGGTGTCGAGGCCTTCGTCAAATATCTCGATCGCAACAAAACCCCGCTCATTCCGCTGCCGATCGTCATCAAGGCCGAGCGCGACAATGTCATGGTCGAGTGCGCGCTGTGGTGGAACGACGGCTACCACGAGAGCGTGCTCTGCTTCACCAACAACATTCCGCAGCGCGACGGCGGCACCCATCTCGCCGGCTTCCGTGGCGCGCTGACGCGCCAGATCACCGGCTATGCCGAATCCGGAGGCATCGCCCGCAAGGAAAAGGTTGCGCTGACCGGCGACGATTGCCGCGAAGGCCTGACCGCGGTGCTGTCGGTCAAGGTCGCCGATCCCAAATTCTCATCGCAGACCAAAGACAAGCTCGTGTCCTCCGAAGTGCGGCCGGCGGTCGAAGGCATCGTCAATGACATGCTCAAGGCCTGGCTCGAGGAACATCCGGGCGAGGCCAAGACCGTTGTCGGCAAGGTGATCCAGGCGGCGGCGGCACGCGAAGCCGCCCGCAAAGCGCGGGAAATGACGCGCAAAAGCGCGCTCGGCATCACCTCGCTTCCCGGCAAGCTCGCGGACTGCCAGGAGCGCGATCCGGCCAAGTCCGAACTGTTCATCGTCGAGGGTGATAGCGCCGGCGGCAGCGCCAAGCAGGGCCGCGATCGCGCGTTCCAGGCGGTGCTGCCGTTGCGCGGCAAAATCCTCAATGTCGAACGCGCCCGCATGGACAAGATGCTGTCGTCCGAGCAGATCGGCACGCTGATCACGGCGCTCGGCACTGGCATCGGTACCGACGAATTCGCCATCGACAAGCTGCGCTATCACAAGATCATCATCATGACCGACGCCGATGTCGACGGCGCCCATATCCGCACGCTGCTGCTGACGTTCTTCTACCGGCAGATGCGCGAGATCATCGACGGCGGCCATCTCTACATCGCCCAGCCGCCGCTCTATAAAATTGCCCGCGGCAAGTCCGAGCAATATCTCAAGGATGAGCGGGCACTGGAAGATTATCTGATCGATACCGGCATCGAGGATGCGGTGCTACGCCTATCGACGGGCGAGACACTCGCCGGCAACGATCTGCGCAAGCTGGTCGAGGATTCCCGCGCCATCCGCAATCTGCTGCGTGGCTTGCACAGCCGTTACAATCGCCAAGTCGTCGAACAGGCGGCGATCATGAGCGTACTCAACCGCGAAATTTACGGTGATCCGCAGAAGGCCATGGCCGCGGTACCCTATATCGCCAAGCGTCTCGATGCGCTGTCGGAAGAGACAGAGCGCGGCTGGGAGGGCCAGTTTACCGAAGGCCGGGGCTTCCAGTTCGAGCGTACCGTGCGCGGCGTCAAGGAAGTCGCCGTGCTCGATCAGGCGCTCCTTGGCTCCGCCGATGCCCGCAAGCTCGATGAATTCGCACCGGCGTTGCAGAAAGTCTTCCCGCGGCCGACGCCGCCGGCGATGCTGCGGCGGAAGGACGAGGAAATCCTCATTCACGGGCCGGTTGGCCTGTTCGAGGCGGTGACCGAAGCCGGCCGCAAAGGCGTGTCGCTGCAGCGCTATAAAGGGCTCGGCGAGATGAACCCGAGCCAGCTCTGGGAGACCACGCTCGACACCAATGCCCGCACCATGCTGCAAGTCAGTGTCAAGGAGATCGACGAAGCCAACACGATCTTCGACGAGTTGATGGGCGACAAAGTCGAGCCGCGCCGCATCTTCATCGAGGAGCACGCGTTGGCGGCGAGCGTGGATCTGTAACGTCCACCGCTTCGGTGGTCCGATCACCGATCCGCAACGCGCCGATCGTCGGGCCGCGTCCAACCCAATCGTCAGAAGTTTATCAATGAACGGACGCCGATCACCCAGGCGTTCTTTCGCAATGCGCCGTCGGGATTAAGCACGCCGCCGCCCGGATTGACGATGTATTGCAGGTCGGGCTGCACCATCAGCCATGGTTTGAACTGAGCCTGATATGTCAGTTCGATCATCGCCTCACTGCTCCGCACCGGAAAATAGAAATTTCCATACATGCCGGTGTCAGCATCCAACCCGCGCGCATTGTCGCCGACACGCGCGATTGCGGCGGCAACGCCGATCTTGTCATTGGGCCGGCCCGGGAGCAGCCCCTGATAGACGAGCCCGATCTTCAGCGTCAGCGGTAGCCGGCTCGCCGGACAAATGCCCAATGCCTCAGCCCGTTCTAGGCTGACGTATTGAATGCGTTCTTGGGTCGCAGGTAGCAGTTCAAGCAGTGGTGCCAGCGACGAGCGGTTATTCATTGGAAGGCACGTGGGTCAGCCGTTTCAGCCCGGAACTCTACGTCGAGCCACGGGGCTCTGGCTACCTTGTTGACGGTAACTTTCCTGCCTGCCCTTAGTCCTCGGGAGAAGCCATCGGCAGAAATTTAGCATGAAGGGAAGGGCAAAAACCGGCTGGCGTGCTCGAGCCCCCGCGTCGGATGTCCGCTTTGGGTCAAAAGCAGACATGTGCAGCGCACAAGCCGATGTCCGCTAAGTGCCAATAGCGGACATTGTGGTCCGGGAAAATAACGGCACGAGTCCTTGCCGTTACTCAACTCCAATGTCGAAGTGGAGCACTTCTTCACGGACACCGAGACTCTCATAGAGAGCTATGGCCGGACGGTCCTCGTAGTCCGCTTGGACGTAAATAACCCAGGCACCACGTCGTGCGGCAATCTCGCGCAAACGCATTATAAGGGCGGTTGCGATGCCCTGTCTTCGGTGCTTTGCGGCGACCGCGAGATCATAGATATACAATTCGCGTCGCATTCTTTCGAACTTGTCAAATTCGTAGGCAACGAGCCCGCCTACCACCTCTTCACCTGATAACGCGACGAGAGCGATAACGTGCTCTTTTGCGAGCAGCTCCTCTATGTAGGCATCGCTCGGCGGCTCGGCCGCATATACCTCGGTGTCGGCGAATGCCTCCCCGAACAATACGTTGAGCTTCCGCAGTAGCGGGACGTCAGCGGGGCTAAGGCGGCGGAGTGTAACGGACGGCAGGGACATCGCCCGACTATAGCGCAGTGGTTGGCGCTATGTCCGCTTTGGGTCAAAAGCGGACATGTGCAGTGCAAACGGGCATGTGCGCTAAGTGCCAATAGCGGACATCGCAGGTTTGCTTCGAAATGAAAGAGGCCGCCAATTAAGGCGGCCTTCGTCGTTCTTAAGACTGGATCATTTCTGAGGAACGCCGTCGACGGCGAAGGTGCGGAATTTCGCGTACTTGTCTCCGACTTTACGAGCTGCCCGATATTCTGGAGAGTTAAACCAAGTTTGAAGCTGTTCCATACTGTCCCATCTAATAATTATGACACGTTGCTTCGGTGGCTCTCCATCAAAAGAAGTCGGTTTTCCTGCCGCGATATATACTCCGCCGCCTTTTTTGATCAAAGGCTGGGCAAGCGACAAATACTCTTTGGTGTATGCGTCAGCGTCAGACACATCGTTCTCGCCTATGAAATAGACAGGCGGTTTGGTTTGGGCGTGAAGTACTTGCATCGCCAAAGCGCCAACGGCGGCCCCCAGAACTAATGCGATAGATAACTTGTATTTTGCTCTCATGTTCGGCCTTCCATTTGACTATCATCTCAGCGCCCCCGAGATTGAAGCCTACTAAATTACGTCACCGCCTTTAGGCAGGTCGCGGCAAAACAAAAAAATATGCTGGCCGCCCCTTCGTAGGTCGCCAGCAATTGTTCACCGTGCGCCTTATCGAGGGCGCTGCATAGTGGTGCGTCTCAGTTTATTCTTCTGGTGGTGCTGGCGATGAAAGCCGCAACAAAATTAGTCGTTGCGGTGCCGTCTTGATGTCCGCTTTGGGTCATTAGCGGACATTTTGCGCTGCGGGAGCGATGTCCGCTTTACCCCCAATAGCGGTTGAAATAGCGGACATCGCGGGCCCCGATGGAGGGCAGAGCGTTTCTGCTCGGCCCGGTATTTCAAACGTCGACCTGCTCCGCTATTGCGAGGGCATCGTCCACATCGATGCCGAGATACCGCACTGTGCTCTCTATCTTGGTGTGACCAAGCAGAAGCTGGACGGCTCGCAGATTCCCGGTGCGGCGGTAGATCAGCGTCGCCTTCGTTCGCCGCAGTGAGTGTGTGCCGTACAAATGAGGGTCTAGCCCGATGCCGATAAGCCAATCGGATACAAGCCGTCCGTACTGGCGCGGTGTCATGCTTCGCCCCGACTTTGGACTCGTAAAAAGGAACTCGCCAGCCTTCCTATGCGAGACCCTGAGGTAGTCGTCGACTGCCTGGCGGGTCTGCTCGGTCAGCTCAAATCGAACCGGTCGCCCAGTCTTTCTCTGACGCACCGTTGCTCGGTCAATTGCGTACCCATTGGGAGCAACATCATCGACCCTAATGGCAACGACGTCGCAACCCCTCAGCTTACTGTCGATGGCAAGATTGAACATCGCCAGGTCACGTTTACTCCGCTCAGCTTGGAGCATGGTGCGAATTGCCCAGACGTGCTTCTGCCGGAGTGGCGGCTTGGCTCCAATTAATTTGCCCTTGTTCCAGGGGGTTCGTTTAGGTGTGGGGATGGCTAGGTTGGCATCGTCATGCATGGTTCGTACTCCTCTGTTGCTGACGAGGGGAGCATGCGTCCTGTAAGGCGATGTCGGCTTTTACGGTCGCAATCAGGGGTAAAGCGGAGATTACTCAGTGCACTCCATATGTCTGCTTTTGACCCAAAGCGGACACGAGTAAGTCCTTACCGGCAATCCCGCCGTCCGCTATCATTCATGTCGTTGCCGAGTTAGTCTCGCGATGGCGGTGCAGACTAAGGGCAGCCGTTATCCGACCGTAGGGCGAGGTCTAAATATGAAGCGGATTGTGTGTATTGCCGCTGCGGGTCTTGCCGCTGTCTGGATGGCGACGGGTTCGACTGGCTGGGCGAGCGACGCGCTGATCGATTTTCCGCTGCAATGCAGCGCCAGCTTCAACGAGATCATCGTGGTCAAGATAACTAACTCCTCTAACGAAGAATTCCCAGTCGGCACTAAAATGCATGTGACCTACAAACGGGACGAGATAAACGGCGGCGAGGTGGATTTCGCACTTCAGGGACCGATGCGTCCAGGTCAATCCGCTACGCGAGAGGGAACTGGCATCGTCGAAAACGGCTTCACTCCGACCTGCCTCGCTTGGGCCAGGAATGTCCCGAAACCTCCTCCACCGCAGTCGCACCCAGGAGGGGGAGGAAAGGCACCGGGCAGCGGACCGGCGCTGCGGCCGAAATGAGAGGCCCGGCAAGATCGCTTTCGGCGGGCGCTAGGGGCAACCTTTCTGTTTGCGCGGATCATTTCGTGCATGTCCGCTATTGGCACTTAGCGGACATTCCAAGTTGCACCGCACATGGCTGCTTTTGACCCAAAGCGGACATGGCGTGCCGCTCATGCGGCAATAATGGCGGCGCGTCCGTTTAAGATTCGCTAGGCGCGCCAAAGTTGGCGGGGACCGCCGGATGCGCGGCCCCCGCACGGGGCCTATCTCAGCCGGCCTCCGCGATGATCGACTTTCTTCCGCCCATTGTGGCGACGCTCGCCTCTGACATCCCGAAGTTGTTGGCGAGCAGATGGCGCGGCGCGCTGACGAGCCAGTCTGAAAGTGAGCTCTCGCTATAGATGCCGCTGTTGAGCACGCCGACGACGTCGGCTTGTTCGGTTCCAATATTGTGCACAGTGTGACCGCAGCCTTGCGGAACGTATGCACATTCGCCGGAGCCGACCTCACTCACCGCCATGCGCTTGTCGGTGCCGAACAGGCTCATGCGCACGCGCCCCTTCACGACGTAATGTAGCTCGCTGGCGTTCGCATGCCAGTGCGGTTTGTGCAGCGCGCCCGGCTTCAGCTGCAAGAACCAGCTGGTCATTGTCGATGACACCGGATATTCGGCGGCTGAAGCCACATACAAAGTGCCACCGGGCGAGCTTTCGCGCGGCTTTTGCTTCAGCAAGGAATAGCGGTGGCTGCGCGCAGGCTTGAGCACCTTAACGTTACGGGCCTGCGCGCTGTCGAGCGCGATCACCTCGCCCTGATTGATGTAGGTCTCAGCCTTGGGGATGCGGGCGATAAAGTCGGCAGGCAGCCCGTAGGCCTGCAGGAGCATTGTCGCATCGAAACGGCTCATCCAATCGCTGACGCCGAAGGTGCCGTGATCGGAGTAGAGCCCATCGTCGAAGGCGAGGAATGCATGACAAGGCTCCTTGCCGAGCGTCTGGATCGCATGCGCGTGGCCCTTGGGAAAGAACCACAAGTCGCCTGGGCCGTAATTGGCGACTTCGGTTTCGCCTTGCGGATCGACCACCGTCACTTGGCACTGGCCGCCAAGGATCAAGGCCCATTCGGCGGAATTGTGCCAATGCATCTCCGCGCGCCGCCCGGATTGAGGAACAGATGGGCGCCGGCGATATCGGTCGCGATCGGGAAGCGCGCGCTGTTGAAGTCGCGCGCCCAACCGCCCGACGTTGCCTTGATCGGCCCGCTGTCGAGCGGGAAGCTGAACTTGAGTGGATCACCGCTCTTGCGCGGCACCGTCTGCATGAAGTTCGAGGCCGACGTGACGTCATAGCCAGCGGCGTGTCCGTCGTCCGCCAAGGAACGAGTGGCGGCCAGCCCCCCGGCGCCGAGTGCAAGCGCTCCAAGGAAAGCGCGTCGATTCGCGTCAAACATAATCTTGCTCCGTGTTACCGTGAAACCGTTTGGACGTGACGAGGTGGAAGGAGCTCCGCCAGTTGCGCACGAACGACAGTGCGTCCGAGCAACAAATGATAATTTTTCCGGAAGCAAAACGGCTGCGTGAAGACGCAATCAGCGCTCATCACACAGTGGGCCCGGCGAGTTGCAGGAATTGACGACGATAAAGCGTCATGGCGTGCCTCTGTTTCTGCACCGCTTACAACTACAAATCGTCAACGAGATCGCTGGCACGGTAGCTTGTTTCATGATATTGCTCCCATGTTGAGCGGCTTTGCCAAATCTAATTCCTCAAGCGCTCGCTGCCGCGGCTCGACACCCCATCCCCAAACGACCGCGATCTGAATTGTGAGCAGCGTGATCATGAGCGCCAGCACGCCGGCAATGCCGTGGGTCTGCGACAACCACAGCACGATGAATGGCGACACGATCGTCGCCGCCCGCCCGAAGGTATGACAGATGCCGTTGGCGCGCAGCCGCACGTCGGTCGGGAACAGCTCCGGCGTGTAGACCCCGAACAGCATCGCGACTTGGATGTAGATCGCAACGACCAGCAGAAAACCGACCGTCAGAATCAACCATGGATCGGTCGCGGCGGTAAATCTGGCATAGAACGCGCCGAGCACGATGGTGAGCACGGATGCGCCGATGATGGTCCGCCGCCGCCCGATGGAGTCCCGCATAACGCGCCACACAGCGCACCGAATGGCGTGCCGAGCACAATCACCAGCGTGTAGGCAAAAGAACGCGTGATCGTGAGCCCCTGCTGCAGGAAGAACTGCGGCAACCAGGTGACGAAACCAAGATCAGCGTGTTGATCGTGATCAGCACCCAACTGCCCACGATCATCCGAGGCAACAACGACGGTGTCACGAGCGAGGCAAGGTTGAATTTCCCGACCGGCGCCGCCGGCCCGGGCAACGGCAGCGGACCTGCGCTCGCGGCCTCCTTTTCGATCGCTTGCATCAAGACTTCGGCTTCTCCGGAGCGGCCTTGCGCCTCAAGCCAGCGTGGCGATTCCGGCAGCGCCTTGCGCAGATACCAGACGATGAGCGCACCGACGCCAGCGATTACGAACATCGGTCGCCAGCCGTAATTCGGGATGATCAGGTATCCCAGCAGCGCCGTTATCGGCAGCCCCGAGACCACGAGGACGGCCATGAACGAGAGCCAGCGCCCGCGTGATTTCGGTGGCACGAATTCGGTAAGGGTGGAATAGCCCACCACGATCTCCGCGCCGAGC
>CAWFWC010000013.1:0-23863 GCA_963819465.1 uncultured Alphaproteobacteria bacterium
GTGGACCGCATGATCCGGGAATAACGCGCCCTCCATTTGGATCTGAGGGCTGAAGCGGTTTTCCCGCCTTTGTGAGCCCGCTCGGCGGGCAGAGCAAAGTCCGAAACAGATCGTGCTCCAACAGATGCCGGAATTGGAAAACCGCTTGCGGCATTGCTTTGCCCTTTAGGAGACAAGTCATGATCAGCAAAACAAGCCTCAGCGCCGGTGGTCCGGCGACCTCCGCCCGGCCTCTTTTTGCCGATACCATCGGCAAGCTCGGATCGTTGTTCTCGACGGCCGCGCAGCAGCTCTACACCGCGCATACTGAAAAAGTGCAGATGCGCTTTGCGCCGACCCCGATCTATTCCGGCCGCATCTCCAACCGGCGCCGTCCGTTCGGCCTGTAAGCAATCGGCGGGCCGGCATCGTCCAGACCGAAGTTCCCCAATTGCGCCGAGTGGCAAAAGCGGACATCCTGCGACGCCCTTGAACACAGATCTGTGCTCAAGGGCGTAATTTTGGATCGTCCTCCAGGCATAACGGGACAAAGCATCGCAGGGAGGCCGAAGCCTGCGAGGGCGCGGCAATAAAAAGGCATGCTAATCTCGCCGCAAATCGTGAAGGGAGAACGTCCGTGCGCCGCTCATTTTGGTATTTGATCGCTTGCTTCGCCCTGCTCATGCCGTGCTTCGGCGCGGCGGCCGCCGACTGGCCGGACCGCCCGATCCGCGTACTGACAACGACCAGCCCGGGGGGCATCAGCGACGTGTTCATGCGCGCGCTTGCGGAAAAGCTCGGGCCGAAGCTCGGCGAGCCGCTGGTGATCGAGAACCGGCCGGGCGGCATGCAGAACATCGGCGCCCGCGCCTGCCAGGATTGGCGCCGGACGGCTACACGATCTGCATCATCAATGCCGATCCGATGATCTACAACCAGTTCCTGATGAAGGACATGCCGTTCGATCCGGTGCATGGCCTGCAACCGATCACCAAATTGTTCGATCTCCTTCATGTCCTGGTCGTGAACTCGAATCTGAAAGTGAAGACTGTCGACGAGCTTGTCGCTTTGTCCAAAGCGAGGCCGGGCACGCTGTCATATCTGACGCCCGGCGCACCGATGGTGCTCTACATGGAGACGCTGAAGAAGGAGCACGGCGCCGATTGGGTGCGCGTGCCGTTCAAGGGCGGCGGCGAAGGGGTGAATGCTATCTTGAGCGGCTCAACGCCGATCGGGCTATTCGGCGAGGGCAATGTCATCGGCCAGATCAAAGCCGGCACCATGACCTCGCTGGTGATGCTCAACAACATCCATTCGCCGAACTTCCCCAACGTGCCGACGCTCAAGGAGATCGGCTATAACGGGCCGCCGTCGCGCGGCTGGTATGGCCTGTTCGCGCCTGCCGGCACGCCGCGGCCGATCGTCGACCGTATCGCCAAGGAAGTCGCCGCCATCGTCGCCGACCCGGATTTCGCCCAGAAGCAGCTCAAGGACCGGAGCCTTGTCGGCGCGACGGATGGGCCGGATGAATTCGCCAAGCAGATCGAAGCTGATCGTAAAGTGGCGGAGCAGGTGGTGAAGCAGGCCGGCATGGGGCCCGACGACTGATCATCGCGGACGATCGTTCCATCGCAGCGCGAATCGGCCGTCGGTGAAAGGCCGGGCAAACGGAGCAGCCGCGGCAAAAAGGCCCAATTCGATCTGTGGATAACCGGGACAAGCCATCGCGGCCTCGCGCTGAGCTTGCGGGGCGGATCGCCCGCCCTATCTTCGCGCACCATCCCGTTACCCTGGCAAATCACCATGCGCTTCACGCCGCAATTTCTCGACGAACTGCGCGCGCGGCTTCCGGTTTCGGAAGTCGTGGGCCGGCGCGTGAAATTGCGCAAGGCGGGACGCGAATGGAAGGGTCTGTCGCCCTTCAACAAGGAAAAGTCGCCGTCGTTCTTCGTCAATGACCAGAAGGCGATGTGGTTCGACTTCTCCTCCGGCAAGAACGGCAACATTTTCGATTTTTTGATGCTCACCGAGGGGGTGAGCTTTCCCGAAGCCGTCGAGCGCTTGGCAAACCAGGCCGGCGTGGCGCTGCCGGTGATGACGCGCGAAGCACAGGTGCAGGAAGAGCGCAGGAAGACGCTGCACGACATCGTCGAGCTTGCGGCAAAATTCTTCGAGACGACGCTCGCCTCACGCAACGGCGCCCGCGGCCGCGGCTATCTGCTCGATCGCGGGCTCGCGGCTGCGACGCAGCTCAAGTTCCGGCTCGGCTATGCGTCGTCCGACCAATATGCGCTCAAGGAGCATCTCGGCGCCGCAAAGATCCCGGTCGAGGACATGGCCGAGGCCGGGCTTCTGGTCGCGGGCGAGGATATCGCCGTGCCCTACGACCGTTTCCGCGATCGCGTGATGTTCCCGATCAGCGACTGGCGCGGCCGCGTTATCGCTTTCGGCGGTCGCGCGCTCGAGAAAGACGTTTCGGCCAAATATTTGAACTCGCCGGAAACGCCGCTCTTCCATAAGGGCGGAACGCTCTACAACATCGCCGATGCCCGCAAGGCTGCGCATGACGGCGCTCGCGTCATCGCGGTCGAAGGCTATGTCGACGTCATCGCCATGGTCACGGCCGGTTTCGAAGGCACCGTGGCGCCGCTCGGCACCGCGCTCACGACCGATCAATTGGGTCTGATGTGGCGGATGGCCGACGAGCCGATCCTCTGCTTCGACGGCGACGGTGCCGGCCGGCGGGCGGCCTATCGCGCGGTCGATCTGGCACTGCCGCTCCTCAAGCCCGGAAAGAGTCTTACTTTCGCGGCGCTCCCCGACGGACAGGATCCCGACGATCTGGCGCGCTCCGCCGGCCGCGAAGCGATCGAGGACGTGCTGAACGGCGCGCGTCCGCTGGCACAGATGCTGTGGACGCGCGAAAGCGAAGCCGGCCCCTTCGATACGCCGGAGCGGCGCGCTGCGTTTGAAGCGCGTATCAGCGGAGTGACGGCGACCATCGGCGACGAAACGGTGCGCCGCTACTATCGGCAGGATTTTGCGGCGCGGCTCAACCAGCTGTTTGCGCCGATCCAGGTTTCGTCGCGGCGGGGGGCTTTCGGCCAGCAGTCGTTCCGTCAGCAATCACTTGGCCGAAGAGAATTTGGCCAAAGAGATTTCGGCCAGAGAGGCTTCGCCGACGGCGGCCGGCGGATGGCGGCGGGAAATTTCGGCGCGGCGCGAATGGGGCGAGACGATGCCTATGTCGCGGTGAGTCCGCAGCTCGCGGCCGGCCCGCTGCATCGCGGCCATCGCGCGGCGATCCCGCTGCGCGAGGCGCTGATCCTGCTCGCGGCGATCAATCACCCTTGGCTGCTGCATGATCATCTCGAAGAACTCGCGGCGTGCGAGTTCCGCCATGCTGATACGCAAAAGCTCAAAGGCGCGCTGATCGACGTGTTCGCGCATCATTTCGGTGACGAGTTCGCGCACGATGCAGGCCTCGATCCCGAGCATAAGGGGGTTGCCGAGCGCGCCGCGCTTGCGACCGAACTGGGCAAGCGCGGTTTTGCCGATCTTCTCGGCCGCATTGGCCGCACTATCACGACACCATCGGTCTGGGGCTCGGGGCCGGAGGCGGCAAAATCCGATGTTTTACTGACCTGGAAGCAGCTTCTTGCCTTGCATACGCAATGGCATTCCCTAACTAGGGAACTGAGAGATGCGGAGGCCGCGCTCGGCGCCGACAATACTGAGGCGAATTACGAGCGGCTTCGCGACGTCAAATCCAGGCTGTCCACCCTCGAGGGAACCGAGGCCCTGATCGAGGGATTCGGCGCCTCATCGGGCCGGGCAGCCAAGTCGCTATGACTAGTCGCTATGAGGCGCGTTTCTGAGCAACGGCAGTAGCGTCCGCGTCAAACCGGTGCGGCACCCCCGGGCGGGTTTTTGGCGTTGATTTCTTGCCCTTCACGGCATGCGCCGGGGATGGGCCGATAAAGGCCGAAATCGCCGGTAAAAACGTGGTGCGAGGCTTTACGCTAGGCGGGCGAGGGAATAGAGGTCGCCCTCGCTGGTTTTCAGGGTTAGTCGGAGCTTAACGTAGTTCCGACAGATTGGCCTCGATTCGGGCAGTGGCGGCTGGGATAACCCCCTTACCGGCACAGCCCTTTTCGGTCATGGGGCCTGGTAAGGTCAAAGACCTTCCAGGCCGCGCGCCCATCCGCTAGGAAAGGTCCCTCGCGGGTAGGCCAGTGGCCCAATAACAGCGCATGTCCTGGACCGTGGGCACCGGTTTTGGACATTCGCAAGAAACTGGACCCTGATTGGGGACATGGGCTCCGCGCCCAGTTCGAGCATCGGGTTCGAGCCGGTTTTCCGACCCTTCGGCGCATCGATTCCCGCGCCATAGGGTAGGGGACCATGAAAACCCGGGCTGCGCTTTTTTCGAGGAAGCGCGCAGGTGGAGAAGATGAATATGGCAAGCAAGAGCGCGGCCACCAAAACCGTACCGACCAAAGCCAAGGCGCCCCCGCCGAAGGATTCCGATACACCGGAGAAGGATGGCCCGGAAACCCCCGATGGGCCGCTGCCGCTGCTCGACCTCTCCGACGCCGCCGTCAAGAAGATGATCAAGTCGGCGAAGAAGCGCGGCTACGTCACCTATCAACAGCTCAATGCCGTGATGCCGTCCGAGGAGGTCACCTCGGAGAAGATCGAAGACATTCTCGCGATGATGAACGAGATGGGCATCAATGTCGTCGAGAACGAGGAAGCCGAAGCCGAGGGTGAGGAAGGCGAGGAGGAAGAAGAAGAGTCGGAATCCGGCGAACTGGTCGAAGTCACCGCCAAGCCGCTCGCCAAGTCCGAGGCCAAGGAGCCGGCCGAGCGCACCGACGATCCGGTCCGCATGTATCTGCGCGAAATGGGCTCGGTCGAACTGCTCTCGCGCGAGGGCGAAATCGCCATCGCCAAGCGCATCGAGGCGGGCCGCGAGGCGATGATCGCCGGCCTGTGCGAAAGTCCGCTGACGTTCCAGGCCGTCATCATCTGGCGCGACGAGTTGAACGAGGGCAAGGTTTTCCTCCGCGACATCATCGATCTCGAAGCGACCTATGCCGGCCCCGACGCCAAGGCGCCGCAAGGCGCTCCCGGCGATCCGAATGCCGCCGGCAACGGCGCGACACATAATCCAGGTCATGGCGCGCCCGGTTTCCCCGGCCAGCCAGTCCAGGCGCCGCCATCGGCGCCGCTCGCCGCGACGCCGTTCAAACCGATGGGTGGCAATATGGGTGGAGGCGTGCCCGGTGCTGCGCCTGCCGCCAATGCGGGCGGCGCGGCATCCGGCGAAGGCGCGGACCCTGGCGAAGAAGCCGCCATCGCCGACAACGATTTGGACGAGGACGATCTTGAGAATTCGATGTCGCTCGCCGCGATCGAAGCCGAGCTCAAGCCGAAAGTACTCGAGACTTTCGACAATATCGCCGACGCCTTCAAGCGGCTGCGCCGCCTGCAGGAACTCGACATTCAGGGCAAGCTCAAGAACGAGACGCTGTCGCCCGCGCAGGAACGCAAGTCGAAGAAGCTCAAGGAAGACATCATCCAGGAGGTGAAGTCGCTCCGTCTCAATCAGGCGCGCATCGACGCGCTGGTCGAGCAGCTCTACGACATCAACAAGCGGCTGGTCGGCCATGAAGGCCGGCTGATGCGGCTCGCCGAAAGCCACGGCGTGATACGCGACGGCTTCCTCAAGCAGTACCAGGGCTCCGAGCTCGATCCGCGCTGGCTCAATCGCGTGTCGAAGCTCTCGGAAAAAGGCTGGAAGAACTTCGTCGCCCGCGACAAGGAACGCATCAAGGAACTGCGCACCCATATCCACACACTTGCGTCCGAAACCGGTCTCGAGATCGGCGAGTTCCGCAAGATCGTGCACATGGTGCAGAAGGGCGAGCGCGAAGCCCGCCAGGCCAAGAAGGAAATGGTCGAGGCCAATCTCCGCCTCGTCATCTCGATCGCCAAGAAATACACCAATCGCGGCCTGCAATTCCTCGACCTGATCCAGGAAGGCAATATCGGCCTGATGAAAGCGGTCGATAAGTTCGAATATCGCCGCGGCTACAAGTTCTCGACCTATGCGACATGGTGGATCCGCCAGGCGATCACCCGCTCGATCGCCGACCAGGCGCGCACCATCCGTATTCCGGTGCACATGATCGAGACCATCAACAAGATCGTGCGCACCTCGCGGCAGATGCTCAACGAGATAGGCCGCGAGCCGACCCCGGAAGAGCTCGCCGAGAAGCTCGGCATGCCGCTCGAGAAGGTGCGCAAGGTCCTCAAGATCGCCAAGGAGCCGCTGTCGCTTGAAACGCCGATCGGTGACGAAGAGGATTCGCATCTCGGCGATTTCATCGAGGACAAGAACGCGATCCTGCCGATCGACGCGGCGATCCAGTCGAACCTGCGCGAGACCACGACGCGCGTGCTCGCCTCGCTCACGCCGCGTGAAGAGCGCGTGCTGCGCATGCGCTTTGGCATCGGCATGAATACCGACCACACGCTCGAAGAAGTCGGCCAGCAGTTCTCGGTGACCCGCGAACGCATCCGCCAGATCGAAGCGAAGGCGCTGCGCAAGCTCAAGCACCCGTCGCGCAGCCGGAAGCTGCGGAGCTTCTTGGATAACTAAGTCGGGCGATTATTTGCGCGCGTCCCCGCTTAAGCGGGGACCCAGGCTGGATTCCCGCTTGCGCGGGAATGAGCGGTGTTTTGCTCCCGAATGCTCTGCATTCGACACATGCGTAAGCGCCCGTTTCCCGCTATGGCAATCCATGCGAAGGAAGACGGTCGGCGCATTGGTAACGTGAGCTGCACGCATGATCGAACTTGAAACCGACGTTCTGATCGTCGGCTCCGGCGGCGCCGGTATGTATGCGGCGCTCGAAGCCGCCAAGAATGGCGCGTCAGTCATTCTCGCCGATCGCAGTCTGATCGGCCGCGGCGGCGGCACCGTGATGGCGATGATGACGGTCGCGGCCGCGATCGGCCAGCAGACGCCGGACAGTCCCGCAAACCATCTCGCCGATACGCTCGCCGCCGGCTACGGCCTGTGCGACGAGAAGCTGTCGGCGATCCTGTGCGAAGACGGGCCCAAGCGCATCCTCGAAATGGATTCCTGGCACGTCGGCTGGGCGCGCGAGAACGGCCACATCAAGCAGGCGCATGCGCCGGGCCATGACCGGCCGCGCTGCGTCTATGTCGATTTTCTTTCTACCGGCCCCGCCGTGTCGAAGACGCTGCGGCATCAGATGCAGAATGCGCCGGCGATCCGCCGCATCGGCGATCTGCTCATTGTCGACATCGCGCTCGAAGACGGCGTCGCCTGCGGCGCCACTGCCGTGCACGTGCAGACCGGAGAAGTGGTGACGATCGCCGCCAAAGCGGTGGTGATCGCGACCGGCGGGCTGACGCGGCTCTATCGGCGCAACAGCGCGTCTTTGAATATGGGCGGCGACGGCTATGCGCTGGCTTTGCGCGCCGGCGCGCAACTGATCGACATGGAATTCGTGCAGTTCTTCCCGATCGGACATCTGGCGCCGCGGCTCGTCGGGCTCGATCCGATCATGTGGGACCCGTTCCGCTACAAGCTCGGCGGCAAGCTGCTCAATGGGCAGATGCAGGAATTCGAGCAGAACTACGCGGTCGGCGGCGGCCGCAACGACGGCACTTATGTGCTCACGCGCGATCTCGCGACCTATGCCATCTTGAAAGAAGTCGAAGCCGGGCGTGGCAGTCCGGCAGGCGGCGCCTACTTGAGCTTCCAGCACGTGCCGGAGGCGGAGCTGCGCCGCAATTTCGGGCCGGTGATCGATACGCTCGCGAGAAGCGGCATCGATCTGACCAGGCAGCCGATCGAGGTGTCGCCGATCGCCCACTATCATATGGGCGGCGTCAAAGTGGACACGCGCTTTGCCACTGCGGTGCCGAACCTGTTCGCTGCCGGCGAGGCGGTCGGCGGCGCCAATGGCGCGACGCGGCTCTCCGGCAACGCCATCACCGAAGCCTTGGTGTTCGGCGCGCGCGCCGGCAAGAGCGCAGCCGATGTTGCGCGCACGGCCAATAAGCAGAGATGGACCAAGGGGGCTGCGTCGCCCACCGTCGATCTTCTGTCGCGCCGGACGACCAAGGCCATCGCCAATCCCGCCGCTCTGATCGTCGACTTGCAGGCGGTGATGACCGATAAGGTCGGGCCGTTCCGTACCGAAACGAAGCTCACCGAGGCGCTTTCGGAGATCGGCCGCATCGCCGGCGCGATCGGGTCTGATCCGATGTCCTCGGGCGAACCGTCCGATGCGATGCTGGTGGACTGGCTCGATCTGCGCAACATGACGCTGGTCGCCGAAAGCGTCTGCCGCGCCGCGCTGGCGCGGCAAGAGAGCCGCGGCGCGCATCAGCGCGAGGAATTCCCCGCCATGGATGCGCGTTTCGAGTTCAATCAGATTATCGATCTGCGCCACGGCAAGCTTGCGCTGTCGTCCAACAAAGCGGCGTCGGCGCAAGAACTCGCGAGTGCGTCCGCATGAATGCGACCCTTCTCGTCCAGCGCGGCGCCCCCGGCGAGCCGCACAAGACCGAACGCTTCGACGTGCCTTTCGCCGCCGGCCAGACCGTGCTCGACGGGCTGCGTTATATCCGCAGCCACACCGATCCGACGCTCGCCTTCCGTTTCTCCTGCATCAATGCCAATGCCTGCAAGGAATGCATGATGCTGATCGACGGCGAGGTGGATTACGCGTGCACCACGCGGCTGCACGAAGGCGAGATGACCATCCTGCCGCTGCCGAAGAAGAAGCTGATCAGCGACCTCGTCACCGAGATCGCGCCGCCGGACGAGCGGCTCAAATCGCCGGCGAAGTGATAGCACTAGCAACATCGTCATTGCGAGCGAAGCGAAGCAATCCAGTGCTGAGATGCCGTTCTGGATTGCTTCGTCGCTTTTGCTCCTCGCAATGACGGCGGTCTTATACCTTCCACAGCGGACTGAATTGCGTGGCAACGGCATCCTCGTAAGCCAGATCGCGATCGAGAATGTTCTGGCTGCGGGCGAAGGCACTCATGCCGGAGACGAAGTCGCGCGACAGCGTGGCGTCGTAATAAGGCAGATCGCGGCGGATCAGGTCGGTGATCAATTCGGCCTCCGACGGCGGGAACAATTTGTCGCCGACTTTTTTCGCCTGCGTCACATCGGCCTTCAGCGCCGCCTGCGTCTTGGACACCGCGCGCACCGCCGCCGCCACCTGATCCGGTGCACGCGCGATCAGCGCGTCCGAAGTAGCGATGGTCGCTGCCGTATAATTGAAGCACGGCTTCGGTCCATCGCCGCGGCGGATGTCGAGCACCATGGTGCCAACGCCGCGGCGCAACGCCACTTCGGCGCCCATGCCGTTGGCCCAGAAGCCGTCGATCTTGCGCTCTTCGAGTGCCTTCGCCGCGGTGAGTCCGAAATTGGTGCCGGCGCCGACCGCGCCCGGCACCGGCGCAATGGTGACGCCGTCGCGCTGCAAGTCGATGTTGGCTTCGATCAGAAGCGCGCGCAGTCCCATATCGACCCACGGTGCCGCCCCGATGCGCTTGCCTTTGACCGCCGAGATGTCGCCGCGCTTGGCCTTGAGATCGGCATGCATGATCAGAAACCAGTACATGCCTTGCGCCTGCGCCGCGATCAGCTTGACGCCTTGAAAACGCGGAAATGCGGCGAGCGCCGAATGCGCCGAGCCGCCGACAAAATCCACCGTGCCGTCGCGCAGCGCCGCATAGCATTTGTCGACCGGAAAGATCAGCTGCAGTTCGACATCGAGCCCCTCGGCCTTGAAGAAGCCGAGCTCGACCGCGGCCTCGGCCGGAAAATACGAATTCGAGATCATGTCGGGCACGGCGAGCTTCATGCTGGTATTTCCTTGACGGGTGACGGGCACGCCTCAGTCATAGTAAGAGGCTTCGACATGCGCCAGCCTTACCTTGTCGCGGCAGCGGCTTTTCTGCTTGCCCTCGTATCCGCTCGGTCAGCCTTTGCCGCGCCACGCGCCAGTGCGGCCTCATGTCACCAGGCGGTCAACGGGCTCGTGTCGCTGCTCGACGGCAAGATGGACAATACCGCGCTCTACCGCGCGACATTCGCTACGGTCGTGAATAACTGCGGTCCGGCGCCGGGAGTGCCCTCGCAGCCGGCAGCAGCCTCGAACCGCGCGGCCTGCGATGACCTTGCGAGCGCGATGACCGACCTCATCGAAGACGACAAGATGAATACGCCCGATTTCGTCAAGGCGCGCACCGCCTTTGCCCAGAGCTGCGCGCCGCGCTAGTTACTGACGGCAATTGACACGCTTCATCCGTGGAGGCACGCATGGCGAATGTCCGAACCCGCCTGGTCGCTCCACTCGCAGCTTGAGGCTGATACATCGCCGGTCGGCGATCTGACGCTGTCGCGACTTCTCGCCATCGACGATGCTACCTATCCGTGGCTTGTGCTGGTGCCACGGCGGACGGGCGCGGTCGAAATCGCGGATCTTGGCGCCGACGCGTCCGTGCTGATGGACGAGATCGTGCGGATGTCGCTGCTTCTGAAAACCGTGACCGGCTGCGACAAGATCAATGTCGGCGCCATCGGCAATGTGGTGCCCCAGCTTCACGTTCACATCGTTGCGCGGCGCGAGGACGATCCGCTGTGGCCGAAGCCGGTCTGGGGCCATATGCAGCCGCAAAAGGGCGATGCGCCGGTCTTCGCGCGCTTCGTTGCGGCCATCCGCGCGGGTGCCGGCATCTAGCAGACTTCAGTTTCCGGTGCGGCTCATCAATGAATGGGGCAGTGCCCCGGTCAAATCGCGGCAACTTCGCGAACGCGCGCTGCGCAAGCCCTGTTCACGTTTTTATTATTCAGGCGCGCGCAACACTGTGTTGCACTGCAGCACGATGATCAATGCACGATAGCCGCCTATCTACGCACCGTACGGCAACGCCTTTTGGGTGCCGCACGCGACTTCGATGCAGATTAAGGAGAAGTTCTATGAAGAGACTAATCGCCATTATCGCGCTCGCGCTTTCGGTGAGCGCCGCCATGCCGGCTTTCGCGCATGCAACCACGTTTGAAGATCCGTCGCATGGCGCCGGCATCGCCACGCAGAGCTAATTGCAGCTCGTAACGCACACAAAACCCGGCCACGCGCCGGGTTTCGTCTTTCAAGGAAAGGAATGTGTGATGAGAATCACAAAACAAACCACTCTCGCGCTGTTGCTCGCGCTCGGCGCGACCTTTGGCGCCGCTTCCGCCGCCTCGGCACAAAGCTCCTACACAACCGGCACCATCGCCTCGAGCGAACGCGCCGGCTATCCGACGGTCTCGCCCTATGGCGGCGGACTCTACGCTTACGCACCGGGCTACGGTTCGGCCAATGTCGCGAGCCCCGGTTACGGCCCGGACGGCCGCACTCACGTCCTGCACGGGCGCGTCGAGCGCTAAGGCAAACGACTGCGCATTCTACGTCGATGCCCGGGCTTAGGTCCGGGCATCGACGTTTCCGGTTCATTGTTCCTCCGCCACAACATCACCGCGTCAAACTCACCAAACGGCCGAAGCATGGCCGGATTTGGCCGTGACAAGTCCGAGCGGTGAGGGGCGTTGCTACGGAGTCTGATATGCAACGTTCGAATTTTGTCGGGGAAGTTCGCACGCGGTTTGTAGTACCGGTTCTGGTTGCTGCAGTGTCTGCGTTTGTTTGTTTGAATAGTGTATCGGCGAGCGAGCATTGGAGCGGGCATCATCGCCATGCGCATGCCCTGTATTTGACCGCTCATCACGTCGTGCCCATGCAAGCCGGCTATGGCGGCTTAGGCTTTGGCCAAGCGGCGCCGGCCGGCGGCGTCTCCTCGATGGCGGCGGCGCAGGCGAGCGCGGCCGGTGTGCCGGCGTCGCTGGTCGAGCGCGTGATCCGGCGCGAGAGCGGCGGCAATCCGCGCGCGGTCCATGCCGGCAATTACGGGCTGATGCAGATCAAGCTCGGCACCGCACGCGCCATGGGTTACACCGGCTCGGCCGCGGGCCTGCTCGATGCGCAGACCAACATGACCTACGCGGTGCGCTATCTCGCCGGCGCCTATCGCGCCGCCGGCGGCAACGAGAGCCGCGCCGTGGCGCTCTATGCAAGCGGCTATTACACGCAAGCCAAGGCACGCGGCTTCTCGCCCTATGCGTCAGCCGCACCATCCACGACGGCGATCGGCTTTGGCCTCTTTACGCCGACGGCGTTCAACACGACCGGAGCGTATGGCAGCACGCCGGTCTATCGCGTGAGGCGTAGCCACCGGCACGCCGTCTAACGCCGTTTCAGCCCGGACCACAGGCTGAACTCCGGCGGGCGCCTCAGCCTGAGCCACCCAGAGCGCGCTTCATCCTCCCCCGTTTCGCGGGGGAGGAGAGGTGTCGGCGTGTCACAATAACCGATTGACTCCCCGGCGGCGGGGCAACAGGATTTGCCCGCGAATCCGCCCTGAACTGACAAGGGCGCTGGGATAATACAGGGGAGGGACGCCAATGACCGAAGTAAAGCTCGACCACAACGAGGTCGACATCCTCAACTACGAGGTTTCCGACGAAGCGCTCGAGGCCGCGGCAAGCGCCGGGCCGTTCGTCGCGCAGGCTTTCACTGTTGCCATGTGCACCGGCAACATGGAGTGCCCGTTCTAACCTGCCGCGGCCTTCGTGCCCGCTGCATTTCAAGACCGGCCGCAAGGCGAAAGCACAATATGGATCCTCCCCCTGTGTCGGGGGAGGATCAAATTTTTTATAGCGCCGCGACCGCACTGACCTCGATCAGAAACTGCTCCTGCACCAGCCGGTCGATCATCAACAGCGTGTTGGGCGGATAGGCGCCGTTGGCGAACATTTTTGGAAATTCGCGGGTGCGGTAGGCCATGAATTTCGGAATGTCCTGCGAGTGCACGAGATAGGTGGTGAACTCGACGATATTGGCAAAGCTTGCGCCCTGCGAGGCGAGTGCCGCGCCGATATTGGCGAAGACCAGCCCGCATTGCGCATCGAAATCAGCCGGCGCCTTGCCGTCCTTGCCGGCGCCGACTTGCCCGGCGATGAACAGAAACTCCGATGCCTTGACGCGGGTGATTTGCGAATATTGCCCGAGCGGCTTGCCGAGACTGTCGGGATTGAGGATCTGGATCTGCGGCGGCGACATGAGCGGCTCCTCCGTGTTTGGTCGACAAGCCGGAGTCTAGCCGAGCGCCGGTGTGCAGTCAGCCGAAGCGCTTACCCGAATTGGCGCTCGCCGAAATTGCGATCTTTCTTCTTGGCGCCGGAGCGGGAGATGGACTTGATCGCCGGCAGTGGCCGGCCGGACTTTTCCGCGATCTCGCGGTCCTGCTCGATGAGGAAGCCGTGCGCCGGCTTGTCACCGTCGATCCCGCCCAGAAGCTCGCGCGGGACCTTGCGGTTGGAACGCTGCGTGCCGTCTTCGTAGATGACATCGAACATGACGAATTCGGAATTCAATCCCGGTTTCCGAGGCATGTTGTTCTCCTTGTTCGCCATTTTCGGGGGTTGCACGCTATATAGGCTCCCAATCGGGAAGCGGTAGCGGCGCGAATCAAAGTTCAGGCATGCCCCTTGCGGGCAGCTTTAGAAATGCAAACACCGGCGCCAATAAGGCGCCGGTGTGACGTCAACATCTTAAGGTTACGCTGCCTGCAGATTGGCGGCGGCCGACTTGCCGCTGCGGCGGTCGGCCTCGACATCGAAGCTGAGCTTCTGGCCTTCGACCAGCGTGCGCATGCCGGCACGCTCGACGGCGGAGATGTGGACGAACACGTCCGGGCCGCCCCCATCCTGCGTGATAAAGCCGTAGCCTTTTTGGGCGTTGAAGAACTTGACGGTACCTTGAGCCATAATGGCCTCCTGGAAGTCGCAAAACACGTTTTGCGGCCGTGCAAACCATTCGCACGGTCTTCAATCCGGATTTCGCGTGGTCTTGAATACCGCCAGGAAAATAAGTCCAGGCGCAGCAGCAAGGCAGGCTCAATCGGAATCGGCGGCTATATAAAGCGGCCCAACCGCCTTGGCAATGCGGTTTTTGAGTGTTTTCAAGGTTTGGTAAGGCGACGGTTAGGTGGTGGCCTGACCTAATATTTATGAATGGGCCGGCCCGCAGGGCGCTTGCGCTTTGTTTTGTCCATCCCATCTGACGGCCTTGAGAATTTGGGACGCCAAGGCCCGGCGAGCGGCTGGTGCGGCGCAACTACGGACGGCCAAGGACGGCTGCCAAGGACGACTTCCATGAGCTATTCCAGTACCGGCTTTGCCGGGTTTCGCGGTTTCGGCAGAGGCTATTCCGGCTTCCGCGATTTCGCCGCCTCGCGCTATGCGCAAGCGTCGCGCCCCTATAACGCGCAGTCGCGGCGCGCGGCGGTCGATCGGCTCGACATGCTCGCGACCGTGTTCGACACCGCCTTCATCCTGCCCGGCATCAATCTGCGCTTCGGCGTGGAGTCGCTGCTGCGTCTCGTGCCGGGCATCGGCGATGCCGCGGCGTCGGCGCTGTCCTGCTATCTGCTCTATGAGGCGCACCGGCTCGGCGTGCCGCGGCTGCTGTTCGCGCGCATGGTCATGAATGTGCTGCTCGAAGGTACGGTCGGCGCGGTGCCGATCGCGGGCGACGCCTTCGACGTCATCTTCCGCGCCAATCGCCGCAATGTGGCGCTGCTGCGCGAGCATTTCGCCAAAGTAGGCTACTGAGAGCAGCGCCGAATTGGCGACCGACATGCGGGCTTATCGGGAACTCATGTTAAGATTCCGCCGCGCCATTTGATTCGGCGGAGTCCCACCGGGTTTCTCAGCCACAGGACGACAACGACAAGCGATGAACATCCACGCGACGCGCGCTCAGGCCAAACCGCCGCAGCCTCGCTTTCTGATGTGCCCGCCGCGCTTCTTCGCGGTCAGCTACAGCATCAATCCCTGGATGAACCCGGCCGATTGGGCCGGCAGCGCCGAGAATTTGCACGGGCGGGCCGAACTGCAATGGAACAGCCTGCGCCGCGTCATCAAGGGGCTCGGCGCCGAAGTCGATACGCTCGATCCGATGCCGGGCCTGCCGGATCTTGTCTTCACCGCCAATGCCGCGGTCGTGCTCAACGGCAAGGTGGTTCCGGCCCGGTTCCGGCACGGCGAACGGCGTGACGAGGAGCCGGTGTTCGACGCCGCGTTCCGCACGCTGCAAGTGCGCGGCCTCATCAATGAGATCATCGAGCTGCCGCAGGACGTGACGCTCGAAGGCGCCGGTGACTGCATCTATGACGTGCGCCGCGACTTGCTCTGGCTCGGCTGCGGTTTTCGTTCCGACGCCGCGGCGGCGGAGCCGCTCGGAGAGGCGCTCGGGCTTCGCTGTGTCGTGCTGCCGCTGGCCGACCCGCGCTTCTATCACCTCGATACCGCGCTCTGCGCGCTGCCTTGCGGCGGCGTGATGTATTATCCAGGCGCCTTCACGCCGGCGGCGCAGGCGGCGATCCATCAGCATGTCGCGCCGGGCGACCGCATCGAATTGAGCCAGGCCGACGCGGCGCGCTTTGCCGCCAATGCGGTCTGCGTCGGGCGCGCCATCGTGCTCTCGAGCTGCGGCGATGGATTGCGCGCCAAGCTCGAGCGCCGCGGCTATGCGGTGGTCGAGACGCCGCTCGATATCTTCCAAAAGAGCGGCGGCTCGGCCTGCTGTCTCACGTTGCGGCTCGATCATCGTTCGGCCGCCGCCGCGGCGGCCGAAGCGATCGAAGCCGAGCCGGCAAAAGTTGCGGTAGCCGGGCGCTGAGACTTGCGCGACGCTATTCCGCCGCCTCGATGATGCGAATGTCACGCACCGCGCCGTCGCCGAGCGCCTGCAACGCTTTCTGGTAGTCCGGGCTCTTATAGGCGGCGATGGCTTTCTCGAGGCTCGGGAATTCAGAAATGACGATGCGCTCTTTCTGGCCGGCTTCGAAGGCTTCAGCCGCCTTGCCGCGCGCGATATAGCGGGCGCCGAACTGCATGGTCGCCGGCGGCGCCAGCTTGGCATAGGCCTCGACTTTCTTCGGATCGGAAATTTCACGATAGACGGTGACCCAATAGGCTTTCGGCATTTTAGAGACTCTCCCTGGAACTGAAGGCTGGACGCCTGCGGCGTGCCGCACTCACGATATGAGTTCGTCAGGCAGCGCGTCGGGCGTGTAATTGCGCGGCGTATTATTGCTCAAGACCCGCATGAATGGCCAGACGAAGAACGCGCCGGCCCCCACCAGCATCAGCGCTTGCATGTCGCCGGTAAGGATGGCGAGCACAAGCGGGGTGGCGACAAAAAACAGGGCGGCGATGACGAGGGTTACGAGCAGGCCTTTGTAGCGAAGACCGGACATGCCGGCGGTGAAGCTGATCTTGCTCTGGCCGGCGCCGGCGAGGCGGCCGTGCAGATCGTAGACGAAGTCGCGATAGATCTGCGTCTGCTCCTTGTTCGGGAGGCCTTTCGAGGCGGCGTTGGAAGCCGTGATCGTATCGCCCGAAGCGAGCTCGATCTTGCACTGGTCGATGACGTCGCGGCCGACGGATCCGCTGCTGAGATGAACGCCGGCGATGTCGGTGAAAGCGCAGGTCCGCGCCTGGTTCTCGACGGCGAAGGAAATGCCGGTCTCGCCGATGGTGATGCCGTGATTGGTGTTCCACAGGACAAAGCGCGGGCCGCCCGAGACGGTGAAATAGACGTCGTAGGCTTGCGAATGCTGCGCCTTGAGATTGAGTTCGATCATGATGCGGCTCGCTTGGCGGCTGTTGGGCCGCCCTTGAGGCGGTTCCTAAAGCGTGGCGGCACGCGGAAATCGGTCCCCGCAACAGGTTTTGTCGGCGATGAAGGGGTTCAGGTTCGAAACGGCCAAAGACTTTTCCGCCCGGACGGCGGAACAAGATTTTGCTAGGTTCTCGCGGTCCTTGCCCAGCCGGGAGAGCCCGAAATGTCGTTCTTCAGTTCACTGTTCCGCCGCGGCTCCGCCCCGTCGCAAACGGGCGGCACAGGCGCGGCGAAAGCCGGCAAAGCCGCCGCGCCGGTCGAGTACAAGGGCTACGTCATCGTCGCCGCGCCGTTTGCCAATAAGGGCCAGTATCAGACCGCGGGCACGATCACGCGAGAGATCGACGGCGTGCAGAAGGTGCACCGCTTCATCCGCGCCGACGCGTACGCGTCCTATGACGATGCGGTGACCTTCACCGAGAACAAGGCCCGGCAAATCGTCGATCTGCAGGGCGATCGCATCTTCGCTCAGAACTGACGCGGAAGCTCAGAGCCCCTCGACAATACGCATGTCGCGCTCGCAGGCATTGCCGAGCGCCTTGAGCGCGGCCTGATAGCCCGGCCCGTCATGCGCGGCTTCGGCCTGTTGGACGCTGTCGAACTCGATCAGCACGGTGCGCTGCTTGACGCCTTTTTCGTAGGCCTTGGCTGCGGTGCCGCGGGCGAGAAAGCGTCCGCCGCCTGCCGTGATCGCGGGGCCCGCGAGCTTGGCATATTCGGCAAGGGCGTCCGGGTTCGACACCGAAAAATAGGTCGCGATCCAATAGGCTTTGGCCATCATTGCCTCCCTGATTTTGTGGCGGACGGCACAGTATCGGCCTCGCGCGTAGAATGCGAGGGGCGTGCAGTGCGGACGGCACTTGAGATACTGACGGCGCTTACGCGGCTTCGTCGTCGGCGGCCTTGCCGCGCTTGAGCTTCTTGAGAACGCCGCGCAACGCGTCGATCTCGGCTTCCAGCATGGCGACGCGCTGCACGACGTCGCCCTCCGAAAGCTTTTCGTCGCCGGCGTGGCTCTTCTCGGCGTTGGCAAAGGCGAGGCCGACTTCATCGCCGTGACGCCAGCGCACCTTGGCGCGCAAGGTCTGGTCGCGCTGCGGAATGTACAGATCGAACATATGCGGCAGCGTCACGCTGTCGGAAAAGATGATGCGGGCGCCCTTGTCCGACAGGTCGCGGATCAAACAGGACAGCGCGCCTTGCTCGCGGCTGACATAGACAAAGCCGCGCAGAAAGCTCTTGGACCGTCTCGAACTGCGGCGTTCGCTCATCGTCGTTTCTCGCGCGCGATCGGAACGGTCCGCTCGCGCCTGAGTGGCAAAGTTACGCCGCGGCTATTAATGCCGGATTACCGGCAGATTCAGCTAAAAAGCCAATAGTTTGGAACGGACTGGATTTGGAACCGAAGCAACGTCCGCGCGCGGCTCAGCCGCGGCGGCAAGGGGCAGCAAGCTAGTGCAGCGTCGCCACCAGGCGCTCGACGTCGTAGATCACGGCTCCCAGCGCACAGGCCAGAAGGCCGGCGCCGATGAGGACGATCACGATCGCCGTCTCCAGCCGGTCGACCGCGTCGCGGACCGGATGGGCCTTGTCGAAAGTGGGCCAGGCGAAATGAGCCATTGCAGTTACCCTCAGCAAGTCGCCCCGTATAACCAACCAGCTTGCAACCAACTCGCAACTTGCGGGCAGTCTTCGTCGCCGCGCGTCCTTATCTAACAAACAACTCGGCAAATAAGATCGTGCGCCCGGGCGGAGCAGCTTTGCAACTCTTGCGTGGCTTCCCGCGCCGCCGCCGCAATCACAAAATCTGACAATCTGCAGCACTGTTGCCGCCGGTCGCCATCGCGATCAAATTGTCTTAACTTCCAACCAGCGGGAACGCATAAATTCCGCGTAAAATGCGGCAGTGGAGGGAGCGGGCATGCACGTGTTCAGCATCGTCGAAGAGGCGCGGTGGGATCCGAAAAAGCACGTCGAAAAGATCCTCGGCAAGATCGAGGACGGCGACGTCACAGTCGCCTGCTGGGAACCGCACCAGATCAGTCCGTATCATTGCCACCCGTTCGCCACCGAAATCTATTTCTGCTTCGAGGGCGGCGGCATCATGCGCACGCCAACCGAAACCATCACCGTGAAGCCCGGCGCCTTTGTCGTGCATCCGCCCGGCGAAGTGCACGAATATGCCAACGGCGCGCATCGCACGCTGCTATTCCGCGTCCGCTACGGCACCGACATGGCCGCCCGCCATCTCGACTGGCGCGGCCACGAAGGCTGGACGCAAAGCGCGGAGGATGCCGCCTATTACAAGGCGCATCCGGTGGGGGCGTAGTTTTCACGCCGCGCGAGCGGCGAGGCTGCACCCCCTCTCTATCTCTCCCCCCTGCAGGGGGAGAGAAGCGCCGAGCGGCATGTGCCGAGCAAGATCCTCACGCTGTGAATGGCCGCAATGTACTTCCTCCCCCTGCAGGGGGGAGGAATGAGGAGGGGGTGCGGCTTTGCCGCTCGCACCACGGTACAGGCCGCAGATTACTGATACCGCCCGCGCGCCGACGGGTGATTGAGCGGCGCATCGTTGGGCTCGCAGAAATCCGCGTTGCCGCGCTTGGCGGCCATGCACTGGTCCATGGTCTCGTAAGCGCATTCGCGCGCCGGGCCGGTGAGCAGGCAGAAATTGTGATGCACGTAGCCGGACTGGGCGGCGGCAGGCGTCGCCCCGAAAGCGCCCAGCGCTCCGAAGGCCGCGGCAAACAGGATCGCGGACGTAAAGACTCGCATCGAAAATCTCCATTATTGCGTCGCACACCAACTGCGCACGCTTCGATGCGTTCCTGAAATCACTCTCGTTCACATCGGCGTCAGCGGTGACACGTTTCTTCCGGCTTGCTAACACCGTCGTCCGCACGCCGGATAAAGGGGAAAATAAATGTTTCGTAAACCGCACTGTCCCGTGATCGCCATCGAGGAGCACTATTGGGACGAGGAGCTGGAAAAGACCTACACCGGCTCCGAAGCTGGCCGGCCGGGCGACCAGTTCAACCGGCTGCATGATTTCGGCGCGATGCGCATCAAGGAGATGGACGAGGCCGGCATCGACATGCAGGTGCTCTCGCACGGCGCACCGTCGACGCAGAAGCTTCCGGCCGAGACCGCGCCGGCGCTCGCCGCCCGCGTCAACGATCGCCTCGCCGCGGTCGTCGCCAAGAACCCGACGCGCTTTGCCGCCTTCGCGTCGCTGCCGACCGCGGTGCCGGAAGCCGCCGCCGACGAGCTCGAGCGCACTGCCAAGCTCGGCTTCAAGGGCGCGATGCTGCACGGGCTCGCCAACGGCGAATTCCTCGACCATCAGAAATACTGGCCGATCTTCGCCCGCGCCGAGAAGCTCGATCTGCCGATCTATCTGCATCCGGGCCTGCCGCATGCCGACGTGATCAAGAGCTACTATGCCGACTACGTCAAAGACTTCCCGATGCTGCCGCGCGCCACCTGGGGCTATACGGTGGAGACCGCGACGCTGGCGATCCGCCTGGTGTTGTCCGGCGTGTTCGAGAAGCACCCGAAGCTGAAGATCGTTCTCGGCCATCTCGGCGAGACGCTGCCGTTTTTGGTCTGGCGCGTCGATCACACGCTGGCGCGGCCGGGCCAGAAATCGGTCTCGTTCCGCGACGTGTTCTGCAACAACTTCTATGTCACCACCTCCGGCAATTTTTCCAATCCGGCGCTGCTCTGCTGCGTCATGGAAATGGGCATCGACCGCATCCTCTTTGCCGTGGACTGGCCCTTCGTCATGAACCCGCCGGCGATCCGCTGGATGGAAACGGTGCCGCTGTGCGACGAGGACAAGGCGAAGATCCTCTCGGGCAACGCGAAGCGGCTGTTGAAGATGTGATCTTTCGCCTCCCCCTGCAGGGGGGAGGCAGCCGCGCTCCGCGCGGCGGAAGGGGAAGTGCCCGATTTCGTCATTATATGATAAGGAGTGTTGTGGGCCCGGCTGGCCCACGCCGACGGAGCAAACATGTCGAAACCGGTGATCTTCACCATTTCCGCGACCTGGGACGATGAGGCCTCGGTCTGGAGCGGGCACTGTGACGATATTCCCGCAGCCGCCGATGCACCGACGCTGGATGAGCTTCTGACGAAGATCTCCGCAATGGCGCTCGATTTGTTGCCCGACAATCATCCGGGGATCGCTCCCTCGGATCTGTTTCTGCAGATCACCGCGCTGCGTGAAGCCGAACCCGCCGAAGCGTAATGGCACCGCAATTCGATCGGGCTTTGCGCGACCTGCTGCGGGCCGCTGGCTGCACGATGGCGCGGCAGGGCAAGGGCAGTCACGAGATTTGGCATAGCCCGATCACCAAGCGAAACTTCGCGGTTCCGATCGGCATTCCCAGTCGCCATACGGCCAATGCCATTCTGCGCCAGGCGGGCCTGCCGAAAGCGTTTTGATTGGCGCTCAGGAATGCCCGTCCGTTCCCCACCCCGCGCCCTTCGGGCGCGACCCTCCCCCTGCAGGGGAGGGTGCAGTGTCATCACTCCGGAAACCGCTTCCTTGCCGTGGTCGCGCCGATCACGGAGCCATCCGGCGCCAGCGCCTGAATCGTGAATTCGTAAGTGTGCACTTCGCCGGGCGGCGGGGTCGGGCCGACGAAGCCCGAGGCAAAGGCATCGCACGGCACTTCCGGCTGGCCGCGATAACCGACCGTGCCGCCGCCGTGATGGAACGCCGGCTTGTCGAGATCGGTCATGGCGAAGCGCAAATTCACCGTGCCGCGCGGCACCTCGCGCAGTTGAAAATTCGGCGAGCCGCTGGGAGCGCCCTGGCACCAGTCGAAGCTGACAGTGAAGGCCAGCGCCGGCGTGCTGACGATGAGGGCGAGCGCGGCGAAAGCCGGTGCCGCGAATGCGCGTGCCTTTGCGCTTTGCAAACCGAACGGCTTCCGCATGCACTGTCTCCGCGACGCTTCGCATCAAGTGTAGCACGGAGTTGATCCTCTCCTCATCGTCACCACCGTTCGTCGTCACCACCGGGCTTGACCCGGTGGTCCATGCTGCGATTCCGCAACGAAAGGCACAGAGGCAGTTACGCGAGCGCGCCGCATGGATTGCCGGGTCAAGCCCGGCAATGACGAAAAAAGGCGCGTCCTCGCGCCGCATCCGCGCGCGAGCCGGCGTCACGCCACCACAAAAAATTTCCACGGACGAAAGAAAGGGAAGCGGAGCGCCGAGAGGCGCATCCAACCATGGCGGCATCTTACGGATGCCGCGCGCATCCAGCGGGATGCGCTCGCCTTTCGGCGCTCCACCGCGGCTCTCGTTTAGGCGACCGAACGCCACCACTCAGCCTCGGGCCGCGCTTCACTCTTTGGCGGATCGTTACCTCGGCCCACCATGCGGGCTTACGGACCCTCTCCACCGCCAAGCTGAGCCAGACACCTGGCAGACCGGTCATAGTGCCGGCCGGGTCGATGCCCAAAGCCGCCCGGGAGCGGGGTGCAAATCCGCGCGCAGGCGCCGCACTCGCTCCGTATGTCGGATCGCATCCGGATACGTCCCGAAAGTGAGCGAGATTCGCACACTGTAACTTAAACAAGGACAATTGTCAAGTTGTGTCTCTATATTTGGGACGACCATTTCAGCCAGTCCCACATTGATGATTGTGTGGGCAGGTAGCGACTCTTTGAGCAGATAAGACCAAATGGATAGCGGAGAGTTGCGACCATAAAAGGCTCGTTAATCCGCCAAAAGGACTCGTATGCCCGGTCGCAGGTGTTCGGGGCTTATTCCTAGTTTCGCGCAACATCGATATTGATGCAGCCGAGCAGAGATTCGTCCGACGGCGTTCTTGCCATGCCTCCGATCCTAAGACCACGCTTCACCTATCCACCGCCGTCCGGCTGCATCTATTGCGGTGACCACAATGGACCGTTTGGCGACGAACACATCATACCGCGTAATCTAGGTGGCGGCTTGGTTTTCGAAGATGCAAGCTGCAAGTGCTGCGAACGAACGATCAACATGGAAATTGAGACCCCAAGCGCGAATATGATGGGGTCATTTCGTCGCCGGGTCATTCCAGCCAGAAACCGCGATAAGAAGCGTCGGCCTGATACGTACCTTCTAAGGATAATAGATGAAGCCGGGGACCCCGCTGGAGAACATATCATTCCCGCCGTTGAGGCGCCCCGAATTCTCTACCTCATTCGTCTGCCGGCGCCTTCGCTTTTCTTTCCAGAGGCGGAATCCGAACCATCCTATCTTTGGACATGGGCACACAAAGAAGACTTACGACGGCTCAAAGATAGATTTGGAGGTGCCGGGACAGTAGCTGGCAAGTACGACGAAATTTGTTTTGCACGGCAATTGGCAAAAATCGCCCACTCCTACGTTTACGCTGAGCACCGAGCAATCGAAACATACGAAATGCTCTTGCCAGAGTTCATTCTCACTGGCGTTGGTGACTATCGGAAATTGATTGGGTGCGGAACTGAGCCACTCGATACAGATCAGCGAAAATGGCTTTGTAACATTCACTGGGGTCGCGTTGTGAGCGACGACTACGCCTACTTGGTTTCACGGTTTCGGATTTTTGCCTTTACCAATGCACCGGTTTACGAAGTTATCGTGGCACGGAAACATCTGAGTTTAGGGCCGCTAGAACCAGTAAACGGTCGGCCGATAGAGCGGTAGAGGGCTTGGCAACTTCAGTTCGAATTTGAGAAGCCGCGCGGCTTTTGCCGCGCCGGCGCGGCGGCCGGATGGTATTGCGTGTTGCGCTCGCAGAAGCCGCCGATGCCGCTGACGTCGGCCATGCATTGTTCGAAGGTGACGAAGAGGCAGTTGATCGCGCCTTTGGTGTAGTTGGCGCACCAGGGATAGTCCTGGGCCTTGGCGCTGGTGCCGATCGCGGCTGAGGCGGCGATGAGGGCTAGCGCGAGGGTATGTTTCATAACCAGTCTCCTGGTTGGCATCGTTTCACCCTTATGAACGCCGCGTCTCTGGCTTTATTTCATTCGGCCGGAGCGGCCGGCGACTGC
>CAWFWC010000014.1:0-58891 GCA_963819465.1 uncultured Alphaproteobacteria bacterium
GCGCCGCGATCATCGCGGCGCTGATTGCCGTTCCCGCCGACGCACAGCAAGCGCAACGCGTCCGCGGCACAATCGAAAGCGTCAACGGTCAGGTTCTGGACGTAAAGGCGCGTGACGGCGCGACACTGAAAGTGAAACTTGCCGACAACGCACCGGTGCGCGCCGTCGTCAAAGCATCACTCGCCGACGTTAAGCCAGGGACCTATGTCGGCGCGACCGGCATGCCGCAACCGGACGGCACACAGAAGGCCGTCGAGATCCATATTTTTCCGGAAGCTATGCGCGGCACCGGTGACGGTCATCGCCCCTGGGACCTTTCACCCAACAGCACGATGACCAACGGCGCCATCGATAGCGAAGTCGCCGTCAGCGACGGCCAGAAGCTCGTTCTCAAGTATAAGGACGGCGAGAAGACTCTGATCGTGACTCCCGATACCGCCATCGTCGCCTACGCGCCGGCGACCGCAGCTGATCTGAAGCCCGGCGAAAAGGTCTTTGTCGCTGCCGCCACAAAAGACGCCGACGGCACGCTGACCGCGCCGAACATCACCGTGAGCCGCAACGGCGTAAACCCGCCGATGTGAGCGCACGTCCGTCACATGCATGCGATAACGGCGACGGTCGGACAGGCTCTTGGCTTCGCCTGACCGAAGCGCGTAACCTTTCAGCGAGAAGCCAGGAGTCTCAGATGAGAACCAGACACCTGTTTACCGGGGTTGCGCTGGCCACCGTTATGGCAGCGGCACCCGTAGTGGCGCAGCAATCGCAGCGCGTGCGCGGCACCATCGAAAGCGCCAATGGCTCCGCCATCACGATCAAGCCGGCCGAGGGCGCCGACGTCACCGTGAAACTCGCCGACAATGTGCAGGTGTTCGGCGTCGTGCCGGCCAAGCTCGCCGATATCAAGACCGGCGATTTTATCGGCGTCGGCGCCATGCCGCAGCCTGACGGCTCGCAGAAGGCGATCCAGATCATGATCTTCGCCGAGTCACAGCGCGGGACCGGCGAAGGCTTCCGTCCTTGGGATCGTCCCGGCACCACCATGACCAACGGCACGGTGAACACCACCGCCGCCAGCGTCAACGGCCAGACACTCACGGTGAAATACAAAGACGGCGAACAGAAAATCGTCGTCAGCCCGGATGCAACCATCCGCGCCTATGTGGCTGGGGACAAAGCCGAGCTGAAGCCCGGTGCACATATCGCGATCGTGCGCGCCGACAAAGCAGCCGACGGCACGCTGTCGACCGGACGCGTCAATGTCGGCCGCGACGGTGTCGTGCCGCAGTGACCTATCGCTGAACGGAAACGGTCAGGCTTGGGAATTTCGGCGCCGCTCAGTGCGGCGCCGTATTCCGCGCGGAAGTGTCTAGTGCCAATGCCGATCACAATGGCGATGGAAGCTGTTGTCGGTCCAGCAATGGCCCCGGCTGATCGAGGGGCCCCAGAACGGCTTGCCCCAGACCGCGCCGACCACGCCGCCGACCACCGCGCCGGGAGGGCCCGCAACAAGAAGACCGGTGCCGGCGCCGGCCGCGGCGCCCACCATGTCGGCGCGGGCGCTCGAAGTCGCCATTGCACCAAAGATTACGGCGCTCGAGAAAATCGCTGTCGCCATCAAAATCTTACGCATCACGCTACTCCTCCACCCTTCGTTCGCAGCGCCAACGCGCGCCGCAACCGGCAAGTTCCAGAGCCGGCATGACAATTTGAGTAGCACGCGACACCTTTTCATAAGGTTGACGGCCGGAAACCAAGTCAGGGCCTAAGAAGGTATTCCTGTGCCTACATCGAGGCGATAACGCGGCGATCGATGTCTTCGACCCTGTTGACCCCCATCAGCGCCATGGTGGTGAGCAGCTCGTTGCGCATGATCTCGATGGCGCGCGCGACGCCCGCCTGCCCACCGGCGCCGAGCCCGTAAATGTAAGCCCGACCGCTCAGACACGATCGCGCCCCGAGCGCCAGCGCCCGGGCGATGTCCTGCCCCGAGCGGATGCCGCCGTCGAACATCACTTCGATCTGTGAACCCACGGCTTCCGCGATCGGCGGCAGGATGGTGATCGACGATGAGGCGCCGTCGAGCTGGCGGCCGCCGTGATTGGAGACGACGATGGCGCTGGCGCCGCTTTTCGCCGCGATGCGCGCATCCTCGATGTCGAGGATGCCTTTGAGGATCAGCTTGCCCGGCCAGATGCTGCGAACCCATTCGACATCTTTCCAGTTCAGCGTCGCGTCGAACTGTTCGGAGATCCATTTCGACAGCACGGTCACGCCTTCCATTCCCGGATAGTGGCCGGCGATATTGCCGAAAGTCTTGCGCTTGCCGCGCAGCACGCTGAGCGCCCAGGCCGGCTTGGTGGCAATGTCGATCAAATTCCCCAGACGGATCTGCGGCGGCACGCTCATGCCGTTCTTGATGTCGCGGTGGCGCTGGCCGATCACCTGCAGGTCGACGGTGAGCACCAGCGCGCTGCATTTGGCCGCCGCCGCGCGCTCGATCAGCGAGCGGATATAGCCGCGATCCTTCATCACATAGAGCTGAAACCAGAACGGCTTGTCGACGGCCGCGGCGACGTCCTCGATGGAGCAGATCGACATGGTCGACAGCGTGAAAGGAATGCCGGCGGCCTGCGCCGCCCGGCAAGCCAGGATTTCGCCGTCGCCATGCTGCATGCCGCACAGTCCGATCGGCGCCAGCGCAAGCGGCATCGATACCGGCTCGCCGAGAATTGTCGTCTTGGTCGAGCGCTGCGAAACATCGTGCAGGATGCGCTGGCGCAGCTTGATGCGCTCAAGATCGGCGCGATTGGCGGCCAGCGTCTGCTCGGAATAGGAGCCGGATTCCGCATAATCGATGAAGGCGCGCGGCACCTTGCGGTGCGCGGCCTGCCGCAAGTCCTCGATGCAAGTCATGGTTCGCATAGTGAAAGGCCCCAGCTTCGCGCCGAATTTAGCGCAAGTCCGCCCGGTTTCGCCAATTGTGACACCTAAAATTGTGGCGTCCAACTTGCGGCGAAAAAGTCGCGATGGAACGGCTGCGGGTGCTGCGCGTTAGCCTCCGTCGCTTTGAGTTTTCTCCGGGCTGGCGGGTTTGACGCCGGCTCTGCCGTCGTACGGACATTCACTCAGACATGACCATTCGGGGAAACGCCACAATGGAACAGTGGGCTAAGCCGCGCTTTCGCCAGATCGCCTATGCCGGCTTCGAAGACACCGGCCGCGCCGAACAGGAGGCCAAGCGCCGGCAAAGAGAGGAAAAACAGGCTCGCGAAGCGCGGATTCAGGCCGAGCTCGAAGAAGCTCTCGATTTGGGGCTGGAGGAGAGTTTTCCGGGCTCCGACCCGATTTCCGTCGTCCAGCCGGCGCCGACCATCTACGACAAGCCCGCGGGCTAGAGTTCCGTCCCGCTTGACCCGACGAATCCCGCACCGGCTAAATAAGCCATTGATTTCAGTGGCCCTTATGCTGAACACGCGCTTACCGGCACCGGTAAGAATGTCTGCAATTTTTTGAAGCGGCGAAGACCGATAACGGGCTAATATCGCCAACGGGTTGGTAGGCGTGGGGCCCCGATGATGGTTCGCAAGTATTTTGGGACGGATGGCATCCGTGGGCTCGCCAATGGCGTGATCACGCCGGAATTGGCGTTGCGCGTCGGCCAGGCCACCGGCCTGATTTTCCGCCGCGGCGAACACCGCCACCGTGTCGTCATCGGCAAGGATACCCGGCTGTCCGGCTACATGATCGAGACCGCGCTGGTCGCGGGCTTCACCTCGGTCGGCATGGACGTGCTCCTGCTCGGCCCGATCCCCACCCCCGCCGTCGCCATGCTGACGCGCTCGATGCGCGCCGACCTCGGCGTCATGATTTCGGCTTCGCACAATCCCTATGACGACAACGGCATCAAACTGTTCGGCCCGGACGGCTACAAGCTGTCCGACGAAGTCGAGCAGAAGATCGAAGCCCTGATCGACGCCGACAAGGTCAAGCAGCTGGCGAAGAGCGCCGAGCTCGGCCGCGCCAAGCGCATCGACGGCGTCCACGACCGCTATATCGAATTCGCCAAGCGCACCATGCCGCGCAACCTGTCGCTCGACGGGCTGCGCGTCGTGATCGATTGCGCCAACGGCGCCGCCTATCGCGTCGCGCCGGAAGCGCTGTGGGAGCTTGGCGCCGACGTGGTCTCGATCGGCGTCGAGCCGGACGGCTTCAACATCAACCACGATTGCGGCTCGACCGCGCCCGACACGCTGTGCCGCAAGGTGCGCGAGATGCGCGCCGATATCGGCATTGCGCTCGACGGCGACGCCGACCGCGTCGTGATTTCCGACGAGCACGGCCATCTGGTTGACGGCGACCAGCTTCTTGCGGTGATCGCGGAAAGCTGGGCGGCGGATCACCTGCTCACCAAGCCGGGCATCGTCGCCACGGTGATGAGCAATCTCGGCCTCGAACGCTATCTGCAATCGCTGAAACTGTCGCTGATGCGCACCCCGGTTGGCGATCGCTATGTGCTCGAGCAGATGCGCGAGCACGGCTACAATGTCGGCGGCGAACAGTCCGGCCACATTATCCTGTCCAACTACACGACGACCGGCGACGGCTTCATCGCCGCGCTGCAATTGCTGGCGGTGGTGAAGAAGAAGAACAAGCCGGTGTCGGAGGTCTGCCACCGTTTCGAGCCGCTGCCGCAAGTGATGCGCAATGTGCGCTATCGCAGCGGCAAGCCGCTCGAACTCGTGCCGGTGCGCTCCGCGATCGCCGACGGCGAAAGCCGGCTCAACGGCCACGGCCGCCTCGTCATCCGTCCGTCCGGCACCGAACCCGTGATCCGCATCATGGGCGAAGGCGACGACAAGGCGATGGTGGAAGAAGTCGTCGACGGCATCGCCGAAGTGCTCGCCGCCCACGCGGCGTAGCTGTCTCTGCTCAACTTTAGCTGAAGCGCCCCACGGCTCAGGCCGCTCGCGGTTCTCCGACCGGCTTGCCGCAGCCTCCGACCGGAGCGCCGTCGAGCGAGCGGCGCACCTCGATCGTTTCCAGCGCAAGTGTCACCCCCGCAGGCGGACGGAACGCAAAGCCATGGTGGCCGCTGCCGACACCTGCTTGGGCGAGATCCTCGCGATAGCGATTGGCCAGCGCCTGGCCGACGAGCTGGCCCTCCACATAAATGTCGAGACAGACCGGCGCTTCGGGATGCTCCGCATTCTGCGCCCAGCCTTTGACGAAGCCGCCGCTGATCCCATCGACATGGCCGCGCAATGCGCCGGCGCTCGCGGCTGCGACCAGACCCGCGCGCTGCGCGATGGCACGGCACAAGGTTTCGAGCTCATAGCCGCCTTGGCAGCGCGGCGCGCAATATTGCGCGGACGCCGCCGGCTGCTCCCCATAAAGCATCTCGTATTCAAGCGCGTTGTGGAACATGCTGCGGCTGTCATCTTCGTCGAGGAAGGTTTCCGACAACGCGCCTTCAGCGACGATCACGTCGTGGGTCTCGAGTTCGATGTGGAAATACTCCACCTTGTCGACTTCCACGGCCTGCACGATCGACACGCCGTTGACGAGGTCCTTAGCCTCGACCAGCACACCGCCGTGCTCGGCGAAATACATGGCGTGATGCGGCGATATCCAAAAATCGCGCTTGGGCACATTGTCGCCGAGCGCGCCGGCCTTGATGCAGACCGGCAGAATATCGCTGCGTCCGATGATAAAGCGGCCGCCATAGCTGCGCCGCCCGATCCACTTTATCGGCCGCTGGGCGCCTGAAGCGGTAACGACTCTGTCGCCGATCGCGAGCGACTCGACGGGCACTTCGCCATCCGCAGTCGCGATCAGCGTACCGCCGCAATAGCAGGCGATAATCGCGGTCTGGCCGCTGCCGAAGCCGATCGTTGTCGTGGTGCCCGCCACATTCACTGTGAAGTCCGAAGGCAGCAGTTCGGGCATGTCGAGCGTGACGGTCTCGCTGCCGCCGCTGCCGTTCGTGCCGTGCAGCGTGAGCACATTGTGGACGTAGGTGCCCGACTGCTCGACAAAGCCGTCGATCTGAATCGTATCGCCGGTGCCGAAGCCGTCGATCTCGTTGGTCGGCGCGTCTGCGACGGTGAATTCCAGCGTACCGGGATCGAAGGTGATCGTGCCGGAACCGGCGGCCGCTACGCTTGCGAGATCCAGCGTGCCGCTCTCGATCGTCGTGCCGCCGGTGTAGGTATTGTGTCCGCCGAGTATGACTGTGCCATTGCCGGCGATCGTCACGCTGCCGGAGCCCGGATCGTTATAGAGATGACTTCGTGTCGGAGCCGGTCTGGTCGGTGATCACGCCGTTGATGGTCGTGGTCTGGCCTGACGTCTGACCGGCGCCGAGTGTGATGCTCTCGCTGCCCTGGATGAAGATGCCGCTGCCATAGCCCTGGCCGCTGCCGGCGCCATTGGCGCCGGTGCCGCCGGTCGCGCTGCCGTTGGCGAGCGCGCCGCCCGAGACTGTCAGCGTGGCGCCAGAACTTCAATGAAAATGTCGCCGCCGGCGCCAAGACCGCCGCCACCGCCGCCGGCATGACCGCCCGCGCCGCCGGCACCGCCCGCGCCGCCTTTGCCGCCGGTGCCGCCGTCGCCGCCGAAGCCGCCGTTGCCGTTAGTTTCCTGGTTGTTTGCACCATGCGAGCCCTGAACACCAGTCGTGCCGCTAGTGCCGGTCGTGCCCGTGGTGCCGGTTTGTCCGGAGCTGCCGGCGCCGGCGCCAAAGCCGGCCACACCACCCGCGCCACCGGCGCCGCCGGCGCCGCCGCCGCCACCACCACCAGCGCCACCGGCACCGCCGGCGCCGCCTTGCAGTTTGTCCGTTAGGACCGCCGCCGCTCGCAGCGCCGCCGCCACCACCGCCCCCGCCGCCGGCGCCGCCCCCGCCGCCGGCACCGCCGCCACCGCCGGCGCCCGCGCCGCCGCCGCCGCCGAAGCCGCCCGGACCGCCGACGCCTGCCGCGCCACCGGGATCACTCGCGCCCGTAGTGCCAGTGCCGCCGGTATGACCCGCGCCGCCGCCGCCAATTAATGACTGTGAACCCTCGGTGCCGCCCGTGCCGCCCGCACCACCACCGCCGCCGCCAGCATGACCCGTCGCCGCGCCGCCGCTGCCGCCAGCACCACCACCGCCGCCGCCGCCACCGAAGGCACCGGTTTGTCCGACTCCCGCGCCGGTCGATCCATCAAGCCCACCGGCAGCGCCGTTGGCGCTGCCGCCCTGACCGCCGGCTGTTCCCGCGCCGCCCGATCCGCCGACACCGCCCGCACCTCCGGCGCCGCCTTGAGATCCACTATTGGCGCCGCCTTCGCCCCCGGTGGTGCCCGCAGTGCCGGCACTGCCTGCGCCGCCGCCGGCGGAGCCCGCGCCACCGGCGCTGCCATTGCCGCCGACTGCCGAGTCACCTTGGAAGCTCACATCATCAAGCGTTACATTGCCCGATGAGCCGACGAACAAGCCGCCGCCGAGGCCCGCACCGCCGCCGCCGCCGCTGACGCCATTGCCGCCGACCGCCGTCGCATTCTCGATAATCAGATCGTCGAGCGTCACGGTGCCGGCCTGGACGAACAGGCCGCGATGAAGATTCTGGCCGTTGATCGCGTAGTCGCCGCCGGCGCCGTTCGAGCCGCTGATGGTCAGCGATACGCCGGCATGCAGATTGATCGCGGTCGGATTGGCGTTCTCGGCGATATTGCTGGTGAGCTGGATCGTGAAGCTGCCGGACGTCGCGGCATTGACCGCCGCGATCGCGGCATTGAGGGTCGAATAGGAAGTGACGAAAGGATTGCCGTCGCTGCCGATGCCGAGGACCAGCACGGAGCCTTCCGCACCGGTGATCGTGAGGTTGTCGGTGACGCTGCCGTTGCTGAAAGTCAGCACACCGCCCGACGAGTAACTGACCGTCTCATTGGCGCCGATCGGCACGCCGCCGAGTTCGATCGTGTCGCCGGCGCTGAAGCCGGCGAATGTCTCGGAAAACGAAGTCGCGCCGTGTCCCGGCAGAGCCGCAGAATCGAATTTCAGATCGGCATTGGCATTGGCGCCGAAACTGAACGAGCCGGTGCCACCGGCGCCGGAGGTCGCGATCTCCAATGTGCCGCCGTCGAGCGTCGTGCCGCCGGAATAAGTGTTCGGACCGTTTGCCGGATCGAGCACCAGAGTGCCGGCGCCGGTCTTCACCAGCTCGGCGCCCACGCCGGTGATAGTCGAAGTAATTTTCGTCGTGCCGGAATCGATTTCGATGGTCGGATCGCCGTTGAGCACGACGGCGTGGTCGAGCGTGGTGACACCGGTGGCGTTGAGCGTGGTGCCGGCATCCATGGTCAGCGTGCCCACTCCGGCAATACCGAGATTGGCATCGGACGAGATCGACAGCGTGCCGCTCTCGACCGTGGTGCCGCCCACATAGGCGTTGTTGCCGCCGAGCACGACGGTGCCGTTGAATCCGGCAGTCGTGCTGCCGATGATCAGGCTGAGCGATCCCGGATCGTTGGAATAGGGAGTTCCGGTCGTCTGATCGTTCGAGCCGGTCTGGTCGGAAATCTGAGACGCGATCGTGGCCGTCGTTCCGGTCGCGGCGTCAAAGGTGACGGTCTGAGTACCGCTCATGACAAAGAGGCCGCCGCCGTAGCCCTGACCGTTCGCGGCGCCGGGGCTGGTTCCTCCGGTGGCTGTACCGCTCGTGAGTGAGCCGCCGGTAATCGTCAGCGTGCCGCCGGACTGAACAAAAATGTCGCCACCAGCACCAAGCGCGCCGCCGCCCGCTCCACCGCCCGCGCCGCCCTGCGTCGATCCGTTCCCGGCTGTAGCGCCGGCGCCTGCACCGAAGCCACCGATACCGCCCCGGCCGCCGTCGAAAAACCTGCCCGGGTTAAGATTTTGCCCGCTGCCGCCACCGCCGCCGCCACCACCACCGAAACTGCTACCGGCGCCACCGCCGCCACCGGTTGACGTAAATCTGTTCCCGGCCGCGCCGCCGCCGCCGCCCGCGCCGAAAGCCCCGGCGCTGCTGCCGTTTGGAGCATGATGGCCGAACGAATTGGCTGCGGGACCGCCCGCGCCGCCACCCGTGCCATTGAAATTGCCACCGTTGCCGCCGGCGCCTCCGTTACCACTTGTGTTGTTCCCTCCGAGGGGGCCGCCGCCGCCGCCATTGCCGCCGGTCGCCTTGTCATTGGAGAACGTGTCATTGGTGAGCGCGACGCTCGCGCCGGAGCCGACGAAAAGCCCACCGCCAAGACCAGCGCCGCCACCACCACCGCCACCGCCGCCAAAGAAACTAAACGCGCCTGCACCACCGCTACCGCTCGCGCCGAGCGCCACTGCGTTGATGACGGCGAGATTTTCGATCGTGACATTGCCGGCATTGACGAACAGGCCGCGCTGATTGCTTTCGCCATTGATGGTCGCACCGTTGCCCTCGATGTCGAGCGTAACGCCCGAATGCAGACTGATCTCGGTCAGCGCCTGCGTCAGCGCGATCGTCGCATTGGTGCCGAGATTGATCACATAGGTGCCGCTTGCGGTCTCTGCGTTCGCCTGCGCGATGACGTTGTCGAGATCGGCGATGTTGGTGATCGTGCTGGATCCATCGAGCGTGGACGAAAGGGTCGTCGGCATGGATTACTTTCCCTCAACAGCGGAAATTGATGCGTCACCCCAGCCCTCGAGGCTGCCGGCGCTTTCGAGTTCTTTGATCAGCGGCGCAAGCTCGTCAGCATAAGCGCGCCAGCGGCCGAGCCCGCGCGCGTTCACTGGCTGACGCACCTGCGCATAGCTCACCGTGCGCACGCGGCTGTCGCCTTCGTAGAAGCGCGCGCAATTGTCGTCGTGCGGCAGATCGACATGATCGAGCACGCGCTTGAGCGTGCCGTCGAAATCCTCGACCCAGTCCGACAGTTTCACGGTGAGGATCGGGTTCGGCAGCGCCGATCGCCAATGCGCCGCGAGGCGATCGTGCTCGCCGATATACCAGCCGAGGTCGCCAAGGTCGTGCGCATAGCCGTGCGCGCCGTGGAAGCGGAAGGTGAAGATCGAGAGCCCGATGTCGCGCGGGTCGCGCACGCAATGAATGATTTTTGCGCCCGGCAGCATCAGTCCGGCAAGGCCGAGATAGAGGAAATTGCCCGGCAGCTTGTCGACAACGCGCGTCTTGTCCGGCGCCAGCGCGTGCAGATCGGCGAGATAGCGCCAAGCCGCGCGATCGAGCGCATCGGCATCGAGCGTGGCGATCCTGCGCACCGCGTCGGCGGTGCGATCACTACCACCGCCGAGCGTCGCGAATGTATTCGGCAGCGCCATGCGCTCGCCAGCGCCGTGGACCTGCGCGTGCGCGGCGAGAATCTGCTCGCACAGAGTCGTGCCCGAGCGCGGCATGCCGACGATGAAGATCGGCGCCACATCGTCATTGCGCGACCGCTCCCCGTGCGCGAAGCGGGCCTTGTCGAACGCGGCGATATTGGCATCGACGAAAGCGCGATGATCGTCGCGCGAAAACGGCTGACTCGGCTTGAGCAGACGATGGCCCGCGAGCCAATGCGCGAAAGCGCGCGCCCGCATCTGCTGGCCCGAGTAGAACTTGGCGAGATCGTAATGTCCCATGATCCGGTGCTCGAGCACGGCGTCGGGACCCATCGCGCCGAGCGCGGCTTCCATCGTCTTCGCGGCCGTCAGCGCCCGCGGCATGTCGCTCTCGCCGCGCGCCACCAGCACCTGCCGCCAATGCCACAGCGGCATCACCTCGGCCGGCAACGGGCCGCGTGCCGATAGCGCCTCGAGCACGGCTTTGGCCTCGGCGAGGCGGCCGAGCTGAAGCAGCGCCAGCGATTTTTGCAGATACCAATGCCGTGCCGCGCGCGGATCGCAGGTCGGCGCCTCCGGCTGATCGAGCAGCGCCAGCGCATCGGCGGCGCGTTCGTCCTGCAGGAAGTCGGCGGCGAGATTGAGCCGCGCGCCGATATTGTTTGGTTCGCGTTGCAGGCTTGCGCGCAGCAGCTGCTCGGCGCCTTGCGATTCGCCGCTGATGCGCATGAAGGCGCCGAGATTGGCGGTCGCCGCCGGATGCGCGGGCGCATGCATCAGCGCTTGGCGCATGGCAGTCTTGGCGTCTTCGACCGCGCCCTGGCGATAACGCGCGATGCCGTAATTGACCCAGGCTTCGGGCCAACTCGGCGTGAGCCGGATCGCTTCGGCAAAGGCGCGCTCGGCTTTGACCGCGTCATTGGTCGCGAGCCACGCCTGGCCATACGTATAATGTGCCTCCGCGAGATGCGGCGCGCGGTAACAGGCTTCGCTCGCGGGGCGCAGCGCATCTTGCGCCTGATTCAGATTGAGATGCGAGATCGCCGCATGCAGGAACGGCGCCACTTCATCCGGCATCAGCTTCTGCGCCGACACAAAACATTTCAGCGCCTGCTCGTGATGGCGGGCGCCTTGCAGCGCGATGCCGAGATCAAGCTGGGTTTGTCCGTCGCGCGGATCGGCGGTGACGGCGCGGGCGAGCAGTTCGACTGCTCCCGCAAAATCGTTCGCCTTCAGCCGCGCAAGGCCCTCGGCGCGCAGCGCCTCAACTGCCTGCGGATCAAGCTCAGTCATAGTCGCAATGGAAGAATCGCTACGCGGGGAGCGCGTTGTCTCCCCGGTACCTTGGACTCCGACGAAGGCACTGCGCACAGCCATGAAATCGAACAGGAATTTGGCATTAAGGAACCATAAACCAATTAGCACGGGTGCGGCATTCTGACCATGAGTTCCACGCCAATCTTCAGGCCATTGCACAACAGGGATTCAGGCCATTGCACAACAGGGATAATGGGCCGGAGACAGCGAAATTTCGCCCGACTTGAAGGCGCTTAGCGTGCCCGGTACCTGGATGCGGGATCCCCGGTTTCCCAATTTTTTTGATATTCGGCCGGGATCGAGGTGTGCCGCCCAGGCTCGCCGCCCACGCAGCGCAACTGCTCTGATGCACGAGTCAGACTTGGCGCGGCAGCGGCGGTTCAAGAACCATCGCCACCTATACCGTAGGGCGTGCCGTCCCCCTGCTCGCCTTCCTGCTGCAATTCGGCGGCGCCGCCCGTACCTCCGACTAGGAAGAGAATAATCTTCCCCGCAATGCCGAAAACCGATCCGAGCTGATTCTTTGCACTGAGCTTGCATCTGAAGCCGTGGGACAGAAGCTCGGACCAGCGGCTCGTGATCGACGAGGCATAACCGCCGAAGTGCCACCCAGGATTACTCACAGTAGTGCCTGTGGTGGACACGCCAATGGCGGTTTGCTGCGCGTCAAAATAGTCTGAGACGATACCAAAACTATAATCGTCATTGGCGATATCGTCGGAGGAAACTGAACCGTGGAAGTCCCACTGGCCATTGCAGTACAATGTCCACACGCCGGAGCCGGTCACACCGATCCCCACCGATTGGGCGGCAGTGATAGACCCGCTGCTCGCGACCAGAACGCAGGGCTGTATAACAATATCGATTGTGAAGGCATCCTTCGACAGACCGTCATTCGCCGTCCAATTGAAGGTCAGCGTCGCCGCTCGCGCCATCGAGGATGTCGGATCAAACGCCGCGTCGATGGTGATATGCGTCGACGTCGTGCCGTCGCCGATTTCGATCTCGCCACCCGATGCCAGGCCGACCTTGACGCCTGAGGGAACACCTGTCGGCTTCTCGATGTTGAAAATCGTATCGCCGCCCCTCGTCGTGATCGAAACCCCGACGCTGGCGGGCACGCCGGGCACAATGACGGCGGCTTGGTCCGATAGAACCTTGACGTCAATCGGCAGCGGCTGAACGTTGAACGCGATCGTAGGCGGCGGCTCCGGTGCGAATCCTGGCAAGTAGGGAAGCTGCAATTGCACGCCGCCGCTGCTCTTGCCTAACTGCGCCGTCAGCCTTTGCGACTTGAGATGGACCGGTACAGTCGCGACCGTCTTGGTCACCAATTGTTGCGTAGGCGGTGAAGGCGGCTTATTGCCCGAGCCTTTCGGATTTTCACCCACCACGACGTAGCGCGGAGTCATCGTCACGTTGAAGGGGGTGAAGCTCAGTCCGGTCGGGAATTGTTCGGGAGTGAGCAGGGCCTGCAAAGGCGTCGGATCGTTCGACAAATATGTAAGCCGCAGGCTGACGATCGGATCGGCGCCGGCCGGGAACGTGACCGGTTGAGCGGTGATGACATCGGCCGTGAATTGAGCGGATGTACCCGTCAAAGGGATTTGTTGCTCGCCCGACTCCGTTCGAGAGTCCGATATTGACGACGACCAGCGCACGATCAGCGTCGCGCTGAAAGCTCCTGGCACCAGTTGTAAGGGCGCGATGAAGCCGACTTGAATTATCCAAAAGACCGTATTTGACGTCGATGGCGTGACGACCGTGCTCTTTGTCGGATTGATCGTCGGCACGATCGCACCTTTGAGGATTTGCAGCTCCTCCTGAACAATTCCGGCCGTGAATGCGCCTGCGTCTGGCCCCTCGATGTGCACGGTCATTCTGACCGGATCAGTGACGGTGATGCCGACAGTGAGCGGTCCGTCAGAGGGTTGACCCGGCATACGAATAGGAAAAATAAGTGAAGTCGGGCTCAGCGTGACTGTGGACACAACGATCCTCCTGGTTGGAGCGCGATTGGCACAATCTCCATCCTCGCCCTCGCGAGCATGATGTTCGGGTGACCACGGCTGTCGTCATCTACGCAGCATGCAGCGGAGCGGTTTGCACTCCTCAGTCGCTTTGATCTTGCGACGCCGCGACGTTTCTTTGCCGTACGAAAATGAAGCGAGCGGCGCCGTGAAATTCGGTCGCGCCGATGTCGCTGCCGGTGAGCAAGAGCCCGGTGCCGCCATTGCCGACCACAAAAATCTTCGGCTTGCCGGCGGACGTCTCGATCGGCGGCATGGCGATGTTGAGAAACTCTCCCAGCGGCTGTTCGAAATATTGCAGCCGCAGTTGCGGCCCGATTTCGGCTGAGGCAAGCGCGAAGCCAAGCTTCCGCGCCCGCGCATAGACGTCCTGGAGCGACGCGCGGGCAAGGCCGAGATGCGCGAGCGACACGCTCACCAGATCGGCTTCAATCTTGCCGGGGTTCACCGCGAATCCGGGCTGGGCGATTATGTCTTCCGCAGCGTCGCCGAGCTCGCAATGCGCGGCGTCAAGCGCCCTATAGAGATCCCACTTGGTTTGAACTGTGCCGACCTTGATCGTTTTCCATACGGGAATACCGGCGGCCGATTGAACGGCCTCAGGCGTTTGCAACAATGCCGGATCGTCGAGCAGCCGGCGATTTCCGGCAACGTCCCGCGCCGCGCACTGGGCGTGAGCCTTATCGATGTGAAAAACCAGGCCCATCGCACAAACCGGCGCCAGCAAACAAATAAGGCCGATCGATCGCATCCGACCTCCTGCGCTTTCATCAAAGCGCATGGCGCGTGCACGGTCAGTGACCGCCGTCACTGAGCAGATAGCAATTTTAGTTAGCTTGCTGGCTATTGGCTCGGATGAGAGCGAAAGCCTCTAGGATCAGAAAGAAATCTGATAAGGTATTTTATAGGGCGGCGGTCGATAGAAATGAATCAGTCTGTGATGTCCATGGAGATGGAGCACAGTCGTGGACAAAGACGCCGCGGAAGGCATCCACTTCTCGACAGATCTCGTCCCCTTGCACGAGCGTCTGCCCTATTTTCGCGAAAAACTTGGCCGCTCGTTCACACGGCTTGATCTTGGACCGTACGACGATCGCCCGGTGCGATACGAAGCCACGGTGCACGGGTTTGACGGCCTCACGGTGATTTGGGGGCGGACCAACGGCAATATTGGTCGGCGCACCAAACCTCTGCTCACCGACGGCAATGACGATTTTATTTTCGGGACCATTTTGTCGGGCTGCAGCCTGCCGTCCCAAGTTGGCCGAGAGTTCAGGATGGATGCAGGATCCGCGGTACTGCTGTCGTGCGGCGACGTGGGTGCCAAGGATTTCCCCGTGCCGACGGAATTTCTGACATTGCGCATCCCACGCCGGCTGCTCAACGGGATGGCGGCCAAGCCGGAAGACGCGCTGGCGCGGCCGATACCGGCGAACACGGAGGCGCTGCGCCTCCTTGCCGATTATATTCGGCTCACTTTGAAAAACCGGCAAATGGAATCGCCGGAATTGCGGCGGCTATTCGCGGCTCACGTCAACGACCTGGTGGCGCTGGCGCTCGGCGCCACGCGCGACGCCAGCCAGATTGCCTATCGCCGCGGCATGCGCGCGGCGCGGCTGCACGCCGCCAAGGCCTTCATTGCCCGTCACGTCAGCCGGCCCGATCTTTCCACCGCCAACGTCGCCGCGCATCTCAATGTCACGCCGCGTTATGTTCACATGCTGTTCGAGACCGAAGGGGCCTCGTTCACCGCATTCGTGGTCCAGCAGCGACTGGCGCTGGCCCATCGCCTGCTCGCGGACCCGCGCATGTCGACGCATACGATCAGCGCAATCGCTTTCCAGTCAGGCTTCGGTGACCTGTCGCATTTCAACCGCACCTTCCGCCGGCAATTCGGCCTCACGCCGTCGGATATGCGTCGCGCCAACAGTCGTTGAGGCGGCGGCAGTCGTCTAGCCGCGCGCTTTGAGGAATTGCGCGAACGCCTTCAAGGTCGTCTCCGACACATAATGCTCGATGCCTTCGGCATCGGCCTCCGCGGCTTCGCTCGGCACGCCGAGCGCGCGCAGGAGATCGACCACGAGCCGGTGGCGCGCCCGCACCCGATGCGCCAGCGCCTGACCTTTCTCGGTGAGGAATACGCCGCGATAGGGCCGCGCCGTGGCAAAGCCGGCGCGCTTGACGCGGGCGATGGTCTTGATCGCGGTGGCGTGCGAGACGCCGAGCCGGCGGGCGATGTCGGTTGGCCGCGCCTCGCCCTCGCTTTCGAGAAGATCGGCGATCAGCTCGACATAATCTTCGAGCAGCGCGGTCGATTGCGCCGACCGGGTCTTGCCGAAACGGCGGGCTTGGGTGCCTTCAGCGGGAAGCTTGCCCATATCGCGTAGCCACATCGCCTGATGCCGGAATCGGCCGGGAGTTCTCCGTAGCGGAAGAACATGTTTTTCTCACCGGGTCAAAATGTAGCCAAGGCTACATGATGCAGCCATTGACTTTGAACGCCATCCTCCCCACACTGTAGCCGATGCTACATTTTGCTGACACGACCCCGATCGGGAAGAGGACATGAGGCCGCCTGACCTCAACACCCCAGCGCTGCGCGCCGCCGGACCGCGAGCCGGGTCGCTGACGGAACGTACCGTCGCCACGGCAAGTCAGGTACTGGCCGGCGAGAGCCGCGGCTGGCGCACCGCACTGGCCTTCGGCGGCCCGGCGATCATCGCCTCGATCGCCTATATGGACCCCGGCAATTTCGCCACCAACATCCAGGCCGGCGCCAAATACGGCTATGGCCTGCTTTGGGTGGTGCTGGTCGCCAATGTCATCGCCATGCTGTTCCAGGGCCTGTCGGCCAAGCTCGGCATCGTCACCGGCAAGAACCTCGCCGAAATGTGCCGCGATCATTTCCCGCGGCCGGTGGTCTTCGGGATGTGGGTGGCCAGCGAGATCGCCGCGATGGCGACCGATCTCGCCGAATTTCTCGGCGGCGCCATCGGCCTGTCGCTGTTGTTCCACATGCCGCTGCTCGCCGGCATGGCCGTCACCGCGATCGTCACCTACGCGCTGCTGAGCTGCGAGCGATACGGCTTCCGCCCGCTCGAACTCATCATCGGCGCCATCGTCGGCATCATCTGCCTTTGCTATGTGGCCGAAATGTTCATCGCGCCGGTGGATTGGGCGAGCGCAGCCTATCATCTGGTGGTGCCGCGGATCGCAGATAGCGAGGCGCTGCTGCTCGCCGTCGGCATTATCGGCGCGACCGTGATGCCGCATGCGATCTATCTGCATTCCGGCCTGACCCAGGCGCGCATTCCGCTGCGCGGCGACGACGACCGGCGCAAGGTGCTGCGCTTCTCCAACCGCGAAGTCGTCATTGCGCTGGCGGTCGCGGGCCTGGTCAACATCGCAATGGTGATGATGGCCTCGGGCGCGTTCCATGCCGGTCATCCGGAAGTGGCGCAGATCGAGACCGCCTATCACACACTCACGCCGCTACTCGGCGGCTGGGCGGCGGGAATCTTCCTGGTGTCGCTGATCGCCTCGGGCGTGTCCGCCTCCGCGGTCGGGACCATGGCCGGGCAGATGATCATGCAGGGCTTTGTCGGCTTCCGCATTCCGGTCTGGCTGCGCCGGCTCGTCACCATGCTGCCGGCCTTCGCGGTCGTTGCGCTCGGGGTCGATGCGACGCAGGCGCTGCTGATCAGTCAGGTCGTTCTCAGCATCGCATTACCGCTGCCGATGATTTCGCTGATCATCTTCACCAACAGACGCGACATCATGGGCACCTTCGCCAACAACGCGCTGACGCTCGCTGCCGCGGTGATCGCGACAGCCTTGGTGCTCGTGCTCAATGTTTTGCTGATCTGGGAAAGCGTCTAGCCGGAGACGGCTGCCACCGAACGTGACCCGAGGCGGGACAGCGCTTGGAAATGGTTGGCAAAACCGTATTCCCGGACTGCCAAGATGCAATCCGGGCCGTTCGCGCGCTCAGTAATATTGTTACGGTACTTTGGTACCGTAACGCAGTTACATCGTCTTCAGGTTTTCGGCGGCCGACTTGCCGGTCTTGCGGTCCACCACGGTTTCGAAGGACACGCGTTGACCTTCCCTCAATTCGCGAAGGCCGGCGCGTTCGACGGCGCTGATATGGACGAACACGTCCTTGCCGCCGTTTTCGGGCTGGATGAAGCCATAGCCCTTCTGCGCGTTGAACCACTTCACGGTGCCGTTATCCACGGGTATCTCCTCATAGGCATGTCAGTTCAGGCATAACAATGTGAGCCGCGCTAGAATTGCTCGGCTCGGTTTCAATCGAGATTTTGGTGTGAGATCGTCAGTCAGGCGCTTCAGTTCGCTGCAAGGCCGAGTCATTCGGGCCGAAAACTCGATGGATGTATTTAACCGCAACGTAGAATCTTGCGCAAGATGGTCCGAGCGCGTTTGTGACACGCGTGCGAATGCGCAACTAAATTAAAACATCCGCGACCGCTAAATTATTCCTTCACCTCGATCATTTCGCCGCCGCGTTTGGCGGATTCAACCACGGCGTCGAATACCGCCATACCATGCAGCACGTCGGCGATCGGCACCGGATAGGAATTGCCATCGCGGATGGCGCGCGCGAACGCCATCATCTCTTCGTGCAGCATGTCGAAACCGGAATGTTCCACGATCTCGTCGGGCGGCGCGGTGACCAGCGTCGTCGGCGCCGCCGTCGCGGCCGGGGCAAAGCGGAAGTGTGAGAGATCGGAGCGCGTGATCTCGGCCAATCCCTTGGTACCGTAGGCGGCAAAGGAAAAATTCGTCGCCGTCGCCACCGAACAAAACAGCAGTCCGGTCGCGCCGCCGGCAAAACGCAGCATGACGGTTGTCGTGTCGTCGGAAGCGCCGGCCGGATAATAGCGCGTGGTGATGGCGTGCACCTCGCGCACGCGGCCGGCAAATTCAATCATATGGTCGAGCGCATGCACGCCGACCGCGGTCAGCGCCCCGCCCGGCGCTTCGTCCGCAGTCGCGCGCCAATTGTCCGGCGCGATGAATTGCGCCGTCGAGGTCGTGTGCTGGGCCACCAGCGAAACGACATCGCCGAGCCGGCCCGCCGCGAGCTGCGCGCGCAATTCGCCGATGCTCGGGTGGAAACGCCGGGTGAAGCCGACGGCAAGGATCAGGCCCGAGCGATGCGCGGCGTCAGCGACGGCGCGCGCACTCGGCAGATCGAGTGTCAGCGGCTTCTCGACGAAGACATGTTTGCGCGCCGCGATCGCGCCAAGCGCCTGCGCCTGATGCTGGCTGTGCGGGGTGGCGAGAACGACGGCGTCGATATCGGGATCGCGCAGGATCTCGTTGTAGCTGTCGACCAGCGCGATGTTCTTCTCGCGGCAGAATGCCTCGGCGTTCGCCCGCGTGCGCGTCACGGCGCGCGCGAAATGCAGGCCGCTCGGACGCGCGCTTTCGGCCGGACCGGTCACCGCATTGACCAGCGCCCTTCCCCAACGGCCGAGACCGACGATCGCGGCTCGGATCATCGCGCGTCACATCGGCGCCGGGCGCATGTCGCGGAAAAGTGGGTACCGGTTTTCCGACAATGACATGCGCAATATCGAGGAACGCCTTCCGGTCCAATCCGAGCCATCGCCGACCATAACACATTTATAGCACCTGCCATTCCGTCACCCACTTGCTCGTCGGCAAGGCCAATGCAACAACCCGACGCCAATCTGTCTGTGCGCCAAGGGAGGAATTCGGCCATGCGGATCGTCGCGCTCGAAGAGCATTTTTCAGTACCTGCGGTGGCGAGCCGCGTTGCCAAGGACGTGGTGCACAAGCGCGGCTTCCGGCCGCGCAATCTCACCCCGGGCGCGCCCAATCCGATGGAGCTATTGCCGGAATTCGCTGAGAAGCGCCTCAAGTCGATGGATGCCGCCGGCATCAGCGTGCAGGTGCTGTCCAGTGCCGGTCCCGGCCCTGACCTCATCCCCGGCCCCGACGGCATTACGGCGGCGAAGGACGTCAACGATCATCTGGCTAAGGAAATCTCGCGCCATCCCGACCGCTTCAAAGGCTTCGCCTGTCTGCCGATGCAAAGCCCGGATGCCTGCCCGGCCGAGTTCAAGCGCGCAGTGAAGGACCTCGGCTTTCTCGGCGCCATGATCAACGGCACCACCGAGGGCCGCTTTCTCGACCATCCGAGCTATGACGGCCTGCTCGCGGCCGCCGTCGAACTCGACGTGCCGGTCTATATTCATCCGCACATTCCGCCGGAGCCGGTGCGCAACGCCTATTTCTCGGAATTGCCGGAAGGCGCCGGCCGCGTGCTCGAGACCGCGGGCTGGGGCTGGCACTCCGAAACCGCCGTGCACGTGTTGCGCATGGTGATCGCCGGCACTTTCGACAAGCATCCGAAGCTGAAAATCATCATCGGCCATATGGGCGAGATGATTCCGATGATGATGGCGCGCTTCGACAAAGTGTTTCAGCACGACATCGGCCATCTGAAGCGATCGGTGTCGCAGACCATCCTCGACCAGGTCTGGATCACCACGTCCGGCATTTTCGATCAGCCGCCGTTCCTCTGCGCGCTGCAGATCTTCGGCATCGACCGCATCCTGTTCTCGGTCGACTATCCGTTCGCACCCGACGCCGCGGGACGAAAGTTCCTCGACAATGTCGCGCTGCCGCCGGCCGAGAAGGCCAAGCTCGCGCACGGCAATGCCGACGCGCTGCTCAAGCTCAAGCCGGGCAAGTAACGCGGCTTAGCTTTTGACGCTGCCAAGACGTGGATGTCCGCGACGTAGACGAGCAAAGCGACGCCGTTCTTCGAACGGCTATGCGCGGGCATGACGCGTGCGGCTCATCATGCGAACCCATTATTTATAATGGGTCCGCATGATCGCGAGTCGCGTCTACGTATTCGTCCGCATTGCGACGCCGCGGCCTGCTCCCGTACGAAGCGCGGATGCAACCACACCGCGATTTCGACGAATCCTGCGACGAAAGCTGCCCTTGCCGTCTCTGCGAGCAGCCGATGAAGCTCATCCGGCGGCTGCCCAGAATGGGTACTGCACCTGAACTGCTGGTGTTCTACTGCCGCGATTGCAACGAGGTCGACAGCGCCGACTGGCGCCTCGACCCATCGCAAAACACGCTCGCACTGAATTAGAGCCAGGTCCGGAACAGCGATTTTCGTTCTTTGCTTGCACATTCTTGGAAGAGAATGCGCAAATCCAGTTGCAGGCCAAAGTGCCGCTCGCTTGAATGAGCGCGCATCGGATCGAACGCAGAGAGCGGAGAAGACCATGAAGGTACGTCGCGTCATCACCGGCCACGACGCAAGCGGCAACGCCGTCGTCAAGATCGACGAAGTCGTCAAGGACCTGAAGGTCGGCCGGCCGGGCGCGATGGTGGCGCCGATCTGGGTCACCGAAGGCTTTCCGGTCGACAACGACGGCAGCGAAGACACTTCCAAACGCCAAGTCGGCACCACGCTTGCCGGCGGCACCGTGTTGCGCGTCGTCGAATTCAGTCCGGGCGTGCAGGCGCGCAACCATCGAACGGATTCGATCGACTACGCCATCGTCATGTCCGGCGAAATCGACATGGAAATGGACGGCGCGCTCATTCACCTCAAGGCCGGCGATGTTCTCGTGCAACGCGGCACCATCCATAATTGGATCAACAACGGCACCGCGCCGTGTGTCATCGCCTTTGCTCTGATCGATGCAAAGCCGGTCACCGCAGGCGGCAAGCGGCTCGATGCGATTGGATAAGGGCGGTGGCCGGCGACGGTCCGCTCGGCGACCAAGAAGATGTCTTGCGTGATCGGTTTGGCTGAATGGCGCTCCCTACGGGAATCGAACCCGTGTTTCAGCCTTGAGAGGGCCGCGTCCTAGACCGCTAGACGAAGGGAGCGTAGCCCTCGAAATAACCGCGATACGGCTGGGGTGCAAGCGGGTTTCGCGGCGCGTCCGCGGCCTCACTGCTCATTCATGAACCGCAGGTGCCCGGATTCCTTCATCGTCTTCAGATCGAAGACGTGCATCTCGATGACGCCGTTATTGTCGACCATGACAGCGAGCCGCCCGCCGGAGCCCGCCATCGATACGATCCGCGCCCCTTTCGGCAGCGGCATGACGTCTTCGATTGGCGAATTGGCGCCGCCGGCATACATGCGATAACCGATCACCGTGACCACGGCGGCAATCGCCAGCACCGTGGTCAGACCCGATATCAGCATCATGGTGCGGGCACGCGCGACCAGGCCGGCGGTCTCGGACTGGGTGCCGTCGCTCTTGCTTGTTAGATTGGCGGTAAGACCGCTGCGCGTCCTACCGGATAGATTATTCATGATGCCCCCCACCTCCATGCCGAAGCCGGATAAGCGGGCCTCCGTTATGGTCGCCGCGGACGAGGCGGGCGACCGGCTTGACCGCGTGCTCGCCCGCCACGTCGGCGAACTGTCGCGTTCGCGACTCAAGATCCTGATTGAAGCCGGCGCGGTCACTGTCGACGGTCAGACGATCCGCGATCCGAGCCTTAAGGTCAATTCCGGCTCTGCAATCTTGGTTGATGTGCCGCCGCCGGTCCCGGCCAAACCCGAGCCCGAAGCCATTCCGCTCCGCGTCATTTACGAGGACGGCGACCTGATCGTCATCGATAAACCCCGTAATCTTGTGGTTCATCCCGCCGCCGGCCACTGGACTGGGACGCTGGTCAACGCTCTCATTGCGCACTGCGGCGAAAGTCTCTCCGGCATCGGCGGCGAGCGGCGGCCCGGCATCGTGCACCGGCTCGACAAGGACACGACCGGGGTCATGGTGGTGGCCAAGAACGACCGCGCCCATCGCAAGCTCGCGGCGCAGTTCGCCGATCACGGCCGGAGCGAGGAACAGTTCGAGCGGGCCTATCTCGCCTTTGTCTGGGGTGTGCCGGACCGGCGGCATGGCGTGATCGACAAGCCGATCGACCGGCATCCGAAATCGCGCGAGCGCATGGCGATCCGTGAAGGCGGCCGCGAAGCCGTCACCCATTGGCAGGTGCTCGAGAGCTACGGCGCCGGCCAATCCGCCAAAGCCGGCCGCAAAGGCAGTGCCTCCGCCGGGCCGGTGGCGAGCCTGCTCCTTTGCCGGCTCGAAACCGGCCGGACCCATCAGATCCGGGTTCATTTGGCCTCGATCGGCCACCCGATCATGGGCGATCATGTCTATGGCTCCGGTTTCCGCACCAAAACGGCCCTTTTACCTCCGGCCGCCCAGGTGGTGCTGACCGATCTTGGCAGGCAGGCTTTGCATGCCCATGTCCTGGCGGTGAAGCATCCTTCGAGCGGCGAATTTCTCCAGTTCCGGTCGGAACTGCCGCCCGAACTCGCCCGTTTGCGTACTGCATTGGCCCAAGCCCAGCCAGACACTCAGCCGGACAAAGGACCTATGCGGCAACGCAAAGCGGACAAACGACCGACGTCCCGCAACTAATAGTTTACCACTATCAACGGCTTAGCTTCGGATCTGCTTGAGGTTCACAGCTGCGTCGCGCCAATGTGACGCCGAGTTCACTTCCTGCTCACCGATTCGGCCGTGTATGTTGCGGGTGCGAAATGAAACGGGCGCCATCGGCTCGTAGGAGCGATGGCCCCAATCGCCCGCCGCTTCCGCGGGGGCATGAAAACGGAGGGCGCTATCATGGCCCAGACTGCAGCACTGCCGATTCTCTCAGGCGAAACCGGGCTCACCCGGTATTTGGAAGAGATCAGGCGGTTCCCGATGTTGGAACCGCAGGAAGAATTCATGTTGGCGAAGCGTTGGCGCGAGCACGGCGACCGCGACGCTGCACATCGACTTGTCACCAGCCATTTGCGCCTCGTGGCCAAGATCGCCATGGGCTATCGCGGCTACGGCCTGCCGATCGCGGAAGTGATTTCCGAAGGCAATGTCGGGCTGATGCAGGCGGTGAAGCGCTTCGAGCCGGACAAGGGATTCCGTCTCGCCACGTATGCGATGTGGTGGATCAAGGCGGCGATCCAGGAATACATCCTGCGTTCGTGGTCGCTCGTAAAAATGGGCACCACCGCCAATCAGAAGAAGCTGTTCTTCAACCTGCGCAAGGCCAAGAGCCGCATCTCGGCGCTCGAGGAAGGCGACATGCGCCCCGATCAGGTGCAGATCATCGCCAAGCGGCTCGGTGTCACCGAGCAGGACGTCATCGACATGAACCGGCGGCTGGGCGGCGACGCCTCGCTGAACGCGCCGATCCGCGAGGACGGCGATTCCGGCGAATGGATGGATTGGCTGGTCGATGACAGCACGAGCCAGGAGAACCGGCTGGCAGAGGCCGAGCAATCGGACAACCGCCACAAAGCGCTCGGCGCGGCGCTGACCGTGCTCAACGATCGCGAACGGCGCATCTTCGAAGCGCGCCGTCTCGCCGACGAGCCGATCACGCTCGAAGAGCTCGCCGAGGAGTTCGGCGTCTCCCGCGAGCGCGTGCGCCAGATCGAAGTGCGCGCTTTCGAGAAGGTGCAGAAGGCGGTGAAGTCGAGCATCGCGCACATGGAAAATCCGGAAAGCGCGGCATCCATCGCGGCGCACTAAAGCCTTTCTCCGATCTGAGACGTGATGCCCGGCCTTGCGCCGGGCATTTGCGTTTGCGGGCCGTCGCCTAGCTCGCAGAGCTCAGTCGAATTGCGCTTGCTCCGGCCATTTGTTTGGTGGGCGCAACTCGCACATTGCACGAAGACCGTCGCTGGCGGCTCCGCGAAAACTCTATTCTAATTTGCGCAAACTTTTGCGCGCGCCAGACGTCTGCAAAAATTCCCCAGATGAGAAAAAAATTGTGCAGTGATCCGCCGCTCTATTTTTTGATCTAGCGAGACGGTTCCAACGTACAACTTTTTGATATTTTGACCATCGTTGTCAGATCACAGCAGGAGCGTTTTGGACACGGAGTTTTGGACACAGACATGTCTGAAAAATATCTGCTGAAAGACGCGCGCTGGCCAGTCTTTGGCCGCGACTGCGACATCCACGCTCAAGTCTTCCGCGCTCAGGTCTAGTGGCGCACCATTCCCCCTCAACATGATCGGAGTACCACATGAGACGCCGCGAGTTGATCATGGGCCTTTGTGGCGCCGCCGCGGCTTGGCTGGCGACCGGGCCGGCGACGTGGCCCCTGCGCGCCCATGCCGAGATCAGCGGCAGACGCCCGAAGATCGGCTATCTCTGGCACGCCGGAAGTCCGGAAGAAGAAAATCCCTATTTTACCGCCGTGACCGAAGGCTTCGCGAAGCTCGGCTACGTCGACGGTGAAACCATAACGCTGGTCCATCGCTTCCCGAACGAAAACCCCGAACGCTTTGGCAGCATGGCTCAAGAGCTCGTCAGCCTTGATCCCGATGTGCTCATGGGCGGTTCCGTCTCGTCGTTTTATTTGCTGGCGGCGACCAAGACCATACCCATTATCTTCATGTTCGTTCCCGATCCGGTCGGAATGAGTTTGGTGCAAAGCCTCTCGCACCCGGGCGCCAACGTTACCGGACTCTCCAATTTCGGCCATGACATCGCCGGCAAACGGCTGCAACTGCTCAAGGAGATCGTGCCGGATCTGTCACGCGTTGCGATGCTGATCAACTCAAATCAGCAGACAGCAAAGATGTACCTCGACGTGACGCGAACGGCCGCGGACGAGCTTGGATTGTCGTTGCAGGCATTCGATGCGCGTTCCCGCGACGAACTGAGAGAAGCTTTCGATGCCATGGTGCGCGCCGGCATGCAGGCATTGATTCCGGCGCAAGGCGGCACCTCGTTTCAATGGCGGACCCTCATCCCGCAATTGGCGATCGAGGCGCACCTGCCGTTGTGCGCTTATTCGCGGGAGACATTCTTGCCCGGCGCGCTCCTGTCCTACGGGCCGGACCAGATCGAGATGTGCCATCGCGGCGCCGCGTTGGCCGGCAAGATTATCAACGGCGCAAGGCCGGGCGACGTGCCCGTCGAACAGCCGATCAAATTCGAATTTTTTCTCAACCTCAAAGTCGCCAGGACGCTCGGCCTGAGAGTTCTCGACCGCAAGTCTGCTGCGCGCCGATCATGTCGTTGAATAGCGCGGTTCCGGGCCGTTCATGCGATGTCGCCGAATGAAGGCTTGCGACATTGTCGGATATGAGCCTCGCGGCCAAAACCAACGCTGCAATTGAATTGACGGGGCATCGCCGGGCCGGGCATGCTTGTTGTTTACCAGGTCACTTCACCGTCCACGTCATCATCCAAGCAGTAGCCCGCCCATGCCCAAACTCTACGAGGCTCTCGCCGAAGCGTTCCTTGCGGAAGGAGTCGACACACAGTTCGTCCTGATGGGCGACGGCAACATGCACTGGTCGACCGCCTTCGCCAAACTGCCCGGTGTGCACACTGTCCACGTGCGGCACGAGCACGCGACCGTCGCGGCGGCGACGGCCTACAACGTCGCCACGGGCAAGCTCGCCGTGGCCTCGGTCACCTGCGGCCCCGGCGTGACCCAGTTGATGACAGCGCTGCCGGCCGCGGTCCGCGCCCGCCTGCCGATGGTGGTGTTTGCCGGCGAATCGCCGATCAACGCCAAGTTCTACAATCAGGCCATCGACCAGGCGCCGCTGGTGACAGCCACCGGCGCGCATTACATCGCCGCCCACAGCGTGCCGCGCATGATGGATTATGTGCGCGAGGCTTTTCACATCGCCAAATACGAGCGCTGCCCCGTAGTGCTGGGCATTCCCTACGACCTCCAGAAGGTCGAGCACATGGCGAACCAGCCCTACGAGACGTCGGCGATGTATGAGCCCAAGCTCGGGCGCATGCAGCCCGATCCCGCGATCGTAAACGAGGCCGTCGAACGGCTGGCCTCGGCGAAGCGGCCGATCATCCTCGGCGGCCGCGGCGTGCTGTGGTCCGGTGCGCGCGACGCAGTGATCAAGCTCGCCGATCGCTGCGGCGCGCTACTCTCCAACACGCTGCCCGCGCGCGGTCTGTTCCACGACCATCCGTTCGGGCTCGGCACCACCGGCAGCTATTTCACGTCACTGGGCCGAGAGATGTACGAGTTCCTCCGACCTCGTGCTCGCAGTCGGCACCAGCCTCTCCTATTACGTCGGCGGCGGGCACTATTGGGGAAAGGCCTATAAGATCCAGCTGGACGATGCGCCGCGCGGCCTGCGCGACGGACAAAAGGCTGCCGACCTTTACGTCAGGTCGGATGCGCTCGCCGGTGTCGAGGCCATCCTTGCCAGCCTCGACAAGAAGCTGGGCGCCGGCAAGCCGACGGCCGCTTCGATACGCTCGAAAGAGCTCGAGCATCGCATCGCGACCGAGCCCGCGGACTCGATGCCGTTCGACATCGCGCCTGGTGTGCTCGATCCACGCGAGGCGATCAAAGCCATCGACGCGGTCGTGCCGAAGGATTGGGACATTATCGGCGGAAGCGGCCATCAGGCCTATTTCAATGTGCAGATGCGCGGCAGGCCGGCGGAGCGCTATACGACGGTCCGTGAATTCGGCGCTGTCGGCAACGGCCTGTCCTATGCGCTAGGCGTTGCAGCTGCGCGCCGGCAGGGCCGCGGCGGCAAGATCGTGCTGTTCGAAGGCGACGGCGGGCTCTTGTTCCATATCCAGGAGCTCGAGACACTCAAGCGTCAGGGCTATCGCATCCTGATCTGCGCGATGAACGACGGCGGCTACGGCTCGGAATTTCACAAGCTGCGCGCCGACGGCATCGACGACAGCCTCGCTATATTCGGGCGGCCCGCGCTCGAAAACATCGCCCGCGGCTTCGGGCTGCGCGGCCACGAGATCCGCGATGTATCGGTCATCCCAAAACTGTTCGCCGATTTCGCCGCGCAGGGCGAAAGCGAAATCTGGAACATCCAGATCTCGGACCAGGTCACAGCGCCGGTGATCCGCCAGACCATCAAGCGCGGCCACGGCAATATGTAAGCATTCTATCGCGGTGCCGTCGGCCGGATACGCAATTTGGTCGCTAATGACACTTAGCTGATATGACAGTCGCTCTTAGCGATGTCCGCTTTCGGCGGCTAAGAGGACTTTATCTCCGCTCGAGCCGATGTCTGCTAATGACCCAAAGCGGGCATCGGTGGTCGAGGATTTTGGAGCCTGCGAGCTGTATCCGCGCAGCGGCGCTAAAAATATCACGATATCGTAGATGGCAAACCTAACCCTACGGGTAGCGCCTTTCGCGCAGAAGCAATCCGGCTGGGGTACCGAAAAGTTGTCCAGCCCACCATAGAACGGCCCAAAATAGGCCGACCCCAATCACAAATCCCGGATTTTGTAGGTATGTTTCGGACGGCTGCATCTGGGGCACGACAACGAATGCGCCATAGACCGCGATAGTTTGCCCTACGATTAAACCCAAAATGAAACCGGCTAGAATGCCACGACCTTCGCAAAGGTAGGCGCAACCTGCTCCGACAAAGAAACCCATCAGCGGCAATAACCACCAACTCATGTGGCCCCACCTAGCGCGCCCTGCTGCCCTATCCTGCCGCCTCAGTTGGCGGCCTCTTTCATATCAAATCAAGTGTGCAATGTCTGGTCATGGCACTTAGCGGAACTCGATGATCAATCAGCGACGTGTCGGTTGTCGGGAGCAAAGCGGACATTGCGAAGCTACTACGCCACGTCCGCTTGTGACCCGAAGCGGTCATTAAACCCCAAATGGAATTTGTCAACATTGCGCCGGTGTGCCGGCGGTGATGGTGACGGCAGCCGGAAAAGCGCGGCCTACGGCGATGCCTCCGATAGCAGCGCATTCGGAGGTTGGGGCAGGATTCTTGCAACCAATTGCGATCGGTAGCCTCACAGGCGATAAGCAATATCCCGACATCCCGACCCATTGCCGTCAAATGCGCAGCCGTGGGTGTCTATGTCTAGGTATTCGCTGCCACACGAGACACCGGCTGTCGGATAATGGCAATAGTTGTGTGATCTGAACTATCGCGACGTAGCGGCATCATTTGTGAGAATGGCATGTAGTTCCGCCACAACCTCTGCTCCCTCTCCGATTGCCGCGCCCACCCGCTTTACCGACCCAGACCGCACGTCGCCGATGGCGAAAACATTACGAATGCTCGTTTCCAGCGGCAGCGGACGACTGGTTCGATTCTTTGATTGGTAAATGTCGGATGGAACGTCCGAGCCCGTTAAAATGAAATTCTTATCGTCCAAAGAGATCCCGCTGTCCTTGAGCCGGCTCGTTGCCGGGTCCGCGCCGATGAAAAGAAAGACATGTCGGATGGGCTTCTCAACTTCCTCGCCGGTCACGTTGTTACGCCAGCGCACGCGCTCCAACTGCTTTTCCCGGCTCCCGGACAAGGCGACGATTTCCGTCTGGGTCAGCACCGCGATATTATCCGTCGCTTCGATGCGGTCTATGAGATATTGTGACATGCTTTCGGCGAGACTTGCCCCGCGCACCAGCATCCAGATTTTTGCAGCGAAGCTGCGCAGGAAGACAGCGGCTTGTCCCGCAGAGTTGCCACCCCCGACCAGAACGATCTCCTCGTTTCGACACAGGCGCGCCTCGATGGGCGAAGCCCAGTACCAGACTCCGCGCCCCTCGAAGTCTGCGAGGTTCGGGACGTTCAGTCGCCGGTAGTGAGCGCCGGTCGCCACAACCACCGTCGAGGCCTTCACGCGCCCGCCGTCGCTCAAGTGAAGCGCAATCGGAGTTTCGTTCAGGGCGAGGCGCACCACTTCGGTGGGTATCATCGTTCTGACACCGAATTTCTGCGCCTGCACATACGCACGCCCAGTGAGCGCCTGGCCAGAAATGCCGGTCGGAAAACCGAGATAGTTCTCGATACGGGCGCTCGCTCCAGCTTGTCCACCGAAGGCGCGGGCGTCGAAGACGATCACGGAGAGACCCTCGGATGCGGCGTAGACCGCGGTCGAGAGTCCGGCGGGTCCCGCGCCGACGACCGCGACGTTGTAGGTCCGGTCTCGTTCGTCAATCGGCACCATTCCGAGTGCGCGAGCCAATTCGGTCTCGCTTGGATTTTTCAGAATCGAGCCTTTCGGACACACAGCCAGCGGCAGGTCCGTTGGATTCGGGGCATATTGTTTGACCAGCTCTGCCGCATCGCGGTCCTGCGTCGGGTCAAGCAATTGATGCGGGTATGCATTGCGGGCGAGGAAGCCTTGCAGGCGGATCACGTCCGGACTGGATTCGGGTCCAATTAGGACCGGACCGCCCGCACCAGCCTCGATTAGGGCGACGCGACGCAGGATCAGTGCCCGCATGATCCGTTCGCCCAACTCGGGTTCTTCGACCATCAGTGCGCGCAAATTCTCGGACGGAATCAGCAGCGCTTCCACGTCGTCGATCACGTGGACGTCAACGAACGCGGGCTGCCCGGACAATTGCCCGACCTCCGCAACGAACTCACCGGGCTTCTGCTCTACGATCGGGGCGCTGTGCCCCAATGGATCGCGTCGGGTGACTCTCACTGAGCCCTTGATCACCACGGCCATACCGGGGGCGCGCTCTCCCGTCACGAAAAGCGCCTCGCCCGCGGCGTAGCGCCGAACTTCCCCAAAACGGCGAAGACGATCGATTTCGCGCGGTTCGAGCCTCGGAAACATCTGCTCGCGGCGCATATTGAGCGTCGACATATCAAAGCCTCGCAATTGAGCCCCTACCGATCATAAGTCGAGAATGACATCAGACCATGCGGTAAATCTACCTCAAGATGAGCGGCAGGAACTCTTGCGATGGTGAGATGGTGCGACTCGTTAATGAATGTGGCTGAGCCGAATCGCTTAGCTTTCGTTTTTTCCTCCGCTATCGTGCGACTGCGGCTGTTGTTGCTGTTGGGCGCGCGTCTGCTTGCTTGATTCTCCCGTCTCGCCCGCAGTCAAGGAACGCGCAAATTTCAATCGCCGAGATGTACTCGCGCGATGAGAGGGCGCTCAAAGGGATCCGATGAGGTGGAAAAGTCCTGATCGCTTTGATCCAGCAACTCAAAGATTTTACAACTTCCACTATATCAATACGGCCTGTGGTCCAGACCCTTGTCCGGTATCGGACATAGCGTGGACAACATCCACATAAGTTCGCGAATTCCTTTGCGAAGGCAGCATGTCTGCAATTGGCACTTAGCAGACATTGGCGGATTTCAGAGCCGAGTCCGCGGTGCGCGGCATAACGGACCCAGTCGTCGAAATGGATTTCCGTCTTGTCACCGCTCTGTTGACATTTGTCACTATTTCGGGTACGTCTCCGATGCGAATCATCTCGCTCATGAAGGACGCCTGCGGGAGGTAGACTTGGAGGCCGGAGCGAGGGCGGTGCCCGCGGGCGGCGTTACGACCCGCACCCGGGCGGCTTTGGGCATCAGCCGCCGGCAAACATGGCCGGCTGTGCGGTGCGCACTGGACTGGGACAGGTAGGGGTGGGTAACGCCCATCTAGCGGACTAATCGTGGCGGCCGCGTCCCAGGAAGCCTGGCCTGAAGCTGGACGGAGATGTTCCGACATCTCCAGGAAGAACCGTCAGTGGAACGCCGACAGGCGAGCGCGCCCGCAGCGGAGGGTCGGCGCAAGCCGATCTCTCCGTGGCGCGCCCCGCACCCGCTGGTGCGGACAGTTTCACCTGCGTCTGTCGGCGTTCCGCTTCCTTCTTTTTTCTTTCGTTCGTCGTTCTTCCTCTTTCGTCATTGCCGGGCTTGACCCGGCAATCCATGCGGAGCCGGAGCCTGCTCGGATTTTCCGATGAGGCTCTCCAAGCCGCGCGTCATCATGGACCACCGGGTCAAGCCCGGTGGTGACGAGGAGAAATGTTGTGTCCCCTTCCCCGCTATCGCGGGGCAGGATGCATTGCGTCGCTGTTTGACAATAGAATCGGAAATCCCGCACGACGCCCAAAAAACGTCGAAGCCGTCGGCATGCGCGAGAACGCTCGGCTGGAACCAATCTAAAGATTATTCTGAACGGCGTTGGAAACTGCACGGCCCGCCGGCGATCCACAAAATGCTTTGCTCTCATAGGGCAGCTTGCGGCACCCCGTCGCAGGTACGTCATTTAACTATACCCGCCACTGACGTGTGATTCATCGCTCCTCGCGAGCCCATTTCATTGTCCCGTCGGGATTCCTTTGCTAGGGTGCGGCGCAAGCAACAGCGTCAACAACTCTGCTTCACCTGATCGTCTATCCTGCATCGACGAACCGGTTTTATGCAGCCCTCCGGGACATCGGCTGCACGCTGACGGCCCCGCCAAAGGTTCACTATGCCTGCGTTCTTGTCCGGGGAGCCAAGCCGTCGATGACGATTGATACGCGCTATTTCCGGCTCCTGTGTATCGCCTTCTCCCTGCTCTTTCTCTCGGCCTGCAACGAACAATCGGGTCCTGACGCCCAGACGCGTCCGGTCCGCACCGTCGTCGTCGAGCGCAAGTCCGTCGGCGAGCCGGTCATGCTCACCGGGCAAATCCGCGCGCGCGACGAAGCCAGCCTCGCTTTTCGCATCGAAGGCCGGATGATCGAGCGGTTGATCTCGGTCGGCGATCAGGTCGAGCCCAACCAGGTCGTCGCCAAGCTCGAATCCGAGAACGAAGTGAATAACCAGCGTTCAGCCGAGGCCGATCTGTCGGCGGCGCAAGCATCCGTGACCCAGACGCAGGCCCAGGAAGCCCGGCTGCGCCAGCTCCTTTCGATGGGATCGACGACGCAGTCCCAATACGATCTTGCCCTGCAGCAATTTCATACCGCCCAAGCCCAACAGGACGCGGCGCAGGCGCGGCTGCGCATCGCGCGCGACCGGGTGAGCTACACCGAATTGCGCGCCGACGCGGCCGGCCGGGTCACCGCGATCGGCGCCGAGCCCGGGGAGGTCGTCACCGCCGGGAAAATGATCGCGCATGTGGCGAGAAATGGCGGCCGGGACGCGGTCTTCGACGTTCCCGCGCATCTGATCCGCGAAGCGCCGAAAAATCCCGTCGTCGACGTTTGGCTCGCCGACAATCCGGCCGTCAAGACGACCGGCACCGTCCGCGAAGTGTCGCCGCAAGCCGACCAACTGACGCATACGTTCCCGATAAAAGTCGGTCTGTCGGATCCTCCCGACGACATGCGCCTTGGCGCGACTGTTGTCGGACAGATCATGCTCAACCCAGTGGATGCATTCCTGCTTCCGGCTACGGCTTTGACCGAAAGCAATGGCAAGCCGGCGGTGTGGCTGGTTGACGCCGACAAGAAAACCGTGGCGCTCCACGAGGTGAACGTGCTGCGCTACGACACCAATACCGTCGTTGTTTCCGGCGGCCTGGAGAATGGCCAGATCGTGGTCACAGCGGGCGTGCATGTGTTGCGGCCCGGCCAAAAGGTCAAGTTGCTCGGCGCAGCTTCATGATCCGCTATAATTTGTCGAAATGGGCGATCGAGCACCGGTCCTTTGTCTCCTACATAATGATCGCCTTCCTGCTCGCCGGCGCGTGGGCTTACTACAAGATCGGCCGCAACGAAGATCCGTCCTTCACGATCAAGACCATGGTGGTCCAGGCGGCGTGGCCCGGCGCGACGATTGCCGACACCGCCAACGAACTGACCGACCGCCTGGAGCGCAAGCTCCAGGAAACGCCCAGTCTTGAATATGTCCGCAGTTATACGACGGCGGGACGTTCGACCATTCTGGTGACGCTGAAGCCGGAGACGCCGGCCTCGCGCGTTCCGGAAATCTGGTACGAGGTCCGCAAGAAGATCGACGACATTCGCCCCACTTTGCCGCAGGGTGTCGTCGGCCCGGGCTTCAACGACGAATTCGGCGACACTTACGGCATCATTTACGCCTTCACAGCCGACGGTTTCACCACCCGCGAATTGCGCGACTATGTCGAAAAGGTCCGCGCCCGCCTGCTGAACGTTCCCAATGTCCAGAAGATCGGAACCTTCGGCGCGCAGGACGAACGCATCTATATCGAGTTTTCGGTGCACCAGTTGGCCGGGCTCAATATCGATCGCATGGCCCTGCTGCGAGCACTGCAAGCGCAGAACGCCGTCACGATGGCCGGCGTCGTTCAGACCTCCGGCGAGAAAATCACCATGCAGGTCTCGGGCGGATTCCGCACCGAGGAGGATATCCGCCGCATCAATTTCACGCTCAAGAACCGGCTTTTCCGGCTGAGCGACATTGCGACGGTGCGGCGCGGTTACGCCGATCCGGCGCAGCCAATTTTCCGCAGCAATGGCATCACCGCGATCGGGCTTGGCGTGGCGATGCGAAACGGCGGTGACATCCTGACGCTCGGCCGGGATATCGAGCGCGCCGTCGACGAGGTCATGGCCGATTTTCCGATCGGCATCGAGGCAAAGCTGGTCGCGGCGCAGCCGAAGACGGTCTCGCTGGCCGTCAACGCCTTCATGGTGGGCCTCGCAGCAGCGGTCGCGATCGTTCTTGTCGTGAGCTTCCTCAGTCTCGGCTTGCGCGCCGGCGCTGTCGTCGCCTGCTCCATCCCGCTGGTGCTTGCCATTTCTTTTCTCTTCATGGATTACGCGGGCATCGATCTGCAGCGCGTCTCGCTGGGCGCGCTGATCATTTCGCTAGGTCTTCTGGTCGACGACGCCATGATCACAGTGGAAAGCATGGCGACGCGTCTCGAGCAGGGAGACAATAAACTGGAGGCCGTTACCTTCGCCTATTCATCGACCGCTTTTCCCATGCTGACGGGAACGCTGGTCACCATCATCGGCTTCGTCCCGGTTGGATTCGCCCAGAGCACCGCCGGTGAATACTCGTTCTCGCTCTTTGTCGTCATCGCGGTAACGATGATTGCCTCCTGGTTTGTGGCGGTTTTCTTTGCGCCGCTGTTCGGCGTCTTCCTGCTCTCCGAAAAGACGATTTCGCCTCATGCCCAACATGAGGGACCCGTTCTCCGCCGATTCCGGACGATCTTGTTATTCGCCATGCGTCAGCGCTGGCCGACGATCGGAGCGACCTTGTCGCTGCTCGCCGTTGCCGCCATCGGGCTCAGCTTCGTGCCGCAGCAGCTGTTCCCGGCCTCGGATCGCCCCGACCTGATGGTCGATCTGAAGCTCACGCAATCCGCGTCGATCTTGGCCACCGACGAAGCGTCGAAGAAACTCGATGCGATCCTCAAAAACGACCCCGACATCGATCACTGGAGCAGTTACATCGGCTCCGGAGCGCCGCGGTTTTATCTGCCGATGGTAGTGCAGCTCCCGAACGACTTCATCGCCCAAACGGTCATCGTGGCCAAAGGCCTTGCCGCCCGTGAACGCATTCGCGCCAAGCTCGATCGTCTGCTTCCGGATCAGTTTCCCGAGACGATCGCGCGCGTCTATCCGCTGGAATTGGGACCGCCGGTCGGATGGCCGGTGCAGTATCGGGTCAGCGGTCCTGACGTCGCCGAAGTCCGGCGCATCGCCTACCAGGTCGCCGATCTCCTCGCGGCTCAGCCCAGCGCGAGAACGGTCAATTTTGACTGGATCGAGACCGGAAAGGTGTTGCGCATCAAAGTCGACCAGGATCAAGCCGCGATCCTGGGCCTCAACTCGGAAGAACTGGCCCGCGCCCTCAATACGGTGATAACCGGACAGACCATCACGCAGATGCGGGATGGCATCTATCTGATCGACGTCGTGGTTCGCGCATCCGAGCAGGATCGTCTCTCGATCTCAACGCTGCAGACGCTGCAAATTCCGCTGCCCGGCGGCGGGACCGCTCCGCTCAGTCAATTTGCCTCGCTTGAATATGATCGCGATTGGCCGCTGATCTGGCGTCGCGACCGGCTGCCGACGCTGACGGTGCAATCCGATGTGGCGCGCGGCGTCGAGCCCGACGTCGTCGTCAAATCGCTGGCGTCAAAGATTTCGGCACTCCGCGCCACGCTGCCGAGCGGCTATGACATCGCGGTCGGCGGCATCGTCGAGGAATCCGACAAAGCCATGGGGTCGGTTCTTTTGATCGTGCCGGCAATGATCCTGGCGATGCTGACCATCCTTATGGTCCAGCTTCAGAGCTTCAACCGGCTTTTCCTGGTCATGAGCGTGGCGCCGCTCGAACTCATCGGGGTCGTGCCGGCGCTTCTTTTGTTCGGAAAGCCGCTCGGCTTCGTCGCCCTGTTGGGCGTGTTGGCCCTGATCGGGATGACGGTTCGGAATGCGGTTATTCTGATCGACCAGATCGACGTGGAGATCGCCCGCGGCCGGACCGGCTGGGATGCGGTCGTGCAGGCGAGCCTGCGGCGCCTTCGTCCCATCTTGCTGACGGCGTCAGCGGCAATCCTCGGCATGATCCCGATTGCGCCGACGGTTTTTTGGGGACCGATGGCCTATGCCATCATGGGAGGACTGGCGATCGCGACCGTTCTAACTCTGCTGTTCTTTCCGGCGCTGTATGTGACCTGGTACCGGCTGCCGGAAACCCCGCTTGCAGAATAGCCATCATCGCCGGATCGGCCTTGGCAGTCAGCAAATCGATTTGCTCGAGCGCCCAATGGTAAGCGGCGTGAAACACTTCGGTGTGTCGGTCGAAATCGAGAAAGCTCGATCCCGGGAATGGCGGAGGTCCCAGAATGAGATCGCCCGGCTCGGCGATCGTTGGGTCGAAATTCTGCCCGGCGGCCAGGCAGCGCCGCAGCACATTCACCGGTCCCGGCGCCTTTGGGAGCTTGTGGCGCGCGAACAGCACGCGCCGCAGCAGCGGCCATCGTCCCGGTATCCGATCGTAGTCGACGTCGAAGCGCTCGAAAGCCGGCAGTCCGAAATGCACCACCACATTCGGTCCTGACTTCAGCGATTGCATTGTCTTGAGCGGAATATTGTCGATCAGGCCGCCATCGACCAGCATCCGCCCGTCGTCGGTGAACATCGGCGGCAAGACGCCCGGTATCGAGCCGGATGCGCGGATCGCCTTCCACAACGGGCCGGTGCGAAACGTATAGCCGCTGTTCGCCGACAAATCGGTCGCAATCGCGTAATACGGCCGCCAGGCGTCTTCGATCTGAATGTCGTAGCTGCCGCGGCGTATCGAAGCGTCGAACGACGTATGGTCGAGCATGCTGTAACGCGGCAGCGTCTTTCGTTTCAGGCCGCGGCTGGTCACGAAGATGTTCCGGGTCGAGGCGTCGATGGCTTCCGGGGTTTCCAGAAACGCAAAGCCGGCCATCATCGCGGCGCCGACGCTGGTGCCGCCCATGATGTCGAACATCACGCCGCGTTCCTGAAACGCCTTGAAGATTCCGACATGGGCCGGCCCGAAGCCGCCCCCGCCGCCGGCCACATATCCGATCGCCTGGCCGACGAGGAAGCGATGAAAGCTGGCGAAGTCGACGTCATCCTCGATCGCAACATGGTGATGCATGAACACCGGCCGGCTTGCGAGCCATGCCGGCGTCCCCGACGCGGCGCGCTGGCGGCGTTCGTGAATGACGACAAGGCGCCGATGCGTCTGCCGATGAGTCCGGAAAGCCAGTTCTTCGACCGGATTGAGCCCGGCAATGGCCGCTCCGGTAACGGCGATGATGACCTGGTCGGCTTGGCGGATCGCCTTCTGTGTCCAGGCGGTCAGGCTGTCGTCGGCGACATAGACGATGAGATCGTAATCGTTCTCGGCCGCGTTCAACCAATCCGAGAGCGCCGGAAGATCGGCGGATGCGCCGGGAAATTGCGCCGCAATGGTCTCGTGATCGAGAACCAGGGTGCGGCCGCGTTTGCTGAAGACGCTTCTGAGCCGGTCGACGAAGGATCTTACGGTGCCGGTGCGTCCGCCCCAAAGGATGGCGATGGTGCGAGGCGCTTTATTTTTTGCGCCGACCGAGACGCGCTTGGTCGTTTCGGCCAATCTCTTGGCGAGCGAAGCAAGGATGAGTTCGTAAAGACGCGGAATCCGATCGGCGATGCGGTCGAACGAGGCTTTGTCGAGCTTGATCACTTCGGAGTCGCGCGCCGCCCTCACCGTCGCGGTTCGCGGCTCCCCGGCAAAAAAGCCGATCTCACCGATCAGTTCGCCCGGGGAAATTTCCGCAACCAACTCGGGATTTGCCCCCACATAGACGCAAAAGCGCCCGGACAGCACGATGAAGATGCTATCGGACGGCTCTCCCTCGTGGACGAGAGCGGCGCCGGATTCGAGCCGTAGGCGCGTCGCGCATCGCAGAAATTCTAAGGATTCATTTTCGGTGAGATCGCCAAAGATAGTGACGGATCGCACCAGATCTTGATCATGCATAGAGGACTGAAACCCCAAGCCGGTGAATGGCTGTACGCAAGCTGATGGGACAGCACCTGCTGGCACCGGTCAGCCATTTAGACCGCCGGGCCGCCTGCGGCCGGATCATCGTCAGCGGCATTGTCGGACACGGCCAGGACGGACGGCCTCAGAAACAAATCCCAGTTTCACACTCTTATCTATTGTGTGAAATATATTTATCAGACCATTGCCCGCGTCACCAAGGACTTTCTGACCCGAGACACATTTGAATCGGGACAAGGCTAACCGCCTGGCAACTCTTGAATTTGGCATGCGTAATAAGACACACCAGCCCTAACTCCGCAGTGTGGGAACCGCGCTGCCCGAGACGTTTGAACGCACCATCAAACGAGATTGCTGGATTGACCTCGGCAAATCATGCGGCGATGAAACTCGAGCCGGCTTTCCGGCCGGACTTTTTGGCGGCCGCTTAGTTCATGTTGATCGAGGTGACGATGGGCGTCCAGCGCCCCGTCTCTTCGCGAATGAATTTGGCGAAGACTTCGGCGCCGGGCTCGGAGGGCCTGATGCCGAATTTGGCGAGGCTTGCGGCAAAGGCCGGGTCGGCCTGCGCGGCTGCGACCGCCGTCTTCAGCTTGTCGAGGATCGGCGCCGGCGTGCGGGCAGACACCAGCAGGCCGTACCAGACTTCGGTGCGCACGTTCGGAAAGCCCGCCTCTCCCATCGTCTGCAGGTCCGGCAATAACGGCGAGCGCTCCGGCGACGTGATGGCGAGCGCGCGGATCGCGCCGCTGTTCACGTGCGGCTGCAGGATCGCAACGTCGCCGAAAATCGCGTCGATATGGCCGCCGATCAGATCGGTCAGCGAATTCGCCGTGCTGCGATAGGGCACATGGAGGAGATCGATGCCGCTCTCGCGCTTGAGCAATTCGCCGGCAAGATGCGTCACTGTGCCGGTCCCGGCCGACCCGATGGTAACCTTGCCTGGATGGGCCTTGGCGTAGGCGACGAAATCCGCGACGTTCTTGACGTCGAGCGACGAGCGCACGGCAAAAACCTGCGGCGAGCGCCAGATCAGCCCGAGCGGCGCAAAATCCTTGGCGACATTATATCGCACGCTCTCCACCGGCGGGATCAGCACCAAAGCCGCGATGCCGCCGAGCAGCAGCGTGTAGCCGTCGGGATCGCCGAGCGCCACCGCTTCGGTGCCGCTGATGCCGCTCGCCGCCGGGCGGTTCTCCGCGATCAGGGGCTGCCCGAGATGGCGGCTGAGCACTTCGGAGAAGGTGCGCGCCGCGGTGTCGGCGGGTCCGCCCGCAGTGAACGGAATGATGACGGTGACCGGACGCGTCGGGTAATCGTCGGCGCGCAGCCCGGACGCCGTCAGCCACACCATGAGCAGAACGAGCCATGCAGCGGCGAATGAGCCTGCTATCTTGCCCAGTATCTTGGCCAGTATCTTGCCGTACGACTTCACATCATGCTCCCGATTGGGCTTTATTCCTTGCACATTATAACGACGGCCGGGCTATGAAATTCAATGCAATCGATACGCGCACTGCTCAATCCTAGGGCGATCGCCGTGGTCGGCGCCTCGCAACAGCCCGGCCGCGGCACCAGCGTGATCGCCAATCTGCGTGATGCGGGGTTCAGCGGCGAAATCGCCGCGGTCAATCCGCGCTACACCGATGTGCTGGGGTATCGCTGCTATGCGTCCGTCGATGATCTGCCCGACGCGGTAGATTGCCTCGTCATCGCGATTCCGGCGCGCGCCGCCTGCGACGCGATGGAGCACGCTTTCGCACGCGGCATCCGCGCCGCGATCGTGCTGGCGTCGGGCTTCGAGGACGACGACAAGAACGGCCCGCTCGGCACGCGGCTGAAGACGCTCGCCAAGAACGGCATGGCGATCTGCGGGCCCAATTGCTTCGGCATCGTCAACGTCAAGAGCCGTGCCGTGGCGCTCAATGGCGTGGTGCCGAAGACCATGCCGCACGGGCCGATCGCGCTCGTGTCGCAAAGCGGCAGCCTCGGCAATTTCGCCTTCGGGCCGCTGATCCGCGACCGCAAGCTCGGCTTTTCCTATTTCGTGTCCTGCGGCAATCAGGCCGGCCTCACCGTCGAAGACTATGTCGAATATTTCGTCGACGACCCGGACGTGAAAGTCATCGCCGCCATCGTCGAGGATCTGAAAAATCCGCAAAAGCTCGCGCGCGTCGCCGCAGCCGCGCGGGCGCAGAATAAGCCGATGGTCTTCGTGCAGATCGGACGCTCCGCGGCGGGCCGGATCATGACGCAATCGCACACCGGCGCGCTGGCCGGCAATGCCGAGGTGACGGCGGCTTTTCTGCGCCGCTGCGGCATTGTCCAGGCGGAGCACTATGACGAGTTCGTCGAAACCGTCGCGCTGTTTGCCGGCGCGCCGCCGGACGCGCCGAGCGGCAGCGACATCGTCCTGGTTTCGGGAAGCGGCGGCGGCGCGGCGCTCGCCGCCGACCATCTCGATGCCGCGGGCCTGAAGCTCGCCAAGCTCAGCGCCGAAACCGGCGCGCGCATCCGCGCGGTGTTGCCGGAGATCGGCGACGTCACCAATCCGATCGATGCGACCGGCGCGGTGTTTTACGACCCCGGCATCATGTCACGGCTGCTCGAGGCCGTTGGCAGCGACACCAACCGTCCGATCATCGCCACCGCCGTCAACGCCGTGCCGGCGCCGCACGACCGCATGCGCCGCATCGCCAGCGCCATCGCCGACACGGCGCGCAAATCCGCAAGCACGATCGTTGCCTACCAGGTCAGCCCGCTTGGCCCCCTCGACGGTGAGTTGGTGGCGAATCTGCACGCCGCGCAGGTACCGCTGCTGATGGGGGGCGCGAGCGCCATGGGCGCGCTGAAGCACCTGCCGCGTTATCGCGCGATGATGAAAGAGAGAGAGAGCGGGACAGCCGACCAAGCCAAGTCCGCGCCGCCGGACTGGAGTTTCATGAACGTGCGCCAGGCGCTGCTCGATAGCGGCGTCGCCGTCACCAACGCCACCTTGGTGCGATCGGAGGAAGAAGCTCGGGCGGCGTTCCGCCGCTTCGGCGGTGCGCTTGCGGTCAAGGCCGAGGCGGCGGGTTTGCTGCACAAGAGCGATATCGGCGGCGTCAAACTCAACTGCCGGACCGAAACCGAAGTCGCAGAGGCTCTCCGCGCCGTGGTCGCGAATGCGCAGAAGGCCGGCTTTTCCGACGCGGCCGCGATCGTACAGCCGATGGCGTCCGGCATCGCCGAGGCCTATGCGGGCATCATCGACGATCCGCTCTATGGGCCGGCGATCGTGTTCGGCCCCGGCGGCATTTTCATCGAAGTGCTGAAAGACACCGCGATCGAGATGGCGCCGCTGTCGCAAGACGACGCTTTAGGCATGATCCATCGCATCAAGGCCGCGCCCCTGCTGCTTGGCGCACGCGGGCGTCCGCGTGGCGATATCGAAGCGCTGGCGGCGCTGCTGATCAATCTGAGCCGCTTCGCCATGGCCCATGCCGGGCAGATCAAAGCGCTCGACCTCAATCCGATCATCATCAAGGCCGCAGGCGAAGGCGTTGTCGCGGTCGATATCGCCGCTGATCCCGGCGAAACAGCGGAGGCACGCCGATGAGCTATCAGGATCTCATCTACAGCGTGAAAGCGCGCATCGCGACCATCACCTTGAACCGGCCGGAGCGGATGAATTCGATCTCGCCCAATCTCGAGGCCGAATTGCACCGCGCCTTCGATCAGGCAGACGCCGACCGCGACGTGAAAGTCATCGTGCTCACCGGCAGCGGCAACGCCTTTTGCGCCGGCATGGATATGGGGAACAAAGCCGGCAAGAGCCAAACCCGCCCTACTGATCCGACTGGAAAGAGTATCGCCGAATATATCGAGTTCTGGCAGCGCAATGACGGCGGCCGCGTCATCAAATGGGAGCACATGTGGCGGCTCGGCAAGCCGATCATTGCCGCCGTGAACGGCTGGGCGATGGGCGGCGGTTTCTGGTACCAGCTCGCCGCCGATATCACCATCGCGTCGGATCGCGCGGTGTTTGCCCAGCCCGAGGTCCGGCATGGCTCCAATTCGAGTTTCCTGTTCGCCGCGTTGTGCGGCTGGAAGGCGGCGAACCGCTGGGCGCTCACCGGCGATCACTTCGACGCGCTGGAAGCGCTGCGCATCGGCATGATCAACGAAGTCGTGCCGCACGAGAAACTGATGGAGACAGTCTATGCGCTGGCGCGGCGCATGGCGCTGGTGCCGGAGCCGGCACTGCGACTCAACAAAGCCATCACCATGCTCGGCATCCAGGCGTCGGGGCTGCATGCCGGACTTCTGGTGGAAGGCGCGCTCGGCGCGATGGCGCATGCGTCGCACAACGAGGAGCGCGAGAAGCTGTTTGCCATTCAACGCGCACAGGGCGTGAAGGCTTATCTCGACGAGCGCGATGGACCGTTCCAGCCCGAACCGATGGGCCCGCGTTCAAAGAAAACCGCAGCCAAAAAGCCGAAGCCGAAAAGGCGGTAGGCCGGCGACACCCCTACTCCCGCAACATGCCGCGCAGCAGCCAGCTGCAGGCGAAAATCATCAGGCCGGCCAGCGCGGAAATGGCCGCAATCATCAAAAAGAACTCCGGCGGCGCCATCGAGCTCCAGAAGCTGCCGATGAAGCCGGCAAGAAAATTGCCGGTGAAACTGCTCGCGAGCCAAATCCCCATCATCATCGAGAGAATGCGCGCCGGCGCCACCTTGGTCACGAAGGAGAGCCCGACCGGCGAGAGATAAAGTTCGCCGACGGTGATGATCGCGATCGAAGCCAGCACCCAGAGCCAACTCGCTTGGCCCGTACCGGCATGGAACGCGGCGAAGGCGCGGATGAGATCGGCTGCGGTGACGCCGAAGCAACCAAGCGCCATCTTGGTGATGGTCGACGGCTCGGTGCGGCGCTTCGCCTGTCGCGCCCACAGCGCCACGACAAAGGGCGTGAAGGCAAAGATCATGAACGGGTTGAAGGCGAGAAACCAAGTGGTGGGGATTTGCGCTGTCCAGCCGAACAAATCGATGGTGCGATCGACTTTGCTGTCAATCCACAGAATTGTCGTGTTGCCCATCTGCTCATAGGTCGCCCAGAACAATGTGTTGGGAATGAACAGCACCAAGAGTGCCGCGATGGCGCGCCATTCATCGCGGCTGAGCGGCGGTTTTTCGGTTTGCGCGGCTTTGTGCATCTCGTCCTGCGGCAACATCGGCAGCGCATAGAGATAAATGCAGAGTCCGATGCACATGCCTACACCGGCGGCGGCAAAGCCGTAATGCCAGCCGACCTTTTCGCCAAGCGTGCCGCAGACAAGCGGCGCCAGGAACGCGCCGAGATTGATCCCGACATAGAAGATCGAATAGGCGCGGTCGCGGCGATGATCGCCCGGTGCGTAAAGGCCGCCGACCTGGGTGGAAATATTCGGCTTGAAACAGCCGCTGCCGAGGATCAGCGCCAATAGCGCGAAAAGAAAAAGATGCTCGACGGCCATCATGAAATGACCGATTGCCATCAGGACCGCGCCGACAATGACGGTGCGGCGCTGGCCCAGCACCTTGTCGGCGAGAAGCCCACCGAAGATGGGTGTGAAATAGACGAGCCCCGTGTAGAGCCCCCAGATCTGCGACGACAACGGCTGGATATCGAGCGGGCCGAAGATCGTTTCGAGACCGCCTTTGAGTGTGAGCAGACCCGCGACACTGCCAGCATGGTCCGGCAGCAGGAGATATTTCGTCATGTAGAGGACGAGCAGCGAGCGCATCCCGTAATAGGAAAAGCGCTCCCACATTTCGGTGGTGAACAGGAAGGTGAGCCCGCGCGGATGGCCGAAAAGGTCCGTGCTCTTGCCTTCGGTCAGTTCTGGCGCGACGTCGCGGGAAATGCTCACGGCTGCGCTTGCGTCATCCTGCCGCTAGTGGTTTGGTTCGCCCGGCTGCCGCCGATGATGACAACAAGAGCGGCCGAAAGCTAGGACATGATCCAAGGAGTGCATTGCGTGGCATATTTATTCCGGTTTACGCGGCTGGTTATATCACTGGGCCGCATCGCCGCTCCGCTCACGGCCATTATGCTGGGAGCTTTTGGATTGACCCCAATGCTCTCGGCCGCCGAGCCGACACTCCTTCATATCAACGTGTTCCGCTCCGCCCGCACGCTGCCGTTCTATGCCGGGATCGACCGCGGCATCTTCGCCAAGCGCGGCATCACGATCGACCTGCAGTTCACCGAGAACTCCGACCGCCAGCGCGCTGGCCTCGCCGACGGCTCGATCGATATTGCCCATTCCGCGGTCGACAATGCCGTCGCCGTGATCGATGTCGCCAAGGTGGATGCCGTCATCGTGTCCGGCGGCGACAGCGGCACCAATGAATTCTACGTCCAGGACACGATCAAGGATTTCGCCGACATCAAGGGCCACGCCATTGTCGTCGACGCCACCAATACGGCCTATGCACTGCAGGCCAAGAAGATCCTGGCGCGGCACGGGTTGAAGGCCGGAACCGACTACACGCTCAATCCGGTCGGCAACGGCACGCATCGCCTGCAGGCCATGCTCGACGACAAGAACAATGCCGGCGCCATCCTCAATTCGCCGTTCTCGCTCATTGCCGGCACCAAGGGCATGCACAGCCTCGGCCGCACCACCGACATGCTCGGCCCCTATCAGGCCGACGGCGCTTTCGTGCGCCGCGACTGGGCCCGCGCGCATGACAATCTGCTGGTGCAATATCTCGCCGCCTATATCGAGGCGCTGCGCTGGTCGCTCGATCCGAAGAACCACGCCGACGCCGTCGCACTGCTGGCCCAAAACTTGAAGCTAACGCCGGACATGGCGGAAAAGAATCTTCAGGTCGTCGCCGAGCCGGGCTTCGGCTTCACTCGGGATGCCGCCTTCGACATGCCTGGCTTCAAGAACGTGCTGGCGCTGCGGGCCGAGACCGAAGGCGGCACGCCCGCCGACCCGCAGCGCTATCTCGACCTGTCCTATTACGACCGCGCGCTGAAACTGGTGAATGCCCAATAAACTCGCGGCAAGCGCCGACGACGAAAACTGCAAGGAGTGCCCATGCCCGCCACGTTCCCCGAAGAAGCAAAAAAATTCCGCCTGCTCGGTCACGATCCGAGCGCGGCCTGGGGCGGCGGCAGCCTGGTGCAGATTTACAAGGGCCACGCCTATGTCGGCGCGGTCGGCGGGTCGAGCTTCAACGGCCCGGAAGGTTTCACCGTCCATGACGTGCGCGATCCGAAGAAACCGAAGAAGGTCGGCGAATTCCGCGCGCCGCCAGGCGTGCATTGCCACAAGCTCCGCATCGTCGGCGACAACCTGCTCTATGTGAATTCGGAACGTCTCGCCGGCGACAAGGGCAAGAATGCGCGCGCCGGCTTTTTCATCTTCGACATTTCGACGCCGTCGGCGCCGAAGCCGGTCGGCTTCTACGACATGCCGGGCTCCGGCCCGCATCGCTTCGGCGTCGATCTCGACCGCGGCCTCGCCTTCATGCCCAGCGACGCGCCGGGCTGGGACAAGCGAGTGATCTGGACACTCGACATCAAGAATCCGCTGAAGCCCGAAATCGTCAGCATCTGGGGTCTGCCCTGGATGAAGACCGAAAGCGACGAGGTCGGCAACGATCCGCATCCGCACGAGGAAGCCGCCACCTTGCATGGGCCGCCGATGATCCGCGGCAACCGCATGTATTGCGCCTGGTGGGGCGGCGGCATTTCGATCATCGACTGCTCGGATCTGCGCGACATGAAGCTCGTCGGCCACATCAAATGGTCGCCGCCGTTTCCCGGCTCGACGCACACCTGCTGGCCGATCGGCGATCGGCCTTATCTCGTCGTCACCGACGAGGCGCGCGCCAAGCAGAAATTCTGGGACGCGCAATTCATGTGGATCATCGACGCGCGCGACGAAAAGAATCCGCTGCCGGTCGCGACCTTCATGCCTGACCGCGAGAAATACTACGAGCGGCCCGGCCGTTTCGGCGCGCACAATATTCTCGAGCACTTGCCCGCGAGCGGACCGTGGAAGGACGTCGTGTTCCTCACCTATTTCAATGCGGGGCTACGCGCCGTCGATGTCTCCGATCCGCTGCAGCCGAAGGAGATCGGCTGCTACGTGCCGGAAACGCCGGAAGGCTCACCGGGCATCCAGTCCAACGATATCGGCAGTGACGACGAAGGCCGGCTCTATCTGATCGACCGCTGGGGCCAGGGCATGCACATTTTGGAGTATACGGGGTAGATCTCTACCGCCGCGGCGCAAATCCGAACGCCTTCTGGAATCGCTTCGCGTAATCCGGCCACACCTCCGAATTGACAATGCGCGGCAGCGGCTTGCCGTCGAGCGCGTCGAGTATCTGCTCGGCGGCGATCTTGCCCATATTGGTGCGCGCCTCGCGCGTGACGCCCGCCGTATGCGCTGTGACCAACACGTTATCATAGCGCATCAACGGGTGGTCTTCCGGCGGCGGCTCCTTGGCCCAGACATCGAGGCCGGCGCCGGCGATCTTTTTATCGTGCAACGCCTGATCGAGCGCCTCTTCGTCGTGAATGAAGCCGCGCGCGGTGGTGATGAAATAAGCATGCGGCTGCATCAGCGCATATTCGCGCGTCGAGATCATCTTGCGCGTCTCGTCGGTCAGCGGGCAATTGACCGAGACGATATCGGCGCGGCGCAGGAGATCATCGAGCTCGACCTTGGTCGCCCCGCGCGCGCGGATTTCCTCGGCCGAGAGATAAGGGTCGTAGGCCAGCACATTCATATTGAACAGCGTGCCGCACAATTGGCCGATCCGGCGGCCGACATTGCCGAGCCCGATAATGCCGATGGTGCGGCCAAAGACTTCGTTGCCGGTGTAAACGTTACGGTCGCCAAGCTCGCCCGAGCGCAACGCGCGATCGCATTCGCCGATCCGTTTGACCAGGCACAGCATCATGCCGAGCACATGCTCGGCGACCGATTTCGGCATTGCCGCCGGCCTGATTGACGACCAGAACGCCGTTCTCCGTGCAGTCGCGAATCGTCACGGTGTCATAGCCGGCGCCATTGGTGGATACGATCAGGAGGTTCGGCGTTCTTTTCAGAAGCTCGCCGGAAACGTGAAAATGCCTGGCGAGTTCGTCGCGCGCCGAGCTGATCTGATAGGCGTGCGCCGCAGCGAGCACGTCCAGCGCCGCCCCGCCCGGAACATCCTGCGCCAGCATGTCGAGCCGGACATCGCCGCGCTTGCCGAGCATTTCGCCGTAGCCGATCGGCCGGTGCGGCGCCACGCAGAACACGCGCTTGTTATTGACGGCACTGTTCATCGCTTCCACCCCAGCAAAATCCCATTACGCCAGAGAAAATCCGCACCGGCAATGCCGGGATTAGCCAATTTGTTTAAGCGAATCATGGAATTGTCGCCAAATCGCCCTTGCAGGCGAAGCCCCGAACTGCCACATCGACGCCAGCCATGAACATGCCGATCGGCCCACAAGAGGGCGCCCCGACAACCAGCCTGGCGCAAAACGGCGTCGCCACCGAGGTGGACCGGCGGCGAACCTTCGCGATCATCTCGCACCCGGACGCCGGCAAGACCACGCTGACCGAAAAGCTCCTGCTGTTCGGCGGCGCCATCCAGCTCGCCGGTCAGGTCAAGGCCAAGCGCGATCGCCGTTCGACCCGCTCGGACTGGCTGGCGATCGAACGCGATCGCGGCATTTCAGTCGTCACTTCGGTGATGACCTTCGACTATGCCGGGCGCATGTTCAATCTGCTCGATACGCCGGGCCACGAAGACTTTTCCGAAGACACCTATCGCACGCTGACGGCCGTCGACTCCGCAGTGATGGTGATCGACGCCGCCAAGGGCATCGAGCCGCGCACCCGAAAGCTGTTCGAAGTCTGCCGGCTGCGCGACATTCCGATCATCACTTTCATCAATAAGATGGACCGCGAAAGCCGTGATCCGTTCGAACTCCTCGATGAGATCGAAAAGACCCTGGCGCTCGATACCGCGCCGATGACTTGGCCGGTCGGCCGCGGCCGCGACTTCACCGGCACGATCGACATTGAGAACGGCGGCGTGCGACTGCTGGAAGGCGACGCCGGCAAGACCGGCACGTTGCGTGAAATGTCGATTGCCGAGATTGCCGCGCTCAACACCAATCTCGATGCTGCAGCGATCTCGGGCGAGCTCGACCTCGTGCGCGACGCCTGCAAGCGTTTTGACGCCAAAGCTTTCGCCGAAGGCCATCTGACACCGGTCTTCTTTGGCAGCGCGCTGAAGAATTTTGGCGTCGGCGACCTTCTCGATGCGCTGGCCGCCATGGCGCCTCCGCCGCGGGCGCAGGCCGCCGACAAGCGCACGGTGGCCGCGACCGAACCCGGCATGTCGGCCTTTGTGTTCAAGATCCAGGCCAATATGGATCCCAATCACCGCGATCGCATCGCCTTCGTGCGGCTGTGCTCGGGCAAGCTGTCGCGCGGCATGAAGGTCAAGCAGGTGCGATCGGGCAAGACCATTACGCTCAACGCGCCGCAATTCTTCTTCGCTCAGAATCGCGCGCTCGCGGAAGAAGCCTATGCCGGCGACGTGGTCGGCATTCCCAACCACGGCACGCTGCGGATCGGCGACAGTCTGACCGAGGGCGAGGATCTGAATTTTGTCGGCGTGCCGAATTTCGCGCCGGAAATTCTGCGGCGCGTGCGTCTGCCTGACGCGATGAAGGCCAAGAAGCTGAAAGAAGCGCTGGCGCAGCTCGCCGAGGAAGGCGTGGCGCAAGTGTTCCGGCCGCATGACGGTTCGCCGGCCATGGTCGGCGTCGTCGGCCCGCTGCAGCTCGACGTGCTCAAAGCGCGGCTTGCCGCCGAATACGGGCTCGAAGTCGACTGGAGCCCATCGGAATTTCAGCTGGCGCGCTGGATCTCGGCGGACGATCGCAAAGTGTTCGACGCCTTCGTCGCCGCCCGCCCCTCCGCCATTGCCGACGATTTCGACGACGACCTCGTCTTCATGGCGCGCAACGGCTTCGACCTCGACTATACCGGCGAGCACAATCGCGGCATCACCTTCACCGACGTGAAGGACATTCATAAGCAGAAAGCCGGCGCTTAATTAGTCTCCGGCAATTTCCTCGCGCAGGATTTCCAGTTCCAACCACTGCTCTTCCGCCGCTGCGACCTTCTGCTGCAACTCGCCGAGTTGGACCGTGACCTTTTCGAAGCCTTCCCGATCCCGTGCATAGAAGCCCGGATCGTCGAGTTTCGTCTGCAATTCCTTCATCTCAACCTGCAGGCTCGCGATGGTCTTGGGTAAGGTTTCGAGCGCGTGCTTGTCCTTGAACATCAGCCGACGCTTACTCGGCTGGGGTTTGGCGGACGCCGGCTCTGTTGGTTTAGCTGGCTTTTGCGGCGCAGCCTCTTTGGCGCCTTGCCGCGTCAGGTCGGCGCCGCGCTGTGCCAGCATGTCGCTATAGCCGCCGGCATATTCGAGCCAGCGGCTATTGCCGTCGGGCGCGATCACTCCGCTCACCAGGCGGTCGAGAAAGTCGCGATCGTGGCTGATGAGAAGCACGGTTCCGGAATAATCGGCGAGCATGTCCTCGAGTACGTCCAGTGTCTCCATGTCGAGATCGTTGGTCGGCTCGTCGAGCACCAGAAGATTCGACGGCTTGGCCAATGCCCGCGCCAGCATTAGCCGCCCGCGCTCCCCACCTGAGAGTTTGCGCAAAGGCGTGCGCGCCTGCTCGGCCGCGAACAGAAAGTCCTTCATGTAGCTGACGACATGTTTGGCGCTGCCATTGACCATGACAGTGTCGCCGGAGCCGCCGGTCAGCGCCTGCGCCACGGTGACCTCGGGAGCGAGACTGTCGCGATGCTGTTCGAGCGTTGCCACCGCGAGCGCCGCGCCGAGCTTCACCGTGCCTTCGTCCGGCGGGAGCGCACCGGTGAGCATATTGATCAGCGTGGTCTTGCCGCTGCCGTTCGGCCCGATGATGCCGATCCGGTCGCCGCGCTCGATGCGGGTCGAGAAATCGCGGATGATCGGACGCCCATCAAAGCTCTTGCCGATGTCTTTAGCCTCGATGACCAGTGCGCCCGAAGGCGCCGCCTCGCCCGCGATGATCTTGGCATTGCCGGCGGTGGCGCGATAATCGCGCCGACGCTCGCGCAGCCCCTGCAACAGCCCGACGCGGCGCATATTGCGTTTGCGCCGCGCGGTGACGCCGTAGCGCATCCAATGTTCTTCGGCGACGATTTTGCGGTCGAGCTTGTGCTGATCGCGCTCTTCCTCGGCGAGCACCGCATCACGCCATTCTTCGAAATGGGAAAAGCCGCGCTCGATACGCCGGGTCAGCCCGCGGTCGAGCCAGACCATGCTGCGCGACAGTGTCGATAGGAAACGCCGGTCGTGGCTGATGATGACCAGTGCCGTGCGCCGAGTGTCGAGATCGTGCTCGAGCCACTCGATCGTGGTCAGGTCGAGATGATTGGTCGGCTCGTCGAGCAGGAGCACATCGGGCTCGGGCGCGAGCACGCGGGCGAGCGCGGCACGGCGCGCCTCGCCGCCGGACAGCGCTTTCGGATTCTCGCGACCGGTGAGCCCGAGCTGCTCGAGCAGATTGCGCACCGCGTGCGGATTGGCGCGTTCATCCCCAATTTGCCGCAAGCCGGCTTCGGCATAGGCGAGTGTCGAGGCGAAGCCGTCGAAATCCGGCTCCTGCGGCAAATAGCGGATCAGCGCGCCGGGCTGCACGAACACGGTGCCGCGATCGGGCTCGACCAGGCCTGCTGCGATCTTGAGCAGGGTCGATTTGCCCGAGCCGTTGCGCCCGACCAGCGACACCCGCTCGCCCGGCGAAACGCTGAGTTCCGCCGAAGTCAGAAGCGGCGTGCCGCCGAAGGTGAGTGCGATGTCTTTGAGCTGAAGAAGCGGAGGAGCCATTGAGCCTTTAATTACGCGGGACAGGGGGCATTATGGCGCCGAGCTTCTCAGCCGTGGGGCACGGTGAGCGGCGCCAGCCCTGAAATATCCTCGCTCTTGTCCAATTGCCAGATGGCCGCGATCAGCGGCGCGACGTCCTGGCCCGGAATGGCATCCATGGCCGCCATCCGCAGCTTGGCTTCGAGATCGGCATCGCTCATCGGGTTGTCGGCGCTGCCGCGCGCCGCATGCTGCGCGACCTTGTGCACCCTGCCGTCTCTGGTCGTGATCTCGACCGCGGCCGAGGTGGTCTTGAATGTTTCGTCGCGCACCACATGGATGCCGCCGCGCAACGCCGCAATCTCCGAATCGCTGACGCAGGCATCAGTGAATTCGTCGACACCGGCCGCGCCCCTGAGCAGCGCCGCGGCAACGGCGTGCTGGGTACTCACTTGCGCCTGGCGACCATTCGAAATGTCGGGCCGATCCGTGCGCACGGCTAGGAGCGGATTGCCGGTCACGACCACCTTCTCCACCACGGCCGCCGGATTGCCGCGCCGCCAGTCGAGCACGCAGTCGAGCACCGGATGGATGACGAAGCCGCACGGGTAGGGCTTATAGGCCGTGCCGAGAATTTCCCAGGTCTCGCCGAGACCGGACGTAAGGAACGACAGATCGGCCGTCTCGTTGAGCGCGTGATAATAGCCCTGCGCGCCGGTGAGCGGCTCGGACGGTCCGTCGAAATTTTCGGCCGCCAGCAATGCGGCGAGCAGGCCGTTCCGTGCTGCATTGCCGACGCTTACGCTCTTTGCCGGCGTGCCGAGGCATTCGCACAGACCGCCGGATTGCGTCGCCGCCGTGCCGAGCGCGGCGATCATTTGCTCTGCATTCAGCCCCAACAGCTTGCCGGCGCCGACCGCCGCACCGAACACGCCGCAGGTCGAGGTGATGTGCCAGCCTCTCTTGTAATGACTCGGCGACATGGCAGCGCCGATCCGGCATTCGACTTCGTGGCCAAGCACCAATGCCAGCAGAAGATCGCGGCCGCTCACCGGCGTCATCTCGGCGACCGCCAACAGAGCCGGCACGACCGGCGCCGTCGGATGAATCGCGGTCGGTACATGGGTGTCGCAGAAGTCGAGCACATTGGCGCTCGCCGCATTAAGGAAGGCCGCGCTTAATGCATCGATGCGCTCGCGGCGACCAATCACTGTGGCCTGCTTGCCGCCGGAAAACGCGGCCAGCGTTTGTAGCGCGGTCTCGGTGGTCGAATCGCGACAGCCGGTCAGCGCCACGGCGAAGAAATTCATCAGCGATCGCTTGGCCTGATGCGCGACCTCAGGCTTGAGATTGTCCCACCAGGTGCCCACGACAAAATGGGCCAGCCGCTCGGTGACGCCGGGTGTCTGCAGCATATGTTTCCTCACGCGTTGGTGCGAAGCATCGACCGGGCCGGACAAAAGTGCAAGGATGCCTCAACAAGAGATGCCGCCGGCAGGCACGGAAAAAACCGCGGGAGAGGACCATGCTGTCGACTTCTGAAATATTGCGTGCTGGTTTTCGCCGATCTAACATTCGTCTTTGCCGCCGCGCAGGCCGACGATTATCCGTCGCATCCCATTAAGCTGATCGTGCCTTATGCGGCAGGTGGCGGCGCTGACGCCATCGCGCGCATCGTCGGCAAGCGGGTCGGCGAAACCATCGGCCAGCCGGTCGTGATCGAAAATCGCGGCGGCGCCGGCTCGATCATCGGCACCGAGGATGTGCACAAGGCCGATCCCGACGGCTACACGCTGCTGCTCGGCCAATCCGGACCGATTTCGATCAATCCCGCCGTCTACAAGCAATTGCCTTACGACTCCGAGAAGGATTTCGCGCCGATCACCATGACCACGGCCTATCCGTACATTCTCGTGGTCAATTCCAAGCTGCCGGCGAAGTCGCTGCAGGACTTCGTCGCCATGGTCAAAGCCAAGCCGGGCGAATTCAATTACGGCACGACCGGTGTCGGCGCCGCCAATCATCTCGTCACCGAATTGTTTTCGAGCAAGGCCGGGTTGAAGATGACGCATGTGCCCTATCGCGGGACCGCGCTTGCCGTCACCGACTTGCTCGCCGGACAAGTGACGATGGTGTTTGCCGATCCGGTGTCAGCGCTGCCGCACATCAAGTCAGGCGCTTTGCGCGCACTCGCCGTCACCAGCAAGGACCGCTCGCCGATCACGCCGGATGTGCCGACCATCGCCGAAAGCGGTTATCCGGGCTTCGACGCCATCGCGTGGCACGGTATCTTGGCACCTCGGAATACGCCGGCGCCGATCATCGCCAAGCTGCACGATCAGATCGTCGCGGCTTTGAAGGATCCGGCCACCAAAACCCTCATCGAAGCGCAGGCGATGCAGACCGTCGGCGATACGCCCGAACATTTCGCCGCCTTCATCCGACAGGACATCACGGTGTGGAAAGCCGTTGCCGCACAGGCCGACGTGTCGGTTAAGTAGCAAAAGTGCGTGCGTCAATCGTGCGCCGTTAACGCTCCTTTAAGCGCTGCCGTACGCATTGGGACGACGGAGGTTCCCGTCTTTAAGCCTTTCTTTTTCGCAAGCGCCTAGTCTGGCGCGCGGCGAAGTTCGTTCCGCGCTTTCTTTCGACGCACCGGGCGGCAGATATTACGACCCGACGTCACTTTCGAAGAGTTTCGAGTACGTTGCATGGCCGTCAGTGAAGTCAGCGATTTGGATTCTGCGGCTGCAGCGCCGGAATGCGAGGAGACGCCACCGCTGGCGCCATCCATCGCACCGTCTACCGAGATGCCGGCCGAGACGGCCGCCGAGTCTTCGGATCTGTCTTCGGATCTGCAGCATCGGCTCGAGACGGCAATCGCGCGTGAGCAGGATGCGCGCCGCGCGCTCAATCTCATGGTCACGATCCTCGACGAATTGCCGGTGGCTCTCACCGTGCAATCGGACGACGGCAAGACGCTCTTCACCAACGGCACCGCCGCGGAATTTTTTGGCGCGACGCCTGTCGCCAGCAGCGCTCAATCCGATGACGATAAATCAGATGCCGTGATGTCCGAGGACTGCGTCAGCGGCCCCAACGGCGAGCGCATATTCCTGAAATCATGCCGTCCGGCCAAGATTCTCGATCGCGATCTCGTCCTCTCCGCTTCGATCGATTTCACGCGGCGTAAGCAGATCGAGACCGAGCTGTCGAAGCGCGCTTATTTCGACGACCTGACTGGGCTGCCGAACCGCACGCTGATCCAGGATCATGTCGAGCAACTGCTCGCGCAAAGCGCACGACAAGCCGCGATTTGCGCTCGCCTTCATCGACATCGACAATTTCAAGCACATCAACGACTATTATACGCATGCCATCGGCGACACGCTTCTGATCAAGGTTTCACAGCGCATCGCCGATCATATCCGCGCCTCGGACGTCATCGGCCGCATGAGCGGCGACGAATTCCTGCTGGTGCTCTCGCCCATTGCCAGCGACGCCGATCTCAGTGTCATCATCGATCGTATCCTCTGGAGCTGAAGGAGCCGTTCTCTGATCGAAGGTTATGAGATTCTCACCTCCGCCTCGATCGGCGTGAGCGTCTATCCCGATCACGGCCTCAACTACGAGATGCTGCGCCGTGCCGCCGATACCGCGATGTATCGCATCAAGGGTGGCGCCAAAGGCGGTGCGGCGCTGTTCGATTCCGACATGGGCCGCGACATGACGGTGCGCATGGCGCAGGAGCAGCGGCTGCGGCTTGCGGTGCGCGACGATCATTTCTGCTGCGCCTTCCAGCCCAAGGTCGACATGCATACCGAGGAAGTAGCCGGGGTCGAGGCATTGATCCGCCTGCGCGATGCGGACGGCGTGATCCAAGCTCCCGGCACGTTCATCGGGCTCGCCGCCGAGCTCGGACTTATCGATGATATGACCTATCTGGCGCTCGGACAGATCCTGAACTCGATGGAGTTGATCGACGAAGCCTTCGGACCGCAAGTCACCGTCAGCATCAATGTCGCCGCCCAGCAGGCCGGCGATCTCGAATTCATGCGCGGCTTGTGTCAGGAGATCGGCTCCAGTGGCTATGCCGAGCGGTTCATCGTCGAGGTCACCGAGGACGCCTTTCTCGCCAAAAGCCGGTTCCAGAGCCACGTCCTGCCGATGCTGCGCGAGGCGCGATTACGCGTCTCCATCGACGATTTCGGCACCGGTTATTCGTCGCTGGCGCAGCTCGCCGACATCACCGCCGACGAACTGAAGATCGACCGCTCGTTCATCACCGACATTCATCAGCGCTCACGCAGCCAGAGCATCCTCAAGGCGATCGAGGCCTTGAGCGAAAGCCTTGGCATGACGGTGATCGCCGAGGGCGTCGAGACCGCGGAGGAAGCGGCCTTTCTCACCGGCGAGACGAAAATCCGCTACGCGCAGGGCTTCTACTATTCGAAGCCCATTTTTATGGAAGAGCTGAACCCGATGCGCGGCGGAGCGGGGGTATCACGCAGCCTCGCTGCGCCGCGCGAACGCTCGGTGGCCCGCGGCGGCTTAACACGCCGCTGACCACATTCCCGCACCTGAATTCAACCTTTAGACAATGCCCGTCAGAGGCGACCGATTTAGCTAATCGGCGATTAACCTTGGCCGCGCCAATCAACAGCCGATTAACGGAATTTCCAGCCGGACGCGCGCATGGTCAGCCATCGCAGAATTTTCCCGTGCATGAGCGGAGATATTTGTGCCGATCGGTGATCCCCAGGCTTCTCCTGCTGCACCGCAGACCATGGACCTCGTCGGCCGCGTCATTTCCGTGCGCGGCTCGCAGGCGAGCGTCGGCCTGCCGGCAGCCTCGCCGCAGGGGCCCGAAGAGGCGCGCGCCACGGTCGGCAAGTTCCTCGGCGTGCGCGCCGGCAACTCGCTCCTGGTCGGGCTGATCGCCGACGTGTCGCTGCGTACCGATCCGCTGCAGCGCAACCAGGAACAGGTCGCGGTCGCGCAAGTCGACCTGATCGGCGAGATCCGCGACAATGACAGCGCCTCGGCCAGTTTCCAGCGCGGCGTCACCAGCTATCCCGCGATCGGCGACGCCGCGAGCATCATCGGCTCGCGCGAGTTGCGCCTGATCTTCCAAAATCCCGGCTCGCGCATGATCGAGGTCGGGCAGTTGCAGCAGGATGCCAGCATCCCTGCCCGGCTCGACGTCGACGAAATGCTGAGCAAGCATTTTGCCGTCCTCGGCACGACCGGCGTCGGCAAATCGAGCGCGGTGACGCTACTCCTGCATCAGCTGCTCGACGCACGGCCCGATCTGCGCATGCTGCTGCTCGACGTGCACAACGAATATAGCCGCTGCTTCGGCCCGAAGGCGCAAGTGCTCAATCCGAGCAACGTCAAGCTGCCGTTCTGGCTGTTCAATTTCGACGAGATCGTCGACGTGTTCTTCGGCGGCCGGCCGGGACTCGAAGAGGAAGTCGATATTCTCTCCGAAGTCATTCCGCTGGCGAAGGCGGCCTACGCGCAGGCGTCTTCGGCCGGACGGCTGGCGCTGAAGACCGATATCGCGGCGGCGCGTTACACGCTCGACGTGCCGGTGCCCTACCGCATCGCCGATCTCCTGGCGTTGCTCGATTCGCGCATGGGCAAGCTCGAAAACCGATCCTCGCGCATGGTCTATCACAAGCTGATCACGCGCATCGAGACGATCTGCAACGATCCGCGCTACGGCTTCATGTTCGACAACGCCAATGTCGGCGGCGACACGATGGTCGATATTCTGTCGACGCTGTTCCGGCTGCCGCCGAATGGCGTGCCGATGACGATCATGCAATTGGCGGGCTTTCCTTCGGAAGTCGTCGACGTCGTCGTCTCGGTCACGTGCCGGATGGCCTTCGATCTCGGACTGTGGAGCGACGGCGCCGACCCGCTGCTCGTCGTCTGCGAGGAAGCGCATCGCTACATGGCGGCCGATCACAGCGTCGGCTTCGCGCCGACCCGCCGCGCCATTTCACGCATCGCCAAGGAAGGCCGCAAATACGGCGTGTTCCTCGGCCTGGTCACGCAGCGTCCGGCCGAGCTCGATTCGACGATCCTGTCGCAATGCTCGACGCTGTTCGCCATGCGCATGACCAATGACCGCGATCAGGGGCTGTTGCGCTCGGCGGTCGCCGACACCGCGGCGAACTTCCTCGCCTTCCTGCCGTCGCTCGGCACCGGCGAGGCTTTCGCCTTCGGCGAAGGCGTGGCGTTGCCGACGCGCATGAAATTCCGGCAATTGCCGGCGCAGCTCTTGCCGAAGAGCGAGACCGTCACGCTCGGCGATGCGCCGGCCGCGACCGACAATCATTCGCTCGCCGCCGTGGTCGAACGCTGGCGCGGCCGCGTGGCGAAGCCGCGCTTGGGCGGCGAGCGGTGCGTAGACGAAGTCAAACAAGCGGCGGTCACGCTGTCCGATGCGCCGCAATTGCAGCCGCAGCAACAGCCGCCGCAAGCTCCTCAAGCGCAGCCACAGCCCAGCCGCAGCCGGCTGCGCTCGATCCCAACCGGTTCAAACTGCTGAGGCGGCCTTTGGACCCGGCCGCGCCGGATCCGCTGCGCCGCTAGCCGGCACATCGGCATCCATCACCGGACGCGACATCCGCAGGAAGATCAAGAACAGCGCGCCGACGAAGCACGGGACCGCTGCGGCATAAAAGATGCCGCCGACCTTGTAGCCCGCTGCCACCAGCAAGCCGGTCAGAAACGGCCCGAAGACCTGGCCGACCCGGCCCATGCCCATCGCCCAGCCGATGCCGGTCGAGCGGATCGACGTCGGATACATGCCCGCGGCGACCGCGAGCAATCCGGTGCCAGTGCCGCCGACAAAGAAACCGGCGAGGAACGAGGCCGCCCCCAGCATCGGCATCGACGACGTCGCTTGCCCGAACCAGGCTAGGCAAAGGCCGCCGATAACGAAGCCCGGAATGAGCACGAGGAACGCGCCGGCGCGATTCACCAGCCAGCCCGACATCGCACTGGCAATGGCGCTGCCGAGATTGTTCAGGCCGATGATCAGCGCCGCGGAGGACAGCGAGAAGCCGACCGAGTTCAGCACCGCGGGCGTCCAGAACGTCACCGTGACCAGAACCATGAACACCATGAAGAACGGCACCCAGAGCAGGACCGTCGGCACCGCGCGCTTTTCCGTGAACAAATGCGTCACCGGAACGCCCTCACGCGCCGGATCGGGCGGCGCGGTGAGCTCGGCATCGGCCGGCACTGCGCCCGGCATGATGCGCTCGAGCGTGCGGCGCACCTCATCGTAGCCGATGTTGCGCGCGAGCAGATAGCGGATCGATTCCGGCAAATAGATCGCGAGAATGGCAGCGATCACCAGCGGCGCGACCGCACCGATATAGAACAGCGACTGCCAACCGAAAGTCGGAATGACCCAGGAGGCGAGCAGCGAGCCGAGCAGTCCGCCGCCGGGAAACGCCGCGAACAGCACAGCAACGAACACCGAGCGCAGACGCTTCGGCGCAAGTTCGGCGCCCATGGCAAGGAAGGCCGGCGTGACGCCGCCGAGACCAAGGCCGGCGCAGAAGCGATAGGCCAGAAGCTCGTTGAGCGAGCCCGACGTCGCGGTGAGATAGCTGAACACCGCGAACACGATCATGGCGAGGATCATGAACCACTTGCGGCCGAACACGTCGGCCAGCGGTCCGAACGACAACGCGCCGATCGCCGCGCCGAGCAGACCGGCCGAGCCGACCTGTCCGAATTGCGGCATGGGCAGATGGATCTGCGCGGCGATAGCCGGCGCGGTATAGCCGATGGCCTGGGTGTCGAAGCCATCCAGCGCCGCCACCAGCATGCACAGCGTCAAGACGCTGATCTGAAAGCCGGTGACCCGGTGCCGATCGATGAGATCGATGACGTCGACTTTGGTGGCCATGGCGCTCCCCCTTTGCGAGCACTTAGGCTCGCAGCCCTATTGGTATTCTTTCATACGTTTGGTTACGCCGCAGGAGGCATTTTCGCAAGCGCTCTGCCCACTTCGCAGTTTATCGCGCAGCGTGGG
>CAWFWC010000015.1:0-79167 GCA_963819465.1 uncultured Alphaproteobacteria bacterium
CGGCGGCGATCCGGCTGAGAGCGCGACGAGATCGCCGCGCCATTTCTCGAGCGCCGCGTGCCGGCCATCGCGCGGCCCCGGATCGTCGGCGATGTCGTCGACGGCGCGGCAGAACGAATAGATTTCGAACATGGCCTCGCGCTGGGCGGCGGCAAATCCGCATGCCCGAATAGAACGAGGAGCCCGAGGCGCGCTCGGCCGCTTGCGAAGGAGTGCTCACTCACGCTCCTCGCGGCTTTTCTGATGCGGCGGACGGCTTGCGGCCCAGCCGGCGCGCGGCGCCGCGCAACACGCCAGGAGCGTCAGTCCGATCACCGCCGGCTTGCTCAAGTGCACGCGCTGGCTGAGCGGATCGCGCGCCATCAAGATCCGCGTCAGCCGGTGCGCCAGTGTGTTGATGACGGAGACTTCAAGCCGAGCCGCCTGTCGCTGATCGCGGCGGCAAAGTCGTCGCTGTCTGAAAGCAGCCGTTCGGTGCGCGCGGTCAGCTTGTGCAGGCGATCGAGCAGCGCCGGGCTCGCCCGCTCGGCGCCGAGCGCTTCCACATCGGTGCCGCTCGCGTTCAGCGCATCCTGCGGAATATAGACCCGGTCGAGATCGCGATAGTCTTCCTCGCAATCCTGGAGATGATTGATGATCTGCAGCGCCGCGCAGATCGAGTCGGACCGGCCAGATCGACCGGCTCTCGCCGTGGACGTCGAGGACAAATCGCCCGACCGGCATGGCGGAGAGCTGCAATACGCGATCAGGTCGTCCCAATCGCTTGTAGCGCAGCTTGGTGACGTCCAGCCGGAACGCGTTGAGCGAGATCCTGCGCGTGTTTGGGCGAGAGATCGCGCTCGGCGAGCGCCTCGCGGAGCCGCCTGCGACCCGTCGGTAGCGCCAAGCACGCCGCCTCCAGACGGTCGAGGAGGGCGAGTTTTTCCTCCGGCGGGAGCAACGGAGTGTCGGCGATGTCGTCGGCGGTCCGGACGAAATCATAGAAGGCCAGGATCGCGCCGCGATAGCGCGCCTCAATGAGAAAAGAGGCCACGGGAAAATTCTCGTCCCGGTGTCCTTTGCCGGAGCGGCATTCGCCGGCGTTGGTTTTACGTCGGTCATCAAAATCCCAGAACACAATATTAAATATTGGCTTGCACCCGGCCCTTCCACATGCCCCCCCGTCCCCGCGCATGTTGATAAGCGGAATCGAGCGTAAACGCCATATAGTCGACGCGATCGCCGGCAGGAGATGCCCCACAGCGCCGAAAGCCGGTAGAGGCGGAGGATCGGCTGAAACGCCAAGACCATGAGAATCCAGCTAAGAAGCCACGATGACGGGGCCAGCGGCCAAAGACGGAACCGACCGGAGCCAGATAGGTCAGCGCCAGCCCCCCACCGTGCCGAGCAGAATCAGCGGCGAGTAGTGAAACTGGGCATAAGCGGAGCGCGCCACCATGCGCCGGATGTCGACGATGGCAGGATAGGGGCGGATCTAACGCACGCGATCGGTCAGCCCGATCGGATCGGGCCTTGCGCCTTGAGAAGCTTGGCCAGGGAGCAATCGTCGATCAGCGCGGTGCGGATGTGTCGAACCGCCCGCGGCGTCGAGGGCCTCGAGCCGCACCAGCATGCAGCCGCCGGCGGCGGCCGCCGTCGCGCGGCGCGGATGTTTGCCCAGGCGAACGGATAGAGCATCTGGAAGAAGAAGACGAAGGCCGGAACGAACACGCGTTCGGCAAAGCTCTCGCAGCGAAATTTCGCCATCAGCGAAGTCAGGACGAGACCATCTCCCTTGCCGCCACCAGACCGGCAGCGCGCCGGCGCGTAGACGATGTCGGCGTCGGTAAAGAGAATGGTCGGCGGCGCGCCGATGCTCGCAAGCTCGGCGCCCTGCTTCTTCGCCCACAATTTGCCGGTCCAGCCCGCGGGCAATGCGCTGCCGGAAATCACGGTGAACCGGCCGGCGGCCCCGAAGCCGCGGCAGCGTCGCGGGCGACTTCGGCGGTGCTATCGCGGCTCTGGTCGTCGACCAGGACGACGTGAAATTGGCCCGGATTAGTCTGCGCGGAGGAGCGACGCCGACCGTTTCGCCGACGCCGTCGGCCTCGTCGCGGGCCGGAATCACGGCGATGACCACGGGCCAGACGGCGGGCGCGGCGCGGGCTCGCGCCGTCGCGTTCGGCCGCACGCCAGAAGCCGCCGCGGGCGGCGACAGATAAAGCCAGATCAAAAGTACCATTGACGCTAGGAAGGCCGATGACCACAGATAGTCCCTTATTGCGGGTTGGATATCGGCCTTTGTTCCCTTTCGGGCGGTTAACCTCGCGGAGGGGTAACCAGGCCGACTGCCCCCTTATCCCCTAAATGCAGGACCTGATATAGGACCTCTGCAACGACGATTAAACGCCGGTAACGCCCCGCAAAATGGACGCCAAAAACAGCCCTTTCCTGACACGCCTCGACGCCGTTGCGGCGGAAACCGAGACGCTTCTCAATCAGCTCCTGGCCGCCAAGCCGGATCGATGCCGAATTGGCCCGGCCGGCCCGCCTGATCGAGGCCATGCGCTATTCGAGCCTCGGCGGCGGCAAGCGATTCCGGCCGTTCCTGGTGGTTAAATCGGCCGCCCTGTTCGGGGTGCCGCGGCAACGCGCCTTGATGGCGGGCGCGGCGCTTGAATGCGTGCATTGCTATTCGCTGGTCCATGACGATCTGCCGGCCATGGACAATGACGAGCTGCGCCGCGGCCAGCCGACCGCGCATCGCAAATTCGACGAAGCGACCGCGATCCTAGCAGGCGACAGCCTCCTCACCTTCGCCTTCGACATTCTGTCCCCGCGAGGAAACGCATCCCGACGCCGCCGTCCGCATCGCGCTGGTGAAGGCGTTGGCCCGCGCCTCGGGCGTCGGCGGCATGGCCGGCGGCCAGATGCTCGATCTCGCCGCCGAAGGCCGTTTCGGCGCGCAGAAGCACGGCGCGACCGACGTGAAAATGCTGCAGGCGATGAAGACCGGCGCGCTGCTCCGCTTCGGCTGCGAGGCCGGTGGTATTCTCGCCTCCGCCAAGCCGCATGAGCGAGAAGCGCTGGAGCGTTACGGCTCGGCGGTCGGCGAAGCCTTCCAGATCGCCGACGATCTCCTCGACATCGAAGGCGATCCGGCGCTCGTCGGCAAGCAGACCGGCAAGGACACAGCCGCGGGCAAGGCTACTTTTGTCAGCGTGCTCGGGCTAGCCGGCGCCAAAGCGCGGTTGCAGCAGCTCGTTTCCGAAGCCGAAAACGCGCTCGCGACATTCGGACCCAATGCGGCGATACTGATCGAAGGCGCACAATTCGTAGCTGACCGGCGCGCCTGATCGCATTACCTTCGCGTCGCCGAATTTGTCCCGTGGCGTTTCGGGTCCGGGGCCCGTTTTGCATTTTTACCACAGGCCTGAGCCGTTACGTCGCAGGGACGTAACAGTGGCGTGGAAATTGGTCATGCGAATTGGCCATAGGAAACGGATCTGCGAATTGGGTGTGGGAATTGGTTAGGCTATGCGTTGGAATTGCGGCGCTGAAAGGCGATATTGCGACGGTCTTTAGGCTTTCGACCTTGGCGGATTGAACTCGACCAGAGCCGGTCCTATTTGCACGTTTCTGCAGCCTGCGTTTGCAAGTGCGTTTCCCAAGTATGCCTCCTAAGTGTGTTTCTAAGTACGTTTGCAGCGCGTCCCCCATGCGGACCTGACAGCAACTTTCGGACACTTACATCACGATGATCGAGACAATGAGAACGTCCAGGAGCACCATGGTCCTCGCCTGCGCCGCGGCCGCGTTGGCGGCGGTGCTGACATTGCAATTCGCACCCCTCATCCGGGGCACGGCTGCCTATGCGCAAAGCGCAAAGCAAAAGCCGTCCGCGAAACAGCAAGGTGCAACGCAAAGTACAACGAACGGTACGCCGCAAGCGCCGGCGCCGGCCGTCCCGGCATCGAAATTCCCGCCGCGCCCGCCGTTCACTGCCGCCGACGATGCCGCAGCGGCAATTCCCGGCATGCCGGATGCGCGCTTCTTTGCCGACCAGACCGACGCTTTCGCCAAGGCATTGCCGGCGCAGCCCGGACCGTGGCTCCTCCTTTCAACCGGCGGCGCCGACGGCGCGTTCGGCGCCGGCCTCGTCACCGGATTGAGCGCCGGCGGACATCGTCCCGCTTATTCCGTCGTCACCGGCGTGAGCGCCGGCGCGCTGATGGCGCCCTTCATCCTCGCCGGACCGAAATACGACGCGACGTTGCGGGCGCTTTATACGCAGACCACCGCCGCGGACATTTTCGAAGTCGGCTCGACCGGCGAGAGCTTTCTCGACACCTGGCCGCTGCGCGACCTGATCAAGAAGCAGATCACAGCTGACCTGTTGTCGGACATCGCCGCCGCCCACAGAAGCGGCCGGCGGCTGTTCATCGTCACCACCGACCTCGATGCCGAGCGCTCGGTGGTGTGGAATATGGGCGCAATCGCCGCCTATGCCAGCGAACCCGGCAAGCAGGATGCCGCGCTGAATCTGTTCCGCAGCGTGATGCTCGCCTCCGGCAGCATTCCCGGCGCGTTTCCGCCGGTGTTCATCGATGTCGAAGGCAACGGCAAGCGCTTTTCCGAAATGCATGTCGACGGCGGCGTCGGCGGACAGTTCTTTGTCGCCCCCGCCGCGCTGATGGAAAGCAATAGCGGCTACAAGATCCCGGCGACCGCGCTTTATGTCGTGGTCAATAGCGGGCTCAAGCCCGACTTCCAGGTTGTCGACCGCTCGACGCCGACCATCCTCGCGCAATCGGTCGGCATGGCGGTCAAGACCGACATTCGCCTGATGCTCGACCGCACTTTCGTCGCCGCCAAGAACAGCGGCATCGCCTACAACGTAGCCAGCATTCCGGCCGACTTCAGCGCACGAAGCCGCGGCGCTTTCGACCCGGACTATATGAAGGCGCTGTTCACGGCCGGCTTCGATCTCGGCAAAAGCGGCAATGCCTTTGCCGGATCACCGCCGGCGTATCCCGGCCAATCCACCGGCGCGATTGAACCCAAGGCGCCCGACAAGACGACTGATCAGCGATAGAGCCACCGAGGAGCGAGCAATGAGGGGCTTGGGCGTTCTGACGGCAGTTGCGGTTGCACTTGTTGTGGCGGCGGCAACGCCGTCGGAAGCGGCGAAGAAAGGGCGATCGAACGCCTATGACGGATTGTGGAGTGTTTCGATCCGCACCGAGGCCGGTCCTTGCGATCCGTCCTATCGTTATCCGGCGCGCATTGTCGGCGGCCGCGTGCTGCAGGCCGACAATGATTTCAGCTATCAGATTTCCGGCAATGTGATCGCCAGCGGCGGCATCGCCGTCACCGTGGCCAAAGGCGGCCAGGCCGCGACTGGCTACGGCAAGCTGCGCGGCACGACCGGCGGCGGCCGCTGGAGCGCCGGCGGCAATGCCTGCTACGGCACCTGGAGCGCGATGAAGCGCGCGTCGAATTGACGACAGGGCGGCAAGACGTGGATGCCCGCGTCAAGCACGGGCATGACAGACCTTCAGACGGTGATGGCTACCCCGTCTTCCGCGCCGGCGCGTTGGCGTTCCACCACGGGCAGACGTCGGCGGCGCGCAGGTAATTGCCGTCCATCACATTGACCGGCACGCGCGTGCCTTCCGCGGCGGTCTGCATGCGCAGGCGGCGCGACTCCTCGAGCGCTTCCGGCGATAGCCACATGCGGTCGTGACCCCAAAGGCTCGGGCCTTCAGTGCGCTGGTGCGGCGTCCAGCTCGCCGGATCGATGGTGCGGCCGCCCCAGCCATACTCGACCAGAAACTGCGACGGCGAATAGGAATAGAACGACGTCATGTGATCGTTGACATGCCGGCCGAGCGTGGTGCCGATCATTTCGGGCTTCTTCAGCGCGAGATCGTAGGCCTGCCCGACATCGTCGAGATAGCAGACCTCGAACATCATGTGATGGATGCCGTTCTTGCCGGTCTCGATGAACGCAAGGCTGTGGTGGCGCTCGTTGATGTGAAAGAAATAGGCGCGGAACGGCTTTTCGAAGTAATCGCTCAGCTTGAAATTGAGCACCTTGGTATAGAACGGCACGATCTCGTCGATATGCTCTGCCGTGAGCACGGCGTGCCCCATCCCAAGCGGCCCGGTGCGGAAACCGGAAATCGCGCGTCCGGGCTTGAACGGGTCGCTGGCGATTTCGGGGCCGTGAAACACTTCGAGCCGATTGCCGATCGGATCGGAGAACACGATGAGCTCTTTGACCCGGCGCTCGTCGGCGAGTGCGCGCGTGCCTCGCGCGACCTTCACATTCGACTTCTCCAGATGCGCGGCGAGCGCGTCGAGCGCACCCGCATCGGCTACTTCCCAGCCGTAGAATGACGGCCCCTCATCCTCGTCGGTGTGGACGATGAGACGCTGCTTGCGATCGTCCATGCGCAAAGCAAGGCTGCCGCGGCTCCGGTCGACGAGCTGCATGCCGAGGAAACGTGTGCCGTAATCCGCCCAGTCGTCGAGCTTCTTGGTGCGGATGCCGGTATAGCCGAGCGCGGTGAAGTTCATCGTCGCTGTCCTTGCCGCCTTGCTGTTCGCGTATCACGTCCGCCTGCGCGGCGGCCTTCCCCACGGCGAGTTCTAGCATTTGACGGGTGGGCGCAAAAGACACGTCGAAGCGGCGCTTCCGATCGGCGCCGCCGGCTCCGGTTCTGAAAGTGCGCTGTAAAAGCCTAAGCCTAGTCCGGCAGATCACTCATTAATCTGCGACGCACTCGAACCCGCACGTGCGGCCGGCTTGGGCGCGGCACTGGCCGCCGGAGCAGGCGCGGGGTTCGCGGCCTGGCTCGGCGCGGCGCTTTCCGCCGGCGCCGGGCTCTCGGCAGGGGCCGATGCCTCGACCGGCGCGGGCGCTGCGGCCGGAGCGGCGCTTGCGGCGGGCTTGTTCGCCTCGCCCGGCTCACCACGCGAAAGCCTTTGCCCGATCATGCGCGGAATGACGACGCGCTGGCCTTCGCTCAGCGAGGCGTTCTCAGGCTTCTGATTGATTTGCGCCACCGCCCAGGCCGGAACGTGATAGGCCGCCGCCAACGACGCCACCGTGTCGCCGGCCCGCGCCTGCACCGGCGCGCCTGAATCCCAAAGCTCGATCGGACCGGTGGACGGAAACACGATGTGCAAAGGCACCGCCTCGCCGCCACCCGCCCCCGCGGATCTGATCTTGGCGGCCAGCGCCGCCTGGATGCCCTCGAACTTGTCCATGTTCACATGGATGATTTCCGAGCGGTTCAGGAGGTTGAACGCCGCGTAATGGCCATGGAAGCCACGGCCTGGCTGAAGATCGCCGCCGCCGAGGACATTCGTCGACTGATACAGGTCGATATAGCGCTCGACATTCGCCGGAATGGTCCCGGCCGTTCGGTTGGGATCATAAGTAATCATCAGCGCCACCGGCACACGCGCGGCAGCAAGCGCCTCGGCGAATTGCACGGCGGAATCGCCGCCGGCGGAATGACCGACCACCGAAATCGGCTTCGGATCGCGGCGGTAATCGGCGATGGCTTGATCGGCAACCGAGCGCCAGCTCATGTGGCTATTGGTGGTCGCGAGAACACCCGTCTTGTTGATGCGGGCCGCAAGCTGGTCCATGCCCCAATCGATCATGGCGATCAGGCCGTAGAACAGGTAGGCGCGCCCGTGTTCGGCCCCTGCACGGGCGGTGCTGACACTGGTCACGATCAACAGGGCGGCCAAAAGGGCTGCGACAGGCTTGGTTCGCATCATGAGCTTTATCTCGGCGCCGAACTCATAAGGACAGCCGAGCGGTCGCCGATAGCGCCGGCCGGTCCAGGAGAGCTACACAACAGAGCTAGCGCGCCGACACGAATTCTGTAACTCGTCCCTAGCCGCGAGACCCCGATACCCAGGATACCGGCCAACCCTAGACAATCATAGTGGGTCAAATTGTGGCCCGTGGCATTTTCGTGGTGTAACTTTGCCGCGCGGCCGCGACGCGCCGCGACCCGCCTGCTAAGCTTGATCATGAAATTCCTTGCGAAATTAGCGACCGGCCAGATCGCGCTGTGGCGCGTCTACTGGCTCATTGGAACTCCGCTGACCGTGATATGGCTCGCCACCGGCGCGGCCATTGTCTTCTTGGCCGGCATCCCCAGCCTGCTGGTTGTCGGCTTGATCATCGGGGTGTTCGCGTTGGCGACGCTCACGATTTCATTTGTCGCATGGGCGATCTGGCGCAGCGCGTCGAATTATCCGCGCAAGACCTGGCGGGACACGGCGCTGGCCTGGGGCGCCAAAGCCAGCGCGGTATTTTGGACGCTGGTGGCGCTGGCGACCATCTACGGTCTCTATGACTACGTTCTTCCGCTGATCGGCCTCTGAGCGGGCACAGCCCGGATGCGCGCTTTGACTGAGCGCATCAGGCTGCGCGCATTGCGAGGAGCGGAGCGACGAAGCAATCCGCTTAGTCGACGTCGCCTTCGGCTTTGACGAAGGCGCAGCAGGCGCCGACCGGCTCGCTGCGATGCGGATCGATATTGGACGCGACGATGATATCGCCGCCGATCAGCGCGGCCTGTTTGTGATCGAGGCGGTCAGACTTGTGCGCGGCGTATTTCCGGCGCGCATAGGTCACCATGTCGGCGAGCGTCAGTTCGGGCGACGCGGCGAGGTTTCCCGAATCCACCGAGCCCGACAAAGTGTCGAGGAATGCCGACCATGTCTTCGGCTGACCAAGCGCCTTAGGCTGACTCAGGGTGAAGTCTGCCGCCGCGCTCGCAAGCTTCACCGGCTGCGTTTGCTGCTGGGCTTGTTGCTGAACCTGCGGCTGCGGCCGCCGCGCCGGCATCGGGATCGGCGCTTGCGCCATCTGCGCGCTGACGGACTGCAGGCTGGCTGTTGCCATGGGATCGGACGCAGGCGTTCTGGCCGCCGCGGTCTTCGGATCCTTCGCCGCGGCGTCCTTCTGCAGGATCTGCGCGATCTCCTTCATGCGCCGGTCCTGCGGCTGCTCCGCATAAGCCATGCGGACCGGCGACGACGCCTGCGCGGTCTGCACGTCCGGCTCCGCCGTCATCCTGGCGACCTCGGTTTTCACCATGCTGCGGAATTCCGGATTGAACTGCGCGCCCGGATGCGAGTCGTTATTGGGCATGAATTCGATCTTGCCCGCGGTCCATTCGAGCTTCTTCGAGCCCATGCCGCCGAACGTCTGCCACACAGTGGGATTGTAGACCTCGACGATGCGGCCGGCGTGCCCGGTGATGGTCGGATTCCAGCTCAGCATCGAGGGCTGCAGCGCAATGACGAGATCGACATATTTCGACTTGTTGACCACCCATGAGGTGGCATTGGCGCCAAGGCTGTAGCCGATCACGATGGTGCGCGTGCCTTCCGGCAGCTGGCTCATGTCCTTGACCAGGTCCGGCCACTCCTGATGCAGGTAAGTGTGGACCTCGACATTCGGCATCATTTTGATTTCGCCGGTGAGCTCGACGAGGCCGATCGCCGGCAGCGGTCCGAACATCGGCCACAGCACGCCGACAAAGGTCTTGGCAGCGTGAGCGGACGACGAAGCAATGAGCGCGGCAAACAACGCCACGGCGAGCGACAGTCTTTTCACGTAGAGGTCCCCGTTTCCCCGCCTTCGACACAGCCTATCGGCCATCGTCTCCGGCTTTGACGCACACCCGAACGGCGCCCCAGCACCGCCCAGCAGCCCTAGTGAGCCGCCCATTGCGGGCAAATATGAGACACACAAGAGAAATTTTGCGGATAAATCCGGCGGGACGGTTAAGACGGTTAGCGTTCCGTTACGCCATGGAACCCGGCCGAAAATCACAAAAAACTAGGCCCTAGCGTGACTTGGCCTGGTGGATCGCCCGCGATCTAGCCCGAAATGCCGGTTTCGACGGCGCCGATCCCGGCGAATTCCGCGCGGACGCGGTCGCCCGGCGCGAGCGGAAATTGGCGCACGAAGGACCCGGTCATGATCATGTCGCCTGCCGCAAGGCCCCGGCCGAGTTCGCCCAGTTTGCCGGCAAGCCACACCACCGAATTGATCGGATCGCCGAGCACCGCTTCGCCAAAGCCCCGCGCCACCTCGGCGCCGTTGACCGTCACCCTCGCCTCGACCTGCGGCGGCTTCAGCTCGTCCGTCAGCACGATCGGCTCGCCGAGCACGAAGGCTTTTTGCTGCGCGTTGTCGGCGATGAGGAGCATCGTCTGCGCCAGCGCATCGCCGCGCGTCTCGATGATTTCGAGCGCCGGAAAGCAGTGCCCGATCGCGCGGCGCGCTTGCGCCGCGTCGACCGTGCCGGCAAGCGGCTCGCGCAACTGCATGCAGAGTTCGGTCTCGAAGCCGGGCTTGATCAGCGTGTCGCGCGCGAAGACAAGCCCCGAGCGCTTGCGGCCCTCCTCCAGCAAACAGCCGAAGACCGGGTGATGAAAACCGAACTGGCGCTGGATGGCGGGCGCCGTCAGGCCGACTTTCCAGCCGACCTGACGCTCGCCCAAAGCGACGCGCCGCGCGATGACGCCAAGCTGGATGAGATAGGCCTGATCGAGGGTGAGCCGGTTCGCCCACTCGCTCGGAAAATAGTCGCCGCTCTGGCGGCCCACCCAGAACCGTTCAATGACGGCCGTCTCATCGAATTCCAGGTCCGCCGCCATGCTCCGCCCCCGATGACGCACAGGCCAGGATGGCCAGTGAGCGCGTTTTGCGTATATTCCATCACGCGACACCAGCAGCAACAAGGCGCGCGGCCTTCGCTGGCCGACCACTCGACCGGCATCATGGGACCGGCATCATGATCATCACTCGCATCAGCAAGATCGCGATGATTGCGGCGCTCGCGGCATTCGCCCTTATCGTCGCCTACGACAACATCACCGACTACGGCTCGAACTATGAGTTCGTGAAACATGTCCTGAGCATGGACACGACATTCGCCGGCAATGCCTTGAGGTCCCGCGCCATCACCAACGAGACGGTGTGGCATGCGGCCTATGCGGTGATCATCGCCGCGGAAGCCGCGACCGGCCTATTGCTGGCATTCGCCGCGCTCATGCTGCTGGTCCGGCTGAATTCGCCGGCCGCGATCTTCAACCGCGCCAAGGTCGTTGCGGTCGCCGGATTGGCCTTAGGCTTCGGTCTGTGGTTCTTCGGCTTCCTGGTGGTAGCCGGCGAGTATTTCGCCATGTGGCAATCGAAGATCTGGAACGGCCAGGAGGCGGCGTTCCGCATCACCGCGGTTATTCTCGGCGTGCTGATCTTCGTCAGCATGCCGGATGACGAGATGCCCTGATCGCTCAACGAGAGCTGCGGAGCGCGGCAAGCGTCGCGACGAGCTGCGGCCAATGCGTGTCGGCGGGATTGACCTGCGCCACCTTCTCCGCCCGTTTCGCCACGGCGCCAAGACCGGACGCCAGATCGCACCGCCCGGCGAGAAGAAATTTGATATTCGGCAATTGCCCTTCGATCTGCTTGCCGACCTCCGAACTCGATCGGCTCGTCCGTCGCTGCGAGCCGCGTCAGCGCCCAGCCATAGGCCGCGCACAGCTCGGGCGTTGCGGCGAGATCGAATTGCCAGAGATCGACAAGCCTGAGGATCCGCCCATCGTCGAGGAGCGCAACCGCATCGGCTTGACGGCTGTTGGCCTTGCGGGCGCCATCGAGCGCCTCGAGGTGCAGTGGCTCGCCTTCGAGGGAGCCGTTGACGTATTCGAGCCAGGCGGCGAGCTTTAAGTCCGAGCCGAGCTTGTGAATACCCTCTTCCCATTGCCGCGCATTCTCTTGCAGTTCAGCATCGCGCCGCGCGAATTGCGCATTCATGATCTCCTGGTGCTGCGCCAGCCGCGCGGGATATCCGGCGGGATCGATCGTCGCGAACGGGATCGCGGCGCCGGCGACGAGCGCCGCGCCGGCGAGTGCTGCGGTGGAAACGCGGCGCGCGCCCACGGCAAGCGCAGGTATCCGCACCCAGATGCCATAGAGCGCCAGCAGCGGCGGCAGCAGCGCAGGGACCAGGATCGACCAGCCGCCGGGCCAAGTGAAATATGTCTGCGCCGCGCTGAACGTCGCGATCACGGCGAGCACATAAAAATCCCAGACGCCGCCGCCGACGCGGGCGCCGCTAGGCCCTTGCGCCAGGCGAGCAGAAGCATCCCGCCGAGCACCAGCCATAGCAGCGTACCGAAAATGAGGACATACAGCGTCGCCCAAGCTTCGGCGATGCGGGTTTCGCCGCCGCCCCCTCCCGGCTCGACCCAGGACGGCGTGGCCACCAGCGCCGCAAGCCAAAGTATGTAGAGCAGGACGGCTATCGCCAGGAGCAGAAAGGACCCGACCGGGGGCGACGGCGAACGCGGCGGATCTGATGCCAAGCCAAGCTCTCTTCAATCTGAACCGGTCGTGCACCGCCCGAAGATCTTACCTCCGGCAGTCGGCAGCGCCTTCCGTTTTGTCACATCAGCCGTGCGGACGCCAAATTCTCATTCTTTGCTAACCGGCGTCGTGCGATAAGATAACCGGCGACTTCGAGTAGCATGAAGAGGACGGCCATGCGGAGCTTGGTCAGCCTTGACGAACTGAAACAACGGTTGTTGACGAGAATTCGCGAGGCAGGAACGGGTCATAACGTCATCGACGTGGTGATCGTTCGCAACCGTGCCCTCAAGCCCGCCAATTGGCGCATCGGCGATTTTGTCAGCATCGGGCTCAAGCCGGTATCCGATGATTGCAAGCATTGCGCCTTTGCCGCGCAGTCCGAGTTGCAGCGCGATACCGACGTGATCTGGACCGACTGACGCGCGAACGCTCCACCCCCGGCGCTGGCGACCAAGCAATCTGACCCCGAATTAATGTGATTTAGCCACAAAGCGGGCTTAGAATCACGGTTGCATGTCTCTCGAGGTTGGGGGAGCACGATGCTTCAATATTTACTTTCGCAGGTCAGCGACGACCGCTGGCAGGATTTGATGCTGTCTGCCGGAAACGTCTTTTTCTGCTTCACCCTGATACCGATGCTCCGACGACCCGAGAGGCCGCCGCTGCTGACCTGCATACCGACAGGACTGGCGCTCCTTGCCGGTGGACTCGTGTTCGCCACGCTGCATCTGTGGCTGACGGCACTGACCCAGATCATCACGGGACTTCAGTGGCTGGCCTTGGTTTTCAAGAAGCCGCCGCAAAGCGCCACGTCCTTTACCGATCGCTCACCGGCGATGGCAACGGCCGGCGAGGATTTGAGCAAAGCCGCCGTCAATATCGGCTTTCAGCAGTAGCACGAACCACCCTGCCCTCTGCGATTACTCCGCCTCGATATGCGCCGCCTTGATGATCGGCCACCACTTGTCGATCTCGGCCCGCTGCAAGGCGCCGAGTGCGGCTGGCGCCTGTTGATCCGGCGCCGGAATTTCGAGGCCGAGGGCGGCAAGGCGATCGCGGACTGAGGGGTCGGCGAAAGCCGCGGCGACCGCGCGGTTGAGTTTTGCGACAATATCTTTGGGTGTGCCCGCCGGAGCCCAAAGGCCATGCCAGATGTTGATGTAAAATCCCGGTACGCCGGCTTCGTCGACGGTCGGAATATCCGGGAAGGTCGGCAGCCGCGTCTTGGCGGTGACGGCATAGGCCCGGATCTTGCCGTCGCGCACCTGTTGCGCTGAATTCGATGCCTGGTCCACCATCACGTCGATACGTCCGCCGATCATGTCGAGCAGCGCGGGCCCGGTGCCGCGATACGGAACGAACTGCAGACGCACGTCGCCCATCTTCTCGAAATAGACCCCGGCGATATGGGACCCCGAGCCGACGCCGGCCGTGCCGGCATCGACCGTGTCTTTCGATTTGATCCAAGCGACGAGGTCCTTGAGATTCTGAGCCGGCACGGTCGTGCGGCTGACGATCAGCATCGGATTGCTGGGAAGGAGCGCGATCGGCTCGAAATCACGGAGCAAATCATAGGAGAGTTTGTAGATCGCACCGTTGACGACATGCGTGCTCCAATGGCCGAGGCTGATCGTGTACCCGTCGGGCGCCGCGTGCGCGACCCGGCCGACGCCGACAGTGCCCGCCGCGCCGGTGACGTCTTCGACGAGGACGTTAACTCCGAGCGTCCGGCTCATCGGGCCGGCCAAAAGCCTCGCCAGCGTATCGGTCGGACCACCGGCGGCGAACGGAACGACGATGGTGATCGGCCGCGCCGGATAAACCTCGGCCGCCGAGACCTTGAGCGAAATGCCGAGCACAATAAAAAACACCGTCACGGCAACGGCGCGACGAGACAACGCAGTCCGTTTGATCGATCCGATATCCAAGGCCCAGCTCCCCTCGGAGAGACCGAAGCCTAGCATTGGTCGCCAAACAGGTCACTGCGGCTTCCGGCGCAAACGCAGCATGAACGTCCGCTCCTGACCAAGCCCGAAAGTCGAATATTCCTTTTGCTATGGCGCGCGCGTTCCCTGGTTGTTATCCTCATCGCAACGGAAAGCGCCAAGAAAACACAACGAGGCGCACGATGAGGCGAAGGAAACCGCTCGGTCGGCTTCGCGGCGCGCTGTGCCGCCGCCTTCTCTTTTTCTTTTTTTCCACCGCTGTCGTGACGAGTTTCGGCGCGCCTGCATCGGCGGAAACCTGGCCGAGCCGTCCCATGCTCGTGGTCAGCCCCTATTCGGCCGGCAACGCCTCCGACATCATCGCGCGCCTCGTGCTCGATCAGGTGGCGCAGCATTTGGGCCAGCCTTTCGTCATCGAGAACCGTCCCGGCGCGGGCGGCGTGCTCGGCGCTGCGTCGGTCGCGCGCGCCGATCCCGACGGCTACACGCTGCTGTTAGGCTCGTCCTCGATCAGTTCGTCGATGATCCTGCATTCGTCGCTGCCCTACGATCCGTTGCGCGATCTCACCGCCGTCGTGATGTTCGGCGCGCAGCCGAGCGTGCTCGTGACCTCACCGGCCAAGGGCTACAAGACCGTCGCCGATCTGGTCGCGGCGGCAAAAGCCCGGCCCGGCGAACTGAACTTTGCTTCGGCCGGCGTCGGCTCCGCATCGCACATCGCCGGCGAGAAATTCCGGCTGGCGGCGGGCATCAGCGTGCAGCACGTGCCCTATCGCGGGCCGAGCGAGGCCTTTGCCGACGTGCTCGGCGGCCGCATCGACTATTACTTCCTGCCGCTCGCGCCGGCGCTGCCGATCATCGCGCAAGGCAAGGTCGTGCCGCTTGCGGTCTCGACGCCAGAGCGGCTGCCGCTTTTGCCGGACGTGCCGTCGATCGTCGAAGCCGGTTATCCGCAAGCCACTTATCTGTTCTGGAGCGGCATGACGGCGCCGGCGAAAACCCCGCGCGGCGTCATCATGAAGCTCCACGACGAGGTCCAGACGGCGCTGGACAGTCCCGCCATCGCGGAGAAATTGCGCAATCTCGGCGTGCAGCCGATGCCAATGACGCCGGAGGAATTCCAAAGATTCTTCGCCGCCGACGTCGCAGCGACGATCAGGCTCGGCGAAGCCGCCAAGATCGTGCCGACGGATTGAGACGGCCTAGGCTTTCCAAAATGTGACGACGAGGCCTCCGGCCACGATCAGCACGCCGCCCGCCAAAACGGGCATGCCCGGAAGCGCGCCAAACACCAAGAAATTTACGACCTGCCAGACGACGAACAGCGTCGCGATATAGAGGCCGACAACCCGGCCAAATTCCACCGGCGGCAGATTGAGGAAGAGGCCGTAGCCGAACAGGAGTGCTGCACCGGCAACGAATGCGGCTACCTTCAGGGCAAGGCTATCGTGTCGCAATCCGATGCGGACCATCGCATCGCCGCAGGCTTCCAAAGTTGTCGCGACGATCAGGAATATGAAAATCGGCGGGATGAATTGGGTCATGGCCTCTCCGGGAAAGCGGCGGAAACGCGCGTCATGCCGTTACGTGAATCCGAAAAACCGGCAGAACTCCGCGGGCGCGGCGCGCGGCGAACGGAAACTGTTGGCCGCATGGTTGTGGTCGCCATAGCCGATCGACACGCCGCAGAACAGCATCTGCTCCGGCGGCATGCTGATGAAAGCGCGGACGGGGCGATGCATGCGCGCCCAGGATTCCTGGGCGCAGGTATCGAGGCCGTAAGCGCGGGCGAGAAACATCAAGGCATGGATATAGCCGCCGAGGTCGGCCCATTGGCCGGGCCCGAGCTTGCGGTCGATGCCGATGAACAGCCCGACCGGCGCGTTGAAGAATTCGTAATTGCGCTTGAACTGCCCGAGTCGCTTGGGCGTATCGCTGCGATCGATGCCGAGCGCGCCGTAGAGTTGCACGCCGTGCTCCTCGCGGCGCTCCTTGTACGGCTCCCACATCACCGGCGGATAGACCTGGTATTCGGCTTCTTCGTGATGCGGATCACGGTCGCCGATGAAGTCGGCAACCTTCCGCTTGAGGTCGGCGAGCGCATCGCCGGTGAGCGCATAGACCTGCCAGGGCTGCAGATTGCCGCCAGAGGCGGCGCGCGCGGCGCGCGCGATCAAGTCGCGCACGATGTCGGGGTCGACCGGCTTGTCGAGAAACCAGCGGCAAGAGATACGGGAATCGACGGCTTCGAAAACGTCCATGGTCGCGGCCACCCACAATCCTCAGCGTCATTGTTATCCGCCGGTCTTATCGCATCGGCGGCAAAAAGCGAATGCCGGGAAGCTTTACCCGGGCAGGACCTTGCGCCAGGACCTTGCGCCAGAACCTTGAACCTCGTTGCGGCGACTAAGGCGCAACGGGCAAAGTGCAGTCGGAAGGCCGGGGGAAAGATCATGCAGCTGCGCGGTTGGGGCGGGCCGCTCGTGATTGTGATTGCTTCGCTTTGGGCGGCTGCGCTGCCGCCCCGCCCGGCCGGCGCCGAAGGCGCCATCGCGCTCGGGCAGACCGACAGTATCAGCGCCGACGGGCTTGCTTTCGGCGCCCATTACAACGATTTCGACCCAAACCGGATCGCCGGCCAGTCGGTCGCCGAATGCACGCTGGCACAGGCCTCCGAGACCGCGCACAAGGCCTGCAAGATCATCGGCACGTTCCATGACCGCTGCTTCGCGCTGGCGCAGGATGCCAAGCTCAATCCGCACGGCGTCGGCCTGTCGCTTGCCGAGACGCGCAAGGCCGCCGATGCGCTGGCGATGGACCAGTGCCGCAAGATGACGGGTGCGGCAGGCGCCAAGACCTGCGCCGTGCTGCGCGACGGCTGCGACGGCGAAGCCGCGTTTCGCGGCGATCCGATCGACGCGACGGGCTTCAAAGACCGCGCTTATGCCTCGCTCAACAAGCGCGACTACGATCACGCCGCCACCGATTTTGGCATGGTGATCAAGCTCGATCCGCAAAATGCCGTCGCCTACAACAACCGCGCCGCGGCCTACAAGCTCAAGGGCGATCTCGATCACGCGCTTGCCGACTACGAGCAGGCGATCGCGCTCGATCCGAAATATGCCGATGCCTACAATAACCGCGGCACCGTGCATCTCGCGCGCAAGGCCTTCGATCTCGCCATGGCCGATTTCAACATGGCCATCGCGCTCAACGGCCAAAAGCCGACGCCTTATATCAATCTCGGGCTGATCTACGACGCCAAGGGCGATTACGACGGGGCGATCGCACAATTCTCGAAGGCCATCGCCATCGACCCCCGAGACGAAATCGCCTATCTACGGCGCGGCCTCAGCGATGCCAAGAAGGACGATTATGCCGCGGCCATCGCGGATTTCGACGCGGCGATCCGGCTCAATCCCAACGACGTCACGCCGCTGATCTCGCGCGCCCAGGTGCGGCTCAAGAGCGGCGACAGCGCCGGAGCCGAGGCCGATATCGCCGCCGCCAAGGCGCTGCGGCCCGATGCCGGCCCGAGCCCCGGAAAGCCGGGCGACGTTGTGCGCTAGACTATTTGATCGCCGCGATCCGCTGCAGTTCGGCCCGATCAAGGATCTTGATCGCGCCGCGGCCGACATCGCAGACGCCGGCTTTGCGCAGCGCGCTCAAGACCCGGCAGGTATGTACCGGCGTCAGTCCGGTGCAATCCGCCATCTGCTGCTGGCTTATCGGGAAGACGAATTCGCCGTCGGTGAGATCGCCGCGCTCGTCGACGCGCAGCATGATCTGAAAGATCAAGCTCGCGACCCGCTCGAGCGCGGTGCGCTGGCCGAGATCGAGCAGCCGCCGGTCGGCATCGCGATGCTCGGCCGCCGCAAGCGTCATCCAGCCCTCGAGCAAAGCCGGACCGTCATACAGCCGGGCGCGCACCTCGGCGAAGGGGAAAATGCAATAGCGCAAGCTGGTCACGGCCTGGACCGAGAACGCGAGCTGCGGCGCGAAGGCTGCGCCTGCGCTGACCAAGTCGCCGGGCATGACGATGGAGAGTATCTGCCGCCGGCCGTTGGCCAATTGCAGGAAGCGGACCGCCCAGCCGTCGCAGACGACCGCCACGCCCTCGCTCGGCTCGCCGGCGCGATAGATGTTATGGCGGGCGGCGATGGTGCGGTGGCTGGCCGCAATCCGATCGCGGCCGCCGTCGCGGAGCAGGGCGCCGCAGAAATTCAGCGTCTGGAAGCGGCAGGTGTCGCAAGGCAGCCGCGCGGCCGCCGGGCGGATCGCGTCAATCGGACGCGACAACACCGCTGCGTCGGTCAGCAGCATCGCGTCACCGCGGCCCCGGCTGTCGCCATTGCGGCTGCGCCGAAGCAGGCCGTCCGATGTTGTATTTGATCAATAACCCAGATCATCCCGCCAGACCGTAGGCGGGTGCCGTTGTCAGTTATCTAATTTCGGCGTCCGTAGAAACTCGTATGCGCCCGCGATGCACCGCAGCCGATGATGGAAGCCTGGAGATCAAACAACCGCAACAGATGGCAGCCGCGCCGAGTCGTGATCGCGCAAAGGCCCTAAAAGACCTGCTCGGCGTCCGTCGCCAGACTGGCGAAGGCCGGACTGCAGGTCGCCAGCACGTTCTGCAGCCGGTGGCGGAATTGCGCCAGCGTGATCTGCGACACGATCATCTCGACTTCCTGCGCGCCGACATTGGCCTTCGACATCAGGTCGGAGCAGTGCTGCACGACATTACTGATGACGTCGAGCTCCTGATGCATGCGGTCGAACACCTGCAGCTTCATCATGACGTCTTTGCTGAGCAGGCCGGTTTTCATCAGATCCTGGCCGATACCGCTCGAATTGGTTTCGAGCTGTTCGGCGACCTCGCAGCTCATGGTCGCGATGGCGCGCAGCAGGCTCTGCAACTCGCTCGAACCAAGATCCATCGGGTCGGAGGCGGTATCGAAGGCCGCGTCAGGCACGGCTTTGGATACGGCATTGGAAGCGGCATTCGACATGGGACACGCTCTTGGCGCACGCTCTCGGCAAAACCGCAGTCAGTGGATCTTTCCGAGGACGGCTTCCAATTTCTGCTTCAACGTGGACTCGTCGAACGGCTTGACGATGTAATTGTTGACGCCGGCCTGCGCCGCCTTGACCACGAGTTCGCGATCGCCGCGTCCGGTGACCAGGATGAACGGCACTTTGCGGATCTGCAGATGGCTGCGCACCGCACGCAACAGCCCAACGCCGTCCATCATCGGCATGTTGAAGTCGGAAATAATCAGATCGATTGGCTGCTCCATCAACATCACCAGCGCGGCCTGGCCGTTGGGGGCTTCGTGGATCATGCGGATGCCGAGTTTTTCAAGGGTGACCCGAGTCATCTGTCGGACGCTCGCCTGATCGTCGACGACAAGGACCTTGAGTGCTGCTGCGTTGGGCATTTGCTGTTCTTGTCCCTATTCACACACGGTATTGATGAGTTTGACCAGGCCTTCGGGGTCGAAAGGTTTGACGATCCAGCCGTTGGCGCCGGCTTCGTTGGCGATGTCCTTGCTGCCCTGCTCGGCCTCGGTCGAGAGCACGAGGATCGGCGTCTCGTCGTAGGTGGGATCGGCGCGGACCGCGCGGATGACGCCGTAGCCGTCGAGCTTGGGCATATTGATGTCGGTGATGATGACGTCGACCGGCTGTTGCGGCAGGACCTTGAGTCCGTCCTGGCCGTCGACAGCCTGGACCACCGTGAAGCCCGCGCCGCCGAGCGCGAGCCGCAACATGTCACGCATGGTGCGCGAATCGTCGATGGTCAGAATGGTTTTTGCGGCGGCTTCGGCGCTCGCCTCAGCGTCGGCCTCGACTGGCACGGCAGCAGCCTCGGCCGCGACAGCAGTTTCGATTGGAGCGGCATCGTGTGATGGAGCGGCGGCCGAAGCCTTATCCGGCGCCATGCCGGCCGGAGCTTCAGCGAACGGAAAGGCGATGCCATAGCTGTCGAAGACTTCTGCGAATTCAACCGATGCGGCGGACACAGTCAGCTTCGGGAAGGTCTTAAACGCGGATGCAAGAATCTGCAGGTAGCCGAGCGACACTTCGGCCACCGCCTGCGCATTGAGACTGATCTCATTGCCGTGCGGCAGCTTGACCATGTCAGCAATCAGCGCCGCCGCGCCCGCGGCGTCGAGTGCCGCCGGCAGGTCGAAGACGATAGCGTCGGCGCCGATGGTGTCAGCAACCTGCGTCATAAAACGAACCTCGTTACGGATGGCCGGCGCCGGCGAGCGCCGGCGCGTGCTTGCCGGCGCAGGCATTCATAATGGCTTCGGTAATGTCGAACAGGCCGTGCTGGGATTCGACCGCGCCGATTTCGAAAGCGACGCGCGGCATGCCGTAGATCAGCGCCGTGCCTTCGTCCTGGCCGAGCGTGTGGCATCCGGCCTTGCGCATCGCCAAAAGGCCATTGGCTCCGTCGCGGCCCATGCCGGTAAGAATGGCGCCGACGGCGTTCGGCGCAACCACGCGCGCCACCGAATTGAACAGGGCATCGACCGAAGGCCGATGACCCGAGACCAGCGGCCCGTCATTGAGCGTGCAGATCAGCCCACTGCCGCGCTTGGCGACTTCAAGATGGTGGCCGCCCGGCGCGATATAGACATGGCCGCGCTCGATCGGCTGCTCGTGCGCCGCCTCGTGCACGCGCATCCGGCATTCGCCGTCGAGACGGCGCGCGAAGGCCGCCGTGAAGCGCTCCGGCATGTGCTGGGCGATCACGACCGGCGGCGCGTCCTCCGGGAACAGCATCAGCACCGCCTTCAGGGCTTCGACCCCGCCGGTCGAGGCGCCGATGGCGATGAGCTTTTCGACCGAGCCGCGCGCGGCGCCGAAAGATTTGCGCACCGCCTGCCGCTGCTGCGGCGTCGCTACGCGGCGGCCCATCCGCGTTTGGGCGGCTGCTTTGATCTTCGGGATCAGCTCGCCGCCGAGCTGCAGCATGGCGCTGTTGTCGGCTGGCTTGGCGACGAAATCGACCGCGCCGATTTCGAGTGCCTCGAGCGTGGTGTCGGCGCCGGCCTGGGTCAACGACGAGATCATGACCACCGGCGTCGGCCGCAGCTCCATGATCTTGCGCAGAAAGTCGAGGCCGTTCATCCGCGGCATCTCAACGTCGAGCGTCACGACATCGGGATTGAGCGCCTTGATCTTCTCGCGCGCCTCGAACGGATCGGGCGCGTCACCGACGACTTCGATGCCTTCATCGACGGACAGCACGGCGGCCAGGAGCTGCCGCATCAAGGCCGAGTCGTCGACGATCAGAACACGCACTTTCTTTGTTGTGCTCATTGGAACAACTCAATGTTTGCGAAGGCGCACGGCGCCCCCATTTCGGTTGCACATGACGTGTTTGTCGGCTGACGCTTCACGCGGTCCTCCGGTAGATGGTGCGGCCGGCAAGTTTCAGCCGCGGATGAGAGCCAAGCAGCGATTCGGAGTGGCCGATATAAAGCCAGCTGCCGACGCGCAGCAGATCGGTGAAGCGGTCGACCAACTTTGTCTTGGTCGGCCCATCGAAATAGATCATGACGTTGCGGCAGAAGATGGCATCGAACGGCCCGCGCATCGGCCAGCGATCGTCCATGAAGTTCAAATGACCGAACGAGATCAGCGAACAGACCTTGCGATCGATGGCGACATTGTCACTGCCGTCGACCTTCGACAACGGCCCGCGATATTTCGCCGGCACCGCGGAAACCGCCTCGGCCGAGAAGATGCCTTGCGCCGCCTTGCGCAGCACGTCGGTGTCGATATCGGTGGCGAGGATGCGCACGTCGCGCGACGCCAGATCCTTGATCTCGGCGGCCAGGATCAGCGCGATCGTGTGCGGCTCTTCGCCCGACGAGCAGCCGGCCGACCAGATACGCAGCCGTCCGCCGGTCGGATGTTTGGCGAGAAACGGCGCGACCACATCGGTGACGAAATGCTCGAAGTGATGCTGCTCGCGGAAGAACTTGGTGTGATTGGTCGACAGCGCGTTGATGAAGAGCTGCAGTTCTTCGGCGGAATTTTCCTTCAGATACTGGCGGTATTCCTCGAACGACGGCAGGCCGAGCGTGCGCAGCCGGCGCGACAGCCGCCCGTAGAGCAGATTCTTCTTGGCCTCCGGCAACATGATGCCGGCATGCTCATAGGCGATCTTCGACAGCGCCTGAAAATCGGCCTCGGAAAAATCGAATTCGCGCTGCGCCGGAATGTCGGGAATGACAACCGTTGCCAGCGCTTCGCGAGCCAATGCCATAGGAAAGCTTCCCCGTCCGATCCTAACTCAAAGCCACCTTCATGCGCCGCAAACCGGCGACATCTCGCCGTCTGCCGCCCGGGTGTTTGGGCGAAGGTTACGATCAAAACCAAAACTGATCGTAAAAGCCCCGCATGCCGACAGCCCCGAGCAAGCCCCAGGAGGGCATTCTGCGAGATCAGAAATTACGAATGGGTTCAGAAAGAATTGCCGTTGCACGAGAATCGCGCCGGTTTGGTTATAGTGGGATAATTAACCAAACTTGGATGCGCCCGCTAAAAGCGCGGCCGGTTCATTCCGGCTTGATGTTCTCGGCGCGGATCACCTTGGCCCATTTTGCGGTCTCCCCGGCAATGAGCTTCTTGAAATCGTCCGGACTTCCGGGCAGCGGCGTGCCGCCGAGATCGGCGAGCCGGGACTTGATCACGGGATCGGCGAGCGCCGCGTTGATCCCGGCATTGAGCTTGACCACGATCTCCCGCGGCGTGCGCTTGGGCGCGCCGAAGCCGCCGACGGCGCTGGCTTCATAACCCGGCACGAAATCGGCCACGCTTGGCAAATCGGGCAGCGCCTCGGAGCGCGCGGCGGTCGTGACCGCCAGCGGCCGCAACCGGCCGGCTCGGACATAGCCGATCGAGGACGGCATCAGATCGAACATCACTTGCACGCGCCCGGCGATGAGGTCGGTCAGCGCCGGCGCCGAGCCGCGATAGGGCACGTGGATCATCTCGGCGCCGGTCAGCATCTGAAACAGCGCGCCGGCCATATGGGTCGAATTGCCGATGCCGCCCGACGCCATATTGACCTTGCCGGGATTGGCTTTGCAGTAGGCGATGAATTCCGGAACGGATTTAACCGGCAGATCCGGGGTAACCTCCATAATCAGCGGGCCGCGGGTATTGGCCGCGATCGGTTCGATGTCGCGGATGAATTCATACGGCAGCGTCGAATAGAGCGTCGCATTGATGTAGTTGCTGGTGCTGACCCAGAGCAGCGTGTAGCCATCGGGCGGCGCATGCACGACCATCTCGGTGGCGACCGTATTACTTGCGCCCGGCCGGTTGTCGATGACGAAGGGCTGTCCTAGCCGGTCGGACAGAAACTGGCCAAGGAGCCTAGCGCTGATATCGGCCGACTGGCCCGGCGGAAAACCGACCACGAGCCGCACCGGATGGTTCGGATAATCGTCGGCGCTTGCGCTCCGGGCTGCGGCGAGTGCGGCAGCACTCGCCGCAGCGCACAGGAATTGCCGACGCCCAAGCCTGGTGAAGCTCTTCATCACGTGCCATCCCCGTTGGCGTCCAACGCGCTCTCGCGGTCAGTAGGGAGTCTTCTTGATGTCGCCGGATCCCGCGACGTACCAGCGCTCGCTGACAAAGGATTTTCCCGCAAGCCGGTCGGCGAGCCAGTCGGCGACCAGGATTTGCGGGAACGGCCCGAGATTGGCGGCCGGCACATTGCCGACGGAATGGCGCAATTCCTGGTAGACCACGAACTGCTTCGGTCCGCCGAGCGCCGCCATCAGACGCTCGGTATGTTCGAGCGGGCTCAGTTCCTCCGCCTCGCCGGCAAGGCAGAGATACGGCACCTTGATCTTCTCGGCGTGGCCTTCCCAGGTAATCTTTTTGCGAAATTCGTCGAACTTGTCCTCGTCGGTGATGCCCGACATGTACATGAAGCGCTTCTTGAAGGTCGGCGAGGCTTCCTGAAAGATCGTGTGGCAGCCCGGTTCATGGCACACCGACGTCACCGCGCAGGCTTTGATGCGCGGCTCGTTGCCGGTGAGCACGGTGCCGAACAACGAGCCGAAGCTGGTGCCCGACACGCCGATGCGCGTCGCATCGAGCTCCGGCCGCGCCGCAATCCAGTCGGCCAAAGCCGGACCGGCCGCCATCCAGTTCTCCATGCTGAAATAGAGCCCGATCATCGGCGCTTCATATTGGCCGGGCCCGTCGATCGCGAGCACCGCCATGCCGCGATTGAGAAACTTGTCGCCATAAAGCGCGACCTGGATTTCCTTGTAGCTGTCCATGCCGGGGACGGAGATCACCACCGGCACTTTGCCACTTGAATAATTCGGCGGCAGATGCAGCCAGGCCGGGATCGCCTTGTCCTTGAACGGCACCCACACCGCCTCGACGTGATGGTCGGCGAGCGCGGCATATTTGGCGTAACATTCGCGCTTCTTGTTGTTGTAGTCGATGTTGGTCTCGTCGTTTTCGTCATAGGGCCATTGCGCCGCGCCCCAATGCACCGCGGCCATGAAGAAATTGTCGCGCGCGGTGACTTTATGGTCGGCGAGAGCGGCGGCATCGGCCTTGGCCTCGCGGCGGCGGGCGACGGCGGCGAAGGCCGGGCCGATATCGGCCATCTTCTTCACGCGCTCGCGGATGCCGGCGAAATCGGCATTGGCCTCGATCCCGCAAGGCCCGTGGATGTATAGCGAGCGCGGCTGGTCCCAATCGATGCCGTTGGCGCGGATGATGTTGTCGATCACCCAGCGCTGCTCGTCGAAGCGTCGCACATGCGGCTCGCCGCGCTGATCGCGTATCGGTGGAAATGCCTGCTGCGGGCAATTCATGACGTAACGCTCCCTGGAAACTCTGTGAGTTTGGCGGCGCACCGAAAGATAATGGCGGCCGCTTTCGCGCGGGCATTATCCGCCGAGGCGATGCCCTATTTCAACGCCGCCGCAGCACGCGAAACTCCGCTACGCCGGCTTTATTTCGACTTGTTTCCCCATGGCCGGGACGAGCCCCACCGGCGTCACGAAAATCAGGAGATTGGCGATGATGATCGTGGCGGCGAGGAAATAGAACGCGGCCATGATGCCGTAGTGATCGGCGACGATACCGGCGCTGATCGGACCGATCGCCATGCCCAGCGCCTGCATTCCGAACAATATGCCGACCGCACTGCCGCCCATGCCGGGCGGCGTCGCATCGAGGAGCCAGGCCTGCAGCACGGCACGCACGGCAAAGAGGAAGAACCCGAGGATGGCGACCAACAGAACGAACCATTGCGTCCCGCCGGCAAAAGTCATGGCCAGGATCACCACCGCGGTCATCGACATGCTCGACATGATGATCTGGCGGCGGCCGATGCGGTCAGACAAATGCCCGGCGATCGGTGCGGCGATGAAGCCGCAAGCCTGCAGTGCGAACAGGCAGAGGCCGACCCATTTGGTCGGATATTTCATCACGTCGGTCAGATAGAGCGGCAGAAACGTGAGCAGTGCGCCCTGTGTGATCGAACGGAAGGTCGAGCCGATCGACAACGTCACCAGCGCACGGTTGCGCAAAAGCTCGCCCAACATCCGCAGCCGTTCGGCGCCTGGTATCTTGTCGGGCTTGGCCTTGGCGAAACCGCTGCGGATATCCGCCATCTGCAAGCGTCCGACATAGACCAGAATGATGCCGGCGACGACGATGCCGGGAATGACGTTCATCACCACGACGCTGCGCCAGTTGTAGAATGTCAGCAGCCAGCCCATGACAAGCGGAGCCACCGCGTCGCCGACATTGGCGCCCATGCCGTGGAACGACATCGCCAGTCCCTTGCGATCGGGGAACCGGTCGCCGAGCCACGGGATAGCGGTCGGGTGCCAGATATTGTTGCCGATCCCGACCAGCGTCGCGCAGACCAGGATCATCCAATAGGTGTGCGAGACCCCCATGATCAGATAGGGGAAGCCGATCCAGCACAGCGAGAGCGCCATCAGCAATCCCTTGCGACCGACGGTGTCGACGAAAATGCCGCCCGGCACGTTGGCAATGGCGCCGGCGGCATATTGGCAAGTCAGGATCGATCCGATCTCGGCGTAGTTGAGGCCGAGTTCATTCCCGATCAGAGGCAGGAGAATATAGAACGTGGCCGGATACCAATGAGTCAGCGCATGGCCGACGCTGATGACCCAGACCTCGCGAAATGACCGCCGGGGGACCGCATTCATTGTTATTGTTGTTGCGGACATTCCCCCTCCTCCATTCCGCGGCCTCGTCGCCTTGGCTCGGCGCCGGCGCGGCACTTTCCCTTGCGCTGCCGATGAGGCCGAATATTCCGGACTCGAAGTCCGCCGCAGGGCCTCGCGCGCACGCGGTGTGCTACCGCGCCGGGTCTGGCCCGACAAGCCTCGCTTCGGCGTGGCAGCCTTGCACGCGAGCAACCGCGGCGCCGCGGGTTCGAAGCGCGGAACGACTTGGGCGGTTGAGACAATGCGACCGACATGGGGCGGCTATCTCTCGACTTGGTTGGCGAAAGCTTGTCACCGAACGCAACGCGCGAGATAAAATAACGTGCACCTATAGATTGTCTACGCTCTGGTTATGAGAATTGCCGGGCCAAAGCCGCTGCTAGCCCTGATTCGGCAGTCCGGTTCACGCCGATGGCGCCGAGAAGGCAAGAAGGAATGACCGGTCCGTGGAAGGCCGGCCACCGCACGGTAGGCGAACCTCAAGGTTACCGGACCGTATCCGCATTTTTCCTCATAAACAGCCGGACTTTCCGCGCTCCCCACACAACCGCGCAGTAACAAATATCCGTCACAATAAATGCGGACGGCCCGATATCTACGAGCCCCGGAATGACAATGCGGCTGGGTGCGTTTCGGCAAACCACGACCTATTTGGGCGTCGCGGTCATCGCCATCGTGTGGGGCGGCATTTATCTGCTGGCCAGCCGCGAGCACGCGCGCGCCTATCAGGACGCGGTCCGCCAAGGCAGCAATCTGACACGGGTGCTCGAAGAATATATCCGGCGCGTGGTCCGCGAATCCGACGGCTCGCTGTTGGCGCTGCGCCGCGCCTATGAGAGCGATCCCGACAATTTCAACGTCGTCGCCTGGGCCAAGGCCAACAAGCCGCACAGCGATATGACGGTGCAGTTTGGCATTTCCAGCGCCGCAGGCTTCGTCAGGCAATCCACCCACGGTCCGGTGACGTCCCCGGTCTATGTCGGTGACCGTCCCCACTTCCAGTTTCAGGTCGAGCACGTCGAAGACGAGCTCTATATCAGCGCGCCGGTGGTCGGGCGGATCAGCCAGAAGCAGACCATCCAGTTCTCGCGAAGGCTGCTGCGGCCGGACGGCACATTCGACGGCATTGCCATGACGTCGGTCGACGTGAAGCAGCTTGAGAACTTCTTCAGCTCGCTCGATATCGGCGGTGGTGGCGTGGTGTCGCTGGTCGGCCTCGATGGCGTGCTTCGCGCGCGCGGCGGCAGCGATCCGGGCGCGCAGCGCTTCACCGGCATCTCGGTCAGCAAATCCCCGCTGTTCCCCGCACTCGGCCAATCGCCGGACGGACAATATTGGAACACGTCCAACAGCAGTGCCCGCTTCGACAACATCAACCGCCTGATGTCGTACCGGACGGTCGACGGATTTCCGCTCGTCGCAGTCGTTGGCATGTCGAGGGACGCTATCTTCAGCCAGTCGAGCGAGACGCTGCGGCACTATCTCGTGATCGGCTCCGTGCTGACAGCGATCGTGCTGGTGGTCATGATGCTCGGCGCCGCCGAGCGCAAGCGCGTGCTGTCCGCCGCGACCGAACTGCAATGCTCCAAGCAATCGCTCGAACAGAGCAATCGCCTGCTGCAGGCGGCGCTCGGAAACATGTCGCACGGCCTGTCGATGTTCGACGGCGATCGCCGGCTGGTCATGTGCAACGACCGTTATGCCGAAATGTACGGCCTGCGGCCGGAACAGATCGAGCCCGGCGCAACGCTGCAGTCGATTCTCGAAGCGCGTATCGCCGGCGGCAAGGCGCCGGCGGACTCCGCGCAGTACATCACCACGCGGGTCAATCAGGTGTCCGGTAACACTCCGTTCTCCTCGCAGAACGCGCTGACCGACGGCCGCGTCATCTTCGTCAATCACCAGCCGCTCCCCGAGGGCGGCTGGGTCGCCATCCATAACGATATCACCGAGCAGAAGGATATCGAGCGCGCTCTGGTGGAGAGCACTGACGCGCTGAAAAACTCCAACGCCCGGTTTGCTGCAGCGCTGCAGAACATGTCGCAGGGCCTGTGCATGTTCGATGCCGAGCACCGGATCCTGGTCGCCAACGAGCGCTATCGGCAGATCTACAATCTGCCCGAAGACCTGGTGAAGCCGGGCACGCAATTCGAAGCGATCGTCGATTACCGCAAGACCAGCGGCAATTTCCTCGGCGCGGACCCAGCCGAATATATCGCGGCCCAATTCCGCAGTTCGACCGACATGGAGAAGCTCGGCAACGGCCGCGTCATCATGATCCTGCGGCACGCGATGCCCGACGGCTGCTGGCTCACGACGCACGAGGATATCACCGAGCGCTGGCGCACGGAGACGCGTGTCGCCTATCTCGCACATCATGACGCGCTCACCGGCCTCGCCAATCGCGCGTCGCTGGTCGAAAAGATCGAAGACGCCTGCTCGCGCTACCGCTGGCGCGGCGAGGAATTCAACGTCCTGATGATGGACCTCGACCGCTTCAAACAGGTCAACGACACGTTCGGCCACCCTTCCGGCGACGATCTGCTCAAGCAGGTGGCCGAGCGGATCAAGGGCGCGCTCGGCGAACGAGACGTGTTGGCCCGCCTCGGCGGCGACGAATTCGCCATCATCCAGTTTGACAATTCGCAGCAGACCGACGCCGCCGAGGCGCTCGCCGCCAGGATCATCGCACTCGTCGCCGAGCCGTTCTCGATCGGCGACAACGATGTCGGCATCGGCGCCAGCGTCGGCATCGCGCTGGCGCCGGAGCACGGCACCCACGCCGACGATCTTCTGAAGAAGGCCGATCTCGCGCTCTATCACGCCAAAGCCTCCGGCCGTAATCGCTATGCAATCTTCGAGGCGGCGCTGGGCCAGGCCGCGGTCGCCAAGCACACGCTCGAGAACGAGATGCGCCGGGCGCTCACCCGCAAGGAATTCGAAATCGACTTCCAGCCGATCGTCGACACCAAGACGCTCGAATTGCGCGGCGCCGAGACGCTGATCCGCTGGCGGCATCCGGAGAAAGGCCTGATCTCGCCCGAGCAGTTCATTCCGCTCGCCGAAGAATCCGGCACGATCCTGCAGATCGGCGAATGGGTGCTCGAGACCGCCTGCAAGGAAGCGGTGAATTGGCCGGACACGGTGAAGGTGGCGGTCAACTTGTCCGCCGTGCAGCTGCGCAGCTCGAGCTTTCTCGATTACGTCATGTGCGTTCTCGTCGAGACCGGCCTGCCGCCGGAACGGCTCGAGCTCGAAGTCACCGAGACCGCGCTCATCGATCAGGGCACCGATTGCATAGGGCTTCTGCGCAAGATCAAGAATCTCGGCATCACGGTCGCACTTGACGATTTCGGCACCGGATATTCGTCGCTCAACCAGCTGACGATGTTCCCCTTCGACAAGATCAAGATCGACAAGTCCTTCACCCGCGACATGACCACCCGCACTGACTGCGCCGCGATCGTCTCAGCCGTTCTCGCGCTCGCCCACAGCATGGGCATCGAGACCACGGCGGAAGGCGTCGAAACCCCGGATCAACTGCGCGTTCTGCGCATGGCCGGCGTGTCTACGGTCCAGGGCTTCCTCATTCAGAAGCCGTGTCCCGCTTCGGAATTGAAGTTCAACGGATACCGTATCTCAGGAGTAGTCGACGATGCCGCTTAAAGATGCGCTGCCGGCGATGCCGGTCGTCGAGAGAAGCGTCGCGCCAAACGGTTCGGCCGCGCCGCCCTATGCCAACAACGCCGCGGCGAAATCGCTGATCGACGAGCTCGAAGACGCCATCGCCCACGCCGATCTGCGCCACCGCGCTACCGTGATGCGGCGGCTCACCGACCTCTTCATCATGAACGGCTCGGACTTCACCGAAGAACATGTCGCGATGTTCGATGAGGTTATGAGCCGGCTGATCGCCGCGATCGACAGTTCGGCGCGCGCCGAGTTCGGCAATCTTCTCGCCAAGAACCCCAATGCTCCGGCGAGAACATCGCGCATTCTGGCGCTCGACGACGAGATCACGGTCGCCGGCCCGATCCTGTCGCACTCCAAGGTGCTCGATGACGCGACCTTGATCAAGAGCGCCAAGACCAAGAGCCAGGACCATCTCTACGCGATCTCGCTGCGCGACACGATCGGCGAGGATGTCACCGATGTGCTGCTGGAGCGCGGCGATAAAGAGGTCGTGCGCAGCACGGCGAAAAATCCCGGAGCCAAATTCTCCGACTTCGGCCACACCGCGCTGGTCACGCGCTCGCGCGAAGACGCCGAGCTCGCGCTGCGCGTCTGGGCGCGGTCGGACATTCCGCGCCAGCATCTGTTGAGCCTGTTCTCCTCCGCATCCGAAGAGGTGCAAAAGCAGCTTGAGACCGCCGACCGCCAGAAGGTCCAGCTCTACCGCTATCTCGTCTCGCAGGCCAAAACCCAGATCCAGACCAAGATGCGCGAGAATTCGGAGAGCTATGCCCTGGCGCGGCCTCAGGTCGAGGCACTGCACCGCGCCGGCGGCTTGAACGGAGACAGTCTCGCCCAATTCGCACAGGCCGGTAAGTTCGACGAAGTGACGGTGGCTTTGTCGCTATTGTGCGATCTGCCGGTGGGGCATATCGAGCGCGCCATCGTTCATCATCGCGCCGACCACCTGATGGTGCTGGCCAAGGCGCTTGGGCTCAGCTGGGAGACGACGCGGGCCATTCTGCGCATGCGCGGACCGGCGCGGGCCTCGAGCGCGGCCGAGGTCGAAGCCAACGCGCAAAGCTTCGCCAAGCTGCAACAGAAGACCGCCATAGCGGCGATGGATTTCTACCGGCTGCGGGCGCGCGCCGAGGCGCAGCTCGAACAGGCCTAGACCGCGCGCAAGCTCGTTGCGACGTGTCGCCGCGCCGCGCCGCTCCGCGCGGCCCTGGCCCGATGCCTCGCAGTACCGCGTTGGTTACGCGGAATTTCTCGGAATACCGGCACCCTCAAAAGCGCGCATTGACAAGGCAGGCGCAGCCGCCATTCTGCGCCCGCGTCATCGTCATACGAAATCATCAGCGAGCCGCGGGAGCCGATCATGGAACACAGCAACGTCAAGGCCCACATCGCCTATGACGATCTGCGCGAATGGCTCGCGCATGCCGAACGGCTCGGCGAGGTGCGCAATGTCTCGGGCGCGAGCTGGCAGGAAGATATCGGCCTCGCCGCGGAAGCCGTGCTGCGCGCCGAGACCGGCCCCTGCGTCGTGTTCGACGACATTCCCGGCTGCCCCAAGGGTTTTCGCGTATTGCTCAACATGTTCGCCGGCACCCGCCGCAACATGACGCTCGGTTTCCCCGATCATCTGTCAAAGTGGGAATTGAGCGATTCCTATCGCGAGGCCTATCTGAAAGACCAGAAGATCGTGCCGCATCAGATCGTCGAGGACGGTCCGATTCTCGAAAACGTGCTGATGGGCGACGACATCGACGTCACCAAATTCCCCGCCCCGGTCTGGCACGAGAAGGACGGCGGCCGTTATATCGGCACCGGCACTTACAGCATCACCCGCGATCCGGAGGAGAACTGGCTCAATGCCGGCGCCTATCGCGCGCAGGTGCACAACCGCAACACCGTCGGCCTTCTGATCGCGGCCGGCCATCACGGCGACATCCATCGCGCCAAATATTTCAAGCGCGGCGAGCCGATGCCGGTCGCCATGGTGCTCGGCGGCGATCCACTGACATTCTTCTATGGCGGGCTCGAAGTGCCTTACGGCGTGTTCGAGATCGACGTCATCGGCGGCTTGCGCGGCCGGCCGGTAAAGATGGTGCGCGGCAAGGTCACCGGCCTGCCGTTCCCGGCCCATGCCGAGATCGTGCTCGAAGGCTTTGTCACCGACGGCAAGACCGAGGTCGAAGGCCCGTTCGGCGAGTGGACCGGACACTATGCCGGCGGCGCCAAGCCAACCTCCGTGCTCGACATCAAGGCGATCTATTACCGTAACGATCCGATCCTACTCGGCGTGCCGCCGATGGGCGCGGGTCCCGACGAAATGGCGCGCTATCGCGCCGTGCTGCGCTCGGCGACGATCAAGCAGAACATGACCAATGCCGGTGTGCCCGGGGTGCAGCAGGTATGGTGCCACGAGATCGGCGGCGCGCGGCTGTTCCACGGCGTGTCGATCACGCAGCGCTATCCCGGCCACGCGGTGCAGGCCGGCCATATCGCCGCGCAATGCGGCGCCTCGGCCTACGCGTCGAAATACGTTGTCGTGGTCGATGACGATGTCGACGTCACCAACCTCGATCACCTGCTATGGGCGATGCTGACACGCACCGACCCGTCGCAATCGATCCAGTTCATCAACGGCTCATGGGACTCGCCTGCCGATCCGGCGTTGCCGCCATGGAAGCGCGCTGTCGGCGACATGACGCATTCGGTGGCCGTGATCGACGCCTGCCGACCGTTCCACTGGCGCGACAAGTTTCCGGCGACCAATACGCCGAGCGCCGAGGTGACGCGCAAGGCGAACGAGAAGTTCGGCTGGCTATTGAACGGACAGAAATAAGGGACGAGGCGCCGGCTTATTGCTTCGCCGTGAGCAGGCGCGACAGTTCGGACAAATCCGCAGCATCATCCAGCGCGGCGACGGCGCGCGCGATGTTTTCGCTATGCTCCTTGCCGAGTCCGCGAGCAAGCCGGTGAAATTTCTCGCGCAACTCCTCGTCCGTCATCGGATCTTCCGGACTGCCTTTGCGATAGAGGACCTCGCCGGCGTAAGTCTTGCCAGCCTTGGTGCGGACGACGAGGCGGCAGGCCACGCGATAGCGCCCGTTCTGCCCCTCGAATGTGGGTTCATGCTCGACGCCGATGCGTGAGATGAATTTGAGGATCTCCGGATCGCGTATTTTGGCGTCGGCGAATTGCTCGACGCCGACGCGGCCTTCCATCGCCATGACGGCGATGCCGTAGCGCAGGTTCATCTGCGCCGATAGCGCACTCTGGATCCTCTCGCCTTCATAGGGCCAGCCGCAATGGTGTAGCGTATTGTCGCTAACAAAGGCGGTGATGCTCTCGATATCATCAGCCTTCAGGCCGTGCTGTTGCATCACATTTTTGATCGCGCTCATCGCCGTGATGCTGCCGTTGGAGGCCGGCGCCGGCTTGAAGCCGACGCGCAGCGTATGCCAACGCGATCCCAGCTCCTCGGTCAAAGCCTGCGGCGACCAGTCGTCGAGGAAGGCGCTGAAGAACGTGCCATAGGCGCCGTCGAGCACGTCGGGAATGCCGGTATAGCCGGACCGCGCCAGCAGCGCGCCGTAGACGCCGCTTTGCGCCGCGCGGCCGGAATGGAACGCCTTGGTCATCGCGCCGTCCTGCACAGCCATCAGGCCCGCCGCCTGCGATCCCGCAATACCGAACGCGTGACACGTCTGCTGCGCATTGAGCCCCAGCAGGCGAGCCGCCGCGGCGGCGGCGATGAAGACGCCGGCCGTGCCCTGATTGTGATAACCGCTCTTGAACATGCCGCCTTTACAAGCGAGCCCGGTTCTGATGCCGACCTCATAGCCGGCAACGAGCGCGGTGATGAGATCGCGCCCGCTCTTGACGCCGCCGGCGCGAGCTTCAGCGAGCGCAAAGGCGGCAGGCAGTGCCAGCGACCCCGGATGCAAAGTCGATTCGATATGGATCTCGTCGAGCTGGAAGGCATGCGCACTGGTGCCGTTCACCAGCGTTGCAAGCGCGGCACTGGTACGAAGTTTTGTGCCGAAGACACTGGCTGTGGCGCCGGAGGCCTCCGATGCCGCGAGCGCCTCGAGCCGCTGCACCGACGGCAGCGACGCGCCGAAGATAATGCAGCCGAGACTGTCGAGAATGCACAGCTTCGCTTTGTCGATGACGTCTTGCGGAATCTGCTCGAATGTCAGCGCCGCGCAGAAATCCGCCAGCCGCGCAGTCGCACCGGGCGACAGTCCGGCATGCGCGTGGCTATCATCGTGGGCGGACGGCGTGTGCATGATCGGCGTCACTTGCTCACGTTACTTGCTCAGATGCAGACCGGCGAATGTCGACTGCAGTTCCTGATACCGGGCATCGAGAAAACGCTTGGAGCCTGCGGCGTCGGCGTAGTCGGCGTCCCAGTGATATTGCTTGAGCACCTGCGCCCAGTCGTCGGTCTTGACCAATTCGCCGACGCGCGTGTTCCAGTAGGCGAGTTCGGCGGCGCTGAGATTTTGCGGGCCGACGATGCCGCGCCAATTGCCCTCGACCGCGTCGAAGCCCTGCTCTTTCCATGTCGGGATATCCGCTTGCGCGCCGGCGAGCCGATGCGGCGCAGCAACCGCGACCGCGCGGAGCTTACCCGAGTCGAGAAACGGCTCGATCGCCGAGAAGGTCGCGGGCGCGACGTCGATATGGCCGCCGAGCAGCGCCTGGACCAATTCATTGGCGCCGCGATAGGGCGCAATCGCAAGCTTGGCCGGATCGATATTGGCGGCGCGCGCGAGCTTGAGCACCGCGACATGGTTGGAGCCGCCGAAGCCCGGCGCCACGCCAATCGACAGCGTCGACGAAGTGCGCATGGCGTTGACGAGATCGGCGCCGGTCTTGATCGGTCCATCGGCGCGCACCGCAAACACCGTGTATTCGGTGAAGAGCTGGGCGATCGGCGTGATGTCCTTGTAATTCAGGTCGCCGACGCCGAGCAGGCTGTTGCTGAGCAAGGTCGGCCCGCTGATCGCGATATAATGGCCGTCGCCGCTCTTGCGGCTCACATAGCTCCAGGCCACCGCGCCGCCGGCGCCGGATCGCGCTTCGACCGTCATCGACGCGTTCACGGCATGTGTCTGCTGCCAAATCTTCTGCATCGCGCGCGCCAGTACATCCATGGTGCTGCCGGCTTCGGTCGGCACGATGAATTCGACATTGCGCTGCGGCTCCCATGCGGCCGGTTCCGCGCGGGCGAGAAAAGTAAATGCGGCCGAGCCGCAAAGGACCAGCGCCGCAGCGCTGATGAGTCGGGAGCGGCGCGTCATTTGCGAAGCCCCGTTGCCTTGAGGAATTCGGCGTCGTCGCGAACTTCCTGGCGCACCTGGTCCTGCATCTGCGCCAGCGACACATTGACCGCGGATTGCATGTTGAGCCGCGAGAATTTCTGCCAATCCTCCGTCTTCTTCATCGTGTCGAGCGCGGCCACAAGCTTGTCGAAAATCGGCTGCGGCGTTCCGGCCTTGACCATGACGCCGCGCCAGATCGAGGCGGCGACGTCGTAGCCCTGCTCCTTGAAGGTCGGCACGTTGGGGAAATATTCGTTGCGCTCGGCCGAGCTAATGCCGAGCAGGCGCAGATCGCCGTTCTTGATCTGCGCCAGCGCCGAGCTCGGCGTCATGACGGCAACATCGATATGTCCGCCGAGCAACGCCAGGGCCGCGTCCTGGCCACCCGGGAACGGCACCCAAATAGATTGGAAATGTCCGACCTGCTGCAGGCGATAGAACACGTATTGATGAAAGCCCGCCGACGAAAAGCCGCCGACCGAAACCTGGTCGGGATGGGCGCGGATGAAATCCATGAAGTCTTTCATGGTTTTGAATTTGCTGTCGGCGCGCACCGCGACCGCCGAGGGCTCGGCCTGCAGCGCCGGCAGCACGATGAAATCGTCGGGCTTGAACTGGATATCCGACGTCGCCATCGCAAACGACATGCTCGAAGTGGTCGACAGGATGCTGTAGCCGTCGGCCGGCTTGTTGTGCACATAGGCCATGGCGACAGCGCCCTCGCCGCCCGGCCGGTTCTCAACGATGAAGGTCTGGTTGAGGATGTCGCCGAGCTGCTTGCCGACCTGCCGCATCATGACGTCGAGCGGCGCACCAGCGCTACTCCAGCATTCGAGCCTGACAGTTGCGGAAGGATAAGCGTCCTCTGCGCGCGCGGCCTGGACGACCAATGCCGGCACGCCGAACAACGCCGCAATTGCGATAACAAGAATACGCTTCATATCGACACTGTGTTTCTTATCGTGACTCACACCAACGCGGCACGATGGCGCGCTACGGGCCTTCATCCTTCGGCAGCCTGAAGCTGCGCGCCGGATATTGCTGCGCACCTGTGCTCCGCACCAAGGCTTCATTAACATCCAAGCCAAGGCCAGGCCCTTCCGGCAGCGCGATATAGCCGTCCACCGGCTTGAGCAGATTGGGGCAGAGCTTCGCGCCGATCTCCTCGAACGGCAGGAAGTATTCGGTGATGATGAAGTTCTGCATGCAAGCGGAGGCATGCACGGTCGCCGACAGCGCCAGCGTGGTCGAATTGTAATTGTGTGGCGAGACCGCGATCATTTCCGACTCGGCGGCGGCGGCAATGTTCATCAGCTCGAGGATGCCGCCGCAATTGGAAACGTCCGGATTGATGATGTCGGCGGCGCGGGCCCGGAAGATCGGCCGGAAATCGGCCCGCGTGTAGAGCGCCTCGCCAGTCACCACCGGAATTTTGCTGCGGTGGCGCACGTCGGCGAGCGCCTCGACATTAGCCGACTGGCACGGCTCTTCCAGCCAGTACGGCTCAAACTCGGCAAGCGCATCGGCGAGATCGATGGCGTGCATCGGGGCCAGCCGCCGATGGATGTCGAGGAGGAGATCGACATCCGGTCCGACCGCGTCGCGCATGGCTTTCATCACTTTCACGGCGCGGCGGATGTGTTCCTTCGGGATATAAGTCCGCCACACGCCGGGCACCGGATCGAATTTCATCGCGGTGAAGCCGCGCTTGAGCACGCCTTCGGCGCCGCGCGCATAATCCTCCGGCTTTTGCATCTTGTAGCTCCAGCCGTTCGCGTAGACGCGGACTTTGGAGCGGACGGGCCCGCCGAGGAGATGGTAGACCGGCTGCTTGGCCGCCTTGCCCATAATGTCCCATAGCGCCTGCTCGATGCCCGACGTGGCGCAATAGAATTCGAGCGAGCCACGCCGCTGCGCGTAATCGTCGAAGGCGATTTGCAGGAAATGCCGGATTTGCGACGCATCACGTCCGACCAGATAGCGGCCAAGCTCCGCGACCTGAGCACCGACGGCGCCATCGCGATCGTACTGGCTATAGGCCTCGCCCCAGCCGACAATGCCGGCATCGGTCTCGACGCGAACGAAAACGAAATTCTTGCGCCAGCCGGAATAAACCGGAAGACATTCAACACGCGCAACTTTCATGAGGCCTTTCTGCTCCGTTTCTTGCGATCGGCCGGTCCGGCCGCGGTTTCCTTCAGCACCAATTGTCCGGTGGCGGACATGGCGCGGATGAAACGATCGCGCCCGTTCTGAATGTGCTTTTCAAGCTCGCTGCCGGCGGCGGCACGATCGCCCTGCTCCACAGCGGTCAGAATCGCGCGATGCTCGAGATTGGAGACGGCAAGGCCGCCGCCGAAGGCGAGGCCATGGCGGCGATAGATCCGCAGCTCCTTGCCCATCTGCGCATCGAGCGCGGCGAGCCGGACATTGCCGGTCGCGGCATAAAGACTCGCATGGAACGCGATGTTGAGATCGATATAGCGGCCGGCGTCGGCCGCGCGCGACGCCTCATCCATCGCGCTCATGAGATCGCGCAATTGCGCCATAGCGCTGCGCGTCATCGCCGCCGCCGCAAGCTCGCCGGCCAGACGGCCGAGGCAGGCGCGCACGTCGAACAGATTGACGATTTCAGCAAGCGTGAGGACGCGGACGAACGCACCCTGGTTCGGCAGGATGTCGAGAAGCCCGTCGCGCTGCAGCGAGCGGCACGCTTCCCGCACCGGCCCGCGACTGACGCCGAATCGCGCCGCCAGCGCGTTTTCGTTGATGCGATCGCCGGCGCCATAGTCGCCATTGAGGATCAAGGCTTCGAGGGCCCGCTCCACGCGATTGACGGCAAGATCGGGGTTTTTGGTATCCATTGTCGACAATAATTAACTTCAAGAACAAAATTGTCAACTAATCATAGTCCAGCCGCGCAGATGCGGCACCAGACCTGGCCGCTCCGAAATCCGAGCGGAAACTCAACGGACGATGCTCTAGCTATGCTTTTTTAGCGGTTGCAGGCGAGCCCGCGGCCATTGCATCTGATCGACGACAATCGCGCGGCAAGCGCGGTCGCCCGCAAGGGCAATGAGGATTCCCAAGGGCGTCTCATGGCGAAACCCAAAATCATCGTCGTTGGCGGCGGCATCGGCGGCCTGTTCACGGCCAACGCGCTGCTCGCCAAGGGCTTCCCGGTCACCGTCTACGAACAGGCTCCGGCGCTCGGCGAAATCGGGGCCGGCGTCTACATCACGCCCAACAGCATGCGCCATCTGCAGCGCGTCGGGCTCGGCGAAAAGATCGAGACATGGGGCGCCCGCGTCGGCTCGGCCTCGCGGTATTTCCGTTATGACGGCACGCCGATCGCGCCGGTGCAGGTCACCGATTCCTCGGGCTGGAACGCGACCTTCGGCATGCATCGCGCCGACCTGATCGACATCCTGGGCAGCGGGCTGCCCAAGGAAGTGGTCCGCACCGGCCATCGCTGCACCGGCTTCGAGCAGGATCAGAACGGCGCCCGCGTCTCATTCGATAACGGAGCGGTCGTGGAAGGCGACATCGTCGTCGCCGCCGACGGCATTCATTCGGCGCTGCAGCACTATGTGACGCCGCCGGCGCATCCGGTGTTCTCCGGCTCCTCGGCCTATCGCGGCACCGTGCCGCTCGAACTGGTCCCGGACTGGCCGATGGATCGCTGGCAGATGTGGCTCGGCGAGCGCAAGCACTTCCTGGTGTTTCCGCTCCGCGCCGGCAAGCTGATCAACTTCGTCGGCTTCGTGCCGGCCAGCAAGGCGATCGAAGAATCCTGGTCGGAGCCCGGCGATCCAAATCAGCTGCGCGCGGAATTCGCCGGATGGGATCCGCAGGTCGAGAAACTGCTGCGGCAGGTGCAGAAGACATTCCTGTGGGCGCTCTATGATCGCGACCCGCTGCCGTGCTGGACTAAGGGCAGGCTGACGCTGCTCGGCGACGCGGCGCATGCCATGCTGCCGCATCTCGGTCAGGGCGCCAATCAATCGATCGAAGACGGCATCACGCTTGCGACCATCCTGTCGCGCGCCGAGAGCGACAGCGCCACCGCGGCCTTGCTGGCCTATGAAAGGCTGCGCCGCGACCGCGTCGCCGAGGTCCAGAGCGGCGCGCGCAACAACGGGCTGCGCTACAATTCGCTGTCCGGCGATCTGGCCGTCCGCGACCGCGAAATCGTGGCGCATGCCGAATTCCGCAAGCAGCTTTACGACTACGACGTGGTCAAGCTCGCCAGCACGGCGGCGATTTCACCAGCACACTGAGCCGTCAGCCTCGCGCGGCCGCTGGTGGGACGCTGCCCCATAGGCAGCAGGTCGGGGCGTCAGGTCGCGCTGCCGCGGCGTGCTTTGCGTTAACCCTTTTGCTCCGACAAAAAATCGCAGTTCCCCTCGCCTGAGCTTGTGGCAAGATAGGTCCAAGCAAAAAGCGACTTTCCAGGGGAGGACGATCATGCGGACCATGCTCCGCCTTTGCTGCCTTGCAGCGCTGCCGTTCATTGCCGTTTCGAGCGAGACGCCGGCCCAGGCCGAAGACACGGTCAAGGTCGGCCTGGTCATGACCTATACCGGCCAGTTCACCGATGCCGCCGCGCAGATGGATAACGGCATCAAGCTCTACATGAAGCAACATGGCGACACCGTCGCCGGCAAGAAGATCGAAATCATCCGCAAGGACGACGGCGGCCTGCCCGACAATGCCAAGCGCATCGCGCAGGATCTCGTCATCAACGATCATGCCGACGTCCTCGCCGGCTTCGTCATCACGCCTGAGGCATTGACGGTCGCCGATATCTCCGCGCAGGCGAAGAAGCTCATGGTCGTGATGAACGCGGCGACCTCGATCATCACCACCAAGTCGCCCTATATAGTGCGCGTCTCGACGACGCTGCCGGAGGATTGCGAGCCGCTCGGCACCTGGGCCGCCAAGAACGGCATCAAAAAAGTCTTCAGCATGGTGTCGGACTACGGCCCCGGCCACGACGCCGAAGCGGCCTTCACCACCGCCTTCAAGGCCGGCGGCGGCGAAGTCGTCAACTCGGTCCAGATGCCGATGGCGAGCCCGGATTTCTCAGCTTTCCTGCAGCGCGCCAAGGATTCCGGAGCGGATGCGATTTTCGTCTTCATTCCCGGCGGCTCACAGCCGGGTGCGCTCGGCAAAGCGCTGGTCGAACGCGGCATTGATCCGACCAAGCTCAAGCTTCTGGGCCACGGCGAGCTGGCCGATGAAAGCGCTGTCAAGGCGATGGGCGACACCGCGACCGGCATCATCACTTCGATGCATTACGACTACAACGACAATTCCAAACTCAATCACGACTTCGTCGCCGCCTACAATGCCGAGTTCAAGCGCAATCCCGACCTGTTCTCGGTCGGCGGCTATGACGGCATGCATCTGATCTACGAGGCTTTGAAAAAGACCGGCGGCAAAGCCGACGGCGACAGCCTCGTCGCCGCCGCCAAAGGCATGACCTGGGACAGCCCGCGCGGGCCGGTATCGATCGACCCGGAAACTCGCGACGTCATCAACACGGTCTATATCCGCCGCGCCGAGAAGGTGAACGGACAGATCCGCAACGTCGTGATCGCCAAGTTCGAGAACGTCAAGGATCCGGTGAAAGAACGGATGAAGCAGGGCGCGAAATAAAGTCCGCGTTCAGAACCCGCCAAAGCCGCCCGCGGTGAACTGCAGGCGCTGGGTGACGTCGTAGGGCTGCTTGGTCAGCGGATAGGCATAGTCGACGCGGATCGGCCCGAACATCGAGTCCCAGATCAGGCCCGCGCCGACCGAAGACCTGATCGCGCGTGAATTGGCGATCTGCTGCGCCGGCGACAGCGCGGCGAGATTGGTCGCGGTCGAGCCGCTGGTGGCCCAGAGCGAGCCGACATCGGAGAACGCCGCGACCTTCAGCCCGGCATCGGGCGGAATGAACGGCACCGGCGCCTGCAGTTCCGCCGACGTGGTCCAATAGGCGTTGCCGCCGAGATTATCCATGGTCGTGCCGGGCGTGATGTCGCGCGGCCCGAATCCGTTGGGCGCGAAGCCGCGCACCAGCTGCGGGCCGCCGAAGAAGCCGTCGAGCAGCGGCAATTGCTGGCCGCCCCAGGGCGCGACATAGCCGCCCTGCCCGCGCACCATGCCGACAACATCATTGCCGAGGTCGTGATAGATGCGCACGTCCTGCGTAGTGCGGGCGAATTTGGCGGCGCCGCCGAGACCGGCGAAGTCGTTGTTGACCTGCGCCCACACGCCCTCGGTCGGATGCTTGGCATTGTCGAGCGTCGAATATGTGACGCTGTTGCCGATCGAGGACACCCAGTAGGAGCCCATCTGGGCCGCCTGCTGGATCGGCAGCGACACTGTGCCGATCGAAGGATCGAGCGAGAGACCTTGTTTGTAGAGCGAGTAATTGGTGGAGACGCCGAGAGTATCGGTGATCGGCGTGCCGACCGAGACCTTGCCGCCGTACATCTCTGTATTGAAGGCCTGGTAAGGGCTGGCGAAGCTCTGCCGGCCGAACGCCTCGATACCGGCGGTGAGATGCTGGTTGAGAAACCACGGATCGGTGAAGGAAACGTCGAAGCCCCGGGCATATTGGCCGTAGTTTACCGTGGCCTTGGCGATATTGCCGGTGCCGAGGAAATTCGTGTCGCCGACGCTGACCTGCACCATCGCGCCGTCGGACGCCGAATAGCCGCCCTGGACGAAGAAGCTTCCGGTCTTGTCCTCTTCGAGCGCGACATTGAGCACGACACGGTCCGGCGCCGAGCCGCGATCGACCGTGATCTTCACCGTCTTGAAATAACCCAGCGCCTTGAGATGCCGCTCGCCGCGATCGACCAGCACGCGGTTATAGGCGTCGCCTTCGCCGAAATCGAATTCGCGGCGGATCACCTCGTCGCGGGTCCTGGCATTGCCGTGGATCTCGATGCGCTCGATATAAAGCCGCTTGCCGCCTTCGATCGCATAGACGAGATCGATCGTCTGCCGGCCCGGCTTGCGCACGACCTTCGGCACGATATTGGCGAAAGGTTCGCCATGGCGGGCCAGCGTCGTCGCCAGATCCTCCACCGTCTTGTCCACCAGCGCGGCGTCGTAAACGTCGCCGGTCTGGGTGTGTAGCACCGGGTTGAGCTGCTCGGCATCGACCGTCTTGAGGCCGGATTCGAGCCCGACCTTGCCGAGGCGATATTGCGGTCCCTCGTCGATCGCAAAGGTCACGGCGACGGATTTGGTCGCCGCGTCATAGGCGCCTTCCGACGACACCCGTACGTCGGCATAGCCGTGGTCGCGATAGAATTGCCGCAACAGGTCGCGGTCGTTCTCGATCTTGTCGGCGTCGTAGGTGTCGTTGTTGAGCAGAAAGCTCACGACATTGGTCGTGCCGGTCTTGACCACGCTGCGCAGCTTGGTTTCGGAGAAGGCGTGATTGCCGGCGAACATGACGCGCCGCACCGCGAGCTTCTCGCCCTCCTTGATCTCGAAGACGAGATCGACCGTGGTGTTGTTGCTGCCGGGCTTCGGCTCGATAGTCTTGGGCGCGATCTGGGTGTCGAAATAGCCGTGCCGCTTATAGACCTCGAGCATGCGCACGACGTCGTTCTGGATCGTCGCGCGCGACAGCGGGCCGCCGGATTTCGATTGCAGATCCTTCTTCAGGTCCTCGTCTTTGACCTTGCGATTGCCTTCGAGCGCCAGCCGTCCGATGGTCGGATTTTCCACGACCACCACCAGAATGCGGTCGCCCGCGCGCGAGACCTTTACATTGCTGAACAGTCCGCTGGCATAGAGGCGCTTGATCGCGTCGTCGGCCGCCTGCGCGTCGATCTTGCCGTCCGGCCCAGGATGAAAGAACGAGCGCACCATGTCGGCGCCGGCATGTCGGTTGCCGATCACGGTGATCGCGGAATCGAGCGGCTCCGCCGCGGCGCCTTTTGCGCAAACGCCGAGCGCGACAAAACCCACGAGGAGGAAGGCAATCCCCCAACAACGCATCAACAACGGCTCCCCACCGACCGGAGCCGACTTCAACAAGACGGCGGGGCGGGAACGTGACGGATTGTGTCGGAAACCGAGGTTTTGTTGGAAAAGTTTGCCACAAAGGTTTATGCGGCGTTACCGCCGTCAGGCCTGCAGGGCGCGGGTCGTATCGTCGAACAATTCCTCGACCGCATAACGCCGCGGAATGATCTTCATTTCCAGCGCATAGGCCGACATCAGGTCGAGCGCCGGCTTCACCGCGTCGAAGCCAAACGGCAGCGTGTCGATCGCACCGGCTTTGGGCAGGCCCGCGGCCTTCTTGCTGTCGTGCAGCATGCGGAAGACTTCGCGCACCGCGCCGGCATCGGATTGCGACAGCGCGGTCTTGACGACGACCATGTGATTGAGCGGAACGGTGCCGTACTTTTTGTACCAGCTCTGCGCCGCCGCATCGGGATCGGGGATGACACTTTTCAACTGCGGATGGGCCGGAATGACGGTGCCGAAGATCGCGGCATCGAGCTCGCCGTCGAGCACCATCTTGGTCATGTCCTTGCCGTCGGCGGCGCGCTCGACGCCTTCCGGATCGCGGAATTCGGCGATATGGGCGTCCTCGAATGTCACCCATTTCACCTTGGCGAGATTGACGCCGTAGTCCTTCCACAGGATGCCGCGGATCCAGCAGCCGGTCGTCTGCGCGAAGGAACGCACGCCGACCCTGCGGCCCTCGAGCTTGTCCGGCGTCAGCGTGCCGCGTTCGGAATTGTACAGAAGGGTGCCGTGCTGAAAGCGGCCCATCATGGTCGCCGGCATCAGCGCGAGCGGCTTGCCGAACGCCTTGGCCTGCAGATAGGTGACGAGCGCGATCTCGCAGACATCGAACTTCAATTCGCGCACCATCATGAAGAACGACTTGTAGATCGGATTGACCTCGGTGAGGCGAAGCGCAATGCGGTCCGACGTGATGCTGCCCCTCTTCAGCGCCTGGGTCTGCGGGTAGTCGCCGAAACAGCCATCAATGGTCTTGAGTTTTTCCGCCGCCGTCGTGCTCATCTAGACTTGTCTCCTGGACTTGCCTCCCGAATTCGCATTGATTTTATGGTCGCGACGCACGCCAAGCCAGTCCTCCTCGTCGCTCACGGAACATGACACCCATGCCACAAGACACAGTCGCCCGCATTCCGGCGGAACGGATCGAAAGCTTTGTCGCCAGCGCCTTCGTGGCTGCCGGCCTGCCGGCGGCGGACGCGCAGACGCTGGCGCGCCTGATGGTCGAAGCCGACCTGCGCGGCAGCGACACCCACGGCGTCATCCGCCTGCCGCTTTACGTGCGCCGCATCCGCGCCGGCGGCACCAATCCCAAGCCGAATATCCGCGTGGTGAGTGACCGCCCGTCGGCGGCTTTGCTCGATGGCGACAACGGCATGGGCCATCTGGTGATGACGCGCGCCGCTGAGCTTGCGATCGAGAAGGCCAAGGCCACCGGCATCGGCTGGGTCGGCGCCCGCATGAGCAATCACGCCGGCCCGGCGTCGCTCTATGTCACCATGCCGCTCGCCCACAACATGATCGGGCTCTATTTCGCCGTCGGCAGCAACAACCATTTGCCGCCCTGGGGCGGCAGCGAAAGCCTGCTCGGCACCAACCCGATGGCGGTCGCGGTGCCCGCGCAAGACGAGCCGCCGATCGTGCTCGACATGGCGCCGACGGTGGCGGCCTACGGCAAGGTGCGGCTCAAGGCGCAGCGCGGCGAAACCATGCCGGTCGGCTGGATGATCGATCGTGACGGCAAGCCGCTGACCGATCCCAAACGTGCCGACGAAGGCCATCTGCTGCCGATCGGCGAGTACAAAGGCTATGGCTTGAGCCTGATCATCGGCCTCCTTGCAGGGGCGCTTAACCGTGCCGCGATCGGCCGCGATGTGGTCGACATGGTCAAGAATACCGGAAAGGCGACCAATACCGGACAAGCGGTCGCGGCGCTGTCGGTCGAGACCTTCATGCCGGTCAGCGAGTTCAAGCGCGCGGTCGACCAAGTGATCCGCGACATCCGCAACTCGCAAAAGCTGCCCGGCGTCGAGCGCATCTGGCTGCCGGGCGAACAGAGCCACGCCAAGCTGCTCAACCGCCGCGCCCACGGCGTACCGATGCCGAAATCGCTCCGCGAAAGTCTCGACACGGTGGCGCGCGAACTCAATATCGCGCTGCTCGATTAGATCAGAGGAAAGATCGATGGTGTCTCAATCTTCCGTCGGCCTCATCGGCTTCGGCCTGATGGGCGAGGTCTATGCCACCCGTCTTCTCGCCGCGGGTTTCGCCGTCGACGCTTACGACGTCGATGCCGCCAAGGCGGAACGTATGGCGCAAATCGGCGTGCGCGCGGCGACGCTTGCCGACATCGCGCGCGACTGCGAGCCGATCGTGCTTGCGGTGTTCTCGACCGATCAGGTCGAAGATGTCGTCGAGCGCGCGCTGCTGCCTCTCGCTGCCGGCAAGATCGTGATCTGCACCCCGACTTGCGATCCCGACCGGGTCGCGGCGCTTGGCGCGCGCGTTGCCGGCTCCTTGCGGTTTCTCGAAGTGCCGGTGTCGGGTACGAGTGCGCAGGTGCGTGCCGGCGACGGGCTGGGCCTCATCGGCGGCGACGCGCGGATCGCGGACGACGCCGCAGCCGTGCTCGATGCGCTGTTCCCGCGGCGCTTTCACATCGGCAAGGTCGGCGACGGCGGCCGGGCCAAACTTGCGATCAATCTCATCCTCGGCCTGCATCGCCTGGCGCTGGCCGAAGGGCTGGTTTTCGCGAGCCGGCTTGGGCTCGATCCGGCGGCCTTTCTCAAAGTCGCCCGCGCCTCGGCGGCCGAGTCGCAGGTGATGGGCACCAAGGGACCGAAAATGATCGCCGGCGATTTCGCGCCGGAAGGACGCGTGCGCCAGACGCTCAAGGACGTGCATCTGATGCTCGATCAGGCCGAAAAGCTCGGCCAGCAATTGCCGCTGCTTGCGATCAATGCCGAGGTCCTGCAGGCCTGCGTCGATCACGGCGACGGCGAGCGCGATAACTCGATCGTCATCGAAGAAATCGGACGGCGCCGGCAGAAATGATCCGTCTGCCGGCGGCCTACTGCACCTGAATTCCCGCCTTCTTCACCACCTCGCCCCACTTGGCGATCTCGGCTTTCATGAACGGCCTGATATCGGCAAGCGGCATGTCCAAGGTTTCGCCGGCGACCTTCGTGATCTTTTCCTTCACGCCCGGATCGGCTTGCGCTTTTTGGATCTCGGAGTGCAGCCGGTCGATGATCGGCTGCGGCGTGCCTTTCGGCGCCCACAGCCCGAACCACACATAGTTGGAATAGCCCGGCACTCCTGCCTCAGCCAGCGTCGGCACGTCGGGCAGAAGCGGCGAGCGCTTGGTGCCGCTGACCGCGAGCGCGCGCACCGTGCCGCCTTTGATCTGGCCAAGCGCGGAAGCGAGATTGTCGAAAAACACCGGTACCTGCCCCGTCATCACATCGGCATAGGCCGGCGCGGCGCCGCGATAGGGCACGTGCGCGAGATTGATGCCGGCCATCAATTTAAACAGTTCCATCGACAAGTGCTGGCCGGTGCCGTTGCCGGCCGAAGCATAGTTGATCTGGCCCGGCTTCGCCTTGGCCATATCGATCAGTTCTTTCACGGAATGCGCCGGGAAATTGTTGCTGACAACCAGGACGAACGGGAATTGCGCCAGCATGCCGGCCGGCTCGAAATCCGTCACAGGGTCGTAGGGCAGATGCGCAAACAAGGACGGGTTCACCGCCATGCTGGCGGTCAGCCCGGTCTGCAGCGTGTAGCCGTCGGGCGCCGCGCGGGCCGCGGTGACGGTCCCGGTCAGGGAGCCGGCGCCGGGAAGATTTTCGACCACGAAGGGCTGGCCGAGCTGCTTGGAGAGCTGCTCGCCGAAGATGCGCGACACGATATCGGTGCCGCCGCCCGGCGTGGAGGCGACAATGTCGGTAACCGGCCGCGACGGATAGTCGTCGGCGACAAGCGGCTGTGCGGCAAATCCGATGGAAACCAGGGCGCCGGCAAGCGCCACCACATGAAGCTTCTTGAGCACGACGTTCCTGTCCCTATGCCAGTTCTTCTTGCTCCTTTTTACGTGTCCGCGTGGCGCCCTTCCAGCCCTCCGCGACCGCGGCAAAATGGCCATCCGCGGCTGCGTCGGGCGTCCTGGGGAATGATCGCCGAGGCAGACTTCACCTTGGCCGCACCGACAGGCATACTTAACGACAGGCATTTGCAGTATCTCACTGCGCGCAGCGGGCGATAAGAGGTCACGATGGTGCATACCCGCATCGCTTTCGCCCAATTCCTGCGAGGACTTGCCGCGGCTGCGGTGGTTGTTTCCCATCTTGGCTATCTGATCTGGCGCAGTCCGGACATGATCGGATCACTGATCGCCTTTCCGGGAACGGCCGAGATCATTCGGGCGGTGGATTTCACCCCTGTGACCGATTTCGGCATTGCCTATTTTTGGGGCCATTTCGGCGTTGCGCTGTTTTTCCTGATCAGCGGCTTTGTCATTCCTTTTTCGGTGACGGCAATGTCACGCAGTGGATTTGCCGTTGCGCGGATATTGCGGATTTGGCCGACTTATCTTTTCGGCCTGGCACTTGCTGTCGTCTGCATCGCACTGAACGCTGCGTCGGCGGGACGCCCATTTCCCTATTCGATCGGGCAGATTCTGCTCAATGCATTGATCGTCACGCGCTGGCCGACTCTGACGCCGTCGATTGACGGAATCATCTGGACGCTCGAAGTCGAGCTGTTCTTCTATGCGACATGCCTGGTTTTGATGGACCGAATCCGGGCTTGTGACCGCCGACTGTTCCTGCCGGCTTTAGCCGTCGTACCGCTGGCCTATTTGACCCCGCTCGCAAGCGGCCTCTTGCTCCGTGCCGGCATGCCGATCTACGCCGTTGCCTTCTGGGCATCGACCGTACCGGTTTATGTCTGCTTCATGTTCTGTGGCACGGCGTTCTATTTTCACTACAAAGCCCGCCTCAGCCTATTCGGCCTCGGCATGGCGCTGCTGTTTCTCGTCGTTTGCTTCATAGCAAGCCTGCAGAGCGGCTTTCTCGCGACACCGGATTGGTCAGCGCCCATCGCCTATGTGGCGGCCCTTGCCGCCTTCGCGCTGTGCTATCGCACGCGGGAAAGCTTCGGCGCCCTGCCTGCCGGGGCGCGCTTGCCTTTTACAGTCCTGGCCGATATCAGCTATCCGCTCTACGCGGTGCACGGCGTCTTCGGCTATACGATTCTCGTGCGCGCGCTCGCGGCCGGAATGTCGCCTTGGCTCGCCGTCAGCATTGCCGCAGCAGCCGTCTTTGCGATCGCGACCGCCATCCATTTCCTGATCGAGCTGCCAAGCCAAGCCTATGGCAAGGTGCTGGGCGCCAAGATCGGATCGCGGCCCGTACCAGCCGTTCAAGCGATTTCACGCTGATGCATCCACCCGCGCCTGTTCACGCGTCGGCGCGCACCGCGTCCGCCAGACAACTCACGACATAATCGACATCAGCGGCCGGCATGATGGAATGGAACGGCAGCGCAATGATGCTGTTGGCGATGCGTTCGGCGACGGGGAAGTCGCCGCTCTTGTATTGGAACTGGTCCTTGAAATACGGCTGCAAATGGATCGGCGAGAAATAAGTCCGGCTCGGAACGCCGCGGCCGCGAAGACGCTTGATGACTTCATTCCGATCGACCCCATCGGCAAGCCGTATGGCCATGACGAACCAGCTCAGCCGGGTCGTGGTCTTTTCTGGCTGCAGCATCGTGACGCCAGGAACGGCGCGCAGCCGGTCGCGATAGAGCGCGGCAACCGCGTCGCGGCGCCGTAACAATTCCTCGATACGGGCTAGTTGCGAAATGCCCAATGCGGCACTCATTTCATCGAGCCGGTAATTAAAACCGAGCCGATCGTGCTGCAGCCACGTTCCCATCTCGCTGCGCCCCTGGTTGCGCAGGCTGGCCAGCAGTTGGGCCCACTCCCCATCGTCGGTGGCGATAACGCCGCCCTCGCCCATGGTCATTTGCTTGTTGGGATAAAAGCCGAAGACCGCCGCTTTGCCGAAGGTGCCGACCTTGCGGCCACGATATTCAGCGCCAATCGCTTCGCAGGCGTCTTCGATCAGCATCAGATTGCGATCTTTACAAACCGCGACCAGTTCATCCATTGCGCAGGGCTGGCCGAAAACATGCACCGGCAGGATGGCGCGCGTGCGCGCGCTTAGGGCAGCGCGCACGAGGTTCGGATCCATATTCATCGAGCTTTCGTCGATATCGATAAAGACCGGTTTGGCGCGCTCGAACAAAATGCAGTTGGCAGAAGCCACAAAGCTGAACGGCGTCGTCACCACCTCGTCGCCGGGTCCGATATTCGCCGCACGAATGCACAGATGCAGTCCGGCCGTTCCGCTCGAGACGGCAACAGCATGTTTGGCGCCGACGTATTCCGCAAACGACCGCTCGAACCGATCGAGCATCGGTCCCATGCTGAGGCTTTTGCTCTTCAGCGCCTCGACGACGAGCGCGATATCTTCGTTCGTGATATCGGGCTGCGACATTGGAATTTGCCGCGACATGACAAACGCCTCACATTGCCTTGGCTGGAACTCCAACAACTCTTGCGCTGGCTGCGACATCGCGGGTGACGACAGTGCCGGCGCCTAGGAACGCCCAGTCGCCAACCGTTACTCCCGGAATCATCTTCGTGCCGATGCCGGCAAAGGCGCCTTCGCCGATTCTGACATCGCCCGCGACGTTTACGCCCGGCGCAAGATGCGTGTGGGCGCCAACGATGCAATCATGGTCGACGGTGCAGGCAGTGTTGAGAATACAATCGCATCCGATCTGGGTATCGGCATTGACGACGACATTGGCCAGCACCACGCTGCCCGCGCCGACCGCCACGCCGCGCCCGAGTATCGCTCGAGGATGCAGCGCGGTAGCGAACTTTGCTCCGGTGCTGGAGAATTGCTCGAAGATTTTCTTGCGCATCGCATTGTCTCCGATGCCGAGAATCAACGCGTCGACCGAATAGTCCCGCCAGCCGGCGATCGGACCTCTGACCGGAAGGCCGAACACCGTACCGTTCCAGAGCGCGGAATTATCGTCAAAAAAGCCGACAATCTGATCGCTGCCCGATGCGAGTACGGCGTCGGCGACGACTTTCGCGTGCCCTCCGGCGCCGATGACGGCAATACGCATCGTTTCCCCGCGTCTCCTGATCCCGTACAATCATCTATAAGGGACCCGCGGGCAATGCCTACTAAGATAGACCATGATTGCACGAATGCGCCCGACGCGGTTGACCGCCGGCCGCGCCTACGCGTGTGTCACGTCGCTGCGACAACCGAGGGAGCAAGCTGGGTCTTCGAGCAGCTTCGCGAGCTGCGCGACCGCCACGGCTACGACGTTTGCGCCATATTGAGCGGCGAAAAAGGTGGCCTTGTCGATAAGTTCACTGCGGCAAGAATCCCGGTTCATGCCGCGAATTTCAATTTCACCACGAGTAGCGATCTGTTGCAGTTGCCACGCAGGGTGATGCATTTGTATCGCCTGTTACGCCGCGAGCAATTCGATGTCGTGCAGACCCACCTCTTTCACTCGATGGTGCTCGGCCGCATCGCCGCGTGGTTTGCCGACGTCCCGGTTCAGCTTTCGATGATTGCCGGGCCGTTTCATCTGGAGGCCTACACGCCGCGATGGATCGATCGATGGACCTGCTGGCTGGACACCGCGATCATCGCCTCCTGCGAATATACCCGATCGCTGTATCGCAAACTCGGCGTTCCCGACCGTAAGCTCGAGGTGATCTATTACGGGCCCGACGAGCACAAATTCGATCCAGCAACGACGCGGCCCGCCGACCTTTGCGCTCAATTCGGCTGGCCGTCCGACACGCCGTTGATCGGCATGGTCGCTTATTTCTATCCCGAGCTTTATGCCAGCCGATGGCTGCCTCCGGCATTGTACGGACGTTCGGTCAAGAGCCAGGAGGATCTCATCCGCGCCGCGCCGATTATCTTGGGTGAATTTCCGGGGGCAAAAATATTGCTGATCGGCTCCGGCTGGGAAGCCGGGGGCGAGGCCTATTTGCAGCGCATGAAGGATCTGGTCGTCGCGCTTGGCCTGGAACGAAGCGTCGTCTTCACCGGTTTCCGCAACGACGTGCCGCAGGTGCTGCGCGCGCTCGACGTCGCCGTGCAGCCCTCGCTCAGCGAGAACCTGGGCGGCACGATTGAATCGCTGCTGGTGGAATGTCCAACGGTGGCGACACGCGTCGGCGGGATGACCGATAGTGTCATCGACGGCCAAACCGGTGTCTTGGTGCACCCCGCTGACCCTCCGTCGCTTGCCGCGGGCATCCTGAAAATGCTCCGCAATCCGGAATTGGCCCGCACCTGCGGCGCTGCCGGGCGGCAAAGGATGCTCGAACAATTCACACTGAGGCGCACAGTCGACGACTTCGCTGCGCTCTACGAGCGCGAGTTGGTAAAACACCCCGGCGGCTACCGGCGCGCGGTCATCCCGATCCGCTTTGCCGCTGGATCGCTGTTATGTCTTGCCGTCGTCGCACGCTATGCGGTCTGGGAGCTTTTTGTGCTGCGGACCTGGGACAGGGTCAAGCGCCGCCTCAGAGGCCGTGACCACTCCCAGCGCCAGAGCCGAAGCCAAATCGGATCGCGCGCGGCCTGAGCAAAGCACTTTCGTCAGCGTTATCACGGCCGCGCCAGCGCGGCATTTGCGCGCGTTTTAATCAAATACCAACCATTTTTTTACACATTTAGCCGGTGGGGTAAGGAGCGCGGATGACGGTCGGGGCCAAACGCCCGGCCGCCCTCTGTATCCGGGATCCTGCAGGGAAAATTCGCGCTGCCTGGCGTGGGCCATTAGCCATCCGGACCGCGGCCGCGATCCGGCAAAAGGAAATTGCAATATGCGCTTTCTGGACAATCTGAAAATCTCGGTCAAAATTCTTTCCGTCATCGGCCTGCTGAGCGCCCTCACGGCGCTCATTGTCGTTCTCGGCGCACTCTCACTGCACAGCGTCGACAAGACCTATTCGCAAATCGCCGGCAATGACGATCCCGCTATCCTGGCGCTGGCCCGCGCCTCGCGCTCGGCCAACATCATCGGCTATGCCGCCTATCGGGCTATCGCCTATCCGGGAGCTTCGGCCGAGGCACAGACGTCCGCCAAGTCGGTGCAATCCAACTACGACAATGCGCTGAAATTCCTCGCCGAAGCCGAGGCATTGAAGCCCGAACAGAAGGACATCATCGACGGCTATCGAGCCCAGATGAAAGCCATCAACGACTGCACCGGTCCCGTGGTCCAACTGGGCCTGGCGGACCAGAACGACAACGCCATCAAAGGCATGGTCAAATGCGACGAGTTGATCTTCGCCTTCACCTCGGCAACCAGCAAGCTCAACAACAGCGAAATCGAGAAGGCGCAGAAGGCGACAGCCGAAGCCTCATCGAGCGCATTCAGCACCATCATCAGCACCGCAGCGATCAGCATCATCGGTCTTGCGCTGTGCGGCGCGCTCGGCCTGTGGGTGGCGATCGCCAAGATCACGCGGCCGCTGGTGCGGCTCGGCGACGGCATGAAGCTTTTGACCGAGGGCGATCTGACGACGGACATTGTCGGCCAGGAGCGCGGCGACGAAATCGGCTTCATGGCCAAGGCGGTTCAGGTCTTCAAGGACAACGCGCTCGCGCTCAAGGCGGCCGAGGCGAAATCCGCCGAACAGCAGCACGCCGCCGACGAGCAACGCCGCGCCGCCGACGAAGAACGGCGCCGCAACGAAGCGGCACGCGCCGAAGCCGCGGCGCAAGTCGCCCGCGTCGTCGAAGCGCTCGGCGCCGGGCTCGAGCGCATGGCCAAAGGGGATCTCAGCTACCGGCTGAATGACAACTTCGCCGCCGAATACGTCAAGATCCGCGACGATTTCAACGGCGCCATCGGCCAGTTGCAGCAGACCATCAGCGCCATCGTCTCATCGACGCGTGAAGTCACCAGCGCGTCGGCGGAAATTTCGACCAGCACCACCGACCTGTCGCAGCGCACCGAGGAACAGGCGGCAAGCCTGGAACAGACCTCGGCATCGATGGAAGAGATGGCAGCGACGGTGAAGAAAAACGCCGAGAACGCGCAGCAGGCGAGCCAGTCGGCGACGGCGACCCGCGAGGTTGCCGATCGCGGCGGTCAGGTTGTGTCGCAAGCCGTCGAAGCCATGGCGCGGATCGAAGAATCCTCGCGCAAGATCGCCGACATCATCGGCGTCATCGACGAGATCGCGCGGCAGACCAATCTGCTCGCGCTCAACGCGGCGGTCGAGGCGGCGCGCGCCGGCGAAGCCGGCCGGGGTTTTGCGGTCGTGGCCTCGGAAGTGCGCAGCCTGGCGCAACGCTCCTCGCAGGCCGCAAAGGACATCAAGGATCTCATCACCAATTCGAACAGCCAAGTCAAAGACGGCGTCGGCCTGGTCAACAAAGCCGGCGCGGCGCTGACCGAGATCGTCACCTCGATCAAGAGCGTCGCCGAGACGGTGTCGGAGATCGCGTCCGCCAGCGCCGAACAGGCGACCGGCCTCGAACAGGTCAATCGCGCCCTGACCCAGATGGACCAAGCCACGCAGCAGAACTCGGCGCTGGTCGAAGAGAACGCCGCAACCGCGAAGACCCTGGAAAACCAGGCCGTCGCCATGACCGAAAAGGTCGCGGTCTTCCGTCTCGACAACGGTGCGACGAGTGCGGCCACCGAGCCGGCGCCCCGGCAGCCTGCGGCCATGGCCGGCGCCAAGGTCTCGGCCACACCGACTGCGAAGCCCGCGGCAAAGCTTGTCGCAAAGCCCGTGTCCGCCGCGACCAGCCGCGGTCCGGTTGGCCGCCTGCAGAGTGCGCTCGCCACGGCGATAAAAGATCCGGAATGGCAGGAGTTCTGATCGTTCGCTGACCGCGACCGCGCTATCCGCGCGGCCGGTCCCAGCCAAGTATGTGTCTGTGTATGGAGATCGAGTCATGAGTGTCGAAGTTGCAGCAGCCGCCGGCGAAGGCGACAAGTTCGGTCAAATGAGTGCCGTGACCGCGGCAAATGTCCCCGAGAAGTCGACTGAGTTCATCAGCTTCGCCATTGGCGACGACCAGTATGGCGTCGACATCATGGCGGTGCGTGAAATCAAGGGCTGGACCGCGATCACCCACCTGCCCAAACAGCCGGATTATGTGCGCGGCGTGCTCAACCTGCGCGGCGTCATCGTGCCGATCATCGATCTGCGCTGCCGCTTCGGCCAGGGCCTGACCGAAGCGACGCCGATGCATATCGTGATCATCGTGCAGATCGGCGCCCGCCAGGTCGGTCTGTTGGCGGATCGGGTGCTCGACATCGTCTCGCAGGACGCGTCGCAGATCCAGCCGGTGCCGAAGATCGCGCAGGGCTCGCGCACCGATTTCCTGTCCGGCCTCGTCACCGTCGACGACGCCATGATCGCGCTCATCGATTTGCCGAACCTGTTGAATTCGCGGGACGGCGAGCTCGCGAATTAAAGCGAGCAAGAATTAAAGCGAGATCGTCTCGGCCAGTAGTGATTGGACGGAGCCCCGCGGCTCGGCTGCCAGGACGGCCGGGCCGATCGCCATCGGCTCCGGCACGCCTTCTTCATCCGCGACAGGCGCAACGACAGGCGCGGTGACTTCGTGCGCACGCTGCTCGACCGCCGCCATTTCCAGTTCGCGGCTGCGCGTCGAAAGCGTGTCGACCTGACGCCGCAGCCGGACCGCTTCGGTCTCCACCTTGGCGAAAGCGACCTCGGCGATGGCGCGGCGCGCCTGCTCCTGCCGCAATTCCAGCGCCAGGCCTTCGTGATTGCTCTCGGCGGCAACGACTTTCGCCTCGGCCTCGGCCGCCTTCGCTTCGGCCTCGGCGGCGCGCTCGCTGAGCTGCTTAATCGAGGCTGCGGCCTCATCGCGCGCACCTAGCTGGCGCTCAATCTTCTCGGTCAAGAATTTCGTCGCGCCCTCGGCGGCGCGCAAATCGCCCTCGGCTGACGCAGCCCGTGCGGCGAGCAATTGCACCGAATCGGAGGCTTCGGCGAGCGCCGCCTCGTGACTGCGCATCCTCGCGGTCAGGCGTTCGGTCTCGTTTTGCGCTTCGCGCGCATTGGCCTCGGCGTCGGTCACCCGCTTAACAAGCGACTGCACCGCGTCCGCAGCCTCGGCGAAGGCGGCTTCGCCGCGCCCGAGCTTTGCCGTCAGGCTCGCGATCTGGTTCTGCGCCAGTACCGATTTGACTTCGGCCTCTTTGACCTGTCGCGACAGCGACTGCGCCTTCGCTTCGGCTTCGGCAAGCGCCGCGGCGCGCGCCTCGAAGGCCTCGAGCAGATTTCCGGCCTGGCCCATGAGCTGAGCGCGTGACTGTTCGAGGTCCTGGGTGACCCTGTCCTTGGCCCGCAGCCTGTCGCGCAGCTCGGCGAGTTCGGCCACCGCGACATCGCGCTCATGCGCCGCGTCCGCTGCTTTGCGGCTGGCTTCCCTGCTGTCATCGGTACGCGCGGCAAGGCTCCTGCGCAGATCGACCAGCCTGCTCTCCGCCGTCGCGGTCTGCGCGGTCATGGCCTGCAGCTGGTTCGTCAGCGCGTCCAATTCGATCCGGTGCAATTCGATAGCGTCGCGCTTCGCCGCGGTCAGACGGTCGCGTTCGCCCTCCGACGCGATCAAGGTTGCCTTGAGCGTTTCGAGCCGCGCCCGCAGCGCGTCGGCCTCCACGCCGGTATCCCAGAGCCGGCCCGACAGCCGCGCGCCCTCGACCACCGACAGATCGAGCGAAGTCCGCAGCGAGTGGTTCTCGTTCTCGCGATGCGACACGTCTTCGTGTATCGCAGCCAGCTGCGTTTCGAGCGCGGCGATCCGTTTGTCTTTGGTCACGCCTTCCGCGGTGAGCTTGCGGACGCGCTCGTTGAGCATCTTGGCCGCGGTGACCTTGACGTCGATCTGCTTGCGGAGCTCGGCGATTTCCTCCGAGGACGGCGCGAGCACCCAGGCGCGGCTCGCCGCCTGCGCCGGCGCAAATGGGACAACAGCCGCAAGGTCGGCCTCGTCCTGCCAATCGCCGGGCTCCAACGCTTCTGCGGTGAATGCCATGTGTCGCGCCTGTTATCGGCGCGAGGTTGGACGGATTATGGTTAACGGGTGGTTAACCCGACCGCCACGACCGCAAATGAGCCGTTGGCGCCGGCTGCGCAGCGCCTTTCCCTTGCCGATTTCGCCGGGCGGCCGCGCTTGACGCCGCCGCGGAGAGGCGTGAGAACACCGAACACCGCGAGCCGATGGGGGAATTTATTCGCCGGTGTGTCTTTTGCGCCACGTCCATGATGCTGGCGCGGGAAGCGTGAGGGCGCGAAGGGTGGGCAGCGATGCATCTTGAGACCCGGGTGCTGGTAACCGGCGGAGCCGGCTTTCTCGGCTCGCATCTGTGCGAGCGCCTGCTGGCGCAAGGCGCGATCGTGATCTGCGCCGACAATTATTTCACCGGCACCAAGCGTAATATCGATGCGATGCTCGATCATCACCGCTTCGAGCTGCTGCGCCACGACGTGACGTTTCCGCTCTATGTCGAGGTCGATCAGATCTACAATCTCGCTTGCCCGGCCTCGCCGATTCACTACCAGCACGATCCGGTGCAGACGACCAAGACCAGCGTCCACGGCGCCATCAATATGCTGGGCCTGGCTAAGCGGCTGCGCGCGAAAATCCTGCAGGCCTCGACCTCGGAGGTCTACGGCGACCCGACCGTGCACCCGCAGCCCGAGGAATACTGGGGCCACGTCAATCCGATCGGCCCGCGCTCCTGCTACGACGAAGGCAAGCGCTGCGCCGAGACGCTGTTCTTCGACTATTGGCGTCAGCACAATCTGCGCATCAAGGTGGCGCGCATCTTCAATACCTACGGCCCGCGCATGCATCCCAATGACGGCCGCGTGGTGTCGAACTTCATCGTGCAGGCGCTGATCGGCCGTGACATCACCGTGTTCGGGGACGGCCTGCAGACCCGGTCGTTCTGCTATGTTGACGATCTGATCGACGGGCTGATTCGACTGATGAATTCGGCGGTCGAGGTGACCGGGCCGATCAATATCGGCAATCCGAACGAATTCACCATGCTGGAGCTGGCTTCGCTCGTGATCGAGCTCACCGGCACCAAGTCGCGCATCGTGCACCGGCCGTTGCCGCAGGACGATCCGCGCCAGCGTCAGCCCGACATTGCCAAGGCGAAAGCCAAGCTCGGCTGGGCCCCGCAGACCCCGCTCCGCGAGGGGCTGACCCGCACTATCGATTATTTCGAGAAGATGCTCCGTGACGAGACGATCCGCCCCTTTGTCGCGCAAGAGCAGAATAGCTAGGGCCCGAGGCGCTGCGCTTCGCCCGTCCGCAAACCAGGCCCATCCGAGCCACGACCCATAAAAAAGACGAGGCGCCGAAATGCGGCGCCTCGTCGGAAACCATGCCAGCCTGGCAAATCAGGAAAAAAATTTCGCAACCGAAACCGTCTCGAGAACAGGTCCCGGAGAATCGAAATTAAATCTGATTACGCCGGGCAGGTGTCGAGACCGGTGCAGAAAGCGACCGTCAAAGCGGCCACAACTTCCCTCGCCGAACCCGCCGCGGCTTCGATAGCCTCGTCGGAAACTTGGAAGGAGAGGATTTCTTCTTCGGTCTGCTCAATGTTGCGAATCATAGCGATGTTCCTTTGTTTGCCAGCGGCGCCGACTAATCTCGATTGCCGAAATTAGTTCGATTACGCCGGGCAGGTGTCGAGACCGGAGCAGAAGGCGAGCGTGAAGGCGCCCGCATTATCCTGACCCGCCGCAGCTTCCAACGCCTCGTCGGAAACTTGGAAGGAGAGGATTTCTTCTTCGGTCTGCTCGATGGTGTGAATCATAGCGATGTTCCCTTTGTTCGCCAGCTGCGCCGGCACGTAGTCACCAGGCAGGACGAGAAATTTGCGTGAAACCCCCCCGCCAGATGCCCATTAAATCATCGGCGACGTATAGTGTAAAGTCGTCTCCGTGCGCGCATATGGCTGATTTATGAAGATAAAACGCGGGATTTTCAGTATCGGTCCGGGCGGTAAAAACGGCACGGGAAGGCGCGGTCCGAAGTCGCGCGAAAACCTGCCGCCGCACCTGAACAGGGCCAGAACGATTCGCGAAACACACCGCCGATGACATCCCAAGGCGACCATCAAGCAGGCAGCCGGGCCGACATTCCGGCCTATTGCGAAAGCCTGATTCGGCGCGCGGCAACGATCGACGAACTGCTGTCGGCCGATCGCGCGCCGGTGCCGCAGCCGCATGGCGATACCGAATCGGCGGCGAGCCTGGCCACGCGGCGGCTTGCGGCGTGGTGCCGTGCCGCCGCCGGCGGCGATCAGGCGTTGTTCGAGCGGCGGCTTGTGCGCGACGGATTGTCCATTGCGAAAGTCAGAGAGCGGCTCGCTACAGGCCCCAGCTGGGGCACCGGCCCAACATCGCTTGCCGGCCTCGCAGCGGACGCCGCCTGGACTTTAGCCGCATTGGAAGACCCCGCCGGCCGGTCTCGGCCGGCCGGAAGCACGGATGCTGCGCCGGACGTCCGGCCTCACGCCTTCGAGCAGCTCCTGGCGCCGGTCGCCGACGCAGCGCAGGCGCAACTTGTGGCCTCGGTCCCGGCGCGCGCGCTCGGTCAGCTGAGCGAGACGGCGCGTAACGGCCTGCGCAGCACGCTGCTGCAGGAGCTCTCCGGCCTTGGCGCGCCGGCGCTGTACGAGCGCTTCGGCAAGGCGCGCAATGCCGCGGCGGCCGGTCAGCCGGCACAGCGGGCCGGGACCGCGCTCTACGAGCGCTTTGTCGCCGACATGAAATCCGGCGGCTTCCGAGCGCTGTTCAACGAGAAGCCGGTGCTGCTGCGCCTCATCGCAACCACCACCCGGCAATGGCTCGATACGTCGCGCGAATTGATCCTACGGCTCGATGCCGACCTGCCTGCGATCCGGCGCGACCTGCTGCCATCAAGCGCGGCAAGCACGGTCGTCAAGATCGAGGGCGACTTGTCCGATCCGCACAATTTCGGCCGCTCGGTGCAGATAATCACCTTCGCCGGCGGGGCGCGCCTTGTTTACAAGCCCAAGGATCTACGGCTCGACATCGCCTGGGCCGAACTGATCGCGCGGCTCAATCGCGCCGATCCGCCGCTGACGCTGAAGGCGGTCCGCGCCATCGCGTGCGACGGCTACGGCTGGACCGAGTTCGTTACTCATGACGGCTGCGCGGACGAGGCTGGCATCGTGCGCTTCTTCCGCCGCGCCGGCGCCTATCTGGCGCTGCTGCACGTCTTCGCCGCGACCGACATGCATCAGGAGAACATCATCGCGGCGGGCGATCATCCGGTTCCGATCGATCTCGAAACGATCCTGCAGCCGACTGCCGAGGAATACAAAGCCAACGAACCGGAGAGCGAAGCCTTCGACGCCGCCATGGACATCGTCGCCAATTCGGTCATGACCGTCGGCCTCCTGCCCGCTTACGGCCGCTCCGTCGATAACAATGTCTTCGCCATGGGCGGCATGACGGCGGATTGGGGCGCGCGAACGGTGATCGCCTGGAACGACGTCAATACCGATGCGATGCGGCCGGCAAAGGTCAAGGAGCCCGGCACCACCAATACCAATCTGCCGCATGTCGACGGACGCTATGCCAAGTTCGCCGACCATATCGATGCCTTCATCACGGGCTTCGAGGACTACGCGCATTTCCTCAAAGGTCGGATCGCCGCCGCTGCAGCCGATCTGTTCGCGGGCTTCGCCGGCCTGCCGGTGCGCAAGGTCGTGCACCCGACCAGGTTCTATTACATGCTGCTGCAACGGCTGCGAAACCACGCACCGATGGACGACGGCGCCTCCTGGTCGGCGCAGGCCGATTTCGTCGCCCGGCTTTCGTCATGGGACAAAGAGAGCGAACCGCTATGGCCGCTGCTGCGCGCCGAGCGCACGGCGCTATTGTCGCTCAACGTGCCGCATTTCGTGACACCGAGCGACGGCACCGAGATCAGCGACATCACCGGCGTATCGGCGAGTACCGCCGCCGTGCCCGGCCTCACGCGCGCCATCGAGCGCGCGACGAAGCTCGACGACAAGGAAATTACCTGGCAGGCCGAGGTCATCCGCGAGAATACCAATTCGATCGTGCAGCGCGCGGCGTCTTCAGATCGCACGGCGGTCAAGGAAACATCGGCGAACCTGCCGCCAGCCGCGGCCCGCGAGCTGTTCCTCGCCGAAGCCGGCAAGATCGCCGGCGAATTGCACGAGCGCGCTGTCCGCCGCGGCCCGGGTGCGGCCTGGATCGGGCTCGATTGGCTGGGCGATGCCGATGTCTTCCAGCTCGTTTGTCTCGGCCCCGATCTCTATAACGGCACCGCGGGGATCGCGGTTTTTCTCGCCGCCCATGCCGCCGTGAGCGGCCATGCACCGTCGGCCGAGCTTGCACGCGCCGCACTGTCGCATCTGCGCAAGGGCTTGAAGAGCCGCAACGCGGCACGGCTGGCGCGCGCGCTGGGCGTCGGCGGCGCCACCGGCCTCGGCTCGATCGTCTATGCGTTTGCAGTGATCGGAAAGAACCTCGGCGATGACGCTCTGTTCGCCGATGCGGAAGCGACGGCACGGCTGTTCACCGACGAACTGATCGCGGCCGACAAGCAGCTCGACGTCATGAGCGGCAGCGCCGGCGGCATTCTCGGGCTCCTTCGTCTGCATCGCGATACCGGATCGCCCGCGACTCTCGAGCGGGCAACCCAATGCGGCGCGCATTTGCTGGCGCAGCCGCGGCTCGGGCCGCAAGGCCGGCGAAGCTGGCCGATCCCGGGCACCGACGGCAAAATGCTCAACGGCATGTCGCATGGCGCCGCTGGCTTCGCTTATGCGCTGGCGGCGCTCGCAGCTGCTACCGGGCGCGATGATTTCGCTGAAGCCGCCGCCGAATGCATCGCGTTTGAAGATTCAAGCTACGACGGCGAACGCCGCAACTGGCCGGATCTGCGCGCCAGCCAGACCCATTGGCCATGCCAATGGTGCCACGGCGCGACCGGCATCGGGCTGGCGCGGCTTGGCATCGGCAAACGGCGCGGCGCGCTGGCCGTCCGGGCCGACATCGAGAACGCCGTCGCCGGGGTGCAACTGAACGAAGCGACGCCGGTCGATACGCTGTGCTGCGGCACGCTCGGCGGCATCGAATTTCTCTGCGACGCTGGCGGCGTACTTGAGCGCGGCGATCTGCGCGACACTGCGGCGCGACGCCTGCTCGCGGTCGTCGAACGCGCCGACGCGACTGGCGACTACCGTTGGAATAACGGCAAGCGGCATTTCAATCTCGGTCTGTTCCGCGGTCTCGCCGGCGTCGGCTACACGCTGTTGCGGCAAGCGATTGCGCCGCGCACCGATGTTTCATTGCCCAACGTTCTGATTTGGGAATAGCTGCTCTACGCGCACCGACGCGCCGGCCGCCTTGTTCGCATCACACGAAGTGGCTAGCCTCATCGTCGAGCGCGGGGATCGTCGGACCCAACGCGCATCCGCTCACATCACGCCCGCGGCGCCTTTGCGTCGTTCATGAGAGACGTGAGGAGCAAACAGGGAGGTAGGCATCATGACAAAGCATGATGAAGGCCGCCGTGCGTTTCTTGTCGGAAGCGCCGCCGGCGCCGCCGCCAGCGTCACGCTGGTTCCAAACGCACTCGCTCAAGATCAACTGCGCGACGCGGCCAAGACAGCGGCTAAGACCGCGGCCGCACCCGCCGCGGCCGATACTGCCGCAAACGACGTGACGGCCGCGGCCTATCGGCACGGCGCGTTCTTCAACAATGACGATGCGAAAACCGTCGCCGCACTCGCCGAACAAATCATGCCGAGCGCATCGGGCAAGCCGGGCGCCGCCGACGCCGGCGTACTCAACTATATCGATATCTCGCTCTCCGGCGCCTATAGCGACCAGCAGGACTTCTACCGGCGCGGTCTGGCGCAGCTCGATGCGCATTGCATTGCCGCTTACGGCAAGCCGTTTCGGCAGATCGGCGCGACGCAACAGGACGATTGCATCGGCGCGCTGGCGCAGGACAAAGCGCCCGAATTCGTCTGGCCCTCGGCGCGCGCTTTCTTCGCCACGCTGCGCACGCACACGATGGAAGGCATGTTTTCCGATCCGGTCTATGGCGGCAACAAGGACTTCGCCGGCTGGCGGCTTGTCGGTTTCCCCGGCGCGCAGCCGATCTATACACCGGCGGATTTGGGCAGCAAGGAAGCCTTCGCGCGCGAGCCGATCACCGGCTTGCAAGAGCAACTCAAGAACAAGCGGAGCTGAACCATGGCGACCGAAAAAACGGACGTTGTCATCGTCGGTGTCGGCGCTGTCGGCGGCATTCTTGCCGCTGAGCTCGGCAAGGCCGGAATGAAAGTGGTCGGGCTCGAACGCGGCCCGCGCCTGCAAACCAAGGACTTCGAGGGCCTCGACGAGCTGCGTTATTTCCAGCGCCAGGACCTGCGCCCGAACATGAAGCGCGATCCGGTGACGTGGCGGCCGAACACCAATGCGCGCGCCGCGCCGATGCCGTCGCTCAATAACGGCAACCAGGCCGGCGGCGGCACCGTGCATTACGGCTCGCTGTCATGGCGCATGCACGAGGACGATTTCCGCGTCCGCACCAAGACCATCGAGCGCTACGGCAAAGACGCCATTCCGGCCAATTCCTCACTGACCGACTGGCCGGTGAGCTATGCCGAGCTCGAACCGTTCTTCGATCAGGCCGAATATGAGCTTGGCGTGTCCGGCAAAGCCGGCAATCTCAAAGGCGCCAAGATCGACGGCGGGAATGTCTTCGAGGGCCCGCGCAGCCGCGAATACCCGATGCCGGCGCTGCAGATGGATCAATCGGCGGTGCTGTTCGAAGCCGGCGCCAAGAAGCTCGGCCTGCACCCCTTCTCCTCGCCGCGCGCCATCCTTTCGCAGCCCTATCAGAACCGGCCGGGCTGCTCCTATTGCGGCTTCTGCCAGGCGTTCGGCTGCTTCCTCGGCGCGAAGTCGTCGATCCTCGTCACCAAACTGCCGGAGGCCGACGCCACCGGCAATTTCAAGCTCCTCACCAACGCGATGTGTTACCGCGTCAACAGCGATAACAGCGGCAAGGTGACGGGCGTGTCGTATTACGGACCCGACCGTTCCGACAATACGATCGAGGCCGATATCGTCATCGTCGCGCCGTTCATCTACGACAATACGCGGCTGATGCTGTTGTCGAAAACGGAGAAATTCCCGAACGGGCTTGCCAATTCGAGCGGCCATCTCGGCAAGCATGTGATGGCGCATGTCATGGCGCCGGTCTTCGCCAAATTCGACGACCGTCATGTCAACAACTACATGGGTCCGAGCGCCCAGAAGCATACTGTCGACGACTTCAACGCCGACAATTTCGACCATAGCGGGCTCGGCTTCATCCGCGGCGCGCAACTCTCCGTCGGCACGCCAAATCTCGAAGGCGGCCCGATCGCGGCATCGACCAGCCCGACGCCTCCGGGCATCCCGATGTGGGGCGCGGCCTATCGCGATTTCATCGCCAATTCCTACACGCGCCACGCCGCCATGGTGGCGCAGACGGAAAACTTGCCTTATGCCGATCAGACCATCGATCTCGATCCCAATGTGCGCGACGCCTGGGGCCTGCCGGCGCCACGGGTCACTTACGACTGGCGGCGACCCGCCGAACGCGCCCGCGTCGACTTCGTGCAAAAGAAGCTTGCCGAGATCGGTCACGCCATGGGCGCCAATCTGGTCTGGTCACCGCCCGCGAGCCCACAGGGTGCGCCAGGCGCGCATCACGAAGGCGGCACGCGCATGGGCAGTGACCCGAAGGACTCCGTCGTCAACAAATACGGACAAAGCTGGGATCACTCTAATCTGTTCCTGATCGGGAGCTCGACCTTCCCGACCATGGGCGCCGGATTCAATCCGACGCTCACTATCCAGGCACTGACTTATATGACGGCGCAGGCGATCGTGACCCGCTACAAGAAAAATCCTGGGCCGCTGATCTAGGCGGCGCCTTGGAGAGAGCAAGGACGCGGCGCGTCGTCGATGCGCCGCGTCGGCTTTTTGCACCGGGCCTACAGCGCTTTATTGAGCAGGATCGCCATCAGACAAACGTGGCAAACACAGACTTAGAATGGAAGCACCGATGACCGACACACAAATCCGCTTCGAAGACGGCAACGCCTATGAGCGGATGATGGGAACGTGGAGCGGCATTGCCGGTAACTCCTTCATCGACTGGTTGGCGCAGCCGCCCGGATTGCGCTGGGTCGACGTCGGCTGCGGCACCGGCGCATTCAGCGAAGTGCTGGTCAAGCGCTGCGCGCCGGCGGCAGTGCGAGGCGTCGACCCGTCGAGCGCGCAAATCGACTTTGCTAGGAAACGCCCGGCGGGACAGCTCGCGAAATTCGAGATCGGCAACGCCATGGCGCTGCCGTTTCCTGACAATGCCTTCGACGTGGCGGCCATGGCGCTGGTGATCTTCTTCGTGCCGGAGCCGGCCAAAGGCGTGGCCGAGATGGCGCGGGTGGTGCGGCCGGGCGGCACCGTCGCCGCCTATGCCTGGGACATCCTGGGCGGCGGCTTTCCGCAGGAGCCGATCCGGGTTGAATTGCGCGCCTTGGGAATCGCGCCGGTCAACCCGCCGAGCGTCGAAGCCTCCCGCATCGATGCGATGCGCGACTTGTGGCGCGGCGCGGGTCTTGAGGCGGTCGAGACGCGGGAAATCACCGTGCAACGCACATTCCCAAACTTCGAGAATTATTGGGAGATCAGCCAGCTCGGCTCGAGTCTCGGTCCGACCTTTGCCACGATCGGTGCCGATGAGGTGCGACAACTCGAGGAGCGCGTGCGCGCACGGACGCCGGCCGATAGTGCAGGCCGCATCACATTGAGCGCTCGCGCCAATGCGGTGAAGGGCCGAGTTCCAAAGTGATGACTTAAAGGTAATCGCCGAACCCGCCGGTGCGGCTGGCGACTTTTTTTACTGCCCTTTGGCGCAGGTCGTCGTGAGCACGGCCTTGAACATGTCGAAGGACTGCACCGCGACCCGGCAATTGGCTGACGGATCCGAACCCGCCGGGATCACCTGACCCGCGGTCGCGGTCAGCTGCTTGCCGTTGATATTGAGCACGATGCTCTCGTTGGCGGGCGAGCCGATCAGGCCGACGGTGATCCTGCCGTCGGCCACGATCAGGGTCTGGTTCGGCACAATGTTGTAAGTGTCCTTGCTCGGCAGGATCTGTTCGAGCGCAGCCTGGACCCGGGCGAGCTTGGCCTGCAGATCGGTGACTTGCGCGCTTTTCTGATCGGCCGAGCGCTTCTGCTGCTGAACTTGCGACTGCAACTGCTCGATAACGTTGTCGCGCCCGCCCATCTCTTTGGATGCGAGATAACGCCCATAAAGATGGCCTCCGACCAGGATGACCACGACCGCGACGATGCATGCGATCACCGAGACGAGGCGGGTGTCGTCAAACACGCTCGGCCGAGGACTTTGCGCTCTGTCCGCCACCGTCATCCTCCGCTATTTTTTGCCGGTCTTCGACTGCGGCGGCGGCGCCGGTGCGGTGAAATCCGCGCCGGCCTGCAACGCGCCTGAGATCCGTGACAGCAGCAGGTTCACACCCGGAATGTCGAGCGGCCCGGCGGCGGTCGCCACATTGGACTCGGACTGCGCCGCTTTTGACGTGGCCGCCTCCTCCGCCTGTTGGGACGTGCTTGAACCGGTGTTGCTCGACGAGCGTCCCGGCGGATTTGCTCCGTTCGGACTTGCTCCGCTTGGATTCGCTCCGCTCGGACTTGCTCCGCTTTTGCCCGGCGGCGCGCTCGGCGTCAGCGCTCCGGGCGGCGTCGAGGACCCGCCCGGCACGCCCGGCTGCCCGAGCGAACCGGCCGGCGCTGACTGTGTCTCCGGCGTATTGCCTTCGTCGGGGCGGTTCGCTCCGCCTTGCTGGTTGTTGGCTCCGGCCGGCGCGGCACCGGGCATATCGGCGCCGTTGAGAATGATCGGCAGGCCGTCCTTGCCGCTGCCGATGACCACGATCTTGGAATTCGGCGATTTGGCGAGTTCGAGCGTCGCCTCGATGCCGCGCCAGCGCAAATAGGAATCCGAAATGCCTCTGCTCACCGTTTTCTGGAACGCGGCGATGCCGTCAGCTTCGATCTGCTTGCGCCTGCTCTCTTCGGCCTCGCGCTGCACGCGGAATTTATATTCCTGGATCATGTAATACTGCTCGGTCTGCCGGTTGATCGCGGCAACGATCTCGGGTGGCAGTTCGATCGACAGAACGAGCGTGTCGAGGATCTGGATCGCGTCCTGCAGGAAGTCGTTGTAGTGCTTGGGATCGGGCTGCTCCATCGCCTCCGGCTGCACCAATTTGTTGAGATTGGCGGACAGGCTCTTTTGCGCACTGTCGCGGATCTGCTTCTGAATCTGCTCGCGCGACGTGTAGACCTCTTCCGCGGTATATTGCGAAATGATCTCGCGCGCCTGGCTGCCGATTTCCGGATTGAGCACCGAGTTGAGATAATCCGGGCCGATGAATTTGTGCAGCACGGCGATCGGATTGTGCAGCAATTGATAGCGCGTGCTGATCTGCGCCTTGACGTTGACGCCGTCCTTGGAGATGGCGTTGAAGGTCTGCGTCGTCGATTGCAGGCGCAGATCGTAGATGAACAATTTGTCCCACGGCCAGACCAGGTGCAGGCCTTCCTCGCGGAGCTCGCGGGGGTCGAGCACGGTGCCGCGGCCGACCCAGCACCAGCAATAGATGTCGATGCCGTTGAAGCGCTTCCACAACACGCCGACGCGTCCGGACGGGATGGTGATCACCACATAGGGCCACAGCACCACGGTGATCAGAAGCGCCGACATGATGAGAACCGCCAGCCCCGGCAGATGGCGCCAGATGCGACTGAAAACGCCGCGCCGGCGCGGCGGCACCGGGGGCAAATCGTCAATCTGCGGGTACTTCGCCATCAACAGTTCTCCAGAGCCCCCATCATCCGCCGATTATGTGCTGTTCGACAATACGGCCCTCGTCCATGCGGATGCTTCGGGCCGGCAGATGCAGCTCATTCAAAAGGCGGTCATCGTGGGTGATCACGATGACGGTTGCGCCGGCCCGCAGCATATCCGGCAGCAGTTCGTCGTAGAATTTGCGGCGATATTCGGGATCCTGCTCGGCTGTCCACTCGTCGAGCAGCATGATCGGCCGCTTTTCCAGCAAGCTGACGATCAAAGCAAGCCGCCGGCGCTGGCCGCCGGAGAGGTCGAGGGTGCGGAAAGAACCGTCTACCAGCGACGTTTTGTCCTCCAGTTTGAACTTCCGGAACAGAGCATCGAGTTCGGCCGGATCCGGGTCGTCGACGCCATAGAGTCGCTGAAACAGGTGGTAATCGAAGAAAATTGCCGAAATCAGCGCCCGATAGTCGTCCCGGGTGTTGTCGTTGATCCGGGTGCCGTCGACGAAGATATCGCCGGAATCCGGCGGGTAGAGGCCGGACAGCACCCGCAGAAAGGTCGATTTGCCCGACCCATTGCCGCCGGTGATGAAAACGAGCTCGCCGGCATTCAAGGTGAAATCGATCGGCCCGATCTTGAACACCGTATCGGAGAAGCGGTCGGTATAGCTGAACACGATGTTCTGCATTTCGATCTTCTCGAAGCGCTTGCGCTCCGTCAGCTCGCGCGGCTCGACCGCCGAAAGCGCCGTCTCCAGGGCGGCCTCCAGGCGGCCGATGCGGTCGGCCGCCGCATTGGCATTGAGCAGAATCGGGATCGACTGCACCAGGCCGAAACAGGCGCCGACGATGAACAGCAGGGCCGTGGTCGCCTTGGCGATCGAGGTGCCGCCGAGCGAATCGCTCAAATTCGGCGCCACGAACACGACCGCGCCCAGCAGCACATACATCGAGAGCTGCGAGGTCACGATCATCTTGAAGGTTTCGGCCTGGGTGCGGATCTTGATATTGGCGGCCGTCATCGACACTTCGGACGCATCTGCATAGAGGTCGTCGCTGCGCGAGCGGTTCAGCCGCACTTCCTTGAAGCCGTCGAGAAAATCGGTAAGCCGATCGAACAGCCGGCGCTCCCAGGCCGCCGATTCGCTCTTTTGCGCGGCGAGCCGCTTGTTCTTGTGGTGAAAGATCGTGCCGGCGCCGACGACGATGACGAAAGTAAGAAGAAACGCGACGATCGAGAGGTAAGCGACATAAAGTCCGACGAAGAAGATCAGCACCGCGCCCTGGATGGTGAAGCAGAGCATGTTGCTCGCCTGCGTCAACACCGCGGTGTCGCTGGTCACCGCGGCGACGATGCGCGAGCGGCCGATCTTTTCGACTTCCAGAAGCTCGGAGCGGCGGATCATGTCCATGATCCGCACGCGCAGCTTATGAATAATGGCTTCGATCTCGGCGGTCGCCGTGATGGTCACGAATTCCTGCGACTTCGTGAACAGGAACAGCGCGACCAGGAACAGCATCGCCGCCCACAGGCCGGGCTTTTGCCCGTTGGTGGAATCCTGCACGCCGGCATTGATGGCGGCGAGGATCGACGCATTGCTGACGCCGCCCAAGCCCGACATGAACAGGAGCTTCGGCATCGAGCCGTGCATTTCGCGGCGGATGAGATCAATAAAAGACATCTGACGCCACTGACCTACAATTCAACACGGCAGGATCAAGACCTGCGACACGGCACGCCAGCCTGCAGAGCAGAGAGAGCGCCCGCCGGCCCGAAGCAGTAGAGGCGCCTCATTCTCGGGGGCGCCATTCGACGTGCCGCGACGGGCCGGTGAGAAACAGCACCGGCAATGTCACCAGCGGCGTAGTGAAGAGCGCAAAGAAGAATGTCCCCCAATAGCCCATGCGGCGATGAGTGCCACAAAATGCCGTAAGCAGGCACAGAATGATGTAGGCGAGAATGGCTATAGCCATTGGGGCTCGAACGGGTCTCGATGTCACGTCGACATTAAGTGGCGTTTGGATTCACGTTGGTCGAAATCGCCTCGCTTGACGTCGCTCGGGCCGGCCTCGGCGTCGTCAGGAACCGCCCGGCAAAGCGCGCCGCAAGGACGCGCCGCGCCGGCCAGAACCGGCGCTTTAGGATGCCGGCGTCGACGACTTGTTCCGCGATTCCCACATCTCTTTCTGTGCCTTCACGAATTCGCGATAGTCCGGCGGATTGAAATCGAGCAGCGTGCCGCCCGATTCAAAATGCTGGATGAACGCCTTGCCGATGGCGTAGCTGGCGCCCGCCGACAGTGCCGGCATGACGAAGCCGCCCGCGAGCATGCCGAGGACCGGCACGGCCTTCAGCGCGCTGGCGGCGCCCATCCCGCTGGTCGCCGGGATCATGGTACCGGCAAGCGCCGCGATGATCGCCTTGCCGCGATTTTGCGAGAACTCGACGTCATAGATCTGCGACAGCCGCCGCAGCATCTGAACCTGGAGGCCGCCGACGCAGAGCAGGTCGACGACGGGGATCGGCACCAGGCCGGCGACGCCCGACCAGATCGCGAAACGATCGACGAGCTTGGTCGCGACCTCGGCACGACTTTCTGGAGCCGCTGTGGCTTCGTCTTTCTCTGGACTTGCGGACGCACTCGATTTGGTTGCCATAGCGGTTCCTCTTTCCCCGGGGCGGCCTCCGAACGCGGTGGCGCGAACGGCAAAAATGGCGCGATCTGGATGACCAGAAAAGGCTATCATGGCGGTTTGCCGGTGCCAAGCGTTTGGGTTCCCGGCTGAATTGGTCGCTGAACTGTCAAGCTGACGTCATGAATTTAGACGCCGGCGCGCGCTTAAGCGTCTCGCGCGAAGGATCATCGCGCCTGCGGCGCATCGGGCCTTACCACCAGGAGATTTTACCGATCGAGACCGTGGCCGTGCGGCCGGATACCAGAAGCAGGTCCGGCGGCACGTTGTCGAGCTTGATGCGGACCGGAATGCGCTGCGCCAATCTGACCCAGCTGAAGGTCGGGTTGACCGCGGCCAACAGTTCGCTGCTGGTGCTGCGGTTCTGATCTTCGATACCGGCCGCGATGCTTTCGACATGGCCTGAGAGCGTGCGCAAATCGCCGATCAGCTTGACGGTGGCCTCCTCGCCGATATGGATGCGGCGCAGCTTGGTTTCCTCGAAATAGCCTTCGATGCGGAACGAGTCGGAATCGATCAGCGCAAAGACCGGCGCACCGGCATTGACGTAGCGGCCCGGCAACAGATCGAAATTGGTGACGATGCCGTTGACCGGCGCCACCACGGTCGAGCGCTCGAGATTGAGCTTGGCGACGTCAAGCGAAGCAGTGGCATCGTCGAGATTGGCCTGCGCCACGTCGACCGCCTGCTGGCTCTGCTCGACCTGCTGCACGGTGACGGCGACGCTGGTCAGGGTATGGGCACGGGTCAGATCGCGCTTGGCCTGATCGAGATTGGTCTGGCGGCTGACGACACTGGCCTTGGCCTGCTCGAGCGCATATTGGAAACGGCGCTGGTCGATCTCAAACAGCGGCTGGCCTTTGGTCACCTTCTCATTGTCGTGGACGAAGACCTTACTGACGAGGCCGGAGACATCGGCCGCCACCGTGACGACGTCAGCGCGCACACGGCCGTCGCGTGTCCACGGCTGCAGCATATAGTAACTCCAGAGCTGCCAGCCGACGGCGATCGCAACGACGACCACGGCCAAAGTGACCAGCACACGAACGAACGAAGCGGTGTCTTTCATCAATTCACCGACGGTTCATACCGAGGGAAGAATAGTTGCGCCCAGCGCCGTCACCACGCCGAGCAGGATGACATAGACCGCAAGGTCAAATAGCGGCCGATGCCAGACGAAGCGATAGACGTTGAGCCGATCGAACAACCGCTTGAGCGCAAGCTGCAGCAGAAACGCAACGCCGGCAAAGACGACGAAAATCGGAAAATAGACGCCGTAGATATCGAATTCGCCGATCACGGAACCATCCTCATTGCGCCGGCACAGGAGATTTTACGGCTTCATAAGGCTCCGCATCAGGGTAGAGCGTCCGGCGCAAGCCGACAATCGCGGCTACGCAGGCGTGGGTAGCCGACCCGCAATCGATGATCTCGCCGATCGCGGCATCGATCTCGGTAAGCAAATCGCCCCCCAGCGGAGCACCCCGGCCGCGGGCGAGTTCGCGAAAATAGGCGGCGAGGCGTTTAAACATGCCGGTCATTCTCTCCCGCCGCTCGGCGCCGACTTGCTCCGCCATGGTGCGGGTCTCGATGATGTTGACGCCAAGACGCAGATCGCCGAGCGCGTCGGCGAATTCGTGTTGCGGCCGCACCTCGAAGCGCGGCCGGCGGAACAGCAGCAGGCCAACGCGGTCGAGCATGCGGCTTGCCCATTCATCGCGCGTCATCGGCGCGCTGCCGTCGGCAAGGCCGGCGAGATCGCGATAACTCGCGTGTAACAGGCGGCGGGCGGCCGTTTGCACGCCAATGACACGCATCAGCCGCGTCGTGATCAGTCCCGTCAGCGCGCCGACGACAAAGGCGCTGTTGCTGTTCACGATCTGCGCGAAGTCGGCGGTGTAATTCGTTTGCAGGCTCATCTCGACGGTGAAGCCGAGCGCCAGCGCCAAGCCGGCGATGGCATAACGAGGGATCGTCATCAGAATGCCGGCCGGAATCAGCACAAACGCCAGCGACAGGCTCAGGAGCTCGAATCCGGTGATCGCCGGTAAAAGGAAGAACTGATAGACGAGCACGATCGGAATGCAGAGCGCGAGCAGGATCGTCAAGGCGCGCAAAGTCGGCGTCGGATCGTCAAGGGTCGCGAACAAGGTGCAGGCGACCGCGGCAATAGCCACGGCATTGGCCCCCTCGGGCCACGCAGTGACGATCCAGAAGAAGGTGCAGATGCCCATCGCCACGGTCGCGGATAGCGCCGAGAGCAACGCGATGCCCCAATCGGTATGCAGCGGCTTCTCGCCGAGCTGCGCGCCGAGCGCGCGGATTTCGGCGCTCGGTTGGCGCGACGGATCGGCCAGATAGACGGCGAGATCGAGGCTCGCCTGCCAGGAATCGATCAGCTCCGCCAACCGCTCGGTGAGATTGGCCGCCACCAGGTCAGCCCAGCTGTTGCGCTCGCCGAGTGGAGGCGTGGCTGCGAGGCAAGCTTGCCGCAGTTCGTCGGCGCGGGGCGGATCGTTCGGCGTCGCCGTCTGCACCCAATCGTGAACGTCCTGCACGACACGCGCGATCTTGGCCGGAAGCGCCCCAATGCCGCGCAGCACGCCGAGCCGATCCTCGATGGCGGTGAGCAGCGGCAGCAACGCCACGATCTTGCGATCGAAGGCGCGGATGACGCCGATATCGGGATGAATCGGCGAGGTGTCGAAGCGCAGGCTGGTGGCGATGACATAAAGCTCGGTGATGTCGCCGGCGATGCGGCGCCGTTCCATCTCTCCTTCCGGCGTCGCCGTCCTGGTCAGTCCATCGGCGATCCACCGGCGCGCATCGGCGAGCGCAGAGGTCAGCTTGGCCTGGAAGGCCGAAAGCGCGCTTTGCGGAAAGATCAGGCCGTGCACCAGCGCGGCGCAGAGGACGCCGATCGTAATTTCCTCGACGCGCGACACCGCGGTGTCGAACACCGCGCCGGGCGCGAGCACACTCGGAAAGCCGATCAGGGCCGCGGTATAGCCGGACAGCACGAACATGTAGGAGCGCGGCGTGCGGTCGTGCAACGCGACGAACAGGCAGAGCGTCACCCACAAGATGATCGCGGCCGTCGTCAGTTCCGGCGCGTCGATCAGGTTGGGCACGATGGCGACCATCATCGCTCCGCCGACGAACGTACCGATGACGCGATAGAAGGCCTTGGCCCGCATCGCGCCGGAAATCGGCTGGCTGGTGAGATAGACCGTCGTCATCGCCCAGCCCGGAGACTTTTAAGGTCCAGGCTGAAGGCGATGAACATGGTGAGAATGGTCGCGATATAGCAATTGACCGAAAAAATGGCAGGACGAAACCAGGCCGCCTTGGTCATGCGCTCGCCGTTCCTGGAGCATGATCCCGAAAAGTGGGAACCGGTTTTCGGAAAAGATCATGCTCAAATGAAAAACAACCACGTCGACGGAAAATCTGCCCGAGGCACGCAACCGCGTCAAACGTCAAAAGGGTACACGTTATGTGACTGCGTCGCGATCACGTGCGTGTCGCCATGCTGCTTGAGCGGCTTCATGCCGCCGAGCATGCGCAGCAAGAGATAGAAGACCGGCGTCAGGAACAGGCCGAAGAAGGTGACGCCGAGCATGCCGAAGAACACGGCGACGCCCATGGCGTGACGCATCTCGGCAGCCGGCGCCCGATGACAGCACCAGCGGCACCACGCCCATGATGAAGGCAAAGCTCGTCATCAGGATCGGCCGCAGCCGCAGCCGCGCCGCTTCGATCGCCGCTTCGAGCGGCTTCCTGCCCTGGAATTCGAGCTCGCGGGCGAACTCGACGATCAGGATGGCGTTCTTGCAGGCGAGCCCAACCAGGACGAACAGGCCGATCTGGGTGAAGATATTATTGTCGCCGCCGGTGAGCCACACGCCGGTGATCGCCGAGAACAGGCACATCGGCACGATGAGGATGATCGCGAGCGGCAGGAACAGGCTCTCATATTGTGCGGCGAGCACGAGGAAGACGAGCAGCACGCAGATCGGAAAGACGATCAATCGCGGTATTGCCGGCAAGGACCTCCTGATAGGTCAGGTCGGTCCATTCGTATTGCATGCCCCTGGGCAGGGTCTCGTCGAGAAATCTTGGTGATCGCCGCCTGCGCTTGGCCAGATGAGAAGCCCGGCGCCGGCGCGCCGTTGAGATCGGCGGAGCGGAAGCCGTTGTAGCGCACCGCACTGTCGGGCCCGGTGGTTTGCGTCGATATCACCACGGCGCCGAGCGGCACCATCTGGCCGGCATTGAATTGCGGATCTGCAGCCGCAGAGATGTCGTCGGGCTTGGAGCGGAACGGCGTGTCGGCCTGCGCGATCACCTCGTAGGTGCGGCCGAAGCGATTGAAGTCGTTGACATAGATCGAGCCGAGATAGGTCTGCATGGTGTCGAAAATATCCTGCACTTCGACACCGAGCTGCATCGCCTTGGTGCGATCGACATGGGCGTAGAGCTGCGGCACGCCGATATTGAAGTTCGAGAACACCGCGAACAAGCCGGGTGTCTTCGCCGCCTTGCCCTGGATCTCGCCCATGACGCGATTGAGCGCCGCATTGCCCTGGTCGGTGCGGTCCTCGACCTGCGAGCTTGAAGCCGGCGATGGTGCCGAGCCCATTGACCGGCGGCGGCGGGAAGATCGCGATCACGGCGTCGCGGATGCCGGCATATTTGGCTTGCAGTTTCTGCGAGATGGCAAAGCCCGACAGATCGGGCGTGGTGCGCTCCTCGAACGGCTTTGAGCGTCACGAACACGATGCCGGCCGACGGACTGTTGATGAAGCCGTTGATCGACAGGCCCGGGAAGGAGACGGCGCTCTGTACGCCCGGCTCCTTCATCGCGATTTCGGACATGTCGCGAATGACCTTTTCGGTGCGATCGAGCGTCGCGCCCTGCGGCAATTGCGCAAAGCTCACCAGATATTGCTTGTCCTGCAGCGGCACGAAGCCGGGCGGCACGGCGCGAAACACGAAAACGGTCGACGCCAGGAGCACCACATAAATGCCGACAGCGACCGTCTTGCGGGAAAGAATGCTGCGGACGCCGCGGCCATAGCCGTTCGAGCCCGCCGTGAAGACGCGATTGAAGCGGCGGAAGAACGGGCCGAGCACCTTGTCCATGCCGCGCGCCAAAACGTCCTTCGGCGCGTCATGGCCGCGCAGCAGCAGCGCCGACAAAGCCGGCGACAGCGTCAGCGAATTGAACGCCGAGATTACGGTCGAGAACGCGATGGTGAGCGCGAACTGGCGATAGAACTCGCCGGTGAGGCCGGAGATGAACGCGATCGGCACGAACACGGCGCAGAGCACGAGCGCGATGGCGATGATCGGGCCGGTGACCTCGCTCATCGCCTGCATCGTCGCTTCGCGCGGATGCAGGCCCGCCTCGATATTGCGCTCGACGTTCTCGACCACGACGATGGCGTCGTCGACCACGATGCCGATGGCGAGCACCAGGCCGAACAGCGACAGTGCGTTGATCGAAAACCCGAACAGATACATCACCGCGAACGTGCCGACGATCGAGGTCGGCACCGCCAACAGCGGAATGATCGAGGCCCGCCAGGTCTGCAGGAACAGGATCACGACGATGACGACGAGCGCCACCGCTTCGAGCAGCGTGTGCACCACCGCCTTGATCGAATCGCGCACGAACACGGTCGGGTCGTAGACGATGCTGTAATCGAGCCCGGCCGGGAAATTCTTCTTCAGATCCTCCATGGTCGCGCGCACGCGATTGGAGATTTCGATGGCGTTCGAGCCCGGCGACTGGAAGATCGGGATCGCCACCGCCTGCTTGTTGTCGAGCAGCGAGCGCAGGCTGTATTGCGAGGCGTCGATCTCGATGCGCGCCACGTCGCGCAGGCGCGTGACCACGCCGTTCTGGTTCTTGATGACGATCTGGCCGAACTCCTCGGGATCGGTCAGCCGGCCCTCGACATTGATCGGAAGCTGCAATTCGCCTTTGGCGCTATAGGGCGGGCCGTTGACCACGCCGGCGGCGACCTGCACGTTCTGCCGCCGCACCGCGTTGACCACGTCGTCGGCGCTCAGGCCGAGCTCGGCGATCTTCTGCGGATTGAGCCAGATCCGCATCGCGTAATCGCCCGAGCCGAACAGCTGGACGCTGCCGATGCCCTCGATCTTGGCAAGCTGATCCTTGACGTTCAGCGTCGCGTAATTGCGCAGATAGAGCATGTCGTAGCGGTCGTCGGGCGACAGCAAATGCACGACCATGGTGAGGTCGGGCGAGCTTTTGACCGTGGTGACGCCGAGATTGCGGGTGACGTCGGGCAAGCGCGGTAGCGCTTGGTTGACGCGGTTCTGCACCAATTGCGTCGCCAGATTGGGATCGGTGCCGAGCTTGAACGTGACCGTCAGCGTCAGCGTGCCGTCGCTTGCCGCCTGCGACTGACATATAGAGCATGTTCTCGACGCCGTTGATCTGCTCTTCGAGCGGCGTCGCCACCGTATCGGCGACGGTCTCTGGATTGGCGCCGGGGAATTGCGCCGTCACTTGGACCGACGGCGGCACGACTTCGGGATATTCCGAAATCGGCAGCCGCGTCATGGCGATCAGGCCGGCCAGGAAGATGGCGACCGAGATCACGCCGGCAAAGATCGGCCGGTCGATGAAGAAACGCGACAACATTGTTGTTCTTCTTTTCACGCCCGCGGCAGCCGCGGACGTTGCTGTTGAGAGCGGTTAATTGCTTGCTGTGTGATCGTCGGCTTGCGGCACCACGGTCGCGCCGGGCGCAAGCCGCTGCAGGTGATCGAGAATGACGCGGTCGCCGGCTTTGAGGCCGGAGAGAATGACGCGGCTGCCCTCGATCTGCGGGCCGAGCTGCACGCTCCTGTATTCGGCCTTCTCGCCCGAGCCGACAACAAAGACGAAACGCTTGCTCTGGTCGTTGCCGATGGCGCTTTCCGGCACCAAAAGTGCTTCATCGATTGCACCGCCACCCATGCGCACCGAAACGTACATGCCCGGGATCAGGGCGCCGTCGGCATTGGCGAAACGGGCGCGGGCGCGGATCGTGCCCGAGCCGGTGTCGATGCGATTGTCGAAGCTCAGGATGTGGCCGTGCTGGACGTTTTTCTCGTCGCCGCGAGCGACGACGTCGACCGGAATGTTCTGTTCCTGCTCCTGGCTCTGGCCATAGTCGCGCACTGCCTTGAGATAGGTCTGCTCGTCGACCTCGAAATCGGCATAGACGCCGTTGTCGGATACGATCGAGGCCAGCAATTGCGGCGCAGTGGTCGGCGAGCCGACCAGATTGCCGAGCGTGATCTCGGCGCGGCTGATGCGGCCGGAGATCGGCGCTTTGACATAGGCATAATCGAGATTGAGCTTTGCCGTTTCGAGCGCGGCCTGCGCCGATTGCACCGATGCCTGCGCGGCCGCTTCGGCATTGACCCGCTGATCAAACGTCTCCAGCGACAGGGTGTTGTTTTTGATCAGCTGGCTGCCGCGTTCGCGCTCAGCCTTGGTGTAAGTGACATTGGCCGTCGCGGTCGCGAGATCGGCTTCCGCCTTGTCGACGGCGGCCTGATAGGGGCGCGGATCGATCACCAGCAAGACATCGCCCGCGTTCACGCGCTGGCCGTCATGGAAACGGATCTCGGTGATGCGGCCGGACACTTGCGGCCTGATCTCGGCAAAGTCGACCGCGTTGATGCGCCCGGAAAACTCGGCGAAGGGATGAACGCTCTGCGGTTTGACCATGCCGACCGAGACCGGAACGCCGGCGCTTTGCGCCGCCGCACTCGCATTAGCCCTCGCCTCGCGGGTATAGCGCGTGGCGAGCAGCGCGGCCGAACCCGCGATCACGACAGCCACGATCGCCACGCCGGCCAGCAGCCGGCGCGGGCGCTTAAGGCCAGCCTGATGAGTAGCTTCGGCGGAAGAACTTGAGGAGGGAGAGACGTCCGATCCTTGACCCACGGCAGCGCTCCACTTATGTAGCGTGTGCTACAGATGTAGGAGGCAACCCGAAGCCGTCAAGGAGACTTCTGTAGTAGATACTAAGAAAATTCGGGAGGCGGAGGCAATGAAACCTTCTATGCGCGGCGATCAAGGCCGTCATGTGGTCCAAGGACAGAGCGCGACAGCAACAATCTCGCGGGCAATTCCCAAAGCAATTTCAATGGGTCGGCCCCGGGAATTCGACCTGGACGCGGCGCTCGACGAAGCCATGGAGGTATTCTGGCGCCGCGGCTACGAGGGCGCCACCATCGCCGAACTGACCGGCGCCATGGGTATCAACCCGCCGAGCCTCTACGCCGCTTTCGGCAGCAAGGAAGGCCTGCTCAAGGCCGCGCTCAACCGCTACACCACCCAGCGCAACGAGTGCATGGCGGAAATATTGTCGGCGCCGACCGCCCGCGAAGTGGCGGAACGCGGCCTCCTCAAGCTCGCTGACCTGCAGACCGATCCCGCCAATCCCCCGGGCTGTCTCTTGGTCGCCGGCGGCCTCGCCTGCGGCGTCGGCTCGGAGAACATCCCCTTCGAGCTCGCCGCGCACCGCGCCCAGATGGAGGACCAGCTGCGCGAACGCTTCATCCGCGCGCGCAAGGAAGGCGATCTCTCAGCCAAGTCAGATCCGGCAGCGCTGGCACGCTATCTCTCCGCGGTGATCGCCGGCATCGGCGTGCTCGCCTCCGCCGGCGCCACGCGCGAGCAATTGCGCGAAGTCGCGATGGTCGCGGT
>CAWFWC010000016.1:0-19581 GCA_963819465.1 uncultured Alphaproteobacteria bacterium
CGCCATCGGCGTAGAAATTGATCGGGTTTCGATCGTTCGGAGCGCCGCCGGCGCGCGCGAAAGCCGAAAGGCCCTGACTGTCAGTGCCGGGAACGCGGTAAAGCATCTGATCGATCACGCCATAGACGCCGCTGTTGCCCGCATGCTCGGCGGGAATGCCCGTGGACAGCGGGTTTGCCAGCGAAAGTCCGGTATTATCGTAGCGCTGATCGGCAAAATTTGAGCTGGTGTGATACCAGGCTCCGACGCGGTAAGCGCCGGGAAGACCGCGGCTGTCATTGCCTTGATTGGGCAAGTAGCTTGCCTCCGCGATGAAGAAGGCGCCGCCGCGGAAACTGAAGACGGTTCCGTTCGGCAACGGAGCCGGTTGATTCGAGCCGTTGCCGCCGCTCGGATCGCCACTGAACACCGCCGCTTGCAACTGAATGTCTTGCCGTGGCTGCACGCGGAGTCAAATCCCCGGCGCCGGCAACGGAAAGGCTGGCCCCGATGCCGGCAGATTGGCGGAGAAGAAGCTCGGCCAGCTGATGGCATTGTTGATGAAGCTCGTCGCGGTCTGGCTCTGCACGAACTGGCTGTCGGCAAGCATCAGGCCGAAGCGAACGGACCAAAGATCACTGGGCGCGTTGTGCTCGTACCAGAGCGCATAAAGGCGCTGCATCGGTCCGGCTTCGATGTTCGACGCGCCGAGGAAATTGCCGAGGTAGTTCGGGCTGAACGCTGGACCATAGGTGATGAGGCCATGGATGTGAATGCGATCACCTTGCAGGCCCGCTAATTTCTGCAAGTCGAGATCAAGCTGCGGCTGGAACGCGCCGAGCCCGACCGCGCCGGTTTTGATCCCGCCGCCGACATTGGCCAGCCAATCGTTGATATCGGTGAACGTAAAGGTGATGCCACGGCTGTCGAGGGAGGAGCGCAGCCCGCCCCAGTCGCCCGTCAGATATGACTGACCCGTCGGCGCGGGATTGTCCGACCGCACCGCCTGAGCGTTCGCCACTGTCGTGAAGGCAGCGCATGATGCGCCCGCCAAGATCAGAGTGGCGCAAATCCCCTGTCGTGAATACCGGCCTCGCCGTCCCACACCCGTTCTCGGCTTCAGACATATTGCAGGGTCGTGAACATCCCAGCATCGAGGTGATAGAGCAGATGACAGTGCAGCGCCCAGTGCCCCGGATTGTTGGCGTCGAACGCGACCAATACCCTCGTACCCGGCGGCACCATCACCGTATCGCGCACGGCGCCCGAGATTTGCTTATCGTTGATCGCCATGACCTGAAATTCATGGCCGTGAAGGTGCATCGGATGCGGCATCGGCGTCTGATTGACAAACAGAAGCTCGACGCGCTCGCCCTTCGCAAGGGGAAGCGGCGGCGTATCCTTGGTCCAGGGCACGTTGTTGATCGACCAGACATAACCGGCCATGCTGCCGGTGAGATTGAGCGTGTGCCTGCGATCGGCCTTGCGCGGCGTGAGCGGCGCCTTTGCCCGCAGCCGGCTCTCGAGGTCGAGCGTGAGAGCGGGCGAAACCATGGCGGCCGTATCGGGGATGCGCGCGATCGGCGCATTTCCCGCACGCAGGACGATGCCTGTCTGTTTGTTATCTCCCTCAAGCAGCGCACGCACTGGATAGGCTGCGGCTGCGCGCGGGATCGCCAGCCGAATATCGAGGCGCTGCGCGACCGCAATCGGAAAGCGCTTTCCCGCCACTGGTTCGACCTCGAACCCGTCAACGGCGATCAGTTCGCCATCGATCTGGCCCAGATCGACGTGAAAAGCGCTCATCGCCGAGCCGTTGATGACACGCAGCAGCACGCGACCACCGGGCTCGACGTTTACGACCTCTGGATCGCGAAAGGTGCGGTCGTTGGCCAGGAATGCGTCATATTTCACATCGTTCAGGTCGGGCTTGCCGCTGCCCATGGCCATACCGCCAGCCATCGATCCGCCGCCCATTGGTTTGCTCATGGGCTTGTCCATCGGCTTGTCCGCGGGTTTACCCATGGCAGCGGAGTTGCCGGACGGCATCGGGGCCATATTCTGCGTCTTGTTCTGTGTCATGCCCGGCATGTCGCTGCTTTTTTTGAGCGACGCGAATATTTCTTCCGGTGGCGTAAAGCTGAAGTCGGCGAGCATCAAAACGACTTCCTGCTGATCGGGCCGATCACGATCATCCGCGATGATCAGGGGCGATGCCGCCAGGAGCTGCTCCTGCAATCCCTGATGCGAGTGCATGAAGAACGTTCCGCCGAAGCGCAGCGGAAAATCATAGTCGGCGCTTTGGCCCGGCTGGATTGGCGGTGCGGATATTCCCGGCACACCGTCCTGCTGCCAGGGCGGCGTAAGGCCGTGCCAATGAACCAAACTCGGCTCGCTGATTTTGTTCTCAAGGCGGACGCCGAACCGTGCGCCCGAGCGGGTCTTGATCCCGAAAGTGCCGCTGGGTTGTCTGATCCCGAGCACCGATGCGGGTTTGCCATTCACCTCGATATTACGGCGCTCGATCCGCAGCACGGTCTGCGGCGAGCTGTTCGCGTCCCCGTTAACGCGCGGCGCGGTTTGCGAACGCGCAAACGTCGTTGCGGCCGTAGTCGCAACCGCGGACAAGAAAAAAGTGCGCCGTGAGAGCATCGAAACCTCGGCCAAATTCCCGGGGGGCCAGTTCAAAAGCTCAACAGATCTCGCGCGCCGCCTTCAGACCCGGCCAAGCTTGGGCTCAGACCTGGAATAGAGGAGAAATTATAACGGCTTTATTGTTGACTTACGACATCGGGAGTCAAGATCGGCCCGATTTAGCTCTCAAAATATTGCGGATGCATTTTTCATCTTCAGTGAACCGATTTCGAACACGTATCTGAAAATACATAGGCTAAAGTCACCGTATGCGACGACAAAGTCGAGCCGCGCTGGGTCTTCATCGAGGAGCACGCACAGGCGGCGAGCGTGGATCTGTGGGCCGCTTCGTCAGCCCCTGATCACCGGAGATGAAGTGCGCGTTTTTGGCCCCTTGGGCTGGCCGCCCTAACCTACTACCCTACCTCAAATAGCCGCTCGGACGTGTGGCCATGCCTACGCGTCGCAGTGTCCTCGCATTGGCTGCTGGATCGGCGTTCTCGCCGAATGCAATTTGCGTTGCCTGGGCTACCACCTGGCCGGATCGGCCGGTCCACATGATCGTGCCGCTTGCGGCAGGCGGACCGACTGATGTCAACGCGCGCATCGTCGCCGATCAGCTTTCCAAAATCTGGGCTCAACAAGTCGTCGCCGACAACAGACCTGGCGCCGGCACCAATATCGGCAACGCTTTCGTCGCCCACGCCGATCCCGACGGCTACACACTGTTGTTCGGCACATCTTCGCTGGCCTCGAATGGCGCGCTCTATCGCTCGCTGGACTACAATCCGATTACGGACCTCGCACCGATCTCGCTCGTTGCGCGGTTTCCGTTTTTCATGTTCGTGCCGAACTCCTCTCCGGCCAAAACGGTCAAGGAGTTCATCGACTATGCGAAGGGCGAGCCGGGAAAGCTCATCATGGGATCTCCCGGAACCGGAAGCGGGCCGCATCTTGCCGAACTGCTTTTCCTGCAGATGGCGGGAATTCAAATGACCCACGCGCCTTATCGCGGCGCCGCGCCTGCATTCACCGACCTCATTCCGGGACGCATCCACTGCTACTTCGGTAGCGGCGATTTGCTGACTTATTCGCGGTCGGGTCAGGTTCGCGTCCTTGGATCGAGCGGCGCTCAGCGGGCGCCGGGCGCGGCTGACGTGCCGACCATCGCCGAGTCCGGCGTCCCCGGCTATGTCGTCGAGTCGTGGCAAGGCATCTTTGCGCCGGCCAAGACGCCGCCCGGTGTCTTGCGGAAGATAAATGCCGACCTCGCCAAAGCGATTGCCGAGCCGGCTCTGGTCGAGAAACTCGGACGCAATGCCTACGCTGCCGAGAGTTCCTCCACGGCCGAACTTGCCAAATTCCTCGAGGCGGATACCGAGAAATGGGAGACCGTCATCAAGAAGACAGGCATCAAGATCGACTAGAACACCGCCTGTGGGCCCCTCGGAGCCTAATGCCCCGGCAGCACTAGCACTTGCGGCGCCTTCGGCAGCGTCGTCTTCGATACGATCGTCGACGGCACTTCGGCCGTGTGCACGTCCCAGAGTTTGCGGGCGCGATCAAGGAAGCGCTCGAGCACGCTGACGCCGAAATAGTGCATCGGGATGATCACCGGCGCCTTCATTGCTTGCAGCACGTCCAGGATGCCGTCGAGATCGAGCGTGTAGAATCCGTCCACGGGCGCCATCACCACATCGGCATGGCCGATCTCATTGAGCTGCTGCTGCGTCAGCGTGTGATGCAGGTGGCTCAGATGGACGATGCACAGATTGGCGATCTCGAATACGAAGATGGAATTGCCGTAGCGGTCGGTGCCGCCTCCCCAGTCGCGGGTATTGGTCGGCACGTTGCGCACGCGCACGTCGCGATAGGTCACATCCCAATTGGCCGGCTGGCCGGGAGCGTCGCTCCAGCCGCGCAACACGTATTTGATCGCCGGATCCGGATGATCCGTGTAATGCGTGTCGTGGGCATGGTTCATCGTGGCAATGTCCGGCACCAGTGGCGGGTGCACATAGTCGTTGTAATCGGTCGCGATCCGCACCAGCTGCGGGCTTTCGATCAGAAAAGTGGCGTGGCCGACGAAAGTGATGCGCACCTGGTCGGCGTTGAGCGCCGCGACATTGAAGGACGCCGAGATCAGCCGCGGCCGGTCAGAATTTCGGGCGACGAGGCCGGGACAGTTCTCCGGCGTCTGCAGCGCCGGCGGCGGGTCTTGCTTCGGCGTCGGAGCTGCGGACGTTTGCGCGTAGAGGGACTGCGCCGATGCAATAGTGAATACGATGCCCGCCGCACCGGCGGTGATGCGTAGAAGCCGCCAAAAGCCACACATGTCGCGATCCTATCGCTTGCCCGGCACAGTTATAGGACAGCGAGGATTGGCCTGGAATGTAACGGCAATAACACCGCGCGCCAGCGGCGCATTCCCGGCTGAGCGGGACGCCTTGTCCTTATGCAGACAAGTAGCGCCGAAGAAGCGTCAGTGACCGGACGTGATGGTGCCGCGCGCGGTCAGGACCAGCCACTGGCCATCCTGACGCTTGATCGAATCGACGCGCCCGACGCCGGGAAGAACGCTGCCGGCGCCGACATCAAACATGCCGCCAGAGCGGCTCTCGACCAGCGCACGGCCATTCTGCACGTCCCGCACTGCCCAGTCCTGCAAGATGCGGTCGGCGATCTTCGGCTGCACCGGCTCGGGCCCAGTGCTCGACGCAATCGAACCCGTGACATCGGCCGAAGCAAAATGCTGATCGAGGCGATCGAGACGATCCGCGATCTTGCTGTATTGGCCGTTGGTGCCGCGCATGGTGGTATCGACCTCGGCCTTGAGCGACGCCAGCTCGGCTTTCATCTGCTGCAGCGCCGTGGCATCAGCCGCGGCCAGCGCAACCGGCGCGCTGGTCGTGTTGAGAGAATAGAAGTGGCTGAAAGCTGTTCCCGACACCGCGCCGACGAACGAGCTGAAAGCGGCGATGAAGGCGACAGTCGCCGCGAGTTGCAGAAAGCGCGAGGACTGCGACGATGACGCAGTCGCGGCTTCCGCGGCGGTCTCTTCCTCGGACTTGCCGGACTCTTCGACAGTCTCGTCTTCTCCTGCGCCGAGTTTCGGCGACAGCACCATCGGCAGGTTCTTATGCAAGCTCTCCGATCCGGCGGCGCTGGCCTCGGAGTCAGGACTCGCCGGCGGTTCGCTCGCGCCGTTATTGATGGGATCGGTCTTGTCGCCGTCGGCGTGGTCCGAGCTCTCGGCCATATGCGGGTCTCCGGAAATTCCAGTCCCCAATTCGTTAACCAAGTTCGGTTAGCAATTGGTTACCGGGCGCCTGCGGGCGCCTCCGAAAACTGCTTTGGCGGTTAGGTGTAAGTACCTAATCCAGAAGGCCGTTTTCCCGCGCCAGAGCCTTGAGCGAGGCCTCCGGGCGGGCGCCGAGATGCTGGATCACTTCGCCGGCGGCAAGCGCCCCGAGCCGGCCGCAAGTGCGGTCGTCGGCGCCGCGGGCAACGCCGGACAAAAAGCCGGCCGCAAACAGATCGCCGGCGCCGGTCGTATCGACGACGCGCTTCACCGGAAAGGCCGCCACTGCTTCCTCGCCGTCCGGACTGATGACAAGACAGCCTTTCTCGCTGCGCGTGATCACCGCGATGGCGATGTCCTTGCGCAGCGCGGCGATGGCGGTGTCGAAATCGGCGGTCTGATAAAGACTGCGCAGCTCGGCGTCATTGGCGAAGATGAGATCGACCGTCTTCGAACGCATCAGTTGCAGGAATTCGTCGCGCCAGCGATCGACACAGAAGGCGTCCGACAGCGACAGCGCCACTCTGCGATCGCTGTCATGCGCGATCTTTGCCGCTTTAGTGAACGCTTCCTTGGCGTGCTTGGGATCCCACAAATAGCCTTCGAGATAGATCACCGCGCTCGCCGCTATCGTCTCGGCATCGATGTCGGCCGGATGCAGATCCTGCGCCGCGCCGAGATACGTATTCATGGTGCGCTCGCCGTCCGGCGTCACCAGCACGTAGCAGCGCGCGGTCGACGGGCCGGCGGAAGCCGGAGCGGTGTTGAATGTCACGCCGGCGGCGCGGATGTCGTGCGTGAAGGCGCGGCCGAGAACGTCGTCCTTGACCTTGCCGACAAAAGCCGCGCGCGCGCCGAGCGAAGCGAGCCCGACAATCGTGTTGGCCGCCGAGCCGCCTGACGTCTCGACCGCCGGACCCATCGCGTCATAGATCGCCTGCGCGCGCGGCTCGTCGATCAGCGCCATCGCGCCTTTGGTCATACCTTGCTTGAGCAGAAAGTCTTCTTCGGTGCGGGCGATCACGTCAACGATCGCATTGCCGATGCCTAGGACGTCATAACGGGCTGATTTCATGGTGTGTTTCGCTGGAGATACTCGTGCGGACCGGCGCGCACTATAACCGCGGGGACTTGCAGGGCAAGCCGTGGGCATGGCATTTCACGCCCGCGGCGCGGAGCCGGTTTAGTGATTAACGCGTAATCAAAGACATAGTCAGAGACATGACCTTCAAACAACTGGTCTTTTCAGGCGTGCAGCCCACCGGCAATCTGCACCTCGGCAATTATCTCGGCGCCATCAAGCGCTTTGTCGAGCTGCAGGATCGCTACGACTGCATCTTCTGCGTAGTCGATCTGCACGCCATCACCGTGTGGCAGGATCCCACTGAACTGCCCAAAACGATCCGCGAGGTCACCGCGGCCTTCATCGCCTGCGGCATCGATCCGAAGAAGCACATCGTATTCAACCAGAGCCAGGTGGCCGAACACGCCGAGCTCGCTTGGGTGCTCAATTGCGTGGCCCGGCTCGGCTGGCTCAATCGCATGACGCAGTTCAAGGAGAAGGCCGGCAAGGATCGCGAGAACGCATCGGTCGGTCTTTACGCCTATCCGACACTGATGGCCGCCGACATCCTGGTCTATCGCGCCACCCATGTGCCGGTGGGCGAGGACCAGAAGCAGCATCTCGAACTGTCGCGCGACGTCGCGCAGAAATTCAACAACGATTTCGGCGACTCGATTCGCAGCCACGGTTTTGGCGACGCATTTTTTCCGCTACCCGAGCCGCTGATCACCGGCGAGGCGACGCGGGTGATGTCGTTGCGCGACGGCTCGAAAAAAATGTCGAAGTCGGATCCTTCGGATTATTCGCGCATCAACCTCACCGACAATGCCGATGCGATCGCGCAAAAGATCCGCAAGGCCAAGACCGATCCCGAGCCGTTGCCCAGCGAAGAGAAAGGGCTCGAGAATCGTCCCGAGGCCGACAATCTGGTCGGCATTTACGCGGCACTCGCCGGCACGACCCGCGCTGGCGTGCTCCAGGAATATGGTAATGCTCAGTTCTCGACCTTCAAATCAGCGCTGGTCGATCTGTCCGTCGCCAAGCTCGGCCCGATCGGGGCAGAGATGAAACGGCTGGTGCAAGATCCGAAGGCGATCGACGCGATTCTCGCCGAGGGCTCGGAACGGGCGCGGAAAATCGCCGAGCCGACCATGAATGCGGTGAAGGATATCGTCGGTTTTGTACGGGGTTAGGCCTATTGCCGCTCTTGAACTTCCGCCGCAATTCGCCACGTATTAGGATGATTTCCGGCTATTGAGGCCGGAAGCCGGAGGCACCAGCCATGTTCATTCAGACCGAAGCGACGCCGAATCCGGCGACCTTGAAATTCCTGCCCGGACGGCCGGTGCTCGACAACGGTACGCTCGACATCCGCGATGCCGACCAGGCGTCGCAATCGCCGCTCGCCGAACGGCTGTTCGGCATTGCCGGCGTCAGCGGCGTGTTCTTCGGCTCCGACTTCATCACCGTGACCAAGGCTGCCGGCGAATGGCAGCAGCTCAAGCCGATGATCCTCGGCGCGATCATGGAACATTTCATGTCAGGCGCGCCGCTTCTCGCCAAAGCCGGAGCCGAGAGCGATGACGGCGAGGAATTTTTCGACGAAGGCGACGCCGAGACCGTCGCGACGATCAAGGAGCTGATCGAGACGCGCGTGCGCCCGGCGGTCGCCAATGACGGCGGCGACATCACCTTCCGCGGCTTCAAGGATGGCGTCGTTTATCTGAACATGAAGGGCTCTTGCGCGGGTTGCCCGTCGTCGACGGCGACGCTGCAGCACGGCATCCAGAATTTGCTGCGTCATTTCGTTCCCGACGTGACCGAAGTCCGCCCGGTATAGTGATTGCACAGCCGGCGCTCGCGCCGGCGCCTCCTTGAAGGCTCGACTAGCCATGCGCGTGCTCGCCATTGATACGGCATTGGCGGCCTGCTCGGCCGCCGTGCTCGACACTGAACATGGCGGTGTGATCGCAAACGAGAGTGCCGCCATGGAGCGCGGCCATGCCGAAGCGCTGATGCCGCTTCTCGATCAGGTCGTGAAAGCCTCGGGGCTGGCCTTTGCCGATTTCGAGCGGATCGTGGTGACGACGGGACCCGGCAGCTTTACCGGCTTGCGGGTCGGCATCGCCGCCGCGCGCGGCCTCGGCGTCGCCACTCATATTCCGGTCGTAGGCGTAACGACGCTGTCGGCCTATGCCGCGCCCTATCTGGCGGCGGACGATCAGTCTCCCGTCGTCGTCGCCATCGATGCACGGCACGAGCACGTCTACTTGGAAGTGTTCGGCCCGGGCGGACGCACGTTGATCGCGCCGCGGCTCGCGCCGCTCAGTGAGGCAATCCGTGCCGCCGCGCGAGCGCCGGCGCGGATTGTCGGTTCGGCGGCGCAAGCGGTCGCCGACGGCATCGTCAAGAATCCTGGCAGGGCCGCATCGCAGCCGATCGTGGTCGACCCGCGCCGCGCACCCGATATCGCCTGGGTGGCGAAGATCGGCGCCGCGGTGTTGCAAGCGCAAGCGCCACCCAAGCCGCAATATTTGCGGGCGCCCGACGCGCAACCGCAATATGCCGCGGCGCTGCAGCGGCGATGATCGGCTTTCTGTCCGGCCTGCTCTCACGCGGCGAGCCCGCCTTCGCCGAAGCGCGGCCGAGCGACGCCGCGGCCATTGCCGCTATCCACGGCGTCTCGTTTCAGCGCGGCTGGGGCGAGGATGAAATCTATCGGCTATTGGCCGAAAAGAACGTCGTCGCGCATCGCGCAACCATCGGAGCCCGCGGCGGCAAAGTGATCGGCTTCATCCTGTCGCGGCTCGCCGCCGGCGAAGCCGAAATCCTGTCGGTCGCGATCGCCCCAGCCTGGCGCGGGCGCAAGCTGGCGCGGCCGCTTCTTGATCTGCATCTGCGCCGCCTGGCGGGACTTGGCGCCCGCGCGGTGTTTCTTGAAGTCGGCGAGCACAATGCGCCGGCGACGCGGCTCTATCGCCGCGTCGGCTTTCGCGAAGTCGGTAAGCGCCAAGGCTATTATCAAGGCGACGGCGGCGCGACCGCGCTGGTGATGCGACGCGATATCGGCTGACGCGGCCTCCCAAAAGCCTCTAGACTGCCGCCGGACCCGATAAAAATCGGGCCGCACGGGAGGAAACCGTCATGACGGCACTCATGACTGCACTTTTGCGCGCCGTGTTTGCGCTCGCGCTCGTCGCTTTCGTAAATCCTGTCCACGCCCAGAACGCCGACTATCCCAATCGGCCAATCAAATTGCTGGTCGGCTTCGCGGCCGGTGGCGGCACCGATGTCGCCGCCCGTGTCATCGCGCAAAAGATGTCGGAGATTCTCGGCCAAGGCGTCGTCGTCGAGAACCGCACCGGCGCCTCCGGCCTGATCGCGGCGCAAGACCTGACCAAGGCGGATCCGGACGGCTACACGCTGATGATGGGCAGCCAGACCACATGCGCGGTGGCGCCGGCGCTCTATCGCAAGGTCACGATCGATCCGGTCAAGGACTTTTCCGGCGTCGCGCTCACCGGCGCCTCGCCGCTCGTGCTCGTGGTCAATCCGAACTTCGCCGCGCATTCCGTCGCCGATGTCATCGCCATGGCCAAGGCGAGCCCCGGCAAGATCAATTTCGGCACCGGCGGCGTCGGCACCACGCCGCACATGACCGCCGAATTATTTCAGTACATCGCCGGCATTCGCATGGTGCACGTCGCTTATCGCGGCGAGGCGCCAGCCATCAACGATCTCCTCGCCGGACAGATCCCGCTGATGTTCGCCAATCTCTCCGCGGTGATGGGGAACCTCCAAGCCGGCACGTTGCGTGCGCTCGCCGTGACCAGCGCCCAGCGGTCGCCATCAGCGCCGAACATTCCGACGGTGGCGGAAACCGCGCTGCCGGGATTTGACGCCGAGACCTGGTTCGGCATCGTCGCGCCTCCCGGCACGCCGCAGGCGATCCGCGACAAACTCAACGCCGCGGCGCGCAAGGGGCTCGAGAGCGACGACACCAAGAAGCGCTATCTCGACCTCGGCATGGTTCCGCGCACAAGTAGCCCGGCGGAATTCGATGCCTATATCAAAGCCGAAGTCGCCAAATGGGCGAAGGTGATCAAGGACGCCAATGTTCAGGCCCTGGATTGAGGACAAGGCGCCGTGAAGTTCGCGGCATTCCATTTTCTCGGGAATCCCGGTAAGACCTTCAGGCGGTCTGACCGCCCGCCTCCGCCGGCTGCGGAACCCTGACGCTGGAGCCGAATTTGCGAGCTAAAGCAGAGACTTAGGCTCGACCCCGGCATGAACGACACGCGCAAAGTCTACGTCAAATCCTTTGGCTGCCAGATGAATGTCTACGACTCGCGTCGTATGGCAGATACCTTGGCGCCGGAAGGCTATGTCGAGACCGCAGCAGCCGAGGACGCCGATCTCGTCATCCTCAATACCTGCCATATCCGCGAGAAAGCCGCCGAGAAGGTCTATTCCGAGCTTGGCCGCGTGCGCGTGATAAAAGATGCCGCCGCCGCGCAAGGCCGCGATGTCGTCGTCGCGGTGGCCGGCTGTGTCGCGCAGGCTGAAGGCGAGGAAATCATTCGCCGCGCGCCCATGGTCGATCTGGTCTTTGGCCCGCAGAGCTATCACCGCCTGCCCGAGCTCTTGGACCGCGCCAAGCGCGACGGCAAAGCCGTCGACACCGAGTTTCCGGCCGACGACAAGTTCAATCATCTGGCCCAGCCGAGCCAAGCCGCGATCCGCGCGCGTGGCGTGTCGGCCTTCGTCACCGTGCAGGAAGGCTGCGACAAATTCTGTACCTTCTGCGTCGTGCCTTATACGCGCGGCGCCGAAGTCTCGCGGCCGGTGCAAAAGATTATCACCGAGATCGAACATCTGGCCGCAGCCGGGGTGCGCGAGATCACGCTGATCGGTCAGAACGTCAACGCCTATCACGGCGAGGGAACGGACGGACGGGCCTGGTCGCTGCCGCGGCTCCTGGAACGCGCCGCGCGGATCGGCGGCATTGCCCGGCTGCGCTACACGACCAGTCATCCGCGTGACATGGATGACGATCTAATAGCGGCGCATCGTGATTTGGCTTCGCTCATGCCGCAACTGCATCTTCCAGTGCAATCCGGCTCCGATCGCATCCTCGCGGCCATGAACCGCCGTCACAGCCGCGCGGACTATCTCGAAGTCGTGCACCGGCTGCGCCAGGCGCGACCTGACCTGGCGCTGACATCCGACTTTATTGTAGGCTTCCCCGGCGAGACGGAGCGCGACTTCGCCGACACGTTGAGCCTGATCGAGGAGGTCGGATTTTCCGGCTCGTTCTCATTCAAATACTCGCAGCGCCCCGGCACGCCGGGCGCCGATATGGACGATCAAATCGCCGAGGACGTGAAATGGGAACGGCTGCAGCACCTGCAAGAAGTGATCGACCGCCAACTGGACGCCTTCAATCGAAGCTGCATCGGCAAAAGCTTTGACGTGCTGTTTGAAAAATCTGGTCGGCATCAGGGCCAGGTCGTCGGCCGTTCGCCATATCTGCAACCGGTGCCGGTCGAGGCGCCGCAATCGCTGATCGGCGAAGTTGTCAGCGTCACCATCACCGATGTCATCGGCTATAGCCTGCTCGGCAGGCTCACCGCCTCGGAGCCGTCATCGCAACCGGCGGCCAGAATTCCACAACTCCCAGAACCCGCACTTCTTCGCGCAGGAGCCTGAATTGCGAACACCGGAAACGGAAGAATCGATTTTCGTCGCGCCGAACAATACGGCCCAGATCGTGCTGACCTTCGACGACAACCGGCTCGCCTCTTCGCTGTTCGGACAATACGGCCAAAATCTCGCGCTGATCGAACGCCGCCTCGCCATCGTCGCCAATTCGCGCGGCAACCAGGTGACGATCGAAGGATCGCGCGAAGCCTGCGATCAGGCCCGCCGGGTGCTGGAGAGCCTCTACGAGCGGCTCAAAGCCGGCGACGAGCTGTCGCAAGGCGATGTCGACGGCACGATCCGGCTCGCTTTGTCGCAAGGCTCGCTGTTCGACTTCGATCCTGCCGCCGCGCGAGATAATCTGGAAGAAATCAATCTGCGCAAGCGGCGCATCCGCGCGCGCACTCCCGCGCAGGGCGCCTATATCCGCGCGCTCAAGCGGCATGCGCTGGTGTTCTCGACCGGACCCGCCGGCACCGGCAAGACCTGGATCGCGGTCGCGCATGCAGTGCAATTGTTCGAACGCAAGGAAGTCGACCGCATCATCCTGTCGCGGCCGGCGGTCGAAGCCGGCGAACGGCTCGGCTTCCTTCCCGGCGACATGCGCGAAAAGGTCGATCCTTATCTGCGGCCGATCTACGACGCGCTCTATGACATGATGGATGCGCGGATCGTCGAGCGCGCGTTGCAGACCACCGAGATCGAGATCGCGCCGCTCGCCTTCATGCGCGGCCGCACGCTGTCGAATGCCGCCGTCATTCTCGACGAAGCGCAGAACACGACGGCAATGCAGATGAAGATGCTGCTGACCCGGCTCGGCGAGAACAGCCGCATGATCGTCACCGGCGACCCGAGCCAGGTCGATTTGCCGTCCGGCCAGACATCTGGCTTGGCCGACGCTGTGCGACTTCTGAGCGGCGTCGAAGGCATCGGATTTGCCAACTTCTCCGCCGCCGACGTGGTCCGTCACGAACTCGTGGCGCGCATCGTCGACGCCTACGACAAGGAGTCCGCGCGCAAGCGCGAGCGCCGCGAATGAAGCGGGTCCCCGCGTCCGCGCTGAAGATCGACATCGTGGTCGATTCCAAACGTTGGAAAGAGCCTGCGAAAGTAAAGGCCGTCGTCCGCCGCGCCATCGCCCAGGCCGCGGCTGTCACCCGGTCAACAACAGGGGCGGAGCTTGCTATCGTTCTGACTGATGATTCGGCGATACGGGCTCTCAACCGGGACTGGCGGGGGATCGACAAGGCCACAAACGTCCTGTCGTTTCCGGCGAAAGACACAGGCCCCCGGCCGGATGGCCCGCGGTCGCATCTCGGCGACATCGTGCTCGCCCACGAGACCATCGAACGCGAGGCCAAAAGCGAGCAAAAGCCCCTCGCCCATCACCTGGCGCACCTTGCCGTGCACGGGTTCCTGCATCTGGTCGGCTACGACCATGAGCGCGACAAGGACGCGCACGAGATGGAACAGGCCGAACGTGATATCCTGCGGCAGCTCAAAATCCCCGATCCGTATCGGGAACGGCCAGCCGCCAAAAGGACTCCGCTTCGACGTGCCAAAGCATCCTGAAACTCCCGGCGACCTCTGAATTCCCGATGAATTCCCAATGACGTCGCAGTTCCCCACCCGTCACGAATTGAGCGAGAGCGAAAGCCGCTCCTTGCCGGTCGTGATCCGCGACACAGCCGAGCCGTCGGAAGGCTGGCTGACACGCGTCATGCGTATCCTGTTCGGCTGGAAAGCGGCGTCGACGCGCGCGGATCTCGAACTGGTGCTGACCGCGGACGAACTGCAGTCCGGCTTTTCGCCGACAGAAGCGACCATGCTCAAGAACATCTTGAGCTTGCGCGAGACCCGGATTGAACGCGTGATGGTGCCGCGCGCCGATATCGTCGCCGTGCAACAGGACATTCCGCTCGGTGAACTGGTCAAGATTTTTGAGAGCGCCACGCATTCGCGGCTCGTCGTCTACAACGACACGCTCGACGATCCGAGCGGCATGATCCACATCCGCGATCTGGTTGCGTTCATGGCCGCGCATGCCACGGTGGAACCGAGCGGCGATCGCGAGCCGGCAGACGCCCGGCCGGACAATACGCGGGAACAGAGCGAGCTCGATCTCGTCAATATCGATCTGGCGATGCCGCTCGTGGCGGCAAAGATCATCCGCGAAACACTCTATGCGCCGCCATCAATGCCAGCGCTCGATCTATTGGCCAAGATGCAGGCCACCCGCATTCATCTGGCGCTCGTCATCGACGAATATGGCGGCACCGACGGCCTCGTCTCGATCGAAGACCTGGTCGAGCTCATCGTCGGCGACATTGCCGACGAGCATGACGAGGACGAGGGCCAAACCGTCATCCGGCAAGCCGACAGTTCCTTCATCGCCAATGGCCGCGCCAACCTTGAAGACGTTCGCGCTGCAATCGGCGAGCAGTTCGATGTCGGCGAGGACGCCGAGGAGGTCGACACGATCGGCGGCTATCTCGTCACCAAAGCCGGCCACGTGCCGGTGCGCGGCGAACTGGTGCCGGGACCGGGTCCGTTCGAGGCCGAGGTGCTCGACGCCGATCCGCGCCGGGTCAAGCGCGTGCGCATTTATCTGCGCAAAGACCGCCGCCCCGGCGCCGGACGAGACGCGTCGGCGCTGCCGCGCGCGCAAGCGGCGCGCACCGCACCGCCGCGCGAGGAACCCGCCCGACCGAACCCGAACCCGCCGCGCACGCCGTGAAATTCAAGCCGCTGATCAATTCGATTGTGCTGGCCTGGGGTTGGCGGCGTTGGGCGATCGCTTTGGTCGCCGGCGCGCTGTCGGCTCTCGCCATGGCGCCGCTCAATGCCTGGCCGATCCTGTTCCTGACTTTTCCAACGCTGGTCTGGCTGATTGACGGCGCGGGCGTCGGCCGCATGGGCGGCGTGATGTCTGCCGCGGTCACGGGCTGGTGGTTCGGCTTCGGCTATTTCGTCGCCGGACTTTATTGGATGGGCTACGCGTTCCTGGTCGATGCGCCGACTTTCGGCTGGCTGATGCCGTTCGCGGTGATCGGCCTGCCTGCGGTGCTCGGCATCTACACCGCGATCGGCACCGGGCTCGCCCGCCTGTTATGGACACGTGGCGCAACGCGAATTCTGGCCCTGGCGGCGTCACTCACAATCGTGGAGTGGCTGCGCGGGCATCTGTTCACCGGATTTCCTTGGAACGCGTTCGGCTATGCGCTGACGGCGCCGCTGCCGATGGCGCAGATCGCCTCCGTGATCGGCATCTGGGGCCTGACTTTCATCACGATCGCGGTTTGCGCGACGCCGGCCGCGCTCACCGACGATCACCGCGACACACCGCGCAACTGGTTTCCTTTGGCGCTCGGCGTGGCGGTGCTCGTCGGGCTTGGCGTCTACGGCGCGGGCCGCCTTCACCGCAAACCGACCCAGCTCGTCGACGGCGTGCACCTGCGCATCATGCAACCGAACCTGCAGCAAGATGTGCGCTTCAACTATTCGGCCAAGGCCGAAATCATGAAGCGCTATATCGACCTGTCGAGACGGCCCGGCCCGCAGTCGCAAGGCCTGAGCGACGTCACGCATCTGATCTGGCCGGAATCGTCGTTTCCATTTTTCCTGACGCGCGAGGCTGACGCGTTCGCCGAGATCACCAATCTGCTGCCGCCGAAAGCGGTGCTGATTACCGGCGCGGTGCGGCTGGCCGATGCGGATCATCCGAAGGATTCCGGCGTCTACAATTCGATCTATGTGATCGATCACACCGGGGCGATTCCGGCGATCTACGACAAGGTGCACCTTGTTCCGTTCGGCGAGTATCTGCCGTTCGCAAAAATTCTCGAAGGCCTGGGCTTGCAGACGATCACCGAAGAGCGCGGCGGCTTTCTGTCCGGCGACCGGCACCGCATCTTCGCGGTGCCCGGCGCGCCGAGCATGCTGCCGCTGATTTGCTATGAGGTGATCTTCCCTGGCGAGATCCGGTCATCGCAAGCGCGGCCGGGCTGGATCGTCAACGTCACCAATGACGGCTGGTTCGGCATTTCCAGCGGACCGTATCAGCATTTTCAACAAGCGCGTCTGACCGCGATCGAAGAAGGTTTGCCGATCGCGCGCGCCGCCAATACCGGCATTTCCGCCGTAATCGATCCGCTCGGACGCGTGCTCAATTCGTTGCCGCTCGGCGCCGAAGGCGTGCTCGACGCTCCACTACCGCGTGCGATTAGCGCACCGGCCTATACGCGCTTGGGCGACGTTCCCGCGGCCATCATGGTCGTGCTCGCGCTCATTATTGTCGCCCGCCGCCGTCTGCAATCCGGCATGATGAAGGTCTGAAACGGCGGCCGCTCCCAAGATCAGATTGCGACGGAACCGCAAACGATTGATATTCAACATAAAATTGCCGCGATATAGATTTTTATGGCCGATAAGGCGGATTGTCGCGCCGGCCAAAAATGGTGCGCAACCATCCCGCGCGGGGGTGACCGTTTTGCCTTGAATGGTTAACAATGAAACCGTCCTGTTCGGCTACGTGGAGTCCCTTACATTGCATTGCACGGCAAAGTGGTTTCATCTGTTCGCGATTAGGTAACAATCGCAGCGCGACAAAGACCAGATAAAGGAGCTCATGAATATGCTGGCCAAAAAGGCGCCAAATCCCACCGACAAGCATGTCGGCAGCCGCGTGCGCATGCGCCGGATGATGCTCGGGATGAGTCAAGAGAAACTCGGGGACGCTTTGGGCCTGACGTTTCAACAGGTGCAGAAATACGAAAAGGGCACCAACCGCATCGGCGCCAGCCGCCTGCAGCAGATTTCTCACATCCTTCAGGTTCCGGTTTCTTTTTTCTTTGAAGGCGCGCCGAGCGCGTTTACGTCGTCGAAATCAGACGGCATGGGCGAGGCGCCCTCTCCCGCTTACGTGTCGGACTTCCTCGCAACCTCGGACGGTCTGGCGCTGACCAAGGCGTTCATGCGTATCGACAACTCCAAGCTGCGCCGCCGCATCGTCGATCTCGTCGAGCAAATCGCGACTCGCGAAAAACGCTGAGAAAATCGCGCTGTTTCTGTCCGGCGCAACGCGGGCCTTTGCCCACTTTCAGCCCCCATCTTGACCGCGCAAAATTACGCTGCAACAACGGCGCAAGCTAGCGCGGCCGCGACCGCGCGGGGTTCGCCTTCAAACCAATCGCATGAAGGCCGGTTAGGGGAGTTTTGCCGTGGCGCACGCCAATTATCTGTTCACGAGCGAGTCCGTGTCGGAAGGTCATCCCGACAAAGTTTGCGATCAAATCTCCGATGCCATCCTCGATGCCTTCATCACGAAGGACGTCGAACTCGGCATTGCCGACGATAGTCTCGTGAACACCCGGCTCGGCTGCGAGACCTTGTGCACGACCAACAAGATCGTGGTCGCCGGCGAAGGCCGCGGCCAGCTGTTCCGCAAGATCGGCGGCAAGTCAGTGGTCGATCGCGAACTGATCACCCAGATCGCGCGCGACGTGGTCAAGGACATCGGCTACGACCAGGATGGGTTCTCCTATCACGGCGCCGACGTCGAAGTGCTCCTGCACGGCCAGTCGCCCGACATCGCGATGGGCGTCGACGCCAAGAAGAAGAAGCACGGCGAGGAAGAAGGCGCCGGCGACCAGGGCATGATGTTCGGCTTCGCCTGCACCGAGAGTGAGGTCTACGAGAAGAACTCGTTCATGCCGGCGCCGATTTATTTCGCGCACAAGATCCTGAAGGTGCTTTCCGACAAGCGCCGCTCCGGCCAGTTGTTCGATCTGCAGCCGGACGCCAAGAGCCAGGTCACGGTGCAATACGTCAACGGCAAGCCGGTCGGCTGCACCAAGGTCGTGGTCTCGACCCAGCACAATGAAAAGACCCGCAACGCCAAGAAATACACGCCCGGCATGGTCCGCGACATGATCGAGGACGCCGTGGAATCCGCGCTCCCGAAGGGCTGGATGCCAAAGCGCCCGTCGGACTTCCTGGTGAACCCGACCGGCAACTTCGTCGTCGGCGGCCCCGACGGCGATTGCGGCCTGACCGGACGCAAGATCATCGTCGACACCTATGGCGGCTATGCCCCGCACGGCGGCGGCGCGTTCTCCGGCAAGGATCCGACCAAGGTGGATCGCTCGGCCGCCTATGCCGCGCGTTATCTCGCCAAAAATGTTGTGGCAGCCGGCGTCGCCGAACGCTGCACTATCCAGGTCGCTTATGCGATCGGCGTCGCCGATCCAATGTCGGTTCTGGTCGACACCCACGGCACCGGCAAGGTCGAGGAAAAGAAGCTGGAAAAGCTGCTGCCCGAATTGTTCCGCCTGACGCCGACCAATATCCGCCGCACGCTGAAGCTCAATCGCCCGATCTATCGGCGCACCTCGGCTTACGGCCATTTCGGACGCGCGCCGGAAAAGGACGGCGGCTTCTCCTGGGAGAAGACCGACCTCGCCTCCCAGATCAAGAGCGCCCTGCGCTAACACCGATCTGACGACATCCATCATGGCCGGTACGTGCTCGTGCCGGCCATTTGCGTCTTTGCTATACCTGCTGCTTCGGCAATCGGCAGATCGTGATGAACCGGAAAAATGAACCAGAGCGCGAGCAAAGCCGCGCATTTTTCGGGCGCCGCAAGGGCCATAAATTGCGGCCCAATCAGCAGCGCCTGATCGATACGCTGCTACCGCGCCTTGCCGTCGATCCGACGCAGCCGGCACCCGCCGCGCTGAAAGCTTTGTTTCCGGTCCCGGTCGGCGACGTCCAGCTCGAGATCGGATTCGGCGGCGGCGAATATCTGACGGCGCAAGCGCAAGGCGAACCCGACAAAGGCTTCATCGGCGTCGAGCCTTTCGTCAACGGCATGGCCAAGGCGCTCGCCGTGATCGAAAGCAAAGAT
>CAWFWC010000017.1:0-509528 GCA_963819465.1 uncultured Alphaproteobacteria bacterium
TTTCTGTTCGACCTCATCTGCGCAGACGCCGCGGGGTTTGTCCATTTGCTTGAAAGCGCGCCCGACGAGGCGCTGGCGGCGATCGTTGAACAGGCGCGCAATGCCGCTGCGGCAGCGCCAGATCTGGCCGAGCTGATGCACGTTCTTCGCCGCATGAAAGCGAAGGCCGCGCTTTTGATCGCGCTTGCCGATATCGGCAATGTCTGGCCGGTCAAGCGGATCACTGCCGCGCTCACCGAAGTCGCCGAGACGGCGCTGCACGCCGCGGTGCGCTCTCTGCTGCGCGAGGCGGCGGCGCGAGACAAGATCAAGCTCAGCGATCCGGCCAACCCCGAAGCAGGGTCCGCCTATATCGTGCTCGCCATGGGAAAAATGGGCGGCCACGAGCTCAACTATTCGAGCGACATCGATCTCATGGTGTTCTTCGAGCGCGGGGCTGCCCGGCTTGACCCCGATCTTGAGCCTAGCCAGTTCTACGTGCGGCTGACGCGCGACCTCGTCAAAATATTGCAGCAGCGCACGCCCGACGGTTATGTGTTCCGCGTCGATTTGCGGCTGCGCCCTGATCCATCCTCGACCCAGATTGCGATCTCGACTGCGGCGGCGCTCGATTACTACGAGCATCGCGGCCAGAACTGGGAGCGCGCGGCGCTGATCAAGGCGCGGCCATGCGCCGGAGATATTGTTGCAGGCGACAAGTTCCTCGGCGAACTGTCGCCCTTTGTCTGGCGCAAATATCTCGATTTCGCGACGATCGCCCACGTCCACGAAATGAAGCGGCAGATCCACGCCTATCGCGGGCATGGCGAGATCGCGGTCGAAGGGCACAATATCAAGCTCGGCCGCGGCGGCATCCGCGAGATCGAGTTTTTCGTGCAGACCCAGCAGCTCATTGCCGGCGGCCGCCATTCCGAATTGCGCGGCGGCGATACGATCGCCGCGCTCGACGCACTGGCGAGGGAAAAATGGATCAGCCGCGAGGCTCGCGACGAACTCGCCGCGGCTTATGACTTCCTGCGCCGCGTCGAGCATCGCCTGCAGATGATGGCCGACGAGCAGACCCACACGCTGCCGGCGAGGCCCGAAGCGCTCGATGTCTTCGCGCGTTTCTTCGGCAGCCAAAGCCGCGATGAATTTGCCGCGACCCTTCTGCGCCACATGCGCAGGGTCGAGCGCCACTATGTACGGCTGTTCGAACATGCGCCGGAACTGTTGGCGCAGCATCTTAATCTGTCATTTGCGGGCGGCCGGGACGAAGACGCCGAGCGCGACGGCGGCGGCGCCGATGGGGCGAGCGGGGCGAAAACTGCCGACGATACGCTCGAGCGGCTGTCGCACATGGGGTTTCGCCAGCCGCACGAAATCGCCGATACGGTGTTGCGGTGGCGCTCGGGCGCTTATCGGGCGTTGCGCGGCGATCAGGCGCGCGCCCATCTCGACGAGCTGGTGCCGGTCATCATCGACCAATGCGCGCGCGCGGAAAATTCCGATGCGGCTTTCGCGGCCTTTGACCGCTTTCTCGCGAGCTTGCGCGCCGGCGGGCGGTTTCTGTCGCTGTTGCGGCAAAATCCGCAGCTGGTCCGCTTCGTCGTGCTTCTGCTCGGTGTCGCGCCGCGGCTGACCGACATTCTCGCGCTCAATCCGCACTTCATCGATCCGCTGATCGATCCGACTTTCTTCGGCGCGGTGCCGGATGCCCAGCGTCTGGAGGTGGTGCTGTCGAGAACGCTCGCCGAGGCGCGCAGCTATGAGTCCATGCTGGACGCGATCCGGCTCCTTGGTCAGGAGCACATGTTCCTGATTGGCGCGCGCATCCTGTCCGGCTCGATCACGGCGGAGCAGGCGGGCGAGGTGTTCGCGCGTCTGGCCGACGTGCTGTTGCGCACGGTGCACACCCGCGCTGAAGGTGATTTCGCCGAGACCTACGGCCACATCCGCAACGGCCAAAGCGCGGTCGTGGCGCTGGGCCGGCTCGGCGCGCGCGAGATGACGGCGAGCTCGGATCTCGATCTGATCGTGATCTACGACTTCGATCACGACCATCCGGAATCGGACGGCGAGCGCTCGCTCTACGGCGCGCAATATTACGCCCGCTTCACCCAACGGCTGATCAGCGCGCTCACCGCGCAGACCAATTATGGCGTGCTCTATCAGGTCGACATGCGGCTGCGCCCCTCAGGCCGCTCCGGGCCGGTAGCGACGCAGATCGACGGTTTTGTCAGTTATCAGGAGCGTGAGGCATGGACCTGGGAGCACATGGCGCTGACGCGCGCCCGCGTGGTCTCGGGGCCTCCCGATCTGGTGGCGCGCATCGAACGCGCGATCCATGACGTGCTGTGTCGCGAACAGAATGCGGAGATCATCGCCGACGACGTCGTCACCATGCGTGGTGCGATCGCCAAGGAGAAGGGCGATGCCGATGTCTGGGACCTCAAATATGCCGTTGGCGGTCTCGTAGATATCGAGTTCATCGCGCAATATTTGCAGCTGGTGCATGCGGCGACGGCGCCGCAAATACTCGATACGTCAACGGCGCGCGTATTGGAAAAGGCGGCGCGGCTCGGTGTGCTCAAGGCGGAGGAAGCCGAAGTGCTGCGTCCGGCGGTGCGGCTGTTCCATGACCTGACGCAGATTTTGCGGCTGTGTTTGTCGGGTCCTTTCGATCCAAAGACCGCAAATACCGGCATTCTGACGTTGCTGGCACGCGCCGCCGATCTGCCGGATTTTGCCGCGCTGCAGGCCCATGTCGAGGACACGCAGCGCCATGTGCGCGAAAGCTTCGTGCGCATTCTCGGCAAGGCGCCCTAGGGCGGCGCCGCCAGCCGGACCTACGCAACCCGGCGTTCGGTCAGGTTCCTGCCGCTGTCGCCGGAACGCGCGGCGATCCTCGCTTGCAGCGGCAGGCGGACGACGACGACGGTACCTTTGCCGAGCGTCGAGCGGATATGCATGTCGCCGCCATGCAATTCGGCGAGCGATTTGGCGATGGCGAGCCCAAGGCCTGAGCCCTGATACTTCTTGGTCAATTGGCTCTCGACTTGCTCGAAAGGCCGGCCGAGCTTGTGCAGCGCGCCCTTGGGGATGCCGATGCCGTCGTCTCTGATGGCAATGGTCGCCATGCCGCCACGGGTCCGGCCATAGACCGTCACCGCGCCGCCGTCCGGCGTGAACTTCACGGCGTTGGACAGAAGATTGAGCGCGATCTGCTTGACCGCACGGCGGTCGGCGACCAGCACTAGGTCCGGATCGATCTGGGCATGCAGATTGAGGTGCTTTTCGCGGGCGCGGGTCGAGACGACGCGCTGGCAGTCGGCGAGGATCGGCTCGAGCTCGACCGTTTCGGGGGAGAGGCGGATGCCGCCGGCCTCGATCTTCGACATGTCGAGGATGTCGTTGATGACGTCGAGCAGATATTCGCCACTCTCGCGGATGTCGCGCGAATATTCAGTGTATTTTTCCGCGCCGAGCGGGCCGAACATTCCCGATTCCATGATTTCGGAAAAGCCGATAATTGCGTTGAGCGGCGTGCGCAGCTCGTGACTCATATTGGCGAGGAATTTCGACTTGGCCTGGTTGGCGTCCTCGGCACGGTTTTTTTCCTCGGCATATTTTCCGGCGAGATCGGCCAGCGCCGCGGTCTGCAATTCGAGCGCACGCTGCGATTTGCGCAGGTCGACAATGGTGGCGATCTGACGCTTTTCGCCCTCGATCAGCTTCTGCTCGTGCTGCTTGATTTTCGTAATATCCGTCCCGACCGAAACATAGCCGCCGTCCTTGGTGCGGCGCTCGCTGATATGCATCCAGCGCCCGTCGTCGAGTTGCGCCTCGAAGGTGCGGGCGCCGCGCGGCTGGCCGTCTTCATTCACGATGGTGGTGCGGATGATAGGCGTCTTGCCAGCGGCGACGATGGTCTCGTAAGGCGTGCCGGCATTCACGGCCGCGTCGGGCAGGTGATGGAGCTCCTGAAAGTTCGAATTGCACAGCACCAGCCGATTGTCGGCGTCCCACAGCACGAAAGCCTCGGGGATGGTCTCGATGGCGTCGCGCAGCCGCAGGTCGGCGGCGACAGTGCGCTCGACCAGGTTTTTCTGCTCGGTAACGTCGACGGCGATGCCGATCAAGTGCAATCCGTCTTCGCCGTCCTGGCGCGCCAATTCGCAGCGCGCGCGTAGCCACAGCCACCGTCCGTCGGCATGCCGCATGCGGAAGGCGTGGTCGATCGATTGCATCTTGTCGTCGGCGAGCTGAGTGGCGAGCTGGTAGAGATTGATGTCGTCGTGATGGACCAGCGCGTCGACCTCGCCGAAGGTGAGCAGCTCGTCCTTCGGCGGCAGGCCGAGAAGGTCGAACATGGAATGCGACCAGAACACCCGGCCGCGCGCGAGATCCCAGTCCCAGAGGCCACACCGGCCGCGATTGAGCGCGGTGTCGATGCGGCTCCTGACCGTGTCATGGATCAGATCGGCCTCGCGGGCGCGCGTTGCCTGCCAGTGGAAGGCGAAACCGAGGATCAACACGACAAAGCCGGTGGTCGCCGAGAGCGTAACCGTCAGTGCGGTGGTCGAGCGCCAGCCTGCCAGCGCATCGTTGCGGCCTTGGACGACGGCCAAGAGGCCGACCGGATACTTCAGCGTGCGCACTGCGGCGAAAGCCGGATCGCCGTCGGCAAGCATGATCTCGCGGGTGCCCGACTCGTTGCTGAGCGGCTGTAGCGGTCCGAGCACCTCGAGGAGTTGCCGCCCCAGCATCTGCGGCGCGTTCGGAGCAGCGGCGACAATGGTGCCGCTGGCGTCGGCGACAAGGACGCTACGGCCGGCGCCAGCGGCCCAGGCGGGCAGCGCCTTTTCGACGGCTTCGGAAGTCCGCACGGCACGCGACTGCGAGTCACGGGCCGGACGATCGATGTGTGCGGCCAGGTGATCGGCCAGCGCCTCGATGGCTTGCGTGGCATCGAACACGGCCTGGCGGCGATGATCGAGAACCTGCACCGCCGCTCCGATGCAGATCGTCAGCATGAAGGCAATAATGAGAACGGGAACTGCGCGGCGCAGCAGCGGCTCGGCCGTGAGAAGGCGGCGATACGCGGGCTTGGCAATCGACTGTGCCAGACCCTTGATCGAATCCGAGCGTAAAGACGCACTCGCCAATTCGGCGCGCGCCATGCCTGCCTCCGATAGGATTATCTCGTCTGCCCGCTGCGGCGAGAGTGGGAACTCCGTCTCGCCGAATCACCTTTATTTGAATCGACGCGAATCGGTTTGTCGAGAGTCCGGAGTCAATATTTTAAAAGAAAGTTTCCCCAGGAGTTTGATCAAGAGATTTGGTGCAGCGCGAAAGAGTCAGCAACGCAAACGGACCCACGACATGAGTTTGCGTGTGCGATGAATCACTTGCGTCGCATCGAGGGCAGCAGCGGCGATGACCGCTTACGAATCCGCCCGCCGGAGCGTGGTTCATCAGCTATCGGCAAGAGATCGCGCGACAATTTCCTGCACGTCGCGCGACAGCGACGGCGCCGCCGCGATCCGGCGCAAGGTGGCCTCGGCGCGGGCGCGGCGCTTGGCCTCCAGCGCCCGCCAGGACCGGAACGCGCCCATCAGCCGTGCCGCGACTTGCGGGTTCTTCGGATCGAGCGTCAGCACGAAGTCGGCGACGAAATCGAAGCCGGCGCCGTCGGCGCGATTGAATTGGGTATGGTTGACCTGCGCGAACGAGCCGATCAATGCGCGCACGCGGTTGGGATTGGCGACCGAGAAGGCCGGGTGTGCGGTCAGCGCCTTGACGCGGTCGAGCGTTGAGGCTTCCGGGATCGCCGCTTGCAGCGCCAGCCACTTGTCGATGATCAGCGGATCGCCGGCATAGCGCTTGTAGAAATCCTCGATCGCTTCAGCGCGCTCCGGCCGGTCGTGCTGCGACAGCGTGTCGAGCGCGGCGATGCGGTCGGTCATGTTGTCGGCATTGCGGTATTGCGCAAACGCGCGCGCGATGCCGTCGTTGCGCTCGGTCACGGCGAGGAGATCGAGACTGATATTCCGCAACGAACGGCACCCGGCGCCTTGCGCGTCCGGACGGTAGGGGCCGCTCGACGTCATCTGCTCATAGGTGCGCGTGAGCGCGGCGCCATGCCGCTCGCCGATCGCGGCGCGCAGCTTGCGGCGCGCGGCAAAAACCGCATCGGGATCGACATCGGCGCCGATTTCGCGCGCGATATCGGCGTCGGTCGGCGGCACCAGCATCAAGGCGGTGAAGGCTGGCTCCGGCGCCTGGTCCTGCAGTACCGCGCCGAGCGCGGCCATCAGGCCGTCGTCGTCGCGCGCGGCTGCGCCCGCGCGGAGCGCCGCAACATTGGCCTTGAGGAGCGTCATCGCCAGCGACTGCACCGCCTGCCAGCGATTGAACTGATCGCTGTCATGAGCGGCAAGAAAGCGCAGATCGTCCGGTTCGATCGGCAGGCCGAGCTTTATCGGTGCGGAAAAGCCGCGATTGAGCGAGGGGATCGGCCGTTCGCCGACGTTCGAGAGGACGAAGCTCTGGCTCGGCTTGGTCAATTCGAGCACGCCGCGCGTAAGCGGCTTGCCGTCAAGCACTAGCGGCAGGTCGCCGCCATTCTTGCCGACGAGGCCGAAGGCGAGCGGGATCACCATCGGCTCCTTGTTGGGCTGTCCGGGCGTCGGCGGCACGGTCTGGGTGATATCGAGGCGATAGGTCCGCGCCTGCGGGTCGTAATGCGGCGCGACCTTGATGTCCGGCGTCCCGGCCTGCGAATACCAGCGCATGAATTGCGCCATGTCGCGGCCGGAGACATCGGCGAAACATTGCACGAATTGCTCGACGGTCGCCGCCTGGCCGTCATGACGCTCGAAATAAAGATCCATACCTTTGCGGAACGTGTCGCGGCCGAGCAACGTGCGGATCATGCGCACGACCTCGGAGCCCTTCTCGTAGACCGTCGACGTGTAGAAATTGTTGATCTCGTGATAGACTTCGGGCCGCACCGGATGGGCGAGGGGTCCGGCATCCTCGACGAACTGGTGCGAGCGCAAGCCCCGCACGTCGCTGATGCGCTCGACCGCGCGTGAGCGCTGGTCGGCGGTGAATTCCTGATCGCGGAACACCGTGAGGCCTTCCTTCAGGCAGAGTTGAAACCAGTCGCGGCAAGTGATGCGGTCACCGGTCCAATTGTGGAAATATTCATGCGCGATGACCGCCTCGATGCCGGCATAGTCGCCGTCGGTCGCGGTCGTCGGCGAGGCCAGCACATATTTGTCGTTGAAGATGTTGAGGCCCTTGTTTTCCATCGCGCCCATATTGAAGGCGGAGACGGCGACGATCATGAAAATATCGAGATCGTATTCGCGGCCGAAAGCCTCCTCGTCCCAGCGCATGGAGCGCTTGAGACTGTCCATGGCGTAGTCGCAGCGGTCCTCTTTACCGGGCTCGACATAGATGACGAGGTCGACTTTGCGCCCGGACATGGTGGTGAACGTATCGCGCACGCTGGCGAGCTCGCCGCCGACCATCGCGAACAGATAAGACGGCTTGGGAAACGGGTCGTGCCAGACGGCAAAATGACGTGACGTGCCCGGCACGTCGCCTTGACCGGTCAGGTTGCCGTTGGCGAGCAAAACCGGCGCCTCGGTCTTGTCGGCTTCGATGCGCGTCGTATAGACCGCCATCACGTCAGGCCGGTCGAGGAAATAGGTGATGCGACGGAAGCCCTCGGCCTCGCACTGGGTGCAATAGGTCGCGCCAGCGCGGTAGAGGCCCATCAGCTGCGTATTGCCGGTCGGGTCGACGATGGTTTCGATCTCGAGTTCGAACGGCCGGTTCGGCGGCTGCGCAATGGTCAATTTGTCGGGCGTGGCGACGAAATTCTCTTTCGGCAGCGCCTTGCCGTCGATCGCCAGTGACTTGAGGTTCAGGTCCTCGCCGTCGAGCACGAGCGGCGCCGGGCTGCCGCCGGCATTCGGCTTGAGCTTCAGCTTGGCGCGGACCCTGGTCGCCGTCGGGTGCAGGGAGACGTCCAGTGCAACGGTTTCAATGAGCCAATCGGGCGGGCGGTAGTCCTTGAGGCGGACCGGGCGTGCTTCTTCTGTGCGCATAGGGGCTTGCTTAGAGACTTTGTGAGGCAATTGAAAGACGCCGCCGAATAGGCTCTCGAGCCTCGGTTTTAGCGTCTTGGCTCGGCGTGGCCGATGACGCGCTGGATGCTTGGAAAGCGCTGGCGCAACCGCTGTTCGAGCGCATCGACCTCGTCGTGCGCGGCACTGACCGAGAGCGCCGGATCGACGCTGCAGTGGAAATTGACGATTTCGCCGTCGGCAGTCTCGCGCACACGGACATCGTGGACTTCGCCGAGATCGGGAATATCGCGCACGAGCGCCAACAGCGCGTCACGCACTTCGTCGCGCCGTTGCGGTGTCGCATCGCGGCCCGCGAGGATGTCAGCGGGGAGCGGCTCGATATGAGTCTCGACCTCGACATTCTCGCCGAGTTCGTCGCGCACCGCCTCTTCCAGCCGTGTCGCGGTGTCATGCGCGAGCGATAGTGGTTGCGTACCGTCAACCTCAAGATCGGCCGAGACTGACAGTTGGCCGGAAATCGTCTGCACCGCGACGTGATGAATGGCGAGGCCGCGATTGCGCGCGATCATCATGACCTGCTCGCGTACCGTCTCATCGTCGAGCGCGTGAGGTTCGGTGATGATGGTGACCTCGGCGGTGGGCAGTTGCGAGCGAATGGCGCTCGTAAGCTGCTCCCTGATGGTGGTGACGCGGTCGAGCGGCAGCGTACGGCTGACGCCGACGGCGAGATCGACGAACAGCACCGCGCCGGCCGGACGCACGCGCACGCGATCGACGCTGACGACGCCCGCACTACGACGCGCGATCGCCGCCACGCGCTCGCTGACGCCGGCTGGCGCGGTGTCGGTGAGCGTGTCGATGGTGCGCCGGCCGAGCCGCCAGCCCGCAATGCAGATGAAGACAGCGACGATCAGCGCCGCCGCAGCGTCAGCCCACGGATAGCCGAGCCTGACGGCGACCAGCCCGCACAGCACCGCGATCGACGACCACATATCCGAGCTGAAATGGAGCGCATCGGCTTCGAGCGCCTCGCTCGATGTTGCCGCGGCGACCCGCCGCAGCACGCGCGCGCGGAAGAAATCGACCACGATCGAGCCGGCGATGACCACGAAAGCGGCGATGCTGGCGTCGACGGCATGACTGCCGCTGTCGAGGAGCCGTTGCACCGCTTCCCACACCACGATTGCGGTGAGCACAAAGAGCAGCGCCGTCTCGGCCAGCGCGGTGACGCTTTCCATCTTGCCATGGCCGTATTGGTGTTCGGCGTCTGCCGGCTTGCCGGAAATCCGCACCGCGAAATAGGTCAAGACCGTCGCCGACAGATCGATCAGCGAATGGCCGGCCTCGGACAGGATGGCGAGCGAGCCAGTGGCGAAGCCGACGACGGCCTTCGCCGCGGTCAGACCCGCGGACGCGGCAATCGAGCCGAGCGCTGCTCTTTCCTTGTCGTTCATGCGGGCCCCTGGCGTGGCAGGGGTTACCGGGACCGCGCGACAGCGTCAATCAGGGCCGTGGAAATCAAGCGCAAAGACTAGAGACCGAGCTCGCTCAGCCCTGGTTGATCGTCCGGCCGGCGACCCAGCGGCCAGTGGTATTTGCGCGCGTTTTCCGCGATTGGCAGATCATTGATACTGGCGACGCGGCGGCGCATCAGGCCGTGGGCGTCGAATTCCCAGTTCTCATTGCCATAGCTGCGGAACCAGTGTCCGCTGTCGTCATGCCACTCATAGGCAAAACGCACGGCGATCCGGTTGTCGTGAAACGACCAGACCTCCTTGATCAGCCGATAGTCGAGTTCGCGGTTCCATTTGCGCGTCAGGAAACCGACGATCTCGGCACGACCATTGATGAATTCGGCGCGATTGCGCCATTGGCTGTCGACGGTATAAGCGAGCGACACGCGTTCGGGATCGCGGCTGTTCCAGGCATCTTCCGCAAGGCGTACCTTTTGGCTCGCGGTTTCGAGCGAAAAGGGTGGCAGCGGCGGGCGATCACTGGCTTGCATGTAGCTCCTCGCTGCGTGGTTCTTTCGCGGCGACACCGAGCCTTTCGCGCAGCATCTTGTTCTCGGCTTCGAGCTGGCCGATGTGCGCGCGTACCGACGTCAGCGCTTCATCGACTTCAGCCTCCGTGAAGCGCTGTGTGATGTGCTGCGAACAGTTCCAGTCGAATGCCTGCAGATGCAGGACAAACGCGCGCTCGGGCTTGGCGCGGTACCCGGGCGTCATCAGCTGTTCGGCCAATGCCGGATCGGCGGCCAAATCCCTGACCTCGGCCCGCGCATAGATTTTCAGCCGCCGCCGGTTCGGGTAGTCCATCAGAAACAGCGCGACGCGGTCGTTCGCGTTGATATTGCCCAGGCTGATATATTGCCGATTGCCGCGAAAGTCGGCGAACGCCAGCGTCCTGTCATCGATGACGTGCAGGAAGCCCATCGGTCCGCCGCGATGTTGCACATAAGGCCACCCGGTCTCCGACACGCTCGCCAAATAGAAACTGTCGCGCGCAGCGATGAAGGCGACTTCCGCGGCGGTGAAGCCGTTGAATTCGCGATGGCCTTTGAAATTGTCCCAGTGGGCGGCGACACCATTTGCAGCCTGTGCCGCCTTGACGCTTTCGGTGCGTGCAATGTCGAGGAAGCCATAAGCCATATGCTTTTCTCCCCAGATTGTCCGCTTAAAATAGCCTCTTCCGCAAAATACAATAATCGTATATTTTTGAGACTTATATTCTCATATTCCGGAATAATCGATGGATCGGCTCGATGCGATGTCCGTGCTGGTCGCGGTGGCAGAAGGCGGCAGCTTTTCCGCCGCCAGCCGGAAGCTTGGCGCGCCGTTGCCAACCGTCAGCCGCAAAGTCGCGGAGCTCGAAGCGCATCTGAATGCACGGTTGCTGACCCGCACCACCCGTAGGCTGGCTTTGACCGGCGCCGGCGAAACCTACGTCGCTGCCTGCAAGCGCATTCTCGAGCAAGTTGCGGAGGCGGAGAGGGCGGCATCCGGCGAATATGCGGCCCCGCGCGGCGATCTCGTCGTCACCGCGCCGATTGTGTTTGGCCGCTTGCACGTGCTGCCGCCGGTCAATGAATTTCTTGGCGCCTATCCCGAGATCAATGTGCGGCTTACGTTATCCGACCGCAACGTGCCTTTAGTCGACGACCACATCGATCTCGCCGTGCGCATCGGTGCATTGGCTGATTCCAGCCTGGTGGCCACCCGCGTTGGCGCGCTACGGCGCGTGATCTGCGCCAGTCCCGGATTTCTTGCCCGTGTCGGGGTGCCGAAAGCGCCAGAGGATCTTTCCGCACTTGCTTGCGTGAATTTCGACGGGTTCACCTCGTCAGCAGCGTGGGCATTCGGCGGCAAGGACAAGCGCGGCGAGCGTACGGTGCCGATCCGCGTCCGGCTCGCGGTGAATACGGCGGAAGCCGCCGTCGATGCGGCGATCGCCGGCGTCGGTGTCACGCGGGTGCTGTCGTATCAGGCGGCACAGGCGGTGGCCGAGGGCAAGCTCAAGATCGTGCTTGCGGCCTACGAACCCGAGCCGGTGCCGATCAACCTGGTCTATATTGGGCAAAGCCTATTGCCGCTGAAGATGCGCGCTTTTCTGGATTTCGTCGCGCCGCGGATACGCGAGCGCGCCGCGCGGGTCGATGCGACGGTGCGGTGAGGACATGGCGTGCTTGACCCGATAGCCGCTTGCCGGAAGAGTATGCCGCCGGGCGACGCGTAAGACGGCATCCGAGCCGAATAGAACGAAGAATAAGGTAACGGGAGAGCACTGATGAACGTCGCGGAAAAAGCCGGTGCGCAGCCGCGGCCGAATACGATCGATTTCGAGCGCTTCCGGTTGCGCCGGTTCATCGCAAGCCTCGGTGCCGGGGAGCTCGACACGCGCGATGCCGCCATCGATCTTGCCGGCATTGCCGCAGCGATGGAGGGCAACCAGAAAGCGGTGCTGTTCCGTTCGGCCGGCCCGGAGCAGGCCGAGCTCGTCGGCAATGTCATGGGCAATCGCGCCCGGATCGCTTCAGCCTTCGGCGTCGAGCCCCATGAACTCATGCGTGAAGTGGCGCGACGGCTGCGCAACGAGCCTGAGATTTTCGAGGTGTCCCGCGCCGAGGCGCCCTGTCAGGCGGTCGTGCTGACCGGCGCCGATGCCGACGTCACCAAGCTTCCGGTGCATCTGCAGCACGGCGCTGACGGTGGGCCCTATATTTCCGCTTCGATCGACTATGTCATCGATCCCAAGACCGGGTTCACCAATGTGGGCTTGCGCCGGCTGATGCTGCGCTCGCAGCACGAGACCGGCATCGATCTCGTGGCGCCGAGCGATCTCAAGGCGATCTATGAGAGCAACGCCGCCTCAGGCAAGCCTACGCCGGTGAGCTTCGTCGTCGGCGCGCATCCGATCGATCATGTCGCCGGCGTGATGCGGCTGCCGGTCGACGAACTCGGCATTGTCGCGCGCCTGCGCGAGGCGCCGTTGGCGGTGGTCAAGAGCATCACCAACGACATCCGCGTTCCGGCCGACGCCGAATGCGTCATCGAGGGTTTTCTCGACCCACGCGGTCATGTCGAGCCGGAGGGGCCCTATGGCGAATTCCTCGGCTATTACGGCGCGGTGAAGCGCAATCCGGTTTTCCACGTCACCGCGATCACGCACCGCACTGACGCGCTGTTTCAGACTTCGACTATCGGCGGCAAGACGCTGGGCCGCACCGACACTGCGCAGCTCTCCGCGCTGCGCACCGAAATCAGCATCTGGGGCGCGCTTGAAGCCGCCGTGCGCGAGCCGGTCGCGGTTTACGCCACGACATCCTCCGGCGGCGCCTTCAATGTTCGTATTGCGTTACGCCAGCGCGTGCCGGGCGAGGCGCGCAACGCCATCGGCGCCTGCATGGGCGCGCTCGCCAATTGCAAGAACATCTATGTGGTCGACCCTGACGTCGACATCTTCTCCGACGAGCAGATGGACTGGGCGATGGCGACGCGGTTTCAGCCCGATCGCGATCTGATCGTGATGAGCGGCATGCGCACTTTGCCGCTCGACCCATCGCTGCCGCCGGGGAGCCGGGTCGGCGCCAAAGCCGGTTATGATCTGACGTGGCCGTTCGGGCAAAGCAATCGCCTGGAAGTCCGGGTGCCGGCGCCGCCGACCTTCGCCGGCAAGCGCTTTCCCTCGGTCGAGGCGGCTTTGGCCGACGGCCCCAAGTTCTTCGAAGACCTGATGGCGGCAGTGGGCAGCCGCGACGGCCGCGAAGTGGTGCGCGTGTTGGGCGGCCTGCGCGACAAGCAGACGCTCGATCGCGACGGGGAAGGGCGCTATTTCATCAAGTCTGCCGGCAAATGAGCTGGGCGCCCAATAGGGGGATGGTGGAGGAATGACAATGCGAGTGCCGGCGAGAGTTGTTGTGGCGAGCGTCTTGTGCGGCGCCTTGGCGGCGTCAGGCCTGTCCGGATTGCGCCCTGCAAGCGCCGAGGAAACGATCGTCAAAGTTGGCATCGCCCGCTCGACCTCCAATGCCGCCGAGCTGATGGCGATCAAGCGGGGCTATTTCGAGCAAGCCGGCATCAAACTGCAATGGGACGACATCGACACCACCGCGAATGTCATCGCGCTGTTGGCGCAGAACCAATACAACATCGTCGCCGGCGGCATTTCGGCCGGCATCTTCAATGCGCTGGAAAAGAACCTGCCGATCACAATGCTGTCCGACCGGGTCTCGACGCCGATCGGGCACAATTTGATGCTGCGCCCGGACCTTAAGGACAGCGTCAAGAGTCTCAAAGATCTCAAAGGCAAGGTCGTCGCCAGCAACGGCCAGGGCTCGGTGTCTACCTACGAGATCGGCAAGATGCTCGAAGGCGTGGGCCTGACCATCGCGGACGTCGATCTCAAGATCATGCCGTTCACTCAGATGGGCATCGCGTTTCGCAACAAGGCCATCGATGCCGGCCTGCTCATTCCGCCTTTCGTCTGGCAGCTCGAAGAGCAGGGGCTGGCCGTCCCGTTCGCAAGCGTCGACGCGCTGGTGCAGCCGCAACCGATGACGATTGCGGTCATCATGGCCAACACCGATTGGATCAAGGCCAATCCGGATCTCGTGCAGCGCTACATGACGGCGTGGCTGCGCGGCGCCCGCGATTATTGCAATGCCTATCACGGCGGAGCGGACCGCCAGGAAGTCATCGACGAACTGGTCAACAGCAAGACCGAGCCGCGCAGGGAACTGCTAGAGAAATACCCATGGCCGGCGCGCAGCCCAAACGGCAGGATCAATACCGTGAGCATGCTGGACATCAATGCGTGGTATGTCACCAACAAGCTGTCGGCGCAGACATTCCCGGCGGAGCGGATCGTCAACCGGACCTTCATTGATGGGGCGAACAAGAAGCTCGGGCCGTTCCAGCTCGAGAACAAGGACAGCAAGCTCGCTGGCTGCCGCGACTGATCGAAATTCCGGGGTGGAGGAGTTTGATGCCGGTGCAACGCCGCGGCGCGGCGATCGAGATCGCGGGCCTGCGGCGGGAATATCGGAGCGGCCAGGGAAGCGTCGTTGCGATTGACCACATCGACCTGTGCGTCGCGCCGGGCGAGTTCCTTTGCGTTGTCGGCCCGAGCGGCTGCGGAAAATCGACGCTGCTGCGGATCCTCGCCGGCCTCGACCGCCAGACTGCGGGGACCATCAAAGTCGACGCCGCCGGCTGGGCGGTGGAGAACGCCATGGTGTTCCAGGAGAGCGGGCTGTTTCCTTGGATGAGTGTGGAGAAGAACGTGCGCTTCGGCCTCGACACGCGCGGCGTACCGCGGGGGGAAGCCGTTCCCAGAGTTGAAGCAGCGCTCAAGCTCGTCGGCCTGACGCGCTTTCGCAAGCATTATCCGCATCAGCTTTCCGGTGGCATGCGGCAGCGCTGCGCCATCGCGCGCGCCTTCGTCACCGATCCGGGCATGCTGTTGATGGACGAGCCGTTCGCCGCGCTTGATGCGCAAAACCGCGTCCTGCTCCAGGCCGAATTGGTGCGGCTGTGGGAGCAGACCGGGAAGACCGTCATTTACATCACTCATTCGATCGAAGAGGCGCTGTTGATGGGCGACCGCACCGTCATCATGACGGCGCATCCCGGCCGCATCAAACAGATCGTCGACGTGCCGTTTCCGCATCCGCGCGACCTGGTGCAGCTTGCGGCGTCGCCCGAATTCGGCAAGCTCAAGCTCGACATCTGGCGGGTACTCGAGGAAGAAGTGAACCGGGCGCGGGCGGAAATGGAAAAATGAGCCCCAAAACTCAAGAGCGGCTGCTCTATCTCATCTCGCCGATCGGACTGATCGTGCTGTGGCAGCTTCTGCTCATGGCCGGCATTGGCGACCGGCGTTTCATCCCGGCGCCGAGCGACATTGGCTGGCGCTATTGGGAGATGCTGCGGAGCGGCGAGCTCGAGACCAATGCGCTGGTGACGCTATGGCGCGTGTTCGCGGGATTTTTCATCGGCAGCATTCCCGCCATTGCCATTGGTCTTCTCATGGCGATGTTCCGGCCGATTCGCATCTTCTTCGATCCGCTGATCGCAACGCTGTTTCCCATTCCGAAGATCGCGCTGATGCCGCTGCTCTTGCTGGCGTTCGGCTTCGGCAACGCCTCCAAGATCGCGCTCGTAGTGATCGCGGTATTTTTCCCGATAGTGATAAATACATATGTCGGCGCCGCCAATATCGAGCGCATCTACTGGGACGTGGCGAAGAACTATGGCGCGAGCCAATCCGTGATCTTCCGCCGCATCGTGTTCTTCGGTGCGCTGCCGATGATCTTCGCGGGGCTGCGCATCGCGCTCTCGGTGTCCTTCATCGTGCTGGTCGCGGCCGAGTTCGTCGCCACCAAGACCGGCATCGGCTACCTGATCTGGAATTCCTGGGAGCTGTTGCAGGTCGACGTGATGTTCGTGGGCATCGTCACGGTCGGCCTGCTCGGCCTGATTGCGACCGTCATCTTGCAGGAGATCGAACGCAAGGTCATTCCCTGGAAGACGGAGTAGGGGCGCCAACTCTTGCCGCCTGGATCGCGCTCCAGATTCGGTCAGGCGTCGCCGGCATGTCCAAGTGGGTGATGCCGTAGTCCTTCAGCGCGTCCATGATGGCATTCATGACCACCGCCAGCGCCGGGGTGATGCCGGCCTCGCCGCCGCCTTTGACGCGGAGCGGATTGCCGGCGGTAGGGTCTTCCGTCAGTGCGATGTCGAATGACGGCACCAGATCGGCGCGCGGAACGCCGTAGTCCATGAAGCTTCCGGTCAGCACCTGACCGCTGGTGTCGTAACGTACTTCCTCGACCAGCGCCTGCCCGATGCCCTGCACGATGCCGCCGTGCACCTGGCCGTGCAGGATCAGCGGATTGATCGCCTGTCCGGCATCATCGATCGAGCCGTAGCGCGGAACGCTGACCGCGCCGGTGTCGGGATCGATCTCGACCTCGCAGATCGCGCAGCCGGTCGGATAGGCCGGAATGCGGCCGGTGAATGTCTTCTTGGACTGCAAGACCCTGCCGCCGGCAAGCGCGGGGTCCTCGTTCATCGCCTGCGCGATGTCATAGACTGTCAGACGCCGGTTGCTGGCCGGTGTCGCAAACAGACCATCAGTGAACGAAACCTCTGCTTCGGGTACGCCGAGGAGTTTTGCCGCCACGGATTTGGCGTGCGCAACCACATCGGTTGACGCTTCCACCATCAGCGTGCCGGCGAGCCGCATCGAGCGGTCGGAATGTGTACCGCTGCCGGAAGGAATTTTCGCCGTGTCGCCGCCGATGAAGACAATGTCTTCCGGGTGCACGCCGAGCAGGTCGGCCATCACCTGTGCGAAGCTCGTCTCATGGCCCTGTCCGGTCGATTGCGTGCCGACGGCAAGCTCGACCTTGCCGGTGCGCAGCACTGTGACTTCGACGCGCTCGTGCGGAATGCCGACCGGTGTCTCGAGGTAGTTCGAAATGCCGATACCGCGCAGCTTGCCGCGCTTCTTTGACTCGCGCTTGCGGGCGGAAAAGCCTTTCCAGTCCGCGAGCGCGATCATGCGCTTCATGTTGCCGGCGAAATCGCCGCTGTCGTAAAGGAGTCCGCTTGCCGTGCGGTAGGGCAGTTTCTTCTTTGGGATCACGTTTTTCTGCCGGATCTGCAGGCGATCGATGCCGAGCCGGCCTGCGGCGAGATCGATCAGACGTTCCAGCACCAGCGTCGCTTCCGGCCGTCCGGCGCCGCGGAATGGCGCGGTCGGCACCGTGTTGGTGATCATCGCGCGGCAGCGCGCATGCATCAGCGGGATGTCGTAGACCGTGGTGGCGACACGATAGGCGTTGGAAAGTGGCACATAGGTCACGGTCTGGCCGCCGCAGGTGCCGATATGATCGACATCATAGGCGGTGATGCGGCCATCGCGGGTGAGGGCGAGGCGTGCTGTTGTCGCTAGGTCGCGGCCGGCATAATCCGTCAGGAAGGATTCGGAGCGATCGTTGGTCCACTTCACCGGCCGGCCGGCGCGGTTGCTCGCCCACAGGATTGCGGCTTGTTCGGGATAGAGATTGTTGCGCAGGCCGAAGCCGCCACCGACATCGGGGCAGACAAAGCGGACTTTCTCCAGCGGCAGCCCGAAACTTTCGGCGAGCACCATGCGCGGCGCATGGACGCCCTGGTTGCCGGAAATCAGCGTGTAGGATTCCGTCGCCGCGTCATAGGCGGCGACGCCCGAGCGTGGCTCCATCTGGGCATTGGCGATCCGTTGGTTGCGAAAAGTCTGCTCGACGACGAGATCGGCTGCGGCGAATGCTGCGCGGACCGCCGCGGCGTCACCGAATTCCTGATCGAGAGCAATATTGTCCGGTGCCGAGGCCCAAATGGTCTCGGCGTTTTTCGCCTCGCGCAGGTCGGTCACTGCGCGCAACACGTCGTATTCGACCTGCACCGCCTCGGCCGCGTCGCGCGCCTGAAACAGGGTTTCCGCCACCACCACCGCGACCGCCTCGCCGGGATAGCGGACGCGGTCGACAGCAAGTGGAAATTGCGGTTCCTCCAGCACCGGGCGTTTTTCCGGCGCGAAGGCGCGCACCTTGATGTCGGTTGCACCGGCCGGGTTGGCGCGCTGCAGCGCGCCTTTCAAGCCGTCGGCCACATAATCGGCGCCGGTCAGGACCGCGATCACGCCCGGCATTGTTCGCGCGGCCGCTGCGTCGATCCGCTTCACGAGAGCATGGGCATGCGGTGCACGCACGAATGCGGCCATCGCCTGGCCCGGCATCGAGATGTCGTCGGAATATTGACCTGCACCGCGAACCAGCCGCAGATCCTCGAAGCGCGGCATCGGCCGTCCGATATACGGCCCACCTTCGGCTCTCGGATTTCGCTCCATTATTCTTGCCGGATTCTCTGAGAGTGCCGGAGCGGGCAGAAGACACGCCGTCAGCGTGTTCCGCGAATTGTGCACAAGAAACACGCAACATCAATATCTTGGCGAGCGAACCAGCCTCTAAGCGACCGAACGGGCAAAATTCGGCGGAACGCCTGTCAGAGCGCTGACGTCAGCGCGAGTTCCATTTTTCTCGAGCAGGAACCAACTCGGCCGCGCGACGTTTCGCGTTTGCATGCCGACGCCGGAAGCATCGGGTGTCGACGTGCAAAGTGGGGTCCAACGGGGGACATCAATGGTGGATCATCTCGGCAGAGCGGAAGAGCTGCGCCAGCGCGCGACGAAATGCACCGTGGCGGCGAAAGACACCACGAGCCCGGCTTTCAAAACCTGCTACGATCTCCTTGCCGCCAATTACCTGATCCAGGCTCGCCTGGAAGAGGACTATGCCTTGGCGACCGAGCGCATCGCCGTCGAAATCGGTCAAGCGGATGGGCAGGCGCGGCGCCGCCTTTCTCACTGATTGATTTGGACGGCACCATTCGTTCTGCTCGCTAGTCCTCGTTCATGGCATCGGGCCGTACGGCGGGCGCCGCGGTCAAGCGCTCACACGTACTCAAATCCATGATATAGATAAAGAATGGGCGTTGGTGGGGGCAGGAAGTGTCTTGCCGCTGGACGTCGCGTTGTCCGCGTCAGATGGAAATAAGACCCAACTTTTTCATTATCGGCGCGGCAAAAGCCGCTACCACCTCGCTGAGCTCCCTGCTGAGCCTGCATCCCGAGGCGGGGATCGTTCGCGGCAAAGAACCGCATTTTTTTTCCAATGATCAGATTTTTGCGCAGGGTTGGGCGAGATATCTTGAGCTGTACACTCACTGCTCCGGCAGGCGAGCCATCGGTGACGCTTCCACATCCTATTCGCGGATACGATATTTCCCGAGCACGATCGCCAGAATAGGGCAGCATGTTCCGGACGCGAAAATCATCTACATGGTGCGACATCCGCTTAAGAGGATGGAGTTGGCCTATATTGAGCATCTGTGCACGCCGGGAGGGCGCGTGTTCCTGTCGATCAACGACGCCGTGCGGCAGCTGCCGATGATCATCGATTTAAGCCGCTATTGGGAAGTGTTCGACGCGTATCGAAGGAGCCTCGGCGAAGCGCGGATCAAGATCGTTTGGTTTGAGGATTATGTTGCAAACCCCGAGCCGGTGTTTCGCGATGTTTGCCGTTTTCTGGACATCGACGATGCTGCGCCCATCGATTTCGGCCACCAGAAGCTCAATAGCCGGGCCAGCGCCGCGGAGCGCTTGGCGGCAATAAATCGCCAGAACATCAGGATCGATACGGACTGGGACAGTCAGACGAGACAGCATGTCCTCGATCTCATCCGAGACGACATGCAGCGTTTGCTGACGCATTTTGGCCGGCAATCTGAAACTTGGAATGATCTGCTTTGAGGAAGCCGCTATTCGACCGGCTTCTTTGTCAGCCCTGGAGGGCCGAGCCCAATAATCAAGAGAATGCTGGTCAACAGCGCCGCGGCGATGAGGCCGAACATCGCGAACGGCCCTCGGCTGCCGAGCAACGGCAATAAGACGATCGGCACCAGCGCGGAGACCACGCGCCCGACGCCCCATGCGGCGGATGTCGCCAAAGCCCGCAATCTGGTCGGAAAAAGCTCGGCGCCATAGATCGAGAGGACGACGCTGTAGGCTGCGCTTGCCAGATTGAAGCCGATCCCGAGCGCGATCAGGGCCGTCAACGTCGTGGTGGCCGCAAAAATGAGACCGAGCGCGGTCATCACCGCGGCGCACAGAATGAGTGCCAGCCGTCGCTCAATGCGATCGACAACAGCGGCGAGGGCGCCAATGCCGAGCGTCGGCCCGAGCATTGATACGCCGGCGAACAGCAGCGAGTCGCCGAGACGAAAACCCTTTTGCAACATGACTGCGGCGCTGAGCAGCGGAAATCCGATTGTTGCCCATGGGCCGAGCCCGTAAAGCGCAGCGAGGAGAAAGACACGCCGGGAATTGCGCGGTGTTGTCGGCGCGGCGCGTGCGCTGTCGTCTTGCTGTGGGCGAGTGGAGGCTGAGGCGAAGTTTGTCGGCGTTCCTGCAAACGACTCGGATGGATGCTGTGCCGAGGCTTCAAAAAGACTGTAAGCCCGCTCGGCTTCGCCCGTCCGGCCGATGGCCGCCAGCCAGCGCGGCGATTCCGGCACACAAAAGAACAAGCCGGCAGTTGCCCCCGAAACGGCGGCCGCCGCCAACAGCGCCCAACGCCAGCCTTCGATCGCGAACGGAGCCCATGGCGTGAGCCAGCGGATCAGGAAAATCACGGCGGGCGCGCCGAGAAAGGCCAGCGCCCCGCACAACATCATGTGGCGTCCACGGCTGCGTGGCGGCAGCACGTCGGCAAGGTAAGCCGCGGTCAGCGGCGGATAGGCGCCCAGTGTCAGGCCCGAGACAAAGCGAAAGGCCGTCATCCACATAATGCTGGGGCTGAATGCGACCGCCAAGGAACTGACGACGAGCATCGCCAGCGCTAACTGCAAAGCGGCACGCCGGCCGTTGCGATCCGCCCACCAGCCGAAAAACGGCGCACCGACCGCGCCGCCGGCGAACACCGCCGCCAGGAGCCACGCGACTTCGCTTCGCGACGCGCCATAGGGCGGGGACAGGAAGATCGCCGAGAACGTATTGCTCAGCGCTACTTCGCCGATATCGACGGCAAGGCCGAGCGTGCAAAGGGCAATTGCCGCGACATGAAGTCTGCTCAGCGAAAGACGATCGAGCCTTGCCGCAATCGAGAGCCCGGCACTTCTCCCTTGATCCACTGTCGTTGCGGTCAAGTGCGTTTTCTTTCGGTCGCTCGGATTCCGCGCTTCGCGCGGGGTCGTGTCGCCGGCATTTCAGCGCCGCCATAAAGGATGAGGCGGCACATGTCATGATAACGGTCTTCCAATTCCTCGGGAGCGACCGCGGGGAGGCGTTGATTTACGCCCCGCGCGCCGTTGGCGAGCGCTTGTGCCAATTGTTCAACTGTCACGTTCGAGCGAAGATGCAGCAGGCCGCCGCGTTGCAATTCGAGGATGAGCTTCGCCAATTCGTTTTCGAAATAGATCGCGACGTCCCTGACGATGTCATTGCACCGCCTGAATACTTCGGAGTTCAACTCGACCAGGTGCGGCGAGGTATGGGCGATGCGGCGGAGATCGCCGTAACGGATGTTGATGATCTCAGCCAAAATCTCGAGCGCATTGCCTCCCTCGGACCACCGCTTTCGCCCGGCGGAAAATCCGGTGGTGAGACCCAGTTCATTGCGAAACCGGACAATCGCGCGAAAGACTTCCGGCTTATTGCTGAAATAGAAATAAAGCGCACGCCGGGAAAAATTACAGGCTTCGGCAAACTGCTCCATGGTCAGATCGGCATAGCCATGGGCAAAGAGAGCTTGCTCCATCCGCAGCAGCATCGCGGGCGACGGTTGAAGCTTCTTCTTAGGCATTCCTGGAATCCGCTTGCGATCCGTCTCTCCTTCTCGGAGAGGGGCCCCGAATTGTCTTGTCCGAAATAGCACCGCGGCGACCGCCGGGGCGTCGGAAGCTTGCCTTGCCGACCTGCCGCGCCACGTCCGATTCCGTCCAAGATTGTGACATGAAATTCCCGGCAAGTGCCCCAAGCTTACGTAATTTACCGATATTCCAGAGAATTTCGGGACGCGGCGGGGCGATTAGCCTTGTCCCCCATTCATCTGCCTTCGGCTCGGAAAATACTTGGTGACCCTAGTAGGGGTCTGCTAAATAGATTTCACATAATCGATAAAAGTGTGAAGGCGCAATCCGTTTCAGTGCGGTCCATTCGGACCCTCTCAAACAATGCCGTTGACGATAATCCTCCAGCGGGCCGACGGTGCAAGCAGGGCAGTTGATGACAGTGCTAATGTCTGATGTTGCCCCGACCTTCGACTCGGGTGTCGAGCGATACCGGGCTGGCGCCTACGCCGAGGCGGAGGCAATTTTCGCGCGCCTCCGTGCCGCGCAAGAGAAGACACGGGAGGAGGCGCAGGGGACGGGTGACGGGACCGACGCCGCAACATTGCGGATGCTGGGACTCGCTCGCTTTCGGCTAGGCAGACTAGAGCCCGCATTGGCGTTAATCGAAGCCGCGCTTGAGGCGGCGCCCGCCGATCCTGAAACTCAGTTGCATTACGGGCTGGTTCTGCATGCGGCCGGCCGGCATGCGGAGGCGGCGGCGCAATTCCGATCGAGCGCGAAGCTCCTGCCGCTCGATCCGGCGCCACATCTGAATCTGTCTGCCGCGCTGCTGGCGCTGGGAGATGCGGCCGGAGCGGTCAGGGCCGCCAAGCACGCACGCCGGCGCGACGCCAACTTACCGCAAGTGCACTACATGCTCGGCCTTGCCCTGATGGCCGCCGACCGCCTTGACGATGCGATCCGTGCTTTCGCGGCGGCGTTGCGGCTTGATCCCAAGCTGGCGGATGCCCTCGTCAATATCGGCGTCATTTGCTATCGGCGGAACGATATCGAAGGCGCCAAGACCGCGATGCGCGGCGCGCTCGCCGCCGCGCCGGGTCATGTCGGTGCTGCCAGCAATCTCGGCGCCTTCTTGCGGCTGACCGGACAGACCGAGGCAAGCGAGAAGCTGCTCAACGACGTGCTCGAACAGAACCCCGATGCCGCCGAGGTTCGGGTCAACCAGGCGGCGGCGTTGCTCTCGGAAGAGCGGCCGCGGGAGGCTCTGGAACTGCTCGACGCGAAACCCGTTCCGGCCGATCCGCGCCTTGCCCAACACTGGCAGATGCAGCGCTCGCTGGCGCTGTTGCAGGTCGGCCGGGCGGCCGAGGCGAGCGAGTTCATCACCGCGACCGGCGGCGTGCCGCCGGAGATGGAGCCACTGATGCTGTGGCGGCGCGCCCTCCTGGCGCTCGCCGCGAACGACCAAGTCGCGGCTCGGACGTACGCACTCGCGATGGAGCGGGCCCTGACGACGGATCGCCTTGTTCCCGAGCATCGGATCATGGCGCATTTCGATCTCGCGCGCTTCTGGAGCGCACAGCGTGAGGCCGATCGCACCTTCACCCATTGGACCGCCGCGCACCGTCAACTCAGCCGCTTCCAGCCGTTTTCGCGCGAGCGTCACCGCGCCTTCGTCGACGCAATGATCGCAGCCTTCGATCGCGCACGGCTGCGGGACGGGCCGCGCGCGCAAAACCGCGATCCGGCGCCGGTCTTCATCGTCGGCATGCCGCGCTCGGGAACGACTTTGGCGGAGCAGATTATCGCCGCGCATCCGCAATGCTTCGGCGCCGGCGAGCGCGGGGCGCTCAACCAAGCGTTCGGCGCGTTCGGCGGCGCGACACCGGAAGGTGTCGGCGCGGATCGCTGCGCTCGACGCTCCGGCTCTCGATGCCGCCGCGCAGCTTTATCTTGACGAACTGCACGCGCTCGCGCCGGACAAGTCGCGGATCGTCGACAAGATGCCGGGCAATTTCAATTTTATCGGTCTCGCCGCGCTGATGCTGCCGGGCGCGCGCATCATCCATTGCGTGCGCGACCCGCGCGACATCGGGCTGTCGATCTTCAGTTTCCGCTTCTACGGCTATCATCCTTACGCGCACGATCTCGGCGATCTTGGCTGGTACATCGCCCAGCACGACCGCCTGATGGCGCATTGGCGCGAGGCGCTGCCCAATCCGATCCTGACGCTGGCGCTGAAAGACTGGGTCGAGGATTTCGACGGCACGCTGCGCCGGGTCCTCGACTTCATCGAGCTGCCCTATGACCCCGCTTGCGAGCGCTTCTACGAAAGCAGCTCGCGGGTGATGACGGTCAGCCGATCGCAGGTCAGGCAACCCATCAACGCGCGCGGGCTCGGACGGTGGCGACGCTACGCCGCGCAACTAAAGCCATTGATCGACGCCCTAACCGAAAACGGCGTCGTCTTGTCATAGGAGATCGTCTTGGCAAAGCGGGTGATGATCAACGACGGGGCCGAGTGGCTTGTCGCGGACGGGGAAACCGATACCGGCACTGTGGGTGCGGGCGGCATCCTTGACGTTGGCGCGGGCGGCAGCGCGGTCGACTTCACTGTCGCCGGCGATGAAACCATCCACGCGGGCGGCGGCGATGACAGTGCGCTGATTGTCAATGGCGGCGTGCAGACCATCCAGTCGGGTGGCATCGCCAGCAACACCACGGTTGGCACCGGCGGGACCGAGATCGTCCAGTCCGGCGGGATCGCCAGCAACACGGTGATTTCCGGCGGCGTGCTCGACGTCCAATACGGCGGCACGTTGTCCGGTACGCTCACCTTCACGGGTGCCGGCACGTTGCAGATCGACGGCACCGCGATGCCGACGGTGACGATCGCGGGCTTTGTCAGCCCGGACCAGACGATCGACCTTACCGGGCTGTCGTATTCGGGGAGCGGCAGCGCGGTGTTGACCGCCAACAATGTGCTCAATGTCACCGAGGGCAGCCAGACCGTCAGCCTGCAGCTCGACCCGGCGCAAAATTACGCCGGGCACAGCTTCACGCTCGCCAGCGACGGGCACGGCGGCACGACGATCGTCGATCCTCCCAACACCTGGGATGTCAGCACCGAGGGTGGCGCCAATAGCGGCTCGACGCTCAACGGCGTCATCCAGGCCATCGATGTCGGCGGCGGCAATTACGGAGTCAACGTCAATTACACGATCAATCTGACTGCAGACATTGATCTGACGCAGGCGCTGTTCGCGATCAATCTGGGAAGCGGCTCGACGCTGACGATCAATGGCAATGGCCACACGATCGACGGCATGGGCAACCAGCGCGGGATTTTTGTCTACCAGGGCAACGTCATCCTCGAAAACCTGGCGATCACCAATGCGGTCGCCAGAGGCGGGAACGGCGGAACTCACGGCGGTGGCGGCGGCGGCGGCGCCGGGCTGGGCGGCGGTCTGTTTATCGCCGGCATCAGCGGCGGCGCGCGAGCGGGCGCGAGTGTGACGCTCGACAACGTCACCTTCAGTAACGACCGAGCAATCGGCGGCAACGGCGGCGGCGCGGCTGGCGGCGGTATTGGGGGCGGCGGTGGCGGCGGGGGCGGTCTTGGCGGCAATGGTGGGTTTGGTAACGGCGGCGGCGGCGGCATCGGCGGCACCGGCGGCGAGGATCATGCCGTAACCGTCGGCGGAACCTCGCTGGGGATCGGCCCCAACGGCGCAATGGGCATCATCCCCGGCGCGGCTGGCGGCGGTAACGCCGACGGTGGGTCCGGTGGCGCCTGGGCGGGCGGTGGGGGCTATGGCGGGCAAGGCGGCGGTGCCGGTGGCGGGGTCGGCGGCGGCGCGGGCGGCGGCGACGACGGCAGAGTTGGCGGAAACGGCGGTTTTGGTGGTGGCGGTGGCGGCGGTGTCGGCGGCGCTGGTGACGGTAACGGTGGATCAGGCGGTTTCGGCGGTGGTGGCGGCGGGGGCGGTGCTTTCAAGACCGGCGGCGTCGGCGGCTTTGGCGGGGGCGGCGGTGCCGGCGGACACAACGGTGCCGGAGCAGCCGGCGGCTTTGGTGCCGGCGGCGGCGGCCTGGGCGGCGGCGGCGGTCTCGGCGCCGGTGGCGATATCTTCATTCAGCAGGGCGGCTCGCTGACGATCGAGGGTGGAAGCCTCGGCGCCGGCGGCGTTCAAGCAGGTTCGGGCCAGGGTCAAAATTCCGGGAACGGCTCAGCCTTCGGCAATGGGCTCTTCATCCAGGGAAACCAGAACGTCACTCTGGGCGCGACCGCGGGGCAGACGCTGACAGTCAACGGCGTCATCGCCGATCAGAACGGCTCCATCAGCGCCTATTCACAGAAAGGCTCCCTCGTCATCGACGGTGCCGGCACCGTCTATTTGGCGGCGGCGGCAAACACCTATCAGGGCGGCACCGTCGTCGAGCAGGGCGCGCTCGATATCAATGTCGGCGCCGCTCTCGGCGGTGGGACGGTGACGCTCGAAGCCGGAACGTGGCTCGGCGTCCACACGAGCACGACAGTGGCCAACGCGATCGCGATCAACGGTGCCGTGAATTTCTGGGCTGGCGCGAGCGAAACGGTCAGCTACACCAACACGATCAGCGGGGCTGGCGAACTGGTCATGACCGGCGGCGCCACGTTCGTGCTCACGGCCGCCAACTCCTATCAATGGGGGACAGTTGTCCAGCAGGGCGCGCTGTCGATCAATTCAGGCGCCGCTCTCGGCAGCGGAACGCTGACGCTTGATGCCGCAACGATCCTCGACGTGACGTCGAGCACGACGATCTCAAACACCATCACCGGCACCGGCGAGATCATCATCAGCGGCGGCAGCACGGTTGCGCTCGACGCCGCCAGTTCATTTAGCGGCGCCATTGCGTTCGGCCCGGGCGCCGACACGCTGAAGATCGACGGCACGACGATGCCGGGCAACGAGATCGTGGATTTCGCGCCGGGCGACAATTCCATCGACCTTGCTAACGTCGCCTTTGCGGCCGGCGGCACTATCGCGGTTGCGTCCGGCAACGTGCTGCAAATCGTCGAAGGCGGCCACACCTATGATCTGCAGCTCGACCATGCATACACAGGCGTCACCTTCAAGCTCTCCAGCGACGGTCATGGCGGCACGCTGATCACTGCGTCCAACCTGCTGACCGACGGCAATTTCGACCAGATAAATCTCGCGAGCGGCCAGCCCGGCGTCACCGTCGAGCCGACCAAGGGCAATTATACCAACGCACCGGCGCCAGGCTGGTCGGGCACCAATACCGGCCCTCAATACTTTACGCCGCAAGCCACGCCGGCCTTCCAGCAGGCCGAGTATTTGAACAACCCCGGCGGCACGCTCTCTCAGACCTTCACGACCAGCGCCAATCCGGGCAGCGGCTATGAGTTCGTCGTCTCGCTCAATCTAGGCGGCCGCCTCGATACGGCAACGCCCTCTGGTACGGCGACCGTGATCCTGTCGGCCGGGGGCGTCGAGATCGGCGAGGCGACGTACAATGCGGGCGCGGTCGGCGCGTCGCAACAGCTGACATTCTACACCGGAAACATCGACCCGCTCAGTCTTGCAAACCAGAACATCACGCTGTCGATCAGCAACGGGACAAACACACAGCTCGTGGCCGGTGACGCTATTGTCGAGGCGGTCAGCAACCTGTTGGTTGACGGCAATTTCAACGACGTCAACCTGGCGAGCGGCGCACCCGGCGTCACCACCGATCCGACGCGAGGCAATTATACGGGCCCGCCCGCGGGCTGGTCGGGCAGCAATACCGGCGCTCAGGCATTCACGTCCTTCGCCTCGAATTTCTTCGGCGGCCAGGTGGCCGAGTGGATAAATGTCGGCGGCACGCTGTCGCAGACGTTCACCGCGCCCAACATCACGAGCGGTCCCAATCTGCTCATGGTCTCCCTCGACATCGGCACCCGCCTCGATGTGCCGCCGAGCTCCGGTCCGGTGACGATCACGGCGACAGTGAATGGCGTTGTCATCGGTCAGACGACATACAATGTCACGACATCGACACCGGCCGGATCCGGGACGGTCCTGCAATTTACGACGCAGGATCTCAATGCGCTAGGAGATGGCGGCAAGCAGGTCACGCTGACGATCACGAACGGCACGGGGGCGCAAATCATCGTTGGCGATGCCAGCGTCATCCCTGCGCTGAGCTTCGACGTTGCGTCCGGACACAGCGTCACGGACACGGACCGGATCACCGACCCCGGCATTGTCCTGTGGGGTGGTGGCACACTGGTTCTCGACAATGCCGCGAATTCCTATTCCGGCGGGTCGATTATCGAGGGCGGCAGCACGCTTGAAATCGGTACGGCGGGCGCGGGCGGCTCTGGCGCGGTCAGCTTCTCCGGCACCGGGAATACGCTGAAGATCGACGGCACGACCATGCCGTCGAACACGATCTTCATGACGCCGGGCAACACCATCGATCTTACCGGCATTGACTACGACAGCACCGGCAGCGCCAATCTCGTCGGCAATGAGCTACAGGTCACCGAAAACGGGCAGACCTACGATTTCACATTGTCCGGCATTCCCAGCAATGAGTTTTTCCATCTCTCGGCCGATACGGGTAACGGCACAGATATCACCGAGAACACCACGCCGTGTTATTGCCGCGGCACGCTGATCCGCATGCAGCGTGGCGAGCAACCGGTCGAGACGATCGAGATCGGCGACGATGTGATCACGAAATCGGGTGTGGCGCGACCGGTCAAATGGATCGGCAAGCGCAGCTATGCCGGCCGCTTCGTCACAGGGCGCAATGACATCCTGCCGGTCTGCATCGAGGCCGGCGCGCTCGGCGACAACGTGCCAAAGCGCGATCTGTGGATCTCGCCGCACCACGCCATGTATTTCGAAGGCGAGAACGGCGGCATGCTCATTGAAGCCAAGGATCTTGTGAACGGCACTTCGATCGTGCAGGCGCAAAGCGTAGAGAAAGTCGAGTATTTCCACATCGAGCTGGATACGCACGATGTCATCGTCGCCGAAGGCGCGTTGTCGGAAACTTTCCTCGACGATGACAGCCGCGGCATATTCCACAATGCGCATAAATACAACACGCTGTATTCCGACACGCCGTCCGACCCTGTTTATTATTGCGCGCCACGCGTCGAAGAGGGCTACGAGCTCGAAAACGTCCGCCGTCGCATCGCTTGTCGCGCGGGACAAGCCGCCGATGGGAGTCCGGGCGCACTGCGCGGCTATGTCGACGCGATCACCGCGACCCATATCAAAGGCTGGGCGCAGAATGTGGATTGTCCGGAGATGCCGGTGTGCCTCGACGTCTATGTGGGCAGCCGGCTGATCGGACAAACGCTCGCCGACTGCTATCGAGACGACCTCGCCAAAGCGGGCCTCGGTGGCGGCCGGCACAGCTTTGTGTTCCGCGCACCGGCGGGCGTTACACTGACGCCGGAAACGGTCGAGGTGCGCCGTTCGTTCGATGGTGCGCAGCTCAAACGCTCGGCAAGCACCCGGCGCAAACGTGCACGGACGGCGGTCGGATAAATCCGACGTCGCTCCCTCGTCCGCTCAGTCCGCCCAGACTGCGCGCAACGTTTTTTGGAAATTGCGCTCCCAGGTGATGTCTCGCCCTACTTGCAGGGCGCGGGGCCCCCGTTCTACAGTTCTTGTGGGGTTGGGGGGGTCGTGGTTTCATCTGCAACGGACAGTCGCCGGCCTGTTGCCTGGGCGGCGCGGCTTCTCATCGTCATCTTTATCGGATTTTGGAGCGCGCCGGCGTTTTGGAGCGCGCCCGCCTTGGCGGTCGAAGGCGCGACCGCGGCTGGTCCCATTGGCGGCAGCGATATCCGGTCGGCTATCTTGCCGCCGCCCGGCTTTTATGCCGGCGCGGTCGCGCTCTACAATAGCGTCACGCAATTCCATGACGGTACCGGGCACCCGGCGCCCGCGCTCAATGATTTCAGCCTGACTAACTATGTCGGCGGCGCGTTCTTTCTCTACGTGCCTGATCTCAAGCTATTCGGCGGCAGGATTGGTCTAGCCGGCTACGAAGTTGCCGCACAGGATTGCGGCCAACTCGTCGCGGCCGTGCAACATCGTTGCGTCGCCGGCCTCGGCGATCCCTATATCGAGGCGTCCTGGTCGCGCTCCTTCGGGCAGACCCGGCCGGCGAGCGTTCCCGGGGCTTTCCCGATTGTTCAAGGCCTGGTGGTCGATGCCGGCCTCGGCGCCGTCCTGCCGATAGGCAACTACAATGAGCAGAGCCAGGCGTTGAATGGCGTGACGCCGGGCAACAAGACCTTCGATATCGCGCCGAGCGTGGCGGTGACTTATACGACGCTGCCATTGATTGCCGACGGCACCGAATTCAGCGCCAAGTTTTATTGGGACAATTACGCCAAGAATCCCAATACACAGTACTACGCGAGTTCGCTGCTCGACGTCGATTTCGCCGTGACCGAGCATATCGGACGTTTTCAGGTCGGGCCGGCCGGCTTCTACGTATTCCAGACCGGCATGGACCGGCAGAACGGCGTCGTCGTGCCGCCCGACGGCCGCCGGCTCGAATACATGGCGGTCGGCGGTGTCGTCAATTACGACATGGCCGAATACAATGCGGCCATCAAGTTCAAGGCGAATGCGACGGTGTTTTCGCAAAACGGCGTGGTCGCAAAGCTCTTTGTTATTAGCTTTGCGAAGAAGTTTTTTTAGCACGCGCCAACAAAAACGTGCTGCCCGGATCGGCCGGAGCATAGGCCGGCATTATTGAAGCTGGATGATGCCTTTGTCCACGAACGCTTTCCAATTGGCGGTTTCGGCCTTCATGCGCGCCGTCACTGTCGCGGGATCGGAAGCGGCCGGCTCAAAGCCCTGCTGCAGCAGCTTTTGCTTCGTCTCGGGATCGGCGATCGCGGCCGAAACTTCCTTGTTCAGAAGATCTATTATTGAATCGGGCGTTCCCGCCGGCGCTGCGAGCGCCAGCCCCAAGACGATCTCGTAGTTCGGGTAACCAGAACTCGATCATGGTCGGAACATCCGGCAGCACCGGGGAGCGCCGGCCGCTGGTAATGGCGAGCGCCCGCAATTTTCCGGCGCGGATATTTTCAAGCGTCGGACCTATCGTGGCAAATTGAATGTCGATCCTCCCGGTGATCAGATCTACAGTTGACTGTGCCGAACTGCGATAGGGCACGTGCGTGAGATCAATCGCGGCCTTGGAAGCAAATAGCGCCGCGGCAAGATAGGCCATGCTCGCCGGTCCCGCCGATCCATAGGACAGCTTGCCGGGTTTCGCTTTGGCTTCGTGGGTCAGTTCGTCGACGGTCTTGATCGTCAGGCACGGGCAAGCGACCAGCACGTAAGGGGAGACGCCGAGCATTGAAATCGGCTTGAAGTCTGTCACCGGGTCGTAAGGTAACGGACCGAGCGCTACCGCCACGCCGTGGGTGCTTCCGGTGATCAGCCCGATCGTATAGCCATCCGGCGTTGCTTTGGCGACTTGTTCCGAACCAAGGCTGCCGCTTGCGCCCGGTCGATTCTCGACAACGATCTGTTGGCCGAGCTTGGCGCTCACTTTTTGGCCGATCACGCGGCTGATTCCGTCAGTCTCCGATCCCGCAGGAAAGGGAACGATCAGCCGGATCGGCTTGTCGGGATAGGCGCCGGATTGCGCGCGAAGAGGACCGTGCGCCCAAAGCAGCGCAAGCAAGATCGCCGCAATAATGCGCTTCATGAGGTGAGCTCTTTCGCGATATTTGGGATCAGCTCGCGGAAATCAGCCAAGGCATTCTGACGCGGCGATCCGGCGAGATGTGGACTGAGAATGACGTTTTTGAATTCGAACAGTTCGTCATCCGCCGGCATCGGCTCCTGATACAAAGGATCGAGCGCAAAACCGGACATGCGCCGCTCTCGCAGGGCGTCGAGGAGGGCGGAGCGATCGATGAGGTTCGCATTCGAGATATTGACGATCGCCGCGGTGGGCTTCATCAGCGCGATCTCATTGCGACCGAGGAAGCCAGCCGTCGCGGCGGATCCTGGAATTTGCGGAATGACCCAGTCGCTTTCGCTGAGAAGCCGCGGCAGCGACACATAAGTCGCGCCGAGGGTCTCTTCCTCGTCGGAGGTCGCGCGGGTTCGCTGATGATAGAGTGTATGCATGCCGAACGCCTTCGCGCGCGACGCGATCTCGCGCCCGATTTCGCCGAGGCCGATGATCCCGATGGCGCTTTCGTTAAGCGACTTCAGGCCCGCAAACCTCCCGAAATTGCCACCCGGACTATGGCGCCGATCGAACGGCCTGAAGGGATGCACGGCGGCTGCCAGCCGTTCGGTGCTGACGAGGCCGTTCAATTCGTTCAAGCGGCGCGCGAGCATGAGCATCAGCGCGAATGCGTGTTCGGCGCATGCAATATTGGCGCGCCGCCGGATGGTCAAAACCTTGATGCCGTGCGCGCGGCACGCGGACGCGTCGATATTCCGCAACTGTGTGCCGAATTTCTGCACGATCCGTAGATTTCCGGCGCGCTCGAGATCGGCTCTGCTGACCTGGAGCGATTCGACCACAAGGACATGGCTCTGCGCGAGATTGTCGCGCATCTCTTGCTCTGATTTTGCAAGAATGACGTTCGCGGGATAGAGGTGCCCCGCATCGCGGCGCACGGCGGCGAGCCAACCGCCGAAATCGGGCTCGTCATGCGCCATGAAATCCGCGAAGGCCTTTAGGCGATCAGGCGGACAGTGTGGATCAAGGATTACGGAAAACAGGCGAGTGAAAGCGTCGTCTTCGACGAGTATATTATGATGCCCCATCATTCCCGGCCAAACGGCGCTATGCGCTCTCGCGAAAATTCACGGATCGCATGGCTTATTGGCTGACCATGTGCGAGTCAATCTGAAGGATATGAGATCAATGGCGCGAATTCCATATGTCGACGAAAATGCGATCGTTGCCGACCCGGCGCTGATCGGCGCGATCAAGGGCGGGCGCGGCCGGCTTATCAACATCTACAAGCTTTTGCTGCACGCGCCGGAGCTTGCGTCGACTTGGTTTGCCCACATCAACGCTACGCGAGACACCAAGCTGAACGGACGGCTGCGCGAGCTTGCGATTGTCCGCATCGCGCACAATGCCTCTTATGAATACGCGTTGCGGCAGCACGTTCCGGTGCTGGCGGCGCGGGAGGGGGTTACGGACGCGGAATGTACCGCCCTGAAGAACTGGCAAGATTTAAACCTGTTTGACGAGAGAGAGCGCGCGGCGTTGTCCTATGTCGACGCGATGCAAAACGGGGTCACTGTTCCCGACAGCGTATTCGACGGGATGAAGAAGTATTTCGACATCAGGGAGCTGGTAGAGCTGACAATCATCGTCGGCACCTACATCATGCATCATCGTGTTTTTACGACGCTTGGCGTTGATCCGGAACAGACCCCATCTCGGACGCGCTGACGTTGTTGTTGAAAGGAGTGACGTGAGCCGGCCCTCGCTGATGGGGCCGTATCGCCAGCAGTCCACCGTTGCGGCGACGCTTGGATGCGGTAAACTCATAAACTATTCAATAATTCAAATAACAGGGGGGAGTTCATGAACCGGATGCGGCACATCAGTGTCTGCGGTTTCGCTGCGTTGGCGCTGCAACTCGTGGTCGGATCAGTCCCGGCTTCGGCGGAGGACACGACCTTCAATCTGAAACTGTCGCACTGGGTGCCCCCGACCCATCCCCTGCAGAAGGCCATCCAGGATTGGGGCGATGATATCGAGAAGGCCTCGAACGGCACCATCAAATATCAGATCTATCCGGCGCAGCAGTTGGGCAAGGCGTTCGACCATTACGACATGGCGCGCGACGGCATTGCCGACTTCGTCTACGTCAATCCGGGTTACCAGCCGGGCCGTTTCCCGATCATCGCGGCCGGCGAACTGCCGTTCCTGGTCGGCCGGGCCAAGGGCGGCAATCTGGCGATCGATGCCTGGTACCGCAAATACGCCGCGAGCGAGATGAAGGACGTGCATTATTGCTTCTCGTTCGTGCTTGATCCGCTAGCCTGGCACTCCACCACCAAAAAGATCCTGGTGCCGAGCGACATCAAGGGCATGAAGGTCAGGCCGGCCCAGGGCACCATCGCCGCCTGGGTGACGCAGCTCGGCGGCACCAATGTGCAATCGAGTGCGCCTGAAGTCCGCGACATTCTCGCCAAGGGCGTGGCCGACGCGGTCACCTTCCCGTGGGGTTCGATGCTTCTGTTCGGCATAGACAAGGTGACCAAGTACGACATGGAAGCGCCGCTCGGCTCGGTAATGTTTCAGTGGCTGATGAATCCGGCGACGTACAATGCGATGTCGGCAGCGCAAAAGAAGGTAATCGACGAGCATTGCACCGGGGAATGGGCCGCCCGGTTCGCCGACCCGTGGGCTGACTTCGAGCACGCGGGCTTGGATAAGATCAAAGCCGAGCCCGAGCACGAGGTTTACAAGATCAACGACGCGCAGCTTGCCGAATGGAAGAAATCGGCAGAACCCCTGAGGCAGAAGTGGGCGGACGACGTGAAGAAGGCCGGCGGCGATCCCGATGCGATCTGGAAGGAACTGCAGGCCTCGCTCAGTCAGTACAACGCCGGCTTCTGAAGGCGCCTGTCCGTCAAGGGGCGGCAATGGCGGCTATGAAGCTACTGCTACTGAGCTCTGGGCGGACAGACATCGAGGCCGGAGCAAAATGCGAGCGTCATGGCGCCGGCAAGATCTTGGATTGATGCCGCGGCCGCCTCCAGAGCCGCATCGGATGCATCGAAGAGAAAGATGTCTTGATCAGGTTTGGATAGATCGGCCGCGACGTCGCCCATTTTGTTTTCCTCGGCGGGGAAGCTTTGCTCAGCTATTTTTACATCAAGCATCCGGCCGCTCAACGAGGATAACTGCCGTTGTTCACGTCCAGAGTTGATCCGTTGACGTATTCGGGACAGCTGTCACCGAGCCAAAAGATTGCCTCGGCGACTTCCTCAGGTTTGCAAACACGTCCGGAGTAAACCGCGCGCATGACGTCGTCCCGGCGGGATTGCGGCAGTTGCTCGTACATGTACGTCTCGGTTGGTCCCGGCGCGACGGCATTCACCAAAATCCCTTGAGGGCCGAGCGCCCGCGCCCAGGATTTGGTGAGATTTAACAGGCCGGCTTTTGTAATCCCGTACCAAAGGTCGGGATGACCGGTGAACGCGGCGACAGAGCTCACGTTGACGATGCGGCCGCTGCGGCGCGCTTTCATGCCGGGCGCCACGGCTGCGATCAGCGCGGCAGGAGCCTCAAGATTGACCGCCAAAATCTCCGATCGGTGGTTTTCCGGAATGGCATCGATCGGGTCGCAGTGCAGCACCCCCGCGTTGTTGACCAGCGTGTCTAATTCACCAATCGAGGCAATCAGTGGCGGAATTTCAGAAATACGCGACAGGTCGAATTTGATGCGTTCACCGACGGCCTCGGACTGGAATTCCTTGTCGAGCGAAAGCACATGCCAACCGGCGGCCGTAAACCGGCGTGCCGTGGCCAATCCGATTCCGCGGGCGGCCCCCGTTATGAGAACTTTCCTCACAGCCACTCCAGAGAACGCTCATTATTATGCCATAGTCGCTGCGCGAGCCGCCAGTCTGCCTCGATAACATCGCATGGATACGGCGGTTCGGATGTCGGCTACCGATTCAATTCAACGGCGTTCCAATCAATCAGCGCGGCGAGCGACGGGCTTTCCGTCAGCGTGATGGATCCATCTCTAATGGATGGGACTTGGGTGATGACCTGTTCGGTCATAGCCATGAACCAGGTCAGTTCTGCCGGCAGGATCGGATCGGCGATCGTCGCGGCGAACTGCAACCCGGCAAGCGTGCCAAGCGCGCTCTCGCCCATCAGTCCGACGACAGCGTCGCAGCTTTTTGGCGCTGCTATGTCGCGCATGGCGCGCGCCTGGGTCAGCCCAAAGCGGCCCGGCTTTATGCTGAGCGCCTTTGCGCCTTGTTCGAGGAACAGATGCGCGTCGCGCAACGAGGCGCAACCGAAATCAACGAGGATCGGGATTGGGCTATCCTGCCGCAGCTTGCGAAAATCCACATTCGGGGCGAGCGGGCAGGGGTCCTCAAGCACCACAATGCCACAGTCGGCAAGACTGCGCGCGTAATCCGAAACCTCCGCCAATGTGTAAGCGCCGTTGGCATCGACATAGAGACGGATACCGTCGCCAACGGCGGAGCGAATTTCACGAATGCCGGCAACGTCAGTCGCAGCGCCCTGACCGCCTTTGACTTTGAGCGTGCGGAATCCGTGAGTGTCGACCATTCGTGCGGCTTCCGCCGCCATTGCGCGCGGCTCCTGCCGCGTTACGGCCCAGGACAGGTCGACGCGCGGTTGTCCATTCCAAATCCGCCAGAGCGGACGGCCTTGGCGCGCCGCGTGAAGATCCCAGCATGCATTATCGATCAGCATCTTCGCCGCCTGATTCTCCGGCACGATGTCGAGTGCCCGGCGAATCGCGGCAGTGTCGGTCAGATCAAGCCGCTTGAGGATCGGAATGAAAATGTCCTCGATCGCGGCGATCAGGCTGCGAGCGGATACGCCGCACCAAGTCGGCTTGACGGTGATCTCCGCAACGCCTTCGGTCCCATCATCTGCGGTGAGCCGAAGCAGCACAAAAGGCGCGGCATCCTCGACGATGTCACTCCACCGAACTGGCCGCGCGTAGCGCAGCCGGTAAGTGTAAAGACGGTGGTCGTGAAGACGCATGATGCCAGTGGGACACTTTCGGCGGGCGGGCCGTCAATTCTCGGGCGGTTTGATATTCTTCAGAAGTGGCCCCCATTTCGGCGATTCGGTTGCCACATAGTCAGCGAGCCCCTGCGGCGACAGATAGTGCGGCTCGGCGCCGAGCTTGCCCATTTCGGCGCGCACGTCGCTCCGCTCAAGGATTTTTTGGACCTCCGAGCTCAGCCGCGACACGATCGGCGCGGGAGTGCCGCGGGGCGCGAACAACGCATACCAGGCGATCACATCAAAGCCCGGATAACCGGCCTCGGCAATTGTCGGCACGTCAGGCACAAGGGGGCTGCGTTCCGCGCTGCCGATCGCGAGCGCGCGCAACTGACCAGCTTCGACCTGGGGCAAAAGGGACGGTATCGTAAAGAACATGAAAGTGACATTGCCGGAGAGCACGCCGGTCACCGCTTCCGGGCCGCTCTTGTAAGGCACATGCGAAATGTCGAGATCGGCGCTTGCCTTGAGGAGCTCGGCGGCGAGATAGCCCGACGTGCCGACGCCGGCGGAAGAATAAGTCACGCTGTGCGGTTTCGCGCGCGCCAGCGCGACCAGATCGGCGACGGAGTGCACAGGCAGCGCCGAATTGACGACGAGAAGATTTGGCGCGACGGCGAGCATCGCTACCGGGGGAACGTCGCGCATCGGATCGTAATTCAAGTTCTTATAAAGATAAGGTCCGACGGAATGCGTCGGACTTCCGCTCATGAGCAGCGTATAGCCGTCAGGATTGGCGTGCGCGACTGCTGCGGCGCCGATATTGCCGCCAGCTCCGGGCCGATTCTCGATGACCACCGGCTGTCCGAGCGCGGTGGCAAGCTTGTCGCCCACCAGCCGCGCGACGATGTCGGCGGCGCCTCCGGCACCGAACGGCACGATGACCTGAATGGGCCGCGACGGCCAGTCATCGGCATATGCCGGAGCAAGTGCCGACGCGGACACAAAGGCAAAACTTGCGAGCAGAAAGAGCCGTCTCCCGGTCATCGCCTTCGTCGCCCCATTTCCTTGCCAAGCATGACCGATCAGTTCACCGGGATGTTCGCGTCCTTCATGACCTTGCCCCAGACGGCGATGTCATCCTTGATCTGCCGCGCGTATTCCGCCGGTGAGCTCGCGACCGCGTGGAAGCTGACCGTTTCGATCGCTGATCTTCACGTCGGGCAATTTGACGATTTCGCTGATCTCGTGCTGCAGCTTTGCGATGATGGGTGCGGGCGTTCCGGCGGGAGCGACGAGACCGATCTGCAGGTCCGACTCCTGATCTGGAACGCCGGCTTCGGTCAATGTCGGAACGCTGGGAAATTGCGCCGAACGCTGATGGCTTGTGACCGCGATGGCGCGCAATTTGTCGGATTGCAGATGAGGGGCAACAGGCGGCAGGCCGAGGAAAATGACCTGGGTGTCGCCCGCGAGCGTCGAGTTGACCGCAGGAGCTGCGCCGTTGAACGGCACGCGAACAAGCTTGTCAAGTTTCAGCCCAAGCTTGAACAGGCGTTCGGCGGAGAGCTGACCGAAGCCGATGCCGAGCGAAGCGTAGCTATACTTGTCCGGTGAAGCTTTGATCACTTCGATCAATTCCTTCATCGTCTTGGCCGGAAACGAAGGATTGCTGGCCACGACTTGCGGGGATGCGGCGACGATCGTGATCGGCGAAAAATTCTTGATCGGATCGTAAGGCAGATTTGAATTGGTCACCGAGGCGACGGCGAAGTCGTTGGTGGTGACCAGCAGTGTATTGCCGTCGGGCGTCGCCTGCGCCACCTGGCCGGCGCCGACCGCGCCGCTCGCGCCGGTAATGTTCTCTATGTAAAATGACTTGCCGAGGCGCTCGCTGAGCTTTTGCGCCAGAAGGCGCCCGATCAGATCGGTCGGACCGCCGGGCGGGTAGGGCACGACGATGCGCACTTTGCCGCTCGGATAGGAATCCGCAGCCGATTGTGCGTGGGACAGCGTCGATGCGAACATCGCCGCGGCAAAGGCAAAAAGGAAAAGTCCCTTTCTCACAATATCCTCCCTCTCAGTTCTTGTTGCGATCGGCCATTCGCTTCGGCCGTTTGACCCTGGACCTTAGCCCGATTTCAATCGAACCATCGTACCGGCGATGCCTTGTTGAACGACGGTATCCTTTTGATTGATCAGCGACAGTGTGCGCTCAATGATGGCACGCTTGCCGTCTGACGTAATCCGCTTGCTCAAAATCACAGACCGGACATGGACGGTGTCGCCGACGAAGATCGGCGCCCGATAGGCCCAGTCGCGGACACCGGTCGCGCCGATGATGTCGTCGCTGAAGTGCGGCAGGTTTGTTGCCATACCGGTGGCGATGAGAATGCCGAACGAGCCTTGAAACAGACGGCCAGGAAGACCGCGCTCCTTGGCATAATTCTCGTCCGAATGGATCGGGTGCCAATCGCCGCTGACCATGCAGGCGATCGACAGGTCGGCTTCGGTCAATGTGCGTCCGGTGCCGACGAATTCGCTGCCGACAACAAGCTCATTGAACAGCACCGCATCCCCCTCGCGTGCAGCCTATCGGGAAGCGCCGTGGCTCTCGAGGCCGGGCCGGTAGGAGCCTTTGAGAAAATCGCCAATGCCTTCCTTGCGGAAGGCGTCGCCCTGCCGAAGCACAAGCTCCATTTCCTTGGCGCTGGCGTAGTCGATCGCCGCGTCCCAGCCCATGTCGAGCGAGTTGCGATAGCCGTCCTTGGTCGCTTTGAGCGCCCAGGGATCCTTTTGCGCGATCGTGAGCGCGACCTTTCGCGCTTCGTCGGCGAGCTTTGCCAGCGGCACGGCCTTGTTCACGAAGCCGATTTGCGCGGCGACGATGCCGTTGAACGGTTCGCCGGTCATGCCGTACCACAGCGCGTCACGCGGCCGCAGCAGATTGGCCAATGATTTGCTGACCGAGCCGCCCGGAAACAATTTGAAATTGATCTCCGACAGCCCGAACGTCGCCTCTTCCGCGGCGATCGCCAGGTCGCAGCCTTCGACGATCGAGAAGGCGCCGCCGAAGCAATAGCCGTTGACCACAGCGATCGTCGGCTTCGGGTAATAGCGCAGCGTGCGGCCGCGCCATTCGGTCGCCATGCGGTAGACCCGATCGTATTCGGCGGGATCGTCTTTGAGGTCCGAGAAGAATTCCTTCAGGTCCATGCCGCCGCAGAAGGCGTCGCCGGCTCCCGTGATCAGAAGAACGCGTGCCGCCGCATCGTAGCGGAGCTTGTCGAGCACCGTCGTCATGTCGCGATGCAGCGCCGGGTTCATCGCGTTCTTTTTCTTCGGGCGATTGAACGTGATGGTGGCGATGCCGTCGGCGATGTCGACAAGAATGGTGTCGAGCTTCATAAAATGGCGTCCTCCGGCTTGTGCGATTATCGCACAGTTGTGCTATAAACGATCATGAGCTAAGGCGGTGATGCTGTCAACGCAGTCGGCGGGGAGGAGCGCGTGGCGGAAGGCGCGGTGGCTGAGAAGATCGTGGCCGACAAAGCCGGCTGGTTCTCGGAATTGCTCGCGCGCGGTTTGCTGGTCGCGCGCGCGTTCGATCGAACCTCGCCGCGCATGCGCGCCAGCGAAGTGGCGCTGAAAACCGGACTTACCCGCGCGGCGGCGCGGCGTTATCTGTTGACGCTGCGGGAGCTCGGCTATGTCGGCAGCGACGGCGACTGGTTCTATCCGATGCCGCGCATTCTCGAACTCGGTTACAGCTTCATTTCGTCGGCACGACTTGAGGATTTCGTCGAACCGATCCTGAAACGGCTGTCCGACGAAACCGGGACCGCGGCGCATTTTGCAGTGCTCGACAAAAACGAGACGCTCTGCCTCGGCTCAGTGTTCTCGCCGAAAATGTCCGGATTTTTCATTTCGATCGGTGCGCGGCATCCAGCCTATGCCGGCTCGATGGGAAAGGTGCTGCTGTCGGGCTTGAGCGACGACCGGCTCGAAGCCTACCTCGCATCGATTCCGCGGACCGCCCACACCGCGGAGACTTTGACCAGTGCGGGGGGCTTGCGCCGTGAGGTCTTGGCGGCGCGCAGAGTCGGGTTACGCCGTCAACCGCGGCGAATTGAATACCGGCATTGTCGGTATCGCCGTGCCCGTCCACGGTAGAGACGGATCGGTCGCCGCGGTCGTCAATGTGAATTGGATCTCCGTGCACGGAATTAAGAGTGCCGAGATCAAGCGCTGCCTTGGTCCGCTGTGCGAAGCCGCCAAGCAGATCGAGATGAGGCTGTCGTCGGGTGCGGTGCCGATCGGTCTGATTTCAAGATAACGAAAGCCGTTATGGAGGATGCGTTCGCATGTCGCTTACTTGCGGAGACCTGATCAATCGCGGGCGCATATTGTACGCGGATCGGCCTGCTCTTTCCTTTGAGGACAAAACATTTACTTTTGCCGAGCAGGCGGCGCGGATGTTCCGCTTGGCCAATGCTTTGCTGGGCAAGGGGATCGTCAAGCAGGAGCGCGTCGCGATCCTAGCCCGCAATCGCAGCGAATATGTCGAAATCTTCGGCGCTTGCGAAGTTACCGGCTTGATCGCCATCAATCTGAATAGCCGGCTGTCCGAGGTCGAACTGGGCGCGATCTGTCAGGATTGCCAGCCGACCGTCTTGATCTATGCCAAGGAATTCGCCGCGATCGCGCGCACGCTGCGCGCGCAGGTCGCGAGCCTCCGCATGGCGATCGCAATCGATCCGTCGGGCGCCGACGAAGTGAGCTACGAAGATCTGCTCGCGGGCGCGAGCACGCACGTGCCGCGGAGTGCGCCGGCCGCCGACGATATCGCCTATCTCATGTACACCAGCGGCACGACAGGCGGTGCCAAGGGCGTCATGATCCGCCATGGCGCGATGGTCGAGGCGATACGGGTCTTGTCGCATGAGGGAGGTGTCGCCTCGATCAACAAGGGGCTGATCGTGATGCCGCTGTTCCATCTCGGCGGCAAGATCGAGCAAATGGCCTTCAGCCTGATGGGCGCTGCGATTGTCTTGAAGGCGGCTTTCGAGCCCGAAGACATTCTCGCAACCATCCAGCGCGAGCGGATCGAAGCCGCGCATTTCGCGCCATTGATGATCCAGCGCATGCTCGATGTGCTCGAGCTCAAATCCTATGACCTGACGTCGCTGCGCTGCGTGCACTATGCGTCGGCGCCAATGCCGGTGCCGCTGTTGCGCCGTGCGCTTGATCGGATGGGTCCGATCTTCGCGCAGGTCTACGGCATGACCGAATGCATCTGCGGAACGATCCTCAAGCCGCCGCATCATTTGACCGAGCGGGTCCGACGCAGAGCGCCGCCGCCTTGGGTCGGCGGGCCAGCCGTTCCTGGGCAATCAGGTCAGAATCGTCGGCGACGACGGCACGGCCTGCGCGCCGGATCAGATCGGTGAAATCGCCTTCCATTCGCCGACGATGATGCACGGCTACTGGAATAAGAACGTGCTGACGTCCGAAGTCGTCCGCGACGGCTGGCTGCACACGGGCGATCTCGGCTTCGTCGATGCCGACGGTTTCGTCTACGTGGTCGACCGCAAGAAAGACATGATCATTTCCGGCGGCGAGAACATTTATTCCTGGGAAGTCGAAGAGGCGCTGCGGGCTCATCCGGATATCGCCGATGTTGCCGTTATCGCCGTGCCGGATGAGACCTGGGGCGAGTCGGTCAAGGCTTGCGTGCAGATGCGCCCGGGCCGTTCAGCGACCGATGCCGAGCTGATCGAATATACGCGCACCAAAATCGCCAGTTACAAGAAGCCGAAAAGTATCGATTTTGTCGAAGCGCTGCCGCGTCTGTTCAACGGAAAGATCGACAAGAAGGCCTTGCGGGCGCCGTACTGGCAGGGCCGCGAGCGGCAAGTTTCGTAATTGCAAGCAATAGGGCTGACGAAGGAAATGTCTGCGAACGCACCAGCCACGCCCATTGCCACGCCGATGTCGGCGCCTGAACTCGATGAGTTTAGGCGCAGCCTGCGCCGCTTTGTCGACCGCGAGCTGATGCCATTCGAGCGCCGCACCATGAGCGTGCCGGAGCGTGAAGAGATTCAGCGCAAAGCCAAGGCGGCCGGATTTTGGCTCATGGACGTACCTGAAGGTCTCGGCGGCCAAGGCCTTGGCCTCACTGGCATGACGGTGTTCTGGCACGAAATCTCACGCACCACTGCGGTTCCGGCGCGCGACCACTCGCTCTTTGGTCCCGTTCCAGGACCCATCCTGCTATCGCTCAAGGGTGCACAGAAGGAGCGCTATCTCGATCCGGTGCTCGCCGGTACGAAGGCTGCGTGTTTTGCGCAAACCGAGCCGGACGCCGGCGCCGATCCCGCTTCGATGCGCACGCGCGCCGAGCGTAACGGCTCACATTACGTCATCAACGGCGTCAAACGCTTCATCACGCACGCGGACAAAGCCGATTTTGCGCAGGTGATGGCGGTGACCGACCCGGCCAAAGGCGCCCGCGGCGGCATTTCCTGCTTTCTGGTCGATATGGACACGCCGGGCGTCAAGATCGCCGCCAAGCATCAGACCATGATGGGCGACGCGCCGTGTGAGATCGTCTTCGAGAATGTACGCATTGCCGCCGAAAACCGGGTCGGCGACGAAGGGCAGGGCTTTGCCGTTGCCCAGCGCTGGATCGGTGAAGGGCGGTTGCGCCACGGCGCGCATGCTTGCGGCGTTGCCGAACGCTGTCTCGAAATGACGCTGGACTACGTCAAGCAGCGCAAGACGTTCGGCGAACCACTTGCCGAACGGCAGGGCGTGCAATGGATTTTGGCCGACTGCTTCACCGAGCTGCATGCCACCAAGCTCATGGTGCGCGATGCGGCCGCCAAGATCGATGCTGGCGAAGACGCCCGCGCCGAGACTTTCATGGTGAAAGTCTATGGCGATGAAATGGGCTTCCGCGTCGCCGACCGCTGTCTGCAGCTCCATGGCGGCATCGGTCTCACCACCGAATTGCCGCTGGAAAAGCTGTGGCGCGACCAGCGAAGTTTCATGATCACCGAAGGGCCGACCGAAGTGCTACGGACGGCGCTGGCCAAACTCATTCTGCGTGGAGCAATGTGAATGAAAGCGCGTAAGCCGTTGCGTTCCGAAATGGGGTGGAGCACCACCGACCGCATCGTCGTGCGCGGGCACGATCTTCCCGGCGAACTGATCGGGCATATCGATCTTGGCGGCATGGCTTTTCTTGAAATCATGGGCCGGCGTCCGACGGCGCAGGAGGCCGAAGTCTTCAACGCGCTGCTCGTGACGCTTGTCGAACACGGCATGACGCCGCAGGCCATCGCGACGCGGCTGGTCAATGTTGCGGCGCCCGAAGCTCTGCAGGCCGCGGTCGCGGCCGGGCTCTGTGGCGTCGGCAGCGTCTTTGCCGGCGGATCGGAGGCCACGGCGAAGATGCTTCAAGACGCTTTGAAAGATCATCCGAGCACTGAAGGGCTCGATGCACTCGCTTCTCGAATCGTCGAGTTGCATAGCGCGCGCAAGGCGGTGATTCCCGGTATCGGTCATCCTGTGCATAAGCCGATCGATCCGCGCACGCCGGTTTTGTTCGGCATTGCCGAACGCAACGGTTTTCGTGGGCGGTATGTCGCACTTTTGGAAGCCGTGGCCGCGGAGGCCGAGCGCAAGATGCAGCGGTCGCTGCCGATCAACGCGACCGGCGCGATCGGAGCGGTGCTCTGCGAACTCGGATTTCCGTGGCGGATCTGCCGCGGCATCGTGGTGATCTCGCGCGCAGTCGGACTGGTCGGCCATCTGGCCGAAGAAATGCGCAATCCGCTGGCGCGCGAAATCTACGAGCGGGTGGAAGCCGAAGTCTATGACAACAGAGAATAAACGCGTCCGGTGAGAAGGGTGGAAACGATGAATATCAAGAAAATAGCTTTGGGGCTGTGTCTCGCGCTGCTGCTGGCTTCGACGCATGGCGCGCATGCGGCGTGGCCCGAGCGGCCCATTCATTGGATCGTGCCTTATCCGCCCGGAGGCGGCACTGATCTCGTGGCTCGCGTCCTTGCGGCGCAGCTCGAGAAGACGCTGGGGCAGCCCGTCGTTATCGACAACCGCCCGGGCGGATCGACCGTCACCGGAACGGCCGCGCTGGCGAGTGCCGAACCGGACGGCTACACCGTCGGCATGGTGTTCGATTCGCTTGCGATCAATTCGGTGCTTGGCGTGAGCACGTCTTATAATCCGCAAACCGATTTCACCCCGATCATCAAGCTTGCCAACGTGCCGCTGGTCTTCACCGTGAACACGCAGCAAGTGCCGATGAAAACTTTGCCGGAACTGGTGACCTATTCGAAAGCGCATCCGGGCTGGTTCACCTTCGGCTCGCTCGGGCCCGGCAGTCCGCACGAGATCGGATTTCTCTGGTTCAAAGCGATGTCGAAAATGGATGCGCTGGTCGTCCCGTATAAGGGCATTGCGCCGGCCTTGCAGGACGTGGTGGCCGGCCAGGTCAAGGGCATGTTTGTCGGCGTTTCAGTCGCCGACGGCTATATCGAGCAGGGAACCCTGCACACGCTCGGGGTGACCAGCCCGCGGCGGTTGCCCAACGCGCCGAACGTTCCCACTTTTGCCGAGCAAGGCTACCCGGACTACGACTTCGTGACGTTCTACGGCCTTGCCGCGCCAAAAGGGACGCCGCCCGAAATCGCCGATCGGCTCAATACCGAGATCAATCGCATTTTCCAGATGCCGGAGGTGCGTGCGCAATTCGAGAAGACCGGCGCCGGGATCGGCGGCGGCGCGCCACAGGAATTCGGCAAGTTCCTGGCGGCGAATTTCGTCAAGTTCAAAAAAATCATGTCGCTGACCGGAGACAAATCGCAATGACGCGCCCATTCCGGAGGAGGGCGCCGTGACAGAAGTTCTTAAAGGCGTGCGGGTCGTCGAGCTCGGCACCATGATTACGGCGCCGCTGGCCGGAATGATGCTTGCCGATCTCGGCGCCGATGTCGTCAAGGTCGAACGGCCCGACGCCGGTGATCCGTTCCGCAGCTTCCGCGGCGGTCTCTATAGTCCGCACTTCATCGCCTTCAATCGCAACAAACGCAGCATCGCGCTCGACTTGCAAAGCGAAGCCGGCAAGGCGGCGCTGCGCGCGCTGCTGCGCGAGAGCGACGTGCTGCTCGACAATTATCGCTCCGGCGTCATGGATCGGCTTGGACTGTCCGCCGAATTCATCCGCCGCGAATATCCGAAGCTGATCTGGTGCTCGATCACCGGTTTCGGCGCGGACGGACCCTACGCCGATCGGCCGGCCTACGACGCTGTCGCGGGCGCCTTGTCAGGACTGGCAAGCCTCTTGCTCGATCCGGCTGCGCCAGCGGCGAGCGGCCCGACAATCGCCGACAACATCACCGGAATGTATGCAGCCTATGGAATCCTTGGCGCGCTCTACGAGCGCGAAAAGACCGGGCGGGGCCGGCGGATCGAAACCAATATGCTGGAATCATCCATCGCCTTCATTCCGGATTCGTTCTCGAACTTCACGCGGCTGGACATCGACAATCAGCCGCGCACCCGCGTCGCGAGTTCGCAGTCCTATGCGTTCCGCTGCGCGGATGGCAAGCTGCTGGCATTGCATCTGTCGTCGCCGCAAAAATTCTGGGAAAGCCTGGTGGATGTGGTCGGACGGCCCGATCTGAAAGATGACGTCCGATTTGCGACCCGCGATGCCCGTGTGCGCAATTATGCGGCTCTCGAAAAAGAATTGGCGGGGATCTTCAGTGGCAAAGATCGCCTGCACTGGATGGCCAAGCTCGAACGGGCGGATGTTCCCTTCGCTCCGATCCAGACGATAGCGGAAGTATTGGACGATCCGCAGGTCAAGCATCTCGGAACATTTTACGACCAGCATCATCCCACCGAAGGTCCTCTGACGCTGATCCGCCGACCCGTTCGGATCGACGGTCAGCGAGAAGTGGCGTCACGTCCGCCGCCGACGCTCGGTGAGCACACGTCGGAAATACTTGCCGGACTCGGTGAAACAAATCTTCGAGCTTCCGGCGATGCCGGAAATTGAGCGGGCGGCGCACGCCGGAATCCGAGCGGCGCGCGCCGCCGCAATTCCAGCCTGATCAGGCGGGGGCGTATTTCCCGCCGGTTTGCGGCGTGTGCACGCCTTGGCCGCCGCCTTCCTTGTGCTTCAGCCGGGTGATGCGCGCCCAGCTGCGCTTGAGCGGATCGCGCACCGTGATGTGCAGCGTGCCGCAGCCCTCGCAGGAAAGCTCGATCCTATCGCCATCCATGAACGGGTTGAGCCCGCGATGATTGGTCCCGGTCGCCAGAATATCACCCGGCTCAAGCGTATGGATGGCGGTGACCCACTCGATGCAGCGCGGAATCTTGTGCGCCATGTCGTCGGTATTGAAATTCTGATAGACGGTGCCGTTGTTGGTGAGCGTGATCTGCAGCTTGTGCGGATCCTTGATCTCGTCCTTGGTGACGATGTAGGGACCGACCGGCGCAAACGTGTCGCGCGACTTCATCTGATAGAAAACGTTGGTCGGCGGCACCACGCCGCGTGCCGAGCCATCGATGAAATTCGTATAGCCGAAGATGTATTTCATCGCGTCAGCCGCCTTGACGTGTGACGCGCGCCTGCCGATGACGACGGCGAGTTCCGCCTCGCCCTCGAAGACGCTCGCCGCCATATCCGGCAGCACCATGGCGCCGCGGTCGCCGATGATGGCGCTCGGGGATTTCATGAAGGCGTTGATCGGCGCCGGCTCGGGGAGCGTGCCGTCCTCCATGTAATTGACCGCCATGCATATAATGTTCTCAGGCTTCGGCAGCGGCGGGCGGAGCTTCACTTTCGACAGAGGCTTGCCTTTGCCTTTCTTAGCGGCCGCCGCGAGCTTGCCTTTGTACGCGCTCCACTTCTCGATCACGGTGCGGATCACGTCCTGCGGGCCAAGCGCCTTGATGCTTTTGACGGCGGACGAGACATCGACAATCTTGTCACCAACGACCACGCCTAATTTGTAATCGTCAAAAAACGCAAGCTTCATTTTTTTCTCCTTAAATTTCCGGACGTCAGTTAATAGCACCAGCGCAACGGGATCAATCGCCAAGCCTGCGGTCATTTTGGCTAGGCGTTGATGGACCCAGCCATATCGGCCAAGTCCAGGGCCAAGTCGAGAAGAGCCTCATCGCTCCCGGCCCAGCCGATAAGCGACACGCCAAATGGCGCCCCGGCATAGGTGCCAAGCGGAATATTAATTTGCGGAAGACCGCCGATACCGGCGATGCAAGTCAAGCGCATTACGCGCGTGCGAAAGTCGTCCAGCTCTTTCTGAGATGTTGCCAAAAGGGGTGCAATTGCCGGAGCGGTCGGTAGAAAAAGGATCGTTCCCTCTTTCGCCAGCGAGCGGATCGTTTTGCGTGCCTCATTCCTTTCTCTTCTCGCCCGCGCCGCATCTTGGGCGGATACCGAAGCCGCGAATTCCATGCGTTCTTTTATGCCAGGCCCCAGCTGCGGCTGGTGCGCTTCGATGAAAGAACCGTAGGTTTCCCAGGTTTCTTTGGCTTGAATGACGCGAAAGACTTCTCTCCAGCGATCTAGCCGATCTACCCCGAAGCGGGAATGCTGCAATCGTGGAAAGCGTTTGACCATGGCAGAAAGCGGCAACTGGAGCAGGGCAGCAAGTGCAGGATCGGCCTGCTCGATCGCGTCGTCCAAGACAACAAGGTCGCGAATAGGCGCAGATGAATTCGGGCTCGTTGAGGAGAACTTCCCCAATTTTGCGGAAAACGCCTGGACTGCTTGCGAACCAGCCTGGCACGTCGAAAGACGGCGCCATGGCCATGACGCCCGTCAGGTCGATGCGGCCATGGGTAGGACGAATTCCATAGAGACCGCAGAACGCCGCGGGTATGCGAACAGATCCACCGGTATCGCTGCCGATCGCGAAGTCGCATGTCCCGGCCGCTATCGCGCTGGCTGACCCGCCGGAGGAGCCTCCGGGCAATCGATTGGGAGCTTTTGGATTAGTCGGGGTTCCGTAGTGGGCGTTAGCCCCGGTGATGCTGTAAAAAAATTCGTCGCTAATTGTTTTGCCGGTGATATCGGCGCCTGCAGCCAGTAACTTTTTCACGACCCCTGAATGCTCCTGAGCAGGTGCCGCATGCTTGAGCCATTCAGGACTGCCGCCGCCAGCGCGCTCTCCAGCGATCGCATACATGTCTTTCAACACGCCGGTTAGCCCGGAGAGCGGACCGTTCGCCTGTCCGCGAAGGGGCGCCTCGATATTATGAGGGACGAAAGGACTAACCATCAGTTGGTCTTCTGCGCTGACTTATACTTATTGGCCGCTTCAACTGCAGCGTTCCAGTTTTGCATATCGATGGCAAGAAACTCAGCGACAGCAAAGAGTGCTGGATGGGTAGCGCTGTGTGACCCATTCATGGTACCAAGCCGACCGAAATCGAAGATGAATAATGTCTGATATGTCAACTATAACGTCGCAGAGTCGGTCCTGGCGATTCTCAGTCGCTCCGATGATGGAGTGCGATAGCGCTCAGGAAAAGGCATTTAAGCTCTGAAGCTTAGGGCAGGGGCGTTGCCTGCAAGTCGTACCGCTCGTCGTACCAATGGCCAGTTTTCCGGCAGGTTTTACGCGACGTTGTGTTTTTCCCCGTGGCCCCGAATGATATAGGCGCCTCGAGAGAAGAAAATGCCGCCCGAAGGGGGCCGACCCATGCGCAAGCCGATGACGGTCATTGCAATCGCGATCGCCGCCTCTTTGATGCTTCTGCCGAGGCCCGCACAGGCCGGATGCTGGGGTTGCTGGGTCGTACCCGGCACGTCACATGCCTTCGTCTACGGCTCGATCTACGGACCCCAATTCGCCTATCCGGCTTATTCCGAATACGGGTACGGCTATTACGGCTATGCCCCGCGCAATTACTATGACGGCGGCCGCTACGCGCCCTATCTGCTTACGCACCATGCCCGTCACGCTTGGCATCGTGCGTGGTAACGCGACGATGGTGATGCGTACTAGATTTCTCGAGTGACGAAGATGATCGGAACCAAGCGATAGTTCGCTTGCGCAAAAACGCCTCTATTTGAGGACGGACATCAGCTTGATGACCACCGGTAGCATAATGACCAGAAGGATGACCGGGAAAATAAATACACCAAGCGGCAGGACGATTTTCACCGAAAGCTTGTTCGCGGCTTCCTCAGCCATGAGCAGCCTGCGATCGCGCATTTCCTCGGCGAATACGCGCAGCGAGTCGCCGATATCACTGCCGAGTTCCAAAGACTGACGGAGCATGGTGACAAAAGAGCGGGCCTCATCGAGACCCAGCCGGGTAGCGAATGAGCCGAGCGCTTCGATCGTGCTCCGCCCGGCGCGCATTTCGGCGCCCATCAATTCGAGATTGGCTCCAAGCGTGGGACATTGTTTGGCAATTTCCGACCGGATGCGAGCGAACGCCAATTCAAGCGCAAGTCCCGCATCGACGCAGATGATCAGCAAGTCGAGCATGTCAGGGAAGACCTGGCGGTAGCGCACCGCCAGCGTCCGCTGTCGCCGCGAGATGAAGGCATCGGGCGCGACAATGGCGAGCATGGTCGTGACGGAAATCAGCACAATCTCGACCGCCGGCGCGATCCTGACCGGCGCCAAGGTGAACGCAAGATAGAGTAGCGTGGGTAACAGCAGGACGCTGCCGATCCTCGCGCCGATGTAATAATTGACGGCGTGGGGACCGAAATAGCCTGCCTTTAACAGATCACGGCGCAGCTTCTCGCGCTGGGTGTCATTGACGCCGAACCGACCTTCTTCGAAGTATTTGACGACAAAACGTTGCAGCGGCACGAACGGCCGGTCGGCGGGCAGGTCCGCGGCCGTCGTCGTGAGCCGGCGCTGCACGCGGTTATGGGTCGCGAAATAGTGTCCGGCCGCAAAGATCACGGCCGCAACAGCGCCGAATGTCAGCGCTGGAATAAGGATCATTTCGAGTTCGTGCATCGTCGCTCAGAATTTAAAATTGACCATGCGATACATCACGATGTTTCCGATCAGGAGCGAAATCCCGGCATAGACCAGAGCCGGTACCGCAGCCGCATGATGGCGGACTTCGCTGAAATAGGCGGGAGAAATGAAGTCGATGCCGCCGATCAGAATGAAGGGAAACAGGGACAGCACCGTCGCCGACATCCGCCCGTCAGCGCTCAAGGCCTTGACCTTCAGCGCGAGCTTGCTGCGGTTGCGCAGCAACCGCGCCAGGCCGGAGAGGATTTGTGCGAGATTGCCGCCGGTCTGGTTCTGAACGTTGATGGCCATGACCAGAAACAGCAGGTCCTCCTGACCGACCCGGCTGTGAAGGTTCTCGATGGCCGAGCGCAGATCGAGACCGAAGTCGATCTCCTCGCATGTCAGGCGAAATTCGCTGCCGATCGGCTCGGGCATTTCATGCGCCACCAGATTGAGTGCCGCGGGCAGGGGATAGCCGACGCGAAGCCCGCGAACGATGATGTCGATCGTGTCGGGCAGGAGCGCAGCGAAACGGGCAATGCGCCGTCGTCTCGCCGCGCGGAAATAAACGACCAGCGACAATACGGCGGCGGCCGTCGCGGCCAGGACCGACTTCCAGCCGGGCCCGACGGCGAACGGCGCAACGACCAACCAAAGGGTGAGAGCACCGAGAAACAGCAAAAGCAGCCGGAGGCGCGTGATTTTCAATCCGGTCTGAATCAGAAAGCTATTGATCCTGCGCAAGATCTTATTGTCGAAATCGCCCAGGCCGCGTGCGCCGCGCATCGCGCCGACGGTGCGATCCGCACTCAGGATCTGCTTGGCCTCATCGAGGCGCCGGTGAACGGCGGCTCGCGCCTGGTAGGCTTGCAGCGCCGACGACGTCATCGCTCGCATCAGCAGGAGCGCCACGGCGAAGACAAGGAGAAAGACGATCAGGAGCTCGCTCACGGCCTCATGCCTCGTTCCTCACATTGCGCGAGCGAAATGAGTGTCAGGGACGCCGATTCCGTAAGCCTGAAGGCTCTCGAGAAAACGCGGCCGCATGCCGGTGGCGCGGAAATCGCCGTGGATGACACCGGCGGAATCGGTGTGATCCTTTTCGAACCGGAAGATTTCCTGGACTTGGATGTTCTCGCCGTCCATGCCGGTAATTTCGCCGATGCTGGTCAATTTGCGATTTCCGTCGGGCAGTCGCTGCAATTGAACCACCACGGTGACCGCCGAGGCGATCTGCCCGCGAATGCTGGCAAGATTGGTCAATATGCCGGCCATGGTGACCATTTGCTCGAGACGTCGCAGCGCATCGAGCGGCGAATTGGCGTGAATCGTGGTCATCGACCCTTCGTGGCCGGTATTCATCGCTTGCAACATGTCGAACGCTTCCTCGCCGCGGCACTCGCCGACGATGATCCGGTCCGGCCGCATGCGCAGCGCGTTCTTCACCAGTTCGCGCTGCCTGATCTCGCCTTTACCTTCGGCATTCGGCGGTCGCGTCTCGAGGCGGCCGACATGCGGTTGCTGCAGTTGCAATTCCGCGGAGTCCTCGATTGTGATCAGGCGTTCCTGGTGCGGGATGAAACCGGACAGCGCATTCAAGAGCGTGGTCTTGCCGCTGCCGGTGCCTCCGCTGATGATCAGCGAGATGCGGCCGTGCACGGCGGCCATCAGGAGGTCGGCCATTGCCGCGTTCAATGTGCCGACCTCGACGAGCCGCGGCAAACCGAAAGCGCGCTCGGAGAATTTGCGGATCGAAACCAGGGGCCCGTCGATCGAGATCGGTCTGACCGCCACGTTGACGCGCGAACCGTCGGGCAGGCGCGCGTCCACCATGGGCGAGGATTCATCGATGCGGCGGCCGACTCCGGCGACGATCTTGCCGATAATGCGCAGAAGGTGGGCTTCATCCTTGAAGTAGACACTGGTCTCGTGGAGCTTGCCGAAGCGTTCAACAAAGCAGCGTTTGTGCGTGTTGATGAGGATGTCGGATACGGTCGGGTCCTTCAGCAACGGCTCGAGCGGCCCGTAGCCCGTCATCTCGTCGATAATCTCCTTACAGAAAATCTCGAGTTCCTTTTGATTGAGCGAGAGTTTTTCGGTGCGAACGTAATTGGCGACATAGCCGTTGACCTGCCGGATCAATTCGTCGCGCGGCAGCTTCTCTAGAATCGCGAGATTGAATTCGTCGATGATGCGGGCGTGAAGCTTCAGCTTCTCGTCGAGGAGAGCCGGGCGCTGCTTGATTGGATCACGGTAGGCGCCGTCATGGGCGCTGCCAGCGGGTTTGGCGCCGCTGATCGGCATGGCATCGCGCGATTGTTCGTGGTTACGGCCATTCGTGCCCAGCAGAAAGCTCATCCCCGACCCCTGCGCATCCGCCCCACGGCGCCACAGCCATCCTTTCCGCGATGTTGCTATGACGCCAAAAAATGAAACGATTGAATCGGAGGAAAGTTCCATTCCCCGATACGGCTTGTCGGGGCCGAGATGCGTCAGGAAAGAGCAGGAGCGCCTGTCGCTGCCGGTTTGATCTCGCTGCAAAACGAAGCGATTGCGGCAATTTCCTTCTGTAAAGCTGAAGATGACTTGGACAGCATCACCGGTACGCCGGTGTTGACGCTCTGCATGGCTGCCGGCTCGTTGCCGATATAAAAGACCCTTTCATCGGCCAGAACGCTTTCGACATGGCGCTGGCGGCTAACACCGCCGATCAGCCGCCGTTCGCAGCGATTGATTGCAATTGCAACTTGTTCCGGCTCCTGCATCCCAGCGCGGATCTCAGCGAGGCACTCCGCGATCTGCCGCAAGCCAGGAACCGTGTTCAGGCCGGTCACGATCGCGCGGTCAGAGGCGGCAATCATCTGCGCCGTCCACTCGTATCGCGTCAGCGGCAGATCGATCAACATCATGTCGTAGCGCTTTGCCGCCATGCTTATGAAGGCATCGAGTGCCGCGACGTCGAGCGCGCACACATCAAATCGGCTGCGCGGAGCGGCAAAGACATGCAGGCCGGATGAATGGCGACTGATGAAGATCTCGAAAAGATGCTCGTCGAGGCGTTCCGGGTCGCTGGATATTTCCTGGATTTTCAGCCGCGGTTCGATATCGAGAAAGTCACAGACATGGCTCGATTGAAAATCGAGATCGATGATGCAGATATTACGGTCCTTATTGGCTTTTTGGGTTTTGAGAAAAACGCCGGTTTCGACGGCCAGGGTCGTGTTGCCGACGCCGCCGGCGCTCGGCACCAGCGAGATCGCCGTCGCTCTATGGTCGACATTCTTGGTGGCGGCCCGCGCCGTACGATGGCGCGCGATAATGTCCGCAATTTCCTGCGGATCGGCGCTGAGCGAAACCCATTCCGCTCTCCCGGTTCGTGTCAGGGCCTTATAGTCGCTGGCTGTGAGGTCTTCGCTGATCAGAATGAAAAACAGCCCGTCGCGGCGGTTTCCGGCGAGCTTGAGCACCTCGACAAAGCGCTGCCGATCGCGCGCAGGCGCCATGATCAGGATGTAAGCCGGCTCTTCGGGCGATCGCGCCTGCTCGGTCACGATCTGAGCAATGCTGTCGATGCGGGTCACGTCGGGTAGCGTGGGACGAATTCTTCGCTCCAGGTGATCGATCTGCTGTGCGTCCGGCCCCGAACTGAGAAGGTAGGTCGCCATGCTGGATCTCGCCGTATCAGAATGAAGGCGCTTGTGAGGACAAATCCTCGGCCGTGATGGAGGTCGTCATTGCGGGTATGTGTAGTTCATTCAGCCCCAATAGCCCGCCGAGAAACAGCAATTGCAGCGATAGGTTCTGCAGCGACACGGTGATGGTGGGCGCGGGTCCGCCGGGACGGCCTGCGAAGCCTAATCCGGTTTGCGAATAGACGAGCACGACGTTCGACGGCGAAATTCTCGGCAGCACATCGCACATGCCGCTATTATAAAAGTTGGAGGCATCGGAACAAGACACGCTGCCGCGTCCGAACACGATCGTATTCATTGCGGCTGCGTCGTAACCGAGATTGCGCGGGCAGGCGGGTCCGCGCAGGCAGTCGCACCGCGCCGTCGCGCCGTCGCAGCGAATTTCGAAATCCGGCATCGGTGCGCCGGGCTGCACTGCGCCCAGCACAGCGGTCGTCAATGTTCGAAGCCCAGTCGCGACCGGATCGGAAACCGCGGCAACTCGCGCGCCAATCTGCACCGCCTTCGCCGCCGCGTTGAACTGATAGAAAATGAACAGGAATTCGATCGAGCTTAAGAGAAAGACGAGCATGATGCTCATCATGATCGTGACTTCGACGAGCACGGCGCCGGTGTCGTCGCGCATCAATGTGACGGCGCGCTTTGGAGGGACGCACATCGCTAACCCGGGCCTATTACGCGTTCCGAATGCGAGGCGGTAATCTGCGGCGCGTCCAGGCCGAGCAGACCGAAAAAACCCAAGGTCGGATCGCGAAAGCGCGTCGAAACCGTGACGATATAAACAGTAGCGCCGCCGCGGTAAGACGGCAGACCCTCCAGGTCGATGACGTTGGCCACCGGCCTGCAGCTGGCGGTCACCATCGCGGCGGTCCAGCCGTTGACGCGCGGCGCCCCGCCGGAGATCGAGCCGGTCGCTGCAAGATTGCCCGCTCTGGCTTCGGCTGCCGTCCATAGGGGGGCGGCGGTTTCGCAGGGATCGGGGAGGCGCGCCAGATAACGTGCGGCATCGCGGACGCCGAGCGAGATGAGATGCTGCTGATAGAAGAACCAGGAAAATTCAAAAATGCCAATGAAAAGCACGATCAACAACGGCAACAGGATAGCGCCCTCGACCAGCGCGGAGCCGGTGTCGTCAGGGCCGAGCAGCAGTAATGTCGATCGTCTCCGCATCACCGATCACTTCGCTCAACGATACAACTGCACCATCTCGAAATCGTAATAGTCTTCGGGCTTCACCAGCCCGATGGCCTCGACATAGAGATCGGTCTGCGAGGCTTGCAGCGGCAAGGTCAGGAAAAACTTGCCGAATGCGGCAACCGGGACATTCGCTTCGGGACCACCACGAAGGGCGAGGCTGCCGCAATTGACGATCGCTGCGTAAAGAACGCGCCGGTCCGGCCGATCGTTCAGGCTACCGCCGCCATAGCAAGCCGGCGCGCCGGTTTCGCCCGCCGGCGAGTGGTCGGTCACATAGCCGTGTGCGATTTCGTAGCGATAAACCTCATAGCGGCTCGGCGGGTTCTCGTTGGTGGCGACCTCACCGTTGATCGTCGGCGGCGCTCGTCCGTCGCCGCCGTGATTGACCTGCCAATAGGTGCTGAAGTCCCACATGCCGTTGCCCATGCGGCCATTCATGAAGGGCCATTGCCGATCGAGTGGAAGGCCGGTGGCCTGACGGGGCGGCCCGCCGATTGGCCAGTTATCGGCCGGCGTGGCACTGCAGGAGTTGCTGCCGCTGGCGCCGACATAGCCTTTGCGAACGTTCAGGGCAGGCCGGAAGTCGACATCGTTCTGCCGGCCGCTCATCGATCCTTGATACATGTCGAAGCGGGTATTGAACGCCTCGCGCACATTGTCGAGCGCGCCCTGCCGGAATGTGACGCCGTTCTTCACAAAACATGCTGCCGGGCGTGCGCTGGCAAGGGCGTCCATGGTTCCGGTCTGGCCTGTCGCGATCGTCGGCGCATCGAGGAATCCGTAGTCTCCGGCGGTATAAGGCACATCGCTGTCGCCGTATTGGAGCAGCCGGATGAGCCGGCGCCGGATCGCGGGCTGCGATTCCGCACCGGCGAGCGCAAGACTCGCCTGGCTGTAGTTCATTCCCGGCTGCTCGTAAGGATTACAGACGAACAGCGGCGTGGACGGACAGATAGCCTGATCGAAGCCTGCAACCGCCGATGCGCCGGCCGCCACCGTATCGCTGCCACCAAAAATCGCCGCCGGCAGGATGGTGTTCAGCGAGACTGGTACGACAGTCACCGAGAGGAAACGGGCATCGACAGGCTCGCTCGCCCGCAATCCTTCGCTGATAGGGCGCTCGTCGCTCGCGGGCAGACGGCTGTAGAACTCGATATGTGAAATCTGCACATTCCGGCTGGCGCCAGTCCCGAACATGGTCGAATTGGCGAGCAGTGTGTTCATCGCATTCATTGCGCGCGTTTCGGCATCGGGCAGCCGATCGAGCTCGGCGGCGCCGGCCAAGGCGAGGGCGTCAGCTCCGGCCTGCAACTGCGTCTGCAGGCTCATCAAGCGCGCGCCGTCGATTGCAAGAACCGCGACGCCCACAATCACCACCAGCAGCACCGTGACATAGGGCAGGATGATGCCATCCTCGTCGCGCCAGAACGCGCGCGCGCGGTCACCGATCTTACTGTTTTCAAACAAGCCGGGCCGCATCACGGAAATCAGAACGGCAATGTCGCTGGCGGCGTCGCGGCGCCCGAGGACGGCATCGGCGGTGGCGGCGTCGCTCCCGGCGCGCCTTGCGGCGAAGCCGTGCCAGCTGCCCCCGCGAATGCCGGCGGCGACCGATAACGCTGCACCGCGCCAGTCAGCCGCTGACCGTTGCCTGGGATCCGGCGATTGCCGACCTGACGCGGCCATGGATCGATGATCTGGAGCGCCGAATTGACGTCCTGGGCGTCGCCGGCACTCGTTGTGACCGTGTCGGTGCGATTAAGATATCCCTGGGCAGACGCCTGCCGACAGCCGCAGCCCAAGAATGCGGCGGACAAGAGTGCGAAAGACAAGAACAATGTTGTTCGCGCGATAGGCATGAGCTTCCTCTACTTGACCATTGGGACGTCCGATGTCGGCTCGACACGGATGATGTGCCCATAAGGTCCGACCACGCCGCCGCCGGTCGTGACGTAGTCGGAATACCTGTTCGGCACTTCCATTTTGCCGTTCAAGAAAAAGTCGACATCGTTGCTGGGCAGCCGCTTGTCGAGCGGCGACGCCAGGTGTTCGCCCGGACCCACCGGCTGAACCAGATGCGGCGTGACGATGATGACCAAATCGGTCTCGTTTTTCTGGTAGCTGCTGCTCGAAAACAGGGCGCCCAGCACCGGCACCGAGCCGAGCCAGGGGATTTGCGAGCGATTGCGCGCATTGTCGGCAAGCAGCAAGCCCGCGATGGCAAAGCTTTGTCCGTCGCGCAGTTCGACGGTCGTATCGGCATCGCGCTTGATCAGCGATGGGATGGTCGTGCCCGAGATCGACACCGCATTGGCAAAATCGAGCTCGCTCACCGCCGGCTGCACACGCAGATTGATGATGCCGTCCTGCAGTACGGTCGGCGTGAACGATAGCTGCACGCCGAACGGCTTGAACTCGATGGTCGGCGTGACAATGCCGCTCGCCGACGTCGCCGCGATCGGCACTGGAAACTCGCCGCCGGCCAGAAACTTCGCTAAATCGCCGGACAGCGCCATCAGATTTGGCTCCGCCAGCCGCCGGACCAGTCCTTGCGTTTCCAATGCCGTGATCAGCGCATCGATATTGGTTCCACCATTGACCATTTGCGCCAGCACGACGCCGAACGGCGTGCCTTGCGCCAGCGTTCCGCTCGCCTGAAACAGCGGCTGCAACACCGGGAACGTGGTGACAGTCGAGCCGCCACCGCCCGCCGTGGTGCTCCCATTGGTGGAAGTCACCTGTCCGAGGCCGGTGGTAACGCCGCGCGTGCCGGCCGCATTCGACGCGAACCAGTTGACGCCGAGTTCGCGGCCGGCGGTACGACTAGCCTCCAGGAATCTGACCTTGAGGAGGACTTGCTGCGACGGAGCAATGCTCATGGCATTGATAACGCCGTTCGGCGCGACGCTCTGGACGATGCTGACGGCACGATCGCCGACCACCGCATTAGGCGCCATTCCGGTCAGAATAATCTGCCCGTTGCTGCTCGAGACGCGGATGCCGTTGCTGCCGGTGCTCAGACGGATCCTGTTCTGCAGGCTTTGCGTGTCGATCGCCACTTCGACGTCGAGTACACCCATCAGCTTGTTGTTGGTATCGAAGACTGAGACGTTTGTGGTGCCGATCTTCTTGCCCTGAATGTACAGGGTACGATCGTTCATCGGCAGCGCATCGGCAATGTCCGGTGCACCGACCACGGCAGTGCTGAACGGCTGACCGAGCTGAAAGGTGCGCGACTTGTTGACGGTGACGACGACATGGCGGACCGGCTGGCCTTCACTTTGCCAGTCGGGTGATTGAGCCCAGGCGGATTGCATCGTGGGCAGATGCGCGAGCAGAAGCGCGAATATTGTCAATGCCGCAAACGGCAGAGCGTAACGCCACCTGCGGCGCAATACCCTGTCAGCCTTCGGCGAATTCTTGTCACCGCGGCTTGGACCATTCGTTTCGTTACTCGACATGACGCAACCCCCTCACGCATACAATGATCTCGAGCGTGCCCCCGCCGAAGTCCGTCTCAATTGGGTGACGTGCGTTTCACTTTGTACTCCTCGCGTTTCGTTCCCCGAACAATGACGACCGTTACGGTATCTGACGGCGGCGGCTTCACCGCCGGAGGCGGCGCCGGCGCTGGCGCGGTGACGCGAACTGGCTCAGCCGGCGGCATGTTGCCAAGATCCCTTTCGGTCACCCGCCGGTCCGGTGACGGATTGAGATCGCCCGGCTGGCGCAGCACCAGCGAAAGTTTTCCGACATTGCTCGCGAGCAGAAGTTTTTGCGCTTCCTGCGGTGTGACTTCCACGGTGACCGCTTTGGCGACCGTGGGGTGTTCCTGCCGTTCGCTGACCAATTGGTCGATCGCGAGCACTTTGACATGCTGCAGCAGGGTCTCCGAATAGCCTTCGTGTCGGATCGAGGAATCGTCGCCGATCAGAATGATATCGACGAAATCGCCTGGCAGAATGAAACCGGCAACGCCGCGCACGTCGTCGACGCGCACCGTCACTGCGCGCATACCGTCCTTCACCAAGGACGACAGCGAGCCGCGCTGACCGGGCTCGGTAATTTTGGAGCGCAACACGGGTTCGCCGGTGTCGAGCGACGCCAGCACGACGCGGCCGCCGTCTTTGAGGACATCGCGCGTCGTGGCATAGGCGCCTTCGGGAAGCCGTGCACCCGCCCAAGGAATTTCGTCGATATTTTCGCGCGATAGCGCAGTGCCGAAGGCCATCGGACGTGACGCGACAACGATGGTGCCGACCTTCGCTGCGGATGCGGAGCCGCCAGCGTGGGTTATCAGCCAATGGCGGGACAGCAATGCCGCCGCCAAGCCCATAACAATCGCGAACACCAAGATGATCGCGTTGTTTCTTCGCACCGTCCGCCTCCCTCTCGCTACCTCCGGCTTATGCTTTGCCGGTTCGAGCTGCGCGCCTGCGGAACTGCATCACCATTAAATCCCAACAGAGGGTATGGCGCCATACGTTCTGAAGCTGCAAAGCCGTTGAAGCTCGTGTGTTGCCAATTGGGTACACCCATTCGCGTGAAGCGAATGTCGAATGTAAATTGCGGTAATTGCAGCGCCAAGCACGGCGCTCCAAGGAATGATTGTTTCAACTGCAACGAATTTGGGAACTTCGTGCAACAAACGCGCTACGTCACTGGTTGCTTTGCAGCACGGCCCACAGAGCGCCCCACTTGGCATTGACCCAGCCGCCGACCATGACGACGGTCGAGATCACGGTCACCAGCATGACGCCGAGGAGCACGGTGTATTCGACCAACGCGGCCCCTTGCTCGTCTTTGCCTAACTTATGCGCCACCAAGAGAATTTTGCTCGTCGCCCAACCGTTCGCAGCCGGCTTGTCGATTGCCCTGTCTTCCATGGCTTGTTTCTCCCCGCCCAATGTCTTCGCCCCGTCGCATTCGCGCGGACGACGGTGCGTTGTCCCACCGTCTTTCGCGAGCATTTGACTAAACGTCGAAGGATCAGGCGGGTTCCACGCCGGAAGAAACAATTGGTTCCAGCCTGCAACGATCTCGCCTCAGACCTGATGCGGGCAACCCAAGAGGAAGGTGCCGATCAAAGCCGCCGCGACCGAGGGCGCAAACGCAATACGCGCCCGCTTGTCGCCGGCGGCGCTCTGCGACGGCACCCAATTCAGCTTCGCGGCCGCGCCGTGGATCGACGCGAAGGCGCAAAGGAGGATTGCGAACAGAAGAGCACAATCACTGGCGATCCATAGGAAGGCGACCGTCAACATCTTGACGTCACCGCCGCCCATCCATGAACGCGAATAGAAATAGAACAGGACAACGAACAGAAGAGCCGCAATTCCGGTATTCCAGACCAGGGTGGTCCACCGGCCGGTGACGACCGTGAAGGCAATAAACAGCACGACGAGTGCCAGAATGTGCGTGTTGCCGATCGTATATCGTTTCAGATCAATAATTGCTGCGGAAAGCAGAACTCCGGCTGTCACAACGAGAATGATATTTTCTGGAGTCACATACGGCGCCATGGGACGAGGGACCGCCGCCGCTATCTGGGAGAGGTTCCGCGGGGGTCTGGCTCGCGTTGGATATATCTGGCGCTCGAGTTCAAGAGCTTGATGTTGTTGATGATCGTCGGGTTGTTCGGCTCTCGCTCATAAGCCTTGAGAAATTTGGCGCGGGCTTGCCGGAGATCGCCGCGCAACATGTATGAATAGCCTTGATTATTGAGGATATCGGTGGTTTCGCCGACCAAGTGGATCGCTTGCGCATAGGCGCGATCGGCCAGGTCAAAGCGTCCAATACGGTCGTAGCTGGCGGCGAGTCCCACCCAGGCTGTGGCGTCGTTGGGCGATTTCTCGGTCGCATCCTGGAAATATCGCTGCGCCAGACCGTAATTGCCGCGGTCGAATGACTCCGCGGCGAGCTTCAGGGGTTGATCTGACGGGTAGTATTTGACGTCCAGCGGATCTTGAACCGTCGGGGTAGGGGCGGTGAATTCCGGGGGCGAAGTGACGTTCAAACTGCTGTCGCAGCCGGCGAGGCTCAGCGCCAACACGCACGCGATCACGGCTACTCCCCGCATTCCCCCCATATAGACACCACAGATTACTCAACTGCGGGCTAGCATCGATGGAACCAGCGCCGAGCATCACAGTAGCAGGCCGCAGCATTGTCTGGAATGGGGGCAAAAGGGGAAACTCGAGCGTTGAAAATTCTTTATCGACGACTGCTTCGGCAACTTTTTCCTAGGTCGCTAGTCCCAAGTCGAAGCGGCGCCGAGCTCTGGCATTCATAAATCACCTTACGATCAGAACGGCCGCTCATGCGATTTGCACAATGCTGCTGACGAATTCAGCATGGGTTAGAGGGAACAACGATCGACGTTCTGCAATGCCTGGCGGAGTCAATTCAGCTCCATTCCATCTGTTCCCGATGCGACCAATAGACACTACCAACTTGTAATTGAATGAAATTTGTCTCGAAGCGTCGCGGACTTTCTCGCCGCTTCGCGAATGCCTCGCTCGTCGCGCGTGTTTTTCTTTTCCGTGCCAAGTGATCGCGAGCAAACATTTTCCGTTCTGAGTTTCGGTTTTTGCGTCGGAACCAACTGTGACGCGTGACGTTTCAACCGCGCTTCGTGCGTCATTTCGTCCAACAACTAGGGAGGCGATTATGGTGGGACGGGTCAAATTATTGGCCTCGTTCATCGGCCTGCTTGTGCCGGTGATGCTTACAGCCAAGATGGCGTCGGGTGATGAGACTTTCACAGCAACAAAGGCGATTACACTACCGGGTACGCAGGCAATAACGTCGTTCGATATCAGTTTCGTCGATCCGCGGATCGGCAATTACTTTCTGGCCGACCGCACTAACTCTTCGATCGATATCGTCGATACGTCCACCAATACGGTGGCGGCGCAGTACAAGGACAACTTCGCCGGATTTCACGGCAATAACGACACCGCGGGCCCCAACGGCGTGCTCGTCACCGACCACAATCGGATCTGGGTGGGTGACGGCGGCAGCCTCGTGAAGGTGCTCGATCTCGGCACCGGCAACGAGCTCGCCAAGATCAATACCGGCGGCGTGAACCGGGCCGATGAGCTCTGCTTCGACCCCAGGAATCGCGTGATCATGATCGCGAACGACGCGGAATCGCCGTTCCCATTCGTGACCTTCATCAATTCTGACAGCTACGCGATCCTCGGCAAGATCACGATGGATGGCACGAATGGAACGCCGAAGGCCACCAACGGCATCGAGCAATGCCAATGGAGTCCGCGGACCCACAAAATCTATCTGAACATCCCCGAGGTCAACGGATCCGGCGGTAACACCTCTCCGGGTGCCGTGCTGGTGATTTCCGGGCGGACCATGAAGATCGAGGATACGTTCACGATTCCGCTCGCCAGCTGCGCCGGCCCGCAAGGCATGGCGTTGGGGCCGGACGGCCAGATTCTTCTCGGCTGCAACTCTCCGGGCCCGTCTGGGAACAATCCGACAGCGATCATCAACGAGAACAACGGCCACGTGGTAGCGACGCTCAACAATGAATCCGGCTCGGACGAAGTCGACTATAATCCGGCCGACAACCACTACTTCCTCGCCGAATCCAGTCATCCCGTGAACCAAGCCTTGGGCGTGGTCGATGCGGGACCGCCGGCGCGGGAAGATGCCAGCGTGACGACCGGCGTCTCTGCGGACGCAGGGCACAACCACTCGGTGGCTTCTGATCCGGTCACCGGGCACGTCTATGTTCCGATCGCCAGCAACTCCGGCAGCACGATCTGCTCGTCGGCCGGCGGCAGCGACACGCAAGGCTGCATCGCCGTCTTCACGACGCCGAACGACGATTGCTTCGCGCAAGGAATGCCGACGCGAGGCTTCGACGATCATGGCAACGCGCAATTCGAACATGAGCGCTGCCGCGGTCACGATCATCACGAAGCTTCACGCTGACGCGTAGAGTCCAAAACTGAAGGATGAGGCGTGGGTCGCGCGAGAAGCGCGGCCCACATTTATTTGTTCCAAGCGACGCCGGTGAAGTCATTGGGGGCTGATTGCTCGAAAACTCTTCCAAGATTGTCTAGTTCCAAAGGCGCGGCTTCGTCTGCTGTATTGCCACTGGATCGACTGACTTTCTCGGGGCTGGGTTTCGCGACTTTTGACAGGGTAGGACGGTATAACTCGTACCGCCGTCGTACTCGCGTCGTACGAGATCGGTCATGTCGGCGGTGCATCTTCCTCCAGGGAAGTCTGCTTTCCACCCGACAACGGACGTCGATGCGGCCTGGTGTCATGTCCGCTAAGTGCCACAAGCCGACATTGTCAGGTAGCTAACAAAGGCGAACGAGGCGACAGCCCTTCGGCAAGATGATCATTCCGCTCGGACGAGGAAATGGCTCCCAACCTCTCACCTCGGCCGGTCAGTATGGACTTTATGCTTGCTAGGGCCGCATCTTCGCCCAGGGATCGGCAGCCTGAGGTTCGTTTGGGACTTTGGAACGGCTTTAGGGGCATCATCCAATTGGTCTGCGTCATAGCCAGAGAAGGAGACCAACATCGCGCCTAACGTTTCAGACAATTCGCATCAAAGGGAGGACATCATGTCGAGATTCTGTAAGAAAGCCGCCCTTATCTGCATGGCGGCCGCAACTGGTGCGGTGCTTAGCGCAATGCCGGTATCGGTCGAAAGCTCGGCAACTTCGGGTATCGTGTTGTCTGTTGACCAAGCACAAGCCCGCATTGGTAATCCGGGCAGCGCCGCTAGCGTTGCAGGAGTCAATCGCCGCCATCGGCGTGCGGCACGACGCTGCGCGACGGGCGTCACCTGCTAGCTGCCAGCGGACCTAAAGATCGCGATTCTGAGCGACGCCGGAGGCCGCTACGATCGGCGGCCTCCGGCATCCAAAAAAGTAAGCGATCCTTACCCACTTCCAAAAAGGCGAATTGCCATCTGAAGACGTTGGCCAAGCTACTCATGTTTGGTCTAGTCTCCGGCTGCTAGCGGCGGGCGTGACCGCTCCTGGGCAATGTCCAGAGCAGCAATTCTGGAACTCTAGTCAGGCATGGTTGATCCGACGAGCCCAGACAGTTCCGCTTTTCAAGATAGCGCCGCGCCGCGCAATAGCCGGCGCGAAGAACTGTTTGCCTTCCTGGTTCTGGCTGTCCTGATCTGGCCCGCAGTTGCGGTCGGTGTCGTCGGGGGCTACGGTTTTATCGTCTGGATGTCCCAAATCGTGTTCGGCCCCCCAGGCCCTCCTCACGTTCATTAGCGGACGGGAAATGGTAGCCTCGCAAAACTCAACAAGACGGAGCTTTTTGACGGGGCAGTTGAACGTCCATATTTCCAGCGCCGTCGTTTCGGTTCTGCCGGCTCATCGCGAGAACGTCGTGCGGCTGCTGTCGGACATGCCCGGCGTCGAGATTCATCATCAAGCTCCGTCGAAAATCGTCATCGTCCTCGAAGGACCGGAGAGTGGCGTGATCGGCGCAAGGCTGGCCGAGATCGCCGGCATGGATGGGGTGCTCTCAGCAAATATGGTGTTCGAGCAAATCGAACTGCTGGCGGAGCTCGGAGAACAATAATGGCTCTCTCACGTCGCCACTTGCTGAAAGCAAAGGCTGCGGCAATAGCCGCAGCGGCCGCAAACATCAGTGTGCCGGCGATGTCCCAGCCGGTGGCAGGCGGCGTCGGATCGCTCGAAATCAAATGGTCGAAGGCGCCATGCCGCTTCTGCGGTACCGGCTGCGGGGTGATGGTCGGAGTCAAGGAAAACAAGGTCGTCGCCACCCACGGCGACACGCAGGCGGAGGTTAATCGCGGCCTCAACTGCATCAAGGGCTACTTCCTGTCGAAAATCATGTACGGCGAAGATCGTCTCACCACCCCGCTATTGCGAAAGAGGAACGGCATTTACGACAAAAACGGTGAATTCACTCCGGTTGGTTGGGACGAAGCCTTTGACGTCATGGCCGCCAAGGCAAAGCAAACTCTGAAAGACAAAGGGCCCACTGCCTTGGGCATGTTCGGCTCCGGCCAATGGACGATTTGGGAAGGCTACGCCGCTACCAAGCTCATGCGCGCGGGATTCCGCTCGAATAATCTTGACCCCAATGCGCGGCACTGCATGGCCTCTGCGGCGTTCGCCTTCATGCGAACCTTCGGCATGGATGAGCCGATGGGCTGCTACGACGATTTCGAGGCCGCAGATGCGTTCGTGCTTTGGGGTTCGAACATGGCGGAGATGCATCCCATCCTATGGACGCGTTTGACCGACCGTAGGCTGAGCCACCCCCATGTGAAGGTCGCAGTGCTTTCGACATTCACCAACCGCAGTTCGGATTTGGCTGACATTCCGATCGTGTTCAAACCGGGCACCGACCTGGCGATTCTAAATTACATCGCCAACCACATCATCTCGACCGGCCGAGTGAACAAGGATTTCGTCGCAAAGCACACCAATTTCGTAAAGGGCACCGTCGATATCGGTTACGGCCTCAGGCCTGAGCATCCGCTGGAGACGAAAGCGAAAGGCGCTTCGAACGCCGGCGCGACGCAACCCATCGATTTCGACGCCTACGCCAACTTTGTGAAGGACTACACGCTCGACAAGGTCTCGCAGTTGAGCGGTGTCGGACGCGATTTCCTGCAGGAGCTTGCTGAACTCTACGCTGATCCGAGCCGCAAGGTCATGTCGCTGTGGACCATGGGGTTCAATCAGCATGTGCGGGGAGTATGGGCCAACCAGCTCGTCTACAATCTTCATCTTCTGACGGGTAAGATTTCGGAGCCGGGAAACTCACCGTTCTCGCTCACCGGTCAGCCGTCAGCCTGCGGTACGGCGCGCGAGGTTGGCACGTTCGCGCACCGGCTGCCGGCTGACATGACCGTGACCAATCCGGAGCATCGCAAGCATGCCGAGGAAATTTGGCGCGTCCCGCACGGCCTCATTCCGGAGAGGCCTGGCTATCACGCGGTCGAGCAGGACCGCATGCTTCACGACGGCAAGCTCAATTTCTATTGGGTGATGGTCAACAACAACGTCCAGGCCGCGCCCAACAACTCGCGCGAGACCTATCCGGGATATCGAAATCCCGAAAACTTCATCGTCGTGTCGGACGCCTACCCGACAGTCACGGCGATGTCGGCCGATCTGATCCTGCCGGCGGCGATGTGGGTGGAAAAGGAATGTGCCTATGGCAACGCGGAACGGCGCACGCATTTCTGGCGTCAACTTGTAAATGCACCCGGCGAGGCGCGCTCCGATCTGTGGCAACTCATGGAGTTTTCGAAACGCTTCACCACCGACGAGGTGTGGCCGGCCGAACTCCTCGACGCGAACCCGGGCTATCGGGGCAAGACGCTGTTCGATGTGCTGTTCCGCAACGGCAACGTCGACAAATTCCCGGTCACGGAGATACCGACGGAATACGAAAACCGGGAATCCAAGGCGTTTGGTTTTTACGTGCAGAAAGGCCTGTTCGAGGAATACGGCGCGTTCGGTCGGGGACACGGCCACGACCTGGCGCCGTTCGACACCTATCACGAGGGACGCGGCCTGCGCTGGCCGGTCGTCAACGGCAAGGAAACGAAGTGGCGCTACCGCGAGGGCCTCGACCCTTACGTCAAACCCGGCAGCGGCGTGGAATTCTACGGTAACCCCGACGGCCGGGCCAAGATCATCGCTGTACCTTATGAGCCACCGGCGGAGGTGCCTGACAAGGAGTTCGATACCTGGCTCGTCACCGGCCGCGTCCTGGAGCACTGGCACTCCGGCTCCATGACGATGCGGGTACCTGAATTGTATAAGGCGTTCCCCGGCGCCTGCTGCTTCATGCATGCGGAAGATGCGCGCGCGCGTGGAATCAATGAGGGCGCCGAGGTTCGGGTGATTTCACGCCGGGGCGAAATGCGCACACGGGCGCGGACACGCGGCCGAAATCGGATGCCGCGCGGAGTGGTCTTCGTGCCGTGGTTCGACGCCAGCCAGCTCATCAACAAGACGACGCTAGACGCAACAGATCCGATTTCGAAACAGACGGATTTCAAAAAATGCGCGGTCAAGATCGTTCCCGTCTAAGCGCATTGCGCTCGGCTGCCGGCGGCGTCGCGCTGGTTGGCACTCTTCTCTTTGTCGTCGGGGCCTTCTCGGCGGAAGGCATTCCGAACATCGTGCCGCGCCTGACCGGCGGCGCGCAGCCGATGCAGGAGATTCCAGCCCCGCCGCTTGCTCGTCCGATTACTGACGACAAGCGCAAGATGCGCAATTACCCGGAGCAGCCGCCGGTTATTCCCCACTCCATCGACGGCTATCAACTTTCGCTCAGAACGAACCGCTGTCTCGACTGTCACCGCCGTCAGTATACCGAGGGGTCGGGGGCTCCGATGATCAGCGTAACTCACTTTATGGATCGCGACAGCCAGGTGCTCGCCGATGTCACGCCGCGCCGATATTTCTGTACGGCCTGCCACGTGCCGCAAACCGACGCGCAACCGCTCGTCCCGAATACGTTTGAAGACATGTTACAGGTCGGAAAGCCGAACCCGTGAGCATGACTAGATGAGCCGCATGGTTGCGCGACTGAGGGTTCTCTTGATCTGGTTTTGGCGGCTCGTCAGTCGGCCTAGCGCATACTTGAGCCTGGGATTTCTGACGCTGGGCGGGTTCGTCTGTGGCGTCCTTTTCTGGGGAGCCTTCAACACCGCGTTGGAGCTCACCAATACGGAGAAGTTCTGCGTCTCATGTCACGAGATGCACGACAACGTTTATCAGGAGCTGCAGCGAACGGTGCATTTCTCCAATCGGTCCGGGGTGCGCGCGAGCTGTCCTGATTGCCACGTCCCGCATGACTGGACAGACAAGATCGCCCGCAAGATGCAGGCGTCAAAGGAAGTTTGGGCCAAGATCTTCGGCAGGATTTCCACGCGTCGGAAGTTCTTGGCCACGCGCCTGGACCTTGCCGAGCATGAATGGGCGAGAATGAAGGCCAACAACTCGCTTGAATGCCGTAACTGTCACTCCGCCATCGCGATGGACTTTACAAAGCAGACGCGCCGCGCCGCGGAAATCCACTCGCGTTTTCTCGTCACCAAAGAGCGCACCTGCATCGACTGCCACAAGGGTATCGCTCACGAGCTGCCGGATATGAGCGGCATTGAGCCCGGCTGGCAAGAACCGCCTGAGATGCGAGACGATCGACGCTCCTCGTTGCAGCACGAGAGCGTGGCGTTGCAAAGCTATCTTGGTAGCACAGGGCAATAAATCGGCCATAGTAAAGGTGATGGCGCATCCATCCGCCATGTCCGCTTTGGGTCAAAGACAGACATCAGGCCAGTGAAAGCTCAGGTCCGCTTTGCTGGCGAAAGCAGACATTCGCCGCGTCGCGCGGCATGTCTGAGATGTGCCAGAAGCGGACATTGCTTCACTTTGCCTATTCGATCACCTCATCCGCAAGCGCAAGCACCGTCGTCGGCACGGTCAGCCCAATGGCATTCGCGGTCTTCAAATTGATCGCAAACGGATAGCGTGTTGGTTGTTCAAAGGGCAAGTCCGCAGGCCTCTCGCCTTTGAATATCCTGTCGGCCATTGCCGCGGCGCGTTCGACACATTCCTTCAAATCCGGCCCGTATGACATCAGGCCTCCATCGCGCACCAGGAAGCTATACTCATAAATCGCCGGCAAGCGCCGCTGGGCAGCAAAGTCAAAAACGCGCTTGCGATTAAGCACGGTGAGTGCGTCTGCTACCATCAGGATAGCGTCGGGAGGCTCCCTATTCATTGCCGCGAATGCCCCTCGTCAAAATCATCCGGCTCCCGTACGCCGAGCGGCTGCACGGTAATTCCCATCGATTTCGCAACCTCCGCAGATGCCTGATAGCGCAGCGTCATGCCGAGGTCGTCCTTGTTCCACAACATCGCAACTCGGAGCAGCGTCGGAGATACTTTTTTTAGCAACTCGAGACGTTTGGTGGTCAGCGTCGTTGCGACGTCGGATATTCCGGTGACATTGCCGCCTGGTCGCGCCAATCCGTCAATCAGTCCGGTCGCAACCGGATCGCCAACTCCCCAAACCATCACGGTCGGAATCTTTGAAGCCTTGGCCACTACCCCCGCCGGATAGCCAATTCCTAAAACCACATCGACACGCTCGTCTTTCAACGCATCCATGAGCTGAGACAGCTTAGCGTTATCTCCAAAGGAGCCGCGTGCATCGTATCTGAGATTATGTCCGAGCACGTAACCGCGCTGTCCCAAGGCATCGATCAGGATTTTTCCCAAGGGGCTCGCGTCTGCCAGCGGTGCGGCCGGATTGAGGCTGCCGAGGCTATAGACTTTGGACGATGGCTGCGCGAACGCAGCGAAAGACCACGAAACTGCGGAGCCGCCGGCAATCGAGATGAACTCGCGTCGTTTCATTGCCGCCCTCATGCTCGGGAATAGTCAGCGTATCGGCTCAAACTAGCACGATAGGAGAACTCAGTCTGATCTAAAGCGCACTCGGCGTGCGCGGATTTGCGATGTCCACGATGGGTCAGTAGGCGACATCGAGCCGGCGCAGCGGGAGGTCCGATTCACTCCGAATGGCGGACATCCGCAAGAACGGCCGTCATGTCAGCTAAGTGCCAGACTCGGACGTCGTTCTTGCCAGCCTCAAACAAAAAAGGCCGTATGCGGCGGCGGCCCGATCGCCGCGCACCCCGCGGCCAATGCTGGCTCCGGGCTCAAGGTCCTCACCTCAGTGGAAATTCGGGAAAAGCGCAATTGAGTGCCTTTCCCCGAGCGATGGCAATGGCCGCCCCGAAGGGCGACCTTTGCTGATGAGTGCCTTGGTTTAATCTACGATTTGGACGATTGTGCGCGTCCGCGGGTCAACCAGCACCGTGTGGCCGTTGACGATCGTGTATCGGTATTCCCGGGCCCTCGAATATTCAGGGGGGACTTCGTAATAAGTCACGCCGCCATCCGGGAGCACGGCACCAACACGAAGCTCATCGCGATATTCGTAAGAAGGGTAATGACGCTCAACGACATAACTATGGAACCGAGGACGATCATCGATACCTAGTACGCCGTTCACACCGCCGATAACGCCACCTACAACGCCGCCAACAACCGCTCCCACGGGTCCAGCATCGTGCTCACCGACGCGAGCGCCATGAGCAGCGCCATCTGGAACGCCTTGAGCATGTGCTCCGGCTGACATTGCCAATGCCGTGGCACCAACTAATATAATTTGTCGAATCATGTGTTCCTCAATTCGTGTGAAGGTCTGCGACAACGCACCAGGATGAGGTGCGTTCCGTCGCACCATCGTTCACCGCTCGCTCGTCGGTGCAGCTTATCAATCGTTGGCGCAGATCACGGATTGCCTGCACGAGGGATCGCGCCGGCCCATTCCGTCCTGGCGTGGACACCTATTGCGATGAGTGCCGCCCCACCGAGGATCATGTTGACCCCGACCAGAACTCCCATGGCCCATGCCGACGATCCTGGAAGCGCAAAAATGATGACGCTCGCCAGCACGATGTCGACGATGCCGCTCGCCAGCATTAAAGCCCAGCGCCCGGTGCGGTGACGGCGATGTTCGATGGAGAACATAATCGAGGCGGCGCCCTCAGTTAGGAAGAACAGAACCAGGATCAGCCGCAGCGGCCCAGCGTTGTGAAACGGCCATCCCATCATGCCGCCGTACAGATCCTGCGATCTATTCTCGATCAGCACGACGCCGACAAAGATCGCTAACAAAGCTGATAGCAAGGACCATAAGCTCCCCGGAGCTTTCCTTGCCAAATACGTTATCGCCAGCCCAACGGCTCCGCTGAAAAGAAATATCCAGCCTAAGGCGCCTGTCACGTCCACGTTCGCGATAGCAGGAATGGTAACGGCCACCGCCCCCAGAGCCACAAGGACTGCTCCTTCGACCGTGAATAAAAACCAGTGATCGGGCGTCGACTTGGCAACCGACTCCGGAAGGCGATCGGCGTAACAATTCATGTCCATAGGGCATCTCTGAAAATAGGCCGCACTGGCACCGGGTCCGGCGCGATATTGAGCTTCTGGCATGCAAACGTCTGAGCAATATTGCTCACATTGACCGGCGCCCAGTATCTAGATCAACCTGGGTATGCCTGGAGTGTCCTGGCGAGCACTTTGCATCGTGATCCGCGACGAACGCTCGACCAAAGGATGAGCACTTTTGCTCAGATTTTCCGGCGACAGCGGCGCAAATTGCCGCGCATTGAAATTTCTCGGAGCAACGCAATCAGGCGTCGCGGTACCCGGGCCGAAGCAACGAGTTGGCTTTACTTACCGCGTTGAGAAATTTTTTGCATCAATTCCTTACAGGCCAGCCGTTCCTTGCGCTCTTCACGACAATTGCGCTGGGACATCTGATCGGAAAAATCAAAATTGGCAGCTTGGCGGTAGGCGGCGTGGCGGGAACGCTATTGGTTGGCGTCGTCATTGGACAGCTTGGTATTGAGATCGACGGCGGCATTAGGGCGATATTCTTTGCCCTCTTCATTTACGCGGTGGGATTCCAAGGTGGTCCTCAATTTTTCCTGGCGCTGAACATGCGCTCATTGAACCAACTCGCGTCGGCGTTCGTCATGTGCTTCGTCGGATTGCTCTGCGTGTTGGTGGCCGCCTGAGCGTTCGACCTGGATCGAGGCATGGCGGCAGGAACTCGCCGCCGGCGGCCTCACCCAATCGGCAATTATTGGCACAGCTGGAGATGCCATCAGCAGTCTAGGGCTGTCGCCAGAATTGACGAACAGCATGCAAACCGAGGTCGCCGTCGGATATGCCGTCTGCTACATCTTCGGGGCGCTTGGACCTATAATAATGGTCAGCTGGTTCTTTCCGATGATAATGAAGTGGGATGTGCGCCAGGAAGCGTTGAAGCTCGCTAAGCGGCTGTCTGGCGGTCACGCGGAACTTGAACCAGGGCAATTTAATGCGGTGCGCGGCATAGCAACCCGCATCTATGAAGTTGCCCAGTACAGTAAGGCCGTTGGTAAGACGGCTCTGGCGATCGATAAGGAACTTTCCGATCCGTCGCTGGAGGCGATTTTTCGCGAGGGCAAGACACTTGAGTTGACCGACGCTACTCTTATTCAAGCCGGCGATATGATTGCAATCACCGGTATGATCAAGGTCTTGGAGAGCGCATCTGGGTTTTTCGGCCACGATGTTGTCGCTCCAGACGGCCTTCTAGTTGTCTTGGAGACCCGCGAGGTCATGTTGGCGAATCGCGCATTTAACGACCTCCAAGTAGGCACGATTTACGATCGTGTGAATGTCGATACACGTCATGGAGTGTTTTTGACTGCTGTCAAACGGATGGGATTGGATTTGCCCTTGCTGAATAAGCTTGAGCTGAAAATCGGAGACCAATTGCACTTTACTGGCAGTCCCGCCGACCTCAATCGGGTTCAATCGAAGATCGGTTATAAAATTGCCGCGGCCACAGGCGCCGACTTAATTTTCTTCGGCATCGGCATGTTGGTCGGTATCATGATCGGCATGATTCAGTTCAGGATATGGGGCATTCCGATATCGATTGGCAGCGGGGGCGGTTGTTTGCTGTCGGGCTTGTTCTTCGGATGGTTGAACAATGTACATCCGAACGTTTCGGCATTACCGCTCAGCGCCTCCAGCTTTCTCCGCGACTTTGGATTGGCTGTATTCGTTGGTATCGTCGGCATAGCGGCGGGGCCTCAGGCGTTGACTGCGATTCACAAATTTGGCCTTACGTTGTTGTTGCTTGGTGTCGGAGTGACGCTAGTACCCCAGATCATTGCCTTTTTCTTTTCCTATTACGTTCTGCGCATTCGTAATCCAGTGGAGGCTTTAGCCTGCGTCGCCGGGGGTCGTGCCGCAAATCCCGCCTTTGCCGCGTTGCTGGAGAATGCTGGAAACGCCACGCCGGTCGTTTCATTCACTGTCACTTACGCCGTGGCCAATGTTCTTCTGTCCCTTTGGGGGCCGATCATCATCGGCATTATAACCAAAAACGCATTCTCCTAATTGTTCGTATTCAGATATGTGTCATGACTTAATGCAATGTCCGTCAGTCAGCGCGGCCGGACCTTCGCGGCCGAATATCTGTAAGTAACGGTAGCGACATCGCACCGACGGCTTTTGATATGAAAGAGGCCACCAACTGACGCGGTCCTATTTCTTGTCGTCATCCGGCTGTGGCTGTTGCTGCTGGTGAGCAGGTTGGTGTGCCTGCGCATGTATCTGTCGAGGCAGCGGCCGATCTTCCTTGTCGGCTAGTTCGTGCCAAGCCTGAGCGATTTCCAAAAGCGACACGCGCCGCGCTGGATCGGTTGTTTCAGCGGCGCCCATGTCCGCAGCAAGCGAGGCATACATTCTGTAGGAGTCAGCAGGAGTCATGGTGCCCTTAACTGCGGCGGCCTATGTCACATGGGTCGTCTAATAGACCTTGCTAGTTCAGCCAGCTTTAGCCATTCGGCAGCCATTTCGCGATTGATGGCAGCGGCTTTCTTGGTCGATAGCGCGGGCGTCATACCCAGACAATACGCCGCGTAGCGCGAATAGTCTTTGTGCTTGTTCTCTTTCGGAACAACCATATTCCCACCTTGTTGCTTCCCCCGCTGGCAGCGAAGTGTGGAATCATTCGCGATGGCTAGTCTGGTCAAAATCGAACAGCTTTCCACAAAGGGCCACCAAATTAAAAGGGACCGCTGATGTTCCAAGGGATGGAAAGAGGCCAATACCGGCCTGACCCGGACGTCCGGTTGGGGCCACTAGGCGACATCGAGTCGTGTTGGTTGAAGTCGGTTTCACTCCCAACAGCTGACCTTCAACAGAACGGGTGCCGTGTCAGCTAAGTGCCAGAAGCGGAAGTTATCGGTGAATGCCTCGCTGGTGATATAAGCATCTTGCGGCGAGCTTGATGCGAAGTGTGGGGTTGGCTTATGACCGGGGAACAGGTACTCGCTTGTGCGGTCTTTGCGATTGGAATAGGAGTGACTTTTTTAGTTGCTTACTTGCCGCTACGGAAATTTCAAAATCTGCGGTCGAGGATTGTGCTCTTCGTTCTTGCTGTAGTCGCCGAGTTTGCCGCGCTTGTCCCAAATCGAATACGTTAGTGGCATGCTCGCCACGGCCAAACGCGTCGAGGTGATCCAAATCCGCCAAATTGGTCCCTAGCCTGCGTCCATCCGACTACGTCCAGATTCGGTCGAAAGCTATTAAATGACTGAGATAGCAGATAAATCACCGCAGAGTCGGCCCTGGCGATTCTCAGTCGCTCCGATGATGGAGTGGACTGACCGGCATTGCCGGTTCTTCCATCGTCTGCTCACGCGCCAGGCGCTGCTCTATACCGAGATGCTGACCACGGGCGCCGTGCTGCATGGCGACAGGGGGCGGCTGCTCCGTTTCGATCCGGCCGAGCATCCGCTCGCCTTGCAGCTTGGCGGTTCCGATCCGAGAGCGCTCGCGGCCTGTGCGCGCATCGGCGCCGATGCAGGCTTTCGCGAGATCAATCTCAATGCCGGCTGCCCGTCCGATCGCGTGCAGGATGGCCGGTTCGGCGCTTGCCTGATGGCCGAGCCGGAATTGGTCGGCGACAGCGTCGCCGCGATGAAGGCTGCTGTGGATATTCCGGTCACCGTGAAATGCCGCATCGGCATCGACGATCAGGACCCCGAACCGGCGCTTGAGAAATTCGCGCAAGCGGTGAAAAAGGCCGGCGCCGACGCGTTGATCGTGCACGCGCGCAAGGCCTGGCTCAAAGGCCTGTCGCCGAAAGAAAACCGCGAAGTGCCGCCGCTCGATTACGGCCGGGTCTATCGGTTGAAGGCTGCGCATCCGCGGCTGACAATCGTTCTCAATGGCGGCGTCGCCAGCATCGAGGATGCGTTGGCCCATCTGCAGCACGTCGATGGTGTGATGATGGGCCGCGCCGCCTATCAGGAGCCGTGGCGGCTGCTCGCCGTCGATCCGCTCTTGTTCGGCGCGGCAGCGCCCTTTGCATCGGCGAAGGTAGCAGCCGCGGCGCTCGCGCCTTACATCGCCCGCGAGATCGCCTCAGGCACGCGGCTTCATTCCATCACCCGGCATCTGCACGGCCTGTTCCATGCCGTGCCGGGCGCGCGTGCTTATCGCCGCCATCTCGCAGGTGCAGCAAGCACGCCGCATGCGGATGCCGAATACCTTCTTGCCGCGCTTGCATTGGTCGGTGACGTCGTCCTGGACAGTGGGACGGATTTGGCGCACATCGCGGCATAACGTTGCGTCCGCCAAATCCAAGAAACTAAGCAAGCGACCAGGCCAAATCCAAATGCTTCTCGGCGTCCCGTTTAGCGAGTTGGCTTGGCTCGCGCTGGCCATCGTTATCGGCGGCGTCGTCACCGGAATCCTGGCCGGGCTATTTGGCATTGGTGGCGGCGCGGTCATCGTACCGGTCCTCTACGAAGTCTTCAGGGTGCTCGACGTGCCGGATGCCGTGCGCATGCAGCTCTGCGTCGGCACCTCGATTGCGATCATCCTGCCGACGACCATCCGCTCCTATCTGACCCACCGCGCAAAGGGATTGGTGTTGACGGACGTGATCAAGCTGTGGGCGATCCCGGCGGTAATCGGGGTGACCTGCGGCTCGGTGATCGCAGCTTTTGCGCCCGCCGCGGTTTTCAAGATCGCTTTCGTTCTGATAGCGGGCTTCATCGCTTCGAAATTCCTGTTCGCCGGCGACCGCTGGAATCTCGGCAACGAGTTGCCCGGCACGGTGCCGATGACGCTCTATGGGTTCGGCATCGGGCTCGCCGGTTCGCTGATGGGCGTCAGCGGCGGCTCGCTGTCCAATATCGTGCTCACGCTCTACGGCAAGACGATCCACCAGGCGGTCGCGACGTCGGCGGGCTTGGGCGTGCCGATCACGGTGGTCGGTACGATTGGCTACATTCTCGCGGGCTTACACGATCGCGCGCTGTTGCCGCCGCTGTCGCTCGGTTTCGTCTCGCTGATCGGCGTTGCGGTGATGGCTCCGGTGTCAAGTCTTGCCGCGCCTTACGGCGCGCGCCTCGCGCATCGCATGTCGCGGCGCGCGCTCGAACTCACCTTCAGCTGTTTTTTGCTGGCGGTATCGCTGCGGTTTCTTGTGAGCCTGTTCTAATTCACGGATAGCCGTGCATGATCAGGCGGTCGCCGGTGACCTGCCAGCTCTGCAGGCGATTGAGGAAACTCATGCCGAGAAGGCTGGTGCGCAGCTGCCCCGACGGCACGATCAGCGCTTCGACCGAGCGCTCCTCGAGGCTGCCGACAGCGAGACGGTCGAGCGTGACTTGGGCGGCGCGGGTGCGGCCGTTCGCGGTGTCGATGTTCACCGTATAGTTTAGGACTTCGAGCGGCAGACCGGCCGCCTTGGCGTCCTGCTGCGTGAGCACGACCGAGCTTGCGCCGGTATCGAGCACCATCGGGATGCGCACGCCGTTCACGCGTGCCGAGATGTCGAAGTCGCCGGCATTGGTGCGCGCGACTTCGATCGTGCGGCCGCGCGAGATCACGTGGCCCGGGACGAGCTCGGACATGACCCGGTCGGCGACGTTGTGGAGCTCGTAGCGGTAGGAATAGCCGATCACCAGCACCAGCCCGACCACGATCCATAGCAAAGCCGCGGTCATCGCTTGCGAGAAACGGCCGCGGAACATGGCCAGTACGGCCGAGCCGAGAAAGACGAGAAGCAGGAGTTTGTAGGTGAGCGAGCCGAATTCGCCGGTGGACAGCGGACCGATCCGGCCGTCGCCTTGCTGCGCGATGAGTATCACAATGGCGACCAGGATGCCGATCAAGAGCAGCCAAAGCAGGCGTTGGCGCACCATCACTGTCCCCTTACGCGCCGGCCGGTGCGGCATTACCGGTCTTCAGCGCGGCAAGCCGCGCCGGCAATCGCGCCATGATCGCCAGCCGTTCGGCTTCGCTGAGCGCTGCCCAGCGCGCGATCTCGTCGAGCGAGCGGCCGCAGCCGATGCAAATCCGCGATGCCGGATGCATCATACAGACGCGGTTGCAGGGCGATGAAATGCCGTTTTCGCTGGCCATTGAACCCGTCACTGGAAACCCGCGCGGAATCGCGAGGCAAGATAGACAGGAGGCAGGCGAAAACAAGACGCCCACGGGATGCGCTCTAACCGCCGTTGCCGAACAGCGCGCGCCTGGCGCGGTTCACCGACTCGTCGGATGCCGACGACATATCCGTGCTGGTATCGGACCTTGCGTCATGCCTGGGCTGCAGCGGCGGCGCGTCCGGTGAAATGGGGCCGAGCGCCGACATCACGCGCTCCGGCGGGAAGGTGACAACGACTTCGGTGCCGATCCGCAGCTTCGATTTCAGCGTGAAAGTGCCGCCGTGCAGGTCGATCAGATTCTTGGCGATCGGAAGCCCGAGCCCTGCGCCCTGTTCGGCCGACTTGATCGAGTTCGAGCCCTGGCCAAAGGATGCGAGCACGATCGGGATCTCCTCTTCGGGAATGCCGGGACCGGTGTCCTTCACGCTCATGTACTGGCCGCCGGAGGCGGTCCAGCCGACTTTGAGCCAGATCTCGCCGCCCTGCGGCGTGAACTTGATCGCGTTGGAGAGCAGGTTGAGACAGATCTGCCGCACCGCGCGCTCATCGGCCCATAGCCGCGGCATGTCGGGCTCGAACAACTCATGGATGGTGATGCCGCGATTGCCGGCGCGCAGCTTGAGCAGATGGTGGCAGTCCTCGACGACGCGGGCGAGCGACACCGGCTCCTCGTTGAGCTCATAGCGGCCGGCCTCGATGCGCGACAGATCGAGGATCTCATTGATGAGATTGAGCAGGTGGACGCCGGAGCTGTGGATGTCGCCGGCATAGTCCTTGTAAAGCGGCACCGCGTGCGGGCCGAAGATCTCGCCCTTCATCACTTCGGAGAAACCGAGAATGGCATTGAGCGGCGTGCGCAGCTCATGGCTCATCTGCGCGAGAAATCGCGATTTGGCGATATTTGCGGTCTCGGCGCGGCGGCGGGCTTCGTCGGAAATCGATTTCGACTGTTCGAGTTCGCCGATCAGCGCATCCTTTTCCGCGCGCGCCTCGAGCGTCGCCAGCGTCGTCGAATAGAGGCGAAAGGCGAGGAGCGAGAAATAGGCCTCCGCGGTGATCGCCATGACGGCGAGAATGGAATTATGCAGGCCGCCCCGCATTGCGAAGTCGAGCGCGATGGCGATCGTCACCGGCAGCGTCAGCGCGAAGACCGCGATCGGCAGGCTCGAGGCGAGCATGCTCGAAATCGCGACCACGAGCAGCATGACGAACAGCATGAAGGTCGTGGCTTGATCGTCCATGCCGACCGGATTGATCAGGATGAAGGTCCACGCCATGCCGAAGAACAGATCGAGCAGGATGAAACGCATCCGCCACGAGCGCAGCGTCGATGTATTGGCGGGATCGGCCAGGAATTGACGGCATTTGCGGATGATGACGAGGTGGATGAGAAGCGTGCCCGCGGTCCATACGCCGCAGACCAGGGCGCCGGTCCACAGCCCCGACAGGATGCCGATGGTGACGATCAGAAGCAGAATGACGGGCGAGGCGGAGATCCGGTTCTGCGCGAATTGCCGCAGCAATTCGTAGTCGAACATCGGCCGGGTGCCGCTGGTCGAGGTCAGCCGGTCGCGCGCCTCGCGCACATGCTGCGAAGCCATGCGGCGCATGGTCGACGGCGCCGCCGCCGGCGAAGCAGGATCGCGCGGTTCGCTCACAGGACTCGACATCGCGTTCCGGGTTTGGGGGCAGTTCAGCGCCAAGGTCGCGCAAATTCCTTAAGACGATGCTTAATTTTTGGTGGCGATCGGAACCCGGCGCGCCTGCGTGCAAGCTTTTGTTTACCCTTGTGGCGCGGCGCGTGCCGTACTGGCCGGCCGCATCGGCGCGCGATAGAACTCGTTGCTGCAAAGGGCTAGGGGAGGGACTTGCGATGAAGCTTTATGACGGTGGCCGTGCTCCCAATCCGCGGCGGGTGCGTGTCTATCTCGCCGAAAAGGGCATCACGGTCCCAACCGAACAGGTCGATCTCGGCGCGCTGCAGCAGAAGGGCGACGCCTACACCACGATCAATCCGATGCAGCGCGTGCCGGCGCTTGTTCTCGACGACGGTACGGTGATCACCGAGTCGATCGCCATCTGCCGCTATTTCGAGGCGCTTCATCCTGACCCGCCGCTGTTCGGCCGCGGCGCGCTGCAATCGGCGCTGGTCGAGATGTGGAATCGCCGGGTCGAGTTTCACCTCTTCATCCCGGTCTCGAACATTTTCCGGCATCTGCATCCGGCGATGAAGGAAATGGAGATCCCGCAAGTGAAGGAATGGGGCGAGGCCAATAAGCCGCGCGCGCTGTCCTTCCTCGATCATCTCGACGGCGAGCTCAAGACGCGTAGTTTCATCGCCGGCAATGACTACAGCGTCGCCGACATCACCGCGATGATCGCGATCGATTTCCTGCGGGTGTCGAAATTGGCCGTGCCCGATGCGCTGACCAATGTCAAACGGTGGTACGCCGCCGTCTCGGAGCGTCCGAGTTCCAAGGCCTGACAGAAATATTCCAGGGAACTAAGCCCCTTAACGCGGATTGTTCGCTTTGGGACTGATGGGGTTTTCGTACCTTCTGGAGGAATTATGGACAAGAAACTTGCCGGTTTGTTGGGGGCTGCGGCGGCGCTCACGACAATGACAGCCGCGCAGGCTGCAATGCCGGACCAAAAAACCGAATTGGCCCCGGCCGCAAGCTATCGAGATCTTCTCGACCCGGTCCCGAACGCGCTGTCGGCGTTAAAGGCCGACAACGCGAAGCGCGATGAGGCGCCCAAGACCGAGCTTGCCCAAGTTTCGGTGCAGGTGGGCGGCGGCGGTCATCACCATTATCACCACCACCATCATCATCACGGCGTCGTGGTGCGCCTCGGTCCCGGCCATCACCACTATCACCATCACCACCATCATCACCACTATCACGACTGAGGTGGTGCAGCAGGCGGGGCGTCCGACGCGGCGCCCCGCTTGATTTTCAATCGCGCGCTTTGGCCTTCGCAGCGCGCAGCAGATGGCGATAAGTGCCGTCGAAAACGGTGTTCGTCTTCGAGGCCCAGGTTGAGTCCGCAGCAAGCGTCGGGCGGCTGTCGTGAATGCGGCGGCCGCGCATCTCGCGTTCGGCGGCTTCTTCCGCGTTCATCTCGGTGAGCGTGAAGTTGGCCGTCACCGGCAAGATGAGGATTTGCAGCATCGGTTCATTCGGCCGGAAGATATGCGTGCGGCCCTCAGCCGGCGTCTTGAATATGATGAAGGAAATCATCGGCCACCATTCGGTGCGCAGCAGCGCCGGCACTGCGACCGGCACCGTCTCGGTCGGATCGGTATAGAACCGCGGATGTGGCTCGGTCCGCACCGCCCACTCGCTACCGACTTTCAGGTCGAGCAGCAGCTGATAGCTGTAATAGTCGTTGCCGAAGCTGCGGAACGGCGGCCACAGCAGATCGCTGTCGTCGGGCTTCTCGCCGAAGTCGCCGTTGAGTTCGAGGTTGCCGTTCTTGCGGGTGACGTGGAGCTCGTTCTGATAGGGATAAAACACCTCGATGCCGTATTGCGCTCCTTCGGTGAACGGCGCGCAATGCCAAGCGTATTCCTGGGCGCCATCGGTGCGTGGCCCGGGCTGCCCGGCCCAGCCCGGCATTTCGAGCTTGGTGCGGCGCGGCCGCAGTGCCGGATTGACTAGCCGGTATTTGACATCATCCATCGCGGCGATCCGTTCTTTGGGCAACTGGCGCATAAAAATGGGCGGGGGACCCCACTCGGGGGACACACCTAGAAAGTCACGACCCGACAAAGAGTTCCGTGCAACGCCGGACCGTAAACGTTAAGGCCCGACACGCGAGGCTGCGCCGATTGGTCGTCCTGTTTCACCCTGGCAAAAGCTGCTATCACCGCCCCGGACCGCCGGTCATGCGCGGGGCAGAACCTGCACGCCGCGGTTTTTTTGAGAGCGTTGGGGAGGGTAGAGTGTTGTCACTGCGCGTCGTCGCCGGCGTCGTTCTCGGCGCGGCCATCATGGCCACAAATATTTCGGTTCCGGCTGCACTTGCCGACGATTCTTATCCCAATAGGCCAATCCGGGTCATCAACCCGTTTCCGCCGGGCAGCGCCACCGACACGGTGAGCCGTGTTGTGCTCGACAAAGTCTCCCAAGAGCTCGGTCAGCCGATGGTGATCGAAAGCAAGCCCGGCGCCGGCGGAATGGTGGGTTTTGCCGACGTCGCGAAGGCCGATCCGGACGGTTACACGGTCGTCACCAGCTCTACCTCGATGGGCACCGGGAAGGTCCTGCATTCCCATCTGCCGTTCGATCCGGAAAAGGATTTTCAGCCCGTCGCCATGTTCGGCGTGCAGCCGAATGTGCTGGTTGCCTCCAAGCAGAGCGGCTTCACCACAGTTGGCGACCTTATCGCTGCAGCGAAGGGCAAGCCCGGAACGCTGACCTTCGCGTCCGCCGGCGTCGGCTCGTCGTCGCACATGGCCGGTGAGCGATTGCGGCTCGCCGCGAATATCGACGTGCGCCACGTGCCGTTCCGCGATCAGGGCCTCACCGAAGTCATGGCCGGCCGGATCGACTACTATTTCATTCCGCTCGCGGCGGCCGCGTCGGCGCTCGGCAGCGGCAAGCTCAACATCCTCTTGGTGAGTTCGACGAAGCGCTCAAAGCTTCTCCCCGACGTTCCCTCGGTCGTTGAAGCCGGCTATCCAAAAGCCGAGTTCAATTTCTGGACGGGCATGTCGGTGCCGGCGAAGACGCCGCGCGCCGTCGTCGACAAATTGCACGCCGCCATCGAAAAGGCGCTGAGTGATCCCGACACCGTCGAAAAATTGGCCAAGCTTGGCGTCGAGCCGAAGCTGATGAGCGTCGAGGACTTCAGCAAATATGTGCAGGACGACCTGAAGTCGACGGTCGAACTCGCCAAGGAAGCCAACATTCAGCCGACGGACTAAATCGCGTCATTGCGAGCGGAGCGAGGCAATCCAGCCCGGCGACGCCGACTGCGTTGCTTCGGCGCAATGACGACAGGGGCGCGCTAGCGGTTCAACAGCGCAATCAGGCTCGACGTATCCCAGCGCTTGCCGCCCATCTTCTGCACCTGGGCATAGAACTGATCGATCAGCGCCGAGATCGGCAGGCTCGCACCGTTCTGCCTTGCCTCTTCAAGGCAGATGTTAAGATCCTTGCGCATCCAGTCGACGGCAAAGCCGAAATCGAACTTGCCGGCGACCATGGTCTTGTACCGGTTCTCCATCTGCCATGATTGCGCGGCGCCTTTGGAGATCGTCGCGATCAGCTTCTCGATATCGAGACCGGCCTTCATCGCAAAGTGCAGGCCCTCGGCGAGGCCCTGCACCAAGCCCGCGATGCAGATCTGATTGACCATCTTGGCGAGTTGGCCCGAGCCCGGCGCACCCATGAGATTGCAGGCGCGCGCGTAAGCGGCGATCACCTTTTCGGCGCGCGCGAACGGCGCCTCGTCGCCCCCGCACATCACCGTGAGCACGCCGTTCTCAGCGCCCGCCTGGCCGCCCGAGACCGGGGCATCGACAAAATCGAAGCCGCGCTTCTTGGCCTCGGCATGAAGCTCGCGCGCAATCGCGGCGGAGGCGGTGGTGTGGTCGACCACGACGGCGCCCTTTTGCACACCGGCAAAAATGCCGTCCTTGCCCAGCATCACTTCGCGCAGATCGTTATCGTTGCCGACACAGGCCATGACGAAGTCCTGGCCCTCGGCCGCTTGCTTCGGCGTCGGCGCGCTCTTGCCGCCGTGCTGGGCGACCCACTTTTCGGCTTTGGCGGAGGTGCGGTTGTAGACGGTGATCTCATGGCCGCCCTTGGCCTTGAGATGTCCCGCCATCGGGTAACCCATCACGCCAAGCCCGACGAATGCGACCTTTGCCATCGTTTTCCTCCATCCTCTCGCCCGTGGTCTTGGGCATGGTCTTGGCCTGACCGATGGCGGTGCGTCAACGGGGTGCCGGATGGATCTGAACTGCCCGCCAAATCAAGTGTAGATGTGCCGGATTGACCCCGGCGATGACCGGCCTATGTAGGGCGGGGCGAAGGTCGCAACGGTTGCACAGATGGCCACTCTAAAGGACGAAGTCGTAAACGCTCTGGCCAAGATTTCCGGTCCCGACGGCACGCCGCTGCCGGCGAGCGGAAAACTGTCCGAGATTGTGGCCGGCGACGGCAAAGTGTTTTTCTCAATCAGCGTCGATGCCAGTGCGGTCAAGCAATGGGAAAGCGTGCGTGAGCGCGCCGAGGCCGCGGTCCGCGCTGTGCCCGGCGTGACCTCGGCGATGGTCGCCTTGACCGCCGAGCGCGCCGGCGGGGCGGGCGGGGCAGCACCGCGACCACAACAGCGCCCGGCGCCCGGACCTGGGCAGCCTCGCGGGCACGCCGCGCCGTCGCCCGCAGGCATTCCCGGTGTCGAGTCGATCATCGCCGTCGCCTCCGGCAAGGGCGGCGTCGGCAAATCGACCACCGCCGTCAATCTTGCGCTCGGCCTGCGCGATCTCGGGCTCAAGGTCGGCCTTCTCGACGCCGATATCTATGGTCCCTCGGTCCCAAAGCTGCTGGCGATCCGCGAAAAGCCGCAGACCGTCGGCGGCACCCGTCTCAAGCCGATCGAGCGTCACGGTATGCCCGTGATGTCGATCGGCCTTCTGATCGAAGAAGAAACGCCGATGATCTGGCGCGGCCCGATGGTGATGTCGGCGCTGACGCAGATGCTGCGCGAAGTGGAATGGGGGACGCTCGACGTGCTCGTGGTCGACATGCCGCCCGGCACCGGCGATGCCCAGCTCACCATGGCGCAGCAAGTGCCGCTCAAGGGCGCGGTCATCGTGTCGACGCCCCAGGACCTGGCGCTGATCGATGCGCGGCGCGGCATCGCGATGTTCCGCAGGGTCAATGTGCCGGTGCTCGGCATCGTCGAGAACATGAGCTACGTTCATCTGCCCGCACTGCGGTACGCGCTCCGATATATTCGGCCATGGCGGCGCCCGCCACGAGGCCGAGCGAGCTCGGCGTGCCGTTTCTCGGCGAAGTGCCGCTCGATATTGTCATTCGCGAGAAGTCCGATGCCGGCCTGCCGGTGGTCGCCACCGCGCCTGACAGCGCGCATGCGCAAACCTATCGCGATATCGCCGCCCGCGTGCGCGATGGCCTGGCCGGCGCCAGCCGCCCGGCGCCGAAAATCGTCATCGAGGCCTAGCGTTTGTTCCGCCGCGTCGGCGCTTGCTCCGCCGCCGCGCCGCCGGACGGGTTCTGCACACAGAATCCGCGATTGCCGGTTGCAATCTGCTCCAGGCAAGATTGTGAGTCCGCGTACCAGCAGTGCAGATTGCCCTCGCTGTCGATGATGCACCACGGCGCATCGCCGCCTGCAGCGGGGCTCGGCGTGCCGCTGCAGCACAGCGTTGTCGCTACGAGAGCAACGCCCAAAGCAAGACCTAGAAGCATTCGCGGCACGGCAGAGGTCCTATCGGATGTCACGCATCCAATAGGAACACCGCGACGGGCTGTTTCGTCTTGCCGTCAGCGAAAATAGGCCTTGGCGTTTTCGTGCACCCGGTGCGAAGCAAGAAGATCGCGCTCGCTCCACCAGCGCAGGTCGCTGTGCTGCGCGTCGGATTGCAATGCCGACGCATCGCCAAGCGCGATCTCATAGCCGAGCACGACGTAGTGCGTGCCGAACGCGGCATCGCCAAAACTGTTGGTCTCATAGAAATGCTCGAAAGCGCCGAGGAGACGCGCATCTTCGATCCGGCCATCGCAATTGGTTTCGCGCTTGAGAACGCGCACGAAGGCGTCGCTCAGCCGCTCGTGCTTGAGCACGATGCCGCCAGGCACGAAATAGAATCCCTTCGCCGGCTCGTTGGCGCGCAGCCCGAGCAGGATCTCGCCCTGTGCGTTACGGATGATCAGGTCGATGGAGACGAGCGGCGCAAGCCGCACCACCGTCTGAAAGTCGGCGGGACTTAACGGCGACGGACGCGGAAGCTTTGCGGACATGCGTGAGCACTGGAAAATCCGAACCGCGGCGTCAAGCGCCGCGGCTCAAACGGTCGGCCGAGGAAGTGACGCCGCTTTCGGCGGACCTCAGTAGCCGCCGCGATAGGGCCGGCATTCGCCGCCCTGGACGGTGTAGCCGCGCGGGCAGCCATTCCAGGTGCGATAGCCGCCGCCGTCCGGTCCCTGGTAGGGCCGACAGACGCCGCCCTGCACGGTCATGCCGGGCGGGCAGGGACGATCATAGTAGCCGGGAGGCGGACCATAGTAGCCGGGCGGCGGGCCGTAACCCGGCGGCGGAGGCGGTGGTGGCGGCGGATAATAATATTGCGCATGGAGCGGACCGACCCCGCCGGTGATCGCGGTCATGCCCAAAGCGGCGATAAGAACGATCGCAAATCCGCGGACAAATCTTCGCATGGCGCCCCTCCATCGACTCGTGGAATTCTATATGAGCGGCGGGCGCTGGCAAACGCGCTGAGGCGAACGCAAGCAACAACAAAAGGCCGCCCGGAGTGAACTCCGAGCGGCCTCGCAATCGTCGTACAGTCTTTGATTACGCGAGAGGCTCCTTAATAACCGCGATACGGCTTGCAGACGCCGTCCTGCACGGTGAAGCCGCGCGGGCAAGGCGCGTAGTCGTAATAGCCGCGCCCGTAATAGCCGTCGCCACCGTAATAGCGCGGCCCGTTATAGTGCCGGTGCGGACCGACATGCACGTGAACGCCGGGCACGTCGATGCTGAATGCGTTGGCGGGTGCGATGGCGAGGCCCGCTGCTAAGCCGGCAACGCCGAGCGCGAAAGCGGTTTTGGTCAGAGCGCGCATTTCTTGTCCTCCTTCGGGTCGTTTCTCAACGGCGCACTATCGAAAGAGATAACGCCGCCGCGTCATTAAAGTTTCGCGGCAATTGTCGCTAAGTGCCGAATTATGAACGACTATTCAGCCAGTAGGGCGGCAGGCGAGAGCGGCTTACATAGTTGCGAAAAGCCGCTATAGTGCCCTGGGGTTGAACGGGGCAAGAATGAAAATGTTGCGTGTGATTGTCGTGTCGGCAGCCTTGCTGCCGATCCTCGGAGGCTGTGCGGCGCCGGCGACGCAAATGGCCAACAATCACGGCCAGGTGGCCCAATGCAAAACATTCGGCTTTGGAGTGATCGGCACGCTCGCCGCGGTGTCGCTCTATCAAACCTGTGTCGATCAACTGCAAAAGCAGGGCTATCACCAGGTGGCGGCCAAAGCGCAAGTCAAGTCATCGCCGGTCGCGGCGCCGGCGCCGTCCGGCCAGCCGCCGCAGAAGTGAGCGCCTGAAGTTGCCTCTTGCTTCGTTACGCCGTCTTGCGTGCCTTGGTCTGGGGTGACCTGGCTGGCGATGGCTTTGCCCGAAGTGACTTGGGCTGGAGTAACTTGGGCTGAAGTGACTTCGGCTGGAGTGACCTGGCCTGGAGGGACTTGCTTTTCGGCGTCGGCAGTTGTGCCTCCTGTTGCAGCCGAAGCGATCGCAGCCGGTGCATGTTCTTGATTGCAGCGTCGTGCCTCGCCTGCTCCTCGCGCAACGCGACAGCGATCTCTGCCTCCCGGCGCTGATATTTCTGAAATGCGGATTCGGCGACTTCGCGGGTTTTTGCGCTCATCAGATCCTGCCTGGTGGGGATGTGATAAAAACGCGCGAGCCAGCTTAAAGTTCCATTCAATGGGGCCGCTAACTGAATGCGATTTCAACGTTTTGCCAACCGGTGCGGGACGCACGCGTCAAAGGCATATACGGCCCCCTGCCGCAGCGCTGTCCTTTATCGCGCCTGAACATCGGTGCGCTCGCCGCAATTTCAACTGGAAGTGAAGTATCCAAGTTAGCTACCACTTGGCTATGGCAGCGGCCGCCGTCTGAGAGGGCCGATCGGTGCACAGGAGGGCGTTTTGGCAAAGGCAACAGAACAGCGTTGGCAAGACATCACCGAAGGAACGCTGAGCATTACCGGGAAGGGAAATTTCCAGCCGGATTGGGTTCTGCTCGACAGCGCCGATCTCCGCGATCCGGCGTATCGCAGCGCCGCCGCATTGGAATACATCGCGTGGGTGCTCAGCGAGATCAACAAGAAGCTGGGGCCGGCAAAATCGGATTAAGAGGCTAAAGAGGGGCCGCCGACTGGGGGCGATCTCCTGCTGTGGCTGCTTCGCAGCGCGCGAGCGCCCCCATTTTCACGGTTGTGAAAACCGGCTATAGAGGCTTGGGGTTGAGGGGGTCTCAATGTTGCAGCGTGTTGTTGGAGCGGCAGTCGTCCTGCCGATGTTGGGCGGCTGCGTGTCCCAGGTTCAATTGGCCAATGACAAAGGCCAGACGGCGCAGTGCAACGCGGCCGGCTTGGGTCTCATCGGGGCGGCGGCGGCTGCATCAGGTCAGAAGGACTGCATCGATCGCTATCAAAGCCAGGGCTATCATCAGGTGCCTATGCCCGGATCGGCGGATGCCGCCAAAGCGCCGGATGCCACTCCAGTACCGGCGGCTGCGACGACCACGAAGCCTGGCGCACAGGCAACCAAGGGTCAGGCGGACCAGTGCAACACCTATGGCTTTGGCATCATCAGCTCAATGATCGCGGCATCGATGCAGCAAACCTGCCAGCAGCAAGCGGGCCAGACTCAGAAATAGCAGCGACGGGATGGCCGCTAGCGGTGAGAAGCCTCCGCGATCCATCATTGGCAGCGCCCGTGAAGACAATGATGAGGCCGCCAACTGAGGCGGCTGAAACGAAGGCCCAGGCGTGTGGCGCGCCAGGGCCCTTTATTTACCGGCTCCAGACAGAGGAAAGCCGGTGCTGTTTATTATGTGGGTACGCACCGGGCTTAAAAACAGCCCACCCCAGGAAATCAAAACCGGCCACGGTGATTTCCAAATCCGGCTACTAGGCTTGGAAACAGGCCAGTACCCAATTTTCCGGTATTGGCCGATTAGGACAGGACCAATTTTCCGGTACTGGCCGGAATAGGCCACTCGCCGGGGCAAAACCGGCCATTGTGTCGCAGGTAGGTATATTTTCCTTAGATGTGAGAGATTTTTGCGACAGCGGTGGGAAAACGGCCGGGACTGGAACAAACCCCTTGCGAAATCGATTGACTAAGCGTGTCAAGTAAAAGATTAAACTATTTGTTAACCATGGTTATGATTCTTAGAAGCCGCTAAAATCAACACCTTGTGAGACTGTCAAGACCAATGTTGTTGACGAACCTCACAAATCCTATATCCTGCCGGAGACGGCCGAGGGGTGCATGCCTTGCGGCGTCACACTCCGGAGAGAATCGAACTTTAATGTCTGCTTGAGACACTACGCTTGAGCGAATAGGAGGGTTGTTATGACTACTACGGAGAAGCGAACGGCGCCGGCGGGCGACGAGAGCGTCCGTATGTATCCGGCCAACCAACTTAAAGAGCAGGTTCGGGACCCGAAGGTTACCTTCAGCGCGTTTAAGCTGCTCCAGGAAACCTTTTTCTCGGCCAAATAAGCGTTCTCAACAAATACCCCCGTAAAAGGCCTTGCTTATAGCAGGGCCTTTTTTTATGCCTGTAAATTACTCACCCCACCATGACGATTCGTTAGATGAGGTGCCTCGATGAACGGCATCTTCAAGCAACTTGAGCAGATCGACTTCTTTACTAAGTACGTGGCGGAGCACTTTGAAAGTGCTCCAGGCGCGGTCATAAAAGATTTTCCCTGCAAAAACACATTAAGTCCTGATCGCATCACGTACTCTTTCGGAGAGTACCAACAAAACATTCGCGCCTATGCTGTTCTATTGCATTCAGAGAATCCCGACCATTTTAAACGGGCGGGCGCTCTGCTCCACGCGATCTACAAAAGTAAGATCATAACGAGCATAGAGTTCTCGCCAAAAAAAGATGATGTTGAGGCGGGATTTGCGCAAGGCATCAGCTACGGCGAAGCTCAAGAGCTGGTCAAATTTCCGATTTTTTACGAGGACTATCACAATCAACTCCTTTCATTTGATCTTTGCTATCAATGCTGCGCGGCATATGAGCCAATTGATCCGCCTGGTTATGATTTCGGCTATCTCTATAATGTTTGTCATTACCTCTGGAAAAATAAAGATCTGACCGTGGACTCTCTTTCAATGCTGTTCAGATCATTGATGCATCGCCCCTAACTCAATTTTTTCCTCCCTTAATCACTCGGAACTGGCGGCGGCGATCCGGCGCAGTCGGGGTCGGCAGAGGCGGCACAGCGCCAAGCGCAGCCTCGATCAAATCGCCAATCGTCCAGACGCGATCCGCGATGCCGAGCGCCATAGCTGGCGTGCTGCGCAGTGCACTCATGCACGCGGCAGAGATTATAGAACGCGACATGCAGCGCGACGGCCGCAAGGTGACAATCAAGACGCTTGCTGAAACCGTTTGAGAGACGCGCAAACCGCTTCGATCCCATGCGCAGCGTGAGATTTTGCCGCTCAACGTAGCTGGTCGAAATTTGCTCCGGCTCGCCGCTTACTACGTCGCGGGCTACGGCTACTACCTGAGCCGGCGAATATCGCCGCGACGCTTCGGTTACATTCAGGTGCGTTACTGAATAGGTTTTGGTGAGCACGCCGTGCGAGACGCCAGAGCCGAACGCATCGCGGATCGCGCTCTTGTACGGGTGATAGCCGTCAGTCGTGATCTCGGGTGAGCCGATGACGCGCTGGCGCAAGTCTTGGATGAAAACGTCCGTTGTCTCCGGCGAACGCTTGCCGGTGCGAAATGAAATGATCGCGCGCGACGACGCACCTAACGCAATATACGTGTATTGATCGCCGCGCACCGGAGAGGGGACGGCGGGGCCTTTTTGCGGATTGCGCTTGTGCCCGACATAGGCCCACAGCTCATCACACTCGATCCGATTGACGCGCACGCCGACCATCATGCGGTCGTGCAGCTCGGCGCAGCCGCGCCCGACATCCAGCGCCAGCTTACCGACCGTCTCACGATTAACGCCGGTGATGCGCGCCACGGCACGGATGCCTAGCCCTTCGGTGAGGGCGCTGATGACTTCAATCTGCTTTTCGCGAGAAAGGATATTCATGGCGGGCCAAATCCGTCATTGGGGACGGCCCGAAGCGGGACTCTGGAAAAACAGCGTTGAATCTGCTATATTTGCCTGAGTGGTCATGCTTCGGGGCCAAATCCCGGGGTTTTGATCCGGGGCCGGGCTGCTTCAACAGCACGGCCCCACTGGTTCGGTTAGCTGGTTCAGGGCGTCGGATTCGGACCGACATTTCCTCACTGGTAAGGGCGGGTGTCCTACCGATTAGACGAGCCCCGAGCGATTTAGAGCCGATTGCGAGGCCGCTTTTCCCTGGTTTTGAGCCCTTGGGAAGGCGGCCTCTCCTATTCCGGGCCCCCTTTGCTCGGCTAGCGCGCCGGGGGCTCTTACCCTCCTAAACATAGCTTGTCTCCGCGCCCTTGAACTTACGGCAGACAAGATAAGGCAATCCGCAGCTATTTGTCAACTGTGTCTGCGAGTGTTCGCAGACATATCGCAACATTCCGTTGACAGTCGCCTCCGGTCTCTATATGTTCCAGCCACGGCAAATCCCGCTGGATGGAGGATCAGCGTCATGGCGACGGAAGCAGAAGTTCACGAAATGGACGATGACGAGGAGAAGCAAGGGCGATCGACTATCGAATTTCCGTACATGGCTTTGACGGATGCGATTGCTGTTGCACAAGGCATTCGCGATACGACCGGCTCAGGTGTCTGCCAGCATGACCAGTTAGCGGCGAAGCTCACGTTGAGCCCAAAGAGTAGCGGCTATCGCATGCGCCTTTCGGCGGCGCGGCTTTTCGGGTTGATCGAAAGCGCGTCCGGCGGAGTGAAGCTTACGGACCTTGGTCATGGGGTTGTCGATAGTGCGCGTTCGCGAGATGCGCGTGCTCGCGCATTTTTGCGCGTGCCGCTTTTTGCCAAACTCTACGAAAACAATCGAGGGAAACAGTTGCCCCCGCCCGCCGCTCTTGAGCGGGAAATGGAAGAGCTTGGAGTCGCACCTAAGCAAAAGGAACGCGCGCGTCAGCTATTTCAGCGATCGGCGGAAACTGCCGGTTTCTTCGAAATGGATCGCACTCGATTGATTATGCCTGCCGGCACCGCAGATGGTGCGCCACCGCCCGAGAAACCGGCAGATGTCGAAAAAGATAATGGCGGCGGCGGAGGCAGCAGCAAGCCACCGTCAGGGCTGCACCCATTCATTCAGGGTTTGCTTCAGACGTTGCCGGCACCTGAAACGGAATGGTCCATGCAGGATCGAGCAAAGTGGCTTCAGACCGCCGCCAACATATTCGATCTGATCTATAAGGGATCGGGCGGTGGAATCGTGGTCACTCCCGCGCGCGCCGATCGTTCGCCGCGCCCGCACGAACATGAATGAAAGAGGCCACCAACTGAGGCGGCCTCTGATTTTATGGTGTCCTGAAGAAATACCGAAACTGAGGTCGCATTTCTCCCTCGCGCCACACCTTGGCGGCGTAGCGACCATGATTCCCGGCTTCGATTAGTCCTTTGCCGCACAGTTTCTCGGCCGCTTCCTTATAGTCGGCGGCCTGCACACTTTCTGGATCAGTCGGGCAAGGCCGACCATGTTCGTCCCAACACGCGACTTGTACTCGAAACATATGTCTCTCCACGGCCAACATCGGCTGCAACCGCAGATGTAATTAGGACACCCATAGATTTAACTTAGGACAAAGGGCTCGGAAGTAGGACAGCACCAAAAATCGACTGTCCATAAACAGTTGCATTTGTGTTCTGGAGGTATCGGAATGCAAAACCGGCCACTGCGTGTTTCAAACCCGGCCACTAGGCTCGGAAACAGGCCAGTACCAATTTTCCTGTGAGAACATATTGCGAACATAGAACAGATCGTGTACATTGCTGCCTTAGCCGAAAGCCTGTGGGCCATGGGGGTTCGCGGGCGGGGCCTGTTCCGGCCGGGCGGGGGCGGTAACGCGCTCACAACCCCGGGAAAAGCAGGCGAATTGGGGAGTGAAGAGGCGGCGGGCTGCTTCCGTGTCCTCCGAATCCCGGCCATAAGGAGCACGCGAAATGAGTGGTGGTGCAGCGCTTCGTCTCGTCGAAGGATCGTCCATGGATAAATCGAAGGCTCTTGATGCCGCGCTTTCCCAGATCGAGCGCAGCTTCGGCAAGGGCTCGATCATGCGGCTCGGCAAGAACATGCAGGCGATGGACATCGAGACCGTGTCCACCGGCTCGCTGGGCCTCGATATTGCGCTCGGCATCGGCGGCTTGCCGCGCGGCCGGGTGGTGGAAATCTACGGGCCGGAATCGTCCGGCAAAACCACGCTGGCGCTGCATGTTCTCGCCGAGGCGCAGAAGAACGGCGGCATCTGCGCCTTCATCGATGCCGAACATGCGCTCGATCCGATTTATGCGCGCAAGCTCGGTGTCAATGTCGATGATCTTCTGATCTCGCAGCCCGATGCCGGCGAGCAGGCGCTCGAAATCGCCGATACGCTGGTGCGTTCCGGCGCGGTCGATGTGCTGGTCATCGATTCGGTCGCGGCGCTGGTGCCGCGCGCCGAGCTTGAAGGCGAGATGGGCGATAGCATGCCCGGCTTGCAGGCGCGCCTGATGAGCCAGGCGCTGCGCAAGCTCACCGCCTCGATCAACCGCTCGCATACGATGGTGATCTTCATCAACCAGATCCGCATGAAGATCGGTGTCATGTACGGCTCCCCGGAAACCACGACCGGCGGGCATGCGCTCAAGTTCTACGCCTCCGTCCGCCTCGATATCCGCCGCATCGGCGCCATCAAGGAGCGCGACGAGGTAGTCGGCAATCAGACCCGCGTTAAGGTCGTCAAGAACAAGCTCGCGCCGCCGTTCAAGCAGGTCGAATTCGACATCATGTACGGCGAGGGTGTTTCGAAAGTGGGCGAACTGGTCGATCTCGGCGTCAAGGCCGGCGTCGTGGAAAAATCCGGCGCCTGGTTCTCCTATGACAGCCAGCGCATCGGTCAGGGCCGCGAGAACGCCAAGACTTTCCTCAAGAACAATCCTGATATCGCCGGTAAGATCGAGGCTGCGGTCCGGCAGAATGCCGGACTGATCGCGGAAAAGATCCTCGCCGGCGACAAGGAAGAAGCCGACGACGACGACGACGAGGCAGCCGAGGGGTAGTGCGTCCGGCTAAGTTTCGATCCTCGTCATGGCCGGGCCATAGCCGTTCGAAGGACGGCGTCGCTCTGCTCGCCTATGGTCCCGGCCATCTGAGTCTCGGGACGGCAATAAGACGTAGATGCCCGCGACATATCCGAGCGACGCGACGCTGTTCTTCGAATGGCTATGCGCGGGGCATTACGAGCCAGGTTGTTCACACAAGCTCTTCAAAACAAAATGGCCGGGACGAGCCCGGCCATTTCGCAGTTTTCAAGCTCAGATCAGCTTGGTGGTAGGTAATCTCGCTTACGCGCCGCGCTTCTCGGCGGTCCAGGAGCCCGAGCAGGCGCCGCCTGCCCAGTGGCCGCCGCCGGCATCGCCGGCCAACTGGCCCGAACCTGTGGCGCTCTTGCCGGCCGCGGCCACCGTGACCGTGATGGCGCCGGTCTGGCCGACCTTGCCGGAAATGGCGAAGTTGGTGTCGCCGGCATTGACCAGCTGGCCGTTGGTAATCCGGATCGGATAGCGATAGCCGCGATCGCAATCGCCCTTTTCCGTCACGATCGAGACGCTCCACAGGCCGTCAAAACGCGGCGCGGCGGAGCTGGAACTGACAAGACTGGTCGCGGCGACGAGCGCACCAAAGGCACCCGCCCCGAGGAGCTTTCTCAAAGTGGTCATTGCGGCCGTCCCTGTTATTGCCGGTGGAATGCCCGGCTGATTGATTGAGGCAGAAGTCTCGAGCAGGTGAATGAGCCCGCACCCCGATTAGTCGTTTCTGACTGGCTAAGAGTTCTAAGCGCCAAAAGTTCAAATCTCGTTGATAATTGCCGCTAATTTGCCGCAATGCCGCCGTCCCGCCGCCTGGGAGGGTGAAATTCCCAAGGCTTCAGAATAGCTTGGATTGTCCGCCAAAGTTCCATTTGCCGCGATGGCGCCGGTCTAGAACCGGCCGGACTAGCCAGTCAGCCCTAAGCCGACGCGGCGCCGCCCGTGGCCCCAGCTTGCGGTGGGGGGCCGCCCGGCGCGACCGGCGGGCTCGCCACATTGGCTGGCGGATCGGACATCACCAGGCGATAGCCGACGCCGAGCTCGGTCAGAAGGATGTTCGGCTGAGTCGGATCGGCCTCGATCTTGCGGCGCAGCTTGCGCACGAAGATGCGCAGGTAGTGGGTATCGTCGAGATGCTCGTTGCCCCACACTTCGCGCAGCAGGAACTGATGGGTGACGACATTGCCCGAATGCTGCGCCAGGATTTGAAGGAGCCGATACTCCTTCGGCGTGAGCGTCACGCGCTGCTCGTTGATGAAGACCGCGCGGGCGGCAAAATCGATCGACAGCGGGCCAAAGCGCACCACCGGCTCGCCGCGCGAGGCGCGCAATTGCCGCCGCATCGCCGAATGCGCGCGCGCCAGAAGCTCGGCCATGCCGAACGGCTTGACCACATAATCGTCGGCACCAAGCTCGAGAAGCCGCACCTTCTCCGCCTCGTTGGCCCGCACCGAGAGCACGATCAGCGGCACCGTGGACCAGGAGCGCAGCCGCTCCAGCACGTCGGCGCCGTCCATATCCGGCAGGTTGAGATCGAGGATGACGAGGTCGGACGGCTTGAGCGTCGCGGCGCGCAGCGCTTCCGCGCCGGTCTCGGCCTCCTGCACGGTAAAGCCATCGAGCTCGAAGCCGGTCCGCAGAAACCGCCGGATCTGCACTTCGTCATCGATCACGAGCACGCGGGACGGAATCTCACTCATCAACGGTAGCCTCCATTGGCGCCGTCTCGCCCGTTGACGGCAGATAGATCGAAACGGTGGTGCCGCGATCGATGCCTTCGCTCTCGACTTCGACCCGCCCGCCATTGGCTGAAATGAACGCATGCGCGATCCACAGGCCGAGGCCCGAGCCCGACGTGGTCGCGGCATGGCGCGGGCCGCGGAAGAAGCGCCCGCCGACCTGACGTCTTTCTTCCTCGCTCAAGCCGGCGCCGCTGTCATGCACCGCGAGCACCAAGGCCTGTGATCCGGCCCCATGTCCAGGTCCTTGGCCCGCGCCGTTTGCAGCACCATTCCCGGCGCTATTTCCTGCACCTTGTGCCGCGCTTAGGCCATTGGTGCGCGCAGACACGCGGATCGCCGAACCCTCATTCGAATATTTTGCGGCATTGTCGAGAATTTGCACCAGCGCGTGCTCGACCTGGGCAGGGTCGGCGCGCACGATCGGCAGGTTGGAATCGAGATCGAGCGTGACCTGGTGGCCAGCAAGCCGGCGCTTTCGGTGCGCGACCGCGGCATTGACGATGTCGACCGGCTCGACCCATTGCAGTTTCGGCCGCACCTGTTGCCTCGAGATCGTGGTCGCGTCGAGCAGGTTCTGGATGTCGTTGTTGAGACGCTCGGCCTCGTCGCGCAGCACGCCGGTCAGCGCATAGAGCCGCGGATCGCGCGTCAATGCAGGCGCGTTCGACAGGATCGTGGCGGCGCCGAGGATCGAAGCCAGCGGCGTGCGCAATTCATGCGACACCGAGCCGATCAGGGCCTCGCGCAGGAGGTCGCTCTCCGAACGCATCTTGGCCTCGTTGAGCGCGCGCGCCAGATCGAGCTGTTCCAGCGTGGCCACGGCGTCGGCGAGGATATCGTCGATGCGCTGGCGCATCTCGGCGAGGGCCTCGCCCGACACCGCACCGAGATCAACCGCGACACTGCCGAAATCGGGCGTTTTCGGCGACACGCGCCGTACCAGCCACAGATTGCCGTTGCCATCGTCGACGGTACGCTCGCCGCATTCGCCCTGTTCGACCCGCTTGACCTCCTCGCGCACCCGCGCGGGAACATTGCCGGTCGCGCCCGTATCGGAAGCGCCGAGAAGGACCACCTTGCGCTGCACCAGCATGGCGAGGTGATCCTGGATGGCGACGAAAATGTCGGCTGCGCTCGGCGCCGCGGCGAGGCGGCGAGAAAAGGCATAGAGGTCGCTCATTTCGCGCTCGCGTTTGCGCGCGATCGTGGTGTGACGCTTGGCCTGCGTCGCCAGATGCGAAACGAAGATGGCGACAACCAGGAACAGGATGAGGTTGAGGATTTCCTGCGGCTCGGCGACCTTGAAGCGGTAGAGCTGCGCGAAGTAGATCCAGCCCGACATCAGGACGCCAGCGATCGCCGCCGCCGCCGCGGAAATGACGCCGTACTGATAGGCGGCGATCATGACCGGCACGAGATAGAGCACCGCGCCGCGCAGGATGCCGACATAGTGGCGCAGGAACAGTGCGACAAAGGTGATCGCCAGCACCAGGAGCAGCGCCATGGCGATGCCGCGCAGTTCGCGGCGGAATGCCGCAAATTGCGTCGTCGCGCTGCGGGGCCGGTCGTCGGCGTGCGCGGCGCTGACAGGGGTGCTTATGGGTTTGGCCGTGGCCAGGGCAAAATCCGCGTTTTCGGCGTTGAGTTGTCCAAGACGTCGCTTTGAGTTCGGGTCCAATTTGTCGCGGCGGACCATAAGGTGCAGGCCGCAACCAAGCCATTGTTTTTGCGCCGCGCCGCGCAAAATGTCGCGGCTTGCCCGGACAAATCTTCGTAATCAACCGGCCGCGTTTATCTAGAATTTATGCGCCGACAGCGGCAGTTCCAGAAGCAGGGCGCGAGCGACCAAATAACGCGCTGTTGAACGACGGAAGTGTGCACCGCACAAGTTCCTGCCGCAATTCCATGCTTATATCCAGTCGACCGGCAGCGGGAAGTCTTTCACCATCTTCAGCTTCCCGATGCTGGCTAGTGCGAGCATGGCCCCCGGCGACTTTCCCCGCCGGGGGCTTTGCTTTTGTACGGTGGGAGCGGGGTGCCTTCGCTCTTATTTGCTGCGCACCACCTCGGTATAGGCCGGCGCCTTTTTGAGGAAGCCGCGGTCGAGCATCCAGTCGACCTTCTCCTGGAATTCGTCCTCCTGATAGCTTTTGACGCCGACGAGCTCCGGCATCAGTCCGCCTTGGCGCTGCTCGGGCGAAAGATCGCGCAGCACTTCCTGCCGGGAGCGCTCGTCATTTTCGCGCAGCCATTCGATGGCGCGGTTGAGCGCACGCCGCAACTTGCCGGCCGTCTCTTCATCAATATCGTCGCCGGCAACGATGCCGCCGCGCCAGCGCAGGTCGGCGATCTTGCGGGCGCCTTGCGCGGCGGCTCGGCTCACCAGCGGCTCCATCAGTGCCGCCGCCTCGACCGAGCCGCTCACGAGCGCCTCGAGCCGGTCATTGGCGTGGACCAGCTTGATGTCATCGAAGGCAACGCCGGCGGCCTCGAGCGTTTCGATCGCGGCATAGAACGTGCCGGCGTGCCAGGTCACCGCGATCGGCACATTGCGCAATTGAGCCACCGACTGGATCTTTGAATCCTTTCCCACCATCAACGCGCCGGTGCGCACGGTGGTGTCGAGGCCGATGATCTTGCCGGCGCCGAGAGCCTGCACCCGCTCGATCGCGCCCCATTCGCAGACCGGATAGACTTCGAGCGCGCCGTCCTTGAGTTGCGATTCCTTCCAGCGCTGTGAGAAGTCTTCGACGCGGCCCGCGGTGCCTTTCGGGTTGTCCTCGAAATATTCGACATTGAGGCCTTCGGCGGCAAAGAAGCCTTGCTCGACGGCGACCCGCCACGGCCTGTCATGCGCGTTGCTGTCGCCCTGCAGCCGGATGGTCCGCGTCATCTGCCTTCTCCCTCATTGCGTCCGGCGGATCGCGCCGCCGGCAATTGCGAAGGGGAGGCTAGACAAAGGCGCCGGCAGGTTCAACGCCGTGCCGGCCATGCGTGAGTTGCATTTGCGTGAGATGCATTTGAGCGAATGCGAAGGGTGAGGCGCGTTCAAGGGCCGCCCACTTGGTCGCGATCGTGGTCGGGCCGGCGCTGGTCGCGACTGCTGGCTTCGTCGTAGCCATAGCGGTGGGAATAGAAGACCAGCGCCATCAGCCCGCCTCCGATCAGGACCGAGAACACGACGCCAAGGGTCATGGCGATATAACCCTGGGTCGGTAGCGGCGGGCCGTCGACCGAAAGCCATGACTGCGACGCAAACCAGATCGACACGGCAAGGAGGCCGAGCAATACCACGACCACCAAAGCGGTTCCAATCCTGCCGCCAATCTTGCTCATTGCGTCTGCCGTCGCTGCTTCTGCCCTTCCCCCAAGTAGGGTCGCGAGGCCGCTTGCGCCAGCCGCGACAAGCGAATTCTTCGTTTCACCCGGTGTTTATCCGGGTAAGATTGGGGGCCGGGGCCGTCGCCCCTGAAGTGATCTTGCGCATGCACCAATGCGTGACGTTGAAATCCGCCCGGGAGGGCTCAACAAGGGGGAGTGACCGATGTCTACAGCAACAGGCAACATCGACAGTACGAGATTGATCTTTCCGGGGCTCGCGGGCCTTTACGAGAGCGTCGCGCCCTACAGCTATTCGATCATCCGTTTCATCGCCGGCGCCATCCTGGTCTATCACGGCTATGGCAAGCTGTTTGGCGGCATCATCCAAGGCGTCGCCGATCATGTGGCGGCTCCGCTGGGACTGCCGGCGCCGTTGGCCTGGGCCTATTTCCTCGGCGGTCTGGAATTCTTCGGCGGCATCGCGCTCGCCATCGGCTTGCTCACGCGTCCGATCGCGCTGATGCTGACGGTCGAGTTCCTGATCATCACCTTCTGGCACTATCCGAACGGCTTCAGCTTTTCGAGCCCGAAAGGCGGCTTCGAATATCCGCTGGTGCTGCTGATCCTGTACGCGGCGATCTTCTTCCGCGGCGGCGGCCGGCTGTCGGTCGACAAGATGATCGGCAAGGAATTCTAAGCCGGAAAATTCCGAGACGGAATTAGGCTCGAAAAACAAAACGAGCGCGTTGCGATGAAGCAGCGCGCTCGTTCGGAGCCGATTGTGGACTGACGGCGACTATGCCATCGCGGCCTTCAGATTGGCGTCGATCTTGTCGAGAAAGCCCGTGGTGGTGAGCCACTTCTGGTCCGGACCGACCAACAGCGCCAGGTCCTTGGTCATATAGCCTTCCTCGACCGTGCCGACCGTGACCTTTTCGAGGGTCGCGGCGAATTTCGCCAATTCCGCATTGTTGTCGAGCTTGGCGCGATGGGCGAGGCCGCGCGTCCAGGCAAAGATCGAGGCGATCGAGTTGGTTGAGGTCTCGCGGCCCTTCTGGTGCTCGCGATAGTGCCGCGTCACCGTGCCGTGGGCGGCTTCGGCTTCGACGATCTTGCCGTCCGGGGTGGTCAGAACCGAAGTCATCAGGCCAAGCGAGCCGTAGCCCTGCGCCACGGTGTCGGACTGCACGTCGCCGTCATAGTTCTTGCAGGCCCAGACATAGCCGCCGGACCATTTCAGCGACGACGCCACCATGTCGTCGATCAGGCGGTGCTCGTAGGTGATCTTCTTCTCGGCGAACTTGTCCTTGAACTCGTTGTCGAAGATGTCCTGGAAGATGTCCTTGAAGCGGCCGTCATAGATTTTGACGATCGTGTTCTTGGTCGACAGATAGAGCGGATAGCCGCGGTTCAACGCAAAGTTCATCGACGCGCGGGCGAAGTCCATGATCGACTGGTCGAGATTGTACATCGCCATGGCGACGCCCGAGCCCGGAAACTGAAACACTTCGCGCTTGATCTCCTTGCCGTCATCGCCGACGAAGGTGAGATAAAGCTTGCCCTTGCCGGGGACCTTGAAATCGGTGGCGCGATACTGATCGCCATAGGCATGGCGGCCGATAATGATCGCTTGCGTCCAGCCCGGCACCAGCCGCGGCACGTTCTTGCAGATGATCGGCTCGCGGAAGATCACGCCGCCGAGGATGTTGCGGATCGTGCCGTTCGGCGAGCGATACATTTCATGCAGATTGAACTCCTTCACGCGCGCTTCATCGGGCGTGATGGTGGCGCATTTCACCGCGACGCCGACCTTCTTGGTGGCCTCCGCCGCATCGATGGTGATCTGGTCGCGTGTCTCGTCGCGCTTCTGGATGCCGAGATCGAAATACATCAAGTCGACGTCGAGATAGGGGAAGATCAGCTTGTCCTTGATGTATTGCCAGATGATCCGGGTCATTTCGTCCCCGTCCATCTCGACAATCGGATTGGCAACCTTGATTTTTGCCATCGAGTTTCGATCCCGTTGCAGCGCGGTCGGTTGCGGAGCGCCGCGTCAGAGCGCGGCGAGCGCCGCGTTCAGTGTGGCGCTCGGCCGCATCGCCGCCGCCGTCTTGGCGGAATCGGGCAGGTAGTAGCCGCCGATGTCGACCGGCTTGCCTTGCGCGGAGATCAACTCGGCGTTGATCTTGGCCTCGCTCTTGGCAAGCGTCTCAGCCAGCGGCTTGAAGCGGGCTTGCAGTTCCTTGTCCGTGGTCTGCGCGGCCAGCGCCTGAGCCCAGTACAAAGCTAGATAGAAATGGCTGCCGCGATTGTCGAGTTCGCCGACCTTGCGCGCAGGCGAGCGGTTGAATTCGAGGATCTTGCCGATGGCCGTGTCGAGCGTCTCGGCGAGAATCTGCGCCTTGGCATTCTTGTAGGTCTGCGCCAGATGTTCGAGCGAAGCGCCCAGCGCGAGAAACTCGCCGAGTGAATCCCAGCGCAGATATCCCTCTTCCTGGAATTGCTCGACGTGCTTGGGCGCGGAGCCGCCGGCGCCGGTCTCGAAAAGACCGCCGCCCGCCAACAGCGGAACGATCGACAGCATCTTGGCCGAGGTGCCAAGCTCCATGATCGGAAAAAGGTCGGTCAGATAATCACGTAGCACGTTGCCGGTGACGGAGATCGTGTCCTGACCCTTGCGGATGCGGTCGAGCGAAAACTTGATCGCTTCGACCGGCGCCAGAATGCGGATGTCGAGCCCCTTGGTGTCTTGATCCTTCAGATACTTTTCGACCTTGGCGATGACCTGGGCGTCGTGCCCGCGCTTGGCGTCGAGCCAGAACACTGCCGGAGTGTTGGTGAGACGCGCGCGGCGCACACCGAGCTTGACCCAGTCCTGGATCGGCGCGTCCCGCAGTTCGCACATACGGAAGATGTCGCCGGTCTCGACCTTGCGCTCCAGCAGCATCTTGCCGTCATCGGCGACGACGCGAACCGTGCCGTTTGTGGGAACCTCAAAGGTCTTGTCGTGCGAGCCGTATTCCTCGGCTTTCTGCGCCATCAAGCCCACATTGGGAACCGAACCCATGGTCTTGGGATCGAACGCGCCGTGGGCTTTGCAGTCATCGATGACCGCTTGATACATCCTGGCGTAGCTGCGGTCCGGAATCGCCGCAATAACGTCGTGCAGTTTGCCGTCCGCGCCCCACATACGGCCGGACTCGCGGATCATCGCCGGCATCGAAGCGTCGATGATCACGTCGCTCGGCACGTCCAGGCCTGTGATCCCTTTGTCGGAATTGACCATGGCGAGGCCCGGCCGTTTCGCGTATTCGGCCTTGATGTCGGCCTTGATCGCCGCTTTTTCGGCTTCCGGCAGCGTCTCGATCTTGGTCAGCAAATCGCCGAAGCCGTTGTTGAGATTGACACCGAGACGCTTCAGCGTGGCGGCGTGCTTCTCGATCACATCGGCGAAGTAGACGGAAACGGCTTGGCCGAACACGATGGGATCGGCGATCTTCATCATGGTCGCCTTCACCTGCAGCGAGAACAGCACGCCTTCTTTCTTTGCGGCTTCGATCTGCTCGGCAAAGAACGCGCGTAGCGCTTTGCGGCTCAACACCGCCGCGTCGATGATTTCGCCGGTCTCGATCGGGGTCTTCGCTTTCAGTACCGTGACAGCGCCGTCGGCGCCAACTAGCTCGATGCGGGCATTGGTCGCCGCCGCGACAGTGGTCGAGATTTCCGAGCCGAAGTAATCGCCGCCCGACATGTAGGCCACATGCGATTTGGAGTCGGCGCTCCAGGCGCCCATCTTGTGCGGATGGCTGCGGGCGAATTGCTTCACCGCGCCGGCGGCGCGGCGGTCGGAATTGCCCTCGCGCAAGACCGGATTGACGACACTGCCGAACACCTTGGCATAGCGCGCCTTGATGTCCTTCTCAGCGTCCGTCGTCGCGGTGTCCGGATAATCCGGAACATTATAGCCCTTGCCTTGCAGTTCCTTGATCGCCGCCTTGAGCTGCGGGATCGAGGCGGAGATATTGGGCAGCTTGATGATGTTGGCTTCGGGCCTCAGCGTGAGTTCGCCCAGTTCGGTGAGTTCGTCGTTGATGCGCTGCGCGGGAGTGAGCCTCTCGGGGAAGCTGGCGATAATGCGGCCGGCCAGCGAGATGTCCTTCAGCTTGATGGACACGCCTGCGGTGCGCACGAAAGCTTCGACGATCGGGAGCTCGGAATAGGTCGCGAGCGCCGGGGCTTCATCGACCTTGGTCCACATGATTTCGAGATCTGACATGCTAGCACCTTTGCTCGCCGTGCTTGTTTGGGCCGACCGGAAACGGAACATTGGCGGGCGCCGTGGAATGGTTTCTCCCGCGGGACCTCAAATGAATTGTTCTCGGCGCGGACGTCGCCAACCGGGAATTCGACTGACGGGGGTTCGGCGCGCGCCCTATAGCATCCGTGGGGCGCGCGAGGAAAGCCGCCTTTGTGGGCAAGGCGCTGCCCTTTGGGGAAACCTTCCGATATACGAATGTCCGCGCGACTTTAAGGGGTAACGATGCCAGGTGCGGGCACCGACAAGACCAAGAACTGGGTGGAGCAGCCGGGGCCGGTGGTGGTTCTGGTCGAGCCGCAGCTCGGCGAGAATATCGGCTCGGCCGCCCGCGCCATGGCCAATTTCGGCCTGGCCCGGCTGCGCCTGGTCAAGCCGCGGCAGGGCTGGCCGAACGAAAAGGCGCGCGTGATGGCGGCCGGCGCCGACCGGGTGCTCGACGGCTCACAGATCTACGACACGCTGGAAGCGGCGATTGCCGACTGCAGCTTCGTTTTGGCGACGACGGCCCGCGCCCATGACCAGGCGAAGCCCGTGGTCGGGCCGCAGGAGGCGGCGGCCGAAATGGCGCCGCGTATCGCCGCCGGCGAAACAGTGGCGCTCATCTTCGGCCGCGAACGCAACGGGCTCGAGAATGACGAGGTCGGATTGGCCGACCGCATTGTCACGCTGCCGGTCAATCCGGCTTTTGCCTCGCTCAATCTCGCGCAGGCGATCGTGATCGTCGCCTATGAATGGTTCAAGGCGACGGCGGCGGGCAAGCTGCCGTTCGCCATGCCGGACAAATCGGCACCGGCGCCGAAGCAACAGCTCCTGGCGTTCTTTACGGCGCTCGAACGCGAGCTGGAAAAAGTCGAGTTCTTCCGGCCGCCCGACAAGCGCGCGACCATGCAGATCAATCTGCGCAATATTTTCTCGCGCATGCAGCCGACCCAGCAGGACATCCAAACACTGCACGGTGTGATCACGTCGATCGCCGAAGGCCGCAAGGGTCCCGCGCGCGGCGGCGTGCTCAACGGCGAAGAGGCCGAAATGCTGCGCGAGCTTCTCACCGAACATGGCGGCGGCCGCGTGCCGAAAGAGCGCGGCCCGGTGCGCGGACTCGCGCGCCTGCTTCGCCGTAATCCGACCGAGGCCGAGCGGTTGTTGTGGGAGGCGCTGACCAGCGACCGCCGGTTTGCCGGCCGCGGTTTCAAGCGGCAAACGCCGATCGGTCAGCACATTTGCGATTTCGTGTCGTTTCCGCTGCGCGTGGTGATCGAGATCGAGCCTGTGGACAAAAGCGAGGCGTTCGAAACGTCGCGCCGGCAACGGCATGCCTGGCTCGCGGCGCACGACTACCGCGTCGTTGAGGTGCTTGCCACCAACATCGAGTCTGATATGCCGTCGGCGCTTGACCGCATCGATCAAGCAATCGCCTGAATTAGAATTGCTCTAGTTCAAAATAGCGAAAGCGCTCGGCGCGCTTTGCCGGTGCAGGGGGCGGCTGTCGGCGAGATGGAAAATAAGGAATGCAACTGACCAACTCGAAATCACGCTACGGCGCGATCCCGCAGGCGGTCCATTGGCTCACGGCGCTGTTCGTCATTGTCGGTTTCTTGCTTGGCCAGTTCGGCGATGATTTGCCGAAAGGTCCAGTGCGCAATGCCGGCTTCCTTGCGCATATGACGCTCGGGCAATGCGTCCTGCTGCTGCTGGTGGTGCGGCTCGTCTGGCGCTTCGCCGATCCACCGCCGCCGGCGGAAGCGACACCGTTCGGCAAGCTTGTCGAGATTGCCGCCAAAGTGAGTCACTTCGCGCTCTATGCGCTTATGGTCGCCGTGCCGTTTCTCGGCATCATCGTTCAGCTCAGGCGCGGCCACGATCTGCCAATCCTCGGCCTTTGGGATTTTGCTTCGCCGTGGCCGGCCGATCGCGCTGTCTCCCGATATATCCTCGGCTTGCACGCCAAACTCGCGGACGCGCTATTGATCCTCGCCGGTATCCACGCCTGCGCCGCGATCGTGCACCATCAACTATGGCGCGACCGCACGCTGACGCGCATGCTGCCGGGCGCGTCGTAGCGCCCGCCGCCGCTCGCACTAACCTTTGATGATTTTCAGCGCCGCGGCGGCGCCGGCGCGCAGCATCGACAGATCGCTCGACACCGCAAGGAACTTGACGCCGCGTTTGGCAAGCGCGGCGGCGCGTTCGGCGGAATGGCAATACGCGCCCGGAATCTTTTTCGCCTTCTGCGCGCCCGCGATCATGGTGTCGAGATGGCCTTCGACTTCTTTCGACAGCGGGTCCAGCGTCTTACCGTCCGACAGCGCGATCGAAAGGTCCGACGGACCGAGGAAGAAGCCGTCGATGCCGGGCGTGTTGATGATCGCTTCGAAGTTCTTCAGCGCCGTGCGCGTCTCGATCATCGCCAAAGTGACGATATTGTCGTTGGCCTCGCGCAGATAGACCGATTGGTCGGAAAGTCCGGCAAAGGTCGTGGCGCGGTGCGGGCCCCAGCTTCGCTCGCCGAGCGGCGGAAACTTGGCGACCGCCGCAAAAGCCCGCGCATCCTCGGGCGTATTGATCATCGGCGCGATGATGCCTTCGGCGCCGAAGTCGAGCGCGCGGCTCACCAGCGCGAAATCGTTGAGCGGCACGCGCACGATTGGCGCGGCGCCCCCCTGACGCACCGCGGCGATACCGTTGAGGATGCCGCCGGTATCCCACAAGCCGTGTTGGCTCTCGATCGTGACGGCGACAAACCCGTCGCGCGCCAGCGTTTCGGCGACGAGCGGATAGGGCAGCCCGCACCAGCCGGAATAGACCGTCTCTCCGGAGCGCAGGCGGTTGGCGAGTGTGAAATTGGCAAGAGCCATGGATGTCTCCCTATCGCGGCAATTTTTCTACAATTCTTTTGAACTGAAACGTCAGCGACCGGCTTTGATGTCGGCGATCGCCTGCGCCATGAAGTCGTTCATCGTGCGCTCGATCTGGTGGTCGGACTGCGCCACGCCTTTGGCGGCGAAATCCGTCTTGATCTTCTGTGCGACGTCCATTTTGTGCTCGAAATCGAGCATCACGACGGCAAGCGCGTAACTGTCGGCCTCGGCGCCTGCGAGGCCGAGCTTTCCGGCCGCCCACAGGCCCAGCATCTTGTTGCGCCGCGCGATTGCCTTGAACCGGAGTTCCTCGTCGTGCGCGAATTGATTTTCGAAGGCCGCTTCGCGCTTGTCGAATGTGGTCATGACTTGGCCTTTTCGTGTGAAAACTGCTGCAGGGAGCAGTGTTGAGCGGCATTGTAAAGCAATTGCCGCCTTGCATAACGGGGCTGACCCGTCAAGGCAACCGTTCCGCGGCCCACAGATCGGCGTTGCGATTGTGCGCGCGCGGGTCTATGTCGATTGTACTCCACATCGCCTTCGGTTAGCTTTTGTGTGTGGAGGGGCCGCTGCGTTGAGTCGCTTTGAGTGACAGCGCGCCTTTGCCGCCGCCGCGGACCTTACATCTTGAAATGGAGCCACGGCATCCATGGACTTCACCAAACCCCGGTACACTCCAATGAGCCGCCGTCGCCGAATCTATGAAGGCAAGGCGAAGGTCCTTTACGAAGGACCCGAGCCCGGAACACTGATCCAGCACTTCAAGGACGATGCGACCGCCTTCAATGCCAAAAAGCACGAGGTGATCGAAGGCAAGGGAGTCCTCAACAACCGGATTTCCGAATACGTCTTCCAGCACCTCAACGATATCGGCGTGCCGACGCATTTCATTCGCCGGCTCAACATGCGTGAGCAGTTGATTCGCGAAGTCGAGATCATTCCGCTCGAGGTCGTGGTGCGCAACATCGCCGCCGGCTCGCTGTCGCAGCGGCTCGGCATCGAGGAAGGCACGCAGTTGCCGCGCTCGATCATCGAGTTCTACTACAAGAATGATCAGCTCAACGACCCGATGGTGTCGGAAGAGCACATCACCGCGTTCGGCTGGGCGACGCCGCAAGAGATCGACGACATCATGTCGCTTGCGATCCGCGTCAACGACTTCCTGTCGGGCCTGTTCCTCGGCGTCGGCATCCGTCTTGTCGACTTCAAGATGGAAACCGGCCGGCTGTGGGAGAACGACTTGATGCGGATCGTCGTCGCCGACGAGATCTCGCCCGACTCCTGCCGGCTGTGGGACATCAAGTCGAACGAGAAGCTCGACAAGGATCGTTTCCGCCGCGACCTCGGCGGGCTGCTCGAGGCCTATACCGAAGTGGCCAAGCGGCTCGGCATCATGAACGAGGGCGAGCGGCCGCAAGGCACCGGGCCGATCCTGGTGAAGGGCTAGACCCTTCGGCTGGTGCCGGCATGCGGAGCGGCGCGACCATCGGCCTTGTCGTTCCAACCGCCGCGGACGATGTTCCGCCGGAGGGCCCGGTCATGTATCCGGGCGTGCGCTTCGTTGCGCGTTCGGCGCGGGTCAACGACCTGACACCGGCCGGTTATGATCCGGGTTGGGATGCGATCTTTCCCGCAGTAGACGATCTGGTCGCGCAGGGCGTCGACGCCGTCATGGTGGCGGGCACGTCGCTGACCTTCTATCGCGGGCCGCAAGCGCATCAGGATTTGCTCGCGCAACTGCGTCGCCGCACCGGACTACCGGTCTCGACCATGAGCCAGTCCATCCTCGATGGGCTCGGCGCGGTCGGCGCCAAGCGCATCGCGGTGGCCACCGCCTATACCGACGTCGTCAACCGCCGCTTGAAAGAACTTCTGGCAGCCGCCGGCATCGACGTGCTCGCGCTCACTTGCTTCAACATTGTCGAATTCGGCGAGCCGCATAAGAAGACGCCGGCCGATATCATCGCGCTTGCCGAAAAAGCCGTCGCGGCGGCGCCCGGCGCGGAAGCAATTTTGATCTCCTGCGGCGGCTTGCGCACGCTCGACGTGACCCGGCCGCTTGAGGCGAAATTCGGCATTCCTGTCGTGTCCTCGGCGACAGCGGTGTTCTGGGCGGCGATGCGCCTCGTCGGCGACAGCGGCCATGTCGCGGGCTACGGGCAGTTGTTTGAAAAATCCGGCCCCCAGGTGCAATAGGCGCTGTTTTACTTCACCGGCTTCTGTCCGTTGAGGTGTTCGCATCGCCGCCGGAAAGCTCGCGCGGTGTCTTGTTTCAGTCGCCACTTTAAGTTTCAATCGCGGCGATACTGGTTGATCCGTATGAAACGTTTTGTTTTCGCGACTGTTCTTTGCGCTGCGGCCATGGCCCAGGCTCTGCCGGCCGGCGTGGCGATGGCGCAGACCCCGGATGGTAGCTCCGCAGGGTCACCGGGCGCCGGTACGGCGGCTCAGGCGAAACCCGATACGACCAAGCCTGACTCAAGCAAGCCTGACGCAAGCAAGCCTGACGCAAGCAAGCCCGATACGACAAATCCAACGCCACCTACCGCCGGTCCGATTCCGGTGAAACCTGGTGCCGTGCGCATCACGACCAAGGCACCCGATCCGGACCGTTGGGACGGACAAAAAAATGCCGCCGGGACGTTGCGCGTTTTCAAGTGCAAGCCGCTGGCTTGTTCCGACGCCGAGACCATCACCATCACCTTTGCCAAGAGCCCGACGAGGCACCCGGATCCGCAGGCGCTTGACAAGCTTGCCAAAGTCGATCTGCCGAAGAGCATCCGCGCGGCGGACGCGGCGCGTGAGGTCATGAGTGACGGCGACGCCAAAGTCGATACGTTGACGTCCAAGACCACGACCTTGAAAACCTATCCCGCCGTCGTGAACGAGAGCCGTTTCACGCAGGGCAAAAAGGCAGTGTATTTCAATACCGCGCTGATCTTCGCCGGTCCGGTCATGATCCGCCTGCAATCGATCTCGCAGAACCGCGATCTGGCGCAGAAGACGCTCGACGAGTTCGTCGACGTGATGAAGATCGAGGAGGGCCCTCCGCTCGCGCCGGGTGCGCCGGAGCCGGCGAACCCGATGCCCGCAACTTCGGGCAAATCGGAGGAGCTCTGACCGGGTTTCCGAGCATTTTGTGCGTTAGAATTTCGCCAAAAGTCTTTCGTACAGGGTGTGATCGCACGGTTGCGATAGGGCCGATTCATCCATATTGAAGGGGTGGGTTTGCGCTCCCGCAAAGAAGGCATTGTTGAATGAAGGCCCGTGTCACCGTCACGCTGAAATCGGGGATTTTGGACCCCCAGGGCAAGGCCATCGAGGGCGCCCTGAAGACGCTCGGCGTCAACGGGGTGGCGAGCGTCCGCCAGGGCAAGGTCTTTGACATCGAGATCGAAGGCGGCGACCGGGCTCAGACGGAGGCCGCGCTGAAAAGCGCTGCCGAAAAGCTCCTCGCCAATACCGTGATCGAGAATTACCGCATCGACGTCAGCGGATGAATGGGGCCGGCTCCGGCCGGTCTGGCACAAAGATGAAAGCAGCGGTCGTCGTTTTCCCCGGCATCAATCGCGAGCGCGACATGGCGCGCGCGCTTCGCCTCGTGTCCGGCCGGGAGCCGGCGATGGTCTGGCACGCCGACACCGCGCTGCCGGCGGGCACCGACCTTGTCGTCATTCCGGGCGGCTTCTCCTACGGCGACTATCTGCGCTGCGGGGCGATCGCAGCGCGGGCGCCGATCATGGATGCGGTGCGTGCCTTCGCGCAAAAGGGCGGGCTCGTGCTCGCGGTCTGCAATGGTTTTCAGATCGCCTGCGAGTCGGGCCTGCTGCCCGGCGTGCTGATGCGCAATGCGCAGCTGCGTTTCATCTGCCGCGACGTCTATCTGCGCGTCGAGCGCTCCGATACGCCGTTCACCCGCGGCTACAATGCCGGCCAGGTGATCCGCGTGCCGGTCGCGCATGGCGAGGGCAATTACATCGCCGACGGCGAGACCATTGCGCGCCTCGAAGGCGAGGGCAGGGTGCTATTTCGCTATTCGTCGCCAGACGGCATTGTCGATCCAAACTGGAATCACAACGGCGCCATGAACGGCATTGCCGGCATCATCAATGAACGAGGCAATGTGCTCGGCATGATGCCGCATCCGGAAAATCATGTTGAGGCGGTGATGGGCCGCACTGACGGCCGCGGTCTGTTTGCGGGACTGGTGGAGGCACTGGAGAGAGTAGCGTGATCGGCTTCGGACTTGATCTGGCAGGCTATACGACGAACAAAACATCCCTTGCTGCGATAGAATTTCGTGAGAAAGTTGCGAACGTTACTCTACTTCGCCATTCGTCTTTTGCGCAGGAACGAGCCACAACTTCCTCCGTTGAATTGGTCGTTCGCGAGGAGGCGAGTGACCTGCAGAGATGTATGAAAGCTGGGCCTGTTGCTGTCGACATACCCATCGATCTTCAAGGCCTTCCCTATCCTCCCAAACCGAGAGAAATTTGGGAACTAACTCGGAGACCTATCGACAAGGAATTGCGTCCAATGCCCCCATTTGCGGAGCGAATCGGGGCACCTGTCGTACGCTTTGCAGCGATGGTGCGGGGAGCAAGGGCCGCCAACGCAGTTGGCAAAAGTATTTTCGAAACTTATCCAACCGCGATTTGGCAGAAATTGGAGTAGTTGCCGGTGTCTATAAATCTCGCCGGAAGGAGAAGGCCAAGGAGCGGGAAGCGGCGTGCATAGCTCTGTGCAAGAATCTCAAGATAGAGCCATATCTCAAGAACGACGATGATATTGATGCAATTATTTGTGCTGTTACGGCAGTCGCTTCCGAAGAGTATCTATGCAAGTCGAGAGATTACAAAATTGAATCTGAACGACTACCTTGCGGCTATCGTCTTTTGAAAAGGAATCCCTTTGAGAGGATTTATGTGGACGAGGAGGATTTCTCTAAGTGGATGAGTGGTCACGAAAAGCACGCATGATTTCCAACGAACCCGCCATCACCCCTGAACTCGTCGCCCAGCACGGCCTCAAGCCGGACGAATACGAGCGCATCCTGAAGCTCATCGGCCGGGTGCCGAGCTTCACCGAACTCGGCATTTTCTCGGCGATGTGGAACGAGCACTGCTCCTACAAGTCCTCGCGCATCCATCTGCGCACGTTGCCGACCAAGGCGCCTTGGGTGATCCAGGGGCCGGGCGAGAATGCCGGCGTCATCGATATCGGCGATGGGCTCGCCGTCGTGTTCAAGATGGAGAGCCATAACCACCCGAGCTATATCGAGCCCTATCAGGGGGCCGCGACCGGGGTCGGCGGCATTTTGCGCGACGTCTTCACCATGGGCGCGCGGCCGATCGCCTGCCTCAACGCGCTGTCGTTCGGCGATCCGAAAAATCCGCGGACGCGCGCGTTGGTCGGGGGCGTGGTCGCCGGAGTCGGCGGTTACGGCAATTCCTTCGGCGTGCCGACCGTCGGCGGCGAAGTGCGGTTTCATTCCCGCTATGACGGCAACATCCTGGTCAATGCCATGGCGGTCGGGCTCGCCGAGACCGACAAGATCTTCTATTCGGCGGCGTCGGGCGTCGGCATGCCGATTGTCTATCTCGGCTCCAAGACTGGCCGCGACGGCATCCATGGCGCCACCATGGCGTCCGCCGAATTCGGCGCCGATGCCGAGGAGAAGCGGCCGACGGTGCAGGTCGGCGATCCATTCTCGGAAAAGCTTCTGCTCGAGGCATGTCTCGAGATCATGGCCAAAGGCTGTGTCATCGCCATTCAGGACATGGGTGCTGCGGGGCTGACCTGTTCCGCAGTCGAAATGGGCGCCAAGGGTGATCTCGGCGTGACGCTCGATCTGGATGCCGTGCCGTGCCGCGAGACCGGCATGAGCGCCTACGAGATGATGCTGTCGGAGAGCCAGGAGCGCATGCTCATGGTGCTCAAGCCGGAAAAAGAGAAAGAAGCCGAGGCGATCTTCCGCAAATGGGGCCTGGATTTCGCCATTGTCGGCAAAACCACGCCGACCAAGCGCTTCCTGGTGCGTCATGGCGGGGCGGTCATGGCCGACCTGCCGATCAAGGAGCTCGGCGACGAAGCGCCGCTCTACGACCGGCCGCATCAAGCCGGCCCGAAGCCTGCAGTGATCGATGCGGCATCGGTGAAGCCACCAACGAGCATCGCCGACGCGCTGCAAAAGATGATCGGTTCGCCGGATCTCTGCTCCAAGCGCTGGGTCTGGGAGCAATACGACCATGTCATTCTCGGCAACACGGTGCAGCGGCCGGGCGGCGATGCCGCGGTGGTGCGCATCAACGAAGGCCCCAGGGCGCTGGCGCTGACCTCGGACGTGACGCCGCGTTATTGCGAGGCCGATCCGTTCGAGGGCGGCAAGCAGGCGGTGGCCGAAGCCTATCGCAATATTTCGGCGGTCGGCGGCAAGCCGCTCGCCGTCACCGACAATCTCAATTTCGGCAATCCGGAGCGGCCGGAGATCATGGCGCAATTCGTCGGCTGCGTGCGCGGCATCGGCGAAGCATGCCGGACGCTGTCGTTTCCGGTCGTGTCCGGCAATGTCTCGCTCTATAACGAGACCAACGGCCGCGCCATTCTGCCGACCCCGACCATCGGCGGTGTCGGCGTGCTCGATGAATTCACCAAGTCCATGACGCTAGCCTTCGCCCATGAGGGCGAGGCGGTCATGCTGATCGGCGAAACCCAGGGCTGGCTCGGCCAATCGATCTATCTGCGCGATGTCTGCGGCCGCGAAGAGGGCGCACCGCCGCCGGTCGATCTCGCCGCCGAGCTTCGCCACGCCGAATTCGTGCGAGGCCTGATCCGCGACGGCCTGGTGTCGGCGGTGCATGACGTTTCCGACGGCGGCCTTCTCGTGGCGCTCGCCGAAATGGCGATCGCATCCGGGATCGGCGCCGTGCTGGAAGCGCACGGCGGATTGCCCGCGCATGGCTTCTGGTTCGGCGAAGACCAGGCGCGCTATGTCATCACCGCGCGCAACTCTGAACCGATTGCCGAGCGCGCTAAGGCCGCAGGCGTGCCGTTCGCGCGGCTCGGCGCCACCGGCGGCCGCGTTCTCGCCGTCGCCGGCGAGCGGCCGGTGCCGATCGACGAACTGAAAGCGCACTTCGAGAATTGGCTGCCGGCCTATATGGCCGGCACGACCTAGAGCACGATCGGTCGGCGAAGATTCAGCGCGCGACGCGAGCCAGCGCCTGATAGCACTCCAGCGACAATTGCTGCGCGTGATCGGCGAGGCAGGTGAGAATACGCCCGCCGCCGACCGGAACGCCGCTACACAGCGACTCCTGCTCGGCGCGGCACATCGCCAGGATGCGCAGCCCCTCGCGGGGCAGCATCGGCGGTATCGGGCCGAGCGGAGCGACCGCAGGCATCGGCGGACTGGCGGCTGGCGCGCCGCCGCCGATCGCCGCGACTGCGCCTTGGCACGCCGAGGAGAGGCTTGCCGTATGGCTCTTGAGGCACTGCAGCGCCTCGGCGCCGCCGGGCTGCACGCCTGAGCAATTGGCCATGAAGTCGGAGCGGCAGGCGGAGCGGATGGCTGATTTCTGCGCCTCACTCGGGGCCGCTGTCGGCGCCGCAGATGCCGGAGCCGCGGCGGCCGGTGTGCCGCCACCGATCGCGGCAACCGCGCTCTGGCACGCCGAGGAGAGGCCTGCTGCATGGCTCTTGAGGCATTGAAAGGCCTCGGCGCCGCCCGGTTGGACGCCTGAGCAATTGGCCATGAAGTCGGAGCGACAGGCGGCGCGGATCGCCGATTTCTGCGCCTCGGTCGGCGCGGCAGATGCCGCGGGCGGTGCCGATGACGGAGCCGGCTCGCGCACGGCCACAGGTTTCTTGGCCGGTGCTGTGGCCGCCGGTCTTTTCTCGGGCGCCGCAGTCGGCGCGCCTTGGACCGCAGCTTGGCATGACGGCGACAGATCGCTCGCATTCGCCTGCAGGCAGAGCACAAGTTCGGGATTGTCCGGCTTGATCCACGAGCAATGCGTCATGAAATCGTTGAGCGTGCACGCCTGGCGCACTGATTTGAGTTGCACCTCCTGCGCCGCTGCCGATTTCGGCGCGGGCTCCGCCGCGGGCGGTGCCGGTTCGCTTCTGGCCGCGGCTGGTTCTGCCGGTGCAGGCGTTTCGGCGGGCGCGGCTGCGGCTGGCGCCGGCTTCGCCGGCGCTACCGCGCTTACGGCGGCTTCACAAGCCGTCGACAGTTTCGCCTGATTGCGTAGCAAGCACTCCAATGCCTCCTTGCCGCCGGGCGTCACGCTCGCGCAATTGGCCATGAAGTCGGAACGGCACGATGCGCGGATGGCGTCGCGCTGCGCTTGCGTCGGCTGCGCCATTGCCGAATAGCTGGCCGCCTGAAGGCTGAAGGCGGCGATGGCGCCCGCGAGCATGAACGGCCGAAACATGAATTCCTCCTTGACCCAGTCTCTCCCTGGGCGACGGACCATGCATCGCGGCCGTGCCCGCGTCCAGCGGACACAGCGCCGCCGATGTCTGCTGCGGCTGCACAAATTGGGGACATGTGCCGCAGCCTTTGCCACGTAGACCTATTCTGCTAAGCCAAGACCACGATAGAGACGATAACGAGGATGACCCTTCGCCGGGAACGCAGCCCAGCGAGGAGATGCGCCGAGGAGGTGCGTCATGCCCATGGCGGCAAATGACATCGAACGCCTGATCCGCACGCGCATTCCGGATGCCGAGGTGACGATCCGCGATCTCGCCGGCGACGGCGATCACTATGCCGCGACCGTGATCGCGGAGTCCTTCCGCGGCAAATCGCGCGTCCAGCAGCACCAGATCGTCTATGAGGCGCTCAAGGCCGAAATGGGCGGCAAGCTGCACGCGCTGGCCTTGCAGACCGGCACGCCGGAGCGGTGAGGGTGGCGTCTTTCTCCGCGGGAGCTCCGCGCCAGCATTCCCTTCTCTCAGCCGAAATCCGGCCGGAATGCCTGTTTTCGCCCCAATTTTGTGATGTTTGAGCCCGCGCTCGAGTTTGGCGCTTGGGTTTCCCGGGCGGTTTGCGGTACATATATTGCAAGACGAGCGGCCGAGATTCGGCGCGAGGATGCACGGCAGAAATCGCGGCGCCGGGCAAGCTAGAACGATAACTGTCAGGGATAACGGTAATGTCGATCGACCAATTCATCGATAACGAAGTCAAGAGCAACGACGTGGTGCTCTTCATGAAGGGCACGCCGCAGTTTCCGATGTGCGGCTTTTCCGGCCAAGTCGTGCAGATCCTCGACTATCTCGGTGCGCCCTATAAGGGGCTCAACGTGCTCGAGAACGACGATCTGCGCAACGGCATCAAGACCTATTCGAACTGGCCGACGATTTCGCAGCTTTACGTGAAGGGCGAATTCGTCGGCGGCTGCGACATCATCCGCGAGATGTTTCAGGCCGGCGAGTTGCAGTCCCTGCTCAAAGACAAAGGCATCGCGGTGAAGGAATTGCAGACCGCGTAAGCCGGTCTCGACTTCGCGAAAAGGCAGAGCCCGGAATTCATAATCGCTTTCGGCGCATGGCCGTCGGCGATTATGGATTCCGGGCTCGGTGTTTTTGACGACCTGAAGTCGCGGTTACCGTGAATAGTATTCGACGACCAGGTGCGGCTCCATGACGACCGGGTAGGGCACGTCGGTCGGCGCCGGCACACGCGTGAGCTTCGCCGTCTGTTTGGAGTGGTCGGCGTCGATATAATCCGGCACGTCGCGCTCGCCGAGTGCGTTGGCTTCGAGCACCAGGCCCAGCTGCTTCGATTTCTCGCGCACCTCGATCTCATCGCCGACCTTCACCTTGTAGCTCGCGACCGTGACGCGCTTGCCGTTGACCTTGATATGGCCGTGGCTGATGAATTGGCGTGCGGCGAAAACGGTCGGCACCAATTTGGCGCGGTAGATCACGGTGTCGAGCCGGCGTTCGAGCAGGCCGATCATGTTGGCGCCGGTGTCGCCCTTCAGCCGTCGCGCCTCGTCATAGACGCCGTGGAACTGACGCTCCGACAGGTTGGCGTAATAGCCCTTTAGCTTCTGCTTGGCGCGCAATTGCACGCCATAATCCGAGAGCTTGCCCTTGCGGCGCTGGCCATGCTGGCCCGGGCCATATTCGCGTTTGTTGACAGGCGATTTCGGGCGGCCCCAGATATTTTGGCCCATCCGACGGTCGATTTTGTACTTCGCCTCATGGCGCTTGGTCATTCGCGTCCTCGATTGTTGAAAAGTGGCTGAGGATCGCGCCCTCCTACTGTTCCAGGATATAGCCCGGAACCGACAGGTCTGTGGCCGAAGCGCCGGCCCAAACCACGGGTCGCGAAACACTTACGCGGGCCTTTAGGCCCGCGAAGTGGGCGGTTTTTAGGAGGAAACGACAGCGATGTCAAACGCGGCTGGGTGGTCCTAGCCGGCCGCGAAGTGCCGCTTCCGCATCGCCTTGAGCGCTGTAATCGCCAGGAATGCGGTCACAATGTCGAGTATGGCGACCACGATGAACACCGAGGTCCAGCTTCCGGTCGCCTGCTTGAGATAGGCCGCCGCGGGGCCGCCGAGGATCGAGCCGACGCCCTGAGCGATATACAGGAAGCCGTAATTGGTCGCCGCGAATTTCGGGCCGAACGTGTCGGTCAGCGTTGAGGGGAATAGCGAGAAGATCTCACCCCAACCGAAGAACACCAGGCCGGTCAGCACCACGAACAGCGCCGGCCGGTCGATGTAGTAGAACAGGATCAGGATGGCGACTGCTTCCAGCGAGAAGGCAAGCGCCATCGTGCTTTCACGGCCGATATGGTCGGAGACCCAGCCAAAGAACGGCCGGGTCAGGCCGTTGGTGACGCGCGAGAGCGTCAGCGACAGCGGTAGCGCGGCCATGCCGAACACCAGTGCGTCGGCGACGCCGAAGTCCCTGGCGAACGGACCGACATTTGAGGTGACCATGAGCCCTGACGTCGACATCATGCTCATCATCACGAACAGCAGATAGAAGATCGGATTTTTCAGCATTTCCGTCGGCGAATAGCTGCGCGCGCTCTGCTGATTGCCGATCGTGGTGGATGCGGGCGCTGTCGCTTGTGCGCTTTCCGGTGGCATCCGCAGGCCGAGTGCGGCTGCAACTCCGATCACACCCTGGATAATGCCCCATACCAACAGCGTGTGTTGGAAGCCCGAGCTCTTGATCATGCTGTCGATCGGGAAGCTCGTAAAAAAGGCGCCGAAGCCGTAGCCAGCCGCCGCGAGACCCGCGGCGAGGCCGCGCCGGTCCGGAAACCAGCGCACCATCAGCCCGATAACGCCGACATAGATGATGCCGGTGCCGAAACCACCGATGATGCCGTAGGTGAGGTAGAGCGTCCAAAGATTGGTGACCGTCGACGCCAGTACCCAGCTGCCGCCCGATAGAATGGCGCCGATCGAAATAAGGAGCCGCGGCCCGAAGCGATCAACCAAATAGGCCTGGAACGGCGAGAACCAGGTTTGCAGAATGATCAGCAGCGAGAACGTCCATTGCAGCTCCGCAAGCGTCGTGCCGAGTTGTTTGTTCAACGGACCAGTGAACAGGGTCCAGGTATATTGCGGGCTCGAGATCGCCATCATGGCGATGACGCCCAGCAAAAGCTGTATCCAGCGGTTCGAAAGCGATGTCGTGCTTTCACTCGAAACGGCGGCTGTCATGGATCTCACTCCCCCCAGAAAATCCGACGTGTCCCGCCGGTCGGAGCCGATCCAACAAAACCGGCCCGCTTTTGTTTGAACCCCGATCTTTTCAGATAAGTCCCGCCGCGATCAAGCCTGCAGTTGACGATGCGCACCGCTAATCCGGTGCTCTGCAAGCGCAGGGTCGCACGAACGGCGTTCGAGTAAAGCCGATATTGGATGCAGGCGGTGATCTGCGAATAGGCAGATTTCACCGCGTTGCGGCGGGTTCAGCTGCGCTTTCGGCGATGCCGAAATAGTGCAGCGCCTTTTGCGGCGGCCGGCCCGACGTGAAGATGGCGCGTGTCGATCCGGGCCCGGCCGCGGGAGCATCGCCGAGCAGCGACACGATGCGCCGGGCGATGGCGGGCGCCGGATCGAGGAAGCTCACGGGCCAAGGGCTGAGCTTGGTGAGCCGGTCGAGCAGCAGCGGATAATGCGTGCAGGCGAGCACGACGGTGTCGGTGCGCGCGCCGCCGTCGCGAAAGCAGGGCGCAAGCTCCTCGCGCAATTCGTCGTCGCTTGCGGGCGTGCCGGAGAGCTCGGCTTCCGCGAAGGCCGCGAGCCGCTTGGCGCCGACCAGCGTCACTTCGCAATCCTGCGCGTAATCGCGAATGAGCGCGCGGGTATATTCGCGCTTCACCGTCGCCTCGGTGCCGAGCACGGAGACACGGCGTGTCTGCGAGGATGCGCAAGCCGGCTTGATCGCCGGCACGGTGCCGACAAAGGGCAGCGCGAAAGTCTTGCGCAGATCCGGCAACACGATCGTCGAGGCGGTGTTGCAGGCGATCACTACCAGGTCCGGCTGATGCGCGGCGATCAAATCGCCCATCAGGCCAACGACGCGTTCGATGAGTGCGGATTCCTTCTTTTCGCCATAGGGGAAGGCGGCATCGTCGGCGACGAAGAGAAAATCGGCGTCGGGCCGCACAGCGGCGATCTCACGATAGACCGTAAGCCCGCCCAGCCCGGAATTGAAAACGAGGATCGATTTACGTGCCGCCATCACGCGACACATGCCATGAGACGGACGGTGTTCGCAATCGGTAACGGGGCCGTCAGGCCTTGAGGCCTTCCACCAGCCGCGGCCCCTCCTTAGGGCTTGCGCTGGCTTGCTCCTGCGCCTGACGATTTTCCGCGACCGGCGCAACAAGACCGCTGACCGCGGTGAAAGCGAGGATCAGGATCACCGCGAGATTGCCGTCGTGGATTTTGGCGAACGCCACCGCTCCCATCAGATAAGCCCAGAACGGGAAGGCGATGGTCGACACCACGGCATTGGTGACCCAGGCGTCGCCATCTTCACGCACATACCAGCAGAAGATCGGCGTGAGGATTATGCCGGCGATCAGCGCGAGTACCGCAATCGTGGTCACCGAAACGCCGGCCATCGTCGCATTGTCGCTGCCGCTGATCATGGCCTGAGAGAGAATAGAATTCACCACCAGCGAAAATCCCAGCACTTCGGCCGGGACATATTTCACGGTGCGCAGCAGATAGTCGTCGCCGGGAACCGCTTCGACCGCGGGGCGCGTGCGGGCAGGCGCCTGAAAGATGCCGCCGAAATCGCTGGTCGTGGCTTGCGCCACTTCAGCGGTCGGCAGAGTAGGCTTGCGCACCAAACGGCCCATATGTCCCCTCCTGTACGGGTGTTATCCCGTCGGTCGCGCAAGGGTATGTCAGGCAAGCGAGTCGGACAAGTTACAGTTATTTGTCCGTTAACCATCTTTGCCGGGAAAGCCCTGCGGTTGTAGCGCGTCACGCACGTCCAAAGACGCGTTTGAAGATTGTGTCGACGTGGGCGAAGTGAAAATCGAGATCGAAATTGGCGGCGAGTTCCTTCTCGCTCAGGAATTTGCGCACATCGGGATCGGCTTTGAGGAAGGTGAGGAAATCGCCTTCGCCGGCCCAAACCTGCATGGCGTTGCGCTGGACCAGGCGATAGGCGTCCTCGCGCGCGGCGCCCTTTTGCGTCAGCGCCAGCAGCACGCGTTGCGAATGCACGAGGCCGCCGAGGCGATCGAGATTTTTCGCCATGTTGTCGGGATAGACGAGGAGCTTGTCGACAACGCCGGTCAGTCGCGCCAGCGCGAAGTCGAGCGTCACGGTGGCGTCCGGCCCGATCATGCGCTCGACGGAAGAGTGCGAAATGTCACGCTCGTGCCACAGCGCGACATTCTCCAGCGCCGGCGTCACATAGGCGCGCACCATGCGGGCAAGCCCGACGAGATTTTCCGACAGCACCGGGTTGCGCTTGTGCGGCATGGCCGATGAGCCCTTCTGGCCGGCGGAGAAGAACTCCTCGGCTTCGAGTACTTCGGTGCGTTGCAGGTGGCGCACTTCGGTCGCGAGCCGCTCAACGGAGGAGGCGACGACGCCCAGGCAGGCGAAATACATGGCGTGACGGTCGCGCGGGATGACCTGCGTCGAGATCGGCTCGACTTCGAGGCCCATCTTCTTGGCGACATAGGCTTCGACGCGCGGATCGACCTGCGCGAAGGTCCCGACCGCACCTGAGATCGCGCAAGTCGCGACCTCCTTGCGGGCGATGTCGAGCCGCTCTTTGGCGCGCGAAAATTCGGCATAGGCGACCGCGAGCTTGAGTTCGAACGTGGTCGGCTCAGCATGAATGCCGTGCGAGCGGCCGATCGTCGGCGTAAATTTGTATTCTCTCGCGCGTTTTTCGAGCGCGGTGCGCAACGCCTCGACATCGGCAATGAGAATGTCGGCGGCGCGCACGAGTTGCACGTTGAGACAGGTGTCGAGCACGTCCGACGAGGTCATGCCTTGATGGACGAAGCGTGCTTCGGGTCCGACGATTTCGGCGAGATGCGTGAGAAAGGCGATGACGTCGTGCTTGGTCTCGCGCTCGATCTCGTCGATGCGGTCGATATCGAATTCGGCGGTCTTGCCTTTCTCCCAGATCTTCTTCGCCGCTTCCTTCGGGATCATACCGAGCTCGGCCATGGCGTCGGCGGCATGGGCCTCGATCTCGAACCAGATGCGAAAGCGCGTCTGCGGCGACCAGATCGCCGTCATCTGCGGACGGGAATAGCGGGGGATCATGCGTTGCCTCGTCAAACCAGCCGCCCGGCGCAAAGCGCGCACATTTGGCCTTCACGTGTTACACTAAATAGGCTGGTGCAGCGGCTGCAATCAATCGGAATTGCCTGATGATGTCGGATTTTGACGGCTCCTCCATCGAGCGGGAGCTCGATAGCGGGGAACATCTGCTGTGGAAGGGGCGACCCCGCGGGGGAATAAGGCTACGCAGCATAGACTTTTTCCCGATTCCCTTCAGCTTGATTTGGAGTGGGTTCGCGTTCTTCGCGGGATTCGCTGCCGTAGTGTCCGTAAAACGCGGATCCAACGATTGGTCCGCCTTGATTCCCGTTATTCCATTCGTTCTCGCTGGATTTTACATTCTCATCGGACGATTTTTCGTTGATGCCATCACTCGGTCAAAAACCGAATATGCGGTGACGAATCGTCGAGCCATTATCGTCTCGGGGCTTTTCTCCAGAAGCATCAAATCGATTGACCTTCGCTCGACCTCTGAGATCGCTCTCAATGAGAGAGGCGACAAGAGCGGTACCATCACTTTCGGTGCAACACCGTTCGGTTGGTGGATGCAGCGCAACCCATGGGGCTTCGGATCGTCGTCGGCAACGCCATCTTTTGAAATGATCGAAGACGTGCGCGGCGTTTACAGAACGATCGAACAGGTTCGGAGTGCTAAGACAACGTCCTGAGAAAGCTAAGCCGCTTCTCCACGCGCCAAGGCTGCCGCGTTACGGATGGCTGCGATATGGGCGCGATAGGATTCCGGCGTACGGTCCTTAAACACGGCCGAGCCGGCGACGAAAGCATTGGCGCCGGCGCGCGCAGCCTCCGGCGCCACTTCGGGCGTGATGCCGCCATCGATCTCGATGTCGATCGGACGGCCGCCGGCCATGGAGCGGATGTTGCGCAGCTTGGCGAGCACCTCGGGAATGAATTTCTGCCCGCCGAAGCCGGGATTGACCGACATTACCAGAACGAGATCGACCATGCCGATCACCGGCTCGATGAAGACCTCGGGCGTGCCGGGATTGAGCGTGACGCCGACCTTCTTGCCGAGCGCGCGGATCGCCTGCAGCGAGCGGTGGATATGGGGACCGGCCTCGACATGAACGGTGATGATGTCGGCGCCGGCCTTGGCGAAGGCCTCGAGATAGGGATCGCACGGCGCGATCATCAGATGCACGTCGAGCGGCTTCTTGGTGTAAGGCCGGATCGCTTTGACGATGTCGGGGCCGATGGAAATGTTCGGCACGAAATGGCCGTCCATGACATCGACATGGATCCAGTCGGCGCCGGCCTGGTCCACGGCGCGGACTTCCTCGCCGAGCTTGGCAAAATCTGAGGCGAGGATCGAGGGCGCGATGATCAGCGGGCGGGACATTTCATGTTCCTGCAAGCTTCCTTGGCAAGCGCTTTTGCCGTTCGCCTAACACGCGGACCGGGTGCGGGCAAACCAAGCTGTTATTAACCGCGGCGCATCGGCAAGAGTTGCCGGGCGAAGGCAAAATCGTGCTGCAGTGACAGCGCCCCTGTTTCAAAAACCTCAATGTTTCCCTGCGTTTGGCTCGCGGCCCGGCGCTTGCATCGGCGTGAGCAGGGGCGCTAGCCGGCCGATTAGCCGGCGATTTAAAGCGTATCTCTCGAGGAGTTTCTGTCATGTCCGCGTCGGTCAATTCAGCGAGTAATCCCTACAACTATCTGCAATCGCTCTGGCAGCAGGGCACGCAAGCCAATACGGCGTCGTCCACGCAATCCGACCCGCTTTCGGCGTTGCTCTCCGCGCTCCAGGGCGGCAGCGGCAGTTCGTCGTCATCGTCGAGTTCGACGACGGACGGGTCGAGCGGCACCGCGGCCTCGTCGGCAGGCGGGCCACAATTCGATTCGAAGATGCTGCAGGCGCTGTTTTCCATGCAAGCCAACGGCACGGATAGCGACGGGGATGGGGATGCCTCCGGCGGTGCGCAGGCCGGCGGCGCCAGCGGCGCGACCGACCAGACCCAGCAAATCCACGGTCATCACCACCATCACGGTGGTGGCGGCGGCGGTGGGATCGAGGTCTCTGTTGGAGTCGCTGGATGCATCCGCCAGCGGCGCCACGACCCAGAGCGCCACCAACAGCAACGGCTCCACGACCACCACGATCGACTATAGCGACGGATCAAGCATCGCGTTGACCTCGGCGCCGGGCAGCAGCACGACGTCGTCGAGCTCTTCTTCCGGCACCGGGACGGCGGATAATTCGTCCACCGCAGGTACGGCGAATGTGTTCGGCAGCAATCTGCTTCAACAACTGATCCAGATGCAGGCGCAGCTGATCAACACCACCGCCCCGCAAAGCATTGCCACCGCCTGACGTCGCCTAAGTTCACAAAATTCTGTTCGGGCCTTGATTGCGACCGAATAGCGCCGAGATATGAATGCGCGCCCCAAGATCATTGGGGCGCGCGAGTTCGGCCGCGGCCGAGCGGCGCAGCGGCTGATTTAGGCGGCGGAGGTTTTTGTGGCGCGCAGCGATGTCATCGTTCTTGGCGCGGGGATCGTCGGCACGTCGATCGCGACCCATCTCGCCAAAAAAGGTCTTGCCGTCGCGATGGTCGACCGCGGTCCGCCGGGCGAAGCGACGTCCTACGGCAATTCCGGAATCATCGAAGGCAATACGATCTTTCCGGCGGCATTCCCCTCGGACTTTCGCGAACTGTTGCGAGTCGCGTTCAAGCTCTCGCCGATCGCCAACTATCATCTGACCTTCCTGCCGAAGGTCGCCCCCTGGCTCGTGGCCTTCCGCGCCGCGTCGGCGCCTGAGCGGCTGGTTGAAACCGCGCATCTGATGCGGCCGCTTCTGTCACGCGCGGTCGCCGAGCATCAAACGCTGGCCGCCGAAGCCAAGGCCGAGCGCTATCTGCATCGCGGCGGCTGGCTCAAGCTCTATCGCAGCGACAAGTCGTTCGCCGGCGTTACCCGCGAGCTCGAGCTTGCCAAACAGCTTTCGATCGCCAATCTGCCGCTCGACCGGGACGGCGCGCGGGCGCTCGAGCCCTCGTTGGCGCCGGTCTTCCGCCATGCCGTGCACTGGACCGGCGCGGTCAGCGTCAGCAATCCCTTGGCGCTGACCCGCGCCTATGTTGCGCGTTATACGGCGCTCGGCGGCCTGAGTTTCGCCGGTGACGCCCGCACATTGCATCGCAACGGCGCCAATTGGCGGGTCGAGACGTCCGCCGGTCCGCTCGATGCTCCCAATGTCGTGCTCGCGCTCGGGCCCTGGCTTAAGGACGTGCTTGATCCGCTCGGCATCCGGCTGCCGCTCGCGGTCAAGCGCGGCTATCACTGGCATTTCCGGGCGCGCGGCAATGGGCATGGCAACGCGGCCCTGAGCCGTCCGGTGCTCGATGCCGACAACGGCTATGTGCTGGCGCCGATGGAGCAGGGCATCAGGCTCACGACCGGCGTCGAATTCGCCGCCCGCGACGCCCAGCCGACACCGGTGCAATTCGGCCGGCTGATGCCTCAGGCGCGCCAACTGTTTCCTCTCGGTGAAGCGGTCGAGCCGCAGCCATGGCTGGGCGCGCGGCCGTGCTTTGCCGATTCACGCCCGGTCATCGGCCCGGCGCCGGGGATAGGCGGATTGTGGCTCGCCGGCGGTCACGGCCATTGGGGATTGACGCTCGGCGCGGTGACCGGGCGACTGCTGACTGAAATGATCACCAAACAGACGCCGTTCTGCGACCCGAAGCCTTACAGCGCCGAGCGATTCTTGAAGTAAGCGCGCGGCTATTCGCTGATCGTCTTGACGACGCTCGATTCCGGCCGCGTGTTGTTGGTGGACGAGAACTTGTCCTGCGCTTTGACCATGTCGTCGTATTTGGCGAGGGTCGTGACCGACCCGGCCGGCACCATGTGTACGAGCTTGTAGCCGTTGGCTTTGAGCTGGGCGAGCAATTGCGGCAACGCTTCCCCGGTTCCTTTCTGGAAGTCGTGCATCAACACGATGCCCTTGCCGTTCTTCTGCAGCTTGGTCATCACCGACTTGATGACGTCGTCGGGCTTATGAATCTTGAAATCGAACGAGTCGATATCGGTCGAGAACGTCGCGATGTTGCGGGTCCCGAGATAAGTGATCAGATCGGCCGGCTGCTGCAGATCCGGGAAGCGGAAGAACGGCGCGATTGGGGCACCCGCCGCCATCGCTACCGCGCTCACGCCCATTTCGATTTCCTGCTTCGCCTGTTCGATGTCCTTGGCGTAGGGGTTCTTCGCAAGATCCTTGTGCGACCAGGTGTGGGTACCGACGGTCATCCCGGCGGCGATCACCTGCTTGGTGATGTCCGGACGCCAGGTCGCGTGTTCGCCGATCTCGAAGAACGTCGCCTTGGCGCAGTTATCCGTCAGCGCCTTGAGCACGGCCGGGGTGTTCTCGGGCCACGGGCCGTCATCGAAGGTCAGCACAACTTCCTTGTCACGCAGGAAGTCGTATTGCTTGAAATGCTCGGTGCCGAAGGCGGGGCCGCCCGTCGTATCGATCTGCACGACGCGGGACAGGCCGAGCGCATTCGGGTTGTTGCATTGCGGGATCGAGGTCGCCGCCGGGGCGGGTTTAGGGGCCGGTGACTGCGAAGCCACAGCCGGCGCCGGCGAATTCTGCGCGAGGACGATCGGCGGCGCTGCAGCCGGGCGCGGCGTCACTGTGTCGGACACCTGGCTGACGGGATTAAGCGGTTTGGCCAACGGAGCGGGATTTGCCGCCACTGCCGTCGGCGGCGTGCCTTTGGCCGGTGAGATGAAATGCGTGGCTAGCGCAAGAAGCGATGTCGGCCCGGCTTCTTTCTGGGCTGCGACAACGCCGAAGGCGGCGAGACCCAAGGTCATCAGCGCTGCAACGACAATGACAACGACGCGCATCAATACCTCCGCCGCATATCCGTACCACACGGGAGTGCGTTGCGAGTGAAAGCGCAATCCGTCAGCAAGTCAACGCCAACGACCTTTCAGTTCGGTAAAGCTTTCAGATTATCGCTTCGATTGCCGCCGGCGAGATGAATTATCCGCCTGAAATGTGCAGGAAATTTGTAGTTTTAACGGCCGAATTGGTCGTGCCAGGACGGCATTGCTCCGGGCAGTTTCAAAGCCTCCGCGGTAAAGACGGCGCGGGCGATGGCGCGTGCTACGACATTGGCAGCAAGCATGCCGATCTCGGTCAGGCCGTAAATTCCGTCGGACAGTGGCCGGCGGCCGGTCGAGACGGCGAAGACGACGTCGCCGTCGAGCGGGCTGTGCACGGGATAAATCGCACGCGACAGGCCGGATTGCGCCATAACAGCGACGCGATTGGCCTGCGCCTTAGTCAGAATCGTGTCGGTAGCGACGATCACAAGGGTCGTATGTCCGCGCGGCGCGCCTTTAATGACCGGCGCAAAGGCTTGTTGAGGAAAACTCTCCGGAAGACCCCGCCCGCCGAACTCGCCGTCGATTTCAAAGGGCGCTGCCCAGAACCACGGACCGGGGCCGACCAGCACGCTGCCGACGGCGTTCACTGCGGCGATAGCGCCGACCAAGCTACCGTCGCGGCTTTGGCTGGAGGCCGAGCCGATGCCGCCTTTGCAGTTCGCCGTGGTAGCTCCGGTGCCGGCACCGACGCTGCCGAGCGCAAAATCCGGCCCGGCTGCCGCGGCCGCCGCGTAGCCGAGGTCGCGATAGGGCGGGAACCGTCCCCAATTCTTGTCACCGGCGCTGAGGAGGTCGAACAGGATCGCCGCCGGCACGATCGGCACGCGTGCCGTGCCCACCGCGAAGCCGCGGTTCTGTTCCTTTAGCCATGCCTGCACCCCCGATGCGGCATCGAGGCCGAAGGCTGAGCCTCCGGAAAGCGTAATGGCGTTGATGGTCTCGACGGTCTGCGCTGGATCGAGCAGCGCCGTCTCGCGCGTGCCGGTGCCGCCGCCCCGCAGGTCGACCGCGGCGACCGCAGGGTCATCGAATATGAGGGCGGTCGCCCCCGAGCCGAGCCGCAGATCTTCGGCATGGCCGACATGGACGCCGGGGACATCGGTGATCAGGTTGCGCATGCCGCCTCCGTCATTCCGGGGCCCGGGCGCCAACCCGTGAACCCGGAAGCCATAACCACAGGTCTAAATAATCGTAGCACTGAACACTTCTGCACACTCTGCGATTATGGATTCCAGGCTCCTCGCGGAGCCTGTCATCGGGCCGCGCCTTGCGCGGACCCGTTGGCTCGGCCCCGGAATGACGAAGCCGTGACGGCGGCGTGAGCCGCAACGGCCTTGCCAGCGCCGCCGCCGCCGGTGCATTTCATGCGCCATGAATGTCACCATCGCCGCCGCGCTGTTTGCGGGCATGCTGAGCTTCCTGTCGCCCTGCGTGCTGCCGCTGGTGCCGCCTTATCTCGTCTATCTGACCGGCACGTCGATCGAGCGCCTCGCCGACGTCGAGCCGGAGACCCGCGTCAAGCGCGAGACCATTATCGCGGCTTTGTTGTTCGTGCTCGGCTTCTCCACCGTCTTTGTCGCCTTGGGCGCCGGCGCGAGCGCGATCGGCGCTTTGCTGCGCGTTTATTCGAGCGAGCTTTCGATCGTCGCCGGCATCTGCATCGTCGTCATGGGGCTGCATTTCCTCGGGCTCACGCCGATCGCCTGGCTGATGCGCGAGAAGCGCGTGCAAATCACCAAGCCGGTTGGCCTGTGGGGCGCCTATCTGATGGGGCTTGCCTTCGCGCTCGGCTGGACGCCGTGTATCGGCCCGATCCTGGCGGCGATCCTGGCCGTTGCTGCATCGGAAGACACCGTGGTCAAGGGTGCCGGCATGCTTGCGGTCTATTCGCTCGGACTCGGTGTGCCGTTCCTCTTGGCAGCATTCGCGGTCGAGCCCTTCGCCGCTTTTCTCGCCCGCTTCAAGGCGCATCTCGGACTGGTCGAGAAGACGATGGGCGGCCTTCTGGTGCTCACCGGCATCGCCTTTCTCACCGGCACGGTGAGCGAATTCAGCTATTGGCTGCTCGATACGTTCCCGGCGCTCGGCAAGATCGGCTGACGTCAGAGTCGGCGGATGCCGCCGCCTCAGCGTGGCTTGCTGGCGGCAATTCTCACAGTGCGGCCGTTGATCGAGAGCTCGAAGCGCGACAGGAAGCTCAGTCCCAAAAGGCCATCCGCGCCCATAAAGGCCGCCGAGCCGTCCGCTTCGACGACAACAGGCACGCCGGCCGCTTTTAGCGAACGCAGTTGAATTGTTCCGGCGCGTCCGAGCTTGGCCGAGCCAATCCCGTTTGCCGTATGAATTTGGATGTTGCTGCTTTGGTCGACATCGACATTGGCCTTCTTGGCGAAGCTGTCCTTGAGCGTGACAAAGCTGGCGCCTGTATCCAGGATGAAGATGGCATTCACGCCGTTCACGGTGACGGGCACTTTGACGAGCGCGCCGCCATGTGGAGCGGGAAAGACTTCCGCACGGCCGGCGGTCGCCGCGGCGCAGCTACCCTTGCTGGCGTAATCGGACAGGATGGCTTGCGTCTGGCTGGTCTGGTTCCGTGACGGGTCGAGCGAAACCCATTCCTCGATCGGCAGCATCGCATCGCAGAATTGGCCAAGCTTCTCGTAGTCGCGCGCCATGTAATAGTAGCTGACGCTGCTGATGCGCTCCTTATTGCCGAACAGTTCGATCGCCGTGACGTAGTCTTCAATCGCGCTCTTGTATGATTTCCTGCCGTCGCGGGCGAGGGCGCGCAGGAAGTAGCCGTTGTCCTGGAACGGTTCGAGTTTGATGAGGTTCGAAGCAATGCTTTCCGCCGTGCTGAAATCGGAAAGCTTGAGCAGCACATTGACCGCATCGCGCAGCGCCGGCGCATAGCCGCCGCATTGCGAGGAAAAATTGACTTCGGCGACCGCCGCCTCGCGCCGGAATCCGGCCTCTTGCAGCGCCTTCGCAAGCTGCACTATGGCGTCCTGGTCGCAGCGTTCGCGGCCGAGTTCTTGAAGCGGGCCGCCGACCGCTGCGCTTGCGGCAACATTCTGCGGCAGATCAATCGCAAGGCGCGCCATCGTCGCGGCGACATCGCCCTTCGTGCTTGCCGGCGCCTGCGCGTGACAGGCTGTGACCAGCAACAGATACCCGGCCGCCGCCCAGAGCGCCGTTCGTCCGACTCTGCAAAACATAGTGCCCCCGCACCCCAGACTATCGTGTCGCAGATGCTACCGTGGATTGCGCCGGCAGGGAAGCGTGGGCGTGTTCGCGGACGCTCGAATGCGGCCCGAAAACGTGAATGGCCGGAACAAGTCCGGCCATCCCATGCAAAAAATGCAAATTCTGCTAATCTTACCGGGCTACATCTTCGAGCAATCCGAATTCGGACACTGCACATAGGTGATGCGGCCGCTCGGATCTTTCTTCCACAGATACATGACGTAATCGAGCTTGGTGAGATCGCCTTTCTTGTCGAAGGAGAGATCGCCGAGCACGGTCTTGAACGGCATGCCGGAATGCATCTTCTCGGCGACCTTTTTCGGATCGAGCGATTGCGCGGCTTCGGCGGCCTGCTTGAACACCTGTACGGCGGCGTAGCTGTAGAGCGTATAGGCCTCAGGCTCGAATTTCTTGGCGCGGAATTCCGCGACCACGGATTTTGCGTCCGGATTGAGCCGCGGGTCGGGGCCATAGGTCATCAACGAGCCCTCGACGCCCGGTCCGCCGACGGCGGCGAATTCGTCCGAGGTGATGCCGTCGCCGCCCATGAGCGGCGCCTTGACGCCCTGATCGCGCATCTGCCGCACGATCAGCCCGCCTTCGGTATAGAGGCCGCCGAAATAGACGAGGTCGGCGCCTGACTGTTTGATCTTCGATACCAGCGCCGAATAATCCTTCTCGCCGGTATTGATGCCTTCATAAAGCACTTCCTTCATGCCGCCGGCAGTGATCGTCTTTTTGGTCTCGTCGGCGAGGCCTTTGCCGTACGTGGTCTTGTCGTGAACGATCGCGATCTTCTTGTCCTTGAAGTGATTGAGAATGTAGGTGCCGGCGACCTTGCCCTGCTGATCGTCGCGGCCGCAATCGCGGAAGATGTTCCACATGCCGCGCTCGGTCACTTGCGGATTGGTCGACGCCGGCGAAATCTCGACGATGCCGTTTTCCTGATAGACCTCCGACGCCGGCATGGTGACGCCGGAATTGTAATGGCCGACCACGAATTTCACGCCCTGGCCGGCGAAATTGTTGGCGACCGATACGCCTTGCTTCGGATCGGAGACATCGTCGCCATAGGAGACTTGGATTTTTTTGCCGAGAATGCCGCCCGCGGCGTTGATGTCGGTGGCGGCCTGGTCGACGCCGTTCTTCATCTGCGCGCCGGTCGCGGCGCTTGGACCGGTGATCGGGCCGCCCATGCCTATTTTGACCTGCGCCTGCGAAGTCCCCGCGAAAGCGGTGGCGAAGCCCAGCGCAAGGCCGAGCGTGGTGATCCTGTTCATTCGTGTTCCCCTCGTGAACGGATAGGTGTTGACGGCAATGTTACGTCAGGCCTGCTTGCGGCGCCAGCACAGGAAGCCAGCCGGCTCCATCATCCAGCCGTATTGCATCGCCATCTGCGCGGCGCGGGAGGCGCGGAAGCCGAGCAGGCCGAAGGCGATGCAGACAGCGGTATCGACCAGATAATAGTGCAGCGACAGCAGCGTGCCGTCGAAGACGCTGAAATGGATAAAGCGCACGCCGGCGCCGAGAATGAAGCCATAGGCGACAACCTGCCACAGCGGCCGCCAGGTCTTGGCGATGGCGCGTCCGGCGAGCGCCGCCGCGCCGCCGCCGAGCACGATGCTGACGAGGACGAAAATCCACAGCGCGTTTTCGTCGACAAGCTGCACGATCATTGCGTTTCTCTGCCGCCTTCGAGATAGGCTGATTTGACCTCGGGCCGCGCCAGGAGTTCGCTGCCGGTGCCTGACAGCGTGATCGCGCCGTTGACCATGACATAGCCGCGATGCGCCAGCGTCAGCGCGTGATAGGCGTTCTGCTCGACGAGAAAGACGGTGAGCCCGCTTTCGGCATTCAGCGTCTTGATGGCATCGAATATCTGCCGGACCACCAGCGGGGCGAGGCCGAGCGACGGCTCGTCGAGGAGAAGAAGCCGCGGCCGCGCCATCAGCGCACGCGCGATCGCCAGCATCTGCTGCTCGCCGCCCGACAACGTGCCGCCGCGCTGCGTCAACCGCTGCCGCAGGCGCGGGAAGAGTGCCAGCACACGCTCGAGATCGCTGCCGAACTGCCCGGCGTCGGCGGTGACCGCGCCCATCTGCAGATTCTCGAGCACTGTCATGCGTGGAAAAATGCGCCGGCCTTCCGGCGATTGCGCCAGCCGCAAATGCGCGATCTCATGCGTCGGCAGATGCGTGATGTCGCGGCCGGCAAACGCGATCGAGCCCTCGCGGCAACGCGGATTGCCGCAGATCGTCATCATCAGGGTCGACTTGCCGGCGCCGTTCGCGCCGATCAGCGTGACGATCTCGCCCTCATGGACATCGATATCGACGCCTTTAAGCGCCATGACGCGGCCGTAGAAGGTTTTCACGCCGCGCACGCACAGAAGCGGGGCGGGCGCGTTCATAGCCCGACCTCGGCTTTGACTTCAGCGACGTCCTTGTCGGCGACGCCGAGATAGGCGGCGATGACCTTGGTGTCGTCGCGAATTTCCTTCGGCATACCCTCGGCAATCTTGACGCCGTAGTCGAGCACGACGATGCGATCGGAAATCTCCATCACCACCGACATGTCGTGTTCGATCAGAAGGATCGAGACCGCATCCTGGTCGCGGATCGAGAGTAGCAGTGTATTGAGTTCGGCGCTTTCACGTGGATTTAGCCCGGCCGCCGGCTCGTCGAGACAGAGCAAGATCGGGTCGGTGCATATCGCGCGCGCGATTTCGAGCCGGCGCTGGTCGCCGTAGGGCAGGTCGCCGGCCGGATCGTCGGCGCGATTCAGTAGTCCGATGCGTTCGAGCCAATGCTGCGCCTTCTCGATCGCCGCGCGCTCGGCGGCGCGATAGGACGGAATGCCGAAAATGCCGAGCAGCGTATAGCCGGAAGCGAGCATCAGCCGATTATGCTGGGCGACAAGAAGGTTCTCGAGCACGGTCATGCCTGGAAACAGTCTTATGTTCTGGAACGTGCGCGCCACCTGCGCTTCTTCGGCGACCAGAAAATCCGGCATGCGTTCGAGCGCATAGAGCGCGCCGTCGTTTGTTTTGATGCTGCGGTGCCCGCCGGCGGTGAGCGCGTCGAGCGAGTCCCACAGTGCCGGCGCGCCATGGCAGAGCCCGATCCGGCCGACATGCGGCTTGTAGAAGCCGGTGATGCAGTTGAACACGGTGGTCTTGCCGGCGCCATTGGGTCCGATCAGCGCGGTGATCTCGCCATGGCGGGCGGCGAAGGACAGATTGTCGACGGCGACTAGTCCGCCAAACCGCATCGTCAGATGCTCGATGCAGAGCAGCGTGTCGCCGCGCGACCGCCATCAACCGTGTCCCTGTTTGACGAGATCTGCGGCGATGCTCTTGCGTTCTTTCAGGAACACCGATGGCGTGCGCCGCGTGATCAGGCCGCGTGGCCGCCAGCGCATCATCAGCACCATGCCGAGCCCGAACAGTAGCATGCGATATTGCGTCGGGTCGAAGTCCTGCCCGAATATCTGTTTGAGGAAATCGAGCTGGCGCAGGATCTCGGTGCCGCCGATCATGACGATGGCGGCGATGGCGACGCCAATCTGGCTGCCCATGCCGCCGAGCACGACAATGGCGAGGATCGTCGCCGATTCCAGGAAGGTGAAGGATTCCGGCGAGATGAAGCCTTGCCGGGCGGCGAAGAACGAGCCGGCAAAGCCCGCGAACATCGCGCCCATGGCGAATGCGGTGAGCTTGGTATTGGTGGTGTTGATGCCGAGCGAGCGGCAGGCGATCTCGTCTTCGCGCAACGCTTCCCAGGCGCGCCCGACCGGGAAGCCGCCGCAGCCGAACCGTGACGAAAGCGGTCAGCAAGGCCAGCGCCAGGATGACGTAATATAAAAACACCGTGCGATAGATCGGGAAGAATTCCAGGCCAAATCTGGCGGCGAAGCCGTCGTCGTTGGCGGTGAACGGAATGCCGAAGAAAGTCGGCCGCGGAATGGTGCTGATGCCGGCATAGCCGTTGGTCAGGTCCACCCAGTTGATCAGCACCATGCGGATGATCTCGCCGAAAGCGAGCGTGACGATGGCGAGGTAGTCGCCGCGCAGCCGCAGCACCGGAAAGCCGAGCAGCAATCCCCAGAACGAGGCGAGGCAGCCGGCGAGCGGCAAGAGAATCCAGAACGACAGGCCGAAGGTCTTGGCAAGGAGCGCGTAGGAATAGGCGCCGACCGCGTAGAACGCGACGTAGCCGAGATCGAGGAGGCCGGCGAGGCCGACCACGATATTGAGACCCCAGCCCAGCATCACATAGATCAGGATCTGGATGCCGAAATTGTCGACCCAGGTCACCGCGCCTTCGCGGCCTTTCACCAGCAGCACAATGACGGGATAGACGATGACAAAGCCGATGGCGAAGGGGATGAACCATTTCGCGGCGAGCGCGCTCCAGTCGAAGCGTGCGGGCCGCGCGGCAACGACGGGGCGTTCGGCGCGCAACGCGAGCCAGCGCGAAACCGACATGAGGTAGACCAGCCGCGAAATCCCGATGCTGGCCGTCAGCGCGAACAGCAGCGGAAAGCGCGTCTGCAGGATCAGATCGTTGCGGACGTCGGTGACGGTAAGAAAGCCGACCAGTGGTAGCAGCAGCCCGAAGGCGATCAGCGTGGTGAGGCTTGCGTCTTTGAATGCCCGCACAGCATCGAAGCGCCGAGCCGGCGCGGCGCCGTCGAAATTGGCTGCAGCCGGCATCAGACCTTCTCGACGTCCGGCCGGCCGAACAGGCCTTGCGGCAGGAAGATCAAAGTGATCGCGAGAACGGAGAAGGCGGCGACGTCCTTGTAGTCGATGGAGACGTAGCCGGACCACATCGTCTCGATCAGGCCGACCAGAAGTCCGCCGACGACCGCGCCGGGCAGCGAGCCAATGCCGCCGAGAACTGCAGCGGTGAACGCTTTGACGCCCGGGACGAATCCGTCGGAGAAGCTGAGCACGCCGTAATTCATCAGATACATGGTGCCGGCGATGGCCGCGAGCGCAGCAGCGATGACGAACGTCATGGACACGGTGCGATCGACATCGACGCCGACCAAAGCCGCCATTTTCTGATCCTGCTCGCAGGCACGCATGTTGCGGCCGAGCGGCGTCCGCGCGACCAGATACCAGAACACCGCGAGCAGCGCCGCCGTCACGCCCCAGATGATGAGTTGCTTATAAGACAGCGCGACGTTGAAACCGCCGCTGCTGAGCAGCGTGAAATCGCCGCGCACCATCGGCGGGATCGACTTGTTGCGCGGGCCCTGCGCCACCTGGACGAAATTCGACAGAAAGATCGACATCCCGATCGCGGAGATCAGCGGCGCCAGGCGGAACGAGCCGCGCAGCGGCCGATAGGCGACACGCTCGATGGTCCAGTTCACCAAAGCGGTGAACAGCATCGACACCACGAGCACGATCAACAGCGCCAACGCGATCGAAGTGATGCCGAGCCAGGCGGTGAGGATCAGGAAGGCGATCAGCGCGATGAAGGCCGACACCATGAACACGTCGCCATGGGCGAAGTTCACCATGCCGATGATGCCATAGACCATCGTATAGCCGATGGCGATCAGGCCGTAGATCGAACCGAGCGTAATGCCGTTGATGAGCTGCTGGACGAAGTAGTCCATGCGTCCGCGCGCCTCTCGAATCCCGGCAGATGTTCCCCGGAAAAACTCTAACAGGGGCGAGCAAGCGCAGCAACGCCAAGGCGCGTCGGTCGGAACGCGAAAAGTCGCAGGCAGGCTGGCGGGTTAGCGGTCGGCCGGTGCGGGCAGGGGGCCGAGATGGATGCCGCATTCGGTCTTGCCCAGCCCGCTCCAGCGGCCGCCGCGGACGGAATTGCCGGTCGCTGGCTTATGCGTGCAGGGCACGCAGCCGACGGAGGTGAAGCCCATGGATTCCAGCGGATGCCGTGGCAATTTCGACGCGGCGAAAACGGCGTTGAGTTCCGGGCGCGACAGGCGGGCGAGCGGATTGAACTTCAGCCGCGGGCCGTCGGCTTCGACCACCGGGAGCGCCGCACGCTCGCCGCCGTGGTAGCGCTTGCGGCCGCTCATCCAGCCGTCAAAACCGGCGAGCTCGATGGCAAGCGGGGCGACTTTGCGGATTTCGCAACAGGCGTCGCGGTCGCGAAACGCTAAATCGCGCTTGGGGTCGCGGATGGCGAGCGCGCTCGGCGAGGGCGTCACGGTGCGCACATCTGTCAGGCCGAGCCGGGCAACGAGCGCGTCGCGATAAGCGAGCGTCTCCTTGAACAGCCATTGCGTGTCGAGGAACAGCACCGGCAAGGACGGGTCGACCTCGGCGACGAACTTGAGAAGAACCGCCGACTCGGTGCCGAAGGAGGACACCACCGCCATGCGGCCGGGCAGGGTGCGGATGGCGGTCTCGACAATGTCGCGCGGGCTTGCCTGCGCAAGTGTTGCGTTGAGCGCCGGCACGTCAAAAAGGGAGCGTGGCGGAGATGCCGGGAGTGCCTCTTTGTAGTCGGGGTCAACGAACATCGAAATCCGCGAATTACCGAGCGTTCTAGAAGATTTTTCTATATAACGGGCCTGGATAAACCCTTAAAGGGAATGGGTTTTCATATTGCGTACGAAGCCAGTGGCAACATTCTTTGCCGCGCTGCATCCATGGCATCGGCGTTTCGGCACCGCGTTAGGCAGCCGCGCGTCGCCAAGCATTGCCTGCCCATCGCCCTAGCGGTACGCCAGCGGGGACGGTGGGCAGAGAAAAAGCTCGAGGAAACGGCCCGATGAAATCCGAAGACACGATCGCAACCAAAGGGCGGCCGTTCACTGGCGCGGAATATCTCGAGAGCCTGCGCGACGGCCGCGAAGTCTATGTCTATGGCGAGCGGGTCAAGGACGTCACTACGCATCCGGCATTTCGCAACGCCGCGCGTTCGATCGCCCGGCTCTATGACGCGCTGCATGATGAAAGGACCAAGCCGGTCCTGACCGCGCCGACCGATACCGGCTCGGGCGGCTTTACCCACAAATTCTTCCGCGCCGCGCGCTCCCGCGAGGATCTCATCGGCCAGCGCGACGCCATCGCGCAATGGGCCCGCATGTCCTACGGCTGGATGGGCCGCTCGCCGGATTACAAGGCGTCGCTGATGAATACGCTCGGCGCCAATTTCGACTTCTACGGCAAGTTCGCGGGCAATGCGCAGGCGTGGTACCGGCGTGCGCAAGAGAATGTGCTGTTCATGAACCACGCCATCGTCAATCCGCCGGTCGACCGCTCGCGGCCGGTCGACCAGGTCAAGGACGTTTTCATCACCATCCAGAAGGACACCGACGCCGGCATCTATGTCTCCGGCGCCAAGGTGGTGGCGACGTCGTCGGCGCTGACGCATTACAATTTCCTTGGCCAGAACGCCGCGGTACCGCTGCATGACACCGATCTCGCGGTGATGTTCATCGCGCCGATGAACGCACCCGGCGTCAAGCTGTTCTGCCGCACTTCCTACGAGATGACGGCGAGCGTGATGGGCACGCCGTTCGACTATCCGTTGTCGTCGCGCTTCGACGAGAATGATGCGATCTTCGTATTCGACAATGTCTTCATCCCCTGGGAAGACGTGCTGCTGCATCGCGATCTGGAAAAGCTGAAAATCTTCTTCCCGCAATCGGGCTTTCTGGCCGGCTATCAATTCCAGGGCTGCACGCGGCTTTCGGTGAAGCTCGACTTCCTCGTCGGCGTGATCGCCAAGGCGTTGCGCGTCGCCGGCTCCGACGAATTCCGCGGCAATCAGGCGATGCTCGGCGAGATCATCGCCTGGCGGCATCTGTTCTGGTCGCTTACCGAAGCCATGGCGATGAACCCGACCGAGTGGGTCAACGGCGCGGTGCTGCCGAACTACCAGTCGGGCTCTAGCTATCGGGTCTTTGCCGGTGATGCCTACGGCCGCGTCAAGGAAATCGTGGAAAAGATTGTCGCCTCGTCGCTGATCTATCTGCCGTCATCGGCCAAGGATTTCAAAAATCCCGCGATCGACAAGTATCTCGCGCGCTATGTCCGCGGCTCCTACGGCATCGACTACAAGGAGCGCATCAAGGTGATGAAGCTCCTGTGGGACGCGATCGGCACCGAGTTCGGCGGCCGTCACGAGCTCTACGAGCGCAACTATGCCGGCAATCACGAGGACATCCGCATTCAGGCGCTGTGGAACGCCCGCGGCTCAGGCATGCTCGATCAGATGACGGCGCTCGCCGAACAATGCATGTCGGAATACGATGAGAACGGCTGGACCGACGACGCGTGGCTCGATCCGGACGATGTGGCCTATCCTGGCCTGCCGGATGCGCGCGCAGCGGAGTGAGGAAGAAAGACGATGAGCTGGATCGATCAGCGGCCCGATGATGCGATGGACGGCGCCTTCACGGCAGTCGCGCCGGCGCAGCTTGCAAGTGTCGAGCCGCATGCCTTTCGCGAAGCCATGAGCCGGCTCGGCGCCGCTGTGCATATCGTCACCACCGCCGGCCCGGGCGGCAAGACCGGCTTCACCGCCACCGCTGTCACCTCGGTGTCGGATACGCCGGCGACGCTGCTCGTTTGCCTCAACCGCCGCAGCCAGAGCGGGCCGGTCCTGGCGCAGAACCAGGTGTTCTGCGTCAACACGCTACCGGCCAGCGAAGAGAAGCTCGCCGATATGTTCGCCGGCCGCAGCGGCGCGCAGCTGCACGAGCGCTTTGCGCAAGGCGAGTGGACGACGTTGAAGACCGGCGCGCCGGTGCTCGCCTCTTCCGTGGTCGCCTTCGACTGCCGCATCGTCGAGATCAAGGCTGTCGCTTCGCACAATGTTATTTTTGGTTCGGTCGAGGCGGTGCGGCTCGGCCCGACCGGAGCGGCGCTGGTCTACCACGAACGCGCCTATAAGCCGGTGTGACGACATCGCGCTGCAGTTGTGTAAATTTCTAACGTGGTATCAAGGTGTTGCTTTCAGCGGCGAGGAACCGGCGGGGGAGCTTGCGAGTTATGCCGTTGGGCGGGGGGTTCCGAGCACGGAGAACGTCCCGATGGCAAACGAACAGAACCCGAGCAATCCGCAACAGGGCGGACAGAACAAGCCCGGCCAACAGCAGCAAGGCGGACAAGGCAAGCCCGGCCAGCAGCAGGGCACGCAGCACAAGCCCGGCCAGCAAGGCGGTCAGGGTCAGCAGGGCGGCCGGTAACAGATCCCGTTCTCGCTATTTGATTTGAAACGAGCGGCAGCGCGTGGCGACGCGCTGCCGCTTTATGTTTGCAGATTTATTTGTTCAGCAAAAACTCAAGCACGGTCTCGGCATAAGCCTGCGGCTGCTCGACATTGGCGAGATGCGCGGCGTCGACAATCGCGAGCTTGGCGCCGGGAATGTGCTGCTGAATATATTCGCCGGCTTCCGGCACTGTTGCCGGATCGTGCTTGCCGACAATGACCAGAGTCGGCGCGGTGACCTTCGGCAATAGCGCGCGGTGATCCATGTCGCGCACGGCGGCGCCGCAGCCGAGATAACCGTCGAGTGCGGTGGCCGCGAACATCGCCTGCACGCGCGCCACGACTTGCGGCGCGCGGTCGCGAAAGCCCTTGGTGAACCAGCGCTCCATATTGGCTGGCGCGAAGGCGGGGACGCCTTTTTCCGCCACGAGCTTCAGCCGGTCGTTCCAGCCGTTTTTGTCGGCGAAATACGACGATGTGTTGGAGAGGACGAGTTTCTCGACGCGGTTCGGGGCATTGGCGCCAAGCCATTGTCCGACCATGCCGCCCATCGACAGGCCGCACCAGTTGATCTTGGCAATGCCGAGCCCGTCGAGCACCGCGAGCACGTCGCGGCCAAGGCGCTCCATTGTGTAGGGACCCTTAGGCACGCTCGATTTGCCGTGGCCGCGGCGGTCATAGCGCAGCAACCGGAAGTGCTTGGTGAATGGACCGACCTGGTCGTCCCACATATGCAGCGTGGTGCCGAGCGAGTTCGACAGCATCAGCACCGGCGCGTTCTGCGGCCCTTCGATCTCGGCATGAATGGTGCAGCCGTCGTCGGTCTTGATATCCGGCATTGAAAGTTTTCCTTCCCTGAGCGCGCGGTGGTAGAACCCTTAGCGGCCATCAGCTTTCCCGCCAAGCCCGGTCTTTCCGTGCGCCAGATGTGGCGCCATAACCGGGCGCCATAGCAGGGCGCTATGTCGAGCGGTAGGCGAGGACCGAGAAAGCAATTATGTATTTGGCCGGGTTTTCGTTGTGGCAACGAGCGCGCGGCGGCAAGGAGTACGAGACGATGGCAATGACGATGAACGGCGAGGTTCAGCTCGCGGCACCGATCCAGACGGTTTGGGACAAGCTCAACGACACCGAGACGCTCAAGGTCTGCATTCCCGGCTGCGAGCAGCTCGACAAGACCGCCGACAATGAAATGTCGGCGGTGGCGACGGTGAAGATCGGTCCGGTGAAGGCGAAGTTCAAAGGCAAGGTAACATTGTCCGATCTCGATCCGCCGAACGGCTACAAGATCAGCGGCCAGGGCGATGGCGGCGTGGCTGGTTTCGCCAAAGGCGGGGCGACCGTGAAGCTGACGCCGAAGGACGGCGGCACGCTGCTCACCTACGACGTCGATGCGCAGATCGGCGGCAAGCTCGCCCAGCTCGGCCAGCGCTTGGTCAACGGGGCCGCCAAGAAAGTCGCTGACGAATTTTTTGAAAACTTTGCCAAAGCCGTCAACCCGGCGGCAGCCTAGATCCCGAAACGGCAGCCCGCTGCCAAGGCGGGCTGCCGAACCGATGACTTTTCGCGTTTATGCCGGCGTTACTGGCAGGGATGCCGTGCTCCGTCGCGGCCGAGATAAGTTCCGGTCGCGGGATCGTAGGAATGGAAGCGCTGCGCACAGCTGGCGCCGCCTTCATTCGGACCCGAACCAACGACTTGGCCGGCGCCGTTATATTGCGCGATGCCGGTTTGGGACGGCTCGCTCTGTGTCGGCGCAAAACCGCCGTCATTCATGGCGCGGCCACCCTGCTGCGCGGACGCCGGCAAGGCGACAAATAGGCTTGCGATTGCAAACGCAGTTACGGGAAGAATCATACGAAGGCGCATGACATTTACTCCATGTTTATTTGGTTGCAGCCGCGGCGCGGTTCGCGCTTTCCTCAGCTCTGCAAATGCAAGCAGCGCTTGTCGTTCCCTCGCGTGCTGCAAGGCTGCTGCGCGCCATCCGTGAATCGAAACGACTTGGAGGCCGCTTGGAAGCCGCGTCCCTCAAATGCCGCGCGGCTTTGTGGTTGCCGTAACGGGCCAATAAGCCGCCGCAACCGACTTGACCGCAGGCGCAACCGCGGTTCAGAGTAATAATCGTTAAAGGGTACGAAAACCGGCAAAAACGCCCAGATTTCGCCCTGAAACCTTGCCGGTGACTCGAATTTGCCGGCAAATCTCGCCATTTGACCGGAATTTTTCGGAAATTTTTCGAGGAGGAATCTCCATGGCAGCCCAAAAGGGAGCCCAGACGGTCGCTGTTTCCATGACCGTGAACGGCAAGGCCGTCACTGGTGACATCGATCCGCGCACGCTGCTCGTGCAATTCCTGCGCGAGAACCTGCGGCTCACCGGCACCCATGTCGGCTGCGACACCTCGCAATGCGGCGCCTGTGTCGTTCACGTCAACGGCATTGCGATCAAGTCGTGCACGGCGCTCGCGCTGTCGCTCGAAGGCGCCGATGTCATGACCATCGAAGGGCTCGCCGCGCCGGACGGCCCGCTGCATCCGATGCAGGAGGCGTTCCGCGAAAATCATGGCCTGCAGTGCGGCTATTGCACGCCGGGCATGATCATGACCGCGGTCGACATCGTGCGCCGAAAGGGCAACGAACTCGACGACAAGACCATCCGTGAAGAGCTTGAAGGTAATATCTGCCGCTGCACCGGCTACCACAACATCGTCAAGGCGATCGCGGCTGGCGCCCGCGCGATGACGGGCACAACGCCGACCAGCCGGGCGGCTGAATAACAAGAAGCGTCTTTTCGGGAGCGTGACCGGGAGGCAATACCATGAGTGCGACCGGTATCGGCGCTTCGGTGCGCCGCAAGGAAGATCGCCGTTTCATCACCGGTACGGGCCATTACACCGACGATATCAATCGGCCTGGCCAGGGTTACGCCTATTTCCTGCGCTCGCCCCATGCGCATGCGACGATCAAATCGATTGATACCAAGGCTGCCGCTGCCATGCCCGGTGTGCTCGCGGTGCTCACGGGCGCGGAGCTTGCCAATGACAAGATCGGCAATCTGATCTGCGGCTGGATGATCCATTCCAAGGATGGCTCGCCGATGAAAATGGCGGCGCATCCTGCGCTCGCCAACGGCAAGGCCTGTCATGTCGGCGATCCGGTCGCGGTGATCGTCGCCGAGAGCCTGGCGCAGGCGCGCGACGCCGCGGAGAAGGTGAAGGTCGATTACGCGGTGTTGCCCGCCGTCGCCGATCCGGCTGCGGCGCAGAAGCAAAGCGCGCCGCGGATCCACGACGTCGCGCCGAACAACACGATCTATCAATGGAGCCTCGGCGACGGCAAAGCGGTCGATGCCGCGTTCAAAGCGGCGAAGCACGTCACCAAGCTCGACATCGTCAACAATCGGCTGGTGCCAAACGCCATCGAGCCGCGCGCCGCGCTCGGCGAATACGATTCCGGCACCGGCGCTTTCACGCTGTGGAACACGACGCAAAATCCGCATGTCGCGCGGCTGGTCATCGCTGCCTTCGTCGGCATGGCGCCGGAGCATAAGCTGCGTGTTATCGCTCCGGACGTCGGCGGCGGTTTCGGCTCGAAGATTTTCATCTATCCGGAAGAAGTGGTGGCGCTGTGGGCGTCAAAGCGCGTGGGCCGGCCGGTGAAATGGGTGGCCGATCGCTCGGAAGCCTTCCTCGCCGATGCGCATGGCCGCGATCACATCACCCACGCCGAAATGGCGTTCAACGGCGACGGCAAGATTCTGGCGCTGCGCGCGCACACCATCGCCAATCTCGGCGCCTATATGTCGACCTTCTCGTCGTCGGTGCCGACTTATCTCTACGCCACGCTGCTGTCGGGGCAGTACGAGATCCCGCAGATCTATTGCGAGGTCGATGCGGTCTATACCAATACCGTGCCGGTCGACGCCTATCGCGGCGCCGGCCGCCCCGAAGCGACCTTCGTCGTCGAGCGGCTCGTCGAAGTCGGCGCGCGCGAGCTCGGCCAGGATCCGGCCGATCTGCGGAAGAAGAATTTCATCAACAAATTCCCGCACCAGACGCCGGTGATCATGGCCTACGACGCCGGCGACTATAATGCCTCGCTGAAGAAGGCGATGGAGCTTGCCGACTACAAGGGCTTCGCCAAGCGCAAGCGCGAAGCCGCGCGTCGACGGCAAGCTGCGCGGCATCGGTCTTTCGACTTACATCGAGGCCTGCGGCATTGCGCCGTCGCAAGCGGTCGGCTCGCTCGGTGCCGGCGTCGGCTTGTGGGAATCCGCCGAAGTGCGGGTCAATCCGACCGGCTCCGTTGAAGTTCTCACCGGCAGTCACGCGCACGGGCAGGGCCACGAGACGACGTTTGCGCAAGTGGTGTCGGAGCGGCTCGGCATTCCGATCGACAATATTTCGGTCGTGCACGGCGACACCGACAAGGTGCAATTCGGCATGGGCACCTATGGCTCGCGCTCCGGTGCGGTCGGCATGTCGGCGCTGGTGAAGGCGCTCGACAAGGTCGAGGCCAAAGCGAAAAAGGTCGCCGCCTACATGCTCGAAGCCGCCGAGGGCGACATCGAGTTCAAGGACGGCAAGTTCTCGGTCGCCGGCACCGACAAGACCGCGGCCTGGAGCGACGTGACGCTCAACGCCTATGTCGCGCACAAATTCTCCGGCCAAGAACTCGAGCCCGGCCTCAAAGAGGGCGCGTTCTACGACCCGACCAATTTCACTTTCCCGGCCGGCTGCCATATCTGCGAGGTCGAGGTCGACACCGAGACCGGCAATACCGAGATCGTGGCCTGGACCGCGGTCGACGATTTCGGCGTTGTCATCAATCCGATGATCGTCGAAGGGCAAGTCCATGGCGGCATCGCCCAGGGCGTCGGCCAGGCTTTGTGCGAGGGCGCGATCTATGACAAGGACGGCCAACTCGTCACCGGCTCGTTCATGGACTATTGCATGCCGCGCGCCGATCACCTGCCGCCGCTGAAAGTCGACACCACTGTGACCAAGTGCCCTTCCAATCCGCTCGGCATCAAAGGTTGCGGCGAAGCGGGCGCGATCGCGGCGCCGGCCGCGGTGATGAATGCGATCACTAATGCCATCGGCACCGAGGCCATTGCCATGCCGGCGACGCCGCAAGCGGTGTGGGCGGCGCTGCAGAAGTTGAACAAAGTGCCGAGGGCGGCTTAGAGCATGATCCCGAAAAGTGGATACCGGTTTTCGGAAAAGGTCATGCTCAAGGCATAGGAATTTTTTAGACACGCGTTCCCGCCGTAAGCGGGAGCGTGAAGAAACGGAGGACTGCGATGTACGCTTTCACCTTCCATCGGCCGCAGACTGTGCGTCAGGCGGCTGGCATGCTGACCAAGAACGAAGAGGCAAAGCTCCTTGCCGGCGGCCAGACGCTGCTGCCGACGATGAAGCTGCGTCTTGCCGGTCCGCCGCAGATCGTCGACATGACGCTGATCGAGGGCATTTCCGGCATCGAGCAGAGCGGCCGCTCGCTCAATATCGGCGCCATGACCCGCCACTACGAAGTCGCAACCTCACCGGTCGTCGCGCAAGCGATCCCGGCGCTGGCCACGCTCGCCGGCATGATTGGCGATCCGGCAGTGCGCCATCGCGGCACCATCGGCGGCTCGGTCGCCAATAACGATCCGAACGCCGATTATCCCGCCGCCTGCCTCGGCATGGGCGCGACCATCATCACCAACAAGCGCCGCGTCAAAGCCGACGAGTTCTTCACCGGCATGTTCTCGACTGTGCTCGAGCCCACCGAGATCATCACCAAAGTGAGTTTCCCGATTCCGAAAAAGGCGGCTTATCAGAAATTCCGCAATCAGGCCTCGCGCTTCGCGCTGGTCGGCGTCTTCGTGTCGAAGCGCGGCAGCGAAATCCGCGTCGCCGTAACCGGCGCTGGCTCGAACGGCGTGTTCCGCGTGCCGTCGTTCGAAGAAGCGCTGAAGAAGCGGTTCTCGCCGAAATCGCTCGAAGGCCTGTCCATTCCGGCGACCGGCATGAACTCCGACATCCACGGCAGCGCCGAATATCGCGCCCATCTGGTCGGCGTGCTCGCTCGCCGGGCGGTGGCGGAGGCGATCGGGAAATAGGGCGGAAGCCGGCTGAAATGCCGGTTTGCCATGCCGGAAGGATGTGTCAGGCGGACGGGACAAACTGGACCGCGGTGACTACATTGCGCCTATGACCAAGCCTTCGCCCCGCGCACTGCCAGCCTCCATCGACGCTACCGTCGACCTTCTCGCCGAAGCGGAATATCTCACCGACCGCTCGCTCGGCACGGTGCTGTTTCTGGCGTTGCGCATGGGCCGGCCGATTTTCCTCGAAGGCGAGGCCGGTGTCGGCAAGACCGAGATCGCCAAGGTGCTGTCGTCAACGCTCGGCCGCCGGCTGATCCGGCTGCAATGCTACGAGGGCCTCGATATCGGCGCCGCGGTCTACGAGTGGAACTATGCCGCGCAGATGATCGCCATCCGCGTCGCCGAGGCTGAGGGCGAGCACGATCGCAAGCGGCTCGAGCACGACGTGTTCTCGGAACGCTTCCTGATCAAGCGGCCGTTGCTGCAGGCGCTCGAGCCCGATACCGCCGGCGCGCCGGTGCTGCTGATCGACGAGATCGACCGTACGGATGAAGCGTTCGAAGCGTTTCTTCTTGAAGTGCTGGCCGACTTTCAGATCACCATCCCGGAAATGGGCACGGTGAAGGCCAAAGAGCCGCCCATCGTTGTCATCACTTCAAATCGCACCCGCGAAGTGCATGATGCGTTGAAGCGCCGTTGCCTCTATCACTGGGTCGGTTATCCGACCGCCGAGCGCGAACTCGCCATCGTGCGCGCCAAAGTGCCGGGCATCGGCAAGAAACTGTCCGAGCAGGTGGTCGCCTTCGTGCAGCACCTGCGCAAGGAGGATCTGTTCAAGCAGCCCGGCGTCGCCGAGACGCTGGATTGGGCGGGCGCATTGTCCGAACTCGATGTCGTTGCGCTCGATCCGGCCACCGTCTCCGATACGCTCGGCGTGCTACTCAAGTATCAAGACGACATCGCCAAGCTCGAAGGCTCCAAGGTCAAGGAACTGCTCGACGAGGCCAAGTCGGAGCTAAGGGCGGCGGAGTAGGGCCATGCCTGAACGCTTGCGAGAGCCGGAGCAGGCAGGCCGTCTCGCCGAGAACATCGTCTATTTCGCGCGTGCGCTTCGTGCCGCCGGCATTCCGGTCGGGCCGGGCGCGGTGCTTGACGCGCTCGAAGCGGTGCGTGCGGCCGGTGTCGGCACGCGCGACGACTTTTATTGGACGCTGCATGCGGTGTTCGTGAAGCGCCACGAGCACACCGTGCTGTTCGATCAAGCCTTCCGCATCTTCTTCCGCCGCCGCGGCTATATCGATCAGTTGATGGCGATGATGTTGCCGCAGGCGCCGCCGACCGAGCCGTCGGCGCCGAAGGCCGGCGCCACCCGCATCCACGAGGCGTTGTTTTCTGGCCTCGACGACAAGCTCAAGAAGGAGCAGGAGATCGAGCTCGACGCGCGGCTCACGGTCTCCGACCGCGAAATCCTGCAGCGCAAGGATTTTGCCCAGATGACCTCAGCCGAGATCGCTACCGCCAAGGAGGCGATGAAACGGCTGGTGTTGCCATTTGCGGACGTGCGCACGCGGCGGCTCGCGCCGCATTTGCGCGGCCATCTGATCGACATCCGCCGCACCTTGCGCGCCTCGATGAAAGGCGGCGGCGACTTCATCGATCTTCGCTTCATCGGCCCGAAGCACAAGCCGCCACCGATCGTGGCGCTTCTGGATATTTCCGGCTCGATGAGCCAGTACAGCCGCATCTTCCTGCACTTCCTCCACGCGCTGACCGAGAAGCGCCGCCGTGTCTCGACCTTCCTGTTCGGCACGCGGCTCACCAATGTCACGCGCGCGCTGCGCGAGCGCGATCCCGACGACGCGCTGGCGGCCTGTTCGGCCTGTGTCGCCGACTGGTCGGGCGGCACCCGCATTGCCTCGTCGTTGCGCGCCTTCAACAAGCTCTGGGCCCGGCGCGTGCTGACGCAGGGCGCCATCGTGCTGCTGATCACCGACGGGCTCGAACGCGACGCCGACGATACGCTGGCCTTCGAGATGGACCGGCTGCATCGCTCGTGCCGGAGCCTGATCTGGCTCAATCCGCTGCTGCGTTTCGAAGGTTTCGAGGCGCGGGCGAGGGGGATCAGGACCATGCTGCCGCATGTCGACGAATTCCGCCCGATTCACAATCTCGATTCCATCGCCGCCTTGGTCGCCGATCTGCAGGGTCGCGGCAGAGCCGGCGATCCGAAGGCCTGGATGCAAAAAGTGGCGTAAGGGCTTATATTGGCATTATATCCGGTGGTATATAACGCTATATCCGGCGGGATACAGCGGAGACGGAGGCAGATATGCTCTCAAGCGACAACGATATCCTCAAAGCTGCCGAGGACTGGCGCAAACAGGGCCGCGACGTGGCGCTCGCCACCGTGGTCGAGACCTGGGGCTCGGCGCCGCGCCCGGTCGGCTCCAATCTGGTGATCGACCAGGAAGGCAATTTCCTGGGTTCAGTGTCCGGCGGCTGCGTCGAAGGCGCGGTGGTGACCGAGGCGCTGGATGTGATCGACAGCGGCAAGCCGAAAATGCTCGAATTCGGCGTCGCCGACGAGACCGCCTGGAAGGTCGGCCTGTCCTGCGGCGGCAAGATCCGGGTCTTTGTCGAGAAGGTCGACTAAGCGCGCCATGAAACTCAACATCCTCAGCGCCCTGAATTCCGAGCGCGCCGCGCGCCGCGCCGCTATCGTCGTTACCAATGTCGAGAGCGGGGCGCAGCGCCTCGTCAAAGCTGCCGATACCGGCAAAGATGCGCTCCGCGCCATGCTCGCCGATCATCTGCGCACCGGCAAGAGCGGCATGGAGGAGACCGCCGAAGGCAAGGTCTTCCTCACCGTCTATGTGCCGCCGCCGCAACTCGTCATCACCGGCGCGGTCCATATCAGCCAGGCGCTGGCGCCGATCGCCAAGCTGCTCAATTACGATGTCACCATCGTCGATCCGCGCACCGCCTTCGCCTCGCCGGAGCGCTTTCCCGATGTGAAGATCGTCGCCGAGTGGCCGGACGTGGCACTGCCGCCGCTCAATGTCGACCGCTACACGGCGTTCGTCGCGCTGACGCACGATCCGAAGATCGACGATCCCGCGCTGCTGCACGCGCTGTCGCGCGACTGCTTCTATATAGGCGCGCTCGGCTCGCGCAAAACCCACGCGCGCCGTGTGGAGCGGCTGAAGCAACAAGGTATTTCCGACGCCAATGTCGCGCGCATCCATGCGCCTATCGGGCTCGATATCGGCGCGGTATCGCCGGCCGAGATCGCGGTCGCCATCATGGGGCAGATCACCGAACGGCTGCACGAGGAAGTCGACGCCGAGCCCAAGCCCGAGCCCGCAATCAAGGCGGCGTCATGAAGTTCGGAGCGGTCGCGCCCAAGGAGGCCGTCGGCGCCACGGCCGTGCACACCATCCGCCAAGGGCCGCTGGTGCTCAAGAAGGGCACGCTGATCGGCCCGGGCGAAGTCGCCGCGCTGGAAGCCGCCGGCATCAAGGATATTGTCGTGGCCCGGTTGGAAGCCGACGACGTTTCGGAAGACGTCGCCGCGGCCGAGATCGCCAAGGCTGTCGCTGGTCCCAGCGTGCATGTCGACAAGGCCTTCACTGGCCGCGCCAATCTGTTCGCGCAATCGCCTGGAATTTTTGTCGTCGACAAGGACGCGGTGGATCGTCTCAATCGTGTCGACGAGGCGATCACGCTGGCGACGCTTCCCGCCTACAAGCCAGTGGTCGCCGGCGAAATGATCGCGACCGTCAAGATCATTCCGTTCGGCGTCGACAAGACGGCGCGCGACGCGGCGCTTGCGGCGGCGGCAAAGCCGCTGATGCGGATTGCGCCTTATCGCATCCGCAAGGTCGGCATCGTCTCGACGCTGCTTCCCGGCCTTGCCACCAAAGTGATCGAGAAGACGCTGAAGATCACTGCCGATAGGCTCGCGCCCGCCGGTGCGACTATCGTTGCCGAGCGGCGGGTGCCGCATGAGCGTGCGCCGCTCGCCAAAGCGATCGACGAGGTGCTCAAGGCTGGCGCCGAACTGGTCGTGGTGTTCGGCGCTTCCGCGATTGCCGACCGGCGCGACGTGATCCCGTCGGCGGTGGAAGACATTGGCGGCGTGGTCGAGCATTTCGGCATGCCGGTCGACCCCGGCAACCTGATGATGATCGGCGCCGCGAACGGCCGCGCGGTGCTCGGCGCGCCGGGCTGCGCGCGAAGCCCGAAGGAGAACGGCTTCGACTGGGTGCTGATGCGGCTCCTGGCCGGGCTGCCGGTGCCGCGCGAGGACATTACCGGGCTCGGAGTCGGCGGCCTGCTGATGGAAATCGTGACGCGGCCGCAGCCGCGCGACGAGCCGGTGCATCCCGCGCGCAATATCGCCGCCATCGTGCTCGGCGCCGGCCGGTCGAGCCGCATGGGCGGTCCCAATAAGCTGCTCGCGGAGATCAACAGCAAGCCGCTGATCCGCATGGTGGTCGAGCAGGCGCTGGCGTCGCATGCACGGCCGGTCGTCGTCGTCACCGGCCATCAGCGCGAACGCGTCGAGGCGGCTTTGTCCGGCCTGCCGGTGAAATTCGCGCACAATCCGCATTTCGCCGACGGCCTCGGTACCTCGCTGCGGGCCGGCATCGCTGCGCTATCGGCCGACGTGGATGGCGTCATTGTCTGCCTCGGCGACATGCCGCAGATCGACGCCCCTTTGATCGACCGGCTCACCGCGGCCGTCGATCCCGACAAGGGGGCGCTGATCGCGGTGCCGACCATCGACGGCAAGCGCGGCAATCCGGTGGTGTGGTCGCGGCGCTTCTTTCCCGATCTGATGACCGTCGAAGGCGACGTCGGGGCGCGGCATCTGATCGGTCGCTATCCCGAGGCAATCGCCGAAGTGCCGGTGCAAGGCGCGGCCGCATTCACCGATGTCGATACGCCAGAGGCGCTCGAGGCGGTGAAGGCCGAACTGGAAAGAACGTAGATCGCGCCGCGCGTGCCGTGGCACTTGTGTAGCAACGAGTGGCTTGCAAAGGCCGTCATTCACCATCTCGAAACCCTTCGCGGCTAGCCTCTCGCACACGGTTCTGGGTGAGGGGACGACATGCCGAAGATCGGGCGAAACATCGCCGTTGTCGCGATGAGCTTTGCGCTTTTTGCCAGCATGATAGCCGCGGTCAATGCGGCCGGCGCGCTCGCGGTCGGTTCCTGCGGCGCCTACGGCTATGGCTTCGATTACACGACGGAGACCGCTGCGCGCAGCGCCGCAATACGAAAATGCTCAGGCAATTGCCGCATCGTCGGCATGCTGCATCGCGCCTGCGCCGCGATGTCGGTCGACGCCAAGAACCCCTGCGGCTCGTTCGGCTGGGCGATCAATTCCCATCTCGGCAAGGCCGAGAACATTTCGATGCGCCGCTGCCTTGAATATGGCGGGCACGATTGCGTCATCCGCGCCTGGGCCTGCGACGAGAAGGGCTAACGCTACGCCGCCTCGGCCTGCGGCAGCGGCGGGCGGCCGCGAATGAGGTCGGCGCCTTTCTCCGCCATCATCAGCACGCAGGCATTGATGTGCGCGGACACGAGATCCGGCATTGCCGCGGCATCACAGACCCGCAAGCCTTCGATACCGTGCACCTTGAGATCGGAATCGACGACACTGTCTTGCCCGATCGCGCAGGTGCCGCAGGGATGATGGGCGGTGATGACCGTCTTCTTGATCCAGGCATCGATTTCGGCGTCGGTCTTCACCACGAGCCCCGGATTGATCTCTTCGTCGCGATACGGATCCATCGCGTTCTGGAACGCGACCTCGCGCGCGCGTTTAAATCCTTCGCGCAGTGTCGGCAGATCGTTCGGCGCGGTGAAGAAGCGATAGACGATGCGGGGAGGGGCCAGCGGATCGGCCGAGCCGAGCAACAATTCGCCGCGGCTGTCGGGATGCAGTAGCGTCGGCCGGATGCCAAAGCCGTCGACAAAGGCCGGACGAACCAGCGGAAACCACAGATGCGGCTTGGCCGCCGTGCCGCGGAACATGAACTCGATGTCGGGCACTGCAAGCTCGGGCCGCGTCTTGATGAAAGCGTGCAGGCCGCCCGGCACGACGGTGCCCGGGCCTTCGCCGAACAGGTAGGCGCGGACCATGCTCACCGCCATGCGGTCGAACCGCATCTCGCGGTGGAATGTGCCGGGCTGTTTGCGGCGGTAGGTCATATAGGCGCCGAGATGGTCCTGCAGATTGCGGCCAACCGGCAGATCGGCGACAGGCTTGATGCCGAATTCGCGCAGATGCGCGGCCGGGCCGATCCCGGACAGCATCAGGAGCTGCGGCGAATTGAAGGTGCCTGCGGCGAGGATCACCTCGCGGCCCGCGGCGGCATGCATGGTCGCGCCGTTCTGGACATAGTCGACGCCGGTGGCGCGCGTGCCGTCGAGGGTTACGCGTGTCGTTTGGGCGTTCACTGCAACAGTGAGATTCTTGCGTCCGCGGGCCGGCTTGAGGAAGGCGTTGGCGGATGACGAGCGTCGGCCGTAGCGGATGGTGTACTGGCCGCGGCCGAAACCTTCCTGCTGCTTGCCGTTATAGTCCGGGTTGAAGGGATAGCCGGAAGCCTCTCCCGCAGCGATCCAGGCCTCGTAGAGCGGGTCTTGCGTCCTGGCGAATTCGGTGCCCAGCGGCCCGTTCCCGCCGCGCCATGGATTGGCGCCCTTTTCAAATGTCTCGTTGCGCTGAAAGTAGGGCAGCACGTCGGCATAGGACCAGCCGCGCGCGCCTTTCTGCGCCCAGCGATCGTAGTCGCCGCGATTGCCGCGGGTATAGGCCATGACATTAATCGACGAGGAACCGCCCAAGACCTTGCCGCGCATCGCCTCGATGCGGCGATTGTTGAGATTGGGTTCGGGATCGGTCTCGTAGCCCCAGTCGAACATGGCCTCGTCGTGTATGCGGCCCATGCCGAGCGGGATATGGATGTACGGATGCCAATCGCGGCCGCCGGCTTCGATGAGCAGGACACTCGCATCGCCGTCTTCGCTCAGCCGGTTCGCCAGCACGCAACCCGCCGAGCCCGCGCCGACAATGATGTAGTCGTAACCGTTCGCTGTCATTCGCAATGTTATTCCTATTGATTCGAATACGTCCTAGACAATTTTATTCCATCGTCATTGCGAGCGAAGCGAAGCAATCCAGCGCTGAGGTGCGGCCCTGGATTGCTTCGTCGCTTCGCTCCTCGCAATGACGAAATCATCGCGCTCTAGCCCGCGGGCTCGAAGCCGAAGGCCGCACCCTTGCGCGTGATGTAGCCGAATCCGGGCGCGTTGACGTGAGCGCCGGCAATGGCGAAGCGTTCGCTGGCGGCCATGTCGAGGATGCGCTTGCGCGACCTGACCGCCAGATCCTTGTCGAGGTCGTAGATCATGCCGGCGTCGGGATGCGAGATCTGGATGGCGGATACATGGATCACGTCGCCCAGCGCCATGAAGCCGCCGCCGGGTGCTGACAGGAGCCAGCACGTATGTCCCGGTGTGTGGCCGGGGGCGAGCACCGGGACAAAGCCGAGATACTCCTCGCTGCCGCGGACGCGGTGAATGCGGTCGAGATAAGGCTTGAGATTGATCTTGGTCCGGGCGCGGTTGGCCTTGACCTTGTCGAGATCGGTGGCGCGGTTTTCCGCCATCCAGAAATCGGCTTCGGTCTCGTGCACCACGATCTCGGCATTGGGGTAGAGCGGATTGCCGGCATCGTCGACCAGGCCGTTGGCATGATCGCCGTGCAGATGGGTGATGACGATGTGAGTGACCGATTTCGGATCGATACCGGCGGCACGCAGATTGGCCGGCAGCCGGCCGAGCGTCGGATACATCGTGTTGCCGGCGCCGGCATCGATCATGATCACTTTGTCGCCGCGGCGGATGACGAAATTGTTGACCGGAATTTGAAATGTGCCGGTATCGTCGGTCTCGCCGACGAGCTCCTTCGCTTGCGTGGCGTCCATGTCGACGACTTTGTCGAGCGCGGTCGGCAGCGTGCCGTCGCTCAACCCGTGCACCTGCACGCCGCCGACGGTCATGCTTGGCAGACGCGTCACTTCCGATATTGCCATTTCAAAATCCTTCCCTCGTGAGCGCGATCATGCAACTGGCTGAGATCACGACGGCCACAGCGAGCACCGCGAACGGCGCCACGAAACCGCCCCCCGAATAGGCAAGGATGTAGCCGATCATCACCGGCGACAGCGCTCCCGTCATTTGCGTGAGCAGCGCGCGCACGCCTTGCGACTTGCCCATGTCGGCCGTGCCGATGACGCTGTGCATCAGCATTTCAGCGCAAGATATGCCGACTTGCTGCGCGCATAGCGCGCAGATCATCAGGACAACGCTCCATGTCGTCGAGGGCGCAAGCGCCGCGGCCATCAGGAATACAGCGGCCGATGCCCAGCCGAGGCCGGCGAACGGGGCGCGGCGAAAGACGCGATCGGAGACATGGCCGATCACCAGGATGGTCGCGACCGCGAAGCCGTAAATGATGAATGTCAGGTAGCCGGAGGTGCTGAAGGTAAAATGCCGCGCGGTGCGCAGATAGGTCGGCAGCCAGATCGACCAGCCCCAAAAGAAGATGGCATTGCACGAGATGGCAAGCACCATCAGCCAGAAGCGATAATTGCGCCAGACACTGCTGACACCTTTGAGAATGCGGCCCGGCGCGTCGTCGTTCTGCTCGATGGCGCCGGTCTCCACCAATTCGATTTCGCCGGCATTGACCGCCGCGTGCTGTTCGGGTTTGTCGCGCACCAGGAACCAGATCATGGGCAGGGGCAGCGCCAGCGCGAGAACGCCCATGGCCCAGAACTGGCCGCGCCAGCCGACCGCAACGATCAGCCCGGTGACGATCACTCCGGTGAGCATCGGCCCGATCATCGTGCCGATCCACCAATAGGCGGTCGCCTTGCCGCGCTCGCGCAGTGCAAACCAGTTGGCCACCAAAGCGAGCGTGACCGGATAACAGGCGGCTTCGCCGATGCCCAATCCGATGCGCGACGCGACCAGCATGCCGTAGCTCTGTGATATGGCCGACCAGAAACAGGTCAGCGCCCAGATCGCGAGGCTTGCCATGATGGTGTGGCGCGGCCCGTAGCGCGTCACCGCCCAGCCCCAAAGTGGGGCCGCGAGGCTATAAGAGATGAACATGCTGCCGGCGAGCCAGCCGAGCATTTGGGTTTCGCCGGCAAGCTTCATCTCGCTGAGGAATTGCGGATCGGCGATGACCAGCGAGATGTTGCTCTTGTCCAACATGGAGATGATCCAATAGGTCAAGAGCGTCGGCGCGACGTAAGTCCAGCGGACGCGTGTCGGCACGGCCAATTCGGCCACGCCAGGACGCGCCACGCCCGGCGATATCGAGATCGTCATGGGCCCCTCCCGGGACCGCCGCCTTATTGTCTTCTATCGCGTGGCGGCGAGGGATCGTTGTGTCCCGACGAAAAGGTTACCGCCGCACCTAATCTTGTCAACGAGACTGGACCGCGTCGCCGCGATGGCAGACATGCAAACATTCAGCCGTGCACCGCGCCGGCAAACAACGTTGCTGAGTTCAAGTTCACTTCACCGGGCCGATCTGCTGCACGATCGGCGCCCATTTCTGCTGCTCGCCCTGAATGAAGGTGAGCGTCTGCGCCGCCGACATGCTTCGGTCGTCGCGGCCGAGCGCGGCCAGCTTCTTTTTCGCTTCCGGATCGCTCATCGCCTTGATCACGTCGGCATTGACCTTCTGGATGACGGCGTCGGGCGTGCCCGGCGGCGCCATCAGCACTTGCCAGCCGACCGCTTCGAAGCCGGGCAGGGTCTCCGCAACTGTGGGCAGGTTCGGCGACACTGCGAGCCGGCCTGCCGACGCCACCGCAAGCGGCACCGCATTGCCGGCGTCAATGGCGCCGGCAATGCCGGAATAGGCGTCGAGCACGAGGCCCACGCGCTTGCCCATCATGTCGTTGATGATCTGCGCCGTGCCGCCGGAATAGGGCACCATCAGAAGCTTGATGCCGGCGCGGCTTTGCAGCAATTCACCGGTGAGATGGGTGAGGCGGCCGATGCCGTTGACGCCATAGCTCACGTCACCGGGCTTCTGCTTGGCGAGCGCAATCAGGTCCGGCAGCGTCTTGATGCCGAGCCAGGGCGCGGCGGTGATGAACATCGGCGCGCCGCCCAGATAAGCCACCGGCACATAATCCTTCGGCACCTGGACCGGCAGATTGTCGGCAGCGCCTGGAAGCGTCACGAAGGCCGAGGCCGCCGCGACGCCGAACGTGTAACCGTCGGGCGTCGCCGTCTCGCCGCTGCGCACGGCGATGGCGCCGCCGGCGCCGGGCTGATTGATCACCACCGCCTGCTGGCCCCAGATCCTGCTCAGGCCTTCGGCGATGATCCGCACCGGCACATCGATCGCACTGCCCGGCGCCGAGTCGGTGATGATGCGCACGGGGTGGTTCGGAAAATCCTCGGCCCGCGCCGGCAGCGCCAGGGCGCCCAGTGCGGCGGCGAGCGCGACACCAACAATCCAATGACGGCCTGCATTCATGAGTGTTTCCCCCAATGTGAATTTTCTTTCTAGCTGCCCGCTTTGAGCTCGGCCTGCAAGCGGGTCTCGTCGAGCGCGCCTTCCCATTTTGCCATGGCAATGGTCGCGACCGCATTGCCGAGAAGATTAGTCGGCGTCAGTCCCTGGGACATCAGGCGGTGAATGCCGAGGATGAGAGCCACGCTCGCCACCGGAATGCTGCTCTCGGCGCCGAGCGTCGCCGCGAGCACGACAAAGGCGGCACCGGCGACGCCGGCCGCGCCTTTTGACGTGAGCAGGAGGATCAAAAGCAGGCCGATCTGATGCCAGATATCGAGCGGCGTATTGGTCGCTTGCGCCAGGAACACGGCGGCGGTCGCGAGATAGAGACAGGTTCCGTCGAGGTTGAATGAATAGCCGGTCGGCACCACGAGCCCGACCACGCTCTTTTCGCAGCCGAGCCGCTCGAGCTTGTCGATGATGCGCGGCAGCACCGTTTCGGAAGATGTGGTGGCGATGCAGATCAGAAGCTCTTCCTTGATGTAGCGGATCAGCTTCAACAGGCTGAAGCCGCAGAACCGCGCCACTGGGCCCAGGCCGATGGCGATGAAAATGATGCAGGTGGCGTAGAAGCCGACGAGCAATTCGGCGAGCGGCTCGAGCGACTGGATGCCGAACTTGCCGACGGTGAAGGCAATGGCGCCGAACGCGCCGATTGGCGCCGTCCACATGATGATGCCGACGATCGCAAACACCATCTTGGCCACGATCTCGATGATATCGACAAGCGGTTTGGCGCGCTCGCCAATCCACACCAGCGCGAAGCCGGAGAGGATGGCGATGAACAGCACTTGCAGAATATTGCCTTCGGTGAAGGCGCCGACGAACGAGTTCGGAATGATATTCATCAGGAACGGCACGGCGCCGACTTCGTGGGTCAGCTTGACGTAAGGCTCGACGGCGTGCGCATCGAGTGTCGACACATCGACATTCATGCCGACGCCTGGCCTCAACACGTTGACCATGACGAGCCCGATGATCAGCGCCACCGTGGTCATGACCTCGAAATAGATGATCGCCTTGATGGCGACGCGGCCGACCCGCGCCATATCTGCCATGTGGGCAATGCCGGTCACGACCGTGCAGAAGATGATCGGCGCGATCAGCATGCGGATAAGCTTGATGAAGGCGTCGCCGAGCGGGCCCATCTTGGCGGCGGTGTCCGGCGCCACGACCCCGAGCGCGATGCCGACTGCCATGGCGATCAGCACCCAGATCCACAGCTGGGTCCACCAGGCGCGTGTCTTTGGGCTGCTCTTGGGGCTGCCGGCGTGAGTGGAGGCAGTCGCGGTCACATCGTCCTCCCGGCACAGTTCGGGCACCGCCGAAGTATCTGTCAAATGCCAGCGACTATAACGAACCCCGATGCCGCGCGGACAGGGCTCCTGCCGCTTAAGTATCCCGTGCCGGTCTGCCCTGCGCCAAACGGATATGACGCGGTAACTCCGCATTGTATAAGTTACCGGAAAGCCCCGGGAATCGAGCAATGACCGTTTCCACGACCACTGCGCCTTCAGCCTCCGCCGCAGCCGATCTGGCCGATCGGAGGCTGTCGATCGGCTTCATCAACTGGGCGCATGCCATCGATCACTTCGTGATCCTGATCTACCCGACCGTGGTGATCGCGCTGCAGGTGATCTATGGCGATTCCTATTCGACGCTGATCTATATCGCGACCGCGTCCTTTGTCGCTTTCGGCCTATTTTCGCTGCCGGCGGGCTGGCTCGGCGACCATTGGAGCCGGCGCAGCATGATGACGGTGTTCTTCTTCGGCGTCGGCGTATCGCTGATCGCCGTGGCGCTGTCGCCCTCGCTCTTCGTGCTCGGCTTTGCGCTGTTTGCGCTCGGGCTGTTTGCGGCGATCTATCATCCGGTCGGCACGGCGATGGTCGTCGAGGCCGCGACCCAGCGCGGCCGCACGCTCGCCTTCAACGGCGTCTGCGGCAATCTCGGCGTGTCGCTTGCGGCCGGCATCACCGCGGCGTTGACGGCTTTGTTGTCCTGGCGCGGCGCGTTCTTCGTGCCGGGCGTGATCTGCATCATCAGCGGTTTCGCCTATCTGTGGTTCGCGCCCAAGGAAAGCCGCCACGGCGCGGCGCGCTCGAAGTCGCCGGACGTATCAATGTCGACAACGCTTGCCGTCGTGATCTTTGCGCTCTTTCTGGTTGTCGCAGTCAGCGCCGGCATGGTCTTCAACACCATTTCGGTGGCGCTGCCGGAGATCGTCCACGAGCGCATCAGCGGCATTCCGCTGCTCGAAGTCGGCATCCTGACCACCGCGGTGTTTCTCTGCGGCGCCGTCGCGCAGCTCACCGTCGGCCGGCTGGTCGAACGGTTTCCGCCGCATATCCTGTTTGCGATCCTCGCCATCATGCAGTTTTCCGGCGTGGTGTGGTCGGCTTATGCCTCCGGCGCGACCTTATTGTTCGCGCTCGCTTTCACCATGGCGGCGGTCTACGGCCAGATCACCGTCAATGACCTGATCCTCGCGCGTTACAGCGCCGACGCCTGGCGCGCCCGCATCTATGCGGTGCGCTATTTCGTGACGTTCATGATCTCGGGCGTCGCGGTGTCGATGATCGCGTTCCTGCACTCCCGCGGCGGGTTCGGCCTCGTGCTCGGCGTCACCGCCGTGGTCGCGCTCGGCTTTCTGGTCGGCGCGATCGCGATCGCGATCCTCGCCAACGGCGTCGAGAAGGCGCGGGCCGTGCAGCTGCAGCCCGCGGAATAGAAGCGGGTCAGGGCGGCCTAACCCGGCGGGTTCTTCGCCGCCAGGGCCATGCCGATCATGGCGGTGCCGCCGAACACCATATTGATGCCGACCAGGAGCCCGAGCGCCCAGGTCGCCGATTCCGGCAAGCCGGCAAAGATGATCCCGGCCAGGATCAGGTCGACGATGCCGCTCACGAGCATCCAGCCCCAGCGGCTGGACAGCTGCGCCTTATGCTCGGTCGCATAGAGGATGGTGGCGACGCCCTCGACGATGAAGAAGGCGATCAGCACCAAAGTGAGCGACACCGTGCCGCTGATCGGCCAGCGGATCAGGACGATACCCGCCGCGATGCTGATGACCGCCGACACCAGCGACCACCAGAAACCCGGCACATTGCGCATCCAGAATGTGGTGACGAGGCCGACGCCGCCGGCGACCAGGAATATCCAGCCGATCACCAGCGTGAAGGCCAGCGTCGCGATCTGCGGTACGATAATCGCAGCCGCGCCGAGAATGACCAGAACAATGCCTTCGAACAGGAACAGGCCCCAATGGGCGTGGATGGCGTTGGCGACGGAACGCGCAATGTCCTGCTCGCTCGGTCGGCCGCCCGGAGATCCGCTCATCGTCATAGTCGTCTCCCTGAAATGACGCCGCCGATCATTGGACAAGGGCGGCCGTTTGTTAATCCTTTTGGAACCGTTCTTTCGTCATTATGAACAATTGATTGCCAGTCTTGCATAAACGCAGTCGAGCGCCTATGTAGGCTGTGCGACGTTGAGTTTAACGGCTCCGTCGCAGGACGGCCACGGTGACATTGGGTGACGCCGGATGAACGCGCACCTTGCCATTCGTGGCCGTTAGCAATTCCAAAGCCGACATGATTGGCCTCTTGATCCCGATCGGCATTGCCGATCGGATTTCCATTTGCGGCACGCTGGCGAAGCTGTCGCCGGCCCGTCATGTCGGCTCATTCCTAATCGTCACATCATTTGACCGCGTGTGACAGCGTTTAACGACGCATGACATCGCAGGCGCGACACGTGACAAACAGCACGCGCTTGTCACAGAGCCGTCGTTGGGCTTCATGACAATTCACATAGCTGACATCGCGCATCATAATTCCTTCCACACCCCGCATTTCGCACTCAACGCAATCTCTCGATCAATGCCATTGCGCCCGCGGGCGCGCGCACTTTGCCTTCGTGGATGACATAAGCGAATACGTCACGCGGACCGGCTTTCGGGGCTGCTTTGGTCTTGGCGTCGACCAGCGGCAGATCGTCCGGCGCGCCGCCGGTGGCCCAGGCTTGCAAGCGGCCGGCCCAGGCGTCGATGTCATGTTGCGGATAGGCTGTCACGATCGTGTCTTCACCGCGCTGCAGGCGCGCATAGACGAAATCGCCGGTGATATCGGCGATGTTCGGATATCTGACATGGTCGGTGAACACGACCGGGATCTTGAATTGACGCAGCAGGCTCGTGAATACCGGCGTCGAGAAACTGTCATGACGGACTTCGACGACATGACGGATCGCGTGTCCGTTGTATTGGTGCGGTAACAATTCGAGGAAACCGCCGAAATCGGCGGCATCGAACTTCTTGAACGGCGCGAATTGCCAGAGCAGGGGGCCGAGATGCGCGCCAAGCTCGGTGACGCCGGAATTGAGAAAGCGTGTGATGGAGTCGCCGGCCTCCTTGAGCACGCGCCGGTTGGTGGCAAAGCGCGGGCCCTTGAGCGCGAAGACAAAGCCGTCCGGCACTTCGCTCGCCCATTTGCGAAACGTCGCCGGCGTCTGCGAGCGGTAGAATGTGCCGTTGACCTCGATCGAGGTCAGGCGCTCGCTGGCGTAGCCGAGCTCCTTCGCATGCGGCAGCTTGTCCGGATAGAACACGCCGCGCCAGGGCTCGAAGGTCCAGCCGCCGATGCCGATATAGAGCCGGCCGGCGCCCGGCCTTGGCGCGGCCGCGGGCTTTGCGGCGGGCATTGTTGCAGGCTTGGCCGCAGGTTTGGCGGCAGCTTTGGCCTTGACCTTTATCGGCTTCGCCGGCTTTTTCGGCTTCGTCGTCTTGGTCGTTTTCGCGGTCTTTTTTGCGGGTTTCATCGCCGTCTTTGCTGGAGTCATGTGCCTGTCACCAGGCAGTGCTAAATAAATACCTCAAGTGGCGGCGCATTGTACGGATTTGCTGCCACAACGGCCACGGTGAGGCGACGCCGGATGAACGCGCGCCCTCGCTCGTGGTCGTTTCGTTTTTTCGACGCCGTCACGCCCGTTCGAAATGGCCGGAACAAGTCCGGCCATGACGCGACCGTCAAGCCCGCGCTCTTAAGTCCTCTGCGCCGCAAGCGGCATGCCCTGCGCGCCATCCGGCTTTTTGGCCGAAATCTCCTCGAGCGCCAGTCCATTGGTCTTGGGTCCGAACACGCCGATCGAGATCATGACCACGACCATCGCGAAGGCAATGAAGCCAAACACACCGCCATTGCCGAAATGCCCCAGGAAGAAGCCGATCATCAGGCTGGTGAACACGGTCGACAGCCGGCTGAACGAATAGACAAAGCCGACGGCGGTCGCCCGCACCCGGGTCGGAAACAGCTCGGCCTGATAGGCGTGATAGGCGTAGGACAGAAGATTGTTCGAGAAAGTGATCAGGACGCCGAGCGAGATCAGGAGGATCGGCAGGATCTCCGGCGGCGCGTACGCCGATCGCCAGAACAGAAGGCCAAACACGGCGGTGCCGCAGGCGGCCATCACGATCTGCCATTTGCGCTCGATTTTGTCGGCGAACAGGCTGCAGATCAGCGGTCCGACCGGGTAGGCGATGGCGATGGCGGCGGCATAGCCGGAGCTTTTGGTCAGCGCGATGCCCATCGCGGCGATCAGAAGCGGCACCCAGTTGCCGAAGCCATAGAAGCCGATGGTCTGAAAGAAATTGAACACCGACAGCATAATGGTGCGTCCACGATAGGGCGGCCGGAAGATTTCCTTCATGCGCTCCCACCAACTCAAAGCGCTTGCCGAGCCGCTTTCCACTACCGCCGGTTTGGGCGGCGGCAGCGGCGCTCCGCTTTCGGCAGCGACCTTGCTTTCGATGGCGGAGATGATTGCCTCGGCTTCGGCGGAGCGGCCTTGCTGCGCCAGCCAGCGCGGCGATTCCGGCACCGAAAGCCGGATCCACCAGACCACGAGCGCGCCGATCACCGGGACAAAGGCAACCCAACGCCAACCAGAAATGCCGAACGGCGCTGCGTCGATCAGAAGCCAGGACAGGATTGCTGCGACCGGCGCGGAAGTGAATTGGATCGCCTGGTTGATCGCAAACGTCCTGCCGCGCGTCTCTTTGGGCACGAGCTCGGTGATGTAGGTATCGATCGTGACCAGTTCGACGCCGACGCCGACGCCGGCGATGAAGCGCCAGATGAAGATGCCGAGACTCGTGTCCTGCAGCGCCATGATGAAGGTCGCGACGGCGTACCAAAGCAGTGCGAAGACGAAGATCGAGCGCCGGCCGAATTTATCGGCGACCTGCGCGAATATGATGGTGCCTAAAAACAACCCAGCGAAGGTGACAGAAGCGAAGAAGGCCTGATCCTGCAGACCCCACCATCCGCCCGCGGTGCTGAATATGCCAGCCTTGATCAGTGCCGGAGCGATATAGCCGGTCATCAACAGGTCGTAGAGCTCGAAAAAGCCGCCGAGCGAAATCAGGATGACCAGCCGCCAGATATAAGCCGTCTGCGGCAGGCGATCGAGGCGGGCGGTGATATTGGCGGCGTGCTCCGACGACATGGCGTCCCCCCTTTTCTTGTGGCCGCCGGGTAATGTCCCAGGTCTTGACCGGCGTTCCTATCTCGGGCTGTTGGCCCGTCCTTTCCGATATATGAGCAGACTTGAAAGCCTCTGTCTTGCGTCTTGTTTTTGCATTCGTTTTACCGCCTTAGCCCGCATAAAGATCGACGTAGCCGTTGACCGGCATCGCGCTCAGCCGTGCCGCATCGAGCGAGACATCGAGGATCGCGCGCTGGCGGTCTTCGGCAAGGCGCCGCGCCAGGTTCTTCCGGAATTTCGCTTCCAGGAGCGGCATGCCTTCGGCGCGACGCCGTTTGTGGCCGATCGGATATTCGACGACGACTTCCGGCAGCACGGTGCCGTCCTTGAGCGTGACGGTCAGCGCATTGGCGATCGAGCGCTTGTCGGGATCGTGGTAGTCGCTCGTGAATTGCGGATCTTCGACGCAGGTGATCTTGGCGCGCAGCGCGTCGATGCGCGGATCGGCGGCGACCTTGTCCTCGTAATCGGCCGCCGTCAGCCGGCCGAAGATCAACGGCACCGCGACCATGTACTGAATCGCGTGATCGCGGTCGGCGGGATTATGCAGCGGCCCGTGCTTGTCGATGATGCGGATGCAGGCTTCCTGCGTGCGGATGCGCAACGAGGCGATGTCGTCGCTGCTGCGTCCCGTCTCCGCGAGCGTCTTGTGCAGCGCCATCGCCGCCTCGACCGCGGTCTGGGCATGAAACTCGGCCGGATAGGAAATCTTGAACAGCACGTTTTCCATCACATAGGAGCCGTAAGGCCGCTGAAAGCGAAACGGCTCGCCGCGAAACGATGCGTCGTAAAAACCCCAGGTCTTGGCGGTGAGGACGGAGGGGTAACCCATCTCGCCGGTCTTGGCGATCAGCGCGAGCCGCACCGCACGGCTTGTCGCGTCTCCCGCCGCCCAGCTTTTGCGTGAGCCGGTATTGGGCGCATGGCGATAGGTGCGCAGCGCCTGGCCGTCGACAAAGGCGAGCGACAGCGCATTGATGGTCTGTTCGCGCGTCAGTCCGAGCAACGTGGCGACCACGGCGGCAGTGGCGACCTTGACCAGGATGACGTGATCCACGCCGACCTTGTTGAAGGCATTCTCCAGGGCGAGACAGCCCTGGATCTCGTGCGCCTTGATCATCGCGGTGAGCACGTCGCGCACGACGAGCGGCGGCCGGCCGGCGGCGACCGCCGTGCGCGACAGCCAATCGGCTACAGCGAGAATGCCGCCGAGATTGTCGGACGGATGGCCCCATTCCGCCGCCAGCCAGCAATCGTTGAAGTCGAGCCAGCGGATCATGGTGCCGATATTGAACGCGGCCTGCATTGGATCGAGCTGATACGGCGTGCCTGGCACGCGCGCGCCGTGCGGCACCACGGTGCCGGGCACGATCGGACCGAGAAGCTTGGTGCAGGCGGGATATTCCAGAGCCTCGAGGCCGCAGCCCAGCGTGTCGATCAGGCAATAGCGCGCGGTCTCGTAGGCGAGGGGGCTCTCGACGCGATAGCCCAGGACATAGTCGGCGATGTCGGTGAGGACTTTGTCGGCGGGCGGACGCTCGTTGAGGTTGATGCTGGCCATTGCGGCGGCAGTTTCCCTTCGTCATTTTCTACGTGAGCTAACTCAACTCGGCGAGTAACGCTTTGGCCGCCAGTAAATCCGGCCGGTCGAAGCCTTCGGTGAATGTTGCGTAGACCGGGGCGAGGAGGTCGCGTGCCTCGGTGCGGCGGCTGGTTTCGGCCATCAGCCGGGCGAGGCTCATCGCGCCGCGCAAAGCGAGCGGCCGGCAGGATTGCGTGGTCGCGAGCGCCAGCGCCTCGCGAAACATCCGCTCCGCGGCGGCGCCATTGTCGCGCGATTTCGCCAGCAAGACTTCGCCGCGCAGGCGAAAGGCGTCCGGCAGGCAAAAATTGTTGGCGTGGGTCTGCATCTCCGCGATCGCCTGCTCGATCGTCGATGCCGCGGTGCCGATTTCGCCGATTGCCAGTTCTCGTTCGGCAAGCGCCAACAGGAACACGGCACGATAGCCCGGATTGTACGGCTCCTTGGCCGCGTGCCGCATCTGTTCCAGGCCGGCTTCGGCGTCTCCCGCCAGCGCCGCCAGCCAGCCGCGGAGAAAGCGGGCATCGGAGAGCTGCCAGGGAAATTTATTGCGCTCCGCGAGCAGAAACAGCTCATCCGCGATCACGCGGCAGTCGGCGGTATCCCCGGCCAGCATCATCGTGAGGCCGCCGCGTTGCAGGCCGTGCGCAATCGAAAAGGTGTGACCGAGCGCGCGCGCATCGTTGATCGATTTCCAGGCCATGTCGCGGGCCTGATCGAACAGACCTCTGCCCCAAAGCGCCTGCGCGTAAAACGATCGCGCGCACATGCGGGAATCGTGGCCGCCGAAAAAATACGCGTGCTCGCGGTGCCGCTCGCGGTCGTAGATGCGGATGACTTCCTCGGCCGCCTCGGACGCAGCCGCGAAATCCGGCTTGCGCATCATCATCGGCACCCTGCAGTGATAGGCCTCGAGCAGCAGATCCGGATTGTCGAGCTCGCGGGCGATCGTCACCAGTTCCTCGGCAAGCGGCTCGATCTCCGCGCTGCGGCCGCCGACCATGGCGCTGAACCAGACTCCCCACGTGGCGAGAAAGCGCTCGCGGCCGCATTGCGGCAACTTCTGGCTCAGGCTCAAGGCCTCGCGATAGTGCGCCACGACTTCAGGCGCCGCGGGTCCGCGCGCCATCATTGTCGCAAGGCCCAGACCGAGCCGAATGCCAAGCTCCATTTCCTCGCGTTGCCCCGACTGCGGCATCGCCGTCACCACGCGCAGCGCACTGGAATAATGCGCGATCGCCTCCTTCATGGCGAAGCGGCGCATGTCGCGCTCGCCGGCGCGGCGCCAATAGTCGATGGCGCGCTCGTTGCGGCCGGCCTGTTCGAAATGCTGCGCCAGCACTTCCGGCGTCGCGTTGACGACTTCCGGCGCGCGCTTTTCCAGCACCAGCGCAATCGCCGCATGCAATTGCTGCCGGCGGGAGCGGAGCATGGTCGAATAGGCGCTGTCCTGCACCAGCGCGTGCTTGAAGATGTAGACCGCGTTCGGCGGCGTGCCGCGCATAAAAACCATCTCGGCTTCGGCGAGCCGGATCAGTGCGTCCTGCAGCACGGCGTCGGGCAGGCCGGCGACCGCGGCCAGGACTTGATAGGGGAATTCGCGGCCGATGGCGGCGGCGATTTGCAGGACCTCGCGCGCCGAGCCGAGCCGGTCGACGCGCGACATCAGCGAGGCCTGCAGCGTCGAGGGAATAGCAAGCGGCTGCGCCGGCTGTTCGGAGTCCTGCACCTGCTCGCTTTCAAGCACCGCCTTGGTCAACTCTTCGACGAACAGCGGCACGCCGTCGGTGCGATCGACGATCTGATCGAACAATTGCTGCGGCAACGACTTGCCGCCGACGATATTGCCGATGAGCTTGGCCCGCTCGCGCTGCGACAGCCGGTTCAGCGTGAGCATGGTCACGTGCGGCTGCCCGGTGAAGGGGGGCTGATATTCCGGACGAAAGGTGACGATGAGGAGCACCGGCAAGTGTTGCAGATGCTCGATGGTCAGCGTGAGCAGATCGAGCGAGGTCGGATCGGCCCAGTGCATGTCTTCGAACAGCATCAGGACCGGGGTGGTGCGGGCGAGCGTCTCGAGTCGCCTGATCAAGGCATTCATGAGCAGGCGCCGGCCGCGCTGCGGGTCGGCGGCGCCGTCCGCGTCGGCGTCGGACAGGCCCAGCAATTCAAGGATCGGCGCAAGGTCCTCGCTTGCGGCGCCGCCGGTAGCTGCCAAGAGCTTTTCGATCTTGGCGCGCTTGTCGGCCGGTGTGTCGTTCGGCGCAAAATCGGCGGCATGCTGGAACTGCGCGATGACGGGTTGCAGCGCGCTGCCCTGATGATGCGGCTGGCAGAAGTAGCGAAGGCAGAGGTGGGGCTCGTCTTTGAGACTGTCCTCCAGGCCTGCGGTCAGACGTGACTTGCCGATGCCGGGCTCGCCGGCGAGCAGCACCACGCGGCCTTCGCCGTCCTTGATCTGCGCCCAGCGCCGCTGCAGCAGGTCCATTTCCTCTTCGCGCCCGACCAGCGGCGTGCGGGCCTCCGCGCGCAACGCCTCGAAGCGGCTGGCGATGGTGCGCTCGCGCAGCACCCGCCACAGCGTGACCGGGCCGGCAAAGCCTTTCAGCGCGGTCGGCGCCACGGCGTCATATTCGAACAGTTCGCCGGCGAGCCGCCGCGTCGTGGCGTCGACCACGACGGTGTCCGGCGCCGCCGCCGATTGCAGGCGCGCGGCGAGGTTCGGCGTTTCGCCGACGACATTGCGCTCCAGCACTTCGCCGGTGCCGAGGAGCTCGCCGACAACGACGAGGCCGGTCGCCAGCCCGATGCGCACCTGGTGGCGACCCGATGCGGCAAAAACCTGCGCCACGGCTTCGATCAAGGCGAGCGCCGCGCGCACGGCGTTTTCGGCGTCGTCTTCGTGCGCTTCCGGATAGCCGAAATAGACCAAGACGCCGTCGCCCATATATTTGGCGACGTAGCCGCCGAAGGACGTCACGGTTTCGGCCGTGCATTTGTGATACGCGGCCATGACTTCGCGCAGGTCCTCGGGATCGAGCTGCGTCGACAGCGCGGTCGAGCCGACGAGGTCGCAGAACATCACCGTAATCTGGCGGCGTTCGGCGACATTGGCCGCGCGCGGCGGGGACGGAGCGAGCGAAGGAGCAGGCGGGGGCGCGGCCGCGGCAGGCGCCGCGTCAAGCTTGGCGCCGCATTGCGCGCAAAAGCGCGAGCCGGCCGCATTGGCATGGCCGCAGCCGGCGCAGAGCAAAGCCTGCGGCGCGCCGCATTGCGGGCAGAACTTGCTGTCGCCCGGAATGTCGCTTGTGCAACTCGGGCAGGTCTTAGTGGCCATGTTCTCGCTGCTATTGCTGAAGCTCGGATTGATCATAACGCGTTGCTGCGACGCCGCAAAAGACGCGGAACATCGCAGGCCGGATTTGTTTGCGCCGAGAGCAAAAGTTCCCCAGTTGTCACGGCGGCAGGTGCTCGCGCTGTCGCGATGCCCGAGCATGCGAATTTCGGATCCACGCCACGATGTGAAACGCGAAGAGAGAGCGGAGGAGGAAAGAAGGGGTGGTGCCTTCGTTTCGTTCTACACCGTCTCGCTTCACGAAAGAAGGAAAGCGGAACGCCGACAGACGCGTATTCAACCGCTCCGCGCTCTTGGCGCGGCAGCGTGCTCACGGAGCACGCTCGCCTGTCGGCGTCCCACCAGCGGCGTCTTCCTGGGAGCGTCGGAACGCTCCCGTCCAGCTTCAGGCCATGCTTCCTGGGACGCGGCCGCCACGATTACTCTGCTAAGCGGGCGTTACCCACCCCTACCTGTCCCAGTCCAGTGCGCACCGCACGGCCGGCCACGCTTGCCGGCGGCTGATGCCCAAAGCCGCCCGGGTGCGGCTTGCAATTCCGCCCGCGGGCACGGCCCTCGCTCCCGAACCGCGATGTGCCTTCGCAGCCGGTCCTTTTTACGAGGGAGAATCGTGGGTCGCATGTAACCGAAATAATGACAATTGTCAACGGTGCGGAGACATCACGTTTCCATCAATGATCGGTCTGCACGACTGACGCCGGTCAGTTCTTGTGAGCGTTCCGAAACTCTCGTCGCCAGCAGACCTCCAGTTTTCCGTTCTTGGGTTCGCTGCACAGGGCGAGCGAGTACGGATCGGTGTCGTCTGCGGAGAAGTGGCTCAAGATCGCGTCCAGCGATTGCCTGATCTGGTCTTGCCCGTCGGCTCTGTAAGCGATCCGCTCGAACATCTCCGGCAGAAGCGGCTTGAGCGCCTGGTGGGTCGATTGCGGCAATTTGGTCTCGATCGGCAGGACAAAGGCGCGCTGCTTGAGCAGCGCACGGACCAGGTCGATATCGTCCTGACTGAGCTGACCGCTCTTGAGCCGGGCGTCGACGAAGCTCGCGACAAGTTTCGACGGAGTCATCGGAATATAGCCGCCGGCGCCGTAGTCCTGATTCAAGATCGCAGCGACCGTGGCCCGGTCACCATCCGAAAGCGCAATCGAAAAGCGGGTTGCCCACGGCGTCCGTGCGATGGTCATGCCATAGCGACGGCCGATCATCTCATAGGGGTCGGCAAAGCTCTTTGGGTACGGATCGGTCGCAACGACCAAACACAACCAGCCGGTGGAGCTGCTACACCGGCGGGTCGTGAAATAGAATGGGATCGTCGCGATGTTTGCCGCCAGCTCTGTCTTGACTTCGACCGGGATCGTTCGATTGTCACGCTGTTCGGTAATCGTCACGGTCGTTGGGCCGGTTTGAATTCCCTCCAGCTCTTTATCAAGGCTTGGCTGCTTTTGGCGGGCCGGTTTGGCGATCGACAAAATAACGTCGGCGTCGTCGCTGCCGATGGTGTCTTCGATGAGGCAGCGTCCGCCGATCGCCTCGTGAATAAATTCACCTTCGATCAGGCTGAAAGTATCGGGACAGGCATCACGCCGCTCAAGCTGAAACCGTCGCCATTTCGGTTTGAAGAACTCGGCCGGATCCGGCGCCGTCGCAACGGGATGTAATTCCCGCACCGAGCCGTTGGGGCCGAACTGAAAGGCTCTCATCTGCGTGATACGGATGGTGCCATCCCCCAGCGGATCCGGACCCAGATGTTCGGGCATTACAACCTGATCGACATTGCCCTTGAACAGCAATTGCTGGCACAGATCGGCGCATGGAGGCGGCGGGAAGCTGTTGCGGCTCTCCGGCCGCCGCCAATTCGTCCATTCGTACGGATTCGGATAGGGCAGCTTGAAGGACCGCGGCTGCAACGACGTCGGCGGATCGGAATGGTCCGCGGCGACGAGGCGATCCAGCCGAAATGCATCGACATAGTGGGGCAGCACAGCAACGGCGGCGAGGCTGATCGCCGCGACGGCAACGGCGAGCAGTCTCATCCCGGAAAATCGATTGATGAAATAGGCCGGCAGCAGCGCGATCGAATAGTAGAGCAGCGTGCTCGACGCGAGGAGTATCGCGCCCGGCAAAATGAAAAACAAAAGCCCGATGGTGATTGCATCGGGCAGCAGAGATATGAGCGTCAATACAAACAGGATGCCGAAATAAATCATCACCCCGCGCGATATGAATGGGCGCGCAGTGGGTTGATGCGAAGAAACCGTTTCACTCGACACGTTGCTTCGTTCCGGAAGCTGAACGCATGGGTGCCAATCATTGGCCGGCCGAGTGTCTCTAGGTTGTAAGTTGGAACGTCGTCAACCTTCGGCTCTCCACATGCTCAATTTTCGATGAGCGGGTACGCACTCATTCGGGATCAAGCGCCAGGCCAAAGCGTAGATGGCGTCTTTCGGCCGAACTACCGGGGATCGTCCGGCGACAGCACGAGCTTCTCGGCATCGCACAGCGAGCACCGATAGACGCGTTTGGTCGGCATTTGATCGGTCGCCGGCTCGACATAGGACAAATTCACGGCGCCGCCGCAACGGTCACAGGTCGGCAGGAGAAACGGGTCGATAGCAAATTCAGGCGCGCTGCTCATTCTTCATCTTGCGTGGCAATCCCGTTGCCACGAATCGGCCCGTGCTCTGCATCGTATATGAGGCGCAGAGCGCCGCACACCCCACGAACCGCAAGCAAGAGGCCCGGGATTGCTACCGCACCTTCGAGCGACGGCAATGTCGGCTCATGACCTAAGGCGTGTCAGAACGCGCTGCGGCTTAGAGTCATCAGTCATCGGGAACAGCATGATCTGTCGATTTTTCGGCGGCGCTTCATCCCGGCGCGCCGATATTTCAACGCGATTGCGTCCCAGTTCCTTCGCGCGATAAAGCGCCTGATCGGCCTGTTTTAGAAGCGTGCCGAGATCGACATCTGCATCATCCGAGACTGCGATACCGACGCTGACCGTGGTCCGCAGCGTCTGCGGTCCCACCGTGTGCGCGATGCCTTCAAATGCGACTCTCAGCCGTTCTGCCAGCCAGAGAGCGTCTTCCTGTCCGGTATCCGGCAACAGGCACGCAAATTCCTCGCCACCGATGCGGCCAAACAGATCGGCCGGCCGGAGCATCAATGTCGACAACCGGCAAAATGCGACGAGCACTTCATCGCCGGTCTGGTGTCCGTAGCTGTCATTGATGCTTTTGAAGCGATCGAGATCAAGCATCAGGAGCGCAACCGGCCGGCGCGCAAAACGCGTTCGCTTCAATAGCCGCTCGGCCGTTTCAAGGAAGCTGCGTCGGTTGGGAACGTGGGTCAGAGAGTCGGTCAGCGAGGTGCGCCGAAAAGTTGCGGCGATTTGATCCTTGGCAAGGCTCCCGAATAAATAGGCCGCGCAGATGCAGACGAACGCGCTCTCGAAGATCATAAAGGTCAGCAGATCCACGTCGGATGGCTTCGGCTGGAACCAGGCCACGGCGAGTGGAATCCGGATCGGGATGGCTGCGGCGTGTGCCAGCAGGACCAGCATGATGGGCCAGCGCCATTCACCGTCGCCACGACCGCGCCAGAGTTCAAAGAGAGCGAGCAGCGTATAGACCACGGCGATTGCCGCCATCACCGTGGCCCGGGCTTCCGGCCGCGTGTAGATCGATGGAATCGAGCAAGCCGCTATCCAGATCGGCACGCCCGCCACCGTCAAGACAATCGAGACCTTCTCGCCATTGAGCTTGCGCGCTCCGGCCCAGAGGATCCCATAGGCCGCAGCCAGCAGCGCGTTGCCGACAACGATCGACCAAAAATTGGGAATTGTGCCGCGGGCGAGGACGATAATCATCGTCGCGATCGACGCGATGATGAAACCGGAGCCCCACCAGGCCAGCGCAACGACGTTTCGGTGCTGCAGCCACGACAACAGCAGCAGGCATCCCGCGAGGACCGGGGTGAAAACCGTGATGGCCATCAGCGTCGAAAGATTGGGCACGGTCGTAAGCTCGGGCGGCTGGTGTTGTCGTCAGTATCCGATGATGCCTTCCGACCGGTAATATTGTGCCTAGGATTTGAGGTAAAGGGACGCTTGACCGGAGGGCGCGCGACCCGGGGCTACCCAAGCAAAAGGCCCGGGATCGCTCCCGGGCCTTCGCATTCTTAAGCGTCGATGGAGTTCTTAGAAATCCATGCCGCCGCCGCGTCGAAGTCGGCTGTTGCCGACTTCGACCACTTAAGATGGGGCGGCTTTCCGGAATGGATTTCGTTAGAAATCCATTCCGCCGCCGCCCGGCATCGGGGGCATCGGGGCCTGCTTCTTCGGCAGTTCGGCAACCATGGCTTCCGTGGTGATCAGGAGGCCGGCGACCGAGGACGCGCCTTGCAGCGCCTGGCGCACCACCTTGGTGGGATCGATGATGCCCTTCTTGACCATGTCGACATACTCGCCGTTCTGGGCGTCGAAGCCGAAGCCGTACGAGCTGTTCTCGAGGATCTTGCCGACAATGACGGAGCCGTCTTCACCGGCATTGGTGGCGATTTGCCGGGCCGGAGCCTGCAGCGCCTTGCGCACGATCTCGACGCCGGTCTTCTGGTCGTCGTTCTGAGTGCGGATCTTCTTAAGCGTCTCGGTGGCGCGGAGAAGCGCTACGCCGCCGCCCGGCAGCACGCCTTCCTCGACCGCGGCGCGGGTCGCGTGCATCGCGTCGTCAACGCGATCCTTGCGCTCCTTCACCTCGACTTCGGTGGCGCCACCGACGCGGATCACGGCAACGCCGCCCGCGAGCTTGGCGAGGCGCTCCTGCAGCTTCTCACGGTCGTAGTCCGAGGTGGTCTCCTCGATCTGCGCCTTGATCTGCGTGATGCGCTCTTCGATGTCTTTCTTCTTGCCGCCGCCGTTGACGATCGTGGTGTTCTCTTTGTCGATCATCACCTTCTTGGCCTTGCCGAGCATGGCGAGCGTGACGTTCTCGAGCTTGATGCCGAGATCTTCAGAGATCGCCTGGCCGCCGGTCAGGACGGCGATGTCCTGCAGCATGGCCTTACGGCGATCGCCGAAGCCCGGCGCCTTCACTGCCGCGACCTTCAGGCCGCCGCGCAGCTTGTTGACGACGAGCGTGGCGAGGGCTTCGCCTTCGACGTCTTCGGCCACGATCAGGAGCGGCTTGCCGGTCTGCACCACCGCTTCGAGAAGCGGCAGCAATTCATTGAGCGCCGAGAGCTTCTTCTCGTTGATGAGGATGTAGGGATCCTCCATCTCGACGCGCATCTTGTCGGCATTGGTGATGAAGTAGGGCGAGATATAGCCGCGGTCGAACTGCATGCCTTCGACGACGTCGAGTTCGGTCTCGAGGCTCTTGGCCTCTTCCACCGTGATCACGCCTTCGTTGCCGACCTTTTCCATCGCCTTGGCAAGATAGTCGCCGATCTCCTTGTCGCCGTTGGCGGAGATGGTGCCGACCTGGGCGATTTCGGAATTCGAGGTGACTTTCTTCGAGTTCTTCTTCAGTTCCTCGACCACGGCCTCGACCGCGAGGTCGATGCCGCGCTTGAGGTCCATTGGGTTCATGCCGGCGGCAACCGCCTTGGAGCCTTCGCGCACGATCGCGGCGGCAAGCACCGTCGCGGTCGTGGTGCCGTCACCGGCGATGTCGGAGGTCTTGGAAGCGACCTCGCGGACCATCTGCGCGCCCATGTTCTCGAACTTGTCTTCGAGCTCGATTTCCTTGGCGACGGTGACGCCGTCCTTGGTGATGCGGGGAGCGCCGAACGACTTGTCGATGACGACGTTACGGCCCTTCGGGCCGAGCGTCACCTTCACCGCGTTGGCGAGGATGTCGACGCCGCGCAACATCTTGTCGCGCGCATCGACCGAGAATTTGACTTCTTTAGCTGACATTGGAGTTCACTCCGTTTGATGAGATTCGCTGACGCTCGGGTGCGGGCGTTACGCGGCTTTCTTCTTGGCGGCGGGCGCGTCGGTGATGATGCCCATGATGTCGGACTCCTTCATGATCAGGAGCTCCTGGCCGTCGATCTTGACCTCGGTGCCCGACCATTTGCCGAACAGCACGATGTCGCCGACCTTGAGGTCGATCGGGATCAGCTTGCCGGCCTCGTCGCGGCCGCCCGGGCCGACGGCGATGACCTCGCCCTCGGAGGGCTTTTCCTTGGCGGTATCAGGGATGATGATGCCGCCGGCGGATTTCGCCTCGGCATCGATGCGCTTGACGACGACGCGGTCGTGCAGCGGACGAAACTTCATGATGTCCTCCTAAGTTTCTAAATCGGCTTGCGAAGTATTTGAACGGACCGGCTATCTGGCCGGCTGTTGTGAGAAGCTATGCAGCGGGTGAGCCATGCATTGCAGGTCTGGCACCACTGCCTGCGATTTGGGTTACGGGCATTTTGCCCGCAAGGGGTCCCTGGAAATTTTTTAGCACTCGCCGGAATTGATTGCCAACGGCCAGATCAACGCCGTTCGGACAGGGTTAACGGCGATTAGGTTCCGGCCCGGAACGAAAATATAGCCGGAACCCTGCAGGAAACTTGTCCCAGAAAAACTCATTCAATCTGAGTGCAGACCGAGCCTGCAGCGGGGTTGTTAGCAGACTGGAGCTGATGCTGCTAGTGCATTGAAAATGCACAGCTTATTCACTTTTGAGGCTTGCAATGGGAGGTCGAGTCTCAAACATTCCCCGTACCGGGGTTTGGAGGGCACAATGGCTTCTGAGGAGTTTAGAAAGCAGCTCGAAGGCTACGGATTGACCACCGCCAACATCCTGTACCGGCGGCCTGACCATCCGTGGCTGTTACAGACTTATGTCTGGCAGGACTACGATCTCTGCCCGAACTTTCCCGTGCTCAACAAATTCCTGAATTTCTGGCTGGAAAAGCTCGAGGGGCCGCTGCATTCGGTGACGGTGGCGCATGCGCGGCTGATCAAGCCGGCCGAGATCCGCGCCGTCGACGGTGAGTTCCGGCTGAATTGAGCGTCGAGACCTACGGACCGCCGATCCCGGCGAGCCTGATCAGCCCGTAACTCATCAGGCCGAGCACGATCAGCGACAGCGTGACCGCGAGCGTCACCCGCACGCCGCTCCGCGCCACGGCGCGCACATCGACGCCGAGGCCAAGCCCCGCCATTGCGATCGTGGTCATCAGGCCCGCGGCTCGCGTCATCGGCGGCAGCAGCATTTGCGGAATGACCTCGAACGAGCGCAGCACCAGCAGCGCCAGAAATCCGATGATGAACCACGGCACCAGCTCGGTCAGCGCCGGACCGCGGCGATTGGCGCGCGCATGCGCCGGGCGCAGATTGCCTGAGAGCAGCGATATGCCGAGCACGACGGGCCCGAGCATCAAGACGCGCACCAGCTTGATCACCGTGCCGACCTGATTGCTCAAGGCGCCGATCGGCAACGTCGCCGCCAGCACTTGCGGTACCGCGTAGACAGTCAGGCCGGCCAGCACGCCATATTGTGTCAGCGACAGATTCAGGACCGGCACCAAGAGCGGCAGCGTGAGAACGACAATCACGCCGAGCACCGCGGTGAACGAGATCGAGGCGGCGATGTCGTCGCCGTCGGCGCCGATCACCGGAGCCACCGCCGCGATCGCCGAATTGCCGCAGATCGAATTGCCGCAAGCGACCAGGAGTGACAGTTTGAGCGGCAGACCGAGCAGGCGGCAGATCAGATAGCTGACGCCGATGGTGATCGAGACGATCGCGGCAATGCCGAAGATCAGCAACGGCCCGAGCGCCATGATGGTGACGAAGCTCACCGAGGCGCCGAGAATGACGATCGCACATTCGAGGACGAATTTGGCGCTGACCTGGATGCCCGGCTGCCAGACCGGGCCGGGCTTCCAGGTCGTGCGCACGGCGACGCCAAGGAGGATCGCGAGCACCAGCGCCTCGATATAGGGCGCGCCGGCAAGCTCGGTCTCGACCTCCTGCAGCACCACGGCTGCGGCGGTGATGGCGAGACACAGAAGGATGCCGGGCGTCAGGCGCCGCAAAAAATCGATCACGTCAGGCCGCCGTGCTGGCAAAGATCATGCTGCATCGATAGCAAGGCGCAGCGCGGATGTCCTCACCACGCGCCGATTATTAGCAATTCATTTCCCGGCATGCACGCTGCCGCGGTGGCGGGTGTTTGAAATATGACAACCGCGTCGCAATATCGTCCCGCAAAAGTCCGAATAAAATTCGCATTAAGTTATTCTATTCCATTACATTTTTGTGATCCGTAAGTGACGGATATCACGTTGTGCGATGCGGTATCATGCGTAGATGGGGATAGGGCGACGAGTTGAAAGGATTCATCCATGAAGACGCTCGGTATCAAACTGGCTTTGTCCGCTCTTGCCGTAGCCGTGCTGGCTTCGAGCCCGGCGCTCGCCAAGACCCACCGCGTGATGCAGGACAATGCCGCCAACTATGTCACCGCGTCCGCGGGCGGCGACATTCCTGCCTATGACAGCCAAGGCGCAGTCGTCGGCATCAATAATCCGGATTGGTACGGCGCGCAGTCGCAGCGCTAAGCCGTCTTCGATCTTTGTAAGTGATGAGGCCGCCCCAACCGGGGCGGCCTTGTTTTTGAATCAGCTCAGCACGCCGACGATGGCGCCGAGGAGGCAAGTCGTCAGCGTGCCGGAAACGATCGACTTGAGCCCGAGCGACACCACTTCGTCGCGCTTGTCCGGGCACATCGTGGCAAGCCCGGCGATCATGATGCCGAGCGAGCCGAAATTGGCGAAGCCGCACATCGCGTAGAGCATGATCAGCCGCGAACGCGGCTCGAGCGCATCGGCCGGCAGCGCGGCGAGCTGGAGATAGGCGACGAATTCGTTGAGCACGGTCTTGAGGCCCATCAAGCCGCCGGCGGTGACCGCTTGCGACCACGGAATGCCCATCAGCCAGCACACCGGCGCCATGACCCAGCCGAGCGCGCGCTGCAGCGTCAGCGGCGCGCCGAACATGTCCGGCAGCAGGCCCAGGATTGAATTGGCCAGATAGACCAGCGCGATAAAGACGATCAGCATCGCGGTGATGTTGAGCAGAAGCTCGAGGCCCGCGCCGGTGCCTTTGACGATGGCATCCATGGTCGAACTTGCGACCTGCTCGATGTCATCGAGCTTGCCGCCAGTATGCGCGTTCTTCGAATCCGGCACCATGATGAGACTAATAAAGATCGCGGCCGGCGCGCCGAGCACCGAGCAGACCGCGATATGGCCGGCGGCATTGGGAATGGCATTGGCGAGGATGGTGGCATAGAGCACGAAGACGGTGCCGGCGATGCCAGCCATGCCGCCGGTCATCACCACGAACATTTCGCTGCGCGACAGGTTCGGCAGATAGGGCCGGATGAACAGCGGCGCCTCGACCTGGCCGACAAAGATGTTCGCGGCCGTCGACAGTCCGACCGCGCCGCCGACATCGAGCGTCTTTTCCAGCGCCCAGGAAAAGCCGCGCACGATCGGCGGCATGATGCGCCAGTAGAACAGCAGCGAAGACAGCACGCTCATCATCAGCACCACCGGCAGCGCCTGGAAGGCGAGGATGAAATCGGATCCCGGCGTCTTCGGATCGAACGGCAGCGTGCCGCCGCCCACATAGCCGAACACGAACGAGGTGCCGGCTTTGGTTGCGGCTGCAACCGCATCGACCGCGCGACTGATCAGCGTGAAGGCGGCCTGGCTCTCCGGCACTTTGAGCATGAGCACCGCCAGCGCGAAGGTGACGACAAGCCCGGTCAGCACCTGCCGCCACGGCACCGCGCGGCGGTCCTCGCTGATCACAAAGGCAATGGCGATGATGGCGAAGACGCCGAGAAGCGACTGCAGTGACTGAAGCGATGGCATCTACGGATGAAGTCCCGATTGGCCGGCGGCCGCACTATAGCGCGTTGCTGTCACAGGCCGGCAACATCCCGTTAAGCCCGCGCAAACCAATTCCCGGCTAGACCGATGGCACAGGAAGTCCCCCCGCTTGTCGCAAATGAAAGCGTTCCATCTGCCCATCGCCGCCAAGGCGGTTCTCCTCATTGCGGCGCTGGGGCTGCTCTCGATCGCGGCCAATGCGCTTTGCCTGCAGAAATTCCACGCGCTCGAGGCGCTGAACGCGCAGCTGACCGAGCACGTCGCCCCGGCGCGCCTCGCGCTCGCCGAAGCCAAGACCGGGCTCGAATCCTTCGGCCTCGATGTCTACAAGGCCTATTCCGCCTCCGATGCCGATGCGGCGCGAGAAGCCGCTGAAGCGATCGAGAACGACGCCGCCGCGGTGAAGAACGCGCTGAACAATGTGGCCGGCTATGAGCCGACGGCGGGCGGCGACGTCGCGCGCATCCAGGCCAAGCTCGAAATCGCCCACAATGTCGCGCGCGACGTCAAGGCGGCGCTCCATGCCGGCGACCGCGCCTTGGCGGGGCGCATCATCGACCTGAAATTCGATCCGGCGCGTGACGATACCGCCTCGCAGCTCAACCGGCTGATCAATATCCTCGGCGGAGAAGGGCGCGGCACCGAAGCCGAAGTCGCCGAGCGGGGCGCTGCGATGTATCGCATGACGATCGGCATCCTCGCCGCCGGTACCGCGGCGGCGCTGATCGGCGCCTTGGCTTTGAGCCACATCTTCATCGCGCTGCCGCTGCGGCGCATGGCCGGGAGCATGAGCCGGATGGCAAGGGGCGACCTTGCCGTTCCGGTCCAGGGACGGCTGCGCGGCGACGAGATCGGCGCCATGGCGCGCGCGGTCGAAGTGTTCCGCGACAATGCGATTGCGCTGAAAGAAGCGGAGACCGCGCGCGTCACCGAGCGCGAGCGGGCGCAGGCGGAGAAGTCCGAGGCGCTGTCGGCCTTCAGCTCGGCGTTCGAAAGCGACATCCTGGGGGTCGCCGCTTCGGTCGGCGAGTCGGCGACCGAGCTCGAATATTTTGCGCGTGACATGACGGCGGTGCTCGACCAGTCGCAGCGTCATGCGGCGACCGTGTCAGCGGTCGCGAGCGAGACCAAGACCAGCGCCGCGGGCGCCGCGCATGCGATCGAGGAATTGTCGGCCTCGATCGGCGAGATCAACATGCAGGCCGCCAATTCCTCGCGGATCGTCGGCGAAACCACGCAATGCGTCGAGAGCGCGGTGAGCAATACCACGGCGCTCGCCAAGACCGTCAAGGATATCGACCAGGTCGTGTCGCTGATCAGCGCCATTGCCTCGAAGACCAATCTGCTCGCGCTCAATGCCACGATCGAGGCCGCGCATGCCGGCGAGGCCGGGCGCGGCTTCAATGTGGTGGCGCAGGAGGTCAAGGCGCTCGCGGCGCAGACCACCTCGGCACTGGCCGAAATCAAGGACAAGACGCTCGCCGTCGGCGACGTCATCGAGGTCGTGCAGCAGGCCAACGCCGCCACCGTGGAATCGATGGACAAGGTGCGTCTGATCGCGACCGCGATCTCGGCTTCGGTGCACCAGCAGGACATGGCGACGCGCAAGCTCGCGCACAGCGTCGAAAGCGCGGCCAATCTGACGGCCCGCGCCTCGGCGGGCATCACCGAAGTGAGCGAGTTCGCGCGCCGGTCGGGGCAGGGCGCCGATCAGGTTCTCTCCGCCGCCGCCGAGCTCAATCGGCAGGCCGCCGCGCTTCGCCGCGACGCCGCGGAATTCGTCGCCAAGATGAGCGCGGCATCGGCCTAGCCGGGGCGCGGGGGCATGGCCTTGGCGCGAAGACCACTCTAAACTCCTGAGGAGGCTCCGCGACGAGCGACATGCATCGCCGGCACGCCGGCGTCGTGCATCGACTGTCTCGGATCGGATCGGGCCGCGCCAAGTCGGTCTTCGTCAACGGAGACGTACCGTGTCATTCACTTATCGCTTCTTGATCGGCTCCCACGCCGCGGCAGTGGCGCTTGGCGTGCTGGCTACAGCGGCATTTCTGAGCGCGAATTCGGCAAAGCCGCAATCGCTCGCCGATTTCATTTCCGCGATCTGCGCGAAGCCGTTCCGTTCTGCCGCAGCTGCGGAAGCGCCGTACCTCGCGGAAAATGTCAGTGCGATGACCAAGATGATGATCGAGATGGGGATCAAGCCGTCAGGCGATGTCGACACCGATTTCGTCGCGATGATGGCGCCGCATCATCAGGGTGCGATCGAGATGGCGCAGGCCGAACTCCATTATGGACGCAACGAACCGCTGCGGCGCATGGCCCAGGAAATCATCGTCACGCAACTGCAAGAGATCAGTGCAATGCGGTTGGCGCTCGGCCAGCCTTTGCCGCCGGCCATGGCTTCGCCGGACCAAATTCCACCGACACACCTCACCAAGGAGCCTTGAAATGCGTTGCAGATTGACGCCCGCGGTCCTGTTGCTCGCAACCGCCTTCGCTGGCGTCCAAGCGGCCCGTCGCCGGACAGGTACCGGCAGCCGCTTCCGATCCTGATATTCCGATCAGCCATCAAGATCGCGTTTATTCCGCCGAACAATTTTCGAATACGGTCTCCGTCACCGATCCCGTCGACAACAAGCTCGTTGGCACCATCCGTCTCGGCGATCCGCTGCCGGGCAATCTCAGTCCGCTCTACAAGGGCCAGTTGCTGGTGCACGGCATGGGTTTTTCGCCGGATCACCGCACCATCGCGGTGGTCGCGATCGGTTCGAATGCGGTGAATTTCATCGACACGGCGACCAACAGCGTGAAGCACGTGACCTATGTCGGGCGTTCGCCGCACGAAGCGTTCTTCACGCCGGATGGCAGCGAGGTCTGGGTCGTTGTCCGCGGCGAGAATTATGTTTCCGTGCTTGACGGTTCGACTTACGCCGAGAAGACCAGGATCATCGTTTCCAACGGTCCGGGCATGACGATTTTCTCGCCCGACGGCAAATACGGCTATGTGTGCTCCTCGTTCACGCCGGAGACCGAAGTCATAACCGTCGCCGACCACAAGATTGTCGGCAAGGTCCCGCAAGCGAGTCCATTTTGTCCCAATATCGCGGCGACACCCGACGGCAAACAGGTGTGGTTCACGCTGAAGGACACCGGTAAGACGCAGGTGTTCGATGCGCAGCCGCCGTTTGCTCTGTTGAAGACCATCGACACCGGTCCCATCACCAACCACGTCAATATCGTGCGAAACGCCAATGGCATGTTTGCCTATGTGACGGTCGGCGGGCTCAACCAGATCAAAGTGTTTCGCACCGATAGTTTTGATCAGGTCGCGACCATTCCGGTCGGTCAATTGCCGCATGGCATCTGGCCGTCTGGGGACGGAACGCGCGTCTATGTCGGCCTTGAGAACGAAGACAAAGTCGCCGCCATCGACACACTGAAGAACCAAGTGATCGCCACGAGTCCGATCGGTCAGGCGCCGCAGGCGCTGGTTTATGTTCCGGCGTCCCGCTGTAGCGGCGCCAGAACTCGGCAATGACCAGGATGAGGTCGTCCCAAGGAACGGCCGACAATTGCAGCCGCTCGGCATCGCAGGCCGATCAGTGCAGCTCTCCTTGGCGCCGCCCGGCGCAAAGAAAGAGGATAGGGCGTCGACAAGCGTTTCGCTGTCCGATCAGGGACTGGTGCAAGTTCTGGAGGCTGCGGTTACCGGCCTCGAGCCGGGAAAGCCATATCTGCTCGCGCTTGCGAACGAGCCTTCGGGCACCGGCGTTGTCGAACCGCTGCAGGGCTTTATGACCAATCCCGCCGGGCGCAGCGGTCGTCAATGCGATCGGGCCAATTCGTCAGCTGGTTCAGGGTGAGGATAAGAACCCGCGCCGCTATCTCGTGATTTTGGCCGGCACCGCGGACAGCCACGGCGCTGCCGTGCAAGTCCAGCGGGAGCAGTGATCGAAAACGGTTTAGCTGCAGCGAGTGGCCTTCGCCGCGTAGAGGTCCTCATGCATGTCAGCGCCCCAAACCGTAATGCGTGTTTCGTGATCGCAATCGCGACAGCGATAAATGCGGACATGCGTGACGTCTTGGTTGGGCAATGCATCGGGTGCCAATAGCGTCAGCTTTTTGCCACACGTGCACGCGGGCACGAGTAAACGCTCAGACGAGGACACAGTAGCGCTCCCGAAAAGTCATTGGCCCGACTTATCGCAACGCACAAAACGGGATTTAGTTCGGCGGGTGGCGGCCGGAATCGCGTGACGCGACTTGAATTCCGTCAGCGCAACGGCGGCGGTTGTGGCGATAGCGGCTGCGGCGGAGGCGGCGCCAGCGGATGTCTGTGCGTCGGCATTGCTGCGGTCTGCGGCGGGGGCGCCGAGAATTTACTCGCGGCGAACTTGTTATTCGCACTGGTTGCGGCGACTTTATTCGCTGAGATCTTATTGAGGACTTCCTGGTCCGTCGCCTGCACCTTGGCGATGTCTTGCGCCATCTGATTTTGATTGCCGCGATAGCTGCTCGACGGCCTGCTTCAGGGCGGTCAGATCGGATGCGATTTGCTGGACCTGTTCCAATGTCGGTGACGGCGCCAATGATTTGGGCGCGGCCAGGTCGGGAGCGGCTTGCGCCGAAGGCGCCTGCGAGGCTGTCGCCTGCGGGGCTGTCGGCGGCGCGCCTTCTTCAAGCTCCGCTGCCTTGGTCCAACCGAGCTGCTGTACCGATGCGGCGATCATTTGCTGGACCTCCGGCGACCAGCCCAGCGCGGGCGCTTTGGCTGCGATCGTCTGCTTGATGGCGTCGCCATAGGACTGCCACCCCAAGGTCGCGGCTACTCCGATGCAGATCGCGATCAGATAGCGTGTGAATGCGCGCCGCGCGTGCTGAACGCGCGATGGCCTGTCAAGCAGCGGCAGGCCGGGTGAAAAATCGTAGTCTGAGCTTGCTGCCGCGGTGCTTGACACGGTCGGCTCCTGATATCGCTTACGCTCGCGCATTTGCTGCGACGCTTTGCCGAGCAGAATGTTGCTAGCGAGCCATTGCCGTTTGACCGGAGTAAGGCGGAATGGAACTGGAACTTTTGCAAAGGCGCGAAGCGCCACTCCCTCGGCGCGTGTTCCAACTCAAGGCAGCAGCAACGCCGCGGCCAGCGCGAGCAGAAGCGCGGGCGGCATGATCAGCGCGCCGAGTTGCAGGAAGGCAAATGAGCCGACCGTGAGTTCGTCGCGGCGCAGCGCGGTCAGCCAGAGGATGGTCGCGAGCGAGCCGGTGACGGAGAGATTCGGGCCGAGATCGACGCCGATCAGGACCGCGCGCGTGACCTGTTCGGGCGGCTCAACGCTATGCAAGGCGCTGGCGGCAACGAGCCCGACCGGAAGATTGTTGGCGATATTGCTGGTGAGCGCGACGGCGATGCCGGAGCCCCAGGCGGCCAAAGCAGGCGCTTGCGCGATGGCGCGCTGCAGCAGCAACGACAGATCGGCGATCATGCCGGTCTGGTCGAGCGCTTCGACCAGCACGAACAGGGCGGCGACCAGCGGCAGCACGCCCCAGGAAATCTCTTTCAGGATCGTCCAGGTCTTCCTGGGGTCGGCGATGGCGACGATGAGCGTCGTCGCGGCGCCGGCAATGAAGGTCGGCAGGCCGAGCTGAAAATCAAGCGCCGACGCGCCCATCAGGCCGATCGCGGTTGCGGCAATGCCGGCCGCCGCGGTCTTGCCGCCGAGCGTCAGGACCGGCATGGCGATGTCGGTCGCGATCCGTTGCGTGAGCGCGTCGCGCTGGGTCCAGCGCAGCACGATATAGGTCGCGACGATCGCCAGCGCCGAGGGTAACAGATATTGCGGCAGCCATTGCAATAGCGGCGGCATGCGGCTCGCATAGATCACGAGATTGGCCGGATTGGAGATCGGCAGCACGAAGGAGGCGGCATTGGCGATGAAGGCGCAGACCAGCAGGAAAGGGAGCGGGGTGGGAGCGCGCGCCGTGCGTACGGCGGCCGCCACGGCGGGCGTGAGCACGACAGCGGTCGCGTCGTTCGACAGGAAGATCGTCACGATCGTGCCAACCGCGTAGGTCAGCAGAAACAGTCGCCGCGCGGAGCCCCGGGCACGGCGCGTCGCCAGCGCGGCGAGCCAGTCGAACAGGCCGTCGGTGCGGGCGATTTCGGCAAGCAGCATCATGCCGGTGAGGAACAGATAGACGTCGATGCCCTTGCCGACGCCGAGGATGGCGGTCTGCGGCGTGATCGCGCGAAGCAGCAGCAGCACGACGACGGCCGCCGCCGGCCAGACCGCCTCGGCCAGATCAAAGGGACGAATGACGATGCCGAGGATGGCGGCGCCGGCGGCGAGCCAGATCAGAAGCTCAGGCGGCATGCGGCGTTCCGTGCTTTCCCGGCGTCAACAGTGGAATCATGGATTGGTTTCCTGTGGGCTTCCTTGCCACAAAGACAGCGCCGGTGCATCGGCTGCGAATCCGGCACGGCTCTGCGGCGGCCGTCACGCGCGGGCCATATGCGCGGTCCAGGATCGCGCTTTCATTGGCTGGCAATCCGCACGATGACATTCGATCTGGTCTCGCCCTTGCCGCTTGCCGAATGCATCCACCGGCTGCGGGCTGCGACCGATGGCGGCTTCGCCATGGCCGGCAGCAAGCCTGTCCTCGGAACGGTCCGCGAGACCGCCATCCGGCTGCGCCGTCGCAGCTACTACCGGCACGGCTCGCAATGCTGGCTGTCCGGTAAGTTCATTGAAGAAGCCGGCCGCACCCGGCTGCACTGCACCGTCGGCATGCATCCCATGTTTCGCGTCTTTCTGAAATACTGGGTCGCTTTCATTTTCGTGGGAGGCGGCGCGATCGTTGTGCACACCTTCCGAATATTCTGGCAAGCCCAAGATCCGCTGCCGCGAAATCTCTGGCTCGGATTCGTTGTACCGCCGTTACTTCTCGGGTTTGGCGTCGTGCTGCTCGTCGTCGGCGACTATGGTTTCGGCAGCGACCCGCGCTTCCTCGTCGAATTCGTCGCGCGCACGATCGATGGCAAGGAGGTATGGTACCGCGGCGACGAAAGGGGAAACCAAGATGCGCATCCGGTTTGAATTCGGCGCACTCACGCTCGATGCCGAGTTGCTCGACACGCCGACCGCGAAGGCGATCGCCAAGGCCCTGCCGATCGAAAGTTCGGCGATGACCTGGGGCGAAGAAGTATATTTCGAGACACCGGTAAAGACTTCGCGTGAGAAGGACGCGCGCGCCGTGGTCACGCCCGGCGAGATCGCCTATTGGCCGGACGGCGACGCCATTGCCATCGGCTTCGGCCGCACGCCGATCTCGCAAGGCGACGAGACGCGGCTCGCCAGCCCCTGCAATATCTGGGCGAAGGCGCTCGGCGATGTGAAGACGCTCGCCAAGGTGCGGCCCGGCACGAAGATCAAAGTGAGCGCGGTTTCGTGAAATCGGAACTAAATCGGGGCAGCATCATTTTAGATAGTTGGCCGTAGCCGGGGCGCGTCACGAATTTCTGCGGGTCGAACAGTGGTTGCGCTCGGCGACCAGGCGAAGGAGGAATTGGGACGTGCGGGCCACGCCCTCGACGCCGCCAATTTCTTCTTGGCTGACGTGCGCGATGCGCTGGGGCCATATCTTGCGGTCTATCTGCTGACCGAACGGCAGTGGGACGCCGGCAGCATTGGCGTCGTCATGTCGGTTGCCACGGTCGCGGGCATCCTCGCCCAAACGCCAGCGGGCGCATTGGTGGATGCGACGAGAAAGAAACGTGCCGTAATGGTCGCGGCGGCCGGTCTCGTGACGGCGGCATCGCTCCTTTTCCCTTGGCTGTCATCGTTTTGGCCTGTGGCCATCTCGCAGGCGACGGCGCATGCGGCGGGCGTCGTGTTCGGTCCCGCGCTCGCGGCGGTCACGCTCGGCATCTTCGGGCACGGGGCCTTCACCAAACGGATTGGCCGCAACGAGAGCTTCAACCACGCCGGCAATGTTTGCGCCGCGAGCGCCGCCGGCGCTCTCGCTTATTTGTGGGGACCCAAGGTCGTGTTTTTCCTGCTGGCGTCGATGGCGATCGCGAGCACTATCGGCGTGCTCGCGATCCCGGAGCGGGCCATTGACCATGATCTTGCGCGCGGTCTGCACGACGTGGAGGCGAGCGGGGATCGCCCTTCCGGTCTGAACGTGCTTCTCACTTGCCGGCCGCTGCTGATCTTCGCCGGCTGCGCGATCATGTTCCACTTTGCCAATGCGGCCATGCTGCCGCTGGTCGGCCAGAAGCTGGCGCTTCAAGATAAGAACCTCGGCACAAGCCTGATGTCGGCTTGCATCGTCGCGGCACAACTTGTCATGGTGCCGATGGCAATGCTTGTCGGCACGAAGGCCGATGCCTGGGGCCGCAAACCGCTATTTCTGATCGCGCTCCTCGTCCTCACCATTCGCGGCTGCCTCTATCCACTCTCAGATGACCCGTATTGGCTCGTTGGCGTGCAATTGCTGGATGGGGTGGGCGCGGGCATCTATGGCGCGGTTTTTCCCGTGATCGTCGCCGATCTGATGCGCGGCACCGGCCGCTTCAACGTGGCGCAGGGTGCCATCATCACTGCCCAAGGCATCGGCGCGGCATTGTCCACGGCATTGGCTGGGTACGTTGTCGTTTATGCCGGATATAGCGCGGCTTTCCTCACGCTTGCCGGCGTGGCTCTTCTGGGTCTCGCGCTGTACTTCTTCGTTATGCCGGAAACCCATGATCCGAATCGGCAGCGGTCGGACGAGATCGAAGCAGAGGAGGCGCCACGTTAGCCGGCAAGTAGGGGCGCTTTCAGGGTTGCTGAGAAGGCGGCGGGCCGCCGCCGCGCCTTTGCGCGAAGAACACCGTCAGGTCCCAGGTGTTGCGGATATTGACCAGCAGCGAGAAGATCAGCGCGCCGGCGAGGAGCGGCGGACCGATCGGAGAATGCAGGCCGAGGAAAATCGCCGCGATCAGCGTCGCCAGATAAGCCAGCGACGGGCTCACGCCGTAGCCCAGGCGATCGTCGATATCGCTGGCGTTGCTGCGCAGTACGCGGCGCAAGATAAAGATCGAGTAGCCGAGCGCGGCGGCGGCGCTGACGCCGACGATCAAGGACAGCGATGCGGCGGTCGTGTTGGGCATCAGCACGATCAGGCTGACAAAGAGCACGTAGGTATAGTGAAACAGCACCGGGCTCGTGAAGGTGCGGGTCGGCCCGTCGGTTCCGGCGTTCAAATAGCCGGTACCGATCGAGGCGGCGACGAACAACAGCGCCGCCAGCGCCGCGGCCGCGGTGCCGAGCAGAGTGTAGAACTCGTGCCAGCCTTCGAGCATGCTTGATTTTAGCCGCGGCCGACAAACGGCATCAGGTTCGCCATCACCGTCATGAACAGCACATTGGTATCGAGCGGCAGGCCCGCCATGTAGACCACGGCGCGGCCGATATCTTCGGCGGCCATGCGCGCCTCGACCATCTTGCGGCCGTCGGGCTGCAGCACGCCTTCACCCTGGACCATGCGATCGGTGAGCGGGGTCGCCGCATTGCCGATATCGACCTGGCCGCAGCAGATGTCATGGCCGCGGCAGTCGAGCGCGGTCTGCTTGGTCAGGCCGGTGACGGCGTGCTTGGTTGCCGTATAGGCCGCAGCGCCCGGACGCGGCGTATGGGCTGAGATCGAGCCGTTATTGATGATGCGGCCGCCGCGCGGGGTCTGCGCCTTCATGATCTTGATGGCTTCCTGCGTGCACAGGAATACGCCGGTGAAATTGGTGGCGACCACGGCCTGCCACTTGTCGTACGGGATTTCTTCGATCGGCATGGCTGGGGCGCCGATGCCGGCATTGTTGAAGAGCAGGTCGAGCCGGCCGTAAGCCTTCTTGGTGGCCTCGAACAGCGCCTTGATCGAGGCCGGATCGGCGACGTCGGTTTGCACGGCCAACGCCTCGCCGGGCGTCTGCGCGCCTTCCCTGGCGACGCCTTCCAGCATGTCCTTGCGCCGTCCGGCGAGCACGACGGCGTAGCCTTCCTTCATCAGCGCCAAGGTCACGGCCCGCCCCACACCGGTGCCAGCCCCGGTCACCACCGCCACTTTACGCCCAGCCATAAGTCGCCTCCCGAACAGATGTTGTCGCGCGCGGAGTGTGGCGAAGGCGATGCGCGGCGGCAATCCCCATCGGGACTTGGCGCGCGGCTAAGGCGAGTGGATCGCGGCGAGCAGGTCTTGCGGAACCGCAACACGCGACCGATGTTACCTATCTCGCGTACGTGGCAAGAAACCAATAAAATTGCTGAAATTATTGAACGAGATGGGTGAGGCCGATGGGCTAAATCCATCATTTTCCCAGTTGTGACGGAGGCATCATGGCACAGTCACAAGCAAACGGCGGCGCGTCGCCCGTTGCAGTGAATTTGACGATCAACGGCAAGGCTCATGCGCTGACGCTCGATCCCCGCTCGACCTTGCTCGATGTGCTCCGCGAACATCTCCATCTCACCGGAAGCAAGAAAGGTTGCGATCAGGGCCAATGCGGCGCCTGTACCGTGCTGATCGAGGGCCGGCGCGTGTTGTCGTGCCTGACGCTCGCGGTCATGAAGGACGGCGCCAGCATCACCACCGTCGAAGGCCTGGCCAGGGACGGAAAACTTCATCCGGTGCAGCAGGCCTTCATCGACCATGACGCATTCCAGTGCGGTTATTGCACGCCGGGGCAGATCTGCTCCGCTGTCGGCCTCCTCAACGAGGGCAAGGCCAAGACTGCGGACGAAATCCGCGAATTGATGAGCGGCAATATCTGCCGCTGCGGCGCCTATCCGAACATCGTCGCGGCGATCCAGCAAGCGATGGGGCAATCATGATCGGTTTTCATTACGCCCGCGCCGGCAACGTGGCGGATGCGCTGCGCCAGATCAGCGCTAGCCCCGGGGCAAAGTTCATCGCCGGCGGCACCAATTTGGTGGACCTGATGAAGATGGATGTCGAGCAGCCGTCGAAGCTGATCGACGTCTCGAAGCTGCCCCTGAACAAAGTCGAGCCGACCGCGGAAGGTGGGCTGCACATCGGCGCGCTCGTGCCGAATTCCGATCTCGCTTATCACCCGCTGATCGCGCAGCGCTATCCGGTGCTGTCGAGCGCACTGCTGGCCGGCGCCTCGCAGCAATTGCGCAACATGGCCTCGGTCGGCGGCAATCTCCTGCAACGCACGCGCTGCGCTTATTTCTACGACATCGCGACGCCGTGCAACAAACGCGCGCCGGGCTCCGGCTGCTCCGCGATCGACGGCATCAACCGCATGAACGCGATCCTCGGCACCAGCGACGCCTGCATCGCGGTGCACCCGTCCGATATGTGCGTAGCGCTGGCCGTGCTGGACGCAAAGGTTCATGTCGCCGGCCCCAACGGCGAGCGCCAGATCGCCTTGGCCGACTTTCACCGGCTTCCCGGCGATACGCCGCAGCGCGACACCAATCTCGGCACCGACGAGCTTGTCATCGCGGTCGAGCTGCCGCCGCGCGGCTTCGCCGCCAATCACACCTATCTGAAGATCCGCGACCGGATGTCTTATGCTTTCGCGCTGGTTTCGGTCGCGGTCGGCCTCGAACTTGAAGGCGGCACCATCAAGGAGGCGCGTTTTGCGCTCGGCGGTGTCGCGCACAAGCCCTGGCGCAATCCGCAGGCCGAAGCCGCCTTGCGCGGCCGGCCGGCCGACGCGGCGGCATTTGCGCAAGCCGCCGACATCGTCCTGCGCGACGCCAAAGGCTTCGGGCAGAACACATTCAAGATCAGCCTTGCCCGCCGGGCGATCGTGCGCGCGCTGACACAGGCCGCGCGCGGCACGCCGCAGGTGCAGTCCAACAAAAAGATCGCGTGAGGACCACCAGATAGCGTGAGCAAAAACATGGCTTCCTATATCGGCACTCCCACCTCCCGCATCGATGGCGTCGCGAAAGTCACGGGCGCCGCGAAATACGCCGCCGAGTTCAATGTTCCGGGCTTGGCTTACGGCAGCGTCGTCACCTCGACGATCGCGAAGGGCCGCATCGCGCGGATCGACACCAGCGCCGCCATGCGCGTTCCGGGTGTGATCGACGTGCTGACGCACGAGAACCGGCCACCGATGCCGGACAACGATCAAGCCTACAAGGACGACGTGGCGCCCGACGGCTCGCCGTTCCGTCCGCTCTACGACGACAGGATCATGTTCAATTACCAGCCGATCGCGCTGGTCGTCGCCGATACCTCGGAAGCAGCGCGTTTCGCGGCCTCGCTGGTCAAGGTGGACTATCGGCAGGAGCCGCATGTCACCGACCTGCATCGCCAGCGCGCAGCAGCCACGCCGGTAGAGACCCCGAAAGATCCGATGGAGGCGATGTTCGCCCCGCCGAAGCCGCGCGGCAATGCCGATCAGGCGCTGGCCGCGGCCAAGGTCCGTCACGAAGCCGAATATTACGTTCCGATCGAGCACCACAATCCGATGGAGCTCTACGCCTCGACCGCGATTGTCGACGGTGACGGCAAGTTGACGGTCTACGACAAGACCCAAGGCATCCAGAACGTGCACAATTATCTGTGCAACGTTTTCAAGATGAAGCCCGACGAATTGCGCGTGCTCGGCCCGTTCATGGGCGGCGGTTTCGGCTCCGGCTTGCGTCCGCAATACGAAGGCGTGCTGGCTGTGCTCGCGGCGCGGAAGCTCAAGCGCCCGGTGCGTGTCGTGCTGACGCGGCCGCAGATGTACGGGCTCGGCTACCGGCCGGCCATGATCCAGCGCATCGCGCTCGGCGCCAATGGCGGCGGGTCGCTCGATGCCATCACGCACGATGCGGTCACCGTAACCTCGCAATACGAGAATTTTCACCGGCAGGAAACCGGCTGGTCGGGCGTGCTGTACAAATGCGCCAATGCAAAATACGCGCACAAGCTCGCGCATCTCGATCTCGCGACGTCGTGCGACATGCGCGCGCCGAGCGCCAGCACGGCGATGTTCGCGCTTGAATTGGCGATGGACGAGCTCGCGGTGGCGCTCAAGCTCGACCCGGTCGAGCTTCGCCTGCGCTGCTATACCGACCGCGATCAAAACGGCGACCTGCCGTTCAGCAGCAAGGCGCTGCGCGAATGCTACCGGCAGGCCGCGGACGCGTTCGGATGGAGCAAGCGCAATCCCGCGCCGCGCTCGATGCGTGATAACGGCGACCTGGTCGGCTGGGGCATGGCGACCGGCGTCTGGGAAGCGCTGCAGGTCCCGATCACCGTGCGGATCGTGCTCGGCGCCAATGGTCATGCTGAAGTCGCGTGTGCGACGTCCGACATCGGCACCGGCACCTATACGATCATGGCTCAGGTTGCCGCCGACATGCTCGGCCTGCCGCTCGACAATATCAGCGTCAAGCTCGGCGATTCGAGCCTGCCGCAGTCGCCGGTCGAAGGCGGCTCGTGGATCGCGGCCTCGGTGGCGAACGGCATCGCGACGACGGCCGGCGAAATCCGCGACGAGCTGTTGCGGCTCGCCAAGCAGATGCCGAATTCACCGCTGGCCAAGGCGGCCGCGGACGATGTCGTGCTCACGGACGGCAAGCTCGCGGACAAAAACGATCCCGCGCGCTCGATTTCGATTGCGGATGTCATGCGGCACGGCACGGTCGATCGCATCGAGCGGGAAAAGACCACAAATCCCGCCGATGACTCAAAGCGGGCGCACAATACCCACTCGGCGATCTTTGCCGAGGTCAAGGTCGATGAGGAAATCGGCGTGGTTCGCGTGACCCGCATTGTCTCGGCCATCGCGGCGGGGCGTATCCTCAACACCAAGACCGCGCATAGTCAGATCCTGGGCGGCGTGGTGTGGGGCATCGGCATGGCGCTGCACGAGGAGACGCAGATCGATCACAAGTTCGGCCGCATCATGAACGCGAACATCGCCGAATATCATGTGCCGGTGAACGCCGACGTCCACGACATCAAGGTCATCTTTGTCGAAGAACATGACGACAGCAATCCGCTCGGCATCAAAGGCGTCGGCGAGATCGGCATCGTCGGGGTCGCGGCGGCGATCGCCAATGCGGTCTATCACGCCACCGGCAAGCGCATTCGCGAGCTGCCCATCACGCTGGATAAATTACACGAGTGATGTCTGACCGTCGCAACGCGGCGTTTTTTCAGTCGTTGCGCTCGGCCAGCGTAGAGCGGGCCTTCTTCGCATCGCCTGCCGTCACAGCAGGCGCGCTGTTGCCCCAGCTGTTGCGGATATAGGTGACCACCGCGGCGACCTGATCGTCATTGAGAACCCAAGCGAAGGCCGGCATGGCGGCGGCTGTCGGCGCTTTCGGCGTGCCGACGCCGGCTGCGCCACGCAGCACGACATGCAGGAGCGAGGCTGGGTTGCTTTGCTGCACGGTCGGAACGCCGGCGAGCAAGGGGAACAGACCGGGGATGCCTTTGCCGTCCGACTTGTGGCAGCCGGAGCATTCGTCGGCGTAAATCTGTTGGCCAATCTTCATCGCAGATGAGTCCGGGGCCGGCGGCGCAGCGACCTGTTTTTGCGCCGCGTTGGCGGGGTCTCCCGGGCGATCCTTCAGATAGACCGCGATGGCCCGAAGATCGGCATCTGTCATCTTCGACGTCGAATCGTTGACTTCCTCGGCCATCAAGCCAGTGGCGGCGGTCGTCTTGTTGTGGCCGGTTTTCAGATAAGTCGCGATGTCGTCGACCGACCACGATCCAAGCCCGTGGCGCGGGTCGTTAGTCAGGTCGGCCGCGTACCAGCCTTGCAGCGCGTAGCCCTGCATGGCGCGGCCCCGGTCGTCGCCGCCAAGCTCGTTTTTCGGCGTATGGCACAGGCCGCAATGGCCAAGGCCTTCGGTGAGAAAGGCGCCGCGATTCCATTCTGCGCTCTTGTTGGGGTCCGGCTGAAATTCGCCGGGCTTGAAGAACAGCTTATCCCAGGCCGCCATATTGGCGCGCACACTGAGCGGGAAGGGCAGTTGGTCGGCGCGAACTTCGTTGTGGACCGGCGGCAGGGTGTTGAGATATGCGCGGATCGCCAGCGCATCGTCGCGGCTGATCTTGGTGTAATAAGTGTAGGGCATCGCCGGAAACAGACGCTTTCCGTCGCGGCCGGTGCCTTTGGTCATCGCGTTGACGAATTCGTCGTCGGTCCAGGCGCCGATTCCGGTCACGCGATCCGACGTGATGTTCGGCGCAATCAAATTGCCGAACGGAGTCTCCAAAATGCGGCCGCCGGCAAGGTCGCGGCCGCTGCCGGGCAGGGTGTGACAGGCGCCGCAATCGCCGACGATGCTGAGATAGCGCCCGCGCTCGATTTGATCGAAGTTTTGGCTGTCGACACCGGCGGCCTGCGCCGCTGTCAGCCAGCCGAGCGCTGCGCTCGACAGCAACATGAGCGAGAAACGACGGCAAGCGGCGGCGGCGTCACGCATGCACGAGTGGCCCGGGGTTCTTGAGATATTGCGAACGGATGGCGGCAGCGGACCAATAGGCCAATGCAGCTACGGTGCCGGTCGGGTTGTAACCGGCATTCTGCGGAAAAGCGCTTGCGCCCATCACGAACAGATTGGGCACATCCCAGCTCTGCAAATAGCGGTTCAGCGCGCTGTCGCCCGGATTGTCGCCCATGATGGCACCGCCGCACAGATGCGATGTCTGGTAGGTGGTGACATCGTACGGGCCTTTGCGTGGCTGCTTGACGACCTGCTTGGCGCCCGCCTTCTGCAGGATCTCGGCATATTTGTCGGTCAGGAAGGCGCTCATCTTCAGTTCGTTGTCGTGAAAATCGATAGTCATGCGCATCAGCGGCCGGCCGAAGCGATCCTTGTAGGTCGGATCGAGATCGAGATAGACGTCGCGATAGCTGTACATCGAGCCGTGGCACGCGGCGCCGCAATTGATGTTGCTGAGATAATTGTCTTTCAGAGCCTGTTTCCACTTCGGGCCCCATGCCGGAGTGCCGGGCGGTACCGCAGATGTCTGGATCGGACGGCCGTTGGTCTGCACCTGGCCGATATAGCCGCCGCCGACGAAGCCGAGCGGGCCGTGATCGACATTGTCGCCGTTGAATTCGTCGATGCACATGCCGATCGCGCCGGCCGAGACGAACGGGTTGAAGTTGTATTTGTCCTTGTCGAAGAAGCCGATCGCTCCCGACACGGTCTGATGTGAATAATTGCGGCCGATCTGGCCTTGGCCGGTTTGCGGATCGTAGGGCGTGCCGATGCCCGAAATCAGAAGCAGCTGGACGTTGAAGAGCTGAAACGCGCACAGCAGCACGATATCGGCCGGCTGTTCGAATTCCTCGCCCGAAGTGTCGACGTAAGTCACGCCGGTGGCCCGCTTGCCGGTCGAGTCGAGATTGATGCGCATCACTTCGGAATTGGTGCGCGCTTCGAAATTCGATTTGCGCATCAGCACGGGCAGGATCGTGGTCTGTGGGGTCGCCTTCGAATAATTGGCGCAGCCGAACCATTCGCAGAAACCGCAAAAGGTGCACTGCCCGAGGGAGACTCCGAGCGGATTGGTGTAGGCTTCCGACAGATTGCCCGACGGTTGCGGATAGGGCTTGTAACCAAGTTGCTTTGCCGCTTCGGCGAAAAGCGTGTGACCGTAGCCTTGCTTCATCGCCGGCGTCGGATAGGGCCGCGAGCGTGCGCCTTCGAACGGATTGCCGCCGTCTTGAATCTTGCCTTTGAGATTGCCGGCCTGTCCCGAAGTGCCGCAGAGATATTCGAACGCGTCATAGTGCGGTTCGAGGTCGTCGTAAGTGACGCCCCAGTCCTGCACGGTCATGTCGGCGGGAAGGAAGCTTGCGCCGTAGCGCTGCGTGAGATGGCTTTTGGTGACAAAGTCGCTCGGCAGGAAACGGAAAGTTTCCGCATTCCAATGCACGCCGGCGCCGCCAGCGCCGTTGCCGAGCATGAAGGCGCCCCAGTTGCGCACCGGTAGCGCCGTTTCGTTCGCCTTGTTGCGAAACGTCACCGACATCTGCGCCGGCCGCAGGAACAATTCGTGCCGAATGCGGTAGCGCAGCTCGTCCTGCATATAGGAGATCGGGAAATCGGTTGCGGTGTTGCGCCAGGGCCCGCGTTCGATGGCGACGACGTCGAGACCCGCATCGGTCAATTCGTTGGCGAGGATCGATCCGGTCCAGCCGAGCCCGATAATGACGACGTCCTTGGGCGGAAGCTTTGTTGGCATTTCCGATCTCGCGGCGAGAAATAAATTATCGGGACCAATTTGGGTGAATGCTGATGCCGACCGGCTGCAACGTTACGCGTTGGTTGTGACGGTCGATCCAGTCGCGATAGTCGTAATGCGCGCCCGGGAAGCCGATCATTTTCCACGACGCAAGATCGCGATTGCCGCCGTAGATGGGGTCGGCGAGGAAACCGGTCTGGGTATCCGTGAGAATGAGCTTGAAGAAGGCCTGGCTGTCGGTGCCGTTGAGCTTCAGCGAGCCGTCTTCCAGGCCCTTGATGGCATCGTCTTTCTGGGCGTCGCTGAGATCGACAAAGGCGCGGTTGCTGAACTTGGCGCGGCACGCCGCATCGAGCGCCGCAAGCGCTTTACGATAATGTTGCGCCGGTGTGACAGATGACTGCGCGCCCTGTTGCTTGGTGCCGTCTTGGAACGGGCCGCTCATATACCAGCCCTCGGAGCGCCCATAGGGTCCGGCCAACTGACGGTCGATATAGACCGCGCATCCGCAATCCTTACCGCCAGGTGAGAGGTTGTCGGCAGGTATCAGCCGATCCACAAAAGCTTCAACGGTCGCGGCTTCTTGCGCGGTGAGATACTTCCACCCGCCGGGTGTAACGATGTCCGGTGGATCGGCCGCGCCGGCCCGCCAAGGCAGCGCGCCCTTGATGACGCTCGCCCGCGCGCCGGGTGAAGTCATCAAAAGCAAAACCGCGCTGGATCCCAGCAGCCGTCGCCGATTGATCTGATACACCGCTGCGCATCCCAATGAGGGCCCGGCACCTAACGCGCGGCGTCGGCCAAAAGTTCCACCTCAAACGCGATAAGCCGAACTGCAAAATAAGAGTCAGAAGCGAAAGCGAAGCCCGACCGTCGGATCGATATTGTTGCGCTGGAGAAAGCCGTTCGCCAGTCCGCCGTTCACCTGTGAGAACATGCAGCCGATATAGGCGTCCCACTTGGCCGCAAATCGCCAATCGATGACGCCGGAAACGGCGTCGAACGTTCCGGAGCATTGCGAGTGCGCGCTGCTCGAGCAGCCGACATTCGCTCCGGTCGCGAAAAAGCTGTTTTGAATATAATGATAGTAGCCGACGCTTACATCCACCTTGTCAGTGGCCGCATATTTCGCCCCGGTCCACATGACTTGCAAAATCTTGTTGTTGCAAGAAGCGCCTGCCGCACACCCGGTCGTAAACGCTATATTGTTGATGGCCGTACTGCCGTTGGGACTGGCGCTACTGGCGGGGAAGCCGGCAATAAAATCACCTGCGATATCGGTGAAGGACGTCTGCGGGTCGCTCGGCGGCGCGAATTGAATCCATTCGTAACCGCCATAAAGATTCAGGGGTCCGTTGGTGTATTTGGCAAGCGCCATGACGCTGGTATCGTTGGAGATTGTCGCCGTGAGAAATTGCGGCGTGAACGGCGCTATCGGCAAGCCGTTGGCGTTGAGCGGGTTTCCGGTCAGCGAGGTTGCTACGGCGTCTCTGACGAAGCTGTAAATGGCATCGACCGAGAGCGTGCCGCCCGCCAAATGAGAAATGTCGGCGCCGACCTGAGCCTCGTAGGCGCCGTTGGCGGCATTGTTTTGTGCATATCCGCCGAATTGCCATAGCCCGGCTACGCGAAACATGCCGACGTTGAGGCGGTATTTCAAAGACGTGCTGTAGCGGCAGTCTTGGGTGTTGCCGACGCCGCAGGTCGTTCCCTGGAAGCCGAGCGGCGAGAAAGCATACGACGCGCTTAATGGATCGTAGGAATTGACGCCGTCCAGCGTGAGGGAGTTTTGCCTGAATACGGTCAGGGTGCCGTAGGTCGGTGAACTGACGCCCACATAACCGACCGAATTGTACCATTGACCCGCGCGGCTTAAATCGCCGTTCGTGTCCTGCTGGTTGAGCGGCACATTGACATTGGCGTATTGCGACCCCGGTCCATTGGCGAATTGAAAGGAATAAGGATTAAAACCGGCCTCGAGATCGAACAAAAAAGACCATCCGCCGCCGAGCGGCTCGTTTGCCTTGATGCCGATGTTCGACTGGCTCAGCCCATTGGGGGCGAGACTCCATAGCGGTTTGCGGTTCATTTTCTGGATCAGATAGGAGGCCCCGGTCGTGTAGATCGGGCTGAACGGCGCCCCGTGGCTCTGCCAGCCACCTCCGACATCGATCGTGCCGTACAGCGTGACGCCGTACCAGGTCAGCGGACAAGCCGTCGACACAAAGTCCCAAAGACTGCCACACGGCGCCGGGGATGAAGTCTGCGCGGCGGCGGCGGGCGGCGGAGCTTTGGTGGCCATGTCGGCCGCGCTGGCGGCGCTCAATTGCGCGACCAGGAAGAAGGCGGAAATGCCAATCACGCCAAGCGAAGAGCGCTTCATGGCTGCTCATCCCTGAAGGCAGTTCACCGAATGTTTTTTTATTTTGGTAGGATTGTTGCGGCCTTCGCAATCGGGCTGCAGTTCAAAGTTGTTTGTTAAATCGCTTTCCGGCGAGTTGTTGCAACGCAGACACAAAATGGAACAAGTTCCATCGCGGGGGCATCGCGTAGGTCTGAGTTTGCTTCTGATGTTTGCGAGTGTCGCAAATCGGACACAAGCGCCGGAGATGCCGGCGGAAGATCAGCTCGCGAGCGCGATTTCCTGATCGGGACTTGCGACGCCGCGATAATCCTCGGGCGAGGCGAGCCGCTTGTCGATCTCTTCAGGGGGGCCCGGCTTGCCGAAGCGATAGCCCTGCATCGAGTGTACGCCCGCGGCGCGCAAGAACAGATGCTGCTCCGCGGTCTCGACGCCTTCGGCGGTGACCTTCATGCCCAGGCCGCGGCCGAGGCTGACCACGGCATGCACGATGGCGGCGGCGTCCGGCGCCTTCTCGATCGAGCGCACGAAGCTCGAATCGATCTTGAGCTTGTCGAACGGGAAGCGGCGTAGATAGAGCAGGCTCGAATAGCCGGTGCCGAAATCGTCGAGCGCAAAGCGCACGCCGATGGCCTTGAGCCGCAGCATCGAGAGCTCCGCGGTCTCGAGATTGCCGAGCAGCGTGCTTTCGGTGAGCTCGAGCTCGAGCCGGTTGGCGTCGAATTTGGTCTCGGCGATGATGCGCTCGACCACGTCGACGAAATCCGACCGGCGGAATTGCAGCGGCGAGACGTTGACGGCGAGAAACAGCTTCGGCCAGTCGCGGGCTTCGAAACAGGCGCGCCGCAGCATGTATTCGCCGAGCTCGACGATGAGCCCGGAATGCTCGGCAATCGGAATGAAGCGCGACGGCGGGATTTCGCCGTGCACCGGATGGGTCCAGCGCGCCAGCGCCTCGACGCCGATGATGGTGTCGCCCGCGGAATTGACGACCGGCTGATAGGCGGAGCGGATCTCGTCGTTCTGGATCGCCTTGAGCAGATCGCCTTCGAGCAGCTTGCGGCTCGACAGGTCGGCGTCCATGGCGGCGTCGTAGATGCAGGCGCGGTTGCGGCCTTCGTTCTTGGCGCGATAGAGCGCCATGTCGGCATAGCGCAGGATGTCGGCGGCGTCGCCGACGCGGCGGTCGATCACGGCGATGCCGATCGAAGCGCCGATGATGATGTTGTGGCCCGAAATGGCATAGGGCGCGCAGACCGCATTGATGATGCGGCCGGCAATCGCCTGCAGCGAATAGGAATCGGATTCGCAGGCCGTGATGATGGCGAATTCGTCGCCGCCGAGCCGGGCGACGAGATCTTCTTCGCGCATGATCCGGCTCAAGCGCTGCGTGACATTGAGGATCAGCTCGTCGCCGATGTGATGGCCGAGCGTATCGTTGACGTCCTTGAAGTGGTCGAGGTCGATATAGAACACGGCCGCGGTCGGGCCGCCCGAGCGCACGTCATTGATCACCCGCTCGAGGCGGTCGCTGAAATAGATGCGGTTGGGCAGGCCGCAGACCGGGTCGTGCAGCGCGAGGTGGCGCAGCTGCCGCTCGCCGGCGTCGATCTCCTGCGAGGTGCGGCGCATGTGGCGGATCACGAGACCGACCAGGAGCGCGAAGCCGGCCAGCGCCACGGCGATGAACGGCACGACGCTTTGCACGATCGCGGCGCCGGGCTTGGTCGGCTTCCAGGCAAAGCGCGCGATGGTGCCGCCTTGCGGGTCGGTCACCGCCATCACCCGGTCGCCGCCGGCTTGCGCCGGATCGTCGAGCGTACGCAACCCGGCAAGCTCCAGGTGCGGTCCGATATTGTCGAGAAGCCGGCGGGTGACGTATTTGACCGCGAACGCGATCGGCGCGCCGGCATTGCCGGCGGCGAGGTCGTCGTCATTGCCGACCGCGACCGCCGAGACGAAGGCCGGGTGGCTGAGGAAGCGCTGCATCAGCGCGCTGCTGCGGCCGGGCTTTGCCGGGTCGTTGAGGTCGAGCACCGGGATCGTGTGCTCGGGCAGTGCGCGCAGGCGGCCGCGCATGAGGTTGATATTCGGCGCAAGCTCGGCGGCCAGGCGGTTCGCGTCATTGTCCGCGGGATCGATCGCGTGGCTGTAGAGAATGCGGTCGCCGGCATCGACGATCACTTCGACGTCGCTGTGAAAGTACTGTTCCAGCCACGGCCCGAACCGGCGATCCATCCAGACGGCGTCGGACTTGTCGCGAATCTTGCTGGTGGCGACCGGCGTCGCGGCCGTGCCCTGCAACAGATGCAGCGAGCGCAGGCCGTGATCGACCATGGCCTGCCGCACCAACTGCTGTTCGTTATTGAAGGACACTTCGTCGGCGCGCTGCGCCGAAGTCAGCACCGCCACGATCACGCAGACGATTGCGACAGCAACAATGACGCCGATCGGCAGGACGAGGCTCGCGCGCGAGCGATCCCACCGCGACCGCTTACTTTCCCCGGCGATATGCGAACGCGCCGAAGGCACCACGCTGTTCCACCTATCAGACAAAATTTTGTGGGGACACTAGGTACGAAAGATTGCGAATGGCTTGCGCTTAACCCGCGTAAACAGGTTCCACGACAACTGCGCGGCTTTCCGCTCGCGAGCGTTAATGAAGAGTAAAGAATTGGCGCGGGGTGCCACGTTCCGCGCCAACTTCGCGGCAATCGGGTGCGATCAGCGCCGATTGCTGTAGGGCGGACGCGGTATGCCGATATGGGCCGCGCGCAGCGCCGCCGACCAGCGCTCCCGCAAATCGGTGAAATAGGGCTCGCCCGGCTCGATCCGATAAACCAGTTCCGGATCGCAGGCGTCGCGCCGCACCACCAGGATGTCGATCGGCATGCCGACGGAGAGGTTGGAGCGCATGGTGGAGTCGATGGAGACGAGGCCGACCTTCAGCGCGTCGTAGAGGTCCATGTCGTAATTGATGGCGCGGTCGAGCACCGGCTTGCCGTATTTGTGCTCGCCGATCTGCAGATAGGGCGTGTCGGTGGTGCATTCGATGAAATTGCCGGCCGAGTATATCATGAACAGCCGCATGCGCTCGCCGGCGATCTGGCCGCCGAACAGGAACGACACGTCGAAATTCACGTCGGAGGCTTGGAGCGCCTTGCCTTCGGTGGAGTGGATCAGGCGGACGACGTAGCCGACGCGCTGCGCCGCCTGGAACATGGTCGGCGCGTTCATCAGCGTCTCGTGCTCGCCGGTCTCGGGATTGTCGTAGCCTTCCATCAGGATGCTGACGACCGATTGGCTGATCGACAGGTTCCCCGCCGTGGCGATCGCCATCACGCGCTTCTTCGGATCCTTGAAGACGTGCAGCTTGCGGAAGGTCGAAATGTTGTCGACGCCGGCATTGGTCCGCGTGTCCGCGAACATCACCAGGCCCTCGCGCACGAGAATTCCACCGCAATAGGTCATCGAACAATCCCCCGCGCGCCTCTTATAGCATCCTGTGGGCGAGCGCGAAGATACGACAGAGCGGGTCTGGAAGGGGACGCTTTGCGATATGAAAGCGCCGATCACTGGCCGACTTTGATGGCGATCGCGAGGGTTTCGGCGCCCTGGCCGTAGCGCATGCGCCGCACCGGCGCTGCGCCCAGCGCATCGAGGCCGATGGCGACACGGACATGACAGTCGGTCGGGCAGAAGCCATTGGCGGGATCGAAGGCGATCCAGCCGAAATCGGGCACATAGGCTTCCGCCCAGGCATGGCCCGCCTGAGCACTCGTCGCATCCTCGTGGTGGAAATAACCGGAGACATAGCGGGCCGGGATGCCGAGACTGTGCGCGGCGCCGATGAAAATATGGCTCAGGTCGCGGGAAGGGCCGCGCTTGGCGGCAAAGGCTTGCGCGGCGTTTGCCGCGCCATCCGCATCGTCGCCGTCATGCGCCATGTCCTCGTGCAGCCGATCGAGGATCCCGTGCAATTCGCCAAGCATCTCGCCGTTCGTTTCGGCGCGGATGGTCTGGGCGAAATCGCGAATGGCGTCGTCGGCCTGCGTCAACGCCGTATCGCGCAGAAACAGGCTCGGCCCGAACCGCTCGACGGTGCCGCGGACGACGCCGTTATTGTTCTGGGTCTCGACTTCGCCGTCGACCTCGACGCTCAGCTCGGCGAACGGTCCATCGGCGGAAAATACATGGGCGATATTGCCGAACGCGTCTTCCTGCATCGCCAGCCGCGCATCCGCCGATACGTCGATGCGCCAGCGCACCACGTGCTGGCCTTCGTGATTACGCGGCGTGAGCCGCAGCATCTGGATCACGCCGGCGGCCGGCGGATCGTAGCGATAGTCGGTGCGGTGGGCGATGCGGATGCGCATGACTGGAAGCGTTCCGATCCTTGGTCACAGCAGATATTGCTGCGATACCGCGGTGCCCAGACTATTGTTGCCCTCGACGAAGTCATCGATGAATTCGTGCAGGCCATTCTGAAAGATCTGATCGATCTTCGAGTTCTCGAGCCGGGCGCGGACGATGCGGGCCTGGCGCTGCGCCGGACCCTGGCGGCCATAGGCATTGGCGATCCGATCCAGATTTTGCACGAGGTTTTCGTAACAGCTGGCCAGCGACCGCGGCATCTCGTCCCGCAGCATCAGCAAGTCGGCGACCAGCCACGGCTTGACGTTCTCGCGATAGACCCAGTGATAGGCGGTCAGCGCCGAGACCGAGCGCAGGATCGAGGTCCATTGATAATAATCGAGCGGGCCGCCAACCTTCTCGTCAGCGGGCAACAGCAGGTGATATTTCACGTCGAGAATGCGGGCGGTGTTGTCGGCGCGCTCGATATAGACCCCGAGACGCGAGAACCAATAGGCGTCGTTGCGCAGCATGGTGCGGTAGGCCGAGCCGTCGAAGCGCAGCGACGAGCCGAGCACCCAGCGCAGATAGCGTGCGAACTCATCGCGCGAGCGCGGACCGTTGCCCCAGCGCTTGAGTTCGAGCCACGCGCTGTTGATGGCGTCCCACATTTCGCTGGTCAGTGCGGTGCGCACCGCGCGCGCATTGAGCCGCGCCGCCTCGAAGCAGTTGCGGATCGACGACGGGTTGGCCGAAGAAAAGGCGAGGAATTCGGTGACGGTCTCCTCGTTGGCTTCCTTGTAGTTTTCGAAGAAGGCGCCGGCGCAACCCGCCGTGGCGACCGCGGATTCCCATTCATTGGTCGAACCCACATAGGCGAGCGGCAGGGCGGTGAGGCGCAACGTGGTGTCGAGAATGCGGGCGATATATTCCGCACGTTCGACGTAGCGCGCGAGCCAGTAAAGATTGTCGGCGGTTCGTGAGAGCATCGGCTATCCGTCCAACACCCACGTATCTTTGGTGCCGCCGCCTTGGCTCGAATTGACGACGAGCGAGCCCTTCTTCAGCGCGACGCGCGTCAGCCCGCCAGGCACGATGCGGATGCGGTCGCGGCCGACCAGGACGAACGGCCGCAGATCGACATGGCGCGGCGCGATGCCTTCTTCGACGCAGGTCGGGCAGGTCGACAGCGCGAGGGTAGGCTGGGCGATGAAATTCTTCGGATCGGCTTTGAGCTTGGCGTGGAACGTCGCGATCGTCGCCTTGTCGGATTTGGGACCGATCAGCATGCCGTAGCCGCCGGAGCCGTGGACTTCCTTCACCACCAGCTCTTCGAGATGTTCGAGCACGTAGGAGAGATGCTCGTCCTCGCGGCAGCGCCAAGTCGGCACGTTTTTCAGGATCGGTTCTTCGCCGAGATAGAATTTCACGATCTCGGGCATGTAGCTGTAGACCGCCTTGTCGTCGGCGACGCCGGTGCCGACCGCGTTGGCAAGCGTGACATTGCCGGCGTGATAGGCCGACATCAGGCCGGGCACGCCGAGCGCGCTGTCGGGCCGGAACACCAAGGGATCGAGGAAGTCGTCGTCGATCCGGCGATAGATGACGTCGACGCGCTTTAATCCCTCGGTGGTGCGCATGTACACGACCTCGCTTTTGACGACGAGATCGCGGCCTTCGACCAGTTCGACGCCGAGCTTGTCGGCGAGGAACGAGTGTTCGTAATAAGCGGAATTGTAGACGCCCGGCGTGAGCAGGACGACGGTCGGATCGGAAGAGGCCGACGGCGGCGCGATCGATTTCAGCGTCGCCAGCAATTCATCGGGATAGTTTTCGACCGGCGCTACGCGATAGCGCGAGAACAGTTCGGGGAAGAGCCGCAGCATGATCTCGCGGTTCTCCATCATGTAGGAGACCCCGGACGGCGTGCGCGCATTGTCCTCCAGCACATAGAAGGTATCGGCATCGAGTCGCACGATGTCGATGCCGGCAATGTGGACATAGATATCGTGCGGGACCTTCTGGCCGTTCATTTCCGGGCGGAAGACCGGATTCTGGAACACCAGGTCCTCGGGTATCACGCCGGCTTTGAGGATTTCGCGGCGGCTATAGACGTCCTTGATATAGGCGTTGATCGCCTTCACGCGCTGTTCGAGGCCGCGCCGCAGCGTGTCCCATTCCTTGGCAGCGATGATGCGCGGGATGACGTCGAAGGGAATCAGACGTTCCTGCGCTTCGGGATCGCCATAGACGGCAAAGGTGATGCCGATGCGGCGGAACAGAAGCTCGGCTTCGCGGCGGCGGAAATCGAGGACGTCCGGTTTGACTTCGCTCAGCCACTGCGACAATTCGGCATAAGCCGGCCGCAGGTCGTCCCCAGTCCCATTCATCTCGTCGAACATGTCGACACCCGGCCGCGCGAATCCCAAACCTGTGCCAAACCTTTGCGGCGACTGCACTTGTACTATTCACCTGTAGCAAGCTTCGTTCCAAGTCAGAGGGCCAAGGAAACCGCATTGCCTGTGCAGTGGCGCCCATCATGCCCAGTTTTTGGGCGATTTGAACATCCTGCGGGCCGGCACGGTGCAGGTTGCGGAACACGGCTTAATGAGGCGGGTTGACCTGCTGATACCGTCACACTCGCTCGTGCCAGTCATGAGCGAACCCATACTGATCGTCGGCATCGTGATCATCTGCACCGCCTGGTATGTGCGCCACCGGTGGCGCATCCGGATGGATGCCATGCGGACAGACGCCCTGCATGCCCCGCGCGCGCCGACCGGCCTCGAAATCCTTGCCCTGCGCTATGCCCGGGGCGAAATCGACCGCGGCGAATATCTCGAGAAGAAGCACGATATCGTCGGCGGATCCGGCGTTTCGCACAGCACCGTTTGAGTTGTTGCGGTGCACCGAGGCCTCCACGCTTGAGCCAAGCGCTTTGCCGCGCTAGAGCAGGCTTAAGCACGGAGGGAACATCATGTCTGAGGGCGCGGCTTCAGCCGCTAGCGCGGTTGTCACAGCGGCCTTGCTCGTCATCGGCGACGAGATCCTTTCCGGGCGCACCAAGGACAAGAATATCGGCTTCGTCGCCGAATACCTGACGGAAATCGGCATCGATCTCAAGGAAGTCCGCGTCGTCCCCGACGAGGAGCCCGAGATTGTCGCGGCGATCAACACGTTGCGCGCCCGCTACACTTATCTCTTCACCACCGGCGGCATCGGGCCGACTCACGACGACATCACCGCCGATTGCGTGGCAAAGGCGTTCGGCGCGACGCTGCATTATCACCCGAAGGCGGTCGAGATCATGCGCGAACGGGTCGCCAAGACCGGCGGCGTCATGAATGAGGCGCGCATGCGCATGACGCGGGTGCCGGAAGGCGGCGAGCTGGTCCTGAACACCGTCTCCGGCGCGCCGGGCTTTCGCATCGGCAATGTGATCGTCATGGCCGGCATTCCGACCGTTATGCAGGGAATGCTGGTATCGGCCACCCCGCAGCTCAAGACCGGTGCGCGGATGCTGTCGGAAACCGTGCGTGCGGATTTACGCGAGGGCGATATCGGCACCGAGCTCGGCCAGATCGCCAAGGTCTTCCCGGATGTGATCATCGGCTCCTATCCGTTCGCGGACGAGAAGGGCGACGCCAATACCAATGTGGTGATGCGCTCGCGCGATCCCGCACGCCTGGTCGTGGTCAAGCAGGCGGTTGAAGCCATGCTGGCACGGGTGAAGGACGGGCTCCCTCGCAAGATCTGATTGGCGGCGCAGGATTGACGCGACAGGGCTTCCGCAGCGCAATCGGCCGGCCCGATTCGGCCTTTTCCAGTTTGGCCTCGCTTTGTCGGACTAACTTGCGCCCAGCTTGACTGGCAGACCTGAACCATGAATCGGCGCGAAATCCTCAAAAAAATTGCGCGCGCCTCTTTGGCGCTGATCGCGCTGTGCACCGCGCCGGGCTTCGCCGGTGCTTCGGCCAATCTTGCCGGCCTCGGCGTCGTCTATCTGCACGGCAAGGCGTCCTGGGCGGGCGCTGCCGACGGCGGCATTTTGAGCGCGCTCGAAGACGAGGGCGCGCTCGTCGCCAAGCCGGAAATGCCGTGGTCGCTGCACCGGCGTTATGCCGTGACTTTCGATCAGGCGATGGGCGAGATCGATGCCGCGGTCGCGGGTCTGCGAGCCAAAGGCGCCAACCGCATTGTCATCATCGGCCATTCGCTCGGCGCCAATGCCGCTTTCGGTTATGCCGCGCGGCATCCCGATCTCGCCGGCCTTGTCGCGCTGTCGCCCGGCCATCTGCCGGAGCAAGAGAACATGCGAAGCTTCGTCGCCGATGCACTGTTGCGCGCCAAGAAGCTGATCGCCGAAGGGCAGGGCAACGTCCCGCAGACATTTCCAGACATGGCGCAGGACATTCCGCTCACCACGACCGCGACGCCCAATGTCTATGTCAGCATGTTCGATCCCAACGGGCCGGCGGTGATCCCGAAGAACGCCGCGATCATCGGCGCGTCGCCGCACCCGATGCCGGTGCTGTGGGTGGTCGGCAAGCTCGATCCGATCGATCGCCGCGGTCCGGAATATGCCTACGACGCGGCGGCGCGAAATCCGAAGAGCAAATATATCGAGGTCTTCGCCGGCCATCTGACGACGCCGCTTTTTGCGCGCGGTAAAGTGGTCGACTGGATCAATTCGCTGTGATTTGCGGGCTGTCATAAATCGGCTGCTGCCAAAATCTGGCTTGTTGCAATGCAGGCCGATGCATACTTACGGTTTTGCTTCATGCAATTTATTAGCGCGGGCGGCGGCACGTGAGCGAGACAGAAGCCTTATTCAGCGTTTTGCGGCAATCGGCCGATCCGGATTGCGCGGCGGCCATTGAGCGGACGGTGCGCGACGCGCCGGACCGCGATCTGTGCCGCGTCAATGTCCTGGACTTTGCCTGGAAGCATGGGCTCGACGAGGAGAAGACCATCGCGGCCTTTCTCCACGCCGCGCGGCTTGGCCTGTTCGAACTGTCGTGGAATGTACTTTGTCCGGGCTGCGGCGGCGTGCTCGATGCGAGCTCGACGCTCAAGACCGTCAACCGCGACGAATACGACTGCATGCTGTGCGCCTGCGGCTACAAGCCGACGCTCGACGAAATGGTCGAAGTCACTTTCACCGTCAGTCCCCGCGCGCGCCGCATCGAAGCGCATAACCCGGAGACGCTGTCCGAGGTCGAATATTTCCGCCAGATTTTCTGGAGTTCCGGCGTCGATCTGCCGGAGGCGCTCGGCGAAACGCTGGCCGACTTCACCATCGAATTCCATCGAGCTGCCGCCCGGCGAGAAGGCGGTGCTGTCGGTGCAGTTGCCCAACGATTTCGTCATCGTGTTCGATCCGGTCACGCACGCCACGCAATTTCTCGACGTCAAAGGCGAGCCGACGCGCGAGCGGCAAGCGCTCACCATGGTTTTCAACCCGGTGAAGGCGCCGTTCGGCACAATCGAGATGCGGCCGGGCCCGCTGCGGCTGTCGCTGGAGAACCGCACCGATAAGCGCGTCCTGCCGGCGCTGTGGATCGCCGGCGATCAGCTGCATGGTCTGCTCGGCAAGAGGAAGCCGTTCCTCACCGGCAAGCGGCTCCTCACCAACCAGACCTTCCGCGACGTCTACGGCACCGACACGCTCGCCACCGATCAGCGCCTCAAGATCACAAGCTTGACGTTTCTGTTCACCGATCTCAAAGGCTCGACCGCACTCTATGAGCGGGTCGGCGATCTCGTCGCTTATGATCTCGTGCGCCAGCACTTTCATGTGCTCAACGAGGTGGTGGCGGCGGAGACCGGCGCCGTGGTCAAGACCATCGGCGACGCGGTCATGGCGACCTTTGCAACGCCCGACCGCGCACTCGCCGCGGCGCTGCGCATGCGCAAGGAAATGACCCGCATCAATGCCGAACGGCAGAACGAGGATCTCCTCCTCAAGATCGGCATTCATGAAGGCCCATGCCTGGCCGTGACCTTGAACGATCGCCAGGACTATTTCGGCCAGACCGTCAACATCGCCGCCCGCGTCCAGGGGCTTGCCTCCTCGCGCGCCATCTATGTGACCGAGCCGGTCGTCAACGACAAAAAGACCGCGCACATCCTGGAGACATCCGGCCTGCATCCGACCATGCAGCGAAAGGCCCTGCGCGGGCTCGCCGACGAGACCACGGTTTACGAGATTCCGTGATTGCGCGCGACCATGGCGGCTGATATCGCGGGTTCAGGCAGATCACCCCCGAACGCGCACGAAGAGCCCGCACCCGAAGAACCCGCACCCGAAGAACCATGGCAGAGCCTGAGCCAGCCCGTCCCGAACCGAAACGGACGCTTCCGATCTCCTGGGACCAGTTTCACCGCGACTGCCGGACGCTGGCGGCGCGGCTCGAAAACCTGGGCCCGTTCCATGCCATTGTCTGCATCTCCCGCGGCGGGCTGGCGCCGGCGGCGATCATCGCCCGCGAGCTCGGCATCCGGATGATCGAGACGGTGTGCGTGGCGAGCTATAGCCACACCACCCAGGGCGAGATGAAGGTGATCAAGGACGTCGCGTCCGCCGTCAGCGAGGGATTTGGCGGACAGGGCGCGGGCGTGCTCATTGTCGACGACCTGGTCGATACCGGCCAGACCGCCAAGGTGGTGCGGGCGCTATTGCCGCGCGCCTATTTCGCCACCGTCTATGCCAAGCCGCTCGGGCGGCCGCTGGTCGACACGTTCATCACCGAAGTGCCGCAGGACACCTGGATTTATTTCCCCTGGGACACGGGACTGGCGTTCCACCCGCCGATCCGCGAAGCCGGATTGTAGGCGGAGGTCTGCGTCTGCATGCCTAGTGGCTTGAGCGCCGCTGGGTTATTATGGCGGCCGACCGCCAGTTAGAGCGAGGAGGACCGCCCCGATGGATGCCGTCACGCCGAAACAATCCAAGCACGACACGCCCGACACCCATTCGCATGTGGTGCGGCCCGCGCAGATGGAATGGAAGAAGACCCGTTTCGAAGGCTGCGAGGTGAAGGGGCTCTTGTTCGACAAGGCGACGGGCCTCGTCACTGCGCTGATGAAATTCGCCCCCGGCGCGGTGCTGCCGGACCACGAACACGTCAAGATCGAGCAGACCTATGTGCTCGAAGGCCGCCTGGTCGACAAGGAAGGCCCGGTCGCGGGCCTCTCCGTCGGCCCCGGCGAATTCGTCTGGCGCGAGGCCGGCAGCCGTCACGTCGCCTGCACGCCGGAAGGCGGGCTTATGCTTGCCATGTTTCAGGTGCCCAACAAGTTTTTCGAGAAGGATGGCCGGATCACCGACGTGTCCGGCACTGACTGGGACGAGTTGTGGGGGCATGTTTTCAAGGACTAGACTTCAACGGCTCGTGTTCGGGGGCTGACTTCGCTCCAGGCGCGAGACGTTAAAACGAGACTTGGAAACCGGACTTGGAAAATCGAGGGAAAGGGCAATGGCAAAGGCGTTGCGAATCTTGGCCTGTACGGGAGCGATGCTCGCGCTGACCCCCGCGGGCGCGTGGGCGCAAGCCGTCGGCGTATCGGGGGACGGCTTGTCGTTCTCGCCGTTCAAGCAACAGGACAAGCGGCCACCCACCCAGGAGGAGGTCGACAAGCAGCGGGCGCTCGACAACGCCTATAAGGCGGCGACCAACAAGATCCCCGAACAGAAATCCACCGATCCCTGGGGCAATGTGCGAACGACTGCGCCCGCGCCAGCCGCGAAGAGGAAGACCACGACGCAGCCGCAATAAGCGGCGCGGCGCGCGAAAACTAACAGAATTCGGAAGCCGTCATGGCCGGGCTTGTCCCGGCCATCCACGTCTTCACTTTCGGCACTCATAAAACTGATGGTACAAGGCGGCGGCGCCGGCCTCTTCCAGAGTCGGCCCAGCCGGCTGCTCAGCCTGCTCCGCGGACGTGGCGAAATGGTAGACGCAAGGGACTTAAAATCCCTCGGGGAGAAATCCCTGTGCCGGTTCGAGTCCGGCCGTCCGCACCAGTCATAGCCTGACAGTCGTGAACATGCGCACCGTTGCAGTCATCGGCGCCGGTCCGGCGGGCCTTATGAGCGCCGAAGTGCTGGCTCGCGCGGGGCTCGACGTCACGGTCTTCGAGCGTATGGCGTCGGTCGGACGCAAATTTCTGCTCGCGGGACGAGGTGGCCTCAACATTACCCATAGTGAAGAGCTGTCGCGTTTTCTTTCGCGTTACGGTGAGGAAAGCTCAACGTTACGTGCCGCGATCGAAAACTTTCCTCCATCGGCGACACGCGCCTGGTGCGACGGCCTTGGACAGCCGACCTTTGTCGGCAGCAGCGGCCGGGTCTTTCCAAAAACGTTCAAGAGTTCGCCCTTGCTTCGCGCCTGGCTGCGACGCCTCGCGGATCTCGGCGTGCAGTTTCGGCTTCGTCATCGGTGGCTCGGGTGGGACGCCTCCGGCGCGCTGATGCTGGAAACACCGCAGGCCATTGTCACGGTCAAGCCGCAGGCCTGTATTCTGGCGCTCGGCGGCGCCAGCTGGCCGAAGCTTGGAGCGGACGGCAGCTGGGTTCAATTGCTTGGCGCGCAGGGTATCGGCGTGGCTCCGCTCAGACCGGCGAATTGCGGCTTCCAGGTCCCGTGGTCGGATCATTTCCGCGACCGCTTTGCCGGGCAGCCGTTGAAGCGCGTTGCCTTATCCTTCCGCGGCGGTGCGGTGCGTGGCGAGGCGATGATTACGCGGCAGGGCATCGAAGGTGGCGCGGTGTATGCGCTGTCGGCCGCGCTGCGCGACGCGATCTCGGCCGACGGCCATGCCACGCTGGAAGTGTCGCTGAGGCCCGATCTCCCGGCCGCCGACTTGCAGCGCAAGCTTGAAACACCGCGTGGCAAACAATCACTGGCGACATACTTGCGCAAGGCAGCGGGACTGCCGCCGGTCGCGATCGGACTTCTTCATGAGGTCTGTCCCGGCAAGCTCGCAACGATGGATGCGCCAACGCTAGACCGTTTGATCCAAACATTGCCATTGCGGCTGACCGGCACGCTGCCGATCGAGCGAGCGATTTCGACCGTCGGCGGCGTCTCTTTCTCCGAGCTGGATGATCGTTTCATGCTTCGCCGGCGTCCCGGCACTTTTGTCGCCGGCGAGATGCTCGACTGGGAAGCTCCGACCGGCGGTTATCTGCTGCAGGCCTGCCTTGCCACGGGAGTGAGCGCCGCTGGCGGCGCGCTGCGGTGGCTTGATGACCAATCGAGAGTTTAGAGCCCGCTCGGTAATCCCTGTGCCGGTTCGAGTCCGGCCGTTCGCACCAACTACAATACAATTAAAAGAACACACGTCCGCCTGCGGACCCGTCGCCGACCGCGTTTGGGCGTGATAATATCATGTCACAGGTACCCTGTTGTTCGCGCAGCGACGTTGGGGTCACATGTTCAACGCCACATTGATCGTCATCGAAGCTTTCATCCGAGAACTTCGGAGGACGTATGAACGCACCTACGGGACGCTGGAGCCCGGCTACCCGGGCGTGATCAGCTTTGTCGCCCAGCTTGCGCTCGAGAACATCGCCACCAGCGACGCGGCCTATCACGATGTCAATCACACCATCATGGTCACGCTGGTCGGGCAGGAAATCCTGCGCGGCCGGCATATCAGCGTCGGCGGCGTGACGCCGCACGATTGGCTGCATTTCATCATCTCGTTGCTGGGCCACGACATCGGCTATGTGCGCGGAATCTGCCGCGGAGATGGCGATGGCTCCTATGTCATCAACTTGGCCGGCGACAAAGTGACCCTTCCCGAGGGCGCCACCGATGCATCGCTGGCGCCGTATCACGTGGCGCGATCCAAACTGTTCGTCCGCGAACGTGCCGCCAAAGCTCTGGTCAAACTGGATGTCGCGGCGATCGAGGCCAATATCGAGCACACCCAGTTCCCGGTGCCCGAGGATGAGCGGCACGAATCCACTGCCGATTTCCCCGGCCTCGTGCGGGCGGCCGATCTGATCGGGCAGCTCGCGGATATCAATTATCTGCGCAAGCAGGCTGCTTTGTTCGAGGAGTTTCGCGAGACGGGGGTTTGCGCCAAGCTCAGATACAACAGCGTCGCGGATTTGCGAGCCAATTACCCGGATTTCTTTTGGCGGGCGGTGCGGCCCTATATCGGAGATGCCTTGCGCTACCTTCGAGTCACGCAAGAGGGCCAGCAGTGGATTGCCAACCTCTACGCCAACGTGTTCTCGGTGGAGCACAGAGGCCAGTTGTCTTAGGTGAAGGTCGACATTTCTCTCACGTCACCGACTGCGAAATTACTTTTCTCTGTCGGTATCCCGGCTGAGGGAGGGGGTTTCGTACAGGACCATGCTCAGCAAGGAATTGTGGACTTCGAGACCGCCATTGTACTTGATAAGTCCGAGTTTGCGGAATTTCCCCGTTTAATGCGATACGTCCACGGAAGTTCTAATGCAGCCAAACGTTAAGAAAAGTCCGAGAGAACAGTTATTCACGGCGCTTCGTCTGGAAAAAATGTTCTCTTTTGAACGCTGCGTGAAGGGAGCGGCCTTATCGCCGATGTGTTCCCTTTTGACCACGTGCGTCCCGCCTGACTTCGCTAACCTAGCGTCAGCCGGGACGCGGTGTGGAGTAAAGACAATGGGCGACATCGTTCCATTTTTGAAAGACCGCAGCGTGTTCGATCCCAACGATATTCAAGCCATGTCGACGGCGCTTGCCGACGTTTGCAAGAGCTTGAACGTGGGTGATGAGCCGCAAAGAGTGATCATCGCAGAGCGCATAATCGCCTTGGCGCAGCGCGGCGTTCGGAGCCCGACCGTGCTCCGTGATCGCGTGCTCTATGAGGCGGCCTTGTCCCGGCAGCCGGCCCAGAGCGATGGACCAAGCCAAACGGTTTAGGTCGACCGACTTATTGGAGTTTCGGGGGCAGATCGAGCATGCGTAACCGCTCCTGAAAGGTATCCGTCGTGTCAGTAGTTCCTCTACACCCTGTCTCGAACGCTAAAGCCATCGACCAGGAAGAATTCGAACGCGAGGTCGCCGCGCGCTTTGGCCTTGTTCCAAATTCCTTCCGCTCCGCGCCGGAAGCCCCTTTTGTCATTCGTGAGTTATGGACGTTCGCGAAATCGGCCTATTTGGATAATCCCATTCCAAGCCTCTTCAAGGAGCGGCTTTTTGTTTATCTCTCCCGCTTCTGTGAAGTGCGCTATTGCATAACGCGGCACTGCGGGTTTTTGTTGGGCCTCGGTCGGGCGTCCGGCGACCCCGACGCCCCGGCAATGACCGTCGGGCAGGTCATTCGCTTGCTCCAGCGGCCCGTGCCCGCCGAGGACCAATCCGACGCCGCCCTTGCTCGACTGGAAACCCTCGCCGAACCGATCGATTGGCCTTCACCCGAGACCTCACACGACGATGACCTGTTATCTTGCGCGACGTTGCTCTTTCTGCAGCCGGCGCGCGCGGTGCGAGCGAAACACGCGCTGCGTATCGCTCTTGGCGGCGAAAACTTCGAATTGCTGGTTGCATTTCTGACCTTCATCCGGGCGGCGCATTATTGGACGTTAATGCACCCGGACATAGCCCTGGAAGACGACGTAAAGGCGCTGCTGTGCGAGCATGAAGAACTGGCTCGCATGCTGTTGGTGGATACGGAAGCCGGCCAATGCGAAATGGGCGTGCGGCTATTCGATGAGCTTCAGTCACTCCGAGATCTCAACGAACGGCAAGAGCTTGAGAAAGCAAAACGAGCGCTTGAGGAAAGTGGACGTCAAAAAGACCTTTTAATGCAGGAGGTCGATCACCGGGTTAAGAACAGCTTGCAAATTGTGTCGAGCCTTCTTTACATGCAAGCAAAGACTGCCGGCGCCGCGGCAAGTCAGTTCAATGACGCCGCCGCGCGTGTCGCGGCCATCGCCGCCGTTCACCAGCAGCTTCACAAGCTTGACGCCGTTGGCACCGTGGTCCTTGACCGATACATCATCGATCTTTGCAAGCAGATTACCGCCGCATCGAGCAGTCCCGATCGGATGTGGCCGCTTGTCGTGGATGCCGATCCGCTCATTATCTCGACCGACGTGGCTGTGCCGCTTGCGCTCATCGTGAACGAACTGATCACTAACGCCATTCAGCATTCCGGCACGATTGGCGAGGGCGGTTCCGTACATGTCTCGCTGAAGAACCATGCGGACATGTTTTCAATAGGCGTTTCAGACCCAGGGAAGGGCCCCGCGCCGGACGTTGAGCCAAAAGCCGGCCTCGGCACCCGAATTGTCGAGGCGCTAGCTCAGCAAATTCATGCGACGGTGACAAAGGAACGTCTAGCGGCGGGATATAAGGTCACGGTGGCGGTCCCTCGCGATGCCCGTATCATAAGCTGATCGCGTGATTTCGCGCAGGTCACAAAGGCCGCTTCAATCCGGCCGCCTTCAGCGCTGCTTCAATAATTGGACCAGGATTAAAGGTGGGTTTTAGCGATCCGCTTGGACGCCCGGTGAAGTCCAAGCCGGCGGCCCTGAAAGCAGCAGCAATGACATCGCCGGTCTCATGAGAGACATTTTCTTGAGCGCCTGTGAGACTGAGAGTGTTGGTATTTGGCGTGCCCGCTTTGCCTCTTTCGCTTCGAGTACTAGCGTCTGTATGGACAGATCCTGAATGGATTGTCGAACCACACGAGGTCAGCGAACCATCATCGAGGCCCCAGAAATTCGCGATGTGGTGCGTTGACGAGATTCCGGCATCTAAAAAGAAAGGGCCTGCCGCCCCACAATTTTCTCCCTCCGGATTTAAATCGAGCGGAACGCCGTGCGCCATGCCGCTGATTGTGAACGCCTCTATCAATCTATTGCCGTCTGAATCATTCCAAACTCTGTGCGTATGTCGGCCGATCGATCGCTCATACGAAGGGTTAGGCGAAAGTGAGTGTACATCCGTCCACTGTTGAACGATTTGCTCGGCGTTGGAAGGTTTCACGATCGGGTCCGCGCTACCGTGCCAGATCGAGATTTTGGGCCACGGCCCATGATGCTTCGATGCTCGTCGCACCCGGTCGCCGAGACCGCGAGGCGAATAATGACGATCAGTGAACATCGCTTCGAAAGCTTGGTTGACGTTCTTGGCAGACTCGTATGGAAGCCCAGCGATGATCGCTCCCCCGGCAAAAATCTCAGGGTAGGTTGCCAACATGACAACTGCCATCGCACCACCAGCCGATAAGCCGGTCACAAACACCTTCTGTCGATCGGCGCCAAATTTTTCGATAGCGTGTTCGACCATTTGATAAATCGAGTGTGCTTCGCCGTTGCCTCGCGCCGTGTCGCCCGGCAAAAACCAGGAGAAGCAATTCTTCGGATTATTGGTGGGGAGTTGCTCCGGGTAAACAACCAGGAAGCCCAATTGATCGGCAAGCGCCGACCAGCCCGCGCCATGATCATACTCGGAGGCCGTTTGGCTGCAGCCATGCAGAGCGACAACCACCGGAGCCTTGGCCGGCAAATTCTTGGGCACGTAAGCGAGCATGCGCAAGTTGCCGGGATTGGCTCCAAAGTCTGTAAGGGACTGCAGCCTGTTTGAGGTAGTTTCGACGGATTTGAATGCACCGGGTACTCTTCCGCGAGCCGACTTTAAGAGACTTTCGAAACGCTGTCGGAACGCCTGAATCTTGACGATTGCCGTTGTGAAATCCGTCATAAGTCCTCACGTTGCGTTGCAACAATTATTTGCTGCATTGCAACATGGAGCTAGGCAAGCTCGGAAACAAGAGGGCGTATTCCCCGGCAGAAACAAAACTTCGGCGCTTAAGGAGATCGAGCGGACCGCGTGGCCCGACTGCGCCCGACCTTGGGCCTCATGGCCGGGCTGCCAAGGACTGAATACTGCCGCCGGCTGTGCGTCAAAAGACACAGGAACCGCTTCTCCAATTTTTGCGAGCTCAGCCAGCTGGTATGCTATATCGGAGCCGGCGGGCCGGACTGGGGCGGCGCGCCGGAGATTGGTTTTGTACGAATTGAATAAGACTCCGCCGATTCAGATTTCGTCCGATTTTCGTTCAGTTGCGGTAAGTCCAGAGCGTTTGGCCAGTCTTCTGATCTTGTCACATGAGCCGATGTTCGCGTGGCGGCTCGACGGTCCAATCGAGTTCTGGAATGCCGGGGCCGAGCGGCTTTACGGCTTTGGCGCCGATGAAGCCGTCGGCCGCAGCAGTCACAGCCTCCTGCAAACCCGATTTCCGATCGAGTTTTCCGATCTGCGGGCGCAGCTTTCTAGCGACGGCTACTGGTCCGGTGAGTTGCGGCATGTCTGCAAGGATGGCAACACGGTTCTTGTCGATTGCCGGATGCAGCTCCTTCCCGACGGCACCGTGCTCGAGGCCAATCGCGACGTGACCGCGGAACGCGGCGTCGAGGCCGCGCTGCACGAAAGCGAGCAGCGGCTGCGGTTCATGGCGGCGATTGTGGAATCGAGCGACGACGCCATCGTCAGCAAGAACCTGGACGGCGTCATCACCAGCTGGAACAGCGGCGCGGAGCGGCTCTTCGGTTACTCGGCCCAGGAAGCCGTGGGCCAGCCGATCACGATGCTCATTCCGAAAGAAAGGTACGACGAAGAGACCACGATCCTGGGACGCATTCGCCGTGGCGAGCGCATCGACCACTTCGAGACCGTCCGGCAGCGCAAGGACGGCGAGCTGATCGTCGTCTCCTTGGTCGTTTCGCCGGTCAAGAATGCGAAAGGCGAGATCGTCGGCGCTTCGAAGATCGCGCGCGACATCACCGAGCAAAGGCGAAGCCAGGAAAAGATCGGAATGCTCGCCCGTGAAGCGGAGCACCGCAGCAAGAACATGCTCGCCAACGTGCAGGCGATCGTCAATCTTTCGCGGGCCGATACGCCGGACGGCCTCAAGAAGGCCATCGAAGGGCGGATCCGCGCGCTCTCCAATGTCCATTCGCTGTTTGTCGCCACGCGCTGGAGCGGCGCCGATCTGTCGACGATCGCAAAGCAGGAGCTTTTGCCCTATGCGGGGGCGGTGGAATCACGCGTGCGCATCAACGGGCCGTACAACCTGTTGGCGCCGGATACCGCGCAGACCGTCGCCATCAGCCTGCACGAGCTGGCGACCAACGCCGCCAAATACGGGTCTTTGTCCGCGAACGACGGCCGGGTCGATCTGACATGGTCGCGCGAGGTGGATGGCGCTTTGCAGCTGCGCTGGTTCGAGAGCGGCGGTCCAAAGGTCATGACGCCGACGCGGCGCGGCTTCGGCGGCAAAGTGATCGAGCAAATGGTCGCCCAGCTTGGCGGCGAAGTGCGGTTCAATTGGCGCGCGCAAGGTCTCGTCTGCGATATCACGCTCCCGGCCTGAGCGAGCGCGGGCAGGGTGGCCCGCTGGCGCACGCCGGCGGCAATTCATACATTAACGTTAGGAACCTTGAGCCAGGATGCAGATCCATGATCGGCCGGCCTTGCAAACCTGATGCGGATCTCAAGGGGCTGTGGCGCACGCTGCTCGGCACGCCGTTTCCGGCCTGCGGAATTGCGGAAGACACCATATCCCCGGACAATCACGCCGAATTCGCGTGCGGCAAAGATCAAAACGTCAAGCAGGGCGCCCAGACTGCATCTTCGTCCGGCGCGTAATCGGCCGGGCCGCAGCGCGCCGTTCTCCAAAATTTTCAGCGAATACCTAATCGTTAATGCACACGCCGCACTGGTGGGTCAGCGCGTGGGCGCCGGCGCCCACGAAGCGGCCGCCGCAGCCCGGTACCACAACCTCAACGTGGAAGAATAGCCGCTGCTCGGCGTGGATGCTAGTTTTGAAAACCTTGTGCGAGGAGGGGAAGTCGCGTGTTTTTATACAACCCATACGACACGAGCGGGCAAACCCTGGGTGGCACCGACAATGCGATTGAACTTGGCGGTTCTGCAGGATTTTCTTTCACCACGAATCTTACTGGCTCGCTCCACGACGTTGCTATCTTCCTGAGGGACCCCACGCCGTCGGACGGCGGCAGCGTCACGGTGTCTCTGTTCAGCGACGATGGCGCCGTCCCGGGCAGTCGATTGCCACGCTCGGGGTGATCAGAGCGTCAAGCAGAACGCAAAACCGCCTGGCGGCGCATGTCTTTCAGCCGCGCAGCTGCGCGCCGTTCTCAAAGCTTTCGGCGAAGACCTGGCCGATCGCACGGGTGAGCGCGCCGGCGGAGAGCGCGGAGACGCCCAGCCCCACGAACATGCCGCCGGGAATGATCCACATCAGCGCCGAAGAGGTGGCCATGCCGAAGCCGGACGGCGCGGCGCCGCCGATCAGGCTGACGATCGCCGCCCGCGCCCGGTCGCGCTGGAACGGCACCTGATAGAGCGCGCTGAGCTGCTGCACCATGCGCAGATTGACTGCGGTGACGCTGGCGATATTGGCGACCGGGACCGGCACCAGCCCGCCGACGGCGGCATAGGTGCGGTGCCGCTCGACGATCCGGCGCGCGATCACACGGCGCTTGGCGGCGAGATGGGGCGGCAAATCAGATGACATGCCGGTCGATGCTTCGGGCTTTGCGGCGCGCGAGGCGGAAGATTTGGCGCTGACGCCGGCATGCGCCGCCGGCGCGGCGTCGTTGGCGATCGGCGCCGACGACACCGCGAGCTCGTCCTCGATCCTGTTAAAGGCCGGCGTGGCCCGCTGCGGCGGTTCCGGCGCCACCTCGTCGGTGACGATGGCCGACGAAAAGGCATGCACGTTGTCGGCAGGCCGGTTGATCGCCTTCGGGAGTTGCTTGCGGGTCATGCGGCGGCCTGTTTTGCGCCGATGACGGCGTCCAGCTCGTCGGCGATGGTGGCGATCTCGCGCGCGGCCGGACCCTTCCAGCTGATCAGGCTCGGGGTCGCACCCCACAGGGTCGCTTCCGGATAGGCGACGCGGTTTTGCATCTCTGCGGTCAGGACCGGCACGCCGGCTTCCGTCAGCTCGTTGCGGATATGACGAGAAATAACCGAGTCTCGTGTCGTTTGTGTGAGCAGGCAGCGGAACAGCGGCCGCCGTCCGTCGGGCCGGTCGGTCAGGATGCTCAGCGTATCGAGCATGCGGTCGACGTCGAACGGCGACGGCTTGACCGGCACCAGCACGAAATCGGCGATGGCGAGACATTCAAGCGTCGTCTTGGAGCGAAAGCCCGGCGTGTCGATGATGACCGGGCCGTTCGCGGCAAGCCGGAGCGCGGTCTGCGAGGCCTCTTCGCTCGCGTCCTCGACGATGTTGACGCCGCCCAGCGCCCGCTCGCGCGCGGCAAGCCGCATGATCGAGCGTTGCGGGTCGGCGTCGATCAAGGTCGGCCGGCGCCCGGTGAGATGCCAATGCACGGCGAGACAGCTCGCCAGCGTGCTCTTACCGCTGCCACCTTTCATGGTGGCCACTGTGATGATCATGTTGTTCATTTGCCCGTCACCTGCACGGCCCTCCAAATAAAGAGCGCGGAGCGAATCAGCGCAGCCAAAGGTATTTGATTCGTGCGGAACTGCCTATCGCCGCAGCACGCCGATTCGCGACTGTTTGTTTGGACGGAGAGCCTGACAGGCGATCAGAAGCGCGGTTCCGACGAGCGGACCGGGATCGGCACCGGCCGGCGCGTGGCTTTGATCAGCGGCCGGCGCACGCGGTAGCGCGGCACGAGATGGCGGACCAGGGCGAACGAGCCGAGCACGAGGCTCATCCACACCGCGACACTGAAATAGAGCGACATCCAAGGCACCTCGTTGCGCCAGGGCGCAAAACGATGCGTCACCACCCAGCGCGTTGCCAGATCGTGCAGGCCGGCGAACAGGCCAAGCAGCGGCTTGCCGGTCTCGAGATCGGCGTGCCAGCGCATGAGATACATCGGCACGTCGACGGTGGCCATGAACAGCACATAGCAGGCGACGCCGGCCGCCGCGGCCGCGAGCACGAAACGAGCTGGTCCGCGGAAACTGAACAGGAGCCTCACCAGCGCGATGCCGATCAGCGCAAAAACGACAGCCCAGATCGAATTTTCCAGAGCATTACCGAGGAAATCGGTCGAGATCACCGCGAACCACGAACAGCACTCGGCCAGCACGATGAGCGGCACGACGGCGCCGGCGATGTTCTTGGTAGTGTCGGAATGGCTGATCCGGCCGAGCTCGCGCAGCACGATGGCCCATTGCACGGCGAAGCATAGTTCGGCGACGGTCGCCACCGAGCGGCCGACCATCACGCTCGAGAGCCAGGTGTCGAACAGACAAATACGCTGCACATCGGCGCGCGGCAGCACCGAGCGGAAGGCGCAGCCGAACACGTAAGCCGCGGCGAGCAGAAGGAGAGGCTCGACGGCAAGAATGCCGCTCGAGACGCCGGCAGGTGCGCCGGCAGCGGCGCGCACTCCGCTCCGGCTCCAAACCGCCACCAGCTTGAACCAGAGCGCAATGTTGAGCGCGCTGACGATCGTCAGGCAGCACCACCAGATCGCAACAGGGCTAGACCAAGAGACCCACCAGGTCTGCCACCACGTCAGCCAATCCAGATTCATCGATGACATTTCCCGGTCACTGCGCGCTCACAAGACTGCAATATCAGTGACACATATGGCCAGATTTTGGTTGTGAGATCGTTGCGGCGAGGTTACGGCGCCGCAGCATACAGGCGCGCTTTGTGACATCGCGTCGCCACGTGCCGGCTGCGATTTACCGCTCCTTAAGCCACGGCGGCTAGGTTTTGACCTCTGCGCGGCGGCGGCGGGCCCGGCGGAGGATTTTCCCATGGCCATGATCGGGACGTACCGGACGCATGCGGAGCAGCGCAAAAAGACGCGGCGGCCGTTCAAGCACAATGCCAAGATCGTCACTGGCAAGGGCAAGCCGCAGCTGAACTGTCTGGTGGTCGACGTATCGGAGGGCGGCGCGCGGATCTGTCTGGCGCGTGACGTCGAGGTGCCCGCGATCTTCACGCTGCTGTTGACGCGCGATGGCGGTGCCCGCCGTTTTTGTCAGACGCTTCGCCGCGATGGCACGATCCTCGGCGTCAGATTCATCGAGGCGCTGTAGCGAGCGGAGCGGGAGGCCCCGTTTCGGGCTCTTTAGCGGGGCTGTTCAGGCTGCCTCGGCCTTTGCCATATTTGCGGCTTACGGGACTGCCAACGAGGCCGGGTACTCCTGGGAGATCTGGGGCTGTTGCGGGTGGGCGTATGGGGATTTTCGGCGATAGTGCCGGACCGCGTTTGATCGATGGATCGTGGCTCGGCTGTAGGCGCAGGCGCGTCTCGGCGCTGCCGCGGAGCGCCGTCGTGCTCGCCGCGCTCGCGCTTGCCGGTTGCGCGGCAAACGACCGCGGCGCGCTGCTGATCGATCCCGGCCGTTACGACCTCTACAAGTGCGACGATCTCGCCAACCGCTGGAAGCTCGTCAGCGGCCGCGAGAAGGAACTGCGCGCGCTCATGGACCGGGCCAGTCAAACCGGCGGCGGCGCGGTGGTGGGATCGCTCGCTTATCGCACCGATTATGAAACGGTGTTGAGCGACGAGCGACTGCTGCAACGCACCGCTGCGGCAAAGAACTGTCCGCTATCGTTTCAGGTTCCCGGCGTCGGCGCCGCAGCCGATCCCGATGCAATCCGGTCAGCCACAAGCCGCGCCGGGCGGGGCGACGCAAAACACGCTCTACCAAAGCGATCAGGGCATTCGCTGAACTGCGTCGCAGCTAGTGCATCAGCACTGCTGTCGCATAGGCGGCGCCGAGGCCGGCGAGCGCCAGCACGACCAGCGCGATGGCGCTCGGCACCGTCGCGCGGCCGCCGGCAAAGAACGCCGCATAGAGCGCCTTGAGCACATTATTCGACGAGGCTGCGATCAGGATCGCAGCGGCAAGCGCCGTGGTCTGCACGCCGGAAATGCCGCCTTGGGCCAGGTTCAACACGAACGGATCGATATCGGTAACGCCGACAATGGCGGCGAGACCATAGATGCCGGAAACGCCGAACTGCGATTTCGCGACGGTCGAGACGATCGAGACCACGACGAACAGGAGAGCAAAGATCGCCGCCGCGCCGAGCTCCAGCGGATTGCCATGCTGCGCCACCTGCATCGCGGTCTGAGCCGATCCGTCGGCCGGTTTGCCGTGCCAATATTGCAGCGCGCAGATGATGAAGCCCGCAAGCGCGAGCCCGCACAGCGGCAGCGCTAGAACGCGCGCCAGATCCCGGTTGAAGATCAGCACCACCGCGAGCAGCCGCAGATACATGATCGAGGTGGCAAGCGTGATCCCGGCCTGCGCCTGGCGCTTGAGCGCCGGATCGGCCTTGGCCTGCCGCGCCAGCACCACGGTCGTCGCGGTCGAGGAATACATGCCGCCGAGCGCCGCCATCCATAAACCCTTGGCGGCGGCGGCCCAATAGCGCTGCGCCAGATAGCTGGCATAGGAGAACGAGCAGACCACCACGAGCGCGAGCCAGACTTGGCGCGGCGTGATCGCCGTCAGGTCGCTGACCGGATGGTTCGGCAATAGCGGCAGCACGACGCCGGTCAGGATCAAGAACTCGCCGGCGGTGACGATCTCCTTGATCTCGACCCGGCGCGCCAGCCCATGCAGTTGCTCGCGACCGGTGAGCAGCAGCACCGGCGCCACCGTCATCGTCACCGCGACCCAAGGCTCGTGCGCCAGCGACACCGCGCCGAGCACATAAGCAAGAATATTGAGGATCGGCACGACCAGGCCGACATTCGGCTCATCCTCCTGCGTCTTATGCTCGCTGACATGGGCGAGGTAATAGACCAGGAGCCAGGCGCCGAGGATCAAAAGTCCTGCGGTGAAGGGAATATAGCGGTCCGGATCGAGCAGATAGAGCACGCCGCCGGCGATCGCCAGCATCGGAAAAGTGCGGATGCCGCCGGGCCGCCGCTCGTCGGTGTGAGCGAAATATTCCTCGAAGGCGAGCCCGAGGAAAAAGCTCAAGCCCAGCAGCAGCGCGACATGGGCCGGTGACGGGGCGGTGATGGTCATGGCTGGAGAATATAGCTTGCCGCGGCGGCAGCGCATCACCCGTTCTGAATTAGTAGCCGCTCGAAGCGCAGCCGCAACGCATTGGCGATGACCGAGACCGAGCTCAGGCTCATCGCCGCTGCCGCGACGATCGGGCTGAGCAGTAGGCCGAACACCGGATAGAGCACGCCGGCGGCGAGCGGAATGCCGAGCACATTATAGACGAAGGCGAGCACCAAATTCTGCCGGATATTGCGCATGGTGGCGCGGCTCAAGGCGCGCGCGCGGGCGATGCCGGCGAGATCGCCTTTGACCAGCGTGACACCGGCGCTTTGCATTGCGACATCGGTGCCGGTGCCCATCGCCACCCCGACATCGGCTTCGGCGAGCGCGGGAGCATCATTGACGCCGTCGCCGGCCATGGCGACAGCGTGACCTTCGCCGCGCAGGCGCCGCACGATGGCGTTCTTCTGGTCAGGCAGAACCTCGGCCTCGATGTCGGTGATGCCGAGTTTCTTGGCGACCGCCTGCGCGGTGATGCGATTGTCGCCGGTCAGCATGACGATGCGGATGCCATCGGCGCGCAGGCTTGCAAGCGCCGTCGGCGTCGTCGGCTTGATCGGATCGGCCACCGCGATGATGCCGGCCGGCTTGTTGCCGATGGCGACGAACATGGCGGTAGCGCCGTCGCGGCGAAGTTCATCGGCACGCGCCTGCAGCGCCGCGCGTCGCGCCGCCAAAGTCATCCAGCAGCGCCGCACTGCCGACGGCAACGTCTTCGCCGCCGACCCTGCCGGCGACGCCTTTGCCCGTGGTCGAGCGGAAGCTGCTGACGTCCTGCAATGCGATCCCGCGTTCCTTCGCGGCGGCAACGATCGCCGCCGCCAGCGGATGTTCGCTGGCGCGCTCGAGGCTCGCCGCCCGCGACAACACCCGCGTCTCGTCAAAACCTTCGGCCGGCACCACGGCGACGACGCGCGGCCTGCCTTCGGTCAGCGTGCCGGTCTTGTCGACGACCAGCGTGTCGATCTTCTCGAAACGCTCCAGCGCCTCGGCGTTCCTGATCAGCACGCCCGCGCTCGCGCCTTTGCCGACGCCGACCATGATCGACATCGGCGTGGCAAGGCCAAGCGCGCAAGGGCAGGCGATGATCAGCACCGAGACCGCAGCCACCAGCGCATAGGCGAAGGCCGGCGGCGGTCCAAAAATCATCCAGGCGATGAAAGCGACAACTCGCGACCAGGATCACAGCCGGCACGAACCAGCCTGAGACGACATCGGCAAGCCGCTGGATCGGCGCGCGGCTGCGCTGGGCTTCCGCAACCATCTGCACGATGCGGGCGAGCATCGTGTCGGTGCCGACTTTCTCGGCGCGCATGACGAGGCTGCCGGTGCCGTTGATCGTGCCGCCGATCAGCTTGGCATCGCGTTCCTTCTCGACCGGCATCGATTCGCCGGTCACCATGGATTCATCGACGGCGCTCTTGCCCTCGATCACGACGCCGTCGACCGGCACGCTGTCGCCCGGGCCGCACGCGCAGGCGATCGCCGATCTGCACGGCGTCGAGCGGCACCTCTTCGTCATGGCCGTCGGCGCCGATGCGGCGCGCCGTCTTCGGCGCAAGATTGAGCAGCGCCCGAATGGCGCCGCCGGTCTGCTCGCGTGCGCGCAATTCCAGCACCTGTCCGAGCAGGACGAGCACGGTGATGACGGCGGCCGCCTCGTAATAGACCGGGATCACGCCGTCCTGCCGCAAGCTTTGCGGAAACAGTCCGGGCGCGAATGTCGCGGCCAGGCTGTAGAGGAACGACGCGCCGACGCCGAGCGCGATCAGGCTGAACATGTTGAGCGCGCGGTTGCGCACCGAGGCATAGCCGCGCGCGAAGAACGGCCAGCCGGCCCACAGCACCACCGGCGTCGCGAGAACGAACTGAATCCACACCGAGGCTTGCGGCGAGATGTAATGATGCAGGTTGAGCCCCGGAAAATGTCCCGCCATCTCCAGGATCATGGTCGGCAGCGCCAGCGCCGCGCCGATCCAGAAGCGGCGCGTCATGTCGATCAGTTCGGGATTCGGGCCGCTGTCCTGGCGAAATCTCGGCGGGCTCGAGCGCCATGCCGCAGATCGGGCAGGAGCCCGGTCCGATCTGCCGGATCTGCGGATGCATCGGGCAGGTATAGATCGCGCCCTCCGCCACGGGAGCGGCGGGCGCCGCGCTCTTGTTCAGATATTTTTCCGGATCGGCGGCGAATTTGCTGCGGCAGCCGGCGCCGCAGAAATGATAGTCCGATGCCGTGATAGCCGAAGTGATGCGGGGTCTTCGCCGGATCGACCTTCATGCCGCAGACCGGATCGGTCGCGACGCCTGTGTCACGGCTATGCGAATGCGCGCTGTGGCCGTGCTGATGATCCGCGTGATCCAAGGCGAGCCTCTTGAAAGAGATACCCTATGGGGGTATATAGAACGGATGCAGGCCAATGCCAAGACGTCAGTGACCAAACGGCTGAAACGGATCGAGGGCCAGGTGCGCGGCCTCGTGCGCATGGTCGAGGACGATCGCTATTGCATCGATATCGTCGACCCAGCTCTCGGCGGTGCGCGCGGCGCTGCGCCGGGCCGAGGAGGAGATCCTCGCCGATCACGTGGCGCATTGCGTCGAACATGCCATCGCGTCAGGCAACAAGGCCGAGCAAAGGCGTAAAGTCGCCGAACTTACCGACGTGCTTCGGCGCGCGGAGCGATAGAAAATGAGAATTCGACGTTGCGCCGGCGTTGCCATGGTCGTTGCAATGGCCGCGGCGCTGGCGCTGTGGGGAGACGCACTGGCACTCGCGCACGCTCAGCTCCGTTCCGCGACGCCTGCGGCCGGCAGCAGCACGCAGACGGTTCCCGCCGAAGTCGTCGTCAATTTCAGCGAGTCGCTGGAAGGAGCTTTCAGCACGCTCGTCGTGCGCGACGCCGCCGGCAAGCGGGTCGACAAGGCTAATTCCCATCTCGACGGAAACAACAAGACCACGATGCGGGTTTCACTGCCGCCTCTGGAACCAGGCACTTACACAGTCGACTGGCGCGCGTCTCAAGACACGCATCGGGTCAACGGCAGCTTCACGTTCCGTATCGGCCAGTGATGCACGTTCGCGATACCGGACCCGGTCAGGCTCGGATTAATTCAGCAGGATGATGCTGCCGGCGGAGAGATTGAGCACCTGCGCCTCGGTCGAGGTCGCCGGCCGGATTTCCGAAATAGAATAATTGTAAATTTCCTGGTTGATCAGCCGCCGCTGCAATTCGGTGCGCGCTTCCTTCTCGCTCGGAGCGGCGACACCGTATTGCAGACATACCGTCACGCCGTCGCGGTCGGCGAAAGAGACGGTAGTAACGTACGGCACTGCCATTGCGCTTCCCTTTTTCAATTTCGGCCCATCCAATCCGCTAAACTTTAAGAAAAAGCTACCCGCCGGGATTCGAGAACATCCCGAGCTTTCCTTATGGTTGAGATTTTCAGCGCCAGGAGAGGAAGAGCAGACGAGGATTAGCTTTTCTTACGCGCCAGCGCCGCGCCCCGGGCCAGTGCTTCGAGCTTCAATGCGGCGATTTCGCGGCGCATGGGCGCCATTCCGCAATTGGTGCCGGCGACGATTTTTTGCGCAGGCACGTGCTTTGCCACTTCGTTGATTACGGCGGCAACTTCCTCGGGCGTCTCGATCTTATCGGTGGCGACGTCGATGACGCCGACCTGCACCTCTTTGCCGTCCAATAGCGACAGCACGCTCATCGGCACGTGCGAATGAATGCACTCGACCGAGACCTGATCGATGCGGCTTTTCGCCAGAGCGGGGAAGAATTTCTCGTATTGCCGCCATTCGCCGCCGAGCGCCGCCTTCCATTCGATATTGGCGGTAATGCCGTAGCCGTAGCAGATGTGCACGGCGCTTGTGCAATCGACGCCGTCGATGGCGCGATGCAGCGCCTCGATGCCCCAGGTCGCGGCGGCATCCATGTAGACATTGAAGGCCGGCTCGTCGAACTGGATCACGTCGACGCCGTCGGCGGCGAGCCCGCGCGCTTCCTCGTTGAGCAGGTCGGCGAACGCCATCGCCATCTTCACCCGGTCGCCGTAATGCGCGTCGGCGATCGTGTCGACGATGGTCATCGGGCCGGGCAGTGTGTATTTGAGCTTGCGCGTCGTATGCGCGCGCGCGAGCTTTGCCTCGCGCTCATGCACGCGCGAACGCAGCCGCAACGGGCCGGTGACGGTCGGGCACATCGCCTTATAGCGATCGTTGCGGATGCCCATCTCGATGCGCTTGTCGAAGTCGATGCCCTCGACCGCTTCGAGAAAGCCGTGGACGAAATGCTGCCGCGACTGTTCGCCGTCGCCGACGATGTCGATGCCGGCGTCTTCCTGAAGCTTGAGCGCAAGCAGCGTCGCATCGTCCTTGGCAGTCTGCAGTTCTTCGCCCTTGAGCTGCCACGGCGCCCATAATTTGTTCGGCTCCGCGAGCCAGGCCGGCTTCGGCAGGCTGCCCGCGATCGTGGTCGGGAAAAGGGACGCGGTGGAAGACATCATGGCCGCAGTTCGTCCTCGCTTGGATTTCGCGGTTCGTTCCTCGCCTGCACTTTTATTATGTCATCGACAGCGCGGCCGGCGGCCGCCAGTCGAAGAGCCAGTCGTAATGGCCGAGCAGATGCGTGCCGCCCATGACGCCCATGGCTGTGTTGCGCAGCATAGCCGACACACCTTTGAGGTGATAGTGCTGGCCGTTACGCGCGGCCTGCCGCTGCACGCGGCGCGTTCGCCCACGTCTGATGGCGCTGTAGGTCTGCAGCGCCGTCGCTGCATCGTTGGGCCATCGCGCGCAGGCATTGCGCGGCAACCACCGCATCTTCGATCGCCATCGCGCCGCCTTGGGCAAGAAACGGCAGCATCGGGTGGGCAGCATCCCCAAGGAGCGCCGCCGCATCTTGCGCAAAGGTCGCGAGCGAACGGCGCTCGAACAGCGGCCATTTCAGCCAGGCGTCGGGCAGACGGAGCGAGCGCGCGCGCTTGCGGCGCCCAGCGCGCGGCGGTGAGCCGCGGCAACAGATCGGCCCGGCTCGCCGGCTCGCTCCAGCCCTGTTCGGTCGAGCCCTCGCTCTTCCAATCGTCGGCGGTGATGACGACGATATTGATGACTTTGCCGGCTTTCACCGGATAGTGCACGAGATGCGCGTCAGGCCCGAGCCACAGATGGATCAAGGGCTCACGGAATTCCGGAGGACGTCGGCTGCCGGCACCAGCGCGCGCCAGGCGACGCGCCCGGCAAAGCGCGGCGGCTCGGCGAAGCCGAAGCGTGCGCGCGCCACCGACCACAGGCCGTCGGCGGCGATCAGCGCATCGCCTTGTTCGTTCCACGCGCCGGTCTCGCCGCGCGCCGATACGGTGACGCCGCGCGGATGCGTGGCGAAATCCTCCATGCGCATGCCGAGCTTGAACGCGATGTCGATGTCCTGGCTGACGGCCGCGCTCAGCACCGCCTGCAGATCGCCGCGATGAATAATCCAGTACGGCGCGCCATAGCGCTGCGCCGCGGTGTCGCCGAGCGGAATGCGCACGATCTCGCGGCCGTTCTTGGCATTGAGGACGCGCACTGCCTGCGGCGTCACGACGTGAGGCCCAACCGGTCGCCAAGGCCGAGATCGATCAACAGGCGCGCCGCGTTCGGGGAGAGCTGGATGCCGGCGCCGGTTTCGTGCAGCCGTTCGGCCTGTTCGAAGACAACGACGCGAAAACCGTTGCGCTTGAGCGCGAGCGCCGTCGTCAGGCCGCCGATGCCGGCACCGGCGACGATGACGGTGCGCGCGGGCGTCACGGGCGAGACTTTGGGGTTAAATGAGTTCTTTGCTCAGCGCGCATTCGGCCGGCCGCGCCTCGTTCGGCGCCAGCTTCGGATCGTGACGATAGAGCGTCGAGCAATACGGGCAAATGTGTTCCGCGTCGTCGCCCATGTCGCAATAGATATGTGGATGATCGAACGGCGGCAGCGCGCCCACGCACATGAATTCCCTGGCGCCGATCTCGATCACGTCGACGCCAAGATCGTTGTGGAAATGCGGGACGACTGATTCCGTCATAGGCTCGAATGTCCGCTGGTGCCCGGTTACGGGCAGTTCATCTGCGCCGGGATAATCCCGGCCGGCCGCACAATAGCGGGCGCTGTTAACGATTTCCACCAAGTATTCCGCCGCGTTTTCAAAAAAGCCGCAAATATGCGGCATTGCTGCCCTGGATAAAGATGACCGGCGCGCCATTTATTGGCCGCGTGAGATCAAATCCGGACTGGGACATGACCCGGATCGTTAAAGGCCTGCGCCATCCACTTTTTGCGCTTGCCGCCGCCGTGCTGTTCGCCGCGGCCGCCGGGCTGGTCGTGCGCGGCGGCTTGGCCGAGCGGGCGCAATTCCAGGCAACGGCGGCGGATCCGGTGAAGATCGCCGACCAAGCGCTCGATCGGAGCTTCAACCGCGACGTCGCCGAGCATGAAATTCGCGCGGCGTTGGCCGCTGATGACATCGATCTGGCGCAGAGCTTTGTCGCGCTCGCGGCCGATCGCTCGGTGCAACTCGATCCGTCGCTCCTCAGCGCGGTCGGTGATGCCGGGGTCAGGCACGATTCGGCCACCCAGACCGCTGGGCGTTTTGTCCGCGGGCTGTGGACCGGCGAGCCGACCGATCTCGCGAGCCTTGCCGGCACCGCGGTCGGCGATCTGTTCGTCTTCGGCGACATCCGTGACGCCACGCGCGAAGGCGCGCGTTATCTCACCGGCCAGACATACGATCCCTGGATCCTGGGTCTTGCCGGTGTCGGAATCGGTATCACGGCGGCGACTTATGCCTCGCTCGGCGTCGCCGCGCCGGGGCGTGTCGGCGTCTCCGTGATTAAAGCCGCCAAGCGGACCGGCCGGCTCAATCCGGCTCTGGCCGTTCGCGCGGCGCGCGAGGCGGTGAAGGTCGAAGGCGCCGGCGGGCTCGTGGAACTGGCCGAGAATACCGGGCGGATCGAAAGCAAAGCCGGCGCGCGGGCGGCGCTCGATGGGCTTGCGGTTGCCGAAGAGCCGGCGGACGTGTCGCGGCTGGCGCGGTTGTCGGCCGCCAAGGGCGGCAAAACCCGCGCCATCGTCAAGCTGTTGGGCCGCGGCGCCATTATTCTTGCCGCCGGCGCGCTCGACCTGACGCTGTGGGTATTCTGGGCGGCGCTGGCGCTGTTTGGTTTCTGCTCATCCTGCAAGACGGCGGTCGAGCGGCTGACCTTGCATCACCTGCAGCGTCGCAAGCTGCGCCGCGCCCGCCTCGACCTGGCCGCGCTCGCGGCGCCGTTGCCGGCCTAGCCCTTGACCAGCGAGCATGCCGGGTTCGGCGGCCCGAACGCCTGGTCGCCGGGAATGCGCGTGAGGATTTGATAATAGTCCCACGGATACTTCAACTCGACGGGCTTTTTCACCTGCACCAGCATCAGATCGTGCACCATCAGCCCGTCTTCGCGCAGCCGGCCATTCCGCGCGAAAAAATCCTCGACCGGCATTTCGCGCATTTTTGCCGCCACCTTGAGCGGATCGTCGGTGCCGGCGGCCTGGATGGCTTTGAGATAATGGATCATCGATGAATAGACGCCGGCCTGCCACATGGTCGGCATGTGATTGACCTTGGCGAAGAAGCGCTTCGACCAGTCGCGGGTCTTGTCGTCCATGTCCCAATAGAACGACGTGGTGAGCAAAAGTCCCTGCGCCGCTTTGAGCCCAAGCGCATGAACATCGGTGATCAGCATCAGCAAGCTGGCCATCTGCTGGCCGCCCGCGAAGATGCCGAATTCGCCGCCGAGCTTGACCGCGTTGACATTATCCGGCGGCCCGCTGGCGATGCCGATGATTTTCGCCTTGGACGCCTGCGCCTGAAGAATGAACGAGGACAGGTCCTGCGTCGCAAAAGGATGCGCGACCGAGCCCAGCACCTTGCCGCCATTCTCGGTGATGACCTGTGAGGCGTCGCGCTCGAGCGAATGGCCGAAGGCGTAATCCGCCGTCAGGAAAAACCATGTGTCGCCGCCGCGCTTGACGACCGCCTGTGCGGTGCCGACCGCAAGCGCGTGGGTGTCGAACACCCATTGGATCGCATAGGGCGAGCAGAACTTGCCGTGAAAATCGGCCGTACCGGTCGAATGCACGATCAGGAGCTTCTTGCGGTCTGTGGCGACGTTTTGCACGGCCAGCCCTACCGCCGAGACCGGCACATCGACGATCAGATCCACCTTGTCGACATCGTACCACTGCCGCGCGATACCGGCGGCGATGTCCGGCTTGTTTTGCGTGTCGGCCGAAATCAGCGCGATCGGCTTGCCCAGAACCTTGCCGCCGAAATCATCTATGGCCATTTGCGCCGCGGCCACCGAGCCCGGTCCCGTCGCGCTCGCCGCCGGCCCGGACAGATCGGTGAGCACGCCGATCTTCACAACATCGTCGGAAATCTGCTGCGCCAAAGCTGCGCCGGGAAACAATAACGCGCCGCCGAACAAAACAGTCGCGGCCAATAGCGGAAACAAAGCAAGGAAATCGCGCTTGCGCATCGCCGTCCTCCCATCGTTTCTTTGGGTGGAAGACTAGCCGATCTGCCGCGCGGTCACCATGCTTTGCCGCCGGCCGATTGAATGGTAATGCCGCGCCGCGACATTGAGCCCGACAAGGAAGATACGGAGCGGACAAACAGTATGCCGAGCTTTATTCGTGACGGCGTGGAAATTGCGTTTCTCGACGAAGGGCAGGGCGAGCCGATCGTGCTCGTCCACGGCTTCGCGTCGAACAAGGAAGTGAACTGGGTTGCGCCCGGCTGGGTCTCGACGCTCACGCGCGCCGGCCGGCGCGTCATTGCGCTCGACAATCGCGGCCACGGCCAATCGAGCAAGCTCTACGATCCCGCCGCCTATCACTCCTCGATCATGGCCGAAGACGTCCGCGGCCTGATCGAGCATCTCGGCTTCGAGCGCGCCGACGTCATGGGCTATTCCATGGGCGCGCGGAACACGGCTTTCCTCGCGCTCGCCCACCCCGATCGCACCCGCTCCGCCGTGCTCGGCGGGCTCGGCATGCGGCTCGTCGAAGGGGTACGGTCTGCCCGACACCATCGCCGACGCTTTGGAGGCGCCGCCCGGCACCGCCATCGCCGATCCGACGGCCTATCTGTTTCGCGCCTTTGCCGAGCAGACCAAGTCCGACCTGCGCGCGCTCGCTGCGTGCCTGCGCGGCTCGCGGCAGATGCTGAGCCGCGATGAAGTCGGCCGAATTGCCGTCCCGCTCGATGGTCGCGGTCGGCAGCACCGATCCGATCGCCGGCTCGCCCGAGGGGCTTGCGGCCCTCATTCCCGGCGCCCAGGCGCTGGTCATTCCCGGCCGCGACCACATGCTGGCGGTCGGCGATCGTGTCTACAAGAATGGCGTGCTCGAATTCTTGGCAGAAACGGCCTTAAGTGCTTGGGAATACTAGGCCAATGGCCTCGTTCATTGGCCGATTCAGCAGCCATTGGCCGAGTTGACGGCAAATTCAGGCAGCCCCTTGGAATCAGGGCATCTGCTGCCCAATATGATAGAACGTCACGCGATTATGGTAGGCGGGCGGCCGGGGAGACATCCGATGGCGCAACAGCAAACGAAGGCGGCTCTCGACACGGTCGATCCGGTCTGGGCGCGGCTCCGCCGCGAGGCTGAAGAGACCGTCCGTCGCGAGCCCGAGCTCGCGACCTTTATCTATTCGACCATTCTGCATCACGACACGCTGGAAGCCGCCGTCGCCCATCGGCTCGGCGAGCGGCTCGATCATGCCGCGGTATCGAGCGACCTGATCCGCCAGGCCTATGCCGATGCGCTCAAGGACATCGCCGGAGATCGGCGAGTCGTTCCGCGCCGACATCATGGCGACCGTCGACCGCGATCCGGCGACCCATCGGCTGATCGAGCCGGTGCTCTACTACAAGGGCTTCCACGCCATTCAGACCTATCGTCTGGCGCATTGGCTGTGGAACAAGGGCCGGCGCGACTTCGCGCTCTATCTGCAAAGCCGCGCGTCGAGCGTGCTCCAGTGCGATATCCATCCCGCCGCCAAGATCGGCCGCGGCATTTTCCTCGATCACGCCACCGGGCTTTGTGGTCGGCGAGACGGCAGTGGTCGAGGACGACGTCTCGATCCTGCACGACGTGACGCTCGGCGGCACCGGCAAGGAGCACGAGGATCGGCATCCGAAGATCCGCTACGGCGTGATGATCGGCGCCGGCGCCAAGATTCTCGGCAATATCGAAGTCGGCCATTGCGCGCGGATCGCGGCGGGCTCCGTCGTGGTCAAGCCGGTGCCGAACAACGTCACCGTTGCCGGCGTGCCGGCCAAGGTCGTCGGCGTCGCCGGCTGTCCCGATCCCGCGCGCACCATGGACCAGATCTTCGGCAACGACGCCTGATCGAGTGGCAATCGGCGCAGCTTCAAATCTGCCGCGTGAAGTGCTATGCGGCACGCAATATATTGTTTGATTTTTTCCGGCGGATCGCCCCGGATCGCATTCGCGGCGGGCTTGTCCGGCAAAATGCTCTAGGAGAGATGCGGTGGACGTTCAAGAAGTCAGAAAGCTCGATGCCTATCTGAAGAAGCTCTTCGGCAATGCCCGCATCCGCGTCGTGCCGCGGCCGAAGAAAGAGGATTCCGCCGAGGTCTATATCGGCGAGGAATTCATCGGCGTGATGTTCGTCGACGATGAGGACGACGAGCGCTCCTACAATTTCCAGATGGCCATTCTCGCCACGGATTTGGAATAGGACTTGTGATGACGTCATGCCCGGCCTTGTTCCGGGCATCCGCGTCTTTAGTGTAATGTCGAAGGCAAAGACGTGGATGGCCGGAACAAGTCCGGCCATGACGGCAAAGGCCGTCAATTCCCCGGATGCAATTGCGCGATCAGGCGGTCGAAGTTCGCGCCAACACTGCGCCAATCGGAAAGCCAGTCGCGCGGAAATCGCAGCGTCACGACGTCATTGCCGATGCTGCGCTCCTGCATGCAGGTGCCCGGCACCGCGCGCGAGGCGCGCGTACAGCGCGCGTAAAATTGCTCGGGATTGGCGCCGACATAGATCAGATCTTCGCCTTGGTAAGGCGTGCCGGCGCGGAACGGCAGGACGGCGAGGCCGTCGGCGGCGGCCGTGGCCTGGGTCTCGGCAAAGCGCGGATAGATGGTGCGCAGCCGGTCGAGCGGCGGCAGCACGGCGCCCAACGGCGCGATGGTGACGAACAGGCGCTTGTCCTCTTTCGCCGCGGCTTGTGCTGTGGCGTTTTCAGGATTGAGCGGCGTGGTCCGGTCGATCTCGTCGGCCTGCGGCGGCGTCAGCGACGGCCATTCGAAGGCGAGGTCGATGCGTTCCTGCTGTCCAGGATGCCGCTGCACTTTCGCGCGGATCGCGCGCGGCGGCACATTGAACAGCACGCCACCGACCGTGATCGGGATCGACGGCGCGTCGATGTCGGTCGGCGTATTCGGGAACGTCGGCCACAGCAGATAGGATACGACACCGCCCGCCGCAGCGGCCAGCACGACCAGTCCGAGAAACGGCAGCGTGAAAATGCGGCGCGAGCGCCCCGGCCCGGCGCGCGCCTTATTCCGAAGTCCGCTTCGCGGAACCGCGTCCACCGTCATGCGATTGAAAGTTCCCCGCGCGAATCAGCGCGCAGTATCGCACGGAATTTTTCCCAATCAGGGCTTGGGCGCAGCCTGATGCGCGGCCGTAGGGGCGGGGGAGGCCGCTCGAGGCGTGGCGGATTGCGGCGAGCTCGGTACCACTGATTTTTCTTGCGCCAGGATTTCCGCCGCCAAGGTCGCGGCGATTGTCGCGTGCGCGGCGGCGTTAAAGTGAATGTGGTCCCACTGATAGAAGTCCGGCGGCACCGGATCCGGATCATAGAGGATGAAGCGGATATGGCGCGCGCGCAGCTTCGCCTCCATGGCGTTGATATTGGCGGTGCGTGCCGCTCTGGTGCCGAAGAAGCGCAGATCGTTGCCGCCCGGCTGGAGGATGACGAGGTCGGTGCCGTTGGGCACCGCGGTATCGAGCCGGCTCAGCATCCCCGAAGTGACGTCGCCATTGACGCCGGCATTGGTGACGACGGCATTGAGGCCCCGCTTGCGCAGCATCTCCTGCAGCAGCGCCGGATAGGCATGATCGGAGCCGACGCCGAAGCCCGTCGTATTGCTGGCGCCGATGGCGACGATATGGAGGGGGGCTGCGCCAGCGGGCGCGGCCAACGCAAAAACCGCCCCTACCGCGATCGTCCGGAAGAGGGTCCGCAAGGCAAAAAGCATCGGATCAATCCCCCAGTAGCCCCTCGGGGCGGTTACCCGTTAACCTTTCCTTAAGCATTTCGTAGCGGCCCGCCGCGCCGTCTGCAATGGCTTGCTGCGAACTCAAAAAAACACACGTCCGGACTTTCGGGATCGAGCTACGGGAAGGCGCCCGATGTTGCACACGACGCTGCCGGCCATTTCGCCGGAGACCATCCAATCCTTGTTCGCGCTGGCGTTCGGCTTTGCCGTCGCCGGCACGTGCGCCAGCGGATTTCGGCTGGCCAGAAATCATTTTCCGAGCTTCCGCCTGCTTGAGACCGGACCGGTGCCGGCGCGCTTTGCCGCGGTGCCGCTTCTGATCTTCTCGGCGCCGTTCATCATCATGCGCAACACCTTGCGCGGCCGCCGCCTCGAGCGCCGCCGCGGCGAGGTGGTCATGGTGGCGACCGTCATTGCCGGCCTGTGGAGCCTGATGTCGGGCACGGTCGTGGTGCTGGCGCTGCAGTCGGTGTTCTAAGCCACCCGGCTTCGGGCGCACGCGCGCCCTTGCAATTCCAGGTTCTTTCCAAGTTCTTGCATTTTCCTCGGCTTCCGGGAAAACCATCATGTGACTGGCGAGCAAAGCCGGCTGCCTTGTGTGCGCCGGCCGCGACCGCGCATGTGATGGTGGAGCAGCATGATCTACGAACTCGACGGCCATCGGCCGGAATTTCCCGGTGAGGGCCAATATTGGATCGCGCCGAACGCGACGCTGATCGGCAAGGTGCGGCTCAAGCCTGAGTCCAGCGTCTGGTTCGGCGCCGTGCTGCGCGGCGACAATGAATGGATCGAGCTCGGCGAGCGCTCGCAGATCCAGGACAACGCGACGCTGCACACCGATCCGACATTTCCGCTCACCATCGGGCCGAATTGCGTCATCGGCCACAATGTCATCCTGCACGGCTGCAGCATCGGCGCGAATACCCTGATCGGCATGGGCGCGATCGTGCTCAACGGCGCGCGCATTCCCGAGAACTGCCTGGTCGGCGCCGGCGCGTTGGTCACCGAAGGTAAGACCTTTCCGCCGGGCTCGCTGATCGTCGGCTCGCCGGCGCGCGTGCTGCGTCCGCTCAAGGACGAGGACATCAAGAACATCGCCGGCGGCGCCGAGATTTATGTCCGCCGCTTCAAGCAATATGCGAAAGCGTTGAAGCCCGTCGGCTGAGCGCCGGATTTGCCCGGCCGGATCCTCGCGCCGATAGACCGGCGCGAAGCCGCGGACCTGCTCGAGATGCCGCCATCGCAAGCAGCGTACAGCGCGTCCCCAAAAAGGGTGCGGCCAGCTCCTGGGGGAGAGCTGGCCGCGCGCGAACCCGGTCTGGGGACGGGGAGGGGTGGGGACGTGACCGGACTCGCGTAGCTCCTTGTGTCTTTGTTCAGCGCGCCGAAGCTGTCGCCGGCGCCGGCGCACTGGTGCCGAGTGAAACCCACACATTCGGATCCGCTTGCGACTGGCGCTTCACGAAGCGGTAGCCGGTCTCGGTCCAGGCGACGATCTCGTCGCGCTGGTTGTCGAGAATGTATTCGCCTTTGTCGGTCTTGACGGTGAGCACGGCATGGCCGTCGCCGTTACGATCGCGCACCACGGTGATCAGCAGCGCCTCGCGCGGCCAGCCGGCCTTGATCAGCATCCGCCGCTTCTGCAGGACATAGTCCTCGCAGTCGCCGTAGCCGTCGTCGGGATAATTCCAGCGCTCGACCACGCCCCAATGATCCATGTCGGTCATCGGTTTGATATTGGTGTTGACCCAGAGATTGACCCGCTGCAGGTCTTTCCACGCGTCCGCCGAGAGCACGACGTCGCGCGGCGCCGACGCCGCCGTCTTGCACTCCGGATCGTATTCGACGCAGAACTCGACCCAGCCGATCGGCGCACGCGTGACGTCGCCCACGGTGATATATTGCGGCCGTTCGGCGGCATTGCTCCCGGTCGGCACAGCGATCAGCGCGAGCACGATGATGCCCGCAGCCGCACTGCGCTTGAGGATTGTTTTTGGACCCGAACGCATTGTGACCCCTTACCCGTCTCGTCAGGGTCACGTTTCGCACAAAGCTTTTGCGGCGCCGCTAAGTAGAGCGTATCAATTTGAAGTAATATCAGTTCAAGACGAGGCTAAATCTGCGACGTATTCGTCTGAATAGAGTATAAAATTCTAACTATTCTATTTTGATTCAAATTTTATCTATTGCTCAGTTTGCCGCGCCACATGGCGACTTCCGGCGCGTCGGCGTGGTGCGACCCGCGCGGGCATGACCTCCTGGCATCGCGCAAACGGGCGCGAACGGCGGCACTGGGTACCGCCGACCGTTCTTTACTTTTAGGAAGGGCGTTTACCCGCCGCTTACGTTCTCTTCGACGAAGTCGGTGTGCTGCAGGCGGGTGAACTCGACGGCGAAGCCCTCTTCCAGGTGGCGGACCACCCGGCCTTGGACCTTGCCCAGCGTCACCAGGGAGCCGATCGGCGGCCGCTGGTCGGTGGCGATGCCAGCGCCGGATTCCGAAACGTCGATGATCCGGCAGGTCAGATTGACGCCGTTGGGCAGAATAAGGCGGCCGGTCGGGTTGCGCGGCACCCGGCGGCCGTGGCGGCGGTCTTCGGGCGAGGCGAGCAGGTGGCGGTTGGCGAGCCAGGTGAGCTGGGCGGCGAGCTTGTCGCGCTTGCGCTCGGTCGCCGAGATGGTCATGGCAAAGCCGTTCTGGAACAGCCGGGCGATCTTGCCTTCAAGCCGGCCGAGATGGTCGACATAGGCGATGACCCGCTCGCCCTGGGCGCCGGCGACCGGGGCGATCAGCGCCATGCCGCCGGGCGACATATTCACGACTTGGCAAGGAAATTCGCGGCGGTCGGGCAGCATATAGCGGCCGAGCAGGTTCACCTGCACGCGCTGATGGCGGCGGCGGTCCTCATTCAGGGCCTTCAGACTTGGGAGTCGCTCCGCTAACGCCATGCTGCTCACTCGCCCGTCGCGGCGAAATGAAAACCTAGGCGTGCGGTGTTAACGGCCCGTTAGCCGCCGCGGACCGGGAATAAACGGTTCCTAGCCGCGGCCGCCCTCATGGACCACGAAAGCGGCGCGGCGCGGCGTCATGAAGCGCGGCAGAATGCGGCTTTCAAGCGAACCGCCAAGGTGGCGGCGCGGCCCCAGGCTGAGCGTGCCGATTGGGCTGACGCCAAGCCAGGCCGGTACTTTCAGCGGTGCCAGAATGCCGACGCAGCGCGCGAAACTCGGCCGCGTCGAGTTCAACGGCAGCAGCAGCAGTTCGAGATCGATCGGCTCGCCTTGGCCGTTCTGCGCGGTCACGCCGGCCACGGTGCCGACCTTCTCGTCGTCGAGGATCTTGATCAGATCGGCGATGGTCGGCTGGATTGCCGCGGCCCACAGCCCGATAAACGGCTCATTCTTGAGCTCGCGGCCGAACAGCGCACACATGCGCGTGCCGGCGAGGCGAAACGGATGGCCGGTACCGGCATCGAGCCCGAGAATAAAGGCATCGCTCAGCACATGGCGAATGGCGCCAGGTTCGATCTCGGCGCGCTCGGGCGCCGGCCGCTTGCCGCGGCGTTCGTCCCAATACGCATAAAGTTCACGGCACGCTGCATGTTTCATTGTCGCCACTCCCTGCAGGCGCGCGCCGGTGCCGTGAAACTGTCCCTGATCGGGACAGGTGCGACGGTGCGCGGCGCGATTGCAGGGGACGGAGCAGGGGCTGTGCCGGGGAGCGGCACAGCGAGCGTGTCGCGGCTTCAACGCAAAATTAGCCTTAACAAAGCGTTGACGTTGGCCACCGGGGATAGCTCGCCTAGGCTCACGGCAATCCAAGGCCACTGGCTGTCCACATTGGCCGCTTCTGCTGACCCGCCGCGTTCACCGGCGGCGCTGAGCTGACAAGGGAGGCGTAGGGGATGTGACCGACGCCGCGTTTCGGGATCTCCCGGAATGAGGCGTCGCCGCGGAACCCCGCGCGAATGCAAGGGGGAGGGCTTTAGGGTCCTCCCCCTTGTTTTTGATCCTGTGCCACTTCGACCTACCGGCGGCAGCATGTCCCGACCGCTTGTTCCAATCGTCGCGGCGTCTTATCTCGGCGGGCAAGGACAGTGGATTTCGTGACGCATTCCGTCGAACCCCGCACGCGCGAGCCGATCTTCAATGTGCCACCGGTCGTCATCGCGACGGTCGCGGTGCTGGTGCTGGTCCATGCGCTGCGCATGCTGGTGCTCACCGACGACCAGGATCTGCAATTTCTCCTGACCTTCGCCTTCATCCCGGCGCGTTACGGCTCCGACCCGGCCGCGATCGCGTTGCCGGGCGGGTTCGGCGCCGATCTGTGGACCTTCTTCTCTTATGCGTTTCTGCACGGCGATCTTTTGCATCTCGGGCTCAATCTCGCCTGGCTGTTGCCGTTCGCGACCGCCTTGGCGCGCCGCTTCGGCGCGTGGCGCTACGTCTTGTTCATGCTGGTGACCTCGGCGGCGGGAGCCTTCGCGCATCTCGTCAGTCATTGGGGCGCGCTCGAGCCGATGATCGGCGCGTCGGCGGCGATTTCCGGCGCCATGGCCGCGGCGATGCGCTTCGTGTTCGCGCAAGGCGGACCGCTCGCCTCGTTTCGCGGCGCCGGGCAGCCCATTCATCAGCTGCCGGCGGCGTCGCTTCTCGCCACGCTTCGCAATCCGCGCTTCCTCTTGTTCCTCGCGGTCTGGCTCGGGCTCAATTCCTTGTTCGGTTCAGGAACTGTGTCGTTCGGGACCGAGGCGGGCCAGCAGATCGCGTGGCAGGCGCATGTCGGCGGCTTTTTCGCCGGCTTATTCCTATTCGATGCTTTCGATCCGTCGGTCCCGCAGGCGGAACTCGATACCGAAGCGAGCAGCTGATCTGCCCGTTGTTCGTGCTGCAATGCAGCGCATTTTGCTGCACGACAGCAGCGGAACCCGGCCCCTGGCCAAGCACTTGAATCACTACCCTTCAGTCCGGCTGATCGCCGTCGCTTGCAGCCGGGGTGAGGGCAGTGCGCGCTCGGCCGAACCGGTAAGCAGCCGGTTCGGCGCTGCGCGGGAAATCAGGGAGGCCACGATGACGACTGTGAGCGCTATCCTCGCGGGCAAAGGCCGCGAGATTGTCAGCATCGAACCAAATGCAAGCCTGGCGTCGGCCGTCGCGCGTCTTGCCGAGAAACGTATCGGCGCGGTGCTGATCCTGGGCGCCGATAGCCGCATTGTCGGCATCTTGTCGGAGCGCGATATCGTGCGTGCGCTCGCCGAGCGCGGCTCGGCGGCGCTCGGCGAGCCGGTCAGCCAGACCATGACGCGAAAAGTCCTGACCTGCTCCGAAAGCGAGACGGTCGCGAGCATCATGGAGCGCATGACCGAGGGCAAATTCCGTCACTTCCCCGTGGTCGATCAGGGCAGGGCGGTAGGCCTGATCTCGATCGGCGACGTCGTCAAACATCGCCTGCAGCAGATGGAAAGCGATTCCGCGGCGATGCACGATTACATCCTGACTGCTTGAGCTGATTGCCCAACACGCTCGCGTCAGCGTAAGGCTCCGGATTGCATCGTGGATGCAGTCCGGAGCCTCTTTGCCGTGTCATTATCGACGCGTATGATACCTGCGTCGCCGTTACGGCGCGGGGCAGGAGACGATCATGCGGTGCGGGGCAATCGTAGTGGCTGTTGCGGCGGTGCTGTCGTCGTCCATTCTGGGCTGCGGCGCGGCGCAGGCGCAGGCGCAGCCCTTTACGCCGGTCACGCCGCAAACCTCGAACGTGACCTCGGCGGTCACCACCTGCATGATGTCGTGCAACTCGACCGCGGCGCAGTGCCAGACGACGTGCGTCGTTCCCGGCGCCAGTGGCTCATCGATCGCGGCACAAACGACAGGGACGGCCTCGGTCTCGGCAGGCTCGATCGGCTCGTCCTGCCAGCTCGCCTGCTCCACGGCGCAAATCACCTGCCAGAGCATCTGCTCGCAAAAGTCGCCGTCGCGCTGAGATAAATCGCTAGCCCAGATCGGCGATCGATTGATTGATCGACTCGAGCGCCTTCTCCGTCGCCGCGCGTCCGACCTCGATCGCTTCCGCGGCATGGTGGAAATCGATCCAGCCGATATGGCCGATGCGCGGCGTGACGTGAATGTCCGGCGGATCGCCGGCGAGCCGCATGCGGGTGAGCCGGTCCTGCATGATGTTGAACGACTCGATCATCACCGTCGAAAAGCCCGGCCGCCCGCTGCCGGCGATCATCTCGCGCTTGAGCGCCCGCTCGGCGCCGAACATGCCGCGCAGCCGCGCAAAGCCATTGCGCGGCGGGGCCGGCTGAGCAAGCCCGAGATCGCCCGGATCCGCGCCGTGGGTCGCGATGGTGGCACCGCGGCCGAACCGGTCAGCGTCCATATTGACGGCGATGACCACGCGGGCGCCGAAAGCGCGCGCCGCCGAGACCGGCACCGGATTGACCAAGGCGCCGTCGACCAGCCAGCGTCCGCCCATGCGCACCGGCGGAAATATTCCGGGCAGCGCATAGGAGGCGCGCAGCGCCAGCGCCAGCGAGCCGCGCGTGAGCCACACTTCATGGCCGGTGCCGATTTCGGTTGCGATCGCGGCGAAGCGGATCGGCAGATCCTCGATATTGCCTTCGCCGATCTTGCCTTCGAGCTCGCTGGTCAGCCGGCCGCCGCCGATCAGGCCGGAGCCGCCGATCCTCACGTCGAGATAGCTGATGACGCGCCGCATCGTCAGCGAGCGCGCCCAATCCTCGAGCGTGTCGAGCTGGCCGGTCGCGTAGCAGCCGCCGACCAGCGCCCCCATCGAGGTGCCGACGATGACGTCCGGCTTGATGCCGTTGGCGAGCAGGGTGCGGAGGACGCCGATATGGGCGAAGCCGCGCGCGGCGCCACTGCCCAGCACGAGGCCGATCGACGGAGTGCCGGAATTCGTAACGGTCTGACCGGCATCCGCCGGGTTACGCACAATCTCAGTCGTACTCACTCTTACTCCTTGTAGCGGCGCGTCCCGCGTCAGCCCGCCGGACGGCTCCCCACCGGATGAGGAATAGGCGAAAACGGGCACAGTGTCAGCCACATGCGGCAAATTCCTGCATTGTTTGTTCGGTGGGTCACGCCGCCCGGGGCTTGAAATTGCCGCGATTGAGATCGAGAAAAGCCGCGATGCGGGGTGGGACGTGAGAGCTTTGCACGGCGGTGCGCAAATAGCCGCGGCGGCAGGCGCTATGCTTGCCGCAATGGCTGTTGCCGCGCTCACGCTTTCGGCGGCGCAGGCGCAGACGCATAACCTCGTCGCGCCGCAGTCGACGGCCGCGGTGCCGCTCGTTCCGGGCACCGGGTCGCCCGGCGCCACCATCGTCACGCCGATGCCGCTTGGAACGCCGGCGATGCCGTTGGTGCCGCCGACCGCGCAGACCGTGCCCGGGGTTCCCGCCGGACGCGTCGCGCTCGCCGTCACCGCGCGCTACGGGCGCGACGCTGCGCCGATCAGCGGCGGCTTGATCTGGCGGGTCTACGCCGCCAAGCCCGATGCGACCGGCCTGTTCCCGCTGGTCAAGGAAGACCGCAGCGCTACGCCGACTTTCGTGCTGCCGCCGGGAAGTTACGTGGTGCATGCGAGCCTTGGTCTCGCCAGCGCTGCCAAGTCGGTGCAGTTGCGCTCCGACGCGGTGCGCGAAGTGTTGGATATTCCCGCCGGCGGCGTCCGGCTCGAAGGCCGCGTCGGCGACGTGCGCATTCCGCCCGGGCAGATTCAGTTCGATATTTTCAAGGGCAGCCAGTTCGATACCAGCCAGCAGCGCCGGCCGATCGCGCAGAACGTGATAACCGGCGACGTCGTGCTGCTGCCGGAAGGCACCTACAACATCGTCTCCAACTACGGCGAAGGCAATTCGGTGGTGCGCTCCGACGTGCATGTCGACGCCGCCAAGCTGACCGACATCGTGGTGACGCATCGCGCCGCGGTGATCACGCTCAAGCTCGTCAACAATTCCGGCGGCGAAGCGCTCGCCAACACGCAATGGACGGTGCTGACACCCGGCGGCGACATCATCAAGGAATTGATCGGCGCGTTTCCGCGCCTGGTGCTGGCCGAAGGCGACTATCACATCATCGCCCGCAACGAAGGCCGCACCTTTCAGCGTGACTTCAAGGTCATCACCGGCGTCGATGGCGAAGTCGAAGTGCTGACGCGATAAGCGTCGACGGTAAAAATTGGCGCTCGAAACGCTGGCCGCTTTCTAAAAAATTCCCAGTCGCTGGCCCGGATCTACCCGGCGTGAGCGCTCGGCCGGCAGAGACCGGTGCTACTGGAATTTGTAGTTGATGCCGCCGCGGATGATATTGCGCGTGATGGTGCCGGAATGCGAGAGCGTGCCGACGCCCGCATATGGACCGCTCAGTGAAAGATTTGCGTCAACGAACAGATATTCGGCGCGCGCCGTCCAATTCTGCGTGAAAGCATTTTCGACACCGGCGCCGGCTGTCCATCCGACATCGACTTGCGATGCGTTGAACAAGGTGCCGAAGCCAGTCGCGGTGATGTTCTGCGACACGTCGAGGAAGGCTGCCCCGGCCGTGCCATAGACCAGCCAGCGATCGAACGCTCCGCCGAAGCGCCCTCTGATCGTTGCGAACCACGGCCCCCTCGAATTATTCGTGACGGGTGCCACGACTTGCGTCTTGCTCTGGCCCGCCCAATCGAAATCGCCTTCGATTCCGATGACCGCCCAATCAGATTGCCAATTGAAGCCCACCTGGCCGCCGGCTACGGCGGCATTGCCGCTATTGCCGCTGCTGGTCGAGCCGCTGCCGACGAACCCGGGGGGTAAGGTGAGGGTCGTGGTCTCTGAGATATGCTGGAATTCCCAGCCGCCGTTCACGCCGACATAAAAGCCGGTCCAGTCGTAAACCCGCGCCACCGGCGCAACTACCGGCCGCAATGGCGCGACGGGAAGGTCTGCGGCCCAAGCAACATCGACGGCGCCCAAGAGCGCAAAAACCACAGCAATTTTACGCATGAATTAGCCCCAGCCCAATCCAAAGCCCCACTTATCCAACAACCTGCGGCTGCAGGCGTCAAGCCTGGTATGTACCAGTCCCCAGCGTAGGCGATCGCCAACTTGCCGGGTTGTGAGAGCCCATTATAGTCGATGTAGGGTTGAGCTGGCGCACTGGGGATTTGCGATGCTCTCGACAATTGCACGAGCGGCGATGCTCGGATTTCTGTGTCTCTTACCCGCCGTTGCGGTTGCGGAAAAAATCCCGCCGCAATGCGCCAGAGCCCGCGACAAGCTGATGTGCGCATGCATGCTGAACAACGGCGGCGGCGTCTCGACCGGCCATTGGTATAGGTTTCATTCTGCACGCGGGCGCAGCACGGATTCCGGCGGACAGACCAACCAAGACTTCACGAACTGCATGATTAGAAACGGCCGGCGCTGAAGCGCGCCGACAAGTCAGCGGTCTTGTCACGCCGCCTTCTTCACCCGTTTCACATCCGGCGGCACCGCTTCTTGCGCCAGCGCCGCCAGCGCCGCGTCGAGCGGCAGGGTCTGCTGCTTGTCGCTGCCCAGGCGGCGGATCGAGACCGTGTGCTCGGTTGCTTCCTTCTTGCCGATGACCAGCAGAGCAGGGACCTTGGCGAGCGAGTGCTCGCGCACTTTGTAATTGATCTTCTCGTTGCGCAGGTCGCTCTCGACGCGAAGCCCCATCGCGCGCGCCGCGGCGATCGCCTCGCGCGCATAATCGTCGGCGTCCGAGGTGATGGTGGCGATCACAGCCTGCACCGGCGACAGCCACAGCGGCAGGTGGCCGGCATAGTGCTCGATCATGATGCCGGTAAAGCGTTCGAGCGAGCCGAACATGGCCCGGTGCAGCATCACCGGCGTCACCTTGTTGGAATGCTCGTCGATATAGAACGCGCCGAGCCGGCCCGGCATGTTGAGGTCGACCTGCACGGTGCCGCACTGCCAGTCGCGGCCGATGGCGTCACGCAGCACATATTCGAGCTTCGGCCCATAGAACGCGCCTTCGCCCTTGTTCAGAGTCCACGGCCGGCCCGACGCTTCGAGCGCCTTCATCAGCGCGGCCTCGGCCTTGTCCCATACCGCGTCGTCGCCAATGCGCTTCTCCGGGCGGTCGGAGAACTTGATGCGCACGTCTTCGAAGCCGAAATCCTCGTAGATGGTCAGGATCAGGTCGTTGACCTTGATGACTTCCTCGGCGATCTGCTCCTCGGTGATGAAGACATGCGCGTCGTCTTGCGTGAAAGCGCGCACCCGCATCAGCCCGTGCAGCGCGCCCGACGGCTCGAAGCGATGCACCTTGCCGAACTCGGCGAGCTTGAACGGCAGGTCGCGATAGGACTTCAGCCCGTTCTTGAAGATCTGGATATGGCCCGGGCAATTCATCGGCTTGACGACGAATGTGCGCTCGTCCTCCTCGCGCGGCTGCACCAGGAACATGCCGTCACGGAACGTCGCCATGTGGCCTGACGCGACCCACAGCGAAGAGTCGATGAGCTGCGGCGCATTGACCTCGGCAAAGCCGGCGTCGGCCTGGCGGCGGCGGATGTAGTTTTCCAGGGTCTGGAACAGCGTCCAGCCCTTGGGGTGCCAGAACACCGAGCCCGGCGCTTCTTCCTGGAAGTGAAACAGATCCATTTCGCGGCCGAGCCGGCGATGGTCGCGCTTCTCGGCCTCTTCAAGCTGCTTCAGATAAGCGTCGAGTTCGTCCTGCTTGGCGAACGCGGTGCCGTAAATGCGCGACAGCATTTCGCGCTTGGAATCGCCGCGCCAATAGGCGCCCGCGACCTTGAGCAGCTTGAACGCGCTGCCGATCTTGCCGGTCGATGTCATGTGCGGGCCGCGGCACAGATCGAACCAGTCGCCTTGCCTGTAGATCTTGAGTTCCTGATCTTCCGGAATGGCGTCGACCAGCTCGACCTTGAATTGCTCGCCCTTGTCGCGAAAGACTTTCTTGGTTTGCTCGCGCGACCACACTTCCTTGGTGAAGGGTTTGTCGCGCCCGATGATCTCGCGCATCTTCTTTTCGATGGCGTCGAAATCCTCCGGCGTGAACGGCTCGTTGCGGAAGAAGTCGTAATAGAAACCGTTGTCGATCACCGGGCCGATGGTGACCTGCGTGCCGGGCCACAGCGACTGCACGGCTTCGGCGAGCACGTGCGCGGCGTCGTGGCGGATCAGCTCCAGCGCGCGCGGATCCTCGCGGGTGAGAAACTCGATCTTGGCGTCGTGGGCGATCGGATCGGAGAGGTCGGCGACCTTGCCGTCGAGCGCCATGGCGACCGTGCGCTTGGCGAGCGACGGCGAAATGCCCTTGGCGATGTCGAGGCCGGTGGTGTTTTGCGGATAGTCCCGACGCGCGCCGTCGGGGAAGGTCAGGGCGACCATTTTTCACTCCTGTTGCTCACTCGCTGCCTACAGGGTGCAGCGTAAGCGATGCGCTTAGAATCAGCCGGTTTGTGCTCGTAGCTTCTATATATGTCCCAAGATGGATGGCAAATAGTGGCAGTACACGCCAGAATTGAAAGCCATTGTGTATCGTGCCACCTTTGGGGTCGTCCTTTTCCATAACTTACCCGCTCATGACCCCATCCAGAATCATATTAAACGGCATCAACGGCCGATATCTGCGCGAAGTTTGTGATAATGCGCTGCCGGACTGTGAACACGTAGAAGCCGCAGTCGCCTATGCTTCGAACGAAGATCTCTTGTTTGAGTGGTGCTGGAGCAATGACGTTCCTCTCAAGTTCTGGGGACGATTTGATCCGACCGTTCCAGTGAGCCCTCACATACTTAAGCAGTTCTTGGACCGTCGCTCTCCTAATTTCGCATGCAAGTTACTTACTCATTTTCATGCAAAGGTGATCTGGTGGCACGGCATCGGTGCATACATCGGATCAGCAAATCTTTCGCATGCCGCTTGGCACGGTAATATCGAGGCTGGCTGTTTCTTCGATGAAGCGGATATTGTGGCGTCGGGCATGGATAGCCAATTGCATGACTTTTTCGGTCGTGTTGATGCGGAGGCGACCCCGCTAACCGAAGAGCTATACAAAGCAATCCTCGAACGTTGGAAAGAGGTCAACGAATTCTTCCAAAAGGATAGGGACGGCCAAAGGCGCTTTCTGGAGACGCCCAGCTTGCGGCGTTGGAGCGGGCTTGTCGGTAGTACGCGAAAGGCAGCCAAAGATCGCAGCAGAGATGCCTTTCTCAAAGAGTGGTTTGATACACTGCAAATACTTCGCGGTATCGGCGCTCGCATTTCGACGGACGAAAATCGTCCCGCCTGGCTAACCTCGGACGTACCATCAGGTGCTCAGGCAGATCAATTCCTTCATGCGCATTATTATCACAACGTCATTGATGAGCAGGGAAGGAGTTGTTTCGGAGAGCATTTTGAGAAAAACAAAGCAAATCCCGAAAGGGCACTTTCCGAAGCGATCAAGTGGTGGCATGACCTGCGGAGCCCGCCGACCAAAGAAGATCGGATGTTGTATGAGTGGGCGCCATTGCTGCGGCGAGAGCTTTCGGAGACACGCGTGCAGCGGCTGACCGAAGGTGAATTTGAAAACGTTTGCCAGCGCGTTTGGTCTATTCAAGATCATGCAAGACGCGTTTCAAATGCGACCTTGAATTTGCCTGGCGGCACGCGCCATCCAATGCCGGAAAAAACAAAAGCGTTGGCGCACTACCTTTTTGGACGGCTGGCACCAAAGGGCGCAACGGTTCTTGAGACAATCGGCTACGTGCTCTACGGCGGCACTTTCGATGATGTGCCTCTCCGGCTATGGGAAGCCACTGGTGATGGCCCTTACAAAATAGAGCATCTTGGAATTAGCGCGCTCGGGGAGCTTGTGGGTTGGGCTCTCCCAGATCGTTTTCCACCAAGGAATAACCGAACGAGTAAGTCGCTGCGATCGCTCGGCTTTAACGTAAGGGCTCACGAATAGTTTGGCGCTTCCCCGGGCTGGTACCAGCTACGCCAAACGCCAATTCTAAAGCGAATAGGGAGGACGGTGTGTTTTCAGTGCCGACTGTTTTTATCATCGGCGCGGGCACGGGCAAGGATATTGGAATGCCTGTGGGAAGCGCACTGAGCGATGCTATAGCCCATCAACTCGACTTCTATTTTGAACAAGGCCAATTAGTGCGAGGCGATGAGCTGATTGTTGAAGTCCTTAGGCGGCTCGCTCGGGAGCGCGGCGCAAACGTCAACGAATGGGTCATGGCGGGTCGCAGCGTCGCGCAGGGTATTCGTTACACTCGTTCGATTGACCCCTACGTAAACACTCATCGTGACAACGAGAAAATTAAGGAGTGCGCGAAACTTGCCATTGCAAGGTCTATTCTCAAGAGTGAACATGAGTTCGCGATTGCCATTGATCCGAATACGGGCAGATGGAAGCTAGAGAGGACGGTTCTGGAGTCCTGGTTACCTGTCATGATGTATCTCTTGCAGGACAAGATCGTGAGGGCGGAGAACTTCAACGACCTATTCGCGAACTTCACCGTCATAAATTTCAATTACGACAGGTGTATCGAGCATTTTCTGCTTTATGCGATTTGCCACCTCTACGGCGTCGATCAACGCGTGGCTGCGGAGGCGATGAACACATGGAACGGCATTCTTCACCCATATGGCACGGTGGGCGCATTGCCGTGGCAAGACGGGAAACGAAAAGTGCCATTTGGTGCGGAAGGATATTTCGCGGACTTTTTTGAACTTTCACAAGAGATATTTACCTACAACGAAAAACTGGAAGATGCCGGCGGAGGTCTCAAAAGAATCCGAGATGCTATAGTCAATGCACGCAGATTGATATTTTTGGGCTTTCACTTCCATCAACAAAATATGGACCTTCTTCGGCCTGCAGGAGGAGGGGCCTCTGCGCACGTTTACGCCACAGTCTGGGATCGGCATGGGCCGGAAGTTGAAGTAATCAAGAGCCAACTTTCCACGCTGCTTGGCGGGCGGCAGCAGTACACTAGTCTTGCCCCTCTTAAGTGCCTTGACTTGCTAAATCACTATGGAACGACGTTGCTTCAATAGGGAATGCTTTTTGCTGGCGCGTCCCATGGAATGTCTATGGCGGTGCTGGCGCAATTGCCGCTTTTTGCACCCGGCTGTGCCGGATTCCATAGAACAGGTAGACGGCAAATCCGATCACAAGCCAGACGCCAAGCCGCAGCCAGGTGTCGATCGGCATCTGGCACATCAGGAATAAGGCCGAGAGCGCCCCGAGCGGGGCGACGATGAAGACCGCCGGCGTGCGGAAGGCGCGCGGCAGATCCGGCCGCCGGATGCGCAGCGCGAGGACGCCGAGGCAGACAATGGCGAAGGCGAGGAGCGTGCCGATGCTCACCAACTCGCCGACCAGCCCGATCGGCAGCAGTCCGGCAAGAATGGCAACGATCGTGCCGGTGATGATCGTCGTCACGTAGGGCGTCCGAAATCGCGGATGCAGCTTGGCCGCCAGCGCGGGAAACAGCCCGTCATGCGCCATCGCGTAGAGGATCCGCGGCTGTCCGAGCAGCCCGACGAGAATGACCGATGTGAGTCCGAGGATGATGCCGAGCTTCACGATCGGGCCGAGCCAGGGCAACCCGACGGCGTCGATGCCGACCGCGATCGGATCGGGCACGTTGAGCTTGTCGTAGCTGACGATGCCGGTCAGCACAAAGCCGACCGCAAGGTAGAGAATTGTGCAGATGCCGATCGGCAGAAGGATCGCGATCGGCATATCGCGCTTGGGGTTCGTTGCTTCCTGCGCCGTGGTGGAGACCGCGTCGAAGCCGAGATAGGCAAAGAAGATGACCGCGGTGCCGCGCAGGATGCCGCCCCAGCCGAATTGATCGGGGCCAAGGCTCGGCGGAATGAAGTGTCCCGCCGGATTGTTGGGCGTCACCCAATGCGCCGTCGAGACATAGGGCGCGGTCGCGGCAAGGAACAGCAACACGATCGCGAGCTTGATCGCGACAATCACATTGTTGACCTTCGCGGATTCCCGGATGCCGAGCACCAGAATGGTCGCAATGAGCGCCACGATCGCCATGGCGGGCAGGTTGATGATCGCGCCGCTCGAATGCCAGGCGTGCTGGCTGGCATCGTAAGTGAACGGCGATCTCGCATAGGCGGCGGGGACGGTGATCCCGCAATCCTTGAGGAAGCTGACGACATAGCCGGACCAGCCGATCGCGACCGTCGTTGCGCCGAGCGCATATTCCAAGATCAGATCCCAGCCGATGATCCACGCCACCAGCTCGCCGAGCGTCGCATAGGCATAGGTGTAGGAGCTGCCGGCGATCGGGATGGTGGAAGCAAGCTCCGCATAGCACAGGCCGGACAGCCCGCAGACGATGGCGCCGACCACATAAGACAGCGTGATTGCCGGACCGGCATTCAGCGCGGCGGCTTCGCCGGTCAGAACGAAAATCCCGGCGCCGATGATGTTGCCGATGCCGAGCGCCACCAGCGTGAGCATCGAGAGCACACGATTGAGCCTGATGCCGCCGTGCGGCAGCGTCTCGTCGGATGCTTCAGCCTGCAATGCCTGAAGAGATTTGCGAGCGAAAATATGAGCCATGGCCAGCCATGAAAGAACCTTGTGACAGAAGCTAACGAGCCAATGCCGCTTCGGGTTTCACCGGCAAACCCGGGCGTTACGCGGCCGGCTTTGGCTTCCACCACGCCCCTCTTGCCTTCCCGCCATGGTTGCGGAATTATTGCCGTGGGGAATCTTGGGGGATTTTGCGGGTGAGAAATTTCGGTTTGGCGGTTGCTGCCTTGGCGTTGGCCTTGGCGGTTGCGGGATGTGCGGTCACCAAGGGTGTGTTTTTGCTCTCCGATGGCCGCAACCCTACCGACGATCCAGCGCTCAAGGCACAACTGGAGAAGGACCTTACGATCTGCAACGGCGAGGCGCAGAAGGCAAATCTGTCCGGCGGCATCCCCAATGTGAATACATACGGCCGCTATATGGCGGCGGCTCAGGTCGGGCGCGGCTGCATGGCGCAGAAGGGCTATGTCCTGGCCCGCAAGGAAGAGGTGGAGAGCAAACAAAAAGAGCTCCAGGAGGCCACTGCCGAAAAGTCTCACATCGAAGCGGCTGCAGCGGCGCGCCGCGCCACCGCGGCGAAACCCAAGTCCGAGCAAGCGCCGCCGTCGCAATCCCAGTGAATGCATCAGTGGCGCGCTCGACAAACGAACCCCGGCGCCAGTCGTTCTTATCCCGATCATTGCTCCAAGCGTGACAGGCGTTGCCTTGGCGCTGCATGAGCGCACGACGCATGCCGTCGATGCCGAGCTCGTTCAGAACCCAACGGCACGATCCGCGTCTCGCCGAAGGTGCAAGGTGATGACTTCCGCCCCGATTGGGAGGAACATGACGGTCCCGCGTTCGCCGCCGCTCCGAACATGCAGGGCTTTGGCAGCGATCTGACTGAACGCGGCGTCACGGCTTGGCGGCAGGATCGAGTACGAAGTTCGAGCTATGGTGAAAAAGCAGAGAGCCGAGACCCCTGACGGCGCCGGCGCATTGGCGGATCTGCGGCCGATGCGACGGTTGTGGCATTTGCACTTCCGATTGATCGTTGCGGCGGTGATCGGCGCCGCCATAACCGGGCTGCTCACCGTCTTTCCGCTGCGGTGGCCGACCCGAATACTGATCGGCTGGGATATCGGAGTTGCGCTTTATCTCGCGCTGGTTTGTCAGATCATGGCGCACGAGTTCGATCGCCAAGATCCGCCGCCGCGCCGCCGTCAACGACGAGGGGGCAATCGCGCTTCTCGTCATCACCACGGTGGCCACCATGATGACCTTCGCAGCCGTCGTGGCCGAGCTCGGCCACGCCCGCGGGCCATATCAGATCGTGCTCGGCATCAGCACGATCTTGCTGTCGTGGGCCTTCATCCACTCCGTCTTCGCTCTGCACTATGCGCACGAATATTACGGCGCCGGCCGCGACAACCAGATCGGCGGATTGGCGTTCCCCGGCAAAGACGAGCCGGACTACTGGGATTTTTTGTATTATGCGCTGGTGGTCGCGATGACGGCGCAAGTCTCGGACGTGCAGGTCACCGGCAAAACCATGCGCCGGTTGACCACCGCGCACGGGACGATCTCGTTTTTCTTCAATGCGGCAGTGCTCGCGCTTGCGGTGAATATCGTATCGGGCTTGATGCAGCCACACTGAGGGCGGTCCGGTTGCGGAGGCAATTCATGCGTCAATTCCTGCGGTACCCGGGTATGCGATCTTCCGCCGTGGCGGCAGCGGCTTTGCTGGTGGCCGCCGCATTGCCTGTTGCTTCGTCTGCGGCGGCAGAAACCTTGACGGTGGAACCGCCGAAGCCGGAAACCCTGAAGGACTGGAAATGCACCGGCAGTTCCGACTTTCCCTGGGACGAGCAAATCGACGGCTGCACCAAGGCGCTTGAATCGAAACGATTTCGCGGTCGCGCCGTGATCGTGCTGTACGACCGCGCCATTGCGTATCAGGGCAGTGGCGACACCGACCACGCCATCGCCGACTACACTCAGGCAATTGCGCTCGATCCGAGATTTTCTCTGCTCTACAACGGCCGCGGCAATGCGTATTACGCCAAAGGCGATCTCGATCGCGCCATAGCGGACTTCAATCAGGCGGTGGCGCTCGCGCCGAGCCTTCCGATCGTCTATTACGACCGCGGCAATGCGTACCTAAACAAGAAGGACTTCGATCGGGCCGTCGCCGATTACGATCGGACGATCGAGCTCGATCCGAAACTTGCCGCCGCCTACAATGCCCGCGGCAACGCCTTCGCGGCCAAAGGCGACCCGGGTCGCGCCATGGGCGAATTCGATCACGCGATCGCGCTCGACCCCAATTTCGCGCTCGCCTATTACAACCGCGGCAACGCCTACAAGGACAAGGGCGAGCTCGACCACGCCTTTGCCGACTACGCGCAGGTGATCGCGCTCGCGCCGAAATATGCGCAGGTCTACAACAGCCGCGGCAATGCGTATTCCGCCAAGGACGACTTCGATCGCGCCATGGCCGATTACGATCAGGCGATCGCGCTCGATGCGAAATCCGCGCTGCCCTATAACGGCCGCGGCAGTGCATACGCCGCCAAGCACGACCTCGATCACGCCATCGCCGATTTCACCCAGGCGATCGCGCTCGATCCGAAATTCGCGGGCGCGTATTTCAACCGCGGCAATGCGTACAAAGCCAAGGGCGACGACGCCCGCGCAACCGCCGACCACAAGGAAGCGATCCGGCTCGATCCGAAACTCGGTCCGAAATAATCGGGTTGGGGGCGCCTCTTGGTGTTGCGGCGCAGCTAATGCGCCTGCGCATTCGTCCCGCGCCAGCGCGCATAGCGCCACGGCAGATACCAGCGCGCATTGTCCGGCGCGGTGCCGGGCACGAAGTCGAGCCCCGACGTGCCGAACGGCTGGCAGCGCAACAGCCGCGCCAGCGTCATCCAGCCGCCGGCCCACAGCCCGAAGCGGCCGATCGCCTCTTCGGCATAATGCGAGCAGGTCGGCAGATGCCGGCACTCGTAACCGACCAGCGGCGAGAGCGTGATGCGATAAAGCTTGATCAGGCCGCGTCCGAGCAGGCGGGGGAGGTTGCGGATCGTCGCGCCGACGGTTGGGCCGACCGCGGACAAGTCACTTGCTCGTTGCTTTGGCCGCGCCGTTGCCTGCCGACCGCTTGGCCTCGATCTGGCCGATGGCGTCGACCACGGCATCGAAGGTGAGCAGCGTCGAGGCATGCCGGGCCTTGTAGTCGCGGACCGGCTCGAGCACAGCGATGTCGGCCCATTTGCCGTCGGCCGGCGGAGCGCCGTTCTCTTTGAGCATTTTGCGAACGCCTTCGCGCAAGGCCCGCAGCTCGCTTGCTTTCGCGCCGACGACATTGCGCGCCATGATCGAGGACGACGCCTGGCCCAGCGCACAGGCCTTCACCTCATGGGCGAAGTCGGTGACGGTGTCGCCGTCCATCTTCAGGTCGATGGTCACGGTCGAGCCGCAGAGCTTCGATAGCGCCGTCGCCGAGGCGTCGGGGGCAGGCAACCGCCCGATCCGCGGGATGGTGCCCGCGAGCTCGATAATGCGCTTGTTATAGACCTCGTCCAGCATCGTAAATCACGGCTTTTCCGGGGGTTTGTTGTCTCCGGCTCACAAACCACTATATAGGCGGCGAGGCTTCGCTTTTGAAGTTCCGGACAGGATAGCAATTGCTGCCGGTGCGATTGTCGCCGGTGATTGGGAGTTGGGATGGACGCTATTATCAAGCCAAGCGTCAAGCCTTGGCAGCGCGAGCAGTTTTCGGATCACGTCCATAACGCTCCGGTACCGGTGGATCACAAGCCCTCCCAGGAGGAGGCGGAAGCCGCCGTGCGCACGCTGATTGCGTATATCGGCGACAATCCGTCGCGCGAAGGCCTGTTGGATACGCCCAAGCGCGTCATCGGCGCCTTTGACGAGCTCTATCGCGGCTATCGCGAGGTGCCCGCCGATGCACTCGCGCGCACCTTCGGTGAGAACGAGACCTATGACGATTTCGTGTTGATCCGCGACATCGCTTTCACCTCGCATTGCGAGCACCACATGCTGCCGTTTTCCGGCAAGGCGCATATCGCCTATCGCCCGGTCGAGCGCGTGGTCGGCCTGTCGAAGCTCGCGCGCCTAGTCGAGACCTATGCGCGGCGGCTGCAGACGCAGGAACATCTGACCACCCAGGTCGCGACCGCGATCGACAAGGTGCTCAAGCCGCATGGTGTCGCCGTGCTGGTCGAAGCCGAGCACACCTGCATGACCGTGCGCGGCGTCAAGAAGCCGGGCGCGTCCACGGTGACGACGCGTTTCCTCGGATCGTTCCGCGACAATCCGGACGATCAGATGCGGTTCATGATGCTGGTCGGCGCCCAGAAGCGTTAGATTTGGCGCGCGCGAAGCGCGCTGGATGCAGACTTCAGGGTTTAAAGCAGCGCGTCATGGCCGGACTTGTTCCGGCCATCCACGTCTTTAGTCTGGGGCGCGCATTGATATATAAGGGCAGGGGATTGCCGTGTCTGAAAAATCGCCATTTGCCCCGCCGGGGTCTGCCGCCAACCTCGAAGAAGGCGCCGCGCTGACGCCTAAATTCGACGCCGACGGGCTCGTCACCTGTGTCGCGACCGATGCCGCGTCGGGCGAGGTGCTGATGGTCGCGCATATGAATGCCGAGGCTCTGGCCAAGACCATCGCCACCGGCGAGGCCTGGTACTACAGCCGCTCGCGCCGCGCGCTGTGGAAGAAGGGTGAAAGCTCGGGCCACACTCAGCGCGTCGTCGAGATGCGCATCGATTGCGATCAGGATGCCGTGTGGATCAAGGTGGAGCAGGCGGTCGCCGCCTGCCACACCGGCCGCCGCTCATGCTTCTATCGCGCCGTGCCGCTCGGCAACGCGGGCGCGGCCAAGCTCGAATTCCGCGACGAGCGCGTGTTCGATCCGAAGGCCGCGTATCGGAAGGAGTGATTGACGCCGGTCACTTCCGTGCAGCGCGCACACGGTCGAGGCAGGCGGTGAGCGCTTGAATCGTGCCGCCGCAAAATCTGTTTCCCGCCCACATGCGGCTGACGCCACCGACGCACCACGCTCCTGTGCGCGGATTGCAAAAGCCGCCGACTTCTTTGGCACAACGCTCTTGGTCGCTCACGCACCTGTCGCCGCCGGTCGCATGCGCAGCCGACGCGGTGTTGCTCGCGGTGTGGCCGCTCATGCAGGCGTGCCACGCCGCGCTATTGCCGCCGCAATAGCGGCCTTGAAAAGTGCCGTAGCACCAGTGGCCGGTTTCTCGGTCGCATTGGCCACCAATCGCGACCGCGCATTTGGCTTCACGGCTCTCGCACTTGGCGGCGGCGAATGCTGTTCCGGCAGCACTCAAGCAACAGGCGCCGACCAGCGCGAGCATGAAAATAAATCGCATGAATGAATCCCCCGGAATATACGACTCTGGATTGTAGCGGGCGAATTGCAGCGGGAGGAAGACGGGGCGCGGAGGCTTTGCCAGATCGCCTAGCCGCAATTCCACATCAGCCCTATCGGTGTCGAGGTCCAGCACGGTCCAAAACTGCCGCCGTTATAGCGGCCGTGCAGGAAGCCTGGATCGCCGAAATAATAATGGCTGCCGCCCCACCAGTAGCTCGGCGTGCCGTAATTCGGAAAGTTGGAGCCGGGAGCGGTAAAGCCGGCCGCGCCGAAATTCGGAGAATTCCGCCCTACCGATCGATGCGAATAGATCGGAACGCTGTTGCTCGGCGGCTGATGATAGCCGGGCAGGAAGCCGTAGCCGTGCCACTTATAGATGTGCTGCTTGTGCGGCGGCCCGGCGCCAGCGAGCGCGGGCAGCAGCGACATAATAATGACGAGTGACAGACGGAATCCGCGAACCATTGCGGAATCCTACACGATCGCTTTGCGTGCCGCGAGTTTTATTGGGCGGCCGGCTTAAGCTCGGCGAACAGCGGTGCGAGGAACGGCTCGTATCTGCGCCAGCGCTCGATCGAATTCTTGTAGATCGGCTTTCGCACCTGTGCCGCGCTCGCGGTATTGACCGGCCGCTCGGTGCGATGAAAGTCGAGGCAGCGCGGATCCCAGTCGAGACCGCAATGGGCAATGAGGCGGCGTGCGACCGTCTCGACGTCCGCGACCAGGTCCTCGTAGCGTACGTCGAGGATCCGCCCGGGCGGCAGCACCGCGTGCCAATGCGCCATCACTTCCTGGTAATGCCGGTAATAGCGGCCGAGCTCGGCGAGATCGTAGGTGTGCTCGTTGCCGTTGGTGAAATGCGTCAGGAACGACGACAGGCAGGTATCGGCGGGATCGCGTACGGCATGAATGATCGTGGCATCCGGCAATGCCAGGTGAATGAGGCCGACAAACAGGAAGTTCAGCGTCATCTTGTCGGTGATGCGCAGCGCCGTGTCGGAAATTTCCATCATGCGGTCGAGATAGAGCGAGCCGAGCGCGGAATAATCCGCCGGCGACATATGCAGCATCATTTCGGGAAAGGCCGGCGCGTCAGGCAATAGCTTCTGGATCGATCCGGCGACTTGATTGAATACCGGCACTTCGCCGGCGCCGAACACTTGCGGATGGCTCGCCAGGATCTGCTCGATCAGCGTGGTGCCGGACCGGGTCATGCCAACGATAAAGACGGGGAGGGCGGACCGCTCGCCGCAGCCTTGGCGCGCGCGGATGAAGTCGCGGCCGATCAGTTCGCGCAGCCGCTCCATCTGGCGGAGCGTCGCCGCTTCGTCATAGTCGACCTGCCGGCGCTTGAGCCAATTGGCCTTCATCAGATGCGCGAAGGCGTATTCGGGCCGGCTGAGGTCGTCGTTGGCCTTGGCCAGCGCGTAATGCAGATGCATCTGGTCGATGCCTGAGAGCGCCGAGGTGTCCGTCGCTGCGCGCTCGAGCGCCGTCACATAACGATCGCCGGCTGAGAACGACCGCACCGCCGCCAGATTGTGGTAGATCGAGAAGTCTCTCGGCGCCAACGCGATCGCCTGCTTGAACGTGCGTTTGGCTTCCGTTAACCGTCCCGTGGCTTTGAGCATGAGCCCGAGGTTGTTGTAGGCGCCGGCAAAGCGCGGATCGACCGCGATCGCTTGCCGGTATTTGGCCTCGGCCTCGTCGTGCCGTTCGAGCTCGGCGAGCGCGAGGCCCCAATTGCACAGCGCTTGCGGAAAATCCGGTTTCAGTTCGACCGCGCGCGCGAAGGCGTGTGTCGCCGGCAGCGGCCGGCCAAGCGCGGAGAGCGCATGGCCGAGATTGTTGTGGATGTCGGGAAGATCGGATTTAAGCGCGAGAATCCCTTCGTAGAGACGGACCGCTTCGGCGAATTGTCCGGCGCTGTGGCGCTTGAACGCGGCATTGCACAGCGTCGAGAGCTGATTGGCGAGAAGCCCGAAATCAACGGGGCGAACCGGATCGCGGCTCGCCCGCGCGAGTACTGAAGTGGCCACAGAGGCTGCCCGCAATTACGCTACATCGGTCCCAAGTCGGCGTGTCCGCTCGGCGCGGCAACGCCCCCCATCCGACCGATATTGCAGGCCCCTTGAATCGCGGCTTAACGATTGTGCCGGCGGCGTGTATCCCTGGATTAACCTTACTGCGCCCTTTGCGCTTCGTCGGCATGCGTGCGCGGCTTAAGCGCGCCGCTGATCCTGGCGGGTGCCGGCGAGGACATTACGCGCCGGCCCGAGCGGCGCGTTCGAAACCGTGGCCGAGCGTTTCCACGGCGAGATCGTCTCGACGATGATCTTAATGCCCGACAAGAGACTGTCGATGTCGTGCTGAATGCGGTCGGTCTCGAACTTGATGAAGTCGTCGAGCTTCTGCAGTTCGCCGGCCAGGCCTTCGAGCTCTCCGATCGAATTCGAAGTCAGCCGCGCGATCGAGGTTCTGATCCGCTCGGCGTCGACCTCGATCTTGGCTTTCGGTTTGTGGTCGATGTCGGCGGCCGGTTTCTGCGGCGCGGGTTCGGCGATCTCGGCCGGCTGTGCCGAGACGACTTGTTCCGAGACTATTTGTTCAATGGCCTCAGTCAGTGATGCATCCATTCCAATGTTCCTCGCATGCGGCCGGGTTGACGGCTCAATCGCGGTTGAGGGGCGGGGACGCGATTGAGCCGCCAGGGCTTGACAGTGTGTCCGGCTGCGCTGCCCCGCGAAACAAATTCGACGCTTCGCATTAATCGCACGCTAAGAAGAGATGGCCGCTTTGTGATCTTTGTCGGGTTGTTATTGGTTCGCCGGAACTGGCGCGCAACGGAACTTGCCGCGATGGAACACTGCAAGATGCACGCGAACGCGAAATTGAAACGCAAGCGATCGCGAGCCGTGTTGTCAGTCTGAATGACGAACGACGCGGATCAGCGGGCGCGCCGCATGATGACATCGTCAGGTTCAGTGATGGCGATGATGCCAGTGATGAACCGGCATCACAGGCTTGCAACTGCACTTCGGTCGCGGTCGCAACCACGTTGAAGCCGGACTGGCCCTCGACGCTGACCGGCTGCAAGGCGAACGAATTGTTGTTGCCGCCGACGAGACCGTTGGCGCCGACGCCGACGCCGAACGCGGCTCCGGCGGACACGCCGCCATAGATGCCGCCGAGCGCGCCCGGGCCGATCCGCAGGCTCGGCGCGAACACAGCCCAGCCCAGCGTGACATTGCTGCTGACGCCGATCTGCGCGCCGAAGCGGCGGATCATAGCCTGATAGAATTGTGCTGGAGCGCCGTTGCTCGGCGTGAACACGCAATTGAACGGCTGGTCCGACACGATGATGTAGCTCGAGGCCTCGGCGCTGTGGCAGCTCAGCACGCCGACCTGGGCATCGGCGTGGGCGGGGGTCGTTGCAAGTCCCATGCTGAAGACGGCGGCTGCGAATGCCGCCGCGCAAGCGGCAAGTTTGTTACGCATCATTTGTTTTTTGACTCCGACTGACATCGATCCAGGCGGGAGCGAAGAACTCGATCCGGCCTGATCGTTCGTTTGCCGAGCCCCAGCCGTCGATGACGGCGTGGCGAGCCCGGCGTTCACGGCGCGACCTAGAGAGAACGAATGAGACGAAAATGCTCCCCGTGGCCCGGCGCGCGTCGGTTTTTCTGGAACCGTTGCAGATAAGACACACGCCATGATCGTAGGCGATGATCAACGCCGGCGTCGGTCTTTCCAGCACTCGACATCGGGTCTTGCCTCGTAAGCGCCATCTTTTCTCGGCGTGGCAGAAACCAGCGCTGTAATGGCCGTGCCGACTTTGCCCACGCCGCCCATGCAGGGGCCGAGCTGAATATCAATCGCTGCCGGCAGTGAAGGTGAGCTTGAACGCGTAACCTCCACCTTGATTTGGCTCCAGCACTCGGGGTGTTTTACCGTAACCACGGTGCCCGTGAACGCGATGGTGTCAGGAGGAGGGTCATTCAGAACTGACGCGATGCAAGATCCGTAAGGATAAAGGGCCCTGCAGCTCGGACATTGCGATGGTTGCGCCGTGGCATCCTCGCCCCACATCAGCAACAACATGGCCGGGAGAAAAGCAGCAAGCTTGTTCATGGCAAAACCCATCGGCAGATCGCGCGGACGATCTTGAGGAGAATGATGACAATCGCGTGGCGGCTCTGCGCTCCAGGCACTTCCAATCGATCGGTAAGTGCCGATACGATGTGCCGGGTTTGCCTTTGGCGAAAGATCGAAGGCGAGGGGGGATGCCGATGAAGGGTCTGGTCAAGCAGTATCTCGATCATGGTCTGTCGCGCCGGCAGTTGGTCTCCCGCCTGAGCGCACTCGGCATGACCACGGTCGCCGCGAATGCCTTCGCACAAAATCTGGCGCCGATGGGCGCGCCACCGGGCGCCAAAGCCGCCGACACCGCGCCCGCCGGCGTCCGGCGTCCGCACGTCGAAGGCAATGGCGGCGCGCTGTTCGTCGCGCAGCTCAAGGCCGCCGGCGTCGAATACATCTTCTTCAATCCGTCGACCGGCGATCACGCGATCTTCGATGCTCTGGTCGACGAGCCGAGCATCAAGATCATCAAGGGCATTCACGAAGGCGCCGTCGTCGCCATGGCCGACGGTTATGCGCGCGCCTCCGGCAAGATCGGCATCGTGGTCGTCGCCGACATCGGTCTGCCCAATGCCATGACGCAGATGGTCAACAGCTTCAAGGATCAGATCCCGCTCCTGGTCGCGGTCGCCTCGGCCGATCAGAATGCGATGGGGCGCGATCTGTTCCAGGAAATTGATCACGGCGAGGCGATGACCTCGCCGATCACAAAGTGGAATTGGCAGGCGCAATCGACCGCTTCCATCGCCGAGACGACGCGGCGCGCCATCAAATTCGCCGCGACCCCGCCTTGCGGGCCGGTGTTTCTGTCGTTGCCGGGCAACGCGCTCGATCAGAGCGCCAAGTCCCAGGTGTGGGACGGCAATCTGTTCAACGTCCCGATGCACATCCGTCCCGACAAGGACGACATCTCGGCCGCGGCGCGAATGCTGATCGAAGCCAAGAACCCGATGCTCATTGTCGGCGACGAGATCACTTGGTGCCGCGCCGAGAAAGAACTGCTGGAACTCGCCAATCTTCTCGGCGCTCCGGTCACCGGCCAGGCCGGCATGTCGGCACTCGGCTACTGGTCGAAGCCGTTCCCGACGCGCCATCCGCTCTATGTCGGCGCCAATTTCCGCACCATGCGCTTTCTCGGCCAGCCCGACGTCGTGCTCAATCTCGGCAATCGCTTCAGCGAGACGGCGCCGCCCGGTGCCAAGCTGATCTCGATCCGGCTCGATCCGGCAAGCCTTGCCCGCGGCGCGCCGGTCGATCTCGGCATGGTCGCCGATCTGCGGCTGGCGATGCGCGATCTGATCGATGCGCTCAAGAGCTCGGCGACTGCGGCGCGGCTCGGCGAACTCGCGCAGGACCGTTCCGCGCGCGCCAAAGCCACTTCGGCGCAGATGCTTGCGGCGCGTCAGGCGATCGCGCGCGGGCTCGCCGATACCACGCCGATCAGCCTGGAACGGCTCGGGCTCGAGCTCGAGGCCAATCTCGATCGCGACACCTGCTACGTCAATGACGTCGATTCAGGGAAATCGATGGATCAGCTGATGAGCTTCGGCGGCGACGACAAGCCGTATTTCTCGACCGGGCCGAACGTGCTCGGCTGGGGCATGGCGGCCGCATTCGGCGTCAAGCTGGCGCGGCCCGACACGCCGGTGGTCGCCGTGGTCGGCGACGGCAGCTTCTGCTTCTCCGGACCGCAGCCGCTGTGGAGCATGGCGCGCTACAAGGCGCCGGTCACCACGATCGTGCTCAACAATCACAGCTACAACAACGAGCGCAACCGGATCTGGAATGCGGCCGGCCGCCAGTTCGAAACCGCGCGCGATATGACCTGTTACAACGGCGATCCCGACGTCGATTGTGCGAAAGCTGCGCAGGCATTCGGCGTCGAGGCCGAAACCGTCAAGGAACCGGGCAAACTCAAAGACGCCTTCGCCCGCGCCAAGACCGCGATGGTAGAGGGGCGGCCTTATCTCCTCGACGTCGAAATCAAGCGCGAAGGGCTGGGCGCGGTCTCGGAATGGCATCCGCCGTATTCGGTCGCCGATCAGCGAACGCGAAAGGTCTGATCGTGCGCAAAGTCATTCTCGCTGTTGCCACCGTTTTGCTGCTGGCGTGCCCGCAAACGGGCCGCACGCAAACGCCCGATCCGCTGCCGGCCGGCGACGGGCATGACCTCGTTGCCGTGGCGTGCTCGCAATGCCACGTTCTCACCACCATCGCCAGAATCCGCGACGGCGCTCCGGGCTGGCGGCTTTACGTCAACAACATGGTGTTGCGCGGCGCCCAGCTGACGCCGGCGGAAGCCGACAAGGTCGTCGATTATCTCGCGCTCAATCTCGGCCCCGGCATCAATCTGCCGCCGGCGAAGGCGGTGACGCTGCCGGCCGGCGACGGCAAGCAGCTCGTCGAGACGCGCTGCGGCCTGTGTCACGATCTCGAGCGCGTGGTCACTGCGCCGCGCCGCAAGGCGGACTGGCCGGTCATCGTCGCCAATATGGTCGAGCAGGGCGCGCCGGTGACCGCGGACGAGACAAAAGCGATCAGCAATTATCTCGCGGCGAATTTTGGTAACTGACGAGCGTGTGTGCGCTCACAAAGGCGGCGGCCATAGCCGCTGCCGATATCGCAGCGGATTTATTTCAATCACATGCGCGCGGCGCCGCGATGCATCGTGAATTCGAGCGGCGCGAATCTCGCCGGACCTGAGCGTCCGAGCGGCGCGCCATCGAGGGCGCGGCGCACCTCGATCGCGTCAGCCGCGAATTCGACGCCAGCGGGCGCTGCGAATTCGAAGCCGTGGCGGCCGGAGCCGAGGCCGGCGGCTTTCAGGTCGTCGCGATAAGCATTCGCCAGCACCCGGCCGATGAACTTGCCCTCGGCGTAAATGTCGAGACAGACCGCCGCTTCGGGCGCGTCGATATTCTGCGCCCAGCCAAAGATGCGGCTGGTGCGGACGCGGTCGATATAGCCGCGCACCGAACCGGTCCGCGGTGTGTCGGCTGAACATAGCAGCCCGGCGCGCTGCGTGAGCCGCCGGCGCACTGCTTCGAGTTGATAGCCTTCGTCGAGGCGCGGCGCGCAATAGCTTGCCGGCCGCCGCACTTCGTCCGCATACAGCGTGTCGTAGTCATGTGCGTTGTGGAACATGGCGCGGCTGTCGTCGTCGATGAAGCTTTCCGACAACGCGCCCTCGGCGATGATCACGTCATGCGTGTCGAACTCGATGTGGAAATATTCGATCTTCTCGACGTTGTCGGCCTGCATGATGGAGACGCCGTTGACGAGGTCCTTGGCCTCGATCAGCACGCCGGAGGGATGATCGCCCTGGAAGTACATGGCGTGATTGGGCGAGACCCACAGCTCGCGCGCCGGCACGTTGTCGCCGAGCGAGCCGGCCTTGAAGCAGACCGGCAGGATATCCTTGCGCCCCATGACGAAGCGGCCGGCATAGCTCCTTCGCCCGATCCATTTGATCGGCCGCAGCGCGCCCGACGCGGTGCGCACCTTGTCGCCGATCTTCAGGTCTTCGACCTTCTTCTGTCCGCGCGCAGCCTCGATCAAAGTGCCGCGGCCATAACAGGCCACGCCTACCACGGTGAGCGCCACATCGTTTTCGCCGTTGGCGTGATAGTCGATCGAAAAGGTGACGCCGCCTTGGCTGAACGTCGCGCCCTGCGCCAGGCCGTCGAAGGTGCCGGTTACGGCGTGGCCGGCCTTATTCTCGATGATGGTCACCACAGCGCCGACGCTCGGCGCAATGGCGGGAACCGTAAGGTTGAGCGTGGCGCCGTTGAGACTAATCGTGCCCGAGGAGCCGTTGTGTTGTTCGACAATTGTCTTTGTCGAGAAAGAGGTGAAGAAACCGCCCGAGAGGGTCTCGTTGAAATTGGCCCCATCGGCCAGCGACAGAGATCCGAGCGTCATGGTGTTGGCAAGACCGGGCGCATAGGTCCCGCCGGCATCAACCCCAACCCCATCAACGAATTCCGGGTTGCCGGCGCCGCTGAACCTGGCCCCGTTCGCGACCAGGACCAATGAATACGCGAGCCCACCGTTGCCTTCGACCATCAGCGTGCCGGTCTCGACCATGGTCGCGCCCGTATAGGTATTGTCGGCGCTGAAAATGAGCGTGCCCGTGCCATTAACCTCGACGTTGCTGCTGCCCTCGGGGACGCCCGCAGGACTGGTGTAGTTCGCGGCCAACGCGGAGCCCTCGTCGTCGCTGATCACGCCGGCAATTATCTGAGTGCCGGTCGGGTCGAAGGTCAGCGTGTTGCCGCCTTGCAGATAGATGCCATCGGCGAAGGCCTGGCCCGATTGCGCCGCAGTGTCCCCGCCGACGCCTCCGGTGACGGTGCCGGCACCGACCGAGGTCGTATCGGCGAAGGTCAGCGTGGCGCCGCCTTGCACAAAGATGTCGCCGCCCGCTCCTAGGCCGCCACCACCCCCGCCCGTAACATCGAAAGTGTTATTGTTGAGGTTGAAGAAGTCGCCGCCGGCGCCGTTGCCGGCGCCAAAGCCGCCAGCGCCGCCGCCGGGACCAGCACCGCCACCGCCGCCGAAGCTGCCGACACCGTTGCCACCACCGCCGCCACCGCCGAAGCCGCCGTGGCCGCCGCCGTCGCCTCCACCGCCGCCGCCGCCACCGAAGCCGCCGACGCCGCCGACGCTGCCGCCTGAACCGTTTGTGTTGCCGTTAGTGCCGCCGACGCCGCCGCCACCGCCACCGCCACCAGCGCTGCCCCCATCAAAGAGACCAAACGGCCCAGGGATTGCCTGATAAGCGCCGCCGCCGCCGCCGCCACCACTGGGACCGCCGTTGCCGCCGGAAGACGCCAGGGCGCCGGATCCGCCCGAACCCGCTCCAGGAACCAGACCCGCCACCCCGTTCCCGCTGTCGACGTTACCGGCCGCGCCGCCGTTGCCCGCGTTGCTGGTGCCAAGGCTGCCGCCGTTAGCGCCAATGCCGCCGCCGCCACCGCCCGCATAGGCACTGAGGCCGCCCACGAAGCCGCTTCCCCCATTGCCACCGAGACCTCCGCCACCGCCGACGTCGTGACCGAGGACGCCGCCGGAGCCACCGACAGCCTCGTCATTGGCAAACGTCACATTGCTGAGTGTGACGTTGCCGGCATCGCCCGCCCGGTTGGCGCCGATGAATAGTCCGCCGCCGAGTCCAGCGCCGCCACCGCCGCCGCTGACGCCGCTGCCGCCTTGCGCGCGCATGTCGTCGATGGCGAGGTTGGTGACATCGACCGTGCCGGCATAGACGAACAGCCCGCGCTCGATTTGGCCGGAATCGGTGCCGGTGGCGCTGTCGAAGGTGCCGCCATACAGGGTGTAGGTGTTGTTGCCCTGACTGTTGATAACGAGCGTTACGCCGGGATTGAGATTGATCGCCTCGAGCGCGGTGGTGCCCAGGTAGATGTTGTTATCGAGCGTGATGGTGACGGTGGTGGTGGTGCCGGGAGCGCCGGGCGTCGGCGTATCATCCGCCGCCAGGATGGCGGCGTTCAGCTGGTCGACGGTCGTGACATCGGTCATTTCACTTCCCCAAGCACCCCTGCGGCGTTCATCGTCTGCCGCTCACAACTCGAGGCCACCCGCTGCGGGGTTGCAAGCGTGAATTGGTGCCGCAGCCAAGATTGAGACGCTGCGTCAATAAACTGATCTCCGGTGTCAATTTTGCTTTCGGGCGCGCGTTGGAATTTCGGCCCCGCAAACTGGAAAGAATGCAGGCGCGCCGGCGATAGTGGAGCGTGAAGCAAAATCTAAAACGCCCGCCGTCACTCCTTGCGTCCGATATGCAGACGGCCGAGATCTCGCAAGATGGCGTCGTAGGCGCTGACAGCAGCGTCGGTCTTTCCGGCGTAGCAAAGCGCCCGCGCGTCGAGCAGGCCCGCAAATGCCGCGCTGAGTTTTTCCGGCCTGACGTCTTCCACCATGGCGTGATCGTCGATCAGCGTGATCAGCGCGACCTCCCGATCCAGGCAGATCTTGGCAAAAGAGGATTGGTTTGCCGAAGCTTCGTCGCACCAGGCGGAGATGTTGGCTCCAAACAAGATCAGAGCCAGGCATGCGGCCAAGCTTGCGATGAGATTAATGGTCCGCATCTTCACTCATGCTCCACTGTAGCGGCCAACCGCGCGAATGGATCTCGTCGACGGGCTGCTCGCGCAACCCGGAAAGCCTCCCGATATTGATGGGAAGCAGCGCGAGGTGAAGACACAGAACCGGCAGAATATGTGCGCAATAACCGTAGGCGATGAAAAGGACATTGCTGCCGACAGCGACGATCCGCAGCGGCAACATCGTTCGCATCAGGAACGTTGCCAGCACAGCGATGGATGCGGCGAAGCCCAGAAGAGTGATCATGTCGGATTGATCAGGCTTTCGACAACGGATCGCTACAGTCCGGTGATCAATTGCGGCGACGGGGTCGCGACGCGGTACGACGCGACGGATGGCAAGACCCAGGCAAGGGCGAGGACGACCACGCCCCAAATTGCGACTGTGATCGCGAAAATCATACGGCTGCTCACGGCTGAAGATGGATCGCGTTGCAGCTTATCGCTCGTCAGAGCGACGGGGACAGTTGTCGACATGTCGGGCTCCTCTTAGGGATTGCGCACTCGCCGCATCGGACGGTTATTCCTTCCAGAATGATTTGCCGCCCTCTTTCATGGCGTCGGCGCGGGTTAGGCGCAGATCCCACAAGTCACGCGTATCAAGGGCCATCAGTTCCCGGCGCGAACTGGCCCGACGCGACCACTCGCGAATGGTCTCGATGATCTTTTGACCGAGACGGCGCCGGCATCCGCCATGGGCCGCCTGTTCGCCTGCGACAGGGCCGAATTCGTCATCGATCATCTCCTGCAGGCACACGGCCGTTGCGGCCAATGTGCTCAGCTTCTTAAAAACCAACGATGTCGCGGTGAATCTGGGCATTCGTCATAGGCTGCCGCTCACAACTCCGCCCATCGCATGAGACGCACAGCCGTCACTGTTTGGTGACGGCGCGCGGCGCCATGCGACCATTTAGGTCAAATCACGGAGAGGCAACGGCACTGGTAACCACCGCAGCGAATATTCCGGACGCGCGGCTTTAGAAGCAGTTTTCATCCTCGCGCACACGTAAATGAAAAAAAATGGTGCGTTGCAAGCGCAAACTGACGTTGCGGCAAACATTGAGACGCCACGTCAATGAGTTGATCTCTGGCGTCAACGTTCCATCGACCGTGCTTAAAATTTCGCTTCGGCCGCCTAGAATTCCGTCGCGGAGCAATGCAGGTGACAAGCCGGTGACAGTAAGGTGCGATACGAATCGGGCATCGGCTCGTTTTCCTCCGGATTACACGGTTGAAGATGTGGTATTCCCCTAGGGGTCGCGAACCTTTATTGCGCCTCGGCTTTAGAGTGCTAGAAGTTGTTGGAGTTGGAAGGGCAGTGCGAATGGCTGAAGGCAGCGCCGACGATCAAGCTAACGTCAACGCCGAAGCATCTGTGCCGGGCCAGAGTGGCGACGGCTCTTCCCCCAAACTGCAAGGGATGGACAGCAACCCGCAAGGCGCTTACGGCCCGCGGTTCTGGCAGGCGTTTCGCGATACGGTCGCGCACATTTACGATGAGGTGTCGCTGCCGGACCCGTCGGAAGAAGCGCGGTTCACTCTCTCCACCCGTACTTATCCGACGCCCAGTGCGATCCTGATGCGCTGCCAGGGCACGGCGTTCACTATGGCGCGGGGGCCCGGCGTCGCCGCACGCGGCCCCGATCAGCTGCTGATCTTGCTGCAGACCGAAGGCGCGGTGGATACCGAGTATGCCGGGTGGAACGCGCGCCGCGAGACCGGCGATGTCGAGATCATCGATTACGTGCGGCCGTTCCGGAGTGCGGCGGCCGACTACGCCAATCTGATGATCGTCATTGCCCGCGACAGCGTGCCCGCGGCGCTGCTGGCGGTCGAGCCGCACGGACTTATCTTTCAGCGCGGGAGCGGCGCGGCGCGTCTGATCGGCGCCGCGATACGGGAGTTTTATGCACAGGCCGATGACCTGACGGTGAGCGAAGCCGAGGCGGCGGTCGAGGGCATCGTGGCGCTGACGACTGCCTGCGCGCGCGCAAGACTGGCGGGCGATGAGGCGGATCACGTCAAGTCGAGAAGAAAGTCGGCGATGGATTTCATCGACGCGCATCTTGGCGATGCGCAGCTTGGGCCCGACGAGATCGCGCAGGCGGCCAATCTCTCTCGCGCGTCGCTCTACCGGCTGTTGGCGGCGGAAGGCGGCATTCGCACCGTGCTGGTGAAACGCCGGCTCAACCAGGCCCTGCACTTGATGCTTGCTGACAACACGGATGACCGCTCGCTGGCGGACATCGCCAAGCGTTGCGGCTTTGGCGGCATGAGCCAGTTCAGCCGGGCGTTCCGCGCGCGTTTCGGTGCGCCGCCGCGGCAGTACCGTGCGCTGGTCCGCCAGCAGGATCTCGATTGGCACGAAGCGCGGCTCGCGGCCGACGGCTTCGACAAGGACGCCTTGTTCTGGCGGCAACAGGGGCTGAGCAAATCCGCGGCAGATGGAACTTGGCATGCGCCGGTTCGCGCCGCGAAACGCTCCAATAGCCGAGGTTGAGCTCAGCGCGATCCCGAGCTGGCCGGGCGCGTGCTGGCGCGTCGGGGAGGGGACGATGAAGACTTGGCAGGAAGCCTGGAACTGGGCGGCCGCAGAATGCGACGCTTGGAACAGGCGCGATCTTGACGCGATCATGGAGCGCTACGCGGAGAACGTCGTGCTGTCGTCGCCGGCGGTCGTCGCGCGCATGGGCCGCGCCGACGGTTGGCTTCATGGCAAAGCAAAGGTCCGCGAATATTTCGAGAGCGGCCTCAAGACCCCCGGTCTACATTTCGAACTGGTCGATGTGCTTTTTGGCGTGAACGCGATCTGCATGATCTTCCGCCGGGAAACCGGCGTGACGGTGAGCGACATCTTTGAGCTTGATGACCAGAACCGCGTGATACGTTTGCTGGCATGTTACGGCCGGCAGACGGCGTGAGGAATTCGCAATCCCGTGTGAAGAGAATTCACGCGAACGCGAATGGTCTGCCGGTGGTGCCTCGACTAAACTGCCCCTTTCGCTCCGGGGAGGGCGGCTGTGGCCGACTACACGCTTTATTGCTTCGCCCAGTCCGGTCACTGCTTCAAGGCAGCGCTGATGCTGAATCTGTGCGGCGCCGACTGGGCGCCGCGCCATGTCGACTATTTCGGCGGCGAGACGCACACCCCGGCCTATCGCGAAATCAACGAGATGGGCGAGGCGCCGGTGCTCGAATTCACAGAGGGCGGAGCGCTCAAGCGGCTGAGCCAGTCCGGCGTCATTCTGGATTGTCTGAGCACGAAATTCCGCCGCTTCGGGCCGCAGAATGAGGACGAGCGGCGCGAGACTTTGCGCCGGCTGTTTTTCGACAACCACAAGCTCACCAGCTACACCAGCACCTATCGTTTCATGCTGCGCTTCCTGCACACCGGCGAGACTCCGGTGACCGAGTTCCTGCGCGGCCGCATGACCGGCGCGTTCGGTGTGCTCAACAGCCATCTCGCCCGCCGGCGCTTTGCGGTCGGCGAGCGGCCGACCATCGCCGACGTATCGATGTGCGGCTATCTCTACTTCGCCAACGAGTTCGGCATCGACTGGGCCGACTATCCGAATATCGGGCGCTGGCTCGGCGACATCCGCGCGCTTCCAGGCTGGGTGCATCCCTACGAGCTGATGCCCGGCCATCCGCTGCCGGAAAAGACCTGAGAGCCGCAGAGCGCCGCACGTGTCGCTCCAACGAGCACATGAACGATCGGCGGTAACCCCTTCCGTGTCCCCCAATAATTCCCATCAGCCTCGCTGTCGGGATGGTGCTGGTTTTCCGGCACTGTTGCGCACAAGTGACAGCAGCGGCGCAGGTCGCCTGTTATGTTCGCGACCCGTTTAGAGCCTTTGCCTTGAATGCGCGGAGCTGACACGTGCTGAGAAAGATTGGCCTGATTTCCGTAATCGTCGCCAGCACCTTGGCTGGCATCAGTGCGGCGGATAGTGCGCCGTCCGTCTCCCCATCGGCGCCAACGCCGGGCCAAGTCTGGTCGTTTCAGACGCCGTTCGGCATCGTTTATGGCACGATCGCGCGCGAAGTCGTGGATTTTCCCACCTCGCACGTCCCCGGCACCATCGTCATCAGCACCAGCCAGCGGCGGCTCTATTTCGTGCTCGGTAATGGCAAGGCCCTTCGCTACGGCATTGCGGTCGGCATCGAGGGCGCTGCCTGGACGGGCACCAACACGATTTCCAACAAGCGCGAATGGCCGGATTGGACGCCGACGCCGGGTGAACGGCAGAAGTTTCCAACTCTGCCGCCCCACATGGCCGGCGGCCCGGATAATCCGCTCGGCGCGCGCGCGCTCTATTTGGGCGACACGCTCTACCGCATCCACGGCACCAACGAGCCTTGGAAGCTTGGCGGCGGCGTGTCGTCGGGCTGCATCCGCATGTCCAACGATGACGTCATCGACTTGTACAATCGCGCCAAGGTCGGCGCGACGGTCATCGTCCAGCGCTGATATCTACGGATCTGTTTCGCGTTGCCAGCCTAGCGCCACGCCAAGCGAGCAGACATTTCACGCGCGGCCCATCGTGTAGACCGGCTTGAAGCAGCCGAGGATGAGGCGCTTCGGGTCGAATGGAATTTCACCCGACATTTCAAAGCGCGTGTCGTCGCGCATTTTGGCTTCGGCGGAATCCAGCGTCGCCTTGTCGGGCCATACTTGCCACGAGAAGACGATCTTCTCGCCGTGCTTCGCGGCGACGGCGCGGCGGAAGTCGGTATATTTGCCACTAGGGACGTTGTCCTCCCAGGACTCGACGATCTCGACGCATCCATATTCCTTAAAGAGTGCGGCCCCGTTCTCGGCCCATTGGCGATAGGCCTCCATTTTTTCTTCGGGCACGGGGATCACAAATCCTGCGATGTACACGGTTCAGCGCTCCTTGGGTCGGTTGCATGACCCTAGCACGGAGCCTCGCCCGCACGCGCTAGATGCCGCGATTCCAGAAATCGTAATAGCGCTCGATATTCATCGGCAGGAACGCCTTGTAGCTGGGCCACGCCGCATATTTCGGCAGCGAAATATCCTTGACCGCCTCGTCATAGGACTTGCCCTGCGCGACCTCCTGCTTCACCGCCGCCGAGAGGTCCTGCAGATAAGCGAGGTCCTCGCGGGCATTGTCCTTGGTGCCGGTCTGCTTGCCGCCCGGGCCGGGATGGCCGGGAATGAGCGTTTCCCAATCCATTGCGATCACCTTCTTCAGGCCGTCCTCGATGTCGGGAACATAAGTGTCGGCCATGCCGCGGAACTGCACGCCTTGGATCGGAATCCAGTCGACGGTGAAAATAATCTTCTCCTTCGGCAGCCGCATCACCAGCGTGCTGTCGGAATGGTTCTTGCCGACATAGAGCAGTTCGAGCGTGGTGCCGCCGAGCGTGATGACGCGCTTGTCGTCGACCACCTGGTCGGGAACGACGACGTCGGCGGGCTTGAGCGCCTGGATGCGCTCCTTGGCGTTGCGCTGCGCCACGAAGGTCGCGCCGAGATCCTTGAACGGCTGGCCGCCGGCGGTGTGATCGAAATGGCTGTGGCTATAGATGACATATTTGATCGGCGCCTTGGTCACGGCCTGGATGGCGTCGATGTAGGGCTTGGCCGGCCGGCGCAGGCTGATCGGATCGGTCGCGATCACGCCTTGAGGCGTGACGATGAACATCGCCTGATGGCCGGCATAGCGGAAAATGTAGACATTGTCGGTGACCTTGGTGGTCGCGGTCGGCGGCGGCGCTGCGGCCGGAGCAGGGGCAGGCGCGGGGGATTGCGCCGGGGCCGGCGCTTGCTGTTGGGCCTGCGCAACCAAGGCGCTGGCAACCAGGGCCGCAGCTATCCCCGCATAATGAAGCCGCATCATGGTCGTCCTCCCGCGTGTTCGTTGAATTGCCGAATTGGTAGAACACTGCGGCGCGGGGAATCTTCCGGCGGGTTGGCAAAATCATTTGCGGCGGGCTGCGGGCGGCTTGCCCGGTGTGCGCTAGGCGGCAGTGACCGCTCGCTTGCCGATCTGCGCCTTCAGGAATTTCAAGGCAGGCGCTTCCGCCAGCAGATAGACGGCGGCCGCAGACGCGATGGCAAAGCCGGCCGCGCCGAACACCACAAGCCACAGGCAGGACTGCGGCACCGTGACGAGGCGGAGCACGCCCTTGATGAGCAGAAAAAACACCGGATGCAGCAGGTAGAGGACGTAGGACGAGTCACCGAGAACCGCGGCCCTTTGCAGCCACGGCGAGGCGGCGGGCGCCGGCCCGAGCGCGACGGCCGCCATCAAGATGGCTGCGCCCAGTCCCCAGATCAGAACGCGCGTCCACGAATAAAATCCCGGCGGCGACATGTCCACGAACCAGGAGGCCTGAACCGTCAGCCACAGGCCGACGCCAAGCGCGAGCAAGAACAGCCGCGCCGGCCTCGACAATGAGACGCCGCCGATAAACCAGAGCGCGATCATCGTACCCGCGGCGAATTCGACAATGATCGGGTGCGTCCAGAACCGCAGCACGGTGTCGGCGGGTGCAAATACGCTGCCAAGTCCGACCAGAATGAAGATCGTAGCGACAAACAGAAGCACGGCCTTGTCGCGGGCAAAGCAGATGAAGCCCGCGAACAGGGCGTAGAAGAACATCTCGTAATTCAGACTCCAGCCGAGGTCGACGATGGGAAACGGATAGTCGGTGCCGTAGCCGAACGAGTCATATGGAATGAAGAAGTAGGAGGTGAGGACGGCCGTCAGACTCGGGAAGCTCACCGTGGCGCCGATCAGCACGGCGATGGCAAGCCCGGTCACCCGCAGCGTCAAGGCGGCCCAGTACAGCGGCAAGATACGAATAAGCCGGCGCACCATGAATTCGCGCGCGCCGCCGGCTTTGGCAAACAGGCCCTGCGACGAATAGACGATCACGAATCCGGAAATGACAAAGAACAGATCAACCCCGGCGCCGAGCGGAACGATTTCTATCGGCGTGAAACTGTAATGATGCTGCTCGGCATAAATTCCGACCAGTGCTTCGGCGTGCAGTACCACGATCATCGCGGCCGCGACCGCGCGCAGCGCTTGAATGAGCAGCAGCCGTTGCCCCGAGCGGTTTTGGTTGAACTGCGGGTTCATCGCGCATCCGGCTTAGCTCCCTCGAGGGGAGATGTGCGGGCCGGCGCGGATTAACGCTAACGCGGCCGCTGCCGCGCAACGAACGCAATCGTTAATGGCCTTGAGCTGCGGCGCGATCGCGGCGCCGCTCGCGCTTGGCGTCGCCGACCGCAGGACCCGATCAGCTCTTCACGCGGTTCATCATGAAGCATGTCGCGACGATCGCGTGCCGCGGCGCGCTCGCGGCGCTTTGCACATAGCACTTTTCGATTCGATCAGGCGCCATGATCGTGATCCGGTAATAGCCGTCGGTGTCGGCGCCCAGAATGGTCTTGTTGTCCGATGACAGGGCCCACGCGAACGGTTCCTTGCTGTCATTGTTCGTCGATGACGTTGTTCCCCAGATCAGCCGCCCTTCCTGACCGACGACCGTGTGGGTCACATCGAGATCGCGCACGACGGCTTTGTCCGGCGTTCCGGAGAGATGCTCGGTGTTGCCGTAGAGCAGAATCTTGCCGGTGCCGCGCCAGGTGCCCTTCAGGGAGGGAATGGCCTCCTGCGCGCAAGCAACTGTCGCGGCAAAGACCAGCGCGGTGACGATCAAAGTCCTCATGGCAACTCTCCTGCTTGCTAACGGCCGGTTCGTTGTGCGCAGCCTAGCCCTCAACCGCAACCGCGGCTACGGGCGCTTTCGATGGCGCTGTTCATTGGCAACGATATCGATGGGCTGCTCGGCATGTCGTTTTGAGCCGCTTCACCGTCGTGATTGATGAGCACGAAATTCAGCTCGCGGCGAAGACGTAGGAAGAATGAGCGTCGCGGACCGATCCGCCGAGCAAGCCCGATATTTTCCCTGGCACATTTCCATATTGTGCTAGGCTCCTCGGAAAGCTTACGCCGGGGGGCACAATGCTTTTACGAACCGCCATTTTGGCTTTGGCGCCGACTGTCGCCTTCGCCACCGATCTAATGACGCCCAACGATATCAAGGCCACTTTCTTCAACGGCCAGCCGTTCACCGCGTCTTCACCCACTGGCGCCAAGTTCAAGATGACCTTCACGCCCGATGGCAAGGCTTTGCGTGAACCCCTCAATGCGGCGGCTGCGAGTGCGGTAAGCGCCAAGCCGGCAGCCGCCAAGCCGGCAGCCGCGAAGGCGACAGGTAAGAAGGCGGCAGGCGCGAAAGCGTCAGGTGCGGGCGCGGCAGATACGAGCGCGGCAGGTGCAAGCGCGGCAGGTGAGAGTGCGGCCGCGAATGCTGGAACGCCCGGGACATGGAGATTGAGCCCGGCCGGCTTTTGCACGAGCTGGGCCGGCGCGAAACCAAGCTGCTTCACATTGGCGCCGATGAGCGACAACCGATGGTCGGTGCAGCGCGTCGCAACGACCATCAGCGTCAGCGTGGCCGTCTGGTCCAAACAATAACGTCGTCGCGATGCGGCGGCGCGACGGTTACCGGGGAATCGGGCTATTGCTCCGGCTTCAAGCCGATCGCCTTGACGAGGTCCGCATTGACGGCGAACTGTTTGTCGACGTAGGCGGCGAAAGCGGCCCGTGTCCTCACCATCGGATCGACACCGAGGGCGGACAGCCTGTCGTGGATGCCGCCTGCTTGCAGCGCTTTGAGCACCTGGTCATGCAACGTGTCGAGAACCGGCGACGGCGTTTTCGCGGGTGCGAATAGACCAAACCAGATCGGATATTCGGCTTCGGCAAACCCGGCCTCCCGCGTTGTCGGTACGTCCGGCAGCGCGGCGGCGCGCGCGGTGCCGCTGACGACGAGTGCGGTGAGCTTGTCCGCTTGCACCAGCGGCAGGACGAGGCCGACCGGGCCGAAGAAGAAGTCGACGCGTCCGGCCATCACCTCCGCCATGGCCTCGGCTCCGCCCTTGAAGGGGACATGCACAGCCTTCACGCCGGCGCTGAAGCAGAACCGCTCGCCGCTCAAATGTGTCGCGCTGCCGACGCCGACCGACGCCAGCGTCAGTCCCTCCGGCTTGGCCTTGGCGGCCGCGACGAGGTCGCCGACCGTCTTGAATCCCTTCGCGGGCGAGACCACCAGCACGTTCGGCGAAATGCCCAGCGGGATGACGGCCGCGAAGTCGCGCTCCGGGTCGTAGCTCAGCTTCTGATAAAGCGCGGGTGCGATGGTATGGGCGGTCGAATTGACCAGCAATGTGTAGCCGTCCGGTTTGGCGTTCGCGACAAAGCCGGTGCCGACGGTGCCGCCCGCGCCGGGACGATTCTCGACGACGACGGGTTGGCCAAGCTGCGGCGCCAATTGCTCGAACACCAGGCGCGGCACGATGTCGGTGGCGCTGCCGGCGCCGTAAGGAACGACGACGCGCACGGCTTCCGTCGGCCACGTTGGCGCGGCGGCCGCCGGGGTGGCCGGAATGGCAATTCCTATCGCCAGCAGCACGAAGCAGGTCCGCATTGAGCGCTCCTTCTTTGCCCGCCGGCTTTTCCGTGCGCTGCTGCGGGTCTCGGCCCCTTTTTGACGACAAAGCGCTGATGCGTCCAATACACAATGTCTCTGGAGTTTTATGCCGGATCGGCATAAGCAGACGGCATGGACCTTCGGCACGCGCGGACGTTCGTGACCGTGGCCGAGCTCGGCACGGTATCCAAGGCGGCGCTGCAGCTGCGCATCGCCCAGCCGGCGCTGTCCCGGCAGATCGCCGACCTTGAACGGGAACTTGGTCTAAAACTGTTCGATCGCATCGGCCGCCGGCTGTCCCTGACCAGCGCCGGCGAGCAATTGCTCGCCGATTGCCGCGGCTTGTTGAGCCATGCAAGCGCCGTCGGCGAGCGGGCGCAGCTTTTGCGGCGTGGCAATAGCGGCGTGTTGAAGATCGGCGCCTCGCCGCAGCACATTGAAAGCGTGCTGTCCGGCTTCTTGCACCGCTATGCCCAACGTTATCCCGACGTCGAGGTGAAGCTGATCGAGTCGGCCGGCCGCGACACGATGACGATGCTGGCGCGTCACGAAATTCACCTCGCTCAGAATTTGGCTCCAGTCCTGCAGCCTGACGATCAGCGCTTCGGCTGGCTTCCTCTGCAACATGTCGATTTGCTCGCGGCCGCCGCGCCATCGCTTGCTCTCGGCAAGGGTCGCGCCATCGACATCGGCCGTCTGGCGCCTCATTCGCTGCTGCTGCTCGATCCAAGCTTCGTGTTCCGCAGGGCGTTCGATGCGGCCTGTCGTCTTGCCAACTTGACGCCGAACATTTTCATCGAGAGCCACACACCGCAGACTTTGCTGGCCTTGGCTGAAGCGGGGCACGGCGTCGCAATCATCCCGTCGCAATTGCAGACACGGCACTACGACCTGCGCATTGTCGCGGTGACTTATCGCGGACGCCCGCTGCGCACGCCAATGGTCATCTTGTGGGATAAGCAGCGTCCACGGCCTCAATACGCCATAGCCTATTGCGAGATGCTCGCTGACTACGTTCGAGAAATTTTTCCGATAACGCGTCCCACCAAGTCCATCGCCGCTGGCGACTGAACGTCGCGACGATCGCGTGCCGCGGACCTTTGGAACTTGGGCCATCGGAACCGGCCATTGGAACCTGGGCCATCCATTCAAAGCGCAGAGGCCTTCGGCATTCAAGCTGATACTCCGCAGTTCAGGCTGATAAAAAATATTCGGCGGATAGTGTCGGGAGAGGCGACGGTCGTCCGTCCTTGAGCTACGAGGCAGCACAGAGCATGCCGAGGGGCGTCCTCCGTAACACCTGCTGGCTTGCCTAGTCACGATTGTCTTCCAAATGGGGAGCAAAATCCGATGTCTTCTGCACGTGTGACCGTTCTCGTCGGCACCACCAAGGGTGCGTTTTTGCTTTGTGGCGGCGACGATCGCAGCGATTGGGCCATTCGAGGTCCGTATTGTGACGGCTGGCCGATCAATCACGCGATCGGAGATCCAAACACCGGCACCCTTTGGGCCGGCGGCGGCGGCGAATGGCACGGCGCAGGCGTCTGGCGCAGCGAGGATGGCGGCGTGAATTGGCAGGTCAGCCGTCTGACCAAGGGAAAAATGGACGATTGGGCGGCCAACGATCCCAATTTCGCAAAGATGATCGGGTGGACCGAGGAACCGCTCCCCTTCGCCGACGCCTTTGCGCAAATCTGGTCGCTCGGCTACGCCCACGGCACGCTCTACGCCGGCACCAAACCGGCTAGTCTCCTGGCCAGTGAAGATGGCGGCCAAACCTGGGTCCAGGTCCAGGCTTTGACGGATCACCCCTCCGCCGCCACATGGAATCCCGGTGGCGCCGGGCTGGTGTTGCACACCATCCTGTCCGACCCGGGCGATCGGAAAAAGCTGTGGGTTGGAATCTCGGCGGCCGGCGTCTTCGCGACCGAGGACGGCGGAGCGACATGGGAACGCCGCAACCGCCTCTCGAATACGCAAGCCTGCGGTCACGCCGATCACCCCGCCGCGCCGCGCGACGGTGAGCTCGGACATTGCGTCCACAACATGATGCGTGCGCCGGGCCCAAGCGACGTGCTTTATCAGCAAAATCACTATGGCGTATGGCGCTCGGCCGATGGCGGCCGCAGTTGGGAAGACCGGACCGAGGGGCTGCCGTCGACCTTCGGCTTTCCGATCCGCGTGCATCCGCGCGATCCGAACACGCTGTGGACACTGCCGCTGAACGGCGACATGGCCGGGCGTTTTCCACCCGACGCGGCCGCGGCGGTCTGGCGGTCACGCGACGGCGGCCAAAGCTGGCAGGCGATGCGCCAAGGCCTGCCGCAGCAAGGCTGCTTCTTCACCGTGCTTCGTCAAGCGATGGCCGGTGACGCGTGCGATCCGGCGGGCATCTATTTCGGCACCAACAGTGGCTCGGTCTTCGCGAGCTTTGATGAAGGCGAGAATTGGCGCGAGATCGGGCGTCACCTGCCGACGATACTTGCCCTCGAAGCGCTTGATTTGCGCGCCTAAGAGATTACTGCTTTTTCTCGACTTGGCGTGTCGCCGAGCGAAGTCACCTCTCGCAAGCCGCCGCTGCGTCTAGCGCACCGAGCGTTAACCGCTTGGGGTCATTCTGCCGACGGACTGATTCGGGAGTGATGCGTGAGCGCCGAAATACTGAACTTGAGCGACTATCGGGTGGATGATGGCGCTGATGCCGAGGCCGACCTGGTGGCTGTCGACCTGGCGACTGCCGTGGATGTCGCGATCCGGGATTTGCGCGAAATTCTGCAGTCCTGGGGCTCTGAGGTCGCGGAGGAGCGCGCCCGGGAGTGCGAGTTGACGTTACGCCGCGCCTATTCCGGCTTCGTCTTTGGCCCCCCGCGGTCTCGGTAACATGCCAATGGCAACGACCCCGCCCGAACCGATTGAATACACCCTCGCTATCAAAAATAGAGGGCGCCCACCCAAATCGTGGCGGTGGGAGATTTATGCTGCCGGCAAGAGCAAGGCGGTCCAGCAATCGGAATTCTTCGCGACGATGGCGGAGGCGACCCGCGCCGGCAAGCTCGTATTAGCGAAAATCAAGGCGGACCAAGCCGCTTAGTGCCTGCGATTGGCGCTTGGCGGACGTTCGGCTGTGGCGGCCGGCCGAAGCAGCTCAATATTATTGTCACCATTATATTGACAATTGTCACTGTTTCGATTACATGTGACGAATCATCTCGCTCATGAAGGACGCCTTCGGGAGGTAGACCCGAAGGCTGGAGCGAGGGCGGTGCCCGCGGGCGGCGTTACGACCCGCACCCGGGCGGCTTTGGGCATCAGCCGCCGGCAAGCGTGGCCGGCTGTGCGGTGCGCACTGGACTGGGACAGGTAGGGGTGGGTAACGCCCACTTAGCAGAGTAATCGTAGCGGCCGCGTCCCAGGAAGCCTGGCCTGAAGCTGGACGGAGAGGTTCCGACATCTCCAGGAAGAGCCGTCAGTGGAACGCCGACAGGCGAGCGCGCCCGCAGCGGAGGGTCGGCGCAAGCCGATCTCTCCGTGGCGCGCCCCGCACCCGCTGGTGCGGACAGTTTCACCTGCGTCTGTCGGCGTTCCGCTTCCTTCTTTTTTCTTTCGTTCGTCATTGCGAGCGAAGCGAAGCAATCCAGTGCAGCGGTGCAGCGAGTTCTGGATTGCTTCGTCGCTATCGCTCCTCGCAATGACGGGGAAAGCACACTTGCATCCTCCCCCGTGCAAACGGGGGAGGGGGACCGCGCTCTTGCGCGGTGGAAGGGGCGTCTGACGCGTCGCTCTACCGTCGTTGCAAGAGTGTCGTCGAGTTCGACGCCCCTTCCACCATGCTTCGCATGGTCCCCCTTCCCGCTAGCGCGGGGCAGGATGCATGCGTTCGTCGCTGTTTGAAAACCGAATCCGAAAACAAGTGCGGCCGCGCGGCGTTACTTCCGCGCCTCGGCGCGCGCGAGCAATTGCTGCGCGCGCACCAGATGCGGCCGGTCGTACATGACGCCGCCGATGCCGACCACGCCGGCGCCGGGAGTGGCCGCGAAGGCCGCGATCACGGCGCGGGCGTGTTCGACGGCTTTCTCCGCGGGGGTGAAAACCTCGTTGATGATCGGCACCTGCGCCGGATGGATCGCCATCCTGCCGGTGAAGCCGTCGCGGCAGGCGTCTTCGCATTCGCGGCGAAAACCGTCGGCATTGCGGAAGTCGACATAGACGGTGTCGATCGCCGGAACGCCCGCGGCCGCCGCGCCGGCAAGGCACAGCACGCGGGCGAGCCGGTACGGATCGAGGAAATTGCCGTTAGCGTCGCGATTGGCCTGCGCACCAAGCTCGGCGGACAGATCCTCGGCACCCCAGGTCAGGCCGATCAGGCGCTTGCTCGATCCGGCAAAGGTGCCGGCGAGAAACATGGCGGCCGCGGTTTCGGTCGCGATCGGCAGGATCTTGATATGGCCGTCGGGCAGCGCGTTCTGCGCCTCGCGCACCGCAAGCTTGGCGTCGGCATGGATGACCGAAGCGCCGCCTTCGGCCTTCGGCAGCATGATGGCATCGGGCTTGGCCGGCGCGATGGCGTCGAGATCGGCGTCGGTGAAGCCGGTCTGCAGCCCGTTGACCCGCACCATGATGTATGGCCGCGCGGCGCCGGGCATGACTTCTTTCAGGAACGCCGCCGCGCTTTGCCGCGCCTTGGCCTTGCCGTCGACCGCGATCGAATCTTCAAGGTCGATGATCAGCGCATCGGCGCCGCTCACCATGCCTTTTTCGAGCTTGCGCGGGCTGTCGGCGGGAACGAACAGGAGGGATCGCATCAAAGCATCACTGTCGAAGAATCATTTCGGCCGCATGCGGATGAAAGTCTGCCGGTGGCATTCGGCCACGAGCTTGTTGTCCTGGTTGAAGGCGCGGTGGTGGAATTCGACGATGCCGGCGCCGGGCCGCGATTTCAATTCGCGCTTGGCGACCACGTCGGTCGAGCAATGCACGGTATCGCCCTCGAACAGCGGGTGGGGGAATTTGACGTCGGTCATGCCGAGATTGGCGATGGTGGTGCCGACCGTCATGTCGGAGACCTGGATGCCGATCATGAGCCCGAGCGTGAACAGCGAGTTCATCAGGGGCTGGCCCCATTCGGTCTCCTGTTCGCAGAAATGCCGGTCGATATGGAGCGGCTGCGGGTTAAGGGTCATGTTGGAGAACAGCATGTTGTCCATCTGGGTGACGGTCCGCGTATAGCGGTGCTCGGTGGTCTCCCCGACGACGAAATCCTCGAAATAAAGGCCGCCGCGCTTATGCCGGACCGGCGGTTGCTGGCTGGTTTGGCTCATTTTTCTCTCCTTCAGGCCTTAATCGGTATCCGCGTTAAGTTCCCATTTACCATAACCGTTAATGATCGCTAACGCTCATGGAAGCCGGTGGGAGCCGGCGAGGGGAGCACAAAGCATGCTGGTCGATTCCAGCAATTCGACTGCGGGTTCCGCGGTCATTGGTGCTATTCGTCAGGCAGCTCAAGCCACCGGCACGAGCTTCCAATATCTATTGGCGACGGCGCAAGTCGAATCCGGGCTCAATCCGCAGGCCGGCGCGGCGACATCGTCGGCGCGCGGCCTGTTCCAGTTCATCGAGCAGACCTGGCTGGCGACGATGAAGCAGTCGGGCACGTCGCTCGGCTATAGCCAATATGCCGACGCCATCACCAAGAGCGCGTCCGGCAAATACGAAGTCCAGGACCCGACGATGCGCAGCGCCATTCTGAAGCTGCGCAACGATCCGGCGGCCAATGCGGCGATGGCCGGCGCCTTCACCAAGGAAAACACGACGCTGCTCTCGCAGAAGCTCGGCCGCACGCCAAGCGAGGGCGAACTCTATATCGCGCATTTTCTCGGCGTTGGCGGGGCAGCCAAGCTGATCGATGCGGCGGCCGACGATCCCAATGCCTCGGCCGCGAGCTTGTTTCCAAACGCCGCGCACGCCAATTCCTCGATCTTCTACGACCACACGACCGGCGCGGCGCGAAGCATCGCGCAGGTGCGGGACGTTTTGACGGCGCGTTATGACATTGCCGCCCGCGAACGTCCGGTCAGCGCGACCGATGTCGCCCAAATGACGACGCCCACGACGACATCCGCGATCAAGCCGAGCGCGATGCCGGCGCCGACAACGGCCACGCCATCCGTCACCGCATTTGCCGCTCCGGCGTCAAGCTCGGCTACGTCGAACCGGCCGATGCCCGACGCGACCAGAACCGCCGCCGCGGTCGTGCCCGATACCGCCGGCGTCACCAATGCCTTCGCCGCGGCGACCCCGCCGCTGCCGGTTGCCAATACCCAAGTGTTCCACAGCCTGTTCACCGATCCGGGCCGTTCGACGCCGGTCGCCGCGATGGTGAGTTCAGCTCTGGGTGACCGGCACCAGCCCGCACGCGATGAGCGATCTGTTCAAGGACGATGGCAAGAGCGGTTAGAGCGCCCCACCGGGAAACATGAGCAACCACAAAAGCTTTTATGGTGAACGCTTTGTTAATCGGCCAAGCCTTAGCATCGGAATCGTCCTACCTCCGCGTGATCTGAGCGCCCCATGATCGTCCGCGATTTCCTGCAGTGGATCCGCACCGCGCCCGCCAGCGAGCGAGCTGAAGCCACCAGCGCATTGGCCCGCGCCTACCTCTATTCGGACCTCTCGCCCGATGACCTCGGCGCCGCCGAAGGCGCCATGCTGATGCTGCTCGACGATGCGTCGCCGCTGGTGCGCCGCTCGCTCGCTGATGCGCTGGCCGCGAGCCCCGATGCGCCGCCCGCCATCGTGCTGGCACTGGCCGCCGATCAGGCGCAGATCGCGGCGCCGGTTTATGCGCTGTCGCCGCTGTTCGTCGATGCCGACTTGGTCGATGCCGCAGCGACAGGAGGAGCCGCAGTCCAGGCGGCGATCGCCAGCCGCGCCGGCCTGCCGCGTTCGGTCGCCGCCGCGATCGCCGAGATCGGCACCGCCGAATCGTGCCTGATCCTGGTTGAGAATTTCGACGCCGATATCGCGCCGTTCTCGGTCGACCGCATTGTCGATCGCTTCGGCCATTTGGCCGCTTTGCGCGAGGCGCTTCTGGTGCGCGACGACATTCCGGCTACGACCCGCCAGGCGCTGGTGATCAAACTCTCCGAGACGCTCGCCGGTTTCGTTGCCGGCCGCGCCTGGCTCGATCCCGATCATGCGCGCCGCGTCGCGCGCGAGGCCTGCGAGAAGGCGACCGTCACCATCGCCGCCGACGCGCCGCAGACCGAGCTTGGTCCGTTGATCCGCCATCTCTGCGCCAGCGGACAGCTTACCGCAGGCCTGATCCTGCGCGCGCTGTTGTCCGGCAATATCGTGCTGTTCGAGGAGGCGCTCGCGGAACTTGCCGGCATGCCGGTCGCGCGCGTCTCCGGACTCATCCACGACCGCGGCGCGGCCGGATTGCGGGCGCTGTTCGAGAAGGCGCAATTGCCGGCGTCGACCTATCCCGCCTTCAAGGAAGCGGTCGAGGCGCTGCGCGAAGGCGCGCTGCTCGAGCCGGGTGGCGCGACGCGGCTCAAGCGGCGCATGATCGAGCGCGTCCTGACACGTTGCGAGAACGAGGATATCGACGACCTGGCGCCATTGCTCACGCTGTTGCGCCGCTTTGCCACCGAGGCCGCGCGCGAGGAAGCGCGCCTGTTTTGCGATGAACTCGCCACGCTCGACTACGGCGAGCAGTCCGTGGCTGCGTGACCTTGGGCCGCCTGAGCTTGCGCTTCAGCCCTCCGCCGCTCCGGGCACGAGCGAGGGTGCGAAAATAGTTTCCAGATATTCGGGCCGGAATTCGTTTTCCCGCCGCAGGAAATCGTCGGTCACCTCGCGCAGCCGGCGCACCAGTTCACCGGCGACTTCGGCCCGATCGATGCGCGCGCTTTCCCGCGTCATGGCGCGCACCGCATCGACATGCTGGTCGACCAGAACCACCGGGATGCGGTCGATTTTCGGTGTGTGTTCGAGGAGCCGGCACAGGCTGTCGGCGACGCCGACGACTTCCGGATAGCCGAAGGTGGACGCTTCGCCCTTGACGTCGTGCGCGGCGCGGAAGAGGGCGTCATGGGAGTGCTCGGTCATCCCTAAGAGCTTGATGGCCTGGCGCGCGGTCTCGAGGCGTTCGCATTCCGCCAGCATCCAGCTCGAGAACTCCGACGACAGCTGCGTCAGCGCCGCTTCGGCGCGCGCGACCGGATCGTCGTCGTCGGGGCCTGCCGGCGCGACGGCTTTGCGCAGCGGGTTCGGCGGCGTGATGACCTCATGGTCGGCATAAGTCACGACCAGCGGATCTTGGTCCTTGCGTTGATCCTTACGCTGTTCCTTGCGCGCCATCGGCGTCGATACTCCTTGCGATCCCTATCAGGTCAGGATTTTGGCTTTGTCGATGAGATGGTCCTGGCGCGCCAGGTCGGACTTGACGGTTTTGCGCCGCTCCACGCCCATGTAGTTCGGATTGACGTTGCGCCTCCGGTCGGGGCCGAAATAGGTCTTGGTCTTCACGAAGGGGCGCGGCCGAACGACGACATTGACGATGCGCTCGTACAGCGACTTCGCCGAGATCGGCTTGGTGAGGAATTCGGTGATGCCGGCATCGCGCGCGACCATCACGCGCTTCTTGTCGGAATGCCCGGTGAGCATGATGATCGGCACGTAGGGATTTACGTTGGCGCCGGGCTGGCGGATCATCTGCGCCAGTTCGAGTTCGTCGAAGATCGGCAGCACCCAATCGACGATGATGATGTCGGGCAGGTAATGGGTGAAACCTTCGAGGCCCGACGCGCCGTCTTCGGCTTCATGGACTTCTCGCGCGCCGAATCCGAGCAGCAGCGTGCGCAGGATTCGCCGCATATGCGCGCTGTCTTCGACGACCAGAAAGCGCAGGCGGGAGAAGTCGATCCGGACCATAAAGTCTCCGGCGCGGCCAACGCCTCCGCGTTCAGCCCCGCGGCCGTGAAGCTAGTGAATTGCCGTTAAGGCGTGGTTAAGGTTTGGGCCGGCGCGGACCGCTGAAACTCGGGGATTCCGCCGCCTATTTGGCTATTTCAATAGCCGAACTGCTCGCCCAGGATCCGCTCGTCGAGGTTATGGCCGGGATCAAACAGCAATCGCATCGCGGTGCCGTGATCGAGGCTGATATCGACGGTGCGGACCGAGCGGACTTCGTCGTGATCGGCGACCGCGGCGACGGGACGCTTGTCGGCTTCCAAGACCTCGATGGTGACGTCGGCGCGATCCGGCAGCAGCGCGCCGCGCCAGCGCCGCGGCCGGAACGGGCTGATCGGCGTCAGCGCCAAAAGCGGCGTGCCGATCGGGATGATCGGGCCCTGCGCGGAGAAATTATAAGCGGTCGATCCGGCCGGCGTCGCCAGCAGGATGCCGTCGGCGACGAGCTGGGGAAGGCGCTCCTTGCCGTCGACCAGGACGCGGAGCCGGGCCGCCTGATAGGTCTGGCGGAACAGCGACACTTCGTTGATGGCGCGATGCCGGTGAATGCGGCCGACCTCGTCGCGCGCGCGCATCATCAGCGGGTGGATGACGGTCACTTCGGCGGCCGCCAGCCGCGCCTCCAGGTCCGCTTCGGCATATTCGTTCATGAGGAAGCCGACGGTGCCGCGATGCATGCCGTAGATCGGCTTGCCGGAATTCATGAACCGTTGCAGGGTCGCGAGCATCAGCCCGTCGCCGCCGAGCGCGACCACCACATCGGCATCGTCGGGCTTGGTGTCGCCATAGCGGCGGACCAGGCGCTGCTGCGCGCGCTGCGCTTCCGGCATGTCGCTGGCGACGAAGGCGATATGCTTATAGCCGGGTTTGGCGGGACGCTTGGGCATTAGCGAAGGGAGGCTCGAATGGACGGTCTGGAACGCGCGGTTCTCGTCTATACGACGTTTCCGTCCATTGGCGAAGCCGAGCAGGCCGGCCAGGCCCTGCTTGAGCGCCGGCTATGCGCCTGCGTCAATATCCTGCCCGGAATGGTGTCGCTTTACTGGTGGCACGGCGGGATCGACCGTGGCGACGAGGTGGTGATGCTCATCAAGACGCGGGCCTCGCTCGCCGAGCCGGTGCGTGCGGCGGTCAAGGAACTGCACTCCTATACGACGCCGGCAATTATGGTGATTCCGCTCGAGGCGGTCGATCCGGACTACCAGGCCTGGATCGTGTCGGAAGCGCGTGGCGATACACGCGACTAGAAACGCAGCTCCGCTCATCCCCGCGGCGGCGGGAGTGAGCGGAGTGAAGAGAGACGAATCAGTACGCGCGAATCAACAGGTGCGAATCAATACGTCACGGTGCCGTCGATCGCCGCCTTGAGGGCGGTGTATTCGCGGCAGGTCGTGCCGCAGATGCTGGCGACCTTCTGCAGGTCGTCCTTGGCCTTGAGGATATTGCCCTGTTCGGCCTGCCACATGCCGTAATACGACCAGGTCAGCGCGTGGTTCGGATCGGCGGCGAGCGCGCGCTCGTACCAGACTTTGGCATCGTCATAGCGGCCGAGCTTGCGGCTCGCATAGCCGATCAAAGTGGCGACGTCGACGTTGTCGTCGTAGCCCATGGCGCGGAGCGCGGTGATGCCGCCCTCATAGTCGTGCTTGTCGTAAACCAGCGCATAGGCCTTGTGCCAATTGTTGAGGAAATCCTCGGCCGAACTCGACTTCTTTTTCTTGGATTTGGTCGCGCCGCTCGGCTGCTGCGTCGATCCCGATGACGGGGGGCGGGATTATTGGTCTCGACGGCGAGCGCCAATTTCGGCAGGGCGGTCATCGAAACGGTCACGGAACTGACGAGAATTGCGGCGGCGGCAAGCAACGGCATTTTGCGCATGACGTCTCTCCGGTTGCGGTGCGGTGCAGCGTTTAGAACACCGCCATCCTAGCACTTCATCCCGGCATTGATCGCTTTGGCAGCCCCAATATTCCCGGAATTTGCCGGTCGGCAGAGGCCGTGGGAAACCGGCCCGGAAACGCGTTGCATTACAAAGATTTCACGTAGGTGAACGAAGTCTGCTGACGGACTTCAGCACGCGTTCAGCGCGCGGGGCTTATTCCTTGATACCAAGAACGGCAGGGTCTCTCGAGGCGGCTTTCAAAGGCTCTCGGGGACCGGTGCCGAAGGGACAACAAGGAGAATAAAAATGTTGAGGAAATTTGCCGCCGGCCTGCTCGCAACCGCTCTGATTGCCGGTCCGGCTCTCGCGCAGACGTCGACCACGCCGTCCGGCAATGCGCCGACCGCCAGCGCTCCGACCGTCAGTGCGCCCGCGACGAAGACCGTTCCGGTGAAGCTCGCGCCGTCCGGCGCGATGGCAGCGCCGGCCGCGGCCAACGCCAAGCAGGCGGTCAATCCCACCAAGGCGGTGAAGCACGCCAAGGTGCACAAGAAGGCCGTCAAGCGCGTCGCGCACCGCTCGCACAAAGTGCATCAGGTGCGGCACGTGAAGTCCGTGAAGTCGCATCAGGCCAAGGCCGTGCCGAGCAAGATCGGCACTTCCGCGAAGCGGTCGTAACCGGCTTGCCTGAAAGAGTTTGCCTGTGATCCGGAATATGCACCCAACAACCGGTGCGAACCGAGGCCCGGATTGCACGCACCGGCTTGCGGGTCTCTGACGGTAGACCCCCGTTACGCCCGCAAGCCGGAATTTTTACGCGATGATCTTAAGCGATCGCGCAACCTGAAAGTCATCCCCGCGGGCGCGGCCTCGATCCGCGCCGAACCAACAACAAAAATCCGCGAGGATTAACGGAGGCCGGCGTTACAGCCGGCCTCCGCGTTTTTTACAGTGTTGTCTTCCATTCGACCGGCACATGCTCGTAGCCGCCGGTCGCGGTCTTGATCAGATGGCCGCAGGCCGGGAAGGGGAAGTGATAGCCGGTCACCAGCATGCGATCGGCCGCGGCGCGATCGAAGATCCGCTTGCGCGTCGCGACCGCTTCCGAGCCGTCGATATCGAAGGCCGCCTGCCAATCGGGATGGCGCGCAAACACCGCCGGATGCTGCGCGGTGTCGCCGAGCACCAGGAGCGAGTCCGTGCCGGAATGAACGGCAAACACGGTGTGGCCCGGCGTGTGACCCGGCGCGGGAAGCGTCTCGATGCCCGGCGCGACCTCCTTGCCCGGCGCAAAGCGCGTCACTTGCTCGGCGATGTCGGAAAAAATGCGCCGCTGGTTGCGGAAGGTGAGTTTCAGATCCGGCTCGGCGGCATTCATATTGGCGTCGCTCATCCAATAGGCCCACTCCGCCTCCGGCACCATGATCTCGGCATTGGCGAAGATCAGCGCGTTGTCCTTGTCCTTGATGCCGTTGATGTGATCGGGGTGGAAATGCGAGATGACAATCTGGTCGACCGCTTTCGGATCGATGCCGGCGGCGGCGAGATTGTCGCGCAGCACGCCGGCGGACGCCGCGATCTGGCCGCCGGTGCCGGTATCGATCAGCACCAGCTTCTTGCCGGTATTGACGATCAGCGTCGTGAACGGCGTCGCCAGTTTGTCGTGCGGCATGAAAGCCTGGTCGAGCGCGCGCTCGACGTCGGCAAACGGCGCCTTGATGAATTTATCGGTGATCGGGCGGTACCAGATGCCGTCGTAAAGCGCGGTCAGCTCATAGTCGCCGATCTTGTAGCGGAACATGCCGGGGCTGGCTTTGTCGGCGGGCGCCGTCTCCGCCTTGGCCGGGACGGCATTTGCAGCCAAAGCCGCGATCGCGGATCCGGCGAGCAAAGTCCGCCGCGTGAATGCCGAGGTGTCGTTGCTGTCGCGTGTCATGCAGGTTCTAACAATTTTTCCCTGGTCTTATTCCAGGCGTCTGCAAGCGAAGTCCGGACCGCATTCTTGCATAGGCCGCACGCAGGATCGTCGCTTGGCGGTGTGACGATATGGTGGCACACAGCCGCACCATCGTTTGCCGCCGTCTGCTCCTGACGGCGCGGTTTCCTTAAAGGAAGTCCAGTTTTGAACGTCATGCCTCCGGCCGACACAGTGGCCGACACGGTGCAACCGGCACCGGCGCAGCGCTCCTTTGCCGCGATGCGCTATCCGGGCTTCCGCGCCCAGTTCACGACCTATGTCGTGGCGATGATGGCCGACAATATCGAGCACGTCATCAGCTACTGGGTGCTGTATCAGAAATTTCATTCGCCGGCCTTGGCGGGATTTGCCGTGCTGTCGCACTGGCTGCCGTTCCTGGCATTTTCTGTGGCGACCGGCGCGCTCGCCGACCGCTTCGATCCGCGCCGCATCATCCAATGCGGCATGGGCCTGTTCATCATCGCGTCGCTCGGCTGGGGCTATTTCTTCATCACCGGCACGCTGCAGATGTGGCACGCCATGGTGCTGCTGGTGATCCATGGCTGCGCCGGCGTGCTGTGGCAGACGCCGAACCAGTTGCTGCTCTACGACATCGTCGGCCGTGACTCACTGATGAGCGCGGTGCGGCTCAACGCGACGGCGCGCTATGTCGGCGTGCTGATCGGCCCGGCCGTCGGCGGCGCGATCCTGCTCTGGCTCGGCCCGGCACACGGCATCCTGCTCAACACGCTGTTCTATCTGCCGCTGGTGATTTGGCTCATCAAAGCGCCTTACGGCCCGAAATTCCGCAAAGGCGCCGCCGCTCCGCCACGCGCGGTGCGCGGCCTTGCCGACATCGTGCAGACCGCGCGCGACATTGCCGCGCATCCGGTGATCATCGCCATGACGCTGCTTGCCGGCGCCTCGTCGTTCTTCGTCGGCAATGCCTACAGCGCGCAGATGCCGGGCTTCGCCCAGGACCTCGGTCACGGCGATCCGGGCGTGGCCTACAGCATGCTGTTGGCGGCCGATGCGTCGGGCGCGATCATCGCCGCCATCGTGCTCGAGGGCAGGGGATTGTTGCCGCCCAAGGCGCGCACCGCGATCATTCTCGCCATGCTGTGGTGCGCGGCGCTGACCGGCTTTGCGCTCGCCACGAGTTATCCGGTCGCGCTCGTCCCGCTGTTTGCCGCCGGCTTCTTCGAACTGGCATTCAACGCCATGGCGCAGACCTTGGTGCAGGTGAATGCGCCGGTCGACATTCGCGGCCGCGTCATCGGGCTGTTCAACATGGCGAGCCTTGGGCTGCGCGCGTTCAGCGGCGTTTCGGTCGGAGTGCTCGGCAGCTTTATCGGCGTGCACTGGTCGCTTGGCCTGTCGGCGCTGGTGATGCTCGCGATTGCAAGCTGTCTGCTCGCGCTGCCCTAGCTCTTATCTGGCGAGGCTCGCCAGATAGTCCGGCACGGCCGGATCGCCTTCCGGCGGCGCCCAGTCGGCGAATTCGTTCGGCCGGTACGGCCCAGGCTTGACCTCGAGCAGCATCGTGCCTTTGTCGCAGACGTAAAGCCCGTGCCAGGCGCCGATCGGGATTTGCACCACCGGAGATGCGGCGCTCATTGCGACACGGCCGATCAGGCGGCCTTGCGGATCGAACTGCAACAAGTCGCAACTTCCCCGCAACAGCGCCAGCATTTCCCATTGCGCGCTGTGCTGATGCGGGCGGACATAGGTTCCAGGCTCCAGCATGATCGTCATGCGCTGCACCTGGTCGTGATGGCCGGCGTGCAGCAGCATGTGCGAACGCTTGCGCTCGCTGGTTTCGGCCTTGCCCAAAAGCTCGGCGATGGCTTTCGCGCCGATCACCTGAATTTCCGGCAATTTGTGCTCGGCTTCGTTCTTGGCCTCGGTCATGGGTTTTCGCTCGGGAATCGACAGTTCCTCGACAGTTCCTGGCCTGATGCCGCCGCTGCGCAATAATTCCGTAGCACGCCGTTTAGGCCTGCCGTAGCGGCTTTATCGGGGGAAATCCGCGCCGGGGCGCCGGGTTTATTGTGCTTGTTCCCAATGTCATGTAGGACCTGCGGGCTAACCAGCGAAGGGACACCATGTCCAAGCAGGAAATGCGCGAAGAAGCGGAACGGCTCGTGCGCGAGGCGATGGAGCGCAAGGGCGTCACCGTCAAGCACGGCAATACCCGCATCGAGACCAAATGCGGCAAATGCGGCGCGCCCAATCGCGTAACGGCGGAGCCCGGACAGACGCGGGTGCCTTATACGTGCAAGGAATGCGGCGATAAGCAGGTGACGCTCTGACGGCGAGCGCCGCGCGGGCGCTCTAGGCCCGCTCTGGTCTGAAGCCTGCGGCGCGCCTGCCCGCGGCTACGATTGCTGCCTCTTCTTCAAAATCTCGTCGCGCTGCTTGACCAGCCGCTCAAGCTCGTCGTTCTGCTGCGCGATCCGGTCGGCATTGCGCGCTTCGTCGCCGGCGCCCGAATTGGCCGCGGCCTGCTCGATCAACTGGCGGATATTGTCGCGGACGATGGCGATGCGGTCTTCCAGTTCGGGGAGCGAAAGCGTGGTGCCGTTGCTCATGATGCTGTCCTCTGGTCGGGCTCAAGGCGCGTCGGCCGCGCGCTCAAATTTGGTGCCGGGTGAGAGGATTGAACTCCCGACCAACGGTTTACAAAACCGCTGCTCTACCGCTGAGCTAACCCGGCTGTTTCGAACACGTCTTGAGCACCTGACATGCGCCCGGTGCTGCTAAACACAAGTCCTTGCGTTCGATTTAACGCGAATTGATAGGGGCGCGCCGCTCAAGTCAAGGGCCCGACGGAGCGTCGCTCAAGGCTGTTCGGTGGTCCTGTAACGCTGCAAGAACCGATGCTATGTTATTGCTGCGTCGGCTATATTTGACGCCTATTTTGCGGTTGCGCGGACGGGTGCGCGCGCCATAGTGGTCTTGCCTCAATCCTCGATTCCGATTCGAGACATCATGAAAGTCGTCATTCTCGCCGGTGGCTTGGGCTCGCGGCTCTCCGAGGAGACCCAGACGCGGCCGAAGCCCATGGTCGAGATCGGGCCGTATCCGATCCTGTGGCACATCATGATGCTCTATTCGCATTATGGGCTGAACGATTTCATCGTCTGCCTTGGCTACAAGGGCTACATGGTCAAGGAGTATTTCGCCAATTACGTGCTGCATCGCTCCGACATCGACCGTCGATCTGGCGAAGAACAATATCGAATATCTCGGCTCGCAGGATCTGCCGCCGTGGCGCGTGGCGCTGGTCGATACCGGGCCGGAGACGATGACCGGCGGACGGCTCAAGCGCGTCGCGCCTTATCTGCCGGCCGGCGAGCCGTTCTGCATGACCTATGGCGACGGCGTCGCCGACATCGACGTGACGTCTCTGGTCGCCTTTCACAAGAGCAGCGGCCTCGATGCGACGCTGACGGCAGTGCGACCGCCGGCGCGCTTCGGCGCGACCTTGATCGAGGACGATCGCGTCACGCGCTTCGTTGAAAAGCCCCAGAGCGACGGCGGCTTCATCAATGGCGGATTTTTCGTGCTGCATCCGCGCGTGCGTCGATCGCATCAAGGGCGATGCGACGACCTGGGAAGCTGAGCCGCTGGAAGGGCTCGCCCGTGACGACCAGCTCGCGGCCTATGTCCACGAAGGCTTCTGGCATCCGATGGATACGCTGCGCGACAAGAAATATCTGGAACATCTGTGGGCGGACGGTTCGGCGCCGTGGAAGATCTGGAAGTGAACGGGCGATCCGGCCGCGCGCGTGATATCTGGACTTGTGCGCAATGCTGAATGCGGAATTCTGGGCCTCGCAGCGCGTGTTGTTGACCGGGCATACCGGGTTCAAAGGCGCGTGGCTGTCGCTCTGGCTGGAGAAACTGGGCGCGGAGATTATCGGTTTTGCGCTTCCGCCGGATCAGACGCCGAGCCTTTATGCGAAGATCTGAGCCGGTCGAGCCGGCTGCATTCGATCATCGGCGATCTGCGTGACCGTGATGCCGTCGCGCGCGCGGTTGGCGAGGCGCGTCCGAGCGTGGTCATCCACATGGCGGCGCAGCCTTTGGTGCGGCGCTCTTATCGCGAGCCGCTTTTGACCTTGGCGACCAATCTGATGGGCACGGTTCATCTGCTTGAAGCGTTGCGCGCGTCGCCGGGGCTCAAGGCCGTGCTCGTGGTCACGACTGACAAGGTGTACCGCCATTCCGGTGAGGCCCGCGCCTTCAGCGAGCAGGACGAGCTTGGCGGCCAGGATCCTTATTCCGCGTCGAAGGCGGCCGTCGAAGTGGCTGCGGCCTCATACGCGCAAAGCTATTTCGATGCGCTGGGCGTGCCTGTCGCCACCGCGCGATCCGGCAATGTACTGGGCGGCGGCGATTGGTCGGAGGACCGGCTCGGCCCGGATGTCTGGCGCGCGGCGAAAAGCGGCGAGCCGATCAAGCTGCGCTATCCCGATGCGACGCGGCCCTGGCAGCACGTGCTCGATCCCTTGGCCGGCTACCTGATGTTCGCCGAGCATCTGGCGCATGATGCCGCGCGCGCGACGCGCGCTTTGAATTTCGGACCCGACGAACGCTCGCCGAGCATGACGGTGCGGGAGGTCGTGGAAGCCTTGGCTGCCGCGCTCGGCGCGCCGCGATCCTGGGTGAAGGCTGAAGGCCCGCTGCCCAAGGAAATGGAGCATTTGACACTGGATGTGCGCAAGGCGATGAAGACGCTGAATTGGCGGCCCAAATTGCCGGCCGCGGATGTACTGACCTGGACTGCCGACTGGTATCGCCGTTTCGATCGCGGAGAGCTCGCGCGCGCGCTGGTGGGCGAGCAGATCGCGCGATTTGAGTCTTTGCCGTGACTGCAACCGCACCACGCCTTGCGACTTGCCTTGCCTGCGGAGCGCCGTTGACGCGAACGGTCGTCGACCTCGGCCTGATGCCGCTTGCCAACAGCTACGGCAAGCCTGGCGCTGACGCGTGCGCCGAACGAAAATATCCGCTGCACGCGCGACTATGCGAGGCCTGTCTGCTGGTTCAGGTCGATCGCGTCGTGCCTGCGGAGGAGCTGTTCTCCGACTATGCGTATTTCTCGTCGTATTCCGACAGCTGGCTTGCGCATTGCCGCGACTATGCCGGCGCGATGATCCGGCGCTTTCATTTGAGTGCTGCGAGCAGGGTGGTCGAGATCGCCAGCAATGACGGCTACCTGCTGCAATTCTTTCGTCAGGCCGGCATTCCGGTTCTCGGCGTCGACCCGGCGGCCAATGTCGCGGCGGTGGCGCGCGAGCGAGGCGTGCCGACGGACGTGGCGTTCTTCGGCGCCGACACAGCGCGGCAGCTCGCCACGCGCGGCGAGAGCGCCGATCTTCTTGCCGCCAAGAATGTGCTGGCGCACGTTCCCGACATCAACGATTTCGTCGCGGGGCTTGCGATCCTATTGAAGCCGCAGGGTGTGTTCTCGGTCGAGTTTCCGCATCTCCTCAACATGATCGAGCAGGTGCAGTTCGATACCATCTATCACGAGCATTTCACCTATCTTTCGCTGCTCGCGGTCGAGCGCATTTTCGCGCGGCACGGGCTTCGCATTTTCGACGTCGAGGAAATCCCGACTCATGGCGGGTCGCTGCACGTCTTGGCCTGCCATGACAGCGCGACGCATGCGGTGACGGACAATGTCGGCCGGATCCGCGACAAGGAGATCGCGGCGAAGCTCGACCGGCCGGAAGGCTATGCCGGCTTCAGCGTGCGGGTCGGCAAGATGCAAGACTGACCTCTTGGCGTTTCTCGCCGAAGTCAGAGGCTCCGGCAAAAGCGTCGCCGGCTACGGCGCGGCGGCCAAGGGCAACACGCTGTTGAACTATTGCGGCATCGGCGCCGAGAGCGTCGCCTTTGTCGCCGATCGCAGTCCCGCGAAGCAGAACAAGCGCCTTCCGGGCAACACGATCGAGATCAAGCCGCCGGAATCGATCTTCGCCGCGCGCCCCGATTATGTGCTGATCCTGCCGTGGAATATTCGCGCCGAGATCGAAACGCAATTGGCCGGCATCCGCGCATGGGGCGGGCGCTTCGTGACGGCTATCCCTGAACTGCGGGTCAACTGAATTGCGCTTCCAGCCCACCGAGATCGACGGCGCGTTTTTTATCGAGCTTGATGCTCACGCTGATGAGCGCGGAATGCTCGCGCGTACCTTCTGCGAGGACGTGTTCGCCAAGGCCGGCGCGCAGATACGGATCGCGCAAGCGAATATTTCGCGCAATCCCAAGGCCGGCACGCTGCGCGGCCTGCATTTCCAGGCGCCGCCGCATGAGGAAGCAAAGCTCATCCAATGCGTTCGCGGCCGGGTTTTTGATGTTGCCGTCGACTTGCGGCGGCATTCGCCGAGTTTTTGCCGCAGCGTTTGCACGGGGCTCTCCGCCGACGGCAATCGGCTGTTTCTGATTCCGAAGGGTTGCGCGCACGGCTTCCTGACTTTGGAAGATGACAGCGACATTCTCTATTACATGGGCGACGCTTTCGTGCCGGGCGCGGGGCAGGGCGTGCGCTGGAACGACCCGGCCTTCAAGATTCCCTGGCCGGCGACGCCGCGTCTGATTTCGGAGCGTGACGCGGCTTATCCCGATTTCGACGTCGCTGGCCGATGAAGCGGGTGCTACTCACGCGACTGCGATTTGCGCCGTCATAGGCTAAGCGGTTAGAGAGCGGCCATTGGGCCAAGGAGCAGGCTGATGCAGATGGACGCGATCCCGGTGGGCACCAATCCGCCGCATGAGGTCAACGTCATCATCGAGGTGCCGATCGGCGGCGAGCCGATCAAATACGAGCTCGACAAGGCCTCCGGCATTCTGGTCGTCGATCGCTTTCTCTACACATCGATGCGCTATCCGGGGAACTACGGCTTCATTCCGCACACGCTGTCGGACGACGGCGATCCGTGCGACGTGCTGGTGGTCAATACGCGCGCGATCACGCCCGGCGCGATGATGAGCGTGCGGCCGGTCGGCGTGCTGTTCATGGAAGACGAAGCGGGTCAGGACGAGAAGATCGTCGCGGTGCCGGCGTCGCGGCTGACGCGCCGCTACGACGCGGTAAAGTCCTACTCCGATCTTCCCGAAATCACGATCGAGCAGGTCCAGCATTTCTTCGAGCATTATAAGGACCTCGAGCCCGGCAAATGGGTCAAGGTGATCCGCTGGGGCGGCGTCGAGGAAGCGCATCGGGTGATTCAGGAGGCCTGCGCGCGGGCTAAAAAGTAATTGAGCGTGGGAATGAGGGGCGAATGTTGAAAGGTCTGGGTTGGAAGGCACTGGCGCTGCGGGCCGTCACAGGTTTCGCCGCCGCGGTCATTGGCACTTACGCCACGCGGGTTCTGGTCCGCATTGATGAGATCTGGCCGGTTTTCCATGGCAAGAGTTTTTCTCCGTTGATCGAGCTGTTGTCGGAGGACACACCGCTGATGCTGAAGGCCTGCCTGGTCGCCGGCGTGATTTTCGGCATCTTCTTCATGGTGTCGCCGCGCTCGCTGGTGCTGAGCGCGGTGTGTTCGGTGCTGCTGATGAATGCGCTGGTGCTGTTCGGCCGCATCTTTATGGCCGGCGGATTTCTCGCCGCGACATTGCCCGGCGCCTTGCCGCTCGAAGCTTTCGCACGGGCGACGATCCGGGCGCTGGTGATTTTCGGCGTCTATCGGCTGCTGCGCGTTCTCTTCGAGCGGCCCAAGACGGCCGAGGCCTATTGGCGTCGCAGCGCGGCCAAGGATCACTATGTCACCGTGTTCGTGATATTGTTGAACTCATGACGATCAGAGCTTTGATCAAGCCATCTGTGTTGGGCCTCGGCCTTGCGGCATTGGCCGCGTGTGCCGCGGCTGTGCCGGCACATGCGCAGTCCGCCGATCTTGTTCTGTGCGACCGGCTTGCCGCCGATCCGTCGGATCCGGACAAGCCGGTCGATGTCGCAGGCGTCGATCATGTCGCGCCGAGCGATGTCGCGACCGCCATCAAGTTCTGCAAGGTCGCCGCGGGATCGTCGCGCCGCGCTTCCTACCAGCTCGGCCGCGCTTATTTGACCGGCCAGCAAATTCCGGCCGCGGTCGCAGCCTTCCGCAAGGCGGCCGACAAGGGCAGCACCTCGGCCATGGTCGAACTCGGCGTCATGTATGCGGCGGGAACCGGAGTGCCGAAGGACGACGCGCAGGCGCGCGGCTATTTCGAGCGCGCCGCCAAGGCCGGCAATGCGAGCGGCGCCATGAAGCTCGCGGCGCTGCCGGGGGCCGCGGGCGGCGCGTCCGACCCGGCCCAGACGCGGGCGATGCTCGCCAGGGCGGCCGACGCCAATTCGGCCGAGGCGCAGTTCCAGCTCGGGCTGATGATGGCGCAGGGCGTCGGCGGTCCGCAGGACGATGTCGGGGCGCGCGCCATGTTCGAAAAGGCCGCCGCGCAAAATCATCCCGGCGCGCTCGAATGGATGGGCTCGTTCGCCATCAATGGGCGAGGCGGTCCCAAGGATGAAGCGGCCGCCAAAGGCTACTATGAGCGGGCCGCCGCGCTCGGCAATGAGGATGCCAAGGCCGCGCTGGAGCGCCTGAAATGCCCCATGGTGCTCACCACCAAGAAGGGCGAGCTGCTCAGCCACCTTTGCTTTTAGCGCCGTTCGGCATGGAATCCGGCGCCGCGGTGTTAGCCTTTGACGCCGTCGGTAACTTCCGGCCATAGTCGCTCATCGCTGCGGGATTCTTAGATGCCATTACGACGATCGTCTGCTCGCTCCGCCGGCGTGGCGGCGCGAGACAATAATGCGAATTTGAATGCGACCTTGGCGAAATTTCCGCCGATGAGCGCCGAGCAGAGTCTCGGTTATCAGATCAGATATGCCTATCGGATTTTCGTGAAAGCGCTGGCCGACGAACTCGGCCCGCTCCGGGTGACGACCGGCCAGTGGTCGGCCTTGCGCGTGCTGTGGCAAGAGGACGGCCTGAGCCAGGTCGAACTGGCGCAGCGCATGATGGTGGAAAAGGCCTCGCTCACCGCCGTGCTCAAGGCCATGGCGTCCGAAGGCCTGATCACGCGCGTGCGCAACACCGACGACCGCCGCAAGGTCAACATCTTCCTGACCGCCGCGGGACGTCGCCTCAAGAGCAAGATCCTGCCGCTGATCGGCAAGATCAACAAGCGCGCGACGCGGCGGCTGTCGTCAGCGGAGGTGCAGCATTTGCGCCGGCTCCTGGCGCGGGTGATGATCAATCTTCAGAACTAATTACGCGCTGACCTGCACCTTGGCATTCGCGGCGATGGTGCGCGCCATGAAGTCGGCGAAGGTGCGGGCGATCTCGGCCTCCTGGGGCCCCCATTCCGGAAACGGAATAAGCGGAACGTCCTGATCCTCGATCGGCAGCCGATGCAACTCGCTTCCGGCGATGGCGCTATGCGCAAACTGCGCGCTCGGGCCGGCATGAGTGTTGTCGTTGCCGGGAATGATCATGGTCGGCACCTTGATCGATTTCAGGTCCGCCTCGCTGACGCCCATCACCGGATATTTGCCGCCGGCGACGAAGATATCGTTCCAGCGCGTCATGACGTCGATGAATTTCTCCGGCGGCATCGCCATCAGGCGATCGCGCGTCGACGGATTGGCGGCGATGCGTTCCTGCCATTGCTCGGTGGCGCAGACCGCCGCCATCCCGCCTTGCTGCGCGGCACGGATGAATTGGCCATAGTAGTTTTCCGGCAGCCGTCCCGCGGCAAAGGCGCCGCCGGTCACCCGCATCAAGAGCAGCCCGCGCACCGCCTGCGGATAGCGCAGATAGAACAGGATCGAGGTTCGGGCGCCGGACGAGGAGCCGCAGAAGAACGCAGGCTGAATGTTCTGCTGCGACGTCAGCTCGAACATGTCGCGCGTCCAGGGGATTTCCTCGCCCTCGTCGCCCTCGATCAGCACCTCCGAAGCGCCGGTATTGCGCCGGTCATGCAGCAGGATCCGATAGCCGTAGGCCGCGATCTTGTTGGCGAGCGGGATGAATTCCTGATAGCTGCGCCGTCCGCCGCTGGTCATGACGACCCAGGGGCCGCCATCACCGATGGTTTGCCAATTGATGTTGACGCCGCGAATTTTGCTGATCGGCATGAGATGGTACCCCGAACTTGCCTTTAGCGTTTCCGGAAGGATTCCGATCAGTGCGAGAGGCCGTTGGCAAGAGCAATTTTCATCATCGGGTGAATATTTGGCATATTCATAGCGGCGCCGGCGCTTCCGCCTTGTCCGGGCCGTACTTAGATTGAGTTTGCCTGCCTGATTAATTCTATTCCGATAGGGAATTCCCATGACTTCGACCCGGGCTTCAACCCGCCAGCTTCATCTCGGCGCCTTCATGCGCCCGGCCAGCATCCATACCGGCGCTTGGCGCTATCCCGGCGCGTGGCCGGACATGAATTTCAACTATCAGCACATGAAGCAAAGCATTCAGGCGCTGGAGCGGGCCAAGTTCGATGCCTTTTTCATGGCCGATCACATGGCGGTGCTGAACATGCCGATGGATGCGCTCAAACGCAGCCACACCTCGACGTCATTCGAGCCGTTCACGCTGTTGTCGGCGCTGTCGCAGGTGACTGAGCGCATCGGCCTGGTCGCGACCGGCTCCACCACGTTCGACGCGCCGTATCATATCGCCCGGCGGTTCGCCTCGCTCGACCATATCTCCGATGGCCGCGCCGGCTGGAATATCGTCACCACCTCCAATCCCGACGCGGCGCTTAATTTCGGCCTCGACGAGCACATGGAGCACGGCGAGCGCTACGAGCGCGCGCGCGAATTCTACGACGTCGTCACCGGGCTGTGGGACAGCTGGGCCGACGACGCCTTCGTCCGCGACGTCGACAGCGGCGTGTTCTTCGATCCGGCGAAAATGCACGTGCTCGGCCACAAGGGCGAATTCCTGTCGGTGCGCGGTCCGCTCAACATCGCCCGGCCGGTGCAGGGCTGGCCGGTGATTGTGCAGGCCGGCGCGTCCGAGTCCGGCCGCAAGCTCGCTTCGGAAACCGCGGAGGCGGTGTTCACCGCGCAGAGCGACATTACCGCCGGCAAGAAATTCTATGCCGACGTCAAGGGACGCATGGAAGGGCTCGGCCGCTCGCGCGACCACATGAAAATCCTGCCCGCCTGTTTCGTCGTGATCGGCGATACGGTGGAGGAGGCGCAGGCCAAGCGCGCCAAGCTCGACAGTCTGGTCAATTATGCCAACGCCATCGGCTCGCTGTCGATCGCGCTCGGTCACGACGCTTCGAAATTCGATCCGGACGGGCCGCTGCCGGAAATTCCAGAGAGCAATGCATCAAAGAGCGGACGCGAGCGCGCCATTGCGCTTGCCAAGCGCGATAATCTCACTGTGCGGCAACTGGCGCAGCGGCTCGGCGGCTATTCCGGCCTTGCCATGGTCGGCACGCCGCAGACCATTGCCGACGAAATGCAGGAATGGCTCGAGACCGAAGCAAGCGACGGCTTCACGGTGATGTTCCCATATCTGCCTGGCGGGCTCGACGACTTCGTGACGCAGGTCGTTCCTGAATTACAAAGCCGCGGCCTGTTTCGCCGCGACTACGAGGGTACGACGCTACGCGATCATCTCGGCCTGCCGCGGCCGAAGAACAGATTTTTCGAGAATTAGGGCGAAGCCGTTGCGCTCAATCTGGACGGGGGTGCTGCGTCGCCGCCAGCCGGCGCGGCACCCGCCATCTGTACTTTCATGGCGTATAGCAGTTCCCCCAGATGCTGCGGTTGATTGAGGTATTTGTTGGCGAGCGTCAGCATCGTGCGTTCCTGCAGCGCGGGCAGGGAAAACACCCGGGGCCAATTGAAGATGCCGTGATAGCCGAAGTGCCGGTCCAGCCCGGAAAAGCCGGTTCGCTCGAATGAGAAGCGCAGCGCCGCGTCCATTGGCGCCCAGCGGAAACCGGCTTGCTCGAGGAGCCGCCGGTATCGCCGGCACAGGAAAGCATCTTCGGGATGGCCGAGCGGGAATTGGTCGCGGTACTCGGCGATGTGTTGCATGAGCCGGCGCGAGCGCAAGGAGAAGCCGCCATTGCCCACTTCGTGAGTGTCGCCATGCCAGCCCCAGGGCGCGCCGACATAGTCGTAGCCGAGAAACTCGTCGCTCCACTGCGCTGAGCTGACGATGCCGCTGTCCCACTGGACCATAAGGAAGTGGCTGGTCTCGACCTGCTGTGGCACGCCGTACCAGAGATACGTCATTGCATCGTCGACGGTTGGAAACGGCGAGATCGGAAAATGCACGCCGTCGATCTCGGCGCGCCGGTAGGGCGCAAAGTCGTTGGTGTGGATGTGGACGGCACCGAATCGTGCCTTGTCCATGCATTCTTTGACGGCGAGCATCGTCAGGTCGTGACACACGGTGTCGAGCGCGACCAGCGTGACGTCAGCTAGCTGCAGTTTCACGAGTTCAGCCTCGACGTTCGTATACGATCCTGGAGTGCAGCCGAAGCGCTTGCGACAACCGGCTCCCATTCGCGGGTCTCGTCCTGCCGAATCACACGGGCGTATGGATACCAGGGGCTGTCATCCCGATCGAGCAGCCATCGCCAGCAGCCGTCATAGCGATTGAGGAGCCAGAGCGGTTTCCCCAGCGCGCCGGTCAAATGCGCGACTGACGTGTCTACGCTGATCACAAGGTCGAGATTTTCAATTAGCGCGGCGGTATCGGTGAAGTCCTGAAGATCGTCGGTCCAATCGATCACGCCATTACGGCGGACGCTATTGTGCAACTGCGCGACCGCTTCCTCGCCCTTTTGCAAACTGTAAAATTCGCAGCCTTCGACGTCCAGAATGGGCGTGAGTTGGTCAAAGCGGATACTGCGTTGCCGATCGTGGCGATTGGCATTGGCCTGGAATTTTCGAGGAGCGCCGGCCCATACCAGACCCACTTTGAGCCTTTCATGCGAGCCCAGACGATCGCGCCACACATCTCGTACGGCGTCGGGCGCCGACAGATAAGGCGCCTGCGCCGGTATGGTTTCGATTTGCGTGCCGAATGCGAGCGGCAAGCTGAGCAAGGGGCAATGCATGTCGAAATCGAGCAGGGGGCCGCCTTGGGGTGCGATCTGTACCTCGCAGGGCAGCGTGCGCATCAATTCGCGCAATGCGGTTGGTACTTCCAGGATGACCCGCGCTCCGCGCTCGGCAACGAGAGGCACATAGCGGCAGAACTGAAGCGTATCGCCGAATCCTTGTTCGGCGTGCAGAAGAATGGTCTTGCCGGTGATATCCTCGGTGCCAAGCCACAGCGGTTGCACGAATTGTCGTTTGGTCGGGCGCAAATCGGCGGTGTTCCATCGGCCTTCGTAATTCTGCCAACCGCGCACAAAGTCGCCGGTGATCAGGCAGCAGCACGCGAGACCGAATTGTGCGCCGGTTAGATCCGGGCACCGTGCTAACCCCGCTTCATAAGTTGCCAGGGCTTCGTCGAACCGGCGCAGCTCTTGCAGCGTGTTGCCGCGGTTCGTGTAGGCAGCAACCAAATCCGGTTGTACCGCAAGGGCGCGATCGTAGCTGAGGAGCGCCTCATCATGCCTTTTGAGCTCATGTAGAACATTGCCGCGATTCAGGTGCGCCTCGCCCAGGTTCGGCTCCAGCGAGGTCGCCGACTCGTAGCTTGCCAGAGCCTCATCGAACCGTCGCAGTTCTCGGAACGTGTTGCCTCGATTTAAATGGGCGGCCGCGTAATATGGTTGGAGGACCAATGCGCGTTCGTAGCTTGCCAGGGCTTCATCGTGCCGCTTGAGGTGGTGAAGAGCCGTCCCGCGATTGGAATGTGCCTCGACAAAGTCGGGTAAAAGGGCGACGGCGCGATCGTAGCTTTTCAGCGCATCGTCGTAGCGGCCGAGCTTTCCCAGCGTGACGCCGCGCGTATTGTGGGCTTCGGCCTGATCCGGATCAGCCGAAAGTATTCGATCGCAAACCGTCAGCGCTTCACCAAACCGCTCCATGTCAACGAGCGCATTGGCCTTATTCTGTAGCGCACGGGCATGGTTCGGGTCGAGCGCCAGCGCTCTGTCGTACTGGCCTAGAGCCTCACCCAGTCGCCCAATCTTGCTGAGCGCCAAGCCCAGATTGTTGAGCGCGTCCACTTGATGCGGGTCGCGCTTGATCGCGCCCTCGTAGCTCGCGCAGGCCTCTTCGAGGCGATTGAGCGCCATCAAGGCATTGCCGCGGTTATAGAGCGCGTCGGCATAGTCCGGCCGCGCCGCGAGCGCGCGGTCGCAGCTTTCAAGCGCCTCTTTGCCGCGGCCCAGATCAAGCAGGGCAACGCTACGGTTACTCAAGGCTTCAGCGTGCGCCGGATCTTTTGCGAAAATGCGATCGTAAGCGGCAAGCGCGTCCTGCGGCCGCTTGATGGCCAACAGCGTATTGCCGCAACGAATGAGCGTCGCAATGTGATGGGGCCGTAGCGTCAAGACCTTTTCGTAGACCGCCAAGGCCTCTTGATACCGCGAAAATGCGCAGAGCACATTGCCGCGCTGGTGTAATGCGTCGACGTGGCCCGGCGCCATCGTGATCGCACGATCGAGGCTTTCCAAAGCGTCGCGGTAATGCCCGAGATTTTTGAGGGCGAGACCCTTGTTGTAGCAGGCAGTCGCATCGGCCGGTCGTGCCGCTAGCACCTTCTCGAAAGCGGAGAGTGCCTCCTGGTGGCGCTTCAGGGCATCGAGAATAACGCCGTAGTTGGTGAGAGCATCCGCCGAACCCGGGCGCACATCGAGAGCTGCCGCAACAAAGCGAAGGGCGTCGGTCGAGCAACCCTGCTGATGCTGCAACACCCCCATGAGATGCAGAGCGTCAAAGTTGCCGGGATCGCTCGCGAGTGCGCGATGGTAGAGCTGCCCAGCATCTTCAAGGCGACCGTTCCGGTGCAGATCCAGCGCCTGTTGCACCAAGGCGGCGGCTTCATTCTGAGGCGCAACCGCCTGATGCGTCATGCTGAATCCACTGCTGCCGTCCGCCGGAATCGAGATTGGCATAAGCGTCGAACAAGATGGTTAACGAAGTATGACCGAAGGCATACAAATACCCTGCAAACAGAAAGACTTAATTAACCACGTTGATTGCGATTATGGGGCTGGTCACCCAAGCTGCCGGCGAGCGGCAAGAGTGATTTGCAGCGGCTGTCGTTCAGCTTATTCCGAACGTCGCAACAGACGACAAAATGACGAAGGCGAAGCTTCATTCTGGCGCCGTTTCGGCATCGGTTTCGGGACTTGGGCGCGGTCCATTGCCGACGGGCGTTGGGCAGTCGAAGCCCGAACTGATTGCGACCTTGTTTGCCGAAGGCCTCAAATCTCATCAGGCCGGTCGCCTGGTCGAGGCGGAGGGTGTTTACAATCAGGTCCTTGCTCTGCGGCCCGATCATTTCGACTGCCTGCATCTACGCGGCGTGATCTTTCACCAGCGCGGCAATCATGCCGAAGCCGTGCGCTGGATCGATCAGGCCCTCAAACAAAATCCAAATCACGCCGGGGCGCTGAACAATCGCGGCATTGCGCTCTCGGCGCAGAACCGCCTGGCCGAAGCGCTGGAGAACTTCTCGCGAGCGGCGACCATTCAACCGGATTTCGCCGAAGCGCATTCCAATCGCAGCATTGCGCTGCGCCAGCTCGGGCGCTTCGAGGAGGCGCTGGCGAGCTGCGATCGCGCGCTGAAGCTGCGACCGGACTATGCCGATGCGCATTCAAACCGCGGTCTCGTCCTGTGTCGGCTCCTGCGCTTCGATGACGCGCTGGCCAGCTGCGATCGTGCGATCGCGCTCCGCCCGAACTTCGCCGAGGCGCATTGCAATCGCGGCCTTGTGCTCAAGGAGCTCAAGCGCTTCGAGACAGCACTGGCGAGCTATGATCGCGCCATCACGCTACGGGACGACCTGGCCGAGGCTCATTGCAATCGCGGGAATGTCTTGCGCGAACTCAGGCGCTACGAGGAGGCGCTGGCAAGCTGCGACCGCGCCATCGCGCTGCGGGGAGATTTTGCGGAAGCGCACTGCAATCGCGGCAATGTGCTGTCGAGTCTGAAGCGCTTCGCGGACGCGCTGCAGAGCTATGACCGCGCGATTGCCCACAGGCCCGATCTCGCCGAGGCGCATTGCAATCGCGGCAATGCGCTGCGGGATCTGCATCGCCTGGAGGATGCGATTGCGAGCTACGATCGCGCCGTCGAACTGCAGCCCGACCTTGCGCAAGCGTTCTTCAATCGCGGCATGGCATACGAGGAGATGGAGAGGTTCGACGAGGCTCTGCTGAGCTACGATCGCGCGTTGGAGATCAGCCCTGACGATGCCGACGTGCGCTCGAATGCAGCGGTTTGCCGGCTTCTTCTCGGCGACTTCGAGCGCGGTTGGGAACAATTCGAGAGCCGCTGGGCCACAGCGGCGATGCGGGAGCACAGGCGCGCCTTTCCGCGGCCGCTATGGCTTGGCACCGAGGAGATCGCGGGTAAGACGATCTTTCTTCATGCCGAGCAGGGTTTGGGCGATACGCTTCAGTTTGCTCGTTACGTGCCGCACCTCGTAGAACGTGGGGCGCGAGTCCTCCTCGAAGTCCAGGCTCCGCTGCGATCCTTGATGGCGAGCCTGCCGGGTAACCCGCAGATCGTGGCTGACGGCGACCGGCTGCCGGATTTCGATCTGCATTGTCCGATGCTCAGCCTGCCGTTGGCGTTTCGCACTCGAACTCGACACGATCCCGGGGGCGACGCCATACCTTTCGGCGCCAGCAGACAAAGTGAGTGCCTGGCGCGATCGGCTCGGACCACGCACCAGGCCGAGAGTGGGCCTGGTCTGGGCTGGCAATCCGAGAAAAGAGCTGCCGAACCTCAACCTGATCGACAGCCAACGCAGCATCGCCTTTGCCACGCTTGCGCCACTCTTGGACGTGACCGCGTGCAGCTTCTACAGCCTGCAGAAGGGTGACGACGCGGTGAAGCAATTGCGCAACAGCATTTGGCGCGACCGCGTCGTCGACTTCACCGACGATCTGCACGATTTCTCGGACACCGCCGCACTGATCGAGAATTTGGACCTGGTCGTTTCGGTCGACACGTCAGCGCTGCACGTCGCCGGTGCCCTCGCCAAGCCGGTTTGGCTGCTCAATCGCCGCAATACCTGCTGGCGCTGGCTGCGCGCGCGCGAGGACTCGCCGTGGTATCCGACCGTGCGTCAGTTCCGGCAAGAACAAACACGTGATTGGACGCCGGTCGTAACGCGTATTGCCGCCGCCTTGCGGGAAAGGTTCACAGCTTGAGGAAGCAATCATGAAACGTATTCTGGTTCGGCGGACAGGCGCCTTCGGCGATGTGATCCTCGTGACACCGGTCATACGGCGCTTGCGGGAGGAGAATCCCGATGCCGAGATCGATATCGACAGCCAGTATCCGCAGGTATTCAAGAACAGCCCGCATCGCATCGGTATCAAGCGCGCCATCGCCTATGATCGCGTCATCGATCTCGATATGTCACAGGAACAGGATCGCAACTTCGGCGCTGTCGACGCTTACCTGGAGGTCGCGTTCGGCGATCACACAGGATCAAAATGGCTCGAAATGTCGTACGGGCCGCCGCCGGAATTCGGCCTCGACTGGTCGAAGGCCATCACCATGCATCCAGCGAAGTCTTGGCCGCAGCGGACCTTGCCCGAGCAATTCTGGGTCGACCTTGCCAACATCCTTGCGGCGCGCGGCTGGATCGTTCTCTGTATCGGAACGAAGCAAGATTGGGGCTTCCACGGCCATCGGGTGCTCGATCTACGGGACCGGTTCGACACGCAGACGCAGGCCGCGGTAATCGGTGCATCTCGTGCTTTTGTCTGCTCGGATTCCGGTCCGATGATCCTGGCGCAAGTCACCAGCGTTCCGATCGTTGCATTGCTGACGATGACTTTGCCGTGGATGGCGGCTTACGAACGCAACGGCGAGGTTGGTTGGCGATTTCGGGGCGTGTCGTCGCCGATTGAATGCGTCGGCTGCACGCATCGCGTTCCGGAAGCAATGACTTATTTTAAGTGCGAACGCGGTGATAACAAATGCGTCACTCTGTTTGATCCAGAAGCAATCGCAAACGAAGTCGAAGACGCTGCGCGTCAAACCACACCTGCGCCCGAACTTGCACTGGCGCCTGTAGCCGTGCCTGCCTGAGGTGGGAAAGGGCTGATCTCGCCCGCTAGTCGGAGGGGGCGCTGTTTTCCCCAGAGCTTTCAATTCAGTAATGTCGTGCGTTAAGACACGGCGGTTGCGGCAGGCCGAAATCGAAAAAGCGCATAACGATGTTGACTGCACGCGTGGGATGCGTGATTAGGATCGCGTCCATATAGCGCGGGTTTTGGAAGGTGGCGGACATCGGGGTCGTTTATCTGTGCCGCTTTGCGGAAGGGGATGCGCCCGTCCGTAAGTTCTTGGCCAGCTATAGGAAGCATCCTGCAGGCGTCGCGCACGACCTGCATATCATCTTAAAGGGATTTCCAAATCGCGATGCGCTTGATGCCGTGCGCGTAATGCTCGACCCATTGCTTATCAATACGGTCGAGGTCGATGATACAGGCTATGATATCGGGTCTTACTTTGCCGTCGCGGCGGCGGTCGCCAATCCGCAATTGTTGTTCCTTAATACCTTCAGCGAGATTCTTGCCGATAATTGGCTGGCATGCTTCGCGAACGCGCTGGCATTACCCGGAGTCGGACTGGTTGGCGCGACGGGTTCCTGGCAATCCATCCGCTCTGGATACGAAGCTGCGCTTTTGAGAATATTGCGTGAGCCGAGGTATTACATAAATCGATATTTTGGAGGAACTGTATCTACGAGCGGCAAAAACATCGGCCTGGTTGATAACGATGGTCCGGTCGATATTTCTCGCCTCGTCCGGCGCATGGGTCGGATCAGTCTATATCCACTTCGAGTCTATCAATTCGATCGCTATCCGAATCCGCATATCCGAACCAACGCATTTATGATTCGGAAAGACGACTTCTTGTCGCTGAGGGGCGCGACTTTCAAGAAGAAGATGGATGCTTATAGATTTGAGAGTGGTCGCCAATCCATGACCAAGCAGATCATGGCAGCCGGTTTGCGACCTGTGGTCGTCGATAGGTCCGGAGAAGTCTATGAGATTCCCAGGTGGAAGTCCTCATCGACGTTCTGGATCGACGCGCAGGGCAACCTACTTATCGCCGACAACCAAACGAACAGCTATGCACTCGGGAACCCGCAGCGGCGCAGTATATTGAGGAACTACGCTTGGGATAGCCCTCGCTCTTGGGACCTGTAGGCCCGTTGCGCAATCAAGATGCCAAGGGCGATGTCGGCCGATTCCTAACCGATTGATCGCAGAAAATGCGCGGCCATGCTCCGATACGCCACCACAATGCGACCAGACTTGCGGCTAAAGCCTCAGCTTGCTAAGCCAATCGCGCAAATGAGGCATATGAGCACTGGTTCAGATGTTGTCGTTGACTTGGACACAATTGGATTTGCCGCCGATGATCTTCGCGCCGGACTTACTTCGTGGCGCCTAAGCCATTTTCTTGCTTGGCAAGAGGTGAAGCAAAAGTATCGGCGTTCGACACTCGGTCCGATGTGGCTAACGCTGTCCTTCGGCATCCAGATCCTGTCGATGGGCTTTCTCAGCGCATTCTTGTTTATACTGCCAATCCAAAAATCGATTCCCTATGTTTGCGCCGGCATGTTGTTATGGTCGTTGACCACTCAGACTATCAACGATGGCGCCAATCTGTTTGTATCGACGTCTCACTACATCACTCAGATCAAGTGTCCTTTTAGCGTGCTGTTGTTGCAAATGATTTGGCGCAACACGCTTATCGCTGCTCATAACGGCGTAATTTACGTCGTTGTCGCCGTGCTCCTCGTAGTCGTACCGGGCCGCAGCATGCTATTATGGCCGGTTGGTCTCATGCTGGTTCTGATCGCGTTGTCGTGGATGGCGCTGATAGCGGCAGTTTTGTCCACCCGCTACCGCGACGTTCCTGTAATGATTGCCAACTTCATGGGTATTCTGTTCTGGTTCACCCCGCTGATGTATTTCCCCGAACAGTTGGGTAGCAAGCGTTTCATAGCCGATTACAATCCGTTGACGCATATGATTGCGCTAGTGCGAGAACCGTTGCTGGGCGGCACCCCGACCCTCAATGACTGGTTGGTTGTCTTGGCTGTCGCCGTCCTCGGCTGGGTGGGGGCCTTTCTGTTTTTTGCCCGCTTCCGTGCTCGCATCGTCTATTGGCTCTGAGGGTCGCCGTGCTTTCGATTGTCGCCAAAGACATCCATGTCGAGTTTCCCATTTACGATCTCACTGCGCGCTCCCTGAAGCACACATTCGGTTTGACGCCCCTCGCGAAAGGCTTCAATCGGCTTGCCACCGGCAACTTGAACGTGGGCGGTCAAATAGGGAGAGGTGAGGGCGGGCGGATCGTTATCAAAGCACTGGACGGCCTGACATTCGAAATGCACGAGGGTGATCGCGTCGGGCTCGTGGGTCATAACGGCTCCGGCAAGACCACTTTGTTGCGTACCCTGGCCGGCATCTACGAGCCCGTGAGCGGCCAGATCAGCATCGGCGGCCGTGCCTTCCCGCTGTTCGATCTTCAGCTTGGTATGGATCTGGATGCAACGGGCATTGAGAACATATGGATGCGCAGCAAGCTACTGGGTCTTACCACGCCGCAAATTGAGAGCGCGCTCGACGACATTACAGAGTTCACCGAACTCGGCGAGTATCTGGAGATGCCAATTCGCACTTATTCGACGGGAATGATGCTTCGGCTTGCATTTGGAATCTCGACCGCGATAACTCCTGAAATATTGATTCTCGACGAGATGATAGGTGCGGGCGACGCCGCCTTCCTAACCAGAGCGCAGGCTCGCCTTAAGCGATTTCTTGAAGACGCCGGCATTCTCGTGATCGCAAGCCACGCGATGAAGATCCTACGCGACTGGTGCAACAAGGGGATGTTACTCGAGCATGGCCGACTGATCGCTTATGGCCCGATTGAGGATATTATTGCCCGCTACGAGTTAGCGGGACGATAGCGAGCTATTCGGGGGTTGCCGGCCGAGCTTCTGTATTGTCTGTTTTTATTGTCGACGGATTTTTCACGATTGCTATCGCTTGGTCATGAATGCAGTCAACGGCGCGAGGATTGGCGCACTTGCATAGACGGTTCAAACGCGTGCTGTCTCGACTCCGCTCTGCGGCTACACGGCGACTGCAGGTGACGATAGCCAAATCCGGGATCGGCTCCTATACGCCAGTGATGGCGGAGCCGTATCTTAGTGAGGCGGAGCGAACCCTCGTCGAGCGTTTTTCGGATTTGTACTACAGCAAATTGGATGCCGGGCGCGGATTGCACACAATAGTATTGTCATGGATGGGATATGAGCTTCTGAAGTGCCCGCTTGATCTTTGGATTTATCAGGAACTCATCGTTCGCGAGCGACCTGATCTGATTATCGAGGTCGGGACATATAAGGGCGGAAGCGCCCTTTACCTCGCTCATATCTGCGATGCGGTCGGAAAGGGAGCCATTATCACGATTGATATCGATGCAAGCCACGCCTTGGTCAGGCCGCGGCATGAACGCATTTGCTACGTTCTCGGATCCAGTCTCGATCCGGAAGTGTTTTCCTCGATCAGGTCAGCAGCTGAAGGAAAATCCCGCGTGATGGTGATCCTGGACGGCGACCACCACTGCGATCATGTGTTAAAGGAACTCAGGCTTTATCAGAGCCTAACTAAGCCGGGAGATTACATGATCGTGGAAGACACGAACATTAATGGTCATCCAACCTATCCAGAGTTTGGTCCGGGGCCTTGGGAGGCCGTATCCCGGTTTCTCGAGGGCAATGCAGACTTCAAGGCCGATCGTAGTTGCGAGCGCTTTCTGCTGACAATGAATCCGCGCGGCTACTTGCGCCGTGTTGCCTGATACAGAGTTGTGCCGCTCTCTGTGAGAGTGGCTGTCAGGTAAGTGTCTTTGAGAGGCCCGATGAAAGTTTCTTTCCTCATCCCGTCCAAGGATAGACTTGATCTGATGAAGCAAGCGGTTGCTTCTGTTCTCGATCAAGAAGGCATGGAATTGGAAGTCATTATTACCGACAATGCTTCCTCCGAAGATTACAGATCCTATGTGGACGCCTTACAGGACTCGCGAGTCATCTATTTCCGACAAGCTCATCCTGTTTCTGTCACAGAAAATTGGCAGCGGGCATTGTCACTTTCGACCGGTGACTATGTTCTAATGCTGGGAGACGATGACGCCCTCGCGCCGAACTTCCTTTCAATGGTATGCAAGCATCTCACCGCGGACGCGCCGGACATCGTTTATCTTGCCGCATATCACTATTGCTACCCCAATGTTCTGCCAGCTGCGCCGCGAGGATACTTGGCCTCTGTGCTCAATTCTGAGTTCTTTTCTGGCAAGAGCAGTGCCTTCAGTTTGAATGCGGAATACGCGTGCGAATTGGCAGAGTCGGTGCTCGCTTTTCACTTGCGTTTCGGCATGAACGCTCAGCACTTCCTACTGAACTCATCCTTCATACGTGGCTTCGCCGACAATAGCGGCATTTATCAAAGTCCATACCCCGATACGTTTTCCTCGGTGGCGGCACTCGTCCATGCAAAGTCTATTGTCGTTGTGCCAACGGAGTTTGTTATCATCGGTATCTCGCCGAAGTCGTTTGGCGCCTACTACTTTTCCGGCCGACATGACGAAGGGTATAGGTTTCTCGACAACGAGCAGGTTGAACCAGCGGTTCGCTCCTCTCTGAGCGATGTTATCCTGCCCGGCGACAGGAACAACACTAATTGGCTCGTCGCTGCAGAGTGTGTGCGCAAAGCCTATCCCTCAAAGGTGGCAAAGCAGGTCAATTTTGCACGGTATCGCGCGTTGCAAATGATTGGCGTACTGCGGGACAGTTATCTACATGGACATCAAATGCATCTTGCCGAGCTTCGCTTAAAGCTCGTTCCGTCTGAGCTTTTGTTGTTTGAGGCCCTGGAGTTTGTTATTAAGGATTTACCGCTTAGGCATATGATGCCGAAGGCGTTTGACGCGATCACCGCGCAGCTCGGTCAGTACCATCCGGCAACCGTGACAATGATCGATATTGGTCCGCACAAGAAAATTTGGGATGCCTTTATGTGGCTCAAGCGGCATGCAGGCCACGCACCTGCCTCCCATCGAAAGGCACCGCGGAAACCGAGTCTGCTTACCCGAGTGCTCCGACGTTCGGGCTTGGCGAGCTCCTCGCGGGGCTCCTAGAAAAGCTCAATCCCTCGAGCAGATCGAGGTCAAAAGAAGAGCAGTGGTTGGGTATTGGTCAGTTCACGGGACGAATTCGTGCAACATGCAATGGCAGTGAGAGGGATATTCACTCGAATCGCGGTGCGATGTGTTGGTTTGGCGCGTCGCTTGGCTCGCGTCTTATATAGTCTCACTTTACAACCGGTGGCGTTCACGTTGGAGTGTCTCGGCTTTCGCCTGTTGCGTGTGCCGTGTGTTGACCGCATTGGGCATTTAGCTCTCGATTTTGACTCTTATCTCAAGGAAAACCGGATTCTCAATCGGCATGTGCTGCCACTCTATCTTCTGGGTGAGCGCGGGTCGTCACGGTCGGGTCTCCCGGCGAACGCCGCGTTGGTGCGATATTGGCGTCAGTATATTGGCATCATTCCGCCCGGTCCCCTGCAGCGCGTTCTCGCAGCTGTTCGCGATTACGCTGGTCCGGTCGACGATCTGGCGGATTATGCTTTTAATATCACTACGAGCGCGCGGGCCTATGAAATTCAGGGCAAATGGAACGGGCTGCCACCGCTACTGTCACTAACGTCAGACGACCGCGAACGAGGGCGGAGCGTTCTTCGCGAAATGGGTCTCCCGGACGAGGCCTGGTTTGTTTGCCTGCATGCCCGAGAGAGCGGCTATTCGCCGACAGACGAGCATCATCATTCCTATCGAAACGTGGATATCGCCTCATATGATCAGGCGATAGCTGAGATTGTCGCCCGGGGCGGCTGGTGCATTCGAATGGGCGATCCGAGCATGAGACCCATTGGATCGACACCTAGCGTTATCGACTATGCACGGTCGCCATTTAAGAGCGATTGGATGGACATCTATTTGTGTGCGTCCTGCCGATTTTTCTTCGGCGATAATTCCGGACTGTTCAATCTGGCGGGTGCATTCGGTACCGTAGCCGCGCTCACCAACACGGTACCTTTGGTGTGCGGCTATTCGGCATACTACGGGCATCTCTCTATTCCGAAGCGGATGCTACGGCACGGCAGACAAATGACGTTGGCCGAGTGTTTTTCAGATGAAGTCGGTCGACTTCGTTTGACGCACGAATTTGAAGAGGCAGGTATTTCTTTTCTTGACAATTCGAGCGATGAAATTGCGGCTTTGACTCGCGAGGTGTTTGATCGGCTGGAGGGCATTGCGGTCTATACGGCAGATGACGAGTTACTGCAGGAACGCATGCGAGCGCTTATCAAGCCGGGACAAGGTTGCTGGCGAACATCGTCGCGTGTTGGCAGAGATTACCTCCGCTCATATGCGGAGGAGCTTCTTGAGGCCTCGTTTGCAAAGCGTGGGTCATTGAAGCACGAAGCTTGACGGTATGGCCGCGAGCGCGGTTGGACTTTCGTCGAGCGAGAGTGTGATGCTGACATCAACGTGCCGTCGCGGACCGAAAAGCTTTAGTGCCGGCCGCGTGAAGCCATAACGCGAATGAATTCGAAGGGGACGACGCGTAACTCGGTCAGTATCTCGCGCGCGGTGCAGACTCGCATTGCGGCGCCTTCACCAAGAACAAGCCGTTCGATAGCTGCATCCTCGACCGGGACCTCGTAGAATTTTCGCGTAAATCTCTTCAGGCCACCGAACGAAATGTCAAACGCAAATTCCGTGAAATATCGCATAGTCCGCACTTGCAAGCCGAGTTCTTCCTCAAGCTCTCGGTGCAGCGCCCGATCGGGCAACTCGCCGGGGTCAAGAGCGCCACCGAACAGACCCCAATGGCCGGGATAGAATATTCCTGGCTTCTGATCGCGCAGTTGCATCAAATAATCACCTTTGCCGACGGTGATCAGCGCGACCGCCGCATCGGAGGGATACAATTCCCCTTCGCCGCCGAAGAAGTAGTCAGTCATTAGAGCTTTGAGTTCCTTCGACGTCGTCAGTTGCCGCTCTCCAACCTAGAGCAGATATCGGTCGTCTTTAGACCGTGCGCGTCCAAAATATCGTCGTGCGAGCCGTAGCAGTGAATGAAGGCGTCCTGCAATGTGAAGGCATCGATCCTAGCCGTACCGCCTGAAATCGATGCCAGCGCTTGGACCTGCATCGCTAGACTGCCGTTGGGCGCGCATTCCTCGATGACAACAACGTGTTGAAAATACCTAAGAATTTCAACCAGGGCAGACTTGTCAAGCGGCTTGAGCGTGTGCACCGAATAGACGGCAGTGCGCTTGCCGCGCCCCTCGAGCCAGTCCGCGACGGCCATCGCCCGCTTGACGATCGGTCCATAGGTGAGAATGCAGACGTCACTGCCACTGCGCAGCTGCTGTAGCCGGCCAAATTCCCATCGCTCGGCAAGCTTACTTGTGAAATCTGGCTCGCCAGCCTTGCCGAGCCGCAGATAGACCGGCCCGCGCTCTTGCTGCGCGCACCAACGCGTGGCTGCCTCGGTCTCGGCGGGGTCGCACGGCGCAATGACCGAAAGGTTGGGGATCGCCGCCGCCAGTGCCACATCTTCCTGGGCATGATGCGTCGCCCCCAAGGTGGAGTAGGTGACGCCGCCGCCGATGCCGACGACAGTGACCGGCAAGTTCTGATAGCACAGGTCGTCGCGCACCATCTCGAACGGGCGATATAATGCAAACGTCGCGATCGTATAGGCGAAGGGCCGCAAGCCGCGCTGCGCCATGCCGGCCGCCATGCCGATCATGATCTGCTCGGAAACGCCGGTATTGATGAAGCGGCGCGGGAATTCGCTGCGAAACTTCGCGATCGATCCTGCCGGCGAAATGTCGGCGACCACGACGCAAAGCCGCGAGTCCTCCTTGCCCAATTCGTAGAACGTGTCGGCGAACCGGTTTCTCATTTCAAGCCTTCGGCGAGCTCTTTGAGTCCCTGCTCGTACTCTTCCTTGTTGGGCGAGCGATAGTGCCAGATCGCGACATTCTCCATGTATGAAATGCCTTTGCCTTTGACGGTGCGGCAGACCACCAGCAAGGGACGGCCGCCGCGGCGGGAGGTCACGGCTTCGTATATCGCCTCTTCATCGTGGCCGTCGACTTCGATCGCCTCCCAACCGAAGGCCTCGGCCTTCGGTGCTAGCGGATAGAATGCCGGATGTCCCTCGCTCATGTGTTCGAGGCCGCCGAAATCGTTGTAGTCCATGAGCGCCACGAGATTGTCGAGTTTGAGGTTCGCCGCCATCATCATGGCTTCCCACGTCGAGCCTTCCTGAAACTCGCCGTCGGACAGCACGCAATAGATGCGCACGTCGGAGCCCTTCAGCTTCTCGGCATAGGCCTGTCCTGTGGCGATGCCGAGGCCGTGGCCGAGCGAGCCTGTTGAGGCGGCGATTCCGGGCGTCTCGTAGTCGGGATGTGCGCCCAGTCGGCCGTTCGGCTTGCAGTAGTCCGCAAGATCCTTGGCCGACAAGACGCCTTGCTCCTCGAGGATCACGTACTGGATCATGCAGCCGTGCCCCTTCGACATTAGGAAAACATCGTGAGGTTCGCCGTCGGACTGGTATCGCAGCAGCTTGTTGTAAACGACGTCCGTCATTTCGATGCAGGAGAAGGCCGGAGCAACGTGCAGGGCAGTGACCTGTTGGGAGATATCGAGAATGCGTTTGCGGTAGCGCTGGCAGCGCTTGCGTGCAGCAGCGGCGTCGAAACTGTTGCGCTGTGGTTCGTCGGCATGTGTCGTCCGCAAGCTCATTGCGCCCTCACGCTCTCAACACATAATCGGTCGGCCAATCGCGAATCTGCGACAGGTATTTTTTCCCCCAGGCGACCATTTCATCGAGCCCTTCGTCCCAGCCGATCTGCGGATCCCATCCCACCGCGTTCTTAATGCGGCTGGAGTCGAGCCAGTAGCGGGAATCCTGACCGAGCCGGTCTTCGCTCATGGTGCAGAGATCCTCAAAGGGCATGCCGAGCGCCTTGGCGCAACGCTCCACGACCTCGCGGATTGACGTGGCCTGGACCGGGCCGGCATTATAGATGACGCCGAGTGGCGCCTTCTCCGCGACCAGATGGATGGCGCGACCGAGGTCGCGCGCGTGGATATAGGACTTCTCTGCCTTGCCACCCCCGTGCAACGGCAATTTGTGGCCGGTGAGGCCGCACCATATCGCCTTGGGGATCACGCGATGCAGCAGCTGACCCGGACAGTAGGCGTTAGAGGGACGAATGACGTTCATCGGAAATTTTAGGAAGCGATGAACGGATTCGAGATATATGTCGAAGGCGACTTTCGACGCAGCATAGGGGCTGGACGGCTTTATCGGTTCGTCCTCGCTGGTGGCGTGCTCGACCGAGCCATACATCTCCGACGTGCCGATCTGGATGAAGCGTTCGAGCCAATCGCGCTTCATCAGCTCTTCGGTGAGCCGCGAGAGCGCGACGCAATTGGTCTCAAAAAATCGCCAGGAATGCTTCCACGACACCGCGCCTTCGCCCTGCGCAGCGAAGTTGACGATGACCTCCGGCCGCTCGCGATCGAGCAGTTCGAGCAGAAGATCGAGCTCGTGGGTCACATGGCGGGCGTGATAGACGTATCCTTCGCGTTTCTCGATATCGAGCGAGAACGCACCCGGCCGCAGCGGATTGCGGCCGATGCCGATGACCTTCTTGGGCTTGGCATGGTCAAGCAGATAGAAGGCGGCATGGATACCGAAACTTCCGCCGCCGCCGAGAATGGCATAAGTCTTTCCAGGCATTTACGAATCTTCCCCTCAGCCGGGCCTCACTCGATAATCGTCCAGTAATAGTCCCCGGTATAGCCGGCTTCCCGAAAGAGTTCGACCCACCCGCGCGGATAGTCATAAAACTCCGCGGTCAGGACCCAACTTTCGAAAATGTCCTTTTGCTCGGCGGTGTGATAGCTGTCGACTTGAACGAAGGCGCGGCCCCCCGATACGCGCTCGATCTCCTGCATCACCTTGATAGCGCGCGGCCGCGGAAAATTGTGCACTGTGTTGAGGCATAACACGCAGTCGAAGCTGCGGTCCGGGAATACGAGCTTTTCCGCCGTGCCGAGATGCAGCCGGCCGATGACTTCCGGCTGGCAATGCATCAGTGCGTAGAGCGAAATGTCCAGGCCGAACGCTTCAAGGCCGGGGCAGGCTGTCATCAGGTCTTTGACCAGGAATCCCTTGGCGCAGCCGACATCGAGAACTCGCATCCCGGGCTTGAGGGCGAAATGCGCAATGATGTCGCGCGCGACGGGAAGCCAGCGGCCGTCGTAGCGATAGCCGCCGTAGCCGTATTCGCGCGGCCCATCGAAATACATTTCGCCGTATTGTTTGGAGATCGGTGACGACGGCCGGATCCTTGGCCTCCTTGCGTTTCTGGATATTGCGCTTGGTGCGCGGCAGGGCGCGCAGCAGGTCTATCTCGGCCATCACGCCGTCTCCGTTTCGCGCTGCGCCATGGCCAAGCCGTTGCCGATCGGCGTCATACCTGAAATCGGGAAAAGCGCTTCGGCAGGCGGCAATGTCGAACGGGCGATAACCGTTATGCGGCATCGGCCCGTTGCGCGGACTGCCTTTGATGGTGACTTTGCGCGGCGAGAGCGCAACGACCTGCTCGGCAATCGCACGAAACGAATGGACTTCGCCCGTGGCGATATTCAGCGTGCCGACGCTGCGTCGATACAACACGCGAAAAATCAGTTCGGCAACGTCGTCGACCAGCACGTGATCGCGGCGCTCCTCGCCCTCGCCGAACAAGACAATATCCTCGCCCCTATTGGCGCAGCGGCGGAAGCGGTTGGGACCGTAGCCGTTGTGGGGATCCGCGGCGCCGTAGAGCAGGCTCGGCCGAACGATTGCAAGCGGCGAGGCAAGCGTCGCGAATGCGATCTCGCGGGCGAGATGCATAGCGCCATGCATGCTCGCCGGCGCGGCCGGTGCGGCCTCGGTCAGCAGTACCGGCTCGTCGGCATAGACGGCATCAGAACTGATATTGACGATATGGGTGACCGTCACGCGTGCCAGCGCATCCAGCATGGTCCGGGTCATGACCATGTTTTCCACCATCATGGCGATGTTCTTGCACGGTGCGCGGGCCGCAACAGCAACCACCGCATCTGTGGGACGCAGGTGCGAAGCGATTTGATTTGACGCGCCCGCCGATTGGAGATCGATCTCGTTGCGCGACAGGCCGAGGGCAGGGGCTTTGGCGGCATTAAGGCGACGCATCAACGCGCCGCCGACGAATCCGCCGGCGCCGATGACGACCACGCGCTCGGGCAGGGTTGCAGTGGCGTTGAGATGGCGCATCATGCAGGACCTATACGCCTTTTGTGCCGAGCTGCGGGCGGCCGAGCGTGTAGTAGCGCAGGCCAGCCGCCTCCGCTGCAGTTGGATCGAGCACGCCGTAGGGGTCGAGCACGACGCGGCCCCGCAGGCAGCGCGCGATGTCGGCGGCGGATATCTCGCGATATTGCGGCCATGGCGTCAGGATCATCAGTGCGTCAGCGTCGCGCGCCGCTTCGAGAGGCGTGGCAAAGCCTTCCGCTGTGGCACGTCCGGCCGCGCCGGCCGGCACCAGTGGGTCGTGCAGTCGAAGCCGCGCTTGCGGCAGTTGTGCGATCGTGGCGAGCGAGGGCGAGTTTTTCACCGAATGGGTATTTTCCTTGTAGGCGAGGCCCCACACGGTGATGGCCGCGTCCGGCTTGTCGTCGAGCACCGCAGCGCGAATGGTGCGCGCGGCCCAATCGCGGCGATGCCGACTGTTGGCGAGCCAGGCACGGACGATCCCCGCGTCGCTGCCGATGCTCGGACGCGAGGCGCTCGACGGTCGCGAGATCGCGTTCGAGATTGCCGCCGGCGATGCCGAGTCCCGGGCGCGAGATAACTATACGCGCCGATGCGACGGTCGAGCTTGAGCGCGGGCGTGATCTCCGACCAAACCGCGCCAATGTGCTCGCAGAGCTCGGCGAGCATGTTGGCGACGCCGATCGAGGCGACGAGGCACATGTTGATGGAAATCTTGGCGAGTTCGGCGCTTTCATAACGCATCGGCAGAATGGGACAACCGAATGGTTCCAGAACGGCCCGCAGGCGGCCATCCAGCGGCTTGCCCGGATCGTCGCACCCGACAATGTACCGCTCCGGACGCCGTGCACGTTCGACCGCCTGCCCGAACACCAGCGTCTCCACCTGATAATAACGGCGTTCCGGCGGCGGCGCGGCCAAGCTGCGGGTAAAGCCCGGCGGCACCTGACACAGCACAACCAGCACGGCATGCGAGGCGAGTGCGCGCACGATCGCGGCGATCAGCTGTCGTATCGGCGCGAGGTCGCTCTGGCCGAAATCGTCGGTCGGCACGTCCGGGGCGATATAAACCACGTCGCACCGGCTGATCGCCGCGAGGTCCGCGGTGAAGACCTGCCGCTCGCCGTTTTCGCGCACCAGCTGGTCCAAACCCGGCTCGCTGACCGGAAGGTCGCGCTTGGCAAGACGGCCGATCAATTTTGGGTCGGCGTCATAGCAAATGACTTGAAAGCCGTTCATCGCGACGGCGCTTGCGGACACAAGGCCGAGATGCGTCATCCCGGCAAAGCCGACAATCGGGGTGCTCACGGGGCGATCCTCGCCGCGGCGAGGGCCTGCTTGCCGAGACGATCGATCTCCTGCCGGAGCCAAATGTCTTCCGACAGGTCGGTCATCGGGCCGGAATTACAGAGGTCGCAGAAATGGGCGTATTCGAGTGCCCATGTCGGGTCTTCCTGAACCAGCGTCACGCTCTCCTCGGAAGGGCGGCCGCTCGGCAAGACGCGTCGCCGTTTCGTGAACGTCGTGGGTCCCCACTTGCACAGCGAACTGATATGCGCGGTGCCGTTTTCGGATAGAATGTCGCAGGTAAAATGGTTGCGCCACATCAGCAGCGTCATTTCCAGCTCGATCCGCATGCGACCGCGCTCGTTCGAAATGACCACGTGATCAGGCGCCCGGTTTTCAAAGGCCCGCGTGCTGGCAACCGAAAATTCGCCGATGTCGCCGAACCAGAACCGGCAGGTATCAAGCAGGTGCGATCCTAAATCCGGCAGTACGCCGGCGCCTTGATCGCGCCACGCCGAACTCGCGAACGAGGCGCGCAGTTCCGTTGCCATAGAACATGCGGCAGCTGTAGAGCGTGCCGAGTTCGCCGGACTTGATGAGATCGCGCATGCGCACGTAGTGCGGTTCGAAGCGGTGGTTATAGGCGGTATAGCAAACAACGCCGCTGCGGCGTGCCGCGGCCTGCAGTTCGACGAGATCGCTCTCGCGTTCCGCCCACAATGGCTTTTCGACGAGAACATGTTTTTTGTTCTCGATGCAGTAGCGGAGAATTTCGACCTTCGGTGCGTCGGGAATGCACGCCAGCACGGCGTCGTAGCGATGTGACGGCACGTCCTTGATGTCGCGGAAATCGGCCTCCGCATTGAGTGGATCCACCGACGCGACATAGTCGGAGCCGGCGAAAGTTCGCCGCTTATGGCCTTGTACCCCAAGGCCCACCACAATAACGCGCATCGGGGGCGACATTAGGCAAATGTAAGATGACGTTCGATCGAGTTCGAGTTTGCCACGAACGTGCTCAAGCGTAATCGGGATATTTCCGTCAAGCTCGCATTCGCACGAGGCCGCCATGCAGCCGATGATGGTTGCGACGACGTCGTTGCGGCAAGCGAGCATCGACAGGGTCGCATAGGCCAGCATTGCGTCTCCGGCGCCGACCGCGTCGACCACCTGGTCGACGAAGCTGTCGATGACAAAGAAGCTGTCGAGCGACACATGCTCGCTGTCGCGGCAGACAAGCACGCCGCGCTCGCCGAGCTTGAGGATCAGAAGCTTGCAGCGTGCCGCGTCGTAGACGCGCGAAGCCAGTGGACGCACGCCTGAATCCTGGTCGCCAAGCGCGAAGCGGGCTTCTCGCTCATTCGGCGTGATCAGATCGAAATCCTTGAATTCAGTGATGTTGCCCCAGCGGCTCGCGACTTGGCTGTCGGCGACGCGATACGTGCCCGCAGGGATCGCGTCGATCAGCTTGGGCACGGTGCGGCGATTGAAAATGCCGTGGCGGAAGTCCGAATAGACCACCGCATCGACCGGCTGAGCTTGCAAATTGGCCTGCAGCTTCGCCAGGATATCATCGGAAATCGACCGGTTATCGAGCGTGTCGAGCTTCAGGAGACGGTAGCCGCCGACGATGATCGCGTTCTTGTTCACCGTCGGCCTCGTCGCGTCGACGATCGCCTGCAAATTGATACCAGCGCCGCGAAGGTCGTCGATTACGAAATCCTTCAGGCTGTCGTTGCCCAGGACGGTCGACAAGGTGACATCGGCGCCGGCGGCCAACAGATGCTTGGCTACGATGCCGGCGCCGCCGATGTAGTCGACCCTGCGTTCGAACGCCACACTGAGCGTCGGCGTCTTGGTCTGCCCGCCGATCATCGTGCAGTAGGTGTAGCTGTCCACGATCGTGTCGCCAACGGCGTGGACGCGCAGGCCCTTCAACTCGTCGATGACTTTGCGTAGCCCGCCGAAATCGATGTTGTTGCGCTCCATGACGATCTGCAGATTGGTGTAGCGCAGATCGGGGGCAGTTTCGTTGATCAGCGTGCTCGAGGAATAGACGATGTCGCCGGGCGTGAAGATGATCTCGCCGCCGTATGACTGAACGATCTCGATTTCCTCGGCCGTCTTCTGCGGGATCCCAATGGCGCCGTATTCGAAGCCCTTGGCGAAGTAATCCGGCTGGATCAGGCGGACGTTTTCGAGCGGCTTGTCGCGTTCGTCGATCAGAACGTAATCGACCATCTCGAAGGCAGCGAGATTGACCGCGCGCAAGTCCTGCATCACATGCGGGCGATAAACACCCTTGGTGATATGTTTGTCCGCAGTGAGGCTGGCGATGAGGATATCCGCTTTGCTCTTGGCGTAGATCAAATGGCGCACGTGTCCGGGGTGAACGACGTCGAAGACGCCATGGCACATGATCACCTTGCGCAAGCGCGGGCGATCGCCGACGATGCGCTGCAATTCTTCCGCGGTCTTGATCTTGTGTTGGTAGCGATCTGTCAGAGAGACAAGCATCCCGGCACCCCTAGCCGCCCTATATGCTCTTTTCGCCGCCTAGGTAGCGAAACCAGTCTTCGGTCGCGCGCGCGATAGATGCCGGATCCCACAGCGGCGCGTCGCGCCACGATTTAATGTCGGCGAGCATGCGGCGGACGCCTTCTTCAAAACTCACCTTCGGCTGCCAGCCGATCTGGGACGTGATCTTGTTGATATTCGCCCACGTGCAATCGGGTTCCCCCGGCCGCTTAGGAACATATACAACATCGCCGCCGAGTATTTCCACCAGCTTATTGACCGATTGAGGTTTCCCGGCCCCGACGTTGAAGCGTTCGCCGACGGCCGGAGATTCCGCAGCGGCCAGAAACGCTTTGGCGATATCGGTGACGTAAACAAAGTCGCGGTTCTGGGTGCCGTCGCCGACGACGGTATAGGGCTTTCCAGCGAGCTTCTGGCGGAAGAAGACCCCGAAAACCGCGCCGTAGGCCCCCGTGGTGCGCACCCGCGGCCCGTAGGCATTGAAAATGCACATCGAAACGACGGGCAAGCCATAAACCCGATGCCAGTGGAAGGCCGCCACCTCGCCCATATATTTCGACAGCGCGTAAGGATATTGCGGCGCTATCGGGTGGCTTTCGTCGGTCGGCGTCGCCGCTAAGCCGTAGCACGACGACGAGGCCGCATAGACGAACTTGGCCACGCGCGCAGCGCGTGCGCATTCCAGCACCCGGACCGTTCCCTGCACGTTGACGTCAAGATATTCGGTCGGCTTTTGGATCGATGGAACGATGTCGCCGATGCCGGCAAAATGGAAGACGAAACGCGCGTCCTTGAATACCGGCGAATCAGGCTCGAGGGCACGAATGTCGAGCCAGTGGCACGTCACGTCGGGCGAATCTTGCAGATGAGCAAGGTTGCTCTTTCGGCCCCCGGTCAAATTGTCGACCACCCTGACCGCGTAGCCACGCGCGAGCAGGGCGTCGACCATGTGACTTCCGATGAATCCGGCTCCGCCGGTAACGACGGCGATCGCCTTGTCGGTCATGCGGCCTTGAGCCTCTTGAGGCGCCGCACGTTGAAATATTGGTCGTCGTCCATGCTGTTAGGCAGCCGGCCGTCTCGGAACGCCCAGCAAAGGTCGCCAACGGCCTCCTCGATCGAATGCGACGGGACGAAGCCAAGCACACGCTTAATCTTATCGGAATTGATGTGATAGGAGCGCAGATCGTCGCTGGGCGTGGTGACGATCTCGATCCGGCCCTTTTCCGGAAATTCCTTCGACACCACGTCTTGCACCAGGTGGGCGATTTGCATCAGCGACAGGTTCTGCGTGCCGACATTAAAGGTCTCGTTGCGGATCTTGTCGGCCGGCGCGGTGAGGAACAGTTCGACGACGTCGCAATAATCCTGAACGTGCAGGTTGGGACGCAATTGCGAGCCGCCAAACACGGTGATCTTGTTGTTGTTGACGGCGTGATTGGTGAGGATATTCACCGACAGATCGAAACGCATGCGCGGGGCATAGCCGCAGACGGTCGCCGGCCGAAAGACCACGCCGACGAACGTATCGTCGGTGTGCTTCTTCAGCAGCGGTTCGCACATGCCTTTGTATTTGTTGTAAAGCGTCAGCGGTACCAGCGGGTGATCCTCGGTCACGTCGGGCTTGTCGGACACGCCGTAGACCGAGCTCGAGGAGGCGTAGATGAACCGCTTGATCCCAGCGCTTTTCGTGGCAAGCACCATCGGCTCGAAAGCGTCGAGATTGATCGATGTCGACAGCTTGTCGTCGAGCTCGAAGCTTGCATCATTGGAAATGCACGCGAGGCTGACAAAGGCATCGTGACCTTTGGTCACCTCGGCGAGAAATGTGGTATCGCGGATGTCGCCTTTGACGATTTTGAGATTCGGGTGGTCTTTCGGCAGAAAATAATCGCCGAAGAACATGATGTCATAGACGGTGACTTTGTAGCCGCGTGCCAGCAATTGCGGCACGAGCAGGCTTCCGCAATAGCCGGCGCCTCCGGTGACCAGGACACTGTCGAACAGTCTTTGCATCAGTTTACCACCCCGGCTCCCTTTGTGATGACCGGCGCATCGATGGAGAAACCTGCCGCCGTTGCATCACGATGGAACATCTGAACGGTTTCGCGCGAATATTCGTCGAGGTTCTTGCCGACGAGTTTGAGCTTATCGATAACGTCATTGGTGACGGTGATGATATCGCAACCGATCTCGTCGGCTTGGAAGATGTTGAGTAGTTCGCGCGGGCTGGCCCACAACAGCTCAGCTTTGGGGCGCGAGGCGAGGGCTTCTTTGCAGGCCCGCATGTGCGGGACCGGGTCGCGGCCGGTATCGGCGACCCGTCCGGCGAATACCGAAACGATGGCCGGCGTCGATCGGTCAAGCGCTTCGGCGACGGCGCTCACCTGTTTGACGGTCATGATCGCGGTCACGTTCAGGACAACGCCTTCGGCCGAAAGCGTGCGGATGACGTCACCGGAGAACTCACCCTTGGTGTTGGTGACCGGGACTTTGACGTTCACGTTCTTGCCCCACGAGCCGATGATTCGGCCCTGTTCGATCATAGCGGGGAAATCGTCAGCGAAGACCTCGAACGAAACCGGTTGGTCGGTGACGACCTTCAGAAGGTTGCTCGCGAACGTCTCATAATCGGCGACGCCGGCTTTGCGCATCAGCGTCGGGTTGGTGGTGAAGCCCTTGACGATCGGATTCTTGGTCATGGCCACGATGCCATCGAAGTCCGCGCCGTCGGCAAAAATTTTGACCTTGAGATCGCTTACACGCATGGCTGATTCTTTTTTGGCTGGGTCAAGTCGCGGCCATTCGGGCTCGACGGCCAGGGAATCATTATGGGAGGCATTAACGTGCTTTTGCCTCCTTGTATAGGTCGCATCCGGGGAAGTTCCGACTTCAGGCATGTTGCGTTGCCGGTCGGCGCGCCTAGCCGTCATCTCGCTGTTCGGCAATGATGTTTCTGGCGGCTAAGTCGGCTGCGAGGCGGGCGCGGTCCAAAGGGCGGTACTGCGCATTGCGGGTGCACTATCGGCAGGTTATCTTGCGAGGCTCCCGGATCGATCTAGGAATAAGACTGTGACTCAAGGCATTTCCGTCACTTCCGAGGCTGCGGAGCGCGTCGGGCGGGCGCGATCGACGGACGACCTCGTTGCCGGTGTTTCGCAGCACCATGGCGGTGTGGATGCGCGACGGCTGTCGGAGATTGCAATCGTCGGCGCCGCCTCTGAGGGGGTGCGGCTGGCCGGCATTTGCCGGCGGCGGGGCATCGCGATTTCCGCCATCGTCGACGACGATCCGGCGAAGCTCGGCACGCAGATCGGCGAAACGCCGGTCGAGCCTTCCACGAAGCTTGATGCACTCAGCCGCACGGTTCCGGTGGTCATTGCGTCGCATCGCGTTCTTCACGCGACGCAACTGCTCCGCGCGCGTGGCTTTTCGACGGTGCTGCCATTTGCTGCGCTTCAGGTTCTGGCCCCGGACGTTTTCACGCCCCACATGTTTTATGACGGGTGGCTGCAGGATCTGCTCGACAATCAACCTCAGTACCGTTGGCTTCGTTCGGAACTCGCCGACGAGCGCTCCCGGCAGGTGCTTGACGCTGTCGTCGATTTTCGATTGACCGTCGACCCCAAGTGCCTGGCGCTGATCATCGACAGCGGCAAATATCATCAGGGCCTGTATCACCCGGCGGGGCTGTTCGATTGCATGGACGACGAGGTCTATGTCGATGCCGGCGCCTTCGACGGCGACAGCTTGAGATGGTTCAAGGACCGAGTCGGCGATTGCTTCGAGAGGATCATCGCGTTCGAGCCGGATCCGCAGACCTATACGCGCCTCGTCCGTAATTTTGCCGAGGATTCTCGCGTCGAAGCGATCAATGCGGGGCTGCACCGTAAGAGGGACGTCCTGCGGTTTCGCGATGACGCTAGTCGTGGCGCGATCTTCGTCGCGGACGGCGACATCGCAATGGACGTCGTCGGTCTCGATGAGGTGCTCGCCGGTAGCCGGGCAAGCTTTATCAAGATGAATATCGAAGGGGCCGAAATAGATGCGCTCTACGGCGCGCGGGAAACGATCTACCGATGGTTACCCAAGCTCGCGGTCTCGGTCTATCATCGGCCGAGCGACCTTTGGCGGATTCCGCGAATCGTGAGGGAATTCAGCGACGCCTACGACCTGTTCCTGCGCCAGCACGATGGCGGTGTGATTGAGACTGTCCTCTATGCGGTGCCGCGATCGCGTTCCCATGACTGAGCGCCAGAAAATTCCGATGAGCCATTTAGCGCATTGGGGACGGTGGCATGTCGGCAGGCGCATGCTAGAGCAGACCAGTTCGCGAACGTGCGCCGATTCGGGTCTCACAGCAGGAACGGGCAAGCGGTGCAAACAATAGCCACCACCAGCAAGGCTCCCGAATCGAACAGTGAAACCCTGGCCATTCTGGGCGGCCAGCCGGTGCGACCCAAGCCGATGCCGCCGCGACGTGCCCTGGGCGACCAAGAGGTCGCGGCCATCACCGAGGTGATCGAGTATTATCGCGAGCGCGGGCTCGATCCGGGATACCAGGGCGAATTCGAAAAGCGATATACAGACGCCTTCGTGGCGATGATGGGCGGAGGCTATGCCGACGCGGTTGCCACTGGGACGGCGGCATTGTTCGTGGCGGTCGCAGCGCTCGGTCTGCCCGTGGGCAGCGAGGTTATTGTTTCGCCGATTACCGATCCAGGATCGCTCGCCGCCATCGTCCTCAATCGACTGGTGCCGCGTCTCGCCGACGCGACGCCGGGCCGCTATTGCATCGGTGTCGAACAATTCGTCGCTCGCATCACGCCGAACGTGCGCGCGGTGATGGTGGTGCATTCGATCGGACAGCCGGTCACCGACATTCCGGCAATCGTCAAGGAGGCTCACGACCGGGGCATTCTGGTCATCGAGGATTGCAGCCAGTCGCATGGCGCCAAGGTCCTCGGCCGCCCGGTCGGAACCTTCGGCGACATCGCTGCATTCTCGGCGATGTACCGCAAGGCCCACATCGCGGGCGGCAGCGGCGGCATCGTCTATTCGCGGGATCAGGATATTGCTCGTCGCGCGTTGGCGCATGCCGACCGTGGCAAGCCGCGTTGGAAACCGGATTTCAGCGACTACGATCCGAACGGATTTCTGTTTCCTGCGCTTAACTTGCATACCGACGAGATGTCCTGCGGCATCGGCATCGTTTCGCTGCGGCGCCTGCAGGACACCATCATGCGGCGCCTGGTTTTCGTCGCCGAGCTGACCGGCCGCATGCGGGATCGCTGCCGCATCTGTGAGCCTTACGGCTATTCACCAAGTGATTCGCCTTTCGTCTATCCGGTCATTGTGAACCCTGAGCGCATCACCTGTTCGAAGCTCGAATTCGCGCAGGCGGTGTTGGCTGAGGGCATCGGCCTTAATCCGCACTATCGGTATGTTGTTGCTGACTGGCCGTGGCTCAAACCCTATCTCGCCGACGCGTTCGATACGCCCAATGCCCGAAATATCCGCGACCATTCATTTTGCCTGTATCTAAACGAGAATTACGGCTTGTCGGAAGTGAGCGACTGCGTGGCTGCCATAGTCAAGGTGGAACGGCACTACGCGCGGGCTTAAGGCCTGCGATCTTGCCGGGCCGAACGGTCACGGGACTGCGGCCTCGTGTGAGGATGATGAAGAACCGCGAGTTCGACGCCTTTCATCCGCTATTGACGCGCTTCGGCGTAACGAAGGATAGCGCGCTGATCGTCCATAGCGCGCTTGGTATTCTCAGCCGCCGTGGTTTCACCGCAGAAGCCATCATCGAGACGCTGCTTGAACACGTTCGCGACGGTAATTTGTTCATGCCGACGATGACATGGCGGACCGTCACGCCAAGTCAGCCGAACTGGGACGAAATGGAGACGCCGTCGCACACCGGCGTTCTGACGGAACTGTTTCGGACGCGCTATGCGGTGGCGCGGAGCGTCCACCCGACGCACTCCGTCGCCGGATGGGGCCACCGTGCCGAAATTCTCCTTTCCCGGCATCACGTCGAACGGACCCCAGTGTCGGCCAACAGTCCGTATGGACTGCTGCGCGACTACGACACCTACATTCTTATGATTGGTGTTGGACTAGAGAGTTGCACGGTCATCCATTTGCCGGAAGAAACGATAAGCCCGGATACCTATGTGCTGCCGCCGGAAACCTCAGAACGCTATAACTGCCGTGACCGCCATGGCGTGGTTCGCGAGGTCTGGACCCGGCGACATCGTCGGCTCGACCGCGATTTCCCGCAATTCGCGCAGCCGTTGATGGCGAAAGGCGACCTCGAATCAGGGACTTTAGAGGGCTGCCCGTACACAATAGTTTCTCTGGCCGATCTTCTGCGCGAGGTTTTCAGTGCGCTCATCAACAATCCGCGGGCAACGCTTCATCGCGCTTCGGGACAAGAAGGTGATAGTGACCGATCGTTGATCCAAAGCATCCCTTAAGTCGAACCAGCCCGGTAAAATGCAGCCATGCTATTTGGTCTGCATCCTTTGGGGAGCACAATATCGCGCGACTTGGTTCCGCACCGCTGTGCGACACTGCCTGTGTTGACGATGCTGCAACTTGAATTGCGGATGTCAGGCTGGGTTGCTACGCTCGCCCCCGGGAAGAGGGAACTTTATAATGCGCCCATTCGATTTCATGGTGCCTTTTTGGGGACGCCGTTATCGCGATTATTGGGTCGACCTATCGCTTCCTTCTCTGCTTGCGCCCAACAATTTGCCGCTCCTCGACGCCGCCGATGGCCATCGTTTTCTGATTGCGACGACTGAGGAGGATTGGTGCGCTATCTGTGATCTGCCGATCATGGCCAAGCTTCGCCAGCACGCCATACCGACTTGGCTCAAAATAGAGCTGCAGCCCGTACGGGAAAGTGCGCATGCCTACGATCGTTATGTCGACGTCGTGCGCCAGCAAAATGAAGCTCAGAAACGGCTGATTACTGCCGCCGGCGCGCGACGCTGCTATGGAAGCATGCTGTTTCCGGACGTGCTCTATTCCGATGGAACAATTGCGGCTCTGCTGCGCCTTGCCCGCGCCGGATATCAGGCCGCTTTCCTGCCTGCGATGCGCCAAGTCGAGGAGGACGTGCTCGCCGAACTAAAAGCATGTGGTTATCTTGCGAACGGACAAAAGTTATCTGTGCTCGCTGAGCCGTTGACGATCCCGCCACGGAAAATGGCGGACCTCGCTGTGAGGCACCTCCACCCGGAGATGGAACTTTACGATCAGGGCCGTCCAGTCCAGCGCTTCACGGTTCCATTTCGTTATTGGCGGGTCGACGGGGGCCTCATTCTGCATACGTTTTATGGCTGCCTGCCTTTTATTGACTATGCGGCCATGCCGCCCGACCACGCTTCATGCCTTGACGAACATGCGCTGGAAGAAATCTATGCCAGCCGCAACTTTGCTGCGTTTGATCGCATTCACGTGGTCGCCGACTCTGACGAGTTCGCGGTCACGAGCCTCACGCCCCGAAACATAAACTGGTCACCCCCTGATGACTTTGCACCCTGGTACCGATGGCTACCGGGTTTTGCACGGGAACTCAACATTCGGCAATCGATGCGGGCCTATGCCGGCAACGACTGCGTGCGACGCGATCTCTTTCTGACGCCAGTGCGTTGGCACGCACGCGATGTCGACGAACACTGGCGCGAGCAAGAACAGTACATCGCGCAGACCCTTCGGCGCGCAATCGGGGATTACATGTTGGCCGCGAAACGCGGCGAATTTCCTTCCCGTGCAACTTCAATTGACCTCATCGGGGCCGTGCTAAGCATTTTCACTGCCTTCTTCGCGCGGGCCAAGCACATAGCTTTGCGCGCGAGGAGACTCGCTTATCGATTGGCGACCCTGGCCCGCGGGGACGCCGCGGCCCGGCATTGGCTCGCCTGGCGCTTTGACGTCATCACCGGCTGGCTGCGTGGGCGCAAGGAACATGCGCCGGCGCCGGGCCTGAGAAACAATACGTGTTGGAGCGGACCAGGACCGAACGATGCCGCGTCCAATTAATTCTCATTGAAGCGGACTTCTGGCCGGTGCAAATCACACTGGAAAACGGCCGGATTGTTCACGGACAATGCGTTTCGGTTCAATTCTGCCGCAGATGACCCGCGACATCAGGCTGGGTTCGCCTTGAAATACTTCGTCGTTCTGATAAACGGGCGGGGCTGCGTTTTATTGGGACTGACGGGCGATCGTATGGAATCCGCGCGATTTTGGGATAGCAATGAAGGACTACTCGAAGGCGCCTTGGGTCGATCCTAGCCTGGGCTGGCGGCCGCGCCCGGTAGGCGAGCTCCCCGAGCGGGTGCTTATTGACTTCGCGACGCGGTGCAATTTGCGGTGCCCGATGTGTCCGGTGTGGGGTTCCGAAGACAATCAGTCGATCGAGTCTGTCAAAGGCATCATGCCCGAAGGATCCATCCGTCGCATGCTCGATGAGATGGCGCCAGCGAAGCCGCTTGCTCAGCCATCGATGTATGGCGAGCCGTTGCTGATCCCGGATCTGCGCGCACGCATTACCGACATGAAATCCCGCGGTATGACCGTCGCGATAAATACCAACGGCCTTACGCTCAACGACGGCCTCGCGAACTTCTTCGTCAGCGCCGGCGTGGATTCGGTGTTCTTCAGTCTCGAAGCTATCACGCGCGAGACGCTCCTGAAGATTCGTGGGGTCGATAAGATCGAAAAAATCGAAGCGGCGGTCTTTCGTCTGTTAGCGGCACGCGGAGATAAAGATCTTCCGCGCATTGGCGTGACGATGGTGAAACAGGATGGCAACAGCCACGAAGAGGACGCATTTGTCGCTCGTTGGGCGGGCATTGTCGACTGTGTCCGCGTCGGGCTGATATTCGAGAATGGCACCTATCCCGGTATGGTCACGCCACCGACACGGTTGCCGTGTCCAGTGCTCTACCACACGATGCCGGTTCACAATGACGGCACTGTCACGATCTGCTGTCTCGACGGATTTCGGGACACCGATGTCGGCAACGTCTTCGAAAGCGGAGTAAAAGAGGTGTGGCAGGGCGAGGCCTTCGCGAAGGTCCGCTACTATCACGAGACTGGGCAGTGGGACAAAGTTCCGTTCTGTAAAAGTTGCAACGGTTGGGCGCAGCATGAATTTGAAGATGAGATCCGGGATGGGCTGCTCATTCGCCGCTCGCCGCAATTCGCTTATTACAACCGCATTGATCGCTTGAGCAATTGGAAGGGGTCTCTCCTTGGCGGGCATCCGGCTCCGCCCGTAGCAGGCGACCTGATGGCTAAATCAATTGCTGCGGAGTAGTTATTGGGGCAGTCCGCCTCGATCGTTGCCATCGTTGATCGCTGAAATGCGGTGCTCCGAGAATTGGCAACCACGTCGATTGGTTTGGCGCCGATTTGATTCTACGGCCTGTTCCCGCAGGAGCAGTTGCTGCCAGGCCTACGTTCGACTTCATCTGCTTTCTTCGTGAGTAGGTCAATGCCGATGCGTCCGCTGCACCTCATGGTGACGTTCTGGGGCGATCGGTACCGAAGCTATCTGGTCGATCTGTGCCTGCCGTCCTTACTTGCGCCGAACAATCTCCGGCTCTTGTCAGCAGACGATGAGCACAAGTTTTTCTTCGCTACGACTCAAGAAGATTGGAATGAAATACGGGCATTGCCGATCCTAACTCAATTGGCCGAACATGTGCAGCCGATGCATGTCGAAATTGCCACCCCTCGACCCGGCGAGTACCTCAAAATCATCGGTCAGGAGCAGGCGGCTTTTCGTCAGCTGTTGGATGCCGCCTATTCGAGGACGGCTTTCGGCTGTCTATTGTCGCCAGATGTGATGGCGCCTGATGGCTTTATCGAATCTCTGTTGCATAGGATGAACGAGGGAGCCCAGCTTGTCTTATCTCCAAGCCTTCGACAGGTTGAGGGTTCAGTTCTCAAGGAATTGGATCAACTCGGCATCCTCCCTCTGGGCACGCAGTTGTCGCGAAGCGGCGGAAATATCGTGATTCCGAAACGGGTCGCGGCGAGACTTATGGTTCAGCATCTTCATCCAGATCTTTTTTGCTGGGAGGAGGGCGCCGCCGATCAACCTCGCTTCTCACCGGTGCCACCATTCCGCTACTGGCGGTCCGAGCGCGGTCTCATTTTGCATACCTTTTTCGGCACGCCGGTGCTGATCGATTTTTCATATGTTGCCCCCGACCATACTGCGTGTCTCGATGATGAGCGCAGTTTCGAAATCGCCTATCTTCCGAAGAATTTTTCGGGCTGCAAACGAATTCACGTCGTGCGTGATAGCGATGAATTTGGATTGTTGAGCTTAACACCCTCTGGGCCATTCGAAAGAATAGTGCCTCGTCCAAATTTCTATCGTTCGCTACGCAGTATTCGCTTCTCCTACAAGGCGTTCACCCGCAACGGGGAGGATTGGGTTCGTAGCCTGATCGCCTCCTCGATAACGCGGTGGCACTGGGACGACTTCGACAGGAAGTGGTTCAAGTGGGAGCGAGCGATTCTGCGGCTGCTCAATAAATCTGTTGGAGATTATTGGCAGGGTACCAGAAGCCCTCGACGCGAAATCCTCTACAGAATCGCAAGCGTGGCAGCCGCTGATCTGGCTACCGCAGCAAATATGGAACAGGATGTTTCCGTTTCGGTTTGTTGGCAGACATCTGTGGCGTAGCCTGGCTGGAGAGAAAAACTCACGTCGCTGGCTCAGCTGGGCACTGCGCAAACGTCTGGCGATTTTGGTCGGGCGTTCCTTCGACGAGCCACGACCGCACGTTTAAGGTGAGAGCGTTCAAATGCCTCTCGCGGCGCAGTGGGTTGAGCTAGTCTGGCGGGTTCGGCCGCGGTTCAACGAACGTTCGGCCGGTGAGGTCGGCGGCCGCTTTTCTCAAGCGCCATTTCCACCAACGGATCGCGCCCGCATCTCCGATAATCAGGAGGCCGCAGCGGCGGCCTGCAATACGGCTGACGTGAAGTGCTGGCCAAATGATCGGGAGACTATTCAGCAGCCCGAAAAAGCGCGGTCTACCTGCAGCCCTCTCTTGCCCATCGTAAAGCCTCGTCCGGGTCGCGATATATGCAAGGTAGACGCGCGAGCTGAGTTTGCTTCGGTGCCACCAGCGAGGGCGACAAGCCGCAATTTGCGCGTCCATATCGACAGGGTCGCGCAGTCGTGGGGGCAACTCTTGCCGCATGGCCTCCAGGTCGGACGGCGTATCGAGCCAGGTCAACAAAGTGTGCAGTGCCTTCTTCTCGATAGTGCTCCACTGGCGAGTAAGCGGCGCTGCATGAATGCGGGTCGGGAAAAACGCCAGGCGGCGATGCAGCGAATTCCATGATTTTCGGTAAAAGGACGCTCGAAATGCCGCGCCTTTGCCGAGTTCGCCATGGGGGACACGGGCGAGAGGCGTCCACGGCAAGGAATTCCAACCAGCAAAATTGATTTCGTCGGTATCACGAACCAAATAAGTAGCTCGGAAGTCGCCGACCGTTTTCAAGATGTAGTCACCGTCCCAGCCTCGATCGTCGAGGATTGTACTGTCATAAATCTTTACGGCAGCGTAGTCGATTAACAGGATATCCCAAAACCCTCCGAAAGCCACGATACCTTCTTCGTTTGGCACCGACCACCACGGGGTCGAGGCATAACCGCAGAAATGAGACGCCTCCCACTCGTTGACTGCCGACATTTGGTGCATGGCGCGCAATGTCGCCGCTGCCAATTGGCGCCCGGAATAGACCAGCGGCGATCCGGTGTCGCGCGCGCTTTTCTCCGGGAGCAAACTCATTTCAGCCAACGTGCGAAAAAACGTCTTTGTCTCCGCTGTTGGGACGGTAAGTTTAAATACGGCCTCAACACCGCTTGCGGCCAGCTCGTGCAATCGCGCAATTGTACCGTCCGAGGCAATTGAATCTGGACTGGTGAAGATGCGATAGGCCTTGTGTTGAAAGATCAGGTCACAACATAGCCTGTGGCCGACGATATTCTGCATCCAGTAAGGCCGATCCGCAGGGCATGGCGGCAGTTCAATGAATACCGGCCTGACATAACGTTCAAGCTCACGGAAAATGGCGGTTTCATTCATCGCGCGCCAGTCATCCGTGGTAGTGGCGATCAGGTATTTGGCCGGCCGCTGACCTGCCAGGGCTGGGATGTTGCGAGATGCCAGCAGGGAAGGAAGGCAATATTCGAGAAAATAATTGCGGTACTGGTCGCCCCAAACGACGACTACGAAATAGAACGGTCGCAAAGCAAATTCGTCACTCGTGGACTGCATCCGACCCTGCCAGCCAGTCAATTCGCCCTATGGAGCGGGGTCTTCGTCTGTTTCAAAGCGGCTCTTTAGGCGCGCAACACAAAGCCATAAGATAGTGCGCCATCTTGTGGTGCCCGGTATGAATGACTTCATCATTCATGCTGAAGATGAAAACATTCGAGAAATGCCGCTCGAGGGTCTGCTTCAGCTCGTTTCCTGTTTTGCAATTGACGTGACCCTCCACGCTTTGGGACGAAGCTAGTGATTGCGATTCGAGCGAAGGCGTTCCGATCAGCAAAACGCCGGCATCGGTTAAGGTCTGGCGAATGTGACGCAGAAATTGATCCTCATGGCTCGAGGCAATATGTTCGATGATGTCGAGAGCGAAGGCGGCATCGAATTCGCCGTCTACCGGTTTTTCCATGATGTCATGTACGCGAAACTCAATCGGCCAACGGTCAAGCGGCCGCTGTTGCGCGTCACCAATGAGTTCTTCGTCAAAATCGATGCTCACCAGCGAGCGTACGGCCTGCGCGACGAGTCGCGAGGGAAACCCATCGGCGCAACCGATTTCTAGAACTCGGTCGTATCCGGTCAACATTTTTGCCACGAATTTGTAGCGCGCCATTGTGAAAACAAGGTGTCGCGGATCGTCGTGCCAGGCCCAGCTCGTCGCGATGCCGAGACGTTCGATGCCGCGACCGCGGACGACATCCAATCTGCTTCGATATTGAGCTTCGCTGTGTCCCATTTTCTCCGCCTCGTTTGGCTCCTTTTCAACTCTACGTGATCAACCGAGTGTTCTCAACTCCTCGAAGACGACGCACAACGATTACCCAAACAAGCCTAACTCAAGTCAAACAATTGCACTTCGTGAACGGAGCGCGTATAGCAACGGTCCGCAATTGCAAAATCTAAGCTCAGCAGGATTCCTCTGCCGTGCCCAAATTCACCGTCGAAGAAATACAAAAGCTCTATGCCGGCGAGGCGTCTAAGCACGGGCCGCAAGGTACATCCACGATTCAGGATATGCGCACTCGCGTACTCGAGATCCAGGCGATTTCATCTTACCTGAAGGATGGCCAAGTAGTTCTTGAGGTGGGGTGCGGAAATGGTTTTATTGCGGTGCAATTGGCGAAGCAGTTTGACATCGACATCGAGGGGTTCGACTTCAGTAAGGCGTTGATTGACCAAGCCTTGGCGCAATCGCTTACCGGCTTGCGCGGTCGCGCTCATTTTGCACTTGGCGATGTCCTTAAACTTGACCGGGAGCAAGCCTTCGATTTGGCATTTTCTGTCCGGTGCATTCAAAATCTGACCAGCTGGGACGATCAAAAAGTGGCGCTAGCGAACATTATACGGTCGCTTAAAAAGGGCGGCCAATACATTATGGAAGAGGGATTTTGGACGGGCTTAAATAACCTGAACGAGGCACGTGGTGAGCTCGATCTCGATCCAATTGCTGAGAGCTGGCACAATATCTTTTTTCACGAAGAGAACACGATAAGCTTTATGGAAAGTGCTGGCTGTAGCCTTGTCGGCCAAAATCATTTTTTAAGTGGTTATTATTTCGGATCGCGTGTTCTGCTACCAGCCTTGATGCCCAAGGGAAAAAAAGTGGCATCAAGCTCTCGCCTCAATGATTATTTTGCACATTTGCCGCCGCACGGTGACTTTTGCCCGATGAAGATCTTGCACTTTCGCCGCAACAAATAATCGCCGGTGAGCGCATTTGGCCGTGGCAGCTAAACAAGACAGTTCGTTTCAAGTTCGTGTCGTATGTCGGCAGGCAGTGTTCCTGCGAGCGCCGACTGCACTAGAAACGAACGAAGTTGATCGGGCGCTTGCGGGGCCCATTCTGCGAGGATCGCACCGTTTTTCACGAATGGGCCATTGGTAATCTCGTGAAAGACGACAACGTCGTCGAGCGGCAATACCGCATGAAATGCGGGCGTGCACAATCGATAGCAAAGAACGCCGTTGCCGCCGGGTGGTGTCAGCAGCAGTGTACGGATAGGGGTGCCGTCTTCCCTGAAAATGATGATAAGCAGTCGCCCGGCAATCATGTGAAAAGACTCGCTTTTCACGGGATGGCAATGCGGCCGGAAGAGACAATCGCGGGCCAGCGCAATTATCATTTCGTGGAGCTTGTCATCATCGGAACGATGTAGACACAGTCGCGAACGCCGCAATGGGCTACTAAGCGCGACAGACGTGAGGCGATCAATCCAATTCGGATCGACGATCGCGAAGTCGTCTTGATTGTGAAAGACGTTCTGCATCGGTCCAATCATGGCCTGCCGTAAAAACGCGCGACCGTTTCGCTCACGCGATCGATCTCTTCGTCCTGCAGCTTATCGTGCATGGGAAGGCACAGTACCCGATCGGCGACACTCCGGCCAACCGGAAAGTCCGCGCTTCGTGCGTGGACCGGATGGTCGGGCATCAGTTTCGCATGATATACGCGCGTTTCGATTGCCTCTGCCGCCAGCGCTCGGCCGAGATCGTCGCGGCGCTCACACAGGATGGCGTAGTGATACCATGCATGGCTGACATGAGGAGCTACCCGCGGCGTGTCGACGATGTTGGACAAATGTGCGGCGTAGCGCTCGGCAATCGCTTGGCGGCGGTTGCGACTTTTCTCAAGTTCCCGCAGGCGGATCGATAAAATCGCAGCCTGGATCGTGTCGAGGCGCTCATTCAGGCTGACCTCGAGGCAAAGTTCCTTGTCGCGCATGCCGTGATATCGCAGCTCTCGTAACCTCGCCGAATGGGCTGCCGACTGCGTCACCACAATGCCGGCTTCGCCGATCGCGCCGAGCACCTTCATGGGATTGGCGCTGAAACATCCAAGCGGACCGAATGTACCAGCCTTGCGCTGGCGGTAGGTTGCCCCGAATGCTGGTGCGGCATCCTCGATGATCGGCACTGACCGGCGCTCGCTGACGGCAACTAGCGTGTCCATGTCGGAAACGTTGCCGGTGAAATGCACCGGCATGATCGCGCGAGTTCTTGATGTGATTGCTGACTCAACGGCACTAGGGTCAATAAGAAAGTCGCTTCGAATATCCACAAAAATCGGTCGCGCGCCGACCGCAGCGACTGCATTGGCCGTGCCGACAAATGAAAGCGCTGGTAAAATGACCTCATGTCCCGGACCTATGTCCATGCATTTGAGCGCGAGGTAAAGTGCTGCTGTGCCGGAGCCAACCCCGACAGCATCCAAAGTTCCGCAATAGGTCGCGACCTGTCGTTCGAAGCGCTCAACTTCCGGGCCATTGACGATGAGGCCGGTGGTTAAGACCGCGTCGACAGCCTCAAGATATTGGCGCCGTTCAACTGCATCGACGCTTAAGTCCATGAAGCGAACGAGCTTGCGCATGCAGTCGCTACGATCTTAGTAGAAGGCGCTGAGGTCGCCGTAGCGCTCTTCCAGACTTCGGCGCGGCACGAGGAGCGTCGTTTCCATGCTTACGCGCGTAAGCTTTGCTTTGCTGGAATTGGCACCGCGATGCACGAGGTTATAGTTGAAGATTACGGATGTCCCGCACGGTGTGTCGATTGTTTGTAGCGGGGCCGGCAAATCAGAAGTCCTCAAAATGCGGTTTGCAAAGGCCATCCGGCAGGCGCTTCTTGCTAAATTGAAGTTGCTCCAGATGCGATCCCGCCAGATAAGCAAAGCCCGTAAGCCCTTGCTCAAGGTAGATCGGTATCCAGATCTTTATCTTGACCGTGTCCGCAGGTTCCGGGCTCCAACCGTCCATCACAGCTTCGAACCAATAATCGGCATGAATGGGGCCGAGATCGAGGCCGTCGCCGGGACGCACGAGACGCCAGTTGATCCGCGCACGATTAAGGTCACCGTAGGGCGGCATTTCACTGCAAATTCGATATCCAGGGCATTCGCTGGCAAATAGATCGAAAAGACCGAACGTCCGGATGATATCAACGGCTTCGGCCGAAAAAGTCCGCCTTTGTGTCGTCCAAAGATTGGCATGGTCGAGCAGGTGAGCATGGCGGTGATATTCGTTGATGCCCGTCGCCGCGAATTGCTCTACCACCTCCGGCGCTGCGTCGGCGATGACGCCAATCCAGCTTTCAGTCACCAAACGCCGCAACTCGTCGAGCTCGTCAGGCCGAAGCTTGACATCAGTGCTGAAGCCTTCGGCTCCAAAAACGTCCGACAATAATAGCCCGCGCGGAGTGCCTGTTGGGTCCGAACGGCCGTAGCCCAACATCATGTGTCTCTCCGTGCCGTGAAGTGAACTCTACACCGCATCACAATCGATCCTACATGCCAATTAACGAGCACGCAAACAATCGAATAACTGCGAAGCCGGGGTCCTCGGTTAGTCACCTGGCGCCTCCCGAAAATCTATAACGCTGTCACCGAGGCATCGTCGGCTCATGGCATGCCGGTGCGTATAATCGCTCTTCGATCGCGCTGCTTCTCGGGAACCGGAAACGGCTAGTTCGCCCCATTCACTTCTAGATGGCATACGGCTGATCATGTTCGGCCAGGGAGGTGCTTGCCTGCGGTGGTCTGACGAGATTGTGCCGAGGAATACCCCGCAACGCTTGTCGTCCCAGTGCCTCATTGATTTGTCGTGCCGCGGGGCTCGTTTTTGTTCGACGATTAAGATAAATTTCAGCGAATCACCTCTCAATTGAATCGGCATTGCGTCCTAAGTTTGAGTTCGGTCCGAGTGATGCCTCGCCGCACTACCGGGACCGTGCGTCAAAAGATTGGGTGCTATTTTAGACCTTCTGGTATTGCGGGTGCCCTGAAGGATATCGTTGAGCAGACTGCAAGCGACCGATGCTCATCAACGTCACCTGACGGATCAATCGATGGCAATGCGATGAGACGCGTCCCGGCCCGGGCCGTTGCCAATGAGCAGGAACTCCACGCCGGACAGAGTCGGGTCGGTCAGATGGTTTCGTCTGGGCGGCAGCGCCGCTCGTCTTCATCCAGTCAAAGGCGCAGACCGGCAACACGGGTGATGCGCTGTCGGACTCCGCCTTCGTTTTCGCACCGTCGACAACCGAGCAATCCCGTTTCGTCGCAGATGGCCATGAGCATTTTACGGCCGCGGAAGGAGTCGGCATCGCGCCGGCAAATGGCGATACCGACGCACGCTCCATAAGCTTCACCTTCGCAGAAGAAGACGGACGATCTGTCGACTATTTCGTTTTCTACAGCAGCCGGCACACGGACGGGCCGACCGAAGGAAATACCGCGCCGGTCCCAGCATCATCCTCTGAGCCGCTTGCTTTTGCTGGTATGGCGGCGCCGGCCGCCTCTTCGGGCCTCTCGACCTTTGTCGCGCACTCCGATTTCAGCGTTTCGTCCCCAGCGATAGCGCTGCCGGTGCAGGACGTCATTGGGCACCAGGGCCCCCAAACTACGTTGGACGCGAGCCCGGCGATCGGCACCGCTGGGCAAGCCGCGACGGGTTCGTTCGCTTCCGCAATGCCGGGCCCCGAACTCGTGAATGCCGAAAGCCCGGCGACGGATTCCTTTGCGCCGGTGATGACCAAATCCGGCATCGGCGCGGGCGGCGCCAATGCGGCGCAAGTGCAAAAGGCGTTGGACGAAAGCGGGCTAAGCGTCAACGGGACCGGCATCAAAGTCGGCGTGTTGTCCGACAGTTTCAACGATCTCGGCGGCGCGGCAGCGGACGAGGCCGACGGAGCATTGTCGTCCGCCGCGAACGTCCAGGTGCTCAAGGATATGCCCTCGGGCGGCACCGACGAGGGGCGTGCGATGATGCAGATCATCCACGACATCGCCCCGGGAGCGAGCCTGGCGTTCTATACGGCGTTTGAGGGCGAGCAGGACTTTGCGAACGGCATCCTGGCTCTGGCTGCGTCCGGCGCCAAAGTCATCGTCGACGATGTGAGCTATTTCGACGAGCCGTTTTTTCAGAACGGCATAGTCGCGCAAGCGATACAAACCGTCGAGGCAGAGGGTGTCACTTATGTCACCGCGGCCGGGAATGACGGCAGCAATGGCTATCAAGCCGCCTGGACCCCGACCTCCGGCTCATTCGATGGGGTCAATCTCACCGATGCCGAAAACTTTGGCGGCAGCATCGTCCAAACCATCACCGTAAGCGCCAATTACGATGTTCCGCTGCTTATGGAGTGGAATCAGGCTTACGGGGCTGCGACCTCCGATCTGGAAGTGCTGGTTTTCAGCAATGGCCGTCTCATCGGCTCCGCCACCAATGCCACCTACGGTGAAAGCGGCAACCCTTGGGTCTATTACGATCTTTCCACCGGCGGGACGTATCAGATCGCCATCGAAAATCTGTCCGGCCCCAATCCCGGCCTGATCAAGGAGGTTGCCGCAGGCGACGGAGTGCCGGTCACGATCAGCGGTGCCGATGTCGGCACTGTGTATGGGCACGCGATGACGCCTGGCGTCATCAGCGCCGGCGCCGTCAGCGCCAACTATACCCCCGCTTTCGGCGTCAGCCCGGCATTGAGCGAGAGCTTTTCGTCGTCGGGTGCGGGAACGGAGTTGCTGTTCGCCAATAACGGGACTGCGCTTTCGTCGCCGGATCTGATCAGCCCAGTGGCCGTGTCCGGCATCGACGATATCGCGACAAGCGTTCCCGGTGGTCTAAGCGATTTCTACGGCACGTCGGCATCGTCCGCGAGCCTCGCCGGGGTTGCCGCGTTGATTCTTTCGGCTAATCCCAATCTTACTCCGGCTGCCGTCGAGCAAATAATGGAGGAGACCGCGCTGCCGATGGCCAATGCCGCGATCAGCGGTGCCGGGCTGGTTCAGGTCAATCTCGCCGTGGCGGCTGCGGAAGCAAGATTCGTCGTGGTCGGAACGAGCACGGAGGCGATCCAGGGCGGTGCCGCGATCTCACTTCTCACCGGTGCGCCGGCAATCACCGACCCCGCCTCAACCACCTTGACCAGCGCGACGATAAAAATTGCCAATGGCAGCGGTGCGGCGGTCCCCGGGGACGAGCTCTACATCAATGGCGCGCAGAGCGGATCTGTCGGCGGCGGCGTGACCGCAAGCTGGAACGCCTCGACATCGACGCTGACACTGAGCGGCACGGCTTCGCTCGCCGTCTATGACGCGCTCCTCAACGAGGCCTCCTACAAGGATACGGGGACTGACACGTCGAGCGGTAGCCACCCCGTACGCACCGTGAGCTGGAGCGTCAACGACGGCAGCAGCAGCTACAGCACCACGTCGCAGGTCATGATCGACCGTCTGCCGGTTGCTAGCAGCGACGTAGTCGCCGTCGTAGCGGGAAGCATTGTCACCAAGAGTGCGGGCACCGGTGTGCTCGCCAATGATACGGATGTCGACCGGGACACGCTCACCGTGACCGGCGTGAGCGATACGGCGCATGGGGCGGGCACTGTCGGCCAGTCGCTCGCCGGCGCCTACGGTCACCTGACGCTAAGTGCCGATGGATCCTATTCCTACATCGCCGACAATGCTTCGGCGATCGCCGCCGCGCCAGCCGGCAGTCACCCGGTCGACACGTTCACCTACACCGCAAGCGACGGTAACGGCGGCACCGCGACGGCGACGTTCACGGTCACCATCGACCGCGCGCCCGTGGTGACCGCAGCAAACGTCGTTCAGTCCGCCGGTCACACATCCGCCGCTGCGTCATCACTTTTCTCGGTGGCTGATCCCGACGGCAATGCAATCGTTACCTACGGATTTGTCGATAGCGGGCCCGGCAACTACCTGCTGAACGGAGTGGTGCAACCGCACAATCAAGAGATCGATGTTACGGCAGCCCAGCTGTCGCAACTAACCTATCAGAGTGTGCCGGGAACACTGGATACTCTCGAAGTTCGTGTGACTGACGGAATAACGTGGAGCAGTTGGGCGAACTTCACGGTCACAGCGCCTGCCGTTGTAGTCCATACCGACACGAGCACGTATGGCTCGACGAGCCTAATCGAGCTTAGCAACGATTATTTCCTCGACGGCACGGGCGGGTCTGGCCCCGAATTAAGTCGTGACGGTGCGCCTGTCGTTGTCGGGCAGTACAGCCCCTATGCTCTGATCGGGGCGGTACAGACTGCGACCGGATATGACATTGCTTGGCAAATCACCGGCACGGACCAGTTCACGATCTGGAACACCGACAGTAACGGCAATTACATCTCCAACCTAATCGGTACGGTCCCGGGCACGAGCGCCGCGCTGGAATCATTCGAGACGACCTTCAACCAGGATCTCAATGGCGATAGTGTTATCGGTCCACCCACGGTTGTTATCCATATTGACACGAGCGCCTATGGCACGACGAGCCTGGCAGAGCTTGGCAACGACTATTTCCTCGACGGCGCCGGCGGGTCTGGCCCCGAATTAAGTCGTGACGGTGCGCCTGTCGTTGTCGGGCAGTACAGCCCCTATGCCCCGATCGGGGCGGTGCAGACTGCGACCGGGTACGACATTGCCTGGCAGATTGCCGGGAGCAATGAGTTCACGATTTGGAACACTGACAGCCACGGCAACTATATCTCAAACCTGATTGGCACGGTTCCTGGTACGACCGCGGCGCTGGAATCATTTGAGACGATCTTCAACCAGGACCTCAACGGCGATGGTGTGATCGGTGTGCCCGCGTCTTCGACACCCGCCCCGTCAGGGACGGTGATCCAAACCGACACGAACTCGTATGGCACGACGAGCCTTACCGAACTTAACAACGACTATTTCCTCGACGGCGCCGGCGGATCGGGTCCTGCACTGAGCCGCGACGGTGTGGATGTTGTTGTTGGCCAGTACAGTCCCTATGCGCCGATCGGGGCGGTGCAGACTGCAACTGGCTACGACATTGCCTGGCAGATTGCCGGGAGCAATGAGTTCACGATCTGGGACACCGACAGCCACGGCAACTATATCTCAAACCTGATTGGCACGGTTCCTGGTACGACCGCGGCGCTGGAATCATTTGAGACGATCTTCAACCAGGACCTCAACGGCGATGGTGTGATCGGTGTGCCCGCGTCTTCGACACCCGTTCCGTCAGGGACGGTGATTCAAACCGACACGAACTCGTATGGCACGACGAGCTTGACCGAGCTTGGCAACGATTATTTCCTCGACAACTCTACCGGATCGGGTCCCGAACTGAGCCGCGACGGTGTGGCCGTTGTTGTTGGCCAGTACAACCCCTATGCCCCGATCGGGGCGGCGCAGACAGCGACCGGCTACGACATCGCCTGGCAGATTACCGGGACGAACCAGTTCACGATCTGGGACACCGACAGCCACGGCAACTATGTCTCAAATCTGATTGGCACGGTCGCTGGTACGAGCACCGCGCTGGAATCGTTTGAGACGACCTTCAACCAGGACCTCAACGGCGATGGAGTGATCGGCGCGCCCGCCGCCTCTGGAACCGTGATCGCGACCGACACCAGCACCTACGGAACAACCGCGCTGACCCAGGTCGGCAATGACTATTTCCTCGACGGTACTGGCGGATCCGGTCCCGAATTGAGCCGGGACGGGATACCTGTCGTTGTCGGCCAGTACAGTCCTTATGCCCCGATCGGGGCGGTGCAGACGGCGAGCGGGTACGACATTGCCTGGCAGATCACCGGCAGCAATCAGTTCACGATCTGGGACACCGACAGCCACGGCAACTACATTTCCAACCTGATCGGCACGGTCTCTGGTACGAGCGCCGCACTGGAATCGTTTGAGACGATCTTCAACCAGGATCTCAACGGCGACGGGGTGATCGGCGTCCCCACGACCAGCTCGCTCACATTGCAATACAAAGGTTTCGATTACGTCGCTTTCTTCAACGGCGCCTACGAAGATTCCGATTCGTTGCCGAGCCTCGTGCAGACCGGGGCCAATTCGATCGAGACGACGCTCGACTACGGCATCGACGCGCAAACCTCGCAAGTCGTAGCTGATGCGAATTACACCGACAGCCTGACCGCGCTCGGCAATACGATCGCGCAGGCGGAGAGCCTTGGCCTTTCGGTCATGGTCAGGCCGCTGATCGATTTCCTCAATCCAAGCGAAAGCGCACCTTATAGCGTCGGCGATTGGCGTCAGGATTATCAGCCGACCAATGTCGCCGCCTTCTTCGCTAGCTACAGGCAGATGCTCGTCGCTGAGGCGCAAGTCGCCCAAGCGAAAGGGGCGCAAATGTTCTCGATCGGCGCCGAGCTCGATCAGCTCGCCGGCTCGCAATATCTATCCTATTGGACCGATATCATCAATTCGGTGCGCGCGGTATTCAGCGGCGCGCTCACCTATTCGGCGTCGTGGAACACAGCCAACGAAGTCAGTTTTTGGAGCCAGCTGAACTACGAAGGCATCGACTGCTATGTGCCGCTGTCGAACGCCGCCAATCCAACGCTTCAGCAGCTGGTCAATGGCTGGCACGATCCGGCGACGCAGGCCAGCAATCCAGGCGCCTATGCGGTGATCGGCAATCAATCGCCGATCCAGTACTTCGAAAACCTAGCCGAACAGTCGGGACGACCGCTGATCTTCACCGAACTCGGCTACGCCAATGACAGCGGCGCGGCGGCTGATCCTTCAGCGTCCGGAAACACTCCGGATCCGTCGCTACAGGCTGAGCTTTATCAGGCGTTTTTTCAGGCCTGGGAGGCGTCAGGCAGTTCTTCGCTTGTCGGGACTTATTTCTGGGAATGGGATCCCAACGGCAGCACGTCGAATGTGGGGCCGGGGATCGACAGCTTCAGTCCACAAAACAGCGCCGCTCAGGCACAGGCCACTGCCGGCTTCGAAGCCGTGCACTCGTCGCTTGCGGCGGCAATCGCTGCGGCGCCCACGCTCGACGCCGATATTACCGGCACCGTCAACCTTGCCAGCAGTACCACGACGCTGATCGACCACAGCACGACGACCAATACCGGCAATATACAGCTTGCTGGATTGCTTCTCCTCGACGATACGGCGTCGACATTGACCGAAGCGGGCGACGTGACCATGGCTGGCGGCACCATTGCCGGTTCAGCGGCCGGTGAAACCTTGACCAACTCGGGCAATACGATCACGGGCACCGGAACCATCGGCGACGGCACCGGCCATCTTGCGCTGGACAATGCCAGCGGCACGATCGAGGCGAATGGCGGCCTCCTCACCATCGACACCGGGGCCACGATGACCAATGCGGGCGTATTGGCCGCTGGAGCCGGCGCCAGCCTTCAAGTTCATGATCCTGTGACCGGCTCGGGATCGACGACAATCGGGGTCGGCGCAAGTGCGGAGTTCGCCGCCGGTTACTCGGGATCGGTCACCTTCGAAGGCTCCACGGGGGCATTGCGTCTCGACGACGCGCCGGCATTCATCGGCGAGATTTTCAACTTCTCCGGTAACGGCACCCTGTCGGGCTCGGATCAAATCGATTTACGCGATATCAATTTCAGCACGGTCCATGACAGCTACGCCAACGGCGTCTTGACGGTTAGCGATGGAACCAACACTGCGACACTGGATTTCAACGGCTCCTACGTTCTGGCGAATTTCAGTTTTGCCAGCGACGGCAGTGGCGGAACCATTGTTTATGATCCGCCGGTGTCTGCCTCTGCATCGACGCTCAATTCGGGAGACCAACCGGATGTTGGCTGGGTGGCGAACGGGAGCGCTACTCCGACATCTTCAAGTTCCGGAACGGGTGTCATGAGCGTTGAAGAGTCACGATGCTTTCCTCTTTCCCGCGAATTTCGGTCATGACGCTACACTTGGCGCTGAGAGTATCGGTGCGCCTTCGTTGAAGCACACTGAATTGATGGACGTCGCTGCTTTGCTCGCTGCTGCTCATGAAGCCCATAGTGCCGATGCTGCGATTGCGGACGGTCTTCACACCACGCATAGCATCGAAATCGATCAGTCTCACCAGAGCCATCTTCTCATTGCGTGAGAAGCGGACGCTGAGACATTCGATGATCCGGGCTAGCATTCGGTCTGTCAGCGGCGTTGCGAGCCGCGAGCTAGTATGACATCAACAGCGTCAGCAAGCGACGAGACGACATGGTCCGGATCGTTGGGCCCGTCCTGTTGATAGCCGTAGTCGACAAAAAATGTTTCGCAGCCGGCCGTACGACCAGCCACGACGTCGCGCCAGCGGTCACCGACCATGTAGCTTGCGGCTAGATCGATACCATGTTCATGCGCTGCAGCCAGCAGCATGCCAGGTTTCGGCTTGCGGCAGTCGCATCTGTCCCTGTCAGTATGCAAGCAAGCCTTGATATCATCGACCTTCAGCCGCTCGCGGACGAGGGCGTGCATCGCGTCGAGAGTGGCGCGCGAGGTGCGGCCGGTCGCGACGTCTGGCTGATTGGTGCAGACGATCACTGTATAGCCGGCCTCCTTCAGACGGCGTACGGCGTCCTCGACGCCGGGCAGAAAGCGAAATTCTTCGATCGTGGTAGGTGCCACCGGCTTGCCGTCGCGGACTACATTCGCGTTGATCACGCCGTCACGATCGAGAAAAACCGCCGCTCTCACCATTTCGTGGCGTTCTTCTGCAATTTGGGATGCGAAACGAGACAATGCCAAACCACCGCCTGGAATGCCTCGGCATGTGGGGTGATGCGGGATTCATCAACGGTTGGAATTACGACCACGACATCGCCGGCTCTCTTGGTGTAGCCGCCGTCGCGGCCGACAATGCCGAACACCTTGAGCCCGCGCGCTTTGCTTTCCTCGATGGCGCGGACAATGTTGGGGCTGACATTCTTCTCGAGATTGCCGCCACCCACCGAGAACACCAGAACCGCGTCCTTGGCATTGGCGCGGCTGACCTTGAGCCATTCCGCAAAGACCGTCGGCCAGCCCTCATCATTAGTCCGCGCCGTGAGTTCGGAGACGTTGTCGGTCGGCGCATAAGCTTCGATGCCGCAGAGCTTGCGAAAGTCGTTGACCGCATGGCCGCAATTGCCAGCGCTGCCGCCGACGCCGATGATGAACAGGCGGCCGTCGCGCTCTCGCAGCCTGACGAGTTCGGCGCACAACGCCTCAATCGTTTCGGCGGGCACGCGCCGCGCAATTTCAGCGACTTCGGCGAGGAAGTCTGCCGCATGACTCATGAAAAGCTCCCGTGGCTCATAGGGATGAGGCCTAAGCAGTCATGGCCGGCAAGTCAACAATCAGCGCAACGATCGGCATCTCGACAAGGTACATCGCGGTTGGCCTCGCCGGATCGTTGCCTCTCGCTCTACCGCAGTCTGGTGTCAGGCCAAGCTGAAGATCCTTCCAGAAACAATATTTGACCATTGGTGTTCCGGTTTCGATGTTTTGGAGCGATGTTGAACGAGTCCGCGAAAGCACATAAAGCAGGGGTGACGAGTAATTCGAGATGCCGCCGAAGATCAGCGTTTGCATACCGGTTAAGAACGGTGGGGCGTTTCTGCTCTTGGCTGTTGAGTCTGTCCTAGCGCAGTCTCTTGATGATATCGAACTAATCATTGTCGACAATTGCTCGAGCGATGGCACCCCGCAGTGGGTCGAGCAAATGGCCGCAAAGGTGCCGTGCATCCGCTTCCACAGGAATCCCGTCGATATCGGCATGACGGCGAATTTCAATGTGTGCCTTAAACATGCCCAAGGCGAGTACGTAAAATTCCTCTGCGCTGACGATCTCTTGCTGCCGCGAAGCCTCCGGCGGATGTCGGAATTGCTCGACGGTGATCCAGAAGTGTCATTGGTCGTGGGGGCGCGCCGGCTGATCGATGCAAGCGGCACGACGATCGCGACGCGGCGGTATGCGGGCACGGATATGTCGGTCTCGGGCCCGCAGGCGATCAACAGGTGCATTTTTGGCGGCAATGATATCGGCGAGCCCAGCGCGGTCATGTTTCGTCGGGTGGCGGCACAGCGCGGCTTTCAAGAGTCGTTCTTGCAGCTCATGGATCTGGAAATGTGGTTTTATCTGCTCGAGCAGGGCAGCTTGGCAACCTTGGCAGACGAGGTCTGTGCCATCCGACGGCACCCAGGCCAACTCACCCTGCGGAGCATCGCGACCGGTGGCCTCATCGACGAGAACATCGCGCTGTTCGAGGCATATGGCGACAAGCCTTATATCGAGAAGACTCTGTTCAATGTATTCATGCGCAAGATCCATATGGCGCATCGGGTCTGGCTTTGCCGCGACAGTTTGCCTGCGGAAAAGCGAGACCGAATTCTCAGCGACCACTCGTCGAAGCTGCTCTATAGACTGCTAATGCCGCCAATCGCGGTTGGACTTGCATTTTGGCGCAAGCTTGCCGTCGTCCGCGCCGCGATCAAAGCTTCTTGAGCAAAGAGGCGAGAACCATCCCGGCATTGCCCAGCGGCGTCTGCCGATAGATGCCGGTTTTGAGCAGGCCGATCTGACGACCGAAGAACGAGAGATCCCGAGCCTCGCAGAACAGGTCGAACAGCGCCTGGTTCTCCGGCGTCATGCGGCTGCGCAAAGGCTTGAGCGCCGCGATATTGAGATCGATCCATTGCCGAAAACGGCCGCGCGCCACCATGTTCAGACGCCGCGCATGATTGGTCAGTCCGGCGTTCGATCCCATGATGTTGCCCGGGTGAACCCGATATTTGACCAGCGGCGTCGGGTCGTAGTGAACGTGGCCGCCGACGGCGGTAGTCACCAGATAGGTCCACCAATCATGCCCAGGAAGGTGGAGCTCGGATCCGCCTGCCATCAGGTGTTCGCGCGCCGCGGCATTGAGCACCATGGTGTTGCCGCCAGCGATGTTCTGAACCAGCGCGTTGCGGAACTCGGGCTTGTGCCGAAACAAGGGAGACAGACCGAATTCTTGTCCATCATCACGGATCAGACGGGTTCGCGAGCCGAAAACGGCCGGGATGCGCGCGGGAATCTTCTGCAGGACGTCGATGGCGCGCGTCAGCTTCCCCGGCTCCCAGATGTCGTCCTGGTCGGAATAGACGTAGTAGTCGGCGTCAATCGAGGGGTCGCAAATAAGGCTGAGGAAGTTGATGACAAAGCCGCGCCGCGGTCCGCTGCAGATCTGCATGCGGTTTGATCCAATCGTTTTCTGATATTGCGATAGGATTGCCGCGGTCTCATCGCTTGAGCCATCGTCCGAAGCAAATAAGCGCCAGTCGCGCCAAGTCTGGTCGGTATAGGACGACAGCTGCGCGGGGAGGAATCTCGCCCCGTTGAACGTGCACAGAAGGATAGCAACGTCAGACATGCAATTCCGTGCACGAAAAAGGATGGGTCGAATCGAATTATTGTAGAGGGACTCTTCGCTGCCCGTCTACCGATGGTTGCAGATGAAATTACAGTCCCAATGATTGCCCTTGCAAGCCCCCTAAGGTACATCGGCGTCGAATGTGACTTATTCTGGGATTTACCACTAGTCATCGGTCTTCAGCGCCAAGCGAATTGCCGGTGAATGTTATAGTCCGTACATTGTCCCTCAAACGGCCGATCCAACGGTCGGGAGGAAACCTATGACTCAATCGGGCGGCGAGCCTGATCTGCGCGAGCAGCCCGCGGGCGATCCGGGGCGGCGCGCGATCGGGCAGCCCGAGCCGATCGAGAATGCCAGTCTCGACGAATTGCATGCGTTGCAGCTGGCCCGGCTGAAGCAGTCGCTGGCGCGCGCCGCACGCGTTCCGCATTACCAGAAGAAATTTGCGACGGCGGGAATCCAGGTCGGCGACGTCAAGAGCCTCGACGATCTCGCCAAGTTGCCGTTCACCACTAAAGACGATCTGCGCCAGAACTATCCGTTCGGCATGTTCGCGGTGCCGATGAACAAGATCACGCGCGTTCACGCTTCAAGCGGCACGACGGGCAAGCCGACAGTGGTCGGCTATACGCGTGGCGACATCGAGATGTGGTCGCGGATCATGGCGCGCTCGATGCGCGCCGCCGGCGGCAGACCGGGCGATAAGATGCATATCGCGTACGGCTACGGGCTGTTCACCGGCGGGCTTGGCTTCCACTACGGCGCCGAATATCTCGGCTGCGCCGTGATCCCGGTGAGCGGCGGCTTTACCGAGCGTCAGGTGCAGCTGATCTGCGATTTCGAGCCGGACATCATCGCGGTCACGCCGTCCTATCTGCTGGCTATTGCCGACGAGTTCGACCGCCAGGGTATCGATGCGCGCAAGTCGTCGCTGCGCATCGCGCTGCTGGGTGCCGAGCCCTGGACCGAATCGATGCGTGCCGAGATCGAGCGGCGCATGGGCCTCGATGCGGTGAATTCCTATGGGCTTTCCGAAGTGATCGGTCCTGGCGTGGCGCAGGAATTCGCCGACAGCAAGAGCGGCCTGACGGTTTGGGAGGATCATTTCTATCCGGAGATCATCGATCCGCAGACCGGGAAGGTGCTGCCGGACGGTGAGGAGGGCGAGCTGGTCTTCACCTCGCTGACCAAGGAGGCGATGCCCGTCATCCGCTATCGTACGCGTGACCTGACGCGGCTTCTGCCCGGCGACGGGCGCGCCATGCGCCGCATCGAGCGTATCAAGGGCCGCAGTGACGACATGCTGATCATCCGCGGCGTCAACGTCTTTCCGACCCAGATCGAGGCTGCGCTTGCGGCCGAGCAGATGTTCGCGCCGCATTATATTCTCGAAGTCACGCGCCCCGGCCGGCTCGACGAGCTCGACGTGATCGTCGAAACGCGCGAGGCGCTGCCGCAGGAAGCCGCCATGGTCCTCGCCGAGCGCGGCGCTCATTTGATCAAGGCGCAGGTCGGTGTCTCGGTGACGGTGCGTGCGGTGGCGCCGGGCGTCATCGAGCGTTCGCAGGGCAAGGCCAAGCGGGTGATCGACAAGCGGCCGCGAGAGTAGATAGAAAAGGTCCGTTCCAAGGGACAGCAATGGCAATCGTGGAAGACACCTCACGCAGCGACATCTTCGAGCGCGCCGGTTTGCCGCGCGAAAGCGTTGCCGCATGGCTCGGAACTGACGATACGGCGACCGCCGATTTTCGCCGCGACGCCGACAATTTTGGGCGGCTATGGCGGATCGGCGCCGAGCTGTTGGCGCGTCTGCCGCAGAAATCCGCACGATCGCAGACCGAAGCGTCGGCCGCAGCCGCCATCTTCGAGCGCGGCCGCGAGGCCCGGGCGCGATTTCTCGCCGCCCATGTCGAGGCTGTGTATCGGCGGCTCACCGACAATCTCACCAAATTCAAGCGCGTCGAGCATCTGGTTCGCGAAGCCGCGACAGTAGTGCCGGGACTTGTTCCGAGCGAGGATCAGCTCGCAAAGGAAAATGCGCTCAAGCAGCAGCACAAGGACGGCTTCGAGGTCGACCAGGGCTTTCTGCTTTCCTACATTCTCGGACACCCGGTCTGCGGCATGCATCTATGCCACGCCATGCTATTGCCGCGTCCGGACGCCTTCGAACATGTCCGCCGGTTCGCGGAACGCGGCAAGCTCGAATTCGAAGGTGTCAGCGTGGAGCGCCGCGGCAAAGCGGCCTTCGTGACCATGCGGCACCCGCGCTTTCTCAATTCCGAGGACGAGAGCACAATCGATGGGCTCGAGACTGCAATAGATGTTGCGACGCTTGATCGCGAAACCGATATCGCCGTGCTGCGCGGCGACACTGTCGAACACACGAAATATCGCGGCCGCCGGTTGTTCTCAGCCGGCATCAATCTCACGCATCTCTATCACGGCAAGATTTCCTACGTCTGGTACATCAAGCGCGACATGGGGCTCGTCAACAAGCTGTTCCGCGGTGTGGCGCGCGCGGATCTGAGCCCGGATGAGATGATTGGAGGGTCGATCGAGAAACCGTGGGTCGGCGTCATCGACGGCTTTGCCATCGGTGGCGGCTGCCAGCTTGTTCTCGCGCTCGATTACGTGCTGGCGGCCAGCGACGCCTATCTGACGCTGCCGGCCCGCAAGGAAGGGATCATTCCCGGAGCCGCCAATCTGCGGCTATGGCGGTTCACCGGCGACCGGATCGCGCGCCAGGCCATTCTCTACGGACGCCGCATCGATTGCGATACCCCGGACGGCAGGCTGATCTGCGACGAGATCGCGCCGGTTTCCGAGATCGATTCCGCGATGGACGTCGTGATCGACAATTTCACCAGTTCCGGCGTTGTCAGCGCTGCCGGCAATCGCCGCGCGTTGCGGGTGAGCGAGGAGCCGCTCGACGCGTTCCGCCGCTACATGGCTGTCTATGCCCGCGAGCAGGCCTATTGCCATTTCAGCCCGGCGCTGATTGCCAATCTCGAGCGGCACTGGAACGCGCAAAATCGCAAACCATAGATCGCCGCAGCGCTAACGGGCGGCGACATTCATCGTGTCAAAGCGGCTCTTCTGCGCGTCGCTCAATTTGCTTTCGAAATTGGCGAGCGTGACTTGCATCGACAGAACCGCGCGCCACGCCGCGTCGAGCCGCGCTTCGATGGTTTCGAGACGACCAAGCGCGGTGGCCGGCGCCGAAGCCGGGCAATGCGTATCGAGATCCGCCGCGGCGCTGGCAAAAGCCTGTTTCACGCCCGCGACGTCGTCGCGCTGCGCATCGGTCGGCTGGACCGACTTGTTGATCTGTTCGATCGACCAGGTGATTGCGCTTGTCGAGTCGCCGCACGGCCGCACCAGAGCGCCCGCCTGGTTCTGCTCCTGGACGCTCGTTTGCGCGCCAGGGGTGCTGTCCGTCTGCGTGGACGGGGCGCCATCAAAGCGGGACTTCTGCTCCGGCGTCAGCGATTGCTCGAGTTCCTGCAGCGGCGGCCGGACGATGTCGATCGCCATGGCGAGCGCCTGGATCTGCGACTGCATCATTTGCAGCCGCGCGACCGGCTGTCCCGGGATTGCTCTGGCGCAGACTTTGGCAAGATAGCCCGAAGCCATGCCGAGCGCGCCGCCAAGCTTCTGAAGCAGCGGCATTTGATCGGCCGTCGGCGATATGTCGTTACTGATGCGGCCGACGATGGCATTGGCGTCGAGCGGCTGCTGACACTGGCGCCCGTCGCGGTCGCCGGAGATTTTGGCAAAGGCCGTGGTGAAAATGTTCTGATAGCCGAACGGCCATTGCGTCGCACCGGGCCAGAACACGTTCTGGAAAATCACCGGGAGCGCCAGGTTTGGATAAACGAGTGCGGGCGATATGACGCCCTGCGGCGCGGCTTCACGGGTGTCGGAGCGGCCGCTCTCGGCGCGGGCGACATCGCCGCGGTTGGCGTGCATGTAAAGGTGGTGCCGGTGGTGCCAGCCGAACGGGATGCCAATGTGGAATGGTCCGATTCGCAATCCGAATGCGGCGGCGTGCGGCGCACCCGCGAATAGAGCGACGGACAGGCAAAGTACGAAAATCGCGACGGTCTTGCGCATGACCGGTTACCTTTATCTGGGCAGTTCCGTATGGGAAAAGCACGCAACGCGATCGCGGGAATCAACGCGCGGAAGTGGCGTCCGGTTCCATCTTGCTTCCCGAGCGATCTCCCAGCACCGCCGGCGCGCCTTGCGGCTTGTCGCCCAAATGCAGCAAAGGCACCAGGATGAAGGCGAACGCGGTAAAGGCGGCCGAGATGATGATAAGTGGCGGCAGACTGCGCGCAAAGACGTTGGCGTAGAGATATGAACCGACATTGTCGCCGACCGTGTTCGACAGATTGATCACCGACATCAGCACGGCGAAGGAAAATCCTTCGGCCCGCGGCGGGCAATAGTCGGCGGCGAGCGTCACTGTCGCCACGGTCGCGAGCATGGCGGAAAAGCCGGCGCAGAAATTGATGATCGCTGCCGATGCTTCGCTCGACAACAACAGGTAAGCAAGCGTCGTCACGGTGCCGGACATGATGCTCAGATAGAGCAGCTTCCTCATGCTGAGCGCTTCGAAATAGCGCCGGTACAGCAGCGCGCCGACGATCCAGCCGGCCGCGGAGATCGACGTCAGGATGCCGATATAGGCTTGCGAGAATTTCAGCTCATCCGTCATGTGATAGTAGAGCGGCGTGGCGAGCCCGGGGCTGAAGTAATAGAGAAAGATGAAGACGGCGACGATGAGAAGCTCGCGCCGCCTGAACGCTGCGACCAGGCCGTGAAACGTCGCCTTCATGCCCTGCGTGTCGATCGGCGAACGTTTCTCGTCGATCAGAAACAGCGTGCCGAAAATGACTAGGAACGGCGCCATGCCGACAATGAAAGCCGCGGTGTGCAAGGCTCCGGCCGGCGTCAGATGCTGCACCAGCTGGCCGCCGAGGATGGCTGCGGCCATGGCGGCAATGTTGAACCACAGCCATTGCTGATTGACGAAGGCGCCGCTCTCGTGCAGCCGCTGGCCGTTCTCGACAAGGACCGCGCCGCACAGCGTGCTCGATATCGCCATGGCGTAGGCGGTGAGCGAAAGCGCGACGAGGAGTTGGCCCGGCGCGGTGAGTTGCGTGACCCACAGATAGCCGCCGATGGCGGCGACATTGGCGATGATGAGATAGCTCTTGCGCCGATAGCCGAACAGCGGCACGAAATCCGAGATGAGGCCGTAGAGCGGCTTGATGATCCAGGGCAGGTTGAAGACGGTGATGAAGGCGGTGACCTGGATCGGCGTCCAGCCCAGCGCCTCTTTCAGATAATGGTTCAGCGGCTGCGCGATCAAGCCGACGATCTGGCCCGCGCCCTCGACGACATAAACGAGCGCAAAGAAGATCAGGAGCCTGTGGATGGTCCGCTTGTCATCGGTTGCGGCGCCGGCTGACGACGGAAGCGGTGTCTCGTTCATCGGATCGATGGTCTCGCTGCAACCCCGCTCGCCGCTACTGCGCGCGACTAACCGTGGTGCCTACAGCTTCATCGATATTCAGTTTTTTGACGATTGTCTCGACAATTTCGCGTGGGTGCGGGGCGACTGATACCGTGATGGGCTGTTCGTCCGCAGTCGGCTCTTCGAGTGCGGCGAATTGGCTGTCGAGCAGCGCCGGCGGCATGAAGTGATCGGCGCGGGCAGCGACCCGGCCCTCGATCAGATCCTGATCGCCCTTGAGATAGACCAGCCTGACGTCTTGCCGTTCGCCGATGAGGATCTGCCGATAGCTGCGCTTGAGCGCGGAGCACGCCACGATGCCGTGATTGCCGGAATGCCGCGTGGCGTCGATCCAGTCGGCGATGGCATGCAGCCAGGGCCAGCGGTCCTCATCGTTGAGCGGCTCGCCGTGGTGCATCTTTTCGATATTCCGCTTGGGATGAAACCAGTCGCCGTCCTCGTAGAGCCAGTGCAGGCGATGCGCGAGCATGGCGGCGATCGTGCTTTTGCCCGATCCCGACACCCCCATCACCACCAGGACGGAAACCTTATCGGCTGCTGCGTCGGCTCTCATCGCGTGGTCTCGGGGGCTGCCGCGCGGTCAATGAGCCAAATCAACTCGCCGTCGGAGTGAGCGCGGTGTGCCGGAAGGTCCTCGCCTGACAGGACGCGGCTGAGGATTTCGCGCTTGCTGGCGCCGTCGACCATGAACAGCATTTCACGGGTCGAGCCGAGCACCGGAAAGGTCAACGTCACACGCGGCACGTAAGGCTCCATGCCGGCTTTGGTAACGCCGACCGTCCAGCGTTCCTTTTCATCGAGGGCGAGCGCGTGCGGGAACAGCGAGGCGGTATGGCCGTCGCCGCCCAATCCCATCAACACCAGTTCGAACAGCGGCCGCGCCGGATCGAGCCGTTCGGCGCCGTAGAACTTTTTCAGCTCATCCTCGTAAAGACGCGCCGCCTCGTCGGGATCGCCGGCATCGGTCGCGATCGGATGAATGTTTTGCGGCGGAGCTGTCTGATCGAGAAAGGCGTGCCGCGCCGCGCCCATATTGCTGAGCGGGTCGCTTTGCGGAACGAAACGGTCATCGCCCATGAACCAGTGCACGCGCTGCCACGGGATCTTGCCGCGCCACTGCGCCGTTGCGAGCAGGCGATAGAGGCGCTGCGGGCTCGAGCCGCCGGTGAGGCATACCGCCGCCCGGTCGCCCCGCGCGACGCGATGCACCAGGCGCTGTGCCGCGGCCTCGGCCAAGGCTGCCGGATCTGCCACGGTGATGATGTGCGGGGAGATTGTGGATGCCATGGCTGGGGCTCACGCGATCGGTCGCCAGCGCCGGCCGTCTCTGGCGAGAAGCTCGTCGGCCTCGGCGGGGCCCTCGCTGCCGGCGCGATAGGTCGCCAGCCCTCGTCCGCCGGCTTCTTTCCAAGCATCGAGAAACGGCTGCACCACGCGCCAGCCCGCTTCGATGCCGTCGGCGCGCGGATAGAGGATCGCGTCGCCGATCATGCAATCGTAGATCAGCGTCTCGTACCCGGTCGATGGCGATGCGTCGAAATAGTCGCCGTATTTGAACGTCATGCCGACGCCGCCGATAGTGATCGAAGGTCCGGGAACCTTGGCGTTGAATTCAAGGCCGATGCATTCATCGGGCTGGATGCGGATCACCAGGAAGTTTTCGGCGAGCCGATCGATCGGCGTTTCGCGGAACATGGCGACCGGCGCCTGCCGGAACTTGATCGCCACTTCGGTCTGCTTGGCCCGCAGCGCCTTGCCGGTGCGCAGATAAAACGGCACGCCGGCCCAGCGCCAATTGTCGATCATCAGTCGCAGTGCCACGTAGGTCTCGGTGGTGCTGTCAGGCTTGACGTCCTTGGTCTTGCGATAGGCCTCGACCGGGCGGTTGTCGACAAAGCCATCGCCATATTGCGCGCGCACCGAATTGAGCAGCGCGTCGCCGTTCTGATATTGCACGGCATCGAGCACTTGCGCCTTCTCGCTGCGCACGGAGTCGGCGGCAAAGCGTGATGGCGGCTCCATGGCGATGAGCGACAACAGCTGGATCAGGTGATTCGGCACCATGTCGCGCAAAGCGCCGGTCGCGTCGTAATAGCTGCCGCGGCGTCCGACGGTCAGCGATTCCGCGACCGTGATCTGCACATGCTCGATATGATGGCGATTCCAGATCGGCTCGAACAGGCCGTTGGCAAAGCGCAGCACCATGATGTTCTGCACGGTCTCTTTGCCGAGATAGTGGTCGATCCGATAGATCTGGTCTTCCTTGAGAACGCGCAGCAGCCCTTCATTGAGTTTGCGCGCGGAGGCGAGGTCGGTGCCGAACGGCTTTTCGATGACGACGCGCCGCCATGCGCCGCCGTTCTCTTCGCGGGCGAGGCCGGATTGGCCCAGCCCGCAGCCGATCGGCATGAAGGCCGCGGGCGGCGTCGCCAGATAGAACAGCCGGTTGCCCTTGGTGGCGTGTTTACGCTCGATGCGGGACAGTTCGGCGCCGATCTTTTTGTAGGTCGTTTCATCGTTGGGCTCGCCCTCGACATAGGCCACGCAGCCGAGGAGCTTTTTGACGATACGTTCGTCGATGTCGCGGGTGGCGAATTTCGGGAGGCTTTTGACGAGATCGTCGCGGAAGGCTTCGCTGGTCGACGAGCTGCGGGCGACGCCGATCAAAGCAAAGTCCTCGGGCAATAGCCCCGAAGCGGCGAGATTGTAGAGCGCAGGCACCAGCAGGCGATGCGTGAGGTCGCCCGACGCGCCGAAGATCACAAAGGAACATGGATCGGCCTGCCGCGCCGACGTCGTCGCTGTCCTGCTGTTCATGACGATTTGGCCTTGTGCGCCGGTTTTGGCTCGACATGAGCGCCGAAGCCACTGCGCATCGCCGAGAGGATCTTCTCGGCGAAGGTGTGGTCGCGGCGCGAGCGGAAGCGGGTGTAAAGCGCGGCGGACAAAACATCCGCGGGCACCGCCTCGTCGATCGCCGCCATGATCGTCCAGCGACCTTCGCCGGAATCCTCGACGATGCCTTCGAAGGCGTCGAGCTTTGGATCCTTGGTCAGCGCGCTCGCCGTGAGATCGAGCAGCCAGGAGCTGATGACGCTGCCGCGCCGCCACACTTCGGCAATGTCGGTGAGGTCGAGGTCGAACCGATGGTCTTGCGGCAGGGCGTCGCTCGAGGCGTTCTTGAGAATGTCGAAGCCTTCGGCGAAGGCCTGCATCAGTCCGTATTCGATGCCGTTGTGGATCATCTTGACGAAATGTCCGGCGCCGTTGGGGCCGGCATGGATGTAGCCTTGCTCGGCGCGCGGGTCGCGGCCGTTGCGGCCCGGCGTGCGCGGCGCATTGCCGAGCCCGGGCGCCAGCGCCTTGAAGATCGGATCGAGACGGTCGACGATCGGCTTGTCGCCGCCGATCATCATGCAATAGCCGCGCTCAAGCCCCCACACGCCGCCGCTTGTGCCGACATCGACGTGATGGATGTTGCGCTCCTTGAGCATCTTGGCGCGGCGGATATCGTCCTTCCAGAATGTGTTGCCGCCGTCGAGAACGATGTCGCCGGCATCGAGCAACTTGCCGAGCTGAAGGATGGTGTCTTCGGTGATCTTGCCGGCCGGCAACATGACCCAGACCGGCCGCGGCGGTCTCAACTGCGCGACGAGCTTCTTGAGATCGTCGGCGCCCTTGGCACCGTCCTTCGTAATCGGGGCGATCGCTTTGGGGTCATGGTCGTAGACGACCACCTCGTGACCGTTCTGGATCAGACGGCGCGAAATATTGCCCCCCATGCGCCCAAGACCAATCACGCCGATCTGCATGGAAAAACTCCGTTACGAAATTGCACGCTCAAATGCGCTCGCGAGCTCGGACAAGCCCGCTGGCAAATCACCGTCGAGATGAACCCGCAGCGCGCGCCGGCCGCGTTCGACAAGTACGCCGAAATCACCGCGCGCTTGCGCTGCCTTCACTACGCCGAAGCTGGCGCGGTGGCCGGGAATAGGCAGGTCGTGGGCGTCGCCGGACGTGATCTGCAAGAAGACTCCGGAGTCCGGCCCGCCTTTGTAGGCCTGGCCGGTCGAGTGCAGGAAGCGCGGGCCGAATTCAAGACAGGTCGCAACATGCCGCTTGTCGCGCATGTCGACGCGCAGCTTTTGCAAACGGTCGGTGTTGCTCTGATCCTGGGCGAGATAGGCCAGCATCGCCACGTAGTCGCCGCGGCGAACGCGGGTGAAATGCGCCTTCAGCCAGCTTTCGATGCTACCGTCGGCGCCGGCCTTGCGCAGCGCCGCCGCATTGGTCTCGTCGGTATAGAGCTTGATTGATTTTTCCGTGCAGACCGGCGTTTCGGCGGGCAGGGCGCCGGCCTTCTCGAACGCCTCGGTCAATTCGCGCGTCTTCACTTTGCTTGCTTCGACATCGGGCTGGTCGAACGGATTGATGCCGATCACCGCACCCGCGATCGCGGTCGCGATCTCAAAGCGGAAGAATTCCTGACCGATACTCTCCGTGGACTTCTGCACGATGCGGATGACCGGATGGCCGGCCTTGTGCAGGGCGTTGAGCTTGCGCTCGTGGTCCGCATTGATCGCATCACTCTCGAGCCGCAAGTCGATGAAGATGCGGTCATTGTCGTAGACCTCAGGACGGCCGAGCGGTTCGCCGTCGACCGGGATCAGGCCCTTGCCGTGTTTTCCGGTGGATTCGGCGAAGAGCTGTTCGGCCCAGGTGCCGAAACTGGCAACGCCCGGCGAAGCAGTAATGGTGACCTTGTCGCGGCCGGCCACAGCCGCGGTGCCGAGCGCGAGGCCGAATTCAATTCCCGGATTTTCCGCAGGCGGCACGTCGGGGCCGCAGGTGCGCATCATCGCGCGCGCCAGCCGCACGAGTCCGGCAACGTCGATGCCGGCGATGGCCGCCGGGACGAGGCCAAAGGGCGACAGCACCGAATAGCGGCCGCCGATGCTCGGCACGCCATGGAACACGCGGCGGAATTTCTGCTCCGCGGCCCGTTTCTCCAGCGATGAACCGGGATCGGTAATGGCAATGAAATGCGAACCGGCTTTGCCGGCGCCAACCTTGTCAGAGACACGCTTGAAGAAATAGTCAGTCAGGATATTGGGCTCGGTCGTGCTGCCGGATTTGCTCGAGACGATGAAGAGCGTCCTGGCAAGATCGATCTTGCCTTCGATCGATTCGATCTGCGCCGGCACCGTGGAGTCGAGCACGTGCAGGCGCGGCCAGTCTGGGCGATGGCCGAAAGTCGCAGCCAGAACTTCGGGGCCTAGGCTCGACCCGCCCATGCCGAGAAGGACGGCATCGGTGAAGCCGGCGCTCTTGGCCTCTTCCGCGAATGCCGTGAAATCCGCGATCTGCTTGTCGTCGACGCTGTCGAGCCAGCCGAGCCAGCGGTCCTCGTCGCTGCCGGTCCACAGCGACTTGTCGCGCTGCCAGAGCTTGCGGATCTTGCCGTGGACGCGCCAGTCCTCGGCGGCTGCGTCGGTTTTCTTCTTCAGCTCGTCGCCGAGCGCGAGCTCCTGCTTATTGATGTTCTTGTCGAGGACTTCCAGCCGTTTTTTGGCGACCGCGGCGAGGAGCTTGTCGTTGGCATCGGCAAACAGCCGCACGCCGTCGTCAAGCAGCTTGTCGGTCACGACCTTGAGTGAAATGCCGGCGCGGTCGAGTTCGCCAAGGAGGCGCTGCGCCTCGGCCGTGTCCTGCCCGAGAGTGTCGCGCGGTCGGCCATGATCGCGAAACGCATCCATGGTTGCGATCGGCATGGTATTGACGGTGTCGGGGCCGATCAGCTCTTCGACGTAAAGGACGTCGCTATAAGCTTTGTTCTTGGTGCCGGTCGAAGCCCATAGCAGCCGCTGTACCCGCGCGCCATGCGTCTTCAGCGCGTCCCAGCGGGGACCTGCGAACAAACGCAGGTAACGCTGATAGGCGAGCTTGGCATTGGCGATGGCGACCTTGCCCTTGAGAGTGGCGAGGCGCTTCTTTTCGTCGGGATCGTTGGCCTTGGCGATCTTTTCATCGAGCAAGTTGTCGACCGCGGTGTCGATACGGCTGACGAAGAAGCTGGCGACGCTCGCGATCCGCGACAGGTCGCCGCCTTTGGCCGCCAGCGCCTCGAGACCGGACAAATAGGCCTCGACGACTTCTTCATAAGCCTGCTGTGCAAACAACAAAGTGATATTGACGTTGATACCTTCTGCGATCAGGTCGTGGATGGCCGGCATGCCCTCGGGCGTCGCGGGCACCTTGATCATCAGATTCTTGCGGTCGATCGCCTGCCACAGCCGCTTGGCTTCGGCGATCGTGCCTTTAGTGTCCTTGGCGAGATAGGGCGACACTTCGATGCTGACAAAGCCGTCGGCGCCGTGCGCGGTGTCAAACACCGGACGCAGCACGTCCGTGGCGCGCTGAATGTCCTCAACCGCAAGCTGTTCGAAGATTTCGCCGGCCGGGCGGTCGTGTTGCTTGAGAATCTGCGTAACGGCGTCGTCGTATTCATTGGTCTGGCCGATGGCATGCTCGAAGATCGACGGGTTCGATGTCACGCCGCGCAATCCGTCCTCGTCGACGAGCTTCTTCAGCCCGCCTTTGGCGATGAAGCCGCGCGACAGAAAGTCGAGCCAAACCGCTTGGCCGTGATCGTGCAGGGCTTTCAAAGCGTTCATTGTCAATTCCTTGCAATCCGATGTTGGTGCTTGGCAATCTGGTCTGTGGCGGCTTGCAATATCTTATCAGGAACAAATCCGAATTTTTTCATTAAAGCCGTGCCCGGCGCGGACCCGCCGAACGAATGCATGCCGATGATAGTCCCGGTCGGTCCGGCATAGCGGTCCCAGCCGAGCGTGGCGGCGGCCTCGACGGTCACCCGTGCCTGTATTTCAGGTGGTAGAACCCGGCGGCGATAGCTTTCATCCTGCCGTTCGAACAATTCGAAGCTCGGCATGCTGATGACCCGCGCCCGGATGTTCTCGGCTTTCAGCTTTTCATAAACTTCGACGCAAAGCTGCACTTCGCTGCCGGTGGCGATCAGGATCACCTGCGGCTCGCCACCTGGCGCGTCGGCCATCACATAAGCGCCGCGGGCAAGGCCGGATGCGGGCGCGTAGCGCGTGCGGTCGAAAGTCGGCAGTTTCTGGCGGCTCAGAACCAAGCAAGCCGGCTCGGTCTTCAGACCGAGAATGACTTTGTAAGCCTCGGCGACTTCGTTGGCGTCCGCCGGCCGCAACACGATCAGGTTGGGAATGGCGCGCAGTCCGGCCAGCTGCTCGATCGGCTGGTGTGTCGGCCCGTCTTCGCCAAGCGCGACCGAATCGTGGGTGAAGACGTGAAAGACCGGCAGCTCCATCAAGGCGGCGAGCCGAATCGAGGGCTTCATATAGTCGCTGAAGATCAGGAACGTTGCTCCGAAGCCGCGCAGCTTGGAGACGGTCAGCCCATTCACGATCGCGCCCATGGCATGTTCGCGTATGCCGAAATGCATGATGCGGCCGCCGGGCGTGTTCGCCTCGAGTGACTCCGCGCCTTCGAACGCGGTTTTGGTCGACGGCGAAAGATCTCCTGCGCCGCCAATGAGCCACGGTACGGTCTTGGCAATTTGGTTCAGTACTTTGCCCGAGGCTTCCCGCGTCGCGAGGCCTTTAGGGTCAGGGGCAAATGTCGGCAGCCGGGCATCCCATTGCGGCGGCAGATCACCCGCGAGCAATATCTCAAGCTCACGCGCGCGCTCCGGCTGTTCGCTTTTGTAGCTTGCGAACAGCTTCGTCCAGTCGTCGTGCAGCTTTCGTCCGCGCCGACCGACGCCGTCGTGGAAGCAATCATAGACGCCGTCCGGCACCAGAAATTGCGCGTCCTCCGGCCAGCCATAAAAACGCTTGGCGAGCCGGACCTCCTCTTCGCCGAGCGCATCGCTGTGCGCGGCCGCGGTGTTCTGCTTATGCGGCGCGCCGTAGCCAATGATGCTGTTGACGATGATGAGGGTCGGCCGGTCGCTGGTGTCATTGAATTTCCGCAACGCCGCGGCGACGCTCGCCGTGTCATTGGCGTCGCGCACGCGCAGCACGTTCCAGTGATAGCCTTTGAAGCGGGTTTCGACATCCTCGCTGAAAGCGAGATCGGTATGGCCTTCGATGGTGATGGTATTGTTGTCGTAGATCCAGCACAGATTGGCGAGACCGAGATGGCCGGCGAGCGACGCCGCTTCGCTGGCGACGCCTTCCATCAAGTCGCCGTCGCTGCAGATCGTGTAGACCTTGAAATCGAACAACGGAAATTGCGGCGTGTTGTAGCGCGCCGCTAGCCAGCGTGAGGCGATCGCCATGCCGACGCTGTTGCCGCAGCCTTGGCCGAGCGGCCCGGTCGTGGTCTCGACGCCGGTCGTGCGCTCGTATTCCGGGTGGCCCGGCGTCATGCTGTCGAGCTGGCGGAAGTTTTTGATGTCGTCGAGGCTCACCGACGGCGTGTCGGTGACGCGGCCGTCCACGACGCGCCGCACGCCGGTGAGATGCAGGAGCGCGTAAAGCATCATCGACGCGTGGCCGTTGGACAGAACGAAACGGTCGCGGTTCGGCCATAGCGGCGCGGCCGGATCGTAGCGCAGGAATTCCTGCCACACCGTATAGGCGACAGGCGCAAAGCCCATCGGCGCACCGGCATGGCCGGATTCCGCCTTCTGTACGGCATCGATCGCGAGCGTACGTATGGTGTTGATGCACACTTGCGCGATGTCGCGATCCGGCTGCGCGGCATCGTGCGGATGCCGGTGCGTGGAAACGGCCTGACTTGTCATAATCCGAGTGCTCGTGCGCACATTCCAGCGCCCTCATTTGAGGAACGATTGGAGGCAATCGCAGTTCCGCATCGGCGGGGAGAGAATTCGCCGCGGGTCGCTAACGATAGGGAAGGGAACTCAAAAGCGTAAAAGTCTACGGATTGGCGCGATAGGCGCGCAGGAACGTCCGCACCGCGACACCAACAACCCGCTTGATCGCATCCTCTTGCGGCGGCGGACTGAAATTGAACAGCACCGGCTTGAACAGCGTCGATTGGCAGGCATCCAGGAATTGCGCCGCCGCAATCGTGCAGTCGTCGACCGCGAGTATGCCGGCCTCGTTCTGGGCCTTGAGGTAATCGGCCAGCTTGGCGATACCGACAGCAGGACCGGTCTCATAGAACACGCGTCCGATCTCCGGCATGCGGTCGGCAATCGCGATCACGGTCCGCAAGGCAGAGGCCTTTTCGGGGCTGCACAAAAACCCAAGAAAGGCGCTGCCGACCCGCGTCAGCACCGTTTCTACGTCGTGATTGCCGGGATCGAGGTCGAAGGCGCTTTCGGCATGGACCAGGCACTCCTCGTGGACGATGGCCTGGAACAGCTGCTCCTTGTTCTCGAAATAGACGTAGAGGGTGCCCTTTGAGACGCCTGCCGCACGGGCAATGTCGCTCATGCTGGCGGCGTCGAAACCACGCGCCAGGAAGATCTCCCGTGCGCCCTGGACGATCTGGCGGCGCTTGGCGCTCTCCTCGCCGGCCGTCGGAGCTGGCTTGAGCAGAGCCTGGACGTTCATTTCCTCATCTCCTGGGCCTGATGCGGCGATTCACGAGCTTCGCCAGCACTTTGGCCGGGCTTTAGCACGTCGCCCTTTAAATTTCTATTGACCGAACGGTTCGGTCATATTGACTTGCTCTATCAACCCCCATATAGATTGACCGAACCGTTCGGTCAATGACCATATCGTCAATCCGGACATCATCGATGGCGGAGCGCGTCATGTTTCGCGACCAAGATTCGTATCGCAGTCAAGAATCCTATCACGGCAAGGACGAAGCGTCCGACGCCCATCTTCCCGCCGTTGTCGAACAGCCCACGCAAACCGAACTCGTTCCGGTCGAGCTGCCCAAGACGGCCGCGGACCAGGATTTGAATACCAAGCCGCGGCGGAAATCGCGGCGGGCCTTCGACCGCCGCACGCTCATCGCTGCGGCGGCAGTGATCGCCATCATCGCTGCGGGCGGGGCCGGCGCGCATTGGTGGGTGACCGGCCGCTACATGATTTCGACCGATGACGCCTATGTCGGCGCGCACAACACGACCCTGGCGTCGAAGGTCTCCGGCTATGTTTCGAGCATTCCGGTTGGCGATAATGCCACCGTTCATGCCGGTGACGTGATCGCGACCATCGACGACGGCGACTATCAGCTCGCGGTCGACGCCGCGCGCGAGAAGGTCGCGACCCAGCAGGCGACCGTAGACCGCATCGGCCGCCAGGTCGTGGCGCAACAGGCGACCGTCGAACAGACCAAGGCGCAGATGGTCTCGGCGCAAGCCGAAGCCAAAAAGACCCAGCTTGAATACGAGCGGCAGCAGGCGCTTTCGCAGCAGCGATATGCCAGCCAGCAGACGCTCGAACAGGCGATCGCCGCGCGCGATCAAGCCGGCGCCTCGATCCAGAGTGCGCAAGCCGGGATCGATGCCGCAGTCGCCAATCTTGAAGTGCTCAAGGCGCAGCAGCAGGAGGCGGCCCGCACGCTCGACGAATTGCGGACCGCGCAGGCCAAGGCGGAGCGCGATCTGTCCTTCACGGTCATTCGCGCGCCGGTCGACGGCGTGTTCGGCAACCGCGCAGTGCAGACCGGCGACTATGTGCAGACCGGACAGCGCGTCGCGAGCCTCGTTCCGCTCGGCGACGTCTATATCGACGCGAATTTCAAGGAAACGCAGCTGGCGCGGATTCATCCTGGCCAGCCGGTGACGGTCAGCGTCGATGCGCTGCCGGACCATGACATCCATGGCCGCGTCGCCTCGCTGTCGCCGGCCTCGGGCTCGGTGTTTTCGCTGCTGCCGCCGGACAATGCCACCGGCAATTTCACCAAGATCGTGCAGCGGCTGCCGGTCCGCATCGAAGTGCCGGCGGGCGTCACCGCGCAGCGGGTGCTGCGGCCCGGAATGTCGGTCGTCGTCAGCGTCAATACCAAGCCGGGTGCAACGCGCGAAGCCGGCCTGACCTCGCCGGCCAATGCCGCCGAGGCGGTACCCAATCTGCAATCCGACGCGCAATAGATCGCGGAGAGCGTCATGGCCACAGCTGCAGCCTCCGCCGCGTTCTCGTCCCAGCCGGCGTCGAAGGTCCAGCAACAGCCGCGCGCGGCGGATGCAATTCCGCCGCGCCGGCTGTTTGCTTTCGTCGCCATGTGCTTCGGCATGTTCATGGCGTTTCTCGACATCCAGATCGTCTCGGCGTCGCTGTCGGAAATCCAGGCCGGCCTTTCGGCTTCGGCCGACGAGATTCCCTGGGTGCAGACGGCCTATCTGGTTGCCGAAGTCGTCGCTATCCCGCTGTCCGGCTTTTTGTCGCGCGCGATCGGCACCCGCTACCTGTTCACGATTTCGGCGGCAGGCTTCACGCTGGCGAGCATCATGTGCGGCATGAGTTCCTCGATCGGCAGCATGATCGTGTGGCGCGCGGTGCAGGGCTTCATCGGCGGCGGCATGGTGCCGACAGTGTTCGCCTCCGCCTATCTGATTTTCACCGGCCCGCGGCAGAAGCTCGTCGCGCCCGTGGTCGGCCTGATCGCCACGCTCGCGCCTACGATCGGCCCGACGGTCGGCGGCTACCTGACCGACGCCTATTCCTGGCACTGGCTGTTCTTCATCAATGTCGTGCCCGGCATCATCGTCACCATCGCCACCTATCTGCTGGTCGATTTCGACAAGCCGGATCTCGCGCTGTTGAAGAATTTCGACTGGTGGGGCCTGATCAGCATGGCCGGCTTCCTCGGCGCGCTCGAATACGTGCTTGAAGAAGGCCCGCGCTATGAATGGTTCGACGACAATACGATTCTCACCGTGGCCATCGTTTCCGGGCTCTCTGCCGTGGTGTTCTTTGCCCGCGTCCTGACCGCGCGGGTGCCGATCGTCGATTTGGGCGCCTTCCTCAATCGCAACTTTGCGCTTGGCAGCCTGTTTTCTTTCGTGCTCGGCGTCGGGCTCTATGGCCTGACCTATCTCTATCCGGTCTATCTCGCGCAGGTCCGCGGCTACGACTCGCTGATGATCGGCAACACCATGTTCGTGTCCGGCCTCGTGATGTTCGCGACCGCGCCGATCGCGGGGCAACTGGTCGAGCGGTTCGACCCGCGCTTCGTCCTGATCGCGGGTTTCGTCTTCTTCGCCATCGGGACCTGGGAGATGACTTCCGTTACCTCCGATTGGGATTTCTGGGAATTGCTGTGGCCGCAAATCTTCCGCGGTGTCGGCCTGATGTTCGCGATCATTCCGGTGACTAATACCGCGCTTGGCACCTTGCCGCCGGAACGCGTGAAGAACGCCTCCGGCCTGTTCAACTTGATGCGCAATCTCGGCGGCGCTATCGGGCTTGCGGCGATCAATACCTGGTTCAACGACCGGATGGATCTGCATCTGCAGCGCCTGCACGAAGCGGTGAATCCGGCGAACGTCATGGCCAATGAAACGCTCGCCCATCTCGCGGCGCGCTTTCACGGTTCGGATGCGCAGATGCAGGCATTGGCGAAACTCACGGCCATGGTGCGAATGCAGGCCGCAGTGATGAGCTATGCCGACGTGTTCCTGCTGCTGACGGTGTTGTTCCTAGCACTCGCCGCCTTCGGTCTGGTGATGAAGCGGCCGCCGGCACAGATGAGCGCAGGGGCGGGGCATTAGCTTCGCGCGAAAAACGCGCTAGCTTATCGCGCATGCGCAGAGAGGCGAGCAGCACGCCCTGGAACACCGGACACGCCATGCTCTATGGCGCGATCATCGGCGCCGTGGCCGCGGGCTTTCGACTGCTGGCGCCGTGGGGCGGCCCGCACTCGCTATTCGGCATTGTCGAGGAGCTTGTCGGCGCGGCGCTTGCCTTCGCGCTTCTGTGCGGCCTTGCCGCGGCGCTCCGAAATTTCATCGCGCGGCGGCTGATCTGGCGGTCTTAAAAACAAAACGGGGCGGCTGATGACCGCCCCGTTGTAGCTTACTTATCAGCGGCAGCCCTTACATTGTCGCGATGTCGCGGTCCTTGGTTTCCGGCAGGAAGATCAGGGCGACGACAAAGCTGATTGCCGCGATCGCAATCGGGTACCAGAGGCCCGAATAGATGTTGCCGGTGGCGGCCACGATGGCGAACACGGTGGCCGGCAGGAAGCCGCCGAACCAGCCGTTGCCGATATGATACGGCAACGACACGCCGCTATAGCGGATGCGGGTCGGGAACATTTCCACGAGCCACGCGGCGATCGGCCCGTACACCATGGTGACATAGACCACCAGAATGGCGAGCAAGAGGATCGTCATCGGGTAGTTGATGTCATTGGTGTCAGCACCTGCCGGATAGCCGTGGGCTTTCACCGCCGCGCCGATCGCTGTGGCGAGATTGGGTGCATCGGCGGCGATGGTCTGATCGCCGATTTTGACGCTCGCCTTGGTGCCGGCGGGCGCGGCGACGTTGTTATAGTTCACCGACGAGTTGACCAGGGCGGCTTTGATCGTGTCGCAGCCGGTGGTGAACTTCTCGACGCCCGTTGCTTTGAACTGGAACGAGCACTCGCTCGGATCCGCCGTCACCGTCACCGGTGCGTTGGCGAGCGCTGCTTCCAGCTTCGGATTGGCGAAGTGGGTGATGCCTGCGAAGATGTAGAAATAGGTCACCGCGGCCAGCGCAAATCCCGCCAGCATGATCGGCTTGCGGCCGATTTTGTCGGACAGCGCACCGAACAAGATGAAGAACGGTGTACCGATTGCGAGCGCGGTCGCGATCAGGATGCTTGCCGTCACCGCGGGCACTTTCAGGGTCTGGGTGAGGAAGAACAGCGCGTAGAACTGTCCGCCGTACCAGATCACGGCTTCACCCATCGTTGCGCCGAGCAGCGCCAGGATCGCGATCTTCAGGTTCGACCACTGGCCGAACGCTTCGGTCAGTGGACGCTTGGACACCTTGCCTTCCTCGACCATTTTCTGGAACAGCGGCGATTTGCTGAGCTTGAGCCGGATCCAGATCGACACCGCGAGCAGGATCGCGGAGAGCAGGAACGGAATGCGCCAGCCCCAGTCGCCGAACGCGGCTTCGCCCATCCAGGTGCGGACGCCAAGCACCAAAAGGATCGCCATGAACAGGCCGAGCGTAGCGGTCGTCTGGATCCACGACGTGTAATAGCCGCGCTTGTTGGACGGCGCATGCTCGGCGACGTAGATCGCCGCGCCGCCATATTCACCGCCGAGCGCAAGGCCCTGGACGAGGCGCAGCGCGATCAGCACGATCGGTGCCAGGATTCCCCACGATGCATAGCTCGGCAGCAAGCCGATGAAGAATGTGCCGATGCCCATCAGGCTCATCGTGATGAGAAAGGTGTATTTACGGCCGATCATGTCGCCGAACCGGCCGAAAATCAGCGCGCCGAACGGACGAACCGCAAAGCCGGCGGCAAAAGCGAGCAGAACGAAGATGAAGCGAGCATTCTCGGTCAAAGCACTGGTGAAGAAATACTTGGCCAAGAACACGGCGAGCGTGCCGTAGATATAGAAGTCGTACCATTCAAAAACGGTGCCAAGCGACGAAGCGAAAATGACGAGCCGTTCTTGGCTCGTCATGCCGCCGGTGCGTGGCGCATTCACTGCCATCGTAGTCATGGGTCACCCTCCCCAAGATTGTTCTCTGCGGGCTGCAAAAATGCTGCGCCGACTCTGCGCCGGTTGGCCCGTCGCGCACGTTAGTCAGAGGCTGCGCGACTGTCTGTCCGCCAGAGGTCGTAAGTCAAAAGTCGTGGGTCGGGAGGGGGACTTGGACGGGGGAATCCGGCGGCCGCTTTCGCGGCCGCGTTGCGTCACCGATGCCGCTGGACGGCCATAACCGGGTCGATCCGGCCGCAGGGAAAAGTAATAACTGATTAGCCTTACTGAATAATTCAGTATGCCAACCGGCCTGATTTAAACGAATTGCGGCACCTGGCGTCCGTACTCTCCCGGCGGATTTGAACATCTGCGGGTCGCTTATGCGTCTTGTCGGGTCGGCTCTACTTTTGGTGGTGACCGCGTCGCCGGTATTGGCGCAGCCGGTGCCCGAGATCGTTATTCCCGGCAAACGCGGCGTGCCGGTCTATATCAACGGCATCGACGCGTCATACGGCATTGTCGAGAGCGATTTCGGTCTCGACCGGCCGGGATACATGACGCCGACCGTGGTCTATCGGCCGCTGCTGATCTCAAATCCGGAGCCATACACCCCCGGCTATTATCCGAAGGACAACAAACGTCCGGGCTATGGCCGCCTCGAAATCAATCCGCCGCCTAATCGTCCGCTGCCGCCGCCGGCGCCGACTTATTACCGCAGCTGGTCATCGAGCTCCGGCAACAGCGAGCCGGTAACGATCATGCCGCCGAATTATCCGATGCCGAATGTCGACGTTTGGGCCGGCGGCTGGGGGCCGGGCGGCAGGCGCCGCCACGGCGGTCATGGCGGTCATGGCGGTCATGGGAGATGACCAGCACCAAAATTCGCACTGAAAGACTCGCAACTTGTCGGCAGGCCGCGCTGCGGCTTGCCCCATCAGCCTCCCGCGTGGGGGCAAGCCAGTAGGGGGAGTAGAGTACCATGTCGTTTCATCGGGTAGTCTTTGCGGCCTTGGCCGCATTGTTCACAATCGGCATGACGTCGATTGCTTCGGCTGATTGCTGTGGTGGTTGGGGCTACGCCGCCCCGGTTGCCTATGCCGAATTCACGCCCGCCGTCGGTGGTTGCGGCGGCTGCGGTGTGCCCTCGGCGGCCGTGGTCTATTCGCAGCCGGTCGTGCCGGCGCCGATCGCCGTCAACACCTGCTGCGGCGGCTCCGCCTGGGGCGGCACCTCGTACTGGGGCAATGGCGGCGGCTGCTGCGGCGGCTGGTCGTCGAACTGGAGCAGCGGCTGCTGCGGCGGTGCGGTGTCCTGGAGCGTCGGCTGTGGCAATGCCTGCGGCTACGGCGCCGGCTATGGCTACGGCGGAGGTTGGACTCCGGGCCGTTGCAGCACTTGCGGCATCTCGCCGATCTATGTCGTCAATCAGGGACCGGCCTTTTCCGGCCCGGGCTTGATGCAGCCCTATGCCACCTATTCGCCGGACGCGGCCTATGCGCCCGCCGCCGATTATCCCTACGTCCCGGGTCCCTACGGCTACGGCCCGGCGCCGGTCCGTCCGCCCTATTACGGGCACCTCGGCTATCGTCCGCACTATGCCTATCGCGCGCCGATGTATGCGCACCCGCGCTATTACGGCCCGCGGCCGGGCTACGGCTATCGCCGCCCGTACGGCTATCACGGCTGATTGCGTTAAAAGCGCCAGCGATCACGATCTGCAAAGGCCCGCGCGTTGCGGGCCTTTGTTTTTTGGAGAGTCTTGTTACGACGTCGCGCGCGAGGCGATGTAAAGCGCGAGCGCGGCGGCATTCGACACATTGAGACTCTTGATCTCGCCAGGCAGATCCAGCCGCGCCAGCCGGTCGCAGGTTTCGCCGGTCAATTGCCGAAGTCCCTTGCCTTCGGCGCCGAGCACCAGCGCCAAAGGCGCGCGCAGCTCGGTCGCGGCGAGATCATCCGGCGCGCTTGAATCGAGCCCGACAGTGAGGAAGCCACGCTCCCTCAATCCGGCGAGCGCGCGAGCGAGATTTTGCACGATCACGATCGGCACGAGCTCAAGCGCTCCCGAAGCGGATTTGGCGAGTACACCGGTCGCATCCGGACTGTGACGCGCGGTGGTGACGATAGCCGCAACGGCAAAGGCTGCGGCGGTGCGCAGAATCGCGCCGACATTGTGCGGATCGGTGATCTGATCGAGCACGAGCACAATGCCGGACGGATCCATGTCCTCGATGCTGGGCGAGGGGAGCGGATCAGCCTCCGCCAAAAGCCCCTGATGCACGGCGTCCGGCGTCAGCCGCGCCGCGAGCGCGCCCGGCCGTACCACTTCCGGCGTCACCTTGAGCGCGATGTTCTCCTCGGCAAGCCGCCGCTGTGCGTTCTCGGTCACCAGCAGCCGGCGGATATGGCGCTGCGGATTGGCGAGCGCGGCCGTCACCGTGTGCCAGCCGTAAAGGATCACATCGGTTTGCGCATCGGCCCGGCGCTCGCGCCAAGCTTCTCGGCCCGCGCCTCGGCCGGCTCCGCCCGGCTTCCCATAGGGCTTTCGTGCCGGCTTGTCCGGCCGTTTGCCCTGCCATTCTCGTCCGCGCATATCCGCTCGCTTTCGGCCGCTTCCGTCACGCGATCCAGGCCATGTCCCGGGATCAGCGGGCACCGATTTTCCGATAAGGACATGCGGTCAAAGGGATGGCAAATCGTGCCTTTTCGATTGACTAGTCCTGACGCGCCAACCATATAGCGCCCTCGGCTGGGCGGCCGGCCATGGTGCGGCCAAAGCTTGGTTCTGGGAGAGTGTCCCGAGTGGCAAAGGGGGCGGACTGTAAATCCGCTGGCTTACGCCTTCGTAGGTTCGAGTCCTACCTCTCCCACCAGCCTTCGCTCGCTTCGCGAGCTACGGCTCGGCAGGCCGAGCAATGTCCTACCGCGAAGCGAGCGAAGGCTGCCGCGCCGAAGCCCAAAAGGCGAAGGCGGGCCTACCGCAGGATTCGTGGAGATAGACTGCGTGACCTACGTGTATATTCTCCGCAGTATCGAACACGGCGAACGCTACTATGTCGGCGTTACAACCGACCTACGCGCTCGGCTCAAGAAGCATAATGCGGGCGAAGTCTCACACACATCCAAATATGCGCCTTGGGCAATCAAGACTTACGTTGCGTTTGCAGACGAGAAGCAGGCATTCGCGTTCGAGAAATATCTCAAGTCGCCTTCGGGTAGGGCCTTCGCCAAAAGCGACTCTGACGTAAGTGCTTCGGTTCAGAATCGAGCCGCTCTATACGCAGGACCTTCGGTCCAATTACTGCTTAAGCGATCAAGCCAAGGTGCGGCAACTCATAGAGGGGATGGACGGCCATCATCTGGCTCATGGTCTCGAAGCCCGTTTTGTAAGCTTGCGCCAGGATCCATGTGCCGGCTCAAGCAAAGGCCAGCAAAGTCGCCTCGGAACCAAGGCCCCCAGATCTTTGTTCTAAGAAACAGAACAAACACCCCCGGTGTCTTCGATCATGAGAGCCCGGTACACCACATTTTGGATCGCAACGTCCGTGGCCGCAGTGTTGACGCTGTGCGTCGCATACGAGTTCTTCTACGGAGTTGAGCAGCACTTTCCGGTCCTCAACATCCCCGGCCTGGTATTGGCGTCGGCGATCTGGGCCATCGGGTGGTTTTGCCGGTTCGCGCTCTAGCCCCGCACCATGCCTGAACTGCGTCGCGTCAAGCGACCGGCTCAAGCCAGCCGTCATAGCTCACGATCAGCCCGGTCAATGGATGGCTGATCTTGACGTGGAAATTGAACCGGCCGCCCTCGGCGCTTTCGTAAGCCTGCGTGCGCGGGCAGAGCCACAGCGGCAGCGGAATCCCGAACACGCTCCATCGCCGCGGCACGAGCACCAGGCGTTCGCCGTCGGCGACAAGCGCGATGCCAAAGCGGCAAGGGCCGAACTGCTCGCACAGCAAGCCGTCAGAGCGCCCGCGACCGGCAAACTGACGACTGGCAAAGCTCTGCGCGCCAAAAATCCGGCGCCAGATTTCTTGACCGTTTGCCACGGTGAAATCGACGCGGACCGGCGTGTCGGGATTTGCCTTTGGAAAGCCGATAAAGGCGGCCGCGATCAGCGCCAGCGGATGGCGTCCGCGTCCCACGCGCGCGCGTCCTTTCGCGGCGGCGCTTGCGGAAAGATCATGCATGGCACGGATCGGTGCAGGCAGTCGCGCATAGGCCTCGCCGAGGAGGCGCTGATAAAGCGGCTTGGCCGCGTCCGCCGTGTCCTCACGGATGCCGGTGAAGATCGTGCGGCCGGCGAAGACCTTGGCGTAGTCCTCGAGTTCGAGGTCGCGCACCGCCGCGCGCGCCCCGGGCGAGGGCGGGCGGCCTGCCAACACGCTGCGTACGATTGCCTCGACTGCCATTGACGGGATGTACGGACCGCCATCGCCTTCGGCAAGCAGATGCCAGGAGCGCTTGAGCGCCGATCCGGATGCATCCGCGCCCTCGACCTCGACGAACATGCCGCCGCGATGTGGGCCCCAGCGCATGTGATTGGTGAAAAAGTGAAACAGCGGCGCGAGCGGCGCCAGCGTCGGAATAAGCCGCCAACGCACCAGCCAGGCGAGCGCCGAAAGACCGCGATGCAGCAGCTGCGGCACCGGCGCCGCGCCCATCCAGATCTCCTTCGCCTGCGGCCACAACACCGCGAGCGCGCGCAAGTCGGGCACATCGACCAGAGAGAACAGGCGCGGCTCGAGCGGCACATGGCCCGGCGGGGCGATGGCGTAGCGGAGCTGTTCGGTGAACGGATAACCGGCATTCACGGTGCCGTTGCGCGTGCGTTGCACCGGCTGTCCGGCATAGCTCGCGATCGCGCGAATGACATTCTCGCCGACGACGGCAAAAGGCGAGGGCGCGATGCCGCCGCGGATGGCCGTCACCGTGCTCATGCCGCGGGAAAGCTCCCGAACGGCGGCGGCGGTCAGCACCGGAAAGCTCGACACGCCAGACAGCATAAAGATGCCGGCTGCGCGCGCCTTGGCGTCGAAAGCCGAAATGCGGGCCACGAAGTCGGATCCGTCGGCCAGATCGAGATAGTTGATGCCGTGGCGCAGACACGCTTCGACCGCGCGGTAGGGGCGGTCGCCGTAGTTTTGAAACGGGCCGCTGGCGTCGACCACGATATCGGGAGCGATCGATGCCAATTGCGCGGCCACATCGCCGTCGCGGTCGAACACGGTCGGCAGCAGTCTCGCCTTGGCTTTCGTTCGCGACGCAATGAAGCCGTTCGCCTTCGCCGCCGAGCGGCCGCCGATCAACAACGTCAATCGGGATTCGTTTTCCAAAAGCTCGACGAGGCGGCCGCCGAAGATGCCGTAACCGCCGATGACGAGGATCTTCAATGCGGCTGTCATGACAGAAAGCGATCCGCTTCCGCTGCGTTGGGGACGTAGCAGACGGGCCTCGCGCCGAACCAGCCCAGACGGTGGCGCGCGACAAAATCATAAAGGCGATCGCGAATGGGGAGGGGACAGACACGGCAGATCGGCGCGAGCCGCCACGGCAAAGTTAAGCCTTCGAGAATCCGGATCGCCGCCTCGGAGCGGAAATAGGCGACGCCATCTTGCAACAGGATGTAGGTTTCGTAGTTGACCGGATCGAGCTCGAAATGCCGGTAGAGCGCGTCACCAAGTGGGCTTTGTGCCGCCAGCAGACGAAATTTTGCAACGCGATCCCGGCGCATGACGAATTGCGCAAAGCCCGAGCACAAAACGCATTTGCCGTCGAAGACGATGATCGGGCGATCGTCCGGAAAATGCGGTACCGCGGGATCGGTGCGATAAGAAGACGGCGGGCGCTTCACTGTCGTTTCACCGTTGTGCTGCACCATGGGGCCGTCCGTGTTCGGTGAACAAAACGTATAGGCTTTTGCCGCAATTTTACGGGCAAAAGACCGACGGCGACCCCACGAATAAACGTTATTTTTAGCGTGTTATTTAAACTGATCTTAGACCCTCAGGCGTAGGTTTGCGGGGTACGGCGGGAAACAGGGCCCGTCGATAAACATAAGACTGAAGCAAAACTAGGCTTGGGAAAGGCGTCAACATGAAAGCCGTCGCAAAGACGGTCGAGCCCGCCGATCGTGAGGCGCGCTTCGACCACATCCGCCCGCACTATCTCGAGGCATTGACCTTGGTCGAGCGCCTGCATCGGCGCTTGCTCGACGTCATCAAAGACGAATTCGACCGCCGCGGCCGCGCCGACATCAATTCGGTGCAGGCGCTGCTGTTGTACAACATTGGCGACAAGGAGCTCACCGCCGGCGAATTGCGCACGCGCGGCTACTATCTCGGCTCCAACGTCTCCTACAACCTCAAGAAGCTCGTCGAGATGGGCTTCCTCGATCACCAGCGCTCGCGGGTTGATCGCCGTTCGGTCCGCATCAAGCTGACCCAGAAGGGCACCGAGGTCCGCGACATCGTCGACGCGCTTTATCAGAAGCACGTGCGCACCGTGGAGCAGGTCGGCGGCATCAATGCCGACGAGTTCTCGACGCTCAACAAGGCGCTGCACCGGCTCGAGCGGTTCTGGACCGACCAGATCCTTTATCGGCTCTAAGAGCAGGCCCGGACGCGATCCCGCAAGTCTCAGCGCTCCCCGGATATATTCGGGGAGCCGCTTTCGGGGTCCGGTTCGACGGCTCGCCAGAATTTTCCCAATGTACTGGCGTACCTAGCCCCGGCGGCAATGCCGGGGCCTTTTTACGTTGGCGGATCGTCGCTTGGGCTGGTGCGCCACAAATTGGCCCCGCCGGCGGGTCACGATGCCCCACGCAAACGCATGTCAAAAAGGGGATGCAGCACAGCGGGGTAGGGCCTTTGGCTCGTCCTATGTCTGTGCTAATTGCGCCGCGGGGGCGGCGTTGCGTACCGGCCGCCAGGATCTTGAAGTCTTGGGCCTTACGCTTAGGTGGGACAGATCGCTCCATGAGCGAAGCGCGGGACAAGGACATTTTGCGAAGTATCGCGCAGCGCGGCGAGCGGTTTTCCCGGCGCGCCTTCTTGGGCAGCGTCGCGGGCGCTGCCGCCGCGACGGCGGCTGCGCGTAGCGCGCTCGCCGACGATCAGCCGCTCAGCGCTTTGATGAGCGAGACCGATCGCGGCGAGTCCGGCCAGAGTTTCGATCAGGCCTCGCGCACCATTCATATGCCGAAGGCCTCGGCACCGACCCTGTCGGCGGCGACCGCGGAAACCACGCAGCACGCGGTCTCGGCCTACGACGCCATTGTCACGCGCGGCGGCTGGCCGCGCGTGCCCAAGGTCGACGAATTGCGGCTCGGCAACCGGCATCCAAGCGTGGTCGATTTGCGCGCGCGGCTTTCAGTGTCCGGCGATCTCGATCCGAGCGCTGTCGGCAACGACACCTACGACTCGTACGTGGAAGAGGCGGTGCGGCGCTTCCAGGCCCGCCATGGCCTCAACATCGACGGCATCGTGCGTGAGGCCACACTCGAAGCGCTCAACGTGCCGGCGACGACCCGGCGCGATCAGCTCAAGATCAATATCGAGCGGCTCAAGACGCTCTCGACCAATCTCGGCCCGCGCTATGTGGTGGCCAATATCCCGGCGGCACGTGTCGAAGCGATCCAGAACGACGTTGTGGTGTCGCGCCATGCGGCCGTCGCCGGCAAGCCGGACCGGCCGTCGCCCGACATCAACAGCAAGATCATCCAGATCAATTTCAATCCGTATTGGACGGTGCCGGCCTCGATCGTGCGCAAGGACCTGATTCCGAAAATGCAGGATCAGCCGGATTATCTCACCGAAAACCACATCCGCATTCTCGACGGCAAGCAGCGCGAACTGCAGCCCTCCGACATCAATTGGTATTCGACGGACGCGACCAACTACACGTTCAAGCAGGATCCCGGAGCCAAGAACTCGCTCGGCACGATCCGCATCAATTTCCCGAGCGCCTATGGCGTCTATATGCACGACACGCCGCTGAAGAATCTGTTCGGCGACGACTTCCGCTTCCATTCCTCGGGCTGCATGCGCGTGCAGAATGTGCGCGAGCTGGTCTATTGGCTCCTCGACGAGACCAAGGGCTGGTCGCCGGAAGAAATCGACCATGTGATCAAATCCGGTGACCGCAAGGATGCCCAGATCACCAAGCAGGTGCCGCTGCACTGGGTCTACGTCACCGCCTGGGCGGCGTCCGACGGTGTCGTGCAGTTCCGCGAGGACATCTACGGCCGCGATGGGCTGGGCGCGCCGGCGATCCCGGCAACGACCAAGCTCTAGACGAACCTTCATCCAGACGTCTCCGCGACTCTGACGAAGCTTCTTTCGTTGCGAAGCTCTTCGACTAAGCCAAAGAAGAAGCGGTTGCGGCGCGATGACCAAAAATGAAACAGCCGCGAAACTTTAAATGCCCCGAAACAAATAGACGGTGTGTGGACGGACGCTGCTCACTGACAGTTTGTTGTGAGAGCCAGAAAATCCGCGTTAACGAGTCAAAGGCTGAAGGCGAGCGCAAGTCCAAAGCCGAACAGCAAGCATTTGATAAATTGCCCAAAGGCTACACTCTTCGCGGCTATCGCGCCTACCTTCGCCGAAGGGCAAAAAATGCAAAATGAGCCCGCTTCCAAATTGGGCTGAGGTTTGCAAACGCGCATATTGCCCCTGCAGGGGAGGACGAAAACGTACGCTCTCCTTCGCGCGCTACGTCTGAGCACGCGGTCACATCACACGCCACGATGTCACTAACAAAACCAACGCCCCGAAAAAAGCGAAGGGGGCAGAGCGCCGACAGGCGCACCTTGCATTGGCGGCATCGTGCGGATGCCGCAGCGTGCTCAGCGGAGCACGCTCGCCTCTCGGCGCTCCACCGCGGCTCTCGGTTAGGCGACCGAACGCCACCCCTCAGCTTCGGGCCGCGCTTCCTGACAGCGGATGGTACGAAACGCTTTTGCGGGCTTGAGGCCCTCTCCGCCGCCAAGTTCAGCCAGACACCTGGCAGACCGGTCATAATGCCGGCCGGGTCGATGCCCAAAGCCGCCCGGGAGCGGATTGCAAATCCGCGCGCAGGCGCCGCACTCGCTCCGCATTCAGGTCAGCCTTCCGGAAAGCGCCCTTCGGTGAGCGAGCTGACTCGGCATGTAACTATTTCAGTGACATTTGTCAATAGCAGGGTGACAAATGTTTCCTAAAGGCCAAGTTGGCACGGGCCGATGTCGGATACCGGGAGCTGGCTGAACGGCTGAAAAAACACGGCCTCAAAGAGACTGAGGCCAGCATCGCGAACAAGATCAGTCGCGGAACGTTTTCCGCAACATTCTTGCTGGCGTCGCTTATCGCTATCGAGGCTAAGGCTGTAAGATTGGAGGATAGGCATCAGAAATCAATCGAGGGACACTCGCATTATCCAGCGTGCCTATTTGGCCGTTCAGCCCGCCGGCATTGATCCTTCGCGATCCGATCCAAGCCAAACGTTTGCGTATGTTGATTTCGTAAATACCGGGCATTTGCCGGCCCGAAATGTGCGGACATTCGTATCCTTCGCCCCCGTCACAAAAGGCGACCTCAAGGAGTTTCCGCTTCAACCCGCAGAAGGAAGCAATGTCATAGCTCCCGGCGTCCATATGCGACAGGGAGCTAACAAATGGATCGGGGTGCGGGAAATAAGGGCGCTCGCAAAGGACGATCTTTTTTTCTACGTGTGGGGCGTCGTCTACTATCACGACGGCTTTGTTGACGGTCGGCACACCAGGTTCTGTCACCGCTACAATTGGAAGTCGTTTGGTGAAACCCCCAGGGGCGGCTTCACTGCCGACACGACCGAAGCCCGCTATCACGAATACGGAAACGGCACAGACGAAGACGTGTAGCCACTTAGGGCACCGACGCGCGCTACTCACGGGCAGCACCGGCTTTTTGTGCAGGGGCGGGTTCTTGGGCAAAGCCCCCGTAATCCCCAAATATAGCGGCGATAGGCGCCGAAATATCCCACGCCTTGCGGCTCCAGGCTGGCGGGAGCAAGGTTGGCGGTGTATCACCGGCCGCAAGCAGCTCCCTTTACGGAACAAGGCAAGGACTCCGTTATGTCGGTCACTTCCCAAGCCAATGTCACAGAAGAGGATTTCTTCTCCGCCACGGTGGCGGAGGCCGATCCCGAGATCGCCGAGGTCATCAAGCTCGAACTCGGCCGCCAGCGCGACGAGATCGAGCTGATCGCCTCGGAAAACATCGTCAGCCGCGCCGTGCTCGAGGCGCAGGGCTCGGTGCTGACCAACAAATATGCCGAAGGCCTGCCGGGTAAGCGCTATTACGGCGGCTGCCAATATGTCGATGTCGCTGAACGGCTTGCGATCGAACGTGTGACCAAATTGTTCGGTTGCGGCTTCGCCAATGTGCAGCCGCATTCCGGCGCGTCCGCCAATGCCGAAGTGTTCATGGCGCTGATGCAGCCCGGCGACACGTTCATGGGGCTCAATCTCGCCGCCGGCGGACACCTGACCCACGGCTCGCCGGTCAACCTGTCCGGCAAGTGGTTCAAGGTGGTGCCCTATGGCGTCACCCGCGACACCAACCTCATCGACATGGAGGAGGTGGCGAAGCTTGCGCGTGAGCATAAGCCGAAGGTGATCGTCGCCGGCGGCTCGGCCTATCCGCGCATCATCGATTTCCGCCGCTTCCGCGAGATCGCCGACGAGGTCGGCGCCTATCTCATGGTCGACATGGCGCATTTCGCCGGCCTCGTCGCCGGCGGCGCGCATCCGAGCCCGTTTCCGCATGCGCATGTCGTCACCACGACGACGCACAAGACGCTGCGCGGCCCGCGCGGCGGCGCGATCCTCACCAATGACGAGGAATTGGCGAAGAAGCTCAATTCGGCGGTGTTCCCCGGCATGCAGGGCGGTCCGCTGATGCATGTGATCGCGGCGAAGGCGGTCGCGTTCGGCGAGGCACTGCGGCCGTCCTTCAAGGTCTACGCGAGGAGCGTGGTCGAGAATGCGAAGGCGCTCGCCGAGACCTTGAAGAACCGCGGCTTCGACATCGTCTCCGGCGGCACCGACACGCATCTGATGCTGGTCGATCTGCGGCGCAAGAATCTCACCGGCAAGGTGGCGGAGATCGCGCTCGGCCGTGCCCATCTCACCTGCAACAAGAACGGCATTCCCTTCGATCCGCAAAAGCCGTTTGTCACCTCCGGCATCCGGCTCGGCACGCCGGCCGGGACCACGCGCGGTTTCGGCATTGCCGAGTTCAGGCAGGTTGGCGACATGATCGCCGAAGTGCTTGATGCGCTTGTCGAAAAGCGGAGCCGAGGAAGACGCCGGCGCCGAGGCAAGCGTGCGTGAGAAGGTCAAGCGGCTGGTGGGCCGGTTCCCGATCTACGAGAGCTAGGCCGGAGGGGGCCAAGAAGGGCCACAAGGGGGTAAGGCCATGCGGTGTCCGAGCTGTTCGAGCCTCGATACGCAGGTGAAGGATTCGCGGCCGACAGAGGATTCATCCGTCATCCGCCGCCGCCGGGTCTGTCTCGCCTGCAATTTCCGCTTCACGACGTTCGAGCGGGTGCAGTTGCGCGAACTCGTCGTCATCAAGCGCAACAGCCGCCGCGTGCCGTTCGATCGCGACAAGCTGCTGCGCTCGGTGCAGATCGCCTGCCGCAAGCGGCCGGTCGAGCCCGAGCGCATCGACCACATGGTCTCGAAGATCGTGCGCGAACTGGAAAGCCTCGGCGAAAGCGAAGTGTCTTCCGAGAGCATCGGCGAGACGGTGATGGCGCATCTGCGCGATCTCGACGACGTCGCCTATGTGCGCTTCGCTTCGGTCTATCGCAATTTCCGCGAAGCCAAGGATTTCGAAACCGCGCTCGCGGAATTGTCGGGAGACGAGGCCGCGGAGTGAACGGGCAGGCAAGCGCCGCCGCGGCAGACGATATCCGTTTCATGGAGCTTGCGCTCGCGCTCGGTCGCCGCGGGCGCGGGCGCACCTGGCCCAATCCCGCCGTCGGCGCGGTGATCGTCAAGGATGGCATCATTGTCGGTCGCGGCTGGACGCAGCCGGGCGGACGTCCGCATGCCGAGGTCGAGGCGTTGCGGCGGGCAGGGGAAGCGGCGCGCGGCGCGACGCTCTATGTCACGCTCGAGCCGTGCTCGCATTTCGGCAAGTCGCCGCCCTGCGCCGACGCCGTGATTGCCGCCGGCATTTCGCGCGTCGTCTCGGCGATCGAAGATCCCAATCCCGAAGTGGCGGGTGAGGGCCATGCCCGGCTGCGCGCGGCCGGCATCGCGGTCGAGATCGGCGTCGGAGCGGACGAAGCGCGCCGCGATCATGCCGGCCATATCAGCCGCATGACGCAAGGCCGCCCGCATGTGCTGCTCAAGCTTGCGCTCTCCGCCGACGGCAAAGCCGCCGCGGCCGGTCGCAAGCCGGTCGCGATCACCGGCGAGGCCGTCGCGCGAGCGCGTGCATCTGCTGCGCGCGGAGTACGACGCCATCATGATCGGCATCGGCACCGCGCTTGCCGACGATCCGATGCTGACCTGCCGCTTGCCTGGAATGGCGAAATATTCGCCGGTGCGCGTCGTTGCCGACAGCATGTTGCGGCTGCCGCTCAATTCGCGGCTGGTGAAGAGCGCTTATGAAACGCCGGTCTGGACGATCGCCGGAATGTCGGCGCCGCAAGAGGCTGAATTCTCGCCTGCTGCCACTCGGCGTCGAAGTGCTCCGCTCGCCGGACAGCACCGATCCGCTCGATCTGAAAGACGCTCTGGGTTTTCTGTCGGCGAAGGGGATCACGCGGCTGATGGTCGAAGGCGGGCCGACACTCGCCGCGGCCTTGATCAAAGCCGACCTCGTCGACGAGGCGGTTCTGTTCCATTCCGATAAGAGTCATCGGCCCGGACGGCATCGAAGCGCTTGATGCCGGTGCCCTCGCGATGCTGAAACAGCGGCTTAAGCTCGTTCCACAGGGGCCGTTGGGGCCTGACCGGCAAGAGAACATTTGCGCGCAGGTGATGGATGTTTACCGGTATTGTCAGTGACTTAGGCGAAATCATTGAAGTTCAGGAAAAGGCTGAAAACTTGCGCCGACTGACTATCGGCTGCACGTACAATCCCGATTCCATCGACATCGGCGCTTCTATCGCCTGTTCCGGGACCTGTCTTACCGTGGTGGAGCGGGGAATCCGGGGCAATCGGAGCTTCTTTGCGGTCGACGCCGCGGCGGAGACTTTGCGGCTGACAACGGCCGGGGCATGGCGGCGCGGGGACTCAAGGCTCAATCTCGAACGCGCGCTGCGGCTCGGCGACGAGCTTGGCGGCCACATGGTGTCGGGCCATGTCGACGGCGTCGCCGAACTGATCGCACGCGACGATTTCGTCGATAGTTCGGGCCTGACGTTTCGCGTTCCGGCGGAGTTGGCGCGTTTCATCGCGCCGAAAGGCTCGGTCGCGCTCGACGGCATTTCGCTCACGGTTAACGAAGTGAAAGGCGACACATTCACGGTGCTGCTCATTCCGCACACTTTGAAGGTCACGACCTTCGGCGCGCTACAGGTCGGCGCGCGGGTCAATCTCGAAGTCGACCAGATGGCGCGTTATGCCGCGCGTCTTCTCGACACCGCAAAACAGCATTGATGACCGGTGCTTAGGCCAGCTTGTTCACCCGCACCGTGCTTGCTAGGACCGCGCGCAACAACAACGGGTAGCGAAAGTATGGCCGGACCGCGACAAGCTAAACGCGACAGCAAGAGCAGCGCCAAAGGCGCGCGCATCCTCATTGTCGAGGCGCGCTACTACGACGACATCGCGGACGCGCTGCTTGCCGGCGCAACCAAGGCGCTGAAGGAAGCCGGCGCCGTGTTCGACTGCATCAGCGTGCCGGGCTCGCTCGAAATCCCGCCCGCGATCGCGATCGCGCTCGATGCCGCGCAGAAGAAGCGCCGGCCTTATGACGGCGCGGTCGCGCTTGGCTGCGTCATTCGCGGCGAGACCATCCATTTCGAGATCGTGTCGCAGGAATCCGCGCGCGGGCTGCTCGAGCTTTCCGTCGCCCGCATGATTCCGATCGGCAACGGCATCATCACCGTCGAGAACGAGGCGCAGGCCAAGGCGCGCGCCGACGTCGGCGATCAGGACAAAGGCGGCGGTGCCGCGCGTGCCGCGCTCGCGCTGATCGGCCTCAAGCAGCGTCTGGGGACGCGCTGACATGGCGGACGGCGATCGACGCAACCGATCGGAAAACGCGCGCAAGGCCAATAAGCGCGGCGCGGCGCGGCTTGCCGCGGTGCAGGCGCTTTACCAGATGGACTCTGGCCGGCACCGGCGTGAACGAGATCATGGCCGAGTTCGAGAGCCATTGGCTCGGCGGCGAAGTCGAGGGCGCGAAATATCTGCCGGCGGAAGCCGCGTATTTCCGCGATATCGTGGCGGGCGTCGTGCGCGAGCAAAGCCAGCTCGATCCGAAGATCGACGCGGCGCTCGCGAGCGGCTGGCCGCTCAAGCGCATCGAGGCCCTGCTGCGTGCGGTGCTGCGCGCCGGCGCCTACGAGCTCGCCTTCCGCAGCGACGTGCCCGCCCGCGTCGTGACATCGGAATATGTCGACGTCGCCTCGGCCTTCGTCGACAAGGAGGAGACCGGCATGGTCAATGCCGTGCTCGACCAACTCGCGCGGCAACTCCGCGCCGCCGAAGCCACAAATGGCCGATGAACCATCAGCGGAAGACCGTCTGATCGCGCGCTATTTCGCTCCGCTCGCGACGCATCCCGGCGCCTTCGGCCTGGTCGACGATGCCGCCGCGATCGCGCCGCCGCCGGGCTGCGATCTTGTGCTCAAGACCGACGGCGTCATCGCCGGCGTGCATTTCTTCCCGGACGACCCGCCCGATACGATCGGCCGCAAGGCGCTGCGCATGAATCTGTCGGATCTCGCGGCCAAGGGCGCGAAGCCGCTCGGCTTCATCATGTCGGTCGCTTTGCCGGCGCAGATCGACGAGGCCTGGCTCGCGGGCTTCGCCGCCGGGCTCGGCGAAGATGCCAAGCATTACGATTGCCCGCTGCTCGGCGGCGATACCGATCGCACGCCGGGACCGATTTCGGTTTCGGTCAGCGCCTTCGGCGCGGTTCCGCACGGCGCGATGGTGCGCCGTTCGACCGCCAAGGCCGGCGACTGCCTCGTGGTCACCGGCACGATCGGCGATTCCGCGCTCGGCGTGCGGCTGCGCAAGGACCAGAGGCCTGGCGCAACGCTGGCGCTTGACCGATGCCATGCAGGCGCATCTCAAGCAGCGCTACCTGCTGCCGCAACCGCGCAATGTGCTGGCTGAGGCGGTCCTGCGTCACGCCTCGGCGGCGATGGACATTTCGGACGGCTTGGTCGGCGACCTCGCCAAACTGTGCCGCGCCTCCAGCGTCGCGGCCGAGGTCGATGTCGCGCGCGTGCCGTTGTCCGATGCCGCGCGGGCGGCGGTTTCGGCCGATCCCGAGGCGCTCGAAGCTGCGCTGACCGGCGGCGACGACTACGAGATCCTGCTGACGCTCGCGCCCGCCAAGCTCGGAGCCTTCCGCGCGGACGCAAAAAAGGCCGGCGTCGCGGTGGCCGAGATCGGCCGCATCGCGGCCGGGCAGGGCGCCCGCTTTCCTCCGCGACGGCAAGGCGCTGACCTTCGCGCGCCCGTCTTACAGCCATTTCTAGTCCGGCTGACCCGTGGCTATAATGGCCGCGGGAGAAATGCGCATGCACGACAGGACGGCGATCGCCGCGCGGCAAGACCGAACACAAGCTCAGCCGCAAAGCCTGCCCGCGGTCGGAAAGAACTCCAATCCGCGCTATGCCGCGCTCTATCGGCATTATCCGACCATCGACTATCTGCGCCGCGCCGCGCGCCAGCGGCTGCCGCATTTCGCTTTCGAATATAGCGACGGCGGCTCGGGCAAGGACGATGCCGGCATCAAGCGCAATTGGGCGGCGCTCGATGCGGTCGAACTCGTGCCGCGCTACGGCATCATGCCGTCGATGCCGCCCTGCGAGGTCGAATTATTCGGCCGCCGCTATGCCGCGCCGATCGGCATCGCCCCGATGGGCGGCCCCGCCATCGTCTGGCCGGGCGCTGACAAGCATCTTGCCCGTGCCGCGCAGCGCGCCCGCGTGCCTTATGTGCTCGGCATGGCCGGCGGCGCGACGATCGAGGAGATCGCCGAGATTGCGCCGGACGTGTGCTGGTTCCAGCTTTATCGCGCCGCCAACAACGATCACGCCATCGGCTTCGATCTGTTGCAGCGCGCGGCGGCGACCGACTGCAACGCGCTGATCCTGACGCTCGACGTGCCGGTGCGCACGACCCGCGCGCGCGAAGTCGTCGTCGGCCTCGGCGGCGCGTTCCGTCCCGATCTGAAAATGCTGGCGCAGATGGCGCGTTCGCCGCGGCTGGACCGCGGCGCTCATGAAGAACGGCATTCCGCGGTTCGCGAGTCTGCGCAGCTATGCCGGCGCCAATCCGTCGATCAACGACGTGATCGATTTCGCCCGCCGTGAAATGGGCGGCGCGTTTACCTGGGAGGAGGTCGCCAAATATCGCGACCGCTGGAAGAAGCCGCTGATCGTCAAAGGCATCCTGCACCCGCAGGACGCCGAGAAGGCGATGTCGCTCGGCGTCGATGGGCTCATCGTCTCAAATCACGGCGGCCGCCAGATCGAGGCTCTGCCGGCGGCGATCGACGCGCTGCCGGCGATCGTGCGCCAAGTCGGCACGCGCGCGGCGGTGATGATGGATTCCGGAATCAGGAGCGGCGCCGACGTGGTGCGCGCCTTATGCGCTCGGCGCGTCGGCCGCGTTCGCCGGCAAGGCCTTCCTGTGGGGGCTCGGCGCGCTCGGCGAGGAGGGGCCCGGTCACGTCATCGATATATTGATCGAGGAGACCAAGGCCGCGCTCGGACAATTGGGCGCCAGGCAACCCCAGACGACGTGCGTTCAGTCGTGATCCGCCACAACGGCGCGCTGCAGTTCTGAGAAAATGAAAGACGATTTGAAAAATCTCGGGTGCATTCTCGTATTTCCATTCGTGATGATTGTCGGTGCCACCCTATTAGGCGTGGGCGTTATGCGCGTGTTGCGCCCTTTTTAGATACTGCTCCTTCGGAGTTGGGGGTCCGTAGTTAGCCAAAATCTCAGACATGAGGATAGGTTTTTGCAAACTACGATATGGTGGCAGTCTTAGGAGGACGCCAATGGCCAGGGCAAAAAGCAAAGCCAAAAGCCACGCAGCGGGAACCGCGAGCGCAAGGTCGCGCGCGAAGGCGTCGTCGCGCCGCCGCGCGGCCGCGCGCGGCAAGCGTGCGCCCAAGCCCGCCGCCAAGAAGCCGCCGCGCAAGCAGACCTTCGTGCGCGAGCCACCATTCGCCGGAGGCGTTCGAGACCGGCTTGCGCCGTTATGCGCAATATCGCGATCTCGGCATTGCGGCGGCGACCAACGGCCTGGCGCGCGCCCATGTCATCAAGATGGTCCCGCCCTGCGATCCGGCCGAAGTCTCCAAGCGGCACTACCACGACGTCGAGTTTCAGATGGTCTATGTGCTCAAGGGCTGGATCAAGAGCGACTTTGACGGCGCCGGCGCCGTCACCATGCGCGAAGGCTCGTGCTGGCTGCAGCCGCCCAAGATCAAACATGCCGTGCTCGACTATTCCGACGATTGCGAGCTTCTCGAAATCGTCCTGCCGGCGGATTTCGAGACCGTCGAGCTCGAATAGAGCGCTCGCCGCAGGCGAGCGCAGCGAGGCGAATGACGATGGCTCCGGAAGATCTCACGATCCTCGGCGAACTCGAGCGCAAGGTGCTCTGGCTCGCGACCTGGACCATTCATCACGCCAATCATCTGCGGGAGAGCAGCGACGGCCTTAAAGTCGGCGGGCATCAGGCCTCGTCAGCTTCGCTCGCCACCGTCATGACCGCGCTGTACTTCCATTCGCTGCGGCCGCAGGACCGCGTTGCGGTCAAGCCGCATGCCGCGCCGAATTTCCATGCCATCCAATATCTGCTTGGCCGCCAGACCCGCGACAAGCTCGAAAATTTCCGCGGCTATAAGGGCGCGCAATCCTATCCGTCGCGCACCAAGGACGCCGACGACGTCGATTTCTCCACCGGCTCGGTCGGCCTCGGTGTGTCGCAGACACTGTTCTCCTCGCTGGTGCAGGATTACGTGCGCGCGCATGGCTGGGGAACTAGACCGTCCGGAAGGGCGCATGATCGCGCTCCTTGGCGACGCCGAGCTCGACGAGGGCAATATCTTTGAATCCGTGCTCGAGGGCTGGAAGCAGGGCCTGCGCAATTGCTGGTGGATCGTCGATTACAACCGGCAAAGCCTCGACGCCGTGGTCCGCGAAGGATTGTGGGAGCGTTACCAGAATCTGTTCCGGAATTTCGGCTGGGACGTGGTCGTGCTCAAATACGGGGCGTTGCAGCAAGCGGCGTTCCGTGAGCCGGGCGGCGAGGCGCTGCGGCAATGGATCGACAATTGTCCGAACCAGCTCTATTCGGCGCTGGTGTTCCAGGGCGGCGCCGCCTGGCGCAAGCGGCTGCTTGATGAGATCGGCGATCAAGGCGCGGTGACGCAACTGATCGAAAAGCGCAGCGACGAAGAACTGGCGCAGTTGATGAATAATCTCGGCGGCCACGACCTCGCCGCCGTCATCGAGGCTTTCGACAGCATCGATCACGACCGGCCGGTCTGCTTCATCGCCTACACGATCAAGGGCATGGGCCTGCCGTTCGCCGGCCACAAGGACAATCACGCCGGACTGATGACGCCGGCGCAGATGGAGACGTTCCGCGCCGCGATGAAGATCCGGCCCGGCCACGAATGGGATCGCTTCGAAGGCTTGAGCGCGCCGGAGCCCGCGTTGCAGGAATTTCTCGACGCCGTGCCGTTCGCCGGTGGTGGCGAGCGCAATCTGAAGGCGCCGCTGATCGAAGTCCCGGAGCAATTGCCGGTCACCATCCAGGCCGAGATGGCGACGCAGACCGGATTCGGCGCGCTGCTCAACGAAATCGCGCGCGGCACGACGCCGCTGGCGTCCCGCATCGTCACGACCTCGCCCGACGTCACGGTCTCGACCAATCTCGGCCCGTGGGTGAACCGGCGCGGGCTGTTCGCGCGCGAAGCCATGGCCGACATCTTCAAGAGCGAGCGCATCCCCTCGACCTTCAACTGGGAATTCTCGCCCAAGGGCCAGCATATCGAGCTCGGCATTGCCGAGATGAATCTGTTCGGCGTGCTGTCGGCGCTCGGTCTCTCGCATGCCATCAATGGCGAACGGCTGCTGCCGATCGGTACGCTCTACGATCCGTTCATCGCCCGCGGCCTCGATGGGCTGAACTATGCCTGCTACCAGGATGCGCGCTTCATTCTGGTGGCGACGCCGTCCGGCATCACGCTCGCGCCGGAAGGCGGCGCGCATCAGTCCATCGCCCAGCCGCTGATCGGCATGGCCCAGGATGGCCTCGGCCGCCTTCGAGCCGGCCTTCGTCGACGAGCTCGCGGTCATTCTGCGCTTTGCGCTCGATTACATTCAGCGCGATGGCGGCCAAAGGGACAAAGATGGTGAGCCATCCGAACGCACACCGGAGCCGACCTGGCTGCGCGACGAAACCGGCGGCTCGGTCTATCTGCGGCTATCGACGCGCCCGATCGAGCAGATCCGGCGCGAGATCGAGCTCGAGACCTGCGCCGAGCCATCGTCGACGGCGCCTATTGGCTGCGCGAGCCGGGGCCGAATTGTCAGGTGATCGTGGCCTATACCGGGGCGGTGGCGCCGGAAGCGATCCAGGCCGTCGGTTTGATGGCCGAGGACCGCCGCGATGTCGGCCTCCTTGCCGTCACCTCGGCCGACCGTCTCAATGCCGGCTGGACCGCGGCATGGCGGGCGCGGGAGCGCGGGCTCGTGCACGCTCGCGCCCATATCGAGCGGCTCCTCGCCAAAGTGCCGCGCGATTGCGGCATCGTCAGCGTGCTCGACGGCCACCCGGCGACGCTGGGCTGGCTCGGCGCGGTCCACGGCCACCGGGTGCAGGCCGCTCGGCGTCGAGCATTTCGGCCAGACCGGCACTATCGCTGACCTCTACCGGCACTATGGCATCGACGCCAACGCGATTATCGCGGCCGCCGAGGCCATCGCGCCCGGGCGGCCGATCCGTTATCTCGGGGCGGCGTGAACGCGATTAGTGCACTGTCACCGTAACCACCTCATGCTGCGGTGTTGATGGTGGGAAGGGCAGAGCTGAAACTATGAAATGGCAGCGTGTTGAGGTCCTGACAGGTCGAATTAGCCGGTTTTTGTCGAGACCGGCAAAAAGTCACCGGTTTTACCTTTCCCTCGACTGCACGCGAGCAATCGTGCTCTTTGTTGTTTGTGTCAGCTCTTCCGTGGCGCTAGTTCAGTCCGCGGCGCAAGCTGATAAGCAGGTTGTGGTCATCTCTTCATTGATTAGGGAGGAGATAGCGAGCGGCGAAACGGATTGTTTTTCTTTCTCTCCCTCTCCACAACGAAGAAATATATTCGGCGCTGCCCCCTTGGGCGTAACGGCGCTGATCCCAATCGCCGAGGCGGCGCTCGCACCTTTGCGCTACCGAGAAGACTGCCAATACGTTTTGCAATTTAACATCATCCGCCAACACGTTGGGGCCGTGAGCTACGGCGGCAACGCCGCGGAACTTTTGATGTCATTTGACCTCTGCGCGCTCCGGCGCGATGGCAGCATTAATGCCGAGCACTGCACTGCGAAGAATGTCTACCTGCTGCAAAGCGATTTGAGCGCAGATGCAGCTTTTGAAATCGGCGTAAATGCGTTCGCGCAGAAGCAAGATGGCTCCTGGAGCGTAACGAAAATGAACATTCATTAGCGCGTAGGGCGGGTTAGGCGAAGCCGTAACCCGCCGTGTTCCGAAACCAATCGGCGGATTACGCTGCGCTAATCCACCCTACGGGCTGTCACCCCCCAGGCCCGTCCCTCATGATGTAGCCCATCAGGTCGTCCACGTTATGCTCCAAATTTCGGATGACGTCCTTGACGACGTCTCCGATCGAGATCACGCCCACGATCTTGCCTGCGTCCAGCACTGGCAGATGACGAAAACCGCGCACAGCCATTATTGCCATGCAGCCTTCCACTTGGTCGTCCGGTTTGACCGTCACCGGATCGCCCGTCATCACTTGGCCCACCGGCGTCTGCTTTGCATCGAGCCCGGGCAGCAGCACTTTTATGGCGCAGTCACCCTGGGTCACGATACCGACCAGTACGTCGTCGTCGATGACCAGCACCGACCGGACCCGGTTGTCGCGCATCTGGCGCAAGGCTTCGACGACCATGTCGCCGGAGCGAACATGGATCAGGGCGCCACTCTTCTGGGCCAGAGCGTCTCTGACTGTGTTTTTCATCGAGCTCCTCTCGTGGGCCCCGTCCTGGCCCGCCTAAGCCCGTAGGATGGGTTGAGCGTAGCGAAACCCATCGCCTTGCGGAAGCGAAGCATGAACTTGCCGGTTTTGCTATCTTGCATCGATGACCAACTACCGGCGTAACGCGATTTCGGGTGGCAGTTTTTTTTCACCGTGAACTTGGCCGAGCGACGGCGGCGCTTGCTGACCGATAACATCGATTTGCTCCGCACCGCGTTCCGCGACGTGCGGCGGCATCATCCCTTCGTGATCGAAGCGGTTGTTGTTCTGCCGGATCACTTGCACGCGATCTGGACGCTGCCCGAGAACGATTCCGATTTCGCGCTCCGATGGCGGTGATCAAGACGGTTTTTTCGCGCGCCCTGCCGGCGGGCGAGAGGATTTCAGCGAGCCGCGCCAGCAAAGGCGAGCGCGGTATCTGGCAGCGGCGCTACTGGGAGCACACGCTGCGCGACGACGCGGATTTCGAGAAACACGTGAACTACATTCATTTCAATCCGGTCAAGCACGGCCATGTCGCGCGGGTAAAAGATTGGCCGCATTCGTCCTTCCATCGCATGGTCAGGCTTGGCATCTCTCCTCTCGACTGGGCAGGCGATGCAAACGATAACGAGCAAAGCTTTGGCGAAAGATAGCGGCGTTGGCAGTTGCGGAAGGTGATGGGTTTCGCTGCGCTCTACCCATCCTACGGGCTACGCTGGGATGGCGTTCGGCATTAAAGGGCTGGTGTTTGGCGCACGCGAGGCTGGTCCGCCAGCGGCGCGTACTGTCCACCGGACAAAAAGAAGTAGGGTCAACGCACGACCCATCTGAAACGCCGGCGCGTATTCGCTAACATCGCGAGCATCAGCGAGAGAGGCTTTTACCATCACGGAAGCTTCCTCCAGTACCTCTTTGCGGAGTGCACCCATTCAAATTGAAGAGAGTCTCGGCGCGCGGTAAAAGCAGGTTGGGGGCGCGTCGAGAGTGGGTGATGCGCGGTGACAACGATTCTCAACAACGATCAGCCGGTTACGGACGAGACTGCGCTCAATCAAGCCATTGACGCGGCCAACACCGCGACGTCGGGCATCTACGAGATCGACATTGGCGGCGAAATCGATCTGACGACGACGGCGCTGGAGGCGATCAACCTTCGCAGCGGCGTGTCATTGACCATCGAGGGCACGACAGCCGACGGCAGCGCTGCGGCGGTGCAAACCATCAACGGCGAGAATGACCAGCGTGGACTCTTTGTTCAGTCCGGTGAGGTCACGATCGAAGACCTGATGATCGCGGATGCGACCGCGGTCGGCGCCACCGGCGCGGCGGGCGGCGGCGGTGGCGGCGCCGGCCTTGGCGGCGGTCTGTTCGTCGGCGCCGGGTCGGCGGTCACCCTGAATAACGTATCGTTCAAGGACGACTCCGCCACGGGCGGCGTCGGCGGGGTGGGCGGCACCGGCGGCGCCGGCGGCACGCTCGGCAGCCTCACCGACGGCAGAGGCGGCAAGTACGGCTTCCCCGGAGGCACCAGGCCCGGCGGCTCAACAGGCATCCTCGGCGGCGGCGGCGGTGGTGCCGCCCCCGCTCTCTCCATCCCGACCAACGGTATCGGCGGGGGGAACCCGACGTCCGGCGGGATCGGCGGCTTCGGCGGCACCGGCGGCCGCGGCGGCGGTGACGGCTTCGGCGGCGGCGGGGCCGGCGGCAGTGGCGGCGGCGGCGGTGCTGCCGACGCCGTCTTCGGCAAACGACCCGCGACCAGCGGCACCGCCGGCTTCGGCGGCGGCTTCGGTGCCGGCGGTGGCGGCGGAGGCGGCGGTGGCGGCGCTGGCAGCAGCATCTACACCGGCAGCGTCGGCGGCGGCGGCGGCCTATCCGGACCCGGCGCCGCCGGCAGCGCCGGCGGTTTCGGCGGTTTCGGCGGCGGCGGCGGTGGCGGCGGCGGCGGCGGGGGGGGCGGCGGAGCGATCGCCTTCGGCGACAATGGTAGCAGCGGCGGCAGCGGCGGCGCCGGCGGCCACGGCGGTTTCGGTGCCGGCTCCGGCGGCGCCGGCGGCCACGGCCTAGCCGGTGACCGCGACAGCCTTGGCTTTGGCAGCAGCCAAGGCGGCGGTGCCGGCGGCGATGCCGGCGGCGGCGGCGGCGGTCTCGGCGCCGGCGGCGACATATTCGTGCAGCAGGGTGCCACGCTCATCATCGACGGTGGGAGCTTGTCCGACGGCAGCGTCGGCAGTGGCGGCCAAGGCGGGGGCGCCGGCGGCGGCGGACCGCTCGGCACCCAAGGCAGCAGCGGCTCCGGCGGCCAGTTCTTCGGCACCGGCATATTCCTGCAAGGCGATCAGACCGTCACGTTCGGCGCGGCGGCGACGCAGACCACGCTGATTGCCGACGTGATTACCGATCAGAGCGGCAATCCGACCGCGAACAACTTCACCGCCGGCACGGGCGGTGTGGTGATCGACGCCGCGCCCGGCGGCACGGTCGAGTTCACGGCCGACAACACTTTTACCGGCACGACCGATGTCAAGGGCGGCACGCTGCTGATCGACGGCTCCGACGCAAGCTCGGCGGTCACAGTCGAGAACGGCGGCGTGCTCGGCGGCACCGGCTTTGCTGGCGCCGTCACCGTGGATGCCGGCGGCACGTTCGCGCCGGGCGATCCGAGCACCATCACGGTCGCGGACCTCACGCTCGAATCGGGTTCGACTTTCAGCGAACAGATCGGCGGCACTGCGCCCGGCACCGGCGGCGCCGGCGGTTACGACCAGACCCGCCTGATTGCCGGCGCGGTCGAGATCAATGACGCGACGCTCGATGTCACGCTGGTCGACGGCTTCACGCCGAGCGTCGGCGAAAAGTTCACCATCATCGACGAACTGCTCGGTCAGTCGCTGGAGGGGACGTTCGCCGGCTTGGCGAACGGCGCGGCATTCCAGGTCGACGATACGTGGTTCAGGATCAACTATAACACCAACCTCCTCAACATCGGCGACAACGTGACGCTCACGGATCTGGGCCCGAGTCCCTGCTATTGTCCGGGCACGCTGGTCCGCACGCCGCGCGGCGAAAAGAGCGTCGAGGACCTTCAAATAGGCGATGAGGTGACGACGGCCTCAGGCGCGCCGCGGCCGATCAAATGGATCGGCATGCGAAGCTATCTCAGCGGCTTCGTCGTGGGGCGGAAGGACATTTTGCCGGTCTGCATCAAGGCCGGCGCGCTCGCCGACAATGTGCCTGAACGCGATCTGTGGATTTCGCCCAATCACGCCATGTACTTCGAGGACGAGCAGGGCGGCGTCCTGATCGAAGCCAAGGACCTCGTCAACGGCGTCTCCATCGTGCAGGCCGAGCGGGTGGACAGAGTGGAATACTTCCACATCGAGCTTGATACACACGACGTGATCATCGCCGAAGGCGCGCTCGCGGAAAGTTTCATCGACGACGACAGCCGCGGCTTGTTCCACAACGCTCATGAATACGCAACGCTCTATGCGCCGGATCATGCCGCGCCGGCGCACTACTGCGCGCCGCGTCTCGACGAAGGCTACGAAGTCGAAGCGGTACGACAGCGACTGATGCTGCGCGCCGAGTCTCGGCGCGACGTCGACGCGCCGCGCCAAGCTACACAGCAGATTGGCGCACTGCGCGGCTATATCGATCGCGTCCGCTCAAGCAGCATCGCCGGCTGGGCGCAAAACGCCGACGCCTCCGAAGCGCCGGTCTGTCTCGACATTTTCGCCGACGGCAAGCGGATCGGTCGGGTCCTGGCGAACGCCTATCGCGGCGACCTCAAAGCCGCCGGCCTCGGCTCCGGCCACCATGCCTTCACCTTCACGCCGCCGGCAGGCCTCGTCTTTGCTCCCGGATCGGTTGAGGTGCGTCGCTCGCTCGACGGTGCGCCCTTGCCACCGTCAGACCAAGCGAAAGGAACTACCGCATCGAGCGCCGCCTGAACCGGTCTCGCCAGGAAGCGGACGCTGGCTCGCGACAGCACCAACGTCTGCGTTTGACCAGGCCGGGCCTCGAATGCGGGCTCCGAGTGGTCTAGATTGCCGGCAATAATAATCAAAGGAAAAACACTATGTCTTTCATTTCCATTCTTGGCATCGCGGTGCTTCTATATGTCATCGGCGCTATTCGCGTCCTGAAGCAGTACGAGCGCGGCGTCGTATTTTTTCTCGGAAAATTCGAAGGCGTCCGCGAAGCAGGGATCACGCTCATCTTCTTTCCGTTACAGCAAATGGTGCGTGTCTCCTTACGCACCGTCACGATGCAGATTCCCTCGCAGAAAATCATCACCAAGGACAATGTCTCGATCGATATCGCGGCGGTTGCCTATTATCATATTTCCAATCCCGAGAATGCGGTGATCGTGATCGAGAATGTCTACAACGCGATCAATCAGATCAGCCAGACCACCGTGCGCAATGTCGTCGGCCGCTTTAGCCTCGACCAACTGCTTTCCGATACGGCGGGCATCAACGAGCAGATCAAGAACGTCATCGACAAGCACACCGAACCTTGGGGTACGCAGGTGACAGCGGTCGAGATCAAGGACATTGTTCTGCCCGACAACATGCAACGCGCAATGGCGAAAGAAGCCGAGGCCGAGCGCGAGCGGCGCGCCAAGATCGTCGCGGCGGAAGGGGAATTCCAGGCCGCGGTGAAGCTGGGTGAGGCGGCCGACATCATCACAGCGCATCCGGTCGCACTTCAGCTTCGCACGCTGCAGACAATGGCGGAAATTTCAGTCGAAAAGAACTCAACCATCATCTTCCCCGCACAATTTATGACGACGGTGCAGGATGCTATCGCGCTGATGTCAAAAGATTCAGCGTCAAAATAACTTGCAGCATGGTGCTTTCGAGTTTTGCCATGTTCCATGGCGACAGATAGTGCCGCGCAACCGACTGTACCTCTTCCGCCATTTGCGAGCGCAGCGAAGTAATCCAGACGGCCGCGAAGAGCTGGGCTGGCTGGGCGCTGTCCACGGCCACCGGGTCAGGCCGCTCGGCGTTGAGCATTTCGGCCAGACCGGCACGATCGCTGACCTCTACCGGCACTACGGCATCGACGCCAACGCCATCATCGCCGCCGCCCAGGCAATCGCGCCGGGCCGCCCGATCCGTTATCTGGGGGCGGCGTGAGCGCGGGGGCCGTTCCGGATTATGGCGTGGACTTATAAACGATAGCCGTGATGACGGTGATAGGTGACCAACGGTGACAAACCATCACGCGAGCGGACAATTAGTCCACTGTCACCGTAATTCCATCGTGTTCACCGCGTCGCTGAATTCGTCCGTCGGGCCGCGATGCATGGGAGCGGTCAATTACTACCCGTCATCTTTTCAGCATCCGCGAGCGCGCGCGTAAATAGATGGATCGTGCGAAGTGTGTCGTCGGTAAAATAGCTGCGCTTGTTGGAAAGGGACTGTGCTATCTGTCGCATGATTTCTCGAAAATCCCAAAGTTCAATTCCCGCCGCATCGGCAGCGGATTTCGCATCCGGTGTCCAGTCCCATGTCACCACTATTTTCGTGTGAGAATCATCCCCCTTAAACCCATATTCGGCCAGCTTATCAATCACGGCGCGGGTCCCGAACTTGTGCTCAATAAAATAGCCCAGCGTTCTTCGCATCTTCGGCTTTTGTACGCGCACTTTCAGGAGAGCGGGATCAAACTCCTTTCCAGTCAATTTAGAATAGACCTGGGAACCAGAGACGCTCGTTTCGATGTGGTAGCGTTTCAACGTCAATGGGTCGATTGCCAAAAGATCAATCTCTAATTGGCCGTCGCATCGGATGTTTGGAATCGTCGCCCAACCCTTCACATATCGCACGTAAGCTTCAACGATCTTTTCTGTCGTTTCCATGCGGGCACACACACCTTACAGGCGAGGCGACCTAAACCTTACAGGCGAGGCGACCTAAAAAACTTGGCCGCTTCGTGCAGGTTCGTGATAATTTTAGGATCGTCGGGGGGCATATTTGTCCCGAAGCTGTTTAATCAGGTCGCGGCCCTCAGGACTTTCAATCCACTTCTCCCCGGCCTCTTTGGAAGGAAACTCGTGCGAGAAAATGTGAGGCAGCGCGTGACCAACAAGCGGCACCTTTACTTGGTAAGTGCCATCCTTCACCATGTCTGCATAAGGCTTCGGAGCGACACGGTTTTTTTCTTCTTCGATAAGCGGCATCGGCGGTGGAGTATATTGTGTTGGCATATCATCCTCCACGCTCGTCGATGCGTTTGCACGCTGCCGCGAATGCATCCTCTTTGGTTTTGCAATGAATAGGCGGAAGGTCTGGGTTTAGCGGACGCGCTTGCTTGCTTTCGGGATAGATGTTTGCTTCCCACCTTGGCGGGTTGTGTACCAAGTCGATCACATAGCCTCCATAGGGTCGGCTCTCGGTTCTCATCGTCATTCCGTATCGACTTCAACGATGCGCCCTGCGTCGTCAGGGATCGTCACGTCAACTGCCTTGTCTGTTTCGTCGTCATCGTCGCGATAGCGCGGCTCGCTCATGGTGACGTTGAGCTTGACAACGCGGCAGGCTCTGCCGGCCAAATCTTCGTCAGATCCATTTATCAGGTTCTCAATAGCGGTGTCCTCGTCAGTGGCAACCTCACAGCCGCCGTTCTCGCCCATTACGATCCACACTTCTACCGTTGGCAATTTGCTTCCCTCGCTTTGTCTGAATCATGAGCGCAGTCGCAGGTACGCTGCAAGGAAACTCACTGCAAGGGCGCTGACAGCTACGGCAAAACCGATCCACACCCATGGAAGCCAAGATGCTGGAAGGGCACCGAGATACCCCACTACCAAGAGAATAGCGCACGAGAGGACGGCGGCTATCTGAAAAAAGTCGTCCTTTAGGACATTGAGCAATCGAGCATCAGGCAACATTGGTCACTAAGGTTTGTGCGGCCGTCTTGTTGGTCGGTCGGCGCGCGGTTTCGGCGGCTTACCCTGAATTATCAGTCTGTAGCCCTTGCCGCCGCATTGGCTGCAAGGGCTTTCCGGCAAAGACGCGACGGCCCTCGCAGTGTGAACACTTCACGGCGGGGTCGCCTTCGTCCGTGTCATCGGCGCTCATGGAACGCCACTCGTCACTTCTCTATGTCGAGCAAGTCGAGGATAAAATCTTCGTACTGCTCCCTTGTAGCGTCGAGCACTATCACGTGAGAAACAAACGAGACATTCGCCAGACCAACTCGTCGTATTTTCGCGGCACGCAAGCGCCCCTGCTCATCGACCGTTAGATCATAAGAGATTGGCGCTGCTTTTCCGATGCGGCCCGTTATACGACCGTGCGCGGCGGTGTTCGGCGGCGGCGCGCCAAGGTCCTGGAATTGCAACTGACCGTCGAGCTTTAGGCCGAAGTCCTTTAGTATCTCAGCGACGATATGCGTATCGTTCGACCACTTCGCTCGCACGTCCGCCAAGAAGTGATTTTTGCGCTGTTGTTCGTCGGCCGCCCGCTTCTCTTGCTGCAACCGGGTTTCGACCACTTCCTTTTGTTTCTGCGCATGACGCTGGATGCGCTCGTCCGATGACGTCGACATAGCGGAAAATCCTTTGGCGGCTCAGGTGGCGGTGCTGGGGCACATTACTGATCCGTAAGTCGCGCCGCGACTGGTCGCGGTCGAACCAACCGTGATTGAAAGCGACGGCATCAATTGCATGGGTGCTCGCTCTTGGTGCGTATGCGGCATGTCGGCCGCGATGAACGGCCAGTGTCTTATGGGCGCAACGAACGTCACCGCGCACGTGCAGACGGCGGCAGCGGCAACGGCGCGGCGACAACGACGGCAAGGGAAATGCTCAATACGCATTGTGTTGGAATTCCCGTTGACACTTAGCCCACATGTTCCTATTTTGTTCTAATCAAGTCAAGGGCCATAAATCGCCATGGCAGTTGAGACAATTGGCGAAGCGTGGTCGCTCGGCTGGCGTGTCATGGCGCGGTGCGTGAGGGGCCGCGAAGATGGCCCAAGCTCGAAATCGAGCCGGGAGTGCGGCTACCGGCGCGAACTTGAAATGGAGACGCTGGTCTGCACACGCGGCAGGGATTTTCCGTTGTCGCGGCTTGAAAGCCGACTTCGGTGTCCGCGATGCGGCAACCGGCGGATGGTCGTGATGTTCGAGCCGCCCCCGCGCGCACGTGCGGAAGCCTACCGAGGGAGTGCTCTACCACTGAGCAACGGGATTACGGTGACAGCGCACTCAACCCATCACGCAAGCGGACAATTACTGCACTGTCACCGTAATCTGCCCCGTCATTGCCGGCGCCCTTACCGTCATTGCGAGCAAAGCAAAGCAAAGCAATCCAGGCTCGGTGCCGGGGACCTGGATTGCTTCGTCGCTTTGCTCCTCGCAATGACGGTGGAGGTGTGTCACTTTCCCATTGACAATTGTCACCAATACGGTTACATCGCGAATTTCGCTCCGTAAAAGGACCTGCCCCGGAGACACGCCGGGGCAGTGGAGCGAGGGCGGTGCCTGCGGGCGGCGTTGTAACCCGCTCCCGGGCAGCTTTGGGCATCAGCATCCCAGCACTACGGACTGGGCCGCGAGGTGCTCGCTGGACGAGGGACAGGTGAGGGCGGGTATCCGCCCCCGCGATAGCGGGGGAGGGGGACCGCGCTCTTGCGCGGTGGAGGGGGCGTCTGACTCGTCGCTTCGCCGTCGTCGAAAGAGTGGCGTTGAGTCCGACGCCCCTTCCACCACCCTTCGGGTGGTCCCCCTTCCCCGCTTTCGCGGGGCAGGAAGAAAAGGAGCTTGCCATGAAGCGTCGCTGGGATCGCGTGATGGATCGTGACTGCGATCATGTCCCGGATCGCAACGACCTCGCCGTATCGTTGGCGAGGTTGCAAGCCGCAAAAGGCAAATCAAACAACGGCAAGCCAAAGCTGAAGGCCGCCGAATATGCCGAGCGCTTTGCCATCGAAAAAGCCTTGCAGCAGGCGCGCTATTGCAACGCCTTTGCGCTGTGGCGCAGCTGCCGGGACAAGAGGTGCCGCCGGCAGGGCGCGTGTTGCGGCGACGCCGATGCCTGCCTCAAGCGCAGCCTTGCTGGCGTGCCGCATAACGTGCAGTGGCGCGTGCGGGAGACCATTCTCGACGCAACGCCGGCCAATATCGGCGCGCCCGAGCGCAAGGCGCGGCAATGCATGCCGCGCGATCTTTATGAATAGGGGAGTTATCACCTCTCCCCGTCGCGCGGGGAGAAGGAGCGCGGATGCGTCGCGACAGGGCTTTTCGCACAGGGCTGCACATAAGAATTGCCGGGGAAAGCGGGGGTCATGCACCCCCCATTGCACCCCCATTGCACCCCATTTCCGCCCGTCCGTTGACCTTGCCCGGCCAGCGCATTATGGCAGTGTCCGCGCCCGCATTTGCGCATAATCGGTGCAGAGTTGCGCGCGGGACACAGTTTTCCTTTCCGGGCCGGCCTCCGCTGCCTGGCCCTCCACAAGACCGGGGACTTTTTATGCAAACTCTGTGGCTCATCGTTCTTTGCGGCGTATTGGCCATCGCCTATGCCATCTGGGCCACCCGCTGGGTGCTTTCGCAGGATGCCGGCAGCGAGCGCATGCAGGAAATCGCCGCCGCTATTCGCGAGGGCGCGCAGGCCTATCTCAAGCGCCAATACAGCACCATCGGCATCGTCGGCATCGTCATTTTCGCCATCGTCGGTTATTTCCTCGGCTGGTACGTGGCCTATCGGTTTTGCCGTGGGCGCGATCCTGTCGGGCGCGACCGGCTTCATCGGCATGAACGTCTCGGTGCGCGCCAATGTCCGCACCGCCCAGGCCGCGATCGGTTCGCTTGCCGGCGGCCTTGAGCTTGCCTTCCGCGCCGGCGCCATCACCGGTCTTCTCGTGGCCGGCCTCGCGCTCCTTGGCGTCACGCTCTATTTCGGCTTCCTCATCGGCACGCTGCATCTCGCGCCCAACAATCGCGAAGTCATCGACTCGCTGGTCGCGCTCGGCTTCGGCGCCTCGCTGATCTCGATCTTCGCCCGTCTCGGCGGCGGCATCTTCACCAAAGGCGCCGACGTCGGCGGCGATCTCGTCGGCAAGGTCGAAGCCGGAATTCCGGAAGACGATCCGCGCAATCCGGCCACCATCGCCGACAATGTCGGCGACAATGTCGGCGACTGCGCCGGCATGGCGGCCGACCTGTTCGAGACCTATGCCGTGACCACGGTCGCGACCATGATTCTCGCCGCGATCTTCTTCGGCAATGCCGGCGACATGCTGCTGAAGATGATGACGCTGCCGCTCGCCATCGGTGGCATCTGCATCATCGCCTCCATCATCGGCACGTTCTTCGTCAAGCTCGGCGCCAGCCAGTCGATCATGGGCGCGCTCTACAAGGGCATGCTCGCGACCGCGGTCCTGGCGCTGATCGGCATCGCCGGCGTCATCTATCTGCTGATCGGCTTCGGCCCGCTTCCGGGCGTGAACTATTCCGGGCAGACCCTGTTCATCTGCGGCATCGTCGGGCTCGCGGTCACCGGCCTGATCATCTGGATCACCGAATACTATACCGGCACCGACTATCGCCCGGTGCGCTCGATCGCGCAGGCTTCGGTGACCGGCCACGGCACCAATGTCATTCAAGGACTTGCAATCTCCCTTGAAGCGACGGCGCTGCCCGCGATCGTGATCATCGCCGGCATTCTCATCACCTACAATCTCGCCGGCCTGTTCGGCATTGCGATTGCGGTGACGACCATGCTGGCGCTGGCCGGTATCGTGGTTGCGCTCGACGCCTTTGGTCCGGTCACTGACAATGCCGGCGGCATTGCCGAAATGGCGGGTCTGCCGAAGGAAGTGCGCAAGTCGACCGATGCGCTCGATGCGGTCGGCAACACCACCAAGGCGGTGACCAAGGGCTACGCCATCGGCTCGGCCGGTCTCGGCGCGCTGGTGCTGTTCGCCGCCTATAACGAAGACCTCAAATTCTTCGTCTCCGGCGCGAAAGAACATCCCTATTTCCAGGGCGTCGCGCCGGACTTCTCGCTCAACAATCCCTACGTCGTTGCCGGCCTCCTGTTCGGCGGCCTGTTGCCGTATCTGTTCGGCGCCATGGGCATGACGGCGGTGGGCCGCGCGGCCGTCTTCCATCGTGGAAGAAGTGCGGCGGCAATTCCGCGAGCGGCCGGGCATCATGCAGGGCCGCGACAAGCCGGATTACGGCCGTGCCGTCGACATGCTGACGCGCGCCGCGATCAAGGAAATGATCATTCCGTCGCTGTTGCCGGTGTTGTCGCCGATCGTCGTCTATTTCGTCATTTACTTCGTGGCCGGCGGCGGCGCGGCGGGCAAGTCGGCCGCGTTCTCGGCGCTCGGCGCGATGCTGCTCGGCGTGATCGTGACCGGCCTGTTCGTCGCCATCTCGATGACGTCCGGCGGCGGCGCCTGGGACAACGCCAAGAAATACATCGAGGATGGCCATTACGGCGGCAAGGGCTCCGACGCCCACAAGGCCGCGGTGACCGGCGATACCGTCGGCGATCCCTACAAGGACACCGCGGGTCCGGCCGTCAATCCGATGATCAAGATCACCAACATCGTCGCGCTGTTGCTGCTCGCGATCCTCGCGCACTAAGCGGCTGCAGCCTATCGCTCACGTGCCGGAAGACGGATAATCCGTTTTCCGGCACGTTCTTTTTGTTGGACGGATATTCGAGGTCGCGCAGGGAGCAGGGCGGGCTGAGAGATTAGCCCTTACGAACCCTTGCCCTCGAGGTTGTGGATGATCGTCGTGATGACGCTGAGGTCGTTGCCGCTCGTCGGCGTGGTGCGGCTGACGAAATCGAACAGGTGGCCGTCCTTCATACCGTATTCGGCGAGCCGCTGCACCCGGCGCTGCTTGTCGAAATAGACCGCGATGACGCGCTGATCGGTGACTTCGGTCTGCATGAACATGATCGGGCGGTCGGCGCGCTGGGAAATGTAGTAAAACGCCTCGCCGCTCACGGTGGCGACCGTCGATGGCGTGCCCAGAACCAGCAGCACCTGTTCCTGCGAAGCGCCGAGCGGAATTTGCTCGAGTGCGCCTTCAGGCAGCACATAGCCGCGCTGGAAGGTCTCGCGCGTGCAGCCGGCAAGCGTCAGCGCGGACGTCAGCGCCAGCACGAGTGCGCACGCCGCAGCCTTCGGCCGGCCTCCGCTCCAGGAAGAACTTCCCCGCATTCTCGTCCCTGATCTGCCCCCGGGATTTGCTCCCGAACCAGCCGCAGCCTTAGCTTGCGCACAACCGCCGTGTGCCGTACCCCCAAAGCCCAAGAATGGCAAATGAGCGGTCCCAAACCAACTGCGGACGACGTTCAGGCCATCGTTTAAGTCACGGGCCAACCTCATGATCTTGAAGCTGTTTCGGTCGAGCTCCCCCGCAGCCAACATTAGCGACCTCTATGGCGCGATCGTGGCACAAGCGCGTATGCCCGCCTTTTACATGGACCCTTGACGGCTGGGAGCGCGGGCTATGGGGTGGCCGACACGCTGGAGGGCCGTTTCGACCTCATTGTGCTTCATCTGGTGTTGGTGTTGTCCCAAATCGGCGATCAGGTTGGGGCGGCGCCGGCGGCCGGAAAAACCGGGGTTCCGGAGGGAGGTCGGCGGCTCATCGGCCAGAACCTGTTCGACGAGTTCTGCCGCGACCTCGACGATAATCTGCGCGAGATGGGTGTTGGCGACCTCACCGTGCCGAAGAAGATGCGCGGCTTTGCCGAAGCATTTTACGGACGACAAGCCGCCTATGTTGCGGCTCTTGCGGCAAATGATCGGCGGGAGCTTGAGAACGCGCTTGCACGTAATATTTTTGACGAGACGAAAGCCGGAGCGGGACCGGCGCGGCTTGCCGCCTATGTCCGCGCGGTGCTTTCGCAATTCAAGGCACAGGGGCAAGACGCATTCGGAGCCGCGCTGTGGACGCGGCGAGTTGGCCTTTCCCAAGCCTGAAATCATTTCGGCGCCGAACCAAGAGGCCATCCAAAATGGCTGAGCAGAAACCGCAGAAATCCGCTTCTTCGCCAAGCCGCCAGCCGGGTCCCGCACAGGTCCCCCGCCTTGGCGCGTTCCGGTCCGGTCGAAGGACATTCCCGAACCCGGCAAACATTTCGACCTGGAGGCCGATGCGGAGGTGCGGGCGGCCGTCGCCAAGGTTGCGGGCTTGCGCACCTGCCGCGCCTGACCGCAAGCTTCGACGTCACGCGCCGCGGCGCGGACGGTTTGCATGTCGCGGGCGCGGTGTTCGGCGACCGCCGGCCAGACCTGCGTGGTCACACTTGAGCCGGTGGACAACGAAGTCGAGGAGACGATCGATGTCGCTTTCGTTCCGCAGCAGGCGCCCGAACCCGCGGGCGACGGCAAGGCGGAAAAGCCGGAGCCGCGCGACGTCAAATGGAACGACCCGGAGCCGCTGATCGGCGGTACGATCGATCTGGGCGCGCTCGCGACCGAGTTCCTGATCCTCGGCCTCGATCCTTTTCCGCGCAAACCGGGCGCGGTTTTCCAGCCGCCGCATGATGACAAGCCGGATCCCGGCCCGTTTGCCGACTTGGCCAAGCTCAAGGGCGGAGAGTTCCTAGAGGACTGGTTTGATTGGGGATCAAAGCCCCTATAAAAGCAATAACTGCTGCGACTTTGCCTGATGGCTAAAAGATTATTATAATCAATATCTTGCTCGCATTTCTTGGCCTGTCGACTTGGCTTAATGAGCGGGCCGGCTGTTTGAACAGTTGCAAAGTCGGGGGACGAAGCGTGGTTTTTGAACAGAGTTGTGTCCGAACATTGAGCCGCTATTCTCTTCACGGTTGCCGCGCGCCGATGTCGCCCAGGACCTAGGACCGCAAGGTCATTCGATGTCAGACAAGGTGCGCATTGCGGTCGATGCGATGGGAGGCGATCACGGCCCGGCGGTGCCCATTGCCGGCGCTGCACTGGCGCTCCGTCGTCATCCTGCCTGCGAATTCGTTTTGTTCGGCAATTCCGCGCTGATCGCGCCGTTGCTCGACGCGCGCCCGGAACTGAAGGCAGCCTCGCGACTGGTCCACACCGATGTCGCGGTACGGATGGAGGACAAGCCGAGCCAAGCGTTGCGCACCGGCCGCTGGAAATCCTCGATGTGGCTTGCCATCGACGCGGTGAAGAAGGGCGACGCCGACATGGTGGTGTCTGGCGGCAATACCGGCGCGCTGATGGCGATGTCGAAATTCCATCTCAAGATGCTGCCGGGCATCGACCGTCCCGCGATCGCGGCGCTGTGGCCGACTTTGCGCGGGGAATCGATCGTGCTTGATGTCGGCGCCTCGATCGGCGCCGACGCCGATCATCTGGTCGGTCTCGCGGTGATGGGTTCTGCGACCGCGCACATCCTGTTTGGGCTCGATCGCCCGACCGTCGGACTTCTCAATATCGGCGTCGAGGAAGTGAAAGGTCTCGAGCAGGTGCGCGAGGCCGGACAGAAGCTTCGCGAAGGCAACTTTCCGGAATTCGACTATCAGGGCTTTGTCGAAAGCGACGATATCGGCCAGGGCAAGGTCGATGTCGTTGTCACCGAGGGCTTTGCCGGCAATATCGCACTCAAAGCGGCCGAAGGCACGGCCAAGCAGATCGGCCAGTATTTGCGTGCGGCGATGAACGCGTCGCTCCGCGCCAAGATCGGGTATCTGTTCGCGCGCGGCGCGTTTGCGCAATTGCGCGAGCGCATGGATCCGCGCCGCGCCAATGGCGGCGTGTTTCTCGGCCTCAATGGCATCGTCATCAAAAGCCACGGCGGCACGGATGCCGAGGGTTATGCTGCCGCGATCGAAGTCGGGCATGGCGTCGTCCATGACCAGCTGCTGGCGAAAATCCGGGCCGCGCTCGGCCGGCATGGCAAGGCGACAAACCGACATATCCTCAACTCGACAAGACAGGAAGCAGTCAAATTCAGAAAAGTCAGCATCTCGACAGCCAGGCCGCCGACGGCGAGGCTCTGCAGAACAAAGCCATTGGCGGAGCCGCCTCGTGACAGTCACGCGATCGGTCATTCTCGGCTGCGGCAGCTATCTGCCAAGCCGCGTCCTCACCAACGAGGAACTCGCCAGCCAAGCTCGACACGTCCGACGAGTGGATCGTCCAGCGCACCGGCATTCACGAGCGGCGGATCGCGGGGACCGGCGAACTGACATCACAAATGGCAGCGCAGGCGGCGCGCCATGCGCTGGCGCACGCCCATGTCGACGCGCAATCGATCGATCTCATCGTGCTGGCGACCTCGACGCCGGACAATACCTTCCCCGCCAGCGCAGTCGCCGTCCAGGCCGAGCTCGGCATCACCCGCGGCGCGGCGTTCGACCTGCAGGCGGTGTGCTCGGGCTTCGTCTTTGCGCTCGCCACCGCCGACGGGTTGCTCAAAACCGGCGCTTTCAAGCGGGCGCTGGTGATCGGGTCCGAGACATTCTCCAGGATTTTGGACTGGACCGACCGCACCACCTGCGTGCTGTTCGGCGACGGTGCCGGCGCGGTCGTGCTGGAGGCTCAGACACAGCCCGGCACGCGTGACGACCGCGGCATCCTGACGGTGCATTTGCGCTCCGACGGCCGTCACAAATCCAAGCTCTATGTCGACGGCGGCCCGTCGTCGACCGGCACCGTCGGCTATCTCCGCATGGAGGGCCGGGAGGTATTCAAGCACGCAGTGGCGATGATCACCGACGTGGTCGAAGACGCCTTCAAGGCGACCGGCTACACCGCAGCCGATGTCGACTGGTTCATCCCGCACCAGGCCAATAAGCGGATTATCGACGGATCCGCGCACAAACTCGGCATTGCGCCTGAAAAAATCGTCACCACCGTCGACCGTCACGGCAATACATCGGCCGCCTCAATCCCGCTCGCATTGGCCGATGCGGTGGCCGATCGGCGCGTCAAACGTGGCGATCTTGTGCTGTTCGAAGCCATGGGCGGCGGCTTCACTTGGGGCGCCGTCCTGGTGCGTTGGTGACGCGCGGACGACGCTCAATCAGGTCGCGAACAGTTTGTGAGTTCGCCTTAATGCCCCGTTGACCGTTTGCCGACAAGCTAATATCGTTGATAATTCAGTACGATATGGTCAAGGCTCAATCGAGCAGCGTGCATGGGGCTGGCGATGTCGGGAAAGACGGTCACGCGTGCCGATCTGTGTGAGGCAGTCTACCAAAAGGTCGGACTGTCGCGGACCGAATTCCGCCGCTCTTGTCGAATTGGTGCTCAAAGAGATCACCGACTGCCTTGAGCGTGGCGAAACGGTGAAATTGTCGTCGTTTGGATCGTTCGTCGTGCGCAAGAAAGGCCAGCGCATCGGGCGTAATCCGAAGACCGGCAAGGAAGTACCGATATCTCCCCGCCGCGTCATGGTGTTCAAACCGTCCGCTATCCTCAAGCAGCGGATCAACGGGATTGAGACCTCGGACGAGGCCGAGAGCGACGTCGAGTAGCGTTGCGCTTTCGCCGACTTCGACGGTTAAGAATTCGCACTTGCGCGAGGCGTCCTTCGCGCAAGGGTTTGGAGCAAGGCTTTGGAAAAGGCGCCGGACGCTTTCCGCACCATCAGCGAAGTCGCTGACGAGATCGACGTGCCGCAGCACGTGCTGCGCTTTTGGGAAAGCCGCTTCCCGCAGATCCGGCCGATGAAGCGCGGCGGCGGCCGCCGCTACTACCGGCCGGACGATGTCGATCTGTTGCGCGGCGTACGCCATCTGCTCTACGGCGAGGGCTATACCATTCGCGGTGTGCAGCGGATCCTGCGCGAACAGGGCGTCACCTTCGTGCAATCGGTCTGGAGCACGAGCGCCGAGGCGCTGCCGCCCGGCAGCGACGAGGACGAGGAGATCGAGCAGGGCGAAGACGCCGAGACACCGGTCGCGTCGCGCGCCGAGCCCAATCTGTTCGCCGTTGCCGCCCCGCGCGCGCCGGAGCCCGCGCCGCACTCCGAAGGCCGGCGTGAACCCACCATCGTGCCGCCGCTGTCGCCCGAACAACCGTCGCCGCCGGTACAGCCGGCCCAGCTTTCAGCCGTGCCGGCCGCGGCTGCGCCGCCGGCATCCGCGCCGGGCGCCGTCTCCGCGGCGGATCGCCGGAAACTTCAGGCGGCGCTTGATGAGCTGATCGGCTGCCGCCGCATTATCGAGACGGCGCTTTCCGCCAATTAGCGTGCCGGCCGCAATGTCGTCGTAAGAGCACAGCGCCGCTCGGCGCTATTGCGGCACCAGGTTCACCGCTTTCGCCACGTCCTTCATTTCCGCAAGCCTCGCATTGATGTAGGCGGCGAAATCCGCGGGCGTGCCGCCGATCAGATCGACGCCGAGCGTCTGCATCTGCGCCTTGACCGCGGGCTCGGAGAGCACCTTGTTGGCGGCGGCATTGACCTTGTCGATGATCGCGCGCGGCGTCTTGGCCGGGGCCAGCATGCCGAACCAGGAGCTTGCCTCGTAGCCGGGAACGGTGGCGGCGATCGTCGGCAGCTGCGGCAGGATTGCGGACGGCTTCGCCGTGCCGACGGCGATGCCTTTCAGGTCGCCGCTTTTGACGCGGTCGAGCACGGTCGGCGCGTTTTCGAATTGCAGGTCAATGCGGCCCGCAATCAGGTCGAGGATGGCGGGCCCGGCGCCGTGATAAGGCACGTGGATGAGGTCGACGCCGGCCATGGACGCAAAGCGCGCGGTGCTCAAATGCGTGATCGAGCCGACGCCGGCGGAGCCGTAGCGCAGTTCGCCGGGCTTGGCTTTCGCGGTCGCGATCAGGTCCTTCACCGAGCCGACCGCCAATTCCTTGGGCACCACAAGCACGATGGGGCTGTCGGCCAGAAGCACGATCGGCTCGAAATCCTTCGCCGCGTCATACGGCATGTCCTTTTGGATATACGGATTGATGGTGAGCGAGGGGGTCGCGGTCACGAGCGTATAGCCGTCCGGTGTGGCTTTGGCGGCTTGCGCGAAGCCCAGCGTGCCGCCGGCGCCCCCGACATTGACCACGGCGATCTGCTGGCCGAGCTCGCGGCCGAGATGCTCGGCGATGATGCGCGCCTGTGCATCGGTACTGCCGCCCGGCGCGAACGGGACGATCAGCCGGATCGGGTGAGTGGGATAATCGCTCTGCGCGGCGGCCGCGCCAATGAGGCAGATGGTGGCGGTGGCTGCGGCGCAGGCAACCTTCAGCGCGCGAACAAGTCTCGACATGTCGGATGGCCTTGATTGCAGGTGGGTCGTCGGAGGCGGGAGATTTGAACTTACGACCTCCCTGTTTAAACACTGTGTGCAGAGTAGCACGCGCCGGGAACTTACGGGAACGATGCCCCGCGGTTCCTGGTTATCGGTATACGGGCCAACGAAAGGAGGCTCTCGTGAGAAAATTGATCATCGCCATCGCGGCGGTTGCCGCGCTGAGTGCATTCGCGAATACGGCTCGAGCGCAAGCCGTCGCGCAAAACCAACAACCAATCCCGGCGCAATATCAGGACGATTATGGGCATTGGCAGCACTGTGCCGACGTTACGGGCATGTGCGGCGTGACGACAGGCTGAGCATCTCATGCAGCGCGAGGTAAGCGGGCGCTTGCCTCGCGCTGACGCTGCATATCATCCCAAAGCAGGGTCAAGCTGGCGGAGCGAACTCGACCGCGCGCTCAGTAGCAACTGAGAGTGCAAAAATCTTCGCGCATGCCGCCGCGCATGCAGTTCCGGTAGCACCCCTTGGGGGTCGTAATCTTTCGTGCCAGGGGAGTTGCGCCGCCATGCTCAGCCGGTTGCATTCCCGGATTCGAACTGCCGTGAACGCTGCTTTGCATGCTGCCCGCCAACACTGGAACGGTGGCCGACACCAGGATCGCAGCACTGATCGCAAAACGCGATATCGCCCGCATAGGAGCCTCCCTGAGGTTGCTTCCCGTTAGTCAGCGGAGCAAAGACTAGGTTCACCAGGTAGCTGGTGGAACCGGCCACGGCCGGGCGGTGCTGGGATGGCTACTCGGCGCCACCGTCGAACAAGGCGGCCATTTATAGATTTGGGATTTCGGTCCAATAAGCCGGACGAATCTCTATTTCAACGCGACCGGGAATGCCCGCGATCGGACAATCTCGCCATCTGTTATCGGTCCAATATCCGATGACAGGCGCGGGCATTTCGAAACCTCCTACGGCAGGGCGCGCAAGGAACAAAATTTTGCTCCCATCTCTCGGCGCTCCGACATCGCCGGGCTTCCACAAGCTGTTCATCGTGTCTCCTCCGACCGACCGCAGCTGGCGAACTGCGTCGGTAGCCGCTTCATCTGATTACGCCGAGCCAAGTCAAGCTCAGGAGCGTAACCAGCCCAATCGCGGCCAGGCTGAGATACAGAGTGATAGAGGGCTCAGGAATGTGCCGCAGGAGCGACTGAAGGGTGGACATCACTATCAACGGTGCAAAGCCGCGTTAGTTCCACGCGACGTCAGCGCCGTTCGCGCCCCGGCGGGCATGCCCGGTGTTGCGCACTAAGGCTGTCCCGTGCTCAGCCGTCGACCAGACGATCGGTCTTCGGCATTTAAAACATCCGTCATCTGAAATTTCGGCCCATTCCAGTTTGTGCATTTTGGCGATCCCGATGGCGCTTTGGGGGGTACGCCGAGCGGCTCGTATTGTTTCTGGCGCCGCGCAGGGCGGCAGGGCTGGACAGGCGGCGCTGGGGCATGAGCGCTTGATTTTCTTGACTAACCGGGGGCGTCAGCCTTAGCTGGAATTTGGGACGAGGAGATAACGGGGTTGTCATGTCAGGACGGCTTTGGCTCGTGGCTGTTCCCTTCATCGCGGGAACCATAATTGCACTCTCGACTGAGTCGGTTTGGGCATTCACCCAGCAAACCGTGACGCCCAACGGCAACTACAACTTCAATTACGGCCCGTCGGACGACAAAAATAAATTCGACAGCACGAATAAGTCCGATCCTAACAGCCCAGGTTTTCACTTCGGCGTTCAGCACGGCGAATCGGGAGGGTTTCGTAGCTTCGGAAGCGACAGGAACGCGCCTCCCTCGCAACCCTATTTTCGCACGTTCGGCAACTGACTGCGGTCACACCGCTCGTCGACACGCGAACCCCAGCGGCTGAAATCCGCTTTCGCAGCCGCCGCGTTAACCGACCTGATGAAAATTGGCGGACTTGAGTGGCCGCGGGCTTGAGCAAGAAAGGCGCGGGGCGGGCAGGCGCTTGCCCCGCGTTTTTCTTATCGAATGATATCGCATTGCCCAAATGGCTTGCAGACGCCGCGGCAAATATTCTCTCCGGTTGGGCAGAGTTGGGTCGGAGGCGGTGACGGGTTTATGCATGTTCTCGGGCCGAACGAAACGACGATAGAGCTGCTGCATGCAAAAGCTCCAGGCTTGGTTGCGCAGATCGAGACGCGAGCCGCGCCCGAGTTCAAGTATGTGCCGTTGACCATGCCGATATTGGCCTGAACGCTCGTTACCTTGACGCCGGCCATTCCACTAACGACGATTGTGTCGCTTGCTGAAAGCGGATCGCACGAGAACTCGACCTGTCCGCAAACGGCGGCACCGTCGACTCTGCACGCTGTCGGCTGTTTGGGCGGGACCGGCGGTGGCGAGGGGGTGCCTAGTCCAGTAGACACCGTGCCGATCGGCGCATTGGTCCGCGACCACACCATGTAGTCTGGGTAATGTCCGTCGAAACCTTCGCCGCAGCCATCGGTGACGACTGCGCCCGGAAGGTCGGGTTCGGTGGAAAGACAAGCCGCACTGAAGACTGACACGCCCAAGACAGAATTGGTCCATCCATGCTGGTATACTATTCCGTGGGGCGTCGGCACTCTCCGCCAAATGGTTAGGCCGTCGTCGCAGGAGAGCATGGGTGCAACCGGGCCATTGCCCCAGCCTATGCATAGACCGGTCGCGTCGTTTTTCAGCTTCACAGAGTCCCCATCTCCGCTGACGAGCAATTCATCTCGCCACCACTGCGACTTCCTCACATTTGTGGGCATCGTGGGATCGATCAGCGGGTTCAATTGAACGAACCCCGTGGTCACGTTCGCGAGGTTGTTCGCGTCCATCACGCCGAATATGTGATGCAAATCCTCTTGGACCGCCTGCAGATAAAAATCGTCACCCGGCGGCTGCACAGTCTGGCTGGCGGCCGGATAGATCAGGGTAGCGGCGAGCCCGATCATGAGGAGCATCCCGCAGGTCCACGCGTGCCACAGATGAACGCTCAAGCAATGACGCATCGTTGCCCCCGAATGCATATCCATGCCGGCAATCATCATGCGGCTTTGCATCCGTTGCCGCAACAGGGGGTAGCCAAGGAGCTTAGCGTCACGAGCGCGGGCAGGCGCTTGCCCCCGCGCATTCACAAACGCAGCGCTTTTGGAAGTGGCTCACCGGGGCCGAAAAATTCAACGCCTACTTGCTCGCCCACGCGCCAACTCACCCGACACCATCGCGCTAAATCTGCATTGATTATCAGTACAAATTCGGGTGGCAATTTCGTGTTAGGATCGACTGATATCCGAGCGTCAGATTGCGAAATTTCCACTATTCTGATTGGAAATTTGACGTGAGCGACCTGGTCTGTCGCGCGTCGCGGATGCCTTCGTCTCTCTGACGCCATGATCAATCCGCGCGGAAACAGGCGGCTCAAGAATCAATCAGCCGGATGATGACGGCAAGATTGTAACGGCGCGTTAATCGGAGAACCATGCAGGACATCAACTAAGGCAAAGAGTGGACCCAGACGGACGACATAGATCTGCGCTTTGGGGCGACGTTCCTATGCCGGCCGTCTGAGGAAGTCATGAAACGCGTCGCCGAGCTCGGGCTGCGATGGGATGGCGGTCAGCATTAGCGGGCAGGGCGCTTGCCCCGCGCTTCCGCTGGAACTCTACCGACCGGCTTGCATAAAAATTTGTTTACGCCTCGACGCGGCTCTTACGAGTGAGTTTTTAGTTTCCGTCACAGTACTTACGCCGTTGCGTTGTTAGATTGAGCGGTGCGAGAATATTTGGCGATGGCCGCGGGAGGGGGCGCTCGTCAGCCATTTTCAGAACGGAGAATTTTAAAATGAACGTCATTGGAAAAGTCTGCGCCGCCTCGATCCTTGCCCTGGCAATCGCGGCGCCAGTTCAGGCTCAGAACCCTAAGCTGGGCGACTACTACGCGCCCGGCCCGACAACGCCGGTACATTTGAGCGCCGGGCAGGAAATGAAGTTGAAGGACGGCGACTACTACGCAGGCGATACGGTGATCCTGAATAAGAAGCGTATGGCGGCTCTTAAGAAATGCACTGAAGGCAAGAAATTCGCGGGCGACAAGTATGTTGCGTGCATGACGGCCGCGGGCGAGGCTCCGTAGTCACCAACGCGCGAGGCATCGCCGGGTTGCCTCGCGCATCTCTGATCGCCGTCTTTTAATTCATGTCACGAATTGCACTTGTCGGGCTTTTGCTTCTCTTTGTTGTCGGAACAAAAAGTTGGGCCGGCAGTCTGCCCGATAATTGTCGCCTAAGCGGCACTGCCGTCATCTGCTATGATGAGGCTCAGCACCAATGGGTGAACGGAATACCAGAATCTGATGAGGCCACGGACAACCCGCCAGCTTCAGTGGACAGTTCTGATCGCCGTGTGAAAATACAAGGCAGCGACGTTACCGAAGAGAACTCTGGGCACAATCCAGCTGATGACAATCCATATGTAAGGGACGCAAAATAGGCCGTCTCAGTTGGCGGCCCGATGCAATGTTCTGGGAAGATTCCGGGCCGTTGTCTCGGCCTAAGCCGTTGAAAAAGTTGGTCGGAGCGGCGAGATTCGAACTCGCGACCCCCAGTCCCCCAGACTGGTGCGCTAACCGGGCTGCGCTACGCTCCGACTAAGAAAACCCTTTGCATATCGGGCCTTTTTGCGCCTGCCGTCGTCAAGACGAAAACGTGATAGTGGAGAACAAAGGAAGAAAAGTCCCGAAATTGGCGCAGAGAGTCCCGAAGTTTTCCCGAAGTACGTTCGCCCTTGGTTCATCGTCCCAGGGCGGGGCCGTGGCAATACCGCGCCGAGCTTCATCGCGTCAATGCGTCCGCGGTCGGCGACAAAGTCGAGGCCGCATAGGCTTATCGTTGCAGAGTTGCGATAATCTAGAAATGCACGATATACGTGCGAGTAATGCCGGTACGGCTGAGGTCGTCAGTTCCACCGCCGCGAGAAAGCGAATAGCCGGTTAAGGAGCGTTATACTCATTTTGCGTATTGCGTATAACTCGAATATGGACTAGTTATACTCACCCTGCTAGATGAGTATAATACCGAAAGTCGCCCAATGCCCGCGCCTCCTCTGCTTATGCAAACGACTTATGCGGAGCTACTTGATCGCTGTCGAGCCACGGCATTCGACGAGGCGTTCCCTAAAGACGGTTCTTTCACCTCGAAAACGATCAAGGGAAAGCGATACTGGTATTTCCAACAACAATCCGGCACCGGTCGCGAACAAAAGTACGTAGGACCTGAAACGCCCGAGCTGCTAGATCAAATTGCTAAACATAAGCAAGTACGAGACGACGAGCGCGAACGTCGAGCGTTGGTTTCGACACTCGTTCGATCATTTGGGCTTCCCCGACCGATTAAAGAAATAGGCGATATCGTTGCAGCCTTGGCACAAGCCGGAGTATTTCGGCTTCGCGGAGTTCTTGTCGGAACAGTCGCATATCAAACTTATGCACCAATGCTCGGCACACGCCTTCCACACACAATTCTACAAACAAATGATGTTGACATAGCCCAATTCCAAAGTGTGTCCGTGGCCGTCGGAGAGCAAACGCCCCCGGTGCTCGACTTACTTAAGAATGTCGACAAATCCTTTCGAGCGGTTCCGCACATCCATGAGCACAATGTCACAAGTTACGTTGCTAAGGGCGGACTCCGAGTCGACTTTCTTACCCCGAATGAAGGAGCCGATACAGACGCTCCCCAACCCCTTCGTTCATTTCAAACCGACGCAGAGCCCCTCCGGTTCTTAGATTTCCTGATCTATGAAGCAGAGCCCGCGGTGCTACTACACGAAGCCGGCATTTATGTGCTTGTTCCGTCACCGCAGCGCTACGCAATTCACAAATTAATTATCTCGCGCCGGCGTCAGGAAGGCGCTGCTAAACGTGACAAAGATATCGAGCAGTCGGCGGCGCTGCTCAAGGTGCTCAATGAAAAGAGGCCGTACGAACTAAAATCGGCGTGGGAAGAAGCGTGCAACCGAGGTAAGACTTGGCAGCAGCTTCTTGCCGAAGGTTTGAGCCAAATACCCGCACCAATTCGAGACGCGGTTCTGAAGACTGTGGGCAGATCGCGCAGTTTAATTCCTGGGCTCAATCTGACATTCAGTGATCCGGTGCCGCATTACGACTTTGAGCGAGACGTCGTGACATTCATCGGAGACGCACTCGGATCCACCGTGCGGTGTGCGATCAGTCGAGAGGCATTAGACGACAATTTTGTAGCGACAACCAACCTCAGCGAGGAACAGCGACTAGAAAAATTTCGGAAAAACCGGTCGGCAATAGAGCTTATGGCGCGCGAGAAATATCTTCATTGGCCAGTCGAGGAGCCGGAGGCTGTATTGATTAAAACAATGGAAGTTTCGAAATTGCAGAAAGCAGTCACTCACGAGAAGCGCAAGACCGAACGGCCGGCGTGAACGAAATTCTGACGTCGATCCGCTGCCCCAGACAGAAAATTTGAGCGGAGTAAGAGCTAAACGCCTTTCTACGCAGCGATCAGAAAATAATCTTGCCATCGATGTCTCGATTTATCGGAATTGATTTCTCTGGAACTGCGCGACCTTGGAGAGATTCCATTGGTCGTCCTACCGTATGGATTGCGATTGCTGATCGAAAGGCAAGCAAACTGCTCGAGCTATTGCCCGTATGCGTGACGACCTTGCCCCGTTCTTTGCCTTCGCCAAGGCTTCCGGGCTTCGTTTGCGCGAGTGCTATACGCTCCGGTGGTCAGAGGTCGATTGGGGGACCAAGCGCATCACCAGGGCCGGGAAGGGCGGCAGGACCGTCACCGTGCCGATCACATCAGCCATTCGCGAAATTCTATGGCCGCTGCGCGGTCATGACCCGGTGCAGGTGTTCACCTACGTGGCGCAACGGACTCACCAAGGCAAGGTGAAAGGTCACCGCTATCCATTAACTCGCGAAGGCATCAAGACTGCTTGGCGGCGGCTCCGGAACAAGGCCGAGATTGACGGCTTCCGCTTTCACGACTTCCGCCATGACTTCGGCACCAAGCTTCTGCGGCAGACCGGCAACCTCAAGCTGGTGCAGCGCGCGCTCAATCACGCCGACATAGCGACTACGACGCGATACGCGCATGTGCTCGACGCGGAAGTCGCCGAAGCGATGGAAGCCGTTACAGAGTCCCGAAAAAAGTCGCGAAGTCGAGTACGCAAGGTGCATAAAGCCAATAAAATCTGGCAAAACTGAAATCGCGCCCCGAACTCCCCCAGACTGGTGCGCTAACCGGGCTGCGCTACGCTCCGAGCCGGGGCCGCATAGATCGGCCCAAACTTATCGATCGAGCGCGATGGTCTTGTCGAAAAACCGTGCCGCGCTCAGGGGAAAGTGTGATGGCGCTGTCTCTACTGGCTTTCGCGCCGCCTGGCAATTGACGGGCGCATGCGTGTTGACGCGAAAGATACGGGCGCTGTATCCGCAATAGTTACAAGTATAAAACCGTCATTTATCTAGACGGTATCTATATCTTCGTGCGCTTCTCGTATATTGCCCGTAGAGTTTACTTCGGTTTCATTGAACCGGCGCCGCTATTTACGCTGCGCAGCATTTATTTCCGGCTCAGTCCGTTCCTACTCTCCCGCCATTCGCAACCATGCGGCACCGCCCGCAGCGCCCGTCAGGTCGCACAGCGGCAACGCATCGCCGCGCTTGGAGGGAAATCATGACCAGACAGAATCTTCCGCACATCGCTCTCGCCGCCGCCGCGCTCGTTCTCGGTGCAGCGCTGCTTCCGGCTTCCGCCTCGGCGCAAGTGCGCAATCCGAATGACGGCGGCCCCGTCGCTGTTGCGCCGGGCGCTACGCTCGACGGCGGCAGCAAGGCCGCTCCGACGCAGACTTATTACGGCCGCAACGCCAATGACGGCGGTACCGGTCCTGCGCCGGCGCAGGTGAGCGCCGCGACGCCAAAGCCGAGCAAGAAGCCGGCTGCGCCCGCGCCGGTGCATCTCGGCCGCGCCGCGAATGACGGCGGCTCGACAAACTAACAGCCCATCTCGCGGCGAATCGCGCCGCGTTCGAAAACGATGGCGGAAGGATCGGGGCTCAAACCCCGCCTTCCGCTTTTTGCCGTCTTGCCGGCACTAAAGGCAGTAATCGTTCCGTCATTGTCGTGGGCTAACGCGGCAGCGTAGAGTGCCGTTGCTTTGCAGCCTTTTCGGCTGACCTCCCGATCCTCAACGGACCTCTCTTGCGGCGGACCTCAATTGAAGCGGCTCTATAGCGCGACCTTCAACTCGTTCCGGGGGATCATCGACGGCGTGATGACCGAAGCCGCCGTGCGCGAGGAGGCGGTCCTGCTCGTCGTGGGTGTACCTTTAGGTGTCGTGCTGGCGCCAAGCCCGGCCTGGTATGTCGCCATGGTCGGCGCCATCCTGCTGGTGCTCGCGGTCGAATTCCTCAACACCGCGGTGGAAAAACTCTCCGACCATGTCACGCCGGAGCACCATTACGCCATCGGCCGGATCAAGGATTTCGGCTCGGCCGCGGTGTTCTGTGCGCTGAGCTTCACTGGCTTGGTGTGGATCGTGGCGATCGCGCTGCGTGTTGGCCTGCTGTGAGCGATGCCGCCCCCATCGGGCCGACGATGGCGGCTATCGTCAGGCACAGAGCGCCGAGTACATAGGCGAATGCATAAGCGGTGAGAAACCCGATCAGGCTGAGCTTGGCCAGGAAGGTGACGATGGTCGCGACCACCATCATCGTCACCATGAGCGCGCCGTTCACGGCGAGGCTCTTGAAATAGCCGGTGTGCTGAAGGAGCGCCTCGGCGACGATCTGCAAGACGCCCGCAAGCAACAGCACGACAATGACGGGCGTGACCTCAGGCGGCACGGTTGCCGCGGTGTGCAGCAGGAACCGGTAAATCTCGTTGCCGCCGGCGAGCAAAAGGCCACAGGCTGCGAGCGCCGGGATTGCGCACAGGCCTGCCGCCAGCAAGGTGGTCGCGGCAAGCCGGCCTCTGTCGCCCGCGGCGTAGGCGCGGGTCTGCCCGGGCACTGCGAGATCGCAGACCGCGGCGAAGATCACGCAGGCGCCGCGGAAGATCTTGAATGCGGTGTCGAGAATGATCGGCGCCGCGCCGAGCCCGAATGCTGCGGGCACCACATAATAGGGGAAGGTCACGACAAAGATCTCGCTCAGCGCGCCGGCCGAGCTCTTCCAGATCGCATGCCGGTTCATGGCGAAGAAGGCGCGAAGCTCGCGCGGGAAGCGGACGAAGTGCAGCGTGATCGCGCCGCGCTGCGCAAGCCTTCCCATCGCGGCGATGAACACGGCAGCCCATAGCAAATTCGCCGTGACGAGAAACACCGTCAGCGGCAGGCCGATCAGCACCGCCAGCAGGACCGCGATGCTGATCGTGCGGCGGGCGAATTCGAGACTCTCGAAGAAGACGAACAGATCAACGGCGAGGCTGATGGTGCGCAACGACGACCAGGCGAGGTTGAGCGCGATGAACGACAGGAACAGCGCGAGATCGAGCGCCTCAATCGCGGTCACTCCGGACCGCAGCAGCACGATGCCGAAACAGGCGAGCGCCGCAGCTGTGCTCAGAACAATGTAGAACAGGACGACCGCGCCGGCCTCGCTCGCGGCGCGCTCGTCGCGGCGGCCGTCAAGATGCGGCGCACGCAGATTGACGAAGGCGATCTTGGCGAGCCCGAGATCGGCGATCCACAACGAATAGCCGACCGCCGCGGTGAGAATGAAGACCGAGAACAGGTGCGGATCGAGCACGCGCGCGAACACGAAGGTCTGCACAAAGCCCATCGCGACCGCGCCTGCGGCGGTCGCCCCGCGCAACAGCAGATAGGACAGCGAGATCAGCCGGCCCGCAGGCGTCGTTGGTGGCGCCGCGGCTTCCGCAAGCTGCTCGATCGGGGCGTGCATCGGCTAGGTTCCAACCGGTCGGCCCCGACAATGCCAGGGCAGTCGTAACGCGGTGTTAATGGCAACGCATCCCGGCGCGCGCTACGCAGCGACCGCACGCCTGCGCGGTGTCATGAAGGTCGCCCTGAGCCAAAGGTTGCTCGGCCTTTCGATGATCCGATAGGACAGGAGAGCGAAACCGACGGCGGCAGCGACCATGAACGGGATCGCCGCGATCATCACGATCGGATTCGCGGTGAAATGACTGATGATCTTTTGCGCCGGCTCGACCAGATACGGATGAAACAGATAGAGCGAATAGCTCGCATCGCCGGTAGCGAGCAAAATGGCCGGGACTTTCATTTGTCCTTCGCAGGACAGCGCCAGCAGCACGATCAAGGCCGCCGGAACGCCAAAGGAAATCGGCTCGATCCAGTCAAAGCTGCTGGCCCTGGTCTCCTCCCAGCACATCAGAGCAAGCAGCATAGCTGCGGCCAGAACTGCGAGTTTAGGGCCGACGGGAATCCGAAATCCGTTCTGCCAAGCGACAAAGATCCACACGCCAAACAGGAATTCGAGCGTGATCGGTCTGGTCCAGAACCGGAATGGCTCCGTATCGATCGGAGACGCCAAGCCGATGAGGATCAGGGACAAAATGATCACTGTCGCAATCGCTGGCGCGGCTCTTGATCCGAAGATCAGAGCAAATGCAAAGACGGCGTAGAACAAGATTTCAAAATTGAGCGTCCAGCCAAGAAACAGGACCGGATGCGTCAGGCCGTTGCTCTTGACGTAAGGGATGAAGAACAGCGACTTGACCAGTTCGACCAGGTCCGTGGTCGTGCTGTTGACGAGATTTGGCGCCACCGCCGCCACGGCGAACACGGCAAAGGTCCCGAGCCAATAGAGCGGGACGATCCGGAACACGCGCTTGAGGATGAATGTCCCCGATGTCTCCGAGACGCTGACATAGGCAATCACAAAGCCGCTGATGACGAAGAAAATATCGACGCCGAAGCTGCCCAGCATAACAATGTGGATGTGCTGAAAAATAACCAGCGTCGCCGCGATGGCGCGAAGCGCCTGGACGTTGGCGATCGATTTTGTCGAGGTCATGCGAAAGTCCTCGTCATCGCGGTGCCGCGGCCGATTGATCAGCTGCCGCGGAGTGAAATTAGCATCCGCCGGTACTACCTCAGATGGAACCTTAAGACAGTGTTAACGAGGCGATCGTGACGGACCGGCGTAACTTGATCTTAAACGGCAAGAGCTAACCGATCCTGAGCCGGCCGCGGCGACCGTGACGGCGTCTTTTCGGCGCCGCTCGCCTGGAGCAGGAGCGCGATATGCTCAGCAACACTAAAGTGCTCACCAAAAGCGTTCTCGACACCGTTAAGCGCTCCCGTCCGATCTACAATGTCGGGAGGAAGGTGCGCTTTGCGCTCGGCGACAGCCTCGGCGCGCGGCAAGTCGACGGCATCAGCGGACGCGTCCACTACAACGATTTCATGCTTAATTCGACCGCGCCCGCCGACGTGAAATATTATCTCCACGGCGCCAATGAGTTTGTCGACATTCTCCTACGCTCCTGCAGAGAGGCGGGTCGGGATCCGCAATCGATCGCCAATGTGCTCGAGGTCGGCTGCGGCTATGGGCGCATTGTGCGCGAATTGCGCAAACGTATGCCCTGGGCGCGTGTCTCGGTTTCCGATGTAATTGAATCGGCGGCGCGCTTTACAGCTTCCGAATTCGGCGCGCAGTACATACCGCCGCTTGAAGAGGCCGGGGCGGAATATAACGGCCGCTTCGATCTAGTCTATCTGCTATCGGTCTATTCGCATTTGCGCCGCGATATGGTGGCCGCAAATCTGCGCCGCGTTTCGGCGGTCCTCAAACCGGGCGGCGTCGCCGTCATCACCTTGCAGGGCCAAGGCTCGGCCGAGACGGTGGAGCGCTACGGGTTCTATTGGCTCGACAAAGCCAACCTTTTGCAGGCGATGGCCCGCGACGGTTATCTCTACGAGAAATATCCGTACTACTACGCCGAGTATGGCGTCACGTGGTTCACGCAGCCGGCTTTCGATCGGCTCGTTCGCGAGACCACGCCTGGGTTGACCGCCATATCATTCCGCCCGATGGATATCGACGGTCATCAGGACACGCTGGTTTATCGCAAAGACAAATAGCGCGTCAGGCGGGCGCGGATGCTCCGGCGGCTGTGTGCGCGAGCCGGATCGGTCCGCGGATCATCAGGCCGACGGTCGCGATCGCTCCGCAGGTATAGATCGCGGTGTAGATATTCAAAAACTGGACAATGTCGGAATGCGCCCATAGCGCAACGGCGGCGCCCGCGGTCATCGCCGCGACGAGTGCGAACGAGATGCGGGCCACGTCCTTGAAGTAGCCGGTATGCACCAGCACGCTGTGCGATACCATCTGCGCCAGGTTGCCGAACAGCAGCATGATAATCACCGGCATCATCTGGGGCGGCATGACGGCGGCGGGGCCGAGCAATAGGGCAAACAGCTTGTTGCCGAAGAGAAGCAGCACGACCGATGCTCCGACCGCAGGTATGCCGCAGAGCGCCGTCGCAAGCCACGTCGCGCGCACCATAGCTGGGCCGTCGCGCTCGGCGAGCGCGCTGGTCTGGCGCGGCACGAGCGAGTCGCAGGCGGCGCTGTAGAACTGGTTGGCGCTGCGGTAGACCTTGAAGGTCGTGTCGAGAATGATGGTCGGCGCCCCGAGGCCGAAGGCCCATGGCACGAAAAGATACGGGAAGCTGTAGATAAAAGTCTCACTGGCGGCGTACACGGCGCTGTTGGCGAGCTGCCGCGCATTGCCGCGCAGGAAGGCGATGAAATTCGTCACGCTGCCGCGACCGTGACCGACCAGAACGCTTCGGCTGTGCAGCTTTACGACGGCGGCAAAGCTGACGACGAACCAGCCGGCATTGATCAACAGAAGAAAGACAATGACGGGCAGGCCGAACAGCAAGGCGACCAGTGCCGCCGCGTTGAGGCAGCGGCGCGACGCTTCGAGCGTTTCGAAAAATACGTATTCGTCGATGGCGATGCTGAAATAGCGCAATGCCACCCACGGAAGATTGATCGCATTGAAGGCGAAGAACAGCGTCAGGTCGATGCTTTCGCCGAGCGAATATCCGAGACGCGTTTCGAGAATGAGAAAGCAAATGATCGACGCCAGAGCCGCCAGCGCAAAATAAAGGATCACGATCGCTGTCGTCTGGCCGGAGATCTCGCCGTACGGCTTGTTCTGCAGAAAGCGGCTGCGCAGATTGACGAACAGCACCTTCACCATGCCGGCGTCGGTCAGGTAAAGCGTATAGCCGAGCGCGGCGAAAAAGATGAATAGCGAAAATCGCTCGGGCGTCAGCACGCGAGCAAAGACGAAGGTTTGGAGAATACCCGTGCCCAGCGTGCCGGCGGCCGTCGCGGCGCGCAGCGAGGTGTAGCGGTAGGAGATGAGGCGCTTGCCGCTCATACGACGATCCGTTTGGGTGAACCGCGGCGGCGCCTCGGTCTCACGTCAGGCCTTTCCGGCTTCGAGCAGCTTGGCGATCGTGTGCGCCACCGATTGCGGCGAAAGCTGTCGCGTGATCTCGTCGCGCGCGGTTTCGCCCATGCGTCGCCGCAAGTCCGGCTCGGCGGCGAGACGGCGCAGCCAGTTGGCGGCGTCGTCGACATCGGCTTCAGCCCAGAGCTGACCGTCGGCGACGAAGGCGCCGTCATAGGGATCCTGCACCGGCACCATCGTATACGCGACCGGCGCCGAATTGCCGGCATTCATGAAATCCATATTGCCAGACCAGCCGGTGGCGACGACCGGCTTGCCGAGCTGCATGGCTTCGGCCGGAACGAGGCCGAATCCTTCGGAACGGTGCAGCGACAAGACGATGTCGACGGCCGCCATCAGGCCCGACATGTCGGCGGGCGGCAGCATGACATTGAGGAGCCGGATATTTGCGGCGCCTTCGACGGCGCGATGCAGCGCCTCGCGCGCGATCGGCGAGGCGCCGTGATCGATGACTTTCACGAGCAGCAACTTGTCGCTCGCGTCACCGAAGGCGCGGCGGAACGCAGCGATGGCGGCCAGCGGATTTTTGCGGGTGAACGCCGAACCCATATGGAAGGCGGTGAGCACGATCAGCGCGTTTTCGGGGAGCCCAAGACGTGCGCGCATGTTCGGCGTCACGATCGGCGGCGGCAGCGGATGCGGCACGATGTGGACGGGCAGGTCGGTGCCCGACGCGACGGCGGTGCGCGCAAGCTCGCTCGGCACCCAGACCTCGTGCAGATAGCGAAAGCTCGGATACCAGGCTTCCGGAATGCGCGGAAATTCCCAGGCCCAATAGCCGATGACACGGCGGCCGCGCACACGCGCGCGCCCAATCGCCCACAATGCATGCGGCAGGAATGGCGCGTTGTGATGCACGACCAGCGTGCCGCCCGCGCCGGGCACGATCGGGCGCCGCGCCGGGCCTTCGATCTCCTTCTGGCCGAAGGCGGCGCTGATATCGAAAGCGGCCGGCTCCATGCCGGCGGTTTCGAGCGCGTCGTAAGCGAGCCGCGCGCCTTCGCCGATGCCGCTCATGGTCGAGAACAGGCCGGCAATGGCGATCGGCATGCCGCCCTTCGGCGCGCGGTCGGGTCGCGGCGCGACGATGCGGCTGACGCGATTGATGATCTGCGAGCGGGTGTGTTGCGGCAGGCGCTGCCACAGCCGGCGCAGCGGATGGCGGCGTGGCGGTTTGTGGCCGGCTTCGGCGCGTTCCGGCGACGCCGTTTCGGATGAGCCCGATGCGGAACGGGGCAGGGAATTGGATACGGGCTGGGCAGGCGCGAGCATCGCTCGGTGTCCTGGTACGAATGATGGAAAAGACCCGGAACTATAGGGGGATCGCGCTAACCAAACGGTAAACCGCGGTGGTCCGATTTTGGGCGGATTTGGAAGGGGTTACCCCCTTGCTAAACCCCGCTGCGCACCGCCTGGGGCAGGGGCGCGGGTTCCGACGCCGCGCCGCGCTCGATCAGCCGCAAATATTGCTCGGCCATCGCGTCAAAACCGTAGGTCGGCGACAGCCGCGCGAGTTCCAGGCACACCCGCGCGCGCAGAGCGCTGTCGGTGAGGAGATCGCGAATGCGGGCGCGCCATGCCACGGGATCGCCGGGCGGCAGCAGGAGCTGTTCCGTCAGATAGGGCGAGGCGGCGAACAGTTCCGGAACGAAGGGATGTCGGTGCACAGCAGCGGCACGCCGGCATGGATCGCCTCGATGGCGGCAAGGCTCAAGCCTTCGTAGCGCGAGGGAAACAATACGAGGTCGATCGCGGAATAGAACATGCCGATGCGGTCATGCGCGACCGCGGGAATGATGCGCACGCGATCGGCAATGCCGGTATCGGCGATCTGCGCGCGCACCGCGCTTTCGTCCGGCCCGATGCCGAGCAGAACAAGCTGCGCTTCCGGCAGGTCCTGCATCAGCTCGAGACTGAAGCCTTGGTTCTTCTGATGGCTCAGTCTTCCGATTTGGCCGAGGATATAGCCGTCCGCGGGCAGACCGAGCTCGGCGCGGGCTTCCGCGCGCGGACAAAGCCGCGGCGCGTTATGGCCGTTGACGATGACCTCGACCGGATCATAGGCCTTGCTGCGCGCCCGAAAGCTTTCGGCGACGCTGTTGCTGCACGCCACCATCTGCGTATAGAAGCCGAGCGAGGCGACCAGCGCGTCGGTGTTCATCAGCGTCTGGTTCGCCGACCAGAACGGGCCGTGATAGGCGGAGACGCGATTGCGCACGCCGGCGAGCCATCCGGCGATGCCGACAAACATATTCGACAGCGGCTGCAGGCCGAGCAGCACATCGACGCGCTCCTGCCGCAGTGCTTTGACCACGCGCCAGAACACCGTGAGAAGCGCAAAAGGCGTACGCTTGGTGTGATAGAACACGCGCGCGCCGGGCGGCAGATCGCCGTCGGAGCTGAACAGATACCATTCCTCGACGCGGTGGCCGCTGCTTGCGCATCGCAGTAGCCAGATTGCTGGCAAGGATCGAGGTGCCGCCATTGTCATGCGCGGTGCCGAGAAACACGATCAATTGCGGCCGGCTGGCATGCTGCGCGTTCATCTCAGAGACGTTCCGGATTTTGCGGCACTGCTAGCATGCGCGCCTTAATAACTGGTGCCGCGCGCCGCCACCGGCTCTTGCCACAGCGCTTTCTGCGTGGCGGCGACCATTCCCCACACCATGCCGAGCAGAATATAAAAATGCCGCCAGTGGTCGGTGTCGCCCCATACCCTTCGAGAACCATGGCCACGAAGGCCGGATAGGTTGCAGCCAGCAAGGCTCTGCCACGGCGTAGGTACCCAGAGCGTCCGAAAGCCGATCCAAAGCGTGATCACGATAAGCGTCAGATAGGCAGTGCCGCCAAGCCAGCCATGATTGAGCATCGTGCCGAGGAATGTGTTGTGCGACACCCAATTGGTGGCATGGGCGAAGCCCCAAGGGCCCATGCCGAGCGGGTAATTGAATATCTCGTGAAAACTGTCGATTTCGAGCTGAAAGCGCGACCTGTTGTCGGCATTGACGTCGTAATCCTGCAATTGCGATCGTTCGGCGATCATCTGGCCCACGGTGCCGATGGAGCTCAGCACCAGCAGCAGAACGACAGGGCGGCGGCGCCGATCGAAACAAAGAAAACAATGCGCCGGCGCACCTGGGAATCGTGCTGGGTGACGAAAAGGAAATAGACGATCAGCGCCGCGGCAACGACAGTGCCGGCCCAGGCGCCGCGCGAAAAGGAGAGCAGCATGCCGGTCAGGATGATCGCAGTGGCGACGATGTTGTGCATTTTGATCTTTTCAACGACAAAGCCCTCGAACAGCCACAAGAGCGGCGCGATGAGAAAGGCGCCGAAATCATTGGGTGTCTTAAAGCCGCCGGTGGCGCGGTTGCCATCAATCGCGAAAAGTGTGTCGGCGTCCGGGCACGAGCTGAAAATATCCGATGGTGCCGAGGAGACAGGCGACGACGGCGGCGGTGATATAGGCCGCTTTCAATGTTGCCACGCGCCGTACCGTGTCTTGCGAAAGATGCAGGCGAACAAGACCGCGGTAAGGCCGAGATAGAACGAGACGGCAAGAAAGCGCGACCGAATCTGGAAATTCGACAGTGATGACTGTGGCGTCGGGTTCGGCCTTAACTCGCATCCAGCCGGATATCGCGATTTTCGCCAGGCCCATCGCGCCGCCCAAATCACGAATGAGCAGCAGGACGAGGAGTGGAAGTACGACGCGAGCACATGGTCACTCGCGCCAGCACGCAGGCGCCGCCGAGCACGAAGGCGAGATATTCGTAAGGCGCGGGTTCGACAAAGACGAAGAAGCTCGACACCACGGTGATGTAAATCATGACATGCAGGAAACGATCGGCGAGCAAGTTCGCCGGCGTAAAGGCGGACCGGACGTGAAAGTGCGGCCTGCCGTCAGCGTGCAGATGTCCCTGCATGATCGAGCGCGCTCAACACTTAGTCTCCGATTGGGTAAGTTGGGCGTTCGCCGGCGCGGATGGTTAACGTGCGCTTAGCGAATTATTGTCACGCGGGCGCGGGTGTTTCACCAAAGCTGCGCGAACAACGTAAATATTCGGCAAAAAATTGATTGCGCGGCGCCTCCGCGCTAGCACATCGGCGTGATGACAGCGCGATTTGAACTGCGGAACTTGAATTGGCGAGGCTTCACGGCGGCGCTCGCTATTGCCGCCGCCTTTGGCGCCCGCGCGGCGGCGGCCGAAAACGGTGTGCCGCCGTGCCTTGAATGCGTGACGATCCGGCTCGAACATCCGATCGTGCTGCGCGGGCCGTCGCGATACGAGCCGGACGCTCCGGCGAGCGTGATCAGGCTTCCCGATGGAAGCTTTCGCGGCTTTTCGCCCGGCCCCACGACACTGGCGATGGACGGCGCAAATCCGGTCGCGGCGCTGCAAGGTGCTGGACGCTCGGTCCTCACGCCGGGCCCAGCGGGCAGCAGCTCGGATTGCGGACGCTGGATCACATCGATCCTCAACGGGCTCGGCGGTCTCTACGGCCTCATTCACAACGAAACCCGCTGCGGCGATCCGCACGGCAGCTACAAGACCATGTCGATCGCCAAAACCACGGATCTGGGCCTGACCTGGAACGTGCTCGGCCCGATCATTGCGACCTGATCAGCCGAATGCGCCGCATTCCGAAGGTGAGGGCGATTGCACCGGCATCGACGGTCACAATGGCTATTGGTACGCCTATTGTCTGCGTCGGCGCGACAATAAGAACGTCGTCGCGCGCGCTCCGATCGAAAGTCCGGGGCCCGGCAAGTGGTTCAAGTGGACGGGCGGCGGCTGGGATGCGCCGGGCATCGGCGGCACCGGCGCTGGCTTGAACGGCTTTGTCGGCATGAGCGCGGCCTATTGGAGCGGGCCCGATGTCGTCTTGGTGCTGGGCTCGCAAGCGACTTCGCTGCAGCTTTCGATTTCAGAAGACAAAGTGCAGTTCGGCGCGATTCCCGACCCGATCATTCTCTACGATGAATACAATTGGCAGCGTCCGGCGCCGACCGAACTTTATGCCTATCCAAGCATGATCGCCGACCGCGGCTTCAGCGACATCCGCGAGCATTTTTTCCTGGCCTATATGTACGTGCCGCCCAACGAGAACTTCAGTCAGAGATATCTGGTCGCGCAGGAGGGCTGGATCGACGCCTCCGCGCGGCCGCAGTCACCGCAAGTGCGCACCGCGCTGTCGCGCTGGACCGATGCCGACGGCCATACCTGGACGACGACCGGCCCGACGGTGTCACGCGGCCATTCGTACAAATACGATAAGACGCTCGGCTCCCTGATGACGGCGGCGCCGGCTCGCAACGCAGCCGTCAAGCTCGACGAATGCTTTTCCGAGCGGAGCGGGGTCGGGTTCCTGGCCGCCGCCGGTCACTGCGGCGACGAAGGCAGTTCGCGGCGCCGGCCGGCGGGTTTCGTGTTTCGTGACGATGCGGCCGGCACGATGCCGCTGTTCGTTTGCGTGACGGCCGCGGGAACGCCGTTCATGTCGAACCGCGCCGATTGTGAGAACAACGGCCACCGCGCCGCGCTGCTGGGTTACGCGCTGCAATGAGCGCGTGCGCGCGAAGGCGCGATCAATAGGCGCCTTTCTCGCTCAGCAGCGCAAACGGTGTGCGCGCGAGAATGTAGATGTCGAACAGGATCGACCAGTTCTCGATATAGTAGAGATCATGCTCGACGCGGCGCTGGATCTTTTCCTTGCTGTCGGTTTCGCCGCGCCAGCCGTTGATCTGCGCCCAGCCGGTGATGCCGGGTTTCACGCGGTGGCGGGCGAAATAGCCGTCGACCGCTTCGTCATAGAGGTGATCGTCGGCCTTGGCGTGCAGCGCATGCGGCCGCGGGCCGACCAGCGACAGATTGCCGGTGAAGACGACGTTGAACAGCTGCGGCAATTCGTCAAGGCTGGTGCGGCGGATGAAGCGGCCGACACGGGTGACGCGGGGATCGCCTTTGGTGACGAGCTTGCTCGCCGTCGCGTCGGTATGCTCGGTATACATCGAGCGGAATTTGTAGACCTCGACCTCTTCGTTGTTGAAGCCGTAGCGGCGCTGCTTGAACAGGACCGGGCCCTTGCTGTCGAGCTTGATGGCGATCGCCACCGCAAGCATGACCGGCGATAGCGCGATCAGCGCCAGCGTGCCGACGATCTTGTCGAACAGCCATTTCATCACGACGTCCCAATCGGCGATCGGGCGGTCGAAAATGTCGAGCACCGGCACGTTGCCGATATAGGAATAGGAGCGGGGACGGAAGCGCAGCTTGTTGGTATGCGCCGAGAGCCGGATATCGACCGGCAGCACCCAGAGCTTTTTCAGCATCTGCAGGATGCGGCCTCTCCGCCGAGATCGGCAGCGAGAAGATCACGAGATCGACGCGGGTCTGGCGGGCGAATTCGACGAGATCGTCGACGGTGCCGAGCTTGGGCACGCCCTCGCACATCGGTGAGGAACGGTCATCGCCGCGGTCGTCGAACACGCCGATAAGGTGCGCGTCGGAATCGCGCTGGCCGGACATCGCCGCGATCAGGCCTTCGCCACTTGCGCCGGCGCCGACCACGACGGTGCGGCGGTCGAGCCGGCCTTGCCTGGTCCAGCGCCGGACCAGGAGGAACAACCCGCGCCGAAACAGCAGAAGCGTGATCAGTCCCACCGCGTAGTAACTGCCGAGCCAGACGACGGGAAAACTGATCGCCGGCCTTGGCGAAGAACGACACGGTGATGGCGAGAAGGAATACGACCGACCAGGCCGAAGCGAGCCGCATATATTGCTTTTCGTGGCCGCGGAACGCCTGGACCTGATAGATGTCCGCGGCCTGAAACGCCAGTAGCGCGGCGAGCGAAATGCCGGCAATGGCGACGAAATAATAGCGGTTGAAGCCGTTATCGTCGGCACCACATAGCCGACATAAAGCAGAAAGCCGATCGCGGCGACCAGCACGACTTCGATCACCCGCACGGCGCCGGCGACAACGATAGGCGAATAGGCCTGCTTGAAATCTTCGGCCACGACCTCCCGGGCCGCTGTCGACAATTCGCGCGGCGCTTCCGTCCTGACGCCGGACGGCATGGCTCTGACCGCAGCAGAAATCGCGGTGGTGTCGAACAGCGTGGTGGTGTCGGGGCTCGTCATGGTTAACAGATACTTCCGTTCAGCGCCGCGCGGCTGCACCCGTATCAACACCGCGGGCGGCGCCGAAACATAGTGAACAACCTTCAAAATTTGGTTATGTCACTCGACAGCGATCCGAACGGATCGCAGGTCGAGATGTTTCACCGAAGCATGACCTTTATTCCGAAAGCCGATTCCCAGCTTTTCGGGATCACGCTAACGCGGCGTTGCGCGCCGCGATCGCTTCGCGATAAGCGGCCAAATTACACTCGACCATGGTGGCGAGCGAAAATTCGCTGCGCACCCGCATGCGCAGACTTTCCGCCAATTGCCGGATGTCCTCGGGCTTGGTCAGCGCCGCCGTGATGGAAGCGATCAGCGCGCCGAGATCGTCAGGCGGGATCAGTTCCGCCGAATGCGGGCCGAATATCTCGTGCACGCCGCCGACATCGGTAGCGATGATCGGCATGCCCGCCGCCGCCGCTTCGAGCGCCACATAGGGCAACGACTCCGCGCGCGACGGCATCACCAGCATGCGGCCCATGGCGAAGGCTTTGCGCGCCGGACAGTGGCCGATGAAGCGGATCTGCGCGTCGATGCCGAGACGCTTGGCCTGCTGGCGCAGTTTCTGCGAATCCGGGCCTTCGCCGGCGATAGTGGCGGTGACCTTGCGTCCCGACCGCGCCATGATCGCGATCGCTTCGATCAATACATCCATCGCCTTTACCGGCCGCAGTTCCCCGACGCAGACGATGTCGGTGGCATCGGCGCGCGCCGCGATCGCTTCGAACTCGGACTCGGCGATGCCATTGCGCACGACGCGCACCAGCGCCTGCGGCTTGGAGATCACGGTGCGGAACAGGTCGGCGATATAGGTGCTTTCGAACAGGAACAGGTCGGTGCGGCCGTTGAGAACGCGCTCGAGCGAGCGATAGAAGCCGCCCCGGATCGTGCCCGGCGAGTAGACCAGGGAACCGCCATGCGGCGTATAGGCGCGGATCGCGTCGGGCGCGGCCCATGTCAGCCGCGCCAGCGCCGCGCCCTTGGCGCCGTGACCGTGCAGCACGTCGGGCGACAGCCCGGTAATATGTCTTGAGATGGTCCACAGCGCGCGCAGGTCGCGCGGACTGAGCTCGCGGGTAATCGGCACCCGCAGAATGCCGAGCGCCAGCCGGGGCGCCAGTTCGGCAAGCGTGGCTTCGGCATTGGCGCCGCCGGTGGTCGAGTTGACGATCAATCCGACCCGATGGCCGCGTTCGACCTGGCCGCGTGTGACGTCGACGACATGCCGGAACAGGCCGCCGAGCGGCGCCCGCAGCATGTGCACGATCTTCAAGCTGGTCGGCGCATAGGCGGCGCGCTGCGGCGCGGCGTCGGATCCCCGCGCCGGGACGCCGAGCGGCGCGCCAGCCGGTGCGAGGGTCTGCAGGCCGAATTTCGTGTTCAGCGGACGAAGACCGCCCATTGTACCGCCTTTGAGTAGGGGCTCAGCCCGATCGGCGTGATCCCTAAATTTGCCGGCAAAAACGTAAGTCGATGTAGGAACACCGGAGGTTAACAAAACGTCACGCGCGGGGCGGCGCGACGAACTTAACCGGATAGCAACCTTAATAGAGTGTAATCAGGGCATGCGTATCCCGTTGCTTGCTAGGTTTGTTGGTAGGAGTGCGTCGATGGGCGTTGCGTCATCTTCGGCGAAAAGTTCGGCTGAGCGCGTTCAGCCAGCCGCGCCTCCGCCCGTCGTCGATCAACCGGATTCGGACCTCGATCTGCCCGCGCTCGGGGCGGCGCTGTGGCGCAAACAGCGCTTCATCATCATTCCGACATTGCTCGCGGCGCTCGCCGCCTATGTCGCTGTTCAGGTCATCACGCCGAAATATTCGTCCGAGGCCCGGGTCTTCATTGAAGGCCGCGGCAACGTTTATTTGCGCCCGGATGCCGACAAGACCATCAACGACCCGACCGTCGATGCCGAAGCGGTGTCGAGCCAGGCGCAGATCATCTTGTCGCGCGATCTTGCGCTGGAAGTGATCAAGAAGCTCAATCTTGGGTCCTTGCCGGAATTCGATTCGACGCTCAATGGCGTCTCGCCGCTGCGCGCGCTGCTCGGCGTCCTGGGTCTCGCCAAGGATCCGCTGAGCATGACGCATGAGGAGCGGGTGCTGACGGCCTATTACGACCGGCTCAGCGTCTCGCCGCTCGAGAAATCTCGAATCATCAATATCGACTTTCTCTCTTCCGATCCGGAATTGGCGGCGAAGGTCGCCAATGCCATCGCCGACGCCTATCTGGTGCGCCAGCGCGAGGCCGCGCAGGAGCAAGCCAAGAGCGCCAGCCAGTGGCTCGCCAGCCAGATCGAAGGCATGCGGCAGAACGTCGAGACGGCGGAGGCCAAGGTCGAAGACTTCCGCGCCAAGTCCAATCTGCTTCCGGGTATCAACAATATGACTTTGCCGCAGCAGCAGCTCGGCGACATCAACGCCCAACTGGCCGCGGCCCACGGGCTGCAGGCCGACGCCGAGGCCAAGGCCAAACTGATCCGCGACACGATTAAATCCGGCAGGCCCATCGAGTCCTCCGACGTGCTCAATTCGGAGCTGATCCGCCGGCTTACTGAACAGCGGGTGACGCTGCGTGCGCAGCTTGCCGAACAGTCGTCGACGCTGCTCGACAACCATCCGCGCATCAAGGAATTGCGGGCGCAGATCGCCGATCTGGAGGGCCAGATTAGAAGTGAAGCCGAGACCATCGCCCGGTCGTTCGAGAATGACTCAAAGCTCGCCGCCGGGCGTGTAACGCAACTGACCGCGACGCTCGATCAAGCCAAGAGCCAGGCCGCTTCCACCAACGATCAGGACGTACGGCTGCGCGCCCTCGAACGCGACGCAAAATCGCAACGCGATCTTTTGGAATCCTATCTCGGCAAATACCGCGAGGCGACGTCCCACGACACGGCCAATTCTGTGGCGGCCGACGCCCGCATCGTCTCGCGCGCGACAGTGTCGAACGTCCCGACCTATCCGAAAAAGCTGCCGACGATCGTGATCGCAAGTTTCGCTATGCTGATGCTGAGTTCCGGTCTCGTGATCACCCGGGAAGTTCTCGCTGCTCCAGGCGCCTTCGTGCCGCTGCGGCGGGCGCCCGAGCGGATTGCCGACGAGCCGGTTCCCGAGGAAACCGTGCCGGCGGCACGTCTGAACGCGGTCACCGCAGGACGCGTGTCTTCACCGCGCAGCACCGCCGAGATCCCGATCAGCGATATCGGCGATGCCGCCTATGATCTCAACCGCATGGGTGTGCGGCGCATCGCCGTGTTCGCGGCCGCACCGGGAATGAATGCCAGCCAGCCGGCGATCAAGCTGGCGCGGGCCATGGCGGAAGAATTGCGTGTCATCCTGGTCGGCCTTGCCTCCGGTGAAAGCGCGATCCGCGCGATATCCACCGAGCCGTCAGCCGACGGGCTGGCCGAGTTGGCGCATGGCCTGGCGTCGTTCCGCGACATCATCGCCAAGGACCGGCTGTCGCCGCTGCACCTCATCGCTCCGGGGCATGCTTCTGCGGATCGCGTGCAGATTCTTTCCGGCCGCGGCGTTCTTACCGGTTTCGATGCGCTGGCGCACAGCTACGATCACGTCGTGATCGATGCCGGCGCGGCCGCGGGCTCGGGTCTCGATCGTATTGCCGAGGTCGCGCCGCATGCGGTGCTGATCGCCGAGACCGAAGCGGGTGCAAGTGCGGCGCGTGATCGGCTGCTCGCGGCCGGCCTTGTTGATGTCACGACGCTGATGACGGCACGCGCAAACGACACAGCAGCGGCGGCGTAGCCGTCGCGTCATTCAGACCATGCTAGGCTGAGCCGGGCAGGGCGCCACTCAGCGGGCGGCGATTAACGGCATCATTGCGCCGGCAAAGGATTATCAACTCGGTCTTGCGATAATTAAACCGAGGTCGGAGGCGTCGCAGAAGAGGCGGAACTCGTGGCTCTGAAACAGGCCATCATTCGCGGCGGGCTGGAGTCGCTCTATTTCTCGGGCGCGCATCTGGCGTTGCGGCCTTTTCTCGGCGGCGTCGGCGCGATCCTGACGCTGCATCATGTGCGGCCGCCGCGTCCCGGCCGGTTCCAGCCGAACCATCTCCTCGAAGTCACGCCGGCCTTTCTGGCGCGCGTGGTGCGTGACCTGCGCCACTCCGGCATCGAGCTTATCAGTCTCGACGAGATGCATCGCCGCATGACCGAGGGCGACTTCGCGCGCCGTTTCGTCTGTCTCACCTTCGACGACGGTTACCGCGACAATCTGCAATGGGCCTATCCGATCTTGAAAGAGGCGGGCGTGCCATTTGCCATTTACGTGCCGACGAGCTTCCCCGACCGGCTCGGCGAATTGTGGTGGCTGGTGCTCGAAGCCGTCGTCAGCCGCAACGACCGCATCGGCCTTGTGATCGACGGCCGCGATCGCAAATTCGATTGCAAAACCATCGCCGAAAAGCGGGCGCTTTACGACGAAATCTATTGGTGGCTGCGGAGCCGGCCGAGTGAAGCCGAGATGCGCGGCATCCTGCGCAACCTGGCCGCTTATTACCACGTTGATATTGCGGCCTTCTGCGAAGAATTGTGCATGACCTGGGCCGAGATCGCGCAGCTTGCCGCCGATCCGCTGGTGACCATCGGCGCCCATACCGTCAATCATCCGGCTCTGGCGAAGCTGAGCCGCGACGCGGTGCGCTCGGAAATGGATCTGAGCCGTTCGGTGATCGAGGCGGCTTTGTCGGTGCGCCCCCAGCACCTGTCCTATCCTTACGGCGATCGTGGCTCGGCCGCTACGCGCGAATTCGAGGTCGCGGCCGAGCTCGGCTTCAAGACCGCCGTGACCACGCGGCCCGGCGTCCTGTTTCCGGAGCACAGCCAGCACCTGATGGCGCTGCCGCGCATTTCGCTCAACGGCGACTATCAGCGTCTGCGTTACGTCCGGGTGCTGCTGTCAGGCAGCGCCACCGCGATGTGGAACGGCTTCCGCCGCGTCGAGGCGGCGTGAATAGCTTTCAGGGAATTTAATCCCCACTTTATTCGGCCTTGCGACAACGCGATGGCAGCGAGCGTTCCGATCTTTCAGTAGCGGCCGCGTTCGTATAAGATGATTGAAGAGCTGCCGGCGGAATATGCCGACATTCCGCGCACCCATCGCAGCGACGGTGCCCCTCGGCGGGCGAGCAATCCACGAAATTCGATTTTTCGCGCGCTCCTTCTGAGGAGGCGCCGACGCTCGCAGGCCGGCGCTATGGATTTAATCCGCAGAAGATTTCTGCAATGCGCCGCTGGCGGGATGGCGCTTCCAAGCCTGTCTCGCGTTGCCATGGGCCGCGCCTATCCCGAACGGCCGGTCCATATCATCGTCGGGTTTGCCGCCGGCGGTCCCAATGATATCTGCGCGCGCCTCATGGGCCAGTGGCTTTCCGAACGCCTTGGCCAGCAGTTCGTCGTTGAGAATCGTCCGGGTGCCGGCAGCAACCTCGCTACAGCCGATGTCGTTCGGGCCGCGCCGGACGGATACACATTGCTTCTCATTGGTCCGCCGGCCGCAATCAACGCGACGCTCTACGAGAAGCTCGACTTCAACTTCGTCCGCGACATCGCGCCCATTGCCGGCATCGCGCGCATGCCCGAAGTCATGGTGGTCAATCCGTCAGTCTCGGCGACGACGGTCCCGGAGTTTATTTCCTACGCCAAGGCGAATCCCGGCAAGGTCAATTTGGCATCGGCCGGTAACGGCACCGTCCCGCATGTCGCCGGCGAACTCTTCAAGTTCATGACCGGGCTTGATCTGTTACGTGTCGGTTATCGTGGCGGTGGACCTGCGCTGGCCGACCTGCTCGGAGGTCAAGTCCAGGTCATGTTCGAAACCACTTTGGCGACGCTTCCGCACATCAGGGACGGCAAGTTGCGCGCGCTGGCGGTCACGTCCGTCGCGCGTTCGCCGGCGCTGCCCGACATTCCCATAATGGCTGAGTTTGTTCCGGGCTATGAGGCCACGGCGTGGTACGGGCTCGGCGCGCCCAAGAGCACTCCCGCGGAGATCGTCGAGACGCTCAACAATGCGGTCAATCTCGGTCTCGCCGACTCCAAGATCAAAGGCCGCCTTGCCGACCTTGGCGGCGATCCAATGCCGATGACGCCCGCGGATTTTGGCAGGCACCTCGCCGATGAAACGGAAAAATGGGCCAAGGTGATCCGCGCCGCGGGCATCAAAGCTGAATAGGCAATGCGGCAACGCGGCTCTTCAATCCAAGCAGTGATGTCGACGTTTTGATCATCACTCCGCCACCATCTCGCCCGAGCCGCCGAACTCCTTGGGAAAGTCCTTCAGCTTGGGCAGACCGTCGCGCATCGGCAGCACCGTCTCGGCATAGTTGACGTGCACGCCGGGCTGGAACTTCAGCGTCGGCAATGTGGCCGCGAACACGTCGACCAGATTGAGCGGCGGATGATTGGTCATCAGGTGACCGCCGCACTTTTTGCAGGATTGCCGCTGGCTCAGCGGCGTCTTTTCGTAAGTGACGATCTGGTCCGCCCCAGCCGTCACTTTCACGATGTTTGGCTGCCAAAGCGTGAAGGCATTGACCGGGCCGCCCGACCACGAGCGGCAGGAGCGGCAGTGGCAATATCCCATCGCGGCCGGTTCACCGGTGACCTCGATATGCACGGCGCCGCAAAAGCACTGACCTTTGTATGTCATCGTCGTTTATCCCTGTATGGAGAGGTTCACAGATTTTCTGCCGAGTGCGGAGACAAGCAGGTGGTGCGCACGCGCCGCGACATCGATACCGCGCCGTCGGATCACTATTCGGTATTCGCCCAGGTCAAGGGCCTGAGCGTGATCCATCAATGCGACGACTCGTTTGCGTTCAGCCCGAACGACATCTGCATTTCCGACGGTGCGCAGCCGTTCCACTACGGCATGCCCGACGACGGCCATCGAGCCTTCGCGGTGATCCCGCGCGCGATGATCGATCGAGCATTTCCGAAATCGCTTATCGCTGGGGCTTCAACGATCTGTCGCACTTCAACAAGGCGTTTCGCGCCCGGTTCGGCTGCTCGCCGCGCGAATGTCGCGAGGATATCGATGCGGGTGCCGCCGCAGCGGCAAAGATGGGGGTCAAATAGCGAGGAGGCGGCGCTTCGGCTTACGGCTTCGCGAGCGGCTGCTCAAAGTATGTCCGTCTCCGCGCCGGATCGATTCTCCCAACAAAGCGCGCGAGATCCCACACTTCGCGCAGGTGCCCTCTGAACAGGCGGTGCGCCTCTTGCAGTGCGGCATCATCGTCGTGGCAATCGATAACGTGCGGCGGCCCCGAAACGCGCCCATCCTCACGAAGCTTGTACACGCGATAAACTGTCATGGCGCCCCCGAAGCCCAACAGACAAGATTCGACGTGCGCGGCCGAGCGCGAGCCCGGCAGCGTGTAAGGCGATTTTGCTTTGGAGAGTCCCCCGACTATCCGACGGTCATTATCTGTGAATATTTGCGGCAAATGTCAGGCGAAGGTGCTCAATCGGCCAAAACACTTTCGAGTTCCGCGATAATCTCGACGCGCCATGAAAAGGGCGGCGCTTTTGATCTTGAAGCGCCGCCCTGATCGTGTCGAAGGCAAAAGTCGATCAGTGAAGGTCGAATTGGTCGAGGTTCATCACCTTGGTCCAGGCCGCGACGAAGTCCTTCACGAACTTCTCCTTCGCGTCCGAGCTGCCATAGACTTCCGAGATGGCGCGCAGTTGCGCGTGTGAACCGAAGATCAGGTCGACGCGCGTGCCGGTCCACTTGGCCGCTTTGGTCTTGCGATCGCGGCCCTCATAGACGCCATCCTTTGGCGGCTGCCACTCGGTGTTCATGTCGAGCAGATTGACGAAGAAGTCATTGCTCAGCGTCTCCGGCTTGGTGGTGAGGGCGCCGTGCTTGGAGCCGCCGGCATTGGCGCCGAGCACGCGCAAGCCGCCGACCAGGACCGTCATTTCCGGCGCGGTCAGTGTCAGCAATTGGGCCCGGTTCACCAGGTCCTCTTCAGGCTGCATGAACTGCTTGCCGCGGGAATAGTTGCGGAAGCCGTCTGCCGTCTGTTCGAGTGGTTTGAAGGACTCGACGTCGGTCTGCTCTTGTGTCGCGTCCATGCGTCCCGGCGTGAATGGAACTTTGACGTCGTGGCCGCCTTTCTTTGCCGCCGCCTCGACAGCGGCGCAGCCGCCGAGCACGATCAGGTCGGCGAGCGAGACCTTCTTGCCGCCGGCCGCCGCACCATTGAACTCCTTTTGGATCGCTTCGAGCTTTTGCAGCACGGTGGCGAGCTGCTTCGGCTGGTTGACCTCCCAATCCTTCTGCGGCGAAAGGCGAATGCGCCCGCCATTGGCGCCGCCGCGCTTATCGGAGCCGCGGAACGTTGCCGCCGATGCCCAAGCAGTCGAGACCAATTGCGACACCGGAAGCCCGGAGCCGAGGATCTTGGCCTTGAGATCGGCGATATCCTTGTCGTCGATCAGCTTGTGATTGGCGGCCGGGATCGGGTCCTGCCAGATCAGGATCTCTTTCGGCACCAGCGGGCCGAGGTAACGCACGACCGGGCCCATGTCGCGGTGCGTGAGCTTGAACCAGGCGCGGGCAAAGGCGTCCGCGAACTGTTCCGGATGCTCGTAGAAGCGCCGAGAAATTTTCTCGTAGGCCGGATCCATCCGCAGCGCGAGGTCGGTCGTCAGCATGGTCGGCACATGCTTCTTCGACTTGTCGTGCGCGTCCGGAACGCTGGCTTCTGCGCCCTTCGCCTTCCACTGCTTGGCGCCGGCCGGGCTTTTGGTCAGTTCCCATTCGAATTTGAACAGGTTGTCGAAGAAGTGGTTGCTCCACTTCGTCGGCGTCTGCGACCAGGTGACCTCCGGACCGCCGGTTATGGCGTCGGCGCCGAAGCCGGTGCCGTGCTTGCTCTTCCAGCCGAGGCCCTGATCTTCAAGCGCGGCGCCTTCCGGCTCCGGGCCGAGCAGCGACGGATCGCCGGCGCCGTGGGTCTTGCCGAAAGTATGACCGCCGGCGATCAGCGCGACGGTCTCTTCGTCGTTCATCGCCATGCGGAAGAAGGTTTCGCGGATGTCTTTCGCGGCCTTGACCGGGTCCGGATTGCCGTTCGGCCCTTCCGGATTGACGTAGATCAGGCCCATCTGCACCGCGCCGAGCGGGTTCGCCAGTTCGCGTTCGCCGCTATAGCGCTCGTCGCCGAGCCAAGTGCCTTCGGGACCCCAGTAGAGCTCTTCCGGCTCCCAGACATCGGCGCGGCCGCCGCCGAAGCCGAACGTCTTAAAACCCATGGAGTTGAGCGCAACGTTGCCGGCCAGCACCATCAGGTCGGCCCAGGAGATTTTCTTGCCGTATTTCTGCTTGATCGGCCACAGCAGGCGGCGCGCTTTATCGAGGTTGGTATTGTCCGGCCAGCTGTTGAGCGGCGCAAAGCGCTGCTGACCGGCGCCGGCGCCGCCGCGGCCGTCGGCGATGCGATACGTGCCCGCGGAGTGCCAGGCCATGCGGATGAACAGTCCGCCGTAATGGCCGAAGTCGGCCGGCCACCAGGGCTGCGAGTCCGTCATCAAGGCCTGCAGATCTTTGATCACGGCATTGAGATCGAGGCTCTTGAATTCCTTGGCGTAGTCGAACGCCTCGCCCATCGGATCGGACCGGACCGACTGCCCATGAAGAACTTGAACGTTCAGCTGGTCGGGCCACCAGTCGCGATTGGTGAAGCTCGTGTGCATGACCGGGCATTTGCCGGCGCTCTTTTCAGTCTTTGCGTCCATGTCTCTCTCCGATCGTGTTTTGTGATTTTCTTGCGGCTGTTGCGTATCGAACGATTGTGAAATCTCGAAGTTGCTCCCGGCGCGATCTCAGGATGCGTGCATCGCGGGGAAGCGCGGCTCAAGGTGCGCGACGCGCGACGAGAGAGGTCGGATTGTCGGCAGCGCTATCAAGGGGTCTCCCGGAAATGGCCTGGGAAACACCCACTATGGCGCCAAGGTTAGATCAGGTCTAATCGTATTGACTGTCAGTGTCGATAAGAAATACTTATCTGTCATGCTCACCCTGCGCCAGCTTCGCTACCTGTCCGCTTTAGCCCAGCACCGCCATTTCGGCCGTGCTGCGGACTCCTGCGCCGTCACTCAGCCGGCGTTGTCGATGCAAATCCGCGATCTCGAGAAGGAACTTGGCGTCGAACTGGTCGAACGGCGATCGGGCGAAGTCGCCCTGACCGAGATTGGCGCTGAGGTCGTGCGCCGGGCCGAACGAGTGCTCGCCGCGGCGCGCGACCTCGCCGATTTCGCCCGCCATCGCAGCCGCACGCTGTCGGGCCGGCTGCGGCTCGGCATCATCCCGACCTTGGCGCCCTATGTGCTGCCGAAAGTGCTGCCGGATTTGCAGGCCAATTATCCGGATCTGCTCATCGAGCTGCGCGAAACCCAGACCAAGGTTCTGCTTGAAGAGCTCAGCGGCGGCGATCTCGACGCGGTGATGCTGGCGCTGCCGCTGCCGGACGTTGAGATCGAAAGCGTCCGGCTGTTCGACGACGCCTTCCTGCTCGCGGTACCGGCCAACGATCCGCTGCCGCGCGACGCGCGCGTCAACCCGCGCGACATCGATCAGCAGCGGCTGATCTTGCTGGAAGAGGGGCATTGCCTGCGTGATCAGGCGCTCGCGTATTGCGCTTCGGCGCGGCATGAGATGCCGCTGAGCCTGGGCGCGACGTCGCTTGCGACGGTGATGCAGATGGTCGCGAGCGGCTACGGGCTGACGCTGGTTCCGGAAGTCGCGGTTGATGTCGAAGTCCGCGACGAGCGCGTCAAATTGCTGCGCTTCACAGCGCCGGAGCCTGGACGAACCGTGGGGCTCGCTTGGCGGCGCACGTCGCCGCGCAAGGCGGATTTTTTCGCGCTCGGCGAACTTGTGACGCGCGTGCTCGAGGAGAAAGCGCGGCCGGCTTCACCCAAAGCACCGCGGTACGCGGGCTAGATTTTGCGGTCCGGTCGCGCCATCCAGTAAATCAACGGCATGGCGGGAAGGACCCAGCCAAGGCCGGCGATCACGTAATAGGCGACCGACAGGAGCGAATTGTCGCGGATCGTGGGCGACTGCGCCAGCGCCATGGCCAGAAGCGTCCATACGGTCACGAGGACCAGCAGCGCCAGGGTTCCGATCAGTTTGCGCAGGCGGATTGGCATTCGAAAGCTCGGTTGCGATGGTAGCGATCATGCTTATAAGGTCCGCGCGGCTTTCGACAAGTGAAGGGCTATGACCGCGGACATCTCGGCCCGACAAGCGCGAGCGATCAGGCTGTGGCTCTATGCCGTGGCTGCGATGGTGCTCGCCATCGTTCTGGTCGGTGGCGCGACGCGGCTCACCGAATCCGGCCTGTCGATCACCGAGTGGAAGCCGGTCATGGGCGTCGTGCCGCCGTTGACCGAAACGCAGTGGCAGGGCGAGTTCGAAAAATACCAGGCCATTCCGCAGTACCAGGCGCTCAACAGCGGCATGAATTTGGACGCGTTCAAGACCATCTATTGGTGGGAATGGACGCATCGTCTGATCGCGCGCACGATCGGCGCAGTGTTTCTGCTGCCGTTCCTGTGGTTCTGGTGGCAAGGCTGGATCACGCCCGGACTGCGCAACCGCCTGGCGCTGATTTTCGGGCTCGGCGCGCTGCAAGGCGCGGTCGGCTGGTGGATGGTGGCGTCGGGCCTAGCCGGCCGCATCGAGGTCTCGCAATATCGCCTGGCGACGCATCTTGTGCTCGCCTGTCTGATCTATGTCGCGCTGCTGTGGACGGCGCAACGGTTCGATCGGCCGCAACAGACAAAGGAGCGCGCACCGGCGCGCATCCGCTTCGGGGCCGCGGCGCTGCTCGTGCTGGTGCTGGCGCAGATCTATCTCGGCGCGATCGTTGCCGGACTGCGCGCCGGCCGCATCTACAATACCTGGCCGCTGATCGACGGCGCCTTCATCCCGGATCGGGCGCGGCTGTTCTTCAATGCGCCGCTGTGGCGGAATTTCTTCGAGAATACGCTCACCGTGCAGTTCGATCACCGCATGCTGGCTTACGTGATCTTTATCCTCGCGTTGGCGCAGGCCTTCGCGGCCATGCGCGTACTCAAGCGCGGTCCGGACGTCACCGGTGCGGCACTGCTTGCCGCGGCGGTGACATTGCAAGCCGCGCTCGGCATCTGGACGCTGTTGATGGTCGCGCCGCTCGATCTGGCGCTTCTGCATCAGGCGGGAGCGATGATCGTGCTGACCATTGCGACCGTGCATGCGGCTTCCGTCGCCGAACGCGCACCGCGCACGGCTTTCTCGACAGCTCCGGCCGGTGATCCCGCTTCCGGCGTCGCGCGCTAGCTACTGCGCCAGCGCCTGTTCGAGGTCGGCGATGATGTCGTCCTTGTCCTCGATGCCGATCGATAGCCGCACCACGTCGGGGCCGGCGCCGGCCTGTACTTTCTGCGCGTCGGTGAGTTGGCGATGCGTGGTCGAGGCCGGATGAATGATCAGCGAGCGCGTGTCGCCGATATTGGCGAGATGCGAAAACAGCTGCACGTTGGACACTAGCTTCACGCCGGCGTCGTAGCCGCCCTTGAGCCCGAACGTGAAGACCGCGCCAGCCCCTTTGGGGCAATATTTCTTGGCGAGGTTGTGATAGCGGTCGCCGGCGAGTCCCGGATAGCTGACCCAGGCCACGCTCGGATGCGCGGCGATCCATTCCGCGACCGCCAGCGCGTTGTCGCAGTGCCGCTGCATGCGCAGCGGCAGCGTTTCGATGCCGTTGATGAAAAGAAACGAATTGAACGGCGACAAAGCCGCGCCGATGTCGCGCAGCGCCAGCACCCGGCAGGCGATGGCGAAGGCGAAATTGCCGAAAGTCTCGTGCAGAATGATGCCGTGATATTCCGGCCGCGGCTCGCACAGCATCGGATAGCGGCGCTCGCGCGACCAATTGAAGGTGCCGCCGTCGACGATCATGCCGCCGATCGAATTGCCATGGCCGCCGAGAAATTTGGTCAGCGAATGCACGACGACGTCGGCGCCGTGATCGATCGGCTTGCAGAGGTAAGGCGTGGCGAGCGTGTTGTCGACGATGTAGGGCACGCCGGCGCGCTTGGCGATCTGCGCGACCGCCTCCATGTCGGTGATGACGCCGCCCGGATTGGCGATCGACTCGGTGAAGATCGCCTTGGTCTTCGGGCTGACGGCGCGCTCGAACGAGGCCATGTCGTCGGGATCGGCCCACACCACGTTCCAGCCGAAATTCTTGAAGGCGTGATTGAACTGGTTGATCGAGCCGCCATAGAGCTTCTTCGAGGCGACGAATTCGTCGCCCGGCTGCATCAGGCAATGAAATGTGAGAACCTGCGCGGCGTGGCCGGAGGCGACCGCAAGCCCCGCGGTGCCGCCTTCGAGCGCGGCGACGCGCTCCTCGAGCACCGCCGTGGTCGGATTGCCGATCCGCGTATAGATGTTGCCGAAGGTCTGCAGCCCGAACAGCGACGCGGCGTGATCGACGCTTTCGAACACGTAGGATGTCGTCTGATAAATCGGCGTCGCGCGCGCTCCGGTCGTGGGATCGGGCTGTGCACCGGCATGAACGGCGAGCGTGGAAAATCCCGGAATGCGTTCGGTCATAATGCCCCTGCCTGTCCTGCTGGTCTTCCTGGGCCGGCGTCGAGATTTTGACGTAGCAAGAACCGACCATGCCGGGTTCCCGGCAAAGCCGTCAAGGCGCGCAAAACCGTTGCCTTAATGGGCAAAAGCAGCGAACGGCCGCGCTAAAGGCGGCCTTACCGGCAGAAGACCTGTGCCCGTCGGCCACGATCTACTTGAAGTGCTTGAGCGCAACGCGGCAAGCTGGAGAAACCCGGTTCCTGTTGGCCATCAGGCAGCGCGCGACGCTCTCGCGGTCGGGAATGTATCGACCGCAAACCGTCATGGCGTCGTTCATGCAGGCATAGTGGTCATCCTGGGCGTAGCTCGGAGCGGCCAAGAATGGCGAGGCAAAGCTGAAGAAAGCTAGGGCAACGGCAGTGTGAATTTTCATTGGCCTCTTCCAATCCCCGGCAAGAGAGAGATACGCGGTGGGTGACTTTATTCCGGCAATCATGTCAGCGGCTGCTTTCCTCGCGCTGCACGCGATCGGAGGCGCCGGTGACGCCGCCCGGCGCACTGGTCCGGTTCAACGACATGCGCTGGATGCCGCCAGTGGGCGCGCGCCTTGAACTGAGCGTGCGCGTGTTGACGCCCATCCAGGCGATCTCCGACGACAACCGGCCATACTCGATCTTCGGACAGCGGTTCATGACGACTTTCAAACCATTGGCTTCGGCAAGTGCCGCCGCTTCGTCATTGCGGATGGTGAGCTGCATCCAGATCACCTGCGGGCGCGGCTTGAGCGTCAGCGCTTCCTGCACGATCGGCAGCGCGTATTGCGAGGCGCGAAAGATGTCGACCATGTCCACCGGAACAGGAATATCGGACAGCCGCGCATAAATGCGCTGGCCGAGCATGATGTGCCCGTCATGTCCGGGATTGACCGGGATCATGGTATAGCCGCGCTCGAGCAGGTACTTGAAGGCGAAGTAGCTCGGCCGGTTTTCCTTTTCCGACGCGCCGACCATCGCAATGGTCTTCACGGTATTGAGGATGCCGCGGATATAGCTGTCCGGATAGGAATTGTGATTCATCTGTGTCCCCGAGGGCACCTTAGCGGTCCCCCCGCATCAGGACAAATAAGGCAGGACCGGACCTCGGTTCCGGCTGGCGTCCGGGCGGCTAACGGCGGTCGATTAACGGTCGGCTAGCGGTCTTGCCATTTCGGCTCGCGCTTTTCGACGAAGGCATTGATGCCTTCCTCGGCGTCGCGCGCCAGCATGTTCTCGACCATGACTTCGGAGGCGTATTTATAGGCCTCCGCCAGCGGCATCTCGGCCTGGCGGTAGAACGCCTCCTTGCCGGTCTTCACGGTGAGCATCGATTTCGCCGCGATCTTGTCGGCAAGCGCCAAGGCGCTGGCGTGCTCGGTGCCCGCCGCAACGACGTGATTGACGAGACCGATGCGGGTCGCGTCCTCCGCCGCGATCAGATCGCCGGTGAGCAGCATTTCCATCGCATGCTTGCGCGACACGTTGCGCGTCAGCGCCACCATCGGCGTCGAACAGAACAGTCCGATATTGACGCCCGGTGTGGCGAATTTAGCCGCCTGCGAGGCGATCGCGAGATCGCAGCTTGCGACCAGTTGGCAACCCGCTGCGGTGGCGGTGGCATGCACAGCGGCGATCACCGGCTGCGGCAAGGTCACGATCTGCTGCATCGCCTGGCTGCACAATGTCATGATGCGCTCGAAATAGGCGCGGCCGCGATCGGCGTCCTTGCGATGCGCGTCGATCTCTTTGAGATCGTGCCCGGCGCAAAAGGCCGGACCATTGGCGGCGAGAACGACCACACGCACCGACCGTTCGCGCGCGATCGCCGCAAGCGCTTCGCTCAGCGCTTGGAGCATCGCTTCCGACAGGCTGTTGCGCGCCGCCGGCCGGTTCAGCGTCAGAATTGCGATCCCGCTCTTGTCCTCGCGCAACACGATCGGCGCCGAAACGTCGGTCTGTTTGGCAGCGGTTTGAGCATTCATTGTTGTTTCTCGGGCGTTTCTCGCTGGCATATCTAGCGGATTTTGCGGCTTGCTCATTGTATCCGACTATCGGACCCTTGGGGACAATTCGAAAAAGGGGAGGGGTGATGGCCGAGGACAGGACTGCCGAACCGAAACTCACGCGCGACAAGCTGTTGCAGCTGCTGGATTCCGAATTCCCCGAAGCCACCCACGCGGTCGGTGACTACGCGATCGAGGATATGTGGTTCGGCGGCTGCCTGGTGCGCCGGCGTCACCATGAGCAGTCGCTGCGGCCGGGCGGGACCGTATCCGGGCCGGTGATGATGGCGCTTGCCGACTTCACCATGTATCTCGCCGTGCTGTCGGCGATTGGCTGGGTTCCGCTCGCGGTGACCACCAATCTCAGCATCAATTTCCTCAAGCGGCCCGGCGCCCGCGACCTTCTGGCCGAGGCGCGAATATTCAAGCTCGGCAAACGACTTGCGGTGGGTGAGGTGGCGCTGCGCTCCGACGGCGATGACGACATGGTCGCCCATGTCACCTCGACCTATTCGATCCCGGCGTAGCAAAGTCCCTGGTAACATTATACCTATACACCAACCAATTGAGAAATATCCGAAATTCTGCATCTTCGTGATTGACCGGGGCAGGGAGCGCCGCTAAAAGCCTGCGCCAAGCGCCGACCGGCGCATAAGAGCAAGCAGCGCCGGAGATCGGCGCGTTTTTGTTGAACGGATGCGGATATGAAAACCTTTTCGGCCAAGCCCGCCGAAGTCGAGAAGAAGTGGGTACTGATCGACGCCGACGGCCTCGTCGTCGGCCGCCTCGCGTCGCTCGTCGCTCTGCGGCTGCGCGGCAAACACAAACCGACCTATACGCCTCATGTCGATTGCGGCGACAATGTCATCGTCATCAACGCGGCCAAAATCGTGCTGACCGGACGCAAGGTGCAGAAGAAAATCTATTACAAGCACACCGGCTATATCGGCGGCATCAAGGAACGCAGCGCCAAGGCGATCCTCGCCGGTCGCTTCCCGGAGCGGATCGTCGAGAAAGCCATCGAGCGCATGTTGCCGGAAGGTCCGCTCGGCCGCCAGCAGTTCTCCAATCTGCGGGTCTATCCGTCGGATAAGCATCCGCACGAAGCGCAGCAGCCGGAAAAGATCGATATCGGCGCCATGAATCGCAAGAATAAGAGGGTCGCCTAATGGCCGAGACCATGCAGACGCTCGAGGACCTGTCCTCGCTGAAGACCGCGGCGCCGGCTGAGGCGCCCAAATATGTGCAGAAGCTCGACAAGCAGGGCCGCTCCTATGCGACCGGCAAGCGCAAGGACGCGGTCGCCCGCGTTTGGGTCAAGCCCGGCGCCGGCAAGATCACGATCAACGAGCGCACGATCGAGGTCTATTTCGCACGGCCGGTGCTGCGCATGATGATCCAGCAGCCGCTTACTCTGTCGAACCGCCAAGGCCAATTCGATATCGTATGCACGGTGTCGGGCGGCGGGCTGTCCGGTCAGGCCGGCGCGGTGCGCCACGGCCTGTCCAAGGCCCTGATGCGCTACGAGCCGGAACTGCGCGGCGTGCTCAAGCGCGGTGGCTTCCTCACCCGCGACAGCCGCGTCGTCGAGCGCAAAAAGTACGGCCGCGCCAAGGCGCGCCGCAGCTTCCAGTTCTCGAAGCGCTAATCGCATCACGGTTTGCAAAATTTCGCCCCGCGGAGCCTGGCTTCGCGGGGCGATGCTTTTGGAGTCCAGGCTCTTGCCTGCGAGCCCGGCTCTAGAAAAACGCCATCGTGCGGATCTCGATGCTTTCGCGCGGATGCGCATTGGGCGGCGAAGTGGGATCGGCGAAGGCGGTATGCGCGGTCCAGCGGGCACGGCCGTCCTTCTCGGAATCGAACACTTTGAACACATAGGCTTCCTCGCGCCGCATGCGCGGGAACCAATACCATTTGTGCGCCGGATTGAACTTGATGGCGTAGGTCTGGCCGATGCGGCCGGGCGCGCGGCGCTCCGAAATGATCATGTCGCTCGGCGCCAGCGTCTGCGCGTCGGCCATCGCGAGCGGAAAAGTCTCCACTGGAAGGCGGATCGGCCGCCACACCTGGATGATGGCGAAGCGCCGCTTTAACAGTTCCTCAGCCTCGTCGGGAAGAATATCGCGCACGCGCTGCGGTGCCGACCATTCGGTATAGTCGTTGTGCACGCGGCTGACGACTTCGCGGATCTTCTTGGCTTCGCGCATCTCCTTGTCGGCGGTGCGCAACGTGTGGTCGAACACCACGACGCGCTTGGCGCCGCTCTGCGCTTTGATCAGCGCTTCCATTTCCGGGTAGTAGACGCGCTTGATCTCGTCCTCGTCGTAGAAGTCGGCCATTTTGGTGTCATGGCGGACGAAGCGGAAGCCGTTACGATCCAGGACGAATTCGTCGGCATGCGGTCGGCCGTTGTGGAGCGTGATGCGGTGCGGATCGGGCGTGCCGCCAGCGCGCGCATCGCTCCCGCCCGGCGTCGCCACGATGGTGAAGACCTTGGTTCCGTCGTCGACGATGTAATTGAGCGTGGCTTCAATGGTATCGGGTGCCGTCTCGGGAGCAGCGTCAATTTTTGCGAGTTGCGCCATCGGATCCTCCTGTCCCTTGCCGTAATTTAATTCTCTTCCGGCTCGAGGTGAAGGAGGGGGCTGCCACAATTCGATTCATGCGGCTTGCAATTCAATTCATGCTACGCCGGGGGCAATCCGTAAAATCGTGGCCCATGGATTTACGACACGGCAATTGTCTTCGTGCCTTTGCTACGGGGTAACACCTACGGAACGCTTGCGGCCTAGTGTCCAAATTCCGAACTTCGCAATCTGCATGCGATGCGAATGCCGGAATCAAAAAAGGCGCGGAGGGAGTCTCTCGGGTCGTATGTTTTGGGGATTTGACGCCCCATGAGCGCAAATCCGCCGTGCGCGAACGTGTCCGAAAAACGAACGGACCGTCTCACGTGCCGGTTTCTGGTGGTGGGTATAGATGAATTTGGACGTCGAAACGCTCTCAGTGGTGACGGTCTTTGTCACCGCGCTCGTCGGGGCATTGCTGGTTTTTGCCGGGCTGCAGAACCGGAGCATCCGGGCCCCCATTTGGTGGGGCGCGGCCCATATCGTGAATGCGGCCGGTCTCGGTTTCGGCCTGATGCTGTCGCGCGCGCCGGTGGGGCCTGCGGATTTCGCCGGCAGCGACGTCGGCAATGCGCTCATTCTTCTGGGCTACGGCCTGACCTGGAGCGGCGCCCGAATATTCGACAGCCGTAAGGTCCGGCCGGCCTACATCGCCTTCGCGCCGGTGGTGTGGCTTATCCTGTGCCAATTCCCCGGCTTTGCTGGCAATGCCGAACTGCGCTTCGCCACAGTCTCCGCGCTGCTGGCCGCGCTGGCGCTACGCACCGCCGAGGAACTGTGGCGTGGGCGCGACGAAGCGCTGATGTCACGCTGGCCGTTCGTGGTCGTGCTGCTGGCGCAGGCAGCGGTGCTGCTCGGCCGCGTGCCGCTTGCGCTCTGGTCGGAGAGCTTTCACGATTCCGTTTTGCTGCAGGGACTGTCGCAGAGCCTGATCACCTTCGGCACGCTGCTGTTCACGGTCATCCTGGCTTTCCTCGAACTCAACATGACCAAGGAGCGGACCGAACTCAAACACAAGATCAACTCGCTGGTCGATCCGCTGAGCGGGGTCGCGAACCGCCGCGCCTTCCTGGAACGCGCCGCGCATCTGCTTGGCCGTCACGGCGCGGAGCACGAGCCGCTCGCCATGCTGCTGTTCGATCTCGATCACTTCAAGCAGATCAACGATCAACTCGGCCATGCCGCCGGCGACGCCGTGCTGCAGGTCTTTGCCGGAACCGCATCGTCGACGCTGGGCGCCGATGTTCTTTTTGCCCGCATCGGTGGCGAGGAATTCGCCTCCTGCCTGCCGGTCGGCGACCTGGACGAGGCTTATGCCATTGCCGAGCGGGTGCGTCGCAATTTCGCCGCCGCCACGGCGCGATTCCGCAGCGAGGAATTGCGTCCGAGCGTCAGCATCGGCATCACGCTCCGGCGCGAGGCCGGCATGACGATCGGTTTCCTGCTATCGAGCGCCGATCGGGCGCTCTATCGCGCCAAGGAAAACGGGCGCAATCGCGTTGAAACCGAGACGTCGGCCGCCGGGCCAACCGGCGCGCCGTCGATCGTGCCGATCATCGGCAATGAGCGCGCTGTTTCGTCCGTGCGCGCAAAGAGCCGGCGCTGGCGCACCGCGCTGTGAATCTTTCGCCAGCGCAGCCTTGTAAACAAATTTTCTCAAATCCTTCTCTAACTCAATTTTCGCGAGTTTTTCCCAAAAACCTTCCCGAGCTAAGACACTCTTGGCCAATCTTGATTGGCAAAGGTTCAACTGTGCTCCTCAAACAGTGGTATTCTTCGCGCGGCTGAGGAGCTTCGCTTAATGTTCGCGCGTCTCGCGGAAGCATCGACGTCTCTTGATATCGGTACGTTGCTGGTGACCGCCGGCTGCGTGACGTCGTTGCTCGGCCTGTTCCTGCTGTTTGCGTGGATGCAGGACCGCATCGCGGCGCTCGCCTGGTGGGGCGTCGCCTATCTGATCGGCGGCTCGTCCGCGGTGATCTGGCGCCTCGAGGAGCTGATGTGGTTCCCGGTGCCGCAGAGCATCCTCGACATATCGCTGTTCATCGCGCTCGGCATGATCTGGACCGCTGCCCGTGTCTTCCATGGCCGCAAGGTGCATTGGATCACGATGTGCGCCGGCGCCGGCGTCTGGACGGCCGCGGACCTGTTGCATGCGGTGCCGCACACGCCCTCGATGCGCATCATGCTGAGCTCGGTCATCGTCGCGACGTACACGTTCATGATCGCGATCGAGCTGTGGCGTGAACGGCGCAAATCGCTGCTCCGGCGCTGGCCGTCGCTGCTGGTACCGATGCTGCACGGCGCTATCTTCCTGTTTCCGGTCGCGTTTGCGAGCCTCGGCGTGCGCAGCCTGTCGACCGGCTGGATCGCCGTGTTCGCCATCGAGATCACGCTCTATGTCGTGGGCGCGGCCTTCATCGTGCTGGTGCTCGCCAAGGATCGCACCGTCAGCCGCTACAAGCGGGCGGCCGAGACCGATCCGTTGACCGGCCTCTACAATCGCCGCGGCTTTTTCGCTTCCGCGGCCTTGATGATGAAGGCCAATCAGAAGAAAAAGCAGGCGCCCGTCAGCGTGCTCGCATTCGATCTCGACAAGTTCAAATCCATCAACGACCGCTTCGGCCACAAGGCCGGGGACACAGTGCTGGAGATGTTCTCCAAGAGCGTCCTGAAGACGATGCGCGCGGACGACATCATCGGCCGGCTCGGCGGCGAGGAATTCGTCGCCGTCATTTCCGGCAAGCTCTCCGACGCCTGCATCGCCGCCGAGCGCGTGCGCGTGGCTTTCGAAGCCGCGGCTTTGGCCCCGGACAGTCCGGGAATCCCGGTCACGGTCAGCATCGGTGTCGCCACCGGCCTGCCGACCGCGTCGCTCGACAAGATCATCGAGCGCGCCGACGCGGTGCTCTACAAAGCCAAGGAGAACGGCCGCAACCGGGTCGAGGCCGACGAGGACTTAGTCGTCGCAGACGTGGCCACCGGCAACAGCAGCAAGGCCATCGCCCGCGCGGCCGCGGCACAGCCCGTGATGAAACCCGTGCCGGTGATCACCGTGCCGATCATGGTGCGCTGAGGTTGTTTTAGTTCCCGACCCGAGACTGTCACCAAAAAGAGAGGGCGCCCGTTGGGGCGCCCTTCAAGTTTTATCGGGAGGACGATACGCGTACGCTCACGCCTACGACGAATAGTACATCTCGAACTCGACCGGATGCGGCGTGTGCTCGAAGCGGATCACTTCGCTCATCTTGAGGTCGATATAGCTGTCGATGAAGTCGTCGTCGAACACGCCGCCGGCCTTGAGGAAGCCGCGGTCCTTGTCGAGCTCGCCGAGCGCCTGGCGCAGCGAACCGCACACCGTCGGGATCTTCTTCAGTTCCGCCGGCGGCAGATCGTAGAGATCCTTGTCGATGGCTTCGCCCGGATCGAGCTTGTTCTTCACGCCGTCGAGGCCGGCCATCAGCATCGCCGAGAAGGCGAGATACGGATTGGCGAGCGGATCGGGGAAACGGACCTCGACGCGCTTGGCCTTCGGATTGGTCGTGTAGGGGATGCGGCAGGACGCCGAGCGGTTGCGCGCCGAATAGGCGAGCAGCACCGGCGCCTCGAAGCCCGGGACCAGACGCTTGTAGGAGTTGGTCGTCGGGTTGGTGAAGGCGTTGATCGCCTTGGCGTGCTTGATGATGCCGGCGATGTAGGACAGGCAGGTTTCCGACAGGTCGGCATATTTGTTGCCGGCGAAGACCGGCTTGCCGTCCTTCCAGATCGACTGGTGGCAGTGCATGCCCGAGCCGTTGTCGCCATAGATCGGCTTCGGCATGAAGGTCGCCGTCTTGCCGTAGACCTGCGCGACCTGCTGGATGCAGTACTTATAGATGATCAGCCGGTCGGCCATGGTGACGAGCGGCGAGAATTTCAGGCCGAGCTCGTGCTGGGCCGACGCCACTTCGTGGTGATGCTTCTCGACGACGCAGCCCATCTTGGCCATGGCGGCGAGCATTTCCGAGCGCATGTCTTGCGCCGAATCCTGCGGCGGCACCGGGAAATAGCCCTTCTTGGTGCCGACGTGATGGCCGAGATTGCCGCCTTCGTATTCGGCATCGGAGCTGGTCGGGAATTCGGTCGAGTTCAGCCTGAAGCCGGTATTGTAGGGATCGGCCCGGTACTTGACGTCGTCGAACACGAAGAACTCGGCCTCGGGTCCGAAGAACACGGTGTCGCCGATGCCGGACGACTTGACCATGCCCTCGGCCTTCTTGGCGATGCTGCGCGGGTCGCGGTTATAGGGCTCCCCGGTGGTCGGCTCGAGCACGTCGCAGATCAGCGACAGCGTGGTCTCGGCGAAGAACGGATCGATGGTTGCACTCGCCGGGTCCGGCATCAGGCACATGTCGGATTCGTTGATCGCCTTCCAGCCCGCGATCGAGGATCCGTCGAACATCTGGCCTTCGGCGAAGGTCTCTTCTTCGATCATGCTGACGTCGAACGTGACGTGCTGCCATTTGCCCCGCGGATCGGTGAACCGGAAATCGACGTATTTCACGTCGTTGTCCTTGATCGTCTTCATGACATTCTTTGGTGTCGTCATGGAATGCGTACCCTCTTGGTCAATACTAGTGGTGGTGGCTGTTTTGTTTGGTCATGCTCAAAAGCGTGGTCGCACTAAAGTTCTACCGTGCAGGATTTGTCGGCATAAACAGTGGCCCAGCTTCTAGATGGCGTCGATGCCGGATTCGCCGGTTCTGATGCGGATGGCTTCTTCGATGTTCGAGACGAAGATCTTGCCGTCGCCGATCCGCCCGGTTTGAGCGGCACGACGGATCGCCTCGATGGCTTTTTCCACCATGTCGTCCCCGAGCACAATCTCGATCTTCACCTTGGGGAGGAAGTCGACCACGTATTCGGCGCCGCGGTAGAGTTCGGTATGCCCTTTCTGGCGTCCGAACCCCTTTGCCTCGGTGACCGTTATGCCTTGAAGACCGACTTCCTGAAGCGCCTCCTTAACCTCATCAAGCTTGAACGGCTTGATGATTGCCTCAATTTTTTTCATCGCCTCTCATCTCCCGGCTCCAAGATGCGCAGAGTCATCCCAAGAACCGAGCCTTGGTTAGCAGGTCCCGTGCCAAGGCGGTATAGCCCAGAAAAGGCACGTGATATCAATTTGTTGCAGTGAGGACTTTGCGATCTTGGCGCGGCTGCTTGGTTCGCGCATTGCCGTAAGAATAGGCAATCTGCCTATAGACTAGACAGGCCGTGGAAATCAATCATTGCCCGGTTCGATACCTCCGCAGCCACGCCTTGGCTATTCTGTGCGCGACATGATGGAAATCCTCAGCACTACGGAGATGGCGGAGGCAGACCGGCTGGCTATCGCCGGCGGCATTCCGGGTATCGAGCTGATGGACAATGCGGGGCGGGCGGTGGCCGAACTCGCCGCCCGCGCCAAGCTGCCCGGCAGCCGGATCGCGATTGTCGCCGGCCCCGGCAATAATGGCGGCGACGGCTTTGTCGCGGCGCGCTGCCTCGCCGAGCGCGGCTATCACGTGCAGGTGCTCCTGGTTGGAGAGGCGGCGCGGCTCAAAGGCGACGCGGCGCTGGCGGCACAGCGATGGAGCGGATCGGTGCGGCCGGCGCAGCCGGAGGCGCTTAACGACACCGACCTGATCATCGATGCGCTGTTCGGCGCCGGCCTCGACCGGCCGGTCGAGGGATTAGCGCGCGTCATGATCAAGGCGATGAATGTATCTGCGGCGCCGATCATCGCCGTCGATCTGCCGAGCGGCATCAACGGCACGTCAGGCGCGGTGATGGGTGAAGCGGTGCAAGCCGCGGCGACGGTCACATTCTTTCGCAAGAAGCCGGCGCATCTGCTGCTTCCCGGCAGGCTCCACTGCGGCGAGATTTCCGTCGCCGATATCGGCATTCCGCCGAGCGTGCTCACGCGCATCGCGCCGCGCACGTTCGAGAATGGGCCGGAGCTTTGGCGCAAGGACTTTCCGGTGCCGCGCCATGACGGACATAAATACGATCGCGGCCACGCGGTCGTGGTTTCGGGTCCATCATGGTCGACAGGCGCGGCGCGGCTTGCGGCGCGCGGCGCATTGCGCGCCGGCGCCGGCCTCGTGACGATCGCGTCACCGCGCGAGGCGCTTGCGGTGAACGCGGCGGCGAACCTCGCGATCATGGTGCGGCCGGTTGACGGTGCCGCGGAGCTGACCGCGTTTCTCACCGACCGCCGCTTCAACGCGCTCGCTATCGGTCCCGGTGTCGGCGTCAACGAGGCGACATGCGAACGCGTCTTGGCCGCGCTCGATGGCGAGCGGGCGGTCGTGCTCGACGCCGACGCCATCACCAAGTTTCGCGACTGCGCCGCAGCGGCTCGCGCAGGCGCTGAAGAAACGCGCGCAACGCGCCACGGTGCTGACGCCGCACGAAGGCGAATTCTCCCGCTTTTTCGGTGCATTGGACACGCAGACGAAAGCAGGTTCAAAGCTTGAACGCGCGCGCCTTGCGGCGAGCCTGACAGGCGCCGTCGTGCTCATCAAAGGCGCCGATACTGTCGTCGCCGCGCCCGACGGCCGCGCCTCGATTGCCGCCAATGCGCCGGCCTATTTGGCAACAGCCGGCGCGGGCGATGTCCTCACCGGCATCATCACCGGCCTGTTGGTGCAAGGCATGCCCGTTTTCGACGCTGCTTCTGCCGCGGTCTGGCTGCATGGCGAGGCGGCGCTGCAGTTCGGCCCAGGCCTGATCGCCGAGGATCTGCCCGAGACTTTGCCTCGCGTTTATAAGGCCTTGCTGGCCTAGGCTCACGTCACTTCGAACCAGACTCCGGCGCGGTGTTTGGGTCACCAGACCCTCGATCAGCCATTTGCCGGGATTATCGGCGACGAAAGCGATCCGGGCCTTGCTTCGCGGCGCAACCGGCATCGTGTCGAGCCAGAACGGTTTCCAGCCGTCGTCCAGCGCATCGAGCAGGCGAAAGCTGTGGCCGTGCAGATGGATAAAGCCATTAGGAGATGTCGGATTTGAAAGCCGAGCATCACCGTGCGGCCGCGCTTTACGACAAAACGCGCCTCCGCTTTCTTGTCGGGATTGGCTCGTCCAATCACGGCCTCGAATCTGTCGGCCTCGCGAAAATCCATGCGCTCGGGCAGCGGGTTCGGAGGCAGCGGCTTCGGGGCGTCGTGCGGCGCCGGGCGAGCCGGCATCTTTCGGATCGCATTAAATTGTCACGACAGGACTGCCACGTGGAGGTCGGCATTGGCAATCTTGATCGCCGCAGTGCTGCCCGGCGTCAGCGCGCAATCGACGATGGCATCAATGCGATTGCCTGGGCCGAGAGTCAGTTCCCCTTGGCGCGCTGCAAACGGTTGTGCCGGTTGGCCGTCGATCGCCATGACGAACGGTCGGAGTTCCGCCATGACGCAGCCGGAGAATTTGTGCGGCCGTGGCGTTGATGAGGCGCAGCCGTATGCGTTGATTGGCGGCTACGGCGACATTGTCATTGTCGACCCGTTCACTTTCGGCGGCAGCGGACCGAATACTGAAATTCCGTCCGTTGTAGCCATAGATCAGCGTGACCTTCTTGATCGATATCAGGCGGCTCCGTCTCTTCGACAATGCAGCGCGCCGTAGAGACCTGAATCGTTCGAAAGCGATGCGTGATACCAAAACGTCCCGGCGTCGGGAGCGACGAAACGATAGTCAAAGCTCGCGCCAGGCAAGATCGGTGCTTGCGTCAGCGGCGGTCGCGCCGTCCATCGCATTGGCGAGCCGCACGCCATGCCAGTGCACCGCCGTCGGCTCGCCAGCGCATTGACGACGCGGACTGCAAATTCCTCGCCGCGCCGCATCCGTAGCTCCGGCCCTGGCACTTTGCCGTCGTAGCCGGATTTGGTGACCAGCAGCGTGCGGCGGAGCGGCGGCAGCCGGAAGCCGCTTGGCCGCGGGCAGCGACGCCAAGGCCGGCCGCAAGCGTGGCGGCGACGAAGCTGCGGCGTGAGAGCAGGAGGGGCGGTTGCAGCGGGCGCCTCGGGAGGCTTGGTTAATGCCGGTAGGGCTGGGCTAGCCGATTTAGCGGGCCAATAAAACCGGGCTTTTTCCCGGTGTTGTGCCGGCCCCGGAAAACCGCCCATTTTTATAGTGGCACGCGTGCGGCGCATGATATAAGCCGCGCCACCGGGCCGCCCTGCGCGTCGCGGGCGTGGCGGAATTGGCAGACGCGCTGGATTTAGGTTCCAGTGTCGAAAGACGTGGGGGTTCAAGTCCCTCCGCCCGCACCAGCGGTGCGGTTTTTCCTAGATTATTGGCCCGCAGAATCGTGGCCGGAGAGGCCGGAACCGCTCGAATTTGAGCTTTGAAGAGTAGTGCCGATGCAAGTGACTGAAACAGCCGCCGCGGGATTGAAGCGGGAGTATCGCGTCGTCGTTCCGCTGAGCGAACTCGCCGACAAGGTCAGCGAACGGCTCGACGAGCTTAAGGACCGCGTGCAGCTGAAAGGCTTCCGTCCGGGCAAGGTGCCGGCAGCGCATCTCAAGCGCCTCTACGGCAAATCGGCCATGGCCGAAGTGGTCGAGGCCGCGGTCCGCGAGGCCAACAGCAAGATCGTCACCGACAATAACCTGAAACTCGCCACCGAGCCGAAGGTCGTGCTGCCGACCGAGGAGGGCGCCATCGAAGGCGTCATCGATGGCAGGACCGATCTGGCCTACACGGTCGAGATGGAGATCGTGCCGCCGATCACGCTGGCCGATTTCAAGACCATCAAGATCGAGCGCCTCACTTCGCCGGTGGAAGACAGCGAGGTCGATCAGGCCGTGCAGACCATCGCTGATCAGAACAAGCCGTTCGCCGCCAAGGACGGCGGCGCCGAGAACAGCGACCGCATCACCGTTTCGTTCGTCGGCACGATGGACGGTGTGCCGTTCGAAGGCGGCTCCGGCGACGACGTGCCGATCGTGCTTGGCTCCGGCCAATTCATTCCGGGCTTTGAAGAGCAGCTGATCGGTGCCAAAGCCGGCGAGAGCCGGACCGTGAACGTCAAGTTTCCGGAGAATTATCAGGCCGCCGCCGTCGCCGGCAAAGAGGCAAGTTTCGCCGTCACGGTGAAAAGCGTCGAGGCGCCGGGCGCCGTCACGCTCGACGACGATTTCGCCAAGACGCTCGGCCTCGAATCGCTCGCCAAGCTCAAGGAAATGGTGCGCGAGCGCATCGAGCGCGAGCACGCCTCGGCGTCGCGTCAAAAGGTCAAGCGCGCGCTGCTCGACCAGCTCGACGCCAAGCATAAATTCGATCCGCCGCCCAGCCTTGTCGAACAGGAATTCGAGAGCGTCTGGTCGACGGTCGAGAACGATCTCAAGCAGCAGGGCCGTACCTTCGCCGACGAAGGCACCACCGAGGAGAAAGCCCGCGAGGAATATCGCGCATCGCCGAACGGCGCGTCCGGCTCGGTCTCGTGATCGCCGAAATCGGCGAAAAGAACGATATCAAGGTCAGCGAGGATCAGCTGACCCAGGCCGTTATCGCCCAGGCGCGCATGATGCCGGGACAGGAACAGAAGGTCTGGGAATATTATCGCAGCAATCCCGGCGCGCTTGCCGCGCTGCGCGCGCCGATCTTCGAGGACAAGGTGGTCGATTTCCTGCTCGAGCTTGCCGACGTCACCGACAAGCAGGTTTCGCGCGAGGAACTGTTCAAGGAAGACGAGTAAGGCCGCGGCGGCTGGTGCCTCATTGGCAAGGCTTTGGGCCAGCTTGCGGCGCGCTTGCGGGGATCATCGGCGAGGCCTACTTAAGGGCGCACGATTCCCACGGACATCTACTGACTGCGTTAGGTAAGGCCGCAGATCAAGCTTGCGGTGGAGCCTTCCGGTTCGGGCCCAGGTTGGCCGCGCCATACCGGCGGCGAGGAGCCTTCGACAAGGTGGCCGACTCAAGCCACATTGCGGAGCTGAACTCGTGGCGGTTGGGAAGGGTCCAAGAACGGAACGAGCCGATAGTCTGTCTAAGCCTTGTGCGGATCACTATATCAGTTGGCCGTATGGGCTTGTACGGACTTGGTTCCCGGACGGAATAAGACGACGAATTGAGACAGATCAGGTGAGCGATGCGCGACCCGAATGAAACCTACATGAATTATCTCGTCCCCATGGTTGTCGAGCAGACCAACCGCGGGGAGCGGGCATATGACATCTATTCGCGGCTTCTGAAGGAGCGGATCATCTTCATCACCGGCCCGGTGGAAGATGGCATGGCGTCTCTCATCGTGGCGCAACTTCTGTTTCTTGAGGCGGATAATCCCAAGAAAGAGATTTCGATGTACATCAATTCGCCGGGCGGGGTCGTCACCTCGGGTCTGGCGGTTTATGACACGATGCAGTTCATTCGGCCCGCAGTATCGACGCTGTGCACTGGACAGGCGGCATCGATGGGCTCGCTGCTCTTGGCTGCGGGCGCCAAGGATTTGCGCTTCGCACTACCGAACGCGCGCATCATGGTGCATCAGCCCTCGGGCGGCTTCCAGGGCCAGGTCACCGACATCATGCTGCACGCGCAGGAGATCATGAATCTGAAGCGGCGGCTGAACGAGATTTACGTCAAGCATACCGGCCAGCCGCTGAAGAAGATCGAAGATGCGCTGGAGCGCGATACGTTCCTGACCTCTGAGATGGCCAAGGATTTCGGCCTGATCGATAAGGTCATCGAGAAGCGGCCGGAGGAGCCCGGCTTGAAGACTCCGGAACCTGCGCTCAAGGGGGTAACCTAGTGGGTCTAGGACCCCTTGCGCGCCCTATGCGGGTGCCAGGGTCCCGGGGAGCGCTTGTGTCACCGGCAGTTGCCTTGAAATGGGCCGATTTCTCGGCGCAAACCGGGCTCAGGGGCCGACTGGCAGCAACGCTCTGGGTTCTGATCGGCAGGTTTCCCCAAGAGACCGGTTGGCCGAATTCCTCGGCGGTGTGATCCGAAGAACACGAAAATCCGAAATTACGTTGTGGTTCGATGTCGCGGTATCGTTAATAGATTATTGATTGGCACGCCCTTAGCATGTCAGCTTGTGCTTATGTGCTTCGTATTGTCACCTCGGTGACAGGACCAGGTAGGTGGCGGACTAGAGGGTTTGCACGCGGTTACGGCTACGAAATCTTAGCGCACTCGACCCTACACTGAGCAGTTGCGGTGAAGTGTTGCGCTGGTGAAGACGGAGAATGGAATGAGCAAGGTTGGCGGCGGCGATTCCAAGAACACGCTTTATTGCTCGTTCTGCGGCAAGAGCCAGCACGAGGTTCGTAAGCTCATCGCCGGGCCGACGGTTTTCATCTGCGATGAATGCGTCGAACTGTGCATGGACATCATCCGCGAGGAGAACAAATCCTCGCTGGTGAAGTCGCGGGACGGCATCCCGACTCCGCGTGAAATCCGCAAGGTGCTCGACGACTATGTCATCGGCCAGGATCACGCCAAGAAGGTGCTCTCGGTCGCGGTCCACAATCACTACAAGCGGCTCAATCATCAGAGCAAGCACAACGATGTCGAGCTCGCGAAGTCGAACATTCTCCTGATCGGTCCGACCGGTTCCGGCAAGACGCTTCTGGCGCAGACGCTGGCGCGCATCCTCGACGTGCCGTTCACGATGGCGGATGCGACGACGCTGACCGAAGCCGGCTATGTCGGCGAGGATGTCGAGAACATCATCCTCAAGCTGTTGCAATCGGCCGACTACAATGTCGAGCGGGCGCAGCGCGGCATCGTCTATATCGACGAAATCGACAAGATCTCGCGCAAGTCGGACAATCCCTCGATCACCCGCGACGTGTCGGGCGAGGGCGTCCAGCAGGCGCTGCTCAAGATCATGGAAGGCACCATCGCCAGCGTTCCGCCGCAGGGCGGCCGCAAGCATCCGCAGCAGGAGTTCCTGCAGGTAGATACCACGAACATCCTGTTCGTCTGCGGCGGCGCCTTCGCCGGCCTCGAGAAGATCATCTCGTCACGCGGCCGGTCCACCTCGATCGGCTTCAGTGCCCGCGTGGCGGCGCCGGAGGATCGCAAGCAGGGCGAGATCTTCCGCGAAGTCGAGCCTGAGGATCTGCTCAAATACGGTCTGATCCCGGAATTCGTCGGTCGTCTGCCCGTCGTCGCGACGCTGGAAGACCTCGACGAGCCGTCGCTCAAGCGCATCCTGACGGAACCGAAGAACGCGCTGGTGAAGCAGTACCAGCGCATGTTCGAGATGGAGACGGTGGACCTCACGCTTGCCGACGAGGCTCTCTCGGCGATCGCCCGCAAGGCGATCGACCGCAAGACCGGCGCGCGCGGCCTGCGCTCGATCATGGAGAGCATCCTGCTCGACACCATGTTCGATCTGCCGAGCCTGGAAGGCGTCGAAGAGGTCGTGATCTCTCGCGAAGTGGTCGAAGGCAGCGCCCGGCCGCTTTACATCTACGCCGACCGCTCGGACCGCGCCAGCGACGCCGGCGGGGCGAGCGCCTAACGGGTGCCGGAACATCGCACCTTCAATTCGGTGCGCGGCTCCCATTTCCGCCTGCACGGCGTGCGGTTTTGCGCCAAAAATCGGCCTTTCTTGACAGGGTGGCAGTGCAGCGCCACCTATAGTGTTCGAACGAGAATAGCGTACGAGGAATCGCGTAACGAAGCCGGGCAGGGTCTCGTACCCGCCCCAATGCCAAACGGGCGCGGATAGACTTTCATCCGTGACTTCCCACCCGGCCAACGCAATCCTTCGCGACAGCGCATCCTGCGGGTCATGAAGGAGGTGCACAGCAATAAGGAAGTGGGGCCATGACAAGCGCCGCCAAAAGTAAGCCAACTCTGACAGCAGGCGAGAGCCGGGCCTACCCGGTGCTGCCGTTGCGCGACATCGTCGTTTTCCCGCACATGATCGTGCCGCTGTTCGTGGGCCGCGAAAAGTCCATCAAGGCGCTCGAAGAGGTGATGCGCTCGGATACGTTCATCCTGCTCGCGACGCAGAAGAACGCGTCCGATGATGAGCCTGCGACCGACGCCATTTTCTCGATCGGTACGCTGGCGAGCGTGCTGCAGCTGCTCAAGCTGCCCGACGGCACCGTGAAGGTGCTGGTCGAAGGCGCCGCGCGCGCGCAGGTCAAGCAATACACCGATCGCGAAGACTATTTCGAAGCCGAGGCCGAGGTGATCGCCGATACCGCGGGCGATCAGGTCGAAGCTGAAGCGCTGGCGCGTTCGGTCGTCAACGAATTCGAAGGCTATGTGAAGCTCAATAAGAAAGTGTCGCCGGAAGTCGTCGGCGTGGTCCAGCAGATCGAGGACTATGCCAAGCTTGCCGACACGGTGGCTTCGCATCTCGCCGTCAAGATTCCCGACAAGCAGTTGATCCTCGAGATACCGACCGTCACCGAGCGCCTGGAAAAGGTGCTGGGCCTGATGGAGAGCGAGATCTCGGTGCTGCAGGTCGAGAAGCGCATTCGTACGCGCGTGAAGCGTCAAATGGAGAAGACGCAGCGCGAGTACTATCTCAACGAGCAGATGAAGGCGATTCAGAAGGAGCTGGGCGACGAGGACGGCAAGGACGAACTCGCCGAACTTGAAGAGAAGATCAAGCGCACCAAGCTCTCCAAGGAAGCCCGCGAAAAGGCGCAGCACGAGCTCAAGAAGCTGCGGCAGATGTCGCCGATGTCGGCGGAAGCCACCGTCGTGCGCAACTATCTCGATTGGCTGTTGTCGATCCCGTGGGGCAAGAAGTCCAAGATCAAGAAGGACCTCGTGCTCGCCGAGCAGATCCTCGACGCCGATCACTATGGCCTGGAAAAGGTCAAGGAGCGCATCGTCGAATATCTGGCCGTGCAGCAGCGCGCCAACAAGCTGACCGGACCGATCCTGTGCCTGGTCGGGCCTCCGGGTGTCGGCAAGACCTCGCTCGGCAAGTCGATCGCGAAGGCGACCGGCCGCGAATTCGTGCGCGTGTCGCTTGGCGGCGTGCGCGACGAAGCCGAAATCCGCGGCCATCGCCGGACCTATATCGGCTCAATGCCCGGCAAGATCATCCAGTCGATGCGCAAGGCGAAATCGTCGAACCCGCTGTTCCTGCTCGACGAGATCGACAAGATGGGCGCCGATTTCCGCGGCGATCCGTCGTCGGCTTTGCTCGAAGTGCTCGATCCGGAGCAGAACCATACGTTCAACGACCACTATCTCGAGGTCGACTACGATCTGTCTCACGTGATGTTCATCACCACGGCGAATACGCTCAATATCCCGCCGCCCCTGATGGACCGCATGGAGATCATCAGGATCGCCGGCTATACCGAAGACGAGAAAGTCGAGATCGCACGCAAGCACCTTATTCCGCACGCGATCGTCAAGCACGGCCTCGAACCGAAGGAATGGTCGGTCGACGACGCCGCGTTGCTCACGATGATCCGCCGCTATACGCGCGAGGCGGGCGTTCGCAATCTCGAGCGCGAGCTCTCGACCCTGATCCGCAAGGCGGTGAAAGAGCTCACGATCACGAAGAAGACGTCGGTTGCAGTCACCGAGAAGAACCTGGCGGATTTCCTCGGCGTGCCGAAGTTCCGCTTCGGCGAAGTCGAGGACGAGGATCAGGTCGGCGTCGTCACCGGACTCGCGTGGACCGATGTCGGCGGCGAATTGCTCACTATCGAAGCGGCCATGATGCCCGGCAAAGGCAAGATGACCGTGACCGGCAATCTGCGCGATGTGATGAAGGAATCGATCTCGGCGGCGGCGTCCTATGTCCGCATGCGGTCGGCCGCCTTCGGCATCGAGCCGCCAGCTTTCGACAAGCGCGACATCCACGTGCACGTGCCGGAAGGCGCGACGCCGAAGGATGGTCCGTCGGCGGGCGTCGCCATGGTCACGGCTATCGTCTCGGTGATGACCGGTATCGCGGTGCATCGCGACGTGGCGATGACCGGCGAGATCACGCTGCGCGGCCGTGTGTTGCCGATCGGCGGCTTGAAGGAAAAGCTGCTCGCGGCGCATCGCGGCGGCATCAAGACCGTGCTCATTCCGGAAGAGAACGCCAAGGATCTGGTCGAGATCAACGACAGCATCAAGAGCGGGCTCGATATCATTCCGGTGTCGCGCATGGACGAGGTGCTGGCCAGGGCGCTGGTGCGCAAGCCCGAACCGATCGTGTGGGAAGAGTCGACGGCGAAACCCGTGGATGTTCCGGATGCGGCGGTGGAGGACGATACACCTGGCCTTACCGCGCACTGAACGGGATCATTACAATTGTAGACGACTGCAGGCGGCGCCCATTGTGCGCCGCCTGTTTCTATTGTGAGCGCGAGAGATCACGCGTTATCGATGCCTTAGCCATCCGCCCGCTATCCGCGCTGGCGTTTACGCGATGCTCGGCGCGATCCGGTAGCCTGTCGCAATGGCAAATGCTGACAAAGCTGGTTACGACAACGCGATCTCGCACATCTATTCCGGCCGCGCGACCGGCTTGGTCACGCGCGTGCGGCCGGGCACGCGCAATCTCGCGCCCAAGTTTCCGCGCCCGGCAGAACGCCGCCAACCTCAGCCTCGCCCGCGTAGTGCGTGGCGTCAGGCCATCATTGCGGCGCTGGCGCTGGTGCTTTTGTGACGTTGGCGTGTTCGGCGCGGACGAATTCCTGATCCACCGCGATGCCACGGCGGCGGTCGCCGCAGCGTCGCCGCGGTCGGTCTATGTCGGCTCGGTCCTGTTCTATCCGAATTTGGGCAACCACTGTCACCAACTGTATTTCGACAATCGCGACGGCCGCTTCGCCGATAACGGCGCCGTCGATTGCACCCGGGCGGCTGCGGAGATGACGACCAAGGACGCGCAAAAGGGCTCGTCCGCTGCCCGCACTGAAGGCATCAGCAAAAGCTTTCACTAAATTTCCGCTTCGACGCCTCGGATCAAGTTCCGTGGCGCAAGCCTTTTCGCGGTCATGTGCTGATCTGCGGCAGTTCTTTCGGCCGTCCGATTTGCCGCGCCGGGACCGTATTGGCCGAGGTGCTATTCTTCGCTACATTTCGCGCACCTTGGGGCGATCGGTTCCGGTACTGCTTCGCGCGGGGCCGGGCAAAACTCTGAGAATGTGCGTGGCCCATATCATTCGTCCGGCCGGATGCGGCATGCTTGCGCTCGCGGCGCTTCTCGTTTCCGGCGTAGCTCTCGCCGACGACTTTCCGCTCGTCGGCGAATACACACAGAATGTCGCCTGCAAGGGCGACGGCACCGATGCCGAAGCCTCGATGGTGAAGATCTCGCCGCAGGAGATCGTTTCCAATATCGGCGTCTGCACCATTCTCGACACCAAGCGGAACGGCGGAAGCATTTTCGCGCATGTCGAGTGCAAATTCCCGAGCGGACCGCTGCTGGGCGACATCACGTTCACGCCGCGGCCTGACAATACCATCGAATTTGTCGACCGCGACGCGACTTACAAAGCCGTGCTTTACCCGTGCCCGAAAAAATAGCGCGCGCCGTGGCGGTTTCATCGAAGGGCGCAATCTGACGACATCATTTGCCTTGCCAATAGGGAGTTGAACACATGAGCTTCTATCAGGGCCTGCAGGCGGAAACCGTGAGCTTCCGCGGCCATAACGGCGATCAGGCCGAAGCCTATTACGCGCGACCGACGCGGGCCGGAAAATTCCCCGGCATCGTCATCATCCATCATCTGCCGGGCTGGGACGAATGGACCATGGAAGTAGTGCGCAAGTTCGCCCATCACGGCTATGCCGCGATCTCGCATCACCTCTATTTCCGCGAAGGCAAGGAAGCGCCGGACGATCTCGGCGCCCGTGTCCGCGCTGCGGGTGGCGTTGCCGATGCGCAGGTCATGGGCGATACCGCTGGCGCCATGGCGTGGCTGCGTGCGCAATCCAATGCGACCGGCAAGATCGGCGTCATCGGTTTCTGCTCTGGCGGCCGTCACACCTATCTCGCCGCCTGCACGCTGCCAGGGATCGATGCCGCGGTCGACTGCTGGGGCGGCAATGTCATCGTCGACAATCCCAAGGACCTCAACGACAAGCGCCCGGTTGCGCCGATCGATCTGACGGAGAAGATGAGCTGTCCGTTGCTCGGCATTTTCGGTAACGACGACGCCAATCCGACCGCCGACCAGGTCAACCGCACCGAAGCGGTGCTGAAGAAATTCGGCAAGAACTACGAGTTCCATCGCTACAACGGCGCCGGCCACGCTTTCTTCAATAACGCGCGCGACGCCTATCGCCCGGAACAAGCCGCCGACGGCTGGCGCAAGGTGTTCGACTTCTATCGCCGCTATCTGTCCTCGTCGGCCGCATACGTCGCCGCGGAATAAGGGAGAAGCATCGATGTGCTCCTACATCGTGGAAAAGGCCGCGCTGGTCGGCAGTGCCAAGGGCCGCAAGGGCTGGATGCGGATCGATACCGCCAATGTCTATTTCGACCATCCCTATTACTCGACGCTCGACCACGTGCTGGCCATCGACTTCACCAATGAGGGCGAGGGCGGGCGGGATCGCGTCGCTATCGAGCTGAGCGCGGATTCCGCCCGCGCGCTGATCGAGCGCATCCAGGCGGCGCTGGCGAGCGGCGAAGCTGCGCATCCGTCGCTCTCGGCGCCGGTCGCGGTGGCGGCGGAATAACGGAAATTATCAGCGGGGCATGATCTTTTCCGACCTTGCTTCGCCCGCCGAAGCGGGCTTCGCGAAGGCGGGAAACCGGTACCCACTTTTCGGGATCATGCCCTAGAGGCTGCTGACCCACATCCGCGACAGCGCCGGCAGGATCGTGCTGCGGGCCGCTTCGAACGGATGAACGTCGCCGCGATTGGCGAGGATGGCGATGCCGATCCGCCGCTCCGGAACGAGGCCGATATAGGCCGAGGCATTATTCAGCCCGCCCGGCTTGTCGACAATGGTCGGGCCATCGGCGCGATGGTCTCCCAGGCCATGGCTTGTCCCGCAGTCGGGCTAACGCGAAAAGCCTCGCGCTGCGTCATTTGCAGCGCGTCCCAGAGCTGCGGATTGACGGCGCCGTCGTCGAGGCAGGCCGCGAGCAAAGTCGCTAGATCGCGCGCGCTCGAGAACATCTGGCCGGTGCCCGAGAAATCGAAATAGCCTTGCTGATTGCCCGGAAGCCCGACCAGCGCGCCGGCGACCGAATAGCCTTGCACCGTGCGCGCCATGAAATCCTCACTCATCATGGCGCGGTCGCCGGCGTCGCGTTCGGGCACGATCGTCGAATTCATGCCGAGCGGGCCGGTGACGCCATGTCCGATCAATTCGGCAATCGGCCGGCCGTAGCGGCGCTCGAGCGCAAGCTGCAGCAGGATATAGCCGGCATGGCTGTAGATATGCTGCTTGCCAGGCGCTTCGCCGTTCTCGCGGCACGAAAGCGTTGAGCGCGTCATAAAATCCCGAAGTGAATAATGCTGCGTCGGCCAGGGCGGATGATCGGTCGCCAGCGTCACGCCCGACGTGTGGGTCACGAGCTGCCCGATGGTGATGCGGCGAATATAGTCACCATCGCAGTTCGGTGACATATCTGCTGACCGGATCGTCGAGACCGAGCTCACCGCGCTGAACGGCTTCTGCGACCAGCGTCGCTTCGAACACTTTGCGGACCGAGCCGACATTGAACAGCGAGTCCGAGGTGATCGGCCGTTTCGCGGCCTGGTCGGCGAGCCCATAATTGAAGAACAGCGTGCGGCCGTTCATGCGCACAGCCACCGCAACGCCGCCGGCGCCGTTTGCCGCGACCATGGGATCGATATCGCGTCCGATCAGGCTGCGGACATCGGCTCCATGCTCAGCCGTGCCGGCGAGGCGAGCGCCAGCATGGAGCCCGCGGCCGCAATGGCCGCAACGCCTGCCGCCAGAACTGCCCCGCGCCGCCAGTTTGTCACGCCAATGGTCCCGGATCGCATCAGCCGCAGGATTGGCTGAATTGGTAAAGCCAAGGTAAATCGCCGGCGCGATTTGCCTGCGCGATTGGGACAAGATCAGGGGGTGCGGTTTGGGCGGTGCGGCGAAAGCGCGGCCCGCCCATGCGCGGGCCGCGGTGCTCATAAAATCGGCGTAACTTCGGCGTGCTGGTCTGCGATCAGCGCACGCCGCCGGCATTGACGATCGGGCCGGTATAACCTTCGAAGCGTTTGCGCAGTTCGGTGATCTTCGGCTGGTCGGTCAGGAACGCGCGATAGTCGTTGGCGACCTTGTAGGAGAAGATCGGCTGATAGCCGGCGGGCGGCGGTACGTCGCTCCTGCCCGACCAGGTTCCGGTGGCGATCTGCTGCTCGGGCTCGAGCAGCCAGGTCAGGAACAGTTTCGCCGCGTTCGGATGCGGCGCGTCCTTGAAGATGGCGCCCGACAGCGGCCAGATCGGTGTCGCATCGACGGTCGGGAAATGCGTCTCGACCGGCATGCTTTGCTTCTTGAGCACCGTCGTGATGTTGAAGATCGAGTCGAAGGTCACGAGATTCTGGCCGGTGCCGATGCTGCGTTGCTGGCCGAGATGGCCTTGGATGAAGTTCGGCTTGGCGGCCATGTATTTGTCCATGTAGCCCCAGCCGTATTTCTCGACGATGTGGTTGAACACCCAAAGCGTGACATCATCGTCGGCCGGGTAGGGCGTCACCATTTTGCCGGCGAATTCGGGCGTGAGGAAATCCAGCGCCGAATTGGGCAGGTCGGCGTCGGCGACCTTCTCCTTGTTGTACATGTAGGGCACCGCATTCACCATGGTGGCCCAATACGCGCCGTCGGGATCCTTGAAGCTCGAGTCGATCTTGTCGAAACCTGCGGGCTTGAAATCAAGGAGCCGGCCTTGCGATTTCCAGCGCACATAGTCGGCGATGGTCTGCAGGATCGCGGCATCGACTTCGAGCTTTCCGGCCGCGATCTGCGAATCGATCTTCTGATCGAGCACGTTGGAGAAGCCGCCGGAGATCGTGACATTGATCCCCGGATAGCGCGTATTGAAAGTCTTGGCCATGGCTTCCCACGGCGCCGTCGGTCCACCGACATAGAACACGAGCGCGCCTTCGCTCTTGGCCTTGGCGTAGATGTCGTCGGCCGATTGCGCTGCGGCTGGCTGTGCGTTTGCCAGGCCCAGCATTGCCAATACGAAAGCCGCGCACGCGGCTTTTCCCGCAAGAGCGAGCATGGGCGTCCTCCCTGTATCGTATGGTCTTATACTATGCCGGATGATCGCCGCTGATGCGGACAAAGACAAGGGCGTGATCCGGGCGCGAACCGGGCGGGGAACATGCGGCTCGCCAAAGGTCGGCCGATCATGCTAGGTGAGCCGGCGCGCCTAAGCGCTTGGGGCAAGGAAAAACTGCAATGAAAATGCTCGCTTACCTTTTGGCCATTATCAGCGCCATTGCCGCCGTCGATGTATTTCGTCATGCCGGCCGGTCAATTGCCGACCTTCATGCCGGGCTATGCCGCGGGCTCCGACCCATATCCACACCACCCACGGCATCATCGCGGTGATCATCGCCGTCGTGTTGCTTGGGATCGGCAAGCTCGTCGGCCGGCGCTAGCCTTCAGCGCCGGCTCGCGGCGTACGTTCGGTCAGCTTCTCTCGGCGCGCACCTTGCGCTGCACGCGCTCGTCGAAACGCTCGACGCTGACCACCACGCGCTGATGCGTGCCGCCGCCGATCTCCTCGAAATCGTCGCGGGCCGCGACTTTGAACGTGACAGTGCGGCCTTCGAGGCGAATGACTTCCGCGGTTGCCGTCACCCGCAGCCCGATCGGCGTCGCTGCGGTGTGGCTGACGTCGAGATGGATGCCGAGGCTCTGGTGGCCGGCCGGGAGCAGGTGCTCGACCGCGGCCAGCGCCGCGGCCTCGAACAGGTTGATCATCACCGGCGTTGCCAGGACCTCGATCCGGCCCGAGCCGACAAAGGGCGCGGTGTGCTCATGCGCGACCGTAATGGTGGTCGTGCCGGTGAGCCCTGGCTTGATCTGCGACAGAACGGCGCTGATTTTTGCGGGCGGGGCTGGGGAAGGACTGGTCATTCCGCTTTATAGCGCCATTTTCCACGATTTCGACACGTCATTCTGGTGGCAATGGGCAGCGGACCGGCCGATCGGTCAGTCTGCCGGCAGGTCGTTCCTTGTCCGGCGGGATCAATGCTAGAGTGGGGTCCACAGACCGGGGCGGGGGCAAGTCTGGGTCTATTTTCGGGGTTAGTCAGGGGAACGAGTAATGCGTCGACACGCCTTCATCTGTGCGGGCTTCATCGCGATTGCGGCGCTGCCGTGCTGCCGAGCACGCCGAGCTTTGCCGTGAGCGCCCAGGATAAAATGGCGACCTGCAAGTTCGGCGCCGACGATCAAAAGCTCGATGGCGCGGCGCGTGCGGCCTTCATGAAGAAGTGCATGTCCAGTCACAACGACCCGCGCGGCACCGGACGCGGCACGCCGGCCGCGGCCGCCCCACCGCCGAAGCAATAACACTCACGCCTTGTTGGGCATGACCGTCCCGAAAACCAGTAAACCCGGGATCATGCACACGAAAGATTTTGCGGCATGAACCTGCCGCCGCTGCGCACGCTGTTCTTCGAGGATCTGTCGGTCGGCATGGCCGAGACCCTCGAAAAGACCGTGTCGTCGTCCGATGTCGTCGGCTTCGCCCAGCTCACCGGCGACCGCAATCCGATCCATCTGTCGGAGCATTTTGCCGCGCGCACCCCGTTCGGCAAGCGCATCGCGCACGGGCTTTATACCGCGAGCCTGATTTCGGCCGTGCTCGGCACCCGCCTGCCGGGCCCGGGCGCGATCTATATTTCGCAGACGCTGAATTTCCGCGCCCCAGTCAAGATCGGCGACACTGTCGTGGTCACGGTGACGGTGCAGGAGCTGATCCCGGAAAAATCGCGGGCGCGGCTCGTCATGCATCTGCGCGGTCGATGGCGAAGTCGTGCTCGACGGCGAGGCGCTGGTGAAAGTGCCGAGCGAAAAAGCCGCCAAGGGCAAGCGGCCGATGATGAAGCTTTGAACGGCCACGGCCGCGGCATCAAGCCAGCAGGTCGCGGACCTCCGGGTGCTTTTGCACGTAAGCCCGCACGAAAGGGCAGCGCGGGATCACCTTGAGCCCGCGGACGCGTGCAATGTCGAGCGCGCCGGCGACGAGCTTTCGAGGCGATGCCCCGGCCGCGCGCGGCCACCGGCGTCTCGGTATGCGAGATCGTGATCACGCCGTCGCCAAGCTGGTAATTGGCGAAGGCGGTGACGCCGTTCTCCTCGAGCTCGAAGCGGGAGAGGGCTTTGTTGTCGTGCACTGCGGATGTCATGCGTGCAAGCGTAGCTGCTTTGCCGCGCGAGCGCACCTGTTTCGGATTCGGTTGTCAAACAGCGACGGACGCATGCTTCCTGCCCCGCGATAGCGGGGAAGGGGGACCATGCGAAGCATGGTGGAGGGGGCGTCGAACTCGATGACACTCTTGCGACGACGGTAGAGCGACGCGTCAGACGCCCCTTCCACCGCGCAAGAGCGCGGTCCCCCTCCCCCGTTTGCACGGGGGAGGATGCAAGTGTGCTTTCCCCGTCATTGCGAGGAGCGATAGCGACGAAGCAACCCAGAACTGCTGCACCGCTGCACTGGATTGCTTCGCTTCGCTCGCAATGACGAAAGAACGGAAGAAAAAATGAAGGAAGCGGAACGCCGGCAGACGCAGATGAGACTGTCCGCACCAGCGGGTGCGGGGCGCGCCACGGAGAGATCGGCTTGCGCCGACCCTCCGCTGCGGGCGCGCTCGCCTGTCGGCGTTCCACTGACGGTGCTTCCTGGAGATGGTTCTGCTCACCTTATGGCTGGCCGATGGGGCGTTCTGTTGCCGTCGACACCAGAGGAACTTACCATTTCAGGGCCTCCGGCAGCGGGCCAAGGCGAAAATTCGTCACCCGGAATTTCCCATCTTTGTCCACCACGGCATCCAGGCGCAACTCCAGATTGGTTCGGCCTTCGATCTCTTTCGGATTTGCCGTGAGATAGGCGCGAACCTTGAGCGGAAGTGACAAGGCGTCGTTCTTGTCACCCTTTACCTTGACGTCAACGGTGAATCCTTCCGGAAAGGCGGAGCCCGAGCCTGCGTTTTCTTCCTTCGCCACCGCATATTTTTTTGGTGCTTCCCGTTTTGTCAGCGCGAGACTGGCCTGCTGTCCGGCTTTGAGCAGATCAAGCTGCCATGCCACGGCTCCATGCTGCAGCTTGAGAAGCACAAGGGCTGTATCGAACCACTTGCCGTCCACCTCCCATAACAGAAGTGAAATCATCTTTCGCCCAGCGGGAGGGGAGGACCGCGTTGTGATTTGCCCTCTCGTAACCCGTGCCCGCCTGAATGAGCGTCAACACACGCCCCGTTTTAACTTCAACCAACCGGTTTTGCGGGGTGGGGTCGTACAAGTCGGGGACGGTTTCGGGTACGGTCACGCCATAGCGATGATCCGGCGAGAGCGTGATATCGAGGATCTTATTACCCGCAGGTACGGCTTCTTCCGCGGCGGCGCCGTTCAACGTGACGAAAGCCGCAAAGATCACGGCCGAGAGAAAAACGGTTGCCCTCAACATGTCAGGCTCCTGCGCGACAAATCCAAGTAACATCATCAAGGAACATCATAATGCATCAGCAAGCCAGGCCGGCTTAAGCGGACGATAAAATTTGATGCGAGTTGCCGGCATTCGCTAGAGTGCTCGATCGGGCGAAGTCGGCGCGCGGCTAAAAAAGCAGCCGGGAGGAGACGTCCATGCGGAAAATCGCACGACGCGGTTTCATCAAGGGAGCCGGCAGTCTGATGCTGGCGCATGGATGCCTGGCCGCCCGGGCCGAGACATCCTGGCCGACCAAACCGGTTCGTTTCATCGTGCCGCTCGCCGCAGGCGGCGCCCTGGATTTTGCAGCGCGTCAATGCAGCGCCATCCTGTCACGCATGCTCTCGCAACAGATTTTCGTGGAGAATCGCACGGGAGCCGGCGGGACCATCGGAATGGACGATGCCATGAAGGCAGCGCCCGACGGCACCACGTTCCTTTTCGCCAATGATAATGCGGCGATTGCGCCTCATATTCTCTCTCTTTTTGTCGCACGAGCGACAAGAAGGTCATTAAGGCCCGCTAGCTTCGCCAGTCTTGAAGTAACTGACCAAAAGACGGTGATCAGATCCGTAAGCCGGGTCCAGCCAATTCCAATATGGTCCGGTGAGAAGCTTCTTTCGGGCGTCCGGAGGCAAAGCGAGCCAAGGCAATGTTTTTTCGATGCCCGTTGTCACAGGATCGTTTGTGATTTCGACCGTGGCACGCAAAAGCTTCACGCCCGGACCGAAGCTCGCGGCCAGGCCATTCGCGTCAACCGGCCGGACGGTGGCCGGATTGTCGAGGTCACGAAAGCGAACGAGCCAGGGAAGATATTGCAACGGAAGGTCAACTGGGCCGCGCGTGTCGCGTATTTGATACAGTAGCGACCACGTAGCTCCACCAATCGAATTACAACCAAAGGCAGAAACCAGAATAGCCGCTGGGTCGCCCGCACTGCCGGGAGTTCTGCTGTCCCCCATTCGGGCTGGATCAGGCGTGAAGACCGCGAACAAGATCCCACGCGGGCCGAGATTGACCGCGACCGCCTCCGCTTTTTCGATTGGGGCCCAACGCGCCCCGCCGTGAAGATTAGCGAGTTCGGGAAAATCTTCGCCCACGCCTCCCCAACCGGTTTCAATCACCGATGAGCCGCTGACGACCTTCCCATTGTCCTCAACGAAGATAGTCAAACGATAGCGAAGTGTGATTGTTCTGTCGGTCCACACCGTCCAGCCGACTACCGCTGCGATCAGCAAAGCAATCGGAATAAGGCAGCCGATCCATGGACGCCGCTTCGGCATATCCGCGCTCCCTATCGGCGCCACGATTTTGCAGAGTTCTTCGCTCGCAATAATCCCCCTATCGAATGCACGTTTAATGAGGCCGAAACCGGCGCTTACAAATTGGACGTGTAGCTTAATGGAGAGTTACCACTTCTATTTTTCGTGGCACCCATGTCGGAGTTGGGTCATTCGCCGACATCGGCCTAGGCGGGATACAAGTCCGCTTCTCTGTCGAAAGCGGACATCAAGCTGTCATCGGGCCATGTCCGCGATGTGCCAATGGTGGACATTGGTTTAACCGCGCAGAAACTTAAGTGCCAGAGTGTCAGCCCGCGATGCAGCCCGACCCGGAAACAGACCAGATTAAGAGGGAGCTTGCGATCTTGAGGGATCGGTACTCCATGTACGCCCGATCCGGTCGCATATTGCGGTTCTTCTTCCTCTACCTGATCCCTATCGTGGCTTTGTTGTTAACCATCCTGCTTTCGTTTTTCGATCCTCTCTACGGGCTGTTTTCGGCTCTTATGATGCTTGTGATTGCCGCGCTGGCCGTCCTGTCTTTAAGGTCCATCAATATCCGATGGATTGATCTCGCATCGACGCCTTTTGGCAATCCCTGGCCCGCTTCCAAAATGTATTCACCTTATTTCTTCTATCCCGACGCGCGTCCAAGACCGCGAAGCGATGCAAAATCTTAGAATGGCAGATTGCGGATCGCGAGAAACGTCTTTCTGAATTGGAAAAAGGTACTGCACCCGATTAGCGAGATAATGTCTGCCTTGGGTCATTAGCGGACCTTCGGCCTGTCGCTGATAAAGGTCCGCTAAGTGCCAATTGGAGACTTCTGCAGAGACTGAATGCAGACCATTGAATTCTTGTTCAACGATGCTCGTCTTGGCCGATGCGCAGGCGGTACACTCTGGAGCGGGCAGGCCATGCGTGAGCCAGCAATTCGGGGGCAGTCTTATGTCATCTGTCGCGAGCATGTTTGCGCAATCGTTCTTCCACGGCACGCGAGCCGATTTGAAACCTGGAGACCTGATTGCCGTCGGCTATCAATCCAATTTCACCGACGTTGAGCCGCTGTCGTGGGTTTATTTCGCGGCCACCCTGGATGCGGCGATCTGGGGAGCGGAGCTGGCCGTCGGCAGCGGACGAGAGCGAATCTATGTCGTGGAGCCAACCGGACCGATCATTGACGATCCGAACCTGACCGATAAGAAGTTTCCCGGTAATCCGACGCTTTCATATCGCTCCCGCGATCCGCTGCAAGTCATTGCCGAAGTCACGAAATGGCAAGGGCACTCACCCGAACGGCTACAGCAGATGAAGGAGAACGTCGCGCGTGCGAAGGCGGAGGGTGCCGCTATCATCGACTAGCCGAATTCGAACGATGTCACGCCGAATATGTTGCCAATCGGCAAGTCCGGGGCGCGGCCATGATACAAGCGGGCGCAGCCGAACACTTCCTTGAGGCCGAACTTTTCCGCGAGCCTGCTGCCCGATTGGTTCGGCTCCGGCACGTCGAGCTGCACTTGCTCGCCGGGGATGCGCGCCATCAAGCTCGAAATGAGGCGCTCGGCGATATCGGCGCGTTTTGCAAAGACCGGCCCTAGCTTGTAGCCCGCCAGGGCAGGACGGGCGACGCCATAGCCGACCAGTTGGCCATTTTCCTGCAGTCCCAGGGCGTGCGCGCCGGGCTGAAAAATCCACCGACGGAGAAACGGCGCTCGTGGCGCCGGCACGTGCGACCGATCAAAATTCTCTACGACTGCAAACGTCGATGCATCGATCGGGCGTACCTCCGGATCCATTGTCCCGTTTGCGATGCCTTGATAGCGCACGTCGTTATGCGCGAACACGAATCCGCCGCGCTCGTAGAACGGCTTCATCGCCAATACGCCGTCCATGCCGATGGATGCCCCGGGCGCAAGCCGATCTTGCAAGCGCCGCAGCCGATATCGCCACAGATGAGCGCCCAAACCACGTCCGCGCTGGTCGCGGCGTACGATGAAAAGGCCCATGAAACCGAACAGGCCATCATAGGACATGATAGTGCCGCCGCCGATCAGATCGGCATTCGCGCCTGATTTTTTGCGCAGCGCGATGAACCCCTCCGGATCGGTGTCCCATGCGACCCCGATATCGGACTTGCCCGGATTCCAACCCTCACCCGCCGCCCAGCCGGCGAGGATGTCTGTCTCCTCGCGATTCATTGGGGTTATCGATAGGTCGGCGGGGATCGTTGCCATGATCGCTGCCATGATCGCTGCGATGGTCTCACCGGCGCATGGTTCGTATCAATCGAGCTTGATGTGCGCAAACCTCACCACCTTCGCCCACTTCGCGGTGTCGTCGGCGATGAATGTCGCAAATTGAGCGGGCGTCATCGGAGCCGGATCGGCGCCTAGTTTCGCGAGCGCCGCGGCCATGCCCGGTGTGGCGAGCGCCGCGTTCACTTCCTTGTTCAATTTGGCGACGATTTCGGCCGGCGTCTGCGCCGGCAGGCCGATGCCGTGCCACGCGGTGGCCTCAAAGCCGGGAACGGAGTCGCTCAGAGGGGGAAGATCAGGCAGAGCGGCGGCGCGGGATTTTGAACAAATCGCGAGCGGCCGCAGCTGTCCCGACTGAATGAACCCGATCGAGGCCGCCAAGACATCAAACATGACCTGCGTGCGGCCGCCAACCAGATCCGTAAGCGCAGGACCCGCGCCCTTGTAGGGGACATGCAGCATCTGCACGCCCGTGAGCATTTGGAATAATTCCCCGGCCATGTGCTGCGGACTGCCGAGGCCGCCCGAGGCCATCTCGATCTTGCCGGGATTGGCCTTCGCATAGGCGATGAACTCCGGCACGGTTTTGGCCGGAACGGCGGGATTCACCTCCATCACCAGCGGCAGCTCGGCAATGCAGGCGACAGGGGCGAAGTCGCGGACGAAGTCGAAATTCAGCTTGTCGTATAAAACCGCGTTGATCGTGTTTGACGAAAGCATGTACAGAATCGTGTAGCCGTCCGGTTCCGCCTTGGCGACGTATTCGGCGGCGATATTGCCACTGGCGCCGGGGCGATTGTCGACAACGAATGGATGCTCGAGCCGCTCGGATAAGGATTGTGCGACCACGCGCGCCACAATGTCAGACGAGCTGCCCGGGGGGAAACCGACGATGATGCGCGCGGGCCGCACCGGATAGTCGAGCGCCAGCGACGCGCGATCCCACAGCGGAACGGCGGCAACGCCAAGGACGCCGCCGATCAAAGCTCTCCGAGATGGCTTCATTTGCTTCTTCCCAAGGCACCATGAAGGCCACTTTGAAGGCCAGCGCGTTGCGCAAGCTGCACGCGCACCGCTTCGACCTCGTAGCCTTCATCGAGACGCGGTGCGCAATAGCGGACCGGTTCCTGAATGTCATCCGCGTAGAGCGTGTCATATTCGTGCGCATTATGAAACATGCCGCGGCTGTCGTCGTCGAGGAAGCTCTCCGCCAGCGCGCCCTCGGCGATGATCACGTCGTGGCTGTCGAGCTCGACGTGGAAATATTCGACACTCTCGGCATGCGCCGCCTGAACGATCGATACGCCGTTGATCAGATCCCTGGCCTCGATCAGCACGCCATCCAAATACATCGCGTGATGCGGCGAAACCCACAGATCGCGCCTGGGCACATTGTTGGCGAGCGCGCCGGCCTTGATGCAGACCGGCAGCACTTCCTTGCGGCCCCTGATGAAACGTCCGCCATAGCTTCGGCGTCCGATCCATTTGATCGGCCGCGCGACGCCGGACATGGTGATGATCTTGTCGCCGATTTTGAGTTCTTCGACCGCCGTCTCGCCGCCCGGCGTCGCGATCAGCGTGCCGGGGCAATAGCAGGGCGTGATGTCGACCGTTGCATCGGTGAATTGAACAGAGCCGATGCCGTTGAGCTTATCCGATCCGCCCAACCAGACGACCGTCACCGGCTCCCCGGTATAGATCGTGCCATTGACGACGGTGAGCGGGTTTCCATTCGGGTCGAAAAATGCCGCGCCTTCGGCGCCGAGCGCCGTATAAACCACTCTGTCCTGGCCGCCGCCGCCGTTGATGGTCATCGTCCCCGTCGAGATGTCGACAACGTCGTCGTGCGGTCCGCAATTGACGATCTGGGTCTCGCCGCTGGTGATGATCTCATTGTCGTATTGCGGCGTGCCGTTGAGGATCCGGCCGCCCGCGGAGCCGTCGATCAGATAAAGATGATCGGTCGTCAGCCGGAAAATCGTGATCGTGGTCGGTATGGTCTCGGTGTCGTAGTTGACGGTGTGGATGCTGATGAAGCTTGGGCCGTTGACAACGGTGTTCTCGTTGTCGAAAACCGTGATGCTGCCGTCGCTGTTGACGGTCAGGACCGTGGTTGTGTGTTGGCCACCGCCGGTCCAGCCCATCCGCACGACGTCGCCCGGCTGGAGCAGGCTCTGCCAATCGGAAACAGGATTGGGGTCCGATCCCCGATAAACCACGCGCCAGAAGCCGGCGCTGCTGTTTTCCGCCGGATTGAGCGATTCCGACACCTGATCGTCGAGCGGCGCGCCCGCCGCCGCGGTGAGATCGCTGGCGATGAACCCGCAATCGTTGGGGTTGGGCACGCCGCCATAGGCGGCGTCGTAACGTATTGCCGAAGCGACGATGTCCTGCGGCGTCGGCTCGCCGTCGACGCCGCTGGGCGCGGCTTGCAGGCCCGGCGCCACCACATTGATTTCGTACCGGATAAAGGTGTCGTCGCCGATCGGCACGGTCAGAAAGACGTACGGCGCGATGTCGTTGCCAAGCTGTAGCGTGTAATCGGAGGCGTCCGATGCGGTGAGGGGGACGTTATTGAAGAAGGTCGTTGTGGACGCCCCGATGTCCGTTCCGTTGTCCAACCACTCGCTGACGCTCGGGTCGTTGGGATCCCAGTAGTGGAAGTCCCAATCGGCGAGCGCGTCCGCTCCGTAATAGGCGACCCAGAAATTCGTATAGCCGTCCCAGCCCGGGCCAAAGGCGTCGGTGAGGATTGTCGAAAGGCTGACCTGGGTCCCGGGATCGCCGATCTCGGGCGGCAGCATCTCGTAGATCAACGTGCTCATCGGATCGCGCCCTCCCGGCTCGAGACCGCAACGCCTTGTGCAAGACGATGGAGCAGGTGCTGGAGATCGGGAGCGTGAGTGTCGACGAAGCCGGCGCTCGATGCCGCGTTACTTTTACAAACCCTCATACGCCCCCCAATTTCGATTGGCAGCGTTACCCCAAACGGCCGAGGCTTATGCCGATCGCTCGACCCGCTGTCGCAACGCGGCGCGGACAGGCGGCCGCGACCATCATTCAATATATCAGGCGTTGGACAATTGTGGGACGTGTGCGACATCGCCGCGCCGGCTCACACCGAAGCGGTTGCGCGACGGAAGGACCCGGTCGCGAGCAGAATCGCCGTTGCGATCGCGAGCGGCGGCAGCGTGACCAGGCAGACCACGCTCCATCCATATGTGATCAAGAGATCGCCGGACGCGAAGGAGCCGAGTACCATCATCCCGAACACGATGAAGTCGTTGAGCGATTGCACGCGCGTCCGCTCCTCCGGCCGGTGGCATTCGAGCACCAGCGTCGAGGCGCCGCTGAAGCCGAAATTCCAGCCGAGCCCGAGCAGGACCAGCGCCAGCCAGAAATGCGTGACGTCGATACCGCTCAGCCCCGTGGCGGCGGCAAGGCCGGTCAGCGACAGGCCCGCGAGAACGACGCGCGGCGCGCCGAACCGCACAATCAGGCGTCCGGTGACGAAGCTCGGCGCGTACATCGCGATGACATGCCATTGAATGCCGAGATTGGCGGTCGTCTGCGACAGGCCGCAGAGCCGCATCGCCAGCGGCGCCGAGGTCATCACCAAGTTCATCAGCATGTAGGAGACGACGCCGCAGCAGACCGCGGCGACGAAACGCGGCTGGCGGACGATGTCGCCGAGCGGCCGGCCGGCGGCGTGTTCGGCCGCGGTCGGGATCGGCAACCGGACGCCGGCGAGCACCGCGCCGGCGAGCACGGCGACACCGGCCTGAGCCAGGAACGTGGCAGCGAACATGTAAGGCTGCCAGATGTTCATCGTGAAGGTGACGAGTTGCGGTCCGAGCACGCCGGCAAAGACACCGGCCGCCATGACCGCCGACAGCGCGCGTGGGCGGCGTTCAGGCGCTGCGCTGTCGGTCGCGGCAAAGCGAAACGACAAAGCCACCGCGGCGTAAGCGCCGCCAAAGAAGGTCGCGGTGCAGAACAGCCAGAACGAGCCGATGACGATTGCCAGCGCCGAGAGCAGCCCGACTAGGATACCGCAGCCGCTGCCGGCCAGGAACGCCGCGCGGCGGCCGTGGCGCTTGGCAAGCGCGCCGACCGGGAGCGTCGACGCGGCCATCCCGATCACAAAGACCGAAAGCGGCAGTGTCGCCAGCGCCTTGTTCGGGGCCAGCGTGTCGCCGATCACCGCGCCGGTCGCGTACACGACGGTCGAGTTCGCGCCGGCCAGCGCCTGCGCGATGGCGAGGCGTATGACGTTGGCGCGTTCGGTCGTGCTTCGGTCCGAACGATCAGCGGCGGAGGATGAATAGGGAAGGGCGGCGGTCACGGCTCACCAACTTAGCGGCGGCGTGCTGGCCGCGCCAGAGGAGTTCGGCCTCTAGCGCGGCTCAAGCCCGGCATCCTGCACGACGCGCTGCCATCGCTGCGTGTCTTCGCGAATAAAGGCGCCGAAGCTGTCGGGCGAGGTCGAAACCGGGAATATCATCTGCGGCTCGAGTTTGGCTTTGACGCCGGGCAGCGCCAGGACGGCGCTCACTTCCTTGTTCAACCGGTCGATGACGGGCTTCGGCGCGCCCGCCGTCGTGTTGAGGCCGAACCACAGCGAGAAATCGAGGTGCTTGACGCCGGCTTCATCGAAGGTCGGGACATCCGGCAGGTCGGCGAGCCGGTGACGGCCCGATACCGCAAGCGCACGAAGCTTGCCGGTCTTCAACAGCGGCAGCACGGTGCCCGCCGGCGAGAACATCAGCGCAATGCGAGCGGCGAGCAGATCGACCACGGCCTCCGAGCTGCCTTTGTAGGGAATGTGGGCGAGCTTGGTTGCGGTCTCGTGAGCGAACAGTTCACCGAACAGGTGCGTCGCGGTGCCGATGCCGGACGACCCGAACGAGACCTCGCCAGGCTTCGCTTTGGCCTCGGCGATCAGGCCGGACACGGAGTGCGGGCCCGACGGCGGCACCACCAGCAGCACCGGCACGTCGCAGACCTGCGTGATGGGCGCGAGATCCTTGGTGAAGTCGAACGAGAGCTTGTTGAAGGCCGGATTTGTCGTGTTCGCGATCGAGCTGAGATACAGCGTGTAGCCGTCGGGCGCGGCTTTCGCCACATCGGCCGCGGCGATGCTGCTGCCGGCGCCCGGCTTGTTCTCGACGATCACGGCTTTGCCGAAACGCTCGCTCAGGTTTGTTGCGATGATGCGCGCGATGGTGTCGACGGGCGTGCCGCCCGGATAGCCCGCGACGATCGTGACGGTGCGGGTAGGGTAGGCGTCCTCCGCCATGGCGCCGGCGATCGGCAGCGCCGCCATCAACATGAAGGCCGCGACAACAGTCTTGAGATTGCTCTTGCGATTGCTCGTGCAATTCATGGCTCGACCTCGCTTGGCGGGGATCAGGGGATATATTTCTCGTCCTGAAGGAAAAGTTCGCGCGGCAAATCGACGCCTAAGCCGCGTTCCTTGCAGAGCTTGTAGATGCGCGCGCCGACCGCGGTGAATTGCACGCCATCGCCGCCGATGATCAGGCCGATGATCTGATCGTCGGAGGTGCGGCCCGGATGCTTTCCGGCCACGACGTCGCCCAGGATCGGGACTTGGCTCCAGTCGATCTTGTCCGAGGGCTTGCCGATCCGGTCGGCACCATGTTCGGGGATCACCTCGACGCCGCCGATGGCGTAGCGCTGCCAGAACGCGCCGTGGCGATTGACCACCACCTGGTCGCACTTCTCCCATCCGGTCATTTCGAGTTCCTGGTCCTTCACCCCGGTGATGAACTGTCCGGGCTCGAGCCAGTCGGCCTTCACGACGGCCTGCGGCGCGTTGGTCGCGGTGATGATGAAGTCGGCGCCTTCGCAGGCCTCGCGCGCCGAATTGACCGGTACGATTTCGACGCCGGCTTCGTTGCCCCAGCGGCGGGCGAACGCGGTGCTGTTGCCGGGCGTCGGGCTATAGACCTTGATCTTTTCGAGATCGCGCACCGCGGGCTGGCAGAGCACCTGGGCTTGCGCTTGCCAGCCGGTGCCGATCAGGCCCATCACCTTCGCATTCTTGCGGGCCAGATATTTGGTGCCGATGGCCGCGGTGCCGGCGACGCGGAATTTCTGCAGATAGCCGTCATGGATCATGGCGAGGAGTTCGCCGGTCTTCGAACTGTAGAGATAGATCATGCCGCAGAATTTGCGGTCGTGCGTGCCGGGCACGCGGATTTGCCGCATCTGATCGCCGCGCTTCACGTAGGTGATGATGTCGGAATCGACGCGGTCGGAGGTGACGTCGAGGCTCGCGATGGCGCCGGTCAGCGACGTGAAGGCGTGGTGCGTGGGATTGCCGCCTTGCGGAAATTTGGGTCCGTATTCGGCGGCGTTGCGCGGCGTGAAGACCCGATAATTGGGCGCGTTGATGGCGTCGCCGGTCGAAAGCGCGTTGTGCGCGTGTTCGAGCGCATCGATCACCTCCGGCACGGTGAGAACCTGCTCGACCGTGAGATTGTCGATGACCAGCATCTTTCACTCCCAATTAATCAGACGTCTGATTAATTGAGGCTAAGCGACGGATTTGCGCCTGTCAATCTGGCCTTTGCGGCCGAAAGGCGTTAGAGAGACCGGCATGAAAGCGAGCAAGACCAACGCCAATCCCCTTCGCGGCCTCGAAGACCGGCCGGGCTTCATGATCCGCCGCGCGCACCAGATTTCGCAGTCGGTCTTCATCGACGAGTGCGCGGGGCTCGATATCACGGCGACGCAATTCGGCGTGCTGTGGGTGCTCGGCCATGCCGACGCGCTCGATCAGATCAGCATCGCCCGCATGCTGGGTTTCGATCGGTCGACGACAAGCATGGTGGTGAAGCTCCTGGAAAAGCGCAAACTGATCGTGCGCACGCCCGACAAGAATGATCTTCGCCGCTACGTGCTGCGTTTGACGAAAGCCGGCGAGGATCTGCGACACCGCACGCAGCCGCGCGTCGACCGCGTTCGCCGGCGTCTCGAAGCGGTATTTACGCCCGCCGAGGCCAAGACGTTTTCGAAGCTGCTGGAAAAATTCACGCGCTCGTTCGATGACGTCGTCACTGAATGACCGGCGCGAGAGGATAATGTCTAGATGAGCAATCTGCCTGAGAACTATGCGCCCGTGGTCATCGTCGGCGGCGGGCCGGTCGGTGTCGGTCTTGCAGTCGACCTCGCATTGCGCGGCGTCCGGTCGATCCTGGTCGAACGATATGAGAGCCCGCAGCCGATCCCCAAAGGGCAGAACCTGACCCAGCGCACCATGGAGCACTTCTATTTCTGGGGCGCCGAAAACGAATTGCGCGCGGCCCGCACGATCCCGCCTGATTACGGCATCGGCGGCATGACGATTTATGGCAACCTGCTCAGCGGCTACCGTCACGATTGGCTGCAACGCGAACTGGTGCGGCCGTTTTATTTCACCGACAACGAGCGACTGCCGCAATATGCCACCGAGGCGGTGTTGCGGGCTCGCGCCGCGCAGTTGCCCGCCATCACCACGATGTACGGCTGGACCTGCGAGAGCGTCCGGCAGGATGCCGACCGCGCCTATGTCGATATTGTCGACCGCGGCGGCGCCAAGCGGAGCCTGCGTGCCGATTATGTTGTCGGCTGCGACGGCAGCCGCTCCATCGTTCGCCAGCAGGCCGGCATCACGCAAACGCTGTCCGATCATGACCGCCTGATGGTGCTGCTCGTATTCCGCTCCACCGGCTTGCATCAGCTCTTGGCGCGATATCCCGGCAAGTCATTCTACTGCGTGCTGCAACCGGAACTGGACGGCTATTGGAAATTCTTCGGACGGGTCGATCTCGGCACCACGTGGTTCTTCCATGCGCCGGTTCCACCCGACACCAACCGCGACAATTTCGATTTTCGTGGCTTCCTGCACGCACGCGGCCGGCGCGGAATTTCGATGTCGAGTTCGAGCATATCGGCTTCTGGGACCTGCGCTTCGCGCTCGCCGACAGCTATCGCGCCGGGCGCGTGCTGATCGCCGGCGACGCGGCGCATAGCCATCCGCCGTATGGCGGCTATGGCGTCAATAGCGGCCTCGAAGACTCGGTCAATCTGTCCTGGAAGCTTGCCGCGACGCTGCAAGGCTGGGGCGGCCCCGGTCTGCTCGACAGCTACGGCGCGGAAAGGCGTCCGGTGTTCGGTTCGACGGCGCGCGATTTCATCGAGAAGGCGATCTTCAGCGACCGCGACTTCCTCCGCGCGCATGACCCGGCGCGTGATCGCGCCGATTTCGAAGCCGCCTGGCGCGAGCGCCAGTCCGGCGCCCGCGATGAAGTCAATGCGTTCAACCCGAACTATGAAGGTTCGCCGATCGTGGCCGGGCCGGCCGGCGCCGTGAGCAGCGCGATCGGCTCGCACACCTATCCGGCGCGGCCGGGTTTCCATCTGTCACCGCAGCGTTTGTCCTCGGGCAAGAATGTCTTTGAGGAGCTGGGTGAAGGCTTCACGCTGCTCGACTTCGGGTCGGACGGCGCTTCATCTGCTTTTGCCGCGGCCGCCAGAGAGCTCGGCATTCCGCTGAAAGTGATCAGGGACAGCGCTGCCGGCGGACGCGAAAAATATCAGGCGTCGCTTGTTCTCGTGCGTCCCGATCAGTTCGTGGCCTGGGCCGGCGAAACGGCCGATGCCGGTCAAGTGTTGCGGCGTGCGGCCGGGAGATAGGTGACATGCGGCCTGTACAGGCTGCATCCCTTCGCCTGCGATTGAACCCAATGCTTGCGCGATGCTAGGCTTGGCGAAGAAGGCTGCACCGGCCGAACAATCAACTGGAAGACGCGCAATGGCATCGGATCACGGACGACCCGTCGTAAAAATCGCCCCGAACAATCAGGTGTTCGATCTGCCGGTGATCGTCGGCATCGAGGAGGGTCTCTTCGCCAAGGCTGGACTGGATGTCAGCTTTTCGGCCACCCACGCCGACCGCGAAAAGGACAGCGTGGCGACGCCCTTGATGGCGCGGCTGAAGGAAAATCAGTTCGATTGCGGCTCGGCCGACAGCTACAACGTCTGCGAATGGGCGAGCATCGATCGCCTCGAACGCGGCAAGCGCGGCGGCAATATCGCGGCGCTGCGCGCGGCGGTGGCGGCGCAGGCGATCCTGGCCATTGACGACGCGCTTCAGGTGCCGCGTGACCTCGCCGACGTGCCGGTTCTGGTCCAGGAATTGACCGGCTCGCACTATACGACGATCCAGATGCTGGAAAGCGCGGTCGGCAAAGAGCACGTCAAGATTCAGAAGGGCGGGCTTGCCGCAGACGCGCTATGCCGCGCTCAAATCCGGCGCGGCGCGGGCGATCGCGGTGATGGAGCCGTTCATCAGTCTCGGCCTGAAGGAGGGCGCGCATGTCATCGCGGCCTCGTTCTATCGTGGCGGCGAGGTGATCTCGCCGGATCTGACGCCGGAACAGCGCAAGGCCTTCTACGATGCCGAGAACGAGGCGGTCGACCTGATCAATGTCGACTTCTACAAATATGCCCATCACGTCACCGCGCATGCCAAAGGCGCGCTGAAGCCGACCGAGCTGTTGCGGGCCTTTGTGCGCTACAAGCATGTCGACTACTACGACGCGACGCTGTTCAACCGCGCCTATGACTGGATGAAGGATCGCGGGTTGAGCGAAGGCCAGAGCTTGCATAGCGCGCTCGTCGTCGGCTGAAAGGGCTCGGTCCAGGCGGGTTCAGCCCGGCAGAAACGCAGTTCGCGCGTTGTCTCGATCGGAGATCGCCTCGACCGGCGCGCCGTATAATTTCTCCAATTCCGCGCGGCCGAGGATTTCGCCGGTGGGGCCTTCGCCGATCCGTTCGCCGTTGCGGATGAGAAAGACCCGATCGGCCGCGCGCATTGCGTGATTGGGATCGTGGGTGGTGAACAGTACGCCGTGGCTCGCGGCCGACAGCTTGCGGATTTCCTGCATCACTTTGCCCTGATTGCCGAAGTCGAGGCTGGCGGTGGGCTCGTCGAGGATGATGTAGTGCGGCTCCTGCGCCAGAGCGCGTGCCAGCAGGACCAGTTGCCGCTCGCCGCCGGAGATCATCGTATAAGGCCGCGCGCTCAAATGAGCGATGCCGAGGCGATCGAGCATGTGCGCAACCACGTCGCGATCGGCGGCAGTGGGCGCGCTCAGGAGATTATTGTGCGCCGTGCGGCCCATCAGCACGATGGCCTCCACGGTGAACGCGAAGGTGGCGACATGGGATTGCGGCACATAGGCCAAGAGCCGCGCGCGGGCGCTGCTCGAATAGTCCGACAATGCCCGGTCGCCGAGACGAACCTCGCCCGACAGCGGCGGCAGCAGGCCGAGAAGCGTCTTGAGCAGTGTGGTCTTGCCGCCGCCATTGGGTCCGAGCAACGCCAGCACTTCGCCGGGCGCGAGCGCGATATCGAGATGGCGGCCGACCACGCGGTCGCGGTAGCCGATGGTGAGGCCGCAGCCGCGCAGGATCGGGTCCGAAGGCATGCTCACGACCAAACCTTTCTCACGACCAGGTCTTTGAGACGCCGGCAAGCAGCCAGATGAAGAAGGGCGTGCCGACAAAAGCGGTAAGGATGCCGAGCGGAATTTCGATCGTGGAAACCGTGCGCGCCATGGTGTCGATGACCAGCAGAAATCCGGCGCCGAGCAAAGCCGCCGCCGGAATGAGACGGCCGAAATCCGGCCCGACGAGCGTGCGCGCGATATGCGGCACGACAAGGCCGACCCAGCCGATAATGCCGGCGGTAGCAACGCTCGCCGACGTGACCAGCGTCGCCGCCGCGATCACGGCCAGACGCAACGGAACGACTGGCAGACCAAGCGACCGCGCTTCCTCGTCCGGCAAGGACAGGACATTGACGCGCCAGCGCAGCGCGAACAGGACGACGGTGCCGAGAATGACCGGTGCGGCCAAGGGAATGAGATCGGCCGAATTCATGGCGGACAGGCTGCCGAGAAGCCAGAACGTCATTGCCGGAAGCTGATTGTAGGGATCGGCGAGATATTTCACGAGGCCGACGCCGGCGCCGAGCAAGGCGCCAATGACAACGCCGGCCAGAACCAGGACGAGAACCGGATCGCGGGCGCGGACTGCGGAGCCGATCGCATAGACCGCCGCGACGGCAACAATGCCGCCAACGAACGCCAAGGCCTCAATCGCGAAGATGCCGAGCGAGAAGAAAATGCCGATCACGGCGCCGAGCGCTGCTCCCGACGAGGCGCCAAGCAAATCGGGCGAGACCAGCGGATTGCGGAACAGCCCTTGAAACGCCGTGCCGGCAACCGCCAATGCGCCACCCACCAGCACCGCGGCGAGCACCCGCGGCCCGCGGACATGCCAGATCACGTCGGCCGCCGCGGCCGGAACGTCGGCCGTGTGCCCGGTCAGCTTCGCGGCCAGCACGCTGACCACTTCGCCGGGGCTGATCGGATAGCGGCCGACCGCAAAAGCGATCACGAGCGCGACGATCAGAACGGCAACCGCAGCGAGTTGACCCAAGACGGATGAGCGGATCATGCCCGGACAGTATCAAGCATGGCTGCCAAGGATAGCGCCGATTTGGGCGTCGCTCGGCGTCATGTGATAAAAGCGCCGGAAGAATTCGCGTGTGATCGGCTGCAGGTCCTCGGGAAATTGATCCGGATAGAGGACCTTGGCGAGCCACCACAGACCCACGAGCCGATTGACCGACGGCGGAAAATCGACCCAGCCGAAGGGCAAACGCGGCGACAGGTAGACATGCCCGGCCTGTACCGCCTTGATCGGCGCCCAGGCTGCGTCGGTGCGCACGCCGGCGGCAAAGGCGGGCTCGATGGTGATGATGATGTCCGGATTCCAGGCCAGCACTTGCTCCAGCGAGACCGTCGCCATGCCGCCGTGCCGTTCGCCGGCGACATTGTGCGCGCCGAGAAACTCGATGGTCTCGACATTGATCGATCCGCCCTGGCCGGTTTCAAGCCCGTTGGGTCCGCGGCCGTAGTAGACGCGCGGCCGCTGCGCATCGGGGATCTTGTCGATGCGGCCCTTGATGGTGGCGATGGTCTCTTCGGCATAGCGCGCCAGATCTTCCGCTTGCGTTTCGCGGTGGGTGAGGGCGCCGAGCTTGCGATAAGTCCGCGCGCAGGCCTCGAAACGGCCGTCGAGCAGCGCATAGGGAATTCCTGCCTGTTCCTGCACCCGATTGGCGAGCGAGACATAGGTGTCGTTGATCGTTCCGACGTCGAGGATCAGATCGGGCTTGAGCTTCAACAGCGTCTCGAGGTCGGTGGTATTGCCGCGTCCCGTCAGCCGTCCGACTTCGGGCTTGTCGCAACCTCCGGCGCCGAGAAACTGGCACTGTTCGGCTTCGGGCCTGCGCGTCCATCCGAGCAGGAGCTCGGGTGCAAGCGTGTAAAGCAGAAGCGCCGCCGGCGGCCCGGCGGCAAAGACGCGCTCGACCTTGTCCGGGATCGCAATGACCCGCCCGGCGTCGTCGGTGACGCCTGCAGCGCGCGCCAAGCGCGCGGTCAGAAAAGTCGCGGAAAGTCCGGTCAGGAGCGCGCGGCGATGAATGATCATGTCAGTGCGATTGCAAGCTTCCGCGAATGGATGTTTTTTGCGATTTTGCGGACGTCACTTTCTTGGAGTCGCGGAGCGCGCCTTCGAGAGAGCCGAGATGCGATTTGCCGGCGCGCGACGCCGCGGCTTCGATCGCGCGATAGCGCTGGATCAGCTCTGCGCCGAATTTGGTCAAGCTGGTGCCGCCGCCCTGCGAGCCACCGGGCTTGGCGCTCACCACGGCTTGATTGAAGCACCGGTTCATGTCGTCGATCAGGAGCCACGCACGGCGATAGGACATGCCGAGCTTGCGGCCGGCTTCGGAAATCGAGCCGGTGCGCACGACTTCTTCCAGCAAACGGATCTTGCCCGGTCCGATCGACCGGCGCGATCCAAAATCCACACGCAATGTCAGTCGGGTGTCGCTCACGGGCCTGCTCTTCTAGTCGACGCCGACCATGACGTCGCTGGCCTTGATGACGGCATAGGCCGTCTGGCCGGCGGCGAGCTTGAGTTCGTCGGCAGCTTCGTTGGTGATCGACGAGGTAACCACCGCGCCGCCGATGTCGATCTTGACATGCGTGGTGGTGGCGCCCTTCTTCACCTCGACAATCTTGCCTTTGAGCTTGTTGCGTGCGCTGAGCTTCATGGTTTTGACCTTTCTTGATCCCCCGGCGCGAAGCCGAAGCTTGTCAAAATACGCTGCCCGGCCGGGGACAGAACAAATCGGGCGAGTCGGGTGGCCGCCGCCCCGGCGGCGTTCATGACCGTTAGCCCGTAGTCGGCGCCGACCGCAAGTTCGGGCGGCAACTGAACGATCTGCTGGTCGGGATGTTGCTGCTTGGCTTCGGTGGCGGCGGTGCAATAGGCAAGAAATATATCGGCGCGCCCTTGCGCGATGTGCCAGCCGTAAACTGACCGGCCCGGTGGCGGCGCAGCGCTGTCGGGTGTGCCGGTCAGCTTTTGCGCCTTGGCTTCGAGCACGGCGCGCGCACCGGGCTTGACGGTATCGGCTCTGGCAAAAACCTCCCAGGCGTAATCGCCGGACGGATCGGATTTCGGAGTTGATGTGCCGAGCGTCACCGTGGGCTCAAGCAGGCGCGCGAGCAGAGTGGAACTGTCGACCGCAAGACCGGGCTTGGCCAAGGCGCAGAGCCGGTTGCGTGCAAAGAGGAGCACTGGACCGCTCAGATGTGCGTCCCGCAGCGAAGCGGGATGCTCCATATTGGCGGAGGCAAAGACGTCTGCCTTTGCCCCTTTGACGATCTCGTCCTTGAGCGCGCCGGAGGGACCGAATTTTGCGATCACGTGATCGCCGCTCTCGGTTTCGAAAGCCTTGGCGACCTCGGTCAATGCGCCGCGCAGGCTTCCTGCCGCGTAGAGCTGAACGTCGTCAGCGCGGGCCATTGAGGCAGACATCGTCATGATCAGGCAAACCGCAAAGGCAAATATTCCGCGCACGTAAGCGCCTCCAAGCCAAAAGCGGACAATGGCGCAATGGCATTATATCTAATTGGATATAGCGATCGAGAAAAATGTTTAGCGGATCATCAGCCCCACGGTTGCGCGCGGACGCCTTCAGGCGTTCGGATCGCTCGCGTTAGGGTAGAACAGCTGCTGCCCGCCGATCTTGTAACCGGCGATGACCTTCTGGCCCTCCGGCGAAACCAGCCAGTCGATGAATTGCTGGCCGAGGTCTTTTTTCACGGTTGGATGCTTGGCCGGATTCACCAGCATGACGCCGTATTGATTGAAAAGGCGCTTGTCGCCTTCGACGACAATGGCAAGGTCGCCGCGATTTTTAAATGCCAGCCACGTGCCGCGGTCGGACAGGACGTAGGCATTGGATGCCGACGCCATGTTCAAGGCCGCGCCCATGCCTTGGCCGATTTCCTTGTACCAAGGCCCCTTGTCGTTCGCGATATCGATACCAGCCTCCTTCCAAAGCGCGAGTTCAGCGATGTTGGTGCCGGAGCGGTCGCCTCGCGAAATGAACGGGGCGGCCTTGGCCTTGAGCGTTTGCAGCGCGGAGAGGATGTCCTTGCCTTTGACGCCAGCCGGATCGTCCCTTGGGCCGACCAGGATGAAGTCGTTGTACATCACCGGATAGCGCTTGACGCCAAAACCTTCGGCCAGGAATTTTTCTTCGGCGGATTTGGCATGGACGAATACCACGTCGGCATCGCCGCGGCGGGCCGTGTCCAGCGCCTGTCCGGTGCCCTTGGGCCAGGACCTTCACCTCGATGCCAGTTTTCTCTTCACGATCGGCAGCAAATATCCAAAGAGGCCGGAATCCTGCGTTGAGGTCGTCGAGGCGACGACGATCGACTTGTCTTGCGCGAAAGCCTGACTGCACAAGACGGCGGTCAGCAGCGCGCATGCTGCTAATGGCACTATAGATACCCGGCCATCGTTTCATGATGCCAACTCCTTGGCAGGTTGACGATATTGCCGCTCATTTAGCGGGCCGTCAGAGCACGTCCGAATGCGAGGCTCAGCGCGCTTACGGCCATGGACAGGATGATGAGAACGATCCCCAAAGCAAGAGCGAAGCTCAATTCGCCCTTGCTCGTCTCCAAGGCGATGGCCGTGGTCATCGTGCGGGTATAGCCGCGGATATTGCCGCCGACGATGATAATCGGCGCCGACTTCGGCTATGGCGCGGCCGAAGGCCGCAAGGAAGGCGGTCAGCAAACCATCACGGCCGATCAGCATGATCGGCCCGAGCGCGCGCAGGCGCGAGGCGCCGTCGACCAAGAGCGCGTCGCCATAGGCGGCCCAGACATCCACCGTCATCCGGTGCACCAGCGCGATGACGATGGGAATGCCGAGAATGGCCTGGGCGATCACCATGGCCGTGGGCGTGAACAGGATGCCGAACGAGCCGAGCGGGCCCGACCGCGACAGCAGCAGATAGACGACAAGACCGACGACGACCGGTGGCAGGCCGAGAAGCGCATTGGCGATGACGATCAATCCGCCTCTTCCTGGAAAGCGATAGACGGCCAACGCCGTGCCGACGGGCGCTCCGATCACGAAGGCACAAATGCTCGCTGTCAGGCTTACCCCAAGCGACAGCGAGACGATCTGCCGCAAATCGGCATCGAGGTGGCCGATCAGGCTGACTGCGGTGTAAAGCGCGTCGGCAAAGTCATTCATGATGCAAATGTCGGATAGATATCGTCGCGCGCCTACAAATGATAGATGCCGCGCCGCGGTTTCGGACAGGATCTGCCGCTGCTCGTGCGGCGGCAGATGCGCGACGGCGCGGCGGATATTGTCGGCGACCGTCGTATAATCGGTCCAGATCTTTTCGATCGGGAAATTCGATCCCCACAGGCAGCGCTCGGCGCCAAACAGCGTGACCGTGTCGCTGACGATCGGCTGGATATCGGCGAGCGTGGCGCGGTGCACGAAGGTGCCGAGCGCGGAGAGTTTGACGAATACGTTCGGACAATCGGCGAGCTGGCGCATGCCGTTGCGCCATGCCGCGCGGCCGGCGTCGCTCAAGTCTTCCAGCATGCCGGCATGTTGCAGCACGAAGGTTGTTTGCGGAAAGGCGCGTGCGAGTTCGGCGCCGAGCGCCATTTGCGGGGCAAAGACCTGGAGCTCGAACAGCAGACCGCGCGGCGCAAGCTGCGCCAGTCCGCGCCGCCATTGGTCATCGGCGATGATGTCGGGCCGCGGCGCAAAGCGGTAACTCGGATTCTCATGCCAATGCACCTGCTGGCGGATGCCCTTGAGGCGGGCAAACGGCTGCATGGCGTCGAGTGTCGCGCCGACACCGGGCCCGGCAAGATCGGCGAAGCCGGTGATGGCATGCGGGAAGCCATCTGGAAGTCCTGCGCGTCGGCGATCGACTGCACCCACGCGACCTCTTCGACATTGCGCGCGGGATCCCAATTGGTCTGGACATAGACCGAGGCGACGACGCCGTTGTCTTTGATGTCGGCGAGATATTCGGCGATCGGATAGTCGCGGCGGATCGCGTCATAGGGGCCGAAAATGCGCGGCACCGTCGGGCCGTTCAGCCACGGCTGGTCGGCTTGGCGCCAGATGTGATGATGGGCATCGATGAGGTCGAGACGGGGCATGGGGCAGGTTACTCGGGGCAAGTCACTCGGGACAGGTTACTCGGACAGGGGCAAGCCGCCGAAAAAGCGACTGGTCAGCGAGCCGGCGATTGTTGGCGAAGGGGACAGGGGGAAGTTGCGGCAGCACAGGTCCATTCGGCAGCACTTTCGCAAACGAAACATAGGCGCCCGGAAAGCGTCCGTCGAAAACTCTGTTCATGCCGCCGTCGAGCCCGCTATAGAGCGGGGCGACCGGCACGCCGTCCTTAACGAGCCGCGCGTATTCGGCCGCGTCGGCGCGCTGTTTCTCGGACACGAGCTGCGCGATTTTCGGATTGACGACATAGGCCGGGCATTGGCCGGCCGGATCGAACACGACGGCTGTGATGCATGCGGTGGCGGCACCGCGTCGAACACATAGCCGCGATCGCATACATCCACTTTGGGCTCGAGACGGGTCGTTTCGAAATGATCGTTGCCGATCTTGAGCGTCATCCAGAAGGCAAGGTTCGGACTGTTGCGATGCCGCGCCAAATTCTGCGGCGTCATGCGGAACGGATAGGCCTGGACCTGGAATGAAGGCCGGCCGGCGAAAGCCTCGCGCGCCAGCGCATAGATGTCGGCGATCCCTTCGTCGCTCATGGCATAGCAGCCGATCGACGCGCAGTTGCCGTGGATCATGAGGAAGGTGCCGTCGCGGTCGTTGGCCTTGTCGAAGCTGTTGGGAAAGCCGGTATTGATCGCGAGATAGTAGTTCGAGTTCGGATTCATCTGCGCGGGCGTGATCGTATAGAAGCCCTCCGGCGCCTGGCGGTCGCCCTCGTGCATCTTCGGCCCGAGATCGCCCGACCATTTGCAGATCGGATAGGTCTTCAGCAGCGCGAAATGGCCGGTGCCGTCCTGCTTCCAGACTTCGAGCTCCGACTTCTTCCTTGAAGACGCGCAGCAGGATCGGCGAATGCAGGGGCATGTTTTTTTGCTTGAGCAGCGACAGCAGTTCGGGCGAGAGCGCCGTGTGGCTTTCGCCGGCAATGGATTGGCGGCAGGCTGATGCGCCGCTTCGCCACGGCACAGCGACGGCATCAAGATTCCGGCGAAAGCCGCCGCCGATAGGACCAGCGCACGAAGCAGCGTGGTCGACGCCGTGGCGCGGATCAATGCCATGTCCCCGAATGCCCTGCGTGACCCTTTTGCACTATCTTACGTGTAGCAGGTGGCGTTCGTGGGGCAACTCATGCCGAGGCGCGGGCGCGGCTTGCTAGGCCCGCTTCGGCGACCACACACCCGGCGTCTTCGAGTTCTTTCATCGCCCGATCGGTGAATTCGGCCTTCGGCGCGTCGCCGCCGATGACGAACATCAGGATGGCCTCTTCACCGGCCGGGCCGGGCGTGACGTTCTCGAAACGCCGGATCGCGCCGGGCGGAAACGAGATCACGTCGAGCGGATTGAGATCGACCGCTTCGACTTCGCCGCGTTCGTTCTCCCAGCTACAGCGCCAGGTGCCGGTCATCGGAATGAAGGTCTCGTTGGTGTCGTGATTGTGCATCATCGGGCCTTTGCCGGGCTTGGCGCGGCAATAGCCGAGGTTGAAGCCCTCGGAGATCGGAATGGCGGCGAGCCGCGCGGCATCGTCGCCGACCGGCGAGGTGACGGCGCCGCCGGAATCCTTCGGCGGCTGGAAGCCGATGACGTTGTAGAGGGTGCGCTCGCATTGCGGCGCCTTGCTGTCCGGCAATCCGCCGTCGCTGCCTTTGAGGCTGTTGAAGCGCGCGACGCGCTTGAGCATATCAGCGCGGGAGATCCCGAATTTGGGCAGCGATTCCATGAGCGTCACTCCTGTGCGGTTATTTTAACTTTGCGGCATGCGCAGCACTGGCTTGATCGTGAGGCCTGCAGAAGAACTCCTTGGCGGCGAGATTGATGTCGGCGAAGTCGTAGAACTTGATCATCTTCTCGATCGGAAATTTCTTCTCCATCATCAGGTCGACCAGCCGGGGGATGAAGTCCTTGGGCCTGCTGTCGCCCTGGATGACGCCGCGGATGCTGCGGCCTTCCTGCAGGAACGGCATCTCGAAGGCGACTTCGCTGCCTTTGCGCGCGCTGCCGAGGAGTACGCAGGTGCCGCCGGGCATCAGCGCCTCGATTGCCGCGCGAAACACCGCCGGCACCGCCGACGTATCGATCGATGCCCGCACGCCGCGTCCCGTAATGGCGCGGATCTCGCTGACGGCGTCCTTGCCGGCGCTGTTGTCGATGGTGTGGGTGGCACCGAGCTCGCGGGCGAGCGCGAGGCGATGCGGGTGAACATCGACCGCAATGATGGGATCGCAGCCCGCGATCTTCGCCGCCATCAATGCCGAGAGGCCGACCGCGCCGACGCCGAACACGGCAAGACTGTCACCGCGCCCGGGCTTGATGACATTGAGCACCGCGCCAGCCCCCGTCTGCCCGCTGCAGGCGAGCAGGCCCGAGCAGTTCGAGCGGCGCGTCCTTGCGCACCTTCACCGCGTAGCGCTCCTGGGTGAGCGCATAGGTGCCGAACGAGGACTGCTGGAAGAAGGCGCTATAGACCGGCTTGCCGTCTTTCGACAGCAGCGTCGAGCCGTCGGCGCGCGTGCCCTGCATCTTCAGCGGAAAGGCATGCACGCAATAGCTATGCATGTCCTGCTCGCAATTGGCGCAGTCGCCGCACCACGGAAACGACATCACCACATGATCGCCGGGCGCAAGCGAGCGTACCGCGCCGCCCACTGCATGCACCACGCCTGAGCCCTCGTGGCCGAAAACGCTCGGATAGGGGTTGGCGTAATAGCCGTCGCGGCCGTGCAGGTCGGTCTGGCACATGCCGCTCGCCACCACCCGCACGACCACTTCGTCGGGACGCGGCGCGCACAGATCGACAGTGTCGATCGTGAACGGCCCCGATCGTTGGCCGACTATGGCCGCTTTGATCTGCATTGACGCGTCAGGCCCTATTGCAAGAACGGATGCTGCAGCTCGCCGTCCTTATATTGCGGCGGATAGAGGATCACCGCCTTGCCGGGCTTGCGGTACTGATCGAGATTGCTGCCTTCGATGTTCTGATACTGGATCATCAACAGCCGCGGCGTCGCCCATTCGCCCTTCGCATCGAAGCGGACCTTGCCGACGATGGTGTCGAATTCGTTCTTGTGGATGTAGTCGGCGAGCTTGGCGTCATCCAGCGTACCTGTCGCCTTCACCGCCTGTTCGAGGATCTGCATCGCCGCATAGGCAAACGGCGGCTGATAGAAGCCGAGCGGATCGGTGCCCTGTTCGGGGGCGCGCGCCTGATAGGTTTTCAGGAACTCCTCGATGCCCGGAAACGACATGGTCGGCGCCGGCACGTAGAGATGATAATTGACGACGCGGTCCACCTTGTCGGCGAGCTGCTGAAGGAAGGTCGCATATTGCAGCCCGACCATGCCGCCGCCGAACATCTGCGTCTTCAGCCCGACCTCGGTCGCTGCGCGCACCAGTCCGACCGAGTCCAGCGGATAGGAGGCGACGAAGACCAGGTCGGGATTGGCGGCCGCGATCGCGCGCACGATCGGCGTGTAGTCGGTGGTCGAAGGCGGATAGGTGCGATCGTAGACGACCTGGAAGCCGTTTTCCTTGGCGAGCGCCCGCGCGCCGGTCAGCACATTGTTGGAGAATTCGGCGTCGGCGCCGACGAAGGCCACCGTCTTCGGCCGCGGCGTGATGGTCTTCGCCACCTCGAAGAAGGCGCGACCGATCACGCCCTTGGCGTCCGATCCCCAGGCCGCGGTCTGGAAATAGCGCGGATATTTGAATTCGTCATTGCTGCCGAGCGCGACCAGCACCATGACCATTTTCTGGTGCTGCATGATCTCGGGCATGGCGGCGACGATGAGATTGGTGGCCGCGCCCATCAGGAGATCGGCTTTGTCGACGTCGATCAGCTTGGCGTAGATGCCGGGAATGGTGTCGGCCTTCGACTGGTCGTCGTAATAGACCAGCTGCACCTGCCGGCCGAGCAGTCCGCCCTTGGCGTTGATCTGCTCCTGCCAGATCTGTTGGGCCAGGAGATTGGCTTTGCCTGACGAAGCCAAGCCGCCGGTGAGAGAGGCGCTGAAGCCGATCTTGATCGGATCAGCGGCCCGCGCGGCCGGACCGAACCAGAGCATCAATGTCGCGGCAAATACCGCGCTCCACTTCAGCAAAACAGTAACGAACGCCCGACGAGCCGGCGAACCGTGCATGACATCCTCCCCAGTAAAGGACGACTTTAATCGACCTTTTGTTTGTCGGGATTCTGAACGCGGCAGTTCCGCTGTCAATATAAGCGGATGCGATCGAGGGCGCGATGCGGGCAGGCGCCCAACGTAGCGCTTGGAGCGGCTCACCGCCGGAAAGGCCGTGGTAACCGCCAGCGCACGGAACCCACCCCCTAGGAGCCGGACCGCAAGAAACCATTCGCGGCGAGCGTTGTTGAGCCAGGGGCAATATCGATTGTCAGCCATCGCCTGGAACAGGCCGGAGAAAAAAATGCGTAAACCTTATCTCGCGACCGCCATTTTGCTCGGCGGAACTCTGATTGCATCAGCCGCGCTCGCACAGCCGAGCGTGAACGGTCCGTCAGGGACCGGCCCGGAAGGCTCGGCCCCCGGCACATCGATCAGCGGATCGGGCAAGAATGAGCCCGGAACCGGCATGTCTCGTCACAGCTCCAGCAAAATGACGAAGCACCACGAGACCAAGAAGCAGCAGAACAAGATGTAGGTCAGAGCCGCGGCCGGCTTGCCGAGCCGCGCGATGACCGCGTCCGTGAACGCCTTGGTGCCGAGCGTGCCGCCCAGATCGCGGGTGCGCTCGGCCGGCGTTGCGATGGTCGCGTCGAGCGCGTTGTCGAGAGCGGCGGCGGCTTTGAGGTAATTGTCCTTGCCGTGCTTTTGGCCGAGCCAGCCGAGCAGCATGGCGGCCGAGCCGATCAACGACGACGGATTGGCGAGATCCTTGCCGGCAATGTCGGGCGCCGAGCCATGCTGCGCCTGCGCCACGCCATAGCGGTCGCCGGCATTGAGCGAGGCGGCAAGCCCGAGACTGCCGGACAATTCGGACGCCTGGTCGGACAGAATGTCGCCGAACATGTTGGTGGTGACGATGACGTCGAATTGGCTGGCGTCGCGCACCAATAGCGCCGCCATGGCGTCGACGATCTTCTCCTCATAGGCGATGCCGGAATATTTCTGCGCGACGCCGCGCACACATTCGAGAAACAGCCCGTCGGACACACGCAGCACATTGGCCTTGTGCACGGCGGTGACCTTCTTACGGCCCTCGCGGCGGGCGAGCGCGAAGGCGGCTTCGGCGATCCGGGTCGAGCCGAGGCGAGTGATCTTGCGGAATGACAGCGCGAGATCCGGCGTCGGCATCATCTCGCCGGGACCCAGAAACATCGAACGGTCGGAGTAAAAGCCCTCGGTGTTCTCGCGCACGATGACGAGATCGAGCGGCTTGCCGCAGGGCGGTACAAAACCTTTACGGGTCCGGGCCGGGCGGATATTGGCGTAGAGATCGAGCCCGATGCGCAACGCGCCGGACGGATTGATGCCGCCTTGCGCCGCCGGCGGATAGTCGTTGTGCGACACCGGGCCGAGCACCGTGCCGTCGGCCGCCTTGGCGGCTTCCAGCGTCGCTTGCGGAAACGTGGTCTGGAACTCCTCCATCGCCGCAAAGCCGATCGGCATTGAAGTGAACTTGAGGCCGAGGTCGAAGACATCGTTGGCGCGCTTTAGAACGAGCAGCGTCGCTGCGGAAATCTCCGGACCGATGCCGTCACCTTCGAGGATGAGGAGGTTCATGCCGATTGCTTCCTGCGACCTTTGCTCACGGGCCTTGCGCCATTGCCTCGCCTATAGAACAAAGCGTGGCAGAAACATAGCGCCGGACGGCGCTGAGGCCGGGGAGGAAGCGATGGTGGTCCGCGCTAAATTGGCGCTTGTGCTGACGGTGTTCGGCGTTGCAGCGCTCCATGCACCGCCCGCCGCGGCGCAGGATTTCTCCGACAAGCCGATCCGCATCATTGTCGGTCTCGCGCCGGGCGGCGCCACCGACGTCACCGCGCGGCTGATCGCGCAGCGGCTGACGCAAAGCCTCAACACCAATGTCTATGTCGAGAACAAGCCGGGCGGCGCGTTCGAGCCGGCCTATCGCGAGCTGACCAGCGCCGCGCCCGACGGTCACACGCTGTTCATGATCTCGGCCGCGGTCACCGTGACGCAGCCGACGCAGAAGGACTACCCCTTCGATATCCGCAAAATGACGCCGGTGACCGAAGTGTCCGATGGCCCGTTCATCCTGGTTGGCCGCAAGGCGCTGAATTTCAAGAACGTCACTGACCTCGTCGACTACGGCAAGAAGAATCCGGGCAAGCTCACCTTCGGTTCGGGCGGCGGCATCGGCTCGTCGCTGTCGCTCGCCGCGGAACTGCTGCGCATCTCGACCGGCATCAGCATCGTCAACGTGCCGTACAAAGGCGCGGCCGAGGCGCTCAACGATCTGCTCGGCGGGCGTGTCGATGCGATGTTCGACGCCATGCCGGTGCAGGTCCAGCAGGTGAAGGCCGGCAATGTTTCGGGGCTCGCGGTGACGAGCGCGCAGCGCGCCGCGGCGCTGCCCGATGTGCCGACCATGGCCAAGTCGGGCTTCAAGGATTACGTCGTCTCCAACTATTTCGGGCTGTTGGCGCCGCCCGGAACGCCGGCCGGAATCGCGCAGAAGCTGCGCGACGAGGTGAAGGCGATCGTCGCCGCGCAAGACGTCGCCGACCTGTTCGACAAGCAGGGCATGCGGCCGGTCGCCAATGAGCCGAAGCAATTCGGCGACGTGCTGGCGGCCGATCTCGCCCGCTGGACCGACGTGATCAAAAAGGCCGGGATCGTGGTGCAGTAAGCGCCGCGTGCGACCAACACTCGGCCGCGAACGGCGGTGCTCCGCGAATGTCTTTTGACACGTCAGATACGAGCCGTGTCAGGTTTTCTCTGACACGACTTTGTTGATCCATGGCAATGCCACTTAACGGATCGATAGCGATTTATTGAGACTTTATGCGATCGGCGGCGATGTATTTGTTGCATCGCAATACGGTGCACTGTTCGGAAGCCGTCGCCTTCCGGACAATCCAGCAAGCCGCCTGCAGTCCGTTTGCAAGCAGATCAAAGCATTACGCGGTTCGGGGAACGCCACCATGCGCAAGATTATCTCGCCGCGGTTGCGCGGGAAGATTCTTCTCCTGTTTGTCGTCTGCGCTTCGCTGTTGGTCGGCGCCGCGGCCTGGGGATTTTGGCGCTTCAATCTCAGTATCGAGAAATTCGAACAAGTTGCGGTGAGCCAAAAAGACGCGGTCGACGTCGTTGGTGCGGAAGCCGAGTTCAAAAAACAAGTTCAGGAGTGGAAGGACACGATCATCCGGGGCAGCAAGCCCGATCTCCTGAAAAAGCATTGGGGCAACTTCCAGGACCGCGAGGCGGGGACCCGCGCCATCGTCGAGCGGCTGCGCGGCCGAGTGTCGGATCCGCAAGTCGCGCCATTGCTGGAACAGTTCCTGACCGCGCATAAGAGCATGGGCGAAGGCTATCGCCGCGGCCTGAAAGAATTCAGCGAGCACAATTTCGAGACTCCGGTTGCCGATGCGGCCGTGGCCGGAGTCGACCGCGCGCCGACCGAATTGTTGACCAAGGCGAAGGATATCCTGGTCGCGAAAGGGTCGGTGCTTGCTGCTGAAGCGAAGGAGGCTGCCGAGCACACGATGCTGATCAGCATCGTGCTGCTCGCCGTGATGACAGCGATAGGCGTAACGGTGTTTTTCGTCGTCACACAGTGGGGCATCGCCAAGCCGCTGGTCGCATTGAACGGCGTCATGCAGGCGATGACCGACGGCAATCTCGATGTCGCCGTTCCCGGAAAGCATCGCGGCGATGAGATCGGCAGCATGGCGAAGGCCGTGCAGGTTTTCAAAGAGAATGCCGAACGCGTGCGCGAAATGGAGGCGGAGCAGGCCCGCAACGAAGCCCGCGCCGCCGAGGAGCGCGAGGCGGCGATGGCCAGGATGGCAGGTGAGTTCGAGGCGGCGGTCGGCGGCATCGTCCAGGCGGCGGTGGCCGGCAACTTCTCGGAGCGCGTCGATCTCGACGGCAAGTCGGGGCTGATCTTGAATATCGGCGGCGCCATCAATGCGCTGTGCGAGAATGTCGCGCACGCGCTTGACGATCTCGTCGCCATGCTCGGTGCGCTGGCCAGCGGCGATATGACCAAACGTATTACCGCTGATTATGACGGCAACTTCGCGGTGTTGAAGGACGACGCCAACAAGACCGCGAACCAGATCGGCGCCACCATCGGCGAGATCAAATCCTTGGCGCGAGAGGTGGCGGGCGCGGCCGCGGAAATCTCCAGCAGCACCACGACTCTGTCGCAACGCACCGAAGAGCAGTCGGCCAGCCTGGAGGAGACTTCAGCCTCGATGGAGCAGATGTCCGCAACGGTGAACAAGAACGCGGAAAACGCGCGGGCCGCCAATCAATCGGCGGCCGACACGTGCACGGTCGCCGAACGCGGCGGCGAGGTGGTAGCCAAGGCGGTCGAAGCCATGGCCCGCATCGACAAGTCGTCCGGCAAGATTGCCGACATTATCGGTGTCATCGACGAGATCGCGCGGCAGACAAATCTCCTGGCGTTGAATGCGGCTGTGGAGGCAGCGCGCGCCGGCGAGGCCGGACGCGGCTTCGCGGTGGTGGCTTCCGAGGTACGGAGCCTGGCGCAGCGTTCTTCGCAGGCGGCCAAGGATATCAAGGACCTGATCACCAGCTCGACCGGTCAGGTCAAGGAAGGGGTCGATCTGGTCAATCGCGCCGGCACCTCGCTCGATGAAATCGTCGCCTCGATCAGGAATGTCGTCACGATTGTCGCCGAGATTGCCAGCGCCAGCGCTGAGCAAGCCGGCGGCATCGAGCAAATCAATAAGGCATTGACCCAGATGGACCAGGTCACGCAGCAAAACTCGGCCATCGTCGAGGAAAACGCGGCGATCGCCAAGTCGCTGGAGAACCGGGCGAGCGTCATGGACGAGCGCATCGCTTCGTTCAAGCTTGCCGAGGCGCCGGCCAGCGCCGCCCCGCGCGCCAAGCTGGCGAGGGCTGCGGCCTAGCCGCCAAAGGCCGCGGGCGCTCAAATGCGGGCGCCGTTGCCTGTCGCGGCTTAGTCGACCCGGGTCCGGCTCCGTTCACGCAAAAAGTCGTGAAAGGGCCGTCGCACCCGCGAACCTTTCGACGATCCGGCTGACAAACCTTGTAAGCAAATTCCACAGGGGAGACGCTTGGAGGATTGCGATGTCGGACAATCGATTTATCCGCATGCTTGCGCTCATCGCCGTGTTGGCCACGACTTCGCTTTGGCCGGCCGGTGTCAATGCCGGCTACGGTGGGCATAGTTCCAGCCATGCGTCAACTCCAAGCGGAAACGGCGGCACCGGCGGAACAAATCGCAACACGACCCCTACCGCCGACCGTGGCTCGGGCAAACCGGTCGGCGGTCACTCGATGGGCTATGTTAGATGCTTCCGTGCTTGCATGGCCGTACCAAACCCCGGCGGGATGGCCCGTTTCTGTAGTGCCGCGTGCTCACGATAGGGACGTTTGTCATGACCATACAAGAGACATTCACGATCGAAAAATTGGCGGCGCGCATTGATTTTCTCGAGCGCTCAAACCGCGCGCTTCGCATCGCGGCGGCAACGGTCTTGGTGATCGCCGGCGCGCTCCTCATCGTCCAGCATTTCCAGCAGTCAAAGTTCGTCGCGACGCAACGGTTCACCGTGCAAAACGACAAGGACGAAGTGATTGCCATGCTGGGTGCCGACGGCAACGGCAGGCCGTCGCTCTTGTTGTCAAGCGATGGCAAAGCACGCGCGGTTCTCGGCTTGAAGAACGACAGCAATCCTTATATTGCCTTGTCCGACGCGGACGGCAAAGTCCGCTGGGCGGTCGCCGTCGATAGCTCCGGCGCGCATGTCGTCGCTGGTGACGCCGCCGGCAAGGAGCTGCCGGCCCGGTGATACGTAGCAGAATCGACGGCGTCGATGCTTGTTACAACCCCGCGATATATTTCGCCATGGCGTCGCGCTCGCTGGCGGTGAGCGCCTTCATGAAGCCCGGCATGTCGAGATTATTGGTGCGCTTGCCGTCGGCGAAGGCGTTCATGGCGCTGCGCAGATATTCGTAGGACAGCCCGGCGAGCCGCGGCGCCGGCGCGCCGCCTTCGAAGTTCGCCTGATGGCACGACTTGCACACCTGCATTTTGGCGACGATCGCCTCGGGCGGGGCGGTCGCCGCGCCAGCCTGCTTGGTGGGCCAGGGCTTTGCCGCGATATAATTCGAGATGGCGCGCAATTCGTCGAGCGAGATGCTCTGCACCAGCGGCGCCATGACCGGGTTCTTCCGGTCGCCGGAGTGGAAGTCGTGCAATTCCTTGTAGAGGTAGTTGCTCTGCTGGCCCCAGATGACCGGGAAGGTGGCTGAGATCGGCGCGCCGTTGACGCCATGGCAGGTGGAGCAGGCCAGTGCCTTCGCCGCGACGTCGTCCTGTGCGCGCGCGGACGACGCGGCGAGAGCGGAAATAGCAATGACAGCCGCCGCATACGGCAGCAAAGACCGTTTGAACATTCGACACCTCCCTATACCCCGCGGTCGGACAGAGGCCGGGACCCAAACCCGCCGCTTCGGCGCGTGACTGCGCTCTTGGAGAGACAAGCTGCCAAGCGCGCGGCGGTTGTGCAAGATGCTCTTCTGGCAATGCCCACGCTGATGCATAGATAAATGGTTTGAGCCAGCGGAAATGGGGGATCGGAGCATGAAATTCGGCATCGGCCAGCCCGTGCGGCGCGTTGAGGATCTCCGGCTCATCACCGGCCGGGGACTCTATACCGACGACATCGTCGTGCCGCAGACGGCGCAAGGCTTTGTGCTGCGCTCGCCGGTGGCGCATGCCGCGATCAAGCGGATCGATACTGCCAAGGCGCGCGCCATGCCGGGCGTGCTGCTGGTGGCAACGGCCGAGGACATGGCCGAACTCGGCGACGTGCCGTGCGTGACGCCGCTCAATAATCGCGACGGTACCCCGCGCCATGATACGCCGCGCCCGGTTCTGGCGCGCGGCAAGGTACGCCATGTCGGCCAGCCGGTGGCGCTGGTCGTCGCCGATACGCTGGCGGCGGCGCGCGATGCCGCCGAGGCCATCGAGATCGACTACGAACAATTGCCGGCGGTGACCGAGGCCAAGGACGCGGTCGCGCCGGGCGCGCCGAAACTGTTCGACCATATCGCCAACAATGTCGTGTTCGACTGGGACAACGATATGGGCAATGCGGCCGCAACCGATGCGGCTTTCGCGAAAGCTGCGCGTGTCGTCACGCTCGATCTCGTCAACAACCGCGTCGTTGCCAATTCCATGGAGCCGCGCAACGCGCTCGCCGAATACGATCCGGCGAGCGGCCGCTCGACGCTCTATACCGGCACGCAGGGCCCGCATTTCGTGCGCGATCCGCTGGCCGACCTGGTGCTCAAGATCGGCAAGGACAAGCTGCGCACCATCACCCGCAATGTCGGCGGCGGCTTCGGCATGAAGGCTTTCGTCTATCCCGAACATGCGCTGGTGGTCTGGGCCAGCCGCAAATTGCAGCGGCCGGTGAAATGGCAGGAGGACCGGTCGGAGGGATTTGTCTCCGACAATCAGGGCCGCGATCACACCACCCATGTCGAGCTGGCGCTCGACGCTAAGGGCCGCTTCCTGGGGCTGCGCGTCTCGATCCTCGCCAATATCGGCGCCTACCTTTCGCCGTTCGGCTCGTTCGTGCCGACGCGCTCGACCGATCTCGTGTCCGGCCTCTATGTGTTCGGCGCCATCCACGTCAATGTCAAAGGCGTCTGCACCAATACGGTGCCGGTCTGCGCCTATCGCGGCGCCGGTCGGCCGGAAGCGGCCTATCTGCTCGAGCGGCTGGTCGATGCTGCCGCGCGTGATACGGGCATGAGCCCGGACAAGATCCGCCGCGTCAATTTCGTGCCGCCATCGAAGATGCCTTACACGTCGGTGACCAAGCTGGTGCTCGATTCCGGCGAGTTCGAAGAGATCATGGACCGCTGCATGGAGGCGGCGGAATGGTCGAGCTTCAAGAAGCGACGGCGCGACAGCGAGCGCAGGGGCATGCTGCGCGGCATCGGCATGGCGACCTATACCGAACGTTGCGGCGGCGGCTTTCCCGAGACCGCGTCGATCGAGTTCAAGGACGATCGCGTCGAACTGATCATGGGCAACCAGGAATACGGCACCGGCCTGCACACCGCCTATACGCAGCTCGTCTCCGACCAGCTCGGCATCGACGCCGACCGCATCGATGTCATCATGGGCGACACCGACCGCACGCCGTCGGGGCTGACCGGCGGCTCGCGCGCCATCGCTGTCGGCGGCGCGGCGCTGTATGAGGCCGGGCGCATCATTGTCGACAAGGGCAGGGACCTAGCCGCGCATATGCTCGAAGTCGCGCCGGCCGACGTGAGTTTTGAAGACGGCGTGTTCGGCGTGCCGGGCACCGATCTGCGTGTCGATCTGTTTGAGCTCGCGAAAGCGGCGCGCGATCCGAAGAAATTGCCGCCGGGCATGGAGCCGGGCCTCGATGCCACGCATCAACGCGTGCCGCCGGCGCAGACTTTCCCGAACGGCTGCCACATCGTCGAGGTCGAGATCGATCCGAATACCGGCGCGGTCGCGGTCGAGCGCTACACCATCGTCGATGACTTCGGCCGCACGATCAATCCGCTGATGCTGGAAGGCCAAGTGCATGGCGGCGTGGTGCAGGGCATCGGCCAGGCGCTGCTCGAACACGCGGTCTACGATCCGGACTCGGGCCAGCTCCTGTCCGGCTCGTTCATGGACTATGCCATGCCGCGCGCCGGCGACCTGCCGTCATTCGACTTTTCGACGCACAACGTGCCGTCGACCTCGAACCCGTTCGGCGTCAAAGGCGCGGGCGAGGCCGGCGCGGTCGGCGCGCCGCCGGCGGTGATCAATGCCATCGTCGACGCGCTGCACCACAAGAACGGCACCCGCCACATCGACATGCCGGCGACGCCGCCGCGCATCTGGCAGGCGATCAATAGGCATGCCGAGCAGCATGCTTAGGACAATGCGTAGCCCCGGCCCGTGGAAGTGAAGGCGATCGACAAGAAGACGAACGTCAGCGCGACAAAGAGCATCGGTGAGGAGGGGTCGGCGCCGGTCATGGCGACACGTGCGAGGGTCGCCAAGACCAGCACTACGGCAATGCCGGCACTGGCAAGGCCCCAGCGCCGCCACAGCGTGCGCTGCTTGGTCTGCTTCTGACGAAGGTTTGCGATCTCGGCTTCCATTTCCTCAAGCGTCACGGCGTCATCCTCATAGATGTCTCACCCGCCCGGCGGGCTCGCCTTCATGAGACAGTTGCGGCCGCGATAGGTTCAAGGGGCCTCATGCCGTGCGGGTGGTCCTGGCACCATGAGTTCCGAAGCGGCTATAACCGCATAATGAAATCCGCCAAGGCAAAGCCGCGTCGGCCGCTTCTCGTCATCGACGGCGATTCCTTTGCGCATCGCTCGTATCACGCCTTGCCCAAGACGATCCGGCGTGACGGCAACCGGCCGGCCGGCGCCATTCTCGGCTTTGCCAATCGGCTGCTGCAGCTTTACCGCAGTGAGCAGCCGCGAGCGGTGCTGGTCGGATGGGACACGCTGGAGGCGGAGACCTACCGGCACACGGCCTTTGCCGACTATCAGAGCGGCCGCGAATTCGACGACGATCTGGTCGAGCAGCTCGATCTGATTCCGAAATTCGTCGCGGCCTGCGGCTTCGCCAATGCCAAACGCGCCGGCTATGAGGCCGACGATTTCCTCGCCGCCGCTGCTGTCGCCGGAGAGCGGCGCGGCGGCACGGTGCTGGTCGCAAGCGGCGACCGCGATACGTTCCAGCTGGCGTCGGACAAGACAACCATTCTCTACCCGCTGCGGGCCGGCGAGATGGCGCGCATCGGACCGGCGCAAGTGCGGGAGCGCTACGGCGTCGAGCCGAAGCAAGTGCCCGACTTCATCGCACTGCGCGGCGATCCCTCGGACAAATTGCCTGGCGCGCCCGGTGTCGGCGCGACCGGCGCGGCGTCGCTGCTGCGGAAGTACGGAAGCCTCGCCGCGATCCTCAAAGCCGGCCGCTTCGCGCAACAGGCCGATGACCTGAAGCTTTATCGCGCGATCGCCACCATGGACAAAAAGGCGCCGCTGCCGAGTCTTGCCGCGCAGACGCCGACCTTTGGCAAAGCCGCGAAGCTGGCGCGCAAATGGCAGCTCATGCAGTTGGCGAAACGGCTGGGGGAGATGGAGAAGCTTACGTCACGTTGAGGTAGCGGCGAAGCGGGCCGGTATCGGGTTAGTGTTGAGGCCGCGCGCGCCGCGATGATAGCGTTGCTGCGCTTTCTCGGCGCTGACGGACTGTGATATGGATCTGCCGGCCTTCCGCTACGTCATGCGAAACCTGTTGCACGGCGTTTTGGTTGGCCTCGCCGTCGTGCCGCTCGTCCTGGCGCGGGCCGCGCCGGCGCGCGCCGTTCCACTTGACGTCGAGTTCAAGCTCACCGACCCCGACTATCGGCCGCTGGCCGGCGTTCCGATCCGTTTCGTCTTCGGCACCGGCGACTGGCAGGCGCCCGGTGCCGGAACGCGCATCGTCACCGCAGCCGACGGCACGGCCAAGTTCACCGTTGACGCCGTGGTCGGCCGCCGCTGGCAATTCCGCAATATCGGCTTCACGCCTTTCAGCATGCCGATCCGCACCGACCACGTTTCGGTTGCCGCCGAGCTCGAATTCGTCCTGCCGAAGAGGGACGGCCCCGACACCGTTCACCGCTGGCTCTACACCGCGGAGATCGATCGCGACGGCAGCGGCGATTGCAGCACCGACGATCTTGACAAGGTCTACGAGGCCGGACCCGACGGCCGCTTTACCAAGCTTGTCGGCGTCAATGCGGCGGGCCCGAATTTTGACGTCAATATCGACGGCTGGGCTGTGTCCAGTGCCGGCTACAAGCTGTCGGACTTCATGCTCGAGCCGGAGGATACAGCGGCCGGGGAGAAACGCTGGCGCCTGAAACTCGCCATCGTGCGACGGCCCAAGCCGTCATTGCCGTGAGCAGGATCACCGCGTCTTCTGATATTGCGCGATCGCCGCGCCGAAGGCTTCGAACAAAGTCCGGTTGATTGGATTGTTGGCGGCGTCATGCTCGGCATGCCACTGCACGCCGAGCGCAAAGGCCGGCGCTTCGGCCACTCTGATTGCTTCGATGGTCTCGTCTTCCGCCACGCCTTCGATGACGATGCGGGTGCCGGGCTTGAGAATGCCCTGGCCGTGCAGCGAATTCACCCGGATCGAGTCGGTGCCGAGCAGGTTTGCGAACACGCCGCCGGGCGTCAGCCGCACGTCGTGGCGCTCGGCGAAGACCACGGCGAGATCGGGATGGAATTCGCCGTTGGGCAGCCGCGGTGCGCGATGATTGAGGCGGCCGGGTAAGTCGCGGATTTCCGGATGCAGTGTGCCGCCATAGGCGACGTTGATCTCCTGCAGGCCGCGGCAGATGCCGAACAGCGGCACGCCCTTGGCGACACTGGCCTGGATCAATTCGAGCGCCAGCACATCGCGCTCCGGATCGTAGGGCTCGTAGCGCGGATCCTCGTCCTCGCCGAAATGACTCGGATGCACATTGGCGCGCGCGCCGGTGAGCAGGATGCCGTCGACCACGTCGAACAGCGCGCCGATATCGGTGATCTCCGGCGAGCCGGCGAAGATCAGGGGCAGCGCGCCCACGGTCTCGGCGACCGCGCGCAGATTGCGCTCGCCGACCCGCTGCGCTCGGAATTTGCCTTCCACCAGATGCGCGCTGCCGATGACGCCGACAACGGGTTTTCTCGCCTTCATGCCGCCATTTCTACCGATCCATCCTGCGGAGGCAATGATTTAAAGGAGATTCTTCCCAGCGTGGTTCGCATTGCTCGCGTGCGCCGGATAGCCCGCCGGTGGGTCGTCGAGCCGCGCCAGCACGATGCCGTAGCTCTCAGTGGCCGTTGAAATAGAGCTTCATGGCGGTTTCGCCGAAAATCTTGGCGCGGGCCGCCGCATCGGGCACGCATTCATTGAGCCAGTCGATCGTCGCCCGATACGGGAATTGGCCCTCGTGGCCGACGAACGGGCAATCGCTGGCCCATACCAAACGGTCGGGGCCGGCGGCGCGCAAAAGCTCGCGCGCGTAAGCCATGGAGGCCGGGCCGAGCCGGTAGCCGCCGGATGCCTTCACCCAGGTGCGGCCCTTGTCGATCGAGCGCAGCAGCGCCTTGAAGCCCTCGCTGTCGATGCCGTCGCGCGGATTAGGGCGGCCGAGATGATCGACCACGATCTTCACGCCCGAGGCTTCCAGTGTCGGCAGGATTTTGGGCAGGTCGTCGCCGTCGACATGCGGATGAACGTGCCAGCCGAGATCGGCCAGGCGGCGAAACAAGGCGCGATACTCGAACGTGGTGATGTCGGGCAATGCCGGCAGCCCGATGAACGGCAGCCGTATGCCGATGATGCCGGCCTTGCTCATCGCCTCAAGCGCGAAGCGATCGACCGTCGGCTTGACGATGGCGGTCCCGCGCAGCCGTTTCGGATGCGCCCGCACCGCGGCAAGAATGTAGTCGTTGTAATCACCCCAGGGGCTCGCCGCCGCGATGACCGCGCGCTCGACGCCGTTTTCATCGAGCGTCGCGATGAGTTGCTCATGGGTGAAGCTGTATGTCGGCGCGTGGCGCGGGTTGTCGATCAGCGGCATGTCGGTGGTGAAGACGTGCACGTGCGCGTCGATCTTGAGATTGTCAGGCATGACGGTCAGTGCGGCTCCAGGCCGGCTTTTTTGACGACGTCGGCCCACATGGCGATGTCGGCGTGAAACCGAGCGCCGAGCTCTTCGGGCGTGCTGGCTTTGGCTTCGCCGCCGAGCTCCAGCATGCGCTTTTTGATGTCCGGGCTTTCGACGATCTGCGCGGACGTGGCGATTGAGAAAGGCAACGACATCTTTCGGCGTGCCGGCCGGCGCGGCCAGTGCGTTCCAGCCGACCACCGTGAAGTTGAGGTTGCTCTCCTTCAGTGTCGGCACGTTCGGCTGCATCGGCGAGCGCGTGTCACCGGTTGCCGCGATGGCGCGGATCGTGCCGGCGTCGATCGCCGGTTTCAGCGCGGCGTAGGTATCGATCGCGATCTGCGTGTCGCCGCGCAGCAGCGAGGTCAAGACCTCGCCCGTGGTGCGATAGGGAATGATGGTCATGGCAACGCCGGTCGTCGCGCGAAACAGTTCGCCGGTGACGTTCTGCGTGCTGCCCGGACTGATCGTGCCGATGTTGAACTTGGCCGGATCGGTGCGCGCCTGGCGAGCGCATCATTGACCGTTCGTATCGATGACTCGGATTTGACCAGGACGAGCAGATCGAACTGCGCCAGCGTCGAGATCGGCACGAAGGCGGTGTCCGGATCGAACGGCATTGTCTCGAGCAACGCCTTGCTGAGCGCGATGCCGCTCGTCAGCATGAACAAAGTGTAGCCGTCCGGTTGCGCGGAGGTCACGGCGCTCCCGGCAATAATGCCGCCGGCGCTCGGCTTGTTCTCGATCACCACCTGCTGGCCGATGCGTTCGGACAGCTTCTCGCCGACGAGACGCATGGTGATGTCGGCAAACCCGCCCGGGCCAAAGGGAACGATCACGCGGACGGGGCGGCTGGGATAAGGCGTTTGAGCGCTCGCGGCGCCGGTCAAGGCGCCGCTGATCAGCAGCGCGGCGAGCAGGCGCAAGGTCAGGCGCAGGTACGTCTCCCGAAGCTATTGCGATTCTGGTGACGGCCCGACCGGTCACGCGGCGGCGGTTGTGAGTTGTCGGTCGAACGGCTTGGCGATGGCCTCACGAGCCGGGCGAGCGGATGCGGCCGGGAGAATTTCGCACCGAGTAGCCGGAGATTTTGGCAACGGGTTATGGCCGATCAGTCCGCGGCGGCGGATATTCCGCATATTGCGGCAGGTCGTCGGTGATCTCGAACCACGGCGCCTTGCTGCCGGTGAAGCAGTGCAATTCGGGCGCGGCCGGCGGATCGTCGAGCAGCGCCAGCGCAATGCCGTATTGCGGCGCGGTGACCGGGAAATCGGCCGGCGCTTTCCAGTTCGGCCCGGCGCGATTGAGGATCGGCGAGCCGCAGTCGCGGCAGAAGCCGCGCATGTAGCCGCGCGGGCTCTCGTAATATTTGATCAGGTCCTCGCCCTGAAGCCAGCGGAAATCCTGCGCGGCGACGCGCACGCGGCTGCGAAACGCCGCGCCATGCTGCTTGCGGCATTGCGAGCAGTGACAGTTCATCGGCGAGAGCAGGGGACCCGTGATCTCGAACTTGATGCCGCCGCACAGGCAGCTGCCGCGGATGGGAGGCATGAGGGACTCCGTGATTCAATTCGTCATTGCCGGACTTGATCCGGCAATCCATGGGGCCGTCAAGTCAGCATGGACCACCGGGTCAAGCCCGGTGGTGACGACTATTGGGATCGAGCGCTTTCCGCCGCC